>NZ_JAVDXV010000020.1:0-1144 GCF_031458115.1 Roseateles asaccharophilus | reverse complement strand
GCGCCGCTTGGGGTTGTAGAACATCTCGATGTAGTTGAAGACGTCGGCACGGGCGTCATTGCGCGTGGCGTAGACCTGCCTGCGGATGCGCTCGCGCTTGAGCAACTGGAAGAAGCTCTCGGCCACGGCGTTGTCGTGGCAGTTGCCGCGCCGACTCATGCTGCTGACCAGGTTGTGGTCACGCAGGAAGGTCTGCCACTCATGGCCGGTGAACTGACACCCCTGGTCGGAATGCACCGTGACGGCCTGCTTGGGCTGGCGCCGCCATAACGCCATCAGCAGTGCATCCAGCACCAAGCCGGTATCGATGCGACTGCCCATCGACCAGCCCACCACCTGGCGCGAGAACAGGTCCACCACGACCGCTAGGTACAGCCAGCCCTCATGCGTGCGGATGTAGGTGATGTCGGTCACCCAGGACTGGTTGGGCTCGGCAACGATGAACTGGCGCTGCAGGTGATTGGGCGCCACCACTGCAGGCTTGCCGCCGCGCATGCCGGGACGGCGGCGGTAGCCCGTCTGCGAGCGCAGCCCTTCGAGCTTGAGCAGTCGCGCCACGCGGTGCTTGCCGCAGCGCTCGCCGAGGTCGCGCATGTCCAGCGTCAGCTTGCGATAGCCGTACACGCCGCCGCTCTCCAGCCATGCCTGTTTGAGCAGGCCGCTGAGGCGCTGGTCGTCCTTGGACCGTGGGCTCTGCGGCTCGGCCTTCCACGCGTAGTAGCCGCTGGGGTGGACCTGCATCACCTTGCACATGCGTCGCACGCCGTGCTGGGTCTCGTGCGCCTTGATGAACGCGTACCTCACCCGGACTGCTTGGCAAAGTACGCGGCGGCCTTTTTTAGGATGTCGCGCTCCTCGGTCACGCGTCGCAGCTCGACCTTCAACCGCCGCAGTTCCTCGGCCTGCGAGACCTGCGCCTGCCGTTCGGGCGCCGGCGTCGAGTGCGCCTTGATCCACTTGTACAAGCTGTGCTGGCTGACGCCGATCCGCGCGGACACGTCGGCCACTCGGTGGCCTCGTTCCGTGATCTGCTTGACCGCCTCGATCTTGAATTCTTCTGGGTAGGGTTGCTTGCTCTGCATGGCACCTCCGATTGGGCCTCAGTTTGAGGCTCGAAGATGTCTACTGAACCCGGGTCGATTCA
>NZ_JAVDXV010000019.1:0-2452 GCF_031458115.1 Roseateles asaccharophilus | reverse complement strand
GTAAGCAGCCAGCGAACACATGTTGACCGCTGCAGAGCGTTCGGTCAGATGGCTGGCACCCAGTGATGAGGCAGCAACTCGTCGATTGCGCAGGCCCGTTGTGTCGGCAGCCGCTGCAGAACGTCCTTCAGGTAGGCATACGGGTCATGCCCGTTGAGCTTGGCTGACTGGATCAGGCTCATGATGGCCGCGGCGCGCTGCCCCGCCAACAGCGTTCCCGCGAACAGCCAGTTCTTGCGCCCCGTCGCCCAGGGGCGGATTTGCTGTTCGTCGTGGTTGTTGTCGATCGGCAGCGCCGGGTCATCCAGGTAGCGCGTGAGCGCCGCCCAGCGGTTGAGGCTGTAGTCGATGGCCTTGGCCGTGGCGGTGCCGTCCGTGATCTTGCCGCGCTGCGCGAGGAGCCAGTCGTGCAGCGCCTTGGCGATGGGCCCCGCTCGTGTTCGTCGCTCGTGCAGCCGCTGCTGCGCACTGAGCAGCTTCACCTCACGCTCGATGCCGTACAACTGGCCGATGAGGTCGATGGCCGCCGCCGCGATGGTGCTCTTGTTGGCCTCGTGCAGCTCGACGAACTTGCGCCGCGCATGGGCCATGCAGCCGGCCTCGGTCACGCCCAGCGCGAAGCTGGCCTTGTAGCCGGTGTAGTCGTCGCACACGAGACTGCCGTGCCAGTCGCCGAGGAAGGCTCTGGCGTGCTCGCCGGCTCTGGACGCGGTGAAGTCGTAGACGACAGCGCGCAAGGGCTCGAACGCACCCGCGGCATAGGCCCACAGGTAGGCGCGATGCGTCTTGCCGGTGCCGGGCGCCAGCATGGCCACCGGCGTCTCGTCGGCATGCACGACCTTGCAGGCCAGGATGTGTGCCTTCAGCGCATCGACCAGGGGCTGCAGACGCAGGCCACACACGCCGATCCAGGCGCCCAGGGTTGAGCGCGGGACTGCGACGCCGGCACGGCCGAAGATGGCTTCCTGGCGGTACAGCGGGAGGTGGTCCGCGTACTTGGCGACCAGCACCTGGGCCAGCAGCCCGGAGGTGGGGATGCCCTTGTCGATGATCTCGGCTGGAACCGGCGCCTGGGTCAACGCGCGGCACCGCGCGCAGGCCCACTTGCCGCGGATGTGACGCTCGACCGTGAACACGCCCGGCGTGTAGTCCAGCTTCTCGCTGATGTCCTCGCCGATACGCTTGAGGGAACAGCCGCACGCGCAAGTGGTGTTCTCGGGTTCGTGGTGGCGGTCCACGCGCTGCAGATTCGCCGGCAAGGTGGCGCGCTTGGGACGTTCGCCAGGCGTTGCCGGGGGCTTCTTCTTGCCCAGCAGTTCTTGAAGCTGCGCTTCGGCCGCGGCGATGTCGGCGTCCACGGCCTCGTCGAACAGTGCGCGTTGTTCGGCATCGAGCTGCTCGCTCTTCTTGCCGAACTTCAGGCGCCTCAGCTGAGCGATCTCGAACGAGAGCTTCTCCAGCTTCACGTCGCGCCGGTCGATCTCCTGCCTGTCGTGCTCGATGCGGCGAAGCAGCTTGGCGCCGACCTCACCAAGGCCCGCCGCTTGCAGCGCGGCAAGTTCTTCGGCAGAGATGGGCGGGTCTGCAAGCATTGAGGCCAGTGTGCGCAGCACCAGGCATGCTGACCATCGGCGCACGCACCGATTGCCTTGGGCTCATGTCAGGCCGATCACGCCGGCCTCGCCGATGCGCTGCCACGGCAGGCCCAGCACGAGGGCATCCAGTTGCTCACGGGTCAGGGACTGCGGCGCGCCACAGCCGCCGCCTGGCCAGGTGAAGCGGCCCTGGTGCAACCGGCGCGCGGCCAGCCAGATGCCGATGCCATCGTGCACCAACACCTTCAGACGGGTCGATCGCTTGTTGGCAAAGACGTAGGCGTGGTGAGGGCGGGCTGAGCCGAAGACCTGCACCACCTTCGCCAGCGTCGTGTCGGTGCCGGCACGCATGTCCATCGGCTGGGTGCATAGCCAGACCGCGTCCACGCGGATCATCGAAGCCAGTCCCTCAGCCAGGCGGCACAGTCCCGCGCCGCCGCAGCGGGCCAGACCAGTTTGATGACCGTGCCAGCGCGCTGCAGCTCGATGCGAATCTCACCGTCCACCGTCGGCGCGGGCAACGCCAATGGGATGAAGGTCGGCGGCGGCATCGCCGGCGGCTCGGGCTCAGCGGGCGCGTTCACCGGCGGGGCGATGGTCTTGTGCTCAGCGTCGATGACCCACTTGCGCAGCATGTTGGCGTTCAGGCTGTGCGCCAGCGCCACGGCCGCGATGGATACGCCGGGCTTGAGGCATTCCTCGATGACCGCCGCCTTGAACTCCGCCGTGTGCCGCCGCCGACGACGCCGGCCCATCAGATCGACCCCATAAGTGTTCACGTGTCCGCCTCCTTCTAAGCGGACAGATGTTCACTACCGAGGCACGGTCAGATCAACATGTGTTCCCTGGCTGCTTAC
>NZ_JAVDXV010000018.1:0-3175 GCF_031458115.1 Roseateles asaccharophilus | reverse complement strand
CGCCACGGCACCGCCGGCGACACTTCGCCGGTCGAGTTCGAACGACGCCATTCCCAACGGCTCACGGGTGTCTAGGAAATCCGGGGCGATTCACCTACTCGCTTTCTTCGCTCTGCCCGACTCTCCCTCGAAACAAGCGGCGATTGATCCAAAAGACGTTCCTTCGCTCTCGTTTCGTCGGCATTCGACGTCGAGGTTACAAGCTGGTCGACAAAGACAAGGTTCCTGATGTTTCCGCCATCGTGGCCGCATGGCCTGAGTGGGGAGATCCTGAGTGTGCGTGGCTCCTGGTGAAGCTCCTGCCTGTGGCGGATCTGGCACCTATGAAGGCAGAACTACTGCCGTCCCTCGACGAGGGCTGGAAGCTCTCGAAACTGTTCCTCAGACTCGCAGAGCTAGACGCCGACGCCCCAGACGAGCTGGAACGTTTGGACAGCATCTCCTACTGCTATGTGTTGGCGAAGCTCGGCCGCGCGATCCCGAACGAGAAGGCTATGAGCATCGTCGAGCAGAGTGCCGGCGACGAACGCTTTGGGCTACTCGTTTGGTCAATAGGCAAGATGGGGCTCTGGGAAGTACTCGTCTGGATACAGCAGCGACTCCCCGAGTTGGAGGAACGACGATTCGCAGCGTTGATGCAGCTTGATGTTTGACGCACATCGGCAGCCGACGGCCGCGGCCGCCAACGCGCTTCACTAAGACGGCAGATCACAGCCTAGAGCCGCCCGCCAGCAACCGCCAGCATGAAGTGGCTTACCTTGCATCATTCGAGTGCAGGTGCGAGAAAAAGAAAACCCTCGGCATTGCCGAGGGTCCGAACGCCATCGCTGTCATCGCTGAGGCGCCTGCTCAGGGAGGAAAAGCAGGGAGCGCGTGCTCAGGGCGAATGGTAGGGTCAGTCGCTGACCCAAAGCTTTCAAGCATCCCTGAGACGCACCCGGTCCTTCACCCACATCCCGACCAGCTTCCTTGCGTCGACGCGCGCATCCTTCAGGGCCTCTTCGCGAGTGTCCCGGTACCTGATGCACTCGTGCATCACCGCCGAACAGCTTTGGGTATCTACAGAGAACCTCACGACGCCCACGAAGCCCAGGGCGTACTGCTGAACCGAAGCAAACGCGGAAGCCGTCCCATCAGTGGCAAAGAACAAGTTTTCCATCGCGGCTCCTTCAGGACCCATTCGCTTCAGTCCAAAGAGCGTAGGCCTAGCCCATCCGTGGATCAAGTTCCGCGCAGCTCACGACGGCGGCCTAAGAATCTGGCCTCAAGCCGAACTCCACCGACCTCCTTCTATCACCGCGGAGCATGAGCTGCCAGGTACTGGTCGTCGAGTTTGTCCAGCGCGTAAATGTCCAACGTCTCCACCGATCCGACCGCTTGTATGCGCCGCTCGAGGCAGAGCGGCGCGCTGAGCTCTGCGGCCAGGACTCGCATCTTCACGACCAGCTCCCCTGGACCAGGCAAGACGATGTAGAGGGGGCCCGACGCGCGAGCGCGCTCGCCAGGGAGAAGGGCGCCGAAATGAACGCAGGCCATCGATGTCTCACCACCGCGCTCGAATTCGATATCCCTACTCGGCCGTCCCGTCGCCGGCGAGTTGATGTTCAAGAACGGTTGACCCAAGAGATCAATGTCCTGCCTCGGACGATATGGCAGACCCTGACTTCTGATCATCTCGAAGGGGAGGCCTGTGACTGCCTCGACGGTCACCTCCAACTTGGCGCTGGATAGCTGGAAGTCCGACTGGTTGGACAGCGCAAACTGGATTTCGACGGAACCCGCGCGGACACGGTGGAACTCGGCAAGTTGGTGCCAAAACTTCCGATTCGCCATCAGGGAAGGGCTGCCCAACTCGAAGGGAAAATCGAAATCGGGAAGCTCTTCGAAGCTCAAGTAGCGGCCCTGGAACGTGTCCGCGAGGTCCTGGCCGTCCACATCCATGACAGACAAAACGACCCGGGCCTCACCACGCCCGGTGTCCGCGCCGATCATGTCTGCGATCTCCTGTGGCGTCGCCATGCCGGTGCTGCTCCCGCGGCGGACATAGACCACGTGACTGGAGAGTTTGCCGAAGTCGTGCTCCAGGTAGAACGCCCGGCGCTGCTTGGGAATGGTGAAGACGCCAATCGGCTTGCCTTCGTACGTGTGTTCTTCGTAGGAAAAGGTCAGATGAGGTCTGATCTTGCTTCGCACCAGCTGCTGCAGACGAGAGTCATCAATGCTCGTCGAGATGCCCACGGTCTCGGCCGGCTGCCCTTGCCGCTGCTTGAAGCCCAAGAGGATGTGACCATCACCATCACGCCAGGCATTGGCAATGGCCAGGATGTCCTTGAGGATCTCGCTCTTGTCATCGTCACTCGCCCCGGAGAAGCGGTATTGCGCCGATTTGAAATCGAGGTCGGTGCCTTCGGCCTTGTATCGCAGTCCCGCGATCAGCGTGTCGATCATCTGGTTCCCCGTAGGCCGAAGTTCAGCGGGCCGGTGAATCGAAAGAGTACCGGATCGACGCCTTGGCTTCGGACTCTGGCGCACGTAGGGCCGACCCAAGCGAACACAGAAGGGTAGGCCGCTTGGCCTGTCCCGCCCATGCTCACCGAGATATCACGATTCTTTATACGGCGCGGGACGCCTCATCATCTGCTGCACCCCTGGTCAGGCGCGCAATGCAGGGCGGGCAGACCAGCGCGTTCTCAACTTCAGCCGTGCCTACCTCGTTGAGTAGCAGATGCCATTCGCCAAGAACACGTCGCTCGACATACATGATGCAGATGTTGGCGAAAGCCACAGCGTCGCGGGACCGGGGGCGAGTCGACGGGGAACAGTCTTTCTCGACGTCGATGAAGTGCTCTGCATCGGTCAGGCCGAGGCCGGATGGGACCTGTCTCGGACGTTTGCCCGCGGTCAGGCGCCCGACCGGCATCAACTTGCCACGCTGTTCTCCCCGGTCGCACGGAACGCGCTGGCCGTGGCTCATAGAAGGTCCGGCGGTGCGAAATACGTGATCAGCAGCAGCTGGCGCGAACACTTCAGCCGTGAACAGATGGTCTTGGTCTTAGAGGGCGCTGGTCTGCAGTTCGTCGGTAAGCAGCCAGCGAACACATGTTGACCGCTGCAGAGCGTTCGGTCAGATGGCTGGCACCCAGTGATGAGGCAGCAACTCGTCGATTGCGCAGGC
>NZ_JAVDXV010000017.1:0-3521 GCF_031458115.1 Roseateles asaccharophilus | reverse complement strand
CCCATAAGTGTTCACGTGTCCGCCTCCTTCTAAGCGGACAGATGTTCACTACCGAGGCACGGTCAGATCAACATGTGTTCCCTGGCTGCTTACGGTTCTGGACAGAGAGTTCACTTCCTTCTGGACAGGTTGACCAGTGCTGTCAGAGCGAGGTATTCAGCACTACTCAGCGCATCGAGCCTGTTCGATGCCCTGCACGCGAGCTCGGCAAGCTCGTCAGCGTAGCAACCCCCTTCAAGATCTAGAAACTGAAGCACTGCAGCCTTCAATCAGAGGTCAGACATTGGGTGCGGGTGCTAGGCGTGGTTGGCACTTAAGTCGGAGGCGTCCGATTCGCCGCCTTCGATTAAACTGGTCCTGCCTAGGGTCAGAAAAGGCAGGCCCCTCGAGCGCCGGCTCGAGAAATGGACAGCACGCTCCAGCCGCGTTCCTCTACGCACACGCGTAGAGGTGTTAACACACGCGTCAAAAATGAGGTGCGCCATGTCTAAATCCACACTGCCTTTCGATTTCAACGACGGTTTCAGTACCGATGCGCTCGCATACGGACTGGATGACTTCTATTTCCTCCAGGCCGGATCCCCGGGGCGAAGCCTGATGCTGCGGCGATCACCTCACCCGCTACCTGGGCCTGCGGAGTTCTCCATCTCGGACCCTATGCACGTCGCCTCCATGGCGATGTATGGGGCAATCTTGCTTCCGTTCAACAAGGCCGATGCACTAAGGGCCATTGATGAGGATGGCGCGTTCACTCGTCGCGTCGACGCACGGCTCACTAGCCTCCAGCGGTTGATCGAAGCGCGTCAAGACGAACTGCTTCCCTTTGGCTACAGGGTGATGTTCACTCCACCGAGCCGGGGATCGAAGTCGGAGGAGGAGGCGCCTCCTGGCACCGTCTCTCGCGCGGACTTCAAGTTGCCGGCGCCGCCCGAAGTGGCCCAGTTGCTGGATGAGTACGAGAGGGCTGAGGCTTACATCGAAAGCAAGCCCTCGGGCCGAATGAATCGGTACGCGGCGGAGTTTCTCCACTCTGACATCGCAAAGCTCCTTCGCTTTGTCGAGCAAGTCGACGCGGTCGCCGCAAGCTGGGGATTCGTGGATTATCGGACGTTGGTCCAGCCCGACCGGTTCATCGCGCGGCTGCTGGAGGCGCCCACCGCGAGCGACGCACATGCACGCGCGTTGCATTCGGTGAGCGCGCATCGCGACTTCTTCCGTACTCGACCTCCCATCGAGACCGCGTTGTTTGCGCGTGCCATGGCCGGCGAGTTTGAAGACTTCAGCTTTGAGATCCCTCCCGAAGGGTTGACCTTGGTTTACCGAGAGGGAGCCGAAGTCCGTCGGGAACTACTGGCCGACAGCTACCTGGATGCCTTTGGCGTCCTGAGGGCTTCCGGCGCACTGCGGTTCTGACGGAGGCGAGTGATGAGGAAGATGCGATGCCGCGAATGCGGTGGGCGCGGACACGACTTCATGCAGACGTGCCCGGACTGCAATGGGACGGGCGCCGCGCCTACTGAAGAGAACGCGCTGGGCCAGTGCCATAGGTGCTACGGAGACGGAGAAATCCAGGTCGACGAATGCAATCGCTGTCTTGGTACTGGTGCCGCGCAGCCGGATCAATAGAAGGTGAGTACCTGGGGCGGACCGGACCTCGAAGTCTGAGCCTCCCCTAGGCCAGCGAGGTCAATGGCCTCGCTGGACTCCCCCGCCACAAGCCCAGTTCTTGGTTCGCCCTTGCACGGGCAGGAGGCGGTGAAAGCTGCAGTCCGTAAGGACGGCCGGGCCACTCGGTTGCGCATCGGCAGCCATTCCACGGACGTACGCCGCACAAGTTCCTCGTAGGTGATCGGCCTGGACGGCCGCTCATCGTCGCGGTTGGCCTGCCAGTGGACCCAGGTCTGCCCAGTACGCGCGTCGTGGACCAGTTTGAAGAGGTGACTGGGAACACCTACCCCATTGGGGCCGACCCGCTCAGCAGCTCCCCCAAAGACGGCGCCGGTCACCACGTAGACATCCCCCTTGGCGCGTTGGACGTACTTGCGCGTGTCCTGCTCGATCTTCGACCAGGCGCCGGAGTTGTGCCGGATCGACTGCGGGACCATATTGGCCAGCGAGAACGACTGGGCCATGGCATCTTCCGTCGCCATGTCGCCTGATGCCGCCATGTGCCCACGCGAGTAGCCGGACCGCTTGTAGTCGTCGAGCTCTTCGCGCTCAGATCGCGGCAGGCGACCATCGGCAAAAAACCGATCCGACCGCTGTCGCTTGATGCCGCCGAGGGCCTGCTTGTTCAAACGCTGGGCCGCGTAGATGGGCGTCCTGGTCGCACCACTGTGCAACACGGCGAAGCCATCAAAGCAGAGCTCTCGAAGCTGCGCCCGCGCCGGCATCGCAGGCGGCTTCTGCCCCAGGAAAAACTGCGGGCATCGCGCGAACGATGTCGGCAGCCCAGTTGCTTCGAACGAGGAGGCAAACGCAATCGCCCAGGCCGGCAACGCAACGATCAGGCTCGCGAGAAGCTGGAGCCGACTGGAAAATCCGCGCACGAGGACAGGAGAGAGTTCATGGTGCGCGCATTGAACCACCCCCTGGATCAGCGACCCGCTTTCACCCTACGGACGGGCGATGCTGTCGATCAGGTCACTTGGCGATCAGCAGGTCCTCGGCGGTCTTGCCCGCCGCGAGTGCATCCTTGAACCAGTTCGGCCGCTTGCCCACACCCGACCACGTGCGACCCGTATCGTCGGTGTACTTGGCCACGCTGGCGACCTTGGCCTTGCGCACCTTCTTCGCTGGCGCAGCAGGCGTGTGCGCCTTGTTTACGGGCGCAACCACTTTCGCCGCAGCACGGCCGCGCTTCACGTGTGTCGCACCAAACAACTCATCTGGCGTGATGCCGTAATGGGCAATTGCTTCCTTGATTCGCGCCACGACCCCGGCCTTCTCCTTCAAGCGCAAGCTGTCTGCTTGCGACTGCAGTTTCGAGATCTGGTTCAGGAGCGTTTGCAGCTTGGTTGCCATGAGATTTCCATCGAGAAGGAACGCAGCGCATTCTTGCCGAACCTCGGCCAGCCACCTTGACGTTCAGAACGAGGCTCGCGTGAATGAGGCAATCGCAAAGCTTGATCACTCGCATCGTTGTCGCGCATCGCCCCGACACGACTGCGCTGGCAGACCGGGTCGTTCTTATCGACGGTGGTCAAATCGTGGCAGATGAGCGCCGCCGTCCGTACCAAGTCGAAACCTCCAAGGAGGCACTACGTGGCTGAACTTCGAACGGCCCTGGCCGGCTTTCTTGCGCTTTCAGCTCTTTCAGCTCTTGCGGCTCAAGCAACTACGCCCGCGCAGCCGGCCTCATGCTGGCCGCTTGCAAGTCTGCGAGCCATGAAGGATGTCGGCGAAGCAGTCCGAGCCATGTATCCCTGAATCGCCCCGGATTTCCTAGACACCCGTGAGCCGTTGGGAATGGCGTCGTTCGAACTCGACCGGCGAAGTGTCGCCGGCGGTGCCGTGGCGCC
>NZ_JAVDXV010000016.1:0-8959 GCF_031458115.1 Roseateles asaccharophilus | reverse complement strand
TGCGCAATCGACGAGTTGCTGCCTCATCACTGGGTGCCAGCCATCTGACCGAACGCTCTGCAGCGGTCAACATGTGTTCGCTGGCTGCTTACGGTGAACAGTACGAGGTCCAGTTCAGGTCTGGCCGTCAAGCATGCAGTGGTGAAGTCTTTCATCTTCAGCCTATCGACGGCGGTGGGCATCGCTCAACTCCTATTCCCGCTGCCAAGGAATCCAAGACTTGCAAGCCCACCCGGTTTTAAGACGTGACATTGAAGGGCACGCTGTCGCGTCGAAACGCTTTTGCATTCGCTGAGTCCGCACACGCGCCCCGCACAATAGCGCCCTCCAGCACCGACTCGAACCGAGCCGTGATGTCGGCCCAATCCAGCCGACGCGCCGTCATCCGCGCCGCGTCGGCAACCGCCAGCCGCGCTGCGGCGTCGGACGCGGCCACGCGCACGGCGGCCACGAAGTCAGCCTCGCGCCCCGGACCGGCCAGCCAGCCATTCACGCCGCTGCGGATCAACTCGCCCGCCGCCGCGCTGTCGAACGCGACGACCGCGCAGCCGCTGGCCATGGCTTCGGTGGTCACGTTGCCGAAGGTCTCGGTCAGGCTGGGGAACAGGAACAGGTCCAGCCCCGCGTAGTGCGCCGCCAGATCATCGCCGCTGCGTTGGCCAACGAACACCGCCTCCGGTGCACGTGCGACCAACTCGGCACGCATCGGGCCATCGCCCACGAAGACAAGCTTCACGCGGGGCTGCGCGACCTTCACGGCCTCGTAGGCGGCCAGCAGCACGCCCAGGTTCTTCTCGGGCGCGAGGCGGCCCACGTAGCCCATGACCAGATCGCCCGGCTCCGCACCCCAGCCCTGGCGCATCGCCTCGCTGCGGCGCGCGGGATCGAAGCGCTGCGCGTCGACACCTCGCCCCACGACCGACAAGCGCTCGAAGCCGCGCTCTGAAAGCAACGTGCGCAGCGACTCGGTCGGCACCATGGTCGCGTCGCAGCGGTTATGGAACTTGCGCAGATAGCCCATGATGGGCTTGCTCAGCAGGCCCAGCCGGTAGTGCTTGCCGTAGGCGTGAAAATTGGTGCGGTAGTCGGACGTGACCGGCAGCGCCAGATGCTGCGCGGCCTGCAGGGCGGACCAGCCCAGCGGTCCTTCGGTGGCGATGTGAACGACGTCCGGCCGCTTCAGCGACCACAGCTTCACCAGCGCCCGCTTGGATGGCACGCCCATGCGCAGATTGGGGTACAGCGGCACCGGCAGGCCCTTGGTCAGCACTTCGTCCACGGCGGGCTTGCCGCTCGATGGCACCGTCAGCTTGGCGGACTGCCGCGGGCGGATCAGCTGCACGTCGTGATTGCGGCGGTTCAGGCCATCCACGACGCGTGCCATCGACATGGCAACCCCGTTGACTTCGGGTAGATAGGTTTCGGTGACCACCGCCAGCCGACGCGAATGGCGCGGCGCGGGAAGGTCATCAACCAGGATGTCATCAGCGTCGGCGGTGTTCATGGCGTGGATGGTCTGCAGTTCATGCGACAGAACGATGAACGCCGGACCGTCACGCCGATTTCACGCAAGCGCCCCACCATCCGGCCCGCTCTCCACCCAAACACGAGGACGGGACACGTGAACGAGTTCTTCCAAACCCTGAAGACGCAGCGCTGGGACGACCACCGCTACTACCACCACAGCCGCATCAACCAGAGCCTGCACCTGATCAGCGCGCTGAGCTTCCTGGTGTCGTATGCGCTGCTGTTCGTGAACCCGGCGTGGTCGGCGCTGCTGGCCTGGTGCGTGTCGATGACGACGCGCCAGGCGGGTCATTTCTTCTTCGAGCCGCGCGGCTACGACCACGTGAACCAGGCGACCGACGAGTACAAGGAAGAGATCAAGATTGGCTACAACATCCGCCGCAAGATCGTGCTGATGGCCGTATGGGTCGCGCTGCCGGCCGTGCTGTGGCTGTCGCCGTCGCTGGGCGGGCTGATCGAGCCCGGCGTCGGCTTCAAGGGTTTCATCGAGGACGTCGGCATGGCCTGGTTCTGCCTGGGCGTGACGGGCCTGGTGTTCCGCGTCGTGCAGCTGTGGATCACGCAGAGCCTGATGCAGGGCCTGGCCTGGGGCTTCAAGATCATCACCGACCCCTTCCACGACGTGCTGCTGTACTGGAAGTCGCCGCTGTACCTGCTGCGCGGCCAGTTGATCGACCCGATGGACCACGTGGGCCAAGGCCAGGCGCATTGATGGAAGAAGCCTTCACGCTGTCGGCGCTGGCACTCGGCGCCCTCGCGCTGCTGCCTGCTGCGAAGCGGCGCATCGAGCTGTCGCGCGCCAAGCACCGGTCCCTCGCCGGCCACTCGCGCATGGCCAAGCGGCTGGCGCGCTGGGTGCCGGGCTATGCGTACGACGAGGCGCAGTTCTTCTCTGCCGACGGCGCACCGGCCGATGTGGCGGCGCAGCGCAAGGCGGCGCTGCAGCGCCTGGGCGCGGAGTTCGACACGCGCTTTGCGAGGACGCTGGCCGCCACCGAACAGGCACGCGACGCCATCTCGGACCTGAAGTTCACCGGCCGCTACCGCGTGCCCTTCCAGTTCAGCCCCGTGCTGCGCGACCACGTGAAGGTGGGCGCTTTCCTTCAACACAGCGACGGCGTGTGGGTGGAGGACCTGGACGGCAACCGGCTGATGGACCTGACGGGCTCCTACGGCGTCAACGTGCTGGGCTATGACGCTTACAAGGAGTGCATAGACGAAGCCGTCACCACGGCGCGCGAGCTGGGCCCGGTGCTGGGCGCCTATCACCCCTGCGTGCTGGACGTGCTCTCGCGCCTGAAGACGATCTCGGGCCAGGACGAGGTGAGCTTCCACATGAGCGGCACCGAGGCCGTCATGCAGGCAGTGCGGCTGGCGCGTTATCACACGAAGAAGAAGCGCCTGGTGCGCTTTGCCGGCGCGTATCACGGCTGGTGGGAAGACGTGCAGCCCGGCCCCGGCAACCCGCTGCCGCCGCGCGAGACTTTCACGCTGCAAGACATGGCCGAGCGCTCGCTGAAGGTGCTGGCCACGCGTCGTGACATCGCCTGCGTGCTGGTGAACCCGCTGCAGGCGCTGCACCCCAACGTGAACGCGCCGGGCGACTCGGCGCTGATCGACGGCAGCCGCCGCGCGGCCTATGACCGCGAGGCCTACACGGCGTGGCTGAAGCGGCTGCGCGAGGTCTGCACCGCGCGCGGCATCGTGCTGATCTTCGACGAGGTCTTCGTCGGCTTCCGCCTGGCCACCGGCGGCGCGCAGCAGTATTTCGGCGTGAAGGCCGATCTCGTCACCTACGGCAAGACGCTGGGCGGCGGGCTGCCGGTGGGCGTGGTGTGCGGCAGCCGTGCGCTGATGCAGCGCTACCGCGAGGACCGTCCTGCGGATATTTGCTTTGCGCGCGGCACGTTCAACGCGCATCCGTACGTGGTGGCGGCGATGGCGTCCTTCCTGAGGCGCATCGAGCGACCGGATGTGAAGGCGCTCTACAGCGGCCTGGACGAGCGCTGGAATGCCCGCTGCGCAGAGTTCAACGCGCGGTTGCAGGCGGCCGGCGCGCCGGTGCGCATGGCCAACCTGTCCACCATCTGGACGGTGATGTACGACCAGCCTGGCCGCTACCACTGGATGCTGCAGTTCTACCTGCGCAAGCACGGCCTGGCGCTGAGCTGGGTGGGCACGGGCCGGCTGATCTTCAGCCTGAACTACGGCGATGCCGAGTTCGCCGAGGTGATGGAGCGATTCATTGCTGCCTGCAATGAGATGCAGGCGGATGGCTGGTGGTGGACGGCCCCCGAGCTGACGGCCAAGGCCATTCGCCGCAGCCTGTTCCGCGAGATGCTGGATCAGAAGTTCTGAGCATGAAGACACAAGAAGCAGCGCGCCCGCTGGACGCCGGCGCGAAGGACGCGCGTGGATGGCTCGCCCGGCTGGGCGCGCAGGAAGACCTGAACTTCCTGCTGACCAACCGCATCCCGCGCATCGCCGCGACAAGGCTGATGGGCCGCATCGCCAACATCGAGAGCCCGGCGTTCACCCACGTGGCGCTCAAGCTGTGGCAACTGTTCACGCCGCTGGACCTCAGCGAAGCGAAGAAGCAGCGCTTCACGTCCATCAAGGACTGCTTCACGCGCGAGTTGAAGGACGGTGCGCGCCCCTTCGACATGCGCACGGACGTGTTCGCCAGCCCCTGCGACGCCATCGTCGGTGCGACGGGCGTCGTCGAGCGCGGCCAGGTCTATCAGGCCAAGGGCTTTCCATACTCGACGGCCGAGTTGTTCGGCACGACACAGGACGCCAGCGTCTTCGAAGGCGGCCGCTTCATCACACTGCGCCTCACGTCCGTCATGTACCACCGCTTCCACGCGCCGGCCGACGGCACGGTGGAGCATGTGACCTACCTGAGCGGCGACACCTGGAACGTGAATCCGGTGGCGCTCAAGCGCGTGGAGCGGCTGTTCTGCCGCAACGAGCGCGCGGTCGTTCGCATGCGGCTGACGGGGGGCCAGCCCATCGCGCTGGTGCCGGTGGCGGCCGTGCTGGTGGCCAGCATCCGACTGCACTGGCTGAACGTTCTGCTGCATGTCGGGCACAAGGGTGCCAAAGAGATGCCCTGTTCGGCGCCGCATGTGAAAGGCCAGGAGATGGGCTGGTTCGAGCACGGCTCGACCATCATCGTGTTCGTGCCCAAGGGGTTCGAGCTGGCCGAAGGCATCGCTGCCGGTGCGCGGATTCGCGCCGGACAGGCGCTGCTGAAGATCAGCTCGTGATGGTGTCCGGTTCCGCGACCGTCACGGTCGCAGGAACCGGCAGCGGTACGGGTGCCGCCGGCTTGGCCTTGCCCGCCGGCAGCATGCCCGGCAGCGCAGCCTGGTCGCCGCGGTCGACGATCTCCAGCCGCCCGTCGAAGTGCTCGACCAGCGCCGTCAGGCTCTCCACCCAATCGCCGTCGTTGCAGTACAGCACACCGTCGATCTCGCGGATCTCCGCATGGTGGATGTGGCCGCAGACCACACCTTGCGCGCCGCGCTTCTTGGCCTCGCGCGCGACGGCGTTCTCGAACTCGTTGATGTAGCTGACCGCGCGCTTGACCTTGTGCTTCAGGTAGCGCGACAAGCTCCAGTACGGCAGGCCGCACTTGGCGCGGATGCGGTTGAACCAGCGGTTGACTTTCAGCGTGAACTCGTAGGCCAGGTCGCCCGCGATGGCGAGCCAGCGCGCGCACTGGATGACGCCGTCGTACAGGTCGCCATGCGTGATCCACAGCCGCTTGCCGTCGGCGGTCACGTGCATGGCCTCTTCCATCACCTCGACACCGCCAAAGTTGTGCGTCAGGTATTTGCGCGCGAACTCGTCATGGTTGCCGGGGATGAAGATGACTCGCGTGCCCTTGCGCGCCTTGCGCAGCAGCTTCTGCACCACGTCGTTGTGCGCCTGCGGCCAGTACCAACTGCGGCGCAGCTGCCAGCCGTCGATGATGTCTCCCACGAGGTAGAGCGTCTCGCACTCCACGTCGCGCAGGAAGTCCAGCAGGGCCTTGGCCTGGCAGCCGGGCGTGCCCAGGTGCAGGTCCGAGATCCAGACGGTGCGCACCGACAGCGTGGGCGTGTCGGCGGCGGCAGTGGTGTCTTGCGTCGTCGGCATGCCGGCATGCTGCCGGCGGGTCGTGACGCGACCGTGACCGTGGTTTCTAGGTCATGCCTTTGAAGGGGCCGCTGGCCAGCCAGCGCTCGATCTGTGCCTGCCGGTCGTTGCCCCAGAAGGGTTCGCCGTCCACGATGAAGTAGGGCGCGCCGAACACGCCCGCCGCGATGGCGGCGTCGTTCTCGGCCTTCAGCTTGGCTTTCCACGCGGGATCATTCCACGCAGCCTCGGCCGCTTCTGCGTCGATGCCGGACTCGGCCAGCAAGGCTTTTAGTGCGGCGGCGTCGTTGAGCGCGACACCGCGCGTGAAGTAGGCCCGCAGCCCGGCATGGGCCCACGCGACGGCTCGCTCGGGCGCCTGGGCCTGCAGCCACCAGAACACGCGCGCCGCCTGCTGGGTCGCAATCGGAAATGCTTCGGGCAGCCGGTAGGGCAAACCGGCAAAGCGCGCGGAGCGCTCGAAGTCGCGCAACGCGTAGTCGCGCTTGAGCGGATGCTCGACCGGCGGCCGCAGTTCGGCGGCCTGGAAAGTGGCGCCTAGCAGGATGGCGTGCCAGTGCACGCGCCGGCCATGCCGTGCCGCCACCGCCTCTATCCACTCGGACGCGATGTAGGAATAGGGGGAGGAGAAGTCGAAATAGAACTGCACCGGTGGGCGCAGGAGTGCGGCGTTGTCGGCCAGGAAGCGATCCTCGATCATGACGCGACGGTAGTCCCGTCGCGGATGCACCGCAGCGGTGCTTACGCCGAGTGCAAGCGCACAGCAAGACTGGGCGTGGCCGCCTCGATGGGTTCCAGCAGACGCGGCCAGAGCTTGACGCCCAGTTCGCGGCGGAAGGGGCCGAAGTGCTCGATCTTCTTCACGCCGAGTTCTTGCGGTGACACGACATGCCGCTGCACCTGCGCAGCGCTGAACTGACCGGCCAGCGCATCCACGGCCGGCGCCGGGCCGAAGAGATGGTCGTCCGTGATGCTCCACAGATGCACGGTGCCGTCGAAGCGGTGGTACGAGCGCTCGCGCGCCAGGCTTTCGTCGCCAAATAGGAAACCGGGCATGCGCCCCCAGGCCGCCCACTCCAACGCCGCGCCGGCCGGAAGGTCCTGTGCGCGCGGGCCCAGGACGCGACCGGGCGCGTGCCCCAACAGACGCACCAGTAGCGGCAGCATCCAATGAAAGAACACCCAGGCCTGCACGCGGGCGAAACCCGACCAGTGGCCGAGATAGGCCACCTGCGCGGCCACGCCCAGCACGGCATCCACTTTCTCGACAAAGCCCGGCACCAGACCCACGGAATTGCCGCCCAGCGAATGCCCCACCCACAGCAGGCCCAGTGCACGCCCCTGGCGCTCCGCCTCCTCGCATCGACGACGATCCGCCGCATGCAACGCGGCGGCCATGTCCACCCGTGCCCAGTCACGCAAGCGCACGTCCTCGCCGGGGTGCAGCGCGTCGCGCGACGCTGCGATGCCGCGATAGTCAAAGCTCAGCACGGCATAGCCCCGCTGCGCCATCCATTCGGCAAAGCCGCGGTAGTAGCTGGCCGGCACCGCCGTTGCGGGGCCGATGATTGCCACGGCCTTCACGCCCACGGCGGCCGGCGGCTCGAACCACTGCGCGGCGAGCAAGCGGCCGTCGCTGCAGCGCAGCGGCGTGAGCGCTACCCGAACCTGCAGCAGCTCGCTCGCGCGGATGGTGTTGGCATCGTCGGACGCCACCGTGACTGGAGCACGGGCGGGCAAAGCGTCGGAAGGAGTCAGGGGCAGTGTGGACATCGGATGACCTTCGGTTCAGCGCACTTGCGGCGTGACGTAAGGCAGTCTAGATTGGCAACTTTCCGGCTGGTAGATCGCGTGCAGGCCTCAGATCGTCAATCAGATGTCAACAAACGAAGCCAAACCGCCCAATATTGGCAGACGCCGACAGACCGTCGCCGAGGAGGCCTTGGATGCCAACGCCCTGGAACTGTTTGCACGCATCGCCCAGGCCGGAAGCTTCGCGCAGGCGGCCCGAGACCTGGGCCTGACGCGTGCGGCCATCAGCCGCCGCATCGCCGCCATTGAGAACGCCGTCGGCCTGACCTTGTTCGCTCGCAGCACACGCAGCCTGGGTCTCACCGAGGCCGGTCGCCGCCTGCATGCGCGGGCGCGAGCCGTCCGTGAGGCGGCTGAGAGTGCTCGCTTGGCCTTGCGCCAGACCCGCGACCAGCTCGACGGCACGATCCGCATCAGCGCCACCGCTGGTTTCGGCCGCCATGTGCTGGCACCCTTGCTGGCGCGCTTCCAGGCCTTGCATCCAGCGGTTCGCTACGAGCTCTTCTTCACCGATCGCCGCGTCGACCTGCTGCGCGAAGGTGTGGACATCGCCTTCCGCGTCACCAGCAAGCCACCCGAGACATGGGTCGCCCAGCCAGTGCTGGGGTTTGAGGTCCGCGCCTATGGCGGTGCAGGCCATCAGGTGTATCAAACGCCACAGGGCCTGGCCATGGCAGCCGTCCTGCTGCTGGGTCAGAGTGAGGAACCATTCGCAGGCCAATGGCTGCATGCGGACGGCCAAAGAGAGGATGTCACGCTGCAGGCGGTGGCGTGGGGCAGCGACCTTGATGGGCTGATCGCGCTGGCCCGGCACGGGGCGGGCATCGTCATTGCACCGGATTTCTGCGTCGAGCCCGTGGCTGCCTTGCAGGCTGATGACGAAATGACCATTGGCGCGGCGCTCCCGCTGCGAAACGTGCTGCCGGGCTGGCGATTGTTGGTGGGCTTGGATACCGTTCAGGCGCTGACCTTGCCCTCGCCCGCCGGATCGGAGACCGCGCGCGCCTTAGTGCGCTTCGTACGGGACGCACTGCTTCCGGCACGCTAGTCAGTTGCCGAACCCATAGCCTCATTCGCACCATGCCAGCAAAGCGCAGTTGCCTCCTCGTGGGCAGGCCATCACGCGAGACATGCGCGCAATTGATGGCCGAACTCAATCAAGCAGCTGCTGATGGCTGGTGAAAAGATTTCGCCCCTGGCCCTCCGATTGCAAACCGGCGAGCGCAGCATCGACAACTACAGCGCTCTTCCAACGGAGATCCGCGCCAATGTTGTCCAAGCTCGAATCCCGTAAAAACCATAGATCACGCCTGATGAATGACTCACCACCGAAGGGTCTGAGCTAGCAGTCCCTAGCCCTTCGATTTCAGAGCGAGCGCTGTTGTTTTCGATTCGCCAAAAGCAAAACCCCCACCAGTTTTCACTGATGGGGGTTGGCTTGAATAATAGCCTGACGATGACCTACTTTCACACGGGA
>NZ_JAVDXV010000015.1:0-35286 GCF_031458115.1 Roseateles asaccharophilus | reverse complement strand
AGGGTCGTTCGAGACCAGGACGTTGATAGGCTGGGTGTGGAAGCGCAGTAATGCGTTAAGCTAACCAGTACTAATTGCCCGTGAGGCTTGACCCTATAACTTTGACAACTGCATAGCAGTTCGATCAAGGTGGGTATTCAAGTTATGTTGTTCTTCAGAAGTCTGAAGACGCAATCAAAATACTGATTCCGCTGCGAAAGCAGTGTGCAGATCAAATCTGCTGACTCTACGAATTGGGTTTGTTGACCCCGTCAACAAGCCAACCAGTCAAGCCTGACGACCATAGCGACTTGGTCCCACTCCTTCCCATCCCGAACAGGACAGTGAAACGAGTCAGCGCCGATGATAGTGCGGATTCCCGTGTGAAAGTAGGTCATCGTCAGGCTATTATTCAAGCCAACCCCCATCAGTGAAAACTGGTGGGGGTTTTGCTTTTGGCGAATCGAAAACAGCGGTGCCCGCTGTGAAATCGAATGCCAAATGGGTGCTAGCTCAGACTCTTCGACGGTAAGTCACTCATCAGGCGTGATCTATGGTTTCTACGGGATTCGAGCTTGGACAACATTGGCGCTGACCCTGTCCCAGGTTTCCGTACCGTTCGGTAACAGAATGGACCGGCATGAAGAGACCCGGGAAGGGGTCAGGAGTTCATGCCATGAGGAAGAGCAAGTTCACCGAGGAGCAGATGGCCTACGCGCTCAAGCAAGCTGAGCTGGGCATCAGCGTCGAGGAGGTCTGCCGCAAGATGGGCATCAGCAGCGCGACCTTCTACAAGTGGCGCCAGAAGTACGCCGGGGTCGGGCCGTCGGAGCTGCGCCGCATGCGCCAGCTCGAGGAGGAGAACCGCAAGCTCAAGCAGATCGTCGCGGACCTGAGCCTGGACAAGGCGATGCTGCAGCACATCGTCGCAAAAAAAGTCTAGGGCCTTCGCGGCGGCGAGAGCTGGTGCCAGAACTGATGCGGTTGTTCGGCTGCAGCCAGCGCAGCGCCATGCGCGTGGCCAACGTGTCGCCGGGCAGCTTCTTCTACAAGCCGGTCAAGAAGGACGAGACCGCGCTGCGCATGCGCATCAAGGAGATCACCAGCACGCGCGTGCACTACGGCTATCGCCGTGTTCACGTGCTGCTGCGCCGTGAAGGCCACCCCGACAACGTCAAGCGCGTGTACCGCCTCTACCGCGACGAAGGGCTGTCGTTGCGCCTCAAGCGGCCGAAGCGGAACAAGGCTGCCCAGTTGAGGCAGCCCAAGCAGCTGGCACATGCCATCAACGAGATCTGGAGCATGGACTTTGTCGCCGACAACTTGTTCGACGGCCGCAAGTTGCGCATGCTCACCGTGGTGGACCTGTACACGCGCGAGTGCTTAGCGATCGACGTGGGCCAGAGCTTGAAGGGCGAAGACGTTGTGCGCGTCCTCAGCAGCATCGTCTTGCACCGCGGGCTACCGCAGACCATCAAGACCGACAACGGCAGCGAGTTCATATCCAAGGCCATGGACAAGTGGGCGTACGAGCGGGGCGTCGAACTGGACTTCAGCCGGCCAGGAAAACCGACGGACAACGCGACGGTCGAGAGCTTCAACGGGCGACTGCGCCAGGAGTGCCTGAACGAGCATTGGTTCTTGTCACTGGACGATGCGCGGGCCAAGATCGAGGCTTGGCGACGGGACTACAACGAGAACCGCCCCCACTCGGCGTTGGACTGGTCCACGCCAACCGAATTCGCCCGCCGCAGCCGCCTGCAGGCGGCTGCGGCGATGTCAGAGGAGCCGGAAAGTTCTACTTCCGAGCGGTACTGAAACTGGGACAGGGTCAGCCGGTTTGCGCCGGATCAGGCAACAAAAAAACCGCCGAAGCGGGTTCTCAAGCGGGCGCACGAGCGTCTTTAGACATTGTTGCCGCACCCCCGAATGGTTTGGTGTGGACATTCATTAAAGTCGTTTCCGGTCAGCTACTTGCAAGCTCCTTGGGATGTCCATGCCACATTGTGCTCCGCACGCTGCCTGGCCAGATCAGCTCAGCCGTCGAGCGTCCGCCGCAGCGAGAGCCGAAAAATTCCTTGATTAGGGGCGCGTGTCCGATCCGCTTCGAGCAGCTCGACATGCGGATATCGATCACCCGTGTCCCAGCGTGCAGGCCGCAGGAACGGCTATCGCCGAAAGGTTCGTACGCCAGCCAGGGCGTCGACCCTGTAGAAAAATCGATCGAGCAGCTCAGGATCAAGCGTGCCGAGGCTGCCCCGGCAGAGGTCTTCGACGTTGGGGGCCTCGCGATGCACCTTGCGGGCTACTTCGGCTGCGATTCAAGGGCGCTGGGTGCGATGGTTGTCGCGCCCATTTTCAGCACCGTACCGGTCCAAGGCTTGGCGATCGCAAGCGGCTTTGGGGAGCCTGCGAGGAGACCGGTCGCGCCCTTTGGTTCTGTCGCGGAGAGCTCTCTGACTTGGTCACGTGTCAGACCCCGCTCGAAGATG
Organism: Roseateles asaccharophilus; assembly: GCF_031458115.1. Classification (GTDB taxonomy): domain Bacteria; phylum Pseudomonadota; class Gammaproteobacteria; order Burkholderiales; family Burkholderiaceae_C; genus Pelomonas; species Pelomonas asaccharophilus_A. The sequence continues at coordinate 32,815 of NZ_JAVDXV010000015.1, read as the reverse complement.
CGCTGCGCCTTTTCCGCCAGGTCGTTGGGGACGGCAACAAACTTGCCAGGCGCAACTCGAACTCGCTTCATCCTTAGCCCTCCGCAGCCGGGTACTTTGCCATGCTCCGTTAAAGAACGCGCAGGCTGCAGGGGATCGTCGCAGCCCGCAGCGGCGTGCTTGGAGTCGTTCCGGCTGGGCACGCGCGCTGGCCGATCACGCGCCGGTTTCGCTGCAACAACTGGCAGTCGTGTGTTTGCCTTATCGACAGAGCATTGGTGCTGTAGCAAGATGTATCGGCTACAGAACGCTGGGAGGCGGCCTTGTCATATGAAGTGGATTTTCTACCCGTTGGCGATAGCTATGGTGATGCGATCGTTATCCGATATGGAGATGAATCCGGATCGTTTTTGCATATTGTAGACGGTGGGCGCACGGATACTGCAGACACAATCCTTGAACACCTGCAGAAATACTACCCAACGTTCTTCATAAACCATATGGTTGTGTCTCATGCGGATAACGATCACGCATGCGGCTTGATCGGCGTAATGAAAAAGGTTGCGGTCAAACACCTTTGGATGAATCGCCCCTGGCTGTATGCCCATCAAATTCTTCATCATTTTCATGGCAATTTCACGTTGCAAGGCCTGATCGACGATATAAAAGGTCGTCATCCTTATCTGGTGGAATTGGCAGAGCTTGCGAATGCCCAAGGCACGGTCATTCATGAGGTTTTTCAGGGGGACATCATCGGAGCGTTCAGGGTGCTTGCACCTGCCAAGGCGCGATACATTGACTCCATTCCCGATATGGAGAAATCACCAACTTCTTATCGAGCTGAAAATGCTGCTTCCCAGAGCTTCGGTTTACTGAGATCCATTGTTGAGGCGGCTAAAAAATGGTTTGATGAAGCTTGGGACGTTGAAACACTTGCAGAGAACACGTCGACATCCGCTTCAAACGAAAGCTGCGTGGTGCAGTACGCTGAACTTGACGGGAAAGGAATCTTGCTAACCGCCGATGTCGGTCCAGTAGGCCTCACTGAGGCAGCAGACTATGCGGCTGCTTTGGGTCTCAATCGGCCGCAATTCGTCCAGGTGCCTCATCACGGGAGCCGCCACAACGTCACCCCGCCGATCCTTGACAGGTGGCTAGGACCACGACAGCCGCAGGGTACGTTTATCGGAACTGCATTCTGTTCGATCGGAGCGAATAAGCCAGACTATCCGCGAGGCCAGGTGAAGAATGCCTTTATGCGGAGGGGATTTCAGGTGTATTCCACCCGTACAAAATGGCTTTCCCATTCAGCGGGTGGCGGCCATGCAGGAGCTGCTGCTGCGACACCGGAAGAGTTCTCCACCAAGGTCGAAGCCCCATGATGGACGTACTCAAAATCTTTGATGCCTACTCGTTGCGTGCTCGGCTTTTCCCGGCGATCATTGCATGTGCACCAGCGCTGGCCGCTTTGTCGCTCTTGATCTCTTGGAAATCGTTCCACCTGTCCAATACGATTGCGACGTTGGGTATTGTGGTGCTGCTGGTCGCTATAGCGGATTACGCGCGGGCGCGCGGGAGAGTGATCGAGCGGAAAATGTATGCTGAGTTTGGTGGCATGCCGTCGATCATCCTTTTTCGCCGCGTCGATCCGACGATCGACGATGGTTCAAAAGAGCGGTATCGGTTTTTTTTAGGCGACAAACTCGGCATCAAGGCGCCTACGAGCGAAGAGGAAAACGATAACCAAGGTCAGGCGGATAAGTTTTACGACCAGTGCGGCGTGTGGCTGCGTGAACAGACCAGAGACACCAAGAAGTTTCCCCTCGTTTTTGGGGAGAACGTGGCGTACGGGTTTCGCAGGAATTTGTATGGCTTGAAATGGCTCGGACTTGGCCTGAACGCCATCGTCGTGGTTGCCTGCTTAGTGCTGCTTTGGCTCGACACATGGGCGCTTGCGACGCACTTCGGGCGTCGCGTGACCGTCGTTCTCGTTGTCGCGGTTTTCCATGCCGGCTACATGCTGCTGGCCGCGCGAAAAGCGTTGGTCTGGGATGCTGCCAATGCCTATGGGCGGCAGCTGATCCTGTCTTGCGAGGCACTCCTAGGCGGCGCGACGACAGCCAAAAAGGCCGTCGCGGGGCGGAAGAAGACCGTCAAGAAGCCTGCGGCGAACGAGTGACTTCGCCATCGTCTCAAGGGCTCTGATGGCATGAGATTGATTCGCTACGCCGAAACCGCTCCGGGAGGGCAACAGACCGGCAGAGAGGTGATTGTTCAGGGGCGCGAGCTGGTGCCCATGGCATTCGCCGACCTGGCCCAAAGAACGCTGGGGCGGGCTTCTCCCCTCACGCTGAGGCTGGCGGACGCCGAGGTCGTCGAGAGCTCGATTGAGGGAATCCCGAAAGGCCAGAGCGCCACATGGGACACCACCGTCAGCACGGACTTGACCGTTCGGCACGTTGGCTTGGTCAGAGGAGGCTGGCTGCCCGCCGGCCTAGCCCTCGAAGCGGGCAGCGTCATCATGATTGACCGCTGCACGCTGACGGACCTGAAGGGGCGATTCAAGCCGAACGGACGTGGCAAGGTCGGCCGTGATTTTGTGGACTGGCTTGATGACCCGGGCGTGAAAGTGAACCCGGTCCTGTTGGCACTAGAAGGCAACCAGCGCGAGTTCCCGTCGAGGGTCGAAATTCAGGCACAGATGGAGGAGCATGTTGCTCACCTGCGCCAGCTTCTACCGAAAGCCATCGTCATCGGCGACGCCCCCGACATGGTGGAGGCGGTCATCGCGTTCGCTGAGCAGCATCAAACCGCCTCAGAGCGCACCATCCAGTTCCTTCTCGCCATAGCGCCGCTGTTGCGACACCAGGTCAGTCGTGATCGCCTGCCGTGGGTGCTCAGGGAGATCGTCTCGACGGCGCTCCGCTGTGGGCTCGCCGTCACCGATATGGCTGTGATCTGCGCCGTCAGCGCCGCTGCGGTCAACAAGGGACGCAATTCAGCCAAGCGAGCCCTGAAGTTAACCGAGCCCAGCTACGGCCGTCGGGATGCGTTTAACGCGATGGCTGACCTTCGCAGCCTGAAGCACTTTGCAAGCCTGCTTGGGCTGGTACCGAACGAGCATCCCATGCTGTGCACAAGTGACAAGGACTTAGCCTTGGTATGGACGGGGCTGAACATATCGCAGTTCGAATTCGGTGATGGGCAACCGACGGTGAAGGCCCACCCTGTCGAGGAGTTCTTGCCGCGCGATGCCGGCCTGATCTTCCAACAGTTGTTGGCCAACATGCCACGCTAGAGGCGCCACCCGACGATCGATACAGCGATGATGGCATCAGAGCCGAATGTGCAAGTTCCACTCCCTACCTCGAAGACCTGATGGACTGTCTAACCTTCATTGCCAAACTGGTTGAGCACTTGGCGTGGCCCATAGCCGCTGTCGTGCTGGTTGTCCTGCTTCGCAATGAGATCGGGAAACTGCTTCCGTTGATGAAGAAGTTCAAGGCCGGGCCACTTGAAGCGGAGTTCGGCCGCGAGATGGCAGTGCTCAAGGAGACGACGCCGGCGCAGGATGCAACCACACCAGGTATCAAGAGTCCGTACTTCGACAGCGTGTTGCAGCAGTTGGCCGAAGTGCACCCGCGCTCAGCAGTGTTGGAGGCGTGGGTGCGGCTGGAGGACGCCGCGCGTGCGGCGCTTTCAAAACCGTCCTCGAAGACCGCCGGCCCAAGCTACATACCGTCCGCGAAGCTTGCTGAGGCCCTGGTAAAGGATGGCAGGATCGACCAAAGCCAGGTGACGCTCTTCCACGAACTCAGGCGACTTCGCAACGATGTCGCGCATATGGTCGGCCTCGCGCCAGATGCAGAGGCCGCCAGGTCGTATATCGAACTGGCGGGCCAACTTCAGGCCGTGCTGGCAAAGCCTGCGTAGTACTTTTCGGGGTTCATCAACGCCCGAAGGTTTTCCAGCAGGATTCGCAGCTTTGCTGCTTCTGACGTTGCGGCCGCAGCGATAGGCCTCAGAGCAATCAGCTGGCCGTCGCGGCTTTCCCCTTGACTTTGCCGCCGGGCGTGGACTGGCCGATTCGCGCCAGCAGGTCCTTGACCATGTCGCCCTTCGAGCCCCGAAAAGGCCATTGCGGCCGAGCCGGAAGCGCACGCACGCCCCGAAACCCCCACGTCTGTCCATGGCAGGCCCGGAATCGGCGACCATTCGCGTGCATCGCCGCGCGGCATGCAAACAAAAATCCAGGGGAGAGCCATGACGACCGATGGGGCGCGAACTGAGCAGCAGCTCAACGAGGGCATCAGCTTGTTGATGGAGCAGATCGAGGTGCTGCAGCACAAGAGCCTCGATGCCGAGATGCAAAAGGACGGTGTCCGGCTCAAGGTTGTGGTCTCAAGCTTCCGCAACGCCATCAGCGAGATCTTCGGCAGCAACTCGCAGGAGTACCGCGAGTACGGCACGCTGGAAATGTTTGGCGGCCCCCTGCGTGTTGGCATCACTCCCCACGAGCTTCACCAAGCGCGGATACGCGGCCGCGATCACATGGTGGCGGTGGCGAGCGAACTCATCCAACGCCTGCAGCGCAAGCTGCGGCTGCTGGCCAACCGCACCGTCGTCCCTTCCCCCGCTTTGCATCCAAAGATCGCCGCTGCCGTCGGTGATCTGGTGGTGAATGGTCACCCTTGGGAGGCCGTCTTTGCGGCCTGCAAGGCCCTGATCCTCCACGTCAAGGACCGGTCTGGCCGGCATGACCTGGACGGCGTGCCGCTCATGCGCCATGTATTCTCAAAGAACACGCCTATCCTTCGCTTCAACGCGCAGGCCAGCCCCACCGACGGGGATGAGCAGGAGGGGATGATGCACCTCTATGAGGGCGTCATCATGGCGCTTCGCAATCCAGGCGGCCACGCATTTCCCACAGGTTCTGAAGGCCGAGCCTTGCAGTACGTCGGGCTGATCAGCATGCTGGCTGAACGGGCCGACGAGGCGACGCTGAGTCCCTAGCCGGAGGATCTGCCTTCAGCGCGTTGCGCATATCCGGCAAGCTGCGGGACATCAGCGCCACGAACCGGCGCATGCCCATTCAACGCTGAGGGGGCGGTCGACATGATCTGGGATACACAAGCCACCCTGGACCTTGTCCAGAAGCAGTTCGGCCGCAAGCAGCGTGACGCTGCCTACGTGTGCGTCAGCTCCGTCAACCAGCGCGTCCGGTACGCCGCTTTCCACTACGCGACGATCGAAGCTGAACTCAACGCCTTTCAGACGAAGCTGGGCGACCGGCATCTGTTCGAGGTATCGCACGGCGCCGATGACGAACAGGAAGAGCACGACTACTACGAATTCATGGATCGTGTCGGCGCCCATGCCGTGGCCTGTGTGCAATCCATCCACGCATTGGAAGACTTGCTCTCCGCCATGGTCTACCGGTGCCTCAACCTCGACACGATCGGAGCCGCGCTGGATGAGCATCAACTGAGCCTGCAAAAGACAGTGACCCGACTTGGACACGACCCCAAGTATGCGAAGGTCATGTCGCTACTGCAGAGCCTTCAGACTGACAACAGCTTTGCGCATGTCGACGCGCTGTCCAACAAGGCCAAGCACAGCGCCATCGTGCGGCCGTGGATCAGCCAGGACCAGACCGGGACGCGCGCTGACCCGCTGCTCTTTTTCTTCGGCGAGTTCGAGCGCAGGGGTACGCCCTATCCTCAGGTGACCTTCAAGGATGTCCTCGTACCGGCATTGGCCTTCGTCGCGCGCACACGAACGGACATCGGTATCGAGCTGACGGCGTTGCTGACCTAGGCGGGCAGGCTGTCGGTGGGTCGTTCGGAAGTGGTCGCCGACAGGAAGAAACTCCATCGTTTCGTGACCGTGCACATGATGCGCTGGCCCAACTGCAGTGCAGCCTGATCGACACCCCGGGCGGGGCGGGGCAGCGTGGCGGCCGTCGGCGTTGCCAACCCGGGCAGGATCTGCCCGCGGCGACGCTTCCGTAGACACTGCGCAAGCCCTGCAGACGGGCCGGCATGCGCCGTTTGGCCAAGGACGTCGTTGCTCAGCAGCGCCACCAGCCAAGGCACGCCGTAGAGGTCGCAGACCAACTCCACCCGAGGGGCCTGCGGGTCGGCCGGGTCGATCGTCTGGCACAACCTGCCAGAGTTGCCAGTGGCCGCCTACTGGCCGGCTGCTACGGTGCCTGCCATGCCGTCCGGGCGTGGCTCGCTGCCCGGCGAAGCCCAGCGAACGCACCTTATCAGGTGTAGTCCTTTAAGGTACGTAATGAGCCAATGCGGGCCGATTGACGCCCGCAATGAGTACCAAGGCTTCCGCTCCCAACTTCGCCAAGGCGCTGCGCGCCGTGAGGCTGGAGCGCGACCTCTCCCAGGAAGACTTCTACGAGGTGTCCGGGCGGACGTACATCAGCCGTCTGGAGAACGACGGCGCGGATCCCACGCTGTCCAAGATCGTCCAGTTGGCCCAGGTCATGGGCACTCATCCGTTGACACTGCTCACGCTGGCGTTTTGTGGCAAAGGGTCGTCAGCCGAGGTCGAACGCCTGCTCGCTGGCGTGAAGGAAGAAATTGCCTCCTTCGAAGATCTGCGCCTCGGCCGGCGTGACCGCCGCCGGCCTGCGGGGTGACCACCCGGGCGGGGTCGAGCCCGGCCCACGCCGCATTTCTCCAGGAGCTGATCCGGATGCGCACGCAGGCCGGACTGAGCCCACTGCAGTTGGCCGAGCGCCTGGGCGTCAAGGAGAGCGCTGTGACGCGCGGCGAAGCTGGCACCCGGCGCGTGGGCGTGTTGGAGCTGCAGCGCTGGGCCTTCGCCTGTGGATCGACGCTCGAGGAGTTCGGCCGGCGCTTGGAAGCACGCGCCCTTCAGTAGAAGTGCCGCAGGATCACCAGCAAGCTGTACCTGCGCTGTTCTGAGCAGGCCGGGCTGGCGCGCATGCGCTGAAACAGATCCTTGCTGGCTGACAACACCTGGGCGTACTGGATCTGGAGCGGCTCCAAGCCGGGATCGCTGCAGTCCTTGAGCGCGGCCACTGACGGGTAGCGGCCGAGCAACTCGGCCGACTCGTCACGCCAGTGTTGGCGCAATGTCGCGTCCGCCGACAGCTCTTCCAACGCCTCCCGTCCCCAGATCAGGTTGCGCCTTCTCTCGTCCGGCGTCGTCATCGACGCACCTGTCGTTTGGCGGGCTTGGCCGCAGGCACAGGCGCGGCCGAGACCGGATCCATCGAGAGGCCTGCCTGCACGAGCTGGCTCAGCGCGCTGCGCGCGAGCCGGTGGGGAGGCTTGGCCCGAAGGCGCATGGCTTCGAGCAGCCGCAGCTCCGCATCCAGCTCGTTGAGGAACTCCAGGAACTCGACACCCAGCGCGGCAAGCCATTGCCGCAGCTCGATGATGTGCAGGGTTGTTTGGCCGGATTCGACGTAGCTGACCCAGCCCTGGCTTCGGCCGAGCAACTTGCAAAGGTCGGCTTGGCGCAGCTGGCGGGACTCTCGCAGCTTGCGCAACTTGTCCAGGAAGATCTTGTTGTGGCGACTGTGCAGGGCTTTGGACATGGACGCGATGGTTCTCAGCCTCGCACCGTATCCGAGCCGGCGCCATATCAAGAATTTTGATATGGCCGGCAGGCCCGAACAATTGATTGGAGTTCAACAATCAGGCCGCTGGACCTCCAGCTGTTCGCAGCCTCGCAACCAATGTTCGTGTCACAGCCGCAGTACGAGTTCCCGTTTCCGCCTGGCCTGGAGCAGCCCGGCTCCCAGCACTGGCGCATGGTCGAGTTGACCTTGCACGCTCCCTGGTTCCTGCTGTCGGTGGAGGTCCTCGATGCCGACATCCGCGACTGCAGCATGACCCGCACCATTTGCATCGCCTGGGACTATGACCTGGCCGAAGTGCTGCGTGGGCTCGATGCCGATTGCATCCTGGGGATCGTCTGCATGATGCCGGCCTGGGCGTCCCCCAACGGCCAATGGTCGTCGCGCGAGGTCCGGGAAGTGTGGATGTGCACGTCGGACGCCGGGCAGAGCGTGCTGCTGCTCGACGCCGCCGGTCAAGAGTTCGACTGCGGTCTGGTGCCGGAGCACGTGGAGCCAATCAAGAAGGACCTGGTGCTGCGCGTGGCGCCCGCCAGGCCGCCGCGCCGGCCGCATGGCAAGCGCAAGACGCCGCCTGCGGGCAACCGCCGCAGTCGCCGGGCCAGCGCGCGCAAAGCCGGGGCGTGAGCGCGAGCGGGCCGGGCGACGCCGCCATCACCTTCTTGAACGAGAGAGACGCGCCGCCGGTCGAGGCGCAGCCGTTCATGGAGGTGTACTCCTGGCGGCTGATCCGGACACCGGCGGGGTCGCTGCATCTGGTGACCCTCAGGGATCTGACCGAAGAACGCGGCACCGTACGCGTCACGTCGGCGATCACGGCGGTGGACGAGCAAGCCAGGATCGTGACCACCTCGTCGGGGCGCCAGTACGCACTGATGGGCCCGGCAGAGGAGCGGGACTTCGAGCGCGACCTGCTCCAAGGCGGCGCGGTCAGGCTGGGCCTGGGGGACGCAGTGGACGTCAGCGTGTTCGCCTGGGGCCAGTTGGACATCGATTGATGTCAAGTTGCGACTTCAACGTTCAGTTGCGACCTCAACGAGGGGAGCCAATGACCATTTCCGCCAGCGTCGCTGCATTCATCGCCGGGCAACGCGAACTGCTGTACCGACTGGAGCAGTTCGCCGAAACACCGGCATACAGTCGTCTGCTGACCGTGGCGGCGCCCATGGTCGACGGCGATGAGCCGTGGCTCGCCGAGTGGCTGATTCAGCCTGCCTTCACGCTGCGTGAGTTGCCTATCGACACGCTGACTCGGCCGGGAGGGCAAGAGCTTGTAGAGCTGCTGCTGGCTCGGATCGCCGCCTGCGTCGTCGCGTAGGCACGTCGAAAGTACCTACTTCGAGTCGAGTAGCTACTTGATGTCAGTCAGCTGGCGGTCAAGCGCGCCGCTCGCTGCCTCGCCTACGGACAAGGTGCCGGCCGGCAGTAGGCAATGTTTGAATTTTCAACCACTAAAGCCGATTTCTGGCGTCAATGACTGAATTTTCAGTCCTTAAGCCCAGCTGAGTAGCGTTCAGGCGGAGGACGCTGCGCAGAAATGGCCTCCGAGAAGGCGCAGCCTTTCGGCTTCAGCCGGTAACGTCCTTTCGCACGCTCGTGCTGGGGGCTACATACCGACGGGTACTCCCTAGGTAGACGCCGGAATGATCGCTTGGTGCAATGCAGCAGAAATGAAGCTCATCGCCTTTTGGCTCCTGGTTGTGCTTGCCGTGCTGGTCCCGGCGACGGCAGTCGTCGCGTCGGTGACGATCAGTGCGCCGGCCGCCGGGGACGCGCGCCGAGTGGCCGTCGAGAGCAAGGGCATGGCGAAGCACGGGGCCACCGCGCTCCACGCCAAAGCCGCCAAGGCAACCGCAGTCCCGCGCGTCAAGGCTGAGCAGGCGGTCAATCAGCCGGCCGACCACTGCTGCGACCTGACGCCATGCAGCCACTGCGCCGGATGCGGTTCCTGTGCCTCGATTGCCGCCCGTGCGGGCGTGGCGATGGCCCCCGTACCCTTCACGTCATCGCACCTTCCCGAGTCCGTCGAGCGCGCAGAGTTCCTGCTGGCCGGACAGGAACGACCTCCTCGAGCCAGCTGACTCAGCGCCAACGCCGGCTCAGGCGCGCTCCGGCGCGGCCGCGGGTCAGGCCAGGGACTGGCTGAGTCGCATGGTCGGATGGGTGCCGGGCTAGCTTTTGCCTGGTCATAGCAAAGCGCCCCTTCCTCGTCATTCACCATGTGCTCGCCAACACACGATTGGTTCGACGGTGCTTGCCTGCGTCCAAGACGCGCAAGGACTGCAAAGGATGTACATGATGACTATGAATACCGCCCAGACGGCCGTCGCCGCAGCTGTCCTGCTCCTCGTCAACAACGCACTCGCGCAAGAGGTTCCGGCCACGGCAAATTCAGCGCAAACCACTTCCCTTGAGAAGGTCCAGATCACGGGCAGCCGCATCAACCTGAAGCAGGCTCAGCTGTCCGGGGTCGGCCCGGTCACCATGATCGACGCCGAGACCATCCAGCGCACGGGTGCGATCTCCGCTGAAACCCTGCTCCAACGCCTGCCAGCTTCAGCCGGCACCGCCGGCAACCAGACCAGCGCCTACTGGACCGGCAACGGCTACGGCACGACCCAGGTCAACCTCCGCGGCCTGGGCATCAACCGCACCCTGGTTCTGCTGAACGGCCGCCGCGTCGTCAATGGCGGCACCGGCGCCAACAGCTCGGTCGACCTGAACATGATTCCGGTCGCGATGATCGAGCGCATCGAGGTGCTCAAAGACGGCGCCTCCGCGATCTACGGCGCCGATGCGGTGGCCGGCGTGGTCAACATCATCACCAAGACCGGCCTGAAGGGCGTGGAAGCGTCCGTGCGCTATGGCGAGACCACGCGTGGAGATGGCGATGAGAAGGCCGTCGATCTGTCGTGGGGGTTGCAGGGCTCTGCCGGCTCCCTCGTCACCGGCATCAACTATTCCGAGAGCGGCGCCATCAACATGGCCTCGCGCGCCCCCTGTGGCCTTGGCGAGGTGAACGGCAAGCTCGAATGCGTCGGCAGCTCGGCCACCATCGGCGGGCGGGCCCGCTTGGCGGACGGCCAGCGCGTCAACTTCAACCAGACGGCCGGTGGCAATCCGAGCGCCTACGAGACCTACTCGGCGGCCAAGCACAACTACAACAGCAATCCAGCGCTGAACGCGGTGAACCCGATCAAGCGGCTGGGTCTGAGTGCATTCGGGACGGTGAACCTGACATCGGACACCCAGCTGTTCACCGAGATGCTGTTCTCGCATCGCGAGTCGAACCAGTTGGCAACGCCCGGCTCCCTGGGCGTCTACCGCCCCATCAACATCGCGGCCAACCATCCGACCAACCCGACCGGGCAATCCCTGGTCCTTGAGCGGCGCCGCCTTGAAGAAGGCGGTACCCGGACGTTCTCGCAGGAGTCCAACATCTTCCGCGTGGTGGCTGGCGTCAAGGGCAGCATCGGCAACAACTGGGACTGGTCGGCCGCCGTGAACTGGGGCCGCAACACGGGCGTGGACGGCACGAGCAACGTGGCCAACCTGGACCGCGTGGATCAGACCCTCGATCGCACCAAGTGCGCAACAACGGCCGGTGCCGCCATCCCCTGCGGCAACTACCTCGGCTACGGCAATCTGACCCCCGAGGTGCTGCGCTACATCCTCACCAACACCCGCGACACGGGTGGCAACGACCAGAAAAGCCTGAGCGCCAACATCAGCGGCGAACTGTTCATGCTGCCGGCGGGCCCTGTCGGCTTCGCCGCCGGCGCGGAAGCGCGCAGGGAGAGCGGGTGGCGCGACCCGGACAACCTCACCGTCATCGGCGTCGCCAACACCAACCGCCAGGACCCCATCGCGGGCTCGTACACCGCCCGCGAGGTCTATGCGGAGCTGGCTGTGCCGCTGCTCAAGCGGCTCCCGTTTGTGGAGTCCCTGCAGTTCAACACGGCGGCGCGGTACTCCGACTACAGCCTGTTCGGTTCCAAGAGCACCTACAAGGCCGGCCTGGACTGGCAGGTGATGCCGAGCCTAAAGTTCAGAAGCAATGTGTCATCTGCTTTCCGCGTGCCGAACATTCCCGAGCTGTACGGTGGCGTCTCCGAAGGCAACCTGACCACCACCGACCCCTGCAGCAACTGGAGCGCGCTGCCTACGACGTCGGTCGTCTCGCAGAACTGCAGGGCCGCAGGCGTGCCTGCGGGTTTCAGGCAGCTGGGCAACACCATCCTGACGACGGTCGGCGGCAACCCCAAGCTTGAGCCCGAGGATGCCAAGACGATGACGGCCGGCGTGGTGTGGTCACCGATGAAGACGCTGACCCTGACGTTCGACTACTACAACATCAAGGTCACCAACGCGATCCAGAGCGTGGCCGGCTCCACCAAGCTGGCCACCTGCTACAACACGCCGGGCCTGACGCACATCTTCTGCAGCCCGGCCAGCTTCACGCGGAACAAGACCACCGGCGAGATCGACTTCCTGTCGTCGCAACCGGTCAATGCGGCCGACGAGAAGATCTCCGGCTTTGATGTCGGCGGGCTGTACGAGTTCAACGTGGCTGGCTTCACGACGACCCTCAGTGCCGAGGTCTCGCACCTGAAGAACTACCAGGTGCGGCCGTTCCCCAGCGCCGATGCCATCGACTACACCGGCAAGACCACCGGCGGCCGCGGCAGCTACACCCAGTGGCGTTCGCTCACGTCGTTGACGGTGGCCAAGGGGCCGTGGTCGGGTGCCTACACGATGCAGTACATCGGCGCGGCTGATGACATCAATGCGGCGCCGACCGACATCGGCGCCCGGGCGCAGGCGGTGACCTACCACTCGGCGCAGCTGAAGTTCGCCTACAGCAAGCAGCTGGACCTGGCCGTCGGCGTCGACAACCTCTTCGACAAGAAGGCGCCGTTCGTCAAGTCCTATACCGACGCGAACACCGACACGATGACGTACGACCTGCAGGGGCGACGCTGGCACGTCCGCGCCGGCTATCGCTGGTAAGTCCGGCGGCACCGCAGGTCCAGCCTGCGGTGCCCTTCGCGCATCAAAAGCAGTGAGACAAATCTTATGAACCTACCCTTCTGGGTGCGCCGAGCCCACAAATGGATCGGCCTCGTCATCGGCGTCCAGGCCTTGCTCTGGATGCTCAGCGGCCTCTACATGACGGCGATCTCGATCGACGTGATCCACGGCGACCATCTCGCGCATGTCGCAGACGCCCCGCTGGATGGCGGCAGTGAACGGCTCGACGTCGAGCAACTGGCGCAGATCCGTCCGGGCTTCGAATCCCTGAAGCTCAAGAAGTTCCTCGGTCAGGAGGTCTACGAACTTCGCGCTGGCGGCATGACCAGCCTGGTGGACGCGCGCACGGGCGCGCTGCTGAGCCCATTGCCTCGCGAACAGATCGTGGCGCGCGCCAAGGACATCTACCAAGGCGAGGCGGAGATCCGCGAGGTCACCTGGATCACCCAGGCGCCCCAGGAAGTGGGCAAGAGGCCGGTGCCGATGTGGGCCGTGCGCTTCGATGACAGCGCCAACTCGACGCTGTACTTCTCGCCTGACACCGGTGACCTGCTGGCCAGGCGCCATGAGCTGTGGCGCTGGTTCGACTTCCTCTGGATGTTGCACATCATGGACTACGACGCGCGCAGCGACGTCAACAACACCCTGCTGAGGGTCGCTTCCGGGGTCGGCGTGCTGTTCGCACTGAGCGGCGCCTGGCTGGTGTTCTACAGCTTCCGCCGGAGGGCCCAAGCATGACGCCCTGGATGCGCAAGATTCACAAGTGGATCGGCCTGCTGATCGGCCTTCAGCTGGTGCTGTGGATGAGCAGCGGTTTCATGATGAGTTTCCTGGATGCCGAGAAGGTGCGAGGGCGCGAATTCCGCGCTGCGCCGGCGGCCAAGAAGCCCTGGCCAGCCGATGCCTTGCCGGTGAGCGGCATCGTCGCCAAGTCCGCGCCGGTGCAGAGCATCTCGACGGGTTGGCTGCTCGACCGGGCCGTGTACCGGTTGAAGGAGGAAAAAGCGTCACGTCTTGTCGACGCCAGAACCGGCCAGCGCGTCGAGCTCGATGCGGCGCTGGCCCAGCGCCTGGCGGTGGCGTCCTACCATGGACCCGGCACGCCGAAAGTCGCGGAGCTCGTCGAGCGCTCACTGGAAACCCGCGCGCACGAGGGCAAGGTCTGGCGCGTCGATTTCTCCGATGCTGAAGAGACCACGGTCTACCTGTCGCAGCACGGTGATGTCCTCGAGCATCGCAACAGCACCTGGCGCCTGTTCGACATTTTCTGGATGCTGCACATCATGGACTACAGCGGCCGCCAGGACTTCAACAATGCCTTGGTGGTCAGTGCAGCGGTCGGCGGCTTCTGGTTGGCGCTGAGCGGCTTCTGGCTCCTGTTCACGAGCTTCAGCCTCGCGGAGTTCATCCCCAAGCGCTGGCGCGGCACGCGCTCGCTGATGGTTCACGCACCCGATGGCAGCCGACTGCGAAGCTTGCGCGCCCACACGGGCGACACCGTCTACGTGGCCATGGCACAGCAGGGGCTGCAGCTGCCGTCCAACTGCGGCGGCGGGCAGAGCTGCGGCCTGTGCGAGGTCCGCGTGCGGGGCTCGGCGCCGCCCGCCACCAGCGCCGACCGGGCACTGCTTCCCGCGGCGAAGATCGAGGCCGGCTGCCGCCTGGCCTGCAATCTGGCACTGGACCGCAACCTCGACATCGAGGTCCGTGGCGGGGTCGAGCTCGGCGCGCTGCACGAAGCGGAGGTCGAGAGCGTCCGCGCCCTGTCGCCGTTCCTGCGTGAGGTGGTGCTGCTGCCCAAGGACAGGCCGGGGCCGGACCACCGCCCCGGGTCGTTCATCCAGATCCATGTGCCTGCCTACAAGATGGGCAAACACGAGATCGACACGCCCGAGCCTCACCGTTCGGCTTGGGCGGGGCTGCACCTGCCGACGCAATGGTCCAGCGGCTCGTTGCTGCGCCGGTCCTACTCGCTGTCGGCTCCGGTCGAGCAGACGGATGGGCGCCTGACGCTGCTGGTGCGCTTCTGCCATGGCAAGCAGGGTGGCAAGAACCATCCGCCGGGCAAGGGGTCGGCCTATGTCTTTGGGCTCAAGCCGGGTGACAAGGTGAAGTACAGCGGGCCGTTCGGCGACTTCGCCATCCGGCCGGGCGAACGGCAGAAGATCTTCATCGGCGGTGGCGCCGGCATGGCCCCTCTGCGGGCGATGGTGCGCGATCTGCTGGAGTCAGGTGCCACGGAACGCATCCACTTCTGGTACGGGTCGCGCACGGCAGCCGACGCCCCTTACGTCGATGAGATGGAGGCGTTAGCTCAGCGCTTCGCCAACTTCAGCTGGCACCTGGTGCTGTCGGAAGAGCGTGGCGGCGAGCGGCTGTCGGGCTTGGTACACGAGGCTGTTCACACGGGCCTTCTGCAAACACACGGTGATCTGCAGGCCTGTGACTTCTACCTCTGTGGCCCGCCGGCGATGTTGCAAGCGACGCGCACCCTGTTGAAGAGGCTGGGCGTGCAGGACGATCACGTTGCCTACGACGACTTCAAGATCTGAAGGATGCCCCGCCGGCGACGTCAGGGCGTTGACGTAGGCGGGCCATACCCGGCTTGCTGCAAAGTAGGCGCTCGGCCTTTTCACCTTGACGAACGGCCAACTGAACGACAGCGTCGAGCAAGTCCTACGCAAGGCGCGATTCAGCGGCTTTGCGGAGTCCGGTGAGGATTCCGCAGTCAGCAGCAACGCGCCCTGCAGAGCAGCTCTTCCGAAGTGCTCGGAGGTCTGCCTCCAGCGAGCGCAGGGCGCGGATTCGTGTCACGACCTGTTCAATGTGACCTTGAATCAGCGCATCCACGTCGCCGCAGCCTGCGCCGGGCGCGTCCTTGAAGCGCAGGAGCGTACCGATCTCGGCCAGTGTCATGTCCAAGCTCCGGCAATGCCGGATGAACGCCAGCCGCTGGATGTGCTCGGCAGCGTACTCGCGATAGTTGGACGTCGTTCGAGCAGGCGGAGGCAGCAGGCCCTGGCGCTCGTAGAAACGGATCGTCTCCGTGAGGGTGTCTGTGGCTTTTGCCAGTTGGCCGATCTTCATGGGCATCGCCTTGCTTGAGGGACTTGACCTTGTAGCTGGTGCAAGGTTTCCAATTCTGCCCATGAGCACGTCACCCCGCACCTTGAGCGTCTTCTCGGTCCCCAAGATGGACTGCCCTTCAGAGGAGAACATGATCAAGATGGCTCTCCAGGGGATGGGCGGCATCCAGTCGATGTCGTTCGACTTGGCCGAGCGCAAGTTCACTGCCATCCACACACTGCCCGCAGAGCAGCTATTGCTTCGCCTGCAGCCACTGGGTCTTGGCGCTCAACTGGTTCAGTCAAGCAGTGTGGGCCCTGCTACCGGCCTTCGTTCGGTGTTCTCGGTGCCTAAGATGGACTGCCCATCCGAGGAGAACATGATCAAGATGGCGCTGGAGGAAGTGCCTGGAGTTCAATCCTTGTCGTTCGATCTGGCCCAGCGACGCATGACAGCGTTCCACACTGGCCCTGCTGACGACCTTCTCCAGCGCTTGCTGCCGCTGGGCCTGGGGAGCGACCTTGTGGAGTCGGGGCCCGTCAGCGAGGCCAACGCTCACGAGGCGGTTGAGCCGGCGGATAGCGCGGCTGAAGCTCGGCTCCTCAAGCTGCTGTTGTCCATCAACGCGATCATGTTCATCGCGGAGATCTGGGTCGGCTTTTGGGCACAGTCCACGGGCCTCATCGCCGACTCCCTCGACATGTTCGCTGATGCCGCCGTGTACGGCCTGTCGCTTTACGCCGTCGGGCGCTCCGCGGCCCTGAAAGTGCGGGCAGCGCACATGGCCGGCTGGATGCAACTTGCACTGGCGCTGCTGGCGATGGGCGAGGTCGTACGGCGATTCATCTACGGCAGCGAGCCGGTATCTGAACTGATGATGGGCATGGGTCTCGTGGCCCTGGTCGCGAACGCCGCATGCCTCGTGCTCATCGCGAAGAGGCGCGACGCGGGTGCGCATATGAAGGCGAGCTACATCTTCAGCTCCAACGACGTCATAGCAAACGCTGGCGTCATCCTCGCTGGCGGGCTGGTCGCGCTGACCGGTTCGGCCTACCCCGATCTCGTCATCGGCCTGATCGTTGGCCTCGTGGTCCTCAACGGGGCGAGGCGAATCCTGCAGCTCAAGTGAGGCCCTTATGGCCCTTGAGGACACGCATCCGTCCGCATACGCATACGCCTCAAACATCGGGACGACGGCTCAGCGCATCGCCGGCAAAAAAATCGCCGGGCTATGCCGGCGATGAAACCTTCTTCGCTGTCAGCGTTGAAGCCTGCTCAGGGAGGAAAAGCAGGGAGCTTGCGCCCACGGTGATGTTATTCAAACGCCGCAAGCTGAGTCGCCGGCAAAACCCTGTGTGCGAGCAAACGCAGCGCGGCTGCGTGAGCTACTGCTCTTTGGGCCATGCCGGTCGTTGTCCCGGCGCAAGCCTCCCGAGCCGCTACAAGCATCATCCGGTCAAGGCTCGATCTTCAACGCCACGTCAACCGAAGCCGTCGCGGGCGTCTTGTTGGACCACAGCCAGCAGTGAACCTGCTCGGCCCGTACCTGCAAGGTTTGCGCTGCCTCCTTGACCTCCGTGAGCTTGGCTGGATAGATCGTCTCCTTGCCCAGGTGGTAGTGGATGTTGAAGTTCATCGCCGCGCTGCCCTGAAACGACCAGGCGATCTTCTGACCCGGCTTGAGCTTTGCGCAGACCTCGACAAACTTGGTCGGTTGAACTTCCGCCTTGTGCGTGAACTGCCCGTTGGCGTCCCACTGGACGTCGACGATGTGCCCCGACGCAATTGCACTCAAGGGCACCAACAGCAGAGCCGCGACGCCCGCGACAGGCTTGATCAAGGTGCTCAGCACCTTCACTGCACGACCTTCAACTCGGTCACGACGAACTTGCCACCCTCGTTGGCAGCCTTGAACTGGATACGCGTGCCAGGCTGCAGCTTGTCCAGCATGGCCTTGTCGCGCACCTGGAAGACCATGGTCATGGCGGGCATGTCCAGGCTCTTAATGTCGGCGTGCTTGAGGGTCACCTTGCCGGCTTCGCGATCGACCTTGCGCACTTCGGCGTCGGTCATGTCTGAGCTGGCCGCTGGCGCACTGGCTTGTGCAGACGGCGCGCCAGGGGTGGCGGCCCATGCTGCCGGGCTGACCAGGCCGACGGTGAGCAGCGTTGCGGCGAACAGGCCGAGACGGCGTTGGTTGTTGCGGTTCATGTCAGTTCCTTTCGGGGATGTGATGCGGGGGGATGCGGGGGCTTGAGGCGTGCGTCATTTGGCGCTGACCAGAATCTTGCCGACCATGCCGGCCTGGTAGTGGCCGGCGATCAGGCAGGCGAAGTCGAACTCGCCGGCGCGGTTGAAGGTCCAGACGATCTCGCCCTTCTTGCCCGGGTCGACGTGCGCCATGTAGGGCTCGTCGTGTTCCATGTTCGGAAACTTCAGCATCAGCGCGGCGTGCTCGTCGAGCTCCTTCTTCGTGCCAATGACCAGCTCGTGGAGCATCTTGCCGTCGTTCTGCACGACGAAGCGGATGGTCTCGCCCAGCTTGACCTCCACGCGATCCGGTGTGAAGCGCATGTTGTCGGTCATCTTCAGCGTGACGGTGCGAGCGACTGCCTTCGCGTCACCCGCAATGCCCCAGGCCTTTTGCTCCTTCTTGATCTGCGTCGCAGGCTTGCCGTGCTTTTCGTTGCCGTGGGCCCAGGCCGAGCCGCTGAGTGCGGTCAGCGAGAGCACGGCCGCGATGGCGATTTGCTTCATGGTTGTCTTCATGTGAGGTGATGAACGAGTTTTTAGTGGCTGCCGTGCCCGCCGCTGGGCTTGCGAATCTTGACCTCGACATCGGTCTTCGGGCGTTGGACCGGCGGCATCAAGCCCGGGCTTTCCGACTGGAAGCGCGCGGCGTCTGGCAGGCTGCCCTTGAACTCGTACGCCACGGTGCCGGCGGGGTGCTGGTACCAGCCCGGATCGCTGTAGTCGCCCTTCTTTTGGCCCTTGCGCACTTTGACGACGCTGAACATGCCGCCCATGCCCACGGCGCCGAAGGGGCCCTGGCCGGCCATCATGGGCGCGGTGTTGTCGGGCAGTGGCATGTCCATCTCGGTCATGTCCTTCATGCCGCGCTCGCCCATCACCATGTAGTCGGGCACCAACTTGCGGATCTTGCTTGCGACACCGGTGTGGTCCACGCCGATCATGGTCGGCACGTCGTGGCCCATGGCGTTCATCGTGTGGTGGCTCTTGTGGCAGTGGAACGCCCAGTCCCCTTCTTCATCGGCGAGGAACTCGATCTGGCGCATCTGACCCACGGCCACGTCCTCGGTGACCTCAAACCGGCGCGTGCTCTTGGGGGTGGGGCCGCCATCGGTACCCGTGACGAGGAACTCGTGACCGTGCAGATGGATGGGGTGGTTGGTCATCGTCAGGTTGCCGATGCGGATGCGCACCTTGTCCTTGAAGCCCACGACGAGCGGGTCGATGCCCGGGAAGATGCGGCTGTTCCAGCTCCACAGGTTGAAGTCCAGCATCGTCATGATCTTGGGCGTGGCGGCGCCCGGATCGATGTCGTAGGCGTTGAGCAGGAAGCAGAAGTCGCGGTCCACCTCGTCGATGAGCGGATGCTTGCCCTTGGGGTGAGTAACCCAGAAGCCCATCATCCCCATCGCCATCTGCACCATCTCGTCGGCGTGCGGGTGGTACATGAAGGTGCCGGGCCGGCGCGCCACGAACTCGTAGACATAAGTCTTGCCCGGCGGAATGCCTGGCTGGTTCAGGCCGGTCACGCCGTCCATGCCGTTGGGCAGGCGCTGGCCATGCCAGTGGATGCTGGTCAGCTCGCCGAGCTTGTTGGTGACGAAGAGGCGCACGCGGTCGCCTTCGACCACCTCGATGGTCGGGCCCGGGCTCTGGCCGTTGTAGCCCCACAGGTGCGCCTTGAATCCGGGCGCCATCTCGCGCACCACGGGCTCGGCCACCAGGTGGAACTCCTTGACGCCCTTGTTCATGCGCCAAGGCAAGGTCCAGCCGTTCAGCGTGACCACGGGGTTGTAAGGCCGGCCCGTGTTGGGAACCAGCGGCGGCATGGTGTCCGGCTTGTCCTGCATCACCGGCTCGGGCAAGGCCGCCATGGCCACCTTGCTGACGGAGGCCATCGAGGCGGCTGCAGTGATCGCACCGGCACCGCCCAGGAGAGAGCGACGATTGAATAACATGTCAGTTCCTTGGGAAGACTTCAGTGACCGCCGCCGGCTTCGGCGCTGGCGGCGCCGGCAGATGCGGTCGGCATGGAGAGGGAGGCGCGGCCGATCAGCGCGGCGTCCAGATCCGCCTTGGCGAGCCAGAAATCACGCAGCGCCTCGATGGACGCATTGACGCTGCTGATCTGAGAGCGCGCGTCGGCGAGCAGCTCGAACACGCCGATCAACATGCCGTTGTAGCGAAGCACCTGCTCCTCGGAGATGCGCTTCTTCAACGGCACGATCTCCTCGCGGTGATGGCGGGCGATGTCGTAGCTGGCGCGGTAGTTGCCGTAGGCCTCGCGGACTTCCGAGCGGGCGTTGATCGCCGTGGCTGCGGCCTGGTGCAGCGACTGCATGTAGAGGCCCTCGGCCTTGGCCGTGCGCGCGCCGCCCCAGTCGAACAGTGGCAACTCCAGGCCGACCTCCCAGCCGGTCTGACGTGGCGCTTCGTTCGACGTGTTGCGGACCAAGCCCAGCTCGAAAACGCTGATGAAGCGCGTCACCTGGGTCAGGCGCAGGTTCTTCGCCGTTTGCTCGGCCGACAGGCGCGCCGCCTGCACATCGAGGCGCTGGCTCAGAGCCTGGTGCTCGATGTCCGGCTGGTCCTTGGGCGCGTCCGGCAGGTCCGGCAGGCGCTCGGGGAGCTTGAAGGCCAGCTGCTCGCCCCACAGCCCGAGCAGGCGGGCCAGGCGCTCACGGGCGGAGCGATGGATCTGCTCCGAGCGGGCCAGGCCAAGCGCTGCATCGGCGTAGAAGCCCTGTTCACGCAGGCGCATCAGCGCGTTGACGTTGCCGGCCTGCTGCAGCCGGCGAGCCAGCTCGGCGCTGGCCTCCGCGGCCTCCTGCACCTGATGCATGTAGCGCAGGCTCTCACCAGCTGCGACGGCCTGCACCCAGGCCTTGCGCGTGTCGGCGGCAAGCGTCAGCACATCCATCGCCACTTCACGCTGTACGGACTGCAGCCGGCGCTCCTCGAGCCGGCTGACCAGCGGCAGCGTCAGCAAGCGGGCGAGGTTGATATGCAGCCCCCGCTCCAGCTCGACCTCGTCGCCCTTGGTGAGGCGGCCGAAGCTGAATCCGGGATTGGGCAGCCTGGACGCCTGACTGACTTCGGCCTCGGTGATGCCCAGCTGCTGCAGCCGTGCCTGCAGACTGCGGTTGTTCAGCAGCGCGATCTGCACTGCGGCGTCGACACCGAGGGGTTGGCGCAGCAGCTCCGCCACCTTGTCGTTCGTTCGAGTCAGGTCTTCGGGAGAGCGATGGACCGTCAGCGTTTGATCGGTGTGCGTCTTGGTCAGCGACTGCACATTCTTGAGCGCCGCGCCGCGTTCTACGGAAGCGCATCCCGCCAGCACGGCGACGGCCAGCAGGGAAAGGGGAAGTCGGAATCGTGTCATGGGTTGGGCTCCTTCAGCGGGGCGCATGGCCTTCATGGCCCTTTGCAGCGGGAGCGGGTTTTGTGACTTGGGAAGCGGGGGAAGCAGGCGCGGTCGGGCTTGTCGGCCGGTCATCGGCCTCCGCTTTCTCGCGGGCGTAAGCCCGCCATCCACCGGCCTGGTTGGCCTTCTCGTTGGCTTGCTGCCACGACACAGGGGGCGTTTCCTGGATGGGGCGGTAGCGGGCGAGCGTGCTGGAATATTGAACCGCTGGCACGCTGGCTCGCGAGTCGGTGGGGTCGGCCGGACCGGCCTTTGCGGTGGCCGTCTGCGCCTGCGCAGGCAAGATGGCCGCGCACAGGATCAAGCTCAAGCTCATGGCCGCGGCGCAGGATGGCTTGGCCGCGCGGACGTCAGAACGCCCGTCGTTCGGTGAGAAGCGGGACATAGATTCCTCTCGGGAAAGTAGATCGAAGTGCCGCCGGCAGCCCCTGCCGATTCAGCAGGCGCACGGGGTCACGCGGTCGAACAGGGTCAACTGGCGGATGGGCGCTCAGGCACAGCCGCTAGGTCGACTCAGGAATGGCTTCGAGGGGGGCGATCAATGCGGTCGATCCGGCCGCCCACGGCAAGGTAGCGGATGTCCTGCAATACCGTATCGGCGTTGAACACCGTCGCCAGCGTGGGTGACCCGGCATGGGGCATTGCAGCACCGCAGCACGGCGCGCACTTCATGCACTTGGTGGCTGGTGACACGTCCGCCTTGCTCGAGCTGTGTTCACCATCGGCCAGCATTGCACCCGACACTTCATGCGCCACGGCAAGCGTGATGACCGCGTGCGCGTGGTGATGGTCTGAAGCGCTGTCCGCCGCGTGGTGATGCTCACCCGATTCGGTACCCGAATGCGCTGGGCCGCAGGCCATGTCGCCGGCAGCCGCCAGCCCCTTGAGGGGCAAAGCCAGGATCAGCAGGCTGATCAGGAAGCAGCGAAGCGTTGCGCGCATCCAGAAACTCTATCTCAGCCGGCGGCTGCTGAACACGGGATGGTAGTAACGACCAGGCTGCATGCCAGACCAGTTCACCGTCTGCGGCACCAAGCGGCCACCCAGCCTTCAGCTCACCCCGTATGCCCGTCCTTCAGCAGGCGCTCCAGGCGGGCGACTTCGTTGCCGACGGCGGTGATCTGTCGACCGTCCTTGGCAGTGAGAACCTCGCCTCGCTTGAGGTAAACCGCGCGGCCAAAAGCGTCTTCCTTCGCCATCTTTCCGTCCTTGAAGATGTGAAGCGTCGAGCCATCACGAAGCTCGACGGACGCCTGGACAGCGTTGGCCAGTGCGTCGCTTGCTTGGGCCTGAGCGGCCATGCCCGCGAGCGCGACGGCGACAGTTGCAGAGATCAGGAAGGTCTTCATGGTGGGGTCCTTTCAAAGGCGTGCCTTGTGCACGCAATTGACTCTAGAAAAACCTCACCAACACCAAGGCCACGGGCGCATTACAAGTTCGTCATCCAGCGCTCGTGGTCCCGGATGGCCACTCCAGGCCGATCTCTGTCCACCCGTTGTCCGACCGCGCGAAGACCCGCCCTCCGTGCATCACGGCAATCGCCCGCACGATGGCAAGGCCCAACCCCTGGTGACTGCCGGAATGCTGCCTGGCGCTGTCGCCACGCACGAAACGGTCGAACAGCCGTGGCAACAGCTCCGCTGGGATGCCGACCCCTGGATTGCGCACAGCCATGCGCACCTGGTCGCCGTGCGCGCCAATTTCGACGTGAATGGCGCCGCCATCCGCGGTGAACCGGGTGGCGTTGCCGACCAGGTTCACCAGGGCCCGGCGTATCAGCGTCGGGTTGGCGACCGCTCTTGCATCGCCCTCGATCAGCAGCTGAAGGTTCTGCTGATCCAGCAGCGGCTCGAAGTACTCGGCCACGTGTTCGGCTTCCGCGCGAAGGTCCATGGCGCACAGTTGCTCCGCCAGCTCGCCCTTGTCCGCGCGCGCCAGGAATTGCATGTTGGTGACGAGACCCGCCAGCTCCCGCAAAACCTCCAGATTCACTTGCAGCGTCTCTCGCAGCTCTGAGGCCGGGCGCTCCCGGTGCAGCGCTACTTCAGCACCCTGGATCATGGTCGCCAAAGGCGTGCGCAGCTCGTGGGCGACATCGGCACTGAAGCCCTCCAGCTGTTCGTAAGCCGCCTCGACCCGGTCGAGCGCGCGGTTGAAGGCGTGGACCAGCGTCTGAAGCTCAGTGGTTTCGACCGGGGACAGCCTCGCTGACAGCGATTGCGGGTTGAGCGCGGCCGCTTCCCGCGAGAGACGCTGTACCGGCCGTAACGAACGCCACGCGATCGCCCCCGCCAACAGCACCGTCAACGCGACGCCTGCGCTGCATACCGTGGCCAAGCGAGCCCCATAGCGCCTCAGCAGCGCCTGTTGAGGGCGGGTGTCCACAGCGACGATCAGCTCGCGCGCGCTGAGCACCGCATCCGGCTGCAACAGCACGAGGCGGCCTTCCATGACGAGGCCATCCTCGCGAACCACCTCCATCAGGCCCGGGCGGCGATGGGTCGCGGGCCTCACGAGCGGCCGTTTCTGGCCGCCGTAGAGCAGGCGGCCGTCCGTGGACAGCAGCCAGATGCGGATCTGTCCGTCGCCGATCAACACGTCGTTGAGGTGATGCGTGAACGACTCCAGGTCCTGCGGCTGCTGCACTTCTTCCAGCAGGTGTCGCACGATGTCGACCTTGCCCTCCAGGTCTTGCGCTCGGGCATTGCCGATCTCTTCCTCCAGACCCTGATGCAGCAGCAAGGCGACGCTGGCAAACACGGCGATTGCGAGTGCAGCAAGGGCCAGGGTCAGTCGCAGCGCCATGGAGCGCGGTAGCAAATGGTTGCCGGGTGCGGACCCGCTCACTCACGCACCTCGAGCACATAGCCGACGCCACGCACCGTGTGCAGCAAGGGTGTTTCGAAGCCTTCGTCGAGCTTCGCGCGAAGTCGCCGGACCGCCACATCAATGACATTGGTCTCGCTGTCGAAATGCAGGTCCCACACCTGCTCAGCCAGCACGGTGCGGGACAACACCTCGCCGCGACGACGCATCAACAGCGTCAGCAGACCAAACTCCTTCGGCGTGAGGTCAAGGCGCTTGCCCGCGCGCGTGACCTTGCGGCGGGCCAGATCCACCTCCAGATCACCAAGGCGCATCAGCGTCGAGGCCTGCGCCGAGACCGACGACCCGCGGCGCAACAACGCCTCGACCCGGGCCAGCAGTTCAGAGAACGCGAACGGCTTGACCAGATAGTCGTCGGCACCGCCTTTGAGACCCTGGACGCGGTCCTCCACCTTGTCGCGGGCAGTGAGCATCAGCACAGGCGTCTGCTTTCGCGCACGCAAGTCGCGCAGGACGCCGAAACCGTCGATCCCAGGCAGCATCACGTCCAGCAGCACGAGGTCGTACTCGCCCTCCAGCGCCATGTGTCGGCCATCGATGCCGTCATGGGTGACATCGACCACATAGGCGTTTTCTGACAGTCCTTTTCGGAGGTACTCCGCCAGGCGGACCTCATCTTCGATCACCAGGATTCGCATGACGCCGAGTGTGACGCAGGGTCGCCGGGCGATGAAGGCTTCGAACATTACAGAACTGTCATGTTCAAGTGGGCTTGATGTCCCTTCGGCCTTACTACATTGGTTTCTGTGTGCTCCGACGCTAGCTGCGAAGGGGGGCTGCTCCCCCGGACCGCCTTGTTGTATGAAGGAAAAGCCGCCATGAAACTCCGCAACATTTCCCTGGCCGTCGCGCTGTCCAGCGCTTTCGCGGCATTGCCATGGTCCGCGATGGCCGCCAACGACACGCCGGCGGCCAGCGCCCCGGCAGGCGCTGTCTACGCCGTCGGCGAGGTCAAGAAAATCGATGTCAGCCAAGGCAAGATCACCCTCAAGCATGGTCCGATCGACAACCTCGGCATGCCCGGCATGACGATGGTGTTTCGCGCAGATCCGGCGGTGCTGGGGAGCGTGAAGGTCGGTGACCAAGTCAAGTTCAAGGCCGACAAGGTCGACGGCTCGATCAAGGTCACCGAGCTGTTGAAAGCACCCTGACGCGCTTCGCCGCTGCGCCACCTGCGCTTCGCCAAGTCATCTCCCGACACGCGCCAGCAACCCCAACCCAGAGTAACGACTGATGAAGCTCAGCACTTTCACCGCCATGGCCACCCTTTGCGCGGCCAGCAGCATGGCCTTTGCGGGTGGCACCCACGCCGGCGGCCATGCGCATGACAAGGGTGGCGACAACGCCATCGGCGTGCCAGGAAAAGCCGCCTTGGTCACGCGCACCGTGGATGTGGACATGACCGACGGCATGCGTTTCAACCCGGCCAGCATTGAGGTGAAGCAAGGCGAGACGGTCCGCTTCCGAATCAAGAACTCCGGCAAGCTCAAGCACGAGTTCGTGCTCGGCACTGACAAGGAACTCAAGGAGCACTACCAGCAGATGCTCAAGTTCCCGGAGATGGAGCATGAAGACCCGAACATGATCACGCTGGCTGGCGGCAAGACCGGCGAGGTGGTCTGGCAGTTCACGAAGGCCGGCAAGGTCGACTTCGCCTGCTTGCAGCCCGGCCACTACGACGCTGGCATGAAGGGCGCGGTCACCGTCGCCAAAGGCGGTGGCAAACCCGCCTCCAAGAGCGCCAAGGCGGCTGACGGCCACGACTACAAGCACTGATGGCGGGCATCAAGATGAATCGCCGCCGCATCCTCAAATCCAGTGTGGGCATCGCCGTGGCGTTGTCCTTGCCAGCGCTCGCGAGCGCCAAGCCTGCCAAGGTCGAGGTCTGGAAGTCTCCTGACTGCGGCTGCTGCAAGACCTGGCTCAAGCACCTGGAGGCCCAGGGCATCGGCGTTGGAACGATCCACGACATCGGCAACGCTGGCGCGCGGCAGGCCTTGGGCATCCCCGTCAAGCTCGGCTCATGCCACACGGCAAAGATCGAAGGCTATGCCATCGAAGGGCATGTGCCTGCGCGCGAGATCAAGCGCTTGCTCAAGGAGAAGCCCACGGCCATCGGCTTGGCCGTGCCAGGCATGCCCCTGGGAAGCCCCGGCATGGATGGCCCCGACTTCGACAACCAGACGCAGCCCTACGACGTGCTGCTCGTGCTCAAGGACGGCAGCACCCGCGTGTACCAGTCCTACTTTCGTTGAGCCTCTGTGACGGAATCCTCTTGAACGCCCAGACCCTTCGTTTCCGCCCTGATCGTTACTCAGATTCAGCCCGCGCAGTGATTGCAGAGTCGTTCGGTCTGGCAAGTACGTTTGTAGATATGACCTGAGCGTCTGCACCTTCTGCCGGCTTCCCGCCTCATGCCGCGCCCGACGCGCTGGCAGGGGGCGGTTCCGGTTGACGCGGGCGTTTTGTGCGGGTTTCGCCGGGATCGTGCCTTGCCGCCTGTGCGACGCGGAATCCCCCGCGTTCAAGGAGCATCCCATGGCTCACCAACTGCATGCAACCTGCATCGCAGCATGCGACCAATGCGCTGTCGCGTGTCACCACTGTTCAACTGCATGCCTTCAAGAGCAGGACGTCAAGATGATGGCGCGCTGCATCGCGCTCGACATGGACTGCGCGGCCATCTGCCAACTCGCTTCAGCGGCGATGGCGCGGGGCAGTGAACACGTTCATGCGATCTGCGCACTGTGCGCTGACATCTGCGACGCGTGCGCCGACGAGTGCGGCAAGCACACGATGGACCATTGCCTGGCCTGCGCCGAAGCTTGCCGTCGTTGTGCACAGGAGTGCCGTCGCATGGCGCAGTCCCCACAGGCGACGTCTACGCGGTCGACCAGCGAGCACGGGCATTGACGTGCTGAACCTGCCACCCGCCTTGGCGCCTATCGCGCAATGAGCATGGCTGACGCTCTGGTCGCTGACCTCCGTCCAAGCGGAGACCTTTCAGTGATGCGGCGTTCATCCAGCGAGCATTCGGTTTTCAACATCCCACCGAAGGGACGCATGGTTCTTCCCCGCCACATCGGCTTCATCCCCGACGGCAACCGTCGCTGGGCAACAGGCAGGACACTCCCCAAAGAGGCCGGCTACGCGCACGGCATCGCGCCGGGCCTGGGCTTGTTCGAACAGTGTCAGCAACTCGGCGTGGAAGAAGTTTCCGTGTACGGCTTCACCCAGGACAACACCCGCCGGCCCAGTGTGCAGACCGAGCATTTCCGATCTGCCTGCGTTGCGTTCGCACTGGAAGTCGCTCGCCGCGGCGCTGCTCTGCTGGTGGTCGGTGATGACCGTTCGCCGGTGTTCCCGCCCGAGCTCAAGCCCTTCAGGCAACGATGCAGCGGCGGCATCAAGGTCAACTTCCTCGTCAACTACGGCTGGGAGTGGGATCTCGACGGGCTGCGCACCGGCCAACTGCAATCCGATAAGGTCTCCAGGATGGAACTGATCGTTCGGTGGGGCGGTGGTCGCCGGCTGAGCGGCTTCCTGCCGGTGCAGTCGGTCTATGCGGACATCTATGTCGTCGACGAGCTGTGGCCGGATTTCCAGCCGTCTCATCTCGACGATGCGCTTGCGTGGTTTCAGCGGCAGGACCGCACGCTGGGCGGCTGAGTCTGGTCGTGCCTCAAGACCCTGCTGACCGGAGGGGTTAGTGCAGAGGCTGCTGGACCTTGCCACGGGGGGAAGCTTCAAAGTGGCGCCACTGGATGCCAGGAACGTTTTTGAAGGAGATGGACATGGTTGCTTTTGAAGTGAAGGACATGACGTGTGGCCACTGCGTCAGCATGATCACGAAGGCCGTCAAGTTCTTGGACGGTGACGCGCAGGTCGCTATCGACCTGGCGAGCAAGCGAGTTCAGATCGAATCTCGCGCCGCCGACAAGGCGGAACTCAAGACCGCCATCGAAGAGGCGGGCTACACCCCAACGCCCGTTGCTGCAGTTGCAGCCGAGCCGCCGCAGAAGGCAGCCGGCAGCTGCTGCGGATGCAGCCGCTGAGACCCGCCACGCTGGCGTATTGCAGTTCGAACGGAGCGACCCCATGGATCCACACCGCCACGATCACGCCAGCCATGACAAGCTTCCGGGGGAGCCCGCTGGAGCGCGGGAGTACAGCTGCCCCATGCACCCGGAGATCCGCCAAGACACGCCCGGTGACTGCCCCAAGTGCGGCATGCACCTGGTAGCCGTTGGTGGCGACGTGCCGGAGTCGCAACACGCTCACTCGCATCACCACCACGGGCATGGCACGTCTGCTCACGCGGTGCATGGATCTGCTCACGCACCCCAGCAGCGTGACCCGCTGGACGCCAGAACGCCGCCAGCGAACCTGCGACCGACGGCGGCCGCAGTCGCAAGTCCGAGCGAAGCGAACAGTCCGGGCGCGATCTACACCTGCCCAATGCACCCGGAGATCCGCCAGGACCATCCGGGCAACTGCCCCAAATGCGGCATGACGCTGGAGCCGCTCATCCCCGAAGCGACGGCGGATGACGACAACCCTGAACTGCGCGACTTCTCGCGCCGCTTCTGGTGGACTCTGCCGCTGACGGTCGTCATCACGACGCTCGCGATGGCCGGCCATCGCCTGGGCTGGATGGCACCGGCCACACAAAGCTGGGTGGAACTGCTGCTGTCCTTGCCCGTCGTCCTGTGGGCGGGCTGGCCATTCTTCGTGAGGTGCGCGCAGTCGATGCTCCATCGCAGTCCCAACATGTGGACGCTCATCGGCATCGGCACGGGTGCTGCGTTCGTCTACAGCGTGGTGGCGACCATTGCGCCGCAGCTGTTCCCGACCAGCTTCGTGGCGCATGGCCGCGTCGGTGTCTATTACGAGGCGGCGGCGGTCATCATCTCCCTGACCCTGTTGGGTCAGATGCTGGAGTTGCGGGCCCGTTCACAGACCTCGGCAGCCATCAAGTCATTGCTGAACCTCGCACCAAAGACGGCGCGCCGGATCGAACCTGACGGCTCCGAAGCCGACGTGCCGCTGACGCATGTCCATGTAGGCGACCATCTCCGCATCCGCCCGGGCGAGAAGGTGCCGGTGGACGGCGTGGTCATCGAAGGCGCCAGTGCCATCGATGAGGCGATGCTCACGGGTGAGCCGGTGCCGGTCACCAAGCGGCCGGGCGACAAGGTCATCGGCGCCACCATCAACACCTCTGGCTCGCTGGTGATGCGCTCCGAGCGCGTGGGCTCGCAGACCATGCTGTCGCAGATCGTCCAGATGGTCTCCCAGGCCCAGCGCTCAAAGGCACCCATGCAACGCATGGCGGACCAGGTGGCCGGCTGGTTCGTGCTTGTCGTCGTCGGCATCGCCCTGGCGTCGTTGTTCGGCTGGGGACTGTTTGGTGGCGACCAGGGGTGGCAGTTCGGCATGATCAACGCCGTGTCGGTGCTCATCATTGCCTGCCCTTGCGCGCTCGGGCTGGCGACGCCGATGTCGATCATGGTCGCCACGGGCAAGGCGGCCACGCAGGGCATCCTGTTTCGGGACGCCTCCGCCATCGAGCACTTGCGGCGTGTCGACACGATGATCGTGGACAAGACGGGCACCTTGACGGAAGGCAAGCCGGCGTTTGACCGCGCCGTTCCAGTTCCGGGGCAGTCCGAAGGCGAAGTGCTGCGCCTCGCCGCCAGCCTGGACCAGGGCAGCGAGCATCCGCTGGCTCAGGCGATCGTCGCGGCGGCACACGGCCGCAAGCTGTCCCTGTCGACGGCCATCGACTTCGAGTCGTCGACCGGCATCGGTGTGCGCGGCCAGGTCGACGGTCGGCGGATCGCTTTGGGGAACACCGCCCTGATGGAGCAGGACGGCGTTGATGTGACCGCGCTGAGCGGCACGGCCGAGGCGCTGCGCCAGCAGGGCAGCAGCGTCATGTTCCTGGCCGGCGACGGCCAAATGCTCGGCTTGCTGGCGGTGTCGGACCCGATCAAGCAGAGCACGCCGGAGGCGGTGCAGAGCTTGCATGACGCCGGGATGCGGGTGGTGATGGCCACGGGCGACGGCCTGACCACGGCCCGGTCGGTGGCCCAGCAGCTCGGCATCGACGACGTACACGGCGAAGTCAAACCTGCCGACAAGCTGGCGCTGGTCGAGCGGCTGCAGCGCGAGGGCAGAGTCGTCGGCATGGCGGGCGACGGCATCAACGATGCGCCGGCGTTGGCCAAGGCCGATGTCGGCGTCGCGATGGGAACGGGCACCGACGTGGCCATGAACAGCGCGCAGGTCACCCTCGTCAAGGGCGACCTGCGCGGCATCGCCCGGGCGCGAGAAATCTCTCAGGCGACGGTGGCCAACATGCGGCAGAACCTGCTGTTCGCCTTCGTCTACAACGGTCTGGGCGTGCCGCTTGCCGCCGGCCTGCTGTACCCGTTCACCGGCTGGCTGCTGTCGCCCATGATTGCGGCGCTGGCCATGAGCCTCTCATCGGTGAGCGTCGTGGCGAATTCGTTGCGATTGCGGGCAACGACTTGATGCCGCTTCCCCTGCACGGTTGAGCCTTCCTGGGGAACTCGGCCCCATCACTGGCAGATGGCGACCGCCTTGAAACCACCAACAGGAGTTCGACATGGATCATCAAGCTCACCACCCCGCCCAATCCGGCAAGCACGGCACCGCTCACGACGGTTCGTCGGCACGCGCCTATTGGATGTTTGCGCTCAACCTCGCGTTGAGCCTGATCCCTATGTACCTCGCCATGTTCACCATGATCGACGGCTGGCGTGACTACCGGAACAACGTGAACATGCTCTACATGGCGCTGACGATGCTCGCCCCGATGGGGGTGATCATGCTGGCAACGATGGGCAAGATGTACGGCAACAAGCCGCTGAACCTTGCGCTTTATGCCGGCCTGACGGTGCTGTTCCTTGCCTCGCTGTTGGCAACGCGCCGCCAGGCGCTGGTCGACGACCGCCAGTTCATCGACTCGATGATTCCCCACCATTCCGGTGCGATCCTCATGTGCCGAGAGGCAAAGCTCGCCGACCCGGAGCTTCTGAGGCTCTGCGGAGAGATCGTCAAAGCGCAACGTGCAGAGATTGAGCAGATGGAAGTGATCGCCGCACGCTTGCGAGCTCAGAAGTGAACGCGTCCTGACGACAGATGGGAATCGGCGCTCCAATCTGACACGACCGTAGTCTGCGGGGCTCGCAGCGATCATGCGCCGCTTCACAGGCTCCCATCCAAGGCAGACGTCCCCGGGGTCTCGCAATGGCAGCACAGCCGTTTGCTCGAAAAGTGCATGGCACCTTCAAGGCGCGCGCGACGACATCAAGGTGACTTGGGCGGACGCATACCAACGCGCCGTCGAGCTGCTTGGATGCGTCCGATCCGGTCAATAGTGGCGATCTCTGGCGCTGCGCGTTTTCCGCGGGACGTGGCAGATGCTTAGCTGGAGAACCGACGACAGCCGCGTGCGCTGCGCCTTGTCTAGAGCTTCTCAGTTGGTCGACCACCCGGTGGCTCTCGCCGTTCCTCGCCCTGTACGACAAACGCTACCTCGGACTCTAGGGGCCCTTCGGCAGGTGCTCGGCAGCCTTCGCGCGGACTGCCCGAAAGTGACCCTCATCAAGCGGGCCGCCGTCAGGCTCGTATCGGGTAGGCAGGAGAGTTGCGCCCTAACTGATTGGCGCGTTGGTTATCTTCGCGGGGCGACGCAAATGACTAAAACGTAATGGCCGCGTTGGGCTGCCGTCCCAGCGGGATTCCTACAGTGAGATCCATGACGTCCGGAAACGGCGTTTGGGCCGTAGCCGCCGGCTACGGCGCTGATTTAGCTTGAAGGAGTACATCATGTCGCGCATCAATCTTTCCACCGCTATCGTCGCCGCAGTCCTCGCGATCACAACTGCGCCTGCTTTCGCAAGCAACGGCTTCACGCCGGCCAACAACGATTCCGGCGGCGAGTACCACGCCATGCCCGGCGGCAAGACACGAGCCGAGGTTATCGCGGAACTCGAAGCGGCCCGACGGGATGGCACCCTTGCGAGGATGAGCCGCAACCAGTCTTACGAGCTGGGCTATGACATGCCGACGAGGTCGGTCGGCACGAAGCGGGCGAAGGAAGCCTCCAATGGCAACATCTCGGGCAGCGGCGAACTCGTTTTCGAAGCTCCGGCAGCGGGTGCACGCACCCGGGCGGAAGTGATCGAGGAATTGCGTCGCGCGCGCGAGGACGGGTCGCTGCGCCGCATGAATACGAATCGCGGGTATTGATCAAGCGACTCAGGTTAGCGGTCGCCGATGTTCGAGGCTCGTTGCGCATTGCTTTGTGCTGGCGTCAGGCGTCTACAGCTATCGCGAGGACGGCACGGCTGCGAAGAGATCGGGGCGACCGGCTAGGAGTCTGCGCGGCAGAACTCGCTGCGCACGGTTGCAGCGTGCTGCGAGCCCATTGGCTTGAGCTTCGATGAGCTTTTAGCGGCTGTCCCGATGGGGTGCAGCCTTTGGCCAGCCTGGCAAGGCTGCTGCAGGCACATTGCAAGCGTGCT
>NZ_JAVDXV010000014.1:0-97251 GCF_031458115.1 Roseateles asaccharophilus | reverse complement strand
AATTCTTCTGGGTAGGGTTGCTTGCTCTGCATGGCACCTCCGATTGGGCCTCAGTTTGAGGCTCGAAGATGTCTACTGAACCCGGGTCGATTCACCCATGGATGTTGATCCCAAGTCACCTCAAGCTGAGAAGGCAGCCGACCGAGTCATGTTGGTGGACCGTCAGAACACGGCACAGCTTCGCCCATGGCTGCAACGGTGCGGCTGGCCGAGCATCAGAACGCATGGCGAGGAAGTCGAGGTCCTTGTCTGGCTACTGGTCCAGCATGCAGACCAGGACCGCCCCTTTCAGTTGTTTGCCATCGACTTGCTGAAGCGAGGCGTCTTCGAAGGGAGCGCACCCGGAGCCCATCTGGCATATCTAGAGGACCGTGTGGCGATAGGCATGGGAAAGCCGCAGCGCTATGGAACGCAGGCAGAGCAGAAGGGTCCATGCCATGTGGAACTCCTTCCTATCGACGACCTGGGTAAGGTTGCGGCGCGACGTAGGCAAGCGGGTCTGCCCCCGTTGGACACGTATGTCGATCAACTTCGCAGCGCCATGCTGCCTCCGACCTGCCAGGGCGACGGGAAAGCAGCTCCGTGACGGCCAATCTCAACGTCAGGTGCGCTACATTGCCTGCGGGCTTCGGCCTCCTGCTTTTCCTCCCTGAGCAGGCGCCAGTCGTGACAACGATGGCGGTTCAGCCCCGGCCCTGAGCCGGGGCTTTCTTTTTCGGCGCGCGCGACGTCATGCCGATTCACCGACATCCAGTAGATTTGCCCCATCGCTGGCTTGGATGCCGGCCGGAGCGACGCACATGGCGACTTGGCAGTTCGACGTAGCAGCCGTGTTCAATGCTGGCGAGCGGACACTGCCGCCACTGGTGTGTCGGCGCGCCCAGACCGTGCTCGCCGAAAGTTTCGACCCGCCGTGGCAGATGTTGCCCGGCTGGTCGGTCTACGGCTCGGAGAGCGGAAACCGTATCGACTTGGTGGTCGATGCGGACGGGTCCGGCGAGTTGTCCGCACGGATTGACGCACGGTCAGACGCCGACTCGTTCCTCAACTGCTGGCTGATCTTGATGATCGAGCTGAACTGCTCTCTATATTCGCCGGAGCTGGATCTCGCTTTCCCCGCAGACGCACAGGCGCTGAGAGATGCGCTGCAATCTTCATCTGCATGGCGCTTCGCCCTCACGACCCGATGAGGCTTTGACGACGCGCCCGCCGCGGCGCTGGTGCCTGTCCGCTAGGAACGCGCCATGCGCCGGAAGTCATGAACGCCGCGGCATTCCCTGCGCGTTCGCCCATCCAGCCAGGCACCCGACCTGCGCCTGTGAGCCCGGCTGCCCGCTGCTACACCGGTCACGCTCCAGCACCCTCACAGCAGCCCATCAGGAGGGCGGCGGCCTCGGCAAGTGCATCACTCAACACTGAACTCTGGGATGAGCTAACTTCACGACTTCACTACCCAGGAGGTCACAGATGGCTGAATCAGAAAAGACTGGCGGAGCGGTTGATGTTGTGAGAAAAGCCGGCGAAGCGATCGAGCGACTCTCCAACTTCACATTCGCGCTGCACGTCTTGCCAGCGTTCCTCGCCCTGGACATCGGTCTGCGGATTGCACGCGGCACGAACGTCGTCACGACGGATTGGTCCTTGCTTTCCAAGGCCCCCCTTGGACTTGGCTTGTGCGCCGTCATCGCGTACGTTGTCGCCATGGCTATCGCGGCTCCGATAGCAAGGGCGATCGTCGAGCCGGTTTTGCGCAAGGGGTTAGAGCTCTTGAAGGCGCTCGAGAACGCGTTCTTCAACGCCGTTTTTGGCTTCTTCGGTCAGAGTGAGGTCTATCTGGCACCCCGGGAACAGCCACGGGAAAGTCGGGTGTCAGGCTCCAGCGTGCTCTTGCGAGTTGTCCGCGACCGTGCCCTTCGTGACCAAGACAGCTTCTGGCTCTCGCAGGTGGAGCAGAAGGAAGCTCAGATGGAGTCCTCGAGGCGCGCGGAGCTGGCCCTGGCCACGCTGTCCTTCGCGACGGTGGTCCTGGCAATCGTCGACGCCTTCTTGACCCCTGGCCAGTCCATCCTCGGTCTGGCCTCCCAACAGATCAATGAGGCCGTCAGCGCCCGGCTGGATGGCCTGGGCACGCTCTTGATTGGATGTCTGGTCCTGGCCGCTGGCGTGCCTTGGATCGCGGAAGCGTTCTTCGACCGGCCAACCACCGCGTGGATTGAGCATCCCGCGCTTGCTGCAGAGCTGATGGAAGAGTTCCATAAACGCCAAGCGGAGCTGAGGCCCATGCTTCCCGCCCCGTGGCGGGATCGGTGATTGCACAGACAAGCCCACTTCACTGCTAAGACTCAGGGCGTTTGTCGGGATCGCGCGGCCTCGTTCTTCACCATGTCCCGCAGCACGCGGGGATCAGCTTCCAGCAAAGGCTTTCCGTTGACAAAGAAGGTGGGCGTGCCACGAACTCCCACAGCCTTTAGATCTTCGAAATCCTGCTCCAGAACCTTGTTGACCGCGCCCGTCGCGACGTAGGCGCGGGCTTGCTCCAGATCCAGACCGGCGGCTCGCGCGAAGTCCCAAGCCTTCTCGGTGGCAGGAGCATGGTGGCTGGCCCAGACGGGTTGGGACTGCATCAGGGCATCCATGACAGGCTCGAAACGATTCTGTCGACGCGCCGCTTCTAGGATCTGGACCCCCGCAACTGATGGCGCCTCGTGGAACGGTACGTACCGAATCACGAGCCGCGCATCACGCGGATAGTCAGCCAGGATCTGTTTGACGTAGGGATAGAAGGCGCGACAGGCCTCGCAAGCCGGGTCGAAGAACTCGACGATGGTGACCGGGGCGGTGGCAGGCCCCATGACGGGCGAGTGCTCCCGCACCATGACATCGAACTGCCTGACGGCCCGCTCCGTCGCTTGTTGGCGATCGTGGCGCTGATAGAGGAACACGGCCGCGGCGAAGGCCGCCAAGGCGATGAACGCAGTAGCGATGACGATCGTGGTACGTCGGGTCATGCAGAGGTCCTGTTGCGGGTCATCAGAAGAAGCGCGGCAATGGCGCCAAAGGCCGTCAGCGCCATGATGGGTAGCGGCAAGCCCCCGAGGATGGTCATGTCCGCACTGGTGCAGGACAGCGCTTTGCTGCAAGGCGCGATGCGTTCAGGAATCACGCCGAGGTACAGCAGGCTGTGAAAGCCCGCCACCAGCATTCCCCCGACGGCCAGCAGCAACCCATAGCGCCAAACCTCGGTATCGGTACGAAGCGCGGCCAGACCTAGCACGATGGCCAGCGGGAACATGAAGGCACGCTGGAACCAGCACAGGTTGCACGGCGCCTGACCCATGATCTCACCGACGAAGAGCACTGCCAGCGAGGAGATCAGCGCGACCAGCCAGGCGGCGAACAAGGGTGCCCAACCCCGTCTGGTCTTATCCGTAGGCACGGCCTCAATCACGAGCGACTCCAGGCATAAAGATCCATCGGGACGACTTCTCGATCATCCCGTTAGCCGCGCTTCGCATCCGCGATCGTTCGCGCGAGCTCGGCTGGCACCGGCAGTGGCTTGAATGGACTGACGTTGGCGCCACCGGTGTTGCCGGTCGGCACCCAGCCGAACACGGTCTTGGTCGCAGCTCCAATGATTCGAAGAACCTGGCCTCGAATCTCTTTCCAGACACGGTGACGAGCTGCCCAGCCAAGCATCTGGACATGCACCCGTACATGGTGGAAGGTCGAGGCTTGGCCGAGCACGTGTGCGCGTTCGAGGTGGATGAAGCTGGCGTCTGTTTGACCCGTCGACTCAAGGCGTCGCGCCTCGGCGAGCTCTTGATCGACGTGAGGTGCAATGCGTTTGGAGAACTGGGTCATGGCGAATCTGTCGTGATTGGTTGCGGCGACAGGGTGTATTGAAAACCCTGTAGCAGCTCCAGAGTCAAGCAGATCTTCGCTAGACGCCTGCACGGCGTCCAAAGCCTCGCTCGTCGAGAACGCAGCCCTCCGGTGATCAACGACGCCACGCCACCGTCGGCAATGCCGGCGCGGCGGCAGCGCATGTCAGTCCGTCAGGCTGCAACGTCTCGCACCGCTCAGAACCGCAGGTTCATGCCGATCCAGAAGCTGCGTGCCTTGTCCTTGGTCAGGTAGTCGTCCACACAGCTGTACTGGTCCTGCGTCGCAGCCAGCGAGCACTGGCTGGACGTGAAGTCCCGATCCAGCAGGTTGTTGACGCGAGCGTTGATCGTCAGCATCGGGCTGAACTTGTAGCTGGCGGCCAGGTGCAGCACCTGATAGTTCTTGTAGTAGCTGACATCACCGGTTGTCGCGTTGCGGCTGTTGAAGCGATTGGAGCGAGCCTCCATCTGCAGTGTGGTGCTCAGCGCGTCGGTGGTTTTCCAGCTCAGACTGGTGTTCAGCATGTGCTTGGCCGGGTTGCCGGTAATGGGCAGGCCAACATCGACGCCCGACTTCTGCTCCGAATCCGTGAACGTGTAGTTGCCGCGCAGGCTCAGGCGCCAGGGCAGCTGCACGCGGCCGGCCAACTCGATGCCACGCGCCTCGGCGCGGTCGATGTTGCGCTTCTGGCTGAAGCCCGTGTAGCCCAGGTCGGCCCAGCCCACGCCCAGGTCCACGCAAGCCTGGCCGGCAGTGACGAGTTCGCAGTTGGGGACGTTCTCTGCCGTGGCGATCTTGTTGCGGAACCGGTTCGTGAACACCGTGGCGTTGAATGCCAACGCGGCCGTCTCGTAGTAAACCGCCAGCTCGCCGTTGACGCTGGTTTCCGGCCGCAGACCGGGCGTGCCCACCATGGGGCTGACACCCTGGCCGCCAAAGCCCGTGACGCCGGGGTAGAGGTCGCTCGTCTTTGGGGTCTTGTAGCCGGTGCTGATGCCGCCCTTCACGGTCCAGTTCGGAGCCGCGTTCCAGA
Organism: Roseateles asaccharophilus; assembly: GCF_031458115.1. Taxonomy (GTDB): domain Bacteria; phylum Pseudomonadota; class Gammaproteobacteria; order Burkholderiales; family Burkholderiaceae_C; genus Pelomonas; species Pelomonas asaccharophilus_A. Next base: position 92,333 of record NZ_JAVDXV010000014.1, on the reverse strand, counting down.
CACCGTACACGCGCGGGCTGGTGCGGCTGCCGAACACGTTGTGGTTGTCGTAGCGGATGCCTGCCGTCAGCGTGAACTGCTTGCTGATCGCCCAGTTGTCCTCGGCGAAAAGTGCCCACTGCTTGTGGGGCTGGATGACGCCGGTCTGATAGCCGCCGCCGACCATGCCGAACACGCTGTCTTCCATCTTCGCGTCGAGGATCTGCGCACCCAGCACCACGTAGTGCTGCGAGCCCAGTTCGAAGTCCACCTTGCCGTCCAGCGAGGTTTGGCGAACTTCCATCGTGCGCCGCTCGCGAGGCAGCAGGTTGGCGTTCAGCCAAGCGGACTGGGCCGCGTTGGGCACGCCGGTGGTGATGCCCCCCGTGAGCTCCCCACCGGTCACCTGGCCCTGCGTCTTCATGTAGGCAAGCAGCTCGGCGCGCTCCTCCACGGTCAGCGGTTGCGACCGGCCGAGGTTGGCAGTCTGCACATGACTGAGGATTACTTCCGTGTTGAAACGATCGAAGCGGCCGATGTGGCTCAGCGACACCTGCTCACGGGTGAAGCGTTGCTGCTCGGTGTAGCCCACGCGAGGCTGGGCGACCAGGACGTTGCGGAAGGGCGCATTGCTCGATGTGACGGCGCGGGACGGGTCGAAGCCGGGGTTGGCCACGACGGCTCGCGTCAGGGTCTGCGGGTTCCAGGTCGAGAGGTTGGACGCCGTTCCCGTATAGGTGGAGCGATAGAACGGGTTCGCGTAGCTCAACGTGGCCTTGTTGCCAGTGCGCCAGAGCGAGTCCACGCCATCACGCGTTCCCAGCTGGGCCTCGCTGTTGTCATAGCTCTGACGGGACACGTCGTAGTCCAGCAGGACCTCGTGACCGGCCGCAGGCGTGAGCGCCAGGCGAGCGCCACCAGATTTGGCGACGTTCTCTACAGTGCGGCCGCCGCCACCAAATCCCAGCGGGCGGGTCCACATCGTGCCGTCCGGCAGCGGCAAAGCTGCGTACTCGGGATTGGATGCTTCCCGGTCGTAGTAGCTGCCACGAACCGCAAGACCCAGCAGGCCCGACACCAGCGGTCCGGTAGCGTAGAAATCGGCGGTACTGTCGTCCCCGAACGCATCGTTGGTCTGCTTGGTCGTGCTGACCGACAGCGAGCCCAGCCACTTCGTGCCGACTTTGCGCGTGATGACGTTGATGACGCCGCCGATGGCGTCCGAGCCATACAGCGTGGACATCGGGCCGCGGATGACCTCGATTCGTTCGATCGCCTCCAGCGGCGGCAGGTGGCTGAACTGGCTGCCACCGAAATTGTTCGGGTAGATGTCGCCGACGTTGCTCTGCCGACGGCCGTCGATGAGCACCAGCGTGTAGTCGGCGCCCATGCCGCGGATGCTGATGGTGCCGGCGCCGGCCTTGTCACGGGTCTCACCCACATCCACGCCTTCCATGTCGCGCAGCGCGTCCAGCAGGGTCAGGTAGGGGCGCGTCGAGAGTTCTTCACGACTGACAACGCTGATGCTCGCCGGTGCCTCGGTGATCTTCTGCGCGATGCGAGAGGCAGACACGACAACCGGCGCCAGCACGTTCTCTGCAGAGGTGGCCTGGGCCGCGGTCTGGGCCGCCACGGGGGCCGACAGCGCGGCCAGAGTCAGGCAGGCGACGGCCTGGGCAGCGGGTTGAAGACGAAAGGAAGCGGACACCGATCCACGGGTCCGGCGCAGCGGGGCCATCGGAAGAACTCCAGTAACAGTATGTTCAAATGAGAATCGTACGCATTACGTTTTCTGAAACTTTGTCAAGTTATGGCAAGCGCTGGCCGGCTACTGGTCATTGATGACCACCCCGAAATCCGCGACGCGCTGGAGGCCTTCCTGACACGTCGCGGGTTTGCAGTGCGCGCCGCATCCGACCTGGCCACCGCGCGCAATGCACTGCAAGACGATGACTTCGACCTGATCGTGCTTGACGTCATGCTGCCCGACGGTAGTGGTCTCGCTCTGTGTCGCGAGTTGCAGGCCGGAGGGCGTCCGGTCATCCTGTTGTCTGCGTTGGCTGCTCCGGCACACCGCGTCGCCGGGTTGGAGACTGGAGCGGACGACTATCTGATCAAGCCCTTCGAGCCTGACGAGCTGAATGCGCGCATCCGCAACGTTTTGCGCCGCTGTGGCCGAGCGACGCAGGCCACAGCGGCCTGGGTCTATCGCTTTGCTGAATGGTGCTTCGACCCCTCCGACCGCAGCCTGAGCCACGATGACGGGCGCCGACTCGCGCTCAGCGCCGCCGAATCCCGGCTGCTCGCCGTGCTGTTGCAGCGTCCGGGCGAGGTGCTGGCCCGCCAACGGCTTCTGGACCTGTGCAGCGAAGGCGCCGAAGTCTTCGACCGCAGCATTGACAGCCAGGTCAGCCGGTTGCGCCGCAAGATCGAGGCTGACCCGCGCCGCCCCGCACTGCTGCGGACAGCCTGGGGCGACGGCTATCAGTTGACGGCAACTGTGAGCAAACAGGCGCTAGCGGAAGTGCCACTCGCGGTCTGAGGACGTTGTCTAAGCTACGCCGCCCTTTGCGATTGCGCACCCAGTTGTTGCTGGTGCTGGGTTCGGCCCTTACGCTCGCGAATGTTCTCGTGCTGGCGCTGTGGTGGTATGCCTATGGCGGCCTGCACCCGGTCGCTCGCGATCAAGCGTTGGATCGCCTGGTTGCCGTCTATCGCATGGCGGAGATCGCCAATCCGGAACGAATCGCCGTATTGCTGGGCGCTGCTCAGTCTTCGGAAGCGGTTTTCCGAGTGACTTCCGCGCCAGAGGTCGACGCGAAGCCCATGAATGCCAACGAGGCCACCTTTGCCCAGGCATTGCGCACGCGGCTTCGTCCCGAGGCACTGCCTCGCGTCCATCTGGGCCCCTTGGACGGACTGGAACAGGGGCTCCACAGCTGGATTCCAGCGTGGTGGCCCGGGCAATCCGAATCCGGGCTGGCGGTAGCAGTGGATTTGCCCGACGGGCGCTGGCTCAACGCCAGACTGGGACCGGTCGCGCAGCCGGGCGACGCACTCCTGATCGCAGCCTCGCTGTTGACCAGTGCGCTGTTGACAGGCGCCCTGATGGTGATAGCCCTGCAGCGCCTGCTACGCCCCTGGCGCAGCCTTGCAGACACCATGCAACGCTTCGGCCGCGGCGAACGCCCTTCGGCACTTCCTTTGGACGGTCCGACCGAGCTGCGTGATCTGAGTGCCAGCTTCAATGAGTTGCAGACCCGGCTGATCCGATACGTCGACGAGCGAACTCGCCTCCTTGCGTCGATAAGTCACGACCTTCGCGCACCGCTGACAGCCTTGCGTCTGCGCGTCTCAATGGTTGACGACGCCACAGTGAGAGCCGGCATGACGCGCTCGTTGGCCGAGCTGCAGGAGATGGTCGACGAAACCCTGCGCTTCGCTCGCGACGAACATCAAGTCGAGTCGAGCGATGACGTGGATCTCGTGACACTGTGTTCCGCTGTCGTCCGCGAGCGCCAGCAAACCGGGCGGGTACTGGAGATGCACGCGCCCCCCTCACCCATCATCTGGCGCGGACGATCGCTGGCCCTTCGTCGGGCGATCGGCAATCTCATTGACAACGCGCTGCGCCATGCGCAGACGGTCAGATTAAGCCTGCACGAGTCAGACCCGGAGAATGTGTTGATCGACATTGACGATGACGGCCCAGGCATCCCCGAGGACCGCTTGGCTCGAGTGTTCGAGCCCTACGTACGCGGGGATGACGGCGTCTCACACAGCTTCGGACTGGGACTGGCCATCGCCTTGTCATGTGTGCAACTGCATGGAGGGACTTTGGGGCTGTCCAACCGTCGGGAAGGCGGCCTGCGCGCTCGAATATCGTTGCCGCGTTAGGTGAATCTCGATGATGCCCGCAAGTGAAACTTTGGACGTTTTTTGACTCCTCTGCCCGTACGGAAGTCCTCCTCCAATCAAGGTCTACAAGGGCTGCGGTAAAGTAAAAACCATGCGCCGTGGTGTTATCACCTTCTTCCTGATGCTTTGCATGTGCCTGAATGCACTTGCCAGCACGGCTGCTGCTTTGCTCGCGTCTGATGGCGCCGAGCAGGATCACGCGGTGATGCACCTTGAGGGCCAGGCCCACCATCACGATGATCATGGCGATGGTGATGGCCCGCACGAGGATCAGTCGGTAGCTTCTGCACAGCATATTGCCGGCGACGGCGCTGTTCATGCGCCCGTCTTGATGACCCATGTGGATCTGAGCTTGCCGCCGTTGCCACCTGAGATGCCCGTGCTTGCCACGGCAACGCCCCCTCCCCCGCCAATCCTGGCCGGCCCTGAACGGCCACCCAGAGACTTGTCCTGATTCCGCCGTGACCCGCGCGCGTTGACGCGCGGCTGTCTGTCGCCACGGCGTTGGCCTGCCTCCATGGCCGGTCCGCCCTTCGCATCAGGACTCTCGTGAAACCCCATCCATGGTTTGTTCCATGGCTCGCTGGCGGCGCCTTGGCCGTCAGCGCGCTCGGCTGTGCCGCTCAGGCTCAGCCCCCCACCCCTATCCCAACTGCAACCCTGGCCGCAACGCGTCCCAGCCTGGCACAGGCCGTAGAGGCTGCCTGGCAGCGTTCAGCCGAGGCCGCCCAATCACACGGCCGGCAGCGGCAGGCCCGAGCCGAGCAGGCCGTAGCCGGCAGCTGGTTAGCCGCCCCTCCAGCGCTTCAACTGGCTCAGCGCCAAGGGCGCGGCAACGCCGCCAACGGCTTGCGCGAGACTGAGATCGGTATCGCATTGCCGCTTTGGCGCTACGGTGCTCGGGCGACAGCCGGACAGGCTGCTCAGGCTGAACTCGACTGGAGCGCCGCCGCCGAGCAGGCGGCACGTCTTCTGGTGGCGGGCCAGGTGCGCGAGGCCCTTGGTCAGCTTGCTGCCGCAGAGTCAGAGCAGCGCCTCACCGTGCTGCAAAACCAGTTGCTGGCTGAGTTGACCGACGACGTCGATCGGCGCGTGAAGGCTGGCGACCTCGCTCCGGCCGACGCCATGGCCGCCCGGGCCGAATGGCTGGCGAGCAAAGCCCAGGAAGCTGAGGCTGCGCAGCGACTGCGCGGCCAGCTGGCCCAGTGGCAGCTGCTGACTGGCTTGGCCCTGGCCGCGCAGGCTGAGTCCTCCAAACCGGCAGCCTTCGAGCTCAACGACGCCCATCCAGAGCTGCAGCTTGCTGTTCGTGCCGTCGAACGCGCACAGCGCAAACTGGCCGCTGTCCAGGTCCAACGCAGCGATGCGCCCGAGCTGGGAGTCAGCCTGCGCCAGGATCGCCCCGGCCAGGGCAACCCAGCGCAAAGCAGCGTCGGCGTGGCGTTGCGTATGCCGTTTGGCACCGCCACGTACGCGCAGCCGCGCATCGCGGCGGCCCTGACCGAGGTGGACGTGGCGTTGGTTCAGCAGCAGCGAATGCGAGACCGGCTGACGGCCGAGCTGGAGCTGGCCCGCAGCCAGCTTCGGGCGGCCGAGGCACAGGGCCAACTCGAAGCCCAGCGCGCCGCGCTGCTGCGAGAGCGTGCAGGCCACGTCGACAAGTCATTCAAGGCCGGTGAGTCGCCGCTGCCCGAGCTGCTGCGCGCGCTGAATGCCGCCGCGCAGGCCGAGGCTGCCAACGAACGCCAACAAGCCCAACTGCGCCTGGCCCAGGCGCGACTCCAACAAGCTCAAGGACTTCTCCCATGACTTCTCACTTCTTGCCGCGCGCGCTCTTCTTCGCCGTGCTGGCAGCCACGCTCAGCCTGGGCGCGGTCGCGGCGCCTGGTGCGCACGGCCCCAATGGCGAGCATCTCGACGGCCCGACTACCACCGCCAGCGCTGGCAGCAGCCGTCCCCGGATCGAAGCCAAGACCGAGCAGTTCGAACTCGTCGCAACACTGGGCGGCGGCGAGCTCTCGATGCTGATCGACCGATTCGCCACCAACGAGCCGGTGCTGAACGCGCAGGTCGAGATCGAATCCGGCGGCCTGAAGGCCAAGGCACCTTTCCATGCCGACCTTGGCGACTACGCCGTGGCCGACGAGGCCATGTTGAAGTTGCTCAGCAAGCCTGGCGACCATGCCATCGTCATCACGGTCATCGCCGGCGACGATTCGGACCTGCTGGACGCGACGTTGAAGGTCACGGCGACGCAAGCGCAGGCCGCAGCCGATGCGTCGCACGGCCATGACCATGGTCAGACCGATGACCATGGCCATGAGCACATGAGCGGCTCGCGCAAGCTGTGGATTGGTGTTGGCGTAATCACGGCCGCGCTGGCGGTAACCATCGCCCTGCGCCGCCGCCGTGGCTTCTCGATGAGGAACGGAGGCCAAGCATGAAGCGCACCCTTCTTTGCATCGGCCTAGTGCTGGCCTCATTGTCGAGCTGGTCCGCTCCCGGCGCTCATGGCCCAAATGGGGAGCATCTCGATCAGGCGGCGCCCGTCAATGCATCAGGTCTGGCGCGACTTCCGGACGGCAGCGTCAACGTGCCGAAGATTGCCCAGCGTCGCATGGGCATCCGCACGCTGGTGGCATCGGAGACCGAGGCCGCCGCCACCTTGCAGCTGCCCGGCCGAGTGGTTCAGGATCCCAACGCCAGTGGACGCGTGCAGGCCAGCTACGTCGGCCGCATCGAGCCTGGCCCCAAGGGCTTGCCGGTGCCCGGCCAAGCCGTGCGCCAGGGTGAGATCCTGGCTTGGCTGCGCTATCAGTCCGAACCCTTCGCGCAAGCAGGTCAGGAAGCCCAGCGCGCCGAACTGCGCGCCAGTCGGCAACTGGCCGAGCAGCGCCTCCAGCGCCTCAAAGGACTGGAAGGCACCGTGCCGCGCAAGGAGATCGAGGCTGCGCGCGTGGACGTCGAATCGCTCTCCGCGCGCGAGCGCAGCATTGCGGCCAGCATCCAGTCGCGTGAGCCGCTGCGCGCGCCGGTGTCCGGTGTCATTGCGCGCTCGGATCTCGCCGCCGGCCAGATCGTCGATGCCCGCGATGTGCTCGTCGACATCATCGACCCGAGCCGTCTGATGGTGGAAGCGCAGACAGCCGACGTGACGCTGGGCGAGCGCATCGGCAACGCATCTTTGGCCGGGCAGGACGGTGTGAAGCTGCAGCTTGCCGGCGTGCCACGCGCGCTACGCGATGGCGTGCTGCCGCTGACTTTCCGCGCCCAGGCCGACAAGCCTGGCCAGGCGGCACCGCTCGCGGTGGGCCAGACAGTCAACGTCATCGTGGCGCTTCGTGACAAGGCCAAGGGCATAGCTCTACCGGCAGAAGCAGTCGTGCGTAGCCCCGTCAACGAGACGGTGGTGTGGATCAAGACCGGCGCCGAGCGCTACACCCCGCAGCCCGTGCAGGTGAAGCCGCTGGACGCGAAGACCGTGCTCGTCACCAGAGGCCTCGCGACGGACAACCGCGTCGTCGTGCTGGGCGCGCCGCTGATCGCGCAGATCCGCTGAAAGGACGGCTATGTTCAATTGGATCGTTCAAACCAGCCTGCGCAACCGACTCTTCGTGCTGGCCATCGCCGCGCTGTTGATGGTCTACGGCGGCCTCACGGCGTGGCGAACGCCTGTGGATGTCTTCCCCGACCTGAACAAGCCACTGGTGACGGTGCTCACCGAAGCCGGCGGCATGGCGCCTGAGGAGGTTGAGCAGCTGGTCAGCTTCCCCATCGAGACTGCGCTGAACGGCATGCCGGGCATCACGCGCGTGCGCTCGACGTCGGGCGTGGGCCTGTCCATCGTCTACGCCGAGTTCGACTGGGGCACCGACGTCTACCGCAACCGCCAGCAGGTGGCCGAGCGGCTGGCGCAGCTGCGCGGACAGCTGCCCGGCGACATCACGCCCGTCATGGGGCCGGTCTCGTCCATCATGGGCGAGGTGATGCTGATCGCGCTGCCCTTGAGCGGCCAAGCCAGCCCGATGCAGGCACGCGAGTACGCTGACTTCGTGCTGCGACCGCGGCTACTGGCCATCAACGGCGTATCGCAGGTGATTCCTATCGGCGGCGAGGTGCGCACACTGCGCGTCGAGCCCGACACGGTGCGCATGGCGCAAGTGGGCGTGTCGCTGACGCAGATCGAGCAGGCCGTGCGCGGCTTTGCCAACAATGCGGGCGGCGGCTTCATCGACATGAACCGGCGCGAGTATCTGATCCGGCACCTGGGCCGCACCAACCGCATCGAAGACCTGCAGGGCATTGCTGTCGCGTGGAAGGACGGCCGTGCCATCCTGCTGGAGCAGGTGGCCAGCGTGCGCTTCGCACCTGGCCTGAAGCGGGGCGACGCCGGGTACGGCGGTGCGCCGGCGGTCATCGTCAGCGTGCAGAAGCAGCCTTCGGCGGACACGGTGCAGCTCACGCGCCAGATCGAGACAGCGCTGGAAGAACTCAAGCCGGGCATGCCCAAGGGACTCAGCGCGCCGCGCGTGCTGTTCCGTCAAGCGGATTTCATCGTGGCCTCGATCGACAACGTAACCGGCGCTCTGCGCGACGGCGCCATCATGGTGGCCATCGTGCTGTTCGCGTTCCTGTTGTCGGCACGCACGACGCTGATCTCGCTGATCGCCATCCCGCTGTCGCTCGCGGTGACGGCACTGGTGTTCCGCTGGCTGGGGCAGTCCATCAACGTGATGACGCTGGGCGGCCTGGCGATTGCCATAGGCGAGCTGGTGGACGACGCGGTCGTGGACGTGGAGAACATCCAGCGGCGACTCAAGGAGAACCGCGCGCTGGCGCAGCCGAAAACCGTACTGGAAGTCGTGCGGGCCGCCAGCGTGGAGGTGCGTAGCGGCATCGTCTACGCGACGCTGATCGTCGTGCTCGTGTTCGTGCCGCTGTTCGCGCTGCCGGGCATCGAGGGGCGGCTGTTCACGCCGCTGGGCATCGCCTACATCGTGTCCATCCTGGCTTCCATGCTGGTGTCGATGACGGTGACACCGGTGCTGAGCGCCTACCTGCTGCCGCGCATGAAGCGCCTGGACCACGGCGACAGCCCGTTGGTAGCCTGGCTCAAGCGGCAGGACGGCCGGTTGCTAGCCTGGTCCTTCCCGCGCGCCAAGCTGCTGATCGGCGCCGCTGTGATTGCCGTGGCTGGTGCGGCAGCGAGCATCCCGTTCTTCCCGCGCGCCTTCCTGCCAGCCTTCAACGAGGGATCGTTCGTGCTGTCGTTGATGTTCAACCCGGGCACGTCGCTGGCCGAGGCGAACCGCATGGGCGCGCTGGCGGAAACGCTGATCCAGCAGGTGCCCGAAGTCAGCCAGGTTGGCCGCCGCACGGGCCGCGCCGAGCTGGACGAGCATGCGGAAGGCGTGCATTCGGCGGAGATCGACGTCGACCTGAAACGCGATGGTCGGCCGGTCGAGCGTGAGGCGGTGATGGCCAAGATCCGCGCACAGCTCGCCTCACTGCCGGCCCAGGTTGCCGTGGGACAGCCCATCTCGCACCGGCTGGACCACCTGCTGTCCGGCGTGCGCGCGCAGATCGCCGTGAAGATCTACGGCGACGACACCGACACGCTGCGCGGGCTGGCCGAGCAGATGCGTGCAGGCTTGAGCGCTGTGCCGGGCCTCGTGGACCTGACCGTCGAGAAGCAGGTGCTGATCCCGCAGATTGCCGTGCGGCTGGACCAGCGCAAGGTCGCGCAGGCGGGGCTCTCGCCAGGCGAGGCCGTGCGCATCCTGCAGGCGTTGACCGACGGCGCACATGGTGCCCAGATCGTCGATGGCCCGCGCCGCTACGAGCTTGTGCTGCGGCTGCCCGACGACCAGCGCGGCCCGCAGGACCTTGCACGCACGTTGATCGACACGCCGGCCGGGCGGCTGCCGCTGTCCAGCATCGCGACCGTGGAAGAGGCGGACGGGCCCAACCAGATCGGTCGCGAGAACGGCCGCCGGCGCATCGTCGTCTATGCCAACACCGACGGCCGCGACATGGGCAAGGTCATCGGCGAGATCCGCCAGGTCATCGCCAAGGCGGCACTGCCGGCGGGCGCGTTTGTCAGCCTGGAGGGGCAGTTCCAGGCGCAGGAGCAGGCAACCAACCTCATCGTGGGCTTGTCGCTGATCTCGCTGGCGTTGATGTTCCTGGTGCTCTACACGCGCTACCGCTCGGCGCGGTTGGCCGGGGTCATCATGGCCAACATCCCACTGGCGCTGATCGGCGCCGTCGTGGCGATGTGGATAGCAGGAGTGACGCTGTCCGTCGCCACCATGGTGGGCTTCATCACGCTGGCCGGCATCGCCACGCGCAACGGCATCCTCAAGGTCAGCCACTACATCAACCTGTGCCGCCTTGAGGGTGAGACCTTCGGCCAGCCCATGATCGTGCGCGGCTCACTGGAGCGGCTGACGCCGGTGCTGATGACCGCGTTGGTGGCGGCCTTCGCGCTGACACCGCTGCTGCTGGCTGGCGACGAGCCTGGCAAGGAGATCCTGCATCCGGTGGCGGTCGTCATCTTCGGTGGCCTCGTCAGCTCCACGCTGCTGGACACGGTGCTGACACCTATCGTCTTTTGGCTGGTCGGCGAGAAGCCGCTGAACCGTCTACTGGAAGCCGCCGAAGACGAACCTGCATCGCAGGCCCGGGAAGCTTTCTGAACATTGAGTGGGCCAATGCGGCGCCGCCTGTCCAAGAGCGCCGCACTCAGAGACTGGAGTTATTCATGAAAACCAAGCAACTGCTGATCGCCGCCCTACTGGGCATCGGCGCGCTGACCACAAACGTCGCCATGGCACATGGCTCCGCCGCGCCTCGGCATGGCGGCATCGTGCAGGAAGTGAACGACGTCAACTTCGAGTTGGTTGTCGAGGCGGACGGCGCGACCATCTACCTTGTCGACCATGACGACGACATGCCGTCCAAGGGCATCTCTGGCAAGTTGACCGTGCTGAACGGCGCGCAAAAGTCCGAGGTCGACATCAAGGCTGCGGACGGCAACAAGCTGCGTGCCACCGGCGTGAAGATCGCCAAGGGCGCCAAGCTCGTCGCTTTGCTGAACAACGTCGAGGGCAAGACCGTGACCGTGCGCTTCACTGTGAAATGAAATCATGAGCCTCATGTCCGGGCGCCATCGTCTTCCCTCTCTCCCCGCCATACGCGGGGGGACGCTTGCCCTACTTGCCGCGACGCTGTTCGGCATCAGCACCCCATTGGTTCAGAAACTAGGTCAGGGATTGGGACCGTTCTCCACGGCCGCCCTGCTCTACGTCGGGGCCGCCCTGGTGGGTGCGATGCTGCGCCAGAAGGTAGAGGTCGAAGCTGAAGTGCTGCGCTCGGACTTGCCACGGTTGCTGGTGATGGCGCTGTTTGGCGCTGTCATCGGTCCCGTAGCCTTGGCATGGGGGCTGCAACGCACCAGCGGCGCCAGCGCCTCACTCATGCTCACGTTGGAGGCTCTATTCACTGCCGTCCTGGCCTGGCGCCTCTACGGAGAAACTATGGACCGTCGCGTCTGGGTAGCGATGCTTCTGCTCCTGATCGGCGGCATGCTGCTGATCCTGGACCAAGGCTTCTCCGCGGGCGGGCGATGGGTGGGACTGCTGGCGGTGCTCGTAGCCACGGCGGCATGGGGCTTTGACAACACGCTCTCACGCGCAGTAGCCGACCGAGATCCCGGCCAAGTGGTGCTCATCAAGGCGATCTTTGGCGCCCTTGGGACAACAGCGCTGGCCTTCATGGCAAGCGAGCCAACTCCGGGCCTCCTGGCTGCGCTGGGTCTGCTGGCCGTAGGCGCCACCGGCTATGGACTGAGTCTGCGTTTCTACCTGCTGGCTCAGCGCGCGTTCGGCGCCGCTCGCACTGGCTCCGTCTTTGCCTTTGCACCTTTCATCGGCGCCGCGCTGGCGCTTGCTTTGGGAGATCGCTACCCGGGGAGCGCGATGGTCATTGGCGGATTGCTGATGTTGCTCGGCGTTGCGCTGCACTTGATGGAGTCGCACGAGCATGAGCATGAACACGAAGCCCTGGAGCACGAACACGCGCACCGGCATGACGATGACCACCACGACCATCTCCACGATCCCATGCCGGCAGGGACGCACAGCCATCTACATGCGCATGAGCCAAAGCGGCACCGACATGCCCATGTCCCAGATGCCCATCACGGTCATCGCCACTGAGACCGACGTGGATCATCCCAGGCGATCACCAGTGCGGCCAGAAACGCCCGCCTGGAGCGCTTGGAATATCGGCAGGCGGAGTTCTCTAAGTCTTGCACCATGTAGGCATGAGCCTACGGTGTCATTGGTCGTCCTCCCGCACTTTCAGGCCCGTCCGCCAGCTATTCTTGAATCGTCGCAAGCCAGAACGGTGACCTGAAAAGGAACTGCCGAACAGGCAAACGGCTGAAGACCCGTAGCTTGAACGCTTCGGGTCTTCTCTTTTGGCTGTCCCGCCTGAGAATGCCACCGCCCATACCCACCGAACTCCGTTGATCCGATGAGCGGCAATCATCAGCCCGTCAACTCAACCTCGGACTCCAGCCAGGAAACCGATCGCCGAGTGCTGCTGATGGTGCTGATCATCAACGTCGGCCAATGCGTTGGCGGCGTCGGCGTCGGCATCTGGGCGTCCTCGACAGCACTCATCGCCGCCGCGCTCGACAATCTGGCGGACGCCTCTGTCTACGCCGTCAGCCTCTACGCCGTCGGCCGTGCCGCCGTGATCAAGGTTCGAGCTGCGCGTCTGTCCGGATGGCTGCTGATCGCACTTTCAGTCGCGCTCGCGGTTGAGGTCCTACGACGGTACTTCGGCGGCGAGCCCCCGCTCGGACCCGCCATGATGGTGATGGCCGCCATCAACGCCGCGCTCAACCTGGTGTGTTTGAGGCTGCTCAAACGCCACAAAGGCGACGATGTCAACTTCAAGGCTTCAGCCATCTTCACGAGCAACGACTCCATCGTGAACCTGGCAATCGTTCTGTCTGGTGCCTTGGTAATGTGGTGGGATTCAAACCTCCCGGATCTGGTCCTCGGCCTCATCGTCGCGGTGATTGCAGCCAACGGCGGGCGGGAGATCCTGGCCGAAGCCTCTGCAGCATCAAGCGAGCAAAACCGCAGTCCAGCGTAGAAGGTGTAGCTGCTACGTTCGGGGTGGGCGATAGAGGCGCGACATCCCCCACCAGGCAGTCGGCGCAAGGAGCAACACGCTCCACATGCCAGGGACTGCGTGAGCACCCGCCCCTTGCATGAAAGGAAAGACAAGCCAGTGGGCGAGCTCCGTGATCCCCATCGATGCGAAGAACGACCACGCAAAGTAGCTGCCGAGCGGCTTCCTTCGGCTCATGAGCCACGGTACAAGCAGCCACCCGCCTACGGACAGCAGCACCAGCGCCACCACTGCGGGCGACAACAACTCAGGCGTTGCGACCCCGGTCACGCTAGAGAGCATCGCGAAGAATCCGAACTGCTTCTCTTCGATGCGGTGCACGATGAACAGCAGCATCACCAGCCAGAATGGCCATCGGACGTCCAACCATGTGCCTCGCGTTGGAAGGGCCAGCCAGAGAGTCAGGCCGCCGACGAACCCGGCGGTAAACACCAGCATCGTTACCAGCCCGAACGCGGCAAATCCTGTGGCGAGCACCGCCACGGTGTAAGCAGTCGCGATCCCAACGGTTCGGGCAAAGAGGTGATTGCGCATGCCTGCCTCGTGGTGTGACAAAGGAACCATACCGACGCCGCGGCGAAACCGAAGTCGGACAGCGCGCCATCGCTGTGATCTCTACAGGCCCCTACTGTCCGAAGGTGGCAACTGTGGGATGTACGCCCCCGTCGCCGTTGATAAGTTCGATCTCCGGCATCCATCAAAAGGAATCACCGTGAACACCCATATCCCCGGCCCTGGTCCTGCCCCAGGCAGGCAGGAGAAGTCGCCTGCAGATCTGCCCACCGAGCCTGACAACCCCCTCGACACGCCCGTCGCGCCGCAACCGGAGGAAGGCCCTGGTCACGCAAACGCGAAGGCGAAGCCCGACCGCCGCGCACAGAGCGTGGAGGATGCGCATGTCGATGCCAGCGACCGGGTTAGCGAGACAGAGTCACCCCGGGGATCCAAGCCCTGACGTGGTTGAGAGCGGCATTGAGCAGGCGGCTGGCGGCACCTTGTTAGGGGCCGCCCTGTTGGTCGACTGACAACTCGACCACAGCGTTTCCGTGCCAGCGTCGTACGGCACGCTGGAAGAACAGGCTGTTCGGCAATTGCAGCGTTGTACCGTTCTGTGCGTCGCCGCTCTCCAACAGCGTGGTGTAGACCGGATTGATATCGACGACGCGCCCTTTCATCCCGGCCTTGTCGCCGGCCTCAAGAAGTTCCACCACGTCTCCGATCCGGAAGGCCTTGGTGATGTAGATCAGCAGCGTGCAGAAGAGGTTTGAGAGAACGCTCCATGCCGCGAAGAACGCCACCGCTCCCACCGTCGCGAAACCGGTGAATGCCGTCCAGAGCACCGCGCCCGACACGCCCAAGCGTTCGAGCGCCCATAGCAGCGCGCCGACATAGACCAGCACTCCGACCACGCGCAGGAATACCGAGACGACATTGACCGGCAAGCCATACTTTTGCGTGACGCGGCCAATCAGCTTGTGCGCCAACCGCATGAGGAGCCATGCGGCAAAGGCGATGAGCGCGACCTCAACGGCCGGCACCAGGATGTCCAGCCAGTCGGCAGCCCACACGGGCAACCAGTCATGCAGTGATTGGATGAGCTTTCTCATGGGGAGCATCGAAGTTCGCAAGGGGACTGCGAACCCACAAACCAAACGGCGTGTGGGAGTTCACCTTCGCAACTTTGCGGGAAAAGGGCCCCGCGTCAAGCAGCGGAATCTCGCGTCGCGTGGTCTCCGGTCGATCTACGCCATCGCCGCGTCGACATCGGCCTTGGCCATGTGTGCCCATCGTCCGCCGCTGCGCAGCACCTCCAGGTCATTGGAGCGTGCCTTGGCGAAGAACAGGGATTCAGGCAGACCATGTGCATCGAGAACTTGCTTCAGCTTCACCGCCCGATGGCGGAACTCGATGTCTTGAAGGTCCGTGCCGCGCATGCTGCCACTGGCGACCTGTGCGGCCATCCGGGCAAGCTTCTGCTGAACTTCGACTGAGACAGCAGGAACTGCTCGTGGCGCGGACAGCTTGATATGTCTTATGAAGGGGTTGCGTCCGACCACCAAGCCCCAGGGACGCTGGCCAGCCACCAGATCCACGGTCATGGCCTCGAGCTTGGTGAGGCCGAACTCCCTTGCCACCTCAAGCCGGAGCGCGAGTCCCGGATTCGACTTCGCGATCGAAATGAGCGCTCGTCTCGCCTGGTCGTCACGCCCTTCGACCGGAAGCACGAATGTGTGCAGCAGCGTCTGCGCGTGATCGTCGCCGGCTGACGCTGCCTTGAACAGCCAGTGCATCCCCAGCTCCATCTCCCGCAGCGCGCCCGCTGCGCGGAGAATGGCCGCACCGAGTCTGCGCTGCGCCGCCACGGCGCCACCGGCCGCTGCCTTCTCCAGGCAGAACCTGGCCATCGGTGGATTTGCGACTGAGCCGTTGTGGTTCGAGTGAATCTCGAACAGCCTCGTCCACGCTTCAGCATGACCACCATCGGCTGCACGCATCAGCAACGCTGCCGCTTTGCGGTGGTTCTGACCGGTGACAAGTGACTGCCACCGCACGGCACCGACGTCGTTGCCGCTCAGCGCCATCCCCAGCATCAAGGCCGCATTGCTGTTTCCACGCGCCACGCAATCGTCTAGAAGCATTTCGATGGCCCGTCGATCAACCACGATCGTGGCCTCATCGAGCGCGCTCGCATACGTCAAGGCCTCAAGCACTTTGTCGGCCAAGAGCGCATCCGGGTCAGTGTCCGATTCGAGCCCCAGAGCGAGGGCCCTGAACAGCAAGAGCGGCGCCTGCCGCATCAAAGCCCGATCCATGGCGAAGGTGACAAGATTTGCCCAGCCAAATCCAGGGAGTCTTCTGAGATTCCGCAGACGCGAGACGACCTGCACCTCCGACTGATCGCTGTCGACGTAGGCGGTAAGCACCTTCCTCGCCGTGAGGTCACCACACGCTGCGGCGCTGCGGAACCAGCGCATGCCCTCTTCCGCATCGGCTGCAGTCAATGACAACCACACGGCCAGCTTCAACTGCGCCGCAACGCGACCCGACTGAGCTGCCTGCTGCAGCGTCGCGATGCGTCCGTGCGCAGCGATCTCGTACAGATCCAAGGACTCGATGATCAGTTGCTGGGCGTCGGCCGCTCGGATGGGCTCCGCTTGCTGCAGGTACTCGAGGCCGAGCGGTACGTGACGAGGGAAGCCGCTTGCTCCTTGGAGGTACTTTCTGCCTGCCTCCAAGCAAGCTGCGATATCGCCACGTCGAGCTCTGGAGATCAACTGAGCATCCGGTCTTCTCATCCTGCGCCTTCTTCGCACTGGCGCATCGCCAAAGCTCTCTATCGTTCGTGGACGCTGACAGCGCCCAATCCGCGGGCAGCTTAGAAAGACTCGCCTGACGACCGCCGGTCCGGCGGATTACGGTTTTGTCACTTTCGGGAAGGCTGCCGCGACCCTCGCCATGTGTGACTTCCGTGTGAAACGAAACCAGGAGTTGCGCCACAGCGCGCGATGTCGATTTCAAGGCACGTCAGCAGACCGTTTGCATGCCCCGGTGCGAGCGCGCCCCCACCGAAATCGTCTTCGTCATGGATTTCCCTAGTCGCGATCCATAGCCTTCAAGCTGCTTGAGGCGATCCACGACCTCATGCATCGACCACTGAATAGGAGAAGTACATGAAGAAGCCAGCCCTCTTGGCCTTGGCATGCAGCGCGCTCGCAGGTTCTGCTTTTGCGCAATCGTCTTCCGTCACGCTGTACGGCGTTGCTGATGCCGCCGTTCGCCAAGTGAAGAACGGTAGCGCCGGCACGGTCAAGGGCGTCACCTCCGGCGCCAACACGACCAGCCGCCTGGGCGTTCGCGGTGTGGAACAACTGGGGGGCGGTCTGTCTGCCGGCTTCAACCTGGAATCCGGTGTTGACCTGGACACCGGCACTGCCAATGCCAGCAAGTTCTGGAATCGCCGTTCCACCGTCAGCCTGATGGGTGAGTTCGGCGAGATTCGCCTCGGCCGCGATACCACACCGACCTACAACAACGCCCTGGGTGACGAGTTCAACATCGTCGGCGTCGGGTCGCGTGGCGTGTTCGTCTACGGCTCGAGCGCGGTCCTGGGCAGCGGCGCAACCACCGCCCAGCGTACCGACAACGGCGTGAGCTACTTCCTGCCGAAGAACCTGGGCGGCTGGTTCGGTCAAGTTCATGTCGCCGCCGGCGAAGGCGTGGTCGGCAACAAGTACACCGGCGGCCGTGTGGGCTTTGAGAACAGCACCTTCCTGGTCGGCGGCGCTATCGGTCAGACTGATGTCGGCAGCAGCCAACCGAAGTTCAAGAACTACAACCTGCTGTTCAACTACAAGTCGCCCTGGGGCACCGTGCACACGCTCTTGGATGTGAAGAAGTGGGGCCCGCGCAAGTCACAGGAACTCTCCGTCGGCGCGACCATCCCGGTCAACCCGTCCGGCTCGATCCGCCTGGGCTACACCAACGCCAACCGCTCTGGTGGCGCTGCAGGCTCCGGCTATGCCGACGCAGATGACAGCACCCGTCTGGCCGTTGGCTACGTGCACGACCTGTCCAAGCGGTCGGCGCTGTATGCCACATACGCCAACATCAACAACAAGGGTGCTGCTCGCAGTTCCGTGCTGTACACAACTCCGACGGCCATGCGTGGGGGCGAGAAGTCCTCCGGTCTGGAAGTCGGCATGCGCCACAGCTTCTGATCGGCAATGTAGCTACGAGAGGGGGGCGCTCTGCCGCTCCCCTCTTCGGAGGAACCGCCCATGTCCGACTCACTTCGTCCGACACCCAGCAGCGGCGCCGCGCCCATCGCGGCCGACGACGATTGGAAAGGGACGGCGCTGATCTTCAGGGGACAGCGACAGGCGCTGATCGCCAGCAACATCGCGAACGCCGACACGCCTCGGTACCAGGCACGTGACATCAACTTTGCTGCGGCGCTGGAGGAAGCCAAGCGCTCCCGACCGGCCGCGACAATCGCAATCACGTCGCAACGCCATCTTGCTCCGGACCTGGTAGCGCCGCGCACAACCATGCAGTTTGCCCAGTTCGCGCTGCCGTCCCAGTCCAGCTTGGACGGCAACTCTGTCGATCTTGACAGGGAGCGCGCATCCTTCGCGCAGAACTCCATCCTTCATCAGCTCGCTGTCACGTCGTTGGATGATGAGCTGAAGGAATTCAGGATGGCGATCGCTGATCCTCGACGCTAGCCACGACCGAAAGTCGGCCACGTCGTCAACGCGCTCAGCCGATGCTTCCAATGCATTTGGACCAAGCTCTGGGCGGTCCGGCAAAGGCACTATCCATCACGGTTTAGCGAGCTGAGCAGGCCCGCGATGTCACGCGAGGCCAGTCGGTCACGCAGACTGCCGTCGGTTCCAGATCAGAGGCACCAGCAGCCACGCCGTGCCGATCAATCCACCAATGACAACGCCCGCCACATTTCCCACTGTGTGGCCCAGAACCTCGGAAAGCACGAACTGCGTGGCAAGCACCAGCGCGATAGCAAGAGAGGCCGCGCCCAGGAGCATCTGCCTACTCGCCCGTGCCTTGAATCTCGCTCGCTGCTGAAGTGGGCGCATCAGCCGATGCTGCACCGCAGGCGCGGTGAACAGCACCAATGCCGCGACAGAGAACAGGAACGTCGCCAGGAAGACGTGCTTCTCGGCCTGCACGATGTTGCGAAAGCCCGGGGCGAACGGCACGGCGATCAAGAAGGCGGACAGCAGTTGCGCTGTGGGCAGCAGCACCCGCAGCTCGCCCAGCATGTCTGTCAGATCACCGTCGACATCATCCATCGCCTGTAGGGCTTGCATGTCCTCGCCCCGTTGGTCATGGGGCCGTCTCACGGCTTCACCTCAACGGGCCGAGCCGCTTCCGCCGACTTCATGCTCTTGTCAAACGGTTTGTAGGCCAGCAATCTCAAAGCGTTGAAGACCACCAGCAGCGTCGAGCCCTCGTGGAAGATGACGGCGGTGCCGATGCTCAAACCCAAGATGGTGGAAGGAATCAGGACCGCCACCACACCCAAGCTCACCCAGAGGTTCTGCTTGATAACGCGACTGGTGCTACGGGACAGACCGACCGCAAACGGCAACTGCGCCAGGTCATCAGCCATCAGCGCCACGTCGGCGGTCTCCAAGGCGACGTCCGAGCCTGCCGCACCCATCGCGATTCCGACAGTAGCGTTGGCCATGGCTGGCGCGTCATTGACGCCATCGCCGACCATCGCGACCTTGCCGTGCTCCGTGCGCAGCTTCTTGATCTCCTCGACCTTCTGTTCGGGCATGAGATCGCCTCGGGCTTCCGTCAGGCCGACCGTCTGGGCGACGGCTTCGGCAACCTTCTGGTTGTCGCCAGAGATCATGATCAAGCGCTCAATGCCGAGCTTGCGCAGTTCACCCATGACCTGGCCAGCAACCGGGCGCGGCGTATCCATGACGCCGATCACCCCAAGGAAGCGATTGCCCTTGCGCACGATCATGGTCGTACGGCCATCGGCCACGAGCTTCCTGTTTGCCTCGTCGACGTCCGCAGGCACCTTGGAGTCGGCCAACTCGGTGAACAGCACCGGCTTGCCGATGTGCACCGTTTCTCCGCCGAGCTGCGCCTGCACGCCACGACCTGTGATGCTCTTGACGTCGGACGCCTGCAGCAGGTCGGCTTTGTCGCCAAGCCGCTCCTTCGCGCCGCTGACGATGGCTGCCGCGAGAGGGTGATCGCTATGCTCTTCGACAGCCAACGCCACCGCCAGCAACTCATCCTGAGGCACGTCTTGCGCCGACACCACGTCAGTCAGCTTTGGCTTGCCTTCAGTCAGTGTGCCGGTCTTGTCGAACGCAATGGACGTCAGCGTGCCTAGGTTCTCCAAGGGGCCGCCCCCCTTGACCAGGACGCCTCCTCGCGCGGCACGTGCGACACCGCTCAGGACGGCACTGGGCACCGAGATCGCCAGCGCGCACGGGCTTGCAGCGACGAGAACAGCCATTGCGCGATAGAACGTCTCCGAGAACGGTTCATCAATGACCAGTCCGGCACACAGCAGCACCACGACCAGTGCCAGCACGGAAGGCACGAAGATGCGCTCGAACTTTTCGGTGAACTGCTGCGTGGGCGAACGCTGTGCCTCAGCCTCGGTCACCATCTTGACCACTCGCGCCATCGTCGATTGGTCGGCTTTGCGCGCAACCATGACGTCCATCGCGCCAGAGCCATTGATCGTGCCAGCGAAAACCCGGTTCTCGGCGGACACACGCTCGAAGTTGCCGATCGCCGTCTTGCCATCTTCCACCGGCCGCTTGTCGACGGGAACGCTCTCGCCCGTGACGGGTGCCTGATTGACGCTGGAGGTGCCGACCACCACCACGCCGTCTGCAGGCAGCCTCTCATTGGGCTTCACGACCACAATGTCCCCCACCGCCAACTTCTCCAGGGGCACAACCTCAGTCCCGGATTCGCGACGCACCAGCGCTGTTTCCGGTGCAAGCTTGGCCAGCGCCTCGATGGCGCGACGAGCACGACCCATCGCATAGTGCTCCAGCGAATGGCCAAGACTGAACAGGAAAAGCAGCAACGCCCCCTCGCCCCACGAGCCCAGGGCAGCGGCGCCAGCTGCTGCGACCAGCATCAGGGTGTCGATTTCGAAGCGCTTGGCACGCAGGTTCTCGATGGCCTCGCGAACGGTATAGAACCCGCCGAAGAAGTAGGAAACCACATAGCAGGCGGTGGGTAGCCAGTCAGGCCCAGAACCATTGCGCCCCACCAACCACCCCGCCAGCAGGAATGCCCCCGACAGGCACGCAAAGATCAGCTCTGTCCGCTCGCCAAAGATTCCGCCGTGCTCGTGGCCATCCCCGCCTTCTTCCTCCTTGCCATGGACATGGCCATCTTCCCCATGTTTTGGCCCGCTCCTAGGCTTGCTGCCAGGTCCGTGGTCGTGCTCGTCACCATGCTCGTGGTCATGCCCTGTATGGGCATGACTGGCCGTAGCTGCCTGACTCGCGTTGGCCACAGGCTCTTGAGCCGCTTCCATAGCGAGCTGACGCCGCTCCGCGGGTCCGCTGGCGTCATTCAGGGTGATGTCCAGCGAAGTCAGGCACTGGTCCAGCTTGCCTTGATCAACCGTTGAACGGTCGTACTCGAGGCGCACGACACCACTCGGCGAGACATCCGCCTCAACCACGCCTTCCACCGAACGCAAGACATCAGCGACGCGTTGCGCATACCGGGCATGCATCGGCAGGTTCACTCGGCCAAGGACGTGAGCAAATTGATCCGTCAACGCCATGCCTTCGGAGCTGACGAGCTCACGCAGCCGGCTCAGCGAGATCACATTGGAGTCGTAGTGAACGCACAGCTGTGGTGTGCCTTCCTCTAACCCCGTCACATGTGCTTCGTCAATGCCGGGGCGGCCAGTTAGCTTGTCCTGCAACCGTTTGACGCAGGGATCATCAGCACCGTGAATCTCCGGAAGTACCAGCGGGAGATTCAACCGCAGCTTCTGGGTGTCACTCATGGACAGCTTCTCTTTCTTGAATGGCGGCGGCCGGTACGCAAAAGCTGCAATGGCTGCCCGTGGAGTCGGACCTGCAACCTCAGAAAGTGGTCAGGTCGTCCATGCCACTGGCGGTGCGCCAGCGGCTCTGCCTAGCGAAGCTAGGCTCAGATCAAGAAGCAGCGACCCAATTGGGCCGGTAGATCGCCGGTATCAGTAACCTGGAGTGGTCCTTCTCGGCTGATGCCACGGCATGTGAAACGCCTGCCGGATGCGGGGCGTCGTAGACAACACCAACCAGGCTTGGGCCGCAGAGGTGGCATGCCATGCAGTCAGCGTCTTCGCCATTCAGGTTGTCGACAGGGCTGTTCGCTCCATCCGGAGAGCTCCCCGCCTTGGTCTGGTGCTTGTGCACGTGATGCCCAAAATGGCTGACCTCAACGTCCTGCTCGTGCCGGCAGTAACCGGCGGCTGCCCCCCAGACAAGCTGGAAGGACAACAGTCCAAGCAGAAAGATCACGAGAGCTTTGCGCACCAAATGATCCTAACAACGGGTCGATGTAGGAGGCTACCGCTTTTGGCGCGTCCGGCGTCGCTGCTCGCGACGTTCTTCCCTGCGCTGCTGCTTCTTGATGCGGTCCTGCCGCAGGAAGTAGATCAGCAACAACAAGGAGATGATGATGACCGCGATGGAGCTCCCGAAGATGTAGAGGGCTAGCCCGTGATGTTTCTCGCGAAGGTGTTCGAACAGGTTCAGCACGCTCCATTCCCCTCATCACGCACCCGCACCGCCATGCGTTCTGGTTCACCTGTCTTTGCGGCTCCAGAGCCTGTCATTAGCGTGAATCGGATGAAGGTGCCCGTTTGATCAGACTCCGCGGCCACGGTACCGCCGTGCATCTTCGCGATGGCCGCCACGATGGCCAGCCCGAGTCCGTGGTTGCGGTTCGCATTGGTGCGCGACGGGTCGATCCGGTAGAACCGGTCAAAAAGTCGCGGCAGATGCTGAGGCGGAATCACCTCACCTTGGTTGTGTACGCCGATCGACACGATGCTTGATTCCAAGCGGTCGATGCGAACTTCAATTTGTGATCCTTTGACTGCATATCTGGTGGCATTGCTGAGTAGGTTCGACAGCGCCCGCCGTACCAGCCCAACATCCACGGCGACGCGCGCATCGCCCAGTACCTCGACACGCAGCTCGGCTTCCTCAAGCGCAGCCTCGTGGTACTCGATGACCTCAGCCGCAAGATCCGCCAGGCTCATTGGCAACGTCCGGCGAGCCTCCACGCCACGCTCGGCATGCGACAGGAACAACATGTCCGCCACGATGCCTGCGACGCGCCTGAGTTCCTCCAGGTTCGAGGTCAGCGTGTCATGCAACTCCGCCTGCGATCTCGGACGCCGCAGCGCGACTTCGCAGGATCCGATCAGGATGGACAGCGGATTGTTAAGTTCATGGGCGACGTCAGCGTTGAACGCCTCCATCTGCGCATAGGCTGCCTGCAGACGATCGAGCAACGCATTGAGCTGCATCAGCAGGGGTTGCACCTCTTCGGGCTGGCCTGCCCCGTCAAGGCGCAGGTCCAAGCGACTCGCATCCAGCTCTGATGTCCGGCGTGCCAGCGCATTCAACGGAGCCAGCCCCCTCTTGACAAGCAGGAAGCCCGTCGCGGACACCGCAAACGTGCCCACGATGGCCGCCGTGAGCAGGGTCCACCAGAGGCGGCTCAAAAGGGACTCGTCCTTGCGGATGTCGTAGATGAACTCCGCGGTCCCGGCGCCTCCCAATTCCACCGGCAACTTGACTTCGAACGTCAACCGTTTGCTCATGTCCTCCGGACGAGTGGGATCGTTCTTGTCGAACACCGCCAGGCCATCGCGCTGACGCACCACGAGTGACAGGTCATCGTGGCCCGCCAGAAAGTCGCTCAGCAGATGCTTGATCGCGGGAACGTCGTGAAGCTCCTCCCCTTCTGCCAACAGTCGCTGAACCGCCGCGCGCTTCTTGACGAGCGTATCGTCCTGTCGGCCAGCCAGCGTCAGTGCGATGACGAGATAGACGACCCCGCAGACCAGGCTGAGGCCAACAATGGTCTGCAACGCGAACTGGCGCGACAGCCGCGCACGAAGGCTCGGTGCCTGGAACACCTGCGCGATCACGGTCGTTCCTCCAGCACGTAGCCGACACCTCGGACCGTGTGCAGAAGATGCCGGTCAAACGGCTGATCAACCTTGGAGCGCAGACGGCGGATGGCAACTTCGACCACATTGGTCTCGCTGTCGAAGTTCATATCCCAGACCTGAGACGCGATCTCCGTGCGCGACAGCACATGCCCCTTGCGTCTGAGCAGCAGGATCAGCAGGCTGAACTCCTTCGGAGTCAGCTCAAGCCTTTGCCCCCCTCGAGTCGCCTTGCGCCGTACGGTGTCGACCTCCAGGTCGGCCACCCGGAGGAGGATGGTCTCCGCGTCGCTTTGATGTCCTCCGGATCGACGCAGCAACACCTGCACGCGCGCCACCAGCTCAGAGAACGCAAATGGCTTGACCAAGTAGTCATCCGCCCCGCCCTGCAGACCTCGTACCCGGTCCTCGATCTGGCCGCGCGCGGTCAGCATGAGGACGGGTACTGAACGCGTGTGGCGCAGTGCGGAGAGGACCGCCATCCCATCGATGCCAGGCAGCATCCAATCCAGGATGACGAGGTCGTACTCGTTGACGGACGCCATGTGGAGTCCGTCAACGCCGGAGTGAGCCACCTCAACCTGATACCCCTCCTCCGTGAGGCCCTTGCGCAGGTAAGCGGCCGCCTTGACTTCGTCTTCGACGACCAGGATCTTCATGAGGCCCCGCGGCCCTGCGGCCACCCTCCATGCGAGAGGATCAAGCCCACCAGGCTCCCGCCTTCAGGCCGGGACGTCCCTTGATGCGTACCTGCGTTCATGCGTGAACCTCCTGATCAGGCGTCGGACGCGGTGTCGCGGCCTCATCCTCATCCTTTCGGTGAGCGATGCGATACAGCACCGGCAGAACAAGCAGAGTCAGCGCCGTCGACGACAGGATGCCTCCGATAACGACAGTGGCCAGCGGACGTTGAACTTCTGCACCCGTTCCTGTGGCGATCGCCATGGGTACGAAACCCAGCGACGCCACCAGCGCGGTCATCAGCACAGGCCGCAGGCGGGTAACGGCTCCTTCAAAGATCGCTTCGTCGAGCCGTTTGCCCGATTCCCGCAGGTTTCGGATGAACGAGATCATGACGAGACCGTTGAGCACCGCCACCCCAGACAGCGCGATGAAGCCGACAGCCGCCGAGATGGACATCGGGATGTCTCGCAGCCAAAGCGCCACGATGCCGCCGGTCAGCGCGAACGGAATGCCCGTGAAGACCAGCAGACCGTCCTTCGCGTTGCCAAACATCACGAACAGCAACGTGAAGACCAGCGCCAGGGACACCGGCACCACGATCTTCAGGCGGTTCGTTGCAGACTGCAGGTTCTCGAACTGGCCGCCCCACACCATCCAGTACCCGGTGGGTAGCTTGACCTGTTGCTGGATCGCCTGCTCAGCCTCGGCCACGAACGAGCCGATGTCACGACCGCGGACGTTGGCACTGACCACCACACGACGCTTGCCGTTCTCACGACTGACCTGGTTGGGGCCGGGCGACAGCGACAGCTCGGCAACCTCGCTCAGCGGGATGAATTTGCGCGAGGACGTGCTGCTGCCGGCCGGCAGCGGGACCGGAAGACGCTTGATGGCCTCAAGATCGGAGCGAACGTTCTCGGGCACCCGGACGATGATGTCGAAGCGACGGTCGCCTTCGAACATCGTTCCTCCTTCCTTGCCACCCACCGCCGTCGCCAGCGTGTCCTGCACGTCCTGGACGTTGAGGCCATAGCGAGCCGTCTTCTCACGATCGATCTGCACGCTCAGCATCGGTAGACCGGTGGTCTGTTCGATGTTGACCTCTGCGGATCCCGAGATGCCCTGGAGCACGCCAGCGATCTTGCCGGCCGCCTCGTTCATGACGTCCATGTCGTCGCCGAACACCTTGACGGCCACGTCCGATCGCACACCCGAGATCAACTCGTTGAAGCGCAACTGGATAGGCTGTGAGAACTCGTAGTTCTGACCGGGCAGCTTCCCGACTTCGGCCTTCACCGCAGCGAGCACCTCATCGCGCGTCCGGCGGGGTTCGGGCCACTCAGATGCGGGCTTGAGCATCACGTAGGCATCCGAGATGTTGGGCGGCATCGGGTCTGCTGCGATCTCCGCTGTGCCGGTGCGGGAAAAGACCCGCTCGATCTCAGGGAACTTGGCCTTCAGCGTGGCCTCCAACTGCTGCTGCATGGCTACCGACTGCGACAGGCTGGTGCCGGGGATTCGCAGCGCCTGCACGGCGAAGTCACCTTCGTTCAGGCTGGGCACGAACTCACTGCCCATGCGGGTCGCGAGCAAGCCGGACAGGAACACGGTCACAACGGCAACCGTGATGACCAGCGGCTTGGCGTTCATCACGCGCTGCAGCGCCGGCTCATAAGCCCGACGGGCCCAGCCCATCAGGAAGTTCTCCTTCTCCGACACCTTCTCACCGATGAACAGCGCGACCGCTGCCGGCACGAACGTCATCGAAAGGATCATGGCGCCCACCAGCGCGATCACGACCGTGAACGCCATCGGATGGAACATCTTGCCCTCGACACCAGCCAGCGCAAAGATCGGCAGGTAGACGATCATGATGATCAGCTGACCGAACAGCAGCGGACGACGCGCCTCCTGCGATGCCGCGAACACCTCGTGAAAGCGCTCGGACTGCGTCAACGGCCTACCCTTGTGCTCCTGCGCATGCGCCAGGCGCCTCACGCAGTTCTCGACGATCACGACGGCACCGTCGATGATGATCCCGAAGTCCAACGCTCCAAGGCTCATCAGATTCGCGCTGACCTTCTGCTGCACCATGCCGGTGAACGTGAAAAGCATGGACAGCGGGATCACCATGGCCGTGAGGATGGCCGCGCGGATATTTCCCAGGAACAGGAAGAGGATGACGATCACGAGGATCGCGCCTTCCAGTAGGTTCTTCTTGACAGTACTGATCGCCTTGTCGACCAGCGTCGTACGGTCGTAGACGGTCACAGCGTGGACGCCGGCGGGCAGATTCTTGTTGATCTCCGCCATCTTCTTGTCGACGGCCTGCGACACGGTGCGGCTGTTCTCGCCGATCAGCATGAAGACGGTCCCAAGCACCACCTCCTTGCCGTTGTCGGTCGCAGCACCCGAGCGCAACTCACGGCCAAGCTCGACCGTGGCCACGTCCTTGATGCGAACAGGCACGCTGCCCTCGTTGCGCAGCACGACATTGCCGATGTCGTCGATGGAGCGGACCTGGCCCGGTGCGCGAATCAGGTACTGCTCGCCACGTCGTTCGATGTAGCCCGCACCGACGTTGGCGTTGTTGCGCTCCAGCGCGTTGACGATATCCGCCAGCGTGATGCCGTAGGACGCCAAACGACTTGGATCCGGCGCGACGTGGTACTCCTTGGCAAAGCCGCCGATGGTGTTGATCTCGGTGACGCCCTTCACGTTGCGCAACTGTGGCTTGATGACCCAATCCTGGATCTCACGCAAATCTGTCGGCGTGTAGGGTTCGCCGTTAGGCTTCTTCGCGCCAGGCTTCGTTTCCACCGTCCAAAGGTAGATTTCCCCGAGACCCGTAGAGATCGGACCGATGTCCGGATCGACGCCAGGCGGCATCTGACCCCGCGCGCTCTGGATGCGCTCGTTCACGAGCTGGCGGGCGAAGTAGATGTCGGTACCGTCCTTGAAGATGACGGTGACCTGGGAGAGGCCATAGCGCGACAGCGAGCGGGTTTGCTCAAGACCGGGAAGACCGGCCATGACTGTCTCGATCGGGTAGGTCACGCGCTGCTCTGTCTCGAGCGGCGAGTAGCCCGGCGCCTTGGTGTTGATCTGGACCTGGACGTTGGTGATGTCCGGCACCGCGTCGATGGGCAGCTTCTGATAGCTGAATACGCCCAGCGCCGCCATGCCAAACACGGCCAGCATCACAAGCCATCGATGCTCGATGGCGAATCGGATGATGCGTTCAAACATGTGGACGCCTCTCTCAGTGTGCGTGCGAAGCCGACGCCTTGCCGGCTTCGGACTTGATGACGAAGGCGCCAGACGTGGCGTACTGCGCACCGGCCTTCAAGCCAGACGTGACCTCGGTCCGCTTGCCGTCGCTACGGCCCAGCTCCACCGGGATAGGTGCGAAGCCGCTGGCGGTGCGAACGAACACGACGGACTTGCCTTCCATGGTCTGGACAGCATCCGCCGTCACGGTCACAGGGGCGCTGGACTCGCCAGCGGACACCTCGACGTTCACGAACAGGCCCGGACGCCAAGCGGTCTTCGGGTTGTCGACTACGACGCGCGCTTGAGCGGTACGCGTTTGCTCGCCAATCAGCGCGCCGACATAGGCGACCTTGCCAACTGCCGTCTGCTCGAACGCGGTCGAGCGAATGGTGACGTTCTCGCCGATGCGCACCTGCGGCAGGCTGCTGGCCGGTACATTGATCTGAGCCCAGACCGAACGCAGATCGGAGATGGTGAA
This sequence comes from Roseateles asaccharophilus, assembly GCF_031458115.1. Classification (GTDB taxonomy): domain Bacteria; phylum Pseudomonadota; class Gammaproteobacteria; order Burkholderiales; family Burkholderiaceae_C; genus Pelomonas; species Pelomonas asaccharophilus_A. The sequence goes on along the minus strand of NZ_JAVDXV010000014.1, from coordinate 64,101 downwards.
GACGTTGACGTCCTCGCGAACCTGCTCGCCGAGGGCAATATGCTTCTCGACGATCACGCCGTTGAACGGTGCGCGCAGCTCGAAACGGTTGAGAGCAGAGGAATCGGGCGACGCACCAATGGCGTTGAGCTTCTGCCGGGCATTGGCAACGGCAATCTCCGCCTCACGCATCGCTTGCTCGGCCTGTTGAACATCCTGCTGGGGAGAAATGCGTTGCTCGAACAACTGCTTCTCCCGCTCGTAGGTTGTGCGGGCGAGCTGGAGGCGCTTCTGTGCAGCCTGCAGCTCGGCACGCTGGTCGGACACGCTCGAACTACTGATGACGGCCAGCACTTGGCCCTTGGTGACCTGCTGCCCCAAGGAAACCGCGACTGACTCGACGACGCCACCGACGCGCGGCACCACATGAGCCGTCTTGTCCTCATTGAACGCAATCTCGCCAGGCAACTTCAGCGCTGTGCGAATGGTGGCAGGCGCGGAAGTGTCGATCGAGATGCCGGCTGCCTTGATCTGGTCGGCCGTCATCGTGACAGCACCCTCGTCCTTGGCAAACGGGAAGGTCAGCACACCATCGCCTGTCTGCACGTTGACCGTGCCCTTGAACAGGTGCGGCTCCTCGATGGCCTGAGCGCTTACCAGAGCACCGGCTTGGATGGCGAACGAAACCTTCTCCGGATCCTGACCAGGTCGTTCCAGTTGCACGGATACCTGTTCGGCCTTCACGCTCACCGGCTTGCCCGCATTTGTCACCCAGACCTTGATGCGTGCAGTCCCACCTTCCTCTGCGAGCAGCATCTCGACGGCGAGACCCTTCTGTGTACCAAGGACCTCGCCACCGTTGGAGCCTTTCTTGGCCTCCTCATGGTGCTCGCCGTCCCCGTGACCATCAGCGTCCTTGTGGCCCTTTGCGTCCTTGGCTTCGCCGTGGTGCTCATCGTCGCCATGGCCCTTGGCCTCATCGTGGCCGTGTCCATGCTCTTCCTCGCCCGCCGGCGCGCTGCCGCCCATGCGGAGGATGGAGACGGTGCCAACGGCGCCCAGCGCCAGAACCACCGCGATGGCGATCAGCTGCTTCTTGCCCAGCGAGGCGCGCAGGCCCTCGGTCGTGCTTTGATTGAATTTCATCGTCGATCTCGAAGTTGGAGTGCCCGTCAGGGGCGGTCAGTCGTGGTGCCGAGCTGGCGGTCAATCTCTGCGGCCGTGCGATGGACTTGGGCCACCGCAGTGAAGTACTGGCTGCGGACCTGGAGCCAGGTTCGCTGCGCATCGAGCGCGTCCAGGAAGCTGAACTTCCCGAGCTCGAAGCCCGTCTTGGCGGCTTCATACGCGCTTTGCGCGCCGGGCAGGACCTCCTTGCGAAGCGCTTCGACCTCGTCCTTGCGGGCCTGCAACAGGTCTGCCATCTGCAGCACTTCTGAACGCAGCCGCAACTCCTCGGCTTGCGCTGTGGCCTGGGCAGCGTCACGGCGGCGCAGGGCTTCCAGCTGCGCACCTTGGTTGCGATCAAAGAACGGCAGCGGCACGGATACGCTGAACACGGCTTGCGTGCGGCCCAGATCCTGTGCCCGACGAGCGCCGACACCCACCGTCACGTCCGGCACGCCATTGGCACGCGCCAAACCGTAGGTGGCATCTGCACGTTGCACCTCAAGCTGAGCGCGGCGTACGGCTGGCGCATCAGGGAGACGAGCCATGATGTCTACTGCAGAAGGTGCAATCGGCAGCGCCTCGACGTTGCCGTCCAGACGCTGGATCGAGCCCTCCGGCGCTCCCATGACTGCTGACAGCGCACGAAGCGCGGCCGAGGCCTCAGCCTGTGCCTGGCGCAAGTCGATGCGTGCAGTAGAAGCGGCGACCCGCGCGCGAGTCTCCTCGGTCGGAGACACCTTGCCCGCGGTTACTCGGCGCACTGCAGCATCTACACCGCTGGCCGCAATGCGCAACGATTCCTCGACCACTTTGACCCGCTCCTGGGCTGTCAGCGCGTCAAAGAAAGCTTGAATAGCGGTGGCGCGGACCTCGGCGCGGCGCGCAGTCAGGTCCAGGGCCGCGATGTCCTTGCCACGCTGCGCGACCTCGACTCGCGCCGCCCGCTTGCCGCCGGTCTCCAGCGTCTGGCTGAGCTGCATCGTCGTGACACGAGTGCCGGACTTCACGTCCTCCTGATCGACGCCTAGCACCGGATTCGGAATCAGACCGGCCTGGCGAACCGTGCCGTCGTTGGCGTCGAGTTCGGCGGTTGCGGCGCGAAGCTGCGGGTTCTGGGCCAGCGCGGCATCCACGGCGGCCCGCAGTGTCAGCGGCGCAATCTGCACGGCCGGGGTGGCAGTAGCTGGGGCTACGCGCGCTTCAGGGGAGGCAGTGTTGGGGGTCCCGGGCGTCTGAGCCTGGGCGAGGGATGAGAGGAGTGCCGCACAAGCAAGCGGCACGAGGGTTCTGCGCATCGAAAACTCCGGGGTTGTAGGAACAACGCGAGGGTTTCGGCGAGAGCAGTGTTGCGGTCAGGGCCGCATCAAAGAAGTAAGGATGGATCTGCGCTCGCCGAATCAGGCGACGCGCCAGTTGGGGCGTTCAAGGAGATCAGGTCCGCGTGAGCGGAACGCCTGTTCTGACGCAGAGTCTGGCTGGGACACGGAACTCTTGTCGAACTGGAACGCAACCGGGACCATCGGCTTGGCGAAGCTCAGATGGCAGAAACTGCAGTCGTTGTCACCAACCAGCTTCATGCCCTTGGCGGGAGACTGGTCGCTTGACTTCTCGCCTGCGCCGGACAGCTTGCCCCCACCGTGCGAACTCGCAGCGTGATCATGGGCGTGGTGTCCGAAGTGCGCTATCCCGGCCACTTCCTCGTGCTGGCAATAGGCTGCCGCAGCCGACCAGGCAAACTGGACGGGCAGGACGAACAGCAACAGGATGGTCAACCAGCGACGCATGAGGCGATTGTGTCTTGGATATGGGGAGCGCGGTGAACTGGCCTTGGCCTAACTAGTGAATTCGTTTGCAGCGGGCCGCAGCGCTGCCTTACGTGAAGCTGTTCGCCACCAGACCCGTGGCCGCAAGGGCCGCGGATCTTGATGCCGATGCATCAGTTGCTCTCAGCATCGGTGCGAGAGATGTAGACCTTGAGCGGCTTGTCGGTAAAGCCCGCAGGTGCGATGGCGCGCAGATCGACGGGGCGATGAGCAGCCGAGCTGAACTTCCAGGTGAAGCTCTTGCCAGCCTTCTGGAACGTGACAACGTCCCCACAGTTCACGTTGATGGACTTGCCAGCATCCACGTTCACGATACGCCCGTCCTGCGTAGCAGCAACAGGCTCGCCGTGAACCGACTTGCCGTTCATGAAGGTGTCGTTGGTCATCGACGCCGCTTGGGCTGCTCCGACGGCGAAGAGCAGGCTGGCGACGAAGGCGGAAGCAGAGATGCGGGTCATAGGTACTCCTTGGTGGTGGACGGGTCGCTCGATCGAGCTGCCTACAACGTTCACCATGGTCGTCACTGTAGAAATCCGTCCCCGACGGCATGCCTGCTTGACCCATTACAAATCTGTCATGTTGGCCCTCAGCCCATCCTCCGACTGGCGCCGCCAGGAGCATGCGAAGTTGGATGCACGCTCAGGCAGCGGTGAGATGCTCGAAAAGGATGGCGGCGCCGACGGCTGCCAGGACGATGCCTCCGACGATCTCTGCCCGCTTGCCAACCACGGCTCCCATGACACGCCCCAACATCACACCCAGGGTGACCATCACGAATGTTGCGAAGCCGATGGCGGCGGCCACATACGCAATGTTGACGTCGATGAAGGCCAGACCGACCCCCACCGCCATCGCATCAATGCTGGTTGCGAATCCGGTCAATGCCAAACGGGCAAAACTGTGACGGCTCGGTTTGTCCTCGACGGCATCAACCTCGGACTGGTCCGTCTTCAACCCGTTGTAGACCATGTGCAGACCAAGAGTCCCGAGCAGGACGAACGCGATCCAGTGGTCCCACTCCTTGACGGCGTTGACCGCGGTCAGTCCGAGTAGCCAGCCGACAAGCGGTGTGATGCCCTCGATGACGCCAAAGATGGCGCCGGTACGCAGGGCCTCGGTCCAGCGAGGTTGTTTCAGCGCAGTGCCCTTGCCGATGGCCGCAGCAAAGGCATCCGTCGACATCGCCATGGCGAGTGCGGCTGTAGAGAGAGCGTTCATGAGAGTCGATCCAGGGTCGGGCAGAGATACAACGACGTGCCACCACCGCCCGACCACATACAAGTCGTGCTGGCACATCGTTGGTCTCGCCAACCAGAACTGGCTACCGGCGCCATGAACGCGAGGTTCAAGTGTGTTGACGCAGGCGCTTCCGAGCGACAGAAGCAGGCTACTCCCCAAGAGCAACAGACATTTTATCGGACGGCTCGACAAGCGCTCCCCAATCGCTGCTTGATCAGCCGTACATCCGCACGGCAGCCCGCGCGGACAACGCCCAGAAGCGGGCACAAAGGGGATAGATGACCAACGGTCAACTCGATTGACCAGGTGCTATGGGTAGATGTCGCGAAACCAATCGGCTGGGACGCGCTTCGTGCTGGTGATAGATCCCTTAAGCGGCGCTTAAGCATCCGGCTCTGACCATCGGGCATGACCTCGCTTGATCGTCCCTTGACTCGTCTGACCCCATTCGCATTTGCACTGACGTTTGCGTCCGTGTCCCATGCCGACGAAGAGCGAAAAACGTCCGAGCAGAACTATCTCGTCGGGGCCATGATGCTGTCCCAGCCCGAGTACGAGGGATCAGGGCGTCGAATCATCAAGCTTCGACCGCTTTGGGCGTACCAGTGGGGTCGATTTCGCATCAGCACCTCTCGGTCGGCCGCTGCGATGAACTTCGCATCAGATCCCCAGGGCCCAGGGGCAAGCGCCTTGCTCATCGACGGCAAGCGCGTCCGGTTCGGCGCGGCGCTTCGGCTGGACAGTGGCCGCAATTCCGGATCCTCCACCCGTTTGAACGGCCTGCCGGACATCGAGCGCACGCTGCGCGGGCGAGTGTTCGTGGGCTACCGGCTGAACGATCACTGGGACATCAGCGCCAATGTCTCGCAGGACCTGCTAGGCCGCAAGGGCGGAGCGGTGGGCAGCTTTGATATCGGTTATCACCAACGTCTCTCGCCCACCACTCAATGGTCGGCGGGCGCGGGTGTCTCAGTTGCCAACCGACAGAACATGCAGACTTACTTTGGGGTCACGCCTGCTCAGGCTGTGGCATCCAACCTGCCGACCTACATGCCTGCAAGCGGCGTGAGGGGCGCCTATGTCGGCACAGGCTTTATCACCGCGCTGACCCCACGCTGGATCCTGTTCGGCAATCTCGGCGCGTCCCGTCTGCTCGGCGATGCTGCAAAAAGCCCGTTGACGATGGACACAGGCTCTGTCTCTGCAGGTTTTGGCCTGGCCTACAGATGCTGCAAATGGTGAACCTGAAGCAACGCCAATCGCTCATTCCTTCCTCGGGTCGTCAGGAGAGTCTCATGCCCAAGCGCTCCGCGGTGCTTGCGGGGGTGTTCGTCATAGCAGCTGCACTGTGGTGGTCTGCAGCTCTGGCAGACCAGCAGGTAGTACTGCAATTCTCAACGGGCGCGCTGCCGTCCTTCGAAGTTGAGTGACATCATGCATAGACGCATTTTTCTTGCTGGCTCCATGGTCCTTGGCGCCCCCTTGGTATCTGGTTGCACGAGTCCGCCGAGAGATCTCTCAGAGAACGGCTACTGCTACCACGCCCACGGACGGCCTCGCACCCAGACAACCTGTGCACCCCTATCCATCCCATCGTTGGCTGCGGACGAGGACGCCAAGCGCTTCGCCCCGGTGCCTGGTCAGCTCGTGGTCTATGTGGTGCGGCACCGCGTCGGGGACACCGTCAACACGGTGCATGTCGGCGCCGCAGGGGATCGACTGGCGCCGACCGTGCCTGCATCGATGGTGAGGCTTGTCATGCCTCCCGGGTCTCATCGGCTGCTGTTCGATTGGAAGAAGGGGACGGGCGAGTTGAGCATCCTGGGATCGGCAGGCCAGGTGCTCTTCGTTGAACTGGTAGGTGATCTTTGGCTCTGGAGCGAGCGCTACCGTCTTGTGGTGGCTGAGCCGTCCATACGGCATCGGGCGCTGATCAGCCGTCTTGTCGCCGATCTGACGGTAGGTGCGGGCACATGATCTCCAGACATCTGACCGACGATGCATCGACTGATGAGTCCCCTGCCCTGCCAGCAGATTCAGCTGCTGCCCACCTCGAAGCGATGGCGAAAGGTATCAACGATGTCGACGTCATTGTTCAGGGGCTTCTAGACAGGATTCCGCCCTCCAAGCCATGGCAGCGTCAACTGCGGGCGCAGCTGAAGGAGGCTGATCGACACATCGAGATCCTGCGACTGGAAATCTCTCTCGGGCGCGATGGTGTTGAGATCCACGATGCTGCCCGAAAGCTGAAGCAGGTTCTTGAGGTGACAAACTTGCAGATCGTGGGCGGCAGGGCTGATGGCTGGACTCGGAACGCACTTTTGGTCGCGTATCGCAGCGCGGCTCTCGTTTGCGCCCTGTTAGCCCCGTGACGGGTAAGGGCGCGGTTAAACCAGGAGCCTGCGGTGGCGATTACAACGGATCACGCCGCGGGACAGAATTTCATCCAGAGCACCGCCCCCCAGACCAAGGCGAAGAACACCAGCGCCAGCAGGACGGCAGCACTGCCCATGTCTTTCGCTCGCTTCGACAACAGGTTGTGTTCGAACGAGATGCGGTCCACGGTTGCCTCGATTGCCGAGTTGAGCAACTCGACAATCAGCACGATCAGCAGCGCTCCGAGCATCAACACGAGTTGGACCCAGTCCATGGCGAGCCATGCGGCAACAGGCAGCAGGAGAGCACCCAGCACCACCTCCTGCCGGAACGCACTTTCGCCCTTGAAAGCGGCGACCAACCCATCCATCGAGTAGCGGAACGCGTAAACGATGCGCTCCAGGCCTGTTCGCCCTTTGTAGGGGTTGGAAGCGCTCATATGCCGCCCTCGGTGACGTCCCATTCGGGTTGGTGCGGCAGGTCGGTGCCGATATGGTCAAGACGCAGAGAGTGGTCAGGGAAGTGCATGCGCCATGGTGGCTCCCGGATGCTTAAGTGCCACTTAAGGTTGCGGCCCCGACGATGCCCCTCAGAACTTAGGATGAACCCCTTGCGGCAAGAAGATTGAGATGCGCCTGTTACTGGTCGAGGACGACGTGATGGTCGGCAAATCCCTGCAAAGAGGGCTGCTGCAAGCCGGGTTCAGCGTCGACTGGGTCCGAGATGGGCGACAGGCAGAGCTCGCCCTTGGTCACCGCCTGCATGACCTGGCGATCCTTGACCTCGGGCTGCCGCAGGTCGACGGCATGCAGCTGTTGAAGACCCTGCGTGATCGCGGTGATGGCATGCCTGTACTGATCGCTTCAGCGCGAGATACCGTGCGAGACAAGATCGCCGGGCTGGAGGCAGGCGCTGACGACTACGTGCTCAAGCCTTTTGACCTGGATGAATTGATTGCGCGCGTACGCGCCTTACTCCGTCGACATGCTGGGAGCGGATCTCCGCTCTTGCGCTGTGGTGCGCTGGTCCTTGATCCGGCCAAACGCGTTGTGAGCCTGGATGGTCATCCGATCGAACTGTCAGCCCGCGAGTTCGGGCTGCTTGAAGCGCTGATGCTGAGGCCAGGCACGGTCATCTCCAAGGAAAAGCTGGAGGAATCGCTTTATGGCTGGGGAGAAGAGATCGCAAGCAACGCGGTCGAGGTGCATGTACACAACCTCAGACGCAAGCTGGGTGCGGAGCGCATCCGCAACGTCCGGGGAGTGGGTTACCGAGTTTCGGAGGTTTGATGCGCTCCCTTGAACGTGACCTGCTCAAGTGGATCGTCGGCACCCTCGCACTGGGTACGGTGCTTCTCACCGTCGTGGCCTATCTGGTGACGCTCACCGAGATGCATGAAGTCTTCGACGACGAGCTGAAAACCATCGCCGAAGGCGTCGCCCGTATGCACCAAGCCAATCAAAGCTGGCAAAGCAGCGCAGACCTTCCCGTGCGTACTGACATTCCGGATGACTCCGAGATCGTGACGCAAAGCTGGACCATTGGCGGAAGACGCCTCTTCATTTCCGACCCACGCGTTGCGCTTCCCTTCTCTCCAATCGAAGGCCATAGCGAGCCGATGGTGCGCGGCGAGCGCTGGATCGTGCACACGGTGACGCGCGGTGGCTATGTGGCTCAAGCAGCCCAGCGCCAGTCACAACGTCAGCAGATGGCTGGGGAGTCCGCCGTGCAGATTTCCACGCTGATGGTCGCCCTCGTAGCTGGCGTCGGCGCTCTGCTGATCTTCAGCTTGCGTCGCGGGCTTGCGCCGTTGGACGTCGCGGCTCTCGACATCGCAACCCGAAGCGCGGGCGCGTTGTCACCGATCAGGGTTGGCAATACACCCAAGGAGTTGATGCCGGTCATCGAATCAACCAACGAGCTGCTGAGACGGCTGGGCGAGGCATTCTCAGCACAGCGAAGATTCCTCGCCGACGCTGCGCACGAGCTTCGCACGCCGATCACCGCACTGCGCCTGCAGCTGCAGATCTTGCAGCGCAGCCCGGATGAAACGTCAAGGCAGGCTGCGCTGGAGGATCTGGAGGCAGGGATCGACCGCTCACAGCACCTCGTCGAGCAACTCCTACAGGTCGCTCGCAGCGAACCTGACGTCGAGATGCTGCACTCAGAGCCCGTTGACTTGGCAGCGCTCGCGCGAAATGTGGCCAGTGCCTTCACCACCCAGGCAGATTCGCGTGATGTCGACCTGGGTGTCCGTGTGCTTGAGCCAGCCGTAGTTGAAGGCGATCTACCGCAACTCACGGTGCTGCTGAACAACCTCGTTGACAACGCGCTACGGTATGCGCCCGGTGCAGCGGTTGACATCGAGGTTGCCCTGGAGGCGGAGCAGCCCGTACTTCGAGTGGTCGATCACGGGCCGGGCATCCCGGAGGCGGAACGCGGCCGCGTCTTTGATCGCTTCTTCCGTGGCGTGGCAGGAGGAGCCTACCCGGGCGGTAGCGGACTCGGATTGGCGATCGTCCGAGCGATTGCAGACCGGCACGGCGCGATGGTGGAAATTGATGCGGGCGACGCCGGTCGCGGACTGTCTGTCCGCGTTGTTTTCCCAGCCACGACCAGTGCTGCGTCGGCATAGCGTGCGATCTCGCATGTCCCGGGGCCCCTTTTGCAAGATTCGATGGAGGACGCCCCGGGGCGCGAAGCGACAGCAGCGCAAGGCACGAAGATCAACGTCCCGCGGCCTGCTTCGCCCTATCAATGATCTTTGCCAGATCGACGGGGATCGGCAGCGGCTTGATGGGGCTGACATTCGACCCACCCGTGTTGCCCGTTGGGACTAGGCCAAAGGGCGTCTTGGTTGCAGCGCCAACGATGCGAAGCAACTGCCCGACCGTTTCCCGTGCGCGATGGTTTCGCACTGCCCAAGCCAGCATGTGTAGATGGACACGCACATGTTGGTAGGTCGATGCCTGTCCCATGACATGGGCTCGCTCGAGGTGTCGGAAGCCACCAGCTGCCTCATCCTTGGGCAACGCAGCCCATGCCTTGTGCAGTTCGGCATCCACGTGGGGATCTATCGTTTGGCGGAAGGAAGGCATTCGAGTTCTCCTGTTCATATGTTGGTCCGGAACGGGTAAACGATCTGTTGACCGTAGCCATGTGGGACAGGATCGCCTTCGATACCAATGGGGCCAAGCGGTGCACTTGGCTGGTAAAAGGTGCCAAAGACGTGGTCCCATATCAACCAGAACTCGCCGAAGTTCACCTGCGCGTCCTCGAAGCGCTCTCGGTGATGCCAGCGGTGCAGCTCGGCAACGCCTAGCAGGTAGCGAAATGGTCCAAGCCGGTAGTCCAGGTTGGCATGCTGGAAGGCCAGATGCACGGCCAGGATGGCGAACCATCCGCCTACAACCTCTGCGGGCGTTCCGAGCACTCCGAGCACCAGCAGTCCCGGGCTTGCCATTAGCGCGGCATGCAGCGGATGACGACGTTCGCCATTGAGCCAGTAGAGCCGCCGGGATGAGTGGTGAATGCTGTGGAACCGCCAAAGAATGCCGTGGCGATGGCTCAGGCGATGCACGGCATACAGCGACAGGTCCAGCGGCAGCCCGGCCAAGAAAACCTCAGCAAGGTAGGGCCAGTCTCCAGGCCATCCCAACCCCTCATAGCCAGTCAGGTCGCGCATTAGCGCGAAGCCGAGCACCGCTGCGTGCATCACAGCCAGGTTGACGACAGCGTGCGCGACGTCGGCCGGAAAGTCCAGATCCGCGGCCTGCCACCGAGACTCAAATGGAAACCGGCGCTCAAGCAGGGCCACGACCAGCAGCCCGCTGGCGACAAGTGCGGCGAGCCAAGCAAATGCAAAGCCTCTCTCAGGCGTTGCCGCTACACCGAGGAGCATCAGGGCCATGACCCCGGGGTACGAGCCGTACCGTACAAGAGAACTCACTTTCATTGCTATTTCCTCAACAAGCAGCGCCAGTGTTGCCATCCGGCTCAGGGCGCGCTTGAACAAACCAGCTACGCCCGCTTGACTCTTCGCCCGCAACAGCGCCTTCCGTGGCGGCAACTGAACTCGCGCGACGACGCGATAGCAGCGTCCCGGAAGAGCGACGGTGAGCAAGAGCTTGATAAGACCGATCAGGAAGACCGCCGTACTCCGCTGCTGGTCCCTTGATCTGCGTACGCTGGACGCCTCGCTGACGCGTGCGTGTACGGCGCGAGTCCATCGCTACTTGACTCCGTACCCCCTTCAGGGTGTGCAATGACGGCGATCTAAGACTATGGAGAAAACGATGAAGATCGGAGGCCGGCTTCCGGCAAAGATGCCGGAAACGCACGCGGCTGCTTGCCCATCTGTTTATCGGCTTGCGTTACGGGCAGCGCATGGTTGAGGCAACAGTTCCGGACCGGCCTCAGCTCACCGTCGGCCGCGGTTGGGCCGTCTACGTAGGCCCGGTCGAAACGGGACGCCCACACCGACATCAGGCTGCCCAACTTGCCTGGTGTTCAGCGGGCACCTTGACTGTCGAAGGATCCTGGGGAGTGCTAGACAGCCCCGGACATTTCCTCTCCGCCCGCGTCCCACATCGCCTAGTGGCCACCCATCCAGTTCGCATGGTCTTCCTGGACCCTGCGATGGTCGGCGGAGTGCCGACACCAATCGCTGAGCCGGTCTCGATGCTGGTCTCGCAGGCTGATCTCCTGGAACGAGCGTTGGCGCGGTGGCTGGAAGGTCAGGGGGCGTCTCGCAATCGTGGCCCCAACGATGAACGCCTGGCAACCATCCTCCGATGGCTGGAGCCGGCACTCGACACGTCGGTACGCGTCGAAGACGCCGCGCAGGCTGTCGGACTGTCGGCATCCCGTTTCATGCATTGGTTCGCCGAGGTGTCCGGCTTGCCGTTTCGTGCCTATGTGCGCTGGCTGCGACTGCAGCGTGCCGTGCGCACCCTCGCCGATGGGTCCACGCTCACCGAAGCGGCCCATTGGGCAGGTTTTTCCGACAGCGCTCACCTGACTCGCACGTTTGTCGCAACGTTCGGCGTGCGACCGGCATCTCTGCGAGGTGTGCGCGTAGTTTCCGCAGACGATGCCGAGCCGCCGCCCGCGTTGTTCGACAGGCTCTGGACTGTCTGAGGCCCTGCGGGACCTCTCGCCGGGCTCGACCGCATCCCGATATGCCGCTGCGTTTCTGAAACTGCCTGCCGACGAACTCATCAACAAGCTGTTTGGTTGTGAGCTTGTCGACTGGCCAAAAGACGGGCTTTCGGCACGCAATCCAGGACCAAAATCACATCTGTCGGTCGGTTAGCCTCTACCGACAGTTGGACAGGATATCTAGCTCTGGACGGTACACGTCCGCGCGAGCACCCATCCAGCCCATCACTGTGTGGAAGAGGTTGTCATGTGACGCTGGCTTGTCGCGCAAGCCTGCCAGGCAACCCGGCATGAGCTTTTGGGCACCGCCATCTGCGTTTGGACGCCAGACAATCATCGGCACATGCGTTTGCTCCCTCGGTGCCATGGCGTATGGCATCCCATGAAGGTACAGGCCGTTCTCCCCCAAGGACTCGCCATGATCCGAGATGTACAGCATGCCAGGTTCGAACCGAGTCGACATAGTCTGTAGCCAGGAGATTGACCGAGCCAACAGACGGTCTGTCGTCGCAATCGTGTTGTCATACCCGTTGACGACTTGTTGCCGCTCGCACTGCTGCAGCGCGTTGCTCATGCACTCGGGCTGAAACAGTTCCAGGTCCGGCGGCGAGCGCTTGAAGTAGGCTGGTCCATGACTGCCCATCTGGTGCATGACGAGTACCAGGCCCCGCTCGAGCCGGGCCGGCTCCAGTTGTGCCACGCGCCTATCCAGCTCATGCAGCATCGCCTCGTCATAACACTCCGCATGGCCAAGCTCGTCCTTGCGACACAGCGCCGCAGGCAGTGGCATCGCGCCTTCGGGGAGATTGGCCGTGGTGCTGTTGGGAACCCGGTCGCACAGTCCTTTGCAGCCACTCTGGTTGTCCAACCACAGCACGGCTAAACCAGCGCGGTAGAGGACATCCAACAGGTTCTCCTGTGTACCCTTCAAGTCCACGAAATCCGAGCGCCCCAACGGCGAGAACATGCACGGCAGCGAGGCGGCTGTGGCGGTGCCGCACGACGTCACGTCGCGAAAGCTGACCACGGGCAGCTTGGACAGTTCCGGATTCGTCAGGCGCTCGTAGCCGTTGAGGCTGAAGTTCATGGAGCGCGCCGTCTCCCCCACCACCAGCAGCAACAGCGGGGGCTTGGTACCAGCAGGTCGAGGCAATAGACGAGCATCGGCACCGATGACGACCGGGGGACCACTTGGCGCTGCTTGACTGCGGATCGCTGCCGCACTCAAGGAGTACACCGCGTTGAGGGGTGTCACCATGTATCGCAGCGCCTTGTGGTTGCGCATGGTGGACGACAGATCGGCGAACACCGCAAGTGCTAGCCCGACCACCACGATCACCCCAACGACAAAGCTGGCCATGTTTCCGGCCACCCGCCGAACGATGTGCTGCGCAGGCGCTCGAGGTTGAATCAGCAGCCAAACGGCTGGCGTCACACCCACCAAAAGAATCGTCAGCAAGAGGCGGAGGCTCAGCAAGTCACGCGTCTCCCGCGCATCCGTCTGAACCATGTTCACGACCATCGTTGGGTCGAACACGATGCCATAGCTGTCGATGAAATAGGCCAGCGCCGCCGACGCCACGAGCAAGAGAGTCAAAACCCCTTTGATGAGTCGTGGCCACGCCAGCAAACTGACAACCGTCCCGGTCGCAGCTGTCACCATGCCAGCAAACGCGACGATGAACACGAGGCCGCGCCAACCGCCGAGCTCTGGCAGCGTGGTCAGCTGCTTCCAAAGCGGCCAGTTCGCCACCAGCCCCATCCACAGAGAGCACATCCACACCTGGGTGAGAGGCCGTGCTGGATCGGGATAGAACCATCCGACGGCACGCTTCACGACCGCCCTCCATCGAGGCTCACTTGATTCCCGATCAACGGCCACTCACGCCAGGGCTGCAGGCCATACCAACTCAGCAGGCTGACGGCCCAACAGATCCACGCGGTCCACAGGGAATGGCTGAGGAAGTGCGCCCCTCGCATCATCTGAACCCACCCAAGCACAGCGCCGCAGATGAGCACGACCACGAGGAAGAAGCGAGCGACGCGAGGGGCATGGTCGCGAAGCGCAAACCAGCCCGGAATGAATGCAAATGCTGTCGACGCGTGACCGGACGGAAAACACCCCCCCGGCCCGCCGTCAGGGAGCCCTAGGAGCCAGTGCGGCACGTAGCGCGCGAAGTCGCCTCCAAACTGAATGAGAGACCATGGGCAGCTGGTGGAGCTCGCACGTTTCAGAACTGGAATCAAGGCCACGCAAGCCAACGTCGTGCCTATCCACCAAAGTCGACTGCGCCTTGGCATGGCGAGCACAAGCATCCTTGGCCGCCACAGGCTGACGATCAACCACGCATAAATTGCCCAACCGACAACCCGAACGCCATCGTGAAGCACCTTGGCAGTTAACCAGTGGTCCCTCCATTCGAAGCCCGCAGGGGTACCGTATAGGTGAGCCAGCGGCAGGTCCAATCGAGACCATTCCCACAAAGCGAGCAGAGCGAGACCGCAGAACAGGACAAGCAAGTCCTGCCGAACGCGGTCGCCACGGCCTTCCGTGGGTGTCCACGCTGGATTGGAGGCAGCGGCTGATATCTCGCGCGAGCGCGGATTGATGGAGTGAGGAGCGAACACGTGATGCGCCGATGAAGAACGGCGCGCAGTGTTCAAAAACGACGCTTAAGGAACGCTTAAGCGCCTCGCCCGGGAGCCCCTCTTCCCAGTCCTTCCTGATTGCTCCGGCCTCGGCGAGAAAGCCGTCGCCGCACATGGCAACTGGCCCATGACCAGTGAAACACCACGCACCGCCATAAGCGTCCAGCGATGGCATCTTGACGGGACAGACTTCCCGTAAGCGCAGACTCGTCACTTCCTGCCAAGTGCGAGGTCAGACACCAGACCCTGGCATGCTGCGGCCCATGAGCATCAGCAGCAGCTTGAGGTCATGGGCCAAGCGGCTTAAACGCGATGGCGTCACTCTTTGGTTCGCAGGAAGAAACCCGCGCACTCCGTGGTACGCCAAGGCCCTCGGGGTGTTTGTCGTGGCGTACGCGCTGAGCCCAATCGACCTCATCCCAGACTTCATTCCGGTGCTCGGCTATGTCGATGACGTTTTGCTTCTGCCCGGCCTGATTTGGGTGGCCATCAAGCTGCTACCGGCGGAGGTATTGGCGGAAAGCCGCAGCAAGGCAGATGAGTGGATGGCATCGAGAGGCGCCAAGCCGACCAGTAAGGCCGGTGCAGCCCTCATCGTGTTGCTTTGGCTGTTGGCGTGCTGGGGCGCTTGGTACTGGTGGCGGTCCTGGCAGACCTGCTGACGAGGTGTGCGCTAGTAATCGATAGCTGCTGACCAGCGATGCGGCAACAGTTGGCCGATCTGCTCGCCGGCTGCGTCGGCAGCCTGGCTAGCACGTCCCTGAGGTAGGCAGACGGATCGTTCCCGTTTTAGCTTGGCTGAATGCACTTCATACAGCCCTTAGGCTGTAAACGCCTTCTACGCCTGCTTGGCCTCGAGCCGAATCTGATTGAAGCCACCCAACAAGACGTCAATCCGCTCACCCAACTTCGCCCAGGCTTCGCGCTTCTCCGCTGCGTAGTCGTGATGCAGATAGGCCCTACGAACCCGGCTGCCAGCCATCACGTGGTTCTGGCATCGATCGATAAGGTCAAGTGACACGCCCAACTGCTGCATCATGGTGGCCCCCGTGCGCCGCAAGTCATGCGGTGTCCACGCCCCCGCCCTGCCCTCGGACAGAGTGAGCGAGTTGTCATGCTTGCGATGCGTCAGCGGTCCGGCCCGCTTCTTGAATTGCGTCTGACGATCGCCGATCTGCTTGGACACGCTCTTGACGCACACATGGTCTGCTGGCACTTCACCCGCCGCCGCTCGAGCCGGAAAGCAGAATGCCGTGTCGCCGGTCAACGCATGCAGCGCCTTGAACTGCCGCAGAGCGAACGGCGACAAATAGACCTTCCAGCTGACGCGTGTCTTGGTGTTCTCGGCAGGAACAAACCACTCACCGCCGGTAAGGTTCACGTGCTCCCAGCGAGCCATCAAGAGTTCCCCGATACGGCAGAGGGTGCTCAGGCAAATCCACAGCGCTAGCTGCGTTTCTTTCTTCAGCGGGCGGTCAACGCCGTACTTCGTTCCGGCAGGTGCTGCGGCGTAGGCGGCCTCCATGTCGGTCAACTTGACTTGCAGCTCGCGCAGCTCATCGGCAGACAACACACGGTCACGCTCTGCGTCAGGGTCGCACCCATGTGGCAGCAGCTTGGCCAGTTCGACCAACTTGGTGGGGTTACCCTCGACCATGAGCGCGCGCCAGGGCTTCCGCGCCTCTGCCCACGCGAATAGTTGCACCAGGTCGGCATAGACCCGCGAGGCCAT
Source organism: Roseateles asaccharophilus (assembly GCF_031458115.1). Taxonomy (GTDB): domain Bacteria; phylum Pseudomonadota; class Gammaproteobacteria; order Burkholderiales; family Burkholderiaceae_C; genus Pelomonas; species Pelomonas asaccharophilus_A. The sequence continues at coordinate 47,973 of NZ_JAVDXV010000014.1, read as the reverse complement.
CCGGTAGGTGCCGCGATCGATCACGGCACGCAGTACGGCTCGGATGTCGCCCTCTTCCACCGCACGTACAGGTTTCGCTCCGATGAGCGGCAGCACGTCCTTCTCGAAGCTGCGCTGCAATTCCGCGTTGTCATCCGCACGCTTCACGCCGTCACGCAGCCACGCTTCGAGCATCGCGCGAAGGGGAAGGTCCTCGGCCTGCTGGCGAGCAGCCTCAGCGAGGGTGGCCTCAATAGTGGCCTGGGCTTCAATCTTTGCGGCGCGCTTGGCATCGCTCGGACTAGCTCCAGACCTGACTAGCGCTCTGGCGCGGTCACGTTCTGCGCGAATGGCTGAGAGAGCGACGTCGGGCCAGGTTCCACAGTAGTGCTTCTCTCCCGCTCCGCGCCACTTGTAGCCGTACTTGAAGTTGATGCTGACCCTGCCTTCTGAGGCGACCCGCACCTCGCCCGTCAGCCCTTCGCCATCCGCAATGTAGTCACCCCTCCAGCTTGAAGGGATCGCCTTCAAGCCAAGCTCCGTCCAGCGGCTTCCTTTGCCTTGCTTCGGATATCGAGTCGTCGCCATCAACTTCTCCAGGGGGATACCCAGGGGGATACCGGACGTGGGATCTACCGGCATCTTGTGGCACTCAGTGGGACGATGCCAAAACCGCCGTATTGCCACGCAATACGTTGATTTTAAACGATTATTTCCAAAAAATCAGCGGACAGCCTAGCGTCACTCAAATCACAAAGATGATCAATTACTTCGATGGGGTGCAAGGGGTAGCGAGTTCGAATCCCGCCGTCCCGACCATTTTTATTGAAGTAGATCAACGGGTTAGCTGCTCAGGCGGCTAACCCGTTTTTCGTTTCGGCTGCTGTTGGGCTTCGCTGGCAACAGAATGGGCAACAGAATTCCGGCCGCTAGGTGGGCAGCGTCATACCGAGTACGCCCGCGTGCCGTCGCAGGTAGGCGCATAGCGCCGCGTCCCTTGCCTCTTCACAGGCGACGATCCCGTTCCAGATCCGCTCATAGGTGGCACTGTGCATTCCCTTCGGCCGCTGCCAGCCATCGCAAAGCCGTGCCTCTAGCTTGCGCTGCTTGATCCAGGCCCGCCCCATGCCGTCCTCGGACTGGCTTGCATAGGCCACGCGCCCGCAGTGGCGGCACATGAAGTTGGCCGAGCGCAGGAACAGCACGCCCACCCGGCGCTGGCATCGCGGGCATTGAAACCAAGGCCGTGAGCCGCCGTAGTGGCAGGGCGTTTCCGTGATGCGAATGTCCTGACTCACCGGCACGCCGCCGCTGCTGAAGTTGAGCCAGGCCGCGCCGGGCCGGGTCGTGATGCCGATGCTGGGAGCATTGGACCTTGCTCGGTCGCGGCAGGCCCACCGGGTTCAAGGACGTGCTGGCCAACGTTCGCCACGAGCTGCGCCTCAGTGGCCTGGACGCTCCAGGCCACAGCCCGCACGTCACCATCAGCTATCGGGCGCCCGAGCCGCTGCAGGTCACCCTGGCCATCCGATCCATCACCTGGCTCATCGACGAGGTCTTGCTCGTCGTCGGCCACGGCATGCCGTATCACTACGAAGTGATTGATCGTTGGAAGCTTGCAGTTCCGCCCGTGTCACGGCAACTCTCGTTGTTCTGACGCGGCGGCCAGCCGTCAACCTGCCGCCCGATCGAAGGCCGCCACGTCCTCCAGCGGCGCCAACAGCAGCTTCAGCTCCAGTTCGCTGAACTTGCCCAGGCTCACGCCATCATCCTGGCCCAGCAGGCCAGCGGCCAGCGCGCGCTTGCGAGCCTGCAACTCCAGCATGCGCTCTTCGATGCTGCCCTCGGCCACGAGCTGATAGACGAACACCGGCTGGTCCTGCCCGATGCGGTGGGCGCGCGCGCTGGCCTGGGCCTGCACGGCGGGGTTCCACCAGGGGTCGACATGGATGACCGTATCTGCGGCCGTGAGGTTCAAGCCCACACCACCAGCCTTCAGGCTCGCGAGCAGGATGGGCTCTTCACGCGCCTGGAAGCGCCGCACCACCTCACCGCGGGCCGAGGCCGCGGTCTGGCCGGTCAAGCGCAGATGGGGCAGGCCCAAGGCGTCCAACTCGGCGGCAATCAGGTCCAGCATCTCGGTGAACTGCGAGAACACCAGCAGCCGCCGGCCCTGGGCGACGAAGTCCGGCAGGTGCTCGCGCAGCCATTCGAGCTTGGCGCGCTCGGTGTGCGGCGCCGCCTCCACGCCCTTCAGCAGCCGTGGGTCACAGCAGACCTGGCGCAGCTTCAGCATCGCATCGAGCACGCTGATGAGGCTGGTCGGCGTGAAGCCGTCGCGCTGCAGGATGCGACGCACCATGTGATCGGCCGCGACGCGCACGCTTTCGTAGAGTTGCTTCTGCTGGCCCACCAGCGTCACGCGTTTGACGAACTCGCTGAGCGGCGGCAGTTCGGTCGCCACCTCGGTCTTGAGCCGGCGCAGGATGAAGGGACGCACGCGCGCCGCCAGCAGCCGCGCGCGCGCGCCGTCGCCGTTGACCTCGATGGGCTTGCGCCAGTGGCGCGCGAACGTGCGCGAGTCGCCCAGGAAGCCGGGCATCAGCAGATCGAACAGCGACCACAGCTCGCCCAGGTGGTTTTCCAGCGGCGTGCCGGTCAGCGCCAGCAGGTGGCGCGCGTCCAGCCGTCGCAGTGCACGTGCGGCGCGGGCCTGCGCGTTCTTGACGGCTTGGGCCTCGTCAAGGATGAGCAGATGCCAGGGCTGGGTCGACAGCGCGCGCAGGTCGCGCCAGACCAGGTTGTAGGTGGTCAGCACGACATCGGCATCGGCAAGCTGTAGCTTGGTACGGTCGGCGCCATGCCAGGGTCGCACCTTCAAGCCCGGCGCGATGCGGGCTGCCTCCTGCTGCCAGTTGAACAGCAGCGAGGTCGGAACGATGACCAGCGCCGGTCTGTCCAAGCGCCCCGCCTGCTTCTCGGTCCAGATGTGGGCCAGCGCCTGCGCTGTCTTGCCCAGGCCCATGTCGTCGGCCAGGATGCCGGCCAGGCGCTGCTCGCGCAGGTACTGCAGCCAGGCCAGGCCATGCAGTTGATAGGGCCGCAATTGCAGCCCCAGGCCGGGCGGCTGCGCAAAGGCCGGTGGCGCGCCGGCGGCCAGCAGGCGCCGGCCCAGCCCCTTCAGACCCGCATCGCCGTGGATCTGCCAGCGGCCGCGCGATTCGTCCTCGATGAGGCGCAGGCGGTCGCCGTCCCACTCGTTGAGCCGCAGGGGCTTGCCCTTTTCCAGCTCCGCGGGCTTCAGCAGGTCCAGCAGCGCCAGCATCATGGCCTTCAAGGGCGCTGCGACGGCGTGATAGCGCCGACCGCCCGGAGCGCGCAGCGACACGATGGCATCGTCCTCGATGGCGCCAATTGCCACGGCATCCAGCCAGCGCTTGTCGCGGCGAAGCAGATTGGCGATCAGCGGTGCGAGGTCCAGCTGCTTGCCGTCCACCTCCATGCCCAGGCTGACCAGCCAGGCGCCCGTGCGCCGCTCCAGCGCCAGGCCTTCGACGCGGCGGCTGGGTTTGAGCGCCTCGGGCGCTTGTTCTTCCGTCAGGCCCAGCTGCCAGCCGCTGACGAACTGGCTGTGGTGCGCAAAGCCGGGCTCGGTCGTGATCTGCCAGCCCTGGGCCTGCAGTTCGGGCACGGCCTCGGCATGGAAGTCGCCGAAGAACTCTTCCTGGACCAGCGTCCACAGCGACGCGCCCCCCAGCGGCAGCGGCGCGCCGCGCCATTGCAGCAGCGCCGGGTCCAGCGCGATGAGGCCTTGCTTGAGGAGGATCTGTTCGGCGTCGGCATCCCGCCGCGCCAGCGTCGCCACCGTCACTTGTTCGCCTCTCGGGCCTAGTGGGCCGCGAGGGCGCAGGCCGAGCAGGCCATCGCCGCGCGTGAGAGTACGCAGCGTGAGGTGTGGGACAGAAACAGACATCGCGACAGTCTCGCAGCCCGCGAGACTGTCGCGAGAGTCACATCAGAGAACAGACTTGATGTGCGCGGCGATGGCGTCGTCCTGGCAGTTCGTGAAGAACAGTTCCTGGAACTTCTCGCCGGCGCAGGTGGCCTTCAGCAAATCCTGGTCCACCGTCTTCAGCACGGTCAGCATGTCGCGGCAGGACGCGGCCTTCAGATCCTTCAGGATGCCGCGGTTCTTGGCCATGATGGCGGCGCGTTCCTTGGGGTAGCCAACGCCACGCTCGTTCTCGAACAGCTTGCGGTAGCAGTCCTGCAGGTTCAGTTCAGCGGCCCAGCCGAAGCCCTTGGAGTAAGGCATGGACAGGCAGTTGCCGTCGTTGATCTGGCCGAACAGGAAGGCGTCGGTCGGGTCCATGACCAGGCCGCAGAACACGCCAGGCATGCTGTTGGCAGCCAACATGGAACCCATGCCGGTGCCGCAGCCGGTGACGACGAAGTCGGCGGCCTTGGAGTTCAGCAGGATGCCGGCGAGCAGACCGTTCATGACGTAGGTCAGCGAGGCCTTGTCTTCCGGCGTGTACATGCCGTAGTGGTGGACACTGTGGCCCAGCGGCTCGACGACCGACTTGAGGGCCGAGTGGACGATCTCGGACTTGGCGGCCTGGCTGTTCTCGATGATGAGGGCGATCTTCATGGCGGGTGCTTTCGGGTGGTGCTGAAGGGGTGCTGGCCACTGCACCACAGGCCAGAGGGGCCTGAGCGAGGGGCGTCACCAGGCGCCATCCCGGGATCGGGCAGGACCTCAGGGTCCGGATGAGCAGCCTGGCCAACCGGGCTCCCGCACTGGGGCAGGAACTGGCGCTGAGCGTCATTGTGCCCGCTATTGGAACGCCGTTTCGGAAAACATCACTCAAACCCGAGCGCAAAGCGGGGTCAGTCGCCCTCGCCGCCCAGCGGCTTCAGTTGGCGACCCGCGGGCAGCGCGCGCAGGTACTTGAACGTGCCGGTGGCGTGAGCGCACAGCTTGTCGTCGGCGCCGTAGATCGAGCCTTCGCAGAAGGCCATGGTCGTCGAGCGATGCAGCAGCTTGCCCACGGCGCGCAGTTGGCCCTCGCCGGGGCGCATGAAGCTCGTCTTCATTTCAACGGTGACGACGCCAGGCCCCAAGTCCGGCAGGTGGCGGTTCACGCTGCGCGCCGCATGGGCCATGGCCACGTCCAGCAGCGTCATGACGACGCCGCCGTGCGCCACGCGCCAGGAGTTCAGATGCTGCTCGGCAACGGTCAGCCGCAGCTCGGCCTCGCCATCGCCGACCGAATGCAGCTCAAAGCCGAGTTGCTGGACGAAGGGGATGTGGACAGGAAAGGGAATCAAGGCAGGTTTCCGGTTGCGGCGCTGCAGGCAGCCGCATCATCGCGCGGCTGCCGTGGAACTGGCTTTGCCAGGCCACTGGCAGCGCCCCCTTGAGGGGTGCCGCGAAGCGGCGCGGGGGTGCTCGTCAATTCCCATGAACGGCGCTCACGCCGCCGTCGATGGCCAGGATCTGCCCCGTGATGTGCTTGCCGGCCCTTGACGCGAACAGCAGCGCGGCGCCCTTCAGGTCATCGTCATCGCCCAACCGGTTCAGCGGCGCATGAGAAGCCATCTTCTCGGCGCCCACGGTGGCCAGCAGGCCCTTGGTCATCTTGCTCGGGAAGAAGCCCGGCGCCAGTGCATTGACGGTGATGCCGTACTGGCCCCATTCGCCGGCCAGCGCGCGCGTGAAGTTCACGGCCGCGCCCTTGCTGGTGTTGTAGGCGATGGTCTTCATCGCGCCCGAGTTGCCGGACAGGCCGGCGATGGACGCGACGTTGATGATGCGGCCCGACTTGCGCGGGATCATGCTGGCCTTGGCCACCGCCTGCGCGAACACGAACAGGCTGCGGATGTTCAGGTCCATGACCTTGTCCCACGCGTCGATGGGATGGTCCTCGGCCGGTGCGCCCCAGGTGGCGCCGGCGTTGTTGACGAGGATGTCGATCTGGCCCAGGCGCTCCATCGTCTCGGTGACGACGCGCTGCGCGTCTGCTTCCTTGGATGCGTCGGCCGCGATCCAGCGCGTGTCGATGCCGCGCGCCTGCAGGTGGGCGGCGGCTTCTTCCAGGTCCGCCGCCTTTCGCGAGGTCAGCATGATCTTGGCGCCGGCATCGCCCAGCGCTTCGGCGATCTGCAGACCCAGGCCGCGCGAGCCGCCGGTGACGAGGGCCACCTGGCCGGTCAGGTCGAACAGGTCTTGGACTTTGGTGCTCATGCGTAGATCTCCTCAGAAGTATTCGGTCTTCATGTCGCGGCAAAGCGGCTCACGACGCGCCACCACGTCCAGCCACGCGGCGATCTTGGGCAACTCGTAGGCAAAGAAGTAGCGGGCCGCGGCGCGCTTGCCGTTGGCGAAGTCGCTATCGCCCTCGACGCTCATCGCGATGTCCAGCCACAGCCAGGCCAGCACCGTGTGGCCGAAAGCCTGCAGGTACGGCGTGGCATTCGCCAGCGCGTGCTCGGGCTGGCCGGTGCTCCAGGCCTTCTTCGTTGCGCCACCCACCTGCGCCAGCGCCGCGGCGAGTTGGTTGGCCTGAGGCGCCCAGTCGGTCTGCATGGCCTGCTCGATGGTGGCCTGCACGCGAGCGGCCGTGGCGACCAGCGATGCCCCGCCCTGCTGCACAACCTTGCGGCCCAGCAGGTCCAGGCCCTGGATGCCGTGAGTGCCCTCGTGGATCATGTTCAGGCGGTTGTCGCGCCAGTGCTGCTCCACCGGGAAGTCCCGCGTGTAGCCCGCGCCGCCCAGCACCTGGATAGCCAGCGAATTGGCTTCCAGGCACCACTCGCTCGGCCAACTCTTGGCGATGGGGATCAGCACGTCCAGCACCGCCTGCGCCTCGGCGGCGTTGTCGCCGGTGTTCAGCTCGTCGACCAGCCGCGCGCAGTACAGCTCCAGCGCCAGGCCGCCTTCGACAAAACTCTTCTGCGCGAGCAGCATGCGGCGCACGTCGGCGTGTTCGATGATGGGGCGCTGTGCGCTCGCGGAGTCCTTGCCGGCCGCCGTCATGGGCCGGCCTTGGGGGCGCTGCTTGGCGTATTCGAGGCTGGCCTCGTAGCCGGCATAACCCAGCATCACCGCGCCCAGGCCCACGCCGATGCGCGCCTCATTCATCATGTGGAACATGCAGCGCAGGCCGTCACCGGGCTTGCCGACGAGGTAGCCAATGGCGCCCTTGCGACCCTGCGGCGTCCAGCGGCCTTCGCCAAAGTTCAGCAGGCAGTTGGTGGTGCCGCGGTAGCCCAGCTTGTGGTTCAGGCCGGCCAGCGCGACGTCGTTGCGCTCGCCGGTCAGCTCGGCCTGCTCGTTCACCAGCCACTTGGGCACGATGAACAGCGAGATGCCCTTGGTGCCGGGAATCAGCTTGCCATCCGGCCCGGGGATCTTGGCCAGCACCAGGTGCACGATGTTCTCGGTGATCTCGTGCTCGCCGCCGGAGATCCACATCTTGTTGCCGGTCAGTCGGTAGCGAGCGCCGAGAACATCGCCCTCGTCCTCCAGCTCCGCACGTGTCGTGATGTCGGACAGCGACGAGCCGGCCTGCGGCTCGGAGAGGCACATCGTGCCGAACCAGCGGCCTGCGAACTCGTTCTTTGCGAACACTTCGCGCTGCACGTCAGTGCCATGGGCCATCAACAGGCTGGCGTTGCCGGAGGTCAGCATCGCGTAGCCGCCCATCGCCACGCTGGCCTTGCTGAAGAAGGCGTTGCCGGCCATCTCGATGACGCAGGGCAGTTGCATGCCGCCGACGTCGTAGTCCTGCGCGGCGGCCAGCATGCCGGACTCGGCGTACGCCAGCGTCGCGTCATGCGTGGCCTGTGGCAGGTGCACGCGCTCGCCGTCGAAATGCGGCTCCTGCAGGTCGGCCAGCCGGTTGAACGGCGCGAACTTGTCGCGGGCAATGCGCTCGCAGGTGTCGAGCACTGCGGCGAAGGTTTCGGCCGAGTGTTCGGCGAAGCGCTCGCGCGTGGTCAGCTCGCCGGCCTTCAGCCAGTCGAACAGCAGGAAGTCCAGGGTTTCGCGCATGGAATCGGGCGGCGCACGGCCGCGGGTGAAAGTCAGTCCTGGGCCAGCCGGACGATGGTGCCCTGCGCCAGCGCGCAGAGCTTCTCGGCGCCCTCCTTCACCGCGAAGACCTCGCAGCGGCACACCGCCTGGGTCTTGCTGACGGCATCGGCACTGGCGCGGGCGATCAGGCGTTCGCCCACGGCGGGGCGCACGTAGTTGATCTTGAACTCGGACGTCACGACGGGCACCTGCATTGCGGTGCCGCCGGCAAAGGTCAGCGCGTTGTCCGCCAGGTAGCTGACGACACCGCCATGCGCAAATCCGTTCTGCTGCAGGTGCTCGGGTCTAAGCACCAACTGCAGGTCGATCTTGCCCGGCGACATCGCCACCACCTCAGCGCCCAGCAGCACGCTGAACGGCTGCGTGGCTAGGACCTCGCGGCCCATCGCCAGAAACTGTTCGGGCGTGACGCTCATCAGAGCACTTCGAACACGCCGGCAGCGCCCATGCCGCCGCCGATGCACATCGTCACGCAGACCCGCTTGGCGCCGCGGCGCTTGCCTTCGATGAGCGCATGGCCCGTCAGGCGCTGGCCCGACACGCCGTAGGGGTGGCCCACCGCAATTGCGCCGCCGTTGACGTTGAGCTTGTCCATCGGGATGCCCAGCGTGTCGGCGCAGTACAGCACCTGCACGGCGAAGGCTTCGTTCAGCTCCCACAGGTCGATGTCGGCGACCGTCAGACCCAGCTTCTTAAGCACCTTGGGCACCGCGAACACGGGGCCGATGCCCATTTCATCAGGCTCGCAGCCGGCCACGGCAAAGCCGAGGAAGCGGCCCAGCGGCTTCAGGTTGTGCGTGGACGCGTACTGCTCGCTGACCAGCGCGCAGGCACCGGCGCCGTCGCTGAACTGGCTGGCGTTGCCGGCCGTCACCAGGCCGCCGGGCACGGCGGAACGCAGGTCCTTGATGCCGTCGTAGGTCGTGCCTTCGCGCAGGCCTTCATCGGCGCTGACGGTCACTTCCTTGCTCATCAGGCCCATGACCTTGTCGGCCACGCCCATCGTCGTCGTGACGGAGATCATTTCGTCGTTGAACTTGCCGGCGGCCTGGGCGGCGCAGGCCTTCTGCTGGCTGCCGGCCCCGTAGTGGTCCATGCGCTCGCGCGAGATGTTGTAGCGCTTGGCCACGTTCTCGGCGGTCTGCAGCATGTTCCAGTAGATCTCGGGCTTGATCTTCAGCAGCGCCGGGTCGGACAGCATGTGCTTGTTCATTTCCTGCTGCACGCAGGAGATGCTTTCCACGCCGCCGGCGATGTAGACGTCACCCTCGCCCGCGATGATGCGCTGCGCGGCCATCGCGATGGTCTGCAGGCCGCTGGAGCAGAAGCGGTTGATGGTGACGCCGCTCACCGTGACCGGCAGGCCGGCCTTCAGCGCGATCTGGCGGGCGATGTTGGCGCCTGTGGCGCCTTCGGGGTTGGCGCAGCCCATCAGCACGTCTTCGATGGCGCCGCCATCGATGCCGGCGCGCTCGACGGCGGCCTGGACGGCCCAGCCGCCCAGCGTCGCGCCATGGGTCATGTTGAACGCGCCCTTCCAGCTCTTGGTCAGCGGGGTGCGGGCGGTGGAGACGATCAGTGCGTTGCTCATTCGATACCTCGAAGAAGGAAATGCAACCACAGAGTCACAGAGGCACTGAGAAACAGCCTCATGAACTTCTCTGTGTCTCTGTGGTTGCGTTTTGTGTTTGGACTCAGGTGAAGGACTTGCCTTCAGCGACCAGACGCGCCAGCAGCGGCGCCGGCTTCCAGAACTCGCCGTCGTCCATCGGGTTCTTCGCAAAGCGGTTCATCGCCTGCACGACGTTGAACAAGCCCACCGTGTCGGCGTAGCACATCGGGCCACCGCGGAAGATGGGGAAGCCGTAGCCCGTCAGGTAGACCATGTCCACGTCCGACGCACGCTGGGCAATGCCTTCTTCCAGCAGGTGCGCGGCCTCGTTGACCAGCGCGAACACCAGGCGGTGCACGATCTCCTCATCGCTGATGTCGCGCTTCTTGGCGCCAATCGCCTCGCGGTGCTTGGCCAGCATCTCTTCGACGACCGGCGACGGGATCGCATCGCGCTTGCCGGGCAGGTAGTCGTACCAGCCGGCGCCAGTCTTCTGGCCGAAGCGGCCCAGCTCGCATAGGCGGTCGGCGCTGGCCGAGTACTTCATCGTGGCGCGCTCGACGGCGCGGCGCTTGCGGATCGCCCAGCCGATGTCGTTGCCGGCCAGGTCGCCCATGCGGAACGGGCCCATCGCGAAGCCGAACTTCTCGACGGCCTTGTCCACCTGCTGCGGGCTGCAGCCCTCATCCAGCAGGAAGCCGGCCTGGCGGCTGTACTGCTCGATCATGCGGTTGCCGATGAAGCCGTCGCAGACGCCGGACACGACGGCCGTCTTCTTGATCTTCTTGCCAATGGACATCACCGTGGCCAGCACATCCTTGGCGGTTTCCTTGCCGCGCACGACTTCCAGCAGCTTCATCACGTTGGCCGGGCTGAAGAAGTGCATGCCCACGACATCCTGCGGACGCTTCGTGAACGACGCGATCTTGTCGACGTCCAGTGTGGACGTGTTGGAGGCCAGGATGGCGCCGGGCTTGGCGATGGCGTCCAACTGTTTGAAAACGGCTTCCTTGACGCCGATCTCCTCGAACACAGCCTCGATGATGAGGTCGCAGTCCTTCAGGTCGTCGTAGCTCAGCGTGGTGCTCAACAGCGCCATGCGCTGCGCGTACTTGTCTTCCTTCAGCTTGCCCTTCTTGACCTGGGCTTCGTAGTTCTTCTTGATGGTCGCGACGCCGCGGTCCAGCGCTTCCTGCTTGGTCTCCAGGATGGTGACCGGGATTCCCGCGTTCAGGAAGTTCATCGAGATGCCGCCACCCATGGTGCCGGCACCGATGACGCCGACCTTGGCGATGGTGCGCAGCGGCGTGTCCTCGGGCACGTCGGCGATCTTGCTGGCCACGCGCTCGGCGAAGAACAGGTGGCGCAGCGCCTTGGACTCGGGCGTCATCATCAACGCCGCAAAGCCTTCGCGCTCGGCGCGCATGCCGTCGTCGAACTTCAGGTTCACCGCACCGGCCACGGCTTCCAGACAGCGCAGCGGCGCCGGGAAGTTCTTGCTCATGCCGCCCACCATGTTGCGGGCGAACTGGAAGTAGGCCTCGGCGTTCGGGTGACGCGCCTTCAGCTCACGCACCTTGGGCAGCGGACGCTTCTCGGAGACCTCCTCGGCGAACGCGACGGCGGCCGCCACCACATCGGCATCGACGACCTTGTCGAACAGCTTCTGGCCCGGGACCATGGCCAGCATCTGCGCTTCCACCGGCTCGCCACTGACGATCATGTTCAGCGCGGGCTCCACGCCCAGCGCGCGCGGCAGGCGCTGCGTGCCGCCGGCACCGGGCAGCAGGCCCAGCTTCACTTCGGGCAGCGCGACCTTGGTGCCGCTCTGCGCGACGCGGTAATGGCAGCCCAGCGCCAGCTCCAGGCCACCACCCATGCACACGCTGTGGATGGCCGCGACGACGGGCTTGCTGCAGTTCTCGACGACGCCGATGAGGCTCAGCAGGTTGGGCTCGGCCAGCGCCTTGGGGCTGCCGAACTCCTTGATGTCCGCACCGCCCGAGAAGGCCTTGCCGGCGCCGGTGATGACGACCGCAGTGATGGCCGGATCGGCTTCAGCGCGCTCGACGCCGGCCGCGCATGCAGCTCGGGTGGCAAATCCCAGGCCGTTGACCGGCGGGTTGTCGAGCGTGATCACGGCAACAGGGCCGCGGGCTTCGTAATGGGCTGTCATGGGCACGACCTCGGGTTGACGGGCCTACCGCGTCTCCAGCAGCCGGCCCTGAAATAGAACGATCGTTCGATTCTAGGCAGCGCGCGTCGCGCGGTCTTGTCCCGGCAGTGACAAGGCCGGCCCGCTCACTCGCCGCGCTTGTAGACCACCGTGTCCTTGAAGGCTTGCAGCGATGGATCCGGTGGGGCCGGCGGGTGCAGCAAGGCTTCGACATGCCGGCGCGCGGCCTCGGCGGGGTCCAGTACCGCCTCAGGCGGCGGTGCCGGCCGAGGCGCGGGCCGCACCGCGAGCCGCAGGTCGTGGCAGTCGCGCTGCAACTGCTCGATCTGCTTGCGGGCCTGCGTCAGCTGCTGGGCGCCCTGGTGGCGCGTCTGCTCCACATGCTCTATGCGCTGCCGCGCCAGCTTCAACCGCCGCGACAACCACGCGAACACCCCGCCGGCCGCCAGCAACGCGCCCGACAGGAAACTCAGGACCAAGGGACCAGCCTGGATGGTGTCCATCCTCTTCTCCCGCGCTGGAATAGTGGAAGCAATGTACGGGAAGCCGCCGTCCGTGCCTGAGGTCTGTAGGCAACGCCGGCCACAATGCGCCCCGACATGTCCTCACTATTGCTGTTATGCACCGCCCCCGAGAGGCGGTCGCTGTGGCGAGCGCTGCTGCTGGCCCTGCTTCTTGCCATCACCTGGCTGGCCTTGTCGCCAGCGCCGCCGCCGACCATGGATACCGGTTGGGACAAGGCCAACCACCTGATGGCGTTCGGCGCACTGGCCTTTGCCAGCGTCTGGGCGCTGTGGCCGCAACCCCGGCAGTGGGGTTGGCTGATCCTCGCGCTGCTGGTCTACGGTGTGGGAATAGAAATCGCACAGAGCTTCCTGCCGCCGCGCGAAGCGGACTGGCACGACGTCGTCGCCGATGGCCTGGGCATTGCGCTGGGCCTGCTGTCGGCGCTGCCTATCCAGCTCACGGCCAGCCGATCCGCAAGCCACCCCTAGAGTGACATGAGGGAGGCCCCGTCCTACACCCGGGGCAACCGCACTGACATACCGTTGGCAACAGACCGCGTTACGGTTGCCAACCATGTTGAACGAACTCCTGCGCACCACGCGAGCCCGCTCGCTGGCCTTGGCCGCACCGCTATCGGACGAGGACGCGCAGCTGCAGTCCATGCCCGACGCCAGCCCCGCCAAATGGCATCTGGCGCACACCACGTGGTTCTTCGAGACGCTGGTACTGGCGCCCCATCTGCCGGGCTACCGCGTCTTCGACGAGCGCTGGCCGCGGCTGTTCAACTCGTACTACGAAAGCCTGGGCCCGCGGCATGCGCGCCCGCAGCGCGGCCTGCTCAGCCGGCCGTCGCTGACCGAGGTCAAGGCCTACCGCCAGCATGTGGACGCGGCGCTGGCCGACCTGCTGCCTCTAGTGCAGACTTCGGCATCACACGAAGCGCAGGCGCTCATCGAACTGGGCTGCCACCACGAACAGCAGCATCAGGAACTGCTGCTGACGGACATCCTGCATGCCTTCTCGTGCAATCCGCTGCTGCCGGCTTATGACGCCAGCGCGCCCGTGCCGACCCAGCCACCTGCGCAGACCTGGCTGAAACACGCCGGCGGCATCGTCGACATCGGCCATGGCGGCGACGGCTTCGCGTTCGACAACGAAGGCCCGCGCCATCAGGCGCTGGTGACCCCCTTCGAGATCAGCAACCGGCTGGTCACCTGCGGCGAGTACGCGGACTTCATCGCCTCGGGCGGCTACCGCGAGCCGCTGCTGTGGCTGTCCGACGGCTGGGCCTGCGTGCAGGCGCAGGGCTGGCAGCGCCCGGCCTACTGGCTGGACGACGGCCGCGTGTTCGGCCTGCACGGCGCGCAGCCGCTGGACCCGCAGGCGCCCGTCATGCAGTTGAGCTTCTACGAGGCCTGCGCCTTTGCCGAATGGGCCGGCGCGCGGCTGCCCACCGAATTCGAGTGGGAGGCGGCATGCGGCTTGCCGGGCTTCTCCCAGGCGGCCGATCGGGCCTGGCAATGGACGCGCTCCAGCTACGCGCCCTACCCCGGCTTCAAGCCGGCGGCCGGCGCGGTGGGTGAATACAACGGCAAGTTCATGGTGGGCCAGCAGGTGCTGCGGGGCGGCAGCCTCGCGACGCCGCCGGGCCATGCACGGCTCAGCTATCGCAATTTCTTCCCGCCGGCGGCGCGCTGGCAGTTCAGTGGATTGAGGCTTGCACGATGAAACCTGGAATTGAATGGCGCCAGCCGCGGGCTGCCGCCGAGAACGAGAGCTTTGCCGCCGACCTGCACGCGGCGCTGGCCCGTGTACCCAAAGCCATCTCGCCCAAGTATTTCTACGATGAAGCGGGCTCCCGGCTTTTCGAGCAGATCTGCGACCTGCCCGAGTACTACCCCACGCGCACCGAGTTGTCGCTGCTGCACTCGCACGCCGCTGACATGGCTGCGCAGTTCGGCCCGCAAGTGCAGCTGGTGGAGTACGGTGCCGGCGCGCTGCGCAAGGTGCGCCTGCTGCTGGACGCAATGCCGCGAGACTCGGTGGAGTTCGTGCCGATGGACATCTCCGGCCCGCACCTGCTGGCCGCCTGCGATGCGCTGGCGGGCGACTACCCCGGCCTGGCCATCCAGCCGCTGGTGGCCGACTTCACCCGCCCCCACACGCTGCCGCCCTGCCCTGACGGCTCGCGTCGGGTCGGTTTCTTCCCCGGCTCCAGCATCGGCAACTTCACACCTGCCGAGGCCGACGCCTTCCTGCGCCTGGCCGCAGCCGAACTGGCCGGCGGCGGCCTGTTGATCGGCATCGACCTGGAGAAGGAACACAGCGTTCTGCACGCGGCCTACAACGATGCCGCCGGCGTGACGGCGGCGTTCAACCTCAACGTGCTTGAGCGCGCAAGAAACGAGTTAGGCGCCGAGTTCCCGTCCGATGGCTTTGAGCACCTGGCCTTCTACAACCCGGCCTACCGCCGCATCGAGATGCACCTGCGCGCGACACAGGCGCTGGAGCTGCAACTGGGTAGCGAGGTGTACGCCTTCCATGAAGGCGAAACGCTGCACACGGAGCACTCTCACAAGTACACGGTGACCGGCTTTCAGGCGCTCGCACAGCGCGCAGGGTTCAAGCCGGGCAAGGTGTGGACGGATGCGAACGGGTGGTTTGCCGTCTTGTGGCTGGAGGCCAGCAACGGGTGAAGACCGGCAGTCCTGCGCCTGTCTTCCCGTCCAACGACAGCGCTCAGGCGGTACCGGCAACCATGCCAATCAAGAGGCCGAGCAGCCCTGCAACAACGATGAAAGCGATGCATCCGAGGATCGCAATGCCGATCGGCTTTGCCCAGCCCTTGCGCGGATAGTCTTTCCCGTACCTAGCAAGAACCAATGATTGCTGGGACTTTCCAATCGCGTAATACCACGCAACCAGAAGCCCGATGCCGGAACCGCGACTGAGAGCATCAAGGCCTTTGCTCTCGGGCACAACGACCGACAGCACAATGAGGAGCACGAAGAAGGCCGCACTGCCGATGGCCCAGTTCTTCGACGTTGCCGCCTTCTGCGCGTCTCCAATCGCCTGCCAGTTTTTCATGTGCAGGATGGAGCCGAAGATCGGGCTGAACAAGAGGCTCCAACTCGCCGCTGCGTTGGGATTCCAAAGCTGCGGCGATGGCTCGCGGCCAACGACATCTGCCACCGCCGCCTCGGGTGGTGCGTAAGGGTTTTTTGCGTTCAAACCAGACTCCCTGAATGTGATCTTGCATGTCTACGCGAGGGCTCTTGCTCCCCGGGACAGGCGGGACTCTGGTCGCCTCAGTCAGGATCACGCAACAGGGTTTCCACTTCAGACAACAGAAGTGTCATGACAACCATCACGTTAGCGCCCACGGGCAGGCAGCCTGACGAGCTGCCGTGGACTCAAATCGCGAGCCGTTCCTTCACCCCATCCGCTTTCATGTTCGCGCCCCGCCCGCGCATGACGATCTCGCCCCGCTGCATCAGCAGGTACTGGTCAGCCAGCTCCTCGCAGAAGTCGTAGTACTGCTCCACCAGCACCACGCACAAGCCCTTGTCGTGGGCCAGGTGCTTGATGACGCGGCCGATGTCCTGGATGACGTTGGGCTGGATGCCTTCGGTGGGCTCGTCCAGCAGCAGCACCTTCGGCCCCGGCGCGAGCGCGCGGGCGATGGCGAGCTGCTGCTGCTGGCCGCCGGACAGGTCGCCGCCGCGGCGGGAGCGCATCTTGTCGAGCACGGGGAACAGCTGGAACAGCTCGTCCGGCAGCGGCGTGCCCGCCGGCTGGCTGGACAGGCCCATCTGCAGGTTCTCCATGACCGTCAGCCGCCCGAAGATCTCGCGGCCTTGCGGCACGTAGTCCAGGCCGGCGCGCACGCGCTGGTGGGTCTTCAGCTTGTCGATGTTCTCGCCGGCCAGCGTAATGCTGCCCGACGTGACGGGCACGACGCCCATCAGGCTCTTCAGCAACGTGGTCTTGCCCACGCCATTGCGGCCCATGACGACGGTGATCTCGCCAGGCTTCAGCTCGAAGCTCAGGCCGCGCAGGATGTGCGAGCCGCCGTAGTGCTTGTGCAGGTCCTGGACGGTCAACAGGTCATCGGCCAAGGTACACCTCGATCACTTTCTCGTCGGACTGCACGGTGGCCATCGTGCCTTCGGCCAAGGTCTTGCCTTCGTGCAGAACGGTCACGGTGCGATGCGCGCCGGCCAGCGTCGCAACAAAGCTCATGTCGTGCTCGACGACGACCAGCGAGTGCTTGCCTTCCAGGCTCAGGAACAGCTCGGCGGTGCGCTCGGTTTCTTCGTCGGTCATGCCGGCGACGGGTTCATCCAGCAGCAGCAGCTTGGGGTCCTGCGCCAGCAGCATGCCGATCTCCAGCCACTGCTTCTGGCCGTGGCTCAGCAGGCCGGCCACGCGGCCGCGCTCGTCCGCCAGGTGCACGGTGACCAACAGCTCCGCGATGCGGTCACGCTGCTCGCCGCTGAGCTTGGCCCGCATCGCAAACCGGGCGCGGCGGTCGCCGGCCAGCGCCAGCTCCAGGTTCTCGGCCACGGTCAGCGCGTCGAACACGGTGGGCTTCTGGAACTTGCGACCGATTCCGGAACGGGCGATCTGCGCCTCGTTCATCGTCAGCAGGTCGAGGTTGCTGCCGAAGTAGACGCGGCCGCTGTCGGGCCGGGTCTTGCCGGTGATGCAGTCCATCGTCGTCGTCTTGCCGGCGCCGTTGGGGCCGATGACGCAGCGCAGCTCGCCCACACCGATGGTGAACGACAGCCCGCCCAGCGCCTGGAAGCCATCGAAGGCGACCTTGAGGTCTTCCACGTACAAGGCCACGCCCTGGTTGAAGACGGGCTCGCCGGCGGTGGCGATGCGGGTCAGTGCGCGCGATCGCGCTTCCGAGCCGGCCTCAAGAAGTTCTGGAGTCATTTCTTGAACCTCCGGGCCAGGCCGACCAGACCGGCGGGCAGGAACAGCGTCACCGCGATGAACAGCGCGCCCAGCACGTACAGCCAGCCCTCGGGCCACCAGACGGTGAAGACCGATTTGGTGCCGTTGACGAAGAAGGCGCCCAGCACCGGGCCGATCAGCGTGCCGCGGCCGCCGACGGCCGCCCAGATGGCCATCTCGATGCTGGCCGCGGGGCTCATCTCGCTGGGGTTGATGATGCCCACCTGCGGCACATACAGGATGCCGGCCAGCGCGCACATCAGTGCGGAGATGACGTAGGCGCTGAGCTTGTAGGCCACGGGGTCGTAGCCCAGGAAGCGCACGCGGCCCTCGGCGTCGCGGATGGCCTGCAGGATGCGGCCCCAGCGGCTCTGCGTGAGCCACTTCGCCAGCAGGTAGCAGCCGATCAGCGCCAGGCCGCTGGCCACGCACAGCCCCACCTTCATGCCCGGCGTGTTCAGCGGCATGCCGGCGATGCGCTTGAAGTCCGTGAAGCCGTTGTTGCCGCCAAAGCCCGTCTCATTGCGGAAGAACAGCAGCATGGCCGCCACCACCAGCGCCTGCGTGATGATGGAGAAGTACACGCCTTGGATGCGCGAGCGGAACGCGAAGTAGCCGAACACGGCCGCCAGCAGTGCCGGCACGGCCAGCGCCAGCAGCACCTGGCCCACCAGCGAATCGCTGAGCGCCCAGTGCCAGGGCAGTTCCTTCCAGTTCAGGAACACCATGAAGTCCGGCAGGTCCGACTGGTACTGGCCGTCGCGGCCGATCTGGCGCATCAGGTACATGCCCATGCCATAGCCGCCGAGGGCAAAGAAGAGCCCATGGCCCAGCGACAGGATGCCGCCGAAACCCCAGATGAGGTCCAAGGCCAGGGCACAAATGGCAAAGCAAAGAAACTTGCCCAGCAGGCCCACGTAGAACTCGCTGAGATGCAGCGGGTGCCCGGCCGGGAAGACGAGGTGCAGCAGCGGTGCCATCAGCAGCACCAGCGCAATCGCGATAAGCAGTGTGCGTTTCATCAGTCCAACACCCGGCCCTTCAGTGCGAACAGGCCTTGCGGCTTCTTCTGGATGACGAGCACAAGCACCAGCAGCAGCGCGATCTTGGCAAGCACCGCGCCCTGCCAGCCTTCCAGCAGCTTGGACAGTACACCCAGGCCCAGGCCCGCGTAGACGGTGCCGGCCAGCTGGCCCACGCCGCCGAGAACGACCACCATGAAGGCGTCGACGATGTAGCTCTGGCCCAGGTCCGGGCCCACGTTGCCGATCTGGCTCAGCGCGCAGCCAGCCAGGCCGGCGATGCCAGAGCCGAGCGCGAAGGCCATGGTGTCTACCTTCGCCGTGTTGACGCCCACGCAGGCGGCCATGCGGCGGTTCTGCGTGACGCCGCGCACCATCAGGCCGAGGCGCGTCTTGGCCAGCAATGCGCCCATGCCGACGAGCACCAGCGCCGCGAAAGCGAGGATGGCGAGGCGGTTGTAGGGCAGCGTCAGGTTGGGCAGCAGCGCCCAGCCGCCGGACAGCCAGGCGGGGTTCTCCACCGCCACGTTCTGCGCACCGAACAGCGTGCGCACGGCTTGCATCAAGACAAGCGATATGCCCCAGGTGGCCAGCAGCGTCTCCAGCGGCCGGCCGTACAGCCAGCGGATCACGCTGCGCTCCATCGCCGCGCCAACGAGCGCAGCGGCCAGGAAGCTGGCGGGCAATGCCACCCACAGGTAGTAGTCAAAAGCGCCCGGCGCCCAGGCGCGGAAGCCCTGCTGCACCATGTAGGTCGCATATGCGCCCACCATCAGCAGCTCGCCGTGCGCCATGTTGATGACGCCCATCAGGCCGTAGGTGATGGCCAGTCCCAGCGCCACCAGCAGCAGCACGGAGCCCAGGCTGAGCCCGGAGAACAGCAGCTGCGCGCGCTCGCCCCAGGCGAGGCGGTCACCGATGTCATTGACCGCCTTCTGCATCGCCGACTTGGTAGCAGCGTCGGTCTCGGCGGCCAGCTTCTCCAGCAACAGCGCACGCGTGGCCGGGTCGGCACTGCCGGCCAGTTCGACGGCCGCCGCCTTACGCTGCGCCGCATCCGTTGACGACAGCTTGGCACCAGCCACCAGTGAATTCAGCTGCCCGCGCAGGCCGGCATCGCTCTCGGCCGCCAGCGCCTTTTCCAGCAGCGGCAACTTTGACGCATCGGCGTCCTCGCGCAACGTCGCCAGCGCCTTGGCGCGAACGTCCCGGTCGGTGGACAGCAAGTCCAGCCCCGCAAGCGCCGCGTCGATCTCGCGGCGCATGCGGTTGTTCAGCATGGGCTCCTCGGCATCTGCCGGCGCTTCCGCGCCCTCGGCGATGACAAGCGCCTGCCCGCCCTTGATGCGAACCCGCCCGTCCTGCAACGCACGCAGGAACGGCCCCAACGACGCATCACCCGCCGCCAGCGCTTGCTGAATGGCAGCGACCCGGTCGTCGCTCTCACCCGCCGCGATGCGCGCGGCCAGCTCGGGCGACAACGCCCAGGCCGACCACCCGCTTAACGCGAACAGGCATCCCAATAGAAGTCGTTTGATCATGAAGATCCAAGCGAACGAAACCAAGTGACGCGCGCAGCGCGCACGCCCCTCCAGCGGCCGCCGTGGATCCGGCTTTGCCGGTCCACCAGCGGCGCCCCCTCGAAGGGGGCCGCGGCTTTGCCGCGGTAGGGGGTGAGCCTTATTTCGCGGGCTCGTCCTTCTTGCCCTTGTTCTCAGGGATGTGCGGGCTCCACGGCTGAGCCTTGACCGGGCCGGGGGTCTTCCACACCACGTTGAACTGGCCGTCCGCCTTCACTTCGCCGATGAAGACCGACTTGTGCAGGTGATGGTTCTTCTCGTCCATCTTGGACGTGATGCCCGACGGCGCGGTAAAGGTCTGGCCGGCCATGGCGGCGATGACCTTGTCGGTGTCCGTGCTCTTGGCCTTGGTGACGGCCTGGGCCCACATGTTGATGCCGATGTAGGTGGCTTCCATCGGGTCGTTGGTCAGCGGCTTGTCCTTGTGGCCGGCGATGTTCTTGGCCTTGGCATAGGCGGCCCACTTCTTCGTGAACGCGTCGTTGGCCGGTGCCTTGATGGACATGAAGTAGTTCCACGCGGCCAGGTGGCCCTGCAGCGGCTTGGTGTCCACGCCGCGCAGCTCTTCCTCACCCACGGAGAACGCCACGACCGGCACGTCCGTCGCCTTCAGGCCCTGGTTGCCCAGTTCCTTGTAGAAGGGCACGTTGGAGTCGCCGTTGATCGTCGACACGACGGCGGTCTTCTTGCCTTCGGACGAGAACTTCTTGATCTTGGCAATGATGGATTGGTAGTCCGCGTGGCCGAAGGGGGTGTACTCCTCCATGATGTCGGCCTCGGCGACGCCCTTGCTCTTCAGGAAGGCGCGCAGGATCTTGTTGGTCGTGCGGGGGTAGACATAGTCGGTACCCAGCAGCACGAAGCGCTTGGCGCCGCCGCCGTCCTTGCTCATCAGGTATTCAACCGCAGGAATCGCCTGCTGGTTGGGAGCCGCGCCCGTGTAGAACACGTTCTTGCTCAGTTCCTCGCCCTCGTACTGCACGGGGTAGAACAGCAGCGAGTTGGTCTGCTCGAACACCGGCAGCACCGACTTGCGACTGACCGAGGTCCAGCAGCCGAACACGACGGCGACCTTGTCCTGCGAGATGAGCTGCTTGGCCTTTTCGGCGAACAGCGGCCAGTTGGAGGCCGGGTCAACCACCACCGGCTCCAGCTTCTTGCCGAGCAGGCCGCCCTTGGCGTTGATCTCGTCGATGGCCATCAGCACCGTGTCCTTCAACACGGTCTCGGAGATGGCCATGGTGCCCGACAGCGAGTGCAGCACGCCCACCTTGATGGTGTCGGCGGCAAAGGCGAAGGGGGTAGCAAACAGGCTGGCAGCAGCGGCCAGCGCAAGTGCGGAACGGCGAAGCATCGGGAAAGCCTCCAGGTTGGATGTGAGGGATCGAGGTAGCCGAAGAGCACCGAGCGCAAGCCCCGTGCCAGCTTCGTGCACTTCGTCACATCCCGCCGCGCCCTCCGGGTGCACGGTTTTGGCTCGTGACAGCCCTGTCAAGGTGCCATCAGCACCGTTGGTGTACTGCAGCAATTCCAATCCGCACAAAAACGAGACGGCCATGCCCCGCTTTGTGGCCGCACAAGCCCCAATCGCCACCTGCGAGCGCGCTCCCGACAATCGCGCCCCTTCTCGGCAGGCAACGGTGCCCGTGCGTCACACAACCTTACGCAACTCGTACAAAACGCAAGATGGCCGCTTCCGAGCTGCCCGCAAGATGCGGCGCATGCTGGCTTTGGCGGTCTTGCCCTGGGGATTCGCGGCCGTGGCGGCCGGCACGCTGGCGCCTGCGCCGCCGCCGGCCGATGGCGCGGGCGAACTGAACGTGCTGCACTGGTGGACGTCCGCCAGCGAACGTGCAGCCGCCAACCATGTGGCCGCGCGCATGGCCGAGAACGGCCTGAAGTGGGTGGACGGCGCCGTGGCCGGCGGCGGCGGTGGGCCGGCGATCAAGGTGCTGAACGAGCGCATCCTGCGCCGCATGGCGCCCAAGGTGGCCCAGCTCAACGGCCAGTCCATGACCGAATGGGCCGACATGGGCCTGCTGCTGGAACTGGACGGCGTGGCGGCCAAGCGCAACTGGTCCAAGGTCATGTTCCCGCAGGTGATGGCCCAGGTGACGGTGCGCGGCCATGTCGTGGCGGCGCCGCTGGGCATACAGCGCATCAACAACCTCTACCTGAACAAGGCGCTGCTGAAGCGCCACGGCATCGAGCCGCCCAGCGACTGGGACGGCCTGGAGCGTGCCGCCGCCAAGCTGCGCGCGGCGGGCGTCACGCCCGTGGCCTTCAGCGACGAGCCCTGGCAGGTGGCCACCGTCTTCGAGGCCATGCTGCTCAGCGAGGCGGGCCCGGCGCTGTACCGGCGCATGCTGGAGCAGCGCGACCTCAGCGCCTTCGACGACCCGGCGCTGGCGCGCACGCTGCAGCGGCTGCGCAACTGGCGCAACCTGGCCAACCCCGCGGGCGAGCGGCCCTGGACCGAGGTCGTCGCTGACTTCGCCAACGAGCGCGCCGCCATGCTCATCATGGGCGACTGGGCCCGCGGCGAGCTGGGCGCGATGGGACTGGAGGGCGAGCGCGACTTTTCCTGCCGCGCCGTGCCGGGCACCGCGCAGGCCCATCTGTTCAGCATCGACACGCTGGCCATGCTCGCCGGCAACGGCGGCTCCACCGCCGACCAGGAGAAGATGGCCGAGCTGCTGGGCAGCGCCACGACCCAGCTGGGCTACAACCGCATCAAGGGCTCCATCCCCGTGCGCCGCGACGTGCCGGTGGACGAGCTGGACCCCTGCGCGCAAGCCTCCTTTCACCTCTTCGCCAACCCCGCCACGCCGCGCGTGCCCAGCCTCGTGCACCGCATGGCGTTCAGCGAGGTGGGCAAGAACGCCATCATCGAAACCGTCCACCGCTTCGCGCTGGACGCCAGCCAGACGCCCGCCGCCGCGCAGCGCAAGCTGCAAGGCCTGCTGAGGGCGCTGGCGCCGAAAACGAAAGCTGCCCCATGACCGCGCGCAAGATCCTGATCGTCGACGACGACCAGAAAATCCGCAGCCTGCTGAAGACCTACCTCGAGAAGAACCAGTACGAGGTGCTGCTGGCCCACGACGGCGCCAGCTTCATGGCCGAGTTCGAGCGCCACCGCGACGAGATCAGCCTGTGCATCCTGGACGTGATGCTGCCCGACACCGAGGGCTTCACGCTGTGCCAGTCGGTGCGCCGCCGCTCCGAGGTGCCCGTCATCATGCTGACCGCCAGCGCCGACGAGACCGACCGCATCGTCGGCCTGGAGCTGGGCGCCGACGACTACCTGGGCAAGCCCTTCAACCCGCGCGAGCTGCTGGCGCGCATCAAGGCCATCACGCGCCGCGCCGGGCAGGACAAGCCCAGGGAGCCGCGCTACTACGACTTCAACGGCTTCACGCTGGACCTGCTGGAGCGCAGCCTCATCGACCCCGACGGCGCGGCCACGGCGCTGTCGGGCATGGACTTCCAGCTGCTGAAGCTGCTGGTGGAGCACCCCGGCGAGGTGCTGGACCGCAGCCGCCTGGCCGAGGTCACGCGCGGGCGCGACCTGGGGCCGCTGGACCGCTCGCTGGACGTGCAGGTCAGCCGCCTGCGCCAGCGGCTGCGCGACGACGGCAAGCAGCCGGCGCTGATCAAGACCGTGCGCGGCTCGGGCTACGTGTTCTCGACAACGGTGACCGCGCGCAATGCACTCTGAGGCTGAGGCCGCCCTGCCCGCCCGCAGCTGGCGGCAACGCGCCGGCAGCTTCCTGTTCGACAGCCTGCAGGGCCGCTTCGTGCTGGCCATGCTGGGTGGCCTGGCGCTGGTGCAGCTGGCGGTCAACCTGGTCTGGTACAGCCAGATCGAGCAGCGCGTGCGGCGCCAGACCGAGCTGGCCGCCCACCATGTGGCCAGCGGCGCGATGGGCGCCGTGCGTGCGCTGCGCGAGCTGCCGGCCGCCTACCGGCCGCTGCTCATCGAGCAGCTGCGCACCATGGGCGGCACGCGCTTCCTGGTGTTCTTCAACAACGCCGAGGTCAGCGTCGCTCCGCTGCCCGGCCAGACCATGGCGCGCCAGCTGGAGCAGCAGGTCACGCAGGAGCTCAGCGGCCTGCTGCCCAAGGGCACGCCGTTGCGCGTCGCGCTGGCCTCGCCGCTGGGGCTGGCGGTGTCGCCCTCGGGCGCGCTGCTGAGCGACCTGCCGGAGAGCTGGGTGGAGCCGTCGCTGATCGCCGCCGAGCGGCCGGCGCCCTTTCTGGTCATCCAGGCCGAGACCGAGCCGGGCCAGTGGCTGTATCTCAGCAGCACGCTGCCCGATCCCTATTTCCTCGAGCAGCTGGAGTTCTTCACCTGGCAGCGCCTGACGCCGCAACTGCTGGCGCTGGGCCTGGCCGTGCTGCTGACGCTGATCGCCGTGCGCGCCATCACGCGGCCGCTGGCGGGCCTGAGCCAGGCGGCGGCGCGCGTGGGCCGGCGCGTGGCGCCCAAGCCGCTGCGCGTGTCCGGCACGCAGGAGGTACGCCAGGCCATCGAGGCCTTCAACGACATGCAGGAGCGCATCCGCCGCTACATCGGCGACCGCGAGCGACTGTTCGCGTCCATCTCGCACGACCTGCGCACGCCCATCACGCGGCTGCGGCTGCGCAGCGAGCTGCTGGACGACACCGCCGTGCAGGACGAGTTCCACGAGGACCTGGACGAGCTGGACATGATGGTGAAGACCGCGCTGCAGATCGTGAAGGACACCGACATCCACGAGAACCGCGCGCCGCTGCGCCTGGACCTGGTGCTGCAGAAGATGGTGCGCGACGCCAGCATGGGCGGGCACAAGGTGGCGCTGCACAGCGAGGCGCTGACCGTGTTCGGAAAGCCCCTGGCCCTGAAGCGCGCCATCGGCAACCTTTTGGACAACGCGACCTTCTACGGAGACGGCGAACAGCCGGTGGAGGTCAGCATGGGCCGCGACGACACCGGCGGGGTGCTCGTGACCGTGCGCGACCACGGCCCCGGCGTGCCCGACAGCGCGCTGGCCAAGCTGGGTCAGCCCTACACGCGGCTGGACCACGGCGCCGCGATGCGCAAGGAAGGGCTGGGCCTGGGCCTGTCCATCGTGCGCGAGATCGTCGCCGACCACGGCGGCACGGTGCGCTTTCGCAATCACCCCGAAGGCGGATTCGAAGTCAGCCTCACCTTGCCTGCGGCATGAACCCTCCCAAACACGTCGTCATCGTCGGCGGCGGCACCGCTGGCTGGATGACGGCCAATCTGCTGCGGCACCGCTGGGCCCGCCTCGGCGTCGAGGTCACGCTGATCGAGTCGGCCGACATCGCCACCATCGGCGTCGGCGAGGGCTCGACGCCCTTTCTGCGCCATTTCTTCCGCACGCTGGACATCGCCGAGAGCGACTGGATGCCGGCCTGCGATGCGACGTTCAAGTGCGGCATCCGTTTCCCGGGCTGGAGTTCGGTGCCGGGCTACGAGAGCTACGTCCACCCCTTCTTCAACGAGGCCGACCGCGAGCTGGGCAACCAGTTCTTCACCAACGCCTGCCTGCGCCGCCGCGGCCAGGCGGCGGACGCGAACCCGCAGGACTTCTTCCTCGCCGCCGAGCTGGCGCGGCAGTGCCGGGCGCCCGTGAACCAGGTCGATAGCCCGGGCATGGACTACGCGTATCACTTCGACGCCGGCAAGCTGGGCGCCTTCCTGCGCACGCATGCGGTGGGTCTGGGCGTGCGCCACATCGTTGACACGGTCGCGCGCGTGGAGCAGTTGGAGAACGGCGACCTCGCCGCCGTGCACCCGAAGAGCGGCGCCCGCATCGCGGCCGACCTGTTCGTGGACTGCAGTGGCTTCAAGGGCCTGTTCATCACCGAGACGCTGGGCGAGCCCTTCCACCCCTACCGCGACAACCTGTTCAACGACCGAGCGCTCGCAATGCCCACGCCGCTGGCCACGGCCGACGACATCCCGTCGGAGACCGTGTCCACCGCACTGCGCCACGGCTGGGCCTGGCGCATCCCGCTGACCAGCCGCTACGGCAACGGCTATGTCTACAGCTCCGACTTCGTCAGCGACGACGAGGCCGAGCGCGAACTGCGCGAGCATCTCGGCGCGGCGGCGGGCGGCGTGGAGGCGCGTCGGCTGCGCATGCGCGTGGGCCGCGTGAAGCAGCACTGGCGGCAGAACTGCGTGGCCATCGGCCTCTCGCAGGGCTTCATCGAACCGCTGGAGGCCACGGCGCTGATGCTGATCCAGCTCAGCGTGGAGCAGTTCATCGCCGATCTGGAGGGCGACCACTTCGGCCGTGCCCGGCAGGCGGCCTACAACGAGCGCGTCAACGCGATGTTCGAGGGCGTGCGCGACTACGTCGTCGCGCACTACCAGCTCAACACGCGTCGCGACACCGACTACTGGCGCGCGAACCGTGCGAATCGAAACATCTCGGATCGGCTCGCCAGCCTGCTGGACGTCTGGGACCGCGGCGGCGACTTCGAGGCCGAACTGGAGCGCCATGGCGCGGGGCTGATGTATCTGCGCCCGTCCTGGTACTGCCTGTTCGCCGGCATGGGCCGCTTCCCGGCCGAGCTGCGCGCGGCGCCTCACGCCATCACGGCGGCTCAGGCGAGGCGCCGCCTGCACGAGATGGCACGGGCATTCCGCGCTCACCGCAGCTATCTGACGGTTGTTTCATAGCCAGGCACCGGCCTGGGCCCGCGGCATGGCACCATCCACGCCTGCCCATGCCCTTGGGCCGTTCAACCGTGGTGGAGTGAGATTGGGACAGAAGCTGATCGGGTTCGTGTTGGCCATGGCGGCCGCACTGCAGGTTGCCAAGGCAGACGCGGCGCTGGCCTACCCACCGCCGCTGAAGCCGGCAGCGCAGGATGCCAAGGCGGCCCGTCTGGCTGCGGACCTGCTGTCCCGCTACCACTACAAGGCCATCCCGCTCGACGACGCCTTGTCGGGCCAGGTGTTCGACCAGTACCTGAAGTCGCTGGACCCGGAGAAGCTGTACTTCCTGCAGTCCGACGTCGACCGCATGGCTGCCGACCGCACCCGGCTGGACGATGCGATCCTGACCGAGGACTTGAGCGCGCCGTTCGCTATCTTCAACCTGTACGAGCGCCGGGCCGCCGAGCGCATGGCGTTTGCCCGCAGCCTGCTGTCCAAAGGCTTGGACTTCGAGCGCGACGAGACGCTGATGATCGACCGCAAGGACCAGCCCTGGCCGGCGACCGAGGCGGAGTCGCAGGATCTCTGGCGCAAGCGCGTCAAGAACGACTGGTTGCGGCTCAGGCTTGCGGGCCAGGACGACGCGGCCATCAGGAAGGTGCTCGACAAGCGCTACGACAGCAACATCAAGCGCCTGGCCAAGATCTCCAGCGCCGACGCCTTCCAGGCATTCATGAACGCCTACACGACGGCGATCGAGCCCCACACCAACTACCTGGGGCCGCGCGCCGCGGAGAACTTCGACATCGCGATGCGCTTGTCGCTGGTGGGCATAGGCGCGGTTCTGATGGAAATCGACGGCTACGCCACCATCCGCGAGCTGGTGGCGGGCGGGCCCGCGATGGTGTCGGGGCAGCTCAAGGTGGGCGACCGCATCGTGGCCGTCGGGCAAGGCGCGGCGGGCCCGATGGAGGACGTCGTCGGCTGGCGCCTGGACGACACCGTGGCCTTGATCCGCGGCGCGGTGGCCTCGACGGTGCGGCTGGACATCCTGCCGGCCGACAGCGGGCCCGACGCCTCGATCAAGCCCGTGACGCTGGTCCGCAACGCCATCAAGATGCAGGACAGCGCGGCCAAGGCCAAGGTCTATTCGGTGACGACGGGCGAAGGCAAACGCGCGGTCGCCGTCATCACCCTGCCGTCGTTCTACGAGGACATCGCCGCCTTGCAAAAGGGCGACAAGGACTACCGCAGCGCGGCGCGAGACGTGGCCCAGTTGCTGCAGGAGTTGAAGACCCAGAAGGTGGAAGGCGTGCTGATCGACCTGCGCAACAACGGCGGAGGCTCGCTGCGCGAGGCCGTGGCACTGACGGGCCTGTTCGTCGGCAAGGTGCCGGTGGTGCAGACACGCAATGCCAAGGGCGACATCAGCGTGTCGACCAACACCGACACCGGCGTGGCCTGGAACGGGCCACTGGGCGTGCTGATCAACAAGGGGTCGGCTTCGGCATCGGAGATCTTCGCCGCGGCGATTCAGGACTACGGCCGCGGCCTGGTCATCGGCGAGCCCAGCTTCGGCAAGGGCACGGTCCAGACCGTCGCCAGCCTCGACAGGATCGCCAAGAACCCCACGCCGGTGTTTGGCGACCTGAAGGTGACCATCGCGCAGTTCTTCCGCGTGAACGGCGCGACGACGCAGCTGCGCGGCGTGACGCCGGACATCCGCACCCCCGCAACCGGCGACGACACGCCGTTCGGCGAGTCCAGCTTCGGCAATGCCCTGCCATGGACCCGCATCAAGGCGGTCGACTACGCGGCGGTGGGCGACATCACGGCACAGCTGCCGCGCCTGCTCGCATGGCACGAGAGCCGCGTCCAGCGCACCCCCGACTACCAGGGGCTGCTGGAGGACATTGCCAAGGCCCAGGACCAGCGCAAGAACAATGTCATTTCCCTCAACGAAGCGGTGCGGCGCAAGGAGCGCGCCGCGTCGGAGAAACGCCTGGTGGCCTTGCTCGGCGGCGTCGAAACAGGCGCGGCGCCGGGCGCGGAAAGCGCATTGGTCGACGACGGCCTGCAGTTCAACGAACGCAAGCTCGCCAAGGATCTCGCCGCGAAGAAGGCCAGGGAAGCCGTCAACGACGCCATCCTTAACGAGGCCGTCAGCATCGTGTCCGACAGCGTGGCGTTGAAGGAAGGCAAGGCCCAGATCACCGCCAGCGCCTCGCCCACCCGTCCGGTGATGGTCAAGGACCTGAGCAAGGGTTCCTCGGAACCCTAGGCTGTGGGCATGAGGATCGCCGTGATTGGCGGCGGCATCGCCGGCCTGGTGGCCGCGTGGAAGTTGTCACAGCGCCATGCGGTGACGCTGTTCGAACGCCACGCGGCGCCCGGCCTCGTTGCCAGTTCGGTGACGCTGGACGGCATCGCCTCTGGCCTGCGCGTCGATGTGCCGCTGCGTGTGTTCTACCCCGGCTACTACCCGACGCTGACCCGTCTCTATGCAGAGTTGGGTGTGGCCACGGAGCCTGTCGACTACGCCACCACCTTCAGCGGCGGCGACGGCCGCGTCTACTTCCGTTGGCGCAACGCGCGCCTGGGCGGCTGGTCGATGCCCTATGTGCTGCCTCAGGACGTGGCCAGCGTGCGCGGCTGGCGCGTCGCGCAGGGCGCATTGCACTTCCGTGCCCGGGCGCGCGCGGCACAGGCGGCCGGCGATCTGGGAGGCGCCAGCATCGGAGAGTTCGTCGCCGCCGAGCGCATCGCACCCGAGTTTGTTGAAGGCCTGCTGCTGCCGGCCATTGCCACCATCGCCACCTGCAGCACGGCAGATGCGCGCGCCTATCCCGCGGCCGTGGTGCTGGGCTACGCCAACGCCGGCGTGGCGCGACAGAGCGTTCGCCGTGCGCGCGACGGCGCCGACGCCGTGGCCGCCAAGCTGCTGGCCGGCATCACGCGCGTGCAATGCCAGGCCGGCGTCGCGGCGGTGCGGCGCGTGATGGATGCCGGGCAGGTGCTGGTGCACCATGCTGCCGGCGACGAGGCCTTCGACCATGTCGTCTTCGCGACTCAAGCCAACCAGGCCCAGACCCTGCTGGCCGACGCCGCACCGGACGAGGCCGCCGCGCTGGCCGCCTTCCGCTATCGGGCGCTGGAGGTGCTGATGCACAGCGACCCCGCGCTGATGCCCGAGCGTCGCGCCGACTGGTCGCCCGTGAACGCACGCGTCTGCGCCGAGCATGAGCAGCCCGAAAGCACCATCTGGATCAACCGCGTGCAGCCCGGGCTGCGCCACGCCGCGCCGCTGTTCCAGACCGTGATGCCGCAGCGCTCGCCTCGCGAAGACAGCCTCCTTGGCCACGCCCGCTTCGAGCGGCCGCTGGTCGGTGCCGGCAGTGCGGCTGCGCTCGCGTCGCTACGGGCGCTGCACGCGCAACCCGGACGCCGCGTGTGGTGGTGCGGCTCCTACGCCGAAGCCGGCGTGCCGCTGCTGGAAAGCGCGGTGCTGTCGGCGCTGGCCGTGGCCGCTCGCGTGGAAGCGGATGCCGATGCAACGCCGACCGGAGGCCGGCTGGCGGCGAGCACCGCGTAGCACTACCTCTTGCGCCCGATCAGCGCGGTTCGATGTCGCGCATCAGGCTCATCACCTTGGTCGTGATGATGTCCACCGCCGGGCCATTGGCGCCGTGCGGCAGGATCACGTCGGCATTGCGCTTGGTCGGCTCGATGAACTGCTTGTGCATGGGGCGCACGGTTTCCAGGTACTGGTTCACCACGCTTTCGGTGCTGCGCCCGCGCTCCAGGATGTCGCGCTGCAGGCGGCGGATGAAGCGCACGTCCGAGGCCGTGTCCACATAGATCTTCAGCGACATCAGGTTGCGCAGCTTGGGGTCGTACAACGCGTACAAGCCCTCCACGACGACCACCGGCGCGGGCTTCACCGTGATGGTCTGCTGGGAGCGGTTGTCGGCCGCGAAGTCGTACACCGGCATCTCGATCGCCTCCCCCTTGCGCAGCGAGGCGACATGCCGCGCCATCAGCGGCCAATCAAAGGCATCGGGGTGGTCGTAGTTCTGCTTGCGCCGCTCCTCGGGCGACATGTGCGACTGGTCCAGGTAGTAGTCATCCATCATGACCACCGCCACCCTGTCCGGCCCGATGGAGGCCAGCACCTGGCGGGTCACTGTCGACTTGCCGCTGCCGCTGCCTCCTGCCACGCCGATCACGAAGGGTTTGCTGTTGTTCTTGGTCATTGGATTTCTGGGGCTGGGTCGGGAGATGCCTGCGAATTTACAAGCTGTTGGGAGTTCAGGGCATCAGCGGTCGAAGGCGCCCGCCTCCCCGCTCGCCAATCAATCGGCCGGTCCGGCTGTGGCCCGGGACCGCTGCGCCAACAGACGCTTGCGCACCGCATGGATGTTGTTGCGCAGCGCGTAAAGCTCTTCGGCATAGGACAGCGGCACCGCAATGCGGTGCGTGACACGGTCCAGCTCGTCCAGTTCGTCGAGCAATGCGTCGCGCTCGCCCGTGCCGGTTTCCAGCTTGGCTTCCACCTCGCGCAGCCGCGCATACCAGCGGAACACGCGTGAGCGCACGCGGAAGGTGTAGAGCGGCGGCACGATGCGCGACAGCGGCAGCATCAGCACCAGCAGGCCGCCGACCACCAGCCACATGCGTTCCAGCAGATTGCCGGCCCAGAAAGGCAGATAGCGCGCCCAGGCCGGCGGCGTGCCGTTGATCGCACGGTCGCCCTCGGCGCTGACCGGCAGCTCGCTGGTGCGGGTGTTGGGAAAGTCGC
Source organism: Roseateles asaccharophilus (assembly GCF_031458115.1). Classification (GTDB taxonomy): domain Bacteria; phylum Pseudomonadota; class Gammaproteobacteria; order Burkholderiales; family Burkholderiaceae_C; genus Pelomonas; species Pelomonas asaccharophilus_A. The sequence goes on along the minus strand of NZ_JAVDXV010000014.1, from coordinate 16,566 downwards.
GCGCGCCATTGAACCAGCCAGCCCCGCTGTGCAAGCCCAGGGCGGCCTGCGCGAACAGCTGGCGCAGCGCGGGGTGAGTCTGCTCGCGCGCCAGCAGTGCGGTGGTGGTGGCCAGCAGCGGCACATCATGCGGCGGCAGATCGGCCGCCAGATCCACCACTCCGCGCGGCAGCCTCACGGTGGACAGGAACGGCAGGTGGCGCGAATAGGCCTCGTCCTGCTCGAAGGCCATCAGCGCGATGGCCGGGTCGCGCAGTAGCGCGCGTATCAGGCCGGCCTGCGGCGCCGAGATCAGCACCGCGGCGTCCAGCCTGCCTTCGCGCAGGGCCGCACCGGCAGCGTCGGGCGCCAGATTGAACAGCTGAAGATCGGTAGGTTTCAGCTGGTTCAGCGCCAGCAGCCTCTCGACGATCTGCGGCACGCCGCTGCCGTCCTGATCCACATTGACCCGCAGGCCACGCAGCTGGGTCAAGCGCTGCAGTTCGCCGCCGGGCTGGCGGCGCGCGATGCCGAGATCGCGGCGATAGAAGATCCAGATCGGCTCGTAGAACAGGCTGCCCAGTGAGACGATGCCAGCCTCAGTATCGGCCGCTGGATCGGCCATGCCACCGCGCACGAAACCCACGTCGGCCGTGCCCGCGCGCAGATGCGCCAGATCGTCCTGTGCGCCTTCGCTGGCAATCAGCTGCACCTGGATGCGCTCGCGCGCCAGCGCCTTCGCATAGCCCTCGCCGAAAGCCGCGTAGGCGCTACCGGCCGGGCCGGTGGCCAGCTTCACCTGGCGTGGCGGCTGCGGATCCAGCCACCAGTAGGCCGCCACCAGCAAGCCTCCGCCGAGCAGCAGCAGGGGTCCCATCGAGACCATCATGTCGCGCAGCGTCTGCCACAGCAGGCGCAGGCTGCGAGTGGCATGCCATTGCTGAATGGGGGTCATGGCTTGCCGTCCTGGGCGGGCAAGATGACGGGCGACGTGTTCGCGTGGGCGTACGCGTTAGTAAGGGCCGCAAGGGCGGGCATGGTCGTGATGCCGAGGCATCGCATGGGCTGGGCCTTTGCCGATGAAGGAGCGGTCCATCGTATTCGAGGCGTGCTGGTCGGACTGTTACGCGCGCTCTCGCCGTAAAGCCGGTGTCGCCTTCAACCTGATACGACCCGTTCCCGTCGGAGAGTCAGCCGCATGACCGCAGTCTCCAAGAATCAGCATCCAGCTCTTGCCGGCGATCACCCCAACCTGGGCCCTTGGCGACGACGCGCAGGGCCTCGGGGCAAAATCCAGAGGGTCGTGCGAGCTTGGCGTCGGGCCCGCCGCCAAGCCCACCTTGAAGAATGGAGCAGCATCAATGGCACTGACGAAGAAGGGCGAGTTTTGGTACGGGACGACGTCCGGCGACACCCAGGCCGAGCTGCGCAGCTACAGCGTTGCGAATCGCCATGAGGCCGTCCGGTTTGCCGCGTCCAAATGCGATTGCGGGTGCCGAACCTTCGCGCTGCAGACCGATGAAGAAGCCGGCGTTGCGATCCGCACCTGCACCGACTGCGGACGGGAACACCTGATGGGCGACAGCGCGGACTACGTTGAAGAAGCCGCGCCTGAGACGCACGAGTGCGTGTGCGAGAACGAGGTGTTCGAGCTGATGTCCGGAGTCTCCGTGTACGAGGGCACACATGACGTGCGCTGGTACTACATCGCTTGCCGCTGCGTGGAATGCAATCTGGTCGGAGTCTTCGCAGACTGGAAGTGTGAAGCGGGTGACGCGGCGACCTTCCTCACCAAGGTGTGAGCGGCTGAACCCTGCAGAGATCAGGCTCGCTCAACGACGGCCAGCGCCGCAAAGCAGCCCAATGACGGCCACAAAGGGAACTCCGACAGCGGCCTCACCACTTCCTGAGCCGACTGCCGAACAAGGCGTAGAACAGGATCAGCCCATACCAGGGCAGCATGACCCAGTAGCCGCGCTGCGGCGTCCACGCGTCGGCGAAGTGGCCGTACAGCATCGGAATCAGCGCGCCGCCCGCAATGCCCATGATGAGCAGCGCCGAGCCGGCAGCCGTGTACTTGCCCAGGCCCTCCAGCGCCAGCGGCCAGATGGCTGGCCACACCAGCGCGTTGGACAAGCCCAGCAACGCAAGGCAAAGCACGGTGTCTGGCACCACCGGCACACCGGCCCAGCCGAACAAGGCTTGCGACCAAGCGGTGCTTGTTGGCGATGCAAGCGCCACGCCCACCGCGAACAGCAGGCCGCTGGCGCCGGACAGCACCAGTGCCGTGCGCTGGGACAGCCGGCGCGGGATCAGCGCGACGCCCAGCAGGTAGCCCAGCACCATGAAGCCCATCGTGTACGAGGTCAGCACGCCGTAGTGCGCGACGCCCAACTGCTGGCCGTACAGCGCGATGGTGTCGCCGGCGATGACCTCCACGCCCACGTAGCCGAACAATGCCAGCGCGCCCAGCACCACCTGCGGGTGACGGAACACGCCCCAGCGCGTCACGTCACCTGAGGACGATGCCGATGCATCGGCCGCTTCCAGCTCAGGCTCGCGTAGCGAAGAGAAATGGATCAGCGCCATGAAGGCCAGCAAGCCAGCGGCCATCACCGCATAGGGGAACACCAGCCGCTGCGACAACTCGCTGCGCAGCGCCTCGCGCGCGGCCGGGTCCAGCGCGGCCATGGCTGGCTCGGAGAAGCGCTCCATGCCCGACAGGATCAGCGCCGTGAACACCAGCGGCACGACGATGCCGGCCCCCTTGTTGAACAGCCCCATGATGGAGATGCGCATGGCCGCGCTCTCGCGCGGGCCGATGCAGACGATGTAGGGGTTGATGGCGGTCTGCATCAGCGTCATGCCGCTGGCCAGCGTGAACAGCGCGAGCAGGAAGACTGGGTACAGGCCCGACTTCGCCGCGGGGATGAAGCACAGCGCGCCCAGCGCCATGACGCCCAGGCCCACGGTCATGCCGTTCTTGTAGCCTATGCGCGCGAGGATGGCCGCCGACGGCAGCGCCATCACCGTGTAGGCGATGTAGAACGCGAACGCGACCCACAGCGCCTGGAAGTTGTTCAGCTCGCAGACGAGCTTCAGGAACGGAATCAGCGAGCCGTTCAGCCACGTCGCGAAGCCGAGGATGAAGAACATCAGCCCGATGAACAGCATGGGCAGCAGCACGCCCTGGTTCGCGGTGGGAGTGAGGGTTTTGGTGTTCATGGAAGCAGCAGCAAGGCAAGGGCTGGCAGCGATGGATCGCATCGCTGCCAGGGTTCACATCAAGCAGGCACCGCCTGTCAGAACTTCACCCGAGCACCCACGCTGTAGCGCGACCCGTTCTCGTAGACACCGATGGGAATGCCATCCACCGTGTTGGACTTGATGACTTCGTTGTTGATGTTCACCGCGCTGGCATACAGCGTGACCTGCTTGGTCAGGTCCCAGCTCGCCGAGGCATCCCACTGGCCGTAGGCGGCGTTCACCACCTGCCCGCCCATCTCCACATTGCCATAGCTCTTGGAGCGGTAGTTGTACGAGACGCGCAGGCTGATGGGGCCCTGCTCGTAGTAGCCGCTGAAGTTGAACTGGTCGCGCGAGTTGCCCAGCACCTTCAGGCGCGGTTGGCCGGACACCGCGCCGGCCTTGGCGTCGGTGAAGGTGTAGTTCACGACGGTGCCGAAGCCGGTGTTGCCGAAGGGCTGCTGCCACTGCAGCTCGAAGCCCTTGATGTCGGCGCCGTTGTCGGCGTTGTAGGGGCGCTCGATGGTCAGCGTCTCGTTGCCCACCTGCTCGGACTTGGAGGCCTTGTAGGTGAAAGTGTCCAGCTTCTTGATGAAGAAGGTACCGGAGATCAGCGCCGCATCGGCGTAGTACCACTCGGCGCCGACCTCTGCCTGGTTGGCGTGCACCGGCTTCAACAACGGGTTGCCGGCGTAGCCTTTGGACAGCACGGTGCCGTCGCGGCGCATGCCGGGGCTGAGCAGGTCGAAGGTCTGGCGGGCCATGGCGCGCGACACCGAACCGCGCAGCACGACCTGCTTGCTGAGGTCGTAGACGACATTCAGGCTGGGCAGCGCGTTGGTGTAGTTGTTGCCGACGCTGGTCGGCGAGAAGCCGCCGGTCGCGTTGCCAAGGTAGCCGTCCGAGGTCTGCTGCGTGCGCACGAAACGCAGGCCGAAGTCACCGCGGAACTTGGCGACCGAGAAATCCGCCTTGGCATACAGGGCCGTGATGCGCTCGTGGATCTTGTAGTTCTCGTTCAGCACGTCCTTGTAGACCATGGCCTTATCGAACATCGGGATGGCCTTGGAGGCGACCAACCCGTCGTCGAACCATGCGTACTGCGTCAGCGCGCCCGGCGTGGCGGCCTGCTGACTCAGCAGCGGGGACGGGCCGGTGGACAGGTCGGCCAGGCTGAACGACTGCCAGCCGTTGGAGCCCGGGCCGGCCGTGCCCTGGACGCGGAAATTCTGCAGCGTGTTGTCGCGCAGCTTCACGCCCAGCTTCACGGCGGTGATGGGGCTGTTGTCGAAGTCCCAGGTCAGGTCGGCCTGCGCGTAATTCTCCTTGGCTTCCATGCGGCGGATGCGGTCGTCGCCGGCCTTCAGCGTCAGCGCCTTGGGATCCAGCGGGCTGATGTCGAGGTACTTCACGCCGTACTGGTCCGGGCCCAGCGAGATCGTCGTGCGCGTGTCGCCTTCCATCCAGAAGTGGCGGTCGTGCGCGCTGCCGCCCTGGCTGTTGGTCGTGCCGACCTGGCCATGCAGGCGCCAGTTGCCACCCTCGTAGCTGCCGTCCAGGTCCGCCACGCGGCTCTTGATGTAGCTCTCGCGGTAGATGGGCTCGAAGGACACGCCAGTGGTCGGGCCGACCGTGCCGCCCACCAGCGCCTTGCTGCCGTCGCTGACGGTGATGAACTTGGGGTCGCGCACGCTGATGACACCGCCCACCGCCAGCCCACCCGCCTGCCACAGGTAGTTCTGGTTGTTGTTGTTCATCTTCATGTCCGAATCCATCAGATTCAGCACGAGATCGGTGGCCGGGTTGGGCTGGAACTGCAGCGCCAGGTTCGTCGTGGTGCGCTCGCGCTCCTGGCGGAAGATGGCCGAACCACCGCCCCAGGACGCGTAGGCATTGGTGACGACGCCGTTCTGGTCACGCACGTTGTACTTGCCGTCGGAGAACTGCTCCAGGCCGTCGCGGCGCATGTTGCGCTTCTGGCTGCTGATGGCCAGCAGCACGCCGAAGGTCTTGTCGTCGCTCTTCCAGTTCAGCAGGCCCGACAGCTGCGGGTCGGTCTTGCCGGGCAGCTTGCTGTACATCGCCTCGGCCGACGCCTGCAGCGTGAGCTGGTCCTTGAAGGCCAGCGGCTTGCGCGTCTTCACGATGACAAGGCCACCGATGGAGCCTTCGTCCAGGTCGGCCGACGGGCTCTTGTAGACATCCAGGCTGCCGACGATCTCGGACGGCAGCACGTCGTAGTTGAAGCTGCGCGTCTGCGGCTCGTTCAGCCACCACTCCGACGACGCGACGGCCTGGCCGTTGAGCTGCGTCATGTTGAGGTTCTTGTCCGTGCCGCGCACGAAGATGGCCTTGCCCTCGCCCCAGATGCGGTCCACCGAGATGCCGGGCACGCGCTGCAGCGAGTCGGCCACGTTCTTGTCGGGGAACTTGCCCACGTCCTCGGCGCTGATGCTATCGACGATGTTCTGCGACTCACGCTTCTCGGACAGATTCTTCTTCAGCGTCGCCCGCACGCCGCGGATCTCGACGGTCTCAAGCTGCTGGTTGGCGTCCTGCGCCACGGCGCCGAAGGCAGCGCCTCCCAGCGTCAGCGCGATGAGTCGGGGCAAGAGGTTCTGCTTGAAATGAGGCTTGGCCACGTAGGTGCTCCTGGGCAACGAGTTCTGTTGGACAACAAGGGGCCTGACCCGCGGCCATCAGGGCTGCGGGCTGGGCTCGTCTCAGACAGGCCGGGCTGCGTTGTCTCTTGTCGTCAGTCCCGGGCCAGTGGCGGCAATCTAGTGGCGGCGCTCCCGCGCGGCGCATCCCGTTGCGCTTTGTTGGACTTCATTGCGCCGACGTTACGTTTGCGCAAGACAGGGTCAGCTTGCTGGCGTGATGACGCCGTCGCAGGCGCCAAAACCGATGCGTCGGAACCCGGGTTTCTCCGCAAAGGCGCGCAAGCCCAGCTGATCGCCGTCCAGCACGAACGTGCGCTGCTCGCCATTGGGCAACGTGATGGGCTGCTTGCCGCCCAGCGTCAGCTCCAGCAGCGAGCCGGCTTCGGCCTGCTCGGGGCCGCTGATGGTGCCGGTGCCCAGCAGGTCGCCGGGCTGCAGGTTGCAGCCATTGCTGGCGTGGTGGGTCAGCATCTGCGCCAGCGACCAGTACGCGTGGCGCAGGTTGGAGCGCGACAACCGCGTCGGCTCGATCATGGCCGGCGTCTTGAACCAGACCTCCAGCTCGATGTCGAAACTGGCGTTGGCGCGGTGCGCGGGCGAGTCCAGGTAGGGCAGCGGCTGCGGGTCGCCCTCGGGCCGCGTGAACGGGATGCGGAACGGCGCCAGCGCCTCCATCGTGACGATCCACGGCGAGATGGTCGTGCCGAAGTTCTTCGCCAGGAAAGGCCCCAGCGGCTGGTACTCCCAGGGCTGGATGTCGCGCGCCGACCAGTCGTTCAGCAGCGTCAGGCCAAAGGCGTGCTCGTCGGCCTCGTCGATGCCGAAGGGTTCACCCAGCGCATTGCCCGGCCCGACAAACAGGCCCAGCTCCAGCTCGCAGTCCACGCGGGCGCTGGCCTTGAAGACTGGCGCCTCGGCGTCCGGCGGCTTGACCTGGCCCTTGGGGCGGCGCAGCGGTGTGCCGCTGACGACGATGGAACTGCTGCGGCCGTGATAGCCGATGGGCACCCACTGGTAGTTGGGCAGCAGCGGGTTGTCGGGGCGGAACAGCTTGCCCACCGCGCGTGCGTGGTGGATGCCGGTGTAGAAGTCCGTGTAGTCGCCGATGCGGCAGGGCAGCGTGTACTCGACCTGCACCTGTGGCAGCAGTTCGACCTCGGGCGCACCGACCTTCAGCGTGTCGAACAAACGGTGCCGCAGCGCGCGGCGCTCGCTGCTCGGCCGCGCCATCAGCGCATTGAGGTCGGCGATGCCCCAGCCGGTCAGGTCCAGGATCTGGTCACCGATGCCCACGCCGACACGGAAGGGCTCCAGCGAGCCGGCACGGCGGAAGGAGCAGAACGGCAGGTTCTGCAGCGGGAAGTCGGTGCTGGGGTCATTGGCCGAGGCCACCCAGGACAGGGTGCCGGCGTCGTGCGTGTGGTCAAGCATGGAAGTCATCTTTCAGGTCACGCCAGCAGTCGGCGTAGGTCTTTTCAAGCGGCGCGTCGTTCAGCGCCCAGCTCGTGGGCTTCAACGGCCAACGCGTCTCGAACATGAAGGCCAGCGTGTTGTCCAGCTTGTGCGGCCTGAGGTCGGCGCCGCTGGCCTTGTCGAAGGCCTCGGCGTCGGGCCCGTGCGGCACATAGCTGTTGTGCAGGCTGGCGCCGCCGGGCTTGAAGCCCTCGGGCTTGGCGTCGTATTGGCCCAGCACCAGGCCCATGAACTCGCTCATCACGTTGCGGTGATACCAGGGCGGGCGAAAGGTGTCCTCGGCCACCATCCAGCGCGGCGGGAAGATGACGAAGTCGACATTGGCCCAGCCGGGCGTGTCGCTGGGGCTGGTCAGCACCGTGAAGATGCTGGGGTCGGGGTGGTCGAAGCTGACGGTGTTGATCGTCATGAAGCGCGCCGTGTCCCACCGATAGGGCACGAGGTTGCCGTGCCATGCGACGACATTGAACGGGCTGTGTGCCTGCGTCGCGCGCCACAGCTGGCCGCCGTAGCGTTTGACGATTTCATAGTCGACGTCTTCCGCTTCATGCCAGGCAGTCGGCGCTTCGAAGTCCCGCGGGTTGGCTAAGCCGTTACTGCCGATAGGGCCCAGCTCCGGCAGGCGCATCGCGGCGCCGAAGTTCTCGCAGACATAGCCGCGCGCCGGCACATCCAGCGGATCGACCTTGAACGCCATGCCGCGCGGCAGCAGTGCGATGGAGCCGGGTGCGACCTCCAGCCGCCCCAGCTCGGTCGTCACGAGCAGGCGGCCCTGCTGCGGCACCAGCAGCATCTCGGCGTCGGCATTCACCAGTGCGCGGCGGCCCATGGCACGCGTAGCCACATAGGCCAGCGCGCCCATGCCGGTGATGCCCACCTCGCCATTGACCGCATAGCTGCGCAGGCCATCGACGAAGTCGCCCTCGGTGGCCAGCGGCGTCGGGCCCCAGCGCAGCGGATCGGGCGGCGCGCGCTCGCCTTCCGCGGCACCACTCTTCCACAGCGCGTGCGCCAGCGGCTCGTAGCCGCCGACGACGACCGACGGCCGGCGGCGGTACATCCACGTGCGTTGGTTGTCGGCGCGCGGCGCGGTGAAGGCACTGCCGGACAGCAGCTCGGCATACAGGCCGTTGGGCGCCTTCTGCGGGCTGTTGCGGCCTATGGGCAGCGCGCCGGCAACGGCTTCGCTGCTGTGCTGGTTGCCAAAGCCCGTGAGGTAGGTCAGTTCAGTCATGGCGTGCTTGATGGGCCAATGCGAACGCGTGCCGGAGCACGTCGCGATCGCCGATGTGGTTGCAAAGGATGAGCGTCAGCCGCGCCAGCCAGTCGACGGCCTGCTCGTCGTTCAAGCTTGCCTGGGCGGCAATCAGCTCAGCGTAGAAAGCATCGGCCTCATCGCGAAGATTTGGGCCGAAGTTCGAGGTCAGCTTCAGTTCGCTCATTGCGGTCTCCCGTGGGCGCGGGCCAGTGCCGCGGCGACGTCCGCTGCGTCGAAGCGATGCCAGCGTGCGGCGACGACGGCGTCGGGGCGGATCAGATGAACGCTGCCAGGGCGGGCGCCGTAGCGCGTGGCGGCCACGCCTTCGGCCGGCAGCGTGATGACGCGTAGGCCAGGCGCCTGCACCGGCCAGCCAAAGGCCAGCAGCACAAAGCCCCGACCGAACTGCTCGCTGAGCCAGCCGCCCTCGTCCAGCGGCGCGTCGGGTGCCGGGCAGCCCGGCCCCGGGCCGCTGGTCCAGACTTCGGCGTCCGCCGTGCTCAGCGGCGAGTCGACATGCGCGGTCGGCAGCGACAGCCGCCCGCTGTTGACCAGCGGCTTGGCGAAGTCGGTATGCGCGGCCAGGTCCAGCGCGGCCTTGCGCAGCCGCAGGCTCAGCGCGCTCTTAGGGCTGATGAAGTCGGTGGCACGCGTGGAATGGCCGATGTTGTCGTCGGCCGCTTCGATGCGTTCGAACTCGTAGCTGTCCAGCAGCACATCGTCGCCCTCGCCCTTGACGACCGCGGCCAGCTTCCAGCCCAGGTTGTCGGCGTCCTGCACGCCGCTGTTCGCGCCGCGCGCGCCGAAGGGCGAGACCTGGTGAGCCGCATCGCCCGCCAACAGCACGCTGCCCACGCGCAGGCGCTCCGCGCGGCGGCAGCAGAACTGGTAGATGGACGACCACACCAGCTCGAAGCCGTCGCTGCCCAGCATGGCCGCCACGCGGGCGCGGATGCGCTCGGGGTCGCGCTCGGCGTCCACATTCGCATCACGCCCTAGCTGGAAGTCGATGCGCCACAGGCCGTCGGCCTGCGCATGCAGCAGCACGGACTGGCCACGGTGGAAGGGCGGATCGAACCAGAACCAGCGCTCAGGGGTCGCGGGGTCCAGCCCGCGCGGCCGCACGCCGGGCGCGAGGCGCACATCGGCGATGAGAAAGCGGTCCTCGAACACCTGGCCCGCAAAGCCCAAGCCCAGCAGCGTGCGCGTGGGGCTGCGCGCGCCATCGCAGCCCACCACCCAGTCAGCGCGCATGTCGAACAGGCCGTCGGGCGTGCGCACGTTCAGCGTCACGCCATCCGCATCCTGTTCCAGCCCGATCAGCTCGTGCCGGCCGCGCAGTTCGATGCGCGGCTCCAACTGCACCGCGCGCACCAGTCGCGCCTCGACCTGATCCTGCTGCAGGTTCACCATCGCGGGCATCTTGTGATGCGCTTCGGGCAGCAGATCGAAGGCATAGGCCTCGCGCTCGCCATGGAACACGCGGCCGCGCTGCCAGCGCACGCCTTCGCGTGCAACGGCCTCGCCCACGCCCAGGTGGTCGAACACCTCCAGCGTCCGCTTGGCCCAGCAGACCGCGCGCGAGCCCTCGCCGATGCGGTCGCTGTCGTCGATGACCACGACGGGCACGTCGCGTTTCGCGAGGTCCAGCGCCAGCGTCAGCCCCACCGGGCCGGCGCCGACGATGACCACGGGCCGGCGCTGCGGCTGGCCGGAGCGCTGCTCCAGGCTCTGGTGATAGGGGTAGCGCGGCAGGTCCACGCTCAGACTCCCTCCAGGGCCTTCCACATCTCCACGTCGCGCTCGGCGGTCCAGATGCGCGGATGCGCCGTGCCGCCCGCTTCGTCGTAGGCACGGGTCACGTCGAAGGGCATGCAGTGGTCGAAGATGACCCAGTGGCCGTACTTGGGCCGCAGCGCAGCCATAGTTCGCTGGTAGACGGCCTTCAGCTCCTCGTTGGCTTTCACGCCGGCTTGCACCGCCGCGTACAGCTCGCTGACGAAGGCCCGCGTGCCGTCCAGGCCCGCTGCAACCTGCTCGGCGCCCTTCAGCGCGGGGCCGCGACCCGGCACGAGGGCGTTCGCATTCAGCGCAGCAACGGCATCCAGCGTCTTCGGCCAGTCCTGGAAATGCGCGTCGCCGCAGTAGGGCGTGGCGTCGAACTCCACCAGGTCACCGCTGAACAGCACGCGCTCGTCCGGCAGCCAGGCCACCGTGTCGCCCGCCGTGTGACCGCGGCCGGGAGAGAACATCTCGACCTTCACGCCACCCAGGTCCAGCGTCAGCCGGCCCGAGAAGGTCAACGTGGGCCAGGTCAGCCCTGCCGGCACCGACTCGACATTGCGGAACAGCCGCGGGAAGCGGCCGATCTCGCTGGCCTTGTCCTGCTCGCCGCGCTCCTTGATCAATGCGAGCGTGCCCTCGCTGGCGATGACCTGCTCCAACCCCTCCGCCTTGAACGCCGACGCGCCCAGCACGCGCACCGCGTGGTAGTGGCTCAGCAGCACGTACTTGATGGGCACCGCCGACACCTCGCGGATGCGGCGGATCACATCAGCCGCCATGACCGGCGTGGCCTGGGTGTCGATGACCATGGCCGCGTCGCGGCCGATGACGATGCCGGTGTTGGGGTCGCCCTCGGCGGTGTACGCCCAGGCGTGTTCGGACAGGCGCTCGAAGGTGACCTGCTTTTCTTCCAGGTCCGCCTGCGAGGCAAAGGCTTTGGTGGTGGCGCTCATGGCATCTCCAGCTGGCGAGCCCGAAATTTATCCTATTCCAAATGAATTCACCAATATAGAATTTTTAGCATGAAAGAACCGCGCGGCATCCAGAGCATCGAAGTGGGCGGCCAGCTGCTGCTGGCACTGGCCCATCACGGCCGGCCGATGGCGTTGAAGGATCTTGCGCGGGAGGCCGGCATGTCGCCCGCGAAGGCCCATCCCTACCTGGTGAGCTTCATCAAGCTGGGCCTGGTGGAACAGGACGGCGGCAGCGGCCCCTACGGCCTGGGCCCCCTGGCCATGCAACTGGGCCTGATCAGCCTGCAGCAGTACGACCCGGTGCGGCTGGCCACGCCGGTCGTCGAGGAGCTGGCGCAGCAGCTGGGCCATACGGTGGCCATCGCAGTGTGGGGCACCCACGGGCCCACCATCGTGCGCGTGGCAGAGGGGCCTACGCCGGTGCACATCAGCATGCGCCATGGCACGGTGATGAGCCTGGCGGGTACGGCGTCCGGGCGGCTGTTTGCCACATGGCGCGCCGATGAGGCTGCGGCACTGGGCGAGTCTCTGCCAGATGCGGTGACGATCGCAGCCGTGCGTGAAGAGGGCCTCGCGACGTCGCGCGATGGCGTGGTGGCGGGCGTCAGCGCGGCGGCGGCGCCGGTTTTCGATGCAGAAGGCCGCCTGGTGCTCGCGCTGACGGCCATCGGCCCCAGCACGGGATTCGACACCTCAGCCGAGAGCGCGCTGCCGCTGACGTTGCGCCACGCCGCGGCCGCGCTGTCCCGGCGGCTGGGCTATCGGCCCGCGGGCTGAGATGACCCCTGGGTCAGCCCAAGCTGGCCAGCATGGCGGCCTCGGTGGCCTCGTCCCAGGCCAGCGGATACAGGCAGCGCGCGCTGCCCAGCAGTTCGGGCCGGCCGCCCCACAGCGCGATCTGCTCGCGCACGGTGGAGAAATCGACGCTCATCAGCACGGCTGGCGCATCCACGCGCGGGTTGTGGCGCGCGGTCGTGTGCGGCAGCAGGCCCAGGTAGCGCCGGTAGAACGCCACATGGCGCGGATTGACCTCAATGACCAGCCGCTGGCAACGCGCGCGGCGGTGGGCATGCAGATAGCCCAGGTGGAAGACCTGCGCCAGCACGCGCTTGGGGTCGTAGGAATGCTTGTCGACGGCCAGGCTGCCGAACTCGCAGAGCTTCACGCCGGCGGCGCGCCATTCGGCCAGCTCTTCCTGGAACAGCAGGTCGGCCTTCAGGCCGCCCACGCCGTCGAAGCGCACGGACAGCGTGCCGACGATCTTGTCGCCATCGCGCGCGGTACAGACCACGTCGCCGGCCTCGTTGCGGCTGCTGAAGTCGCGCTTCACGGACAGGCCACGATCCTGGTAGCGCCGCTCGACCAAGCCCAGCGCATCGCCTTCAAGTGACCCGAAGTCGCTGTTCAGCTCGAGCGGAGGCCCGCCGAAGGGATTGAGCTGCCCGCGTTGGCTCTCTTTGAAGCTGGGGATCATTGACTGCATCCTTGGGGCGCGTAGTGCACCAGAGGGGCGAAGTCTAGGCACTTAATAGTGAATCTTGCGGGTCGCATACACACCGATACCTTGCCAGATCGTGTGTTTCCCGGGGTTCTCCGTCGCCCGGACGGGCGACAGGGCACCCAAATGGGTGGTGCGCGGACGGCGGCAGCGCCGACCGCGCGCCGTCATCAGACGCCGTAACGGGCGGCCAGACGGTTCATGTTGGACAGCGACAGGCGGTGCATTTCCAGCAGCGCGATGAGGCCGTTGCGGTGCAGCTGCAGCACCTTGTCGTCAGCCAGTTCGCTGTACTTCTTTTCGTCCAGCGCCAGGAAGCCTTCGACGTCCAGCTTCTCGCCATTGGGCAGGCCGGCTTCGAAGCGCATGTCCTGCAGCAGGTCCAGTTCGACCAGCAGGTTGCAGATCAGGCGCGTGCGCTCGGTCTCCTGCTCGAAGTTCTCCAGGAAAGCCTTGGCGTTCTGCAGGAATTCGGTGGGCTGACCGTCCTTGAACAGCGCTTCTCCGGTGGTTTCGTTGAAACCGGCCCACTTGTGGTCGTAGCAGACGGCCAGGCTGTTGCCCGTGTCATCCACGCGGGCCATCGCGAACGGGTAGCGGCGCACATAGGCCGGCACGTAGTTGCCGGTCCACTTCTCGGCATCGACGAACAGGTTGGAGCCGGGCTTCAGGCCCAGCACGGCCAGCGGCGCCACGGCCTGCTTGCCCTGTGCATCAGGCGCGCCGGCGCGCACGAAGACGATGGGGTACTCCTTGCACGCATCGCCAAACTCGACGGCGGCCAGGAACACGGAGTTCTGGTCGGCTACCTGGCTGACGACGGTCTGGTTGGTGTCCAGCTTCAGGTTCTTGTGGACTTCGCGGTCCAGCGGCAGCAGTTCGCCGTACATCGGGGGGTTGCTCATGTTTCTCTCTCTCCAGGTTCGGTCAGACGACTGACCAGCACTTTGTCCACACGTTTGCCGTCGAGGTCCACGACCTCGAATCTCCACGCGTCCCACTCCACCACATCGGTCGTGCGCGGCAAGCGCCCCAGCAGCAGCATGATCATGCCGGCCAGGGTGTTGTAGCGGCCACGGTCCTCTTCAGGCAGTTCCTTCAGCTCCAGGCGATCCTTCAGCTCGGGCACCGGGATCAGGCCGTCGATCAGCCAGCTCCCGTCTTCCCGTTGGATCGCCCAGGCATCGCCGTCGCTGGGGGCGTTGAATTCCCCGGCGATGGCTTCCAACACATCGCGCACGGCAATGACGCCCTGCACCTCGCCGTACTCATCGACGACGAAGACCAGCGGCGCGTCCGACACGCGGAAATGCTCCAGCAGCTCCATGCCCGACAGCGTCTCGGGCACGAACAGCGGCGCCTCCAGACCCGCCGTCAGGTCCAGCGGCTGGCCTTCCAGCATGCCGGCCAGCAGCGCCGGCGCGTTGGCCACGCCCAGCACCTCGCTCAGGCCACCACGACACACCGGGTAGCGGCTGAATCCATGCTCGCGCAGCACCGCCAGCACCTCGGCCGGCGTGGCCTCTGCGTCCAACCAGGCGATCTCGGCGCGCGGAATCATCATCGAGCCGATCTGACGCTCATCCAGCCGGAACACATTGCGCACCATCTGGTGCTCGTGCTCCTCGATGACGCCGGCATCCAGGCCTTCCTCCAGGCTGGCGGCGATCTCTTCTTCCGTCACGCCGCGCGAACCCTTGTTGCGCAGCCCCAGCAGGCCCAGCGTCGCTTCGGTGGTGAAGCTCAGCAGCTTCACCAATGGGCGCGTGGCCGTGGAGATCATGTTCATCGGCGGCGCCACCAGGCGGGCCACCGTCTCGGGGTAGATCTGGCCGATGCGCTTGGGCACCAGCTCACCGAACACGATGGTCAGCAGCGTGATGATGACCACCACCAGCGCGGTCGCGGCGATCTGCGTCGCTTCCGGGTTCAGGTGGAAGGTCTCGGTGAGCCACAGCGACAGTGGCCCGGAGAACGCCGCATCGCCCACGATGCCGTTCAGCACGCCGATGCCGGTGATGCCGATCTGCACCGTCGACAGGAACTTGGTCGGGTTCTCGTGCAGGTCCATCGCGGCCTGCGCCCCGCCCTCGCCGCTCTCCACCATCACCTGCAGCCGGGCCTTGCGGCTCGCGGTCAGGGCCATCTCCGACATCGCGAAAAGGCCGTTGAGAACAATCAGGAAGAGAACGAGAGCGGTATCCATCGAAGGCGCCTTTACGGGAAAACCCGTGAGACGCGGGGGCAAAAACGAAGCCCGGGAGACTAGCAGAAGCCCGTGACGCGGCCCACGGTGCCATCCCTTGCTCGGGCGCCGGGACAATGGCGGCATGAACTACCTGATCGGTGATGTGCAGGGCTGCTGCGACGCCTTGCAGCGGCTGCTGCTGCGTCTGGACTTCTCCCCGTCCCGCGACCGCCTGTGGCTGCTGGGCGACCTGATCAACCGCGGCCCGGCCTCGCTCGCAACACTCAGGACCTTGATTGACCTGGGCGACGCCGCGACCTGCCTGCTGGGCAACCACGACCTGCACCTGCTGGCGGCACACCACGGCGTGCGCCGGCCGCACGGCGGCGACACGCTGGACGACATACTCGCCGCACCGGACCGCAGCGCGCTGATGGACTGGCTGCGCCACCAGCGCATGGCCGTCTTCGAAGCCGGCTGGCTGATGGTGCATGCCGGCGTGGTGCCGCAGTGGAGTCGCGACGACGTGCTGGCGCTGGCCGGCGAGATCGAAACCGTGCTGCGCGGCCCCGATCTGCCCGATTTCCTGCAGGCCATGTACGGCAACGAGCCCGCGCGTTGGTGCCCGACGCTACGCGGCATCGAGCGACTGCGCTTCACCGTCAACGCGCTCACCCGGCTGCGCTTTTGCACGGCCGACGGCGAGATGGACTTCAAGACCAAGGACGGCGCCGGCGCCGCGCCCGCGGGCTTCATGCCCTGGTTCGACGTGCCCGGCCGGCACACCGAAGGCACGCCCGTCGCCTTTGGCCACTGGTCCACGCTGGGCCTCGTGACCCGGCCGGGCCTGCTGGCGCTGGACACCGGCTGCGTCTGGGGCGGCCAGTTGACCGCCGCCCGCGTGGCCGA
Source organism: Roseateles asaccharophilus (assembly GCF_031458115.1). Classification (GTDB taxonomy): domain Bacteria; phylum Pseudomonadota; class Gammaproteobacteria; order Burkholderiales; family Burkholderiaceae_C; genus Pelomonas; species Pelomonas asaccharophilus_A. The sequence goes on along the minus strand of NZ_JAVDXV010000014.1, from coordinate 593 downwards.
CGGCGAGGCGCTGGAGATCATCCAGATCGACTGCGAACAGGCACAACGGCCGGGCGGCTGAGCCTGCCCCTTAGAATGCGCCTCCCTTCCGGAAGCGTGGGAGAGTGGTTTAATCCAGCGGTCTTGAAAACCGCCGAAGGTGTGAGCCTTCCGTGAGTTCGAATCTCACCGCTTCCGCCAGCTCAGGCATCCGCTGCGGCCAGCATGCGACTTGAAGCATTGACTTGCACCAAGTGCAAGTCTTAAGTTCATTTCGCTGGTGCAAGTCTTAAGTTCAACAGCCCCGGGAGGGGTGATGTTCATGTTGAACGCTTGGCGCGCAGCCCTCGAGGTACACCTTCGGTCCGTGGATCTCCGTCGGGCGCGTTGACGAGTTGCACCTTGTTACGCGCCTGATACCCTTCCTCCCATAAGCAAAGCCATGGGAGGAACTGTGGATCGGTACGACATTGGAGATCTCCTCACGAAGGTGTCTTTGGAGGATGTAGTCAGGCGCCTTGAATCGACCCGGGTTCAGTAGACATCTTCGAGCCTCAAACTGAGGCCCAATCGGAGGTGCCATGCAGAGCAAGCAACCCTACCCAGAAGAATTC
>NZ_JAVDXV010000013.1:0-114890 GCF_031458115.1 Roseateles asaccharophilus | reverse complement strand
GGCGCCACGGCACCGCCGGCGACACTTCGCCGGTCGAGTTCGAACGACGCCATTCCCAACGGCTCACGGGTGTCTAGGAAATCCGGGGCGATTCAAACATCTGCTGGCGCGTCTGCAAGGGGCAGCGGTGGTTGCTCAGGCGCGACGTGATCCCGAGGTGGTGCATCGGCAGGTGGACGAAGCCCTCGCCTGGCTGGACAACGTCATTCCAGCCACGGCACGCAAGCGCAAAGGCTGATTGCCACTGGGGGCCGAGTCCTCAGCGCTTCAACCTCTCCCTCAGCAACTCAAGCACGGCTTGCACGCGCTTGGGCAGTTGGCCTTCCCGTGCCGCGTACAAGAGCCAAACGGCGCTGTCGAAATCGGTGGCCGTCGCTTCCAGCTCGGGAAACAGATTAACGAGCCGGCCAGCGCGTACGTCTGCGTCGATGAGCCAGTCCGCCAGCAACGCCGGCCCAAGGCCGTCGAGCGCCGCTTGGCGTAACGCCAGCGCAGAGCTGGCGACGAGCCAGCCTTGGATGGCCACATCCTCCACCTCGCCATCGGGCTCATTTCTGAAACGCCAGAGCGCCCGGTAGCCCGGCAGCGGGAAGCGCAGGCAGCGGCAATGCGCGAGATCGGCGGGCTCGCGCGGCTGTCCCTGCTGCTTAAGGTACGCCGGACTGGCAACGACCCGGAAGCGCACGTCGCGCAACCGCTGGCCGATCAGGCTGCTGTTCACCGCGGGGCCCAGGCGCAGTGCGATGTCCACGCGCTGGTTCACCAAGTCCACCACGGTGTCAGTCAGCAGGAGATCAAGCTCCAGGCCAGGGTGCTTCTGGTGGATCTCGGGAAGCAAGGGCACCAGCACGGTCTGCCCGAAGGCCACGGATGCGGTGATACGCACCAGGCCTCTCAGCTGCACGCTCCCGGCCCGTAGTTCCTCGCCGGCCAGATCCAGCTCCTTGAGCAAGGGCTCCACCTGGGCCAGGTAGCGCTCGCCGCCTTCGGTGAGGGAGATCTGGCGTGTCGTGCGCTGCAGCAGCCGTACGCCGAGCTCCGTCTCCAGCGCCGCCACAGCCCTCGTGACCTTGCTCGGGTCCAGGTTCAGCGAGCGTGCCGCGCCCGCGAAGCTGCCTTGGCGCACCACCTCGACAAAGGTCCGGAGCTGATCAAGGTCCATGTCCGCTATTGCAGAAGTTGCAATTCTCCATGGTAGGCGATGCACTTCACCGCGTGCGATCGGTGGCCGACCATGCTTCATCCAATCAATTTCCGCAAAAACGAGGTGTCATGACTTCAACCCAACCCATCGCTCTCCTAGGGCTCGGCGCCATGGGCTCGCGAATGGCAGCCCGGCTGCTTGCGGCGGGGCATGACGTCGTGGGATGGAACCGCTCCCCCGCGCCCCTGCAATGGCTGCGAACGCAGGGTGGGCGAACCGCGGCATCGCCTCGCGAGGCCGTCGCCGGGGCACGCGTGGTGTTCTCGATGGTGCGCGATGACGAAGCCAGCAGGAGCGTCTGGCTGGACGCAGACCATGGCGCCGCTGCCGCGCTGGATACAGGAGCCATCGGCGTCGAGTGCAGCACGCTCAGCCCCGCTTGGATCGAAGAGCTTGCGGCCTCGCTGGCGGTGCCTCTGGTCGACGCACCCGTCGCCGGCTCGCGCTCGCAAGCCGAAGCGGGTCAGCTGATCTTCATGGCAGGCGGCCCCCACGAAGCCGTTCAGCGTGTCACACCGCTGCTTTTGCAGATGGGGAGCGACGTTCACGCCGTTGGCGCCAACGGCAGCGGCAGCGCGTTGAAGCTCGCGGTGAACAGCCTGTTCGCGGCTCAGGTGGCCGTGATGGCCGAGCAGTTAGCGGCACTGGCCCACCAGCAGGTCGCGTTGCCCGTGGCGCTAGCCGCACTGAAGGCCATGCCGGTCACGAGCCCGGCCGCCGCTGGTGCAGCCGCGGCCATGTTGGCAGGCGCCTATGCACCGCAGTTCCCGGTCCAGCTGATGGCCAAGGATTTGGCCTACGCGTTGGCAGCCGGCGGCCAACGCCTGCCGCTCACCGAATCCATCCTTGCCCGATTCCAGGCGGCGCGCGAAGCCGGCCTGGGCGACGAACACGTCGTTGCGCTGCACAAGCTCTACCGCTGACTCATCCCATCCATCCTGCCCAAGAGATTGCCATGTCCCCCTTCACCGTCCACACTCTCGAAACCGCTCCCGAGGCCAGCGCGCCGCTGCTGCAGCAGACGCTCAACGCCTGGGGCTTCATCCCCAAGCTGCACGGCACGCTGGCCGAGTCGCCCATCGCGCTCGGTGCGTACAACGCGCTGTTCACGGCCATCACCACGAAGGGCACACTCGACGCCAAGGAACAGCAAGTGGCCTTCCAGGCGGTCAACGTGCTGCACGGCTGCGAGTACTGCACCGCAGGGCACACCTTTCTGAGCCGCGCGGCGAAGGTGCCAGAGAGCGTCATTGCGGCGTTGCGCGATGGCGAGCCGATCAAGGACAACGCGCGCTACGAGGCGCTGCGCCAGTTCACCGAAGCGGTGGTGCGCCAACGCGGCCGCGCCGGTGACGACGCTGTCGCTCGCTTCATCTCGGCCGGCTTCACTCGTGCCCAGGTGCTGGAGGTCGTCACCATCGTGGCCTGCAAGACCATCAGCAACTACACGAACCATCTCACGCATACGCCTCATGAGGCGTTCATGGCTGACCCGATGCTGAAATGGGTTGCTCGGCCAGAAATGGCAGCGGTGTAGGAAGTAGCGGACCGTTGGAACAAGCGGCCCGCTCCGTTCGAAAACATGCTTCTATGACTTGGCCTGCTCGGACTTTAGGCCAAGGAAGAAATCGTGCGCCTGGTTGCCAATCTTCAGCCCCATTGGCACGCCCCCGACGTTCTCAGAAGCCTGCCGCGGGATGCCGTCGAAACGCCAGTGCACGCCCAGGAACACGCGCGAAATAGAGTTCTCGAACACTGCTCGGGCAAAGCTCTTGTACGAGCGCGGCAGTCGTTGACGCACTGAGCCGTCGGCGTCCACGGCCACGCCGTCGAGTTCGTCCGAGACAAACGAGAAGTGCTGATCGGCAATGTCCAGAACGCTGTTTTCCTCGTCCAGCACTTGCTGCACGGTGATCTCCGATCCCAGCCATCGGGCGAGCACCTGGAACGACGCAGCGCCGAACGTGGCGTGACCCGACGGGTAAGCGGGGAACGGCGGAGTGCGAGGGCCAACGCCTGGCCGGTTCGTCTGCGGAGCCCCGAGAGGCGCCCAGAACGGATCGCCCGTCCCCTCACTGCGAATGCCGACGACAGGTCTCCAAAGATCGTTGTCGTATTTGGCTTGCCAGGCATCGATCCCGGCATCCGCCATTGCGCAGTTAAGTGCGGCCAGCACGCGGGCGACTTCAAGCTCAAATCCCTCCGTCGTCGAAGGAAGCCGATTCTTGTCTGCGAGGCCGGCGATGATCTCACGCGCAATTTCGTTGTAAAGACGGGGCGGCACACCGAGGTGTGCAGCGCCGTCGTAGCCCCAATACAAGCCGATGGCCGTTTCGTCGGGCGTTCGTGTCGCGCTTCTGAGCGAGCCCTTCTCAAGAACCTCGAGATAGTCGTCCTTGTACTTCTGGTTGCTGAGAAGCGACGCTTCGCCATGTCCTGGATATGGGTCGATCGTCACGGCCTGTTCAGCGCAGAAGCGAACAACGTTGCCCCACGCCTTGCCGAGTTCCGGCTGCCCAGGCTCGAAGGGGTCTGTTCGATGCTTGGCATACGCGCCCTGGACATCCGATGGGCGCGCCGGTGGGTTCGGCGCATCCGAACCGTCTTTCATGCGGGCTTCGATGATGGACGCCGCAATCAGGGCACCCTCCTTGAAGCCATCACTTGTCGACGGGGTGGAAAGGCTGTAGTCGATGTACTTGGCCTGCCGAGGGTACAGATAGGTGAGCATCGCGTGGGCTGCGCCATCGATCACGTGGGACAGCGGCGAGCCTTTCGTAGGCAGCGGCACGGCGATGTCGTTCTTAACCCCCTTGTAGACGGCGCTGGGTTGAACGACAGAAGCCACGGCGTTGTAGATGGCCAGATGAGTCATCGCCATCGCGCGCGATGCACGTGTCGGGCCAGTCTGCGCGCCTCCGCCGTAGCCAGGGGAATGGTCGCGCCGACCCAGTTCCATGAGAACGGTGTTCCAGTGAAGAGTGGTACTCATAAGTCTCTTTTCGTGCGCCGGCTGTCAAGGATCGACGCGGCGAACCGACCCTTCCAGCGCTAGTGCCGCGGGTCGCGACGCTATCTGCGGCCAAGGCCGGCAAGCATCCTCAAATCTGGCGAGTTAGGCTGCTCCTCCCCAATCTTTCGGTCTAGCCATCCGCAGAGCGAACAGATCACCGTTGACCTACGGCTGCCACGGTCTATTTTTCGCCTCGGTCCGCTGCCCGCCCCGAATCGGCCCGAACGTAACGTCCGGTCGGTGGCAACTGGCTCAGTGCCAGCTTCAGATCGGGACGGAAGCGCCAGGTGCTGAGAATCGCCGGCTTGGTGATGCGATCCATGCGAAACGTTCGCGCGGCGCCCTTGCCGATGTCTCTGGCCAGCAGATACCAGACCGGCGGCTCCACGAGCAATCCATGAGGCTCAATCTCACGTGTGCTGCGGCGGCCTTGCGCATCCGTGTAGTCGAACGTCAGACCGCTTCCGCTGCTGAACGCCTCTTCGAAGAGCGTCAGCAACTCCGCAGTCGCGCTGGCGACTGATGCTGCGAGGGCGGCGCTCGCGGGTTGCCCCACGAAAACGCGCCGGAGCACCGCGCGCAATGCTTCGGCGCGCGCTGGCGGCAGGCTGTTCAGCAGCTTGTTCAGGGCGGATGTCGCGGCGTCGCCCCACGGAAGGGCGCTGGATTCCCTTGCAAGACGCGAGGCCAGCCACAGGCCATCACTTCGGCCAGGCTCAGGTGTACCGCCGTGAGGCCGCGCGTCCCCTCCAGCCGAACTCCGCCGCCCGGCCCGGCTTGCCCGCTGATCGGCATGCCCATGTCCCGCAAGGACGCTAGATCCCGCAAGACGGTCCGCTCACTCTTGCCGAACTCTCCGGCCAGCTGGGCGACCGTCGCATCCGGCTGCGCACGAAGACGACTGGCAAGTTCGATCCTAGATTGTGAGGCTGTCCACCTCCTGTGGACGCCATCAACCAGGAGCATCCATGACATCGAGCCATTCCATCCAAACGGCGCAAGTCGTTCGAGCCGTCGACGCGATGACCGCAGCGTTCCAGGACGGAAACCTTCAAGCGTGTTGAACGCTTACGCGCCGGAAGCCGCCGTTGCCTTCGAACCGGGCCAGCCCGCCAGTGGCGAAGCCGCGCTCAGCGCGGGATTCCAGCAGTTCTTCAGCGTCAGCCCCAGGTTCAGCTATGCAGTGCACGACGTGCTCGTCGCTGGCGATCTGGCGCTGCACATTGCTTCGTGGGGGATGACCGGCACGACGCCCGGCGGCCAGGCCATCTCGCAGCGAGGCCTGTCGGTGGCGGTGCTGCGCCGTACGCCAACGGGCGCCTGGCAGCAGGTGCTGGACAACCCGTTCGGCGACCGGCTGCTACAGGTCGATGCGCAATCGGCCTGAGCCAATCCCTACATCTCGCTGAGCGGGATCTGCCCGGCCTTCTCATCGGCATGCAGGATGGCGATCAGCTTGGCCAGGTCCTTGCGGAGTCTGCGGACACTCGGCCCGTCGAGTGTTCGCAGCGCTTGCGGCAGCACGCCGGCGAACGGCCCCGGTGCGCGCCGCAGCACCTTCAAACCTTGCGGTCGCAGGTGAAGTTGCACCGCGCGCCGGTCAGCGCCCTCGCGACGAGTCTCGATGAAGGCTTTTTCGACGAGCGTCTTCACCAGGTTGCTCGCAGTGGACTGGTGGACGTCCATCGCGCGAGCCAGTTCACTCACGCCAATGCCGGGGCGCTCCCCAACGACGCTCAACGCCCAGACCTGCCCGCCACCGATGCCGGCCTTCTTCTCGACTTGCTGGAAATGAACCCTGACGGTGTTCAGGATCTGCCTGAACTGGCGCAGCACCAGCGCAGCCTCGTCGAGATCGTTGTCCTCGGAGGTGAGTGGCTTCCTTTGTTTTGGTTTTGTACCTGGCATCTCAGGATCACGCGGGGGCTGTCGAACGCCGATCATCCCGGAAGCACTTCAGCGACGCATCGCAAGGACATGCCAACTCGTTGAGTACGAACGTCAGAGACACCACGCCGCGCCAACAAAAAGATGGGCGCCTGAGGCGCCCGAAGTTGGCTCCACTGCCGCGAGCCCGCTCGAGCTGCACGCGGCGCCAGTCGCGCATTGAGGGCGACAGGCGGGACTCTGGGAGCGTAGCATGTGCATTTGGTCAAATGTTCTTTGAACGGCCCGCGAGAGCCACATGACCCGGCATGCACTTCCCCAGCTCCTGTCGGAACCATCCCCGTGAGGGATCACCAAAGCATTCCTGATGACGTCAGGCGATTCATCCTGACGAGCATCCCGTCGGTGCCATTCCTTGAAGCGGCGCTGCTGTTCCGACGGCAGCCGCTTGCGCAGCGCACAACGGGCGATGTCGCGCGTTCTCTATACGTCAGCGAAGTCGCCGCGGGCGAACTGTTGAATCAGATGCAAGGCACCGGCATTGTCGAGGCGACGGCGGACCACTTTCGCTATGCAGCGTCGCAAGCGCTGGACGAAGCCCTTGGCGCGCTGGCCGTCGTCTACGCGAAAAACTTGATCGGGGTGACCGAACTCATCCACGATGCCACGCAGAAGCAGGCGCAGTTGTTCGCCGACGCGTTCCAGCTCAGAAGGAGGCCTTGACGTGGTGCTGATGATCTACGCCCTGTGCGTCGGAACCGCGGCGCTGTGCGCGCTGCTGCTGCTTCGCAGCTACGCGAAGACGCGCTTTCGGCTGCTGCTGTGGAGCGGCCTGTGCTTCGTCGGGCTGACCGCCAACAACGCTTTGCTGATGCTCGACAAGACGCTGCTGGCCCATATTGATCTCTCGGCGTGGCGCGCCGCTGTCGGTGTGGTGGCCATGGCCTTGCTGGTGATCGGCCTGGTGATGGAGCGCGGTCGATGAGTGCCTCGGCCATCACCCCCGTGCTGCAGGGCTGCGTCGCGGCGCTGGCATCTGTCGCATGTCTGTTCTTCCTGAGCTTCTGGCGCAGCACGCGGGATCGCTTCTTTGTCTTCTTCGCCGCCTCGTTCGGCATCGAGGCTTTGAACCGGCTGCACATGGGCTTCACAGCGCAGTCCGGCGAGGACGGGCCCATCAACTATGGCATCCGGCTGTTGACCTACGTACTGATCCTCGTGGCCATCTGGGAGAAGAACCGGCCGAAGCGATAGCAGGCGGCACGTTCGTCGCGCCTCGACTGGCTACACTGCCGCCCCTGGGTGCTACCGGCGCAGGGCCGGCAGCAGGATTTGCGCAGGTCGGGCCGCCACGCGGTTTGAGTTCGCCTGCCTCATGCCCACCACGCTGCAAATCGTCGCGACCGTTCTCTTCGGTCTCGCGCTGATCCACACCTTCTCGACCAAGTTCTTCGAGCATCTGGCTCACACGCAGCCACGCCATGCGGGCCTGTGGCATCTGCTGGGGGAAGTCGAAGTGGTGTTCGGTTTCTGGGCGCTGGTGTTGATGGTCTGCATGTTCGCGCTGGACGGCAAGGCACAAGCCACGGCCTATCTCGACTCGCGCAACTTCACCGAACCGTTGTTCGTCTTCGCCATCATGGTGGTGGCTGGCACACGGCCGGTGCTGCAGATGGCCGGCGGTCTGGTGGACGGCGCAACTCGATTCATGCCGCTGCCGCGTGGCATGGCGAACTACTTCCTGCTCCTCGCCTTCGTTCCGCTGCTCGGCAGCTTCATCACCGAGCCCGCGGCCATGACGCTCGCGGCCATGATGCTGCGGGACCGGCTGTTCAGCCAGGCGGTGTCCAACCGACTCAAGTACGCGACGCTCGGCATCCTGTTCGTCAACATCTCCATCGGCGGCACGATGACGCCGTTCGCGGCACCGCCCGTGCTGATGGTCGCTGCGAAGTGGAACTGGGATCTGATGTACATGGTGACCCACTTCGGCTGGAAGGCAGCATTGGCCGTCGTCATCAACGCCAGTCTGGCCACGGTGCTGTTCCGCAAGGAACTGCTGCAGCTCGCGCCGCCCGCCGCAGCCGATGCCGCAAGGGTCCCGGTGATGGTGATTGCCGTGCACCTGCTTTTCCTGGTGGGCGTCGTGGTGTTTGCCCACCACCCGGCCGTGTTCGTCGGGCTGCTGCTGTTCTTCCTTGGCTTCACGACGGCCTACCAACGCCATCAGGACCCGCTGATCCTGCGCGAAGCGCTGCTCGTGGCGTTCTTCCTCGGCGGGCTGGTGGTGCTGGGTGGGCAGCAGCAGTGGTGGCTGCAGGAGCTGCTGCTCAAGATGGACGCCGACGCCGTCTTCTTCGGCGCAACGGCACTGACCGCCATCACCGACAACGCGGCGTTGACGTACCTGGGTTCCCTCGTCGAAGGGCTGAGCGAGGAGTTCAAGCAGGCACTCGTAGCGGGCGCCGTGACGGGCGGCGGGTTGACCGTCATCGCCAATGCGCCCAACCCCGCCGGGGTGTCCATCCTGCGTGGGCGTTTCGACGAGGGAGCGATTTCGCCGCTGGGACTGCTGTTGGGCGCGCTGCCGCCAACGCTGGTCGCCGTGCTGGCCTTCCGGTTGCTCTGATGCGCGTACTGCTCGCGACCCTCGGTTCACGCGGGGACGTCGAGCCCTTCCTTGCGCTGGCCCTGGCGCTGCAGCGCGCAGGCCACAAGGCGGTGCTGTGCGCTAGCCAACGATTCCAACCGTGGATCGAAGGCCGGGGCGTTGTCTGTGAGCCAATGAGCAACGGCTTCGTCGAGATGATGGAGTCGCTGGAAGGACGCACCGGGCTGGAGGAATCGGCGACACCCCTGGGCATGCTGCGCACCGTGTGGCGGTTGGCCCCGCAGATCAAGCCTCTGCAGGTCGAAGTTCAGCGCGACCTTTGGCGCGCGGCAAGAGCGTGCAGTCCCGACGCCATCGTGTTCCACGCCAAGCTGGCGGGCGCGCCGGACATCGCCGCGGCGCTCAACATTCCTGCGGCCTTGCTGCTGCTTGTTCCGGCACTGGTACCCACAGGGGAGTTTGCCTGTCCCGTGTTCCCGCAGTGGATGCGCAGGCTAGGCGGCGCGGGCGCGCGGCGCGCCGGCTATGCCACGGTTCGAGCACTTGCCCGTCGATTTGGCGCTCGTCCTGCGTTGACCTGGCGTCGTCAGGAAGGGATGGGGGCAGGACCATCTCAGCTGGACTTGTTCCATGACGCGAAAGGCCGGCCGTGGCCGATCCTGCATGCGCACAGTCCAACGCTGCTGGCCAGGCCGACTGACTGGCCAGACCATGCACATGTCACGGGCTTCTTGCGGCTACCGGGTCAGCCGAGCTGGGCCCCGCCCGATGCCCTGCGGTCGTTCCTCGATGCGGGTCCGCCGCCTGTCTACGTCGGTTTTGGCAGCATGGCGGGGCGCGATCCCAGGCGCAAAGCAAGAGAAGTTCTGGAAGGCCTGCGGCTGGCCGGGGTGCGTGGCGTCATCGGGCGAGGCTGGGGCGGTCTACAACCGTCTGATCTTCCGTCGCATGTCTTTGCAGTTGACGATGTCCCGCACGACTGGCTGTTCCCAAGGATGGCGGCGGTTGTTCACCACGGCGGCGCGGGCACCACCGCTGCCGGTCTGACAGCGGGGAAGCCGACGCTGGTGTGCCCGTTCTTCGGCGACCAACCCTTCTGGGGTGACCTTGTTCATGAAAGAGGTTTGGGGCCGAGGCCGCTGCCGCAATCGCGACTGAATTCAGCCAGTCTCGCTGCTTCGCTGAGGGAACTGCTTGATCAGAAGTTGGACGTCAATGCTCGGAACATTGGAAGCAAGCTGAAAGCAGAGGACGGCGGTGATGCGGCGGTGCAGCGACTTCTGAGGCATTGGATAGGAGAGCGCTGAATCATGACCTGCCAAATGTTCTTTGCGTCTCCGTCATAGGATGTTGCTGATGGACAAGCGATCCCTTCTCAGATGACGATGAAGTTGCAAGAAGGCCCGCCAGAGAGTTGGCGGCTCCGTCTGTACACCATCATCTTCGAGGCGGACACGCGCGCCGGCCGTGCGTTCGATCTGGCTCTGGTAGGGCTGATCGTTGCCAGCGTCATCGTAGTCATGCTGGACAGCATCGCCTCCGTGCGTGCGCGTCACGGCACGGTTCTGACGACGCTCGAGTGGATGTTCACGCTGCTTTTCACCGCGGAGTACATCGCGCGGCTGTCCTGTGTACGGCATCCGCTGCGCTATGCCCGCAGCCCCTACGGCATCATTGATCTGATCGCCGTGCTGCCCACCTACCTGGCCTTCCTGGTGCCAGGACTACAGGCGTTGATTGACGTGCGGGTGCTACGCCTGCTGCGGCTGTTCCGCATCCTCAAGCTGGGCGCGTACGTCGCTGAGTTCGGCATGCTAGGGCGCGCCCTCGCAGCGTCGCGGCGCAAAATTCTGGTGTTTATGTTCTTCGTGATGATGGTCGTGACCATCATGGGCACCCTGATGTACGTCGTTGAAGGGCCGGACAACGGCTTCACGAGCATCCCGGTAAGCGTGTACTGGGCCATCACCACGATGACGACCGTCGGCTTCGGGGACATCACCCCCAAAACCGACCTCGGCCGGGTGATCGCGTCCGCCATGATGTTGCTCGGCTGGGGAACCCTGGCCGTGCCGACGGGCATCGTCAGCGCGGAGTTCACGGCGCAACGCATGGGCCGGGCACCGACAACGCGCACTTGCCACGAGTGCCTGAGTGAAGGCCATCTACCAAGCGCGCGCTTCTGCCGGAACTGTGGTGCTCGCCTGCCAGCATGGCAAAGCGACGAAGGTCTTTGGAAGCCAGAAGGCGAGGATCGCGCAGAACCCTCATAGGGGGTGCCGAGATACGGTTCTGGATCGCCCACTCGCGCGCCGGAATCCCGGTCAAGTCTAAGCCGCCGCCCAGAAGATGTGCCGGGGCAACAGGATGCGGCCAACGCGCAAGTAAGAGCGCCATTCACGTGCGCATTGGACTCGAAACAAGACAGTCGGTGTGGGGAGATTAGAGCTGGGTGCGATTTCCAGGATGTTGTGTTTGGCCAAATGGAAGCCCGCTCCGGATCATTAGCTGCCGTCGGTCGGCTCTAGCGCGAACGGCAGCAAGCAGCCTCAAGCGGCCCGCTGCGGCGGCACAACTCTGCGAACTCCTACCCCAGCTTGCTCTCCAGCGCCGTCAGCGCCTCGACAGCTCCGCAGGCCAGCCCCACGCCGAACGCCGTGGCCACGTCCGGTTCGCGCGGGTTGATGCGCACGATGTGCCCGCCGTAGCCCGCCACGACCTGCTGGCCGAACATGCGCACGGACGGGATGGCGGTGCCCGCGCCGACCTCGATGACGACGGGGCGTTCGACACGCTCCAGCCAGCGGTTGAGACGATGCGCTTGCGCGTCGTAGCGGCCGGAGATCCAGCCCCAGTCGCCGAACATCAGCAGGTTGGGTCGCGCCAGGCCGCCGCAGCCGGGGCAGGCCGGCAGCTCGCCGCGCCAGCGGCACTCGGCCTCGTCGATGTCGGGCTGGACGTCGTCGGCCGGCCACGGCGCTTGGCCGCAGCCGCGAAGGCATTGCAGCCAGTGCAGCGAGCCATGGCATTCGTGGATCAGCGCGTCGTCAAGGCCGGCGCGCTGGAACTGGCCATCCACATTGCTGGTGAACACGGCCAGGCCATGCAGCATCTGCGCACCCTACCGCCGCAGCAGCGCAAAGCCGGCATGCGGCACGGTGCGGCGGTAGAGCCCGAGGCGGTGACCGTAGAAGCCCCAGGCCAGGCGCGGGTCGCGCTCGAAAGTGTCGGGTGAGGCGACCTCGGTGAACTGCAAGCCCGCGCGGCCCAGCGCCGGGTAGGCGCGCCAGAAGCCGTCGCGGCCGCGGAAGTCGGGCAGGCCGGAGTCCACGCCCATGCCGGCGCCCGCGGTGACGACGAGCGCGTCGGCCTGCGCGATCAGCGCGGCGGCTTCATCCAGCGCCGCGGCGTTCATGACGCGTCGTCCTGAGCCCCCCAGCCGTGACGTTGCGCGCGGCGGTGATCTTCCTCCGCGTCACGCTCGGCGGCCATCTGCTGCTCGAACTGCTGGCGGCCCAGCTTGGCGGCCGCGATCAGCGCGTTCTCGTCACCCTGCAGCGGGGCCATGCGGTCCAGCACCTCGATGTTGTGGCGGCGAAAACGCATGGCCTGGCGGCGCGCGGCATGCGGTTCCTGGCCGGTCAGCTCCAGCACGCTGCGCGCGCTCATCAGCGCGGAGTCGAAGGTCTCACGCTCGATGTGCTGCACGCCCAGTTCGCGCAGCCGGTAGTAGTGCTGCACGTTGCGCGCGCGGGCGACGACGGTCAGCTGCGGGAAGTGCTCCTTGGCCAGCTCGGCGATCTCCACGCTGTGGGCGATGTCGTCGATGGCGATGACGAGGATGCGTGCGCTGGCGGCACCGGCGGTCTTCAGCATGTCCAGCCGCGTGGCGTCGCCGTAGTGCACGGTCCAGCCGAAGCGGCGCAGGCCCTCGATGGCCTCGGCGTCGTGGTCCAGCAGCGTGGCTTCCAGGCCGTTGGCGCGGAGCATGCGGCCCACCACCTGGCCGTAGCGACCGCTGCCGGCAATGATGATGGGCGCGGGTGGCGGCGGGGCTTCGCTGCGCTGCTTGCTGAGGCCGCGGCGGGCCAGCTTCTGCGACATCAGGCGGTCGCCACCGGTCAGCAGCAGCGGCGTCAGCGCCAGCGACAGCGCGACCGCGGCGACCAGCGCCGAGTTCTGTGCCGCGTTGATCATGCCCTCGCTCTGCGCCAGCTGGAACACGACGAAGCCGAACTCGCCGCCCTGCGCCAGCAGGATGATGAAGGCGGGCCGCTCGACCAGCGGAATCTTCATCACCTTGGCCATCAGGCCCAGCACGAGGATCTTGCAGGCCAGCAGCGCCAGCACCAGCGACGCGACGAAACCCGGCTGCGCGGCCACGGCCTTCAGATCCAGCCCCATGCCCACGGCGATGAAGAACAGTCCCAGCAGCAGGCCCTTGAAGGGCTCCAGGTCGGTTTCCAGCTCGCGGCGGTACTCGCTTTCGGCCAGCAGCACGCCGGCGAGAAACGCGCCCAGCGCCATCGACAACCCAACGGCCAGCATCAGCGCCGCCGTGCCCATGACCAGCAGCAATGCCGCGGCGGTGAAGATCTCGGGAGTTTTGCTGTGCGCGATCCAGCGCAGCGCCGGGCGCAGCAGCAGGCGGCCGCCGAAGATGATGATGACGATGGCGCCGACCGCCTTGGCGGCGGCGACCCAGGTCTTGCCGTCGCCATCGTCGGCCGCGCCGCTGGCCGCGAGGATGGGCACCAGCGCCAGCACCGGGATGGCCGCGATGTCCTGCAGCAGCGCGACGGACAGGATGCTCTCGCCCGCCGTTGTGCGGCCCAGGTTGCGCTCGGCCATGACGGCCAGCGCGACGGCGGTGGATGACATCGCCAGGCCCAGGCTGACGACGACCGTCAGTCGCCACGGATAGCCCAGCGCGAGGCCTACCGCCGTCAGCACCGCCGCGCAGCCCAGCAACTGCACGCTGCCCCAGCCGAAGATTGGCCGGCGCATGGCCCACAGCCGCCTGGGCTCCAGCTCCAGGCCGACGAGGAACAGCATCAGCACGACGCCCAGCTCCGCCACTTCGGCGATGGCGGCGGTGTCGGGGATCAGCCCCAGTACCGCGGGACCGACTGCCAGGCCCGCGACCAGATAACCCAGGATGGACCCCAGTCGCAGATAGCGCGCCAGCGGCACCGCCAGCACGGCGGCGGCGAGGAAGACCAGCGGCAACTGCAGCCAGGCACCGTGGTGGCTCATTGCGCGCCCCCGCTCAACGTGGAGAACAGGGCTGGCCGCTCGTCCAGCGCCACATCGTCCTCATCGCCCACTGGAAGCTCGATGACGTGGTCGCACCATTCCGGGTAGTGCGTCAGCCGCTTCACGAACAGTTCAGCATGGGCCTGGAGCTGCGCATCGGTCGCGCGGTGGGCGGCATGCAGGATCTGCGGCGGCAGCCAGTTCATGCCGCAGGTGAGGGCAGACTGGCGGTAGGGCAGCAGGAACTGGTCGATGGCATGGTGGTTGTGGCCGCCGGGCGAATAGGCCTCGGCGCCACCACCGGTGGAGGCCACCAGCCAGAAGTCCTTGCCGTGCAGCGCGGTGCCGCCGGGGCCGTAGGCCCAGCCCAGGCGTGGCACTTCGTCCAGCCACAGCTTCTGCAGCGCCGGCATGCTGTACCAGTAGATGGGGTGCAGCATGACGACCAGCTTCGCGGCTTCCAGGGCCCGCTGTTCGGCATCGACGTGCACGTGGAAATCGGGATAGAGGCGGTAGAGGTCGCGCAATTCGACGCGTTCCGCGATGGGCGACGCGCGCAGCGCCGAAATGACGCTGCGGGTGGCGTTGGAGCGGGCCAGGTCGGGATGGGCGGCGAGGACCAGGATGTCGCGCAAGGGTCTGTCAGGCATGGCCGGCTAGGTTACCGTGGCCGCACGTCAGCCAGCCCCTTCCTCGACCCTCATGCGTATCTTCGAAACCCTTGCCGACCTGCAGACCCTGGTGGGCCAGCCGCTGGGCCACAGCGACTGGATCACCGTGGACCAGGCCCGCGTCACCGCCTTTGCAGAAGCCACCGAGGACCGGCAGTGGATACACGTGGACCCGGAGCGCGCCAAGGCGGGGCCGTTTGGCGGCCCCATCGCGCACGGCTTCCTGACGCTGTCGCTGATTCCGTACTTCTTCGAGACCGGCTTTTCGGTGCGCGAGAGCCGCATGGTGCTGAACTACGGCCTCAACAAGGTGCGCTTCACGGCGCCGGTGCCGGTGGGCAGCCGGCTGCGCGGGGCCTTCAAGTTGTTGGCCATGGACGAAGCGGCGGGCGGCGCGGTGCAGCTGACCGTCGAAGTGGCCATCGAGGCCGAGGGGGCCGCCAAGCCGGTGTGCATTGCGGAAAGCCTGGCCCGCCATTACCGCTGAAGGTCATGCCAACCGGATAGCATCGCGGCCCATCCAACGACCGCTCTTTCCGCGCCATGGCCTCCAGCCTTTTCGTTCTGCTCGACGACATCGCCACCATCCTCGATGACGTGGCCGTGATGACCAAGGTGGCCGCCAAGAAGACGGCCGGCGTGCTGGGCGACGACCTGGCGCTGAATGCGCAGCAGGTCACCGGCGTCAACGCCGATCGCGAGTTGCCGGTGGTCTGGGCGGTGGCGCTGGGCTCCCTGCTCAACAAGGCCATCCTGGTGCCGGCGGCGTTGGCGATTGCGACGTTCGCCTCTTGGGCGATCACGCCGCTGCTGATGATCGGGGGCGCCTTCCTGTGCTTCGAGGGCTTCGAGAAGCTGGCGCACAAGTTCCTGCACAGCAAGGCCGAGGACGAGGCCCACCACGAAGAATTGAAGCAGGCCGTGGCCGACCCGCAGGTCGACATGGTCCAGTTCGAGAAGGACAAGATCAAGGGCGCGATCCGCACCGACTTCATCCTGTCGGCCGAGATCATCGTCATCTCGCTGGGCACGGTGGCCGACAAGCCGTTCACGTCGCAGCTGGCCGTGCTGGTGGCCATCTCGCTGGCGATGACGGTGGGTGTCTACGGCCTGGTGGCCGGCATCGTGAAGCTGGACGACGCGGGCCTGTGGCTGTCGCAGCGCGCCAGTGCCGCATCGCGCGCTCTGGGCCGCGGCCTTCTGGCCATGGCGCCGTGGCTGATGAAGACGCTGTCGGTGGTCGGCACGGCCGCGATGTTCCTGGTCGGCGGCGGCATCCTGGTGCACGGCATCCCGGCGCTGCACCATGTCGTGGAGCACTGGGTGGCCGGCCAGTCCTGGGGCGTGGCCGCGCTGATCGAGAACGGCAGCAACGGCCTGACCGGCGTCATCGCCGGCGCCGTGGTGCTTGGTGTCGTGATGGCCGTGCAGAAGCTGCGCGGCAAGTAGGGCCTGTTGACACCGCCGCGCGCGGCCTTTCTGGCCACAACCCGAAGGGAAGGCCCGTCGCCAGGGGCCACTCGGCGTTGCGCCCCTTGCCCGCACGCAAGTGCGGGCTGCCTGCCGCGCCTTGATTGGCCCCTGGCGACGGGTCTTCGCGACCCATTGCCGTAGTGTCAACAGGCCCTGGCTCAGGTGGGTGTGTACGCCAGCCTGACGTAGATCGGCGCAAACGCCTCGGCCTGCGTGATCTCCAGCAGGCGCTCGCGCGCCAGCTCCAGCATCGCGATGAAGGTGACCACCAGCACGGCCTGGCCTCGGGTCACGTCGAACAGGTGCTCGAACTCGACGAAGCGCTGGCCCTGCAGCCGGCGCAGCACGATGCTCATGTGCTCGCGAACCGACAGCTGCTCGCGGCTGATCTTGTGGTGCTGGTTGAGCTTGGCGCGTTTCAGGATGTCCAGCCAGGCGTCACGCAGATCGTTGGTGTCGACGTCGGGGAAGGTCGGCGTCAGCGACTGCTCGATGTGGATCTGCGCGCGCAGGAAGTCGCGGCCCAGCACGGGCAGGCGGTCCAGCCGCTGGGCGGCCAGCTTCATCTGCTCGTACTCCAGCAGGCGCCGCACCAGTTCGGCGCGCGGGTCCTCGACTTCCTTGCCGTCCTCGCTCTTCTTGGGCGGCAGCAGCATGCGCGACTTGATCTCGATGAGCATGGCCGCCATCAACAGGTACTCGCTGGCCAACTCCAGGTTGTGCTTGCGGATCTGCTCGACGTAGCTCAGGTACTGGCGCGTCACGTCGGCCAGCGGGATGTCGAGGATGTTGAAGTTCTGCTTGCGGATCAGGTACAGCAGCAGGTCCAGCGGCCCCTGGAAGGCTTCCAGGAAGACCTCCAAGGCATCCGGCGGGATGTAGAGGTCCAGCGGCATCTGGAACAGCGGCTCGCCGTACAGGCGAGCGACGGCGACGGTATCTACGGCGTCCGGTAGATCCGCCGAAATCTCGGTGTTCTCGTCCGTGGTGACGGAGGCCATGGGCAGGTCGTTTCAGTGACCGAGGACTGCCGCGGAACTGACTTTGCCAGGCCGCCGGCAGTGCCCCCTTGATGGGGCGCGCGAAGCGCGTAGGGGGTGGGCTAGCCCTTGGTTTGGTAGACGTAAGGTTGCTGCGGCACGCGGGCTTCATTGAAGCCGGCCTGGGCGGTGCGGTCCTGCTCCTTGTCCCACAGCAGCGCCCGGCCGGCGCGTTGTTCGGCCTCCAGCGTCGGGCGCTGTGCCTTCAGCTGCTCGATGAAGGAGGTGACTTCGGACTTGTAGGGCTTCCAGAACAACGGCATGGCAGGGCTTTCAATCGAATTGCGGGATTTTATCGGCTGCGAACGCGCGCCAGGTCGTCCAGCGCCGGTACCAGGCCCAGGAAGGCCAACGCCCCGGCCAGCGGCAGCGTCGCCGCATAGCCTATGACTTTGAAGGCCCAGGCGCCCGCCACGCCGCCAATGGCGAAGGCCAGCAGCAGTCCCACCAGCAGGCGCAGCTTGGCGGCATTCGTCTGCACCGCCGCGCCGCCCATGCCGTAAAGCGCGCGTCCCAGTTCGATGCCCAGGTCGGTGACGATGCCGGTGACGTGCGTGGTGCGGATCTCGGCGCGCGAGACCTTGGTGATCAGCGCGTTCTGCAACCCCATCGTGAAGCACAGCATGGCCACCGTGGCGGGCACCAGCAGGCCTTGCAGGCCGGCCAGCCAGGCGCCCATCAAGCCGAACGCCAGCAGGCAAGCGGCCTCGAGCAGCAGCGGCAGCGCGTAGATGCTGTGCGCCAGTCGCTGACGGCCGAAGTTGACGAGCACCGCAGTCGTCGCCGCGCCGGCGAGGAAGAACAGCAGCGCGCCGACGGCCATCATCCAGACACGATGCTGACCCAGCACCAGGCCGTCCGCCGCCGCGGACACCAGGCCCGTCATGTGCGAGGTGTAGTGGTGCACGGCCAGAAAGCCGCCAGCATTGGTGGCTCCGGCCACGAACGCCAGCAGCCAGCCCAGATGAGCGTTGCCCTCGGCCGTGCGCTCCACCGCGAGCAGGCTGCGGGCGTAGGAGATGGCCATGGACAGCGGGGATGCCCAAGCCGGTTGTGCTTCAGCGCACTCGCATGCCCGGCTGGGCACCGTCGTGGGGCTCGAGGACGAAGATGCCGGGGGTGGATTTCTCATCGGCATGGCTGGCAGCAAGGACCATGCCCTCGCTGATGCCGAACTTCATCTTGCGCGGCGCGAGGTTGGCGACCAGCACGGTCAGCTTGCCCTCGAGGTCGGCGGGCTGGTAGGCGGCCCGGATGCCGCTGAACACGTTGCGCATGCGGCCTTCGCCGGCATCCAGCGTCAGGCGCAGCAGCTTGTCCGAGCCCTCCACCAGTTCGGCCTTGACGATCTTGGCGATGCGCAGGTCGACCTTGGCGAAGTCGTCGATCTTGATCTCGGGGGCGATGTCTTCGCCGCCGGGCACGACCTTGGGCGCCGGCGGCGCTTCGAACAGCTGCTCGACCTTGGCCAAGTCCACGCGCTGCATCAGGTGCTGGTAGGCGCCGATCTGGTGAGCGCCCAGCGCGCGGGCGCTGTCGCTCCACTGCAGCGGCTCGATCTTCAGGAAGGCCTCGACCTGGCGGCTAAGCGCGGGCAGCACGGGCTTCAGGTAGACGGTCAGCAGGCGGAAGGCCTCGATGCAGACGCTGCAGACGTCGTGCAGCGCGGCATCCATGCCCTGCTGCTTGGCCAGCTCCCAGGGCTTGTGCGTGTCGACGAACTCGTTGACCTTGTCGGCCAGCGCCATGATCTCGCGCAGCGCCTTGCCGAACTCTCGGGTCTCGTACAGCTCGGCGATCGCGCCGCTCTGCGCGCGCAGCGCATCCAGCAGTGCGCGGCCTTCCACGCCCAGGTCGGCGCTCAGGCGGCCGTCGAAGCGCTTGGTCAGGAAGCCGGCCGCGCGCGACGCGATGTTGATGAACTTGCCGACCAGGTCGCTGTTGACGCGGGCCGCGAAGTCCTCGGGGTTGAAGTCGATGTCCTCGACGCGGTTGTTCAGCTTGGCGGCGATGTAGTAGCGCAGCCACTCGGCGTTCAGGCCCAGGCTGAGGTACTTGAGGGGATCGAGGCCCGTGCCGCGGCTCTTGCTCATCTTCTCGCCGCCGTTGACGGTCATGAAGCCATGCACGTAGACGTGGTTGGGCGTCTTGCGGCCGCTGAAGTGCAGCATGGCCGGCCAGAACAGCGTGTGGAAGTAGGTGATGTCCTTGCCGATGAAGTGGATCTGCTCCACCGACTCGTCGGCCATGAAGGCGTCGAAGTCACGGCCGATCTTGCCGAAGTAGTTCTTCAGCGAGGCCAGGTAGCCGACGGGCGCGTCCAGCCAGACGTAGAAGTACTTGCCCGGCGCATCGGGGATCTCGATGCCGAAGTAGGGCGCGTCGCGGCTGATGTCCCAGTCGCTGAGGCGGTTGTTGCCTTCCTCGTCGGGCTCGAACCACTCGCGGATCTTGTTCAGCACCTCGGGCTGCAGGCGGCCGGGTTCCTGCGTCCACTTGGTCAGGAAGTCGATGCAGCGCGGGTCGCTCAACTTGAAGAAGTAGTGCTCGCTGGTCTTCAGCACCGGCGTGGCGCCGGACAGCACCGAGTACGGGTTCTTCAGCTCGGTGGGCGCGTAGACGGCACCGCAGACCTCGCAGGAATCGCCGTACTGGTCCTTCGCGCCGCACTTGGGGCACTCGCCCTTGATGAAGCGGTCCGGCAGGAACATGGACTTGGCCGGGTCGAAGAACTGCTCGATGGTCTTGGTCGAGATCAGCTCGTTGTGGCGCAGCGAGAGGTACACGGCCTTGGACAGCTCGTGGTTCTCGGGGCCGTCGGTCGAATGCCAGTTGTCGAAGCTGATGTGGAAGCCGTCGAGGTATTGCTTGCGGCCGGCGGCGATGCCGGCGACGAACTCCTGCGGTGTCTTCTGCGCCTTCTCGGCCGCGATCATGATGGGTGCACCGTGGGCGTCATCCGCGCAGACGAAATGCACCTGCGAGCCCGCCATGCGCTGGAACCTCACCCAGATGTCGGCCTGGGTGTACTCCATGATGTGGCCGATGTGGAAACCGGCGTTGGCATAGGGCAGGGCAGTGGTGACGAAGAGCTGGCGGGACATGGGCGCTGGTGCGGCTGGGACTGGACGGAGAACCGGGGATTTTAGGTTTGCGGCTCGCCGGGTTCGGCGCTGCCGTCGGGGGAGGACTGCTCGGGGGCGTCGCCCGATTCGGGCGCGGCGTCATCGGCCGGCTTGCCGCTCAGCTTGCGCTGGCGCTTCTCTTCGGCCTTGCGCTTCTTGGCCAGTTCGCGCTGGCGTTTCTCATAGCTGTAGTTGGGCGTGGCCAAGGGCGTTTCTCCTGGGAGCGTCCGCGGGCTGCGGGCAGGGGACCCAATGTACCCGTTCGCCTCGCGCCCCCATGCCCTGCACTTGGCGCCGAAACCTCCAGAGTGCATCAAGGAACATGGTTAAGTCACTGATTCGTAATACTTCTTGAAGCTATCCACCGAGTCTGTGGAAAACTTTGTGGAGAACTGCCCCTGGCGGCCGCCAAGCCCTTATGCAATGCGGGTCCGCTTAGGTTGCTCAATTTCTAGGCAGCTTGGCGCGCCCTATATGAATCAACAACTTAGCGGGATATGACTTGAGGTGATGGGCTGATGCAGGATGTGCCCTGGCAGGGCTTGACGGGGTCGGAGTTTGGGGATAAGTCAAGCCGCGGCGGCCGCATGTCACGGGTCTGGATGACAAGTCCGTGATGCTTGTCCCCGCCAACTGTGGACAAGTCTGTGGGCCGAATGACGACAGGCGCGCTAAGTCCTTGATCGGCCACTGGCGGCCTTGCACTGCCCGTTTTTGAGGCGGGTTCGCGGCGCGCTTTGGGGGCTGTCCCCAAGAGCCTGCCCGATGCCGGCGGCTAAACTCGCGGCCTTTTGAACGGGGCGGCAACGGGGCATGGCGGAAACGACTAGGGAGAGCGGCGGGCGCAACAAGAGCGCTTCTCGCGCCGGCACCTTCGAATTGAAGTCGCGCCGCTTCAGCCTGCTGGGCCTGGTGCTGCACAGCGCCGACATGGCCGAGTTGTCTGCCGACTGGGCGCAGCGCGCGGGCCAGGGTGGCTTCGAGCACGAGCCCGTCGTCATCGACCTGAGCCAGGTGCCGCGCGCGCCGGCCAACGTCGGCGGCGAGAGTCAGGCCGCGCTCGCACTAGACGGCCCCGCGCCCGTCGACCTGCGCGCCATCGTGCAACTGCTGCGTGACAGCCAACTGCAGCCGGTGGCGGTTGCAGGCGCCACCGCCGAAGAACTGGCCTTGGCCCATGAGCTGGGTCTGGCCGATGCGGCCGAAGAGCCCGCCGCCGCCGTGCAGTCAGCGCCCGTCGAGACCGTGCGCGAAGTGGTGCGCGAGATCACCGTCGAGAAGATCATCGAGAAGCCTGCCGTGCCGGCGCCCACGCTGATCGTCGACAAACCGCTGCGCTCCGGCCAGCGGGTCTACGCCAAAGGCGGTGACCTGGTGGTGCTGGCGGTGGTCAGCCACGGCGCCGAGGTCATTGCCGACGGCAGCATCCACATCTACGCGCCGCTGCGTGGCAAGGCCATTGCCGGCGCCGTCGGCGACACGTCGGCGCGCATCTACACGCAGAGCCTGGAGCCCGAACTGCTGGCCATCGCGGGCATCTACCGCACGGCCGAGAACGCGCTGCCCGCCGATGTCGCGGGCAAGCCGGCCCAGGTCTCGCTGCAGGGCGAGAAGCTGGTGCTCCAACCGCTGCCCACCTGAATTCAACGCAAGGAAACACCCAGATGACCAAGATCGTCGTCGTCACCTCCGGCAAGGGCGGGGTCGGCAAGACCACCACCAGCGCGAGCTTCGCCACCGGCCTCGCGATGCGCGGCTTCAAGACCTGCGTCATCGACTTCGACGTGGGCCTGCGCAACCTCGACCTCATCATGGGTGTCGAGCGCCGCGTCGTGTACGACCTCATCAACGTCGTCAACGAAGAGATCAAGCTGACGCAGGCGCTGATCAAGGACAAGCAGCTGGACAAGCTCTACATCCTGGCCGCCTCGCAGACGCGCGACAAGGATGCGCTGAAGCAGGCGGGTGTGGAGCGCGTGCTGGACGAGTTGAAGGAGATGGAGTTCGACTACATCGTCTGCGACTCGCCGGCCGGCATCGAGACCGGCGCGCTGATGGCCATGCACTACGCCGACGAGGCGCTGGTCGTGACCAACCCCGAGGTCTCGTCGGTGCGCGACAGCGACCGCATCCTGGGCATGCTGAGCAGCAAGACCAAGCGAGCCATCGAGGGCGGCGAGCCGGTGAAGGAACACCTGCTCATCACGCGCTACAACCCGAATCGCGTCGAAGGCGGCCAGATGCTGAGCCTGGACGACATCCACGAAATCCTGCGTACGCCGCTGATCGGCGTCATCCCCGAGAGCGAGAGCGTGCTGCAGGCGTCCAACCAGGGCACGCCGGCGATTCACCTGCAGGGCACCGACGTGGCCGAGGCCTACAAGGACGTCGTCGCGCGCTTCCTGGGTGAAGAGAAGCCCATGCGCTTCACCGAAGCGGTGAAGCAGAGTTGGTTCAAGCGCGTCTTCGGCGCCAAGTGAAGCAAGGAGCCTCGCAATGGGATTCCTGAACTTCTTCCTCGGTGAAAAGAAGAGCTCGGCCAGCGTCGCCAAGGAGCGGCTGCAGCTCATCCTCGCGCACGAGCGCAACGGCCGCAGCAGCAGCCCCGACTACCTGCCGCAGCTGCAGCGCGAGCTGGTGGCCGTCATCAGCAAGTACGTGTCCATCAACCCGGACGACATCAAGGTGCACATGGAGCGCCAGGGCGACCTTGAAGTGCTCGAAGTGAAGATCGAGCTGCCGGAGGCAGCTGCGGGCCGCTAAGCCTTGGCGGCGCGGGCCTGCTCGCGCCGCATGAACAGGTACAGGCTCTCCACCTTCGCGCGCGCCCACGGCGTCTTGCGCAGGAACTTCAGGCTGGACGACACGCTGGGATCGATGCGAAAGCACTTGATCTCGATGCGCTCGCCCAGCTCGCGCCAGCCGAAATGCTCGACCAGCGCCGTGACGATGGCCTCCAGCGTCATGCCGTGCAGCGGGTCTTTGGACGGGATGGTCGACATCTTTAGCGGAATCGTTGGTTCTGGCGGTGTTCGGGCCGAGCGCCGGGCCGCCCCAAGCCGGCCCGTCTGGCGATGTTGACCGGGCTCAATGCCAGGTCAATCGCCGTCCCCTCGGGGGACCGGCTGGGCTCGCCCGCGTGCAGCGTGGTGAGACCGGACGAGGGGTACATCATTCATGGGTGAACTGGTCCGAGTTCTTGCCCTTGAACTGCGAGTAGTAGCGCTTGATCAGGGCCATGTCGGCTTCAACGTCGCCCGTGGGCGTGAACAGCGGCCCCAAGCCCACCAGCTTGCGCGGGTAGTCCATGTGCGCCATGACGATGGGCAGCTTGGCCGTGACGGCGATCCAGTAGAAGCCGGTCTTCCAGTAGATGGTCTTGCTGCGCGTGCCCTCGGGCGGCACGATCAACTGCACCGGGCCATCGGCGGCCACCAGCGCCTCGGCCGATGCAGCCACGAGGTTGTTGGCCTTGCTGCGGTCCACCGGGATGCCGCCCAGCCAGCGCATCAGTCCGCCAAACGGGAACTTGAAGATCGATGACTTGCCCATCCAGTAGGGCGTCAGCCGCAGCGCGAACGACGCAAACAGCGTGTATGGCAGGTCCCAGTTGCTGGTGTGTGGCGCGGCGATGAAGACGCTCTTGCGCGCCTCGGGCGGCAGCTGGCCCTGAACGGTCCAGCCGGCGAGCTTGAGCCAGGCCATGGAGACGCCGCGCAGCACGGTGCTGATGACGGGCGTCGTGAAAATGGTGCGATGCATGGCCGGGATTGTCCCGGTTGGCGCCACTGCCCGAAACTGAGGCAGCTTAAGAAAAGTCCTGAACGACCAAGCACTTAGGTCATCGGCCCGCAGGCTGTTCACGGCTTTGTCCACAGGCGCTGTGGATGGCGGCTGCGGCTCATCCGCCCATTTGTGCAGTCTGTCGCATGCCGTTTGGCCGCAGCAGAAGGGGCCGTGATGCTGCGCGCCGTTCAACTCATCCGTTTGCACCATGCGCCCAACACAGCTTCCTGTTGCCGTCCTGTTGTCCCTGCTCGCTGTGGCGGCCCATGCCGGCACGCCAGCCACACCCGCCGCGATGGCGGCCTATGCCGACAAGCTGCTGGACGAGCAGAAGATCGCCACCGACGGCCCGGGCTTCACCGTGCTGGTCGCGCGCGGCGACCAACTGCTCTACAAGGGCGCGCGCGGCGCGGCCAGCATCGAGCTGGGCGTGCCCATGCAACCCGACCAGATCATGCGCATCGGCTCGGTCACCAAGCAGTTCGCGGCCGCGGCGCTGCTCAAGCAGATCGACGACGGCAAGGCGAAGCTGGACGATCCGCTGTCCAAGTACCTGCCCGACTATCCCAACGGCGCCAAGATCACGCTGCTGCAACTGCTCAACCACACCTCGGGCGTCAAGAGCTACACCGGCATCCCCGGCTACATGGCCAACCCCATCCGCCGCGACCTGAGCACCGCGGAACTGGTCAAGGAGTTCAAGGACCAGCCGGTGGACTTCCAGCCCGGCGAGAAGTGGGCCTACAACAACTCGGGCTACGTGCTGCTCGGCGCCGTGGTCGAGACCATCTCCGGCAAAAGCTGGCACCAGTCCATCGACGAACTGCTGCTCAGGCCGGCGCAGATCACCAGCGTGCAATTCGAGGCCGCCGACAAGATCTTCAAGGGCATGGCCCGCGGCTATTCGGTGAACGGCCAGCGCGAGGTGACGCCGGCCGGCCTGCTGAGCATGACCCAGCCGCATGCGGCCGGCGCGCTGATCGCCAACACCGAGGGGCTGTGGCGCTGGAACCAGGCGCTGCACGGCGGCAAGCTGATCAGCAAGGCGAGCTACGAACGCATGATCGCGCCGGAAGGCCCGGCCAAGGCCAACCACTACGGCTTCGGCATCGCTACGGGCAAGGTGCGCGACCACGCGATGTTGTCCCACGGTGGCGGCATCCACGGCTTCGTGTCGACGCTGAACTACCTGCCCGCGAGCCAGACCACGGTCGTCATCCTGCGCAACAGCACGGGCCCCGGCCTTGCCATGGACACCGTCGCGCGCAAGCTGGCGGCCTTTGCCATCGGCGAGCCGTTCGCCGAGCACAAGGCGGTGGCCGTGCCTGCGGACCAGCTGAAAGCGGCCGAGGGCCTGTACGCCCGCGACGGTGAGAAGCAGACGCGCACGCTGCGCCTGAAGGACGGCCAGCTGCAGAGCCAGCGCAGTGGCGGCGGCATCGCCAAGCTGGTGCCGCTGGGGCAGGATCGATTCGCCTTCCCCGACTCGCTGAACGAGTTGCAGCTGGAGCGCGGCACGGACGGCAAGGTGGTCGCGTTGAAGGTCTTCAACAACGGCGAGAGCACCGGCGAGCGCTGGACGCTCAGCGGCGAGTTGCCGCCCGAGCGCAGCTATATCACGCTGAGCCCGGCGCAGATGCAGTCGCTGGTGGGCGAATACAGCTCGCCGCAGTTTGGCCTCAAGGTCTTCATCGACGACAAGGGTCGCCTGATGGGCCAGGCGCCGGGCCAGCGTTCGTTCGAGCTGCTGGCCAGCGCGCCGCGGCAAGCGCATGTGCCGGAGGTCGGTGCGCAGCTGGACTTCACGCCGGGGGAGGGGCCGGCCGCATCCGTGTCGCTGACGCAGAACGGCCAGACGCTGGTGATGCCGCGCAAGTAGCGTGAAGGGGTCAGGGCCGCTGCAGCGTCACGTCGCTGCGCGGCTCGGCCACGCAGGGCAGGATCCAGCCCTCGGCCTTTTCCTCGGCGGACAGGCCGGGCCAGGGGATGCGGTGCTCCACCCGGCCGTCGACGACGCGGCAGATGCAGGTGCGGCAAGTGCCATTGCGGCAGGACCAGGGCAGGGCGAGCCCGGCGGCCAATCCGGCCAGCAGCAGGGGCTGATCCGGCGCACAGTCGAAAATGGCGCCTTGCGGCTCGATCCGCACGCTGAATTTCTCCGATGACATCGCCCCATCTTGCCAGCCCCGCCGCCCGTTACCTGGCTGGCTATCCGCCCGAACTGATTGCCCAGGCCGAGTCGCTGCACGCCGACGGCCGGCTCGCCGACTACCTGCAGCGCCGCTACCCCGAGCGCCACGAGGTGCGCAGCGATTCCGCGCTGTTTGCCTATGTGCAAGACCTGAAGACTCGTCACCTGCGCAACGCCGCGCCGCTGAACTCGGTCAACTACGACGCCAAGCTGCGCGTGCTGCAACACGCGCTGGGCACCCACACGCGCCGCACGCAGGTGCAGGGCGCGAAGCTGAAGATGCGCCGTGAGATCCGCGTCGCCACGCTGTTCAGGGACGCGCCGGCCGCGCTGCTGCGCATGATCGTCGTGCATGAGCTGGCGCATCTGCGGGAGCTGGACCACAACAAGGCTTTCTATGCGCTGTGCCAGCACATGGAGCCGGATTACTTCCAGCTGGAGTTCGACCTGCGGCTGTACCTGATGAGCCTAGAGGACGCCGCATGATCTTGTTGGCGCCTATGGAGGGCCTGCTGGACCACATCCTGCGCGACGTGCTGACCCGTGTGGGCGGCGTGGACCGCTGCGTGTCCGAGTTCATCCGCGTGACCGACCAACTGCTGCCCAGCCGTGTGTTCACGCGCATCGTGCCGGAGCTGAAAAACGGCGGCCGCACCGCGGCCGGCGTGCCGGTGCACCCGCAGCTGCTGGGATCGGACGTGACCTGCCTGGCCGAGAACGCCGCGCGCCTTGCCGAGCTGAAGCCCGAGGGCATAGACCTGAACTTCGGCTGCCCCGCCAAGTGCGTGAACCGCCACCGCGGCGGCGCCGTGCTGCTGGACGAGCCGGAGCTGATCCACGCCATCGTCGCCGCCGTGCGCCGCGCGGTGCCGGCCGACGTGATGGTCAGCGCCAAGATGCGCCTGGGCTACATGGACGACAGCCGCACGCTGGACGTGGCCCGTGCCATCCATGCGGCCGGTGCCGAAGAGATCGTCGTGCATGCGCGCACCAAGGCCGATGGCTACAAGCCGCCCGCGTACTGGGAACGCATCGCCGCCGTGCGCGAGGCGGTGCCGCTGACCATCATTGCCAATGGCGAGATCTGGACCGTGGAGCACGCCGCACTGGCCCGCGAGCGCAGCGGCTGCGAGCACCTGATGCTGGGCCGCGGCATGGTGGCCGACCCCGGTCTGGCGCTGCGCGTCGCCGGTGCGCGCGCGACGCCCGTGCCCTGGGCCGAACTGCTGCCGCTGATGCAGGTCTTCTTCGCGCAGGTGCGCGCCACCGTTGCGGCCAGGCACCAGGGCGGGCGGCTCAAGCAGTGGCTGCACTACCTGAAGCGCGCCTATCCGGAAGCGGAGGCGGCCTATGCCGAGCTGCGCACGGTCAACGACGCGGATGAGCTGGCGCGCCGGCTGTTCGCCGCGCCGGCGGCCAGCTACTGAAGCTGCGCGCTGCTCGCCGCCATCAGGCGGCGCAGGTCATGCACCTTCAGGCCGCCGCGCACCACGTCCACAAGGCCCAGTTCGCTCAGGCGCTTGAGCGCCAGGTTGGCGCGCTGCCGCGATGTGCCTGCCAGCATCGCGACCTCGGCTTGCGAGACGCGCAGCAGGCTGTCGCCGGCCGGTGAGCGGTGCGCCAGCTCGCCCACGGCCCTGGCCACTCGCGATTCCAGCGAGTCGAGTCGGGTGCTGAGCGCCGCGCTGATCATGGTGCCCAGTCGGGCGTTCAGCAGGTCCTGCAGGAAGTGGTTGAAGCCCAGGCTGCTGCCGCGCAGCCGGTGGAACTGCGCGGCCGGGATCAGCACCGCGCGTGTCTTGCGCAGCGCCACGGCGTCGAACTGGCAGGGCCGGGCCTTCATCAAGGTGCCTTCACCGAGCCAGCCTCCGTCGCCGACGATGTCCAGCATGGTCTGGTCGCCATCGGCATGGGTCACGGACAGCGACACCAGACCCTCGATGACGCCGATCCAGAACGGCAGCAGCGCCCCGACGGCCGCGAGCGGCGCACCCCGCGAGAAGCTGCGCTCCAGCGCCGATGCCTGCAGATCGCGCAGTTCGTCGGGGGCCAGCAGCCGGGCCAGGGCGGTGGTCTCGAGATGGGCGCGCGCATCCAGCATGGGCGCGCAGTTTAGGACGGGCCCTAGTACTGCAGCCGCGGATACCAGTCCGCCGGCCGCCCTTCGGGCGTCAGATCCAGGATGGACCACAGCGACGCGATGTCGGGCGCGTCGCGCGGGTCCTGTCCCGGGTCGGCCATGGCCGCGGTCATCGCGCTGGCCCAGAACAGCCGGATCTCGTCGCCGTCGCGCTGGTAGACGACCAGCGCCGGGTTCTCGCTGCCGTCGGGCCGGATCAGGCCCAGGTCGTTCGCGTAGTCGTCGCCCACGGTCTGGATGAAGTTCAGCTCGCTCCAGCCGCGCTCCCATGCGAACGCGTACTGACGCTCCACCGGCGAGCGACCGAGGATCTTCAGCGCGACGCGCTGCTTGATGTCGGCGGCGTTGCCCTCCACCGAACCGAGCCAGTTGGTGCACATGGGGCAGGGGCGCTCGCGCTGCGGGCCGTACATCCAGAAGTAGGTGACCAGCGTGTTCTTGTCACCGAACAGCTCGCGCAGCCCCACGTCGAAGCCTTGCTCGTCCTTGAAGCGGTAGTCCTTGTCGATGACTGGGCCGGGCGGCAGCGCGCGGCGCTGCTCGCACAGCCTCGTCATGTGGCGGCGGAACTCGATCTCCTCTGCCAGCAATGCGCGTCGCGCCTGTTCGTACTCAGCTGTTGCACCGGGGAACGGGATCCGGGCCTGGCGGGCCAGTTCGGTGGCGTCGGTCAGCGCGGACATGGGCATCTCCTGCAACTCTGCTGCGGACGATGGTGCCCATCCCGGGTTCATGGCGACATAGGCTGTCGCCACGCGCTTGTGCAGGCCAGGGCCTACATCTCAGCAGGCCTGCGCATGCGGTGTGGCTGACGGCGGCGTGGCGGCGCTGTCCTTGCGCACGCTGATCCAGGCCACGGCCAGCCCACCCAGCGGCAGCAGCGCGGCCACCCAGGGCAGCTGGGCCAGGCCCGCGCCCTGCGTGATGACGACGCCGCCCAGCCAGGCACCCAGCGCGTTGCCCAGGTTGAAGGCGGCGATGTTGAGGCTGGACGCCATGCTCTGGCCGCCGCCTTGCGCCTTGTCCAGCACGCGCAGCTGCAGCGGCGCGACAGTGGCGAAGCCGGCTGCACCCAGTAAGCCGATGAACAGCACGGCCAGCACCGGGTTGTGCATCGCGAAGCCCATCAGCGCCAGCACGCCGGCCAGCACGGCCAGCGAGCCCAGCAGCGTGCGCACCGGTGCGCGATCCGCCAGCCGACCACCGATGACGTTGCCGATGATCATGCCGACGCCGAACACCAGCAGCACGGCCGACACGCCGGCATCGCTGAAGCCGCTGACCTGCGTCAGCAGCGGCTGCACGAAGGTGAACACCGTGAACACGCCGCCGAAGCCCAGTACCGTGGCGCCCAGGCCCAGCAGCACGTGGCCGCGCTTGAGCACCTTGAACTCGTCGCGCATGGACATCGCGCTGCCGGCACCGGCCTCGCGGGCCGACACGAACAACGCGATGACGGCCATCGCCAGCAGGCCGATGGCGCTGACGGCCCAGAAGGTCGAGCGCCAGCCGTAGTGCAGGCCCAGCCACGCGCCGGCCGGCACGCCCAGCAGCGTCGCCACGGTCAGGCCGGTGAACATCGTCGAGATGGCGGAGGCCTTGCGGTCGGGCGGCACCACGCTGGTGGCCACCACGGCGCCGACACCAAAGAAGGTGCCGTGGGCCAGTGACGTGACGACGCGAGCGAGCATCAGCAGCCCGTAGCTGGGGGCCAGCGCGCAGGCGATGTTGCCCAGCGTGAAGATGGCCATCAGCGCCAGCAGCGCGGTCTTGCGCGGCATGCGGCTCAGCGCGGCGGTCAGCACCGGCGCGCCGACGAACACACCCAGCGCATAGCCCGAGATCAGCAGCCCGGCCGAGGCGACGCTGACCTGCAGGTCGCCGGCCAGCTGCAGCAGCAGGCCCATGATGACGAACTCGGTCGTGCCGATGCCGAAGGCGCCGACGGTCAGCGCGTACAGCGCCCAGGGGCGCTTGGTGGGTGTGGCTGCGGCGGGCGCAGCGGAGGAGGGGGATTGCATGGTCGGGCTTCCGGATACCGCGATGGGCGAGGTGATGGCCGGCAGGTTAAGGATTTGCATTCGATGTAAAAACCACCAAGCCACCGAATCAGTTTCAACGTCTCATTGAAAGAGGCCGGGCATGAGCAGCCGCGTCGACGACCTGAATCTCTTCCTGCGCGTGTTCGACGCCGGCTCCATCAGCGCCGCGGCACGCAGCCTGGACCTGTCGGTGGCGGTGGCCAGCCAGCGGCTGCGGGCGCTGGAGACGTCGCTGGGCGTGCGGCTGTTCCAGCGCACCACACGCAGCCTGACACCGACCGACGAGGGCCTGGCGCTGGCCGAGCAGGGCCGCCCGCTGGTGGACGACCTGCAGGCGCTGATGGCCGGCCTGCGCCAGTCAGGCACGGGCGTCAGCGGCACGCTGCGCATGACGACCTCGGCCACGTTCGCGCGCTATTACGTGTCGCCGCTGCTGCCCGAGTTCATGCAGCGGCATCCGCAGCTGCGGCTCAGCCTGGACCTGTCGGACCAGGTGCACGACCTCGTGACGGCCGGCTTCGATCTGGCGCTGCGCATCGGCGCGCTGGAGGACTCCAGCCTTGTCGCGCGGCAACTGGCGGTGAACCGGCGCGTGTTGTGCGCGTCGCCCGACTACCTGCGCCGACGCGGCCACCCGGCGCGGCCGGAAGAGCTTGCGCAGCACGACTGTCTGGCGCTGGTCGGCAGCCAGGGGCGGGCGGATGTGTGGCGAATGAAGGACCGGCGTGGCCGCGAGGTGGCCGTGCGCGTGGACGGTCCGCTGGAAAGCAGCCAGGGCGAGGTGCTGCGCGACGCGGCGGTGGCGGGCCTGGGCATCGCCATGCACTCGACCTGGCATGTGGCCGACGACCTGCGTGCCGGCCGCCTGGTGATGGTGCTGCCCGACTGCCGACTGGCCGAGACCGGCATCCACGCAGTGATGCCGCAGCGCCGGCTGGTGCCGGCCCGGGTGACGGCCTTCGTCGACTTCATGGCCGAGAAGCTGGGCGGCGTGCCGCCCTGGGAGCGCGACGTGGCGCCCGCCACGCGCGCTCGGCGGCGCGCGAGCTGAATCAGCTGGGTTGCTTGGTGATGCGCAGGTAGGGCTTGGGCGCCTTCCAGCCGGCCGGGAACAGCGTCTTCGCGTCTTCGTCGGATACCGAGCCGGCGATGATGACGTCGTCGCCCTGCTTCCAGTTCACCGGCGTGGCGACCTTGTGTTTGGCGGTCAGCTGCATGGAGTCCAGCACACGCAGGATCTCGTCGAAGTTGCGGCCCGTGGTCATCGGGTAGGTCAGCATCAGCTTGATGCGCTTGTCCGGCCCGACGATGAACACCGAGCGCACGGTGGCGTTCGTCGCGGCCGTGCGGCCTTCGGACGTGCCCTCGATGTCGGCTGGCAGCATGTTGTAGAGCTTGGCGACGTTGAGGTCGTGGTCACCGATCATGGGGTACTTGGGCAGGTGGCCCTGCGTCTCCTCGATGTCGGCAGCCCAGCGGTGGTGGTTGTCCACCGGGTCCACCGACAGGCCGATCAGCTTGGCGTTGCGCTTGGTGAACTCGGGCTCGATCTTGGCCATGTAGCCCAGTTCGGTCGTGCACACGGGCGTGAAGTCCTTGGGATGCGAGAACAGCACGGCCCACTGGTCGCCAATCCAGTCGTGGAACTTGAGTTCGCCCTGCGTGGTCTGGGCGGTGAAGTCGGGCGCGATGTCGTTGATGCGCAGGGACATGAGAGGCTCCTTGGAGTGGCTGGGGGCAGGGCGTGGATCATAGGAAGTTGCCAAGTCCCTTCGCCTCATATGCTTGATCGGGAAACTTCGCTGGTGCCGAAGGACGCGCGATAGGCGCGCGGCGCCAGCCCCAGGCGGGCCTGGAAGTGGTGACGCAGCGCCTGCACGCTGCCGAAGCCGGCCGCGGCCGCGATGCGTTCCACGGGCAGCGAACTCGCCTCCAGCAGGCGCCGCGCCTCGGCCACGCGCTCGGCGATCAGCCAGTCGCCCGGGCTCTGGCCCGTGGCCTCCGTGAAGCGGCGCAGAAAGGTGCGCGGGCTCATCAAAGCGGCCTCGGCCATGCGCTCCACCGTCCACGGCGCGCGCAGGTCCGCGCGCACCTGCTCCAGCACGCCTGCCAGGCGATGGCCGCGGTCGGCCGGTACCGGTCGCTCGATGAACTGCGCCTGGCCGCCGCTGCGGTGGGCCGGCATGACGAGGCGGCGCGCGACGCTATTGGCGGCCTCGACGCCGAAGTCGGCGCGCACGATGTGCAGCATCAGGTCGATGCCGGCGGCGCTGCCGGCCGACGTCAGCACGCGCTCCTCCTCGACGTACAGCACGCCGGCGTCGACGGCGATGCCGGGATGGCGCTCGCGCAGCTTGTCGGCATAGCGCCAGTGCGTGGCCGCGCGCCGCCCGTCCAGCAGGCCGGTGGCGGCCAGCACGAAGGCGCCCGAGCAGATCGACGCCAGCCGCGCGCCGCGCTGCCAGGCTCGGCGCAGCCGCTTCGCGAACGCGTCGGGCACCGGCACGTCCGCACCCTTCCAGCCGGCCATGACGATGAGGTCGGCGCGCTCCAGCAACTCCAGGCCGCCGTCGCTGGTCACGTTCAGCCCGCCATGCGCCCGCAGCGGCCCGGGCTCGATGGCAGCGCTGGCGAAGCGGTACCAGCCCGGCCCCATCTCGGGCCGATGCAGGCCGAAGATCTCCGCTGCGATCGCGAACTCGAAGGTGCACAGGCCGTCGTAGACGGGCGCTACCACCAGCGGCCCGGTGAGTTTTGGCGTGATCTTGTTGATGCTTGTCATTCGCGCCAATTGTGGCCTGGGAAGGCGCTGGGCACCATGGCGTCATTCGCAACAGGAGCCCACCATGCCCAGCCAAGTCGCCGCCGTCCCCGCCGCTTCGTCCGCCGAAGCCGAGGCCCATTTCGCCGCCGAGTTCCGTTTCGAGGCCGACTGCTGGGACGTGCACGACGCGCTCTCCCGCGGCGCGGTCGACTTCGTGCTGCTGGACGTGCGTTCCGCCGAGCTGTATGCCCGCGGCCATGTGCCCGGCGCCATCCACCTGCCGCACGGCAAGCTGGTGGAGAGCAAGCTCGCCGCGTGGCCCGTGGACACCTTGTTCGTCACCTACTGCGCCGGCCCGCACTGCAACGGCGCGGCGCGCGGCGCGCTGCGGCTGGCCAGGCTGGGCCGGCCGGTGAAGATCATGGCCGGCGGCGTGACCGGCTGGATCGACGAGGGCTTCGAGCTGGCGACCGCGCCGGTGGAGGCCTGAGTGCCTGCGCGCCTGCGCTTAGCATGCGCGCATGAAAACGCTGCTGACCCTGCTGGCCGGCATCTGCGCCACAAGCGCGGCCCTGGCCCAGCCTCCCGCCCTGTCCCTCGAACGTCTCACCGCCGACCCGCCGCTGGCCGGCCGCTTGCCACGCCAGGCCGAGATCTCGCCCGGCGGCCAGTGGGTCAGCTTCCTGCGCCCGTCGCAGGCCGACAGCGAGGTGCTGGAGCTGTGGGCCCAGCCCGCGGCTGGCGGCGAGCCGCGCAAGCTGGTGGCGGCGGCCGACCTGCTGGGCGGTGCCGAACAGAAGCTCAGCGAGGCCGAGAAGATGGCGCTGGAGCGCCAGCGCATCACGCAGCGCGGCATCACCGGCTACCAGTGGTGCGGCAGCGACGACCGCGCACTGCTGTTCCCGCTGTCGGGCGACCTTTACGTGGTGCGCTTGACCGATGCCGGCCCGAAGGCGAGCCGGCTGGCGTTGCCTTCCGGCGAGCCCAAGCAGGCGCCGCGCTGCGCGCCCGATGGCAAGGCGCTGGCCTATGTGCAGGCCGGCAACCTGTTCGTGCTGCAGCTGGCGGAGGGCGCCACGCCGCGCCAGCTGACGACCGACGGCAGCGAGACGGTGGGCTGGGGACTGCCCGACTTCATCGCGGCCGAGGAGTTGTCGCGTCAGCGCGGCTACTGGTGGAGCAAGGACGGGCAGTCGCTGCTGGCACTGCGCGTGGACGAATCCGGCGTGGCCGTGAAGACGCGCTCGCAGATCCATGCCGAACGCACGACGATGACGCAGCAGCGCTACCCCGCCGCCGGCGAGGCCAATGCGCGCGTGACGGCCCATGCCATCGGCGCCGCGACCGGTCAGCGCCGTGAGCTGCCCCTGCCCGCGAACGCCGAGTACATCGCCCGCGCCGGCTGGTTTGCCGACGGCACGCCCTGGCTGCAGTGGCTCACGCGCGACCAGACGAAGCTGACGCTGACCGAGTTCAAGCCGGGCGCCGCGGCGCGTGACATCACCGTCGAGACCGATGCCGCCTGGGTGGAGGTGCATGACGACCTGTTCGAGACGCCGCGGGGCCTGCTGTGGTCCAGCGAGGCCTCGGGGCGGCGCCAGCTGCTGCTGGTCGACCGCGCCCAGGGCACGCGCACGCCGTTGACGCAGATGGCCGAGGCCGTGGACCACGCCGTCTGCAGCAGCGAGCAGGCCGTCGTGTTCACTGCGGCGGGCGACCTGGGCAAGACCCAGGAGCTGTACCTGCAGCCGCTGGCGGGCGGCGCGGCCACGCCGCTGAGCGGTGCCACGCCGCGGCAATGGCGCGATGCCAAGGCCGACACGGCCTGCGCGCGTCTGCTGGTCACGCGTTCGGCCTGGGGCCAGCCGCCGCGGCTGGAGCTGCGCCGCACCGATGGCGACGCCGTCATCGCTCTGGCCGGCGACGCGCCCGCGCCGGCGCTGAAGGACTACGCCAACACGCCGCAGCCGCTGCAGCTCACGGCGGCCGATGGCCGCACGCCGCTGAACGCCTTCTTCTTCGCGCCGCCGGCCGGCCGCGCGGGCAAGCACCCGGTCATCGTGATGGCCTATGGCGGCCCCGGCGCATCGACGGTGAACTGGGGCTGGGGCCGTGACATGCCGCTCATCGCCTACTGGCAGCAGCGCGGCTATGGCGTCATGACGCTGGACACGCGCGGCATGCAGCACCGCGACCGCGAGTTCACGCGCGCCCACCACCGCGCCTTCGGCAATGTCGAGGTGGCCGACCTGTTCGCCGCGGCGCGCCAGTTGCCCGCCCGCGTGCCGGGCGTGGATGCTGCGCGCATCGGCTTCTTCGGCTGGAGCTATGGCGGCTTCCTGGGCGCGCGCGCCATGCTGGATGCCGACACGCCGTTCGCGGCCGCCGTGGCCGTCGCGCCGGTCACCGACTGGACGCTCTACGACACCGCCTACACGGAGCGCTATCTCGGCATGCCCGATGGCGGCAAGGCGCCCACCTACGCCAGCGCTCATCTGCCGTCGCGCGCGGGCCTGCTCGCCAAGCCGCTGCTGCTGGTGCACGGCACGGCCGACGACAACGTGCTGTTCGACCACACGCTGCGCTTGGTGGAGGCGTTGCAGAACGCCGGCAAGACCTTCGACCTGCAGATCTACCCTGGCAAGGCGCATGGCATCGCTGGCCGCGCCGCGCGATTGCATCTGTACCGCACGATGGACGCGTTCTTCGCGCGGCACCTGAAGCCATGAGCCTGGTCTACTCGACGGACTTCGGCCGCGCCTGCCCGGGCTGCGGCCAGCCCGTCGCGCAATGCGCCTGCAAGGCCAAGGCGCGGCCGGCCGGAGACGGCATCGTGCGCGTGCGTCGCGAGACGGCGGGCCGCAAGGGCAAGGGGGTCACCGCCGTGCTGGGCCTGCCGCTGGATGACGCAGCGTTGACCGCACTGGCCAAGCAGCTCAAGGCCGTCTGCGGCAGCGGTGGCACTGCCAAGGACGGGGTGATCGAGATCCAGGGCGATCACCTGGAGAAGGTCGTCGCCTGGTTGCAGGCACGGCCCGAGGGCTGGACGGTGAAGCGCGCCGGCGGCTGAGCCGTTGCTTCAGTAGTTCTGCTGGCGGGCGCGCTCGCGCGCGAGGAAGCTGGCCTGGTCGCGGTCACGGTCGCGTTGCTGGCGGGCCTCACGGGTTTCCCAGCCACCGCAATGGAAGTAGGAGCCGCCGAACAGCCAGCCCATGAGGCTGGAGCCATCCACGGCGCGGCCCTCGCCGGCGGTGCAGATCATTGCGGCCTTGGACTTACCCTGTTCGGCCAGCGCGGCCTGCACCAGCATGGAGCGGGACAGCAGCACCGAAGCCGGCATGGCGACCGCGAGCAGCACGCCGCCGATGACTACGCCCTTGGCCCAGCGCGGCAGTGCGTCGGGCTTGGCCGTCGGAACCTGGGTGTGCGGCGACGTCGCGGCAGCGTTGGCGGACCGCGCAGCCGTGCTGGCGGCCGGCCGCGTCGGTGCGCCGTCCAGGCCAGACAGCACCCGTGCGCGCGCCGAAGTGGGCGGGTCGATGGGCTGCGTGGCCGTGAAGGTGTCGGTGGCGGTGGGCATGCGATGGCGGCGTTAGACGCCGGAACGGGATGCTAGTGAGCGGCCTTCGCCACGTCGGTGACCAATTGAAAGCACGGGCGCGACCCGGCGCCGCGGTGAGAAGAAAGTCACAGGCTCGACAATCGCGCGATGACAGCCATTGCTTTTTCCACACTGCCGCTCAGCCCCGCCATGTTGGCCAACCTCGACCAGCTGGGCTATGCGCAGATGACGCCCATCCAGGCGGCCAGCCTGCCGCTGGCGCTGGCCGGCCGCGACGTCATCGGCGAGGCGCAGACCGGCTCCGGCAAGACGGCCGCCTTCGCCATCGCGCTGCTGCACCGGCTGAAGGCCGACCTGCCACGCGTGCAGGCGCTGGTGCTGACGCCCACGCGCGAGCTGGCCGAACAGGTTACGCAGGAGATCCGCCGCCTGGCGCGTGCGGCCGACAACATCAAGGTGCTGAGCCTGTGCGGTGGCAGCCCGTTCAAGCCGCAGGCCGAAAGCCTGACCTTCGGCGCCCATATCGCCGTGGGCACGCCAGGCCGGCTGCTGGACCACCTGGAGCGCGGCACGCTGGACCTGTCGGCGCTGAACACGCTGGTGCTGGACGAGGCCGACCGCATGCTGGACATGGGGTTCCTCGACGACATCAAGGCCGTCGCCAAGCGGGCGCCGGCCAACCGGCAGACGCTGTTGTTCTCGGCCACGTTCCCCGACGGCGTGAAGGACATCGCCGCGAAATTCATGCGCGAACCACAGACGGTGCAGGTGGCCGGCGCCACCAGCGCTGCGGCGTCCACCATCCGCCAGATTGCCTACGAGGTGACCGAGGCCCAGCGATTGGACGCCGTGCCGCGTTTGCTGCGCGCCTTCCGGCCCGAGTCGACCATCGCGTTCTGCAACACCAAGCAGCAGTGCCGCGACCTGGAGGCCGTGCTGGCCGCCCAGGGCTTTGTCGCGCTGGCGCTGCACGGCGACCTGGAGCAGCGTGACCGCGATCAGGTGCTGATCCAGTTCGCCAACCGCAGCGCGTCTGTGCTGGTCGCCACCGACGTGGCCGCGCGGGGCCTGGACATCGCCAACCTGGCCTGCGTCATCAACGTGGACATCAGTGCCGACGTGGAGCAGCACGTGCACCGCATCGGCCGCACGGGCCGCGCCGGTGCCGAGGGGCTGGCGCTGAGTCTGGCCAGCCTGGACGAGATGGGCCGCGTGGGCCGTATCGAGCAGTTGCAGGGCGCCGAGTTCAAGTGGCAGCCACTGGACGGCCTCAAGGACGCCCCGGGCGGCCCGCTGCTGCCGGCCATGGACACGCTGCAGATCCTGGGTGGCCGCAAGGAGAAGATCCGACCCGGCGACATCCTCGGCGCGCTGACCGGCGAGGCCGGGTTTGCAGGCACCCAGATCGGCAAGATCAACGTCACGGACTTCCACAGTTATGTTGCGGTGCAGCGCGACCTCGCCGTCGAGGCGGTGCGGCGGCTGTCGGCGGGCAAGCTGAAGGGCCGCAAGGTCAAGGTCAGGCGATTGGTTGATCTGGCCGACTGACGGCCCTTCCAAGCGGCAGCCGGCCGCACTACATTGCCGCCATGTCTGAGCGGAGCCGGCCATGTTGCGACGCCACTGCCTGCTGACGGGCCTGCCCTCGCTGCTGGCGGCCGGCCCGGCGCTGGCGCAGGAGCTGGTGGTCACGCTGCGTGCGCCGGACAGCGACAGCGATTCGCGCAATGCCTATATCCGCGACGCGGTGCAGCTGGCGCTGGACAAGACCCGCGTCATCGAAGGCCCCTACCGGCTGGAACTGTCGCCGCGCATGAGCAAGAGCCGCGCGCTGGTGGAGGCCTCGCGGGGCGAGGTGCGCAACTTCCTGGTCGTTGCGGGCGTCGATGCAGGGCGTGCCGCGGGGTTGGCGCCGGTGCCATTTCCCATCCACCTGGGGCTGAACCGCTTCCGCGTGTGCTTCGTGCATGCGCCGCGGCAGGCTGCGGTGCGTGCGGCGACCAGCGTGGCCGCCGTGGCCAGGCTGCGCCATGTTCAGGGCAGCGACTGGCCCGACGTGGCGGTGATGCGCGCCAATGGCTTCAAGGTGACCGAGGTGAGCGCCTATGAGTCGCTGTTCGAACTGGTGGGGCTGGGGCGCGCCGACCTGTTCTGCCGCAACGTGCTGGAGATCGGCGACGAGATCCGCGCGCAGGCGGGAACGCCTGGCCTGGCGGTGGACGACAGCCTGCTGCTGTCCTACGACCTGCCGCAATACCTCTACACCCACCCGAGCAACCGGCGCGCGATGGAGCGCGTGGCGCGAGGCCTGCGCCAGGCCTATGGGGACGGCTCACTGCTGGCGCTGTTGCAGCGCTATGTGCAGCCCTCGCTGGCGCTGCTGAACCTCCCGCAGCGCCGCCTGGTCACGCTGACGACGCCCACGCCGGCAGTCGTCGAGATGAACGACAAGCCCTTCCAGGTCGACTTGCAGCGCTTGCTGGCGCGCTGAGCGTGACATCTTGGCGAAGCCCCCGGCGGACGCGGGGGTGAAGGGCAGTGGGTGCGACCTTTTCACGCGCGGGGGGTGGGTGCGGCGCCTAGTCTGGTTTCAAGACGAGGTGCCCCATGAACACACGCCCCATGCCCCTGGATGATGGCTACGAGTTGCGCTTCGAGTCGCTGTTCCAGAGCGGCCGCGCGCTGGCCTTTCCCTGCGATGAGTACGGTTGCGTCATGCTGGACGCGCTGAGTGACCAGGCACGACGCAACTACCTCTTCGCCCGCGCCGTGGTTGGCCGCGACTACGCCAGCCCCATCGTCCTCCGACGCGATTGAGGACCCCTCGCCCAGTCGTGCGCCGCTGCACGCGGGCCGGCCTGGTCGGTCCCCCGAGCGGACGGTGATGCTTGCGGCATTGAGCCGCAAGCACATCGCCAGACGGGCCGGCTTGGGAGCGGCCCGGCGCTCGGCCGGAAATGCCAGGTTTGCGCCGCTGACTACTTGGCGAAGCTGTCCTTCAGCCCCGTGATCTTGTTGAACACCGGCTTGTCGGCCCGGTGATCCACGCGGTCCGTCACGAAATAGCCGTGGCGTTCGAACTGCCAGCGCTGGTCGGCGGCGGCACCAGCCAGTGAGGGTTCCACGAAGCCCTGCACCACGCGCAGCGAGTTCGGGTTCAGGAACTCGATGAAGTCGCGGCCGCCGGCATCGGGCTGCGGCTCCGCGAACAGGCGCTCGTACAGGCGCACCTCGGCGGCAACCGCCTCGTGAGCACCAACCCAGCCCAGCACGCCCTTGACCTTGACCGCATCGGCGCCCGGCGTGCCGCTCTTGGTGTCGGGAACGACGGTGGCCAGCACGGCGGCCACGTTGCCTTCGGCGTCCTTCTCGGCGCCGGTGCACTCGATGATGTAGCCGGCCTTCAGCCGCACCTTGTTGCCCGGGAACAGCCGGAAGTAACCCTTCACGGGCACTTCCATGAAGTCCTCGGACTCGATCCACAGCTCAGGACCCAGCGAGAACTTGCGCAGGCCCAGTTCCGGCTTGTGCGGGTGGGCGGCCACCTCGCAAGGCTCGCGGTGGTCGTTGGAGCCGAACACGTCGGCGAAGTTCGTCAGCTTCAGCTTCAGCGGCTGCAGCACGGCGAAGGCGCGGGGCGCCTGCGGCTCCAGGTCGGCGCGCAGCGCCTGATCCAGCACCGTGTCGTCAATCCACGCGTTCTGCTTGCTGGCGCCGGTGGCTTCCACCATCGCGCGCAGGCTCTCGGGCGTGAAGCCGCGGCGGCGCAGACCCACCAGCGTGGGCATGCGTGGGTCGTCCCAGCCGCTGACATGCTTTTCTTCCACCAGCTGGCGCAGCTTGCGCTTGCTGGTGACGACGTAGTTCAGGTTCAGCCGGCCGAACTCGATCTGTTGCGGCAGCGGGCGGGCCAGCAGGTTGAGGTCGGCGAGGTGGTTCAGCAGCCAGTCATAGAACGGGCGCTGGTCCTCGAACTCCAGCGTGCAGATGCTGTGCGTGATGCGCTCCAGCGCGTCCTCGATGGGGTGCGCGTAGGTGTACATCGGGTAGATGCACCACTTGTTGCCCGTGGCGTGGTGTTCCGCATGCTTGATGCGGTACAGCGTCGGGTCGCGCAGGTTGATGTTGGGCGACGCCATGTCGATCTTGGCGCGCAGCACCATCGCGCCGTCGGCATGCTTGCCGTCGCGCATCTCGCGGAAGCGGTCCAGGTTCTCGGTGGGCGTGCGGCTGCGGAACGGGCTGTCGACGCCAGCCTTGCCGAAGTCGCCCCGGTTGGCGCGCATCTCCTCGGCGCTCTGCTCGTCCACATAGGCATGGCCGGCGGCGATCAGCGCCTCGGCGGCCGCGTACATGAAGTCGAAGTAGCTGCTGGCCTCGTACAGGTTGTCGCCCCAGCTCCAGCCCAGCCACTGCACCATCTCCTTGATGGCGTTGACGTACTCCAGCTCCTCCTTCTCGGGGTTGGTGTCGTCGAAGCGCAGATGACAGG
Source organism: Roseateles asaccharophilus (assembly GCF_031458115.1). Taxonomy (GTDB): domain Bacteria; phylum Pseudomonadota; class Gammaproteobacteria; order Burkholderiales; family Burkholderiaceae_C; genus Pelomonas; species Pelomonas asaccharophilus_A. The sequence goes on along the minus strand of NZ_JAVDXV010000013.1, from coordinate 73,633 downwards.
CGCCGCCGTAGTCACGCGCCAGGCCGAAATTCAGGCAGATGCTCTTGGCGTGGCCGATGTGCAGATAGCCGTTGGGCTCGGGCGGGAAGCGGGTGCGGATGCGTGCGGCGTCCAGCGGACCCTGGGCGTGGTGGGCCGCGTCGCCCGGCGTGCCGGCAAAGTGGCGGCCGTCGAAGGCGCCGGCACCGAGGTCTTGCTCGATGCGCTGGCGCAGGAAGTTCGTCGCGGGTGCGGGCGCGGGGGCGGCGGTGTTGCTCATCGTCGGCTCTGAAATGGGAGCGGGCCGTGTTTCAGGCCCGCGATGGCGCCGATTCTAAGGACGCGGCCGCGAGGGCAGGCGCACGTGGGCCAGGCCGATGCTGATCCAGACCGCCACGCTGAAGTACAGCGTCATCCACACGACCTCGCTGCGCCAGTGGGCCCAGTCGTGCGACACGGTCCAGCGGCTGGACACGTCCGCCCAGCCGGCGGACAAGGCCACGTAGCTGCGGCCGGCCGCCTCGTCGGCCACCCAGCGGGCCCAGTACATGGGCACGTCGATGAAGAACATGTAGGCGGCGTAGACCAGGCCGGCGACCAGCGCCAGCCCCAGCCAGCGCCGGCCCTTGGACGTGGCCTGAGGCCACAGGGCCAGCATGGCGACGACGCTGAGCAGCGCGGTCGTGCCCCACAGGATCTCCTCCACGACGTGGCCGATGTTGCGCGTCGTCAGCACGGCATACCAGGAGTTCAACTCGGCGATGAGGATGAGCGGCACCACGGCCCGGGCAACCCACAGGCTGAAGCGCTGCCCCGTGGCGAGTGCCGCGCCCTGCAGCAGAAGCGCCCATTGCGCCGCGAAGCTCAACTCGGCGATGGTGGCCACCGTGCGCCCCACCAGCACGCTGGACGCCCACGAATCCACCATGACCACGCGCGGCACGTCGAAGACCGGCAGCACCGAGCGGTAGCCGCAGCCCAGCACGTACAGCGCCGACAGCACGAGCTGCAGGCGCTGGTGCGGCCAGGTCGTGCCGTCCGGCCGGTTGCGGTGCAGCCAGGCGGTGGAGGCCGTCCAGGCGATCAGGTTCAGCCCGGCGATCGCGCACAGCAGCTGCCACCAGTAGGTTGCATCGGACATGGGGTGTCTCCTTACTTGGCCTTGGGTGGCCGGCCGGTCTTGACCGGCTCCAGCCGCTCCAGCGCCGCCGCCAGCGCAGCGTCGTTCAGCGACGCCAACGCCTGCAGGCCGGCACGCAGCAGCTCGCTTTTCTTCGCCTCGCGCTGCTGCCCCAGCAGCCGCTGCTTCAGCGCCTTCAGCAGCGCGTAGTCGGCCTCGGGCATGGTGAAGCCGTCGCGCACGAGCTTGGCGCGCTCGGGGGGTGGCGGGGGCTTGCGGTCGCGGCTCATAACGGTGAAAACCGTTTATACGGTTTTCACCGGCCGCGATCTACCGCGCTACAACGCCTTGAAACGTGTGGCGTGCACGCGGCTGACGGTCAGCGCCTCGGGGCGCTGGCGCAGCGTCAGCAGCACGGTGCCGTTCTCCTGGCGCTGGGCCCGCGCCACGGCATCGATGTGCACGACGGTGGAGCGGTGCACCTGCCAGAAACGCTCGGGATCCAGCTGCGGCAGCAGCTCGCGCAGCGACACGCGCACCCAGTAGTCGCGTTGGGCGGTCACGGCGCGCACGTATTTGTCGGCGGCTTCCAGGTAGACGATGTCATCCACCGGCACCAGTTCGATCGCGTCGCCCACGGCCGCCTGCAGGTGGCGCAGCCGTGGCACCGGCGTGACGGCCTGCGTGAGCAGCTGGCGCAGCGAGGCCAGCGTGGCGTCCTCCGCGGGCAGGGCCAGCCGCGCCTGCAGGCGATGTGCGCACTGCGCCAAGCGCTCGGGCGTGACGGGCTTGAGCAGGTAGTCGGCCGCGGCGGCGTCGAAAGCCTGCAGCGCGTACTGGTCGTAGGCCGTCACGAAAACGAACAAGGGCAGGGCGCCGGCATCGTCCGGCCAGTCCTCGGTGATGGCCTGCGCGGCTTCCAGTCCGGTCATGCCGGGCATGCGGATGTCCAGGAAGCACACGCGTGGCCGGTGCTGCAAGGCCAGCTCGACGGCGGCGATGCCGCTGCCCGCTTGCGCGACGACCTGCAGCGCGGGCCAAGCCGCAGCCAGCTCGGCACGCAAATTGTCGGCCAGCAGCGGTTCGTCTTCGGCGATGAGGGCGGTGGTCGTCATGTCTGGATCTCGATGCGTGCGACGCTGCCGCCGCCGGCCTGGGGTTGCAGGCTGAAGCTGGCGGCGGCTCCATAGCGCTGGGCCAGGCGCTCGTGCACCTGCGCCAGGCCGAAGCCGGAGCCCGGCAATCCGGTCGCCTGGGTCAGGCCGGCGCCGCTGTCGGCCACTTCCAGCAGCAGGCGGGTGCCATCGCGCGCCGCCGATACGCGCAGCTCGCCGCCGTCCACATGGGGCTCCAGGCCGTGCTTGATGGCGTTCTCCACCAGCGGCTGCAGCAGCAGCGGCGGGATGGGGATGGCGGCCAGCTCGACCGGCAGTTCCAGCCGCACGCGCAGCCGCTCGCCCATGCGCAGCTGCATCAGCGCGAGGTAGTCGGACACGCGCTCGAACTCGTCGGCCAGTGCGTGTTCGGTGGCGCGGCTGGCCTGCAGCGTGGCGCGCAGGTAGTCGATGAGCTTGTCCAGCATCTGCTGCGCCTCGTCGGGCCGCAGCTTGATCAACACGCGCAGATGGGCCAGCGTGTTGAACAGCATGTGCGGCTCCAGCTGGCTTTGCAGCAGCGTCAGCCGTGCTTCGGCGGCCAGCTGTTCGGCGCGCGCCTGGCTCAGCTTGGCGCCGTGCAGCTTGAACATCGAGACGAAGAACAGCGCACCCAGCATCGACACCAGCAGCAGGAAGCCCAGCGTCAGCGCGGCGCGCGGCCGGCTCATCTGCCACAACGGTGTGGACTCCAGGCCGCTTAGTGCATCGCCCAGCCACAGGCCGCCGCTGTAGCCGGTCAGCGTGCCGACCAGCACGATGGGCATCATCCAGCCCCAGCCCACCCAGCCCTGCGCCAGCTCGGGCGTCGCGTCGCCGCGCCAGCGCGCCAGCACCCGGGCCAGCGCCGCCTGCAGCAGACTGATGCACAGCGAGATCTGCACGCCGATGCAGAACGAGTACAGCATGCCGCGCCAGAAGCCCTTGCCGTTGACGAGAAAACTCAGCAGGCCCACGACGATGCAGATGCCAGCCGTGCCACCCAAGTAGACGAGCAGGTCGCGACGCATGTTGGGGGATTTCATCGCGCCAGCATGCAGTCGCGGGCGACCGCCCGCCACGGCGGCGCGACGCGTGGGGCGGGCAGGGCGCGAACGGCGCCGGCCGGGCGCCGGTGGGGCATCAGCGGCGGCGCCGGCTGCTGCCGCCGCCCAGCAGGCTGCCCAGCACGCCGCGCACGATCTCGCGACCCACGGACGAGCCGATGGAGCGCAGTGCCGATTTGGCGGCGGTCTCGGCCAGGCCTTCGCGGCGGCCGCCGCGCGGGCCGGTGGAGCCAAACAACACGTCCTTCAGCCCGTCCATCATGCCGCCACCCTCGTCGGCGGGCGGGGGCTGGCCGCCCTTGAAAACCTGCCCGGCCTCGCTCGCCATGCCGCCGCCCTGAGGTGCGCTGGCGGCTGGCTTGCCCAGCAGCTTCTCGTAGGCCGATTCACGGTCCAGCTGCTTCTCGTAGACGCCCGCCACCAGCGAATTGGCCACGAGCTGCTGGCGCTGGGCTGGGTTGATGGGCCCGATCTGGCTGCCGGGCGGCAGCACGAACACGCGTTCGGTGATGCTGGGCCTGCCCTTTTCGTCCAGCAGGCTGACCAGCGCCTCGCCGACACCCAGTTCCGTGATTGCCGTGGCAATGTCCAGCCCGGGCTTGGCGCGCATGGTGTCGGCTGCGCTTTTGACGGCTTTCTGGTCGCGCGGCGTGAATGCGCGCAGCGCGTGCTGCACGCGGTTGCCGAGCTGGCCCAGCACGGTGTCGGGAATGTCCAGCGGGTTCTGCGTCACGAAGTACACGCCCACGCCCTTGGAGCGCACCAGCCGAACCACGAGTTCGATGCGCTCGACGAGCGCGTCCGGCGCATCCTTGAACAGCAGATGGGCCTCGTCAAAGAAGAACACCAGCTTGGGCTTGTCCAGATCCCCCACCTCGGGCAGCGTCTCGAAGAGCTCAGAGAGCATCCACAGCAGGAAGGTCGCGTACAGCCGCGGCGCATTCATCAGCTTGTCGGCGGCCAGCACGTTGATGACGCCCAGGCCCTGGTCCGTCTGCATGAAATCGGCGATGTTGAGCATGGGCTCGCCGAAGAACTTGTCGCCGCCCTGAGCCTCGATCTGCAGCAGGCCTCGCTGGATGGCGCCCACGCTGGCGGCCGACACGTTGCCGTACTGCGTCGTGAATTGACTCGCGTTGTCGCCCACATGCTGCAGCATCGCGCGCAGGTCCTTCAGGTCCAGCAGCAACAGGCCGTTGTCGTCGGCGATCTTGAACACCATCTGCAGCACGCCGGCCTGGGTCTCGTTCAGCGCCAGCATGCGGGCCAGCAGCAGCGGGCCCATGTCCGAGACCGTCGCGCGCACTGGGTGGCCTTGCTCGCCGAACACGTCCCACAGCGTGGTGGGGCAGGCCAGCTTCTCGGGCACGTCCAGCCCGCGGTCCTTCAGCACGGCCAGCAGCTTCTCGCTGGGGTTGCCGGCTTGGCTGATGCCGGTCAGGTCGCCCTTCACGTCGGCCATGAAGACGGGTACGCCCAGCTTGGAAAAACTCTCGGCCAGCTTCTGCAGGCTGATGGTCTTGCCGGTGCCGGTGGCGCCGGTGATGAGGCCGTGGCGGTTGGCGAGTGCGGGCAGCAACAGGCACTCGATCTCCGCATGGCGGGCCAGCAGGATGGGGTCGGTCATGGACGGTCCTCTAAAATCACTGTTCTGCCAACGATAAATCAGGCCGCTGCGCTGTCAGCCGCCGGGAGCCAAACCTTATGGCCGGACATTCCAAATGGGCCAACATCCAACACCGCAAAGGCCGCCAGGACGAGAAGCGCGGCAAGATCTGGACGCGAATCATCCGTGAAATCACGGTCGCGGCCCGCCAGGGTGGGCCCGACATCAAGGACAACCCGCGCCTGCGGCTGGCCGTCGACAAGGCCAAGGCCGCCAACATGCCGGCCGACCGCATCAAGTACAACATCGACAAGGCGAGCGGCAACATCGACGGCCTGACCTACGAGGAAATCCGCTACGAAGGCTACGGCATCGGCGGCGCGGCCATCATGATCGACACGATGACGGACAACCGCGTCCGCACCGTGGCCGAGGTGCGCCACGCCTTCAGCAAGTACGGCGGCAACATGGGCACGGACGGCTCGGTGTCGTTCCAGTTCAAGCACGTGGGCCAGCTGCTGTTCGCGCCGGGCACGTCGGAAGACAAGGTCATGGAAGTGGCGCTGGAAGCCGGTGCCGAGGATGTCGTCACCGGCGACGACGGCGCCATCGAGGTGCTGACCTCGCCCGCGGACTACGAAGCGGTCAAGGCCGCGCTGGAGGCCGCCGGCCTGGTGCCGGAGCTGGCGGAAGTGACCATGCGACCCGAGAACACGATAGCGCTGACCGGCGAGGACGCCGAGCGCATGCAAAAGCTGCTGGACGTCATCGAAGACCTCGATGACACGCAAGCGGTCTATCACAACGCGGAGCTGGGCTGATGAAGGTCTTAGTCATCGGCAACGGCGGGCGTGAGCACGCGCTGGGCTGGAAACTGCTGCAGGGCGAGCGGGTCAGCCAGGTCTTCGTGGCCCCTGGCAACGGCGGCACTGCGCGCGACGAGCGTCTGCAGAACGTGCCCATCGCGCTCACCGACGTGAAGGCGCTGGCCGACTTCGCCGTCGAGCACAAGATCAACCTGACTGTGGTCGGCCCCGAGGCCGCACTGGCGGCCGGCGTCGTGGACGAGTTCCGCGCCCGCGGCCTGCGCATCTTCGGCCCCACCAAGGCGGCGGCGCAGCTGGAGTCGTCCAAGGCTTTCGCCAAGGACTTCATGAAGCGCCATGGCATTCCCACCGCGGCCTACGAGACCTTCTCCGATCCCGCAGCCGCCCACGCCTACGTGGATGGCCGCGGCGCCCCCATCGTCATCAAGGCCGACGGCCTGGCGGCGGGCAAGGGCGTCGTCGTCGCGATGACGCTGGAAGAAGCCCACGAGGCCATCTCGTGGATCCTGGAAGACAACAAGCTGGGCGTCACGCACAACGCCGGCGGTGCGCGCGTCGTCATCGAGGACTTCCTCGCCGGCGAGGAGGCCAGCTTCATCGTCGTCTGCGACGGCAAGCACGTCGTGTCGCTGGCCACCAGCCAGGACCACAAGCGCCTGCTGGACGGTGACGAAGGCCCCAACACGGGCGGCATGGGCGCGTACTCGCCCGCGCCGGTCGTCACGCCCAATGTGCATGCCAAGGTCATGCACGAGATCATCCAGCCCACCATCGCGGGCATGGCCAAGGACGGTCATCCGTTCACCGGCTTCCTGTATGCCGGCCTGATGATCGACGAGCACGGCCAGCCGCGCACGGTCGAGTTCAACACCCGCATGGGCGACCCCGAGACCCAGCCCATCATGATGCGGCTCAAGAGCGACCTGTTCGAGCTGCTGATGCACGCGACCGACGGCACGCTGGAGCAGGTCGAGCTGCAGTGGGACCGCCGCGTCGCGCTGGGTGTGGTGCTGGCGGCCGAAGGCTATCCGCTGACGCCGCGCAAGGGCGATGCCATCACCGACCTGCCGGCCGACGAGGCCGAGGCCATGGTGTTCCATGCCGGCACGGCCGAAGTGGACGGCAAGCTGGTGACCAGCGGCGGCCGCGTGCTGTGCGTGACGGCGCTGGGCGAATCGGCCCGCACGGCCGCGCAGCGGGCCTATGAGTTGGCGGCCGGCATCCAGTTCGCCGGCCGGCAATACCGCTCGGACATCGGCCACCGGGCCATCAAGCGTTGACCGCTGCCCCCACCGTCCTGACCGGGCCGCTGCGTCCCCACGGCCGTCCCAGCGGACTGGCCCGCGGGCTGCTGGGCCTGTTCGGCTGGACGGTGGACTCGCCCGGCCTGCCGGGTGAGCAGGGCGTCATCCTGGTCTATCCGCACACGTCCAACTGGGATTTCGTCGTGGGGGTGCTGGCCAAATGGGCGCTGGGCCTGCAGCTGCGCTTCTGGGGCAAGGACAGCCTGTTCAAGGTGCCTCTGCTGGGCCGCTGGGCGCGCTGGATAGGCGGCGTGGCCGTGGATCGCAACAGCCGGCATGGCATCGTGGGCGACACCGTCGCGCAGATGCGCGAGGCGGCCGCGCGCGGCGAGCGCTTCTGGCTGGCGGCCGCGCCCGAAGGCACGCGCTCGCTGACCAGCGGGTGGCGCACGGGCGCCTACCAGGTGGCCGTGCAGGCCGGCGTTCCCGTGGGCCTTTGTTACTTCGACTTCCAACAGCGCGTGGTTTCGCTGACCCACTTCGTTCAATTGACGGGTAACGTCGAGGCCGATTTCAAGGCCTTCGCCGACTACCTGGGCCATCGCGTCGGCTGCAAGCCCGCATTGGCCAGCCCGATCCGACCCCGCTCATGAACAGCCAAGCCGTACGCGACTATCTGCTGGACCTGCAGCAGCGCATCGCCAGCGCGCTGGAGGGCGTTGACGGCAACGCCTTCGTCAGCGACGGCTGGACCCGCGAGCCCGGCGGCCGCCTCGAGGGCGACGGCCTGTCGCGGCTCATCGAGGGCGGCTCCGTCTTCGAGCGCGGCGGTGTCAACTTCTCGCACGTGAAGGGCCGCGTGCTGCCGCCCTCGGCCACGCAGCACCGGCCCGAGCTGGCCGGCGCGCCGTTCGAGGCCATGGGCGTGTCGCTGGTGATGCATCCGCACAACCCCTTCGTGCCGACCGTGCACATGAATGTGCGCATGTTCGCGGCGCTGCCGGCCGGGCTGCCTGCCGTGACCTGGTTTGGCGGTGGCATGGACCTGACGCCCTACTACGGCTACGAGCGCGACGCCCAGCACTTCCACCGCACCTGCCGCGACGTGCTGCAGCCCCACGGCGCCGAACTGCACCCGAAGTTCAAGGCCTGGTGCGACGACTACTTCTTCCTGAAGCACCGCAACGAGCCGCGCGGCGTTGGCGGCATCTTCTTCGACGACTTTGCCGAAGGCGGCTTCGACGCCGGCTTTGCGCTGATCCGCTCCGTGGGTGATGCCTTCCTGGATGCCTACCTGCCCATCGTACACCGCCGCCACGGCTATGCCTATGGCGAGCGCGAGCGCGACTTCCAGGCCTATCGCCGTGGCCGCTATGTAGAGTTCAACCTCGTCTGGGATCGCGGCACGCTGTTCGGCCTGCAGTCGGGCGGGCGCACGGAGTCCATCCTGATGTCCATGCCACCACAGGTGAAGTGGCGCTACGACTGGGCGCCCGAGCCGGGCACGCCCGAAGCGCGGCTCTACACCGACTTCCTGCGCCCGCGCGACTGGGCGCACGAGACGCCGACGGCGCTGTGGCTATGAAGCTGGCACTTTTCGGCGGCAGCTTCGATCCGCCGCACCTGGGCCATCTGGCCTTCGCGCATTTCGCGCTGAGCGCTTTGGCGCCCGATCGCCTGCTGTGGCTGCCCGCCGGCCGCCAGTGGCAGAAGCCCGACCAGGTCATGGCCGCCGGTGTGCACCGCGTGCAGATGCTGAAGCGCTTGATCGCCGGCGAGAAGCGCTTCGCCGTCGACGACCGCGAGCTGCATCGCCGCGGCCCCAGCTTCACCGCCGACACGCTGCGCGAGTTCGCCAAGCAGCAACCCGGTGCCGAGCTGATGTTCCTGATCGGGCAAGACCAGTACGCGAGGCTGCCGACCTGGTACAGCGCCGAGGTCGTCACCGAACTGGCGACGCTGGTGGTCGTGCCGCGTGCGGGCGAGGCTGTCGTCACGCCGCCGGGCATGCCGCCGCACCGCCTGCAGGTGCTGGACCTGCCCGACACCCCCATTTCCTCCACCGCCGTTCGCGAGGCCCTCGCCCGCGGCGGCGACATCGCCCCCTTGGTGGGGCCCGAAGTGGCGAGCTATATTGCCTCGCATCGCCTTTACGAGAAGAAGCCCTGAATGGACATTCGCAAGCTGCAACGAGCCATCGTCGATGGACTCGAGGACGTCAAGGCCCAGAACATCGTCGTGTTCAACACCGAGCATCTGTCGCCGCTGTTCGAGCGCGTCATCATCGCGTCGGGCACCAGCAACCGGCAGACCAAGGCCCTGGCCTCCAGCGTGCGTGAAACGGTCAAGGGCCGTGGCATGCAGGTCATGCGCACCGAAGGCGAGGACAACGGCGAATGGATCATCGTGGACTGCGGCGCTGCCGTCGTGCACGTGATGCAGCCGGCCATCCGCGACTACTACCACCTCGAAGAGATCTGGGGCGACAAGCCCGTGAAGCTCAAGGTGGGCAGCGGCGAGACCAAGCTGGTCAAGGCGTCTGAAGACACGGCCGCCAAGCCCGCCGCGAAGAAGAAGGCGGTGTCGGAGCTGGGTCCCGTCGGTGCGAAGAAGGCGCCGGCCAAGAAGGCCGCCGCCAAGACGCCCGCCAAGAAGGCGGCACCCGCCAAGAAGGGCGTGAGCCGTGTGGTGGGCAGCAAGACGCCGGCCACCAAGACCGTGAAGGTCGGCGCGACCAAGCCGGCGGCCAAGAAGACCGCGGCCAAGTCGGCACCCGTCAAGAAGGCGGCGCCGGCCAAGAAGGCCGCCGCGCCTGCGAAGACGGCGGCCAAGAAGGTTGTCGCCAAGAAGGCGCCCGCCAAGAAGGCTGCTGCGAAGAAGGCCTGATGCGTCTGCTGCTTGTCGCCGTGGGCCAGCGCCAGCCGGCCTGGGCCGACACCGCCTACGAGGATTTCGCCAAGCGCTTCCCGCCCGAGCTGAAGCTGGAGCTGAAGGCCGTCAAGGCCGAGACGCGCGGCAGCAAGACCGCGGAGCAGTTGATGGCCGCGGAGGCGGCGCGTATCGAGGCGGCCCTTCCCAAGGGCGTGCGCCGCATCATCCTCGACGAGCGCGGCGAGCGCCGCACCAGCGTGCAACTGGCCGAGCGGCTGAAGCTGTGGATGGGCGAGGGCCGTGATGCGGCCCTCATCATCGGCGGGCCCGACGGCTTGCATCCCGACCTGAAGGCCACGGCCGACGAGACGCTGCGCCTGTCCGACCTGACGCTGCCGCACGCCTTCGCCCGCGTGCTGCTGGCCGAGGGCCTGTACCGCGCCTGGACCGTGACCACCGGCCACCCGTATCACCGTGAGTAAGCACATCTACCTCGCGTCGCAGAGCCCGCGGCGCCGCCAGCTGCTGGACCAGCTGGGCGTGAAGCACGAGCTGCTGCTGCCCGGTGCCGACGAGGACGCGGAAAGTCTGGAGGCCGTGCAGGCGGGCGAACTGCCCGAGAGCTACTGCGCCCGGGTGACGGCCGCCAAGCTCGACGCCGCGCTGGCCCGGCTTGCCGTACGGGGACTGCCTCCGGCGCCCATCCTGTGCGCCGACACGACCGTGGCGGTCGACGATCTCATCCTCGGCAAGCCGGCGGACGCGGCCGACGCGGCGCGCACGCTGGCGCTGCTGGGCGGCCGCACGCACCGCGTCATCACCGCGGTGGCCGTGGCCGACACCACGCGGCGTGCGGCGGCGCTGAACGTGTCGCAGGTCGAGTTCGCGCCGCTGTCCGCCGCGCAGATCGAACGCTACGTGGCCAGCGGTGAACCCTTTGGCAAGGCAGGGTCTTATGCGATCCAGAGCCAGGCCGCCGCGTGGATCGTGAAGATTGCAGGCAGCTACTCGGGCATCATGGGGTTGCCCCTCTTTGAGACCGCGCAAGTCTTGGAGAAATTCGGATTCGAGTTCTGATGCATGCCGCTTCGGGCGGCGGCAAGCATCAGCATTCAAGGATTAGAGATGGAAGACATCCTGATCAACTGGTCCCCGCAGGAGACGCGGGTGGCCGTGGTTGAGAACGGCGCCGTGCAGGAACTGCACATCGAGCGCACGTTGGAGCGGGGCCTCGTCGGCAACGTCTATCTCGGCAAGGTCGTGCGCGTGCTGCCCGGCATGCAGAGCGCCTTCATCGACATCGGCCTGGAGCGCGCGGCCTTTCTGCACGTGGCCGACCTGCACAGCGCGTCGCAGTTCGGCCATGGCCGACATCAGAACGGCCATGGGGCCGACGTGCCGCCCACGCCCATCGAGCGACTTGTCTTCGAGGGCCAGCCGCTGACGGTGCAGGTCATCAAAGACCCCATCGGTACCAAAGGCGCGCGGCTGTCCAGCCAGATCAGCATTGCGGGCCGCATGCTGGTCTACCTGCCGCAGGACGAGCACATCGGCATCAGCCAGAAGATTGGCTCGCCCGAGGCCCGCGAGGCGTTGCGCGCACGCATGGTCGCGCTGGTGGGGACCAAGGAGCAGGGCGGCGGTGGCGGCTTCATCCTGCGCACCAACGCGGAGGATGCGTCGGACGAAGAGCTGGCCGCCGACATCGCCTACCTGCGCAAGACCTGGCAGCAGATCCGCGAGAAGTCGCTGACCACGCCCCCTGCCAGCCTGCTGCATCAGGACCTGAGCCTGGTCGAGCGCGTGCTGCGCGACCTGACCAATGAGCGAACGGGCCACATCCGCATCGACTCGCGCATGCAGTACGACGTGCTGCGCGAATTCGGCGAAACCTTCATGCCGGCCGCGACGGCCAAGCTGGAGCACTATCGCGGCGAGCGGCCCATCTTCGACCTGTGCAACGTCGACGCCGAGATCGCCCGTGCGCTGGCCCGCAAGGTGGAGCTGAAGTCCGGCGGCTCGCTGGTGTTCGACCAGACCGAGGCGATGACGACCATCGACGTCAACACCGGCGGCTTCGTCGGCGCGAGGAACTTCGACGACACCATCTTCAAGACCAACCTCGAAGCAGCGGGCGCCATCGCGCGGCAGCTGCGCCTGCGCAACCTGGGCGGCATCATCATCGTCGACTTCATCGACATGACGCGCGAGGAGCACCGGGTCGCCGTGCTGTCCGAGTTCAAGAAGCAGCTCGCTCGCGACCGCACCAAGGTGACGGTGGGCGGCTTCACGCAACTGGGCCTGGTGGAGATGACGCGCAAGCGCACGCGCGAATCGCTGTCGCGCATGCTGTGCGAACCCTGCCCGACCTGCGAGGGTCGCGGCCAGGTGAAGACGGCGCGCTCGGTCTGCTACGACATCCTGCGCGAGATCCTGCGCGAGGCGCGCCAGTTCTCGCCCAAGGAGTTCCGCGTCGTCGCCGCAGCCAACGTCGTCGAGATGATGCTTGACGAAGAGAGCGCTCATCTGGCCGGCCTGTCCGACTTCATCGGCAAACCCATCTCGCTGACGGCCGAGCCCACCAACCAGACCGAGCACTACGACATCGTGCTGCTGTGAGCCCAGGCCGCCGACGCGGCCTTGTCTGACGTTACAACTTGCGCGACTGCGGCAGAATCGCGCGCCATGCTCGTACCTGTCTCCCGTCGCCGCAGCCTCGCGGCCCTGGCCGCCATGGGCGCCTCGTTTGGCGCCGCTCCGGTGCTTGCGCAGATGCGCATCGACATCTCCGGTGTCGGCAGCACCCGCGTGCCGGTCTCCATCGTCGACTTCCGCGACGAGGCCAAGTCGCCGCAGCCCATTGCCGCCATCATCCGTGCGGACCTGGAACGCAGCGGCCAGTTCCGCACCGTGGACGCGCCCGCCGGTCTCAGCGAGACGGCCAGCCCGGTCTTCACTGAATGGCGTGCCCGCCAGACCGACTGGCTGGTCGCAGGTTCCGTCAACCGGCTGGCCGACGGCCGGCTGGACATCCGCTTCAAGCTCTGGGACGTCGTCAAGGGCACCGAGCTGGTGGGCCAGGCCCAGGCTGTGCATCCCGACGACGCGCGCCTCGCGGCCCACCGCATCGCCGACCTGATCTACGAAAAGGTGACGGGCGAGAAGGGCGTGTTCGCCACACGCATGGCCTATGTCACCAAGGCCGGCCGGCGCTACAGCCTGGTGGTTGCGGACGCGGACGGCGAGGGTGCCAAGGTCGCGCTGACCAGCGCCGAACCCATCATCTCGCCGGCCTGGGCGCCCAACGGCCGCGAGCTGGCCTATGTGAGCTTCGAGAGCGGCAAGGCCACGGTGCGCATCCAGGACGTGCAGACCGGCGGCCGCCGCGTGCTGGCCGACTTCAAGGGCACCAACAGCGCGCCGGCCTGGTCGCCGGACGGCAACCAGCTGGCGCTGAGCCTGTCGCGCGACGGCGGCACGCAGCTGTTCGTCATCAACCGCGATGGCTCCGGCCTGCGCCGCATCGCGCAGAGCAGCGCCATCGACACCGAGGCCTGCTACGCGCCCGACGGCAGCAAGATCTATTTCGTCAGCGACCGCGGCGGTGGCCCGCAGATCTACCGCATGCCCGCGGGCGGCGGCACGGCCGAGCGCGTGACCTTCAACGGCGGCTACAACATCAGCCCGGCCATCAGCCCGGACGGCCGCACGATGGCCTACATCACGCGCGCCAGCGGAGCCTTCCGTCTCTCCGTGATGGACCTGGGCACGGGGCAATCGCAGCAGATCAGCGAAGCCAACGACGACGAAAGTCCGTCCTTCGCGCCCAACGGCAAGCTCATCGTCTACGCCAGCCGCGCTGGCGGCAAGGAAGTGCTGATGACCAGCACGCTGGACGGCAAGATCAAAACCCCGCTGCTCGTGACTTTGGTTGAGGTTCGCGAGCCCACTTGGGGTCCGTTCGTGCGTTGATGACGCAATCAATCGCACCTTGTTGGACAATCACGCGCCCGCGCCCTTGACGGCCGGCCCTTTTTCCCCGCCCCCCTGTCTGTTGTGGAGACCACTCGAATGAAGCTGACCCGCTATGCGCTCACCCTGATTGCCGCCGCCGCCCTGGCTGGTTGCAGTTCCACCACCAAGCTGGACGAGCCCGCGCCGGTCGAGACCCGTCAGCCCGTGGCCGCTGCCCCCGCACCGGCCGTGACCCCTGCTGCGCCGGCACAGACCGCCGTGCCGACGGTTGACCTGTTCAGCCAGTACTCCGAGCAAGTCAAGGACAAGCGCGTCATCTACTTCGACTTCGACAGCGACCTCGTCAAGGAAGAGTACCGCCCGCTGGTCGACCTGCACGCCAAGCGCCTGAACGCCAACAAGCGCGCCGCGCTGACGCTGGAAGGCCACACCGACGAGCGCGGTGGCCGCGAGTACAACCTGGCTCTGGGCCAGCGCCGTGCCGAAGCCGTGGCCAAGTCGCTGACGCTGCTGGGCGTCGGTGCCGCCCAGGTCGAAGCCGTCAGCTTCGGCAAGGAACGCCTGGCCGCCACCGGTGGTGGCGAAGAAGCTTGGGCCAAGAACCGCCGCGTCGAGCTCAAGGACAAGTGATGCGCGCGCTGCGTTTGGCGCTGGTCGCCGGCGCGGTCGGCGTCATGTTCGCCCAGCCCGCTCGCGCGGGCTTGTTCGAGGATGACGAAGCCCGCAAGGCCATCATCGATCTGCGTGCGAAGGTCCAGGCCAACGAGGACGCCGCCAAGCAGCGTGCCGAGCAGCTCAACACGCTGGTCCAGGAGCAGCTTCAACCGCTGCGCCGCAGCATGTTGGACCTGAACGGCCAGATCGATGCGTTGCGTGCCGAAGTCGCCCGCCTGCGTGGCGCCAACGAACAACTGGCCCGCGACCTGTCTGACACGCAGCGCAAGCTGACGGACCAGTCGCAGGCCGTTGAAGCGCGCTTCAAGCCGTTGGAGCCGCAGAAGGTCACGCTGGATGGGCGTGAGTTCCAGGTCGGGCCGGATGAACGCAGCCAGTACGAAGCCGCCATCGGCCTCGTGCGTCGCGGCGATTTCGCCGAGGCGGTGGCCGCATTGAACGGCTTCCTGAAGCGCTACCCCGCCAGCGGCTACACCGATTCGGTCCGCTTCTGGCTGGGCAACGCCCAGTACGGCAAGCGTGACTACAAGGACGCCATCGCGACCTTCAAGGCCTTCGTCTCGGGCAATGCCGACCACCCGCGCACGCCCGAGGCGCTGCTCGCGCTGGCCAATTGCCAGATCGAGTTGAAGGACAACAAGGCGGCGCGACGCAGCCTTGACGACCTCATCAAGGCCTACCCCGGCACCGAGGCTGCCCAGGCGGCCAAGGAACGACTGGCCGCGCTGCGCTGATGTCGGATCAGCTCGAAGCTGATCTGGAGCGCCGCTTCGGCGGCCTGCGTCGCCTGCACGGCGATGCCGCCTACCAGCGCCTGCGTGCCGCGAGATTCGCGGTCGTGGGCCTGGGTGGCGTCGGTTCCTGGGCTGTCGAGGCGCTGGCGCGCAGCGGTGCCGCTGCGCTGACGCTGATCGACCTGGACCAGGTCTCCGAATCCAACATCAACCGCCAGATCCAGGCGCTGGGCTCCACGGTAGGCATGGCCAAGGCCGAGGCGCTGCGCCTGCGCATCGCCGACATCCACCCGGGATGTGACGTGCAGGTCATCGAGGAGTTTGTTGAGCCGGACAACTGGCCGGCGCTGATCGGTGATGCTCAGTTCGACGGACTGATCGACTGCTGCGACCAGGTGCGTGCGAAGGCGGCGCTTGCGGCCTGGGCGCGTGAGCGGCAACTGCCTTTCGTCACCGTCGGTGCCGCCGGCGGCAAGCGCGAGCCGCATCGTGTGCAACTGGACGATCTCAGTGCGACGACGCACGACCCGCTGTTGGCCTCGCTGCGCCAGCGCTTGCGCAAACACCATGCCGCGCCGCGCGGTGGAAAGATGGGCGTCGCTTGCGTGTACTCGCGTGAGCCTGTGCACCTGCCGCAGCAAGGAGAGGGTGAGGCCTGCGATGTTGATGGCAGTCTGAACTGCCATGGTTATGGTTCCAGCGTCACCGTCACGGCGACCTTTGGCCTGTGTGCCGCCGCTGAACTGCAACGGCTTTTTCTTGCTCGTTGAATTTTTGCGTTGAATTTCTAGAAATTCTTGCGGAGCACTCAAAAACGTGCCTACAATGGCAGGCTCTGCTTGACACGGGATGTTAGCTCAGTCGGTAGAGCAGCGGACTTTTAATCCGTTGGTCGCAGGTTCGAATCCTGCACATCCCACCAGATTTTCTGGCGGTGATTGAAAATCAGCGCTATAATCATTGGCTCAGTTGAAGTTCTCCTCAACTGAATCGAGCTAGGGCTCTTAGCTCAGTTGGTAGAGCAGCGGACTCTTAATCCGTTGGTCGTAGGTTCGAATCCTACAGGGCCCACCAAGTTTTTCAGTTCAACGGCTTGCGATTCCAGGATCGCAGGCCGTTGCTGTTTGTGCGCTTCACATTCGAGTCATGCGCGCAGTTGCACTGTTCGCCAAGAAGCGCGCTGCTAGCATCGCGCGCCATGAAGAGCTGGTGTACCGCTCGGATCGAGCTTGTGGGTGTGCTGGCCTTGCTGCTTGCCGGCCTGTCGGTCGACGCGGCGGCGCAGCGGCCGGTTGAGGGTGTGCAGCCGCGAATCGGCCTGGTGTTGTCCGGTGGGGGCGCGCGGGGCGCAGCGCACCTGGGCGTGCTGAAGGTGCTGGAGGAGTTGCGCGTTCCCGTGCATGTGCTCGTGGGCACCAGTGCCGGCTCCATCGTCGGGGCGGCGTACGCCAGCGGTATGCCGGTCAAAGACATCGAGCGGGAGATGAGCGGCCTGCGCACGGCCGATCTGTTTCGCGACATCGTCCGCGCAGACACGCCGCTGCGGCGCAAGGCGGATGACGAGATCAACTTCATCGGCCCCGAGATCGGTCTGGGTCCCGATGGCGTTCAGCTGCCCAAGGGCGCGATCTCCGGCGTGTCACTGGAGGCCGTGCTGCGCCGCTTGACCGCGCGCCAGCGCACGGAGAACTTCGACGGCCTGCCGATACGCTTTCGGGCGGTCGCGACCGATGTCGCCACCTCCGAGATGGTGGTGCTGGACCATGGCAGCCTCAGTGACGCCGTGCGGGCTAGCATGGCCTTGCCGGCGGCCGTGAACCCGGTGCAGATCGAGGGGCGTTTGCTGGTGGATGGCGGCGTGGTGCGCAACCTGCCGGTCGACGTGGCCCGGAAACTGGGAGCCGACGTCATCATCGCCGTCAACATCGGCACGCCGCTGCTGCAGCGACGCCAGATCGTGTCGTTGCTGTCGGTGGCCGACCAGATGGTGCGCATCCTGACCGCCAGGAACGTGGCTCAGTCGCTCAGCGACCTGACGCCGCGCGATGTGCTGCTGACGCCCGACCTTGGCAGCGTGACCACGGTGGATTTTGACCGTCTGTCCGAGGCAGTGGCCGCAGGCGAGCACGCGGCGCGTGCCGCGACGCAGGCGCTGTCAACACTCAGCGTCGATCCGGCCAGCTATGCGCGTTTCGCGGCCGCGCGAATGGCGGCGGTGGCGGCGGGGGACGACCGCGTCGACGAGGTGCGCGTGGTCGGTACGCGGCACGTGGAACCCGATGTCGTGCTCGCGGCGATGGAGACCCGTGCCGGACAGCCCTTCGATGCCGACGTGGCGGACCGCGACCTGAAGCGCATCTACGGCCGCGGCGACTTCGAGCATGTGAGTTATCGGCTTGGCGATGAACCGGGCACCGGGCGTGTGCTGACGGTGGACGTTGCCGAGAAATCCTGGGGGCCGCACTACCTGCGCTTTGGTCTCGCGCTGTCGACCGACTTCACCGGCAATGCCTACTTCAACGCCGCGGCCAGCCACCGCTGGACCTGGCTGAACCACCTGGGCGCCGAGTGGCGCAACGACGTGCAGATCGGCCAGACCGAGCGGCTGCGCAGCGAGTGGTACCAGCCTCTGTCTGCCGCGCAGCGCTGGTTCGTGTCGGGCTGGGGCAAGTACGAGCGCCAGCCCTTCGACCTTTATGACAACGGCGAGCGCCTGGTGCGCGTCAAGCTCAAGCAGGCGCTGCTGGGGCTGGACCTGGGTGTGCCGCTGGGCACGCAGGGCGAGGTGAGGCTGGGGCTGTTGCATGGCCGGACACGGTTCAGCAGCGAGGTGGGCGGTGTGCCTCGCGGCGACCTCCCTTCGGCGCGGGTCGGCGCGCTGACCGCGCAGTTACGCGTGGACGCGCTGGACAGCCTGCGCTTCCCACGCTCGGGCTATCTGGCTGACGTGAAGCTGCAGCGCTCGCTGCCGTCGCTGGGCGCCAGCACGGCCTACAGCAAGCTCAGCGTGGACCTGCGCGGCGCCTACTCGTTGTGCCGGCACACGCTGAGGCTGGGCCTGGGCGGCGCCGGCGCGTTGGGCGGGCAGCAGGATCTGCCTGCGCACGAGTTGTCATGGCTGGGCGGATTCCTGCAGCTGTCGGGCCACAACACCGGCGAGTTCGTCGGGCGCGGCATGCGCTTCGGACGGGTCATCTACACGTACCAGCTGCGCAGCGCCGGCCTGCTGGAAGGCGTTTTTGCCGGCGTGTCGGCCGAGGCCGGCCGCATCGGCGACACGGTGCGGGGCCCCAACACCGCAGGCACCCTGCATGGCAATGCGATCTTCCTGGGCGTGGACACGCCGCTGGGGCCGCTGTACCTGGGCTATGGGCGCGCCAGCTCCAGCGCGCAGGCGGTCTATCTGTTCCTCGGCCAGCCCTAGGCCGGCTGCAGCTGCAGATCCCACCACGGCGTGCTGCCGATCTCGCTGCGCAGGTGGTCGATGAACAGCCGCGCGCGCGTCTCGTGGCTGCGCCCGCGCAGGCGCACCGCGTGTATGCCCGGCAGGCCGGGCGCGGGTGACGTGGTCGCCTCATCGGGAAACAGCGCCACCAGCTCGCCGGAGCGCAACTGGTCGCACACCATCCATGTCGCGATGTGCACGATGCCCAGGCCCTGCAGCGCGGCCTGCAGCATGCCGTCCTTGTCATCGGTGCGGTAGCGGCCGCGTACGGGCAGCGGCTGGTTGCGGTTCACGCCGGCATAGCGCCACACGAAACCGGGTGCCGGCGGCGTGGCCACGGTGATGCAGTCGTGCCGCAGCAGGTCTTCCGGAGCGTGGGGGCGGCCGGCGCGGGCCAGGTAGGCCGGGCTGGCGCAGGTGACCAGACGCACCTGGGCCAGCGGCGTGGCGTGCAGGTCGCTGTCGGGCAGCAGGCCGATGCGGACCGCGACGTCCATGCGCTGCTCCGACAGGTCCACGACCTGGTCCTGCAGGTGCAGGTCCACCTCGATGTCCGGGTAGCGGCGCAGGAAGCTGGCCAGCGCGTCCACCACGTGGCGGCGACCAAAGGCGGTGGGCGCGGTCACCGTCAGCAGGCCGCGCGGCTCGGCGTCGCCGGCCACGATGGCCTCGCGCGCCTCCGCCAGCTCGCCCAGGATGTTGCGCGCCCGCGGCAGGAACTGCTGGCCCGCATCGGTGAGCGCCAGCCGGCGCGGGCTGCGATGGAACAGCCGGGAGCCGATCTCCGCCTCCAGCGCGTCAATCTTGCGTGTGACCGACGACACGGCGACATCCTGCTGCCGCGCGACGGCCGAGAAGTTGCCGGCGGAGGCAACGGCAATGAAGGTTTCCAGGGCTTCGATCATCAGGCGATGTTGTTTGCGAATTTCGCAAACATGGTTTGCAGTCGCAGCGATTGTTCTTGATTGCGCAAAGCAAAACAATGCGCGCCGTTCGCGAACACCCACCCACCGAAGCGGCCGCCGCGCCGCTAGAAAGCTCACCGATGCAAGCCCTCAGTTTCGTTTCCCGTTTCCCCGCCCGCCTGGCATTGGCCGCCGCCATCGGGCTGGCCGGCCTGGCCCCGGCCGCCTGGGTTGCACCCGCCCAGGCTGCCGCGCCGCAGCACAAGACCCAGGCGCCCGGCTGGTACCGGCTGGTGCTGGGCGCCTTCGAGATCACCGCGCTGAGCGACGGCACCGTCGCACTGCCGGTGGACCAGCTGCTGCATGCGCCGCACGGCCATGTCGCGGCCGAGCTGAAGCAGCATTTCCAGTCGGCGCCGCTGGAGACCTCCGTCAATGCCTGGCTCATCAACACGGGCAGCCGCCTCGTCCTGGTGGATGCCGGCGCTGGCGGCCTTTTCGGCCCCACGCTGGGCAAGCTGATGCAGCAGATCCGCGCGGCCGGCTACGCGTCCGAACAGGTGGACGACATCCTCATCACCCACATGCACGCCGACCACGTGGGCGGCCTCGCGGCCGACGGCCAGCGTCTGTTCTCCAACGCCACTGTGCACGCGCACAAGGCCGAGGCCGAGTACTGGCTGTCGCAGGCGCAGCTGGACGCGGCGCCCCAGGAGAAAAAGGGCTTCTTCCAGGGCGCACAGGCCTCGCTGCAGCCTTATGTGAAGGCGGGCCGGCTGAAGACCTTCGAGCGCGACAGCGAGATCGTGCCGGGCGTACGGACCGTTGCGACACCGGGCCACACGCCGGGCCATGCGATCTACGCGGTCGAAAGCCAGGGCCAGCGTCTGGTGCTGATCGGCGACTTGATCCACGTCGCGTCGGTGCAGCTGGCGTCGCCCGGCATCACCATCGCGTTCGACACCGATGAGCCCCAGGCCGCGGCGGCGCGGGCCCGCGTGTTTGCCGAACTGGCGCGGGACGGCAGCCTGGTGGGGGCCTCGCACTTCAGCTTCCCTGGCATGGGCCGGCTGCGCCAGGCCGGCAAGGGCTGGACCTGGCTGCCGCTGGACTACAGCACGCAGCTGCGTTGATCAGGGCGGCGTGGGCAGCGGCCGGATGCTGACGCCCAGGCTGCCGGGTGGATGGTGCTCGTTGAAGAGCTGCCAGATGCGGCCGTTGCGCGCCGCCTGCCCGAAGGCCGTGCGCAGCGTGCGCCGGTCGGCCTCGCCCAGCGCGCGGCGCGAAAGATACAGGCCGCTGGCGCTCCAGCCCAGTTCCTCCAGCGGCTCGATGCGCAGCCGCTTCAGCAGCGGCTGCAGTTCGGTGTCGTTGACCAGTGTGCCGACCATGATGGACGCCGTCATCACCGTGGCCTGGGCCAGGCCCTGGCGCAGCGCACGCGCCACGCCGCTGGGGTCGGGTTCCTCGATGAGCCGGTTACGCTGGCGCAGCGCGGCGACGGTAGCGTCGTAGGCCGCGCCGAACGAGAAGCCGCGCACCACCGCCAGCTTGTAGTCGGGCTGGGCCAGCAGGTCGGCCAGCGAGCGCGGCACGGCGGCGTCGGCATCCAGCGTCAGCAGGCTCACGCGCACCTGGATCAGCGGCACGAACTCGGCGATGGCGTCCCGCGCGGGCGTGGCTGAGGCGGGGATGAGCATGTCGGCTTGGCCAGCGTCGAACAGCGTCTGCAGCCGCGCGCGCGGCACCTTGTGCATGTCCAGTTGGCAGCGCGTGCTGGCGGCCACCTCGCGCAGCAGCGTCGGATAGATGCCCACCGCCTTGCTTTCGTCGAAGTTGACGCTGACGCCGATGGCGGCCATCGGCACGTTGATGGGGCGCGTGCAGGCGGCTTGCGCGGTCGCTACCGCCAGCCATCCGGCCATGCACAGGCCTGCTCGCACGCTTGCGTTCATGCTCCTTGACCCCCTGAACTGCGCGGCCCATTGTGAGGGTTGCTGGCGGCCCATGGCGAAATCAGTCGTTCCCACGCATCGAAAGTCAGCTGCACGACGATGGCCAGGCCCGCGGCAGGCAGGGCACCGGCCAGCATCAGCGCGCTGTCGTTGACGGCCAGGCCGGCGACGATGCGCTCGCCCAGCCCGCCCGCGCCGACGAAGGCCGCCACCGTGGCCGTGCCCACGTTGGTGACGGCGGCCGTCTTCACGCCGGCCAGCAGCGTGGGCAGCGCCAGCGGCAGTTCCACCGCGCGCAGCGCCTGGCCGCGCGTGAGGCCCAGGGCCAGCGCCGCCTGGCGCAGCCCGTCCGGCACCGCCTGCAGTCCCGCGTGCGTGTTGCGCACGATGGGCAGCAGCGCGTAGACGAACAGTACCAGCAGCGCCGGCACGAAGCCGATGCGGCCCAACAGCGCGATCAGGAAGGCCAGCAGCGCCAGCGAAGGCAGCGTCTGCAGCAGGCCCACCACCGCCATCACCGGCGCGGCCAGCCGCGGCAGGCGGTGCGCCGCGATGCCCAGCGGCACGGCCAGCGCGACCGCCATGGCCAGCGACGCCAGCACCAGCGCCAGATGCTGGCCCAGCAGCCGCGCCAGG
This sequence comes from Roseateles asaccharophilus, assembly GCF_031458115.1. Taxonomy (GTDB): domain Bacteria; phylum Pseudomonadota; class Gammaproteobacteria; order Burkholderiales; family Burkholderiaceae_C; genus Pelomonas; species Pelomonas asaccharophilus_A. The sequence continues at coordinate 51,461 of NZ_JAVDXV010000013.1, read as the reverse complement.
TCGGGTGCCAGCAGACGTTGCGTCAGCCCCTGCGCGGCAGTGGGCGCCGCCGGACCGAGAAAACCGCGCGCGACGTCGGCGAACGGGCGGCCGTCCAACTCGGCGGCGGCGTTCAGCCGGATCATGCGTGCCTCGTCCAGCCGCCCGGCCAGCGCCTGCAGCGGCGCGTCGTCCAGCGTGGCGCGCATCAGCAGCACCGCGTCGTAGCGCGGGAAGAAACCGCGGTCGTCGCGCAGCACGCGCACCGGCTGGCGGGCCAGTTGCGCATCGGTCGTGTAGACGTCGATCAGGTCCACCTGGCCACCGGCCAGCGCCTGATAGGCCAGCCCGTGGTCCAGCCCGGCACCGGGGCTCAGCTTCAGGCCGTAGGCACGCTGCAGCGCCGGCCAGCCGTCGGCGCGGGCGATGAATTCGTGCGACAGGCCCATCTTCAGCGTCGGCGTGTCCTTTGCGGTTTTTGCGGCCAGGTCGGAGATCGTCGCAATGCCCAGCCGCACCGCGTCGGCCTCGCGCATCGCCAGCGCATAGCTGTTGTTGAAGCCCAGCGGCACACCGGCCTTCAGGCCCAGCGGTGCTAGCCATGCATTGATCTGCTGCAGGGAAGCCTGCGCGTCGGCGGGCGACTCGCGCTTCAGCAGTTCGCGGACGATGGTGCCGGTGTACTCGGGGTAGACATCGATCTGCCCTTCGCGCAGCGCCGCGGCCAGGATGGCCGTGTTGCCCAGGCCCTGGCGATGCTCGGCGGGCCGGCCCTGGGCCGATAGCGTCTGGCTGACGATCTCGCCCAGCAGATAGCTCTCGGTAAATCGCTTGGAACCGACCTTGACGGGCTGGGCATGCAGATTGCCCATTACCAGGATCAGGCAGGTCAGCAACGCAAGGCGGAGCAAGCTCATGACCGTGATGCTGCCTCAAGACCGGTCGGCCTGGTCCTACATCCGACGCGGAACGTCTCCGAATGCAACGGCGCGTTTCCAGACCTATTGTTCAAGTTCAACCCATAACCCAGGAGTTCCCCATGTCCCGAGCCACCGATCTTTTGTTGCGCCAGCATCGGGACAGCCTGGGCGCGCACCTGCGCCAGTGCCGCAAGCTGTCGGACCGCAGCCAGCGCGCGCTGTGCTCGCTGGAGGCGCTGGACGCGGCCGTGGGCCACCGGCTGTTCACCACCGTGGTGCTGGGCAGCGTCGTGATGGCGCTGTTCCTGACCTTCAGCGCCTGAAGCGCCGGCAAGTCTTGCCGAAACAACGAGCGGCCCCGAGGGGCCGCTTTGCGTTGGACGCTCAGACCAGTACGGGCTCTGCACGGGGCACTTGAGAACGTTCGGGCGCGGGCACCCACAGCTTGAGCTCGCCCGGCTCGTCCGCCAGCACCAGCACCTCGCCCGGCGGCAGCGCTCGGAAGCCCGCCGGCACGCGCGTTTGCGCGCCGGCCCGCTGCACCAGCAGCTCGACGACGCGGCCGCCCACGTTGAGCGTGACGCGCGCCTGCGACCAATGCGGCGGCAGGCAGGGCTGCACGCTGAGCTGGCCGGCCGCCAGCCGCACGCCGCAGATGTTCTCCACCGCCGCGCGCAGCAGCCAGCCGGCCGCGCCGGTGTACCAACTCCAGCCGCCGCGGCCGGCGTGTGGCTGCGCCGTCTCGATGTCGCCGGCCACGGCGAACGGTTCCAGGCCGTAGACGGCGCCGTGCGCGCCACGGTGCGCCGGGCTGATCGCCGTGAACGCGGCCCAGGCGCGCTCGGCCTGTCCCAATCGGGCGCTGGCCATCAGCGCCCAGGTGGCGGCGTGGTTGTATTGGCCGCCGTTCTCGCGCACGCCGCCGGGGTAGGCCTGGATGTAGCCGGCCTCGGGATGATGGTCCTTCAGCGGCGGCCACAGCAGGCGCAGCAGGTGGGCGTCGCGGTCGTGCAGTTCGCGCCAGGCGCTGTCCAGCGCCTGCGCCGCGCGGTCCGGCCGGGCCGCGCCGGTCAGCACGGCCCAGGCCTGCACGATGAGGTCGATGCGGCATTCGCTGGCCGTGTGCGTGCCCAGCGGCGTGCCGTCGTCGAACCAGCCGCGGCGGTACCACTCGCCGTCCCACGCGTTGGCGTCCAGCGCGGCGGAGAGCTGATCGCGCGCCTGCTTCCAGCGCTCGGCGCGCTCGTGCTCGCCCCGGGCGATGGCCATGGGCCGCAGCGCGTCTATGACGGCGCACAGGAAGAAGCCCATCCACACCGACTCGCCACGGCCCTCCGCGCCGACGCGGTTCATGCCGTCGTTCCAGTCGCCGGTGCCGAACAGCGGCAGGCCGTGCGCGCCCACCGGCAGGCTGACGTCGATGCTGCGTGCCGCATGCTCGTACAGGCTGGCCGTCTCGGTGCTGACCTCGGGCGTCTCGTAGATGTCCTCGGCGCCTTCCGGCACCTCGCGGCCGTGGATGAAAGGAGCCTGTTCGTCGGCCAGCGCGGTGTCGCCGGTGCGCTCCGTGTAGAGCGCCAGCGCCAGCGCCAGCCACAGCCGATCGTCAGCGAAATGCGTGCGCACGCCGGCGCCGGCGGGCTCGTGCCACCAGTGCTGCACGTCGCCCTTGGGGAACTGCCGACGCGCGTGGCGGCGGATCTGCTCGGCCAGGCGTTCCGGCGCATGGCCCACCAGCGACATCGCATCCTGCAGCTGGTCGCGGAACCCGAAGGCGCCACCGGCCTGGAAGAAGCCCGCACGCCCCCAGATGCGGCAGCCCAACACCTGCGCTGGCAGCCAGTGGTTGACCAGCGCGTCGAAGCCCGCATCCGGCGTGGCCACCTGCACGGCACTGCTGAGCGTGCGCCACACCTGGCGCTGCGCGGCCAGGCGGCGCAGCGGGTCCAGCCGCCAGGCGCCGCGAGCCAGCTCGCGGGCAGCGACCAGCGTCGGCGCGTGGCCCAGCAGCACGGTGGCGTGCCAGGCATGGCCGGCCTCCAGGCGCAGCGGCACGGCCAGCAGCGCGGCGGGGTCGGTGCCGGGGCCAGCCTGGCCGTCCAGCGCCTGCGGCATGACGAGGCGACCCTCGCCGTCGAACAGCAGCCGGCGGTCGCCGCTGGCTTCGACCGGCGTGCTCCATTGCCGTGGCGGGTTCAGGTCGGGCGTGAAGCCGGCCTCGTGCGGCCACGGCCACAGCGCGTGGTCCTCGGCCAGTTCGGGCAGCAGGTCCGGCGTGACGTCGCCACCCAGCGTGGGGCGCAGCGCCATCCAGGCCGTCTGGCCGCCAAAGCCGTTCAAGCCGTCGGCCTGAGTGGCCAGCACCAGCAGCGGCGTGTCGGCGCTCAGCGGGCTCTCCACGCGCGTGACCACGCTGCGGCGTGCGCCGCTGTCCATGCCCAGCTGCCATTGCGCGGCGGCCAGCAGGCGCAGCCGCCGCGGCGCGGTGCCGGGGGCGGCGTGCAGTTCCACCTGGCATTGACGCAGCGCCGCCTCGGCATCGACGGTCCAGCGCAGCCGCACGACCATGCCGGGCAGCGTGAAGGCCATCGCCGTCGCACCGGGCAGATGGGCCACGGCCTGGTGGTCGCTGGCGCGGCCCAGCAGCCAGGCGCAGCCGCTGTCCAGGCAGTGCAGGATCAGCCACTCGCCGGGCGAGTCCAGCAGCGCGTCGTTGGACCAGGGCGTGATCTGGTGCAGCCGGCTGTTGGCGGCCCAGGCCATGCCCGCGCCGCGCTCGGAGACCTGGCAGCCAAAGCCTTCGTTGGCGATGACGTTGACCCACGGCCGCGGCGGCTGCGCGCGCGGCCCCAGCTCGAAGCCGCAGGCGCCGCTCGCGGCGTCGAACTCATGCGGCGGCTGCACGGCGCCGGGTTCGGCATGGCGCCATTGCACATGGATGGCACCGGCCTCGCGGCGCGCCTTCGCGGCCTGTTCGTGCGGTGCTGGCAGGCGCTCCAGTGCCTGCGCCAGCGGCCGGCCGTCGGCGAACCAGCGCACGCGCGCCAGCAGGTTCAGCGCGAAGCGCGTGTCGTCCTGCACGGCGGCGTCGGCCAGCACATGCAGTTTGGCGCGGCCGCGGATCTGCTCGGCCAGCGAGCGCAGCGCGCGCGACACCGGGGCGAGGTAGGACGCCGGCTCGGCGTCCAGCACGACGATGTCCACCGCCAGCGGGCTGCCCTGCGCCTGCAGCAGCGCGCACAGCTCCCGCACCATCATCACGCCGGTGGTGTCGGCCACGCGGATGAGGATGATGGGCGCGTCGCCCGAGATGCCGTGGCGCCACAGCGCGTCGCGCTGGAAGCTGCCTTCCAGCGCCACGACGCCCTCGCGCGGGGCCTGCGAGGTCAGCAGCGTCTGCAGCGCCAGACCCGCCCGCCACGCACCCGGCGCCAGACCCGCCCCCTGGGTTCGCACGCCGGCCATCGTGTGCGCCAGCGTCAGCGTGCGCTCGCGCAGCGGCTGCTGGGCCAGTTTGTCCAGCACATGGTTCAGCGTCTGCGCGTCGGCCGCGGCGGCGGTGGAGACGGTCAGCATCACGCGACTGCCGGGCGGCAGCGTCAGCGTCACGTGGATCAGCGAGATCGGGTCGTTGCCGGTGTCCAGTGCGCCGGCCGCGCTGGACAGCCCCGTCACCTGGCCGTTGATCAGCGCCTTGGCCTCGGCGCGCGCGATGGCGCCGCCCGGCTGGCCGGGGCGCCCGCCACGGGCCAGCCAGTGGGCGCGGTCGGCGCCGGCCTGCAGCCGCTCCAGCCGCGCGCCGCCTTCCAGCTCCAGGCCGGACAACGCGTGCATCGCGTGCACGGCTTTCTCCTTGTGGCCGCGCGGCAGGCGCTGCCAGCACAGCGCGCGCTTGTCGGGCAGCCAGTGGGCCTGCAGGAACAGCTTGCCGAAGGCCGGGTGCGCCAGGTCCGCGCGGGCCGGCGCCAGCACCGGCTCGAAGCTGGACACCAGCACGATGCGGCGGTCGCGGTCCGACAGGTTGCGCAGCGTGATGCGGCGCAGTTCCACGTCGTCCTCCACGGCCACCCAGACCTCGGTGTGCGCGTGCAGCTGCTCGCCTTCGGCCGTGAACTGCGCGCTGGCCGGATGCAGCCGCGCGCCATAGCGCCATTGCGGGCCCGGCGTGGGCCGCAGCGTCAGCGACCGCCAGGGGCTGGACTCGGGGCCGCCGCGCCAGCTCTGCTCGGTGCTGGCGGGCCAGGGCGTGTCCAGGTCGCGCAGGTGCAGGTGATGGCCCAGCAGGTCTTGCGCGAGGTCGTCGTGCCAGCGGTTGACCAGCACCTGCTGGCCCGGCTCACCCCACATCAGCGTGCCGCCGCCATGCTCGCGCAGCATCGCGGACAACTTTCCGTGGCCCAGCCACGCGGTGGCGGGCAGCGCGCGGCCGCGCACATCGGGCACCAGCAGCGACGTGTGAGCGCGGCGTGGCGCGGTGCGGCGGGGCGGCCGCGGCGGCTCCACCAGTGGCGCCACCTCATGCGGCGCGCGCTCGTGCAGCAGCCAGCGCACGGCCGACAGCCGCGGCTCGGCGTCGGCCCAGCGCTGCGGCGCGCCGCCGCACAGCACCTCGGTCAGCGCGATCAGGCTCATGCCGTGGTGGTGGCTCATCGTCGTGCCGATGCGCTGCAGCTTGGTCGCCGGGGCCTCGCCTGCGGCCTCCGGCTGCCGGCCTGCCGTGTAGTCCAGCGCCTCCATGAAGCCGGTGTCGTGGCGCGCACCCAGCGCCTGCAGCTGGCGCAGGTTGGCCACCGCCGCGCGCGGCATCACCATCGTGGCCATCAGCGTCGCATACGGCGCGATGACGATCTCGTCCGGCGGCGTGTCGCGCAGCGCCAGCGCGGCCGTGCCCTGCGGGCCGTACTGGTAGGCCAGGCTCTCGTCGCGCTTGGCGTAGGCGCTCTCGGACACGCCCCAGGGCAGACCGCGCGCACGACCTTCGCGGATCTGCTCCAGCACCGTCGCGCGGGCGGCCTGCTCCAGCGCGCTGCCGGCCGGCTCGTCCAGCACCAGCGATGGCATCAGCATCTCGAACATGGAGCCCGACCAGCTCTTCAGCCCCGTGACCTGGCCGCGCGAGAAGAAGGGCCGGCCTAAAGCGCCCCAGTGCGAGGCGGGCAGGTCGCCTTTGGCGATGCCGACCAGGCTGGCCAGCCGCGCCTCGGAGGCGAGCAGGTCGTAGTGGTTCTGGTCCAGCCGCTCGGTGCCGGGCTCACAGCCCAGCGGCGCGATGGCGCCGATGTGCAGCAGGCGGCGCTGGGTGTCGTACAGCCAGGTGAAGTCGTGCGCCAGCGCCAGCGCACGGGCGCGGGCCGCGACGCTGTTCAGGGCCTGGGCCACCTCGGGCGGCGGCGGGAAGCCGTCTCCACCGCGCGCGAAGCCCTCGCAGGCCGCCGCCACCACCAGCAGGTGCGCGCACAGGTTGCCGCTGTCCACCGCCGATACATAGGGCGGCTCCAGCACGGCCAGGCGCTGCGTCTCCATCCAGTTGTAGAGGTGGCCACGGTGCTTGGGGAGCTTGTCCAGCGTGTCCAACGTGCGGCCCACGCGCTCGGCCAGGCCCACGTCGTGCAGCCAGCCGAACTCGCGCGCGCAACAGGCGGACAACAGGTACAGGCCGATGTTGGTGGGCGAGGTGCGATGGGCCACGGCCACGTCGGGGTCGAACTGCACGTTGTCGGGCGGCAGATCGTGGTCGTCCTTCGTGACCCAGCGCTCGAACCAGCGCCAGGTGTCGCGCGCGACGCCCAGCAGGTAGTGGCGTTCGTCGTCGTTGACGGCCTCGCGGCGCGGCCGCGCGCGCGGGCGGCTGGCCAGCGCGATCCACAGCGGCGACAGCAGCCAGGCCAGCACCAGCGGCAGCGCCTCGTCCCATGCCACCGGCACGCCCAGCGACGCAAGCGCCATCAGCGCGATCGCCAGCACGCCGCTGGAGATGGTCAGCTTGCGATGCTGGCGCCACAGCGGCAGCCAGTCGGTGCGGGCGGCGGCTTCGGCGGCATCGGCGGTGGTCCATTCCAGCAGGCTGCGGCGCGTCATGAAGTGGCGCCACAACGCGCGCGTGATCGCATCCAGCTGCAGCCATGTGGCGGCTGGCAGCAGCGCCAGATGCCACAGCGTGCCGCCCACGGCGCGGCCCAGCTCGATGAGCGCCTGGCGGTAGAAGCGCGGCAGCGAGATGCGGTCGCGCGTCGGCGCGCAGCCGGCCAGTGCCCCCATCAGCGGACCCGCGCCGAAGGCCGCGGCGGCGGCGGCCAGCGCCCAACCGGGCGTCAGGCCCACGCCCAGCCATGAGGTCACCAGCAGCAGTAGCGCGGCGGGCGCGACCAGGCTGCGGCGCAGGTTGTCCAGCATCTTCCAGACATGGATGCCGCGCAGGCCCCAGCGGCGCGCGTGCGCGATGAAAGGCAGCAGCTGCCAGTCGCCGCGCGTCCAGCGGTGGATGCGCGAGGCCGCCACGTCGGCGTGCATGGGCGCGGGCTCCATCAGCGTCACGTCGCTGACGCCGGCGCAGCGCATCAGCGAGCCTTCCAGCAGATCATGGCTCAAGACCTGGCTCTCGGGCAGCCGGTGCGCCAGCACAAGGGCCGCGGCCTGCACGTCGATGAGGCCCTTGCCGGATGCGCTGCCTTCGTCGAACAGGTCCTGGTAGACCTCGGAGCTGGCGGTGCTGTACGGGTCCAGCCCCGGCTGCCCGGCGAACAGGCTGTGGAACCAGGTGCCGTGCACCGTGGAGCTGCCCGCGGCGGTGGCCAGCGGCGTCGCGATGCGCGGCTGCAGCATGCCGTGGCCATGCACGACGGTGACACCGCCACGCGGCGTGGACGCCACGCGCGGTCGGTTCAGCGGATGGGCGGCAATGGCCACCAGCTCACGCAACGCGCCGGGGGGCAGCGCCGTGTCGCTGTCCAGCGTCACAAGATGGCGAATGCCAGGCGCCGGCGTGGACAGCTCGCCCAGGTCCATGAAGCGGTCGGGCAGCGTGTCGGCGGGCTGGCCGGCCAGCAGCGCCACCAGCGCCTCGGTCTTGCCGCGCTTGCGCTCCCAGCCTATCCAGTGCTGTTCGGTCTCGCTCCAGCGCCGCTCGCGATGCAGCAGCAGGAAGCGGGGCCGGCCGTCGCAGCTGGGGCCGTGGCGCTCGTTCAAGGCCTGCATGCCGGCCAGTGCCTGCTCGACCAGCGCTTCGTCCTGCGGCAGTTGCTGCGACTTCGCATCGCCGAAGTCGCTCAGCAGCGCGAACTGTGCCTCGGACTCCAGGTTGGCGAGGTGGTGGCGCTCCAGCTGCGCCAGCAAGGTCGCGATGCCGCGCGGCCGCGTCAGCATGCACGGGATGACGACCAAGGTGCGTGAATGCGCCGGGATGCCGCCTGGCCAGAACAGCCGTGGCAGCCGCAGGGGGGGCGCGCATTCGCTGATGAGCCGGTTGGCCAGCGCGACGACGGCCTCGCTGACGGGCAGCAGCGCCAGCAGCGCGGCGCCCAGCACCACCCAGGCGCCGGTACCGGCAGGCAGTCCCACGGCCAGTAGCAGGCTCATCGCCGCCGCGCCCAGCAGCGCGAGGCAGCACAGGTAGATCGCGGTGCGCTGCTCCAGCAGCACGGCAGTGGCGCGTTCGGGCCACTGCTCCTTCACGCGCAGTTCCTGCAGCAGGCGCGGTCGTCCGCGACCGGTCAGCCAGTGCAGCGGCGCGCGCTCGGCGGCGTCCTCGGGCCAATCGGGATCGCTGCAGAGCAGGCGCAGCACCTGCGCGACCTCGGCCTCGGGCAGGCCGTGGCGGGCGGCCAGTGCTTCGATGGCGTGCATCGCACGGTCCTGCGTGCTGTCGTGTTCCTCGCGGTAGACGTCGATGCGGCTCAGCGCCTTCAGCGCCGGATGCACGGCCTGGAATAGGCCTGCCCAGTCGGCGGCGCCCAGTTGGCGCAAACTGCCGATCGCGTTGCGGATGCTTTGGTGGTCGGCCGCGCTTTCAGTCTGCGCGTGCGCTTGCGCGGCCGCCGGGTCGGCCAGCACCGATGAGATCCAGCGTTGCGCTGCGGCCCAGGGCGAGTTCTCGGGCTCGTCGGTCTGCTCGGGCAGGCCTATCGCGCGGTCCAGCAGGCGATCGTGCAGGCGCAGCGCCAGCGCCTCAACCGCCGGCTCCCGCGGCCAGGCGCGCTGCCAGTCGGCCAGCTGGCGCTGCACTGCATCGGCGCTCAGCTGCGGCAGCGCCTCGAACAGCCGCTGCGCTGCGCGCCGGGCGAGGTGGCGCCAGGCTGCGCGCTCGGCGAGGCGCCGCAGGTTCTCCACCAGCACCACGCGCAGCGTGGACGGCAGCGCCCACAGCTCGCGCAGCGTGAGCGCCTGGGATTCGTGATGGCCCTCGAGAAAATGGCGCATCACGCTCAGGTCCAGCGAGCTGTCGGCATGCGCGACCCAGGCCCACGCCACGCCGTAGACGCGCGGCAGACCTTGCAGCGGCTCGTCGGCGAGGCGCGGCAGGCGCTGGAAGTAGCTGCGCGGCAGGTCGTGCAGCACCTCGTCGAGCTGCTGCTGCACGAGGCGGGCGTTGTCCAGCAGCCAGGCGTGCGCGGGGTCGGTGTCGGCCTGCAGGCCTTCCTCGGACAAGACCTCCAGCGCTGCGCTCCATACCTGCAGGTTGCTGCGCAGTCGCGGGGAGAAGGGGCGGGGCTTGTGGCCGTCGCTCTCCACGCGCTGCGCCGCGGCCAGGCTGCGGCCGTGCTCGGCAAAGCGTTCGGCGCCGAACTGCACGGCGCGTACCGCGGGGGCGGCGGCTTCGGGGCCTGCGGCGACGCGCAGGAAGGCGGTGGTGGCGCCGGCGGGCGTCAGGTCCTGGGGCGGCGGTGCGGGTGGGGCGGGCGGCGCATCGGTCATGCAAGCACTTTGGGCGGGCTGGCCCATGGGGGACAGCGGCTTGCGTGCCGTATGGATGTCAGTGGAGTCCTACGGTTTGCGCTGTCGGAGGCCGCCCCGCTCGCGATGCGAAAAAATCGGTGGATTAGGGCCGTCGAGTTAGGGGTGATGCCCCGTCTTGAGGCGATGAGCCAGCTCGATGTACTCGGCGGCCACGCGGGCCGGCGTCGCATCGGCCAGGTGGGCGCGCAGCACGCGCTTCAACGTTTCGGGTTGAGGGGGCAGCGGGCCGGCAAATCTCACATGCTCGCCGTCGGCGATGAGCAGCGTCGGGAAGGTCTCGATGTCCAGATCGCCGACCAACTCCGCTTCGTCCTCGATGTCTATCCAGCGCACGTGCAGCCCGGCCTGCGGCAGCTCGGCGCAGGCGGCTTCGAAGACTTCTTGATAGGACTCGCAGGTGCGGCACCAGGCGGCGCAGAGGCAGGCGACGTGAAGAGACATGGGCGGCATGGTGCCACGGCCGCTGCAGGCGGGCTGGCGGCGGGATATAACGGGGGCTCCAACGCTGCGGAGCAATCGCCATGGACAAGCTGCTGCGCTGCACCGCCGTCGTCTGCGTCGCTTCGTGGTTGGCCGCGGGCTGCTCCAAGTCGGCCGACGATGGACGTGCAGCCATGCCCGTGGTCTTCAACGCGCAATCGCCCATCACCGTCAGCCTGACGCTGCTGAAGGCCGAAGGCGAGGTCGGGCGCGGCAGCGCCATCGGCAACAACTACCGGCCGCAGCTGCGTTTCGCGTCGACCGGCGCCGAGGTGGGCTGCGTCGTTCAACTGCCCAAGCACTTCCCGTCGCTGGAGCCGGGGCAGACGACCAACGCGACGCTGGTGTGCGAGGAGGCCGTCAGCGTTGTGCCCGGCAAGGGGGAGTTCACGGTGCTGGAGGGCGGCAAGCAGGTGGGCAAGGGCGCCGTCCAACTGCGCTGAGCGGCTACTTCAGCCCCGCCCACCAGCGCTTGTTGCTGCGCGGCTGGCCTACGGTCAGCACCTCGCCGATCTCCGGCGTGGCCAGCGCGATGCCCTGGGCATCGGCCAGGTCGGCAATGCGGTTGAGCGGGTCCTGCCAGGTGTGGAAGGCCAGGTCGAACGTGCTGTTGTGCACCGAATACAGCTGCTTGCCGCGCAGGTCCATGAAGGCCTGCACGCTCTGCTCGGGCGTCATGTGCACGCCCGGCCAGTAGGCGTCGTAGGCGCCGTTCTCCATCAGCGCCAGCTCGAAGCCGTCGAAGCGCTCGCCGATCTGCTTGAAGCCGCCGAAGTAGCCGGAGTCGCCGCTGTAGAAGATGCGCTGCCCGCCGCTTTCCAGCGCCCATGACGCCCACAGCGTGCTGTTGCGGTCGCTGAGCGTGCGGCCCGAGAAGTGCTGGGCCGGCGTGGCGGTGAGCTTCACGCCGGCGTGCGTGGCGGCTTGCCACCAGTCGAACTCCTGCACGCGCTCGGCCGGCACGCCCATGTCCACCAGCCGCGCCTTCACGCCCAGCGGCACGAAGTAGCGCTCGGCCTTCTGCGCGAGGTGGGCGATGGTGGGTACGTCCAGGTGGTCGTAGTGGTCGTGCGACAGGATGATGCCGGCGATGGGGGGCAGATCCTGCAGCGCCAGCGGCGGCGCGTGGAAGCGCTTGGGGCCGGCAAAGCTGAACGGCGACACGCGCTCGCCGAACACCGGGTCGATCAGCCAGTAGCGACCCTGCAGCTTCAGCAGGTGCGACGAATGGCCCAGCCGCACGACATGGTTGGCCTGCGGGTCCAGCGCGTCCAGCTGCGCGCGGGTCAGCGGCCGCACCGGGATGGCGTCGACCGGCACGGTGCCCGTCTTGCCGGCGAACAGGAAGCGCGACCAGATCTTCCAGCCGCTGGCGCTGGGCGGCGTCGCGGCGTTGGGCGGGTTCACGAAGCCGCAGTCCTTGAACTGCGGCGAAGACGCGTAGGGCGAATCGCAGCTGCCGCTGCTGGCGCAGCCGGCGGCGAGGGCCGCAACGGCCAGGGTGGCGAGTAGGGAAAGATGGCGCAAACTGGGCATCCGGTGAGTGTGCCCGCAGCCGGCCAACCCCGGCCGGCGGTGGACTTCTTGGAAGTTTGTCGCTATGTCCGCCATAAGGAATGGCAAATGGCGGCGCGCGGGTGGGCGGCGGAATACTGCGCAGGCGCGGGTCAAGCGGCCTGATCGGTTGCCAATCCGCGGCGATTTAGAACGACAAGACAGCCAGCTGCCCAGCTGCAGGAGACAACCATGGTCACATCCCTTGCGTGTGCCGCTGCGCGGCTGTGCATGGCCGCGCTGAACGAAAGCCGCTGGCTGTGCAACGCGGCCCGGGCCCAGGGGCCGCGCCTGCCGACCGGCTGGCGCGCATGATTGCGGCGTCGGAGCAGGCCGAGGCTAGCGCGCGCCACTCCGCCCATGGGCCTCAGGCGGCGCCCGACCGCGAGGCCTTGCGCAAGCTGTGGACGCTGCTGCTCGCGCAGCTCAAGCATCTGGAGGAGACCTGCGCTCAGCCGGATGCGCTGCGGCAGCTGCGTGGCGTGGGCGTGCGGCGCATGAACGTGCTGATCGCGAACCTGGACGGCGAGTATCTGAAGTCCAGCGAGATGGCGGCCAAGAGCGGCTGCGCGCCCTGGCCAGCCGACCTGCTGGCCCAGACTGAGCTGCTGAGCCGGCGGGATGACCTGCAGCTGAGCTTCGAGACGCTGGGCCACTGCTATCAGCAACTGCTGCTGGCCTGGCAGCCGCCCGAGGGCACGCACAAGCACAACTGGCTGCTCAGCCGCGCGCGGGTGCACCTGGCGCGGGCCGAGGCGATACGGCGGGAAACCTAGGGCTGGCCAACGATGTGACGCAGAACGCGGTCCTCCAGCTCGGCGAAACCGGGCGCGGCCCGTGACCGCGGGCGGGGCAGCGTGACCGCGGCGTCCAGCGCGATGCCGCCGCGGTCGATGAGAAGCACGCGGTCGGCCAGCGCGACGGCCTCGGCCACGTCGTGCGTGACCAGCAGCGCCGTGAAGCCGTGGCGGCGCCACAGCTGTTCGATGAGGCGGTGCATCTCCAGCCGCGTCAGCGCATCCAGCGCGCCCAGCGGTTCGTCCAGCAGCAGCAGGCGCGGACGGTGCACCAGCGCGCGGGCCAGCGCCACGCGCTGGCGCTGGCCGCCGGACAGCGTGGACGGCCAGTCGCCGCCACGGCCCGCGAGGCCGACCTGCGACAGCGCCTCCATCGCGCGGTCCTTCGCATCGCGGCCAGCCAGGCCCAGCGCGACGTTGTCCACCACTCGTTTCCAGGGCAGCAGGCGGGCGTCCTGGAACATCAGCCGGCGCTCGTGGACCTGGCCGGCCTCGACGGTGCCGGCGCTGGGCTGATCCAGCCCGGCGATGAGGCGCAGCAGCGTGCTCTTGCCGCAGCCGCTGCGGCCCACCAGCGCGACGAACTCGCCGGGGGCGATGTCCAGGTCCAGGCCTTGCAGCACATGGCGGGCGCCGAAGGACTTGGCGATGCCGCGCAGCGTCACCGCCAGCCCGTCGCCGGGCGATGTGCGCGGCGCTGCGGCCTCGGGGGCCAGTTCACGTGGCGGCACAGGGGTGTCGAACTCGGTCAGAAACATGCTCAGGCTCCTTCCGCCGCATAACCCTTGTGCCAGGGCAGCCAGGCCTTCTCCAGCCCGCGCGCGACGACGTCGGCCAGCTTGCCCAGGATGGCGTACAGCAGGATGCCCACCAGCACGATGTCGGTCTGCAGGAACTCGCGGGCGTTCATCGTCAGATAGCCGATGCCTTCCTGCGCCGACAGCGTCTCGGCGACGATGAGCAGCACCCACATCAGGCCCAGCGAGAAGCGCAGGCCCACGAGGATGGACGGCAGCGCGCCGGGCAGGATGACCTGACGGTACAGCTGCCAGCGGTTCAGGCCGTAGCTGCGCGCCATCTCGATGAGGTCGCGATCCACGTTGCGGATGCCGTGGAAGGTGTTGAGATACACCGGGAAGAACACGCCCACGGCCACCAGCACCAGCTTGGCCGCCTCGCCGATGCCGAACCACAGGATCACCAGCGGGATCAGCGCCAGCGCCGGGATGTTGCGCAGCATCTGCAGCGTCGTGTCCAGCAGCGCTTCGGCGCGCTGCCAGGTGCCGGTCAGCAGGCCCAGCAACAGGCCCAGGCCGCCGCCTAGGGCCAGCGCCGAGAACGCACGCGCGGCGCTGACACCCACGTGATGGGCCAGCTCGCCCGAGCGCAGCAGTTGCCAGAACGCGGCCAGCACGGCGGCCGGCTCGGGCAGGATGCGCGCGGCCAGCACGCCGCTGCGCGATGCGATCTCCCATGCGATCAGGATGGCCGTGGGCAGCAGCCAGGGAACGAGGCGGTGCGCGAAGGCCATGATCAGCTCGCGGACACGGTCTTGGGTGCGTAGCTGTTGGCGACGACTTCGCCGAACGGCCCGGTCAGTGACGGCGCCGCGAGCTTCTCGCGCACCGACAGCGGCAGCAGCGGGAACACCAGTTCGGCGAATCGATGTGCCTCGTCCAGGTGCGGGTAGCCGCTCAAGATGAAGTGCTCAAGCCCCAGCTCGGCGTACTCCTTGATGCGGTCGGCCACCTGCGGAGGGCTGCCGACGAGCGCCGTACCCGCGCCGCCACGCACCAGCCCCACGCCGGCCCACAGGTTGGGCGAGATCTCCAGGCCTTCGCGGATGTTGGCCTTGTTGAAGCGGCCCCGGTGCAGCTCCGCCATGCGACGCTGGCCGACCGAATCCATGCCCGCGAAGCGCGCCTGCGCAGCGGCGACGGTGGCCTCATCCAGTTCCGACACCAGCTCGGCCGCGGCGCGCCAGGCCTCGTCCTCGGTCTCGCGCACGATGACGTGCAGCCGGATGCCGTACTGCAGCTGCCGGCCACGGGCGGCGGCGCGCTCGCGCACGTCGGACAGCTTCCTGGCCACGTCGGCGGGCGCCTCGCCCCAGGTCAGGTAGGTGTCGACCTGCTCGGCCGCCAGGTCGTGCGCCGGGCCGGACGAACCACCAAAGAACACCGGCGGGTGGGGCCGGTTGATGGGCGGGTACAGCACCTTGCCGCCCTTCACGCTGAGGTGCTCGCCGTCATAGTCCAGCGCCTCGCCGGTGTGCGAGCGGGTCAGCACGTCGCGCCAGATGCGGATGAACTCGGCCGACTGCTCGTAACGGGCCTTGTGGTCCAGGAACTGCCCGTCGCCGGCCAGCTCCTCGGCGTCGCCGCCGGTGACCAGGTTCACCAGCAGGCGGCCGCCCGACAGCCGGTCCAGCGTGGCGGCCATGCGGGCGCTTTGCGTCGGCGCGACAAGGCCGGGGCGCAGCGCGACGAGGAACTTCAGGTGGCGCGTCGCGTCGATCAGGCTGGCGGCGACGACCCACGAGTCCTCGCAGCTGCGGCCCGTGGGCAGCAGCACGCCTTCGTAGCCCAGGCTGTCGGCCGCGATGGCGATCTGCTTGAAATAGGCGAAGTCGTTGACGCGTGCGCCGCGCGAGCTGCCGAGGTAGCGGCTGTCGCCGTGGGTGGGAATGAACCAGAAGATCTTCACGGGCGTGAGCTCCGTTGGGGCCGGGCGGTGCGCCAGGCGGCGGCCGTGGTGGCCAGGATGGCGGCGAGGCGGTGGGCGATAGCGCTGCTGTTCATCGCGCGGCCTCGGCGACGGTGGCACTTCCAGGCAGCGCATCGGCCACGCGGATGGGCTTGGGAATCAAGCCCAGTGCATGGAAGGTGTCGGCGATCTTCTGCTGCTCGGCAGCCACGGCCGGCGTCAGCGGCTTCACGCCGAACTCATAGCGCTGCAGGCTCTTCTCGACGACCTCGGGCTCCAGGCCTTGCAGCGGCGCGATGACGGCGGCCGCGGCCTTGATGTTGGCCTTCAGCGCAACGGCCTGGGCCTGCGTGTCCTCGAACAGCGCCTGTACCAGCTGCGGATGCTTGGCCGCGAAGCCACGCTCGGCCAGGTAGTAGGCGTAGTTGTTGACGATGCCGCGGCCGTCCTGCAGCAGGCGGGCGC
Source organism: Roseateles asaccharophilus (assembly GCF_031458115.1). Classification (GTDB taxonomy): domain Bacteria; phylum Pseudomonadota; class Gammaproteobacteria; order Burkholderiales; family Burkholderiaceae_C; genus Pelomonas; species Pelomonas asaccharophilus_A. Next base: position 35,608 of record NZ_JAVDXV010000013.1, on the reverse strand, counting down.
CGCTCTGCTTTTCGACGGCGGCCAGGAACGGGTCCCAGATCACCCAGGCGTCCACCGCGCCGCGCTCGAAAGCCGCGCGCGCATCGGCCGGTGGCAGGTAGACGGCCTGCACGTCGGTGAACTTCAGGCCGTTCTTCTCCAGCGCCTTGACCAGCAGGTAGTGCACGTTGCTGCCCTTGTTCAGCGCGACCTTCCTGCCCTTCAGCTCGGCGACGGACTTGATCGCCGAACCCTTGGGCACCACGATGGCTTCGGCCTCGGGGGCCGCGGGGTCGAAGCCGATGTAGACGAACTTGGCGCCAGCGGCCTGCGCAAAGATGGGCGGCGCTTCGCCGACAAAGCCCACGTCCACGGCGCCGAGGTTCAAGCCTTCCAGCAGCTGCGGGCCGGCGGGGAACTCCACCCACTTCACGGTGGCGCCCAACGGGGCAAGCTTCTTCTCCAGCGAGCCGTTGGACTTCTGCAGCGTCAGCAGGCTGGCGGACTTCTGGAAGCCGATGCGCAGCGTGGTCTGTGCGGTGGCGTTGAGGGCGAAGACGGCAAGGGCGAGCGGCGCGGTCCAGCGCAGCAGGGAACGGAAAGTCATGGCAATGAGTCCTTGTCAAAAAGATCCCGGCGCTCGGTCACACCCGATCCGCGCCCGAGCGCCGGGACGAAGTCGCCGATCCCAGGATGGGAGGCGAGGAGACAAACGGTCAGTGAGGGTTCAGTGCGGCGGCCGACGTCAACAGCTGGTCAGCGGCTCGGCCACGCGGCGTGGCGCGAGCGGCGCGACGGCGCGGTCCAGCCGCGCGACGAGGTCGGCCTCCAGCACATAGCCGCCGGCCTCATGGCGCTGCAGCTGCGCATCGGTGGCGAACACGGCGTCCAGCACATGGCGGGCGCCCAAGGCGGACAGCACGGGTTTCAACGCGTAGTCCAGCGCCAGCAGGTGGGCGGCGCTGCCGCCGGTGGCCAGCGGCAGCACGGTCTTGCCGCGCAGCGCGTCGGGCGGCAGCAGGTCCAGGAACAGCTTCAGCAGGCCCGAGTAGGCGGCCTTGTAGATGGGCGTGCCGATGACCACCACGTCGGCCTGGGCCACGGCCGCGATCGCTTCAGCGATGTCGACGTGCTGCGTGTCGGCCACCAACAGCGCTGTGGCGGGCAGTTCACGCACGCTGATGCTGCGGCTGCCGGTGGCGACGCCTTCGAGGCGGGTCAGCGCGAACTGCGTCAGCCACGCGGAGCGCGAGCGTTCGCTGGGACTGCCGGAGATGCTGAGGATGTGCATGGGAGCCTGCTGGAGTTCAGGCTTTGCACGATAGGGAAGGGCGCTTGTGTGAGGAACGAAGGAAAGCGGCGATGCTTATGCGGGAAGCGTTGACGCTGCCGTTCGTCGCCCGGCGTGACATGAGGAGGCGGCCGGTCTTCAGGTGCGCGTGGCGGCGCGTTGCCTGCGGGCCTTCACGGGTGGTGGCGTGTCGCTGCTGCGCCCGGCGCCGCCATGCAGGCAGCCGACCGTGGACAGTCGGTAGGCCGCCAGCGCCGCGCCCCATCTGTCGCCGCAGGCCACGCTGGCGATGGCGCCCAGCAGGGGCTGCGCGCCTTCATGGCCCGGCATGCGCACGAGCACGCGGCGCACGATGACCTGGGGCTCGGGAAACGCCATCGGCCGGTATTCGTGTGCGCAGCGAGCCAGCGGTTCGGTGCCGGCCAGCTCCGAGCGGCTGATGACGATGACGTCGATGCGGCCCAGGCACAGCTTCTTCAGGTTGGCGATGTGGTCGACCGCGTCTTCACGCTCCAGGCGTCCGTCGTCGATCAGCGGCACCAGTTGACGGTAGATGTGCCCGGCGATGCCGCCCAGCCGCAGTCCGCGCAGGTCGTCCAGCGTCGACAGCTTGAGCGGCCGCACGCTGACGAGCAGGTTCTCGTCCACCATGACCGGGATGGACCACGCGCCGCCCTGCTGCACCGGGGCGGCGAGGAATTCCGGCGCCAGGAACAGCGCGATGCCCGAGAAGCCGCGGTTCGTCAGCTCCAGTTCCAGCCGGCGCCGTGGCAGGTTCTCAAGCTGCAGCTGCGACCCCGGGGCCAGTTGCTCGTTCAGCAAACCGACAAACGCGGCCGCCAGCCCCGCCGTGGGGTCGGCCGTGGGCAGCACGAAGGGCGGCTGGCTGTAGCTGTTCAGCGCGGGCAGCGTCGTGCTGGCAAGCACGGGGGATGCGAGCAGCGCTGCCGAGAGGCGCAGCGTGCCTAGTCTCAAGCCTGTCATGAAGCTGCGCATCTTGCGTGTCCCTTGGCCGGGTGGCTGCATCGTCGCCTTCGCCATGCACGCACGCTAGGCCCGCGTGGCCGGGCTGGGTCTCGGACAGCTTCGCAATCGGCGATGAGGCGCGAAAAATGGCTTTGCCGCCGAGGGGCTGCCTGCAAGACTACACGGTGTTGCCGCGAAGGGCGACCGGCAGCGGATGGGGCGCACCAGTGGGCCTATCGTGCGGGCGGGTTGCGCGGGGCGGTGACTGGTCCCTCCGACAGGAATCGAACCTGTATCTGCCGCTTAGGAGGCGGCCGTTCTATCCATTGAACTACGGAGAGGCACCGCTCGCGCGGGCGTGGCCCACGCGAGGGCGCGGATTCTCGCATGGGCTTGGCTGTGGGTTCGGGCTATCGCTGCCATTGCCAAGCTTGCATTGCCCGCGCGGGCGCCGCTTCCTAGACTTTCCAGGTCCCAAAAACAGGAGACCCCTGATGTCCACGACCGAAGCCAAGTGCCCCTTCACCGGTGGCCAAGCCACCCCCACACCGGCCCGCGCGCGAGGCAACCGGCAGTGGTGGCCCGACCAGCTCAACGTCAACATCCTTCACCAGCATCCGTCGGCGAGCAACCCGATGGGCGAGGCGTTCGACTACGCCGCCGAGTTCAAGACGCTGGACCTCGACGCCGTCGTCAAGGACCTGCATGCGCTGATGACCGATTCGCAGGACTGGTGGCCGGCCGACTACGGCCACTACGGCCCCTTCTTCATCCGCATGGCCTGGCACGCCGCCGGCACCTACCGCGTGGCCGATGGCCGCGGCGGCGGCGTCACCGGCAGCCAGCGCTTCGCACCGCTGAACAGCTGGCCCGACAACGGCAACCTCGACAAGGCCCGCCGCCTGCTGTGGCCCATCAAGCAGAAGTACGGCCGCAAGCTGTCCTGGGCCGACTTGTTCATCCTGACCGGCAACGTCGCGCTGGAGTCCATGGGTTTCAAGACCTTCGGCTTCGGCGGCGGTCGCGATGACATCTACGAGCCCGAGGAAATCGACTTCGGCGCCGAGGCCGAATGGCTGGCGCTGAGCAGCGCGGAGAACAGCCGCTACAGCGGCGAGCGCCAGCTGGCCGAGCACCTCGCCGCCGTGCAGATGGGCCTGATCTACGTGAACCCGCAAGGCCCGGATGGCAACCCCGACCCGAAGCTGTCGGCGCACGACATCCGTGACACCTTCGCCCGCATGGCGATGAATGACGAGGAGACCGTGGCGCTGGTGGCCGGCGGCCACACCTTCGGCAAGGCGCACGGCGCAGGCCCCGACAGCCACCTGGGCAAGGAGCCCGAGGGCGCCGACATCCTCGAGCAAGGCCTGGGCTGGCGCAGCAGCTTCGAGAGCGGGATGGCCGGCCATGCGATCACCAGCGGCCTGGAAGGCGCCTGGAAGCCCAATCCGACGACCTGGGACAACGGCTACTTCGACACCCTGTTCAAGTACGAGTGGGAGCTGACGAAGAGCCCGGCCGGCGCGCACCAGTGGCGCCCCAAGGGCGGCGCGGGCGCCACCACCGTGGTCGATGCGCACGACCCGAAGAAGTTCCACGCGCCGATGATGTCCACCGCCGACCTGGCGCTGCGCTTCGATCCGGCCTACGAGAAGATCTCGCGCCGCTTCCATGCCAACCCGGCCGAGTTCGCCGACGCGTTCGCGCGCGCCTGGTTCAAGCTGACGCACCGCGACATGGGCCCGCGCGCTCGCTACCTGGGCAAGCTGGTGCCCAAGGAAGAGCTGATCTGGCAAGACCCCATCCCCAAGGCCGACCACGCGCTGGTCGACGACAAGGACGTGGCCGCGCTGAAGGCCAAGCTGCTGGACTCGGGGCTGAGCATCTCGCAGCTGGTCAGCACGGCCTGGGCTTCGGCCTCCACGTTCCGCGGCAGCGACAGGCGTGGGGGTGCCAACGGTGCGCGCATCCGCCTCGCGCCGCAGAAGGACTGGGAAGTGAACCAGCCGGCCGAACTGGCCAAGGTACTGGCCAAGCTGGAGGGCGTGCAGAAGGAGTTCAACGCGTCGGCCTCCGGCGGCAAGCGGATCTCGCTGGCCGACCTCATCGTGCTGGGTGGCAGCGCCGCCGTCGAGGCCGCGGCGAAGCAGGGCGGATTCGACGTCCGCGTGCCCTTCCGTGCGGGCCGTGGCGACGCGACGCAGGCGCAGACCGACGTCGACTCCTTCGCCGTGCTGGAGCCGCAGGCCGACGGCTTCCGCAATCATCTGCGCAAGGGCCTGCCGGCGGCCTCGGCGGCCGAGCGTCTGGTCGACAAGGCGCAGCTGCTGGGGCTGACGGCGCCGCAGATGGCGGTGCTGGTCGGCGGGCTGCGCGTGCTGGGCGCCAATGCGGGCGGCAGCAAGCACGGCGTCTTCACGAAGAAGCCCGGCACGCTGAGCAACGACTTCTTCACGAACCTGTTGGACATGCGTACGAAGTGGCAGAAGTCAGCCGCCGACGGTGACGTGCTGGAGGGTGTGGATCGCGGGACCGGCGAGCGCCGCTGGACGGCCACCGTGGCCGACCTGGTCTTCGGCTCCAACGCGCAACTGCGCGCGCTGGCCGAGGTCTATGCCGGCAGCGATGCGCAGCAGAAGTTCGTCAACGACTTCGTCGCCGCGTGGGTCAAGGTGATGGACGCCGATCGTTTCGATCTCGCCTGATGCAAGAAAGGGGAGGCGGGCCAGAATGACCCTCTCCCCGATCCTGCGAAGGCCACCCATGACCACCCATCAAGGCAGCTGCCACTGCGGCCGCGTGAAGTTCGAAGTCGACGGCGAGATCGATTCCGCGCTGTCCTGCAACTGTTCCATCTGCGAGCGCAAGGGCTCGCTGCTGTGGTTCGCGCCGCGCGCGTCGCTGCGGCTGCTGACACCCGAAAGCGAGCTGGCGAACTACACGTTCAACAAGCACGTCATCCAGCACCGCTTCTGCCCGAACTGCGGCATCCATCCCTACGGCGAAGGCAAGGCGCCCAACGGCGATGCGGTCGCGGCGGTCAACATCCGCTGCATCGAAGGCATCGATCTCGCGGCGGTTCCGGTGCAGCACTACGACGGGCGCTCGAAGTGAACCTCAGGTAATCGCAGCCGCCGCCGCAGGCCGGCTGCTCATCGCGCGGCCGCCGCGGAACCGGCTTTGCCGGGCCGCTGGCGGCGCCCCCTTGAGGGGGCCGGCGAAGCCGGTACGGGGTGGGCGAGTCAGTTCCATTTCCACTGCCAGATCAGGTCGAGCGCCGTGTTGTCGCCGGTCTGCGCGCGCAGCGTGAAACGCTGGGCGATGCGGTAGATCAACTGCCAGCTGCCTGAGGTCTCGTTCAGGCTGCGCTCGTAGCCGACATAGAAGCGCCGCGAGATCTGCTTGCCCAGCCGCACGATGGTGGCGCGCGTGTCGTCATCGCTCTGCGACAGCGACAGCTCGTCCAGCCCCAGCTGGCGCAGCGCCCGGCCCGTGGCGCCTTCGCCCTCGCCGCTGAGCAGCGCGACGGCGGCGCGTTGCAGCAGCGCGGTGTCGGTGCGGCCCAGGCCGTCGGGCGCGCGGCCCAGCAGCAGCCAGGACAGCTTGTCGGTGTCGCTCATCTCCGGCTCGGAATGCAGGCTCACGCGTGGCGACAGCGCCGTGCCGCCGACATAGACGCCCACGCGCACGTCCAGGTTGGGCCGCACGGCCAGCAGGTCCAGCGAGGGGTTGTCCAGGCTGCCGGTGAACGTGATGTCGCCGCGCTCGATGTCCAGCTTCTGGCCATAGGCCGCGTACTGGCCGCCGTCGGCATCGAGCTTGCCGGTCACGCGCAGCGGGTTGCCGTCCTTCTGCGTGATGGCGAGCTGGCCGCGCAGCGTCGTGGCCAGGCCGCGGCCGCGCACCTTGAAGTCGCGGCCGAAGTCCAGCGCGATGTTGACCGTGGAGTTGCGCGCGGCCTTGGGTGCCGGCGGCGCGGTTGGGTCCTTGGGCGCGGCGTCGCGCGCGCCGCGCAGCACCGTCACGTCGTCGGCCAGCGCGGGTGCGTCGCCGCGCGTGAAGTCGATCAGGCCCTCGTCGGCGCGCAGCTTGCCGGCCAGGTTCAGGCCCTTGTCGTCCAGGTCCAGCGTCGCCTCGCCGCTGGCGACGATGCGGCGGTCCACGCGCGACAGCACGCGCAGCTTGTCGGCCTTCAGCTCGATGTGGGCGGCCGGCTTGGCGCCCAGCTCGGCGCGGCCGCTGGCGCGCAGCCAGCCATCGCCGCCCTTGGCCTCCAGCCTGGTGAGTTCGGCATGCTGGCCCTTCAGGTCCAGCGCGAAGCGGCCTTCGGTGAAGTCCACGCCGTACAGCAGGTGGCGCAGCGCCAGGCCGTCGGCCTCGATGTGCCCGTTCAGCTCGGGCGCACCGGCCCGGCCGGCCAGCTGCAGCTGGGCCGATGCGCGGCCCGCCAGCCGCCAGCCGGCCGGCACCCACGCGCCCCAGGTGGCCAGCTGTTCCACGTTGGCCTGCAGCACGCCTTGCACCGGCGTCTGCGCGTCGGGCAGCAGGCCCGCGGGGCGCAGCGTGATGGCGCCGCCAAAGCTGCCCAGGTCGCGGCCGGCGAAGCCCTGGGCGATGGTCCAGACGCCGTCGTTCACGTTGACGGCCAGCCGCAGGTCGGTCAGGCCCAGCGCGCGCGTGCCGAACTCGTCGGTCACGCGCAGGTCGCCGCCCTGGCGCTCCAGCAGCAGTTCGGCGGTCAGCTTGTCGTTCAGCAGCAGCGACGCATGGCCGGTCACGCGCAGGTCGCCACCCCAGCCGAAGTCGGGCTGCCAGCGCGCCAGCAGCGGCGCGACGGCCAGGTCTTCCAGCTGCAGCTCGGCGCGGCCCACGGGCTTGGCGCCGCCTTGCCAGCTCAGCGCCTGCCAGCGCACGAAGGCGCCGCCCACCTCGGCGCGGCCAGGCTGCGCCGTGACGTTGATGCCGGCGTCGTCCAGTCCCACGCGCAGCGCGACGTTGCTGGCGGCCAGCGCGGCCGGCGTGTTGGGGCGCAGCGGCGCGATGTCCAGCTTGGCGATGCGGCCGCTCCAGGCGCGGCCGTCCCAGCCGCCTTGCGCCTGCAGCGTGGCGCCCAGGTTCAGGTCCTGCGACTCGCGCGGCACGCGGCCGGCAAGCTGCAGCTTCAGCTCGTGGGCGCTGCGCCGGCCCTGCAGGTCCAGCTTGACCAGCTTCAGCTGCACCTGCGGCTGGCGCACGCCGCCGGCTTCGAGCTGCAGCGCCAACGGCGCGTCGCCGCCTTCTCCAGGCAGCGGCAGCGACCAGCGCGCCTTGGCGTTGTCCACCGCGATGTCGTTGGCGCTGAAGCCCTTCAGCGTCGCGTTGCCGCTGCCGCCCAGCTGCCAGACCGCGGCGGGCATGGTCTTGGGCGCGAGCTTGCCCAGCGCCTGAGGCTTCACGCGCAGCAGGCTGACGTCACCGTCGCCCTCCACGCTGCCAGCGATGGGGCCTTGCTTGAACAAGGCCAGCAGCGGGTTCAGCTCGGCCAGCTTGGCGGCCTGCAGCTTGAGCTTGGCGGCCACGGCATCGGGCTTGGCGTTGCCCTGGGCCTGGACGCGGTTGCTGCCCAGGCGGGCGTTGATGTCGAAGGCGGCGGGCTCGGTGGCGCGCGCCCGGCTGAGTTGCACGCGGCCGTCCAGCGGCAGGCCGCCGAACTGGCCGGGCAGCAGCGTCGCGTCGGCGCTGCCGGTGGCGGTGTCGGCGTCGCTGCCGCGCACGTCCAGCGTGGCGTCGGCGTTCAGCCGCGTGGGGCCGGGCAGGCGGGCCCAGGCCGAGCCGGGCTCGCCGCGCCACAGCAGATGCGGGTCGAACTGGCGCAGCTGGGCCTGCAGTTTGGCGGCGAGCTGTGTTTTTCCCTTGGGGGGCTCGGTGGCGTCGATGCGGCCGCTGGCCTGCAGCTGGGCGTCGCCGCTGGTCAGGCGCGCCTCCTCGATCTGCCAGCTGCTGCCTCGATCGTGCAGCCGGCCCTGCACGCGGGCCTGCAGCCGCAGCGGGCGCTGCTCCAGCGTGCCGCGCAGGTCCAGCTGCGCCTGCAGCGGTTGCTTGGGGCCGCCGGACACCGATAGCGGCCCGTCCAGCCGAGCCGGCGTTGCGCGCGCATCCAGCGCCTCGGGACGCAGGCCTTGCACGCGGGCTTCCAGCTGCCAGCGTCCGTCTGCTTCCCGCTTGCCCTGGCCCTGCACGCGGCCGCCACCGGCCACCTGGGCATCCAGCTGCGTCAAGCGCAGGCTGGTGAGCTGGTCGGGGCGGCCGGCGACGGCCAGCGCCAGCTTGTGCACGGGCAGGGCGCCCTGGTCCCAGCGCCCGGGATTGGCATTGACGAGGTCCGCCTGCAGCGTGGCCTCGGCATCGCGGGCCGGTGCGTTGAGCTGGGCCTGGCCGGTCAGTGCGGTGCGCGGCAGGCCCGGCGCCAGCGCCGACAGCGCCGCCAGGTCGAACCTGTCGGCCTGCAGTTGCAGCCGTGTCACGGGCCAGGGCGCGAACGGCCGGATCTGGCCTTCGGCCTTCAGCTTCTGCTGGGCGGCCTCCAGCTCGGCCTTGGCGGCCAGTTGCGCCAGCGGCCCGCGCGCGGCGGCCACGGCCACCCAGGGCAGTTCGGTGGCTTCGTGCTGCTGGATGCTGAAGCTGGCCTCGGTCTGCAGCGGCGCGACGCTGTCCACCTTGGCCTCGCCGTTGACGAGCAGGTGCTGCCAGCGCGCCATCTTCAGCTTCACGTGGTGCGTGCCGTGGCGCGGCAGGCGCACCTCGGCATCCAGCTCGCGCAGCGGCGGCTGGTCGGCGGCCCAGCTGAGGCTGCCCACTTGCATGCGGCCTATGTGCACGCCCACCGGCAGGGACAGGTCTTGCGGCGCGACCAGCGGGCTGGTGCTGGGCTGGGTGCGAACGAGGATCTCGTCGACCTGCAGCGTCGACGCGCGCAGCTCGCGGTTGCCGAAGCTGGCACCCAGCCCCGACCAGCGCAGCCCGCGCAGCTCGGCGGTGCCGCCCGCCCAGGTCAACAGCAGCCGCTTCGCTCGGAAGTCGCCCGCCAGCGAGCCTTCGGGCGCTTCGACCTGCACGCCCGGCACATGGGACAGCAGCCAGGCGCCGCCTGACGGCCGCTGCAGCAGCCAGGCGACGAAGGCAGCCAGCACGACGACGAGGGCCACAACGCCGATCAGCGTGGCGCGCAGCACGCGCAGGGAGCGCCTCACAGCGTCACCCCCACGGAGAAATGCAGACGCCACTTGCCCGTCTCATGCGCCCGCGCGATGTCGATGCGCAGCGGGCCCACCGGGCTGCGCCAGCGCACGCCGGCGCCGTAGCCGACGACGGGTTTGAAGTCGTTCCAGCGCGAGGCGGCATTGCCGGCGTCGACGAACACCGCACCGAGCAGGCTGGGCATGCTGGGCGTGATTGGGCGCGCCATCTCGACGCTGCCGGTGGCCAGCACGCGGCCGCCCACCGTCAGGCCGTTCTCGGTCGGGCCCAGGCTGCGGTAGGCGTAGCCTCGCACCGACTCGTCGCCACCGGCCAGGAAGCGCAGCTTCTCGGGCACGCCCACCTGCTCGCGCGCGATGACCTGGGCGAACTCGGCGCGCGCCGAGCCGAACCAGCCGCCCAGCGGCTTGTAGTAGCCCAGCTTGAACTGCATGCGGCCGAACGGCCCGCTGTCGTCCGTGCCGCCGCCGCGCACCTGGCCGCCGCCCACCAGCAGCAGTGCCTGGTAGCCGTCGGTGGGCAGCAGCGAGCTGTCGAGCCGGCGGCGGATGTACTGCTGGTTCAGCGACACGGCCAGGTTGGTGTTGACCTGGCTGCCCGTGGTCTCGCGGGCGCGCAGCAGCTCGATGTAGGTCAGCTTGTCGTCCTGAGGCGATTCGTAGATGCGGCCCAGGCGCACGCCAAGGTTCTGAGCAATCGTGTCGCCGGTGCTGTCCTGCTCGAACTGCAGTGATGCGAGGTTGCGCTTCAGGTCGGGCTGCGGATGCGAGCTGAGTTCCAGCTCCACGCCGCGCAGATCGCGGCTGAGCTGCATCTTGGAGCGTGCCCGCACGGATTGCCCGAACGGCCGGCGGTGCAGATGTTCCACGCTGATGCTCTGGCCGTTGTTGGCGTGATAGCCCACGGCCACGGTGGCCTGCTGCATGGACGACTCGGTCAGCGTGACCAGCACGGGGCTGGTGCCGTCGGCCTCCACGGTCTCCGGCTGCAGCTGCACGCGCACCGCATCGAACAGCTGGGTCTTGGCCAGGCGTTCCTGGAACTCGGCCAGCTTCTGCTCGGTGTACGGGTCGCCGTGGTCGAAAGCGGCCAGGCGCGCGACAGACTCGCGGCTCTGGCGCTGCAAGCCTTCGATGCGCAGCGCGCCCAGCTTGGCGCGGTTGCCGCTTGCCATGACCAGGCGCAGCTCCACGGTGTTGTTCTCTGCATCCACGCGCGCATTGGTCTCGGCCCAGCGCGCCTGCGGGAAGCCGCCCGTGCGGGCGCGCACCAGCAGGTCGCTCTTGCCGCTGCCCCACTGGCCCTGCGTGAAGGCCGTGCCCTCCGACAGCGGCCAGGCGCGGCGCAGCGCTTCGCGCAGCGCGCGGGCGTCGGCATTCGAGTCGTCGCTCAGCCCTTCCCGAAACTCCATCGCGACGCTGGCCACGCGGGTGCGTGGCCCGGGCTTCACGATGAGGCGCAGCCGCGACGAGTCGCCGCCGTCGCGCTCCACGTCGGCACTGGCGTTGAAGTAGCCCTCGGTCTCCAGCAGCGCCTGGACTTGTGTCGGCGCGGCGGCCGCCAGGCGCGCCAGCTCCACGCGGCTCAGTGCCGCCTCGCTGGCGCGGTAGCGGGCGATGTCCAGATGCTGGCCCAGCAGCTTGCGCAGGTCGCCATTGCGTGTGTCGCCCTCGACCTCGATGTCCAGGCTGTAGACCGCCGGCGCATCGGCGGGCACGTCGGGTGCCGGCCGCGGCGCGGCGGCGGGTTCGGGGGACTTCAGGGTGGCACAGCCGGTCAGCAGCGCTGCAGACAGCAGCAGCGCGATCAGTCGGGTCATCGTGCCGCTACCTCATTTGCTCAGCAGGCGCATCGCGCCTTCCAGGCCGGACAGGCTCAACGGGAACATGCGCTGCTGCATCAGCTGCTGGATCAGCGCGATGCTTTGCCGGTACTGCCACACGCCTTGCGGCTCGGGGTTGATCCACGCGTACTTGGGGAAGGCATGCGTGAGGCGCTGCAGCCATTCGGCGCCGGCCTCGTCGTTGTTGTACTCCACGCTGCCGCCCACCTGCAGGATCTCGTAAGGGCTCATCGTCGCGTCGCCGACGAAGATGAGCTTGTAGTCGCGGTTGTACTTGCGGATCAGGTCCCAGGTGTTGAGCTTCTCGGCAAAGCGGCGCCGGTTGTTCTTCCAGACGAAGTCGTAGACGCAGTTGTGGAAGTAATAGAACTCCAGGTGCTTGAACTCGCTCTTGGCGGCCGAGAACAGCTCCTCGACGCGGTGCACGTGCTCGTCCATCGTGCCGCCCACGTCCATCAGCAGCAGCACCTTGACCTTGTTGTGGCGCTCGGGCTGCATGCGAATGTCGAGCATTCCGGCGTTCGCAGCCGTGCCGTGGATGGTGCCGTCCAGGTCCAGCTCCAGCTCCGACCCTTCACGCGCGAAGCGGCGCAGCCGCCGCAGCGCGACCTTGATGTTGCGCGTGCCCAGTTCCAGCGTGTCGTCGTAGTCCTTGTACGCGCGCTGTTCCCAGACCTTGACGGCGCTCTTGTTGCCGCCCTTGCCGCCGATGCGCACGCCCTGCGGGTTGTAGCCGGAGTTGCCGAAGGGGCTGGTGCCGCCGGTGCCTATCCAGCGGTTGCCCCCCTCGTGGCGCTCCTTCTGTTCCTCGAAGCGCTTCTTCAGCGTCTCCATCAGCTCGTTCCAGCCCATCTTCTCGATGGCGGCCTTCTGCTCGGGCGTCAGCTCCAGCTCCAGCGTCTTCTTCAGCCACTCCAGCGGCACCTCGGCCGTGAAGTCGGTCAGCATCTCCACGCCCTTGAAGTAGGCGGAGAAGGCGCGGTCGAACTTGTCGTACTGGGTTTCGTCCTTGACCAGCGACGCGCGGGCCAGGTGATAGAAGTCGTCGATGGACGCGACGCCGCCGTCCTCGGGGCCGGCGATGACGCCGGCCTGCAGCGCTTCCAGCAGCGTCAGGTACTCGGGCACCGTCACCTTGAGCTTGGCGGCACGCAGCGTGTAGAAGAACTGGATCAGCATGACGGCGCGGTGAGCGGGAACTGCAGGGCGAAAACGATTATGCAGTGCGTGGTCGCACCGCCTTGTCGGTCAACGCCGCGACCCGAACAACTCGCCGAAGAAGTCCCCGGGCTGCCAGCGGGGCCGCTCGGGTTGCCGGGCGACCTCCGCCAGCAGCTCCCATTGCAGCTGCGCGAAGCGTTGCACCGCGCGCCAGTGGAAAGACTGACTCAGGTCGTCGCCGGGCTGGTGATAGCGCAGCCGGCGGAACTCGCGCATCAGCGCGTCGCCGTCCTCGCGCGCGTCGAAGGACGAGCCACCGGGGCCCAGGATGACGGCCGGAATCCCCCGGCGCACGAAGCTGTACTGGTCGGAGCGCGTGAAGCGGCTCTGCTCCGGCTGAGGGTCGGGTGCCGTATTCAGGCCCAGTTTGCGCACGGCGCGCTCGACGGCGGCGCCCAGCGTCGAATGCTGGGCACCCAGCGCCACCACAGTGCTGAAGTCGTGCAGCAGGATGGGCATGTCGATGTTGATGTTCGCGACGAGGGCCGTGGCGGGCACGGGCGGGTGGCGGGCGAAGTAGACCGAGCCGAGGTAGTTCTTCTCCTCGGCGGTCAGCGCGACGAACAGGATGGAGCGGTCCGGCCGCGTGGCGCTGTGCGCCTGCAGCCGCGCGACCTCCAGCAGCGTGGCGATGCCCAGCGCGTTGTCCATCGCGCCGGGGTAGACGGCGTCGCCCTTCTTGCCGAGGTGGTCCAGATGGGCCGACAGCACGATGACCTCGTGCTTGAGTCGCGGATGGCGGCCCTCGATGAAGCCCACGACGTTGTGGCTGCGCGCCTGGCCATGGACGCTGTCGCGGGTCAGGCGTGCGCTCAGGCCCAGCTCGCCGCGCGGCAGCGGGCGGCCGGCCTCGGCGTCGGCGATCAGCGTGGCGTAGTCGCGCCCCAGCGCCGCCAGCAGCCGGGGTGCCGCCTGCACGCTGACGCTGGCCATGGCCTGCATGCCGGGGATGTCGCTGCCGCCGTGGCCTTCGGGCGTGACCCAGTCCATGGACACGCTGTCGGCGAACAGCCGGTTGTTGTGGAAAGGGGCGACGATCTCGCTGCGAGGCGTGGACAGCGTGATGACGCCGATGGCGCCGTGCCGCGCTGCCAGCTCCTGCTTGGTGCGAGCGTTGCCGTAGTGCGCGCCTTGCTCGCTGGGCATCTGCGGCGGCCGGCCCGACAGCACGACCGCGATGCGGCCCTTGACGTCCAGGCCGGCGTAGTCGTCCAGGCCGAAGGCAGGTGCCGAGATGCCGTAGCCGGCGAACACCAGCGGCGCGCTGACCTCGCTGCGCGCCAGCGCAATGTCGGGCCGGGTGCTGAACTCATCCAGCCAGGCCAGCCGCTCGCAGCTCGTGCCGCGGCACAGCTCCAGCACCGGCGGCGTGGCGGCAAGCCGGGCCGTCTTCAGCGGCACAGCCTGCGCGAAGCCGCCGGCGTCGCCGCGGGGCTTGAGGCCCAGCTGCGCGAACTGGCTGGCCACATAGGCCGCGGCGAGGTCGTAGCCGCGCGTGCCGGTCTCGCGGCCCTCCAGCAGCGGGTCGGCCAGGAAGCGCTGGTGGGCCTGCAGCCGCGCGAGGTCGGCCTGGGGGCCGCGAGCAGGCTCGGCGGCCGCCAGCGCGGGCAGTGCCAGCGTGCCCAGTGCCTGCAGCAGTGGGCGGCGTCGCAGGCCCGTCACTGGATCGTGTCCACCATCACGGGCTTGCCCGTGAGGTAGCCCTGGATCAGCTGGAAGCCCATGTCGCGGCAGACCTGTGCCTCGGCCTCCACCTCCACGCCCTCGGCCAGCGGCACGGAGCCCAGCTCCAGCACCATGCGCACCAGGTCGCGCACCATGCGCTGCTTGCGCTCGCTGGCTTCGTGCAGGTTGCGCACGATGCCCATGTCGAACTTGACGAAGTGCGCCGGCACCTCGGCCAACTCGTTCAGCCGCGCCTGGCCGGCGCCGAAGTCGTCGTAGGCGAAGCGCACGCCGATGCTGCCCAGGCGCGCGGCCAGTTCGCGCATGCGCTCCACCTCGACCACGGCGCTCTCGTGCACTTCCACGACGATGTGCGGGCGGCCGGGCAGGTCCAGCAAGCCTTGCAGGGACTGGAAGAACTCGTCGGTGAAGGTCTCGGTCGGGTGGGTGTTCACGAAGATGCCCAGGCCTTGCGCCTTGGGGGCCAGCGCCGTCAGCCCGTAGGACCGGAATGCCGCGCTCAGCTCGGCCTCGCGCCGCAGCGCGGCGGCCATGCTGAACAGGTGCATGGGCGAGCCGGGCAGCTCGGGGTGCGTGCTGCGGCCCAGCAGTTCGTAGGCCAGCAGCTTGCCGGTGTGTGCATCGACGATGGGTTGCGCCGCGGCGGTCAGGCCACGGCCGCCCAGGAACTCCATGAACTGCGCTTCGTGACGGATGAAGTGCTGGCTCAGCGTCTGCGTGCCCGACACCATGCGCGTCGGGTCGTGGTGCGGTTCCGCCAGCGTGGCGCCCGTGGCGTCGCCGGTCAGGCGGAATTCGGCGTGGCAGAAATGGATGATGTCGTTGGGCAACAGAGGCCGGGCACCTTCCACGCGCTCGCGGTTCACGAAGGTGCCGTTGGTGCTGCCCAGGTCCACCAGCAGCAGGCCGCCGGTGTCGTCGGCCTGCAATTCGGCATGACGGCGCGACAGGCCGGCGGCCTCGATGGTCAGGTCGTTGCCGGCATCGCGGCCCACGCTGAACGGCAGACGGTCGATGCGGTGGGTGACGCGCGAACCGTCGGCGACGATGCTTTCAAGGAACCAAGGCGTGCTGCCCATTCGTGCTCTCCGAGCCCCTCGCCGCAGCCTCGGTGCGTGCGCCGCAGGGATGGCACATTCTGAAACACATCGCCGGAGGTGAACACCGGCGCTTCCCCTGGTTTGAGGGCCGGCCTAGCTACGGCATGGCTCCACTCGGAACTCCACGCGGCGGTCCAGTGCGTCCACGGCGTTGTCGCTGCCGCTGCCCACGAGGTTCTCGCGCCAGCCCATGCCGCTGGCCTTGATGCGCTGGCCCAGCCCGGCGGACTCCGCGGCCAGGCGTTGCTGGATGAAGCCGGCGCGCTGCAACGACAAGGTGTCGTTGGCCTGCTCCGTGCCGGTGCGGCTGGTGTGCCCGACGATGGCCATGCAGACGCGCGCGCCGGCGCTCTCCTTGGCGATCTGCCGCAGCCACATCGGGTAGGCGCCGCTGACCTTGGGATCGGCCCAGAACTCGGTGCTGCTGCCGGGGTTGAACAGCAGCTTCACGTCCAGCTTGTTGGAGCGCAGACCGTAGGCCACGATCTGGCCGAACGCGGCTTCGGCTTCGGCGGTGCGGCCGAGCCGCACGAAGTTCAGGTAGATGCCGTTGAGCGTGCGCAGCTGTTCACCGCCGGCCTGGTTGCGGGCTTCCTGGTACTTGGCCAGTGACTCCGGGTAGCGCTCGGCGTTGTACAGCGTGCCGGCCTCGTTGATGACGCTGGCCACCGCGACACGTTCCATGTAGACGCTGTTGGCCGCGCGGCCCGGTGGTGTCAGTGCGGTGCCGATGTAGGCGTCGACGACGCGGTCCTTCACGAGCACGGGGCTGTCCTGGTAGATCGCCAGTGGCGTGTGGTTGAGACCGTCATCGCGGGCCAGCGCCGAGGCCTGCGCCACCACCTGGCCGGTCTTGATCTCCACCAGCGCCAGGTTGATCTGCAAGGAGCGCTTGCCGGGCACGTCCAGCAAGCGGGTCAGCGTGCCGGTCAGCAGGTACTGGACCTTGGCCAGGTTCTCGCTCTTGAAGGGCAGCAGGTCGAAGCTGCCCTCCGTGCGCGCCGCCAGCCGCTCGCCGATGCGGCGTTCGAGCAGCAGCGTGGTCTGGGTCTGCTGACCACTGGTGGCGTCGATGGTGGGATCGACGACGACGCTCTTCTTGGCGATCTTGGACTCGACCTTGGCCAGGAAGCCGGGCAGCTTCTGCGTCTGGTTCACGAGGCCGTCGGTCGCGACGACGATGGCCTCGCTGAAGGACAGTTCGTTGGTGGACACCGTGGCCTGCTTGGGCGCCGTCTCCAGGCAGCCGGCCAGCAGGACCAGGCAGGCCAGCGCGGCGGCATGCCCCGCGCGAACCGAAAGACCGACGCGATTCACGAGGCTGAGGCGACTCATCGGCATTCCCTCTTCAGGTAGGCGGTCTCACTGGCCGTCAATGGCTCCAATGAGGCCTTTTGCAGAATATCACTGCACTGTGCGCCTCTCGTGACGGTGGGCGCGGGGGCGGCCACGACGGGGCGCGGTTTGGGCGTGGTCGCGGGCGGCCGGGTCGGCACCGAGGCTGCAGCTGCTGGCGTGGGCGCCGGCGCGGCCGACGCGGGCAGGGCGGGGGCGGTCGAGGCCGCCGGGGCGGCGGCTTGAGGCGCGGAGGCGACCGGTGCCGCGGCCGAGGCCACGGACGACGCGGCTTCGGGCACGGTGGACGGCGGCAGCGGGGAGGGCGCAGGAGCCACCAGCAGTCGATAGCCTCCCCATGCCAGTGCGGCCAGCCCGACCACGCCCGGAATGATCAGGCGGCGCAGCGCGGAAGGAGCGGGCGTCTGTGCGGGCGCGGGAACGGGCTGCGGTGCCGCCGGGCGTGGCGGCGGCGGTGGCGCCGCAGGCGGCAGCACGGGCGGTGGCGGCGGCGTGGGCTGTCGTGCCGGTGCCGGCGGCGCGGGGCTCGGGGCCGTGGGCACCACGACCTGCGTGGGGTCGAAATCCGGCAACAGGATGGTCTCGTCGCCGGTCGGGACGCCCAGCGCCTTCAGCTGGGAGAGTTCGAGCGCCTGCGTGTCGTCAGCAGTGAGCAGCGCACGGAATTCGGCGATGGATTGCGGGCGATCCTTGGGGTGGACGGCCAGTGCGAGGTCGATGGCCGCGAGGAAGGCGTTGCCGCAGCGGCCCGCAGCCACCGTGGCCAGTGGACGCATGCCGTCATGCAGCAGGCGTTCGACGGCCGGCACCGTGCGGCCGCCGCTGATGGCCGCGTACAACACGCTGGCCAGCGCGAAGATGTCGGTCCAGGGGCCCTGGGCGATGCCGGGCATCTCGCCGTACTGCTCGATGGGCGCGAAGCCCGGCTTGAGCATGGCGGTCAGAGCGTGCGTCTGTTCTCCGATGACGCGGCGCGCGGCGCCGAAGTCCAGCAGCAGCGGCCCGTTGTCGGTCAGCAGGATGTTGTCCGGCGCGATGTCGCGGTGGTAGCAGTGCTCCTTGTGCAGCACCTCCAGCGCATCCAGCAGCGGCATCAGCCAGGCGCGCACCTCGGTCTCGGTCGGCGGCCTGCCGAGCTTGGCCATCGAGGCCTTCAGCGTGGGGCCCTGGTAGTAGGGCATGGCCATGTAGGCGGTGCCGTTGGCCTCCCAGAACTGGTGCACCTTCAGCAGGGCCGGATGGTCGAAGCGGGCCAGCAGCTTGGCCTCGTTGACGAAGCTGCGCAGGCCGATCTGGAAGGTCTCCTCGTGCACGGGCGACTTGACCAGCACCGTCAGCGACTGGCCGGCGCGCGCGGCCATCGACGAGGGCAGATATTCCTTGACGGCGACCTGGCGCTCCAGCACCACGTCGGTGGCCAGGTAGACGATGCCGAAGCCGCCTTCGCCGAGCACGCGGTCGATGCGGTAGTCGTGGATGCGCGTGCCGGTCGGGAGGGTGTGACCGGGCGTCAGCGGGGTCGGCAGCGCGATGGTGGGCTCGGCCCGGTCTTCGGGAGGATCGGCGGCGGCTGCGCTCATCTGCGGGGCAGGACGATCATGGCGGGCCGATTATGGGAGGGCCCGGCCGCCGCGCCGATCATCAAGATTCATGCAGCGTGCTGCTTCAGCCACGCGAAGAACTCGCCGTACCAGAGCCGGCTGTTGCGCGGCTTCAGCACCCAGTGGTTCTCGTCCGGGAACCACACCAGCCGCGCGGGCACGCCCAGCGACTTCAGCGTGTTGTAGTAGGCCAGGCCTTGCGCGTCGGGCACGCGGTAATCCATCGCGCCGTGGATGACCAGCGTGGGCGTGGCGAAGTTCGCCGCGAATGCATGCGGGCTCTGCGCGGCGATGCGGGCCGGGTCGTCCCAGTAGGCGGCGCCCAGTTCCTTGCGGTGCCAGCTGTAGGCGTCGTCCGCGTACATGGCCTGCCAGTCGTAGCAGCCGGCGTGGCAGACATAGGCCTGGTAGCGGCCGGGTTTCACATGGCCGTTCATCCACGCGACCATGTAGCCGCCGTAGCTGCCGCCGGTGGCGACGATGCGTTTCTTGTTCACCCAGGGCTTCTTCAGCAGCCATTCGGTGCCGGCCTCGACATCCTGCAGTTCGTACTCGCCCCAGCGGCCGGTGATGCTGTCCAGGAACTCGTGGCCGAAGCTGGACGAGCCGTGGTAGTTCACGCAGGCAACCACATAGCCCTGCGCCGCGAACGCCTGGTGGTTCCAGCGCCAGTGCCAGCTGTCGCCGAAGGCCGTGTGCGGGCCGCCGTGGATGACGTGCATGACCGGCCACTTCTTCTTCGCATCAAAGCCCGGCGGATAGATCAGCCACATCTGCACGTCGTCGCCGCGCGCGCCGGTGATGGTGACTTCCTCGTGGCGGCCGAAGGTGTGCGCGGCGAGGCGGGCATCGTTCAGCGCCTCGATGCGGCGCGGGGCGCCCTCGTCCAGCACCGACAGTCGCGGCGGGAATTGCACGCTGTCATGGTTGATGACGGTGAAGCCGGCCTCCTGCGCGAATGCGGCCACATGGCCACCCTCGAACACGACCTCGGCCGCGCTGTCGCCCAAAGCGAAGCGCCATATGTGGCGACGGCCCCGCTGCTCCGCCGCGAACAGCACGGCCTGGTCGTCTTCGGCCCAGCGCAGCGGTGCGGTGACCTCGTGGTCCCAGCCGTCGCTGAACACGGCCCAGCGGCCGTGCTGGTCCAGCACGGCGAGCTGGTCGGGTCGGTTGTGGCCCAGTGCCTGGTGGCTGGCCAGGAAGGCCAGGTGGCCGCCGGCATGGCTGTAGCGCGGTGCGCCGAAATGCCAGTCGGCATCGCGCAGCAGCAACTGCGCATGGCGCGTCTTCACGTCGATCTCGGCCAGCGCGTAGCGGTTGTCCAGCCGCTTGTCGGCTTCGGGGTCGAACACGAAGGCGATGCGCCGGCCGTCGGGTGACACATCGAAGCAGTCGGCATCCGGCTCGGCGCGGCTCAGTTCCAGGTCGCTGCCTTCAAACAGGTCGCGGGCCTTGCCGCTGTCCACGTCCATCACGTGCAAGTGCGGCACGCGGCCCATGGGGATGTGGTGGTCCCAGAAGCGGTACAGCGCCTCGTCGGTGACGTAGGCCGTTTCCTTGCGGGCCTTGAAGTCCTTCAGCGCGTCGGCCTGCGCGGCGGCCTTGCGGTCGGGCCAGACCCAGGACACGAAGGCGATGCGCCGGCCGTCGGGGAACCACTTGAAAGCCTCCACGCCGGTGGGCACCTGGCCCACGCGACGTGCCTCGCCGCCGTCGGGCGCGATGACGTAGAGCTGCGGCTCGTCGTCCTTCTGGCCGCCTTGCTCGCGCTTGGCCGTGAAGGCGATCAGGTCACCGCGCGGGCTCCACTGCGGATGGCCGTCCTTGTCGCCGGCCGCGGTCAGGCGGCGTGGCTCGCCGCCCAGCGTGGAGAACAGCCACAGGCTGGACTGTGCCTTGTTGGTCTCCATCGAATGCCGCGTGACGGCGGCCACGGCCTGGGCGCCATCGGGGCTGAGGCTGGGCGCGCCTATGCGGTCCAGGGCCCAGAGTGCGTCAACGTCGAAGGTGGCGTTGGAGGGCCTGGAGGTTTTGCTCATGTTCTGGGGCGGGTCAGTTGCCAGTTCAGATGCGCCTTGACCTCGGGCCATTCGCCCACGGTCAGGCTGTACATGACGGTGTCGCGCACCGTCCCGTCGCGGCGCAGCGCGTGATGGCGGATCACGCCGTCGCGCTTGGCGCCCAGGCGCTCGATGGCGCGCTGCGAGGCGTGGTTGAAGTTGTCCGTGCGCCAGCCCACCAGCTTCGCGCCCAGCGTCTCGAACGCGTGCGTCAGCAGCAGCAACTTGGCCGTCGTGTTGACGGCGCTGCGCTGAACGCGGCTGGCGTACCAGGTGTAGCCGATCTCCACGCGTTCCACGGCGGGCACGATGTCGTGATAGCTGCTGCTGCCCAGCACGTCGCCGGTGTGAGCGTCCAGCACGGCGAAGGGCAGGCGGTGGCCGGCGGCCTGACCGGCCAGCGCGGTTTCGACATAGGCGGCGGTCTCATCGGGCGCAGGCACGCTGGTGAAGCGCAGATTCCACAGTTCGCCGTCGGCCGCCGCGGCCTGCAGGCCCGGCACATGCTCCGGCGTCAGCGGCACCAGGCGGATGGGGCCGGCCGCCAGCGTGACGGGCAGCACCGGCTTCATGGCTTGTCCTTCAGCATCAGCCGCCGCGCCACGAAACGACCCACGCCGCAGCCGCCGACGATGAGCAGCAGGCCGACGACCTGGCGGGCGTTCCATTCGCTGGTGGCGATGAAATCGATGCCGAATTGCCGGCCCAGCCACCAGCCGGCCAGCGCACCGCCCACGAAGCCGACGGCATCCGCCAGCCCTTCGCGCATCGCGCGGTTGAAATCCTGGGCCATCAGCGGTTGTTTCTCTGCATGAACACGAGTTTCTCGAACAGGGTCAGGTCCTGCTCGTTCTTCAGCAGCGCGCCGACCAGCGGCGGGATGCTGACCTTCTCGTCCTTGGCCTGCAGCGCGTCCACCGGCACGTCCTCGGCAACGAGCAGCTTGAGCCAGTCGATCAGTTCCGACGTGCTGGGCTTCTTCTTCAGGCCGGGCAGGTTGCGCACGTCGTAGAAGTTCTTCAGCGCGGCGGCCAGCAAGTCCTTCTTCAAGGTCGGGAAGTGCACATCGACGATCTTCTTCATCGTCTCGGCGTCGGGGAATTTGATGTAGTGAAAGAAGCAGCGGCGCAGGAAGGCGTCCGGCAGTTCCTTCTCGTTGTTGGACGTGATGAACACCAGCGGCCGATGCCTGGCCTTGATGAGCTGGCGCGTCTCGTAGACGTAGAACTCCATGCGGTCGATCTCGCGGAGCAGGTCGTTCGGGAACTCGATGTCGGCCTTGTCGATCTCGTCAATGAGCAGCACGACCGGCTGGTCCGCCTCGAAGGCCTGCCACAGCACGCCCTTGACGATGTAGTTCTCGATGTTGCGAACGCGCTCGCTGCCCTCGATGCCGGCCAACTGCGAATCGCGCAGCCGGCTGACGGCGTCGTACTCGTACAGGCCTTGCTGCGCCTTGGTGGTGCTCTTGATATGCCACTGCAGCAGCGGCATGCCCAGCGCCGAGGCCACCTCCTCGGCCAGCATGGTCTTGCCGGTGCCGGGCTCGCCCTTGATCAGCAGCGGGCGCTGCAGCGTGGCCGCCGCATTCACGGCGAGCATGAGGTCGGCGGTGGCGACGTACTGGTCGGAACCTTGGAATTTCATGGGGGAAACCGGGGCAAAACCCGAGTTGGAGGGGTGCCGGGCCAGTATAGGAGGCCTCCTATAATCGCCGCCGCTCCAGAACACGAACCCACGGGACCATGAAGAAACTGCTGCAGATCTCGCTCGCCCTAGCCGCTGCCGTCAGCGCCTCCGGCGCCCTGGCCCAGGACGTCAAGGCCGGCGAGAAGAAGATCGCCATGTGCATTGGCTGCCACGGCATTGCGGGCTATCAAGCCAGCTTCCCCGAGATCCACCGGGTGCCAATGATTGCCGGCCAGAACGCCAAGTACATCGTTGCGGCGCTGCAGGGCTACGCCAAGGGCGACCGCAAGCACCCGACCATGCGCGGCATCGCCGCCTCGCTGAGCGAGCAGGACATGGCGGACATCGCCGCCTTCTACGAGCAGCAGGCCAAGGTGCCGGCCGCGCCCGAAAGCGTGCCCGCCGCGCCGGCCCAGGTGGCCGAGCTGCTGACCAAGGGCGCCTGCATCTCGTGTCATGGCGCGAACTTCAGCAAGCCCATCGATCCGACCTACCCCAAGCTGGCCGGCCAACATGCCGACTACCTGACCGTGGCGCTGAAGTCCTACAAGACCGAGAAGAACGCCAATGTGGGTCGCTCCAATGGCGTCATGGCCGGTCAGGTCAAGCAATTCAGCAACGCCGAGCTGAAGGCCATGGCCGCCTACATCGCCGGCCTGCCCACGGAGATGGCCACCGTGCCGCAGAAGAAGCTGCGCTGATCCTCGGGTTCCCCCTTGGCTCAGTAAGCCGCCCTCGTTCGCGAGTGGCGGCTTTTTGTTGTCCGCGCGCAAAGCGTGCAGGGTTGCACAACGTTGTCGTCCGGTGCGGGCAGATACTCCGCAGACCGAGACGACACCGACAATGTTGAAAAAGATCTCGACCACCGAAGTGAGGCTGGGAATGTTTGTCCAGGCCCTGGAAGGGCCCTGGATGTCGCATCCCTTCTGGAAGACCAAGTTCGTCCTGAACGATCCGGCCGATCTCGCCGCGCTGAAAGGCAGCGGCGTGCCGGCGGTATGGATAGACATCAGCAAGGGCCTGGACGTGGAGCTGGCGGCCGCTGCTGCGGCCCCTGCCGCCACACCTGCGGCACCGGCGCCGGTCGCTGCGCCTGCGGAGATGGCGGCGCCCCCCGTTGCCCAGCCCGAACCCCGGGCGAGCATGGAAGAGGAACTGGGCCGCGCCGCCCAGGTGCTGGGGCGTGCCAA
This sequence comes from Roseateles asaccharophilus, assembly GCF_031458115.1. GTDB lineage: Bacteria > Pseudomonadota > Gammaproteobacteria > Burkholderiales > Burkholderiaceae_C > Pelomonas > Pelomonas asaccharophilus_A. Next base: position 12,384 of record NZ_JAVDXV010000013.1, on the reverse strand, counting down.
GGTGGCCGTCATGGCGCTGTTCGGCGAAGCGCGGCTGGGCAAGGCCATCGACTCCGAGGTCTGCCTGCCCATCGTGGACGAGGTGACGTCGTCGCTGGCGCGCAACCCGTCGGCCTTCGTCAGCCTGGCCAGGCTCAAGACCAAGGACGACTACACCTATCTGCACTCGGTAGCGGTGTGCGGGCTGATGGTGTCGCTGGCCAGGCAACTGGGCCTGCCCGACGAGCAGGTCCGCGAGGCCGGGCTGGCGGGCCTGCTGCACGATGTGGGCAAGATGCAGATGCCGCTCACTGTGCTGAACAAGCCCGGCGCGCTGACGGATGCCGAGTTCGATGTCATGCGCAGCCATCCCGAGCGTGGCTTCGAACTGCTGAGGGAAGGCGCCAAGGTGCCTGATGCGGCGCTGGACGTCTGCCTGCACCATCACGAGAAGATGGACGGCACCGGCTACCCGCACAAGCTCGCGGGTGAGCAGATCAGCCTGATGGCGCGCATGGGTGCCGTCTGCGATGTCTATGACGCGATCACGTCCACGCGCCCTTACAAGACAGCGTGGGATCCGGCCGGCTCGCTGCAGCGCATGGCGCAGTGGAAGGGCCAGTTCGATCCGGCGATCTTCCAGGCCTTCGTGAAAAGCGTGGGCATCTACCCCACCGGCACGCTGGTGCGGCTGCAATCGGGCCGGCTTGGGGTGGTGGTGGACCAGAACCCGTCCTCGCTGGTGGCGCCGCGGGTCAAGGTGTTCTTTTCCACCAAGTCCGGCATGCCCATCCCGCTGCAGGTGATCGATCTTTCCTCGCAGCACGCCAACGACCGAATCGTCGGCCGGGAGCCGCCCGAGAACTGGGGATTCAAGCACCTGGACGAACTCTGGAACCCCAGGACCTGAAGGGTGTTGCCACCCCCTCCTAAACTGTCTCCAGACAAGGCAGTTGGGAGTCATTGATGAAACGATGGATGGGCATGGCCCTGTTGCTGTGGGCCTGCGGAGTGTCCGCGCAGACCTTGCGCTGGGCCAACCAGGGCGATCCGCAGACCATGGACCCGCACTCGCAGAACGAGAGCCTGACCAACATGGTCAACGGCCAGATCTACGAGCGGCTGACCAACCGCAATGCCAGGCTGGCCATCGTGCCCGGCCTGGCTGAGCAATGGACCCAGACTGGCCCGCTGTCCTGGCGCTTCAAGCTGCGGGCCGGCGTCAAGTTCCATGACGGCACGCCGCTGACGGCGGACGACGTGGTCTTCTCCATCCAGCGCGCCAAGGAGCCCACGTCGCAGATCGCCGTCTACGCGAACGCGGTGGGCACTCCGAAGCGCGTGGACGACCTGACGGTGGATTTCCAGCTCGCCACCTTCAACCCCATCTTCCTGCAGCACATCGACCAGCTGTGGATCATGAGCCGCAAGTGGTGTGAGACGCACCGCGTCGCCAAGCCGCTGGATTTCAAGAACAAGGAAGAGAGCTTCACGTCGCTGAACGCCAACGGCACCGGGCCCTACACGCTGGTCAGTCGTCAGCCGGGCATCAAGACCGTGCTCAAGCGCAACGCCAACTGGTGGGGAAAATTCCAGGGCAATGTGCAGGATGTGGTCTACACGCCCATCGCCAGCGATGCGACCCGGCTAGCCGCGCTGATCTCCGGCGAGATCGACTTCGTGCACGACCCGGCACCGCGCGACATCGCGCGGCTGCGCAACACGGCCGGCCTGAAGATCATCGACGGCCCCGAGAACCGCATCGTCTTCATCGGCATGGACCAGTCGCGCGACAAGCTGCTGTACGGCAAGGTGCCCGGCGACAAGAACCCCTTCAAGGACCTGCGCGTGCGCCGCGCGCTCTACCAGGCCATCGACATCGAGGCGCTGAAGGCCAAGCTGATGAGCGGGCTGGCGGTGCCTACCGGCGGGCTGACGCCGTCCGGCGACGCGTCCTTCGACGACCCGGCGCTGCACACGCGGCTGCCCTACGACATCGCCGCGGCCCGAAAGCTGATGGCCGAGGCCGGCTACGCGGAAGGCTTCGAGGTGACGCTGGACTGCCCCAACAACCGCTACATCAACGACGAGCAGATCTGCGCGGCGCTGGCCGCCATGTGGGCGCAGCTCAAGATCAAGGTCAAGGTCAACGCGATGCCGCGCGTGCTGTACTTCCCCAAGCTGGAGAAGCAGGACAGCAGTCTGTTCATGTACGGCTGGGGCGGCAGCGTCACCGACGCCGAAGCCATCCTGACGCCGCTGTACCGCAACCGCGGCGACAAGGGCGTGGGTTTCTACAACTTCGGCAACGTGCGCAACGACAAGGCCGATGCGCTGATGGCGCAAAGCAGCGTGGAGGCCGACCCCAAGAAGCGCGAGGCGCAGATCCGCGGCGCGCTGGTCGAACTGCGGGAACAGGTGGCGGTGATTCCGCTGCACCGCCAGATCATCCCGTGGGCCGTGCGGGCCAACGTGACGCCGGTGCACCGGCCCGACAACTGGGTGGAGCTGGCCTGGGTGCAGGTCAAGTAAGCCCTGCACGATGCTGCGGCTGGCAGCCCTGTTGCAAAAAACCGGCGCAATGGAGGAGGCTTGTCGCTTTGCTTGCGCGGGATGATTCAGTTCCGCGCCAGCGTGAAATCTGACAGGGTTCGCAAGGGGGCCGACGGCTAAGCTGTCCTCCCAGATTTCACTTTTCCCGTCATTCCTGACGGTGACAGCACCATGGAGTGCCGCATCCTGGCGTTGGCCGCGCTGGCCACCTTGGCAGTGCCCGCCGGGGCATTCGCCCAGCCGTTTCCAGATCCCCAAGACGACAAGGCGTTGCAAGCGCTGCTGCAACGTGAGGTGCAAGGGCCATCGCGCTATGCGCAGAGCCTGATGGATGCGCCGGCTGCGGTCACCGTCATCGGCCGCGATGAAGCCAGCCGCCTCGGCCACCAGACGGTGGGCGACATGCTTGCGCGGCTGCCCGGCGTCTACATCGGCAACTCGCGCAGCTACAGCTCGCTGGGGCTGCGCGGCTTCAATCGCCCGGGCGACTACAGCTCCCGCACGCTGATGGCGCTGGACGGGCAGCGCCTGAACGATGCGATCTACGACCAGGGCCTGCCGCAGCTGGAACTTCCGGTGACCGCTGAGTGGGTCAAGCGGGTCGAGCTGGTGCAAGGCCCGGGTTCGTCGATCTACGGCAGCAATGCGTTGCTTGGCGTCGTCAACATCGTCACGCTGGATGGCGCGGATGCGCCGGGTCTGTCCATGAACGGCAGCCTGGGCGAGAACCGGCAGCGCCGGATGAACATGCAGTACGGCGCCGCGGATGCCGGCGGAGGCGACCTCTTCGTCGGCTTTAATGCGCAGCGCCTGGACGGCGAGGATCTCTACCTGCCCGAGCTGGGAACGCCGGATGGCTGGGTGCGCGGTCTGGACGGCGAGCGGCAGGTGTCGCTGCTGGCCAAGTATCGTCATGGTGCCTGGCGCTCGTCGGTGACGGCCGTGCGGCGCGAGAAGGATGCCCCCACGGCGCCCTACGGCACGCTGGCCGGCGAAGCGGGCACCACCTATGTGGACAGTCTCGTGCTGGGCGAAGTGGCCTACGACGAAGGCTGGCAGAGTGACCTGCGCCGCAGCCTGCGGGTCAGCATGGCGCATTACGACTTCACCGGCAGCTACGTGTTTGGGGAGCCGGCGCAGCGGCTCGTCAACCGTGATGAGGCCCACGCCCGCTGGCTGACGCTGGAGGGCCGGGTGCTGTGGCGCGGCCTGCTCAACCACGAGCTGATGGCAGGTGCCGAATTGCGCACCGCACCGCATGTCGTGCAGCGCAACTATGACGCGGACCCATACGGGCTCAAGCTCGACTCGAACGTCTCGCAGGACTTCGCCGCCGCCTATGTGCAGGACCAGTGGCGTCTCACCCCCACGCTGCAGTTGACCTCCGGCCTGCGCCTGGACCACGTGCGTGGCTACTCGCCCGCCTTCTCGCCGCGCGCGGTGCTGGCGTTCCGGCCCGACGAACGGGAGTCGTTCAAGCTGGTGTGGGCACGCTCCTTCCGCACGCCCAATGCCTACGAGCGCTTCTATGACGACGGTGGCACGTCGCAGCTCGCGAATCCGGCGCTGAAGCCCGAGCGGCTGAACTCCATCGAGGCGGCCTGGGAGTACCTGCTGCCGACCGGCCAGGCACTCAGCGCCAACGCCTACTACACGCGCATGAACCGCCTCATCGAGCTGGTGCCGCTGAGCGACGAGCCCGACGCTGTCGTGCAGTCGCGCAATGTCGGCCGCGTCAGCCTGCGCGGCGTGGATCTGGCCATCGAGCAGCGCGTGGCCGGCGGCTGGTTGTGGCGTGCCAGCGCGTCGTGGATGTATGCCCGCAACGAGGCCGGCGAACGGTTGAGCAATGCGCCCGCATGGATGTTCAAGGGGCATGTCATCTCACCCGAATGGTGGCGTTGGCAGCTGGGTGTGGAATGGTCGGTGCTGGGCCCACGCATGGGTCGTGTCGAGGTGCCGGCAACAGCCGTCGTCAACGCCCACCTGCGATGGCGCTTCGCGCCGCAGCAGACGCTGGCGCTGCACGTGGCGAACGCGCTGGACCGGCGCAACTTCGATCCGTCTACGCCGGACACGCCGCTGGACGTCATCCCACAGCCACGGCGCAGCGTGCGTTTGGACTGGACGGTCTCGTTCTGACGGACATGGCTCTCGGCCTGAGGACTTTCCATCTGGTGGCGTCAGCGCGCTGTTGGCTGGAGCTGCTGGTCTTGCTTGCGGGCGGGCTCGCGCCCGTCGGCGAATCGGCGGCCGAACCGGCCAGTGCGGAGACGCTGAAGACCGAGGTCATCTATCGCGCGCTGATGTTCGTCACCTGGCCCGCCGAACGTGAAGCTGCGGGGCGCGGGTTGCGTGTCTGCACGCTGGCGGACGGTCGCATGGAAACCGCGTTGCAGTCGCTGCAGGGACGCCCCATCCGCCAGCTGACCATCGATGTGCGTCGTTTGGCCCGCCCCGAGCAAGCGGGGGACTGCCAGTTGATCTACCTGCCGACACCCATGCCTGCGCTGAAGGCGGCGCTCGCCGGGGGGGCGATCCTGGTCGTTTCGGATGCCCCGGCCATGCTGGACCATGGCGCGATGATCAACCTGCAGATCGAAGACGGGCGTATCGTGTTTGACGTCGAGTTGGATGCCGCACGACGCGCGGGGCTCGACATCAGTACCAAGCTCCTGCGCTTGGCCCGATTCGTCCGCCGACAGCAGACCTCGCCATGAAACCAGCGTTGATCGACGCCCTTGAGCGCCGCCGCGAGTTCGTGGTGGCGCTGGCCACGTTGCTCGTCTTCGCGGTCGTGCTGAGCCTGCTGCAGTACGGCCGCCTGCGCGATCGCCAGTTGCAGGACCTGCATACACAAACCAGCATCGTCGCGCAGACCGTGTCTGCCGCACTCGTGTTTGAAAGCCGCGGCGATGCCGGAGAGAGCCTGGCGGCGCTGGCCCAAAGCCCAGCCGTGCTGAGCGCCCGTTTGCTCAACAGCGCGGGCAACGAATTCACCCGCTACGCACGTGCCGACCCTGCGGCGTCCGAGCTGGCCGGTACGGTGGAGGTGCAGGTGCCGGTTCTTGCCAACGGGCGCCACGTCGGCGCGTTGGTCGTTCAAGCCAGCCGGTTGCCCATGTGGGCTGACCTGGCGCAGTTCCTGGTTGCCACGTTCGGCACCCTGCTGGTCACGGCCGTGCTGGCCTGGCTGTTCTCCAAGCGGCTGCGTGCGCAGATCAAGGAGGTCGAGCGACGCACCCGCTATCTGGCCCGCTTTGATGCGCTGACGGACCTGCCCAACCGGGAGCACATGCGCGCGCTGCTGGAGCGAACGCTTCACCAGCGCGACCGCGCCACGCTGATGATCCTGGACTTGGACAACTTCAAGCAGATCAATGACCAGTACGGCCATGCTGCTGGCGATGCCGTGCTGCAGGCCACCGCACAGCGCCTGCGCGAACTGTGCCGGCCTGGCGATCAAATCGCTCGACTGTCGGCCGACGAGTTTGCGTTGCTGTTGAGCCCCGGCCTCCTGGACAAGCCGCTGCGCGAGCATGTGCAGCGCCTGCAGGCGGGCCTGACCCAGCCTTGCCTGCACGATGGCCAATGGCTGCGCGTGCATCTCAGCGCCGGTGCTGTGTCGTTGCCAGACCATGCTGGCACGGCGAGTGATGCGATGCGCAGTGCCGATGCGGCGATGCGCCATGCCAAGCGGCTGGGTGTCGACAGCTTCCAGCAGTTCACGACGGAGATCGGCGAGGCCTTGCATTCACGCCTGGCACTCGAGAACGACATCCGCACGGCGCTGGCAGAGGAGCAGTTCTCACTGCACTACCAACCGCAGTACGACGCGCAGCGGCGTGTACAGGGCTTCGAGGCGCTGGCACGCTGGCGCCACCCGACGCGGGGCTGGGTGTCTCCGGCCGAGTTCATCCCGGTTGCGGAGAGTTCAGGACTGATCGTCGAATTGGGGTTGGCCACACTGGCGCTGCTGCGCCGGGACCTGGACGGCTGGCGAGTGCGCGGCATCAACTGCCCGACGGTGGCCATCAACCTGTCCTGGGAGCAATGCCGCAAGCCTCAGCACCGGGAGCGGTTCCTGCAGCAGCTGCGCTCGCTGCGCCTGGAACCGCAGGACGTCGAGTTCGAGCTGACTGAGAGTGCCGACTTCGAAGACATCGACACGCCAGACTCTTTCATCTTCACGCTGCAGGGGCTGGGCTATGGCCTGGCCATTGATGATTTCGGCACCGGCTACAGCTCGCTGGCCTACCTGCGGCGCATGCGCTGCCGCAAGCTCAAGATAGACCGCCTGTTCGTGCATGGGCTGTCGGCCAATGCGGACTCGCACATGCTCGTGGAGTCCGTCGTGCGCGTCGCACACGCGATGCGCATGGTGGTCGTGGCGGAGGGGGTCGAGCTGCCGGCTGACGAAGCCGCTCTGGTGACCATGGGCTGCGACCTGATGCAGGGTTTCGGCTTCTGCCGGCCAGTGCCGCCTGAGGAGGTGGCCCAGCTGCTTGTGACTTGAACCAATGACTTGCACAGGGGCGGAGGCAACGGATTGCACTTTCCGTCCTTTTGCCGAGGTTTCTAGGCCCTCTATATGGCTTGTCGGCGCCCATCTTGAACAGTCCGATTGCACTTTGTCGGTTGGTCACGATTCGGGTTGCACTAAGGCAGCCGCGCCAACTGCACGTTTGGCGATTGGCCCCTTCCCGTGTATCAGGCCATCCGTTATCGTCTTCGACGACCATGCAGCCCCTGAATCACAAGCAGATCTTCTTGGATGTGCTTCGCCTGTACTTTGCGCCATTTACTGGTGCTATCAGAGGCGCGTGCCGCGAGGTTGGCATCGTCACGCGAAGGATCGAGCGACGACGGCACCATGAGGCCGCTGCCCAAGGTCGGCACACAGGCAAGATCTGAGTTGACGGGGTTGTTCTTGCGTCGCCGCGGGAAATGGCTGCTTCGCAGCGGTTGCAGCCGGTCGGCGCCGTTCGCCGTGCGTCCGGTGGCGGACTCATTGCGGTCACTGCGACGCAGGCGAGGCAGGTGCTGACGTAGACGCACAAGCTCCCAGCGGCACACGAACACAGCTAGGCAGCAGGTCCCAGCAACTGCTGCCGCATCGCCGTGGCGACCTTCTGCGCCATCTGGTCATCGCCCATTGCTCGTGCCATCGTCACGGCCCCGATCAGCGACGCAAGAGCGGTCAGCGCACCCGACTGTGTCGCTGGCTTAGCAGGCGAGTCCGGTCCGTCGACGACCGCTGCTGCGATGGACTGCAGCCTTTCCTGAAACACGCCCTTGGCTGCGTCATCAGCGCGTGCCAGCTCAGGTGTGAGCGTTTGAAGGCTGCAGCTCTGCGCCAGGTCGCAACTCAGTTTTTCACCTAGGTAGAACCGAACGAACTCAGGCCACCACGCCTGACCGTGCTCCTGCTGGAAGTAGCGGATTCCACCAAGCAGCTCATCCATGCCGAAGGCAACCGCCTCTCGAAACGCATCTGCCTTCGAACTGAAGTTGGCATAGAACGCTCCAGACGTTACCCCTGCGCGCTTCGCAAGCCCATCCACGCCGATGCCGTAGCCCTGGCTTCGAAAGCCCTCAGCTGCAGCCTGCCGCATCCGCTGACGTGTCTGCTCCTTTTGCTCGCTTCTCATCGCTTGGTCCATTAAAGCCAATAACCCATCTTATCAGTCGGATAACGAACGCTATTTAAAGTTGGGTAACGGTCGTTATGTGAACGCCGCTTCTACCTCACTCAACTGGAGCAACGCTATGCCCCTGACCCTCATCGTTACCGAAGGACTGATCCCCCCGAGCCGGTACGCAGACACCGTCGCGCGTCTTTCTGAGTCGTTCCTTCGCATGCACGGCCTGTCCGGAAATCGGGCACTGACGCCCAACGTGGTGGGCCACGTCCAGAGCGTGCCGGCCGGCAGCAGCTTCTGTGGCCTGGAACCAAGGCCCATCGCTGTTGTCGAGTGGTTGACTCCCTCCTTCGCCTTCACGTCGCGGGAGGTCCAACGGGCCTACGTGAAGGAGGCAACGGACATCGTCGAAGAGGCTTGCGGGGGGCGTCAGCCCCGCGAGCACATCTGGGTCAACGTGAAGCATGCAGTCGATGGCACCTGGGGTATTGGTGGCGAAGCGCTGACGAATGCCGAGCTGCTGGAGGCCGTGGCAAAGGGGTGATTCAGCCCTCGATAGTGCAATTCGCAAGTGCTGGCGAGCCTGCTCGCCAGCCGTCACGCCATAAGGGAACACCTCCATGCCGTTTGTCCAAATCTTTCACAGCAGAGACTTCAGCCAAGAGCGGGTCGAGCGTCTCGGAGACGCTGTCCATCAAGCCCTCAGGGACACCTTCGGTGTCGCGTCAGACGACCTGTTTCAGGCGTTCTCCGCACGCTCGGCAGGCTCTCAGCTGAGGATCACGCCAGCTTTCCTGGGTATCCGGCATTCGGCCGACGCGGTCTTCGTGCAGATCACCTGCGCGCCCGGCCGCACTGTCGAGCAGAAGCGAGCGCTGTTTGCTGCCATCGTCTCTCACACCCAGGCAATGGCCCATGTCGACCCGGGTGACGTCATCGTCAACCTGGTTGAATCCAGTCGAGAGAACTGGTCGTTCGGCAGCGGTCTCGCGCAGGCTACTGCATGAGGGGCCTTCCACTGCAGCGTCCGCGCTTGCTGCACACAATGCTGCGCGTCCGGAACCTTGACGTCGCGCTGGGCTTCTATGTCGGAAAGCTTGGCATGCGGCTGCTGCGACGTCAGGACTTTCTGGAGGGGCGGTTCACGCTGGCGTTCGTTGGCTACGCGGATGAAGGCGAGTCCACCGTGCTGGAGCTGACTGAGAACTGGGAGGCCCGGGAGTACGAATTGGGAAGCGCCTACGGCCATATCGCCATCGGCGTCCCCGACGTGTTCGAGGCCGCAGAAGCCTTGAGGGACGCCGGCGTTCCCATCACACGCGAACCCGGCCCGCTGAACGGAAGTCCCGATGAGGTCATCGCCTTTGTGAATGACCCTGACGGCTATCGGGTGGAACTCATCCAGCGTTGAGGGTGCCAGGCGGGCGAGGCTCGGGGTAATGCGTGCAGCTACTTCGAACGTTGATACGCCTCGATCAGCGGAAGAATCGCTGACCGGCGGGCTTGGCTCGACGGCGGCCAGAACACCTCGCGGTCGTAATACTCTGGCACCGCAGGCGCATCGCTAGGCAGCACAACCCATGGCTGCTTGGATGCGGTGAAGATGTGGATGTCTGGAGGGAGCAGGTCGGGGTTGTCCAGCGTACCCACGCGAACGAACTTCACCACAGGCCCGGCACCAGCGTAGTTACTCCACACGGCAACCTTGCAGCGCGGGCAGCGGGCAATCAGCTGACCGCTGCCGCTATTCGACGGTGTGTTGACCATCTCCGGGTCCTGACCAAGCTGCGTGACGCGGTCGCCCTCGATCATGGCGTTGAGCGCGAACGACGCGCCCGACTCCCGCTGGCACCAACGACAGTGGCAACAGTGAACAAAAAGCGGCGCGCTCTCCAGGCGATACCTGACTGTGCGGCAGTCGCAGCCGCCCTCGGTAGGAAACAACGTGGTCCTGTCCATGCAACCCTCTTGAGCTTGGCTGATACTTCCCCGCAGGTGACGCGAGCTCGATGCTAGCCGGTGGACCTCACCGCTGCAGTCGCCTCAGTCGCAGCAATGGCTGAACGCGCAGACACGGAGGAACCTTGAGTAAATCGACAGGTGACGACTTGGTAGGGCGGGTCCGCGGCGCGCTTGCCGGCGTGTCTGACGTGAGGGAGAAGCGCATGTTCGGCAGCCTCGGGTTCATGGTGCGAGACAACCTGTGCGTTACAGCTCGGCCCGAACGACTGATGTGCCGCATCGACCCAGCTCTGCACGACGAGTCGCTGAAGCAAGAAGGCGTCGAGACCGTCGTCATGAAGGGGCGGCCATATCTCGGCTACGTCTTCGTTGCCTCGACAGCGGTAAATACCAATGCTGCCCTGGACCGCTGGATCGACCTCTGCCTCCAGCACAACGCTACGCTGCCGGCCGGCAAACAAAAGACGCCTGTCGCGCGCAGCACGTCGAAGGCTGGCTAGCGCGCCTCAGGGGTGGCCGGCAGTTCGCCTTTGCACCCGCGCGCCCTCATGCGCGTTCGGGCAGATCACCAACTCGACGGTCAGGCCCGTCTGCGCCTGCGCGCGCTCGGAAGAACGGTGTCCAGCCAGGTCAAGGCGTCGTCAATCTGGCGGTGAACCACAGCCGGATCGCGCCGCGCTTGCGCAACGACGGCCGCCCCTTGCAGGCGAGCGAGCAAGTGCTCGGCAGCTCGCTCGGCGTCCTTCTTCTGCATCGTCTGCGCGAAGGCCTCGAACAGGTAAGCCTCCAGCTTCAGCAGCAAGCCCGCAGCGTTCGTGTGGAGTGCGTCATCCGTCTTGCCGAGTTCAGTGGCCAGACCGCCGACCGGGCACCCGTATTGGGCCAGTTCGTCGGCGGATGCCCGGACGTGATCCAGCAGGCGACCAACCGTTGCGCGGGCGTCCTCGCCGGGCTGTGCCGGTGCGACCAGCTCGTCCCACAGCGCCTTGGCGCGCGCTTCGACCACCGCCTCCAGCAAGTCCTGTTTTGTCTTGAAGTAATAGGCCAGATTGCCCTTCAGCAGTCCTGAAGCCTCGGCGACGTCCGCGATGGACGTCGCTGCGAAGCCGCGAGTCGCAAAGAGCCGCGAAGCAGCGGCCACAACGCGGTCTCGGGGGGCGGACGTCTCTGTCATGAACTGATTCTATCTGGACGCTCGTCCAAAATGTCACTTGTTTGGACGGTCGTCCTGATAGCATTGGGCGACCGTCCAACAGGGGATTCGATATGTCACTTCGCCAGGGCGGCATTGCGCCCGACTTTCAGACCACCGATATGTTTGGTGACGCCGTCCGACTTTCCGACTTGAGGGGGCAGCCGCTCCTTCTGTCGTTCATGCGCTATGCGTCTTGCCCAATGTGCAACCTCAGGGTGCGGGAGCTGGTCCTGGCGCACGAGCGGCTGTCGCGCGATGGGCTGGTGATGCTCGTCGTGTTCCAGTCCACCGCCGAAAGCATGCAGGAGTATGTGGGTCGGCATGACGCGCCGTTCGCGCTGATCCCCGACCCGGACATGACGCTCTACCGGCTATTCGAGGTAGAGCGGGGCTGGGCCGGACTTCTTGCTCCGAGCAACGTGGTGCATGCGGTCCGGGCGTTCTCCAAGGGATTCGCGCCTGGCCGAATAGAAGGCCCATTCGACCGTCTGCCTGCTGACTTCCTCATTGGGGCCGATGGACGCATCGAGCTGGCGTACTACGCCCGTGCCGCGGGTGAACATGTCCCGCTGGACGAGGTCTCCTCCTGGTTGAAGCGCAATCCGCCCATCGTTGCAAGCGAGGTGACGGCGTGACGGAAGCGCCTGAGGTGGTTCGAATCCCCATATTGCCGTTTGGTCTGGTCAATGCACACCTCGTCGTAGGCGCTACGGGCGCCGTGCTGGTGGACGCAGGTCTGCCCGACACGGAGCGCGCCGTGGAGAAGGCCTTGCAGTCCCGAGGCATGAGCTGGCACGACATCCGGCTGATCGTCGTCACGCACGCCCACATCGACCACGCAGGCAATGCGGCGCGGCTGCGTGCGCTGACCGGCGCGCCGGTTTGTGCGCACGAGGGCGATGCGCAGCACTACCGGCAGCGAGAGCACATGACGTTCTGCGCGACGGGCACCTTCGGGTGAATCGCCCCGGATTTCCTAGACACCCGTGAGCCGTTGGGAATGGCGTCGTTCGAACTCGACCGGCGAAGTGTCGCCGGCGGTGCCGTGGCGCC
>NZ_JAVDXV010000012.1:0-190784 GCF_031458115.1 Roseateles asaccharophilus | reverse complement strand
GGCCTGGGGCTGGTGGGCGTGTGGCTGCGCCAGCGGCGCCAGCCCACTTGAGGCCTACGGCAGCTTCGCCATCAGCTCGTCGACCCACCCCATGAAGGCGCGCAGCCTCGCGCTGACATGCCGCGTCGGCGGGTAGGCCAGGTACATGGGCATGGGGTCGATGTGCCAGCCGTCGAACAGCCGCACCAGCTCGCCCTGGGCCACATGCGGCTCGGCCATGTAGCGCGGCAGCCATAGCGCGCCCATGCCGGCCAGCCCGGCCGCCAGGTAGGCGTTGCCGTCGTCGGCCGACACGACGTGGCGGCTGCGCACCTCCACCGTTTCCTGCACTCGCCGGATCGACATCGCCGCCACGCGTCCGCTGCTGGAGCGCATGAAGCCGACGATGCGGTGCGGCTCCGCCTCCAGGTCGCTCGGATGCGTGGGCATGCCCGCCTCGCTCAGATAGTCGGGCGCGGCGTACACGCCCAGCTGCAGCTCACCGACGCGCCGCGCGATCAGCGACGGCACGCTGACCTCGCCGCCGCGCAGCACGCAGTCGACGTTGTCGCCGATGACGTCCACCACACGGTCAGAGACGCCCATGTCGAGCTGGATGCCCGGGTAGCGGCGGTGGAAGTCGGGCAGCGCGGGCATCAGGATCAGGCGCGCGAAAGGACTGGGCACGTCCACCCGCAGCCGCCCGCTAGTCGCTGCGGAGCCGCTGCCCACGCTGCCGTCGGCGTCTTCCAGGTCGGACAGCAGGCGCACCACGCGCTCGTAGTAGGCCGCGCCCTCGGGCGTCACCGTCACCTGGCGCGTCGTGCGGTGCAGCAGCTTCACGCGCAGGCGCGCTTCCAGCTGCTGCACGAGTTGGGTCACCGTCGTCTTGCTGAGGTTCAGCGTCAACGCGGCCTTGGTGAAGCTGCCCGCCTCCACCACGCGGGCGAAGGCCTGCAGCGCGTCGAATCGGTCCATCGGATCTCCGTTGTTTGGGGGCGCCAAACAGTGTTTGTGCGTCCTGGCTGTTTATCGACAGGTGCGGTCTTCCTAGAGTTTCGACTGTCTCCACACCTTTCTTCAGGACCGCTTCCATGACCGCACGCGACGTCGTCTTCCCCTCCGGCCGCCAGGCCCTCTACGAACACCACCGCTACTCGCCAGCGGTGCGCGCCAACGGCCTGCTGTTCGTCTCCGGCCAAGTCGGCGGCCGCGAGGACGGCTCGCCCGAACCCGACTTCGAGGCCCAGGTGCGGCTCGCCTTCTCCAACCTCAAGGCCGTGCTGCTCGCGGCCGGCTGCACGCTGGATGACCTGGTCGACGTGACGACCTTCCACACCGACCCGGAGCGCCAGTTCGACACCGTGCTCAAGGTGAAGGACGAGATGTTTCCGCAGGCGCCCTATCCGAACTGGACCGCGGTGGGCGTGAACTGGCTGGCAGGGTTCGACTTCGAGATCAAGGTGATTGCGAAGCTGCGTTGACACGCGCTTGGCATCGCTGGCTCAGCGCGGCGCCGGCTGCGGCAGCCGGCCCTCGATCAGCGGCAGCAAAGGCCGCGTGCCTTCGTACAGATGCTCGAACAGCCGCTTCACGCGCGGCACCTGGCGCAGCTCCACGCGGGTCAGCAGCCACAGCTCGCTGCGCCATTCGCGCGGCGGGTCGAACACGCGGCGCAGCGCCGGGTCGGCATCGCCAAGGTAGCAGGGCAAGGCGCCCAGGCCCATGCCGGCGCGCACGAGCTGGCGCACATGCGTGAGGCTGTTGGTGCGCACCGCCACCTGGCGGCCCAGGCCTTCAGCCTCCAGCCAGCGCGCCGAGGCCAGATGGGCCAGGTCGTCGTCCACGCCCACCCAGGGGTGCAGGTCCAGCGTCTTGTCGCTGACGCCACCCAGCTGGCGTGACGCATAGACCGTGGCCTCCACCTTGGCCAGGCGGCGGCCCACCAGCGGCTCGGGCGGCGCGCCGCCGGAACGCAGCGCGACGTCGGTCTCGCCCTGCTGCACATCCAGCAGCGCATTGCCGCTGCGCACCTGCAACTGCACCTGGTTCTTGGCTTGATAGCTGGCCAGCAGCGGCGGCAACAGCTCCTGCATCCACGTGTCGGCGGCGCTCAGGCGCAACAGCCCGCCGGGCCAGGCCTCGCGGCCGCGCAAGCCCTCGGTGACAACCTGCAGCTCGCGCGCCATGCGGCGCGACAGCTCCACCAGCTCGGCCCCGGCGCGTGTGGGCACATAGCCGCCGCGCAGGCGCTCGAACAGGCGCAGGTCCAGCCGCTGCTCCAGCGCACGCAGGCGGCGGAACAGCGTGGCATGGCTGGGGCCACCCGCACCGGCGGCCTTGGCCAGGCCGCCATGGCCGGCAATCAGCTGCAGCAGGCGCAGGTCGTCCCAGTTCAGGTCATTGAAGACAGGCATGTTCATGCGGGCAATTTTGCAATGATCGATTGCAGATTTGCCAACGTTGGCGGCGCGGGCACTTTCTAGACTGGGGTCATCTCAGCACCACACACCTCTGCGCCATGTCCATGTACGAACAGCTGCCGTTCCAGCCCGCCAATGCCGGCGAGATCGACCGCCTGGTGGCCGACTTCCCGCTGGCCACGCTGGTCAGCGCCAATGACGGCCGCATGCTGGCCACGCCGCTGCCGCTGATCCTGCAGCGCGATGCCAACAGCGGCGAGGCACGGCTGATCGGCCACCTGTCGCGCCGCAACCCGCAGTTCGCGATGTTGCAACGCCAGCCGCGCGCGCTGGCCACGTTCACCGGCGCGCAGGGCTACATCGCCAGCAGCTGGATGAGCAACCGCCGCTATGCGCCGACGTGGAACTACGAGTTCCTGCAGTTCGAGCTGCACGTGACGATAGAAGACACCCCCGAGGCGACGCTGCGCGCGCTGGAGCTGCTGAGCGCCCACGTCGAGGCGCCCTACCCCCGGCCCTGGCAGCCCAGCGAGATGGGGCCGCGGTTCGCGCAACTGGCCCAGTACATCGTGCCGTTCAGCGCGCGCATCCTCGACACGCGGGCGCAGTTCAAGCTGGGCCAGGGCGACCCGGCCGATGCGCGCGAAGACGCCTATGCGGGCCTGGCCCGCTACGGCGGCCACCAGCTGGCCGCGGCAATGCGGCGGCACGAGGAGCTGGTGCGGGCGTCCTAAGCCCCGCGGTTCGCGGCCCAGCGCTTGAGCATCTCGGCCTCCTGCTCCGCCGAGAACGCCATGCGCGTGCGGGCGTCCTTTTCCTGCTTGAGCTGGCCCTGGTACCAGGCCAGCGTGTCGGCCGCCGTCTGCTCGATGGGGCGGAAGCGCAGCCCGGCCTGCACGGCGCGCGTGTTCTTCCAGGTGTGGAAGCCGCGCGTGTCACCGAGGTCGGGAGCCCAGATCGGGAAGTTCAGCCCTTGTTGCTTGGCGACGAACTCGCCCGGCACCCAGGTGACAGTGCTCGGCGTGCGCGTGGCCTTCTGGCAGGCGGCGATGACGCGCCCCCAGGTCATGGGCTGCTCGGGGCCCAGGGCATTGAAGCGGCCGACGGTGCGCTGCTCGACCAGCAGCACGAGCCAGGCGGCCAGGTCGCGCACATCGATAAGCTGCAGCGGGTCGGCCGGCGCGCCGGGCACGGCGATCTCGCCACCCTTGTCGAAGCGCGCGGGCCAGTAGGTGAAGCGGCCGCTCGGGTCGTCCGGGCCGACGATGTAGCCCGGGCGGATGATGGTGGTGCGACCGGGCAGCGCGGCCTCGGCCGCGCCTTCGCAGGCCGCCTTGAGCCCGCCGTAGTTCTCGAAGTTCTTGCCCATCTCTTCGACCTTGGGGTCAGCCAGCGCGGCCAGCGGCGTGTCCTCGTCGCCGCCGATGGGGCTGGGCTCCTTGTAGCAGCTGATGCTGGACAGGTAGAGGTAGTGCTTGACGCGCGGCGCCAGCAGCTGGGCCGACGCGCTCACCATGCGCGGGTAGAAGCCCGAGTCGTCGATGACGGCGTCCCATTCGCCAGTCTCCAGCGACTTGAGCCCCTCGCCCTTCAGCGGGTCGCGGTCGCCCTGGCGCTTCTCGATGTGCGGAAACAGGCCCGGGCGCGTGCGGCCGCGGTTGAACAGCGTCAGCGTGTGCCCGCGCTTCTCCGCCGCCTCCACGATGGCCGGGCCGAGGAAGCCCGTGCCGCCGAGGATGAGGATGCGCTTCGGGCTGGGCGCTGTTGCCGCGAATGCGGCGCTGGGTAGCAAGGCAGTGCTCATCTGCAGGACTTGTCGGCGTGAGAGGGCGATCTTCATGTGGGAGTCTCCTTGCGATTGAACACGGGTGATGCGGAAAGGCTCGCCTCGCCATGGCGGCGATTGACGAGCCGGCCCAGCCAGCCCGCCACCGCGACCCAGGCGCCGGCGCAGCCCAACGCTGCGAGCGACACCGGCACCATCAGCGCGGCGAACAGCGTGGGCGCCCAGACGCCGATGAAGTCGCCGCCTCGGAAGACGAAGGTGTCGATGAAAGCCTTGGACTTGTAGCGTTCCTCCGGCCCGAGCGGGATGTAGAGGATCTCGCGGGCTGGCCGGTCCACCGCGTAATGGATGCCGCGGCGCAGCACCTGCACGAGCGCCAGCACGAGGAAGCTGGGCCACAGCGCCAGCGCGCCGAAGCCTATGGTCGTCAGCAGCGGCAGCACCAGCAGCACGCCCGACACGCCGATGCCGCGCAGCAGCCGGCTGGTCAGCAGCAACTGCACGGTCAGCGTCAGCACATTGGTCCAGAAGTCCAGCTTGGCGAAGGCGGCCGTGCGCTCGGCCGGGCTGGCGAAGGTCTTGGCGACGATGTCGCCCTGCATCAGGTACAGGAAGGTGGACGCCACGGTGAACAGCAGCATGTAGGCGCAGATCAGCTGCAGGTAGCGCGAGCCGGCAATGGCGCGCAGGCCGGCCTTGAAGTCCGGCCCGGGCTCGCGTGACTGCTGGCCGGTGGCGGCCGACAGCTGGAAGTGCGCGGCCAAACGCTGCATGAAGAACACCGCCGCCTCCAGCCCGAGCACGGCCAGCAGCATCAGGCCGGCGGTGGGCAGCTTGAAGCCCCAGCTGCCGCTGCTCAAACCCTGCGTCACCGCCGCACCGACGACGGCACCCAGCGTGCCGCCCATGGAGACCATGCCGAACAGGCGCTTGCCCTGGTCCTCGGTGAACACGTCGGCCATCAGGCTCCAGAACACCGACACGACGAACAGGTTGAAGACGCTCAGCCACACGTAGAACGCGTAGCCCAGCAACTCGCCGCCATGCGCCGGCAGCGCCTGGAACAGCGCGGCGAACACCAGCAGGTTTACCGCAAAGAAGTGCGCCACCAGCGGAATGAAGCGCCGGCGCGGCAGGCGCGACACCAGCGCCGCGTAGACCGGGTTGACGACCAGCATGACGGCCAGCGTCGTCGTCATCAGCCAGGGCAGCCAGTCGGCGCCGCGCGCGATGCCCATGGCCTCGCGCACCGGCCGCAGCAGGTACAGGCTGAGCAGCAGGCAGAAGAAATAGGCCGCAGCCAGCAACAGCGCGCGGCCTTCGCCGGGGCGCAGCAGCACCAGTCGCTGCAGTCTTGAGGTCAGGGCCGTCATGGCCGCGATTAGCGCGCGGCGTGTTGGCCGCTGCGATTCGTCACGGCGGGAAAACCCACGCAGGCAAAACCCACGGTGCCAAAAGCAACAGGCTCGATCCGTTGCCGGAGCGAGCCTGTTTGATGGCGCGAGATGCGCTTACTTCTTCTTGACGGGCGGCACGTCCGTGCAGGTGCCGTGCGCCACTTCCGCAGCCATGCCCAGGCTCTCGCCCAGCGTCGGATGCGGGTGGATGGTCTTGCCGATGTCCACCGCGTCGGCGCCCATCTCGATGGCCAGCGCGATCTCGCCGATCATGTCACCGGCGTGCGTGCCCACGATGCCGCCGCCGATGATGCGGTGGCTTTCCTCGTCGAAGATCAGCTTGGTGAAGCCCTCGTCGCGGCCGTTGGCAATCGCGCGGCCCGAGGCCGTCCACGGGAACAGGCCCTTGGTGATCTTGATGCCCTTGGCCTTGGCCTCGTCCTCGGTCATGCCCACCCAGGCCACTTCGGGGTCGGTGTAGGCCACGCTCGGGATCACGCGCGCGTCGAACTGGCTCTTCTTGAGCTTGTCGTCACCCAGGATCTCGCCGGCACAGACTTCCGCTGCCACATGGCCTTCGTGCACCGCCTTGTGGGCCAGCATGGGCTGGCCGACGATGTCGCCGATGGCGAACACGCTGGGCACGTTGGTGCGCATCTGCACGTCGACCGGGATGAAGCCGCGGTCGCCGACGATGACGCCGGCGTTCTCGGCCGCGATCTTCTTGCCGTTGGGCGTGCGGCCCACGGCCTGCAGCACGAGGTCGTAGCGCTGCGGCTCCTTCGGGGCGCCCTCGCCTTCAAAGGTCACGTAGATGCCGTCGGGCCTGGCTTCCGCCGCCACCGTCTTCGTGTTCAACATGATGTTGTCGAAGCGGTGCGCGTTGAACTTCTGCCAGACCTTGACGAGGTCGCGGTCCGCGCCGGTCATCAGCGTGGGCAGCATTTCGACGACGTCCAGGCGTGCGCCCAGCGTGGAGTACACCGTGCCCATTTCGAGGCCGATGATGCCGCCGCCGACGATGAGCATCCGCTCAGGCTTGACGCCCATTTCGAGCGCGCCGGTGGAATCGACGATGCGCGGGTCGTTGGGCAGGAAGGGCAGGCGCACGGCCTGGGAACCGGCCGCGATGATGAGGCGCTTGAAGGCCACGGTTTGCACCGCGCCCGTCTTGGCCTGGCCCACAGCACCTTCGGTCGCTTCGACCTTCAGGTTCTGCGCGTCCAGCAGCGAGCCGACACCGCGCAGCACGGTGACCTTGCGCATCTTGGCCATCGCGTTGAGGCCGTTGGTCAGCTTGCCGGTGACCTTGTTCTTGTGCGCGCGCAGCTTGTCGATGTCGACGGTGGGCGTGCCGAACACGACACCCAGGTCGGCCATGTGGCTGGCCTCGTCCATGACAGCCGCGACGTGCAGCAGCGCCTTGGACGGGATGCAGCCCACGTTCAGGCA
This sequence comes from Roseateles asaccharophilus, assembly GCF_031458115.1. Classification (GTDB taxonomy): domain Bacteria; phylum Pseudomonadota; class Gammaproteobacteria; order Burkholderiales; family Burkholderiaceae_C; genus Pelomonas; species Pelomonas asaccharophilus_A. The sequence goes on along the minus strand of NZ_JAVDXV010000012.1, from coordinate 183,747 downwards.
GACACCGCCCAGCGTCGCGTAACGCTCGACGAGGGCGACCTTCAGGCCCAGGTCGGCGGCGCGGAACGCAGCCGAATAGCCGCCGGGGCCGCCGCCCAGGACGACGACGTCGAAGGCCTGGTCGGCGCTGCCGGAATAGGTCGCGGCCGCGGGCGCTTGCACGGGCGCAGCAGCAACCGGAGCTGGAGCCGCAGCGGGCGCCGGCGCGGGTGCAGCCGCATCACTGCTTTCCAGCGACAGGATGACCGAGCCCTTGGCGACCTTGTCGCCCAGCTTGACCTTGATCTCCTTGACGACGCCGGCAGCGGACGACGGGATCTCCATCGACGCCTTGTCGCTCTCGACGGTGATCAGGCTCTGCTCAACCTTGACGGTGTCGCCGGCCTTGACCAGCACCTCGATGACGCCGACTTCGTCGAAGTCACCGATGTCTGGAACTTGAACTTCAATGAGTGCCATTGGTCCAGCTCCTGATCAGAGGGCGATGCGGCGGAAGTCCGCCAGCAGCGACGCGAAGTAGACGTTGAAGCGCGCGGCCGCGGCGCCGTCGATGACGCGGTGGTCCCACGACAGCGACAGCGGCAGGATCAGGCGCGGCACGAAGGCCTTGCCGTCCCACACGGGCTCCATCGAGCTCTTGCAGACGCCCATGATGGCCACTTCCGGCGCGTTGATGATGGGCGTGAAGTACTTGCCGCCGATACCGCCCAGCGACGAGATCGAGAAGCAGCCGCCGGTCATGTCGGCCGGGCCCAGCTTGCCGTCGCGCGCCTTCTTGGCGAGGTCCGACATTTCCTGGCTGATCTGGAAGATGCCCTTCTTGTCGGCGTCCCGGATGACGGGCACGACCAGACCGTTGGGCGTGTCCGCGGCGAAGCCGATGTGGAAGTAGTTCTTCAGCACGAGCGTGTCGCCGTCCAGCGAGCTGTTGAACTCGGGGAACTTCTTCAGCGCCGCGACGGCCGCCTTGATCATGAACGCGAGCATCGTGACCTTGATGCCGGCCTTCTCGTTCTCCTTGTTCAGCTGAACGCGGAAGGCCTCCAGCTCGGTGATGTCGGCATCGTCATGGTTCGTCACGTGCGGGATGACGACCCAGTTGCGGTGCAGGTTGGCGCCCGAGATCTTCTTGATGCGCGACAGTTCCTTGCGCTCGGTGGGGCCGAACTTGTCGAAGTCCACCTTGGGCCAGGCCAGCACGTTGAGGCCCGAACCGCCACCGCCCGACGAAGCGGGAGCGACGGCCTTCTGCGCGGCGGTCTGCGTCGTGCCTGCCATCACGGCCTTCACGAAGCCCTGCACGTCGGTCTCTGTGATGCGGCCCTTGGCGCCGCTGCCCTTGACCTCGGCCAGCGGCACGCCCAGCTCGCGGGCGAGCTTGCGGATGCTGGGCGATGCGTGCGGCAGCTGGCCGGTGGGCGCGGTGGGCTGGTGCGCGGGCAGTGCCGCAGCCGGTGCGGCACTGGCATGGGCCGGAACGGCTGCGGGGGTCGCAGCGGCCGGAGCAGGCGAGGCAGCGACCGGCGCCGGTGCAGGCGCAGCGGCAGCACCGCCGGCTGCCTTCACGCGGGCCAGGGCCGAGCCCTTGGCGACCTTGTCGCCGATCTTGACCAGCACTTGCTCGACGACGCCGGCCGTGGACGACGGGATCTCCATCGAGGCCTTGTCGCTCTCGACGGTGATGAGGCTCTGCTCGACCTTGACGGTGTCGCCCACCTTGACCAGCAACTCGATGACGGCGACCTCGTCGAAGTCGCCGATGTCCGGCACGACGACTGTGACGCTGCCGCCGGCTGCGGCGGGTGCCGGAGCGGGTTCAGCAGCGGGCGCCGGCGCCGGAGCGGCGGCGGCAGGAGCCGGTGCGGGCGCTGCGGCTGCGGGCGCCGGGGCGGCGGCGGCATCGCCTTCCACCACAACCAGCACGCTGCCCTGCTTGACCTTGTCGCCCACGGCGACCTTGATCTCCTTGACCACGCCGGCCTGCGACGACGGGATCTCCATCGATGCCTTGTCGCTCTCGACGGTCACCAGGCTCTGCTCGACCTTGACGGTGTCGCCGACCTTGACCAGCAGCTCGATGACGCCGACCTCGTCGAAATCGCCGATGTCAGGAACCTTGACTTCAACCAATGCCATGTCTTGTCTCCCGGGCTCTTAGGCGTACAGCGGGTTGATCTTGTTGGCGTCGATGCCGTACTTGGCGATCGCTTCCGCCACCTTGGTCATCGGGACCAGGCCGTCATCGGCCAGCGCCTTCAGCGCGGCGACGACGATGTAGTGGCGGTTCACCTCGAAGTGCTCGCGCAGCTTGGAGCGGAAGTCCGAACGACCGAAGCCGTCGGTGCCCAGCACCTTGTATGTGCGGCCCTTGGGGATGAAGGCGCGGATCTGCTCCGCGTAGTTCTTCATGTAGTCGGTGGACGCGATGACCGGGCCGGTCGTGCGGCCCAGCTGCTGCGTCACGAACGGCACGCAGGCCAGCTCGGTCGGGTGCAGCAGGTTCCAGCGCTCGGCGTTCTGGCCGTCGCGGGTCAGCTCGTTGAAGCTCGGGCAGCTCCACACGTTGGCGCCGATGCCCCACTCCTCTTCCAGCAGCATCTTGGCGATCTGGCTCTCGCGCAGGATGGTGCCCGAGCCCAGCAGGTTGACGCTGACGGTCTTCGACGCGTCGGCCTCTTCCAGCAAGTACATGCCCTTGAGGATCTGCTCCTCTGTGCCGGCCTTCAGGCCCGGCATCGGGTAGTTCTCGTTCAGCAGGGTGATGTAGTAGAAGACGTTCTCCTGGTCTTCCACCATGCGCTTCAAGCCGCGCTGCATGATGACCGCCACTTCGTGTGCGAAGGTCGGGTCGTAGGACACGCAGTTGGGGATGGTGTTGGCCAGGATGTGGCTGTGACCGTCTTCGTGCTGCAGGCCTTCGCCATTGAGCGTCGTGCGGCCGGACGTGCCGCCCAACAGGAAGCCGCGGGCCTGCATGTCGCCCGCCGCCCAGGCCAGGTCGCCGATACGCTGGAAGCCGAACATCGAGTAGTAGACGTAGAACGGGATCATGACCCGGTTGTTCGTCGAGTAGCTCGTGGCCGCAGCGATCCAGCTGGCCATGCCGCCGGCTTCGTTGATGCCTTCCTGCAGGATCTGGCCGGCCTTGTCCTCGCGGTAGTACATGACCTGGTCCTTGTCGACCGGGGTGTACAGCTGGCCCTTGGGGTTGTAGATGCCGATCTGGCGGAACAGGCCTTCCATGCCGAAGGTGCGAGCCTCGTCAACCAGGATGGGCACGACGCGCGGGCCGATGTCCTTGTCGCGCAGCAGCTGCGTCAGGAAGCGCACATAGGCCTGGGTCGTCGAGATCTCGCGGCCTTCGGCGGTCGGGTCCAGCACGGCCTGGAACGTCGCCAGCTCGGGCACGGTGAACTGTTCTTCGGCCTTGGCGCGGCGGCTGGGCAGGTAGCCGCCCAGCGCCTGGCGGCGCTCGTGCAGGTAGCGCATTTCCGGCGTGTCGTCGGCCGGCTTGTAGTACGGGATCTTGGCCAGCTCGCTGTCCGGGATCGGAATACTGAAGCGGTCGCGGATGTACTTGATGTCGTCGTCGGTCAGCTTCTTGGTCTGGTGGACGGTGTTCTTGCCTTCACCGGCCTTGCCCATGCCGTAGCCCTTGACGGTCTTGACCAGCAGCACGGTGGGCTGGCCCGTCTTGTTGTTGTGGGCCTTCTCGAAGGCGGCGTAGACCTTCTCGGGCTCATGGCCGCCGCGGCGCAGGTCGAAGATCTCTTCGTCGCTCATGTGGGCGACGAGCTTGGCGGTCTCGGGGTACTTGCCGAAGAAGTTCTTGCGGACGAAGGCGCCGTCGTTGGCCTTCATGGCCTGGTAGTCGCCGTCCAGCGTTTCCATCATCAGCTGCTTCAACTTGCCGCTCTTGTCGCGCGCCAGCAGCTCGTCCCAGCCCTTGCCCCAGATCAGCTTGATGACGTTCCAGCCGCTGCCGCGGAACTCGCCTTCCAGCTCCTGGATGATCTTGCCGTTGCCGCGCACCGGGCCGTCCAGGCGCTGCAGGTTGCAGTTGACGACGAACACGAGGTTGTCGAGGTTCTCGCGGGCCGCCAGGCTGATTGCGCCCAGGCTTTCCGGCTCGTCCATCTCGCCGTCGCCCATGAAGGCCCAGACCTTGCGGTTCTCGGTGTTGGCAATGCCGCGCGCGTGCAGGTACTTCAGGAAACGCGCCTGGTAGATCGCCATCAGCGGGCCTAAGCCCATGCTGACGGTCGGGAACTGCCAGAAGTTGGGCATCAGCTTCGGGTGCGGGTAGCTGGACAGGCCCTTGCCGTCGACTTCCTGGCGGAAGTTGTCCAGCTGCTCTTCGCTCAGACGGCCTTCCAGGAAGGCGCGGGCGTAGATGCCGGGCGCGCTGTGGCCCTGGATGTAGAGGCAGTCGCCGCCGTGGTCGCCGTTGTCGGCGTGCCAGAAGTGGTTGAAGCCGGCACCGAACATGCTGGCCACCGACGCGAACGAGCCGATGTGGCCGCCCAGGTCGCCGCCGTCGGCGGGGTTCAGGCGGTTGGCACGCACGACCATGGCCATCGCGTTCCAGCGCATGTACGCGCGCAGGCGCTTCTCGATCTGGATGTTGCCCGGGCAGCGTGCTTCGGCCGAAGCCTCGATGGTGTTGACGTAGCCGGTGGTGGCCGAGAACGGCAGGTCGATGCTGTGCTGGCGCGCATGCTCCAGCATCTCCTCGATCAGGAAATGGGCGCGCTCGGCACCTTGCCGGTCGATGACGGCCGAAAGGGCATCCAGCCACTCACGGGTTTCCTGCGGGTCTTGGTCGTTCGCGGCGGCGCCGAGAAACTCTTGCGGCTGGGCAGACATGGCCGGTCTCCTTCAAGTGCCGCCTCTGGCGGGCGGCGGGGGTGTTCGACAGGGGCGAGCGGGCGTCAGGCGCCGCGAGCGGGCGAAGTGTCGCATAAAGACCGCCACACTCTCGAATCGTGCGAAGTGTTTTCTTATTGTGAAATTTTTTGCCTTGTTGCCACGGCCAGGATAATTTCAGGATGCCCGACGACACCCTCGCCCCGCGCCGCAGCCGCGGCCAACGCCTGCTGACGCCGCTGCGTCGCCTGATCACCGGCTGGTGGTTCCGGCAGTCGCCGTCGCGGCAGGACCGGCTGGCCACGCTGGGTCCGCTGATCTCGGTGCTGCTGTTCCTGGCCGCCATCATTTCGGCCTTCTGGTACCTGCGGAACGAGGAAATCGAGCGCGAGTCGGAGTCCGTCAAGCGCGACACCGAGATCGCCCAGCAGCAGATCCGCCTGCGCCTCATCGAGAACCAGGAACAGTTGGTGCGCATCGCGCGCGAGGTCGTCACGCGCCAGATCGACGCCCATGAGTTCTCGGCCCAGGCCCAGGCCTTCGCGCGCGAACGCCCGGAGCTGACGCACGTCACCTGGCTCAGCGCCCGCCGCGACCGCCGCAGCAGCGTGGGCGCGGCCGGCTTCCAGGCCGACGGGCTGATGTCGGCGGACGGCAGCGACCCGTCCATGCCCATGCCCAACCAGTCCAACGCGCCGGGCGTGGCCTTCGAGGCGGCCAAGGACAGGCGCCAGCCTGTCTATTCGCCGCCCTTCATCGACACCAACGGCACCACCGTCTTCCAGCTGCACATCCCGCTGATCGACCGCGGCGGCTTTGCCGGCGTGCTGATCGCCGAGTACACGGTGGAGGCGCTGCTGCGCTACTACGTGCCCAGCGAGGTGGCCACGCGGCACAGCATCGCGGTGCTGGACGCCACCGACCAGGTCGTCAGCAGCACCGTCACGCCCATGCCAGGCCAGGGCCTGCGCCGCGCATCCCTGCTGCACGACGTGCCGCTGGCGCCAGCGCTCAACGGCCTGGTGCTGCGCGGCCAGGGCTGGCGCACATCCATCGGCCTCATCAACAACGCCTTGTTCTGGCTGGTTCTGGCGCTGGCCGGCATGACGGTCTGGATGCTGCTGGGCACCTGGCGCCACATGCGCCGGCGCACGCAGATCCAGAACGCGCTGACGCTGGAGACCAACTTCCGCCGCGCGATGGAGAACTCCATGCTGACCGGCATGCGCGCCATGGACATGGACACGCGCATCAGCTACGTGAACCCGGCCTTCTGCGCGATGACCGGCTTCTCCGAGGCCGACCTGGTGGGCCGCACGCCGCCCTACCCCTTCTGGCCCGCGGACCGCCGCGAGGAGAACGCGCGCCTGCTGCAGCAGGAGCTGCAGGGCAAGAGCCCGTCGGGCGGCGTGGAAGTGAAGATCCAGCGCAAGGACGGCAGCCAGTTCGACGCCCGCGTCTATGTGTCGCCGCTGGTGGACACGCGCGGCAAGCAGACCGGCTGGATGACCTCGATGACCAACATCACCGAGGCCAAGCGCGTACGCGACCAGCTGACCGCCTCGCACGAACGCTTCACCACCGTGCTGGAGGGGCTGGACGCGGCCGTGTCCGTGTTGTCCGTTCAGCCGCCCGAACTGCTGTTCGCCAACCGCAGCTACCGGCTGTGGTTCGGCGCCGACCCGGCCGGCCACGCGCTGCTGGCCGGCGGCCAGCTGAGCGGCACCACCAGCCGCCGTGGCGGCCTGGGCGATGGGCAGGACGAGGAGGTCGACGACTACTCCGGCCTGCCTGCCGAGGCGCTGACCGACATCGGCTCCGACCCCCGCGAGGTCTATGTGGAGTCGCTGGCCATGTGGTTTGACGTGCGCGCCCGCTACCTGCAGTGGACCGATGGCCGCCTGGCGCAGATGCTGATCGCGACGGACATCACGATGCGCCGCCACGCCGAGGCGCAGGCCGCACTGCAGGCCGAGAAGGCCCAGGTGACCAGCCGCTTGATGACCATGGGCGAGATGGCTTCCAGCGTCGCCCATGAGCTGAACCAGCCGCTGACCGCCATCACCAACTACTGCAACGGCATGGTCAGCCGCGTGCGCGCCGACTCGATAGACAAGGACGCGCTGATGGCGGCGCTGGAGAAGACCGCCAAGCAGGCCCAGCGCGCCGGCCAGATCATTCACCGCATCCGCAACTTCGTGAAGCGCAGCGAGCCGCAGCGCCAGCCGGCCCACGCGGCCGACATCGTCGAGGACGCGGTCGAGCTGGCCGGCATCGAGCTGCGCCGCCGCAACGTGGCCATTCACACCTATGTGGCCCAGCGGCTGCCACAGATGATGGTGGACCCCATCCTCATCGAGCAGGTATTGATGAACCTGCTGAAGAACGCCGCCGAGGCCATCGACAACGCGTCGCTGCCCACGTCGCGGCGCCACATCGAGCTGCGCGTCGTGCCCAAGCACAGCGCCGAGCTGGGCGGGCAGATCGAGTTCTCCGTCACCGACATGGGGCCGGGTTTGCCCGATGAGGTGTTGTCCCGCATGTATGAGGCCTTCTTCTCGACCAAGGCCGACGGCATGGGCATCGGATTAGGGTTATGCCGGTCCATCGTCGAGTCCCACCAGGGCCGGATAAAAGCCGAGAACCTCTACAATGGCTCCTTGGTCGTCGGCTGCAGATTCGCCTTCACGATTCCGGTCACGATCACCTCAGAACACCTGCGAGCAGACCCAGCCGGCAGCGCTCAGAGAACCGAACCCAGCACACCATGAGCTTGATCCCCAAGAAGGGCAACGTCTACGTTGTCGACGACGACGAAGCGGTCCGCGATTCCCTGCAATGGCTGCTTGAAGGCAAGGACTACCGGGTCAAGTGCTTTGACTCCGCCGAATCCTTCCTCGCGCGCTACGACCCCCGTGAGGTGGCCTGCCTCATCGCCGACATCCGCATGGATGGCATGACCGGCCTGGAACTCCAGGACCGCCTCATCGAGCGCAAGAGCCCCTTGCCCATCGTCTTCATCACCGGCCACGGCGACGTGCCCATGGCCGTGCAGACGATGAAGAAGGGCGCGATGGACTTCATCGAGAAGCCGTTCAAGGAAGAAGAACTGCTGGCCCTGGTGGAGCGCATGCTCGACCAGGCCCGCGACGCCTTCTCCAGCCACCAGGAAGCCGCCAGCCGCGACGCGCTGCTGGCCCGCCTGACGACGCGTGAAGCGCAGGTGCTGGAGCGCATCGTCGCCGGCCGCCTGAACAAGCAGATCGCCGACGACCTGGGCATCAGCATCAAGACGGTGGAGGCGCACCGCGCCAACATCATGGAGAAGCTCAACGCCAACACGGTGGCCGATCTGCTGAAGATTGCGCTTGGTGCCACCGCCAAGGCTTGACCCCCTGACTCACCCCAAAGGCCGCTGCTGACCCAGCGGCCTTTTGCTTTTTAATCGGTTGGGGACAGAGCTACTCGCTCCGCTCGGGCGGTCTGTCCCACAAGTTTTTCAGGAATCGCACTGCCATGACCGCCCAATTGATCGACGGCCTCGCCCTCTCCAAGGCCACACGCGCCGAAGTCGCCGCCCGTGCCGCTGCACTGACCGCCCAGGGCAAACAGCCCGGCCTCGCCGTCGTGCTGGTGGGCGACAACCCGGCCAGCCAGGTCTACGTCCGCAACAAGGTCAAGGCCTGCGAGGAAGCCGGCATCCACTCCGTGCTGGAAAAGTACGACGCCTCCATGACCGAGGCCGAACTGCTGGCGCGTGTTGACGCGCTGAACAACGACCCGACCATCCACGGCATCCTCGTTCAGCTGCCGCTGCCCAAGCACATCGACGACCACAAGGTCATCGAAGCCATCTCGCCGGCCAAGGACGTGGACGGCTTCCACGTCGCCAGCGCCGGCGCGCTGATGGTGGGCGAGCAAGGCTTCAAGGCGTGCACGCCCTATGGCTGCATGAAGATGCTGGAAAGCATCGGCATGAAGGATCTGAAAGGCAAGCATGCCGTCGTCATCGGCCGCAGCAACATCGTCGGCAAGCCGATGGCCATGATGCTGCTGGCCGCCAACGCCACCGTCACCGTCTGCCACAGCGGCACGGCCAACCTCGGCGAAATGACCCGCCAGGCCGACGTCATCGTGGCTGCCGTGGGCAAGCGCAATGTGCTGACGGCCGACATGGTCAAGCCCGGCGCCGTCGTCATTGACGTGGGCATGAACCGCAACGACGACGGCAAGCTCTGCGGAGACGTTGATTTCGACGGCGTCAAGGAAGTCGCGGGCTGGATTACCCCCGTGCCCGGTGGGGTCGGCCCGATGACCATTGCCATGTTGCTGGTCAACACGCTTGAATCCGCGGAACTTGCCGCAAAGTCCGCCTGATATGACCAATCCCCTGCTCTCCACCGCCGCCCTGCCCGAGTTCGCGGCCATCCAGCCCGAACACGTGCAGCCCGCCATCCAGCAATTGCTGGCCGAAGCGCAGGCGGCGCTGGATGAAGCCACCAAGCACGAGACGCCGGCCGACTACGACACGCTCTCGCGCATCCTCGACACCGCCACCGAGCGCCTGGGCACGGCCTGGGGCGCCGTGGGCCACCTGAACGCCGTGGCCGACACGCCCGCACTGCGCGAGGCCTACAACGGCATGCTGCCGGCGGTGACCGAGTTCTACACGGCCATGGGCGCCAACGAGGCTCTGTTTGCCAAGTACAAGGCGGTGATGGCCGCGCAGGGCAGCACGCTGAGCGCTCCGCGCCTGCAGTCACTCAAGCACGCCATCCGCGACTTCGTGCTGTCCGGTGCCGAGCTGCAGGGCGAGGCCCGCGAGCGCTACGCCGCCATCCAGGAACGCAGCGCCGAGTTGCAGCAGAAGTTCAGCGAGCACGTGCTGGACGCCACCGACGGCTGGAGCTACATCGCGTCCGCCGACGAGCTGGCGGGTGTACCGCAGGATGTGCTGGACGCGACGAAGCTGGATGACGGCGGCCACAAGCTGACGCTGCACTTCCCGGTCTACCTGCCCGTCATGCAGTACGCCGAGAACCGCGAACTGCGCGAGAAGCTCTACCGCGCCTATGTGACGCGCGCCAGCGAGACCGGCAAGCCCGAGTTGGACAACAGCGCCGCGATGAGCGAGATCGTCGCGCTGCGCCAGGAGGAGTCCCGGCTGCTGGGCTACGCCAACTTCGCCGAGGTGTCGCTGGCACCCAAGATGGCCTCGTCACCCGCCGAGGTGACCACCTTCCTGCGCGACCTGGCTCAACGCGCGCGTCCGTTCGCCGAGAAGGACCTGGCCGAGTTGCGCGAGTTCGCGAAGGGCGCGCCGCTGGAGGCCTGGGACGTCAGCTACTGGAGCGAGAAGCTCAAGGAAGCGCGCTACGCCTTCAGCGACCAGACGGTGAAGCAGTACTTCACCGCGCCCAAGGTCGTGGCCGGCCTGTTCACCATCATCGAGCGGCTGTTCGACGTCCGCGTGGTGCAAGCTGCCGCGCCGACGTGGAACGACACCGTCAGCTACTACCAGCTGCAGCGCGGCAGCAATGTCGTCGCCGGCTTCTACCTGGACCTCTACGCCCGTTCCGGCAAGCGCCCTGGTGCATGGATGGACGGCGTGCGCAGCCGCTGGCTCAAGCCCACGGGCGAGCAGCAGCTGCCGGTGGCGCATCTGGTGTGCAACTTCGCCAGCCCGGTGGGCGACAAGCCGGCTCTGCTGACGCACGACGACGTCATCACGCTGTTCCACGAGTTCGGCCACGGCCTGCACCACATGCTGACGCAGGTGGACGACCTGGGCGTGTCCGGCATCTCCGGCGTTGAGTGGGACGCCGTCGAGCTGCCCAGCCAGTTCATGGAGAACTTCTGCTGGGAATGGGACGTGCTGCAGCAGCTGACCGGCCATGTCGACAGCGGTGAGCCGCTGCCGCGCGAGCTGTTCGACAAGATGACCGCGGCCAAGAACTTCCAGAGCGGGCTGCAGACGCTGCGCCAGATCGAGTTCGCGCTGTTCGACATGCGCCTGCATGGCGAGCCGGGCGCTGAGGCCAATGTGCAGAAGCTGCTGGACGAGGTGCGCGCCGAAGTCGCGGTGCTGATCCCGCCCGCCTTCAACCGCTTCCAGCACAGCTTCAGCCACATCTTCGCGGGCGGCTATGCGGCGGGCTACTACAGCTACAAGTGGGCCGAGCTGCTGAGCGCCGACGCCTGGAGCGCGTTCGAGGAGGAAGGCGTGTTCAACGCCGCCACCGGCAAGCGCTTCCTGACCGAGGTGCTGGAGCAAGGCGGTTCGCGCGATGCCATCGACAACTTCAAGGCCTTCCGCGGCCGCGAGCCCAAGATCGACGCGCTGCTTCGCCACCAAGGCATGGCTTGACGAAATCTTCACGCGCGGCGCCCTAAGCTGCTCCGCTGAGGAGGTGCCCGCGTGAACCGCATCCTGGTCGTCGAGGACCATGCGCCGCTGCGCGCGCAGATCGTGACGCTGCTGCAAGGCGCGGGCTGGGCCGTCGAGGAGGCCAGCGACGGTCGCCTGGGCCTGCAGCTCGCGCTGGAGCAGCCACCCGACGTGCTGCTGCTGGACCTGGGCCTGCCCGGGCTGGGCGGCATAGCGCTGTGCCAACAGCTGCGAGCGCAGGCCGATCGCCATGTGCCGGTGCTGATGCTGACCGCCCGCGATGCGCTGGACGACAAGCGCCAAGGCTTCGGCGCCGGCGCCGACGACTACCTGCTGAAGCCATTTGCCGGCGAGGAGCTGCTGTGGCGCTGCCAAGCGCTGGCGCGTCGCGGCGAGCTGGGCCGCAGCCCCGTGCTGCAGCGCGGGCCGCTGCGCATCGACCGGCGCACCCATGAGGTCCACGCTGGAGAGGGCCAGGTCTTGCTGCTGCCGCGCCAGGCCTACCGGCTGCTCGTGGCGCTGGCCGAGGCCTGGCCGCGCACCGTCACGCGCAGCGAGCTGCAGCAGCAGTTGTGGGTCGACGAACCGCCGGAATCCGACGCGCTGCGCAGCCATCTCTACACGCTGCGCCAGGCGCTTGGCGCACACCAGGCGCTCGTGAAGACGGTGCATGGCGTGGGCCTGCGGCTCGACGTGCCGGAATGAGCACGGCCCCTGTCTACCGGCCCCGACTGCGGCGGCGGCTGATGCTGGCCTTCACCGGCTATGCATTGACGGTCAGCGCGCTGTTCGGCCTGTTCGCGATGCTGTTTGTCTATGCGGTGGAGGATGGGTTCTTCACGGGTGTGTTGCGGCAGGAGTTGCAACGCCAGCAGGCTCACCATGCAACGCATGGCGACTGGGCCCAGCCGGCTCAGGACTTCATCCGCGTCTACCGGCCTGCGGACACGCTGCCCGCCGATCTGGCCCATGCGCGCATCCAGCGGCCGGGCGACCGCGAACTATCCGGTGACGAGGGCCGCCACTATCACCTGCAGCCCCTCGGCGACGATGGCACGCTGCTGGTGGCCGAAGTCAGCCGCCAGCTGGTCGTGAGGCCGATGCGCCAACGCCTGCTGTTGTGGCTGGGGTTCTGGGGCGGCTCGGTCACGCTGCTGGCCCTGGCCCTGGGCGCCTGGCTGGCCTGGCGCAGCAGTGCGCCGCTGACACGGCTCGCCGCCCGCGTCGCGCAGAGCCGGCCGGAGCAGTTGCCGCTGGACCTGGCCGGGCCCGCGGGCCCCGACGAGGACGAGGTCGGCCGGCTGGCCCGCCACCTGGCCGAGCTGAACCAGCGCACCCGCGACCTCATCGCCCGCGAGCAGGCCTTCACGCGCGATGCCAGCCACGAGCTGCGCACGCCGCTGTCCGTGCTGGGCATGGCCTGCGAGGAACTGCAACGCCATGCGCCACCCGGGCAGCAGTCGACGCTGGCGACGATGGACGCGGCGATCTGGCAGTTGCAGCAGACGGTGGACCTGCTGCTGGCGCTGGCCCGTGAGGACGGCATGCCCGGCGCAGCACCCGACCTGCCGCTGCTGCCGCAGATCGAACAGGTCGTGCTGGCGCACGCGCCGCTGCTGGACCGGCAAGACATCGCGCTGCAGGTCGACGTGCCGCCCACGTTGACGCGCGCCTGGCCGCCGGCGCTCACACGGCTGCTGCTGTCCAACCTGCTGGCCAACGCGCTGGCGCACCGGGGCTCGCCGCACATCCGCATCGAGGCCGATGCGCAGCGCGTCAGCCTCAGCAACGCCAGCGCAGCCCCACCCACGGCGCTGCTGCAGGCCGGCGCGGCGGGCCGCGATGCGGGCGTGAAGGGCGAGGCGAGCGCCGGGCTGGGTCTGGGCCTGTCCATCGTGCGCCGCCTGGCCGAGCGCCACGGCCTGCGGCTGGAGTTGACACACGAGGCCGGGCTCACGCGCGTCAGCCTGATCGGCTGAACTTCGCTCACGTTTTCTTCACGCGGGGTCTCGCACAGTGACGACGTCGTCACGAGATCTCAACCCAATGATGAAGAAAGCAGGCAAGTACATGGCAGGTCTTCTCGGTGCAGCCGCCCTGGCGGGCGCCCTCTGGTGGGCCGTCTTTGGCCTCAAACCCTACGACCCCTCGCCCGCGGAGCTGCAGGCCCGACACGCGCACGCAGCCCTGCCCGCGCTGGACATGAGACTGGGCCCGGAGGAGCTGATCGCGGGCGGCCACCGGGCGCAGACGCTGCGCTTCAAGAGTTTCGACGGCAGTGAGAACGTGGGGCGCATCGTCTATCCCGCCAACGTCACCGGACCGGCGCCGCTGCTGGTCGGCCTGCATGCGCTGGGCCGCAACCATCACCGCTGGTTCAGCCCCGAGTTCATGCAACGGCCCACCATCGAGCAGACCGACCGCATCACCGCGCTGGCGCTCGCCAGCGGCTACGCGGTGCTGGCGCTGGACGCGCGAGAGCACGGCGAGCGCAAGAACCCCGACCACACGGCCCGCGACATCCTGCGCGACCTGCACTGGTGGGGCCGACGCGAGCCCTACGAACGCATGATCATCGACACGCTGAAGGACTACCGCGTGCTGCTGGACTGGGCCGCCGCGCAGCCCGGCATCGACGCGCGCCGCATCCGCGTTGCCGGCTACAGCATGGGCGGGCAGATGGCGCTGCTGCTGGGCGCGTTGGACCCGCGCATCGAGGCCGTCGCCGCCATCGTGCCGCCGCATCTGGATGACAAGGTCGCCATGGTCTCGCCGCAGCGGCTGCTGCCGGGCCTGGCCGGCAAGCGGGTCTGGCTGCTCAGCGCGGACGACGACGAGTACGCCAGCACCGCGCAGAACCAGGCCTTGTTCGACGCGCTGCCAGGCACGGACAAGCAGCACCTGCGCTTCCCGGGCGGACACCTGCTGCCCGAGGGCTACACCGAGCGGCTGCGCCCCTGGTTCTGATCCAGCGGTGCCGGGCCTGCTACAACGCCGGACCGGCAACCGCCTTGCTCATTCCACGGGAGTCCTCCAATGCGCTACGTCGCCCTTTGGCGCGGCATCAACGTCGGCAAGGCCAAGCGCCTGGCGATGGCCGACCTGAAGCTGCTGCTTGCCGAACTGGGCGCAACCAACGTGGCCACGTTGTTGAACAGCGGCAATGCCGTCTTCGACACGAAGAAGAAACTCGGCGCCGACAAGATCCGCGCGGCCGTGCAGGAGCGGCTGGGCGTCGATGCCGCCGTCATCCTGAAGACGGCCGCTGAGTGGGCGGCGATCGCCGCCGGGCAACCCATCGCCGAGGCGGACGATCCCAGCCGCCTGCTGGTCGCAGTCCCCGCGGACGCCGCGGCGCTGCAGGCCGTCGCCGACATCGTGGCGGACAGCGGCGAGCGCTTCGTCGTCACCGGCCACGCGGCCAATCTGTGGTGCGGCAATGGCATTCTGGAGAGCAAGGCCGCCGTCGTGCTACTGAAGCGGCTGGGGGAGTCCGGCACCGCGCGCAACTGGGCGACGGTGCAGAAGCTCAGCTCGCTGGTTCAGGCGTGACCGTCCAGCGTGTGCACACGCATGCCCACGCCCTCCTCCGCTGGCAGCTTCCACGGTCCGCGGTCAAGCATGGTGCGGCCATCCTTCAGCCCTGCCGCCCAGCGGGCACGCAGGCGTGAATCGCTGAAGTCGATGTCGCGCCACGAGTCCTCGCCCGGCAGCGCCTGCATGACCATGTGGACCAGGTCGATGCGCGCATCGCAGCCCAGCGCCAGCAGCTCCTTCATGGCCGGGTCGGCGGCGGCCTGCGAGCCCAGCTTCTTGCCCACGAGCCGCAGCGCGCGGCGCAGGTTCTGCATGCGCTCGTGGTCGTCGAGGTGCTCCAGGATGCGGCTGGCGTACTGGATGTCCTTGTAGCGCGTCAGCGCCCCGGCCATCGTGCTGGGCGCGGCCTCGCTGGCGTCCCACAGGTCCACCATGAAGCACAGCGTGTCGCGGCGCTCGGCGTCGTCCAGCAGCACGTCCAGCGGCGTGTTGGAGTAGATGCCGCCATCCCAGTAGGCCTCGTCGCCGATGACGACGGGCGCGAAACCGGGCGGCAGCGCGCCGCTGGCCAGCACATGCTCGGGGGCGATGCGGCTGTGGCCGTCGCGGTTGTCGAACAAGGCCATGGCGCCGCTGCGCACATTGACGGCGCACAGCGTCAGCCGCACCTCGGCGGCAGCGATGCGGTCGAAGTCCACCAGCTCGCGCAGCGTGGCGGCCAGCGGCGCCGTGTCGTAGAAACCCAGTTCGCCCAGCGGCGCACGGCGGTTCATGTCCCAGGCCTGCGGGCCGCGCGGCTTGAAGAAGCCGGGAATGCCGGTCGTCAGCGTCTGCCAGGTCTGGAAGGCCGCCGTGAACGGGTTGCTGGGCAGGTGGGGCGCGACGCCGGGCCGCGTCACGCGGTCCCAGAAGCTGCGCAGCGCCTTCAACCGGTCGGCCGGCGCGTTGCCGGCGATCAAGGCCGCATTGATCGCGCCGATGGACGTGCCGATCAGCCAGTCCGGCGCGATGTCGGCCCCATGCAGTGCCTCGGTCACGCCGGCCTGGTAGGCGCCCAGCGCGCCACCGCCCTGGAAGACATAGACCGTCTGGGGCGGCGGGCGGCGGCGGGTGGCCATCAGCTCAGCGTGACGGCGTCGTCACAGGGAATCGCGCGGAACACCGGCAGCGCCTCCACCGCCGCCGCGTGCGCGGCCACGTGCGGGTAGGCCTCGGCCGGCGCCGCCTCGGGCAGCACGAAGCAAGTGAAGCTCCAGGCCACGCCCGCCGTGATGCCGTCCTGGCGCAGGCCGTCGGCGCTGGCGTCCAGCGGACGGGCGGCCAGTTCGGCGTCCAGCGCGGCCCAGGCGGCATGCAGTTGGCCGTTGACACGGTCCAGCCAGGGCTGGTGGCGCTTGTCCTCGGGCCGCAGGCCGCGCTCGTAGATGATCTGCGCGGTCTTTTCGCAGGCCGCCAGCGCGAGGCCGATGACGCGCAGCTCGCGCTGCAGCGCCGGCGCATCGCGCGACTGCAGGCTGCGCCCGGCCAGCGCCTCGGCGTACTGCAGCATCAGCGTGGAATCCATCAGCAGGCTGCCGTCGTCGCAGACCAGCGTCGGCGCCTTCACGACCGGGTTGATCTGCTGGAACGCGTCGAAGCCGCGGAACACCGAGATGGCCGCATGCTCGAACGGCAGGCCCAGCAGCCGCATCGAGATGGCGACGCGGCGCACATAGGGCGAGTCCAGCATGCCGATGAGCTTCATGGCTTGCCCTTGCCGTCGGCGCCCGGCCGGATCTCCTCGAAACCGGCCAGGCCGTCCGCCACCTGCTTGCCGTGGCGCTTCTCGATCTCCGCGTGCATCACGCGGTTGTAGGCCTCAACAAAGGCCGAGGTCTGCGGCGTCACGTTCTCGCTGTAACGGCCCCAGTCGACGCCATAGCGCTGCTTCATGCGCTCGGCGCGGGCCTTTTCGGCCTTGTTGGGCGTGGGCCCGACCGTCTGCAACTTCAGCTCGCCCGCCTCCAGGTCCATGCGGGCCCGCACGGCACCGCGCTCGGCCGCCAGCGCCGGCGTGCCCAGGCGCAGGTCCACGGTCGCGACAAGCAGCCGGTCGCCCGAGGTGTCCAGGTGAACGATGCCGAACCTGACGAACATCGCCAGCACGACGCCGACCGCGGCAAGGGCGAACAGCACCGCCACGACGTGGATGCGCCGGATGCCACGCGGCCGCTGCCACTTGGGCTCGACGAATTCAGTCAGCAAGGCCATGGCCGCCTATGGGTCGGGTTTCTCGGTGATCGCCGAACGCGGCGATCAGCGGAGGAGTCTGCGCGGCAGAGCGTGTTGCTCGCGTTGAGCCTGGCAGGGGCGCAAGCAAGGCGCGAGGAGGCCGCGGGCTCGTGCCCGCAACGACGAGCAACGCCGCATGCGCCCCTGCCAGGCTCAACCCGAAGGGCCGGGGCGATTTGCGGGGCCATGCGGCGTTGCCGGCGCGTTGTGGGTAGGAACCCACGCCTCGCCGGCGCCTTGCCTGGCCCCGCAACTCGCCCCGGCGCGGGCGACACGCTCTGCCGCGCAGACTCCTGGCCTGCGCGATGACGGCCTTCACGGCGGGCAGTTGCAGCGAGGCCTTGTGCGCGGCGGCATCGGTCCACACTTCCGTGACCCAGACGGTCACGTCGTCGGCCGGGTCTTCGGCCACCACATAGCTCAGGCAGCCCGGCAGGGCATCCACCTCGGCCAGCAGCAGCTTCACCAACTCGGCCCGCCGGCCCTCGGCAGCCTTGAAGCTGCCTATCAATCCGTACATCGCGTCAATTCCTCGAAGTCGAGGCCGGATTTTGTGCCAACAGCACCAAGGCCGCCTGCACACGGCCTTGCCAGCCGGCCTGCTGCGCCGCGCTCCAGTCCGGCCAGCGGTCCCCTTCGGCGTCCAGTTCGTCGGCCAATGCCTGCAGCGCGGGCCGGCCGGTGACGCTGGCGGCCAGCGTCAGCCGGGCCAGCCACTCCTGGGCCTGGCGCACGCGCGGGTAGGCCGCAAACAGCCAGCGCGCCACTTCGGGCCGCGCCCGCCAGTCGGCATCGCCGAACCGCGCCACGGCCTGCGCGGTCAGCCGCTGGCCGGCGCCCAGGCAGTCGAACGCGACGCAGCCGGTGAAGCCTTGCGCGATCAGCCCGTCATGGATGCCGCAGCGGTGGTCGGCGCACAAGTGATGGCAGGGCGTCTCGGCCGGCTTGTCGAAGCCGAAGCCCTGCACCGCGTCGAACGGCGGGATCACGCAGCACAGCGCCACGCAGGCCGAGCAGTCGGCCTTCAGGCGGGCCGGCAGCGTCGCCACAGTCACGAGGCATCCTTCGCGCTTCGCGCTGTCCCGCCAAGCGGGAGCTCGCCGCCTCCGGGCGGCCGCACGGCGGTGACGGTCACTGCGCGTCGTCCGACACGCCCACCATCCAGGCCACGCCGAAGCGGTCGGTGACCATGCCGAACAGCGGCGCCCAGAAGGTCTTGCCCAGCGGCATCGTCACCTGGCCGCCATCGGCCAGCGCCGCGAAGGCCTCGCGGGCGGTGTCGGCATCGGGGCAGTCCAGCGACAGCGAGAAGCCCTTGAAGCTGCCCTCCCCGTTGCACATGCCGTCGGACATCATGACCAGCGCGCCGCCGATGTGCAGCGATGCATGCATGATCTTGTTCTCCGAACCTGGCGGCAGCATGCCCTCGGGTGGCGGCTCTGGGCTTTCGGAGTTGCGCATCATGAATTCCACCTTGGCGCCCAGCGCCTTCTTGTAGAACTCGATGGCCTGCTCGCAGTTGCCTTCGAAGAACAGATAGGGATCGATCTTCATCGCGGTCTCCGGTGATGGGCTGATTTCGACTCTAGACCTTACGGGGCCTTGAAGTCACCGGCCGTCGAAATGATGAAACCATCTGCACGGATGTGTTTTCGCCAGGCCGCGTTGGCCTGCTCCACCGTGACGGCCGCCAGCGCGTCGTCGCGGGTCTGCGCGGCGGCCCAGGTCTCGCCGCGCTCGGCCAGGCCGGTCAGGCTGCCGGCCAGCGCGCCGGGGTCGGCGCGGCTTTGCTTGCGGCCTTCGAGGATGTCCTTCTTGGCGCGTGCCAGCTCGGCTGCCGTCACGCCGTCCTTGGCCATGCGCGCGATCTCCTCCTGCACGACGGCGATGACGCGCTCGCGCTTGTCCGGCGCATAGCTGCCCTGGATGGCGAAGCCACCGGCGTTGCCCCAGAAGCCGGCGTTCAACGACGCGCCGATGCCGTAGGTCAGGCCTTCCTTCTGGCGCACGCGCTCGGACAGCCGGCTCTCCAGCCCGCCGCCGCCGAAGATGTGCACGGCCAGTTCCAGCGCCGCGTAGTCGGCGTCCTCGCTGTTCAGCGCCAGCGGCTCGTGCAGGCGCACGATGGCGTTGGCCTTGTCGCGCGCGATCGCGTCGAAGCGCGCCGGCGGCACGGCCACATGCCTGGGCACGTGGCGCACGAACTT
Source organism: Roseateles asaccharophilus (assembly GCF_031458115.1). Taxonomy (GTDB): domain Bacteria; phylum Pseudomonadota; class Gammaproteobacteria; order Burkholderiales; family Burkholderiaceae_C; genus Pelomonas; species Pelomonas asaccharophilus_A. The sequence continues at coordinate 164,478 of NZ_JAVDXV010000012.1, read as the reverse complement.
GGGCGCTGCCGGCTTCTTCCAGTCGCCGAACAGTTTCTCCACCTCGGCGGCGAGGCCGTCGGGCAGCGCCCCCACGACGCTGATCTGCGCGTCATTGGCGCTCCAGTAGTCGGCGTAGAAACCCTTCACATCGGCCAGCGTGGTCTTCTTCAGCTCGGCGATGCGCTCGTCCACGCTCATCACGTAGTCCGGGTGGCCCAGGCTCACACCGCGAGCCTGGTTGTAGTGGCCGCGCGTGGCCTCCTGGCGCAAGGTGCCGGGCTCCTGGCGCGAGGCCTCGATGCCGGCAATGGACGACTTGATCTCGCGATCGAACGCATCCTGCGGCAGCAGCGGCCGGCGCAATGTATCGGCCATCACCCGCAGCGCGGGCAGCAGCGTGTCGCGTTCGGCGCTCAGGAAGACCGTGGCGCCCTGGTCGTAGCTGGAGACGCTCAAGCCCGCACGCAGCTTGATCAGCGCATCCTGCAACTGCTGCTTGGTGTAGCCCGCGCTGCCCTCGTTCATCAGCGAGCCCACCATGCCGGTGCCGTTCAGCGCATAGGTCGCATCGCGCTCGCCCCAGCGCAGCTGCATCTGCAGCACCACGGTGTTGCCGCGCGTCTGCTTCTTCAGCGTGTGCAGGCGAACCCCGCTGGGCAGCGTGCCGCGGTTCACGCGCGTCTCCAGCACCGCTGGAACCGGGTCCAGCTGCTCGCCCTCCTCCACCTTGGGCGGGCCTTGCAGCGTCGCCAGTCGCTGGTCCAGCGGCGGCGCCACCGGGATCTCCACGCGCTCCACCTTGTCCGCCGGCAGGTAGCGGCCCAGCGTGCGGTTGGCGGGCTTGAAGTAGGCGTTGCGCACGCGCTCCACGTCGGCCAGCGTGACCTTGGGGATGTCCTCCATCAGCTGGAACAGCAGCCGCCAGTCACCCGTGGCGATGAAGCCGGACAGCTGCTGGATCAGCGCCTCGGGGTTCTTCATCTGCTGGCGGTAGCTGTTGACGGCGATGTCACGCACGCGCGCCAGCTCGCTCTCCTCGAAGGGCTGGGCCGTGCGGCCTTCGGCCAGGTCCAGCAGCAGCTTCTCGACCTTGTCGACGTCGGCACCCGGCGGCAACGCGGCGAACGCACTGGTGGTGGACGGATCCACGCTGCCCAGGCCACCGATGCCGGCCGCCAATGCCAGCTTGGACTCGACGAGCTGCTTGTAGAGCTGCCCGCTGGGCTGCAGGCTCATCAGCAGGCTGTAGACCAGGATGGCCGGCGTATCCGGGTGCGTGATGGCCGGCACGTGATAGGCCGCCAGAAGAATGGGCTGGCCGCCCACGCGGCGCACCACCACGCTGCGCTCGCCATCCTGTGCCGGCTCCACCGTGTAGGGCTGCGGGATGGGCGCGGCGGGCCGCGCGACCGGGCCGAAGTGTTTGCTGACCAGCGCCAGCGTGGCCGCCTTGTCGAAAGCGCCGGCGATCAGCAGCGTCGCGTTGTCGGGCCGGTAGTAGCGCTTGTAGAAGCCCTGCAGCTTCTCGATGGGCACGTTCTCGATGTCGCTGCGGGGGCCGATGGTCGCGTTGCCATAGGGATGCCAGGTGAAGGCCGCGGCGCTCACGCGCTGCGCCAGCACGGCGAACGGCTGGTTCTCGCCGCGCTCGAACTCGTTGCGCACCACCGTCATCTCGGTGTCCAGGTCGGCCTTGGCGACACGGCTGTTGGTCATGCGGTCGGCCTCCAGGTCGAGCAGGAAGGCCAGCGTGTCGGCGTTCGCGTTGAAGCTCGCGAAGTAGTTGGTCCGGTCGGTCGTCGTCGTGCCGTTGAAGCGCACGCCGCGCTGCGCCATCGCGCCGGGGATGTCGTTCTGCCGCTGGGTTCCCTTGAACAACAGGTGCTCCAGCAGGTGGGCCATGCCGTACTCGCCCGGCGATTCGTGGCGGCTGCCGACGCGGTAGGTGATGTTGACGGTCGTGGTGGTCTGCGTTGCGTCGGGGAACAGCAGGATCTGCAGGCCGTTGGGCAGCCGGTATTCCTCGATGCCGCCCAGCTCGCGCACGCGCTCCGGCAGCGGCAGCACGGCGGCAGCTTGCGCGCGGGCCGCGCCCGGCTTGGCCTTGGCCGTGGCGGGTTGCGCCTGGGCCTGCGCGCCGCTCAGGGCCAGGCCCAGCAGCACGGCGCCCAGCCCCCGGGCCAGACGCCCCTCCAGCTTCATCCCCATTTGTCTCGCTCCTCGGCCGTGCCGTTTCGTATGCGCTGCATTCTCGGGGCTTTACCGGCGGGGGCCCTTCGTCACTCCCCAGGGCGGCATTGCTGTCGTGCCGCCTACCCGCGTGGGTGGTGGACGCCAGCGCCGGAGCGCGCGACGATGGTTGCGGCGCCGGGCCGCGCCCAGGAGGGCTCATGGACACCTCTCCCTACCACGACGGCATGCGCGAGCTGCAGGACGCACGCGACACCCGCGCCATCGCCGACCGGCTCGCCCAGGTCACGCTGCGCCGGGCCTTCACCGACGACGACCGCGCCTTCATCCAGGCCTGCTGCATGTTCTTCGTCGCCAGCGCCGACGCGCAGGGCCGGCCCGACTGCTCGTACAAGGGCGGCCTGCCGGGCTTCGTGCGCGTGCTGGACGAGCACACGCTGGCCTTCCCAGACTACGACGGCAACGGCATGTACCGCTCCTGGGGCAACGTGGCCGTCAACCCGCAGGTGGGCCTGCTGTTCATCGATTTCGAGAAGCCGCGCCGGCTGCGCGTGAACGGCAGCGCCCGCATCGCGGCGGTCGACCCGCTGATGGCGGAGTTCCCGGGCGCGGTCTTCGTCGTGCGCGTGGCGGCCGAGGCCATCTTCCCGAACTGCCCGCGCTACATCCACAAGATGGCGCTGGTGGAGCCCTCGGTCTATGCACCGCGCGACGGCTACACGCCGCCGGTGCCGGCCTGGAAAGGCTTCGACGCGTTCCGCGACGCCCTGCCCGCGCGCGATCGCGGGCAGGGTTGAGCCAACTTAGCGGAACACGCCCACCGCATCCACCAGGCTGGCCGCCTGCTGCTTCAGGCTCATCGACGCCGCGCTGCTCTGCTCCACCAGCGCCGCGTTCTGCTGCGTGACCTGGTCGAGCTGGCTGACGGTCTGGCCCACCTGCGCGATGCCGCTGCTCTGCTCGCGCACCGAGCCGCTGATCTCGCCGATCAGGTCGGACACGCGCTGCACCTTGCTCATGATCTCTTCCATCGCCTGGCCGGCGCCATCCACCAGCTTGGAACCGGCTTCCACCTGCTCCACGCTCGCGCTGATCAGCGACTTGATCTCCTTGGCCGCCTCGGCGCTGCGCTGCGCGAGGTTGCGCACCTCGCCGGCCACCACGGCAAAGCCACGGCCCTGCTCGCCCGCGCGCGCCGCCTCCACCGCGGCGTTCAGCGCCAGGATGTTGGTCTGGAACGCGATACCGTCGATGGTGCCGATGATGTCGGCGATGCGGCGCGAACTGGTGCTGATGTCGCCCATGCGCGAGATCACCTGCGACACCGCCTGGCCGCCCTGCGCGGCGGCCGTGCTGGCCTGGCCGGACAGGTCGTTGGCCTGCTGCGCCGTGTCGGCGTTGTTCTTCACGGTGGCCGTCATCTGCTCCATCGACGAGGCCGTCTGCTGCAGGCTGGACGCCGCCTGCTCGGTGCGCGAGCTGAGGTCTTCGTTGCCGCGCGCGATCTCCTCGACCGCCGTCTGCAGGTTGACCACCTGCTCGCCCACGTCGGCCACCAGCCAGCGGAACATCAGGCCCAGCTGGCTGATGCAGCGCATGCTCATGCCGATCTCGTCGACGCGGTCCATGCTGGCGACCTCCTGCATCGCCCCCGTGGCCACGCCCAGCGCCTGCTTGCGCAGTTCCTCCAGCGGGGCCGCGAACATCTGCTCGAAGATGACCGACGTGACGATCATGCCGATGCCCACCACGGTCGCCAGGCGGGCCAGTGCCATCCAGTCGGTTGCCAGCGGGATACCCACCAGCACCATCGCCAGCCACACCAGGCCCAGCGTCATGCGGATGCGGCCGCGGGCGTTCAGCGTCTTGCGCCAGTTCATCAGGCCCGCCAGGCCCGAGCCCAGCAGCAGGCCCTTGTGCAGCTTCACGCCGGCGCGGCCCTCACGCATCTGCGCATACAGCTTCTCGGCAGTGGTGGATTCCTCGCGCGTGGCACGCGTGCGAACCGACATGTAGCCCTGATGACGCCCGTTGCGCACGATGGGTACCGCATTGGCCCGCACCCAGTAGTGGTCGCCGTCCTTGCGCCGGTTCTTGACCAGGCCCGTCCACGGCTCGCCGCCCTTCAGCGTGGCCCACATGTCGGCGAAGGCATCGGCCGGCATGTCCGGGTGGCGCACGAAGTTGTGCGGCTGGCCGATGATCTCGTCGCGGGTGAAGCCGCTGACCGAGATGAACGCATCGTTGGCGTACTTCACGTAGCTCTGGGTATCGGTGGTCGACATCAACGTGGCGTCTGCCGCAAAGTCGAACTCACGCTGGGTCACCGGTTGGTTGACGCGCATAACACCTCCACTGTGCAGTTGATTGGGGCCCATGCGGCGCCCGATGCAGGACGCCTGCGCGCAAGATGATCGCGCAACCGGTCACAAAAAGGGAGGCGTTAGCGTGGCGACAACCCAGATTTCAAGTCGCGACGACTCCGTGCAAGCCAGCCGTCAGGTCTGTCGGGAAAACCCAGCTTGTCAATCGGATTGCACGGAGCGGTTCGCCAGCGGCGACCGGCGCCAGCGATCCGGGCTCGGGGATCTGCAGCGTGCCTTCGATGACGGAGGCGCGATTCGAGACCAGGAATGAAGCCCTCACCCTTCTTTCGCCAGCCGCTGCCACCAGTGCCTGCGTGTAGGCGTGCTGCGCACCACCCTGCCACAGCGCGTCGCTGCTCAGCGTCTCGACGATGCGGCCTTGCTGCATCAACCACACCGCCTACCGCGACTACCTGACCAGCGTGGCCGACGTGTTGGGCAGGGCCTATGTGCTGACCGGCGAATACCGTTTCTGACGGCTGGTGCTCTTCGAGAGTGCGGCTTCACCGCGCGGCTCGAAGACCTTCAAGCCCCGGAGAGAGCCGGGGTTTTTTTGCTCCGCCGCCGCGGGTGTCGCGCGCGCCAGACATCCACCGGGCTGTATCGCCAGTTCTGAGGATGCCCCGGCCATTGAGCGACCTGACACAGCTGCATCCGCGCCTATCTTCCTCAGCACCGCAGAACAACGTCGACACCCGGTTCGCCATGCCAACCGGAACCTTGGGAGGAACCACCATGAACCACAAGAAGATCTCGCTGATGCTGGCCGCGCCGCTGGCATCGACCACGGCCTGGGGCTTGACCGTTACCGAGGCTGCGCTCGAAATGGGTCGCGCGCAGGGGCGCTACGAGATTTGCCAGAAGCCGCAAACCGCCACCGCCGAATGCCCAGCGCTGCTGAAGGCGCTACTGGAGGCGACCAGGGCATTCGGGGCCGCTGAGGTCAGGAACGCAAAGCCGGCTGCAGAAAATCCGGCGACCGAAAAGCCACAAGAACGTCTGGAGGGCGGGATCAGCAAGCTGCTCGAAGACACCCAGAAGATACAGACTCGCGTTGAAAAGCTCCGCCCCGAAACGGAACGACGCAAGCTTTTCAACACGATGGACGCCGCGCGTGATCTGGCGATGGGCGTGAACACCGGCAGCCCCTATGCCTCGGAAGCTCTGGAAGATGCCCGACGGATGCCGTCCGACGTGAACGAGATCGGAAAGTTGATGACGAAGGCCCAAGAGAAGGCCAACGAGGCCGTGTCGCAAGGGTTGATGCTGCGCCAGTGCGGCACCGCTGGAGGTCCCGGTTGCAAGCCTCGCGACGAGATGTTCCGGGAAGGCGAGGCAGCATTCAAGAGCGCAGATGAATCGATCAGGAAGGTCGAGGAGAAGATCAAGCAACTGCGCACCGATGTGCGCGAGATCACGGCCACGGAGGCGGGGCTGGACGCCCAGCAGCGCGCCGCCTATCTGAAGTTTGACGAGGGCCTGGAAAGCCTGCCCAACGCACGCTCGCTGCTGGGTGGCGACACCATTGGCCTCGTCGCTGCGAAGGAAGACGCGCAGGTCGCACTGCAGGTCGGCTACGACATCAAGAAGGGCCTGCTGGGCCGCAACCGCGTGTCATTTCACATGACGGCACCGCTGGGCGCGGGCGCCAAGCGCGCCGACGTGTTCAACAACGTGGACGGGCTGAGCAGCCAGGGCAGTGTCGGCTTCGGCTACGGCATGGCCCGCGCCAACCCGCTGGGCGACGGCCTGTACCGGGCCATGTTCGGTGCCACGCTGTCGCGCAAGACGCACCAGTACCTGGTGGACAACGCAGGCCAGGTGGAACAAGGCGAACAGAAGGTCAAACCCTGGCGGGTCGGTATCGAGGTCGAGTACGCGCTGTTTGGCGCCAAGGGCACCGCCCATCGCGTCTCGGTCTTCCACGAGCGCAAGTGGCAGGATGGCAAGGCCGGCGTCCACTGCCCCGGCGGCGCCACCAGCACGGCGATGGTGAGCTGCCTCAGCGGCCCCCTCGGCGCGCCCAAACAGGTCGAAGGCACCACCGCGTCCTACGCCTATCACTTCCGCTTCAACAACGGCATGGCGATGGCACCGCGCCTCAGCTACGACAGCGCCACCAAGGGCAGCGGCCTGGACGTGCCCATCTACCTGATCGTCAGCAAGGAGAAGAAGACCGAGCTGAACGCCGGCATCCAGGTGGGCTGGACGCGCAAGCCCGGCAAGGACGGTGAGCCGGCGCAGAACGACTTCGGCTTTGGCCTGTTCGTCGGTGCGCCGTTCGGTCTGCTGAGCGGCGGCGGCGTCAACTCCCGCTAGCCGGTTCAGGGCGCGGCGTTCAGCACCTGCCGCGCCGCAAGATCACCGATGCGCCGCCCCATCGCCTCGGCCGCGTCCGTGGCCGAGCGGAAGTGGATGCCGCCGTGGATGCGGGCGTCGGACACCTCGCGGACGAAGTCGGCCGTGCGCTGCCAACGGCGCGTCGCGCCCTTGGCCGTGGGGCTGCTGGTGGACAGCACCGGCAGCGCGCCACCCTTGGCATCCGCATCGATGACCGCGGCGACCGACGACGCCAGGATGCTGTGGCCGCTGGGGTACTCGGGGTGCATGGGCGCGTCGATCAGCGACAACCACGACGCGTCGCGCGTGGTGGCGTCATTGCCGTCCAGGTCGCCGTTGCGGATGGCCGTGACGGGGCGCCAGAACTGGTAGTGATACTTGGCGTCGAAGACGGCGATCAGCGCATCGTCCATGGCTTGCGCGATGGCGGCGAACAGGCGCGCGTTGCGGGCCAGGTCACGCTGCGGCGCCTGCGCCGCCGACTGCACCACGCCGTAGTAGATGGCCGGCAGCGAGTAGTCCCAGAAGCGCGCGGCATCGGTCTGCTCGGCGCTGCGGGCGCTGCCTGTCTTGCCGCCCAGCGACTTGATCTCGTTGTAGTCGCGCGCCCACTGCTCGCTGTTCAACGCCGGCGGCGCGGCCGGGCGGAACTGCGCCGCACTGGTCATCAGCCAGGGCTTGCGCTGCGACCACTGCGGCACGGCCATCGCTGAGGTCGGCACATAGCTGCCAGCGCTGGTCACGGGGCGGTAGGCCTCGGGCGACGCCGCACCGTCGTTCAGGCGCGCGCCCAGCACGGACTGGGCCGCGGCTTCGCCGGCGGCAATGCCCTGGTGGCGGGCCGGGCCTTCAGCGACACCGGCCAACGCTGCCTGGTAGGCCGCGTCGATGGCCGGCTGCTGCGCCGGCAGCAGCCGGTTCAGCGTGACGCGATGGGCGGCGGCCAGCGCGGCCTCGGGCGAGGCCTGGCGCTGCTTCGCGGCGTCGACGGCCTGCATCGCGGCGGTCTGCACGATGGCCATGACGCGCACGGCGGGCGGCGTGCCCAGCTTGGCGTCGGCGATCAGTTCGCCCGACTTGGTGTTCCAGTCGGTGACGGCGTCGGCCTGGGCCTCGGGCAGCGCGAACGCGGCAGCGATGGACAGCAGGCAGATGGCCAGCGGGGTTCGGTTCATTCTCATGTTCAGCTCTTGTAGAAGTGGTAATCGGCGCGGTAGGGCACGCGCAGTGGGTGGCCAGGCTGGCAGGCACCGCTGGGTGCCATGCCACCGGCCGTGTTGACGCGCTGGATCTGCGTGATGCCCACCAGCGCACCGGTCGAGGCACTTTCGGGCGCCGGCCGGGCGGCCAGCAGCAGCCACGGGATGGCGCCGGCCGCCGGCGCATCAGCGCGGGCACTGACGCTGGCCAGGATGCGGCTGCCGTCGCTGTGCTGCCAGAACGGGCCGGCGCCATGCGTGCCCGCCGGGCGGCCAGCGGCATCGAACAGTTCGGCCTGTGGCGCCACGAAGGCCCATTGGCCGTCGCGGCAGTCGTAGATCTGCACGCCGCGCGCGCCGAGGGTCAGCGCCAGCGTGGCGCCCGGCGCGGGTCGCAGCACGTCGGGCACGGGCGGCACGGCGTTGCAGCCAACCAGCGCGGCAGCGGCCGTGGCGGCGCACAGGGAAGTCTTCAGAATCATGTGCAGGGTCCTCGTGATGCAAGCGCTCAGCGCTTGGTGATGACGGCTTCGAGGTAGTGGCTGGGCACCACCAGCGACGTTGCGCCGGCCGCGTTCATCGCGTCCATCAGCGCATGGAGGTCGCGCTCCAGCGCGCGCTGACCCGTCGCGTCGAGCGCGGCGAAGGCCTTGTGCGTGGGGCCGTAGTAGTCGCGGAACACCTGCACGAAGTGCGCGGGCGACGCGTAGCGGAAATTGAAGACGCGGCGCTGGCACTGGATGTGCGAGGCCTGGGCGCCGAACAAAGCCTGCAGATGCTCCTCACTGCCCCACAGCGATGGCGGCTTGACGCCGGCCGGCGGCGCCACATGGGCACCCATCACCTTGAACAGGCGGCCGATGAAGCTGTCGGGCGTCCAGCTGGCCAGGCCGATGCGGCCGCCGGAGTGCGTCACGCGCAGCATCTCACTTGCGGTGCGCTCGTGGTCGGGCGCGAACATGGAGCCGAAGGTCGACAGCGTCACGTCGAACACGGCGTCGTCGAACGGCAGGTCCTCCACGTCGGCGGTCCGGAACTCCACGGCCAGACCTTCGGCCTGCGCGCGGGCGCGGCCCTTGTCGAGCAGCGAGGGGGCGTAGTCCGTGGAGACGACCTGCGCGAAGCGGCGTGCCGCGGCCAGCGTGGCGTTGCCGTTGCCGGCGGCCACGTCCAGCACGCGTTCGCCGGCCCGCACATCGGCGGCTTCGGCCAGGTTTTCGCCCACGATCTGCAGCGTGGTGCCGACGACGGCGTAGTCGCCGCTGGACCAGGCGGCCTGCTGGCGCTGCTTGATGGCAGCGAAATCGGGGGTGATGGCTTGGGTGGGTTCGATCAAGGTGGTCATGGGTGGCTTTTGAGGGTTGGGGCGGCCGCAGCCGCATGGGAATGCCCCGCCGAAGCAGGAGGTTGTGAAAAGGGAGTGCTCAGCGCCCGAACAGGCTGGGGCGGCGATCGCGCCGCGCCAGGCCGTGCAGTTCGGCGCTGGCCGACAGCAGTTCGCTGCGGTCCAGGCCCAGGTCGCGCAGCACGCGGTCGTCCAGCCGGCCCAGCGTGCGGGCGGTGGTTTGCATGCGGCGCAGGCGCAGCCAGCGAAGGCACAGGCGGCCGAGGACCAGCACGCCGTCATGGCAGGCCCGCACGGCCAGCGTGGCCGGCCCGGGGTTCAGGGAGATGGTGGGGATGTGCATCGTTCGTTCCTTGCGAGGAAACGAACTTTGCAAAGGGGTGCGTTCCGCGAGCGTTCCACGCCCGCAAGCGCCCTCAGGCGCCGGTCAATGCACCGCGGTTAGCTGCGCGATCAGCGCCAGATGCTGTTGGGATGCTTCGCCAACGATGCGATTCAGCAGCTCGGGCAAGGCCACGCCCGGCCAAGCCGGCGAACCGGCGGGCAGGCCGCCGCGGCCCGCCAGCAGGGCACCGATCTCGTCGCGGTCTGCCCGCGTCAGGTCGGGCAGGTCGGCGAAATGGGCCAGGCAGCGCCGCGCCAGCGTGGCATGGCCTTGCGCGTCGACCAGTTCGGCAAACGCCATAAGACCCGGCGCCAGCAGCGAGGGCGAACCCAGCGCGATGGCCGTGGACAGGCCTTCGGTCAGCGCGGCGCGGGCCTCGGCGAGATCGCCCTCGCGCACCGAGACGCGCGCGCGGTGCGCCTGTATCCAGGCGCTCACGCTGCGGTTGCCCACCGCGGTGGCGCTCTCGCACCCACGCTGCGCGTGCTCGCGCGCGCCGGCCAGGTCGCCGAGGTACAGCGCCGAATGCGACAGGTTGGTGTAGACCATGCTCGCCGTGTTCGCCAGCCCGTCGCGCGCGCTCAGCGCCAGCGCCTCCTGCAGCGGCGCCTGGGCCGCGGCGGGCTCGCCACGGGCGATGTAGAGCGCGCCGAGGTTGTTCAGGCACAGCGCGACGCCGGCGCCATGGCCGATGCGGCGGTGCTGCTCCAGCGACTCCAGCGAGAGTCGCAACGCCTCGTCGTAATGTCCCAGCCGCTTGTGCACCAACGACAGGTTGTCCAGCGTGCCCGCGATCTGCCGCGGCTGCCCTTCGGAGCGCACGCGGGCCAGCAGCTGTTCGTAGCGCCGCTGCGCTTCGTTGAGCCTGCCGACGCGCAGCGCGCAGGCGGCCAGCACCGTCAGCGCCTGGATGCGCGCGGCGCTCTCGGGCTCGGCGGGGTCAATGCGCTCCAGTGCCTGCGCGGCCAGGCGCTCCGCCTCGGCGTACCGGTCCCGCCGGTAGCTCAGGTGCGCGGCCCGGCTCTGCAGCAGCACGTGCAGCGCGGCATCGGCCTGCACGCGCGGCATGGCCACGGCGTCCAGCATCCAGCGCAGCCCGTCCTCGATGAGCCCGCGGTGGTCGAAGTAGGCCAGCAGCGCCTCGGCGCAGCCGGGCACGGCGTCGGTCGGGCCGATCTCGAGCGCCCATTGCCAGGCGAGGCGGAAGTTCTCCAGGTCGGTGTCGATGGCCCGCAGGCTGGCACGGTCGCCCGCCTCGGCGGCGCTGCGGCACTGCACCAGCCGGTGCTGGAAGTAGGCGGCATGCGCGGCCCGCGTGTCGCGCCAGGCGGCCTCGCCCAGCTTGTGTGCCGCGAGCTGCTGCACCAGCGGGTGCAGCGCCAGCCGCGGGCCGTCCCGGCGCAGCAGCGACTTGTCGGCCAGCGCACCCAGCACGGGCAGCGCCGCAGCAGCAACGGCTCGCGCGGCCTCCGCCGTGAAGCCGCCGCGAAACACCGACAGCCGCGCCAACGCGTCGCGTTCGGCCGGCACCAGCCGCAGCCACGACTGCTCGAACACGCCCTCCATGCTGGCGTGGCGCGGCGGATGCGTGGCGCCGTCCGCGCGCAGCAGCTCGGTGCCGGCGCTGAGCTCGGCCGCGATGGCCGCACAGGGCAGCACGCGCGTCCATGCGGCCGCCAGCTCCAGCGCCAGCGGCAGGCCGTCGAGCTGACGGCAGATGTCCACGATGGCGGCAGCCTCGGCCTGCGGCGACAGGGCCGGCTGGACCCGCTGCGCCGCGGCGATGAACAGCCGCGCCGCATCGAAGGCCTCCAGCCGGTCGCCGTCTTCCGGCTCCGGACACGGTAGGCCTTCCAGCGGGAAGAGCTGCTCGCCGGCCAGCCCCAGGCGCACGCGCGAGGTGACCACCACCTTCAGCCGCGGGCAGGCAGCCAGCAGCTCGCCCAGCAGTGCCGCCTCCGCCACCAACTGCTCGAAGTTGTCCAGCACCAGCAGCGTGGCGCGCTCGCGCAGGGCCGTGCACAACTGCTCCAGCGGCGACGCCCTGCCCTGCAGCGCCAGACCCAGCTCGCGGGCGATGCGCGTGGCCACATCCTGCATGCTGAGCAAGTCCTCCAGCGGCACGAAGACAGCGTCGTGGCCGTGCGAGGCGGCGAGGTCGTGCAGCACGCAGCGCGCCAGTCGCGTCTTGCCCATGCCGCCGGGGCCCGTCACGCAGACCATGCGCACATCGTCACGCGCCAGCAGTTCGGCGATGTGGCGCCGCTCGCCGGCGCGGCCGACGAAGCCGGCCAGCTCCGCCACCGGCGCCGGCATGGGCGCCGCGCTGCTCGCCACGCCCAGGCCGTCATGCAGCGCCTGCAGCTGTGCGCCCGGCGCCAGGCCCAGTTCATCGGCCATGCGCGCCGCGAAATCCCGGTAGGCCTGCCGGGCCCGCGCGGCCTGGCCGCTGCGCGCCAGCTTCTCCATCTGTGCCCCCAATGCAGCCTCGTCCAGCGGGTCGTCCTCCAGCAGGCGCGACGCCAATTGCAGCCCCTGGGCGGCGTCGGTCAGCGGGTCGGCCACATGCTCCAGCGCAACGGCGCGCCACGCCGCCTGCAGTCGGCCGCGCTCCAGGCGCAGCCAGGCGGTCCAGGGCTCGTTGGCATCGTCATCGAAGCCTTGCAGCCACGGGCCGCGGCGAAGCTCCAGCGCCGGGCCGCGCTCGCCGTTGCCGACCGCCGCATCGAAGGCGGCGATGTCGGTGTCGACCTCCAGCCGGACCGCGCCGGGCAGCACGTCCAGCGCGGCGCCCCAGGGCCGCTCCTGCAGGCGGAACAACGTCTTGCGCAGGTTGGTCAGCGCGAGCTTGGACTCGTGCTCGGGCCACAGCAGCGCGGCCAGCTCCTTGCGCGCGACCCAGCCGCGCCGGTGCGCCAGCAGCACCAGCAGCTGGCTGCCTCGCTCACTGGGCAGCGCCACGATGGCGCCCTCCTGCACCACCGACGGTGCGCCGAACAACAGGAAGCGGGTGGTCATGTGGGGCGCCGGTCGAGCACCGGATGGGCGCCTAGCGCGCGGCGAAGGCCGCCACGGTGTCCTGCCATTCGTCCACGCTGCTCTCGCGGACCTCGACGCCGCACAGGAAGTCCAGCGCGCGGCGGCGGTCGACGGCTTCGCGCCGCTCCCGCTCGCGGTCGGCCGCCTTCCAGGCGGGCATGGCGATCCAGCGCGGCAGATGTTGGATGAAGGAAGCGGTGCGAGCGGCGTTCATCAGAGATCCTCGTTGCATGCGGATGTCGACGTCCAAGTCGCAGCGCACATCACCCCGTGGGGTATCGATGAGAAGACGCGACCCACCTCCCTCGTTGTCCGCCTGGGCGGAAAAGGCGCCCCAGGCCAGAAGCCTGAGGCGAACCCGCGGCCACCAAGCCACGGCCTGCACGGGGAGGACGTGCAGGGGGCAAGGCCCGCACAAATTGTCAGAGGCCCATCACGTCAGGTCATATGCCAACGGGGCCACGGGCCATGCCTTGCGGTTCTAGCGTGAGGATTCACCTTGACGCCAAGCCGCCTCCCGGCGGGCGTCAGAACTCGTCCGCGGCGTGCCGTTCCGGCAGCGATGCGGCCACCTCGAACACCCAGTCGCCGCGCTCGACCCGCCCGCGGGCGATGCGCGCATGCCGGCCTGAGATGTTCTGGTCGGCACAGGCGTGAAAGGCCTCCCATGCCACGCTATAGCTCACGACGACACCTGCGCCGCCGGTCTCGACACCGGTCACCGTCACCTCGGTGAGCTGGGCCAGCGCATCGAACTCCGCGACGCTGAGATCCAGCGCCCGACGGAATTCGTCATCGCGCTGCGCCAGCGCAGCAAAGTAGCGCTGCAGGTCTTCGCCGGCACCGGGAACGCGAATGTGAATCTTGCCGGGCACGGGCGCACCTCAGCGCCGCCACGGCGCGCTCTTGATCGCCTCGGTCGCTTGCGCCTCGGGCAGCGCCTTCGCGAACAACCAGCCCTGGCCCACCTGCACGCCCAGTTGCTCCAGCAACTCGGCCTGCTTCTCGTCCTCGACGCCCTCGGCCAGCGTCTGCTTGCCCAGCGCCGCGCCCAGGCCCACGATGGTGCGGACGATCTCCTGCGCCTCGCGGCCCTGGTGCAGGCGGATGACGAAGCTGCGATCCACCTTCAGCGTGTCGAACGGGAAGCGGTGCAGATAGGCCAGCGACGAGTACCCAGTGCCAAAGTCGTCGATGGACAGCTTGAAACCCATGCGCGCCAACTCCTGCAGCACCTCGGCGCTGCGCTGCGGGTTGGCCATCGCCATGCTCTCGGTGACCTCCAGCTTCAGCCGGTGCGTGGGCACCTCGCCCAGCGCCGCCAGCGTCGCGCGGGCGTCGGCCAGCAGCTCGGTGTCGCGCTCCAGCTGCACGCCCGACAGGTTGACGGCCACCTCGCCGGTGAAGCCCAGCGGCTGCCAGCGCCGCAGTTGCGCGGCGGCCTCCAGCAGTGCCCAGCGGCCGATGGCGGCGATCTGTCCGCTGGCCTCGGCCACCGGGATGAAGTCGCCCGGCATGATCAGGCCCTTGGTCGGGTGCCGCCAGCGGATCAGCGCCTCGAAGCCCAGCAGCGCGCGGTCGCCCAGCCTCACAAAGGGCTGGTAGTGCAGCTCGAACTGGTCGCCCGCGGCCAGCGCCGTGTCGATGGCGTCGCGCAGCCAGCGTCGCGACTGCTCCACCAGTTGCTCGGCCGGATCGAACTCGTGCGACTGCCCCGGCCCGCCCGACTTGGCGCGGGCCAGCGCGCCCTCGGCGGCGGCCAGCAGCTCGTCGGCGCTGGAAGGGCCGTGGCGGCGCTGCGCCCATGCGATGCCGGCGGTCAGCTGCAGCATGGGCATGGCGACGTTGAACGGCTGCTGCAGCAGGTCCTGCACGCGGCGCGCGAGGTCGGAGGCCGAGTCGCCACCGGCCAGAAGCAGCGCGAACTCGTCGGGGCCCAGCCGCGCCACCAGATGGCGGGCGCCGAAGGCCAGACGCAGCCGCGCGGCCAGCTCGGTCAGCACCGCATCACCCACCACCGGGCCGTGCGACTCGTTCAGCGCGCGAAAGCCGTCCAGGCCCAGCAGCAACAGGCCGGTCTCGGGTGCCGGCACGCCGCCCAGCAGCTGCGTCAGCTGCTCGCGGAACAGCACGCGGTTGGCCAGGCCGGTCAGGCGGTCGTGCAGCGCGTCGAAGCTGATCTGGCGCTGCAGCCGCTGGCTCTCGGAGATGTCGGTCAGCGAGCCGGCCATGCGCACCGGCTTGCCACCGTCTCGCACGGCCAGGCCGCGCGCCAGCAGCCAGCGCTCCTGCCCACCCTGGTGGAACTGCAGCACATGGTGGAACTGCAGACTTTCGCCGCGCAGGTGGGCCTTCAGCTCGTCGTCGAAGGCCTGCGCCTGCGTGGGCTCCAGCGGCCGCGTCCAGGCCGAGATGTCGGTGCCGGCCTCGGCGGCGGACAAGCCCATCAGCGCCAGCCAGCGCGGCGAGTAATAGACCTCGCCGGCCTCCAGGTCCCAGTCCCACAGGCCGTCGTTGGCGCCCTGCGCGGCCAGCGCGTAGCGCTGCTCGCTGGCGGCGAGGCGGCGGGCGGCATCACGCCGCTGGCCCTGCTCCAGATTCGCGCGCAGCGCGCTGGCCCCCAGCGTGGCCACGGCCAGTGCCAGCAGCGGCGGCGCCAGCGAGAACACCCAGTGATGGCGCTCGAACGCCCATTGCGCGCCCGCCAGCAGCAGCACCACGACCACGCCTATGCCCAGCAGCGCCACACCCAGCGGCCGGCGGGCCAGCAGCAGCACGGCCCCCAGCGGCAGCAGCAGCGCGGCGGCCAGCTCCAGCGCGCCCGCCCAGGCCGGGCGCACAAGGCTGCGGCCGGTCAGCAGGTTGTCGGTGACGGTGGCGATGCGCTCCATGCCGGGCAGGCGCGCGTCAAACGGCGACGGCAGGTGGTCGCCCGCGGCCAGCGCCGCCACGCCCACCACGGCGATGCGGCCGCGCAGGCGCGCCGGGTCGACGCGGCCGGCCAGCAGGTCCGCAAAGCCGATGCTGTCGAAGCTGCCGCTCTGGCCGTAGTAGTTGACGCCCAGGCGCGACAGCTCATCCAGGCGCAGCTGCAGCGTGTCGCCCGCCTGCACATGGGCGCCGAAGCGCGCCCGCACCGAGGCCCAGTCCACGCCGCGCACGAACGCGGCCAGGCGCAGCGGCAGCGACGGGTATACCTCGCCGTCCAGCCGCAGCAGCGGCAGATCGCGGCGCAGGCTGCCATCGGTGTCGACACGCGCGGTGATGTGGCCCAGACCCGCCGCCGCGGCCGCCAGCGCGGGCTCCGGCGCCACGAGCCGCAGCGCGCGGTAGTAGCTCTCGCTGCGCGCCAGCGCGGCCTCGTCCTCGTAGCGCAGCAGCGCATGCGCGAGTACCGGCGCCGGGACCGGCTGCGCCTGCGGCGCGCCGTCATTGGGCAGCGAGAACGGCAGCAGCGTGTTGCCGCCGGCCTGCATGGCCGCGGCCAGCGCGGTGCTGCCGGCATCCGGGCCAGCGCCGGGCAGCAGCAGGAAGTCCAGCGCGATGGCGCGCACGCCGCCCGCCGTCAGCGCCTGCACGGCGCGCGCGATGTCGGCGCGCTCCGGCACGCGGCCGCCCATCGCCTCCAGCGCCGCATCGTCCACGCGCACCAGCAGCAGTTCGTCGCTGGCCTTCAGCGGCCCGCGCCAGAAGGTCTGCAGGTCCAGCGTCCAGTGGTCCAGGCGCTCGAAGGCCGACACGTCGGCGCGGCCTGCCAGCACGGTCAGGCCCAGCAGCGCAGCCGCCAGGGCGATCAGCCCAAACGCAAATAGACGTTTCAATCCAACGACCCCAGCCGCTGCTGCGTGCGGGCCACGCGGTCCGCCGTCCAGGCCGCCGCGGCGGTGCACTGGGCCGCATCGCATTGCGTGCCGTTCAAGGCCTTGGCCAGGCGCACCGGGTAGCGCGGCTTGATGCCACGCGTCTGCGGCCCGCTGGGCTCCACGTCGACCTCGCCGGTCTTCACGTGCACGGCGGTGGCGCGGTCGTCGCCGACCTCCACGCTGAACTCGGTGCCGCGCACGGCGGTCACGGCGGTGGGCGTGCGCACGCGCCAGCTGCCGCCGGACGACGGCGTGACGCGCTGGCCCACCAGGCCCAACTCCAGCAGCAGCTCGGCCGCACGCGGCTGGCCCGCGGGCGCCGTGAAGGCCTCGATGCGCAGCTGGCTCTTGTCGGCCAGCACGACGACGGAGCCGTCCGTGAACTTCAGCCGCACGCGGCCGCCGGCGCCGGTGCGCAGCGTGGTGCCCACGTCCAGCTTGTCGCCCACGGCCAGCGCCTTGCCGTCGGTGCGCTGCGCGTCGCCGCTGACGGCCGCGACCTCGCAGGCGGTCTGGGCGAGAACCGCCGAACTGAGCAGGGACAAGGACAACAGCAAGGCGCGCATTTCAAAGGTTCTCATCGAGAAGGATCGCCAAAGAGGGCGTAGCCCGCCCAGTAGAACGGATGCGCCCAGCGGCCGCCACCGAGTTTTCCTTCGATCATCCCCACTTGAGCGAGGCGCAGCGCTTCGGCGCGCGGCGCCTGTGCGGAGAAGGTGGCGGACGTGAGCGCAGCGGCAGACGCGGTCTCGACGGCCCAGTGCGTGGCCAGCACCGAGCGCCCGCCGGCGAAGAAGAAGCCGCGCACCAGGCCCGACATGGCCGCCCCGCCCTGCTCGCCCGCGGCCGTGTTGCAGGCCGACAGCAGCACGGCCTGCGCGTTCAGGCGCAGCGTCAACACGTCGTCCAGCTCCAGCAGCGGCGATGCGCCGGCGTCCTTGCCCGGCGCCAAGGCCAAGGCGGGCTTGGACACGCCCGGCAGCTCGCCCGGCATCAACCCGTGCGTGGCGAAGGCGACCAGCCGGCGGTCGGCCAGCGGTGCGGCCAGCACCGCATCGCGCGTGGCGGCAGCGCCCAGCAGCAGGTCGGTCTGCGCGTTGGCGCCCACGGCCTTGGCCAGCGCGGTCAGCTCGGCGCGGGTCTCGGGCAGCGGCGGGATGTCGCCATAGCTGAAGCCCCAGGCCGCGTCGTACTTCGTCGCGCCCGCGCCCAGCGCGGCGCGGCCCGCCTTCGCGGTGGACTTGAACAGCGGATCGCCCACGCCGAACAGCGGCTTGGGCGCCGGCGTGGGCGAGGCCGCACGGCGCAGCGCGTACAGCGCGCCGGCAGACGGCAGTTGCGTGACGGCCATGTGACGCGCGACGAAGGCGCCGGGCTCGGGCGCCGTCAGCGCGGCCGCGAACGGCATGCCGGCCAGCGCGCCATCGGCGGCCACCAGCAGGCTCTTGATGTCGGCGCCCGGCCGCAGCGGCGCCACCAGTTCGCGCCAGACCTCGTGCAGCAACGCCACCGGCAGCGTGGGCGGCCGGCCGGTGCTGAGGTCAAGCGCCGTGCGGATCTGCCCAACCTTGTCGGCCCAGCCGGCCGCACCGATGGCCGACGCGCCGAAGCGCGTGGCCTCGCCCGGCACCAGCAGCCAGGCCAGCGTCGCGTTCTCCAGCGGGTGCACGACCAGCAACGCCTCGCCGGGCGACAGCAGCTTCTGCAACTGGGCCGGCGCCGGCAGCGTGGGCGTGACCAGGTCGGCATAGGCCGGATAGGCCTTGGCGACACGCTCGCGCTGCGCCGTCAGCGCCTCGCGCGCCGCCTGCACCTGCTCACGCTGCTGGCGCACCTGTTCGCGCACGGCGGCCAGTTCGTCGGCCATGGCCTTCTGCCGCTTCTTGCGCTCCGCATCGGGCAGCGCCTTCAGCTCGGCCTTGGTCTCGTCGCTGCTGTTGCGGCGGCGCAGACGGTCCTCCTCGTTCAGCGTGCCGCTCATCGCGCCGGCCTTGGCGGCGGCCGCGCTGCGCAGCGTCTGTTCCTCCTCCAGCAGCGCGCGCAGCGCCGGCGTGGCGGCGCGCACGCGGGCGCTGGCGTCCACCAGCGCGCGATGCGTGCTGCCGGTCTGCAGCCGGTCGGCCACCTGCATCGCGCGGTCCAGCCACGCGGGCTCCAGCTTGTCGCCTCGCTGGGCACGCGCGGAGATCTCGCGCAGAAACTCGTCGAAGGCCAGGCCCAGCGCAAAGCCGCGCGCACCGGCCAGGTCCAGGTCTTGCCAGCCGCCGGGGCTATCCAGCATCGCGGCGAACAGCGGCTGGTAGTCGCTCCAGGCGCCGGCCATGTCGCCCTTCAATACGCGCACCAGCGCGCGCACGCCGGCGGCTTCCTGCGTCTGCGGGTGAGCCTCACCGTAAAGCCGCAGCCGGAAGCGATGGATGCGCTCGACGGTCTCCAGCGCCTCGTCGAAGCGGCCGTTCTTGGCGGCCAGCAGCGCACGCAGCCGCCAGTCGCTGGCACGGTCGCGGGCAAGGCTGTCGGCCGGCAGGCTGCCGAGGAACTCGCGGTAGAACGCATCGGCTTCGGCC
The DNA here is from genome assembly GCF_031458115.1 of Roseateles asaccharophilus. GTDB lineage: Bacteria > Pseudomonadota > Gammaproteobacteria > Burkholderiales > Burkholderiaceae_C > Pelomonas > Pelomonas asaccharophilus_A. The sequence continues at coordinate 145,202 of NZ_JAVDXV010000012.1, read as the reverse complement.
CAGCGGCGCAGGCCGATCAGCGAGCGCACCTGCTCCTGGCGCGCCAGCCAGCGCGCATGGCTGGCCGGGCTGGCGCCGGCGCGCTGCAGCATGTCGTCGGAGCGCTGCGCGTTCTCCAGCGCGGCGGCGTACTGGCGCGATGCGACCTGGGCCTGCGCGAGCCGGTAGCTCCAGCGCGCGCCCTGGGCGTCAGTGATCTGGCCGGCGCGCCACAGCGCCAGGTTGCTCTGGCCGATCTGCACCGCCTCGGGCGCGCGGCCCTGGCGCACCAGCGCATAGGTCAGCATGCCTTGCGAGCCGTCGTACCAGCCGTAGACGTCCAGCAGCGCCGGGTCGCGCGGCGACGCCCCCATGCGCCGCGCGTCCTCCACGCCCTTTTGTGCCAACCGCACGGCCTCCCGCAGCGTCGCGGTCGCGTCGGCCAGGCGGCCGTCCCAGCGCTCGACCTCGGAGCGCACCTGCAGCCGGTCCACCTGCAGCAGCAGCGTGCCGGTAGGGTCGCTGTCGCCGCGGCTCTCCAGCGCCTGCTTGGTCAGGCTTTGCGCACGCTGCCAGGCGCGGTCCAGCATCGCGCGGTCGCGGGCCTGCGACAGCGCATAGACCTGGCGCAACGCGGCCACGGCGCGCACCGACGGGCTCAGCGAGGTGTCCGTGGCATAGGCATCGGCCACCGTCAGCCCCTTGCCGGAGCTGCCCCAGACGAACTCGGCGCTGAGGTATTGCCGCACCCAGGTCTCGGCACCCGGCTGCTGGCGCACCAGCTGCGCCAGTTCGGCCAGCAGCTCCACCCAGCGGCCGCGCTGCTCCAGCGACTGCGCCGCGCGCACCTGCTGCTTCAGCAACTCCACCCGTGCGGTCGGATCGGCCGGCAAGGGCCTGGCCAGCAAGGCCTGCGCCTCGGCGGCAGGCATGAGAGCCATCGCCGATTCGCCTGCGTCCTCATCGTCGACCTGGGCCAGCGCGGTCGTCGCCGCGAGCAGGCCGGCCGCCGCCCACATCCAATTGCGCATGGGCCACCTCCAGGCCCTGGATGCTAGAGCTTGCGGGCTGGAAACTGTGCGAGCAGAAGCGCCCCGGCCATCACCCACATGGGGGCCGCCAGCGCGGTCGCCGCGGCCAGCATGCCGAAACCCACGGGCATGCCCACGGTCGCTCCGTTCAGCGTCAGCATGCGCAGGCCCAGCGCCTGGCCGTGGCGGTCGGGCGGCGTGGCGCGGTGCAGCATGGCCAGGATCATGGGCTGCACCGAACCCAGCGCCACGCCCAGCAGCGCCGAGCCGATCATCAGGCCCAGCGTGCCGGGCAGCCAGGCGTAGGCGATGAAGGTCAGCGTGGCCAGCGTCATCGCGGCGCGCAGCGCCTTGGCCTCGTCGATGTCGTCGGCAAAGCGCACGATGGCCAGCCGCACGACCGTGGCGGCCGCCGCGAAGCTGCCCAGCACCAGCCCGATGCTGGCCGCCGACAGCCCGCGCGCATGGCCCACCACCGGAACGACGAAGCTGTGCGCGTCCCAGCCGGCCGACAGCGCGAGGTTGACCAGCAGCAGGCGGCGGTAGGCCGGCAGACGGAACAGGTCCCAGGCCGCCGGCTCGCGGAAGCTCTTGGTGTAGACCTTGGGCGGGTTGCGCGGCACCTTGCGGGCCAGCGCCCAGGCCACAAGAGGCAGCAGCGTCGCGAACGCGAACGCGGCCGTCATGCCGATGTGGTCGATGAGCAGGCCCGCGATGATGGGCGACAGCGCGTTGGACATCGCCGGCCCCAGCGCCATCCAGCTGAAGATCTTCTTCAGCTCGCCCGGCTCATCGGCCATCAGGCCCGCCTCGCGCTGCAGCGCCACGGCGGCCACGGCCACCGCCCCGCCGCACAGCAGGCAGCCGGTGGCGATGGCCCACAGCTTGGGAATCAGCAGCGTCAGCAGCGCGCCGGCAAAAGCCATCGCGACGCCCACACCCACCGGGCGGTGGAAACCGTGACGGTCCGCCAGCCGGCCCGCCCACAGCGACAACACGATGGGCGCGACCGCGAACAGGCTCAGCAGCATGCCCACCGACGCCTCGCCATAGCCCTGGCCCAGCACCCACAGGCTGGCCGTCACGCGCGTGGTGGCCATGCAGGCGTGCACGCAGATGATGGTGGCGACCAGCCACACGAAGGCGTCGCGCAGGCCTTTTCGCGGCGCTGGCGCAGCGTCGCTCACTCAGCGTCCTCGCCGAGGCTCAGCTGCAGCAACTGCTGGGCCGCGTCATCGGGCAGCGCCTCAACGGTCTTGAGCTTGCGCGTCATCGCGCGCGTGCGCACCTCTGCGGCGTCCAGCGTGTTGCCGGCCTCTTCCAGCTTCTTCTTGGCCTTGGCCAGCACGTCGCCGAACTTGCCGAACTCGGTCTTCACGGCGCCCAGCACCTCCCAGACCTCGGCGCTGCGCTTCTCCAGCGCCAGCGTGCGGAAGCCCATCTGCAGGCTGGTGAGAGTCGCCAGCAGCGTGGTAGGACCGCACAGCATGACCTTGTGTTCGCGCTGCAGGCTCTCCAGCAGGCCCGGGCGGCGCAATGCCTCGGCGTACAGGCCTTCGGTGGGCACGAACAGGATGGCGAAGTCGGTGGTGTGCGGCGGACCGATGTACTTCTCGCGGATGGTGCGCGCCTCCAGGCGCAGCCGGTTCTCGATGGCCTTGCCAGCGGCCTCAGCCGCGGCTGCATCGGCGCGCTCCTGCGCATCCAGCAGTCGCTCGTAGTCCTCGCGCGGGAACTTGGCGTCGATGGGCAGCCACAGCGGCTTGCCGTCGTTGCGCTGGCCGGGCAGCGAGATGGCGAACTCCACGCGCTCGTTGGAGCCCGGCAACGTCGCCACGTTGGCCGCGTACTGCTCGGGCGTGAACACCTGGTCCAGCAGGCCGGCCAGCTGCACCTCGCCGAACACGCCGCGCGTCTTCACGTTGGTCAGCACGCGGTTCAGCGAGCCCACGTCGCGCGCCAGGTTCTGCATCTCGCCCAGGCCCTTGTGCACCTGCTCCAGCCGTTCGGCCACCTGCTTGAAGCTCTCGCCCAGGCGCTGCTCCAGCGTCGCGTGCAGCTTCTCGTCGACGGTGGCGCGCATCTGCTCCAGCTTCTTCTCGTTGTCCTGCTGGATGGCGGTGAGGCGCTGCTCCACCGTCAGCCGCAGCTCGGCCAGCCGTTGGTCGTTGGTCTTGGACAGCACCTGCAGCTGCTCGCGCATCGCGTCGTTCAGCTTCTGCATGGATTCGGCCTGCGCCTGCACGCTGCGCAGCGCGGCGGCGTCCTGCGCCTCGCGTGCGGCCAGCGCCTGTTGTGCCAGCGACTGGTTGCTGCCCTGCAGCCCCTGCGCCAGCACCTGCTGGAACTGCGCCAGCCCCTGCACCAGCTCCTGCCGCGTGCCGCTGGCGCTGCGGCCCAGTTCGTCGCGCAGTTCGCGCTCCAGCCGCTCGTTGCTCTGCAACAGCTCGGGCGCGACGCCCGCTTGTGGTTTTTGACGAGCCCAGATCAGCAACAGCAGGACAAGGATCAGGGCCAGCAGGCCCAGCAGCAACACATCGATCAGGCTCATGCCGGCCATTGTCGCCTTCACGGCAAGTTTTACATTGGTCTTTTATTGGTATCACATAAAGTGCTGTCATTGGTCTTTTTCTGGTATCTGTGGAGACAACATGGAGAGAAGACAGTTCCTGACGCTGGGCGGCGCTGCAGCCATCGGCCTGAACTTGCCGGGCTGCGGTGGCGGCGGTGGCGATTCGGCAGTGCCGCCTCCCCCGCCGGCCCCACCACCCGCCAGCGGCGTCGACTGGGATGCCCTCTCCCGCCAGCTGCAAGGCAGCCTGCTGCGCCCGGGCGCCATCGACTTCGACCGCGTGGCCCGCGCCGCCAACGCGCGCTACGACAGCCAGCAGCCGCAAGCCATCGCCCGCTGCAGCGGCGCCGCCGACATCGCCGCGGCGCTGACCTTCTCGCAGCAGCAAAAGCTCGCATTCACCACCCGCAGCGGCGGCCACAGCTACCTGGGTGCCAGCAGCGGCAGCGCGCTGCTCATCGACGTGGGCGCGATGGACGGCGTGCAGCTGGATGGCGAAAGTGTGACCGTCGGCGCGGGTGCCAAGCTGGTGGACATCTACGACACGTTGATCAGCAATGGCCGCTGCCTCTCATCGGGCAGCTGCGTGACGGTAGGCATCGCCGGCATCACGCTGGGCGGCGGCGTCGGCGTGCTGGACCGCGCCCACGGCCTGACCTGCGACGCGCTGCTGTCCGCGCGCGTCGTGACGGCCGATGGCCGCCAACTGGACTGCAGCGCGACGCAGAACGCCGACCTGTTCTGGGCGCTGCGCGGCGGCGGTGGCGGACAGGTCGCGCTGGTCACGTCGCTGACCTTCCAGACCCATGCGGTGCAGCCGCTGGTGCAGTTCGGCGCCACGTTCACCCAGGCCGAACTGCCGGCCGTGCTGAGCGCCTGGCAGGCCTGGCCGCAGACGCTGCCGGACACGGTCTGGTCACAGCTGGCGTTGAACGGCGGCAGCACCTATCTGTGGGGCATCGCCATCGGCGACGCCGCGGCGGTGCAACCGCATTGGAACGGTCTGCTCGCGCGCATCGGCCGCACACCGCCCGACGCGATGCTGCAGGCGCGCACCTATCGCGACGTCATGCTGGGCAGCTGCGCCACGCTGAGCCGCGCGCAATGCCACCTGCCCAGCCAGAACACCAGCGGCGTGCTGGGCCGCGTGGCGATGGCGGCCAGCTCGGACTTCTTCGACACGCCGCTGAACACGGCTGGCACCACGGCGCTGGGCGACGCGCTGCAGCAGCGCCGCGGCAGTGGCCGTCCCGGCGCCGCGCTGCTGAACCTGATGGGCGGCGCCATCGCACGCGTGGCGCCCGACGCCACCGCCTTCCCGCACCGCCGTGCGCTGTTCAGCGCGCAATACCTGGCCGAGTACCCGGCCGGCAGCGCCGCCGCCACGCTGGACGAAGCCGCCACCTGGGCCAACGGCATGCGCGCGACCATGGCCGCATGGAGCAGCGGCGGCGCCTATGTGAACTACCTGGACGGATTGCTGGCCAAGCCGGCGGAGGCCTACTACGGCGCCAACCTCGCGCGGCTGCGACAGGTGAAGCAGGCGTGGGATCCGGCGGGCGTGTTCAAGGCGCTGCCGGCGCTATAGGGCTTTGAATAGCGGGTGGTACTGAGCGGATACCTTCAGCCGCTCCATCCGCCCCTTGATCTCCAGCTCCAGCGCGTCGTCCACGCGGTGCACGCCGTGCACATGGCGCCGGTTGACGACGATGCTGCGATGCACCTGCATGAAGCTGGCCGGGTCCAGCCGTTCCCGCAGTTCCTTCAGCGACACGCGAATCAGACCATCGCAGTCCGGCGCGACGACGCGGGTGTATTTGCTGTCGCTCTCGAAATACTGCACATCGTCCACATGCAGCAGCCGCACCTGGCTGCCCACGGCCACCTGCAGCCAGTCGTCGCGCCGTGCCGGCTCCATCAACGCTTCACGCAGCCTCGCCACCGTCTTGGCCAGGCGCGGCAGCTCCACGGGCTTGAGCACATAGTCCGCGGCTTGCGCCTCGAAGGCGTCCACCGCATGCGCGTCGTAGGCGGTGACGAAGACGACGCGCGTGTCGACGCCCTGCAGCGCTTCGGCCACTTGCAGACCGGTCAGGCCGGGCATGCGGATGTCGAGAAACGCCAGTTGAGGCTTCAGGCGCTGGATGGCTTGCAAGGCCTGGATGCCGTCCTCGCATTCCTGCAACAACCGCAGTTCCGGCCACAGCTGCGCCAGCCGCTCACGCAGCGCGGCGCGCATGAAGGGCTCGTCGTCGGCCAGGATGGCGGTCGTCATGCAGTCTCCTTCTCCAGCGGCACCACCACTGTGGCCAGCACGCCGCCATCGGCCAGGCCCACGACGGACAGCTGCGCTCGCTCGCCATGCAGGCCGCGCAGGCGCTCACGGACGTTCTGCAGGCCCGTGCCGCCGTCAGGCGCCATCACGCCGCTGAGGCCCACGCCGTTGTCCTGCACGCCCACATGCAGCTCGCTCCCCACCTGCCGCGCGAACACGCGAATGTGCGCGGGCCCCGGCTTAGGCTCCACGCCGTGCTTGATGGCGTTCTCCACCAGCGTCTGCACCACCAGCGCCGGGAACCCGGTGGTCAGCAGCGCGTCGGGCAGTTCCACGTCCACTTGCAGCCGGCCGCCCATGCGCAGTCTGGCGATCTGCAGGTACGCATCGGTCAGCTCGAACTCGCGGCCCAGCGTGGACGACAGCTGCCGCATGGACGGCATGGCCAGTCGCAGGTAGCGGGTCAGCTGGTTCAGCAGCACGCCCGCCTTGTCCGGCTCGCTCTTGATCAGGTACTCCACCGTCGCCAACGTGTTGAACAGGAAGTGCGGCTCGATCTGCGCCTGCAGCACGGCGAGGCGTGCCTCGGCGAGGTGGCGGGCGGTGTCGGCGGCGTCGGCGCGCTGGTCAGCCTGGCCGATGCGGGCGTGCCAGCTCAGCGTGGCCCGGTGCAGGACCACCAACGTCAGCAGGTACAACGGACCCGCCGCGAGACCGAAGAAGAAGTGGACCGGCTTGAACAGGCCGGCCGACGACAGCTGGATCACCTTCATCACGATCAGGCATGCCAACATGGACACCAGCAGCGCGGGCAGCCACATCGACAGTGCCTGCTGCATCGTCGGGCGATCGCCCACATGGCGCGCGAGCCACCAACTGCAGGCGTCAAAGGGCAACAGCGCGGGCACCAGCAGCAGCACCAGCAGCATGAACTTGCTGGCTGACGCGCTCACCCCATCGACGACCAACGGGATGATCCCCACGAGAAGCGCGCTCACATAGATCAGCAGCAGCGTGAGCTGCCACGTCCACTGGCGGTAGCTGGCGAACATCCCGACGTCGCGGCTGTAGCCTGGCAGCCCACCGCCTTGCATCACGTAGGCCAGCGCAAGCGTCACGCCCCAAAAACCGCCCGCCAGCGTCCCGAACTCGGCCAGCCTCGCGCCGGGAAACACCCGCGACAGCACGCCGATCACCAACAGTCCCATTATCCCAATCACGATCCAGAAGCTGACCGCGCTGTATGCCTGTCGCTCGCTGCCGGCCGCCTCGCTCGCGTTGCTCGTTGCCGCTTGCACCATCATCCCTCCTGCACCGCGCTCGCACCTTGCAAGACGCCGGGCGACAGCATCCTCACCCAGCAGATGCGGCGCCGCCGCCATGCGACGAACGTGGCACCCGCGGGACGAACGCCGCTCAGGGCGCGACCAACCCCGCCACCGCCTTGGGCAGCTCCGCCTCGATCAGCGCCTCCAGCGCCTGCACGCGCTGCTCGGGCGTCGTTGCGGCCCAGGGGTTCGCGGCGGCTTCGCGCGTGACGGGCAGGCGGCTGCCGACGGCCAGCGACTGCTCGCGGCGCAGCCGCAGGTCGCCCAGGTCGATCAGCGCGACGCGGATGGACACATAGGGCGCGAGCACCGGCAGGCCCGCCTGGCCGTCGAAGCCGATCTGGCCGCTGGGGCGCTGGTCCAGCACGAAGCCGGGGCCTTCCAGGCTGGACAGGATGCGCGCCGGCAGCGTGGCGATCAGCCCCGGCTCCTGGACGCTGCGCGTGACCAACAACAGCTTGCCGGCACCGGCCGAACGCACGGCGGCGGCCAGGTTGCCGGGCAGGCTGAGCTTGCCATCAACGAACAGCTTGGCCGGATCGCCGAACAGGCTGCGCGTGGACGAGGTGTAGAGCTTGATCTCCCGCTTCTCGTCGCTGGCCTTGACGGCCATGTTGAGCGCCTGCAGCACCGCGTTGTCCAGGCCGCCGGTCGGCTTGGCGGTCCATTCGCCGGTCTGCACCGTGTCGCCGCGCGCGGGCGTCAGGTTCAGCAGCTGCACGCTGTCGCCCAGCAGGGACAGCGCGGCAAACTTGTTGGGGTCGCGGGGCGTCTTGTCCTCAACGGCGGCGGGTTCGGGCGTGGGCGGTGGCGTGGCCTTCTTCTGGGCCAGGGCCAGGGCGGGCAGCAGCGCGAGGACGTACAGCAGACGGCGTTTCATCACGGGGATCACAGGGGCAGGACTTCGGGGTTCAGCGGGGTGGGTGGCGTCGCGCCGGTCAGCGCGGCAACCAGGTTGTCGGCGGCCAGGCCGGCCATGGCCAGGCGGGTGGGCATCGTGGCGCTGCCGATATGGGGGGTCAGTACGACGTTGGGCAGCGTCAGCAGCGCGGGGTTGACCTGGGGCTCGCCTTCGAAGACGTCCAGGCCCGCCGCCGCAAGCCGGCCCTCGCGCAGCGCGGCGGCCAGTGCGTTCTCGTCGACGATGCCGCCGCGGGCGATGTTGACCAGCGTGGCCGTGGGCTTCATGCGCGCCAGCTCAGGCGCGGCCATGCAATGGTGCGACTCGGCCGAGTACGGCAGCACCAGCACCAGGTGGTCGGCCACGGCCAGCAACTCGTCCTTGGACAGGAAGCGTGCGGCCAGCTCGGTCTCGATCTGGGCCGGCAGCCGGCTGCGGTTGTGATAGACCACCCGCATGCCGAAGCCGAAGCGGCCGCGCCGCGCGATGGCCTGGCCGATGCGGCCCATGCCCAGGATGCCCAGCGTGGTGCCGTGCACGTCCGCACCGGCCAGGAAGTCCCACGCCCAGCTCTTCCACTGGCCGTCGCGCAGCATGCGTTCGCCCTCGCTCATGCGGCGGGCGGCGGCCATCAGCAGCGCGAAGCCGAGGTCGGCGGTGGTCTCGGTCAGCACATCGGGCGTGTTGGTGACCAGCACGCGGCGCGCCGTGCAGGCGGCCAGGTCGATGTGGTTGTAGCCCACGCTCATCGTGCAGACGGCGCGCAGTTGCGGACAGGCGTCCAGCAGCTCGGCCGTGATGCGCTCGGTGCCGGTGATGTAGACGCCGTCCTTGCCCTGCAGCCGCTCGCGCAGCTCGGCGGGCGTCAGCACCGTGGCGCCATCGACTGCGTCCACGTCGAACTGGGCCGACAGCTTCTCGATGACGGCGGCCGGCGCGCGGCGCGCGACGAGAACCTTCTTGCGCATGGTCACTCCTCCAGGAAGCGTGCGAACTCAGCCACCGGCGCCCGCTCGGTGACCAGGCTGTTCTCCACGGCGGCCGGGTCGGCAAAACCCAGCGACATGCCGCAGACCAGCATCTGCTCTTCGTTCAGTTGCAGCTCTTCAGCGATCAGGCGGTGGAACTGCGTGAACGCGGCCTGCGGGCAGGTGTGCAGGCCGCGCGCGCGAGCAGCCACCATGACGTTCTGCAGGAACATGCCGTAGTCCAGCCACGAGCCCTGCTGCATGACGCGGTCTATCGTGAAAAACAGCCCCACCGGCGCGTCGAAAAAGATGAAGTTGCGCCCGTGCTGGTGCTGCATGCGCGCCTTGTCCGTCTTGGCGATGCCCAGCAGGCCGTACAAGTCCCAGCCCACCTTGCGACGGCGGTCGATGTAGGGGCTGCGCCACTCGTTGGGGTAGTAGGCGTACTCCTCCTTGTGGGCCGCGTTCTGCTCGGCGTCGAGGTACGCTGCCTGAATGCGGCCGGCCACGCGTTCGAGCGCCGCGCCGGTCAGCACATGCACCTGCCAGGGCTGGGTGTTGGTGCCCGACGGCGCCCAGGAAGCGACCTCGAGGATCTGTTCAACGGTCGCGCGCGGCACCGGCGTGGGCAGGAAGGCGCGTAGCGAGTGCCGGGTCTTGATGGCCGCGTCGACCGCGGCGGTCTGTTCGGGCGTGGGCGTGTCGAAGCGCTTCATGGCGTCAGGTCTTTCAGGGCCTGCAGGTAGGCGGCAGGCAGTTCAGCCACCGGGCGGCGGGTCTCGCGGTCTACATAGACATGCACGAAATGACCCCGGGCGGCACAGGTCGGCGCGCCTTCGGCGAACAGCCCGATCTCGTAGCGCACGCTGGAGCGCCCCTGGTGGGCCACGCGCACGCCGGCATCAATGCGCTGCGGGAACGCCAGCGACTCGAAGAAGTTGCAGTGCGTCTCGACCACCAGGCCGATGACGCCGCCCGCATGGATGTCCAGCGCGCCGGCCTCGATGAGCAGGCGGTTCACGGCGGTATCGAACAGGCTGTAGTAGACGACGTTGTTCAGATGGCCGTAGACGTCGTTATCCATCCAGCGCGTGGTCAGCGGCACGAAGCGGGCATAGGCCTCGCGGGCGTCGGGCTGGGGGCGTGCGGTCATGGCCTCATTCTTCCATGCGGCCCGAAGTGGTTGTTTTTTAGGGGTCTGTTTGCGGCATATGCACTTGCTGATTCCGTTTTCCCGGAGAGAAACTGGCCCGAACCGCCTGGATCCCCCATCCGCTCGGAAAGGAGCACCCTCATGAAGCGAATCCCCGTGGCAGGTCTTGCCCTCGCTGTGGTCACCCTGTTCGCAGCCCCGGCCGCTCAGGCGCAGAACGCGACCAAGGACGACGCGGTCGCGATGGTCAAGAAGGGCATCGCCTTCATCAAGGCGAACGGCAAGGACAAGGGCTACGCAGCCATCACGACCAAGGATCCGCAGTTCATCAAGCACGACCTCTATCTCGTCGTCTACGGGCTGGACGGCAAAGGCCTTGCCCACGGTGCCAACGAGAAGATGGTGGGTCGCGACCTGATCGACCTGAAGGACATCGACGGCAAGCCCTTCATCAAGGAGCGTGTGGAGCTGGGCAAATCCAAGCCGGGCGGCTTCTGGCAGGACTACAAGTTCACCAACCCGACGACCAAGAAGGTAGAGCCCAAGCAGATGTACTGCGAGCGGCTGGACGAAACCATCGTCTGCGGCGGCATCTACAAGTAAGGTCGCGACACCGGATGCCCGGCCATCTTCCCTTGCGTCGCGGCGCTGTCCGCGAGAGGTTCTAGACAATGAAGCTGGCTGCAAAGATGTTGCTGCCTCCCATGGCGGCGCTGGCCGTGGTGCTGGCCATCGGCCTGGGCAGCAACATGTATTCACTGCGCGAGGTGGTGGCCTCCAACGAGGCCAGCCAGGAGCGCAACGAGGTCTTCCTGACCACGGTGGCCGTGCAGACGCAGGTGGGCGAGATGCACGGCGGGGTCTTCCGCACCATCGCGCTGATCGGCTCGCTGGACGATGCCAAGGTCAAGGCGCTGCGCGGCCAGCTCAAGCAGCAGGTTGAAGGCCTGACGCGCACCTTGACGACGCTGGCCGACATGGACGGCACGCCGCCGGAGACCGACGTCCACATCAAGGCCACGCTACCGCTGCTGCAGGCCTATCTGGCCAAGGCCGACGGCGCCATCGATCTGGCCTCGGTGGACCCCAACACAGGCGTCGCCGCGATGCAGGACGCCGAGACTCGCTACAAGGAAGTTGCAACGCTGATCGCCAAGGTCGTGCAGAGCATGGGCGAGGACCAGCAGTCCGCCGCCGCCGCCCAGCAGGCCAATGCGCGCCAGCGCACCTGGCTGTTCGCGCTGGTGTCGCTGTTGGCTGCCGGCGCGGGCATGGGCGTGCTGCTGGTCATCCAGCGCAAGATCGCCGCGGACGTGAATGCGTCACTGTCGCTGGCAGAGTCCGTTGCCGCCGGCGACCTGACGCGCCGCGCGCAGCCCGTGGGCCAGGACGAACTGGCCGGCCTGATGCGTACGTTGAACCAGATGTGCGAGCAGCTGGGCAACACGGTGGGCGACGTGATGCTGGTGGCCGACTCCATCCGCACGGCGTCCGCCGAAATCGCTTCGGGCAACCAGGACCTGAGCCAGCGCACCGAGCAGACGGCGTCCAGCCTGGAGATCACCAGCTCGTCCATGGGTCAGCTGACCGGCACCGTGCGGCAGAGCGCCGACAACGCGCAGACCGCCAACCAGCTCGCCACGTCGGCCGCCGACGTCGCGCACCGCGGCGGCAGCGTCGTGCAGCAGGTGGTGGACACGATGAACGACATCGCAGCCTCGTCCAAGCGCATCGCGGACATCATCGGCGTCATCGACGACATCGCGTTCCAGACCAACATCCTGGCGCTGAACGCGGCCGTCGAGGCGGCGCGCGCCGGGGAACAAGGTCGCGGCTTTGCCGTGGTGGCTGGCGAGGTACGCAGCCTCGCGGGCCGTAGCGCCGCGGCCGCCAAAGAGATCAAGACGCTGATCAGCGCCAGCGTCGAGCGCGTCGAGTCCGGCGCGCGGCTGGTGCAGGATGCCGGCTCGACGATGGGCGAGATCGTCGGCGCCGTGCAGCGCGTGACCGACATCATGGGCGAGATCAGCGCCGGGGCCACGGCGCAGAGCCAGGGCATCGACGACGTGAACCGCGCCGTCACGCAGGTCGACGACATGACGCAGCAGAACGCCGCGCTGGTGGAAGAAAGCGCCGCGGCCGCCGAGTCGCTGCGCGAACAGGCGCAGCGGCTGGCCCAGGTGGTCAGCCAGTTCCGCGTGCGCTGAGTCGCCAGGCCAGCCAGGACTCGGCGGCCAGGTTCAGCGTCGTCACCTGCACGGCGACCGTGGTCGCCAGGTCCACGCCGTAGCCGCCCGCCATGCTTAGCGCCACCGGGATGCCGCGTTCCCGCAAGGCTGTCAGCACACGCCGGTCGCGCTCGGCCAGGCCCGCATACGTCAGCTTCAGCCGCCCCAGCCGGTCGCCCTCATGCGGATCGGCACCGGCCAGGTAGAAGGCCAGACCCGGCTCGCAACGCCGCCGGACCTCGACCAACGCATCGTCCAGCGCGGCGAGATAGTCGGCGTCGCCGCAGCCGTCGGGCAAGTCCACGTCCAGGTCGCTAGGCTCCTTGCGGAACGGGAAGTTGCGCGCGCCGTGCATGGAGAAAGTGAAGACACTGTCGTCGTCGCGAAAAATAGCCGCCGTGCCATTGCCTTGGTGCACATCCAGGTCGATCACTGCCACCTGCAGCCGGCTGCGATGCGCCCTCGCCCACTCCGCCTGCATCAGCCGCGCCGCCACGGCCACATCGTTGAACACGCAGAAGCCGGAGCCCTTGTCGGCATAGGCATGGTGGGTGCCGCCCGCCATGTTGGCTGCCACGCCCTCGGCCAACGCCGCGCGTGCCGCGGCGATGCTGGCGCCCACGGAGCGCCGTGATCGCTCGGCCATGGACTCGCTCCACGGAAAACCGATCTCGCGCTGCTGGGCCGCGCTCAGCGTGCCTTGCAGCACGGCGGCCATGTAGTCCGGTGTGTGCACCAGCGCCAGTTCGCCCTCGCTGGCGGCAGGCGCTGGCTGCATGCGAAGCAGCCCGGGCTCGCGCTCGAAATGCTCGCGCAGCAGCCGGTACTTGGATTGCGGAAAGCGGTGCCCGGGCGGCAAGGCCAGGCTATGGGCGTCGGAGTGGAAGGCCAGCATGGAGCCCGGACCATAGCTCGTCATCGTTTTGATAGGCTGCCCCGCATGCATCCCAGCCGCTCACTCCTCGCTCGTGCCGCCGCCGCCCTCCTGTTCGCCGCCATGGTTGTCCCTTCGGCCGGCGCTGCCGACGCCGGCCTTCGCGCGCTGCGCGGCGTGAAGCTGTATCCGGCGCCCGACGCCGCGCCAATCCACGACGGCGTCGTGCTGTTGCGGGACGGCCGCATCGTCGCCGTCGGCCCACGCGATGCCGAGAACACCAACGTCCCTTCGCTGGCGCCTGAATGCGAGGGTGGCGTGCTGGTCGCAGGCTTTCAGAACAGCCATGTGCACCTCAACGGCCCGGCGTTCGCGAAAGCGACCGGCGCCAAGGCCGCCACGCTGGAGAAAGGCCTGGAAGCACTGCTGACGCGCTATGGCTTCACGACCGCCTTCGACATCGCCTCCGACCGCGACAACACGCTGGCGCTGCGCCAGCGCATCAACCAGGGTGAGTTGAAGGGGCCGCGCCTGCTGACCGCCGGCCTGCCGCTGTTCCCGGCGCAGGGCCTGCCGGTGTACCTCGACCACTTCGATGCCGCCTTCCTTGCAAAGTTGCCGCAGCCCCACTCGGTCGACGCCGCGCTGAAGACGATCCGGCAGAACCTGGACGCCGGCGCCGAGGCGACCAAACTGTTCCTCGTGACGCCACAGCGCAACCGCCCGCCCAAGCGCATGTCGGCCGACATCGCCCAGGCGGCCGCAGCGGAAACGCACCGCCGGGGGCACCTCGTGTTCGCCCACCCGACCGACCTCGACGGCGTGCGGGCGGCGCTGCGCGCGAAGGTGGACATCCTCGCGCATCCGCCGCTGGGCACACCAGGCCCCTGGCCCGTGGCGCTGATGGATGAATTGCGCAACGCGGGGGTCTACATGGTGCCGACGCTGAAGTTGCTCCGGCACGAACTGAACAAGGAGAAGGTGCCGCCGCGGATCGGCGAGCCCATCCTGCAGGACAGCGTGCGCGAGTTCGGCCGCTTTGCGGCCGCGGGCGGCAAGGTGTTGTTCGGCACCGATGTCGACTACATGGAGGACAGCGACCCCACGGAGGAGTACGAGTTGATGGCGCAAGCGGGCCTGAGCCCTATGCAGATCCTCGCTTCCCTCACGACGACGCCCGCCGAACGCTGGCAGGAATCTTCGCGCCGCGGCCGGCTCGCGCCAGGGCAAGACGCGGACATCGTGGCGCTGGGCGGCGACCCGATGCAGTCGGAAAAGCATTTCGCCAACGTGAAATGCGCGGTGCGCGGCGGACGGGTGGTCTTCGCCCGCTGACACGGATGGGCTGTCAGCGGATGCATTTCGGGGTGTCGCCAACCGGACACCCCTAGTTTTGCTGCAGCGCACAAAAAGTTCTTGCAATCCTCGGCACAACCCCTATGATTCGAGTCATGTTGCAGTGCAGCAAAACAGCACAGCAATCTGTTCGTCAACCAGAGATCGGAGTCCTACATGCTGACCGCTGAACAAGTCCTCGCCGCGCACAAGGCCAACGTCGAAACCCTCTTCGGCCTGACGAACAAGGCGTTCGAAGGCGTCGAGAAGCTCGTCGAGCTGAACCTGCAAGTGGCCAAGACCGCGCTGACCGAAGTGGCCGACACCACCGCCGCTGCGCTGTCCGTGAAGGACGCCCAGGAGCTGCTGAGCCTGCAGGCCGCGCTGCTGCAGCCGACCGCCGAGAAGGCCGCTTCCTACAGCCGCCACATCTACGACATCGCCTCCAAGACCGGCGCCGAAGTCGCCAAGGTCGCCGAGAGCCAGTTCGCCGATGCGCAACGCACCTTCTCCAGCCTGGTGGACAACGCCGCCAAGAACGCGCCGGCCGGCACAGAGAACGCCGTCGCGCTGGTGAAGTCGGCCGTCGCCGCCGCCAACAACGCGTTCGAGTCCGTGCAGAAGGCCACCAAGCAGGCCGTCGAAGTGGCCGAGTCCAACTTCCAGGCCGCCACGTCGCAAGCCGTCAAGGCCACGCAGACGGCTGCCCGCACCGCCAAGCGCGCTGCCGCCTGATCTCCAGAGTCATCTGATCCCGAAAGCCCGGTGCGAAAGCCCCGGGCTTTTTTTCATTGGCGCGCTGCTCTGACCGTTCATCGCCGGCGCTGTCGATTCGCCGCACCACGGTCGCGGCAACACCGCCCGGCGGGCCCAATGGCGTCATCAACCCACGGAGCCCGCCATGCAAAGCACGCACATCCGCCACCAGAACACCGGCAGCCAACCCGGCCATCGCGCCCTCTTCGGGCTGGGCCTCGCCGCCATCGGCACGCTGGTGCTGCTGGGCAACCTGCACATCGTCGACACCGCGCTGCTGCGCAACTTCTGGCCGCTGGCGCTGGTGCTCTTCGGTCTGGCACGGCTGGCAATGCCCGGTCGGGGCCGCATGGCTGGCATCGCGCTGGTGCTGGTCGGCGCCATGCTGACGGCGCAGAACCTGGGCAGCGACCTGTTCGCGCTGCGCCACTGGTGGCCGGTGTTCATCATCGCGGCCGGCCTGTCCATGCTGCGCCGCGGCGCCCACGGCGCGATGCAGTTGCAGGGCGACCACATCGCCACCCAGGCCAGCTTCAGCAACCTGCAGCAGCGCAGCGACGCGACCGACTTCCAGGGCGGCCGCATTGACCTGAACTGCAGCAACCTCGAACTGGACCTGGGCAACGCCCGCCTGAACGCGCCGGAAGCGGTGCTGCAGATCGACGCGCGCCTCAGCGGCCTGACGCTGCGCGTGCCCCAGGGCTGGCAGGTCGTCGTGGAGATGTCGGCCAGCGCCGGCAGCATCACCGACCGCACCCAGCCGCAGGCGGTGGGCGCCCCGCGCCTGGTGCTGCGGGGCGAGGCGCTGCTGGGCAGCGTCGAGATCCGCCACTGAGCGGCCGTCGATTCGTCGGCTCGCGGCGTCGATTCACCGAGGCCGGGTCGGAGCGGCCCGCGAATCGCGGTCTACTGGCGGCACTTGCGCAACCCAGGAAACGCCGTGTCGTCCGATCAACCTCCCCGCCACCGCCCCTCGCATGCGGCCCAGCGCGTCCTGTTCGGTCTGGCCGTCGTCGCCATCGGCGTACTGGCGCTGCTGGACAACCTGCACGTCTTCGACATCGCGCTGCTGCGCACCTTCTGGCCGCTGGCGCTGGTGCTGTGGGGTGTGAGCCGGCTGGTCTTCTGGCGCCACGGCAGCGTGATGTTCAGCCTGGTCGTCATCGGCATCGGCGCCGTGCTGACGGCGCAGAACCTGGGCTACACGCACATCCAGCTGCGCGACTGGTGGCCGGTGCTCATCATCATGGCGGGCCTGTCCATCCTGCTGCGCGCCTTCATCCCCCGTGCCGGTGACAAGGCCGGCTGCATTCCCGCGACCACGCTGGCGCATGGCGAGTTGGTCAGCATCAATGCCAGCTTCAGCGCCATCAGCCAGCGCAACGACTCGCCGGACTTCAAGGGCGGCCGTCTCAGCTCCACCTTCGGCGGCGTCGAACTGGACCTGACGCAGGCCGTCATCGCTGGCACCGAGGCCCGCCTGGAGATCTCGGCCCGCTTCAGCGGCATCGAGCTGCGCGTGCCGCGCGAGTGGCAGGTCGTCGTGGAGGTGGACTCCACCTTCGGCGGCGTGGAGGACAAGACCACACCGCCCATGGCCGGCGGCCCGCGGCTGGTGCTGCGCGGCGACGTGGTGTTCGGCGGCGTCGAGATCAAGAACTGAGCCTTGCACCCGCTGCTCAGCCACCTGCGCGGCCTGGCCGCCTACCTGCTGGCCTGGGTGCTGGCCGGCCTGGCGCTGACCGCAGCGCTGCACGGCCTCGGGTTGGCGCCCTGGAGCCGCGCCTTGCCCTGGACCCTGCCGCTGTGCACCGTGTTCGCCTTAGTTGCGCTGGCCACCTACTACCCCTGCCGCAGCCGCCCCTTCGGCACCGCGAGCTGGCGGGCCGCAGTGGGCTATCGCGCCGGCCTGGTGCTGACACTGGCGGCATTGATGCTGGCACTGGCCGCCAGCTGGGACGCCGCCGCCACGCTGTTCGGCCATGCCGAAGGCTGGGTGGGGCTGACCGGCCGTGGACATGCGCTGCTGGCCGCTGGGCTGCTGGCGCTGCTGACGCTGGCGGTGCTGGCCCACGACCTGCTGATCGCCTTCCAGACCGCCCGGGCCGCCAGCGCCCGCGAAGCCCAGGCCCGGCTGCTGGCGCGCGACATGGAGCTTCAGCTGCTGCGGCTGCAGATCGACCCGCACTTCCTGTTCAACAGCCTGAACTCCATCAGCGCCCTCACCCACCTGGACCCCGCCGCCGCACGCGCGATGGCCATAGACCTCGCGCAGTTCTTCCGCCAGACGCTGGACCTGGCAGGCCGCGAGCGCATCCGGCTGTCAGATGAGCTGGGCCTCGTGACACACTACGTCGCCATCGAGAAGCAGCGGCTGGGCGACAAGCTGGCCACCGCCGTCGATGCTCAGCCCGACTGCCTGGAGGCGCTGCTGCCGCCGCTGACGCTGCAGCCGCTGGTGGAGAACGCGCTGAAGCACGGCTTGCGCCCGCGCGACGATGGCGGCCTGCTGAGCGTGCAGGCGCAGGCGCGCGATGGCTGGCTTCACCTGGCCGTGCGCAATCCCGTGCCCGCCACGCCGGTGCATGAGTCCGGCCTGGGCCTGGGGCTGCGCAACCTGCGCGACCGGCTGGCCTCGCAGTACGCCGGCCGCGCCCGCGTGCACTGGGGTGCCACGCGCGAGGGCTTCGCCGTAGAGATTTCTCTGCCACTGGAGACCACATCATGACGCTGCGCGCGCTCATCGCTGAAGACGAGCACCTGGCCCGTCGCCTGCTGGCGGAGTACCTGCGCTGCCATGCCGACATCACGCTGGTGGCCGAGGCCGACAACGGCCTGGACGCCGCCCGCGCCATCACCGAGCTGAAGCCCGATCTGGTCTTCCTCGACATCCAGATGCCCAAGCTCACCGGGCTGGAGGTGCTGGAACTGACCGGCCGGCGCGACGGCGTCATCTTCACGACCGCCTACGACCAGCACGCGATGCGTGCCTTCGAGCTGCATGCGGTGGACTACCTGCTGAAGCCCTTCTCGCAGGCCCGCTTCGACGCGGCGCTGGAGCGCGCCCGCCGCCTGCGCGAGCAGCCGTCGCCGGGGCTGGAGCGCCTGCTGCCCAAGGCAGCGCTGACGCGCGTGCTGGTGCGCGACGGTGACGGCATGCAGGTGCTGCTGGTGGACGACATCGCCTACATAGAAGCCCAGGCCGACTACGTCGCCTTCCACGCCCACGGGCGTGAACACCTGAAGCCGCAGCGCATCTCCGAGCTTGAGACCCAGCTGGACCCGGCGCGCTTCGTGCGCGTGCACCGCTCCTTCATCATCAACCTGGCCGCACTGCAAGGCCTGGAGAAGACCGACAGCGACGCCTTCATCGCCCGCATGAAGAACGGCAAACGCATCCCGATCAGCCGCAGCGGCTATGAGAAGCTGCGCACGGAGATCTGAATGTCCAGGCCGCGCATGATCATCCCCATGCTGGTGTGCGCCGATGCGGCGGCGCAGATCGCGTTTTGCAAGGCCGCGTTTGGCGCCACCGAGCTGTCGCGCCGCGCGGCAACGGACGGCCGCGTCATCCACGCCACGCTGTCCTTCTTCGACTCCTTGTTCATGGTGCACGACGACTCGCCCCACCTCGGCAGCCGTCCACCGGCACCGGACGGCAGCTCGCCGGTCGTGCACTTCCTCTACTGCGACGACACCGACGCCACGATGGCCTCCGCGATCGCTGCGGGTGCGCGCGTTCTGATGCCGGCTGCCGACCAGGCCTGGGGCGACCGCGTCGGCCGGATCATCGACCCGGCGCATCACGTGTGGAACGTGGCATCGCGCATCGGCTGACATGCAGTTCGCCAAGCAGCTGCGCGAAGGCGTGCGCAACGGCACCATCACCACCAGCATCCGCATCTGGCAATCGCCCCGCGTGACGGCCGGCGGCCGTTATTGGATCGAAGGCGGCAGCATCGTCGTCACATCCATCCGCGAGATCACGCTGAACGACATCTCGGATTCGCTGGCCCGCGAGTCGGGCTTTCGCAGCTTGGCAGACCTGTTGCAGACGGCCCAGCACGGCGGTGGGCACAAGGTGTACTTCGTCCGCTTCCGCTTCGAAGCCGCGGGCGTCTAGGGCCCCGTCCTACAAGCCCCGCCCATGGGCGCGGCCAGACTTCGGCCATGCGCTGGCTTGACCCCATCCGCCCGCTGGGCCGTGTGCTGCAACTGACCTTCGACGGTTTCCTCGACGACCGCGGCCCGCGCATGGGCGCGGCACTGGCCTACTACACGCTGTTCTCGCTGGCGCCGCTGCTGCTCATCGTGGTGTCCGTGGCGGGCCTGGTGTGGGGCGGCGAGGCGGTGCGCGGCGAGCTGTTCGAGCAACTAGAGGCGCTGCTGGGTACATCCGCCGCATCCACGATCGAAGCGCTGCTGAAGAGCGTGGCGTGGCCGGTGGGCGGCTGGTTCAGCACGCTGCTGGGGCTGGGCCTGATGCTGGTGGGCGCCACGACCGTGTTCGCCGAATTGCAGGACGCGCTGGACACCATCTGGCGCGTGCCGCAGCGGCCGGTGCAGGGCTGGTGGGCTTGGCTGCGCGCGCGGCTGCTGAGCTTCGGGCTCATCCTGGGCCTGACCTTCCTGCTGCTGGTGTCGCTGCTGCTGGGCGCAGCGATGTCGGCGGCCGAGACCTGGTGGAAGCCGTGGTTCGGCGAATGGCTGTACGTGGCGGCGGTGGCCAACATGGTCATCAGCCAAGGGCTGGTGGTGGCCGTGTTCGCGCTGATCTTCAAGTGGATGCCGCGCGCCCGCATCGCCTGGCGCGACGTGCTGCTGGGCGCGCTGGTCACGGCCGGCCTGTTCGAGCTGGGCCGCACGGTCATCGGCTTCTATCTGCGCAGCAGCGGCGTCGCGTCGGGGTTCGGCGCGGCGGCGTCGGTCGTCGCGCTGCTGGTGTGGGTGTACTTCTCGGCGCAGATCCTGCTGATAGGCGCCGAGTTCACCTGGGCCTACGCGCGCGTGCTGGGATCGCGCCGCGAACAAGCGACCTCGACGACACTGGCGCGATGACGCTGACCACCGACGACGGCCTGAAGCTGCACACCCGCCACTGGCCCGCCACGGCCGCCGAGCGCGGCCAGATCCTCATCGTGCACGGGCTGGGCGAGCACATTGAGCGCTACGCCCATGTGGCCGCGGCCCTCAACGCCGAAGGCTGGGACGTGCATGGCTGGGACCACCGCGGCCATGGTCGCAGCGAGGGAAAGCGCGGCGACATCGCCGACCACGACGCGCTGCTGCGCGACACGGCCCGCGTCATCGACGCGGTGCGCAAGCCCGATGCCCGTTTCGCGCTGCTGGGCCACAGCATGGGGGGTCTGGTGGCGGCACGCTTCGCCGCCGAGGCGCTGAGCCCGCAGCCGGCCGCGTGGAGCCGGCCGCTGAACGGCCTGGTGCTGTCATCGCCGGCGCTGGATGCCGGCCTGTCCGGTGGCCAGAAGCTGGCGCTGGCGCTGGCCGAGAACCTCGCGCCGGGCCTGGCCGTCGGCAACGGGTTGAAGCCGGCCTGGATCTGCCGCGACGAGGCCATCGTGAAAGCCTACACGGCCGACCCGCTGGTGCACGACCGCATCACCGCGCGGCTGACGCGCTTCATCGTCGATGGGGGCGAACGCGTCATCGCCGATGCGCCGCGCTGGGCCGTGCCCACGCTGCTGATGTGGGCCGGCGCGGACCGCTGCGTGGCCCCGCGCGGCAGCGAGGCCTTTGCGGCCGCCGCACCGGCGCAGGTGGTCGCCACGCGACCGTGGCCGGGGCTGTTCCACGAGATCTTCAACGAACCGGAGAAGGCCGAGGTCATCGGCGTGCTGACCGACTGGTTCAGCCGCTGATCGCGTCCAGCCGGTCCACCACCAGCTCCAGCCGCAGCAGCGGGTTGTCCATGGCCATCAGCCGCTGGCGGTCGGCCGTGGGCATGGGCAGCAGCTGGGCCCAGCGGTTGGCCAGCCAGCCAGCATCGTCCCAGACGTAGGGCGGCTGCACGGGCAGCTCATCCGCCGTCACACGCTCGCTCCATTCGGCCAGCAGCTGCTGCAACCGCCACACGGCGGGCTCCAGGTCATAAGGCACCGCCACGGCCGCATCCTCGGGCAGCAGTTCGATTTTGCCCACCCACAGCCCATGGCTCAGGCAGCGCGACGACCGCAGCCGAAAGCGCTGCGTTCCGCGCGTGCGGATGTGGATGAGGCCGGACTGCGCGGGCTCGAAATGGTCGATGCGCGCCAGCGTGCCCACGTCGTGGAAAGCCTCGCGCTTGAAGCCTTCGCCCTCGCGCTGGCGCACCTCGTGGCCCTCGGTCAGCGCGACGACGCCGAACGGCAGGCCTTGCGCATGGCAGCGCTGGATCATGTCCAGGTAGCGGGGTTCGAAGATGCGCAGCGGCAGGTGGCCGCCGGGGAACAACACCGAGCCCAACGGGAACAGCGGCGTCTCGGTGCTCATGGCTAGCGGGTCTTTTCCGCAATGCGCTGCTTCAGCAGCGGCAGCACGGCTTGCGCTGCATCGCGACCGGCCTGGATGGCACGGCGGCGGGCCGTGAAGTCGGCGCTGCCGACGCCGTCCAGCCGCGGCCGTATCAGCACATCGGCATCGCGCAGCTCGAAGCTGTTGATGCTGCGGCCCATGATGGAGAAGGTTTGCATCAGCATGCGGAAGGCGTCACCGGGCGGATCTTTCTCCGGCGGCGACGTGATGTCCACCGCGACGATGAGCTGGGCGCCCATCTCGCGCGCGAAACGCACCGGCACCGGCGAAACCAAGCCGCCGTCCACATACTCGCGCATGCCGATCTTGACCGGCTGGAACACCGCCGGCACCGCGCTGGACGCGCGTACGGCCGTGCCGGTGTCGCCGCTGCGGAACAGGATGGCTGAGCCATCGGACAGGTCCGTCGCGACGATGCCCAGCGGCAGCACCATCTGCTCGATGCCCCGGCCGCCGGTCTTGTCGCGGATGAAGCGCGCCAGCGCCTCGCCGCGGATCAGGCCGCGCAGCGGGAAGGACCAGTCGGTGATGGCACCCTCGTCCATGCCCTCGGCAAGCGCCTGCATCTCTTTGCCGCCCTTGCCGGACGCGTACAGCGACGCCACCAGGCTGCCGGCCGACGTGCCGGCCACGAGGTCCACCTTAATGCCGTTCTCCTCCAGCACCTGGATGACGCCAATGTGCGCAAAGCCGCGCGCGGCGCCGCCCCCCAGCGCCAGGCCCAGCCGCGGCGGTTTGGGCGTGGGTTTGATGACGGGGATGGGATCGGGCGCCGGCGTGGGCGCGATGACGGGCGGCGTGGGCGGCTGCGTGGACATCACGGAGCAGCCGGTCAGCGCGGCCAGCAGCAGCGCAAGGGAGAAGCGGATCAGCACAGGATTCATGAAGGAACGCGGGAACAGGCGCCCGCCGCGGCGCACGATAACCGACCTGTTTCAGCCGAGCTTGTAGCTCTGCAGGTGGATGGATGTTTCCGTGCCGGCAATACCCTTGATGAGCCGCACCCGCTCCAGCACATCGGCCAGCTCCTGCAGGCTGGAGCTGCGGATCTCGGCCAGCAGGTCCCAGCGGCCGTTGGTGTCGAACAGGCCCGTGATGCCCGGCTCTCCCAGCAGCATGGCAACCACCTCCCGGGTGCGGTTGCCCTCCACGGTGATGCTCATCCACGCGGTGATCTGGTCGGGCACGGTGTCGGGCCGCAGCCGCACCGTGTAGCCGGTGATGACGCCGCCGTCCTCCAGCCGCGCGATGCGGTTGGTGACCGTGCCGCGCGACACCTTGAGCTTGGCCGCCAGCGTGGCGACGCTGGCGCGGGCGTCGGCGCGCAGCAGCGCGAGGAGTTGCTGATCCAGTGCGTCCACTTTGATCAAAAAGACAATTTTCACTGCCATTTTGCCAAACACCAATCAATTTTTGATCAGGAGTTGCGCTTCTGCTTAGCGTGACGCCTCGGAAGAATGGGCTCCAACACCACCACCGCAAGAGCCCATGCCCACCGTGTTGACCACCCAAGACGTCGCCACCCTCGTGCAGCGCGTCGGCCTTCCCGATTTACTGCGCCGCCTCGTCGGCTACCTGGAAACCGACTACGCCCGCTGGGCCGAGTTCGACAAGACACCGCGCGTTGCGGCGCATTCCCAAGACGGCGTCATCGAGCTGATGCCCATCGCCGACGCAAGCCTCTACAGCTTCAAGTACGTCAACGGTCACCCCAAAAACCATCGCGTCGGCCTGCCGACGGTGATGGCTTTCGGCGTGCTCGCCGACGTGGCCACCGGCAGCCCGGCGCTGCTGTCCGAGCTGACGCTGACCACCGCCATGCGCACCGCCGCCACGTCCGTGATGGTGGCCAAGCGCCTGGCCCGCCCCGACAGCCGCGTGATGGCGCTGATCGGCAACGGCGCGCAGAGCGAGTTCCAGGCGCTGGCCTTCCACCACCTGCTGGGCATCCGCGAGCTGCGGCTGTACGACATCGACGCGGCCGCGACGGCCAAGCTGGTGCGCCACCTGCAGCACACGCCGGGCCTGACGCTGACCGTCTGCTCCAGCACCGCCGAGGCCGTGCGCGGCGCCGACATCGTCACCACCGTCACTGCCGACAAGACCAACGCGACCATCCTGACGCCCGACATGATCGAGCCCGGCATGCACATCAACGGCGTGGGCGGCGACTGCCCCGGCAAGACCGAGCTGCACCGCGGCGTGCTGGAGATGGGCCGCGTGATCTGCGAGTTCGAGCCCCAGTCCCGCATCGAGGGCGACATGCAGCAGATGCCGGCCGACTTCCCCGTCACCGAGTTCTGGCGCGTGCTGGCCGGCCAGGCGCCGGGTCGTGACAACGACGCGCAGGTCACCGTGTTCGACTCCGTGGGCTTCGCGCTGGAAGACTACTCGGCACTGCGGCTGCTGCGCGACGTCAGCGCGCAGTTGGGCCTGGGCACGCCGCTGGACCTGATCCCGCAGATGGCCGACCCCAAGGACTTGTTCGGGGAGCTGCACCTGGACGGCCACCGTCAGGCCGCCTGAGCGCCATCACTATTCACCCCACCCACCGTCACGGCGCGCCGCCACAATGGCCCGCACTGCTGACGGAGGGTCGAATGAAAAAGTCTCTCGCTTGCCTCGCCCTGCTCTGTGGCTGGGCCCAGGCCGAGCCCTTGCCGAACGACCCGCTGGAACGGCAGTGCTGGCTGGCGCATACGTCTCAGCGCACGGCAGTGGACGTGCGCGAGCCGGTGTCCGTGCACTTCAGCAACCTGCGAACCGGCTACCGCGTTCGCGCACCGTTCTGGGTGGAGTTCGGCATACGCGGCATGGGCGTGATCCCGGCCGGCAACGCCAACGACAAGGCCGGCCACCACCACATCCTCATCGACACTCCGCTGCCGCGCGACCACACGGCGCCCATCCCGTTTTCCAACACGCACAAACACTTCGGCAAGGGCCAGACCGCCACCGTGCTGGACCTGCCGCCGGGCCGCCACACGCTGCGCCTGCTGTTCGCCGACCACGCGCACAAGCCCTATTTCGTGTTCAGCAACGAGATCGTCATCGAGGTCACCGGCAAGCGCAGTGATCCCGGTCCCCAGGTCGTCGCCGGCAACGCAGCCAGTTGCGCGGCCTGGTACCAGGACTTGCGCGCCGCGCCGCGCACGGCGAGCGGCCGCGAGGTCTATGTGAAGAACCTGCGCGACGAGGAGCTGGTCGCCAGCCCCTTCACGCTGTCGCTGGGCGTGCTGGGCGACGGTCTGGGCGTGGCGCCTGCCGGCACCAGCATCAAGGACACGGGTCACTTCCGCCTGGTCGTCACGCAGCGCGGCGGCAGCACCGTGAAGCGCCAAGACCTGGTGGATGGCCGCACCGAGGCCATCCTGGACCTGCCCATCGGCGACTACGAGGTGCAGGCGGCGCTGCACGACGGCGCCGGCAACCTGATGGTCAAGGGCACGCCGCTGAAGTTCAGCGTCAACCGTCAGGACAGATAGGCGCCCACGTCGGCCACGTCGACCATGTCGCGCGTCATGAACTGCCGCGCATAGGCCAGGCACACGCCCGAGCGCAGGAACAGCGCGAACAGCTCGGCATCCAGATGCTGCTCGGCCACCATACGGCGCATGATGGCCAGCGCCTCGGACAGGCGCTTGCCGGGCTTGTAGGGCCGGTCGTCGGCAGTCAGTGCCTCGAACACGTCGGCGATGGCCATCATGCGTGCCTGGGGGCTCATCGTGGCGCCCGTCAGTCCGCGCGGATAGCCCTTGCCGTCCATGCGCTCGTGGTGGCCACCGGCGATCTCGGGCACGGTCTTCAGATGGCTGGGGAACGGCAGCGCCTCCAGCATCTTGATCGTCTGCACGATGTGGTCGTTGATCTTGTAGCGCTCCTCGTCGCTGAGCGTGCCGCGCGAGACGGACAGGTTGTGCAACTCGCCGCGGTGGTACTGATGCTCGGGTTGGCGCAGCTTGAAGCCCCAACGGTTGTCGGCCGTCAACTGCTCGCTGGGTGGCCGCGCCACGATGTGTTCGGGCCGGTCCTGCAGCAGCTGCTCGGTGGCCGGCAGCACGGGCCGTGGATGCGACAGCCGGCCCGCCTCGGCCAGCGACAGACCCAACCCGTCGTCCAGCGTGCGCTGCCAGGTCCGCTGGCCGATGGCGCGCAGCCGCTCCACCGCAGCCGGGTCCAGGAACTCGCCACCCTGGTTGCAGCTCGCGACGAAGGCGTAGTCGGCCTCCAGCGCGGCCAGCTCGTCGGCCGCGGCGACGCGCGCGCGGGCCGTGCCGGCCTCGCCCAGCTCGGCCTGCAGCCGCTCGATGAGTACATCGCGCTTCAGCACCTCGAAGCGCGTGCGGATCTCGTGAATGCGGTTGTAGATGGTCTCCAGCTTGGTCGCCTTGTCGACGACGTACTCGGGCGTCGTGACCTTGCCGCAGTCGTGCAGCCAAGCGGCAATGTGCAAGGCCTCCCACTGTTCCTCGTCCATCGCGAAGCTGGCGTAGGGGCCGTCGGTCGCCTCGCAGGCCGCCTGCGCCAGCATCTTGGTCAGCGCCGGCACGCGCTGGCAGTGGCCGGCCGTGTACGGGCTCTTGGCATCGATGGCGCCGGCCACCAGCTGGATGAAGCTCTCCAGCAGCTCCTTGCGCGCGCGCAGCAGCAGCTGGTTGTCGATGGCCACGGCCGCCGTGCCCGACAGCGCCCGCACGAAGGCCACGCGCGCGGCGCCCAGCGGCTCGGCGGCACCGTCGGCCGGCAGCGGAAAGCTCAGCGTCAACGTGCCCACGGTCTGTTCCTGCCGGTTCTTCAGTGGCAGAGACAGCAGGCGCAGCCGCGCCGCGCTGAGCCCGGCAAACAGCGGCTCGTAGGCCTTCAGGTGGATCGGGTTGTCCCAGCGCAGCTCCACCTCCACGGGCTCACCCGCCCGCAGTGCCTGCACCGGCGCGGCAATGCTCTCGGCGGCGCGCGCATCCCAGGTCAGGCCGGCGCGGTGGGCCGTGCCGCCATGCAGATGGGCGGCGGCGGGGCGCAGCTCGGCGCCGTCATCGCTGAGCAGGTGCACCGCGCCGCCGCTGGCGCCGGTCACGGCGATGGTCTCGCGCAGGATGCGCTCCAGCAGCGCGTCGAAGTCGCGCTCCGCGCTCAACGCGCCGGCGATGTCGAGGAAGTGGCGCAGCGAATGCTTCATCGCCGTCATCGCGACGGCCAGCCGATCCACCTCGCGGATCAGGCTGCGGCGCGGGTCGGGGCTGTCGAATTCGAAACGTTCGATGGCCTCGGCCTGCCGCGCCAGCTCACGCAGCGGCCGCGACACGCGGTCGGCCAGCAGGTGCACCACCGGCAGCAGCAACAGCATCAGCGCCAGCGAAATGTAGAAGCCGTGACGGCGGCTCTCGATCTGGAAGGCCTGCAGCTCCTCGCGCGGCGCGGCCATCATCAGCACCAGCGGCGCCACGCCCTCCGCAGCCCCCGGCAGCGGCAGCGCATGGCTGACCCATTCCACGCTGTCCACGATCTGCACCGACTCGAGATGACCAGCGCCGTCACGGCGCTGCCACAGGGTACGCATCAGCGGAGAGGCCGCCACATCCACGCGCGCCAGCGCCTGGCCATCGCCCGACACCAACCCGCGCTCGCGACGGGCTTCGGCCACTGTCTCGCCGCCCACCGTGGCGATCAGCAACTGGGCCGAGCGGCTGATCTGCGGCCGCTCCAGCATCTCGCCCAGTGCGCGCAGGCTCACGTCGGCGCCCACCACTGCGTCGCCATGGGCCTGGGCCAGCGTCACGCCCGGCTCGCCGGTCGTGAAGAAACGGTAAGGCGCCGACTGCACGACGGCGCCGCCCGCCGACTGCCGGGCCAGCTCGAACCAGGGCCGTGTGCGCGGATCGAAGTCGTACTCGGGCCGCTCGGCGCGCGCCAACTCCAGCAGCGCCGTGTCATAGAAGCGATAGAGGCCACGCGTACCGCCGCCCGCACGCTCCACGCTCTGCAGCGCGAAGGCGGCCGCGGCCGGCGCCTCCATGCGCTTGCGCGTGGCGTCGTCCAGCCGACGCAGCAGCACGAAGGCGCCACCAGTCGTGCCCGCGTAGACGGCCGACACCGCGGCATTGCCCTGCAAGGCCGCGGCCATCTGTGGCAACGCCGCCAGCCGCTCCGCTTCGCTAGCCGCGCGCCCCAAGCCGCCGCTGGCCAGCAGCATCACGCTGACGCGCGCCGGCCGCAGTTCCGCCTCCACCGTGGCCGCCGCCTCGCGGCCAATGCGCTTGGCGGCAGCACCCGCCTGCGTCAGCAGCAGCGCGTCGCTGCGCGAGCGCTCGTACAGCATCAGCACGCCGTACACCATCACCACCAGGCCAATCATCAGCACGCTGAGCGTGATGTAGAGCGTCTTCGGCTTGATGTTCGGCATAAGACCCGTTGGCGGATGCAGTTACGCCAGTATCCCCGCGCCGCCCAGCGTTTGCCTCCACTTACCAAGATGGAAGCCGGTGCGTGACGGTCCGGCGTCGACGGGGGTTCACGTCCTACAAAGTGCCTGGTTTGGTGCATTGACGATGCGTCGCAGCGATGCCCGCCGTCGCCGACCGATGAACAGAGCATGAAAGTGAAGTACCCATGAAGAAGACCGCCCTCACCGTTGCCGCGCTGCTGCTGGCTGCCGGCGCACACGCCCAGACCGCCAACCACGGCAACCAGCCCCACACCTACGGCCTGCTGTCGCTGGGCCAGAGCCGCCTCAACGTCGAGTGCGGCGGCTTGCAGTCCTGCGACAAGAGCGCCGTCGGCGGCAAGGCCATGCTGGGCTATGGGTTCGGCAACGGCTTCGCGCTGGAAGGCGGCTATGCCAACTTCGGCAAGTTCCGCGCGTCCAGTGGCGCGCTGTCGGTCAGCGGCAAGCCCGAAGCCGTCGTGCTGGGCGGCGCCTATACCGCCGATCTGACGCCGGACTGGGGACTGACCGGTCGCCTGGGCGCCGCCTACGTCCGCACCAAGCTGCACGCCGAGACCGGCGTGCTGTCCGGCTCCGACAAGGAAAGCAAGACCCAACCCATCGTGGGCCTGGCCGTGAACTACGCGCTGACCCCGTCCACCCGGCTGGAGCTGGGCATAGACGCCACGCGCGCCGAGTACCAGGGCGAACGCACCAACCTGCGCATGGTGTCGCTGGGCGCACGCATGGCGTTCTGAAGCTCCCTGCCAGGCCTTCCCTGCAGACCACCTGCCGGCCGTGCGCCGACAGGTGGTTTTTCACGTCTGTGTCCTCCTCACGACAAGCTTGGCCGCAAGCCCCTGTGGCCACCGATAGCATGCGCGCCGCCCACTACAGGGCAGCCCCGCCCTGCCCGACGTGGGCCATTCAATCCGAGAAGTAGAGGGAGAGTTCTCATGAAAAACCAAATCATCGCCATCGCCGCACTGCTGGCTGCCGCCGCAGCCCACGCCCAGACGACGCCGGCCCAGGTCTACGTCACCGTCGCCGGTGGCTCCACGCACATGGCTGTCGACTGCACCGGCGCCACCACTTGCGACAAGACCACCACGGGCGGCAAGGCGCTGGTGGGCTACTCGTTCGGCAACGGCTTCAGTCTGGAAGGCGGCTACGCCAGCTTCGGCAAGGCCGTCGCGGCCGACCGCACCAGCTCCGCCACCATCAAGCCGACCGCGCTGCTGCTGGGCGGCGCCTTCGCGCTGCCGCTGGGCAACGAGTGGGGCATGAACGTCCGCCTGGGTCTGGCCCAGGTGAAGACCAAGGCGTCCGCCGCCATCGGCACGCAGCGCGGCTCGGTGTCCGAAAGCGAGGCCAAGGCCTACGCAGGCATCGGTCTGACCTACGCGGTGGCCCAGAACGTCAAGCTCGAACTGGCGGCCGACTCCACCCAGGGTGAAATCGCCGGCGAGAAGGGCACCATCCGCCTGATCTCGCTGGGCGCGACCTTCGCGTTCTGAGCGCCGTCCACGCCCATCCCGAAAGGCCGCCACGTGCGGCCTTTTCTACACTGGCTCCATGGACTACGCCCCGTTGATCAAGGAAGTGGGCCGCGGCGCCCGCGGTGCCCGCGACCTCACCCGCGCCCAGGCCGAAGAACTGTTCGGCGAGATGCTGGACGGCCGGGTGCCCGACATGGAGTTGGGGGCGCTGCTCATCGCGATGCGCGTGAAGGGCGAGAGCGCCGACGAGGTGGCCGGCTTCCTGGCGGCCATGCAGGCCCGCACGGCCGCGATGGCGGCCCCTACCGGCCCGCGCACCGTGCTGCTGCCCAGCTTCAACGGCGCGCGCAAACAGGCCAACCTGATGCCGCTGGTGGCACTGCTGCTGGCGCGCGAGGGCGTGCCGGTGCTGATCTTCGGCCGCCACGATTTCGACAGCCGCCACAGCCCCTTCGAGCTGCTGGACGCGCTGCAACTGCCCGCCAGCCCCACGCTGGCCGACGCCGAGGTGCAGTTGACCGCCCGCCGGCTGGCCGTGCTGCCTTTGCAAACGCTGAACCCTGGGTTGAACACCTTGATGGCTTTGCGCCCGCGGCTGGGCCTGCGCAACAGCTCGCACAGCCTGGCCAAGCTGCTGGACCCCTTCCCCACCGGCCGCGGCGTGCGCGTGGTGGCGGTGACCCACCCGGAGTATCTGGACAGCATGGGCCAGGCCCTGCCCGGGTTGACCACGGGCGGCGGCCGGGCGCTGCTGATGCGCGCCAGCGAGGGTGAGGCCTATGCCCACCTGCGCCGCAAGGCCCATCTGATCGGCTTCCAGGACGGACAGACCGCGCCACTGCACCCGGCCGACACCACCGACCTGGACTGGCCGCTGTCGAACGCCTGCGAGCCGGCCGACAATGCGGCGCTGATCCGCGCCATGATGGATGGCCTGGAGGCGGTGCCGACCCGCATCACCGAGCAGGTGGCCGTGCTGCGGGATCTCGCCACAAACTGATGTTGCTTATTCAGCTTGGGCATATAGGCCCAAGAATTAAGTAGTTCTGCCGCGCTGCAACATTCCCTAGAGTCGCGCCCTCAATGAAAGTCCGCGACCTCGACCTCAGTTACAACCCCGTCAACGCCGAGCACGCCGAACTGGGCCTGCCGCCGCTGGAGAACGCGGTCACGCATGCCAACGACCCGGGCCACCCGGTGCTGCGGTTTGCGATGTGGTCGGTCATCGGGCTGCTGATGGCCTTGTCCATCGCGCTGGCGTCGCGGCTGTTCACGCAGCCGGCGGGCAGCCACAGCGGCTTTCAGCTGGTCGCGCAGGCGCTGTCCAGCAACGAGTTCTGGGCCGCCGTGGCCGTGGGCCTGCTGGCGCAGACGGTGGATGGCGCGCTGGGCATGGCCTATGGCATCACCAGCACCTCCTTCCTGCTGGCCACCGGCAGCAGCCCGGCCGTGGCCAGCGCGTCGGTGCACATCGCCGAGGTGTTCACGACCGGCGTGTCGGGCATCGCCCATCTGAAGCTGGGCAACGTCAACCGCAATCTGTTCTTGCGTCTGCTGGTGCCGGGCATGCTGGGCGCGGCATCGGGCGCCTGGATCCTGTCCAGCATCGACGGCAAGGCCATCAAGCCCTTCATCTCCGCCTATCTTCTGCTGATGGGCCTGTACGTCATCAGCAAGATCTTCCGCAAGATCAAGCCGCGCGGCGGTGAACCCCGCCATGTGGCCAAGCTGGGCCTGTTCGGCGGCTTTGTCGATGCCGTGGGCGGCGGCGGCTGGGGCCCCGTGGTGACCACCACGCTGGTGGGCACCGGCAACGACCCGCGCACCACCATCGGTTCCGTCAACCTGGCAGAGTTCTTCCTGACCTTCATCAGCGCGGGCGTGTTCGCGCTGCTGATCGGCGACCAGAGCCCCTGGACCACCGTGGCCGGCCTGGTGCTGGGCGGCCTGTTCGCCGCCCCCCTCGCCGCGCTGCTGACCAAGCGCCTGCACACCAAGGCCCTGTTGGCCCTGGTCGGAACGACCATCGTCCTCGTCAGCACGTTCAACATCTACCGTTCTCTCCTGGCCTGAGCATGTATCAGTACACCGACTTCGACCGCCGCTTCGTCCACGCCCGCGCCGCGCAATACCGCGACCAGCTCGAACGCCACCTGAACGGCCAGCTCGGCACCGACGAGTTCCGCGCGCTGCGCCTGCAAAACGGCTGGTACATCCAGCGCCACGCGCCCATGCTGCGCGTGGCCGTGCCCTACGGCGAGCTGTCCTCGCGCCAGCTGCGCCAGTTGGCCAAAATCGCCCGTGAATATGACCGCCAGCCCGACGGCCCGTTCGCCGGCCAGGGCGGCTACGCCCACTTCACGACGCGCCAGAACGTCCAGTACAACTGGATCCCGCTGAAGGACAGCGCCACGGTGATGGAACTGCTGGCCGAGGTCGACATGCACGGCATCCAGACCAGCGGCAACTGCATCCGCAACATCACCAGCGACGCCTTCGTGGGCATCGCGCCGGACGACATCGTCGACGCCCGCCCCTACTGCGAGATCCTGCGCCACTGGAGCACGCTGCACCCCGAGTTTGCCCACCTGCCGCGCAAGTTCAAGATCGCCGTCAGCGGCGCCGCCGAGGATCGCGCCGCCATCGGCTGGCATGACATCGGCCTGCAGCTGAAGAAGAACGCGGCCGGCGAGGTCGGCTTCCAGGTCTTCGTCGGCGGCGGCATGGGCCGCACGCCCATCCCGGGCGTCGAGATCAACGCCTTCGTGCCGTGGCAGCAGATCCTCGTCTACATCGAGGCCATCGTGCGCTGCTACAACCTGGCCGGCCGCCGCGACAACCTCTACAAGGCCCGCATCAAGATCCTCGTCAAGGCCGAAGGCCAGAAGTTCTTCGACGCGGTGAACGAGGAATACGCGCGCATCCTGGCCGATGACAACGGCGGCCATGAGCACATCATTCCGCAGACCGAGCTGGACCGCGTGGCCGCCTGCTTCGTGGACCCGGCCGGCGTCGCGCCGACCACCGAACCCACGCTGGACACCAGCGACAACGCCTTCGCGCGCTGGCTGGAGCGCAACGTGCATGGCCATCGCGTCGCCGGCTACCGCGCCGTCACGCTGAGCCTGAAGCGCGTGGGCATCGCCCCTGGCGACACGACCGCCGACGTGATGGACACCGCCGCCGCGCTGGCCGACCAGTTCAGCCACGGCGAGCTGCGCGCCACGCACCGCCAGAACATCGTGCTGCCCTGGGTCAAGGCCTCGGACCTGCCGGCGCTGTTCCAGGCCGCCCGCGCGGCCGGCTTCGCGACGCCTAACGCCGGCCTGCTGACCGACCAGATCGCCTGCCCCGGCGGCGACTTCTGCGCGCTGGCCAACGCCCGCTCGCTACCCATCGCGGCCGAGATCGCCGAGCGCTACCAGGACCAGGACGAACTGGAGGAACTGGGCGAGATCGACCTGCACATCAGCGGCTGCATCAACTCCTGCGGCCACCACCACAGCGGCCACATCGGCATCCTCGGCGTCGACAAGGACGGCACCGAGTGGTACCAGCTGACGCTGGGCGGCGGCGACGGCACCAAGCTGGCCGGCGGCACCGTGGCCGGCAAGGTCATCGGCCCCAGCTTTGCGGCCGACGAGATCGCCGATGCCATCGACGCCGTCATCGAGACCTTCAAGCGCGAGCGCTTAGCCGGTGAGCACTTCATCGACGCGGTGAAGCGCCTGGGCCTCGACCCGTTCAAGACCGCGGCCAATGCCGTGCGTGTGTCCACCGCCAAGGCCTGACCCCGATATGAAGTTCATCAACGCCACCACCTGCCCCTGGCAGCACGCCGTCGGCGAAGACGGTCCCAAGCCCGATCCCGATCCGGCGCCCAACCGCCTGCTGACGCTGGAGCAATGGCATGCGGTCAAGGGCCACTGGCCGGCCGACCTGAAGGTCGCCATCGAGTTCCCGAACGACGCCGACATCAACGAGCTGGCGCCCGATCTGGGCCGTATCGCCATCGTCGTGCTTGAGTTCCCCAAGTGGACCGACGGCCGCGCCTACAGCCAAGCCCACATTCTGCGCAGCCGCCACAAATTCGCCGGCGCCATCCGCGCCCGCGGCGAAGTGCTGGTCGACATGATGCAGCTGCTGGCCCGCACCGGCTTCGACGAAGTCATCCTGCGCGGCGACCAGAACCAGGCCTTCGCGCAAAAGGCGCTGGACCTGTTCGCGCCGGTGGGCTTCTACCAGGGCGACGTCAGCGAGACGCGGCCGTGGTTCCAGCGGAGCGCGGCGTGAGCACCGAGGTCAGCAGCCTGCCCTGGGCGGCTGCGCCTGCGGCCGGCAACGCCATTGGCCTGTACGCCAAGTGGACGCCCGCGCTGGACGCCAAGATCGAGGCCGCGCTGGCCCGCCTGCGCGACGCGACCATCGCGCACGGCGACGGCCTGGTGCAGAGCAGCAGCCTGGGCGTGGAAGACATGGTCATCACCGACCTGATCTCGCGTACCGGCCTGCCCGTCCACATCTCCACGCTGGACACCGGCAAGCTGCATCCCGAGACGCTGGCGCTGCTGCCTCAGATCAAGGCCCGCTACGGCTTCGATGTCGAAGTCTTCAAGCCAGTGGCCGATGCCGTGATCCAGTTCGTCGCCCGCGAGGGTGAGGACGCGATGTACAGGAGCATCGAGCTGCGCAAGGCCTGCTGCGGCGTGCGCAAGATGGAGCCGCTGGGCCGCATGCTGAAGGGTCGCTCAGCCTGGATCACCGGCCTGCGCCGCGAGCAGAGCGGCGCGCGCGGCGACGTGGCGTTCGACGAGGACGATGGCAATGGCCGCCGCAAGATCAGCCCCATCGCCGACTGGACCTGGGCCGAGGTCTGGGCCTATGTCGACAAGTACGCCGTGCCCTACAACCCGCTGCACGACCAGTTCATGCCCAGCATCGGCTGCGCGCCCTGCACGCGTGCGATCGCCGTGGGTGAAGACTTCCGCGCCGGCCGCTGGTGGTGGGAAGACAGTTCCAAGGAGTGCGGCCTGCACGCGAAAAGCTGAGGAAATGCAACCACAGAGGCACTGAGACACAGAGAAGCTCAAGCCTTTTGTGTTTGCTCCGTGCCTCTGTGACTCTGTGGTTGCATTTGAAATCTGAGAAATGAATGCTGCTGTGAAACCCGAACAACTCATCGCCGACGTCGACCACGCGCACCTGGATGCGCTGGAAGAGGAAGCCATCTTCATCCTGCGCGAGGTCGCGGCCAGCTTCGAGCGCCCCGCCCTGCTGTTTTCCGGGGGCAAGGATTCCTGCGTCGTGCTGCGCCTGGCCGAGAAGGCCTTCAAGATGAAGAACGCCGCGCATCCAAGCGGCTTCTCCGGCAGCCTGCCCTTCCCGCTGGTGCACATCGACACGGGCCATAACTTTCCCGAAGTCATCACCTTCCGTGACCAGCGCGTCGCCGACATGGGCGAGCGCCTGATCGTCGGCCACCTCGAAGACAGCATGGCCAAGGGCACCATCCGCCTGAGCCACCCGCTGGAAAGCCGCAACGGCCACCAGACCGTGACGCTGCTGGAGACCATCGAGGAGCACAAGTTCGACGCCCTCATCGGCGGCGCCCGCCGCGACGAGGAGAAGGCGCGCGCCAAGGAGCGCATCTTCAGCCACCGCGACAGCTTCGGCCAATGGCAGCCCAAGGAGCAGCGCCCCGAGCTGTGGACGCTGTTCAACACGCGCATCCGCCCGGGCGAGCACTTCCGCTGCTTCCCCATCAGCAACTGGACCGAGCTGGACGTGTGGCTCTACATCGCCCGCGAGAACATCCCGCTGCCGCAGATGTACTTCGCGCATGAGCGCCAGGTCATCCGCCGCAAGGGCCTGCTGGTGCCGCTGACCGACGTGACGCCGCCGCTGGCAGGCGAAACGGTGGAGACCGCCACCGTGCGCTTCCGCACCGTGGGCGACATGACCTGCACCTGCCCGGTCGAGAGCCCGGCGGCCAACGCGACCGAAGTGGTCGCCGAGACCTTGACCGTCACCGTCAGCGAACGCGGCGCCACGCGCATGGACGACCGCACCAGTGAAGCTTCCATGGAGAAGCGCAAGAAAGAGGGCTACTTCTGATGAAAGCGTTGCGATTCCTCACCGCCGGTTCCGTTGACGACGGCAAGAGCACGCTGATCGGCCGTCTGCTGTTCGACGGCCAGGCCATCCTGGCCGACCAGCTCGACACGCTGGAGCGCCGGGCCGCCGGCCGGCCCATCGACCTGTCGCTGCTGACCGACGGCCTGGAGGCCGAGCGAGAGCAAGGCATCACCATCGACGTGGCCTACCGCTACTTCGCCACCAAGACGCGCAAGTTCATCATTGCCGACGCCCCCGGCCATGAGCAGTACACGCGCAACATGGTCACAGCCGCAGCGGGCTCCGACGCCGCCGTCGTGCTGGTGGACATCACCAAGCTGGACCTGACGCAGGACGAGGTCGTGCTGCTGCCGCAGACCCGCCGCCATTCGCTGCTGGCCCAGCTGCTGCGCGTGCCCAGCATCGTGTTCGCCATCAACAAGATAGACGCGCTCGAAGACCCGGGTGCCGGCTTCGCCAAGGTCAAGGCTGCGCTGGACAAGTTCGCCGCGGCCGCGGGCCTGAACGTGGCCGCCACCGTGCCCGTGAGCGCCCTGCGCGGCGACAACGTCACCCAGCCGCTGGACGCGCCCTGGTGGAACGGCGAGAGTCTGCTGCAGGTGCTGGAGCGTCTGCCCACGCTGAGCGAGCGTGCCGACGCGCCGCTGAGCCTGCCCGTGCAGTACGTGCAGAAGAACGCCCATCAGAGCGAAGGCACCGGCTTCCAGCCGCGCGTGCTGTGGGGCCGCATTGCCCACGGCGCCGTGAAGGCCGGCGACACCATCGAGGTGCTGCCGTCCAGGCAGACCGCCGTCGTCGCCGAAGTGCGCCTGGCCGGCGAGACGGTGGACAGCGCCGCCGCCGGCGACTCGGCCGGCCTGGTGCTCGATCGCCAGCTGGACGTGAGCCGCGGCGACTGGATCGTCACCCCCGGCTCGGCCACGCAGACCAAGACCTTCCCGGCGACGCTCGCCTGGCTGGACACCGAAGCCGCCAAGCCCGGCCGCAAGTACTGGGTGCGCCACGGCAACCGCTGGGTGCAGGCGCGCATCTCGGCCATCGACTCCGTGCTGGACATCAACACGCTGCAGCCGCAGGATGCCCACGAACTGCCCGTCAACACCATCGGCCGCGTGCAGATGGAGGTGCAGCACGAGCTGCCCGTCGAGCCCTTCGCGGACAACCGCGTCGGCGGCGCGCTGATCGTCGTGGACCCCGCCAGCCACCGCACCAGCGGCGCGCTGCTGGTGGATCGCCAGGCTGCCACCACCGAAGAGGACTGGTAATGCCCGCTGGCCGTGTGATCTTCGTCAGCGCCGGCCCCGGCGCGGCGGACCTCATCACGGTTCGCGGCGCCCGCGCGCTGGCCCAGGCGCAGGTCGTGCTGGCCGACGCACTGGCCGACCCGGATCTGCGCGACCTGGCTCCCCAGGCTCAGTGGATCTCGGTCGGCAAGCGCGGCTTCGAGCACTCGGCCAAGCAGGCCGAGATCAACACGCTGCTGGTCGACGCGGCCCGCAAGCACGCGCTGGTCGTGCGTCTCAAGGGTGGTGACGCCAGCATCTTCGGCCGGCTGGAGGAAGAGCTGGCCGCGCTGGCCGAGGCCGGCATCGATTGCGAGATCGTGCCCGGCGTCACCGCGGCGCTGGCTTCCGCCGCCCAGACACACCGCCCGCTTACCCGCCGCGGCCGCGGCCGCAGCGTCACGCTGAGTACCGCGATGACCGAGGCCGGTGAGTTGCGGGCCTCGCGCAGTGCCGACACCGAAATCTTCTACATGGCGGGCCGCCAACTGGCCGCACTGACCCGCCACCTGCTGCTGGCCGGCTGGCCGGCCGACACGCCCACGCTGGCCGTCAGCCGCGCGGGCTGCGCCGATGCCCTCAGCAGCGAGCACCCGCTGGCAGATCTGCCTCGGGCCGACTTTCTGCACCACGGCCGGCCGACGCTGGTCACCGTTGGCGCAGGCGCGGCCGCCGCCACCCCGCAGGGCCTGGCACTGCCGGCCTCTAAAATCGCTGTTTCGCCCGAATTTCCGGCACCCCTTACCACTCAGAGCTGCCCATGACCCACGTCGTCACCGAAGCCTGCATCCGCTGCAAATACACCGACTGCGTCGATGTCTGCCCGGTGGACTGCTTCCGCGAAGGCCCCAACTTCCTGACCATCGACCCCGACGAGTGCATCGACTGCGCCGTGTGCATCCCCGAATGCCCGGTCAACGCGATCATGCCGGAGGAGGATGTGCCGGGTGATCAGATCCACATGATCAAGATCAACGCCGACCTGGCCAAGAATTGGCCCAGCATCACCAAGCGCAAGCCCGCGCTGCCCGACGCCGACGAGTGGAAGGACAAGACGGGCAAGCTGCCTGAGCTGATCCGCTGATCGCATCTCCCCCATGCAGGCAGTACCGACCCACACCGATGTGATCGAAACCGACGCCGTCATCGTCGGCGCCGGGCCGGTTGGCCTGTTCCAGATCTTCGAGCTGGGCCTGCTGGAGATCAGGGCCCACATCGTCGACAGCCTGGCCTACCCCGGTGGCCAGTGCATCGAGCTCTACCCCGACAAGCCCATCTACGACATCCCGGCCGTGCCCGTGTGCACCGGCAAGGAACTGACCGACAACCTGCTGCGGCAGATCGAACCCTTCGGCGCGACCTTCCACCTGGGCCAGGAGGTCACGGTGGTCGACAAGCAGGACGATGGCCGCTTCGCCGTCGAGACCAGCAAGGGCACGCGCTTCCTGACCAAGACCGTTTTCATCGCCGGCGGCGTGGGCAGCTTCCAGCCGCGCACGCTGAAGGTCGAGGGTGTCGAGCCGTTCGAGGGCACGCAGGTCCACTACCGCGTGAAGACGCCGGCCGACTTCGCCGGCAAGCACCTGCTCATCATCGGGGGCGGTGACTCCGCGCTGGACTGGGCGCTGAACTTCTGCGCGGCGAACGCCGACGGCAACCCGCACAAGGCCGAGAGCGTCATCCTGATGCACCGTCGCGACGACTTCCGCGCCGCGCCGGCCAGCGTCGCCAAGATGCGCGCGCTGTGCGACGCGCACGAGATGCAGCTCATCATCGGCCAGGCCGTGGGCATTGACGAACGCGACGGCCAGTTGACCGGCCTCAAGGTCGCCGGCAACGACGGCGTCACTCGCGTGGTGCCCTGCGACCAGGTGCTGACCTTCTTCGGCCTGAGCCCCAAGCTGGGCCCCATCGCCGACTGGGGTGTCGCGCTGGAGCGCAAGCAGGTGGTCGTCGACACCGAGAAGTTCGAGACCAGCGTGCCGGGCATCTTCGCCGTGGGCGACGTGAACACCTACCCGGGCAAGAAGAAGCTCATCCTGAGCGGCTTCCACGAGGCCGCGCTGGCCGCCTTCGGCGCCGCGCCCCACGTGTTCCCGGACCGACGCGTGCATCTGCAATACACGACCACCAGCCCCAAGCTGCACAAGGTGCTGGGAGTCGAGTCGCCGGTCTTCGACTGAACGCCGGCGGCGCTTCAGCTGCCCCGGCCCAGATGGCTGCGCACCTCGTCGGCATCGTCACCGACGGCCGCCA
Organism: Roseateles asaccharophilus; assembly: GCF_031458115.1. Taxonomy (GTDB): domain Bacteria; phylum Pseudomonadota; class Gammaproteobacteria; order Burkholderiales; family Burkholderiaceae_C; genus Pelomonas; species Pelomonas asaccharophilus_A. The sequence goes on along the minus strand of NZ_JAVDXV010000012.1, from coordinate 105,677 downwards.
CCGCGACGCGCAGCTCTTCCTCGGACACCCCCAGGGCCTGGCACCAGCCATGCACCTCGTGTTCTTCGGCAAGACCTACACGCGAACCCGGCATGGCGGCTTGATGGAGCGGGTGATCGGACATGAGCAACCTCCTTGGATGAACGTTGCTGCATTGCAGCAATCGGCATGCCCGGCCAGGTTTGCCCATGGAGCGCGATAGGCGCGACGCGACATATCTCCATCAGAGCGATCTCAAGAAGGCCAGCAAAGCCTCCCGGTCGGCCTTGCTCATCGCTTCGAAGCGCTGGCGCGACTTCTCCCCTTCCCCGCCGTGCCACATGATGGCCTCGGTCAGGTTGCGTGCACGGCCGTCATGCAGGTAGCCGACCCTGGCGCCGCTGCCCAGCACCTTCTCGGTATAGCCAATGCCCCAGAGCGGCGCCGTGCGCCACAGGTTGCCCTTGGCCTGGCCCTCCACGTAGTTGTCGGCCAGGCCCGCACCCATGTCATGCAACAGCAGGTCGGTGTAGGGCTTGATGGACTGGTTGCGCAGTTCGGCGAAGAGGTGGCCGGGGCCTGTCTTCAAGGACGCGGTGTGGCAGGCCGTGCACTTCGCCTGTTCAAACAGGCGGTTGCCCGCGCTGACTTGAACCGGGTCCACGCGGTGCTCTTCCAAAGGCGCTACGCCCTTGGGGAAGCCGCTGGGCAGGCTGCGCTGGGCCGGGACGGCCAGCAGCGCCAGGTAGCGCGTCACCTGCTGAAGATCAGCCTCGGAAATGCCCTTCTGGGGCGCCGCCGACGCACACGCAACCGGGCCGGCATTGCAGGCACGGCTGGGGTAGACCGGCGACGTGACCGCCATGTCCTGCAGCAAAGCCGCCGCGCTCTGGTGGCGCAGCGACGCCTTGGACGCCTTCCAGCCAAAACGCCCCAGACGCACGCCTCCGGTCTCCGGGTCGAAGACGTAGTTGGGCACGCCCTTCACGCCGTCTGCATCCGGTGTGGCACGGGCAAGGGCAAGGATGTCTGCCTCGGGAATCGCCTCCAGCAGGCCCGCGCCGATCATGGGTTGAGCCGCGCGCAGCGAGAACACCGCCGGCACCGGGCCGTCAAACGCGAGGATGGGCTTGCGCAACTCAACGATGGTTCCATCGGCCAGCTTCATCGACTGGGCCTCGAAGCTGGCGACCCGCACGCCGGTCCCCCAGTCCTGCGGCACACCGGTGGCGGATTGAGCATTCATCAGCACGGAGCTGCCGTAGGTCGGATGAGGCAGTTGCTGCCCTCCGGCATCAACGGCCGCCGCTCGCACCGACATGGTGTCCAGCCGCTGGTTGATCGCCATCGGTGCGGGGCTGCGGCCGTTGTTGACGTGGCAGCCGATGCAGGCCGACTGATTGAAACGCGGCCCTTGCAAACCAACGCCGGCCAGGTAGCGGTCATTGCCCGGCTCGTTGTGGTCGCCCGTCGTGAAGTTGGTGTGGATGAGGCGCCGCCCCTCAACAAAGCGCTGCATGTTCTGCATGCCGGTGTTGTTGTGCGGCTGCTGGAACATGAACAGGCCTTCATCGGAATAGTTGTACGAGACCGAACCATCCCCACCCGACAGCGTCGCCACCGGCAGCGGCGCGTTCATCAGCCGCGGCTGCACACCATAGGACGGGCGCAACCCCGTGCCCACCACATAGGTCCATTCCCCCGCGTAGTAGCGCAGACCGCCGTTGTCGCCGATGGCCTGCATGGCCTGGGGCGTCGAGAAGAACGACGGAGAGACCTCGATGACGTCACCGGCCACCAGGGGCCGCGCCGGCACGCTCTTCCCATTCGGCAAGCCATCGGCGCCCAGCGCCTGGTGGCCGGGATACTCCTTGACTGTCAGGCTGCAGCCGTTGTTCAGGACGCTGGCGCTGAGCAGCTTTCCGTTGGCCGGATAGGGCACCGGTGGGCAAATGGTGATGCTCTGGTTGGCCAGCTCGCCCGGGTTCATCCATCCGTAGCCCGTGACACCCGGGCGGTCAAACGCCCGGAACCACGCCACGCCGCCGGGCAACTGCTGCTGCGGGAAGTACTGGTTCACACGCAGCGTCGGCTTGGTCACGCCCGCCACGCGGCTGTTGTCGATGATTTCGAAACCCCAGGTCCGGTTCTTGAAGTACTGCGGCACGAAGTTGATGAAGGCGCCCGGCCCCTTGTCCACGGGTTTGCCGAAGGCATCCACCGTCTCGTTCGGCCCGTAGCCCACCTCGTTCCAGTCTTCGCCGCGCTCGCGCCCGTGACGCGCCAGGCCACGCACGCCGAAGCGCGTGACCAGCGTGCCGTCCGCCAGGGTGAACTGCAGTGATTCCAACGGCTCCGCCGTCGTGGGAAGCGGCACCAGGCCGCTGCCACTGGCCGGGAACCGGATCGCCGATGTGGCAACGGTGGGCAAGGTGTTGTCGCTGCCTGGCGTCTTGAACTCCACCTCGAACAGGGAGTAGCCATACTGCGTGGCCCGGGCCACCCCCTGCAGGCGGATGTAGCGGGCGTTCACGTTGAGGTTGAAGAACTCCTCCGTGCCGCCACGGCCATTGCCGACATGGCGGACCTCGCTCCAGGTCTTGCCGTCGTCCGAGGTTCGCAGCGCGTACGCCTTCCCATAGGCGTTCTCCCAGACGAGCTTCAAGTAGCCGACCTGTGTCTTGCTGCCGAAGTCGAACTGGATGAAGGCGCCATCCTCGAATGCGCTGGCCCAGCGCGTTCCCGCCTTGCCGTCGATGGCGAGCGCGGCGGCGTTCCCACCTTCAATGGCGGAAGACGTGGCCGCGACTGGCTTGACGATCACGCCGGGCTGAGCGCCATCACCTGGTCCGGGTGCCGGTGCAGGCGATGGCGCTGGCGCCGGTGCGGGAGCAGGTGCCGGTGCCGGTGCCGGAGTAGGCGCAACGCCTGAGAACGCCTGCATCTCGAAGATGGAGTAGCCATAGCCGGACGAGCGCTTGATGCCCTTCATGCGCAGGTAGCGCCCCTGCCCGCTGAGGCCGCCCCAGTCTTCGCTGCCCCCCTGGCTGTCGGCAACCGCCTTGATGGTCGACCAGTTGCTGCCGTCCAGCGACACCTGCAGCTCATACTGAGTGGCGTGCGCTCGCTCCCAGCTGATGCGAACGCGGTTGATGTTCACCGCCTTGCCGTAGTCCAGAACCAGGTACTCGTCGTCCGAGAAGCCGCTGCTCCAACGGGTGTTGTTGTCGTGGTCGATGGCCTTGTCGGCCGACAGATCGCCACGCTCGGAGTTGCTTGCGGTCGCAGCCAGTGGCGTCAGCGCCGCCTCACTGTCCCCAGCGGCTGCCGCCAGCGCCTTGGACATGCTGCCCACAGCCTCCGCGCTGTCGTGCGTGCTCGCCTGCCGGACTTCATCTGCCGCGCCACCGCCACCACATGCGGCAACGATGAGACTCAAGGCCATCGGCAGCCCGTGAGTTGAAAGATTGCGTAAGCGGCGTCTCTTCATGGGAGGTCCTCGGTCGGGTTCGGTGGGCGGCGCCTAAGATGAATCGTGGTCATCTCGGCGGGAAGGTCCGCGTGAAATGACCCGCATGCTGCCCAAGGCGGCAGCCACCGGTCCAGACCAATTCCAACGCCCTCGCACCCAGCCAATTCGAGCCGACCTTGCGCCGCGCCAACGAGCAAACCATCCTTCTGAGTCCTCGTCCGGAAGGCGCTTCCCTGCAGCGGTGGCTGCACGATGCCCTTTGTGAAGCCATTCGCTCGGGCCGGCTGCCGCCCGGGAGCCGGCTCCCCACGACCCGCGGATTGGCGCGCGACCATGGACTCTCTCGCTCAACGGTCACGGTAGTGTTTGAGCGACTTCTTGCCGAAGGTTACATATCCTCCCGGGTGGGCTCGGGCAGCTTTGTCGCGCATCGCGCAACGTCAAAGTCCGCGCTTCCGGCGGCTCAGGCACCGCTGTTGCGACCCGCTCTGTCGCGACGCGGGCAAGACCTTCTGAAGACAGGTGCGCAGCTCATTCAAGGAAGCCCGTTGCCGCGCACCTTCGACGCGGATCGCATCGACAGCAGCCTCTTCCCCGCGGCCGTCTGGTCCCGGCTGGAGGGAAAGCGGGTTCGCGCCCATGGTGCCCGCCCCCTGCAGTGCACTGCCCTCCAAGGCCTGGCAGCACTTCGCGGATTGATCGCACAGCACCTGCTGCTGACACGCGGCCTCGCCTGCGACCTGGAGCAGATCGTCATCGTGCAAGCCGCGCACCAGGCGATCGACCTGCTTGCACGACTGCTGCTGAACCCCAACGAAGAAGTCTGGATCGAGGACCCGGGTTCAACGTCGCTCAAGAGCTTGTTGGCGAGCACCGGGGCGCGCGTCGTGCCGGTGCCGGTGGACGAAGACGGGCTGCGGGTCGACGAGGGCGTGCTTGCCGCACCTCGGGCACGCATGGCCTGCACGACAACCGGCGTCCAGATGCCGCTTGGCCTGCCGCTGTCTGCCGCCCGCCGCGAATCGCTGCTGTCCTGGGCTCGCGCAGCGGGCGCCTACGTCCTCGACGAGGACCGCGAAGGCGACGTTTTCCTTGATGGCCATCCTCCAGCCTGCCTCAAGGCCATCGACACCCACGACCGCGTCATCCACGTCGGCCATCTCGACGCCAGCATGGGTCACGGCGTGCGGCTCGGCTACCTGGTGCTGCCGCGCAACCTGGTGGATCCGGTGTGTGCCGCGATGGCGATCACCCAGACCCGCCCGTCGCTGATGGATCAAGCGGTTCTGCACGACTTCATGGCCGATGGCCACTGGTCCCGGCACCTTCACGAACTGCGGGCCGTCTACCGGGGGCGCGCCGATGCGCTGCGTCACAACCTCGACAAGCACTTTGGCCGGTGGCTTCGAATCGCGCCTGCTCAGCGAGGACTCAACGTCACGGCCTGGCTGCCCACGGCCACCCGCGACGCTGACATCGCAAGGCGCGCCGCCGATGCCGGCGTGAGCGTCACCCCCCTGTCGGCGTACCGCATGCATCACCCGGTGAAGGGCGGCCTGCGCCTCGGATTCGCGGCGTTCTCGGAGCCCAACATCCATGCGGGCGTGCTGCAACTGGCGCGGGCGCTCGATGGCCGAGCAACTCCACAGGTTGCACGACGGAGCAAGCAAAGGCCGACCGAGTAAGCCAGCGCCCACCGCTAGAATCCCGTCCGCTTTGAGGCTCACGCCTCGAGTCTTCGCTAGGGGTGTTGCGTCTGCTTCCGAGCAGGCGCGACTGAGACAGTCCCTTTGAACCTGATTGAGGTAATCCTCGCGCAGGGAAGCAGCCGACCAGCCAGGCCCACCTCTCCCGTCTCCCAGGGCCGCCGCGTCCTCGTTTGCCGACCTGCCATCGCCTTGCATTCCGATGGCACGAATCTCTCTTTCCGCCCTGGGCGCCGCCGCCGCGCTGCTCGCCACCCAACTCGCCAGTGCCCAGACGCTGCCCCAGGTCAGCGTGACCGGCAAGGCGCTGGAGGCCGCGCCCGGCCTGACCGGCTTCAGCGATCCGCCGGCCAAGCTGCCCATGCAGGCCTTCAGCCTGTCCAGCGAACGCCTGGCCGACCTGGGTGTCAACCAGCTGTCGGGCCTGACGCGTCTGGACGCCTCGGTCTCCGACGCCTACAACGCCACCGGCTACTGGTCGCAGCTGAAGGTGCGCGGCTTCGATCTCGACAACCGCTTCAACCTGCGCCGCGACGGCCTGCCCATCAGTGGCGAGACCGCGCTGTCGCTGGTCAACAAGGCCAGCCTGGAAGTGCTGAAGGGCAGCGCCGGCATGTTGTCGGGCACCAGCGCGCCAGCGGGCCTGTTGAACCTGGTCGTCAAGCGCCCGCTGGCCGATGACGCCACCACCTTCGTGCTGGGCGCCGTCGAAAGCGGCACGGTGCAGGTGGGCGTGGACCACTCGCAACGCCTGGGCGCCAACCGCGAGTTCGGCCTGCGCGTGAACCTGGCCGCGACCCGCATCGACCCGCAGCTGCGCAACAGCGATGGCCGCGCGCACACGGCCGCGCTGGCGACCGACTGGCGCCTCAACCCCGACACGCTGGTCGAAGCCGAGGTCGAGCTGAGCCGCCAGAGCCAGCCCAGCCAGCAAGGCTTCAGCCTGCTGGGCAACCGCCTGCCAGACGCCAAGGCCATCGACCCCAACCTGAACCTGAACAACCAGCCCTGGAGCCAGCCCGTCGTGTTCGACAACACGCACGCGTCGCTGCGCGTGCAGCACAAGCTGGCTGGCGACTGGCGCCTGCAGGCCGCCCTGGGCATCCAGCGCCTGCGCACCGACGACCGCCTGGCCTATGCCTACGGCTGCACCGCCGCCGATGGCACCTACTACGCCGACCGCTTCTGCCCGGACGGCACCTACGACCTCTACGACTTCCGCAGCGAGAACGAACACCGCGACACGACGGCGCTGGACATCTCCGCCAGCGGCCCCGTGCAACTGGCCGGCCTGCGCCATGACGTCACCGTCGGTGGTTTGAGCAGCCAGTTCAAGAGCCGCTTCCAGCGGCAGGCCTACAACTGGGCCGGCACCGGCCACATCGACGGCAGCGTGTCCACCGCGCCGCAGCCCGACCTGACCGACGAGAACACCAACCGCGACGAGCGCAGCAACGAGCTGTACCTGCGCGACCGCGTCGCGCTGACGGCCGACACCAGCGCCTGGCTGGGCCTGCGCCACACGCGCCTGCAGCGCGAGAGCGTGCGCACCGACGGCTCGCGTGCGACCGACTACTCGCAGACCGTCACGACGCCGTGGCTGGCGCTCAGCCACGCCATCGCTTCCGACTGGCTGGTCTACGCCAGCTGGGGCCAGGGCGTGGAGAGCGAAGTCGCACCGAACCGCGCGCGCTACAAGAACCGGGGCCAGGCCTTGCCCGCGCTGAAGAGCCGCCAGCTCGAGGCCGGCTTGAAGACCGGCACGCAGCGTGTCGAAGGCTCGCTGACCGTGTTCGACATCCGCCGCCCGCTGTGGCGCGACATCGGCAGCTGCAGTGCCGACAACAGCTGCGAGCGCGTCGCCGATGGCTTCGCCCGCCACCGCGGCGTCGAGGCCGGCGCCGACCTGAAGTGGAGCGGCGGCGGCCTGTTCGCCAGCGCGATGCAACTGCGCGCGCGCCGCGAAGGCAGTGCGGACGCGGCCCTCAACGGCCTGACGCCACCCAACGTGCCGCGCACGACGATGAAGGCCCATCTGCGCCACGACATCGTGCCTGGTCTGCAAGCACAGCTGGGTTTGCAGCACGAGAGCCGCCGCTTCGCAACGCCCGACAACAGCATTGCCATCCCCGCCTGGACCGTGGCCGACGCGGGCCTGCGCTACACGCAGGCCGTGGGCCGTCAGACCTGGATCTGGCGCGCCGCGGTCGACAACCTGACCAACCGCCGCGCATGGCGCGAGTCGCCCTGGCAGTTCGAACACAGCTACCTCTACCCGCTGGCATCGCGGACTTTCCGCACGAGTTTGGAGATCTCTCTCTGAGAGCTTGAAAAAACTGCTATAGTCGCGGGCTCTGTTCCTCGATAGCTCAGTCGGTAGAGCGCCGGACTGTTAATCCGTAGGTCCCTGGTTCGAGCCCAGGTCGGGGAGCCACAGAACTCTCGTCGAAAGACGAACAAGACGCACGTCGCAACCGCTTGACGTGCCGACATACAAATCAATTCCTCGATAGCTCAGTCGGTAGAGCGCCGGACTGTTAATCCGTAGGTCCCTGGTTCGAGCCCAGGTCGGGGAGCCAAATCAAGCCTCATTCGCGAAAAGCGGATGAGGCTTTTTCTTTGGCCAGTTTTGGTTGCAGTGAATGGCAGCGATGTCTCCAGCATCCGCCATTGAGGATCCTCATCACCTGCCCCGCATCCACCGTCCGATTGACATACGTGATCGGCTGGAGATCGTCACGCGCTAAACGACCTGCATGCTCCCATATGAGGCCGCATCGCGGGTTCGTTCACTCCCCTCCACTAGCGGTGGCAAACACCAAGCCCAGGTCGCTCGCGATCCAGCCCGTCTTGGCATCAGTGAACTGAATCCCTACTAGATTCGCTGAAACAGAAATCCGCTGGCGCGTCCAGGTCGCACCACCGTCACGCGTAGCAAGGATGGTGCTGTTGTCCCCAACGATCCAACCATCGGTACTGTTCGCAAACCCAATGTCGTTGAGGCTTGTAGACAACGAGACGGGAATGCTCACTCTCGTCCAGGTCGCACCTCCGTCATTCGAACGAGCCAATTCGCCGAATTCCCCAACAATCCAGACTACTGAACCTTGAAACGCAAGTTGCGTCGGCCAACTGACAGAGGATGGGCTCTTCTGCCAAGACTTGCCCGCATCGATTGAATAGACAACTTCACTGCCGGAGTTGATACCGACCATTCGTCCGTCCACGCCATAGCGCAACGACCGAATGTCGATCGGGGCCCCAGCACTGACGAAGGTCTGCCCGCCATCGGACGTCAACAGGATCCCGTTTGCGTTTTGAGGTTTGATCCATCCGCGGCGTTCATCTGCGAAATAGAAGTCAGTCACAACCGGCGCTCGCAATGATTTCCATGTCGCTCCACTGTCACTACTGCTTTCAAGCACACCGGATGAACGCAAACGCCAGCCTACGCGCTCTCCCTGGAACTGAATCTTTGGCTGCACCATGTACGGACCAGCCGTGCCAGGAGAGCCGCGCGAAGCCCAGGTTCTCCCCCCATCGGCCGTATCCCACAGCGAATCGTCATTGAGCGTCAAGACGCCACGCTTGGCGTCAAAGAACCACGGCGCACCATTCTGCTGACGGACATCCCAATTTGCGCCCGTCGCCAATGCACGCCAGCTCACACCGCGATCGGTAGAAAGATACAAGTCCGGCCTGACCATCCAATAGTTGGGGAAACCTGCCTCGACGAGCAAGGTATGTGCATCAACGCGGGTCACGAGCGCCTCGACTCCACCTGGGTTTGAGCTTCCTGGCCGCGATCCGAGGCTCTTCCAGGTCAGCCCTGCATCGGCGCTGGACCAGCTCTGCCCCCTAAAGTCGAGCGCGATGAAATTGCTACCGTCGAAATCGACCACTTGTGTCACCGCCGGCGCGTCCGTTAGCTTCTTCCAGTTGCGTCCGGCATCGTCGCTTCGATGGAGCTGACCGAGCTTCAGGGCAAGGATGATGTTGTCGGAAGCGCTGACACGCAGAATGTTGTTGACTCCACTGGGATAAGCATGGGATTCGACTTCCTTCCAGGTGGCTCCACCATCCTCGCTGCGCCATGCGGCATATTTGTCGTTGAGGTATACGCCTGTTCCCACCAACCACACGTAGTTGGCGTGGAAATACAAGCGCTGATCATCAACGACCGTCAACCATGTCTCGTACCGAGGGCGGGTGCGTGGCGGGTCGATGGCTGGCAGGTCAAACACCCGCGTGAACGATTTACCCATGTCGACGGAGCGACTCAAACCTTGGGCGTCGCTTATCCAGACAACCCCGTCAGGAGAGAAATCCAGCTTCGAGTCCGGAAGCATGGAGACGGTCGCTTCGTTCCAGGTGACACCGCCGTCCTTTGTTCCAAAGAGCCGACCTTCATAACTGCCGCCACTTTGGACGAACAGGACGCGTTCGTTGACGAAGTGCACTTTCCGAACTGCCAGTTCCGGCAGGCTGCTCTTCGTCCACGTCGTTCCGCCGTCCGTCGTGTGCAATCCTCCGTCAGCTCCTAAAGCCCATCCATCCAGCGCAGTCCTGAATGCAAGAACCGAATACCGGCCGAGACTGGGTCGCTGAAGCGACCAAGTCTCGCCACCATCGACCGTCTTGCGGATCCGCCCGAGATCGTCGAGCGCCCACCCTGTCGCCGCGTTGGCCATGGCAACGTCGACAGTCCTGAGGCCTGGCAAGCTCCGCTGCAGACACCAGCCGCCGTTGCCTTCGGCCGAGCATGGCAGTCCCTGCACATTGGCCAACGCCGCGACTGTCACTCGGCTCTGCACCTCACGGCTTTGGCCAGCCGAATTGGAAACCTTGAGACGGACCTCATAGCTGCCAGCCTGCATGAAGCGATGCTTGGGACTGGCAGCGTCGCTGACGGCGCCGTCACCAAACATCCAGCGAAAGCTGAGTCCGGCCAGCGTGGCCGCCGAGTTGCCGAAGTTCACGTCGACCCCGGTCTCCCCACGCTCAGGAGCCGAAATGCTCAGGTCCTGCGGAATGATCGTGGCGACAGGCGGAGGAGCAGTTGCACCATCACCGCCTCCACCTCCGCAGGCGGCCGCTATCACGACCACGCATGCCATCAGCCATCGCCGGCACCAGAGCCAAATGTCCACAGCCGTTCACCTTCCTGAGATTCATATCCTGGTTGGAGCAGTCTAGCCGCACGACAAGTTAGTTAGCTTCTCTGGGTTGAGGTGCCGCAGTACGGCGGGTGCTGTCGCCTCAGCGCTGAATCCGACGCCGCAGCACCAGCCCCACCACACCCACGCTCATCATCAGCAGCGCGCTGGGCTCCGGCACCGGGCTCAGCACGTCGCCGTTGCGCAGCGCCAGCGCCTGGCCTTGCACGCCCCTCTCGCTGAGCATCTGGTTGCCCAGGCCCAGGTGGTAGGACCACGCGTAGTTCGCGCTGCCGACCACCGGGCTGGCGCTCCAATTGATGAGGTCAGTGCGCAGGCCATCGAAGCCGCCCGTGTTGGCCAGGCCCCAGGTCGTGCCCTGCCCGGCAAAGCCGCGGAAGGTTCCGGTCGTCGAGTAGGCCGATTGGTTGCCCAGCGTGGCGTGGAACAGGTAGGCCAGTTCGCTGTACTGGCCGCCCGCTTCCAGCGGCACGTTGTAGCCACAGTCGCCACCGGTGTAGGTCACACGGGCGCAGCCCGGCAGGCCGGTGTCCACCACTTTGGGCAGGCGCCAATCGCTGTAGCCGCCGACGGTGAGACCGTCCGCCCAGGCCTGGGCCTGGCTCCAAGTCTGCGCCGGGCCGGCCTGGCGCAGCCAGGTCACGTCCAGCAGGCTGTCATAGAAGAAGACGGCGGCGGCACTGTCCAGCGCCACGGCGTGGCCTTGCAGGTCGCGGGCGTGCAGTTGCGTCTGCCAGTTGCCCTGTCCGGCGATGGGCACGGCGTGGGCAGCGGCGGAGGCGCACAGGCCGAGGGCGATGAGGAGGCTTTGGAGTCGATTCATGGTTTGAGCCTTGAGCAGGTGACGGAAATGGGCGCCGCGTTTCAGGCGGCACGAACGGGTTGGAGCGCGGCACGCAGCCGCGGGATCTGGCCTTTCAGCCAGGCGCGAAAGTCCAGCAGGCCCGGATGCAGGGCCCGGCTGGCTTCGACGGGGCGGGCCGCGCAGTACGCCGCGTTGGCGCGCTGCTTGAAGGCGAACATCGCTGCCAGTTCGGCGGCACCGGCGAAGGGTTGGCGGGCGTAATCGTTCAACGGCACGTCGCGCCAGCGCACCGGCTCGCCGAGTGCCTCGGCCAACGCAACGGCCATCTGCTCGCCACCCAGGTGTTCGCCGGCCACGCCCACGCGGCGCTGCGCCGGCTTCAGCGCCAGCAGCGCGGCCGCGCAGACGCCGATGTCAGCGGCGGCAATGCCCGGCAGCCGCGCGTTGCCCAGCGGCAGCGCCAGCTCCAGCACGCCGTCTGCGGCGCGGTGCGGGCCCATGCCCCCGTCGATGAGGTTGTCCCAGTAGAACGAGGTCAGCAGCAGGCTCACCGGCAGCTCGTGCTCCAGAAAGAAGGCATTGGCCTGCGCCTTGGCATCCATGTGCGGCACGCTGAATCCGGCGGCTCGCGTGTCCTCCAGCGTGGACCAAACCAGCCGCACGACCCCGGCCGCTGCGGCCGCATCGGCCAAGTGGCGGGCCTGACGCAGTTCACGCGCGGCGTCGCCGTGCTCCCAGAAATTCGTCACGCAGAAGGCGCCTGCCGCGCCGCGCAGCGCCGGGGCCAGGCTGGCGGGATCGTCGAGATCGGCGTGGAACAGTTCAGCGCCATTGGCCAGCAACGCTTGGGCCGCGGCCGACTCGGGCCGGCGGGTGACGGCACGCACGCGCCAGCCTCGCTGGGCCAGCAACGCGCGGGCCACGCCGCCCCCCTGGCGGCCGGTGGCGCCGAAGACCGTGATGAGCGGAAGTGCGGTGTTCATCGGTGCTCCTGCAGCGACCAGGGCGTTCATTGCGGCGTCAGCGACCAGCGCAGCCGCGCGGTGCCGGACACGCCGGGGAACTCCTTGTGGCTGTCGGGGTCGACCCACTCAGGCGCGCTGCGATCGCGCAGCAGCGCCGGCAGCTGCCGCTCCTGGCCCAGCTGGCGCCGGCCGGCCAGCGCGTAGTCCTTGATGAGGAAGCTCACACCGCTGACGCGCGCGTCCATCACGCCGGTGCCGTCCTTGGTCGTGCGCACATGCCGGGCCGCGACGGGCACGTAGCCGCTGAACATCAGCTTGCAGGTCTGCAGGTCCACGAACACCCGCATCGTCTGCAGCGACGGCTCGACCAATGGCGCCCCCTGCCCCGTGACCTCGATGCGGTCCAGCACGATGGCGCTGCTGTAGGACTGCTCGGCACTGACGCGGCCGGCATCGGCATTGCCCGAGAACCACACGGCGCCTATGGGCGTCTGCGGGTCGCGCTGCAGCACGCCCGTCACGCGGGCCTGGTGCGCATAGCTCGCGCTGCCGGCGCTGTCGCTGCCGGACCAGTGGTAGTCCTGCTCCAACTCCAGGGCCAGCGAGTTGACCGTGCGAATCCATTCGCAGCCGGCCTGCGGATCCACGACCGTCACATGCGACGCCAGCAGCACCGGGCCGGTCACGTCATCGAAGGGGTCGTCATAACGTACCGACACGGCCACCGGGTTCTGCGCCGGCAGCGCGGCCGGTGCGCGGTAGCTGCGCTTGGACACGCTGGGCATGTCCATCCCACTCAGCGTGCCGACGCTGGCGTTGCCGGCCGGCACGCCATTCACGGCCCAGGCGCTGGTGGACAGCGGGATGATGCCGTCCGTGTCGCAGCTGAACAGCACCTCCTCGCCGGGATGCTGGGCATCGGTGTCGCGACCGCAGATCAGCACGCTGAGATCCAGCGTCTGCTCCAGGCCCACGTCGGCCTTGCCGGGGCGCAGCTGCACGCCGGCCACCAGCGACCAGTCGCTGAAATGCGTGGTGGTCGTGCGCACCACGCCGTCGCTGTCGCTGCCGGCCTTGGCGCTGCGCCAGATGCCATCCGCGCCCTGCGTGGCGATGCGCAGATGCCGCGCGCCGTCGCGCTCGGTGGCGGTGGGCAGCCATTCCAGCGTGATGGGTCGCTTGGCCTGTTGCCCCTCGGGGCGGATGCGCCAGGCCTTGCCCCGCGCGCCGGGCGCGGTGTTCTCGATGGGCTGCAGCGTCACCGTCTGCTCGCTGTTGAACGCGCCGGCCGGCACGATGACGCTGAGGCTGTAGTCGGGCGCCACCAGGCGGCCACCGTCGGCGCCGATGCGCGCGCTGGCGACCACGTCGCCCAGCACGGCGCCGACGGGCATCACGGCGGCTTGTCGAACGGGCGGCGGTGCGGGGGCCGGGACAGGAGCAGGCGCGGGCGCCGGCGTGGAAACCGGGCCGGGCAACGGCGCCGGGGACGTGGTGGCGTCACTGCCGCCACCGCCGCAGGCTTGCAGCAGCGCGGCCACGGTGACGAACAACAAGGGATGGGACTTCAAGCGCTTCTCCAGGCAAGGGGCAAGGCTCCGCCCGCGCCGGCGCTTTCGGGCCGTGTCGGTCGTTGTCTTGGTGGTGTCGCCGGAGGCTTCCGGCATGGGCTCCACTGTGGCCGCCTCGTGGAAAACCCGCTGCTAGTTGTTGGCTAAGCGCTCGTTAAGTCTTTGCTAACCGCACGGCGAGCGAATGCGCAGGGGTCGCGCTCTTATCATTCCCGCCTCCCCGCAACGCCGCCCGCCCGTGCCCCACCTCCCGCCCGAATGGGCCGCCCATCTCGAGAGCGGCGTCTCCCACCGCCTGGGCGGTGTGCATGCCGATGGCCAGCCCGAGATCTGCCGTGGGCTGGCGGCGCAGGCGCTGCCGGACGGCCGCATCGAGGTACTGCTGGCCGCGAGCAGCAGCGACCGACTGCTGGACGCCGTGCGCGAAAGCGGCCGCATCGCCTACGTGGCCGCGCGGCCCACCACAAACCGTTCGCTGCATGTCAAGGGCGTGGATGCCGAACTCATCACCGTGCGCGCCGACCACGAACCGCTGTTCCTGCGCTGCCGCGACAACTTCATCGCCGAGATCGAGCCCTTCGGCTTCAGCCGCGACTTCGCGATGTCCATCTGGTACGGCGTCGAGCTGTCTGCACTGGCCGGCCTGCGCTTCACGCCCTGTGGCGCCTGGGACCAGACGCCCGGACCTGGCGCCGGCGTGCCGCTGGAGCTGGTGCCCTGATGGCCCGCCTGCCCGAGATCTGGATCGCGCACCTGGGCAAAGGCGTGTCGCTGCGTGTGGGCTCCAGCACGCCAGAGGGGCAGCCGGAGCTGCATTTCGGCCATGCGGCCTGGGCGCTGCCCGATGGCCGGCTGGAGGTGCTGGTGCGCACGCTGCAAGGCGCCGACCTGCTGGCGGCGATCCGCGCGACCCGTCGCATCGCGGTCTCGGCGGGACTGCCCAGCACCTGCCAGGTGCTGCACGTGAAAGGCGTCGACGCCGAGGTGCTGCCCGCGACGCCCGAACAGGCCGAACCGTTTGCGCAAGGCTTCGAGGCCTGGCTGCGGCAGATCGAGGCCTTCGGCGCGGATCGGCGCCAGGTCATGGCCGTGCTGGGCGACCTGACCATCGCCCAGCTCAGCTGCGTGCGCTTCACGCCGCTGGCCGCCTGGGACCAGACCCCCGGCCCCGGTGCCGGCCAAACCATCGACCTGATCACATGAACGCCACCGCCCCCGACCGCCGCGCCCTCAAGCTGCGCGATGTGCGCCGCCTGCTGGAAGGCGTGATCCCGCCGGCCATGTGTTCCGTGGCAGCCGACGGCATGCCCCACGTGAACTACCTGTCGCACGCCGAGTACATCGACGACGACCACGTGGCGCTGACCTACCAGTTCCTCAACCGCGCCCGCGCCAACGTGCTGGCCACGGGCCGCGTGGCGCTGTGCGTGGAAGACCCCATCACCGGCGTCTCCGTGCTGCTGCAGCTGCGCTACCTGCGCACCGACACCGAGGGCCCCGTGTTCGAGCGCCTGCGCGCCAAGCTCGCCGGCATCGCGGCGCAGACGGGCATGGAAAAGGTCTTTCACCTGCGCGGGGCCGACGTGTACCGCGTCGAATCGCTGCGCAAGCTGGATCCCGTGCACCCGCTGCCCGCGCTGGCGCCGCGCTGCGATCTCGCCACCGGCGTGCGCCGCCTGAGCGAGCAGCTCGGCGAGGCACCCGACCTGAGCAGCCTGCTGCGCGCCTTCACGGAAGGCCTGCAGCGCGACCTGCGCATCAACCACGCCATCGTCTGGCTGCTGGACGAGCAGCGCCAAGGGCTCTTTACGCTCGCCAGCATCGGATACGAGCAGGCCGGCAGCGGCGCCGAACTGCCGCTGGCCGAGGCCGGCCTGGCCGGCGTGGCGCTGCGCGAGAACGTGCCCATACGCATTGGCCACATGAGCCAGATGTACAGCTACGGCATGTCCTGGCGCGCCAAGGCGGAGCAGTTGGGCCTGCAGGCCGCGATGGCCGACACCATCCCGTTGCCAGGCTTGGCCTCGCCGCGCAGCCAGCTGGCCGTGCCGCTGCGCGCCCGTGGCCGCACGGTGGGCGCGCTGTTGGTGGAAAGCGAGCATGACCAGTTCTTCAGCTACGACGACGAAGACGCGCTGACCGCCGTGGGCGCGCAGCTCGCGCAAGGCCTGGCCGCGCTGCGTACCGCCGAACTGGCCGACGAGCCGCCCGCCGCGCCGGCGCCCGCCGCCCACACGCCGGCCGACAGCGCGCCGCTGCGGCTGCGCCACTACCCGCGCGACCACAGCGTCTTCATCAACGACCAGTACCTCATCAAGGGCGTGGCCGGCGCCATCCTGGCCAAGCTGGTGCGCGACCAGATCGCCAGCGGCCGCGACAGCTTCAGCACCCGCGAGCTGCGCCTGGCCGGCGGCGACCTGGGGCTGCCCGAGGTGCAGGACAACCTGGGCGTGCGCCTGCTGCTGCTGGAGCGCCGGCTGGCCGAACGCGACTTTGGCGTGCGCATCGAGCGCACCGGCCGCGGCCTGTACCGCCTCATTGCCAGCGGGCCGCTGGAAATCATGGCCGGCGAGTAGGGCACAACGGCGCTATCGTTGCGCCATGCACGAAGCCGGCACGCTGCCCGCCGAGAACCCCGCCTGGCCCGAGGACGGCCCGGTCGATGTCGAGCCTCAACTGCAGGCCGGCTCCGCTGCCGAATGGCGCGTCAGCGGCGACTGGACGCTGCTGGCGCTGCGCGGCCGCTACGAGGAATTCCGCCTGCGCATCGCCGAGGCGGTGGCTGCCCGCGGCGACGCGCTGTGGGACCTGCGCGAGCTGGGCCGGCTGGACACCGCCGGTGCGCTGACGCTGTGGCAGGGCTGGGGCCAGAAGCCGCCCGCACGGCTGCTGTGGCTGCCCGAGCACGTGACGCTGTTCGCGCAGTTCCTGCAGCACGCCGCCCTGCCCCGCCGCCGCCCGCGCCTGGGGCCGGGTCTTGCGCTGCTGCGCGCGCGGCTGCTGGGCTTCGCCAGCCATGCCGTGGACCTGACCGCGCTGGTGGGCCGGCTGCTGCTTGACTTCGTGCACGTGCTGCGCCACCCGTCGCTGATCGCGTGGCGCGAGATCTCGGCCAATGTGTTCCGCACCGGCGCGCAGGCGCTGCCCATCACGGCGCTGGTGGGCTTTCTCGTCGGGCTGACGCTGTCCTACCTGATCTCGCGCCAGCTCAAGACCTACGGCGCCGACATCTTCGTCATCAACATCCTGGGGCTGGCCGTGCTGCGCGAGCTGGGGCCGCTGCTGGCGGCCATCATCGTGGCGGGGCGTTCGGGCTCGGCGATGACGGCGCAGATCGGCGTCATGCGCGTCACGCAGGAGCTGGATGCGCTGTCGGTGATGGGCATCTCGCACACCGTGCGGCTGGTGGCGCCCAAGGTCGTCGCGCTGGCCGTGTCGCTGCCGCTGGTGGCGCTGTGGACCAGCGCGCTGATGCTGCTGGGCGGCATGGCCGCCGCAAATGCGCAGCTCAAGCTGGACCCGGTGCAGTTCCTTCACACGCTGCCCAACGTCGTGGAGCCGGTGAACCTGTGGCTGGGTTGGGTCAAGTCCATGCTGTTCGGCGGCCTCATCGCGCTGCTGGCCTCCCACTTCGGGTTGCGCGTCAAGCCCAACACCGAGAGCCTGGGTCAGGCCGTCACGCAGTCGGTGGTCACGGCGATCACGCTGGTCATCGTGGTCGATGCCATCTTTGCGGTGCTGTTCTCGGATGTAGGCCTATGAACAAGCCCCTCGCCCAAGGAGTACCTTGGTCGGTCCCCCGAGGGGACGGCGATGCTTGCGGCATTGAGCCGCAAGCACATCGCCATGACGGGCCGGCTTGGGAGCGGCCCGGCGCTCGGCCCGCAACGCGATGTACGCTGGACCACTGATATGGACCCGATCATCGAAGTCGACAACGTCACCACGGTGCTGGGCGGCCACGTCATCCATCGCGGGCTGAACCTGACCGTGCACCGCGGCGAAGTCATCGCGCTGATTGGCGGCTCGGGCTCGGGCAAGACGACGCTGCTGCGACTGATGCTGGGGCTGGACGTGCCGCGCGAAGGCACGGTGAAGATCTTTGGTCACCCGCTGGGCCGCTGCGCCGCGCGCGACCTGGAATGCGTGCGCTACCGCTGGGGCGCGCTGTTCCAGCATGGCGCGCTTTTTTCCGCGCTCAGCGTGTTCGACAACATCGCGCTGCCACTGCGCGAACTCAAGAGCGTGCCGCCGGCGCTGCTCAAGCCGCTGGTCATGCTGAAGCTGGCGCAGGTGGGCCTGAAGCCCGAGGACGCCGCCAAGCAGCCGTCCGAGCTGTCGGGCGGCATGGTCAAGCGCGTGTCGCTGGCGCGCGCGTTGATCCTCGACCCGCAGTTGCTGTTCCTCGATGAACCCACCGCCGGCCTGGACCCCGACAGCGCCAAGCAGTTCGTCAAGCTGCTGCGCAAGCTGCGCCAGGAGCTGGGGCTGACGGTGGTGATGGTCACGCACGACGTGGACACCTTGTTCGCCGTCGTGGACCGCGTGGCCGTGCTGGCCGACCAGCACATCATCGCCAGCGCGCCGCTGTCCGAGGTCGCCCGGCTGCCGCACCCGTTCGTGCGCAACTTCTTCCTGGGCCATGTGGAGCGCTGCGCCGAAGAGGACGTGAAGCGCTTCCGCCTGAGCCTCGACGACACCAGCGATGAAGGCGGCGTGCCCGCCGTCCTCCGCGACGAAGCCAACGTCTGAACATCATGGAAAACAAAGCCCACGCCATTGCTGCCGGCCTGTTCCTGCTGCTGCTGGGCCTGGCCCTGGCGGCCAGCGTCGCCTGGTTTCAGGGCGACCGCACGGAGCGCGTGCACTACACCGTCGTGTCGCGCGGCGGCGTGCCGGGGTTGAACCTGAAGGCGCCGGTCAAGTTGCGTGGTGTCGAGGTTGGGTTCGTCGACAGCATTGGCTTCGACCCGCAGGACCCGCGCCAGATCCTCGTGGGCATCGCAGTGGACGCGGCCGCGCCGGTGTCGGCCGGCACGCATGCGCAGCTGGGCCTGCAAGGCGTCACGGGCCTGTCCTTCGTCAGCCTGGAGGAGGCCGACGCCACCGCCCCGCTGAAGCGCGCCGCGCCCGGCGCGCGCATCGCGATGAAGCCCACGCTGCTGGACCGGCTGGCCGAGAGCGGGCCGCTGCTGCTGGCCGGCTTTGCCGAGACGGCCCAGCGGCTCAATGCGCTGCTCAGCGACGACAACCGCGCGCAGCTGAACCAGTCGCTCGTGCGCCTGGAGCAGGCCGCGGCCGACACCAGCCGGTTGATGGCCGCGCTGCAGCCCGGCGCGCGCGAGCTGCCCGCGCTGCTGAAGGATGCCGACGCCACCGCGCAGCGTGCCGGCACCGCGCTGCGCGAGATCGAGGCGCTGGCCGCCGACGGCCGCGCGCTGACGCAGGAGCTGAAGGCGCGCGTCGCCGTGCTGGACCAGCTGGGCGGCGCGGCGACGCAGCTGCAGGCCACCACGCGCAGCCTGGAGCTGGCGCTGGTGGGCGACACCGCACCGCGCACGCGCCCGCTGGTGGCCGACCTGTCCGCCGCCAGCCGCAGCGTGGAGCGCGCGGCCCACGAGTTGGGCGACCAGCCGCAGAGCCTGCTGTTCGGCCGCGGCGCCCAGCCGCCCGGCCCCGGCGAGGCCGGCTTCGAGCAACGGCTGAAGGGCGGCAGCAAATGAGACACCTGCTCGCGCTGTTCACGACGCTGGCGCTGAGCGCCTGTTCGCTGGCGCCCACCGTGCCGCCCAAGGCCATCTATGACCTCGGCCCCGCGCCGGCCACGCAGGCCAGTGGCGGCTCGCTGGCCTGGCGCATCGCCGACGTGACCGCCGCGCCGTGGCTGGCCACCGAGGGCATCGCCTACCGGCTGAACTTCCAGCAGGCCCAGCGTCTGGAGCATTACCGCGACAGCGCCTGGGCCGCGCCGCCCGCCGCGCTGCTGACCCAGCGGCTGCGCCAACAGCTGGCCGCCTCGCCCGGCTGCCCTGGGCGCGCACCGGCGCTGCTGGCCGTGCACCTGGACCAGTTCGAACAGCAGTTCGCCAGCGCCGGCGACAGCCGCGCGCAGCTGCGCCTGCATGCCACGCTGTGGTCCGCCGGCGGTGGCGCGCGGCAGCAGGCCTGGGTGCTGGAGCGCCCCGCCGCCCCCGACGCCGAGGGTGCTGCGCGCGGGCTGGCACTGGCTGTGGACGACTGGCTGCCGCAGCTGACCAGTTGGCTGACCTCCGGCGGCTGTTAACGCTGCGGCCACGCCGCACGAAGGCCAGCCGGGGGGATTGCATGACCAAAGGCAGAACCCCTCGGCACGCCCAAGATGGCGGCCATGGAAGCCACCCGCGCCCTGCTTGTTGCCCGCCCCGACAGCCCGGCCTGCGCGATGGCGCAAAGACTGGTCGAAGCCGCCGCGCTGCAGATCCTCGATCAGGCCCAGACCGCCACCGAGGCGTTGACGATGACGCTGGCGCTGCAGCCCGACGTTTTGCTGCTGGACCCGGGCCTGCGCCCCGTCAACGCGGCCGAGTTGGCCACCTCGCTGCACGACCCGGCGCCACGGCTGGTCTGGCTGGCCCACGACGTGGTGCGCCGCTGCGTGGCCGCCGGCGATGCGCAGCGCGTCAACGCCACGCTGCTGGCGCTGCCGCGGCGCCGCATGGGTGTGGAGGTGAGCCAGCTGCTGGTGTTGGAGCATGGGCTGATCACGCGCCTGGATCTTGCCGACGTGCGCTGGATGGAGCTGCCCGACCCGCGCCGCGCCAGCGTGCTGCTTCATGGCTTTCGCGAGCAGCACATGCTGCAGCGCCGCTTCGCGGAACTGCTGGACGACCTGCCGCCGGGCCGGCTGCTGCGCTGCCAGACCCGCGTGGCCGTGGCGCCGGCCTATGTGCTGGAGGCGCTGCCGCACGACAACAAGCGCGCCACGCTGCTGCTGGACAACGGCACCCGGCTGACCTGCGGGCCGCAGTACTGGCCGGCGCTGGAGGAAGCGCTGCGCCAGCGCGCCACGCCGGTCGCGCCGACCGACCGGCCGTTCACGCCCAGCCGCTGGAGCGCGCCGTGGCGGCTGGACAGCGAGGCCGCCGATTCCACGGGGTCCTCCTCGGAGCCTAACCACCCAGGCTGAAGGCCGCGCCCTGCGGCACCCCCAGCCCACCCGACGGATCCAGCGAGCGAAAGCCGGGGCCGGGCGGCGGGCGGTCGGCCAGCCAGCCCGGCGGGCGCGGCGGCAGGGCCGGGAAGGCCGGCGTCGAACGGGGCGGTGCGAGGTATTGCATGGCGTTCAATTCAGCAGCGCGGCCAGGCTTGCGAGGTCCAGCGCGGCGACGGCCGCGCGCATCGGCTGGGCGTAGGCGGGGTTGTTGGGATGGGTGCTGGCGCAGACGGTCAGCAGCTGGATTCGCGTGCGGTTGCGGGCATCCCAGGGGAAGGTCGGGTCGAGCTTCACGAGGCGTTTGAGCGGGCGGGTGACCTCGGCCGGCGTAGGCAGGCGGTGGCGCCCGGTGCCCAGGCGGTAGGGCTCGGCGAGCTGCTCGGCGCTCATCGCGGCGCGGGTGCGGCGCAGGTCTTCCAGCTCGTCCACCAGCATCTGGCGGCTGTGGGCGAGCAGCGCGTGGTTGCGGGCTTCGTTGGCCTTGCGGTCGCGGGCCACCTTCAGCAGCAAGTCCGCGGCCTGCGCGTTCTGCGCGCGCACCTTCTCGGCCTGGCGTTCCATGCCGGCCAGATCGAAGGGCTTGAGCGCCTGAGCGTTGCTGCGGTCCCAGTCGGCTAGTCTGCGCTGCTGCTCACGCTCGAAGTAGGCCAGCATCTCCCCCACCGGCACCGGCATCCAGGGGATGCGGCGCTCAGGGCCGATGACGGCGCAGTGGCGGTAGACCGGCCAGCCCTGCATGGGTTCGCCGCGCTCGCCTTCCAGGTAGGCGCTGAGCTGCTCGTCGTGCGCCCAGCGGTTCATCGTCGAGAAGGGTGAGTTGAAGAAGACGCTGAAGCCGGCGCGCGGGCCGATGCGGTGGGCGGCCTGCTCGCTGATGCCACAGTCCTTGCCGGTCCAGGTCTTGGGACCGAAGCCCTGCGCATGGATGACGGCCTCGCGCGGGCGCCGCGTGGGCTCGTCGGAGTCCAGCACCGCGCGGGTGATGCGCAGCCTCACGTCGGGCAGGGCCAGCAGGCCGGGGTTGGGCTTGGCCTGGGCTTCGAACACGTCCATCGCGGCGTGCAGGGGTTTGAACGAAGCGTGGTTGACCGGCAGGCCGTCGTTGCTGATGGGTTCCGCGGCATCGGCGGCCCAGCAGTGCGCGCTGGCGGTGCCGGCGGCGAGCAGCAACAGCCCGGCCAGCACGGCAGGCTTCAGCGCGCCGCGGCGGGAAGAAGTGGTGGCATTCATCATGGACTCCACTGTCGGCGCCCGCCGCCCACCGCGCTGCTAGTTCTCGGCTAAGCGTTCATTAAGACTTCGGTAAGTGGCATCGGACACAGACGGCTGACAGATTGCGGCTTGCGCTCGCCCGGGCAAATGCACTAACTTCGTGCCAGAGCGCCACAGGCGACACCAGGGAGTCGGTCATGGTTCTGCCCGTTCACGGCGGCGTCGGCCGCCGCGCCTTCACGGGCGCGCTGCTGGGGTGGAGTGCCGCGAGCGTGCACGCCCGCGACGTGCTCACCATCACGGCCGTCAACAAGACGGGCGCCAGCGTGGTCGCCGCCCGGCTGCTCACCGACATCTACCGGCGCGCCGGGCTGGCGTTGCAGATCGAGGCGCAGCCCGCACCGCGCGCCGGCCTGACGGCGCTCAGCGGCCAGGCCGACGGCGAGCTGGTGCGCATCGCGAGCTATGGCCAGAACTACCCGCAGCTCATCCGCATCGACCCGCCGTTCTACCGTGTGGGCGTGCGCGCCTATTCGCTGCCTTCACGCAGTGCCAGCGTGCGCTCGCGCGACGACCTGAAGCACTACACGCTGGGCTCCATACGCGGCATGGCCTATGTGCACGACTTGACCGAGCATCACCCGGCCGTCACCCAGACCCAGGATGCGCTGCAGCTGTTCCGCATGCTGCTGGCCGGGCGGCTGGACCTGGCGCTGTGCACGACGCAGGCGGCCCGCGCATCGCTGCTGAGCCTGGGCACGCCGGAGGTGGATGCATCACCCGAACTGGCCGCGTTCGAGCTGCACCACTACCTGCATGAACGCCGCCGCGACCTGGCACCCCGCATCGCGGACGCCGTGCGCCGCATGAGGGACAGCGGCGAGCTGGCGCAGCTGGCGGCCGCCTACGAGACCGCGCAGCGCGAGTGAACAGGGCCTAAACGTCCAGCGTGTAGACCGTCGCCGCCGCGCGCTCCGCAGCCGTGTGGCCGGCCAGTGCGCGGTCCCACTCCGCACCTTGTGCGCCAGTGCTGGCTGACGCCGTCTTGATCAGCTCGGCGACCTCCTCGGTGCCGGCGTCGAACTCGGCCACCTGCGTGCGGTCGGCCAGGAAAAGCCGCGCCAGCGTGCCGTCGGTCGACGCGATGACGATGCAGTAACGCGAGACCTGTCGGTGCGTCCGCTGCGCGTGCCGGGCCGGCACCTCATGTCCGAAACCGTCGTTCATGGCATTTCCTCCTCGGTGCTACAGCGACATAGGCTGGGTCGCCGACCAGTCGGCCTGTGTCGGCGCGAACTCGGGGCGTTGTTCGATGTCGACCTTGCGCGCCACCAGCCGCGCGCACTGGCGCAGGCAGGCCAGCGCGCTCTGCTGCAGTTCAGGTCGAGGCGACGCGCTGAAGCAGCAGACGGTGCCGTACACGCGGCCGTCTGACAAGACCACCGGCGTGCTCAGATGCGCACCAACGGTGATACCCACCTCGGGCACGGAGCCGTCCACGACAAAGGGCGCTGCATCTGTGACCAGTTCCGGTAAGCGGCCCTGCACGACAGCCTGACAATAGCTTTGCTCCAGTGGCGCCGAATCCCCCACATGCAGGCCCAGCGCATCGCCGCCACCCACGAAGCGGAAAACCCGCTCGCCGTCAACGAACTCAGAGACGAACACCACGTCCATGCGCAGCTGCCGGCGCAGCATCAGCAGCACGTCGGTGATGCGGCGGTCCAGCGCGGGGTCGTAGTTGTCCGACGTGGCGACGAGCAGCTCAGAAATGGTGACTTCCAGGGCTTGAGGATCCAACGGGTCCAGCAGGGACATACAAGATTCTCCGGGCGATGAGACCCATCATCCGCGCGGACGACGACCGTGGTCGAGTAACCCTTGGTTTCAGTCGGCGGCCCCCGTGGCAGGGCGGACGAAACACGCAGCGGCATGACTCAATGGCGCTGGCCTGGGTAAACCCACGTGCACGAAATGAACAGGTACGATATCTTTCTTGAACCGCTGTTTCATTTTCCGCAAACGTGAACTCCTCTCCCTCGGCCACGGGCCGGCCGGTCTCCATTGCCGCCCTGGGCGAATGCATGCTGGAACTGCAAGGCCAGGCCTTCGGCAACCTGCGCCAGACGTTTGGCGGTGACACACTGAACACCGCCGTCTACCTGGCGCGCTGCGGCGGCCCGCGGCTGCGCGTGCACTACGCGACGGCGCTGGGCGATGACAGCCTCAGCACGGGCATGCTGGAGCGCTGGACGGCCGAGGGCGTGCAGACCGGCCTGGTGCAGCGCCTGCCCGGCCGCGTGCCGGGGTTGTACCTGATCGAGCTGGACGCCAACGGCGAGCGACGCTTCCATTACTGGCGCGGCCAGGCGGCGGCGCGCTCGTACTTCGACACCGCGGCGACGGCGCTGGAGGAACAGGCGGACGCGCTGGACGCGCTGTATCTCTCCGGCATCAGCCTGGCCATCCTGCCGCAGGCCGGCCGCGAACGCGTGCTGGCGCTGATGAACCGCATGCGCGCCGCCGGCAAGGTGGTGGCCTTCGACAACAACTACCGCCCGCGGCTGTGGGATTCGGTGGCCGATGCCCGCTACTGGTATGGCCGCGCGTTCGCTGCCGCGAGCGTCGCGCTGATCACCGCCGATGACCACCAGGCCCTGCATGGCCTGCCCACGCTGGAGGCCGCCGTCAGCGCGGCCCAGGCGCTGCCGGTGGCCGAACTCGCCATCAAGCGCGGCGCGCTGTCCACGCTGGTGGGTGGCGATGGCGCGTGGCAGGAGGTGCCGACCGAGACCGTGCCGCGCGTGGTGGACACCACCGCCGCCGGTGACAGCTTCGCGGCCGGGTACATGAGCCAGCGCCTGCGTGGCGTCGCGCCGGCCGAGGCCGCGGCCATCGGAAACCGGCTGGCGGCGCGCGTCATCCAGCATCCCGGCGCGCTGATCCCGCGCGAGGCCATGCAAGACCTCATCGGCGGCTGACCCCATGCGCAAGCTCTGGACACTGGCCCCCGTCGTACTTCTCGTCGCTTCCGGTACCGGCCATGCCCAGGGCAGCAGCACGGCCCCGCTGCACCCGGCCACCTATGTGCATGCCGGCTGGGCACAGACCGCCGGCGGCAAGGGCGGCAAGATCATCCGCGTGACGACGCTGGCGGCCGACGGCCCCGGCAGCCTGAAGGCCGCGCTGGACACCCCCGGCCCGCGCATCGTCGTGTTCGAGGTGGGCGGCGTCATCGACATGGGCGGCGCCAGCTACACGCTGCGCGAAGGCCGCGTGACCATCGCCGGCCAGACCGCACCGGATCCCGGCATCACCCTGGTGCGCGGCGAGCTGAACCTCGCCGCGGCCGACGTCATCCTGCAGCACGTCAGCATCCGCCCCGGCGCCTACGGGCGGCCTAAGCGCAGCGGCCGCGACCACGACGGCATCTCCACGGGCGAAGGCGCGCGCCGCCTCATCGTGGATCACTGCAGCTTCTCGTGGGCCACCGACGAGAACCTGTCGGTGGGCGGCCCGCGCTTCAAGGGCGCCACGCCGGACGACTGGCGCGAGACCACGTCGCACGAGATCACCTACAGCCACAACCTCATCTACGAGGGCCTGGCCGAGTCGGTGCACCTGAAGGGCGAGCACAGCAAGGGCACGCTGATCCACGACAACGCCAACCGCATCCTGCTGCTGGGCAATGTCTACGCGTCCAACCGGGAGCGCAACGCGCTGTTCAAGGGCGGTGCCTGGGGCGCGATGGTCAACAACCTGATCTACAACCCAGGTGGTAAGGCAGTCCACTACAACCTCATCGCGCATGAGTGGGTGGGCCGGCCCTACCAGGTCGGCAAGATCACGCTGGCCGGCAACGTCTACCGCGCCGGCCCGGGCACGGCCGAGCGCCTGCCGCTGTTCACGCTGGGCGGCGTGGGAGACGTGGAGCTGTTCGAGCAGGACAACCTCGCCCAGGACCGCCACGGCCAGCCGTTGCCGCTGACCGGCCGCTACACGAGTTCCGCGCAGATCGTGCCGGTGCGCCAGCCCTATCTGCCGGCCGGCCTGAACTGGCTGCCGCCGCGCGAATTGGAGAAGGTGCTGCCGCTGGTCGTGGGCTCGCGGCCGTGGGCGCGCGACCCGCTGGACTTCAAGCAGCTGTCCGACATCGCCGAGGACCGCGGCCAGTTCGTCAACGACGAGACCGACAGCCACCCCGACGGCCTGCCCAAACGCAAGCCCTCGCAGCGCGCCTTCGTCGAGGCGGACTGGAACCTGGACGACATGAGCCCCAAGGCCGGATGGCCGTCCTTGTTCACGCAGGTCGCCAGATGACGTTGCAACGCCGAGAACTGCTGGCGCTGCTGGCCGCGCCGGGCGCCGCGCTGGCCGCGCCCGACTGCAGCGATGCGCCGGGCCAGCCCTATCTGCCGCCCTGCAAGCCGTGGACCAAAGGCCTTGAGGGCCAGCGCAAGGCCGACATGGGCGATGGCCGATTCATGAACCCCGTGCTGGCCGGCGACCGACCCGACCCGTCGGTGCTGAAGGACGGCGACGACTACTACCTGACGCACTCCAGCTTCGAGGCGCTGCCGGGACTGCTGATCTGGCACTCGCGCGACCTCGTCAACTGGCGGCCCGTGGCCAACGCGCTGCTGGAACCGGTGGGCAGCGTGTGGGCGCCCGACCTGTGCAAGCACATGGGCCGCTACTACCTCTACCTGCCGATCAAGGCCCAGCCCAACGACATCCTCGTGACCTGGGCCGACCGCATCGAAGGGCCCTGGTCCAAGCCGCAGCCGCTGGGTCTGTCGCGCCACATCGACCCCACGCACGTCGTGGGCGAGGACGGCCAGCGCTGGTTGTTCCTGTCGGGCGGCGATCGCATCCGGCTCAGCGCCGACGGGCTCAAGACCGTGGGCGCCGTCGAGCATGTCTACGACCCCTGGCGCTACCCCGACGACTGGGACGTCGAGAGCTTCTCGCCCGAGGGCCCCAAGATGCTGTTTCACGGTGGCTGGTGGCACATGCTGCTGGCCGTCGGCGGCACGGCCGGGCCGCCGACCGGGCACATGGTCATCGCCGCGCGCTCGCGAAGCCTGGACGGCCCCTGGGAGCAGGCGCCGCACAACCCGTTGATGCGCACCCGCTCGCCACGCGAGCGCTGGTGGTCGCGCGGCCACGGCAGCCTGGTGCAAGGCCCCAAGGGCGACTGGTGGATGCTGTATCACGGCTACGAGAACAGCTTCCACACGCTGGGCCGGCAGATGCTGCTGGCGCCGGCGCGCTTCAGCGCCGACGGCTGGTTCCACGTCGACGTGGACGACGGCGTTCCGCTCCCGAAGCCGCAGGGCGGCCGCGCGCTGCCGCACGGCCTGCCGCTGTCCGACGACTTTGCCGGCAGCGCGCTGAAAACCCATTGGCAGTTCCTCAGCGGCGGCGCCGGCCAGCTGGCCCGTGCCCGCGTCGCTGACGGCAAGCTGCACCTGCGCGCCGTGGGCAAGGACCCGGGCGACAGCCCGCCGCTGGGCTTCATCCAGGGCGACCCGGCCTTCGAGGTCGAGCTCGACGTGGACTTCGATGAAGGCGTGCAGATCGGGCTGATGATGTTCTACAGCCCCAAGCTCTACGCCGGCATGGGCGCCAACGCGAAGGGCTTCCGGTTGCTGCGCTACGGGCAGGACTTGCGCGGTGCGCCACGCCCCGCCGGCATCGCCCGCCGCTTGCAGCTCAAGCTGAAATGCGTGCGCCATGTGCTGACCCTCTACAGCCGCCGGGACGCGACCCAGCCGTGGACCAAGTTCACCGTGCAGATGGACGTCAGCGGCTACCACCACAACGTGGGCGGTGGCTTCGCGAGCCTGCGCCCGGCCATCTACGCCGCCGGCAGCGGCGAAGCGCGGTTCGCCAACCTGCGCTATCGCGCGCTCGACTGATTTGAAGTAGTTGAAGGAGACAAACATGAAGACCCGACTGACGCTGATCGCCGCCCTGCTCGCCAGCACCTCGCTGCAGGCGCTGGAACTGAAGTCCGCCGATGTGCACAACAGCGACGACTACCCCACCGTCGCCGCCGTCAAGCACCTGGGCCAGGTGCTGGCCAAGAGCAGCGGCGGTGCGCTGACCGTCAAGGTCTTCAACAAGGGTGCGCTGGGCAGCGAGAAGGAGACCATCGACCAGGTCAAGCTCGGCGCGCTGGCGATGACCCGCGTGAACCTGGGCCCGCTGTCGGCCATGTGCCCCAAGACGCTGGTGCCGGCCCTGCCCTTCCTGTTCCGCGACACGGCCCACATGCGCAAGGCCTACGACGGTGCGCCGGGCGAAGAGATCCTGAAGGCCTGCGAGCACCAGGGCATGGTGGGTCTGGCGCTGTACGACTCGGGTGCCCGCTCCGTCTATGCGCGCAAGCCCATCAAGACGCTGGCCGACATGAAGGGACTGAAGATCCGCGTGCAGCAGACCGACCTGTGGGTGGCCGCCATGCAGGCCATGGGCGCAAACCCGTCGCCCATGCCCATCGGTGAGGTCTACACCGGCCTGAAGACCAATCTCATCGACGCGGCCGAGAACAACATCCCCAGCTACGAGGGCTTCCGCCACTTCGAGGCGGCCAAGTTCTACAGCCGCACCGAGCATTCCATGACGCCCGACGCGCTGTTCATCAGCAAGAAGGTCTGGGACAAGCTCAAGCCCGAGCAGCAGGCGCAGCTGCGCGCGGCCGCCAAGGCCTCCGTCGTCGTGCAGCGCGAGAAGTGGGACGCGCAGGAAGCCAAGGCCCTCGCGGTCGTGAAGGCGGGCGGTGCGCAGATCGTCGACGCCGACCGCGAGCCGCTGCGCCAGGCCGTGCAGCCGGTCATCGCCAAGTTCGTCAACACGCCCGACCTGCAGAAGCTGGTCAAGGCGATTCAAGACATCAAGTGATGACGGGATATACAAAGCTCTGCGCGGCGCTGTCGCGCTGGTCGCTGCGTGCGGCCGTGCTGGGACTGGTGCTGCTGGTCGCCTGCGTGCAATGGCAGGTGGTGGGGCGCTATGTGATGAACGACTCGCCCACGTGGACCGAGCCGGTGGCGCTGCTGCTGGTGCTCTACATCACGTCGCTGGCCGTGGCCGTCGGCGTGCGCGATGCGGGTCACCTGGGCATGGAGTCGCTGGTGGCGCTGCTGCCGCGCGGCGCGCAGCGTGTCGCCGAGGCGCTGATCCATCTGTGCGTCATCACCTTCGCGGTGCTGATGGGCATGGCCGGCTGGGAATGGCTGACGCTGAAGTGGGCCGAGCCCAAGCCGCTGCTGGGCGTGCCCGAGGGGCTGGACTACCTGCCGCTGGTCATCGCCGGCGTGCTCATCGTGCTGTTCTGCATCGAGCACCTGATCGCGCTGTGGCGCAACGAAACCGTCGAAGAAGCAGGAGTCTAAGAATGAATCAACCCCCACGCTCGCTTCGCTCGCCGCCCCCCGAGGGGGCGCGTCAGTACCTTCGGACGGCCGGGCGGTACTGACATGGAAGGCATGGAACTCTGGATCATGTGCGGCAGCTTCGTGCTGCTGCTGCTGCTGGGCGTGCCGGTGGCGTTCTCCATCGGCCTGGCCTCCGTCGCCACCGTGCTGGCCGCCGATCTGCCGATGGCCATCGTCTTCCAGAAGATGGTGGGCGGCATGCAGATCTTTTCCTTCCTGGCCATCCCGTTCTTCATCTTCGCGGGTGAGCTGATGCTGCACGGCGGTATCGCGGAGCGCATCGTCGTGTTCGCGAACCGGCTGGTGGGCCACGTGCGCGGCGGCCTGGGCATGAGCAACGTGGTGGGCTGCACGCTGTTCGGCGGCGTGGCGGGCTCGCCGCTGGCCGACGTGTCGGCGATGGGCTCGGTGATGATTCCGCTGATGAAGCGCGAGGGCTACGACGCCGACTACGCGGTCAACGTGACCACGCACTCGGCGCTGGTGGGCGCGTTGATGCCCACGTCGCACAACCTCATCATCTACGTGCTGGCCACGGCCGGCATCGCGGCGGTGAGCGTGTTCAACCTCATCCTCGCGGCGCTGCTGCCGGCACTGCTGCTGACGGTGGCCAACCTCATCGCCGCCTACGGCGTGGCGGTCAAGCGCGGCTATCCCACCAACGGCGCCTTCCCCGGCTGGGGCCTGGTGTTCTCTGCCCTGCTCGCCGCAATGCCGGGGCTGCTGGTCATCGTCATCATCCTGGGCGGCATCCTGAGCGGCGTGTTCACCGCCACCGAGTCGGCCGCCACGGCGGTGTGCTGGGCGCTGATCGTCACCGGGCTGGTCTACCGGACGCTGAGCTGGAAGGGCTTCCTGGCCGCCTGCGCCAAGGCCTGCAAGACCACCGGCGTCGTGCTGCTGCTGATCGGCATCTCGGCCGCGTTCGGCTACTTCCTGGCGCTGTACGAGGTGCCGCAGAAGACCGGCGAATGGCTGGAGCAGATGAGCGGCAACCAGGCCTGGCTCATCTTCCTGTGGGTCAACGTGCTGCTGTTCCTGCTGGGAACCTTCCTGGACATGGCGGCCACCATCCTGATCTGCACGCCCATCTTCCTGCCCATATGCATGAAAGCCGGCATGGACCCGACGCAGTTCGGTGTCGTCATGCTGCTGAACTGCGCGCTGGGCCTGAACACGCCGCCGGTGGGCAGCACA
Organism: Roseateles asaccharophilus; assembly: GCF_031458115.1. Taxonomy (GTDB): domain Bacteria; phylum Pseudomonadota; class Gammaproteobacteria; order Burkholderiales; family Burkholderiaceae_C; genus Pelomonas; species Pelomonas asaccharophilus_A. The sequence continues at coordinate 74,959 of NZ_JAVDXV010000012.1, read as the reverse complement.
CAGTTCGTCGGCTGCGCGATCGGTGGCGTCAGCGTGGGCCAGGTGATGCGCTCCATTGCACCGTTCTACGGCGCGCTGCTGGTCACGCTGCTGGCGGCCACCTACATCCCGGCGCTGTCGTTGGCGCTGCCCGCATGGGTGGGTGGGTAGAGCCTGCTCCCGCCTCGGCAATGGCCCGCGTTCTGGCCACAACCCTAAGGGACCCATTGCCGAGGCGGGAACAGGCCCTAATAACCCGGGTAACGGGCCAGCACCTGCGCCCACTCGGGCGTGCGGCGCGCGGCCTGCAAGCCGTGGTTCAGCCGTTGCATCAGGTCGGGCCGCTGCGCCAGCGTGGGCCGGCCCACCAGCAGGTGCACGGGGCTGACCGCCAGCTCCAGCACCACCTTCAGCGCCGCGCCGGGCTCGCGCGCGGCGCGCAGGGCCAGCGTGCCGGGATCGTCGATGACGTAGTCCACCCGGCCCGCGCGCAGCGCGGACAGCGTCAGGTCGTTGGCGTGCAGGATCACGAGCAGTCGCGCCAGCTCCGGGTCTTCCAGCTCGCGGCGCACCGCTGCGGGAAAGACCACGCCCCGGATGACGCCGATCCGCACCGGTCGGCCCTTGAGCTCGGCCAGCCGGCGCAAGGCCGGGGTCTCGCCGGCCAGCGCCAGCAGCGCGACGCGCTCCATGCGATAGGCCTGCGTGAACTCGCCGAGCACCATGCGCTCGGGCGATGGCGTGGCCGAGGTCACGATGTCCAGCTCGCCCTGCGCCACATCCGACATCTGCCGCGCCCACGGCCGGCGCAGCCATTGCAGGCGCTCGCGCGCCGCGCGCGCCAGGAGGTCCAGCAGTTCGACGTCCAGTCCCTGAGGCTGTCCACCGGACGCGGGAAACTGCAGCGGCGGATAGTCGCTCCAGCCCACGCGCAGCGGTGCCCTCTCCTCGCTGACGGCCCATGCCGCGGGTGCGGCCAGGGGCAGCAGACAGACGGAGCGGCGGCGCAGGCTCACAGAGGGTTCTCGCAAGAAAGCCACCCGACTCTCTCACAGCCCAGCCCGCCTGGCAGTCCCGACGAACCATGAGCCTGCTGCGCCGCCACCTTCTCGCCCCGCTGGCCCTGTGGCCGCTGCCGGGCCGCGCCGAGCCGCTGGACGCCACGCTGGCGGCCCTGCAACGCCGCTGGCGCCCACGCCTGGCCTGGCGGGCCGATACCCGCTGGCGCGCCGACGCGCTGGCCACCGCCAGATCGCTGATGCAGCGCCCGGGCGACGATGGCGGCGGCTTCGCCACCGACTTGCTGGCCGAGCAGGACCGTGGCAGCCACGTGGCGCAGTCGCTGACGCTGCGCGGCGCGCTGGGCGACCGCGTGCCCGCGCTCTGCCTGCGCCCCAAGGGCCCGGGACCTCACCCGGCCGTGCTCGTCATGCACGACCACGGTGCGCGCTTCGACATCGGCAAGGAGAAGATGGTCCGACCACTCGCTGCCAACCCGTCTGCCGACGCCTGGGTGCAGCGCTACTACGGCGGCGCCTTCGTCGGCGACACGCTGGTGGATGCCGGATTCGCCGTGCTGGCCATCGACGCGCTGGGCTGGGGCGAGCGCGGCCGCCCGGGCTTCGCGCGCGATGACCAGCAGGCGCTGGCGAACCACCTGCTGCAACTGGGCCACAGCTGGGCCGGCCTCATCGCCAGCGACGACCTGCGCGCCCACCGCTGGCTGAGTGAACAGCCGGGTGTGGATGCGAAGCGCGTGGCCGTGCTGGGCTTCTCGATGGGCGCCTTCCGCGCCTGGCAGTTGGCCGCCGTGGCGCCCGAGGTCAGCGCCTGCGTCGCCGCGCACTGGATGTGCACGCGAGAAGGCCTGCTGCGCGCTGGCGAACACACGCTGCAGGGGCAGTCGGCGTTCAGCATGGCCCACCCGGGGCTGGCGGCCGAACTGGACCACCCCGACGTCGCCGCCCTGATCGCGCCGCGACCGCTGCTGTTGATGGGGTCGCCGGAAGACAAACTGTTTCCGTGGGACGCGCAGCAGGCCGCCTGGCGCCAGCTGGGCCGCGCGTGGCAGGGCGGTGCCGGCCTGTCGACACGCACGACGCCCGGCGGCCACCGCTTCGACACCGAGCAGCAGCAGGTCGCCGCCGCCTGGCTCGCAAAACAGTGACTCTGCACCTAGACGCCAGGCGCCCGTGCGGAGCGCCTCGGCATGGGCATAGTCGCTGACCGTCATGCAGAGTCCCACCATGCTTTCGACCAGAGTCTTCGCGCTGCTCGCCGCCCTGAGCTGCGGGGCTTGCGCACCCATGCCGCATGTCGCGACGACCCTGCCCGCCATCTCGGGCTCGCTGACCGACGCCGGTGCCGGTGCGCCAGTCGCGGACAGGCAGGTGTGGGTCGCGCAGGGTTCGACGACCGCTCCCTGCTCGCAGCCCCTGGTGACGACAACGACAGATCAGCAGGGCAAGTTCCAGTTGGCCCGGCAAACGGAATTCAGGTTGATCTATGCCCCCTACTTCAGGTCCATACGCACGATCAACCTCTGTGCCGCCTCCGCTGACAAATCCATGCTCCTCTTCAGTGGCGGTTTCATTCATGCGCAGCCCGCTGCAGCGACGTTCTCCTGCCAGCTCAGGGAATTTCAGCGCGGGCAGACCTTCACGGCCGCCCCCTGCGTGGTGGTTTCCACCACGCAGGACTGAGCGCGTGCCTGCCGCCGGCACAGGATTGAGGATGAACCGTTCTCGCAAACGCAGCCCGGGGGTAGGCCGCGATGGTGTTCGGGCAATCGCGGCGCCACACTGCGGCAACGCATCCGCCAGGGCTCATCCATGAACGAACTGCTCGCCGCCTACCGCTACACCACCAACAACTTCGCGCAGATCGGTGCCAGCAAGGTCTGCGGCTGCTGCAACTGCGTGGCCTTGTTCAAGCCCGACGACATCGTCGGCTGGACCGGGTTGACGCTGCAGAACCTGGACGATCCCAAGGCCATCAACGACCAGACCGCGATGTGCCCGCACTGCGGCAGCGAAGCGGTGCTGGGCGACGGCTGCGGCTTCGCGATCAACGCAAACTTCCTGGCGCGCATGAACGAGGCGTGGTTCCAGCGCACGATGATCCACCGCCCCAAGCCCAAACCGGCAGCCTGAGCATGGATCTGCTCGCCGTCCACACCAGCGTCGCGCGACAAGACCAGGCCAATGCATTGGCACGCGCCGCCGTCGAGCAAGGCCTGGCCGCCTGCGTGCAGACCGAGGCAATCCGCAGCACCTACCGCTGGCAGGGCGAGGTCGTCTGCGAAGACGAGGTGCGGCTGATGTTCAAGACCACGCGCGCGCTGTATCCGGCGCTGGAGGCCTTGCTGCGCGAACTCCACCCCTACGAGCTGCCCGCCATCTACGCGCTGCCGGTCATTGCCGGCACCACTGAGTACGCCGAATGGGTGCGGTCGTCGCTGCGCCAGCCAGATCAGGCGTAGTGCTCGGCGTCCGCCGGCGGTACCACCCAGGCGTGCATGCGCTCTTCGTAGACCGACACGGTGGGCGTCGGAAAAGTCGGGTCGGCGAACGCGCCCACCGGGATGGCCAGGAACTCGTCCAGCCCGCCGGGCTCGTAGTAAACCGTGGCGCCACATGTGGGGCAGAAGTGGAAGGTCGCGCTCGACCCCTCGTCGCCCGTGCGCACCCACGTTGTGGACACACCCGACAACACCACGCCATCGCGTCGGAACCGCGCCTGCTGGCCGAACACGCTGCCTGTGCGGCGCTGGCAGGCAAGGCAGTGGCAGATTGAGATGCGCACCGGGTCGCCGGTGACCTGGGCGGTCAGTTGGCCGCAGCTGCAGGCTGCAACGCGCGGGGGTTTGAACATGCTTGCCTCCTGAGAGGCGACAGCATGGCACAGCCTTCCCGCGGACGATGCCCGGTCAGGGCACCAGCGTCTTCGCCGTCGCCAACTCCGGCCGGAGCTTGATCAAGCCCTCCATCACCTGCTCCGAGAAGAAGGCCGCGCCCCTGGGGCCAACGTGGGTGCGGTCGAAGCGCGGCGGCGCCTCGGCCAGCGTGTCGGCGGCGGCCTGGCCCATCGCGGCGACCGCCGCGTGGCTGATGGCGTTGACGTCCAGCACCGGCACGCCCTGCTCGGCGCCGACCTTGATGATGGCCTCGGCCCAGGGGCGCAGGTCGTTGGGCAGCTCGCCGGCCTTGAAGGTGCGGCGGGTCAGCGGCGTCATCAGCAGCACGTCGCCGCCTGCCGCCTTCACATCCTTCACATAGCCGGCCATGTTGGGGCCGAACTCGGTGGCAAGGTCGGTGGAACGGCCAGGCTTGCCGGGCTGGTCGTTGTGGCCGAACTGGATCAGCACCAAGGTCTTCTGCTTGGCCGCGCCGCCTTCGTTCAGCAACGCCATCACGGTGCTCCACAGCCCCTCGGCACGGAAGCTCATGCTGGAGCGGCCACCGCGCGCGAGGTTGATGCAGGCGACCTGCTGGAAGCGCGCACACAGCGCATTGCCGTAGCCGCTGCGCGGTGCCATCGTGGAGTCGCCCACAAGGATGAGACGCGGACCGGTAGCGACGTTGGCGGTGGTCTCTCCACGCGGTGCGGATGCCGCGGGCGCGGTCTGGGCGGAGGCCGTCAGGCACAGGCCGGCGGCGACGAGGGGCAGAAGCAGTTTCTTCATTTGGCGAGGGCTGGCCAACCAGCCTTGGGAGTCATGTCGTCGAGGTTCCAGTCCTCGGCCTTGAATGCGCGGCGCGTCTCGGCGTGGCGCGGATAGCCCAGCGCGTTCTCGACCTCGGAGTCGATGAGCTTGCCCTTCCCCTGCGCCATGTCGGCCAGCAGCTTCGCATCCAACGGGTCGCGGGCCCAGGGACGCGCGCCGACCAGCGCCGGCAGTTCGCGCCCGAGGTCGGCGGCCGGGCGGAAGGCCAGGCCGGCGGGCAGCTCGGGCTTGGCCGCGACGATGATCTTGCCGCTGGTCTGCGCGCTGTTGCCCAGCAGCGGCACGACGCGGCCCTGGTTGTCGTGCGCGAGGTTGTCGGTCATGTGCAGTTCCAGGTCGCCCTGGCCCAGCATCGTGAAGAACGGCGTGCCGGCCACCGTGCTGGGGCCATGGCGCAGCGCGTTGCCCACCAGCGTCAGCTTGCCGTTCTGCCAGGGCTGGCCGGTCCACTCGTTGGCCAGCAGGTTGTAGTGCACCGCACGGTCACCGGGGTTGAAGATGTAGTTGTTGACCATCGCGCCCTGCGCGCCGCCCTTGAACAGCGCGTTGCGCTGGCGGTTGGACACATAGACGTTGCCGTACAGCAGCACCTGGCTGGTGTTGTCGTGGATCAGCGAGCCTTTGCTGTGCTCACCCTTCTCGTGCACCGAGTTGCCCAGGCCCTCGTAGATGAGGTTGTGGCTGTAAGTGATGCGGTGCGACGTGGCCTTGCGCCACTCCTCGGGTGTCTTGCCCTCGAAGCGCGGACCGGAGGCGGACAGGTTCTCGTCGGTGGCCCAGGAGAAACTGCAGTGGTCCACGATGACATCGCGGGCGCCACCGATGCCGGAGATGGCGTCCTGGTCACCGCCTCCCTTCTTGGGCCGGCCGAACTCGCCGGGGCGGAAGCTCAGGTGCTGGATGACCACGTCGTGCGTCGCGATGGTGGTCTCGGCCTTCAGGATGTGGATGCCGGGCTCGGGCGCCGTCTGGCCGGCGATGGTCAGGAAGGGCTGCGCGATCTTCAGCGGCTTGCCCGCCATGTCGATGACGCCGCCGACCTCGAACACGACGATGCGCGGACCCGCCGCGGCGATGGCTTCCGCCAGGCTGCCGGGGCCCGAGGAAGCCAGCGTGGTGACCTTGATGATGCGGCCGCCGCGGCCGCCTTCGGTCTGGGTCCAGCCCTTGTGGACGATGGCCGCATGGGCGGGTGCACTGGTCTGCGCTGCGGCACCGCCGCTGACGCACCACAAGGCGCTGGCGCAGGCCAGCAGGGACACGGCGTGGGTTCTGATGGACATGGAGGGGACGCTTGAAATGAAGAAGCGCGCAAAGTCCGCGAGAACCTTGCGCGCGCCATCAGCAGGTCGTTCGGTTTAGAAGAACGTGTACTCGGCCGAGAACCGGAAGGTGCGGCCCAGGATGTCGGCACCGCTGGTCAGGTAGCCACCGCTGTAGGTCGTGTTGGCGGTCAGCGGCGGGTTCACGTCGGTGATGTTGTTGATGCCGAAGCCCAGCTTCAGGCTCTTGAAGCCCGAGTAGGACGCGCTCAGGTTGTACTGCTTGTAGGCCTTGACCTCGGTGTAGTTGGAACCGGCGCGCGGCGTCAGGTCGGTCAGGCCGCTGCTGTAGCGCTGCGACAGCTGCGTCGACCAGTTGCCCAGGCGCCAGTTGACCGACGCCGTGTGCTTCCAGCGGTAGACGATCTGCTGCATGGTGGCCAGGCCGGCGTTGGGGCCGGTGAACTTGCCGTCGCCGGTCAGGATGCCGATGTTGTCGTAGAACTCACCGCCCTTCTCCACCGAGAACGCGTACTTGTCGTAGTAGGTGCCGTCGAGCTTGAAGTTGAAGGTGCCGTAGCTGGGCGTGCGCAGCTGGTAGGTGGCGGCGATGTCCAGGCCGCGCATGTTCATGCCGCCACGGTTGGCCTGGCTGGTCAGGATGTAGTTGATGGTGCCGTCGGCATTGCGCAGGATGTTGGCGGCGTACTTGGCCGGTGCCGACTGCACCTCGGCCAGTGTCAGCGCGCCCAGCACGTCGTCGATGCGGATGCCCCAGTAGTCCACCGTCACCAGCAGGCCCTTCAGCGGCTCGAACGCGCCGCCCACCGCCCAGCCCTTGGACTTCTCGGGCTTCAGGTGACTGTTGTCGGGCGACTTGGTCCAGTAGTTGGTCGTGACGTTGCAGACCTGCGCCGCCGTGAAGCCGCTCACCGGCGTGCCGGTGTTGGCAATGGTGGGCGTGGGGCTGGGGCACAGCACCGGGTCATCCATGGCCACCTGGCGCACTTCCGGCGTCGGGTTCTGGATGTCCATGATGGACGGTGCACGGAAGCCCGTGTTCGCCGACGCGCGCAGCATCAGCTCGGCGGTGGGCTGGAAGCGCACCGACAGCTTGGGGTTGACCGTGGTGGTCTTCAGGTCGCTGTAGGTGTCCGAACGCACGGCGCCGTTGATGGTCCACTGCTTGGTCAGCGGCGCATCGAGTTCGACGACGGCGGACTTGATGTTGCGATGCAGCTTGGCGGCGACGCCGGTGGGGTTCTCGCCCACGATGTCGTCCTTCAGCACAACGCCGGCGCTGCTGATGTTGTAACTGCCGTCGGCCAGCTTGCCGACATAGTCCAGCGGCGCGGCGCTGACCTTGGCCTCGTCGCGGCGCAGCTCGCCGGTGATGGCCAGCGTCAGCGGGCCACCGCCCAGGTCCATCAGCTCGCGCGTCAGCGTCGCGTCGACGGACTTGTTGAAGGCCTCGTTCTTGCGATAGATGTAGTCGCGCAGCTCGATGCTCTTCAGGTACTCCAGGCCGGCCGCATCCTGCGGGCCGAACGGGTTCAGGATGCCCTTGGTGAAGCCTTCCTGCGCCTTGCTGTAGAGGATGTAGCCGCCGCCGGTGCGCGTGTCACGCGTGGAGTGGCCGTAGTTCAGGCCCACGCGGTAGTCCCAGTTGAAGGCCGAGCCTTCGGCGCTCAGCACCATGCGGTCGTTGAGCTGCTGGTCGTTGCGGTAGGCATTGCCCAGCTCGCCCGGGCCCCACGTGAAGTAGACCAGGCGGTTGTTCATCCGCAGCGGGCTGACCACACCGGGCGTCTTGACCGGATCGATGTACATCGCCGGTGAATTGGCGCCGGTGTTGCTGCCCACCACGTTGACCAGCGGTGTGATGCCGTTGCCAGGGTAGAACTTGCTGGTGGACGGGATGTTGTAGGTCGTCGCCGGCTCGTTGCTGCTGGGCAGCTGCATGCCGCGGTACTTCTTGACCGTGAAGTCGGCATGCGCCAGCTCCAGCGTCAGGCGGTGCCCCTTGCCCAGATTCAGCGTGCCCTTGCCGTAGAGGTTGCTGATGCGGCTGCCGTCGCTGACGGCGGTGAAGAAGTTCGGGTCGCGGTAACAGCCGGCGTTGCTATAGGTGGCCGGCGTCGCGACGCTGCCGGCGCCCAGCGTAGGCAGCGAGTAAGGCGCCACGCAGCCGGTGGCGAAGCTCGAGTTGTAGTTGCTGTTGGCCGTGGCGCTGAAGCCGTAGTTCGCAATGGGGCTCTGGTTCTTGTTGCTGGGGGTCAGCAGCAGGCCCAGCTGGTTCAGCGCGGAGCCGTCGAACAGCTCGGGCCGGTCGCCCTGCATCAGGGCTGACTTGGTCTGATAGTCCATCGTGCCGTACACATTCCAGCCATCCGTGCCCAGGTCCCCGATGCCAGCGATGAAGCCCACGGCATTGGTCTGGCCGCGCGGCGAACGCTCCGGCGCGTTCAGCTCGACCTTGATCTTGGCGCCCTTGAAGCTGGTCTTGGTGACGTAGTTCTGCACGCCGCCGATGGCGTCGGAGCCGTAGATGGACGAGGCGCCGTCACGCAGCGTCTCCACGCGATCCAGCGCCATGCGCGGGATCACGTTGGCCGACACGTACTGGTCCTGCAGCGGCTCGTTGGCCATGCGGCGGCCGTTCAGCAGCGTCAACGTGCGCATGGGGCCCAGGCCACGCAGGTTCAGCACCGGGCCGGCCGCACCGGAGTTGGTGCCCAGCGACAGCGACTGCGGCAGTTCCAGGATGAGGTCCTTCAGCTCGGTATGGCCCCGCGCGTCCAGTTCTTCCGTCTTGTTGACGGACACCGACAGCGCCGTCTCGCCGGACAGCCGCTTGATGGACGAACCGGTGATCTGGATGCGCTCCATCGTGACCGGCGCAGCGGTCTCCTGGGCCTGGGCGGCGCCGAAGAGGCTGAGCACGGCGGCGGCGCACAGCGTCAGGCTGGTGCTGGGGCGAAGCTTGGGGTTCATCATGTCTCCGTTGGTTTGTCGTTCGTGAGGTCAAGGCGGTGCGGCGCTCAGGGCGCCGGCACCCAGCCACCGGGCGCACCGGTGGCGATGGTGGAGTTGTGGAAGATCTCGGCCCGCGTCGTCAGGCCCGCGGCGGACCCGAGCTGCTTGGCCAGCGGGACGTTGGTGGGCATGCCGCCGACCTTGACCGAGGCCACGCCCAGCCGGGCGCTGACGTCCAGCGGCGCGCCGGCGAGGTCCATGCTGCCGAACTCGCGCCAGCCGGCCGTGTCGGTCGTGCCGCCATCAACCGTGCCGGCCCACGATGGCGGGTTGCTGCTGCAGGCGCCCGTGCCGGTGCCGGTCTTGCTGGTGCCGGTGCCCACGCACCAGCCCACCGGCAGGATGTGCGAGCCCATTCGGGTGTTCACGAACACGATGTTGTCGGTGTAGGTCGTTGCCGTCGTGCCGCCGCTGCGCGCCAGGTAGGCCTGCGTCACGCCGGGGCCGGCGGTCAACTGGCTGTTCAGGAACACAAAGCCCTTGTCGCCCGCGGTCGCACGCGCCTGCAGGATGTAGCCGGGCGAGCTGCTGGCCGTGTCGGCCACGGAGCGGATCTCGCAGTCCTCGAACAGGCTGGCCATCACGCTGCCCCAGATGTAGTCGACGTTGCCGGCGACCAGCGACTGGTAGATCCAGTTGTAGCCCTTGAGCTGCAGCGTGTCCTGCTGGCTGAGGAAGTTCATCTGCCTGGCCACGAAGCGCGCGGCCGCGGCCGTCGTGCTGGTGTTGAAGTACAGGGCCTCGGCCTGGTTGTCCCACGTGCTGGCGCGCTCGTGCGGGTTGTGCAGCGTGAAGTTGGACAGCGTCAGCAGGTCGGAGCTTTCGACCAGCAGCGCCGAGCGGCCGCCGCCCAGCACGCGATGGCCCAGCGTCTTGCCCGAGGTGCTGAGCGCCGTGCCGGCCGTTGCGCTGCTGGCGCCGCTGCCGGAGTTCATGGACTCGAAGTTCACGTCCCCTACGACGACGCCGTCGCGGCTCTCGCCGACGATGCTGAGGTTGGACACCTTGCGCAGCACGTTCAGCTCGGCGTAGTTGCCGTTGGCCAACTGAATGGTCTTGGGCGTGGCCACCGTGTTGCAGCCATAGCTCGCCGGGCTGTTCGTGGAGCAGTGCTTCATGACCCAGTTCAGCGCGCCTTGCAGCGTGCGGAAGTCGGCCGTGGTGCCGCTGTCGTCCACCTGCAGGCTGGTGTAGCTGGCGGGCGCGGCGCGGGTCGTGAACTTCCAGTTGTCGGCCTTGCTGATGCCAGCGAACGCCGCGCCCTTGATGGTGCCCACCAGCACGGACGCATCCACCGTCACGTAGTAGGTGGTGTTGAAGTCCAGCTTGTTGTTGTGCAGCTTGATGCCGGCCTTGCTGCCGCTGACCGTCAACGGGCGGTACCAGACATAGCGCGCGAACGTGGCGCCGTCGGGCATGGAGCCCAGCCCCAGCGCGTCGATCTCGAGGTTGGTGCGGGCCAGCACGGTCTGCGTGTCGGTGGCCGACGGCGCGGTGCCGACATCGATGGTGTCGACCAGTTGGTCATCGCTGGCGCGCCAGACCTTGATGGTGCCGCTGCTGCCGATGCTGGGCGGCGCGTCGAAGGCCAGCGAAAGCCGCGTGTCGGTCGGAACGCCGGTCTCGTTGCTGGCCGGCGAACGCGCGCCGGCGATCTCGCCGACGTTGCCGTTGCCGCTGATCTGCGTCGTCAGCTTGCCGGCGCCGGCCTGCGCCAGCGCATTGGCCTTGACCAGCGCCGTGGGCCGAGGCTTGAACGCATAGCCCGGCGTGAAGGCCGTCCCGGCCGCCACGCTGCAGGCGCCCAGCGCGGCGCCGTTGAGCGTGGAGCCCGTGTCCTTGAACACACCCGTGCGGTCGCTGCTGGCGTAGCTGACGACGTTGTCGCAGCCGGCCGCACCTTCGACGGCGAACACATTGGCGTTCGACAGGATGTTGGCCGCCTTGCCCACGCCCACGCTGGTGCTGTGCGGATAGGAGCTGGCCGACTTGCTGCCGCTGAAGTAGTTGTTGAAGACGTGGACCTGGCCGAAGCGCACGCGCGGCACGCGTTGCGTGACGCCATCGAACACGTTGTTGGCGATGGTCACGCGCAGCTTGCCGGCGTCGCTGGTCAGGCTGTCCGAACCGCCGATCAGCATGTTCTTGTCATGCTTGGTCAGCACGTTGTAGCTGACGGTGATCAGGTCGGCGCCCTTGGTGATGTCGATGGCGCCGTCGTGGCACTGCCGTGTCTTGCCGTTCTCGACGGGCAGCGTGTCGTCGGTGACCGGCGCATCAGTGATGGTGTTGCGGTCTATCCAGACCTGCGTGGACGTGACGATGCCGATCGCGTCGTAGGCCGAGTTCCAGTTGCCGGTCGAACCGTCGGTCGGGTCCCAGATGGGGCCCACGTCGCAGGGCGCGACGATGTGCAGGTTGCGCACGATGACCTGGCTGACGCCGGTGATGTCTATCCACGCGTTGACGAAACCGGCGCCCGGGCCCTCGCCGATCAGCGTGGTGTTGCTGCCCAGCTTCACGCGGCCGCGCGCCTTCTGGTCGGCGGTGTTCGCGAACGGCGTTCCGTCGGCCATGTCGATGGTGCCGGCCACCTTGATGATCTTGGGCAGGTTGCCACCGTTGGTCAGCGCGGCCAGCAGCTCGGCACGGTTGCGCGCCGTGTAAATGTGGTCGGGCGTGGCGGCGCTGCCGCCCACGGTGCCGGCCCCCCAGCCGTCGGCCGGAGCGGCCTGCAGCGCGGGGTCGGTCGCGGCAAAAGCCGGCGAGGCCAGCAGCGCGGCCAGCGCCAATACGTGGCGCGGCTTCATGCGCGCCTCCGGGCGCGGCGCAGGCCGGCGACCAGGCCCAGACCGGCAGCCATCATCAGCAGGGTGCCGGACTCGGGGACGGCGCTGACGTTGAGTTGCGCCGAGACCTGCCCGAACTCGGTGGCGAACTGCGCGTCGGTCAGCGTCAGACGGATGCTGTTGTCGCTGAGCACCTGCAGGCTCAGCGTGCCGCCCGTCATGCCGGTGACGTCCAGCGGCTGGAAGCTGGCCAGCGGGCTGGCCAGTCCGGCGAAGCTGAAGGTGAACTGGTATTGGCCCGGCAGGCTGAGCGCGCCGCTGTTGTTCCAGACCTGCACCTCGCCGTTGGTGAAGAAGTCGATGCCCACGGCGGCATCGCCGCTGAGGAATTCGAGATCGGCGGCCGCCAGCGTTGTCACGTGGCTGCCGGCCTCGTCGGCGAAGTCATGATCCAGGCCCAGCAGCGTGGCCGTCACGCCACTGACCTGGCCCGTGATGACCGTGCCGGCTGGCAGCTTGTCGGCCGCGTGAGCCGCCCCGCCCGCCGCCAGTGCAGCGACCAGCGCGGCCGCGATGATGAACCTCTGCATGGGTTTGTCTCCGTCGTGGTGGGCAATGCACTGCCTCAGCGCAGGCGCCTGCCGACTCTGTGATGTGTTCTCGGGGTCTGCGACCCTTCGTGGGAACAAGGGGCAAGGACGCTCGTCCATGCCCCTTGGGTGCGTCCAGCCGTTGCGGCTTAGAACTTGTAGCGACCGCCGATGATGAATTCGCGGCCGGTGTAGTTGTTCACCACCACGTTGTCCATGCCGCGGGAGATGAACTGGTCGTTCGGCTGGTTGGTCAGGTTGGTCGCCTCGAAGGTGACTTCCAGCTGCTTGTTGACCTTGTAGCCCATCGACAGGTCGACGTTGAAGGTCTTCTTCTTGCCGGCCACGTCCTGGTTGTTGCCAGCCGGAACGGTGGTCAGAAAGTCCGAGCGCGAGGACGTCGAGACGCGGCCGCTGAAGGTGCCGTCGTCGTAGTAGACCGACAGGTTCCACGAACGCGGCGACAGGTTGACCAGGTCTTCCGTGACGGTCGCGGCGCCGACACCCGTGGCCGACAGCACGTACTCCATCTTCGACTTGACCTGCGTGTAGTTCGCCAGCACGCCGAAGTTCTTGCCCCAGCCCGGCAGGAAGCTGAAGGGCTGCTGCACGTTGATCTCGAAGCCGCTCAGGTTGCCGCCGGGCGAGTTGACCGGAGCGCTGAAGCGGAAGATCTCGTCACCCGTGAAGTTGCTGGGCAGCAGGGACATCGGCAGGCCGCTGTCCTTGTAGGCCATGTCGAAGCCCTTGGTCAGCACATAGCTCTTGATCTTCTTGTGGAACAGGCCCAGGCCCACGAAGGCGTTCTTGGCGTGGTACCACTCGAGGCTGGTGTCCAGCGTCGTGGCGCGGAACGGGTCGAGCTGCGGGTTGCCGCCGGTGTAGCTCAGCGTGCCGGTGGTGGACAGCGTGCCGCCCGGGTTCAGGTTCTGCAGCGGCGGGCGCGACATCACCTTGGCCGCCGCCGCGCGCAGCATCAGCTCGCGGGTCAGGCTGACGGACACGTTGGCCGAGGGCAGCCAGTCCTTGTACTGGCGGTCGGCCGTCACCAGGCTGCCGCCGCCGGTGGCGAGGTAGCCCGCGGCATTGATGTCCGTCTTCACGTAGCGCGTGCCGACGTTGCCGCGCACGGGCATGCCACCCAGGCGGGTCTCGAAGTCGGCCATCAGCCAGGCGCCGGTGTCGGTCTCGACGATGGAGCGGTTGCCGCCCCGGGCGTTGCCGTTTGTGATGGACGTCAGGCGGAAGTCGCCGGGGCCGCCGGCCACGCCGGTCTTCAGGCAGTTGCAGTAGATGTCGTAGGCGGCGGCGATCGCATCCAGGTTCGGGATGACCCAGGACGTGATGGAGCCGGCGGGCAGGTTCTGGCCCTTGCCGAAGTCGCTGACCGTGGTCACCAGGCTGGCCGGGATGACGTTGGCCGGCAGCGTGTTCATCGTCTCCACCGTGCGGCGGAAGTCATAGCTGTCGAAGCTGAACTTCTTGTAGCTGACGCCACCCTTCAGCGTCAGGCCGTCGGCCACTTCCCAGGCCACGTCGCCGGTCAGCACGTCCTGCTTGTTCGTGACGCCGTTCGGGCGGATGCGGATCTCGCTGGGCGTGAAGTTGGTGATGCTGGTCGATCCCACGGGAACGCCGTAGATCTTGAAGCCACCGTTGGCGTCGCCCGGGTTCAGGTTGCCGTAGCCCAGCAGCGGCGCGCGGTCGTCGCCACGGGCGTCGAACACATAGCCGTCCACGTTGGGCGCATCCAGCGTCGTCGTGGTCTGGATGGGGTTGTTGAAGCGCGACTTGGCGCGGCCGCCACGCAGCGTCACCTTGATGGTGTCGCCGATGTCCTGCTCCAGCGTGATGGTGGGCTGGGTGAACTCGGTGCTCAGCACGTCAAAGCGCGACTCGGAACGGATGTCCACGCCGTTGAACTTGCCGTAGACCATCTGGCCGGCGGAATTGAACTCGGCCGCCAGCACGCTGGTCTGCTGCTTGCCGCCGGCCGTCAGCGCGCGGCTGAAGGAGATGGCTTCCAGGAAGTCTTCCTGGCGCGTGGCTTCCAGCTTGGAGTACAGCATGTCGGCCGTCAGCAGCGTGGTGTCCGACAGGCGGAACTGCAGCGAGCCGGTCAGGCCCAGGCGCTCCTGGTCATGCGTCAGGCGGCCGTAGCGCGGCAGGCGCGGATGGAAGTTGGTGGCCTTGCTGGCCTCGTTGTAGGCGGCCAGGTATTCCGGCGTGTTGGGCAGGCGCGCCACGCCTTGGGCGGCTGGGCCGCAGGTGGTGGCGGTGGATCCGGTCGGCAGCCCGGTCGTGATGCCTTGCGGTGGGCACCAGCCACCGCTGGACGGGCCGTTGTCCCAGCGCACGGTGCTGAAGCCTTCTTCGTAGACCTTGCGCTTGGAGTACGCGCCGGACAGCAGCGCGCCGACCTTGCCATCGGCGAAGGTGTTGGAAATCAGGAACGAGGTCTTGGGCGTGACCTTGCCGCGCAGATCGTTGTAGGTGCCCTTCACGGCCACGGCGGCCGCGAACTTCTTCATGTCGAAGGGGCGGGCCGTCTGCAGGTCGATGGTGGCGCCCAGCGAGCCCTCGTCCACATCGGCCGAGCTGCTCTTGCGTACCGTCAGCGAGTTGAACAGGTCGGCGGCGAACACGTTGAAGTCGAACGCGCGGGTACGGTTGGCGCCGCCGGAGCTGTCGGTGCCGCCGGTCGTGGCCAGCGCCTCGATGCCGTTGATGCGGGTGCGGGCGAAGTCGCCGCCCAGGCCGCGCACGGTGATGTTGCGGCCTTCGCCGGCGTCACGGTCGATCACGACGCCGGGGATGCGCTGCAGCGACTCGGCCAGGTTGGTGTCCGGGAACTTGCCCATGTCCTCGGCCTTGATGACGTCGACGATGCCCTTCTCTTGCCGCTTGGCATTCAGTGCGCTTTCCAGCGAGGCGCGGATGCCGGTGACCGTCACGGTCTCCAGTTGCTGGTTGGAGGGCTGGGTCTGCGCCCAGGCCGGGGCGGCGATCAGGGCGGCGGCCAGAGCCACGGGGCTCAAGGCGGGACGGAATGCGGGCATGAAGGTCTCCTGGTGCAAAGGTCGCCTGGGCACGGGGCTGGCAACTCTGGGGTCTGGGGCGGGTTTATGGCCCGGGCGCACGCAGGGCACCCGACGGTGTTTTGACCGGCGCCGCTGCAGTGCGGACGCTGGTTGGGCCAGGGCGGCTATCGCCACCATGACAACGTAAACAGGCTGTCACCGAATGTGTCTGTGAGCTTGCTTGTAGACGATGATAGGGGGAAGCTGGCAAAATCGGAACATCGGTTCACTAATTAGAAACCATGATTCCGCAACACTTGCACGACCTCTAAAGTCGGCAAACCGAATTTTTGGAACCGCGTTTCAACCATCCCGGTACAACGGTTCCGCGTTCGGCGCGGTTCACATCTTCAGCAGGATCCACGCTGATGTGAACCGGGCCTCCCCCAAGCGGGCGCTCAACCCGTGAACTAATTTGCCCTGATCGGATAACAACACCATGGTGCTTCAGAACTTCAGCCTGGCCGGCAAGACGGCCATCGTCACGGGCTGCAATACGGGCCTGGGCCAAGGCATGGCCCTGGCGCTGGCGCAGGCCGGTGCCGACATCGTCGGCGTCAATGTGTCAGAGCCCGACGAGACCAAAGCCGCCGTCGAAGCCCTGGGCCGCAAGTTCCTGGACCTGCGCGCCAACCTCGGCGACATCAGTTGCATCCCCGATCTGGTCGCCCAGGCCAAGGCGCTGAACGGCGCCGTGCACATCCTCGTCAACAACGCCGGCATCATCCGCCGCGAGGACGCCATCAAGTTCTCGGAAGCGGACTGGGACGACGTGATGGACCTGAACCTGAAGTCGGTGTTCTTCCTGTCGCAGGCCGTGGCCAAGCAATTCATGGCCCAGGGCAGCGGCGGCAAGATCGTCAACATCGCCTCCATGCTGAGCTTCCAGGGCGGCATCCGCGTGCCTTCCTACACCGCCAGCAAGAGCGGCGTCATGGGCATCACGCGCCTGATGGCCAACGAGTGGGCCTCGCACGGCATCAACGTGAACGCCATCGCCCCCGGCTACATGGCCACCAACAACACGGCCGCGCTGCGCGCCGACGAGCAGCGCAACAACGCCATCCTGGAACGCATCCCGGCCGGCCGCTGGGGCAAGCCCGAGGACCTTGGCGGCCCGGTGGTGTTCCTGTCGTCGTCGGCATCCGACTACATCAACGGCTACACCGTGGCTGTCGACGGCGGCTGGCTCGCACGGTGACACTTGCCCCTCGCCCAGCCTCGCCTCGCTGAACGCGGGCGAGTCTGATCGATCCCCGAGGGGATGGCGATGCTTGCGGCATCGAGCCGCAAGCACATCGCCCGGCGGGCCGGCTTGGGAGCGGCCCGGCGCTCGGCCCGAAAACTTCTCGCGCCGCCGTGCCTGGCGAGTCGGTGCGAACGAGGATGAAGACATGAAAGCCACCGAACGCAAATTCGACTTCGTCACGCATGCGGACCCCGACACCGGCGCCCGCGTCACGCGGCTGACGCCGCCGGACGTGACCTGCCATCGCAACTACTTCTATCAGAAGTGCTTCACGAACGATGGCCGCAAGCTGATCTTCGGTGGCGAGTTCGGCCCCAACCCCAGCCCGAACTGGAACTACCACCTGCTGGACCTGGACACCCAGCGCTGCGTGCAGCTCACCGACGGCATCGGCGAGAACACCTTCGGTGGCTTCCTGAGTCCCGATGACAGGCACCTCTATTTCGTGCGCGACAAGCGCCAGTTCATCCGTCTGGAACTGGCCTCGCTGACCGAGGAAGTGCTCTATGTCGTGCCCGACGACTGGGTCGGCTATGGCACCTGGGTCAGCAACAGCGCCTGCACCAAGATCGTCGGCATCGAAATCGCAGCGTCCGACTGGTTCCCGCTGAACACGTGGCAGAAGTTCAACGAGATGTTCCACGCGCGCCCGCTGTGCCGCCTGTTCAGCGTGGACCTGGCCACCGGCAAGCGCACCGTCATCCTGGAGCAGCGTGGCTGGCTGGGCCACCCGCAGTACCGGCCGTTCGACGACAACACCGTGGCCTACTGTCACGAAGGCCCGCACGACCTCATCGATGCGCGCATGTGGTTCATCGACGAGAACGGTACGAACCGCCGCTGCGGCAAGGAACACGGCGAGGGCGAGAGCTGCACGCACGAGTTCTGGGTGCCGGACGGCAGCGCGATGATCTATGTGTCGTACAACGACAAGTCGCCCGAGCGCTGGATCTGCAGCCTGGACCCGGTCACGCTGGAGAACAAGGTGCTGACCACCATGCCGCAGTGCTCGCACCTGATGAGCAACCACGACGGCACGCTGATCGTCGGCGACGGCGTCGGCAAGGTCAGCCTGGACAACACCGCCAGCAACGAGATGCTGGTGGGCGACCCCTATCTGCACCTGTTCGACCTGAAGGCCGGCACGACGCGCAAGATCGCCCGCCACGACAGCGGCTGGGGCGTCTACAAAGACGACCGCCAGGTCACCCACCCCCACCCCAGCTTCACGCCGGACAACAAGCAGGTGCTGTTCAGCTGCGACAAGGAAACCGCCTCCAAGGGCTACGAGCCGGCGCTCTACCTGGTCGACCTGTGAGGTTCGTCGCCCTCGTCCTGGCGGGCGCGGTACTGACCGCCCAGGCCCAGCGCCCGCAGCTGAGCGCCGAACAGGCCGCCGCGCACACGACGGCCGCCTACCTCGGCGACTGGACGCCCGCGCCGCTGGCCGACCTGAGCCCCGCCGCGCCCGACTTCATCGTCAGGCCTGGCGAATCCGTGCAGGCCGCCATCGACAAAGTGCCGGCCGAAGGCAGCAGGCGCTGGATCATCCAGATCCAGCCCGGCACCTACCGCGGCCCGCTGTGCATCAAGGACAAGGCGCCGCTGGCCCTGGTCGGCGCGCCGCTGGACGCGGCCGCCGTCGTGCTGGTGGACAACCGCTTCTCCGGCAAGGCCAAGGGCGAGAACGAACCCGCCCACCCCTGCTGGCCCGAGCTGGGCAAGACCACCATCGGCACCAGCGGCAGCACCTCCATGCTGGTGCAGAGCAACGACGTGCAGCTGCTGCACCTGACTGTTGCCAACGACGCGATGGACGCCGGCCGGCACGGCGGCGCCTTCCCCGCCGAGGTGGGCGAGAACGGCGGCGCGCAGGCCGTGGCCCTCACGCTGACCGGCGACCGCATCCAGCTGGAAAACGTGCGCCTGCTGGGCCACCAGGACACGCTGTACGTGAAGCGCGCCAAACCCGACGCGCCCGCTCGCCAGCTGATCCGCCACAGCCTCATTGCTGGCGATGTGGACTTCATCTTCGGCGCCGCGACGCTGGTCATCGAGCAGTCCACCATCCTGACCCGCGCCAACCGCCGCAAGCCCGGCCAGGGCGGCATCGTCCTCGCGCCCAGCACGCCGCCGGGCTTGAAGCAGGGGTTCCTCGTCACACACAGCCGCATCGTCGGCGAGCCTGGCATCAACCCCGGCGCCACGGCGCTGGGCCGTGCCTGGGACGCGGGCGTGAAGGCCGGCACCTGGACGGCCGGCGTGAGCCCTGACGGCATGGCCGTCGTGCGCGACAGCGACCTCGGCGCGCATGTGGGCCCCTGGTCGGCCAGCACCTCGCGCCGCCCGCCCGACGCCAGCCGCCTGACCGAATTCAACAACCGACAGCCATGAACTTCACCCGTCGCGACCTGCTGGCCCTCGCCGCCCTGCCCGCCCTGGGCGCTCGTGCCAGCACGCCGGCTGCAGCAGGTGCTCCGCTGGGCTGGGCCGGTGTGGGCAAGACCACCGGCGGCAACGGCGCCCGCCCCGAACACGTGTTCGACGTGCGCGACCGCGCCGGCCTGGATGCCGCGCTGAAGCGGGGCGACGTGCCCAAGATCATCCGCGTGCACGCGCTGATCGACCTGGGCCCAGGAGGCGCCGAGTCCTTCCGCGACCCCGCCTTCAGCTTCGACGCGTTCGACCGCGCCTTCGACCCCGCCACCTGGGGCCGCGTCGACCCCAAGGGCCCGCTGGAAGACGCCCGCGCCCGCTCCGCCAAGCGCCAAGCGACGGCCATCGTCGTGCGCGTGCCGTCCAACACCACGCTGATCGGCGTCGCGCCCGGCGCCGGCTTCCAGCACGGCACGCTGCTGCTGGACAAGGTGGAGAACGTCATCGTGCGCCACCTGGACCTGTCCGACGCCTACGACCACTTCCCCGCCTGGGAACCGCGCGACAACGGCCACGGCGAGTGGAACTCCGAGTACGACCCGCTGAGCATCACGGGCGGCGCCCGGCGCGTGTGGGTGGACCACTGCAGCCTGAGCGACGGCAACCGCCCCGACCACCTCGAACCCGTGCGCCTGGGCCGCCGGGTGCAGCACCACGACGGCCTGCTGGACATCACCCACGGCGGCGACCTGATCACCATCTCCTGGTGCCGCTTCAGCAGCCACGACAAGACCATGCTGATCGGCGGCGACGAGAAGCACACCGAGGACATCGGCAAGCTGCGCGTCACGCTGCACCACAACCACTTCCACGGCTGCAAGGAGCGCACGCCGCGGGTGCGCTACGGTCGCGTGCACGTCGCCTGCAACCTGTTCAGCGCCGACCACGCCGACGACTTCGGCTACTCGCTGGGCGTGGGCTACCAGTCGCAGATCGTCGCCGAGTCCAACAATTGGCAGCTGCCGCCCGGCATAGCCGCCAACCGCCTGATCCGTCGACTGAAAGGCAACGCCCTCACCGACCGCGGGGGCAACCGCCTCAATGGCAACCCCGTGGTGTTGGCGGGCGAAGGCCTGTCGCCGGACGTCGGCTGGCGACCGGAAGACAGCTACGACACCGCCCTGCTGCGGACGGCCGACGCCAATCGTCTTGTTGAGCAAATCCGCGCTGGCGTGGGCCCCCGCCCGGTCTGAGTCAGAATCCACCATCCGGAACAAGCGCCCGAAAGAATCAAAACGATGGATGAAGACATTGGCGACTCAAAGCAGCCCGAATCGGTCGCCGCGGTTCTCAAGGTGTTCGCCATCCTGAACGCCCTGGGCGAACGCAGCGACATCGGCATCACCGACCTGTCGGTCCGGCTGGCCATGCCCAAGGCGACGGTCTACCGTTTCCTGCAGACCATGAAGGGCCTGGGCTATGTGCGCCAGGAGGCCGACAGCGAGCGCTACGGCCTGGCCATGCGCATGTTCGAGATCGGCGCCAAGGCCCTGCCCTCGCCCGACCTGGTGGACCTGGCCAAGCACCACATGCAGATGCTGGCCGACGCCACCGGCGAGACAGTCCACCTGGGCAACTTGATCGACAGCGAGATCATCTACATCCACAAGGTGGACTCGCGCCACATGCTGGGCATGTACTCCCGCGTGGGCCGCCGCGCGCCGCTGCACTGCACGGCCATCGGCAAGGTACTGCTGGCCTGGGAACACCCGGCCCGCCGCGACCGCATCCTGGACGGCGCCGTGTTCACGCGCTTCCGCGACAAGACCATCACCGAGCGCCCGGCCTTCCTGGCCGAACTGGAGCAGGTCAAGAAGCAGGGCTTCGGCGAGGACCGTGAGGAGTTCGACGACCACATCCGCTGCCTGGGCGTGCCCATCTTCGACCGCCTGGGCCAGCCCATCGCCGGCATGAGCGTGTCCTTCCCGACCTTCCGCTTCGACGTGGAGAAGGCGCCCGAGGTCGTCAAGATGCTGCAGACCGCCAGCCGCGAAATCTCCGAGAAGCTGGGCTGCACCAAGTACCCGATCTCGATCTGAGCGCCCTGCGTGTGAGGCACTCGGCCTTCGAGCATCAGAGGTGCCGACGCAGTCGGCGCGCCCTGGCTGCCAGCACTACCAGGCCGGCCGTCAATGCCCAGACCGTGCCCGGCTCCGGCACTGCGGCCACAGCGGCGAAGCGGTAGTCCAACCCGCTGTCACTAACGCTGAGCGCCGTGAACTCACCGATCAACTGGCCACTGGCATCGCGCAGCTCGCCGATGCCGCCCCAACCCATCGTGTGGCTGAGATCAGCCGCGAAGGCGCTGCTGGCGGACGACCCACCCAAGCCGCCCTGGCTGGCATAGAAGTCGTAGCCCACGCTGGCGCCCGAGTAGACGTGTCCCAGCATGCTGAACGTGATGTTTTGGCCGAAGATGAACTCGATGGTGTAGAGCTGACTGCCTGCGCCGCTGCCCGTCACCGAGCTGTGGATGACGCCGGCCTGGTTCTCGGAGACCGACTCTCCACGCAGCCACTCGACGTAGCTCGGCTGTACCTGGCCAGGCACCCACCCCGCGTTGACGCCCCCGCTGGTGTCCCAGGCCGCATTTCCGGACCAGCCGCCCACGCCGCCGCCGGGGGTACTCGTGCTGTACGCGCCGCTACCTCCGATGCCTCCATTGACGTTGATGGCGAAGGTCATCGTGCCGTGCGCGCCGGCCCCACACAGGCCGGCGCTCGCGCAACCCGGGACGTTGATGACGAAACTGTCGCTGATGCTGCCCCAAGCCGAACTCCCGCCCGTGCCGACGATGGCGCCACCATTGGTGCTGATCATCGCCGCAGAGCTCTCGGCCAGCAGATGGATGGCACCCCCGCCGGCCGTGGCGGCCGACTGGCTGCTGCCCCAGCCGTAGCCACTGCTGAAACCGCCCGGCGTGACGGTCTCGTCCTGGTAGGAGTTCACCGCCCGTGACTGCCCCGCTGGGCCGCTGCCCGAGTCGTTGTTGGTCGGGCCGGGACGGTTGATCGTGCCGCTGGCCGCGTTAACGCCGACGCCATAGGTAGCGGCTGTCGCAGGCGGCATGATCAGTACCAGCGGCGCAACAGCCGCAAGCAGGGATGACAGACGGTACTTCATGGGAACCCTTTGCACGGGTGGTGGCCGCCAATTGTGAAGATCCTGGGCAGAGCCCTCCACCCCTAGCCATATCTCTGTCGCCCCTGGGACGCGGGGGACTACCGAGGCAATGCTTCAATGGCAGCTGTTTGTTGAACCGACAGCCCGCCATGAGCCAAACCAACCGCCAGATCGTCCTCGCCTCGCGTCCCAAGGGCGAGGTCAGTCCCGACAACTTCCGCCTGGTCGAGGCCGCCCTCGCGCCACTGGCCGACGGCCAGGTGCGCGTGCGCAACCACTACCTGAGCCTGGACCCGTACATGCGCGGCCGCATGAACGACAGCAAGAGCTATGCGGCCTCGCAGGCGCTCGATGAAGTGATGATTGGCGGCACCGTCGGCGAGGTGGTCGAGTCCAGGAACGACCATTTCAAGGTCGGCGACAAGGTCGTCGGCATGGGCGGCTGGCAGGAGTTCCAGACCGTGGACGCCAGCCAGCGCGGCGTGCTGCAGAAGGTCGACACGGCGCACATCCCGTTGTCGGCCTACCTGGGCGCCGTCGGCATGCCCGGCGTCACGGCCTGGTACGGCCTCGTGAAGATCATCAACCCCAAGGCCGGCGAGACGGTGGTCGTCAGCGCCGCCAGCGGCGCGGTCGGTTCGGCCGTGGGCCAACTGGCCAAGGCGCGCGGTGCGCGCGCCGTGGGCATTGCCGGCGGCGCCGACAAGTGCCGCTACGTCGTCGAGGAACTGGGCTTCGACGCCTGCATCGACTACAAGCAGCACGGCGACGTGAAGTCGCTGTCGGCCGCGCTGAAGGCCGAATGCCCCAACGGCATCGACGGCTACTTCGAGAACGTCGGCGGCTACATCCTGGACGCCGTGCTGCTGCGGGCCAACGCGTTCAGCCGCATCGCGATGTGCGGAATGATCTCCGGCTACGACGGCCAGCCCATCCCTATGGCCGCGCCGCAATTGATCCTCGTCAACCGCATGAAGGTCGAAGGCTTCATCGTGTCGGAGCACATGGAAGTCTGGCCCGAGGCGCTGAAGGAGCTGGGCGGCCTGGTCGCTACCGGCAAGCTCAAGTACCGCGAATCGATCGCCGATGGCATCGCCGCGGCGCCCGAGGCCTTCATGGGCCTGCTCAAGGGCAAGAACTTCGGCAAGCAGCTGGTCAAGCTCATCTGATGCGCTGGACCTGCCTGCCGTTTGCCGAGCTGAGCGTGCAGCAGCTCCACGACGTGCTGCAGCTGCGCTCTGAGGTCTTCGTCGTCGAGCAGAACTGCGTGTTCCTCGAGATCGATGGCCTGGACCCCAAGACCTCGCACCTGCTGGGCCGTGGAGATGACGGCGAGATCAAGGCCTATGCGCGGCTGATCCCGCCGGGCGTGAAGGCGCCCGACGCGCTGATCGGCCGCGTCGTCACATCGCCCACGGCGCGCGGCGGCGGCACCGGCCGCCTGCTGATGACCGAGGCCATCGCGCAATGCGAGCGCCTGTGGCCCGGCCACGCGATCACGCTGCATGCGCAGGCGCACCTGGAGCGCTTCTACGACAGCTTCGGTTTCACGCCTGTCGGCGAGCAATACATGGAAGACGGCATTCCCCACGTGGAGATGCGCAAGGAGACATGACCTTGAAAAAGACCGCAGTCATCACCGGCGCCGGCTCCGGCTTCGGCCTGGAAACCGCCCGCCTCGCCGCCCAGCGCGGCATGAACCTCGTGCTCGTGGATGTGCAGGCCGACGCGCTGGACAAGGCGGCTGCCGAGTTCACGGACGTGGAGGTTTTGTCCCGCGTCGTCGACGTCGCCAAGGCCGACCAGATGGAGGCGCTGGCCGCCGCCGTGCAGCAGCGCTTTGGCGCGCCGCACTTCGTCTTCAACAACGCGGGCGTCGGCTCCGGCGGGCTGATCTGGGAGAACTCCTTAAGCGACTGGGAATGGGTCATGGGCGTCAACGTGATGGGCGTCGTGCACGGCGTGCGCCTGTTCACGCCCCTGATGCTGGCCGCCGCCAAGGCCGACCCGGCCTACTCGGGCCACATCGTCAACACGGCGTCCATGGCCGGCGTGCTGAACCCGCCGAACATGGGCGTCTACAACGTCTCCAAGCACGCGGTGGTGGCGCTGTCCGAGACGCTGTACCAGGACCTGTCGCTGGTGACGGAGCAGGTCCACGCGTCCGTGCTGTGCCCCTTCTTCGTGCCCACCGGCATCAGCCAGAGCCACCGCAACCGGCCGGCCGAATTCGCCAGTGCCAAGCCCACCAAGAGCCAGTTGATCTCGCAAGCCCAGACCGACAAGGCCGTGTCCTCCGGCAAGCTGACCGCGGCCGACGTCGCGGCGCTGGTGTTCGACGCCATCGACCACAACAAGTTCTACATCTTCAGCCACCCGCAGGCGCTGGCCGGCGTGCAGACGCGCATGGAAGACGTGATGCTGCAGCGCAATCCCACCGACGCCTTCGCCGACCGGCCCGAGATCGGCGCCGGGCTGCGCGCCAAGCTGCGCGCCGAGTAGCAGCGCAGACAATCGGGGCATGAGTTCCCCGATTTCCATCGCCATCATCGGCGGCGGCCCCGCCGGCCTGATGGCTGCCGAGGTGTTGGCCGCCACCGGCCACGCCGTGACGGTCTATGACGCCAAGCCCTCCGTCGGCCGCAAGTTCCTGCTGGCCGGCAAGGGCGGCCTGAACCTGACCCATTCCGAGCCGTTCGAGCCCTTTGTGGGCCGCTTCGGCGCGCGCGCACCTCAGATCGAGCCGCTGCTGCGCGGCTTCGATGCCGATGCGCTCCGCACATGGGCCGCCGGTCTGGGCGTCGACACCTTCGTCGGCACCTCGGGCCGCGTCTTCCCCAAGGACTTGAAGGCCGCGCCGCTGCTGCGCGCGTGGCTGCAACGGTTGCGCGCCCGCGGCGTGAAGTTCGCGATGCGCCACCGCTGGACGGGCTGGAGCGACGACGGCGCGCTGCGCTTCGACACGCCCGACGGCGAAAACCTCACCCGACCGCAGGCGACGCTGCTGGCGCTGGGCGGCGCCTCCTGGCCGCAGTTGGGTTCTGACGGCGCCTGGGCGCCGTGGCTGGCTGCACGCGGCGTGGATGTGGCGCCGCTGCAGCCGGCCAATTGCGGCTTCGACGTGGGTCCGACGACGGCACATTCCGCTAGCCCCGGCTGGAGCGAGCGCTTCGCCACCGAGTTCGCCGGCCAGCCGGTCAAGCCGGTCGCACTGGCCACCGACGGCTTTGCCAGTCGCGCGGGTGAATTCGTCATCACGGCCAGCGGCATCGAGGGCTCGCTGGTCTACGCCGCTAGCAGCGCGCTGCGCGAGCAGATCGCCCGCGCCGGCCATGCAACGCTGCAACTGGACCTGCTGCCGCAGCTGACGGCCGAGCGCGTGCTGGCCGAGGTGAAGCATCCGCGCGGCAGCCGCTCCCTCTCCTCGCACCTGAAGAGCCGGCTGCATCTGAGCCCGCTGAAGATGGGCCTGTTGCACGAACTGCTGACGCGCGAACAGATGCTGGATGCGGCCACGCTGGCCGCAGCGTTGAAGGCGCTGCCGCTGACGCTGCATGCGCCGCGGCCCGTGGCCGAGGCGATCAGCACCGCCGGTGGCGTGCGCTTCGAGGCGCTTGACGACGGCCTGATGCTGACCGCCCTGCCCGGCGTGTTCGTCGCCGGCGAGATGCTGGATTGGGAAGCGCCGACCGGTGGCTATCTACTGACGGCCTGCTTTGCCAGTGGCCGCGCTGCCGCGCAGGGGTTGGCTCACTGGCTGGCCTCGCGAGCCTAGCGAGTCCATCCCACAAACCGCGGTGCCGATTTCACGGTGCCGGGGCGCATCGCCTCCATAGACTTCGGCGTCATCGTCTAACGGTCTGGTCTGATGCAACTGCTGCGCCCCACCCTGCTGGCCCTGAGCCTCGCTGCCATGCTTACGCCGCGCCCCGCCGCGGCAGATGTCGCGCCACCCGCGCTGCCCATCAGCATCCCTGATCTGTCCAACCTGTGGGGGCTGGAACTCAACCAGTGGTACATCGGCGGCAATGCCGTGGTGGCCGGCAGCATCATTGACGGCAATCTCAGCCAGGCTGTCGACTGGCGCTTCCTGCCCTCCGCTGCCGAGCTGACGCGCAGCATCGAAGATTCGCAGACCTCCGGCAGCAAGCTGGGCTCGGCCTTCGCCCGCGTATCGCCGACCAGCCTGGGCGCCAGCGCTTCGGCGCGCGATCCGCTGAACGCGGCGAGCGCGTCCACCGTGTCGGTCGGCTACTCGGTGATCTCTTACTGGGCCATGCTGGACCAGGACACCGCCTTCAAGTTCAACATCCAGCTCAATGGCCAGCTGCGCACGCTGGGCGAACGTGCGGGCGATCCCGGCCGCTCGGGCGCGGCGGTGGCCGCGCTGGCGCTCGGATCGACGACCGGCATGAGCACGGCCGAGTACGTGGCCACGATGGAAGCCGCTGGCCTGGGTGCGCTGGCCGAAGGAGTCGACGCCGATGCCGCGCTCCTTCAGCTCAGCACGCTGAAGTCCAGCACCCAGACGCACCTGGACGCCTTCGGCGCGCAGACCGACACGATCACGACATCCCTGGACGTGCACGCCTCGCTGCAGGTGACGTCCCACGGCACGCAGATCAACTGCGACAAGCCGATCTCGCCCGCATGCGGCCGCTACTTCTACTCGTTCAGCGTGCTGCTCTTCACCGGTGCGCAGAACGGAGGCGTGGCTGATTTCTCGCACAGCCTGGCAGTGACCGGCGTATCGCTGGATGGCGGCGCGACGCTGCCCTTCAACGCGGTCTCGCCGGTGCCGGAACCGGCGCCTGCCCTGATGCTGACACTGGGTCTCGCGGGCCTCGCGCTGCGGCGCCGGAACGCGCGCTGATTCAGGGGCGCGGGGCCAACTGCCCCTCCAGCTGGCTGACGTCCCTGCCCAGCTCCGCCAGGTAGCGCTCGCGCTCCTCGCTGCTCCACTCGGCGTCGGAGAAGCTCTTGGCCGCATAGCTGCCGCTGCGGTGCACCACGCCCTCGCGGCGCGGCAGCATCGCGCGGTCGGGGAAGCGGTCCTGCAGCAGCAGGAAGCCCTGCAGGTCGCGCAGCTTCAGCGGCATGGCCGGCGCGCCGTCGCGCAGCAGCTTGCCGAACACGCGCAGCCGCGCGGTCTGCGCACCGGTGCCCAGTTCCTCGTTGAACGACACCAGCGCGAACGGCCGGCCTTGCGCGTCGTCCACGCGGGCGTCGACGACGTAGCGGCCGGCCTGCCTCACGTTCAGGCCCACCATGAAGTCCAGCGAGCCGTCGGCCAGGCGCTCCATGATGGCGCCCCAGTCGGCCGGCACCAGCGGCTGGTAGACGATGTCGAAGTTGACGACGCCCTGGCGCCCCTCCTGGTTCAGCATGACCTGCAGACGCACGGTGCCGGCGAAGTCCGCAAACACGGTCTGCGACGGCTGCAGGCGCGCCCTGTAGACGCCGTCCCGGCCCGTGAAGTCCAGTGCCAGCTGCGGCCGGCCGGCCGCCTGGCGCGGGTCCGGCAGGTCGAAGGCGACGGCGCGCGTGATCAGCAGCGGCAGGGTATTGCCGGCATCGTCCTGCGCGGCCACGCTGACCGTCACGGTCTCGTCGCCGCTCATGAACACGCGGTCCTGCGTGGTGACGATGCGCACGCCCGGCACGGCCGCCTTGCTGCCCGGGAAGCGCAGCGGCAGGCTCTCGCGCACCGGCGCGAAGGGCTGGACCTGGTCGGGATGTTCGGCAATCGGGCGCGACTCGTGCGGGTAGCGCGTCTGCGCGCGATACGTGTCCAGCGCGACGCGGGCGCGCTCCAGGCGCTGCTGCAGCAGTTCGCGCTGCGCAAGCCGCTCACGCAGCGCCACGTCGGTGAACGGCGAACCCGCCGGGCGCGACGCGGCAGCGCTGGCCGACGGCATGGGCAGCGCGAGATGCGGCCGTGTCGCCGCATCCGCCACCGATGCCGGCGCCACGGCCTGGCTGGGCCAGGCCCACCAGGCGATCACGCCGGCCAGCACCGTGCCGGCCAGCCATGCGGCGGGCTTCACTTCGCGAAGTTCACCATGTCGGTCCGCACCAGGCCGACCGTGCCCTGCCAGTTGCCGTTCGTGTAGTGGTTGTAGGCCTCGGACGTGTCACGGAAGACGACCGAATGGTTGGTCCACTTGGCCTTGCCGCCCTCGGCCGCGGCCGTGCCCAGCGTGAGGTCGTTGCACAGCCAGTCGCTGGGGTTGCAGTAGCTGCCGCCGCCGCTGCCGGAAATGCCGCCTGCCGAGTGATAGGCGATGGCCTCGTCGTCCTGCCCGGGCAGCACGAAGGAGTAGGCCGTGCCCTTGGCGCCCGCCCACAGATAGAACATCTTGCCGCGCGTGTTGTTGTGGTCGTACATGGCCCGCGCGGTGGCCGTCTTCAGGTCGGCCACGAGCGGCTCGGAGAGCGCCCAGTCGCCCGCGTTGGCCAGTTCGCTGCCGCCGGCCGCGCCGGCCGCCACGTCCACCCACTTGATGTTCCAGCCGGTCTGCGTCGTGCCGTCGCTATTGGCGCAGGTGCCATCGCTGCCGGGCGTCGCGTTCTTCTTGTAGCGCGCCGAGCCGCCGTACATGGACAGCGTGTAGCCGATCATCAGATTGCCCGCGCTGTGCACGGCCACGTAGCACCAGTTGGGGCCGGTGCAGTAGCAGTCCAGCGCGTTGCGGATCAGGTAGTTCTGGTCGGAGATGCGGTTGTAGCCGTCCCAGTTGACGGCCTTCTTGTTGACGCCGGCCGCCGTGCTGCCGGGGCCCCAGTAGGTGAAGTCGGCATAGTTGCCGGCCACGCCGCCGCCGGTGCGGCCGTTGATCCACAGCGAGTAGTTCGTCGCGAGCGCGGCGCCAGCCAGCGTCGCGATACCGAGGACCACGAGAAAGCGCCGGGGAAGGAATCGTCCCATTCTTGTCTCCTGTTGATGTCGTTGTCGGTACTGCGCTGGCGACTGTATGGAGCCACATGTCGAGGCAAACCCTCGGTAACCCGCAGAAACCGCCGCCACCCATCACGGGCCGACGGGACAGGAAAACGTGAATTGATGCGACCCGCATCAGCAGGCCGGAAGGCCTGAGAGCCGCGCAGCGGCTCGCTTACGTTTCGCCAGAACCCCTGTGGGAAACTGCCGCCCCTTGTTTTTGTCCTTGCAGTCGCTGTTGTGGATCACTTGATCGTTTCCCAAATCGCCGCCGAACTGAAGGTGCGGCCCGCCCAGGTGCAGGCCGCCGTCGAGCTGCTGGACGGCGGGGCCACCGTGCCCTTCATCGCCCGCTACCGCAAGGAGGCCACCGACGGCCTCGACGACATCCAGCTGCGCGAGCTGGACGCACGCCTCGCCTATCTGCGCGAGCTTGGCGAGCGCCGCGAAGCCGTGCTGAAGAGCATCAACGAACAGGGCAAGCTCACGCCCGAGCTGGAGGCCGCCATCCGCAGCGCGCCCACCAAGCAGGAGCTGGAAGACCTCTACCTGCCCTACAAGGTGAAGCGCCGCACCAAGGGCCTGATCGCCCGCGAGGCCGGACTGGAGCCGCTGGCCGACCAGCTGTTCGCCGACCCGGCGCTGGAGCCGCTGGCCGAGGCCGCCAAGTTCGTCAACGCCGAGGCCGGCTTTGCCGATGCCCACGCGGTGCTGGACGGCGTGCGCGACCTGCTAAGCGAACGCTGGGCCGAGGACGCCGTGCTGGTGGGCAAGCTGCGCGAATGGCTGTGGGCGGAAGGGCTGTTCCAGTCCAAGCTGATGGAGGGCAAGAACGGCGAGCTGCCCGACAACGCCAAGTTCCGCGACTACTTCGACTACGCCGAACCCATCCGCACCGTGCCGTCGCACCGCGCGCTGGCCGTGTTCCGCGGCCGCACGCAAGAGCTGCTGGACGCCAAGCTGGTGCTGGACGAGGAGCCCGTCGCCGGCCAGCCAGGCCTGGCCGAGGGGCGTATTGCGTCGCACCTGGGCTGGCGCCACGCCAACCGGCCGTCCGACGCGCTGATCCGCAAGACCGTTGGCTGGACCTGGAAGGTCAAGCTGAGCCTGAGCCTGGAGCGCGACCTGTTCGCCCGCCTGCGCGAGGCGGCGGAGGCCACCGCCATCAAGGTGTTCGCCGAGAACCTGCGCGACCTGCTGCTGGCCGCACCCGCCGGCAAGCGCGTGGTGATGGGGCTGGACCCCGGCATCCGCACCGGCGTGAAGGTGGCCGTCGTCTCCGACACCGGCCGCGTGCTGGACACGGCCACCGTCTACCCGCACGAGCCACGCCGCGACTGGGACGGCTCGCTGCACGCCCTGGCCAAGCTGTGCGCGACGCACGGCGTGAACCTCATCGCCATCGGCAACGGCACGGCCAGCCGCGAAACCGACAAGCTGGCGGGCGAGCTCATCAAGAAGCTGCAGGCACTGGACGCCAACGTGAAGATCGAGCGCGTGGTGGTCAGCGAGGCCGGTGCATCCGTCTACTCGGCCTCCGAGTTCGCCTCCAAGGAGCTGCCCGACCTGGACGTGTCGCTGCGCGGCGCCGTGTCCATCGCACGCCGCCTGCAGGATCCGCTGGCCGAGCTGGTCAAGATCGATCCCAAGAGCATCGGCGTGGGCCAGTACCAGCACGACGTGAACCAGAGCGAGATGGCGCGCGCGCTGGACGCCGTCGTCGAGGACTGCGTGAACAAGGTGGGCGTGGACCTGAACACCGCGTCGCAGGCGCTGCTGGCCCGCGTGTCGGGCCTGTCGGCGTCGGTGGCCAGCGCCATCGTGCGCTGGCGCGACGCCAACGGCGCCTTCCGCAACCGCCAGCAGCTGCTGGACGTGACGGGCCTGGGCCCCAAGACCTTCGAGCAGTCCGCCGGCTTCCTGCGCATCCGCGGTGGCGACAACCCGCTGGATTTCTCCGGCGTGCACCCCGAGACCTATCCCATCGTCGAGAAGGCGCTGGCACAGCTCAAACGCACGGCCGACGAGATCGTGGGCCGCAGCGAAGTGCTGCGCACGCTGAAGCCCGAGCTGCTGGCCGACGACAAGTTCGGCGTCATCACGGTCAAGGACGTGCTGGCCGAGCTGGAGAAGCCCGGCCGCGACCCGCGCCCAGACTTCAAGGTGGCCCGTTTCAACGACGGCGTCGAGGACGTCAAGGACCTGCAGCCCGGCATGCTGCTGGAAGGCACGGTGAGCAACGTCGCCCAGTTCGGCGCCTTCGTGGACCTGGGCGTGCACCAGGATGGGCTGATCCACGTCAGCCAGCTGAGCAACAAGTTCGTCAACGATGCCCGCGAAGTGGTCAAGACCGGCGACATCGTCAAGGTCAAGGTGCTGGAGGTGGACTTGGCACGCCAACGCATCTCGCTGACGATGAAGCTGGACGCGCAGGCGCCGCGTGGCCCCAAGACCGACAACGCCTTCCGCCCGGCCGCCCGCAACGAGCGCGCCGGCGGCGGTGGGCGCGACGCGCAGCCCGTTGGCGGCAACGCGATGGCCGCGGCCTTTGCCAAGCTCAAGCGCTGAAACAACAGTCAAGGCCTGACCTTAGTCATTGACACATGGGGCCGCCAACATGCGGCCCGTACGCCCAGCCGTCGCTTGGTGCCTCGCAAATCGCAGTTGGTCGCAGCACCGCTGCGTTGTGTCGCTCCCGCCGCTATGGTCCGCGCCGCAAAGAATCCCCGGAGCCCGTCTTGAGAACCCTCACCCTCGCCTCGCTGTGTCTGCTGTGCCCCACGCTGGTCCTGGCCCAGCAGGAGGTCGACCGCGCCGCCACGTCGCCCACCCAGAACAACAATCAGCTGGAGCGCGTGTCGATCACCCGCCAGCAGACCGACACCGACCTGCGCCGCCGCGAGCCGGTGGCCAAGCAGCTGTACGGCCGCGACGAGCTGGACAAGTACGGCGACACGCAGCTGTCCGACGTGCTCAAGCGCCTGCCCGGCATCAACGTCTCCGGCGGCCAACTGCGCATGCGCGGCCTGGGCGGCGCCTACACGCAGATCCTCGTCAACGGCGAGCCGGCGCCCCCGGGATTCAGCCTGGACAACCTGAACCCCGCCCAGGTCGAGCGCCTGGAGGTCACCAAGGCACCGACGGCTGACCAGAGCGCCCAGGCCATTGCCGGCACGCTGAACATCATCCTGAAGGACGCGCCGCGCGTCGTGCAGAAGGACCTGCGGCTGGGCCTGGCCTACGCCAGCGAGAAGCCGGTCATCAACGCAGGGTTCACCTATGGCGACCGCGTGGTGGGCGGCTTGGGCTTCGTGCTGCCAATCTCGGTCTACCAGTGGAACTTCGTCAATGAGACGGAAAGCGAACGGCTACGCGATGGCGGCGCGACCCGCCTGAGCAGTGCAGGCTGGGACCGCGCCCATGGCCGCGGCTTCAACGTGTCTCCGCGCCTGAACTGGAAACTGGGCGACGACGAAACGCTGACCGTGCAGGGCTTCTTCGTGCAGAACAGCTTCCGCAACGAAGGCGAGAACACGACGCAGGAACTGTTCTTCGACCCGGCCAGGAGCGTGCGGCCGGTCAGCGTGCTCGACGAGACGCGCAACCGAGGCACGTTCTCCGCCAACCGCGTCAACCTGCAGTACAACAACCGCTTCGGCGAAGATCGCCGCATCGAGCTGCGCGCCGGCACGGGTAGCGGCGGCGCCGATTTCAACTTCAACTTCTTCGGTCGTAACAAGGACGGCGTGCCCGTCATCGAGCGCACCACGACGGGCGACAACCGCAACCGCAACACGACGCTGTCGGGCAAATACAGCCAGTACGCCGGTGAAGCGCACACGGTGACCGTCGGCAGCGAGATCGAGCGCCGCACGCGCGATGAAGTCCGCAGCACCGTCGAACGGAACCCGGTCACCGGCGTGGTCAAGGACCTGCTGCCCGGCCTGGAAGGCCAGCCCTTCAACGCGACCATCACCCGCACTGCCCTCTACGGACAGGACGAGTGGGAGATCAACAAGCAATGGTCGGCCTACTTCGGCGTCCGCCATGAGCAGATCAAGACGGTCAGCGAGGGTGTGGGCAGCGAGTTCAACAGCACCAGCAAGGTGACGACTCCCTTGCTTCATTTGAACTTCAAGCCGGACCCAAAAGGCCGCGACATGGTCCGTGCCAGCTTGACGCGCAGCTACAAGGCGGCGGACGTGCAGCAGCTGATCGCGCGACCCAGCATCAACACGGACTACCCGGCCACGAGCCTCGCGGTAGGAGACCCGGGCGGGCCGCGCGTAGCGGTCGAGAACACGCAGTCGGCGCCGGACCGCGTCGGCAACCCCGACCTCAAGCCCGAGCTGGCAACAGGCCTCGACATCGCCTGGGAGAGCTACCTGCCCGCGGGCGGCATGATCTCGGTCGGCATGTTCCATCGCCGCATTACGGGCCTTGTGCGCAACTCGCTCGTCAAGGAGAACAACGTCTTCTGGGCTGAAAAGGCTCGCTGGGTCGCCAAGCCGATCAACCTCAGCAGAGCGACGACACAAGGCCTCGAACTCGAGGTCAAGGGCCGCGCTGGCGAACTCTTCCCCAGCTTGTTCGACCCGGCGACGGCACTGAGCCTGCGTGCATCGCTAAACCTGTACCGCTCCAAGGTCTACGACATCATCGGCCCGGATAACCGCCTGGAAGGCCAGCAGCCCTGGCAGCTCAACTTCGGCGCGGACTACCGCATGAAGACCTTGCCGATCAGCATGGGCTTCAGCGCCCAGATCGCGCCGAAGTTCGACGTGCAGCAGACCAACCTGCAAAGCCAGGAAAGCCTGGCAGCACGTTCGCTGGATGCGTTCGCCATGATGCAGGTCAGCAAGCAGGACAGCGTCCGCGTCAGCGTGAACGGCCTGTTCCAGCCCAAGCAAGGCTCGTATGTGACCTACACCGGGTCGCCTGACTTCGCGCTGAACCGCCGCCAGCCCGTCGCCTGGTACGCCGTGAACTGGGAGCACAAGTTCTGAGGCCCAGCGCCGTCCCGACCGCGTCAGGCGATGCGGCCAGCGTCGGCTATCTTGTAGGGCGATGAGTTCTCCCGCCCTTCAAATCTTTGCCGGTCCGGCCGCCAGAGCGCGGCTGGCCGAGCGTGGACTGCGCGCCGAGGATGTCGGGCTGATCCCCGCAGCGGCCGGCGGCCCCAAAGGCCTGATCCTCAACGGCCTGGACCGCTTCGTCTTCGGCGATTGGCTGCCGCAAAGCCGCCAAACCGTGCACCTCGTCGGCGCCAGCATCGGCGCCTGGCGCATGGCCACTGCAGCACTCGCCCACCGTGATGTCGCCGACGCGTTCAACGTGATGGCTGAGGCCTACGTGACGCAGCAGTACGACGTGCTGCCGGGCGAGAAGCGCCCGCGGCCGGAAGGCGTCAGCAAGCGTTTCGGTGAAATCCTGGGCGAGATTTTTGAGGGCCGCGAAGCGGAAGTGCTGGCCCACCCGCGCTGGCGACTGCATATCGTCACGTCACGTGGCCAGCACAAGGGCTTGGGCCTGCTGGCGCGCGAGGGCCGGCTGCGCACACCGCTGGGCTACCTGGGCGCCTTCGCGGCCAACGCGGTGTCGCGCCCGCTGCTGGGCCGCTTCCTGGAGCGCGTGGTTTTCTCCGACCCGCGCGACCGGCTGCCGCTGAAGCTCAACGACTTCACGACCCGCGAGGTCCACCTGTCGCGCGCCAACCTGCGCGGCGCACTGCTGGCCAGTTGCTCCATCCCGTTCTGGCTGCAGGCCCAGCATGACCTGCCCGGTGCACCACGCGGCGCCTACTGGGACGGCGGCATCACCGACTATCACCTGCACCTGGACTACCGCGCGCTGCAGCAGGCCCACGCGCCGTTGGTGCTGTACCCGCATTTCCAGCGACAAGTCGTGCCCGGCTGGCTGGACAAGGCCCTGAAGCACCGCCACCACGCCACGGCCTTCCTCGACAACGTCGTGCTGCTGTGTCCGTCCCCCGAGTGGATCGCCACACTGCCCGGCGCCAAGTTGCCGGACCGCAACGATTTCATCAAGCTGGACGCCGACGAACGCCGCCGCCGCTGGCGCATCGCCGTGAACGAAAGCCAGCGCCTGGCCGACGAATTCGCCGCGTTGACCTCGCGCGACACGATCCAGGCGCTGTCGCTTTAGAATCCGCGCTCCCACCCCTCAAGACTCCTTCAACAAGAGCGAGAAAGGCACCCAGGTTATGACACCGCGAACTACGACCACCGTCACAGGTACCTAGTCGGCCGCGGCTCGTCACGCCAGTCCTTTTCGGACTTCACCAATCAAGCGCGGCAAGTGGCCGCGCTTTTTTGTTTGTCGCTCTCGGAGCACCCCATGATTTCGATTCAACTCCCCGACGGCTCGCGCCGTGAGTTCCCCGCCGCGCTGACGGTCGGCGATGTCGCCGCCAGCATCGGCGCGGGCCTGGCCAAGGCCGCCTTGGGCGGCAAGGTCGACGGCAAGGTCGTCGACCTGTCCCATGTCATCGACCACGACGTCCAGCTATCCATCGTCACCGACAAGGACGAAGACGGTCTGGACATGATCCGTCACTCGACGGCCCACCTGCTGGCCTACGCCGTCAAGGAGCTGTACCCCGACGCCCAGGTCACCATTGGCCCCGTCATCGAGAACGGCTTCTATTACGACTTCTCGTACAAGCGCCCGTTCACGCCCGACGACCTGGCTGCCATCGAATCCAAGATGACGGAGCTAGCCAAGAAGGACGAGAAGGTCCAGCGCCGCGTGCTGCCGCGCGACGAAGCCGTCGAGCACTTCAAGGCCATGGGCGAGGCCTACAAGGCCGAGATCATCGGCAGCATTCCGGCCGACCAGGATGTGTCGCTGTACTCGGAAGGCAAATTTGAGGATCTGTGCCGCGGCCCGCACGTGCCATCCACGGGCAAGCTCAAGCACTTCAAGCTGATGAAGGTGGCCGGCGCCTACTGGCGCGGCGACCACCGCAACGAGATGCTGCAACGCGTCTACGGCACGGCCTGGGCGACGAAAGACGACCTGCAGAAGTACCTGACGATGCTGGAGGAGGCCGAGAAGCGCGACCACCGCAAGCTCGGCAAGGAACTGGACCTGTTCCACATCGACGAGCACGCGCCCGGCGTCGTCTTCTGGCATCCCAAGGGCTGGACGGTCTGGCAGGAGGTGGAGCAGTACATGCGCCGCGTCTACCGCGACAACGGCTACCAGGAGGTCAAGGGCCCGCAGCTGCTGGACAAGACGCTGTGGGAGGCCTCAGGCCACTGGGAGAAGTACAAGGACAACATGTTCACGACGGAATCGGAGAAGCGCGACTACGCGCTGAAGCCGATGAACTGCCCGGGCCACATCCTGATCTTCAAGCACGGCGTCAAGAGCTATCGCGACCTGCCGCTGCGCTTCGGCGAGTTCGGCCAGTGCCACCGCAACGAACCCACGGGCGGCCTGCACGGCATCATGCGCGTGCGCGGCTTCACGCAGGACGACGGTCACATCTTCTGCACGGAAGACCAGATCCTGGCCGAGTGCGTGGCCTACACCGCCCTGCTTCAGAAGGTCTACAAGGACTTCGGCTTCACGGACATCATCTACAAGGTCGCGACGCGCCCCGACGCGCGCATCGGCTACGACGAGGTCTGGGACAAGGCCGAGCATGCACTGATGGAATCGCTGCGCGCCTCCGGCGTGGAATTCATCATCGCCCCGGGCGATGGCGCCTTCTACGGTCCCAAGATCGAATACACGCTGAAGGACGCTCTGGGCCGCCAATGGCAGTGCGGCACGATGCAGGTCGATTTCTCCATGCCGGGCCGCCTGGGCGCCGAGTTCGTCGACGAGGACGGCCAGCACAAGACGCCCGTCATGCTGCACCGCGCCATCGTAGGCAGCCTGGAGCGTTTCATCGGCATCCTGATCGAGCAGCACTCGGGCGCCCTGCCCACGTGGCTGGCTCCGACGCAGGTTGTGGTGGCCAACATCACGGACTCCCAGGCCGACTACGTGTCTGAAATTGTGAAATCGCTGCAAAAACAAGGGCTTAGGGCCTCAGCCGATTTGCGCAATGAGAAGATCACCTATAAAATCCGCCAGCATTCCATGCAAAAGCTGCCGTACATCCTCGTCGTGGGTGACAAGGAAAAGGCGAATGGCAGCGTTGCGGTACGCGCCCGTGGCAACCAGGACCTCGGCGTGATGCCCCTGCAGGACTTCCTCGCCAGGATCTCCGCAGACATCACCAACAAGGTCTGAAAGAGCCGTCCGGGCGCTATTTGTTTTGTTTGGGTCCCTCGCCTTGGGGCCCGTTGAAAGGTCCACACCATCGCTACGTTTGCCGACCGTCGCGCGATTCCGGAGCGCAAGCACCGCCTGAACCGCGAAATCATGGCTCCCGAAGTCCGTCTGAACGGCCCCGAGAATGAACCCATCGGGGTCGTCAGCATCCAGGAAGCCCTGCGCATGGCGGGCGATCTGGACGTGGACCTGGTCGAGATCTCTGCCACCGCCAATCCGCCGGTCTGCCGGCTGATGGACTACGGCAAGTTCAAGTACCAGGAACAAAAGCGCGCCGCTGAAGCCAAGGCCAAGCAGAAGATCATCGAAATCAAGGAAGTCAAGTTCCGCCCGGGTACGGACGAAGGCGACTACCAGATCAAGATGCGCAATCTGCGCCGCTTCATCGCCGAGGACGGCGACAAGGGCAAGGTCACGCTGCGCTACCGGGGCCGCGAGATCACGCACCAGGACATCGGCATGCGCCTGCTGGAGCGGATCCGCGACGAACTGGCCGACGTGGCGGTGGTCGAGAACATGCCGAAGCTCGAAGGTCGGCAGATGATCATGGTCCTGGCGCCCAAGAAGCGCTGAGACCCGCAGAGTTCAACCGGTGGGTTTGGTCGCCCGCCGGTTCACAAGTCTCCTGAGGCCAACAAGCGTGGCGGGCCCTCCGCCACCGCCCCAGGGACACACTTAAAAGGAGCATTCACATGCCCAAGATGAAGACCAAGAGCAGCGCGAAAAAGCGTTTTCGCGTTCGTCCGGGTGGCACCGTCAAGCGCGGTCAGGCGTTCAAGCGCCACATCCTGACCAAGAAGACCACGAAGAACAAGCGTCAGCTGCGCGGCGCTGTGAACGTGCACGAAACCAACATGGGCCACATGGCTCAAATGTTGCCTTTCGCCGGCCTGTAATCCACCAAGACTAGAAGGAGAAACATATGCCTCGCGTCAAACGTGGTGTTACCGCTCGCGCCCGTCACAAGAAGGTCCTGGCCCTGGCCAAGGGCTTCCGCGGTCGTCGTAAGAACGTCTTCCGCATCGCCAAGCAGGCGGTGATGAAGGCGGGCCAATACGCCTACCGTGACCGCCGCACCAAGAAGCGCGTGTTCCGTCAGCTGTGGATCGCCCGTATCAACGCCGCCTCGCGTGGCCTGGGCCTGTCCTACAGCAAGTTCGTGGCGGGTCTGAAGAAGGCCCAGATCGAGATCGACCGCAAGGTCCTCGCCGATCTGGCCGTGAACGACCCGGCTGGTTTCGCCAGCATCTTCGCCAAGGTGAAGGCCGCGCTCGCCTGATTGCGAACCATCCCGATTCGTCGGGATACGCAAACTTTCAGGGCCGGCCCACTGGGTCGGCCCTTTTTCATTCCGAATTCCCGAATGTCTGATCTCGACGCTCTTCTTGAAGCGGCTCGCAGCGACTTTGCCGCCGCGCCGACGCCCGCCGAACTCGAAAACGCCAAGGCGCGCTTCCTCGGCAAGTCTGGTCGCGTGACCGAGCTGATGAAGGGCCTGGGCGCCCTCAGCATCGAGGAGAAGAAGACCCGCGGCGCCGAGATCAACCAGACCAAGGTGGCCATCGAGGCGGCCCTGACCGCCCGCCGTGACGCGCTGGCCGCCGCCGAGCTCGAAAAGCAGCTCAAGGCCGAGGCCCTGGACGTGACGCTGCCCGGCCGCAGCCGCGGCACCGGCGGCCTGCACCCGATCACGCGCGCGATGGAGCGCATCGAGGCCATCTTCGGCTCCATGGGCTTCGACGTGGCCGACGGCCCCGAGATCGAGACCGACTGGTACAGCTTCTCGGCGCTGAACAACCCCGAGAACCACCCCGCCCGCTCCATGCAGGACACGTTCTACGTCGACATGAAGGACGAGAACGGTTCGTGGCTGAACCTGCGCCCGCACACCAGCCCCATGCAGATCCGCTACGCGCAGGCCCACGCCAAGCGCTATGCCGGCCAAGAAACGATGCCCGAGATCCGCGTCATCGCGCCGGGCCGCACCTACCGCGTCGACAGCGACGCCACCCACTCGCCGATGTTCCACCAGGTCGAAGGCCTGTGGGTGGGCGAGAACATCTCGTTCAAGGACCTGAAGGCGGTCTACCTGAACTTCATCACCGCCTTCTTCGAGACCGACCAGCTGCAGCTGCGCTTTCGACCCAGCTACTTCCCCTTCACCGAGCCGAGCGCCGAGATCGACATCATGTTCGAGAGCGGCCCGCTGAAGGGCCGCTGGCTGGAAGTCTCGGGCTCCGGCCAGGTGCACCCGCAGGTCATCCGCAACATGGGCCTGGACCCGGAGCGCTACATCGGCTTTGCGTTCGGCTCCGGCATCGACCGCCTCGCCATGCTGCGCTATGGCGTCAACGACCTGCGCGCCTTCTTCGATGGCGACCTCCGCTTCCTCTCGCAGTTCAAGTAATTCCCAAGAAGAGCTATGCAATTCCCCGAGTCCTGGCTGCGCGAGTTCTGCAATCCGCCGCTCAACACCCAACAGCTCGCCGAGCTGCTGACCATGTCCGGCATGGAAGTCGAAGAGCTGCGCCCCGTCGCACCGCCCTTCCATGGCATCGTCGTCGCCGAAATTCTCGAAGCCGAGCAACACCCCAACGCGGACAAGCTGCGCGTGTGCAAGGTCAATGCGGGCGCTGCTTTCAACGATGGGGAACCGCTGCAGATCGTCTGCGGCGCGCCCAACGCCCGCGTCGGCATCAAGGTGCCGCTGGCCACCGTCGGCGCCGAGCTGCCCTCCGGCGAAGATGGCAAGCCCTTCAAGATCGGCGTCGGCAAGCTGCGCGGCGTGGAGAGCTTCGGCATGCTGTGCTCGGCCCGCGAGCTCAAGCTCAGCGAAGACCACGGCGGCCTGCTGGAGCTGGCCGCTGACGCCGTCATCGGTGAGGACATCCGCAAGCACCTGGCGCTGGACGACACGCTGTTCACGCTGAAGCTCACGCCCAACCTGGGCCATTGCCTGAGCGTCTACAGCGTCGCCCGTGAAGTCGCCGCCCTGACCGGCGCGCCCCTGCTCAAGCCCGAGTTTCCGGCTGTCAAGCCGACGCTGGATGACAAGCTGCCCGTCCGCGTGGAAGCCACCGACCTGTGCGGCCGCTTCTCGGGCCGCATCGTCAAGGGCATCGACACCCAAGCGAAAACGCCGGCGTGGATGGTCCAGCGCCTGGAGCGCTGCGGCCAGCGCTCGGTGACGGCCCTGGTCGACATCTCCAACTATGTGATGTTCGAGTACGGCCGCCCGTCGCATATCTTCGACCTGGACAAGATCAGCGGCGAGCTGGTGGTGCGCTGGGGCAAGGCGGGTGAGCAGCTCAAGCTGCTGAACGGCAACACCCTCACCGTCGACGAGAAGGTCGGCGTCATCGCCGATGCGCGCGAGGTCGAGTCCCTGGCCGGCATCATGGGCGGCGACCACACCGCCGTGTCCGACGACACGAAGAACGTCTACGTCGAAGCCGCCTTCTGGTGGCCCGAGGCCGTCATGGGCCGCGGCCGCCGCTACAACTTCTCGACAGACGCCGGCCACCGCTTCGAACGCGGCGTGGACCCGTCGCTGACCGTCGAGCACATCGAGCACATCACCCAGCTCATCATCGACATCTGCGGCACGCCGGAAACCAAGGTCGGCCCGATGGACGACCAGTCGCCCAATGTCCCGAAGGCCAAGCCCGTGACGCTGCGCGTCGCACGCGCCGCCAAGGTCATCGGCATGCCGGTCACGCAA
Source organism: Roseateles asaccharophilus (assembly GCF_031458115.1). Classification (GTDB taxonomy): domain Bacteria; phylum Pseudomonadota; class Gammaproteobacteria; order Burkholderiales; family Burkholderiaceae_C; genus Pelomonas; species Pelomonas asaccharophilus_A. The sequence continues at coordinate 33,721 of NZ_JAVDXV010000012.1, read as the reverse complement.
GCGCAATGCGAAGGCGTGTTCACGCGCCTGGGCCTGCCCTTCACGTCTGCTGACGGCACCATCACGGTGACCCCGCCGAGCTGGCGCTTCGACATCCAGATCGAGGAAGACCTCATCGAGGAAGTCATCCGCGTGCTGGGCTACCCGACGCTGCCGTCCACCGCGCCGCTGGCGCCCATCGTCGGCCGCACCGGCTCGGAATCGCGCCAGGCCAAGCATGCACTGCGCCGCGCGGTCGCTGCGCGCGACTACTTCGAGACTATCAACTTCAGCTTTGTCGAGGAACGCTGGGAGCGCGAACTGGCCGGCGTCACCGACCCGATCAAGCTACTCAACCCCATCGCCGCGCCGCTCTCGGTGATGCGCACCAGCCTCATCGGCAGCCTCGTGCAGGTGCTGCGCCACAACCAGGCGCGTCGTGCGACGCGCGTGCGCGTGTTCGAACTGGGCCGCGTGTTCAAGCGCGATGCGTCGGTCACCAACGGCCCGCTGTCGGTCGCCGGCATCGAGCAGCCGCTGCGCCTGGGTGGCCTGGCCTGGGGCCCGGCCGACCAGCAGCAGTGGAGCCAGAAGGATCGCGCCGTCGACTTCTTCGACGTGAAGGGCGACCTGGAAGCACTGTTCGCGCCTCAGACGCTGACCTTCGAGGCCGCTGAACACCCTGCTCTGCATCCGGGCCGCAGCGCACGCGTGAGCCTGAACGGTGCCGTCATCGGCGTCGTCGGCGAACTGCACCCGCGCTGGCGCCAAGGCTACGAGATCACGGGCGGCGCGCCGGTCGTGTTCGAACTGGACCTGGACGCCGCGCTGACCCGCACGCTGCCGCAAGGCCAGCCGCTGCCGCGCCAGCAGGCCGTGCAGCGCGACCTGGCGCTGGTCGTCAAGGACAGCACGCCTCATGACGCGCTGATGGCGGCCATCAAGGACGCCGGCGGCGCGCTGCTGCGCTCGGCCAAGTTGTTCGACGTCTTCAAGCCCGCCGCCGGTGCCAGCACCGACCTGCAGGCCGACGAACGAAGCCTGGCCGTGCGCCTGGAACTGCTGGACGACGAGGCCACGCTGACCGACGAACGCATCGACGCCGCCGTGGCCGCCATCGTGGCGGCCACCGGCAGCCAACTCGGCGCGCGCCTGCGCGGTTGAGCCCGGAGGAGGACGGAACATGGACGCCAACGACGCGAAGAAGCCCGAACCCGCCGTGGTCATCGGCAGCCTGGAAACGCCCACGCTGACCAAGGCCGAACTGGCCGAACTGCTGTTCGACAAGCTGGGCCTGAACAAGCGCGAGTCCAAGGACATGGTCGAGGCTTTCTTCGACATCCTGCACGACAGCCTCGTCAAGGGCCAGGACGTGAAGCTCTCGGGCTTTGGCAACTTCAACATCCGCCGCAAGGCGCCGCGCCCGGGCCGCAACCCCCGTACGGGCGAGTCCATTCCCATCAAGGCGCGCAACGTCGTCACCTTCCACGCCAGCCACAAGCTTAAGGGGTTGGTGCAAGGTGATACGCCGGGCGGCGAAGACTTCGAGTAGAGTCTGCCTTCCCCTCGCGAACTTGTTGATTTGCAATGGAAAAGGCGCTTCCCGCCATCCCCGCCAAACGTTACTTCACCATCGGTGAGGTCAGCGAGCTGTGCGGCGTGAAGCCCTACGTGCTGCGCTACTGGGAGCAGGAGTTCACCCAGCTCAAGCCCATGAAGCGGCGCGGAAACCGGCGCTACTACCAGCACCACGAGGTGCTGCTGATCCGCCGCATCCGCGACCTGCTCTACGACCAGGGTTTCACGATCAGCGGCGCGCGCAACCAACTCAGCGAGGGTCTGCCTACTTCGGCCGCGCAGAACTTCCGCGACGAAGCCGAGGCCGCGCAGGCGCTTGATGCCGCCGAGGGGCTGGAGGACGACGATGAGGTCGCCGTCGTCGATGTGCCGGTCGAGCTGGCCACCGCGGCGATCCATCGCGCTCATCATCACCACGTGTCGGCTCAGCCGTTGAAGGCCGCCGAAGCCTCGCTCACGCTGCCGGTGCTGGCGGTCGAGAACATCACTTCGCTGGAGCAGGTACGCGCCGAACTGCTGGCCATCAGAGCCAGCCTTCTCGGCTGAAAAAGGCCGGAACCGGGTCTAAGGGCCGAAAAACTCGGCTATACTGATTGGCTCATTCGGGGCGTAGCGCAGCCTGGTAGCGCACTTGCATGGGGTGCAAGGGGTCGCGAGTTCGAATCCCGCCGTCCCGACCATTTTATTGAAGTAGATCAACGGGTTAGCTGCTCAGGTAGCTAGCCCGTTTTTCTTTGCCCGCCTCGAATTCTTGTCCAGGGGGATACCCAGGGGGATACCAGCGTGGAGCTGCCCTGGGACATCACGAGACGCAGCGGGACGCGTCTTCGTCATTAGCCGCGACAGCTTGGGGCCCCAGCAAGCACACTCCCCGGCTTGGCGATCACGCCGCCATCAGCGGCGCTCGTGCACGGACTGCAGTTCTCGGCCGAGCGTGCATCGACGGCCTCCAGAGGCCTGGGCGGGTCGCGCAATGATGCTCGGCGAGGTCAGCATGGTTTCCCCTTTGCGTATTCCGGCGTTGTTGAGCACCGGGGCCGGTCGCCAAAGTCGCCCCGTCCGGTGCTCGGAGTCAGCGTAGTTTTGAGGACAAGATTTTTGCAGCGGTGGGCAACGCGACGCGTTGTCCACCGCCAGCCGTGGCGCGCAGCGCCCGGCCCCTTCCGTTTGGCGAGCCCCGAAGTCTTGAGTGAGCTTCAACCTCTCGTTTCGACCAGGGTTTGAACCTGCATCCGCAGCGATGCAACTCGCTGACTTAAACGGCGGCGATGCAGCAGCATCCACGCCGCCGGGATGACGAACATGCTCAGCAGCGGTGCGCTGACCATGCCGCCCACCATGGGCGCGGCGATGCGCGTCATGACCTCGGAGCCGGTGCCGTGGCCAAATAGCACGGGCAGCAGGCCGGCCATGATGACGGCCACCGTCATGGCCTTGGGTCGCACACGATGCACCGCGCCCTCGCGCACAGCGGCCAGCAGCGTGACCTCGTCGTCGACAGCGCCCGTAGCTAGGCGCTGGTCGTAAGCCTGTTTCAGGTAGACCAGCATCACCACGCCAAACTCCGCCGCCACGCCCGCCAGCGCAATGAAGCCCACGGCGGTTGCCACCGAGATGGCATGCCCCAGCGCCCAGATCAGCCAGAAGCCGCCCACCAGCGAGAACGGCACCGCAGCCATCACGAGCAGCGCGTCGCCCGCCGATCGGAAAAGCAGGTACAGCAGCACGAAGATGACGACCAGCGTCAACGGCACAACCGCCTTCAGCCGCTCTGTCGCGCGCTCCAGGTATTCGAACTGCCCCGACCACGACACCGCGTAGCCGGCCGGCATGGCCACCTGCGCGGCGACGGCCGCCTGCATGTCGCGCACCACGGAGCGCAGGTCGCGGCCGCGCACGTCCACATAGACCCAGCCCGACAGGCGCGCGTTCTCGCTGCGCACCATGGGCGGGCCGTCTTCGACATGCACGCGAGCCACGTCCTGCAACAGCACGGTCGCGCCGCCCGGCGTCACAAAGGGCAAGCGGCGCAGGCCCTCCAGTGAATCGCGCAGCTCGCGCGGGTAACGCAGATTGATGGGGAAGCGCTCGCGGCCCTGGATGATCTCGCCCACGTTGTCGCCGCCGATGGCCGAGGCCACGATAGCCTGCACGTCGGCCACGGCCAGGCCGTAGCGGGCGGCTGCCGGGCGGTCCACGTCCACGTCCACATAGCGCCCGCCGGTCAGCCGCTCGGCCAGCGCCGACGACACGCCCGGCACCGCCTTGACGACGGCCTCGATGCGCGTGGTGAGCCGGTCCAGCGTGGCCAGGTCAGTGCCGGCGACCTTGATGCCCACGGGGCTCTTGATGCCTGTGGCCAGCATGTCGATGCGGTTGCGAATGGGCGGCACCCAGACGTTGGAAAGGCCCGGCACCTTGACGACGCGGTCCAGTTCCTCGACCAGCTTGTCCGGCGTCATGCCGGGCCGCCACTGCTCGCGCGGCTTGAACTGGATGGTTGTCTCGAACATCTCCAGCGGCGCGGGATCGGTGGCCGTGTCGGCCCGCCCGGCCTTGCCGAAGACGCGCGCCACCTCAGGCACCGTCTTGATGAGCCGGTCCGTCTGCTGCAACAGCTCGGCCGCCTTGGACACCGGCAGGCCCGGCAGCGCCGAGGGCATGTAGAGCAGGTCGCCCTCGTCCAGCGGCGGCATGAACTCGCCGCCCAGCCGCAGCACCGGCACGACCGTGACAGCCAGCACCAGGACAGCGATGACCAGCGTGGCCTTGGGCCAGCGCAGCACGACCTCCAGCGCTGGCCGGTAGACCGCGATAAGCCCGCGGTTGATGGGGTTAGCCGTTTCCTTAGGGATGCGACCGCGAATGAGATAGCCCATCAGCACCGGCACCAGCGTGACTGACAGGCCTGCGGCCGCCGCCATCGCATAGGTCTTGGTGAAGGCCAGCGGCGAGAACAGCCGCCCCTCCTGCGCCTCCAACGTGAACACGGGCAGGAAGGACAGCGTGATGACCAGCAGCGAGAAGAACAGCGCCGGCCCCACCTCTACCGCGGCCTTGGCCATCAGCGCCCAGCGCTCGGCGTCGCCCGGCTGGCGGCTGTGTTCTTCCTCGAAATGCTCCACATGCTTGTGTGCCGCCTCCACCAGCACGACGCTGGCGTCCACCATGGCGCCCAGCGCGATGGCCACGCCGCCCAGGCTGAGGATGTTGGCGCTGACGCCCTGCCAGTGCATGACGATGAAGGCCGTGAGCACGCCCACGGGCAGCGTGACAACAGCGACGAGGGCCGAGCGCAGATGAAACAGGAACACGGCGCAGACGAGGGCCACGACGATGAACTCCTCCACCAGCTTCTCGCGCAGGTTGTCCACGGCGCGGTCGATCAACAGGGAGCGGTCATAGGTCTCCACCACCTCCACGCCGGCCGGCAGGCTGGGCTTCAGGGCCTCCAGCCGCGCCTTCACCGCAGCGATGACGCTGCGCGCGTTCTTGCCCGACCGCATCACCACGATGCCGCCCGTCACCTCGCCCTGGCCGTCCAGTTCGGCCACGCCGCGGCGCATCTCGGGACCGACCTGCACGAAGGCCACGTCCCGCAGCAGCACAGGCGTCGCGCCGACCACCTTCAGCGGGATGGTGCGGAAGTCGTCCAGCGACTTCAGGAAGCCGCGCGAGCGCACCATGACCTCGGTCTCGGCCATTTCAACGACCGAGCCGCCCGAAGCCTGGTTGGCCTTGCCCAGCGCCTCCACCACCATGGCATGCGTGATGCCCTGGGCGCGCATGCGGTCGGGGTCCAGTACCACCTGGTACTGGCGCACCATGCCGCCCACGCTGGCCACCTCGGCCACGTCGGGCACGGTCTTCAGCTCGAACTTGAGGAACCAGTCGTTCAGCGCGCGCAACTGCCCCAGGTCGGTCTTGCCGCTGCGGTCCACCAGCGCGTACTCGTAGACCCAGCCCACGCCGGTCGCATCCGGCCCCAGAGCCGCCGTTGCGCCGGCCGGCAGCTTGCTTTGCACCTGGCTCAAGGACTCAACCACCCGCGAGCGTGCCCAGTAGGGGTCGGTCTTGTCGTCGAAGAGGACATAGACGAAGGAGTCGCCGAAGAAGGAATAGCCGCGCACGGTCTTCGCGCCCGGCACACTGAGCAGCGTGGTGGTCAGCGGATAGGTGACGAGGTCTTCCACCACCTGGGGCGGCTTGCCCGGGTAGCTGGTGCGCACGATGACCTGGGTATCGGACAGGTCCGGCAGCGCGTCGACCGGCGTGTGCAAGGCCGACCAGATGCCGGCGGCCACGAGGGAGGCCGTGGCGATGAGCACCAGGAAGCGGTTGCCCACCGACCAGCGGATCAAGGCGGCAATCATTGCGCGCCTCCCTGCGGCGCCGAGGCTGCCGACATGCCGCCCAGCACCGAGCGCAGGCGCGCTTCGGAGTCGACAAGGAACTGGCCGCTGGCCACGACCTGGTCGCCCTCGCTCAAGCCCTCCACCACCTCGAACTGCTCGCCCAGCTCGGCGCCCAGCTTCACGTCACGCGGCTCGAAGCTGCCATCGCCCTTGCGAACGATGACGACCGCGCGGGTGCCGGTGCGAATGACCGCCTCGGCCGGAACCAGCAGGCGTGAGACGGATGGCCCGGCCACCTGAACGCGCAGCAGCATGCCGGGCGTCAAGCGCCCGGCGCGGTTGTCCACCTCGAAGCGGGCCTGCAGCGTGCGGCTGCTCGGGTTGACCTGCGGGATGACCTCGGCCAGCGTGCCGGTGAAGGTTTGCGTGACGTCGGCCTGCGCGGTGGCCGTCACTTTCTGGCCAGGCTTGAGCTGCAAGGCTTGCGCCTCAGGCACGTCGACGACGGCCCAGACCTTTTCCAGCCCTGCGATGCGGAACAACGTCATGCCCGGGCTGACGGCGGAGCCTTCCCGTACGCCCAGCTCCGCGACGACGCCACCGGCCGGCGCGTGCAGCGTGTAGCGCGCCTGCGCGATGCCTCTCTCTTCGCTCTGGCGCACCAGGCCATCGGGGACAGACATGGCCTTGAGCCGCTCGCGCGCCGCTGCAACGAGGGCTGGCGCTACGCCCGTGCGCTTGAGCGCCAGCAGCTCGTTGATCGGTCCCAGCCATTCGGGCGCGTAGACGGTGGCCAGCGCCTGGCCCGGGCGTACCCGTTCCATTGCGGCGCGCACCTGCAGCTTCTCGACATAGCCGGCCACGCGGCTTTGCACAGCCACGTCCAGCCGCTCGTTGAACTGCACGGCACCCACAGCCTCAAAGCTGGACGCGGTGCTGGCCCGAGTCACCATGGCCGTGCGTATGCCCAGGTTCTGCTGCAGAGCCGGGCTGATGCGCACACCGGCGTCCCCGCCCTCATCGGCGTAGACCGGCACGAGCTTCATGTCCATGAAGGGTGACTTGCCCGGCTTGTCGAAGCGCGGCCCGGGAACCATGGGGTCATGCCAATACAGCGGCTTGCGCTCTGCCGCGGTGGCAGGGGCTCCCGGTGCGGAGGCGGTGGGTTGCGTCGAGCGGCCGGTGTAGAACCCGCCAACGGCCAGCAGAGCGCCGCCAGCGACGAGCGTGGCGACCAGAGTTGCGCGCTTCATCGTGCGGCTCCTTCGAGGATGGGTTTGAGGGCAAGCTGGGCCTGGGTCTTGGCCAGGTCGCGCTGCAGGGCAAGCAGCTTTCTCTGCGCTTCGACCTCGGCATGGCGCGCCTCGAACAGCGTCATGAGAGGAACTTGGTTGGATCGGTAGGCGGCCAACGCAGCGACTGTGCGCTGCTGCGCCACCGTGGCAACGGTCGCGCGGTAGCGCTCGATGCGCTCGGCAAGGCGTTTTACGTCGCTCGCAAGCGCGCGGTATTCGCCAGTGGCCATCCGCATGGCCTCGGCCAATGCGGCCTCCGCCTTCTCCGTCAGTGCCAGCTTGGACGCGATGTCGCGGTCCTGACGCCGCGCCGGCGCGACGGTCAGGGGGATGCTGACGCCGACTGAGACCATGTCGGGATAGCCAGAGCGCTGACCGTAGCTGACCTCCCAGGACCAGTTCGGGTTGCGGCTGCTTCGTGTCAGCTCTGCTTCCCTGCGCGCCAACTCAGCGTCCAGTTGCGCAGCGAGGACCGCAGGATGGTTGACCACATAGGCCTGCTCTTCCGGTATCGCGAGGCTCGCAGGCGCAGCCAGGTCGTCGACTTGTGCGCCCACCCAGCGCTCCAGCACCGCCCGCGCCGTGGCCTGCTGCTGTCGCACCTCGGCGGTCTCGTCTTCGGTGACGCCCCGTGCGCCGGTCAGCGCCAGGACTTCCTGGCTGCTGCCGGTCGCGGAGGACAGCCGGGCGCGCGCGGCTTCAAGCTCTTCGTGGGCGTGGTGCTCCGTCAGTGCCGTGAGCTGGAGCGTCTCGCCAGCGAACCAGGCTTCCAGATAGGCCAGGCCCGTCTGGAGACGCACTTCGGCGGCGGCGGCCTGCACAGCAGCACCCTCACGCCCGACCATCGCATCGGCAGCGGCTTGCCGCGCGGCGCGCTTCTCGGCCGAGAGCCATTCCTGGCTGATGCCGATGCGCTTCATCGTCATCGAATCCCGGGAACTGAAGCGGTCGGTCCCGGAGATGGGCAGGTTGTCGACGCCCGCGCGCAGCACAGGGTCGGGTAGTTGGCCGGCAGCCTGGGCGGCCTCGGCCGCGCTGGTCACACCAGCTCGGGCAGCACGAGCGGACTCGGAACGCTGGACGGCCAGTTCGAAGGCCTGGTCGAGCGTGAGGGGGGCTGCACCGCTCAGGGCGGGCAGCAATGCGGCAGCCAGGGCGACTGCACGCAGGAAACGTGGTGATGGCATGAAAACTCCGTGGACGAGCGGCGGCGTTGCCGGGATGCGGACGTGCCGCACCGGCGCCTGTCAGTCGACGGAGCTGGTCAGACTCGCAGTCTGAGCGTGGAAAGGAAGAGTGGGTCCGGAGGCGGCTGTGCCTCGGTCGTGGCGGCAGCGGGGACGGTCGCGGCCTCGACGGCGTCGAGCACCAGCGGCAACTCCAGCACTTGGACCACCATCGGCAGCGACACCGTCGGAACCTTGACGGCCTCGAAGGACTGCGCAGCACTGGACGAGTGCTCGGCACACAGCGCCGGCTGGTCCTGGTCCATGCCCTCGCAGGGCACGCCGGCCGCCATCACCTCCACCATCGCCGCTGCGTTTGCCTGTTGCGGGCAGACGTAGCTCGCCAACGCCAACTGCGAGAACAGCAGTGACAACACCACGAAAAACGCGGTGGTCAGGCGGCGGGTTGAACGGCGGAACATGGTCACGCCAAGTTTAGCGGGCTCGGTTTAGCCAGCGACGTGGGACTACTTTTGCAGGCTGCCCGTCACTTGTGACGCCAGACCTTCACCGCCGAGATGAGCAAGATGGCGGCCAACACGGGCAGCAACACCTGGCTTGGAACGATGCCCAGCAGCTGGCCGCCCGCTGCGGCGCCGACTATCGACCCAGCCGCCATCGCGAGCACAAACCGCCCGTTGTGCCTCAGCACGTCGAAGGCGCTGTCTCGGCTGTAACGAGCGAAGCCCACGACCATGGTCGGCAGGCTGATGGCCACGGAGAGGCTGCCGGCGAGCTTGATGTCCGCACCGAAAAGCAGGATGAGCGTGGGGATGAGCAGTTCGCCACCGGCCACGCCCATGACCGCGGCTACGACGCCGATGACGAAACCTGCCACGAGCCCCGCCACCACCTGTGCCGGCCCATGCAGCAGCGCCCCGTCTGAGTGCACTTCATGCGCCGACAGCAGCACGACCGCAATGGCAACCAACATCACGCTGATGACCTGATAGAGCCGTCGACTGCTGAGTCGCGTTGCCCATCCTGCGCCCAGCCAGGCACCGACCAGGCTGCCCGCCAGCAAGTTCACGATGCTCGGCCAGTTGGCCAGAAGCTCCCCCGCCGGCACTGTCCCCATCCGAAAGAACAGCGCGCTGGTCACCACGACCAGGCTCATCGCCTTGTTCAGGATGACAGCGTGCAGCGCTGCAAAGCCGAACAAGCTGATGAGGATGGGCAGCCGGAACTCCGCGCCGCCCAGACCAATGAGCCCGCCCAGAATGCCGACGGCTGCGCCGGCCAGCGTGGCACTGAGGATGCGTCGGGGACTCTCTGCTGTGGATGCGGTCATGGCCGCGCATTGTGAGTCGCCAGGGTGCTCATCGTGTCTGGTCTTGCTGGGGTTGCGCGCGGCCATGCCAAAGGAAGAATCCCAGCACGACAGCGAGGACGACGGCCTGCGCGGCAAGCCCGATGGTCGATGGGTACACCCCCAGCAGCTCAAACCGAGGAGCGGTCAGCGCGCTCGGCGCAATCCAGCCCGCCTCCTGCAGCGCAGCCACGCCCTTGCCGGTGAGCACGACGGCGAGCACGGCAACCAGCCAGGAACTGGCAGAAAAGAACTTGCCGATGGGCAGCCGGGCGCTGAAGCGCAGCAGCAGGACGGTGATGGCCATCAGGCAAACGACGCCCGTCGCCAGCCCGGCGAGGATGGCGTGGTCGTTGCCCTGGCCCCAGAGCGCCGCGTAGAACAGGATGGTCTCGAAGACCTCGCGATACACCGCGATGAAGGCCAGGCCGAACATGAAGAACGCCGACTTGCGGTTCAGGGCCGCAGACATGCGTTCCCGCAAGTAGGTCTGCCACTGGCCGGCGACGCTCTTCTGGTGCATCCAGACGCCGACGCTCACGAGCACGGCCGCCGCGAAGAGGCTCGATAGCCCCTCCGTCACTTCCCGGTTCGCGCCGCTGATGGTGACGAGATAGGTCGCCACACCCCACGTCGCCGCGCCAGCGAGGAGCGCCGTCACCCACCCCGCGTGCACGTAGGCCAGGACATCCGGGCGCTCCGCCTTGCGCAGGAACGCGATCATGGCGACGACAACCAGGAGGGCTTCAAGGCCTTCGCGCAGCAGGATGGTGAGGCTGCCCAGGAAGGCGGCCGTCGCGTCTGCCCGCGAGTCCGCAAGCACCTGGTCGCCCAGCGTGAATAGCCGCTCCACATCCGCAGCGGCTGCAGCGACTTGGTCAACTGGGGCCTTGTCCGAGATGCGCGACCGGTAGAGGCTCATCCCCACTTCAATCTGGTTCTTCAGCGAGCCGTCCTTGGCCGCGAGCGCCTGCTCGTAAGGCTCGACACCGTCCAGGTAGGACGACAAGGCCAGGTCCTGCGCCTTCTTCAGGTCGCCGGCCTTGTACGCCGTCAGGCTGTCCTCAAGCTGTTTGCGCGCGAGCGTCAAGCCACCTGTGGGCGCCTGGTTCAGCACCTCTGGACTTGCGTGCAGATAGGCCATGACCGCGCTCGCGTCCTTGGCACCCAGCGACTCGGCCAGGTCGTTCTGCGTCAGGCCCACGAAGCGGTCGAGATTGGGGACGGCGGCTTTCGCCTTCTCGCCTTCCGCCCAGACCTTCTTGCCTTGCTCGACCTCGCTGCCATCGTGAGCGAAGGTGCCCAGATAGGTGGCCACTGCCCACCGGTCCTCTTCCGAGAGCTGACTGAACGCGGGCATCGCTGTACCAGCGATGCCTTGCGACACCGCCTGGTAGAGCGCAAAGAGGCTGCGCTGGCTCGCACGTTCCTTGTCGGTAAACGCTATGGGCGTCGGGTCCAACGACTTCCCAATGGGACCGTCGCCATTGCCGGTGGCGCCATGGCAACTGGCGCAGTTCTCCGCATAGACCTTCGCACCGAGTTTGACGTCGGGGACGGTCGAGGGCGCCAGCGGCACGGGGTACACGGCGATCAGGTGTTTGGCCAGCGCCTTCGACAGCGTGCCGACTTTGCCCGCGTCGGCGCGGGACGCGATGGCCGCCTCAAGTTCGGCCGCCTGGGCAACCAGCGCGGCCTGCTCGGTCTTGGCTCCCAGCGCGGTGATCTTGGTTCGCGCGGTCAGCGCGAACTCCTTCATCTCGTCGTACTCGGACTGTGAGAGCACCTTGCCATCCTGGACGGCACCGGCGTAGTCGACGGCTAGGTAGTCGAGGATTTGCCAGACGCGCTTCACATCGGCCTCAGATGCCTGCAACACGCCCGAGAAGAGGAACGCGGCGACGACGGCGAGCACCTTGGCGCTGCGATGGACGAACTTAGTGAGACGCATTTCGGTTCTTGTGCAAAAAGATGGCCCGCGCGTTGCGGGCCCATGTGGCCGTTGGGATCAGCGCGAGCTTTTCAGCAGGCGCAGGCCGTTGAAGACAACCAGCAGGCTGGCGCCCATGTCGGCAAAGACCGCCATCCACATCGAAGCGTTACCGAACACGGCCAGCACGAAGAACACCGCCTTGATGCCCAGCGCCAGGATGATGTTCTGCCAAAGGACAGCATAGGTTCGCTTGGACAACCGGATGGTTTCGGGCACCTTGCGCAGGTCGTCGTTCATGATGAGCACGTCCGCCGCTTCCTTGGCGGTGTCCGTGCCGGCACCACCCATCGAGAAGCCGACCGCGGCGGCGGCGAGGCTTGGTGAGTCGTTCACGCCGTCGCCGACCATGCCGACCCGCATGCCGGTGCCCAGGTCGGTCACGACCCTGAGCTTGTCCTGGGGGAGCAGATTGGCCTGGATGTCGTCGATGCCGACCTGTGCGCCGATGGCGCGCGCCGTCGAGGGGTTGTCGCCGGTCAACATGACCGACCGGATGCCCAAGGCCTTGAGGTCCGCGACCGCCTGCTTGCTCGTTTCTTTGGTGGTGTCGGCCACGGCAAAGAGCGCGAGGACACGGCCTTGGTCAGCCAGCAGAGAAACCGTGCGGCCTTGCACCTCGTGCTCTTCGAGTTTGGCCTCCAGCTCCGGCGAGCAGAGTCCGCTGTCGTGAATCCAGCGATGGTTGCCGAGGATGTAGGCATGGCCGTCGATAGCGCCATGCACGCCGAGGCCAAGCTCGGCACCGAAGTCGGCGACTTCGAGCGGCTCTACGGACAGGCCCGCTGCAACGGCCTTGGAAACCGGGTGGTCAGAGCGACCTGCCAGGCTGCGCGCGATGCGCAGGACTTGCTCTTCGGCCAGGTCGCCGGCCAGCACGGACTGCGCAACCAGCTTGGGCTTGCCTTCGGTGAGGGTGCCGGTCTTGTCGAGTGCGACGACCTTGAGCTTGCGCGCCTCTTCCAGATAGACGCCACCCTTGATGAGGATGCCCCGACGGGCTGCCGCAGCCAGGCCGCTGACCACGGTCACCGGGGTGGAGATAACCAGGGCGCATGGGCAGGCGATGACCAGCAGGACCAGCGCCTTGTAGATTGCGGTGAGCCATGGCCAGCCCATGAGGAACGGCGTGCCGACGGCGATGGCCAGCGCCAGCACGAACACCGCCGGCGTGTAGATGGCCGCGAACTTGTCGACGAAGCGCTGCGTCGGCGCGCGCTGACCCTGCGCTTCTTCCACGGCGTGGATGATTCGCGCCAGCACGGTGTCGCTGGCAGGCTTGGTGACCTCGAACTCCAGCGAGCCGCTCTGGTTGATGGTGCCGGCGAAGACGTCGTCACCTGGTGCCTTGTCGACAGGGATGCTCTCGCCCGTCACGGGCGCCTGGTCGACGGCACCCTGACCCGCAGTCACGCGCCCGTCCAGCGCGAACCGTTCACCGGGCTTTACGCGAGCGACAGCACCAACCGCGACGGTCTTGGCATCTACGCTCGCCCACTGGCCATTCGCCTGGCGGACCTCGACCTGCGGTGGCGACAGCGCGAGCAGGCCAGAGATGGCATTTCGAGCCCGCTCCACCGAGCGTGCTTCGATGAGTTCGGCCAGCGAATACAGGGCCATGACCATGGCCGCCTCTGGCCACTGCCCGATGGCGAAGGCGCCGATGACCGCGACGCTCATCAGCGCGTTGATGTTGAGCTTGCCGTGCAGCAGGGCCGTGAGGCCCTTCTGGAAGACGGACAACCCGGAGAGCGCGATGGCGATGGCGGCGACGGCCATGCCCGCAATCTGCCAGGCCGTCGAGTCGGGACCGACCAGGTGCAGAAGCTCAGCACCGAAGGCCACGACGAGGGCCGCAATCAGGCGCCAGAGCTCGACACGCTGCGACTTGGCTGTGTCATCCGCAGATGGGGGCGTCGACAGCACCTCCGTCTTGAAGCCGGCGGACTGGATGGCGCTTACGACCGCACCCCATTGGTCGGCCTGGGCATCCAGCGTCAGCATGCGGGCAGGCAGATCGAAACGCGGGCGCTTGATGGCAGGGAAGCCTTCGAGGACGCGGCGAATCTGGCCCTCCTCGACGGCGCAGTCCATGGCGGGGATGCGTAGCAGGAGGGCCCCGTCGGGCGCTTCGGCGACCGACGGGCTGGCCACGGGCGTCGAGCATGAGTCGTCGTCGCAGCATGCGGTGGCGGCCGGCTTTGGCGCGGCAACCTGCAAGGGAATCACCGTGCGGGGCTTCGGTGCGGGCGTCGAGCTGCAAGACGAGCTTGAACAGCAGTCGTGGCCGCCATCGGCGGCCGGCTCGGCGTCCTTGGACGGGTGAGGGAGATGGGTGTTCGGCATGGGCATTCCGGCGATATGAGCGGATTAGAAGACCTGTAGCCACTACAGAGTCAAGTCCCTACACTTCTGTTGGAACAGGCTTGGACCATCCCCATGAAGATTGGCGACTTATCGGCGGCTTCGTCGACCCCCATCGAGACCATCCGGTACTACGAGCGTGAGGGGTTGTTGCCGGCACCCGGACGAACGCAGGGAAATTTCCGGGTGTACGAGGCGCCGCACCTCGAACGTCTGCAGTTCATTCGGTACTGCCGGGGGCTCGACATGTCGCTGGACGAGGTCCGTGTTCTTCTGCGGTTCAAGGATGCGCCTGGCGAAGACTGCGGCGACGTCAACTCGCTGCTCGATGAGCACATCGGCCACGTATCCAAGCGCATCAAAGAACTGCGTCTGTTGGAAACGCAACTGCGGGGGCTGCGGCAGCGTTGTAGCGACGCTCACAAAACAGATCAGTGCGGCATCCTTTCTGGTCTACGCGAAGCTTCGCAGGAACTGCCGCCAGCCGAGTCGCCAAGCCAGCACTTACGCGCAGTGCACAAGCATTGACGCCGCGGCGTGCACGTACCGGCAGTCGCTTGATCGCGCCGGCCGACGCTATGCGCCGGCTTGTCCCCGCCAACTCGAAGCTCAGGCCTGCGGGCGCGGCCCGAACATGATGACCGCCATGCCCAACAAACACAGCCCCATGCCGAGCCAGTCCGTCGTCGTTGGCGTCACCCGGTCCACGCCCCACAGCCACAACATCGCCACGGCGATGTAGACGCCGCCATAGGCGGCATACACGCGGCCGGCAGCCGTTGGGTGCAGTGTCAGCAGCCAAGCAAACAGCGCGAGGCTCGCAGCGGCCGGTACAAGCAGCCAGATCGGTTTGCCCTGTTTCAGCCACAGATACGGCAGATAGCAGCCGACGATTTCGGCCAGCGCCGTGGCGGCGAACAGGCCCAGCGTTTTCAGCATTTCCATGGCTCCATTGTCGTGAGGCCGGTCCACCGAAAGTGCTTGCTCCTCAAGTAGCTTGAGGTTCTACCTTGCGGGCATCGCCTACTGCGAGGAGATTCCTCATGAAGTCCTGGAAGCTGGCCTTGGGCCTGGGTGCAGCCTGCGCTGCCTGTTGCACGATTCCCCTGCTCGGCGGCGCTGCGATTGCCGCGTCTGCTGCTGCGCTATGGGCTTGCGCCGATGAACTTCTGCCGCTCGCGCTGCTCTTGCCGGCCCTTTCGGTGCTGTGGGTCTGGCGGCGCAGACGAGTTGCCCGCCGTCAGGCTTGCGCCTGCACCACGGCCTGTGCGACGGGAGGCGACCATGCCTGCCGCTGAGTTCAATGGTGCCGCACCTCTTGCCTGCACGCTGCGCCCCGGTGACATGGCTGCGCGTCTGACCCGCATTCAACAACTCACGCGCAACCACCTGCGTTCCCACTGCCTTCAAGGCTCGACGCTGCGCCTCTTCTACGCCCCCAACGCCGCCCCCGAGCTAGCCGCCATCATCGTGCTGGAGCGCGAATGCTGTGCCTTCCTGACATTCCACTTGGCCGAGAGCCGCGATGCCGTGGAACTTCTCATCATTGGCCCGACGGACCAAGCCGATGATGCACAGTGGCTGTTCTCTCAGTTCCTCCCTGCAACACCCACCTTGCCACCCCCAGGACCGGGCGCTTGCGGCTGTGTCAAAGGCTAAGCTCGCTGGCATGACCACATCACCCGCCTTCTCCATCGGTGTGTTGGCCCGGCGGACCGGGTGCTCCGTTCCCACCATCCGCTACTACGAGACCATCGGCCTGCTACCCCCAGGGCCTCGCACGGAAGCCGGCAGGCGCGTCTACGACGAGGCGGCGGTGCGTCGACTGGGCTTCATCCGTCGCTGTCGCGACTTCGGCTTCGGCCTTGAGCAGGTGCGAGAACTCGTCGGCTTGATGGACGAACCGCAGCGTCCTTGTGTCGAAGTCCGCGAGGTCGCAGCACGCCACCTGGGACAGCTCCGAAGCAAGCTGGCCGAGTTGAAAGCTTTGGAGGGCGCCATGGCAGCCTTCGTCGGCAGTTGTGACACGGCCTGTGCGGGTGGTGCGGCAGTGGACTGCAACATCCTTGAAGACTTGGCCACGCCGATGGGAGAAGCCACGCTGCTGCACGCTCCCGCCTGTTGCGCCGCTAGTGCACCATGACGACAGCTTGGAACTTGAGGCCGGTGACCGCCTGTGACACAGAGCAAGTGACGGCTCATGGCTGCTACCGCAAGGAAGATGCTGAACGACGGCCTGGTTACGCGGCCTGGCTAGGCCCGCGCATCGAAGCCGGCCGATATGTCGGCTGGCTGGCAGTGCAAGGTGACGTCGTCGTCGGTGGTGCCGGCGCGGTGCTGCTGGACTGGGGGCCGACTCGTGCCAATCTCAGCGGCCAGATGGCCCGTATCGTCAATGTGTTCACCGCTGAAGCCTGGCGTGGTCAGGGTGTGGCCCGCGAGTTGCTGCAAGCAGTCATGCGGCAATGCGAGACACTTGAGGTGCGGGAATTCAACCTTGGCGCGACGCCTGACGGCCGCGCCTTGTACCGCTCGCTGGGCTTCGAGGACTACCCCGCAGAGATGCGCCGCCGCGTGGCGTGACGGCACGAACCAGAGCACAGCAGCCTTGCCGATGGCCTTGATGATCGCAGAGAACCCGCAGCGAATCCCGCTCAAGTCAGCGCGGCGAACTGACGCAACTCCTGCGGCGCTCCAGGTTCGCGCAGAGGCTTTTGCCACCACCCCACGTCGCGCCATGCGCCATGCTTGAAACCGACGTCCCGGTACACGCCGATGGCCTCGAATCCCATTGCTTCGTGCAGGCCGACGCTGCCCGCGTTGGGTAGCGCGATGCCTGCAAAGGCCTGGCAGTAGCCCAGATCGGCCAGCACCGCCAAGAGTCTGCCGTACAGCGCCCGGCCCACACCTCGGCCGCGCATGTCTTCACGCACGTACATCGTCACATCCACAGACCACTGGTAGGCGGCGCGCTCGCGGTGCTTACTGGCGTAGGCGTAGCCGCACACCGCGCCGGCTGCGTCCTCGGCGACCAGCCAGGGCAGGCTGGTGAGCGTTTTCTCGATGCGGGACCGCATCTCGGCTTCGTCCGGCGGTTCTGTCTCGAAGGAGATCGTTGTGTCGCGAACGACCGGGTCATAGATCGCAGCCACGGCTGCGGCATCGGCAGGCGAGGCAGTTCGGATGTTCATGTCGGCTCCTCCAATGTTGTCGATGTGCTTTCGTCTTGCATGCGCGACGGCACGCGGATGAGCATCAGCGCCGCCAGCGCACTCAGCGCCAGGCCGGCCGACACCCACAGCACGCGCGTGCCCAGCACCGCCAGCAGCAGCCCGAAGAGCCACGGCGCCAGCGCCTGCGCGAGCCGGGCCGGCAACATCAACATCCCTTGCCTGTGCCCGTAGCCCGTGGGGCCGAACAGCGCCAGCGGCAGCGTGCCCTTGGCGATGGTCAGGATGCCGTTGCCAGCGCCATGCAGCAGGGCGAAGGCGGCGGCCACCGGCCCGCCGAGCGCAAGCAGCAGCATCGCGCCAACCGGGTGCATCAGCGCCGCCACCCGCGCCGAGTACAGCGGGTGCAGCCGCCGTAGGAAGCCGAACTCCAGCAACCGCCCACCGACCTGTGCCGGGCCCACCAGCATGCCGATGGCGATGACGACGCCCGGCGCGGTGCCGGTGCCTGCCAACAGACCTGGCAGATGCGCCGCCATCGCCGTGCTGATGAACCATGTCACTGCGAACACCCAGGCGAGCGAGATGGCCACGCCGAGCGGCGGTTCGGCTGGCTCGCTCTTGACGTCGGTCGGCGTCTCGCCTGCCGCCGGCGCGGTGTACTCCGCGCGAGGCAGCCACGCATTCAGCGGCAAGCCGACCAGCAGGTGCAGAGCCGCCCACGTCCAGCATGCGCCGCGCCATCCCAGTCCATGCTCCAGCGCCGCCGTCAGCGGCCAGCCCACGGTGCTGGCGAAACCTGCGATCAACGTGATGCCCGTGATGGCCCCGCGCGCTTCATGCCCGTACAGCCGCACCAGCGACGCGAACGCCGCCTCGTAGAGGCCACTACCCATCGCCACGCCCAGCACCGCCCAGGCTACAAAAAGGCTGACGGGGCCGGTCGCAACTGCCAGCAGCCCAAGCCCCAGCGCGAAGATCGCGCTGGTCGTCATGAGCACCGGACGCCCACCCCATCGGTCGATGCGTCGGCCGCTATGCGGGCCGACTAGCGCCGACACAACCAGTGCCACCGAGAACGCCGCGAACACGGTCGGCTGGGACACGCCCAACTCACTCGCTATCGGCCGCACGAGCATGGCCGGCAGGTAGTAGGACGATGCCCAGGCCAAGGTCTGGGTCGTGCCTAACGAGGCGACGACGCGCGCGCGATGGGTCTGCATCGTCAACCGCAGCAGCGCTTCGGCGCCACAGCTTCGGGTGCGGGCTTCGGTGCGCAACTGCTCGGGCCGCAGCCGCGCTTCGGAGCCACCATAGCCTCCGGCGCCGATTCAACCGCCGGCCCACAGCAGCCCGTGGCCGAACCCTCAACCGTCAGGTTCGACGAGCAGACCCCGGTCTCCGGCAGTTCCAGCTCGACGCGATCCGCCGCCGCGAGGTCGCCCGCGATGGCCGCGACGACGGAGCGCGCCTGCTCAAAGCCGGTGGCCATCAGGAACGTCGGCGCGCGGCCGTAGCTCTTGACACCGAGCGTGTAGAAGCCCAGCTCCGGATGAGCCAGCTCGCGGTGGCCGTGCGGACGCACAGTGCCGCAGCTATGCAGGTTGGGGTCGATCAGCGGTCCCAGGGCTTCGTTGGATTCCAGCCAGGGGTCCAGCTTCAGGCGCAGCTCACTGGTGAGCGTGAGGTCGGGCCGCTGGCCCGTGGCGCAGATCACCTCGTCGATGCCATCCACCACGACAGCCTGCTGCTTGGCGTCAAGGCCGGTGAGGCGCAGTTGGCCACCGAAGCGCTCGATGCGCGTGACGCGCAGGCCGCTGAAGAACTCCAGCGTGCCGCCATCGCGCAGCCGCCGCAGCGACGCACCCAGCGCGCCCCGGGCCGGCAGCGCATCCGCATCGCCGCCGCCGAACACGCGCTGCAGGGCCGGCGATCGCACGGCCCAGGCAAGGCGCGTGGTGCTCGACTGCTTGGCCAGGTCAGCCAGGGCCAGCAGCGCGTTTGCGGCCGAGTGCCCGGCGCCGACCACCAGCGTACGCTTGCCCTCGTAGCGGCCGCGCAGCGCGCCGGCCACGTCGGGGATGCCGTAGAAGATGCGGTCGCGCGCGTCGGCCTCGCCGATGGCCTGCAGCCCGTTGGCGCCCACCGGGTTGGGCTGGTTCCAGGTGCCGGTTGCGTCGATGACGGCGCGGGCGCGCAGCTCGTGGACCTCGCCGTCCTGCTCGTAGCGCACCAGGAAGGCCGCCTTGTCGCGGCCGGCGCTCTTCACCTTGTCGAAGCCCTCGCGGCTCACCGCCAACACGCGGGCGCCCAGCTTGATGAAGGGCGCGACCTGGGCCAGTGCGGCGAACGGCTGCAGCACGCGCTCGACGACTTCGCCGGCACGCGGCAGTTCGGCTGCCGGCGGCATGGTCCAGCCGGTGGGCGCCAGCAGGCGGGCCATGGCGTGGTCCACGTCGTACTGCCAGGGTGAGAAGAGCTGGACGTGGCCGTAGTCGCGCAGGTTGGCGCCGACCTGTTTGCCGGCCTCTAGGGCGATGAAGGGCAGGCCTCGCTCGACAAGCTGGGCGACGGCAGCCAGCCCCACCGGGCCCGCGCCAAGCACTGCCACCGGCAGCGCGGCATCCACGACGGGCGCCTCACGCAGCGTCAGCGCCATCAACGCGGCGCAGGCCGGGCAGGCCCCCTGGAACTCGGCCGAGGCCTTCAGCGCCGCCGGCACGGCCTCGATCTTCATGCGCTTGAAGCCGTACTGCGCGAAGTATTCGGGTGCGGTGACGGTCAGGAGATACAGCGCCGCGATGTCGCGCGAGCGGGCCTCGTGCAGCAGGCGCTCGACGAGCAGCCGGCCGATGCCCTGCTTCTGCAGGCCGGGCGCAACGGCGACCGACCGCACCAGGGCGAGCGTGCCGTAGACCTCGGCGCCGGCGCAGCCGACGACCTCGCCGTTGCTGACGGCGAGCAGGTAGGTGGTCAGATGGGCCTGCGCGCCATCGGTCGGCAGCTTGTTGGCCAGCAGCAGGGCTTCGATGGCGGGCCAGTCGGAAGCGCCGGCCTGGCGAAGGGAGATGGCGTTGTTCAGCAGCATGGTTTGGAATCCCGTTCGGGCTCCTTCGGCTCTGGCGGCAGGCAGCACATCGCTGCCGGGTCTTCGCGCAAAGCCTTCAGGAGCGTCAGCAATGAGTTCTCGACGGCATCACGCTGGCGCGGGCTCAGTGAGGCCAGCAGCGCCTCGGCGTGGTCATCGAGGGTCTTGTTCAGCTCACGGACGGTGCGCTCGCCGTCGGCGGTGAGCGTGACGAGCCAGCTCCTTGCGTCGGACGGGTTCGGCTCCTTCGTCACCAAGCCACGGGCTGCCATGGCCTCCACGGCTCGCGACACCCAACTCTTCTCCAGGCTCACCCGCGTACCCAGCTCGGACAGCGGCAACGGTCCGGACCGACCCAGCTCGGTGAGCAGGTGGCACTGGGTGTTGGTCGTGCGGCAGCAGTCGGCCACGACGCGCTGGGCGCGGGTGTACATGCGGGCGACTTCGCGCAACAGGCTGCCTGGGCTGGACTCGGACATTTGGATGTGAATAGCAACTATCTGGGCGCATGTTGGAACTCGCCTTCTTGGTTGTCAATAGCAACTACCTGGGTCAAAGAAACGGGGCCGTAGCCCCGTGCCATCTGTGCTGGCTCAGATGGCGCGCTGATTTACGCGCTTGGACAGCTCGTCGGCGCTTTCTTTGCGTTCGCTGTAGCGGTCCACGAGGTAGGGCCCGAGGTCGCGCGTCAGCAACGTGAACTTGAACAGCTCCTCCATCACGTCCACCACGCGGTCGTAGAACGACGAGGGCTTCATGCGCCCGTCCTCGGTGAACTCGGCAAAGGCCTTGGCCACCGACGACTGGTTGGGGATGGTGAGCATCCGCATCCAGCGGCCCAGCACGCGCATCTGGTTCACCGCATTGAAGGATTGCGAGCCGCCGGAAACCTGCATGACGGCCAGCGTCTTGCCCTGCGTGGGCCGCACGGCGCCGGACGACAGCGGAATCCAGTCGATCTGCGACTTCATGATGCCGGTCATGGCGCCGTGCCGTTCGGGCGACGTCCAGACCATGCCTTCGGACCAGGCGGCCAATTCGCGCAGCTCCTGCACCTTGGGGTGGGTGTCGGGCGCGTCGTCGGGCAGCGGCAGACCGCTGGGGTTGAAGATGCGCACCTCTGCGCCCATGGCTTCCAGCAGACGCGCGGCCTCGAAGGTCAGCAGGCGGCTGTACGAGCGCTCACGCAGCGAGCCGTAGAGCATCAGGAAGCGCGGGCGGTGCTGCGACGGCGTGGGCGTCAGACGCTCCTGCGTCGGCACGTCGAACAGCTCAGTGCGCAGCGCGGGAAACGTGGCGTCAGGGAACAGAGGCTCAGACACGTTGGGCCTCCCCGGTCACCGCCGCCGAGGCTACAGCCGGCTGCGACAGCAGACCGTGCACGCCAACGGCCACCGCTGCGCCGATCAGTTCAGCCACCACGAAGCCCAGCGCGCTGTTGGGGGCGATGCCAGCGAAGCTGTCGCTGAACATGCGGCCGAACACGGCGGCCGGGTTGGCAAAGGACGTGGAAGCGGTGAACCAGTAGGCCGCGCCGATGTAGGCCGCGACCATCGCGGCCATGCGCGAGCCTGGAGCACGCAGGATGACCAGCAGCAGCCCGAAGGTCGCCACGCTCTCGGCGATCCACTGGCCGGTGCCGCTGCGCACCTTGGTCGAGAACTGCAGGATGCTCATGTCGAACATCGCGTGGGCCAGCCAGGCGCCGAGCATCGCGCCAATGAGTTGGACGGCGATGTAGGGCACCAGCGAAGCCACCGGCAGCTCGCCGCGCCAGGCCATGACGGCGCTGACGGCGGGGTTGAAGTGGGCACCGCTGACCGGGCCGAAGACCTCGATGAGGATGTACAGGCCGCCGACCGTCGCCAGCGTATTGGCCAGCAGCGCGATGGCGACGTTGCCGCCAGACAGGCGCTCGGCCATGACGCCGGAGCCGATGACGACGGCCAGCAGCAGCGCCGTGCCCAGGCCTTCGGCGAGGAGCTTGCGGGACAGGCTCATGCTCAGCTCTTGTAGATGTCGGCCAGCGCCTGCTGCAGCTCGGCCTTGCTCAGGTCTTCCAGCGGCAACTGAAGGAGCTGCAGCATGCGGTAGCCGATGGCCTGGCGGGTCAGCTCGAAGGCGCGGCGCTTGCCTTCGTCGCCGCCCTCGGCGTTGGACGGGTCGGGATAGCCCCAATGCACCTTGACGGGCTGGCCCTGGCCACCGAAGAACACCGGGCATTGCTCGGCGGCGGCGCTGTCGCAGACCGTGATGACGATGGACAGCGGCGGCGCGCCGTCCTGGCTGAACTGGTCCCAGCTCTTGCTGTAGTAGCCGCTGGTGTCCACCCCGGCGTTCTGCAGCGCCTCGACGGCGAACGGGTTGATGCGACCGCTGGGGGCGCTGCCGGCGCTGTGAGCCTGCACGTCCTTGCCGAGTTTCTTGGCCCAGTGGTTGAGCATGCCCTCGCTGAGGACGCTGCGAGCGGAGTTGTGCGTGCAGAGGATGAGAACGTGGGTCGTCATGGGAGGGCTCAGCGGGTGCCGATCTGTTGAATCTCGTGCTGGATGGCCAGGGGCTCCAGCTTGGTGATGGGCAGCGCTAGCAGCAGCTCGATGCGGCGCTTGAGGGTGATCGCCACGTCGAGGAAGGCCTGCAGCTTCGCTGCCTCGGTTCCTTCCACATGGCCGGGGTCGGGCACGCCCCAGTGGGCCGTCATGGGTTGGCCGGGCCACACAGGGCAGACCTCGCCCGCTGCCGAATCGCAGACGGTGAACACGAAATCCATGATGGGCGTACCGGCCACCGCGAACTCGTCCCAGCTCTTGCTGCGAAAGCCCTCGGTCGGGATGTGCAGCGAAGCCAGTGTCTGCAGGGCCACCGGGTTGACCGTGCCGTTGGGATGGCTGCCGGCCGAATAGGCCTTGAAGCGCCGTTCGCCCAGGCTGTTCATCAGGCCCTCGGCCATGATGGAACGGGCCGAGTTGCCGGTGCAGATGAAGAGGACGTTGAAGGTGTTGTCGAGCATGGTGGTCTCAGTCAGCAGCCGCAGGAAGCTGAACTGCTCTCAACGGCGCACGCTTCGCCCTGGCAGCAGTTCTGGGTCAGGTAGGCGAGCAGCTCGTTCATCTGCGCGTAGTGGGCACGGTAGATCAGGTTGCGGCTGGCTCGTTCCTGTGTGACGAGGCCGGCGTTGACCAGCTCCTTCAGGTGGAACGACAGCGTGGCGGGCGCGATGCCGAGCGCCTCCTGGATGGCACCTGGCGTCAGGCCGGCTTCACCGACCACCACCAGGGCGCGGAACACCTGCAGCCGCAACGGCTGGGCCAGCGCGGCGAGGCCTTTGATGACTTCGATTTCTTCCATTATTCCATTTTGGTGGAATCATGGAATCAATGCAAGCCTTTTCGTGGACTTCGGGCGACCGAGGTGCTCGACAACCGAAGGCAGGCTGTCGCGAGGGCATCTGCACAGCCTCGCCGACGCGGTGCGCCCGCTTGTACAGAGCGGCAAAGCAGCCGCGGGAAGCTCAGTCGTGCGTTCCGACCACGAACAATGCGGTTGGACCGATTTCCGAGACCAATGCTCGCGCTGCGGTGCTGCGTTCAGCCAGACCCGGCCAATGGTTTGCGCTCGGATCAAGCCAACCCAAATCCTGCCGCGACTCGCCCGAGGATGTCATCAAGCTTGGCATTGATCTTCAGCGTCTTCGGGTCAGGTGGGGCATCGGCCGGAAATTCCGCGAGGAAGCGCCGAAGCGCCTCTTCTACGCGACCCGCGACGGTGACGGTTGCCCCTTCGCTGAGCAACTGCGACAGGCGCAAGATGTCCAGGCCATGCTTCCTGATGCTGTCTGAATCGATTTGCGCGCCTTGGCGACGTCGATCTGTCATGTCGACCCAGGCCGCAGCCTTGAGGGGTATCAGCCGTGTCTCGTT
The DNA here is from genome assembly GCF_031458115.1 of Roseateles asaccharophilus. Classification (GTDB taxonomy): domain Bacteria; phylum Pseudomonadota; class Gammaproteobacteria; order Burkholderiales; family Burkholderiaceae_C; genus Pelomonas; species Pelomonas asaccharophilus_A. The sequence goes on along the minus strand of NZ_JAVDXV010000012.1, from coordinate 9,447 downwards.
CACCCACACAAGGCCGTCGCGCACCGTGCGATCGTCGAGGATGAAGGCGTAGAACTCATCGTCAAGAAGGATGGCCGAGAGGCTTGAGAGATCCTCGTCCAACGGAATCGGGGTCAGGTGTCCTTCCGCGATCGGCCGCAAGGCGTCGGGCGCTCTTGCGAAGAGCTCGATCATCACAGGGAAGGACGCGTCGCTCGGCTTGATGAAGCGATAGAAGCTGCGCTTTCCCGTTTCGCTGGCCTGCTGGATCTCGTAGCCTCCACTTTTGATGAAGTCCCAGAATGCCCGGCCGAAGTCTGCTGTCAGGGCCTCAACGATGAGCACGACATCGAGATCCTTCGTGGCCCTGAACTTGAGCCCTTGATCTTGCATCGTGAGCGTTGCCGCAGTGCCCCCGATCAGAACGTACTGATCAGTCCAGTCTGCAAACGCTTTCGTGAAGGCGTCCAGGCCCTTGATCATTGGATCTGTCCTTCAAGTTCCCGTACTGCCAGCCGCACCCGCTCGTCGACAGAGTCTTTCAAGCTTGCGACCAGTGACAGTGGGTCGACGAGGTGGCCGTCATCCAGGCCTGGGCTGTAGCTCCACAGCTGCACTTCAACGGCGCCAGGTTCCGGGCGAGTGAGGATGAGGCCTTCGTTTGTGTCCGACCAGTGGTCACGATGAATGGCGTAGGTTTGATGCTCAGGCTCGCCAAGCATGGTTCGCTTGGCAAGCGCCATCTCGCCGGCCTCGCGGGCGAACGGGCTGATGTCCGACGGAAGCATGTGGAGCCACCGGCGCCTCAGCACCGGGCTCTTGACGTATGGCTTTGCAGCCTCCCAGATGGCTGCTGTTGTGTCTTGCTTGAAGCGCAGATGTACAGCGCGTCCGATTTTCTCGACCTTGGCGAGGCCCAGCGCAACGAGCTCGTTGGCGGCGCGGGACCCAGTCATCTTGGTGTAGCCCAGTTTCTCCACGGTCGGAGCAACGTGCCAACTAGACCTGCGTTCATTGGTCGACATCCGATCGATCAGGTGACTGAACAGCAGCGCTTGAGTAGCAGCCACCATGTGCGTCATCGAGCCGATCTCGGCTTGGCGCCGGAAGTGCTCGCGGAAGTCGATGCCCAGGTCCGGCAGGTACAGCTGATTGCCTGGCACCACAAAGGGCACCTTCTGCTCAACAAGGCGTCGACGATCTGAAGCGTCGACGGCTGGCGCCACGTAGAGAGCGAGACTGCCCTGCGCCCGGATCTTTCGAATGCGCAGGGCGACCTCCATAGGCGTCAGAGATGCCTGCTCCTTGAGGATGGCGAGCGTCACCAATTCGCCGAACAATTCAATCTCCATGAGGTCGAAGCTGTCGATGACGAAAAATGGCAACCCTGGCCCCGAGCGAGGTTTCAGCGCGCTCAAGCGCTGGCCGAGCGCTTCGAGCAAATACGCCTGTGTCTGGTGTGCGAGTTCGATGACGCCCATGGTCCGCGCCTGAGAAACATGAATGCGCATCGTAACATCACAAATGTTATGGTGCAAAATCAAGTTACCAAAAGGTGCGGGGAGGGGGCAAATCAGCGGCTAGCGCCGGGGCCGTTTCGACAGCTTCTTGAGCTCATCCAGGATCAACTGGACCGGCATGCCGAGGAGTTGTCGGTCAGCCGGCCGCCCTCGCGAAGCAGTCATCTGTTCGCACAGGGTAGCCCGAGCGCGATCGAAGTAGCGAGCAACCGAAGCAGCTGGGCAGAGGTCGGACTGGACGGCCAGCCCAGCTACCAACGCTCGCGCTCTCGTTCCTACCGCGCCTGGCACCGTCGACAGGTCATCCCCAGACGGTAGCTCAAGCCGATGCGCCACCCAGCGAGCCAGCAAGGCGAGTGCGCCATCAATATCCTGCGTAGCGGAGGCCGCCACAAGGGCCGCTGCCGGCCCACCAACTTCGCGGGCCAAACCGAAGCTCGCACCCGCAGAACCAGTGGCGATGGCCAAGCCATGGTTCAGCTCCCACTCCCGAAGATCCGACCTCGATGGTCGGTGCCGTATCAACCGGCGCATTGCTTCACGCGCCTCGAATACGGTCCCGTCGAACACGCGGAGCAGCGTCCGAGACTCGAATCCGTAAGCACGCCGCAGTCCCAGCGTCGTGCGCAAGGACGAGTTCACGTAGACCAGAGGCTTTGAGCACTGGCCCGTCGTGACAGGTCGCCACGCCAGCATCCGTATCTCGTACTTCAGCTCGGCGTCAGTCCTGACCTGATGCGTGCGATATCGGTCCGCAAACACTGGCCCTCTCACCCCTTGAAGCTCCCGCACCCATCGGGCCACGATGGTGGCGACCTCTCGAGCCACCTCTCGCGGACTGTCGCCAGGCTCAACTCGCGACAAGACGTGTATCTCCGTGGCCGTCAGCAGGTAGTACAGCAACGCCCTGCCCCGCTGTTGATGGGCATCCAGCAGTCGATCCGTGATCATCTCGACGAGCTTCGGGCTCGACACCAGGTCACGCCCGACCGCTGCCTTCCAGCAGAGGTGCCAGGTGGTCGCGGGGCCTCGATCTGAAACGGAGTTCTCCATGACTCCATGACGTTTCAGCCGCCAAAAACCTCAGCGCCGAAAACACAGCACCACACCAAGTGTTCGGTTCAGCAGCCGGAAATCACCCGAACTCACCTCGCTCCGCGCAGGGATACCGAGCCAGCCACCATCGCATCGGTCACATGACCCGCGCGACATGTGGCGATCCGAGACCGGACAGAAGCGTCTGCGCCGTCCATTTGCTAGCGGAACAACCGAACGGATGCAGCGATGAACGGCTATGCCGCGACCGCGCCTTGACGTCCCCTACGCCCGGTCACCCGAGCTGGCGGATCGCCGAACGCCGCAACTCATCGGCATCTCAAGTTGCCGGGCCACGCGACCAGCCTCAATCTTCCGATCGCCGGATGGCCAAGCGCTGACGGCACTTCTGACCTCAACGCAACTTCAAGGAGATCGTGATGAACGAAGCACCGCAACTGGAGATCGTGGACCTGGGCGACGCCAAGGAAGAAACCAAGGGTCAGCCCGACCTGCCGCGGGTTGAAGACAACCAGGTCGGGATCTACAAGCAGTTCTGATCCCCCGGCAGCAGAAACGGCGTGCGGCGACAAGCTGCACGCCTAGCAGGATCACCATGCCAACGACAACACCGATTCAGCCGGAATATCGCCTTGCCGATCATGTGCGCGCGTGCCACGTCGACGGACAGGTGATCCTGCTCGACCTCCAAAGAGACAAGTACATCGGCGCGGGTGGCCCCCTCATGGCCGCCCTGTCCGCAAGGATCGCCGGCTGGCCCGCCAAAGATCTCGACCAAGTCGAACCCGCGAGCAACGGGGTTGATCACTGGATTGGCCATCTGCGCGATCAGGCCCTGCTGGTTCCAGCGTCGTTGCCAGCACCCGCCCACGAAGCGCTCGCATCGCCGCGCAACAGCCTGTCCCACGGTGAGCATGTGCCATCGCCGGGCGTCCCGTGGCGCAGGTTCCTCGGCCTTGCCTATGCAGCGCTCCTCACAACGCACTGGCTCAAGCGACACAGCATGGCCACCATCGCTTGCAGCGTACGCGCTCTGCGTCCTGCGAGGGGGATGAAGACCGATGACGAGCAGGTAGGCGCGCTGAGAAGAGCCAGCGCCTGGTACCTGCGCATGCGCCCCGTGGTCATCACCTCGCACGACAAGTGCCTGCACGACTCTCTGACGCTGCTGCGTTTCCTGGCCGCAGAGAAGCTGTATGCCAGCTGGGTCGTCGGCGTGAGGACTCGACCCTTCGCCGCGCACTCTTGGGTGCAGTCAGGCGACCTTGTACTCAACGACACCCACGAGTACGTGCGGGGCTTCACGCCCATCCTGGTCGTGTGATCAGCGATGTTTCGCTACATCGCATTCAGTTGGGCACCCGCCAACGAAAGCCAGAACGCACTGGCCAGAAGGCTCACGGGAACCTTGATCGACGGAGGATGGCATCGCGCCTTCTCGTCGTCCGGATTCAGCGTCTACATGGTGGGTCACACAAGAGGCATCAACGGCGTCTACACGCTGCCATCTCACGCCGGCGTCGTGCTCGGACGGCTGTTTCGTCGAGCAGATCCTTCGCCCGCCCCCGGCGAGGACGTTGAACTGACCGATCAGGAAGGCGATGAGATCGTCCGGTCTGAGGGCCGCGCGTTGGTCGAGCAGTTCTGGGGGCGCTGGGTAGCTTTCATGCCTTCGTGGGCCGGCGAAGGCCGCGTGCTGCGCGATCCCACCGGAACCCTGCCATGCTTCCACCTCGAGCTCGACGGCTTGTCGATCGCGTTCTCATGGCTGGAGGATGTCTCTGCACTGCTGGAGCTACCGCCACCAGAGGTCAACTGGGATGCGATCGCAGCGGTCCTTGTGTACGGACGGCTCGGCGCACAAGAAACGGCGCTCAAGGGTGTAACGAACGTACTGCCTGGCGAGCTGACTTCCATGACGTCGCTACAGCGTGCGGCGACTCCCCTCTGGCGCGCCGTCGACATCGCACGTCATCCGATCGAACCGGAGCCCGCCCTGGCTGCCGAGTTGCTAAAGGAAGCAACGACCCAGAGCGTGCTCTCTTGGCTGTCCTGCTATGGAGACGTCGTGCTGCGACTGTCGGGCGGCGTGGACTCAGCCATCATCCTCGGCAGCTTCTACTGCGGGCCGCCCACGGCAGGCATTACCTGCCTCAACTACTTCTCGCCCGGTTCAGACAGCGATGAGCGAGCCTATGCACGGCTCGCCGCCACCCGCGTCGGGTGCACCTTGGTGGAACGACATCGTGACGTCGACTTCCACCTCGACCAGGTCGCAGACCCAGCCCTCACCCCAGTCCCGGGAAGCCACATCGGCCGGCTGGGGTCGGACCGCATGGACGCCGAGGTCACCAACGCTGCAGGCGCATCGGCGCTATTCACGGGCGCTGGCGGCGATCAGCTGTTTGAGGAGGTGCGGTGCACCTGGCCAGCCGCCGACTACCTCCAACTGCGGGGGCTCGATCGAGGCTTTCTAGGGGCAACGCTGGATGCTGCACGACTGGGTCATGTGTCCTTCTGGCAGACCCTGCGGGAGGCTTTCCAGTACCGCTTCACCAAGCGGAGCGCGCTGACCAACGCAGGACAGTACCTGGCGCTGATGCCTTCCGACATCGTCGCGAACGCACTCGGACAAGCCTCACGCTTTGTCCATCCCGGCCTGATGGAGGGATCAGATCTACCCATCGGGAAGCTGATGCAGCTGCGCGCGCTGATCTGCCCCTTCGACTACTACAACCCCTACGCTCCAGCGGCATCGCCGGAGCTCGTCCATCCGCTGATGTCGCAGCCCCTGCTTGAGCTCAGTCTGCGGCTGCCAGTCCCCCTCACCCAGGGACGGGGGTTGTGGGGGGAGCGCGGTGGGACGACCGACGCACAGGCTGCCCCTCGGGCGCCGAAGCGCCGCAGCCGATGTGCCGGCTCGGCTGGCGCAGCGGTTGCAGCGAAGTCGCCCGCATTGCCCGAGTAGCGGCGACTCCGCGAACGGCGTGACACCAAGCGCAGCGACTGGCGCGATGGTCGAGCCGCTGCGAGCAGGTCCGGCATTCGCGGCCCGGCTCCGGGCATGGCGGGTGCGAGGGGTGGCGATCTGGCCGGTCGCGCGCGAAGCGCAGCCGATCAAGTCCGGCCAGTTCGCCAAGTGGGCCTGTTCACGCACAGCGTGAAGGAAATTGGCTCGCGAGCCCCTCGCACGGGCGGGCCGCCCCATCCAATCCACGCGTGCGCAGCACGCCATGCGAAGGGCTCTCGCGGTGGTGCCGAGCAGGCCCGGCGCAACCCGCGCCGAGGTGTCGCCGCGCAGCCATATCATCCGCGCGGACACAACGCCCAGTACCCGGAGGATCTATGCGCAGATGGCAAGCTGTACTGGGAGCATCGCTCGCCAGTCTGACCTTGTGCGGCCACGCCGCCGAACTCGGCGTCGCCTCGTTCAACATCGCATGGGCGGGCACGGAAGCGGACTTCAGCGAACACATCCGCGTCTGCACGACCCCGGCCGTGAACTGGTGTGACACGCGCGCCAGGATCCCCAGAGGTGCGACAGCACCCACTCCGGAAGAGGACGCGCGCGCCAAGCAGTGCCAGGCCGACTTCGACGCGGCATCCGGTGGGGCTGCCAAGGCAATGCTCGTCGCGCCGTGCAATGCCTACCGGCTCACCGCATCAAAGTGGAAGAAGGGGCCGCCTTCGGTTCACACTGAAAAGCTTGAAGGCCTGCGCAACACCGTGAACGGGCTCATTCGCGACCAGGGCATCGATGTGATCGCCTTCCAGGAGGTGCGATCCGAGGCAGCCATCAAGGACATCCTCGGCAGCCACGCGGCCGACTTCGACGCATGCGTCGCACCCCACACGGCGTTCCAGACCGTCGGATTCGCATGGCGCCGGTCCGTCTCCTCCAAGCCTGGCGCGTGCAAGCCGGAGCCGGGCCTTGCGATCAAGGAAGACCCCAAAGCCGCCGCTTCCTTGCGCTACCTGCGTCCCGGCCTCGCGCTCTCGCTGACGATCGGCAAGGAGACGGTCACGTTGATGAACGTGCACCTCAAGTCCGGTTGCGCCAACCTCATCGACAGTCCGGCCTTCAAGGGGAATGAACTGACGGACGACCGCGCGGCCTGTCAGGTGCTCAACCGCCAGGTCGCACCGCTGGAAAACTGGGTCGACAGCGTGGCCACCGCGTCTCCGCTGTTCGTGCTTCTCGGTGACTTCAACCGGCGTGTGGACGAGGAGGCCGCACAGAAGCTGGCAGCAACGGACGTTCGCAAGGACCACACCGATCCCGCATCGCCGAACCGGACCGGACCTGATGGCGAAGTCACCTCCCGCTTCCTCTGGCAGGAGCTGTCGGATGGTCGACCATCGGCCCTGTTTCAGGTGCCACTGGCCGAGTCACCCGACTGCAAGGGCTTCGTGGGTCTGGACCACATCCTGATCAGCGAGGCATTGAAGTCTCGGCAGACTGCTCCCCTCTCCTCGAAGAAGCTCAAGATCGACCAGAAGGACGCGCAGGTGATCCTGACCAGCGACCACTGCCCTCGAGTCACCAGACTCACGCTCTGACATCCTGAGGAGAGCACCAGGCATTGGCATCCGGTCGGCCAAGCGACGTCGTCACCGCCACAGCTCGCGGGCCTTGGTCTTGTCGCGGCCCGGCAACGGGCGTGGCGGGTGGGCGGGGAGCGGTCAGGAGCCCAGGCGCAGCCGCAGGCCTGCCTGTCCGCCGAGCGGCTCGTTCACGCACAGCGTGAAGGAAGCAAGCCGCGGTCCCCGGTCACGGGAGGGCCGCGATATCGCAGCCGACAGGACCACCCTCCCCATGCAGCCAGCTCTGTTGCAAGGAGATGCGGGCAGCCGGCCTTACGTCTGGGAACCCGGCTGCCCGCAGCTGCACAGATCACGCTGCAGCGTGCCAGCCCTCCTCGTACGCTTCGATCAACGCGTCGCGAACACTCCACACGCTGCAATCCCTGAAGTCCAGCCTGTCGGAGTTCCGGGCATGAAGCACCAGGAAGCCGAGTTGCTTGCGAGCGATCAAAGCGACCGTCTCCTCCATCATGTCGATGACCGTCGGGGGCAAGTCGACCCGGCGCGGCGCATCAATCGCGGCGGGCGCCGCAGCGGCAGGCATGCACGCGGACGTCTCCGCCCTCGCCTCGAGCCTGGCCTCCTCCTCCGACTCGCGCAGTCGGGCCATCAGGTAGCGTCCCTCGACATTCGGATCGAGCGCATGGCTTGCGATGGCCGCCAGCACCTCGTCGTCCAAGGTGGACACGAGGGGATGGCGTCGCAGTTGCTCGATCCGAGCGGCCAGCGCCCAGTCCGGCCGGTCCAGACGGGCCATGCCGGTGGCATCCATACGCGCGAATCCCAGCATGAAGTCGTGAAGCTGCAGCCGAAGCTCGGCCACCACATCGGATGACAACGGGTTCATGGCCATCCCCCTCAAGCCGCGGCTGCCAGCGACACGGCATCCACGCCGAGCGTGTGCAGCATGAGTTGCCGCATGCGAGCCAGGCGGGCGTTGGCAACCGACTGCATGCGCGCCTCCAGCTCGCAGCCCAGGCCGCGGCGCCCGGTCAGTCGCGCGGCCACCAGCGTGGACGCGCTGCCGGCGAAAGGGTCCAGCACCACGCCGCCCACCGGACAGAAGCTCTCGATCAGCGGCATCAGCACCTGCACGGGCTTCTGCGTCGGGTGGAACTGGTTCGTGCTGTAGACCCAGTCGATCACGTCGCCGAGCAGGTACTCCGGCGGCCGCGGCGAGCCCTTGGCCAGCACGAACGCCGATTCGTGCTGATAGCGCACCAGGCCGCTGGACGAGGTGTAGCGCTTCGGGAAAGTGAGATGCCCGCTCAGGCGGAAGCCGACGGCGCGCCAGGCGGACACGAACTCATCCACCTTCGTCCAGCCATAGAAGCTCACGCAGACGCTGTCGCGCTTGAGCAGCCGGTGCACCTCGGCGAAGGCCGGCTTCAACCAGTCACCCACCCGGTCGCCGGCCAGCGAGCGGCCCGACCGGTCACGGTAGTTGACGAGATAGGGTGGGTCGGTGAGGCAGAAGTCCACCGAGTCACCAGGCAGGCCGGCGAGCGCGGTTCGGCAATCACCGAGAAGCACGGTGTCAACGGGAAAGGATGGATGCACGGAAAGCATGGCGTCGCTCCGAAGAACTGGCGACGGGCTCTGGGAGACCCGCCCTGCCCCGATGCCAGGTGGTGGGACAGCGCATGCCCGGAGCTGCCGCAGGCGTTGGATGGGGCGCCAAGGTGACCGTGGAATAAACAGCGCCTGCCTAGGGGCCCGGCCCGGACGGCTTGCCGCCTGGCCCCGACCCTCGGACAGGCGCGGCTTTATGCCGCGAAAGCACCTTGCGAAGCGCCGGGGACAGGCCACCGGCCTGACGCGTCCGCAGGACGCCCCGGAGGGGGCGCGCAGCGCACCCACGCGCTGAACGCGGACAGCGCCGGCGGAAGATCCGGGCATGCGCTCCATCCCGTCGGTCGATCAATCCGAGGCGCCGCAGCCCGGAGGGCACAAGGTTCACGAGCTGCAGGCTCGTCACGCTTCCGCGCAGCGGTTCGAAGTTCAGCGGCCCGGCTCCGGGCGTGGCGGGTGCGAGGGTGGCGATCTGGCCTATACGCGCGAAGCGCAGCCGATCAGAAACGGTCAGTTCGCCAGGCGGGCCCGTTCACGCGCAGCGTGAAGGAGACTGGCCAGCCACTCCCGAGCACGGGCGGGCCGAGCTTCCAACCGCTGCGTGCGCAGCACGCCGAGCTTGCGTAGAGCGGGCGGTTCTGGGTAAGCAGCCAGCGAACACATGTTGACCGCTGCAGAGCGTTCGGTCAGATGGCTGGCACCCAGTGATGAGGCAGCAACTCGTCGATTGCGCAGG
>NZ_JAVDXV010000011.1:0-209031 GCF_031458115.1 Roseateles asaccharophilus | reverse complement strand
GCCTGCGCAATCGACGAGTTGCTGCCTCATCACTGGGTGCCAGCCATCTGACCGAACGCTCTGCAGCGGTCAACATGTGTTCGCTGGCTGCTTACTGAGGTCCTGCGACGATACAAGTGCGAACGTCGGGTATAGGAAAGAGGACGGTGGCTCATGACTGCCCGTATCCAGTGCCACTCCCCAATTTCTGCATTGCTTCGGTATCGATAAGTGCGTGCTATTGCTCGCCAGCTACTCTCACCAACGCCGCGATTCAGCCGGCACGCCGCCGGGTAATGCACCCAGCATTCCATCCATCGCTTCTCGGAGCCCGTTCAAAAGCGACGATGCATGAGCTTCAATGAACGGTGGTGGCAGAGCATTGCCGATCATTAGCGCTATCGACTCCTTACCGTGCCGCACGTCGAACCGGTAGTCACGCGGAAACCCCTGCAGCATCGCCGCTTCTCTTAGAGTGATGGTTCGATTCCGAGAAGGATGCAAGAACCGGCCCTTGGAAGGGTTGTGACAGCCACTGGTGATCGTCGGTGCAACCTCGTCCCACGCCATACGCCCATACACGTCATAGAACCCATCGGTCCGACGATGACACGCGAGTTGATGCTCAGCGCTCAGATCCCGCCGGCTACCACCGTTCTTCGGGATCAGCTTTATCAGATCCTTCACAGCCTGCGACCGACGTTCGGGCAAGGAGTGAAGCCTGTCCCTGCTACGTGACGGTGCTTCTAGAGACGCCAGCACATCCCTTACCGTGATTCGAGCCTGAGAAACTTCCGCGACTGCTGGGTCGTGTACACGAGACGCAAGCATGATTAGACGTTTACGCCGCTGGGGAACCGAATACTCTGCGGCGTTGAGTACATGGACGACTAGGCGGTAGCCGAGGCTCGTCAGCTCCTCCTGCATCGCCAAAAAACGCTCGTCTTTCTCCAGCGCTGGAACGTTCTCGAGCATGACCGTCTTCGGCAACATCACCCTCACGAAGCGCATGAAGTCGCCAACGAGGTTGTTCCGTTCGTCGTCCACCGAAGGTTGCTGATTCTTCGTCCGAAGACGAGAAAATCCTTGGCAAGGCGGGCAGCCCGCGAGCAGATCAAGCTCCCCCGGTCCCAGCCCGACGTCATCAAGGACTTTGGAGGCATCGAGCGCTCGGATGTCGCTCGTGTAGAGCGCTACGTCCCTGTGGTTGAGCCGGTAGGTCTCCTGCGCCTTAGGATCTATCTCGACGGCTGCCAGCACCGAAAATCCTGCCCGCAAAAGTCCGAGGCTCAAGCCGCCGCAACCGCTGAACAGGTCTACTGCGGTCGGGGGCGCGCCCTCGCTCATCGGATGGTGGCTGTTGCTCGCAGTCATGCTGCCGATTGTCGCCGCGGCGATAGGCTTCGTCAGACAGGCGCTCCGTGCAGCCAAAGGCCAATACGCTGGCGAATTGCGGCGAGATTCTCATGGCCCTGAGGGATGCCCGCAACGGCCACTTTGGCGAGCGTTACCAGTTCGCTGGCGGTCACATCGACATTTTTCGCAAGCATCTCCCTAAGGGCCGCCTTGGCCTTTGCGGCCGTCAAGTTGTCGTATGCGCCCGCCGGGTTCAAGGCCTTGAGAAAAGTCTCCTCTGGAACAACGCCTGGTAGATAGGCGACTCGAGCCCGCAGCCACGTCAGATAGTTGAGCTGTGCTTGCACTTTGGCAGCTTCATGCGCGGCCCCCCCTTGTCCCCCGGGAATGTGAAACATCGGGTCAACACCCGTCTCCCCTTTCAGCAATGCACCCAGCTGGGCGTGCGCCACCGGAGCGATGGTGTGCGGGTCGGTGAAGTCACCAACTTTGCGTTGGTCACCATCAAGGAACACGTAGACATCGTCGCCTGATGTCATCGCAGCTGGCCCTAAGTAGCGCAGGATCGCGTCTGCGCCCCCGGGCGCGACCTTTATCTCGAGCGATTGAACGTCGCCTGGATCAAGTGAGTCGATAGCGCGCTCAATTAATAGCGCCGCCATCGGGTCTTCAACGAGTACGCGCTTCTTGTTAATCGGCGGTTTCCCGAGTCTGACTAAAGCAGAGTTGGGCGAACTAGACGGCAAAACTCTTGTCTGACCAGCGCCGTTGCTTTCGAATACCTTTATGGCTGAGTGAGGCAAGCCTTCGAGAAAGTCCATCGAGTGGGTTGAAATGACCACCTGATGGCCCTTCAGCTTGATTTGCTCAAGTAGAAACTTCAATAAAGCACGCTGAGCTCCCGGGTGCAAAGAAGTTTCCGGCTCATCCAAGAGAATTAGGGAATATTCAGGAGCACCTAAAATCTGGACAACTGCGTTAACAGCTGTCAACTCACCGCTGCCGGCAAATGCTTCTGAATATGATGCTCCGCGCCTAAAGATAACGCTAATATCCTTGCCCCTGCGACCCGGATAAAGCGCATGCTCGATATATCTGGCCGAATCGTAGGTCCGCCCCAAAATCGCCGAAACGGCAGCAACCTCGTCCTGAGTCAATTCCCGATTGACAAAGATGCGTTCCCGATTTCCGAGAATGTAGCTTTGCTTATCCTGTTCAACGACAGACCGAAGCCTTCGCGCCTCCTGCAGCATCACCTCCCTACGCGCATCTGCCTTAACGTCATCATCGAAATAGAAAAACCTATCGAAAGACCCAAAAGACGTCTTCAAATTGATGTACACAACGTCGCGGCGAACAGGATTCCATCTGTCCTTGGCTTTGCCGACAAACTCCCCCGCCGGCAACGGTTTCATTCCGTCTGGAATACTTAGGCGAGCCGGCTCCCAATAGTCCGCCTTCTTTGTGCCAACCCGTGCCTTGCGACTTTCCACAAAGCCGTCGAAGGGCTCATGCCAGTAAGAGTAGAAATATCGCTGAGTACCAACGATTGGATCAAGTTCGGTCTCAAACCAAAATTTGGAGGTCGATTGACCATAGGGCATCCCCCACAAGGCATGCAAGACCGAGCTTTTTCCGACGCCGTTCGGTCCGACCAAAGCTGTTAGAGGAAAATCAAAGTCGATCCTCGTACTCGGTTCAAGGCTTTTGAAACTAGGGAACTGCGCATAGCCGATGTAGTGTTTGAGTTTCGCACCCGGCTTAAATTTCCGGATTACTCCGATCAGCTTTTTAATCTCTTCTTCTTCAGCCATCCCGCATCCCCCTCGTTCCGCGTCACTATCCTGCGACGTGCGGATTTTGCAGCTTTCCAGCGAGTGGCTGACTAGTGACAAGCGCGGTTAGCGATGTTTGTCGGAGCAATTGCCTCGTACTTCCAAGTGCCAGGCCCGTGTACAGGCGCCAAGTCCATCGAACTGAGGTCTGCAAATGCGGCATAAGTGGTCATGCAGATGCTTGGTTCTAACTGACCGCTGTCAGCCTGATGCAGCCATATCCCGCCCACCGCCAACTCAACTCGCCAACCGCTTCGCCCTCTCCATCAGCAACGCCCGCTGCACCTCGTTGTCCTGCAACTCCGCGGCGCGCAGATAGGCGTCGCGCGCCTCGCCGATGCGGCCCAGGCGTTCCAGCACGTCGGCCTGCGCGCCGGCCAGGAAGGGGTAGCGCTTGAGCTGCGGTTCGGCGGCTAGCTGCTCCAGCAGCGGCAGCGCGGCGGCCGGGCCGTCGGCGAAGCTGACGGCCACCGCGCGGTTCAGCGCGATGACGGGTGACGGGTTCAGCGCCAGCAGCCGGTCGTAGCCGCCCACGATGGCGTGCCAGTCGGTGTCCTCCGGGCGCGCGGCGCGCGCATGGCAGGCCGCGATTGCCGCTTGCAGCGTGTAGGGGCCGGGCTCGCCCAGTTGCAGCGCGCGCTCCAGCGCCGCGAGGCCGCGCTGGATCAGCAGGCGGTCCCACTTGCGGCGGTCCTGGTCGGGCAGCAGCACGGGGCGGCCCTGCGCATCCAGCCGCGCGGGCAGGCGCGAAGCCTGGATCTCCAGCAGCGCGGCCAGACCGTGCACTTCCGAGTCGTCGGGCAGCAAATGCTGCAGCTGGCGGATCAACCGCAGCGCCTCGTCGCACAGCGCGGGGCGCAACAGGCTGGCGCCGCTGCCGGCGCTGTGACCCTCGTTGAAGATCAGGTAGACGACGGCCAGCACCGCGCCCAGGCGCTGCTCGCGCTCGGCCGGCCCGGGCAGCTCGTAGGCCTGGCCGTTGAGCGCCTTCTTGGCGCGCACGATGCGCTGGGCCACGGTGGGCTCGGGCTGCAGGAAGGCGCGGGCGATCTCGGCCGTCTCCAGCCCGCCGAGCAGGCGCAGCGTCAGCGCCACCTGCGCCTCGCGCGGCAGCACCGGGTGGCAGGCGATGAAGATCAGGCGCAGCTGCTCGTCGCCGATGGCGGCCTGGTCGCGCGCGGCGTCCAGGCCGTCGCTGAAATCGGGCACCACATGCGTGCCGGCGGCCTCGTCGTCGGCGGCCAGGTGTTCGTGCTCGCGCTCCAGCATCGCGCGGCGGCGCAGTCGGTCCATCGCCTTGTTGCGGGTGGTGGTCATCAGCCAGGCGGCGGGGTTGACGGGCTGGCCGTCGCGCGGCCAGGTGTCCATCGCCGAGATGAGCGCGTCCTGCGCGCAGTCCTCGGCTTCGTCGAGATCGCGCAGCAGCTTGGCTGCCGCGCCCACGAGGCGACTGCGCTCGATGCGCCAGACGCCGGCGGCGATGTCCGCATGGCTCACGGCGCCTCGACCCGGCGAGCCATGAACACGGGCCGAGCGCCGGGCCGCTCCCAAGCCGGCCCGTCCTGGCGATGTGCTTGCGGCTCAATGCCGCAAGCATCGCCGTCCCCGCGGGGGACCGGCCAAGCTACTCCTTGGACGAGGGGCTTCATCCTTGGTAGGCGCGCTCGAGCGCGGCGATGTCGATCTTCTGCATTGTCCAGACCGCCTGGAACACGCGCTGCACGCGGGCCGGGTCGGGATCGCGGACCATGTCGAACCAGGCCTTGGGGATGACCTGCCAGCACAGGCCCCAGGCGTCCTTGACCCAGCCGCATTCCAGCGCCTTGCCTCCGCCGGCGGGCAGCTGCTCCCACAGGCGGTCGACCTCGGCCTGGTCGTCGCAGGCGGCGGTCAGCGAGAAGGCTTCGGTGAGCTTGAAGTGGGGGCCGCCATTGAAGGCCGACATCTGCGCGCCAAACAGCTCGAACTGCACCAGCATCACCGTGCCCGCCGCGCCGGGCGAGTTCTCGCCCCAGCGCTGGGTGTCCAGCACGCGGGCCTTGTCCGCGCCGAAGACCTTCACGTAATGCGCCACGGCGTCTTCGGCGCCGCGCTCGTACCAGATGAACGGAGTGACTTTCTGAATCTGCATCGCTATCTCCTCGTCTTGCGGTTCGGCGCGCAAGCGCCGGACCTCATCCAGCGGCTCCCACCGATCTGGCTTTGCCAGCCGGTCGGGAGCGCCCCCTTGCGGGGGCCGGCGAAGCCGGTAGGGGGTGGGTCATTCCTGCGGTGGTTCACCGGCCATGTAGGCCAGTTCCCAGATGTGGCCATCCAGGTCCTCGAAGCCGTGGGCGTACATGAAGCCGTGGTCCTGCGGCTCGCGCGGTACGGCGGCGCCGGCCTTCTTCGCCTTGGCAACCAGGCTGTCCACCTCGTCACGGCTTTCGCAGCTCAGGCACACCAGCACCTCGGTGCCGGCCTTGGCGTCCACGATGGCCTTGGCGGTGAAGCCCTTGAAGAAGGGTTCGGTCAGCAGCATCGCGTACAGCGTTTCGCCCAGCACCAGGCAGGCGGCGTTGTCGTCGGTGAACTGCGGGTTGAACGAGTAGCCCATCGCTTCGAAGAAGGCCTTGCTGGCGGGCAGGTTCTTGACGGGCAGGTTGATGAAGATCTGCTTGTGCATCGTTGTCTCCGCAGGTCAGTGAACAGATTCGGACAGGGTCTTCAGGCGCTGCAAGGCCTTGGGCCAGCTGTCGGCGAGGAAGTCGGTGAAGCCGTCGTTCCAGCTCTGCAGGTGCACGGTGAGCTGGGTGCCGCCGTCGGGGCGCGCCGTGAACACGTAGCGCTCGAATGCAGGCGTCTGCGACAGCGGGCTGTCGGCCACGGGCCGGCCGTCCTTGATCTCGCCCACCAGGCGCAGCGACAGCTTCTCGTGCGGCTGGCTCTCGTCGACGACGGCTTCCATGCCGAAGCCCTTCGGGTCCAGGAAGCGCAGCCGGCGGCCGGCTTCCCACGAGCCCTCGTAGTAGGAGCCCTCGCAGAAGGCGGTGGTCCAGTCGCGGTAGGCGATGGGGTCGAACATGCAGTCCCACACGCGGGCGGCGGGGGCGGCGATGTCGATGGCGTATTGCAGGTCTTTCATCGTGCACCCTTCGCGCTTCGCGCTGTCCCGCCGAGCGGGAGTTGAGCCCCTTCGGGCGGCCGTGCGGGGCTCATCACTTCACCTCCGCCAGTTGACGCAGGTTCTGCAGGCCGGCCTCGAAGTCACGGCCGCACATCTTGTCCATGTTGATGAAGACGCCCATCAGCTTGCTGATGAAGTTGGCCGGGCCGTGCATGCGCCAGCTGACTTCGGTCGCGCCGTCGGCGGTGGGCTTCAGCGCGAACTCGACCTGGTTGTGGGCCTTGAAGGGCGTCACGAAGTTCAGGCTCATCTGCACGGCGCGGCCGGGCTGCTGGTGGGTGATCTCCATGCTGCCTATGCCCACCTCCTTGCTTTCCCACTCGTAGCGGGAGCCCACGCCGCCGGCCGCGCCGGTGTAGTTGCCCTTGATCAGCGGGTCCTTGCGCTCGTAGGGGTTCCAGCGGTTGAAGGCACGCAGCTCGCTGATCAGCGGCCATAGCTTGTCGGCGGACGCGGCGATGCGCAGGCGGCGCTCGACGGCGAACTCGTTGGGCCTGGTCGCGGCATAGGCCAGCAGCATCAGCAGCGCGACGCCCAGGCAGATGAGGATGAGGGAGAAGTTGCTCATGTCGCTCTCCTCAGGCGGCGCCGATTTCCATGTCGCCGCCGGGGCCGAAGTCGGCCTCCTCGTACAGCGGGCGAACCTCGATCTCGCAGGTCATGCCGACGAACGGCGCCGGGAAGCGGCTGGCCCAGGCCCGGGCCTCTTCGGCGTCACGCACCTGGATGATGGTGTAGCCGGCGATCAGCTCCTTGGCCTCGGCGAACGGGCCGTCGATGATTTCGCGGCGGCCATCGGCGTGATAGCGCTGGCGCCAGCCGTTGCGGCTGGGGCGCAGGCCCGCGCCGTCCAGCAGCACGCCGGCACGCGCCATCTCTTCATGGAAGGCACCCATCTCCTCGAACAGCTTCGCGTACTCGGGACCGGGCTTGTCGCCACGCTCGCTGACGTCGGTGGCGCGGACTTGAATGATGAATCGCATGTCGTCTCTCCTGATTGAGTTGGAAGCAGCTCGATGTCGCTGCCTTCATGAACACGACGATCCATGCGACCCGATTTCGACACGCCTCGGGTAACTACGGAGATTTACAAACGTGGGGGTGCGGGCCGAGCGCCGGGCCGCTCCCAAGCCGTTCCATCGGGGGCTGAGGCCGGACACAGGGCGTCCAGTGGACGGCCTGTGCCTGCCGAAGGGCTGCGGCACTGCCGCAGCGCGGTCTGCAAGACCGACCAGACCCGCCCGCGTTCAGCGCGGCGGGCTGGGCGAGGGGCTTACAGATAGCAGGGGCCCACGCCGCGGATCTCGACCGTGGCCCACTCGGCCGCCGGGCAGCGCTGGGCCCAGGCCATCGCCACGTCGGGGTCCTCGGTGTCCAGCAGGAAGTAGCCGCCCACCATCTCCTTGGCTTCGGCGAAGGGGCCGTCCCACACCTGGGCGCCGCCTTCGCGCTTGGTCGTGCGCCGCGCGGCGCTGCCCAGCGAATTGACGCTCAGCAGCAGCCCCTCGGCCTGCAGCTCGGCCGCGAAGTCCAGCATGCGCTGGTAGGCCGCTTCTCCGGCCACCAGGCCGCGTTCGGCGCGCTGGCCAATGGGTTCGACGATGAACAGCATCTGGGGCATGGTGAGCATCCGCAACAGGTGTCAAGGCGGCGATTCTGGCCCCGCCGGCATCCGGGTTTTGGCAGCAGTATGGGTGTACCCTCGCTAAGCACGCCACTCAGCGGAGGCCGGGATGGACGACATGACCCATGTCGCGATATTGCTCGTGAAGGCCACGTCCGACCTGCCCATCGTCGGCACGGCCTCGGGCCGCGCCAAGGTGCTGGGCTATGACCCTCAGGCGCTGGCCGGTATGCCGCTGTCGCTGCTGTGCCCGCTGCGCCAGCCCGACGGCCGGCCCTCGGCCGAGACGCTGGATGGCGTGCTGGCGCAGTTGCTGCGCACCGGCTCCATGAGCCTGCCCTGGACCTTCCAGACCCGCGACGGTCAGGCCCGCCCCCACGAGCTGCACCTGACGGTGACCGAACGGGACGGCGAGACACAGGTCGCCGTTTGCCTGGTGGACGTCAGCCGCATGCAGTTCGCCGAGGTCTTGAACCAGGCCAAGAACGAGCTGCTGGAGATGGTGGCCACCGGTCAGCCGCTGACGCCGGTGCTGAACCGGCTGACCGCGCTCATCGAGTCGCAGTTCGTAGGCCTGTACTGCACGGTGCTGCTGCTGGACCTGGACGGCCGCCACGTGCACGTGGGCGCCGGGCCGCGCATGCCCACGGCCTACATGCAGGCGCTGGAAGGCGCTCCCATCGGCCCGACGGCGGGCTCCTGCGGCACGGCCATGCACGACGACCGGCTGGTCATCGTCGACGACATCGCCACGCACCCGCTGTGGGCCGCCTACCGCGAACTGGCCCTGCCCTATGGATTCAAGGCCTGCTGGTCCTCGCCCATCCACGGACCCAGCCAGAATGTCATCGGCAGCTTCGCGATGTACTACCGCGAGGTGCGCCGGCCCAGCCCCGAGGAGCTGGAAGCGCTGAGCACCGCCAGCCACCTGGCCGGCATCGCCATCGATCAGGAGCGCCGCGCCGAGGAGCGCCGCCGCTCTGCACAGTGGCTGGAGGAGCAGGTCCACGCCCGGACGGCCGAGTTGCTGGCCACGCAGGACGAGCTGGTCAACAGCCGCAAGCTGGCCGCCCTGGGCCAGTTGCTGGCCGGCATTGCGCACCAGATGAACACGCCGCTGGGCAATGCGCTGCTCAGCGCCACCGCGCTGCGCGCGGGCAGCGCGGCCTTTGCCGATCGAATGGCCAGCGGCACGCCGCTGAAGCGCCAGGAACTTGCCGACTGGGTGGCGCAGGCAAGCACCGGCACCGAGCTGGTGGAGCAGAACGTGGAGCGGGCACTGCGCCTCATCAACCGCTTCAAGCAGTTGACCGAGGGCAGCGGCCGCGACGCGCGCAGCCGCTTCGACCTGCGCAAGGCGGTGCTGGTGGCCTGGGCCCGTGTGCAGGCTCGGCTCAGCGTGGACCACGTCGAGCTGAGCTGCGAACTGCCCGACGGCTTCCTGCTGGACGGCTATGCCGAGGTGTTGCAGCAGGTGCTGGAGCAGCTGATGGAGAACGCCTGCCTGCATGCCTTCCATGGCCGCCACGCCGGGCAGATCCGCGTCAGCGCGCGCCGCAGCGCCGAGGCGCGGCTGGTGCTGGAACTGCGCGACGACGGCGTGGGCATGCCGGCCGCCGACGTGGCACGCGCCTTCGAGCCCTTCTTCACGACTTCGTTCGGCCAGGGCGACAGCGGCCTGGGCCTCTTTGTCGCGCACAGCTTCGTCACCGGCCTGCTGGGCGGCAGCCTGCAGCTGGAGAGCGAACCCGGCCAGGGCACCACACTGCGGCTGGAGCTGCCGCTGAAAGCCGACGCCAAGCTGGCAATGGCGGCCTGAGCCAAACGGGTCGCGGTAAAAACGAGTCTCGCTGAACCGTGGAGAGCGCCTTGTTCATCCGACCCGCCCCCGAAGCCACCGCCGTGCGCGAGTCCACCGTCGCATCGCCGGCTTCTCGATGAACCTCACGCAGGCCTGGGCCTGGCGTCCCGACATCTACGACGACTTCGCGGCGCTGCGGACCCAACTCAGCGGCGCGTCCGCCCTGAGCAAGCGCGAGCTGGCCGTCATGGTCTGCGCCGGTGCATCGGAGCTGCGCGACGCTTACTGCTCGCTGGCCTGGGGCCGCACGCTGGCCAAAGACGGCGGTGCGCCGCTCGCAGCGGCCATCCTGCAGGGCAACGTCGAGGCCGATGCGACACCGCGCGAGCTGGCGCTGGCCCGCTGGGCGAGGCGCGTGGTGGCGGATCCCAACGCGACGACGGCAGCAGACGTGCAGGCGCTGCGCGATGCCGGCCTCGGCGGCCGCGAGATCTTCGAAGCCACGGTGTGGGTCGCGTTCCGCCAGGCGTTCTCCACCGTCAACGCGGCGCTGGGCGTCGCGCCCGACGCCCAGCTGGCCGCCGCCGCGCCGACCGAGGTGCGCGCGGCCGTCGACTACGGCCGGCCACCTGCCTAGCGCCGTATCGGCGAACTACCCCGCCAAGCCGGGTCGCTCCAGCGCTGGAAGGCGCCCAGCAGCGCCGGCTCCGGCGACTGCCGCTCGGTGGCCAGGCCCGCGAGTGACACCACCTCGAAGCTGCGGCGGTACTTGCCCTCGGCGCGGAACTCGCGCGCCACCAGCAGCTGCTGGCCGCCCGGCACCCAGCCGGCGAACTCGGCCACGCCCAGGCCCGGCTGGGCCGGCGCCGGCGGCATGACCTCGATGCGCCAGCCGCCGCCCTTGCCCGGCTCCCTGATGAACAGCCACAGCTCGCGCCAGCCATCCAGCGGCTGCACGGCCAGCGCCAGCGCGCGCCCCTCGCGGTTCAGCGAGGCCGATGCCAGCGCCACCTGGCCCCAGCTGCAACGGCGCGCCACCGGCTTGCCGGCCTCGCTCAACACCACGCAGCGCTCGCCATCGGTGCCAGCCTGCAGCGACAGCTGCACCGCGCCGAAGTCGCGCGCGGCGGCCGAGGTGCCCAGCCAGCGCGCGGCATTCACGCGCATGGCGGCATCGTTGTAGGCGGGCTGGTCGTCCTCGGTCAGCTCGGTGGGCGTGATCCCGGCGAACTCCACCAGCGCCGGTGTCGCCTCGCCACCCGCCCCCCCTGGATTTCGCCTTGCCTGCGCAAACGCCAGGCTGGCGCTGACCGACGCGCGGCGCATCAGCAGCCGGTTCTTCCAGTGCACGGGCAGCGAAGCCCCGTCCACCTGGGCCAGCACCTGCTGGCGCCACTGGTCGCGCGCCTCGGCCTCGCGAACGGTGGCGCGCGGGTTCAGGCAATCAGGCCGCGTCAGCGCCAACGCGGCACGCACGCGCTGCTCGGGCGTGGCGGCGGTGGCCAGCAGGCGGCGGAACACGTCGCCGTCGTAGCAGACCTGCACGCGGCCCTCGTCCACCTCGAACTGCTCGAACTTCAGGCCGTAGCGCGCCGCCACGTCCATCTGCGCGGCGAGCTGGCCCTCGGTGGGCTTGGCATCGCGCAACGATGCGCGGTCGGCGATGCGCTCGGCGAACGTGCCCATCGCATCCAGTGCCTCGGCGCCGCCGGGGCCGGCCATCTCGTCCTTGGTGGCCGCCTGCACATAGGCCGCGGCCAGGCCCAGCCCCAGGCCCTCGGTGCCCCACTGCTGGCGCGCCAGGCGCAGCTGAGACATCAGTTCGGCGGTGGCGCCCTCGCCGCGCGGCACCAGCAAGACCTGGCCCTTGCGCAGCCACCCACCACGCTCGCGGCGGTAGTCCCACACCTGCCAGTGGTCACCGCGTTCACCGCGGATCTCCAGCGCCTCGCCGCGGCCCATCTGGGCCTGCAGCGACGCCGTGTCGCGCGGCGCGCCGCGCAGCGGCGAGTCCTGCACGACGAGGCCGGCGCGCGGGAAGGCGGGCAGCTCGGCGGCCTCGACCTTGGTCATGACGATGGCCGCAGCAGCGGCCGCAACGACGATCAGCACAAAGCGGCGCATGGTGGCTTACTCCTGCTCCTGTTGGCCCGCAGGCTCTGCCTTGGACGGCGTGGTACCGCCCAGCAGCGCGCTGCCGATGAAGCCGCCCGAGCCGGGCGGCGCGATGATGACCTGCACCTTGTCCGACAGCTTGTCGGCCATGGCCTTCTGCACCAGCAGCGGGTGCTTGGTCAGCAGCGCCCCCTCGGCCGCCATCTGGCCCGCGTTGGCCTTGCCGATCTGCGCGACGCGGTAGGCCTCGGCGTCGGCCAGCTTCTGGCGCGCTTCGGACTCCGCCGCGATCTCGATGCGGCGCGCCTGCGCCGAGCCCTCGGCCTGCTTGATGCGCGCGGCGCTGTCGGCCTGGGCTTCCAGCGCGCGCTGTTCGATCTGCTTCTGCTTGAAGGGCAGCACATGCTTCATGGCCTCCTCCTGGGCCTTGGCGGCGATGACCTGCTCGCGGCCGGCGGCCTCGGCGGCGGTCTCGCGGCGCACCTTGTCGGCCGCCGCCTGCAGCTCGGTCTCCTTGACCCGCTTCTCGCTGATCTCCAGCGTGTAGCGCATGCGCTCGCTGGCCAGGCTGTCGGCCAGCAGGCGGTCCATGCCCTTGCGGTAGTCGGCGGGCAGGTCCACCGAGCCGATCTGCACGCCCTTGAGCTGGATGCCGTCCGCCGCCAGCCTGGCGCGCAACTCGGCCTCCAGCGCGGCGGCGATCTCGGCGCGCTGGCTGGAGAAGATCTCGCGCACCGTGTGGCGGGCGATCTGCTTGTAGACCACGGCTTGCACGGCCGGCGCGATGACGTCGGCCTCGATGTCGTCGGGCAGCTTGCGCGACAGCTCGGCGAGCTTGCTGGCGTCCACGGCCCAGCGCAGGTTCATGTCCAGGCCCAGCGACAGACCTTCGACAGACTGCAGCGGCGCGGGGCCATCGGCCTTGGCGATCGCGGCGGGGCGGTAGCTCTGGTCGCGCAGCGGGAAGTGGCGCACCTCGTGCAGGCCCGGGATGCGGATGAAGCTGCCGCTGCGGAACTCAGTGGTGCCGCCGCTGAACTGGTTGGTGCGCAGCGCGGCCTGGCCCTGCGGCACCGGCTGGATGGGCGGGTGCGCGACGACCGCATAGCCGGCGGCGGTCACCGCCGTGACGATGAGCAGCGGCAGCAGCGCGCGGCGCACCGAGCGGGCAGCGGTGGGAACGGCTTCAAGGCTGCGCTCGGCCCCGCGGCCGAAGGCATTGCGCAGCGAGGCGGCGAGGGACTTGAGGCGGTGCAGCATGGTGACGGGCTCCTTGGCCGGTGGTCTTGCATCGGCTTGATGCATGACGGCCATGGTTCCCGGTCACGCGGGAAGGGACGAGAGCGGCGCGGGGTGGGAGTCTTCCGAGGGGGCGGAAGAAATCTTCCGGGCTGACTAGCCGGCGATGCTTCCCCCGCTACAGCCAGCTGCCCTGGCTCCAACGACGCGGAGAAACTCATCGATCGGCAGCACGAGCGTGCCGGCTTCGCTCGCGTCTAGAACGCTCTCAAGAACAGCGACCTGCCGCTCGAAGTCCAGAACGAGCGTGATGGCGTTGCCCCCGAACTCACGAACAGCGATCTTCCTGTTGAGACTCGCCTCGTAGACCGTAGCCTCAATACGCCCAAGGCCGCGCTCATTGACTTCGCCTTGCAGGTATGAATCGAGTAGCGGTTTCATCTGCTGAGTCAAACCGTGGCCACTACTTTCCGGCGTAGTGGCAGATGTACTGGAACAGCGGGAACTTCGGGTCCGCATCGAAGTCCAGCATGCAACTGAAGATGCCCGATTGCCAGCGCAGGTAGACGCGCGTGTCGCGCTCCGAGACCTTGGCGTCCTTGATCTTGCGACCCTGGGCGATCACGTCCTCTTTCGAGAGGTTGTGCGGCGGCTTGAACTCAAACCCCACTTCTCCATAGTGGCCAACGTCGTTCTGCGATTGGATGGTCACCTCGCCCGTCGAGTACTTCGCCCGCCCCCGGTAGACCACATTTCCGTTGATGTCCTTGGCCAGCGCGGCCAGTGATACCGGGCCGAAGCTGTCGGTGGACACCAGCAGCAGAGCGTCCTTGGGGCTGTTGATCGCCATCCCCTCCACCGACTCCTTGGCCGTCGCGGCATGCGCCGAAAGCAAGGCCAACGTCGCTACCCCTACGATCCTCATGCCCGTCCTCCCTGTTCTTCGCCGCAGGATCATTGAACCATGCCCAAGCTGACCGCCGCCGACACGCCCGCAGCCGTCGACCAGTTCATGGCCACACTGGCGCACCCGCACAAGGCCGACATCGAGGCACTGCGCCGCGCTCTCTGCGCGGTGGACACCGCCATCGCCGAAGGCATCAAGTGGAACGCGCCCAGCTGGCGCACGACGGAGTACTTCGCCACCACGCACCTGCGCGGCAAGACCGGCTTCAGCCTCATCCTGCATCTGGGCGCCAAGGCCCGCGACCTGCCCGCTGGCGGCCTGGCGCAGGCCGACCCGGCGGGCCTGCTGAAATGGCTGGGCCGCGACCGCGCCCAGGTCGAGTTCGCCTCCAGCGCCGACTTCGCCGCCAAGCTGCCGGCGCTGCAGGCCGTCATCAAGCAATGGATCACCCACGTCTGACCCCGTGACCGGCCCGAACGCCGCCAGCACGCTCACCGTCCTGTGCATCTCAGGTCAACTCCTGCGGCATGCACAACAGGAGGGCGCCAGTTCACGCGCTACCTGTTCACCGAGTCTCCGACCATTCGCGCGGGCCAGACCTTTGGCGTGGAGGAGGATGCGCCGGTCTGCCGGCTGCTGGCCGATGCCGGCCCGGGCTACGAGGAGGGGTCGCCGTACGCCAACCCGCTGGGCGACTGGAGGCTAGGCGCCCGGCACGTCAGCATCGCTGACATAGTGCCCGGCCTGGTCCAGGCCCCGCGTGCCGACGATGACATAGGAGCAGGGCGCCTGCGAGCGGTTGGCCACCGTGTGCCCGTTGGGCACGCCCGCGGGCCAACAGGCGCTGTCGCCCGGGCGCAGCACATGAGGGCCGTCGTCCTCCGTGACCGTCACCTCGCCGCTGACGACGAACAGGAACTCGTCGACATGCTCGTGCCAATGGCGGATGGATGCCTTGGCGCCTGGCAGCAGCACCTGCAGCGACGCGCCGAACTGCGTGATGGCGCCCGCATCCGACAGCGGGAAGGTTTCCACGCGCCCCCAGCCGGGCTTGTCGTTGATGTTCGGGGTGACGTGTTGCTGCCTGACGATCATGGGCGGTCTGTTGAAGCTGTGCTGCCTTGAAGGGCTGGCCCGGAACTATGCCGCCAGAAAGAGCGGCCTATCTCGCAGCTTGTATAGCGCCAGCCTGGTTCACCACAGCACGCGGCCGCCGCGTCCAGGAAAATGACAAGGCAGGGAAGCAAGACCCCACCCCATGCCGGCCGCGCAAGGGATCGCCAGCCAAGCCAGCGCACTGCCAAATTGCCAGACCAGCAGCACCGCCGAGACCGTACCCAGCAGGGTGCCGCCAACAACGAATACGGCCTTGAGCCTGCGGCTCGGTACCACTGGGCGGCGTTTCATGGGTGGCAGCTGATCCGGTGGATAGAACGGCATGCGTGCTCCTGTTTGCCTACGCTAGCGCTCGTTCTGCGGCAAACCGTCCGCGATGTCGTAGTAGTCGCCCTTGGACGCGACGAAGATGTGCCGCTCCAGGCGGACACCGGTGGCACCGTCGATGGCGCCCAGCGCCACAGAGGTCCAGTCCCTGAACACCGGTTCCCAGAACAGCCACGACCCGCAGCGCGAGCAGAAACCCCGTCGAACTTTCTCGGAGGACTGGAACCAGGTGATGTGCTCGGCGCCCGTGACGACGACGGCGCTCTTGGACACATTGGCCGATGCGAAATGGTGGCCCGACTGCTTGCGGCACATCACGCAATGGCAGGCCGTGGCGTCCACCGGGCGCTCGGACAGCGTGAAGCGGACGTGGCCGCATTGGCAGGAGCCTTGGAGCAGGGTCATGGTGTCGCTGCGCAAGAAGGGTGGGCGGGCCGGCCCATGATGCCATCGCGGCAGGACGGAAGAATCCTTCCGCGACCGGGCCTGCACGGCTCCCCATAATCGCCGCCATGCCCCGCATCGCCGTCATCGAGGACGACCCCACCACCAGCGCGCAGCTCACCGGCTGGATACGCGCCGCCCGTCCGGAGCTGGTGGTCGACCAGCATTTCGACCGCGACGCCGCCGAGGCCGCGCTGGTGCGCGAGCGCTACGACCTGGTCGTGCTGGACATCGAACTGGGCCGCGAGCGCAATGCCGGCGTGGCGCTGATCAACGAGATCAACAAGCAGGGCCTGGGCACGCCGGTGCTGGTGGTGTCGGCCATGCCAGCGGCCATCTACCGCAGCATCATGAAGGCGCTGGACGCCTGGGACTACCTGCAGAAGACCACCTTCGACGAGGCCGAGTTCGTCGAGACGTTTCTCGACATCCTGCGCACCGCTCGGCTGCGCGAACCCACCAGCAAGCCCGTTGCAAAGCCCGCCGACGACAGCCTGCAGCTGGACCCGCTGAAGCAGCGCACGCCCATGTGGCGGCAGCAGCGCATCAACCTGCCGCTGACGGCGCAGCGCATCCTGGCGACGCTGCATGCGCGCGCCGGCGAGGTGGTCAGCTACGAGGAGCTGTTCGACGTGGTGAAGAGCGGCCGCAACCGCGACAACGTGCGCAAGCATGTGGCCACCATCCGCGACGCCTTCCGCGACGTGGACCCGGACTTCGATGGCATCGAGAACGTGCCGATGCGCGGGTTCCGCTGGACCGGCGCCTGACAGCACCACGGATGAAGCTCGGCCGCGTCGACTTCCCGCTGCCCGACATGCCGCGCCTCGGCGTCGCGGCCTTTCGCAACCGCATCGTCTTCCACCTCGTCTTCATCGCGTTGGCGCTGGCCACGCTGGCCCTGGCGCTGGCACTGCTGAACGAGGAGCGCCAGCGCAACGCGCAGCGCTACGAGCAGGGCTTTCGCAAATCGCTGGGCGAGGTCGTCGCGCAGCTGCGCCACCCGTCCGGCCAACTCGCGCTGCTGAACCCGGAACCAGCCCAGGTCGAGCCCGGCTGGATAGCGCCGCTGGTGCTGCCCTTCGGCGCCATCGACTTCGACGACGCGACCAAGGCGCAGCGTGTCGTGGACATGGCAGGCTGCGCGCTGCAGTACCCGGGCGGTGCCACCCTGTGCGCGGCCGTGGGCAGCAATGCCTATGCGGGCGGTTTTGTCTACCTGGTGGCCACGCTGGACGCGCCGCCGCTGGCAAGCCGCGAGCGCGGCGCACTGGACCTGTCGGGCGCGCACCGCGTGCGCGTGAGCCTGCGGCACGGTGGCGCCGAGCAGCATTGGCTGGCGCCGGTCGAGATGCTGGACGCGCAGCGCGGCCAGCTGCCGGGCTTTGCTGTCGAGGCGGCCGCCGCCGACACGCTGCCGCGCAAGGCGCGTCCGCAGCGCGACTTCCGCGGCTGGGTGTGGCGAGAAGGGCCCTGCCTGGCCGCCGGCGACGCCTGCCCGCGCCGCACGACGATCTCCATCCGCCTGCCCGTGGAGGCCTTCCGCGAGGCGCTGTTCCGCCCCGGCGGGCCGCAGTGGCCGCCGGCCGACCTGGCGCGCACGGGCCTGCGCCTCGCGCTGCTGGGGCCGGGTGACGCGACGCTGTTCGACAGCGCCACGCCGGGCGCGCAGCCGCCTCTGACGCTGGCGCGGCTGTCCACCGCGCTGGCGCCGGGCGAGACGCTGAGCATCACGCGCGGCACCGCCGTGGTTGCGCTGCTGCAGGGGGCCGACGACACCAGCGCGCCGCCGTCGCCCTGGCTGACGGCGCTGATCCAGCACCTGCCCGCGCCGGCCACGCCGCGCACGCTGGCGGCGAAGGACGGCGTGACGACACCGGCCGGCCGCTTCGACATCACGCTGACCGGCGACCTGCAAGGGCTGGACCGGACGCTCAGCGCCAGCGCCGCCCGCCTGGCCTGGCCCGTGGGCGCGATGCTGGCTGCCATCGCGCTCGCATGGCTCATCATCGAGATGGGGCTGATCCGCCGCGTCGCTACGCTGACGAAGCGCGCGGCGGCGCTGTCGCATCAGCTGCAGAAGACGCCCGAGCTGGGCACGCTGGACGTGGCCGACCTGCGCGGCCGCGACGAGCTGGGCATCCTGGCCGGCAGCCTGGCAGACCTGCTCCAGCAGGTGCGCGACAGCCTGCGGCGCGAGCAGCTGCGCGCCGAGCGCGAGCACGACCAGTGGCATGCGGTGGGCCACGAGATCATGTCGCCGCTGCAGTCGCTGATGCTGCTGCACGCGGCGCACGACGACCCCAGCCGCCGCTATGTGCAGCGCATGCAGCAGGCCGTGAAGGTGTTGTACGGCCAGGCCTCACCCAGCGAGGCGCTGGCCGCCGCGACGCTGGCCGTGAACCGGCTGGACCTGAACGCCTTCCTGCGCGGCGTGGCCGAGAACGCGGCCTATGCGGGCATTGCGGATGTGGCCTATGCGCCGGCGGCCGAGCCCGTGTGGGTGCAGGCCGACGAGTACCCGCTGGAAGACGCGATCACGCATGTGCTGACCAACGCGGACCGCTACCGTGCCCCGGGCACGCCCGTCACGCTGACGCTGCGCGTCGACGGCGAGCTGGCCACGGTGGACATCCACAACCAGGGTCCGCGCATCGCCGATGACCAGCTCGCGCGCATCTTCGACTACGGCGTCAGCGATGCCGAGCCCCAGGACGGCCAGCGGCGCGGCCAGGGCCTGTTCGTCGCCAAGACCTACCTCGCCAAGATGGGCGGCCGCATCGCGGCGCGCAATGCGGACGACGGCGTGGTGTTCGAGATCGGGCTGCGGACCCGCTAGGGCTTGCGCACGCGGTCCAGCAGCTCCCGCACCGCCAGCTCCGACGTCAGCGACATCTCCAGCGGCACGCGCACCAGCCCGGCGTGGCCGTACTGCAGGTTCTCGTAGACCTCGGCCGCGGCGGGGAAGTGGTCCAGCAGCCCCGGCAGCGCCTCGTGGGCCTGGTGCTCGTCCAGCTGGGCCGTCAGCCGCTGCACCAGCACGCGGTACTGGTGCGCATCCACCAGGCGCCCTTCCAGCCCCTGCAGCAACTGCGCAAAACGGACCAGCGGCAGCAGTTCGTTGGGGACGGCGAGCTTGACGACGGGTTGCACAGCGTTCTCCGTGGCGGCAGTAGGCATCAGCTGCCGGCGAATGCGCGCAGTTCAAGGCCTGATCGCGCGAATTTCCGACCAGCGAGAAATAAAGTCTTGTTTATTCCTTCACGCATACGGGCCAAACAGGAACGATTCGCACTTGCCCCACCCCCTTGCCGCTGCCAGCATCGCGCTCCGCAATGAAGGGAACCTCCACGCAACGGCGCGCCAGGAGGGCGCTTGCGCAAGCAAGGAACTTTCCTTCCCTTTCAAACAAGAGAAGGAACACAGCATGTTGGGTCGGTTGACGATACGGGGCCGCTTGTTCGCCGCTTTCGCGGTGCTCTCGCTGCTGGTGATGACGGTATCGGGGCTGGCCTGGTATTCGCTCGGCGACGCCAACGACGACTTCGAAGGCTATCTGCACGGCGTGAACGCCCGCGCCACGGTCGCGAACTCGGTGCACGCCGCGGTTGACCGCCGCGCCATCGCCATCCGCAACCTGCTGCTGTCCACCGACGAGGGCGACATCGCCGCCGAGAAAGCCAACGTGGCCCAGGCCGACCAGGACGTGCGCGAGCGCCTGGCGGAGCTGCAGAAGATGGCCCAGGCGCCTGACGTCAGCGCCGGCGCCCGCGAGCGCATCCAGGCCATGGCGCGCATCGAAGGCGTCTACGGCCCGATCGCACGGCAGATCTTCAAGCTGGCCAACGACGGCGAGCGCGAGCAGGCACTCGCCATGCTCATCAAGGACTGCCGCCCCAACCTCGCGGCGCTGGTGGCAGCGTCCAACAACTACCTGCACTACACCCGCGAGCGCGAGGCCCAGCAGATCGCCGAAGCCGAGGCGAACTACCACGCCCAGCGCCTGATGCTGGCCAGCGCCTGCCTCCTCAGCGTGCTGTTCGCCGCGGCCGCAGGCTTCCTGCTGACGCGCCACCTGATGCAGGTGCTGGGCGCCGAGCCTGCCGCACTCAACGCGGCCGCGCAGCGCATCGCTGCAGGCGACCTGCGCCGCGTCGACGGCACTGATCGTGCCGGCCCCGGCAGCGTGCTGGCCAGCCTGGGCACCATGCAGGCCGCACTGGCCGGCATCGTCAGCCAGGTGCGCGAGGCGTCGGACTCCATCGCCACGGGCACCGCGCAGATCGCCAGCGGCAACGCGGACCTGTCGCAGCGCACGGAGGAGCAGTCCTCCAACCTGCAGCAGACGGCGGCGTCCATGGAACAGATGACCACCACCGTGCAGCACAACGCCGACACCGCCATGCAGGCCAGCCAGCTCGCCGCCGCGGCCAGTGCCGCTGCCCAGAACGGCGGTGAGGTGGTGGGCCGCGTGGTGACCACCATGGGCGAGATCACCGACAGCTCGCGCCGCATCACCGACATCATCGGCACCATCGACGGCATCGCGTTCCAGACCAACATCCTGGCGTTGAACGCGGCCGTCGAGGCGGCACGCGCCGGCGAGCAGGGCCGCGGCTTCGCCGTCGTGGCCGGCGAGGTGCGCCTGCTGGCCCAGCGCAGCGCCGACGCCGCGCGGGAGATCAAGTCCCTGATCGCCACCAGCGCCGAACGTGTGGATGCCGGCGCTACGCTGGTCGTCACGGCGGGCGACGCCATGCGCGACATCGTGTCGCAGGTCAGGCGCGTGACCGACCTGATCGGCGAGATCAGCTCCGCCACGCAGGAGCAGACCACGGGCATCGGCCAGGTCGGCACCGCCGTGGCCGCGCTGGACCTGATGACGCAGCAGAACGCCGCCCTGGTGGAAGAGAGCGCCGCCGCGGCTGACGCGCTGCAGCAGCAGGCCGTGCGCCTGACCGATACCGTGCGCGTGTTCCAGCTCGCCAACGGGGCGCGCTGAACCGCGACGCGGTGCACACTGTGCGCCGCGCGCCCACCCATTGCGGAAGGCGTGCCACCGAGGATGCACGCCATGAAGTTCCTGCCCGAAGACGTCTACGCCCTGTTCGACCCCCGTGGCGGCATCCGCCAGCTGGCCGGCGGTGGCGAGTTCTGGAGCCAGCCCGAGGAGCGGCTTAACGCGCTGGGCCGTGACTGGCTGATGTCGGAGTTCACCTGCGACGCCGACTGGGGCAGCTGGGAGATGCACCCCAACGGCGACGAGTTCGTCTACCTGCTGGAAGGTGACATCGAGTTCCTGCTGGAGACGGCCGAGGGCGTCGTGACCCAGCGTATCAGCGGCCGCGGCGCGGTGGTCGTGCCGCGCGGCACTTGGCACACGGCCAAGGTGTTCCTACCCAGCCGCATGTTCTTCATCACGCTGGGCGCCGGCACCGAGCACCGGCCGGCATGACGGTGGCGCTGGACTGCCAAAGCTGCGGCGCGTGCTGCGCCGTGTTCCGCGTGTCCTTCTACTGGGCCGAGGCCGACGACGCGCCGGGCGGCACCGTGCCTGCGGCGCTGACGCGGCAGATCAGCCCACAGCTGCGCTGCATGGCGGGCACCGAGGTGGCGCCGGTGCGCTGCATCGCGCTGCAAGGCGAGGTGGGTCGCTCGGTCGCCTGCGGCATCTATGAACAGCGCTCCAGCACCTGCCGCAGCGTGCAGCCGGGCGATGCGCAATGCCTGCGCGCCCGCGAGCGGCTGGGGCTGGCGGTCAGCGCGGGTTCGGGTAGCTGACGATGATCGCCAGCGGCTCGTGGCCCAGCTGGCGTATGCCCACCACCGCGCCTTCGTACAGGTAGGCCGTCATGCCAGCCGCCATGCGCTGGGTCTGCCCGTCCGACGTGACGTCGCCCTCGCCGGCCAGCACGTAGTACACCTCGTCGTGGCCGATCGGATGCAGGCCGATGGCCGCACCCACATGCAGCACGCGCTTGCGGAACTCCATCTGCCGTGGTGCCGGCACCGCGTCGCTGATGCGGTAGGCCGTGGACATGCCGATGGCGCCGTGCGGCGGCGGCTCGTCGCGCTTGACTTCGTTCTCATGAATGACGAGCAGCGGGCGCTTGGGCCCTGTGGTGGTCGCCTGGCCGGGCCGTGTGGCGGCCAGCATCGGCAAAAGGGCGAGCAGGCGGCGCTTCAGCATGGTGAGCGGGTGAATGGGGAAGAGCGTGATGTTCGCATCGGCAAGCGGCTATCCAGTCCGCCCGAACCAGCCGAGCGGATTCAGGAAGGTGATGCGCAGCTTGCCACCCAACACTTGCACTGAACGCAAGGCCAGCTTGGCCAACTGGCCGTGCCGCGTGTCGGAACTCAGCGTGTAGAGCGGCACGGTCCTCAGGATGGCCTCCGCCGCCTTGGGCCCTCGCACCTTGACCACCTCGTCGAAGTCTGGCGCATTGCCGGACATCTGAAACTCCGTCACCTGCACATCGTCCAGGTAGAAGCTGTGGTTCCGCTGCTCATAGCGCGGCTTGCCGCTGAAGGCGGCCGTGCCGGGCATCTTTCGCTTGCCCAGCGTAGCCACGAACTGAGCATTGAAGCTGACCCGATCGGCCCCTTCATCAAGTCGCAATTCGGGATCTCGCAACTCCAAACAAGCGCCCAGCAGGCACCTCTCGGCAGGGAACTTGGCGTTCAGCTGGGCCTGGAGCTCAGCCCGCGTCAACTCGATGGACAGCTCGGGACTGAAGGTCACGACGGCCCACCACGCGGCAGGAATGGCCAACACCAGCAACAGGGCGATGACGACAAGGCGACGTTTCAGAATGCTGCTCCTCTGAAAGGCGACACGTGGGATGTTCTCACCCACGCCGCGTCCTGCGCTTCGTCGCCGCCGCCAGCTCCTGCGCGCTCAGCACCCACTCGGTGCTGCCCGCCACCTGCTGTACCGCCAGGTCGATGAAAGCGCGCACCCGCGCCGGCTGGGCGACACGGCTGCCGTAGTAGAGGTAGAGGCCCAGATGCTGGGTCACGTGTGCCGTCAGCAGCGGCACCAGGCGGCCAGCGCGGATCAGCGGCGCGGCGGTCACGCCCACCAGCTGGCCTATGCATTGGCCGGCCACCACGGCGTTGGCCTCCAGCTCCACATCGTTGGTCAGCACGACCGATGCAATGTCGCGGGCGACGATCTCGCCGTCGACGGCGAACTCCCAGGGCATGACCTTGCCGGTGCTGGGGTGGCGGAAACCGCTGCAGCGGTGACTGGCCAGCTCGTCGATGGATCGCGGCGCGCCGTGCCGCGCGATGTAGCCCGGCGACGCACAGACGATGAGCTGCAACGGCAGCAGGTGGCGGGCGATGACGCCATCGCCGGGCGGGCTGCCGGCGCGAAAGCCGACGTCCACACGCTCCGCCACCCAGTCGCCGATGCGGTCGTCCAGCTGCACATCGGGCTCGACGTCGGGGTGGCGGGCACAGAAGGCTTCCAGCACCGGCCACAGCACCGGCAGCATGATGGAACGCGGCGCCGCGATGCGCAGCGGGCCGGCGATGGCGTCGCGGCCCAGGCGGGCGCCGTGCAGCGCGCGCTGCAGCGCCTGCAGCCCGGGTGTCGCCGCGCTGAGAAAGCGCCCGCCCTCCTCGGTGAGGCTGAGCCGGCGCGTCGTGCGGTGGAACAGCCGCACGCCCAGATGCGCCTCCAGCTGCGTCAGCGCCTGGCTGGCCGCCTGCGGCGTGATGCCCTGGGACACGCCGGCCTGGCGCAGGCTGCCCAGCTCGGCGGCCTTGGTGAAGACGGCGATGGCGCGCAGCTCGTTGAAGGCCATTGTGTCGATTTGCTTGCGAATCAATGAAGCGATTCTGGGCTATTTCGATGGCAATGCGATACCTACATTGACCCCATCGGCCGACCGTCCTCCCTTCAACAACACGCAGGAACCCTCACCATGAACAGCTCCTCAAACTTCCCCCGCGTCTGGTTCATCACCGGCGCCTCGCGCGGCATCGGCGCGCGCATCGCAGCCGCCGCACTGGGCCGCGGCGATGCCGTCGTCGCCACGGCGCGCGACGCCGCCACCGTCACGCAACGCCTGGGCGCTCAGTCCGGCCTGCTGGCCGTGGACCTGGACGTCACCGACGAAGCCCAGGCCGGCCACGCCGTGGCCGCCGCGCTGGCGCACTTCGGCCGCATCGACATCCTCGTCAACAACGCCGGCTATGGCCTGATGGGCGCCGTCGAGGAGTCCAGCGCCGACGAGGTGCGCCGGCTGTACGAGACCAATGTGTTCGGCCTGCTGCATGTGACGCGCGCCGTGCTGCCCCAGATGCGCGAGCACCGTCGCGGCCACGTCATCAACATCTCGTCACTGGGCGGCTACCAGTCCGTCGCCGGCTTCGGCGTGTACTGCTCGACCAAGTTCGCCGTGGAAGGCATCACCGAGGCACTGCATGCCGAGCTGGCGCCGCTGGGCATCCATGCGACGACGGTGGAGCCGGGCTACTTCCGCACCGAGTTCCTGGAGGGCCAGTCGCTGGCCACGTCGCCGCGCGTGCTGGCGGACTACGCGGCCACGTCGGGTCGCATCCGCGAGCTGGCCAGCCAGATCAGCCTGAACCAGCCCGGCGACCCCGAGCGCCTGGCGCAGGCGGTGCTGCGTTTGGTGGATGCGGACACGCCGCCACTGCGCCTGCCGCTGGGCACCGACACGCTGGCGGCCATCGCCGCCAAGCATGTCTTTGTAGAGACCGAGACGGCGGCTTGGCGCGAGCTGGCGGCGTCGACGGATTTCCCGAAGGCGCACGCGTCTTGACGTCGCCGCTCAGGCCGGCGCGAATGCGCGCGGCGGCTGCGGCCCCGCATCCGTCGCGCGCAACTCGCGCTGCCACCAGCCCACGTCGCGCCACTGTCCGAGCTTGAAGCCCACGTTGCGGTAGACGCCCAGCGGCATGAAGCCCACGGCCTCGTGCAGGCCCACGCTGGCTGCATTGGGCAGCGCAATGCCGGCGAATGCCTGGCAATACCCCAGCTCGGTCAGCAGGGGCAGCAGCCGGCCGTACAGCGCCCGGCCCACACCCTGGCCACGGCGGCCATCGGCAACATAGACCGTGACGTCCACCGACCACTGGTAGGCCGCGCGCTCGCGGTGGCGGCTGGCATACGCGTAGCCGCGGACGGCGCCGTCTTCGTCATCGGCCACCAGCCAGGGCAGGCCGGCCCGCGCCGTCTTGTCGATGCGGGCGCGCATCTCGGCAGCGTCGGGCGGATCGGTCTCGAAGGAGATGCCCGTGTGGGCCACGATGGGCGCGTAGATGGCGGCCACGGCAGCGGCGTCCTCGGGCAAGGCGATGCGGATCTTCATGGAACAGTGGTTGTCGTGGAGGGAAGACGGATCAGCAGCAACGCCGCCAGCGCGCTCAGCGCGAGGCCGGCCGAGCACCACAGGACCTGCGTACCCAGCTCGGCCAGCAACAGGCCGAACAGCCAGGGCGACAGCGCCTGGCCCAGCCGCGCTGGCAGCATCAACAGGCCTTGCCGGTGGCCGTAGCCGCCGGGGCCGAACAGCGCCAGCGGCAGCGTGCCCTTGGCGATCGTGAGGATGCCGTTACCCGCACCGTGCAGCAGCGCGAACGCTGCAACAGCCGGTGCCCCCAGCGCCAGCAGCAGGATCGCACCGAGCGGATGCAGCAGCGCGGCCAGGCGCGCCGACAGCAGTGGATGCCAGTGCCGCAGCAGGCCGAATTCCAGCAGACGCCCCGCGACCTGGGCCGGTCCCACGAGGGCGCTGAAGGCGATGACGGCGGCCGGCGTGGCGCCGACGATGGCCAGCAGGCCGGGCAGGTGGGCTGCCATCGCCGTGCTGATGAACCAGGTCACCGCGAACACCCAGGCCAGCAGCGCGACCGTGGACACGGGTGGCGAGGCATCGGGTGCGGCCTCCGGTGCAATGGCTGATACCGACAATGGCGCTGCATCTGCGCGCGGCAACAGCGCGTTCAACGGCAGGCCCAGGAACAAAAGCAGTGCGGCCCAGCCCCAGCAGGCACCGCGCCACCCCCAGGCGTGCTCCAACGCCGCCGTCAGCGGCCAGCCCACGGTGCTGGCGAAGCCGGCGATCAACGTGATGCCGGTGATGGCGCCGCGCGCGTCGTGACCGTAAAGGCGCACCAGGGACGCGAAAGCCGCCTCGTAAAGGCCGCTGCCCATCGCAATGCCCATCAGCAGCCAGGCCGCGAACAACCCCACCGGACCATTGGCCAGCGCCATGGCCGCCAGGCCCGCCGCGAACAGCACGCTGGTGGCCATCAGCACCGGCCGCCCGCCCCAACGGTCGATGCGCCGGCCGCTGTGCGGCCCCACCAGGGCCGACACCACCAGAGCCAACGAGAACGCCGCGAACACCGTGGGCTGGGACACACCCAGCTCGCCCGCCATGGGCCGGGCCAGCATTGCCGGCAGGTAGTAGGACGAAGCCCAGGCCAGCGTCTGGGCGCTGCCCAGCGTGGCGACGACGCGCTGGCGGCTGGCCGGCATCGTCAGCCGCAGCAGCGGGTAGCGGCGGACTGTGGCGCCGGTGCGCAGCTCGACGGGCCGCAGCCACGCTTGGGCGCGGCCACGGCCACCGCAACCGGCTCTGCGGCGGGCGCCGGCCCGCAGCAGCCGCCGGCTGCCTCGCCACCTGCGGGGTCGGATGAACAGACGCCCGTTTCCGGCAACACCAGCTCCACGCGATCCGCCGCGCTCAGGTCACCCGCCAGGGCCGCGACGACCGAGCGCGCCTGCTCGAAGCCGGTGGCCATCAGGAAGGTCGGCGCGCGTCCATAGCTCTTCACACCCACGGTGTAGAAACCCGGCTCCGGGTGGGCCAGCTCGCGATGGCCGTGCGGGCGCACGGTGCCGCAGCTGTGCAGGTTGGGGTCGATCAGCGGGCCCAGCGCCTCGGTGGATTCCAACCAGGGGTCCAGCTTCAGGCGCAGTTCGCTGCTGAGGGCAAGGTTGGGCCGCTGGCCGGTGGCGCAGATGATTTCGTCGATGCCATCGATGACGACGGGCTGCTGCTTCGTGTCCACCCCCCGCACGCGCAACTGGCTTCCCATGCGCTCGATGTGCGTGACGCGCAGGCCACTGAAGAACTCCAGCGCGCCGCCATCGCGCAGCCGCCGCAGCGAGCTGCCCAGCGCACCGCGCGCCGGCAGGGCGTCTGCATCGCCACCGCCGAACACGCGCTGCAGCGCGGGCGAGCGCACGGCCCAGGCGAGCCTGGTAGCCGGGGACTGCTTGGCGAGATCGGCCAGCACCAGCAGCGCGTTCGCGGCGGAGTGGCCCGCGCCCACCACCAGCGTGCGCCTGCCCTCGTAGCGGCTGCGCAGCGCACCGGCCACGTCGGGGATGCCGTAGAAGATGCGGTCGCGTGCCTGGGCCTCACCGATGGCGTGCAGTCCGTTCGCGCCCACGGGATTGGGCTGGTTCCAGGTGCCGGTGGCGTCGATGACGGCGCGGGCGCGCAGTTCGTGCACCTCACCGTGCTGCTCGTAACGGACGAGGAAGGCGGCCTGGTCGCGGCCGGCACTCTTGACCTTGTCGAAGCCTTCACGGCTGACGGCCAGCACCCGGGCACCCAGCTTCACGAAGGGGGCGACTCGGGGCAGCGCGGCGAAGGGCTGCAGCACACGCTCCACGACGTCGCCGGCCTGCGGCAGTTCCGCGGCCGGCGGCGCGGTCCAGCCGGTGGGCGCGAGCAGGCGGGCCATCGCGACGTCCACGTTGAATTGCCAGGGCGAGAAGAGCTGGACGTGTCCATATTCCAGCAGGTTGGCGCCCACCTGCCCTCCCGCTTCCAGCGCAACGAACGGCAGACCGCGCTCCACCAACTGCGCCACGGCCGCCAGGCCCACGGGCCCGGCACCGAGCACGGCCACCGGCAGCGCAGCATCCGCAACCGGCGCCTCGCGCAACGTCAGCGCCATCAGCGCGGCGCAGGCCGGGCAGGCGCCCTGGAACTCGGCCGAGGCTTTCAGCGCCTGCGGCGTGTCCTCGTTCTTCATGCGCTTGAAGCCGTACTGCGCGAAGTATTCGGGGGCGGTGACGGTCAGCAGGTAGAGGGCCGCGATGTCGCGCGAGCGGGCCTCCAGCAGCAGCCGCTCGACGAGCAGCCGGCCTATGCCCTGCTTCTGCAGGCCCGGTGCCACGGCCACCGAACGCAGCAGCGCCACCTGGCCATAGACCTCGGCGCCGGCGCAGCCGACGACTTCGCCGTTGCTGGTCGCCAGCAGATAGGTGGAGAGATGGGCCTGGGCACCCTCGGTGGGCAGCTTGTTGACCAGCAGCAGCGCCTCGACGGCGGGCCAGTCGGACGCGCCGGCTTGGCGCAGGGAGATGGTGGAAGTGTTCAGCAACATGATTTGGAATCCTGGGTGGGCTCCTTCGGCTCGGGCGGCAGGCAGCAGGTGGCGGCCGGGTCTTCGCGCAAGGCCTTCAGGAGCGTCAGCAACGAGGTCTCGACGGCGGCTCGTTCGCGCGGGCCCAGCGTGGCCAGCAACGATTCGGCGTGGTCATCGAGAGTGCGGTTGAGCTCTTGCACGGTGCGCTCGCCGTCGGCGGTGAGCGTGACGAGCCAGCTCCTTGCGTCGAGCGGGTTCGGCTCCTTGGTCACCAAGCCACGGGCTGCCATGGCCTCCACGGCACGCGACACCCAACTCTTCTCCAGACTGACCCGCGTGCCCAGCTCCGACAGCGGCAGCGGCCCGGACCGGCCCAGCTCGGTCAGCAGATGGCACTGGGTGCTGGTGGTGCGGCAGCAGTCGGCCACAACGCGCTGGGCGCGGGTGTACAGGCGCGCCACTTCGCGCAACAGGCTGCCGGGGGCGGATTCGCTCATTTGGGTGTGAATAGCAACTATCTGGGCGCATGGTGGTGTCTGGCCTTCTGGTTGTCAATAGCAACTATCTGGGTTTGAGAAACGGGGCCGAGGCCCCGTGACGGGTGAGGGCGTCAGGCAGCGCGAGCTGTCGCGGCCTCCGTGGAGAGCAGCCGGTTCACCGCCACGGCCAGCGCCGCGCCGGCCAGCTCGGCCAGCACGAAGCCCGGCGCGCTGGCGGGGGCGATGCCGGCAAAGCTGTCGCTGAACATGCGGCCGAACACGGCGGCCGGGTTGGCGAAGGACGTGGACGCGGTGAACCAGTAGGCCGCGCCGATATAGGCCGCCACCATGGCCGCCACGCGCGTCTGCGGCGCACGCAGGATGACGAGCAGCAGGCCGAAGGTGGCGACCGCTTCGGCTATCCACTGGCCCGTGCCCGCGCGCAGCTTGGTGGAGAACTGCAGCAGGCTCATGTCGAACATCGCGTGCGCCAGCCAGGCGCCCAGCATCGCGCCGAAGAGTTGCGCCGCGACGTAGGGCAGCAGCACCGCCCGGGGCAGCTCGCCGCGCCAGGCCATCACGGCGCTGACCGCGGGGTTGAAGTGGGCGCCGCTGACGGGCCCGAAGACCTCGATCAGCACGTACAGGCCGCCCACCGTCGCCAGCGTGTTGGCCAGCAGCGCCAGCGCCACATTGCCGCCCGACAGCCGCTCGGCCATGACGCCCGAGCCGATGACGACGGCCAGCAGCAGGGCCGTGCCCAGGCCCTCGGCGAGGAGCTTGCGGGTGAGGCGCATGCTCAGTTCCTGTAGATCTCGACCAGCGCCTGCTGCAGCTCGGCTTGGCTCAGTTCTTCAAAAGGCAGTTGCAGCAACTGCAGCATGCGGTAGCCGATGGCCTGGCGCGTCAGCTCGAAGGCGCGGCGCCTGCCTTCATCGCCGCCCTCGGCGTTGGAGGGGTCCGGGTAGCCCCAGTGCACCTTCACGGGTTGGCCATTGCCACCGAAGAAGACCGGGCACTGCTCCGCCGCGGCGCTGTCGCACACGGTGATAACGATGGACAGCGGCGGCGCGCCGTCCGCGCTGAATTTGTCCCAGCTCTTGCTGTAGTAGCCGCTGGTGTCCACGCCCGCGTTCTGCAGGGCCTCGACGGCGAAGGGGTTGATGCGCCCGCTCGGCGCGCTGCCCGCGCTGTGGGCCTGCACGTCCTTGCCGAGCTTCTGGGCCCAGTGGTTGAGCATGCCTTCGCTGAGCACGCTGCGTGCGGAGTTGTGGGTGCAGAGGATGAGGACGTGGGTGGTCATGGTCAACGAGTGCCAATCTGTTGGATTTCGTGCTGGATGGCCAGCGGTTCGAGCTTGTGAAGGGGCAGCGCCAGCAGCAGCTCGATGCGGCGCTTGAGGGTGACGGACACGTCGCGGAAGGCCTGCAGCCTGACCTCCTCGCTGCCCTGCAGGGCCGCCGGGTCGGGCACGCCCCAGTGCGCCGTCATGGGCTGGCCGGGCCAGACCGGGCACATCTCGCCTGCGGCCGAGTCGCAGACGGTGAACACGAAGTCCATGATGGGCGTGCCGGGCGCGGCGAATTCGTCCCAGTTCTTGCTGCGGAAGCCGTCTGTCGGGACGTGGAGGTTGGCCAGCGTCTGCAGCGCCAGCGGGTTGACGGCAGGCGCCGGGTGGCTGCCCGCCGACCAGGCCTTGAAGCGCCCTTGCGACAGGCTGTTCATCAGGCCCTCGGCCATGATGGAGCGGGCCGAATTGCCGGTGCAGATGAAAAGGACGTTGAAGGTCTTGCCTGGCATGGGGGCCTCGTTGGGTCAGTAGCAGCTGCCTGCAGGTTTGACGGCGATGGCGACGGGCTTGCCGCGCGGCGCGGCGCCGGGGCAGCAGGCGGAGGCGGCAGGCTGGGCTTCGCCGCCGAAGGTGGGGATATCGCCGAGCGTGTGGAACTGCTCCCAGGCGATGCCTTGCGGGTCGGTCACCCAGTACTTGTCGCTGCGGGCGTAGCAGCAGCTCGTTTCGCCTTCGTCCTGCAGGCTCATGTCGGCGGCTTGCGCCTGGGCCTTCAGCTCGGCGAGTTCTTCCTCGCTGTCGGTCTGGATGCCGAGGTGGTCCACTCCCGGCTTGCCGCCGCGCGTCGAGATGGCGAAGTTGATGCGCGGGTCGTCCAGCATCCACTTGGCGTAGTCGCTCTCCTGCCGCGTGGGCGCGGCGCCGAAGAGCTTGGCGTAGAAGGCAATGCTGGCCTGCAGGTTCTCGACGTGGGCGTGTACATGGAAGCGCTTCATGAGGTCTCCTGGTTCAGCAGCAAGATTTGGCGGGCACGGCGCAGCTGGCGCCCTGGCAGCAGTTCTCGGTGAGATAGCCCAGCACGGCATCCATGCGCTCATAGGCCGCCCGGTAGATGAGGTTGCGGCTGGAACGCTCCTGCGTCACCAGACCGGCGTTGACCAGCTCCTTCAGGTGGAAGGACAGGGTGTTGGCCGGCATGCCCAAGCCTTCGGCCATCGTGCCGGGCGTCAGGCCTGCCTCGCCTGTGACCACCAGCGCGCGGAACACCTTCAGACGCACCGGCTGGGCCAGCGCGGCGAGGGCTTTGACGACATCTTGTTCATCCATATTTCTAGAATACTCGAACTGTTGGGTAAAGCGCAACCCCGACCTGTAGCCGGTCAGGGTCAGCTCTGCACGTCGTAGACCAGCATCTGGATGCCGCTGGTCAGACTCTGCGCTGATACAAGCGCGAGCCTGCACTGCGCACCGGCCGGCAGCAGCGGGATGCCGCGCGTCAACATCACCGGCATCACAGCGGTCTCGACGCGGTCCACCAGGCCTGCCGCGAACAGCGCGCCGGCCAGCTGGCTGCCGCCGAACAGCCAGATGTCGCGGTCCGAGCGCTCGGCCTTCAGGGTGGCCACGACGTGCTCGATGCCGTCTCGCACCACGGTCAGGCCGTCGCCCTCGGCCAGCGTGCGCGACGCGACGATGACACGCTTGCAGCGCAGCGGATTCGCATCACCCATGGCCTGCATGACCTCCCAGGTCTTGCGGCCCATGACGAAGGTGTCGAACTGGGCGTAGAGGGCGTCGAAGTCGATGCTCTTGTCGTCGACGATCCAGTCGTAGCCACCGTCCGGGTCGGCGATGAAGCCATCCAGGCTGCAGGCGACGTTGTAGCGAAGGCGGCGCATGCTCATGCCTGTCTCAGCGCGCCTGCGCGGCGATCCACGCATCGATGCGCTTCTCCAGCACCGCCAACGGCATGGCACCCTCACCCAGCACCTGGTCGTGGAAGGCCGCAAGGCTGAACTTCGCGCCCAGTTTCTGCTCCGCGCGGCGGCGCAGTTCCTGGATCTTCAGCGAGCCGATCTTGTAGCCCAGCGCCTGGCCCGGCCAGGCCAGGTAGCGGTCGATCTGCGCCGCGGCCTGCTGCTCACTGGCGCCGGTCACGTCCATCCAGTACTGCAACGCCCGCCCACGGCTCCAACCCTTGGCGTGCAGGCCGGTGTCCACCACCAGCCGCGCGGCACGGCTGATCTCCAGACGCAGCGCGCCGGCATAGGCCACGGGGTCGGCATACAGGCCCAGCTCGTGGCCCAGTGTCTCGGCGTACAGCGCCCAGCCCTCGCCATAGGCGTTGATCCACGTACGGCGGCGGAAGTCCGGCAGCGGCATCTCCAGCTGCAGGCCCAGGTGGAAGTGATGGCCGGGCTGGCCTTCATGCAGGA
Source organism: Roseateles asaccharophilus (assembly GCF_031458115.1). GTDB lineage: Bacteria > Pseudomonadota > Gammaproteobacteria > Burkholderiales > Burkholderiaceae_C > Pelomonas > Pelomonas asaccharophilus_A. The sequence continues at coordinate 176,554 of NZ_JAVDXV010000011.1, read as the reverse complement.
ACAGCGCCGTCATCGTCGTGACGCTGTAGGCCGCCGGATCATTGATGACGGCCCAGAAGATGCCCGGCGCGCTGCCATCGGCCTGGCCCACCGTGTAGTGGTCGGACGCGGTGGCCCGCGTCAGCTCGGGCTCGGGCCGGATGTCCAGCGCCATGCGCGGCTGGCGGCCGAAGAGCTTCGGCATCTGCGGCGCGACACGGGCGTTCAGCGCGCGGTAATGGTCCAGGATCTCGGCCTCGGTCTTGAAGGGCCGAAAGCGCGCGTCGCTGCGCGCCCAGGCCAGCAGACCACCGTTCTTCAGCGGATCACCCGTGAAGCCCAGCTTGGGCGCCAGCTGCGCGATCTCGCGCTGGATGCGCGCCACTTCCTGCTGGCCCAGCGCGTGGATCTGCTCCGGCGTCATGTCCGTCGTCGTCGCCTCGCGCACCCATTGGCGGTACCAGGCCCGGCCGTCCGGCAGCGCGCCCCAGCCGATGGCGTCGCGGCGAACGGCCTTCACATAGTCGGCCTCGATGAAGGCGACCAGCCGGCGCAGCGCGGGCGCGACGCGCTCGGTCCATTCCTGGCGATAGGCCACGGTCAGGCGCGCGGCGTCGTCGGGGGCGATGCCGGCTGGCATGGCCCGCACGGGAGCCGTGAAGGCGCTTTTGTCGGCGTCGTCGTTGGCCAGGTTGCGCAGCAGCGGCAGCGTCGCGTCGACCACCGGCCCGGACTGCACGACCCCGCGCCTCATGCCTTCGCGCAGGTTGGCGATGGCCTGGTCGCACCAGGCCGGCAGCCGGGCCACGCGCTTCAGATAGGCGTCCAGCTGGGCGGCCGTCTTCAAAGGCTGGCCGGCCTCGCCGCCGCCGTAGAAGGCCAGCTGCAGCGGCGTGGCGCCCATGTGGTGCAGCGGCAGCAGGTGATCGGGAAAGCGCTCGAAGGCCAGCCGGTCGAGCAGCTGCTGCTCCAGCAGCTCGCGGTTGAGCCGCTGCTCCGGCGGCAGGCTGGCCGCGGGCAGCGCCTGCAACTCCTTCAGAAAGCCACGCCATGCGGCGAAGCGCTTGGCCCGCTCGGCCGGCGCGATGTCGATGGCCAGCTGGTCGTCGAAGCGGTTGTCACCGTTCTCGGTGGCCCCCAGCGGCTCGAAGCCGGCACGGGCGTCGTAGTAGCGGGTGGCGAGGTCGGCCAGGCGCTCGGTGGGCGTGGCGGCATGCGTCTCAGCGAAGGAGAAGCACCCCAGGATCAGGGCGACGGTCAGAGCTTGCAGGCGCATTGAGTGGAGCGGGGCGGAACTCGGGGGATGGATTCTGTGGGTGGCTGCGGACAACCGATGTCAGCAGCGCCATGCGCGCCTCACTCCACCAAGGCTTTCAAGGCGCGCAGGTCCGTCAGCACCTGCGCGGCGTCCCGCTCGAACGCCTCGTCATCCGCCCCAGCCGCCCGCAACACCACGAACGTCAACGCACACCCCTCATCCACCGGCGTGACGCGGAACGCGTTGTGCGTCGTCGTGCCGTCCGGCGTCGTCACGTCGTGGTCCAGCACGCCGTAATCGTTGCGCGGTGCCATGCGGATCTGGATGCGGCCCATCGGCGAATCGGCCACCCAGTGGTCGCCGGCCTGCTCGATGTGGGCCGACGCCAGGCCCGACGCCCAGCGGTGCAGGTTCTCTCGCTGGCGGGCGAACTCGTAGACCGTCTGTGCCGGGGCGACGACGGTTTCGCTGACGACCTTGATGTCTCGTGGCATGCGGACCTCCGAAGCGATGGAGCTTGTCATGGGCAAGTGAAGACCGGCAAACCACGCGCCTGCGCCCGCACGATTTCGCGCTGCTGACACGCGGATGCCCTCAGCCTGTGTTCCACTTCGCCCCGAAGTCTGTGCATGACGGTTTCTTCCGGAGATCTCGATGGCTCTATCTGCTTCGCTCCCCGCAGCAACGCGACGCGACGTGCTTCGCGATGAATTGCTCGCCACCGTCAGCCTGCTCAAGCAGCGACGCGCGGCCGAGATCGCGGAGGGCTTTGTCGACGACTACATCGCCCTGCACTGGATGGAATGGCACGGTGGCTCGCTGCGCCTGACGACGACGGGCGAGAACGTCTGCCGGCATCTGAAGGCCTTGCTGAGCCGCAGCACAGACCGCAAGGCAGCCTGACGGCTCCCGAGCGGGCTGGTCATGTTCGGGCGTTGGCTTGCGGCCGTGCTGGCCATGCTTGCTGCGTCGGCGGCTTCAGCGCAGACAACCACCGACCCGGCTTTCTGCCGCGTGCTGCATAGCTTCGTGACCTCGGTGCGGCCCGGCGAAGTCAAGGAAATCGTCTTCCGCACGGCGTGGGGGCGGGGCTTCAACGACTCGCCCGAGCAGTTGTTCGAGAAACGCTGCCACCACCCCGACGACGAGCCGTCCGTGAGGCTGTGCGGCTATCTGGTGAAGCACGGAAGCACGGAGTTCACCGGCGTGACCGTCAAGTCCGCCCTGATGTGCTTCTCTCCGCAAACCCGCCTGGCACCAGACCTGAGGCTGCAGCAAGGCGTGTTCTCCTTCAACGTCGGCCCGCCCGACCGCGGCGCCTGGGTGGACGCTTCGTTCGGCGACGACCCCGACGTGGGCGGCAAGGCGTTCCGGCTCAAGGCCAAGGGCTACTAGAGGCGCCCGCTGTGTTCCACTTCCCCCGTGAACGCAGAAGTCCCTCAGAACAAGCCCGCCAAGCCGCCCGCGCCGGCCTTTCCCCTCCCCCAGCCCCGCCACGCCAGCCGACTGCCGGCCGACCTCGCGCCTGAAGACTGGGCGCGCATCCGCCAGGCCGCCTATGCGCTGCCGCAGGTGCTGACGCCGTCGGACCTGGACGACGGCACCGATGACGCGCTGGAGCGCCTGGGCGCGATCCAGGTGTCCAAGGCCGCAGGTGGCGCGCGGCCCAGCCGCTGGATCCTGCCGGCGCACATCCCCGTGGCGCTGGCCCAGCTGGCCGCCACACCGCTGGCCAACATGCTGCGCTCGCAGCTGCAGCAGCGCCTGCACCAGCTGGAAAGCCTGGGCCTGCGCCGCGAATGTTTGGTGTTCACGCGGCTGTGCATCCACCCGATCACTCTGACGCATGAGGGCTGGCGCATCGACCTGTCGCACCGCGTGCCGGTGCCGGAGGAGCCCGTGTGGGCCTTCTTCCGCGACGGCGATACGGCCGCGCTGCGGCATGCGCTGGGCCAGGCACCCGAGTATTCGTACCAGGCCGAGCTGACGCTGCACCTGAACCACCTGGTCGCGCGCAGCGAGGCCATGGGCGACTCGGCCCAGCTCGCATCGCTGCTGCCGCGACTGCAGGCCGAATGCGGCGTGCCCATGCCGTACGCCGACCTGAAGGCCGCGTTGACGCGCGCCCAGGACCGCTGGGAGCAGCAGGTCGAGGAGCAATCGACGCTGGCCAGCCTGGGCCGCGAGCTGGCCTTTCAGGGCTACCCGGACAGCTTCGACGCCGCCCGCAAGCTGGGCCGCAAGGTGACGCTGTACCTGGGCCCGCCCAACAGCGGCAAGACCTATTCGGCCTTCGAGCGGCTGGCGCAGGCGCTGGACGGCGCCTACCTCGCACCGCTGCGGCTGCTGGCGCTGGAGGGCCGCGACCGCCTGGTAGGCCGCGGCGTGCCCTGCTCGCTGCTGACCGGCGAGGAGAGCGTGCCGGCGGAAAACGCCCGCGTCGTCAGCAGCACCATCGAGATGGTCAACACGCGCGATGTCATCGACGTGGCCGTCATCGACGAGGCGCAGATGATCTTCGACGACTCGCGCGGCTGGGCATGGACCCAGGCCATCGTCGGCGTGCCGGCGCGCGAGGTCATCATCATCGCGTCGGCCTATGCCGCGCCGGCCATCGAGCGGCTGCTGCAGCTGTGCGGCGAGAAGCCCGAGCGCCGCGTGTTCGAGCGCAAGCAGCAGGTGCAGCTGATGCCGGCGCCGGTGCCGATGACGCACCTGCATGCAGGCGACGCCGTGGTGGCCTTCAGCCGCCGCGACGTGCTGATGCTGCGCGACCAGATCGCGCAGGGCGGGCACAACGTCAGCGTCATCTACGGCGCGCTGCCGCCCGAGGTGCGCCGCCGCGAGGCCGAGCGCTTTGCCGTGGGCGCCAGCGACGTGCTGGTGGCCACCGACGCCATCGGCATGGGCCTGAACCTGCCCATCCGCCGCGTGCTGTTCTCCACGCTGACCAAGTTCGATGGCGTGGGCGACCGCGAGCTCAGCGTCAGCGAGGTACACCAGATCGCCGGCCGCGCGGGCCGCTACGGCATGCACGACGAGGGCTTCGTCAGCGTGCTGAAGGAGGCCGAGGCCGAGGCAATGAAGATCCTGCGCCAGCAGCTGCCCAAGGAGCCGCGCGCGCCGCGCGACTTCAAGGCGCCGGTGGCGCCCAACTGGCGCCATGTGCAGACCATCTCGCAGCGCATGGGCGTCAACAAGTTGTACGCGGTGCTGAGCATCTTCATGCAGCAGCTGCGCCTGGACGACGCGCACTTCGCCGTCGCCGAGCTGGAGCAGATGCTGGAGCTGGCCGAGATGCTGGACCGCAACGCCAGCGCGCTGCCGCTGAACGAGCGCTTCAAGTACGCACAGGCGCCGGTGGACTCGCGCCTGCCCATGCTGGTGGACCAGTTCGCCGGGTGGGCGACGAACCATGCGCGCACCGGCCAGGCCGGCGACCCGCACTTCCTCGACGAGTACGACCAGCACGGCCGGCTGGACCGCATGGAGCAGGCGCTGCGCATCTGCACGCTGTGGCTGTGGCTGGACCTGCGCTTCCCGGGCGTTTACGGCCACGTGGAGGCGGTCATCGACCTGCGCGGGCGGCTCAACGACGGCATCGAGCGGCAGTTGAAGGGCAAGCGGCCTTTGTGGCAGCGGCGGGGTCGTTAGCGCCGGCTAGCATTGCGCGGTCGCTGCTTCGGGTCGACCATGAAACTTCTGCCTTTCCTCGCGTTGCTGGGCTGCTCGGCCGTCGTTGCGCAGACCTTGCCACCGCCCAGCCGCACGGTCTACCGGTGCGAGGATGGCGGCAAGGTCAACTACTCCGACTCGCCCTGTCTGGGAGCGAAGAAGCTGGAGGTCGAACCAACCCGTGGAATGAACAAGTCCACCGGGAAGCAGTTGCAAGGGCAGGACGTGCGCAGAGAGCATCTGCGCGAGGGCTTTGCCGAGATGGTCAAACCCGTGACCGGCATGGATGCGAAGCAGCTCGACCAGGCCGGACGGCGACAACGCTTGAGCCCAGATGCACAAAGGCAATGCCGAATCCTGGATCAACAGCTTCCTGCGGCTGAGGCAGCGGAGAGCACGGCCAAGGCCGATTCCGAGCTGGCAGCGGCGCAACAGCGCCTGCTTGATCTGCGTGCGGCGTATCGAAAGCTGCGCTGCGAATGAGGCCCGAATGGCGGCTCAGCGCGCCACGACACCCAGCGCGATCAAATCCTTCGCGGTCGCGAGGATCCCCTCCCTCGGCGTCCTCGGCACCCAGCCCAGCACCTCCCGCGCATGGCTTGAATCCTGGTGCCGCACCGTGCCCAGCTCACTTGCCGCAGCGCGCACCGTGGGGCTGAGCTTGGCCAGCAGCCGCACGCTCCAGTCCGGCAACTGCAGCGTGGGCACGCGCCGCGCGTCCGCGCCCAGTTCCTCGCGCAACACGGCCGCGATGTCGCGCAGCCACGTGAAGCCGCCGCAGGCGATGAAGCGCTCGCCCGCCATGCCCGGCGCGGTCAGCGCGCGCCAGTGCAGCTCGGCCACGTCGCGCACGTCGACGATGCCGAAGCCGATGCGCGGCAGCGCGGGCACCCTGCCTTGCAGCAGGCTCTGCACGATGACCACACTGGCCGAGTAGTCGGCGCTGGCCACCGGCCCCAGCACGACGGACGGGTTCACGGTGCAGAACTCCAGCCCGCCGCCCTCGCGCGCCACCCAGTCGCGCGCGGCACGCTCGGCAATCGTCTTGGACTGCACATAGGCCGGGATGCCGGGCGTCTCCAGCCGCGTCCAGTCGCGCTCGGTGAAGCGGTGCTCGCCCGGGCCGTGGCCGTAGGCAATGGCGGCCACGGAGGAGGTCATCACGACCCGCTGCACGCCCGCATCGCGCGCGGCCTTCAGCGCCCGCAGCGCGCCATCGCGGGCCGGAACAATGAGCTCGTTGGCATCGCGCGGCACGCCCACCGGCAGCGGCGACGCGACATGGGCCATGTGGCTGCAGCCGGTAGCTGCCTCGGCCCAGCCGGCGTCGCGCAGCAGGTCGGCCGCAAAGCAGCGCAGCCGCTCGTCACCCGCCTTCAAGCCCAGCAGCTGCCGCAGTGCGGGCTCACGCTTGCGGTCGCGCATCGTGGTGTGCACCGTCCAGCCGCTGGCCAGCAGCTGCCGGATCAGCACGCCGGCGATGTAGCCGGTGCCGCCGGTGACGAGGATGCGCGTGCTCATACGGTGCCGTCCTCACGATCGTCGGAGGGCTCCGGCGACAGGTCGATGCGCCGCCCCGTGCTGTCTTCCTCGAACGCCATGCGGTTGATCTTCCACACGCCCAGGTCCTTGGTCGCCTCGACGAAGACCGTACCGCTGCCCTTGGGGCCTTCGGCGCTGAACGACAGGCTGGCCGTGCCGCGCGGGCCGGAGATGTGGATCTGGCCCATGGGGAAGCCGGTGGAGATGGGCTGGCCGATGATCTCGGCGATGCGCGTGTCGGCGTCCAGCCGCAGCTGTGCAAGCTTGTAGGCCTCGGAATCCTTCAGCAGCCGGCCGATGCCCAGCACACCCAGGCAGGCCAGCGCGATGAACGCGACGCAGACGACCACACCCCAGCGAGCCCAGCGGCGCTGCGTGGCCTGGAAATGCGCCACGCTGTCCCAGCGCTTGTTGCGCCAGGCCCATTCATTGCCACGCGCGCCGACGACGAACATCCAGATGAAGCCGAAGAAGGGCACGAACACGAGCAGCGCCAGCAGCACGTTGTTGCCTATGCCCCAGATCCAGTTGAGGAGGAAGGCACCCCAGTTCCAGCGGCGGATCTCCGGCGGCACCTGGCTGGCCAGGCCCTGGCCGGAGGTGTTGCTGCTGTTGACGTCGATGTCCATGCGATCCCCCTGTTCAGCGCCGCATTGCACCAGAACCCCGCGTCGCCCGTGACTGCCGCCACCCGGGGCGATTGCGCATTGCCAGCAAGCGCGCGGGCAGGGACAGTCACGGCTTCCTGAAAAGACCTGGAACCTGTCTTGACCACCGTCACCTCTTCCGCGAGCGACATGGCCGCCACCAGCGACCTGCGCGCCCGCCACGACCGCGCCTTCCTGGGCCACCCCGCCGGCCTGGGCTGGCTGTCCTTCTGCGAACTGTGGGAGCGCTTCAGCTACTACGGCATGCAGGCGCTGCTGGTGCTGTACCTCAGCAACTACCTGTTCATGCCCGAGAACATCGGCAACGTGGCCGGCATGGATGCTTTGCGCGCCGCCATCGAGAACGTCACCGGCCCGCGTTCGCCGCAGCAGCTGGCGTCGGCCGTGTTCGGGCTGTACGTGGGCCTCGTCTACCTGACGCCCATCTTCGGCGGGCTGATCGCCGACCGCTGGCTGGGCCGCACCAAGACCGTCGTGCTCGGCGCGCTGCTGATGGCCGCCGGCCATTTCCTGATGGCGTTCGAGATGCTGCTGCTGCCGGCGCTGGGCTGCCTGCTGCTGGGCGTGGGCGCGTTCAAGGGCAACATCGCCGCGCAGGTGGGCGACCTCTACGCGCCGGGCGACAAGCGCCGCGCCAGCGCCTTCCAGATCTTCATGCTGGCGGTGCAGATCGCCGTCATCGCCGCCCCCATCGTCTGCGGCACGCTGGGCGAGAAGGTGGGCTGGCACTGGGGCTTCGGCTCCGCCGGCGTGGGCATGCTGATCGGGCTGTTCGTCTACCTGGCGGGCCGGCGCTGGCTGCCGCCCGAGGCACCGCGCGGCAACGCGAAGGCACAGGCTGAGGAGCACCCGCCCATCGGCAGGCGCGGCCTGCTGCAGGTGGCGCTGCTGGTGGCCATCCTGCCCATCCTGATGCTGTCCATCGTCGGCAACCAGCAGTACCACAACGGTTTTCCGCTGTGGTCGCAGCAGCACATGGACATGGTGGTGGCCGGCTTCACGGTGCCCGTGACCTGGCTGCAGGCCGTGGACGCGCTGACCAGCACGGGCACCATGCTGGCATCTCTGTGGTTCTGGCGCTGGTGGGCCACACCCAGCTCAGGCCGCCGCGAGCCCGACGAGATCACGAAGATGGCGCTGGGCTGCTTCGTCGCCGCCTGCGCACCGGCGCTGCTGATGATCCCGGCGCTGGCGCTGCAGGAAGGCAGCGGGCGCATCAGCATCCTGTGGTCGTTCGCGTACTCGACGGTCAACAACATCGGCTTCGCCAACATCATGCCGGTGGGCCTGGCGCTGTACTCGCGCGTGGCGCCGCGCGGCTACCAGGGCGTGATGTTGGGCATCTACTACCTGCACCTGTTCATCGGCAACATCTTCGTCGGCTGGCTGGCCGGGCTGCTGGAGGTGATGCAGGGCTCCAACTTCTGGCTGCTGCACGCCGCGCTGGTGGCCGCCGCGGGCGTGGGGCTGCTGATGGTGAAGCTGGCGTTCGGGCGGCTGCTGGCGCCGGACGACGAGGCCGTGGCCGCCAAGGCGGCTTGAGCGAGCTGTCAACGCAGTGACGCACAGCGCGAGCGTCACTGCCTAAACTGGCTCGCATGATCACCGTCCACCACCTCAACAACTCCCGCTCGCAGCGCGTGCTGTGGCTGCTCGAAGAGCTGGGCCTGCCCTACGACATCAAGCACTACCAGCGTGATGCCAAGACCTCGCTGGCGCCGCCGGAGCTGAAGCAGGTCCATCCGCTGGGCAAGAGCCCCGTCATCACCGACGGCGCGCTGACGGTGGCCGAGAGCGGCGCCATCCTGGAGTACCTGGTGGACAAGTACGGCCAGGGCCGGCTCAAGCCCACGGACGAACAGGCGCTGCTGCACTACCGCTACTTCATGCACTTCGCCGAAGGCTCGGCCATGCCGCCGCTGGTCATGAAGCTGGTGTTCAACAAGGTCAAGCGCGCGCCCGCACCGTTCTTCATCAAGCCCATTGCGAAGAGCATTGCCGGCAAGGTGCTCAGCACCTTCGTGCAGCCCAACATTGATCGGCAGCTGAAATTCCTGGAAGGCGAGCTGGCCGCACGGCCCTGGTTTGCCGGCGCCGAGTTCTCGGCGGCGGACGTACAGATGAGCTTTCCCATCGAGGCTGCCGCGTCACGCGGGGCCGACATGAGCGCCTATCCGAAGCTGAAGGCGTTCCTTGACCGAATTCATGCACGGCCGGCGTACAAGCAAGCGCTGGAGCGGGGTGGGAAGTACGACTTGTTGAGTTGACTCAGCGTGCCCCGGGTGCCATGCACCACTGCTGTTCACAGGGCACGCCGTCACCGTTTCCGTCCATCTGGGTGTTCGGACAGTTGTTGATGAACCAGGTCGCCTCGGCGCAGGACGTCATCTGCGAACAGTGCGCGCGACCGTCGCACCGGAAGCTCTGGATGGGCGCTGCGGACTGCTCCCGCGGTGCGACCGGCACGTCTGCCCGCTGCTGCCGGTTGCTGTCCTTGTAGTGCCTGTACCCCCAGCCGCCAGCCACCAGCACAGCCAACATCAGCACGACCGTTCCGAGCAAGCTGGATCCGCTTCGCCGTGGCGCTGACGACGCCAAACGACGAGGGGTTGCATCACCGCCCACCATACTGCGCGCGACCTTAACCGCCTGCATGCGCCCATCGGGGCCACGGCCCAGCTCGAAGCTGACCGTCTCGCCCACCACAGGCTTGGAGCCATCGCGGGGGAACGCGCTGATGTGCACGAACAGCGCCGGGCCGCCGCGCTCCGGCGCAACGAAGCCGAAGCCTCGCTCTTCATTCCAGGACCGCAGGATGCCGGACGCTCGCATGGCTTACCGCTTTGCAGGCTTGGGCCCGTACTCCACCACCCGACACCCCGGCCCTTTCGGATCCTCGCAGCACGCCGCCAACTTCTTCAGGCTGTCGGCGAACTGCTCGTTCCACTGCGCCTGACTGTGCAGGTTGCCGGGGCTCATCCAGTGCGACTGCGGGAACTTCTTGGACCATTCATTCCCGCCCTGCTGATGGCCGCTCCCTGTGGATTGGTCCATCGCGACTTTGCAGGAGTTCATGTTGCCCATGCGGTGGCAGGCCGTGCAGGTATTGCCACGCGTCGTGATGCCGAAGGCGTTCAAGCGCGCCCAGGCCTTCTTGAAGTCCTCGCCAATCGCCTTGGGCTGGTAGAAGCCGAACGGGTCGCCCGGCAGCTGCGTCGTCTGCGCGATGTAGGGCGAGTACATGAACGGCCCGCTGTCGTGGCAATTGATGCAGGCGGGCTGCGTCCACGCGACCTGGTGCGGCGTCTGCCAGACCTTGTCGGCCGGCAGCGCGGCCACGCCCTCGGGGCTGGGCGGCTGGGGCTTGCGCGTCAGCGTGCTGGGCGACGGCACCCAGCGGCCATCGATGCCTTTGTCCTTGCTCAGAGGTGCCTTGGCCTTGGCGGTGAACCAGCAGGTCTTGCCGTCCTTCAGGCTGTGCGAGATGACGTTGATCTCGTCGAACAGATGGCTGCCCTGGGCCCGCGCCACCTGCTTGCGGCAGATGGCGCTGATCTGCGCGGTCTTGTCGTCGCGCAGCACGAGGGCCCGGCTGCCGGGCACGCACTGACCCTGGCTGCCTTCGTCGTGCTGCGGCAGCAGCGATGGCCGGTCGCAGCGCGCGGGCGCGTGCTCGGCGGGCACGGGCTTGCCGCCGTCCACGGTGATGGGAATCTCCTCGCCGGCCATGCAGCTGAAGGCCGGGATCTCGCTGATCTGGGCGGCGCACTGGCGGCCGTACTCGAACAGCGTCTCGGCCCGGGCGGTGCCGGCCAGCAGCAGGAGCAGCACGAACGCTCTCATGCGGTCACCAGCCCTTTCTCCGCCAGCACGACGGCCCGTATCGCCTGGTGATAGCGGGCGTAACCGGTGCAGCGGCAGATGTGCTGGCCCACGGCGTCCTCGATGGCCGCGTCGAGCTGGTCGCGCCGGATGGGCTGCGCGCGCAAGCGGCCCAGCAGCATCTCGGTGGCCATGACGAAGCCCGGCGTGCAATAGCCGCACTGGAACGCGAAGTGATCCAGGAAGGCCTGCTGCACGGCGCTCGGCTTCTCCATGCTGCCCGTGCCCTCCACCGTCGTGATGGATTGGCCTTGCAACAGCGCCACGGGCGTGGAGCAAGCCAGCATGGGCTGGGCCTGGCTGCTTGGGGCGCGGCGGGCAGCCACGGTGCAGGCCTTGCAGACGCCGATGCCGCAGCACAGGCGCGTGCCGCTGAGGCCCAGCTCCTCGCGGAGGAAGTCGACGAGGGGGAGGTCGGTAGGAACCTTGGTATCGACGGGTCGTCCGTTGACGTGGAATTGGACTTTGACGAGGTCGGTCATTGGCAGGCCTCTCGTTGATTTGTGTTTGTGGCAAGGCCCAGCCGGGAGTTCTCCCCGGCGGGCGACTCACTTTCTTGGACGCCCAAGAAAGTAAGCAAAGAAACCGCCCCCGGCCGCCCCGCCCCTCGCGTTGCTCGGGGTGCCCTGCGTGCCTTGCCGCTTGCATGCGGCAAGTCCTTCGCCAGGCGTCGCACAGCACGCAGGTGCTGTGCTCGGTCCTGCCTCAGTACGTCAGACCTTGAAGGCCCGCCCGGAACTCGCGCCGCTACGCTCTGCTCAAACAGCCGTGCGGAGTCAGTTCTTGAAGTGCGCTGCGCGCACGCCTTCAAGGCCTTCCGTTCCTCGGCGGGGCTAAAGGGGGGAAGAGGAAATACGTCCACCGGACGGCGTGCGCGAGTGACACTGCGTCTCCGAGACGAGGCAGTTGGCTTCTGGCTGTTGGCTGTTCCCTTCACACCCCTTTGGAGGAGCCGAGAAGCGCAGGAGCCCAGGGCGCGTGCGCAGCGCGCTTCAAGCACTGACTTCGCGATGACTGTTTGAGCAGAGCGTAGCGGCGCGAGTTCAGCGCGGCCCTGGGCTTCGAGCATCGCAGGGAACCCCGCAGCGCAGCGAAGGGGCGACGGAGCGGGGGCGACTCTTTGCCTACTTTCTGGTCGCTCAGAAAGTAGGTCGCCCGCCGGGGCGAACTCCCGGCTCGGTTTCTCGCAGCTGGTGCTCATGCCAACGCCTTCCCGATGTCGGCGGCAGTGATCGGCAACGCCCGAAACCGTTTCCCCGTCGCATGCGCAATCGCATTGCCGATGGCCGGCGCGATGGGACACAGCACCGCCTCGGCGATGCCCTTGGCCGTCGGCTCATCCGACGCCAGCGTCGTGATGTTCAGCCGCGCCAGCGGCACATCCGCCGACAAAGCCACGTGGTAGCGATCCAGGTTCCAGCGCCCGTCGCCTGCCCCGCCCGCTTCCAGCGGCAGGTTCTCCAGCAGCGCGTAGCCGATGCCCATGGCCACGCCGCCCTGGGCCTGGCCCAGCAGCAGGTCTGGCTGCAGCACCTTGCCGGCATCCACCAGCAGTTCCACGGCCACGACACGCGGCTCGAAGCTGCCACGCTCGATCTCCACCGCCACCAGCGCGCCCGAAGGCGCGTACAGGCTGCGGCCGTACAGCGATGCCTGCGGCAGCGGCGGCTTCAGGTCCTGGCGCTGGATGAAGGCCCATTGCGACTGCCCGCCCGCGCGCAGCGAGAGACCGTCGATGGGCAGCCGCAGCACACCGCCAGCGGGCACCGCATAGCTCGCCGTCACCCACGCGCCTTCGTACAGGCCATGCACCATGGCCGCTGCCGTCAGCCCGCGCTGATGCACGCGCGCGGCCAGCGCCGCCAGCGGCAGTGGCGCCAGGCCCGCCGCCACCAACCGGCCGGCCTCCCAGCGCGTCTTGCCCTGGATCTGCGCCAGCGGCACGTTCCACAGCTGCGCCGCCGCCAGCAGCAGGCCGGCCTCGAACAGCACGCGCGCGGCCTGTTCGGTCACGTGCACCTGGTGGAAGGCCGTCAGGCAGGCGCTGCTGGACATCGCGAACGACGCGGTCCAGTGCGGGTCGCTCCAGTTGCCGGTGTTGTCGTTGTTCAGCTCCAGCGCGCCGAAGCCGGCCACGTCGCCCATGAAGATGTCGTGCGCGTTGCGGCCCAGCCAGCCGGCGGTAGAGATGGCCAGCGTGGTCGCCGAGCCGTTGCCCATGTCCACGCAGTTGCTGCGCACGGTGAGCCGGCCGTCGGGTGCCAGCGCCACCTCGGCCATCACGCCGTCCTTGCCGGTGCCGTAGGCCTGGTTGGCCAGCGCGAAGCCCACGCCGTAGCGGATGCCCTCGCGCGCCTTGCGCCGCTTCACCGCCTCGCGGTCGCGCCACAGCGCGTGCTCGCGCGAGCGGCGGCAGATCTCGTGCAGCCGCATGGGCTGCTCCAGCGGCGCGCCGGTGATGGTGCGGTCGCCTTCGCGCAATGCGTTGGCCTCGCGCAGCGCGATGGGGTCGCGCTTGAGCGCCACGGCCACCTCGTCCACCAGCGTCTCGACCGCGAAGCTGGCCTGCGGCCCGCCGAAGCCGCGCATGGAGCCTGCCACGACGCCGGTGCTGGGCTGGGCGATGGCGTCCACGTAGGCCTGCTTGATGTCGTAGCCACTGAGGCCGCAATAGCCCGCCAGCATCGCGACGAACTGGCTGTAGTTGTTCTGCCCGCCGGACGGCAGCACCTGCTGGCTGCCGAAGGCCAGGAACTTGCCGGTCCTGGCATCCATCGCGATGCGCTGCGTGATGTTGCTGGCCAGCTGCTTGAGCCCGCCCTGGAACTGCTCGTAGCGGTCCTGCGCGATGCGCACCGGCCCGTCGGCCAGCGCCGCCGTGACGCCCAGCAGCCCCGGGAAGGTCGACACATCGCGCCCGCCGAAGCCGCCGCCCGGATAGCAGGAGTTCAGCACCACCGTCTTCACGCTGACGGGGCAGTCCTTGCTGAACATCGTGAAGCTGTCGTGCACGTCGCCGTTGGTGGCCTGCGTGCCCAGCACCAGGTGCAGCGTGCCCGCGTCCTTGCCCGAACGGTCCAGCCAGGCCAGGCCGGCCTCGGGTTCCATGAACATCGGGTCCAAGACCTGCGTGCTGTAGCTGCCACCCAGTTGCAGCACCTGCGGGCTGGGTGCCTGCAGCGTGGCGTCGATGCGCCGGCGCAGTTCGCGGGCCTTGCTGTTGTAGGGCTGGGCGGACGTGTCCGGCTGGAAGGGGTCGGACGCATAGCCCACCTGCACCTGCGAGAAGGGTTCGGTGCCCGGCGCGTCATAACGCGTCAGCGTGGTGGCCGGGCTATAGGCCGTCACCCACGCCGGCTGCGGCGCCGGCGGCAATTCGCCCATCTGCACGACGGCGGGCTGGAACTGCAGCGCGCGCTTGGCGGCGCGGTAGGCATTGCCGTCCGCAAAGATCAGGATGGCCACCGGCTGGCCGTAGAACTGCGGCGCACCGCCCACCGGCACCAGCAGCTGCTTGATGCCGTTGGCACCGGCGGTGGAGAACGGCAGCTGCAGGTTCAGCGCCGCCAGGTCGCTCTGCGGCCCGGTGTAGCCCTTGATGGGCGTCTGCTTCGCCTGCGTGATGGCCAGCAGCGGCTGCACGCCCGTGCCGGCCAGCGCGCCGAGGTCCAGCCCGGCGAAGACGCGGCCCGGGTTCGTTGCGCGCAGGATCATGGCCACGCGCTCGGTGCGCGGCCAGTGCGGCATGTCGGCGGCGCGGAAGTCGCGGGCATAGATCTTCTGGCCCGTGACCTTGGCAAGACCGTCGATGCGAAACCGCGCCTTGCCGGGGCCGCCGGACCAGTCCGGCACGCCGGGCGGCGCAGTCGGCTGTGTCGGGTTGCCCGGCAGCGGCGGCCGCGCGCCGGCCACGTGCGGCGTGGAGGGCCGCATCGCCAGCGCCAGCTCGTGCACCAGCAGCGTCACGGCCGCGGCGCCCGTACCGATGACGCGGCGCCTGGTCAGCCTGAACGGCCCGTTTGCGTTCTCCGACACGCCTGCCTCCCATCCGCTTCTTGAATGGCGGCGAGTGTGGCACCGCCCGGCCGGCGGCGATCTGGGGATCAGACCGGATTTGCCCCTACCGGCCGCGAGCGGTAGAAGGTCATCGGCTCAGCCTTCAGCTGCTTCAACACGTTCTTGCGCATCGCGCCCACCACGTGCATCTCGCAGGGCTTGCAGTCGAAGCGCAGCGTCAGCGTGTCGTCGCCGTGCGTCAGCGTCAGCGGTTCGGCGCGCACGGTGCCCTGCACGCCGGTCACGCCCTTGGCCTGCTTGGGGCACAGGCTCAGGCTCCAGCGCACGCAGTGCTTGGTGATCATCAACGGCACCTCGCCCAGCTCCTCGTGGCTCTCAAAGGCAGCGCCGATGACCTTCACGCCGTGGCGCGCATAGAACGCCGCGGCGCGCGTGTTGAACACGTTGGCGAGGTAGGTCAGCGTGTCGTCGGGGTAGGGTGCGGGCGGGTCCATCGGCGTGTCGCGCGGCAGGCGCTCGAAGGCCGCGTCGCGGGCCGCCTCCAGTGCTTTGAGCCCGTCGCGGCGCAGCGCGTTGAGCTTGCTGGCCGGGATGAACAGCGGCTCGCCGCGCATGGCCAGCCGCACGCGGCGGGCCTCGAAGATCGTGTCGCCCAGCTTGGCCAGGCCTTCCTTCATCTGCGCCTCGGCCTGCTTGCCGTCGCGGGCGGGTTCGTGTGCGCAAGGCAGCTTCACCGACGCGCGCGCGCCGGTCTCGTCCTTCAGCGTCAGCTCGAAGCCGTCGTTCACCTGCGCCAGCGTCACATCCACCGCGATGCGGCGCTCGCTGCTGGGCTTGGCCAGCATGCGCTCCCAGGCCATGTCGCGGTTGCGGTTCAGCGCGGTGCCGGGGAACAAGTCCTTCAGGTCCGCCATCGCCTGGCCTTGCGACAGGTTGGGCGCGATGCGCCAGCGCGTACCGCCCAAGGCAGTGGCCACGTTGACCGGCACGCCTTGCAGTTCTCCCTGGCGGTCCCACCAGGTCAGCGCGTCGCCGTTGTTCAGCACACGCGTGGCGTCGCCGGTGTCGACGTCGAAGTCCTCCGGCCCCACGCGCACCACGTCGCCCAGCGGCAGGCCGGCGTGCTTGGGCGTGTCGAAGGCGCCGATGTCGATCTTGCGGCCGTTGACGAAGTAGTCGGTGCCGCCGCGGTTGAAGGCCTGCTCGGGCTCGGGCGTGAACGTGAACGTGCAGCGGCCATGGCCCGTGCTGCCCAGCTCGGGGCGGCGCTCCATGATGGCGTCCAGCAGCGTGCGGTAGTGGGCCGTCACATTCTTGACGGTGGCCATGTCCTTGTAGCGGCCCTCGATCTTGAAGCTGCGGATGCCGGCGTCGATGAGGGCTTCGAGGTTGGCGCTCTGGTCGTTGTCCTTCAGGCTCAGCACGTGCTTGTCATGCGCGACGACGCGGCCTTTTGAATCCGTCACCGTGTACGGCAGCCGGCACTCCTGGCTGCAGCTGCCGCGGTTGGCGCTGCGGCCCGTGTGCGCGTGGCTGATGAAGCACTGGCCGCTGTAGGCCACGCACAGCGCGCCGTGCACGAAGAACTCCAGCGAGGCGTGCTGCACCTCGGCCTTGATCGCCAGGATCTGCTTCAGGTCCAGCTCGCGGGCCAGCACCATCTGCGAGAAGCCCACGTCCTGCAGGAAGCGCGCCTTCTCCGGGGTGCGGATGTCGGTCTGCGTGCTGGCATGCAGCTGGATGGGCGGCAGGTCCAGCTCCAGCAGGCCCATGTCCTGCACGATGAGCGCGTCCACACCGGCGTCGTACAGCTGCCAGGCCTGCTGGCGCGCGCCTTCCAGCTCGTCGTCGCGCAGGATGGTGTTCATCGTGACGAAGATGCGCGCATTGAAGCGGTGGGCGTGCTTCGCCAGCCGCGCGATGTCCTCGATGCGGTTGGGCGCCTTGTCACGCGCGCCGAAGCCGGGGCCGCCGATGTAGACGGCGTCGGCGCCGTGGTTTACCGCTTCGATGCCGATGTCGGCATCGCGGGCGGGGGCGAGCAGTTCGAGGCGGATGTTGGCGGCGGCTGACATGGGCGGATTCTAGGAATGGCACGCAACACATGACGACCGCCACCGGGCTTGGCAACGGCTAGGCTTTGCTCATGCAACGCCGCCAGCTGCTGACCCTCCCCTTCGCCGCCGCACTGCCCGTGCACGCCGCGCCGCCCTCCACGGCGCTGTCCACCGTGCAGGTGCTGACGCCTCCCCTGGCCATGCCCGGCCTGAACCGCCAGCGCACGCTGCGGCTGTGCCTGCCGCCCAGCTACGCCACCTTCCGCAGCAAGCACTACCCGGTCATCTACATGCACGACGGCCAGAACCTGTTCGATGCGGCCACCGGGTTCGCCGGCGAATGGGGCGTGGATGAGACGATGGCGCAGCTCGCCCAGGAGACCGGTTTCGAGGCGCTGGTGGTCGGCATCGACAACGGCGGCGACAAGCGCGGCAGCGAGATGGCGCCGTTCGACCACGAGCGGCTGGGCAAGTCGGAAGGCCGGGCCTACCTGGACTTCATCGCGAAGACCGTCAAGCCCTTCATCGACGCCGGCTGGCGCACGCGGCCGGAACGCGAGCACACGGCACTGATCGGCAGCTCGCTGGGCGGCCTCATCAGCCACGCGGCGATGCTGTGGCATGGCGACGTGTTCAGCCGCTACGGCCTGTTCAGCCCGTCCTACTGGGCCGCGCCGCAGCTGTTCGATCTGACGGAGAAGGCGGTGTTGCAGCCCGGCACGCGCGTGCATCTGTACTGCGGCGGCCGCGAGGGCGGCAGCATGGCCAACCAGACCCGCGACATGCACCGCCGGCTGGCACGCCAGCTGCCGGCCGACCGGCTCAGCCTCACCATCGCCGCCGATGCGGAGCACAACGAGGCGGCCTGGCGGGCGGAGCTGCCCAACGCACTGAAGCAGCTTTTCATTCGTTAACCGGGCCGAGCGCCGGGCCGCTCCCAAGCCGGCCCGCCATGGCGATGCGCTTGCGGCTCGATGCCGCAAGCATCGCCGTCCCCGTGGGGGGACCGACCAGGCACGCCCGCGTTCAGCCGGGCGTGTCTGGGCGAGGGGCGCACGTCAGGCCGTGAGGGCGTCGTCGACCGCGCTGCGCGCGACATCGAGCCGCGTCTCGACCTGCCAGGCCTCCAGGCCCTGCGGCGTGTCGCGCGGGCTCAGCCCTTTTGCGCGAATGGCGCCCACGTAGCCGTCGCGGCCCTGCGCCTTGGCGGCGTACAGCGCCGAGTCGGCCAGGCCCAGACAGGCGCGCCAGTCCCACAGCCGCGGGTGGCGCGGGTCCAGCGGGAAGGCGCTGAAGCCTATGGACACGGTCACGTGGACCGTCTCGCCGGGGCCGATATCGAACGGCTTCTCGCGCACCGCGGCGCAGACTCGCTCGGCCAGCGCGGCGGCGTCGCGGCGCTCGGTCTCGCGCACCAGCACCAGCACCTCCTCGCCGCCCCAGCGCACCAGCGAGTCGGTCTCGCGGAACACGCCGCGCAGCCGCTCGGCCAGCTGCACCAGCACCGCGTCGCCGGCCGCGTGGCCGTGCAGGTCGTTGATGCGTTTGAAGTGGTCCAGGTCCAGCACCATCAGCAGCAGGTCGGCGTCGGGTCCGGGGCCCTCGCCGTCTTTCTGGTACTCGGGCGTCTCGAAGCGGCGCAGGCACAGCCGCAGGTCGTCGTCCAGGCGCAGTTCCAGGTAGCGACGGTTGCGCAGGCCGGTCAGCGCGTCGGTCAGGCTCAGCTCGCGCAGCTCCGCGGTGCGCTCGTCCACCAGCGCCTGCAGCTCGGCCTCGCGGCGGCGCAGCAGCCGCGTGCGCCAGCGCATCCAGCCCCAGATGGCGGCCAGCGCCAGCACCACGCCGCCGGCACGCGCGGCGGTGGTCTCCCACCACGCGGGCAGCAGCTCGATGGGCAGCTCCAGCTGGTCCGCGCCCCACAGCGTCTGGTGCGCGCTGGCCTTGACCTGCAGCACATAGCGGCCCGGCTTCAGCGGCCCGAAGCTGGGGTTGCGGGCGCTGGCGTCCACGCGGGTCCAGTCGTTGTCCAGGCCCAGCAGGCGGTACTGGTAGCGCAGCCGCGTGGGGTCGGCGTAGTCCAGCGCGGCGAACTCCACGCCCAGGCTGCGCGTGCCGGCGGGCAGCGTCAGGCCGTCGGCGCCGGGCGGCTCGTGGGGCTGGCCGTTGACGCGCAGGCCGCTGATGACCAGCGGCGGGCTGGCCGGCTGGGCCGCGAAGGCCTCGGGCAGCACGCGCAGCAGGCCACGGCTGCCACCGAACAGCAGGCCGCCGCCCGGCAGCTCGGTGCTGGCGAAGAACCAGAAGCTGCCGAAGCTCGCGCCCTCGGCGCTGCCGAAGCCGTCCACGCGCTGGTTGCGCGGGTCGTAGACCTGGATCTGGCTCCAGATGCGGCCCTGGCCGTCCTCGTGCAGGTTGCCACCGAACGCGCCCTCCAGGCCCAGGCGCTCGCTGACGCGCTCGAAGCGCGCGCCGCCCTGGGCGTCCCAGCCGGCCAGGCGGTGCAGGCCGCTGATGGCGGTGTCCACCCACACCGTGCCGTCGCGGCCGGCCAGCAGCGCGACGACGATCTGGCTGGCCAGCGCCTCGGCCGGCGCCTGCGGCAGCGGCTCGGGGTGACGGCCGTCGCGCACGCGAAACAGGCCGGCCTGGCCGCCCAGCCACAGCTCGTGGCTGGCGGGGCGCTCGATCAGCGCATGGATGGCGCCGTGCAGCGGGCGGCCATCGGCCAGCGCGACGCGCTGCAGCCCGGCGGCCTCGGGGCCGTCCAGCCGGTACAGGCCTTCCTGCATGCCCAGCCAGACGTCGCCGCCGGCGCGCACCAGCAGGCGCTGCGCGCGGCCGCCGTCCAGCGGCCAGTCGCGCAGCAGGCGGCCGTTGGCGGCGCGATGCTCCAGCCGGCCGGCCGCCGCCATCCACAGACTGCCATCGGCCGCCTCGGCCATGATCTCCACCACCGTGCGCCGCTCGCGCGCCAGCTGGCCCAGCGTCTGCAGTTCGCGCCGGCCGTCCAGCCGCACGACCTGGCCCTGCTGCGTGGCGCCCAGCACGTCGCCGCTGGCCAGCGTCAGCACGGCGCGCACGTCGGCATCGGCCAGCACGCCGGCCACCTCCAGGTCGGGTCCGCGCACAGCCAGCGCCGGATGGAACAGGTGGCGCTGCAGGCCCAGGCCGTAGCCGCTGACCCACATCGCGCCGCTGCGGTCGCGCAGCAGGCCGCTGATGTCGTTGCCCGCCAGGCCCATGGTGCGGCGCGGGTCGTGCGTGAGCTTGGCCTCGATGGCCTCACTGCCGGGGTTGATCCACAGCAGGCCCGTCTTGGTGCCCACCCACAGCCGGCCGTCGGGCCCTTCGGCCAGCGCCTGCACCGGCGTGTGCAGCGACTGCACCCAGCGCACCGCGCCGCCGTCCACCACGCCCAGCCGGCCGTCCTGCGTGCCCAGCCAGACACGGCCGCCACGGGTTTCCAGCAGCGTCAGCACGGTGGCGGCTGCGGGCAGGCCGTCATGCGCCGGCAGCGGCAGCGTCTCCCAGGCCTGGCCGGGCCGCAGCCGCGCCAGACCCTGCCAATGGCCGGCCCATACCGTGCCGTTGGCGCCCACGCGCAAGGCCAGCACGCGCGACTCGGGCTGGCCGTCCACCGTCAGCGGCTGCGGCTCGAAGCGGCGCGACTCGGTGCGGTAGCGGTACAGGCCCTGGCCCACGCTGCCCACCCAGAGGTCGCCCTCGGCGTCCACCGCCAGCGCACGGATGGGCGCATGCGGCCCGCCCTTGGGGGAGGGGCTGCCCAGCGCCTGCACGCGGTCGGCCAGCGGGTCGTAGACGGCCAGGCCCAGCGTCTCGGTACCCACCCACATGCGGCCATCCAGGCCCGCGGCCATCGCGCGCACCCAGCCCAGGTTGCGCTGCGTGGTGGTCTCGCGCGCCAGCTCGATGGGGCGCAGCCGGTAGCCGTCATAGCGGGTCAGCCCACGGCTGGTCGCCACCCACATGAAGCCGGCCTTGTCCTGCGCCACGGCCGGCACCGAGTTCATCGGCACCGCCACGCTGCGGAACTGCACCTCCAGCGGGCTGGCATCGGCCCATGCCGCGGCCGCGCCGGCCAGCAGAACGAGCGGCGCCAGGAGGCCACGAATTAGGGGGTGCATGGGGTCCGCATCCTAAGGGCACCGTGTCACGGCAAGCCTCGGACGGAGTTGTGACAGCGGGCTAGTCGTCCAGTAGTTGGCGCAAGATGCGCCCTGGATCGGCCATGAAGCCGTCCTTGACGCGGAAATGCCCGGCGTCAGCCAAGCTGACGCGGTGACCGCCGTCAGCATCAGACCCAAGCGTGCGGTCAGGCCATCAGCATCGGCGATGCCTCAACGCGCCTCACACCGCGGCCTGTGCCTCTGCGACCAGCAAGTCTCCCGCGGCGCATAGGCAATCAACCGCAAGCCCAGGGCCAACGCCGGGAAGACAAGCGCTGCCCTCGCTGCGCTGCGCAGGCGCCGCAGCTATCGCACGCCTCAGGCCACTGCCGCCATCGCATCCACCACCACCCGCCCGTCCAGCAGCCGCAGCGTGCGCGACGCCTGCGCCGCATGCTCCAGCGAGTGCGTCACCATGACCAGCGTGGTGCCCTCGGCGTTCAGCTCGCGCAGGATGCGCATGACCTCGGCGCCGTGGGCGCTGTCCAGGTTGCCGGTGGGTTCGTCGGCCAGCAGCAGGGCCGGCCGCGCGGCGATCGCGCGGGCGATGGCCACGCGCTGCTGCTGGCCGCCGCTCAACTGGCTGGGCCGGTGGCCGGCGCGGTGGGTCAGGCCCAGGCGCTCCATGACCTCGCTGACGCGCGCACGGCGTTCGCGCGCCGGCAGCGTGCCGTACTCCAGCGCCAGTCCGATGTTCTCGGCCACCGTCAGGTCGTCGATGAGGTTGAAGCTCTGGAACACGAAGCCGATGCGGCCACGGCGCAGCGCGTTGAGCTGGCGCTCGTTCCAGCCGGCCACGTTGTGGCCGTCGAACCAGTACTCGCCGCCGCTGGGGGCGTCCAGCAGCCCGAGGATGCCCAGCAGCGTGGACTTGCCGCAGCCCGAGGGCCCCGTGATGGCGAGGTACTCGCCGGCCTCGATGTCGAGGTCGATGCGGTCCAGCGCGGTGGTCTCGATGTCGCCGGTGCGGAAGGTCTTGGTGAGTTGCTTGAGCTTGAACATGGCTGTCTCAGTTCAGTTGAAGTGCGGATGCGTTCGTGAACGCGCGATACGGTGAAACAACGACCTGCTCGCCAGGCTGCAGGCCGCCAAGAACTTCGATGACGCCATCGGCGCGGCGCCCCAGCTTCAGGTCGCGCCGCTGGGCATGCCGGCCGTCGGCGTCCAGCACGAAGGCCCAGGCGCCGCCGGTGTCGGCGTAGAAGCCGGCATCGGGCAGCAGCAGCGCGGGGCTGGGCTGGCCCAGCGTCAGGCGCACGTCCAGGCCCTGGCCCACCTGCAGCGCGGGCGGCTCGGCGTCGAACACCAGCTCGACGCTGAAGCGGCCGTCCTTGACCTGCGGATCGATGCGCGCCACGCGCAGCGCGTGCTCGCGGCCGTCGTGCGTGATCTGCGCGGCCAGGCCTTCGCGCACGCGGGCCAGGTGGAACTCGTCCAGCCGCAGCTCCAGCTTGAAGCGGCCCAGGCTGTCCAGCCGCGCGATGCGCGTACCGCTGCGCACGCTCTCGCCGACCTGCAGCGTCAGGCCCGTGACGCGGCCGGCGACGGCGGCGCGCACGGCCAGCCCCTCGCTGGCAGTGCGCATCGCGGTGAGGCGCCGGTCCAGGTCGGCCACGGCACGCTGCATGGCCTGCACCGACTGCTCGCGCGTGCGCAGCTCCTCGCGGCCATCGGCCTGCAGCTGCTCGAACAGGCGGCGCGCCATGGCGAGCTTGTCGGCCGAGTCCTCCAGCGCGGACGGCGACAGAAAGCCCTGCGCCGCCAGCTCGCGGTTGCGGTCATGAAGGCGGCGCACGCGCTCCAGCTCGAACTCGGCCTGCGTGACCTCGCGGCGCTGTGCCGCCTGCGCCTGCGCCAGACCGGCGCGGAAGGTGGCCAGGTTGGCCAGCTGCTGCGCGGCCTCGCTGGAGCGCGCCATCAGCTCCTGCGCGCGCTGCGTGCTGCTGAGCACGACCAGCAGCTGGCCGGCCTCCACGCGCTCACCGTCCTTCACCAGCACGCGCTCGACGCGGCCGTCCTCCATCGCATCCAGCAGCACGGAATGCAGCGGCTGCGCGGTGGCGCGGCCGACGACGACGTCACGGAACGCACCGCGCTTCACGGCGGCGATCTCCACCTCGGCGCGCGACACCGAAACACCGCGCGGCCAGTAGCGCACCAGCAGCAGCGCCATCGCCAGCGCTGCCATCACGGCGACCACCAGCAGGCCCCAACGCCGCGGCACCGCGACGCGACGGTCCATCGCCGCGCCGGAGATGTGCTTCTGATCGGCCATGTCGCTCATCGCCGGTCAGCCTCGCAAGGCCTGCAAGGGCCGCAGCGCCAGCGCGGCATGCAGGTGGCGGGCCACGGCCACCGCCGTCACCGCGGCCAGCAGCGCGAAGGATGCCAGCAGCACCCACAACGAGCCCGGGCCCACCGGCGCGCGCTCGACGAAGTCCGCCAGATGGCGCTGCGACAGCCACGCCCCCACCGGCAGCGCCACCACGCAGGCCACGGCCAGCACGCCGGCGAACTCGCGCAACAGCAGCCCGGCCACCGCGCCGGCCCCGGCGCCGTGCAGCTTGCGCAGCACGATCTCGCGCTCGCGCCGGCGCAGCGTGTAGGCCGCCAGTGCGTAGATGCCCACGGCGGCCAGGCCCAGCGCCATCAGGCCGGCGATGGCGATGAGCCGGCCCAGCCGCTGATCGTCCACGACCTTCTGCAGCAGCATGTCGCGCACCGGCAGCGCCTGGGCGTCGGCGTCCGGGAATTGCTGGCGCACCAGCGCCGTGAGCTTTTGCGCCGTGGCCCGAGGGTCGCGGCTGTGCACGGCGATGACACCGCCGCCGCGCTCGGCCACGGGCCGGATGCCATGCGGCTGCGGCGCGCTGCGCGGGCCTTCCAGCCGAATGTCGGCGATGACCGCCACCACCGTGATGGGCTTGCCGCCATCGATGTTGTCCGGCGCACCCAGCACCTGGCCCACGGCGGCCTCGGGGCTGGCAAAGCCCAGCGCGCGCGCGGCGCTCACGTCCAGCACCATGGCGCGCTGCGCCACCTCGGCCACATGATCGGCCGACAGCCGCCCCGCGACGACGCGCATGCCGTAGGTCTGCAGATAGCCCGGCATGAAGTCCACGCCGGTGCGCAGGCTGACCGAGCGGCCGCCTGGGCCGGTGAACTCGCCGTACCAGCTGGAAAAGTCGCGCCCCGGCACGTCGTCGGCAGCGCTGGCGCTGATGACCTCGGGCCAGCGGCGCACGGCCGCCAGCAGCGTGTTCACCTGCGCCGGCTGAACCTCCCAGGGCAGGTCGATGGCCACGCGGTCCTGCACGTCGAACCCGCGCGTCATGCTGCCGGCGATCTGTGCCTGCCACAGCACCGTGAACGCCAGCGTCGCGAACACGGCGGCGGCGCCGAACTGCAGCGTCGTCATCAGCCGGCGCAGCCAGCGGCTGGCCGCACCCTCGCTGTGGCTGCGCCCGGCCAGCGATTCGGCCGGCCGCACACGCAGCGCGATGGACGTCAGCGGCAGTGTGCTGATGGCGGCGATCGCAACGCACAGCCCCGCCGTCAAGGCCACCGCGCCGGCGCTGATCACCGGCGCATGGAAGCTGCGCTGCATCAGCGCCTCGGCCACCGGCGTGGCCCACCAGGCCAGCAGCAGGCCGGCAGCTCCGGCAAGGCCGGCCACCGCCAGCGCTTCGACAAAGAACTGCCGCGCCAGCTGCGGCCCGCCGGCGCCCAGCGACTTGCGCAGCCCGATCTCGCGCTGGCGCTTCAGGGTGCGCACGCTCCACAGGTTGATGAAGTTGATGACGCCCAGCGCCAGCACGCCCGCCGTCGCCGCGACCAGGCCGCCCAGCCAGCGGCGCCGGTAGGGGCTGCCGGCGCCGTGCAGGCCGATGTCGGCGGCGGGCAGCGCGCGGATGTAGGCGGGCTTGCCGCCGCCCTTCAGGAAGTCGGACGGGAAGCCGGGCGGCAGCGGCTGGCGGTCCAGCGCCTGCTGGGCCAGCGCGGACAGCTGCGCCGCCGTGGCGCCCGGCGCCATGCGCGCGAACAGCCGCCCGTTGCCCTGGAACCAGCTGTCCGACAGCTTCAGATAGGCCTTGGCGGGCGGGGAATGGAAGCCCGAGATGGCATCGAACACCAGGCTGCCATGCGGGTTGGGCGTGGGCAGCACGGCCTTCACGGTCAGCGCGAACCGGCCGCCCGGCGTGCCATCGGGCATGGGCGGCAGTGCGACGGTGAACGTGCGCCCCAGCGCCTGCGTGGTGCCAAACAGCCGTTCGGCCGCCTGCGCCGTCAACGCGGTGCCTTCGGGAGTGGACAGCGCCGCGGCCAGGTCGCCGGCCAGCGGTTGCAGGTCCAGCAGCGTCTGCACGTCGGCATCGGCCAGCGCGATTTCCAGCCGCGTGCTGCGCCGCGCGCCCGTGGCGCTGGCGGCGCCTGCCGGCAGCTGCGTGTACAGCACGCGGCTGCTGGCCGCGAGGGGCGCGCCGCTGTCGCGCAGCGCGGCCAGCAGCGGCACGGCGGGCACGCTGCCCAGCCACTCGGTCGTGCTGCCGCCGGGCCCGCGCACCCGCCACTCGAACGCGACGAGCCGGTCGTGCTGGGGCGGGTCGCCATCTGGCCACAGCGCGTCCTGCAGGAAGCTGGCCGTCAACAGCGCCAGCGCCAGGCCCAGCGCGAGGCCGGCGATGACAAGGACTGCCGGGCCGGGCTCGGCGCGCAACTGGCGCCAGGCGCCGCGCCAACGAAGAGACATCTGGGTCATGGGATGGGTCTTCCGGGGGTTATCCATGCAGGGCCTGCAGGGGCCGCAGCGCCAGCGCCGCGCGCAGGTGGCGGGCCACGGCCAGCGCTGCGACCAGCGTCAGCAGCGCCACGGACGCCAGCAGCACCCATGCCGAGTACGGGCCGACCGGCGCGCGCTCGACGAAGCCGCCGAGATAGCGCTGCGTCAACCACGCGGCGATGGGCAGCGCGACGAGGCAGGCCGCGGTCAGCACGCTGAGGAACTCCTTCAGCAGCAGCCCCGCGACCGCGGCGGCGCCCGCGCCATGCAGCTTGCGCAGCACGATCTCGCGCTCGCGCCGGCGCAGCGTGTAGGCGGCCAGCGCGTAGATGCCCACGGCGGCCAGGCCCAGCGCGAACACGCTGGTGATGGCGATGAGGCGGGCGATGCGCGCGTCGTCGGCCACCACGCGGGCCTGCTGCTCACGCACCGTCGCGGCCTGCGCCTGGGCGCCGGGCAGCGTCTCGTTGACCAGCGTGGCGAGCTTGCCGCGCGTGTCCGCCGGCTGGCGGCTGTGCACGCTGATGACGCCGCTGCCTCGCTCGACGACGGGCATCAGCAGATGCGGCATGGGCGCTTCGCGCGGGCCCTCCACGCGCACGTCGTCGATGACGGCCACAACGGTGGCCGGCTGGCCGTGGTCCACGCCCAGGCGCTGGCCGATGGCGGCCTCGGGGCTGGCAAAGCCCAGCGCCCGCACGGCGCGGCGGTCCAGCACGACGGCGTGCTGCGCCACCTCGGCGCGGTGGTCGGCCGACAGCCGGCCGGCCAGCAGTTGCACACCATAGAGCTGCAGCCAGCCCGGTGTGAAGGCCATGCCGGCGCGCACCTCGATGAGCGGACCGCCCGGCCCGCTGAAGCGGGAGAAATGCTTGCCGTACTCGCGCCCCGGCACGTCGGGCGACGCCGCGACCGCGATGACCTCGGGCCAGCTGCGGATGCGCGCCAGCAGCGCCTGCGTCTGCGCGGGCGTCGTCTCGGGCGGCAAGTCCACGGCGACGCGGTTCTCGACCTCGAAGCCGCGCGGCATGGCCGCCACATGCTGCGTCTGCCAGGCCACCGTGAAGGCCATCGCGGCAAACATCGCGGCGGCGGCGAACTGCACGACCGTCATCGCGCGGCGCAGCCAGCGGCCGGCCTCGCCCTCGCTGTGGCTGCGCCCGGCCAGCGATTCCGCCGGCCGCACGCGCAGCGCGATGGAGGTCAGCGGCAGCGCGCTGCAGGCGGCGATGGCCAGGCACAGCCCCGCCGTCAACGCCGCGGTGGCGGGCGACAGCACCGGCGCGTCGAAGCGGTGCTGCATCAACGCCGACACCGCCGGCGTGCCCCACCAGGCCAGCAGCAGGCCCGCGACGCCGGCAATGCCCGCCACGGCCAGCGCCTCGATGAAGAACTGCAGGCCCAGCGCCACGGCGCTGGCGCCCAGCGACTTGCGCAGGCCGATCTCGCGCTGGCGGCGCAGCGTGCGCACGCTCCACAGGTTGATGAAGTTGATGACGGCCAGCGCCAGCACGCCCGCCGCAGCGGCCGCCAGGCTGGCGAGCTGCAGGCGGCGCTGCGTGCTGCCCGAGCCGTGCAGGCCCCGCTCCAGTACGCCCAGCGCGCGCAGCTCGGTGCGAAAGCCCGGCGGCATGCCGTCCAGCGGTGGCTGCTGGTCCATCAGGCGCTGCGCCAGCGCGCCGACCTGCGCGGCCGACGCGCCGGGCTGCAGCCGCGCGTACAGGTGACCGTTGGCCATGGTCCATGACGCCTCGTTCTCGGCATGGGCCTTCGCGGCCGGTGCGTTGAAGCCGGCCAGTGCGTCGTAGGCCAGCACGCCATTCGGGCGCGGCGCGCGGACGACGGCCATGACGGTCAGCGTGATCTTCACCGTGCGCGGCTGGCCGGGGCCGCCGTCCAGGTCGGCGGTGACCGCGACGGGCCGGCCGACGACGTCGGTCGCACCGAACAGCTGGTTCGCGCCGTGCTCGGTCAGCACCACGCCGTCGGGCGAGGCCAGCGCCGCGCGCAGGTCACCGGCCAGCGGCTGCAGGCCGAACAAGGCCTCGATGTCGGGGTCGACCAGCAGCGTCGACAGGCGTGCATGGTGCTGCACGCCGCGCGCGTCCACGGCGCTGGCCAGCATCGCGATGGGCAAGGCGCGGGTCATCTGCGCGACCGGGGCGCCGGTGTCGCGCAACGCGCGGGCCAGCGGCGTGGTGGGTACGTCGCTCCACCAGTCGGTCATGCCGCCCCCTGGCTCGCTGGCCCGGAATTCGAAGGTGACCAGGCGCTCGGCCTCGGGCAGCCGGGTGTCGGCCCACAGCAGGTCGCGCATGAAGGCGACCGTCAGCAGCGTCAGCGCCAGGCCCAGCGCGAGGCCGGCGATGACGAGGACGGCCGGGCCGGGCTCGGCGCGCAGCTGGCGCCAGGCGCTGCGCCAGAGGGTGAGGGAGGTGGGCGAGGTCATTGACCCTTCTCTGCAAAAGCCGAGCCACCCTGCGTTCCCTGGGGAGACCACGGCGGGCGACGGCGCGGCCGTCCGCTTGCGGACACCGGGAGTGTCCGGTTCCGGACACCCGCTTCCCGCTGAGGCTTGAGGCGCTTAGAGTCGCGCCCTCTCATGAGCAGCCTCCTCATCCTCGACGACGACCCCGACGTGGCGCTGGCCGCACGGCTGGCGCTGCGCAAGCTCGGCGCCGTGGCCGTGCGCAACGACCCGCGTGAGCTGTGGGCGGCGCTGGATGAGGTCGCTCCCGACGTGCTGCTGCTGGACATGAACTTCACGCCCGGCGCCACCGACGGCGCAGCGGGGCTGGCGCTGCTGCGCGAGGTGGTGGCGCGCCCGCGCGCGCCGGCGGTCATCGTCATGACGGCCTATGCCGAGGTCGAGCTGGCCGTGCAGGCCTTGAAGGCGGGCGCCGTGGACTTCATCACCAAGCCCTGGGCCAACGAGCGGTTGGTGGCCTGCGTGCAGGCCGCGCTGGCGCGCCGCGCCCCGGCACCGGCGATGGGCGAGCTGCTGGGCGAGTCCACCGCGATGCAGGGCTTGCGCGCGCAGATCGCGCAGGTGGGCGCCAGCCAGGCCAGCGTGCTGATCCTGGGCGAGAACGGCGTTGGCAAGGAGCTGGTGGCGCGAGCGCTGCATCGCGCATCCCCCCGTTCGCAAGGCCCGCTGCTGGCCGTGGACATGGGTTCGCTGCCCGAGGCGCTGGTGGAGAGCGAGCTGTTCGGCCACAAGCGCGGCAGCTTCACCGACGCACGCGAGTCGCGCCCGGGGCGCTTTGTCGCGGCGGCGGGCGGCACGCTGTTCCTGGACGAAATCGGCAACCTGCCGCTGGCCAGCCAGGCCAAGCTGCTGGCCGCGCTGGAGCGCCGCGAGGTGACGCCGCTGGGCAGCGACCGGCCGGTGGCGGTGGACGTGCGCGTGCTGGCCGCCACCAACGTGGCCGAGGCCGAGCTGTTCGACGCGCGGCGCTTCCGGCCCGACCTGCTGTACCGGCTCAACACCGTGGTGCTGCGCGTGCCGCCGCTGCGCGAGCGCGGCGCGGGTGACATCGCGCTGCTGCTGCGCCACTACCTCGCGCAGTTCGCGCAGCGCCCGGTCGAGATCACACCCGATGCGCTCGTGCGCCTCACTGCCTACCGCTGGCCCGGCAATGTGCGCGAGCTGCGCCAGGCCTGCGAGCGCGCGACGCTGCTGGCGCGCGGGCCGGTGCTCACGTGGGAAGACTTCGGCCTGATCGCCCCGGCGGAGGCGGCGCCCGCTGGCGTCACGCTGGACCTGGACCAGCGCGAACGCGAGGCGGTGCAGGCGGCGCTGGCCCAGGCCGACGGCAACATCAGCCAGGCCGCCAAGCTGCTGGGCGTGAGCCGGGCGGCGCTGTACCGGCGGCTGGAGAAGCATGGTCTCTGACCCGGTCCGCATCGCCATCGCCGCGCTGGGGCTGGCCGCCGGTTCGGCCGGCGTCGTCGCCACGCTGGACTCGCCGCGCCTGCTGGTCGCCTGCGCGCTGGCCGGCCTCGCGGCCGCCGCCTGGGGCGGGGCGGCGCTGCGGCGCCTGTCCCGCCAGCCCACCCCGGCGCCCGTCGACCCTTTGCCGCCGCCACGGCCCGACCTGGACGCCGCGCTGGAACACGCGCCGCTGGCCCTGTGGCGCCTGACCGCGGGTGCCCCGCCGCTGGCGCTGAATGCCGCCGCGCGCCGGCTGCTGGCGCCGGGCCGCGTCGTCGAGCCGGCGGCGCTGCTCGCGCTGCTGGACGCGGAATCGGGCCGCCGCGTCGTCACGCTGCCGACCGAGCACGGCCAGGAGCGCGCCGTGCTGGCCGTGTCCAGGCTGACGGTGCAGGGCGAGGCCTGGCGGCTGGCGGCGCTGGCGCCCATCGAGTCGGAGCTGGAGACCGAGACGCTGGTCGCCTGGCGGCAGCTGGTGCAGGTGCTGACGCACGAGATCATGAACTCGCTGACGCCCATCGCGTCGCTGGCCGCCAGCGCGCCGGCGCTGCTGGAAGCCGGCGAGCGCGAGGAGCTGCAGGCCGCGCTGGACACGCTCGCGCGCCGTGCGGCGCATCTGCAGGGCTTTGTCGAGCGCTACCGCAGCGTCAGCCAGCCGCCCGCGCCCACGCTGGCCGACGTGCAGCTGGGCACGCTGCTGCAGGCCGTGCAGCGCCTCGTGGAACCGGCCTGGACGGCGGCCGGTGGGGCCGTGACGGTCCGCGTGGAACCCGCCAACCTGGCGCTGCGCACCGATGCGGCCCAGCTGGAGCAGGTGTTGATCAACCTCGCGCAGAACGCGCTGCAGGCCTGTGCCGGGCGGGGCGGCGGTGAAGCGCCGCAGCTGCAGATCGAGGCGCTGCTGAGCCGCGGCGCGCGCCTGAGGCTGACGGTGGCCGACAACGGGCCGGGTGTTGCGCCCGGGCTGGAGGGGCAGATCTTCACGCCCTTCTTCACGACCCGCGAAGGCGGCAGCGGCATCGGGCTGGCCGTCGTGCGGCAGCTGGTGCATGGCCTGGGCGGCACGGTGCGCCACGCCAAGCGGCCCGGCGGTGGTGCCTGTTTCGTGTTGACGTTCTAGCCACACTGGCCGGTAAAGCCGTGTTTCCGTGACGGATGCCGGCTTTTCCTCGATGGTGCCCGCCGTGGGCGGGTGTTAGGCTGACCGCCCTATACCTGGGGATGGAGCGATGTTTCACGAGTTGCAGGAGTTGCTGGGCGCCTACCTGATGCCGGTATTGATCGCAATACCGCTGGCCATCTGCGTGCTCATCGCCGCCTTCAAGCGTGACGACTACCGGCCGCCGCGCGACTACACGCCGCCGCAGCGCCCGCCGGGCGTGCCGCGCGCGGCCCAGCCGCCGGTGGTGCTGCCGCCGCTGCCGGGGTCATCTCATGGCGACCCGTCCATGGCCAGCGCCTTCGTGACGGCACCGTCGCCCATGCGCGCGCCGCCCGCGCCGGTACCCCCGGTCGTGGAGCCCGAGGGTCCGGCCACCGTGCTGATCGCCGACGACTCGGCCGTGGTGCGCACCAAGCTCAAGCGGCTGCTGGAGGGCGCCGGCTTCACGGTCGTGCAGGTCAACGACGGCAACGAGGCGCTGGCCGAGCTGGACGCCAAGCCCGAGATCGCCGTGCTGATCACCGACCTGGAAATGCCCAACAAGGACGGCTTCGAGCTGATCGCCGACGTGCACGGCAGCCTGACCACGGAAGACCTGCCCGTCATCGCCATCACGGGCCACGACGAGCTGCATGGCCGCGTGGGCCAGATCGAAGGCGTCTACGGCATCTTCAAGAAGCCCTGGAACGACCGCGAACTGCTCAAGCGCGTGGAGTCGCTGGTGCACCTGCGCTCGGCGGCCGCCAAGCGCGGCCGACGCGTGACGGACCGGGTGCCGCCGGCCGCCTGAGCTTCAAGCGGGGCGAAAGCTCCACTTCAGGCGGATGTCCGCCTGACCCGAGCCGGCCGGTAGCCGGGCTTGGTCCTGTCCCTGGTCGCTGAGCCGGTTCAGCCGCTGCTGCAACCAGTCCTGCGCCTCCATCCAGCGCAAGCCCATGCGGCCTTCGTGGCGCTGCACGCGGCGGTTGCTTTCCTCGCGCGTGCGCACGCCTTGCACCTCCTGCGCCACCAGGCCCAGCGCTGTCCAGATGCGGCCGTTGCGGGTGTCCAGCACGACCTGCAGCGTGGGGCAGGGCGTGTCGTCGCGGCGCGTCTCGCTACCCTTGGCGGTCTCGGTGTAGCGCACGACGCCCTGCACGTCGTTGAAACTGCCTTCCACGCGCTCGTCCAGCGAGGCCGTCAGCTGCAGGCCGCAGTCGGTTGCGCCGGTGAACAGCAGATAGGGCGTGGCGGGTCCAACGTCCTCGGGCATGTCCACACCACCGCCGGCCTGGCGACGGGCCTGCGCCTGGCAGGCCTCGCGGGCCTTGCCTGCCGGCTGCTTCTCGCAGGCGGCCACGGCGTGGCCATAGGCCTGCAGGCGGCCCTGGGTCGAAGCCGGCATCGTCGCCGCCGTCAATGCCGTGGCTTCCCGCATCACGCAGGCGCTGTCCTGCCCGCAGCGCGCCTGCAGTGCCTGGGCCTTGGCCCGCATCGCGGCGATGTCGGGCATGGGCGCCATGGGTGCGGCTACCGCGCGCTGCTGTGCAGACTGCGCGGCCTCGAACTGGCGGCGGTGGTCTTCCGGATCCAGCGGGTTGTACGGGATGGGTGTGCCGTCGCTTTGCATCAACGCGCTGAGCTGCCAGCGCTGGGCGAGCTTCTGCTCGCCACGCTCGGCGCCGGCCTGGACGGCGCCCTGTCGCTGCAACTCGACATCCAGCAGCAGGCGGCGCTGCTGGAAGGTCTGCGCCTGGGCGGCATGGGCCAGCAGCCAGGAGGCGGCCAGCAGCAACAACGGCCTCTGCAATGAAGATCTGGTCATGATGAAGGAGCGGATTGCGATGACCGTCATCGTCGGCCGCGAGGCACGGGCGCGCATCGCCCAGGGGAGCCAGAGCGGCAGCCTCCGGACCATGGCTCCTTCAGGCCATCAGCGCCCTGCCTGCAGCGCCCGCGGGCTGATGACGGCCGCGGCCGCCGCCAGCGCGCAAGCCAGCATCAGCACCGGCAGCACCTGGCGCGTAGCCGGGTTGAACAGCAGGCCGGCGCCGCCCAGGGCCGCACTGCTGACCAGCGAGTCACTCAGTTGCAGCGACGAGGTGTTGGCGCCCTGCCGCTCGGGGGGCGACAGCTTCAGCAGCAGCACCGACAGCATGGGGAATGACAGGCCTATGCCCAGGCCCACGCCGGTCCAGCCCGCCAGCGCCAGCCAGGTGGGCAACGCCGGCACCGCAGCCGGCGCCATCACGACGGCCAATCCCAGTGCGGCCAGCGCAAAGCCCGAAGGCAGCAGCCGGCGCCGCGCCGCGTCGCGCTGCACGCGCGCCTGGATCGCGCTACCTATGCTCCACGTGACGGCGCCGGTGCTGAGCGCGATGCCGGCCTGCGTCAGGCTCCAGCCGAACTGCTGCGTCAGCAGCAGCGGCAAGAAGGCCTCGGCGCTGGCGAACGACGCGGCGATGAGGCCGCGCAGCAGCACCACGGTCGGCAGGCCACGGGCGGCCACCAGCGTGCCGGCCGGCAGCAGCCGGCGCGCGGCGACCAGCGCCAGCACGGCCCCGGCCGCGAACCACAGCAGCGCTTCGACGCCACCGCGCTGACTGGCGCCGTGCAGCATCAGCGCGCCGCCGCTGGCCAGCACGGCCCAGCGCAGCGCGCCCCATCGCAAGGCCTGGCCGGACCCGCTGCCCACGCGCTTCAGCGCCGGCAGCATCAGCGCCGCCGCCACCGGCACCGCCGCAGCGACGGCCAGGAACACCCAGCGCCAGCCGAACCACGTCACCAGGCCCGATGCCAGCGCCGGCCCCACGAGGCCGGGCACCACCCAGGCGCCGGCAAACATCGCGAACATCTTGGGATGCAGCGGTGCCGGCACGACCTGGCCCACGCCCACGTACAGCGCCACGCCCAGCACGCCGGTGCCCAGTCCTTGCAACGCGCGGCCCAGCACCAGCATGCCCATGGAGCTCGCGAAACCGGCCAGCAGCAGCCCCGCCAGGAAGGCCGCCAGCCCCAGCAGCGACGCGCGGTAGGGCCCGCGCTTGTCGCACAGCTGGCCGGCGACGGTCATGCCGATGACCGAGGTCGCCAGCGTCGCGCCGAAGGCCAGCGCATACAGCGGCAAGCCACCCAGCGCCTCGGCCACGGCCGGCATCGCGGTGGCGACGGCGATGGCCTCGAAGGCCAGCATGGAGATCAGCGCCACGGCGCCCACGCAGGCGGCGCTGCGGCCGGGGGCGAAGAGCTTGTCGTCGTGGATGGGGGCGGTGGTCACGGGGTCGGCAAGGTTCATGGCCCGAACACTAAAAGTTCAAGCGGACTTCAAGTCAAGCAGGGTTTGAAACCCCAAGGGACAATCGGGGGATGTCAGTTTCGGTCCTTCACTGCGCGTCCGCCGGCTTCGAGTCGGCCTGCCGCATTCCTGCACTACCCGCCTCGCACCGCAGCCACGGCCTGCACGGGCACAGCTATTTCGCCACGGTCCGCACGGCGCTGCCGGCCGGCTGGGCCGCGTTCCCTGGCGGCGAGGTCGAGGCGCTGCGCGCGCGCATGACCGAGACGGTCGCACCGCTGGATCATGCGCTGCTGAACGACTTTCTTCCCGAACCCACCGACGAGAACCTGGCGCGCTGGGTGCGCTCCCGGCTGAACGTGCCCGGCATCGTGCAGGTGGGTGTGCAGAGCACCACGCATTGCGGCGTGGACCTGGACGGCGCGGGCCACGCCCATGTGTGGCGGCGCTACCGCTTCCAGGCCGCGCACCAGTTGCCCAATGTGCCGGCCGGCCACCAATGCGGCCGCATGCACGGCCATGGCTTCGAGGTCATCCTGCATGCCAACGCCGACCTCGGCGAGCGCGACCTGTCCATCGACTACGACCACCTGGACGAAGTCTGGGCGCCACTGCACTTCGCACTGAACTACCGCTGCCTGAACGACATCGACGGCCTCGAGAACCCCACCAGCGAGAACATCTCGGCCTGGCTGTGGCAGCGGCTGAAGCCGCAGCTGCCGGAGCTGAGCTGGGTGACCGTCTACGAGACCGGCTCCAGCGGCGCCAACTTCAACGGCCAGAGCTACCGCATCTGGAAGGAGATGTCGCTGGACAGCGCCGTTCGCATGCGCCACGCGCCGGGCGGCCATCCGCTGGCGGGCATCCATGGCCACACCTTCACGCTGCGCCTGCACCTGGCCGCACCGCTGGACCAGGTGATGGGCTGGACGGTGGACTTCGGCGACGTGAAGAGCCTGTTCAACCCCATCTTCAAGCGGCTGGACCACCACCCGCTGTTCGAGATCGCCAACCTGCCGGATGGCGATGCGGCATCTCTGGCCGCCTGGGTGCTGCGCGAGGGCGGCACCGTGCTGCCGCAGATCGACCGCGTGGACATCTACGAGACGCGCGGCTCGGGCGCCATCGTCAGCCGGTGTGACTCGGAGGAGCTGATTCCGGTATGACCTACGCCGTCAAAGAACTGTTCTACACGCTGCAAGGCGAGGGCGCCCAGGCCGGCCGCGCGGCCGTGTTCTGCCGCTTCGCCGGCTGCAACCTGTGGACCGGCCGCGAGCAGGATCGCGCGACGGCCGTCTGCACCTTCTGCGACACGGACTTCGTCGGCACCGACGGCGAGGGCGGCGGCAAGTTCGCGACGGCCGATGCGCTGGCCGACACGATCGCCAAGGCCTGGCCGGGCGGAGGAAAACCGTATGTCGTCTGCACCGGCGGTGAGCCGCTGCTGCAGCTGGACACGCCGCTGATCGACGCGCTGCACGCGCGTGGCTTCGAGATCGCCGTGGAGACCAATGGCACGCAACCGGCGCCGCCGGGGTTGGACTGGATCTGCGTCAGCCCCAAGGCCGATGCGGAGCTGGTGCTGACCTCGGGTCACGAGCTGAAGCTGGTCTACCCCCAGCCACTGGCGATGCCGGAACGGTTCGCCGGGCTGGACTTCCAGAACTTCTTCCTGCAGCCCATGGACTCGGTGCTGCAACGCGAGCACACGAAGGCGGCGGTGGCCTACTGCATGGCGAATCCGCAGTGGAAGCTGTCGGTGCAGATGCACAAGGTGGTGGGCATCGCCTGATGCGTCAGGCCCGGCAGTAGCCCTCGCCTGGCTTCACGATCAGGCAGTCCTGCTTGTCGGCCAGCCACTTCATGCCGGTGTCCGCCCCATTGCCGGGCCGCAGTGTTTCGGTCGTGCCGTCGCGCAGGATCACCAGCGTGTCGCTGCCCGCCCTGGCGTCGAAGGTGCGCGGGCCATCGAGATTGCTGATCGTCACGCGATAGGCGCCGGGGCCGCCCGTGATGTCCAGGTAGGTGCCCTCAGGCCCCTGCCAGCGGCCCAGCCATGCGCTGGCAGTTTCAGGGGCGGACGCCGCCGCCGCGGATGCCGGCTGCAAGGGCGGCGTCGCCAGCGGCGGTTCGGACGGGCTGCACGCACACAGCGTGGCGGCGCAGGCCAGCAGGGTCATCAGAGGGCGTGAGTGCATGGCGATTCGAGGATGGCGGTCGGCGGCTCCAGTCTGATCGCCAGGCGCGTTGCCGCGTGTCGGAGAAGGTGCCGAGCGCTCAGTGAAGCGCGCGTTGCGGCCTCGCGCAGAACAGCGCCACGACCGGCTCGCCGCCCGCCTCCAGCGAGCAGTGATAGGCCCGGCGGCGCAACTGCACCGGCCCCTGCACGGCACCCACGGCGGCAGCGGCCTCATCGATCGCCACATCGAAACCCGCATCCGCCAGCCGGCGCAGCCACTGCGCGGCCGACTCATGCCGCTCGCTGCGGCGGCCCTCGGGCTGGCCGAGGATGTCGGCGATCTCGCGGCCGAAGAAGCCCGCCTTGAGTGCATCGCGGTCGGCCTGCGCCATGTCCAGCCGGTCCAGCGTGTCGAACACGGCGCTGAAATGCGCGAAGCAGTTGCGAAAGCGCGGGTAGAGCGCCGTTTCCAGGTGATCCACATCGGGCTCGGCCAGCACCAGCAGCGCCGGGTCCAGCGCGTGCAGGCGTTGCAGTACCAGCTGGCGCTGATCGCGACCCCGGCCATCGTCATTGATGTGGTGCAGCGCGAAGCTGGCGTTGATGACCACCGGCATCTCGGCACAGCTGGCGTGGATCTGCGCCCATTGCAGCTCGGTCAGCGCCTCGACGCTGCCCAGCAGCGGCAACACACGGATCGTGAGGCCCGACTCTTGCGCCGCCTGTTCCAGCTGCTGCCGCGCCATCTGCAGCGCGGCCTCGGCCGGCTCAATGCCGATGACGGTCAGCTCGCGCAGGCCCTGCGCGGCCAGCGTGGGCAGCAGTTGCAACACCTGCCGGCCGGTGCCGATGCCGACATCGATCAGCGCGGCGCGCTGGGTGCCGCGGCAGGCATGGGCGATGGCCTGGTTGCAGACCGTCGTGGCCAGGCCCACGAAGGGCAGCGCACGGCCCAGTAGGTTGAACAGCTCGATCTGGGTCCGCTCGTAGCGGCGCAGGTAGAGGTTGGCCTCGGCGGCCGTGCGCCCCTCCAGCCGCTGGGCCAGCGCGGCGCCGAATACATAGAGGCCCACGTGGCGCGGATCGCCGGACTGCTGAACGCTGTTCAGCCACTGCTGCAGTTCGCCACGCGCGCTCGGGCTGCCGGCCTCGACGGCGCGCGCCAGGCGGTGCAGTTCCTCGATCTGGGCGTAGTGGCGGGCGCCGTGGCGCAGGCGGAGCGGGGTGGTGGTGACGAGTTGCATGGCGGGCATCCGAGGGTAGAAGGAATGCCCGTCAGTGTGGGAACGCCGCGTTTCAATGTGACTGCGCCGACACCCGCCGTTGACTGCATTTGTTGCAGCGCGCTGAAACGATTGAAACCCGCGCGACCTACCTGCGTGTCGAGAGCGCTTTTGCCAGGCCGCCTACCGCGATCAAGCCGACGCACGCTCCAAGGCACAACCCATAGATGCCATGCAGCAGCACCGAAAACCCGGCGCCCGGGCCGGGCTCCGAAACATCGCTCACCGGCCACCAGAGACCGAAGAATCCGCCAGCCACAGTGACCAGCGTCCAGACAAGGACGTAGAGGACTCCTCTGAGCGCTCCTTGCGCTGCCGGGTGCATTACAGAAGCCTCCTGTCGGGCAATTCATAGAACATGTTCGAACGC
The DNA here is from genome assembly GCF_031458115.1 of Roseateles asaccharophilus. GTDB lineage: Bacteria > Pseudomonadota > Gammaproteobacteria > Burkholderiales > Burkholderiaceae_C > Pelomonas > Pelomonas asaccharophilus_A. The sequence goes on along the minus strand of NZ_JAVDXV010000011.1, from coordinate 138,307 downwards.
ATATCGGGACTGGTCGTCGTCAGGATCACTACGGTATTCCTTGAAGGATGCTTCCGATTTGTCACGCCATCAAGGATGGCGATTCGCGTACAACCTCCACCACTCAAGGAGTACCGCCATGAAATGTCCCGTTTGCCCCGACGCCACGCTGCTGATGTCCGACCGCCAGGGCGTGGAAATCGACTACTGCCCGAGCTGCCGAGGCGTCTGGCTGGACCGCGGCGAACTGGACAAGCTGATCCAGCTGTCCGCCGGCCAGCCATCGCAGCCGCAGGCCGGTGTGCCGCAGCAGCGGCAGATGCCGCCCCAGGGCCGGCGCGATTTCCAGGACTCCGACTACGGCAAGCACCACGGCGGGCACTACCGCAAGAAGTCCTGGCTGAGCGACTTCTTCGATTGAACGTTCAGTTCTGGATGTAGCGCTCAAACACGCCGCCGTAGTCCTTGCGGCTGAGTTTGTCCAGCACCACGCTGTTCACCGTGTTCAGCAGCGACATGTAGTGGCGGCTGACCTGTTCCTCGCTGACCTCGTGGCCCAGCTTGAACATCTGGCCGGTGACGCCCAGGCACTGCATGGAGATCTGGCGCGCCTGTTCTTCGCGCTCCTGCAGCTTGCCGATGCTGTGCAGCGCCTTGTAGAGGTCCTTCAGCTGCTCGATGAAGTTCTTGCGCACGTCGATGCTGAAGGGTGCGCCGTCGCCGATGTTGAACTTGATCTCGACGTCCATGTCGATGGTGCCGGCGGTTTCCAGCGTGACATGACTGATGCGGTGGCTCAGGTAGTCGTAGCGCTTGATGACGCGCTTGGACGACACGGCCGACTCGCCGTCCACATGCACCAGCGCGAGGTTGGTGAAGCAGTACTCGTCCTTCTTGGACTTGATGAGGAAGAAGATCTTCTCGCCGTCCTCGCTGAACAGGTAGTCGTCGGCATCGACCTTGTTGAAGTCGGACGCCGGCACGATGACGCCGATGTCACTGAGGCCCAGGGCCTCGGAAGCCAGTTTCTTGAACATCGCTCACTCCACGGGAGAAGGGGAGGCGCGAGTTTGCTCCCACCGGCCACCGCCGTTCAGGGGAATATGAACAGGCTCAGGTCGAAGGCGCGTCACGCCGGCGCAGCAGCGGGCTCCTGGCCATCCACACCAGCAGCAGAAAGGCCAGGCAGGCCAGCAGCGCGCAGGCGAGTTCGGTGCCGCTGGGCGGCAGGATGAGGATGAAGCCCTTGCCCTTGATCAGCGACGAGAAGCTGGACACGCAGAACGGCATCGCGAACAGTCGGAAGGTCTGCCAGCGGTCGGGCTTGCGCACCGGCCCCTGCGCGACGCTGAGCATCAGCGCGATGCCGATGACCATGCTGATGCCGGCCGAGTTCAACCAGAGACGCCAGGACGGGTCGAAGTGGAAGCACACCGTCGTGCACCACCAGATCAGGTAGCACCACAGCACCATCCTGCCTTTCGGCAGGTCCGCCAGGTATCGAATCATGGGCAGCCGCTCCGTTGAGAACCCGCGATTCGAAGCAGCTTGCGTGCCAAAAGAAAAGGGAGCCCCTCGGGGCTCCCTTGGCAAGACGACCGGCGCGCAGCGCCGGGATTCAGAACCGGTAGCCGATGCTGAACTTGACGCAGACCGGGTCCAGCGTCGTCTCGATGGTCTGGCCGGTGGACAGGCTGCCGGTGGTCTTGATGAAGGTCTTGGTGACCGACAGGCTGGTGGACCATTCCTTGGTCACGTTGTAGCCGGCACCGACTTCCAGCGTGGGGCCCAGGCGGCTCTTCATGGACAGCGTGGTGGGGTTGCTGGGCGTGCCGCCGGTGATGCCGGACAGCACGGCCGTTGCGCGCGGCTTGAAGAAATAGCCGTAGGTCAGGCCGGCGCCCACGAAGGGACGCAGGCTGCTGTTGGCGTCGCCGAAGCGGTACTGGGCCAGCAGCGTCATGGGCAGCGCCTTGACCGTGCCCAGCTTGCCGACACCGTCGATGGCGCCGGCGCCGACCACGTCATGCTTGAACGGCCCGCCGATGGGCAGGTCGATGCTGATGTTGTCGGTCCAGTAGTAGGTGATGCCGCCGACGAAGGCGCTGGCCTTCTTCACGTCGACCTTGGTGCCCGGCAGGCTGGGCGCGGTCAGGTCACCGCTTTCAACCTGAGGCTGGATCTGCACGCCGCCGCCGTAGACGACGAAGCTGCCGGCCGACTGCGCCAGCGCGCTGCCCGAGAGGCACAGGGTTGCAACGGCACCGAGGAGGATCTTGGTTTTCATGTGGAGTCTCCGAATGCGTGCCGTGGTTTAGAGCCAGCCCTTGGTGGACAGTGCCTTGGCGATGAGTTGCTGGGTCAGCTGGTGGCCGTACAGCGTGGGGTGGAAGCTGTCGGCGAAGGCGTAGGTCTTCCACCAGTCGGCACCACCGGTCGCGCCGGCCGGCGGCGCGGCGGACAGCGCCGTGGCCGTGCAGGTCGGGAAGTTGTAGGTGGGCAGGCCGTCGCTGCCGACACCGGAAATGGGGCAGGCCGGCGTCTTCACGTTGGTCAGCGAGAACTGCGCGGGCATGGCCACCTGGTCCTGGAAGGCCGTGTAGAAGTCCACCAGCACGACGCTGTCGTTGCCGGCCAGCTTGGCCGCAAGCTGCGTGTTGTAGGCCTTCATCCAGCCCTGGAATAGTGCTTGCGACTGCGCGCGCGCCGTGGCGCCGGCGGTGCCGCCGCCGCTGGCCGCGGCGATGCCGTCCAGCACCATCTGAAAGCGCGGCGTGAACGTGATATCGGGGATGTTCAGCACGACGACGTGCTTGGCACCCTTGTCCAGCACGTTGGTCTTGATGGAGGCGTAGAACTTGTCGGCCAGCGCGGCCATGTAGGTGCCGCCGATCTGGGCCGTGGTCGAGGCGCCACCGGCCAGTGCCGTCTGGATCTGCGCGGGCGTCAGCAGCGTGCCCAGCAGGCCGCTGTAGGCCGCGGCGCTGTCGCGCGGGATGGTCAGGTAGGCGCCCACCAGGTCCGCCGCGTCATTGCCGCCGCCGTCGATGAGGACCAGGTCGCTGGCCGAGTAGCTGCCGGCCGCGGCGTAGGTCGCCATCTGCGTGCCAATGTTCAGCGGGTTGGCTGCGCCGCCGGCGCCGGTGTAGGTGATGCGGCCGCCGCCGATGGAGAAGTTGGTGCAGCCCGCCTTGCTGTTGGGCGCGAAGGTCGTGCCCGTGAAGGTGAAGAAGTTGCACAGCGTCTGGCCGTAGCCGGCGGCGATGCGCTCGGCATAGATCAGGTTGTCGGCGCTCTGGACGGTGAACTTGTAGCCGAAGGTGCCGCTGTCCTGCAGGCTGTCGCCGAAGACCTTGACCGAGGAGATGGCCAGCTTGGGCGTGGTGTCGGCACTGGAGCCGCCGCCACCGCAGCCGGCCAGCAGCAGGCCGCCCAACAACGCCACCGACGCAGCGGCGATCCGGGTGAGGAAGGGTTTCATTGTTGTCTCCTTGGCGACACCGGCGAAGCGGTGCTTTCACAAATACGAGGGAGGGCAACTCTAGCCGCTGGGCTGCCCGTTGCCGTTGCGTTTTGCCACGCCTCTCTAGTAAAGAAGGTCTAGAGCACGCAGAGCAAGTCTGTGGATGGCGCTGGGACAACCTCACAGATATCCACAGGCCTAGGCTCCTTGGCGAAGTTGTTCCCAAAACCGGACGCCGTGATCCCGGGTCTGGCGCACAGGCTTGTGCGGCAGGCAAATGATTGCTGCTCTTCAGGTTTTTGCGCTTGTCCACAGCGCGGGCCGCCCGCTACTACAACGACTACTTTGAAATCTTGAATACAGTCTTTAATACATAGGACAGCTTTTCCATGGACATCTCCTTCCTGCAGCAGCGTCTGCGCCGCTTCGCTGCCGACCGCGACTGGCAGCCCTACCAGACACCCAAGAACCTAGCGATGGCCATGACGGTGGAAGCCGCCGAGCTGCTGGAGATCTTTCAGTGGCTGACGCCGGAGCAGTCGTTGGCACTCAATGACGACCAGCGCCGCCATCTCGGCGAGGAGTTGTCGGACGTGCTGCTGTACCTGCTGCAGATCGCCGACCACGGTGGCGTGGACCTGGAAGCCGCGGTGGAACGCAAGCTCGCGATGAACGCGGTCAAACATCCACCACTGAGGTCTTGAGGAATGGGTTTGCAGACCATCGCTGTCGTCGACTTCGAGACGACCGGACTGGGCCCGACCACGGGCGGCCGTGCCACCGAAATCGCGGCCGTGCTGGTGCGGGGTGACGAGATCGTCGACCGCTGGGCCAGCCTGATGAACAGCGGCGCCTGGGTGCCGCCGCAGATCCAGGCCCTGACCGGCATCACGAACGAGATGCTGGCCACGGCACCCGACTCGGCCAGCGTCATGGGCGAGCTGGCCCGTTTCACGGCCGGCTGTCCGCTGGTGGCGCACAACGCCAGCTTCGACCGCGGTTTCTGGCAGGCCGAGATGCAACGCGCGGGATTGGCACCCGATCCGGCGCATGAGTTCGCGTGCACGGTGCTGCTGTCGCGCCGGTTGTGGCCGGAGTCCAAGGGTCATGGCCTGGGCGAGATGGTGCGCTTCCACGGCCTGGCCTTCGCGGGCCGTGCCCACCGCGCGATGGCTGATGCGCTGGTGACGGCGGAGTTGTTACTGAAGGTCAGGGCCGAAGTCGCGCAGCGCTTTGCGCTCGATCTGGGCGGCATGGAGGTCGATCATGCGCTGCTGTCAACGCTGCAGCGCACGCCGCTGCGCTGGTTGCGGCGCGGCTTGGTGGAGCATGTGAAGGCGCAGCGGCAAGAAATCGCGGTTGCTTGAGCGGATAAAAAAACTCTGTCAAGAGCGGCTTGCACGCGCAAGGGCAATCAAAATCTCGCCCTTTCGTCCCCGCGTTTCCGCTCAAGAAGAATTCCATGTCCGTGATCCAGGTTCGCCCCGCCACCCTGCGCGATGCCAAGGCCATCGCCGAGATCCACGTCGCCAGCAGCCAGGATGCCTACAAGGACCTGCTGCCGCCCGCCGCGCTGGATGCGATGTCGGTGCAGAAGCGCCAAGCTTTCTGGCGTGAAGCCATCGACCTGTGCGAGCCGCAAGTGATCGTGGCCCATCTGGACAACAAGATCATGGGCTTCGCCGGCTTCGACCGCTCGCGCGACAAGGGCACACCGGCCACCACCGGCGAGGTCTGGGCGCTGTTCGCCAGCCCCGAGCATCTCGACAAGGGCGTCGGCCTGGCGTTGTGGGATGCCACGCGCGATGGTCTGCAGGAAGAAGGCTGCACCAAGGCCACGCTGTGGTGCTACCTGCGCAACGAGCGCGCACTGCGCTTCTTCGAACTGGCCGGCTTCAAGCGCGAGCTGGGCAGCGCCCGCACGACCGAAGTGGGCGGCGCCCGCGTCGAAGAGATCCGCCTGTTCCGCTCGCTGGTCTGAAGCCGGCGCGAGACGTCAGCAAAAAAGCGCCCCGCGGGGCGCTTTGCTTTTGAGCGTCGGGGTTTTCAGCCGCGGCGGCGGCGCGCGACCCAGCCCACGGCCAGCAGGCCGCTGAGCATCAGCGCATAGGTCTGCGGTTCGGGCACGGCGGTCACGGCGAAGGCGGTGGTGTTGGGCACCACGCCGGCATAGCTGCCGTTGTCGGGGTTGGTCGTCCAGTTCGCGATGTTGCCGACCAGCGGCTTGTAGGCGGCGAAGCTGGCCTGGCCCGAACGGATACCGGTGTACTCCTCGTACTCGGCACCACCGCCCAGCGCGATCGCGCCGTTGCCGATGGACAGACCGGTGTTGGTCAGCAGGCCCGACGTGGTCGCGCCGGTGAAGGCCGTCGTCGTGATGGCGGCCAGGAAGCTGGGCGTGCCGGTGGCCGAGCTGGCGGTGTAGGCGTAGACCGAATCCTCGCTGGCGCTCAGGCCGAAGTTGCTGCTGCCCGAGACCGAAGCGCGGCTCAGCGTGCCCAGCGTGGACGACAGCGTGCTCGCGTCGTCGATGTTCTGGAAGCGGATCACCGTGCCAGCCGCGATGGTGGAGCCGCCGCTGACCCAGCGGTGGTAGCTCTCGCCGGTGTTGAAGGCCGAACCGTTCCACTCGTTGTCGGTGAAGTAGATCGTCGTGTTGGCGGCGATGTCGACGAAGGTCACCAGGGCCCAGCCGTCTTCGTCGGCGTTGAGGGCGGTGAACGCGATGTCGCCGGCGCCGAGGGCGGCCACGGCGCTGTGCGAGACGAGGGCCGCGGCAGCGGCGGCGGTCAGGGCGAGGTAGTGTTTCATCGGAGGCTCCGGTTCAGACGAAGCGCACTGTCCGGCGACGCGATGAAGCCGCCGTGACAGGCTTTAACCGGCAGCCCCCGCGCCCGCGGGGGTCAGGCCGCGTAGCCGCCGGTGGCCAGCGCCCAGCCGTCGGTCGCGTCGTCGTGGCGCTGCACGTGCACCGGGCTGAGCTTCTTGGCAGCCGCGCGCTCGACCAGCGCCTCGGCCTGTTCCGGCGTCAGCTGCAGCGCGAAGCGGGTCCAGCGCTTCATGACCAGCGGCATCGCCCACGCGTCCTCCAGCGCCCAGCGGATCTCATGCGGCTGCTGCAGCTCGGCGGCCGCCAACACGCGCGGTGCCAGCGCCAGCAGGAAGCGGTTGAAGTCGCTGCGCAGCGTGTCGGTGGGCAGCAGCGCTTCCAGCCGCGCCAGGCGGGCGCTCCAGCCGGGCGTCGCCAGTTGGCGCGTGACCAGCGCCTGCAGCGCCTGGATGGGGTTGAACAGGCGCAACCGGTTGGGCGGCAGCACACGCATGGGGATCTGCGCGGCTTCCTTATGGCTCAGCGGCGTGACGAAGCTGGTCAACACGCTCAGGCGCTCCCATTCGGCATCAAGCAGGCCGCCAATGCGGGTGATGGGGCCGGCGGCACAGCTGTCGGCCAGGTCGCGCAACTGCGCCATCGCGCGGCTGCCCTTGGCCTTGTTGGCGCGGCGGCTCATGACGGCCAGGTTGCCCGCGGCATAGCCGGCGTCGTCACGCACGCGGTCGATGCTGCGGTTGTCGTCGCCCAGCAGCTCGCGGGTGACGGGGCAGTGGCTCACTTCCAGCTGGCCCAGGTGGTGGGGCGTGACCAGCATGTCCTCGAAATGGCGGCCGCGTGCCCAGGCATGGGTGCGCAGCGACAGCCACAGCTCCACCTGCGGGCTGGCGGGAGCGCGCACCGCGCGGCTGCGGGCCGCCATCCAGCCGCGCTGCAGCGGCGACTGCGGGTACAGATGGGCGATGGGCGGCGTGATGCCGTGCAGGGCGTGGTCGCGGCCCAGGGCCAGGCCCACGCGCTCGTGCGCGCTGATGGAGGCCGGTGCGTCGTCCATGTCCAGGTCGTACTGGACAAGGGCGGGCTGGATGGAGATCTGGGTGTTGAAGACGGCTTGCATGGTCGGGCTCCTGGGTAGAGAGGCCTGGGCTTGGATTTGCTGGCCTTGCAAGCAGTTTGTGAGCGAGCTAGCTCATGAGATGATCCACCGCGAAAACACTGTAAATATTTTCAGCATGGACCGCACCGAACGCTTCTACAAGATCGAGGCCCTGATCCGCAGCCGGGGCTGCATCAGCTTTGCGAACCTGCTGGAGGCGTTGGAGGTGTCGCCTGCCACGCTCAAGCGCGACCTGGCCTATCTGCGCGAAAGGCTGGATGCCCCCATCGAGTACGACGCCGGCGAGAACGGCTACCGCTTCGGCCAGCAGTGGCGCGGCGGCAAGCACGAGCTGCCGGGCGTGTGGTTCAACGAGGCGGAGCTCCACGCGCTGTTGACCATGCAGCAGATGCTGGCCGGGCTGGACGAGCAAGGCGTCGTGGGCCGGCACCTGCAGCCCATGTTCGACAAGATCACCGGCATGCTGGGCGTGGATGCCGCCGAGGCGGACGAGCTGCGCCGGCGCGTGCGGCTCATCGGCACCGCACGGCGGCGCATGGCCAGCGAGGCCTTTGAGACGGTGGGCAGCGCGGTCGTGAAGCGCCGCCGCCTGGCCATCCGCTACCGCAAGAAGAAGACCGGCGAGAGCAGCGAGCGCGAGGTGTCGCCCCAGCGCCTCGTGCACCACCGCCATGCCTGGTACCTGGATGCCTGGTGCCATGCAAGCGACGGCTACCGCCGCTTCGCGCTGGACGGCATCGAGAGCGCCGCGCTTCTGGACGCGGAAGCCCGGGCCGTGCCGCTTGCCGAACTCGAGGGCGAGCTGGACCAGGGCTACGGCATCTTCGCCGGCGGCACGCCGCGCGAGGCCGAGCTGGTGTTCAGCGCCGAGACCGCGGCCTGGGTGTCGCGCGAGGAATGGCACCCGGCGCAGCGCAGCGAATTCCTGCCCGATGGCCGCTGGCGCTTGTGCCTGCCCTATGTGGACGACACCGAGCTGCTGATGGACCTGTTGCGCCATGCGGGACAGGTGGAGGTGGTCGCTCCTCAGCCCTTGCGCGAGGCCTTTGCGCAGCGGCTGCGGCAGGCTGTCGCGTCCTTGTAGGACAAGCCCGCTTCATGCGTGGGGGGTCATGTCATGCCCGGGTCAAAAGGGTTAGGCTGCATGCGTGTATGACCCATTTCTATAGGAGCCCGTGATGAGCGATACCACCCTGGCAAAGGAAAAACTGGCGTCGGATTTTCGTGCCGTGATGGACGACATTGACGCGCTGATGACGGCCACTGGCAACCAGGCCGAAGGCGAGGTCAAGGCCTTGCGCGCCCGCATCCGCGAACGCCTGGACGGCGCCAAGGAACGCCTGCTGGACGCGCAGCACGAAGCCGTCGAGCGCGCCAAGGCTGCCGCCACCGCGACCGATGACTATGTGCACGCCAAGCCCTGGCAATCCATCGGTGTGGCCGCTGCCGTGGCCTTGGCCGTCGGCGTCTTGATCGGTCGCCGTTGAGCGACACCAAGGAACCCGTCTCCGCGCCGCTGCGGCGGCTCGGGGTCTCGTTGCTGACGCTGACGCGCATCCGGCTCGAGCTGCTGGCCATCGAGGCCCAGGAAGAGAAGGAGCGCATCGCCAGCCTGCTGATCTGGGCCGTCGTCGCGGCTCTGCTGGCCGGTTTCGGCCTGCTGTTGCTCGTGCTGTGGGTCACGGTGGCGCTGTGGGACAGCTACCGGCTGCTGGCCGTGGGCATTGCCGCGTTGCTGTTGCTCGGCGCGGCCGTCGCCGCCGTCATCAAGGTGAGGCGCCTCTTGGCCCAACCCGCCTCGTTGTTCCAGGCCAGCATTGGCGAACTGCGCGCCGACGCCGATGCGCTGCGGCGCAAGCCCGGACCATGATCCCGCGCATTCCCGACGATCCGCGCCAGCGCGCCCAGCGCAAGGCCAACCTGCTGCTGGCGTCCGAGCTGATGCGGGGTCAGGCGAACCTGGCCTTCGACGACATTGGTGGCCGTGCCGATGGCTGGGTCCACCGGCTGCAGTGGATCAGGGGCGTGTTCTCGCAACCGGCGGTACTGGCCGCCGCCAGTGGTGGCGCGGCCTTCTTTGCGACGGCCGGCAAGCAGCGCCGCGGCAAGCTGCTGTCCATGCTGCGCTGGGGCTGGCTGGCGTGGCGTTTGTTGCGCCAGCGCTGAGCCTCAGTTCTCGGCGGCGTCCAGCCGCTTCATGCGCTCGCTCTGCCAATAGACATCGTCACCGCCCAGCCCGTCCAGGTTGGCGCGGTTCAGCACGCGGGCCAGCACGAACAGCAGATCGGACAAGCGGTTCAGGTACTGCCGCGGTGCGGCGCGGATGGACTCGGTGGCCGCCAACGTGATGACCGCGCGCTCGGCGCGGCGCGCGATGGTGCGGCACACATGGGCGATGGCCGCGCTTCTCGTGCCGGCCGGCAGGATGAATTCCTTGAGCCGCGGCAGGTGCTCGTTGTAGTGCTCCAGCGCCTCGTCCAACCGCAGCACGGCGGCCTCCTTCAACAGCTCGCCGCCGGGCCAGGACAGCTCGCCACCCAGGTTGAACAGCTCGTGCTGGATGGTGATGAGCAGGTCGCGGATGTCATCGGGCAGCGGCTCGGCCAGCAGCAGGCCCAGGTTGGAGTTCAGCTCATCGACGTCGCCCATGGCCTGCACACGCAGATGGTCCTTGGGCACGCGGCTGCCGTCGGAGAGGCCGGTGGTGCCGTCGTCGCCGGTGCGGGTGGCGATTTGTGAAAGGCGATTGCCCATGGTGGATGCGGGTCTGTATTCGGACCCGTCATCCTGCCTGAACTCAGCGATGCGCCGGCGGCATGCACTCAGTGTCTTCGGCCGCTGCGGTGGAACGCCGGTTTGTGTTGGGGCGCATCGTGCGGGCGGAACCCCTGCGTGGGTGTCCAGCGCGGCGCGGGCGGCGCGTCGTGCGGTGGTGGCGGACCGCGGAAGATGTCGCGCCAACGCGCGGTCAGCAGGTCGAAGCGCACGGCACCGAACAGGATCAGCACGGCGGCGGCAATCAACAACAGCCAGGTCAGTGTGGGGTCCATGCAGGTCTCCCGAAACGCTGTCAGCCCATGCTGTCACTGCCGCGGGCCCGCTGCAAGACAATCTTGGCAATCGACCCCGGGGAGCCCCCCATGAATGCGCCAGAACATCACCTGTCTCCCGTCCCGCCGTTGCCGACGGAACTGCTGGACGCTTTGCGCTCCGACTTTGCCCAGCGCTGCTCCACCGCGCTGGCCGTGCGCGAGCAGCATGGCCGCGACGAATCCGTCTTCGACGTGCCACCGCCGCAGGCCGTGGTGTTTGCCGAGAGCGAGGCCGAGGTGGCCCGGGTCGTCGCGCTGTGCGCGCAGTACCGCGTGCCGGTCATCCCTTATGGCGCGGGCTCGTCGCTGGAAGGTCACCTGCTGGCCGTGCACGGCGGCATCAGCCTGGATGTGTCGCGCATGAATGGCATCGTGCGCGTGGACGCCGAGGATCTGACGGTGACCGTGCAGCCCGGCGTCACGCGCAAGGCGCTGAACGAGGCGCTGAAGCACGAGGGCCTGTTCTTCCCCATCGATCCCGGCGCCGATGCGAGCCTGGGCGGCATGGCCGCCACGCGCGCCAGCGGCACGAACGCGGTGCGCTACGGCACGATGCGCGAGAACGTGCTGGGCCTGCGCTTCGTATCGGCCAGCGGCGAGGTCATCCGCAGTGGTTCTCGCGCGAAGAAGAGCAGCGCGGGCTACGACCTCACGCGTCTGCTCGTCGGCAGCGAGGGCACGCTGGGCGTCATCACCGAGCTGACCGTCAAGGTGCATCCGCTGCCCGAGGCGGTGTCGGCGGCGGTGTGCTTCTTCCCGACCATAGACGCGGCCGTGCGCACGGCCATGCAGGTTATCCAGATCGGCGTGCCAATCGCGCGCTGCGAGCTGCTGGACGCCAACGCGATCAAGGCCGTCAACGCGCACGACAAGCTGGGCCTGAAGGAAGCGCCCATGCTGTTGATGGAATTCCACGGCAGCGACGCCGGGGTGGCCGAGCAGGCGGCCGTGGTGCAGGAGGTGGCGGCCGACCATGGCGGCGAGGCCTTCGAGTGGGCGACCACTCCGGAGGCGCGCACGCGGCTGTGGTCGGCGCGGCACCACGCCTATCTGTCCGGCCTGCAGACCCGCCCCGGCTGCCGCGCGGTGACGACGGACACCTGTGTGCCCATCTCGCGGCTGGCCGAGAACATCAATGCGTCCATCGCCGAGGTCGAGGCCGCCGGCCTGCCCTACTTCATCGTGGGCCATGTGGGTGACGGCAACTTCCACATGGCCTACCTGCTGGACCCGAACCGGCCCGAGGAACTGGCCACGGCCGAGCGCCTGAGCGCGCAGATGGTGGCGCGCGCCATCGCGCTGGAAGGCACCTGCACCGGCGAGCACGGCATTGGCCTGCACAAGCAGGACTTCCTGCGGGACGAGACCGGCGACGAGGCGGTGGCGCTGATGCGGGCGGTGAAACAGGCGCTTGATCCGCTGGGCATCCTCAATCCGGGAAAGATATTCGTGCGCTGAGCGGTTCGCTCAACGGGTGAGCAAGGCGGCCTCGCCCCAGGTGACGGGAAGTTCAGCGCCACCGGCGTGGCTCGTGCGGACCACCAGCTCGATGAGCTGGATGCCGGCCACATCGACGGACAGGCGTTCGCCGGCATCACCCCATTTCAGCGCACGGCTGGTGGCGAGCAGCTTGCCGTCGCCATAGACCAGGAAGGTGGCGCGGGCCTGCGGATCCCGCGCCGAGTCATTGATGCCGACCGTGGCGGAGAACCGGCGATAGCCGGCGTTGCGGACCTCCAGCCGCGAGTTGGCCAGTGTGCCGACGCCCGTCGCGAAATGCCTGCCCTTCACGGCGAGCGCCTCGCCGTAAGGCGCACTGTCCGCCTGCACGCCGCCCCAGCCCGCATACATCGGCCGTTCCCCGGCGCCGCGCGTGCCCTGCCAGCCGGCGGCGGAACGGTGGATGGTGGGATCGGGGGCCGGCTGGGCCACGCCATCGACGGCCGGGTTCACATGCCCGGGCTGCTCGGACAGATAGAGCCCGTCGGGCAGCAGCCGGGTGCCGCGCGCGCGAAAGACCAGGGTCTCGTGTCCGGCGATCTTCAGCTTCATCGTGCCGCGAAGGCGGTGCGTCTGACCGCTCCACAGATCCACGAGCTCCACGTCCGCATCGTCGCGGAACTTCATGTGGGCGGCGGTGAGGTCGACGTCGATAGCCGCAGCCCCTCGGTTGAACACGGCCACGGCCTTGTGACCCGTGCTCAAGGTCTTCACCAGCATCTGCACGTCGTGGCTGTCGTATGCCAGGGTGGCCTGGTGACCTGCCGGATCCTGGTTGACGGCGATCAGCTCGCGGTTGCCCAGCAGGGCGAGCAGGGGTTCAGGAGCGTTGCGCAGGTCCATGCCGATGAACAGCGGCGAGTTGACCATCGCCCACAGCGAGAAGTGGGAGCGGGCTTGCGTCAGGTGGTTGACGTCGAAGTCGCCCTTGCCGATGAACAGCATGTCCGGATCGTTCCATGAGCCCGGATGGGCATAGAAGGCGCGTTTGGCGGTGCTGTCGAAGTTGGTCAGCATCCGGCTCCATGAAGGCGTGATGTCGTCGCTGGTCCTGGACAGATTGCCGAAGTCCTTGCCCCAGGCGCGCACATTGCCGGCGCCCCAGACACACAGCGAGAGCAGGAAGTCGCCGTCCGGATTGCTGCGGACCAATGCATCGTTGATCTCCCTGAAAAGGCCCTGCACGGCCGGGATGTCGGACCTCGACACGAACTCCATGTTCAGCAGCGGCGGCAGCTCGCGGTACTTCCCCGAGCGCACTTTTTCGGAGCCCGCCCCGAAGGCGCGCAGCCCGCAGCCATCGACCTTGATGAAGTCGAAGCCCCAGGTCCCGAAGTAGAGCGCGATGTCCTGCTGGATATGACCGTAAAGGCCCACTTCCCGTTCCAGCACCGAGCCCTGGGGCAGGTCGGTGTCGGTGGGCGAATAGGCTTGCGAGCAGCTGTTGCGCCCGAGATCGGAATAGATGCCGGCCTTCAGTCCCATGGCATGCAGCTTGTCCGTGAAGCTGCGGAACGACGGCAACTCGCCCGGGCGCACCGTGGACGGAAAGCGGTCCGAACGGATGACCAGCTGCCCGTCTGGCACCTGGCGCCGCAGCCACCATCCATCGTCGATGTTGACGTATCGGTAGCCCTTGGCCGCGAGCCCCTGGTCGACCAGCGCCCGCGCTGCGCCAAGTATCTTGTCCTCATCGATGTCCGTGCCGAACGCGTTCCAACTGCTCCACCCCATCGGCGGGGTGGCGGCGCGACCGGCGGCGTAGGCCGACCATCGGCCGGTCGGTGCCAGTGGGTCGGCGACGGCGGTGTGTTGGACCGCGGCGAAGAGCACCATCGCGAAGGAGTGCTTGCAAGCGCGGATCAGGCGGCTGGTCATGGAGTCGTGAGGGGGAAGAGAGGGAAGGCCGCTCGTCAGCGCAGCCCGGTAGGCCAAATTGTTTAGCGCTACCAGGCGTTGGATGTTGAGGTTTCCCCTGTCGTCCCGGCCCCAGTGAACCGAGGCTGAGGTGCACCTTCCCCAGGGAAATCACAGAGAGTGATGCACGTATTGGCATCGACTCGACGAAATAAGTGATCGAGTTCCGACCTGGCGCGGCTCAACTCCTGTCGGTTTCCCTGATGCGTTGATTGCGCTACCAATAACAATGGAGAAAAAACCGTGGTGGAGACCCATGAAGACACTGTCCGCAGCCTGCCTGGCCTGGGGCCTGGCGTTCGCCGGTCTGGCTGCCGCTGCCGATGCCGGCGAGGACCAGGCGCGCCAGATCGTCGCGAAGCTCACGCTCGACGAGAAGGTCGAGCAACTGCTCAACGGAGCACCAGCGATTCCGCGGCTGGGCATCCCGGCTTACAACTGGTGGACCGAATCGCTGCACGGTGCCTTCGGTCCAGGCGCCACCACGAACTTCCCTCAGCCCGTCGGCCTCGCGGCAAGCTTCAACAGCGCGATGATGCAGGACGTGGCTGCCGCCATCAGCACCGAGGTGCAGGCGGTCTATGCGCTCGGGCGACACAAGCCCAACCCCAATCGCATCGGCGGCGCGCTGAACACCTGGTCGCCCAACATCAACATCTTCCGCGACCCGCGCTGGGGCCGGGGTCAGGAGACCTATGGCGAAGACCCCTTCCTGACCGCTGAGCTCGGCAAGTCCTTCGTTCGCGGCATGCAGGGGCCGGATGCGGCGCGTCCGCTGGTGATCGCAAGCCCGAAGCATTTCGCCGTGCACAGCGGGCCGGAGTCGACCCGGCATTCCGTGGACGTGTGGGTCTCCGCCCAGGACCTCGAAGACACCTACCTCCCCGCCTTCCGCGCGGCCATGGTGGATGCGCAGGCGGGCTCCATCATGTGCGCCTACAACCGCCTCAATGGCGAGCCGGCCTGCGCCAGCCACAGCCTGCTGGTGAAGACGCTTCGCGAGGACTGGAAGTTCACGGGCTATGTGGTGTCGGATTGCGATGCCGTCGTCGACATCCATGCCCACCACAAGTACGCCCCCGACGCCGCGGCCGGCGCTGCGGTGGCACTGAAGTCGGGCGTGGACAACGAGTGCAACGGCGCCACGCTGTCCCACACGCCTGGCCTTGGCGAGCGCTACAAGCAGGCGCTGCAGCGCGGCTACATCCGCCAGGCCGACATCGACACGGCGCTGGTTCGGTTGTTCTCAGCGCGAATCCGCGCCGGCGACCTGCCGGGCCTCCCTGAGCGGCGTTTTCCCGGCGGCGAGGTCATCAACTCGGCTGAGCACCGCACGCTCGCGCTGCGCTCGGCGGTGGAGAGCCTGGTGCTGCTGAAGAATGACGGCACGCTGCCGCTGAAGGCTTCGACGCGGATCGCCGTTGTCGGGCCGCTGGGGAACGCGCGGCGGGTGATGCGCGGCAACTATTCGTCCGGCCAGACGGGACCGACGCGGACGGTCTTCGAGGGCCTGGGTCGCCAGTTCTCGCCGGCCCAGGTGAAGCTCGTGCCGTTCGGTCCGTCGATCACCGACGGCGACCCCGTGCCGCGGGAGGTTTTCGTCGCACCCGACGGCAGCGCCGGCCTGCGCGCCAGCTATTTCAAGCTGCAGGCGGGTTCGCCCACCGACATCGGCAAGCGCCGCTTCGACGCAAAGGCCGTGGGCAGCCACACCGTCGCGCAGATCGAATCGCGGGCTCAGGATTTCACCGAGGTCGGCACCGTGGTGCGCACCGTGTGGACAGGTGCCTTCGTCGCGCCCGAGACCGGCAGCTACCGGCTGGGCCTGTCGGGCCTGAAGGGCCAGGTGCGCATCGACGCCCGCGACGTGGTGCTGGCAAAGAAGGCGACGCGCTGGGCCGAGCCGGTGACCCTTGTGCAGGTGGACCTGAAGCAGGGCGAGCGCTATGCGCTGCGGCTCGAGGCTGAATCCGGCGTGGGTGCGCCGGCGGGCATGATCTGGAAGCGCGTGTCGCGCCAGCCGCTCGTGGACCTGCGGGCCGGCGCGAAGGACGCGGATGTCATCGTGGCCGTCGTGGGCCTGACCTCCGACCTCGAAGGCGAGGAGATGCCCGTGAAGATCGACGGCTTCACCGGCGGCGATCGCACCACGCTGGACCTGCCCGCCGACCAGCGGCGCTACCTGCAGGCCGTGTCGCAGCTGGGCAAGCCGGTCGTGGTGGTGAACCTCAGTGGCAGCGCCATCGACCTGTCTTGGTCGCATGCGAACGCCGCAGCCGTGCTGCAGGCCTGGTATCCGGGCGAGGGCGGTGGCCAGGCCATCGCCCAGGTGCTGGCCGGCGCGGCCAATCCGGCCGGGCGGCTGCCGGTGACCTTCTACCGCAGCGCGGACGAGCTGCCGCCGTTCGACGACTATCGAATGGCCGGTCGCACCTACCGCTTCTTCGACAAGCCGGTGGTCTATCCGTTCGGTCACGGGCTGAGCTATTCCACCTTCCGCTACGAGGCGCCCCGCATCGAGGTGCAGGATGACGGCAAGGCGCTTGGCCTGGTCGTTCGCACGGCGATCACCAATACCAGCATTCGCGATGGCGACGAGGTGGCGCAGCTCTACCTGGCGCCGCCGCGCTTCGAGGGCGGCCCGCGCCTGGCGCTGCGTGGCTTCAAGCGCCTGCACCTGAAGGCGGGCGAACGCCGGGAGGTGATCTGGCGGCTGGACGCGCGCGACCTGAGCTTCGTCGACCGTGACGGCGTGCGCCAGGTCATGCCGGGCAGCTACCGCCTGAGCGTGGGAGGCGGTCAGCCGGACACCGGCGCACCGGCCGAAAGCGCCAGTTTCTCGCTGGTCCGCCAGGTGCTGCTGCCACGCTGAGCACGACCTCTCCCCGTTCACCACCCCATCCAGAGACATGCCCATGCACTCCCTGCGCTCGACCCTTCTCGCCTGCCTGATGGCGGCCGCCGCCGCCTTGGCCCACGCCCAGGACGGCACCATCTACCCGCTTGCTGCCCCCGCCGAGCCCCGCGCCATTCCCCTGGGCACCGGCGGTGTCGAGAACCAGCCCGCCTCCGAAAGCTGGTTCCGCCAATGGGGTCAGCCGATGGCGCGCAACATCACGGCGGCCACGCTGACACCCTTCCTGCCCGCGCCAGGCAAGGGCAATGGCGCGGCGGTCCTCGTCGCCCCGGGTGGGGGGTTTCGCTGGCTGGCGCTCAATCACGAGGGCTGGGCGGTTGCCCAGGCGCTGGCCGACAAGGGCATCGCCGCCTTCGTGCTCAAGTACCGTCTGCAGCCCACCCCCGAATCGCTGGACGGCTTCAAGCAGTCGATGGACCGCATGTTCGCGGCGGCGGGTTCCAGTGATGGCAACCCGCGCTCACTGGTGCCCGACCTGTCCAACCAGCTGGCCGACGCCGAGGCGGCCTATGCGCTGATCCATGCGCGCGCCAAGGAGTGGGGCGTGGATACCAAGCGGCTGGGCATGATGGGCTTCTCGGCCGGCGCCGGCCTGACGATGCACAGCACGCTGAACTCCAAGACCATGAAGCTCGCCTTCATCGGCCCGATCTATGGCGGCATGGGCCCGGTCAGCGTGCCCAAGGATGCGCCGCCGATGTTCAACGTCATCGCCGCCGACGACTTCCTGTTCCGTGGCCAGTTCGGTGTCGTCAAGTCCTGGTTCGATGCCGGGCGGCCGGTCGAGTTCCACCTGTTCCAGAACGGTGGCCACGGCTTCGGCCTGGGCTATCCCGGCAACACGGCCAACGGCTGGTTCCCGCTGTTCCTGAACTGGCTGGACGTGAATGGCTTCCTGAAGAGCCGGCCAGCGCCGTAACGCGCCCTGGTCGGGGCGGCGCCAGAATGGGGCGCATGCAACGCCGACCCGTCCTCGCTTCCCTCGCCAGCCTGGGCCTTGCGCCGCTGGCCTCCTTCGCCGCCTCGACCATGGATCTCGCCGCACTGGAGCGTCGCGTGCAGGGCCGGCTGGGCTTCTTCGCCATCGACACTGGCAGCGGCCGCACGCTGGCCCACCGCGCCGACGAGCGCTTCGCGATGGCGTCCACGTTCAAGAGCCTGCTGGCCGCACGCGTGGCGCATGGCGTGGACAACGGGCGCTGGGGCTGGAACGACGAGGTCGCCATCCAGGCCGCCGATCGCGTGCCGCATTCACCGGCCTTCGACCGCTTCCTGCCGCGCGGCCGCGCGACGCTGGCCGAGCTGTGCGCGGGCATCGTCATCGAGAGCGACAACCCCTGCGCCAACGTGCTGCTGCGCCATTGCGGCGATGGGCCCGCCGGCCTGACCGCCTGGCTGCGCGAGCAGGGCGACGCCGTCACGCGGCTGGACCGCTTCGAGACCGAATTGAACGAGAACGCGCCCGGCGACGCCCGCGACACCAGCACGCCGCGCGCGCTGGCGAAGACGCTGCGGCGTCTGCTGTTGGACGGCGGCCTGTCGCGTGCCAGCCAGGCGCGCTTGTGGGCCGATCTGCAGGCCTCGCGCACGGGGCTGAAGCGGCTGCGGGCCGGCGCACCCGACGGCTGGCGCGTCATCGACAAGACCGGCACCGGCTCTCGTGGTGCGGTCAACGACGTGGCGCTGGTGTTCCCGCCCGGCGGGCGCTCGCCCTGGGTGGTAGTGGCGCTGCAGTCGGACTCGCGCGCGTCGACCGACGATTTGTCCGCCGTGCATGCCGAGGCAATGCGTCGGCTCGTGAAGGCCTGGGCTTGAACACCTCGAATCCCAGCCGGCGCCAGTACGAGGCCCGCATGCACCGCGTGCAGGCCCACATCGACCGGCACCTGGACCAGCCGCTGGACCTGGAGGCGCTGGCCGCGGTGGCGCACTTCTCGCCCTTCCACTTCCACCGGCTGTTCCTGGCCTGGACGGGCCAGACGCTGGGCGGCTACCTGGCGCGGCGACGGCTGGAGAAGGCCGCGCAGCGGCTGCGCGGCCAGCCGGACTCGACGGTGCTGAGCATTGCGCTCAGCGTGGGCTATGGCTCGGCGGAGGCGTTCACGCGGGCGTTCAAGCAGCACTTCGGATTGCCGCCCACGCAGTGGCGCAATCTCGATCAGGCGGATAGCAATCTGGATCAGGGCGGCGCATGGCGTGAGGACGAGGATGGCTTCTCCCGCAACCCCGACGAAGGAGATCCCGTGAACGTCCGCCTCATCGACCGCCCACCCGTCCGCATGGGCTATCTGCGCTACCAGGGCGCCTATGGCCCGGCGCTGGGCCGCTTCTGGGCCGAGACCTTCAACCCATGGCTGGCCACGCAGAACCTGGGCGCCGTCTCGCGCTTCGGCATCGGCCACGACGACCCCAGCCTGGTGCCGCCCGAGCAGTGCCGCTACGACTGCGGCGTGGTGGTGCCGCCCGACTGGGTGCCCAACGGTGGTGCGCTGGTGACCGAGCTGCCTGGCGGCCGCTATGCCGCGCTTGACTTCGAGGGCACGGCCGCCGACATCGGTTCGGCCTGGCAGGCCATGATGGGCCGCTGGCTGCCGTCCAGCGGCCTGCAGCTGGACGCGCGCCCTTGCTTCGAGCACTACGGACCGGCGGCGAAGTTCGACTTCCGCACCGGCGTGTTCGATTGCGAGCTGTGCATCCCGGTGGCGCCGTTGTGAAAGCGCCGTAACCCGCCATCGCCCCCGGCGCAGTGCGGGCAGGTTTCACATTTCTCGTGGCCACGTGCGTGGCGGCGGCCGGGCCGCTGCCTCACACTGGATCTCGTTGGTTCGCGGGTGATCCCCGCGGACGACGACGTCCACCGCCACCGCCACCGTCGGCGTGGCGACGCACAAGAGAGAGTGGAACCCATGAGCTTCCTGCGCAACCTCACCATCCGCCAGCGCCTGCTGGGCAGTGCACTGCTGTTGTGCGCGATCATCATCGCGATGGGGGCCTGGTCGGAGATCAGCTTGCGCGCGGCCCAGGCCAACGCCAGCCAGCTGCTGGACACGCAGGCCGGCACGGCGCGTGAGACCACCAACATCCTGGCCTCACTGGAGCGCGTGCAGCGGCTGGAGCAGTCGGTGATGCTCAATGGCAGCAACGCCAATGAGGCCGGCGAACACCATGCGCAATGGAAGAAGACCGTCGCGCAGACCCGTGACCTGCTGAAGAGCGTGATGTCCACGCCCGAGCGTGTGCAGGCCCTGGCGCCGGCCGCCGCGGGTTTCGACGCGCATGTGAAGCCGCTGGAAGACATCCTGCAGCAGGTGGTGGACGCCAAGATGGACGCCTCCGCCGCGTTCGCCTATGCGGGCCAGGCGCAGGCCGACCTGGACAACGCGCGAACCGTGTTCAACAAGTGGGTGGACGACACCTATGCCCAGGTCGCCGAGAGCCGCGAGGCCAGCCAGCGCTCGGAGGCGCTGCATTCGGTGGTGCGCATCGCGGTGCTGGCGGCGCTGGTGGCCGCGGTCGGCGTGCTGATGTTCACGTTGACGCGTTCCATCGTGCAGCCGCTGAAGAAGGCGATGCAGTTCTCGCACGCCATCGCGCAGGGCGACCTCTCCACGGACATCGAGGTGCGCGGCCACGACGAGGTGGCGGCCTT
This sequence comes from Roseateles asaccharophilus, assembly GCF_031458115.1. Lineage (GTDB taxonomy): Bacteria > Pseudomonadota > Gammaproteobacteria > Burkholderiales > Burkholderiaceae_C > Pelomonas > Pelomonas asaccharophilus_A. The sequence continues at coordinate 117,843 of NZ_JAVDXV010000011.1, read as the reverse complement.
CATGCGCTCGCTGAGCGACATGCAGCAGTCGCTGCGCGCCGTGGTGGACCAGGTGCGGCAGAGCGCCGACAGCATCCATGTCGCCAGCGACGAGGTGGCCACCGGCAACCTTGACCTGAGCCAGCGCACCGAGCAGACGGCCTCCAACCTGCAGCAGACCGCCGCGTCGATGGACGAGCTGAACGCCACCGTGCGCCACAGCACCGATGCGGCCTTGCAGGCGCGTGAGCTGGCCTCGTCGGCGGCGACGGTGGCGCACCGTGGCGGCGAGATGGTGGGCCAGGTCGTGCAGACGATGGCGCAGATCAACCAGGCCTCGCGCCAGATCGCCGACATCACCGGCGTCATCGACAGCATCGCGTTCCAGACCAACATCCTCGCGCTGAACGCGGCCGTCGAGGCCGCGCGCGCGGGCGAGCAGGGGCGGGGCTTCGCCGTCGTTGCCTCCGAAGTGCGCAGCCTGGCGCAGCGCAGCGCCGGCGCGGCCAAGGAGATCAAGGCGCTGATCGGCGCGTCCGTCGACCGCGTCGAGGGCGGCAGCCGCCAGGTGCAGCAGGCGGGCGAGACCATGGGCGACATCGTCGCGTCGGTGCAGCGCGTCAGCGACATCGTGGGCGAGATCAGCACCGCGTCCGGCGAGCAGAGCCGCGGCTTCGGCGCGCTGGGCAGCGCCGTGTCGGTGCTGGACGAGATGACGCAGCAGAACGCGGCCCTCGTCGAGCAGTCCGCGGCCGCCGCCGAGAGCCTGAAGAACCAGGCGCGGCAACTGTCCGAGGTGGTCGCGACGTTTCGGCTGTAGCGCGACGCTTCGTTGCGCGCCTAAGCATCGGGAGGGGCTGGCGCCGCAAAGTGGGGGCTCGACATCAAGGAGCTCCCATGCCCGCCATCACCTGCTTCATCCGCTACGAGCTGGACGCGTTCCAGCGCGAGGCCTTCCGCACCTATGCCCAGAACTGGGGCCGCATCATCCCGCGCCTGGGCGGGCGGCTGCTGGGCTACTGGCTGCCCCACGAGGGTACGAACTACGAGGCCTGGGGACTGGTGGGCTTCGATTCGCTGGCGGACTACGAGGCGTACCGCGCGCGGCTGAAGGCCGACCCGGAGGCGCGGGCGAACTTCGAGTTTGCGCAGCGGGAGCGCTTCATCGTCCGCGAGGAGCGGACTTTCTGTGAGGATGTGCGGCCATGATCGCCGTCATCTTCGAAGTGCAACCCACGGCCGAGGGCCGCGCCGCCTACCTCGACCACGCCGCGGCCTTGAAGCCGCTGCTGGAGCAGATGGACGGCTTCATCTCCGTAGAGCGCTTCCAGAGCCTGACGCAACCCGACAAGCTGCTGTCGCTGTCCTTCTGGCGCGATGAAGCCGCCGTGCGCGGCTGGCGCGAGATGGAGCGGCACCGCGAGGCCCAGGCGGCGGGGCGCGGTGGCCTGTTCGCCGACTATCGGCTGCGGGTGGCCGAGGTCGTGCGCGACTATGGCTTGAACGAGCGCAAGCAGGTGCCGAGATGAACGAACCACGCCTCGCCCGCGTCGCCGCCGCGATCGCCGACCCCACGCGGGCGCGCGTGCTGGCGCGGCTGCTGGACGGCCGGCTGCACACGGCGGGTGAGCTGGCCGCGCATGCGGGCGTCACGGCGCCCACGATGTCGGCGCACCTGAAGCTGCTGGTCGACGAAGGCCTGGCCCGCGTGCGCCAGCAGGGCAGGCACCGCTACTTCGGCCTGGCGGATGGCGATGTGGCGCATGCGCTGGAGGCGCTGCTGCGCGTGGCCGATGGTCGGGACGCGGAACCCGCGGCGGATGTGCGCCGCTGGCAGAAGCCCGAGATGCGCGGGCTGCGCCGTGCGCGCAGCTGCTATGGCCACTTGGCCGGCGAGCTGGGCGTGCAGTGGCGCGAGGCGCTGCTGGCCAAGGGCTGGGTGACGGCGGCGCCGGATGGGCGCTACGAGGTCAGCGTCGCTGGTCGCGATGCGTTGTCCGGGCTGATGCCCCCAGGCTTTGCCCAGACGGGGCGGGTGCTCTACGACTGCGTGGATTGGTCCGAGCGCCGCGACCATTTCGCGGGGCCGCTGGCGGTCGCGTGGCTGGAGGCGATGGTGGAGAAGGGCTGGCTGCGGCGAGCGCCCGAAACGCGCGAGCTGAAGCTCACGCCCTCGGGTCGGCCGGCCTTGATCGAGCGGTTGATGGGGGAGGTGCCTTTTCCCGTTCGGTGAGACGGCCGGTCATTTGATCGGACACTGCCGCATCCTCATTGCGGCCCCATCCGATGAAGCGAATCCTGCTGACGGCGTTGGTCCTGCTGGCACATGCCGGTGCCCATGCGGAAGAGTTCTACGGCATTCCTGTGCACCCGGACGCCGCGAAGAAGGAGGTGGCCGATGTGAAGGAGATTCCCGTCGCGACGATGCGCTACGTCTCCAACGTAAAGCCGCAGGACATGAGGGCGTACTACAAGGCCAGGCTGCCCGCCACGGCGAAGGTGGACGACTCGGGCGGCAGCGTCATGTTCATGTACAAGGTCGGCGACAAGAACAAGGCGGTCACCATCCAGAACTACTTCGGCAGGGCGGACGTCACCGTTGTGAGCGAGAAATAGCATGCGGGCTCATCACCTCTTGCTCGGGCTGACCGCCGCCTACTTCATCGCCAGCCTCGCCCACTTCGGCCACAACGCGCAGTACATCGCCTTCTATCCCGGCATGCCGGCCTGGCTGACACCGGGCAAGGTCTGGTTGTTCTGGTTCGCGGTCACCGGCGTGGGCCTGATCGCGTGGGTGCTGAACCGGCTGGGCCTGCGGGCGCCGGCCTTGCTGGTGCTGGGTGTCTACGGCGCTCTGGGCCTGGACGGCCTGCTGCACTACTCGTTGGGCCTGTGCTCGCAGCACACGCTGATGGCCAACCTGACCATCTGGGCCGAGGCGACCACCGGGCTGGCCTTGCTGCTGGTGTCCAGCGTGCTTGCCTTTCGCCAGTTGACGCGGCGGGCAGGCGTGGCCTGAGCGCTGGCACGGCCGTTGCAAATCCTCCGGTGCGCGATGGCGCGCGCGGAGGCTGGCTTTGCTGCTGGATCGCTTCTTCAATCCGAAATCGGCCGATGCCACCCCGCCGCTGGCCGATTGGCTGGCCCGGCCCCTGGTGCGGTTGCTTTGGTGCCTGCTGGGTGCGGGCTGTGGCATCGCGCTGGCGCTCTACGTGGCGGGGCCGCGGACGTCGCCCTTCTTGCTGGCATCGCTGGGTGGCTCGGCCGTGTTCCTGTTCGGCCTGACGCGTGCACCGGCCGCGCAACCACGCGCGCTGCTGGGCGGGCACCTGGGCGGCGCGCTGATTGGCATCGCCTGCTACCAGGCGCTGGGCGATGTGCCCATGGCCTATGTGCTGGCCCAGGTGCTGGGCCTGGCCTTCATGCTGGTGGCGCGCTGCGTGCACCCACCAGCGGGCGCGAACCCCATCCTGATGGTGCATGTGCACGCGAACTGGGCGGTGCTGTTCACGACGGTGCTGCCCGGCGTGTTGGCGCTGGTGGCGGTGGCGCTGGTGTGGAGCCGGCTTTACCCCGGTCTCTCACGCTACCCGGTCAAGCCGCTGGAGCCGTCGCCGCCGCACATGAACTGGGGCGGCTGGGGCACCGGCGGCTGACGGCACTCATGGGGCCGAGCGCCGGGCCGCCCCAAGCCGGCCCGCTAGGGCGATGTGCTCGCGGCTCAATGCCGCGGGCATCGTCGTCCCCTCGGGGGACGGACCAGGCCAGCCCGCGTTCAGCGGCGCAGGACTGGGCGAGGGGTCAATGTTGCGCTGGCACGTTCCAGCGCTTGGTCACGTCGCCTCGGCCGTTGACGCTTTCCAGGTTGACGCCGAAGCCCCACAGCCGGCCCACGTGCTTCAGCACTTCCTGCGCGCTGTCGTGCAGCGGGCGGTTCAGATGCTGCTGGTGGCGCAGCGTCAGCGACCGGTCGCCGCGCAGGTTGACGTTCCAGACCTGGATGTTGGGCTCGCGCGTAGACAGGTCGTATTGCCGTGACAGCGCCTGGCGCAGGTGGCGGTAGCCGCCTTCGTCGTGGATGGCGGAGATCTCGTACTCGCTCTTGGCCTCGTCGTCGAGGATGGAGAACAGCCGGAAGTCGCGCATGATCTTCGGGCTCAGGTACTGGCCGATGAAGCTCTCGTCCTTGAAGTTGCGCATCGCGTGGTCCAGCGTGGGCAGCCAGTCGCTGCCGGCGATGTCGGGGAACCAGTCGCGGTCTTCGGGCGTGGGGTTCTCGCAGATGCGCTTGATGTCGGTGTACATCGCGAAACCCAGCGCATAGGGGTTCAGGTTGGCGCCCGGGTGCTGGTACACGACGTTGGTGTGCGACTTCAGCCACTCGATCATCATGCCGTCCGACAGGTAGCCGTCGTCGTACATCTGGTTGAGCAGCCGGTGGTGCCAGAAGGTGGCCCAGCCCTCGTTCATGACCTGGGTCTGGCGCTGCGGGTAGAAGTACTGTGCGATCTTGCGCACGATGCGCACGATCTCGCGCTGCCAGGGCTCCAGCAGCGGCGCGTTCTTCTCGATGAAGTACAGCAGGTTCTCCTGCGGCTCGTCGGGGAAGCGGCGGCTCTCGGCTGCTTCGTCGGGGCGGTCGGGCTTCTTGGGCAGCGTGCGCCACAGGTCGTTGATCTGCATCTGCGCGTGGTGCTCGCGGTCCTTCAGCCGCGCGCGCTCCTCGGCGAGTGACAGCTTGGCCGGCCGGCGGTAGCGGTCCACGCCGTGGTTCATCAGCGCGTGGCAGCTGTCCAGCAGGCTCTCGACGGCGTCCAGCCCGTGGCGCTCCTCGCAGTCGGCGACATAGTTCTTCGCGTAGACCAGGTAGTCGATGATGGACGAGGCATCCGTCCACATGCGGAACAGGTAGTTGCCCTTGAAGAACGAGTTGTGCCCATAGCTCGCGTGGGCGATCACGAGGGCCTGCATGGCCATCGTGTTCTCTTCCATCAGGTAGGCGATGCAGGGGTCGGAGTTGATGACGATCTCGTAGGCCAGCCCCATCTGGCCGCGCTTGTAGCTGCGCTCGGTGGCGATGAACTCCTTGCCGTAGCTCCAGTGGCGGTAGTTCACCGGCATGCCCACCGACGCATAGGCGTCCATCATCTGCTCGGCGGTGATGACCTCCAGCTGGTTGGCATAGGTGTCCAGGCCGTAGCGCTCGGCCGTCTGCTTGATGACGGCGTGGTACTCCTCGATGAGCTCGAAGGTCCAGTCGTTGGGCGACGGCAGCGGTTGGCTGGGCCGCTCCAGCAACGGGCGCATCTGCCGCAGCGGCTGGCGCTGGCGGCGCTCGGCCACGCCGGGTGGTGGTGAGGCCGGGCGCTCGTGGTGGCGGCGGTCTTCGCGGCTGCTCATGCGGTGGCCCCTTCCTTCTTGAACAGGTCACGGAACACCGGATAGATCTCCGACGCCTCGACTGCCTTGCGCATCGCGAAGTGGCGGGCGTCCTCGCTGAGCTTCTGGTATTCCTCCCACAGGTTCTGCTCGGGCTCGGCCACCTGCACATAGGCGAAGTAGCGGCACAGCGGCAGGATCTTGTCGGCCAGGATCTCGCGGCAGCGGCCGCTGTCGTGGTGCCAGTTGTCGCCGTCGCTGGCCTGGGCGCCGTAGATGTTCCACTCGGTGGGCGAGTAGCGCTCGCGGATGATCTGCTCCATCAGCACCAGCGCCGACGACACCACCGTGCCGCCGGTCTCGGTGGCATGGAAGAAGTTCTGCTCGTCCACCTCCTGCGCCTGCGTGTGGTGGCGGATGAAGACGACGTCGATCTTCTCGTAGTGCCGCGTGAGGAACAGGTACAGCAGGATGAAGAAGCGCTTGGCGAGGTCCTTGCGGCCTTCGTCCATGGAGCCGGACACGTCCATCAGGCAGAACATGACGGCGCGCGTGGTGGGCACCGGCACGCGCACGCGGGAGCGAAAGCGCAGGTCGATGGGGTCCAGGAAGGGAATGGCCTCCAGCCGCGTGCGCAGGTGGGCGATGCGCTCGCGCGTCTCGGCCAGCAGGCGCGGCGTCTCGGGGCGGTCTTCCTTCAGCAGTTCCTGCTCGCGGGCCTCCAGCTCATGCAGCTCGCGGCGCTTGTCCATGCCCAGCGCAATGCGCCGGCCCAGGGCGCCGCGCATGGAGCGCACCACGTGCAGGTTGGTGGGCGTGCCGTCGGACACGAAGCCGGCGCGGTGGCTCTTCCACTCGGGCGTGTCGGCCAGCGTGGTGCGGGCCAGGTTGGGCAAGGCCAGGTCATCGAAGAAGACCTGCATGAACTCTTCCTTGCTGAGGTGGAAGACGAAGTCGTCCTCACCCTCGCCCTGGTCGCTGGCCTCGCCGCCACCGCCGCCGCCACCCTGCCCACCCTTGGGCTTGGGCACGCGGTCGCCCTTCACGTACTCCTGGTTGCCGGGCCGCACGACCTCGCGCACGCCGCCGTCGCCATGGCCGAAGACGGGCTCGTTCAAGTCCTTCTTCGGGATGTGCACGTCCTCGCCCCGCTCCATGTCGCGGATGCCGCGGCCGTCCACCGCGCGCTTCACCGCCTCGCGGATCTGGTCCTTGTGGCGGCGCAGGAAACGCTCACGGTTGCCGATGGACTTGTTCTTGCCCGAAAGGCGTCGATCAATGATCTGCTGGAGGGACATGCCTCACCGCCTTGTTCAGCTGGACTTGCGAACCCTCAGATACCACTCGCACAACAGCCGCACCTGCTTGGCCGTGTAGCCCTTGTCGACCATGCGCTGCACGAAGTTCTCGTGCTTCTTGGCTTCGTCAGCACTGGCCTTGGCGTTGAAGCTGATGACGGGCAGCAGCTCCTCGGTGTTGGAGAACATCTTCTTCTCGATGACGGTGCGCAGCTTCTCGTAGCTGGTCCACAGCGGGTTCTTGCCCGCGTTGTTGGCGCGCGCCCGCAGCACGAAGTTGACGATCTCGTTGCGGAAGTCCTTGGGGTTGGAGATGCCGGCCGGCTTCTCGATCTTCTCCAGCTCGGCGTTCAGCGCCGCGCGGTCGAAGACCTCGCCGGTGTCGGTGTCGCGGTACTCCTGGTCCTGGATCCAGTAGTCGGCATAGGTCACGTAGCGGTCGAAGATGTTCTGGCCGTACTCGCTGTAGCTCTCCAGGTAGGCGGTCTGGATCTCCTTGCCGATGAACTCGGCATAGCGAGGCGACAGCTGCTCCTTGATGTAGCCGACGAACTTCTCCTCAGTCTCCTTGGGGAACTGCTCGCGCTCGATCTGCTGCTCCAGCACGTACATCAGGTGAACGGGGTTGGCCGCCACTTCCGCGGAGTCGAAGTTGAAGACCTTGGACAGGATCTTGTACGCGAAGCGCGTGGAGATGCCGCTCATGCCTTCGTCCACGCCGGCGTAGTCGCGGTACTCCTGGTAGCTCTTGGCGCGCGGGTCGGTGTCCTTCAGGTTCTCGCCGTCGTAGATCTGCATCTTGGAATACAGCGACGAGTTCTCGGGCTCCTTCAGCCGCGTCAGCACCGCGAACTGGCTCATCATCTTCAGCGTGCCCGGCGCGCACTTGGCCTCGGCCAGCGACGAGCCGCGGATCAGCTTCTCGTAGATCTTGATCTCCTCGCTGACGCGCAGGCAGTACGGCACCTTGACGATGTAGACGCGGTCGAGGAAGGCCTCGTTGTTCTTGTTGTTGCGGAAGGTCTTCCACTCGCTCTCGTTGCTGTGCGCCAGCACGATGCCGTCGAAGGGGATGGCCCCGAAGCCCTCGGTGCCCTTGTAGTTGCCCTCCTGCGTGGCCGTCAGCAGCGGGTGCAGCACCTTGATGGGCGCCTTGAACATTTCCACGAATTCCAGCAGGCCCTGGTTGGCCAGGCACAGGCCGCCGCTGTAGCTGTAGGCGTCGGGGTCGTCCTGCGCATAGGTCTCGAGCTTGCGGATGTCGACCTTGCCCACCAGCGAGCTGATGTCCTGGTTGTTCTCGTCGCCCGGCTCGGTCTTGGCCACGCCGATCTGCTTGAGCACGCTGGGATAGCGCTTGACGACCTTGAACTTGCGGATGTCGCCGCCGAATTCGTCCAGCCGCTTCACGGCCCAGGGCGACAGGATGCGGTTCAGGTAGCGGCGCGGGATGCCGAAGTCGCGCTCCAGCAGCGGGCCGTCCTCGACCGGGTCGAACAGCCCCAGCGGCGACTCGTTCACCGGCGAGCCGGCCAGCGAGTAGAAGGGCACGTGTTCCATCAGCTGCTTCAGCCGCTCGGCGATGGAGCTCTTGCCACCGCCCACGGGGCCCAGCAGATAGAGGATCTGTTTCTTTTCCTCCAGCCCCTGCGCAGCATGTCTGAAATACGACACCACCTGCTCGATGGCTTCTTCCAGGCCATAGAACTCCGCGAAGGCCGGATAGATCTTGATGGTCTTGTTCGCGAAGATGCGGCTCAGGCGCGGATCGTTGCGCGTGTCCAGCATCTGCGGCTCACCGATGGCCTGCAGCATGCGCTCGGCGGCGGTGGCGTAGGCGAGGGGGTTTCGCTTGCACTCGGCGAGGTACTCCTCCAGCGTGAGTTCCTCGACCTTGCTGCGCTCGTAGCGTGCGGCGTAGTGGCTGATGACGTCCATGCGGCTCTCCTGCGGTGTGAACTCCACAGGGCCGCGAGCACGATCCGTGCCCTGGTCAGCTGGGGGGTTCTGATCGCGCCTCAACTGCAAGGCGTCATCAGAACTCTCCATTCGGGTCGACAGCCTCAGCTTGCTGTCGCCGCCCATTCCTCAATCTCAAGAATAAGCCGCTGTCCGCCCTCCAACAATCGACGTTGTGATTTCGTTGACAGGGTGCGATCCAGCATACGCCCGTGGTGGGGGCAAGACCTGGCACCGACAGGGCAAACCACACGAACATGGGGGCCTTGTGGCGCGGCCCCGACAGGCCCTTTCGTGAAGAACTGTGCAGTGCGGGAACGACCCTAGTGTTGGGCCAGCGCCGAGGGCTGCCTTGTCAGACGCCGCCGCATTGCGCGGCGGCCCGGCCTCAACCGGCGCGCAGCTTGTCGAGGATGCCGGACAGGGCGTCCAGCGAGTCGAAGTGGATGGCCAGCTCGCCGCTCTGGCCGCCGCGCTTGCTGCGCTTCTTCACGCGCACCTCGACGGTGGCGCCCAGCGCGTCGGCGAGCTCCTCCTCAAGCCGGAGGACGTCGCGGCTCTTGTCACCCTTCACGCGCAGCAGCGGCGCCTGGCGGGCCGCGCCCTGCGTCTTGGCGACCAGCTTCTCGGCCTCGCGCACGCTCAGCTTCTTGGCGGCGATCTCGCTGGCCGTCGTGATCTGAACGGCGCCGTCCAGCGGCAGCAGCGCGCGGGCATGGCCCATGTCCAGGTCGCCGGCCATCAGCATGTTCTGCACCGGCGCGGCCAGGTTCAGCAGGCGCAGCAGGTTGCTGGCGGCACTGCGCGAGCGGCCCACGGCTTGCGCGGCCTGCTCGTGCGTCAGGCCGAACTCGTCGGTCAGGCGCTTCAGGCCCTGCGCCTCTTCCAGCGGGTTCAGGTCCTCGCGCTGGATGTTCTCGATCAGCGCCATCGCGGCCGCCGATTCGTCCGGCACGGCCTTCACCAGCACCGGCACCTCGCGCAGGCCGGCAAGCCTTGCCGCACGGAAGCGTCGTTCGCCGGCAATGATCTCGTAGCTGACCGCGCCATTCGGCGTGATCGGGCGCACGAGGATCGGCTGCATGATGCCCTGGCCCTTGATGCTCTCGGCCAGCTCGTACAGCGAGCCCTCGTCCATGCGCGTGCGCGGCTGGTACTTGCCGGCCTGCAGTTGCTCCAGCTTCAGCATGCTGGGCGTGCCGTCGCGTTCGACGGGCGCGGGGGTGTCGCTGACTTTGGGTCCGAGCAGGGCTTCGAGGCCGAGGCCGAGGCCTTTGGGTTTCTTGGTCGCCATAGGGGGCGGATTCTCCGTCACAGACTCTTCAGCAGTTCCCGGCCCTCGGGCCAGTCCCCCAGCCCCGAATCGGCGTTCAGATGACCCCGTGGCCCGGCCATGACCACACTGCTGCCCCAGTCCGCCGCCATCTGCGTGCTGCGCTCGGCGGCTCCGAACGGATCGTCGCTGCTGATGACGGTGATGCTGGGGAAGGGCAGGCGGGCGCGGCGTATCGGGCGCCAGTTGTGCAGCTGGGGCGGCATGTCCTCCCGCTCGGTGTCGGGCGGAGCCACCAGCAGGGCGCCTTTCACGCGATCGGTGTGCTGGGAGTGCTGGGCCCAGGCGGCCACCAGTTGGCAGCCCAGCGAGTGCGCCACCAGCACGGCCGGGGCGTCGTCCTGCAGCAGCACTTCGTCCAGCCGGGCCATCCAGTCGCCGCGGCGCGGCCAGTCCCAGTCGTGCTGCTCGACGCGTTCGTCGCCATGCAGGCGCTCCCAGCGGCTTTGCCAGTGGTCCGGGCCCGAGTTTTGCCAGCCCGGGAGAAGCAATACGCGCTCTGATTTCATGGTTTGCCCTTATCCTGCACAGTTCGATTTTCAGCGGTTGGAGCAGCGGCAATGACGTTCAAGGTGTTTGTGGATGGCCAGGAAGGCACGACCGGCTTGCGGATTCACGAGTACCTCGCGGCCCGCACGGACATCGAGGTCCTGAAGATAGACGCCGACAAGCGCAAGGACCCCGCCGAGCGCTCGCGCCTGCTGAACGCCGCCGACGTGGCTTTCCTGTGCCTGCCCGACGCGGCCTCGCGCGAAGCGGCCTTCATGGTCAACAACGACCGCACCTGCCTCATCGACGCCAGCACCGCCCACCGCACGGCGCCGGGCTGGACCTTCGGCCTGCCCGAACTGGCCCGCGGCCAGCGCGGCGCCATCCAGGCGAGCAAGCGCATCTCCAACCCGGGTTGCCATTCCAGCGCCTTCATCCTGGCCGTGCGCCCGCTGGTCGACGCCGGCCTGCTGCCCCAGGACGCGGCCATCAGCGCCACGTCCATCACCGGCTACTCGGGCGGTGGCAAGAGCATGATCGCCGAGTACGAGCAGCAGCCGCTGCCGGCCCACCTGCAGGCGCCGCGGCCCTATGGCCTGGCGCTCAAGCACAAGCACCTGCCGGAGATGGCGGCGCACACGGGCCTGGCCACGCCGCCGGTGTTCCAGCCCATCGTCAGCACGTTCTACAAGGGCCTGGCCGTCAGCGTGCCGCTGCATCTGAGCCAGCTCAAGCCCGGCACGACGCCGGAGGCCGTGCATGCGGCGCTGGTCGCGCATTACGCGGGCGAGCGCTTCATCAATGTGAAGCCGCTGCGCGACGCGGCGACGCTGGAGACCGGCTTCTTCGACGTGCAGGCCTGCAACGACACCAACCGCGTGGACCTGTTCGTGTTCGCGTCCGACACGCAGGTGCTCTTGATGAGCCGCCTGGACAACCTCGGCAAGGGTGCCAGCGGCGCGGCGGTGCAGAGCATGAACGTGCACCTGGGCGTGGAAGAGAGCCTGGGCCTGGTCTGACCCTGAACAGGTGACGTGGCGCGGGAGCGCCGCGTCGCGACATAGGATGCGCCTCTCAAATGGGAGGCGTGTGATGGCCAAGGCTGCTGGTAGCGATCCTGTTCTGGCCCGGATCTCGTTGGTCATTCCGGGCCGGGCCATCGCATTGGGCGGCGAGCCCGAGGACGTGCCCGCGTGCCGGCTTGACACCGAGGCCATGCGCTGGACCTATGTGCTGCGGGCGCGCGAACGCTGGCTGGGCTCCAGCGACGCCAGCAACAGCCGCGAGGAGCAGGCCACCCGCACGCTGAAGGGCTTTGGCCTGAAGGACGCCGACCTGGAGGCGCTGGCCCGTGCGCCGCGCATCGTCGTGCGCATGCCGTACACGTCCGAGCACGAGGGCTGGCAGGGCCGCGTGTTTCCCTGGGAGTACCTGCTGGCCAAGGCCACGCGGCGCTATCGCAAGGTGGACAACCACCACTTCACGGTGATGCGTGAGGTGGTGACCGGCGCACCGCCGCGATGGAAGAAGCCCAGGAAGCGCAGCCTGCTGTACGTTCAGAGCGCGCCCGGCGGCCTGCGCCAGGCCTGGGATTTCAGCGCCGAGATCAAGCGACTCAAGCAGGCCCTGGGCAACATCCAGCTGATCGAGCTGAAGGACCCGAGCTGGCAGCAGCTGCACGACGTGGTGAAGCAGCGCAAGCCCGACCTCATCCATCTGAGCGGCTTCGACAACCTGGCCGGCCTGAAGGCCTTGCGCGACCTGGTGCCTGACCATGAGACGGTGGAAGCCGAGATCGGCCCCATGCGGCTGGACGACCTGCTGGCCAAGGAGTCCAGCGTGCCCGACGGCATGCTGCTGGCCGGCGAGGCGGCCGGCGCAGCGGTGGTCGGTGCGCAGCGGCTGGCCGAGGCGTTGAGCGCGGGCGGGGAGCACTGCGCCTACTTCGTGTCGGTGAGCCTGGACAACTCGGCCGCGCGCACCGCGGCGCTCATCGTGGCCGAGCGGGCGGCGTTGTCGGCCGTCGGCTTCCAGGACGCGATCGAGAACCAGCTGGCCGACTTCTTCTTCGAGCTGGTCTACAGCCAGCTCGACCAGCGCGTGTGGAACCTGCCGCTGGCCTTCGAGGGCGCCTGGCTGCGGGCGCGCAAGGAGCCCAATGCCACGCGCGCCACCGGCGTGACGCTGTGGATGGGCGCGCCGCTGAACGAAGCGGCCTTCAGCGACCGCGAGCCCAAGGCGGCCGAGCTGCGCGACGCCGGCACGCCGCCGCGCGTGCAGACTGTGCCCGAGGCCGAGCTGAACTACTCGGTGCTGCACAACAACGGGCGGCTGTTCCGCCAGATCGTCGTCGAGCGCGGCAGCGCCGCGCCCGACGACTGGCTGAGCGTCGATGTGGAGCTGCAGCTCGGCGCCGAGCAGGCCCGCTACAGCAAGCGCTTCGTGGCCGACGAGACACGCTTCGACCTGAGCAGCGAGGTGCATGTGCCGCTGACCGCGGCGCTGATGCGCTCGCTGCAGGAGGCCGTCAACAGCACCTTGATGGTCCAGCTCAGCCACAACGATCAGGTGCTCACGCGCAACAGCCACCGCCTGCGCCTGCTGCCGGTGGACCAGTGGCGCGACAACGACAAGGACGGCCAGTGGCTGCCTTCGTTCGTGCTGCCGCGCGACCCGGCCGTCGTCAGCGCGGTGGAGCTGGCGCAGCGCTACGTGCGCGTGCTGCGCGACAACCCGGCCGCCGGCTTCGAGGGCTACCAGGCCGCGCCCGGCACCGACGAGGAACAGCTGCGCGAGGTGGACCTGCAGGTGCAGGCGATCTGGGCCGCGCTGCTGCATGAATGGCGGCTGGGCTACATCAACCCGCCGCCGTCGTACAGCAGCAAGCTGGACTCACAGCGCCTGCGCACGCCCACGACCATCCTGGGCGGACGGGCCGGCACCTGCATCGACCTGGCGCTGCTGTTCGCCGCCTGCCTGGAGCTGATCGACGTCTACCCGGTCATCTTCCTGCTCAACGGCCATGCGCTGCCGGGCTACTGGCGGCATAACAGCTTCCAGGCGGACTATCTCGCCGTCAGCAGCGACGGCGCGCAGGGCGCGATGGCCGGCGCGGCGGATCGCAATTCGTCCGCCAGCCTGCAGCGCCATGCCTGGCAGGCCATCGGCAACGCACCGTACCGCGAGGTCAGGCAGCTGATCCGCGCGCGCCGCCTGGTGCCCATAGAGACGGTGCGGTTGACCGAGCACTGCGGCTTCGTCGAGGCGGTGGAGGCCGGAATCGACGCCTTGTCCGAGGCCGACGATTTCCATTCGGTGCTGGACATCGTGACCGCGCGCATGAACGGCATCACGCCCTTGCCCATCGTGGAGGAGCGGCCATGAGCGCAGCGCCGGGCCGCCCCAAGCAAGCTCGCTCCCCCATGGGGGGACAGGCCGTAGGCCGAAGGGGGCACCAATGAGCAGTAGCAACCTGTGGACCGATGTGAGCGCCCGGCTGGCGCTCGAAGAAGAACCGACGCTGGCCAGCACGCTGCCCATCGGCCAGCGCCGCCGCCGCGCCGCGGCGCGCGATGCCGATGGCCGTGCCCAGGTCGAGCTGGTGCGTGACGACGACGGCCTGCTGCGCTGGGTCTACACGCCGCCCACGACACCCGGCGGCACGGGGCGGCGCGCCTACCGGTCCATGCGCGTGGCGCCGGATGACGTCGTGCAGCGCTTTCGCTTCAACGATTTCGGCGCCAACGCGGTCACCGACAAGCTCATCGACGCTGATGACTGGCTGACGCCCGACCAGCGCATGCAGCGTTGGCAGGACGGCCATTTGGTGGACGACGTCCGGCCCCGCATCGACAAGGGCCGCGTGCTGCTGTTGGTGCATGGCACCTTCAGCAAGTCGAAGATGTGGTTCGACGAGTTGCAGGCCACCGAGGCCGGCCGCAAGCTGTTGGCCGGCTGGCAGCAGAAGTACAGCGCCATCCTGGCCTTTGGCCACCCGACGCTGTCCGTGGCGGCCTGGTCCAACGCGCTGGACCTGCATGCCGCGCTGCAGGATGTCAGCGCGCCCATCGACGTGGTCTGCCACAGCCGCGGTGGCCTGGTCGTTGGCTGGCTGATGCGGCTGCGTGCCGTGCCGGTGGAGCGCGTGGTCTTCGTTGCATCGCCGCTGGTGGGCACCAGCTTGGCCGCGCCGGACAAGCTGCGCGCCGCGCTCGACATGATCGCCAGCTATGCCGATGCCGTGTCGTCACTCAGCCGGCAGGCGACCGGCATCGTGCCCTTCGCGGAGGGCGTGTCGCTGCTGGCCAAGATCTTCGGCAAGGTGCTGCAGCTGGGCAGTAACACGCCCATCGTCGATGCGGCGGTGGGCCTGGTGCCGGGCCTGGCCACGCAGCAGCTGACCAAGAACAACAACGACGTGCGGCAGCTGTTCGCCGCGCCCTGGCTCAGCACGCCCAAGATGTACGGCATCGGCGCGGCCTTCCAGCCGGACGAGAGCACGCAGCCGATGTGGCGGTTCTGGCGGCGCTTCAGCAACATCGGCGACCAGGTGAAGTACGGCGCCGCCGACCTGGTGTTCCCCGGCCCCAACGACCTCGTGGTGGATGTGGACTCGATGTTCCGCCTCGGCGAGGGCGGCAACCTCACGTTCGAGGCGCTGGGCGTGGGCCCGACCACGCATCACACCAACTACTTCCGTGACGAGCGCGTCATCGGCTATCTGGGCGATCAGTTCTCGAGTCAGAGCTGAGTGGCCTGCTGACAAGGCAAGGCCTGGCCCCGCCTAGCATCGCCGCATGAAATCGCATCCCATCTCCTGCCGCTGCGGCACCGTCCGTGGCCACGTGGCGCGGCCTGACGCCGCGCTGCGCCTGGTCTGCTACTGCCGCGATTGCCAGGCCTTCGCGCGCTATCTGGGCCCGCCGCCGGGCATGCTGGATGCGATGAACGGCACCGAGATCCTCGCGGTGCGGCCAAGCGATGTGTCGTTCACCCAGGGGCAGGACCGTCTGGCCTGCATGTCGCTGTCGGACAAGGGCTTGCTGCGCTGGTATGCGAGCTGCTGCCGGTCGCCCATGGGCAGCACGCCGCGTGACCCTCGCGAGTCTCACCTGGGCCTGGTGCACAGCTGCCTGGAGGCCGACGAAGCCCGGCGCGCCGACGTTTTCGGACCCGTGCGCATGCGGGTCAACACGCAAGCTGCCAATGGCCGGCCCGAGAAGAATGCGGTGCTGACCTTCGCCGCGGCGCTGGCGGGTCATCTGGGTGGGCTGCTCTGGCGCCGGCTCAGTGGCAGCTATCGCGCCAATCCGTTCTTCGGGCCTGACGGGGCGCCCATCGCGCAGCCGCAGGTGGTCCTCGCTGAACAGCGTGAGGCGCTGCGGCAGGGCGGCTGACGCTACTGCGCCACCAGCTCCACGCGCCGGTTCCTGGCCCGGCCAGCGTCGTCGCCATTGCCCGCCACGGGCGCCAGCGAGGCCAGCCCCTTGGGCGCGAGCCGCTTGCCATCGACCTTGTACGGCGCCGCCGTCAGCGCCGCGACGACGGCCTGCGCGCGGGCCAGGCTGAGCTTCTCGTTGGCCTCGAAGCTGCCGACGTTGTCGGTGTGGCCCACGACACAGGCCTTCAGCGCCGGCTGGCTCTTCAGCAGTTCGGCCATCGCGTCCAGCTGGGCCTTGGACTCGGGCTTCAGCTCCGTCTTGCCGGTGTCGAAGAACAGGCCGGTCAGCGCGATGCGGCCCTCGGCCTTCAGGCCTGCCGCGATGGCGTTGGCGTCGACGGTCACCTGACCCGTGGGCATGGCCTTGGGTTCGACGATCTCGATGTAGCTGGCGGCGCGGTCGGTGTACTCGTTCTGGGCCAGCGAGGTGTAGACCAGGATCTCCAACGCCGTGCCGCCGCGCGTCAGCGTGCCGGCCAGCATGCGGCCTTCATCGGCGCTCAGGCCCATGGGCAGCGGCCAGCGGCTGCCCTTGTAGCTGCCTTTCACGCCAACGAGGTCGCCCTTGACCCAGTCCATGCTCTTGCCGCGCGCGCCCTTGTCCAGCGTGAAGTAGGCGTCGTAGCAGGCCTTCAGCTCGCAGCTGAAGCGCGGCTTGAAGCCGGCGGCCGCCAGCGCCTGCTGCTGGTTGCGGAAGATCTCCAGCGGTGTCTTGCCTGCCGGGCCGACATAGAAGAGGCGGGTCAGCCGGCCTTCGGCCTGCACCGGGTCGGCGAACTTGCGGCGGTCGGTCTTGGACATGCCGCCGGCACCGGGCAACTCGGTCGCGGCCCAGTCCGTCTGGCCGTAGCCCACCAGCGTGCTGCCGGCAAAGCGGCTGATGACGGGGTGGTCGGCGCTGCCGGGCAGGTCGGTAGTGGGCGTCTGGGGCTCGGCGGCGTTGGCGCCGCTGGCCATGGTCAGTGCAATCAGCGTGCTAGCGATGATGATCCGCATGGGCCGTTCAGGAGCGGTGGGTTGCGACGGCGCATGTTGACCCGGCCATCCGATTCGCCGCGCTGGTGGCGGCCTGCAAACGTGGGAGAACCCGCCTCAGCGTTGTGCCAGTTCGTAACGCCACTCGACGCAGGCCTCGCCACGGAACTCGGTCTCGATGCGGGCCAGCAGCCGCGCCGGCAGACGTTCGAGGAGCCGGATGCAGGCGCTGTTGCGCGCGTCTGTCTGCGCGTGGATGCGCTGCACGCCGGTTTGTTCGAAGACCAGCGCGATGGCCGCCCGGACCGCCGCCGTCGCGATGCCACGGCCCTGCGCGGCGCGGGCCAGGCTGAAGCCAAACTCCGCTTCTAGGCCATCGGCGCTGACATGGATACCGAGGTCGCCGATCAACCGGTCCGTCTGCGCATCGGCAACGGCGAGCTGGCTCCATTGGCCCGGCTGGAACAGCGGGATCGTGGCCATCTCGTTCAGGAAGGCCAAAGCCTGTTCATCGGCCTGCGGCGTCCAGCCCTGCCAGCGGCCCACGTCGGGGTCGCCGCGATAGGCCTGGAAGGCGGCCAGGTCGGTGGCCGCGAGGCGGCGCAGCTTCACAGCAGCTCCTGTTCGGGGCTGCGGTAGTGATAGCGGTAGGCGAAGCTGAAGCCCATGCGCGCGTACAGCCGCTTGGCGACCTCGTTGTCGCTGCCCACCTGCAGATAGGCCTGGCGGGCGCCGTGTTGGTAGGCGAGGGCCAGCAAGGACTGGCACAGGCGCTGGCCGTGACCTTGCCGTTGAACGGCCGAGGCGATGTCGTACAGGCCCACCAGATCACCCGCGACGACCATCTGGCCGCAGGCCAGCAGTGCGCCGTCGGCATCGTTCAGTACAAAGCCTTGGTAGGTGACCGGCGCGTTGGCGATGCGCTCGGCATGGGCGGCAATGGCCGTGTCCGATGACCCGCGCAGCGCGCCGACCGTGGCGGCGTAGCGGGCGGCATCCAGCGCTTGCAACTCGACCAGCGGCGGCACGGGCAGCAGGCGGTTCAGCACCATCACGTCGGCCGCATCGAACGCGCCCCAGCCCTTGGCAGCGAGGCGCTCATCGAGGTCGGCGGGTTGGCTCCATGGCGTCACCCGCACGGCCAGCGGCAAGCCTGCTGCGTCGTAGGCCTGCCGGCAACGGGCCAACAAGTCATCCAGCGGCAGCGTGCCTTGGCGCAGCGCATTGATGCAGCGCGAGCGCTTGGCCTTGCCCGGCGACAGGCGGATCAGCCAGCCGTCGATGTCCGCTTGCTGCGGCGGCGCGCTGGCGTCCAGGCCGGCGAGCTCGGCGCGCAGCGGCAGGTCGGCAAAGGGGTCGGTGGCGTTGGGGAGGAAACGCCACCAGTAGTCCTCAAGATACTGCCGGGCATCTGAGCAGCACGAGTTGCCGTCCAGCACGTCGGCCACGTACGACAGGTACGTGGCGATGGCCTCGCACTGCGCAGGCGTGAACATCTCATTGGGTGCACGCAACTGGTGTTGCCCGTCGTACCGACCGCGAGGATCGAAGGCGTACACGGCGCTTTCAGTGGAATTCGATGGCGTGTCGTAGCCTGTGCGCACCAGCCAACTCATATAGGCAGGCGCGTAATAGACGTGGCCCGCCAGATCCACGAACGAGAAAGCCGAATAGTGCTTGGCGATAAGGTCGTCTGGCACGTCCTGCCAGCGCGTGTCGGTGTCCAGCGCACGCGCTGCCTGCCGTTCTTCATGTGACCCGTGGTCGTCGATGACTTGTGACTCCCGCAGGCTGGTGCCGTCGCCGCGTTGCACGCCGTCGAAGGCAGCGTGGATCTGATCGAGAACGGCTTGGCGGCGGTCCATGGGTCAGGCAGATTCGAGCAACGTGGAGGGATCGCGCCAGATGCAGCGCCACTCCGGCAGACAGACGCCGCCAAACGGTGGCGTCGTGCCGGGGTCTATGAACTCGGCACCCATGCGGGCGTAAAAGCGCTTGGCGGGTTCGTTCTGGTCCAGTACCCAAAGGTGCAGCGGCTCGGTGCTGTCAGTCCCCAGTTCTCGGACGACGGCTTGCAGCAGCCGGCGGCCGAGGCCACCGCCCTTGTGGTCGGGGTGGACGTGCAGGTTGTCGATCAGCGTGCCGCACTCGGCTTCGTGGCCAGGCAGCACATAGGCAAAGCCGATCATCTGGCCGGAAGCATCCTCCGCGACGACGCCGAAGGCGGAAGCCGTGGCCGGGCCTTGCAGGCGTTCGCGCCAGACGGTCTGGCGGTCGGCGAAGACGTCGTGGTCCAGGAAGCTGTCGGGCACGATGCCGCGGTAGGCGCTGCGCCAGCTGGTGGCGTGGAGCAGGGCGACGGCATCGGCGTCCGCCGGCGTCATGGCGCGCAGCGTCGCGGCCATCAGCGCATCGTCTCGATGCGCTTCACCATTTCCTTGGCGAAGTCGACAAACGCCTGCGCGCCCTTGGAGCTGGGGTCGAACACGACGCCCGGCAGCCCGTAGCTGGGCGCCTCGGCCAGCCGCACATTGCGCGGGATGACGGTGTCGAACACCTTGTTGGCGAAGTGGGCCTTGAGCTGGTCGCTGACCTGCTGCTGCAGCGTGATGCGCGGGTCGAACATGACGCGCAGCAGGCCGATGATCTGGAGGTTGTTGTTCAGATTGGCGTGGATCTGCTTGATGGTGTTGACCAGGTCGGTCAGGCCTTCCAGCGCGAAATACTCGCACTGCATGGGCACGATGACGCCATGCGCACTGCACAGGCCGTTCAGCGTCAGCATGGACAGCGACGGCGGGCAGTCGATGAGGACGAAGTCGTAGTCCTTGGCGGCCTGGCTCAGCGCGGCCTTCAGGCGTGCTTCGCGACGCTCCAGCGCCACCAGGTCCACCTCGGCACCGGCCAGTTCGCGGTTGGCGCCCAACACGTCATAGCCGGCCTTGTCGGCACGGGACTTGGCCTCGGCGATGGAGGCGGACTCCAGCAGCACGTCGTAGACGGTCAGCTCCAGCTTGCGCTTGTCGATGCCGGAACCCATGGTCGCATTGCCCTGGGGGTCCAGGTCGACGACCAGCACGCGCTGGCCGATCTGCGCCAGGCCGGCGGCGAGGTTGACGGTGGTGGTGGTCTTGCCGACGCCGCCCTTCTGGTTGGCGATGCAGAAAATCTTGGCCATGTGGTGCTGTGTTGTGTGGGCCGAAGAATACTTAACCACAGAGGCACAGAGACACAGAGAAAGTCTGTGGGCTGTTTTCTCTGTGCCTCAGTGCCTCTGTGGTTGCATTTATTTCGACTTCATCCAGACGAGGCAGCGCTGGGCGTCCAGCCCGGGAACGGCCAGTTGTTCCACGTGAAACACGTCCACGTCGGCGGGCAGCGCAGCGATCTCTTCCGCCGGGTGCTGGCCCTTCATGGCCATCCAGATCGCACCTTCGGCGAGGTGCTGCCGAGTCAGGCTGGTGAAGTCCACCAACGAGGCGAACGCGCGGGACGTGATGACGCTGAAGGGTGGAGTCGCCAACTGCTCGACGCGGCTGTGCACGCCGTGCAGGTTGGGCAGCTTCAGCTCGGCGGCCACCTGCTGGATGAAAGTCGCCTTCTTGGCGACGGCGTCCACGCAGCTCACGTCGGTGCCGGGGCAGCAGATGGCGATGACGACCCCAGGCAGCCCGCCGCCGGCGCCGACGTCCATCAATCGGGCCGGCGCGCCGTGCTTCTGCAGCGGTGCGATGACCGACAGGCTGTCGATCAGGTGGTGGCTCAGCATCTGCGCCGGGTCACGCACGGCGGTCAGGTTGTAGACCTTGTTCCACTTCTGCAGCAGGGCCAGGTAGGCGAGAAGCTGGTCGAGTTGGGTTTCGCTGAGGCTGAGGCCGAGTTCGGTGGCGGCTGCTTGGAGCTGATCCCTCATGCCGCCTCGGCCTCGGTGAAGCCCTTGAACTTGCCCTTCTTCAGGTGCACCAGAAGCAGCGAGATCGCCGCAGGCGTGATGCCCGAGATGCGCGAGGCCTGGCCCAGCGTCTCGGGGCGATGCTTGTTCAGCTTCTGCCTTGCCTCGAAGGAGAGGGCGTGGACGAGGCCGTAGTCCAGTTCTTCGGGCAGCTTCAGATGTTCGAAGTGGGCGGCGCGGGCGACGTCGTCGACCTGCTTGTTGATGTAGCCGGCGTACTTGGTGCTGATTTCGACCTGCTCGGTGACGAGGGCGGCCAGCTCGGCGCCCAGCTCGGCGTTCAACGTTTCACGTGAAACACCGGCCTCGGGGCGTGCAATCGCAGCCACCTCGACGACCGTGTCGAACACGACGCCCGGCCGGCGCAGCAGGTCGGCCAAGTTGTACTCACGCTCCAGCGCCTTGCCGACCAGCCGCTCGGCATCCGCCGCTGGCAGGATGCCAGGATGTACCCAGGTGCTCTTCAGCTTCTCGGTTTCACGTGAAACAGCGTCGCGCTTGCGGTTGAAGGCAGCCCAGCGCTCGTCGTCCACCAAGCCCAGCTGGCGACCGGTTTCGGTCAGGCGCAGGTCGGCGTTGTCCTCGCGCAGCTGCAGCCGGAACTCGGCGCGGCTGGTGAACATGCGATAGGGCTCGGTCACACCCTTGGTGATGAGATCGTCGACCAGCACGCCCAGGTAGGCCTGGTCGCGCGCCGGCGTCCACGGGCCGTCGCCGCGCACCTGCAGCGCGGCGTTCAGGCCGGCGAACAGGCCCTGCGCCGCTGCCTCCTCGTAGCCCGTCGTGCCATTGATCTGGCCGGCGAAGAACAGGCCCTGGATGACCTTGGTCTCGAACGAGGCCTTCAGGCCGCGCGGGTCGAAGTAGTCGTACTCGATGGCGTAGCCGGGGCGCAGGATGTCGGCGTTCTCCAGGCCCGGGATGCTGCGCACGGCGGCGAGCTGGATGTCGAAGGGCAGGGAGGTGGAGATGCCGTTCGGGTAGAACTCGTGCGTCGTCAGGCCCTCAGGTTCCAGGAAGATCTGGTGCGAGTCCTTGTCGGCGAAGCGGTTCACCTTGTCCTCGATGCTGGGGCAGTAGCGCGGGCCCACGCCCTCGATGACGCCGGTGAACATCGGGCTGCGGTCGAAGCCGCTGCGGATGATGTCGTGCGTGCGCAGGTTGGTGTGCGTGACCCAGCACGGCACCTGCTGCGGGTGCATGGCCCGGTTGCCGATGAAGCTGAACACGGGCACCGGGTCCAGGTCGCCGGGCTGGGCCTCGCACTTGCTGAAGTCGATGGTGCGGCCGTCGATGCGCGGTGGCGTGCCGGTCTTGAGGCGACCCTGCGGCAGCTTCAGCTCCTTCAGACGCGCGGACAGCGACACGGCCGGAGGGTCGCCCGCACGACCGGCGCTGTAGTTCTGCAGGCCGACGTGGATGCGGCCGTCCAGGAAAGTGCCGGCCGTCAGCACGACGGCGCGGGCGCGGAACTGGATACCGGCCTGCGTGACGGCGCCGACGACGCGGTCGCCTTCCACCATCAGGTCGTCCACGGCCTGCTGGAACAGCGTCAGGTTCTTCTGGTTTTCCAGCCGGCGGCGGATGGCGGCCTTGTAGAGGATGCGGTCGGCCTGCGCGCGGGTGGCGCGCACGGCCGGGCCCTTGCTGCCGTTCAGGATGCGGAACTGGATGCCGCCCTCGTCGGTGGCCAGTGCCATTGCGCCGCCCAGCGCGTCGACCTCTTTGACGAGGTGACCCTTGCCGATGCCGCCGATGCTTGGGTTGCAGCTCATCTGGCCCAGGGTCTCGATGTTGTGGGTCAGCAGCAGCGTCTGCGCGCCCATGCGCGCGCTGGCAAGCGCCGCCTCGGTGCCGGCATGGCCGCCGCCGACGACGATGACATCGAATTCCTTGGGGTAAAGCATCTCGGTCCTGGAAAGAACAGGCCCCGAGCGAGGCGCTGGGGCAAACCCCGAATTTTACGAAGCGGCTGTGGATAAGTCACCCTGTCCGAGGGACTTCGGCAGGGACAATTCGACGCCTATGGACTGCCGCCCTCACTGCGCCGCCTGCTGCATCGCCCCGTCGATCAGCTCGCCCATTCCCGGCCACCCGCAGGGAAAGCCAGCGGGCGTGCGCTGCGTGCAGCTGGACGAAGACCTGCGCTGCCGCATCTTCGGCCGGCCCGAGCGCCCGGCGGTCTGCGGCTCGCTGCCGCCGCATGAAGAGATGTGCGGCGACAGCCGCGAGCAGGCGATGCGCTGGCTGGGGTGGATGGAGCGGGAAACCGCACCCGGGCCACGCGCGCACAGCTCGTAGCCGCAACCTCAACGTTGTCGGTCGGAGGCGCCTGCCGCGCTCGGTGCCTGGGTGCGCGAGACCAAGGGCTGGGTGGTCCAGCTCCTTCGCCAGCTGATGCGCCGCCGGAACGGCATCGCCGACGACGCGACGCTGCGCCGAACCTTGCTGGACGGCCTGCGCTGAGGATCAGCCGGCCGGCTGCGGCTGGCGATGGCCGCCACCCCAACGTGCCCGGAACGCGCGGGCGCGCGGGTGGTCCCAGTACTTGTCGAAGAAGTAGTGCAGCACCGTGTTGGCCAGCGGCTCGATGAAGGTCACCGCGCCGGCAACGGTCACGCTGCCGGTCAGCGCGTAGGTCACGCTGAAGGCCGTGATCAGGTGCATGACGCCGAAGCTGAGGGTCTTGGTCATGATGTCTATCGCCTTGCGAATTTGAATAGTCAAATGCTAATGATTCGCATCGCGGCCGACCATTCGCTTGTGTCTATCGCGGCGATGGCCTGGCGCCCGCTCCGTTAGGCTTGCCGGCCATGACGACGCCCACCGAGACCCACCCGCCGGCGGACAGCCTGCTGGCCCACCTGGCCGCCGAGCGCCAAGCCTTTGCCGACGCCTACACGCTGGACCTGCCGCGCCCCGTCACGCTGGCAGAGTTCGTCGAGGCCTTCTACACGACGCGGCTGTTCAAGCTGGAGCGCCTCGTGCTGACGCTGTTCGGCCGGCCGTCCAGCGACGCCGCCGCGCGGGCGCTGGCGCAAGGTCAGGCGCAGCGCTTCGCGGCCTGGACCATCCAGGCCCGCACGGGCGATGAACTGCTGATGCATGAGGACACGGGCGCGACGCGGTCCTGGTTCAAGGTCGAAGCGGGCGAGGGCGGCGGCACGCGGCTGTGGTTCGGCTCGGCCGTCGTGCCGCGCCGCCGCGGGCCGGGGGGTGAGGCCCGCATGAGCTGGGTCTTCCATGCGCTGCTGGGCGTGCACCGCGCCTACTCGCGAGCGTTGCTGGCAGCCGCAGCCCGCAGCCTCTAAGACTTGGTGCCCTTGCCGCTGACCTTGTCGGTCACCGGCTGCTGGGTCGCCAGCTCTTCAATCCACGCCTCGCAGGCTTCGGCCGTGACGCGGCCCGTCACGCGATAGGCCTTGCCCGCCTCGGGCGCGAAGGCCACGTCGCCGTCCACGCGGCAGGTCGGGTTCGTCATCGCGAGGATGGGCGCGCCGTATTGCGTGGCGGCCTGCAGCCGCACGCGGGCCGGGCGCAGCGGCAGGTCGTTGGTCAGCGCCACCGGTGCCACCGAGAAGCCGCGGCCCTGGTTGGCGCGCACCGTGGCCATGCTGGTGCTGGCCAGCCGGCGGCCGTCGACCTGCGTCATCTCGAACACATGCAGCAACTGGCCGCTGACCTGCACCGCCTGGTCGGCCACGTTGACGGTGGGGCCGGTGTAGTCGGCCGGCGTGGCGGGCTCCAGGCTGGCACAGCCGGCCAGCAGCGCAACGCTGCCGAGGAGGACCGCGGCCCTCACCGGGCCACCGCCGCGCGCATCGAGCGCGCCACGTAGGCCAACGCAACCGCCGCCAGCGCGAAGCCAATGACCACGCCCGGCAGCACCTGCTCCCAGCGCAGCGCCTCGCCCTTCAGCACGCTGAGCATCAGCGTGTTCTGGGCAAGACCCGGCACCCACAGATACCAAGGTGCGTCGCCGCCCGGGTTCAGCAGGCCGACCATGGGTGCCAGACTGACGGCCGTGACGATCAGCGTGCTGCTGGCCTGCGCCTCCTTGAAGGTCTTAGAGCGTATGGCCAGCGCCATCAGCAGGCCCGACAGGCCGGCGGCGAGCGGGATCTGCAGCAGCCAGAAGGCCAGCGCTTCGTTCATGCCGAACTGGAACATGGCCTGCAGGCTGTCGCTCTTCAGCAGCCATTGCGCCGGCACGAAGCTCAGGGAAGACAGCAGCGCCACCACCATGCCCATCAGCGCGACGGCGCCCCACTTGCCCCACACCAGCGCGCTGTGCGGCACCGGGTTCATCAGCAGCGGCTCCAGCGAACCGCGCTCGCGTTCGCCGGCGGTGCTGTCCAGCGCCGCGGTCAGCGCGCCGTACAGCACGGCCATGATGATGAACATCGGAATCATCGTGGTCATGCGAGTTGCGCGGGCCTGCGCGCTGGCAAGGTCGCGCTCCTCCACGTCGACTGGCTTCAGCAGCTCCATGGACACGCCGCGCATCGCCAGGTTCAGCGCCGCGCGTTCCTGGTTGAAGCCGCCCAGCAGCCGATGCAGGGCGCCCGCGCCGGCCTGTGCGCGCTGGTTGGCGCTGTCGCTGACGATCTCCACCACGGGAGCCTCGCCGGCCAGCAGCTTGGACTCGAAGTCGGCGGGCACCACCATCACCGGCTCCAGCAGCGTCGTCGCGCGCAGCCGGGCCTCGTAGTCGGCGGGCGCGGTCTTGACGGTGTAGGTCTGACGCTCGATGAAGTTCAGCAGCGTGGGCGCGGCTTCCATGCCCACGGCCATCACCTCGCGCTTCTCGGCGCGCTCCTCGAACGACGCGATCAGCCCCGACAGCGCCATCAGCATCACCGGTCCCATCAGCAGCGCGGGGATCAGCATGCGCATCAGCGTGCGGCGGTCGCGCAGCGCATCGGCCAGCTCTTTTGCAAAGACGATCCAACCCTGTTTCATGCTGCCACCTCGGCGGGGAATGCCAGTTTCACGAACGCGTCCTCGAAGCGGGTCTCGCCCGCCTGTTCCAGCAGGCCGGGCACGCTGCCGTGCGCCACGCTGCGGCCCTTGGACACCACCACCACCTCGTCACATAACTGCTCCACCTCCTGCATGATGTGCGTGGAGAACACGATGCATTTGCTGCCGCCCTCGGGGCTGCGCAGCCAGCGCAAGGCCTCGCGCAGCGCGCGGGTGGCCAGCACGTCCAGCCCGTTGGTGGGCTCGTCCAGCACGATGTTGGCGGGGTCGTGCACCAGCGCGCGGGCCAGCGCCGTCTTCATGCGCTCGCCCTGGCTGAAGCCGTCGGCGCGGCGGTCCAGGATGGACTGCATGTCCAACAGCCGTGCCAGCTCGTCGGCACGCGCGTTGGCGGCGTCGGGGTCCATGCCTTGCAGCCGGCCGAAGTAGGCGATGTTCTCGCGGGCCGACAGGCGTGGGTACAGCCCGTGCGCGTCGCCCAGGATGCCCATGCGGGCCAAGGCTTTCAAAGGCGCGTCCTTGACGACGATGCCATCGACCGCGATGTGGCCGCTGTCGGGGGCGAACAGCCCGGCCAGCATGCGCAGCGTGGTGGTCTTGCCGGCGCCGTTGGCGCCCAGCAGCCCGGTGATGCGGCCGTTGGCGGCCGTCAGGCTGATGCCTTGCACCGCATGCACGATGCGCCTGTCACCGCGCTTGAACAGGCCCGCGCCGGTGCGCGAGACGAACTGCTTGTGAACGTCCTGGATGTCGATCATTGCGCCGCTCCGGTCGTCGTCGGGGCCTGGATGGGCTGGAAGGCGGTGGGCCGCGGGATGCGCGTCGCGCAGCTGCCGTCCTGGGGCAGGGCGGAGGCGTCGGTCTTGGCGTCGATGAAGCGGAACATCAGGTCGCGCACGCAACCCACGGTCATCACTCCGTGGCCGGCCTGCGGCACCACCAGGTGCTGCACGCGCTCCGGATGGCCGGCGCCCAGCGCCTTGGCGACGCGCTCGCCGTGGCGGGGCGGCGTGGCCGGATCGGCGCCGCCGCTCATGACCAGCACGGGGCTGGGCGCGGCGGGCAGCTTGTAGAAGTCGGCCGGCACGTCGCCGCGGGGCCAGGTCTTGCATACGCGGGTGTACATGTCGGCGTCCATGCGCTGGAAGTCGGCGCCGGGCTTGTCGGTCGAGTCGGCCAGGCGTGGCACGTCCTCCGCGCAGACGACGGAGAAATGCATGCCCATCGCGAGGCGCATGGCCTTGGCCGATCCGAAGGCCGAGGTCAGGCCGAACAGCCCTTCGAAGCGCCCGTCCTTCGCGGCCGCATGGATGGCGGCCGGCAGCGCGGAGGCCAGCATGGGCTGGTACAGCGGCGGGCGCACGGCGCGCATCAGCAGCTCGCGGTCCACCGTGAAGCGCTCGGGCTGGCCGGTCAGCGGATGGGCGACCGTGACCGGGCGCGGCAGCGAGGCGAGCAGCTGTTGCCACTCGGTGCGCAGCTGCGGGTGGGTCTTGGCGTGCGCGTCGAACAGCTGGTCCAGCGCGGCCTGGCCGTCTGCGGAGAAGCTGGCGGGCAGCACCATGTCGGCCGGCGCGACGCCGTCGATGAGGGTGCGGCGCACCTTGGTCGGGAACAGGCGCAGGTACTCCAGCGCGGCGCGCGTGCCGTAGCTGCCGCCCACCAGGTTCCACTGCGGCACGGCGAGCGCCTCGCGCACCGCATCCATGTCCTGCATCGCGAGGGTGGTCGTGAAGAAGCGCAGGCCGCCGTCCTGGCCATACGGCAGCTTCTCCAGCGCCACGCGGCAGGCGTCCAGGCGCTTCATCTGCGCCTCGCTGTCCAGTTGCTCGGTGACCGGCAGCTTGCTGTCGTCGGGGCAGTCCAGCGGCGCGGACTTGCCGGTACCGCGCTGGTCGATGAAGACGATGTCGCGCCGGTTGCCCAGGCGGGACAGCCGCGGCAGCACGCGCGACGCGATGTTGATGGCGCTCTGGCCGGGGCCGCCGGCCAGCATCAGCACGGCGTCGGGCTGCTTGTTGCGTGCCATCGCGGGCACAACGAGGTAGTGCACGGCGATCTTCACGCCGTCCGGCCGTGCCGGGTCCAGCGGGCGCTGCAGGCTGCCGCACTGCAGCTCGTTGGGAATGCCGTCGATGCGGCAGGGCTGCAGCGGTGCCGCTGCAGCCGCGCCGCCCAGGCCGGCCAGGGTCAGCGCTGTGTAGGCTTTCGCCAGGCGCCCTCTCCATTCACGCATGCCAGTCTCTTCAGGTCTTGTTGGGATGGCCCGCAGTATCAGCGGCTGCCTGCCGGTGAGCGGCCGGCGATGGGCGGATGGCCGGCGTGAGCGCATGAATGGCATGAAAGCCGGTGCGGCCGGCGGCTATGCTGCGCGCATCGACGAAAGGAGCGCGTGTGCAGACACTCGACGAGATGCGCGACCGCTGCCTGCTCACTGCCGAGCAGCATGCCGAGATCGGTGCCTGGGTCAGCCAGGCGCGTACGCCCGACGCCATCCTGGCCATGCCCGAGGCGCTGTGGCGCACGCTGGAACTGGCCAGCGTGCTGATGGATGTGGATGCCGACCTGCGACGGCCGCCGCTGTTC
This sequence comes from Roseateles asaccharophilus, assembly GCF_031458115.1. Taxonomy (GTDB): domain Bacteria; phylum Pseudomonadota; class Gammaproteobacteria; order Burkholderiales; family Burkholderiaceae_C; genus Pelomonas; species Pelomonas asaccharophilus_A. The sequence continues at coordinate 89,470 of NZ_JAVDXV010000011.1, read as the reverse complement.
GCCGCTTAACCGGCCGCCAGCGCGCCGACCATAGAGAGGCCCAGCAGGCCCAGCGCGATGACGACCCAGTGCATGACGGCCAGCAAGCCTCCACGCAGCAGCGTGGTCCACCAGCTTGACTGGTGCACCCGCTTCAGCGCCAGCAGCGGGTAGATGTTGGACCAGGCCCAGACGGCGACCGCGACCGCCGTCCAGGGCAGCAGCACCGCCAGCAGCAGCATCGCGTACCAGGCGGCGTGCAGGTGCATCGCGAACACGAAGTGCGCGCCATAGGTCTGGCGCCAGAACAGCAGCTTGAGCAGGCCGGCGAAGAAGGGTAGCGAGCACAGCACCGCGTAAGGCGCCAGGCCCAGCATGGCCGCACCCATCGCACGGAATGAGCGGTCGGGGTCTTCGCGCCAGTGGCCCTCGGCGCGCTGCACGCGGTCCTGCATGCCCTGTGGCAGCTGGCTGGCGAGGTCGGGGTGCAGGATGTTGAGATGCTCTCTGCGCTCCGACACCGTCTGCCGCGCCTTGGCGAACTGCGCGGTCGCTGATGACGCGGCGGACGCCGCCGCCGCCACGCCGGGCACCACCTGTGCGATCTCGCTGTCGTCGTCCAGCCAGCCGAAAGCATTCGTGCCGGCGGGCGTGAGCTTCAGCACCAGGAAGAACAGCAGGCCCAGCGTCAGCAGCAGCCGCAGCGGCAGCACATAGCGCTGCTTGCGGCCGGCCAGGTATTCGCGCGTCAGGAAGCCGGGCCGGGCCATCAGGCCCCACAGGCTTTTCCACAGCGTGCCCTCCACCGCGATGTAGTGGCTGACGAACTCGTGCACGAACTCGAACAGCGATGGCGGATGGTTGGCCGTGTCCTGGCCGCAGTGGCTGCAGAAGTGCGCGCCGGGTGTGAGGGCGGTGCTGCAGTTCAGGCAGTGCGCCGACGCGCCATGGCCATCGCCGGCATGCGCGCGGCCACCCGCGGCCAGGCTGGCGAGATCCGCCGAGGCGATTGCTGCGGCCGTGCCGCCGGTCAGGCCGGCCGCCAATCCGTCGTCCATGCGCTCAGGCCTTCCGGGCTGCGGGCTTCATCAGCCCTTCGCAGGCCGCACGGGCCTTGGCGTCGCTGCCATCCAGCTTGCCGCAGACGCCGTCCAGCTGCGCCTTCAGCCGGCCCACGGCGGCCGCCTGCGGGGCGCCCTTGTTCCAGCCGGTCAGCAGGTCGGCCACCTTCTTCAGCGAGCGCTCGCTGCGCTCGTAGAACGCGCCGGGGTCCTTCTCGGCCTCGGCGAACAACTGGGCGGCGGCCTTCTCGATGCGCGGCGTGTCCTCCGGGCTCAGCTCGATCAGCGCACCGAAGTAGTTGGAGCCCCACTGCAGGCGCGTGGCCGGGCCCTCGCTCTTGTTGAAGGCCTCTTCGTACCAGCGCAGCGCATCGGCCTTGCGGCCCTGCTTTTTCGCGTTGCCACCCAGCTGGCTCATCAGGTAGTAGGGCGAGTGGCTGCGCGCGAGGGCCGACTTCAGCAGCTCGTCGCTCTCCTTCCACAGCCCGGCGCGGCCCAGCAGGTGGGCGGCCTGCGTGATGACGGCCTGGCGCTCGTAGCCGTCGGTGATCTCGCGGTTGGCGCGGGCGGTCTGCTCGCGGGCCTCGGTCAGCAGCGTGGCGGGGATGCGCTGCGGGTGGACCTCGGCCTTGGGCTGGTCCAGCCGTGCCAGCTCGATGCGGGCCTGCAGCACGTTCAGGCGGTCGGCGCGCGACAGCGTGGTGTCCTCGTTCAGCCGCTTCAGCGCGGCGTCGTACTCGGCCAGCAGCGCGTTGCGGGCGTCGCCGCCCTGCGGTGTCAGCGCCTTGACCAAGTCGGGCGCCTCGTTGCCCAGCACGTCCATCTGCGCGCGGGCCTGCGTGGCATCGGCCAGCACGGCGCGCAGACGCGGCAGCTGGGCGGGGTCTGCCGTCTTGCCTTCGGCCAGCGCACCGATGGACTTCAGCCACAGCCGCGTGGCGGTTTCGGCGTCGGCGCCTTCGCTGGCCTTGGCCAGCTGCGCCAGCGTGGCGGGGCGCTCTGCCACGGGCAGCAGTTGCTGCTCGTCGATCTCCCAGCCATAGAAGCCCAGCATGCGCCATTCGTTGGCGCTCAGCTTCTTGCCGGCGCGGGCATCGGCCAGCACGGCCTTCACCGGGCGGCCGCCGGCCAGGCCCAGCTGCAGCACCGACATCACCTGCGCCGCGTCGGCCTCGCCGGGCAGGCGGGTGATCTCGCTGCCGTTGGGGTTGAACAGGATCAGCGTCGGGTAGCCGCGCACCTTGAAGCGTGTGCCCAGCTTCTGCGCGCCGCGCGCGTCACCGTCGATGTTCACGGCCACGAAAGACTTGCTCTGCTCGATGAAGTCCGCGCGGTTGAACAGCGTCGCCTTCAGCTGGTTGCAGGGCGGGCACCACTTGGCACCCCAGTACAGCAGCACCGGCTTCTTGTCGGCCTTGGCCTGCGCGAAGAAGCGGTCGATGTCGGCATCCGCCGCGGCGGCCTGCCAGGACACGCCCGGGCCGGGGCCGGTGGCGGCATGGGCGAGGGGAGCGGTGGCCAGCAGGGCTGCAGCGGCCAGCGCGGCGAAGCGAGGGGTGAGCTTCATCGGGCGTGCGGGTCGATCGTGTCGAAGCGGACATTCTCCGCTGCCTGCGCACCGCAGAATCCGTGCATGCCGAATAAGCTCATGAGCCGACTGGACGATGCCCTGGCCGCGCTGCGCGCGCAAGCGCGTCCGGATCAACTGGAGGGCATGGCCCGCTTCGGCATGACCGGCGATGGCCGGCTGGGCCTGGCCGTGCCCACGCTGCGCGCGCTGGCCCGCGAGTTCAAGCGCGACCACGAGCTCGCGCTGGCGCTGTGGGACACCGAGATCCCCGACGCGCAGATCCTGGCCGGCATGGTGGCCGAACCGGTCAAGTTGACCGTTCAGCAGATGGACCACTGGGTCGCCGGTCTGCAGGCCTGGGACGTCTGCGACCAGGCCTGCCTGAACGCGTTCGTGAAGAGCCCGCTCGCCTGGGACGCCATCCCGCGCTGGGCGGCGCGCCAGCCCGAGTTCGAGAGGCGCGCCGGCTTCGCGCTGCTGGCGGTGGCCGCGGTGCACCAGAAGACACGGCCCGACGCCGACTTCCTGGCCCGCCTGCCGCTGATAGCAACCGCGGCTGGGGACGAGCGCAACTTCGTCAAGAAAGCCGTGAACTGGGCGCTGCGCCAGATCGGCAAGCGCAGTGCGGCGCTGTGTGAGCCGGCGCTCACATTGGCGCGGGCGTTGGCGGAGCGGGACGAGAAATCGGCACGCTGGATTGGCAACGATGCGCGGCGGGAGCTGGAGCGGCGCGCCAGTTAATTGACTCTGACCCCATATTTTGTCCCCCTTCAGGGGGAATGGAGGGGGAGGGGTGGTGATGGCCTCCCCCCTCGTCCCACCCTCTGGGTGATGTCCCGAAAAAGGCCCGGCGCCGATGCTGACGGTGTGACGTTGATCACGACGTCGAACACCTCAGAAACCGGAGCCCGCCATGCAATTCTTCAGCTCGTCGCAGCAACCCTGGTCCAACTCCAAGCCGGCCGTATTTGCGCCGGTGCGCCAGCGCCCGCTGATCGCTGGCGTGGCGAAGCCCGAGATCTGTGGCTGGTACGACTCCAGCTTCGAGCTGTCCCAGGGTCTGGAGATCACCGAGCACGACAACGACACGCTCTACCAGCTGTGGGAACTGTCCCAGGGCTGATTACAGCTTGCAGGCCAACTCGGTGCCCTGCCGGATCGCCCGCTTGGCGTCCAGTTCGCCAGCCTCCAGCGCACCGCCGATCAGGTGCACGCTGACGCCGGCCGCCTGCAGTGGAGCCTGCAGTTCGCGCAGCGGCTCCTGGCCGGCGCACAGCACGATGGTGTCGGCCTCGATGAGCTGCGCATCGGCCCGCTTCTCGCCGTAGCTGACCCACAGCCCCTCGGGCGTGATCTGCTCGTAGTTGACGCCGGCCAGCATGTCCACGTTCTTCATTTTCAGGGCGGCTCGGTGTATCCAGCCGGTCGTCTTGCCCAGGCCCGCGCCGGGTTTGCCGGTCTTGCGCTGCAGCAGCGTGATCTGGCGCGTGGCCGCCGCGGGAGCCGGCCGCAGCAGGCCGGCGCGCACCTGTTCCGGGTCGCCCACGCCCCAGTGGCGGCGCCAGGCGGCGGGGTCCAGCGTCAGCGAGTGGCCGGCTTCGAGCAGGTACTCGGCCATGTCGAAGCCGATGCCGCCGGCGCCCACGATGGCCACACGCGCGCCCACCGGCTTGTCGTGGCGCAGCACGTCGATGTAGCTCAGCACCTGGCCACGCGCCTGACCCTCGGCCTGGCCCGCGATCCTGGGGTCCCGCGCGCTGACACCGGTGGCCAGCAGCACCTCGTCGAAGCCCTTCAGCTCGTCGGCCGAGACCCGACAGTTCAGACGCAAGTCCACGCCGGTGATCTGGATGCGGCGGCCGAAGTAGCGCAGCGTTTCGCTGAACTCCTCCTTGCCCGGCACGCGCTTGGCCATGTTGAACTGGCCGCCGATCTCGTGTGCCGCGTCGAACAGCGTCACCGCATGGCCGCGCTCGGCCAGCGTCGTCGCTGCGGCGAGGCCCGCCGGGCCGGCGCCGACGACCGCGACCCGCTTCTTCTCTCCCTTGACCGGCCGCACCACCAGCAGCTGCTCGTAGGCCGCGTGCGGGTTCACCAGGCAGGTGGAGATCTGCTGCTGGAAGGTGTGGTCCAGGCAGGCCTGGTTGCAGGCGATGCAGGTGTTGATCTCGTCGGCGCGGTTCTCGCGCGCCTTCTTCACGAACAGCGGGTCGGCCAGGAAGGGCCGCGCCATCGACACCATGTCGGCCGAGCCTTCCGCCAGCACGCCTTCGGCCACCTCCGGCGTGTTGATGCGGTTGCTGGTGATCAGCGGCGTCGTGATGCCTTCGGCGCGCAGTTGCGCCCGCAGCTTGGCCGTCACCCACGCAAAGCCCGCGCGCGGCACGCTGGTCGCGATGGTGGGCACGCGCGCCTCGTGCCAGCCGATGCCGGTGTTGATGATGGTCGCACCGCCGCGCGCCACGCGCCGGGCCAGTTCCAGCACCTCGTCCCAGCTGCTGCCATTGGGGATGAGGTCCAGCATCGACAGCCGGTAGATGATGATGAAGTCCGGTCCCACCGCCTCGCGCATGCGGGCCAGGATCTCCAGCGGCAGCCGCATGCGGTTCTCGTAGGAGCCGCCCCAGCCGTCGTCGCGCTGGTTGGTGTGCGTGACGAGGAACTGGTTGATGAAATAACCCTCTGACCCCATCACCTCCACGCCGTCGTAGCCGGCCTCGCGGGCCAGCTTGGCGCAGCGGATGAAGGCGCGGATCTGTCGCTCGATGCCGCGCGCGCTCAGCTCGCGCGGCGTGAACGGCGTGATGGGGCTCTGGATGCGCGACGGCGCCACGCACAGCGGCGAGTAGCCGTAGCGGCCGGTGTGCAGGATCTGCAGCGCGATCTTGCCGCCCTCCGCATGCACGGCGTCGGTGATGACGCGATGCCGTCGTGCCGCACCTGAGGTCGCCAGCGTGCCGGCGAACGGCTTGGCCCAGCCCTCGATGTTGGGCGCGAAGCCGCCGGTGACGATCAGCCCCACCTCGCCTCGGGCGCGCTCGGCGAAGTAGGCGGCCATGCGATCGAAGTGCTTGCGCCCGTCCTCCAGGCCCGTGTGCATGCTGCCCATCAGCACGCGGTTCCTCAGCGTCGTGAAGCCGAGATCCAGCGGGGCGAGAAGGTGGGGATAGCTCATGCAACCGATGCTAGCCAGCGCCGCGGCGTTTGAATTGGAGGGGTCTCACCAACCCGGCTGCGGGTTTTCCAGCAACAGTTCTTCACCGGGCGATAGACGGCGGTCATGGTGAGATCTCCAGCTTGAGTTCTAATCGCGAGTCCGCGTCAATGGGCTAGAACCCAGCGGTTTGGTTTTTTCGGAGAGTTCTCGATGCGATTCACCCCCTGGGCCACCCGACTGGCCTTGACGCTGAGCCTGTCGGCCACTGCCTTCCTGACCGCCTGCGGCGGCGGCGGCGACGGCGACAGCAACACGCAGATCCGCCTGCTCAATGCCACGCGCTCCTATGCCCAGCTGGATTTGGAGGTCAACACCAAGGCCATCAACAGCAAGGTCGCGTACGCCACGGCCGGCGAGTACGGCACCGTGGACACCAACAACACGGCCACCAAGATCCTGGAGAGCAATGTCGGCACCAGCGTCGCGGCGATCACGCCCACGCTGAAGGGCGGCACCAACTACACCCAGATCGTCTACGGCTTCGCCGGTGCCGTGCGCACCGCGCTGCTGGAAGAAACCGAGACCGTGCCCGAGGCCAACAAGGCCAAGCTGCTGGTCATGAACCTGGCGCCCGACGCCGGCGCGCTGGACGTCTACGTGACGACCGCCACCGACTCGTTGGACACCGCCACTGCGCTGACGTCCAACCTGCAGGGCGGTTCCGGCAGCGGCTACATCCAGATCAACTCGGGCACCTTCCGTGTCCGCGTGACCGGCTATAACAAGCGTGGCGCCGACCTGCGCCTGGACATCCCGGCCATCACGCTGGATTCCGCCACCGTCAACACGCTGATCCTGACCGCTTCTGATGGTGGCGTGCTGGTCAACGGCATCACCATGGTGCAAAAGGGCGCGGTCAAGAACTTCGCCAACACGCAAAGCCGCGTGCGCACCGTGGCGGCGCTGACTGCCGCCTCCACCGTCGGCTCGACGATCAACGGCCAGCAAATGTTCAGCACGGCCATCAGCCCGCTGATCTCCGACTACGTGACCACCGCCTCCGGCGCCAGCACGCTGACCACGCAGGTCAACGGCGCTCCGGTCACCTTCACCGCGCCGACTCTGGCCGCCGGCAAGGACTACACGCTGCTGGTCTGGGGCGACGCTGCTGCGCCCAAGCTGTCGGTGCTGGACGACGACAACCGCCTGCCCACCGTCAACGGCAACGTGAAGGTTCGCCTGGTCAACGCGCTGCCCACCACCAGCACGTCGCTGAACGTGGACTTCAGCGCCATCGCCACCAACGTGGCGCCGGGTACGTCGTCGGCGGTCAACAACATCTCGTCGACGGCCAGCTCGCAGGTCGACGTGACGGTGCCCACCAACGCGTCGTCCATCTACACGAACGCCACGCTGGCCTTCCCGGCCAACAGCGTGTTCACGTTCTTCGCGGTGCCCACCACCAGCACCACCGGCACGACCACGTCGCCGGTGCCTGGCATGAGCGCGCTGCCCCGCCGCGAGCGTTAAGCCCGGCGCTGCGCCGCAGCACAAGAACCCCCGCGCCCTCCGGCCCGGGGGTTTTTTCTTGCCTGCGCTTCAAAATCGCGCCATGCCGTCTGCACCCACCCGCGTCCATCTGCAGCGCCTGCGCCTGGTCTGGCGCAGCGCCGGCTGGCCCTGCCAGGACCTCGTCGAGATCGAACTGCTGGCCGGCGGCTGGCTGGAGCGCCTGGCCGAGCCAGGCGGCCGTGAACGGCTGCGCGTGACGGACACGGGCGTGGCGCTGATCGCCGAGTCGCTGACGCGCAACCGTGCCGTGCGGGACGCGCACGAAGGCCTGGTCGAGCGCGTCGCCACCGAGATGCAACGCGCCGGCCGCATCGCCTGGCGCGGCCTGACGCTGCGTGCGGGCCTGCCGCGCGAGGACGGCACCACGCAATGGGTCAACGCGATGCCCGACGTCTACTCCATCCGCCACAGCACGGTGGAGGATTACCTCGAGCCCGCCATCCACGAGATCAAGGTCAGCCGCGCCGACCTGCTGGGCGAGTTGCGCCGCCCGGCCAAGTCCGCCGCCTACCGTGCGCTCAGCAGCCAGTGCTGGTTCGTCATCCAGGCCGGCATCGCCGAGGCCGAGGAGATCCCGCCCGAGTTCGGCGTGCTGGTCGCCCACGCCGGCCATCTTGAACTGGCCCGGCCGGCGCCCAAGCGCGCGCACAAGCCCGACTTCGCGACCTGGATGGCGCTCGCGCGGGCCACGCCGCTGCCCGGCAGCGATGACGATCCACAATCGCCGCTCTGACCCGGAGCTTTCCATGGCCAACAAGACCGTCCCCACCGACACCGATGTCCAGGCCTTCATCGCCACACAGCCCGAGGCGCGCGCGGCCGACTGTCAGGCGCTGGTGGCGCTGATGCAGCGTGTCAGCGGCCACCCGCCGCGCATGTGGGGCCGCATGGTGGGTTTCGGCGACCACCACTACAAGTACGACAGTGGCCGCGAGGGCGACATCTTCCAGATCGGCTTCGCCAGCGGCGCCGGCGGCAAGGGCGACATCAGCCTGTACATCACCTGCGATGCCAGCCAGTACGCCGACACGCTGGCCCGGCTGGGCAAGCACCGCGTGGGCAAGGGCTGCATCTACATCAAACGGCTGTCGGACATCGACACCGGCGTGCTGGCCGAACTCTGCGAGGCCGGGCTGCGCGAGTGCGCGAAATGACCGCCACGCCGCTCGACGTCCGCTGCCCGCGCTGCGGCGGCGGCTTCGAGTGCGGCGCCAACGCGGGCCATTGCGACTGCTTCGGCATCCGCCTGACCGAGCCTCAGCGCGAGCAGCTGGCGCGCGACTACCCCGGCCAGTGCCTGTGCCTGCGCTGCCTGCGTGAGTTGATAGCGGCCGATGACCAACGGCCCGCGGAAACGGCCCAGGCATGATGGCCGCCTCATGCGCGCCTCCTTCTTGCTCGACCGCCTCGCCCCGCCGCTGTTCATCTTCATCTGGGCCACCGGCTACATCGTCGCCAAGCTGGCCGCACCGTACGCCGACCCGCTGACCTTCCTGGCCTGGCGCTATGCCGGCGTCGTGGCGCTGATGCTGGCGCTGGCATTCGCGGCGCGCGCGGCCTGGCCGTCCCCGCGCGACATGCTGCACCTGGCCATCTCGGGCCTGGGCATCCAGGCGATCTACCTCGCGGGCGTCTGGGTCTCCATCCGCCAGGGGCTGCCAGCCGGCACGGCGGCCCTCATCGTCAACCTGCAGCCGGTGCTGGTGGCGGCCGCGGCGCCGCTGATCGGCGAGCGCGTCGCGCCGCGGCAGTGGCTGGGCGTCGCGCTGGGCCTGGCAGGCGTGGTTCTGGTCATCTGGCACAAGCTCAACCTGGGCGGCAGCTACGGCACGCCGCTGCTGCTGTGCCTGATGGCGCTGCTGGCCATCACCGGCGGCACGCTGTACCAGAAGCGCTTCGTGCCCCACTTCGACTTGCGCACCGGCCAGGTCGTGCAGTTCGCCGCGTCGCTGGCCGTCACGCTGCCGCTGGCCTGGGCGCTGGAACCCATGCGCATCCAGTGGACCGCCGACGTGATCCTCGCGATGGCCTGGAGCATCCTGGTGCTGACGGCCGGCGGCATCAGCCTCATGTTCTACATGCTGCGCCACGGCCGCGTGACGGCCGTGTCCAGCACCATGTATCTGGTGCCCTCTGTCACCTCGGTGATGGCGTGGTTGCTGTTCGGCGAGACACTCGGCGCACAAGCCATCGCCGGCATGGGCGTGACGCTGCTGGGCGTCTATCTCGTGGTCGGCAGGGCCTCTTAGCACGGCGGCAATGGGCCGCGTTGTGGTCAGAAAGGCCGCGAGCAAGGCGCAAACCGGAGCCGGGTTGGGTACCCGGCGAGGATTTGCAACGCGGCGCGTGGCCTTTCTGACCACAACCCTTCGGGAAGGTCCCTCGCCAGGGGCTACTCAGCGTTGCAGCGCTGGCCCGCACGCGAGTGCGGGCGGCGCACTGCGCCTTGATTAGCCCCTGGCGAGGAACCTTCGCGACCCATTGCCGCCGTGCTAAGAGGCCCATAACCGGAGACGACCGCATGACCCGTGCCCATCACAAGTTCTGGCCCGCTCGCGTGCCGCACGCCATCGCGCCGCCGGACACCGCGTTGCCCGACAACCTGCTCGTCAGCGCGCGGCGCTTCCCGCAGCGGCCGGCGCTGGTCTTCCTGGGCGATACGACGACCTACGCCCAACTGGCCGCCCAGGTCGAACGCGTGGCCGCGTGGCTCGCGCAGCGGGGTGTGAAACGCGGCGATCGCGTGCTGGTGGGCCTGCAGAACTGTCCGCAGCTGGTCATCGCGCACTACGCCATCCACGCCGCCAACGCGGTGGTCGTGCCGGTCAACCCGATGAATCGCGCGGCCGAGCTGAAGCACCTCATCGCGGACAGCGGCGCGGTGATGGCCGTCACCAGCGCCGACCTCAGCGCCGAATGGCTGGCCGCCGGCATGGCGGCCCAGGACCTGCTCGTCACGCGGCTGGCCGAGGCGCTACCCGGCGGCCGTGCCGAAGCGCAAGACCTGCCCCCGGGCTGGGCCGACTGGCTGAACACCGAGCACGCGCTGCCGGCAGGCGCCCATGCCTGGGCCGAAGCACTGGCCTGCAGTGCCGCGCCGCCCGCGTTGCAGGTCGGCGCGCAAGACCTGGCCCTGCTGCCCTACACCAGCGGCACCACCGGCCATCCCAAGGGCTGCATGCACCGCCACGCCAGCCTGCAGCACAACGTGTTCGCCGGCGCGCTGTGGGCCAATGCCTGCCACGAGGACGTCGTGCTGGGCGTGCTGCCCATGTTCCACATCACCGGCATCGTGGTCGTCATGCACGGCACGCTGGCCGGCGGCGCCGCGCTGGTGCTGATGCCGCGCTGGCAGCGCGAGTACGCCGCCCGCCTCATCGCACAGCACCGCGTCACGCGCTGGACCAACATCCCGACGATGGTCATCGACCTGCTGGCCAGCCCGCAGGTGGACCAGTTCGATCTGTCCAGCCTCGTCACCATAGGCGGGGGCGGCGCGGCCATGCCGCAGGCCGTGGCCGAGCGCCTGTGGCAGCGCTGGGGGCTGCGCTACATGGAGGGCTACGGCCTCACCGAGACCGCCGCGCCCAGCCATGGCAACCCGTACGACGCCCCCAAGCAGCAATGCCTGGGCGTGCCCTACCTGAGCTGCGACGCGCGCGTCATCGACCCCGACACGCTGCAGGAACTGCCGCCGGGCGACAGCGGCGAGATCATCGTGCACGGTCCCATGGTGTTTGACGGCTACTGGGGCCGGCCCGACGCCACCGAGGCCGCGTTCATGGACTTCGACGGCAAGCGCTTCTTCCGCACCGGCGACATCGGCTATGTGGACGCCGACGGCTACTTCTTCATGACCGACCGGCTCAAGCGCATGATCAACGCGAGCGGCTTCAAGGTCTGGCCGTCGGAGGTGGAGAACCTGATGCACGCCCACCCCGGCATCGCCGAGGCCTGCATCGTGTCGGCGCCCGATGCCTACCGCGGCGAGACGGTCAAGGCCATCGTCGTGCGGCGCGCCGGCCACGAGGCACTGACGGCCGACGACCTGCGCGCCTGGTGCCGCGACCACATGGCGGCCTACAAGGTGCCGGCCCTCGTCGAGTTCGCCGACAGCCTGCCCAAGAGCGCCACCGGCAAGGTCATGTGGCGGGCCCTGCAGGAGCGCGAGAAGGCAAAGTGAGCGACGTCGAGCGGCTGACCTGCCTGGTGCGGGCCGCACCGTGGTTCATGGCGGCCTTGCGCGCCGGCCGCGAGCTGGGCCTGGCATCGTGGTGCATCGGCGCGGGCGCGCTGCGCAACCTCGTGTGGGACGCGTTGCATGGACATGCGCAGCACAGCACGCTGGCTGATGTGGACCTGGCCTACTTTTGCGCCACCGACCTCGCCCCGGCGCGTGACGCCGAGCTGCAGCATCGGCTGTCGGCGCTATGCCCCGGTCTACCCTGGGAGGTCACCAACCAGGCCGGCGTGCATCTGTGGTTCGAACAGCATTTCGGTCATGCGGTGGCGCCGCTGCTGTCGTTGGAGGATGCCATCGCCAGCTGGCCAGAGCCGGCCACGGCCGTGGGTGTGTGGCTGGATGCGCGCGACGCGTTGCACGTCATCGCGCCGCTGGGCCTGAACGACCTGCTGGGCCTGCGCGTGCGCCGCAACCCGGCGCGCGTCAGCCTGGAGACCTACCGTGAGCGCTGCGCCACCAAGCGCTATGCCGAGCGCTGGCCGCGCGTGGTGATCGAGCCGGCGTGAGGGTTCAGCGCTGCGCCGGCTGCGTGGACCACTGCGGCTGGCGGGCCAGCTCCGCGGCGGTGGCCTCATCGGCCGTCACCGCGTACTCGTTGCTGCTGCGTTCCACGAAGTAGGCCGAGCGGTAGCGCTGCAGCAGGCCGCCGAGGGCCTTGCGGGCTTCGCCGGGGCGGCCTTGGAAGGTGAGGGTCAACGTGGTCATGGTGTGCGCTTCCGTTGTCGAGTCGACGGCAAGGGCCGCCGGTATCCCCTGAACGCCGGTGCCGCGTCGCGGTTGACGGTGGGTTGATACAGGCTGTGAGCGACGTCACGGCGTGGGTTGCATCGCAGGTGAATACACCCATCACGCCCGTCGTCGTGGCCCGGCAGAATCCGCCCAAAATTTCAGGGAGAGTTGAATGTCGGATGCTGCAGACCAGCGCTTTGCGCCGCCGCAGGCGCATGTGGCGGATCTCGCACCCGAGCAGACGGTGCTGGCCGGGCGTGGCGTGCGCTTCGTTGCGGCGCTGATCGACGGGTTGATTGCCGCCTGCCTGATCGCGGTGATCCTCATGGTGCCTGCACTTCAGTCGATGCTTGAAGCCGAAGAATCCGCGGGCGGGATCGCGCTGAAGCCGCTGTCCACGGTGGTGGGCCTGGTCGTCTTCCTGCTGTTGCAGGGCTGGCCGCTGCTCACGCGCGGCCAGACGCTGGGCAAGATGATGTTCAAGCTGCGCATCGTGCGCACCGACGGCTCCAAGCCTGACGCCTTTCGTCTGCTGGGCCTGCGCTACGGCATCGGGCTGGTGATGAGCCTCAACGTGATCGCCGTGATGGTCTACAGCCTCATCGACTCGCTGCTGATCTTCCGCGAGTCGCGCCAGTGCCTGCATGACTCCATCGCCGACACGCAGGTGATCAAGCTCTGAACGCGCTGCACACAGCGGCGGCGCCCCGCGTCGACACGCTGGCCCTGGTCGAGACGCCGGAAGGCATCGTGCTGTCGCTGCAGCCCGCGGGGCTGGTGGCGCGCACGATGGCCTTCCTGCTGGACCTGCTGATCCGCTTCGGCATCGACCTCGCCATCGTGCTGGTCTTCGGTGCCTGGGGCGGGCTGGGCAAGGGCCTGGTGCTGATCGGCATCTTCTGCGTGGAGTGGCTCTATCCCATCGTGTTCGAGCTGGGCCGGGGCGGCGCCACGCCGGGCAAGCGTGCGCTGGACCTGCGCGTCGTCATGGACACCGGCCTGCCCGTGACGCCGGCCGCCTCGTTCACGCGCAACCTGCTGCGCGTGGCGGACTTCCTGCCGGTGGGCTATGCCTTCGGCATCGTGAGCATGCTGCTGAACCGCGAGTGCAAGCGGCTGGGCGACCTGGCCGCGGGCACGCTGGTCGTGCATGCACGGCCCGTGGTGCTGCACGACGCGCCGCCGGCCGCCGAAGCGCTGGCGCCGGCGCGACCGCTGACCGCGACCGAGCAGGCCGCCGTGCTGTCGTGGGCGGGCCGCGCGAAGCGGTTGACGCCGGCTCGCTTCGAGGAGCTGGCCGCCTTGGCCACCCCGGTGCTGAAGCCCGTGCAGCCTGGCGAGGCCAAGCGCACGCCATCGCAGCGGCTGCTGGGCGTGGCGCAGTGGCTGATGGGGAGGCGCGCATGACCCCGATGAGGTTCGAGGCCGAGTACGGCCCCGGCTGGGACGCCTTCGCCGAGCAGCTGGCGGAGGCCAGGCAGGGCAAGCCGGTGGACGGCGCGCTGCTGGCCACGCGCTACCGGCGTGTCTGCGAGAACCTGGCGCTGGCGCAGTCGCGCGCCTATCCCGTCCACCTGGTCGCGCGGCTGGAGAACATGGCGCAGGACGCGCACCAGCTCATCTACCGCCGCCAGGACTACGGCCTGCGCCGCCTGGGCCGGCTGCTGCGCGTGGAGCTGCCCTGCGCCGTGCGTGCACAAGGCCGCTATGTGTGGGTGGCGCTGGCGCTGTTCGCGTTGCCTTTGCTGCTGTCCTTCTTGCTGGCGCTGCAAGGCCCCGACTTCGCGCTGCACCTGCTGGATGCCAACCAGCTGCGACGTTATGAGTCCATGTACGCCGACGGCAAGAGCGCGATGGGCCGGCTGCGCGAGGCCGGCGGCGACTGGACCATGTTCGGCTTCTACATCTTCAACAACATCGGCATCGGCTTCCGCTGCTTTGGCGCCGGCATCCTGGCCGGCGTGGGCAGCGCCTTCGTGCTGGTCTACAACGGCCTGCTGATCGGTGCCGTCGCCGGGCATCTGACGCGCGTGGATCTGGGCCACAACTTCTGGCCCTTCGTGGCCACGCATGCGTCCTTCGAGCTGACCGGCATCGTGCTGTCCGGCGCGGCCGGCCTGCGTTTGGGCATGGGCTGGCTAGCGCCGGGCCGCATGACGCGGCTGGAGTCGCTGCGCACGGCAGCGCTGGCGGCGGTGCCGCTGGTCTATGCGGCGTTCGCGCTGCTGCTGGTGGCGGCGGCCTTCGAGGCCTTCTGGTCCAGCGCCGTCTGGATCGCGCCGGCGGTCAAGTACGGCGTGGCCGCGCTGTGCTGGGCGCTGGTGCTGATGTGGCTGCTGCTGGCCGGCCGGGGAGCGACCCATGCGCGTTGACGGCCTGGCCATCGCGCTGCGCCCGCGCACCCAGGGCGAGGCCTGCGACCTGGGCGCGGCGCTGGTGCGTGGGCATGCACGCTCGATCTGGCGCTGCTTCGCGCCGCTGCTGCTGGCCGTCGGTGCGCTGGCGCTGTGCACGGTGGACCTGTCCGGCTGGGCGCCCATCCTCATCGTGTTCTGGCTCAAGCCCTGGCTGGACCGCAGCCTGCTGTTCGTCATGTCGCGGGCCGTATTCGGCGAGTCCACGACCTGGCGCGACCTGTGGCGCGCGCGCGGCCATGTGTGGGGCGGCCAGCTGCTGCGCACGCTGCTGTGGCGGCGCTTTTCGCCGTGGCGGGCCTACACGCAGGCCATCGAGCAGCTGGAGGCCCAGGGCGGTGGCGCCCGCCGCGCGCGGGCGAAGCTGATGCTGAACGACAACCGCGGCGCGGCCACGGCCCTGCAGACGGCGTTCGCGCATGCGGAGGGCGTGCTGATCTACGGCGTGGTGGCCTTGCTGTGGTGGTTTGCGCCGGAGAACCGCGCCAGCGACATCTGGGACTGGTTCTTCAACCCCGGCGCGCATCCGGCCGGCCAGCTGGGGCTGGACCTGGTGATGGCGTCGGCCTATCTGATCGTCGTGCTGTTCCTGGAGCCCTTCTACGTGGCCGCGGGTTTTGCGATGTACCTGAACCGGCGCGTCGCGCTGGAGGCCTGGGACATCGAACAGGAGTTCCGCCGTGCGTTTGCGTGAGGGCGTGCTGCTGGCGGTGCTGTGCCTGACGCTGGGCCGCGCGGTGGCCCAGCCCGTGCCGGCGATGAGCGCCAGCGCCGTGCAGGCGGCGGCCAGTGCCGTCGAGGCCGACCCGCTGCTGCCCGGCACGGAGAAGATCAAGACGCTGCGCTTCAAGGATGACGACGAGAAGAAGAAAAAGAAGCCCGATGACGACGACCTGAACTGGTGGACCGACCTGCTGGGCAACCTCTCCGCCGGCCTGCGCGTGGCGATGTGGCTGGTGGGCGCCGGCCTGTTGGTCTGGGTGCTGCTGCGCCTGCGCGACTGGCTGAAGGCGCAGCCCGGCAGCGCCGGGTTGGCGGCCCTGCCGCCCACGCATGTGGGCACGCTGGACATCCGCCCCGAGAGCCTGCCCGACGACATCGGCGCCGCCGCGCGCGTGTTGTGGCTGCGCGGCGAGCAGCGGGCCGCGTTGTCGCTGCTGTACCGCGGCGCGCTGTCGCGGCTGGTGCACACGCACGGCGTGCCGATACGTGCCGCCAGCACGGAGCGCGAATGCCTGACGCTGGCGGCCCAGCGGCTGGCACCGGCGTCGCAGGCCTTCCTCGTGCAGCTGGTGACGGGCTGGCAGGGCGTGGCCTATGCGCGCCGTGCGCTGCCACCCGAGGCGCTGGAGGCGCTGTGCCAGGGTTTTGATGCGCAGCTGCCCGCCATCGCAGCCGGGAGCACGGCATGACGGCGCAGCGCCTGGCCTGGCTGCTGGCCGTGGTGGGCATGGCGCTGGGCGCCTGGTGGGTGTCGGTCAGCACCGAGTGGGTGGAGGAGGACAGCCCGCGCCCCGCCCGCGGCGAGGCCCGCGACAACCCGGTCTACGCGTTCGAGCAGCTGCTGCGCAAGCTGGGCATGACGGTGGCGCACCACGAAACGCTGGACGCGCTGCCACCTCCGGGCGCGCGGCTGGTGATGCTGTCGGGCGACTGGCAGCTGATGCCCGAGCGCGCCGAGCAGCTGCACCAGTGGGTGCGGCGTGGCGGCCATCTGGTGCTGACGCGGGACGCGGACTGGAAGGACTCGGCCCTGGCGGCGTGGGTGCCGGTGCGCGACTTCGGCCTGAAGCGCCCCGAGGGCGCCAAGCCCAGGCCTCCGGCAGTGGCGGCCTCCGGCGTGCTGCTCAAGCGGGCGCCGGTGGTGGAGCGCCGCATCCCGCTGGCGTCCACGCCGCCGCTGTGGGAGGGCGTCGAGCGGCTGGCCGTCTGCGACTGGTTTCCCGAGTACCAGACCTTGCAGGCCAGACAAGGCCATGACGAGGCGTGGACGCTGAAGCTCGTCGAGCCCACGCAGACCACGCAGGCGCTGCGCGTGCCGCTGGGCCAGGGCAGCGTGACGGTGCTGAACGTCAGCGGCCGCGTCTTCAACAACCCCACCGTGCTGGGCTGCGGCTTCCCGCCGCTGCTGGCGGCCGTGGTGCAGGC
Organism: Roseateles asaccharophilus; assembly: GCF_031458115.1. GTDB lineage: Bacteria > Pseudomonadota > Gammaproteobacteria > Burkholderiales > Burkholderiaceae_C > Pelomonas > Pelomonas asaccharophilus_A. The sequence continues at coordinate 72,597 of NZ_JAVDXV010000011.1, read as the reverse complement.
CGAGCCGGGCGCCACCGCCTGGATCTACCTGCACGAGAAGCGCGAGCCGCTGCTGACCTGGCTGTGGCAGCAGGGCTGGATCGCCATTGCCATCTTTGGCCTTGCGCTGGCCGCGGCACTGTGGCGCGCGGCCGTGCGCTTCGGCCCCCGGCTGGCGCCGGCGCCGCGGCTGCGCCGCTCCATCTCCGAGCAGGTGCGCGGCCTGGGCGCCTATCTGCACCGCAGCGGCCACGAGGCCTTGCTGGTGGCACAGCAGCGCGCGCTCAACGAGATCGCGACGCGCACGCTGCCGCGCTATGCGCGCCTGCCGCTGGCCGAGCGCGCGCGCGCCATCGCCGAGGCCACCGGCCTGCCGCACGACGAACTGTCCACCGCGCTGTCCATGCGCTTCTGCACCCGGGCCCAGCTGCCGCAGCACCTGCAGGTGCTGGAGGCGGCCCGGCGCCGGCTCCACCGAACTCCCGACGAAAGACCCGCCCCATGATCAAGCCCGAGGAACTGAAGCTCGCCACGCAATGGCTGCACGTGCTGCGCAACGAGATAGCCAAGGCCGTCGTCGGCCAGTCGCAGGCCGTGGAGCAGCTGCTGGTGGCCGTGGTGGCGTCGGGCCATGTGCTGGTGGAGGGCGTGCCGGGCCTGGGCAAGACGCTGCTGGCGCGTGCGCTGTCGCAGGCGCTGAAGCTGCAGTACGCGCGCGTGCAGTTCACGCCCGACCTGATGCCGGCCGACGTCGTGGGCCACAGCGTGCTGGACGACACCGGCGTCGGCCTGGGCCGGCTGCGCGTGCGCAAGGGCCCGGTGTTCACCAACCTGCTGCTGGCCGATGAAATCAACCGCGCGCCCGCCAAGACGCAGAGCGCGCTGCTGGAGGTGATGCAGGAGTACCAGGCCACGCTGGAGGGCCAGACGCTGCCGCTGCCCAGGCCCTTCCTCGTGATGGCCACGCAGAACCCGGTGGACACCGAAGGCACCTACCCGCTGCCGGAGGCGCAGCTGGACCGCTTCCTGCTGCAGGTGAACATCGGCTACCCCACGCACGACGAGGAGGCGGCGGTGGTGCAGCTGGTCACCACCGGCCGTGCCGGCCACGAGCTGCCGCTGGAGGCCGTGCAGCCGGTGCTGGACGACGTGCAGGTGCTGGAGCTGCAGCGCCTGGCGGGGCTGGTGCATGTGGACGCCAAGGTCGTGGACTATGCGGTGCGCGTCGTGCGCGCCACGCGCAACTGGCCGGGACTGGAGGTGGGCGCCGGCCCGCGCGGCAGCGTCGCGCTGGTGCGCACCGCGCGCGCGACGGCGCTGATCGGCGGCCGCGATTTCGTCACGCCCGACGACGTGGCCGCGCAGGCGCTGGCCGTGCTGCGCCACCGCGTGACGATGGCGCCCGACGCGCAGATCGAGGGCCGCGACCTGGACGAGCTGCTGCAGGCGGCGCTGGACAGCGTGGAGGCGCCCCGGCTTTGAACGGCCGTCGCCGCATCGTCCTGCCCACACGGGCAGCCATCGCCGTGCTGGCGGGCCTGGGCCTGGCCGCTGCGCTGGTGCTGAGCCTGGGCGCGCCGCTGGCCGTGGTGGCGCCGGTGGGTGTCGGTCTGCTGCTGGCGCTGATCGCCTTTGCGGCGTTCGATCTGTGGCGCAGCCTGCGCTTGTGGACTCGCGGCGGCCTGCGTGTCGAGCGCCGGCTGCCGGCCGCGTTCGCCATCGGCGCGCGCACCGAGCTGAAGCTGGCCCTCGTCAACCCCGGCGCGCTGGCCTGGCGGCTGCAGGTCTTCGACGAGCTGGACCCGCTGTTCGACTTCGAGGGCCTGCCGCGCCAGCTCACCGTGTCGGCACAAAGCCGCAGCCACTTGAGCTTTCACGCGACGGCACGCCAGCGTGGCATGGCGGCGCTGGGCGTCACGCAGCTGCTGTGGCGTAGCCGCGCCGGCTGCTTCGAGATCCGCGAGCGCCTGGGCGAGCCGCAGCGCCTGCGCGTCTACCCGAACTTCGCCGCGCTGGCGCGTTATGCCTGGCTGTCGGGCGACCGCCGCCTGGCGCAGATGGGCATCAAGAACTTCGTGCAGCGCGGCCAGGGCACGGACTTCCGCCAGCTCGCCGAGTACAAGCGCGGCGACCCGCTGCGCCATCTCGACGCCAAGGCCTCGCTGCGCCACCGCCGGCCCGTGGTGCGCGAGTACCAGGACGAGCGCGACCAGTGCGTGATGTTCCTGCTGGACTGCGGCCGCCGCATGCGCGCCGACGAGCAGTCCGTCGGCAGCGGCGAGAACAGTCATTTCGACGACGCGCTGGACGCGCTGATGCTGCTGGCCTACGTGGCGCTGACCGAGGGCGACGAGGTGGGCGCGATGACCTTTGGCTGCGAGGAAGGCGCCCGGTGCGACTGCGCGCCGCGCAAGGGCATGGGCACGTTGAACGTGCTGATGAACAAGATGCACGACCTGCAGCCCGGCGGCCACCATTCCGACTACCTGGACGCCGCCGAGACGCTGACGCGCCGGCTGCGCCGCCGCTCGCTGGTCATCATCCTGACCAACTTCCGCGACGAGGACTCGCCCGAGCTGCAGCCCGCGCTGCGCCTGCTGCGCCGCCGCCATCTGGTGCTGCTGGCCAGCCTGCGCGAGACCGCGCTGGGCCGCATCGCCGGGCAGGCCATTGACGACCCCGAAGACGCCGTGGCCGTGGCCAGCGCCCACCTGATGTCCCAGGCCCGCCACGACGCCTTCGCCCGCGTCGTGGACCACGACAAGCTGTCCATCGACGTCGAACCCCGCGCCCTCGCTGCCACGCTGGTGAACCGTTATCACCAGGTCAAGCGTGCCGGCCTTTTGTAGCCCCAGTTCTCACGGAGGAACCATGACCGAATCGGCAATGAACCAGTACGCGGCCCCGCGCGCCCATGTGGAGGACGTCGCGCTCGAAGGGGGCGTCGGCGAGCTGAAGCTGTTCTCGTCGCAGGGCCGCATCGGCCGGCTGCGCTATCTGGCCTATGCGACCGCGGCCGGCATCGTCTACAACATCCTGATCAGCGGCCTGACCATGGCGCTTGTGGGCAATATGACGGCCTTCATGGCGGCGGTGGGGGTGTTGTTCCTGGTGTTCCTGTGGTTCAGCGTCATCACCGGCATCAAGCGCTGCCACGACATGGGCATCAGCGGCTGGTGGACGGCGACGCTGATCATCCCGGTCATCGCGTTCGCATGGATGTTCTGGCCCGGCACCAAGGGCGCCAACCGCTTCGGCCCGCCGCCGCCGCCCAACAACCTGGGCGTGCGGCTGCTGGGCCTGATCCTGCCGGTGGTGTTCTTCATCGGCATCCTCGCGGCGGTCGCGATCCCGCAGTACAAGATGTACACCGACAAGGCACGCGCAGCGCAGGCCGCCGGCCAGCGCTGACATTGCCGAGGGGCGTATTCAGGCCGTTGCCTCACGCCCCAGCCGCGCGCCGGACTTGCGCGGCGCCAGCAGCAGATACAGCAGCGGCCCGAACGAGCCGGCGCTGATCGTGATGAGCGCATACGGCCAGAAGCTGCGGCCCGTGCGCCGTGCGTCGCGGGCCATCCAGCCCACGGCCAGCACCGACATGATGATGAAGTCCAGCAGCAGCTGCCAGGTGCCGATGTTGGCCATGCAGGCTTCCCAAAGGCCCACGTAGCCCATCTCCCAGATCACGTACAGCGAGTAGGCACCAAAGGCGGCGAGGACGAGGATCAGAGCGGGTCGCATGGCGATCTCCTGTGGGTTGAAAGTGGCGCCATGCTCGGCGTCGCCGTGCGTCGCCGCAATGACCTCCGAGGTCATCGCCGCGCGGCGGTGCAAGGCCTAAGGTGCAGGCCCATGAAGCCACTCGTTCCTGTCACCCTCGTGCTCGTCGCGCTGCTGCACGCGCTGCCGCTGGCCGGCGTGCTGGGCGCCGCCAAGCTGCAGACGCTGTACGGCGTCGACGCCCGCGACCCCGCGCTGGAGCTGCTGCTGCGCCACCGCGCCGTGCTGTTCGGCCTGCTCGCCGCGGGCCTGGCCTGGGCGGCGTGGCAGCCCGCGCTGCGCGGCGCCGGGCTGCTGGCGGGTATCGTCAGCGTCGCGTCGTTCCTGCTGCTGGCGTTGCCGGCCGGGCCCTTGCCGCCCGCGCTGGCCACCGTCTTCAAGCTCGACATCGTCGCGCTGGTCCTGCTGCTCGTGGCAGGCGCCGTCCATCTGCTGCCCACGCCATCGACATGACCGCCACCCTCGCCACCCTGCGCAAGTCGCGCCGCGTCAGCCAGCTGGAGCTGTCGCTGCGCGCCGGTGTCTCGCAACGCCACCTCAGCTGCATCGAGACCGGCCGCGCGCGCGCCGGCCGCGAAACGCTCATCGCGCTGCTGGACGCGCTGGGCGCGTCACTGGAGGAGCGCAACCAGGCGCTGCTGGCCGCGGGCTACGCGCCGGCCCACGCCGAGCGCGCGCTGGACGCGCCCGAGATGGCGCCGGTGCGTGCCGCGCTGGAGCAGCTCATCCACGCCAATGGCGCGGCGCCGGCGCTGGTGCTGGACGGCGAGTACAACGTGGTCATGGGCAACGCCGGCCTGGCGCGGCTGCTGGCGCTGCTGGGCTTGCCCGGCGAAGCCATGCTGGCCCAGCCGCTGAACCTGCTGCGCGCCGTGTTCGCGCCCGGCGGCCTGCGCTCCCTGTGCGTGGACGAGGCCTGGCTGTGCAACGAGATGTGGGCCCGCGCCAGCCGCGAGGCCGAACACCTGCCGCGCCTGCGCAAGCTGCTGGACGAACTGCGCCCCACGCTGCAACCCTGGACCGCCGGCGAGCCCGCCGGCAACCTGCCCGTGCTGGCCTTCCGGCTGCGCGCGGCGGATGGCCGGACCCTGAGCTTCTTTTCCACCGTCACCAGCTTCGGCACGCCGCTGGACATCACGCTGGCGTCGTTGAAGGTGGAGCATCTGTTCCCGACGGATGACGTGACGCGGGAGGCGCTGGCGGCTGCCATGCAGTGAGCCCGCACGGGTTGAGGCCGATTCTGGACTTTGGCAAAACAATCGCGGACTAGACGCCGTAGTTGATCCGGGTGTGGCTGTCTATCGTTCAGTCACCGCAACCCACCTCCGGAGTCCTCATGAAAACCGTTCTCATCACCGGCTGCTCGTCCGGCTATGGCCTGGCCACCGCGCGCCACTTCCACGACCTGGGCTGGAACGTCGTCGCGACGATGCGCCAGCCACGGCCCGAGCTGCTTCCGACCTCTGAGCGCATGCGTGTCACCGCGTTGGACGTGACCCAGCCCGACAGCATCGCTGCCGCGCTGGGCGCGGTCGGCCCGGTCGACGTGCTGGTCAACAACGCCGGCATCGGCGTGGTCGGCGCATTCGAGGCCACGCCGCTGGCCCTGGCCCGCGAGATCTTCGAGACCAACACCTTCGGCGTCATGGCCATGATGCAGGCCGTCATACCGCAGTTCCGCGAACGCCGCGCCGGTGTCATCGTCAACGTGACGTCCAGCACCACGCTGGCGTCCTTCCCGCTGGCCGGCGTCTACACGGCCAGCAAGACGGCGGTGGAGGGGCTGACCGGCTCCGTGGCCCATGAGCTGGCAGCGTTCGGCATCCGCGTGAAGCTGGTGCAGCCGGGCTACGGGCCCAGCACGCGCTTCGCCGAGAACGGCGGTGCGCGCATGCGGGGGCTCATCCCGCCGGCCTACCAGCCGTTCGCCGATCCCATCTTCACGGCCTTCGCCCATCCGGGCCCGGTGACCACCGAAGCCGACGTGGCCCAGGCGGTCTGGGACGCCGCGAACGACACGACCGAGCGGCTGCACATCGCCGCCGGTGCCGACGCCGTGGCGCTGGCGCGAGCCCTGGGGCGGCCATGAAGGCCGGCGCTGCGCTGTACCTGGGCGTCGTCGTGTTCAGTGTGCTCGCCGCGGCCTCCGTGACCCGCGCGCCGGGCGAGGTGCTGGCTGCTCACAATGCGGCTGGCGAACCCGCCATCAATACCCGCCCATGAACCCGCCGCTCCACCATCCAGCCGCCGTCGCGCACGGCCATGCCAGGGACCAGCCCGACGACCCGCCGAGCTGCTGCCGATGAGCGACCCGCTGACCCAGGTGGTGCAGCTGTTGCAGCCACGCGCGGTGTTCGCCAACCTCATCAGCGGCAAGGGCGCCTGGGCCGTGCGCTTTGCCGAGTACGGCCGGCCCAGCTTCTGCATCATGCTGGCCGGGCAGTGCGGCCTGACGGTGGACGGCCACGAGCCCGTCACCTTCGCGGCTGGCGACTTCGTGCTGTTGCCGGCCACGCCGGCGTTCACCATCGCCAGCTTCGAGCCCGCCATGCCGGTGCACATCGATCCGCACAGCATTGGCGGCCACGGCGAGGTGCGCTATGGCGCGCCGGGCGGTGAGCCCGACATGCTGTCGCTGGGCGGTGCCTTCCTGTTCGATTCAGACGACGCGGGTCTGCTGGTGTCGCTGTTGCCGCGCGTCGTGCACGTGCAGGGCTCGGCGCGACTGGCCCAGCTGGTGCGGCTGGTGGGCGAGGAGTACGAGCAGCAGCTGCCCGGCGGCGAGTTCATGCGCGCGCAGCTGGTGGCGCTGATGCTGGTGGAGGCCATGCGCGCCACCACGGCCGGCAGCGCGCCGCCGGGCCTGCTGCGTGGCCTGGGCGACGAGCGCGTGGCGGTCGCCCTGCAGCGCATGCACGCCCAGCCCGAGCATGCATGGACCGTGGGGCAGCTGGCAGCGGCGGCGGCACTGTCGCGCTCGGCCTTCTTCGAACGCTTCACGCGCAAGGTCGGCGTGGCTCCGATGGAATACCTGCTGGGCTGGCGCATGCAGATCGCACGCGGCCTGCTTCGCAGCGGCGAGCTGGGCATCGCCGCCGTGGCCGAGCGCGTGGGGTATGCGTCCACCAGCACCTTCAGCACGGCGTTCCGGCGACATGCGGGCATGTCGCCACGGCAATACGCCTGCACCAGCGCCCGGTTGGGGTAGCGTTCGGGCATCCCCGCCCGCACGAACCCGCCATGCCCCGCTACGTCGCCCTGCTCCGCGGTGTGAGCCCGATGAACTGCAAGATGCCCGAGCTGCAACGCAGCCTGGAGGCGGCCGGGTTCACGAACGTGAAGACGCTGCTGAGCAGCGGCAACGTCGCCTTCGACACGCCGCGTGCGGCCTCGGCCGCCACGCTGCGCAAGCGGCTGGAGGCGGCGATGCAGGCCGGCATGGGCAGGAGTTTCGAGACGCATGTGCGCTCCAGCCAGCACCTGCAGCAGCTCATCGAGGCCGACCCGTTCACGGCGTTCAAGCTGCGCGCCGGGTCCAAGCGCGTCGTGACCTTCCTGCGCGAGCCGCTGAAGGCCAGCCCCATAGCACTGCCGCGCACGCATGGCGAGGCCTGCATCTGGGGCCTGGATGGTGCCGAGGTGTTCTGCAGTTATGTGCCGGAGGCCAAGGGCCCCGTCTTCATGCAACTGCTGGAGAAGACCTTCGGCAAGGACATCACCACGCGCACCTGGGACACGGTGGCCAGGTGCGCGAAGGCCTGAAGGAGTCGCCATGCCTGTCCAGTTGGATCATCTGCTCGTTCCCGCCCGCGACGGCCGCGCCGCCGCCGAGAGGCTGGCCGCCATCCTGGGCGTGCCGTGGGCCGCGCAGGCGGCGGTGGGGCCGTTCAGCGCGGTCTATGTGTCAGGCGACCTGACGCTGGATTTCGACGAGGTCGCGCCGGGCGACGCGGTGCCGGCGCTGCACTTCGCGTTCCGTGTCAGCGAGCCGGAGTTCGATGCGCTGCTGGCACGCTTGAAGGCGCTGGGCATTGCCTACCGCAGCCTGCCGCACGGGCCCGATGACCATCAGGTCAACACGTCGGTGGGCGGGCGCCTCGTCTACTGGCGCGAGCCCGACGGCCATGCGTGGGAAGCGCTGACGCAGAGCTATGCGCGCCAACCTTGAGGGCGCTTGCAACTCTTGCAGAACGGGTCGTGGTGTAACGGTTGGGCAGGCACGGCCTTCTCCTACATGCAGGAAATCTGAGAGGCCTAAGGTTGTCCCTGCGACGCCGTGAACCGGCGCCGCACTTGTCAACTGAAGGAGTTATTGATCATGTCCAACGTGAACCAGAACCAACCCAATCAGAGCAACAAGCAGCAGCAGCAAGACCAGGGCCGCAGCTCGCAGCAGAAGCAGCCGGGTGGTTCTCCCAACCAGGTGTCGCAGCAAGGCGGCGGCCAGCGTGACCCGTCGCGCGGCCAGAGCGACATCGGCCGTCAGGACCCCAGCCAGCAGCAGCGCAACAACCGCTGATCGCGGCTCAGCCGCCTGGCACGGGACACGCGCGCCGCGTCAGTTTGATGAATCCGCAGGTTCATCGCTGAGCGGCTGACGCGGTCCCAGCCCGAACGCCATGTGCTGTCACCGGCACATGGCGTTTGTCGTTGTCGAGCCGGTCGCGCGCTGCGCTTGATCGGCTTATTTCATGCAAGATACTATGCAATGCATAGCAACAATGCAGTGCAAGGCCATGAGCGAGGAAGAGGGCGACTCCCAGGAGCGCTGGCAGGTGCAGATGCGCAAGGGCACGCTGGAGCTGGCGGTGCTGGCGGCGCTACGGGGTGGCGCGCGGTATGGGTTGGACCTGCTGCGCCGGCTGCAGGAATTCCCGACCACGGCCATCAGCGAGGGCACGCTGTACCCGCTGCTGGACCGGCTCAAGCGCGACGGCCTGCTGGATGCCCACTGGGTGCAGGAGGGCGACACCCGGCCGCGCAAGTACTACCAGCTCAGCGACAAGGGCTTGCAGCGGCTGGCGACCTTGAGCGCCTGCTGGCTGCAAACGGCCGACGACATCGGGCAACTGCTCAAGCGCGCCGCGCCGCACGACGGCGACACACAAGGAGGACTCTGACATGGACACGCGACAACGAATCCAGCGCTACAGCCAGGAGCTGGCCACCTACCTCGCGCCGCTGGACCCGGCCGACGCGGCCGAGGTGATTCGCGAGATCGAGGGCCATGTGCTGGACGTGCTGGAGCAGTCCGAGCGCAGCGGCCAGCTGGTGCAGCTGGAGAACGTGCTGGCCGGCTTCGGCGAGCCGCGCGAGCTGGCGGCGCGCTATGTGTCGCATGTGCTGGCGGGCACGCCGCCGCCGCGAGGTTTCCGCGCGATCCAGACGGTGCGGCGCGGCGTCACGCGCGGCCTGTACGGCTCGATGGCCGCGTTCGGCTATGGCCTGGCGCTGTGCTTCCTGAGCCTGGCGGTGGTCAAGCTGCTGGGCCAGGGCTCGGTGGGCTTGTGGGCCACCCCTGGGGGCGAGAGCGTGGTCATCGGCTTCACGGGCGCACCTCACCCGGATCAGGCGGAGCTGCTGGGCCCGCTGTTCGCGCCGGTCGCGCTGGCGCTTGCCGCGGCCATTGGCCTGCTGACCCGGCGCGTGCTGCAGGTGCTGTCTCGCAGCCTGCGGTGATGAAGCGGGTATTGGCCAATCTGGGCCATTTCCTGGTCGTGCTGCTGGTGCTGGCGGTGCCTGCCGCCGCGCTGGCTCTGGCCTTGGGCCTGGACGTCGACTACGGCGACGACATGCGGGCCTACAAGGTCGGCGACGAGGGGCCGCATGTGTTCCGGACGGCCGAAGGCTGGCAGGTGGATCACATCCGCGGCAGCCGCGCCGAAGGCTTCTGGCTGGAGCGGCATCGCCATGCGGCGGGGCAGGGCTTCGACGCGACCGTGCAGTTCCCGCTCGACGACAGCCGCTTCACCGTGCGCGTGGAGCCGGACATCGCGACGCCGCCCGTGGTGTACGACGACGGCCAGCCGCTGCTGGCGCTGTCCGATGTGGAGGGCAACTACCGCACGTTCCGCGACTTCCTGATCCAGCAACGCGTGATGGACCGCGAGCTGCGCTGGACCTTCGGCCGCGGCCACCTGGTGCTGGTCGGCGACTTCGTCGACCGCGGCGCCTCGACCACGCAGCTGCTGTGGCTGATCTACAAGCTGGAGCAGGCAGCCCGGGCGCAGGGCGGGCACGTGCACTTCATCCTCGGCAACCACGAGATCAAGAACCTGCAGGGCAACTTCCAGTCCGCGCACAAGAAGTACATCGGTGCCGCAGGCATCCTGGAGCGCCAGCAGCACGAGCTGATGGGGCCGGACGCCCTGCTGGGCCGCTGGCTGGCCAGCAAGAACAGCATCGAGAAGATCAACGGCCACCTGTTCGTGCACGGCGGCCTGCATCCCGGCGTTGTCGCCGCCGGCTTCGATCTGGCGCAGATGAATCGCCTGGTGCGCGAGCACTATCGCCGGCCCTACTTTCCGCGCCCGCAGCCGCTGCCCGAAGACCTGCTGATCCACACGCAGACCGGCCTGGCCTGGTACCGCGGCTACGTCGAGAACGAGGCGTCGCAGGCCCAGGTCGACGCGACGCTGCGGCATTTCGGCGCCAAGGCGGTCGTGGTGGGCCACACGCCGGTCTGGCGGGTCCAGAAACGCTACGACGGCCGGGTGCTGGCCATAGACGTGAAGCACCCGCTGGACTACCGCGGCAGCATGCCGCCCAGGCGTTCCGAGGGCTTGCTCATCGAGGGCGGGGCCTACAGCCGCGCGCTGGCGGACGGTTCGCGGGTGGCGCTGTAGGTAGAGGGCGTCACTCGAACAAGTGGCCCAGGTCGTGGTGGCCCATGCTCTCGGCCTTGGTGCGCAGGTACTTCTCGTTCTCGGGGCCGGGCCGCGTCAGCGACGCCTCGCGCTCCACCACCTCGATGCCGAACTCGGCCAGCGCGGCCATCTTCAGCGGGTTGTTGGTCAGCAGCCGGATGCGGTGCACGCCCAACGCACGCAGCATGCAGGCGGCCGCGTCGTAGCGGCGGGCATCGATGGGCAGGCCTAGCGCGGCGTTGGCCTCGATGGTATCGGCGCCGGCATCCTGCTCGGCGTAGGCGCGCAGCTTCTGCACCAGGCCGATGCCACGGCCCTCGTGGCCGCGCATGTAGACGATGGCGCCGCGGCCCTGTTTGGCCACGCTTTTCATCGCCGCCTCCAGCTGCGGCCGGCAGTCGCAGCGCAGCGAGCCGAACACCTCGCCGGTCATGCACTCAGAGTGCACCCGCACCAGCGGCGGTTCGTCGCCGGTCAGCTCGCCCATGCTCAGCACCACATGCTCCTGGCCCGTGTCGCTCTCACGGAAACCGTGGATGGCGAACTCGCCGAAGGGCGTGGGCAGGCGGGTGGAGACGATGCGTTCGATGTTCATGATGAGGGGCCATTGTCGCCCCGCGCGGGAAAACCCGTGGCGGACAGGGCAGACTCCCGTTCCTAACTTCGGAGCACAGCATGCCGCAGACGATCAGCTTTCAACGTCCCGATGGCGCCACCGTCAGCGGCTACCTAGCCGAAGCCCAGGCGCCACTGGGCGCCGTCGTCGTCATCCAGGAATGGTGGGGCCTGAACGACCAGATCCGCGGCGTGGCCCGGCGCTGGGCGGATGCCGGCTTCACGGCGCTGGTGCCCGACCTGTACCGCGGCAAGAGCACCGTCGAGCAGGAGGAGGCCCACCATCTGATGACGGACCTGAACTTCGGCGACGCCGCGTCGCAGGATGTGCGCGGCGCGGTGAACTACCTGAAGGGGCTGAAGCTGGGCAGCGGCAAGGTGGGCGTCACCGGCTACTGCATGGGCGGCGCGCTGACCGTGCTGGCCTCGACGCTGGTGCCCGAGGCCGATGCGGCCGTTGTCTGGTACGGCATGCCGCCGGTGGAGTATGTGGACGCGAGCAAGATCACCATCCCGCTGCAGGCGCACTGGGCTACGCAGGACGAGTTCTTCAAGATCGCCGGCGTGGACACGCTGGAGGCCAAGCTGAAGGAAGCCGCCGTCCGCTATGAAGGCCACCGCTACCTGGCCCACCATGCGTTCGCCAACGAGGAAGCGCAGGGCCCGGGCCGCATCCCGCAGACGCAGTACGACGCCTTGTGGGCGCAGCAGGCCTGGGACCGCGCGATGCGGTTCTTCGGCCGCGAGCTGGGTTGAATCGGCGCTAGGCCTGCGGCGCGAGCCGGCTCGTGAGTTGGGCCAGCGTGTCTTGCAAGAGGTCGTCCACGAGGGCCAGCACGCGCTCCCGCTCCTGGGTGAGCTTCTGGTCGGCCGTATCCGACAGCAGCCGATGGAACGGCAGCGCCAGCGTCGCCCCTTCCATCAAGCCCCGCGGCCCTTCAGGCAGGCCGCCCATCGGCGTGGGCGGGCGTTCGGTCAGGTCCAGCATCGTGCCCACCATGCGCAGTGCCCGGCCGTCGGGGCCGCGTTCGATGATGCGGCCGCGGGAGTGCATCAGGCGGTAGCCCGAGCCATTGGTGCGCAGCCGGAACGTCGCCTCGTAGCCGGGCGTGGCGCCGCGCGCGTGCTCGCGCATCGCGTCCAGCGTGGGCGCCAGGTCCTGAGGGTGCACCCGGCAGCGCCAGAAATGCGTGCTGTCCGCGCGCTCCGGCTCGGGGAAGCCCAGCCGCTGCTTCCACGGCGGCGAGTACTGCACGGTCTCGAGTTCGTGGCGCAGGTCCCACAGGCCCAGTTCGCCCGCCTCGGCGGCCTGGCGCCAGCGGATCCAGGCCGGTTGATGCCGCATGTCCATATGGACCATTGTGAGGGTGGCGGCGGGCGGAAGCCTTCAGGCAGGTGTGTCCTCAGATCGGCAACGCATTCGTCGACTTCACCTCCTCCATCACCGCATAGGTGCGCGTCTCGCGCACGCCCGGCAGCGTCCAGATGACGCTGCCGATGAACTCGCGGTAGGCGGTCATGTCGCGCACGCGGGTCTTCAGCAGATAGTCGAAGCCGCCGGCCACCAGGTGGCATTCCAGGATCTCGGGCCGGGCCTGGACGGCGGCCTTGAAGGTGTCCATCACGTCCAGCACCGTGCGGTCCAGGTGCACCTCGATGAAGACCAGCATGGCCGCGCCGAGCTTGGCCGGGTTCAGCCGCGCCTCGTAGCCCAGGATGTAGCCGTCGCGGGTCAGCCGCTTCACGCGTTCCAGCACGGCAGTGGGGGACAGGTGCACCGTCTCGGCCAGCTTCAGGTTGGAAATGCGCCCGTCCTCCTGCAGAACGCGCAAGATGCGGGCGTCGATCTTGTCGAGTCGGCTGGTGTCGTCGGTCATCTGGATTTATATCTAGGCTGATGCGAATGCTTGGAATTTAATCCATGAAACACATGGATAGAGTGCCAATCCTCACAGGAGTCCCGCCATGTCCACGCCTTTCGTCGTCCCGCCCGAGTCGCCCCGCCTGCCCGATCCCTACCGGGCCGAGGCCCCCGTCGTGCAGGCGCTGGCCGACCGCGTGGGCGCCGCGCTGGACTGGCCCGGCGTCATCGCGATGGCATCGCCCTGGGTGGAGCAGGTGCGCCGCAACCCGGCGCCGTTCTGGGCGATGGAGTCGCTGCTGCGCGAGTACCCCATCACCAGCAGCGAGGGCCTGGCGCTGATGCGGCTGGCCGAGGCGCTGCTGCGCGTGCCCGATGCCCCCACCGCCATCGCGCTGACGGCCGACCAGCTGGGCCGCGCCGACTTCGACGGCGCCAGCGAGGGCAGCCCGCACAAGATGCTGGCCGCGCTGTCGGCCTCGGCCATCTCCATGTCCAAGCGCTTCCTGCCGGGCGCCGAGGACGAGGGCGGCATGTTCAAGCGCCTGGGCGCGCAGACCGTGGTGGCGGCCACGGTGCGCGCCATCCAGCTGCTGGGCCGGCAGTTCGTGCTGGGCCGCAACATAGCCGAGGCGATGGGCGAGGCGGCCGACGCGCGCAAGGCGCAGAAGAACCTCAGGTTCAGCTACGACATGCTGGGCGAGGGCGCCCGCACCGAGGACGACGCGCGCCGCTACCAGGCCGCCTACGTCGGCGCCATCAAGGCCATCGCGGCGGGCCAGCGCGCCGACGGCCCGGAAGCCTCCGATGGCATCTCCATCAAGCTCAGCGCGCTGTTCAGCCGCTACGAGGTGCTGCAGCGCGAACGTGTGTTCGTCGAGCTGCTGCCGCGCGTGTGGCAGCTCATCACGCTGGCCGCCGAGGCCAACATCAACCTGACCATAGACGCGGAAGAGGTCGATCGCCTGGAGCTGTCGCTGGACGTGCTGGACCAGCTGGCCGCGCGCATCGCACTGTTCTACCCGCAGTGGCGCGGCTTCGGCCTGGCCGTGCAGGCCTATCAGACCCGCGCGCTGCAGGTCGTCGACGAGGTGGCGGCCATCGCGCGCAAGCACGGCCTGCGCTTCATGGTGCGGCTGGTCAAGGGCGCCTACTGGGACGGCGAGATCAAGCGCGCGCAGGAACTGGGCCTGACGCACTACCCGGTGTTCACGCACAAGCAGCACACCGATGTGAGCTATCTGGCATGCGCCCGTGCGCTGATCCAGCACGCCGACGTCATCTACCCGCAGTTCGCCAGCCACAACGCCGGCACCATCGCCGCCATCGTGCAGATGGCGCGGGCCACCGGCGCCAAGTTCGAGATGCAGCGCCTGCATGGCATGGGCGAGGGTGTCTACCGCGAGGTGCTGAAGGACGGCAGCATCCCCTGCCGCGTCTACGCGCCGGTGGGCGAGCACCGCGACCTGCTGGCCTACCTCGTGCGCCGCCTGCTGGAGAACGGCGCCAACTCGTCGTTTGTGCACCAGCTGGCCGACCCCGCCGTGCAGGTGCCCGAGCTGCTGGGCTCGCCGCTGCTGGACGTGCGCGGCGCGTCGGCGCTGCCGCTGCCGCCTGCGCTGTACCTGGACGGCGAGGGCCGCGGCCGCGCCAACTCCACCGGCGCCGACCTGACCGCCCCCGCGCAGCGCGAGCCGCTGCAGGCCGCGCTGGACACGGTGCGCGTGGAGCCGGTGCCCGAGGCGACGGCGGCCGACGTTGATGCCGCGATGGCCCGCCTGCACGCCGGCTTCACCGGCTGGAACGGCACGCCCGTCGCGCAGCGCGCCGCCATCCTGCGCCGCGCCGCCGATGCGCTGGACGCGCGCCTGGCCGAGTTCTGCGCGCTGCTGGTCAAGGAGGCCTTCAAGACCCAGGCCGACTGCGTCGCCGAGGTGCGCGAGGCCGTGGACTTCCTGCGCTACTACGCCGACATCGCGGAGCAAGACCCGGCCCACATGCACGGCCGCGGCGTGTTTGTCTGCATCAGCCCTTGGAACTTCCCGCTGGCCATCTTTGCGGGCCAGGTCGTCGCGGCGCTGGTGGCCGGGAACACCCTCGCGGCCAAACCTGCGGAGCAGACGCCGTTTGTCGCGCTGAAGATGGTGGACCTGCTGCATGCCGCCGGCGTGCCGGCTGATGCACTGCAACTGCTGCACGGCGCCGGCGAGACCGTCGGTGCCGGCCTCGTGGCCCATGCGCACACCGCCGGCGTCTGCTTCACCGGCTCCACGGCCGTTGCGCAGCTCATCAACAAGGCGCTGGCAAAGAAGCCGAACTCGCCGATTCCCCTCATCGCCGAAACCGGCGGCCTGAATGCGATGGTGGTGGACTCCACCGCGCTGCCCGAGCAGGTCATCGACGCGGTCGTGCAGAGCGCCTTCCGCTCCGCCGGCCAGCGCTGCTCGGCGCTGCGGCTGCTGTGCGTGCAAGACAGCATTGCCGACGGCGTCGTCGAGATGCTGAAGGGCGCCGTGCAGCAACTGTGGGTGGGCAAGCCCGAGCAGCTCGCCACCGACGTGGGCCCGGTCATCGACGACGAAGCCCATACCAACATCGGCAAGCATGTCGAGCGCCTGAAGCGCGAGGCCCTGCTGATCGCCGAGGCCCCCGTGCGCGATGTGCTGCCGCGCCAGATCCGCCCGGTCGCGTTCGAGATCCCGCGCATCGCCGATCTGGGCGAGGAGATCTTCGGCCCGGTGCTGCATGTCGTGCGCTTCAAGGACTCGGTGGACGAGGTCATCGCTGACATCAACCGCCTGGGCTACGGCCTCACGCTGGGCATCCAGACCCGTATCGACAGCCGCGCCCAGCGCCTGGCCGACGACGCGCGCATCGGCAACGTCTACGTGAACCGCAACATCATCGGCGCCGTGGTGGGCGTGCAGCCGTTCGGTGGCGAAGGCCTGTCCGGCACCGGCCCCAAGGCCGGTGGCCCCGACTACCTGCGCCGCTTCGTCGCCGAGCCGCGCGTCGACGCGCCCGCGGTGGCGCTACAGCTGGACGGTCCGGCCACGCCGCTGGCGCTGGGCGTGGATGCCAGCTGGCGCGACCTGCCGCTGGCCGACCGCATCACGCGACTGCGCCGTGGCACCGACATGCTGGACGCCCCCGCCGCCTTCGTGCTGCGCGACCTGTTCGCCGCCGCGCAGACGCTGTTCGCCGACGCGGTGCTGCCCGGCCCCACCGGCGAGAGCAACACGCTGCGCCACCATGCGCGCGGTGCCTTCGTCGTCATCGGCCGCGCCGAGCACGGCCTGGCCGCCGTCGTCAGCGCGCTGCTGGCCGGCAACAGCGTGGTCTGGCTGGGCGGCGACGAGCGCACGGCCCAGGCGCTGCTGCGCGCCGGCCTGCCGGCCCAGGCGCTGACGCTGCTGCCCGAGACCGCCACCGCGGGCGTGCTGGCCGCGCCGCAGCTCGCCGGCGTGGCGCTGGCGTCGTCGGACGCGGCCGTCGCCCACTGCCTCGCGCAGATCCTCGCCGCGCGGCCCGGCGCCATCCTGCCGCTGGTGGTGGCGGCCGGCCATGTGCGCCAGCTCTACCGCTTCACGGCGGAGCAGACGCTGACCATCAACACGGCGGCGGCCGGCGGCAACGCGGCCTTGCTGGCGGGCATGCACTGAAAAAACGAGGCCCCTCGCCCAGTCCCGCCGCGCTGAACGCGGGCGTGGCTGGTCGGTCCCCCGAGGGGACGGCGATGCTCGCGGCATTGAGCCACGAGCACATCGCCCACCCGGGCCGGCTTGGGAGCGGCCCGGCGCTCGGCCCGACCATCCCTGGAACCTCGCGCAGCCTTATCCTTGACGGGACAACCGCCCCCAAGAGGCCCGCCGTTGAGCGACCCGTCCGCCACCGCAAGTCCCCCTTCTGAAGCCGCCAGCCTCGGCCGCCGCAGCCTGCTGGGCCTGTCGGCCGGCAGCCTGCTGCCGAGCTGGGCGATGGCCGAGCCGCTGCTGCCGGCGCTGATCCCGGACGACGTGCTGCGCGACTACCGGCGCTTCCTGGCCGGGCGCGATCCCGCGGCGGTGACCGACTACGGCGGGCCGCTGTCGCGCCGGGATGTCGTCGAGGTCGTGCTCATCCATCAGGCGCTGGCGCGTCAGGACAAGGCGCTGAAGCTCGCCATGGCGCCCATGCCCACCAGCCAGCGGCTGCACGCCGAGCTGCGCGCCGGCCACGCCGCCTGCAGCGCCACCAGCTATTGGCGGCAGGACTTCCCGCAGCCCGACGGCCTGCTGTTCAGCGACCCCGTGCTGCTGGACGGCGAGTTCGAGGTGGGCCTGTACACCACGCCCGGCAATGCGCGCGCGCTCGCCGCCCGCAGCCTGGCCGACGTGCGCCAGCTGCGCGTGCTGAGCAACAACACCTGGCGGGTGGACTGGCAGACGCTGCAGGCGCTGGGCGTGGCGCAGCTGCAGCACGTCGCCAGCTGGAACCTGATGCCGCGCATGCTGCAACAGGACCGCGCCGACCTGCTGCTGGCGCCCTTCCAGCCCACGCCGGACATGGCCATGCTGGTGGAAGGCGTGCGGCTGATGCCGGTGCCGGGGCTGAAGGTCGCGATGCGCGGCACGCGGCACTTCCTGGTGTCGGCCACGCACGCGCAGGGCCCGCGGCTGCGCGACCAGCTCAACGCCGGCCTCGCGCAACTGCGCCAGCAAGGGCTGGTGCGGCGCGCCTACGAGCAGAGCGGCTTCTTCAATGCGAAGGTGGCGGACTGGCTGAGGCTTTGAGGCCGCCTCGCTGACCGGATCACGGCGGCAGCACGCTGCCGTTCAGCTCGATCAGCCGGCCCTGGCGCAGCCGCGCGCCCACCGTGTGCTCGTCGTCCCAGGCCACCTGGTAGCCGATTTCCACCGTTAGCCCGCCATCCAGCGGCGCGACCTGCACGAACTTGATGGCCGCGTGGGGCCAGACCTGCTCGGGGTCTTCGAGGTCGGGCATGCCGCCGGGCGGTGGCAGCTCCTCGCCGAAGGTCACCGCCGTCGCGTGCGGCGCGTAGTGGTCGAACATCGCACGGCCGATCTCGGGCTGCCACTGTGGATAGTCTGTCGAAACGACCCGCGCCACCTCCAGCGCCTGCGCATCCGGCGAGTCGCGGGTACCGGCCAGCGCCAGCGGTGCCACCGCGCCGCCGAAGGCCAGCGAGCCGCGCCACAGGCCACCCTTCCACCGCAGCTCGCCGAGCTGAGGGTCCAGGTAGGGTGGGGGCTTGAAGAGGCTGAACATGCGGGGCTGGGGCCGTGGGGGACCTAGATTCGAGGCCAAGCCGCGCTGCCGGTCAATCCAACGCAGCACCGTGCCGTCACCTGTAACAGCGTCAGGCAGCCACCAACGAAACCACGCTTGAGTGCTAACGAAGCCACAAGGCGTCAGCACCCCGGCGGGCGACCCAGGCCGCCACGGCCATCACGGTCAGCATCGCCGCCATGTGAGCCGCCACGGCCGCCAGCGCCAGCGCGAGCGAGCCCGATGCCGTGATCTCCCGCGCCGGCGATGCGCTCAGGCACAGCGGCACCAGCGCGGGCACCAGCATCAGCCCGCTGCCTTGCAGCGTCGTGGCGATGAAGGACCACAGCGCCAGGGCGGTGCCGCGCCTGCGGCGCCATGCCAGCGAGGCCACCAGACCCAGCACGCCGGCCGCGGCCAGCAGCGGCAGCGCGTCCATCGCCAGGCCCAGCGCCACGGCCGCGGCCACGACGCCGACCGACACCGCATGTCCCAGCGCCAGCGGCACCAGCGCGCGCAGCGTGGCGCGTTCGTCGCGCTCACGCCAGCCGCAGGCCGCGGCCAGCGCCCAGCCACTGCAGGGGTTGAGCCCGTGCAGCGCGCCGGCGCCCGCCACGGCCAGCCAGGGCCACAGCGAGGACATGCCTCAGGCGCAGCCGCAGCCGGTGGCCGGCGCGGCCGCGTCGCCATAGCGGTCGTGGTGCCGCACCCATTCCATGCCGTAAGACATGTCCTGCTCGTCGCGGCCCTTGGGGGTCAGGTCGATCAGGCTGTAGGCGCCCATCATCACTTCCACGCCGCGGCCGAAGGTGGAGTAGGTGTGGAAGACCTGGCCGTCGTCGTCGCGCCAGAAGCAGCTGATACCCGGCGCCTCTTGTTGCGACAGCGGCGTCATGTGGAAGTTGTAGAACACCTCGCCGCGCGCCGTCTCCTCGGGTGAGAAGCTGACGTGGAAGTCGCGGTTGAAGTCGTTGCCATGCGACGAGACCCAGTCGAACTTCCAGCCCATGCGTTCACGAAAGCGCTGGATCTCGGCCAGCGGTGCGCGCGACACGGCCAGCCAGGCGATGTCTCGCTGCGCCAGGTGGATGGCGATGCTGTCCAGGTGGTCGGCCATGAAGGAGCAGCTCTTGCAGCCCTGCTCCCAGCCCGGGCCCAGCATGAAGTGCTGCACCAGCAGCTGTCGCTTGCCCTGGAACAGCTCGCTCAAGCGGCGCGGGCCTTGCGGCGTGTCGAACACATAGTCCTGCTCCAGCTTCACCCAGGGCAGCGCGCGCCGCTCGCTGGCGACGCGATCGCGTTGGCGGGTCAGTTCCTTCTCCTGCGCGAGCAGCGCCTTGCGCTGGGCCAGCCAGCGGTCGCGGGTGACGACGGGGTGGGAGATGAGGGGCGGGTTGGTGGTCATGGCAATCTCCTTGAAGGTCGATGAACAGGCCATGCGGCGGCGCCACCCGGTGTCGGGCGGGTCGTGCAAGGCTGGGGGAATCGGAGGGGCTGGGGCCGAGCGCCGGGCCGCTCCCAAGCCGGCCCATCAGGCGATGTGCTTGCGGCTCAATGCCGCAAGCATCGCCGTCCCCTCGGGGGACCGATCAGGTGCGCCCGCGTTCAGCGGTGCGCGACTGAGCGAGGGGCTTCCTGACGGCGCGGACCTTGCCGCTGCCGCCGCCACCGGCGTAGAACAGGTCGCGGCCATCGGATTCGAGGCCGCTGACACCGGTGCCGCTTGGCATCTGCAGCGTCTGCAGCACCGCGCCGCTGGCGGCGTCGATGTGGCGGATCTCGCTCTCGTCACCTTCCCAGGTGCCGTGCCACAGCTCGCCGTCCACCCAGGTCACGCCGGTGACGAAGCGGTTGGTGGCGATGGTGCGGCGCACGGCGCCGGTGTCGGGGTCGATCTGCGCGATGCTGCGGTCGCGGTACTGGCCCACCCACAGGCTGCCCTCGGCCCAGGCCAGGCCCGAGCAGCCCTGACCCGGCGCCGGGATGGTGGCGACCACGGTGCCCGTGGCGGGGTCGATCTTGGCGATGCGCGACTCGGTGATCTGCCAGAGGTGCCGGCCATCGAAGGTCGTGCCGGCGTCGCAGGCATGCGGCAGGTGCCGCTGCACGTCGCCGCTGGCCGGCGCGATGGCCAGCAGCCCGCCGTTGGTGGCGGCCCAGACGCGCTCGCCGTCGTGTGTGACGCCGTGGATGGCGGGGCTGCCGTCGAAGGGGCCGTATTCGCGGACGATCTCGGCGGGCTGGGTCGTGGTGCTCATCGCTTGCTCCGGTGGTGGGCGCCGTGGTCAGCGCATGGACGCAAATCTACGCAGACGGCGGCGCGGCGGGGAGTAACAAGATGGTCGTGAAACCGGTCAGCGGCGGGGCCAGCCAGCGGCGCGAGCGCGTCTGGCCCACGGCGCGCACGCGGCCCTGGGCCTCCAGCTCGGCCAGCTCGCGTTGCACCTGGCGCTGGCTGCTGCCCAGCGCCAGCGCTAGTGCGGACGTGGACCAGGCCGCGCCGTCGGCCAGCAAGGCCAGCAGTTCGCCTTGCTCGTTCTCCACCGGCGGCGCCAGCACGGCCACCCCGCGGCCGTCCAGAGGCCGCAGCGCAAAGCCGCCGGGCGTGGCGGTGATCGTCGCCACGTCGGCCATCAGCGCGCGCAGCCGGCCGATCTCCACGCGCAGCCGGGCGCGGTGCGTGTCGTCGGGCTCGCGCAGCCGGAAGGCGCGGGCGATCAGCGTGTCGCGGCTGGCGTCGCCCGGCCAGGCCTCCGCCAGCGCGCGCGCCAGCGTGAACAGGATGGGACGGCGCGCCAGCGGCAGCCAGGCGTCGCCTGCGCGCACGCCATGCCGGCAGGCGTCCACCACCAGCGCGCCGGAGTCCAGCAACGCGGCTGCGCCGGCCAGGCGCAGCGTTTCGGTGGTGCCACCGGTCACGCGGCGGGCGGCGGGCTGCTGCAGCACGGCGTGCGCCTGCGCCACCTCGGCCTGCAGTGCGGGGATGCCGGCGCGGCGCGCGGCGTCGGACGCACGCATGAGTGCCGCCTCGGCCTCGGCGATGCGCAGCGAGCGCAGCGCCAGCTCGGCCTGCGCCAGCGCGGCAACGGCGGCGGGCAGTGGCGGCAGGCCGGCCAGATCGGTGTCGGCCAGCAGCGCGGCCGCCGTGTCCAATCGCCCCAGCAGCAACGCGCGCCGTGCCGCGATGAGCAGTGCCTGCAACGCATTGCCGCGGTCGCCACGTGCTTCCAGCGCGGCGCGCGCGGCGTCCAGCGTGCGCGGAGGCTCGCTGAAGTCGCGCAGCGCCAGCGCCACCTCGGCCTCGGCGACGACGCAGCGTGCGCGGGCCAGTGCCTCGTGCGCACCGAAGCCGCGCGCCGCCTGACGCAGCAGCTCGCGCGAACGGGCCAGCTCGCCCAGCTGCGCCATCGCAATGCCACGCAGCGCCAGCGCCGGCGGGTCGTCGCGCAGCGCCACGCGCTTGAGCGCCTGCAACGCGTCACCGGCGGCGAGCGCGCGTGCG
This sequence comes from Roseateles asaccharophilus, assembly GCF_031458115.1. Lineage (GTDB taxonomy): Bacteria > Pseudomonadota > Gammaproteobacteria > Burkholderiales > Burkholderiaceae_C > Pelomonas > Pelomonas asaccharophilus_A. Next base: position 50,726 of record NZ_JAVDXV010000011.1, on the reverse strand, counting down.
GCGGCGGAAATCAGCGAATCCATCCCCAAAGGCTAACTTGTCGTCCGCGCCGCCGTGCTCCACCATGTCCTCCCGCGCCTGCGGTCATGGGCGCGAGGGAGGACGAGATGTTTCCTTGGATCTGGCTCTGGGCGCCGCAGCTGCGCCTGCCCTTCAGCGGCGACGTGGCGCAGGACATCGAGCCGCGCCTGGACTGGTTCTTCAACGGCATCAAGCCACAGGCGGGCGACGCGCGCATCGAGCGCCAGGCCTTCGAGGTGGCCAGCTATGGCGACCAGCTGGGCGTCATCACCGAGCTGCTGCTGGAATGGGCCCAGCGGCTGCCGGCCGACGAGCAGGCGGCGTCAAAGCCGCTGCAGGAGCTGCGTGCCATCCACAAGCGGATCGAGGCGATCAAGCAGGCCGAGGACCGCAGATAGCCAGGCAGCATCCAGCGCCTGTTTCGGGTGCGGCCATGACGCCGCCGGGGCTAGCCGCAATTCAGCAGCTCGAAGTGCTCGCCCCAGATCTGGCCCAGCTGCATGTCGCGCAAGCCCTTGCCCTTCAGTACCGTGTCGTAGGCTAGGCGCATCTGGCGTGCTGCGCGATCGGGCGGCATTTCGCCGATGCCGGTGCACATCCCTGGCGTCAGCACGGTTCGGATCTGCCGTTGGGTGACGGCTGCGTTGTGGGCCAGCACGGCCGCCAATGCCGCTCGAAAAGCCAGATAGGCGTTGACGGTCTGGCTGACGCTGGCGGGTATGCGCATCGTTGGCGCGCTGACCAGGTAGGGGATCTCGCTCCTATGGGTCTCGATGACCAAGGCCTGACCGACGGGCAACTCGCCGTAGTACTGGTCGTGCAGCAAGTCCCTCAGCCGTTGCTCCATCGAAGCGCCGAAGTACTGGCCGTAGATCAGGTCGATGCCGCCATCGAGGCAGCCAAAGCTGTTGGCCGGACTGATGATGGCATCGGCGCTGGCGTCGAATATCTCGCCGGTCGACACGGTCACCAGATAGTCGTCCGCAAACGCGGACTCCATTGCTTTGGTGACCAGAGGGTTGGTGTCCCGGATATGCAGCTCGATCATGGGGGCGATTCTGGTGGGCTTGGTGCGCCAGGTCGAGGTCCGAAGAAGCCGTTCAGGACAGAGGATTGGGCGCCGACGGGCAGGTGGCCATCTTCGCTGCTTCAGAATGGCTGCTGTGACCGACGACCCCGATCCCATGCCCCAACCGCCCCCGCAGCCAGACTTCGACGCCTGCTGCGGCAACGGCTGCGACCCCTGCATCTTCGACCTGCACGACCTGGCGATGGACGAGTACCGCCAAGCGCTTCGGTCTTGGCGGGAGAGGCATCCCGAGGCGGGTTGACTGAAAGACAAGCCATGTGCCGCAACATCCGCACCCTGTTCAACTTCGAGCCCCCGGCCACCGAGGTCGAGATCCGCGATGCGGCGTTGCAGTTCGTGCGCAAGCTCAGCGGGTTCAATGTGCCGTCCAAGGCGAATGAGGAAGCCTTCGACCGTGCCGTGGCGGCGATTGCCGATGAGGCGCGCACATTGATCGCTTCACTGACGACCACGGCCGAGCCCAAGAACCGTGAGGTCGAGGCCGCCAAGGCGAAGGCTCGCTCCGCGGAGCGGTTTGGACGTCACGAAGCCTGACGCACAATCGCCGCGCCCCCCGGCTCGCCCACCCCACCATGCGCCTGAAGATTGCCCTCGCCGTCGTCGCCCTGCTGCTGCTCGTCACGGCCTGGTTCGTGTTCGCCTGGCATTGGAGCTACTCCGAGGGCGAGCGTGCCGGCTGGGTGCAGAAGTTCTCGCGCAAGGGCTGGATCTGCAAGACCTGGGAGGGCGAGCAGGCGCTGGTGTCGCTGCCGGGTTCCAGCACGGTGGAGAAGTTCAACTTCACCGTGCACGACGAGGCCACGGCCCAGGCCATCAACAAGGTCATGGGCCGGCGTGTGAACCTGCACTACGAGGAGAAGGTGGGCCTGCCGACTTCCTGCTTCGGTGAGACGCGCTACTTCGTCACCGGCGTCACGCTGGTGGACGAGATTTCGCTGTCGCCGGGCATCGTGGTGCCCGTGCCGCTGTCACCGGCCTCGGCGGCCAGCCAGTAGGCAGGACTGGGGATGGCCGTACCCATGCTGTCCTGCATTGGCAGCATGGGCGCGCGACACTAGCCGGATGTCTTTGTTCCAGCCGCTTGTTTCGCGCTTCGAGCGCCTCGTCGACCCTTACCCTGAGATCGCAGGCAGCGCGCCCCCAGCCAGCTTCTTCGCGTTCCTGTGGCGCTGCGCGGACGGTGTGCGGCCGCACCTGGCGGCGGTCACGCTGTTCACGGCCGGCATCGCGGCGGCCGAGGCGCTGCTGTTCAGCCTGATGGCATCGCTGGTGGACTGGCTGGCCACGCAGAAGCCGGCCGAGCTGTGGAACCAGCCCCAGCCCGTGGTGCTGATGCTGCTGGGCGTGCTGGGCGTGTCCATCGTGCTGGCCGCCGTGCAGGCGCTGACCAAGTACCAGGGCGTGTTCGGCAACTTCCCGATGCGGCTGCGCTGGATCTTCCACCGCCGCATGCTGGCGCAGAGCCTGGCCTTCTTCGGCGACGAGTTCGCCGGCCGCATCGCGACCAAGGTGATGCAGACCGCGCTGGCCGTGCGCGACACGTGGTTGATCGTCGTCGACATCCTCGTCTACGTGGCCGTCTACTTCGGCACGCTGGTCGCCATCGTCGCCAGCTTCGACGCGTGGCTCATCGTGCCGTTCGCGGCCTGGCTGGCGCTGTACCTGGTGGCGCTGCGTTTCTTCGTGCCGCGCCTGGGCAAAATCGGCCAGGCGCAGGCCGACGCGCGCAGCCTGATGACCTGCCGCATCACCGACGCGTATACGAACATCGCCACCGTCAAGCTGTTCGCGCACGGCCGCCGCGAGGCCAGCTACGCCAAGTCGGCGATGCAGGACTTCATGGTCACGGCCTACGGCCAGATGCGGCTGGTGACGGGCTTCGAGGTCGTCAACACCGTGCTGTCGGCGCTGCTGGTGGGCAGCACGGCGCTGCTGTCGCTGTGGCTGTGGGGCGTGTCGGCCATCGGCGTCGGCGCCGTCGCGGCGGCCACGGCCATGGCGATGCGGCTGAACGGCATCTCGCACTGGATCATGTGGGAGATGGCCTCGCTGTTCGAGCATGTGGGCACCGTGCAGGACGGGCTGGCCACGCTGTCCAAGCCCACCACGGTGGTCGACACCAAGGATGCTGCCGCGCTGACGGTGCCGCACGGCGAGGTGCGCTTCGAACAGCTGCGATTCCACTACCCCAATGGCAAGGTCGTCGTTGACGGGTTGGACCTGACCATCAAGCCCGGCGAGAAGATCGGCCTGGTGGGCCGCAGCGGCGCCGGCAAGAGCACGCTGGTCAACCTGCTGCTGCGCCTCTACGACCTGCCGGAGAACGGCGGCCGCATCCTCATCGACGGGCAGGACATCGCGGGCGTGACGCAGGACTCGCTGCGCCGCCACATCGGCATGGTCACGCAGGACACCTCGCTGCTGCACCGCTCGGTGGCCGACAACATCCTGTACGGCCGCCCTGACGCGACGCCCGACGACATGCAGCGCGCCGCCGTGCGCGCGCATGCCGACGAGTTCATCGCGTCGCTGTCGGACCCCAAGGGTCGCACCGGCTTCGAGGCCTTTGTCGGCGAGCGCGGCGTGAAGCTGTCCGGCGGCCAGCGCCAGCGCATCGCCATCGCCCGCGTGATGCTGAAGGATGCGCCCATCCTGCTGCTGGACGAGGCCACCAGCGCGCTGGACAGCGAGGTCGAGGCCGCCATCCAGCAGAGCCTGTACACGCTGATGGAGGGCAAGACGGTCATTGCGATCGCGCACCGCCTGTCCACCATCGCTGCGCTGGACCGGCTCATCGTCATGGACGCCGGCCGCATCGTGGAGCAGGGCTCGCATGCCGAGCTGCTGGCACAGAACGGCATCTACGCGCGCCTGTGGGCGCACCAGAGCGGCGGCTTCCTCGGATTGGAGGACTAGCGCGGCAGCAGCCGCGGCGCATCCAGCACCCGGCCGCGCAGCCGGGCGTCGAGGAAGGCCGCGCTGTCGCGCAGCGCATCGCCCAGGTCGATCTGCGCCGCCTCGGTCGCGCTGCCGCTGCGCGGCCCGCGGGCACCGCCGCCCGCAGGTCCTTGCGGGCCGCCCTGGCCGCCGCCACGCGCGCCCATGCCGCCGCCGGCGCGGCCTCGGAGCTGGTCCTGCTCATGCCAGCCGTCCGGCGCCAGCGTGCCGGCCAGCGCGGCATGGGCGGCGTTGCCCAGGTTCAGCAGCCAGCCGCTGCCCGGCGCCATCATGTCGAAGGCTTGGCGGCGTTCGCCCGGGCGGCGCACCAGGCCCAGCGGGTCGTGGTCCATGTCACTGGTGACGACCAGGGCCGCGGCACCTTGAGCCGGTGCCTGCATGGCCGGCGGGCTGATCGCGATGACGGCGCGCCAGGGTGTGTCGCCGCGCGCGTCCAGCGCGGTCTGGGCGCCGGTCTCGTAGCCGGCCAGCGCGGCACGGCTCCAGTCCAGCGTCGGTTGCGCGGCCTGCAGCGCGGGCAGCAGCCGGCGCAGCGCCGCCAGCCGGTCGGCGCGCAGCGCGTCGCAGTAGTGCAGCAGGCCCAGCTCGCGGAACTCGCCGGTGCGCGCCAGCTCCGAGCGCCAGGCGGCTGCGTCGGCCTCCAGCGGCTGCAGGCCCAGCACCGTGTAGCCGGCCTGCGCCCAGGCCGTGGCCCAGCGCTGGCCGGCGTCGGCGCCCTGGCCCAGCCCCGGCAGGTAGACGACCACGGGCTGTCCCGCGCCGGCCCCTGAGCTGCGCGTGAGCTGCACGCGCCGGCCCTGCACCTCGAAGCTGGCCAGCGCCAGGTTCAGCTCGCGTGTGGCGGTCTCGGCCCAAGGCTTGGGTGTGGGCGGGCCGCCGGCGCAGGCGGCCAGCGCGAGAGAAGTCAGCAGCAGCGTGCGGCGGGAGAGGCGGGGCAGCGTCATGGCGCGCACGATATCCGGGCGGCCTCGCGGTTTTGTTTCTCGTTCTTGTCAGGCCGGGGCGAGGAAAAGCGACCGCCTTAGACTCCCGCCCATGAAAGCAGAAAAGATCGCCCTTGTTGGCGGAGGCAACATGGCCAGCGCCATGCTGGGGGGCTTGCTGCGTGCCGGCATGTCGACCGCGCAGTTCATCGTCGTGGAGCCCTACGAGCCGCAGCGCGAGAAGCTGGCGGCGCAGTTCGGCGTGCAGGCACTGGCCGTTGGCGACGCCAGCCTGGCCGACGCGTCCACGGTGGTCTGGGCGGTCAAGCCGCAGTTGTTCACGGCGGCCGCCGAGCCGCTGAAGGCCTGGCTGGGCCAGGCGCTGCAGCTGTCCGTCATGGCCGGCATCACGACCGCATCCATCGCCGCGGCCAGCGGCAGCGAGCGCGTCGTGCGCGCGATGCCCAACACGCCGGCGCTGATCGGCCAGGGCATCGCGGGCCTGTTCGCGCGCCCGGCCGTGTCGGCCGACGAACGCGCCACCGTGGAGCGGTTGCTGGCGCCGACGGGTCAGACGCTGTGGGTGGACCGCGAGGACGACCTCGACGCGGTGACCGCGCTGTCGGGCTCCGGCCCGGCCTATTTCTTCTTCGTCGTGGAGGCCATGATGGCCGCCGCGCAGGACATGGGCCTGACGGGCGAGCAGGGCCGCCGGCTGGCGCTGGCCACCTGCGCCGGCACGGCCGCGCTGGGGCTGGCCTCCAGCGAATCGCCCACGGTGCTGCGCGAGCGCGTCACCAGCAAGGGCGGCACGACCTACGCGGCCGTCACGTCCATGCAGGCGGACGGCGTTGACGCCGCGCTGCGCCGCGCCGTGCTGGCCGCGCAGAAGCGGGCGGCGGAGCTGGGCAAAGAGTTCGGCTGAACCGCCATGGGCATCGCCACGCGCGACAGCCTGCGCGACTGGCTGCGTGCGCCCGGCTCGCTGAGCCGGCGCCTGGCGCGGCTGGGCGAGCGCTTCGAGGTGCAGTTGCTGCGCCAGGCGGTGGCGCCTTTCCGCGCCCGCGAGCGCGACGCGCTGGGTCTGCCGCGGCGGGGTCTCACCGTCGTGCGTGAGGTCATCCTGCGCGTCGACGGCGAGCCGCTGGTCTGGGCGCGTTCGGCGCTGCACCAGCGTGCGACGCTGGGGCCGTGGCGGGCGCTGAAGGGCCTGGGCAACCGGCCACTGGCGCATCTGCTGTACGACGATCCGCGCATCCACCGCAGTGAATTGCAGCCGCGCCGTCTGGCCCGCCAGGGCCACACGCGCCGCCACGCTGCACGCCAATGGCGCGAAGCCACCGGCCAGCCGCTGCCGGCGCAGATGCAGTGGTCGCGCAACTCGGTGTTCAGCCGCAATGGCGCGCAGCTGCGCGTGATGGAGCTGTTCGCGCCGACGCTGGCCGGCCGCCGACCGGGGTCGAAACCCTAGCTGTCTACGACCTGACAGTTAGGTCATGAAATGGTTTTCACGAATCATAAATTCGCGACTTGAGCCATAAGCCGCCCTACACTCGGTCCACGTCAAAGGGGCGTTAGTAGATCCTCCGCGCCACGGTGCAGGAGGGCAGATGTTTGGGGCAGAAAATGAAAACCCGTGAGGTCGTGATCTTCAGCGGCGAGCACTTCGTCGTCCCGCAATGCATTCAGCGCATTGACCACTTGTCCACGCACGGCTGGCAGTTGCGCTACGGGGGTACCAAGCTGTACTCCGACCACAGCCAGGATGGCAGCGGCGCGAAAAAGGCGCTGGCACTGGCCACCAAGGAATTGCTGAAGCGCATCGCGACGATGCCGGCGCCTTCGCGCCTGCGCCGCACACCCAGCCGCAAGAAGCAGAGCGACCTGCCGTCGGGCATCTCCGGCCCCATCGTCCGCCAGCGTGCGGGCAGCCGTGTCCGTGATTGCAGCTTCGCGGTGACCCTGCCGCGCTTTGGCGACACGCCGCTGGCGCGTAGCGTCTACATCGGCACCGAGAACACCTACACCGTCGAGCGCTACCAGGAGGCGCTGGAGCGCGCCGTCGCGCTGCGCGAGAAGGCCGAGGCCGCCTACCAGCGCGCCGCGACCAAGGAGCGCCGTGCCCAGGCGCAGGTGCTGAAGACGCAGATGAGCGGGCTGCTGGCCAAAGCAGCCTGAAACCCGAATGAACCGGGCCGCGTAGCGGTCGCGGACACAATGCGCGGCTAGGCCATCTGGGCCTGGTTGCCCATGTCATCTGCTTCGCTGCCCGACCGAGTCCTGAGCCTGCTGAATGCGCTGCGGCCCGCGCCGCTGGCCGTCGATGCGCGCGAGCGCCTGCGCGTGGTGCTGGGCGCCGGCCTGGGCGTGCTGCTGGCGGGCCTGCTAACGCATCTGTTCGACGGCGCGAACCTGCCTTGGCTGGTGGCGCCGCTGGGCGCCAGCGCCGTGCTGGTGTTCGGCGTTCCGGCCAGCCCGCTGGCCCAGCCGTGGGCCGTCGTGGGCGGCAACACGGTGTCTGCGCTGGTGGGCATCGCCTGTCTGCATTGGCTGCCTCTGCCGCCGGTAGGGATCGCTGCGACCGCCGTTGCGTTGGCCATCGCGCTGATGTTCGCGCTGCGCTGCTTGCATCCGCCGGGCGGCGCGGCGGCGCTGCTGATGGTGCTGACCGGCATGCTGGACTGGCACTTCGCCTTCGTGCCGGTGGCGCTCAACTCGCTGCTGCTGGTACTGGCCGGCATGGCCTACAACAGCGCCACGGGCCGGCGCTATCCGCATGCGCAGCATGTGTCCGCCGCGTCGCCGGCCGTGGGTGCCAGCGTGGCGCCGCCGCGCTTTGGCGACGCCGAGCTGGACGCCGTGCTGGCCCGCTACAACCAGGTGCTGGACGTGCCGCGCGACGACCTCTCGGGCCTGCTGCAGGAGGCCGAGCTGCTGGCCTACCGCAACCGGCTGGGTGGGCTGCGCTGCGCGGACATCATGTCCAGCCCCGTCGTCACGGTCGAGTTCGGCACGCCGCTGGCCGAGGCCTGGGCGCTGCTTCAGCAGCACCGCATCAAGGCGCTGCCGGTGGTGGACCGCGTGGACCGCATCGTGGGCATCGTCACGAGAGCCGACTTCATCCGTGCGGCCGAAGGCGAGCAGCGCGAAGGCCTGGCGGGCCGCCTGCAGACGCTGCTGAAGCCGTCGCCGCAGACGCATTCCACCAAGCCCGAGGCGGTGGGCCAGATCATGACGCGCCAAGTGCGCGTGGCCAGCGCCGACCGCGCCATTGCCGAGCTGGTGCCGCTGTTCTCGGCCATCGGCCACCACCACCTTCCCATCGTCGGCGAGCAGGCAAGGCTCGTCGGCATCCTCACGCAATCCGACCTCGTGAAAGCCCTCAGCCATGGCCCATGACGACAAGCAGACCTTCAACTGGGGCGTCATCGGCCCTGGCGGCATCGCCAACCGTTTCGCCGGCGCGCTGGCGGCCGTGCCGGGCGCCCGCCTCGCGGCCGTGTTCGCCCGCGATGCCTCCAAGGGCCAGGCCTATGCCGACCAATGGAAGCAGGGCGGCGAAGCTGCGCGCGTGACGACAACGCTGGCAGACCTGCTGGCCGACCCGGCCGTGGACGCCGTCTACATCGCGACGCCGCACTCGCATCATTCCGAGTACATCCGTGCCGCGCTGCTGGCGGGCAAGCCGGTGCTGTGCGAGAAGCCGCTGGTCACGTCGCTGGAGGAGGCCCAGACCTTGATCGATCTGGCACGCGAGAAGGGCGTGTTCCTGATGGAAGCGGTGTGGACGCGTTTCCTGCCGGCCTACGACCTGGCGGCCAAGCTGCTGCGCGAGGGCGCCATCGGCGAGCTGCGCGCGATGAACTCGACCTTCTGCTTCACCGGCCCCGCCGACCTCAGCCACCGCTGCTGGAACCCCGCGCTGGCTGGCGGCTCGCTGTGGGACATCGGCATCTACAACCTCGCCGTGACGCGCTGGGTGCTGCAGCAGATGAATGGCGGCGTCTGCCCCGAGCCGCTCCACATCGACGTGGCCGCCACGCTCGCACCCACGGGTGTGGACGCGTCCGTCTGTGCGACGCTGCACTTCCCCGGCGGCGTGACCTCGCAGTTCCGTTGCGGCTTCGATGCGTCATCGGTCAATGCCTTCGAAGCCATAGGCACGAAGGCGGGCCTGCGTTTCCCGACCGACTTCTGGGGCTCGGAACAGGTGGAGCTGGTCACGCGCAAGGAAGCACCCCAGCGCTTTGACGCTCCCCACGTCATCAACGGCTTCGAGGGCGAGATCGCCGAGGCTCAGGCCTGCATCCGCGCGGGCCTGCTGGAGAGTCCGCGCGTGCCTCACAGCGAGACGCTTGGGCTGGCGCGCTGGAGCGACGCCATCCGGGAGAAGTTTCCCGGCGGCGTTAATAAGAAGCCCCTCGCCCAGTCTCACGCCGCTGAACGCGGGTGAGCCTGGTCGGTCCCCCGAGGGGACGGCGATGCTTGCGGCATTGAGCCGCAAGCACATCGCCCAAGGCGGGCCGGCTTGGGAGCGGCCCGGCGCTCGGCCCGCAAGTCGCTGAAGCGAATTACCTGGGCAGCAGCAGGCGGTTGCTGCGCGCCGGGTGTCGCTGCAGGTGCAGCGGCGCCCCTTCCAGGCCGCGCTGCGCACGCACGCTGGCCGTCGTGCTGACCATGCCGACCGGGCACTGGCCGGTGACGGCGTGGCTCATCGCTGCGGCCAGCATGCCCTCCTGCGTGTCGCCCAACGCGCGCGTGAAGTCGTCGGCCACCGTGCAGCCCGGCACAAAGCGCGCGCTGGCGCCGCTGCCCGGCACGAATCCGTCCGCGTAGTCGCCGAAGCCCTTGGCGTTGACGCCCGCGAACTCGATGGGGAAGTAGCTGATGCCGCAGTTGTCCTTGGCCGTGAAGCCATAGGGCTTGCCGCAGGTCTGGCCGCCGATCAGCACCACGTCGACGTTGATGCCGCGCAGGCCGTTGATGATGGCCTCGCTGGCCGAGCAGGTGCCTTTCTGCGCCAGCACGTAGACGCGGCTCAGGTTCAGCGTGGGCAGCGGCTGAACGCTGGAGCAGCGGCCGTTGACGGCGATGCAGGAGTCGGCGAAGAACGGCGTGGTCTCGTTCTCGGCGCTGCGCTTGGCGCTGTAGCGCAGCGTTTCGAAGGCCTGGCCGGTCGTGCGCGTGGTGCCGGCGATCATCGTGGCCAGTTCGCTGGCGATGAACAGGTAGCCACCGCCGTTGTAGCGCAGGTCCAGCACCAGCTCGCTGATGTTCTGGCTGCGGAAGTCGCGCACCGCGTTGATCAGCAGCTGCTCGGCCGGCAGGTTGTGGTCGTTGAACAGCAGGTAGCCGGCGCGTGCGCCGTTGGACAGCGTCAGCACGCGGGCCTGCGGCACCGGGTTCTTCGTGACGTTGGCGCTGTTTAGGCTGCGCGACAGCTCCACGCCGCCGCGGCGGAACACGAAGGCGTGCGAGGCGCCCAGCACGCTGGGGTAGAGGCCTTCGTTCAGCACATCGACGCCGGCCTGCGTGGGCGTGTCGGCGTCCGCACCGTCCACGCTGACCAGCTCGTCGCCACGCTGCAGGCCGGCGTTCGCGGCCGGCGTGCCGGGCTCCACGTAGGCGATGCGCAGCTTGCGCGGCGGCGTGGTGCTGGCGCTGCTCCACTCGATGCCGTAGCCGGCCTCGGTGGCGCTCTCCGACATGGCCTTCCACTTGGCCGTTTCGTAGGTGAAGCTGAAGCGGTCGCGGCGTGCGCCGGTGTCGGTGGTCTGCGGCGACTTCAGCGCCTCGAAGTAGGCGTCCAGCGCCTCATAGGCATTGCTGCCGCTGTAGGCCGTGGCGCTGGGGTCCACGCGCGGCACCTCGTCGCGCCACAGATAGGCCTCGTCGAAATAGGCGCGCACCCATTTCTTCTCGGTGTCCAGCGAGGACGTGCGCAGGTTGGCGGCGGCCAGCGTGTTGTTGGCCGCGCACTGCTGCGCGAAGCTGGACGAGGGGCCAGCCGGGTCGGGCGACGCGCCGCTGCCAGTGCTGCCACCCGATGAGCCGCCACCGGTCGGCACATCGCGGAACAGGGATTCACCCGCGCCACCGCCACCCCCGCCGCAACCGGCCAGCAGGCCCAGCAACAACAATCCCGCGGCGCTGCGGCGGACAATACTCGACATTGGCAAACTCCCTGGTGACTGGACAGCGGCACGTTGACGTGCCGGGGCCGCAATGTAGCGGCCTCAGCGCACGTAGCGCCGCTCCAGCCGGGCAATACTGCCGTCGCGCTGCAGGCTGGCGATGCCCGCGTTCATCGCCGCCAGCGCCGCGTCGGCGCGCGGGCTGGCCTGGGAGAAGGCCATGAACGTGGGTTCGGCGTTGAAGAACTCCAGCGGCTGGCGGTCCAGCGCGTCGCCCATGCCGGCCTGGCGGATCTCCCACGTGCCTGCCAGCGCGCTGACCAGCGCCACCTCGGCGCGGCCACGCTCCACCAGCCGCACGGCGTCGGCCACGCTGCGGCCGTACTCGGCGGGCGTGCCCGTGGCCAGCAGCACCGCCTGCGGGTAGATGAAGCCGGCGCTCAGCGCCAGCCGCCGGCCGCGCAGGTCCTCCAGCCGTGCGAGCCGCAGCGGCGAGCCCTTGCGCGTGTAGAACTGGTAGCGCACGCCGGCGCGGTAGGGCGTGCTCCAGCGCAGGAAGCGGTCGCGCTCGGCGCTGAAATTGGCCGTCGTCGTGAAGTCAGCCGTGCCGTGCTGCAGCATGAACAGCGCGCGCTTCCACGGCACGAGCTGCAGCTCGACGGCGCCGTCGAAGCCACCGCGCCGCAGCGCCTCGCGTGCAATGTCGATGTCGCAGCCCGCGCCGCTGGCGTGGCCGGCCGGATTCACCAACGGCGGGTAGACCGCGTTGGCCATCACCAGCGGGCCGGTATTGGCCGCGGGCTCGGCACGCGCCCAGCGGGGCGCCAGCAGCGCCGCGCCGCAGGCCAGCAGGCGACGCCGTGCGTCCATCAGCGCAGCGCCAAATCCACCACCGTGCCCGCGAACACCGCGAAGCCCAGCCAGTGGTTGGCGCGGAAGGCGCGGAAGCACTCCGCGCGGCGGCGCCGGCGGATCAGCGTGAAATGCCACAGCGCCTGCGCCGCGGCCACCGCCATGCCGGCCAGGAACCAGCGGCCCAGCCCCAGTCGCAGGCCCAGGCCGGTCCACATCGCCAGGTAGGCCGCATAGAAGGCCATGATGCCGGCCACGTCCCAGCGGCCCAGCGCGATGGCTGACGAGCGCACGCCTATCTTCAGGTCGTCGTCGCGGTCCACCATCGCGTACTCGGTGTCGTAGGCCAGCACCCAGAACAGGTTGGCCACCAGCAGCGCCCAGGCCGACAGCGGCACGGCGTGCAGGTTCCAATCCGCGCCGCCCAGCGCGGCGGCGAACGCCATCGGGATGCCGAACGAGAACGCCACGCCCAGCACCGCCTGCGGCATGGCCAGCACGCGCTTGGCGAACGGATAGGCGATGGCCACGGCCAGCGCGCCGAAGCTCAGCAGGATGGCCGGCGGGTTGGTCGTCAGCACCAGGCCGAAGGACAGCAGCGACAGGAAGGCGCCCAGCGCCAGCGCCTCCTTCACCGACACCGCGCCCGTGGTCACCGGCCGCTGCGCGGTGCGCTCCACATGGCGGTCGAACTCGCGGTCGGCCACGTCGTTGACGCAACAGCCGGCTGAACGCATGAGGATGGTGCCCAGCGTGAACACGGCCAGCAGATGCCAGCCGGGCCAGCCGTCCGCGGCGATCCACAGCGCCGCCAGCGTGGGCCACAGCAGCAGCAGCCAGCCGGCGGGGCGGTCCCAGCGGATCAGCTGCAGATACAGGGCCAGCCGCGAGGGCGGCGTGGGGGCGGGGGTGGCGGTGGTCATGGGGGCATTTTCACGCCGCGCGCACCCGACGCTGCCGGGTATGGTCGCGCGTCATGCCCATCACCCCCTTCCACTTCGGCCCCGGTGCCGCGCTGTACGCCATCGCGCCCCGCCATGTCAGCTTCCTGGCCTTCTGCGCGGCCAATGTGGCCATCGACGTCGAGTCGCTCTACAACCTCGTGCATGGTCACGCGCACGTTCACGCGTTCTTCCACACCTATGTCGGCGCGACGCTGGCGGCGCTCGCGTTGATCGCCGGGTTCTGGCTGCTGCGCCGTGCCGGCCTGACGTGGTTGCGCGGCCTCACGTTGCGCCGCGTGACCATAGGCGCGCTGCTGGGCGCCTGGAGCCATGTGCTGCTGGACAGCGTCATGCACGCCGACATCCAGCCGCTGCTGCCGCTGAGCCCCGACAACGGGCTGTGGCGCATCGTGTCGCTGCTGACCTTGCACGGCGCCTGCGTGGTGGCGGGCGTGCTGGCGGTCCTCATCATGGGCGTGCGCCGGCTGATCGCTGCCCGAAGCTGAAATTCCCCGTCGGCAATGCGGTAACTGGCCGGCCCCTACAGTGCCGCGATTTCCTCTTTCCCCCGACCGCCATGTCCGATCTCAGCCGCTTCCCCATCACGAAGAAATGGCCCGCCGCGCGGCCCGATGTGCTGCAGCTGTACTCGCTGCCCACACCCAACGGCGTGAAGGTCAGCATCGCGCTGGAGGAGACCGGCCTGCCCTACGAGCCGCACCTGGTCAGCTTCGAGACCAACGACCAGCTCAGTCCCGAATTCCTGTCGCTGAACCCGAACAACAAGATCCCGGCCATCATCGACCCCAACGGTCCCGGCGGCGCGCCGCTGCCGCTGTTCGAGAGCGGCGCCATCCTCGTCTATCTGGCCGACAAGACCGGCCAGCTGATGCCCACCGACCCCGCGCGGCGCTACGAGACGCTGCAATGGCTGATGTTCCAGATGGGCGGCATCGGCCCCATGTTTGGCCAGGTCGGCTTCTTCCACAAGTTCGCAGGCAAGGACTATGAAGACAAGCGCCCGCGTGACCGCTACGCGGCCGAGGCGCGCCGGCTGCTGGGCGTGCTGGACAAGCACCTGGAAGGCAAGGCCTGGATCATGGGCGACGAGTACACCGTGGCCGACATCGCCATCTTCCCGTGGGTGCGCAACATCAACGGCTTCTACGCCGCCGGCGAGCTGGTGGGCTATGCCGACTTCAAGCAGGTCGACCGCGTGCTGCAGGCCTTCCTCGCGCGGCCGGCGGTGCAGCGCGGGTTGACCATCCCCGCCCGGCCGGCCTGACGTCGTCAAGGGCCGCCGACGTTGCGGCCTTCCCCTGAAGCTCAGTGCGACGTGCCAGTAATCTCCCGGGCGCGGTGCAGCGCCTCCGCCACGATTCGCGCCGCCGTCTGCCCCAGCGCCGGCGTGTGGTCGGCCATCACCTGCATGCGCAGCCGCGCGCTGTTCAGCGACACGGCCGGGTACTCGACGAGGTTGGCCAGCAGCCCGGCCCGGCTCATCTCGCGGCAGGCCACGCGGGCCAGCGCATCGTTGCCCAGCAGCACCGGCACGATGGGTGACGGGTGGCCCAGCACCGTGATGCCCTGTTCCGTCAGCGCGCCGCGCAGGCCCAGGATGGCGTGCATCAGCCGGTCACGACGCTGCTGGCCTTCGGCCGAGCGCACCACCCCCACGCAGGCGCGGATGATGGCCACCTGCACCGGCGACAGCGCGTTGGAGAAGGTGTTGGGCGCCGCGTAGAAGCGCAGGTACTCCTTGATCGCGCGGTCGTGGCTGGCGACGAAGCCGCCGTTGGACGCGAAGGTCTTGGAGAACGAGCCCATCACCAGGTCCACCTGGCCCAGCATGCCTTGCAGCGCCAGCTGGCCGCCGCCGCCGGGGCCCATGCAGCCCAGGTCGTGGGCCACGTCCACCATCAGCAGCGCGCCGTGCTCGCGCGCCAGCGCCTGCAGCCGCTTCAGGTCGGGCGAGTCGGCGTCCATCGAGAAGCAGCCCTCGGTGACCAGCAGGATGCCGTTGTGCGGGTCGCGCTGGCGCACGCGCTTGAGCAGCCGCTCGACATGGTCCATGTCCAGGTGGCGATGCAGATGGATGTTGGGCGTGGCCGCGCGCGCGCCTTCGTGCAGGCAGTTGTGGGCCAGCTGGTCCATGACGACATGGTCGGTCTCGCGCACCAGCCCCTTGATCGCGCCGAAGCCCGCGGCCCAGCCGGTGGGGAACAGCAGCACCTCGGGCATGCGCAGCAGCTCGCCCAGCTCGGCCTCCAGCGCGGTGGTCTCCTCCACGTTGCCGGCCAGCGCCGTGGAGCCGGCGCTGTGCACGCCGTAGCGCTCCATCGCCGCCTGCGCCGCGGCGCAGACGCGCGGGTGCCGGGCCAGCGACAGGTACTCCTGCGACGAGTAGTTCAGCCCCGCGTGGCGCTGGCCGTCCAGCAGCGTCAGCTCGGCCGTGGCGCCCGGCCGCCCGCCCAGGCGCTTGGCGTACGGAAACACGCCGTGCGCCACGCGGTTTTCGGCCCAGGCGTGGAAGGCCTGGGCCTTGGCGGCCAGGTTGGTGCCCGGCTGCGCCAGATAGTCGAAGGACGAGCCGCGCAGCGCGGCGCCGTCCATGACCTCCTCCTGCGCGGCGTCGGCCGCGCGCTCCAGCAATTCGTCCATAAAGCCCCCGTACAAACAGTGTGTGGTGTTGTGGGAGCGGACTGTGCGCGGTGGTGCCGGCGCCGGCATCCACAGATTTGTAGAGTTTGAGAAATCGCACGCGGCGTTCCGGCGCGAGGACGCGCTGCCCTCCTAACATCCCGACCTTTTCGACCCTGTCCAGCACGCTCATGTCGGATGTCCCGTTCCAGCCCATCGCCTTGCGCCTGACTCGATCCGTCGTGATCAACGGCCTGCTGGCCGCGTTGCTGCTTTGCGGCCTGGTGGGGTGGTGGGAGCGTCACACGGCGTTGGATCGGTTGGAGGCCGCGTTGCGCGTGCAGGGCGAAGAACTGGCGCATGCCCTGCCGGAAGCGGTCTGGCAGGTCTCTCCCGATCTGGTCCAACCGCAGTTGGAAGCGGCCAGCAAGCGTGTCGGCGTGGCCTACCTCGCGGTGCTGGAGCCGGGCGGTTCTCGGCCCATAGCCGAGGTGGGCCAGCAGCAACTGCGCGGGTTGTCCGCCGACATCGACCTTCCGCTGCTGAGAGAGGGGCGAGAGATTGGAAGGCTGGCGATGATGCTGGATCGTGCCGCCATCCAGCGCTCGGTCTATGAGGCCATGCTCAAGTCCATGCTGGCCAGCCTAGCGTTGATCGTCGTGATGGTGGGCCTCGTGTTGTTGCTGCTGCGTCGCCATCTGCAGCAGCCCATGCAGGCCCTGGCAGCGGCGCTGCGTCGGCTGGAGGCCGAAGACCTCGGCGCTCACCTGGACCTGCATCGACCACCGCGCCGGACGCGAGACGAGATCGACGAGGTGGCAGCGGCGCTCTCTGGCTTGCAGCAGCGCGTGCTGCGGCATGTGGATGAACTGGATGCCCGCGTCGCCGAACGCACCGAGCAGCTGCAGCGGGCGCTCGAGCAGCTCAAGATCCTGGCCGTCACCGACCCGTTGACCGGCTGCCACAACCGCCTGGCCTTCTCACAGAAGTTCCCCGAGGCCGTGGCGCATGCGCAGCGCTACGAACGGCCGCTCGCGGTGGTGTTCTTCGACGTCGACCGCTTCAAGGTCATCAACGACACCCATGGCCACCCCATCGGCGATCGCGTGCTGGCCGACGCGGGGCAGCTGCTGCGCGAGACGCTGCGCTCCAGCTCCGACTGGGTAGCCCGCTACGGTGGGGAGGAATTCGTCCTCGTGCTGCCCGAAGCCTCGTTGCAACAGGCCGTGGATGCGGCCGAACGCTTGCGCCAGATGGTGGAGCAGGACATCCGCGTGCCGCTGGACGGTGGCGGGTCTTTGCAGATCACCGCCAGCTTCGGCGTCGCGCAGTGGCAGCGCGGCGAGACCGGCGAGCAACTGCTGGAACGTGCGGATGCACAGCTGTACGCGGCCAAGCACGCGGGACGCAATCGCGTGATGCCGGCGGTGGCCGTGATCGCCTGAATCAATTCAATGTCGTGACCTGGTCACCCGGCTGCGGCACGCAACCCGCCGCCAGCGGCGCGCCGCCCTCACGCTGCACGAGCCCCTGGGGCCCGTGGCAGAACTCCAGCCTCCGGGCTGTGGGCCACAGCCGCAGCGCGAGCTGCTCCAGGCTGTCGGGCAGGCTGGTCTGCACGAGGCCGGCGTCGAGTTGCTCAGGCGGGTGGTCGCTGAACTGCAGCCACGGCACGAAGCGGCCGGCCAGCATCAGCAGGCCCGACACCGGCACCGGCCGCGGCGCATAGCCCTCGCGCTTCAGCCAGGCCTGCGCGTCGTCGCGCGTGCGCAGCCCGGCGATGGACGCGGCCAGCAGCTCGGCCACCCACTGGTTGCAGTTCTGGAACTCGGTGCTGAAGGGATAGGCGTTGGCGCTGTAGCGCGCGTTCAGCAGGCCCAGCGCCAGTGGCTTGTCCAGCGCGGCGGCGGCCAGTGTGGTCCCCGCGCCGTCGGGCAGCAGCAGCACGCTGACATAGCCTTGCTCCAGGTCGTCGCTGCCGGCCACGAAGCCGGCCAGGCCCTGGTCGAACAGCCGCGGCCGGCCTTCGGCGCAGGCGTAGTACAGCTGGCGCACGGCCCACGGTGTGTCCAGCCCGTCGGCCAGCGCGATGGCTGCGTGCGAGTAGCGCAGGCCGAAGCGCGACAGGTCGGTGCCCGAGCGCGCGATCAGCGCGGCGCGGGCGCCCGACGCGGCCAGCGCGTCGCGCACGACGGCCGTGAAGCGCAGCAGCCGGTGCTGCCGCGTGGCGCTGGGGTCGATCGGGCGATCGCAGCCGCGCGGTAACAGCGAGGTCGCTTGCGCGTGGGCTGCAGCCAGCGTGAGAAGCGCCGCTGCGGCGGTACGAATCAAGGCGCGACGACGCGCGCGGCCAGCTCGCGGTGCCAGGTGTCTTCCAGCACGAGGAAGAAGGCCTTGCCGGTGTCGGCATGCGCGAACGCGATGCCATAGGGCTGGGGCGTGGCCTGCACCTCGTCGCCCACCGTCACGGCGCGCGCGGCCAGCGCCTGCTGCGGCAGCGTCAGCTCCACGGGCGCTGCGCCGTCGCGTTCCATCTTCAGCCGCAGCTTGCCGGCTGCATCGGCCTTGGCCACTTCGGTGACGCGGTAGCGGCCTTCGGCGCGCTGCTCGCCGCCGCTGCTGCTGCCGGACGAGCCCTTGAAGGAGTCGGACACGCTGCCCGACGAGGCCGAGCCGGCGCCGGCTGCGGACGACGCGGACGACGTGGCGAAGGACGTTGCCGAGGCGGTGTGGGCGGCCAGGGCCAGCAGGGTGACGAGGGCGTAGCGCATGGGGACTGCCTGGAAGGAGAGGAATGCGCCAACGATAGCGCGTCTGAATGGGCGGTTTGTTAACGGCCTTCCAGCGTGGCCAGGATGGGGCAGTCCGGCCGTTCGTCGCCGTGGCAGCTCTTGACCAGCGCCTGCAGCGTGGCCTTCATGGCCTGCAGCTCGGCGAGCTTAGCCTCCAGCTCGGCCAAGTGGCTTTGCGCCAGCTCGCGCACCTCGCGGCTGGGGCGCTCGCGGTCCTGCCACAGGCCCAGCAAAGCGCGGATCTGCTCCAACGAGAAGCCCAGGTCGCGCGAGTGGCGTATGAAGCGCAGCAGGTGCACCTCGCGCTCGCCGTAGACGCGGTAGCCGGCCTCGCTGCGCGCCGGTTCGCGGATCAGGCCGATGCTCTCGTAGTGCCGCGCCATCTTGGCCGACACACCCGCGGCGCGGGCCGCATCACCGATGTTCATGCCTGGGCCTCCCTGGCCGTGCCGCGCCAACGCTTCAGCGTCAGCGCATTGAGCACGACGCTGACACTACTGAACGCCATCGCCGCGCCGGCGATGACCGGGCTCAGCAGCCCGAACGCGGCCAGCGGAATGCCGACGACGTTGTACGCAAACGCCCAGAACAGGCCTTGCCGGATCTTGGACAGCGTGCGCCGCGAGATGTCCAGCGCATCGGCCACCAGGCGCGGGTCGCCGCGCATCAGCGTGACGCCGGCGGCTTCGGTCGCCACGTCGGCGCCGCCGGCCATCGCGAAGCCCACCGACGCGGCGGCCAGCGCCGGGCCGTCGTTCAGGCCATCGCCCACAAAGGCGACGACCGCGCCGCCTTCGCGCAGCTGCTGCACGGCGGCCGCCTTGTCGGCCGGCAGCACCTCGGCGCGCACGTCGGTGATGCCCAGCTGCTTCGCGACGCCCGCCGCCGCGCCGCGGCTGTCGCCGGTCAGCATGACGGTGCGGATGCCGCGCGACTGCAGCTCGGCGACGGCGTCGGCGGCGGTGTCCTTCACGCGGTCGCCAAAGGCCAGCAGGCCCAGCGGCTGGTCGCCTTCCATCAGCCAGGAGACGGTGTGGCCGTCGCCCTCCAGCTGCTGCGCTCGCGCGGCCAGCTCGCCGGCTACGACGCCCAGCTCCTGCGCCAGTCGCGCGCTGCCCAGCGACAGCGTGCGGCCCTGCACGACGGCCTGCACGCCGCGGCCCGGCAGCGCGCGGGCCTGCTCGGCGGGCAGCGCGGGCAGGTCCTTGGCGGCGTTCAGCACCGCCACGGCCAGCGGGTGGCTGCTGTGGCGCTGCAGCGCCGCGGCGAGCTGCAGCAGCCCGTCGCGCGTGCCGCCTTTCACCGGCACGGCCGCCACCAGCGCGGGCTGACCCACGGTCAGCGTGCCGGTCTTGTCGAACGCGACGACGGTCACCCCATGCGCCAGCTCCAGCGCCTCGGCGTCCTTGATGAGGATGCCTTGCCGCGCCGCCACGCCGGTGCCGGCCATCAGCGTGGTGGGCGTGGCCAGGCCCAGTGCGCAGGGGCAGGCGATGACCAGCACGGCCACCGCGTTGACCAGCGCCTGCTCCACATCGCCCGCGTGCAGCCACCAGCCGACGAAGGTCAGCGCCGCGATGACCAGCACCACCGGAACGAACACCGCGCTGACGCGGTCGACGATGCGCTGGATGGGCGCCTTGGCGGCCTGCGCTGACTCGACGAGCCGGATGATGCGCGCCAGCGTCGTCTCCGCGCCTATGGCTGTCGTGCGCACGGTCAGCGCGCCCTCGGCGTTGATGGCGCCACCCGTCACGCGCTCGCCCGGTGCCTTGGCCACGGGCAGGCTCTCGCCGGTGATCAGCGACTCGTCCACATGGCTGCTGCCGCTGACGATCTCGCCGTCCACCGGGATGCGGTCGCCTGGCCGCACGGCCACGAGGTCGCCCACGCGAACGTCGGCCACGGGCAGCTCGACTTCCATGTCATCGCGCAGCACCCGTGCCGTGGTGGGCCGCAGCGCGTTCAGCGCGCGGATGGCATCGGTGGTCTGCCGCTTGGCGCGCTGCTCCAGCCACTTGCCCAGCAGCACCAGCGTGATGACGGCGGCCGAGGCCTCGAAGTAGAGATGGGCGTGGCCCGGGTGGTTCCACAGCAGCCACACCGACAGCCCGTAGGCCGCCGACGTGCCCAGCGCCACCAGCAAATCCATGTTGCCGCTGCCGGCGCGCAGCGCACCCCAGCCGGCGCGGTAGAAGCGCGCGCCGAGGATGAACTGCACCGGCGTGGCCAGCAGGAGCTGCAGCCAGCCGGGCAGCGCCAGGCCGATGAGCATGGGCAACATCACTGGCAGCGTCAGCACGGCACCGGCGGCCACGGGCCACCAGGCGGGCAGACCCGACGGCGCGGCGACGGGTGGCGGTGCGTGGCTCTCGACCACGGTGGCCGGGTAGCCGGCCTTGTCCAGCGCGGCTTTCAGCGCGGCGGTGGGCACGTTGGGCAGCGCCTGCACCGAGGCCTTCTCGGTGGCGAGGTTGACGCTGGCGGCCTGCACGCCGGGCACGGCTTGCAAGGCCTTCTCCACGCGGCGCACGCAGGACGCGCAGCTCATGCCGCTGACCTGCAGCGTCACGTCATGGAGGGCGGATGAGGGGGCGGTGGTGGTGTTCATGCCGGCATCGTCAACCTTGACATCATGGCAAGGTCAAGCGGTCTTTGCTGGCGCGCGGGGATCAGGCACCCGCAGGCCTGGCATCGCGCCGACTCTGCCAGCCGCGCCGCGTCGCCACAATGGCCGCATGAACCTGCCCCGCCGCCTCGTCCTCCTTGCCGCTTTCGCGTCGACGCTCGCCGCCGCGCAGCCCGCCTACTTTCCGCCGCGTGGCGACTGGCAGCGTGCCGACCCGGCCGCCGTGGGCCTGGATGCCGCCAAGCTGGCCGAGGCCGTCGCCTACGCACAGGCGAACGACAACCCGGCGCCGCGCGACCAGGCGCTGGCGCTGGCCCAGACCTTCGGCAAGGCCGAGCCCTACTTCGGCGGCCAGATCGGGCCCACCGGCGTGCGTGCGCCCATCAACGGCCTCGTCATCCGGCGCGGCAAGGTGGCGGCCGAATGGGGCGACACGCGGCGTGCGGACATGGCGCACAGCATCGCCAAGACCTTCCTGACCACCGTGGTGGGCCTGGCCTGGCAGCAAGGCCTCATCAAGAGCACCGACGACCGCGCCGCCGACGCGATGCCGGCGGGCGTGGACCTGTTCACCGCGCCGCATAACGCGCCCATCACCTGGGAGCAGCTGCTGCGCCAGACCAGCGACTGGCAGGGCACGCTGTGGGGCAAGCCCGACTGGGCCGACCGCCCCGTCGGCAAGACCCCGGAGGACTGGCCCAACCGCCCGCTGCATGCGCCGGGCAGCCACTACAAATACAACGACGTGCGTATCAACGTGCTGGCGCTGGCGGCGCTGCAGGTGTGGCGCCGGCCGCTGCCGGAGGTGCTGCGCGAGCAACTGATGGACCCCATCGGCGCGTCCAGCCGCTGGCGCTGGCACGGCTATGACAACAGCTGGGTGGAGCTGGACGGCCAGCGCATGCAGAGCGTGTCCGGCGGCGGCCACTGGGGCGGTGGCCTGTTCATCGACGCCTGGGACCTGGCGCGCTTCGGCTACCTGTTCCTGCACCACGGCCAGTGGGCCGGCCGCCAGATCGTGTCGCGCGACTGGATCGCCAAGGCACGCGCGCCGGGGCCGGCCAATGCCGAGTACGGCTATGCCAACTGGTTCCTGAACCCCGGCCGCAAGGCGTTGCCGGCGGCGCCCGAAAGCAGCGTCACCTTCCGCGGCAACGGCCAGAACATCATCTACATCGACTGGGAGAACGATGTGGTCATCGTCGTGCGCTGGATCAACAACGGGCCGGCGCTGAACGAGTTCATCGGCAAGGTGCTGGCGGCGGTGAAGCCCTGAGTCCGGTGCTCAGCGCGCGCGCTCACGGCGCTGGGCCGCGCGGATGCGCAGACTCTGCAGCGTGAAGCCGACGATGAACAACACCAGCCACGCCAGCAGTGCGGTGCGGACGACCGGATCCTCGGGCCCGCTGGCGAGCGGGCTGGCGGCCGGCAGCCGGGTCAGCGTCTCGTTGATGCCCGGTACCAGCAGCAGGAAGAAGCTGAACGACAACCCGAACGCCTGCAGGTGCGGCGTGATGGACTTCGGCAACGGCAGCCTGGGCAGCAGCCAAGCCGCCGAGACGGCCAGCAGCGCCAGCACGCCCAGTACATGGCCGGGGTTGATGCCGCCCGTGCTGGACAGCCCGAACGCCGTGAAGACCGACAGCACCAATCCGGCAAGGTAGGCCTGGCCCCAACGGTTCGAGATGTCGATGCGGCCGTTGCGCGCAAAGCTGACGACGCCGGCGACGACCGGCAGCAGGCTGATGAGGGTGTGGGCGATGCCCAGTGTTGAGAGGGGGAGCGGCATGGTGGATCTCCGTGTCAAAGGTACGATCTACTAGTTGGTAGATTGACGGGCAAAAGAAAAGGCGGCCGAAGCCGCCTGCACGAGCAGGGTCAGGTAGGCTGGGTCAGCTTCAGGATGGCGGGTTGCACGATGGTCGGGAACGCCTTGGGGTCGTCCAGCGCCCGGGCCATCAGCATCGCGCCGTGCACGACGGCCATGAAGGCCTGGGCCGAGATGGCCGGGTTGTTCAGCAAATGGAACTGGCCCCGCGCGGCGCCGCGCTGCAGCACGGATGCCAGCCAGGCACTGACGTCATGGAAATGGGCCTTGACCTCCACCGCCACTTCGGCCGGGATGGTCGGCATCTCGGTGGCGAGCATGGCGCAGATGCAGAACGGGTGGGCGCCGTTGCGGATGCAGCCGGCCCAGTAGTCCGCGTAGGCGTTCAACTCCGACAGCGGATCGTCGAACTGCCCTTCCAGCGCGCCCAGCCCCGCTTTTGCTTCCTGCCGGTACAGCGTGACCACGGTGGTCACCAAGGCCGCCTTGCTCGGGAAGTGGTGATGGATGCTGGCCTTGGTGATGCCGACGCGCTCGGCCAGGTCGGCATAGCTGAAGCTGTTGTAGCCGCCGGCGACGAGCAGCGTGCGCGTCTGCGCGACGATCTCGATGGCCTTGGGTGACAGGGCAATGTCCATAAGAATACACTCTACTAGTTGGTAGAGCGCAAGTCAAGTCTGGTCGGCGTGCGCCGGTCGCTTCGTCCGCACGGCCGGCCCAGCCCGCTGGGCCTGATGGCTCAGGCCGTCGGCGGGCCCCCAGGCATGACGACGGGCGCCCATGCCAGCAGGCCGTGGTTGCGGATGCGGGACTGGGTCTCGTGGCCCAGCGTCCAGGCATCGCTGCGCTGCAGCCAGTGGGCGGCAGACTCGCCCGTGGCGGGGGGCCGGTTGCGGGGCTGGCTCAGCGGATTGCTGTCCTTGTCCTCGCCCCGTGCGGCGGCCTTCGCGCCCTGACGCAGCAGCTCCGAGCGCTCGGGACTCGACAGGACCGCTTCGCGCGACGGTGGGGCCACGCCCGGATGGGGTCGCTGGGTGGGGCGCTTCATGGCGATGCCTTGGCGGCGTCCGCCGTCAGCGTCAGCAGCACGTCGGCATACCAGGCGCAGTTCAGGCCCAGTGATTCGTCCTGGACGAGGTCGCGGTCGCGCATGTCCATGCGGGTGGAATGCACGCCCAGCAGCTGCCAGCCCGTGCCGGCCGCGCCCGGCAGGCCGGCGTTGCGCCGCCGCACGACCGGCGAGCCGCTGCTGCCGCGGTGCGTGCGCGCGTCGGTCAGGAAGCAGCCCTGGCGCTGGAAACGCACGCCGTAGGCCGAGGCGATGGCGGCGTGCCGGGCCACCGCGAGGTGGTGGATGGTGTCGTGGAAGCCCAGCGGGAAGCCGGGGATGGTCAGCGCGTCGCCGATGGCGATGGCTTCGTCCCCGTCGTCCAGATGGGTTTCGTCGAACGCCAGCAGCACGGCGTCGGCGGGCAGCGCGCCGGACGGCAGGGCCATCACGGCCACGTCCACCGTGCCGCCGCTGTCCGTGGCCTCGCGCCACTGGCCCAGGCCGTGGCGGTACAGCGGCAGCGAGACGACGGCGTGTCGCGTCAGGTCCTGCGCGTCGGTGTGCAGGCCGATCTCGATGCGGTCGGGGAGGTGGGCGCTGGCCGCGTCGGCAAAGACGTGCCGGTTGCTCACCAGGAACAGCTGGTCGCCGCGGCGGAAGAAGAAGCCGCTCGCGCTGGTCTTGACCATGGACCCGACGAAGGTGGTGATGCGCGTCGTGGCCAGCAGCAGCGGGTCGACCGCAGCGGGCCGCGGCGGGCGGGGCACGGGTTGCTGGCTGCGCTGCAGCAGCGCCCGGTTGCGCGCGATCTCGCGCTCGAACGTGTTCAGCACCATGTCGGACATGTCCGAATGCAGCATCACCGTGCGCGCCGCCTCGGCGTGCGCGTCGAACGATGCCATCAGCCGTGCAAGCGCCGTGGCGGACAGCGTGTCGATGACCGCAGGCATCAGCGCGTCGAACGCGACCAGGCTGCCTTTCAGCTCGCAGATGCGTTCAGTGGCTTCTTGCAGGTTCTTCAAAGGGGTGTCCTCGTGCGGCAACAAAAAAAGCGCGGCCAGGCCGCGCTTTCGTCGGGGGTGTCAGGGCTTGCCTGACGACCGCGGCGTTGAGGGATTCAACCCACGCTGCGGATGTTGGACGCCTGCGGGCCCTTCTGGCCCTGGGTCACCTCGAACTGCACGCGCTGGTTCTCGGCGAGCGTCTTGAAGCCGCCACCGCCCTGGATCTCCTTGAAGTGGGCGAACAAGTCCTTGCCGCCGTCGTCAGGGGCGATGAAGCCGAAGCCCTTGCCTTCGTTGAACCACTTCACGGTACCGGTTTGAGTCGTCATGTCGATTTCCTTATGAAATTTCCGGGCGCGAGATTGCACCCAGCGAAGAGACGCCAAGAAAATCTTCAAGGGGGGTTCGACTCAGACCACCGGAAGAACACCGGTGCGGGAGGAAAGACCTAAGAGCGGACGGTCTTGTGCATATCAGCCGGCCCATCGTAGTCGCAAACCCAAGGTGCGCGAACTTATATTTCCGACGCCTGCGATGCCGGCCGCGGGTCGAGCGAGCGGAACAGGTCTCTAGCCTGCGGGACGCCCGAACAGCCGCTGCAGCCAGCCGGATCGCCGCTCGGGCGCGGGCGGCAGCGGAATGCCCAGTCCGTGCAGCCGCGCCTCGACCCCACCCAGCCCCGCCTTCCTCGCTGCCTGCATGGGCGTGACGCCATCGAACTCCGATGGCAGGCGCGGATTGGCGCCATGGTCCAGCAGGAAGAAGGCCACCTCCTGTTGCCCCGCCAGAATGGCCGCGACCAGCGGCGTGGACAGGAACTCGGGGTGGGCGTAGTTGACGTCCACGCCGGCCTTCACGTGGTACGCCACCAGCGCGAGGTCGCCGTCGCAGCCGGCGTTGAACATTTCCTTCCAGTTGCCACCCGACATCAGCGCTCCCCGTGTTCGTTGTGCTGCACGTCCGCCTGCAGCTCGGCCAGCGTGTCCAGTGCCTTTTGAGACGACGCCTGCCCCCGGGCATCGCCCAGCTGCGTGCGGATGTCCAGCGCCTCGGCGATGCGCGCCCGTGCGTCGGCCAGGCGCCCCTGCTCGACGAGGCTGCGCCCCCAGTGGTGCAGCGCCAAGGCCTGCAACCGCTGCCAGCCACCCGCGCGCGCCAGCCGCAGCGTCTTGGCGAAGCAGCGGTCGGCCTCGTCGCGCTGGCCCGCGCACTGCAGCGCAGTCGCGTAGGCGTTCCAGAACCAGCCCGCCGCCTCCTCGTGCGGCAACGCGTCGGCGGCGTCGGCGTGCTCGCGCAGCAGCGGCAGCGCCTCCTGCTCGCGGCGGTCGGTGGTCAGCAGCGCGGCCAGGTCGGCCGCATGGTCCACGGTGGCGAGCGCGGCACCCGCCTGCACGGCCAGCGCCAGCTGCTCGCGCTGCCGGGCAATGCCTTGCGCCAATGCATGGGCATCGGGCGCGGTGTAGCGCATGAACTCGGTGAGGTGGTTGGCCATCGCGCCCGAGCATAGAGCAGTCAGTGCAGACGTGAGGCCAGCAAAGCCTGCTGCCGGCTGACTCATTCGCCCGAGCGCTGGGTCGTCTCGCCGTCGTAGTAGTCCACCGACGCCGCGCTGCGGTGCAGCCCGCGCAGCCGGGCGGCGCCGGGTGTCTCGGCGAACACGCCGATCTTGGCCGAGTCGGGGTACTCACAGATCTCCACGTTCGCCAGGTTGGACACCGACAGATAGCGCAGCGTCGTCGTGCCGGTGTTGATGATCTGGTGCGCGACCTCGGCGCCGCCGGTGGGGCAGGCGATCACGTCGTGGCGGCGCAGCGGATAGCGCTCGGCGCCGAAGCGCAACTCGCCCTCGCCGTCGAGGATCAGGAACATCTCTTCCTCGGCACGGTGCGAGTGGAACGGGCACTGCGCCTTGCCCGGCGGCAGCTCGGTCAGGTTGTAGCCCAGCGCGCGGGCGCCGATGGACGCGCTGAAGCAGGCGCGCCGGGACGTGTAGTAGCCGTTGTCCTCGATGTCGTCGAACGTCAGCTCGTCGAGATTTGCGATGGGCTTGGACATGGGGCTCGCCGCCAGGAGTGGGTCGAGCCGCGAAGCCTAGTGAAGGGCCGCGGCGGCCGCAAGCGCGTCACCGGGCCGACAGTGCCCGCGCAGCACGCCGCGGCCGTCCACACGCAGCTCGAACTCGCTGCCGGCCAGGTGCAGCGTGGGCTGGCTGCCCAGCGGCACCGGGCGCAGGAACTCCATCTGCAGACCCTCGACGCGCCGCCCCGCCAGCCGCTCGATCTCGGCCTGGCAGCGCGCGGCACCGTGCGCGCCGTGGATGATGACGGTCGGCAGGCCGAACAGCCGTGCACTCCAGCGCCACAGGTGGATGGGGTTCCAGTCGCCCGACAGCCGCGCGTAGCGCCGGCCGGCGTCCGCACCCAACGGCCAGCTGGCAACCACGGGCCCCAGCGTTTCGGGCTCGTCGCGCGGTGGGCTGTCGCCACGGCGCCGGCCGCGGCGGGCCAGGTAGCGGCTGTCGCAGGCCACGCGCTCCTGGCCGTCCTGCGTGATGAGCGTGCGCAGCCGCACGAAGCGCGCGCCGTCGTCGCGCTCGGGCTCGTCGGCGATGTGCGTGACCAGCCGCAGCGGCCGTGCCGGGTCCAGCGGCGCATGCTGGTGCAGCGCATGCCCCACATGCACCATGCCCACGATGCGGTGGCCGAAGTCGCGGTGCAGCATCGCGTCCAGATGCGCGCGCTGCACCGGCAGGTAGGCGTAGCTCAGCGGCATGCTGTCATCCGGCTCGAACCCCAGTTCGGCGCGGAAGCGGGCGATGTGGCGAGGGTCCAGCCCTGGCAGCTCATGCACCGCCGGCGGCAGCTCGCCGCCCCGGCCGGGCCGGTGCAGCGCCGCCCGCAGCAGCCGCAGCAGCTGCACGCCGCTCAGGCCGGCACACGCACCGCCAGGCGGGCACGCTCGATGGCGGCCAGCAGCGCCTCTTCCGAGAACGGTTTGCCCAGCAACTGGGTCACGCCGGCGGCCTGGGCCTGCTCCTGCTTGTCGTCGGAAGACGTGATCATCAGCACCGGCAGCGCCGCCGTGGCGGCCGCGGCGCGCACCTGGCGGGTCAGCTCGAAGCCGTCGATGCCGGGCATCTCCACATCGGTGATCAGCACGTGCGGCTGCTCGGCCGCCATCAGCTCCAGCGCCTGCTCGCCGCTTTCGGCCAGCGCGACGCGGTAGGTCTGGCCGGTCAGCAGTCGGCTGAGCTTGACGCGCACGATCTTGGAATCGTCGGCCACCAGCACCAGCGTCTCGTCGGCGCGCAGCTCGCGGGTGGCTGCGGTCGCCGCAGCGGCAGCGGCCGCTTCGCGTTCAGCCTGTTCACGGGCCAGGCGCTCGGCTTCCCGGCGGGCCTGCTCGGCCAGGCGGGCGGCTTCAGCGGCCTCACGCTCGGCTTGCTCACGGGCCTGCGCTTCGGCCGCCAGGCGGGCCGCCTCGGCAGCTTCGCGCTCGGCCTGCTCGCGCGCCAGGCGCTCGGCGTCTTCGCGGGCGCGGGCCTCGGCGGCCACGCGTGCGGCTTCTGCCTCCTCGGCAAGACGGGCGGCGGCTGCGGCCTCGGCCGCCGCGGCGGCTTCACGCTCGGCCTGTTCACGGGCCAGCCGTTCCGCCTCTTCGGCGGCGCGGGCCGCAGCTGCCTGTTGCTCGGCCTCGCAGGCGGCCTGGGCGGCGGCTTCGGCGTCGCGCTGCGCCTGCAGGCGGGCCTGCTCGTCGGCCGCGCGCTGGGCTTCGGCGGCGCGGGTGGCTTCGTACTCCGCCTGCTCACGGGCCAGGCGGGCCGCCTCGGCCTCGGCGATGCGGCGCGTGATGTCGGCGGCCTCGCGCTCGGCGTCGTCGCGCAGGCGGGCCTCCTCGGTCTGGCGCTGGGCTTCGGCCGCGGCGGCCTGGGTCTCAAGTTGGGTGGGCTGGGCGTCGCGCTCGGCGGCCAGGCGCTGGGCGCGGGCGACGTGCTCGGCCTGCTCCAGCGCCATGCGCTGCTCTTCGCGGTGGGCCGTGGCCTCGTGGGCACGCTGCTGGCGCCGGCGCGCCAGCCACAGCAAGAACACGACGACCAGCGCGACCGCGCCGGCCAGGATCCAGATCAACAGCTCATTCATTGTTCAAGTACGCCCAGGGCGGCAAGCGCCGCATCATGAGGGCGCAAGATGGCAGCTTAGCGAAGAGACGGCGGGCTTGCCTTCGTCATGCGCTCATCTGCGGAAGTATTGCGCGCCGGCAGCTGCATCTCGAAGCCCACGCGTGCCCAGCGGCCACGGCCGTCCAGCGCCGTCAGCGCGTGGCTGCCGGGTTGTTTGAGCGTCAGCACCTGCACGCCGGCGCCGCTTTCAGCACCACTGGCCAGCTGGCCGTCCAGCAGCCAGGTCACGCCCTGCTGCGCGCCCAGTGCCTGCAGCCGCAGCGTCACGTCGTGCCGGCCCGGCGCGGGGCGCAGCACGCTGCCGGGCTCCAGGCCCACGATGCGCAAGGCGGGCCCGCCGGGCGTGCGTGGCGCGCAGCCGGGCGCCCAGGGCAGGCGCTCGATGGGGTCCAGCTGTGCGGCGTCCAGGAAGGGGCCCAGCAGCGTGGGCCAGCGCACCATCTCGGCCTTGGTGGCGTCGGGCGCGCAGTCCGGGCGCACGCGCCGCCCGCCTTGCGTCCATGCGGCGGTGACCAGGCCGCCGGGCTGCAGCCGGTCGGGCAGCGTGGGCGGCACGGCGCCGTCCAGCGTCCAGGCCATGCGGTGCTGCAGGCAGTGGGCGGGTGGCGTGCCGGCCTCGGCGGTGCCCAGCGGCCAGCAGATGGCCACGTCGCGTACGGTGGCGGGCTGGCGGCGTGGGGCCAGTTGTTGCCTGCTGTCGGCAGGGCCCAGCGCCGCGGCGATGTCGCGCAGCAGCGGGGCCGACGTGTTGGCACCGAAATGGCCGGGATTGGGCGTGCCGTCGGGCCGGCCCACCCACACGCCCATCGTGTAGCGGTCCGTCACGCCGATGGCCCAGGCGTCGCGGAAGCCGAAGGACGTGCCGGTCTTCCACGCGACGCGCTGCGGGCTCTCGCGGAAGGGGTTGCCGGGCCGACCGCCGCTCTCCAGGATCTCGCGCACGATGAAGGCGGCGCCGTCGCTCATCAGCCGCGTGTCCAGCACGGGCTGGTCGGGTGTCAGCCGCGGCCGGCCGGCTAGGCCGCCGCGCGCCAGCGCCGTGTAGGCGCCCACCAGTTCCTCCAGCGACGTGCTGCCGCCGCCCAGGATGAGGCTGAGGTTGGGCGCCGCGTTGGCCGGCATGCGCAGCCGCAGGCCCGCGTGGCGCAGTCGGCCGGCGAAGCGCTCGGGGCCCAGGCGCTCCAACAGGTCGACGG
This sequence comes from Roseateles asaccharophilus, assembly GCF_031458115.1. Taxonomy (GTDB): domain Bacteria; phylum Pseudomonadota; class Gammaproteobacteria; order Burkholderiales; family Burkholderiaceae_C; genus Pelomonas; species Pelomonas asaccharophilus_A. The sequence goes on along the minus strand of NZ_JAVDXV010000011.1, from coordinate 20,484 downwards.
CGGGCACGTTCAACGAGCGCTGCAAGGCCTCGGCCACGCTGACCGGGCCGGAGAAATCGGCCTGGAAGTTGCCCGGCGCGTAGCCGCCGAAGTTCTGCGGCGCGTCGATGAGCAGGCTTTCGGAATGGATGAGGCCTTCGTCCAGCGCCAGCGCGTACAGAAAGGGCTTCAGCGTGGAGCCGGGCGAGCGCAGCGCGCGGACCATGTCCACATGGGCGCCGCGCTTGCTGTCCGTGAAGTCGGCCGAGCCGACATAACCGCGCACTTCCAGCGTCGCGTTGTCCACCACCAGCGCGGCCATGGAGTTGGCCTCGGGCAAGGTGTTGAGGCGGTCGGCCAGCAACTGCTCCAGCCGGGCCTGCAGGCCGGCGTCCAGCGTGGTCTGGATGACCGCCTCCTGTTTGCCGTTTCGCCTCGCCTGCTGGCGCAGCCGCTCGGCGGCCAGCGGCGCCAGCCAGCGCGCGCGCAGCGGTGGCGCGAACACGCGTTCCAGCTTGGCATCGGCGACGTCGGCGGCGCTCCACACGCCCAGCGTCTGCATGCGCGTCAGCACCTTGTCGCGCGCGTTCTGTGCCGCCTGCACGGCGCGGTCGGGGCGCAGTCGCGTGGGCGACTGCGGCAGCGCGACCAGCAGCGCCGCTTCGGCATGCGACAGGTCGGCGGCGGGCTTGCCAAGGTAGGCGCGGCTGGCCGTTTCCACGCCCTCCAGCGGGCCGCCCATGGGCGCGAGGTTCAGATACAGCGCCAGGATCTCTTGCTTGCTCAGGTGCAGCTCCAGCTGCAGCGCGCGCGCGATCTGGCGCGCCTTGGCGGGGAGGCTGCGGCCGGCGGCTTTCTCGTCGACGAGGCGGGCCACCTGCATCGTCAGCGTGGACCCGCCCGACACGATGCGGCCATGCCGCGCCCACTGCCAGGCTGCCCGCGCCAGTGCGGCGGGGTTCACGCCCGGGTGCCAGTGGAACCAGCGGTCCTCGTAGTGCAGCAGCGCTTCGAGGTAGCGCGGCGATACCGCCTCGGGAGTGGTCGGGTGGCGCTGGGCGCCGTCAATGCTCTGCCAGCTGCGCAGCGGCGTGCCGTCGGCGGCCAGCACGGTCAGCGTGGGGGCGGTGGCGGTGGGTTCGGGCAGCGGGCAGGCGAAGTCCAGCGCGAGAGCGCCGACAAGCAGCGCCGCCAGCGCCAGCTCGGCGCGTCGGCGGCGCTCAGGCTTCGCCGCGGCTGCGCACATGCTGCAGTGCCACGCACAGCAGACCCACGATCAGCAGCACGCTGTACTCCGAGCCGTTGCGCCCCAGGCCCACGACAAACCAGCCCGCCTTGGCGTGCACCAGCACAATGCCCATCGCGTAGATGGCCATGTAGACCAGGCACAGCGGCGCGACGAAGCGCCGGGCCACCAGCAACAGCGGGCCGACGATCTCGATGCCGGTGATGCTCGCCGCGATGGCGAAACCGAACGGAAAGCCCTGGCTCTCCAGCCAGCCGCCGAACGGCACCACGCCGCCCGCGATCAACCGCGCCCAGCCGTGCGCGGCGATCAACCCGGCCAGCGTCAGCCGCAGCAGCAGCCAGCCGAAGGCTCCGCGCGCGGCCGGCGTGGCGAGGAAGGCGGGCAGGGGGAGTTGCATGGCGGCCTTGCGTGGGTTGGTGGTCAGCGTGGGGCGGACGCCGCGCGCGGCGCGCGCAGCTGTTGCAGCTCGGCGGTCAGCCACTGCGCGCTGTCGACCGGCGCCTTGCCGGCGCAGCGCACGAGGTAGGGCTTGCCACTCATGCTGCTGCTGGACGCGCCGCGGGCGATGAACTGCTCGGCGGTGGTCACGAGGTTCTTGCCTTCGAGATAGTCCAGCTTCTTCAGCAGATGGGCCTTGGCGTCAGAGCCGCTGTGCCAGCTGCCGTTGCGGTTGAACTCGCAGCCGGAGGATTGCAGGCGGGCCAGCAGCGCGTCCACCTCGGCGCGGGCGGCAGGCGGCAGCGGGGCGGCGGTGGTGGTTGCCGCCGCGAGCGACAGCAGCAAGGCGACGGCGGTTCGCATCAGGTTGGTTTCACGCGGCGGTTGTAGGCGAGGAACACATCGTCGCGCACCCAGCCCAGCGATTCGTACAGCGACTGCGCAGCGTGGTTGGTCCGCGCGGTGGTCAGGTCCATGCGCACCATGCCGTCCGCCGCGGCGCGGGCCTCGGCGGCCAGCAGCAGCTGCCGGCCCACACCGGCCTTGCGCGCGCCGGGGCGCACGAACAGGTCGTACAGCGTGTAGATGGGCTGCGCCTCGACGGAGCAGAAGGTCGGGTAGAGCTGGGCAAAGCCCATCAGGCCGTCGGCCCCTGCGTCGGCCACCAGGATGACCGATTCGCGGCGCTGAATGCGCTGGGTGATGAAGTCCTGCGCCAGCGCGCGGTCGGCGGGTTGCTCGTAGAACTGGCGGTAGAGGTCGAACAGCTCGGCGACGGCGGGGAGGTCGGTGGGGTGGGCTTCGCGAACAGTCAGGGCAGTCAAGGACACGGTGTTGTGGGTCTCAGGAAGTCAAGAGTTCTGCGCGCGGCAGCTTGGATGCGCCGGCATCGAAGGTCACGAAGCGCGTGCAGCCAAGGTGAGCGGCGCGGGCGTTGAGCAGGCAGTCGGCGAAGTCGGCGCCGGTGTGTTGGGTCCAGATGTAGAGCGCTTCTTCGACCGTTGCCTCGTGCTCGAAGACGACGCCATCCACCTCCAGCAACCGCGCAAAGGTATTGGCAATGGCGGGCTTGTCCAGCCGGTAGCGGCTGCGCAGCACCCATTCGGTTTCCAGCAACGCGCCCAGCAGGATCAGCAGCGGTTGGCCGGCGGTCTCGGCCTGCTGGACGAGACGAGCGGCGGCGGTGAACTGCGCCGCGTCGTCGCGCACCAGCAGGCGCACGAGGACGTTGGTGTCGATGGCGATGGTCAACGCGGTAGGCCGTCTGAGGTCGTCAGGCGCGCAACGGCTTCATGTCGGCCACATCGACCGAGGGCTGGCCAGGGCGTGACAGGCTGCCGGCCAGGTCCAGCAGGCTGCGCGTTTTGGCGCGCATGACCACCGTGCCGTCGCTGAGCGTCGTGAAGGTCAGCTTGTCGCCGGCTTCCAGGCCCAGTTGCTCACGAATTTCCTTGGGGATGGTGGTCTGGCCTTTGGCGGTGAGGGTGGCGTCGGGCATGTGGATTCCTTTCGTATCGAGGGATCGTAAGGAATTTGGGACGCTGCTGCAAGCGCGCGACCCAAACAGCGGAGCGGCTGGATTTACAAGTTGAGACCTGACCCCGAATTCGAGCGAAGGGACCGGTGCGAGGACACCGAGCAAGGGCCACGGTTGCGGCCCCACCTGGTTACAACTCCCGTCCCACAATGGTGGGCGGCGAAAAAGCTAGCGCCAGGACCAGCCGATTCGCCCGATGAATCCCTCGAGGCCGGCGATGTTGGTTTCAGCCGCGGCGACGTCCTTCCCTACGGGGCAAGCCGTAATGTAAGGAGAGCCGTTCCCTCCCGTTGCAAGGGACGCTCGAATCTTCACAAGCGTCTGTCTCAGATTGTCTGTCCGCCAGCAATACGGTCCAGGCGGCGCCCAGTAGTACTCGCCCGGGTCGACCTGTTCAGCGCCGACGTGAAGTGCAAGGATCACCTCAAACTCGTCAAAGTACTGTGCGAAGTCCGCTTCGTTGTCGAAGGAGCGCTTGAGTTGGTCGAACAAGAACTGACTGGTGTGTTCGTGAAGCGGGGTGTGCCGGCGTTCCCGACCTTTCAAAATCTGAAACTTGTCGCCTCCCAGAGGCCAGAGGGAAGCCTGCATGCCGAGGCTCTTCTCCTCGTCGTTCCGCCCCTTGAGCCGAAGCTTGAACAGCACGCGCAGCGCGTTGAAGTTTCCAGACTGGATGGCTCCGACGCCGAACGAGTAGAGGAGCATCGCGGCAGGGTAGCGCCGAAGGGCGGTCCAAAGCTCGTACCCGCCCCCAGCGGGCTGTTGCGCGAGCCTCCGCAGCGCTGAAACCCAGGGCGCCGTCTGCGCCTCGTCGCTCCAATAGCCAGCGTGATAGGCAAGTTGCACCAGCGTCTGCGATGCAGCTTCGTAGCTCTTCAACCTAGCCAGCAGCGTGTCAGCGTCCGGAGTAGGCTGGTTCAGGTCAAACCTTGCGCCGGATGTGGCATCGACGACTTGGTCGACCTCTCGGCGAACTAGGTCGTTCAGCGCAATGCGGTGCTTGGGCTCGGTTAGGTATCGCTTTAGCGCTGCGACTGCTGCGGCTGAGGACAATGGGTGAGGCGCGGCGAAGTCTTCGAGCGCCTGCACTTGTTCGGCGAGCGCGGTGAAGAACGAGTCAGCGTCCGGAGAACGAACGAGGGTGCCGGCGCGTCGCGCGATGAGGTCCGCCGCTGTCGCGCTGGGTTCCCCCCGGCTGGACCAGTACGTAGAGAACCGCCGATTCGGCGCGCGAACGATAGCCGCCTTTAGCGCGACGTCCCAATCCGCAGACCAGCCCGAGACGACGAGTCCGAACTCGTCGAAGACACGGTCCAGCAGTGTGTTGAACGCGTCCGGGTAAGTGGCCAGCTCCTCAGGCGTGTTGAGGATGCGCGTGTCAAGGTAGTCGCCATGCACCTTGATGACGGTGCAGGCCGTGTGAACGAGCGGCATCGCGCCAGCTATCTGGTCTGCGGTGCTCAGAACCGTGGGCTGAATGCCTACGTCCGCCAGCGCTACTTCCAGCAGACGATCGAAGTTGGTGGTGACGACGACCCGTACATAGCCAAGCTTCACGAGGCGGGCGATGGCTCGGTGGGCCTTCGTCGGGGCCTTCTCACCCTTCTCGCGCTGCTCCTCTGTCGGCTCGAAGTAGGGGCGGAGTAGTTGCTGTCGTTCCGCCGGCGTCTTGGCCACTGCGTCCAGAAGGACCGAGTAGTCAGGGTCGCTGCCGGTCGAGCTGCGATACCAGGCGGCAGGGTTAGGCTCGCAGTCGGCCTTCTGAATGGCTGCGGCCTTGCGTACCAGTTCGATGGTCACTTCCCAGCCCGTTGGAATCTGGGCCGCTCGTGACACGCCGGACCCAAGGAGGATTGCGTACACCCCCTTGTTGGCCTGCATCGAGAACGCAAGAGAGTTGGTTGGGTCAATCATGTGTTCTCCCAGGACGCAATCGTTGTGCGTCGGATGCTAGCGATCGCGCTTGCTGAAATCGATCAAGGAGTTCCGTTCGATGTCAGCTTGCAGCCGCTGCAGCGGCAAACAGCCGGTAGGCAAAGTACCGCCTCGCGCTCGCTCACCGCTTGTCCACCACCACGATCTCCCCTTCGGCCCGGCCAACCCCCCTCACCTCTGCCCGATACATATCCTCCGCAAACGTCGCCGGCACGACGTACTTGCCAGGCGTCACCACCCGCACCAGATAGAACAGGTCCAACGGCTGCCCCAGCCGCGCCGCGGCGACGAAGCGGTCGTCGCGGTACTCGGTGTGGACGATGCGGTCGTTGGCATTCGCCTGGGCCACGTTGACGCCTTCCACCGTGAACTCGCCGGCCTGCGGGCCCTGGCTGAGGTTCAGGTTCTCGATCTCGAAGCCGGCGGGAATGCGGTCCACCACCAGGCCGTCCTTGATGGTCTGCGCGGCCTTCACGCGCAGGCGGACGACGTACATCTCGCCTGTCGTGAACTGCCGCGCCGTCACCAGCTTGCCGTCGGTCGTGAACATCGCGCGCTCCACGCTGATGCGGTCGCTGCTGGGCGGCAGCGGCTTGACCGGGTAGCCCTGGGCGGTGACGTCCACATACAGCGGCGTGGCGCCGTCGTTCTTCAGCGCGAGGCCGGACTTCAGCGGCTCGATGGCGAAGCTCTGTTGGCCGGTGCCGCTGCCGGTCCAGGCGTCGGCCTTGGCGCCGACGGTCAGCGTGGTCTTCCAGGCGTCGTCCTTGCCGGCGCCTTGGGTCGCGGCCTGCACGGCGACGAAGAGGGACAGGCGCTCCTGCGTGGAGTAGTAGTTGCGCTTGCCGAAGTCGTCGGCCAGGTCGAACAGCAGGTTCTCGCGCTTGTCGTGCTCGACCTTGTGGCGCAGCAGCAGCGCATAGGCCATGGCCCGGTCGCGGATGCGGGAGCCGTAGTCGCCCAGCCATTGGCCCCATGGGCCGTCGTCGGGCTGGTAGCCGTAGGGGCGGGCCATCGCGTCGTCCAGCGCGGCCTTGGCGCGGGCGTCGTCGCCCATCAGCTTCAACGCCAATGACAGCTGCACCAGCGGCAGCGGGCTCAGGGCGCTGGCACGGTGCTTGTCGTGCAGCGTGCGCAGCGTGGCCAGCGGCGCCTTCTGCTCGCGGGCCAGGATGTAGCCGGCGTGCGTGGCCTCGGCAAAGCGCTGGTGGGCCAGGCGCAGCACTTCGGCCTCGCGGTAGTCGGCGATGTAGCCCTTGTCGTTGCGGCGCGGCGCTGAGGGCGGCGTCATCTGCTGGCCGGGCGTGCGCTGGAACTGCTCGGTCAGGCCTTCCAGCGACTTGGCGAGCTGCGCCTCGGGCACGGCGAAACCGGCGTCGCGAGCGTCCTGCAAGAAGCCGGTGACATAGGCGCTGAGCCAGCCTTCATACGGGTTGCCGGCTGCCCACAGGCCGTAGCCGCCGCGCGGCTGCTGCATGCCGGCCAGGCGGGCGAAGGCGCCTTCCAGCCGCTTGGCGCGCTCCTCGCGGGGGATGGGCGTCATGCCCCAGCGCTTGGCGGCCGCGTCGTCGATGAAGACCAGCGGGTAGGCGCTGGACGTCGTCTGCTCCAGGCAGCCGTAGGGGTACATCAACAGGCCTTGCACCTGGTCCTTGATGTCGATGGGCGGCGTGTTGCTGACGCTCATGCTGAGCGTGGCGGAGCCGGCCCAGTAGCTGTCCAGCAGACTCTTCTCGACCACCTGCGTGGCGCCGGGCTCCAGGCGGATGCGGCGGCTCTCGCGCGTCAGCGGCGTGACGGGCTGCACCTGCAGCGCGGCCTCGCGTTCCAGCTTCAGCGCGCCGGCCGTGACGATCATCTTGATTGGCGCCAGGCCGTAGGCATCCAGCGCCTCGGCCTGGAAGCGCAGGATCTGGCGTTGCTTGTCGGCGAGCTTGATGGGCTCGGCGTTGCCGGTAATGCGCACCGGTCCGGTGGCAGTCAGCGCGACCTTGACCTCTTGCGGCGCGCCGCTGAGGTTGGTCACGTCCAGCGCGATGGTCGCCTTGTCGCCCGGCGCGATGAAGCGCGGCATGTTCAACTCGGCCACCAGCGGCGCGGCGACCACCGTGTCGGCCTGCGTGGAGCCATAGCTGTCTGCGCTGCTGACGACGGCCATCAGCCGCAGCGTGCCATTGAAGTCCGGCAGCTTGAGGCTGATCGTCGCCTCGCCCTTGGCATCCAGCGTCACGGGGCCGCTGAACAGGTCCACCAGCAGCACCTTGCGCGGCATGCTCTGCGTGTCGCGCTTGCCGGCGTCGCCGCCGAACTTCTGCTGCGCGGTGTTGCCGTCCATCTTCTCGATGAGGCGGCCGTAGAGGTCCAGCATGTCGGCGCCGTAGCGGTGCTTGCCGAAGAAGTAGTCGGTCGGGTCGGGCGTCTTGAAGTTGGTGATGTTCAGGATGCCCACGTCCACGGCAGAGACCGTGACGATCGCCGCCTTGCCGGCCAGCTGCGGTGCCTTTACCTTCACGGGCAGCGTGGTGGATGGCACCGTCTTGGCCGGCGCCTCCAGCGCCACCTTCAGCTTGCGGTCCTCGCGGTTCAGCGGCAGGTGCACCAGGCCCAGCGCGCGGGCCGGCGTGATGCGGTCGCCCTGGCTGCCGGGGCGGAAGGCGGCGACGGTGACGTACAAGTCCTGCCGCTGCCACTCGGGCGTGGTGCCGACCGGGATGGTGAGCTCCGTGCCCGAGGCCTTCACGCCGACGCGCTTGCTCCACAGCACGCGGTCACCCTCGACGGTGACGACGGCCTCGCCGTCGTGCGGCGGCTTGATGGTCAGCTTGGCGTCGTCGCCGGGCTTGAACGGCGAACCCTTGAGCTGCAGCTGCACGCGGTCGGGGCGGTTGCCGATGTCGTCGGCGTCCTGCGCGCCGTAGCCGGCGTAGAAGGCGTAGCGCAGAGTTTCCTTCGTCGACGGGTCTTCGATCTCCAGGCGGTAGCGGCCCCAGCGCACGGGCAGGTTCACCGTGGTCTTGGCGCTCAGGTTCAGCGTGCGGGCCTCGACCAGTTCGTCCGTCGTGTTGAAGCCGGAATGCCAGCCGCGGCCGTCGTCATAACGCCAGTACCACTGGCGTTCCTCGTAGGTGAGCGTGAGCTTCAGGTCCTTGGCGGGCTTGAAGGCGCCGGTGGCGTCCACGCGCTGCACCTCGAAGCCCGCCAGGCCGCCCTCGGGCGCGACGTTGCGGTCGAACAGCGGGCGCACGGCCACCAGCGTGGGTGCCGGCCACCAGGTGCGCTCGATGCTGCGCACCACGGGTCGACCGCCGCTTTCCAGCAGGCTGAAGGCGCCACGCACGCGCATGGGCGAGCTGCGCTCGGAAAGGTTGGCGGTCAGCGCGACCTGCGCCTTGCCCTGCTCGTCCAGTTCCTGCTCGGGCAGGTCTTGCCGGCTGCGGGCCTTGTCGTCGGCGAAGTCGCCGAACAGGTAGCCGGGGAGCTTCTGCGCCAGCGGGTTGACCAGGCGCTCGGTGGACACGGTGGACTGCAAGCGATTGCCGGCGGCGGGCGCGCCGTAGAGGTAGTCGCCCTGCACCTGCACGGGCAGGCTGACCTCGCCGGTCAGCGCCGCCTCGGGCGCGGTCAGCGTGAGCTTCATGCGCTCGGGCAGGAACTCCTCGACCTTGAAGCTCCATTGCGCATCGGGCTGTTTGGCGGCGGGGTCCACACGGGCCTGCAGCGTCCAGCCGCCGGTGGGCGCGTCGGCGGGCAGCGCGATGGTGTGCTGAAAGTAGCCCTGGCCCAGCTTGTTCGGCTGCACCAGCTGCTCGACGAGCTTGCTGCCATCGGGCTTCTTCACCGTGATCGTCAGTGGCAGCAGCTTGGACGGCAGCCGGCTGTCGGCATCGCGGCTCAGCACGGAGACGTTGAAGGCCTCGCCCGGCCGGTACAGGTCGCGGCCCGAGTAGACGAACACCTTGTTGCTGCGCGACGGGTGGCCGGTGGCGTCGAACTCGGTCAGGTCCAGCGCCGCGTCGCGCAGCGACAGCACCGACATTTCGCCGCCCTTGCGCGCCAGCACCAGCCGCGCCAGGTCGCCCACCTTGCCGTTGGTGCCGGTGAACACCGCATGGCCGTCGCTGTCGGTCTGGGCCTGGCCCAGCACCTTGCCGGCCTCGTCCACCAGGCTCAGCTCCACGCCGCGCAATGCGTTGCCGCTCTTCAGCGACGTGGCGAACACGTCGATCTGCGCGGCGTGGCGGCGCAGGTGCAGGCCGATGTCTGTCACGTAGTAGTGCGTGACCTGGTAGTCCCAGCCAAAGCGGCCCGGCTGGCTCATGACCGCCACATAGATGCCAGGCTCCTGCAGCGCCTTGATCTTCTCCACCGGCAGGAAGCTGGTGTTGCGGCGGTTGGCGCGCTCGTCGGTCTTGAAGCGGGAGATGTAGACGCTCTCGCTCATCGCGCGCAGTTCGTCCAGCACCCAGCCGCCGACGGTGCCCTTCATCCGGCGCTGGTTGTCGCCATAGCCGTCGTAGTAGTAATCGCCTTCCTCGTCGGCGCCTCCACGGCCCGAGCGCTCGCGGCGGCCGCCCACCTGATCCAGGAAGGCCGCCAGTGACTCCGGCTTGATGCGCAGGAACTGCACATCCACCTCGGGCGTGTTGACGGTCACCACCGGCAGCCCGCCGTTCTGGCCGGCCGGCAGCACCAGGCCGCGGCTGGCGAAGTAGAAGCTGGCCGGCATGGACTCGCTGACGGCTTCGCAGCTCTGCGCCGTGGCCAGCTTGGCGCCGCTGCGGGCGGCGAGGTCGGCGTTCAGCGTGATGCGATAGCTGCGGTCGGGCGTGGCGTGGGGCAGGTAGAGCACGCGCGGGTTGTCGCCCAGCACCCAGCGGGCGGCCAGGGGCTTGAAGCTGGCATCCGCTGGTTTGTTGTTGGGGTCCACCGTGCCGTCGTTACGCCGCTTGGGCGCTTCGCCCTCGCTGGCAGTCAGCAGCTTGCCGAAGTCCTGCTTGGCATCCAGCGCCTGCGTGAACATCACCGCGATGGCCGGCGACCCGTCGAACAGCCGCGCCTTGCACTCGCTGAAGCTGAAGGCCGCTTCCTCCGCGCCCACCTCGGCGCTGCTGGGCAGGCCGGGTGTCTTGAAATGCTGCCACCCGAAGTACCCCGCCACGGCCGCGCCGGCCACGACCACCGCCGCCACAACGGCCTTCTTCACGATGCTGGATGCCATCCCTGCCCCTCAAGAGTGCGGGGCGAGTGTAGGGAGGGAAGGAGGCGGATTCGGGCGGAGAAATTCCCCACGCGGCACCCCTCTTTCTTCCGGGCCGAGCGCCGGGCCGCTCCCAAGCCGGCCCGTCTGGCGATGTGCGAGCGGGTTAAGCCCCGCGAGCATCGCCGCCCCTCGGGGACCGACCAGTCACGCCGGCGTTCAGCGTGGCGAGACTGGGCGAGGGGCTAACGTTGTGGCGTCAGCATGGCGAGCGGTTCATCGAGCAGCTCGCGCGTGGTTTCGTACAGCGGCACGGCCATGCCCAGCAGCGCCGCGAGGAGCGCGGCGGTGACGCGAAGGCGTGCGGGCGTGAACATGGCTAGATAGTGGGCCACAGCGCCGCGGCGCGCGCCCCCTAACTCGCAGGTGATTGCTGACGGCGTGTTGGCAGTAGCTGACGCTCAAGCGGCCAAGACCTGGCGGTATTGCCCCGGCGTGGTGCCGGTGGCGGCCCTGAATCGCTGGCTCAGGTGACTCGCGCTGGCATAGCCGCAGGCGGCGGCGATGTCCGCCAGCGGCAGCGCGGTTTCGCGCAGCAGCGCGCGGGCGCGGTCCAGCCGGCGGGCGGCGACCCAGTCGTGCACCGTGCAGCCCATGGACGCGCGGAACATGCGGGCGAAGTGGAATTCGGACAGGTGGGCCTGGTCCGCCAGGCGTGGCAAGGTCAGGTCGGCGCTGTCCAGGTGGGCGTCAATGAAGCCCAGCACGCGGCGGCGGGCCGCGCTGGACAGGCCGCCGGCTGACCGTTCAGCCCGCTCGCGCTGGCGGGGCCGTGCCGCCTGCAGCACCAGGTGGTCCAGAGCCGCCTGGCTCAGCGCGTCGATGTGCAGGCGCTGGGCGGGGTCCTGCCAGTCCAGCGCGGCGACCTCGCGGCCCCAGTCGGCCAGTGTGGCGTCGGCACCAAAAATGCGCTGCTCCAGCGTGAGCGCGCGCGGCTCGGCGTCCAGCAGGCGCACGGCGCGGTCGGCCCAGGTCTCGGCCGTCAGGTACAGATGCACGAAGCGCAACGGGCCGGCCACGTTCCAGTGCGACTCGTGCTCGGCCGGCAGGATGCAGTGGCAGCCCGGCGAGCCGGTCTCGCCCGGCGTCTCGATGAGGTGGGTGGCATGGCCGCCCTGCAGGTAGACCGACAGCGTGTGGTGGCCGGGGCGCTGGTAGTCCATGCGGCCGCCGTGGTTGTGCCATTGCACCAGCCGCAGGCCGTCGGGCAGCGCGACCTCACGTTCACGGCGCGCCAGCGAGCGGCCCAGCACGTCGAAGACGGGCTGGTCAGCGGTGGCGCCGGCGGTGAGGTCAAGCATGCGGCGATGCTAGGGCCGAGCACGTTTCCCGTGCTGGCGTCGGGCCGACGATGCGCAGGAATCTGCAATCGCCGCATCGCCTGTTTCGCGATGCTGGCGGCATGAATGCCTTGTTGTACGTGCTGGTGGTGCTGATCTGGGGCACCACGTGGATCGCCCTGAAATGGCAGCTGGGACCGGTGCCCATCTCGCTGTCCATCGCCTACCGCTTCGGCCTCGCGGCGCTGGTGCTGTTCGCCTGGCTGGCCTGGCGACGGCAGCTGGTGCTGCCACGTGGGCGAGCGCTCACCTGGGTGCTCGCCCAGGGCCTGTGCCTGTTCTGCCTGAACTTCGTCTGCTTCCTGAACGCCAGCCAGACGCTGGCCAGCGGGCTGGTGGCCGTTGTGTTCTCCAGCGCGGCGCTGTGGAATGCGCTGCTGGCGAGGCTGGTGCACGGCCGAGCCATCGCGCCGCAGGTGCTGGCGGGTGGCGCGCTGGGGCTGACGGGGCTGGTGCTGCTGTTCTGGCCCGAGATCACCGCCCAGCACGCCGGCACGGGCACGCTGGTGGGCCTGGGCTGGGCGCTGGGAGGCACGCTGTGCTTCTCCACCGGCAACCTGCTGTCGGCCGCGCTGCAGGGACAGGGGTTGAAGCCGGTGCAGACCAACGCCTGGGGCATGGCCGTGGGCACGTCGCTGCTGGTGGGCTATGCGCTGGCGGCTGGCGTGCCGTGGGCATTCGACGTGAGCACGCGCTATGTCGGCGCGCTGCTGTACCTGGCCATCCCGGGCTCGGTCATCGGCTTCACCGCCTACCTGACGCTGGTGGGGCGGCTGGGCCCGGAGCGCGCCGCCTACAGCACGGTACTGTTCCCGGTCGTCGCGCTGAACGTGTCGGCCTGGGTGGAGGGCTATGTGTGGACGGCGCCGGCCTTGATCGGCTTGGTGCTTGTCATGGCCGGCAACGTGTTGGTCTTCAGGAAGCAGAAGTCGCCGGCGGCTTCCGACGCTTCTCCCACAGCGCCATCGCCTCGCCCACCAGCCCGCGCCTGAAGGCCAGCACGCAGACGATGAAGATCAGCCCGGTGACCAGGCTGACCGACTCGCCCAGCCCGTTGAACCAGGCCACGCCGGTGGTGTCGGCCAGCAGCTTGCCGAGGTCGCCGATCTTGTTCTCCAGCGCAATGATGACCAGCGCGCCGACGATGGGGCCGACCAGCGTGCCCATGCCGCCCACCAGCGTCATCAGGATGACCAGGCCCGACGTTGTCCAGATCGCGTCGGTCAGCGTCGCAAAGCCCAGCATCAGCGTCTTGGTGGCGCCCGCCAGCCCGGCCAGGCCGGCCGACAGCACGAAGGCCAGCAGCTTGAAGTGCGCCGTGTCGTAACCCAGCGACGTGGCGCGCGCCTCGTTCTCGCGGATGCTGGTGAGCACCTGGCCGAACGGCGAGTGCACGATGCGGTAGATCAGCCAGAAGGCCGCGATGAAGATGCCCAGCACGACGTAGAACAGCGTCAGGTCGTTGGTGAGGTCCAGCCCCAGGAAGCTGCCGCGCGGCACGCTCTGCAGGCCGTCTTCCCCGCCGGTGAACGGCGCCTGCAGGAAGAAGAAGTACAGCATCTGCGCCAGCGCCAGCGTGATCATCGAGAAGTAGATGCCCGAGCGACGGATGGCCAGCATCCCGAACACCAGGCCTACGCCCGCCGCAGCCAGCGAGCCGACGACGAGCCCCACCGGCGTGGGCAGGCCCCAGACCTTCAGCGCATGGCCGCACACATAGCCTGCCGTGCCCAGGAAGGCCGCGTGACCGAAGGACAGCAGGCCGGTGAAGCCCACCAGCAGGTTGAAGGCGCAGGCGAAGAGGGCGTAGCACAGCACCTTCATGACGAAGATGGGATAGGCCCCCAGCGCTGGCAGCAGCGCGATGCCGACGAAGAGCGCGGCGTAGCCGATGAGCTTGCTGTTCATTTCTCTTTTCCGAACAAGCCCGCGGGCCGTACCAACAAGACGATGGCCATGACGACGAACACGACGGTGTTCGAGGCCTCCGGATAAAAGACCTTGGTCAGCCCTTCGATGATGCCCAGGCCCAGCCCGGTGACGATGGAGCCGAGGATGGACCCCATGCCGCCGATGACCACCACGGCGAACACGACGATGATGAGGTTGGACCCCATCAGCGCCGACACCTGCAGGATGGGCGCGGCCAGCACGCCGGCGAACGCCGCCAGCGCGACGCCGCCCGCGTAGGTCAGCGTCACCATGCGCGGCACGTTGATGCCGAAGGCCTGCACCAGCCGCGGGTTCTCGGTGCCGGCGCGCAGCGTGGCGCCCAGCGACGTCTTCTCGATCAGCGCCCACACGGCGAAGCACACCACCAGCGACGCGACCACCACCCAGCCCCGGTAGTTGGGCAGGATCATGAAGCCCAGGTTGGTGGCGCCCTGCAGCGCGTCGGGCACCGAGTAGGGCTGGCCCGACACGCCGTAGAAGCTGCGGAACACGCCCTCGATGACCAGCGTGATGCCGAAGGTCAGCAGCAGGCCGTAGAGGTGGTCCAGCTTGTAGAGCCACTGAAGCATCGTCCGCTCGATGACGATGCCCAAGAGCCCCACCAGCAGCGGCGCCAGGCCCAGCATGACCCAGTAGTTCAGCCCCAGCAGGTCCATGCCCATCCACGCCAGGAAGGCGCCCATCATGTACAGCGCCCCGTGGGCGAAGTTGATGATGTTGAGCATGCCGAAGATGACCGCCAGGCCCAGCGACAGCATCGCGTAGAACGAGCCGTTCACCAGGCCGAGCAGCAGCTGCCCCAGCAGGGCGGGCATCGGGATACCGAACAACTCAGTCATGTCAGGCCGGCCTCAGATCACTTCTTGACCAAGGGGCACTTGGAATCGGCGAGCTTGGTGTAGGCCTCGTTCGCCGGGATGGTCTGCACCACGTTGTAGTAGTCCCAGGGTTCCTTGGACTCGGCCTGCTTCTTCACCTGCATCAGGTACATGTCGTAGCGCATGCGGCCGTCGGCGCCGATCTCGCCGTTTTTCGCGAAGAAGTCGTTGATCTTGGTGGCCTTCATCTTCGCGATGACCTTGTCGGAGTCGTCGGTCTTGGTCGCATCTACGGCCTTCAGGTAGTGGGCGATGGCCGAGTAGTCGGCCGCCTGCAGCATGGACGGCATGCGCTTCATCTTCTCGAAGAAGCGGCGGCTCCAGGCGCGCGACTCGGCGCTCTGGTTCCAGTACCAGCCGTCGGTCAGGTACATGCCCTCGGTGGCCTTCAGGCCGAGCGAATGCACGTCGTTGATGAACATCAGCAGGCCTGCCAGCTTCATCGTCTTGGTGACGCCGAACTCGTTGGCGGCCTTGATGGAGTTGATGGTGTCGCCACCGGCGTTGGCCAGGCCCAGGATCTGCGCGCCCGAGCCCTGCGCCTGCAGCAGGAAGGATGAGAAGTCGCTGGCCGACAGCGGGTGCTTCACGCTGCCCACGATCTTGCCGCCGGCCTTCTGCACGACGGCCGTCGTGTCGGCCTGCAGGCTGGCGCCGAAGGCGTAGTCGGCGGTCAGGAAGTACCAGTTCTTGCCGCCGCTCTTGACCACTGCGTTGCCGGTGCCGTTGGCCAGCGCGACCGTGTCGTAGGCGTAGTGCACCGTGTAGGGCGTGCAGTCTTCATTCGTCAGGCGGGCCGACGCGGCGCCGATGGAGATGAAGACGCGCTTCTTCTCGGCCGCGACCTTGGCCATGGCCAGGTTGGCGCCGGAGTTGGTGCCACCTACCAGCACGTCCAGGCCTTGCGTGTCCAGCCATTCGCGCGCCTTGGCGGACGCCACGTCGGCCTTGTTCTGGTGGTCGGCGAACAGCAGTTCGATCTTCTTGCCGGCGGCCATGCCCTTGGCGTCGGCGATGGCCATCTTGATGGCCTCCACGCCGCCCTGGCCGTCGATGTCGGCATACAGGCCGGACATGTCCGTGATGATGCCGATCTTGATGACGTCGCCCGACACCTGGGCTTGTGCGCCGACGGCGCAGCAGGCGAGCGAGGCGGTGGCGAGAGCGGTGCGCAGAACCTTCATGACATGTCTCCTGGTGGGGTTGTGATCAAACGCTGAGCAGCTCGTCCATCCGGGCCTGGTGGGCCGGCAGGTCGGCTGCGGGGAAGGACAGCACGACTTCGCCGTGCTCGATGACGACGAAGTGGTCCGCCAGCGGTGCGGCGAAGCGGAAGTTCTGCTCCACCATGACGATGGTGAAACCCTGGCTCTTGAGCGTGCGGATCATGCGTGCCAGGGCCTGGACGATGACGGGCGCCAGGCCTTCGGAGATCTCGTCCAGCAGCAGGATGTCGGCGCCCGTGCGCAGGATGCGCGCCACGGCCAGCATCTGCTGCTCGCCGCCGGACAGGCGGGTGCCGGGGCTGTGGCGGCGCTCGGCGAGGTTGGGGAACATCGCGTAGATCTCGGCTTCGGACATCGCCTTGCCGCGCTTGCTTCTCAGCGGCGGGGGCAGGCGCAGGTTCTCTTCGGCGGTGAGGCTGGCGAAGATGCCGCGTTCCTCGGGGCAGTAGCCGATGCCCAGCTGGGCGATGCGGTGCGTCGCGAGGTCGATGGCTTCCTCGCCGTGGATCTTGATGGAGCCTTTTCTGGCACCCGTGAGGCCGAGGATGGCTCTGAGTGTGGTGGTGCGGCCGGCGCCGTTGCGGCCCAACAGCGTGACGACCTGGCCTGGCTGCACGGACAGGTTGATGCCATGCAGGATGTGGCTTTCGCCGTACCAGGCGTGGAGGTTGCTGATTTCGAGTGCTGGGGTGGCCATGTTTTTCAGCTCGCTCGGTACTTCAGGTGGGTGGCGAGTGCCGTGCCCGACGGCTTATGCATAACGGCCATCAGTGCGCCCCCGCCAACTCAGTCGCCTCGGTGCCCATGTAGGCCTCCAACACCGCCGGATGCTTGGACACCGTCGCGTAGTCCCCCTCTGCCAGCACAGCGCCGCGAGCCAACACCGTGATGCGGTCAGCAATGCTGGCCACCACCTTCATGTTGTGCTCCACCATCAGCACCGTGCGCCCTTCGGCCACGCGCTTGATCAGCGCCGTCACGCGGTCCACATCCTCGTGCCCCATGCCCTGCGTGGGTTCGTCCAGCAGCATCAGCTGCGGCTCCATGGCCATCGTCGTGGCGATCTCCAAAGCCCGCTTGCGGCCGTAGGGAAGGTCGGCGGCCTTCAAATGGGCCATGTCGCGCAGGTCCACCAGCTCCAGCAGCGCCAGCACCTTGGCGTCCAGCGTCTTCAGCCCGGTCAGCCCCTTCCAGAAATGGAAGCTGGTGCCGGTGAAGCGCTGCAGGCCGATGCGCACGTTCTCCAGCACCGTCAGGTGCGGGAACACGGCCGAGATCTGGAACGAGCGGATGACGCCGCGGCGCGCGATCTGCGCCGAGGTCTCGCCGGTGATGTCGTGGCCCGCGAACACGATGCGCCCGCGCGTGGGCGTCAGGAACTTGGTCAGCAGGTTGAAGCAGGTCGTCTTGCCCGCGCCGTTGGGACCCAGCAGCGCGTGGATGTGGCCGCGCTGCACCCGCAGATTGACGGAGTCCACGGCGGTGAAGCCCTTGAACTCCTTGGTCAGGTCTTGTGTCTCGAGGATGAATTCGCTCATGGCGTCTCGTCGGTGAGATGCGCGACTCTAGGCTGCGAGCCTGCACACTGGCTTACGTGGTTTCATGGGGTTTCGCCCGCGGCGAGGAAGCGCTCGATGAGGCCGATCTGCTCGGGCGTGTTCAGCGCTGGTGCATGGCCGCAGTCGGGGATGACGGCCACCGCCGCGCGCGGCCCACGCTCGCGCATCGCCTGCGCGGTCTCTGCCGTCAGCAGCGTCGATTGCTCGCCGCGCAGGCACAGCACGGGCAGGTCCAGCTGGTCCCATGCAGACCACAGCGAATAGTCGTCCGGGTGGTGCTGGAACTGCGCCACCAGCGCGGGGTCGTAGTGCGTCGTCACGCGGCCATCGGGCAGGCGGCGCAGCGAGTGTTCGGTGAGCGCGCGCCATTGCGTGTCACTCAGGTGACCGAAGCTCGCATAGATCTCGCGGAAGTAGCGCTCCAGCTCGCTCACCGTCGCGAAGCTGGGCGGCTGGCCGGCGTAGGTCTTGATGCGCTCCAGCGCCGGTGCGGCCAGCTCGGGGCCGTTGTCGTTCAGCACCAGGCGACGGATGCGCCCGCGCAGCCGCGTGGCCGCGGCCAGCGTGCCGATGGCGCCGCCCATGGACGTGCCCACCCAGTGCACCTTCTGCAGGCCCAGCTGGTCCAGCAAGGCCTCCGCCTGCTCCACATAGACGTCCAGGCAGTACTCGCGCGCCGGGTCTGCCGCCCACTGCGACAGGCCACGGCCCGGCGTGTCGGGGCAGACGACATGCCAGCGCGCGCTCAAGGCCTGCGCGAAGTCGTCGAAGTCGCGGCCGCTACGCGCCAGCCCATGCCAGGCAATGACGGTGGGCGCGCTGGCATCGCCCCATTCGGTGATGTGGATCTCGCGACCCCCGCAGCTGACGTAGCGCGACTTCATGGCTTGCTCTTCCTCCCACGAGTCCACGCCGCCAGCCGCAACCGCCCGACGATGCCGCCGGGGAAGTGGTAGACGGCCAGCACGAACAGCAGCCCCAGCCACAGCAGCCAGCGGTCGGGCGACACCAGCGTGGACAGCACCGGCACGCCTTCCACCAGCGCCCCCGCGCCCTTCAGCAGCGCCTGCAGGTAGTTCTGCGCGACGATGAACAGCACGCTGCCGATGACGGCGCCGTAGATGGACCCCATGCCGCCGATGACGACGATGAGCAGCAGGTCCAGCATGATCTCCATGCTCATGGCCGTCTCGGGGCCGGTGTAGCGCAGCCAGAGAGCCAGCAGCGCGCCGCCGCAGCAGGCCACGAGCGCCGCGATGACGTTGGCGCCGGTGCGATAGACCACCGGGCGATAGCCGATGACCTCGGCGCGGAACTCGTTCTCGCGGATGGCCTGCAGCACGCGGCCGAACGGCGAGTTGACGACGCGCAGCAGCAGCAGGATCAGCGCCGTCACGGCGGCGAACAGCAGGTAGTAGGTCAGCAGCCGGCCATCCAGCATGACGCCGAGCAGCGGCTCGTCCATGAACTCGGTGGATGGGCGCAGCGCTTCAGGCAGCTGGAAGTTCAGCCCGTCCTCACCGCCGGTGAAGTCGCTCAGCTGCGAGCACAGCGTCATGAACGCCGAGGCCACGGCCAGCGTGATCATCGCGAAGAAGATGGCCTTCACGCGCAGGCTGGCCAGGCCCATGGCCAGCGCCAGCACGGCGGAAAGCGCGAGCGCGGCGGCGAAGCCGATGGCCAGCGAGCCCCAGTCCGGCCCCAGCCGCGTCGACGCGATCGCGATGCCGTAGGCGCCGATGCCGACGAACATCGTGTGCGCGAAGCTGACGATGCCGGTGTAGCCCAGCAGCAGGTCGTAGCTGGCGACGAGCAGGATGAACACCAGCACCTTGGCCGCGACGTTCAGCGCCTGCGTGCCGGGGAAGATGAACGGCGCGCCGAGCAGGCCGACGAAGCAGGCGAGCAGCAGCGCGGCCAGGATGCGGCTGCGTGGCAGATCATGCGAGAGCAGTGCGCGCATCACTTGGCTCCCACCGGATACAGGCCTTGCGGGCGCCATAGCAGGATGGCGACCATCAGCCCGATGTTGGAGAACAGCGCCGCCTTCGGCGCCAGGAAGCCGACGTAGTTGGCCACCAGGCCGACCAGCAGTGCGCCCACCAGGCAGCCCAGCGTGGAGCCCAGGCCACCGATGATGATGACGATGAACAGCAGCAGGTTGACCTTGGCGCCGATCTGCGGCTCCACGCCCTGCTGCACCAGCGCCCACATGACGCCACCCAGGCCCGCCAGCGCGGAGCCGGCGACGAACACGCCGACGAACAGGCGTTTGATCCGGTAGCCCAGCGACTCCACCATCTCGCGGTCCTGCACGCCGGCGCGGATCAGCAGGCCGATCTTGGTCTTGTTCAGCACCAGCAGCAGCGCGACGAGCACGACGATGCCTATGGCCATGGACAGCAGCCGGAACTTCTCGACGGCGACGTCGCCGAACAGGAAGATGCCGCGCAGCGTCTCGGGCATGGGCAGCGGGATCAGCTGCGCGCCCCAGCTGGCCTTGATCAGCTCCTCGCCGATGATCATGCCGCCCATCGTGATCAGGATCTGCTTCAGGTGCTGGCCGTAGACGGGCCGCACCAGCACGCGTTCGAACACCACGCCGACAGCGGCAGCGATGGCCATGCCGGCGAGGCAGGCCAGCGCCAGTGCGGCGAGGTTGGCGAGGACGTCGGGTGCGGCTGCCCAGGGCGCCAGCGCAGCGAGCACGGTGGTCGCCATGAACGCACCCAAGGCGATGAACACGCCGTGGCCGAAGTTGAGGACGTCCATCAGGCCGAACACCAGCGTCAGGCCGGAGGCGATGACGAAGATGATGAGGCCCATGGCGACGCCTGCGAGGGTCAGGTTCAGCCAGGTGGATGCGCTGCCGGTGAGGGGCAGGGCGAGCAGTGCTAGGGCTGCGAGCAGTGCGAGTGGTTTGGGGTCGAGTTTCATGGGCTCGCTACTTCTGGTGCTTGGCGAGTGTGGTGGGGGGGGGGGGGGGGGGGGGGGGGGGCGGCGGGGGGGGGGGGGGGGGGGGCCCCCCCCCCCCCCCCCCGCGGGGGGGGGGGGGGGGGGTGGGGCCGGGGGCCCGCGCGCGGCGGGGGGGGTGGTGAGGGGGGGGCGGGGCGGGGGGGGGGGCGGCCGCAGG
>NZ_JAVDXV010000010.1:0-230581 GCF_031458115.1 Roseateles asaccharophilus | reverse complement strand
GGATTTTGAACTGCTTTCGCATCTGTCGTCAAGTACTTTTGAAAAATTATTTTCGAAGCACTCGGCGACTCTCTCGATCCGCCCAGACCTTTCGATCCGCCTCCGCCAACTCAGCCCTGCGTCTTGCAACTCAGTTCCGTCATCAGCGAAGCCCACGACTGTAGCACAGGAAATTTGGGGCGGGCAAGAGATGCTGCAAATTAGTTTGTTGAGCCCTCGTCGGCTGAGGCGCCAGCGGCCTCAATCACTCGGTGCGGCTTTCAATGTGCGGCAGCAGGTGCGGCCCTGACGGCAGCCAGCTCCCGCTCGGCCGTGGCTTGCGGATCCTCACTATCCAGTAGCTTGGGTAGCGCGCCCGCCAGACGCTGCGCATCGGCGCGCAGCACACGTTGCTTCACTGCCGGGATTTGCGATGGATGCATGGAGAAGCTGCGCAGCCCCATTGCCAGCAACAACTCCGTGAAGTCGGGATCGCCCGCCATCTCGCCACAGACACTCACGCCCTTGCCTGCAGCACGCGCCTGCGCGATGGACTGGCTGATGAGTTGCAGCACTGCCGGATGCCACGGGTCGTACAAGTGCGCCACGGCCTCATCCGCGCGGTCGATGGCCAACGTGTACTGAATAAGGTCGTTGGTGCCGATGGAGACGAAGTCCACATGCCGCAGCAGCAACGGAAGCATGACCGCCGCGGCGGGGATTTCGATCATGACGCCCAGTTCCACGCGCGTGAACGCATGGCCAGCGTCGGTGAGCTGCTGCTGCACCTTCTTGATGGTCTCCAGGATCTGCCGCACCTCACTGAGGTGGGCCACCATGGGAATCAGCAGCCGGACCTTGCCATACGCGCTCGCTCTATATATGGCGCGCAGCTGCTGCCTGAACATGCTGGGCTCGGCCAAGCTCCAGCGGATGGCGCGCAAGCCCATGGCTGGATTCAGTACATGCTCGTGCCGCAGTTCGTTGACCGTGAGTCGGTCCAACGGCTTGTCGGCGCCGACGTCGACGGTGCGAATCGTCACCGGCATGCCTTTCATCGCCTCGACCGCCGCCTTGTAGGCCTCGAACTGCTCGTCCTCGCTGGGCAGCTCCCCATCGCGGTTCATGAACAGGAACTCGCTGCGGAACAGCCCGACGCCGGTGGCGCCTGCCGCGACGGCCGCCTCAGCGTCGGCTGGCATCTCGATGTTGGCGTGCAGTTCGATGTGCTCGCCGTCCAGCGTGACTGCCGGCGTATGACGCAGGCGGGCCAGCCGTGCCCGCTCCAGTTCGCTCTGGCGCTGGCGGAACCGGTACTCCTCCAGCACGATGGGCGAGGGGTTGACGATGACCGTGCCAGCGTCGCCGTCGATGATGACCCAGTCGTCCTGCATGATGAGGCGCGACGCCTCGCGCGTGCCGACCACCGCCGGGATGTCCATGCTGCGGGCGACGATGGCGGTGTGCGAGGTCTTTCCGCCGATGTCGGTGATGAAGCCGCGGAACACGCTGCGCTTGAACTGGATCATGTCGGCCGGCGCGATGTCGGCGGCCACCAGCAGCAGCGGGTCCTCGCCAGCGAAGTCGCGGGGCGTGACGGGCGTGGGCGCATCGCCCTGCTCCTGGGCCAGGGCACCGAGAACACGCTCCACCACCTGCTCCAAGTCGGCCTTGCGCTCCCGCAGGTAGTCGTCCTCCATCTCGTCAAAGGCGCGCGCCAGCACCTCGAGCTGCGCAGACAGCGCCCATTCGGCGTTGTAGTGCCGGTCGACGATCCATTGGCTGGCACCGCCGGTGAAGGCCTCGTCGTGCAACAGCATCAGGTGCACGTCCAGCAGCGCGGCCAGTTCGTGAGGCGCGTCCTCGGGCAGCTCGTTCTTCAGTGTTTCCAGTTCCTGGACGACCGCATCCCGCGCACGCAGCAGGCGGGCAATCTCGGCCTGGATCTCGTCGGGCGCCACGAAGTAGTGGGCCACGTCGACACGGCTGGACGCCACCAACACCGCCCGGCCTATGGCCACGCCGCGTGAGACCGCAATGCCGAACACCTGGAAACTCATCGACACCCTTTCACAGACCGAGCGGCCAATGTAGCCTGACCCGCCGACCCGGCGCCTCATGGTTTTTTCATAGGGTCTTCACCTCAGCGTCAAACCTGCCGCCCAGCATGGCGGGCATGAATCGCAATCCCATCGTCACGCAGGCGCTGACGCGAGCCGCCACCCCGCAGTTCGCCGAGCGCCGGGCACAACCCTCTCTCCGTCTCAGCGTCGACTGGGCCCGCAGCGAGGCCGAGGTGCGTGAAGCCCAGGCCCTGCGCTATCAGGTGTTTGCCGTCGAGATGGGAGCTCGCCTGGCGCCGCCCAAGGGCGCGCCGGCCGGCCTGGACATCGACCTCTTCGACGCCTACTGCGAACACCTGCTGGTACGTGCGGGCAGCTCGGACGACGAACCCGGCCCGGTCATCGGCACCTACCGGGTGCTGACACCGGCGGCGGCCAAGCGTGCCGGCGGCCTGTACAGCGACACCGAGTTCGACCTGACGCGACTGCGCTCGATACGACCGCGGCTGGTGGAGATCGGCCGCTCCTGCGTGCATGCGGACCACCGCAGCGGCGGCGCCATCCTGGCGCTGTGGGGCGCGCTGGCCGAATTCATGGCCCGCAACGGCCTGAATACCGTCATCGGCTGCGCCAGCGTCAGCATGCGCGACGGCGGCCATTACGCGGCCAGCCTGTGGCGGCAGATCGCCGCCCAGCATCTGGCGCCCATCGACTGCCAGGTGCGCCCGCGCCTGCCGCTGCCCATCGCGCACCTGCGGCAAGACCTGCAGGTGGAGCCGCCGGCGCTGATCCGCGGCTATCTGCGCTGCGGCGCCAAACTGATGGGCGAGCCGGCGTGGGATCCAGACTTCAACACCGCCGACCTGCCGCTGCTGCTGCGCACGGCGGACCTGCCCGCACGCTTTCGCCGCATCAGCGGCTGAGGTTCAGCTCACTGGCCTTCGCCGAACTTGTCGTTGACGAGGGCGGTGATCTGGTCTTGCGCGGCCTGTTCGTCCTCGCCGTCCGTCTCCAGTTCGACGGTTGCGCCCATGCCGGCGGCCAGCATCATCACGCCCATGATGCTCTTGGCGTTCACGCGACGGCCGTTGCGGCTCATGTGCACCTCGCACTTGAAGCTGCCGGCCAGTTTGGTCAGCTTGGCGGACGCACGCGCGTGAAGACCCAGCTTGTTGCTGATGGTGAGGGTGGACTTGATCATTCGTCGGGAGGCAAGGGGGGCGTGGCGACGATGCCGCTGACCGCACCCTGCACGGCGTACCGGGCCAGTTCGGTCAAGGACTTCTTGTCGGCGTAGCAGAGCGTGCGCCACAGCATGGGCACGCTGACACCAGTGAGCACCTGCACCCGCTCGCCCGCCAGCAACTGGGCGCCGTTGCTGGGCGACGCGCCATAGGCGTCCGCCAGCACCAGCCAGTCGCCGCCAGGCGCCGTGGCCATCAGCGCCCGGGCGGCCGCCTCGACGCCTTCCGGCGCCGTGCCGGGTTGGACGTCCAGCACGGTCAACGTGGGCGCGCAGTCGGGGAAGGTGTGTTCGGCCACCTGCCGCAGCGCGGAGGCCAGCGGCGCGTGGGCGATCACAAGCAGATGGGGCATGGCGGCATGTTAGCGGGCCGCCTCGATGCGCAGCCCGGCGGCGAAGATCTCCCAGGCCGCCGCGTCGTCTTCCGGGGCCGTCATCAGCGCCTGGTAGACCCGGCCACCATAGGCGAACACGGCCACGCGCGTGACGCCGGCGCGGCCCGAGAGGCGGTACTGCGCGGCCTGCGGCAGCGGCGTCATGCCCGCCACTTGCAGCGGCGCGGCGGCGGGCAGTGGCTGGCCCAGCTTGGTGGCCAGCGCCTGGGCCATGGCCTTCAGCGCAGCGCCGGACTGCGTGGCGTCGGGCGCCTCGGCCCAGGACAGCGCGAAACCACGACCGCCCGCTTCGCACTGGGCCAGTCCGCTGTTCTGGCGCTGCTCCACCTCGGGCTTGCATGGGAAGGAGGCGACGGCACCCGAACCGGCCGGCCGCGTCTCGCGCCAGTTCAGCGCCGGCTGGCAGGCCGACAACAGCAGGCCCAGCATTAGGGCAAATCCGGCGGAGAGGCTGAGGCGCATGGCCGAATTATCGGTAGCTGCCCCGCGACAATTCCGCAATGCAAGAGTTGTCCCCTCCCCAAGCCCCCCAGGCGCTGGCTGGCGTGCGCGTGCTGGACCTGTCCCGTGTGCTGGCCGGCCCCTGGTGTACGCAGACGCTGGCCGACCTGGGCGCCGACGTCATCAAGATCGAACGCCCCGGCAGCGGTGACGACACCCGCGCCTGGGGCCCGCCCTATCTGAAGGACGCCGACGGCCAGGACACGTCCGAGGCCGCCTACTTCCTGGGCGCCAACCGCAACAAGCGCTCGCTCGCCGTGGACCTGTCCAGGCCCGAGGGCCAGGCCATCGTGCGCAAGCTGGCCGGCCAGGTGGACGTGCTGGTGGAGAACTTCAAGGTCGGCGACCTGGCCCGCTACGGGCTGGACGCGCAGAGCCTGCTGGCCGAGCACCCCGGCCTGGTCATCTGCTCCATCACCGGCTTCGGTCAGACCGGCCCGTATGCCGATCGCGCCGGCTATGACTACGCCGTCCAGGGCATGGGCGGGCTGATGAGCGTGACCGGCGAGCGCGACGACCTGCCCGGCGGCGGCCCGCAGAAGGTGGGCGTGGCGGTCGCCGACCTGTTCACCGGCATGTACGCCACCGTCGCCATCCTGGCCGCGCTGCGCCACCGCGACGCCACCGGCCAGGGCCAGATCATCGACATGGCCTTGTTCGACACCCAGCTCGCCATGCTCGCCAACCTGGGCAGCAACTACCTGTGCAACGGCAAGACGCCGGGCCGCATGGGCAATGCCCACCAGAACATCGTGCCCTACCAGGTGTTCGAGACCCGCGACGGCCACCTGATCCTGGCCGTGGGCAACGACCGCCAGTTCGCCAAGTTCTGCGACATCGCCGGCCGGCCGGACTGGGCCGCCGACCCGCGCTTCGCCACCAACGCCGAACGCGTGCGCAACCGCGCCGTTCTCGTGCCGCTGCTGGAGGATGCCGTCCGCCAGCGTCCGCGCGCCGACTGGCTGGCGGCGCTGGAAGCGGCCAAGGTGCCCTGCGGCTCGATCAACTCAATTGGTGAGGCGCTGGCCGACCCGCAGGCGCAAGCTCGCGGCGCCGTGGTGAACCTGCCCCATCCGCTGACCCCCGACCTGCGCCTCATCGCCAGCCCGATGAAGCTATCGGCCACGCCCGTGCAGTACCGCCATGCACCGCCGCTGCTGGGTCAGCACAGCGAGGACTTGTTGCGTGAAGCCGGCTGTAGCATGGAAGAAATCACGAATTGGCGCCAAGCGGGCGTGATCATGTGAGTGCAAACCCACCCCTGAACCAAGGGTTTCCCCCCGCCCAGGGGATGGAGAGCCCGACCGCCTGCACTGAGCATGCGCTTTCATAAACCGCGGCTGCCCAAGCACTAGAACCATTGCCGCGGTTCTTCTCAATTCGGGGCCATGTCCACACCGCCGTCCTCCGCGCCAGTCAGCGCCGCCAACGATGTCATGCCAGAACCCACGCCGGTGCAGTGGGCTGACATCGTCCAGCAGCTGGGCGCTGAAATCGCGGGACCGCTGAGCGCGGCGCTGGAACAGATCCAGAACCTGGCCACCACCGGCCAGATCGACCGCCGCGGCCTGCGCATGCTGCGCCGCAGCGTGGACGACGCCCGCACGGCCGGCATGCTGGGCCAGCAACTCGCACGCCTCGCGTCCGGCCGGCTGCGCCTGAACCGCGAACGCCAGCACCTGACCCAGATGCTGCGCAGCGTTCTGGCCCAGCGCAGCCGCGAGACGCAGGCGCGCGGCGTGCAGGTGCGCCAGTCGCTCAAGGCCGTGGAGATCTGGGCCGACGGTTCGCTGCTGTTCGCGCTGCTGAACGCGCTGATGGACTGGGCGTTGGCCAACACGCACTCGTCGGTAGACCTGCGGCTGGACCTGACGCCCTGGCCGGTCAAGGCACGCCTGAGCTGCCGCTTCGCGCACCGCTCGCTGGACCTGCTGGGCGACGACGGCGACCCGCCGGCCTCGTCCGCGGGGCTGGACTCGCTGGCCTGGCGGCTGCTGGAACAGACGGCCATCACGCTGGGCGTGCTGCCGCTGCGCGAGCAGGAGGCCGGCATCACGCTGCTGACGCTGGAGTTCAACCAGCTCGCCCCCGATGACGCGCCGCCACCGCCCGACAGCACCCACGCCAGGCTCGAAGCCGAGGCCGAACGCATGGGCGGCAACTCGCGCCCGCTGGCGGGCTGCCAGCTGCTGGTGCTGTCGGCCAATCGCGACCTGCGCCACGACGCCCAGACCGCCGTGCGCCAGATGGGCATGCTGGTGGACGTGGTGGGCAGCGTGGCCGAGGCCGAGCAGTTCTGCCGCGAGGGCCTGCCGCACGCGATGCTGTTCGACGCCGCGCTGACCGACGACGCGTTGCTGCAGCTGATCGCCGGCGTGTCGCGCGAGGCGCCGGACGTCGCCTTCGTCGAGATGTTCGACGGCGAGCACCGCACCCAGCTCTCCACCGCCACGCGCGACGGCGTGGCCCGCATCTCGCGCCGCAACCTGCCGGACGCGCTGCCCTCGCTGCTGATGTTCGAGCTGTCGCGTCGGAATTGACGGTCTTTCTAGAATGGCGGTCATGCTGAACCGCCGCTCCCTTGCCCTGATCGCCCTGAGCACCGCCTTGCTGGCGGGCTGCGCCAAGGAATCGGCGCCCGCCGTCGACTACGTGCTGCTGGACGGCAGCAAGGCCAGCTCGCAGCAATGGACCGGCAAGGTCATGCTGGTGAACTTCTGGGCCACCAGCTGCGCGACCTGCGTGAAGGAGATGCCGCAGATCGTCGCCACGCACGACAAGTTCAAGGCGCGCGGCTTCGACACGCTGGCCGTGGCCATGAGCTACGACCCGCCGGCCTTCGTCGCCAGGTTCGCCGAGACGCGCAAGCTGCCGTTCGGCGTGGCGATCGACAACACCGGCAGCGTGGCCAACGCCTTCGGCCCGGTGCAGATGACGCCCACGACGCTGCTGATCAACAAGCGCGGCGAGATCGTCAAGCGCTACGTCGGCGAGCCCGACTTCGCCGCGCTGCACGGCCTCATTGAGAAGCTGCTGGCCGAGGCCTGAGCGGCGCCGCCTGCGTTATGGGAGCCGCACAAGCTCTCATGAGCGCAGCGCCGGCCGCCGGATGACACTGCGGCGATGACGAAGAAGACCCTCGCCGCCCTGGCCGTCGCGCTGCTGTTGAGCGCCTGCGCGCATCAACCCCCTGTGCCGCCCAGGATAGAACCGACCGCCGCGCAGCTGGACGCCGCCCGCCGCGTCGGCCTGCCCGCTGCCGAACTGGGCGAGCTGCTGAACAAGCCGCTGTTCCAGATGCAGCCGCGCGAGGTGGGCCGCTATCTGGCCTGGCAGCAGCTGGAGCAGCCCGACCTGCGCAAGCGCATCGCGGCCATCGCGCGCAAGAACATCGGCCAGCCCTACGAGTTGTTCCTGCTGGGCGAGTTCCCGTACGAGACCTACGACACCCAGCCGCTGTTCAGCCTGGCCAAGAGCGACTGCGTCGTCTTCGCCGAGCACACCTATGCGATGGCGCTGAGCGGCTCGTGGGAGGAGTTCTTCTGGGTGCTGCAGCGCATCCGCTATCGTGACGGCGTCATCGGCACGGCCACGCGCAACCACTACACCGAGGCGGACTGGAACGTCGCCAACCACTGGCTGGTGACCGACGTGACCCGCACGCTGGGAGCCCCGACGCAGGCCTACCACCAGCGCATCGACCGCCAAGCCTTCCTGCTGAAGCAGTTCAAGATCCAGCGCGACATCCCGGTGCAGCCCTTCGACGATGTCTATGTGGCCAAGCAGGACGTGGCCGCCATCGAGTCGCAGCTGCAGGACGGCGACTTCGTCAACGTGATCTCGGGCCGCAACGGCAACCACTACGCGTCACACGTCGGGCTCATCGTCACCGGTGCCGATGGCTCGCGCCGCCTGCTGCACTCGGCCGAGCCGCAGGTGCGCGAGGAGACGCTGCAGGGCTTCATCGCCCGCATGGCGGAGCGCGACGCGCGCAACGCCGGTCAGAACAAGGTGACGCTGTCGGGCTTCAAGTTCCTGCGGCTGAACGACAACCCGCAGGCACCGGCCATGGCACCGCAGCCGCGCCCGGCGCGGCCGGCAGTGCTGGGAAGTTAGGCGACCGGATTCAGCACGCCGTGGGCCTGCTGGTCCGCGTGGTAGCTGCTGCGCACCATCGCGCCCACGGCCGCGTGCGTGAAGCCCAGCTCGTAGGCTTCCTTCTCGAACTGCTTGAAGGCGTCCGGCGTCACGTAGCGGCGCACCGGCAGGTGGTGGCCCGACGGCGCCAGGTACTGGCCGATGGTGATCATGTCGATGTTGTGCGCGCGCATGTCGCGCATCACCTGTCGGATCTCGTCGTCCGTCTCGCCCAGGCCCACCATGATGCCGCTCTTGGTCGGCACGCCCGGCACTTCTTCCTTGAAGCGCTTCAGCAGGTTGAGGCTGAACTCGTAGTCCGAACCCGGACGCGCTTCCTTGTACAGGCGCGGCGCGGTTTCCAGGTTGTGGTTCATCACGTCCGGCGGCGCGGCCTTCAGGATGTTCAGCGCGCGGTCGGCGCGGCCGCGGAAGTCGGGCACCAGCACCTCGATCTGCGTCGTCGGCGACAGCTCGCGCGTCTTCGTGATGCACTCGGCGAAGTGGGCGGCGCCGCCGTCCTTCAGGTCGTCGCGGTCCACGCTGGTGATGACGACATACTTCAGCTTCAGGGCCGCGATGGTCTTGGCCAGGTTCAGCGGCTCGTTGACGTCCAGCGGATCGGGGCGGCCATGGCCCACGTCGCAGAACGGGCAGCGGCGCGTGCACTTGTCGCCCATGATCATGAACGTCGCCGTGCCCTTGCCGAAGCACTCGCCGATGTTGGGGCAGCTGGCTTCCTCGCAGACCGTGTGCAGCTTGTGCTCACGCAGGATCTGCTTGATCTCGTAGAAGCGCGTCGTCGGCGAGCCCGCTTTCACGCGGATCCAGTCAGGCTTCTTCAGCGTCTCCGCCGGCACGATCTTGATCGGGATGCGCGAGGTCTTGGCCTCGGCTTTCTGCTTGACGCTGGGGTCGTAGGTCGTCGTCGTGTCGGTCATGGTCAGGGAGTCAACTGGGCCGAGAGCCGCTCGGCGAGACGGCTGGCCGCGGTCGGCCAGTCCGTGAAAACCCCGATTTTATCGAGGGATGTGGTTTCCAGCCCTTCGTATCCGCAAGGGTTGATGCGGCCGAAGGGTTCCAGGTCCATCGCGACGTTCAGCGCGAGGCCGTGAAAGCTGCAGTGGCGGTTGATCTTGATGCCCAGGGCGGCGATCTTGGCCAGGCCCTTGAAGGCATTGGCCGGGTCGGTCGGGCCGGCGGGCGCCGCATGGGCGCCGGGGTCCGCCGGGCGCACGTAGATGCCGGGCGCGCCAGCCACGCGCAGGCCGGTCACGCCGTAGCCGTCCAGCGTCTGGATGAGGGCCGTCTCCAGCCGGAACACGTACTCCTTCACGTAGATGCCCAGGCGGCGCAGGTCCACCAACGGGTAGGCCGTGACCTGGCCCGGGCCGTGATAGGTCACCTGGCCGCCACGCTCGGTGGGCACGACCGGGATGTCGCCCGGCAGCAGCAGGTGCTCGGGCTTGCCGGCAATGCCTTGCGTGAACGTGGGCGGGTGCTCGCACAGCCACAACTCGTCGGGCGTGTCGGCATCGCGCGCGGCCGTGAAGGCGCGCATGGCCTCCAGTGTGGGCAGGTAATCCACCCACCCCAATGTCTTGACGATCATGCAGGCATCATAGGCAGGGCCTGTAAGCCCTCGCCCGCCCGGGCCGACTCATCACCATGAAGACTGCACCGATTGCCGCGCTGCTGCTGGCCCTGTCGATGGCGCACGCCGCCACGCTGTCCGAAGCGCTGACGGCTTACGACGACGGCAACTTGAAAGCAGCTGCCCAGGGCTTTGCCGCCTCGGCCGCGCGCGGCGAGGCGCTGGGCCAGTTCAACCTGGCCATGATGCATCTGCGCCGCGAACTGCCGGGCGCCAGCGACGCGCGGGCCTGGCACTGGCTGCAGCGCGCGGCGGCCCAGCAGTACGCACGCGCCGAGAACGCGCTGGGCGAGATGATCGAGAACGGCCGGCGCGGCAAGCGCGACCCCAAAGCCGCCTGCGACTGGTTCGAGCGCGCCGCTGAACATGGCAACGGCGACGGCGCGCTGGCCACCGCCACCTGCTATTACCTGGGCCGCGGGCGCGCGCAGGACATGGTCCACGCCCACCGCTGGTATCTGGAAGCGGCCAAGGCCGGCGACGTGGGCGCGCAATACCTCGTGGCCTCGATGTTCGAGACCGGTCTGGGCGTGGAAGCCGATGCGCGCCTGGCGCGCTACTGGTACAACGCGGCGGCCCGCAATGGCGACGTCGCCGCCCGTGCCAAGCTCAAGGCGATGGAGGCCGCCGACGCGTCGACCTGATCAGAGCACCACCTTGACCATCGGGTGCGTGGTCAGCGTGCGGTAGATCTCGTCCAGCTGCTCGCGGCTGGTGGCCGTGATCGTGATGGTCAGGCCCAGGTAGTTGCCGCCCTTGCTGGGGCGCTGCTCGATGGTCGCGGCGTCGAACGCCGGGTCGAACTGCAGCGCCACATGCGTGATGGCCTCGACGAAGCCCTCCACGTGTGCGCCCATCACCTTGATGGGGAACTGCGACGGGTACTCGATCAGCGACTGTTCGGGCGGGATGTCCGGAGGCAGATTCATGCGAGGTCTCCGATCACTTGATCCACAGGCGGATGGAGTCGAACGCGCGGCCGAAGATGCCGGCGACCGGCACGGCTTCCTGCACGATCAGCGGGATCTCGGCCACGGCCGCGCCACCGGTCGTCGTCACGCGCAGGGTACCCACGCGCTGGCCCTTGTTCAGCGGCGCGACCAGCGGGTCGGTGCGCTCGACCTGGGTCTGCAGCTTGGCGGCGTCGCCACGCGGCACGGCCACGTAGACGGCGTCCGAGGCGCCCAGTTTGGCCTCCTTGGCCTCGCCCTTCCAGACCGGCACGGTCGCGATGGCCTTGCCGGCGTCGAAGACCTTGACCGCGTCGAAGGCGGTGTAGCCCCAGTTCAGCAGCTTCTGGCTTTCGCTGGCACGCGCTTCCTTGGAACTGGTGCCCATGACGACCGACAGCAGGCGGCGCTTGCCGTTGGGGAAGTCGCGGTTGGCGCTGGATACCAGGCAGTAGCCGGCAGCCTCGGTGTAGCCGGTCTTCATGCCGTCCACCGATGGGTCGCGGCGCAGCAGCAGGTTGCGGTTGTCCTGGCGGATCTTGTTGAAGGTGTAGTCGCGCTGCGAGTAGTAGGCGTAGTACTCGGGGTAGTCCTTGATGATGTGGGCCGCGATGACGGCGATGTCGCGCGCGCTGGCGCGGTGGCCGGGCTCGCTCATGCCGGTCACGTTCTTGAACTCGGTGTTCTTCAGGCCCCAGGCCTGCACCTGGCGGTTCATCAGCTGCACGAAGCCTTCCACCGTGCCGCCCACGCCCTCGGCCAGCGCGACGGCAGCGTCGTTGCCGCTCTGGATGATGAGGCCGCGCAGCAGTTCGTCGACCTTGGGCGTCATCGTCGTGTCGATGAACATCAGCGACGGGTCACCCTTGCGCTCGTCCCAGGCGCGCTTGGACACGGGCAGCGTCTGCTCCAGCGTCAGCTTCTTGTCGCGCAGCGCGCCGAATACGACGTAGGCCGTCATCAGCTTGGTGAGCGACGCCGGGTCCTGCGGCGTGTCGGCATCGCGCTCGGCCAGCGTCTTGTTCGTGGTCAGGTCCACCAGCACGTAGTTGCGTGCGGCGATTTCGGGCGGTTGCGGCGCCTGAGCCTGGGCGGTGAGCGCGAGTGCGGCGAGGAAGGAGGCAAACAGTCTTTTCATCGGATGGCTTCAGGCCCGCGCCGGATCGAAGGCGCGGATCACCAGAGACTTGAGCAGCGGCAACTGCCCGTGGAAGAAATGGCCCACGCCGGGGACGACGGTGACGGGCAGGCTCTGCGGCCGCGCCCAGTCGAGCACGGAGGCCAGCGGCACCACGTCGTCGACCTCGCCGTGGATGACCACGGTGTCGGCCGGCACGGGGGCGGTATCGAAACGGCTGGTGGCGGGGCCCACCAGCACCAGGCGCTGTGCGGGCTCGGCAATGCGCTGTGCGGCGCGCGACGCCACATAGCCGCCAAAGGAGAAGCCCGACAGGATCAGCGCCTCGCCGGGCGCGCACACGGCGTCCAGCACGGCCAGCGCGTCATCGACTTCGCCGCGGCCTTCGTCCCAGCCACCCTCGGACTTGCCGATGCCGCGGAAGTTGAAGCGCACGGCGCGCCAGCCCAGCTGGATGAAGGCGCGCGCCAGCGTCTGCACGACCTTGTTGTCCATCGTGCCGCCCTGCGTCGGGTTGGGATGGCAGATCAGCGCCGTACCCACCGGTGAGGAACCGTGGGCCGGCAGGTCGATGGCCACCTCGATCTGGCCGGCCGGGCCGGGCACCAGGCGCTTTTCGGTCTGCGAATTCATCGGCCCACGCTGTCCGGCAGCACCAGGCGCTCGACGACCTGGCCGTCGCGCAGATGGCTTTCGACGATCTCGTCGATGTCGCTCTGGTCCACCCACGAATACCAGACGGCCTCGGGGTAGACGACGGCGACCGGCCCGCCGGCGCAGCGGTCCAGGCAGCCCGCCTTGTTGACACGAACGCCGTCCTTGCCCGCCAGGCCCAACTGCTTCACGCGGGACTTGCAGTGGTCGAAGGCCGCCTGGGCGTCATGGTCGGCACAACTGGCCTCGCCATTGCTGCGTTGGTTCAGGCAGAAGAAAACGTGGCGCTGGTAATAACTCATCGAGGTCGATTCTCGCACCGGCACTGGGGTCAACCCGGCCTCTGCACCAGCCGGGCCGTCAGCCAGATCAGCGACAGGAAGGGCCAGGTCCAGGCCACCCAGCGGGTCAGGCCGTACAGGTTGACGAAGCGGCCGTGTTCCCAGGCCTGCATGTTCAGCGCCAGATACGGGTCGCTGGGCGCCACACTGATGAGGCCGATCAGCGCGCACAGCGCAAAAAGTCCCAGCGCCGCCGCCACGCGCGATGGCAGCAGGCAGGCCAGCAGCGCCAGCACCAGCCCCAGGCCCACGCCGGGCCGCGTGGCCTCGCTGAGCCAGGCCCAGGCGTGGTCCGGCCCGAAGGCCATGGCGGTCGCGGTCGCCGTGCCCAGCAGGCCCAGCAGCACCGCGCCGGCGGCCAGCACGACGCGGCGCAGCCCGGGGCGCGCGACGGTGATCATCAACAGTACCGGCGCCACCAAGCCCAGCGCGATGGCCAGCGACTGCAGCCCCGGCGGCAACTCGTGCTCCACCGTGACGGCGTCGCCCCAGTCCAGCGCCCAGGGCGTGCCGGCCAGCGCATCGACCAGCGATTCGCGCCACCACGGCAGCCATTGACCGAGACCGAATGGCAGCGGCGTGGGGTACAGCAGCGCCACCGGCCACAATGCCAGCAAGGCCAGCGCCGGCGCGCTGCTGCTGCCAAACCAGTGGTCGCGCATGTCCTCCCAGCGCTGCAGCCCACCCAGGCCGCTCAGCACGACGCCCAGCAGCGCGCCCAGCGAACTGCCTGCGGAGTTCAGCGCCCAATCCGATAGCGACGGCACGCGGCCTGGCAGGAAGAACTGCAGCGTCTCCATCGTCAGCGACAGCAGCGGCCCGGGGAGGAAGCCCAGCAGCAGCGCGCCACGCATCCCCCAGCCGGAACGCATCGCCGCCGCAAATCCCAGCAGGCCCAGCGGGATGTAGCCCAGCAGGTTGGCCTCCACGTCGAAGGCCCAGAAGCGCGGCGGCCAGGGCAGGCCGAACAGCCAGGGCAGGCCCATGCCCGGCGGCCAGCGCCAGGGCCAGAACGGATAGAGGCTCGCGTAGACGACCAAGCCCATGTGGGCCAGCATCAGCCAGGTCGCGGAGCTTTGGCGGCGGCGCACGACCGGCTTCCGTCAGAAGGGTTTGACCGTCACCAGCACGACGATGGTGGCGAACAGCAGCACGGCCGCCTCGTTGTAGACGCGGAACCAGCGGTGGCTGCGGCGGTTGGCCAGTTGCTCGAAATCGCGCAGCAGACGGCGGTTGTAGTGGTGATAGCCGACGACCGCGACGACCAGCGCCAGCTTGGCATGCAGCCAGCCGCTGCCGGCGAAGCGCGTCGCGCCCCAGCCCAGCCACACCCATAGGCCCAGCAGCAGCGCCACGCCCATCAGCATGCTGCTGAAGCGATGCAGCTTGTGGGCCATCAACAGCAGGCGCTCACGTTCCGCGTGGCTGTCGGCCGGCACCATGGCCAGGTTCACGAAGATGCGCGGCAGATAGAACAGGCCGGCGAACCAGGCGGCGACGAAGACGATGTGAAAGGCTTTGACCCAGAGCATGCAGCCATTATGGGCAGCGCTCTCCGACGCCCGTGCCAGACGGGGCCACATGCGTTTCAGGAATAAAAAAGGCCCCGGTTGAAACCGGGGCCGAGAAAGCCTTATCGCTGTCATCACGCTAAGGCTCCTGCTCAGGGAGGAAAAGCAGGGAACGACCACCTTGCGGCTATCATTCGGAGACAAGTTTAGCGCGCTTGAGCGGGGGCGTCACGAATAAATGACGCCGGGATGTGTCGTCCATCACGCGCCGGGCCGCAGCCCCCCGCAGATCGAGGATACGCCCGTGAGCCGCTCACTTCTGACACCCCCCGCTTACCCTGCCGCGCGCCCGCGCCGACTGCGCCGCGACGCATTCACGCGGGCGCTGGTGAGAGAGCATGCGCTGAGCGCCAACGACCTCATCCTGCCGGTCTTCATCCATGAAGGCGAGAACCGACTGGACGCCGTGGCCAGCATGCCGGGCGTGTCGCGCCAGAGCCTGGACCACCTGCTGCGCACGGCCGAGCAGTGCGTGGAGTTGGGCGTGCCGGTCATCGCGCTGTTTCCCGTCATCGATGCGGCACTGAAGACGCCCGATGGCGCCGAGGCGCTGAATCCGAACGGCCTGGTGCCGCGCGCGGTGCGCGCACTGAAGAAGCATTTCCCGCAACTGGGCGTGCTGACCGACGTGGCGCTGGACCCGTTCACCAGCCACGGCCAGGACGGCATCATCGACGAGAGCGGCTACATCCTGAACGACCCCACGGTCGAGATCCTCGCGAAGCAGGCGCTGGCGCAGGCCGACGCCGGCGTGGACATCGTGGCGCCCAGCGACATGATGGATGGCCGCATCGGTGCCATCCGCCAGGCACTCGAAGGCGCCGACCACATCCACACGCGCATCATGGCCTACAGCGCCAAGTACGCGAGCAGCTTCTACGGCCCCTTCCGTGACGCGGTGGGCTCGGCCGCCAACCTGGGCAAGGCCGACAAGAAGACCTACCAGATGGATCCCGGCAACAGCGACGAAGCGCTGCGCGAAGTGGCGCTGGACCTGGCCGAAGGCGCCGACATGGTGATGGTCAAGCCCGGCATGCCTTACCTCGACATCGTGCGGCGCGTGAAGGACGAGTTCCGCGTGCCGACCTTCGCCTACCAGGTGAGCGGCGAATACGCGATGGTCAAGGCTGCCGCGGCCAACGGCTGGCTGGACCACGACGCCGTGATGATGGAGTCGCTGCTGGCCTTCAAGCGCGCGGGCGCCGATGGCGTGCTGAGCTACTTCGCGCTGGACGCCGCGCGACTGCTGAAGAAGGGCTGATCCCGTGCGGGTCTTCCACATCGAACCGGACCGCTTCACCGAGCTGACGGCGCTGCCGGAAGCGCTGCCCGAGACCGGCTTCCTGTGGCTGGGCTACGGCCGGCGCGAGTTCGAGGTGGGAGAGTCCGCGGCGCAGCAGGCGCTGGCGCGCTGGGGCTGCGGCAACATCGTCGACCTGCATGTGGCCGACCTGATCAACAACCAGCTGCCCTCGCATTTCGACTACACGTCCTGGTACGACATGCTGGTGTTTCGCCGCCTGGCCGCGGCGCCGGGCAGCCAGGATCTGTTCGTCGACGACGAGCACGGCACGCTGGCTTCGGCGCAGCGCGCGCTGCGCGCCATAGACACCAGCCCGGTGGGCTTCGCCGTGTTCGACCGCGTGCTGGTGACGGTGCACCCGACCGACTGCCAGGTGCGCGAGTTCTTCGCGCAGAAGCTGGACCGGCTGACCGAAGGCCGCGACAAGCGCGACCCGCGCGGTGGCGCGCGGCTGCCCGCCGGCCCGGCCGAGCTGATGCTGCGCATGGTCAACCACATGGTGGACAGCTACCTGGAGCTGCGCCGGCTGCTGACCCGCCAGCTCGCCACGCTGCAGCGCGTGCTGCTGGACCAGAGCAGCGAGTTCAGCGACTGGCCGCTGCTGCTGGAAAGCCGCGACGCGCTGCACAGGCTGGAGGACATCTGCGAAGACCAGCGCAGCGCCATCCAGGAGTGGATTGATGCGCTGGACGAATGGCCCGTTCACAGCGACCCGCAGCTGGCCCGCGACCGCGAGCTGCTGCGCGTTCGCTCGCGCGACGTGCTGGAGCATGTGGAACGCGTGCTCAGCCATGTGCGCCGGCTGCAGTCGTCGGCCGAGTCGGCCGTGCAGATGCACTTCAGCGCGCTGGGGCACCGCACCAACAGCATCATGCGCACGCTGACGGTGCTGACCGCCATCTTCCTGCCGCTGAACCTGATCACCGGCATCTTCGGCATGAACTTCGAATGGATGCCGCTGATCAAGAACCCGGCCGGGTTCTGGGAGGCGATAGGCTTGATCCTGGCGCTGGCGTTCGGCCTGTGGCTGCTGTTCCGCCGCAAGCGCTATCTGAGCAGCCGTTAGCTCCGCGGGTAGGGGTCGGCGAAGCCCAGCCCCCGCATGATCTCGGTCTCGCGCGCCTCCATGCACTCGGCTTCGTCGTCGACCTCGTGGTCGTAGCCCTGCGCATGCAGCGTGCCGTGGACCAGCATGTGCGCGTAGTAGTCCAGCAGCGGCACGCCCATGTCGGCCGCCTCCTTCTCGACCACCTCGGCACAGATGACCAGATCCGCGCCGACGACCGGCTCGTGGCTGTAGTCGAAGGTCAGCACATTGGTCGCGTAGTCTTTGCCGCGGTACTCGCGGTTCAGCGCGCGGCCCTCCTCGGCGTCGACGATGCGTACGGCAATCTCGCCCGGCAGCTCCAGCGCCGCGCGGATGAAGCGCAGCACCTTGTGGCGCGGCAGCAGCGCGCGGTGGCGCGGGTCGGCGAACTGCAGGGACAGGCTCAATTCAGGTTTCATGCTTCGCGAGCCTCTCGTTTGGCGCGGGCCTCGTAGGCCTCCACAATGCGGGCCACCAGCGGATGGCGAACGACGTCGGCGCTGGTGAAGCGGGTCATCGCGATGCCCTTCACTCGCGCCAGCACATGCTCGGCATCGATGAGGCCGGATTGCGTGCCGCGCGGCAGGTCGATCTGGCTGGTGTCGCCGGTGACGACACAACGGCTGCCGAAGCCGATGCGGGTCAGGAACATCTTCATTTGCTCGGGCGTCGTGTTCTGCGCCTCGTCGAGGATGACGAAGGCGTGGTTCAGCGTGCGGCCGCGCATGAAGGCCAGCGGCGCGACCTCCAGCTGACCTTTCTCGAAGGCCTTGGTGACGCGGTCGAAGCCCAGCAGGTCGTACAGCGCGTCGTACAGCGGGCGCAGGTAGGGGTCGACCTTCTGCGTCAGGTCGCCGGGCAGGAAGCCCAGGCGCTCGCCGGCCTCCACGGCCGGGCGGGTCAGGATGATGCGCTGCACCGTCGAACGCTCCAGCGCGTCCACCGCGCAGGCGACCGCCAGGAAGGTCTTGCCCGTGCCGGCCGGGCCCAGGCCGAAGGTGATGTCATGCGACAGGATCTGCTGCAGGTACTGGTGCTGACGCGGCGTGCGGGCCGACAAGTCGGCGCGGCGGGTGCGCAGCACCAGCGGGTCGTCGCTGGCTGGCTTGGCGGGCTCGGGCGTCTTGGCCTCCACCAGCGCCAGCTGCAAGGTTTCGGCGGCCAGCGGCCGGCGGGCGCGCTCGTACAAGCCCTCCAGCAGCGCCTGCGTGCGCTCGGCAGCCGTTTTCGCGCCGTTGACGCGGAACTCGGCGTCGCGGCGCGTGATCTTGACGCCCAGCGCGGCCTCGATCTCGCGCAGATGCGCATCCAGGCTGCCGCAAACGCGGGCCAGGCGGGTGTTGTCGGCGGGTTCGAGGGCGAAGCGCAGGATCACGGTGGTCACGAAAAGAGCGAAGCCGGGATTGTCGCTGGTGCATTCCCCGGCGCGATCCGGGTGCTGGCTCCCGCACAATGCCGCCCCATGAAAACCAAGACCGCGCCGGAGGCCGCGACAGCGCGGCGCCTGCGCCTTTTCCCGTTGATCGCCGCGGCGCTGCTGTGCCCGGCGCTGGCCCAGGCCCAGAGCCTGGCGGGTCCGGACTGGTCCGGCACCGTGCGCGGCTGGGTGGCCGCGATGCTGGCACTGATGGCCACCGTCGTGGGACTGATCTCCAGCCTGCACTCGCGCGAGCGCCCCGCCAACTTCCTGGTCGGCATGATGCTGAGCTGGGTCGTGCTGCGGGCCGCCACCGTGCCCAGCGCCGCCGGCCTGCGCCCCCTGCTGATGACGCTGCTGGTGCTGTGCGGCGTGCAATACCTGCTGCGGCAGATGAACTGGAAGCGCGACTGGATCGACTACGCGCTACTGATCCAGTGCCTGGTGGTGCCCGCCAGCCTGCTGCTGGCCGGCGGCCAGGTCGGCGTGCTGGGCTGGATCTGGCACGACGTGCTGAGCCTGGAACTGATCGCGGCGATGGGCTGGGCGCTGTGGCTGCGCTGGCAGCGCTTGAAGGAGCAGCCCGACGCCGAGTCGGCCCAGGACTTCAAGCTGATGCTGGTGCTGCTCCCCCCCACCATGCTGGCGCTGCTGGCCGACATGGCGCTGGTGCTGGTCAGCGAGCCACTGTGGCAGATCGCATCGCCCTGGCTGACGCTGACGCTGCCGCTGCTGATGCTGGCTCTGGGCCTGCAACTGGTGAACGACGTGGCGCAGGCGCGCGTGGACGCCGAGAAGCGCACGGCCGCGCTGGATCAGCGCATGGCCGATCGCATCGCCGAGGTGGAGCGCAGCCACAGCCAGTTGGCTGAGCAAAAGCTGGAGCAGGTGACCGAGCGCGAGCGCAAGCGCATCGCCGCCGACCTGCACGACGACCTGGGTGCCAAGCTGCTGACCATCGTGCACACCAGTGAGTCCGACCGCATCTCCACGCTGGCGCGTGAGGCACTCGAAGAGATGCGACTGTCCGTGCGCGGGCTGACCGGCAAGCCGGTGCATCTGATCGACGCGATGGGCGACTGGCGCGCGGAGGTTGTTTCACGGCTGGGCCAGGCCAACATCCTGGCCGAATGGAAGAGCCCGGCCGAGGACATCGAGCACACCTTCCAGGCCCGCTCCTATGTGCAGACGACGCGCATACTGCGAGAGTCGGTGTCCAACATCATCAAGCACAGCGGCGCGACGAACGCGACCATTTCCGCCGCGGTGCAGGATGGTGACTTCATCCTGACCATCCAGGACAACGGCCAGGGCATCCCGACCGAACTGGACGGACGGTTGGACAGAGGCCACGGCATGGCGAGCATGAAGTCACGCGCCAAGCAAATGCATGGCCAGTGCCTGGTTGAATCCGGGCCCGGCTGGGGTACTGTCATCCGTCTGACGATTCCGCTCTAGATTTCCGAGGCCCCCATGAACCACATCCTGCTGCTCGAAGACATTCCAGAGATCCGCGCCTGGTTGAAGGCACTGATCAAGCAGGTGTTCGCCAATGCGCAGATCACCGAGTGCTCGCGCGTGCAGGATGCGCTGTCGCTGGTCAACGGCCAGCGCTTCACGCTGGCGCTGCTGGACCTGGGCCTGCCCGATGGTTCGGGCGTCGAAGTCATCGCCGCGCTGCGCGAGAAGCAGCCCGAAGTGCAGTCGGTCATCGTCACCATCCACGACGACGACGAGCACCTGTTCCCCGCGCTGCAGGCCGGCGCCTTCGGCTATCTGCTGAAGGAGCAGTCGCGCGAACTGCTGGTGGAGCAGCTGCAGCGCATGAGCCAGGGCGAGCCGCCGCTGTCGCCGTCCATCGCGCGCAAGGTCATCGCCTACTTTGCTGCGCAGGTGAAGAAGCCGGCCTCGACGCTGCTGCACGAGGTGTCGCTGACCGACCGCGAGACCGAGGTGCTGCTGCGCGTGGCCAAGGGCTTCACGCTGCCGGAGATCGGCGTGCAGCTGGGCCTGTCCCGCCACACCATCGCCGACTATGTGAAGCAGATCTATCGCAAGCTCAATGTGAGCTCGCGTGCCGAGGCGGCGCTGGAAGCGCAGCGACTCGGGTTGTTCGGCAGAAACTGAGCCTGAGGTGGCCCGGATAATCGGGCCATGATCGGAAGACTCAGCGGCGTCATCGCCGAGAAAACACCGCCGCAGGTGGTGATCGACGTGGCCGGCGTTGGCTACGAAGTGGACGTGCCCATGAGCACGTTCTTCAATCTCGGCGCGTTGGGCGAACGCGCCGTGCTGCTGACCCACCTGACCGTGCGCGAGGACGCGCACCAGTTGTTTGGCTTCCTCACGCACGAAGAGCGCGCCACCTTCCGTCAGTTGATCAAGATCAGCGGCGTCGGCCCCAAGATGGCACTGGGCCTGCTGTCCGGCCTGTCGGTGTCCGAACTGGCCCAGGCCGTGTCGCGCCAGGATGCCGGCCGCCTGACCAAGGTACCCGGCATCGGCAAGAAGACCGCCGAGCGGCTGCTGCTGGAGCTGAAGGGCAAGCTGGGGCCGGACCTGGCCCTGCCCACCGCCGTCGCCAACGACGCCCAGGCCGACATCCTGCAGGCGCTGGTCGCGCTGGGCTACAGCGAGAAGGATGCCGCCGCCGCGCTGAAGGCGCTGCCGCTGGATGTCGGCGTCAGTGATGGCATCAAGCTGGCGCTGAAGAAGCTGTCATGACCATCCAGACCGACGACTTCGCACCGGCGCCCCGCATCGTCAGCGCCGCGCCCGAGTCCAGCCGCGAGGAGGCGCTGGAGCGCGCCCTGCGCCCCAAGCTGCTGGACGACTATGTCGGCCAGACCAAGGCGCGCGAGCAGCTGGAGATCTTCATCGGTGCCGCCCGCAAGCGCCGCGAAGCGCTGGACCACGTGCTGCTGTTCGGCCCACCGGGCCTGGGCAAGACGACGCTGTCGCACATCATCGCGGCCGAGCTGGGCGTGAACCTGCGGCAGACCTCCGGCCCCGTGCTGGAGAAGCCCAAAGACCTGGCCGCCATCCTGACCAACCTCGAGAAGAACGACGTCCTCTTCATCGACGAGATCCACCGCCTCAGCCCCGTCGTCGAGGAAATCCTCTACCCGGCGCTGGAGGACTACCAGATCGACATCATGATCGGCGAGGGTCCGGCAGCGCGCTCCATCAAGCTGGACCTGCAGCCCTTCACGCTGGTCGGCGCGACCACGCGCGCCGGCATGCTGACCAATCCACTTCGTGATCGTTTCGGCATCGTTGCGCGACTGGAGTTCTACACGCCGGCCGAACTGCAGCGCATCGTGACTCGCTCGGCCGCGTTGCTGAACGCACCCATTGATGCCGACGGCGCGCTGGAGATCGCCCGCCGCTCACGTGGCACGCCGCGCATCGCCAACCGGCTGCTGCGCCGCGTGCGTGACTACGCCGAGGTGAAGGGCGATGGCCGCATCGTCGCCGGCATCGCCGACAAGGCGCTGGCGCTGCTGGACGTGGACCCGCAGGGCTTCGACCTGATGGACCGCAAGTTCCTGGAAGCCGTCGTGCATCGCTTCGACGGCGGCCCGGTCGGCCTGGAGAACGTGGCGGCCGCCATCGGCGAGGAGGCGGGCACCATCGAGGATGTCATCGAGCCCTTCCTGATCCAGCAGGGCTTCCTGCAGCGCACGCCGCGCGGCCGCGTCGCGACGCTGGCCGCCTACCGGCACCTGGGCCTGGCACCGCCAAGCAACAAGCACGCCCCCGACCTGTTCGGGCAATAAAAAGGCTCTTTGCGCATTGTTTGGTGACGAGCTCAAGCACCGATAGCCAAAGCTAGGAATGGCGCGGGCTGGCGAGGAGCTTGGGCTGACCGGTCCAGGGCGCGGAACCAGCCCAGGCTGGCCAAGTACGAACTGGCCACACCGTTGAAGCGGCGAATCCAGTTCTTGAGCCTGGCGTGATACGCGTTGGCGTTCTGGATGTGCCAAGCGCCTTGCACGCGCTGCCCCTTGGAGAGGTTCAGCGCTTGGTGCTCGACGCCGAGATGCCGGGCCGCCGCGCCCAGCGAGCCGCTGCAGTCCGTACAAAGCACGACGTCAGGGGCCAGCACCGAGCCCAGCACTGCGATGGTCGCAGCCTTGCCGGCTCGCTGCAGGATGAAGTCAGCCGTCGCGCCCGAACGGTCGCGCGCCACCAGCACGGGCTCCTGTTCCTCAGACAAGCCCCGCTTGGCACCGCTGCCGCCGCGGTGCCGTGCCTTGCGTGCCTTCACGCGCTGGCCCTTGCTGGAGCGCAGAAAGTAGGTCTCGTCGGCCTCGACCACGCCTTGCAGCACCCGGGCCTTCACGCCCTGCGCCAGTTGCAGGAAGCGGTGACGCCAGCGGAAGGCTGTACTCGGCGCCACCGCCAGGGCGTCGGCCGCCTGATGCACGCTCAAGCCCTGGCGCAGCACTTCGGCTTGGCGCTCCCATTTCCCCTTGTGCCGCAGCCCAGCCAGCGGCGTCTCGGTCAGCGAGTTGAAGATCCTGGCGCAGTGGCGGCACTTGTAGCGCTGCAACCCGCTGGCGTGCCCATTGCGAACCACGCGCTCACCTTGGCAATGAGGGCAGACCTGCGGGCGTGATTGCACCGTCTGCACGACCCGCTCGACCTCATTGACGTCGCTCAGGACCTGTATCAGCTCCTGCCTTTGCGCCAACGTCAGCTTCAACGCCTCGGCCATCATTCTCTTGAGCTCTCGGCTGCGCATCTGTGGCTCCTGATGCCCCGACCCTCGGGGCCATGCCAGCCAATGTCTTCTCACAATGGCTCACCAGCTGAGCCATCACGAATCAATGCGCAAAGAGCCAATAAAAAAGCGCCCCGCGGGGCGCTTTTGTTTTCTGGTCGCGAGGATCAGAAGTTGTGGCGAACGCCAACTGCCAGCGAGTTGAAGTCCAGTTGGCCCGGGGCGTTGTAGTCGGTCTTGGTGTAGAAGCCGTAGACCTTGGTGCGCTTGCTCAGGTTGTAGTTGTAGCCCAGCGTGTACTGCTTGGCGCCGCCGAGGCGGAAGGCGCCGTTGCCGCCGGACTTGCTGCCGCCGACGTTCAGGTGGAACTCGGACTGGCCGACGGCGTACATGGCAGCCAGACGGCCCACGTCACGGCTCTTGAAGCCGCTGACTTCTTCGCGCTGGTAGTAACCGCCGAAGGTGAAGGCACCCAGCTCATACAGGCCGCGGACCGCGAACTGCTTGTAAATGCCAACCTTTTCGTAGCCGAAACCGGCGTGCAGGGGGCCCATGTCGTAGTTGACGGCCAGGTCCCAGGCGCGCGGCGCCGTGCCTTCGCCGGCGGCGACGCCGACTTCAGCGTTGAAACCGGACACGGTGGGCGTGAAGTACGAAACCTTGTTGTTCGTCGTGAACTGGGTGCCGTACAGCGCATCGGCCGAGGTGCCCGTGTCATGGTTGTGCATGCTCACGTAATCGGCGGTCGCGAAGTACGAGCCCGGGAACCACTTGCCCAGACGCACGCCACCGAAGGCGCCTTCCAGCTGCACCCACGAAGCGCGGTTCCAGAACGTGTTGCCGCCGCTGGCGGTGCCGCTGTCGCTGTTGACGCCGTGCTCCAGCGAGAACGAGGCCTTCAGGCCGCCGCCCAGGTCTTCCGTGCCCTTGAAGCCAAGGCGCGAGGAGTTGTTCTGGACGCGAACGATGCGATCCTGCGAACCGGTCTTCTGGCTCTCGACGGTGGTGTTGATACGGCCCCACAGGGTGACGGAGCTTTGAGCGAACGCCGGAGCGGCCGAGATGGCGGCCAGGGCGGCGACGAGAGCGATCTTCTTCATCGTTTGCCTTTACTTAAGGGTTGCGGCGGCTTGACA
This sequence comes from Roseateles asaccharophilus, assembly GCF_031458115.1. GTDB lineage: Bacteria > Pseudomonadota > Gammaproteobacteria > Burkholderiales > Burkholderiaceae_C > Pelomonas > Pelomonas asaccharophilus_A. The sequence goes on along the minus strand of NZ_JAVDXV010000010.1, from coordinate 206,286 downwards.
AGGCCACCTTGAAGGACAAGTGACAGCCAGTATAGGAGTGGCTGTCACACAGACAGAGGTTGGCGACGCGTGGATGCAACAGTGGCTTTAGGGGCCTTGCAAGACCTCAGTTAGGCCTCACGCGGTGATGTCGTCCGCACTCAACCCCGCCAAGTGCCCGTCGTCGTTCCAGCCGATCAGGCTGAAGCCCTCGGGCGTGGCCAGCAAGCGGTTGATGCTGGCGTTACCCAGCTGCCAGCTCCGTGGGGCCTCCAGCGACACCCGCGTTGCGGCACGGTACAGGCAGTCCAGCACGCCGCCATGCGCCACCAGCGCGATGATGTCGCCGCCATGGGCGGCGCAGATGCGCCGCGCCGCGGCGACGCACCGGGCGCTGAAGAGGGTCAGACTTTCGCCGCCCCCGACCGCAAAGTCCGGCTCGCGGCGGCGCCAGCGCGCGGCATCCTCGGGATAACCCTGATGAATCTCATCCCAACTCAGCCCTTCAAAGCGGCCGAAGGCGCGCTCGCGCAGCCCGGCGTCCAGCTGCACGCCGAGCCCGTGCCTGCCGGCAACGGCGTCCGCCGTCTGGCGCGCCCGGGCCAGGTCGCTTGAATAGACGGCGGCCAGCGGCTCGTCGGCCAGCGCCTCGGCCAGCCGCTGCGCCTGTGCCAGGCCCAGCGGACTGAGCGGGATGTCGGTATGTCCCTGGATGCGCGTCGCGCGGTTCCACAGCGTCTCGCCATGGCGGATCAGCACGATCCGGGTGGCCTGCTCCAGCACTAGACGCCCCACACCACGTCGGCATCCTCACGCACGCTGCGCTGCATCAGCTCCCGCAGCGGCCAGGCGCGCTGGCGCAGGCTGATGCCCTTGCGGCGCGGCTCGGGCTCGCCGGCGGCCTTGGCCTCATCGACGGCCTTCTGGAACTGCGCCTCGTCGGCCAGCACGCCGGCCTCCAGCGCCTGGATCAGCTGCGGCAGGTCGACCGCTTGGAAGATGCCACGTGGGGCAGGCTCGCGGCCCATCAGACGCAGCAACGCGTCGCCGGATTCGGCCAGCATGGTGACATCGGCCCCGGCCTTGGACCTGAAGACGTAAAGCATGCCGCCATTGTGGCGCGCAGCGGGGCTCAGCCGTTGCCGGCCAGCCCCAGCCAACCGGACACAGCCGCGTCGACCACATGCCGGCGCGGGCGCACGCGCTGTTCGAACTCGTCGGGACGCAGCGCCGGCGCGTACAGATAGCCCTGGAACTCGTGGCAGCCGGCCTGGGCAAGGAAGTCGCGCTGGGCTTCGGTCTCCACACCCTCGGCGATGACTTGCAGGCCCAGCGCCCGCCCCATCTGCACGATGGCGTTGGCGATGCCGGCGTCGCTGGGGTCGCCGGGCAGGCCCTTGACGAAGCTGCGGTCGATCTTGAGGCGCTGGATGGGGAAGCGCTTCAGGTAGGCCAGCGACGAATAGCCGGTGCCGAAGTCGTCGATGGACAGCGTGACGCCCAGGCCGGCCAGCGCCTGCATGCGCTTGAGGCCTTCATCGGCGTCGCCCAGCAGCACGCCTTCGGTCAATTCGAGCTCCAGCATGCTGGCCGGCAACGCCGCGTCGCGCAGCGCGGCGGCGACGTTTTCGACGAAATGCGGCTGCTGGAACTGCAGTGCCGACACGTTGACGGCCACAGGCATGCGCAGGCCGCGGCTCAGCCAGTGGGCCGCCTGCTCGACAGCCTCGCGCAGCACCCAGTCGCCGATGGCGACGACGAAGCCGCTTTCCTCGGCCAGCGGGATGAAATCGGCGGGCGAGATGTCGCCGCGCTGCGGGTCGCGCCAGCGGATCAGCGCCTCGGCGCCGATGACGCGGTCGCTGCCCAGTTCGACCTGCGGCTGGAAGTGCAGCCTGAAGTGACCTTCCGCCAGCGCCTGGCGCATGTCGTGGTCCAGCCGCATGCGCGACAGCAGGTCGACCTCCTTGCGCGGCACATGGAAGCGGAAGCCGGCGCGGCCGCCCTCCTTGACCCAGTGCATGGCGCGCTCGGCGCTGGCCATCAGCTCGTCGGGCGTCGCCCCGTCGCCCGGGAACAGCGCGATGCCGCAGCTGGCGGTCACCGTGAAGCTCAGCGTGTCGAAGCTGAACGGCTGGGCCAGCAGCTGCTGAATGCGCCGCGCGACCACCTCGGCCTCGAACAGCTGCGCGCCGTCGATCAGCAGCGCGAACTCGTCGCCACCCAGCCGGGCCAGCGTGTCGTTGGGGCCTACGGCGCCGCGCAGGCGCTCGACGATCTCGCGCAGCACGCGGTCGCCATAGGTGTGGCCCAGCGTGTCGTTGATCTGCTTGAAGCGGTCCAGGTCCAGGTGCAGCAGCGCGAAAGCCGGCTGTGGCTCGCCGGTGGCCACGGCCGACATCTGCTGGACGATGCGGTCTGCCAGCGCGCGCCGATTGGGCGCGCCGGTCAGCACGTCGGACCGGCCCAGTTCTTCGATGCGCTGGTGCGCGGCAAGCTTCTCGGACAGGTCGCGGAACGAGAACACGCGGCCTATGGGCTCGCCGCGGCTCATCTGCGGCAGCGAGACCTGCTCCAGCACGCGGCCGTCAGCCAGGCGCAGCACATCGCTGGAGCGCATCAACGGCGCGTCCAGCAAGGCCTCGATGCGCAGGCGGTATTGCTCGCCGTCGCGCATGACGCGCTGCAGGCTCAGCCACAGGCCGGCGTCGCCGGGCTCGTGCTGCAGCCCCCCCGGCAGGCCCCACAGCTTGGCGAAGCGGCGGTTGAAGCTGCGCACACGGCCGCCCAGGTCCACGACCAGGATGCCGTCGGCGGTGGACTCCAGCGTCGCGCGCAGCTCGGCCAGCAAGGTCTCGCGCTCGGCCTCGGCACGGCGACGACGCGTCTGGTCGTGCAGCAGCACCAGCCAGTAATGGCCGCCGTCGGGCGTGTGGATGGGGCTGATGGCGCGGCTGACCCAGCGAGGCTGGCCGTCGCTGTGGGTCAGCACGGTGTCGGAGCGGATGCGCGCGAAGGGGTCGCGCGCGGCGCCCTGCCAGAACGCCTCATCCTCCAACGACCCGCACAGCGTCGCCGGCGCCTGGCCCAATGCCCGCTCGGGCTTGAGCCCCAGCAGGCGCAGCGCCGCGCGGTTGATGACACTGACAGTCAGGCTCTCGCCGTCCACCAGCCAGGCCGGTTCGGGCAGGCCTTCAAGCAGCGCGCCGATGACGGGCGCCGCCTCGTTGACGCGAGTGCGCGCCGGGGGCGCCTCGCGGCTGGCGCTCACGCGGTCAGCTCCCCTGGCCCGGTGCTGATCGCGTCGAAGAAGTAGGCGATGCGGGCACGCGGGCTGAGGTAGTCCAGCGACGCCCGCGGCAGGAACTGCGGCTTGAGGCTGCGCCGGATGCCGAGGTCGGGCATCTCCTCCAGGTTGAGGACCAGTGCCTCTTCCTTGGGGATCTTGATGTCGTGCACCATGACCCGGGGCTTCAGCGGCCGCGCCGAGTTCACTGAAACGACCAGCGCATAGCGGTCATCGGTGAGCTGCACGGTGGAGCCCGGCGGGTAGACGCCCATCATGCGGATGAAGGCGTTCAGCATGGTCGCGTCGAAGCGGTTGCGGCCCTGCGCGAACATCAGCGACAGCGCCTCGTGCGGCGTCATCGCCTTGGATGTGATCAACGGGTTGCACAGGCCGTCGAACCGGTTGACCAGCGCGACGATGCGTGCGCCGGTGCTCATGCGGTCCATGTTGATGCGCTGCGGGAAGCCGGTGCCGTCCGCGTGCTCGTGATGCTGCGCAATGATGAGCAGCGGCGCCGGCGCCAGCCCCATGGCCTGGCCGATGGCCACGCCCTTGGCGACGTGCTGCTGGTAGGCCTGGGTCTCGGCGGCCGTGAAGCTCTCGTCGCGATGGCGCAGCCGCGCGGCGACCTCCAGCTTGCCGACGTCATGCAGCAGCGCGCCGACGCCCAGGTCCATCATCTCGTCGCGGCCCAGGCCGAAGGCGCGGCCCAGCAGCAGCGCGATGATGCAGACGTTCAGCGCATGGGCGGTGCTGCGGTCGCCGGCCGTCTCGTTCAGCAGCCGCATGTTGAGGTCGCCCTCGACCAACATCTTGTCCAGCAGCGCGGCGGCCAAGCTTTCGGCCTGGTGGCGGGCCTCGTGCGGGTCGCGTTGGACTGAATCCATGACGCCACGGAAGCCGTCGGCCGCCTCGCCGTACTGCTCTTCACACAGGCGCAGGGCTTCGCGCTGGGCGGCCAGCGCCCGGCGATGCGCCTCGCGGGCCAGATCCTCGGGCGTGGGCACCGCGGGCTGCGCCGCTTGATCCGCCGCAGCACCGTTGGCGGCCTCGGCAGCGGCCGCATCGGCGGCGCCCGCCTCATCGAGATCCGCCGGCCGCGATTGCAGCGCCAGATCGCTCTTGGCCGGGCTCCAGCGCACCTGCGTCAGACCCAGGCGGCGCAGGATGAGCAGCTGATCCGTCGACGCGATCTTGAAACTGGACAACGGAAACGGATGCGACATCCAGCCCAGGTCGAGATGAATGAACATCCCGACCGTCAATTGACTGACGTCGATCAGTGGATCGTTTGATCTATCCTGCATTCGCTCATACCCGTTGGCCGGGCACCCTCGACCGGCTCCGTTTCGGCACCGCTGCCGAACCCGGAAAACCAGCCTCCTGCTATACGTTATTTGGTTCCAAAGCGCACAAAGGCATCAGGGGAAAATCCCCTTGTGCGTCAACTCGGAGCTTAGCGCCTGATGACGACGGAAATTCTGTCGCCTCGTCGGGGCAAACGCGAAGGAATGCAGGGCAAGAAGAGCCCTTGAAGGGCTGCGAAACGGGAGGATTTCGCGAATGCGGGCACGCGAGCTGTCGCAAGCCGGGCGCCAACAGCGGCTCAGCGCCGCGCGCGATGTGCCGAGATGAGATCCCGATACCAGTGGGCACTGTCCTTCGCGACGCGCTGCTGGGTGTCGTAGTCGACATGGAACAGGCCGAAGCGCTTCAGGTAGCCTGAGTTCCACTCGAAGTTGTCCAGCATGCTCCAGTAGAAGTAGCCGCGCACGTCGGCACCCAGGCTCATCGCGGTGGCGAGCGCCTGCAGATGGCTGTGCACGTAGGCGATGCGCTGGGCATCCGGCACGCGGCCATCGACGACGCGGTCGGCGTTCGCCATGCCGTTCTCGGTGATGTACATGGGCGGCGGCGAGTACTCGCGCGCCAGGCGCACCAGGTGCTGCGCAAACACCTCGGGGACGATCTCCCAGCCCATGTCGCTGAAGCCGCGCTTGCCCGGGCCTTTGACGGTCTTGCCGTCGGCGGCGAAGAGGCTGCGCGTGTAGAAATTCAGGCCCAGGAAGTCCAGCGGCTGGCGGATACGCTCCAGGTCGCCGGCTTCGACCTGCGGCGCATCGGCACCGACGAAATCGATCGCGTCCTGCGGATAGGCGCCGCGGAAGATGGGGTCCATGTACCAGCGCACGTTCAGGCCATCGTCGATGCGCGCGGCGCGGCGGTCAGCTTCGGTCGGCGTGGCGGGGAAGGACGGCGTGTGGTTGAGCACGATGCCCAGCTTGGTTTTGGTGACCGTGCGCATCGCCGCAATCGCGTCGCCATGCGACAGCATCAGGTGGTGGGCCACCTGCAGGCTCTCAGAACGACTCTTGTGGCCTGGAGCGAACTGGGCGGTTTCGTAGCCCAGCGTGGCCGTGCACCAGGGCTCATTGTGGGTGGCGATGCTGGCCAGCCGGTCGCCCAGGCGGCGAGCCACCTCGCGGGCGTAGTCGGCAAAGTGCCCGACGATGTCGCGCGACAGCCAGCCACCGATGGTCTCGTCCAGCGCTTGTGGCAGATCCCAGTGATACAGCGTCGCATGCGGCTGGATGCCAGCCTCCAGCAGCGCGTCGACGAGCCGGTCGTAGAACGCGAAGCCGGCCTCGTTCCAGGCCCCCTGTCCCAGCGGCTGCACGCGCGGCCAGGACAGGCTGAAGCGATAGCAGTCCAGGCCCATGCCCTTCATCAGCGCCACGTCCTCGCGGAAGCGGTGGTAGTGATCGCAGGCGATGTCGATGTTGGACGCGTCGTTGATGCGGCCCGGCTGACGGCAGAACGCATCCCAGATGGACGGGCCCTTGCCATCTTCGAAAGCGGCACCCTCGATCTGGGCGGCGCTGGTCGCGGTGCCCCACAGGAAATTAGCGGGAAAGGCCTGAGCAAGGCCGGCAGCGTCGAGATGGTCGGGGTCGAGGAGGTTCATGGTCAAGGCGAGGACAACCGCGCCTTGCGGCGCGGGCGGATGAAGCCGAAGCGGATCACCGGCCGCTGCGGAATGGAACGGGGTGGGTCGCCTGCGCGGGCCATCGGCCCATGCAGGCGTCGGCGATCACGGCAGGGCCGGCCACATCGAGGTCGGGGGCGCCCCTTGGGACCGATCAGCCGCAGCGCGGCGCGGGGGGTGAGCAAGCATGCTGTCTCCTGATCTTTGTGATCTGTCGACGCACCCGCCGCATCGGAAACCAGCAGCAAGGCATCTTGAACGCATCTTGCATGACGTCTGACAACGCTGTCAATTGGAATTGACAGCGATGTCAGATCGTATTTCAGCGGCCGACGATGCATGAGCCGGCAAGCCCGGGGAAACAGATTCAGCGCGCGCGGGTGGAGTCGCGCACGATGAGTTCGTGCGCCAGCACCTTGTGCAGGTCCGCGTCATCGACCGGCGCGACGGCGTCCGCCCGGGAGGCGCCCACCAGCATCTCCACCGCCGTACGCGCCATCTCGGCGACCGGCTGGCGGACGGTGGTCAGCGGCGGCCAGACGAGGGCAGCCGTGGGTGAATCGTCGAAACCCGCCACCGACAGCTCGCTAGGCACGTTCAGCCCCAGCCGATGCGCGGCGGCGAGCACGCCCAGCGCCATGTCGTCGTTGCTGGCGAACACGGCGGTCGGCCGCTGGCGGCCGCTGAGCAACTTGTGCGCGGCATCGCGGCCGCTGGCAAACGTGAAGTTGCCGGGCTGGATCAGTTCAGGATCGGGCTGCAGGCCATGCGCTTGCAGCGCGTTGACGAAGCCCTGGTAGCGCGCCGCGCTGGCCGACTGGTCCGCCGGCCCCTTGATGAAGGCGATGTGCCGATGGCCCAGGCTGAGCAGCAGGTTGGTGATCTCCTCGGCCGCATGCACATCGTCCATGCGCACCGACTGCACGCCGCGGATGTCGCGCTCCGGGGACATCAGCACGCAGGGCGTGCCGCTCTCGCGCAGCGCGGCGAGCACCTCGGGGTTGTCGCACAGCGGCGGCGTCAGAATCATGCCGTCGGGCCGCAGCGCGAGCACCATGCGGTCGATCTGCTGGCGCAGGTCGGGTGCATCGTTGTGAAGTGACTCGACAACCAGGTGATAGCCCAGCTCGCGGCAACGCAGCGTGGCGCCCTGCTGGACGCTGCCGACGAAGATCGCGCTGGGGTCGTAATAAAGCAGGCCGATCAGGAAAGACCGTCCACCTGCGAGGCTGCGTGCCGACTGCTTGGGCCGGTAGCGCAGCGCCTCCACCACCTTGAGCACCTGATCTCGGGTGCTCTCGTGCACACCAGGCTCATGGTTGAGCACGCGCGACACCGTCTTGATCGACACCCCCGCCTCGCGGGCGACGTCGACGATGGTGGGGCTGGAGCCGCGCGCGCTCATGGGCACGAAGAATTACTTCTTCTTGGCCTTGGCGGCCGGCTTTGCAGCGGGCTTGGCAGCGGCCTTCTTGGCAGCAGCCTTGGGGTCCACGGCGGCCTTGAAGCCAGCGCCCGGGGTGAACTTGGGCAGCTTGGCGGCAGCGATCTTGATCTTGGCGCCGGTGCTGGGGTTCACGCCGTTGCGGGCGGCACGGGCGTGCTGCTTGAAGGAGCCGAAGCCCGGGATCGACACGGAGCCACCCTTCTTCACGGTGGTGACGACGGCGTCCAGCAGCGTCTCCAGGACGCGGCCGGCTTCAGCCTTGCTCAGTTCGTGCTTGGCGGCCAGGTGTTCGATCAGATCGGTCTTGTTCATGCGGGGGGTCTCGTTCAAAACGCGCCCGAACGGCTCGGGCGGGCGCGATTGTGGCGCATGCTGGCGGGCATACTCCGTTGGCAGAGTCCCGTAGCCATCGCAATGTCCCCGCCTGTGCACTTTGCCTCCGTCCTCGACGCCCTGCCGCAACAAGTCTGGAAGGCCGACGCACAAGGCCGGCTGCTTTGGATGAACGCGCGCCTCGCCGAGGCCTTGAACCGCCCCGCCCTACCCGTGGCGCTGGCGCAATGCCTGCATGAAGACGACCGCGCCGCATTCGAGGAGCGCTGGCGCGCGGCACAGGCGGCGGGCCGCTTCGAGATGGAATATCGCGTCGGCAGCCACTGGATGCTGGCGCAGGCGCAGCGCCTGCCAGACTCGCCGCTGTGGCTGGGCACGCACACCGACATCGCCGGCCGCCGCGCCGCCGAGAACCGGCTGCACGAGGCGGATGCGATCTGGAAGCTGGCGCTGGAAAGCAGCGGCGATGGCGTGTGGGACTGGCATGTGCAGGCCGGCGTGGAGTACTTCTCCGAGCGCTATCTGCGCCTGTACGGCTTCGAACCCGGCGACGTGGACGCCACGCCCGAAGCCTTCGATGCGCGCACTCACCCCGACGACCTGGCCCAGATGGCCCAGGACCGCGACGACCACTTCGCTGGCCGCACGCCCCTGTACCGCAACGAGCATCGCGTGCTGTCCAAGGACGGCCAGTGGAAATGGATCCTGAGCCGCGGCATGGTCATCGCGCGCGACACGGCCGGCCGGCCGCTGCGCATGGTGGGCACGCACACCGACATCACGGAGCGCAAGCGCCAGGAGACGCTGGTCTGGCAGCAGGCGCGCGTCGATGCACTGACCGGCCTGCCCAACCGCCGCGCGCTGCGCGAGCGCATTGAGCGCGCGTTGGCCCAGCGCACGGTGCGGGGGGAGGAACTGGCCGTGCTGTTCGTCGACCTGGACCACTTCAAGGAAGTCAACGATTCGCTGGGCCACGACGTGGGCGACGCGCTGCTGGTGCAGGTCGCCGAGCGGCTGCAGGGCTGCATGCCGGACGGCAGCGGCGTCGTGGCGCGCATGGGCGGCGACGAGTTCACCGTGCTGCTGACGGCCGCGCAGGCCGCGCCGCAGGCCGAGCGCATCGGGCATCAGTTGCTGGAGGCGCTGTCGGAGGCCTTCCAGGTTGCGGGCGAGCGGGTCTATGTGTCGGCCAGCATCGGCGTCAGCCTCGCGCCGCGCGACGGGCTGGAGATCGAAGCGCTGTTCAAGCACGCCGACCTCGCGCTGTACGAGGCCAAGGGTGCGGGACGCAACCGCATGGCGATGTTCACGCCGGCGCTGCACGACGCCGCGCAGCGCCGCGCCCGTCTGGCCGGCGAACTGCGCGAGGCGCTGCGGCTGCAGCAGTTCAGCCTGGTCTACCAGCCCATCCTGTCGCTGCGCGATCCGACGGCCGCGCCGCGCAAGGCCGAGGCCTTGCTGCGCTGGCGGCATCCGCAACTGGGCGACGTCAGCCCGGCGCAGTTCATCCCCATCGCCGAGACCAGCGGCCTCATCGTGGACATCGGCGACTGGGTGTTCCGCGAAGCAGCCGCCCAGGCATTGGCGTGGCGCGAGGCCGGGCACGGGGGCTTCCAGATCAGCATCAACAAGTCGCCGGTGCAGTTCCTCAGCGAGCGCAGCCACCGCATGCAGCCCGACTGGATCTCGCACCTGCGCAGCCTGGGCCTGGGCGGCGATGCGCTGGCCGTGGAGATCACCGAGGGCTTGCTGCTGGAGCGCGACGAAGCGGTGGCCGAGCGGCTGCGCGCGCTGCGCGACGCGGGGCTGGCGATCTCGCTGGACGATTTCGGCACCGGCTATTCATCGCTGAGCTATCTGCAGCATCACGACATCGACACGGTGAAGATCGACCGCAGCTTCGTCGCCGGGCTGGAAAACGGCGGCAAGGCGCTGGCCCTGTGCCGGGCCATCGTGACGATGGCGCGCGAACTGGGGCTGGAGGTCGTCGCAGAGGGCGTGGAGACCGAGGCGCAGATGGTCGCGCTGCGCGATATGGGCTGCGACTGGGGACAGGGGTGGTGGTTTGGGAAGGGCGTTTCGGCGGGGGAGTTTGAGGAGAGGTGGTTTGGCGCCGCCACTGCAGGCTCGGTTGCCGCCACCACGCGCTGAACGGCCCATCGAGGGCCATTCAGCGGGGACTCGGTCACGTCCCGCGACCCCGGCAGACACATGCCTTTGCCGCGTTCCGCGTCCCACTTTGGCGCCACGCGCCAAAGTGGTCGAGTCCTCTCCTGGGCCCCAAAACGCAAAAGGCCAGCACTTGCGTGCTGGCCTTTCTTGTTTGGTGCCCAGGAGAGGACTCGAACCTCCACGGAGTTACCCGCTAGTACCTGAAACTAGTGCGTCTACCAATTCCGCCACCTGGGCTTTCAGGGAGGCCGGACTATAGCCCAGTTTTTTACCCTCCCCGACGAAGTTCAACTCAAATGTCGAACTTCACGCCCTGAGCAAGAGGCAATTCGCTGGAGTAGTTCACGGTGTTGGTGGTGCGGCGCATATAGGCCTTCCAGGCATCCGACCCGCTCTCGCGGCCACCGCCCGTTTCCTTCTCGCCACCGAACGCACCGCCGATCTCGGCACCGGACGTGCCGATGTTGACGTTGGCAATGCCGCAGTCGCTGCCGGCCGCGCTCATGAAGCGCTCGGCTTCGCGGATGTCGGTCGTGAAGATGGCCGACGACAGGCCTTGCGGCACGCCGTTCTGCAACTCGATGGCCTCTTCCAGCGTCTTGTACTTCAGCGTGTAGAGGATGGGCGCGAAGGTCTCGTGGCAGACCACCTCGGTCTGCGCCGGCATGCGCACCAGCGCGGGCACGGCGTAGTAGGCCTCGGGGAAGCGCTCGGCCAGCGCGCGTTCGCCACCCGACACCTGGCCGCCCTGCTCGCGTGCGGCGCTCAGCGCGAACTGCATCGCATCAAACGCCTGCGCGTCGATCAGCGGGCCGATCAAGGTGCCCTGCTCCACCGGCGAGCCGATGGGCAGCTGCGCGCGGGCGCGGTCCAGGCGCTCGACCAGCGCGTCATGGATGCTCTCGTGCACGATGACGCGGCGCGTCGTCGTGCAGCGCTGGCCGGCCGTGCCGTAGGCGCCGAACAGGATGCCGCGCACGGCCAGGTCCAGGTCGGCGCTGGGAGTCACGATGATGGCGTTGTTGCCGCCCAGCTCCAAGAGAACCCGGCCGAAACGTGCCGCCACGCGCGGGCCGACAGCGCGGCCCATGCGCGTCGAGCCGGTGGCGGACACCAGCGCCACGCGAGCGTCGTCCACCATGGCCTCGCCCACGTCGGCTCGGCCGATGATCAGCTCGGACAGGCCGTCAGGCGCGGCGTTGCCCGCAGCGCGATAGGCATTCACGGCGCGCTCGAACAGCGCCTGCGTGGCCAGCGCGGTCAGCGGCGTCTTCTCGGACGGCTTCCACACGCAGGCGTCACCGGCCACGATTGCCAGCGCAGAGTTCCACGCCCACACGGCAACCGGGAAGTTGAACGCCGAGATGATGCCCACGACACCCAGCGGCAGCCACTGTTCCATCATGCGATGGCCGGGGCGCTCGCTGGCGATGGTCAGGCCGTGCAACTGACGACTCAAACCGACCGCGAACTCGCAGATGTCGATCATTTCCTGGACTTCGCCCAGGCCTTCACTGGTCACCTTGCCGGCCTCGATGGAGACCAGTTGCGCCAGTTGGGACTTGTGCGCGCGCAGTTCCTCGCCAAACAGGCGCACCAGCTCGCCGCGCTTGGGCGCCGGCACCACGCGCCAGGCCTTGAAGGCCTCGTGCGCACGGCCCACGGCGGCCTGCATGTCGGCGGCGCTGGCGGTCGGGATCTGGGCCAGCACGCTGCCGTCGATGGGCGAGCGCACGGTCAGGTCGCCGCCCGAGTTCGAGGTTTGCGGCAGGTGGACGCCCAGCGCGTCCAGGATGGTGAGGGTTTGTTGCTTCATGGTCGGCATTCTCTTCAGGAGATGGACTCGACCTGGCGCGATTGCTGGTACGCCGAGCCGAAGCGGTTGGCCAGGAAGTCCGGCAGCGCGACCTCCTCCTGGCGCACAAAGCCCTGCTGCGGCAGCTTGCCTTCACGGAACAGGTCCACCGCGGCGCAGATGCCGGCAGCGGTCGTGATCTGGATGGCCGACAGCGGCTGCTTGCCATCACGCGTCGCGAAGATCTTGCGCGCGAACACCTCCTGCAGCAACACGCCGTTCTTCATGCCCGACACGGTCACGAACACCAGCACCACGTCCTGCATGGTCGCCGGCATGCTCTTGCGCATGATGTCCTTCAGGTTGCCCTGGTCGCTCTTCAGGCCCAGGTCGCCCAGCAGGAACTGCATCAGGTCGCGGTGGCCGGGGTAGCGCACGGTCTTGTAGTCCAGGTTGCGCACCTTGCCCGCCCAGGTCTCGCACAGCGTGCCGAGGCCGCCGGACGTGTTGAAGGCCTCGTACTCGGTGCCGTCCAGGCTGAAGTGCTCCAGGCCCTCCAACGGCAGCGCGGCGATGGTCTCGCCCTCGTGGATGGCCTCGCAGGGGTGGCAGTACTCGTTGATGAGGCCGTCCACCGACCACGTCAGGTTGTACTTCAGCGCATTGGTCGGGAAGGCCGGCAGTGCGCCGACGCGCATCTGCACGTCGCGCACGGAGTCGAAGCCGCTGGCCAGGTGGTGGGCCACGATGCCGATGAAGCCCGGCGCCAGGCCACACTGCGGCATGAAGGCGGTTTTGGCGCCCTTGGCCATGTCCTTGATGGCCTTGGTGGCGGCCACGTCCTCGGTCAGGTCGAAGTAGTGGCAGCCGCACTCCAGCGCCAGTTCGGCGGCGGTGATGGCCAGGTGGTAGGGCAGCGCGTTGACGACGGCGTCCTTGCCGCGCAGCTGGGCCGCCAGCGCGGCACGGTTGTCGCTGTCGACTTCCGCCGTGGCGATGCCCTCGGCGGCCAGCACCTTCAGGTAGCCGGCGTTCTTGTCGAGCACGGTGACCTGGTAGTCGCCGGTGGCGTGCAGCAGGCGGGCGATGGTCTGGCCGATATGGCCGGCGCCGAGCAGGGCAATCTTCATGAGGGGCTCCAGGCTGGTTTTGTGTTGGGCCGCACTCTAGGCAGGGTGGATGACGAAAGAAAGCATTGTTCCGACGAAATCAATTGCCGATTCGTCGAATCGTCGCGATGATTCGCCGTTATGAATGAATCACGGGTAAACCCACCCCCCAGCGCCGACGACCTCGACCGCCAGCTGATCCTGCTGCTGCAGGCCAACGCCCGCGAAAGCACCGCCACGCTGGCGCGCAAGCTGGGCGTGGCGCGCACCACCGTCGTCGCGCGGCTGGCTCGGCTGGAGGCCAGCGGGCGCATCGTGGGCTACACGGCGCGGCTGGGCGGCGATGAAGCCGGGCGCAGCGTGCAGGCCTTCGTGGGCATCACCGTCAGCCCCAAGGCCGGGCGCGAGGTGGTGAAGCGCCTATCAGAACTGCCCGAGCTGCGCCAGCTCGCCAGCGTCAGTGGTGAGTTCGACTACATGGCGCTCCTGCGCGCCGACACTACGGCCCGGCTCGACGCGCTGCTCGACGAGATCGGCGACATCGACGGCGTGCTGCGCACCAACAGTTCGGTCGTGCTGGCTTTGCGCGTTGACCGACAGACCTGAAAGAAATGAAGCCCCTCGCCCAACGATTACGTTGGTCGGTCCCCCGAGGGGACGGCGATGCTTGTGGCGTTGAGCCACAAGCACATCGCCCCAGGCGGGCCGGCTTGGGAGCGGCCCGGCGCTCGGCCCGCACGGCATGAACAACTGACAAGGAGACTTTCAATGACCTGGCTTGCCCTCGGCCTCGCCCTCTTCCTCGGCATCCACCTGACCCGCGCCATGGCGCCGCGCTGGCGCAACGCACAGATCGCCCGGCTGGGCGACAAGGGCTGGAAGGGGATCTACACCCTCGTGTCGCTGATCGGCTTCGGCCTGATCCTCTGGGGCTACTCGCAGGCCCGCCTGCACCCGATGGTGTTGTGGGCACCCATACGCGGCATGAACCACGCGGCGGCGCTGCTGGTGCTGGTCGCCATGGTCCTGATGGCGGCGGCCTACGTGCCGCGCAACCACTTCAAGGCCAAGCTGCAGCACCCGATGACGCTGTCGGTCAAGGTCTGGGCCCTTGCGCATCTGCTGGCCAACAACACGCTGGCCGACGTGATGCTGTTTGGCAGCTTCCTGGTCTGGTCCATCCTGGTGTTCCGCGCGGCGCGCCGCCGGCCGGCACCCACGACGGCGGCGCCGACGCTCGCAGGCACCGCGGCCACCGTCGCGGCCGGCTTCGCGCTGTGGGCCTTTTTCGCGTTCTGGGCGCACGCCGCGTGGCTGGGCATCTCGCCCATGGGCTAACGCGTACGGCGCGCGCATAGACTCGGGCCGACATGGCCTACCGCTCCCGTCTTTCGCGTCGTTGTTGGATGCGCCCGCTGGCCGCGCTGTTAGGGCTGGCGGCGTTGACGGCACAGGCCAGCCCCATGACCGCCTGCGGCGAACCCGGCCTGGGGCCGCCCTGGCTGTACCGCACGCCGGGCCAGCCCCAGCAGCTGAAAGGCTTTCTCGTCGACCTCTGGACGCCGCTGTTCGCCCGGCACGGCGTGACGCTGAAGCTGATCGGCGACCTGCCTTTCAAACGCTGTCTGCGCGCGGTCGCGCAGGGCGAAATCGACTTCGCGCTCGCCGCCTACCGAGACGAGGAGCGCGCGCAGACGCTGGCCTTCTCGGCGCCGTACAAGACCTTCACGCCGCAGCTGTTCTTCCGCGCCGCCAGGCCGCTGCAGGTCAACAGCCGCGCCGACCTGAAGCGCTGGCGCGGCTGCGGCAAGAACGGCGCCAGCTATGCCCACTACGGGCTGGCGCCCGGCGACCTGGACCAGGGTGCACGCAACTACCAGCAGCTCATCGAGAAGCTGATGCTGGGGCGCTGCGACTACTTCGTCGAGGAGCTGGAAGTCATCGAGCAGCTGGAGCTGGGTAAGGTCAACCACCTGGCCACGCCCGGGCTGGCGCATGCGCCGCTGCCGGACGTGCCGGCGCCGGCCTTCCATCTCGTTGCCGCACGCGACAGTGCCGCGGCCGCCCTGCTGCCACGACTGAACGCCGAGTTCGCCG
Source organism: Roseateles asaccharophilus (assembly GCF_031458115.1). GTDB lineage: Bacteria > Pseudomonadota > Gammaproteobacteria > Burkholderiales > Burkholderiaceae_C > Pelomonas > Pelomonas asaccharophilus_A. The sequence goes on along the minus strand of NZ_JAVDXV010000010.1, from coordinate 191,079 downwards.
AGGCCCTGCGCAAGGGCGAGGTCGCGCGCCACTGGCGGCGCCACGCCGGCAACCTGCCCTACTGACGCATCAGCGGCGGCAGCTGTCCATCAACCGCGTCAGGCCCAGCAGCGCATCCATCATGGGCGTCGCGATGCCCAGCTGCTGCGCCAACTCGCGCGGCGCGGCCAGCAGCGCGTCGGTCTCGATCGCACGATGGGCCTCGATGTCCTGCAGCATCGACGTCTTGAACGCGCCCAGCGAGCGCGTGATGACATGGCGGTCCTGCGGCGACTGCGCGATCGGGCAGCCCACGCGCTCGCCGATGACCGCCGCCTCGCGCATGATGGCCGTCGTGAACTCGCGTACCAGCTCGTCGGCCAGGATGCGGTCGGTCGTCGCGCGCGTCAGCGCCGACACCGGGTTGGTGGTCATGTTGCCCCACAGCTTGTAGAACACCTCGCGCTGGATGCTGTCGACCGCCTTGGCGCCGAAGCCGGCGCCGGCGAGCAGCGCCGCCACCTCGTCCACCGACCCGCTGCCGCCACCGCAGGCCTCGCCGATCAGCAGGCCATTGCCCATCACATGGCTGATGCAGCCCGGCGCGGTCGTGAAGCAGCTGGCGTGCACCACGCAGCCGATGACGCGCTCGGGCGGGATCAGCGCGGCGATGCGGCCGCCCGGGTCTACGCAGTCCAACGCAAGACCCGGCACCGGCAGCCCGGCCGTGAACCACCAGGGCAGGCCGTTCAGCGCCGTCAGCACGCGCGTGTGCGGCCCGCACAGTGCCGCGACCTGCGCGGCCACGCCGGCGATGGCCGGGCCCTTGACGGCCAGGATGACCAGATCTTGCGGCCCCAGCGCCGCGGCATCGTCACTCACGCGCAGCGGCACGGCCAGCGTCTGCCCGCCGCTGTCCAGCCGCAACCCGTGATCGCGCACGGCGGCCAGCGTGTCGCCACGTGCCAGCGCGCTGACGTTCAAGCCGTCCAGCCGCGCCAGATGCGCGCCCATCCAGCCGCCTATGGCCCCCAGGCCCACGATGCAGACGTCCTTCAACATGGGGATCAGTCTCGCATGCGAGCTTGTCCGGCCCCCGCGGCGCGGCCATCATCCGTCGTCACCCGAGGAGACCGCAGTCATGGCCACCAAGACCAAGAAGCCCGCCGCCGCCATCATTCCCAAGCTGGACGCCCGCCCCGACCGGCTGGACCTGCGCGACCTGATCTACCGCTCGCCGCTGCGCTCGCTGCCCGCGCGTTGGCCGCTGGATGTCGACCTGAAGAAGCTGCTGCCCGCCTATGTGAAGGCCGGCCGCATCCTGAACCAGGGCAACGAGGGCGCGTGCACCGGCTTTGGCCTGGCCTGCGTGACCAACTACCTGTACTGGCTGCGCCACCTGCAACTCCCGCGCGGCCAGCAGCCCGATCTCGTCAGCCCGCGCATGTTCTACGAGTTGGCCAAGCTGTACGACGAATGGCCGGGCCAGGACTATGAAGGCTCGTCCTGCCGCGGCGCGCTGAAGGGCTGGCACAAGCACGGCGTCTGCACCGAGACGCTGTGGCCCTACCCGCTGGACCGCGACGGCCAGGGCACCTTCGCACGCCCGCTGCCGGGCTGGGACGACGACGCCACCGGCCGCACGCTGGGCGTCTACTACCGCGTCGACAAGAAGAGCGTCGTCGACATGCAGGCCGCCATCTACGAGATCGGTGCCGTCTACGTGTCGGCCGACGTGCACAACGGCTGGGGCCTGGGGCCGTCGCCCATGCCCACCAGCCACGACAAGCTGCCGCGCATCGGCGCCATGGTGCAGAAGACCGGCGGCCATGCGTTCGCGCTGGTGGGTTTCAACGAGCGCGGCTTCGTCGTGCAGAACAGCTGGGGCACCGCCTGGGGCGCCAGCGGCTTCGCCATCCTGCCGTATGAAGACTGGGTGACCAACGCCACCGACGCCTGGGCCGTGGCCCTGGGCGTGCCGCAGGACCTGTCGGACGTCAAGGCCCGCCAGGTGCCCGGAGCCAAGCCGGCCAAGGGTGCGGCGGCCAGCGGCTTCCGCGTGATGGCAGGGCGCGGCCTGTCCGACGTGGGCGCCACGCTGAGCCAGGGCGACAACCCGCGCGACGACCCCTGGCCCTTCAAGCACCAGTTCGACCACAAGCCCTACCAGCCGCTGCGCACCGACGAGGCCTACACGCACACGCTGGTGTCGGGCAACGACGGCCAGCTGATGGCGACAGATTTCACGCGCGAGCGCAGCGACCGCGCCGGCCTGGCGCGCGAGTTGATCGTCGAGCGGCCGCTGAACTGGTTCAAGGCCAGCAAGGCCAAGACGCTGAAGCTCGCCATCTACGCGCACGGCGGGCTGAACTCCGAGGTGGGCTCGCTGCAGCGCATCCGCGTGCTGGCGCCCTACTTCCTGGCCAACGGCATCTACCCGCTGTTCTTCACGTGGAAGACCGGCCCCGGCGAGACGCTGAAGTACATGCTGGAAGACCTGAAGCACCGCATCGTCGACAGCGGCGACCGCAGCGAGGGCTGGCTGGACAAGCTGCGCGACGCCGCCTCCGAGGCCAAGGACCGCAGCATCGAGGCCGTCGGCCGGCAGTTCGCGCGCGGCATCTGGAGCGAGATGCGCGAGAACGCCGCCGGCGGCGCGACGACCGACCATGTGCTGGAAGTCTCCGCCCGCATGCTGCACGAACTGCGCGACGCGCTGGCCAAGAACGGCCAGGCGCTGGAGTTGCACCTGATCGGCCATTCGGCCGGCTCCATCCTGCTGGGCCATCTGCTGGACCACCTGGCCGGCCCCAAGCCGCTGTCCGTGGCCAGCTGCGAGCTGTACGCCGCCGCCTGCTCCAGCGGCTTCGGCGTGCGGCACTATGGCGGCGCGCACCAGGCCGGCGTGCTGCCGCTGGACCGGCTGCGCCTGCACGTGCTGACCGACGCCAACGAATGCGCCGACGGCCTGCCCAGCGCCGAGCGCGACATCTACGGCAAGAGCCTGCTGTACCTCGTGTCGCGCGCGCTGGACGATGTGCGCAAGCAGCCGCTGCTGGGCATGGAGCGCGCGCTGGTCAAGCCGCTGGCCCATTGGCCGGTCGACCAATGGGCCGACGCCGCCCAGGCCGACATCAAGGCCTGGCGCAAGCTGTGGCCGGCCGGCTCGCTGCTGAACCTGGTCGACACGCCCAAGGTGCGCACCACCAAGACCGGCGACCAGATCGCCGCCAGCCATGGCAGCTTCGACAACAACATCGACGTGCTGACCGGCACGCTGGAGCGCATCCGCGGCGACAAGCTGGTGGCGCCGATGGAATGGCTGGACTACTAGACCACCCCCTACGCGCTTCGCGCGCCCCCTCAAGGGGGCACTCCCGACGGACCGGCAAAGCCGGATCCGTGGGAGTCACTGGAGGGACGGCGACGGCTGCGCCGCGCCTGGAATGCGGCAGTCACGTCTGCACGGGGTTCGCACCACGGATCGGCAAAGCCGGATCGTTTGAGCATCGCGGGCCGGCCGGCGACGGCCGCGCCATGCCTTGAACACCGACAATCGCGCCCATGAAATACCTGCACACCATGGTCCGCGTCGAGAACGTCGACGCGTCGATGCGCTTCTACTGCGACGCCCTGGGCCTGCGCGAAGTGCGCCGCCACGAGAGCGAGGCCGGCCGCTTCACGCTGATCTACCTGGCCGCGCCCGGCGATGACGACGCCCAGGTCGAGCTGACCTACAACTGGCCCGACGCCGATGGCAAGGGCGAGCAATACACCGGCGGCCGCAACTTCGGCCACCTGGCCTATGCGGTGGACGACATCTACGCCGCCTGCCAGAAGCTGGCCGACCACGGCATCACCATCAACCGCCCGCCGCGCGACGGCCGCATGGCCTTCGTGCGCTCGCCGGACGGCATCTCCGTCGAGCTGCTGCAGCACGGCCCGGCGCTGGCGCCGGCCGAGCCCTGGGCGTCCATGCCCAACACCGGCAGCTGGTGATCGCGCCTGCATGACGCAGGCGGTGGGCGCCGCACACCCCGGCCTCAGGCTGGGGCCGTGGGAGCTGCTGCGCAGCATTGGCAGCGGCGGGCTGGCTGAAGTCTGGGAGGCGCGTCGCGTCGACGGCCTGTACGACGCCCGCGCCGCCATCAAGCTGCTGCAGGGCGACGGCGCCACCGCGGCCGTGGCCCGCCGCTTCATGCGCGAGCGTGCTGCGCTGGGCCGTCTGACGCACACCGGCATCGCCGCGTTGCTGGATGCCGGCGTGCAGCCGCCCCATGCCTACCTGGTGCTGGAGTTCGTCGACGGCCTGCCGCTGGACCAATACGTACGCCGCCACTGCCCCACGGTGGCCCAGCGCGTCGCGCTGCTGCTGCAGATCGCCGACGCCGTGGAGTACGCGCACGGCCGGCTGGTGGTGCACCGCGACCTCAAGCCCGCCAACATCCTCGCCACCGCCGACGGCCAGCCCAAGCTGCTGGACTTCGGCCTCGCCGCCTCGCCCGGCCAGGATGCCGAAGACACCCGCGCCGGCCTGACGCCCGGCTATGCGGCGCCCGAACAGGTCGCCGAAGACGCGGCCAGCACCGCGGTCGACGTGTTCGCGCTGGGCGTGCTGCTGTTCGAACTGCTCAGCGGCCAGCTGCCGTTCGGCCGCCGCGGCGACAGCCGCGCGGTGCTGGACCACGCCGTGCTGCACCAGCCGCCGCACCGCCTGGCCGCGTTGCTGAAATTGGCGCCGGACGACGGCCAAGGCCCGGGCGCGCCGCGCGACGCACGCCGCGCGCTGGGCGATCTGGAAGCCATCGCCAACCAGGCGCTGGGCAAGCTGCCCGAGCAGCGCTATGCCGGCGTGCACGCCTTCATCGACGACCTGCGCCGCTGGCAGGTGCAGCTGCCCGTGGCCGCGCGGCGCGATCACGGCCGGCTGCGCCGAACCACGCTGCTGCTGCGCCGCCACGCGCTGCTGTCCACGCTGGGCGGGCTGCTGCTGGCCAGCCTCGTCGCCGGCCTGGGCGCCAGCACCTGGCAGTGGCAGCGCGCCGAGACCGCGCGGCAGCGCAGCGATGCGGTGGGGCGTTTCCTGGCCGACCTGCTGTCCGAGGACGGCCACCTGCGCGAGAACGGCCGCTCGCCCAATGTGCTGGAGCTGCTGGACGACAGCCGCGACAAGCTGGACACGGCCTTCGCCGACGACCCCGCCACGCGCCAGCGGCTGCTGGAGGTCATGTCGCGCACCTACATGGCGCTGAACCGCTTCGACCACGCGCAGCCGCTGGGCGAACAGTGGCTCGCGCTGGCCCGCCAGCAGCACGGCGAGGACGAGCGGCCGGTGCTGCAGGCACGGTTGAGCTTGGGCCAGGTGCACCAGATCAACGGCAACCACGACGCCGCCATCGCGCTGCTGGAGCCGCTGGCTGCGCCGCTGGCGCGCGAGTTCGGGCCCGACAGCGAGGAGGTGCGCCAGCAGCAGTTCATCCTCGCCGCCGACTACATGCACTCCGGCAGGCTGGACGACTCCGAGCGCGCGCTGGAGCGCGTGCGCGTGCTGACCGAGAAGCTGCATCCCCATGACGACTACGAGCGCGCCGACTACCTGCTGAACCTGGACGTGCTGCGCCGCATGCAAGGCCGCGTGGCCGAAGCGCTGCAGGTCGCGCGGCAGACCAAACCGCTGTGGAACAGCCCCGACCCGCGGCTGACGATCCCGGTGCTGGTGCTGCGTCGCCACGAGCTGTCGCTGATGGGCATGAACGCCGAGTTCGACGGCATCGACGAGCGCGGCGGCCCGCTGCTGGCCGACATCCGCCGCGCGCTGGGGCCGGGCAATGATTTCGCGCTGCAGGTCGCCAGCAACTGGGCCTATGTGCAACAGTGGGAAGGCCGCCATGCGGACGAGCTGCGCACGCGCCGGACGCTGCTGGACGGCGCCCGCGCCGACGGCTTGGCGTCGGCGCAGCTGCTGACCTTCCGCGCCGAGCTGCTGGTGGCGCAGGCGCGCGGCGGCCGGCCCGATCTGCCGGCGATGCGCGCGCTGCTGGCCGAGGCGGCCGCGCTGGACGGCGGCGGGCGGCGCGGCCGCAGCCTGATGCTGTTGGCCGAGGCCGCGCTGGCCGCCGGCGAGCCCGCGCTGGCCACCGACGCGCTGCAACGGCTGCGCGAGCGCCCGCTGCCCGGCGCGCTGGCGTTGCGCGGCAGCCGGCTCGACCAGGTCGAGGGCCGGCTGGCCCGCGCGCTGGGCGACCTGGGTCGCAGCGCCGAGCTGCTGGCCCGTGTCACGGACATCGGCGTCATCCAGCGCTGGGCGGCCCGCCTCGACCGGGCGCTGACGGCGCAGCTGCAGCGCACGCCGGACGCGGTGCAATTGCTTGAAGCCGCCCATCAGGCGCGGCCCGCGGTGCTGCGGCCTGGCCATCCGCTGGACCTCGTCTCGCAATGGCTGCAAGCACGCCAGACCGCAGGCCGCGACGACGACGCACTGGTTCAGGCCGCATGGAAGCAACTGGCCTCGGCGCGTGGCCCCGGTGCCGCGCCGCCGACGCTGGGCACCCTGGGCGGGTTGCTGCCTTAGTGCCTCAAAGCGCCAGGCTGTCGGCCCAGATGTTCTCGGCCCAGCCGCGCGCATAGGCCGCCTCGGCCGCACTGGCCGCGGCCGACACGCCGCCCGAGCCGGGCACCGTCTTCATCGTCTTGTCGGCCGCGTCGTAGCGGTGCACCGAGGCCACGTGCATGGCCTCGTCCGGCGTGACGAAGCTGTAGCAGGTGTTCATCACCAGCGGCTCGGGGTTCACGGCCTCGCCCTTCAGCAACTGCAGCACGGCCGCCGCGGCCAGCTTGGCCTGCTGGTTGGCCAGGTGGCCGGACTTGGGCATGCCTGGCGCCGACAGGATGGCGTCGCCCACCACATGCACGCCCGGTGCAGCCTGGGCCTCCATCGTCAGCCAGTCCACCCCCACCCAGCGGCGGTTCACGTTGGCGAACGGCAGCGCCAGGTCGCCGGCGCGCTGCGGCGGGATCAGGTTCAGCACATCGGCGCGGATGTCCTCGAACTCGAAGCGCGCAACGCCGTCGGCCGTCACCTCCTTCAGCTCGGCATTGGGCCGGTACTCCAGCACGCCGGCATGGTGCTGCGCGAACGCGCGCTCGAACAAGGACTTCTTGCTCTGCACCTCGGGGTTGGCGTCCAGCACCAGCAACTTGGCACGCGGCCGGGCGCGGCGCAGCCAGGACGCGATCAGGCAGGCGCGCTCGTAGGGCCCGGGCGGGCAGCGGTACGGCGCCTTGGGGATGCTCATCAGCACGACGCCGCCGTCGGGCAGCGCCTCCAGCTGGCGACGCAGGCTCAGCGTCTGCGCGCCGGCCTGCCAGGCATGCAGCGCGCGGCCGCTGGCGAACGCGGCCGGCAGGCCCGGCACGTCGTCGGCCACCAGGCCGATGCCGGGCGCCAGGACCAGCCGGTCGCTGTGGATACGGCTGCCGTCGGCCAGCTGCACGCTGCGCCGGGCCGGGTCGATCGCGACGACCTCGCCGCGCACGCGCTTCACGCCCAGCGCCTGCAGGCCCGCATAGCCGTGGCTGATGCTGGCCAGATCGCGCGCGCTGGCGATGACCAGGTTGGACATCGGGCAGGAGATGAAGCCCTCGTGGCGCTCCACCAGCGTGACGTCCACCGCCGCGCCGCCCCACAGCTTCAGGTAGCGCGCGGCCGTGGCGCCGCCGAAGCCGCCGCCCACGACGACGACGCGGCCCACCGCTGCCGTGGGCGTCACGCAGCCGGCCAGCGCCAGGCCGCCGGCTGCGATCAGGTGGCGGCGCTGCATCATGGCCTGGCCTGCGCTTCGAAATAGGCCGCGATGGCGCGCAGTTGCGCCTCGCTGTAGCCCTTGACGATCTGCGGCATCACGGTGCCGGGCTGCCTGCCGCTGCGGTAGTCGGCCAGCAGTTCCAGCATGACGCCCGACTTCATGCCCGCCAGCGGCGGCATCACGGTGCCGCGCGGCCGGCCCTGCGTGCCATGGCAGCTGGCGCAGGTGGCCGCGAGATTGCGGCCGGTGTTGATGTCCTGCGCCAGCGCAGGAAGGCCAAATGCAACCACAGAGACGCCGAGGCACAGAGAAAAGACGGAAGTTCCTCTGTGTCTCCGTGTCCCTGTGGTTGCATTCATGAGCTGGTTCAGAGTTTGTGCGAACGATCCCCGCGTTCAAAACCAATCGCATCGAACGGCGCATTCAGCGGCGCGAAGCCCACCACCTTGAACAACTCGCCCATCTCGTGCTCGGCCAGCAGGCGATGCGCCATCGCGCGCTCGCTTAAGCGAGCGCCGGTCAGCAGATCGGCGATGCCGCAGTTGAGCAGGAAATTGGCCTGGCTGGTATAGCCCAGCACGACCAGCCCCGCATCTTGCCCCGCCAGCGCGATGCCGGTGAAGTTGACGTGGGCCGTGATGTCCTTGTCGCCCACGGCCAGCAGCGGATCGGGGTCGGCCAGGTGGCCCTGGTGGCACATCAGCGTGCCGCCATGGCGCTGCGGGTGGTAGTACTCGGCCTCGGGGAAGCCGTAGTCGATGAAGAAGGCCGCACCACGCTTCAGCGCACGCGCCAGCGTCTTCGTGAAGGCCTCGGCCTGCGGGTGGATCTCGGTGACGGTGCCGGGCACGAAACCCGTGTCTATGGGCGGGCGCTGCATCGTGGCGCGATCCTCGAACGCGAAGCCCTCACCCGCGGCCACGACGCCGCGCTCGCGCCACACCTGGCCGTCGAACGAGAGCAGCTGCACCGGCATCGCGTCCAGCACCTCGTTGCCGATGACCACCGCCTCGATCTGCTCGGGCAGCGCGTCCAGCCATTCGACGCGGTCACTCCAATGCGCCAGGCGTTCGCGCTGGCGCTCGCGCAGCTCGGCCGACAGCTCCACGATGCGGTAGCGCGCCAGGCCTGCACCGAGCGCGTCCAGCTCGGCGATCAGCTGCGCGGCCAGCGCGCCGGAGCCGGCGCCGAACTCCATGACGTCGCGGCAGCCGCTGGCGTCCATGGCCTGCGCGAGCTGGCGCGCCAGCGCGCGGCCGAACAGCGGCGACATCTCCGGCGCGGTGACGAAGTCAGAGCCCTGCGAGGGCATGGTGCCGAACTTGCGCCGGCCGCCCGCGTAGTAGCCCAGGCCCGGCTCGTACAAGGCCATGCTCATGAAGCGGTCGAACGGCAGCCAGCCGCCCTCTGCGGCGATCTGCGCGCGGATCTTGTCGTTCAGATTCATCTTGCCTTGACCCAGGCCTCGAACTCGGCCGCCGGCATGGGCGCGCCCACCAGCTCGCCCTGGAACTGTTGGCAGCCCCAGCCGGACAGCAGCTGCCACTGCGCCGCGGTGCGCACGCCTTCGGCCGTGACGGTCAGGCCCAAGCCCACGGCCATCTGCACGATGGCGCGCGTGATGGCCTGCGCGCCCACGTCGTCGGGCAGCCGGGCGACGAAACCCTGGTCGATCTTGAGCTTGTCCAGCGGCAGCTCGGTCAGGTGGGCCAGCGACGTGTAGCCGGTGCCGAAGTCGTCCACCGACACGGTCAGCCCCTGGGCGCGCAGCGCGCTGAGCGTGGCGGGCGCATGCTCGATGTCGTCGATCAGCATGCGCTCGGTCAGTTCCAGCTCCAGCCACTGGCCCTTGGCGCCCGCCTCGGCCAGCACGCGGCCGACCGTGTCGGCAAAGCCGTTCAGGTTGAACTGCATGCGCGACAGGTTGACGGCGATGCGCATGGGCCCGTGCCCGCTCGTGAGCCCCTGCTCGCGCCACCGCCGCGCGGTCTGCGCGGCCTCGCGCAGCACCCATTCGCCCAGAGCGAGCATCAAGCGGTGGCGCTCGGCGACGAAGATGAAACGGTCCGGCGACAGCAGGCCACGCTCCGGGTGGCGCCAGCGCAGCAGCGCCTCGGCGCCCGACAGCTGGCCCGTGGTCGCCTCCACCTGCGGCTGGAAGAACAGCTCGAACTCGTTGCGCGTCAGGCCCTGCGCCAGCTCGGCCTCCAGCACGAGGTCGGCATAGGCCGTCTCGGCCAGCGCGGGCTCGAAGAACTGATACGTCGCGCGTCCACGGGCTTTCGCGCGGTACATGGCCGTGTCGGCATGCTGGATCAGCTCGTCGGCCTGGCGGCCGTCGTCCGGGAACACGGCCACGCCGATGGACGGCGTGACGGACAGCGAGCGGCCGTCGGCCTTGACCGGCACTTCCACGACGGACAGCAGCGCCTCCAGCACGACGATGACGTCGGCGCGGCTCTCCAGGTCGCTGAGCAGCACGACGAACTCGTCGCCGCCGAAGCGGCCCACGAGGTCGCTGCCGCGCAGCGCGCCGATGAGGCGTTCGGACACGGTGGTCAGCACCTGGTCGCCCTCGAGATGACCCAGCGAGTCGTTGACGCGCTTGAAGTTGTCCAGGTCGATGAACAGCAGCGCCAGCATCTCGCCCTTGCGCTCGGCGCGCCTGAGCATGCCGGCCATGCGGTCCATGAAAGACGCGCGGTTCAGCAGCCCGGTCAGCGCGTCGTGGTGCGCCAGGTGCTGGATGCGCGCCTCGCTCTCGATGCGGTCACGGATGTCGCGCACGATGGTCATGCGCAGCTTCTCGCCGTCGCGCTCCAGCGTGCGCACGATGAACTCGACCGGGATGCGCGTGCCGTCCTTGTGCAGCACGGCGGTCTCGTAGCGCAGCTCCCGGCCCAGGCGCATGACCTCCTTGACCTTGGGCAGCTCGTCCTCGGCGATGAAGGACAGCACGTGGCGCCCCACCATCTCGGCCAGCGTGTAGCCCACCAGCTCGCAGCACGGCGGGTTCACGTCGGTGGTGATGCCGTCCTTGTGGAACAGGATGCCTTCCACCGTGGCCTGCATGAACTTGTCCAGCCGCGCCTCGGACTCGCGCATCGCGCGCTCGGCGAGCCGGAACTTGGTGATGTCGTTGATCAGCACGCAGCTGGCCACCGGCTCGCCGTCCGGGCCCAGTTGCGGGATCAGGTGCACCTCGATCCAGCGCGGCGTGCCGTCGGCCTCGGGCAGCTCGCGCTCGTAGCTGACGGCCACGCGCTCCGACAGCACGCGGTCCACGGACGGCTGGATCAACGCCACGGCCTCGGTGCCGATGATCTCGGCGAAGGTCTTGCCGAGGATGCTCTGCTCGGTCAGCCCGAAGGCGCTGGCATAGCCGCGGTTGGCGAACAGACAGACCTGGGTCTTGGCGTCGTAGAGGGCGATCCAGGCCGGCAGGTAGTCGGCCAGCAACTTGAATCGCGCAGCCTCCACGGAGCGCGCCGCATCGTCGGCAGCGCTCATGTGTTGAAGGTCTTGCGGGCCAGACACAGGTCGTCCCAGGCTCCGGCCTTGTCGGCCGGATTTCGCAGCAGATAGCCTGGATGGTAGGTGACCACCACGGGCAGGTCGCGCCACAAATGCACGCGCCCGCGCAGCCGGCCCAGCGGGTCGGCGCTGCCGCTCAGCCGGCGCGCGGCATGCAGGCCCATGGCCAGCACCAGCCGGGGCTGCAGCAGCTCCACCAGCCGCGCCAACTGGGCCTCGCCGGCCTCCAGCTCCTGCGGCAGCGGCGGCCGGCCACGTGGTGCCCGGCCTGGCACGATGGGGGCGACGAAGGCCGTCGCGCCGTCGCCGCTCACGCGTTGACCCACGGCCGCCAGCATGCGGTCCAGCAGCCGGCCGGCGTCACCGCCGAGCAGTTCGCCGGCGCCCTCATCGGCTTCGTCCGGCGGATCGGTGACGACCAGCCAGGTCGCCTGCGGCTGCGCACCGCGCCCGAACAGGTGCACACGGTGCTCGCAGGCGCCGCAGGCGCGGCCGTCCAGCACGGCCTCGCGCAGCGCGGCCAGGTCCAGGCCGGCCAGTGCCGTCGGCACCACGGCGGCAGCACGCGGCGTGGGCGTCGGGGGGCGCGCGGCCATCGGCGCGGGCACAGGTGCGGCTGCGGGCGCGCGTTCGACGGCGACCAGCGCGGGCGCCTCGACGACGACAGCACCCGCGACGTCGGGTGCCTCGTGAGCCTCGGCCTGCTCCGGCAGCCGGAAGCCCATCTCGGCGAGCATGGCCCGCTGGCGTTGGTCCCAGCTCATCGCTAGACCGCCGCCACCGGCAGGCTCATCAGCAGGGCGTCCTCGCGCGGCCCCTGCACGACCGGGTAGTAGGCGCGGCGCCGGCCGACCTCGACAAAGCCGTAGCGCAGATAGACATCGCGCGCGCGCTCGTTGCTGACGCGCACCTCAAGCCATAGCTGCGTCAGGCCGCGCTGCCGGCAGGCGTTGACGAGGCGGTCCAGCATGACGACGGCCAGGCCGCGCCCCTGCCAGGCCGACGCGACCGTGATGTTGAGCAGGTGCAGCTCGTCCACGCCCGGCATGGCCACCCAGTAGCCCAGCAGCTCGGCGCGCGGGCCGCGCAACACCTCGGCCGGATAACCGGCGGCGAGCGAGTCGACGAAGTTGCCGTGCGTCCACGGCACCGGATAGGCCCGCCGCTCGACGGCCATGACCTCGGTCAGGTCCGGCAGGCGCATGCCGGAGGCTTCAAAGGGCGGCAGCCCCCGGTCCAGTTGCGCACTCATGCCTTGGCCTGCTCGCGTTCAGCCGTCGTCAGCGCGACCTTGTCGCGCACGTAGACGGGCACCGCTTCGGCGGCGTCGCGCGCCTCGCCGCGTTGCCAGGCGGCCAGCGCCAGCGCGCCCAAGGCGGCGGCGCGCGAGCGGGTCTGCGGCCAGGCGTGGGGCAGCGAGCCCAGCGCGTCGGCGTACTCGGTCAGCGCGGTGCCGGCCACGGCGACCGGCTGTCCCCAGTGGGCTGCCAGCGCGGCGGGGGCGTACAGCGCGGGCGCGCCGTCCACCTGCCAGCCGCCATCGGTCCAGCGGTAGTGCGCCGCGTAGATCTCGCCGATGCGCGCATCCATCGCCACCCAGACATCGTCGCCGGCGCCCTGGGCGCGGGCGTCCTCGGCCACCAGCATCAGGCTGTCGATGGCCAGCACGGGCTTGTCCAGTCCGAAGGCCAGCCCCTGGGCGACCGCGCAGGCGGTACGCAGGCCGGTGAAGGCGCCGGGGCCCTGGCCGTAGGCAATGGCATCCACGTCCGCCAGCTTCAGGCCGGCATCCGCCAGCAAGGCCTTGATCTCGGGCAGCATGCGCGCCGAGGCCTGGGCGCCCCCCGCGGCCTCGAACAGCTTGGCCGGCCCCGGGGTCACGAGGGCCAGGGCCATCGTCTCGGTGGAGCTGTCAAGGGCAAGCAGAACGGGCATCGAGGCAGTTTACCGTCCGGGGGTAAGCCGCCATGCCTCTTGGCGGCCCCTATAAAAGCCCCGGATTGCGCTGCCAGACCACGCCGGTCAGCACCGACGCGAACGCGACCCAGGCGAGATAGGGCAGCAACAGCGCGCTGGCCAGGCGGTTGATGCGCCAGAACGACGCGGCGGTGCCGGCGATGAGCAGCAGCAGCAACAGGATGTCCACCAGCGCGAAAGCGCCCTGGCGCCAGCTGAAGAACAGCCAGGACCACAGCGCGTTCGCCGCCAGCTGGATGAGGAACAGGCTCAGGGCACCGTCCACGCCCCGCGCCGAGCGCTCGCGCCACACCAGCCAGGCGGCGATGCCCATCAACAGGTACAGCAGCGTCCAGACCGGCCCGAAGACCGACGCCGGCGGCGCCCAGTCGGGCTTGGACAGCTGGGCATAGAAGGTCGGCGCGTCCGCCGAGGCCACCGAGCCCACCGCAGCGGCCACGAAAGTGATGGCCAGCCACCCCACCAAGCCCACCAGCTGATGCCGCGTCCAGTTCCTGCGCATGACCGCCTCACCCATAACGATTCTCATGAGCGGCGACGATAGTCCCAGGCACGGCAGCAGCCTGAAGGCGCGAGCCCGCAAAGGCGGTAGGAACGGGCCTACGGTGGTGAGGCGAAACGTCCGACCGGGGCGGCGCTGGCGCCGCCATAGAGTCGCTGCACAAAGTCCTCAAACGGAGCTGACATGTCGTTCGCCCTCTACATCCTTGGGCTCGCGGTGCTGCTGGGCGGCGTCGCGTGGGCCTTGATCACGGCCGGCCTGGCGGTGACCTATGTGGCCATCGTCTGCCTCATCGTGGCCGGCATCGGCATCATGATGGCGGTCTCCCGCACACGGGCCAAGGATCCACCGGCCTGACAGCCCTCAGTGCCTGCGCCCGAAGCGCAGCAGCAACAGCACGCAGACGACGGCCGAGGTCAGCGAGGCCGCGCCCGAGCTGAACAGCGGGTGCTGCGCCATGGCCCACGGATCGCCGAGCTGCAAGCCATGGCCGGCAGCCAGGCCCACGAAGGCCAGGCCGATCAGCCCTGCAAACAGGACGACTGCGACAAGGGCGTGCTGGGCTTTCATGCGACTCTCCCCGACATCCGTGGTCAATCGCCTTCGTTATAGCGCCGCGCCGGCCGGCTGTATCTCCCCCTCATGGGCTATCCGATCCCCTGCTCGCGGGAGCCCTTTCCCATCACCGCATGAACCGCCTCCGGCCGGTGCGGCCGCCTCCCCGTCGTGAGGCGGCGGGCACCAGCATCGCCTGTGGAAATGCTCAGTCTTGCGGCGAGGCGGCACGCCAGCAGCGCATCAGCAGCGCCGGCCCATCGGGCGTGACAACCTCGCCCACCGCCTTGAATCCCGCGGCCGCATAGCAGCGGATGGCGCGCGGGTTGTCGGGCGACGGGTCGGTCTGCACGACAGTGACGGCCTGGTCTGAGAACAGCCGGGCCACGAAGGCCCGCACCATCGCCCGGCCCAGGCCCCGGCCCAGCTGGTGCGCATGAGCCAGGAACTGGTCAATGCCGCGCGCGCCGGGGTCGGTTTCGTCCTCCCACCAGCCGTCGCCCGAGCCCATGACGACATAGCTCTGCACGAAACCCACCGGCTCGCCGTCGAGCAGCGCCATGAAGGCGCGCGTCGTGCCGCCGCTCAGGAAGTCCTCGCGCAGTTCTTCCACCGGTTCCGCCGGCCCCCACCGTTCGGCCACGTGCGGCCGCTGCAGCCACGCATGCAGCAGCGGCAGGTCGGGCTCGGCCAGTGGCCGGAACTTGAAATCAGCGGTACTCATGCCGGCTTTGTACCCGCCCCTGTGCCATCCACACGCCAATTCCCGCCATTCGCCGGGCCGGTGCCCCACATCGCGGCCGGGCGCCACAGCATGGCGGCATGAACACCCTGCTGCACACCCTCAAGGCCCACCGCGGCTTCATCGTCTTCCTGTTGGGTCTCGCGCTGTTCCGCACCGCGGTGGCCGACTGGAACCCCATCCCGTCGGCATCCATGCGGCCCACGCTGCGGGAGGGCGATGTGGTGCTGGTCAATCGGCTGGCCTACGACCTCAAGCTGCCGCTGACGGATGTGGTGCTGCTGCCGCTGGCCGAGCCGCGCCGCGGTGACGTGGTCACGTTCAGCTCGCCGGCGGACGGCACGCGGCTCATCAAGCGCATCGTCGGGCTGCCGGGCGACCGCGTCGAGATGCGCGACGGCCACCTGATCCTCAACGGCCATGCGCAAGCACAGGCCGGCGCGAGCCGGCACGGCGAGACGCTGACGCCGGGCTGGGTCGTTGACGCGCTGCGGTCCACCGAAGACCTGGGCGGCCGGCCCCATGCCATGCAGGCGCTGCCGGCGTTGCATGCGCGGCGCGACTTCGGCGCCATCACCGTGCCGGCGGGCCACTACTTCATGCTGGGCGACAACCGCGACCTCAGCGCCGACTCGCGTGTCATCGGCAGCGTGCCGCGCGAGAAGCTCATCGGTCGCGCGCACCGCGTGCTGGTGTCGGCCGACTGGCTGGGCGAGGACGGCTGGCGCCTGGCGCCGCGCTTCGAGCGCTGGGCCTCACCCATCCTCTGATCACTCCTCCCAGCGGAAGCGCCAGACGGCGATCAGCGCGAACGCCAGGCTGAAACCCAGCATCACCGCGCTGGGCAGCAGCGCCTCGGAGAACGGCTGGGCCCGCCAGGTCATTGCGTCCAGCGCATCCACCGCCCAGCGCGTGGGCACGGCCAGCGATGCGGTCTGCAGCCACTCAGGGAAAATGAAGGCCGGCACCCAGGCGCCGCCCAGCATGACCATCAGCAGCGTTGCCAGGATGGCCAGGCCGCGCGTGGCCTCGGGCGTGCGGCCCAAGGCGGCCACCAGCAGGCCGAAGCTGGCGGTCAGCAGCGAGAAGCACACCAGCACCAGCGCGAGGCCGGGCCAGCTGCCCAGCACCCGCACGCCGAAGGCCGCCATCGCCACCGCGTAGATCACCGCGAACACGATCAGCGAGATCAGCGCGCTGGCCAGCACGCGGCTGCCCAGCAATTGCGTGCGCGACAGCGGCGCGGCACGCAGCCGCTTCCACAGGCCCAGCCGGCGCATCAGCAGCAGGCCCACGGCCATGTCGATGCCGGCCATCAGGATGAACTGCACGCCCATGCCGGCGAACGAATGCGCATAGCTGTTGTAGGCCGCGGGCGCCGCGTTGGCGGCCGACTGCACGGCCTCGATCTCGCGCGTCGTGTACGGCATGGACAGGCCTGCGCCACCACTGCTGGCGGCGGGTGCCGCCGCCTCGCTGCGCTGCACGTCGCCGATGGCGTCGAACATCTTCGCCAGCGCGTCGCGCTGGGCGGTGGGCATGCCGCTGGCATCGCGCACCTGGCGCTGCATGTCCCCCAGCACCGCCGGGCTGAAGCTGGCGCGGCTGACCTCCTGCATCAGCGTCTGCGCCAGCAGCCCGCGCACGATGGCCAGCACGCTGGACTGCGAAGGGTCGTAGTGCAGCGCGATCTCGGGCTTGGGCGCGGCGCCGAACATCGCCCGCGAGGCCTGCTCGCCCAGCCCCTGGGGCAGCACGGCTACCGCGCGCAGCTTGCCGGCGCGCACCAACTGAAGCAACGCGGCCTCGTCGCCGATCTGCGTCTTCAGCGATGTGTCGGCCTGCAGCGCCGCGACGACACGTTGCGACAGCGGGCTGGCATCGTGGTCCACGACGCCGATGGCGATGCCGGCCGGCTTGGCCGTGTTGCCGAACAGGCTGCCGAAGAAGGCCGCGATGAGGATGGGCGCCACGATGCTGAGCAGCACGGCGCGACGGTTGGAGAAGTGCAGCTTGATCTCCGCACGGACGAGGGCGAGCAGCGCTTGCATGATTCAGTCTCCTGTCAGTCGCGAAGGGCGCGGCCGGTGAGTTGCAGGAACACGTCTTCGAGCGTGACGCGCGCGGTGGCGATGCCGCGCACCTGCAGGCCGCGCTGCGCCAGCGCCGCCATCAGCGCGCCGGCATCGCGGGCCACGTCGGCGACGCGGACCTCCAGCCGCTGGCCGCTGCGCGTCACGCCGGGCAGGCCGGCCAGCAGCGCGTCGTCGGGCTCGCCGCCAAGGTCGACCTGCAGCGTCTGCGCGGCCGGCAGCAGCGCGAACAACTGCGCCTGCGTGCCGCTGGCGACGACGCGGCCGTGGTCGATGATGGTGATGCGGTCGGCCAGGCGCTCGGCTTCTTCCATGTAGTGCGTCGTGTAGATCAAGGCCTTGCCGGCCGCCTTCAGCGCCTCCAGGTTGTCGAAGATCGCATTGCGGCTCTGCGGGTCCACGC
This sequence comes from Roseateles asaccharophilus, assembly GCF_031458115.1. GTDB lineage: Bacteria > Pseudomonadota > Gammaproteobacteria > Burkholderiales > Burkholderiaceae_C > Pelomonas > Pelomonas asaccharophilus_A. The sequence goes on along the minus strand of NZ_JAVDXV010000010.1, from coordinate 173,489 downwards.
CGGCCGTGGGCTCGTCCAGCAGGATGACCTCGGGGTCGTGCACCAGCGCGCAGGCGATGTTCAGCCGCCGCTTCATGCCACCGGAGAACGTGGCCGGCTTGTCCTTCGCGCGGTCCGACAGCCCCACCAGGGCCAACACCTCGTCGGTGCGGCGCTTCAGCACGTCGGGCGCCATGCCGTACAACGCGCCAAACAGCTCCACGTTCATGCGGGCCGGCAGGTCCTCGTACAGCGCGATGTCCTGCGGCACCAGGCCGATGCGGCGCTTGTAGCCCGCCTCGTCGGAGGCCAGGCTGACCCCATCGGCCATCGTGACCGAGCCGGCGTCGGGCACGGTCAGACCACAGATCATGCCCACCGTCGTCGACTTGCCCGCGCCATTGGGCCCCAGCAGACCCAGCACCTCGCCGGGGCGCAGCGCGAGGCTGACCTCGTGCACGGCCACGCGATCGCCATAGGTCTTGCGCAGGCCGCGGGCCGAAAGCAATTCGCTGTTGTCGTCCATGCCACCCTCGGTTTCCAGTTTCAGGCGGATGCTAGGCACGCCGGATCCATCTGGCGATGGATCGCCGACGGATGGCGTCAGCGCGGGATGCTTGGACGGCTGCGCGCGCGAACGGGGTCAGCGTTTCCATCGACGGTGCGGGAGGCGCCACCTGATGTCTGTGTGCGGCACTGAGATCAACACCAGCTGATGCGTTAGCATCTCGGCAGCGAAATCTCAAGGCAGGAAAATTCCTGCAACACACTTGTTGCGATTCTTTGTCCTGAAATCGCGCAAGTTGATGACCGTTTGAGTAAGCTGCGAAGCTGTCTGTAAGCTGGCTTCGCCCGATGTTTCTGCGCCGCCTCAATCTAGATCTGCCCACTGATCGCTGCATCGCTGACAGACTGTTCCTGGACACGCCGAACTATGAGTTCGATACGTTCGGACGTCTTCCCAGCACCAGCGCCGAACCTCTGTCCGGCCGCTTCCCAGATGAATGCAAGCTGGAAGACCGCCTGACTTTTGCCGCCTTCGAGCACGACACACCCGTCGGGCTGGCCCAGATCGCACTTCACCTGCCAACCGTCGACAGTGCCGCGCTGCTGCTGTTGCTGGTGCCGAAGAACCTGCAACAGCGTCATCTCGGCTGCGAGATCGTTGACCGATTAAGCCGGCAGGCCCGACGCTGGCCCGGCATCTCGCGCTGGTACATCAGCGTGGTCGAGTCAAACAGGGCAGCGCTGGCGTTCTGGCGCCACTGCGGATTTCGTACGACCACGCAGGGCCTGAACTGCGCCGGGTTCGGTGATCGAATCACACTGATGGCCCGCGCCATCAAGGCCAAGCCCGCCTGCCAGCACAACGGGCGCACCGAGGACCTGAACGCCCTCAACGGCCAGCACATGTTCGCCCGCTTGGGCTGATGACTTTCAACCGGCCAGCGCCCGGCCGATCAGGATCTTCTGCACCTCGCTCGTGCCCTCGTAGATCTGCGTCACGCGCACGTCGCGGTAGATGCGCTCCACGGGGAAGTCGCTGAGGTAGCCGTAGCCGCCGTGGATCTGGATGGCGTCTGAGCATACCTGCTCGGCCATCTCACTGGCGAACAACTTGGCCATGGCCGCCTCCGTCAGGCAGGGCCGGCCGGCGTCCTTCAGGCTGGCCGCATGCCAGATCAGTTGGCGTGCGGCCTCGATGCGCGTCGCCATGTCGGCCAGCTTGAACTGCACGGCCTGGTGGTCAAAGATGGGTTGGTCGAAGGTGACTCGCTCCTTGCTGTAGCGCAGCGCCGCCTCGAAGGCCGCGCGCGCCATGCCCACGCTCTGTGATGCGATGCCGATGCGCCCGCCCTCCAGGCCCGACAGCGCGATCTTCAGCCCCTGGCCTTCGTCGCCCAGCCGGTTGGCGGCCGGCACGCGGCAGTTCTCGAACACGATCTGCGCCGTGTCGCTGCTGTGCTGGCCCATCTTCTCCTCGATGCGCGCGACCTGGTAGCCCGGGGCATCGGTCGGCACGACGAAGGCGCTGATGCCCTTCTTGCCGGCGGCCTTGTCGGTCACGGCCATCACGATGGCCACGTCGCCATGCTTGCCGCTGGTGATGAATTGCTTGACGCCGTTCAGCACATAGTCGTCGCCGTCACGCGTGGCGGTGGTGCGCAGGCCGCCGGCCTCGGAGCCCACATGCGGCTCGGTCAGGCAGAACGCGCCCAGCATGTCCCCACGCGCCAGCGGCTTCAGGAAGCGCTCCTTCTGGTCGGCATTGCCGAAGGCCATCAGGATGGAGCAGACCGGGCAGTTGTTGACGCTGACCACGGTACTGGTGCCACCGTCGCCAGCGGCGATCTCTTCGAGGATGACGGCCAGCGCCAGATAGTCCAGGCCCGCGCCGTCCCATTCGGTGGGCACGGCCACGCCATAGCAGCCCAGGGCCGCCAGGCCTTTCAGCTGCTCGGCGGGAAAGTGGTGATTCTTGTCCCAGGCCGCGGCGTGGGGGGCGATCTCGGCCTGCACGAAGGCGCGGATGGCGTCCTGTACGGCGAGGTGGTCTTCGGTAAGAAGCATGGATTGGCCCGTTGATGTGGGTGGGCCATTGTCCCCGCCGGCCGCACGCGGCGGGCATGACGCCGATTCACGCGCGTGCCGCCGCTGGGCATACTCGGCCTTGGTGAGTACCACTCCCGCCCCTAACCCGTCGACTGCGCTGCCGCGCAGTGCGCGGCGCGTCGCCTGGCTGCTGCTGGCGATGGCGGCATTGCTGGCGGCCCTCGGGCTGTTCGCGGTGACGGCGTTGTCCGCCGCGCGGGCCTATGTGGCGGGCGAGAGCCAGTGGTCGCGCGCGCAGAAGAGCGCGGCGCTGGCGTTGACGCTGTATCTGCAGTCCGGCGACGAAGCGCATTACCAGGTGTTCGAGCGTGAGATCGCGGTGCCGCTCGCCGACCGGCGCGCGCGTGAGGCGATGGACCGCAGTGGCGCGCACGTCGACGAAGCGCGCCAGGCCTTCATCGCCGGCCGCAACCACGCCGACGACGTGGCCGGCATGATCCGCCTCTACCGCTGCTGCCGCGCGCTGCCCTACATGGCCGACTCGGTGGCCATCTGGCGCGAGGCCGACGGGCTGATCGCCGAGCTGACCGCACTCGCGGCTCGGGCGCGCACGCTGCCGGCCGCCGAGCGCAGCGCCCTGCAGCCGCAGGTGCTGGCGCTGGATGCCCGGCTGACGCCCATGGAGCAGCGCTTCTCGGCCAGCCTGGGTCTGGCGTCGCGCATCACGGCCGCGGCGGTCATCGCCATCTGGGTCATCTGCGCGCTGCTGTTCGGCCTGGCGGCGGCCGGCCTGGTGCTGCGCCGCGCGCGCGAGGACCTGGCCGCGGCCCAGGCCGTGCAACGCAGCGAGGCGCTGTTCCGCACGCTGTGGGAGACCAGCATCGACGGCGCCGTCATCATTGACGCGCGCAGCTGCATCCGCTTCGCCAACCCGGCCGTGCATGCGCTGCTGGGCCACGCGCCGGGCCAGCTGGTGGGCCAGCCGCTGGCCGTGCTGCAGCCCGAGGCGCTGAATGCGCAGCACCTCGCCGGGCTGGCCCGCCACCTGGCCACTGGCGAGAAGCGACTGGACTGGCGCGGCGTCGAGACGCAGGCCCGTCACGTCGATGGGCACGAGCTGCCGGTCGAGATCCGCTTCGCGCGCTTCGAGCTGGATGGCGAGACGCTGTTCGTCGGCTTCCTGCACGACATCACCGAGCGCCGCGCCGCCGAACGCGCGACCGCCGAGCAGCACCGGCTGCAGGAGCTGGACCGCACCAAGTCCGAGTTCCTGGCCCGCATGAGCCACGAGCTGCGCACGCCGCTGAACGCCATCCTCGGCTTCACCGACCTGCTGCGCAGCGGCCGCAGCGGCGCGGTCAGCCCGGAACAGGTGCGCCAGCTGGGCTTTGTGTCCAACTCGGGCCGCCACCTGCTGGCGCTGATCAACGACTTGCTGGACCTGTCCCGCATCGAGGCCGGTCGCACGGAACTGGTGGTTGCACCGCTGGACATCGCCGATATCGCCGCCGATGTGGTGGGCCAGCTGCGGCCGCTGGCCGACTCGCGCGGCCTCACGCTGACGCTGGCCGTGCCGACACCGTTGCCCTGGCGCGGCGACCGGCTCAAGCTCGTGCAGGTGCTGCTGAACCTGGTGGGCAACGCGATCAAGTTCAGCCACCAGGGCGACGTGGAGATCGCCGCGCGGCGCGACGGCGAGCGCCTCGTCGTCAGCGTGCGCGACCATGGCCCCGGCGTGCCGCCCGAGCAGCGCGCGCTGCTGTTCCAGCCATTCCGCCAGCTCGAGGGCGGCCTCGCCAGCGCGCAGGAGGGCACCGGGCTGGGGCTGTACCTGAGCGCCCAGCTGCTGGGCGCCATGAACGGCCGCATCCGCCACGAGACGCCGGAGGAGGGCGGCTCGCGCTTTGTCATCGAAATGGAGCCACTGCCATGACCGACCCCGTGCGCCTGCTGCTGGTGGAAGACAACGAGGCCAACGCCTACCTCGCGCGCTACGTGCTGGAGGCGGAGGGCTTCGAGGTCGAATGGGTCGCCGACGGCCAGCAGGCGCTGGACGCCGCCGCCGCGCGCCGGCCCGACCTCGTGCTGATGGACTTGCGCATGCCGGTGCTCGACGGCTTCGAGGCCACGCGGCGCCTGAAGGCCGACGCGGCGCTGTGCGATGTGCCGGTGCTGGCGATGAGTGCCCAGGCGCTACCGGCCGAAAAAGCCCGCGCTCTGGCCGCCGGCTGCGCGGCCCACATCGACAAGCCCGTTGACGTGGCCACGCTGGCCGCGCAGGTCAGGGCGTGGCTGAAGTGAAGCCCCTCGCCCAGCCGCGCCGCGCTGAACGCGGGCCGGCTTGTGGCGGCCCGGCGCTCGGCCCGAAACACTCAGTCCTGTCCTGACTTCACCAGCAACGTGCCGCGCCCGACGACACAGGGATGCGCGTTGCGCACCGTCGCACGGCCGTCGGCGTGGAACAGCCAGCCGCCCAGCGACGCGTTCCACTCCACGCTGGCCACGCGCCAGTGCAACACCAGCTCCTGCTCGGCGAACACCGGCGCCTTGAACGCGAAGTTGAAGTTCAGGCACAGCAGCTCGCGCTCCTGGCCGTCGTCGCTGCGCGAGAAATGGCTGGCCACCAGGCCGATCATCTGGGCCGTCGTCTGCTGGCCGCTGGCGATGATCTCGCCGTGGCGAGCGCGCTGGGCGGCCTGCACGTCGTGGTGCAGCGGGTTCGTGTCGCCGGTCAGCCGCGCGAAGGTGGCGATGTCGTCGCGGCTGAAGCGCACACTGCGCTCGCAGGTTTCTCCCACATGCACCAGCGGCGTGACCGTTTCGGCAGCGGCAAGGATGGCGTCCATCAAATCCTCCTGAAGTTCCTGTTTTGGTGCGGCTCAGCGTGTACCCGCTGTTCCGTCGGAGGATAAGCAAGCGCAGTGCCGGGATGATGACGTTAGCAGCGCCAACGCCGGATCCCGCCCGCGAGCAGCGCTCATTGGCTACACCACGTAACGGCTCTGGGCGGGTGCGGACAGCCGACCCGCGGACCTCACCAGTCCAGCCGCTGACCGTCGTAATTGAAGAAGCTGCCCGAATCGGTCGGCTTCACGGCGGCAAGCACCGTGCGCATGCCGGCGATGCTGGTGCTGGCGTCGATGTCGGCGCCGGCGCCGCCCATGTCGGTGCGCACCCAGCCGGGGTGGAAGCTGATGACGGTGGCCTGGCCGGCCAGCGCCAGCGCCGCGTCCTTCATGACCGAGTTCACGGCCGCCTTCGACGCCCGGTACAGCCAGCCGGCGGGATTGGTGCGCAACGCGATGGAGCCCATGCGCGACGACACGATGGCAAGGCGCGCGCCGGGCGCCAGCGCCTCGGCGATCTGCGGCAGCAGCCGCATGGGGCCCAGCACGTTGGTGCGCATGACGGTGTCGAACTCGGCCTCGGTGGGCGGCTGCAAGCCCTCGGTGCGCGAGCCGAACACGCCGGCGTTGATGACCACCACGTCGAAGCGCTCGCCGTCCACCTGCCAGGCCAGGCCCGACACGCTGGCCGCATCGGCCACATCCAGCTTCAGCGCACGGGCGCCGTATTCGCGCAGCCAGTCCAGCGCCGCCTCGTCGCGCGCGGTGGCCGTGATGCGGGCGCCGGCTGCGCGGTACTGGCGCACGAACTCCAGGCCCAGGCCGCGGGAGGCGCCGATGATGAGGACATTCATGGTTTGGTCAATGCAAGTTTGGCGGCCAGCGCGGTGAACAGACCGGCGCCGCCGAGGTTCAGCGTGCGTCCCACCCAGGGCCGCGGCTTCGCGCGGCGCAGCGGCGCGACGAGGGCGATCAGCACGAGCAAGAACAGCAGCCCCTGCGCGATGAACCAGCCGCCCAGGAACAGGAAGGCCAGCGTCTTGCTCGGCGCATCGGCCAAGATGAACTGCGGCAGCAGCGCCAGGAAGAACAGCGCCACCTTGGGATTCAAGGCGTTGGTCAGGAAGCCCTGGCGCACCGTGCGCCACCAGGCCTCGGGCGCCTGCACCTCGGCGGCCGCACCGGCCGGCCGCAGCCCGGCGCGGGCCATGCCCCAAGCCACGTAAAGCAGGTAGGCGGCGCCCACCAGCTTGACCACCGTGAAGGCTTCGGCCGACGTCGCCAGCAGCGCGGCCAGCCCGAACGCAGCCGCCAGCGTGTGCAGCACGCAGCCGCCCATGATGCCGATGGCCGCCGCCACGCCCTGGCGCCAGCCACCGCGCAGCGTGCTGGCCACCGTGTAGGCCATGTCGACGCCGGGGGTGGCGTTGAGCACGAAGACGGTGGCGGTGAACAGCAGCAGGTCGTGGGTGCCGAACATGGCGTCTACTTCCCGACGTTGACGAGTGGTTGCCCGCCGCCGCCCATCAGCACGGTGTTGCCCGGTTTGGCCGCAATGGCCAGCGCTGCATCGCGCTGCAGCTCGGCGAGCTTGATCTCTTTCAGTGCCGGCGTCAGCGAGGCGCTGATGATCTGATTGGCGCGCGCCTGGCCTTCGGCCTCCACGATGAGGCGCTCCGCCTCCGCCTTGGCCAGCTCCACCTCCTTGCGCTTGCGCTCGATGGCCTGGTCGGTCTCGGCGCGCTGGCGAATGGCCGCCTCGATGGCCGGGTCGGTCAGCAGGTTGCGCACGTTGACCGCGGTCACGACGAAGGCGCCCTTGTCGGTGCCGTCCAGTTCCTTCTGCAATTCGGCTCTTACGCGCTCCGACAGCTCGGCACGCTTGGTGTGCATGGTCGTCGCATCCATCTCGGCGATGGACTTGTAGACCGCCTCGCGGGCCTCGCGGGACACGCGGCTGTAGGCGATGACGAGGTCCTTGCTGCCGTCGCGCACGACGTCGGCATGGCGGACGACGTCGCCCTGGTACTTCGTGAACAGTCCGGGAATGGCCGCCGGCATGACCTTGAAATAGACGTCGATGTCGACGTCCTTCATCGTCAGGTTGTCGCGGCTCTTGGGCGTCATGTCGGCCAGCTGGAAGCTGATCTCCTTGGCCGTGAACTCATCCACCGTCTTGAACACGGTCATGTAGATGCCCGGCGGCAGCGCCTCCGTGCTGACCTTGCCCAGCGTGCGCTCGACGCCGACGTTACCGGTGTCGATCTGGGTGCAGCCGGCGAGCAGGGCCGCGAGAGTCAGCAGCAGCGGTTTGACGGTCATAGAACTTTCAGCGCGTTGGAGTGATAGGCGACGACCAGCGCGGCCAGCAGCACGGCCGCGATCGCCGCCAGGCGAATACCGTGGCGCGCCCAGCGATTGAGGGTGTGGCGGCTGCCCAGCTGCCACAGGCCGTAGGCCGCCAGGGCCAGCACGAAGAGGAGGATGAAATGACGCACAGGGGTGAGTATCCCTGTGCTCCGGTCAGGGCCGGCAGAGGTGATCGCCGTGCTCTCAGAGCATTTCGATCGCCATCGCCGTCGCCTCGCCGCCACCGATGCACAGCGCCGCCATGCCCCGCTTCAGGCCGCGCTTCTTCAGCGCGCCCAGCAGCGTGACGACGATGCGCGCGCCGCTGGCGCCGATCGGGTGGCCCAGCGCCACCGCGCCACCGTGCACGTTGACGATGTCGTGCGGCAGCTTGAACTCGGCCATCGCGGCCATCGTGACGGCGGCGAAGGCCTCGTTGACTTCCCACAGGTCCACTTCAGAAGCCTGCCAGCCCGCCTTGGCCAGCGCCTTCTGGATGGCACCCACCGGCGCGGTCGTGAACCAGTCGGGCGCCTGCGCGTGCACGGCGTGGCTGACGATGCGGGCGATGGGCGTGAGGCCGCGCGCCTTGGCCGTGCTCTCGCGCATCAGCACCAGCGCGGCAGCGCCGTCGGAGATGCTGGACGAGGTGGCGGCGGTGATCGCGCCGTCCTTCTTGAACGCGGGCTTCAGCGTCGGGATCTTGTCGAGCTTGGCCTTGAAGGGCTGTTCGTCGAACTTGACGACGGTGTCACCCTTGGGCGAGCTGATCGTCACCGGCGCCATCTCCCAGTCGAAGCTGCCGTCCTCGTTGGCGGCCTTGGCGCGCTGCGTGGACGCGATGGCGTACTGGTCCATGGCCTCGCGGCTGAAGCTGTACTTGGACACGCACTGCTCGGCGAACACGCCCATGGCCTTGCCGCGCTCGTAGGCGTCTTCCAGGCCGTCGATGGCCATGTGGTCGAACACGGCGCTGGCGCCGTACTTGATGCCCTTGCGCGCGAACATCAGGTGCGGCGCGTTGGTCATGCTCTCCATGCCGCCGGCCACCATGACGTCGGCGCTGCCGGCCGCCAGCATGTCGTGGGCGAACATCATCGTGCGCATGCCGGAGCCGCACATCTTGCTCATCGTCACGGCACCGGCCGAGTCGGGCAGGCCGGCGCGGCGCAGCGCCTGGCGGGCGGGCGCCTGGCCCTGGCCGGCCATCAGGCAGTTGCCCATCAGCACTTCATTGACGGCATCACCGGGCACGCCGGCACGCTCGACCGCGGCCTTGATGGCGATGGCGCCCAGTTCCCAGCCGGCAAGCGCGGCGAAATCACCCAGCAGGCCGCCGATGGGGGTGCGGGCGGCGGACACGATGACGATGGCATCGGACATGTTCAGACTCCGTTGGTAAACGAAGCCATCATTGTGGCGCCGCCTCCAAGCTAAGCGGACCGACGGGGTTTGCGGGCCGAGCGCGTCCCCTCGGTGGCTGAGGCCGGACACAGGGCGTCCAGTGGACGGCCTGTGCCTGACGAAGCTCTGCGGCCGCTGGCCGCAGAGCGGTCCCGGCCAACGTACCGTTTGGACGAGGGGCTCACCGCACCGCGGCCACCGGAACGATGCCGCAGTCCGCCGGACGGACATCCGGCTCCGCCCGGCGCACCGCGCGGCAGAACTCGTTCCAGAAGCTGCGCGTCCACGCCGGATGGCGCTTCTCGAAGGCCGGCGCGGCCGGCATGAAGTAGGCGAGCCGTGCCACCGGCCGCGACCACTCCACCAGCCCCGCACGCTGCTCGGGCACCAGCGCCTCGCGCGTGGTCAGCAGCAGGTCGAAACGACCCGCGCGCAACATGGCCACCTCGCTGTCCAGCGCCGCCACCGGCTCCACCTGCCAGCCGCGCTCGCGGGCCAGCGTCTCCTGCACGGAGCCGGCGATGACGCCCACGCGCCAGTGAGCGGCCAGGTGCCGGCCATCCCAGCCGGCATCGGCGGCCGTGCCCGGCCGGCCGAACAGCATCAGGTTGCCGAACACCGGCGCCCAGGCCAGGTCGGGCCGGCCCTGCGCGTCGAGCGGAAAGCGCAGCGCGGCCAGGCGCTCCGGAGTCACGCCGTACAGCAGCGCGAAGTCGATGCTGCCCTGCGTCAGCGACGCCGTGAGCCGCCGGCCCGGCAGGCGGATCAGCTCGGCCTTGCAGCCCAGGCGCTTCAGCGCATCGCGCACCGCGTCGACTTCCCAGCCGGGCGGCTCCTCGAACTGCGTGCCCTGGCCCATCAGGCCAGGCGGCGTCGCGGTGTCGTTGAAGCCGACGCGCAGCGGCGTCGGGCAGGCGGCGGCCGACGCCGCCGCGCACCACACCAGCCCCGCCCCCAACGCCCGCTTCATGGGCCGGAGTCTAGGCGGGACGGCCGGTTCAGCCAGAAGTCAGCGCCACAGCCGGTAGGGCCAGAACGCCTCTTCGCTGCGCATGCGGCAGCGCAACTCCTCGGGGCTGAAGCCGGTCAGCCGGCGCGTCTCGCGGCACAGGTGGGACTGGTCGGCGTAGTCGGTCTCGGCGGCGATGTCGGCCCAGTTGAAGCCGGGCTGCCGCTCGGCCGCCGCGACCGCATAGAAGGCCCGCTCGGCGCGCGACACCGCGCGCAGCTCGCGCAGCGGCACGCCGGCCCAGGCCTTGATGCGGCGCTCCAGCTGGCGCAGGCTGCGGCCGGCCGCGCTGGTGGCCGCGCGCACGGCCAGCGCCTCGGTCCAGTCGGCGTAGCGGTGGCTGGGACGGCGTGCGCCCAGCGCCTGCCAGCGCGGCAGCAGGAAGGCCTGCAGCAACTGCAGGCGCGCGTCGTCGTCGGCGGCGGCGGACATGGCTGCCAACCAGTCGCGCCAGTCGGGCGGCAGCAGCTCGCGGGGATCGACGATGCGGTTCACCAGGCCACCCAGTGCGATGCCGGTCAGCGCGGTGAACGCGTCCGGCAGCATCAGCAGCTTGAAGGCGCGCATGTCGCCCGGGTTGCGCGTGTGCGAGGGCAGCGTGAACGGCCCGCCCAGCATGACGGGCGCGTGCCAATGCTCGGGCGGCGGCTGCGAAAACCCCGGCCGGGCCAGCCATTCGCTGCCGCCCTCCAGCCACCAGAACAGGCTGACCAGCGGCGTGGCGGGAAAGTAGTTCTCGCGCTGCACGGCATCCAGCGCGCGTCCGCGCGTGTCGCGCAGCATCACGGCGCGCACGCAGCCGGCCAGCGCCAGCGGCGGCAGCCAGAGCCGGGTGGCTTCGTCCTGCGTCATGCGAAACCTAGAGCTGGCAGCTGGGCGCGCCCGAGGGGCGGGCGAGGCGGGTTGGTGGCAAGGCGAGACGACGACGCGGGCTCGCGCCCGCAAGGAGGAGCAACGCCGCCAGCGACCCGAAGCGCCAGACCAGCGGGTGCGTAGCGATCATGATCGAAGTGGCAAACATCATCCGGTAGGCAAGGTCTTGACGCTTCGAGGCCCTCGCGGAGTAGCGAGCGGTCAGCTGCCAGCTCTGGGTTGAGTGTCGCATTCGTTCAAGACCCGATCCGGTCGCAGAGCGCAACATCGCCACCATGACAAGCCTGACCTGGAACGACCTGCCCGCCCACCCCGTTCGCTGGTGGGGCCTGCCCTCCTTGGTGGCCATGCGCCGTGACTACCTGGCCTTTGTCGCTGCGCAACGCCCGCTGGGCGACTTCGCCGGCCACCGGCTGTTCAATGAGCGCGCGGTGGACCTGTTCTCGCCCGAGCTGGTGCGCGAGGCCATGGTGGACCACGCCGACGCGCTGATCCGCTGGGAGCGCGGGCCCGAGGTGTTCGAGGGGCTGATGGGCAAGTCCGTGCTGGTCACCGAGGGCGACACCTGGCAGCGCCAGCGCCGCATGCTGATGCAGGCGTTCACGCCCAAGCGCGTGGCCGGCTATGCGGCGCTGATGACCGAGGCGGCGGCTACCGGGCTGGACGCCGTGCGCCCCGGGGAGGTCGCGATGGACGCGCTGTTCAGCCACCTGACGATGGATGTCATCTCGCGCACGCTGTTCAGCGCGCCCATAGGCACCGACACGGCGGCCGCGGCCCGCGCCGTGCAGGTGCTCAGCGAGACGGCGCTGGCCGAGATGTTCTGGCCGGTCACGCTGCCCGACTGGCTGCCGCTGCCCGGCAAGGCCGCCAAGCGCCACGCCGAGCGCTTGCTGCACGGCCTGCTGCGCCGGCATATCGATTCCCGCCGCAGCGACGACGCCTCGCGCGGCGACCTGCTGGGCATGTTGCTGGCGCTGCGCGACGAGGCCACGGGCGAGGCCTTGTCGCCCCAGGAGGTGTATGACCAGTGCATGGTCAGTTTCCAGGCCGGCCACGAGACCAGCGCGACCGCGCTGCTGTGGTGGAGCTGGCTGCTGGCGACCCATCCCGACGTGCAGCAACGCGTGCGCGCCGAGGTGGACGCCGTGCTGCAAGGCCGCGTGCCGACGGCCGACGACGCCACCGCCCTGCCCTGGCTGTCCGCCACGCTGAAGGAGGCCATGCGGCTGTACCCGCCCGTTGCCGCGCTGCTGACGCGGAGGCTGACACGCGACATCACGCTGGCCGGCGTGCACTTGCCGGCGCGAACGCTGGTGCGCGTGACGCCCTGGCTGCTGCACCGCGACCCGCGCTGGTGGCCCGAGGAGCCGCTGGCCTTCAAGCCCGAGCGCTTCCTCGGTGATGCGGCGCATGCCATCCCGCGCGGCGCCTACATCCCGTTCGGCCTGGGGCCGCGCGTGTGCCTGGGCCAGCACTTCGCGGTGCTGGAGATGACGCTGATCGCGGCGCTGCTGCTGCAGCGCTTCGAGCTGGCCGCGGCGGGCGATGCGCCGGTGCCGCGCATGGCGGTCACGCTGCGCCCCGAAGCGCCGCTGCGCCTGCGGCTCACGGCACGGAGGGCGGCATGAACGCCTGGCTGGTCGCCGCAGCGGCCGTCGTCGCGCTGACCGGGCTGGCCCATTCGGTGGGCGGCGAGCTGATGATCTTCCGCGCGCTGCGCCGCCGCGGCGTGGTGCCCAGCGGCGGGCAGCCGGTGCTGCGCGGCTTCCAGACGCGCATCCTGTGGGCCAACTGGCACCTTGTCACCGTGCTGGGCTGGGCGCTGGCCGCGCTGCTGCTGTGGCTGGCCCAGCCGGCCGCACGGGCCGCGTCGGGCGGCGTCATCGAGCAGGGCGTGGCGCTTGCGCTGGCGGCCGGCGGCACGCTGGTGCTGTGGAGCAACCGCGGCCGGCACCCGGGCTGGGTAGCGCTGTGGACGGCCGCAGTGCTGGTGTTGCTGTCCTTGCGATAACGCGATCGCTTTCGGGTCGAGCGCCGGGCCGCTCCCAAGCCGGCCCGTCTGGCGATGTGCTTGCGGCTCGATGCCGCAAGCATCGCCGTCCCGAGGACTTGCCGTGCCTGCCGAAGATCAGCCGCTCTGTCGGCTGCGCGGTCTGCAAGACCGACCAGGTCGCCCGCGTTCAGCGTGGCGAAACCGGGTGAGGGGCTTCAACTCTTCAACGGTAGAACGCCTCGACCTGCCCCTTGAGCTTGATGCACAACGGCCGGCCCTTGCGGTCCAGCGTCTTGCCGGCCGGCACCTTGATCCAGCCTTCGCTGATGCAGTATTCCTCGACGTCGTGGCGCTCCTTGCCGTTGAAGCGGATGCCGATGTCGTGCTCGAACACGGCGGCGACGTGATGGGGGCTGCGCGGGTCCACGCTGAGGTGATCGGGCAGTTCCGGGCGGGGGGCTTGGTTTTCACTCATGGCGCGGATTGTCGCCAAGCTGGGGATGGCCTCGCCCGCGCACGCGCACCAGCATGGCGCCATGACGACGGAACCCAGCGAGATCACCGGGCTGCTGACCGCCCTGGCCGGCGGTGACGCGCTGGCCCGCGACCGGCTCTACACGGCGCTCTATCCGGAGCTGAAGCGGCTGGCACGAAGTCATCTCGCGGGCCACGCCCCCATGACGCTGGAGCCGGCCGCGCTGATCCATGAGGTGTGGCTGAAAAGCGCGGGCCGCGAAGGGGCGCTGCACCGCGCGCAGTTCTTTGCGCACGCGAGCAAGGTCATGCGCAGCGTCATCGTGGACCACCTGCGCGAACGCCGTGCCGACAAGCGCGGCGGCGGCGCGCAGGTCACGCTGTCCACCACGGCGCTGGAGCAATTGGCGCCGCCCGACGTGCTGAAGCTGGACGACGTGCTGCAGACGCTGGAACGCGCCGACGGCCGCGCGCACCAGGTCGTCGAGATGCGCTTCTTCGGCGGGCTGGATCTGGAGGAGATCGCCGACGCGCTGGGCGTTTCGGTGCCCACCGTGAAGCGCGACTGGCGCAAGGCGCGCGCCTTCCTGTTCGACGCTCTCCAAACGTGAACACCGCCGACCAGGCCGGCGCGCTGGCGGCCTTCGATGACTGGCAGGACGCCACGCCGGCCGAGCGCCAAGCCCTGCTCGCGCGGCTGAAGCCCGCGCAGCGCGACCGGCTGCAGGCGCTCATCAACGCCGACCTCGCCGCCGACGCGCGGGCCTTTCTCGCCGAGCCGGCACAGCTGCCGATCGCGCCCGAGCTGGCCGGCCAGGTGCTGGGCGCCTGGACATTGGTCGAGCCGTTGGGCAGCGGCGGCATGGGAGAGGTCTGGCGCGCGCGGCGCAGCGACGGCGCGCACCAGGGCGAGGCCGCCATCAAGCTGCTGCACAGCCCCTGGCGCGGCGAGGCGGCGCGCTCACGCTTCCGGCGCGAGGGCGAGCTGCTGGCGCGGCTGACCCACCCGCACATCGCGCGGCTGCTGGACATCGGCGAAGCGCAGCTGGGCGGCCTGACCACGCGCTACCTGGTGCTGGAGCTGGTGGACGGCCAGCGCATCGACGCCTGGTGCGACGCACGCCATCTGGACACACTCGCGCGGCTTCGGCTGTTCCTGCAGGTCTGCGACGCGGTGGCCCATGCGCACACGCAACTGGTGGTGCACCGCGACCTCAAGCCCGGCAACATCCTCGTGACCGGCAATGGCGACGTGAAGCTGCTGGACTTCGGCGTCGCCAAGCTGCTGGCCGGCGACGACAACACCGAGCTGACGCAGCAGGCCGCCGCCGGCCTGACGCCCGAGTACGCCGCGCCCGAGCAACTGCGCGGCGAGCCGGTCAGCACCGCCACCGACGTGTTCGCGCTGGGGCGGCTGCTGTGCCTGCTGCTGACCGGTTCGCGCGAGCCCGGCCCGGCGCTGCGCGGCGAGGCCGGCTGGATCGTCACCCGCGCGTTGAAGGAGGCCGCGCCGCAGCGCTACGCCGGCGCCGGCGAGCTGGCCGACGACGTGCGCCGCCTGCTGGACCACCAGCCGCTGCGCGCGCGGCCCGACTCGCTGGCCTACCGCGCCACCCGCTTCGCGCGCCGCTACCGGCTGCAGCTCGCCGCCCTCGCCCTGGTGCTGGCCAGCCTGCTGGCCGGCGTGACGGCCGCGACCTGGCAATGGCAGCAAGCGCGCCGCGAGGCCGAGCGCACGCGGCGCGTGCAGAGCGTGCTGACCGAGCTGCTGACGGGGCTGAGCCCCGACGCGTCGGGCAGCGCCACGGTGCCCATGATCGAACTGCTGCAGCGCAGCTGGGCCGAGGCCAAGCGGCGGCTGGCCGACGACCCGGCGCTGCTGGCCGAGGCGGCGCGGCCGCTGGGGCTGCTGCTGGTGCAGAACGGCGATGCCGTGCTGGCCCGCGAGGCACTGCAGATCAGCCGCGCCCATGCGGAGCAGCAGGGTCGGCCGGACGCACCCGGGCAGCGCGAGGTGGCATTCGAGCTGGCCACGGTGCTGCGTCAACAGGGCGAAGGCGCACAGGCCGAACCGCTGCTGCGCAGCCTCGCGGCATCGGGCCATGACGAGTTCGCGCTGTTCGCGCGGGCGAGCCTGGGCGAGATGGCGCTGGACGCCGGCCGCCTCGACGAAGCCCGCTCGCTGCTGACCCGGACCACCGAGGAAGCGCTGGCGCGGTACTCCGCGCAGCACCGCAGCTACGTGAAGGCGGCCGACCTGCTCGCCGCCGTGGCGCGCGCCCAGGGTCGCTGGGGCGAAGCACGGCGCTGGTTTGCCGCCGTCGCCGCGGCGACCGAGTCCTCGCGCCCCGTGGACGCCGCCGTGGCCCGCCTGTCAGCCGCCACGCTGGAGGTGGAGCTGGGCCGCTACGCGCAAGCCGTGCCGCTGCTGCGCGACGCGGTGCAGACGCTGGCCCGCGTGATGGGTGACGCACACACGCACACGCTGTACGCCCGGGCCTGGTGGGCCACGGCGCTGTTCCATCACGGCATGCCCGACGCCGCGCTGGCGCAGGCGCGGCAGGCCTTGTCACTCGCCGCCACCGCGTCCGACCCGGACACCGTGCCGCTGCTGGGCCTGATCCTGGCGCGGCTGGAGGTGCGGGCCGGCCAGCTCGCGCCAGCCGAGCCCCGAATGCGCGCCGCCTGGACGCACTTCTCGGCCGACCCGGCGTCGACCACCGCCTGGCGCGCGCTGCTGCTGCTGGGCGAGGCCGAGCTGCGGCGCGCCCGCCCGCAGCAGGCGCTGGACCTGCTGTTGAAAGCCGAGGCGCGCGGCGTATCAGACCCGGCCGACCGCTGGCTGGGCCTGGCGCTGCTGGGCCTCGCCCACTTGGAACTGGGTCAGAGTGCCGCCGCACAGCAGCGCCTCGGTGACGCCGAGGCCGCGGCCGATGTGGGCCTTCCACCGGAGCACCCCGACCGGCTGCGCGCGCGGGCGCTGGCCGCCGTCGCCGCATGGGCCTTGTCGGCCGACGCCAGACCGCGAGCCCAGGCCGCGCTGGCGCAGTACGCCGAGGCGCTGGCCACTCGAAGCGACGCGGCGCGGGCCCGCGCCGAACTGCAGTCGCTGTCCTCATCCGCACGCCCGCCCCGGGCGGCTCTCCTCGCGCTGCTGCGCTACTGAAAGGACTCCCATGCGTCACTTGCTGAACTACCCGCTGGCCCTGCTGCTGGGCTTGTGTGCCGCCGTCGCGACCGCGAATCCGGCGCAGCAGGCCGGCACCACGTCGGCCAAGGCCGCCAAGACCACGCCCGCCGCCAGCGCGACAGCCACCGGCACCACCAACCCCGGCCCTGCGCCCAACGCGGGCGGATCAGGTGGGGGCGTGGGCAGCAACAAGGGGGTCAGCGGCCAGCAGATCGGGCCCAAGAAGCCCAAGTGCCCCGATCCAACCGTCGCCTGCCCGGCCGAGAAGGTCATCGCCAAGTAGCGACCGGTCGTCGCAGCGCGCAACGGTCGGGGACTCAGCCCTTTTTGACCTGCAGAGTTACCTCGTACTTGCCGCCGTCGCCGACGATGGTGAGCGTCTTGTTCTTCGGGCCGGCGGCCACGTTGAGCAGGCTGGCGCTGAGGGCGAATTCGTGCGTGCCACCCACGCGGTCGTCGAAGTTGGGCGCGCCGGTGGGAATGCCCAACGCGCCGTGGATGTCGGCCTTGAGCTTGGCCACGCGCTGCGCGCGCGTCATGCCCATCGACGCCGCCAGCGAGCTGACGACCGCGGCCTTGGCCAGTTCGCGCGCGGCGCTGGCCTTGCCGTCGTCATGCTCCATCATCGACACCAGAATGATGGCCTGCGCCGGGTTGGCGATGACCTTGGCCTGGCCCGACGGGCCCCAGGCGTTGCGGCGCCAGATGATGAAGGGCAGGTCGTTGGGGTCGATGCCCTGCGGGATGGGCTGGGTGACGGCGGTGTCTCCCTGGTCCACGCCGCCCCAGGGACCGTACAGCGTGACCTCGGCGTTGGGCAGCACCGGGTTGCTCAGGTCCACGGCGGTGACGAGCACATAAGGCTCGTCGGAACCGACCTCGTCGGTCTCGATCTTGCACTTGATCTTGGTCAGCGCGATGGTGACGGGCAATGCAGCCATGATGATCTCCTGGGGTTGAAGCGCGGCGGCGTGCCGCGCCTGACCTCAAGGACGCAAAGCCCGCGCAGGAAGGATCAGCGCGGTGACTATTCACCGGCGACGACCACGGGCCAGGTCACGGGGTTTCCCGGTGTGCCAAGCGGCACACCGCGCAAATGCGTGGACACTCGGCCCCGTTCGTCGCACAGGAGACCCCATGTTGAAGACCACCCGCCGCGCGGTGCTGGGCGCCATCAGCGCCGCCACGCTCGCGCTGACCGTCGCGCCCGCCTGGGCCGCGCAGCCCAAGCAGCCCGATCAGTGGCAGATCCCCGTCCACACGAAGAAGCTGGCCAACGGCCTGACCGTCGTCATCTCGCCCGACGCGAGCAGCCCCACGGTGGGCATCAGCGTCGTCTACAAGGTGGGCATGCGGCTGGAGCCCAGGAACCGCACCGGCTTCGCGCACCTGTTCGAGCACCTGATGTTCCAGGGCACGCCCAAGGCGCCCAAGGGTGTGTTCGACCAGGTCATCACGTCCGGCGGCGGCAACAACAACGGCTCGACGCGCCCCGACTTCACGAACTACATCGAGACCGCGCCGTCGTCGGCGCTTGAGTCCATGCTGTGGCTGGAAGCCGACCGCATGACGACGCTGGACTTCAACCCGACCACGCTGAAGAACCAGCAGGACGTGGTGAAGGAGGAGATCCGCGTCAACGTGCAGAACCAGCCCTACGGCGGCTTCATGTGGCTGGACATCTCGGCGCTGGCCTTCGACAAGTGGGAGAACGCCCACGACGGCTATGGCAGCTTCGTCGACCTGGAGAACGCGAACCTGGACGACGTGCGCGCCTTCCACCGCGACTTCTACGGCCCCAACAACGCGGTGCTGTCCATCGCCGGCGATGTGACGCCGGCCCAGGGCTTTGCGCTGGCCGAGAAATACTTCGGCAAGATCGCCGCGCGGCCCACGCCCAAGCCTACGGACTTCCGCGAAGGCCTGAACACCAAGGAGCGCCGCCTGACGCAGCCGGACAAGCTGGCCCAGGTGCCGGCCGTCGCCGCCGCCTGGAAGCTGCCGGATCGGGGATCGAAGGACCAGGCCCCGTTCGCCGTGCTGGGCCAGTTGCTGGCCGGCGGCGATGCGTCGCGCCTGTACCAGGGCCTCGTGAAGGGTCGCGAGCTGGCGCTGAACGTGAATTCGCTATATGGCCTGACCAGCGTCTGGGAATACGACGGCCCCAGCCTGTTCACGGTGTTCGCGCTGTACAAGCCGACCACCAACGCCGACGCGCTGCTGGCCGGCATGGATGAGGAGATCGCCCGCGTCGTCAAGGACGGCGTGGACGACGCGACGCTGAAGAACCTGAAGACCGCGCTGCTGGCCGATTGGTACAACGGCGCGGAGATGTTCCTGAGCCGCGCCGACCGGCTGGCCAAGCTGCAGGCGCTGTGGGGCGATGCCGGCGTCATCAACAAGGTGCCCGGCTGGATTGCCGCCGTCACGTCGGCCGACGTGCAGCGCGTGGCCGCCACCTACCTGACCACCGCCAACCGCTCGGTCATCGACCGCAAGCCCGCCGCCATGCTGGCCGCCCCCGCCGCCAAGCCGGCTTCGTCGGCATCCCAACCCTGATGCCGGAGCAGACGACATGAAGAACATCAACGCCTCCTTCCGCCTCAGCTTCATCACCGCCGCCGCGCTGCTGGCCGCGGCCGCCCAGGCCGCCACCGTGCCCACGCCGGCGGAACTGCCGCCCTTCGGCAAGGACAAGCCGCTGGCCGTGCCCAAGATCACGCAGCAGACGCTGCCCAACGGCCTGCAGGTCTGGGTGGTGCCGCGCACGGGCATCCCGCGCGTGGACTTCGTGCTGGCCGTGCGCGGCGCCGGCTTCGGCGCCGACACCGCCGACGCGCCGGGCCGTGCCAAGCTGGTGGCAGGCCTGCTGTCCGAAGGCACCACCACACGCAGCTCCAAGCAGATCGCCGAGGCCGCGCAGGCCATGGGTGGCGGCGTGGGCGCCGGCGCCAGCAACGACGGCATCAGCGTGTCCGCCAACGCGCTGGCCTCGCATGCGCCCGCCATGGCCCAGCTGCTGGCCGACGTGGCCCGCCGCCCCGCCTTCCCCGAGGGCGAGGTGCAGCTGGCCAAGACCAATGCGCTGCAAGGCCTGAAGGCCAGCAGCACGCAGCCCTCCTTCCGCGCTGCCAAGGCGCTGGACGGCGCCATCTACGGCGACCATGCCTACGGCCGCACGCAGGAGACCGAGGCCGCCATCCAGGCCGTCACGGCCGAAGGCCTGCGCGCCGAGCACGCGCGCCGCTTCCGCCCCGACCATGCGCTGCTGGTCATCACCGGCCGCATCGCCGCGGCCGATGCCATCAAGCTGGCGCGCGACGCCTTCGGCGACTGGAGGCCCAGCAGCGACGCGGTGCCCGAGCTGCCCAAGCCGGCCGCCACGGCGCCGGTGCAGCGCCTGCTGCTGGAACGCCCCGGCAGCGTGCAGGCCACGCTGCGCCTGGGCCGCCCCGGCATGGCCGCCAGCGGCGACGAGCAGGTCGCGCTGCGCCTGGCCAGCACCGTCATCGGCACGGGCTTCTCCAGCCGTCTGAACCAGAACCTGCGCGAGGAAAAGGGCTACACCTACGGCGCCCGCGCCGGCGGCCAGTCCTGGCGCGTGGGCGGTGCCATCACCGGCGGCGCCGACGTGCGCAACGAAGTGACGGCCGCGGCGATGACCGAGTACGTCAAGGAGTACAGGCGACTCGGCGCCGAACCGGTGCCCGAGGCCGAGCTGGCGATGAACAAGCGCTACATGGCCGGCACCTACCTCGTCAGCACGCAGCTGCAGGGCTCGCTGGGCCGGCAGCTGGCCAACAACTGGCTGGTGGGCCTGCCGGCCGAGTTCCTCGGCAACTTCGTACCGGCCATCCAGAAAGTGACGGCTGCCGAGGTCCAGGCCGTCGGCAAGAAGTACTTCAACCCGGACGAGCAGAGCTGGGTGGTGGTGGGCGACTCGACCAAGATCGCCGAGCAGCTGAAGGCGTTTGGGGAGTTCGCGACGGTGAAGCCGTGAGGCACGAACGGCCGCGGGCAACGCATCCGCGGCCGTTTCGGGAACAACAGGGAGGGGTGGAGAGATGAAGAAGCAACGAGCTTGGCTTGCGGCACTGTGGGCCGCTGCCATGGCTGTGATGGCGCCCGAGGCCGCGGCCCGTGAATGGACGGCGGACGCAAACGGCTGCAAGGTCTGGAACACCCAGCCGGCCATGAAGGAAGCCGTCGAGTGGAGCGGCGCCTGCATCGACGGCTTCGCCGAAGGCAGGGGGGAACTGCGCTGGGCCGTGAACGGCCAACCGACACGCACGTACAAGGGCGACATGAAGGCGGGGCGCCGCTCGGGGCAGGGCGTGGCGACCATGTCGCTCGGCATGCGCTACGAGGGCGGGTTTCTGGACGATGTCTACGCCGGACAAGGCAGCCTTTACTTCCCTAACGGCCGAAGCTCGCGTGGCGAGTTCGTGGCGGGCCAGCTCGACGGGAACTGCATGCTGACTTGGCACGAAGGAACCACCTATGAGGGGGCGTGCAAGCGGGGGAATGCAGACGGCTCGGGCAAGTTCGCCTTCGCCAATGGGGACAGCTATACAGGCATCGCGAGATCAGGGCGGCCCGCCGAGCAAGGCCGCTACAACTGGGCGGGTGGCGACAGCTACGAGGGCACCTTTGTCGCGGGTCACCCAAGCGGTTCCGGCGTCTATCGGTTTGCCAACGGCAGCCGCTACGAAGGTGGCTTCAATAGTGGGCTGCCATCAGGACGGGGCCGCCTCGAGATGGTGGACGGGTCGGGCTACGAAGGCCAGTTCGAGGCCGGCGCGCCCGCGTCGCCCGGCGCGCTGCTCAGCGTCCGCGGTACGCCGCCCGAAGACTCGCCGCAGCTGAGAACGAAGATGACGCTGCCCTACGCAAAGACTCAATCGGTCAATTCACTCAGCCAGCGCATCTCGGTCGGCATGGTCTGCCGCGTGATGCCCCGCCCGCAGCTGCCTGTCGTCCAGTGGAAGGGTCAAGCAATCTACAAGGCCGTCGCCACCGTCCGCGAAGGGCGCATCGTAGGAGCCGAGTACACGATATTGAGCGCAGGTGTCGATCGCACCGTCCACAGGGCATTTATCGAAAGCATGGAACGCGCGTTCCAGGCCTACGACTGCCCAGGCAACCACGTGTTCGAGCAGGAGTTCATGTTCTCGACGAAGTAGCCTGCGCATGTGCGGCGCTGACGCCGCTCACCGCGTGCGCCGCGGCTTGCTCATGCCCCGCAGCTGCGCACCGGCCTTCGCATTGCCACGCGTGGCCGGCTTGTCCGCGGCCGGCTTGGCCGGCTTGACCAGGCCTGTGGCGGCCGACACCGCCACCGTCTGGAACTCCGCCGCGTAATGCTTGCGCATGCGCACGATCTCGCGCTTGTACTTGCCGGCGAGCTGCTTCTTCTTCGCGTCCGACAGCAGCCGGCCGGCGACGTGGAAGAACTTGGATTCCTCTTCCTTCAGGTGGTGGCGCACCTTGAAGCTCAGCGTCTTGGCGGTCGCGATCCAGCCGTCCTGCTTCTTGTTGCGCACCGACAGGTCTTCGAGCAGCTCGTCCACCTGATGGTGCTCGTGCAACGCATGACGCGACGCGTCCATGCCGCCGTCTTCCATCAGCAGCGGCACGTACAGGTGCCGCTCCTCGGCGGCGGCGTGCGCCATCAGCTCGACCTTCAGTTGCAGGAACAGCACCTGGCGCGCCGCCATGTCGCCGCGCGAAGCGGTCAGCTTGCGGCAAAGGTCGCGTTGCAGGTCATGGCTTTCGCGTATCGCTTCGAAGATCATGCGGTGCTCCCGAGAGACTGGACCGCAGTGATTCTGTAGACCGGCGGCCCTCGCCCCTGTCAGACGAAGCCGCGCACCGGCGTCAGCCCGCCGTCGCGTAGCGCGCCTTCACATTGGCCAGCGCACGGCGGTAGGCAGGCTCCACGTCGGCGGGGCAGCCGACGGTGATGCTCAGGTCTTCGAGCAGTCCGTTGTGCAGACCATAGACCCAGCCGTGCACCACGACCTCCTGCTCGCGCTCCCAGGCGTCCTGCACCACGGTCGTGTGGCAGGCATTGCGGGCCTGCTCCAGCACGTTCAGCTCGCACAGCGCGTCGACGCGACGCGGCTCCGCCACGGTGTCCAGCCAGTCCTGGTGCATGCGGCGCACGTCCTGCACATGGCGTATCCAGTTCTCCACCAGGCCCACGCGCTGGTCGTACAGCGCAGCGCGCACGCCGCCGCAGTTGCTGTGGCCCACGACGATGATGTGGCGCACCTTCAGGTGGTCCACCGCGAACTGCATGACGGACAGCGCGTTCAGGTCCGAGTGCACGACGACGTTGGCGACGTTGCGGTGCACGAACAGCTCGCCCGGCAGCAGGTCCACCAGCTCATTAGCCGGCACGCGGCTGTCGGCGCAGCCTATCCACAGGTATTGCGGCGTCTGCTGCTTCAGCAACCGGGAGAAGAAGCCCGGTTCCCGGGCCTCGGTTTCGGCGGCCCAGCGCTTGTTGTTGTCGAGCAGGTCCCGCAGCGCGTCTTTGTCGTTGGTGGAGGTGGTCATGCCGCCATTGTCGCGGCAGCCGCCCAGGAACGGAGCAGTTCCACCGAAACGCCCATGCCGCCGCAGACCTCCACGAGAACCCGCTTGAAACCCGCCCCCTGCCGGTCCACCGCGGCCAGCGCGGCGCCGCAGGCGGGCTCCACCAGCACGCGATGCGCGTCGGCGAAACGCACGCAGGCGGCGGTGGCCTCGACATCGCTGACCTGCACGGCCAGCGTCGGGTGCGAGCAGGCACGCGCAAAGGCCTCGGCCGCGACGCGGCGCGCGCCCAGCGACGTCGCGATGGACGTGATGGCCGGCAGCGTCGCCAGCTCGCCGGCGGCCAGGCTGGCCTGCAGGCTGGCCGCACCGTGGGTCTCGACGGCGATGACGGGCACATCGTCGAGGCCATGGCGGCGCAGGCCCTCGACGATGCCGCAGAACAGGCCGCCACCGCCGACGGCCGTGACGATGGCGTCGAACTGCAGGCCCGCGCCGACGACCTCGTCGATCAGCGTCGAATGCCCGGCCCACAGCAGCGGGTGGTCGAAGGGGTGCACATAGGCTGCGCCACGATCGGTTGCCAGCCGCTGCGCGAATTCATGCGCCTCGTCCCACACGGCGCCATGGCGCAGCACCTCGGCGCCACGCTCGGCCAGCCGCTCGGCGACGGCCGCGCTGCTGGTGCTGGGCAGCACGATGGCAACCGGCAGGCCCAGCGCCACCGCCGCATGCGCGGCCGCGAAGCCGGCGTTGCCGCCGGACGCGCAGACGATGGCTTTCGCGCCGTCTACTGCGGCCTGCTGCACCAGCCGCCCCACGCCGCGCAGCTTGAAGCTGCCGCTGGGCTGCAGCGCATCCATCTTCAGCCAGACCTCGGCGTGGTTGAAGAGGCCGGGCGCCGCGCGCAGCAGCGGCGTGTTGACGTGCAAGGGCGTCACATCGTCTCGGCGAAGAGTTCCCGGCCGATCAGCATGCGGCGGATCTCGCTGGTGCCGGCGCCGATCTCGTACAGCTTGGCGTCGCGCCACAGCCGGCCCAGCGGGTACTCGTTGATGTAGCCGTTGCCGCCGAAGATCTGCACGCCCTCGCCGGCCATCCATGTGGCCTTCTCTGCGGTCCACAGGATCACCGACGCGCAGTCCTTGCGCACCTGGCGCACGTGCTCGCTGCCCAGCATGTCCAGGTTCTTGGCCACGGTGTACGCGAACGAGCGCGCGGCCTGCAGCACCGTGTACATGTCGGCCACCTTGCCCTGGATGAGCTGGAACTCGCCGATGCTCTGGCCGAACTGCTTGCGGTCGTGGATGTAGGGGACGACGTTGTCCATGACGCTCTGCATGATGCCCAGCGGGCCGCCGGTCAGCACGGCGCGCTCGTAGTCCAGGCCCGACATCAGCACCTTGGCGCCGCCATTCACCGCGCCCAGCACGTTCTCGGCCGGCACCTCGACGTTCTGGAACACCAGCTCGCCGGTGTGCGAGCCGCGCATGCCCAGCTTGTCGAGCTTTTGCGCGATGGAGAAGCCCTTCATGCCCTTCTCGATGAGGAAGGCCGTCACGCCGCGCGCGCCCAGCTCGGGTTCGGTCTTGGCGTAGACCACCAGCGTGTCGGCGTCGGGGCCGTTGGTGATCCACATCTTGTTGCCGTTGAGGACGTAATAGCCGCCCTTGTCCTCGGCCTTCAGCTTCATGCTGATGACGTCGGAGCCCGCCCCCGGCTCGCTCATCGCCAGCGCGCCCACATGCTCGCCGCTGATGAGCTTGGGTAGGTACTTCGCGCGCTGCGCGTCGTTGCCGTTGCGCTTGATCTGGTTCACGCACAGGTTGCTGTGCGCGCCGTAGCTGAGGCCCACCGACGCGCTGCCGCGGCTGATCTCCTCCATGGCCACCATGTGGGCCAGGTAGCCCATGTTGGCGCCGCCGTACTCCTCCGGCACGGTGATGCCCAGCACGCCCAGTTCGCCCATCTTGCGCCACAGGTCCATGGGGAACTGGTCGCTGCGGTCGATCTCGGCCGCGCGTGGGGCGATCTCCTCGTCGGCGAAGGCGCGCACCGCGTCGCGCAGCGCATCGATGTCCTCGCCGAGTTGGAAGTTCAAGCCGGGCAGATTCATGGTCGGGTCTCCTGCTGTCGGCCCATCCGGCGCCCGGTTGTGCCGGGCCCGTCGGGCGGTTTAATTGACGTAAACGTCAACTGTAGCAACTCAACCTGTCGCGTCGGCCGGCTGGGGCAGCAGGCGGCGCACCAGCGGGTGGACGATCTTCTTGTCCGTGCCCACCGCGTAGAAGGCCTCCTCCACGCCCACGCAGTCGCCCACGCGCACCAGGCCGTCACGCTGCACCAGCTTGTCGCTCATCAGCGCCGCGGCCGGGAACACGCCCATGCCGGCCGCGCCGAAAGTGGCCAGCAGCGCGCTGTCCTCGAACTCGCCCGCCACCTTGGCGCGCACGCCGTGGCGCTCGAGCCAATGGTCCAGACGGATGCGCACGGCGGCATGGTCGGTGGGCAGCAGCAGCGGCACGTCGGCCAGCGAGGCCGGGAAGTTGCGCGCCGCTGCCTCGGCCCAGCGCGGCGCGGCAAACCACGCCATGGGCGAGCTGCCCAGCGCATGGCTGTAGACGCGCAGATTGGGGTTGGGCGGCGCCGGGCGGTCGGCCAGCACGACGTCCAGCCGGTGCAGCGCCAGGTCGCCCAGCAGGTCGTCGAACTCGTCCTCATGGCACAGCAGCCGCAGGTGCGGCGTGTCGATGATGGGCTGCAACAGGCGCTGCACGACCAGCTTGGGCAGCCCGTCTGAGATGCCCACCGCCAGCCGCACGGCCGGCGCGGTCGAAGCATCGCGCACGCGCTCCGGCAGGGTCTCGCCGAGCACGAAGATCTGTTCCGCCACCTCCAGCGCCGCCTGCCCCGCCTCGGTCAGCGTCAGGCCGCGGCCGGCCGGCTTCAGCAACGCCGCGCCCAGCGACTGCTCCAGCTCGCGCACCTGGGTGGACACGGTCTGCACCGACAGCCCCAGGCGCTCGGCCGCCCGCGTCAGGCCTCCTTCCTTGGCCACGGCCCAGAAGTAGTAGAGATGGCGGTAGCTGAAGCTCATGCTCACGGTGCGATTCCCAATAGGTTTTTAAGAAGTATTTGTTCGTGATTCTCTGCTTTTTTCAGCAGCATGAGAGACCTAGTCTGCAAGCCGTTTCAATGCCTCTTGGAGGTTGCCATGCAAGACCGTCCCCGCTCCATCGCGATCGCCATGCCTTACGGCACCGCGGTCGACCGCGGCACCGCCCACCGCGTGCTGCGCAACACCTATGCGCTGCTGTCGATGACGCTGCTGTTCAGCGCCGCCGTCGCGGGCGCCGCCGTCGCGTTCAGCCTGCCGGCGCCCGGCATCATCCTGACGGCCGTCGTCTACTTCGGCCTGCTGTTCGGCATTCACAAGCTGAAGAACAGCGGCGCCGCCGTCGGCCTGGTCTTCGCGTTGACCGGCTTCATGGGCTGGACGCTAGGCCCCTTGCTGACCCGCACGCTGGCCCTGCCCTCGGGCGGCCAGGCCGTCATGCTGGCGCTGGGCGCCACCGGCGCCGTGTTCCTGGCGCTGTCGGCCTACGCGACGACCACCAAGCGTGACCTGTCGTGGATGGGCGGCTTCCTGTTCGCGGGCATGATCGTTGCCCTGCTGGCAGGCCTGGCCGCGGTCTTCTTCCAGATCCCCGCGCTGGCGCTGACGGTCTCGGCCGTCGTGGCCCTGTTGTCGGCCGGCCTGATCCTGTACGAGACGCAGCAAATCGTGAACGGTGGAGAAACGAATTACGTGCTGGCAACAGTCAGCCTGTTCGTTTCGATATTCAATCTGTTCACCAGCCTGCTGAGCCTGTTCGGCTATGGCAGTTCGGACGACTGATCGTTCATCCACCCAGCAGCACGGGAGGCGCCGAATGAGCATACGAGACCTCGCCTCCCGCCTGCGCGCCAAGGCCGGGCAACTGCCGCCCGGCCCCGTGCCTCTGGCCACGCTGGCCGAGGCGCACGGTGGCGCCTGGCAGGCCAGCCTGCTGGTACTCCTGGCGGCGCCCTGCCTGCTGCCGATCCCAGGCGTCGGCAGTGTGCTGAGCGTGGGGCTGGCCGTGCTGGGGCTGCTGTTGTGCTCGGCGCACCGGCAGGATCTGCCGCCCCGTCTGGGCCGCCTGCATCTGCCGCACGAGGGCGCGTCGCGCAGCCTGGCGCTGCTGGCACGCTTCTACGACTTCATCTACCGCCTGACCCGCCCACGCATGACGACGCTGGCCGGCCCGTCCACCCGCTGGTGGCTGGGGCCGATGACGCTGCTCATGGCGGTGCTGATCTTTCTGCCCATCCCGTTCGGCAATGTGCTGCCGGCCGTGTCGCTGATGCTGGCCGGCGTGGCGCTGGCGGCCAAGGACGGCCTGCTGATGCTGGTGTCACTGGGCGTCGGCGCTGGCGCGCTGGCCACGTCCGGGCTGCTGCTGGCGCTGGGCTGGCAGGCCTGCATGGCCTTGGTCGGGCTAGCGGCCTGACCCCCATCTCCCGAGGCTCGGCAGTTGGTTGACGTTAACGTCAACCAAGCATCCTAGAATCCGTCTCCGATCAAGGAGACAAGCCATGACCGATCTCGCCGCCGACCACAAGGCGCTGGCCGAGTACCGCCCGACCCACAAGGTCCGATTCGTCACCGCCGCCAGCCTGTTCGACGGGCATGACGCCGCCATCAACATCATGCGGCGCATCCTGCAGGGCATGGGCGCCGAGGTCATCCACCTCGGGCACAACCGTTCGGTCGACGAAGTCGTCACTGCGGCGCTGCAGGAGGATGCGCAGGGCATTGCCATCTCGTCCTACCAGGGCGGCCACGTCGAGTACTTCAAGTACATGGTGCAGCTGCTGAAGGAGCGCGGCGGGGCGCACATCCAGGTGTTCGGCGGCGGCGGCGGCGTCATCGTGCCGGCCGAGATCCGCGAGCTGGCCGAGCACGGCGTGCGCATCTTCAGCCCCGAGGATGGCCAGCGCATGGGCCTGCAAGGCATGATCGGCGAGATGGTCATGAAGGCCGACCAGGACTTCAGCGTCCATGCGCCCAAGGCCTTGTCCGCCATCACGGGTCATTCGGAAGCCGCCTGGCGCTCGCTGGCCCAGCTGCTGACGGCGCTGGAGAACGGCAAGGCCGACGCGGCCATCGTCGACGCGCTGCGCGCGCAGGCTTCGGGACTCAAGACGCCCGTGCTGGGCATCACCGGCACCGGTGGCGCCGGCAAGTCCAGCCTGACCGACGAATTGATCCGCCGCCTGCGCCTGGACCAGGGCGACGCCATGCGCATCGCGCTGATCTCCATCGACCCGTCGCGCCGCAAGAGCGGCGGCGCGCTGCTGGGTGACCGCATCCGCATGAACGCGATCTCGCCGTGGTCGCAAGGCCCCCGCGTGTTCATGCGCAGCCTCGCCACGCGCGACTTCGGCTCGGAGATTTCGCCCGCACTGCCCGATGTCATCGCCGCCGCCAAGGTGGCCGGCTTCGACCTCGTCATCGTCGAGACCTCCGGCATCGGCCAGGGCGACGCTGCCATCGTGCCGCTGGTGGACGTGCCCATGTACGTGATGACGCCCGAGTTCGGCGCCGCCAGCCAGCTCGAGAAGATCGACATGCTGGACTTCGCCGAGTTCGTCGCCATCAACAAGTTCGACCGCAAGGGCGCGCTGGACGCGCTGCGTGACGTCAGCAAGCAGGTGCAGCGCAACCGCGAAGCCTTCAGCCAGTCGCCCGACACGATGCCGGTGTTCGGCACCATGGCCAGCCGCTTCAACGACGATGGCGTGACGGCGCTGTACCAGGCGTTGAAGGTCCGCCTGGGTCTGGGCGCCGGCCGGCTGCCGCCAGTCAGCACGCGCCACAGCACGCACCAGACGCCCATCGTGCCGCCCAACCGCGTGCGCTACCTGGCCGACATCAGCGAGACCGTGCGCAGCTACAAGGGCCGCGCGCGCAAGCAGGCCGCGCTGGCCCGCGAGATCCAGCAGCTGGAAGCCAGCCGCGCGATGCTGGAAGCCGCCAACCCCGACAAGCAGGGCGCCCGCGACGCACTGGCCGGCCTCGCCGATCAGCGGCGTGCGAAGCTGGACGGCGACGCCCGCCAGCTGCTCGCGCAATGGCCCGACATGGTCAAGGCCTACGCCGGCGACGAGTACGTCGTGAAGATCCGCGACAAGGAGATCCGCACCGCGCTGGTCACGCAAAGCCTGTCGGGCACCAAGATCCGCAAGGTCGTGCTGCCCGGCTATGAATGCCACGGCGAGCTGCTGAAGTGGCTGATGCTGGAGAACGTGCCCGGCAGCTTCCCGTACGCGGCCGGCGTGTTCGCGTTCAAGCGCGAAGGCGAGGACCCGACGCGCATGTTCGCCGGCGAAGGCGACGCCTTCCGCACCAACCGCCGCTTCAAGCTGGTCAGCGAAGGCATGCCCGCCAAGCGCCTGTCCACGGCCTTCGACTCGGTGACGCTGTATGGCGCCGACCCCGCGCCGCGGCCCGACATCTACGGCAAGGTCGGCAACAGCGGCGTGTCCATCGCGACGCTGGACGACATGAAGGTGCTGTACGACGGCTTCGACCTGTGCAACCCCAGCACGTCGGTGTCCATGACCATCAACGGCCCGGCGCCGAGCATCCTCGCGATGTTCATGAACACGGCCATCGACCAGAACCTCGCCAAGTTCCGCACCGACAACGGCCGCGAGCCCACGGCCGACGAGGCCGCCAAGATCAAGGACTGGGTGCTGGCCAATGTGCGCGGCACGGTGCAGGCCGACATCCTGAAGGAAGACCAGGGCCAGAACACCTGCATCTTCTCGACGGAGTTCAGCCTGAAGGTCATGGGCGACATCGCCGAGTTCTTCGTGCACCACAACGTGCGCAACTTCTACTCGGTGTCGATCTCGGGTTATCACATCGCCGAGGCCGGCGCGAACCCGATTTCACAGCTCGCGCTGACGCTGTCCAACGGCTTCACATTCGTGGAGGCGTATCTCGCGCGCGGCATGCACATCGACGACTTCGCGCCCAACCTGAGCTTCTTCTTCAGCAACGGCATGGACCCGGAGTACACCGTGCTGGGTCGCGTCGCGCGCCGCATCTGGGCGGTCTCGATGCGCGACCGCTACGGCGCCAACGAGCGCTCGCAGAAGCTGAAGTACCACGTGCAGACGTCAGGCCGCAGCCTGCATGCGCAGGAGATCGCCTTCAACGACATCCGCACGACGCTGCAGGCGCTGATCGCGATCTACGACAACTGCAACTCGCTGCACACCAACGCCTTCGACGAGGCGATCACGACGCCCACCGAAGACAGCGTGCGCCGCGCGATGGCCATCCAGCTCATCATCAACCGAGAGTGGGGCCTGGCCAAGAACGAGAACCCGTCGCAGGGCGCCTTCATCATCGACGAGCTGACCGAGCTGGTCGAAGAGGCGGTGCTGGCCGAGTTCGAGCGCATCAGCGAACGCGGCGGCGTGCTGGGCGCGATGGAGACCGGCTACCAGCGCGGCCGCATCCAGGAGGAATCGCTGCACTACGAGATGCTCAAGCACACCGGCGAGTACCCCATCATCGGCGTCAACACCTTCCGCAACCCCAAGGGCGACCCGGTGCCGGAGCACATCGAGCTGGCCCGCTCGACGGATGAGGAGAAGCAGTCCCAGCTGACGCGCCTGGCGGACTTCCACGACCGCCACGCCAACGAGGCACCCGCCATGCTGGCGCGACTGCAGCAGGCCGTCATCGAGAACAAGAACGTGTTCGACGTGCTGATGGACGCCGTGCGCGTGTGCTCGCTGGGCCAGATCACCGGCGCGCTGTTCGAGGTGGGCGGCCAGTACCGGCGCAGCATGTGAGGCCGCGGGTCAGCCCGACAGCACCACCCGATCCCGGCCGCCGCGCTTGGCGTCGTAGAGCGCCGCATCGGCGCGGCTGAACAGCGCCTCGGGTGGCTCGTCGGGCCCGTGCGCCTGGGCCACGCCCACGCTGACCGTCACGCGCAGCGGCCCCGCGCTCGTGTGGAAGGGGTGGCCCGAGATGGACTCGCGCACACGCTCGCCCAGGCGACGCGCGGCGCCGCTCTCCGGGCCGGGCCAGATGACGGCGAACTCCTCGCCGCCCAGCCGCACGGCCAGATCCTGTGGCCGCAGCGCCTCGCGCAGCCGCGCACCCACGGCGCTCAGCACCATGTCGCCCACTGCGTGGCCATGCGTGTCGTTGATGTTCTTGAAATGGTCCACGTCCAGCACGGCCAGCATGGGCGGCTGCGGTGAATTGCGCCTCAGCAGGCGGCGCAGGCGCTCGTCGAAGCCACGCCGGTTCAGCAGGCCCGTCAACACGTCGACTTCGATGAGCTGCTCGATCTGCCGCAGTGCACGGTCTTGCAGCAACAGCAGCATGGCCAGCGCCTGGCCGATGACCAGCGCAATCATCAGCAGCAGGCCGATCGCGTTGTACTGAACGAGTTGCGCGCGCGTGTCCGCCACCAGCGGCGACACGGCCAGCGCCCGCGCAACCTCCAGCATCGCGCTGAGGATGAGGTCACCCGCCAACAGGCTCAACGGGAAGCCGCGCTGCACACGCCAGGCCTGCAAGGCCGCGTGTGCGGCCGGAATGGTCAGCGCGGCCGACGCCAGCAAGGTCAGCACCAGCGAGGGCCAGAACTGATCCGTGAACACCGTCAGCGCGAACGAGCCCGCGCACACCGCCGCGGTGAACGCCGCCGGCAGCCGCCAGCGCAGCGGCTGGCCCAGGTAGACGCGCAAGCCCAGCAGCAGCAGCAGGGCCGCCAGCAAGCCACCCTGATGCCCCACGACCCACAGGCTGCGCGGCGCCTCCAGCGCCATCGCCAGCGCGCGGGCGGACTGCGTCAGCGCGGCCGCCGCGAAGGCGCCGGCCCAGAACCACAGCGCCCTCTCGGCCTTCAGATGCCAGGCGCCACCCACGGTCGCCACCGCCAGCATGGCCGTGACCAGCTGGAAGACGCGCAGCAGTGTTTCGGTGTGCAGTGGCTCCATCGTGGGCATGGCGTCGGCAACGCCAGCCCCGATGCTCTCACCGCCAATGCCCGCCCCGCGGGCGACGCGGCGCGAACGTGGCTTTGTTCACGCTTCGCGCAGCCGAACCGTGATTCGCCGCCCGGCCAGCTCCACACGGAAGCTGCCATCGGGCTGGATCTGCCAATCCGCCAACCCGATGGGCGACACCAGCGCCGCGCGCGAGATGCCGCCCTGCAGGCCGATGAGCCCCAGCTTGTCACTCGCCGGCTGCGGCCCCTGGTTGACCACCTTGGCCAGCGATTCGGGCAGGCTCAGCTCGCCGCGGCACAGGCCATCGGCATCGACGCGAAAGCTCGCGCGCCCTTGAACGGCGGCGCCGTCCATGTCGCCATCAAAGCCGGTCACCTTGACGGGACAGGCCCGCTCGGCCAGCCCCGGCAGCGGCGCGCGCAACGGCGCGCTCAGCAACTCGGCGCTGCGCTCGATGGACGAGGTCCACATCGCGTTGGACAGCACGCTGACGCTGATGCCCGCCTGCGGCCACAACAGCAGCACGCTGCGCGCGCCCAGCGTCGTGCCGGCATGGTGTGCCGTGGGCTGGCCCTGCGCGTCCGCGCCCAGCCGCCAGCCAAAGCCCAGCCGGTAGCTGCGCTCGCCCACGGTCTGGCCGGCGTTGTCCAGCACCGGCTGCCACATCCACGCGCGCGTCGCGGCATCCACCACCTGCCCCTGCAGCACGCGGCTGCCCCATTCGGCCAGGGCCGGCGCGCTGGCGGCCAGGCCCGCGCCACCCCAGCTGTAGCTGTAGTCGTGCGCCGGTGCCGGCTGCACGCTGCCGCGGGCGTACTCGTAGGCGATGGACATCGCGGGCGACTTGCCGGTCTCGTCGGGGCCTATGGCCAGCCCCGGCGCGACGCGGGTGCGCAGCAGCTCAAGATAGGGCTGGCCGGCCGCCGCCTCCACCGCCGCCGCCAGCAAGGTGTAGCCCCAGGACGAATACAGATAGCGGCTGCCCGGCGCCGATTGCAGCGAGCGGCCCTTCAGATGCACCAGCGACTCGCGCGCGGTCGCGTAGTGCGTGCCGCCGCGCGAGAAGTCGCGCCACTCGTAGTGCGGCATGCCGCTCAGATGGGCAGCCAGCTGGTTGGGCGTCAGCGCACCCAGCGCCGGGTCCAGCCCCGGCAGCAGCGGGCCGACCGGCTTGTCGGGATCCAGCTTGCCCTGCGCCTTCAGCTGCGCGGCCGCCGTGACGGCGAACACCTTGGACACACTGGCCAGCCGGAAGCGCGTGTCGGCCTGCACCGGCAGCCGCTTGTCCACATCGCGCCAGCCGCTGCCGCCCTGCCAGCGCAGCTTGCCGTCCTGCCAAACCGCCGCCGACATGCCCGGCACGGCGGCAGCCTCGCGCATCGCGTCCAGCAGCAGCTGCGCATGGCGCTCCGGCGCGGGTTGGGCGGCCACGGCCTGGGCCGCGGCAAGGCAGATCAGCGTGAGGGCGGTTCGCATCGTGGGCGCATTCTGGGCAGCGCCGCCACGTGTGCCGAAAGTCAACCCAGGTTCAGCGCGCCTGGATGACCTGCATCTGCGCCTTCACACGCGTCAGCATGGGCGAGGCCTGTGTCACGTTGGCATCGAACGGATGAATCCGCTGACCGCCCACGGCCGCCATGATCTTGCGCACGTACAGCCGCGTCTCGGCATAGGGCGGCACGCCCAGGTAGCGGTCCACCGCGCGCTCGCCGGCGTTGTAGCCGGCCAGCGCCAGCATCACGTCGCCTTCGAAATAGGCCAGCAGCCAGCGCAGATAGGCCATGCCGCCGCGGATGTTCTGCGCCGGATCGGTGATGCGAGTGACGCGAAAACGCGTGGCCGTGTCGGGCATCAGCTGCATCAGACCCATCGCCTTCTTGGGCGACTCGGCCGTGGGGTCGAAGTTGGATTCGGCGGCCATCAGCGCAAGCACCAGCGCGGGCGACAACTGGTACTCCGGCGCCAGCAGCTTCACGTAGTTCACGATGGCCGGCGGCGCGTGCTGGGGCAGCGGCAGGCTGGCCCACAGCGACACCGCCGGCTTGGCGCCGCGCGGCGGGGGCTTGGGCGCCACCACGGGCTCGGGGTCGGTCTCGGGCGGGCGCAGGCAGGGCGGCGGATCGCCCAGCGGCGTGCCGCCCATGCGGTCCAGGATGTTCTGCGCCTGCGCCATGCCCTGCTCGGCCGCGGCCGCGAACATGTGGGCCGCCTCGGCATCGTTGCGCTGGATGCCGCGCGCATTGGTCAGCATCCAGCCCAGGCTGTATTGCGCCTCGGCATCGCCATAGCGGGCCGCGCGGCAATACAGCCTGGCGGCGGCCACCTCGTCACGCTTCATGCCATCGCCGTATTCCAGCGCCTTGGCCTCCTGGCGCCAGCGCTCCACCTGGGCCGGCACGACCGGGCCGCGCTCGCCGGGCGGCATCGTCGGGCGCGGCAGCTGTTCCAGCGTCAGCGTGGGCATTTGGGCCAGCGCGAGCGCGGGGGCGAAGGTCAGGGCAAACAGCAGGGGCTTCATCGCAGGGCGCGAGTCTAGACTCGCCCGCCATGGCCACCCTCGACCCGCGCATCGACGCCTACCTCGCCAAGGCGCAGCCCTTCGCGCTGCCCATCCTGCAGCGGCTGCGCGAGGACGTGCACGCGGCCTGCCCCGACGTCGTCGAGGCCATCAAATGGGGCATGCCGCACTTCACGCTCGACGGCAAGCTGCTGTGCGGCATGGCCGCCTTCAAGGCGCATTGCACCTTCGGCTTCTGGGAGCGCGAAGGCGCCGACGAAGGCAAGGGCGGCGCGATGGGCGACTTCGGCCGCATCGCATCACTGGCCGACCTGCCCAGCCGCACGGAGCTGCGCAAGCAGATCAAGGCCAACGCGGCGCTGCTGCTGGCCGGCGCGGCGCGGGCCAAGAAGCCCAACCGCACGCCCAAGCCGCAACTGGAGATGCCGCCCGACTTTGCCGCCGCGCTGGCGAAGGTCAAGGCCGCGCAGCAGCACTACGACGCCTTCCCGCCCGGCAAGCAGCGCGACTACCTGGAATGGGTGCTGGAAGCCAAGCGCGAGGAGACCCGCGCGAAACGAATCGCCCAAGCCGTCGAATGGATCGCCGAGGGCAAGTCGCGCAACTGGAAGTACGAGAGCTGCTAGAGCCGCTCGCCGGTTTCCTCGTCGAACACCAGCAGGCTCTGAGCCGGCAGGCACAGATCTACCGCATCGCCCGGCTTCAGGTCCGGCCAGCCGGCGCAGCGCCAGTGCAGGCGGTGCTCGCCCAATTGCAGCTGCACCAGGCTGTCCACGCCGGTGGGCTCCACCAGCAGCACCGGCGCACGCAGGTGCAGGCAGGTGTCGCTGCCCTGCCCTGCGCGCAGCGTCTCGGCGCGCCAGCCCAGCAGCAGCGGCCGGCCCAGCAGGCGCGGGCGTGGTGGCAGCAGCGCGGGCGGCACGCGCCAGCTGATGCGTGGCGCGCCGCGCGGTTGCAGCGTCAGCTCGCCCTCGGGTTCCAGCCGTGCGGGCAGCAGGTTCATCGCCGGGCTGGACAGGAACTGCGCGACGAACAGGTTGGCCGGCTGCTGGTAGACCTGCTGCGGCGTGCCCAGCTGCTGCAGCTGGCCGGCCTTCAGCACGGCGATGCGCTGGCCCAGCGTCATGGCCTCGGTCTGGTCGTGCGTCACGTAGACGGCGCTGCGGCCCAGGCGCTGGTGCAGCAGCTTGATCTCGCTGCGCATCTCGGCGCGCAGCTGCGCGTCGAGGTTGGACAGCGGCTCGTCGAACAGGAACAGCCGCGGCTGGCGTGCCAGTGCCCGGCCCATCGCGACGCGCTGACGCTGGCCGCCGGACAGCTGCGCCGGCTTGCGGCCCAGCAGGCTCTGCAGCTGCAGCATGCGCGCCACCTCCTGCACGCGCTCGTCGCGCCTGGCGCGCGGCCAGCCCTGCATCTCCAGGCCGAAGCCGATGTTCTCGGCCACGCTCATGTGCGGGTACAGCGCGTAGTTCTGGAACACCATCGCGATGTCGCGCTCGCGCGGACTCAAGTGCTCGATGCGCCGGCCGTCCAGGTGGATCTCGCCGGCCTCGTGCGGCTGCAGCCCGGCGATGACGCCCAGCAGCGACGACTTGCCGCAGCCCGACGGCCCCACCAGGATCAGCATCTCGCCGGCGTCCAGCTCCAGAGTCACGTCGTCCAGGATGGTGTGTGCACCCACGCGGCGCGTGAGGCCGTGAATCTTCAGGCCGCTTGCCTTCTCAACCATCGTCATCCTTTGACCGCGCCGGCCACCAGGCCGCGCGTGAAGTGCCGCCCCGCCAGCAGGTAGACCACCAGCGTGGGCGCCGCCGCCAGCAGCGCCGCGGCCATCTCCAGCGGGTAGGCGCGCGCGCCGGTCTCGGTCTGCGCGCTCAGCTGCGCCAGCGCCGCCGTGATGGGCCGCGCGCCGTCGGGGCCGAACACCAGGCCGAACAGGTACTCGTTCCAGATCGTCGTGAACTGCAGGATCAGCACGACGACGAAGATGGGCTTGGACAGCGGCAGCACCACGCGCCACAGCAGCCGCCAGAAGCCCGCGCCGTCCAGCCGCGCGGCCTGCAGCAGCTCGTCCGGGAAGGCCAGGAAGTGGTTGCGGAAGAACAGCGCCAGCGGCAGGCTGTAGATGACGTGGATGGCGATCAGCAGCGGCAGCGAGCGTTCCAGCCCGAGGCGCGCCATCGTGATGGCCAGCGGCAGCAGGTAGACCTTGATCGGCAGGAAGAAGGCCAGCACCAGCGCCAGCCCCACCCAGCGCTCGCCACGGAAGCGGTACTTGCACAGCACGAAACCGTTCACCGCCGCCAGCAGCGCCGACAGCAGCACGGCCGGCACCGCCAGCATCAGGCTGGCCGTGAAACTGCCGGACAGCTGCGACCACGCCTGCCGCCACGCCGCGAGGCTGGGCTCGCGCGGCCAGGCCAGGAAGCCGCCCTGCACCTCGGCACTGCTCTTCACGCTGTTCAGCAGCATCAGCAGCAGCGGCAGTGCGATCAGCAGCACGGCCAGCGCGGCCAGCAGATAGAGGCCCGCGCGCTTCATGCTGCCGCCTTGCGTGAACGCACGATGGCGTAGGGCAGCGCGATGGACAGCACCATCATCACCAGCACCATGGCGCTGGCCGCGCCCAGGCCCAGGCGGCTGCGCTCGAAGGCCATCTGGAACATGTAGAACGCCGGCAGCTCGCTGGCCTGCCCCGGGCCGCCCTCGGTCAGCACGACGACCAGGTCGAAGGTCTTGATGGCCGCCGGCAGCAGCACCAGCAGCGCGGACGCAAGACTTGGCCCCAGCTGCGGCAGGATCACGCGGCGCAGCAGCGTGAAGCCGCGCGCGCCGTCCAGCCGCGCGGCCTGCAGCATGGAGTCGTCGATGCCGCGCAGTCCGGCCAGGAAGATGGCCATGACGAAGCCTGTGATCTGCCACACGGCCGCGACGACGAGCGCGTAGACCGCCATGTCCTCCTGCGCCAGCCAGTCCCAGCGGAAGCTCGTCCAGCCCAGCGCGCGCACGCCCTCGGCAATGCCCTGCTCGGGGTCCATCAGCCAGCGCCACGCGCTGCCGGTGACCACCATCGACAGCGCCATCGGATGCAGCCAGATCCAGCGCAACAGGCCCTCGCCGCGTAGCTTCTGGTCCAGCAGCAGCGCCAGCCCCAGGCCCAGCACCAGCGGCAGCAGCACGAAGCCCAGGCCGAAGCGCAGCAGGTTCCACAACGCGGCCTGCCAGCGCGGGTCCAGCAGCAGCCGCTCGTACTGCCTCAGGCCGACGAAATCGTTGCTGGGCATCAGGCCCGATCGCGTCAGCGACAGCCAGCCCGTCCACAGCAGGAAACCGTAGAAGAACACGGCGCCGATCAGCAGCAGCGGGATCAGGCAGGCGAGTGCGGTGCGGCGTTCGGTCATGTCAGTAGAAATGCAACCACAGAGGCACAGAGACATGGAGAAGCCCCTGCTGAATTCCACTGTGTCTCTGCGCCTCTGTAGTTGCCTTTTCCTCTCATCTCAATCCCTCTGCCGCAATGCCTGCGCCAGCCGCACCTGCGCCTGTGCCGCCGTCATGCGCTCGCTGGCCCAGTAAGCCGACAGCACGTCGCGCAGGCCGCCATAGGCGCTCTCGCCCTGGCGCGCGCTCAGCGCCAGCACCAGCTCGCCCTTGGCCTCGCCGGCGCGGAAGTCCGCGGCCGAGCGCTGCGCGCAGGCGTTGAAGCCCGACAGGTCGGCGTCGCGTCGCACGGGAATGCCGCCCTTGGTGCGCGCCAGCGCGGTGGACACCTCGGGCTGCAGCAGCGCGGCCGCCAGCCGGCGCTGCGCGCCCAGCCGCGCGGCCTGGCCGAAGAACACCAGCCGGTCGAACTCGAAGTAATGCAGGCCGTTGTTGCCCGGCGCCGTCGTGCAGTCGTAGTCGCGGCCCGGCTGCCAGCCTGCCTTCTGGAACTCGCCGTTGGCCCAGTCACCGGTGAACTGGAACACGGCCCGGCCCTGCAGCAGCAGCGCGGTCGCGCCGGCCCAGTCGCGGCTGACCTGGCCAGCGTCCGTGTAGGCCTTCAGCGAGCGGAACTCCTGCAGCAGCGCCGTCATGCGCTCATCCGCCAGCAGCGCCGGGTCGGCCTGCACCAGCGCGCGCTCGAAATAGTCGCGCCCGGCGCGGCCCAGCACCACGGCGACGAACAGGCTGAGCTTCTGCCCCGCCGAGCTGCCGATGGCCAGCGGCAGCAGGCCCTGCGCGCGCAGCCGCGCCGCGGTGCGATGGAACTCGTCCCAGTCGCGCGGCACGGCCAGGCCCTGCGCGCGCAGCAGGCGCAGGTTGCTCCACAGCGTGTTGAGGCGGTGCACGTTCAGCGGCACCGCGGCCGGTGCTCCGCCGGCGTCGCGCAGCTCGCTGGCGATCGCATGCGGCAGCGCGGCGAACTGCGTGTTGACGGCCGCGCCCAGGTCGGCCAGCGGCACGGCCTCGGCCCAGATGCGCAAGGGCTTGTCGGTCTGCGCCAGCGCGGGCGGCTGGCCGCTCAGGAAGCGCGCCTTCAGCAAGGTGTTGGCGTTGGACGAACCCGCCACGGCCGTGGCCTTCAGGTCCACGCCGCCGCGCCTGGCCGCCGCCGCCAGCTCGGCCACCATCGCGGCCTCGCTGCCCGAGGTCCAGCCGTGCAGCAGCTCCAGGTCAGCCGCATGGGCGCTGCCGGCCAGCAGCAGCGAGGCGAGCAACAGGCGCGTCATGTCAGCGAGTCCAGCCGGCGCTGCAGGGGCTGTACCAGCGCCGGCAGCATCTCGTCCACCAGCGCGGCGGCTTCGTGCAGCCGGCGTTGCGCGTCGGTGGGCTTGTCGCCGCGCCACAGCGCCTGGCCCAGCGCGAACAGATCCTCCAGTGCCTCCAGCAGCGCGGGCGAGACGATGGCCAGCGCGCGCCATGCCGGCAGCTGCGCCTGCGCCTCGGCCAGCGCGGCCTGCCAGGCGGCGGCATCGTCCTGCAGCGCCACCATCAGCGGGCTCTCGGCCGGCAGCGCGTCGGCCAGGCGGTTCAGTGGCTCGCCCTGGTGGTAGGTCCCGGCGCGCTTCTTCGCGTGCTGGCGGCCATAGCCGGAACCCGGCTCCAGCCATGCGGCCAGCGCGCGCAGCGCGGCGCGGCTGGTGGCGTCGGGGCACAACTGCTCCAACAGCGACGCAGCAGGATCGGCTTCGATGCGGCCGGTGGCGGCCAGCCAGCGCTGCGCGGCGGCCAGACGCTGGGACAGCCGCGCCTCGTCCACCGGATCGCTCCACAGCCGCTCGGCCACGGCCAGCGCCCGCGGCCAGCAGCGCAGGCCCAGCTGCGGCGCCTTCACCAGCTCGGCCCACAGCGCGGCCTCACCGCCCAGCAGCGGCGTGACCGGCAGGCCGGCGTCGGCCGGCCAGTCGAGCAGGGCCTCCACCAGCGGCTGCCAGTCGCAAGGCTGTCGCCGCGCACCCAGGCGCAGCCAGCCAGCCTCGTCGTCGGTCGGCGCCCAGAACTCCAGTTCGCCCAGGTCGCTGTCCACCTGCAGTCGCAGCGGGGCCGTCGAGACCACGCGCGGCGCCAGCCATTCGTCCAGCGTGCCGGTGCTGCGCAGATGCAGCCAGGCCTCGTCGCCGCGCAGGCACAGCCGCCCGTCCACGGTCCACGTGCCCACCTGGGCCTGCAGCGCCCAGGCCTGCGCGGAGGCGGGCGGAGGTGCGGGTCGCGCGTCCAGTTGCAGCGGGCGGCGCCAGTGGTAGGCGGCGGGATGGATCTGATCCAGATAGAAGCCCGCGCTGCGCAGCCGGCCGGTCAGGCCGGCCGGCGCGAAGCGCAAGGCCTCGTCGCCGCGCCAGCATTGCAGCAGGCTGCCATGCGGCAGCGCGCCGGCCTGGCCCATCTCGTCCCAGGCCACCAGCCGGCGGCCGTGGCGGCGCAGCACGGCGCCGACGCGCGCCATGTAGCGCGCCTGCAGATCGGCCAGGCCGCAGCCGCGCTGTGCGGCCAGGGCCTGCCAATGCGCGGGCGCCAGCTCGTCGCCGCCCAGGTGGACGAAGGCGTCGGGGAACACCTCGGCCCATTCGCCCAGCAGCCGGTCCAGCCACACGTACAACGCGTCGGCATCGGGGTCCACCGCCGCGCCGAACACGCCAAAGCCGGGCTGCGGCTCGGTGGGCGCGGGTGCGCACAGCAGGTCGGGTCGCGCCAGGCCCAGCGCCCAGCAGTGGCCCGGCAGGTCCAGTTCCGGCACGACGCGGATGCCACGCAGCGCGGCCTCGTCCACGAGGCGACGAGCCTGTTCCAGCGTGTAGAAGAAGCCGCTGCTGCCGAGCTCATGCAGCCGCGGTTCGACCCGCGACTCCAGCCGCCAGGCCTGGTCGTCGGTCAAATGCCAGTGCAGCACGTTGAGCCGCGCGGCGGCCATGCCGTCCAGCAGCTGCAGCAGCGTGTCGAACGGCAGGCCGCGCCGCGCGACATCCACCAGCAGGCCGCGCCAGGGATGGCGGGGCGCGTCGTCGATCTGCAGCGCGGGCAAGGCCTCCAGCCCCGCTTCGCGCGCGGTCTGCCACAGCTGCGACAGCGCATGCAGGCCGTGGCTCACGCCGGCCGGCGTGGCCGCCTGCAGCCGCACGGTGTCGGCCGTCAGCCGCAGCCGGAAGGATTCGTCGTCGCCCAGCCGCGGCAGCCGTGGCGCCAGATCAGGGACCTCCAGCCGCGCGCCATCTTCGGACGCCGGCAGCAGCGCCTGCCACCGCGCCGGCACCCCGCGCAGGCCGGCCACGGCGGGGCCTCGCCCCGGCAGCGGGGTCAGGGCTTGCGGACGCGGCAGCAAGGCCGCGGCAACCGCGGTGAAGGCGGGCGTCGACATGCCGGCATCTTCCGGCGCGGCGGCTAGGGGCCGCCTCAAGCCCGTCTTAAGCCTGTCTCAAGACGAACGCGGCTTCACCGAGACTTCACACAGCCCGCACTCGCCTCACGCCCGCCGACCAGACTGGCGGTCCCATTTCAAGGAGCCCCCATGACGTCATCCCCCTTGCAACCGGCCGCGTGGCGCATGGCGCTCTGGGGCGCGGCCGTGGTGCTGCTGTTGCTGCCCTGGGTGGCCATGCAGTTCACCACCGAGGTCAGTTGGGACCTGGGCGACTTCGTCGTGTTCGGCGCCATGCTGGCCATCGCCGGCGGTGCGTTGGAAGGCATCGTGCGCCTGACGCCCCATCGGCGCGCCCGTCTCTGGGCAGCAGCAGCCGTCGCGCTAGTTTTCCTGCTGATCTGGGCCGAACTGGCTGTCGGCATCTTCGGCTAGGCGTTCCAGACACCCGTGGCCGCCGTCCGGCTCACGTAGTCGATGAAACGGCGCGGCGGGCGGCCCAGCACGCGCTGCACATCGCCGGTGGGCTGCTGGTTGCGGCCGTCCAGCAACTCGCGGAACAGGTACAGCACCAGCTCGATCGTCGGTGCATCCACGCCCGCCTGCGCCATGCCGGCGCGCAGGTCCGCGGGCGCGATGGTCGCGAAGACGATGTCGCGCCCGGTCGCCTCGGCAATGGCGGCCGTGGCCTGCGGGAAGCTGATGGGCTCCGGCCCCGTCAGCTCGTACAGCCGGCCCGCATGGCCCGGCTGGGTCAGCGCGGCCACCGCCACATCGGCGATGTCGTCGGCGTCGATGAAGGGCTCGCCCATGTCGCCCACCGGCAGCGCCACCTGGCCCGCCGCCACGCTGCCGGCCAGGAAGGCCTCACTGAAGTTCTGGTGGAACCAGGCGCAGCGCAGCACCGTCCAGTCGGCGCCCGAAGCCTTCAGCGCGTCTTCCGCCGCTTCGGCCTCCACCTCGCCGCGGCCCGACAGCAGCACGATGCGCCGGCAGCCCGCGGCCACGGCCTGCGCGAAGAAGTCGGTGACCACCGGGAGCGCGCCCGGCACTGCCAGGTCGGGCTGGAAGGTCACGTAGGCCTGCGTCGTGCCGGCCAGCGCGGCGGGCCAGGTCGAGCGGTCGTCCCAGTCGAAGCGCACCTCGGTGGCGCGCGACACGGCCCGCACGGCGCGGCCCTGCTCGCGCAGTTGTGCGGCCACGCGGCGGCCGGTCTTGCCATGGGCGCCGATCACCAGCGTCAGTTCGTCTTGCCTTGCAGTCATCAGAGTCTCCTGAGTTGAACGTGAGTGTTTATCGCGTTTTAAAGATGATAGATACTCACGTTCCGATGTCAACCCGCCCCCCTAAGAAGTCAGCCACGGCGCCCGAGACCGCGCCGGCCGCACGCCGCCAGCCGCTGCAGCAGCGCAGCCAGGAGCGCGTGGAGCTGATCCTGCAGATCGCCAGCGAGCGCATCGCCGAGAGCGGCAGCGGGCCGCTGAAGATGAGCGAGATCGCCGAGCAGGCCGGCATGTCCATCGGCTCGCTGTACCGCTACTTCCCTGACAAGCGCGCCATCCTGCGCACGCTGGCCGAACAGTGCGCCGCCGAGTGCCACGACTGCATCACCCAGAAGCTGGCCCCGGTGCGCACGCGGGCCGAGTTGGAGACGGCGTTCAACGAGCTGGTGGACGAGTACCACGGGCTGCTGCTGGAGAAGCCGCTGATGCGCGACATCGTGTTCGGCATGCGCGCCGACAGGGAACTCGCGGCGATGGAGCTTGCCGCCAGCCGGGCCAGCGGCGCGCTGCTGGCCGAGGCCATCCGCCGCGTGCATCCGCGCGCCGACGCGAAGAAGCTGGACACACTGGCCTTCCTCGTCTGGCAGCTGGGTGAGGAGACCATGCGCCTGGCCATGGACAGCCCGCGTGGCGAAGCGCGCCAACTGGTGGACGCCTACAAGCGCATGAGCCTGAAGGCCATCGAGCCGCCGTGGCTTTGAACGCTGGCTGACGGCATCCAGCGGCTCAGCACGCTTTCAATGTCGGGTAGCGGTTTCCATCCACGCCAGACGCCGACGCAGCCCGGCCAGGAAACACGCAGGCCGAGCCCTCCGCCACAACGGTGGCCGCACACGTGCCGCCGCACCCCCAAACCAGCACGGCGAAGCAAAGCGACGCGGCAGGCGGCCCGAGGCATGGGCGGGCTCCACGACAAAGATCACTTCGTCGTAGAGAGCGGCGGTGAGTGGTTCATCAGACATAACAGCTATCCGATACGGCACCGCCATCCTCTCGCGATCCGCGCCTCAGTGACAGGGGACGATTACCCTCAGCTCTGCAGGCGCTGGCCTACATCGTTACATGCGCGCCCTGTCATGATGTGCACCATCATCGGGAGACGACCATGACCGCACCTCAGCCAGATGACCGCACCGCCGTGGTGCTCGCTCCCGAAGCGGGCCGCCACTACGACATGGGCCGCATCAGCGCCGTCTTCAAGGCCGATGGCGCGGAAACGGCAGGCCGCTACTCCATCTCCGAGTGGTGGCTGGAGCCGCACACGCAAGGGCCGGGCGCCCATTCGCACCCGGAGGACGACGTGTTCTACGTGCTCGAGGGCACGATGTCCATCTTCGTCAAAGACCACTGGATGGACGCCACCCGAGGCGCCTTCGTGCTGGTGCCGGGCGGCACCACGCACGACTTCGAGAACCGCAGCAGTGCCCGCGCCGGCGTGCTGAA
The DNA here is from genome assembly GCF_031458115.1 of Roseateles asaccharophilus. GTDB lineage: Bacteria > Pseudomonadota > Gammaproteobacteria > Burkholderiales > Burkholderiaceae_C > Pelomonas > Pelomonas asaccharophilus_A. The sequence goes on along the minus strand of NZ_JAVDXV010000010.1, from coordinate 129,131 downwards.
CTTCTCGCAGCCCGGCCCGTTCGAGCCGGCCATGCCCAGCATCGTCGACTGGTTCAAGGAACACCCGCCGGGCGACGCGGGTCGTTGAAGATGCGGCGATCTGCTTCGGGCGCAAACGCCAGCCTCATCTCAACGTAACGCCACAGCTTCTTACACCGCCGATACGCCCCGCAACCGCGATGGCCCGCAACACTGCGCCGGCGGCCGGGCGCTTGCCGACCAGTCCTCCGTTGGACGTCCTGCCACCAGCACCTCCCTGCCGGAGCCGCGACGTGCCACGACTTGCCAGCCTCCTCATCGCCACCGCCTGCGCGCTTGGCACCACCACCGCCGGTGCGGCGACCGAGCGCAATCGCTGCGAATGGCAGTCACCGGCGCATGACCCCTACCAGGGCAGCGTGCCCGATGCGATCGACAGCTACACCGACATTCCCGCCGCCACGCGCGAACGGCTGAAGGCGCGCATGCAGGAGCACGACTACGACGACATCGTGTCCATCCGGCGCGACAGCATCGACGGGCGGTTTCGCTACGAACCGGCGCTGCGCGACATGCACTTCGGCCAGCAGCGCCGCTGCGGCACCGTCACGCGCGCCAGCTGGAAGCCCGACCACGCCGAACGCGCGCTGACCTACTGCGAGGACGGCCACTGCGTGGCCGTGCCGACGGTGTGCCGCAACGTCAGCCGCATCACGCGCGCGCCGGATACGGTAGCGGCTGGCGCCCCGGCCGGCGGCGCGCCGAACGAGCCCCTCGCCTTCGACCCACCCTCGGCCGGCCTGCCGATGGCAGCCGTGCCGGCCCCGGACGAACCGACCACGCGCACACTGCAGGCCGATCCACCCGCCGTGACCCGCATCACGCCGCTGCCGGCCAACACAACGCCGGCGCCGCAGCAGACCCTGCCCCAGCCGTTGCCACTGCCAGGCACCGGCATGCCGGGCGAACCCCTGCCGCCCTCGGTCCCGTCGGTCCCTCCCATCGACCTGCCGTCGGAAGTACCGGTTGTCGTCATCGTGCCGCCACCCGAGCCACCGGCGCCCATCCTGGAGCCGGAGCCCAACTTCCCGTCGCCCACGCCTCCCGGCGTCATCCCGCTGCCTCCCGCGCCGGCGGTGCCGGAGCCGGCGACATTGCTGATGTGGGTGGTGGGTGTGGCCGCTGGTGTCGCGTGGCGGCGCCGGTCGGCGAGTCGAGGCCGGTAGAGTTGCGGGCCACACAAGGGTGATCGGTCACGTTCGCGGCGCTGGATTGAATGCCGGCAGGATGCGGCGCTTCTTGGGATGCCTAGCGTTCGAGCTGAACGAGGGTTACGCCGCACTGCACAGGCTTCTAAGAACAACCCCTTCAAACTGGCCGACCTGCCAAGCTGCACGCAGATGCTCCTGCGCGAAGACCTCGCCGAGGACTTGCAGATGCCCCCGAGCCTGCACGCGGAAGCATGGGGGCGCCAGCGCCACACCCGCCACTGACGACACCGATTCGATGTAGAAAGGGATCGGCGGCTGCAGCGGAATACTGTGCCTCGCCACCAACGTGGACCAGTCAAGAACGTCGTAGCTCTTCAGCGGAAGATGGGCTTTGAACGGTTCATCTCCAAGCACACGGACTCGGACGTCGATGAACTCATCCTCGCTGCAGCCCAGCTTTACGAGAAGGTCAAACGCTCTTTGCGAGACGATCGGGAACCAGCTGTATTGGAGCCAGTCGCCCACTGGTACTGCGGCCTGGTGCAATGAGAGCCCATCGGGAGCGACCAGCTCAAAGCTGGCGATCTCTGGGAGGGCAAGCAGCGCCTGGCGCGCCGTTGAAGGCGAGATGCCGTTTGAGGCGATCGCGTTGAGCAGGCTCTCGTCCACTAGATGGACCTGCGGAACACCGCCGGCCGGTTCAATTGCCCAAAGCGAGGTCATCTGTACACCCAACGTTCAAATTGAGCGGACCAGCCAGCGTAGCTGGCGCAGGTCGGCTGCAATGATGGGTTGGGCCTCACCTTGCAAAGGGCTGCGCAATAGCTTAGCCGCGACCCGTTGTGTATTCCGGCAGCAGCTTGGCCAAGATCAGTCCGCCCCAGCAAGAGCGCGGGTCTGGGAATTGGGATTCCATGGCAGCGATTGGTGCTCCAGCCTGCCAAGCAACCAGATCACCGGGCTGAAGACTTGGACCATTCGGAGTAGCGGACGAGGCAATGACGACGTAACCGCCATCCCGTGAACAAACCCGCAGCATGGCGATTTGATTCCCATCAGGCTGACGCTTCACAGCCACCCCACCTCCAATTGCAGCTGCGGCATCAAGCACAAGTGCCGGCAACACTGCGCCCGCTGAGAGTTCGCTCTGGAGGAACTCGCACGCATACGCGAAGGCAGCCTGAGCATCCTTGAAGTACAAGGGCTTCGCCGCAGTTGGTTTGGACTTCTTCAACCAATCGAACATGCCAAGCCTTTCTGAGATGCCCAACGTCTGCGCTCAGCGGGCGGCGAAGCCGTCCGCTGCAGCAAATGGTTATGCCTTGCGGTGCCCAAACTCAAGCTCCTCTTCGTGGCAATAGAACAGCACGCCCTTTCCCAAGTTGTGCAACACGATCGCATCATCCCTCGCCGGCACAAAGATGCTCTGCCACTTCGCCAAGAAATCGCTGGCAAAAATGACGCACACCTCATCGTCGCCGTAAACAACTTGGACGGTGCCTTCCGCAGGCAGCCGATCTTTGAGCCATGCATCAGCAACCGAGTAGCTCTCGATGTTGACGTGTTCGATTGCGCCAACGGTCGCCTCGCTCAGGCCGTAGCGATCTTTCGAACTGAACTGCAGCGCGTAGCTGTACGCATTCTTCGCGCGATCGGGATCAAGCCAGCGCGCGGAGAGCTCGTTCTCAAGGTACTCAGACTTTCGGAGATTCATGGCGAGGCATAACGTGCGAGCTCAGCGGACGGCGAAGCCGTCCGCTGGAGCGAACGGTTAAACATCATTGCGGCGATACCTGCGCCTCTCAAAGTAGCCGCGCGTGAATGGCCTGAAATGTTGGTCTTCATCGAGTTGAATGCCAAGCGGGGAAAGGATTGTGGCCAAGTCGGCTTCCGCCTCTCCAGCCTCAAAAGTCGCTACTGCTGACCCGGCGAGATATTGCGCTCCGGTGTTCTGACAAGTTCCGCCGAAACACTCGACCTCTACGTAGATAAGCCAAGACTCAGGAAAGCGGTTTGATAGCGCCGGCAGACTCGACCTGACTTGGTCAGCTTGATCAATGACACGCTCCCATTCGGCATCCCCGTCGGTCGGGTGAAGGTCGTTTTCATCTGGACACCGAAGGATGTATCCGCTGAACTGCTGCTCTTCACGCTTCAACTGGCAAAACGGCCAATTCGCTAGTGCTACTTCGGCCACTCGAGGATCAAGTGTCACGAGGCCTTTGAAACGGTATCCCATGATGTTTAACGTGAAAGTGAGCGGACGCCGAAGGCGGTCCGCTCCAATGGCAGGTTATCCCTCATGCTGCCTCCTGCTGTACGCGACTTGAGTAAGTGCGTCGTGCAGGTACCGCATTGTCTTTGGCGTCCCGAGGTGAACTTCGCGGCCACCCATGCTCACGACGACTCCGACAGCACCCTCCTCCAAACCCCAGTCGCCCCCGTAAGACACATCTTCGATGGCGCCTGCCTCGTACGTTTGGTACGGAATGAAGAACCACTTACGCTGAATGATGACTTGGTCAGAGAAAACAGAAATGCTCGACCGAAGCCCGCATGCAACTATCAAACAGGCCAAGGCAACGCCGGCAATCCACCGCCACCCTCCAAAGTCGAGTGCCAGCACCGCAACCACGCCGCCACCCGCGAGTGGCGCGAACAGGACAAGAACTCGCGCGATCGCATCTGCGCTTTCGAACTGAAACAGCGGGGGCGATGCTCTCGACTTCATGAGGGATAACGTGAAAGTGAGCGGACGCCGAAGGCGGTCCGCTCCAATGGCAGGTTATGCGTCATTGCGCTTGCCGCACCAGCCGCATGCCACCACGAGTCGCATGGGACGATAGCCGCCAGCGCACTCCATCGGGACTCTGATAAAGCTCGGCGATGCTCTCCTCGGGCAGCGGCCGATCCGCGCCGACTCGCTTGAGGTGCTGGCGAATTAGCCAAAGCACCCGGTGATAGTCCTCTATCACGTCTTCGTCCAGGGTTGGGGGGATGGCCGCCTCCGCGATCTTCTGCTGCCGCTCCTGAAACCACCCTGGCAGCTTGCCCGTTTCAATGAAGGCGTAGAAGTCCTTCCAACCGTCTGGCTCCGGCCATTCGGACTTGTAGGCGTCGCGCTCGGCTTCAGGAAGGGAGCGAAACCAAGGAGCCCATGCATGCCAATAGTCTTCGCCTGCCCCCATGCGCCAACCGATGCTCCCCCACGGAATTCTCGGGAAGGCAATCCACACTGGCTGCATCGGCTCAGTCATGACGCATAACGTGTTCTCGGGAGACAGCCAGCGCCACCTAGGCAGCCAACTTGCGCCCTAGATCGGCACCGCGCACCACGGCCAAGTGCTTGAATCACCACAGAAATCCTCCCGTTTGACTGTATTTATATACAGCATTAAATTTCCGGCAAAAGCGGCACGCGCTTACAAGTTCTCGTCGAGGGCTGCGGGGCTGCCAGGGAGGTTTGATGATGCCAGCACTGCCGCCTGCCCCTGGGCCTCGCAAACACCTGCGGCCGCGCCCTGCGATGGACCTTCCGCCGCTGCGCTCGACCCGCGTGCTGGACCAATTGCGCGAACGCCTGCGGCTGATGCATTACAGCTTGCGCACCGAGGAGGTGTACGTCTACTGGGTGAAGGCCTTCATCCGCTTTCATCAACTGCGCCATCCAGCCGACATGGCGGGCCCGGAGGTGGAGGCTTTCCTGACCTACCTGGCCAACGACCGCACCGTGGCCCCCTCCACCCACAGCCAGGCACTGTCAGCGCTGCTGTTCTTCTATTCCAAGGTTCTGCGCGTTGACCTGCCCTGGTTGCAGGAGATTGGCCATCCGCGCCGCCACCGGCGCCTGCCGGTGGTGATGAGCGTGGAGGAAGTGGGCACCGTGCTGGCCGCGATGCAAGGCGAGCATTTGCTGCTGGCGCGGCTGCTGTACGGCACGGGCCTGCGCATCACCGAGGCCTTGCAGTTGCGGGTGAAGGATGTGGACTTTGCGCAGCGGGCGCTGATCGTGCGAGAAGGCAAGGGCGCCAAGGACCGCGTGGTGATGCTGCCACAGTCGCTGACCTCCGACCTGCGCCATCAGTTGGGTCAGGCTCGCCTCATCTGGGCAGCGGATGTCGAGGCCGGCGCGGCGGGCGTGGAGATGCCGCACGCGTTGGAGCGCAAATACCCGCGCATGGGCGCAAGCTGGCCCTGGTTCTGGGTGTTTCCGCAAGACCATCACTCGACAGACCCGCGCAGCGGGGTGGTACGTCGCCACCACCTGTACGACCAGACCTTCCAGCGTGCGTTCAAGCGTGCCGTGCAGGCCGCAGGCGTAGAAAAGCCGGCCACGCCGCACACGCTGCGCCATTGCTTTGCAACTCACCTGCTGCAGTCCGGCAGCGACATTCGCACGGTGCAGGAACTGCTGGGGCACGCCGACGTGGCGACGACCATGATCTACACCCATGTGCTCAGGCTCGGCGGCGGCGCCGTGCACAGCCCGCTGGATGCGCTACCGCTCGGCGCGCCTCGCTGAGCCCCGGGACGCTCACCCCACCGGCCGGTAGGCCACCACGTCAACCTCCACCTTCGCCGGAATCATCAGCCGCGACTCCACCGTCGAACGAGCCGGCTTGCCGCCCGGAAAGTAGCCCATGTAGACGCGGTTGAACGCGCCGAAGTCGCGCGCGTCTTCCAGCCACACATTGGTCTTGCAGACGTCGGCCAGCGTCGCGCCGGCCAGCGCCAGCGCGGCCTCGAGGTTGGCGAAGACCTGGCGCGTCTGCGCCTCGATGCCGCCGTCCACGATGTGGCCTTGGGCGTCCACCGGCACCTGGCCGGACACGTAGACGAAATCGCCCGCGCGCACGGCGGGGGACAGGGGGCGGGGCTGGCGGTCGCTGGCGGTGGGCTCGGCGCCGAGGAAAGTCAATTGAGTCATGCGGGCAGTCTGGTGTGCTCGGCTCGCCCACGCAAGAGCCCCCTTTAGACGCCCTTCAGACAGCGGCGCGATGATGAGGCCCCTCGCCCGGTCTTGCGCCGGCTGGACGCCGGCACGCCCAGTCGGTCCCCCGAGGGGACGACGATGCTCGCGGCCTCGAGCCGCGAGCACATCGCCAAACGGGCCGGCTTGGGAGCGGCCCGGCGCTCGGCCCGCATCTCAGCGCGAATGCGAAATGGACAATTGAAGTGAACTCATCTGACACGCTAGGCCCCTGGCTGAAAGGCTTCCCGCCGCTGCAAGCCCCCGTGCCGCTGACCGACGTGGCACAGCGCGGCTGGAGCCTGGGCGACCTGCCCACGCCGCTGGCTGTCGTCCGCCAGGCGGCGCTGGCGCACAACATCCAGTGGATGCAGGACTTTGCCGCCGCGCGCGGCGTGCAGATGGCGCCGCACGGCAAGACGACGATGAGCCCGCAGCTTTTCCGACGCCAGCTGGATGCCGGCGCCTGGGGGCTGACGTTTGCCAACGTGCACCAGCTGCGCCTGGGCCTGGCCGCCGGCGCGCGGCGGGCGCTGATCGCGAACCAGTTGGTCAGCCACGCCGACCTGGCGCTGCTGCTGGATCTGCGCCGCCGGCACGAGGGTGTGGAGCTGGCCTTCTTCGTCGATTCGCAGGCGCAGCTGGACCTGATCGCCGCGCTGTGGCCCTCGCTGGGCGCCGGCGAAGCCAGGCTGGACGTGCTGATCGAGCTGGGCACCACGCGCTGCGGCGTGCGCGACCACGACACGGGGCTGGCGCTGGCGCGCGCGCTGAAGACCCACCCGGCGCTGCGGCTGCGCGGTATCGGTTTCTACGAAGGCCTGCAGGTGCTGGGCGAGACAGAACCCGACACCGCGTTGATGCAGCAATGGCAGGCTCGCGTCGAGGCGCTGCTGGCCGCCATCGAGGCCGAAGGCCTGGTCGATGTGCAGCCGCTGTGGCTCAGTGGCGGCGGCTCGGCGCTGTTCGACCTCGTCGCGCCGGTGCTGCAAGGCCGCGCCGGGCGGCTGGGCCTGCTGCGCTCGGGCTGCTATGTGTGCCACGACCACGCGCACTACGGCCGCTATGTCGGCGTCATCGACCGGCGCCTGGGCGCGCCCAGCCTGCAGGCCGCGCTGGAGGTGTGGACGCAGGTGCTGTCCTGCCCCGAGCCGGGCCTGGCACTGCTCAACGCGGGCCGGCGCGACCTGTCCTTCGACCAGGGCTGGCCGGTGCCGGTCTGGCACCAGCGCGGCGGCCAGGCCGCACCGCGCGGCTGGCAGGTGACCGGCCTGAACGACCAGCACGGCTACCTGCGCTGGGACCCGCTGGAGTGCGACGGCCCTGCCGTTGGCGAGCGCGTGGCGCTGGGCCCGTCCCACCCTTGCACCACCTTCGACAAATGGGCGTGGATGGCGGTGGTGGACGAGGACGATCGCGTCGTCGACGCGCTGACGACGCATTTCGCCTGATGCTGCTGCAAGGCGCACTCATCGTCGACGGCAGTGGTGCGCCGGCCTGGCGCGGCGAACTGCTGGTGGCCGGCGACCGCATTGCCGCGCTGGGTGAACGGCTGGACGTGCCTGCCGACATGCCGCGCCGCGACTGCACCGGCCTCGTGCTGGCCCCCGGCTTCATCGACGCGCACAGCCACGACGACGCCGCGCTACTGACCGCGCCCGGCATGACGCCCAAGCTCAGCCAGGGCGTGACGACGGTGGTGACCGGCAACTGCGGCATCTCGCTGGCGCCGCTGGTGACGCCCGACCCGCCGCCGCCCATGAACCTGCTGGCGCGCGAGCAGTTCCGCCACGCGTCCTTCGCGGCCTGGCGCGATGCCGTCAACGCCGCCCGACCCGCCGTGAACGCGGTGGGCCTGGTGGGCCACACGGCGCTGCGGCTGCGCTGCATGGGCGACCTCGGCCGCCCGGCCAGCGCCGCCGAGCGTGAAGCGATGTGTGCGCTGCTGGACGACGCCATGCAGGCAGGCGCAGCGGGCTTGTCCTCCGGCACCTTCTACGCGCCCGCCGCCGCGGCCGACAAGGCCGAGCTGCTGGCACTGGCCCGCGTCGCCGCGCGGCATGGCGGCGTCTATGCGGTACACCTGCGCAACGAGATGGCCCAGGTGCTGGACGCCATCACCGAGGCCGCCGACTGCGCGCATGAGGCCGGCCTGCCGCTGGTGATCTCGCACCACAAATGCGCCGGCCGCGCGCAATGGGGCCGCAGCCTGCAGACGCTGGCGCTGATCGAGCGGCTGGCCCAGCGCCAGGCGCTGGGGCTGGACGTCTACCCTTACCTCGCCGGCTCCACCGTGCTGCGCGAGGACCTGGCCGACGGCCTCACGCCGATACGGCTGACCTGGAGCGAGGCCCACCCCGAACGGGAAGGCCAGTGGCTGGCCGACATCGCGGCCGAGTGGGGTTGCAGCGAGCCCGAGGCCGTGCGGCGGCTGCAGCCGGGCGGCGCCTGCTACTTCCAGATGCACGAGGACGACGTGGACCGCATCCTCACGCACCCGCTGGCGATGATCGGCTCCGACGGGCTGCCGCACGACCGCTTCCCGCACCCGCGGCTGTGGGGCGCGTTTCCGCGCGTGTGGGCGCATTACGGCCGCGAGCGCGGGCTGCTGACGCTGGAACAGGCCGTGCACAAGATGACGGGACTGACGGCGCAGCGCTTCAGCTTGCGCGACCGCGGCCTGCTGCGCGCGGGCGCGGCGGCCGACCTGCTGCTGTTCGACGCCGAGCGCCTGCAGGACCGCGCCGACTACGGCAGCCCCACGCTGACGGCGGCGGGCATCGCGGCCGTGTGGGTCAACGGTGCACTGGCACTCGACGGCGGCACATCCCTCGCCCGCGCCGGTCGCGTGCTGACCCGCTGAGAGCGCCGGGACCGCGCCTCAGCTCCTCGGCAGGCTGACCAGCACGGTCAACCCGCGGCCACCCGGTCCGTCCAGCAGCTGCACGCTCGCACCGTGCTGCGCCGCGGCGCGCTCGACGATGGTCAGGCCCAGGCCGCTGCCGTGGCAGCCGGCGCTGCCCTCCAGCCGCACGAAGCGCTCGAACACGCGCTCGCGCAGGTCCGCCGGGATGCCGGGGCCCTGATCGCTGACGGTCAGCGCGATGACGCCGGCGGCTTCGGCCAGCGTCACCGTCACCTGCCCGCCGGGCGGCGAGTACTTGATCGCGTTGTCGACGAGGTTGTCGACGAGGCTGCACATGGACTCGCGGTTCAGCCACAGCAGCAGCTCGTCGGGCGACTCCAGCGCCAGCTCGATGCGGCGCTGCACGGCCAGGCCGCTGGCCAGCGCGATGCGCTCGCGCACCAGGTCCACCAGGTCGTGGCGCACCTTGCTGAGGTCCAGCGCGTCGGCGCCGGAGCGCGCCAGCGCCAGCAGCTGGTGCACCGTGTGCGTGGCGCGCTGCACGCCCAGGCGCAGGCGCTCGCGGGCCTCGTCGCCGGCTTCATTGCGGGCACGCGGCTCGGCCTGGTCCAGCGCCTCCACGTTCAGCTGGATGACGGCCAGCGGCGTCTTCAGCTCGTGGGCCGCGTCGGCCAGGAACTCATGCTCGCGGTCCAGCCGTTGCTGCAGCCGTGTCATCAGCGAGTTGACCGCGTTCACCAGCGGCGCCAGCTCCACATAGCGCGTGGCCGGCAGCGGCGTCAGGTCTTGCGCGGAGCGGGCCGAGATCTGCGCGCCGATGCGCCGCAGCGGCGCGAAGCCGAGGCGGAACAGCAGCCACAGCGGCAGCGCCAGCAGCGGCAGCCCGTACAGCAGCGGACGCGCGTAGTAGCTCAGGCCGGCAAGGCTGAAGTGCCAGTCGCCCGGCCGCTCCTGCCAGCGCCGCACGACCAGCTCGCGCGCGGCGTCGCGCACCTCGGCGTACAGCCAGCGCTCGTCCTGGCCGGGCGCGGTCTCCTGCGGCAGCACGCGGTCGCGGCCGGTGAGGTCGGGCTGCAGTTCGGACAGCAGCTCGCCGCGGCGCAGCACCTGCAGCACGCGGAACGGCGTGCGGTGCCCCTTCAAGCGCCACTCGCGCTCGCGCATGCCTTCCAGCGCCTGCAGCGCGTCGTGCAGCTGGCGGGCGTCGGCATGCGTGTCGCGCGCGCGCTCCAGCGCCAGCTCGGCCCACAACAGGTTCTCGGCCTGGCCGTTCTTGACCTGCAGCACGCGGATGTCGATGAGCTCGCGCGCGACCAGGAACAGCCAGCACAGGAACAGCACCGCGAACACGGCGCACAGGCTGCGCCGGAACAGTGAGCGGGGCGCGGTACTGGCATCAACCGTCATGACGAGAACGTGGGCGCATTGCGGGCCGAGCGCCGGGCCGCTCCCAAGCCGGCCCGTCTGGCGATGTGCTTGCAGCTCAATGCTGCAAGCATCGCCGTCCCCTCGGGGGACCGGCCAAGGTACCCCTTGGACGAGGGGCTCATCATCCGCGTTCGACGAGATAACCCACGCCGCGCACGGTGCGGATGTAGCCCTCGCCGATCTTGCGGCGCAGGTTGGAGATGTGCACGTCCAGGCTGCGGCCGTCCATCTGGCTGGGCGAGCGGCTCTCCAGCTGTCGGCGCGTGACGACGCGGTCCGGCAGCTTGATCAGCGTCAGCAGCAGGCAGAACTCGGTGCGCGACAGCGGCACGCGCTCCTGGCCGCGGCGCACTTCCATGCGCGGCTCGTCGAGGATGAGGTCGCGCAGCTGCCACTCGGCCTGCTGCGGCTCGCCGCTGTCGGCCAGGCTGCGCCGCGCGACGGCGCGCAGCCGTGCCAGCAGCTCGGAGCCGGCGAAGGGCTTGACGAGGTAGTCGTCGGCGCCGCCATCCAGCCCGTCCAGCCGGTCCTCGATGGCATCGCGCGCGGTGATGACGATGAGCGGCAGCTTGCGGTGGTTGCGGCGCAACGCGCGCAGCAGCTCCATGCCGTCGCCGTCGGGCAGGCCCAGGTCCATGACGACGGCGTCGAAGCCACCCTCGGCGATCCACAGCCGCGCGTCCGCGATGCGTCTAAGCCACATCACATCGTGGTCGGCGTTCTGCAGCACGGCCTGCAGTGAGCGGCCGAGCTCCAGATCGTCTTCGAGAAGGCAGATGCGCATGTCCGTCACTCTATGACGCCACCGTTGCCGCGGGTATCGGGCGCTTCACTGAGGGCGTTAAGACAGCCTTAACACGTCATTGAAGCGGCGCTTAGGCGGCCGGGCAGACAGTCCGCCCCATGATTCGCGCCCTTGCCTGCCTGTCCCTCGCGCTGCCGCCGCTGGTGGCCGCTGCTGCGTCGCCCTTCCTGCCCAGCCGCGCGCAGTTCGACGCGCTGTTCCCAGAGCGCATCGCGTTCTACACCTACGAGGGTTTCACCGAGGCCGTGCGCCAGACGCCCGGCTTCGCCGACTGGGGCAACGACACGCAGCGCCGCCAGGAGATGGCGGCGTTCCTGGGCCAGATCGCACACGAGTCCGACCAGCTGCGCGCGCAGCGCGAGTACAAGCGCGAGAACTGGGACAAGTACTGCCGCGACGACGCCCGCCTGTCCTGCGCCAAGGGCCAGCAGTACTACGGCCGCGGCCCCATCCAGCTGAGCTGGAACTACCAGTACAAGGCCGCCGGCGACTTCATGGGCATCGACCTGTGGAGCGACCCCGACCGCGTCGCGCGCGACTCCACGGTGGCCTGGCGCACGGCGCTCTGGTACTGGATGACGCAGCCCGGCGAGTCATCCCAGGCCTCGCACGCGGCCATCCGCAGCGGCTTCGGCTTTGGCGCGACGACGCGCGCCATCAACGGCCCGCTGGAGTGCGACAAGCCGGCCGATCCCGACGCGAAGCGCAAGAACGCGCGCCGCGCCGATTTCTACAAGCACGCCAGCGAGCTGTTTGGCGTGCCCCTCTTGCACCCGCTCGGGTGCTGACCCTGCCCCTGCTCGCCCTGTAACCCCGGAGAAAGAGAATCATGAGGAAGCATTCCAGCCCCCGCCCGACGGCCATCGCAGCCGCCGCCATGCTGCTGACCGCGCTCCCCGCGCTGGCGCAGGAGGCCCAGAAGAAGACGGAGACCCTGGAGGCCGTCGTCGTCACCGGCATCCGCGCCAGCATGGAGAAGTCCCTGCAGACCAAGCGCAATGCCGACGCCATCGTCGACGTCATCACCGCCGAAGACGTGGGCAAGCTGCCCGCCACCAACGTCGCCGAGGCGCTGACCACCATCCCCGGCGTCACCATCGACAAGGCCTTCGGCCAGGGCGAGAAGGTGTCCATCCTGGGCACGGACCCGGCCCTCAACCGCACGCTGATCAACGGCCAGACGATCGCCTCGGCCGACTGGTTCATCGCCGACCAGCCCGGCCGCACCTTCAACTACTCGCTGCTGGCACCGCAGCTGATCAACAAGGTCGAGGTCTACAAGTCTCCCGAGGCCTGGATCGACGAAGGCTCCATCGGCGGCACGGTCAACATCACCACCCGCAAGCCGCTGGAACAGAAGGCCCTCACGCTGGCAGCTTCGGTCGGCTATCTCTACAACGACCGCATCGGCAAGGGCAAGCCGACCGTGGCCGGCCTGGTCGGCTGGCGCAACGACGCCAAGAACTTCGGTGTCATCTTCTCGGCCCAGCGTTCGGAAGAAGGCATCCGCCGCGACGGTATCGAGTCGTACGGCACCGTCAAGGGCAGCGACTACATCAACGGCACCGGCGGTGGCGGCTCCATCAACAACCTGCCGACCGACTGGTCCGTCCCCCCCAACCCGGACGGCAGCCAGCCGAAGAAGCCGGCCTCCTGCGTCGGCAGCTGCGCCACCACGCTGCTGGCCAACCCGAACGCCGTCGGCCCCAACTCCGTCAGCGCGCACTATTTCGAGCAGACGCGCAAGCGCGACACGCTGTCGCTGTCGCTGCAGGCCCGCGCCAGTGACAAGCTCGACTTCGAGTTCAACGCGCTGGATGTGAAGGCCGGCTACGACAACCGCAGCCACTCGATGTTCGCCTTCCAGGGCAATGCCTACAACGGTCTGATGAAGATGACCGACCTGACGGTGGACGGCGGCGTCATCACCAAGGGCACGTTCAAGAACGCGCTGATGGTGTATGACCTGATCGACCGCAAGGCGACGGTGGACACCCAGTCCTACGACCTCAAGGGCAACTACAAGGACGACCGCTGGTTCGCCTCCTTCCACGCCGGCAGCTCCAAGGCCACCGGCGGCACCAAGCTGCAGGTCTACGGCGAGTTCCTGAACTGGTCCGACTACAGCTACGACATCAGCAGCGGCACGCCCAGGCTGAACATCACCGGCGTGAACCCGCTGAAGGACCCGAGCGCCTTCCAGATCGACGGCGGCTGGGGCTCCGATCCCAGCAAGAAGGAAACCTGGAACACCGGCTGGGGCGGCAACATCGTCTTCAAGCCGACGGTGGACAAGGAAATGTTCCTGCAGGTGGACGGCGGCCTGAAGTTCGACGGCCCCATCTACCAGGTGCGCTTTGGCGCCAAGCACCGCGAGCACAACACCACTCAGACGATGGGCGGCGTGTCGCTGGCCTCGGTGACCGGCTACGGCGACGCCCGGGCCAGTGCGTTCTCTCCAAAACAGCTGCCGGGCAACTATCTCAGCGGCTTCGGCAACGTCGGTGACCTGAGCAACCGCTACACCATCGACGGCGAAGCGCTGGCCGGCTACATCACCAGCGGCAAATGGCTGGCCCCGTGGCAGACCATGCCGCAGCCCGCCACGTTCAACGACCCCTCCTTCGTCGCCAACACCTGGTCGGTGAAGGAAGTCGTCGATGCCGCCTACGTGCAGGCCGACTACGCCGTCGACGCGCTGCGCGGCAACTTCGGCGTGCGCGTCGTTGACACCACATCCAGCAGCGGCGGCTGGGCCTGCTCGGTATCCACGGGCCAGGCCTGCCCCGCGGACAAGTACGTGGCGACGACCGTGCACAAGAGCTACAAGAACATCCTGCCCAACCTGAACGTCGTCTATGAGCTGAACGACAAGCTGGTGCTGCGCGCCTCGGCCGCCAAGGTCATGTCGCGCCCGAACTACGGCGACATGTCCAGCTACCTGTGGATCGGCGACCAGACCAAGACCGGCGGCGGCGGCAACCCCGATCTCAAGCCCTACAAGTCCACCAACCTGGACTTCTCGGCCGAGTGGTACTTCGCCAAGAACGCCATCCTGGCCGGCACGATCTTCAACAAGAAGGTCACCGACTACGTGCTCGTCACGACGAAGCCGGAAGTGCACTACAACCAGTTCGAGCGCCAGAACACCACCTACGCCGTCTCGCGCCCGAACAATGCCGGCAGCGCCACCATCAAGGGCGCGAGCCTGGCCTTCCAGGCCAACATCGGCTGGGGCTTTGGCGCGCTGACCAACTACACCTTCTCGGACGCCACAACCAGCCAGGCGGGCTCGCACCTGCCGTTCAACTCCAAGCATCAGTACAGCGTCAGCCCGTTCTATGAAAGCGACCGCTTCAGCGCCCGCGTGACGTACACCTACCGCTCCAAGTACTACACGCAGGCCGACCGCGGCAACTTCCTGGTCACCGACGGCAGCAAGGATCTGGCAGCCAGTGCCAACGTGAAGCTGACCGACCGCCTCAGCCTGGGCTTCGACGCGATGAACCTGCTGGACAGCGAGTACCGCAACTACGCGGACGTTGCCGGCATCGCCAACACCGAGTTGCTGACCCGCGGCATCTACCGCACCGGCAAGCGCTACCAGGCCGTGCTGCGCTACAACTACTGAGCGGCACCCACCAGGCCGGCCTCTTGCGGGCCGGCCTCCAGTCCTCGTGGTGGCAGTTTCCTGCCTCACTTTGGGCGGTCCGCAAGGGCCGCCCTTTTTTGCCTTGTAATCCAGCCCCATGACTGCAAGTGCACCTCCCTCGGCCCGCTGGCCGGCCATCGACCTGCTGCGCGGCCTGACCGTCCTCGTGATGATCCTCGTCAACGAATGGGCCGGCGTGGCGGGCCTGCCGGCGTGGATGAAGCATGTGCCGGCCGACGCCGACGCGATGACGTTCGTGGACATGGTGTTCCCGGCCTTTTTGTTCATCGTGGGCATGTCGCTGCCGCTGGCACTGCAGTCCAAGCTTGAGCAGGCCGGCCGCAACGCGACGCTGCGCATGGCCGGCGAACGCACCGTGGCGCTGATCGCGGCGGGCTTGTTCATGGTCAACGCCGAGATGGCGCCGGCCGGGTTCAACGCGTCCGGCTGGCTGCTCGCCGCTTTCGCGGGCATCTTTCTCGTCTGGGGCAGCGTGCGCGGCGGCCCGGCGCTGGCCTGGCCCTGGCGCCTGGCGGGTATCGCTCTGCTGGGCTTTCTGAGCGCCCGCTACCCGGGCGGCATGGCCGTGCACTGGTGGGGCATCCTGGGCCTGATCGGCTGGGCCTACGGCCTGGCCGCGCTGCTGTTCATCCTCGCGGCGCCCGGGTCCAGGCTGCTGTTGGCGCTGCTCGCGCTGCCGGCGTGCGTCGCCTGGTTCACGTTCGCCGCGCCGCATCTGGGCGGCGGCGGGCACGCCACGCACACGCTGCTGGTGCTGGCCGGCGTGGCGTCCACGCTGCTGCTGCAGAACGTGCTGCACGCCGGCCTGGCGCCCGACCGCGCCACGCGCGCGCTGATGCTGCTGGGCTTCGTGCTGCTGGCCGTGGGGTTCAGCCTGCGCCCCTACTTCCCGCTGTCCAAGATCCACGCCACGCCCAGTTGGGGCCTGGTGTGCGCGGGCGCCACGCTGCTGCTGTACCTGCTGCTGCGCCCGCTGGCCGAGGGCCGCGCGGGCCACGCACTGATGCGCGTCATGGGCGACGCCGCCCGCCACCCGCTGCTGGCCTATCTGCTGCCCTATGTCATCGGCGCCGTGCTGGCGCTGGCCCATTGGCACTGGCCGGCTACTTTCAGCGCCGGCTGGGCCGGCATCGTGCGCGGCGTGATCTTCCTCGCCGTCGTGCTGGTGCTGCTGCGGCTGGTGCTGCGCTCCGGACTCCGACTGAAGCTCTGATGCAACGCCGCCACCTGCTCCAACTCGCGGCCTCCGCCGCCCTGATGCCTTCCGCCATGGCCGCACCGTCCACACCACGCTTCCTGCATGTCGGCACCTATGCGCCGGCGGGCCAGGGGATCTACAGCTTTGCGATCGCCGCCGACGGCGCGCTGGCACCGGCGGGCCTGACGCCCAACGCGAACAGCCCCAGCTGGCTGCTGGCGCACGAGGGCCGCGTTTACGCCGCGGAGGAGTCGGCCGATCAGGTCGCCGTCTACGCGCCGAACGATGCCGGCGCGCTGCAGTTGCTGCACCGCGCCCCCAGCGGCGGCAAGGGGCCGGTGTACCTGTCCGCAAGCGCGGGCCAGCTGTGGGTGGCGCATTACGGCGACGCCCGCTTCGCCTCCCTGCCGGTGGAGCGCGACGGCCGGCTCGGCACGGCCGTCGGCTGGCGAAGCTGCGACAACGACTGCCGCCCCGGGCCGACCAAGCCGCTGAAGGCCCCGCCCGGCAGCCAGGCCAACAGCGGCCATGACGCGCCGCACGCACACGCGATCCAGCTCAGCCCGGACGGCCGCTGGATCGTCGGCACCGACCTGGGCCGCGACCGGCTGCTGGTATGGCCGCTGAACGCTGACATCCCTGCACCCGCGTCCGCGCATCAGCTCGCGCTGAGCGCCGGTTCCGGTCCGCGCCACTTCGTCTTCCATCCGCAGGACGCGGGCCTGGTCTACGTGCTGCAGGAGGAGTCGTCCACGCTGTCCACCGTTGCGCTGACGGCGGCGGGTCCGCAGCTGCTCGATGAGATCAGCGTGCTGCCGGCGGGCTTTGCCGGCACCAATTACGCGTCCGACCTGATCGTCGCACCCGGTGGCCGGCACCTGTATGCGCTGAACCGGCTGCATGACAGCATCGGCGTGGTCTCGCTGGAGAAGCCACGTTCGCCGCGGCTGCTTGACCATCACTGGGTGCATGGCAGCTACCCGCGCAGTGCGTGTGTCGCCAGGTCTTGGATGTATGTGTGCAATCAGCGTAGCGATCAGCTGAGCCACTTCGATCTGAGCCGGCCGGAGGCGCCACGGTTCACGGGGCGGCAGACGGGGGTGCCGAGTCCGGCAGGGGCTTGCTGGTTGTAGTTCTTCGGTTGTTGTTGCGGAGCGGGCTGCTCATCGGTGCATTGCCGGGAGTCCGTCCCGGCGGCCGGGCGCGCATCCCGGCAACTCGGCACCGAGTCGGAAGGCTCTTCGCAAAGCCTCCCAACCAAGACTCAAGCCACCGGCACCTCACCCCGCCGCCACCGCTTCGGCGTCAGCTTCCTGATCGCGTCATCCACCAGCGTGAACAGCACCGGGATGACCAGCAGACTCAGGAAGGTCGACGTGATCAGCCCGCCGATGACGACGATGGCCATCGGTGCACGGAACGACGGGTCGGTGCCGAAACCCAAGGCGATGGGCAGCATGCCCGCACCCATGGCCAACGTCGTCATGACGATGGGCCGCGCCCGCTTGTGGCAGGCGTCGATCAGCGCCTCCATGCGCGTCATGCCGTGCTCGCGCTCGGCCATGATGGCGTACTCCACCAGCAGGATGGAGTTCTTCGTCGCGATGCCCATCAACATGATCATGCCGATCATGGCTGGCATGGACAGGTCGGTGCCGGTCACGAACAGCGCCAGGATCGCGCCCGGGATGGACAGCACCAGCGCGCCCAGGATGGTGACCGGCTGCACCCACGCGTGGAACAGCAGCACCAGCACGATGTAGATGCAGGCTACGCCGGTGCCCATCGCCAGCAGGAAGCTGGCGCTCAGCTCGGCAAAGGCCTCGGCATCGCCGATCTCGGTCTTGATGATGCCGGGCGGCAGGTTGGCAATGGACGGCAGCGCCGCCACGCGCTGCTGCACGTCGCCCAGCGCCTCGCCGTTCAGCTCGATCTCGAAGTTCACGTTGCGGGCGCGGTTGTAGCGGTCGATCTGCGCGGGGCCGGTGCCCAGCGAGATGTCGGCCACCTGCTCCAGCGGCACGGGGCCGCGGGCACCCGGCACGCTGAGCTGGCCCAGCAGCGCCGCGTCGGTGCGGGCGTTCTCTGGCAGCTTGACGACGATGGGCACCTGGCGCTGCGCGAGGTTGAGCTTGGGCAGCAGCTGGTCGTAGTCGCCGGCGGTCGCGATGCGCAGCGTGTCGGCGATGGCCGCGGTGCTGACGCCCAGGTCGGCGGCGCGCGCCGAGTCGGGTTTCACGATGAGCTCGGGCCGCTGCAACGCCGAGCTGCTGGTGACCTGGCCGATGCCGTTCAACGCGCGCAGCTCACGCTCCACTTTGGCCGCGTGGGCCTGCAGCGCGTCGCCGTCCTCGCCGGCCAGCACCAGCACGTACTTCTCGCTGGAGCCACCGAAGGCCACCGTGAAGCGCGCCCCCGGGATGGGCTCCACCGCCGCGCGCAGCTGGCGCTCGATGTCCTGCTTGCTGAGCCCCGAGCGCTCCTTGCGCGGCGTCAGGTTGATCGTCAGCGTGGCCTTGCGGGCCTCGGGTGCGCCGCCCATCGCGAACGGGTCGGAGCCGGCCGCGCCGCCGCCGATGGCCGTGTAGACCATCTTCACGTGCGGGTTCTTGGCCACCGCGTCGCGCGCGGCCACGGCCACCTTCAGCGTGTCGGCATAGGTGGAGCCGGGCTCCAGCTGGATGGACACCTGCGTCTGGCTGAGGTCGTCCGGCGGGATGAAGGCGCCGGCGATCTTGCCGGCGAACAGCGGCGCGCAGCTGGCCACGGCGAACGCGGCCGTGATTGCCAGCGTCTTGCCGCGGTGCTTCAGACACCAGCGCGTCAGCTGCAGGTAGCGCGCCATCCAGAACGGCTCGCCGTGGTCCTTGGCCGGCTTCTTCAGGATGTAGGCCGCCATCATGGGCGTCAGCAGCCGCGCAACGACGAGGCTGAAGAACACGGCAATGGCTGCCGTCCAGCCGAACTGCACGAAGAACTTGCCCGGCACGCCGGCCATGAAGGCGGTGGGCAGGAACACCGCGATCAGCGTGAACGTCGTCGCGATGACGGCCAGGCCGATCTCGTCGGCGGCCTCGCGCGCCGCGTCGATCGGGCTCTTGCCCGCCGTCAGGTGGCGCATGATGTTCTCGATCTCGACGATGGCGTCGTCCACCAGGATGCCGATGACCAGGGACAGCGACAGCAGCGTGACCACGTTGAGCGTGAAGCCCATCCAGTGCATGACCGCGAAGGTCGGGATCGCCGACAGCGGCAGCGCGACGGCGCTGACGAAGGTGGCGCGCCAGTCGCGCAGGAAGGCCCACACAACCAGCACCGCCAGGAAGGCGCCTTCCATCAGCAGCGACATGCTGCCGTCGAAGTTCTCCACCACCGGGTCCACGAAGTTGAAGGCTTCGGTGACCGTGATGTCGGGATGCGCGGCCTTCAGCTCCTCGACGGCGCGGCGCACGCCCTCGGCCACGTCCACCTCACCCGCGCCGCGGGTGCGCGTGATCTCGAAGCCCACGACCGGCTGGCCGTTCAGCAGCGCGCCGGAGCGCTGCTCGGCGATGGTGTCGCTGACCGTGGCGACCTGGTCCAGCCGCACGCGGCGGCCGTCGGACAGCAGGATCTCCAGCGCCGCCAGCTCCTGCGCATTGGCCACCGTCGCAATGGTGCGCACGCTCTGCTCGGCGCCGCCCAGGTTGGCGCGGCCGCCGGGGGCTTCCTGCTGCGTCTGGCGCAGCTGGCGCGACACGTCGGCCGCGCTGGCGTTCAGCGCCAGCAGGCGCGCCGGGTCCAGTTCCACGCGCACCTCGCGCGTGGCGCCGCCCACGCGCGCCACCGAACCCACGCCGCGCACGGCCAGCATGCGCTTGGTGACCTGGTTGTCGATGAACCACGACAGCGCCTCGGCATCCATGCCGCTGGATGCGACCGTGTAGGTCAGGATGGGCGCGCCGCTGAGGTTCATCTTCGTGATGACCGGGTCGCGCAGGTCGGCGGGCAGGTCCGCACGCACGCCCTGCACGGCGGAGCGCACGTCGTCCAGCGCCTCCTGCACGGGCTTCTCCAGGCGGAACTCGGCCGTGATGGTGGCCGTGCCGTCCTGCACCTTGGTGTAGAGGTTCTTCAGGCCCTGCACGGTCGCGATGGCGTTCTCGACCTTGCGTGCAACCTCGGTCTCCATCTGCGCCGGCGCGGTGCCGGGCAGGTTGGTGGTGACCATGATGGTGGGCAGCTCGATGTCGGGGAACTGCTGCACCTTCATCGCGCGGAAGCCCAGGATGCCCGCCGCCGTCAGCATGACGAACAGCAGGATGGCCGGGATGGGCTGGCGTATCGCCCAGGCGGAAAAATTGAACATGCTGTCCTCTTACTTGGCCGCGACCTTGACCGTGTCGCCGTCGGCCAGGAAGCCCACGCCCTGCTGCACGACCGCCTCGCCGGCCTTCAGGCCCGTGCGGATCTCGACGCGGTCGCCCTGACGCCGGCCGGCCTCGACCTTGGCCTGGCGCACCTTGCTGCCTTCGATGCGGAACACATAGGCAAAGCCGTCGCGCAGCAGCACGGCGCTCTGCGGCAGAGTCAGCACCGGCGCCTCGCCCAGCACGAACTCGCCGCGCGCGAACATGCCCGCGCGCGCCGCGCCGGCCGCCGGCAGGTCCACCAGCACGCGGCCCATGCGCGTGGCCGGGTCCACCGTGGGCGCCACCAGGCGCACCTTGCCGTCCACGGCCGTACCGCCGGCCGGCGTGATGCGCGCCTTCTGGCCCGGCGACAGCGTGGCCAGGTCGGCACCCGGCACGTCGGCGCGCCACTCCAGGCGGCCATCGCGGATCAGCGTGAACAGGTTCTGGCCCGGCTGCGGCAGCGCGCCTTCGACGGCCTCCTTGGTGACGACCACGCCGTCAAACGGCGCCACGACGCGCGTGTGCGACAGGCGCAGCTCGTCCGCCTTCACGCGCGCCTGCAGCGACGCGACGCGGGCTTTCGCGGCCGCATCGGCGGCCTGCGCCTGCTCCACCTGCTGCGCGCTGACAGCCTCGGTGCCGGCCAGGCTCTTCATGCGCGCGGCGGTCGCGGCGGCGTCCTGCGCGCTGGCCTGCGCTTCGAGCAGGCTGGCCTTGGTGGCGGCCAGCTCGGCGCCCAGGCTGGCGGACGCGAGCTGGGCGAGCAACTGGCCCTTCTTGACGCGCTGGCCGATGTCCACGGCCACGCTCTCGATGCGCTGGCCGGTGGCCTCGGTGCCCACCTGCACCTCGCGCCAGGCGGCCAGGCTGCCGTTGGCGGACAGCGTGCGGGGCCAAGTCTCGCTGCGCGGCTGCACGGCGGCCACGGTCAGCGCCGGCTTGGGCGAGGCAGACTTGTCAGGCGCGGCCACCGCATCTGCGGCGTCGGCGGGTTGCAGGGCCAGCAGCAGCGCGGCGGCCAGTGCCGCCAGCAGCGTGGTGCTGGCGACGACGGGGAAGGACGGCTTCTTGATCTTCATGGTGTGGTCGTTCTTCAAATCTTGTTCACAGTCCAGCCGCCGCCGAGGGCGCGGACCAATTGCAGGTAGGCGGCGGTCTGCTCGCGCGCCGCATCCAGGGCGGCGCTGCCGGCGGCCAGCGCATTGCGTTCGTCGCGGGCCAGCGCCTGGCCGCTGATCAAGCCCACGCGGGCCTGGGCGCGGCTGGCGTCGGCGATGCGCTGCCAGTGGCCGCGCGTGGTCTCGGCCTCGCGCCGGTTGGCCGTGGCGGCATGCCAGCGCAGCAGCGCCTGCTCCACCTCGGCGACGGCGCCGCGCCATTGCGCCTCCAGGCCCGCGCGCGCCTCGGCTTCTTGCGCACGGGCGCTGGCCGTCGCGGCCGCGCGGCCACCACCGTCGAAGATCGGGATGGTCAGCGTGGGCGCCAGGTTCCAGATCGTGCCGGTCACGTTGCCGCCATCGACCTCCCAGCGGCCCCGGCCCACCAGCGCACCGAAGCTGAGCTGCGGCGCGCGCTCGGCGATGGCCGTGCCATCCGCGTCCAGTGCGGCGGCCTGCCACTGGCGCAGCGCGGCGGCCAGGTCGGCGCGGCGCTCCAGCAAGGTGGCGGGCAGCTGCTGCACCCCCAGTGCGGCGGGCTGCGGCAGCGGTGCTTGCGTGAGCTGCAACGTGGCAGCGTCATCGGCCACCAGCAGCGCCAGCGTCTGCAGCCAGGCGCCGCGCTGCTCCAGCCAGGCCTGCGTGGCGCTGCGGGCACCGGCGGCCAGCGTCTGGCCCAGCGCGGCCTGCGCGGCGCTGAGCGTGCCGGCGCGCGCGGCATCGGCGTCGGCCTTGGCCAGCCGTTCGGCCAGCGCCTCGTCTCGGCGCGCCAGTTCGAGCTGCGCATCGGCATGGCGCCACGCGAACAGCGCCTGCGCCACCTCGACGGCCAGCGTCTGGCGCGCATGGGCCAGCGTCAGCTCGGCGGCCTCGGCACGCGCGCCCGCGGCATCGCGCGCGGCGCGCGCGCTGCCGAACAGGTCGACCTCCCAGCCGGCCTGCACGGTCCAGGTCGCGCTGGTGCTGGGCGACAGCGGCGGCGCCATCTGGCCGCGGTTGGGCGACACCTGGCTGAAGAAGCGCGGGCCCAAAGCGGCCTGCGCGGCACCGCGCTGCGCCTGAGCCAGCGCGAGACGGGCGCGCGCCTGGGCCAGCGTGGGGCTCTGCGCCCAGGCCTTGTCGACCAGCGCGGGCAGTGCCGGATCGGCCATGCCTTGCCACCAGTCGGCGGCCAGCTCGGCGCCGGCCTGCGGGGTCTGCCAGGCGGCAGGCAGGCGCGGGGGTGACTCGGGAGCCGGCGCGCGCGGCGTGGCGCAGGCGGCCAGCAGCAGCGCCCCGGCCAGGGGCAGTAGAGATCTCGTCATCGGGTGCTTCTCGGGGTCTTCTTCGTCAGGCCGCGGCGGCGGCGCTCGTGCTCCACCAGGGCCAGGCCCCAGTCGACGATGCGCTCGCCCACCTCCTCCAGCGCGCCGGGCGCGTCCAGCATGCCGGGCGTCATCAGGTCCATCAGCGGGCGGCTCAGGCAGTAGTCATGCGCCATGGCCTGCAGGCCGTACAGCAGCTGATGCAGCGCCGGGTCGGGTTTCTCCAGGCCCATGTGCCGGCACAGCACGGCGGCCATGGCCTGGTGCACCGGCGCGATCAGCTCGGTGAACACCTCGGCGAACACCGGGCTGGGCCGCTGCATCTCGTTCAGGTAGAGCTGCATGACGGCGCGCTCGTCGGGGTCGCCGTCGTCGTCCATGAAGGGCAGCAGCACGCGCTGCAGCACCTCGCGCAGCGACAGCGCCGGGTCGTCGAAGCCGGCCAGCTCGGCATTCAGCGCCTCGATGGGCGTCGTCAGCACGGCACGGTACAGGCCGTCCTTGTCGCCGAAGTGGTAGTGGATGGCGCCGGGGTTCAGCCCCGCCGCGCCGCAGATCTCGCGCGTGGTGGTGCGGGCCACGCCCTGCTCGGCGAACAGCCGCGCCGCCGCGCTGAGCAGCATGGCGCGGGCATCGACGGCGTCTTCCTTGGCGCGGCGGCCGGCGCGCGACGGCGGCGGAGCGACGGGCTCGACGGGGTGCTTCCTGGGTGACATGGGCGCGGACTGTAAACGACAATCAAGCGCTTGATTGATTTCGTTTGATGTCGTTTTGTTTCACAAGCCGCATGGCCTGACCCCGGAATCCACCCGGCGCACCATCCATCGAACAAGCCCTAGACTGGCCCGATGAAGCCCGCTGCCCTCTTCCTCGTGCTGCTTGCCGCAACGGCCCGCGCCGAACCCGTCGGTTCCGTGGACACCGCGTTCAAGCTCATAGGCCCCGACCACAAGATCGTCGTGGACGCCTACGACGACCCCAAGGTGCAGGGCGTGGCCTGCTATGTGTCGCGCGCCAAGACCGGCGGCATCAAGGGCGCCATCGGCCTGGCCGAGGACAAGGCCGAGGCGTCCATCGCCTGCCGGCAGGTCGGGCCCATCAGCATCAAGCAGCCGCTGCCGCAGCAGGAAGAGGTGTTCAACGAACGCATCTCGCTGGTGTTCAAGAAGCTGCGCATCGTCCGCATGGTGGATGCCACGCGCAACACGCTGGTCTACCTGACCTACTCCGACCGCCTCATCGACGGCTCGCCGCAGAACAGCGTGACCGCCGTGCCGGTGGCCCGTGACACGCCCATTCCGCTGAAGAAATGACCTTCACCGACGCTCTTTTTGCGCTGATGCCGCTGCAGGCCATGGCGGCCGCGCTGGTGCTCATCGTCTTCATCGGCTGGCGCGGCGCCAACGCCGGCGGCCGCTGGGCGCAGGTGGCGCTGCTGGTGCTGGGCCTGGGCCTGGTGCTGCTGAGCCCGGCATTCGGTGGGCCGGACGAAGCCCCCATGGGCGTGCAGCTGGCGGGCTTCGCGGCCATCAGCACCGGGCTGTCATCGCTGTGGTGGGCGCTGGGCCTGTGGCTGGCGCCGCAGCGCGGCCGGCGCGCGATGGCAGCGGCGCCCGTCGTCATCGCGCTGCTGCACGCACTGCTGTGGCGGCAGCGCATGCTGGCACTGGCGCTGTCCGACCTGGTGCTGGCCGCGCAGCTCATCTGGCTGGGCGTGCTGCTGGCCCGCCCCGGCCGGGCCAGCGTCTTGCAGGGACTGAACAGCCGCCGCTGGCGCATGCTGGGCCTGGCCGCCGTGGTGCCACTGATGTTGATGCTGAGCTGGCGCGCGGCCATCGTGGCGCGGGGCCACGGCGACACCGCGCTGCCCGACCTGCTGCTTGGCCTGACCGGCCAGCTGGCGCTGCTGCTGGCGCTGCCCATGGTGCTGCTGGCCTGGCGCAGCCAGGTCGAGTCCGAGCTGGCGCGGCTGACACAGACCGATGGCCTGACCGGCCTGACCGACAGCGCCGCCTTCACGCAGCGCTCGGTGGAGCTGATCTCGATGGCGCGCCGCTACGACGAACCGCTGGCGCTGGTCGTCGTGCGGCTGGACGGCCTGGATGCGCTGCGCGACGAGCACGGCCCCGATTTCGCCGACCGCGCGCTGGCACTGTTCGCCAGCTGCGTGCAGGCGCAGATGCGGCTGGGGGACCTCGCCGGCCGGCTGGGCGACGACCGCTTCGGCGTGCTGATGGCCCGCTGCCTGCCCGAAGGCCCGCAAGCGCTGGACCGCCGGCTGCGCGCCGCGCTGGCAGGGCGAGCACAGATGGAGCTGGGCATGCAGCCCACGTTCAGCGCCGGCTGGGCCAAGCTGCGCCCCGGCGACCGCGGCCTGCCCGACCTGCAGCGCCGCGCCGAGACCGCGCTGTACGAGGCGACACGCGCCGGCAGCGGCCAGCTGATGGCGGAGCCTGGTGTGACCGACTGACATGAGCGCGTCCGACAACCTCGTTGACGAGTGGGTCGGCCACAACCTGCTGGCCACCGACCCGGCGCTGCTGGCCGCGCTGCGCGCCGCCGCGCCCCAGGCCGTGGAGCCGCTGACGCGCTACGGCGCCGAGCTGGGCAGCGCCGAGACCGCGCAGCTGGCGCGCGAAGCCAACCGCCATGGCCCGCAGCTGCGCCAGCTGGACGCGCGCGGCCGGCGCATCGACGCGGTGGACTTCCACCCGGCCTGGCACCAGTTGCTGGCGATGTACCGGCGGCAAGGCCTGGTGGCCGACGTGTTCGCCACCGACACGCCCGGTCGCTGGGCGGCGTTCGCGGCCGGCTGCTATCTGCACGGTCAAGTGGAGGCCGGCAGCCTGTGCCCGGCCACGATGACGCAGGCGGCCATCCCGGTGCTGGCCAAGCAGCCCGAGCTGTTCGGCCCGCTGCGCGACAAGTTCTTCAGCCGCGCGCACGATGGGCGCGATGTGCCGCTGGCCGACAAGCCCTCGATCTGGGTCGGCATGGGCATGACCGAAAAGCAGGGCGGCTCGGACCTGCGCCGCGTGGCGACCACGGCCGTCGAGCAGGGCGACGGCAGCCACCTCATCACCGGCCACAAGTGGTTCTTCTCGGCGCCCACCAGCGACGCGCACCTGGTGCTGGCTCGCACCGAGGCCGGCCCCACCTGCTTCTGGCTGCCACGCTACACGCCCGACGGCGCGCGCAACGCGGTGCACGTGATGCGGCTGAAAGACAAGCTGGGCAACCGCAGCAACGCCAGCAGCGAGGTCGAGTTCCACGGCGCCTGGGCGCAACGGCTGGGCGACGAGGGCCGGGGCATCCCGACGCTGATCGAGATGGCCGGCTACACGCGGCTGAACTGCGTCATCGGCAGCGCCGCGCTGCTGCGCGCCGGGCTGACCCAGGCGCTGCACAACGCGCGCGAGCGCCACGCCTTCGGCCGCGCGCTGGCCGAACAGCCGCTGATGCAGACCGTGCTGGCCGACCTCGCGCTGGAGAGCGAAGCGGCGATGCGGCTGATGCTGCGGCTTGCGCAGGGCTTCGAGCATGGTGAACCGGCCTGGCAGCGGCTGATGACGCCGGCCGCCAAGCTGTGGGTCTGCAAGCGCGCCATCGAATTCAGCGCCGAGGCGATGGAACTGCTGGGCGGCAACGGCTATGTGGAAGATGGCGTGCTGGCGCGGCTGTACCGCGAGGCGCCGGTCAACTCCATCTGGGAAGGCTCGGGCAATGTGATGGCGCTGGACGTGCTGCGCGCCGTGGCCCGCGAACCCGATGTCGCGCTGGCACTGCTGGACGGGTTCGCCACCAGCCCCGACGCACCGGTGCAGGCCGAGGCCGCGGCGCTGAAACGCTTGCTGACCGGCGATCCCGCCGCACTGGAAGCCCAGGCCCGCCGCGTCGCGCAAGGTCTGGTGCTGTGCGCGCAGGCCGTGCTGATGCGCCAGCAGTCGGCCACCGCGGCGGCGGACGCGTTCATCGCGACGCGCTTCGGCGGCGATGGCCGGCTGCTGGGCACGCAGGCCGTGCCGCAGGCGGCGCAGATCCTGGCAGCGGCGCTGGCCGGCTGAGCCTTGTCGGCTTTGTCCGACAAGGCGACACGCCGCGCACCGATGCGTGCGCCCGCCAAGCTCGGAGATGCTGGCGTCAACGTCAGCAAGCCTCAGGAGCCCCTCATGGCAGACCACAGCAGCCCCTTCGAGACCGCCGTCCAAGCCGCCCCCAGCCGCCCACTGCTGTCTGCACTGACTCGCTGGTGGCCCGGCGCGGCCGATGCGTCTGCGGCCGACCCGGTGCTGGGCTACGAGTCCGCCCAGCCCTGGACGCTGGACGATGTGCCGGGCGACGACATCCACGGCCCCTACTGATGCCGCCTCAAACACAAAGCCCCCGCGGCCTGCGCCGCGGGGGCTTTGTCTTTGATGGCCCCGCCGCTTACTGGATCAGGCCGTTCTTCAGCGCGTAATACGTCAGGTCGCTGTTGGTCGCGAGCTTGAGCTTCTCCAGCACGCGGGTGCGGTAGGTGCTGACGGTCTTCACGCTGAGGAACAGCGCCTCGGCGATGTGGCCCACGGTCTCGCCCTGGGCCAGGCGCAGGAAGACCTGGAACTCGCGCTCCGACAGCGCCTCGTGCAGCGGCTTGTCGGGTGCGGCGCCGGCGGTACCGCCTCCCACCACGCTGTCAGCCAGCTGCTCGGCCACGGCCGGGCTGATGTAGCGGCGGCCGCGCGCGACCAGCCGGATCGCATTGGCGATCTCGTCGGGATCGCACTCCTTGTTCAGGTAGCCGCTGGCGCCCTGGCGCAGCAGCGTCGTCGCGTAGTGCGCCTCGGGAAAGCCGCTGAGGATGAGCACGGGCAGCTCCGGGAAGCGCGCCTTGATGGCCGCCAGCGCGTCCACGCCGCTCTGGTCGGGCATGGAGATGTCCAGCAGCAACACATCCACGTCGCCCTTGCGGGCCATGTCCAGTGCCTCGTGACCGCTGCTGCCCTCGCCGGTGACGCGGAGGTCCACGTGGTCGGACAGGAACTGGCGCAGTCCGGTGCGCACGATGGCGTGGTCGTCAACGATGCCGATGCGGATCATGGTGTCGTCTTTTGTAGAGGTGATGCATTCAGCGTAACAGCCGCATGGCACCGCCTCCAGCGGCGGGCGTCCTACAAATGCGCCGGACATGTCTGACAGAGGCCCTAGCCGCGGGACTATTCCGACGCCCTGGGCCAACTCCGATAGTTCGCTCCAGCGGCCCCGGAGCCGCCCAACAAGGAGAAACCTCATGAACAAGCCTGTCCTGTCCCTCGCCCTCGCCACCGCCCTGATTGCCACGCTGGGCACCACCGGCTGCGCCGTCTCGAGCAAGCAGCAGACCGTCGGCTCGTACATCGACGACGCGACGCTGACCACCCGCGTCAAGTCCAAGTTCGCCGCCGACCCGGTCGTCAGCGCCATGGCCATCAGCGTCGAAACGCTGAAGGGCACGGTGCAGCTGTCGGGCTTTGCCAAGAGCGGCGACGAGCGCGCCACGGCCGAGAAGCTGGCGCGCGAGACCTCGGGCGTTGTTGCGGTGCGCAACGACATCCTGGTCCGCCAACCCCAGTGAATTAGTAACCGTCCTAGGACTATTCCTACAACGTGACGCGTTGCCCATGCTGCCGGCCCGACGCAGAAGCGGTCCATACTTGATCCCCATCACGCCATACCGCCGAACCGTCGGGCCATGCCAGCACTCAAAGCGTTCATCGTCGAAGACAGCCCGGTGATCCTGGAGAACCTGGTCGCCACGCTGGAAGAGCTGGCCCAGGTCGAGGTGGTGGGCTCGGTGCCCGACGAGGCCGGCGCGGTGCGCTGGATGAGCCGGGACCCCGAGGCCAACGCCGACCTGTTCATCGTTGACGTGTTTCTGCGCTCCGGCACCGGCCTGGGCGTCCTGCAGGCCGCCCAGCAGCTGGGCGTGCGGGCCCGGCGCGTGGTGCTGACCAACTACGCGACCGACGAGATGCGCCGCCGCTGCGCCAGCCTAGGTGCCGAACGCGTGTTCGACAAGAGCCGCGAACTGGACGACCTCATCAGCTACTGCGCCGAACTGGCGGACGTTGGCTCTGCCGGTCCCTCTGCAGCCGTTGGCTGAACGGCACGCGGTGCTGCGTCATCTCGACCCCTGGCTGGAGGGCGCGGCTCGCAACCGCGGCCTGGCCGTGGGCTTTGCCGCGCTGGCCGCGGCGGCCGTCATGGGCGTCAGCGAGGCCGCCTTCTGGGGCGCCGACCAGGCCCTCAAGCAATCCCAGGCCCGCCACCTCGCACGCGACGACAGCCTGCGCCTGCGCGAGCTGCTGACCAATGCGGAGACCGCCCAGCGCGGCTTCCTGCTGACCGGTCGGGACGACTACCTCGCGCCGGTACACCAGGCCGAGCGCGAGCTGCCCGACGTGCTGAAGCGCCTGCGCGGCCAGTACGAGAGCTCCGAGTGGGCCGCCCTCATCAACGACGCCAGCGTGCGCGCCAACGAGAAACTCTCGGAGCTGCAGCTGGTCGTCAAGCTCTACCGCGATGGCAACACGCCGGCCTGGCAGGGCCTGGTGGAGTCCGACATCGGCCGCGAGAAGATGCAGGCGGTGCGCGACGCCGTGGTGCAGCTGGACCGCCACGAACTGACGCAGATCGCCCGCGAGCGCGAGGCCGTCTTCAAGTCGCTGACCTACGGCCGCCTGGGCGTGCACGGCCTGACGCTGCTGAGCCTGTTCGGCCTGGCCATCTTCCTGCGCCGCAACGAGGCCTTGCACAAGGCGCGTCGCGAGCACGCCTCCGAGCTGGCCAGCGAGCGCGACCGGCTGGACCGCGAGGTGGCCCGGCGCACGGCCGAGCTGACCGAACTGGCCCAGCATTTGCAGACCGTGCGCGAGGACGAGCGTGCCCGCCTGGCCCGCGAGCTGCACGACGAGCTGGGCGCGCTGCTGACCGCTGCCAAGCTGGACGTGGCCCGCATCCGCCGCATGACCAAGACGGCGGCGCCCGAGATCGACGAGCGGCTCAAGCACATGAGCGAGCTGCTGGACCAGGGCATCGCGCTGAAGCGCCGCATCATCGAAGACCTGCGCCCGTCGGCGCTGTCCAACCTGGGCCTGATCCCCGCGCTGGAGATCCTGACCACAGAGTTCGCGCAGCGCTCCGGCCTGCAACTGAGCCTGGAGCTGACCGAGAACCCCACCGACGACGCCGACCGCCTGGCCCTGTACCGGCTGGTGCAGGAGGCGCTGACCAATGTGCTGCGCCACGCCAAGGCCAAGCATGTGCGGGTGTCGCTGGGCGAGGCCGACGGCTGGCTGCAACTGCACATCCGCGACGACGGCCAGGGCTTCAACCCCGAGGCCGTGGGCTCGGGCCACCACGGGCTGCTGGGCATGCGCTACCGCATCGAGAGCCTGGGCGGCACGCTGCAGCTGCTGTCCGCGCCGGGCCGCGGCACGCTGGTGCTGGCGCGGCTGCCACGCCGCTCGGCGCCGCCGTCCGCGCCGATGCCGCTGCCGGCCGCGCCCGACGCCGCCGCAGCGTCCTGAAGTCCTACAACGCCTGCCTGCGGGCACCGACACGAGCGCCCCGGCGCGGCCGCCACACTGGCCGCAAGCTGCCGGAGAGCCTCATGCCTGCCCACCATCCTTCCGCACCGCCCGTTGCCGGCGCCCACATCGTGTCGCACGATTACTCGCCCGCGCCGAGTTCGCGTCGCCGCGTGCACGCCGTTGCTGCCGTCATGTTGGGCGGCGCTTTGCTGGCCACGGCAGCGCTGCAGCTGGCGGATGAGCGACCGCTGAGCCAGCAGCTGGGCAGCGCGCTGCGCCAGACCGGCGACACGCTGCAGCAATGGCAGCACCAGCTCGCGCGCGGCTTGCAGGTCTCGCTGCGCGCCGTGGCCGATGGCCGCGACACGCCGGACAAGCCCGCCGGAACCGACGACCGCGCCGTCAGCGCGCAGGCGCCGCTGCCACAGCGACGCTAGTAGACGGACACCGGCGCCTCCTCGGCCGCCACCGTCAGCACGCCGGCCACCGGCTCCGGCCGGTGCAGCAGGAAGCCCTGCACCTCGCCCACGCCCAGTCGCACCAACTCCAGCAGCACCTCGGGCGTCTCCACGCACTCGGCCACCGTGGTCAGCCCCAGCGTGCGCGCCACGTCCACGAAGCTGCGCACGGCGACCTGGTCCAGCGGATCGGTCATCAGCGCACGCACGAACTGGCCGTCGATCTTCAGCACATCCACCGGCAGCGCCTTCAGGTAGCTGTACGACGACGCACCCGCGCCGAAGTCGTCCAGCGCGATGCGCACACCCAGGGCTCGCATCTGCATGATGAAGCGGGCCGCCTCGGTCAGTCGCGTGATGACCGCCGTCTCGGTGATCTCCAGGCACAGCGCGGACGCGCGCTGCGGCCCCAGCTGCAGCAGCAGGCTGCGCGCCTCCTGGTGGAAGGCGGCGTCCTGCAGCGTCAGCGCCGACACATTGACCGCCAGCGACGCAATCTCCGGCCCGCCCTCGCGCTGCAGCATCCCCACGGCCTGGCGCAGCACCCAGCGGTCCAGCCGCGGCGCGATGTGGAAGCGCTCGGCCGCCGGCATGAAGGCGCCGGGCAGCACGCGGCTGCCGTCGCGCTCGCGCAGCCGCAGCAGCAGCTCGCCGCGGATGCGGCCGTCATCTTGCGCGCCCTGGGCCGGCAGCACGCGCTGCAGGTCCAGCTCGAAGCGCTCCTCGTCCAGCGCCTGCTGCAACCGCGTGGCCCAGCGGTGCTCGCTCTGGTGGGCGCGCAGCGTCGCGTCGTTCGGCGCCCAGACCTGCACGCGATTGCGGCCCTGCTCCTTGGCGATCATGCAGCAGGCATCGGCCTCGCGCAGCGCGGCCTCGGCATCGGGCCAGCGGCCATCCAGCGGCGCCACGCCGATGCTGACGCCGATGCGAAAGCTCTGCTCGCCTTCCACGTGCCGGTACTGATCCAGCGCGTCGCACAGCTTTTGCGCGACGTGCAGGGCCTCGTCCAGCGAGCAGTTCTCCAGGATGGCCGCGAACTCGTCGCCGCCCAGCCGCGCCACCGTGTCGCGCGCGCGCACGCCCGCCTCCAGCCGGCGTGCGACCTCGCGCAACACCTCGTCGCCGGCGGCGTGGCCGCAGTGGTCGTTGACGAGCTTGAAGCGGTCCAGGTCGAAGGCCAGGATGGCGTGCTCACTGCCGTCGCGGCGCGCGCGCTCGAAGCTGCGCGCCAGCCGCTGGCTGAACTCGGTGCGGTTGACCAGGCCGGTCAGCCCGTCGTGGCAGGCGCGCCAGCGGATCTCGTCGAACTGGCGGCGCTGCTGCGTCACGTCGCGGAACACCAGCACGGCACCCAGCACGCGGCCCGACGCATCGCGTATCGGCGCGACCGAATCGTCCACCGCGCACATGCGGCCGTCGCGGCCCATCAACATGGCGCCAGACGGCATCTGCGCCGGCTCGCCGCTGTCCAGGCACTGGCGAACAGGGTCGGTCAGCGGCTGCGAGCCATCCTCCCGCCAGGCCTGGAACACCTCGCCCGACGGCTGGCCCATGGCTTCCAGCGCCGACCAGCCGGTCAGGCGCTGCGCGACCGGGTTCAGCCAGCTGACGCGGCCCAGCGCGTCGGTGGTCAGCACCGCGTCGCCGATGGACTGAAGCGTCACCTCCAGCAGCTCGCGCTGCTCCTCCAGCTGCTGGCGCAACCGGCGCTGTTCGCTGATGTCCCAGCACACGCCGGACAGCCGCAACGCGCGCCCAGCGCCGTCGCGCAGCACGCGGCCCGACACGCGCAGCACATGCTCGCTGCCGTCGGGCCAGGCGATGCGCCATTCGCCCTCCAGTTGCGCGCCGCCCTTCAGCGCATCGCGCAACGCGCGGCCGGCCGTGCGTCGCTCGCGCGGCAGCAGGCGGCGGCGCCACAGCGCCATGTTCATCGGCTGGCCGTGGCCAGGCTCGCCGTGCAGCCGCCACATGACCTCGTCCCAGGCCAGCGTGCCGGCGCGCAGGTCCAGGTCCCACACGCCCACGCCGCCGCCATGCGTGGCCAGCGCCAGCCGGTCCAGCGTGCGCTCCAGCTCGGCGCGCACGGCGGCGGTGTCGGTGACGTCCTGCATGACGACGCCCACCCGGTCGCCATCCTCGCCGGTATCGCGCCCGCCCACCAGGCGCAGCATGCGTGATCCGCGCGAGCCCGCATCGCAGCGCAGCTCCACGTCCCAGCCTTCGCCATCCTGCGCCGCACGGCGCAGCGCCGCGTCCAGCATCGCAGCGCCATCGGGGCCGAAGCGCGCCAGCAACGCCTCCAGCGTCGGCACCTTGCCCGCCGGCAAACCCAGCAGCTCACAGGCGGAGTCGGACAAGACCAGCGCACCGCTGTGCGCCTCCCATTCCCAGGCGCCCACGCCGGCCAGGCGGCTGCAGCGCTCCAGGAAGCGCGCGTTCTGCGCCAAGGCTTGGGCGAGCACCGTCCCACCCAAAGGGGTGTGGCCGGACGCGAAGGCATCCGCGGGCAAGGGCGCGCTCGTCAAGTCAGGGGCTCCAGGTTGCGAAAGCATCCAGCTTGCCGGTCGCCAAAGAGGGCCCTTGTAGGACAAGGCCGGTACTGCCGTTTGTTACAGCGCCGCAGCCAACCGAGGTCGGTGCCGTCGCGTTCAATGGGCGCCAAGCGGCAACCGCCGCAACAGGAGTTTGAAATGACCTCACTGCGCCACTCCCTCACCCGCTGGCTCGCCCCCATGCTGCTGGGCCTGGCCGGCCTGACTGCCAGCTCGGCCCAGGCCGCGGACGTTGGTGTATCCATCGGTTTCAGCCAGCCGGGCGTATACGGCCGCGTGGACATCGGCCGCTACCCGCACCCGGTGCTGATCGCGCCGCAGCCGGTCTACGTGGGCCGGCCCAGCCACCGTGAGCCGGTCTACCTGTGGGTGCCGCCCGACCATCGCCGCCACTGGAACCGCCATTGCGGCCGCTACGGCGCCTGCGGTGCGCCCGTGTACTTCGTGGAAGACCGCTGGTATCGCGGGCATGTGGTGCAACACCATCACCATCGCGACCGCCATCACCACGACCATCGCCGCCACGACAGGCATGATCGCCACGATCACCGTGACCACCACGACCGGGATCGCGGCCACGGCCACCGCCACTGACGCGTGATCAGCGCGCCACTCGCAGCAGCTTGCCGCTGTCGGTGAGCAGCAGCAGCGCGCCGTCGGCCGCCGGCTTGACGGCGCGTATGCGTTCGCCGAGGTTGTCGAACAGGCGCTCGCGGCTGGCGACGGTGTCGCCGGCCAGCGTCAGCCGCCACAGCGCCTGGCCGGCCAGCGCGCCGACGAACAGATTGCCCTGCCACTCGGGGAACATCGCGCCGTTGTAGAACGCGATGCCGGCCGGCGCGATGGACGTAGGCACCCACCAGGTCAGCGGCTCGACGAAGCGCGGCGCATGTGTGCCGCCGCCGATGGCGCAGGCGGTGCCCACCGGGTCGCCATAGTTGCAGCCGTAGCTGACCGTGGGCCAGCCGTAGTTGGCACCGGCGCGGGCGATGTTGATCTCGTCGCCGCCCTGCGAGCCATGCTCGCTGACCCACAGCTCGCCGGTGACCGGATGCAGCGCCGCCCCCTGCGGGTTGCGGTGGCCCATGCTCCACAAGCCCGGCCGCGCGCCGTTGCCGAAGGACGGGTTGTCGGCCGGGATGCTGCCGTCGCGGTTCACGCGCACCACCTTGCCCAGCGTCTGCGCGACGTCCTGCGCCGGGCTGCCCTGCTGGCGTTCGCCCAGCGTGATGAACAGCGTCTTGTCGCGCGCGAACACCAGCCGCGAGCCGTAGTGGCCGCCACCGCTGACCTTGGGCGCCTGGCGGAAGATGACGGTCAGGCCCGACAAGGCATTGCCCGACAGCTGCGCCCGCGCGACCGCGGTGCCGGACCGCCCCGCCTCGGCGCCGCTGCCGGGCTCGGCGTAGCTCAGGTAGACGAAGCCGTTGGTGTCGAAGTCCGGGTCCAGCGCCACATCCAGCAGCCCGCCCTGGCCAGCGCTGTCGACCGTGGGCGTGCCGCTGATGGTCTGGCGGTTGGCGAGGTCGGCCGCCACGCGCGCCAGGCTGCCGCGCCGCTGCGTGACCAGCCAGCTGCCGTCGGGCAGCACAGCCATGCCCCAGGGGCTGTCCAGCTGCACCGGCTGGGCCGTGACGCGTGGCGCCGTCGCGGGTGGTGGCGCCGGAGCCGGCGTGGGAGCGGGTGCAGGAGCCGGCGACGGCGTGCTGCCGTCACCGCCGCCGCCACAGGCCGCCAGCAAGGCCAGACCCAGGCACCAGGCGAGTCGCGGGGAAGGGGGCGGAGGCATGCGCATGCAGGGCTTCCTGACGTGAGGGCCCCTGCAATATCGCGCAATGCCGCCGCGGCGGCGTAAGCAAATCTTGCCGTCAGCGCTTGGGCAGCGGGTAGCTGGCCAGGCTGGCATAGCCCTTGGCCGACAGCGCCTGCACGCCGAACACCACGTTGTCCTTGCTGACCGGCAGCGTCACGCGCGTGGTCTTGCCCACGTCCTTGGCCTGCTGCCAGGTGGCCGAATCGGTGTCGCGCCAGACGACGCGGTAGCCGGCCACCTCCGGGTCGTCGCTGGCGGCCCACTCCAGCGTGGAGTCGTTGGTCAGGCCGCTGGCATCCAGCCGCACGCCCTTCGGAGCCGCCGGCGCCCAGGCCAGCGTGGCCAGGCCGGCCAGGTTGGCGCGGCTGACGTCGGCCACGTAGTTGAAGTCGACGAACTCGGGCAGGTCGCCATAGACGACGCCGTTCTCGCAAGGCAGCGACGAGCCGCCTCTAGCTGCCTTGCCCCCCTCGGGGGGCGGCTGACGGGAACCGTCAGCCTGGGGGCATTCGACCCTCGGGTTCTGGTGCTGGTAGGCGAAGTTCTCGAACGGCTCCGTGAAGCGCACGGCCGCGTAGCCACGCTCCAGGAAGGGAATGTGGTCGCCGCCGCGCAGGTAGCGGTCGCGCCGCTGGATCAGCTGCACGGTGAAGCCGGGCATGGCCTTTTCGGCGGCGGCCTTCAGGTGGCGACCCAGCTGGTGCGTGGGCAGGTCCTCGTTGGCGCCGGCCTGCAGCAGCGGCAGCAGCTCGGCCTGCATCGCAGCGAAGGCCTTCTGGTCGGCCGGCGTCGCGGGGCGGTTGGCCTGGGCCTGCAGCAGCAGGCGCACCAACGGGTCCAGCCCGTCGGCGAACAGCCGCATGCGCTTGGGATCATGCTGGCCGGCGTCGCCGCGCGAGCTGCCGACGATGTCGTTGGTGATCATGGCCTCCACGTTCAGGCCCTCCGCGCGCGCATCGCGCGCCCACTGCGCGGCGCCCAGCAGGCCTTGCTCCTCGCCGGGCACGGCCATGAACACCAGCGTCGCGTCGAACTGGCGGCTGGCCATCACGCAGGCCAGCTCCATCACGGCGGCGGTGCCAGACGCGTCGTCATTGGCGCCCGGCGCCTCGCCCAGCGAGTCCATCACATCGCTGTTGCGCGAGTCGTAGTGGCCACTGACGACCAGATAGCGTCCCTTGCTGGCGCCACGCCCCGGCAGCGTCGCGACGATGTTGACCAGCTCGGTCGGCTGCGGCACACGCGCGCCGGCGGGCTCGATGAAGCTCTGCTCCTCGACCTTCAACCGCCCGCCCGAGGCCTTGGCGCAGGCCTGCAGTTCGGCCGTGATCCAGCGCCGGGCGGCGCCGATGCCGCGCGTGTCCGACGCGATGTCGGACAGCGTGTGCCGCGTGCCGAAGGACACCAGCTTGCGGATGCGCGCCTCGATGCGCGAGGCGCTGACGTCGGCCAGCATGGCCTTCAGGTCGTCGGCGGGCGTTTGGGCCTGGGCCGAGGTGGCCAGCAGGGCGAAGGCGAGAGCGCTGAGTCGGGCGTGCATGAAAAAGATTCTGCCCTTGCCGTGCCGCCCCGGTTCTTCTACGCTGAGTCACCACCGAGGAGAGTCCGATGAGCGAAAGCCTGGATCCACGAGTGAGCGCGATCCGCACGGTCGCGCTGGTCGGCCCGGCCGCGGCCGGCAAGACGCTGCTGCTGGACGCGCTGCTGGCGCATGCCGGCGCCATCCCGCAGGCCGGCAGCATCGAGCGCGGCAGCACGGTGAGCGACCACGACCCGCTGGAGAAACGGCTGGGGCATTCGCTGCAGTCCAGCCTCGCGCACTTCACCCATGGCGGCATTCGCGTGCATGCCATCGACACGCCCGGCGCGCCCGACTTCGTCGGCCAGGCGCTGCCGGCGCTGGAGGCGACCGACACGGCCATCGTCGTCATCAACGCGCAGAACGGCATCGAGCTGATGGCGCAGCGCATGCTGGCCGCCGCGGGCGAGCGCGGGCTGGCGCGGCTCATCGTCGTCAACAAGATCGACGCGCCGGAGCTGGACCTGCCGGCGTTGCTGGCGCAGATCCGCGATGTGTTCGGCAAGGAATGCCTGCCCTTGAACCTGCCCGCCGACGGCAGCAAGCGCGTGGCGGACTGCTTCTTCGCGGCCTCGGGAGAGGCCGATTTTTCGTCCGTTGCCGATGCGCACCGCGCGCTCGTGGAGCAGGTGGTGGAGGTGGACGCCGCCTTCGTGGATCGCTACCTGACCGACGGCGACGTGGACCCGAAGGAATTGCACGCGCCGCTGGAGCAGGCGCTGCGCGAGGGCCATCTGATCCCGGTCTGCTTCTGCTCGGCCAAGACCGGCGCCGGCGTCAGCGAGCTGTTGGCCGCCATCGAGGCGCTGATGCCCAACCCGGCCGAGGGCAACCCGCCGCCCTTCCTCGAAGGCAAGGGCGCCGAACCCGCGCCCTACCCCGCCACCCCCGACCCGGCGGCGCATGTGCTGGCCCATGTGTTCAAGATCGTCGCCGACCCCTACCTCGGCAAGATGGGCGTCATGCGCGTGCATCAGGGCCGGGTCGCCAAGGGCGGCATGTTGTTCGTGGGCCATGCGCGCAAGCCCATTCGCGTGGGCCATTTGTTCATGATGCAGGGGGCCAGGCACGTGGACATCGAAGAGGCGCTGCCAGGTGACCTGTGCGCCGTCGCCAAGGTGGAGGACATCGCCTTCGATGCCGTGCTGCACGACGCGCAGGAGGACGAGCACATCTTTCTGAAGCCGCTGGACTTCCCGACGCCGGTGCACGGCCTGGCCATCAGCCCGGCGCGGCGCGGCGACGAGCAGAAGCTGTGGGAGGTGCTGGCCCGGCTTGTGGACGAAGACCCGTGCCTGCGCATCGAGCAGGCCGGCGAGACGCACCAGACGCTGGTCTACGGCCTGGGCGAACTGCACCTGCGCCTGCTGCTGGACCGCGTGCGCGAGCTGTACAAGGGCGAGGTCGTCACGCAGCCGCCGCGCATCGCCTACCGCGAGACCATCTCGGCGCCGGCCGAGGGCCACTACCGCCACAAGAAGCAGAGCGGCGGCGCGGGCCAATTCGGCGAGGTCTACCTGCGCATCGAGCCGCTGGCGCGCGGCGCCGGCTTCGAGTTCGTCGACGCGGTCAAGGGCGGCACCATCCCGGGCCAGTTCATGCCGGCCGTCGAGAAGGGCGTGCGCTCGGCGCTGGCCAGCGGCGTCATCGCCGGCTACCCGCTGGTGGACCTGCGCGTGGTGGTCTACGACGGCAAGCACCACTCGGTGGACAGCAAGGAAATTGCCTTCGTCACGGCCGGCCGGCGTGCGCTGATGGAGGCCGTGCGCGAGGCCCGTCCGCTGGTGCTGGAGCCCATCGTGCAGGTCGAGATCACGGCGCCGGATGCCAGCATCGGCGACATCACCGGCGACCTGGCCTCGCGCCGCGGCCAGGTCAACGGCACGCGTGCCGCCGTGCCGGGCAGCCTCGTCGTGCAGGGGCTGGCGCCGCTGGCCGAACTGGCCAGCTACCAGACGCGGCTGAACGCGATGACGGCCGGCCAGGGGCGCTACACGCTGTTGCTGTCGCACTACGAGGCCGTGCCGCCCAACACGCAGACGACGCTGGTCGGCGCCTACAAGGCGGGCGACGAGGATCAGTGAGCCGGCCTGGCCTTGGCTGAGGCCTTCTTCGCGGCGGGCTTCTTATTGCCGGCGTCGTCGATCTCGGTCTCGGTGTGCATCACGCAGCGCCATTCGCCGTCCTTGCGCACCCAGACGGTGGAATCGGCCATCTCCTGCTCGATTTCGCCCGACTTGCCCCGCATCGCGATGGCCTGCTTGACGCGGTAGGTCAGCACGGCGGTGTCGTCGTTGGGGTACATGACCTGCATGTCGCTGAGCTCGAAGGACTTGATGACCATGCTGCCGTTCTCGGCCATCTCGCGGTACTGGTCGTGGCTGAACTGCATGGCGCCATGCGAACTGACCATCAGCGAAGGCTCGTCCAGCATGGCCAGCGCGGTGTCGGTGTCTTCGTCCACCATCGACTGCCAGAACTTCTTCTCCAGCGCGATGAGGGTGCTGTCGGTGGAAGGCATTGAGATCTCCTTGATCGGGTGAGAACCCTCTCAATATGGGTGGCGTGAGGCGCCGCTTCGATAGGCGTTGCCACCGCCGGCCGGTCGGCGCTCTCCTACGGCGAAATCTCGGAGATGAACGCTCATTTATCATCCGCCCCATGCCTGCCGCCCCCCGCGACGTCGCGCAGATCCGCTTGGACAACGCGATGCGGCTGTTCGAAGAGTTCGTCAGCGCCACCGTCAAACACCCCGATGCGGCCACCTTGCGTGGCCTGGAGCGGCGCTTTGCCGAACGGCTGCAGATCCAGCCCAGCTACTGGAGCCAGATCAAGGGCCGCTCGCGTCAGATCGGTGAACGGCTGGCGCGCCAGTTCGAGCAGCTGTGTCACAAGCCACCCGGCTGGATGGACCTGGAGCATGGCGCCGTCGTCGCCGGCCCGGTGCCCATCACCTCGATGGCGGCCGCCCTTGGCCACGTCGCTCCGCCACCACCGGAGCCCTCGCCCAGTACGCCCCAGGACGACGACGAGCGCTTCATCATCGGCCTGGTGCTGACCTACTACCGCCGCCATCCGCAGCGCGCCCGCACGCGGCTGCTGGACCTGCTGGGCGAGGTGCTGACGCCCGAGCCCGCCGCCGCGCCGCGCCCGGCCGCCAAGTCCGCCGCTCCCAGCCCGCAGGCCGAGTTGGATGAGTGGCGCAAGCTGCAGTCCGGCGTCGCACCGCTGAAGCCCAAGAAGCGCTGACGGCAGCACGGCGCGCAGATCGTTCTGCGCATCCGTCATTGGACGTCGACCTCCCCGCACGTTAGGGATGTTGGATAAAAACCGCTTGCGCAAGAGCAACGTTTGTTTATCATTTGCGCAAGTCGCGCCGCTGAAGTCCCCAGGCGCCACGGCGAGGTCGCACCCCAAGCCCCTGACCTGCCCGGCCCGCTTGCCTCGAGCGCAAGCCCCGGGCGCCCCTTTCTTCATTGCAAAAGCCAGGCCCAACCGGGTCCAGCCGCTGCATGGCCCGTCGCGCCTCGCGCGGCATCAACCGGAGCACTCCATGCCCCAGTTCACCTCCCCCCGTCCGATGCAACTGAACCTGCGCAAACCGCGCAATCCGTTCGTCGCGCCGGCACTCAAACGCCAGGCCGGCCGACATCAGAGCCCGGACGACGCCCGCGCCCAGCGCCAGCAGGCCCGCCTGGACCTGCGACGCCTGCTGCGCGAACGCTTCCCCGACGACAGCCCCTGACAAGCCAGCACCGCCCGCCCCTCGTCCATGACCGATCCATGTCATGAGGGCCGGCCCGGTGCCAAGGAGACCCTCATGAGATTGATCGAGTTGCGCGGCCCCGACGCCGCCGAAACCCACGACGCCTGGGCCCGCCGCTGGGTCCGCATCAAGCGCGCGGCCCGCGCGATCCGGCTGGTGTTCTCGCCCGCCTACCGCCGGCGCCGCCGCGCCCGCAACCAGTTGGAGTTCTATGCCGAAGCCGGGGCGCCCGAAGGGGCGCTCTATGTCGACGGCCAACTGGTGGCGCAGCTGGATGGCGTCAAGCGCCTGTGAACTGACGCGCAAATAGGGGTCGCATGGACAGACCATGCGACCCCGACCCGTCCTAGCATCGGGTCATGTCCCAACGCTTGCGCCTCACCACGCCGCTGCCCACGCTGGACGCCTGGGTCCAGGCGTTCGCGCGCGCAGAGATCCCGGTGCTGGCCGAGACGGCCGAGGCACTGGAGCTGATGCGTGCCACCGAAGACGACGTGGACGCCCATGGCCTGGGCGAGCTGATCGCCACCGACCCGCTGATGACGCTGAAGGTGATGGCCCACGCCAGCGAACTGCGGCGCGGCCGGTTGATGGCCGACCCGGAGACGGTGACCGCCGCGCTGGTGCTGATGGGCATCACCCCCTTCTTCCGCACCTTCGGTCCGCAGCCGACGCTGGACGCCGTGCTGGCCGACCATGACGAGGCGCTGCTGGGCCTGTCGCGCGTGATGCAGCGCGCCGAGCGGGCCTCGCGCTATGCGCTGGGCTTTGCCGCGCACCGCGCCGACCCCGACGCCGCCGTCATCCACAGCGCGGCACTGCTGCACGACTTCGCCGAGATGCTGCTGTGGGTGCACGCGCCCGCGCTGGCGCTGCAGATCGCGGCGCTGCAGGACGCCGACCGCCACCTGCGCAGCGCCGCCGCGCAGCGCCAGGTGCTGGGCATAGAACTGGCCGACCTGGAACAGGCGCTGATGAAGCACTGGCACCTGCCGGAGCTGCTGACGCGCATCACCAACGACAAGCACGAGCACGACCCGCAGGTGCGCTGCGTGCAGCTGGCCGTGCGCGTGGCC
This sequence comes from Roseateles asaccharophilus, assembly GCF_031458115.1. Taxonomy (GTDB): domain Bacteria; phylum Pseudomonadota; class Gammaproteobacteria; order Burkholderiales; family Burkholderiaceae_C; genus Pelomonas; species Pelomonas asaccharophilus_A. The sequence continues at coordinate 87,350 of NZ_JAVDXV010000010.1, read as the reverse complement.
CGCCACACCGCGCGCGGCTGGGACGACGCCGGCGTGCCCGACGACCTGCACGACATCGCCGAACTGCTGAACCTCAGCGAAGCGCACACGCTGAAGCTCCTTCACGAATTCGACTGACCGCCCTACACCGGCACGGCCGTCGTGTTCTTCAGGCGCTCCAGCACGAAGCTGGTCTTGCAGTCCTGCACGCTGGGGTGCATCAGCAGCGTGTCGCTGATGAAGCGGGCGTAGTGCTGCATGTCCTGCACCAGCACGCGCAGCAGGTAGTCCATCTCGCCGGTCAGAGCGGCGCATTCCACCACCTCGGGCCAGGTCTGGACGGCGGCGCGGAACAGATCGCGCGGGTTGCGCAGCGGGCTCTCGGTCTGCTTCTCCAGCCTCACGTTGATGTAGGCCGTCAGGCCCAGGCCCACACGCTCGGGCGGCACCAGCGCCACGTAGCTGCCAATGACGCCGGTCTCCTCCAGCCGGCGCACGCGGCGCAGCACGGCTGACGAAGACAGGCCGGCCTCGGCGGCCAGTGCGTCGTAGGTCAGGCGGCCATCCAGCTGCAGCGCGCGCAGGATGCGGCGGTCGATGGCGTCAAGCTCAAGAGGGGCGTCCATGCGGGAAATTGTGCAGCTTTCATGTGCCGTCCGGCGCCTACAGTGAAACCATGTCCAACCGTCGCCTGGCGGCCTCTTTGCTGACGATGCTGCTCGCGGCCGCCGCACCGGCACGGGCGGACGAGATCGTGCTGGCGTCGCCCAGCTACTGGTGCCCGTTCAGCTGCAGGGCCGGCGCGGCGCAGGAGGGTTTCACGGTGGACATCGTGCGCGAGATCTTCGGCGCCGCCGGCCATCGCGTGCGCCTGGTCAACCAGAACTACAGCCGCGCGCTGCTCGACGTGCGCGCCGGCACCTACACGGCCACGCCGTCCACCTTCCGCAGCGAGGCGCCGGACTTCGTCTTCCCCGAGCAGCCGATCTCGCGCAACCGCTATTGCGTGTTCACGCGGCGAGACAGCGCCTGGCGTTACCGCGGCCCGGCCAGCCTGGACGAGCTAGACCTGGTGGGCGTCATCCGCGACTACTCCTACGGCGCGGCGCTGGACACCGCCATCAAGGCCACCCCGCGGCGCTTCGAGGTCCACACCGGCGACAGCCTGACGGAGCGCATGCTGCGCCGGCTGAAGCTGGGCCGCATGGCGGCCTTCATCGAGGAGGAGAGCCTGGTCGCCTACACGGTCAAGCTGCACCCCGAGCTGGCCGCCCGCAGCGCCGGCTGCGAAGCGCCCAGCTACGCCTATCTGGCCTTGTCGCCCCGCCATCCCCAGGCCCAGGACTACGCGCGCACCTTCAGCGAAGGCATGCTCAAGCTGCGCCGGAGCGGACGCCTGAAAGCCATCCTGGCCGGCTACGGACTGACCGAATGGCCGGCGCCATAGCCAGCACCAGCGCATGATTCCTGCGCTGTTTCAAAAATTGGCGCCATAGTTTGCATGAATTCTGCGAGCCCGGCGCCGCAGAATTTTCAGCTTCTAGAGACAGCTCACGAGGCAACCATGGCCAAGTTCACTCCCTGGGACAACCCCATGGGCACCGACGGTTTCGAGTTCATCGAGTTCGCTGCGCCCGATCCGGCAGCCCTGGGCGAGCTGTTCCGCACGATGGGTTTCGCCGCCGTCGCCAAGCACCGCCACAAGAACGTGACGCTGTACCGCCAGGGCGGCGTCAACTTCATCATCAACGCCGAGACGGATTCGTTCGCACAGCGCTTCGCGCGGCTGCACGGCCCATCCATCTGCGCCATCGCCTTCCGCGTCGACAACGCCGCCCACGCCTACCAGCGCGCGCTGGAGCTGGGCGCCTGGGGCTTCGACAACAAGGCCGGCCCGATGGAGCTGAACATCCCGGCCATCAAGGGCATCGGCGACTCGCTGATCTATTTCGTCGACCGTTGGCAGGGCAAGGGCGGCGCTGCAGCCGGCGCCATCGGCAACATCAGCATCTATGACGTGGACTTCGTGCCGCTGCTGGACGCGCAAGGCCAGCCGGTGGACCCGAATCCGGTGGGCAACGGCCTGACCGAGATCGACCACCTGACGCACAACGTGTTCCGCGGCCGCATGAAGGAGTGGTCGGAGTTCTACGAGCGCTTCTTCAACTTCCGCGAGGTGCGCTACTTCGACATCGAGGGCAAGCTGACCGGCCTGAAGAGCAAGGCCATGACCAGCCCCTGCGGCAAGATCCGCATCCCGATCAACGAGAGCAGCGACGACAAGAGCCAGATCGCCGAGTACCTGGACCTGTACCACGGCGAGGGCATCCAGCACGTGGCGCTGGGCACGACCGATATCTACGGCACGGTGGAAGGCATGAAGACGGGTGGCGTGGTGTTCCAGGACACCATCGAGACCTACTTCGACCTCATCGACAAGCGCTTGCCGGGCCACGGCGAGAACGTTGACGAACTGCGCCGGCTGCGCATCCTCATCGACGGCGCCGCCCACCTGGGCGCCGAGAAGGAGTTGCTGCTGCAGATCTTCACGAAGGAAGTCATCGGCCCGATCTTCTTCGAGCTGATCCAGCGCAAGGGCAACGAGGGCTTCGGCGAAGGCAACTTCAAGGCGCTGTTCGAGAGCATCGAGCTGGATCAGATCCGCCGCGGCGTTTTGAAGGACGAACCCGCCAAGGCCGTCTGAACCAGTTGCCAGGCTTCGTCCGAATGGACGAGGCCCATGTGGCCCACGCCGTCCAGCCGGTGCGCCCGCGCGCCGGCCAGGATGGCGCGCTCGGCCGGGTTGACGATCTGGTCGCAGGGCGTCCAGAAGCAGTCCACGTCCGGCAGGCCGGGCAGCTCCGCCAGCCAGCGGCTGCCCAGGCGCATCTGCTGCGTGTTCACGCCGAAGCCTAAAGCGGCCATGCGCGTGCCCTGGTGGGGTGATCCCAGCGTGACGACATGCGGCGCCTCGTGGCCCGCGCCGTAGCGGCGCCACCAGGCCCGCAAGGCCAGGCCGCCCATGCTGTGGGCGCACAGGATGGGCATGCGGCCCGTCAGCGCCATCAGCTTCTGCACGCCGGCCTCGATGTCGTCGGCATAGGCGTCGATGGACCCGAAGGCCGGCTCCAGCGTCGGCGCGACGAAAGCCACGCCCTGCTCGCGCAGCCGCTGCATCCAGCCGTTCCAGCGCGCCCGGTTGCAGGAAAAGCCGTGCACCAGCAGCACGCCCTGCGTCGCGCCCGCCGGCAGGTGGTCGGGCTGGGCCCACTCGCGCCAGGGCTGCCGCCACGAGAACGCCAGCTCGCTGGCCACCACCTCCCGAGCCCAGGCGCGCAAGAGCTGACCCCAGCCCGGCGCCGGCCGGTTGACCCAGCGCAGTTGCACGAAGCCGCCGGCCAGGATGGCCGCATGCAGGCCCAGCGTCAGCACGCCCCAGCCCCAGCCGAAGCGCCAGCCGACGAGCACCGCCACCGACAGCCGCAGCAGCACCCAGATCCTCTGCAATCGTCCGTTCATCGTCGCAGTGTAGGAAGGCAGAATCGGCGCGAGCCATGCAAGCACCCAGCGCCGAATCCCTGCTGAACGAGCTGCGTGCCGTCGACGCCGAGCGCGCCCGGCGCGCCGCCGATCCCGAGCTGGACGAGCGCGTGCAGGCGCTGAAGACCTGGCAGCAGCGCCGCTTCGCGCACACCTACGCCGACCTGCTGGCCACGCCGCGCTACGAGGCGGCCACGCGCTTCTTCCTGCACGAGCTGTACGGCCCCGGCGACTACCGCCAGCGTGACGCGCAGTTCGCCCGTGTGATCCCCGCGCTGACGCGGCTGTTTCCCGCCGAGGTGGTGGACACGGTCGCCAAGCTGGCGCAGCTGCACGCGCTGTCCGAGCGGCTGGACACGCGCATGGGCGAGCACCTGCTGTCGCCCGACATCACCGCCAAGGAATACGCCATCGCCTGGCGCGCCTGCGGCGAGCCCGAGGCCCGCCAGCGGCAGATCGAGTTGACGATGGCCGTGGGCGAGTCGCTGGACAAGCTCACGCGCAAGCCGCTGCTGCGCCAGTCGCTGAAGCTGATGCGCGGCCCGGCCACGCTGGCCGGCCTGGGCGCGCTGCAGACCTTTCTCGAAACCGGCTTCGACACCTTCCGCGACATGCGCGGCGCGGGCGAGTTCCTGTCCACTGTGCGACACCGTGAAAGCACACTTGCTCGCGATTTGTTTCAGGCAAATCCCTTGGTCCTAGGGCAACTCCCCTAGTCCGTACCGCGCCCGGCCCCGACCATCTTTGCCTCCCCGCGAAGAGGCCCGCCGATGACTGCCGTCCTTGCTGAAGTCCCCCAGGTGACAACCGCAGCCAAGCCCTGGCTGGCCAGCTACCCGGCCGGCGTGCCGGCCCAGGTGGACACCAGCGTCTACCGCTCGCTGGTGGACCTGCTGAACGAGGCCTTCCGCACGCATGCGCAGCGCGACGCCGCCATCTGCATGGGCCAGCGCATGCGCTTCTCGCAGATCGACGAGCTGTCGCAGAGCCTGGGCGCCTGGCTGCAGGCGCAGGGGCTGCGCCAGGGCGACCGCGTCGCCATCATGATGCCCAACCTGCTGCAGTACGGCGTGGCCATCTCGGCCATCCTGCGCGCGGGCTTCGTCGTCGTGAACGTGAACCCGCTGTACACGCCGCGCGAACTGGAGCATCAGCTGAAGGACTCGGGGGCGCGGGCCATCATCGTGCTGGAGAACTTCGCGCACACGCTGTCCGAGGTCATCGCCGCCACCGACGTGAAGCACGTCGTGCTGGCCTCCATGGGCGATCTGCTGAACTGGTGGAAGGGCCCGCTGATCAACTTCGCCGTGCGCCACCTGAAGAAGATGGTGCCGGAGTTCCGCCTGCCGGTCGGCGATGGCTGCACCGTCGTGCGCTTCAACGAGGCGCTGGCCCACGGCGAGCGGCTGCACCTGAAGAAGCCCGAGCTGGGCCCTGACGACGTCGCCTTCCTGCAGTACACCGGCGGCACCACCGGCCTGTCCAAGGGCGCAACGCTGCTGCACCGCAACATCGTTGCCAACATCCTGCAGGTGGAGGCCTGGTTCCAGCCCATGCTGGCGCGGCTGCCGCAGGACATGCAGTTCACCAACGTCTGCGCGCTGCCGCTGTATCACATCTTCGCGCTGACGGCCTGCTTCATGCTGGGCGCGCGCATGGGTCATCTCAACATCCTGGTGCCCAATCCGCGCGACATCCCCGGCTTCATCGACACGCTGCGCGGCCACAAGGTGCACATCTTCCCGGCCGTCAACACGCTGTTCAACGCACTGGCCAACGAGCCCGGCTTCTCGCGGCTGGACTTCTCCGAGCTGGTCATCTCCAACGGCGGCGGCATGGCGGTGCAGCAGGCCACGGCCGAGAAGTGGCTGAAGGTCACCGGCTGCCCGGTCGTGGAGGGTTATGGCCTGTCCGAGACCTCGCCGGCCGCCACCATCAACCCGCTGGACCAGCGCGCCTTCAGCGGCAGCATCGGCCTGCCCATCTCGTCCACCGAGATCGCCATCCGCGACGACGACGGCCGCGACCTCGCCATCGGCGAGCGGGGCGAGATCTGCATCCGCGGCCCGCAGGTCATGGCCGGCTACTGGAAGCGCCCCGACGAGACCGCCAACGTCATGTACGCCGACGGCTTCTTCAAGAGCGGCGACATCGGCATCATGGACGAGCGCGGCTATGTGCGCATCGTCGACCGCAAGAAGGACATGATCCTGGTCAGCGGCTTCAACGTGTACCCGACCGAGATCGAGCAGGTCGTCAACATGCACCCGGGCGTGCTGGAGTGCGCCGCGGTGGGCGTGCCGGACACCAAGTCCGGCGAGGCCGTGAAGCTGTTCGTCGTCAAGAGCGACCCGGCGTTGGCCGAGGAAGACCTGGCCAGCTACTGCGCCACGCAGATGACGGCCTACAAGCGGCCCAAGTTCATCGAGTTCCGCGACGAACTGCCCAAAAGCAACGTGGGCAAGATCCTGCGCCGCGAGCTCAGAACCAGCACCGCCTGAATTCCCAGGCCGCCGCAGGCCGGCCGCCACTCAAGCAGCAACCGTGGAACTGGCTTTGCCAGGCCACTGGCTGCGTCCCCTTGAGGGGGAGGCGCGTGAGCGCCTCGGGGGTCTTAGAACGGGTTGTTCTGCGCGCGCGACAGGAACATCGCGCCGATGCGCTGCTGCGCCGTCGGCCCCAGCAGCAGGTCACCGGCCCACAGCCACTGCGACACGCTGGCGTCGGCGCGCAGCGTGTTGGTCGTGCAGTCCTGCGCCGCGATCTCGGTGCGGCAGGCGGCCTGCGTCACGTCCGAGAAGCCGAAGGCGCCGGGGAAGCGCGCGATCTGCTGGACGGTTTCGTCCACGAGCACCAGGCCGATCAGGCGGCCGTCGTTCAGCAGGTTCAGCCGCATCGAGATGTTGAACGCGTTGCTCAACTCGTCGAGGAAGGCCGCGCGGTCGATGTCGGTCTGCTGCTCGCGTTCCTTCTGGCCGAAAGGCGTCAGGCCCACGTCGAAGATCGTGGAGATGACGACGCGGCCGTTGGCGTTGGCGATGCGGTTGGCCTGCTCGGCCAGCAGCTTGCCGCGTGCGCGCGCTTCGTTGATCAGCGAATCCCTGCTGATGGCCGGGAACTGGCGGTACAGCTCCACGATGTCGTTGACACCCACCATGATGGCGACGATGTCCTTGGGGCCGAAGCGGTTGTTGGACAGGTGCTGGTCGATCTGGTTGCGCACGTCCGCCACCTTGATGCCGGCGGCCGCGTACATGATGCCCTGCGGCAGCGCGACGAAGTCGCTGTTGCACTGCGGGAACACGAAGCCGAAGCCGCTGGCCAGCAGCTGCGTCCAGACCGGGTTGATCCGGCAGTCGATCTGCAGCGTGCTGCTGTCCAGACCGTTGATGCCATAGCGCTTGCCGCTTTGCAGGATCACGCCGCTCTCGTCGCCGAAGGCAATGATGCGGTTGGGCGAGAAGGGCTCGATCTGCGAGGTGCCCCCGCCGCCACAGCCGGCCATCAGCGCTGCAGCCGCCAGTGCGGCCAGTCCGCGCTTCAGATTCTTGGAGACAACACGTTGCATGAAGATCAACTCAGGAACAGGGACAAATTCAGTCGGTGAAGGCGGCAGCGGCCCGGCTGAGCCGGTCCCGCACACCGTCCCAGGCCGGATCGCGCGGTGGCGCTTCGACCCAGATCTCGCGCGCGCCGGTCGAATCCAGCTGACGGAGCACCGCGAACAACTCGTGGGCCGCCGCCGCCGGGTCGCCCGGCTGGGCTTGCCAGCGCCAAGCCGGCAACTGGGCGCGTGAATATACCGCCACCCCTTCCAGCCCTCCGCTGGCGGCCGCTGTCGCCAAACGTAAAGCCAGCGCGTCGGCGTCCAGCAGCCGCACGCGGGCGCTGGGCGCGTAGTGGGCGGCCAGCGTGCCCGAGGCCTTGGGCGCCGCGGCGTCGGCTTCGGCCAGCGGCTGGCCCAGCGCGGCCTCGATGCGGGCGCGGCTCAGCAGGCCGGGGCGCAGCAGCGCGGGTCGATCCCGGCTGCAGTCCACGATGCTGGACTCGATGCCCACCTCGCAGGCGCCGCCGTCCAGCACCATCAGGCCGGCGCCGAATTCCTCCACGACATGCCGCGCCAGCGTGGGGCTGACGCGGCCGAAGCGGTTGGCGCTGGGCGCGGCCACGCCCTGAACGCCCAATTCGCGCGCGGCGGCAAGTACCTCGCGGGCCACCGGATGGGCCGGGGAGCGCAGCGCCACCGTCGCGTGGCCGCCGGCCGCGGCCTCGGCCATGCCGGGCGCGCGCGGCACGATGACGGTCAGCGGGCCGGGCCAGAAGGCTTCCATCAGCCGGCGCGCCGTGTCGGGCAGGTGGTCGGCAAAAGGCTCGGCGCCGGCCGCATCCAGCACGTGGACGATCAGCGGGTGGTCGCTGGGGCGGCCCTTGGCGGCAAAGATCTTGGCGACGGCGTCGTCCCGGTCCGCCCGCGCGGCCAGGCCGTAGACGGTCTCGGTGGGCAGGCCCAGCAGTTCGCCATCGGCCAGGCGCTGCGCGGCGGCCTGGACGGCGGCAGGATCGTTGCCGGGCAGCGCTGACATCAGAAGTCGGTCGGCAGACCCAGCATGGCGGCGGCCTGCTGCGCGACCGCGTGCGCGGCCTCAGGGCTGTCCGCCGTGATGTTCAGGTGGCCCATCTTGCGGCCATGGCGGGCATCGGACTTGCCGTACAGGTGCAGGTGCGTGCCCGGCAGCGCCAGCACGCGATCCCAGGCCGGCGGCGTGGGGCCGCCCGCCTCGCTGAACCACAGGTCGCCCAGCAGGTTCAGCATCACCGACGCCGAATGCTGGCGCGGCTCGGGCAGCGGCAGGCCGGCCAGCGCGCGCACCTGCAGCTCGAACTGCGACACGTTGCAGCCGTTCATCGTCCAGTGGCCGGAGTTGTGCGGCCGCGGCGCCATCTCGTTGACGACCAGGCGGCCGTCAGTGAGCCAGAAGAACTCGATGCACAGCACGCCGACATAGTTCAGCGCGTCGGCCACCTGGCGGGCGGCCGCCACGGCCAGGCGGTCGACCTCGGCGGGCACGTCCGGCGCCGGCACCTCGGTGACGGCCAGGATGCCGCCGCGGTGCAGGTTCTGCTGCACCGGCCAGTTGACGACCTGGCCGTCGGCACCGCGCGCCACCAGCACGCTCAGCTCGCGTCGAAGCGGCAGCAGTTGCTCCAGCACGCAGGGCACGCGCTTCAGGTCGGCCCAGGCCGCGGCCAGCTCGGCCGGCGTGGACACGCGCACCTGGCCCTTGCCGTCATAGCCCATGCGGCTGGTCTTCAGGATGCCCGGCAGCAGCGACGGGTCCACGGCCGCCAGCTCGATGTCGTTGGTGATGACGGCATGCGGCGCGCAGGGCACGCCGGCGGCCTCGAAATGCGCCTTCTCGACCGCCCGGTCCTGGCAGACCGCCACGGCCGCGCCGGACGGCGCCACCACGCGCATGTTGGCCAGCGTCTCCAGCGCCACGGCGGGCACGTTCTCGAACTCGGTCGTGATCGCGTCGCAGTCGCGCGCCAACTGGGCCAGGCCCAGCGAATCGAGGTAGTCGGCCTTGATGTGCTTCTCGGCCACCGCGCCGGCAGGGCTGTCGGCGTCCGGGTCCAGCACGATGCAGCGGTAGCCCATGGCCTGGGCGGCATGCACGAACATGCGGCCCAGCTGGCCGCCGCCGAGCACCCCAAGGGTGGCCGTGCCGGGAAGGAGCGCGCTCAACGCAGATCCTCGGTCATCGCCACGGCCACCGCGGTCTGGCGGGCGCGGAAGGCGTCCAGCTTCGCCAGCAGTGCCGCGTCGCCCGTGGCCAGCATGGCCACCGCGAACAGCGCGGCATTAGCCGCGCCGGCGTTGCCGATGGCAAAGGTCGCGACCGGAATGCCCTTGGGCATCTGCACGATGGAGTGCAACGAATCCACGCCCTGCAGGTGGCGGCTGGCCACCGGCACGCCCAGCACCGGCACCGTGGTCTTGGCGGCCAGCATGCCCGGCAAGTGGGCGGCGCCGCCGGCGCCGGCGATGATGGCCTTCAGGCCCCGGCCGGACGCGGCCTCGGCATAGGCGAACATCTGGTCGGGCATGCGGTGGGCCGACACGACCTGCGCCTCGAAGGCGACACCGAACTCGGTCAGAATCTCGGCGGCCTGCTTCATCGTTTCCCAGTCGCTGCTGGAGCCCATGACGATGCCGATGACGGCGTCGGGGTTCGTAGGGACTGACGTGGACAAAGCGCGCTCCAAGGCTCAGGAAAGCCTTGAATTGTAGGTGGCGCCCCTCACTCTCCTTTCCGCCATGATCGACATCACCCTCCAGAACTTCGAAGCCGAACTCATCACCGCCTCGCAGCAGCAGCCCGTGCTGCTGGACATCTGGGCGCCGTGGTGCGGCCCTTGCCGCACGCTGGGGCCCATCCTGGAGAAGCTGGAGACCGCCTACGCCGGCCGCTTCACGCTGGCCAAGCTGAACAGCGACGAGGTGCCGGAAATCGCCACGCAGCTGAGCCAGATGTTCGGCGTGCGCTCCATCCCCTTCTGCGTGATGTTCGTGGACGGCCAGCCGGTGGACGGCTTCGTCGGCGCGCTGCCCGAGGCGCAGATCCGCGAGTTCCTGGACAAGCATGTGCCGGCCGGCGAGGAGCTGGAGGCCGAGGCCGACGTGGCCGAGGCGCAGGACCTGATGGCCGACGGCGACCTGGAAGCCGCTTTAGGCAAGCTGGCGCACGCGGTGCAGACCGACCCGGCCAATGACGCGGCGCGCTTCGACTACATCAAGGCGCTGCTGGAGCTGGGCCTGGTGACCGAGGCCCGCGAGGCCTTCGCCCCGGTTGCGCCTAAGGCGGCCGACACGATCACGCCGCATGCCCGATTCGCGGCGCTGGCCGTCTGGCTGACGGCTGTCGAAACCTCCGCCGGCATCGACCCGACCACCTTGCAGGCCGCCATCGCGGCCAACAAGCGCGACTTCGAGGCGCGCTTCCAGTTGGCGCAGAACCACCTCAGCAACCAGCGCTTCACCGAAGCCATGGACGAGCTGCTGGAAATCATCATGCGTGACAAGGCCTGGAACGGCGAAGCCGCGCGCAAGGCCTATGTGGCCGTCCTGGAGCTGCTGACCAAGCCGGCCCCCAAGCCCGCAGCCGACGCGCAGGCCGGCGGCAAGCTGGAGATCGCCGGCAAGGCCGCCGTCGTGCACAGCGACCCGTTGATCGACCAGTACCGCCGCAAGCTGTCGATGGCGCTGTTCTGAAGCGCACGCCCCTGGGCCGAGCGCCGGGCCGCCCCAAGCCGGCCCGCTCTGGCGATGCGCGCGCGGCTCAATGCCGCGTGCATCGCCGTCCCCTCGGGGGCTGAGGCCGGTCACAGGGGCCCAGTGGGCGGCCTGTGCCTGCCGAAGGGCTGGGGCGTGAGCCGAAGCGCGGTCTGCAAGACCGACCAGACTCGCCCGCCTTCAGCGTGGCGAGCCTGGACGAGGGGCTCAAGGAACTCTGCCGTGGCTGTTGCGGATCTCGCGCAGCTTCACGCACTCGGCGTGGTTCTGGAACAGCGGCCGTTCGCATTGACGGTCTATGCACCAGGCGCGCGCCAGCAGCACGCGCTTGCCGCAGGCCTCGCTGGGGCTGGCCGCCTCACCGGCGGGCGCGGTGGGCGGCGTTGACGCTGCGGCCGACTTGACCGCCGCGCTGCCGGCCGGCGTGGACGCGGCCGGCTCGGGCGCGGCGAACACCGGGCTGCGCGGCACGGGGCGGAAGTCGCCCGCCTTCTCGGTGACCATGGGCTTGGCCGCCGTGTCGCGGCGCGGCGTGGGCGCCGACGCGGGCCGCGTGGCGGCCGTGGCCACCGCCGGTGCCGGCTGGGTCTTGAGCGGGGGCGCCACGACCGCGGGTGCAGAGGCCACGACCGCCGGCGGCTGGCTGGCAGCCTGGACTATTGGTTCGGGCGCCGAAGCCGCGGACGCGACGACGGGCATGGACGCGGCGGCCACCGGCGGCGTCGCCGTCTGCGGTGGCGGCTTGCCGATGTTGTCGCGCACCAGCAGCACGAAGAAACCCAACAGCAGCACCGCGGCCACCGCGCCGCCCACGAGGAGAGCACGGCGGGGCTTGCCCTGCGCTGCGGCGGGTGCAGGCGCCGCGACAGGCGGTTCCTGCCCCTTGGGCGGCGCCCGCTTGCTGAGCGGCACGACGATGGTGGCCGAGGCCTCGTCGTCGATCGGCGCCTGCACGGTGTCGGCGAACTCCAGGTCCAGCGGCGCGGGCGGCGCGATTGGCTGGGGCGCCACCGTGCGCGGCGGCGCTGCGACCGGCTCGGGCACCGGCGCGCGGCCGTCCAGCACCTCGCGCCACGCGGCAGCGTTCTGCGGCCGCTGGTGCGGCGGCACGCGCAAGGCCCAGTCCAGGCCGGCCAGGAAGGCGGGTGAATAGCCCTCGACGGCCAGCGGCGCCAGTTCGTCGCCCATGGCCCGCGCGGTGCAGGGCGGCGGCGGGCGGCCGGTCAGCAGGTCGTGCATGGCCGCGGCCAGCGCGTAGAAATCGGTCCAGGGCCCTTGCTTCAGGCTGGTGGCCTCGGCGTACTGCTCGATGGGCGCGTAGCTGGGCTTCAGGATGGCGGTGAACACCTGCGTGCGGTCGCCGATGGCCTGGCGCGCGGCGCCGAAGTCCAGCAGGATGGGCGGACTGCCGTCGGCCGGCATGAAGATGTTGTCGGGCGCGACGTCGCGGTGCCAGACGTTCTGCGCATGCAGCACGGCCAGGCCGCCCAGCACGGCGTCGAAGATGCGCCGCAGCCAGGCCTCGGGCGGCGGCGTGGGCTGGGCCTTGCGCGCCTCGCGCAGGTTCTGGCCGATGAGGCGCGGCATGGCCATGTAGGCCGTGCCGTTGGCCTCCCAGAAGCGGTAGACCTTCAGCAGCGACGGGTGGTCGAAGCGCGCCAGCAGCTTGGCCTCGTTGACGAAGCTGCGCCGGCCCAGGTCGAAGGTCTCCTTCATGGAGATGGAGCGCACCGACACCTGCGAGCGCCCGTCGCGCTGCGCGAACTGGCTGGGCATGTATTCCTTGATCGCCACCTCGCGCTCCAGCGAGTGGTCGCGCGCGAGGTAGACGATGCCGAAGCCGCCGACGCCCAAGGTGCCCAGGATCTCCAGCTCGCCGAAACGCGTGCCGGCGGGCAGGGCATTGAGGCTGTCTTCGTCGCGCACGTCAGCGGTCATAGGCGGGCGAGAGTAACCCAGCGCCCCCCAGCGCCAACCCTCGCAACCCCTTACCGGAAGGCGCTCAGCGTGGCGGAGTTCCCAGTCCGGCCGCAGTCAGGCGCCCGGCCCAGTCCTGCCGCAGCGCAGCGTCGCGCGCGCGGGCGTCGGCGGCGGCCTCGGCCTGCCGGGCGGCGAGTGCGTCTTCGCCCAGCCGCGCGTAGACCTGGGCCAGCCGTGCGTGCAACGCCGCGCATTCGTCCAGGTCGCAACGGGACAGGTCTTCGGCCTGCACTTCGATGGCCACCTGGTCTGCCAGCGCGCGGGCGCGCAGCGATTGGCCGGTGTGGGTCCAGCACCAGGCCAGGTCGGCCAGCAGGCTGGTGCCGATGCGCGCCAGGCCCGCGGCCACGGCCTCGGGCAGGTTGGCCTCCAGCAGCGCGGCGGCGGCGGCGTGGTCGCCCTGCACCGTCAGCAGCTGCGCGCGCAGCAGCGGGGTCAGATCGGCACGGGCCGAGCCGCCCACGGCATCGTCGTAGCGGTCTATGGATTCCACGCCCAGCAGCACGGCCGGCGCCTCGTGGGGCTCGCCGGCCAGCGCGGCATGGCGCAGCCGCAGCGCGCGCATCAGCGTCTGGTTGTAGAGCAGGCCCGCCAGGCCGGCATCGTCGCCCTCAGCAATGGCGTGCTGGCGCGCCCACGCGTACCACGGCATGGCGGCGGCCTCGCCGGCGGCCAGGCTCCAGGCCGAGGCCAGCGCCGTGGCGACGCGGTAGGTGGCGCCATGGTCGCCGGGCTGCAGCGCCGCCAACGCAGCCTGGGCATGCTCGACCAGCTTGTCGATGTCGCGGCCGACGAAGTCCATCTGCGCGAGCCAGGCATCGGCCAGCGCCTGCAGCGGCCGCAGGCCGGCGGCTGCGGCCATCGCGCGGGCGCGCCGCATGCGGTCGCGGCCATCGCCGCCAAACGCGCCGAAGTAGGTCCACAGGCCCTCGGCCAGATGCAGCCAGGCCGCCAGCTCGATGCGGGGATGGGCCAGCGCCGTCTCGTGCAGCCGGTCCAGCTCCTCGCGGGCCTCGACCTCGCGGCCATGGCGCAGCCACAGGATGGCGCGCTGCACCCGCAGCACCGCGCAGCGCGCCGGCATGGAGGCGACGGCGGCGATCTCGCCGTCGAGCTTCTGGGCCAGCCGGCTGCGCAGCTTGACGTTCATGGGTTCAGGCCGTCAGGCGCTGCAAGGCCTCTTCGTACTTCTGCACCGTGTTCGCGACGACCTCGGGCGGCAGCGCCGGCGCCGGCGCGGTCTTGCCCCAGGGCTTGCCGTCCACCGTGGCCTGCTCCAGCCAGTCGCGCACGAACTGCTTGTCGTAGCTGGGCGGGTTGCTGCCCGGCGCATAGCTCTCGACGGGCCAGTAGCGCGAGGAGTCGGGTGTCAGCACCTCGTCCATCAGCGTCAGCGTGCCGTCGGCGTCCAGGCCGAATTCGAACTTGGTGTCGGCAATGATGATGCCCTTGGTCAGCGCGAAATCGGCGGCGCGCTGGTAGAGCTGGATGGAGATGTCGCGCACGCGGGCGGCGAGGTCGGCGCCGATGATGTCGGCGGCCTTCTCGAACGAGATGTTCTCGTCATGGTCGCCCATCTCGGCCTTGGTGGCCGGCGTGAAGATGGGCGCGGGCAGCTTGTCGGCGTTGCGCAGGCCCGCGGGCAGCGGCACGCCGCAGACACTCTGCGTCTTCTGGTATTCGGCCCAGCCGCTGCCGGCGAGGTAACCGCGCACGACGGCCTCGATGGGCAGCGGCTTCAGTCGCTTGACCAGCATCGCGCGGTCGCGGATCTGCGCGCGCTCGGCCTCGGTGGACACGACGCCCAGCGGGTCGTCGCCGGTCAGGTGGTTGGGGACGATGCCGTCCAGCTTGTCGAACCAGAACAGCGCCATCCTGGTCAGCAGCGCGCCCTTGCCCGGGATGGGTTCGCCCATGATGACGTCGAAAGCCGACAGGCGGTCGCTGGCGATCATCAGGATGCGGTCTTCGCCCACGGCGTAGTTCTCGCGCACCTTGCCGCGGCCGAGCAGGGGCAGGGAGGTCAGGCTGGATTCGTACAGGGCTTGAGGCATGGCGGCAGGCTCGGGAACAAGCGGCGGATTTTAGGTGCCCAGGTAGAACCTGACGGCGGCCGCGAAGCGGTGCACGTCAATCGGCTTGCTGAGGTAGCCATCGCAGCCCGCGGTGCGAAAGCGCAGCTCGTCGCCCTGCATCGCATAGGCGGTGAAGGCGATGCAGGGCAGGTCATCCAATCCCGGCGTGGCCTTGACGGCGCGCACCAGCGTCAAGCCGTCGGTGCCCGGCAGCTGGATGTCGACCAGCAGCAGGTCGGGCCGCTGCGCGCGCAGCCGCGCCCAGGCCTCGTCGACATGCTGGGCCTCGTCCACGATGAAGCCGTCGGCCTCCAGCACATAGCGCGCGAGGTCCAGGTTCAGGCGGTTGTCGTCGACGACGAGGATGCGCGGGCTGGCCATGTCAGCTCCCCGGCGGTCGGCGGCCGCGCCGGCCCTGACGGGCGGCGCCCAGCAGCGCGTCGCGCACCTGGCGCAGCGGACGGTCCTCGCCGGCGCTGGCGATGGCGCTGGCCGTGCGCGCCAGCGTCTCGATGTCTTCGGCAGACAGCGTCAGCGCGGTCCAGACGATGACGGGCAGCTCCGCCCAGCGCGGGTCGCTGCGCAGCTCGTGCAGCACCTGGAAGCCGTCCAGGCCCGGCATCATCAGATCCAGCACCAGCGCAGCGGGCTGCAGCCGCGGCAGCGCCTGCAAGGCCTCGGCGCCGCCCGGCAGCGCGACCGCCGCGATTCCGTTGGCCGCCAGCGCGGCGCACATCAGCTCGCGCGCGCCGGCCTCGTCGTCGACGACCAGCACCGGCCGGTCGGGCGCGAAGCGCTCGCGCAGCGGCACCAGTGCCCGCGCCAGCGCCGCGCGGCGCAGCGGCTTGGCCAGCACGTCGGAGACCGGGAACGCCACGCCGGCGCCGCTGGCCGGCGTCAGCGCCAGCGCCTTCACGGCGGCGTGCATGGACGGGCCGCCCCCGCCGCGCAGCGCCGCCAGCATGGACAGCCCCGGCGAGTCGGGCAGCGCCAGGTCCAGCGCCAGTTCGGTGTAGCGGCGCGTGCGCGCCAGGCGCAGCACATCGGCGGCCGTGGCCGCGGTGTCGGCCGCCACGCCCGCCAGCGCCAGCTCGCGCGCCACGCCATCGCGCAGCGGGTGATCGCGCAGCGCCACCAGCTGCTGGTGCACCTCGCGCCGCACATCGCCGTCGGCCGGCTCGGGCTGGCGCGGCAGCACCGCGTAGAAGCGGCTGCCCTGCCCCGCCCGGCTGTAGACGCCGACGCGGCCGCCCTGGGCCTCGACGAGGCGGCGCGTCAGCGCCAGCCCCAGGCCCGTGCCCTGGTGGTGCTTGGTCAGGCCGTCGTCCAGCTGCTGGAACTCGACGAACAGCTGCCCCTGCCGCTCCGGCGCGATGCCGATGCCGTCGTCCTGCACCTCCAGCCGCCACTGCCGTGGGCCCTCGCCCACCATGCGCAGCTCGACATGGCCCCCGCGCGGCGTGAACTTGATCGCGTTGGACAGGTAGTTCAGCAGCACCTGCTTGAGCCGCGCCGCGTCCAGCACCAGGTCGTCCAGGTCCGCGTCGACATGGGCCTGCAGGCTCAGCCCGGCCTGCTCGGCCAGCACGGCCACCGTCGCGATGACGTCGTCGACGACGGCGCGCGGGTCCAGCGGCTCGGCGTGGAAGTCCATGCGGCCGGCCTCGATCTTGGACAGGTCCAGCACGTCGTTGATCATGGCCAGCAGATGCCGTCCGCTGCTGGAGATGTGCTGCAGCCACTCGCGGTGGCGCGGCGTGTCCAGCGGCTGCGGGGACATGTTGAGCAGGTCGGCGAAGCCGATGACGGCGTTCAGCGGCGTGCGCAGCTCGTGCGACATGTTGGCCAGGAACAGGCTCTTGAGCCGGCTGCTCTCCTGCACGCGGCGGTTCTCGGCGGCCAGCCAGATGGACTGCTGGCGCGCCTGCTCGGCGGTGCGCATGGCGGTCACGTCGGCCACGATGCCCACCAGCCGCGGCGCGCCGGCGTCGTCGCGCGTGACGCGGGCGTCCAGCCGCAGCCAGTGCGCGCTGCCGTCGGCCCACAGCACGCGGAACTCGGCATGCCAGGGCGGCTGGTCTTCGTGCAGGCCGTCCAGGCCGGCCTGCACCATCGCGCGGTCGTCCCCATGGACGGCGGCCAGCATGCGCTCGCGGTTCCAGGCGCCCGTTGCCTCGCCTCCGCCCAGGCATTGGTCGAAGCGACGCGACGGGTGGATCTGGCCGCTCTCCAGCTCCATCTCCCAGTCGCCGATGGCGGCTGACTCCAGCGCGAAGCGCAGCCGCGCCTCGCTGTGGCGCAGCGCGGCCTCGATCTGGCGCTGGTGCGTCAGGTCGCGCGCGGACTTCACGCCGCCGATGATGCGGCCCGCCGCGTCACGCAGCGGCGAGACCTGGGCCGAGATCTCGATGCGCCGGCCGTCCTTGGCGATGTGCACGGTGCGGAACGGCGGCACCTGCTGGCCCTGCGCCAGGCTGGCCAGCACGCGCATCTCCTCGGCCTCGCGCTCGGGCGGGATCAGCAGCTGCACGGGCCGGCCCACGACCTCGTCGGCCGCGTAGCCGAACATGCGCTCGGCCGCCGCGTTCCAGTTCGTGATGCGGCCGTCCAGCGTCTTCACGACGATGGCGTCCGCCGACGACTCGACCACCGCAGCCAGCCGCCGCACCTCGGCCTCGGCCTGCGTCAGGCGCCCGATGTCGCGGAACACCAGGCTCATGCCGCGCACGCGGCCGTCGCGATGGTGGGTCAGGTCGGCCTGCAGGTCCACCGGCGTGTGCACGCCGCCGCGGGCGATGCAGACGACGGTCATGCGCATCACGCCATCGCGGCGGTGCTCGGCGACGACGTCCACCGGGTTGCGCGCCAGCATCTCGGCCGGGCGGTCCAGCCGGTCGAACACCTGCCACACCGACACGCCGAGCGCCTCGGCCGCGGGCCAGCCGGTGATGGCCTCGGCCACCGCGTTGATGCGCGTGACGCGGCCCTCGGCATCGGTGGTGATGAAGCCGGCGTCGATGGCGGCCAGCGTGGCCGCCAGCGTCTGCTCGGTCTCCAGCAGGTTGTCTTCGGCGCTGTGGCGGCGGTCCACTTCCTCGCGCAGCGCCGCATTGGCCACGCGCATCTCCTCGACGGACGGCAGAGCCAGCGCCATGGGCATCAGCCGCCACGCGACGATGGCCGTCAGCACCGACGCGACGGCCGTGAAGACCTTGCCGGCCGTCTGCAACTCGTAGTCAGGGCGCCAGATGGTCCAGACGTCCAGCAGGTGGGTGACGCCGCAGGCGGCGATGAAGATGACGAACAGCGTCGCCAGGCTGCCCAGGTTCACCTGCGGGCGCTTGCGCGCATAGCTCGCGATGACCAGCGGGATGGAGAAATAGGCCAGCGCGATGGCGAGGTCGGCGCTCACCATGGTCCACAGCAGGCCCGGAGACCATTGGAAGCAATAGCCGTGCGGCAGGAAACCCGCCCGCGCGACGATGCCGGTCAGTTCGTCCATGGACGCGCTCCGCCCCCAACAACAGCGGGGTTATGGCGGCCATTCTGTCCCCTCCAAACAGGGGGGCAAGAGGCTTGAACTGTGGCTTATTGCCGGGTCTTGGGGCTCATGTGAGGGTGTCGAACCCGACGTAGCGAGCGACGAAGCGCTGCCGCCCCTCGCGGCCAAAGGCCTGCACGTCCCAGTCGCCGGGCAGCAGCCGGTCGGCGACCTCGGGCCGGAAGCGGTAGACCTGCGCGGCCAGCGTCGTGCCGTCGGCCAGCGCCACGAGCACCGGCACGCGCTCGTACTCCGGGCCCTCGAAGGCGTCCAGCCGCGCCCAGGCGGCGGCGTCCACGTCGCGGTACAGCCGCCCTTGCACCACGCCGCCGGGTGCGGCCTGCAGGCCGGGATAGTCCTGGCCGCGCACCGGGTGGCGGCGGTGGTCCGCCAGCGAGGCGGGCTCGCTGGGGAACTCGCGCCCGCAGACGCGGGCCATGATGTCGGCCCACATCAGCGAGCCGTAGGTGAAGCAGTGCGCCGGGGCGCTCACTGCACCTGCTGCGCCAGCTCGCCGCGCGCGTAGGCGGCGGCCGTGTCGACCAGCGTGCGCGGCTTGATCTTGCCGGCCTGGCCTTCGCAGCCGAACTGCTGGTAGCGCTCCTTGGCGATCAGCTTGGCGGCCTCGCGGGCCGGCTTCAGCCATTCGCGGGCGTCGAACTTGTCGGGGTTCTCGGCCATGAACTTGCGCACCGCGCCGGTCATCGCGAGGCGGATGTCGGTGTCGATGTTGATCTTGCGCACGCCGTACTTGATGGCTTCCTGGATCTCCTCGACGGGCACGCCGAAGGTCTCCTTCATCTTGCCGCCGTACTGGTTGATGATGGCCAGCAGGTCCTGCGGCACGCTGGACGAACCGTGCATGACCAGGTGGGTGTTGGGAATGCGCGCGTGGATCTCCTTCACGCGGCCAATCGCCAGGATGTCGCCGGTGGGCTTGCGGCTGAATTTGTAGGCGCCATGGCTGGTGCCGATGGCGATGGCCAGCGCGTCCAGCTGCGTGGCCTTGACGAACTGCGCGGCCTCCTCGGGGTCGGTCAGCATCTGGTCGTGGCTGAGCTTGCCTTCGGCGCCGATGCCGTCTTCCTCGCCGGCGTCGCCGGTCTCGAGATTGCCCAGGCAGCCCAGTTCGCCCTCGACGGTGACGCCGACCTTGTGCGCCATCTCGACGACGGTGCGGGTCACGTCCACGTTGTAGTCGAACGAGGCGGGCGTCTTGCCGTCGTCACGCAGCGAGCCGTCCATCATCACGGAGCCGAAGCCCAGGTCGATGGCGCCGGCGCAGACCTTGGGGCTGGTGCCGTGGTCCTGGTGCATGACCAGCGGGATGTGCGGGTACATCTCGGCCGCGGCCTGGATCAGGTGCTTGATGAAGGGCTCGCCGGCGTACTTGCGGGCGCCGGCGCTGGCCTGCAGGATGACCGGCGCGCCGGTCTCGTCGGCAGCGGCCATGATGGCTTGCACCTGCTCCAGGTTGTTGACGTTGAAGGCTGGGATGCCGTAGCCGTTTTCGGCGGCGTGGTCCAGCAGCTGACGCATGGAGACGAGAGGCATGGGAATTTCCCCGGTGGAGTTGAGAAATCTGGGCCGACTGCGGCTTCCAACGTACTTGGTAACCGCGTCGTAACTGGTTGGGGATTCTATGGAGTCGGTATGACCCCCACCCCCCGCAATTGAAGTAGTCATCACAATGCGCGCTCATGACGAGATTGGTGTTTGACCACCTGACGACCTGGATCACCGCTGCGGCCAGCGAGCATTCGCACGACCTGGCGGCGCATGTCGAGGAGCGCACCGGCGCCAGCCACCGCGCGGTGCTGGCGGCCCTGAAGCGGCTGGTGGAGTCCGGCTGGTTGACGCGCGCCGGCACCAGCCGCCGGCCGGTGTTCGCGCCGGGCAGCCTGCGCCAGGTGGTGCGCAGCTACACGCTGTACGGGCTGCAGGAGGACCTGCCCTGGCAGCGCGACTTCGCGCCGCATTTCGCGCTGCCGCGCCATGTGGAACGCATGATCCAGCACGGCTTCACGGAGCTGGTGAACAACGCGGCCGACCATTCCGGCGGCAGCAGCGTCACCGTGTCGCTGCGCCAGACGCCCACGCATGTGCAGCTGCTGGTCAGCGACGATGGCGTGGGCGTGTTCGACAAGATCTGCACCGCCTTCCAGCTGGAAGACCCGCAGCACGCGATGCTGGAGCTGAGCAAGGGGCGGCTGACCAGCGCACCCGACGCGCACACGGGCCGCGGCCTGTTCTTCAGCAGCCAGCTGGCCGACGTGTTCGACATCCACGCCAACAACACCGCCTACCAGCGCCGCGCCTGGGAAAGCGCCGGCTGGCGCAAGGGCCGGGCGCTGCCGCGCCAGGGCAGTTCCATCTACATGGCCATCGCGCTGAACACGACGCGCACGCTGGACGGCGTGATGGAGGCCTGGAGCATCGCCGGCGACGGCATCGAGTTCGACCAAACCCGCGTGCAGCTGCGCCTGCTGACCACCGAGGGCCAGGCGCTGGACTCGCGCGCGGCGGCCCGCCGCGTGGGGTCGCGGCTGGCCACGTTCAAACGCGCCGAGATCGACTTCGACGGCGTGACCGACGTCGGTCACGGTTTCACGGACGAGCTGTTCCGCGTGTTCGCCAAGGCCAACCCGCAGATCGAGCTGGTGGCGACCAACACGACGCCGCGCATCGCGGCTTTGGTGCAGAGCGCTAGGGCTTCCTGAGCGCCGGCACCGGCGGCACCGCGATGCGCGGGCCCACATAGCCCCGCACCTCGCCAAAGCGCCCGCCATCGGCGCGCGCCCAGTCGGCCGCCCAGAGGCTCATCTCGGCCGGCTCGCGGCCGACGAAGTTCCACCACAGCAGCGGCGGCGCGGCCCAGGGCTCGCCGCCCAGCAGCAGCAGCCGCGACGCGGCCGCGCAGCGCAGTTCGACCGAGGTGCAGCCCGGGCCGATGTAGAGCAGCGTGCCCGGCGCGACCGTCTCGACCGCGTCGTGCCCGGCCGGGCTGACTTCGACCTCGCCCTCCAGCAGCATCACGCCATGCTCGAAGCCGGCCTGCAGCGGCAGCACCGCGTCGGACGGGCCGTCGGCGACCAGGTCCAGGCCCAGCAACGGCGTGAAGCTGGGAACCGGCGAGCGCTGGCCCTCCAGTTCACCCACCAGCAGCGTGCCGTCGAAGCCGCCCACCGCGCAGCGCGGCAGCTCGGGGAAATGCTGGAAGCTGGGCGCGCGCTCGCGCTCGGCGTCGGGTAGCGCGATCCACAACTGCGCCAGGTGGATGCGGTCGGACAGCGACTCCTCGCTGTGCGAGATGCCGTGGCCGGCCGTCATCAGATTGACCTGACCCGGCCGCAGCACCTGCTCGGAGCCCAGGCTGTCGCGGTGCAGGATCTCGCCCTCGATCATCCAGCTGAAGGTGGACAGCCCCGTGTGCGGATGGGGCCCGACGTTCATGCGCCGCTCCGGCGGCAGCGTGGCCGGACCGGCGTGGTCGGCAAAACACCAGGCGCCCACGGTGCGGCGGCCCTTGTTGGGCAGCGAACGCTGGATGGGCAGGCCGCCCACGTCGCCCACGTGGCTGGTGATGCGCTCGATGTGGACGCCGCTCATGGCTGTTTCCTCCGCGCGATGTGGGCCGCAAAGCCGGCCACGAAACTGCGCAACTGGTTCAGCACCTTCTCCTCGGTGAGCTTGCCGTCGGCATCGAAAGCGGCGCTGGCGTGCGAAAGCATCAGCCGCCCGCCGAACCAGCAGTCGCAGCCGAAGGTGCGCAGCACGCTGAGCATCGCGTCCTGCGCCTGCACCGTGCCGAAGCCGCCCGGCGTCGCGCCGATCAGCGCAGTGGGCCTGGCCCCGAACAGCTTGGCGCCTTCGCCGCTGGGGCGGGACAGCCAGTCCAGGCCGTTCTTCAACACGCCGGGGATGGAGTTGTTGTACTCGGGCGTGCTGATGAGCAGGCCGTCGGCGGCGCGTATCGCCTCGCGCAGCGTCGTCACCGCCTCGGGAACGCCTTGCGCCTCGACGTCGCCGTCGTACAGCGGGATGCCGTGCAGCGTGCGCAGCTCCAGCGTGACGCCGTCCGGCGCCAGCTCGGCCGCGGCGCGCAGCAGCGCCGTGTTGTAGGAGGCGCGGCGCAGCGCCCCACTGAGGGCAATGATCTTCATGGGGCGATGATGCCAGCCTCACCGGAGCCCGAAATGCATCAGTTCCACTTGCCCGACATGAGCTGCGGCCATTGCGTGGCCGCCATCACCCGGGCCTTGCAGGCCGCCGACGCGCAGGCCCGCGTGGAGGTCGACCTGGACAGCAAGACCGCACGCGTCGACAGCGCGCTGCCCCGCGCGCCGCTGGCCGCCGCGCTGACCGAGGCAGGCTTCACGCCGGAGCCCGACAACTCCCGCATTTGAGGGGGTTAGCCGGAAACCGGGGACACGGCCGGGAGAGGCGTCCCCCTTAGCATGCCGGTCAACACCCTCCTCGAGGAAACCGCATGAACGCCATGAAGAAGCTGTGCCTGGCCGCGGCGCTGACGACCCTGACCGTCCCCGCCTGGGCCGCCCTGACTTATGTGGGCACCGGCTCCTACAACCTGGGCAGTTCCAGCGGCCCCGGCGGCACGGCGGCGCCCACCAGCGCCTGCGGCACCGTCAACGGGCAGGACGCACTGGAATTCACCGGCGCGGGCACCAGCAACATCGGCATCCACGCCTATGCCTGCGACGACAGCGTCAGCAACTTCGGCAGCCGCGCTTCCGGCGACGGTACCTACTACTCGCAAGGCATCGCCCGCATCAGCGGCACGCTGTTCACCGGCGAGGACGACAACTTCGCATTCGCCATCAACCCGGGCGAGGTCGGCGCCTTCGGCAGCACGGCCTTCGGCGCCAGCGAGTTCCAGAAGGCCAAGCTGACCATCAGGCTGGTCATCGACGGCACGACCTACTTCGACGAAGCCTGGAGCGCCGAGGTCGTTGCCGGCGGCGTCAGCACCGGTTCTTCCTATGACTCCAACGGCAGCATGGCCGTCGGCTTCAGCGTGCTGAGCGGCTCGGGCTACTACAGCTTCGGCATCAACGGCGGCAGCTACGAGCTGGACCTTGGCGAAGGCGAGCACGACATCTTCTACGAGATGGTCTCGGAAGCCTGGGGCCAGGTTTCGTCCACCGGCGTCTGCACGGCCGTGCTGCAGGACGGCGGCCGCGTGGAGGCCGCCCGGTTTGCCGCCGCGGCGGCCGAAGGCCCGGTCTTCAACGAGCCCTTCACGTCCTACTGCGGCGCCGGTGCACGCTCGGGCGACCCGTTCGCGCTGGCCGACGAGCCCATCGCCCGCGCGCTGGCGCTGGAGCTGCCCGAGCCCATGAGCGCCGGCCTGACGCTGACGGCCCTGCTGGCCGCCTTCGGCGTGCGCCGCCGCAGCGCCAAGCGCTGATCAGCGCAGACCCCAAAAGCAAGGCGGGCCCGAGGGCCCGCCTTTTTCATGCCGCCTCGTCCTCAGGCGAACTTGAACGGCAGCTCGCGCTGGCGCTGGCCGGTCAAGCGCGCCACCGCGTTGGCGAACGCCGGCGCCAGCGGCGGCACGCCCGGCTCGCCCATGCCCTTGGGCGGGTCGTTGCTGGGCACGATGCTGACGGTGATGACCTGCGGCGCATCGGTGATGCGCGGCATGGCCATGTCGTAGAAGTTGTTCTGCTCGACGACACCGTCCTTCAGCGTGATGCGGTGCGTGGGCATCGTTGTGGCCAGCGCCATGATGGCCGAGCCCTGCACCTGCGCCTCGACCGAGCGCGGGTTCACGCACAGGTTGCAGTGCACGCCGGCATGTACCTCCTGCAGCACCGCCTGGCGGTCCTTGCCCTTGCCCTTCATGCTGGCAACGACCACATAGGCCACGACGGACTCGAAGCTCTCGTGCACCGCCACGCCCCAGGCCTGGCCGGCCTTGAGCTTGCGCTTGCCGTAGCCGCTCTTGTCCACCGCCGCCTGCAGCGCGGCCGTGTGGCGGGCCGCCTTGGGGTTGCCGGCCATCAGCTTCTGCCGGTAGGCGACCGGATCCTGCTTGGTGGCGAACGCGATCTCGTCGACCAGCGTCTCCATCACGTAGGCCGTGTGCGTGGAGCCCACCGAGCGCCACCACAGCACCGGCACGTTGACGTCCGGGTGGTGCACGCTGAGGTTCATCGGAAACTCGTAGGGCTCGCGCATGCCTTCGGTCGCGGTGCCGTCCACGCCCTTCTGCACGCCCCAGGCCTCGAAGGCCGTGCCCTTCATGATGCCCTGGCTGACGATGCGGTGCTGCCAGCCGGCGATGTTGCCCTTGGCGTCGAAGCCGATCTCGGCGCGGTGCACGGTCATGGGCCGGTAGTAGCCGGCCTTGACGTCGTCCTCACGGCTCCAGATCACCTTGACCGGCGCGCGCTGGCCGGCCTGGGCCAGCGCCACGGCCACGGCCGCGGCCTCGCGCGGCCATTCGGTCGCCGGCGTCGCGCGGCGGCCGAAACCGCCGCCGGCCATCTGCACGTGGATCTGCACCTGTTCGGGCTTCAGCTTCACGGCCTGGGCCAGGTTCATCGCATCGATGCCGGGCATCTGCGCCGCGTAATAGACGTCGCAGCGGTCGGCCTTCAGGTCCACCGTGCAGGCCAGCGGCTCCATCTGCGCGTGGTTCAGATAGGGGAAGACGAAGTCCGCCGTGATCTTTTTCGGCGCCTTGCTCCAGCCGCTGACATCGGCCTGGAACTCGGGCTTGGGCGCGGGCAGGCCCGGTGTCTTCGCGAGTGCCAGGTATTGCTGGGTCAGCGCGGCCGTGTCGGGCTTGGCGACGCCGGAGACGTCCCAGTCCACCTTCAGCGCATCGCGCCCCTTCTTGGCGGCCCAGTAGCCGCTGGCCACGACGGCCACGCCCTGGCCGCCGCGGTCCAGGGTGACCGGCAGCACGGCCTTCACGCCCTTGACCTTCAGCGCCTCGGCCGAATCCAGCTTGCCCACTTTGCCGTTAAACACCGGCGGGCGCTGGATGACGGCCACCACCATGCCGGGCAGGTCGATGTCCATGCCATAGGCCTGGCCGCCCGTGCTCTTGGCCTGGGCGACGACCAAGCCGGTGGGCTTGCCGATCAGCTGGAAGGTCTTGGGATCCTTCAGCGTGACGGCCTCGGGCACCGGCTGCTTCATCGCGGCCTCGAAGAACTCGCCGTAGCCGGCGCTCCTGCCGCCGCCCGAGATGACGCCCTTCTCGGCCTTCAGCGACGCGGCCGGCACGCCCCAGCTCTGGGCCGCGGCCGCGATCAGCATGGCCTTGGTGCGGGCGCCCAGCTCGCGGTACTGCTGGTAGCTGTTCTTCACCGAGTTGGAGCCGCCGGTCAGGTGGATGCCCATGGCCGGGTCCACATAGCCCGGCTTCTGGTCGCCGAAGCCGGTGCGGACCTTGGCCCAGTCGGCCTCCAGCTCCTCGGCGCAGATCATGGCCAGGCCGGTTTCAATGCCCTGGCCCATGTCCATGCGGTTGCACAGGATGGTGGTGGTGCCGTCCTTGGCGATGCTGACGAAGGCGATGGGCTGCTCGGTGGGCTTGCTGCCCGGTTTGGCGTTGGCCTGTTGCTGGGCGGTGCTCAGGCCCGGTAGCAGGGCCAGGCCCACGGCGCCACCCACGGTGGTGGTGACGAAGGCGCGGCGGGACAGGCTGCCAGTCAGGGCGGCGTCGAGTCGGCGTGGATTCAGCATGGCGTCCTCCTCAAGCCAATTGACCCGCGGCCGCATGGATGGCGGCGCGGATGCGGGTGTAGGTGCCACAGCGGCAGATGTTGCCGGCCATGGCTTCGTCAATCTGCGCGTCGCTGGGCTTCTTGTTGCTCTTGAGCAGGGCCACGGCGCTCATGATCTGCCCGCTCTGACAGTAGCCGCACTGCGCCACGTCATGCGCCACCCAGGCGGCCTGCACGGCCTGGCCCACCTTGTCGCCGGCCAGGCCTTCGATGGTGGTCACCGGGCTGCCGGCGACGGACGAGATCGGCGTCAGGCAGCTGCGCACCGGCGCGCCGGCCACATGCATGGTGCAGGCGCCGCATTGCGCCGCGCCGCAGCCGAATTTGCTGCCGGTCAGCTTCAGCTCCTCGCGCACGGCCCACAGCAGGGGCATGTCCGGTTCGGCGTCCAGCGCGACGGCGCGACCGTTGACGGTCAGGTTGATCATGGGGGGTCTCCGGGTGTGAGATGCGCGACGACTCTAGCCAGAAGCGGCACCCGAGGAAACAAGTCAGGCTTTGTGTTCGCCAAGAGCCTTCTGCATGAACACGCTGAGCGGATCGTCCGCATAGTCGCCGAACGGCCCGCGGCGCTCGAAACCGCAGCGCGCGTACAGGCCCAGCGCTTCGGGCTGGTAGGGCCCGGTCTCCAGCTGCAGCAGCAGGCAGCCGCGCTTGGCCGCCTGCGCCTCCAGCAGCGCCAGCAACCGCTGCGCCACGCGCTGGCCCCGCGCGCGCGGGCTGACGAACATGCGCTTCAGCTCGCCCGCCTGCGCGTCCAGCACGACGGCGCCGCAGCCCACCGCCTGCCGCTGCGCATCGCGCGCCACGGCGAACAGCACATGCGGCTGCACCAGCACGCTGAGGTCCAGCGCATGGCGGCTCTCCGGCGGGTACAGCGAGTCCTGGTAGGCGTCCAGCTCGTTGATGAGGGCGATGACGTCGGGCTGGTCCGGCGATTCGAGGGCGATGCGCATGGCGCGCGACTATGCCTTGTGCTGGCGCGCCAGCTGCCCGGCCCAGGTCGCCACCTGACGACGCAGTTCGGCGGGCTCCAGCGCCTGGGCCTCGGGCGCCAGCGACAGCACCAGCCGCGCCGCCTGCTCAACGCTTTCTATCGGCAGGCGCACGCGCGCCAGGCCCCGCTTGTCCACGGTGGCCGCGGCGATCGCCTGCGCCGCATAGCTGCCCTTCTCAACCAGCCGCCGCCGACCCTCGGCGGTGAGCCGCAGCACCGCCATGCCGGGCCGCAGCTCGCGCTCGAAGCGCTGCAGCGACGCCTGCCACCAGGCCGCCAGCTCGAAGTCGTCGGGCCGGTCGAAGGTCTCGTCGCTCACCGCCAGCGTCAGCACGTTGGACACCTTCAGCGTCATCGTGCGCGCACCGGCCCGCATGACGGCATACCAGCTGCCGCCCTTCAGCACCAGGCCCAGCGGCTCGGCGCGCCAGTGGCGCTCGCCCTTCCAGCTCAGATAGTCCAGCTCGACGACGCGGCACTCCAGCACCGCCTGGGCCAGCGCCGGCAGATGGGCGGCCGGCTCGCCGCCCTGATACCAGTCCAGCGGGTCCACGTGCAGCCGCGCCTGCAGCCGGCCGGCCAGCGCGGCCGTGTCGCCGGGCAGCGCCGACTGCAGCTTGACCCGCAGCCGCTGCGACGCGCCACCCAGGCCCAGCTCGCTGGCCGCGCCGGGCAGGCCCAGCAGCGGCAGCGCCTGCGCCTCGTCGCCCAGCAGGCCGTTGAGCCGCGTCGCAAAACCCTCGCGCAGCCGGAAGCCGCCGCCGCGGCCGCGCTCGGCATAGACCGGCACGCCGGCCGCCGACAGCTCGTCGATGTCGCGCAGGATGGTGCGCACCGACACCTCGAACTCGCGCGCCAGCGCCGGCGCCGTGATCTGCGGGCGCAGCTGCAGCAGGATCAGGATGGACAACAGGCGGCTGGCACGCATGAAGGGCAGTGTGGCGCAAAAACATGACGCCGCCTGTCAGCTTTGAAGTCGCAGCATGCGGGCCTCAACCACTGGAGACCCCATGAATACCCCCGACATCGAGCGCCGCCAGCTGCTGCAGGCCGCCGCCGCACTGGGCCTGGCCGGCGCGACCGCCGCGGAAGCGGCCGAAACCGCCGTGCCGCAGCCCGGCCCCGCAATGACCGGCACGCTGTCCGCCACGCGCTCGCCCGGCAAGCCCGGCGACTTCGACTTCCTGACCGGCCGCTGGAAGATCGTCAACCGCCGCTACCGCGACGGCCGCTGGGATGTCTTCGACGGCGAGGCCACCGTGCACGCCATCCTGGCCGGCATCTGTAGCGTGGAGGAGCTGCGCATCCCGGCGCGCCAGTTCAGCGGCATGGGCCTGCGGCTGCTGGACGTGAAGAAGGCGCAGTGGAGCGACTTCTGGGTCAACGGCGCGGCTGGCGAGCTGGGCGCGCAAGGCCTCAAGGGCAGCTTCGAGAACGGCGCCGGCATCTTCGAAGAGGCCTCGGAGGTGGACGGCAAACCGCAGCTCTACCGCAGCGTGTGGGACCGCATCACGCCCACGTCCTGCCGCTGGCAGCAGGCCGTGTCGCGCGACGGTGGCAAGACCTGGACACTGGACTGGGACATGGCCTGGACGCTCGTGGCTTGACGAGCCCCTCGCCCGGTCTTGCCGCGCTGAACGCGGGCAAGCCCAGTCGGTCCCCCGAGGGAACGGCGATGCTTGCGGCGTTGAGCCGCAAGCACATCGCCCAAGTGGGCCGGCTTGGGAGCGGCCCGGCGCTCGGCCCGAACACCGGGCGTCGCGCTCGTCAGCCGCCCAACTCGCGCTCCAGACGCTGCAGCACGGGCCGTATCGCCTCACCCATGCGCAGTTGCGGGTTTGAATAGCCGTCGCTCTTGCCGGCCTCCTGCTCGCGCACTTCGATGGCGTTGCGCGCCGCGGCGTGCGCGTCGGTGAACGACAGCGTCCGGCGCAACTCCTCCGCGTACATCGCGCGGCCGAAGAAGGTCAGTTCCGACTTGCGGCCGCAGCCGTAGGAGGTATGGTCGGCGTCCGCTGCGGTCATGACCAGCGTGCCGTCGCCGGCCAGCGGTTCCACCCAGCTGCCCGAATAGCAGGCCGACACGGACACCACGCGCCAGCGCACGCCGGCCTCGTCCAGCCAGCGCTTCAGCAGCTGCGGCGTCATGGGTTCGGTCTGCAGCGGCCAGGTCTCGGTGGCCAGGCGGCCGTCGGCGCCGCCGTGCGATGTCAGGTGCAGGATCAGCACGTCGCGCTCGCGGTCCATCCGCGCGGCGATGCGCGCGATGCTGTGGCGCAGGTTCAGCGGCGTGGCCCAGGGCAGCGATGCTGCCGTGGCGGGGTTGACCACCAGCTCCACCATGCCGGCACCGAAGCGCTCGCGCATCGTCTTGGCAACCGTGGCGCTCTCGCGCATGAACACGTCCTCGGACGCGTAGGGCGCGTAGGTCAGGCCGTAAACATTGATGCGCCCGGGCTGCGGCGCCGGCAGCTGGGCCAGCGCCTCGTCCAGCAGCTCCGACTGGGCGGCCACGATCTCGTCGGTCAGCGGCAGTCCGGCAAAGCTGGCCTCAGCATCGGCGGGCGGCTCGCTCCACCAGAAGCTCACCGGCGCCAGCCAGCCGCCGACCAGCCAGGGGATGGGCAACACCATCAGCAGCACCGCACGCGCGGCCCGCGTTCCGGCCTCGCGCCACAGCAGCACGGCCTGCATCAGCGCGGCCCAGGACAGCGGCGTCAGCCAGACGGCCCAGGACAGCGCGGCGGGCCAGTCATCGCCCGGGCCCCAGGCTGCCCGCAACGCCAGCACCGCCACGCCGCCGATGGCGTTGAGGACCAGCCCCGCCGCCGCGGAGACTGCCAGCAGCGTCGCCGGGCCCACGGCCGCCGTGCGCGAGCGCACCACCACCCAGCACAGCCAGGCCCACGCCGCCGTGCCCACCCAGCCGGCGAGGATGCCGTTCCACAGGAAGCGCGGCTCGCCATCCATCAGCGCGCGCTGCATGACCAGCGCGATCGGATAGCTGGCCAGCACCAGCACGGCCAGCGTCAGCGGCCGCGCCTGCAAGCCGTCCCAGCGCGGCGGCCGGAATGCCAGCACGCGCGCGCCCTCGCGCAACCAGGCCAGGCCGCCACGCCGCGCCGGCGGCGTCACGCCAGCCGGTGCCTGCGGCATGTCGGCTGCGGCCTCGGGCGCGTCTGGCAGCCCTTGCTCTTCGTCCATCCCCTCGCCCTCCCGGCCTGCACTATGAAGCAGTTCCGCGGGAGATCGGCGAAGCCTCAGTCCGCCACGGGCGCCTGCCGCCACTTGAACTGACCCTGCAGGCGCTGCACGTCGGGGTGCGCCGCCAGCAGCTTCAGCGGCGCATTCAGCACCAGCGGCAGCAGGCCGCAGCGCGCGCGAAAGGCCGCGTCGACCAGCGCCGCCGCCCGGTCCACCTGGCCCAGCACCGCCAGCGCCGGCGCGAACAGCACGTTGCTCGCCGCGTTGTAGTGGTCGTCGGCCAGCGCCGCGTCGATCAGCGCCAGCGCCCGGGCGGACTCGCCGCAGCGCGCCAGCACGATGGTCTGCGTGGCGCGCACATAGGACGGCGCATCGGTGCGCGCATGCAGGCGCAGCGCGGGCTCGACCAGCGCCGGGCCCGGGTTCAGGTAGGCGCGCCACAACAGGTGCTGGCTGATGGCCAGCACGTTGTCGGGATGGTCCAGTTCGGCGCGCTGGGCTTCGCGCAACGCGGCCTCGGGCTGGCCGTCATAGCCCAGCGCCCGCGCCAGCATCACGCGCGGATAGACCGCGAAGGGCCGCTGCGCGACGGCGCGGCGCAGCACGCCCACCGCCTCGCCGCTGCGGCCCGTGGCCAGCAGGTGCCAGCCGAACAGGGGCAGCAGTTCGGCGTCATCCGGCTGCTCGCGGTAGGCCGCGCGGAACAGCGCCTCCGCGTCGTCGAAGCGCCAGTCCATGTCGGCCAGCCACGCGCGGGCGACGCGCACGCCGGCCTCGTGCGGTCCGGCGGCATCGAGCTGGGCTTGCGCGTCGGCCACGCTGACGCCCAGTTCCGCCGCCATGCCCCAGCCCACGGCGGCACCCATGGTGGCGGCCAGCGACACGCGGGCCGGTGCGTAGTCGGGGTACTCGGCCACGATGGCGCGCAGCACGGTCAGCGCCCGGCCCATGCCGCGCGGCGTGCCGTGCTGGGCCAGCTCCCACGCATGCAGGTAGGCCTCGACGACGTCGGGCGGCGCCTTCACGACGGCCTGCATGCGGCTGTGCACCGCGGGCTCGGGCTGCACCAACCGGTAGCCGAAGCCGTAGACGGCCTCGATCTTCACGTCGGGCAGCGCCCGGCGCAGCTGGCTGATGCAACGGCTCAGGCTGTCGTCGGACACGGCCGAGCCGCCCCAGGCGTGTTCGATGATGTCGGCCTTGCTGACCGCCTGCGGCTGCGCGCGGATCATCAGCGCCAGCACCGCGCTTTCCTTGGGGGGCAGGAACAGCGGCGAGTCCTGCCAGGTGGGCTGCCCGTCCAGCGTCAGATCCAGGGCCATGCGCGTCGATATCCCGAGTGTCGAGAGCTCCTCTCCAGCGGGAGCCTGGCCGGACTCTATCGGGACTGCCCCGCCGCGCGGCGAGCGGCCACGACTCAGGCCGCGGCGTGCAAGGCGCCGGACAGGCCCAGCGCGGGGTTGTCGAGCAGGCGCGCGATGTCCATCAGGATCAGCATGCGCTGCTCCACGGTGGCGATGCCGGTCACGAAGCTGGTGTCGAAGCCGGGGCTGCTCAGGCGCGGCGCCGGGCGGATGTGTTGCTCGCCCAGTTCCAGCACGTCGGACACGGCGTCCACGACGACGCCCACCAGGCGCTCGCCCAGGTTCAGCACGATGACGCCGGTCTGCGGCGTGCACGGCGCCGCCTGGCCGAAGGCCAGCCGCAGGTCCACGATGGGGGTGATGACGCCGCGCAGGTCCAGCATGCCGCGCAGCACCTCGGGCGCGTTGGGAATGCCCACCGGCACCTCGTAGGAGCGGATCTCCTGCACCTGGCGGATGCCGATGCCGTACTCCTCGTCGCCGAGGCGGAAGCTCAGGTACTCGGCCGATGCGGCGGGGGCAAGAGGCGTGGGCGCCGTGGTCAGTGCATGCATGTCGACCTCAGGCCAATGCGTGGTTGATGCGGAATACGGAGACGGCCTGCGTCAGCAACTGGGCCTGCTGGTTGAGGCTGTCGGCCGCGGCGGCGCTTTCCTCCACGAGGGCTGCGTTCTGCTGCGTGACCTGGTCCAGTTGCTGGACGGCATCGCCCACCTGGCCGATGCCCTGCGACTGCTCGTGGCTGGCCGCGCCGATCTCGCCCATCAGGTCGCTGACGCGGCGCACCTGGTCCTGGATCTCGGCCATCGTGCGGCCGGCGGCGTCCACCAGGCTGCTGCCCTCCTCCACGGTGTCGACGCTCTGGCCGATCAGCACCTTGATCTCCTTGGCCGCGTCGGCCGAGCGGCTGGCCAGCGCGCGCACCTCGGACGCCACCACCGCGAAGCCGCGGCCCTGCTCGCCGGCCCGCGCGGCTTCCACCGCCGCGTTCAGCGCCAGGATGTTGGTCTGGAAGGCGATGCCGTCGATGACGCCGATGATGTCGCCGATCTTCTTGGAGCTGGCCGACACGCGGCCCATCACCTCGACGACCTGGCCCACCACCTCGCCGCCGCGCGACGCGACGGCCGACGCCGTGGCCGACAGCTGCGTGGCCTGGCGCGCCGTGTCGGCGTTCTGCTGCACGGTGACGGTCAGCTGCTCCATCGAGGCCGCGGTCTGCTGCAGGTTGGACGCCTGCTCCTCGGTGCGCTGCGACAGGTCGGCGTTGCCGGTGGCGATCTGCGACGAGCCGGTGGCGATGGAGTCGGAGCTGGTGCGCACGCGGTCGATCAGCCGCGTCAGGCTGCCCGTCATGTCGCCCAGGGTCTGCATCAGCTGGCCGGTTTCGTCCTGGCTGCGCACCACGATGCGGTGCGTCAGGTCGCCGTCCGCCACGCTGCGGGCCACGGCCACCGCCTCCTGAAGCGAGCGCGAGATCAGGCGGGCCACGCCCAGCGCCAGCAGCATGCCCAGCGCGATGCACACCACCAGCAGGCCGATGACCCAGCCGCGTGCCGTGGCGTACAGCTCGTCGCCCAGGCGGTTGGCCTCGTCGGCGCCCGCCTCGTTGACCTGGATGATCTCCTCGATGCGCGCTTCCATGGCCCGGAAGCTGTCCTTGCCGACGCCGCGCATCAGCGCAAGGGCGTCGTCGTTCTTGTGCTCGCGGGACAAGGCCAGCAGCTGCTGGTGCGCGCCCAGATACGTGACCAGCAGCTCGGAGAACTCGGCATAGGCCTTCTTCTCTTCCGGCTCCGACAGCAACGCCTCGTAGGCCTTGCGGTCCTTGTCCAGTTTGCCGAGCAGGCCGGTCATGGTCTCTTCGTAGCCCTTCTTCAGGTCCGCGGTGTCGGCCAGCACATGCTGCTGCGAGAACGAGCGCAGGCGGGCCAGGCTGTAGCGGATGTCGCCGGCGGCCTTGACGGCCGGCATCCAGTTCTCCGCAAGGTCGGTGGCGGTCCGGTTCACGCGGGCCAGCTCGACGATGGCGAACACGCCCAGGCCGGCGGTCAGCACCAGCACGGCAACGAAGGACACCACCAGCTTGGTGGCGATCTTCAGGTCTTGGAACCACTTCATGAATCAGGTCTCCGATGTTGGTTTGGCCCGCCAAAACCCCCGCATTCAGGGGGTGCCGGCAATGGGAAACATCGTAGAAACCCTAATTCGTCAAATCCTGATGAAAGTCCGATGACAGCTCACTGTCAGCCAGCCCGTCGTGACTTATTGCCGGCGAGCCGGTGCAAGCAGCTGTCGCGCGTGCGACGCGGCCGCTGCCGGGCAGGCTGCGGCGGGCAACCCATGGGGGCGGAAGATCTCGGCCGCCACGCCGCTCGCGCAAAGCGCCTGCAGCGTCCGGGCAAAGACCAGTGCCTGAGCCGCATCGACCCGGGACGGCACGAGGGCATAGGCATAGGCCACGTCCTTGACCACCGCCACCGGCGTGGCGCCACCCAGGTCGGTGCTCAAGCGTTGGCGCTCGGCCACCGCCTCGTTGACCAGCGCCAGGCCGTCTTCGCCATAGCGGCCGGCACCCAGCTTGCGCAGCACCGTCGCATGGTCAGGCTCGATCTCGGTGCGCACCTGTGACACGCCGGCCACCAGTTGCTGCAGCGTCGCCGCTGCATCCGACGGGCCGTAGGCGGCCAACGTGCGGCCCGCCAGCGTGGGGTGGCCGGTGCCAAGCGCCACGGCCGGGCCGGAGCGCCCCAGCAGCACATAGCGCGCCGCGACGACCGGCGCGCTGACATGGAAGCTGGCGCGGCGACCGGGCGAGTCGACGACGGGGAACAGGCCATCCACCTCGCCGCGCTCGGCCTGGCCCAGCGCGCGCCGCCAGGGCAGTTGCTCGACGACGCAATGCCAGGCCAGCCGCGCGCAGGCGGCCTGCAGCAGTTCCACCAGCGGCCCGGCGGGCCGGCCATCGGGCCCGGCCTGCGTGTAGGGCGCGAAGGGCTTGGTGACGAACTTCAGCGTCGTCGGCGCGGCGGCGCAGTCGGCGCCGACCAGCAACGCCAGCAGCCATCGCCAGGAGAAGGCAGCCATGGGGTCTCCTCGCCTGGCCGTCCAGGGCTCAACGGTCGATGGGCAGCGGCGCAGCCGGGTTTACCAGGCCGCCCTCGCGCAGCTCGCGCCAGAAGCCGGCCGGCACGCGTTCGGCCAGCGCGGCACCGTCCTCGGCGATGCGCTCGGGCCGGCTCGCGCCCGGGATGACCGCAGCGACGGCCGGGTGGGCCAGCGCGAACTGCAGGCCGGCGGCCTTCATGCTGATGCCGTGGCGGTCGGCGACGGCCTTGATGCGGGCGATGCGGTCGCGCATCTCGGGCTTGAGCGGCGCGTACTCGAAGTTCGGGCCGCCCACCAGCGCGCCCGAGCTGTAGGGCCCGCCCACGACGATGCCCAGCCCGCGCGCAGCCACCTGGGGCATCACGCGCTGCAGCGCCTGGTCGTGGTCCAGCAGCGTGTAGCGGCCGGCCAGCAGGAAGCCGTCGGGCCGCGGGCCGTCCAGGTCCAGCAGCAGCTCGATGGGCTGCACACGGTTGACGCCCAGGCCCCAGGCCTTGATGACGCCTTCGTCGCGCAGCCGGTCCAGCATCTTGAATGCGCCTTGGCGCGCGCTTTCGAAGACGGACAGCCACTCGTCGCCATAGAAGTCCTGCGCGACGTCGTGCACCCAGACGATGTCCAGGCGGTCGGTCCTCAGGCGCTTCAGGCTGTCCTCTATGGAACGCAGCGTCGCGTCGGCCGAGTAGTCGTTGACGATGCGGTTGGGCCGGCCGTGCTTGAACACGTCGCCCTTCTCGCCCAGGTCGCGGGCGCTGACGTCTTCCACCTCGTCCAGCACCAGGCGGCCCACCTTGGTGCTGATGACGTAGTCGCCGCGCGCCTTGCCGGCCAGCGCGTCGCCCATGCGCAGTTCGGCCAGGCCGGCACCGTAGAAGGGAGCGTTGTCGAAGTAGCGGATGCCATCGTTCCAGGCCGCGTCCACCGTCGCGCGGGCCTCGGCCTCGGGGATGTCGCGGAACATGTTGCCCAGCGGCGCGGTGCCAAAGCCCAGCTTGCCGGGGAGGATGTCTTTCAATGCCATGGCGTGCTCCTTGAGAAGGGTTCAGGCCGCTTGGGCGAACTGCGTGTAGCCCTCGGCGCCACCACCAAAGTAGGCGGCCGCGGGCGCGTCGAACAGCGGCGTGTTGTCGCGCAGACGGGTGACGAGGTCGGGGTTGCCGATGAAGGCCCGACCGAAGGCGACCATGTCGGCATGGCCCGAGGCGGTGGCCTCCAGCGCGCGCTGGCGGTCGTAGCCGTTGTTGGCGATATAGGTGCCGCCGAAGGCCTGCTTCAGCACGGCAGTGTCCACGGCCGGCTGGCCGGTGTCGCCGTGCATCTGGCCCTCGACCAGGTGCAGCCAGGCCAGGCCGCGTGCGCTGAGCTGGCTCACCAGATAGGTGTGGGTGGGCATGGGCGTGCTGTCCAGCGGCGTGTCGCCGATGGCGGTGGACAGTGGCGACAGCCGCACGCCCACGCGGTCGGCGCCCCAGACGCCGGCGACGGCGTCCACCACCTCCAGCGCCAGCCGGGTGCGGTTCTCGATGGAGCCGCCATAGTGGTCGGTGCGCTGGTTGGTGCTGTCGCGCAGGAACTGCTCCAGCAGATATCCGTTGGCGGCGTGCACCTCCACGCCGTCGAAGCCGGCGGCCTGGGCGCGCAGCGCGGCCTGGCGGTAGTCCTCGACGATGGCGGCAATCTCGTCCAGCGTCAGCGCCCGCGGCGCGGATGGCGGCTGGTGGCCCGCCTCGGTGTAGACCTGGCCCCCGGCCTGCAGCGCCGATGGCGCGACCGGCGCGGCGCCGCCTTCCTGCAGGCTGGTGTGCGACATGCGGCCCACATGCCACAGCTGCACGACGATCTTGCCGCCCTCGGCATGCACCGCGTCGGTGACGCGCTTCCAGGCCCGGACCTGCTCGTCCGTGTACAGGCCCGGCGTGTACGCATAGCCACGGCCCTGGCGCGAGATGTTGGTGGCCTCGGCAATCAGCAGGCCGGCCGTGGCGCGCTGGCGGTAGTACTCGACGGCCAGCGGCGACGGCACGCCGTCCATGCCGGCGCGGGAGCGGGTCAGCGGGGCCATCGCGATGCGGTTGGTCACGTCGATGGCGCCGATGCGGGTGGGGGTGAAAAGGGTGTCCATGCAGATCTCCAGGGGGTTGGCGGCTTGCGGTGAAGCAATGATGGGCACCCGCACTACATTCATCCAATTTATCTGTTGAATTCCAGACATTCACAAATCAACATATCTGCATGCGCTACGACCTGAACCTGTTGCCCGTGTTCCTGGCTCTGGTGGAGGAACGCAGCGTCACGCGGGCGGCCGAGCGGCTGGGCATCACGCAGCCGGCGCTGTCCAACGCGCTGACCCGGCTGCGCACCCTGATGCAGGACCCGCTGTTCATCCGCGAGCGCTACGGCATGCAGCCCACGCCCAAGGCGCAGGAGCTGGCGCCCGTCATCGCCGCGGCGCTGGCCGGGCTGGACGAGGTCATCCACGGCCAGCAGGAATTCGACCCCGCCCAGGCCCGCCAGCTCGTCACGCTGGCGCCCAACAGCTATGTGGAGTTCGTGCTGATGCCGGCCATCGTCGCGCGGCTGCGCGAGCGCGCGCCGGGGCTGCGGCTGCGGCTGACGCCCTACGGCACCGATCTGGCTGAGACCGGTGTCATCTCAGGCTCCACCGCGCTGGCGCTAGGCCGCATCACCGACCCGCCGGACAACGTCGTCGTGCAGCCGCTGATGGACGACGGCCTCGCCTGCGTCGTACGGGCCGACCATCCGACGGTGGGCGACCGTCTGACGAAGAAGCAGTACGAGCAGCTGCGCCACGTCAACATGCTGCCGCCGGGGCGGCTGCGCGTGGGCCTGTTCCAGGCGCTGGAGCGCCAGGGGCTCAAGCGCGACGTGGCCGTGTCGGTCACGCATTTCCTGGCCATCCCCGACATGATCGCCGTGACCGACTACTGCGCCACGCTGCCGCGGCTGATCTGCGAGCGGCTGCGCAGCGACCCACGCCTCAAGGTGTTGCCGGCGCCGGTGGACCTGGGCCGCTTCCCCGTCGAGATGGCCTGGCATGTGCGCTACCGCGCCGATCCCGCCCACCGATGGCTGCGCGGGCTGATCGCGGAGGTGGCGCAGGAGATCGCGGCCTAGCCCGCGATGCGCTCGAAGCGCGCGCGCACGACGCCGTCCACGGCCAGCGTGCCGGTGAACATCTCGTAAGGCCGCACCCACCAGCCGCTGTCGTTGTAAAGCGGCCGGTAGACCACCACCGCCTCCAGCGTCTCGCTGTGGCGGGCGGTGGCCAGCACCTCGTACTCACCGCCCTTGTAGTGGCGATAGCGGCCAGGGGTGATGGGGGGCAGGGGCGGAAGGTCGGCGTCGCTCATGGGCGCATTGGAACCCAGCGCCGCGGTGCGCCTTCAGGGCGGGATCACGCAGGCGCCCGGGACCTGGCGGCCGCTGGCCGCGGATTCGCGGCACAGCTCGCGCCACAGCGCCTCCGCGAAAGCCGGCTCGCGCTGCGCCAGCGCGGGCAGCACGCCCACCTGCAGCCGCAGCGTCTCGATGACCGGGCCGAAGCGCTCGATCTCGCGGGCCAGTTGCGGGTCGCGGCGCAGCCGCTCGTCCAGCAAATGGCTGTGCGTCAGCAGCAGCGGCGTGCGTCCGGCGCGCAGCTTCTGCAGCGAACTTTCGTGGCTGGGTGCCGGGTCCACCGGCCAACCGCGCTCGCGCGCCAGCGCCTCGGCACGGCCGCCCGCCATCGCGCCGATGCGCGCGCCATCGGGCAGCACCGGCAGCGCGGTGGCATTGCCGCTGTCATTGGTCAGCAGGCCGCGGCGCGCATAAAGCACGTAGTCGACGCGCCCCAGGCTGAGATCGAACTCGCCACGCGCGCCGGTCACCGGCGGCAATGCCAGCAACGCCGCCACCGGCCCGCCGCGCGCAACACCCGCCACCAGATCGAGATCTCCGGTTTCGACGAGCGCCTTCACCCGTCGCGACGGCAGCCGCACGAACTCGGCGCGTTCCAGGCAGCCCAGCCGCTTCAGCGCGGCGCGCGTCCACGTCACCAGAAGGCCGGGTGACGCAGCGAATCCGGCGCCCTGCCCGCGCAGAAAGGGCTCAGCCGGCGACTCGCTGAAGGCCACGCGCAACCGCGCCGGACAGCTGCCGGTTTGCGCCAGGCCCGCGGCCGGCAGCAGGCACGCCGCGAGGGCGCACACAATGCCGCGCTTGAAACTGCTCAGGTCCACGCGACCGAGTATGCGGTTGCCCCCTCATTTCTGACCGAGCGACACCGACATGAACCCGTCCCGCCGTCAACTACTGCACTTCAGCGCCGCCGCATCCAGCCTGCTGGCCGGCAGCGCCCAGGCCGCGACCGCCACCACCGGCCCGCTGCGCCCCGCGCGTCTGCGCGCCGGCGACACGCTGGGCCTGATCAGCCCCGCCAACGCGACCTACGAGCGCGAACCGCTGAAGATCGCCATCGAGTCGCTGCAGGCGCTGGGCTTCAAGGTCAAGCTGGGCGAACACGTCGCCGCGCGCCGCGGCCCCTTTGCCGGCACCGACGCGCAGCGCGCCGCGGACGTCAACGCGATGTTCGCGGACGACGGCGTGGCCGGCATCCTCGCGATGACCGGCGGCTCGGGCTGCAACCGCATCGTCGACAAGCTGGACTACGAGCTGATCCGCCGCAAGCCGAAGTTCTTCGGCGGCTTCAGCGACCTGACCAGCCTGGTCAACGCGCTGCACCGCCAGACCGGCCTGGTCGCCTTCCACAGCCCGGTGGCCGTGTCGGAGTGGAACGACTACTCGGTGCAGAGCTTCAAGGCCGTCGCGATGAACGCCGAGGCCGCGCTGCTGCGCAACCCGGTCGTCAAGCCGGCCGATGACCTGCTCGCCCGCGAGGAGCGCATCACCACCGTGCGCGCCGGCAAGGCGCAGGGCCGGCTGGTGGGCGGCAACCTGACGGTGCTCGCGTCGCTCGCAGGCACCCCCTACTTCCCCGACTGCCGCGGCGCCATCCTGTTCCTGGAAGACATCAACGAGTACATCTACCGCATCGACCGCTGCCTCTCCACGCTGCGTCTGACCGGCGCCTTGGGCCAGCTGGCCGGTGTGGTGCTGGGCCGCTTCACCAAGTGCGAGCCGGGCGACGGCTACGGCAGCCTGACGCTGGAGGAGGTGTTCGACGACTACTTCCTGCCGCTGAACATCCCCGTCTACCGAGGCGCGGCCATCGGCCACATCAAACGCAAGCTGACGGTGCCGGTGGGGGCGGTGGCGGAGATGGATGCGGATGCAGGGACGATCCGGTTGCTGGGGCCGGCCGTCATCTGACGCACGCCGACGCCGGCAGCCCGTACGGCTTCAGCAGTTCTGCGACGCGGCCGCTGCGGCACAGCGCGGTCAGCGCGCTCGCGAAGTCGGCCGCGCTGGCCGCGTCCGTGCGCTCGCGGTTCAGCCCGAAGGCATAGCCGAAGCGCTTGACCTCGCCGGCCACGCGCAGGCCGGCCAGCGATTCATCGCGCATCAGCTGCTCCGCCACCGCCTCGTTGGCCAGCGCCAGGCCGCCGTTGCCCTAGCGTCCGGCGGCCAGCTTGCGCAGCACGGTGCGGTTGTCGGTCTCGACCTCGACCTGCGCATCGGCCACGCCGGCCAGCAGCGCGCGCAGTGCATCCTCGGCGGCCGACGGGCCGTAGACGCCCAGGCGGCGCCCGGCCAGCGGCCGCGTGTCGCCGTCGAACTGCAGGCTCTCGCCGGCGCGGGCGTACAACAGGTAGCGCGCGTCGATGACCGGTGGCGACACATGGAAGCGCGGCCGCGTGGTTGGCGGCGAGACGATGGCGAACAAGCCCTCCACCTCGCCTGCCTGCGCGATGCGCAGCGCGCGCCGCCACGGCAGGACCTGCACCGTGCAGCGCCAGTTCAGGCGCGCGCAGGTGGCCTGCAGCACGTCCACCATGGGGCCGGTGGCGCGGCCGTCGACCTGCTGGCTATAGGGCGGCAGTGCCTCGGTGACGAAGCGCAGCTCGCGTGGCGCGGCCTGCGCCACGCCCGCCGCCGCCAACATCACCGCCACTGCCCACCGCATGCCGCAACCTCCTGCGGCCGAGGATAGATCAGCGCTGCGTCGCCACCCAGTTCACCAGCGCATCCAGCACCGGCCGGCCCTTGGCCGCCGCCTGCGGATCGTTCAGCAGCGCGACGAAGACCCAGGGCTTGCCGTTCGCGTCCGGCACGAAGCCGGCCAGGCCCACGGCGTCGCGCAGCGTGCCAGTCTTGAGGCGCGCGGCACCGGTGGCCGGGCCGTCCTTCAGCCGGCGCGACAAGGTGCCGTCCAGTCCCGCGATGGGCAGCGTGGCCAGCAGCTCGGGCGCCTGCGCGCCGCGCTGGCCCGCGCGCAGCAGGCCGGCCAGCTGCGCGGGGCTGATGCGCTCGCTGCGCGACAGGCCCGAGCCGTTGTCCAGCACCAGGCCGCGGTCGTCCAGGCCTTGTGCCTGGAACCAGCCGCGCACGACGCGCTCGGACGCCGCCAGCGTGGGCTCGCCACCCTGCGCCGCCTGTGCGCCCAGCTGCAGATAGATCAGCCTCGTCAGCGCGTTGTCGCTGCTCTTCATGACGCCGCGCAACACCTCGGCCAGCGGCCGACCGCGGTGCGTGGCCAGCACGACGGCACCGGCCGGCGCGGCGGCTTCCACATCGCCCGCGCCCATCGTGCCGCCCAGCTCGGCCCAGAACTGCCGCACGGCGCGCGCGACCAACCATTGCCGGTCGACGATCTGCAGCGCCGCGCGCTGGCGGCAACCGGCGGGGAAAGCGCCCTGCAGCTTCAGCGCCCAGCCGTCGCCCACGGGCTGCATGGCGGCACGCTTCCAGTCCTCGTCCCAGTCCTTGCATAGCCGCGTGGACAGCGTCATCGCACTGGCATCCACCGTCAGGCCCGGCAGCGCCGGCAGCGTGCGCACCGACACGCCGGTGGGCGTGGCCTGCAGCTCGTAGTCCAGCAGGCTGCCGTTCAGGTGCAGTGCATCGGGGATGACGTTGTAGCCAAACTCGGGCGCGTCGTCGAAGGGCGGCAGGCCCACGTCGAAGCGGGTCGGGTTGAACAGCGCGCGGTCCACGACGAGGCCGCCGCGGATCTCGCGCACGCCGCTCTCGCGCAGCTGGCGCAGCAGCCACCACAGCGCGGGCCAGTCGAGGTCGGGATCGGCCACGCCGCGCAGGATCAGCGCACCGTCGATGACGCCGTTGACGGGGGCCGCAGCCGCCAGCAGCTCGGTGCGGCCGCGGTGGTTGATGCCCAGCTTGTCCAGCGCGACCGTCGCGGTGACCAGCTTCATCGTCGAGCCGGGCGACATCGCGTCGTCGGCGCGGCGGGTGACGGCCGGCCGCGAGCCATCCAGCGGCTGCAACACATAGCCCAGGCTCCGCGCCGGCAGGCCGGCCTTGTCCAGCGCGGCCTGCACCGGATCGGGCACGGAGGTGGTCGCGCAGCCGGCCAGCAGCAGCGCGGCGGCAAGGAGGGCGACCCGCATCAACAAGCTCCGAGCCGATGAGCCACCAGACGCGCCAGCGCCACGTCTTCCAGGCCTATGCCCACGCTCTTGTAGACGACGATGTCCTGCGGGCCGCGGGCGCGCGGCTGCACGACCAGCTCGCCCAGTTCCACCAGCCGGTCCGGCGCGATGACGCCCGGCGCGGCCTGCACGATGTCGCCGGCCTCCAGCTCGGCGGCGGTGCGCCATTCGACGACCACCAGCGACGCCCGGCCCAGCAGCGCGTCGTCCAGCTCGCGCGCGGCACGGGTAGAGGAACC
Organism: Roseateles asaccharophilus; assembly: GCF_031458115.1. GTDB lineage: Bacteria > Pseudomonadota > Gammaproteobacteria > Burkholderiales > Burkholderiaceae_C > Pelomonas > Pelomonas asaccharophilus_A. Next base: position 44,701 of record NZ_JAVDXV010000010.1, on the reverse strand, counting down.
CACCGCGGCGACGAAGGCGCCGGGCTTCACGAGCGCGCCGTCGAACAGCGGCGTGGGCGAGCGCGTGGCGGTGACGACGACGTCCGCCTCCGCAGCCGCCTCGGCCGCGTCGACCGCGCGCACGGTCAGGTTGAGCTGCTCGCCCAGTTCGCGGGCCAGGGCTTGCGCGCCCGTGCGCGCACAGACCAGCACGCGCTCGAAGCGGCGCACGCGGGCCAGCGCCTCGGCATGGGCGCGCGCCTGGATGCCGGCGCCGAAGATGGCCAGCGTGCGCGCGTTGGGCAGCGCCAGCAGATCGGCCGCCACGGCGCTGGCCGCGGCCGTGCGCAGCCGCGTGAACTCGTTGGCCTCCAGCGTCGCGATGGCCTGGCCGGTGGCGGCCGAGAACAGGCTGACGAGGAAGTTGTACTTGCCGTTGCGCGCCGAGTAGACCTTGGTGCCCAGCACGGCGGGCAGGTCGCCATCGGCGTCGAGGATGGCGCCCATCGCGCTGATGGCCAGCGCGGCGCCATCCTGCGTGGTGGTCGCGCGGTGGCGGGCCAGCACCTGGGCCTGGCCGCGGCCATGCTGGGCAAAGGCGGCACGCAGCGCGATAACGGCGCTCGCGGGGTCGAGTTGGGCCGCAACGTCGGCCTCGGTGATCAATCGCATGCAAGTCTCCACAACGGGGCTGTTCTCACTGTAGAGGGGCTGGCTTGCACCGTCGGCGTGCTTTCGCTCAACCACACATTCCCGCAGGTTATGCGCCGCGCACAAGCATTCATTGAACGGCACGCAACACCTGGGGTGCGGCCCCCTGGGCGGCCCCACGCGCGCCCGTCAACATCGCCGGCAGTCGAAAGTCATAACAAGGAGTCGTGATGAAGTTGAATCGTCTGGTGGGGCAGCTTGCAGTGATCGGCCTGGCGGCGCATGCCGGGATCGCGCTGGCGCAGACGCAGCCTGACGGCAAGCGGCTGGAGCGCGTCGAGGTGACCGGCTCCAGCATCAAGCGCATCCGCGACGAGGGCGCGCTGCCGGTGCAGGTCATCAGCCGCCGCGACATGGAGCGGGCCGGCATCGCGTCGGCCGAGCAGCTCATCATGGACCTCAACATCAACGGCAACGGGCTGGACAACCTGGCCGGCAATGCCGACGTGGTGGACGGCGCGGCGCGCGGCAACAACGGCGCGTCCAGCGCCAACCTGCGCGGCCAGGGCAGCAACGCGACGCTGATCCTGCTGAACGGCCGCCGCGTGGCGGCCCACGGCCTGAACGGCGGCACGGTGGACCTGAACCAGATCCCGTTCGCCGCCATCGACCGCGTCGAGATCCTGAAGGACGGCGCCTCGGCCATCTACGGCACCGACGCCATCGGCGGCGTCATCAACTTCATCCTGCGCCAGAACTACTCCGGCGTGACCATCAACGCGCTGGCCGACGTGCCGCAGCAAAAGGGCGGCGAGATCTACGGCGCCGCTGTCACGGCCGGCTTCGGCAACCTCGAGACACAGGGCTTCAACTTCCTGACCTCGCTGTCCGTGCGCGACAACAAGGTGCTGCGCGGCGACCAGCGCGACTTCGTCAACACCTTCCAGCCCGACCGGGGCCTCGCGCCCGACACGCGCGGCACGCCCATCGCGACACTGTTCGGCGTGGCCGGCACGCGCGAGAACGTGCTGACGGTGACCATGCCCAATGGCACGCGCAACAACACGGCCGGCCCGGTGGACTTCGCCAACCCGGCGCTGCGTGTCAACGGCATCAACGTGCTGGACCTGCCGGGCGGTGCCGGCTGCTCGTCGGTGGACGGCCAGAGCCCCTACCAGGAGCTGCTGTGGGCCACCGCCGCGTCCAAGTACGGCTGTGCCTGGGACACCGGCCGTGCCGCCGTCATCCAGCAGCCCATCCGCAGCACCAACCTCGTCAGCCGCCTGACCGGCCAGCTGGGCGACCACCGCGTGTTCGCAGAGGCGGTGCTGGGCCGCGCCGAGTCCACCAAGAGCTTCTCGCCCAACCAGATCACCAGCGGCACCGGCACGGCCAACACCTCGCTGCCCAACGGCACCTCGGTGCCCAGCCCGTTCCGCGACCTGCGCTACCCGAGCACGGGCGCAGGCTACAACGCGATCTTCGATGCGCTGGTGAAGTCCTTCCCCGAACTGGCCGGCAACCGCGGCCTGGGCATGGCCTTCCGCTGGCGCTGCATGCCCTGCGGCAACCGCGAGATCGACACGGTGGCCGACACCGCCCGCGTGCTCATCGGCGCCGACGGCCCGCTGCCCTTCCTCAGCGACTGGGATTACAAGGTCGGCTTCGCGCGCGCCGAGAGCAAGGGCAGCTCCACCGTGGGCACCGGCTACCACTACTGGCAGCCGTTCGCCAACCTCATCAACACCGGCGTGCTGAACCCCTTCTCGCTGACCCAGACGCCCGAGGCGATGAAGGCGCTGGACGCGATCTCGGCCGAGGGCGTGACGCTGTACGGCGGCAAGTTCGACATGCAGCAGGCCGACGCCACCGTGTCGGGCCCGCTGTTCAAGCTGCCGGCCGGCCAGGTCATGGCCGCCTTCGGCGTGGACGCGCGCACCGAGAAGTACAAGTTCGACGGCGACCAGCGCCCCGACGCCAACACCGTGGGCGCGCTGATCTTCAACGTGCCCTTCGACAACGCGCTGGCCACCGCCGGCACGCTCAAGCGCACCATCAAGGCCGTGTTCGCCGAAGTGGCCGTGCCGGTCATGAAGGACCTGGAGATCACCGGCGCGATCCGCCGCGACGACTACACCGGCTTCGGCGCGACGACCAATCCCAAGGTCTCGGTGCGCTACAACCCCATGGAGCAGCTGTTGTTCCGCGGCGCGTACAGCACGGGCTTCCGCGTGCCGACGTTCAAGCAGATGTTCGACCCGGTGACGCAGAGCCAGTTCGTCGGCGCCGACTTCACCGACCCCGCCACCTGCCCCAGCCGCGTGGTGTCGACGACGCCGGGCTGCGAGAGCGTGCGCGACTTCAGCGTGCTGTTCGGCGGCAAGTCTTCGCTGGGCCCCGAGGAGGCCAAGATGTACAGCGCCGGCGTCGTGTTCCAGCCGCACAAGGACCTGGTGGCCAACCTGGACTGGTGGTCGGTGGAGCGCACCGGCAGCATCCAGTCGTTCGGCCTGACCGTGCTGGCCAGCAACTACGAGTACTTCAAGGACAACTTCTTCCGCGACAGCGCCGGCAAGCTGGTGGGCGTGGACACGCGCTGGGTGAACTCCGGCGAGACCATCACCAAGGGCCTGGAGTTCGGCCTCAAGGGCGCGTTCAAGGCCTTCGGCGCCAGCTGGACGGCAGGCTACGACCTGTCCTACCTGCTGGACAAGAAGTCCCGCCTGGTGCCCAGCGCGCCGATGGGCGCCAGCGAGGTGGGCCGCTTCACGCGTTCGGGCGACCTGGGCATCCGCTACAAGCACACCGCCACGCTGAGCCGCACCGAAGGCGCCTGGACCGCCACCGTGGCCCACGTCTACCGCACCGGTTATCAGGACTTCGTGCTGCCGGGCGTGGCCAACGGCACGGTCAAGCCCGCCAACTGGACGCCGCTGGTCCCGGCCTACTCGGTGTTCAACGCCAGCCTGGCCTACAGCGGCATCAAGAACCTGACCATCACGGCCGGCATCAAGAACCTGCTGAACGAAGCCCCGCCGTTCAGCGTCACTTACGACACCAACACCGGCGCCGGCTCCAGCTGGGAGCCGCGCGTGGCCGACCCGCGCGGCCGCGCCTACACGCTGCGTATCGAGTACCGCATGTTCTAAAAGGTTGAGCGCCTTTCGGGCACGGCCGAAAGGCACCCAACCTCCAACTCGTTTGACTCCCGGCCGGTTCCGCACCGGCCTTCCCTGCCTCGCTTGCCGCGAGGCATTTTTTTATTCCGGCGTGAGCGGGCTGAGCGCAGGAGGACGGGCGGGCCTGCCGCTTCGTGTCCCGGCGCTATCCCTTCGCACGCACAGGCTACCGGAATGTCACTTCAGCGCAGGATCAGCGTGCCCGCCGCGGCGTCCATCTCGGCGATGACGCCCAGCGGCAGCGGCCGGTTGGGCTGGCCGTGGCCCGACGGCCAGCCGGCCAGCACGGGGCAGCGCAGCCGCGGGAGGTGGTCAGCCAGCACGGCATCGGAGCTCTCGGCACCGCTGAAGCTGCCCACCAGCAGGCCCGCGATGCGGTCCAGCGCGCCGGCCAGGCGCAGCTGGCTGAGCATGCGGTCCACGCGGTAGGGCTCCTCGCTGATGTCCTCGATGAACAGCAGCCCGCCGTCCAGGTCGGGCAGGTAGGGTGTGCCCAGCAGCGCACAGAACATCGCGAGGTTGCCGCCGATGAGGCGGCCTCGCGCGCTGCCACCGCGGGTCAGCGGATGGCGGTCGGCCCGGCCCACCACATCACCCGCGCGCCAGCCGGTGTCCAGGCGATGGAACAGCGCATCGGTGTCGGCCTGCGCGCCCGGCAGGCCCCAGTCACTGGCGGGCATGGGCGCATGCAGCGACGGGATGCCGGCGCGCGTGCGCAGCGCGTGCAGCACGGTCAGGTCGCTGTAGCCGATCAGCAGCTTGCGGCTGGCGGCCAGCAGGTCCAGATCGATGGCGTCCAGCAACCGGATGCAGCCCGAGCCACCGCGCAGCGCCAGCACGGCGTCGAAGTTCGGCGCGGAAAACGCGGTATGCACATCGGCCAGCCGCACCGCATCGGGCGCGGCCAGGAAATCCAGCGGTGGCGGCCCGAAGCAGCTGGGCAGCAGCGTGGCCTCGTAGCCGCGCTCGCGCAGCCAGCCGGGCACCGGCTCCAGCCGCCCCGGCTTGGGCGGGCCGGCCGGCGCGATGACGGCGATGTGCGCGCCCGGCCGCAGCGGCGGGATCAGGAATTCGCTTGCAGCCATGCGTGGACGGCAGCGCCCAGCGCCGGGATCTTCCAGGTCGTCGACGCGTCGGCATGCGGCGCGTAGCGGCTGCCGAGGCTGGTCGTGATCGCGATCACGTAGTGCAGCTCGCCGTCGTGCACGATGCCGGCATCGCTGGTGTAGTTCTGCGTGTTGCCGGTCTTGTGCGCAAAGCGCGACGGGATGCCCGCCACCCAGCCGGGCAGCGCGCGCAGCGACTCGCTGCTGAGGTTGTGGTGCAGCTTCTGCGCGTCCAGCGCACGGCGGATCACGTCGCGGCTGGCGGGGCTGACGAGCGCGCGTTGCGCCGGCGCATCGGCATCCAGCCGCCACATCAGCCGCAGCGCGTCCCAGGCGGTCATCTGGATCTGGCCCACACCCGAGCCGGCGCCGTTGCCCCAGCCGCCGTCGGGCTGCGTGTTGGCGATCATCAGCCCGGGCAGGCCAAGTGCTGCGAACAGCGTGTGCATCTCGTTGTGCACCTCGCGTCCCGCCTCGCGGCGGATGCCACCGCGTGCATGCAGGTGGGCCACCAGCGCCGAGGTCGCCTCGTTGCTGCTGACGATGATCATGTCGAACAGCCAGTCGCCCACGGGCCGGGTCTTGTCCTTGTACGCCAGCGGCAGCGCCCAGTCGCTGCGGCCACTGTCCACCAGCAGGCCCACGCCCACGGCCACCATCATCTTCAGCAGCGAGGCCGGGTAGGGCGCAACAAAGCGCGGGCCGCCGTTGCCGAACCAGGCGGGGAAGGCGATGCGCGACCAATCGGCGCCAGGCAGCCAGGCGTAGGAGTCGCCCTTGGCGTCGCGCACGTCGGCGTGGAAGGCGATGTTGTTGACGGGACCGAACCCGCCATCGAAGCGGGCAACCAGCCCCTGCGGATGCTCGCGCGAGAACAGAACGTTGGCCGCCACCGGCGCCGCACCGCCACGCGGGAACAGTGCCACGGCCAGATCGATGCTGGGCATGACGCCCAACGGCGCGCCATCCTGCAGCTTGTCGGGCGTGGTCTCGAAGCGCTGCGCCAGCACGGCAGCACGCAGCGCCTGGGCGAGATCGTCAGCGGTCATAAGCTGAGGCCATCCAGCGGCAGCGGGCTGGCACGCCCGGACACCAGCTCCGCCACGATGTTGGCCGTCGCGAACGAGAACGTGAAGCCCAGTGCGCCATGGCCCACATTGAGCCACAGGCCGGGCACGCCGCTGGCGCCCAGGATGGGTGCGCCGCTGGGCGTGGCGGGGCGCAGGCCGGCCCAGGGCGTGGCGCGGTCGTAGTCGGCCGCGCTCGGGAAGGTGGCGCGTACGGAGCGCTGCAGCGACGCCAGCCGGCCGGCGTCCAGGGTCAGGTCTTCACCGACCAGGTCCACCATCGCGGCGACGCGCAGTTCGCTGCCGATGCGGGCGTAGAGGATCTTCTTCTCGAAGTCGGTCACGCTGACCTCGGGGGCTCTATGGCCATCAGCTATGGGCGCCGTCAGGCTGTAGCCCTTCAGCGGGTACAGCGGCAGCTCCACGCCCACGGTCGCGGCCAGCGCGCGGCTGTGCAGGCCGGCGGCCAGCACGACGGCGTCGGCCGTCACGTCGCCGGCCGCCGTGCGCACGCCGATCACGTCGCCGCGCGTGGCCGTCAGCAGGCCGTCCACGCGCGCCTGCAGCCGGCCCTTGAAGCCGGCGTGCGCCTGCAGCCGCGTGAACAGTTCCTGGCAGAAGGCGTGGCAGTCCGCCACGGCCTCGCCGGGCGTGAAGATGCCGCCGGCCAGCGTGGCCTCGGTGTCGGCCAAGGCTGGCTCGAGCGTGACGCAGTCATCGTGCGACAGCGCCTGCTCGACGCCGCTGCCGTTCTTGCGGGCAGCGATGCGGGCGAACTCGGTGGGATTGCGGTAGACGACCAGCTTGCCGGGCGTGCGCAGCGCGATGCGGTCGCCCAGCTCGGCCTGCGCGACGAGCTGGCCGAAGCTGGTCTGGCTGTAGGCGCCCAGCGCCAGCAGGCGCTCGGTGGTGCGGCCGTTGACGGGCCCGCGGCAGTTGCGCAGGAAGGCCAGCAGCCAGCTCCATTGCGCCCAGCTCGCCTCGGGCTTGAAGCGCAGCGGGCCGTCAGGGTCCAGCAGCCAGCGCAGCGCCTTCAGCGGCACGCCGGCATCGGCCAGCGGCGACACGTAGCGGTAGCTGAGCTGGCCGCCATTGGCCCGGCTGGCGCCCTGGGCGACCGCGTCGTCGCGCTCCAACAGCGTCACCGCGTGGCCACGCTCCAGCAGCGCCCAGGCCGTGGTGAGGCCCACCACGCCGCCGCCGATCACCACGCAATGCTTCATCCTGCCCTGGACCATTTGTCTTGGCCGGCAGGGTAAAGAGGCTCAGGGCCTGCTGCCAATGAAAGCGGCGGCTTGGCCCATCACCGCGCGTTATGGTCAGAGCCCGGGCGTGGGCCGGCTGCGGCGCTGGAAGAAGCTGTCCAGCTGGCTGCGGTACTGGCGCTGCGTGTCGGCCGACATCTGCAGCATCAAGCCCTCGCGCAGCATGGCCGCACCTTCTGGGGTGCCCAGCGCGCGGTCGATCAGCCGCACCGCCGCCAGGCCCCAGGGCGTGCGCGGGCAGGCCACGCCGCTGGGCACGGGCTCGGCGGCGCCCTGGATGGGCAGCGTCGCCAGCCGGGCCACGTCGGGCTGCTGTCGGGCCAATGCGGCAAGGGCATTCGGGTACTCGATGGCGAAGTCGGCGTTGCCACGCAACAGCATGGGCAGGATGTTGCTGCCGAAGTCGCCGGAGGTGACACGCAGCAGCCGCTCCGAGCCCTCGACGCGCTCCAGCTGCGCGTCGATCTGCGTGCCGTAGCTGCGGCCGTCCACCAGCAGCCCGCGCCACTGCGGGTCGGCCAGCAGCGCAGCCAGGTCCACCTGGCCGGCACCGTCCACCGGCAGCTGTGCGCGCCGCGTCAGCGGCACCACCAGTTGCAGCGGCGGCATCAGCCAGGTGTTGCTGAAATGAGCCAGGCGCTCGCGCTCGGGCAGGCGCACCGCGCTGGCATGGCAGACCTGCTCGCCGGCCTCGATCAACATCCAGCTGCGCTTGGCATTGGCCACCACGCGCTGGTGCTGCACGCCGCCCAGGCGGCCGGACAGCCAGTTGATCATGCGGTCCGACGGCCGCTCGATGCGGCCGCCCTCACGCTGCACCAGCGTGTCGCCGCTGAGCCAGGTGATGCGCTCGACCGCAGGCTCGGCCAGCGCCATGGGCGCCAGCAACGCCAGCGCCCACGCCGCCAGGGCTTGCCTGAGTCTCAAGCGCCCAGCACCGCGGCCATGGCCTCGGCCGTGGCGTCGACGTTGCGCGTGTTCAGGCCGGCCACGCACATGCGGCCGGAGCGCAGGATGTAGACGCCGAACTCGGTCTTCAGCCGCTCCGCCTGGTCGGGGCTCAAACCGGTGTAGCTGAACATGCCGCGCTGGGTCAGGAAGTAGTCGAAGTTGCGGCCCGGCAGCTTGGCGACCAGCACGCCGTGCAGTTGGCGGCGCATGGCCTGGATGCGCTCGCGCATCTCGGTCACCTCGGCCTCCCACATCGCGCGCAGCTTGGGGTCGGTCAGCACCTTGGCCACCACCTGGCCGCCATGCATGGGCGGGTTGGAGTAGTTGCGGCGGATCATGAACTTCAGCTGGCCCAGCACCAGCGCCGCCTGGGCCGCATCGGGGCAGACCACGCTGAGCGCACCGCAGCGTTCGCCGTACAGGCTCATGCTCTTGGAGAAGCTGTTGGCGACCAGGAAGCTGATGCCCTCGTCGGCCAGCAGGCGCACCGCGAAGGCGTCTTCGGCGATGCCGTCGCCATAGCCCTGGTAGGCCAGGTCCAGGAAGGGCAGCAGCTCGCGCTCGCGCATGACCGGCACCAGCGCGCGCCACTGGTCGGGCGTCAGGTCCACACCGGTGGGGTTGTGGCAGCAGGCATGCATCAGCACGATGCTGCGCGCGGGCAGGCCCTTGAAGAAGGCCAGCAGGTCGTCGAAGCGCACGCCGCCGGTGGCGGCGTCGTAGTACGGATAGGTCTCGCAGACGTGGCCCGAGCCCTCGAACACGGCGCGGTGGTTGTCCCAGGTCGGGTCGGACAGGTAGATCTTGCTGTCGGGGAAGTAGCGCTTCAGCAGGTCGGCGCCCACCTTGAGGCCGCCGCTGGAGCCCACGCCCTGGATGGTGGCGATGCGGCCGGCGGCGATGGCCGGGTGGCCGGCACCGAACAGCAGCTCCTGCACGGCGCTGCGGAAGTTGGCGGCGCCTTCCATCGGCAGATAGGGCCGGGCACCGGCCGCCTCGACGACGGCCAGCTCGGCGGCGCGCACCGACGGCAGCATGGGGATGCGGCCGTCGTTGTCGAAATAGATGCCGATGGACAGATTGATCTTGCCGGCGCGGGGGTCCTTCTGGAAGGCCTCGTTGAGGCTGAGGATGGGATCGCCGGCGTAGGCGTCGACGTGCTGGAACATGGGTCGGTCTCCTTGGGAGACCGGATTATCCAAGCCAATGGACCCAACGACCGTGGGGGTGGCTCCAGGCGAGGTGCTGCTCCTGGCCGCGGTGGCACAGCGTCCACAGCGTGGCGGACGCTGCGGACTCATCCGCAGGCAGCCCGGGCAACGACGGCAGTGGCCCTCGCGCGCTCAGCGCCGGCAGTTCGCCGCACAGCCAGGGCAGGCCCAGCCGGTCCACCTCGGCGCGCAGCCGCGCGACGTCGGCCGCGCTGAAGTAGTACAGCACCCAGCTGGTCAACAGCACGGGTTGCCGCCCTGCAGGCACCGCCGCCAGCCACGGGGCGATGGCGGCGATGCAGTCGTCGGCACGGGTCAGAGTGACGGGCAAGGTCTGCAGTTGCGCTGCCGCGCGGGCCAGGCGTTCGCGGCGGCGCGCGTCATGCGGCCACAGGCAGGCCTGCAGCCAGCGCAGGCCGTCCGCGTCATCGACAGCGATGGGGGCGGGGTCCAGCCCGTCGCGCTGCGCGAGGCGCCAGGCCGGTTCGCCCGGCAGCGCGGCATCGCCCAGCCACAGCGCCTCGACTTCGGCCGCCTGTCCGTCGTGGGCGGCGCCGCGTTCGTGCCAGCTGCCGTCGTCGCGGCGGTAGCGCAGATGCAGACGGTCCACGCCCAGGTTCAGGCCGGCGCTGCAGCCCAGGTCCAGCAAGGCCAGATCCCGCGCACCGGTCGCGGCAGCCACCGTGCACAGCGCCGGCCAGATGGCGGCGCCGCGCGCGACCTCATTGGTTTGCGTGGCGCCGTGGCGCAGGTGTGCGAGCAGCGTGGGCCACTCGCGCCGCAGGCAGTCGTCCAGCGCAGCGGCCAGACCGGCATCGGGCGCCCGCGTGCCGCCAGCGCTGGCGTAGTACGCCGCCAATGCCGGCGCGACGCCGGCCAGCACGCGCTCGTGCAACGCCGCCAGCAGCAGGTTGACCTTGCGCTGCTCGGGCGGCGCCTCGGCCAACAGCGCGACGGCCCGGTCGTTCTCGGCCGCCACGGCGCACAGCGCGACATACAGCGGCTCCTGCGCGCAGCCGTCGCGGCCGAAGCGCAGCAGCAGTTCTCTCAGCTCGGTGTGATGCATGCGGCCAGCATAGGCAGACGCGGCAGCAGCTTGTGTCGGCCAACCGACAATGCCTCATGTCCTCCGACCCGGCCCTGCAACGCGTGTTCGACGCGCTTTTCCCCGGCATCGCGCTGCCGGCGGGCGTCACCCTCCCGCGCCGGCGGCTGTGCGACGGCCGCAGCCTGTTCGTGCAGGGACAGCGCACGGCGGCCTTCTATGCGGTCGCCAGCGGCGAAATCGAGGCCCGCTTCACCGGTGTGGACGGCAGCGTGTCGGCGCTCGAGAACATCGCCCCACCGCGGCTGTTCGGCCTGGCGGCGTTCGCGGCCGGACAGCCCGCGGGCTACGAGGCGGTGGCGCGCGGCGCCACCGAGGTGCTGGTCATCGCCCGCGACGCGTATGTGCGGCTGATGGACGAGGTGCCGGGTTTTGCCCGGGCGCTGCTGGCCGAGTTCGCGCACCGGCACGACGGCACGCTGCGGCTGCTGCAGGCGGCCCGCCACCAGGATGCCGCGGAGCGGTTCGCGCTGTCATTGGCCCAGATGACCCGCGAGCGCGGCCGGCGCGACGACGCGGGCTGGCTGGAGGTGCCGGCCACGCAGACCGAACTGGCGCGGCTGGCCCACCTGTCGCGCCAGACCGTCAACGAACTGCTGCAGGCCGCACAGGCCGAGGGTCGGCTGCGGCTGGGGCGCGGGCGGCTGTGGGTGCGGCCCTAGGGCCTATTCACACTACGGGAGCAGGCCCTAGTTTCAGGAAGCCTTCAGCGCCGCCTCGATGTCGCCGCGCAGCTTCTCCGGCGCATCGTTGGGCGCGTAGCGCTTGATGACCTGGCCGTCACGGCCGATCAGGAACTTCGTGAAGTTCCACTTGATGGCCTCGGTGCCCAGGAAGCCGGGCTTCTCGCTCTTCAGGAATTTCCACAGCGGGTGGGCCTCGCCGCCATTGACCTTGATCTTTTCCATCATCGGGAAGCTGACGCCGTAATTCAGCTCACAGAAGGACGCGATCTGGTCGTTGCTGCCGGGGTCCTGCCCGCCGAACTCGTTGCTGGGGAAGCCCACCACGACCAGCCCCTGGGGACCGTAGTCCTGCCACAGCTGCTCCAGGCCCTTGAACTGCGGCGTGAAGCCGCACTCGCTGGCCGTGTTGACGATGAGCAGCACCTTGCCCCGCTGGGAGGCCAGGTCGGCCGGTTCGCCGGTGATGGATGTGGCCTGGAAGTCGAAGACGCTGTCAGCCATGGTGCCTCCCTAGAAAGACGCCGCCGATGCTACCGCCCGGCGAGCGAGGGTTTGTAGCATGGCGCCCGTCATGCGGCTGGCCTTCCAATCGCGCGAAATTCGAGCCACCCCGCGGGGTGGCACCGGTCAAGCAAAACCCGATACCTCATGTTCATGGATCACCTGGCTTGCTTCACCCCGGCCGACCTGGCCGGCCGCACCCCGCCCGACCTCGGCGGCTTCCGCTGGAAGCTGCTGGCGCAGGGGGACTCCTGGTTCTCCAACGCCGCCGCCAAGCTGAACGCGCACGCCAACCTGCTGCAGGAGCTGGTGTTCAGGGAGAAGACGGCCGCCGTCAACTGCGCCGGCACGGGCAATGCGCTGTCGCACATGGTGGACCTGGAGTCCAGCCCCGACTTCGTCAAGCTGCTGACCGGCGCCGATGCACCGGTGTGGGACGGCGTGCTGCTGTCCGTCGGCGGCAACGACCTGATTGCCGCGGCGCGCACGCCGGCCATGAACTGGAACGGCGAGCCCATCCCGCTGGAACTGCGCCTGATGCGCCGGCAGACCGAATGGGGCCCGCCGTCGGCCGGCGTGGCGCGTTACTTCTCCGAGCCCGGCTGGGCCACCTACGCCGACTACCTGCGCGCCAACGTGAAGCACCTGCTGTCGCTGCGCGACCAGGGCCCGTCGGCCGGCAAGCCGGTGTTCATGCACTGCTACGCCGTGCCCATGCCGCGCCCGGCCGGCGCCGAGAGCAACGACGACCTGGGCGCCGCCAGCGGCCCCTGGCTGTACCCCGCAATGAAGGCCTACGGCGTGCCCGCGGCCGACTGGGCGGCGGTGAGCCGGCTGATGGTCTTCCATCTGGCCTTGCTGCTGAAGAGCATGGCAGCCGACAAGGAAGCCTTCCCGGGCCTGTACGTGTTCGACTCGACCACGGTGCCGCTGGCGCTGGCCGCGCCGGGCTCCACCGGCATCAGCGGCGACTGGCACAACGAGATCCACCTGAACCACAGCGGCTGCTTCAAGATCGCCCGCGCGTGGAGCGAGGCCATCGAGATGGTGCTGGAAGGCCGGCACCTGATCCAGCCGACCACGGGCCGCAAGGGCCGCAAGTCCTGACCTGACCGGCCGGCGAGCGCCCCTTGTGAGGGGCTTACCGGTCCACGGGCGTGACGTGGTCCGAGCGGGCCAGGTCCAGCAGGTGCTCGACCTCTTCCTTGTGCTCCACCAGGTTGCGCTGGTGCCAGCGCTTGATGAGCCACATCGTGCCCGCGACGACGATGCCGAAGATGGTGATGGCGCCGAAGGCCGACAGGCCGAAACGGGTCATGGCCGTGTAGAACGCGCCCAGCCCCAGGATGCAGGCCTGCTCGTTGAAATTCTGCACGGCGATGCTGCGGCCCGCGCCCATCAGGTTGTGGCCGCGGTGCTGCAGCAGCGCGTTCATCGGCACCACCAGGTAGCCACCGATGGCGCCCAGCATGATGAGGAACGGCGCCGCCACCCAGACGTTGCCGATGAAGTTCATGAAGATGACCAGCAGGCCCATCGCGATGCCCAGCGGGATCACGGAGGTGGCGCGGTCCAGCCGGCAGTACATGGATGCGACGACCGCGCCGGCCGCCGTGCCCACGGCGACAACGCCCACCAGCGACGAGGCCTGCTGCGTGCCGTAGCCCAGCGCCGCGGCGGCCCAGGCCAGCACGATGTAGCGCAGGTTGCCGCTGACGCCCCAGAACAGCGTGGTCGTGGCCAGCGAGATCTGGCCCAGCTTGTCCTGCCACAGGCGGCTGTTGCAGGCCGAGAAGTCGCGCACCAGGTCCACCGGGCTCAGCGTCAGCGGCTGCAGCGGCGCTTCGGTGCGCGGGATGCGCAGGTTGAACAGCGCCGCGATGACGTACAGCGCCACCAGGCTGGCAATGGCCGCCTCGGGGCCGGTGTCGATGCCGGTGTCGATGAACGGCAGGTCGATGCCCAGCAGCGCGCCGGCGATGCGGTCGCCGATCAGCTGGCCGCCCAGCAGCACGCCCAGGATGATGGAGGCGATGGTCAGCCCCTCGATCCAGCCGTTGGCCTTGACCAGTTGCGACGGCGGCAGCAGTTCAGTCAGGATGCCGTACTTGGCCGGCGAGTAGGCCGCGGCGCCCAGGCCCACGATGGCGTAGGCCGCCAGCGGGTGGGTACCGAACAGCATCATCAGGCAGCCCACGACCTTGATGGTGTTCGAATAGAACATCACCTTGCCTTTGGGCACCGAGTCGGCAAAAGCGCCCACGAAGGGCGCCAGCACGACATAGAAGAGGGCAAACATCGGCACCAGGGCGGCGCGTTGCCACTCCGGAGAACCGGAGGAACGCAGCAGCTCGACGGCGGCGACGAACAGCGCGTTGTCAGCCAGCGAGCTGAAGAACTGCGCCGACATGATGGTGTAAAAGCCGCGTTTCATCGGTCGTCGGGCGCGATCAGGACTGTCTCGAGGGCTTGTAACTGAGGCCGACCGATGGGCGGCGCGGGTTTATAGCATGCCCCCTGCGCAGCCTTCTTGCACCATCCAGGCGCGCAAAATGCTGGCATGCCCCGTCCCATCGAAGCCCTCATCCACACCGACGCGCTCGCGCACAACCTGGCCCGCGCCCGCGCGCAGGCGCCCAACGCCCGGGTCTGGGCCGTCGTCAAGGCCAACGCCTACGGCCACGGCATCGAGCGCGCCTTCGAGGGCCTGCGCGCCGCCGACGGCTTCGCGCTGCTGGACCTGGCCGAGGCCGAACGGCTGCGCGCGCTGGACTGGCGCGGCCCCATCCTGCTGCTGGAAGGCGTGTTCGAGCCGCGCGACCTGGAGCTGTGCTCGCGGCTGAAGCTCTGGCATGCCGTCCACTGCGAGGAGCAGATCGACTGGCTGGCCATGCACAAGACGCACGAGCCGCACCGCGTGTTCCTCAAACTGAATTCGGGCATGAACCGGCTGGGCTTCGCGCCCACCGCCTTCCGCGCTGCCTACGCGCGGCTGGACGCACTGCCGCAGGTGGACGAGATCGGCCTGATGACGCACTTCTCCGACGCTGACGCGCTGCGCCAGGGCGTGGACGGCATCGCCCACCAGCTGGCCGCGTTCGAGGCCGCCACGGAGGGCCTGGCCGGCGAGCTGAGCATCGCCAACAGCGCCGCGACGCTGCGCCACGCCAGCCGCACGGCGCTGGACTGGGTGCGCGCCGGCATCATGAGCTACGGCGGCGTGCCCGACTATCCCGAGCACGACGCCGCCCACTGGGACTTGAAGCCGGCGATGACGCTGCGCTCCAAGATCATCGGCGTGCAGCAGATGCAGCCGGGCGACACGGTGGGCTATGGCAGCGCCTACACGGCCGAGCGCGCCACACGCGTGGGCATTGTGGCCTGCGGCTATGCCGACGGCTACCCGCGCCATGCGCCCACCGGCACGCCGGTGCTGGTAGACGGCAAGCGCACCCGCACGCTGGGCCGCGTCAGCATGGACATGCTGGCGGTGGACCTGTCCGAGCTGCCGGCCAGCGGCTTCGGCAGCGAGGTGACGCTGTGGGGCGAAGGCCCGCACGACAGCCGGCTGCCCATCGACGAGGTGGCCCAGTCGGCCGGCACCATCGGCTACGAGCTGATGTGCGCCGTGGCACCGCGAGTGCCCGTTCGCAATGCCTGACCTGAACTGGTCGCCGCGGCCGGACGAGCTCGAGTTCGATGCCATCCGCGCCAGCGGCCCGGGCGGCCAGAACGTCAACAAGGTCAGCAACGCGGTCCACCTGCGCTTCGACATCCGCGCCTCCAGCCTGCCCGAGGCCGTCAAGGCGCGGCTGCTGAACTGGGCCGACCAGCGCATCACGGCGGACGGCGTCGTCGTCATCAAGGCGCAGGACTCGCGCAGCCTGGAGCGCAACCGCGCCGACGCCGTCGCCCGGCTGATCGAGCTGGTGCAGGCCGCGGCCCATGTGCCCAAGGCGCGGCGGGCGACCAAGCCCACCTATGGCTCGCAGCAGCGGCGGCTGGAGGGCAAGGCCAAGCGCAGCAGCGTCAAGGCGGGGCGGGGTCGTGTGCTGGATTGAGGCTCAGCCCAGGCACACGGCCGCCGCGGACGGCAGGCGCAAGCCCGGGCTCTCAAGCGCGTAGTGCAGGCTGAGCAGCTGCCAGCCTTGCGGCCCCAGTTGCCAGTGCATGCTGTTCACGCCGGTGTAGGACGGGCCCGCCTGGGCCGGATCGCGCCGGGTCTGCACGACGCTGTAGACCTGGGCATGGCCGCCGAAGCGCCGCTGCTGACGCTCGACCTCGCACTCGTACAACCCCTTGTCCGACGGCCGGCCCATCTCGGCCAGGAACTGTTCGGCGGACGCCACCCACAGCTGCAGACTGCTGGCCTTGATGGATTGACCGAACACCCGGGCATCGGGATGCAGCAGGCGCCGCAGTGCCTGGACGTCTGACGCCTGACCGGGCGCGTGACCGATGGCGTGCCACAGCGCGCTGACGGCCTGGTCCAGCGCCGCCTGGCTGTGGGCGCTGGCGGCGGCGCCCAGTTGCGCGAGCACCTGCGGCCATGAAACCCGATAGACATGCGACAGCCCCTGCGCGTCGCCACGCGTGGAGGCGAAGTACATCCACTCGCCGTCGGCACTGATGGAAGGCGTGAACTCGAACGCCGGCCCGTTGACCGGCGCCGGCAGTCGCAGCGCCGGGCCATGAGCATCGCCCAACCGCTCGGCGAGATACAGGTCGCCGCCATCGAGGTCTGCGTTGCCGCTCCACCACAACACGTAGCGACCGTCCGGGGTGAGCGTGAAGTCGTTGCTTCGCACGCCTTCGTTGACGGGCAGGCGCGCGGTCCACGCACCGTCCTGCCAGCGCGGATCGCCGGCCGGCAAGTCCTGCGCGGGCTGCCACTGCCCC
Source organism: Roseateles asaccharophilus (assembly GCF_031458115.1). GTDB lineage: Bacteria > Pseudomonadota > Gammaproteobacteria > Burkholderiales > Burkholderiaceae_C > Pelomonas > Pelomonas asaccharophilus_A. The sequence goes on along the minus strand of NZ_JAVDXV010000010.1, from coordinate 28,101 downwards.
GCGATGCGGCGCTGCAGCTGGAGGCGGACCTGCTGGAAGTTCGACGCCGAGCGGGCAAACACGCGCAGGTCGCCCTGCTCCTGCAGCTTGTAGACCTGCTCGCCCGGGCCTTCGCCCAGGTCCAGCCGTTCCACCACCAGCCCGGCTGCCCCCACCGGCGCGCCCCAACCGAGCAACGCCGCTCCTAGCAGTGCCATCCAGCGCATGTCCATCCTCCCTGAGGCGGCATGCTAGTCATGCATTCCGGGCGCCGGCGTGGCTCGCGACGGACGCCGGCACCGCGCGACGAAGCCGGCGTCGCGCCGGACGAGTCAGGGCCGCTGGGGCCGCGTCGCGACGAACAGGCTGACCAGGCACAGCGCCATGCCGCCGATCGCCAGCGGCGTCGCCTGCCAGCCCTCCAGCGCGGCCGACACCATCAGCGCGATGACCGGCACCATGACGCCGATCAAGGCGGCCTGCGCCGGTCCCTTGCGTTCGGCCAGCTGGAAGTACAGCGTGAAGGCGATGACCGAGCCGAACGCGGCGAGATAGACGAGGCTGGCGACATAGCTGGGCGTCCAGTCGAAGGGCAGGCCACGCCCGGTCGCCAGCGACAGCAGCAACAGGAACAACGCGCCATAGCCCATGCTCCAGGCCAGCACCGGCACGATGGGCAGGCCGCGACGCTGCAACGCCAGCGTGAAGAAGCCGCCCACGCAGGCCGCCACGACGGCGAAGAAGCTCAAGCCCAGGCCCAGCAGCGCGTCCGGGCGCTCGCCGGTGACGGCCAGCTCGGGCCAGAAGATCAGCGCCACGCCCAGCACGGCGCCGCTGCTGGCGGCCAGGAAGCGCCGGCTGACCGGCTGGCGCCACAACAGCCAGGCCGCCAGCGCGTTCATGAACACCAGCAGGCAGAACAGCACCGCCACCAGGCCGCTGGGCACATAGCGCTCGGCCTCGTAGACGGCCCAGTAGTTGCCGGCGTACTGGATGACACCGGTGGCCAGCATGTAGAGATGGGCATAGCCCGGCAGCCGCAGCGACTGGCCGCGCGCGAGCGCCATGCCGGCCAGCAGCAGCGCCGACAGCAGGAAGCGCCAGCCCACCGACGTCAGCACCGGCACCGTCGATGCCAGCTGGTACAGGATGATGTGCCAGGTGCTGGCCCAGATCAGCACCGGGGCCAGGAACAGCAGCCAGGTGGGGAGGCGGCTGGAGTTGCCGGCTGCCATCAGTTCGTGCGCTTGACGGTCGCGAGCAGAACGCCGGCGGCGACAAACAGCGAGCCGAACACGCGGTTCAGCGCGCGGATGTGGTTCTCGCTCTTCAGCGCCGCCAGCACCTGGGCGGCCAGCGCCGTGTAGCCGGCCATGACCACCAGGTCCGTGAACGCCAGCGTCGCGCCGATGACCAGGTACTGCGGCGCCAGCGGCGCGGAAAGATTCAGGAACTGCGGCACGATGGCCAGCAGGAACACCGTGCCCTTGGGGTTGACCGCGTTGATGCCCCAGCCGCGCAGCACCAGTTGCCGGCGCGTGACCTGCACGGCACCGTCATCGGCGGCCGCCAGCGGCCGGGCCGGCGCGCGCCATTGCTGCACGCCCAGATAGACCAGATAGGCCACACCGGCCCACTTGACGAGGGCAAAGCCCAGCGACGACGCGGCGATCAGCGCCCCCAGGCCGACACTGACAAGGATGACCTGCGTGACGATGCCCAGGATCAGGCCGAAGGTCATGAAATAGCCGCGCTTGAAGCCGTGGCTCAGCCCCGCGCTCATCGCCGCAACGGCGCCCGCGCCCGGCGAGATGCTGATGGCCCAGGACGCCGCGAAGAACGCCAACCACACCGAGAAATCCATGACCGGCTCCATCGCCAACTGCTGGGCACGCAGTGTCCCATGCAGGCCGGTGCGGTGCTGTCGCGGGCTTATTCACGCGGAGGGCGTAGGCACCGACGAGGCAGCGTTGGGGCCGCTGACAATGCCCGCATGGCCACAAGCAAAAGCATCTACACCTGCACCGAATGCGGCGGCACCAGCCCCAAGTGGCTGGGCAAATGCCCGCACTGCAGTGCCTGGAACACGCTGACCGAATCCGCCGCCGAACCGGCCGGCGGCGGCAAGAACCGCTACCAGGCGCTCGCCAAGAGCCAGCCGGTGGCCACGCTGAGCGAGATCGAGGCCAGCGACTACGACCGCACGCCCACGGGCCAGGAGGAACTGGACCGGGTTCTCGGCGGCGGCATCGTGGCCGGCGGCGTCGTGCTGATCGGCGGCGACCCTGGCATCGGCAAGTCCACGCTGCTGCTGCAGGCCGTCGAGTCACTGAGCCAGACCGTCAAGGTGCTGTACGTGACCGGTGAAGAGTCGGGCGCCCAGGTCGCGATGCGTTCGCGCCGGCTGGGTCTGGCGGGCGACAAGGTGCGCGTGCTGGCCGAAATCGGGCTGGAGAAGATCCTCGCGACCATCGAGGCCGAGGAGCCCGACTTCTGCGTCATCGACTCCATCCAGACGCTGTATTCCGAGCAACTGTCGTCGGCACCCGGCTCGGTGGCCCAGGTGCGCGAATGCGCGGCGCAGCTGACCCGCACGGCCAAGGCGCGCGGCTGCGCGATGGTGCTGGTGGGGCACGTGACCAAGGAGGGCGCGCTGGCCGGCCCGCGCGTGCTGGAGCACATCGTCGACACGGTGCTGTACTTCGAGGGCGACACACACAGCAGCTTCCGCCTCGTGCGCGCCATCAAGAACCGCTTCGGCGCCGTCAACGAGATCGGCGTGTTCGCGATGACGGAGAAGGGGCTGAAGGGCGTGGCCAACCCCAGCGCGATCTTCCTGTCCACGCACACGGAACCGGTGCCGGGCAGCTGCGTGCTGGTCACGTTGGAAGGCACGCGGCCGCTGCTCGTCGAGCTGCAGGCGCTGGTGGACAGCGGCGGCGTCAGCCCGCGGCGGCTGTCTGTCGGCCTGGACCGCGACCGGCTCGCCATGCTGCTGGCCGTGCTGCACCGGCATGCGGGCGTCGCCACCGGCGACCAGGACGTGTTCGTCAACGCGGTGGGCGGCGTGCGCATCACGGAGCCAGCGGCCGACCTGGCAGTGCTGCTGGCCATCCAGAGTTCGCTGCGCGGCCGCGCGCTGCCCAAGGGCTTCATCGCCTTCGGCGAGATCGGCCTGGCCGGCGAGGTGCGCCCCGCGCCGCGCGGCCAGGAGCGGCTGAAGGAGGCCGCCAAGCTCGGTTTCAGCGTGGCCGTGGTGCCCAAGGCCAACGCGCCGAAGAAGGCCATCGAGGGATTGACCATCCATGCGGTCGAGCGGGTGGAGCAGGCCATCGAGGTACTGCGGGGTTTGGCCTAGGGTGCCAGCCGACGCAAAGTCTGCTTAGGATGGGGCGTCCAAAGGAGGCGTCCCCATGACCGATCCCGCCGAGCTCAGGCAGTTCCCGCGCACCGACTTTCTCGCCGCCCAGCACGATGCCGATTCGCTGCCGGGCTGGGTGTTCAAGCCGGTGCAGTTCAGCCAGGGGCCGGCCGGCCTGGTGCTGAACCTGAGCGACGGCGGCCTGCAGGTGCTGACCAGCGCGATCGAGCCGCTGACCGACGACAAGTACGAGGTGGTGCTGCTGCTGGGCCGCTCCGACATGGACGCCGGCGACGAGCAGGTGTCGTGGTTCAACGGCGTCGTCGAGCGCAAGTGGTCGCGGCCCGTGCCGCGCATGGGCATCCTGCACGGCCTGTGCTTCACGGCCCGCAACTCGACGGCCGAGCAGTTCCTGAACGGCCATCTGGCGGCGCTGGAAGCCGGCCAGTGGGTGCGCTGCGTGCTGCTGAAGGTGCCCGCCTGACCTCCGGCCGGCGCCGCCGGTCATGGCAGGATGCGGGGCCCGCAAGCCGCCGCCAGCCATGAGCCCCCTGCCTGAACCACCCTACTACGCCGTCATCTTCACCAGCCAGCGCACGCCCGCCGACGAGAGCGGCTACGGCGGCGCGGCGGACCGCATGCTGGAACTGGCGGCCGAGCAGCCGGGTTATCTCGGTGTGGAAGGCGCCCGCGGCGACGACGGCCTCGGCATCACGGTGTCCTACTGGCGCAGCCCCGACGACATCGCCGCCTGGCGCCGCAACGCCGAGCACCGCATCGCCCGCGACCACGGCCGCAGCGACTGGTACAGCCGCTACACGCTGCGCGTGGCCAAGGTCGAGCGGGCCTACGCCTGGCAACGCGACGATGGCCTGAAGGATCCCCAAGCATGAACGCGCTGATCGGCACCGTGCTGGCCGTCGCCGCGCTGCTGGCCGGCGGCGCCTTCTTCGGCTGGAAGGGCATCGTCTTCGCGACGACCGGCATCGTGTTCTGGCTGCTGCTGCAGATGAGCCGGCTGATGCGGCTGATGCAGAAGGCCGGCGCCGCGCCCATGGGCTCGGTAACCAGCGCGGTGATGCTGAACAGCCAACTGCACGAAGGCATGAAGCTGGTGGAGCTGCTCAAGCTGACCGGCAGCCTGGGCCAGAAGCAGACCGCGGACACCTACGTCTGGCGCGACGCGGGCGGCGACGCGGTGGAAGTGGTGCTGAAGAAAGGCAAGCTCGCCGAGTGGCGGCTGCTGCGGGTGACCGCGGACGACGCGACTTCGTAAAATCGCCGTTTTTCTTCCCTGCACCTGGAGTTACCGATGGTTCCCGCCCCCCTGCACGACCGCGACGGCAAGATCTGGATGGACGGCGAACTCGTCGACTGGCGCGACGCCAAGATCCACGTGCTGACCCACACGCTGCACTACGGCTGCGGCGCCTTCGAGGGCGTGCGCGCTTATGACACGGTCAACGGCACGGCCATCTTCCGGCTGCAGGAGCACACGCAGCGCCTGCTCAACAGCGGCAAGATCCTGCGCATGAAAGTGCCGTTCTCGGCCGAGCAGATCAACGACGCGCAGCGCGAAGTCGTCAAGGCCAACGGCCTGAAGAGCGCCTACATCCGCCCGCTGATCTGGATCGGTTCCGAGAAGCTGGGCGTCAGCCCCAAGGGCAACCAGGTGCACCTGATGGTGGCCGCCTGGAGCTGGGGCGCCTACCTGGGCGAGGAGGGCCTGAAGCGCGGCATCCGCGTGAAGACCAGCAGCTACACCCGCCACCACGTCAACATCACGATGACGCAGGCCAAGACGGTGTCCAACTACACCAACTCCATCCTGGCCAACATGGAAGCCACCGACGACGGCTACGACGAGGCGCTGCTGCTGGACGCCTCGGGCTTCGTGTCGGAGGGCGCGGGCGAGAACCTCTTCGTCATCAAGAACGGCGTGGTCTACACGCCCGACCTGTCCGCCGGCGCGCTGAACGGCATCACCCGCAACACCATCTTCGCGATCTGCCAGGACCTGGGCCTGAAGCTGGTCGAGAAGCGCATCACCCGCGACGAGGTCTACATCTGCGACGAGGCCTTCTTCACCGGCACCGCCGCCGAAGTGACGCCCATCCGCGAGCTGGACCGCATCGAGATCGGCAGCGGCTCGCGCGGCCCCATCACCGAAAAGATCCAGTCGGCCTTCTTCGACATCGTCAATGGCCGCAACCCCAAATACGCCGAGTGGCTGACCGCCGTCTGAGAGCACAAAAATGAGCACCACCCAAGCCCCCGCAGCCACCGTCGAAGTGACCGCCAAGGACTGCAACGACAACGGCACCGTCTTCTGCCCCAACCCCAAGATGGCGCTGTGGAGCAACCATCCCAAGGTCTTCATCGACCTGACCCACGGCGGGCAGGGCCAATGTCCCTATTGCGGCACGGCCTACAAGCTGAAGGCCGGCGAGGTCGTCGGCGGTCACCACTGACATGCCGCGTTCGCGCGCCCAGCAGGCGGCGCTGCTCGCGTCGCCCGATGACACCGAGGCCCAGTTCTACGAGGCCTTGCAGCATGCCGACCTCGACCACCTGATGGCCTTGTGGGCCGAGGACGAGGAGATTGCCTGCGTACATCCAGGCGGCCCGCGCATCGTGGGCCTGGCTGCCATACGCGCTGCCTTCGAGGCCGTCTTCCAGCGCGGCACGGTCAACGTGCACCCCGAGCGCGTGCGGCGCCTGCACAGCGGCGACTGCGCCATCCACCACGTGCTGGAGCGCGTGCAACTGCATGCCGAGGCCGGCCAGGCGGCGCCCACGTCCTGGGTCATCGCGACCAACGTCTATCTGAAGACCGCACTGGGCTGGCGCCTGGTGCTGCACCATGCCAGCCCCGGCAGCGCGGGCGACGTGCAGGAGTTGGTGGCCGACGCTGGCACGCTTCACTGAGCCCCGGAGCCATGCAGTACCGCGCCCCCCGGTGGCTCCCCGGCGGCCACGCCCAGACCATCTGGCCCGCCCTCTTCAGCCGCCAGCACGATGGCCCCGCGCCGGCCTGGACCCGTGAGCGCTGGGACACGCCGGACGGCGACTTCATCGACGTCGATTTCCTGGCCGGTGCACCGCCCGGCGCGCCGCTGTTCGTGCTGTTCCACGGCCTGGAAGGCGACCGCACCAGCCACTCCAGCGTCGCCTTCGCCAGCGTGGCTCGCGCCAACGGCTGGGCGATGGCGCTGCCGCACTTCCGTGGCTGCTCGGGCGAGCTGAACCGCGCGCCACGCGCCTACCACTCGGGCGACTACGAAGAGATCGACTGGATCCTGCGCCGGCTGCGCGAGCGGCATGGCCACAAGCTGCTGGTGGCCGGCGTGTCGCTGGGCGGCAATGCGCTGATGCGCTGGGCCGAGGAGGCCGGCACTCAGGCCGCCCACATCGCCCACGCGGTGTGCTCCATCTGCTCGCCCATCGACATGAAGGCGGCGGGCATGGCCATAGACCGCGGCTTCAACAAGCAGGTCTACGCACGCCGCTTCCTGCGCACCATGATCCCCAAAGCGCTGCGCAAGCTGCAGCAGCATCCGGGCCTGTTCGACGGCGAGCGGCTGAGGCGCGCGTCCACGATCTACGAATTCGACGACCTCTTCACCGCGCCGCTGCACGGCTTCAAGAGCGCCGACGACTACTGGGCCCGCGGCTCGTCCAAGCCGCATCTGCATCACATCCGCATCCCGGCGCTGGTGCTGAACGCGCGCAACGATCCGTTCGTGCCGGGCCACAGCCTGCCGAACGCCGCTGAAGTGGGCGCTTATGTGACACTCTGGCAGCCCGGCCACGGCGGCCATGTCGGCTTCCCCGCCGGCCACCTGCCCGGTCATCTGCTGACCATGCCCCAGCAGGTCTGCGACTGGCTGGGGCGGCAACGCTGAAGGACGCGCTCGATGGATGACATCGTTCAGGCCGCGCTGAAGAAGTGGCCCAACGTGCCCCATTGCTACGGCTGGCTGGCGCTGGATGCGCGTGGCGACTGGTACATGCGCGACGAACGCATCCAACGCGCCGGCCCCTTCCCGCGCGTGAAGGGCAGCCGCATCGACCACGACAAGCTGCTGGGCTTCATCGCCCGCAACTACGACGTCGACGAGCGCGGCGCCTGGTTCTTCCAGAACGGCCCGCAGCGGGTCTACGTGGAGCTGGAGCTGACGCCGTGGGTCTGGCGCCTGCAGCCCGGCGGCGGCGTCACCAGCCACACGGGCCGGTCGGTGCAGGTCGAGTCCGCCTGGCTGGACGAGGCCGGTCACCTCTACCTGCTGACCGACCTGGGCTTCGGCCTCGTGCACACGCAGGACATGGCGCTGGCGGCCGAGGCCGTCGAGGCCGGCCGCTGGATGCCGCAGGACTGCATCGCCGCCAAGCTGCCGTCACTGCACGGCTACCAACGCCGCCCCCACCCCTGACCGCGCCGCAGACATGAAAAAGCCCGCTCGAAGCGGGCTTTTACTTGCGGGTGGCTGCGGGTCAGTTCGCTGCGGAGGCGGCCGGGGTCGGCGCCTTGGGCTCGTCGAACTTGGCGCCACCCTGGTTGGCCAGGTAGACCACCGCACGATGGATCTCGTAGTCGCTGAAGTCGCCGCCGCCCTGCGGACCCATGGCGCCCTTGCCCTTCAGGGCCGAGTTCAGCAGCGCCTCGACGCCGCTCTTGATGCGCGGCCCCCAGGCGGCTGCGTCACCCAGCTTGGGTGCACCGGCCGCGCCGGTGGCGTGGCAGGCGGCGCACTGCGCCTGATAGACCTTCTCGCCAGACGCCAGGGCCGCCACGTCGTTGACGTCCTTGACCTCCACCTTGGCTACCGGCGCGATGCGCGCGGCCACCGCCTGGCCTTCCAGCGCGCCGGTGCCGGCCGCAGGCTTGCTCGCCGTGCTGACGTAGTTGGCCAGCATGATGATGACGATCACGGGCACCACGAAGGAGAAGAACACGGCCCAGGCGAGTTGCTTGGGCGTCTTGATCGGGCCGGTGTGGGCGTCGTCGTGGTCGTGGTCGTGGCTGGCGCTCATGGATGGAAATCCTCGTCGGTCTTCTTGGGGCTCTTATCGTCACGTGCACGCCAGTCGACGCGACGCGAAAAACCGTCGAATTATAGGCAGGCGCCACTGAGGTCTCTGGGCGGTAGAACCCCGCTGTTAGAATCTGTGGCTTCGCGCCCGTAGCTCAATGGATAGAGTACTGCCCTCCGAAGGCAGGGGTTGTTGGTTCGATCCCAACCGGGCGCGCCAGACACAGGCCATGCAAGTCACTGACGTGCATGGCATTTTCTATTTGGCAACATACGCGCGGGCAGTGCAACGGATGCGAGGTGGGCCAAAAGTGGGCCAAAGAGGCTTTGCAGGAACCTCCTCAAACAGCCTCTGACATCACCCAGCGGGGCCGCCCCCTGACATTGCTCTCACACATTTGGCCCGCACTGCTGCGCACAGCGGCTGGTTCAACAGGTAGGGACGCCAAGTCACAACAGGCCGTTATGTAGATCTGCTCTTCAGCCAAACCGCGATACCTGGCCTCGTGGCCGTCGATTTGCGGCCACCGAAGCTAAGGCTCAGTACCCACCCCACGGATGCGACTTTCCTGGGTCCGAGACACCGGCAACCTAAACTCGCCGGGCAACATGGGAGAGGCTGGAAAAAGGTGGCTACCGGCGAGGTGCCCAAGACATTCCGCATTCCCGTTGCTGATGGCCGCAGGCGCGAGTTCGGCGCCAACTATTCGCGCCCCGGGAGCACCCTGCCGCCCCGCGATCAGCTGTTCTACCAAGCACTGGCAGACCAGGCTGCGCCGGCTATTGATCGGGCGACTGATCCCAAGCTCTCGTTCATCCACCAACTTGCCGGTGCCAAGTCACCGACGATGTTTCATTCCAGTCGCGCGTGCTGGAACGTACTGCAAGACGCCAACCGCGTGCACGCTCGGCAGCGCGGCATTTAGTACGCGGTGCGCGTCGACATCGCCAACTACTTCGGCTCCCTCAACCAGCACAAGCTCATCAACGCGCTCAGCGACGGCGGATATCAGTACTTCCCCGACGACATCCTCAACGACAACTGGACGGTGGGACGCGTCAAAGATGGCCACGACCACCAATGTCGTGCCCAACAGCTTGAGCGCCGTTCCCACCACGGCGGGCAGCCAGCCCAAGGCCAGCGCCACCACTGGCCAGTAGAAGCCCGGCGCTGAGCTCCAGGACTGTTCACGAAGAGTCTTCGACGATCAAGTTTTGAGGGTTTGCCTGGGTAATGCCGCCAGATGGTTATCAAGCGATCTGAATCACAATTTGTAGAACCAGCCAGGTGGCACACCAAGGTCATCAGCTGAAGTCACGCCAGCATCCGCGACGGATCGTTGGTCCGAATCTGCCTGGGGAGGCATTCATGCACGGATGGGCGGACGCTCGCGTCCAGGTTAAGAGTTTGCTTGTGATTGGCGCTGTACTGGTTGCCCTTCCGGGGCCGGCGACCGCAGGCGTCGAGGTCTCGCAGAGTGGCAACCCGAGCTACAGCTATGACGTAGCCATGCCACCCAGCGCAGCGGCCATGCAGCCCCCGTTGTCTTTACGTTACACCGGTGCACGCCAAGGCATTGCCGGCGTGGGTTGGAGTTTGGGTGGGCTGTCGACCATCGCTCGATGCGCAAGCACAAAGGCTGTTGATGGCTTGAGCAGGCATGTCCTGCACCACAACATCGACAAGCTGTGTCTAGACGGCCAACGGCTGATTCAGACAGACGCCAGCGGTGCGCCATTGCCCTTTCCGCAAACAAACGACGCAGCGGCGGTGGCCGCAAACGGTGTGCGGGAGTATCGGATCGAGGCAGATCACAGCATTCGAATCCGCGCCCATGGCAGCAACTCCACCGGCGGCCCAGCCTACTTCACGGTCAAGACGGCCAATGGCATTGTGCGAGAGTACGGCGCCGCTCCGACCAACCCGCAAACCGGCTTGGTGAATCCTGTCGTCAACAGTGACAACAGCGCTGCGGGTATGGGCTTCAGCATCGCTTGGCCGTTGGTCCGGGTCACCGACGCCGCAGGCAACTACATGCAGTACACCTACTCGGTGAACCAAGTGCCTGCAGTGACCTACACGGACTCGAATGGCTCCGTGGCTCCCGGGATGGGCTGGCCTACAGGCAGCGAATGGGTGCTGAGCCGAATCGACTACTCCGGGAACCAAGCGTCCACCGGTCCGACGAACAGCGTCGTGCTGACCTATAGCGATCGCACGCTATTCAATGGCGCGAGATCACTTTCTTTCGAGGCAGGCCATGTGCAGCTGTCGACGAAGCTGCTGAGCAAGGTCGAGACCTTCGCAGGAGGTACGGGTGGTGCCGCGCTCACGCGACGCGTCAAGCTGCAGTATGGCGCAGGCCCCTCGACGGGACGGGACATCCTGCAAGGAATCGCCGAGTGCATCGTCAACTCGTCAGCGACCGAGGTCTGTACACCTGCGACTTCTTTCGCCTATAGCCCAGGCGGCAGCGCCATGGACATTGACAACAGCCCGCTTGTGGATGCGTCGGGCAATCCAAACGGACTTGACACGATCGTCCTTGACGACAACCCGTGGACGCAGACGTACTCATCCGGCTGCAATTGTTCGTTCGCCGCCATCAGTCGCGGCACGATCATGGGGGACTTCAACAGCGATGGCCGAACCGATCTTCTGCGCTGGTCAAGCACGGCCTCTGACAACCGTCTGTTCCTGAGCGAGGGTGTCAAGAACTACAAGGCTGTTCCGATCGGCACTGGCGCTGGCCAGTTTAATTTGACGAGCGCCCGCCTTAAAGGCGTGTACGACCCGCTTCTCCGTGGGCCACAGACCCCTGACTCCTGCGTTCTGACCTCGGTGCTCGATCTCAACCGAGATGCGCGAGACGACCTGTTGGTGGTGCCGACTGCAAATGGCCCAGACGCTTATGGCAAATCGTTCTGCCCGGCAGCGAGTGCTGCCTACATGTATTTGTCCAACGGGGACGGATCGTTCAATCGCCAACTGATCCGTGACGCAGCCACCCAGCAAGCCATCCCTTTGAATCGCACGCCGGGGGTAGATCCGGTCGGCAATGGGCAATACATCAGTGACTACGCCAACTACATCGTTGGCGATTTTGATGACGATGGATTGCCTGACATCCTCGCGCTGACTGCCCAGTACGCGGCGCTGGTGACCGATTCGCCGTATCCAGGGTTGTGGTGCCTGACCAGTTACACCAATTGTTCCACCACGCTTTGGCTGGGCAATGGGGATGGGAGCTTCCGCAAGACACCGACGCCAGGGTTCGGTCCCATCGCGTCGATGGCCGACCATACGTTGAACGGCAACTGGGTGCCTTACATCGTTCCGAGCCTGAACAACAGCGCCACAGATTTCAGGGGCAACGGTATTCAGGGATTGGTTCTGCCAGCTTTCGTCGGCTGGCCTCGCGCGACAGCCCCGAGTACGCTGGCCTATGTCGGGGAAACGCGGCTGAATGGTCCCATCACCGGGGCCATCTTCACCTTGAACGGCGGCCAACCAGACCCCTGCAACGTCATCTGGGGATATTTCAGGGGTGACGTCGTGAATGATGGCATTTGTCGCGAAGACGGCACGCTGCTCATGCGAAAGGCTGTTGACGCCAATGGCTACGTCACGTGGGGCTACCGCCAAACCTACACGCCTGGGGCATCGCAGTTCTTTTCCCCTTCCACGACCGCCCAGTTTTTTACGGCGGACATTGACGGCGACGGGCGCACGGACCTGCTGATCAACGGCATCTATTTCCGTTCGCTTGGAAATGGTGGTTTCTCTCATTCGGCCGCGCCGTTCAGCGGACAGATGGGCAACAACTTCGGCAACTACTTCAAGAATTTCCTTGGGACCGGCGGCGCCGAGTACTTGGCGACGTACTGGTCACAGATGCAATGGGGCATCGTCACAGCCGGCCGCAACACCTTCTACAGCAAGGTAGATCCGCTGCCCCCAGACCAGTTGTTGTCGGTCACGACGCCCACGGGCATCAAGACCACGCTCACCTATACCAACCTGAGCAACCCGGCGGTGTATGCCAGCGACATGGGTACGGTCAACGCAGGCGCCTATCCAAGCTTTGACGTCACGCCGAGCATCAATGTCGTCACGAAGGTGAGCACGGACACGGGAGTGGGCACAGCCAAGGCGGCGTCGGAGTTCGGCTACGCGGGATTCAAGGTGGAGCCGCAGGGCCGGGGCTTCCTGGGATTCCGAGAGATCCGCCAGCAGGTGGACGCCCCGGATGGGGTGAGCAAGCTCACGAGCGTGAAGCAACTGGTTCAGAAGCACCCGCACATCGGTTCGGTGGCGGTGTCGGAGACTTACCTGGGTGCGCTGAGCGCGATGAACGCGCCGCAGACGGGCACGCGGGTGAGCCGGGTGGAGAACATCTACTGCGACACGTACGCGGCGGCCGGTGCGGAGAACAGCGCCACCGTCACAGCGCCGTGCCCGGTGAGCGGCAAGCTCAGCCGGCCGTACCTGTTCAAGAGCGTGCAAAGCGGCGTGGACCTGGCCGGTTATGCCACGCCCACCACCACCACGACCCAGCGCTACAGCGGGGGCTACCTCTCCAGCGTGGTGGTGCAGACGCAAGGCAGCGGGCCGGCGGGGACGGAGAGCTTCAGCAAGCAAACCGACTACCAGTACTTCCCCGACGACATCCTCAACGACAACTGGAAGGTGGGACGCGTCAAGAGGGCCACGACCAACAGCACCGTGCCCAACAGCCTCAGCGCCATTCCGACCACGCCGGGCAGCCAGCCCAAGGCGGGCGCCACCACGGGACAGTGAGCAGGTTTTGAACAGGGGGCCGGGCACAGAGCAGCGTCAGTTTGATCGACAAGTTCTTGCCCCGTGTGACGTTGGATGCCGGATTCGTTGGTGCGATCCCGATGGTTCGCCGTGTCAGCGTGCCGCACAATTTGCAATACGGGCGCGCGATGCGTGCCATGCCGAAGTAGAGCCAAATGCCATGGCGGGTGTTTGAGCCAGTTTGCCTAGGGAGGCATTCATGATTGAATGGGGGAGCGCATGTGCGCTGGGTAAGCGCTTGCGCGCAAATTTGCTGAGCTGCGCGAAGGGGGCATCCCACCGGGCCCCTCCCGCAATTGCAGCTGCAGGCGCAGCAGTGCTGATGGCCTCGGGTGCCGCATGGGCGCAAGTTGAGGTGTCTCAAGGCGGCAGCGCAAGCTATCGCTACCCCATCGCCGTTCCGCCGGGCCCGTTGGCGCCTCAGCTGAGCTTGGCCTACACCGCCGGAGGGCGCGGGGTGCTCGGACATGGCTGGGGGCTGCAGGGTCTGTCGGCGATCACGCGTTGTGGAGCAACGAAGGCCATCGACGGCGTCAGCGCCCTCGTGAGCAACGGCGCCAACGACAAGTTGTGCCTCGATGGACAACGGCTGATTCAGGTTGATGCTGCTGGTGTCGCGCTGGTGTTTCCGCAAACAAATGACGCGGCCTCGATGGCAGGTGGTGGTGTACGGGAGTTCCGGCTGGAGCAGGACCCGCATACGCGAGTGAGGGCTTACGGGGCCCATGGCTATGGGGGCCCTCTCTACTTCAAGGTGTGGTTCCGTTCGGGCCTGGTGCATGAGTACGGAAGCAGTCCTGGCGCTTTGAGTGATGGCAACACACTTGTCACTCGGGATGAGGGAAGTGGCCCCCCCGTCGTTTGGCCATTGGCTCGCGCGAGTGACGTGGACGGGAACTACGCCGACTTCTCCTATGAGCTGAGGTTTCTTGCGACCTGGGGATCGAACTCGTGGCCTGGCATCGAGTGGAGCGTCAAGCGCGTGCGCTATGGCGGCAATGCCCAGAGCGCGCCGACGAATAGCGTGGAGTTCATATACGAAGACAAATCCGATGCGACCGGGGATCGTTCCGAGGCCTACCAGGCCGGTAGAAACTTCGTCAGCATCCGCCGGCTTGCCAGCATCGCAAGCTATGTCAACTCGACGTTGAAAGTCCGCACGATCAAGCTGGGCTACGTGAATGCACCCACCACAGGTCGCAGCCTGCTGGAGTCGGTGACCGAGTGTGTGGGCACGGCCAATCCGCAGGCGAACTGTTCGCCGCCGACAAAGTTCGGCTATGCGCCCGGCGGCCTTGCGTTCGTTGACAAGCCGAGCGTCGGGCTGAATGACCAAGGGGTAAGCAACAGCTTGCGCAGTACGGTGCTCAAGGGTTACGTCATCACCGGCGATTTCAATGGGGATGGACGCACGGACATCCTGCGCTGGGGGGAGACGAACACACTGTTCCTCAGCTCGGGAAATGGCAATTTCAACAACGTCCCCGCTGGCACTTCGGCCGGTCAGTTCAATCTGGCCAATGAGGTGCTGCGTTTGGGATCGCCTTGCTTCCGTACCGTGGCGGCCGACTTCAACGGTGACGGACGCACCGACCTGCTGAGATCTGCAGTGCCTGCCGGCACCTACTACCAGAACAGCAGCCCCGTCACTTGTGCGGGCGGCACCCCCAGCTTGATCTACGTATCCAACGGCGATGGTTCGTTCACATCGACGCCACTGCGCGATGCTGCAACGCAGGCGACGTTGCCACTGCTTCATGCCAGTGGGCGCATTGAGAACGACGGCACGCTCTATCGCAACTACGGCAGCTATATCGCAGACGACTTTGATGGCGACGGCATCCTCGACATCCTGTCGATGGTTGCCGACAAGGCCGAGCCGCGTGGCGATCTGAACGGCCTTGGTCTTTGGTGCGTGACGGGCGCGGTAAATTGCGGCGTGACCTTGTGGTCTGGCAACGGGGATGGCTCGTTCCGGAAGTCGGTCCCTACGCTGTTTGCGCCGGGCGGTATCACGATGCCGAGCGGCTTTCCGTTCAACTCGTTGACAGGCTCCTGGGTGCCCTACGCCGGCGGCGCGCAGACTGTTCAAGTGCGTGATATCAACCAGGACGGCATGCCTGAGCTCGTGCTTTCGCCGCGTATGGCGCTCGTTGGCACCGATGGCAACGGTGAGTACGGCCGGGGCTATTGGACGCAAAAGAGCCAGCAAATTCTCGCGGGCGTGCAAGGCGGCCAATTCGCTCTTGGCAACTACACCGTCAGCGCGTGTCTGACCGATCCCATCTTTGCGGATGTCAATGGCGACGGGTTCGCCGATTCGCTCTGCCTCAACAGCACCCAGCGCACCATCGGTATGAGCAGCGGTAGCAGCAATGGCACCGTCGTTTCCCATGTGCTCAGCGACGTGCCTGCAAGCCACGTCTGGGCGCCACAGACGCTGGACATCGACGGCGACGGCCGCAGTGACCTCCTTCAGTTCCCGGCGCAAGGGGCACCGCGCGTCTACCGTTCGCTCGGTGAGCGCCACTTCACAGACCTTGGGACGATTGCGTCACTGCAGCACACAGGTTGGACCGGCGCGTCCGAATACATTCCCGGCAATTTCAGCGGCACCGGCGGGTTGGAGTTCCTGGTCGTAGACGATTTCCCGAGCCAGTTCCCGAACCAACTGTTCGTCAAGGTCAACCCGCTGTCGGCTGACCTGCTGGTTAAAGTGATCAGTGGGACCGGCCTCGTGACCGACATCAGCTACGAGATGTTGACCGCGAGCAACCGCTACGCGAGTGATGGTGGCGCAGCTCACGCGGCCGTGTTCCCTGCCGTGCGGGATGTGGTGTTTGCGCTGCCGGTGGTGACGCGACTGACGACCGATGCTGGCGTAGATGCGACCAAGGCCACAGTTGAGTTCGGCTACGCCGGGATGAAGGCAGAGGCCAACGGCCGAGGTTTCCTGGGATTCCGAGAGATCCGCCAGCAGGTGGACGCCCCGGATGGGGTGAGCAAGCTCACGAGCGTGAAGCAGCTGGTTCAAAAGCACCCGCACATCGGTTCGGTGGCGGTGTCGGAGACTTACCTGGGTGCGCTGAGCGCGATGAACGCGCCGCAGACGGGCACGCGGGTGAGCCGGGTGGAGAACATCTACTGCGACACGTACGCGGCGGCCGGTGCGGAGAACAGCGCCACCGTCACAGCGCCGTGCCCGGTGAGCGGCAAGCTCAGCCGGCCGTACCTGTTCAAGAGCGTGCAAAGCGGCGTGGACCTGGCCGGTTATGCCACGCCCACCACCACCACGACCCAGCGCTACAGCGGGGGCTACCTCTCCAGCGTGGTGGTGCAGACGCAAGGCAGCGGGCCGGCGGGGACGGAGAGCTTCAGCAAGCAAACCGACTACCAGTACTTCCCCGACGACATCCTCAACGACAACTGGAAGGTTGCTCGAGTCAAGAAGGCCACGACCACCAACGTCGTGCCCAACAGCTTGAGCGCCATCCCCACCACGGCGGGCAGCCAACCCAAGGCCAGCGCCACCACCGGCCAGTAGAAGCCCGGCGGTCCCGGAACAAGCAACAAACCAAGCCAGCCCGGGCAGGCCCGGGCTGAGACTGAAAGCAGGGAGTTCAGAGCATGCGCAACAAGACGCTGAAGCGCCAGGGATTCGCCACGAGCCGCGGGGCTCGCTGGCGGGCGGGACTGCTGGTCCCACTGGCCTCGCTCGGGGTGCTGGGCGGGCTGGCGCCGGCGAGTGCGCAAACCCCTGCCGACCCCTACAACTACAGCCGCAGCGTCGCCTACACCTACGACGCCGCGGACCGCGTGCTCACCGAGACCGTCGAGCCCGACAACCCGGCGCTGTGCGTGCGCACCACCTACGGCTACGACGCGTGGGGCAACAAGAACAGCACCACGGTGGCCAACTGCGCGGGCACCATTCCTGCGCGCCAGCAGTTCACAAGCCGCAACGCGGGCAGCAACTACGCGCCCGCCACCATGCCGGTGGCCACGATCAACGGTACGGCCATCACCCTGGCGCGGGGCCTGTTCCCCATCACCACCACCAACGCGCTGGGCCACACCGAGAACTTCGAGTACGACCCGCGCTTTGGGGCCGTCACCAAGCGCACCGACGCCAACGGCAAAGTCAGCAGCGTCACGCTGGACGACTTCGGGCGCAAGACCCGCGCGACCGCGGTAGACAACACCTCCACCATCTACCGCTACTGCTACATCGCGGGCCGCGTCAGCGACCTCACCAGCAACACCGCGGGCTGCGACAGCGGCGTGCCCGCGGAGGCGCCGGCGGATGCGGTGAGCTACGTGCACAGCGAGCCGCGCAACACGGCGGATGCCAAGATGGGCCCCTACGGGCGCGTCTACTTTGACCGCCTGGGCCGCGAGATCCGCAGCGTCACAGAAAGCTTTGACGGCACGGGCCAGCCCACGGGCCTGATCGCCAGCCTCATCGTCAAGGACACCGTCTACAGCGCCCAGGGCTCCAAGCTCATGGAGACCCAGCCCTACTTCCTGGCCAGCGGCTCCAGCACCGCCACGGGCACCCAGGACGTGGGCGTCACGCTCACCCGCTACGACGCGCTGGGCCGCCCCACGGCGCTGTTCACGGCCGACGCCAACGGCCTGAGCGGCAGCTACAGCTTCAGCCGCGACGGTGGCGCCGGCGTGAGCTATGCCAACTACGGCAGCCGCACCATCACCGCCACGCGCTACAACTACGCGGGCCTGAGCACCACCCTCATCAACGACAAGGGCCAGCAGCGCCTGGATGAGAGAAACGCCATCGGCCTGCTCGTGCGCGTGACCGACGAGGCTGGCGGCCAGTTGGCCCACCAGTACGACGCCTTCAACAACCTGCTGGCCAGCAAGGACGCGCTGCAAAACCTCACCACGCTGCAGTACGACCTGCGCGGGCGCAAGACCCAGCTCAACGACCCCGACAGCGGCATCTGGAAGTACGAGCACGACCCGCTGGGCCAGCTCGTCTGGCAGGAGAACCCCAACCAGCGCGCTGCCGCCACCGCCATCACCATGGCCTACGACAAGCTCGGCCGCATGACGAGCCGCAGCGAACCCGAAGGCACCGGCACCTGGACCTACGACACCGCGCTCAGCACCAAGCACGGCTGCTTCAAGGGCCTGCTGTGCGCCAGCAGCTACACCCGAGCCGGCACCGGTGACACCCGAACGAACCACAACGGCTACGACAGCGTCTACCGGGTCTTCAACAGCCTCACCACCGTCACCAACGGCCCCTCCATGGCCGGCTACAACACCTACGACGGCGCAACCGGCAGGCTGACCTACAAGACCTACCCCACCGGCGTGCAAGTCAACTACGACTACACCGCCCGCGGCTTCCTCAAGCAACTCAAGCTGGCCAACGCCGCCACCGTGAGCCCGCTGCCCGCCACCGCGGGCGGCACACCGGGCGCCAGCGTCAACCTCGCCGCCGGCAGCAGCCTGTGGCAGGCACAAATCGTCAACGCCTGGGGCCGCAGCGAGCAAAGCACGCTGGGCAACGGCGTCACCGGCCGCGCCGGCTACGAAGCCGCCACCGGCCGCACCGTGGCCCAAAGCGCCGGCCCCGGCGCCAGCAAGACCGTGCTGGACTACAACTACGCCTGGGACAGCCTCAACAACCTCGTCTACCGCGCAGACAACATCGGCGACCCCGTGGCCGGCGCCGTCACCGAGAACTTCGAGTACGGCGACGCCCTCGCGCGGCTGACCAAGTACACCGTCAACGCCCCCGGGGTGCCTGGCGGCAGCCGCACCGTCCACCTGCAATACAACGCGCTGGGCATGCTGCTCAGCAAGAGCGACGTCGGCATCTACACCTACCCGACGGCCGGCAGCGCGCGTCCCCACGCCCTGGCCACGCTCACCGCACTGGACAACAGCGTCACCACCTACGGCTACGACGACGCCGGCAACCTCACCAGTGCCAGCGACGGCAAGTACCGCAGCATCACCTACACCAGCTTCAACCTGCCCGACAGCCAGAACGGCATCACGGGCGCCCCAGGCGGCGCGCATGGCGGCACGGCCCAGCACACCTGGGTCTACGACGAGAACCGCGCCCGCATCAAGGAAGTGCGCACCATCACCGGCGGCACGCAGGCCGGCACAAGAACCCTGTGGTACCTGCACCCGGACAACGCAGGCGGCCTGGGCTTCGAGCACGAAGTCAACAGCCCCGTCACGCCGACCGCGGACAACCCCGCGCAAACCAGCAGCCGGCACTTCCTGAGCGTGGGCGGCCAAGCCATCGGCGTGCTCATCACGCACGGCAGCCTGCCCACGCTGACCGTGAACCAGCTACCGCCCAACCTGGCCAGCGCCACCATCAAGCGGCTGGAGTACTGGCACAAGGACCACCTGGGCAGCCTGGCCGCCACCACCGACCACGCCGGCGCCGTGACCCAGCGCTACGCCTACGACCCCTTCGGCAAGCGCCGCCAGGTCAACGGCAGCTACGACGCCTTCGGGGCCATCGTGATCGACTGGGGCGAGGCCACCAACGCCGGTACCAACCGCGGCTACACGGGCCACGAACACCTGGATGACGTCGGGCTCATCCACATGAACGGGCGGGTGTTTGATCCGCGGGTGGGGCTGTTCCTACAGCCCGACCAGAACATCCAAAATCCTGATGATCCACAAAATCGCAATAGATACTCATATTGCTTAAATAATCCGCTGACATGCACGGATCCCACGGGAATGGAGGGAACGTATACAAGTCCTGTAGTGCTTCCGTCGGTGTGCATTGGCAATGGATGTGGAGCAATTTACGACGCACAAGCCACGCATTATTCCAACGTGGCAAACACATACATTGAAGGAGCCGCCGGTCTGGCTCAGTATTCAAATCAGTATTTGAGCCAACTTAATACTTTGCAGTCGCAATTTAATGCGTGGTCGGCGGCAAGTTCCACTTCGCTGCATGCGTCTATTGCGGCATCCAATAATTCCATATTGCAGAATATGCAGGCTGGATTTTCGGCTGGCGCTGCGGATTTGCAATCTCAACTGGCCTATGCGACCGCTCTTAGTGGGATATTGGCGGCACAGAAGGCGCGAGACGAAGAGCAATTAAAGATCAATAAGGCCAAGGCGATCATTGATTCATTGGAGAAGACACGAGCGCAATATTTAAGCTGCGGCCAGGATGACAATGTATGCTGGAGCAGCAGCCTAGGGGCAATGAAAAGCCTCCAGCGGGAAATGCAAGACTCAGGGATCTCAATGGCTGACTCTGAGCGGGTTGCGTTAAATGCATTAATATCGCAGGTCAGCGTTCTGCTTGGGGATGCGCACTCGGCGTCTCAGTCTGGAGCGGCCGCACTAATTGGCGTCGGGCCGATTGTGGCGGGAAAATTACGAAATGCGCATTTGGCGGGACGTAATCATCCGCGTACTGGCGTCCCATTTGATCGCGATGGCTATCCTGATTTCTCTGGGTTTGCAGTAATTACTGTGCAAATTAAGCAGACTGGGTCTCGTGCAGGAGACTTTAGAGCTGCTAATGCAAAGGCAGGCTATACAACGACTCCAAAGGATTACAGTTGGCATCATCACCAGGACGGGGTCACAATGCAGTTGGTGCCTTCTGATATTCACGCAATAACCGGCCATCACGGTGGCTTCAACCCGGGCGCAGGCGGCGGCAGCGTTAAAACCCCTAGAGGACGAGGTCCTACTCCATGAAAATTCAGAATCAAGGCCCCGAAATTGATTTCGCCACTATTGATTCTCTTCAGCAATCATTGAAGGCAAAGCTTCCGGATGCGTATACCCTGTTTCTTTTACAAAACAATGGGGGCAGCCCAGAGCCAAACGTGATAGACATTCCGGGCATTTCCGATTCACCTACCGATGTCCAAGTGTTTTTTGGCTTGGGTAGCCCCACTTCATCTAGTGATCTATTGTGGAACATTTCATTGTATGAAAATAAGGTTGATGAGGGATATGTTCCAATTGGGCGGGATTCTGGAGGGAATTTGTTTCTTATTGATATTGGGCCTGGTCGGCCGGGCTCTATTTTCTATTGGGATGTAACGGGTGTAGGCGATTTCATTCGGGTTGCGGAAAATTTTGGGGATTTCTCAGAGAAGCTTCGAGCGTGGGTGTAGCTGGGTAGATTGGGGTGAGCCTGCGAACCCCAGCGTCCTACGCCGCAGAACTCGTTCGAATTCTGGTTCTGATATAGAGCTAAAGGTTGTGTTAATGGAGCTCACAGTCAAACGGATGTCCCGCTTATCGTTCGTAGCAGCAATCCTGACACTGGTCTATCAGCTGTGGGCGGCCGATGGCGCGCGCAGCGCAATTCAAACGTCCCAGAGCGCCGCGAGTGAGGTTGGCGCAGCGGTCGGTCAATCCGACCGAGGTTTCCAACCTATGACCGCCATGTCGCACGAACACTCATTCTTGTACGCCGACATCAAGGAGCTTGCATCGATTGCTGGCGTTTCGCTGTTGTCCTACGAGGCGGCGCGTCGCGACGAATCCATTCATCCTCCACTGCGTGCGCAGGGCATCGTTTTCCAGGTCGCATCAACCTACCCGAATCTCACACTCTTCCTGAGCAGTGTTCAGAAGGCTTATCCCCAGATGGCGCTACTGAGCGTCGTGATGGATCGCAAGGTTGCCGGTCTAGTTGGCGCTACGCAGCCCCAGAGCGCGTCGGCTGAGTTGTTGGTTTCCGTGCGGCTGCGTGCCTATGGGTTGGCTGAAGGCGGTCAAGTGGAGGGCGCTGCGGCAAGCGCAACTGCAACCGCTCCAGAAGTGGCTGGCCGGTGAACCTTCCTCGCACCAAGCCGGTATATCTGTGGGCATTGGGGATCACGGTGTTGCTTTCGATCTGGGCGCTGTTGTCTCCAGCGCCTGAGCCTCAGCCAGCCCTTGTCGATTTGCCGCAAGAGGCGCGATTGACGCCACGTGACGCCGCAACCACAAGGCGAACGGCCTTTGAGGCGTTGTCGCTTGATGCCGACGCTGCGCGAGTCACACCTTCTCAGGTCGACATTTTTGCGGATCGGCGCAGTCCACAGGCCACTGCCACGATCGCGGGGTCGACCATTTCGTCTACTGCACCAATCGAAGTTGTCGGACCATCGTTGCCCCCGCCTCCACCACCCTTGAATGTTCAGTTCGCGGGGCGTTTCCGGGCGCCGGAAGGGCGCCCTGTTGTGTACCTGCGCGACGGCGACCGCTTCTTGGTGGCTAAAGTGGGTGATGTGGTCTCCAGCGGCTACCAACTGACAGCCCTGCTCGGCGAGGGGAAACACCCACTGAAGCCCGACGACAATGCCAGCCGCATTGTGGCGCTGCGATTCTTTCACGCTCCTTCGCGCCATACCGAAACCCTGATGTTGCCGCCCGAAGTTGGGGCCCCTTGATCTACAACTGGCCCCGCCGTGCGTTTGCGTCTTTTCAACTCTTCGCCTCTGTACCAGCGCGCCCGCCAGCAGTGTTATCTGTTGCCGCTCACTCTTGCCCTAGCTCTGTTGCTATCTGGATGCGCAGCCGATCAGATGAACCGGCAAGCCCGGCAGCAGATGGCGGATGGTCGCTATGAAGAAGCGCTGCAGACCCTGACACAGGGGGTCAAACAACACCCCGACAACCTGGAGTTGCGCGGTGCCTGGCTGCGAGCCAAGAACGAGGCGTTGACCAAACTGATCACGGAAGCTGGCGCGGCACGAGCCCAAGGACAGGCGGAGGCTGCCGAGCAACTGCTGGTGCGGGCTTCGCAACTCGACCCTGACAACGCACGTGTCCGTGACTTGGCAACGGCGCTAGCCACCGAGAGGCGGCAGGATGCCGTCTTGGCCGAAGCTGATCAAAAGCTCGCCAAGGGGCAAGGCCACGCGGCTGCTCGCCTTGTGACAGAGGCGCTGAAGTCCGACCCACGCCATGCGGGCTTGGTGGCTTGGCAGCGGAAGTACGAACTAGGCCAACGCACGGCCCAGCTCGAAGCCGCACGCGGCAGCCTGGCTGAAGTTCGCCCGATCTCGCTGGACTTCCGGGACACGCCGCTCCGCACCGTGCTGGATGCGGTAACGCGGCACAGCGGCCTGAACTTTGTCTTTGACAAGGACATCCGCGCCGATCTGCGCGTGACGCTGTTCCTGAACAACGTGCGGGTGGAGGATGCGCTCGACCTCATCGTCAGCACCCACCAGATGGGCAAGAAGGTGCTGGACAGCCGGACCGTGCTGATCTACCCCAACACGCCGGACAAGCAACGGGAGTACCAGGAACTGGTGGTGCGCACTTTCTACCTTGCCAATGCGGATGTGCGCCAGGCCTCAGCGTTCATGAAGAGCATGCTGAAGGTCAGGGAGCCTTTCGTCGACGAGCGCAGCAACATGCTGGCATTGCGCGAGGCTCCCGAAACCATCCAGTTGGCCGAGCGTCTGCTGGCGTCGTTCGATGCCGCCGAGCCCGAGGTGACGCTGGAGCTGGAGGTGCTGGAGGTCAGCTCTACGCGGCTGACTGAGCTGGGCATCAAGTTCCCAGACACATTGGCGCTCACGCCTTTGAGCGCTGCAGGTGCGAGTGGCCTGACCGTATCCAGCCTGGAGAGCCTGAACCGCGATCGCATCGGCGTGTCGGTCTCGGGGCTGCTGCTGAACCTGAGGCGGCAGGTGGGCGACTTTGAAACCCTGGCCAGCCCGCGGGTGCGCATCAAGAACCGCGAGAAGGCCAAGGTGCTGGTGGGCAACAAGCTGCCGGTGGTGACAACGACGGCTGCGGCAACGGGCTTCGTGTCCGAGAACGTCAGCTATCTGGACGTGGGCCTGAAGCTGGATCTCGAGCCGATCATCAACGTCGAAGACGAAGTCACCATCAAGGTGGGGCTGGAGGTCAGTTCACTGCAGCAGCAGATCAAGACCAGCTCCGGCACGCTGGCCTACCAACTGGGTACGCGCAACGCCAGCACGGTGCTGCGCCTGCGTGATGGCGAAACTCAGGTCCTGGCTGGCCTGATCAGCAGGGAAGAGACGTCCAACGCCAGTCGAGTGCCTGGCCTGGGCGACCTGCCCGTGGTGGGGCGGCTGTTTTCCAGCCAGTTGAACAATGGCACGCGAACCGAGCTGGTGCTGGGCATCACGCCGCGGATCGTGCGCAATGTGCGCAGGCCCGACATCAGCGAAAGTGAGATGTGGGTGGGCACCGAAACCTACGGGCGGCTGCGCGCGGTGGGCGGGCGTGCCATCAGCGTCGCAGAGTCCGATGCCGAGAAACCCAAGGGGTCTCCAACGCCTGAGGCCCGGGCCGATGCCGCGCCTGCCGACGCCCCCGCTGTACCAGGGCGCCTTGCGGCCGTGACGGGAGGAGAATTGAGCTTGGGTTGGCGCAATCCACCTCGGGTGAAGGTGGGCGATGTGTTTGAGGTCGACCTGGTGGGGCAGTTCCCCAACCCCGTGCGCGGGCTCAACATGTCCATGCGCTTCGATCCCAAGCAGGTCGAGTTGATTGACATCCAGCAAGGCGGGTTCTGGGCGCAGGCAGGCGGCGAGGTGAGCTTCAGCCGCGCCGTCGATGCAGCGAACAACCAGCTGCAGTTCGGCATCATTCGCAAGCAGGCGCAGGGCGTCGAGGGTGAAGGCGAGGTGGTCAGGCTGCGTCTGAAGGCCCTTCGCGAAGGCAAGATCGATTGGCCCATCGTTCAGGTGGCGCCATTGGCTGCGGGGCCCAAGGTGCCGCAGGTCAAGCAAGGCCCCGCGCTCAAGCTTGAGGTACTCAAATGATTGCCTCTCGGCCAAGCTCAGAGGCGGGCTTCACTCTCATCGAGATGATGGTGGTGTGCGCGATGCTGTCTGTGCTGGCGTTCGCGGCGCTGCCAATGGCTGAGGTGGCGACCGCACGCTGGAAGGAGCGAGAGCTGCGCGCGGCCCTCCTTGAGATTCGTGCCGGCCTCGATGCCTACAAGCGCGCTTTCGACGAGATGAACCCGGTTCGCCAACCCGGTGTGTCGGGATACCCGCCCAGCCTTGACGCGCTGGAGCAGGGATTGCTGGATTCACGAGATGGCGGTGCACCGAGGCAGATCCGCTTCCTGCGGCAACTGCCTCGAGATCCCTTTGCGCCTGAAGGGCTGACGGCGCAGCAGAGCTGGGCGCTTCGGGCCTACGACTCCCCTGCACACGCACCCCGAGCAGGCGCGGATGTGTACGACGTGCACTCCAAGTCAGAGCGCGTCGGCACGAATGGCATCCCGCTGAAGCACTGGTGACCATGGTGGCAGGTACAGCGACTTCTCGCGCTGGCTTCAGCTTGATTGAGCTGCTGGTGGTGCTGGCTGCGATAGCGCTGCTCCTGGGCATCGTGGCGCCGCGCTATGTGAGCCATGTGGATCGCGCTCGCGAAGCGGCGCTGCGTAGCAACCTGGCAGCGCTGCGGGATGCCATCGACAAATTCCATGCGGATCGCGACAGCTACCCTGACAAGCTGGCTGACCTGGTCGAGGCCCGGTACCTGCGGGCCGTCCCCGTCGACCCGGTGACGGAGCGCGACGACACATGGCGCCTCAGCCCGCCGCGCGGCCAGGCCAAGGGGATTGGTGACGTGCGCAGCGGCGCGGCAGGTGCAGGACCTGATGGGCGGCCCTATGCAGACTGGTAGGCGTGCGCAGGGCGGCTACATGCTGATCGCCGCATTGGTGCTGCTGGCGGCGATGGCCGCGAGCGCGTCGGTCGTGGCTGCGCGCTGGGCGGACGAGGCTCAGCGTGAACGTGAGCAGGAATTGCTGCGCATCGGCAACGAGATCGCCGGCGCACTGGCTGCGTACGCCAAGGACTCCGCAGGAAGCACCTACAGCCGTCCTCGTGAACTGGAGGCGTTGCTTGAAGACCGACGGGCTTTCGGGATCAAGCGCTATCTGCGTCGCATCGAACCGGACCCCATGACGGGGCAACCGGCATGGGGCGTGATCCGCGCCGAAGATGGCGGCATTGCCGGCGTGTTCTCGCACGGGGAGAAGCGTCCCTTCCTGCGCGTACCGCGCGCGCTCAGCCATGTCGATCTGCCGGTCGTAGATCGGTACGCCGATTGGAAGTTCACGCCGCGCCAAGTCACCAAATCATGAGTCCAATGCCTCGCTCTCCTGTTCACCGCAACCTTGGCTTCACGCTGCTGGAGCTGTTAATCGTGCTGCTGATCATCGGCCTACTGACCGGCATCGTCGGGCCACGCTTCATGTCCCAGATGAACCGCTCTGAAACGACAACGGCACAAGCGCAGATCGATGCGCTGGGCAAGGCGGTTCAGGCCTACCGGATTGACATGGGCCGATATCCAGACAACGCCGTCGGGCTGAAGGCCCTGGTTCAACCGCCCTCCGACCCGCGTTGGCGCGGCCCCTATCTGAACAGCGTCACCAACGGCGAGATTCCCCGCGACCCCTGGGGCTCACCTTATGTCTACCGCTCCCCAGGCGTGCAGGGCAGGGATTTCGACATCCTGAGCTACGGCCGCGACCGTGCGATGGGCGGCGGCGGCGAAGACGCCGACGTCCGCAACTGAGCGCGCCTGTGTTCTTCCTCGCCCGTGTTCTGGATCCTGTGAGCCGTGAGGTCTCGACGCAGCGCGTCGAGGCCCGGGATGCCGTTCAGGCAGAAAGCGTGATCGCAGCTGCCGGGCACCGCGTGCTTGACCTGAAGCCAGCACCCGCCATGCGCTCGTGGTTGAAGGCAGGCTTGGGGCGAAGTGTGGAGCGGGAGGTTGTCCTGTTCTGCCGAGAACTCAGCTCCTTGCTGAAGGCGGGGCTTTCAGTGGTCGAGGCTCTTGAAGCCTTGGAAGCCAATCAGCAGCGCCAGGGCAGCGACAAGAGTGCGGCGACGGGGGGCAGCTTCTATTCAGCGTTGCTTCGGCATCTGCGCGATGGCAAGTCGCTTTCAACGGCCTTGGCTGAGATGCCTGGTGTCCCACCTCTTCTGGTCGCGTCCGTGCAGGCTAGCGAGCGCACCAGCAATCTGGTGTCCGCGCTGGATTCCTATCTCCGCTACGCGGATCTGACGGCCCGACTTCGCTCGCGGATCGTGAGTGCGGCGCTCTACCCCAGCATCGTGATAGCGCTGGGCATCGTCATCACCCTGTTCCTGTTGTCCGTCGTGGTGCCGAGGTTTGCGGCGCTCTACGCGCAGATGGGCCCGGCAGCGGGTGGAACGACACGTTTGCTGCTGGGGCTGAGCACGCTGCTCAAAGACCATCCGTGGCTGTTGCCTCTGGTCGGGCTGCTGCTGCTCGGGGGCGTTGCGGGGCTCATCGTGAACGGTCGTTGGAAGCGGGTGCTCGCCTGGGTGATTGATGCGGTGCCATGGCTGCGTCACCAAGCATTGCAGCTGGAGTTGACTCGCCTGTATGAAGCGCTGGCCATGCTCAGCCGCGGAGGCTTCAGCCTCCATGAGTCCCTGGATCTGTGCAAGACCATCGCCTCAGGGACATCACAGCGTGAGCGCCTGGGTCAGGCTCAGCACTTGATTGCTCAAGGGGTTTCAGTGTCCCGCGCCTTTGCAGCATCATCAATCACCAACGCCGTGACGGAGCGGCTCCTGCGCGCAGGAGAACGAGGGGGAGATTTCGGCGCCGTGCTGCACGCGGTCAGCCAACGGCATGCGGAGTCCTTCGAGACCTTTGTCGACCGCGCAACACGGGTCGTCGAGCCTCTGCTATTGCTTGTTGTCGCTGTGCTGGTAGGTGGCCTGGTCGTGACGCTGTACATGCCCATCTTCGACATCGCGTCATCCATTCGCTGAGCCGATCACACGTCATGATTTCGCCCCTGACGTGAATCGACCCGGGTTCAGTAGACATCTTCGAGCCTCAAACTGAGGCCCAATCGGAGGTGCCATGCAGAGCAAGCAACCCTACCCAGAAGAATT
>NZ_JAVDXV010000009.1:0-396015 GCF_031458115.1 Roseateles asaccharophilus | reverse complement strand
GCCCGCGCCGCGCGGGGTGGTGTGGGCGCCGCGTTACCGGGGGCCGCCCTCGTGGGGGGTGCGGGGGGGGGGGCGGGGGGCCCCCCCCCCCCCCCCCCCCCCCCCCCCCCCCGCCCCCCCCCCCCCCCCCCACCACACTCACCATCAACCAGAAGTACCGAGCCCGAAGGCTCAACGACGCAAATCATTGATGCGCCCCCAACGACAACCCCAGCAACCGCTGCTGCAACTCGCCATCCTCGATCAGCTCACGCATCAATCCGCGATGCACGACACGACCGTCGTCCATCACCGCCACCGTGTCGCCCAGCTCGGCTGCCACGCGGAAGTTCTGCTCCACCAGCAGCACCGTCGTGCCGGCCGTCGCCTTCACCGACCGCAACGCCTCTATCAAATTCAGCACGATGGCCGGTGCGAGCCCCTTGCTCGGCTCGTCGATGACCAGCAGCTCGCGCGGCTCGATCAATGCGCGCGCAATCGCGAGCATCTGCTTCTGCCCGCCCGACAGCTTGCCCGCCGGATGCGCCCAGAAGGTCTTCAGCGCCGGGAAGAAACCGAACAGCCACTCCAGCCGGGAAGCATCCAGCTCGGCCAGCTTCTTCGCCGACCGTGCCGCCAGCAGCAGGTTCTCCGCCACCGTCAGCTCGCCGAAGATTCCCATGGTCTCAGGCACGTAGGCGATGCCCCGCGACGCAATGTCGGGCGTGGCGAGCTTTGTGATGTCCTGGCCCTTGAACGTCACCGTGCCCTTGCTGGCCGCCCACAAACCCATCAAGGTGCGCAGCGTGCTGGTCTTGCCGGCGCCATTGCGGCCCAGCAGCATGGTGACCTGGCCGGTGGGCACCGCAAGGTCCACGCCATGCAGGATGTGATACGCCCCGACGTGGGTATGAACCCCGCGCAACTCCAGCAGATTCATGCCGCAACCCCGAGGTAAGCCTCTTGCACTATGGGCGAGGCGATCACCGTCGCCGGGTCGCCGTCGGCCACCAGCTTGCCCTGGTGCAACACGATGATGCGGTCGGCCAGCTCGCGCACCACGTCCATCTTGTGTTCCACCAGCAGCAGCGTGTGCTTCTTCTCGGCCTTCAGCGCGCGGATCAGATCAAGCACCACGGGCACCTCGTCCACGCTCATGCCGGCCGTCGGCTCGTCGAACAAGTAGACCTTGGGGTCCAGCGCGATCAGCATGGCGACCTCCAGCTTGCGCTGGTCGCCATGCGGCAGGCTGGCCGCGAGGTCGTCGGCGCGCGAGCCCAGGCGCACGCGCTCAAGAATCGACTGCGCTTCAGCGATCAGCTCGCGGTGCGACAGCCAGGTCGACAGCAGCTTCAAGCCCTTGCGCTGCCGCGCCTGCACGGCCAGCCGCACGTTCTCCAGCACCGTCAGGTGGGCGAACAGCTGCGTCAGCTGGAAGGCCCGGCCCAGGCCGCGGCGCGTGCGCACCGGTGCGGGCAGGCCCGTGAGGTTCTCGCCATCCAGCCACACCTCGCCGCTGCTCGCGGGCAGCTGGCCCGAGATCAGGTTGAAGTAGGTGGTCTTGCCCGCGCCGTTGGGGCCCACGATGGCCGTCAGCGTGCCGGGCTGGAAGGCGCATGACACCGCGTCGACGGCCACGTGGCCGCCAAACCGTATCGTTAGGTTTTTGGTCTCAAGCATCGAGCCGCGTCCGCACTTTCAGGCCGAAAGGTCAGCGCTTGTTGCGAATCGGGACCTGCATTTCCTCGGGCTTGATCTCCCGCACCAACTCCGGTACGCCCCACGGGAAGGCCGGGTCCACCTTGATGCGGAAGTGGTACATGGACTGCATGGCCTGGTGGTCTTCCGGGCGGAAGGTCATCTTGCCCTTGGGCGTCTCGAAGCTCATGCCTTCCATGGTCTTGATGAGCTTGTTGGTGGTCGTGTCGCCGGCCGTCTTCTTCAGCGCCTCGACGATGGCGATGGCGGCCGTCATGCCGCCCGCGGTGAAGAAGTCCGGCGGGTTCTTGTATTGCTTGTAGTGGTTGGACACCAGCCACTCGTTGACCGGGTTCTTGGGGATGCCGAAGTAGTAGTAGGTCGCCCCTTCCATGCCGGGGAACTGCTTGTACGCGGCCATGGCCGGCAGGATGTTGCCGCCGGAGCCCACGCCGATGCCGTAGCGCTTTTGCAGGTCCAGCGCGGCCAGTGCGGGGAAGGGTGTCGTCGCGCCGGCCCACACGACGGCGATGACCTTGGGGCCGGGCTTGTCCTTCAGCGCATCCACCAGGCGCTGGATGCCGGCGGTGAAGTCGGTCGTCGCCGTGGGCAGGTACTCCTCGTGGACGATCTTCGCTTTCTTCAGCGCTTCCTTGTAGGCCTTCACGGCGTCACGGCCGAAGGCGTAGTCCTGGGCCAGGATGCCGATGTTCAGGCCCTGGATGTCCGAAGCCACGGCGTTGCCGATGGCGTCCTGCGAGGAGTTGCGGCCGGTGCGGAAGATGTACTTGTTCCACTTGTCGCCGGTGATGGAGTCGGCCACGGCCGGCTCCACGACGAGGATCTTCTTGTACTCCTCGGCCACCGGCAGCAGCGCCAGCGCCACGCCGCTGGACGAGGGGCCGACGGCGATGTCGGCCTTGTCGTCGCCATAGGCGGCGGCCAGCAGGCTCTTGCCCACGTCGGGCTTGCCCTGGTCGTCCTTCTCGATGACGACGATCTTCTTGCCGGCGACGGTCATCGTGCCGCCGGTGGCGTAGTCCAGCCCCATCATGAAGCCGATCTGCGTCTGCTTGCCGTAGGCCTCCAGCGGCCCGGTCTTGCTGTAGACATGGGCGATGCGGATTTCCTTGCCCTGGGCCATCGTGTGGCCAGGGAAGATGGCCGCCGCAAGGGTGGCGGCGGCGAGGGCAAAGCGGCGCGTGATCGGACGCATGGGGCTTGTCTCCTGAAGTTCGTCTTCGAGGTCTGCTCTGTTGGCAGACGGTGTCTTCCCTTTTTGCAAGGGCCGTGCCCGGCGGGGAAGGGTCGCCGGAGCCGGTTTTCCTCAGGGTTGGCCCGAGGTTTTTGGACGTTAGCGCAGGTCTGTGTGTCTGAATATCAGACGTTGTCCGAAAGCTGGACTTCGAGATCGGGCCATCGTGCCAATCGCTCGTACAACGACGCCCGCGAGATCTGCAGCAGCCTTGCTGCCGCCATGCGGTTGCCGCCGGTGGCCTTCAGCGCGCGCGCGATGGCGTCGCGCTCCAGCGCCTCGATCAACTCGGGCAGCGGGGCCACGGCCTGGGAGGTCGCCAACGTCAGCGCGGGAGCGGGCTCGGCCGGCGGTGCTGTCGCCACGGCGGCCGGCATCGCGGCTCCGCCATTGAAATGCGCCGCCGTCAGCTGCATGTCGTCGCTCATCAGGCTGACCTGCTCCAGCGTGTTGCGCAGCTCGCGGATATTGCCGGGCCAGGCCTGTTGCGCCAGCCATTCCAGTGCATCTGGGCTGAGCAGCTTCTGCGGCATGCCGCTGCGGCGGGCGATGTCCTCGCCCAGCGCCTCGGCCAGCGCCTCGATGTCTTCCAGGCGCTCACGCAGCGCCGGCACGCGGATGGGCAGCACGTTGAGCCGGTAATACAGGTCGGCGCGGAACTGGCCGGCGGCCACCATGGCCGCCAGGTCGCGGCTGGTGGCGGCAATGACGCGCACATCCACGCGCATGACGGTGTTGCTGCCCAGCGGCTCCACCTCCTGCTCCTGCAGCACGCGCAGCAGCTTGCTCTGCAGCGCCAGCGGCATGTCGCCGATCTCGTCGAGGAATAGCGTGCCGCCGTCGGCCAGCTTGAATTTGCCGTCGCGGCCCTTGCGTTCCGCGCCCGTGTACGCGCCGGGCGCGACGCCGAAGAACTCGGCCTCCAGCAGCGTCTCGGGCACGGCGGCGATGTTGACGCCCACCAGCGGCCGGTGTGCGCGGCGCGAGGCCGAGTGGATGGCGTGGGCCATCAACTCCTTGCCGGTGCCGGTCTCGCCCAGCAGCAGCACGGTGGAGTCGGTCTGCGCGACGCGCCGCGCCTGGCGCTTCACCTCCAGTGCCGCGGGGCTGGCGCCGATGAAGCTGGCGATCGTGTACTTGGGCCGACGCTGCGCGGCGAGTTGCCGGCGGGTGTCTTCCAGCTCCTGCTGCAGCCGCGCGAACTTCTGGATCAGCGGCTGCATCGTCGTCTCGGGGTGGTCGAGCAAGACCAGTCCCAAGGCGCCGATCACTTCACCGGCGTCGTTGCGCAGCGGCAGCCGGCTGACGAGGAAGGTGCCGGCTTTGTTGGTCAGCAGGTCCACCAGCACCGGCTTGCCGGTCTCCAGCACCTGCAGCATCTGCGTGTTGGGCACCACGTCCTCGACACGCTTGCCGACGAACTCGTGCTCGTCCGAGAAGCCCAGCGCCGGCAGGAAGCGCTTGTAGCCGTCGCTGATCCAGACCACGCGGTGATCGCGGTCGATGACCATCATCCCTTCGGTGGACCGGGCCAGCACGTCGAACATGGACTGCGCGGCCAGGCGCAGCAGGCCGTCGACATCCTGCGGGATGTCGGTGCGTGTCTGGTTTTTGGACAGCGGCATGAAGGCGGGAATGTAGCGGGATTGGGCTCCGAGGCGACTGAGTTGGTGGGGGCGCATGGGTGGCTTACTCGTCGTTGTCGTTATCGTTGTTGGGTGGCTTGGCGGAGCGAGCTGCTCATCGGGAGATTGCCGGGAGTCCGTCCCGGCGGCCGGGTGACTTTCTTCTGGCGCCACAGAAGAAAGTTACCGCGCTGCCGGGCGCGCATCCCGGCACGGTACTCGCCAGCAGCCTGAAGTACCGAGCCTGCTCACACCGTTCAGAACTTGTACGTTCCGCCCACCGAGAACGTCCTCGGCGCCCCGTAGTACGCATTCAAGACGCCCAGCGCCGCGATGTTGTAGCCATCCGTCTTGTACGCCTTGTCCGTCAGGTTGCTGCCCTGCAGGAAGAAGCTCAAACGCGCATCCTTCTCCCAGATCAGCCCCGCATTGACCAGCGTGTACGCGTCCTGCGCCAGCGACTCGGACAGGTCGGTCGTCGGATAGACCTTGGTGCGGTGCGTCACGCCCAGTCGCGAGCGCAGCGTGCCCATCGCGAGCCTGGCGTTGTGCTCGATGTTCAGGCCGGCCTGCGTCTTCGGCGTGTTGGTGAACTTCTTCTGATCCGCCACGTTGACGCCGCGGTCGAAGTACTCGTCGTATTTGGCGTCCAGCAGCGCGACATGGCCGCTGACGCGCCAGTCGGCGGAGGGGTTCCACACGAACTCGACCTCGCCGCCCTTCAGCGTGGCCTTGCCGGCGTTCGTGAAGTCGCCGAAGAAGCCGGGCTGGCCGTTGGGCTGGGTGTAGCTGGTGAACACCGACAGCTGCACGTTCTTGTACTTGTTGTGGAACAGCGCGGTGTTCAGCTCCAGCCGGCCGCCGTCCAGGATCATCTTGGCGCCCAGCTCCAGCGAGTCCAGCTTCTCGTCCTCGAAGGGGCGGCTGGACGCCGGGAACGACAGCGTGTTGGCGCGGATGTTGTAGCCGCCGCTCTTGAAGCCGCGCGAGGCCGTCGTGTAGAGCTTCACCGCGTTGCTGAGCTTGTATTCCAGCGACAGCCGCGGCGACGTGTTGGTCACGCTGCGCGAGTTGTCGAAGTTGGCCGGCGTCGCGATGGGCGTGCCGCTGAACGTGTCGTTCGCGAAGGCCTGGTTCAGCACGCGGGCGCGCTTGGTCTCCTTGGTGTAGCGCAGGCCTGTGCTGACGCTGAACTGCGGCGTCAGGCGCCAGCTCCAGTCGCCGAACACGGCCTTGCCCTCGGTATAGACGATGCCGTTGGTGGTGCCGAAGCTCAGGTTGAAGAAGTTGTTGCGCACCGTGCCGCCCGCGCGGCCGTCGAACCAGTAGACGCCCATCACGCCCGAGTGGTTGGCACCTTCGTAGATGGCCTGCAGCTCGTGGCTTTGCGAGCTGTCGTGGTACTCGGCGCGCACATCGGCGATCTTGTTGGGCAGGCCGTCGAAGTCGATGGACGTGTCGGTATCGGACGCGCGGTGCGCGGCGATGTACTTCAGGTTCCAGTCGTCGTTGAGCCCCCAGTTCATCGTCAGCGATTCGCCCTCGCTGTTCGTGTAGTTGGCGTTGGGCATGCCGGTCGCGATGTCATAGCGGCCCGTGGTGGGCGGCGTCTTCGCGGGGTCGAACGCGTTCACGTTCAAGCGCTGGAAGCCGCGCATGTGCGAGTTGTCGCGTGTCCGATCGATAGACACCTGGGCGTTGAACGTCGAGCCGGTCGGGAACCATCCGGCCGAGATGCGGC
Organism: Roseateles asaccharophilus; assembly: GCF_031458115.1. Taxonomy (GTDB): domain Bacteria; phylum Pseudomonadota; class Gammaproteobacteria; order Burkholderiales; family Burkholderiaceae_C; genus Pelomonas; species Pelomonas asaccharophilus_A. Next base: position 389,717 of record NZ_JAVDXV010000009.1, on the reverse strand, counting down.
CGCTGGTGGTGGCCTGATCGCTGACCGCACTGCCGTCGGTCAGGTTTTTGCCGTAGCCGTCGCGGTTCAGGCTGGCGCCGGCCAGACGGAAGCGCAGCTGGCCGTCGTTCAGCGCCGTGCCCACCGCGCCCTTGGCCGTGACCTGGCCGTAGCTGCCCGTCGCCAGCGTCACCGCGCCCTCGGTCTTCTGCGGCAGCGGCTTGGACACGTACTTCACCGCGCCGCCCACCGTGTTCTTGCCGTACAGCGTGCCCTGCGGGCCGCGCAACACCTCCACGCGCTGCACGTCGTAGACGTCCAGCAGCGCGCCCTGCGGGCGGGCGATGTAGACGTCGTCGAAGTAGATGCCCACGCCCGGGTCCACGCCCCACAGCGGGTCCGCCTGGCCCACGCCGCGGATGAAGGTGGTCAGCGTCGTGTTGCTGCCGCGCGCGGCGTAGATGGTCAGGTTGGGCACCTGGCCTTGCAGGTCGCCGAGGTCCTTGATGGCCAGCTTGTCCAGCTGCTCGGCCGTCAGCGCCGTCACGGCCACCGGCACGTCCTGCAGCGACTCCTCGCGCTTGCGGGCCGTGATCTTGACGACGTCCAGCGTCGTCACCGTCGGTTCGGTGGCCGGGGCGGTCTGGGCCTGGGCCGGCAGCGCGGCGCCGAGTGCGGCGGCAATGGCGAAATGCAGGCGGTGGACGCGTGAAGGCGCCGGTAGGCGTCGTGGCATGGAGGTCTCCTCGTTGTTTGTGTGAGCCAGCCCCCGCAGCGCAAAAGACATGCCCGGGCCAAGTTGGGGCAAACCGCGTGGAAACCCTTGCGCGCTAACCCGCGAAACGGGCGTGCACGGCCTCGGTTCTGTCTGAAATCCAGTCAGCGTGCATCGCCGCTGCTGTCCATTCGCCGGACATCCGCCCTTGGGGCTGCAGCGCCCGCCGGCCGCGGCTATCCTGCGCCGCTATCCCCATCCCCCGGAGACCCGAGATGCTCAAACGCCTGCTTCCCGCCGCCCTTGCCTTGGCCTTCAGCGCCACCGCCTTCGCCGCCGGCCCGCAGCTCAAGGGCCAGGCGCCGGGCTGGTACCGCGTGCAGCTGGGCGATTTCGAGATCACCGCGCTGTCCGACGGCAGCATCAACCTGCCCGTCGACAAGCTGCTGCAGCAGCCGCCAGAGAACACGTTGCGCGCGCTGCAGCACGCTTACCTGGGCGTGCCGCTGGAAACCTCGGTCAATGCCTACCTGGTGAACACCGGCGCCAAGATCGTGCTGGTGGACACCGGCACCGCCGGCCTGTTCGGCCCCACCGCCGGCGTCATGCTCGCCAACCTGAAGGCCTCCGGCTACAAGCCCGAGCAGGTGGACGAGATCGTCATCACCCACATGCACGGCGACCACATCGGCGGCGCCTCCAGCACCGCCTTCCCGAACGCGACGCTGCGCATCGACAAGCGCGACAGCGACCACTGGCTGGCGCCCGAGCAGGTCGCCAAGGGCGACGGCGCCAAGGCCATTGCCGCGCTGGTCAAGGGCTTTGCCGATGCCGGCCGCTTCAAGCCTTTCGAGGGCGCTGCGGCGGGCGTGGAGATCGTGCCCGGCGTGAAGGCGTTCCCCGCCTACGGCCACACGCCCGGCCACAGCAACTACGTGGCAGAGAGCAAGGGCCAGAAGATGATGTTCTGGGGCGACCTGATGCACGTGGCCGCGGTGCAGTTCCCCAACCCCGAGGTCACCATCCAGTTCGACAGCGACCCCAAGGCCGCTCGCCCCGAACGCGAGAAGGCCTACGCCGCCGCGGCCAAGGACGGCTACTACGTGGCCGTCACGCACATCAGCTTCCCCGGCATCGGCAAGCTGCGCACGGATGGCAAGGGGTATGACTGGCTGCCGGTCAATTACTCGACGAACCGCTGAACCTCAGCCTGCGATCACGCGGTTGCGCCCGCCGCGCTTGGCCGCATACAGCGCAGCATCCGCCCGCGCCAGCAGCGCCGCGGCATCTTCGTCCCGCCAGGTCGCCAGCCCCACCGACACGGTGATGGCAACACCCGGCACCAGCGGGCCGTCGGCCACCGCGCGGCGCAGCCGGTCGGCCGCGTCCACGGCCAGCAGCTCCTTGGTGCCGGACAGCAGCACGACGAACTCCTCACCGCCGTAGCGGGCGCAGACGTCCGACGGCCGCAGCTGCGCCTGCACGCGTTGCGCGAACGCGCGCAGCACCGCGTCGCCCACGCCGTGGCCGTGCGTGTCGTTGACGGCCTTGAAGCGGTCCAGGTCCAGCATCAGCAGCGACAGCGGCCGGCCTTCGCGCCTGGCCAGTGCGAGCTGGGCGGCCAGCGCCTGGTCCAGCGAGCGGCGGTTGGGCAGGCCGGTCAGCGCGTCCGTCGCCGCCTGGTGCTCCATGGCGGCCAGCGCTTCGCTGAGCTGCACGGTCAGCGCCGCATTGGCCAGCTGCAGCCGTATGCCCTCCACCACGCGCGTGGCCACGCCGTGCATGAAGTAGCACAGCAGGCCCAGGAACACGGCCAGCCCCAGTGCGATGTCCAGCATGGCCCGCCCGGGCAGGCGCAGCAGACCGGTCAGCGCCGTCAGCCACAGTGCGGCGCACAGCGCGTAGAACACGTGGATGCGCGTCACGTAGACCGGCGCGTTGACCGCCGCGACGCCGCACAGCACGGCCCCCAGGAAGGCGTTCAGCGCCGCATCGTTGCCCGCCAGCAGCGCGATGACGGCGCCCCACCAGGCGCCGTCGATGGCGGCCGCTGCCTGCAGCCAATGCTGGTGCCGGGCCAGGTTCATGCCCTCGCGGCGTATCAGCGCCAGCAACCCCAGCGAGATCAGCCATCCCGTGGCTGCCAGCGCCAGCCAGGCCAGCAAGTTGGCTTGCGGCACGCGGCCCCAGGCGGCCCAGGCCACGAGGCCCCAGCCCAGCGGCGCGGTGCGCATCGTGCGGCTCAGCGCCAGCACGCATCGGCCGAAGGCGATCTGCTGCGCCTGGTCGTCGTCAGGCCCGGCGGCCGGCGGCGGAAGCGGTGCGGTCATGGAGCGCGAGTATCGGCAAGCCGCAGCGGCTGTCCAGTCAGTTCTGCCCGCGCGCCATGCGCGCAATGGTGGTCAGGTTGATCGCCGCGATGACGATCTCCAGCGCCGTGCCGCCGATGGAGCCGACGACGAGGTTGTTGGCGATCCACAGCGCCGTGCCGCACAGCATCAAGAGCCGCATGGGGATGCCCTGCAGCGTGAACAGCGCGATGGTGCCCAGGCAGGAGGCCGTCAGCGGCAGCCAGTCGGTGGGCTTCTCGGCGATGACCAGCCCGAAGCCGATGTTGGCCGTGACCACCGCCACCGCCACCCACTTGGAGCGCGTGCGCAGCGACAGCAGCGAGCGCGTCATCGAGATCAGCGAGCTGGCCACGGCCGTCGGGTTGCCCAGCAGCGTGAAGTGCACGACATAGGCCAGGCACTCGCCCGTCATGTACCACTTGAAGCGTCGGTCGTCGGTCTGCAGGAAGCAGGCGACGCCCAGCACGAAGGCGACGTAGCCGAACAGCTGAGCGGGGGAGAACCAGTCGGTGGCGAGCATGCGGGAAGCGGTGGCCCCCGTGAACTGGGGGGTGAGAAGCGGCGGGGGCGAATTGTCCTGCTGACGCCAGGGAATACAGCCTTCGCGTGACGGGCAGGCTCATTCATCGGGGTTATGCCGTTCGCTCGAATTGGCAGCGGCGCCACGGACTAACCCGATCACGCCTGCACAACGCGTTTGACGACCATCCGGCCCGCCTCAGCTCAGCGACTGTGTCGCCCCTGCCATGAACCCGTTGAAGAAGAAGCTGCTCGCCGCCCTGGCCCTGACGGGCTGCCTGATCGCCGCGCCGGCCATGGCCGAGCTGCAGGTGCGTGCCGGCGGCACGATGGTCTACGACACCGTGACCAACCTGACCTGGATCACCAATGCCGCGACGGGCGGCCTGCTCAATCAGGCCGATGCGACCGCGTGGGCGGCGTCCTTGAGCTTCGGTGGCTTCGACGACTGGGCGCTGCCCACGGTCGCGCCGGTCAACGGCAGTGCGCTGCAGCTGGACTACAGCGAGGACGGCTCCACCGACGTCGGCATCAACAACGCCGGCCTGAACACGCAGCTGGGTTACCTGTACTACGCCAGCCTCAGCAACGCGGCGTTCAGCCTGACGAACACGGGCCCGTTCAGCGGCCTCGTCGACCCCGGCAATGACGTCGGCCCGGTGTTCTGGACCAGCAGCGCCAGCGACCCCGGCTTCAGCCTCGCCTTCTTCATGGGCATGGGCATGCAGGACCAACTGGCCAACGACACGCTGGCCCAGGCCTGGGCCGTGCGCGTGGGCGACGTGGCGGCCGTGCCCGAGCCCGGCAGCGTCGCGCTGATGCTGGCCGGCCTGGCCGGCGTCGCGGCTGCGCGCCGTCGTCGTTCGATCTGACACGGAGACCCACGATGAAACGATTGGCTCTTCTCGCCCTGCTGTGCCTGGGCTTTGCCGGCACGGCGCAGGCCCAGTACACACCCACCCCCAATGACTGGGCTTGCACGGGCAAGGTCGGCGGCACCTGGACGCACGGCCGCGCGCCGTCGGGCTGCGATGCGTCGGCCTTCGGCCCCGACAGCTTCGTGCGTGGCAACTACACGGGTGTCATCTACGACGACGCGGCCCATGCCGTGAGCAACGCCACCGAGCGCAAGCGCTACATGCAGGCCATGTACCCGGTGATCCGCGACGCGAGCCAGCGCTACCTGCTGGCGCGCAAGCCGGGCGCATCGGCGCGCGAGCTGGAGGCCTTCCAGCGCGGCACCTACGCGACGCTGCGGCAGGAGACGTTCTGGTCACACTACCGCGACGCGCAGCTCGCCGCCGGCCAGCCCTACGTGCTGAAGATGATGCGCGGCGACAGCGGCCACGGGCACGGAATGATGCAGGTCGACGACCGCTATCACTTCGTCCGGCTGCAGGAGGGGAAGGGCTGGAACATGATGCAGAACTTCACCTACGCCATCGACATCTACTACGCCGCGTGGCAAGCCGCGCCCGCCGCCTGCCTGGGTGGCGTGACCGAGCCCACCGGCACGACGGCCGACATCGACGCCTACTGGCGCAGCCGCGCACGCGCCGCGTGGAGCGCCTACAACGGCGGCCCCACGCGCGTGTGCCGCTGGCAGAACCCGGCCGACGTCAATGTCGCCAAGGACAACGGCTACCGCGACAACTACGACAACCGGCTGTGGCTGGTGGACGTGGCCGACCTGACCAAGGCCGCCGCCATCGATGTCAACTGCCTGATGGACAACGGCCCGTCCTGCCCGGTGCCCACCGGCGGCAGCGTCGAGTCCGGCAAGCTGCTGCAGGTCGGCACGTCGGCCTGCGTGCTGAACGCCGCCGGCACGCTGGAGTGCGTGGACGACGTGCGCGACGCCGCCTGCCTGGGCGGCCGCGCCAGCTTTGACGAGAACAGCATCACGCCCGTCTACGTTGCGCAGACCACCGGCTTCCCGCGCATCGACCACAACCGCCACCAGCTGTGCCGCGGCCAGGTCGCGGGCCTGCAATCGCTGGGCAGCGCCATCGCGACGCTGCAGCCGCTGGACCTGCGCTCCGCGCCGGATGGCATGGTGCTGGGCCAGGCTGCCGCCGGCACCTACCAGGTGCTGGACTTCATGGTGGTTGGCGCGCAGACACAGAAGCGTCTGTACCGCATCCGCGCATCCGTCAATGGTGCGCTGACCGACGGCTGGATCGATGCCGGCTTGCCGGCCACGCACGCCGCGCTGACCGTGGGCGCCGCGCCCGCCGGCGCCGGCACGCTGCCTTACGCGGGGGACTGGGTCAAGGTCGTGCCCAACCTCAACATGCGCGCCACGCCCAACGGCACCGTGCTGATGGCCATCCCGGCCGGCACCGCGGTGCAGATCAAGGAGGTGTACGGCACGGCCTCGGCCAACAACCTGTACTACCGCCTCGAGTACACGCACACCGACGGCGTGCTGCGCGAGGGCTGGGTGTTCGGCGGCAACCTGTACCCCGTTTCCACGCTGGCCAACTGGGTCGTGCCGACGACGGCGCCGTCCGCGCACAAGCCGGCGCACTGCCCCAACGGCACGCGCTACGACGCCCACCTGCGCCAGTGCATGAGCGCCAGCCAGACGTATGGCCCGTTCACGGCCGCCAGCACGCAGGCCTGCGTGGAAGCCGGCGGCGGCGCGGTCTGCACGGCCAATCGCCCGACCGTCATCGACGGCGTGGCGGTGACGATGCCCATCTGGAGCAAGGCGCTGGCGGCTGCGGCCACCGGCAACGGCGACTGCCCGCGCGGCGCGTCGCGTTCCATGGCGCACCGCTTCCACTGCACCGAGGCCGTCACGCGCAATGGTGCCGCCGAGGTGGACGTGTACGGCCCGTTCGGCACCGCACTGGTCAACGCCTGTCTGACGCGCAGCGGCAACGCGGCCTACTGCCGCACCAACCGCTGGCCGTCGGCGACCTTCCTGGCCCTCCAACCGTGATGGTCTGAGACATGGCGACGAAGGCTGTTCTCGCGTTGGCGCTCGCCGCGGCCGTGGGCGCCGGGCTGTGGTGGAGCCAGCGTGATGACGGCGCGCCGGCTGGTGGCGAGGCCCGGGCGTCGCCGCAGCCGGCGCTGGCCGGCGCTGCCGTCGGGCCTGTCATGGCACAGGCGCCGGCGTTGGCCGCCAGCCTGCCGCTGCAGGAGCCGATCAACGCCACCGCGCTGGCCTCCCAGACGCCCGTCCAGGCCGTGCGCGGCCTGCTGCAGTGCCACGCGGCCAACACTTGTCGCGTCACCAGCCGCGAGGGCCTGGATGAACATTTCGAGATCGTCGGCGCGCTGATGCAGCAGATCGAACGGCTGCAGGCACAGGGCAACCCGGCCGAGCAGAGCGCGCTGGTGCGCGAGCTGCTGGCCTTCCCCGATGGCCACGTGCAGGCTGCGGCACTTGCGCTCGCAGCGAAGCTGCCGCCCTCGACAGAAACCGTGTCCGCCGCCGTGGCAGCGCTGGGCAAGACCTACGACGCCGTGCTGCTGGACAAGGCCTACCCGGTGCTGCGCCAGTGGCAGCAGCTGGGCCTGACGGCGGGCTACGACGAGATGTTCGTGGGCCTGGTGCACACCGGCGGCTGGCAGGCCGCGCAGTCGGTGGCCGAGAACGTGGGCCCGTTCCTGAACGCAGGCAACGTGGCGCGCTTCGAGCAGGTCGCGCGTGAGCTGCAACCGGGCGCGCGCCAGCAGGCCTTGCTGCGCTCGCTGCGCGACTACCAGCTGCAGCGCCAGGGTGGCTGAGCTGTCGGGCTTGCGACAGCCCATGCGGCTGACGCTGGCTAGCCTGTGGGCATACAGACAGGAGACATCATGGCTGCCCGCATCGCGCCCGCAAGCGAACCTTTCGATCCCCAAGTTGCCGAGGTCATCAACCGCACGATGAAGGGGCGGCCGCCGCTGCGGCTGTTCACGACACTGGCGCGCGATCCCCGCCTGGCGAAGAAGTTCTTTGCCGGTGGCCTGTTGGACAAGGGTCACCTGAGCCTGCGTCAGCGCGAGATCGTCATCGACCGCACGACGGCGCTGTGCGGCTCCGAGTACGAATGGGGTGTGCATGTCGCCGGCTTTGGTGCCGTCGCGGGCCTCAGCGAAGAGCAGGTCCGCGCCACCGTGCATGGCGGCGCGGAAGCGGCCTGCTGGAGCGACGAGGAGCGGCTGCTGCTGCGCCTGTGCGACGCCTTGCATGCCGACTGCGACGTGGACGACGCGCTGTGGGCGGAGCTGCAGCGCGCGTTCAGCGACGACGCGCTGATCGAGCTGCTGATGCTGGCCGGCTTCTACCGCACCGTGAGCTACTTGACGAATGCGCTGCGGCTGCCGCCGGAGGCGGGCTGCCCGCGGTTTCCTGCCGGCTGAAGCAGTTGGCCGCTGGCTGACGAAGGCGGCGCCGTCCGACAGGGGCGGCGGGGCGCGTTCCCATACTGGGGCGATGCGCTTCCAGGACTATTACGAGACCTTGGGTGTCCGGACCGATGCGGACGCGGCCGCCATCAAGCAGGCCTACCGACGCCAGGCCCGGCTGCTGCATCCGGACCTGAACCACACGGCCGAGGCGCATGCGGCCATGGCGCGCATGAACGAGGCCTACGAGGCCTTGTCGGACCCGCAGCGCCGTGCGGCCTACGACGGCGTGCGGCGTCGGCAACAGGCCGCCGCTGCCAAGCCGGCCAAGCCCGAACTGCCCAGCGACTGGAAGCAGGGCTTCAGCTACGACGGCAAGCCCACGGCGGGCCGCAGCGGCGACGGCGGGTTCAGTGACTTCTTCACCAGCATGTTCGGCCGCTCCGCCAAGCCGGAACCGGCCGACGCGCCCGAGCGCGGCGCCGATGAGCATGTGAAGCTGGTCATCGACGCGTCGGACGCCATCGACGGCGCCGTGCGCGCGGTCAGCGTGCGCAGCCTCGCGCCGGATGACAAAGGCCACCGCGCCGCAGTCATGCGCAACCTGCAGGTCAAGATCCCCAAGGGCGTGCGCGCGGGCCAGCACATCCGCCTGCCCGGCCAGGGCTCGGCAGGCAGCGGTGGCGCGGCCGCGGGCGACCTCTACCTGGAGATCCAGTTCAAGGACACCGCTCGCGAGAGCAGCCGCGACGTGCTGGAGCCGCTGCCGCTGGCGCCCTGGGAGGCCGCCTTGGGTGGCGATGTCAACGCGACGACGCCGGCCGGCGAGATCAGCGTGACGGTGCCGCCCGACACGCCGCACGGCAAGCGCCTGCGGCTCAAGGGCCGCGGCCTGCCCGGCCAAACCGGTGAATCGGCCGGCGACATGGTGCTGCAGGTCGAGGTGAAGCTGCCGCCGTCCACGCTGCCCGGCGCGCGCGCCGCCTACGAGGTCATGGCGGCGGCGGTGGGCCGCGACTTCCATCCGCGTGCACCGGGGGGCTCCGCATGAACGACTCCACCGTGCTGGTCGGCGTGCTCGTCGACGACCAGACGCTGACGCTGGACGAGCTGGCCTGCGCCTGCGGCGTCAGCGCCGACTGGCTGAGCCAGCGGCTGGATGCCGGCCTGCTGGTCTGCTGCAGCGGCGAGGGCGCGGCACGCCGCTTCGCGAGCGCCCAGCTGGACCGGGCGCTGCGGCTGCAGGCCATCGAACGCGACTTCGACGCCAACCAGGAGCTGGCTGCGCTGGTGGTGGACCTCATCGACGAGATCCACCGGCTGCGCTCGCGCTCCACATGATCCCGAAAGCTTTCCCATGAGCTACATCGACTGCTACCTCGCGCCGGTGCCGCGCGCGAACAAGGCCGCCTACGAAGAGCTGGCCCGCATCTCCGCGCAGGTGCTCAAGGAGCACGGTGCGTTGAGCGTCGTCGAGTGCTGGCTGGACGAGTCGGGCCCGGACGCCAGTTCGTACCACGGCACCAGCGCCCGCGAGGCCGACGAGTCCTACGCGAGCATGGCCACCGCGGCCGGCGCTGGCGATGGCGAGACCGTTGTGTTGTCGCATGTCGAATGGCGCGACAAGGCGGCGCGGGACGCTGGCATGGAGAAGGTCACCAGCGACCCGCGCATGCAGTTCGAGGACCGGCCGCCCGCGTTCGGCGGCAAGCGCCTCATCGCGGCGGGGTTCAAGCCCATGCCGCTGGATTGATCCGTTTGCTTCACGCCGCCACGGCCTGCCCGGCGCGCTGCGGCAGCCGCATGAACATCAGCGCCGACAGGAAGGCGCCCATGCCCAGCGCGAACGCGCCAATGAACAGCCAGGCATAGCTGGACGACGCGTCGTAGATCAGCCCGCCCAGCACCGGCCCCAGCGCCATGCCGACGCTGCTGGCCATCGTCGTTCCGCCGATCACCGTGCCCATCATGTGCAGCGGGAAGTTCTCGCGCGCGATGACGGCGAACAGCGGCATCACGCCCGCGTAGGTGAAGCCGAACAGCGCGGCCACCGTGTAGAAGCTGCCCAGCTCGCGCGCATACAGATAACCCAGCGCGACGACGGCCTGCGCCAGCAGTGCCAGCACCAGGATGCGCGCGGCGCCGAAGCGGTCGCCCAGCAGGCCGAACACCAGGCGGCCGCCCATGCCTGCGAGCCCCTCCAGGCTGTAGATGGACACCGCCGCCATCAGCGGAATACCGCAGGTGACCGCATAGCTGACCGTGTGGAAGATGGGGCCGGAGTGCGTGGCGCAGGTCAGGAAGCTGGTCAGCACCAGGATCAGGAAGGGCGCCGAGCGCAGGGCCTGGCCCACGGTCATGTCGGGCTCGGGCGGGGCAGCGGCGGCCTGTGACAGCGAGGGCGGGCGGCGGATCAGCAACGCGGCCGGCAGCATGACGGCCGCCACCACGGCAGCGATGACCTGCAGCGTGCTGCGCCAGTCGTGCGCTTGCACCAGCCAGGCGGCCAGCGGTGACATCGTCAGCGGCGCCATGCCCATGCCGGCCGACACCAGCGACACCGCCAGGCTGCGCCGCGTGTCGAACCAGCCGGTCACGCAGGCCATCAGCGGCGCGAAGATGGCCGCGGCGGCCACGCCCACCAGCGCGCCGAACCACAGCTGGAACGCGAGCAGCGACGTCGCCACGCTGGCCAGCACCAGGCCCGTGATGAGCAGCACCGTGCCGGCCAGCACCACCTGGCGCGGGCCGATGCGGTCGGACAGCGTGCCCCAGAACATGCTGCCCACGGCCAGCGCGGCGAACGCGACCGTCATCGCGGTGGAGATGCCGGTCGTGGACCAGCCAGTGTCCAGCGAGATGGGCCGCAGCAGCACCGGCAGCGAGAACAGCGCGCCTATGGCCACGCAGCCCAGCAGGCCGCCGGCGGCGACGATGATCCAGCGGTAGTGCTCGCGCAGAGCTGAGGGGGTCGAGTCAGGCATGGCGGGTCCTTAGCAGCCAACGGCGACGGAGCGATTCCACCGCTTCACCGCCTACGACGAACGACGCCTGGCCGGATCGACAACACCGGCGCGAGCCAGGTCTCCCTAGCTTGTCGTGCCTCCCTATGTCGACACCTCGGCCGGCGTCTGCCGGCCAGCAGAATGGCCCGCAGCCGCCCGCCCACGGCGAAGCCTGGAGCCCACAGACATGCAGCGCCGTCCATGAAACGCAGACTCCTCCTGGCGGCGCCGCTGCCGTTCACCCTCTCCGGCTGCGTCGTCGGCGCGCAGACCCTGACCCGGGACATTCCGGCGGCCGACCCGCTCGCCAACGAGTCCATCCTCGTCATCGGATTCACCAAGCGATACCGGGTCCACATCGTCAGCGGCACGCGCACGCCGGGCGGATGGGCGTCCGACGAGACGCCGATGAGCAGCGCGGTGGTGGTGAACACCTATCCCGAGGACGGCTACATCGTCGCGCGCGTGCCGGCCACGACCGGGAGCCGGGTCTACGGGCTGACGGCCGTCATGCCCGATGCGGCGGGCTTTGCCCACTTCAAGGCCTGTGCCGGCAACATGACGCCGGTGTTCGAGGCGCCGGCCGGCAAGGTCATCTACGTGGGCGCCGTGGGCGTGTCGGCGGCGGGCAAGGGTGTTCAAGTGCACAAGGGCGCGCCGGCCAGCCTGGAAGAAGTCAGGCAGCAACTCGCCGGGCGCTTTCCGACCCTGGCCGCCGCGGTTCAGCCAGAGCCCATGCGCATGGAACGGCTGATGAAGGCGCTGTGCATGAACTTTGCAGGCTGATGCTGCCGGTCAGTCAGCTGATTTCTGTGGCGGCGTCTCCACCACCACCGGCTTCTCCGGCCATGCACCGCCCGCGCTGAACGCGGCCCAGGCCCAGCCCACCCACTTCAGCAGTGACGTGGCCAGCCACAGCGCCCAGGCCAGCATCAGGGCGCGGTAGGCCCAGGTCGGCGCGCTCAGCGCCCAGGCACCGGCCGTGTGCTCGGCGAAGCGGTCGTTCAGCCAGCTCAGCAAATGGCTGCTGGACTCCGGCCCCGCCACCATCAGGTCGGGGTAGCCCAGCAGGCCGGTGCGCAACACGTCCAGCAGCGCGCCGATGGCGAACAGCGTCCACAGCACCAGCAGCAGCTGCACGAGGATGCGCTGCCAGCGCTTCGCATCGGGCACGGCGAGTGCCCAGCGGCGGCGCGCTTCCAGCAGCGCGAACCAGCCGGCCAGCACTGCCAGCGCCCACATCGACACCGGCGCCACGCCCAGCGCCAGGATGATCCAGGCCGGCCGGTTCATGATGCCGGGCAGGCCGCGCGGCGCGAACCACGCCAGCACCAGCACGACGATCAGCACGCCCCAGATCAGCACGGCCGGCCCTATCAGGGGGCCGCCCACGGCCAGCACGATGCGGTCCTCGGGCACGTGCAACTGCAGCCGGTCGTTGACGCCGGGCAGCCCCAGTGCCAGGCCTTCGTGCCGCCACACCAGGCCCATGCCTGCGGGCTGGCGCCAGCGGATCTGCACCCGCTGCGCGCCGGGCGTCAGCGGCAGGCTCAACACGCCGTCGCGCGGCTGCAGTGCCAGCGTGGTGCCGTTGATCTGCACGCTCAGCAGCTCGGCACCGGCCGGCAGCTTCAGCGCGTGCGGGCCTCCCAGGCTGGCGCGCAGGTTCAGGGCCAGGTCCACGTCGGTGCTGCGTTCGCCGGGCTTCAGCGTCGTGTGCACCTGGTCCAGCGTCAGCGTCTGGCCGGCCAAGCCGGCGGGCTTGGTGATGGCCAGCTTCAGCGTCTCGCCGGGCCAGGGCCGCCATTCAGGCCGCCATTCGCCATCCTGGTTCACCGTGGTGGTCGGCAGGCCGCTGGATTCCAGATGCCATTGCGGCGACGCGGCCAGCGTCCAGCGCTCCACCTGGTTGGGCTCCTTGCCGGCTGCCAGCGTCAGCGCGGCGGCGGGCGGCAGCGTGCTGGTGACGTCGGCGGCGTCGTCGCCACCCAGCTGCAGGCTGGCTATTCCGTCGCTGACCGTCACGCGCGCGTCGCCGATGGCTTCGCCGGGCAGCAGCGCCCAGCGCACGCGCAGCGGCGCGCGGCTGGGAGCCAGGCGCTCGATATGGGTCTGGATCTGCCAGCGCAGGCCCAGCTCCAGGCGGCGGTCCACGCGCACCAGCGGTGCCAACGCGTCGCGCTGCGTGCCGGCGTCTTCGGCGCGGGCGCCGGCCTGGGCCTCGCGGCTCAGCGTGATCGCACCGGTGCTCTGGCCGCGCGGGTCCAGGCCGGCCAGCGTCCAGCCCTTCAGCTCGGCCTGCAGCGCGCGCGGGGGCAGCGGCAGCGCGATGTCCAGGCCGCTGGCATTGCCCACGTCGGCGCTCAGCACCAACTGGTGCACGCCAGCCGGCACGGCGGCCCACAGCCGGCCTTCGTCGTCACGGCGCGTGGCGGCAGGCTGGCCGTCGAGCAGCACGCTGGCGGGTTGCCAGCCGGTGCCTTGGCCGGGCAGCGGCACGGCCACCAGTGCCTGCGCATGGATCTCGGCGCGCAGCTGCACGGCCGAGCCCTGCGCGCTGACGATCAGGCGGGCCAGGTCGGCGCAGCGCGGCAGGCAGTCGGGCGGCGCGGCCAGCTTGCCGCGCAGCGTCTGCAGCTGGGCGTCGCTGGGCCAGGGCGCGGTGCCGACCTTGTCGTCGTTCGCGTCGGCCGGCGTGGGTGCGAGGCCCAGCGCCAGGCACAGCGCGGCGGCCACGGCGCCGGCACCACGGCGCGGCAGCGCGGGCGGCTTGAAGCCCGACACAACCACCAGCGCCAACGCCAGCAGCGCCAGCCCCACCAGCTTCAGCAGCGCGGTGGCCCAGGGCGGCAGCAGCCACAGGTTCAGCGTCTGCTCGGGCGTGACCGGGCCGCTCCAGACGAGCCGATGGGCGCGCCAGTTCCAGGTGGGCAGGCCGGGGCCGGTCTGCACGCGGGCGCCGGGGTCCACGCGGGACAGGTCGCTGCTGCCGGAGTAAGACGACGCACGTTTCTCCAGCATTCGTGGTGCGGGCATCTTGCGAACCTCCGGCGCGGCGACCTCGACTTCGGGCGGTGGCACGAACGCCGGATGCTCAGACGCGGCAGCCGGCACAGCCTGCTCGGCCATCACCATGCCCACCCCATCCAGGCTGGGGTAGATGGACAGCCGGATCTCATCCACCGCATACGGCAGCAGCACCAGCGCCAGCAGCGCGGCCATGGCGACGCGTCCGCGCGCGAACAGCATCTGCGCCCGCCCCACCGGCAGCACGCGCGCTAGCGCCGTCAGCGCCAGCAGGCCGAACCACAACACGGCCGGCGGGCTGCCGGGCGTGTGCCAGGTCAGCGCCAGCGCCACGCCCACCAGCACGCCGGTGCGCCAGCCCAGCAGCCGGAAGGCGGCCAGCGCGGCCAGCAGCACGAAGAAGAAGTCCCACAGCGTCCACAGACTGACCCAGGCGCCGTCGGCGCGGCTTGGGCCTTGCGCGTGCAGCAGCCGCCAGCCGGGCGGCAGCTGCAGCGTGGCGTTCAGCTGATCCACGGAGGCCGTCCAGCCGCTGGCGGGCAGCGCACCGTCGCGGGCCCAGCGGCTGTCGGCCGTGATGCTGGCCTCGCGGGCGCGCACCTCGAAGCCGGCGGGGCCGTCCTTCACCAGCTGCGTGATGGGCTGGTCTTCACCGCCCAGCGATGCGCGGCCCAGCTGGCCAGGCGCGGCCATGGACAGCCGTGAACTGGCCGACAGCGCGCCGCTGAAGCGGTCGCTCGCCGTCAGCGCACGGCCGTCGAAGTCCAGCCACAACCGGCGCTGCAGGCTGAGCGTGTCGGGCGCGGCGGTCTCGTTGCCGCGCTGCAGCTCGGTCAGCTTCAGCGTCTCGCCCGGCTTGAGCCGGAAGGCCGGCAGCGCGCGCCAGTCGTCGGGCATCTCGACCTGGCGCGGGTCCACGCTGGCCACGCCCTCGGGGCGTATCAGCCGCAGCGCGGGCTGCGCCTTCACGGCCCAGACCTCTTCGTCGGTGGCCGTCTTGGGCAGGGTCAGGGCTTGCACGGGCGAGTTCAGCCGCGCGGTCAGCGTGACGCGCCAGGCGCCGGGCCGGGCCTGCACGATGAGCCGGCCGTCCTCGGCCAGCCGCGCGGGCAGCGGGCTGTCCAGCTGCATCGCCACCAGCCCCGGCAGCAGCGCCAGCGGCAGCTCCACCGCGCGGGCGCGGCCGGCCACGCGCAGCTCGTAGGACGTGGTGACCGTCAGCGGCAGCTCGTCGTCGACGAGGCGCACGGTCTGCACCGTCACGCTGTCGCTGGCCTCGGCCGGGCTGGCCACGGCGCGCAGCCACAGCCGGCCGTCGCCGTCGGGCTGGCGGGCTTGCGTGGCACCGTCGCTGCTGACGACGATGGCGCCCACGCCGGCCGGCACGGCCAGGTTCTGCGGCATCGCATCGCCCCAGGCGATGCGGCCTTCAACAACATGGCTGCCCGGCGCCAGCCAGACGGCGGGGTGGCCCTCGATCTCGGTGACGGGCAGCGCGCGGCCCGCCACCTTCGCGTCCTGCGGCCAGGCGCCGGCTTCGCCGGGCAGCGCCATGCGGGCCGGGGCACCGAACACCTGCACATCGAGACGGAAGCTGGCTTCACGCGCACCGACATTCAGCTGCAGCCGGCCAGGCCACACGCAAACGGCACCATCGGCCGCATCCTGCGGCGCCGGGCAGCCCAGCGGCGGCTGGCCTTGCAGCGCCCACGGCAGCCAGTCGCGTGCGGCGGGCGGCAGGTCGCCAGCCGTCAGCGGTGCGGTGTGGGCGGCCAGACTGGCGAGCAGCAGCGCCAGCGTCGTCGTGAATCGCTTCATGGGTCGTCTCCCTGCCAGCTCGGGCCCCGAGATGGATTGCGGCGGATTCCAACACAGTGAAATGTCCACCAGTTCCGTGGTTTTTCACGGGCGCGTTTGGTGCGACCGGCGAGGCCGTGGCGAGCTGCCTATGCAAGCGGTGACCTGGCTGCCGCACCCGGCCGTCGGTGCGGGTGCCAGTTCAGGTACTCCAATCGCAGGGAACGGCCGGTATGGGCGTGAATACCCCGCATTGCACTGCCGAGTCGCCGCTGGCACAGTCGCCCCGCTCACTTTGCCGGTTATTGCATCAATTTGATGATCGCCGGGGCATTTCATCTCAGTGGATTCACGTTGCCGCGGCACCTTACCCACGTCTTCCACGCGCAACTCCACAACCTCTGTACCGCCCATGAACAAACGCGCTTGGCCTTTGATGCTTCTCCTTTCTCTCTTTGGAGCGAATGCCGGTGCAAGTAGCCTGCCAGAGTCGCACGAAGGCGTTCGATACGAGGCGCATACCGATATCGAAGGCTTTCGTCTTGTTGCTCGAGGACGCCCGGGCCAGAGCCCGCAAGCGCTCTCCAACGCACTCGAAGCGCGAGCGAGAGCAATTTGCGCAGATTCGAAGCCGATCTCTCAACCTAAAGAGACCGAGTACGAATATCTAGAGGGCGGAACGAAATTCTTGATGCCCGCAGGCGGGGCCTTCATTCCGCTCACCACGTACAGCAATGTACGCATGGCGCCGTCGTCGAATGCTGTATTCACTTGCACCCAGACCGTTGCAGTAGCGCCCACTGCTGGGTTGCGAGTGGTCATTGAGAACCAACTGGGCGAAACCATTGCATACATAGATCAGGGCTTCGCGTCGTTCAATCGAGAACGCCTCGATGTTTTGATTGGCGGAGCGCCGATGGCTCGCGTCATTAGAGACGCCGTAGTCGAAGCACTAGCGGCTCGTGGGTACGCGACGGAAGTCTTGGATACCCCAAATCTCACGGCGGGCCGGATCGTTGTCGCAAAAGCTTCGGTGCCACAAGAGCAGTTTGACGGTGTCGCCATGCTGACAAAGATAGGTCTACTTGGCATTCAGAACCTGAGTGCCGCCTTCTGCAGTATCCAGGTTGCGGTCAATGCCTCCGGTGGAAATAAGCCACTAGCGACAGGTGGTGTCAGCACGCGGCAGATGCTGCCGGCCATCTACTCAAGCTGGAAGAAAGACATGGCAGAAGGGCCGAGCCCCAGCACGCACGAGAAAACCTCCGCATTGCTCGCAAGAACGTTGGCCACCAACGTCAAGGCTGCTATTCACGCACTCCCTGCAAGCGCAATCCAGTCGCTACTTGCACCGAATGCCCAGTAAGCGTGGTTCGTTGGGTTAAACGCAATGAACCAATAAATCCATGCCTGGAGCGTTGAAGGAGGGGCATCCGCTGCAGCCGTTGGTTCAGCGATATGCGCCTCGCATGCATTTCAGACCCGATGGCGATGGCATGGCCGCACAGTCCGCCGCTTCTTGACCTGGAGTCTTCGCATGAAGCCAATCACTGTGCTTGCCGCCTTGCTCGCTGCCTCGTTCACTGCCTCGGCCGTCGAGCTGACAGCCGTCGATGGCGGCACCTTCGTCGTGCTGGATAGGCAGCAAAAACTGACGCAGATGTACTACCGCCTGTCGCTGAAGGACGGCAAGTGGCTGATGGGGGGCAAGCAGCCCGGCTCGCCCTGGACCGATATCAGCTGCGACGCAGGCTGCGAGTACCGCCCTTCGACCGATGCGGAGGTGCAGGCCCATGTGCCAACTGCATGGCGCGAGCGGGCCGAGTTCGCCTGCATCCGCAACGTCGCCCAGGCGTTCTGCCGCTACAGCGCCAAGGGCAACACCGCCGGGGCGCCGAACTACGTGGTCATCGCGTTGGTCACAGGGCAGCCCATCCCGTTGTTCGTGCGGCGAGTCTCGGCCGAGTGATGTGCATCTTCACGTCGGCCGGCGCCGCAGTTCGGATGGCCGGGCCTGCATAGTTGCCGCGACTCGAATCACCTGAACCGAGAGAACGCCGACCATGCCTGCCCTGGAGTCCTCGCCGCCCATCCTGGCCGAAGCCGGGGCGCAACAGCGCTGGTTTGCGCCGCTGCGTGCGTTGGTGTCCGCGCAGCGTGCGGGGTCGCTGACCCGGCATTGCCTGCTGGCCTGGCCCGTCGCGCTGCTGCCCAGCCTGGCGCTGGTGAGCCTGGTGTACGGCCTGCTTCAGTGGCTGGGCATCGACTCGTCGACGTTCGAGCCTCCGCCGCGCCGGCTGACGATGGGGCAGGTCTTCAGTGCCGTGGTCTTCGCACCGCTGGTTGAGACGCTGGTGCTGGGCGGTGGGTTGTGGCTGCTGTCCCGCCTGTCGCACCGGCCCCTGTTCGTGGCCGCCGCGTCCAGCGTGCTGTGGGGCTGCTTGCACGGGGCCTCCGGGCTGATCTGGTTCTTCGGCACCTTCTGGAGCTTCTACATCTTCAGCTGCAGCTACCTGGCCTGGCGGCCGGCGTCGTGGTGGCGGGCCTATGCCGTTGCGGCCGTGCCGCACGCGCTGATCAATCTGACCGCGATGGGGTTGCTGGCGCTGCAGCCCTGAGCTCGGTAGGTTGGGGTGACAACCCCAACATCGATTGATCCGCTGAACGTTGGGGTTCGCCAGCTCACCCCAACCTACGCTGCTGTCGCTGCAGCCCTGAGCATCAGCGCGGTAGGCATTGGCGGTAGGTCGTGGTGATGCAAAGTTGCGAGCAGATCAATAGTTAGAACGCTCCAAATGCGCATCGCCTTCTTCGCCGCGCTCATGCTTTTCTGCGAGCTTGTACATGCGGGCTATGACTTGCACATCACACGCAAGGCGCATTGGGCCGATGCCGATGGCCCCACGATATCCATCGTGGAGTGGCGCGAGTACGTGAAGCGGGACTCTCAGGTGGCCCGAGATTCAAACAATACAGAGCTTGATTTCGTGGTTTCCATACCTGGTGAGTCGTTTCCGATCTGGTTTGACCCGAAGCGCGGCGAGCTAGTGACGAAGAATCCCTCGGAACGAGCGGTGGTGAAGCTGATTGAAATTGCCAAGGCGTTGCGCGCTAGGGTGCAAGGCGACGACGGGGAGCTTTACCCAAGCGAGCGCCAAGACCAGTCGCTCAAGCCGAGCGCCGCGAATGCCTCATCGCGCTTGTCGCACTTCCTCAAAACCTCACCACCCAACTCGCATTGATCGCCCTGAGCGTATTCCGCCTTGTGCTGCTGCCGGCCGAGAAGCCGTCCACGTCTTCGACCGCGCTGGCCACCACGCTGTCGGGCGCCAGCAGGTTGGTCAGGCCCACGCGCAGCTGCGAGAAGCGGTCGACCTTCCAGGCGGCGAAGGCGTCGAGCGTGCGTTGCGCGCTGCGTTGCGCGACCTGGCGGTCGGTCTGGTTGGTGGCGTAGCCGGGCTGCAGGATCAGGCTGGCGCCCACGGTCCAGCCGCTGTCGCGGATGCGCCAGTCGAAGCCCATATTGGACAGCCACGGCGGCTGTGCCTCCAGCCGGTTGTCGGGGCCGTCCACCTGTTCGACCTGCGAGCGGTAGAGGTTGAACGCCGCGCGCAGGTTGACGCCGCTGTCCTTGTCGAACAGCGCCGGCAGCCATTCCTCGCCGCGGCCCTTGATCTCGAACTCCAGCCCGCGCGTCGTGGCCTGGCCGATGTTCATGGGCCGTGAGACCCAGCGCGGCATGTTGGTGATGTCCGGCGCCATGCCCGTCTCCAGCCGGATGCCGCGGCGGATCAGGTCGTCGATCTGGCGGTAGAACATGCCGATGCTGAGCACGCCGCCGCTGGCCGGGTAGTGCTCGAAGCGCAGGTCGAAGCCGGTGCTCAGCTCGGGCTGCAGCTGCGGGTTGCCGGCCGAGTCGGCGGCGATGGGCGTGTTGGTCTCGGTGCGTTCGTAGTTGCCGTTCAGCACGTAGCGGCTGACCAGCGCCGACAGGTCCGGCAGCTTGAAGCTGCGCGTGACGCTGGCGCGGATCTGGTCGCGGCCCTTGGGGTCGAACTTGTAGTTGATGTGCAGCGTCGGCGCGACGACGCGGTTCTGGTTGTCGATGGCGTTGGTGCCGTTGTCGCCGCGCGTGCGCACCTGCTCCAGGCGCAGGCCCGGCTGCAGACCCCATTGCGGGCTGAGCGCCCAGTCGTCCTGGATGAAGACGGCCACGCGACCAATGCGCGCGGCAAAGGGCACGCCGGTGGCGCTGTCGATGCGCTCGATGCCGGCGTCCCAGACGCGGCGCAGCTCGTCGCGTTCGCGCGTCTCCATGTCCCAGCCGGTGACGATCGTGTGATCCTCGGCCACGGGCTGGGTCCAGCGGCCGCCCAGCGCCACGCGCTCCTCGCCGAAGTCGGTCTGCGTCTCGCGCGTCACCAGCAGCCGGCCGTCGGCGCGGTAGCTGTCGTAGTGCAGGCTGCTGTCGCGCGTGGTGTCCTGCCAGGTGCCGCGCAACTCGATCTTGCCGCCGTCTTCCTGCTTGTGGATCCAGTTGGCCGCGGCGCGGAGAACGTTGCCGGCGTTCTCAGATTGCGATTCGTCGCGGGCCGTCTGCCACGGCGTGCCCAGCAGCGCCACGATGCGCCTGTCGCTGGCGTTGCGCCCCTGCGTGTGCTGCCAGAACGCGCTGAGGTTGAGCGTGTCCCAGTCGGTGAACTTCCACTGCAGCCGCGGCGCGATCTGGGCGCTGCTGCTGCGGCCCTGGTCGCGGCCGTCAATGGCCTGCGATTGCACCTCGCCGGCCGGCGTGCGCGACAGGCGCACCTGCTCGTACGCCGTGGCCCAAGCCGAGCGCGTCACGTTCATGGGCACGACGAAAGACAGCGCGCCGATGCGGTCGCCCCACTGGAAGGCGGTGCTGCCACCGGGCTGCAGCGCGCGGTAGTTCAGGTTGCTGCGCCATTCGCGCTGCAGCGTGCGCGGCGGTTCGCGCAGCACGACGTTGATGGTGCCCGCCACGCCGGGATACTCGGCGGTGGCGCCGGCGACGACCTCGATGCGCTCCACGTCGCCCGGTGCCAGCGTGTCCAGCGAGAAGCCCGGCGGCGCCGGCTCGCCGTTGATGAGGATCTGCGTGTAGCCGCCGCCCAGGCCGCGCAGCCGCGGCGCGCCGCCGTCCATCGAAACACCCGGCAGGCGCTTGAGCACGTCGGTCACGTCGATGTCGCCCTGCCGGTCCAGCTCCTCGCGGCCGTAGATGGACATCGCGATGGACTGGCGCCGGCGCAGGCCGTCGTCGGTCTCGGCGGCGGCGGTGATCTGCACGCGGTCCAGCGCGTTGGGCGGCGTGGCCTCAGCCGGCTTGGCAGGCGCTGAGGCTGCAGCCGCCGCAGCGGCGGGCACCGATGCCGCGGGCTGGGGAGCCTGTGGCGTCTGCGCCGGGCTGTTCAGGGCGCCCAGCAGCAAGGCCAGGGCAAGGAGGGGGCGGTGGAACTTCATGCCGGCTCGGGCACGGCTTGCCGGGGCGGGCAAGGCGGGCCGCAGCGTCTCGCGGGTCAAGGGGAGCGCGAACTGTAAGAGCCGGCGCCTCGTTGCGGCGCTGGTTTCAGCGAAGCATGACGGCCTGTTCGATGGGGGCCGCCTGCACGCCCGCCGTGCGGCATGGCCTACGGTTATGCCCACCACCGAACTTGGCATCGGCGCCGCGCCGGCCCAGCGGCCAACGCGGTGCTCAGGGTCAGGGCTTGACGCGCAGGATCTTGCCGTCGCCTTCCAGCACCAGGTACAACAGGCCGTCCGGGCCTTCGCGCACATCGCGCATGCGGCCGGTGTCGGGGAACAGCTTCTCCTGCTCCACGACGCGGTTGTCGGCCCCCAGCTTGACGCGCTCCAGATGGCCGAACTTCAGCGAGCCGATGAAGAAGCTGCCTTGCCAGGCGGCGCCGTACTTGGCGCTCTTCAGATTCACCAGGCCGGCGGGCGCGATGGACGGCACCCACTTCACGTTGGGCTGCTCCATGCCGGCCTTGGCCGCGATGCCGTCGCCGATCTTGCCGCCGCCGTAGTTCTCGCCGTAGGTGATGACGGGCCAGCCGTAGTTCAGCTTCGGGCGGATGAGGTTCAGCTCGTCGCCACCCTGCGGGCCGTGCTCGTGCTCCCACAGCTGGCCCTTGGCGTCCAGCGTCAGGCCCTGCGAGTTGCGATGGCCCAGGCTCCAGATCTCGGGCAGCGCGCCGGCGGTGGCGACGAACGGGTTGTCGGCCGGCACGCTGCCGTCCTTGCCCACGCGCACGATCTTGCCGAAGTGGTTGTCCAGCGTCTGCGCCTGGGCCATGCCCTTGTAGCGCTCGCCCAGGCTCAGGAACAGCTTGCCGTCCGGCGCCTCGACGATGCGGCAGCCGAAGTGCAGCTTGCTCTCCATGCGCGGCTTCTGGCTGAAGATGACCTTCGCGTCGGTCAGCCGGCGGTTGTCGGCGCTGAGCTTGGCGCTGGCCAGCACCGTGGTGTTGGTCTTGTCGGCGGCGGGCTCGGCGTAGCAGAAGTAGATCGTGCGGTTGCGCGCGAAGTCGCTGTCGGTGATGACGTCCAGCAGGCCGCCCTGGCCCACCGCATCGACGGCCGGCACGCCCTGGATGGGCGCGCTCGGCTTGGCGCCCGGCTTGGCGGTGCGCATCGTGCCGTCGCGCTCGGTGACGAGCAGCTGGCCGTCCGGCAGGAAGGCCACGGCCCACGGGGTCTTGAGGCCTTCGACGACCGTTTCCAGGGACGGGGCGGCGTGGGCGATGCTGAAGCCCAGCAGGGCGAGGGGAAGGAGGCGCTTGCTCATAGAACGGCTCGTGGCGGCATGAACGGGGCGCGCATCATCGCAGCCCACGCGCAGCGGCGTGCGCGCAGGCCTTTTCTTCAGGCCAGGCGCATGACGATCAGCAGGCCGTTCACTGGCTCGTCGCCTTCCTTGCGGATGACGCTTTGCGTGGCGCTCTCCACGCTGAAGCCGTGCGCCGCGGCGAGGCGCTGCAGATAGGCCAGCGAATGCGCGTAGCGGCGCCGCGAGTTCAGCTCGAAGTCCACGCCGTCAGCGGCCTCCACCGAGAACGCGAACAGCCCGCCCGGCCGCAGCGCGGCGGCGGTGGCGGCGAACACGGCATCCAGGTCGCCGATGTAGACGAACACGTCGGCTGCGACGGCGATGTCGAAGCGCGCGGGCGGCCCGGCCAGCGCGGCGGTGAGGTCGGCGTGCAGCAGCTCGTCGTACAGGCCCAGCGCCTGCGCGCGGGCCAGCATCTGGCTGGACAGGTCCACGCCAATCAGCCGGCGCGCCAGCGGGCGCAGCAGCGGGCCGCACAGGCCGGTGCCGCAGCCCAGGTCGATGATGTCGCTGCCGGCCTGGGGCTGCGCGCGCTGCAGCTCGGCCAGCAACAGCTCCGGCGTGCGGTAGGCCAGCTTGCCGACCAGGTGCTGGTCGAAGTTCTGCGAGTAGCTGTCGAACAGCTCCTCCACGTAGCGCGGCGGCGCGGTGGGCGGCGCCGGCTCGTCGCCCAGCGCCGCCAGCGCGTAGCGGATCTGCTCCACGTCCATGCCCAGCGGCAGTGCCTGGCGGAAGGCCTGGATCGCATCGCCTCGGCGGTGCAGCGTCAGCAAGGCCTCGGCGCGGCCGATCAGAGCCTCGGGGTAGTCGGGCTTCAGCGCAAGGGCCGCATCGAAGCTGGCGAGCGCCTCCTCGGGGCGCTCCAGCGCGCGCAGGCTGGTGCCGCGGTTGCGCAAGGCCTTGGCGTCGTCGGGCCTCAGGGCCAGCGCGCGCTCGAAGGTCTGGATGGCCTCCAGGTGCCGGCCCAGGTTGCCCAGCACATTGCCCATGTTGGTCAGCGCGGGGGCGCTGTCGGGGCGCTGCGCGAGCGCGCGGGTCAGCAGCTGGTGGGCTTCGTCGAAGCGGTTGGTCTGGCCGGCAATGACGCCCAGCAGGTGCAGGGCGTCGAAATGCGTGGGTGCCGTGCGCAGGATGCGCCGGTAGCGCTTCTCGGCCTCGTCCAGGCGGCCCTGCTGGTGCAGGGCCAGGCCGCGCTGGAACTCGTCGTTGGCGCTAGTCATCCCAAAGACTGCTGAACAGCACCAGGCCCACGCTGAGCAGGTCCACGCCCAGCACGCCGGCGTTTGGCGAGGTGAACGCCAGGCGCGGGTCCTCACGCTGCGCCCGCGAGCGCTCCTTCTCCATCGCGACGACGGCGTCGGCCACATCGCTGGGGCTGCCCCAGGAGGGCCGCGCGGGCGCATGGGCATAGGTCTGCAGCGCCTTCTCGACGGCCTGCGGGTCCAGCAGCGACAGCGCGGTGCGGCAGTGCGAGCAGGCGTCTTCCTTGCGCAGGTCCACCGGCGCGCCACAGGCGCTGCAGTGGATGCTGCCGACCTTCTTCGCGATGTCGGCGATCTCGGGCTTGGTGAGTTGACGCACGAAGCCCTTCTCGATCATGAAGGACGAGAAGCTGCTGAAGCGGCCGTGCCGGCTGGGGCAGCGATGCGTGATGTAGCGCCCGCTCTTCACGAGATCGAAGCCCTGCACCAACCCGCCGCGGCACTCGGCGCAGCGCAGCCGCGCGGCCAGCGGCGTGCGGGGTGCATCGTGGTGGCGGTGCATCTCCTTGAACATCGTCGCGATGGCCTGCGGCGCGAGCTTCAGGTTCTCCATCTCGTCGAACCAGAGCCCGTGGCAGCCGAAGCAGAAGTCGATCTCGACCTCGCCGCCGTACTGCGCCGGCAGCGCATGGATCTCCATGCGGTCGCCGCAGGAGGGGCAGGAGCGGGAGGCGGGCGTGGGCATGGGTGGATGGTAGTGGGCTGACTGCCAATCGAGGGATGTCGGTTTGGGCGGCAGGCTGCTGGAATGCGCGTCTTTCCGACTCCCTCACACCCGCATGCATCGTTTTTCCTCCCCGATTGCCGTCGCTCTGCTCGCGGCGCTGGCACTGCCCGCCGCCGCCGCGCCGGTGCTCGAACTCAAGCCCGGGCTGTGGGCCCATGAAAGCGAGGCCTGGATCAACGGCCAGTCAGTCACGGCGGCGCTGAAGGGCGCGCGTGAGCGCATCCGCGCCAAGCTGAACGATGCGCAGAAGCGCGAGTTCGACGCCGAGCAGGGCGACAACAAGCGCAGTTGCCTGGCGCCGCAGCAGGCGCGCATCGATCTGTCGCGCTACCTGGAATCGGTGCTGAACAACGCCGGTGATCACTGGCGCTGCGAGGTGAAGGCCGACCAACTGGACAGCAGCTCCTCAGCCGGCAGCTACGCCTGCCGTACCGACGGTGGCGGGCGCTTGAAGGGCCGCTTCACGGCCAGCTACGGTCCTACGCAGTACAAGCTGGAGCTCAACGGCCGCGGCAACGCGATCAATGGCGACACCGGCGAGGCGCTGGGCGGCGACATGGACCAGCGCATGCTGTCAACCGGGCGCTGGCTGGGTGGGTCCTGCTGAGGCGCTGATGGAGCGGCGCGCACGCGCCGCCGCTCAACCTTCCAGCCGCTGCTGAAAGACCAGGCCCGCGTGCTCGCGCAGCGCGTGGAACTGGATGCGCGGCCAGTTCTCCTGCATCGCACGCAACTCGCCGGCGTACTCCAGCAGCACGGTGGGCGCGTTGACGGCGTCCCAGGCCACGCGGTGCGCGTTGTGGTCGATGAAGCGGCGCAGCTCCTTCTCGCCGCTGCCGGGCTGGCCTTCGGCGTCTTCGCAGGTGACCCAGCGCGCGACGTTGTAGCGCGCCGGCATCACACGGGCCTTGCAGCCGTACTCGTGCTCCAGCCGGTGCGCGACGACCTCGAACTGCAGCTGGCCCACGGCGCCCAGCAGCAGCACGCTGCCGGCCTCGGGGCGGAACACCTGGATCGCACCTTCCTCGCCCAGCTGGCGCAGGCCCTCGCGCAGCTGCTTGGTGCGCAGCGGGTCGGCCACTTCCACCGAGCGGAACATTTCCGGCGCGAAGAAGGGCAGGCCGGTGTACTGCAGCGCCTCGCCTTCGGTGATGGTGTCGCCCAGTTGCAGCACGCCGTGGTTGGGGATGCCGATGATGTCGCCGGCAAAGGCCTCGTCCAGCAGTTCGCGGCGCTGCGACAGGAAGCTCACCACCGTGTTGGGGCGCAGTTCCTTGCCTGAGCGCACGACCTTGAGCCGCATGCCGCGCTCGAAGTGGCCGGACGCCACGCGCACGAACGCGATGCGGTCGCGGTGGGCCGGGTCCATGTTGGCCTGGATCTTGAACACGACGCCGGTGAACTTGGGCTCCTCCGGCTTCACGGTGCGCTGCATGGCCTGGCGCGAGTCCGGCGCGGGAGCCAGCTCCACCAGCGCGTCCAGCACCTCCTGCACGCCGAAGTTGTTGACGGCCGAGCCGAAGAACATCGGCGTCTGCTTGCCGGTCAGGAAGTCGTCCAGCGCGAACTCGGGCGCGGCCTCGCGCACCAGCTCGATCTCACCGGAGGCGTTGTCGTACTGCATGCCGAAGCGCTCGGCATAGGCCGGATTGCTCAGGCCTTCCAGCACCTCCTCGGTGCCGGCCGCGCGGTCCTCACCGGGGGCGAACACACGCATGCGTTCCTGGCGCAGGTCCATCACGCCGTGGAACTGCTTGCCCATGCCCACCGGCCAGGTGAAGGGCACGACCGTCATGCCCAGCTCCTGCTCGATCTCGTCCATCAGCGCCAGCGGGTCTTTCACCTCGCGGTCCATCTTGTTGACGAAGGTCAGGATGGGCGTGTTGCGGGCGCGGCAGACCTGCAGCAGGCGGCGCGTCTGCGGCTCCACGCCGTTGGCGGCGTCGATGACCATCAGCGCTGCGTCCACGGCGGTCAGCACGCGGTAGGTGTCTTCGGAGAAGTCCTGGTGGCCCGGCGTATCCAGCAGGTTGATGACGCAGTCGCGGTACTCCATCTGCATGACGGACGACGCCACCGAGATGCCGCGCTGCTTTTCGATCTCCATCCAGTCCGACGTCGCATGCCTTGTCGCCTTGCGCGCCTTCACGGAGCCGGCGATCTGGATGGCGCCGGAGAACAGCAGCAGCTTCTCCGTCAGCGTGGTCTTGCCGGCGTCGGGGTGGCTGATGATGGCGAAGGTGCGGCGGCGGCGGACTTCCGTCTCGATGCGGCTGGCGGTGGATTCGGACATGGAGTTCTGGGGTCGGACTGACCCGGGATTATCCGTGCCGGCCTTGGCGCCCCCTCCGCAAACCCCGACAAACGCATCCGAGCGTGGCTTCTGTCGCAACGCAGGCCGCGAGGCCCGCGTCGCCAACCACACAAGGGCGGCCGGCGCAGGCAAAGTTGGTGGTTTCGCTGCCGAGGAGGAGTCGCCATGCTGTCCCGCTTCAAGTCCCTTCGCGCGCAACTGGTCGCGCTGGCCGTCGTGTCCATGCTGCTGGGCCTGCTGGCGTTGGCCGTGGCCAACTACATGACCGCGCGCGGCCAGGTGCTGAGCGAGCTGCAGCAGAGCACGCAAGGGCTGGCCCAGGCGCAGGCACAGGCGATCTCGGACTGGGCCGCCTCCAAGGTGGCGGTGGTCAAGTCGACGATGCCGGTGGCCGCGGTGCCGGCGGAGCAGGCGGTCAGCTACCTGGTGCAGGCGCGCGAGTCCGGCGGCTTCGACAACAGCTACGTGGCGTTCGCCGACAAGCGCATCCTGTTCAATGCGCCGCAGACGCTGCCCGAGGGCTACGACCCCACCGGCCGGCCCTGGTATCTGCAGGCTGCAGGCGCCGGCGGCCCGGTGCTGACCTCGCCCTACAAGGACGCCGCCACGCAGCGCATGGTGGTCACCTTCGCCGTCGCGGTGAAGCAGGGCGGCAACACGACGGCCGTGGCCGCGGGCGACGTGTTCCTGGACAACGTGGTCAACATCGTCAAGTCCATCCGGCCCACGCCGGCCAGCTTCGCCTTCCTGACCGACAAGGACGGCAACTTCATCGCCCACCCCGACCTCAAGCGCGGCGGCACGCCGGCGAAGGACGCGGTGCCCGGCCTGACCGCCGAGCGGCTGCGCCAGCTGGCAGCGGCGGCCCGGCTGGAACCGGCAGACATCGACGGCACGGCCCACGAGCTGCTGGCCACGCAGGTGAAGGGCACGGACTGGGTGCTGGTCATCGCGCTGAACAAGTCCGAGGCGCTGGCGGGCCTGCGCGGGCTGGCGGCCAGCTCGCTGGTGGCGGCCGTCGTCGTGCTGGTGGCGGGCGGCATGGTGATGGGCACGCTGGTGGCACGGCGGCTGCGCCGGCTGGCCCAGCTCAACGAGGCGCTGCAGGACATCGCCTCCGGCGACGGCGACCTGACGCGGCGCGTCAGCGCGGCCGGCGAGGACGAGCTGTCCGAGATCGCGACCAGCTTCAACACCTTCGTCGAGAAGCTCAATCGCGTGCTGCGCGAGATCCGCGACGGCAGCGAGTCGGTGCGCACCGCGTCGCAGGAGATCGCGCTGGGCAACCAGGACCTCTCCGCCCGCACCGAGCAGACCGCCAGCAGCCTGGAACAGACCTCCAGCTCCGCCGAACAGCTGACCGACACCGTCAAGCTCAACGCGCAGCGCGCCGCGCAGGCCAACCAGTTCGTCGTCGCGACGGCCGAGGTGGCGCAGCGCGGCGGCGACGTGGTGTCGCGCGTCGTCACGACGATGCAGGACATCAGCAGCAGCTCCAGCCGCATCGCCGACATCATCGGCACCATCGACGGCATTGCCTTCCAGACCAACATCCTGGCGCTGAACGCGGCCGTGGAAGCGGCGCGTGCCGGCGAACAGGGCCGCGGCTTCGCCGTCGTGGCCAGCGAGGTGCGCTCGCTGGCGGGCCGCAGCGCCGACGCGGCCAAGGAGATCAAGACGCTGATCTCGGCGTCGGTGGAGCGCGTGGACAGCGGTTCGCGCCTGGTCGCCGAGGCCGGCGAGACGATGAACCAGATCGTCACCTCGGTGAACCAGGTGACGGGGCTGATGCAGGAGATCGCCGCGGCCAGCAGCGAGCAGAGCGGCAGCATCGCCGAGGTGGGCACCGCGGTGTCGCACCTGGACCAGCTGACGCAGCAGAACGCGGCGCTCGTGGAGGAGTCGGCCGCGGCGGCCGAGGCGCTGAAGCAGCAGGCCGAGCGGCTGGCGGCGGCGGTGGGGGCGTTCCGGCTGGAGCGCTGAGCGGTATCCTCGGTCAGCGCAGCAGCGGCAGCGCGTCCAGCCGCCGGTCGATGTCGGCCAGCATGCGGCGGTAGGGCGGCGCATCCAGGCCGCCGTAGGTCGCGAGGAACTCCTTGCGGCCGAGAAACTCCGGCAGGTCGGCCACGTCGGGCATGAAGTCGCTCTCGCGCGCGCCGCGCGCCAGCCGCTGCTGCAATGCCTGCGGGTCGCGCCGTGCCAGCAGCCCCAGGCGCGCGCCGGCGCGGTCGGCGGCGATGTCGTTGAAGCTGAAGCCGCTGCCTTGGCGCAGGTCCACCGTTTCCTTGTAGACGCCGATAGCGTCGGCCAACGGCCCGCCACCCTCCAGCGCCAGCGCGGCGGAGATCAGGAAGTGCTGGGCGAAGTCCTCGCGGCCGGCCAGTGTCATCGTCAGGTGGGGCGGCTGGGGCGCGGCCTGGATGGCCGGCACCAGGTCGGACATGCGCCGGCCTATGGCCTGCAGCGCCAGCGTCAGCAGCGCCGCACGGTTCTCGGCGACCGCATCGCCGCCAACGCTGCGCTGGCTGGCGAGCGTGAACAGCGGCGGCAGCAGGTTCGCCAGCGGCAGGCCCGTGCTGCCGCCCGCCGAGACGTGGGCCTGCATTGCGCCGGACAGGGCCTGGGCATAGGCGGTCAGGCGCGCCTGCTCCGCGGGCGGCAGCAGCGTGCCGAGCAGCCGCTGCAGGCCGTCATCACCCCACTCGTAGACCACCTCGACGCGGGCCGGCGTCAGGCGCACGCGCCGCACCATGTCCAGCGCCAGCGCGCCCTCGGGGGTGGCATTCAGCCGCGCGGCCAGGGCTGGCAGCAGCCGTTCGGCCAGCCAGGCGGGCACCGGCAGCCGGCCCACCCGCAGGTCGGCGATGGCGGGCAGCCCCGGGGTCTCGTGCAGCGTGGCGGCGATGTTCAGCCAGGCCGCGACGGGGCTGTGCGGCACGGGCAGGCTGGCCTGCAGCCGCGCGCTGCCGCCGGCCAGCATCAGCTGCGCCGACCCGCCCGGCGCGACGCGGCGGACCAGCTGGTCCAGCATCAGGTTGGCCTCTCGCTCAGAGGCGATCAGCGTGCGAAACGGGCCGAACGCCGGCCGGCGTGGGTCGTTGCGGTGCAGGAAATCGCGCGCCCGTGCGACGTCCGCCGCCGACACCGCGGTCGGCTCCGGCCAGCGGGGTGACTGCTGCACGGCCAGTGTCAGCGCCAACAGGGCGGCTGCGGCGAGCGCCAGGGTCAGCCAGACGATGCCTTTCAGGCCCATCCGCAGCGCCGCGCGCAGGCGGCCGGGGCGGCGCTGGGCGTCGCTCACTCTTCCAGCAGGCCGCGCAGCATCCAGGCCGTTTGTTGGCTGCGCCGACAGACGGCTCGCGCTGTCGCGCGGGGCCGCTTCTCGGCCCACTGGCTACTCCTCCAGCAAGCTCCGGAGCATCCAGGCCGTCTGTTCATGCACCGTGATGCGCTGCGTCAGCAGGTCGGCCGTGGGCTCGTCGCTGGCCTTCTCGACGACGGGGAACAGCGCGCGCGCGGTGCGCGCCACGGCCTCGTGGCCCTCCTTCAGGATGCGCACCATCTCCAGCGCCTTGGGCGGCTTGGCCGGCGCGTCGGGCAGGCCACTGAGCTTGGCGAACTGGCCGTAGCTGCCGGGCGCCGCATGGCCCAGCGAGCGGATGCGCTCGGCCACCGGGTCCACCGCGTTCCACAGCTCGGTGTACTGGGCCATGAACATCGCGTGCAGGCTGTTGAACATCGGGCCCGTGACGTTCCAGTGGAAGTTGTGCGTGGTCAGGTACAGCGTGTAGGTCTCGGCCAACAGCTTGGACAGGCCGGCGGCGATGGCGGCGCGGTCCTTCTCATTGATGCCGATGCTGATGCCGGCGTTGACGGCGGGGGCGGACTTCTTGGGCATGGGGGGCTCCGGATGGGGATGTGCAGAGCCTAACGGATGCATCGTGACCGCACATACCCCGAAAGAAAGTCCCGCGCCCGGAAAAAGCAAAGCCACCCGAAGGTGGCTTTGCTGAAGGCGCGAGGCGATCAGGCGCGGCGCTTGCGGCGCGAGGCACCCAGCAGCGCCAGGCTCAGGCCGGCCA
This sequence comes from Roseateles asaccharophilus, assembly GCF_031458115.1. Taxonomy (GTDB): domain Bacteria; phylum Pseudomonadota; class Gammaproteobacteria; order Burkholderiales; family Burkholderiaceae_C; genus Pelomonas; species Pelomonas asaccharophilus_A. The sequence goes on along the minus strand of NZ_JAVDXV010000009.1, from coordinate 358,745 downwards.
GCGCGAAGCTGCCTGGTTCCGGCACGGTGGCCATGGCCGCGGCGATGAAGTCGCGGTGGATGCTGACGGGCACGAAGCCGTTGAATTCGCCGAAGCTGCTGTTGAGTTTGTTGTCCACGTCGCCCCAGGTGTCGCCGAAGGTCAGGCCGAACGACGTGACCGACGCCACCAGGTCGCCGATGAACTCGGGGCCGCCCGAGTCGCCGCCGGCGCTGGAGACTTCATCGGCGCCGAGGCCGGTGTTGCAGTACTTGCCGCTGGGCGCGATGCCGAAGCCGAAGACGGCGATGTTGCAGCTGAGATCGTTGGCGCCTCTGCCGTTGTCGAAGTCGGCCAGGTAGGTGTATTCGATCTGGCTGGCGGGTTCGCCCAGCACGTCGTCCCAGAAGCCGCCGAAGTCGGCATCGCCCAGGCGGAAGTCGTAGCGGTTGTCGCCCTGGCGGAGCCGGCCCGTGCGCGCATCCACGCCGGCGCTGCCGCCGACGGTCGAGCGGCCGCCGTAGCCGGCGATGTTGTACTCCAGGCCGGTCAGGTCGCTACCGCCGTACAGGCCGTGCGTCTTCACGCTGGAGTCCACGAAGGCGTCCAGCGTCAGCACGGCGATGTCGTTCTGGTCGATGACATGGCCGGTGTAGGCCGAATGCACGTAGTAGTTGCTTACGCCGTAGCTGAAGGTCGGCGCGGCCCAGGTGACGTTGTCGGGGTCGGTGCCGGTGTAGAAGTGCACCGTGGTGTTCACCGGGCGGGCTGCAGTGCCGTCGCTGACGCAGTGCGCTGCGGTCAGGATGGAACGCTGGTTGGACATCAGCGTGCCGGAGCAGATGAAGGCGTCGCCGTTGGCGTATTCCGTGATGATGGTGGCCACGCCGCTGTACTGCGAGCGGGGCGCGAAGTAGCGCGGATCGCCGCCGCCGGCCGTGGGGGCCGTTGCCGTGGGTGTCACGCCCACGATGGTGCTGCTGGCGGTCCACGACGTGCTGCCGAAGCTGCCCGAGACCGATTTGAGGCTGGCGTGTGCGCTGCCGGCGGCCAGCATGGCGATGGCCAGTGCTGCGAAAGTCTTCGTCACGGAAATACTCCCTGGTTTGAGTTCGTTGCCGCCGGTCCGCGCGGTGGCGCGTTGGGGGGGCAGCAAGGTTGCGGGTACGAGGGCGCGACTATCGGTGGTGTTTGCGCCCGCGTAGAACCTCACTCCCATGTTCCAGGGGGAGGGTTTTGCCTCAGCTCAAACGAGTGACACCGTTCAGTTCGCAGGCATAGATCGCGTTGCGAAGCGCAGCGATCGCCTCATAGCGTGTGAAGCTGCGCCGCCAGGCCAGCACCACGCGGCGCGTGGGCACGGGGTCGCTGAACGGCACGAAGCGCAGGTGCGGGGTCTTCTCGCGCGGCACTGACAGTCGTGGCACCACGGTCACGCCCATGCCGGACGCGACCATGTGCTTGATGGTCTCCAGCGACGAGCCCTCGAAGCTGCGGCGTATGCCCTCGGCGTCGCTGGAGAAGCGCGCGAACTCGGGGCAGACCTCCAGCACATGGTCGCGGAAGCAATGGCCCGTGCCCAGCAGCAGCATGGTCTCGCGCTTGAGCTCCTCGGCGCTGATGGTGGCGCGGTCGGCCAGCGGGTGCGACGCCGGCAGCGCGACGACGAAGGGTTCGTCGTAAAGATCGGCCGTGGCCAGGCCCGTGTCGGGGAAGGGCTCGGCCATGATGGCGCAGTCCAGCTCGCCGGTGCGCAGCATCTCCAGCAGCTTCACGGTGAAGTTCTCCTGCAGCATCAGTGGCATCTGCGGGTACTTCTCTATCGTGTGGCGCACCAATTCGGGCAGCAGATAGGGACCGATCGTGTAGATGATGCCCAGCCGCAGCGCGCCGGCCAGCGGGTCCTTGCCGCGCTTGGCGATCTCCTTGATGGCGCCGGCCTGGTCCAGCACCGACTGTGCCTGGCGCACGATCTCCTCGCCCAACGGCGTCACGGACACCTCGCTGCCACCGCGCTCGAAGATCTTCAGATCCAGCTCCTCCTCCAGCTTCTTGATGGCGACCGACAGCGTCGGCTGCGACACGAAGCAGGCCTCGGCCGCACGACCGAAATGGCGCTCGCGGGCGACGGCGACGATGTAGCGCAACTCGGTCAGGGTCATGGCTGGGGGACGGCTTCAGGGAACGGACCCGAACGCTACACTGCCGCCGCCCCACGAGGGTCTTCAGGGTTTATACGGAGAACCGCATGACTGAACGCAAGCTCATGACGCTGCCGCGCCTCGCGCAGATGCATGCCGGCGGCGAGAAGATCGCGATGCTGACCTGTTACGACGCGGCCTTCGCCAGCCTGCTGGACGAGGCGGGCGTGGACATCCTGCTGATCGGTGATTCGCTGGGCAATGTGCTGCAGGGCCGTGGCTCCACGGCCCCCGTCAGCCTGGACGACATGCTGTACCACACGACCTGCGTGCGCCGCGGCGTGAAGTACGCGTTCGTCATCGCGGACCTGCCGTTCGACAGCTATCACGTCAGCAAGGAAGAGGCGTGGAAGAGCGCCGCCGCGCTGGTCAAGGCCGGCGCCCACATGGTCAAGCTGGAAGGCGGTGGCTGGACGACCGAGACGGTGCGCTTCATCAGCGAGCGAGGCATCCCGGTCTGCGTGCACCTGGGCTTCACGCCGCAGACGGTCACGGCGTTGGGCGGCTTCAAGGTGCAGGGCCGCGACGAGGAAAGCGCGGCGCGCATCAAGCGCGAATCGCAGCAGGCGGTGGAGGCCGGCGCGGCCATGCTGCTGTACGAGATGGTGCCGGCCGCACTGGCCGCCGACATCACGGCCGCGTCGCCGGTGCCGGTCATCGGCATCGGCGCGGGCGTGGGCACGTCGGGCCAGGTGCTGGTGCTGCACGACATGCTGAACATCACGCCGGGCCGCAAGCCCCGCTTCGTCAAGGACTTCATGACCGGCAAGGACTCGGTGCTGGCGGGAGTGAAGGGCTATGTGGACGAGGTGAAGGCCGGCAGCTTTCCGGTCAACGAGGTCCACGGGTTCTGAGCATGCGCGTCATCCACACGATCAACGAGCTGCGCGACGCGCTCGCCATCCACCGCGAGCGCGGCTTCGTGCCCACCATGGGCAACCTGCACGACGGCCATCTGCAGCTCGTCAAGCAGGCACGCGAGCTGGTCGGCCCGGCGGGTGCGGTGGTCGCCAGCATCTTCGTGAACCGGCTGCAGTTCGCGCCGCACGAGGACTTCGACACTTACCCGCGCACGCTGGCGCGGGACTGCGAGCTGCTGGAAGGCGCCGGTTGCGACATCGTGTTCGCGCCCAGCGAGAAAGAGCTGTACCCCGAGCCGCAGGGCTACAAGGTGACGCCGCCTCCTGAGCTGGCCGACATCCTGGAAGGCCACTTCCGCCCCGGCTTCTTCACGGGTGTCTGCACCGTCGTGCACAAGCTGTTCAACATCGTGCAGCCCACGCTGGCCGTGTTCGGCAAGAAGGACTACCAGCAGCTGATGGTGCTGCGCCGCATGACGGCGCAGATGGCGCTGCCGATCGAGATCTACGGCGGCGAGACGCGCCGCAGCCCGGAAGGCCTGGCGCTGTCGTCGCGCAACGGCTATCTGAGCGAGGCCGAGAAGGCCGAGGCGCTGCGGCTGTCACGCACGCTGAAGGCGCTGATCGCGCGCTGGCAGGCCGGGGAGCGCGAACTTGCGGTTATGGAAGCCGACGCCATGCAATCGCTGCGTGACGCCGGTTGGTTGCCGGATTACGTCACACTCCGGGTCCGCCACGACCTCAGTGGCGCCGTGGACGGCCAGCCCCTGGTGGCGCTGGCCGCCGCCAGACTTGGCACGACCCGTTTGATCGACAACCTTGAAGTTTGAGATGACCCCGAATCGACTCCCCCGCCGCGCGCTGTTGGCGCTGGCCACGACCCTTGCTCTGACCGCTTGCGGCGGTGGTGGCGGCAGCAGCGGTGGCAGCACGCCCACGCCGACCCCGGTCCCGCCCGTCACGCTGACCGTCACGCACAAGGTGCGCCTGACCACCAACAAAGGCGTCATCGAACTGGGCCTGGATCGCACCCATGCGCCCATCACGGTGGACAACTTCCTGAAGTACGTGAACGACGGCTTCTATACGAACACGCTGTTCCACCGCGTCATCGCCAACTTCGTCATCCAGGGCGGTGGCATGACCCGCAACGCGGCTGGCGCCATCGTGGACAAGGCAGCGACCTACCCGCCCATCCTGCTGGAAAGCAAGAACGGCCTGTCCAATGTGCGTGGCACCATTGCGATGGCACGCACGGCCGTGACCGACAGCGCCACCAGCCAGTTCTTCATCAACACGGTGGACAACTCCTCGGTACTGAACTACGGCAGCGCAGCCAACCCCGACGGCTATGCCGTGTTCGGCCAAGTGACGCTTGGACTCGACGTGGTGGACGCGATCCGCGCCGTAAACACGAATGCGTCGGACATGCCGCTGGTCGACGTCGTCGTCACTGAAGCCAAGGTCATTGCCCTCTAGTAACCAACTGCGACGACGTGTCAGCGGCACCCGCCTCTGACACGTTGGGCAGGCCCTGCCACATCCCGGGTGCTGCCATGCTGCGTCGCGTCGCCGTTCTGCTGTCCGTCCTGAGCCTCGCCGCCTGCGGCGGCGGCGGCTATGTCGAGATCGGCGGCGGTGGAGGCGGAGGCGGCGGCGGGTCCAACCCGCGCCCCAACCCCAACCCGAATCCGCCCACGCTGTCGTGCAGCGCGGCCGGCCTGGCGGCGTCCGCCGCCAGCCAGTGGGGCACCGTCTGCATGCTGACCAGCAGCGGCGAGATCGTCGTCGAGCTGTACGACAGCTATGCGCCGCAGACGGTCGCCAACTTCTACAAATACGTCGCCGCCGGTTTCTACTCGAACACGCTGATCCACCGCGTGGACCGCGACTTCGTCGTGCAGGGCGGCGGCTACCGCAGCGGCATGATCGAGAAGCAGCCGCTGTACGCGCCCATCAAGCTGGAGAGCAACAACAACCTCTCCAACCTGCGCGGCACCATCGCGATGGCCCGCCGCAGCGACGCCGACTCGGCCACCAGCCAGTTCTTCTTCAATGTGGTGGACAACACGGGCCTGGACTACCAGAGCGCCAGCAACCCGGGCTATGCCGTGTTCGGCCGCATCATCTCGGGCCTGAACACGCTGGACGCGATCAACATCGTGCCGGTCTACCGCTACAGCTCCACCGACCTGCAGCCGCAGACGGAAGTGCTGGTGTACTGGGCGCAGCGGCTGAAGTAGCCGCCGCCCACCCCGCCGTTTCGCCATTCGTCCGCCCGGCCCGCCGCTGGTCATCCGGCAGCGGGTTACAGGGAAGATCATCGGCAACATGCGCTCCATCACAACCTGGATGGAGACCAGCATGTCCTCACGCAAGCGTTCCTGGATGGGCCTTTTCGGTGCCGCCGTGGCCATTTTGACGGCACTCTACGTCGGCCGCAGCGAGGCCGCGCCCGCCGAGTTCCGCGACCTGCGCGTCGAGGTCGTGGGCCAGGGCAAGCCGGTGTTGATGATCCCCGGCCTGAACAGTGCCGCCAGCGTCTGGACCGAGACCTGCGCCGCGTTGCAGCCCGGCGTGCAATGCCACCTCGTGCAGCTGCCCGGCTTCGCCGGCGCGCCGGCGGTGACGACCGAGCACTTCAACACCGCGATGCGCGACCGCCTGCTGGCCTACCTGGACGACCGCAAGCTGGACAAGCCCGTCGTCATCGGCCACAGCCTGGGCGGCACGCTGGCGCTGCAGATGGCGGCCGAGAAGCCTGGCCGCATCGAGCGACTGGTCATCGTCGACTCGCTGCCCTTCCTGGGCGGCCTGCGCGGCATGACGCCCGAGGCCGCGCGCGGCATGGCCGCCGGCATGCGCCAGCAGATGCTGGGCGCCAGCAAGGAACAGTGGGAGGCGGGCACCCGCCAGGGCGCGGCCGGCATGACCCGCAGCCCCGCCCATCTCGAGCGTGTCGTCGCCTGGAGCCTGGCCAGCGACCGCGCCACGACGGCGCAGGCCATGTCCGAGCTGTGGGGCGAGGACCTGCGCCCGCTGCTGCCCAGGATCACCGCGCCGACGCTGGTGCTGGGCGCCTGGGCCGCGTTCGAGCCCATGGGCTCCACGCTGGACAGCACGAAGAAAATCTTCGAGACCCAGTACGCTGGCCTGAACGGCGCCAAGGTCAGCATGAGCCAGCGCGGCTACCACTTCCTCATGTGGGACGATGCCGACTGGCTGGTCGGCGAGGTCAAGGGCTTCCTGGCGGCCCGATAAGAAGGTCAAACCCGACAGGGCGGGAGGAGCATGGACACGCGCAAGCGGGCGGTGGTGCAGGCGCTGCTGTGGGCCGGCTACGTCGGCATCTCGCTGGTCATGGTGGCGAGCTTCCAGCGGCTGACCGGTTCGCTGGCCTTCGTGATGGTCTGCGTGGGCGCCGGCCTGTGGGCGGCCAGCGAGGGACTGCGGGCGTTGGCGCTGCGCCGCGGCTGGCTGGAGCTGCCGCCCCGCGCGCTGCTGCTGCGGCTGCTGTTGCTGCCGCCGCTGCTGGCCTTCTCGCTGCAATGCCTGCTGCTGCTCGTCAACCGCGTGGGCCTGGCGCTGGGGCTGCTGGAGTTCCCCGCCAACATGCCGCACAGCGGCCTCATGATCCTGAGCTACACGGTCAACACCAGCATCCTGCTGTGGCTGTGGGCGGCGGTGTGGGTGGGCCTCCAGATGATCAACCGCTGGCGCCTGGGCGAGATCGCCAAGTGGCAGGCCGAGGCCGCCGCCCGCGCGCTGGAGCTGCAGGTGCTGCGGGCCCAGATCAACCCGCACTTCCTGTTCAACGCGCTGAACAACCTGCGCGCCCTCATCAACGAAGACCCGGTCCGCGCCCGCGAGATGCTGAGCCGGCTGTCCAACACGCTGCGCCACACGCTGCAGCACAGCGCCAAGGAGCGCGTGCCGCTGGCCGACGAACTGGCCGTCGTGCGCGACTACGTGGCGCTGGAGCAACTGCACCACGAGGAGCGGCTGCGCGTGGACTGGCAGGTCGACCCCGCGACCGCCGGTGCCAGCGTGCCACCCATGCTGCTGCAGCTGCTGGTGGAGAACGCGATCAAGCACGGTATTGCGCGCACGCCCGGCGGCGGCGTGGTGGACATCCGCGTCGCCCGCGACGGCGACAAGCTGTCCGTGGCCGTGGGGAACCCGGGCCAGTGGAAGCCGGGCAGCAGCGCCGACGGCACGGGCCTGGGCCTGGCCAACCTGCGCGAGCGCCTGACGCGCGCCGGCGGCGAGGGCGCGGGCTGCCGCATCGAGGCGGCGGACGGCCGTGTGCAGGTCAGTGTGGAGATGATGGCGGCATGAGGATCTACATCGTCGAGGACTCGCGCCTCGCCCGCCAGGAGCTGCGCACGCTGCTGGCCGCCATTCCCGACGCCGACATCGTCGGCGAGGCCGCCGAGCTGCTGCCCGCGCGCGAGGCCATAGACCAGCTGCAGCCCGACCTGCTGCTGCTGGACGTGGAGCTGCCCGGCGCCACGGGCTTCGACCTGCTGGACCAGATCGAGCACCTGCCGCTGGTCGTCTTCACCACCGCCTACGACCAGCACGCATTGGCGGCCTTCGATCGCAACGCGCTGGACTACCTGCTCAAGCCCATTGAGCCCGAGCGGCTGGAGGCGGCGCTGGCCAAGGTGCGCGAGCGGCTGCGGCCCGCACCGGCCACGATGGTTCAGACGACGCCGGCGACATCGATCAAAGGCGCCGACGACATGGTCTTTCTGCGCGATGGCGAGCGCTGCTGGTTCGTGCGGCTGGGCGACATCGCCGGCTTCGAGAGCTGCGGCAACTACGCGCAGGCCTGGTTCGACGGACAGCGCCCGCTGATCAACCGCACGCTGACCAGCCTGGAGGAGAAGCTGGACTCGCAGCTGTTCTTCCGCGCCAGCCGCAGCCACCTGATCAACCTGCGCTGGATCCAGGCCATCGCGCCGTCCAGCAGCGACGGCTACCGCGTGACGCTGCGCGACGGCCACCAGGTGGAGGTGTCGCGCCGCCAGGCCAAGCTGCTGCGAGAAAAGCTGGAGTTGTAGGAAGCGCTGAACAAGCCCCTCGCGCGCAGCGCATCCCTGCCTTGGGCGGTCTGCTGCGTTGCAAATGCTCGCCATGGCCCGCCAGGGCTGCGCTTTGCGCCTTGCCGCCCATCCCAAATCAGGGCGCGCTGCATCGCGGGAACTTATTCAACGCTTCCGTCAGCGTGCAGCCTGTCCAAGGCGTTGTGCAGTTCGTCGCACGACGGCTGACTGTTCATCGCACATCCCCGACGATGCGACGCATCTCAACACCTGACCCCAAGGAACTCGAACATGAACCGCATCGCCACCTTCACCGTCGCCCTGGCCGCCGCCGTCGCCCTGAGCGCCTGCGTCTTCGCGCCGCCGGTGCACACGTCCACCGACAGCGCCTCCATCCAGAAGATGAGCGATCAGGCCCTGGCCACCTGCGGTGCCGGCAACGTCAAGGAAGTGAACGCCAAGAGCTTTACCTGCAAGTGAGCCTAGGCTTTTAGGAACTCCGCCTTCGTCCCGAGCCAGCGCGCGACCTGCCGTCGCGCGGCCTCGGGATGTTCGTCCAGCAGCCGCGGCGCCAACGCGCGGGCGGCGACCAGCAGCGGCGCGTCCTCCTGCAGGTCCGCGAACCTCAACAGCTCCGCGCCGCTCTGGCGCGATCCCATGAACTCGCCCGGGCCGCGGATGTCCAGATCGCGCCGGGCGATCTCGAAGCCGTCGGTCGTCTCGACCATGGCCTTCAGCCGCGACTTGCCGGTGTCGGACAGCGGCGGGCTGTAGATCAGCACGCAGACGCTGGCCACCGAACCCCGGCCCACGCGGCCACGCAGCTGGTGCAGCTGCGCCAGGCCAAAGCGCTCGGCGTGCTCGATGACCATCAGGCTGGCATTGGGCACGTCCACGCCCACCTCGATGACCGTCGTGGCCACCAGCACGCTCATGCGGCCGCTGGAGAACTCGGCCATGACGGCCGCCTTGTCGCCGGGCGACATGCGCCCGTGCAGCAGGCCCACCGACGTGCCTGCCAGTGCCTCGCTCAGCTCGGCGTGCGTCTCGGTCGCGTTGCGCAGGTCCACCGTCTCGCTTTCCTCCACCAGCGGGCAGACCCAGTAGACCTGGGCGCCGTCCGCCACCGCGCCGCGGATCTTGTCGACCACGTCGTGGCGCTTGGCGTCGGTGAACACCTTGGTCACGATGGGGCTGCGGCCGGGCGGCAGCTCGTCGATGGTGGAGACGTCCAGGTCGGCGAAATAGGTCATCGCCAGCGTGCGGGGAATGGGGGTCGCACTCATCATCAGCAGATGAGGCTCCAGGTCCATCGCCTTGAGCTTGTTGCGCAGTGCCAGCCGCTGCGCGACGCCGAAGCGGTGCTGCTCGTCGATGACGGCCAGGCCCAGCTTCGCGAAGCGCACCTTGTCCTCAATGACGGCGTGCGTGCCGACGATGAGCTGCGCCTCGCCCGAGGCGGCGGCGTCCACCATCTTCTGCCGCGCCTTGCCTTTCACGCTGCCGGTGATCCACGCCACCTTCAACCCCAGCGGCTCCAGCCACGCTATCAGCTTGCGGAAATGCTGCTCGGCCAGGATCTCGGTGGGTGCCATCAGCGCGCACTGCCAGCCGGCATCGATGGCGATGGCCGCGGCCAGTGCCGCGACGACCGTCTTGCCCGAGCCCACGTCGCCCTGCAGCAGCCGGTGCGTGGGCTGCGGCCGGGCCAGGTCTTGCGCAATCTCCTCGGACACGCGCTGCTGCGCGGCGGTCAGCTGAAACGGCAGCACCTCCAGCAGCTTCTGGTGCAGGCCGCCGGGCCGCGCGCGCAGCGCCGGTGCGACCAGCAACGCCCGCTCGCGCTGGGCCTGCAACTGCGACAGCTGCTGGGCCAGCAACTCCTCGAACTTGAGCCGGTGCCAGGCCGGGTGGTGATGCTCGTGCAGCGCCTCCTGCGACGCGCTGGGCGGCGGATGGTGCAGATAGGTCAGCGCCTCCTTCAGCGACGGCAGCCCCTGCGGCACGACGCCCGCCGGCAGGATCTCGCGCAGGTCGGCCCGCGCCAGCCCCGAGGCCACGGCCTTGCGCAGATAGGCCTGCGGCAGCTGGGCCGAGGCGGGGTAGACCGGGGTCAGGGATTGCGCCAGCGGCGTGTCCTCGTCCACCACCTTGACGACCGGGTGCACCATCTCGCGGCCGAAGAAGCCGATGCGCGCCTCACCGCGCACGCGCAGCCGCGTGGCCGCCGACATCTGCTTCTGCTGCGACGGGTAGAAGTGCAGGAAACGCAGCAGCAGGCTGCCGGACTCGTCCTTCACGCGCACCAGCAGCTGGCGGCGGCTGCGCAGCTCGACCTGGCAGTCCACGACGACGCCCTCCACCTGCGCCGGCACGTTGTCCTGCAGCGCGGCAATGGGCGTGATGCGGGTCTCGTCCTCGTAGCGCAGCGGCAGGTGCAGGGCCAGGTCGATGTCGCGCACGAGGCCGAGCTTCTCCATCGCCTTCTGCGGGGCGGATTTGGCTTGCGGTTTGCTGGGTGCGGCGGAGGCCTCGGGCATGGCGCGATTGTGGCGGCGGCGACTGCGCGCAGATGAATACGCGAAATCGTTCGTAGTCGCCTCGCGACCGCGCCACTACCTTGGCGGCTTTGCAATCCCGGAGACCTGTGCCGTGCGTTCTTCCCTGCTTGCCCTGATCGTTGCCGGCTTCGCTGCGTCCGCCCACGCCGCGCCGCCGGCGCAGGTGGTTGATGGCATCTTCGTCGGTCCCAACGGGTTGTCGCTCTACACCTTCGACCGCGATGCCGCGAACAAGAGCAACTGCAACGACCGCTGCGCGGCGAACTGGCCGCCGCTGACCGCCGCGGCCGACGCCAGGCCCGAGGGCGACTGGACCGTCGTGACCCGCGACGACGGGAGCAAGCAGTGGGCCTACAAAGGCAAGCCGGTCTACGGCTGGGTCAAGGACCAGAAGCCCGGTGATCGCACGGGCGACAACGTCAACCAGGTCTGGCATCTGGCCAAGCCCTGAGTTCCAGAACGCGGGGCTGAGACAATCTCGGCCCCATGTCCGAACTCACCGTCGCCCATTTCGATTTCGATCTGCCACCCGAGCTGATCGCCCAGCATCCCGCCGCCGAGCGCACCGCGTCACGGCTGCTGGACGCATCGGGTGAGACTCGCGTAGACCGTGTGTTCCGCGAACTGCCGGGCCTTTTGCAGCCCGGCGACCTGCTGGTGTTCAACAACACCAAGGTCATCAAGGCGCGCCTGTACGGCGTGAAGGCGACGGGTGGCAATGTCGAGGCGCTGGTCGAGCGCGTGCTGCCAGGCACGCAGGAAGTCTGGATGCACCTGCGCGCCAGCAAGAGCCCCAAGCCCGGCAGCCGCGTGCGGTTTGCCGATGCCTTCGACGCCGAGGTGCTGGGCCGCTGCGGGCCGGACAACGGCCTGTTCCACCTGCGCTTGGCCGGCGACCCGTTCGCGCTCCTGGACCAGCACGGCCATGTGCCGCTGCCGCCCTACATCGCGCATGCCGACGACGAAGACGACGTGCGTCGCTACCAGACCGTGTTCGCGAAGGAACCTGGCGCCGTCGCCGCGCCGACCGCGGCGCTGCATTTCGACGAGGCCTTGCTGGCGCGGTTGGCCGAGGCTGGGGTGTCGACCGCCCACGTCACGCTGCATGTCGGCGCCGGCACCTTCCAGCCGGTGCGCGTGGAGCAGATCGCCGACCACAAGATGCACAGCGAGTGGTTTGACGTGCCGCAGGCGACCGTGGACGCCATCGCCGCCTGCCGCGCGCGCGGCGGCCGCGTGGTGGCGGTGGGCACCACGACGCTGCGGGCGCTGGAATCCGGCGCGTTGAGCGGCCAGCTCGTGGCCGGCGCGCGCGAGACCGACATCTTCATCACGCCAGGCTTCCAGTTCCGCGTCGTCGACCGGCTTGTCACGAACTTCCACCTGCCCAAGAGCACGCTGATGATGCTGGTCAGTGCCTTCGCGGGCTACGACGAGGTCATGGCGCTGTACCGCCACGCGATCGCGCAGCGCTACCGCTTCTTCAGCTATGGGGATGCGATGCTGCTGTCTCGCACCCAGCCCACGCGTCCCTGAGATGCCTCGTCGACGGCCTCCGTGAACGCGGCACGAGCCGTGACGGGCAGCGAGAAACGCATGTGCACGCGTGCCTCATGCCGCACGTCCGCCAGCACGGCGCCATGCTGCTCGGCCAGCCGCCGCAGCCTTCCTTCCAGCTCGTAGGGCAGCTCGCAGCCCAGTTCCACCTGGGCCACGCGCTCGACCTTGTCTGCCGTCAACAGCGCCTGCGCGATGCAGTCGGTGTAGGCCCTCACCAGGCCACCCGCGCCCAGCTTGACGCCGCCCCAGTAACGCACGGCCGTGGCCAGCACGCCGTCCAGGCCCTGGTGGCGAAGCACGTCCAGCATGGGCCGGCCTGCCGTGCCGCCGGGCTCGCCGTCGTCGTTGGCGGCGGAGTGGCCGCCGGCGAGCAAGGCCCAGCAGACATGGGCCGCGCCCGGGTGTTCGGCGCGCAGCTGCGCCACGCGGGCCAGCGCGGCGGCGCGGTCGGCGCAGGGTTCAACGCGGCCGAGGAAGCGGCTCTTCTTGACGATCAGTTCGTGCTCGGCCGGCGCGGCCAGGGTCAGGGGCATGGCGGGATTGTCCCGCGCTGCATCGATGGTGCTTCAGGGCGGCAGCAGCCTGACGGTGCCGGCGGGCAGATGCCGGGCCAGGAGTTGCGCAAGGCTGCCGTCCAGCCGCATCGCGCGCAGGGCCTGCTCCAGCTTGTGCGCGTCGGCCTCGCGCACGGTCTTGCGCGACAGCGCCAGCCCCGACGTGGTGGCCGTCTCGGCGGCGTGCCAGTCGCTCAGCTGCAGTTGGGCCATCAGCTCCGGAGGCTGGCCCGCCAGGCTCCAGGGGTAGGCCAACATCAGCGCCACGCGCCGGCCGGCGAAGGCGCGCCAGGCGATGTCGAAGTCGGCCACGTCGCTGACCCGGCCCTGGGTGCGCAGCTGGGCCAGCAGCGGGTCGTAGCCGGGGCCGTAGAGCGCCTGGCTGATGGCGACGGCGCGCAGCGCCGGGTCGGCGAGGAACTCGGCCTCGCTCTTGATGCCGGCGTCGCGCCAGGTCACGGCCATCATGCGGCCGCCCATGATGGGCAGGATGCGCACGACGGTGGCGCGTTGTTCGCTGGGCACCACCCAGCTCGCCATGTCGATGTCGCCGCGCGCCAGCCGCATCCACAGCCGGGGTTGGGATTCAAGCTGGAACTCGAGCTTGCAGCCGCTGCGTTCGGCCAGCGCGTCGAAGAAGTCCTTGTCCAGCCCGCCGAACTGACCCGCGGCGGCGCGCTGGTAGAGCCGGGGGTATTCGCGCAGGCCCACGCGGTAGGGGCCGCAGCCATCGGCAGCGCAGCTCTGCGCGCTGAGCCACAGGCCCAGGGCTGCGAGCGTGCATCGCCAGATCGCCATGACCCCTCCTCGGTCGACTGACGGCCCAGTCTAGTCCGGATCAGGCGCTGCTAGGTGGCGTTCGCGGGCAGGCCGTAAGCCTGCTTGAGGCGCTCGATGGCGCCGCCGCGGCGCAGCTGGTCGAGCGCGCGTTGCAGCGCATCCGCGGGCGCCGGTTCGGCGTCCGGGCGCAGGCCGAAGCAATAGTCGGTGCCGGCATCCAGCACCGCCACTTCCTTGATGCGCTCCGGCGGTTCGCGCAGCAGCTGCAGCTGCCAGTAGATGTTGAGGTCGCCGATCACCAGCAGGTCCATGCGCCCGGCCAGCAGCTTGCGCACGCTGGCTTCGTAGCTGGGCGACACCTCCAGCTCCTTGCCCGGCTTCAGGCCCTCGGCCTGCAGCTGCTCCAGCGTGGCCGTGCCGGCGGTGGCGCCCACGCGCAGGCCGTCGAGCTGTTGCAGCCCGCGCCAGCGGATGTCCGCGCGGCTGTTCAGCCGGTAGATGCCCACGCGGCGCGGCAGCAGCGGGCCCACCCAGCGGTAGCGGTGTTCGCGCTCCGGCAGCCGGGCCAGCGGGAACAGCAGGCTGCCCGGGGTCTCCAGAAACGACTTTTCCGCGCGCAGCCGCGGCTGCAGCGCCAGCGCCAGGTCCAGGCCGGCCAGCTCGGCCATGCGGCGCAGCAGCTCGACGCCCAGTCCCGTGGGCTGGCCGTCCTGCTCGAAGCTCAGCGGCGGCAGCGCGTGGCAGAACACCGGCAGCGGCGTGCGGGCGGCCGCGGCGCGCAGCGGCAGCGCGGCGGCGAGGGCGAGCAGGGGGCGGCGCTGCATGTCGCGGTCAATGCCCGCTGTCGCCGTCGGGCAGGCGCAGCGCGGCGGCCAGCTTGTCGCCGACATGGCGGCGCAGGATGGCGTCCAGCCCGCCGTCACGCCGCATGGCTGCAATCGCCTCGCGCAGCCGCGCGCGGTCGGCCTCGCTGACGCGCTCGCGTGACATGGCCAGCGCGCCCACCACCCGTTCCGTCGGCGCCCAGAAGACGGCGTCGTAGGCCTGGAATTCCGGATCCTGCTGGCGCAGCCGGGCCAGGCTGCCTATGCCCAGCACCATCGCGTCGGCGCGGCCGGCCTTGAAGGCGCGCACGGCGCTGGGCTGGTCTGCGGCCTCGACGACACGGCCGCGTGCTTCCAGCCGGGCCAGCAGCGCCTCCATCTGCGGGCCGTCGCGCGCGGCGCGCACCTTCAGCAGGCGGCGCTGCTCATCGCGCATGAATGCCTCGGCAGTGCTGGGCACGCTGGGGTTGCGCAGCACCACGGCGCGGCGCGACTGCAGGTAGGGCACCAGCTCGACGATGCGCTCGCGCTCGCGGTTCACGACCGCCGACAGCGTGATGTCCAGCCCGCCCGACGTCATCAACGCCCAGGTGCGCGCCCGCGATTCCAGCACCGTGTCGAAGCGGCAGCCGGTGCGCCGGGCCAGTTCGTCCAGCACGTCCTTGTCGATGCCGCGGTACTGGCCGTCGGTGTCGCGGTGGTAGAGGATGGCGTATTCGTAGAAGGCCACGCGGTAGGGGCCGCAGGCCAGAGCCGCGCCGGGCAGCAGCAGTGCCGCCAGCAACAGGAGCAGCCGCAATGGGGCCATGGCAGGGATCCTCATTGCGGGCCAGTTTAGGCGGGCGGGCCCTGGCTGCGACAATCACGGCCCCATGCTGAAGTTCGACCTCCTCAAGACCGAAGGCCGCGCGCGCCGCGGCACGCTCACGCTCAACCACGGTGTCGTGCAGACGCCCATCTTCATGCCGGTGGGCACCTACGGCACGGTCAAGGGCGTCACGCCGCGTTCGCTGCAGGAGATGGGCGCTCAGATCATCCTGGGCAACACCTTCCACCTGTGGATGCGCCCGGGCCTGGACGTCATCACGCAGTTCGGCGGCCTGCACCGCTTCGAGAGCTGGAACAAGCCCATCCTGACGGACAGCGGCGGCTTCCAGGTCTGGAGCCTGGGCGACATGCGCAAGATCAGCGAGGAGGGCGTCAAGTTCGCGTCCCCCGTCAACGGCGACAAGCTGTTCCTGACGCCCGAGATCAGCATGCAGATCCAGACCGTGCTGAACTCCGACATCGTCATGCAGTTCGACGAGTGCACGCCTTACGAGAGCAAGGGCAAGCTGACGACCGAGCGCGAGGCGCAGCAGTCCATGGAGATGTCGCTGCGCTGGGCCAAGCGCTGCATCACCGAATTCGACCGGCTGGAGAACCCCAACGCGCTGTTCGGCATCGTGCAGGGCGGCATGTATACGAACCTGCGCGACGCGTCGCTGGCCGGCCTGGCCGAGCTGGACCTGCCGGGCTATGCCATCGGCGGCCTGTCCGTGGGCGAACCCAAGGCCGAGATGCAGCGCATCCTGGCGCACACGGGCCACCAGCTGCCGGCCAACAAGCCGCGCTATCTGATGGGCGTGGGCACGCCGGAGGACCTAGTCGAAGGCGTCAGCCAGGGCATCGACATGTTCGACTGCGTGATGCCCACCCGCAATGCGCGCAACGGCCACCTGTTCACGCGCTTTGGCGACGTGCGGCTGCGCAACGCGCGCTACAAGGCCGACGAAAAGCCGGTGGACGAAACCTGCATCTGTGAATGCTGCACCGGCTTCAGCCGCGCCTATCTGCACCACCTGGACCGCTGCGGCGAGATGCTGGGCCCGATGCTGACCAGCATCCACAACCTGCATTACTACCTGAACCTGATGCAGGAAATGCGCGACGCGCTGGACGCCGGCCGCTTCGAGGCCTGGCGGGCGCAGTTCCACGCGGATCGGGCGCGCGGCGTCTGACGCGAGGCGGGCGCGCGGTGTGATCTGAATCACACCCGAAGCGCGGCACCCGCTTGATTGAGGGGGCTGCGGCCATCCCGCGATCGCGGTGGATGCCTGGCGAGGCTGGCCGTTCGCGCCTGGACAATCCGAGCCGCAGGGGCGACGAGGCGTCAATCCCTAGAACACAAGGAGTATTGATGAACTTCGCCGGCAATCTCGCCGTGGCAGCCGCCACGGCCTTCATCGGCATGGCCCAGGCCGCGCCCATCATGGCTTCGACCGACGGCACGGGCTGGACGACCTCCGCCGCCGCGACGGTCGTCACCGTGGGTGCCGGCGAAGGCGCCATCACGGGCCAGGCGCTGCGCTTCAGCGGCAACAGCGACAGCGCCGCCACCTGGGCGCTCGGCGGCGCCGTCAACGCCCGCCAGGTGCTGGTGAGCTTCGACCTGCAGTTCGACACCGGCGCCATCGACGGCAACGACTTCCTGGGCTTCTGGTTCGGCAGCTCGACCGGCCCCAACGTGGGCCTGAAGGGCAATTGCGGCGGCACCGCCGGCTGCACGTCCGACCTGTTCGTGCGCACACAGGGCACCGGCGGCAGCTTCTCCACGGCCGTGGCCGTGGGCACCACCTACCACCTGATGGCGCTGCTGGAGAAGGTGGGCGGTTCGTCCACCTACAACCGCTACTCGCTGTGGGTGGACCCCAGTGCGGCGGAGCAGGCCGGCTTCACCGGTGCGGACGCGGTCTTCAACGGCTCCTCGGGCCTGACCAGCTTCAGCAGCATCGGCTTCCGCTCGGCCAACCTGGACAGCGGCGACGCCATCCTGGTCGACAACGTCAGCCTCAACACCGTGCCGGAACCGGCATCCGCCGTGCTGGCCGGCCTGGCGCTGCTGGGCGCGGGTGTGGCCTCACGCCGTCGCCGCGGCTGATACCCGGTCGCTGCACCGCCTTCGGGCCGTCGCGTGTCGCACGCGGCGGCCCGATTCATTTGGGCGCTGACCTTCGACAGGCCCCGTGCCTGCGGTGAAGATGCCGGCATGCTGAAGGCCTTGCTATCCCCGCTGCGCTGGTTGGTGCGCGTCGTGCTGGCGCTGTTGATCCTGTTCGAGGAATGGGGCTGGGAGCCGCTGCGCCGCGTCTTCGCGCTGATCGCCAAGCTGCCGGTCATCCGGCAGTTCGAGACGCTGCTGAAGCAGCTGCCACCACGCTGGGCGCTGCTGGTGCTGGTGTTGCCCAGTCTGCTGATCCTGCCGGTCAAGCTGCTGGCCGTCTGGCTGGTGGCCGAGGGCCGCGTGACGCTGGGCGTGGCCCTCGTCATCGCGGCCAAGCTCATCGGCACTGCGCTGCTGGCCTGGCTGTTCCAGCTGATCCAGCCGGCGCTGATGCAACTGCCCTGGTTCGCGCGCGTCTACGAGCGCTGGACCTACTGGAAGGCGGAACTGCTGGCCTGGGTGCGCGCCAGCGCGGTGTGGCGCGCGGCGCGAGCCGTCAAGCTGCGGCTGAAGCGCCTGTTCCGAGCAGGCCGGCCACCCGCGAACGAAGCGCATCGGGACTGACCTCGGCCGCCGTCATCGGACTGTCCACCGTCAGGCTGATCATGCTCCAGATGCCGCGGCGCAGCGGCTTCACCATCGCCCGGCCGGCCTCCGCCCGCGAGAAATAGCTGCCCCACAGGTTGCCCAGCGCCATCGGGATGACGGGCACGTCGGGCATGCCGTCGATGAGCTTCATGACGCCGCCCTTGAACGGCTGCAGCTCGCCGTCGCGGGTGATGCCGCCCTCCGGGAAGATGCATACCATCTCGCCGTCGGCCAGCACGGCGCGGGCCGCGGCGAAGGCGGCGTCGTAGGTGGCCGGGTCGGTCTTGGCCGGCGCGATGGGAATGGCCTTGGCGAGCTTGAACATCCAGCCCAGCACCGGCGTCTTGAAGATCTGGTGATCCATCAGGAAGCGGATGGGGCGCGGGCTGGCGGCCATCAGCAGCACGGCGTCGACGAAGCTGACGTGGTTGCACACCAGCACGGCCGGGCCGGTCGTCGGGATGCGCTCGTCATGGACGATCTTGAAGCGGTAGACCAGGCGCGTCAGCACGAAGGCCGCGAAGCGCAGCAGGTACTCGGGCACGATGAGGAAGATGTAGAACGCCACCACCGCGTTGGCGATGCCCACGGCCAGGAAGATCTGCGGGATGGTCATGCCCGCGCCCAGCATCGCGCCGGCGATGATGGAGCTGGCGATCATGAAGATCGCGTTCAGGATGTTGTTGGCCGCGATGATGCGCGCCCGGTGCGTGGGCTGCGCGCGCAACTGGATCAGCGCATACATCGGCACGCTGTAGAGGCCGGCGAACAGCGCCAGCAGCGTCAGGTCGGCCAGCACGCGCCAGTGCGCCGGCTGGGCCAGAAAGCCGGACACGCTGTACGGTGCGCTGGCCGGCAGGCCGCTGGCGGCGAAGTACAGGTCGATGGAGAACACGCTCATGCCGATGGCGCCCAGCGGCACGAGGCCGATCTCCACATGGCGCTTGGACAGCATCTCGCAAAGCAGCGAGCCGATGCCGATGCCGATGGAGAACACCGCCAGCAGCAGCGACGCGACCTGCGGGCTGCCGTGCAGCACTTCCTTCGCGAAGGCGGGGAAGTTGCTGAGGAACACGGCGCCGAAGAACCACATCCACGAGATGCCCAACAGTGACCGGAACACGGCCAGGCCTTCATGCGCGAGCTTGAGGTTGCGCCAGGTCTCGGTGAAGGGGTTCCAGTTGATGACGAGGTTGGGGTCGGTCGACGGGCTGGGCGGCAGCGCCTGCGCGGTGACGCGGCCCAGCACGGCCAGCGCCAGGCAGGCCCAGGCCACGTGCTGCGGGCCCACGACGGGCGTGTCCACCAGGATGCCGCCGGCCAGCTGGCCCAGCAGGATGGCGACGAAGGTGCCCATCTCCACCATGCCGTTGCCGCCGGTCAGCTCGCGCTCGTTCAGGTGCTGCGGCATGTAGGCGTACTTGACCGGGCCGAACAGCGTGGAGTGCAGGCCCATCAGGAACACGCAGGCCAGCAGCGTCGGTACGTGCGCGGCGTAAAAGCCCCAGGCGGCGATCACCATGATGGCGATCTCCAGGCTCTTCACCAGCTGCATCAGTCTGGCCTTGTCGTGCTTGTCGGCCAGCTGGCCGCTGGTGGCCGAGAACAGCACATAGGGCAGGATGAACAGCGCGCCGATGACCAGGCCCGCCATGCTGGGCGGCAGCCATTCCAGCTGCAGCTGGTAGGTCACCATCAGCGTGAACGCGAACTTGAAGACGTTGTCGTTCGCGGCGCCGAGGAACTGCGTCCAGAAGAAGGGTGCGAAGCGGCGTTGCTTCAGCAGCGCGAACTGGTTCGGGTGACCTGGAGCCCCTCGTCCGCCGGGTACGTCGGCCGATCCCCCGAGGGGATGCGGGCCCGCTTGGGAGCGGCCCGGCGCTGGGCCCGTTGGCGTCGTTTGATCGGTCATGGCGTTACCTGTTGCAGGTTGTCGGAAAGGCCGGCGCGCGTCAGCCACGCGAACATCGAGTCGGCGGTGACGGTGTCGATGTGCCGGGTCATGCGGCGCGCGGTCGGATGATCGTCGAAAGCGATGTTGGCCTGGGTCATGCGCCCGCCCAGCCGGGTCAGAGCGGACAGGCGCAGGTCGGTGGGCTGGTAGCCCTGGGCCTTCAGCCAGTCATGCGCGGCGCGGCGGCTGACGATGCCCGGGCCGGCCGCGCCGGCCAGCGTCTCCAGCACCCACTGGTTGCTCTGCTGGTAGGTGGTGCCCCACACATAGGCCACCATGCTGTAGCGGCGCTCGTTGAAGCGCTGCGCGCGGGTGTTGTCCATCAGCACCGGCAGCAGCGCCTGCTGCAGCTCGGGCTTGAGCGCGACGAAGGCCGCCTCGTAGCGGTGCGGGTTGTCGAGGAAGAACTCGCCCAGGCCCTGGCGGAACAGCGCCGCATGGTCGGTGCCGCAATGGTTGAGCTTGTGCAGCACGCGCCAGACGGCGGGCTGCTGGTTCGTGTCCTTGTAGGCAAAGCCCACGTGCGACCAGCGCAGGTCGTACTTGGACAAGTCCTGGCCCGCGCGGGCCAGGATCAGCACCTGCGCGCCGCTGTCGTCCAGCTTCTTGGCCGTGGCCTGCGCGAGGTTCAGGCCTTGCTCGATCTGGCGCGTGGTCTGCGGCCGCTCCTCGCAGGGGCGGCCGGCATGGGCCGCCGTTGCAAGCGCCAGCGCGGCGATGGCAAGAGCCAGCTTCACCAGCTTCAACGGCTGACCCGCTCGTTGTGCAGCAAGGCCTTGCCGATCTCGTTGGGGATGAACGCGATGACGTTGCCGGCGGCGGACAGGATGGCGCCCGCGCCGATGACCGACACCACCACGGCCGCGCCGGTGGACACGACGACGCCCTCGGCCAGCTTGCCCGAGGTACGCAGGCTGATGCGGGCGCCGTCGGACGCGCGCTGCAGCACCCACACCGTGGCGTCGCCGACGATCTCGACGCTGACCACGGTAAGCGTGACGCCGGCCGACAGCAGGCCCGCGGGCACCGCGCTCAGTGCGGCGCCGGTGGCGCTGACCGCGCCGACCGACAGCGCGATGGGCGCAACGGACAAGGCCGCGCTCATCTCGGACGGCGTCAGCTGGGCGTGGGCGGACTGGCACAAGGCCAGGGCCAGGGCGGTGGTGGCGAACAGCTTCTTCATGATTGACTCCAGGAGATCAGGCGTTGCCGTTGTCGGGCTGCACGGCGGCTTCCCGACGGCCCTGCAGGCGCGCTTCCATCAGGTCGGCCTCGTGTGCGTCACGCAGCATCTTGGCCAGCGTGAATACGTTCGAGATGAGGTAGAGCCAGCTGACGCCCAGGTAGGCTTTCCAGACGGGTTGGATCTCCATGCGCCACAGGCCCCAGCCCGTCAGGCTCATGGCCAGCACGAAGCCGGCCCAGACGACGATGCGCCACATCGGCGTGTCGACGCTGCGGTCCTGGTTGTCGCGGATGAACTTGGCCAGCGCGAAGGCGGTGGACAGGCAGAACACATAGCCCATCACCATGAACGCGCGGTCCAGGTCCTGCCCCGGCAGCCAGGCCAGGCCCGAGCCGCACAGCATCACGCTGAGGCCGAAGGAGATCCAGACCTGCAGGCGCCAGGCACTGGTGTCGCGACGGATGTAAGGGGTGGAGGACATGGAGGGACTTCCCTGTGGGTTGGAATGGCCGCGATGTTGCGCGAAGGTGCGGGGCGTGCCCTCGGGAATAGTGCCGAGGCGCGTGGCGAGCGCCGCGAAGTAGCGTTTCATGACGCTGCCGCGCGTTCGAAGTGCGGACGGGTCGCAAAAACCGCTGCCGGGAACGCGGCGCCGCGGCAGCGGGCTAGGCGTTTCAGCGCCAGGTCGAACAGCAGCGGGTTGTGCTCGCGCAACTGGGCCAGTGCGGGCGCGTCGACGGCGTCGAGCAGGCCGATGTCAACGAGTTTGGGCAGGCGCACGGCGGCCGGGATGCCCGGCAGTGGGTAGTCCGAGCCATGCAGCAGGCGCAGGTGCCAGTCTTCCCGCGTCAGCAGCGTGCGGCCGACCTCGGGTTCGCGGTTGGTCTGCAGCACGACGGAGATGTCTCCCAGCAGCCGGCCGCCCCAGTCCTCGTCCATCAGGCGGGCAAACAGCGAGAAGGCGGGCACCTCGCGGGGGCGCTTCTGGTCCAGGTCCAACGCATGGCCCAGCGATGCGCAGTGCGCGATGACGACGCGCACGCCGCGCTCCAGCGCCGCGCGCACCAGCAGCGGGTTGCCCAGCTCGTCGCGGCCGGCGCCCGGCACGGCGCGCTCCTCGCCGCAGTGCACGATGACGGGCAGGCGTGTGGCGGCCAGGCGGTCGTAGAAGGGGCGCAGCCGCGGGTCGTGCAGGGCTATGTTCATGCTGGACGGCAGCCACTTCAGCGCGACCGCGCCGCCGCTGATCGCGGCGTCGAGCCGCTGCAACGCGTCGGGCCGGTACGGATGGATGGACGCCACCCAGGCGAAGCGCTGCGCATGTTCGGCCGCGATGCGCGCGGCATAGGCGTCGGGCACGTGGAAGGTCGTGTGCGCGGCGTGCGGGAGGCCGGCGTCGTCGCAGGCATGGTCGAACGCGAACAGCATCCAGCGCGCGCCGTCCGGGAACTCGTCGGCCAGCGCGCGCAGCCGCTGCACATAGGCGCGGTCCACGCTGGGCGCGTCGGCCGGCACGCAGGCGGCGTTCAGGATGAAGCGCTTGCGCAGCATCTCGACCGGGTGCCACCACTGGCTCAGCGTGGCATTGACGGTGCAGCCGGAGCCGGAGTCGCCGGTGCCAAGCAGATGGGTGTGCACGTCCCATAGTTGCTGCGGGTCCAGCCCTTCAAAGGCTCGTGCGAGCAGCGGCCGCAGCGCGTCGGGGATGCCGCTGCGGCAGGGGTTGGCGAGGCCGGCGCGGGCGGGCGATGCGAGCGAGGTGAACAGGCCGGCGGCGGCGCCGCAGCACAGCAGGTGGCGTCGAGAAAGCATGGGGCGAGAAGGAGGTGGTTGGCGTGGGGCGCGACTGTCAGCGCCGGGGCCGCCGGCGCCCTCGTTTTTGTCAATGCGGCGCGATGCCCGCGCCCGTGGGTGCCGCCATGCGCTACCGTTCGCGCCCATGTCGAGCACGCAATCTCTCGTGGCCCTGATCAAGGCCGAGCTGAAGAGCCAGGGGCTGAGCTATGCCGAGCTGGCGCAGGCGCTGGAACTGTCGGAATCCAGCGTGAAGCGCATGCTGGCACCCGGCGGCGAGATGCCGTTGTCACGCGTGGACGAGATCTGCCGCGTGTTGAAACTGGACTTCGCCGAGCTGGCCGCGCGGCTGGCGCGCGAGGCGCCGGCGCAACGCGAGCTGAGCCTGGAGCAGGAGAAGGCCGTCGTGGCCGACCCGAAGCTGCTGCTGGTGGCCATCTGCTGCCTCAGCCTGTGGGCGCTGGAGGACGTGCTGGCCCGCTACCGGCTCAGCGAGGCGGACGCCGTGGCGGCGCTGGTCAAGCTGGACCGGCTGGGTGTGATCGAGCTGCGGCCGCACAACCGCTACAAGCTCAAGGTGGCCAAGACGCTGCGCTGGCGGCCTCAAGGGCCTGTCATGCAGTTCTTCCGCGAGCGGGTCATGGCCGACTTCTTCGCCGGTGGCTTCGACGGCGAGGGCGAGTTGCTGACGCTGGTGCACGGCGAGTTCGGCGCCGGCCATGCGCGCGAGCTGGCCGAGCGGCTGCAGCGCACCGCCGACGACTTCGCGCGCCAGCACCTGCTGGACCAGAAGCTGCCGGTCTCCGAGAAGCGGCCTTACAGCGTGGTCATCGGGCTGCGGTCGTGGGTGTTTGAAGCGTTCAGAGACCTCGAACGACCTGGCTTAGGGCTCACCAGAACTCCCAACGGCCGGTCGCGATGACGTAGGCGCCCAGCAGCGCGTTGGTCACCGCGTGCGCGATGACGGCCGTCCACAGCTTGCCGCTCCAGCGGTACAGCCACGCATAGGCCAGGCCGGCGACGACGGCGGCCAGCCACAGCGTGTGGGCCAGCGTGAAGACGAAGGTGGACAGCACGATGGCGCGCAGGCCCACACGCTGCGGGTCCACGCCCTCGAAGCGGGGTTGCTGTATCCAGCGCATCAGGAAGCTGCGCCAGAACAGCTCCTCCATGACCGGCACCACCAGCGCCGCGCCGGCCAGCCGCAGCGCGATCAGCGCCCAGATGGGCTGGCCCTGGTCATCCAGCGGCACGAAGCTGGCGGTGGCGCTGCCCAGTTGCATCCACGGCGCGTCCAGCTGCACCCAGATCGCGAACACGGCGATGCCCACGACGACGGCCCAGCCGGTCTCGCGCGCTTCGGGCAGGTTCTGGCGCACCAGCTCGCCGTACTCGCGCCAGTACCAGGCCAGCAGGCCGGCGACGACGAGGGTCTGGCCGCCGTAGATCCAGCGCGCATCGATGCCGAGGTTGGCGGGCAGGTAGCCCCGCAGCGCCAGCAAGGCCATGAAGACCACGAAGGGAAGGCAGCGGGCGAAAGCGGCGGCGTTGAGCGCGGGGCGGTCGTCGGGCATGTCGGCCGCCAGCTTAGCCGCAGGTGATGACGGGCCGGCCGCCGGCCCACCTTCGAATAAGGGGCGTGGCGCGGCCATGAAAAACGGGCGCCTTGTGGGCGCCCGTGGCGGGGAGATCGTCGCGGTGGCGGCGGTCAGTCCAGTTCGGCCAGGCGGGCCTGGATGGCCGCCTTGGTTTGCAACAACTCGGTGGGGACTTTGGCGCCCAGCTGCTCGAACAACTCGGCGTGCAGCTTCATCTCGGCCTGCCATTCGTCGGCGGCGATGCGGGTGACGGCGTCGAACTGCGCCTGCGAGAAGTCCAGGCCTTGCCAGTTCAGGTCGGTGTAGCCGGGTGTCACGCCGAACACGTTTTCGCTGCCGCCGCCGTTGCCGTCCAGGCGGTCCAGCATCCATTTCAGCACGCGCATGTTCTCGCCGTAGCCGGGCCAGACGAACTTGCCGTCGGCGCCCTTGCGGAACCAGTTGACGCAATAGATCTGGGGCAGCTCGGCGCCCGACAGCTGCAGCCGCTTGCCCAGGTCCAGCCAGTGCTGGAAGTAGTCGGCCATGTTGTAGCCCATGAAGGGCAGCATCGCGAACGGGTCGCGGCGCACGATGCCCTGCTGGCCGGCGGCGGCCGCGGTGGTCTCGCTGCCCATGGTGGCGGCCATGTAGACGCCCTCGGTCCAGTCACGCGCCTCGGTCACCAGCGGCACGGTGGTGGAGCGGCGGCCTCCGAAGATGAAGGCGTCGATGGCCACGCCGGCGGGGTTGTCCCAGTTGGCGTCCAGCGCGGGGTTGTTGGTCGCGGCGACCGTGAAGCGCGCGTTCGGGTGGGCGGCCTTGGCGCCTGTTTCCTTCGCGATGGCCGGGGTCCAGTCCTTGCCCTGCCAGTCGATGCAGTGGGCCGGCGGCGTGTCGGTCATGCCCTCCCACCAGACGTCGCCGTCATCGGTCAACGCCACGTTCGTGAAGATCACGTCGCGCGCCAGGCTGTCCATGCAGTTGGGGTTGGTGTGCGAGTTCGTGCCCGGCGCGACGCCGAAGTAACCTGCCTCGGGGTTGATCGCGTACAGGCGGCCGTCGGCGCCCGGCTTGATCCAGGCGATGTCGTCGCCGATGGTGGTGATCTTCCAGCCGTCGAAGGCGGCGGGCGGGATCAGCATGGCGAAGTTGGTCTTGCCGCAGGCGCTGGGGAAGGCGGCGGCCACGTGGCGCTTCTGGCCCGTGGGGCTTTCCACGCCCAGCACCAGCATGTGCTCGGCCAGCCAGCCCTGGTCGCGGCCCATCGTGGACGCGATGCGCAGCGCGAAGCACTTCTTGCCCAGCAGCGCATTGCCGCCGTAGCCGGAGCCGTACGACCAGATCTCGCGCGTCTCGGGGTAGTGGACGATGTACTTGGTCTTGTTGCAGGGCCAGCTCACGTCGGCCTGCCCAGCTTCCAGCGGCGCCCCCACGGTGTGCACGCAGGGCACGAACTCGCCGTCGGTGCCCAGCAGCTCGATGACGGCGCGGCCCATGCGCGTCATCGTGCGCATGTTGACGGCCACATAGGGGCTGTCGCTCAGCTCCACGCCGATGTGGGCGATGGGCGAGCCCAGCGGGCCCATGCTGAACGGCACGACGTACAGCGTGCGGCCGCGCATGCAGCCCTTGAACAGCGCCTGGTCGCCGGTCTGCAGCAGCGTGCGCATCTCGGCCGGGGCCATCCAGTTGTTGGTGGGACCGGCCTCATCCTTGGTGGCCGTGCAGATGAAGGTGCGGTCCTCGACGCGGGCCACGTCGCTGGGGTCGGAGTTGGCCAGGTAGCTGCCTGGGCGCAGCGCCGGGTTCAGCTTCTTGAAGGTGCCGGCGGCCACGAGCTGGTCGCACAGGCGCTGGTACTCGTCGGTGCTGCCGTCGCACCAGTAGACGTCGGCCGCTTCGGTCAGCGCCGCAATCTCGGCGACCCAGGCGATCAGCCTGGCGTTCTTCACATAGGCAGGCAGGTTCAGCCGCAGGCCCTGCATGGCGGGTTGGTTCATGGGAAAGCTCCAATCGTGGGATGTGTTTGGGACAACCCAATCGGAGCTGGCCCAAGCACACCGGGCCTCGGGCCGGGTTGCTTGAGCCAATGTAATCACGCCGTAACTTCAGGCGTTGCCAACGTTATGCAAAACAGGAATGACGCCATGCGGGCGCCGCTTGTGGCGCCTCGTGATAGCGAAATCAGTCGGAAATTACCGCGAAGGCAGGCTGAACCCGATGTAACTCAGGACGGCAAAGCGCCCTTCGCGAAGCGGGTGCGGCAGGCCTGGGCGCCGTTCACCGTCTCGAAATCGCTGGCCAGCATCAGCAACTGCTTGCCGTCGGCCGAAGGCAGCAGCGGCGACGAGTAGTTCTGGCACCAGTTGGTGGCGGTGGGCGGGGCCAGCGGCTTCACCGGCGCGGCCATGGTCGTCCAGGCGCCGCTGCCGTCGGCGGTGCTGCTGATGAAGATGGTGCCGCCGTTGCCGGCAGCGTCCGGGCCGCCGCCGGCGTCGTTCAGGATCTGCCCGACCAGCGCGATGCGCTGTTGCGCGGGCAGCCACACGTGCGTGGGTGCGTGGCGGAACCACTGGCCGGCGGCCGTCTTGGGCTCGAAGCCCTTGTCGGCCGGGTCGCCCCAGTTCAGGCCATCGGCGGAGCGCTTCAGGTAGGTGCGGCAATCCAGGCCGGCCGTGCTGCAGAACTCGTAGCTGAGCAGGTAGCTGCCGTCGCCCAGCCGGCTGGTGACGGCCATGCCGGGGCGGTCGGTGGGCTTGACGGCGGCGACCAGCAGCCGCGGTGCGGTCCATGTGACGCCGTCGGCGGTGTTCATGATCTTCAGCACCTGCGAGGCGCCGTCGTCGGTCTCGTCGGAGTACATGCAGGCCAGTTGGCCGTCCTTGGTGACCAGGAACTCGGGCTCCCAGATACCGGTGCCTTCACCGCCGCGGGGTTCGCGGGCGATGCCGCAGTGGGCGTTCAGCGCGGTCCAGGTCTTGCCCGCATCGGTGCTGCGGTAGATGGGGTGCTTCATGGGCGTGCCGGGCGTGTCCTGGCCCACCGAGGCGGACCACAGCAGCGTGCCCTTGGCCAGCACGCCGACCGTGGACGGCAGCTCGTAGATGGAGCCGCAGCACAGGCCCTTGGGCCATGTCGCGTCGGTCACCGAGCCCTGCAACGCGAAGCTGCTGCCGTCGTCGCGGCTGATGAAGATGCGGCCCTGCCCCTGGCCGCCGGGGAAGGCGATGGTGCTGGCGATGACCGCGCCGTTCAGTGACGCATCGGCCTGGTGCGCCAGGCGGATGAGGCGCGGATAGAACGCCTCGGCGTCGCCGTTGAGCAGCGTGCCGGTGCGGACAGGCGGGGGCGGCGGCGGTTCGGTCGGCGTGGTCGGGGATGAGCCGCCGCCACCGCCACAGCTGGCGCAGGCGCCGATCAGCAGCAGGGTCGGCAGCATGGTTGTGAGTACGGCGAGTTTTTGCCAGAGCTTCATGAGCAGGGACATGGTTGCGCTCCTGAAATCGTAGGGATGAGTTGGACCCGCCGCGCGCAGCGGGAGCTGCGGCGGGTGTTTGGAGAAGGGGGGCTTAAGCGGTCAGGTCTCGCCGGATGGCTTGCGCTGGGGCACACCGCTGGCGATGGCCGGGCCGAAGTCAGGCCGTCCGTCTGCTGTCCAGCCGAAGCGCTGCACGCGCATCGTGCGGCCGCTGGCGTCGCCGGCGTCCTGGTCCTTGGCGTGATAGACCAGCCAGTCTTCCTTGCCGTCGGGCGACCGAGTGAAGCTGTTGTGGCCGGGCGCGAAGACCTTGTCCGTCGGGCCGAACAGCGGCGTTGGCGTCTTGGTCCAGCTCTTGGGGTCCAGCGGGTCTTTGCCGGTCAGCTCCAGCAGGCCCAGGTAGTAGACGGCGGCGGTGTGGCCGGCCGAATAGACGACGAAGTCGCGGCCATTGCGTTGCAGCGCTTGCGGAGCCTCGATCCAGAAGTGGTCGCGCTGCTTCTGCCAGCGGCCGTCCACCTTGTGCCAGCCGCGCTCCCAGTCGTGCTCGCCTTGGACGATGCGCACGCCGGGGCCGCTGGCGCGCGTGGGGCTGCTCATCGGCGCGATCCACAGGCCGTCGTCGGCGTACATCCAGTACAGGCGCCCGTCCTTCAGGCGCAGCACGGAGCCGTCGATGGAATAGCGCTCGTGCTGCAGGTGCACGCGGCCACGGTCCACGAACGGCCCCATCGGATGCTCGGCCTCCAGCACGTAATGGCGGTGGTTGGCGTCCACGCCGTCGGCGGCGGTGAAGTAGAGGTACCAGCGGCCGTCCAGCTGGTGCAGCTCCGGCGCCCAGATCATCTTGCTGCGCGGGCCACCGGGCTCAGGCGTCCAGACCTTGCGGCGCTCGGCGTTGCGCCAATCACTGAGCTTGTCGGAGCTGTAGACCCACAGGCCGCCATCGGGGTCGAAGGTGGCGGTCAGGTAGTAGCGGCCGGCATGCCAGACGACCCAGGGGTCGCCGGCCTCGACGCCGGGCAGCACGGGGTTGGTGAAAAAAGCGTCGCTCGCAGGTGCAGTCATCGCGGCTCCTGGCAGGCCCAGGCCGGTCGCGGCGGCCAGGCCCAGCAGGCCTCGGCGGCGCAGCGCCGGGCCGGGCGTGTCGTCGTTGTTCATCGGTGTTGTCTCCTCGCCCGTGGGCAGGTCTGCCCCCCGAGGCGTCGCGATGCTATTCGCCTTTCTTGTTTATAACAAGTAAATTGGTTAATAATGGGGCAAACACGGATTTGGAGACCAGGACATGCGCGTGCTCGTGACCGGCGGGGCTGGCTACATCGGCAGCATCACCACACTGCAACTGCTGCAGGCGGGGCACGAGGTGCTGGTGCTGGACAACTTCAGCAACGCCAAGCCGGCCGTGCTGGCGCGCATCGCGCAGCTGGCCGGGCGGGAGCCGGTGTTCCGCGAGGGCGACGTGCGCGACGGCGCGCTGCTGCGCGGGTTGCTGAAAGAGCAACGCATCGAGGCCGTCATGCATTTCGCCGGGCTGAAGGCCGTGGGCGAGTCGGTGCACAAGCCGCTGGAGTACTTCGACAACAACGTGCAGGGCTCGCTGAGCCTGCTGGCCGCGATGCGCGACGAGGGCGTGCGCACGCTGGTGTTCAGCTCCTCCGCCACCGTCTACGGCCTGGCCGAGACCATGCCGCTGCGTGAGGATGCGCCCACCGGCACGACCAACCCCTATGGCCGCAGCAAGCTGATGGTCGAGCAGGTGCTGCAGGACCTGGCCGCGGCCGACCCGGCCTGGTCTCTGTGCGCGCTGCGCTACTTCAACCCGGTGGGCGCCCATGCCAGCGGCCGGCTGGGCGAAGACCCGCAGGGCATTCCGAACAACCTGATGCCCTTCATTGCCCAGGTGGCCGTGGGCCGGCGCGCGGCGCTGCAGGTGTTCGGGCGCGACTACGCGACACCCGACGGAACCGGCGTGCGCGACTACATCCATGTCGAGGACCTCGCCGCCGGGCATCTTGCCGCGCTGGCGCACGTGCATGGCCGGCCGGGCTGGCATGTGTTCAACCTCGGCACGGGCCGCGGCCACTCGGTGCTGGAGGTGTTGCGCGCCTACGAGGCCGCCTGCGGCAAGCCGCTGGCGCACGAGTTCGTGCCGCGCCGGGGCGGCGACGTGGCGCAGAGCTGGGCGGACCCGACGCGGGCGCAGACGCTGCTGGGCTGGCAGGCGACTCTGGGTCTTGATGCGATGTGCGTCGACAGCTGGCGCTGGCAGTCGCGCAACCCCGAGGGCTACGGCGACGCCGCCTGAAAGGTCAGCCCTCCGCCCCCGGGCCCATGCCTCGGGGAAAGTCGAACGCCACGCGCATGACGATGTCCTGCGGGTAGTTGCCGAACTTGCGGCCGAACAGGTTCATGCCGCCGCGGTTGCGCGCGTCGGGCTTGATGCCCAGCCGCACCTTGATGTGGTTGGTCTGCGGCAGCGTCAGCTGCTCGATACCCACGCTGCTCAGCTCCACGCCGTCGATCATGGAACCCTTGGCGCCCACGCTCCACTGCTTCAGCAGGCCGTGCGTCGTGCGGTCCGTCTGCCACCACGACGGCATCAGCAGCGAGGCCTTGCCGCCGTAGTCGCCGGGGCTGGTCCAGGTGCCGATCTCGATGTCGTTGATCCACAGCGTGATGTCCGACGGCCAGTCCTCGTTGAACTGCGGCGCCTCGGAGCAGATCTCCATCGACAGCTCCAGATGCGACGGCACCGCGCCGTAGGGCAGGTTGTTGGGGAAGGCGTACTCCACATAGCCGTCGCCGCCGAACCACAGCAGCTGGGCGTAGACGTGCTCGGGCTCGAAGAACGAACGCGGGTCGTCCAGCATGCCGATGATCTTGCTCTCGCTGACCAGGCCGCAACTGGGCTTGGCCTCCACATGCCGGTAGCTGCCCACCGGCATGTTGATGGAGATGACATTGGGCTTGCTCTCCACTGCGGCGCCCGGCAGGCGCAGCCGCACCTCGTCGTAGCGCTTGGAACACAGCTTCTGCTGGCCGCGCGTGCCGGGCTCCACTTCCACCGACACCAGGCCCACCGCCTGCAGCTGGTTGATGTTGAAGCTCACCGTCGAGTGCGGCAGTCCCATCGCCGTGGCCAGCTCGGACACGTTCAGCACCTGGTGGGTCAGCATGCCCAGCATCGCCTGGCGAGTGTCCGAGGCCAGCGCCTTGGCCACGGCCAGCGCGGCGTCTCCCTCCACCATCAGGATGCGGCTGCCTGCGACCTCCATGTTCTATGCCCTCGTGCTTTGGACCCAAAGAAGTTGCGAGTTTATGCGGGCACCCTGCACGGGCGCCGCGCGCTTTCCCGGGGCACAGGCGCACCGCTTAGGGTAAAGACTGATCGTTATTAACAAATAAAATGGCGATAATGCATCGCATGAGTTCAGCCATTTCCACCGAGCATGTGCACCGCCGGCGCAATCCGCTGACGGGTCGGCATGTGCTCGTGTCGCCGCACCGCACGCAGCGGCCCTGGCAGGGCGCGCAGGAGCCGGTCGACGACGCCCGGCTGCCCGCCCACGATGCCACTTGCTACCTCTGCGCCGGCAATGTGCGCGCCAACGGCCAGCGCAACCCGGACTACCGCGACACCTTCGTCTTCACGAACGACTTCGCCGCGTTGCAGCCCGACGCCGTCGAGATGCCGGCGGCCGAGCCCGGCAGCCTGATGCAGCCCGAGGCCGTGGCCGGTGAATGCCGGGTGCTGTGCTTCTCGGCCAACCACTCGCTGACCTTGCCCGAGATGGACCTGCCCGCGCTGCGCGCGGTCGTGCAGGCGTGGCAGGCGCAGTCCGCCGACATGGGCCGGCGCTGGCGCTGGGTGCAGGTGTTCGAGAACAAGGGCGCGGCCATGGGTTGCTCCAACCCGCACCCGCACGGCCAGATCTGGGGCCTGGACGCGCTGCCCGACGAGGCGCTGCTCGCCGACGGTCACCAGCGCGACTACCTGGCCACCCATGGCGAGCCGCTGCTGGTTCGCTACGCCCGCGATGAGCGGGCCGCCGGCGAGCGCGTGGTCGTCGAGACCGAACACTGGCTGTCCGTCGTGCCCTACTGGGCCGCATGGCCGTTCGAGACACTGCTGCTGCCGAAGGCGCACACGCTGCGGCTGGAGGCGCTGTCGGCCGCGCAGGCCGACGACCTGGCGCTCGCGGTGAAGCGGCTGACGACGCGCTACGACAACCTGTTCCAGTGCTCGTTCCCGTACTCCATGGGCTGGCACGGCGCGCCGCACCAGGCGGGTCGCGCGGACGACAGCGCGCACCAGCACTGGCAGCTGCACGCCCACTTCTACCCGCCGCTGCTGCGCTCGGCTTCGGTGCGCAAGTTCATGGTGGGCTTCGAGATGCTGGGCGAGGCCCAGCGCGACCTGACGCCGGAGGTGGCCGCGCAGCGGCTGCGCGGCGTCAGCGACAGCCTTCACTACCGACAGGCGAGGACCGCATGAGCGACCACCTCCAGCCAACGCCGCGCGAGCGCGCGGTGAGGGGATTCCTGCGCGCCTTCGGGGCTGAAGCCCAGCGCGTGGCGCGGGCGCCGGCCCGGGTCAACCTCATCGGCGAGCACACCGACTACAACGAGGGCTTTGCGATGCCGTGCGCCATCGACCGCGACACGGTCGTGGCCGCCGCCCCGCGCGACGACGACGTGGTGGAGGTGCTGGCCTGCGACCAGGGCGAGGCGCTGGGGCGCTTTCGCGTCGGCGCGGCTGCCGACGTGGGCGGCAGCCCGCAGTGGCTGCGCTATGTGCAGGGCATGGTGGCCGTGCTGACGCAGCAGGGCCTGCCCGTGGGCGGCGCACAGCTGGCCATTGCCGGCAACGTGCCGCAGGGCGCGGGGCTGAGCTCATCGGCGTCGCTGGAGCTGGCCGTGGGCCAGGCCTTGTCGGCGCTGAACGGCTGGCAGCTCTCGCCGCAGGCGATGGCGCTGGCCGGCCAGCGCGCGGAGAACGTCTACGCCGGCTGCCAGTGCGGCGTGCTGGACCAGATGTCCTCGGCGTTCGGCGTCGCCGGCCATGCGCTGCTGCTGGACTGCCGCAGCCTGGACGTGACGCCCATGCCCTTGCCGGCGGGCACGGCGGTGCTGGTCATCGATTCCAAGATCCAGCGCGGCCTGGTGGACAGCGAATACAACCTGCGCCGCCGGCAGTGCGAAGCGGCGGCGGCCGGCCTGGGCGTGAAGGCGCTGCGCGACGTGGACGACTCGCTGTGGTCGCACCGCGGTGGCGCGCTGGACCTCGTGGTGCGGCGCCGCGCGCGCCACATCATCAGCGACAGCCGCCGCTGCGAGCTGCTGGGCCAGGCGATGGGGCAGGGCGACCTGGCCTGGATGGGCCAGCTGATGCGCGAGTCACACTGGTCCATGCGCGACGACTTCGAGATCACCGTCCCGGCCATCGATGCGCTGGCGGCGCTGGTGCAGGACGTCATCGGCACGGCCGGCGGCGCGCGCATGACGGGCGGGGGCTTCGGCGGCTGTGTCATCGCGTTGGCGCCCGAGGGCATGGTGGACGACATCCGCGCTGCCGTGGCCGCCGGCTACCGCTCGCCCGATGGGCGTGCCGCCGAGGTGCATGTGTGCGCGGCCTCGGGCGGCGCTGGAGTGCTGGCGTGAGCGCACAGACCTTCGCGCTGCGGGCCGCCGACGGGCTGGCCATCCGGGTGGCCGACATCGGTGCCGCATGGATGTCCTGCCGCGTGCCGCTGTTGGGCGGCGAGCGCGAGGTGTTGCTGGGCCACGCCACGCCCGAGCATCATCTGACCCAACCGGGCTACCTGGGCGCCATCGTGGGCCGCTACGCCAACCGCATCGCCAACGCGTCGTTCACGCTGGACGGCCGGCCGCACGCGCTGGCCGCCAACGAAGGCGAACACCAACTGCATGGCGGGCCGGACGGTTTCCACCGCCGGCACTGGCAGGTTGCGAGCCACACCGACGACACGCTGGAACTCACGCTGACCTCGCCCGATGGCGACCAGGGCTTTCCCGGCGAGCTGCAGGTCAAGGCGACCTACCGCGTCGCGCCGCCGCTGACGGTGCACATTGACCTGGAAGCCACGACCACCGCGCCCACGCCGGTCAACCTGACCAGCCACGCCTACTTCAACCTCGACGGCGGCGACGGCCCCACCAGCATTCGCGGCCACCGGCTGCAGATCCGGGGCGGCCGCTACCTGCCCGTGCGGCCCGACCTGATCCCGACCGGCGAACAGCGCCTCGTCAAAGGCTCGCCCTTCGATTTCCGCGAGCCGCGCTACATCGGCGAGGCGCTGGACCTGCTGCGCCACGCCGGCGCGCAGCCGCTGTGCCATGACCATTGCTGGCTCATCGCGCCGGCGCAGGTGCAGGCGCAGCCCATGGCGCGCCTGTGGTCCGGCGATGGCGCGCTGGGCCTGGACCTGCACAGCGACGCGCCGGGCCTGCAGTTCTATGCCGGCGAGTTCCTGCCGCGCAGCGCCGACCGCGAAGGGCGCCCCTACGCGCCGCACGCCGGCCTCGCGCTGGAGCCGCAGGCCCTGCCCGACAGCCCCCATCACCCCGCATGGCCGCAAGCCGTGCTGCGTCCCGGCGAGGTCTACCGACACCGCCTCAGCTACCGCTTCTTCCCGGCCTGACCGTCAACCCATCCACATGACCGCGATGACATCCACCCCCGCACGCTGGACCCCCGAGCAGGCGCACGCCTGGTTCAAGGCCCAGCCCTGGTCCCTGGGCGCCAACTTCGTGCCCGCCTCCGCCATCAACCAGCTCGCCATGTGGCAGGCCGAGAGCTTCGACCCCGAGCGCATCGATCTGGAACTCGGCTGGGCCAAGGATCTGGGCATGAACACGATGCGCGTGTTCCTGCACGACCTGCTGTGGGCGCAGGACGCCGCCGGCTTCAAGCAGCGCATCCACCAGTACCTGGAGATCGCCGACAAGCACGGCATCCGCACGATGTTCGTGCTGTTCGATTCCTGCTGGGACCCCGAACCCAAGCTGGGCCCGCAGCGAGAGCCCATCCCCGGCGTGCACAACTCCGGCTGGGTGCAGAGCCCGTCGGCCGCGCAACTGGCCGACCGCTCGACCTGGCCGCAGCTGCGCGCCTATGTCGAGGACATCGTGAAGACCTTCGGCCAGGACCCGCGAGTCAGCTACTGGGACATCTGGAACGAGCCCGACAACCAGGGCGGCGGCATGGGCTACTACCTGCCGCGCGAGGCCAAGGACAAGATCGCGCTGGTGGCCGAGATGATCCCGCAGGCCTTCGACTGGGCGCGTGCGCAGGCGCCCATGCAGCCGCTGACCAGCGGCGTCTGGCTGGGCGACAACTGGGCGCCCGACTCGCCCGAGCTGAACGCGGTGCAGAAGGCGCAGCTGGCCTGCTCCGACGTGGTCAGCTTCCACGACTACAACTGGCCCGAGAAGTTCGAGATGCGCATCAAGCAGCTGCAGCAGTACGGCCGCCCGCTGATCTGCACCGAGTACATGGCGCGCAGCCTCGGCTCCACCTTCGACATCGCGCTGCCCATCGCCGCGCGCGAGGACGTGGGCATGATCAACTGGGGCTTTGTGGACGGCAAGAGCCAGACCAAGATGCCCTGGGACTCCTGGAAGAAGCCCTACACCATCGACCCGCCGCTGGTGTGGTTCCACGATGTGCTGCACACCGATGGCAAACCTTATCGTCAACGTGAGGCCGAGCTGCTGCGGCAGTACGGTGCGCGCAAACGCTGAACATTGAGATGAACAGAGGTGCTGCTACGACGGCGCCCATCCGGAGACCCAACCTTTGACCGCCAGCATCCAGTTCGCCGCCGTGGCCAAGCGCTACGGGCCGGTCGACGTCATTCCCGACTTTTCCCTCGACATCGCCGCGGGCGAGT
This sequence comes from Roseateles asaccharophilus, assembly GCF_031458115.1. GTDB lineage: Bacteria > Pseudomonadota > Gammaproteobacteria > Burkholderiales > Burkholderiaceae_C > Pelomonas > Pelomonas asaccharophilus_A. The sequence continues at coordinate 322,902 of NZ_JAVDXV010000009.1, read as the reverse complement.
TCATCGTGCTGCTGGGCCCGTCGGGCTGCGGCAAGTCCACGCTGCTGCGCATGCTGGCGGGGCTGGAGAGCGTGTCCGACGGCCGCATCGTGCTGGGCGGTACCGACGTGACCGACCTGCCGCCCGGCAAGCGCGGCCTCGCGATGGTGTTCCAGCAGTACGCGCTCTATCCGCACATGAGCGTGTTCGACAACATGGCCTTCGGCCTGCGCAACATCGGTGTGGCCGATGCCCAGGTGCAGCAGCGCGTGACCGCCGCCGCGCAGATGCTGGAGCTGGACGCGCTGCTGCAGCGCAAGCCCGGCCAGCTGTCGGGTGGCCAGCGCCAGCGCGTGGCCATCGGCCGTGCCGTCGTGAAGGAGCCCAAGGCCTTCCTGTTCGACGAGCCGCTGTCCAACCTCGACGCCAAGCTGCGCAGCCGCACCCGCATCGAGATCGCGCGGCTGCACAAGAGGCTGGGCTCGACGATGGTGTTCGTCACGCACGACCAGGTCGAGGCGATGACGCTGGCCGACCGCATCGTCGTCATGAACGGCGGCCGCATCGAGCAGCTGGGCGCGCCGATGGAGATCTACCAGAAGCCGCGCACGAAGTTCGTCGCCGGATTTGTCGGCAGCCCGGCGATGAACTTCCTGCCCGTGGAGCGCGTGCCCGACGACCAGGGCCGCGCCGTCGTGCGGCTGTATGGCGGCGAACTACTGCGCACGCAGGTGGCGGCGTCCGACGCGCTGGGTCGCGAGCTGTGCGTGGGTGTGCGGCCCGAGGGGCTGAAGCTGGCCGAGGCCGGCGTCATCAGCGGCGGCGTGGAGCTGATCGAGCGCCTGGGTGAACGCAGCCTGGCGCATGTGGGCCTGGGCAATGGCACGGTGGTCGTGGCCGAGGTGCCCGTGCAGCGGCCGCTGGCGCTGGGCGACGTGGTGCACCTGCAGCCCGACCTGGACCAGCTGCATGTCTTCGATGCGAGCGGCGTCGCCCACCACGCCGAGGTGCGCGCGGCATGAGCGGCGCCACGCTGCGTCAAGCGTCGCTGGGCCAGCCCGCGTGGGTGGGCTGGGCCTTCATCGCGCCTTTCCTGCTGTGCTACCTGGGCCTGCTGGTGGCGCCGGTGCTGGAGGGCTGGTGGCTGTCCTTCCATGCGGTGGACCTGCTGACCGGACGCGGCCAGTTCGTCGGCCTGGCCAACTTCATCGACCTGGTGAAAGACGAGGTTTTCCTGCGCAGCGCCGGCAACACGGTGCTGTTCGCAGCGATGTGCACGCCCGCCTTCGTGGGCCTGGGCCTGGCGCTGGCGCTGGTGCTGAACCGCCCCGGCAAGCTGGGCGCCTGGCTGCGCGGCACCTTCTTCGCGTCCAACGTGCTGTCGGTGACGGTGGTCACGCTGATCTGGCGTCTGGTGCTGCTGCCGGATCGCGGCCTGCTGAGCCAGGGCCTGCAGTCGCTTGGCCTGCCCGACCTCGCGCCGCTGAGCGATGAGCGGCTGGCGCTGCCCTTCATCGCGCTGGTCACGCTGTGGTGGGGCATAGGCCTGCCGATGACGCTGATGCTGGCCGCGCTGCAGCAGGTGCCACGCGACCTGTACGAGGCCGCCGCGCTGGACAACACCAGCCGCTGGCGCTCGTTCCGCTACATCACGCTGCCCGCGCTGCGCCGCACGCTGGTGCTGGTGGCCATCATCCAGCTGCTGGGCCAGCTGCAGGTGTTCGGCCAGGCGCAGCTGCTGACCAACGGCGGGCCCAACAACAGCACGCGGACGATGGTGATGTTCATCTACGAGGCGCTGTTCGACCAATGGGCACTGGGCTACTCGGCCGCCGCCGCGCAGCTGCTGTTCGTGCTGCTGGTGCTGGGCGTGTCGGTGCAGCGCTGGGCCGAGAAGCGTGAAGGAGGTGCCGCATGAAGCCCACCGCCTTCGACCGCGTGCTGATGGCCGCTGCCATCGTGCTCGCCATCCTGTGGATGCTGCCGCTGCTGTGGGTGTTTGCGCTGTCGCTGAAGTCCAACGCGGTGCTGATGGAGCGCACCGACGCGATCTTCACGACGCCCTTCACGCTGCGCAACTACGCGGACATCCTGGCCAACTCGGCCGTGTTCCGTTGGGTGCTGAACAGCTGCGTCGTGGCCGGCGTGCAGACGCTGCTGGTGCTGCTGCTGTCGTCGCTGGCGGGCTACGGCTTTGCGCGATGCGAGTTCCGCGGCAAGCGCGTCGTGTTCGCGCTGGTGCTGGCGGGGCTGGCCGTGCCGGAGCCGGCGGTGGTCATCCCGCTGCACCGCTTCTTCGCCGAGCTGGGCCTGCACAACAGCTATGCGGGGCTGATCCTGCCGCGCCTGGCCGCGCCGTTCGGCGTGTTCCTGATGACGCAGTTCTTCAAGGCGCTGCCGCGCGAGCTGGAGGAGGCCGCGCTGATGGACAACGCGTCGCGCTGGACCATCTTCTGGCGCGTCATCCTGCCGCTGACGCTGCCGGCTCAGGCCACCCTGGGCATCTTCAGCTTCCTGGCTGCGTGGAACGACTACCTGTGGCCGCTGATCTCCGCCACCCGACCCGAGATGTACACGCTGACCCTGGGCCTCGCGTCCACACAGACCAACTTCGCGCAGTCCGAGGGGCTGGGCTTCCTGATGGCGCAAGCCGTGTTCGCGGCGCTGCCGGTGCTGGTGCTGTATGCCTTCTTCCAGCGCCACATCGTGGCGGCGGTGTCGGGAGGCAGGCCGGCATGAAGCGCGCGCTGATCGCCTTCACCGCGGCGCTGCTGATGGGGGCGACGAACGCCGCGCCGGTCGAGATCACGTTGGCCCGCTTCTTCGGCAGCTGCGATGCCGAGTTCGGCCAGGTGACCGACCCGGCCCAGGTCAGCAGCGAGTGCGGGATCATCACCGTGCTGACCAACAAGTTCAACGCGCGGGAGGCCGGCCGCATCCGCGTCAACACGCAGATCGTGGAGCACGCCGCCTACTACCCGCAGCTCGGCGCGCGCATCGTGGGCGGTGACCTGCCCACCATCTCCATCATGCACGCCTCGGTGCTGGGCGACTTCGCCAAGCGCGACCTGCTGCAGCCGCTGGACGGCGCGCTCGATGCGGCCGACTTCACGCCCCACGCCCGCAACGGCGTGACGCTGGGCGGCCATGTGCTGGCCTTGCCCTACGACAGCCACGCGATGCTGTGGCACATCAACCTCGGGTTGATGAAGCAGGCCGGCCTGGTCGACAAGCAGGGGCACGCAAAACTGCCCACGTCGCCGGATGAACTGCTGGCGCAGGCCCGCGCGTTCAAGCGCGCCACCGGCAAGCCCTACTTCGTGTGGCTGACGCTGAACGACCCCAGCTTCTTCGCGCGCAGCGTGCTGGGCTTCGTGCACCAGCAGGGCGGCAGCCTGTTCCCGAAGACCGACCAGGCCATCGATCTGGGTACACCCGAGGTGAAGGCCGCGGTTGCGTTCATGCGCACGGTCTACGCCGAAGGCCTGTCCACGCGCCACATGGACTACAGCGCCGCGCTGCAGGCTTTCATGGCCGGCGCTGGCGGCGTCATGCCCAACGGCACCTGGCTGCTGGGCCAGTTGAACGACCGCGCGACGCAGCCGGGCAACCCGCTGAGCCGCGCCTACGAGGCCCAGCCCGAGCCGGCGCTGTACGGCAAGCCGGCCACCTGGGCCGACAGCCATGTGTGGGTGATGCTGCGCAATCCGAAGCAGACCGCGGCCGAGCGCGATGCCGCGCTGCGCTTCCTGCACTTCCTCAACGACGAGAGCCTGGCATGGGCCCGCACCGGCCAGCTGCCGGCGCGCCAGTCGGCGGTGGACAGCGCGGCCTTCAGGGCCCTGGCGCAGCGCGCGTCGCTGGGCCCGGTGGCGCAGTTCGGCACCGGCCTGCCCACCACCGTCGCGCGGCAGGCCCGCGTGATGGGACTGTTGGGCGACACCGTGTCCGCCGTCGTCGTGTCCGGCGAGCCGCTGGAGGCCACGCTGGCCAAGGGCCAGCAGCGCATCAACCGGCTCTTGGAACGTGAGTCCCGATTCCTCGGGAGCAACAAGCGCTGATGCGCTCGCGCCACTCATGGTTTGCGATAGGTTTATAACAAGAATATTGGTGAATAATCATCAAAACGATCAGAAAGGTCCGTGGGCAGTGCCAGCGGACCGGCTGCGGCAGACGCGGCGCTGACCCGCATGAACAGGTTCTGAAGACCGGCCGCCGTAGAGACGCTCGATGCGGCCGGGGCGCCGCGAAGCTCCATCCAGGAGCCTTGTTGCGCCGAATGTTGCAAGAAAAGTTGTTTGTAATGAGGTCGAGAGCGCGGCGCCACGTCGCGAATCGAGACATCGGGGACCCGGCGCCCAGTGCGCCACGGATTTCGTTCTAAAACCAGCCGACGGCGGCGCCAACGCAGCGCCCCCCAGGCTCCAGGAGACAAAACAATGAAGCGATTCACCCTTTCGCCGGTCGCGGCCGCCGCCACGCTGACGCTGGTGCTGGCCGGTCAGCACGCCACCGCCCAGCAGGCTGCCGCGCCCAAGCCGGCCGCCGAGGCCGAGAACAAGCTGGAGCAGGTCGTCATCATCGGCCAGCGCGCCAGCCGCAATGCGGCCGTGCAGTCCAAGCGCGATGCCGACCAGGTCGTCGAATCCATCGTCGCCGACGACATCGGCAAGTTCCCCGACAACACGGTGGCCGAAGCGCTGCAGCGCGTGCCCGGCGTGCAGACCGTCGTGGGTTTCAACAACGAGATCGTCAACCCGCTGATCCGCGGCATCGGCGACATCATCACGACCGTGGACGGCCGCGAGATGTTCACCGGCGTGGGCCGCGGCTTCGCGTTCCAGGACCTGCCGGCCGAAGCCATCTCGCGCGCCGACGTCTACAAGTCGGCCGGCGCCAACGTGCTGGAAGGTGGCGTGGCCGGCGCCATCGACCTCAAGCTGCGCAAGCCCATGGAGTTCCGCAAGGGCCTGACGCTGGTCGTCAACGGCCGCGCCAGCAAGGGCGAGTTCACGACCGACCCGTCCACCAAGCTGGGCGTGCTGGGCTCCTACCGCGTGCAGACCGATGCCGGCGAGATCGGCTTCCTGGCCGACGTCTCCTACGCCGACCACAAGTTCAACCGCCCCATCTCGTTCAACTGCGATCCGCGCTCCGGCACCAACGGCCCGGCGGGCGCGGCCGGCATCGTGCTGCCCACCTGCGTGGGCGGCCTGACCGACACCGGCGGCTACCAGCGCCCGCAGGCCAACGCGTCCATCCAGTGGCGCCCGAACGCGCAGAACGAGTTCTATGCCGACGCGCTGTACGCCGGCTACCGCGGCAAGTTCGGCACCTACTTCATCTTCTCGGACATCTTCGCCGCGGCCAACATCACCAACGCCAAGGCCAGCACCGACTGCTTCAAGGCCCACATCAACGGCGCCGGCTTCCTGGGCAGCGCGACCGACGGCATCCAGAACCTGTGCAACGGCGTGTCGGCCACGTTCAACAACGTGCCGGGCCTGACCAGCACGCAGGCCAAGACCGGCGCGACCGACCAGCGCGTGCTGGCCGCCGGCTGGAAGTACAACGCCGGCCCGCTGTCGCTGCACCTCGATGCCTCGCACATGGCGTCGGACAACCGCAACCGCAACATCATTGTCGACATCGGCAAGCAGATCGCGTCGGTGGACATCGTCGTCAACGCGGGCGACTACGGCACCACCAACATGCCCGGCAACCCGCTGGGCAGCAAGACCGACTTCCGCTTCGCCAACGGCCTGTTCCAGGACATCAACTGGGCCAAGAGCGAGCAGAACGCCGTGGCGCTGAAGGGCAGCTACGAGCTGGACGGCTTCATCACCAGCGTCGACTTCGGTGTCCGCGCCGCCGACCGCGACTCGGCCTGGCGCGCCAACGAGGCCGGCGGCCCCGGCGCCCCCGGCGGCAACCGCGTGACGCTGGTCAGCTCGGCCACGCAGCTGCCGGCCGACTTCCTGATCCAGGCGCCCAACTGCATCCCGCAGATCAACGGCTGCCAGCCGTGGATGACGCCCAACCCCGACTACCTGCGCAACAACACGGACGTGCTGCGCGTGCTGTACGGCAGCCAGCCGGGCGACCCGGCCTATGCCCCGGTCAACAACTACGACGCGACCGAGCGCAACTACGCCCTCTACGTGCAGCCGCACTACGAGACCACCGTCGGCGGCATGCGGCTGGACGGCGTGTTCGGTGGCCGCTTCGTGCGCTCCGAGCGCACCATCTCCGGCGCGGGCCGCATCAACAACGTCGTCACGCCGCAGACGGCCTCGTCGACGACCAACCACTTCCTGCCCAACGCCAGCGCCAAGCTGGAGGTCGTGCCCAACCTCATCGTGCGCGCCACGGCCGGCGTCACGATGTCCCGGCCGGGCCTGGGTGACCTGAACCCGACGGTCAACTACTCGGTGCCGCTGAACGCCAACATCATTCCCGGCGGCAGCGGCGGCAACCCCGAGCTGAAGGACCAGATGAGCACGGCCTACGACCTGTCCATCGAGAAGTACTTCGGCAAGGGCAGCTATGTGCAGGCGGCCGTCTACCACCGCGTGCTGAAGGACCGCGTCGTGCGCTCGGTGGCCCGCGAAGTCATCGGCGGCGTCACCTACGACATGAGCCGCCCGCGCAACCTCGGCAAGGCCACGCTGAAGGGCCTGGAGCTGAGCGCGCAGTACTTCCTGGACATGCTGCCCGGCGCCTTGAGCGGCGTGGGCGTGTTCGGCAACTACACGATGGCCGACAGCGTGGTGAACACGCCCGGCGACAAGCTGTTCGGCAAGCCGCTGCTGGGCGTGTCCAAGCACAGCTACAACGCCGGCGTGCTGTACGAGAAGTTCGGCATCACCAGCCGCCTGACCTACACCTGGCGCGACAAGTTCAACGAGGGCCAGATCGACTGCCTGGTCGCGTCGCCCGCCGAGAACGGCCTGGCCACCGGCATCTGCGGCAACAACAACGCGCCGTACTACAACCGCGTGAAGGCCTATGGCCGGCTGGACTTCGCCATCGGCTACCAGGTCACGCCGCAGCTCAGCGTCAGCTTCAACGCCAACAACCTGACCGGCGCCAAGTACTACAGCTACTTCCAGAACGAGAGCTTCCCGCACGACATCCGGTCGGACGACAAGTTCTATGGCCTGAGCTTCAACTTCAAGTTGTGATTGTTGACCCCTCGCCCAGCCCGGCCGCTGAACGCGTGCCGGTCTGGTCGGTCCCCCGAGGGGACGGCGATGCACGCCGGATTGACCGGCGTGCAAATCGCCAGACGGGCCGGCTTGGGGCGGCCCGGCGCTCGGCCCGAACACCGTAGCGTCCCCTTCCGATCATTCTCCGGGCGGTCGTGGTTTGGCCCGCCTTTTCAAGCCAGCCCTCGCGCACGCACTCGTTTTGAGTGCGTGTCGGGGCGGCCTTTTTCCTTCGTTTTCCGTATGCAACGACGCCACGCCCTTGCCGCCCTCGCGGCCGTCGGTCTGCCCGCCTGGGCGGCCGGCAAGCCCATCGTTCTCGGCTTTTCGCAGATCGGCGCGGAGTCGGCCTGGCGCACGGCCAACTCGGCCTCGATCAAGCAGGCCGCCAAGGACGCCGGCATCACGCTGAAGTTCGCCGACGCGCAGCAGAAGCAGGAGAACCAGATCAAGGCGCTGCGCGCCTTCATCGCGCAGAAGGTCGACGTCATCGCGCTGTCGCCCGTCGTCGAGACTGGCTTCGGCACCGTGCTGCGCGAGGCCAAGGCCGCGGGCATCCCGGTCATCCTGACGGACCGCCTGGTGAAGGAGGCCGACGAGAGCCTGTGGGTGTCGTTCATGGGCTCCGACTTCGTCGAGGAAGGCCGCCGCGCAGGCCGCTGGCTCATCGACAAGACCAAGGGTGGCACGGGTGAGGTCCGCATCGTCGAGCTGCAAGGCACCGTGGGCGCCGCGCCCGCGCTGGACCGCAAGAAGGGCTTCGAGGAAGCCATCAAGGACCAGCCGCGCCTGAAGATCGTGCGCTCGCAGACGGCGGACTTCAGTCGTGCCAAGGGCAAGGAAGTCATGGAAGCCTTCCTGAAGGCGGAAGCCGGCCGGAAGGTGGACGTGCTCTACGCCCACAACGACGACATGGCGCTGGGCGCCATCCAGGCCATCGAGGAAGCGGGGCTCAAGCCGGGCAAGGACATCCTCGTCATCTCCATCGACGGCGTGCGAGCCGCCTTCGAGGCGATGGTGGCGGGCAAGCTCAACGTGACCGTGGAATGCAGCCCCCTGCTGGGCCCACCGCTGATGCAGGCCGTGAAGGACCTGAAGGCCGGCAAGACGCTGCCGCGCCGCATCGTGACGGAGGAGGGTGTGTTCCCGGCCGAAGTCGCGGCGCGTGAGTTGCCCAAGCGGCGGTACTGAGGGCTCGGACTTGAAAGCCGCCGCATTGAGTGGAATGGCGCCGGGCCGCGGGGGCACGCAATTGCTTCGTGTCCCCCGGCCCGCTGCGCGGACCTCCTCCTTTACCTTCGCAATTGCGTGCCCCCACGCCCCGGCGCACCACCTGAGGTTTGCGCCGGCATGCACGAATGCAGCGCGGAGCAGGTGGCTGGGCAGGCCTGATGCGAAGGTAAAGGAGGAGACCGCGAAGCGGGCGGGGGACACGAAGCATCAGGTCTGCCCAGTCGCCTGCGGGCATCCCGATGGAGCGCGGCAATGAGCCCTACCGTGCTTCAGGCCCATGCCGTCGCCAAGTCCTTCAACGGCTTGCCGGCCCTCGTCGACGCCGGCCTCACGCTGCGCGCCGGTGAGGTCCACGTACTGATGGGCCAGAACGGCGCCGGCAAGTCCACGCTGATCAAGATCCTGACGGGCGTGCAGGGCTTGGATGCCGGCGACATCCAGCTCGACGGCCGGCCCTTCGCAGCCCGCACGCCGTTGCAGGCGCAGCAGGCCGGCATCGCGGTCGTGCATCAGGAGGTGCAGCTGTGCCCCAACCTGTCGGTGGCCGAGAACCTGCTGGCCGGCCGGCTGCCGCGCCGCTGGTGGGGCATCGCCTGGAAGCAGGCTCGCGTCGACGCCGAAGCCGCGCTCGCGCGGCTGGGTCTGCAGCTCGACGTGCGCCAGACGCTGGGCGACTTGCCCGTCGCGCTGCAGCAGATGGTGGCCATTGCCCGCGCGCTGCACCAGCAGGCGCGGGTGCTGATCCTCGACGAGCCCACGTCCAGCCTCGACGAAGCCGAGACCGCGCGGCTGCTCGCGCTGCTGCGCCAGCTGCGCGGCGAGGGCGTCGCGATCCTGCTGGTCACGCACTTCCTCGACCAGGCCTACGCGGTGGCCGACCGCTTCACGGTGCTGCGCAACGGCGAGCTGGTGGGCGAGTATTCCGCCGAGCTGCCGCGCATGAAGCTCGTGCAGCTGATGATCGGCCGCGAGTTGTCGGCCACCACGGTGGCGCGCGATGATGCGGCGCCGCCGGCCGGTGCGGCGCTGCTGCAGACACAAGGCCTGGGTCGCCGCCATGCGGTCGAAGGCGTGAGCCTCAGCGTGGCACCCGGCGAGGTGCTGGGCCTGGCCGGGCTGCTGGGCGCCGGCCGCACCGAGACCGCGCGCCTGCTGTTCGGTGCCGACCGCGCCGACATGGGCGAGCTGCGCATCGACGGCCGGCCACTCACGCTCGCCGGCCCGCGCGACGCCATCCGTGCCGGCTTCGCGTTCTGCCCCGAGGAGCGCAAGGTGGACGGCATCGTCGCGGCCTTGAGCGTGCGCGAGAACATCGTGCTGGCGCTGCAGGCCCGCCGCGGCGTGTTCCGCATGCTGTCGCCCACGGCGCAGCGCGAGCTGGCGCAGCGGTTCATCACACAGCTGGGCATCAAGACGGCCGATGCCGAGACGCCCATCGGCCTGCTGTCGGGCGGCAACCAGCAGAAGGCCATCCTGGCCCGCTGGCTGGCCACCGAGCCGCGCCTGCTGATCCTGGACGAGCCCACGCGCGGCATCGACATCGCCGCCAAGCAGGATCTGATGGACCAGGTGCTGACGCTGTGCCGCCAGGGCATGGCACTGGTGTTCATCTCGTCCGAGCTGCCCGAGGTGCTGCGCGCCTGCGACCGCGTGATCGTGCTGCGCGAGCGCCGCCAGGTGGCCGAGCTGCCGGCACGCGGCTTGAGCGAGTCGCAGCTGTTGCATGCAATGGCGGAGGCGGCATGAGCGGGTCGGTGAAGCATGCGGCCTTTGTGCTCGCGGCGCTGCTGCTGCTCAACGCCGCGCTGAATCCGCAGTTCGTGTCGCTGCGCTGGCAGGACGGCCACGCCTTCGGCCCGCTGATCGACATCGTCAACCGCGCGGCACCGCTGATGGTCGTCGCGATGGGCATGACGCTGGTCATCGCCGTGCGCGGCATCGACATCTCGGTGGGCGCGGTGGTCGCCATCGCGGCGTCCGTGGCGGCATCCGTCATCAACGGCAGCGGCAGCCTGGCGCTGGCCATCGCCGCGGCATTGGGCGCGGCAGCCGTGTGCGGCCTGTTCAACGGCCTGCTGGTCGTGGCCGGTGGCATCCAGCCCATCATTGCGACGCTGATCCTGATGACGGCCGGGCGCGGCATCGCGCAGCTCATCACCGACGGGCAGATCCTGACGATCAACGACGCCGGCTATGCGTTCATGGGCAACGGCTTCCTGCTGGGCCTGCCGTTCGCGCCCTGGCTGGCCGTGGGCCTGGCGCTGTTGCTGGGCGCGCTGAAGCACCGCACCGCGCTGGGCCTGTTCCTGCAGGCCAGCGGCGCCAACCCGTCCGCCGCGCGGCTGGCGGGCGTGCATGCGGCGGGGCTGCTGCTGGCCGTCTACATCGCCTGCGGCCTGTGCGCGGGCTTGGGCGGCCTGATGATCTCCGCCAACATCCAGAGCGCCGACGCCAACAACGCCGGCCTGATGCTGGAGCTGGACGCCATCCTGGCCGTGACGCTGGGCGGCACCTCGCTGCTGGGCGGCCGCTTCAGCCTTCGCGGCAGCCTGTTGGGCGCGCTCATCATCCAGACGCTGACGACCAGCATCTACGCCTTGGGCATCGCGCCCGAGGTCACGCTGGTCGTGAAGGCGGCCGTCGTGTTCGCGGTGTCCATCAGCCAGTCGCCGCGGCTGTGGAGGCGGGCGCCATGAGACAGAACCTGCCGAGCTGGGCGTCGCTGGCGCTGCTGGTCCTCACGCTGCTCGCGGGTGCGGCCGCCTACCCGGGCCTGCTGTCCGGCCAGGTGCTGCTGAACCTGCTGATCGACAACGCCTTCCTGCTCGTCGTCGCGGTGGGCATGAGCTTCGTCATCCTGTCGGGCGGCATCGACCTGTCGGTGGGCTCGGTCGTCGCGCTGACCACCATGCTGCTGGCGCTGGGCGTGGAGCGCGCGCAGATGTCGCCGTGGCTGCTGATCCCGCTGCTGCTGGTCGCCGGCGCCGCGTTCGGCGCGCTGATGGGCTGGGTCATCCAGGCCTTCGAGGTGCCGGCCTTCATCGTCACGCTGGCCGGGCTGTTCCTCGCGCGCGGGCTCTGCTACGTGCTGAGCGTGGACTCCATCGTCATCAGCGATGCGACGCTGACGGCGTGGTCGCAGGCACGCTGGTCGCTGGGGCCGCTGGGTGAGATCACGCCGGGCGCCGTGGGCTCGCTCGTGGTGCTGGCGTTGGCCGCTTGGGTGGCGCGCTCCACCGGCTTCGGCCGTGCCGTCTACGCGCTGGGCGGCCAGGAGCACTCGGCGCGGTTGATGGGCCTGCCCGTGCGCTCCACGCGCATCGCCGTCTACGCCGTCAGCGGCGGCTGCGCGGCCTTGGGTGGCGTGCTGTTCGGCATCTACACGCTGTCGGGCTATGGCCTGCATGCGCAGGGGCTGGAGCTGGACGCCATCGCCGCCGTCGTCATCGGCGGCGCGCTGCTCAGCGGCGGCACGGGCCAGCTGCTGGGCGCGCTGACCGGCGTGCTGATGCTGGGCCTGATCCAGACGTTGATCCTGTTCGACGGCACCTTGAGTTCCTGGTGGACGCGCATCGTCATCGGCGCGCTGCTGGGCCTGTTCTGCGGGCTGCAGCGGCTGCTGGTGTGGCTGCCTGCGCGCCGCCGCCTTGCTTCCTGATTTCTCCAAAGAGGTTGTCATGAGATTGCTGATACCCGCTCTCGTCCTCGCGCTGGCTGGCGCCGCCCAGGCGCAGGAGCCCGAGAAGCCGCTGGGCCCCGCCCACCGCCTGACCACGCCATGGACCGCCGAGGCCGAGAAGGCCGCCGTGCCACTGCCCGAGTACCCGCGGCCGCAGCTGGTGCGCAAGGACTGGATCAACCTGAACGGCCAATGGGATTACTGGGGCGGCAAGGGCGCGCCGGATGCGCGCCATGTGCCGTCCGTCGCGCCTACCTTCCCGGCCACGGTCGAGAAGGTGCGCGTGCCTTACCCCGTGGAGTCGCGCCTGTCGGGCATCGAGCGCCTGGGCGAGGTCAACCTCTGGTACCGCCGCACGTTCGAGATCCCCGCCACCTGGGCCGGCCGGCGCGTGCGCATCAACTTCGGCGCCGTGGACCGCGTGGCCAACGTCTACGTGAACGGCACGCGCGTGGGCTTCCACGACGGCGGCTTCGCGTCGTTCAGCTTCGACATCACCGATCACCTGAAGCCCGGCCGCAACGAGCTGGTCGTGTCGGCCTTCGACCCCAGCACCGGCGACGGCATGCTGGGCAAGCAGTCGCTGAAGCCCGGCGGCATCTTTTACACGCCCAGCTCGGGCATCTGGCAGACCGTGTGGCTGGAGCCCGTGGGCGCCGCCCACGTCGCGCGGCTGGACCTGACGCCCGATGTCGCCAGGCAGCGGCTGCAGATCATCGTGCGCGCCGATGCCCATGCGGACGTGGAGGCCGTGGCCTACCGCGACGGCAAACCCGTCGGCCGCGTGACTGGCAAGCCGGGCACCGAACTGCACCTCGCCGTGCCCAAGCCGCGGCTATGGTCGCCGGATGATCCCTTCCTGTACGACCTGAAGGTCACACTGCGCCGCGACGACAAGGTCATCGACCAGGTCGACAGCTACTTCGGCATGCGCAGCATGGCGATTGGCAACGTGGCCGGCGTGCCGCGCCCGCTGCTGAACGGCAAGTTCGTCTTCCAGTTCGGCCCGCTGGACCAGGGCTTCTGGCCCGACGGCCTGTTCACCGCGCCTACCGACGAGGCGCTGAAGTTCGACCTGCAGGCCACCAAGGACCTGGGCTTCAACATGGTCCGCAAGCACATCAAGGTGGAGCCGGCGCGCTGGTTCTACTGGGCCGACAAGCTGGGCCTGCTGGTGTGGCAGGACATGCCGCAGGCCTGGGACGCCGAGAAGGACCTGGCCATCCGCAGCCGCACCGAAGGCCAGATGCGCGAGATCGTGGACCAGCTGCGCAGCGTGCCGTCCATCGTCTCGTGGGTGATCTTCAACGAGAGCTGGGGCGACTTCGACCACCGCCGCATGTCCGACGTGTTCAAGGCGCTGGACCCGACCCGCCTCATCAACACGCACTCCGGCATCAACTTCGAGCCGCACGACCAGGGCGGCGGCGACGTCATCGACCTGCACGACTACCCCGGCCCTCAGCCAGTGAACTGGCAGCCCGGCCGCATCGCCGTGCTGGGCGAATACGGCGGCAACAGCCTGCGCACGCCGGGCCACATGTACCGGCCCGACTCCAAGTGCTGCTACCTGCTGTACGACAGCAAGGAAGCCGTCACCAAGGTCTACGTGGAGCAGGCCGCCAAGCTGCGCGAGTACGCCGCCACGCAAGGCCTGAGCGCCGCGGTCTACACCGAGACCACCGACGTGGAGGAGGAGCTGAACGGCTTCTTCACCTACGACCGGCAGGTCAAGAAGCTGGACTTCGAGCAGGTCAGGAAGGCCAACCAGGCGCTGATCCGCTTCGGTCGCTGATTCGTTTCTTTGGGGGCTCCCGCTGAGCGGCCGCCAGAGCCGCCTCGTCCATTCAACAGGAGACAGGCATGAGAGCGTTCTATGTATTGACGATGGCGCTGTGCGCGCTGCTGCTTGGCACCCCGGCCCGCGCGGCCGAGACGGTGCTGAACACGACGCAGGACAGCTTTTACCCGCGCATGATCCGGCTGGCCGCCAGCGGCGGCGCCAACGGCCGGCTCATCGCATCGCACGACTTCAACGGCAGCCAGTCGGTCATCTACGAGAGCACCAACGACGGCGCGACGTGGACCCAGGTCGGCAGCATCACGGTGCCCGAACCCTGGCACTGCTGCAGCGGGTTGTGGGAAGTGCCACAGCAACTGGGCAGCACCGCGGCGGGCACGCTGTTCTGGGCCACCACCGGCCGCAACGGCACGGCCTTCGCGCTGCGCATCTACCGCAGCACCAACCAGGGCCGCACCTGGACACAGCACGCCGTGGCCGCCACCGGCAGCACCGGCATCTGGGAGCCCGAGTTCACCGTCGACAGCGCCGGCCGGCTCGTGATGTTCTATGCCACCGAGGAGTACAAGGCCGGCGGCTACAACCAGCTCATCGCGCACAAGGTCTCCACCGACGGTGGCCTGACCTGGGGCGCCGACGTGTTCGACGTGGCCATCAGCGACGGCGGCGACCTGCGCCCCGGCATGCCGGTCGTGCGCAAGCTGCCGAACGGCAGCTACGTGATGAGCTACGAGATCTGCGGCTCGCGCGCCTGCGACGTCTACACGCGCACGTCCAGCAACGGCAGCAGCTGGGGCACGGCCAGCAACTTGGGGCAGCGGGTGGAGTCCACCGCCGGCCACCACTTCAGCCACACGCCCACCATCACGTGGATGAACGACGGCAGCCCGCAGGGCCGCCTGCTGCTGACCGCCCAGGTGCTGAAGCGCAACAGCAACAACAGCATCAACGAGGATGCGACGGGCCGCGTCTACTTCTTCAGCACCAACGGCGCGGCGGGGCCGTGGACCGAAGCCGCCACGCCGCTGGCCACGCCCATCCTGACCGGCGGTGACGCCTGCACCAACTACAGCGCGCAGCTGCTGGCCTCCAGCGACAACCAGCGCGTGCTGCAGATGGCCAACCTGGGCTGCCGCATGCAGTTCGCCAGCGCGCCACTGCACCACCCCGTGGCCGACGGCGTCTACCGCATCG
Source organism: Roseateles asaccharophilus (assembly GCF_031458115.1). Lineage (GTDB taxonomy): Bacteria > Pseudomonadota > Gammaproteobacteria > Burkholderiales > Burkholderiaceae_C > Pelomonas > Pelomonas asaccharophilus_A. The sequence continues at coordinate 307,808 of NZ_JAVDXV010000009.1, read as the reverse complement.
TCGCCAAGCACAGCAACCAGGTGCTGGACGTGGCCGGCTGCGCCACGACGCCGGGCGCCAACGTGGCGCAGTACACGTGGATAGGCGGCGACTGCCAGCGCTGGAAGGTCACCAACGCGGCCAACGGCATCTACACCATCACCGCGCAGCACAGCGGCCAGGCGCTGGACGTGAACGGCTGCTCCACGGCAGCGGGCGGCAATGTGCAGCAGTACACCGCCAATGGCCTGAACTGCCAGAAGTGGCGCATCGAGCCCGTGGGCGACGGCCACTTTCGCGTCATCAACCACAACAGCAACCTCGTGCTGGACGTGAACGCCTGCTCCACGGCGACGAGCGCCAACGTGCAGCAGTGGACGTGGATTGGCGGCGACTGCCAGCGATGGCGTTTCGAGCGCGTCAGCCCCAACTCGGTGGCCAACGCGACCTACAAGGTCATCGCCAAGCACAGCACCCAGGCGCTGGACGTGAATGCCTGCTCCACCGCCGCCGGCGGCAACGTGCAGCAGTGGCCGTACAGCGGCGCCAACTGCCAGCGCTGGAACGTCGCGCAGACGGCCGACGGCTTCTACGAGTTCACGTCGGTCAACAGCGGCCTGAAGATGGACCTGCAGGACGCGTCGCTGCAGATGGGTGCCAACGTGCGCCAGTGGACCGCCAACAACGCGGCCGCGCAGCGCTGGGGCATAGAGAACGTGGGCAGCGGCTATGTGCGCGTCATCAACAAGCACAGCGGCCGCGTGCTGGACGTGGCCGGCTGCTCGACAGCCAACGGTGCCAACGTGGCCCAGTGGGAATGGCTCGGCGGCGATTGCCAGCGTTGGCAGCTTTCGGCACCGTGACGCGCGCCCCTCGCCCAGTCTTGCTCCGGCTGAACGCCGGCACGCCTGGTCGGTCCCCCGAGGGGACGGCGATGCATGCGGCATCGAGCCGCATGCACATCGCCAGACGGGCCGGCTTGGGAGCGGCCCGGCGCTCGGCCCGCAAATCAGAAGGAGATCGATGATGAAGTTGAAAACCTGGCTCGCCGGCCTGCTGCTTGCTGCAGGCGTGGCCCATGCGGCCGAGCCCGCCCCTGGCGGCTACCTGTTCGCCCACATGACGCATGCCCGCTACGGCGTGCTGCACTACGCCGTCAGCACCGACGGCCTGCACTGGAAGCGCCTGAACAAGGGCAAGGCCGTCAACGAGGAGTACCACGGCCACCCCTTCATCGTGCAGGGCGGCGATGGCCGCTACTACCTTGTCGGCAACCAGAGCGACGACGACCCGGAGATCCGCTTCTGGGTGTCCGACGACCTGGTGAAGTGGACCAAGTTCGGCACCTACAAACCCGACCTGTCAGGCGTCAAGGGCCATCCGCACACGCTGCAGCGCATCGGTGCGCCCAAGCTGTTCTTCGACAGACCGTCGAAACAGTTCGTGCTGATGTGGCACACGCCGAACGTGCCGGGTTCGACGGACGACCCCGAGCGCTACTGGTCCAGCCAGCGCACGCTGTACGTCACGTCGCCGGACCTGCGCGAGTTCAAGGCGGCGCCCAGGCGCCTGTTCGACTGGGACATGGCCACCATCGACGTGTTCCTCGTCGACAACCCGGCCGGCGGCTACTGCGCGGTCGTCAAGGACGAGCGTTTCCCTTCGTACATCTGGACCACCGGCAAGACCGTGCGCATGAGTTGCGGCGCGAACCTGCTGGGGCCGTACCCCGAGCCCGGCCCGCCGCTGAGCCCGGCCTTCCGCGAGGCGCCCACGCTGATCCGCGCGCCCAATGGGCAGGACTGGTTGATGTACTACGAGCAGTACGCCGGCACCAGCTACGGCTTGTCGATGGCGCCGCGGCTGGAAGGGCCCTGGATCGAGGTCTGGGGCAACTCGGGCGTCAAGGAGTGGAACCGCTTCGAGATGCCGGCCACGCTGCGCCACGGCTTCATGATGGCCGTCACCAAGGCGCAGATGGATGCCTTGCTGAAGGCCTATCCCGAATAGGCGGGCCTAACGCAGCCTCAGGCGCGGCGCGTCGTTGCCGCCGGGCGCCTCCACCGAGCCGATCTCCGCCGCCGCGGCAAACCCGTGGCGGCGGAACACCGCCAGCACTTCGTCCACGGCCGCCGCATCGCAGGACACCAGCAGGCCGCCGCTGGTCTGCGGATCGGTCAGCAGCGCGCGGTCGGTCGCGGTGAAGCCGTCGGGCAGCTGCACCTCGGCGCCATAGCCGGCCCAGTTGCGCGCCGACGCGCCGGTGACGAAGCCGGCCTCCGCCAGCTCGCGCACCTGCGGCAGCAACGGCACACGGGCCCAGGCGATGTCCACGCAGGCGCCGGCGCCGCGTGCCAGTTCCAGCGCATGGCCGGCCAGGCCGAAGCCGGTCACGTCGGTCATCGCATGCACGCCGTCCAGCGCCGCCAGGTCGGGGCCGGGCGTGTTGAGCTGCGTGGTGGTGGCCACCATCCGCGCATAGCCGTCGGCGGACAGGGCTTCCTTTTTCAGCGCGGCCGACATCACCCCCACGCCCAGCGGCTTGCCCAGCACCAGCCGGTCGCCCGCGCGCGCATCGGCATTGCGCTTGACTCGCTTCGGGTGCACCACGCCCAGCGCGACCAGGCCGTAGATGGCCTCCACCGAATCGATGGTGTGGCCGCCCGCGATGGGAATGCCGGCCGCCGCGCAGACCGACTCGCCGCCCGCGAGGATTCGGCCGATCACATCGACCGGCAGCACGTTGACGGGCATGCCCACGAGGGCCAGCGCCATGATGGGCTTGCCGCCCATCGCGTAGACATCGCTGATGGCGTTGGTGGCGGCAATGCGCCCGAAGTCGAACGGGTCGTCGACGATGGGCATGAAGAAGTCGGTCGTCGCGATCAGCGCGATGTCGTCGGTGAGCTGGTAGACGGCCGCGTCGTCCGCCGTTTCTATGCCCACCAGCAGCTGCGGCGGCACCGGCAGCCGGGCGGTGTTCTTCAGGATCTCGCTGAGAACGCCGGGCGCGATCTTGCAGCCGCAGCCACCGCCGTGGGACAGCGAGGTCAGGCGGGGGACGGGAGGCGGTGTGGTGGTCATGGCAGTTGGGCGATGCGGGCGGCCAGATGCTGGATGCCGGTGTCGGACAGATCCTCGCATTCCACGCGCTGCGCGTTGGGCAGGCGGGCCAGGTGGCGCCCTTGCGAGCGGGCGTACAGCGGGTCGTAGTGGCGGGCCATCAAGGCCTCGAACAGCGGCGTCAGCGCGCCGTCCAGCGCCCAGGCCTGCCATTGGGCCAACACCTCCTTGGGCAGCAGCTCGCGCAGGCTGCCCAGCTTGTCGGCCAGCGCCTGGCGGTCGTCCCCCAGCCAGGCGTAGTCGCGCAGCAGGTAGGCGAGCCGGGCCGTGGGCGATGCAGCGATCTCCACGACCGGGCTTTCGCGCAGCCGTTGGAGCAGCGGCTCGGGCACGCTGATGCGGCCGATGCGCCGGCTTTCAGCTTCCACCCAGACGCGCCGCGTCGGGTCCAGGCCGCCCAGGCGGTGCATCAGCTGGGTCTCGAAGCCTTTTTGCGACGGCTGCGGCCGCCCCGGCACGGCGCCCAGCACGGAGCCGCGGTGCGCGGCCAGGTCTTCCAGGTCCAGCACCTGCTCGCCTTGCTCGGCCAGCGCCTGCAGCACGCGCGTCTTGGCGCTGCCGGTGGGGCCGCACAGCACGCGCAGGTCCAGCGCCGGCGCGCGCTGCGCGATCTGCTCGATGACGTGCGCGCGCCAGGCCTTGTAGCCGCCCTTGAGTTGTTGCGCGTCCCAGCCCACCAGCCTCAGCCAGTTGACGAAGCTGCCGCTGCGCATGCCGCCGCGCCAGCAGTAGACGAGGGGCCGCCAGTCCTTGGACTTGTCGCGGAACAGCTCGTCCAGATGACGGGCGATGTTGCGTGCAACAAAAGCGCCACCGATCTTGCGTGCCTCGAAGGCCGACTGCTGCACATAGATGGTGCCGACGATGCGCCGCTCCTCGTCATCCAGCACGGGGCAGTTGATGGCGCCCGGGATGTGGTCCAGCGCGTACTCCGCTGGCGAACGTGCGTCGATGAGGACGGTGAACTCGTCCAGATCGGCCACGGTGGTGGGCTTGTGACTCATGGGGTGGGCGAGGTTACACCGTGCCCGGTGTGACCAAAACCACGCTTGCGGCGCCGGCGTGGCCGTGAGGCGGCGAAGACGCCGCAAGCGGTGCTTTATTGACGCGGGCCCGCAGAGGGCCGGTCCCATAGTCGCGGCCATGAAGTCCCGCCACCGCCGTCCCGTTCCGCTGCCCAGCTTCGGCCCGCGCCGCATCCGCGGCGAGCAAGGCCGCCTTGTCGTCGACGAAGCGGTGCGCTGCGAGGAACGACCCGTGCAGGTCGAGCTGCAGCAGCTGGAGCGCTTCTCCGCGCTGATGGCGGCCCAGGGCTGGCCCGCGCATGTTTCGCGGCTGGCCTACGACCGCATCTATGCCGGCGAGCGCTTCGGCTTCGCCAAGCGCGTGGGCCGGGGCGAGCTGCCGGCGCTGGCGCGCCAGTTGATCGCATGCTGGCGGCCCCGTCGCGTGGAGCCGGCGCAGCCCTGAGTTGCCCTCTTGCCAGCGACGCGCGGTCGTCCTACAACTGCAGTGTCGCCAACCGATCAACATCGCTCTGCGACCACCCCCGGAGGACGCGACCATGACTCACAGCTTTCATTGGTCCCGACTGGCTGAGATCGACGAGGCCGCACCCGTCGATCCGGTGCCCTTCCCGACGCGCACCGAGGTAAACGTGCTCAGGCGCACATTGAAGCGCCTGCGGCAGACGCTGGTGAACCGCGCCAGCCCCGCCGCCGAGCCGGCACCCAAGACCAGCCCGCGTTCCCGAACGCGATGACGTGAGGGCGCTGGCGCGACCGCGCGCAGGCTGACCGCCACGATGCCCGCCAGCACCGCGGCGCTGCCGGCGATGAAGGCCGGTTCCAGCCGCTCCCCCAGCAGCCAGGCGCCCAGCAGCACGCCGAACAGCGGCGTCAGGAACGAGAACACCCCCAGCCGCGACGCGAGGTAGTGGCGCAGCAGCCAGCACCAGGCCAGGAAGCTCGCGAACGACACCACCAGCGCCTGAAACCCCAGGTGCGCCCAGACCCGCACGCTGGCGGCATCGAACTGCCATTGGCCCGTCAGCGCGGTGGCCGGCAGCAGCAGCGCGAAGGCACCCAGCAACTGGTACTGCAGCGTCTCCGTGGCCGGCGCGTCGGCCAGTCGCGTGCAGCGGATCGTGATCGTCGTGGCGGCCCAGCACAGCGCGGCGCCAAGCGCCAGCAGGTCGCCCCACAGGCTGCTGCTGTTTTGCGGCTCACCGCCCAGGAAGGCCACCACGATGCCACCAAACGCCAGCGCGATGCCGCCCCATTGCCGCACGCCCAGCCGCTCCGCCGGCAGCCGCCAGTGCAGGCCCAGCGCCGCGAACAGCGGTGCCGAGTACAGGAACACGACCACGTGCGAGGCCTGCGTCCATTGCAGCGCCTGGCTGACCAGCAGGTACTCCAGCGCAAACAGCGCGCCCGCGGCCGCGCCGAGGGCCCAGCGCTCGCGTGCCAGCCGCTCGCCACGGCGGCCCATCAGCAGGGCCAGCAGCAGCGCCGCGATGCCCGAGCGCAGCGCCACCATCAGCATGGGGCTGGCCACATCGGCCACCGTCTTCAGCGAGATCTGCTGCAGGCCCCAGGTCAGGCACAGCAGCAGCATCAGGCCGCTGGCGCGGCCATCCAGCGGGGCGGGCGAAGGCGTGACAAGAGACGACATGGCCTCACTGTGTGTGTGCGGCATGAAATCGAAAAGCTCATAATTTGCCTGGCAACCATTCGCTTATCGAATCCAATGCGCGACTTGCAGATCGACTGGCTCCAGTGTTTCGTCGCCACGGTGGACGCCGGCTCGCTGTCCGGCGCGGCCGGTGAGGTTCATCGCTCGCAGTCGGCCGTCAGCATGCAGATCAAGAAGCTGGAGGACGCCGTGGGCCATGCGCTGCTGCTGCGCGGGCCGCGGCTGCTGCAGCTGACGCACGAGGGCCAGACGCTGCTGGGCTATGCGCGGCGCATGCTGGACCTGCAGGCCGAGGCGCAGGCCGCGCTGCATGGCGAATCCATCTCCGGCGTCGTGCGGCTGGGCGTACCCGACGACTACGCGAGCCAGTACCTGACGCCGGTGCTGAAGCGCTTCGCGCCGCGCCACGGCGGCGTGGAGATCCAGCTGGACTGCGAGCAGTCCACCGCGCTGATCCCGCGCGTGCAGCGTGGCGAGCTGGATCTGGCGCTGGTGTCGCGCGACCACGCCCGGCGCGGCACGCTGCTGTTCCATGAGCCCATGGTGTGGGTGGGCTCGCCGCAGTTCGACGTGTGGACGCGCGACCCGCTGCCCATCGCCGTCTACGAGGAGGCCAGCCTGGGCCGGCGCAGCGCGATCAACGCGCTGGCGCTGCAGGGCCGGCGTTACCGCATCGTCTACAACAGCTCCAGCCTGGCCGGCCAGATCGCTGCCGTGGAGGCCGGCCTGGCCGTGGCTGTGCTGACGCAATGCAGCGCGCCGCCGCACCTGCAGCGGCTGGGTGCCGAGCATGGCCTGGGGCCGCTGGCGCCCATGGAGGTGGCCGTCTACCGCAGCCAGGCGTCCAAGGGCAACAAGGCGGTGGACAGCCTGCAGCAGATGCTGGTGCAGACGCTGAGGCAGGCGACACTGGCGGCCCCATGAGAAAGATTCTTCAAGCACTGCACGATCGCCTGCCCGCCTGGGCGGCCGACTGGCTGGACATCCTGGTGCCCACGCTCGAGGTCACGCTCATCGTGCTGATCGCGTGGCTGCTGATGCGGGTCATGCGCCAGCTGATGCGCCGCCTGACCGCCTCGTATGGCCTGCCCCTGCACGTGACGGACATCTTCCTGCGCGTGGTGGCCGTGCTGGTCTATGCCGGTGCGCTGCTGTGGGCGCTGGAGCGCATGGGCGTGTCGGGCGCCGTGCTGTGGACGGCGTTCACGGGCTTTGCCACCGTGGGTGCGGTGGCCTTCTTTGCCGCCTGGAGCGTGCTGTCCAACCTGTTCTGCACGCTGCTGATCTACGTGACGCGGGCCTTTCGCATCGGCGACGTCGTGGAGCTGCTGGAACCCGGCCACACGGTGGGTGTGAAGGGCCGGGTCATGGACATCAACATGGTCTACACGACCTTGCAGGAAAGCGGCGACCTGCAGGACGGCGTCAGTCTGCAGCTGCCCAACAGCCTGTTCTTCCAGCGCACGCTGCGCCGTTGGCACGGCGCGGCCGCCGAGCGCCAGGACCCGGCGCCGCGGGGCGTCGACGAGCACGAGGGCGGCTGAACTCAGCCGTGCCAGCGCCGCGTCGCGCGGCGCACCACCTCGGCCAGCAGGTGCTCGTCGGCCTCGATCTGGCGCAGCCAGGTCGCGTCGTTGCCCGAGCCCGCGATCTCGCGGCGCAGGTATTGCAGCGCGGGCTCGGCGCGCAGGTCGGCGGCGTGGCCGTCCAGGCGGCTCAGCACGGCCAGCAGGTCGTCGCGAAGCACGCGGTGCTCGCCGGTCTCGGGGTCCACGAAGGTGCCGTCCAGCCCGAAACGGCAGGCCTGGAAGCGGTTGAAGGTGTAGGGCAGGTAGTCGTCCTCGCTGAGCTTGAACGGCTTCTCCACGGTGATCCAGTGCGCCAGGCACTGGATGAAGCCGGCGATGGCGGCCGCCTTCTCGATGGTCAGCGGCGTGTCCAGCACGCGGACCTCGATGGTGCCGAACTCGGGCTTCGGGCGGATGTCCCAGTAGAAGTCCTTCATGCCCGAGACCACGCCGGTGCGGGTCATCTTGTCGAAGTACACGCCGAAGTCGTCCCAGGTCTGCACGAACGGCGCGCGGCCGCTGAGCGGGAACGCGAACACCGAGTTCAGCCGCGCCGAGTCGAAACCGGTGTCCTCGCCCTGCACGAACGGCGACGACGCGGCCAGCGCGATCAGGTGCGGGATGAAGCGGCTCATGCCGTGCAGCAGCACCAGCGCTTCATCGGCGCTGGGGCAGCCCACGTGCACGTGCTGGCCGAAGATGGTGAACTGCTTGGACAGATAGCCGTACAGCGACGACAGCTCGTGGAAGCGCGGCGTCTCGAAGATGCGCTGGCGCTTCCAGTGCTGGTAGGGGTGGGTGCCGCCGCCGCACAGGCTCACGTCCAGCCGCTCGGCGCAGTGAACCAGCGCTGCGCGGATCTGGCCCAGCTCCGACAGCGCCTGGTTGTAGTCGGCGCAGACACCGGTGGACAGCTCGATCATGCTGCTGGTGATCTCGGGCTTCACGTCGCCCGGGATCTTGTGCTTCTCCATCAGCCGCAGCAGGTCGCCCGACACCGGTGCGAGGTCGTAATCGTCGTTGTTGACGATCTGCAGTTCCAGCTCGACGCCCAGCGTCAGCGGCTTGGATTTGGAAAACTCGCCCAGGCTCATCAGGAGCCCTCCTTCTTGTTCTGCTTCAGGTGCCAGAAGCGCTTGGGCGCCGGTGGCAGCTCGCCCGCCAGGCGCAGCGCGAACTGCACGGCGATGGGGCCGATCAGTTCCAGCACGGCGATGCTGGCCAGGATGATGGGCACGGCGCCCTTGGCCAGTTCGGGCTCGGCGCGCATCAGCTCGCTGAGCATGACCAGCGCCGTGGCGGACAGCGGCGTCATCGTGATGGACAGGGCCAGGCCTTGCTTCAGGCTGGCGCCCGACCAGCGCGACAGCGAGACGATGGCCACCGCCTTCGCGACGAAGCGCGTGACCAGCAGCGCCAGCGCCGCGAAGCCGCCGGCGACGAGGATCTGCGGTGTCCATGCCGAGCCGACGATGACGAACAGTATCAGCACCAGCGCGGCTCCCACCGTGCCGAAGTGGCGTGGCCACACCCAGGGACGTTCGCTGGTGTTGCGCAGCAGCAGGCCGGCCAGCAGCGGCATCAGCAGCGTGGACACGCCGATGGCGCGCGCCGCGACGATGGAGAACGCGACCAGGCCGAACAGAAGCACAGCGGCGCTCTCGTTGCGCAGGTCCAGCCGGCGTGCGGCCAGGTAGGTGCCCCCGGCCAGCAGCGCGGCCACGCCCAGCGTCGTCAGCAGCGAGATGGACAGGCCGGCCAGCGCCTGCCCCAGGTTGCCGCCGTCGTCGGCGGCCCACCAGGTGCGCATCAGTGTCAGCGCGACGACGGCATACAAGGTGTTCAGCGCGGTCAGCAGCGACGCGCGCTGCGTGACCTGGCCCTCGGCGCCCAGCTCCAGCGCAACGCGGCCCGACACCGCGGCCGGCGCCGGCATCGCGAGGATGGCGCAGGCGATGGCCGTGGGCCAGCCGACATCGAACAGCCGCATGACGAAGGCCACGGCCAACGCGCTGAGCGTGGCCTCCAGCAGGCTGGTGAGCGCCAGGCCCGGGTTGCGGCGCAGCCAACTCAGCCGCACGCGACTGCCGATCTCGAACAGCAGCAGGCCCAAAGCCAGGTCCGTGACGATCTGCGCGGCGCCGGACAGCGGCATCACCACGCCCTGGCCGAACAGCGCGGCCACGCAGCCGGCCAGGGTGTAGCCCACCACGCGCGGCAGCCGCGTCGTGGCGGCGATGAACTCGCCGGCCAGCGCGCCGGCCAGCAGCACGCCGACGACAAACATCAACTCGCTCGATGGAGTGACAGCCAGTCCGGCCCACACGCGGGCCCCACTGTCCAGAGCAATCATGCAGTCTCCCTTGAGGTTTGGGCCAAGCCTAGTTGGGTGTAACAAGCTGCTTTGTAGGCCAAGACGCCGAAATGACCCTGCGGCGGCGTCCGGGACAATGCGCTCATGCAGCTTGTCAGTGTCAATACCGCCCGCATCGAGCATTTCGTTGCGACCAACGGCCAGTCGCTGGACTCGGCCATCCGCAAGCGCGCCCGCACGGGCACCGTCGCCGTTGGCCCGCTGGGCCTGGACGGCGACGAGCAGGCCGACCCGACCGTGCACGGCGGGCCCGCCAAGGCCGTCTATGCCTACCCGCAGGAGCACTACGCGTTCTGGCAGACGGTGCGCGGCCAGGCCAAGGTGGCGGGCGAGCTGCAGCCGGGCGACTGCGGCGAGAACCTGACGCTGCTGGGCCTGCAGGAGAGCCGCGTCTGGCTGGGCGATGTGCTGCGCTTCCCGGACTGCGAACTCATCGTGTCGGAGCCGCGCTATCCCTGCTTCAAGTTCAACGCCCACATGGGCTTCAACCAGGCCGCCAAGCTGATGGTGCAGAGCGGCTATTGCGGCTTCTACCTGGCCGTGAAGCGTGAGGGCACGATTGCCGCCGGCCAGAGCTTCGAGCTGATTCCAGGCGCGCGGGAGATCGGTGTCGTGGAGCTTTTCAAAGCCAAGATGAAAAAGGCATGAGCCCCTCGCCCAACCCCGCCGCGCTGAACGCGGGTGTGCCTGGTCGGGACCGCGCTGCGACCGGTGGCCGCAGCGCTTCGGCAGGCACGACAAGTCCACAGGACTTGGCGTGTCCGGCCTCAGCCCCCGAGGGGACGGCGATGCCCGCGGCATCGAGCCGCGAGCACATCGCCAGGGCGGGCCGGCTTGGGAGCGGCCCGGCGCTCGGCCCGCAAGGCCGATGAAACGACGGTCGCTTCTGCTCGCCGGCTTGCTGCCGCTGGCGGCCCATGCCGGACCGGTGTTGAAGGTGGGGCCCAGCCATGCGGTCAAGTCGCTGGCCGCGGCAGCCCGCCAGGCCAAGGACGGCATGCTCATCGAGGTGGACGCCGGCGAATACGTCGCCGACGTCGCCGTATGGACACAGCAAGACCTGACGCTGCGCGCCGTCGGCGGCCGGGTGCAGCTCATCGCGGCCGGGGCCCATGCGCAAGGGAAGGCCTTGTTCGTCACGCGCGGGCAACGCATGCGCATCGAGGGCTTCGACTTCATCGGCTGCACGGTGCCCGACCGCAACGGCGCCGGCATCCGCTTGGAGGCGGGCTCGCTGACCTTGGTGGACTGCGGCTTCCGCGACAACGAGAACGGCGTGCTGACGTCCAACGACGAGAGCGTGGAGCTGGACATCGTGGACTGCGACTTCGGCCCCATCCCGCTGCGCAAAGGCGCGACGCACAACCTCTACGTGGGCGCGATCAAGCGCCTGGCCGTCACGGGCAGCTATTTCCACCACGGGCTGCTGGGCCATCTGCTGAAGAGCCGCGCCGCCGTCAACCACATCCTCTACAACCGGCTGACCGACGAGATCGGCGGCCGCGCCAGCTACGAGCTGGAGTTCCCCAACGGCGGCGTGGCGGTCGTCATGGGCAACCTCATCATGCAAAGCTCCACGACGGAGAACCCGCATGTGATCTCGTTCGGCGTGGAGGGCGCCAAATGGCCCAGGCAGGCGCTCTACCTCGTGAACAACACGCTGGTGGACCAGAAGCCCAGCGGCGGCATCTGGCTGCGCGTGACGCCGCCACAGGCCGAGGTCATGCTGGCCAACAACCTGCTGGTGGGCACGCCCAAGCTGGCAGCGGACGGCCACTGGACGCGGCGCGCCAACTTCACGGCCGACTGGGACGAGTTCGTGCGCGCGTCGCGCGAGGACTTCCGCCTCAAGCCCGGCTCCCCGCTGCGCGGCAAGGCGCAGGACATGGGTGAGGCCGAAGGGCTGAAGCTCAGCCCGTCGCGCGAGTACCGGCATTCGCGTGGCACCGTTGCGCTCAGCGGTCCCGCGCGCAGCCCCGGTGCCTTCCAGTCTTGATCAGGCCGCGGTCGGATAGTCCGTGTAGCCCTCGGCACCGCCGCCGTAGAAGGTCTCCTTCTGCGGCGCGGCCCACGGCAGGTTGTCGCGCATGCGGTCCACCAGGTCGGGGTTGCTGATGAAGGGCCGGCCGATGGCCACCGCGTCGGCCTTGTTGCTGGCGACGGCGTCCAGTGCCATCGCGCGGTCATAGCCGTTGTTGGCGATGTAGGGGCCTTTGAACCGGCGGCGCAGCTCGGCGTAGTCGAAGGGCGCGTTGTCGCGCGGGCCGCCGGTGGCGCCTTCCACCACCTCCAGGAACGCCAGCTTCAACGGGGCGAGCTGGTCGGCCACGTAGTTGAACAGGGCCTGCGGATCGCTGTCCTGACCGATGTCGTTGGCCGGCGTGACAGGGCTCAGGCGCAGCGCCGTGCGGCCCGGGCCGATGGTGTTGGCGATGGCGGTCATCACCTCGATCAGCAGCCGTGCGCGGTTGGCGATGGAGCCGCCGTATTCGTCCGTGCGGTCGTTGGCGCTGTCGCGCAGGAACTGCTCCAGCAGATAGCCGTTGGCGCCATGCACCTCCACGCCGTCAAAGCCGGCGGCGATGGCGTTCTTTGCGGCCTGCACATAGTCGGCAATCAGCTGCGGAATCTCGTCGGTGCGCAGCGCGCGCGGCTCGCTCGTGGGCACCAGCTCGCCATGCGCCGCGTACGTGCGGCTCTTGGCCGCGCGGGCCGTGGACGACACCGGCTGCTGCCCGCCCGGCTGCAGGCTGTTCACCGAGATGCGGCCCACATGCCACAGCTGCACGACGATCCTGCCGCCCTCGGCATGCACCGCGTCGGTCACCTGCTTCCAGCCGGCGATCTGCTCGGGCGAGTGGATGCCCGGGGTGTCGAAATAGCCCTGGCCATCGGGGCGGATCTGCGTGGCCTCGGTGATCAGCAGGCCGGCACTGGCGCGCTGGCGGTAGTACTCGACGGTCAGCGCGTGCGGCGTCTGGTTGGGCGAGCGGTTGCGCGTCAGCGGCGCCATGACGACGCGGTTGGCCAGCTGGATGTCGCCGAAACGGACGGGGTCGAACAGGGTGGTCATGGAGCGCAAGGGGAACGAAGGATGGCGCGCAGGCTAAGCCCTGATGGGCATCCCTGCGCAGCGTGCGGTTGCTGCGGGATGTGCTAACGCGGCGTTGGCGAGCCGCAACGAAGCACGCATGCGGTGCTTGCGCTTTGCGGCACGGGTGCCCATCATTCGCGCCCTTGCTGAAGGCGCCCACGACAGCGCCCGCAATTGGAGATCCCTGCCATGTCCTCCCTGTTCATCTCGACCATCGACTGAACACGGTTCCCGAGCCCCGGCTGAACCGTGTCTGTTCCCAGATACGGCCTCAGACCGCGCGGCGAAAGCAAAGCCCCGCTGCCCTTTGAGCCGGGGCTTTTGCTTTTCGGAAACCGAATGAGTGACCAACTCCGTTCCCGTGCCTTGCAAGAAGGCCGGGTCAAGGCCTTGCGCCGCATGAAACAGCCGATGACGCTGGTGCTCGAAACGAGCCCCGGCGCACGCGACCCCGTGGCCCGCGCGCTCAGCGCACGTGGCCTGCGCGGCGCCGGCCAACACATCCAAAGCCGCGGTGCCCAGCGCCGCGCCGACCGCGTGGCGCTACAGGCGCTGCTGCGAAGAAAGGATTGGGATGAGTGATTCCCACGACGAACTGCGCGCGCAGCTGGCGCTGAAGAACCAGCAGCTGCAACAGATCGCCGCCCAGCTCAAGACCGAGCTGTTCGGCATCGACGCCATCATCGACCGGGTCATCGACTCGGTGCGTGCCTGGGTGCTGATGCCCGAGCTGGTGACGCGGCCCGTCATCGTCTGCCTGTGGGGTCTGACCGGCACCGGCAAGACGCAACTGGTGCGCCGCCTGGCGCAGCTGCTGGGCTTCTACGACCGCTTCGTGGAAGTGCAGATGGACGGCTTCTCCAACGGCGCGGGCTGGCGCGGCGCGCAGAGTATCTCCGGCATGCTGGCGCAGAGCGGTGTGCGCGAGGGCGAGCCGGGCATCCTGGCGCTGGACGAGTTCCAGCGCTTTCGCACCATCGACCAGAAGCGGGGCGAGCTGCGCGTCGAGCGCTACCAGGACGTCTGGGGGCTGCTGTCCGATGGCCGCTTGCCGCCGGCGCTCTCGCTGCTGGGCGACATCGAATCGTCCATCGCCGAGGCCGCCTTCGATGCCGAACGCGCCGATGCTGACGAGGTCAAGCGCCAGTTCAAGCTGCGCAGCTGGGAGGCCCGCGAGCTGCAGCGCAACCTCAAGCTCGACGAGCCGCTGCTGGAGATCATGGCCTGGACGCCCGAGCAGATCCAGCAGCGCCTGCGCGAGTTCCGCGAAAGCGGCCAGCAACGCTGGGACACCGACTACAGCCGCCTGCTCGTCTTCGTCTGCGGCAACCTCGACGAGATGTACGAGGACCTCGCCACCAGCGTGGATGACTGCGACAGCGACGCCGACACCTTCCACGCGCTGACGGGCAAGCTGAGCGTCATCGACGTGAAGCAGGCGCTGAACAAGCGCTTCAAGCCCGAGCAGGTGGCGAGACTGGGCAACGAGCACATCGTCTACCCGTCGCTGTCGCGCCGCGCCTATGAGCAGTTGATCGCGCAGGGCTGCGAGCGCTACGCCGGCGAGACCGAGGCGCGCTGCGGCCTGCGCTTCGAGCTGGCCGCCAGCCTGCGGGAGCAGATCTACGCCAACGCCGTGTTTCCGGCCCAGGGCACGCGGCCGCTGTTCTCGTCGCTGCATGCCATCCTCGGTGCCGGCCTGGCCAAGGCCGCGCTGTGGGCGCTGGAGCATGGCGCGGTGCATGGCGATACGGTGCGCCTCACGGCCGACGGCCGCAGCCTGACGGCGCATTGGCGCGAGCAATCTCAGGCCATCGCCGCGCCGTTCGAGATCAGCCGCCTGCGCCAGCGCAACAACGCCGACTTCCGCGCGCTGCTGGCCGTGCACGAGGCCGGCCACGGGCTGGTGCACGCGCTGCTGTTCTGCCGTGCGCCCACCGAGATCAAGATCCATGTCGCCAGCTTCGAGGGCGGCTACAACGCCTACACCTCGCGCAAGGTCTGGTCGCGCCAGAACCTGCTGGACTCCATCTGCACCAGCCTCGCCGGCCGCGCCGCCGAGCGGCTGGTGTTCGGGCCCGGCATGAGCTCCAGCGGCGCCGAGAGCGATCTGCGCAAGGCCACGGAATCCGCGGCCCGCATGCTGCGGCACCTGGGCCACGGCGAGCGCGTGAGCCGCTGCGACGTGACCACCAACAGCGAGGACAACTTCTGCACCGACGTGGAGGCGAGCAACGCCCCCATCGAGGCCTTGCTGCGGGCCGAGCACGAGCGAGCGACGCATCTGCTCGACACGCACCGCGACGCCTTGCTGGCGGTGGTGGACGAACTTCTGGCCCACGGCCAGATCACGCCCGCGCGCTTCGCCGCCGTCACTGGCCTGGCGCTGGGCCGGTCGGAGGACGAGCTTGACCCTTACGACGAGCGGTTGGCGGCCTTCCGGCAGGAAGCGACACTCGCCGCTCGCGTTGCCAAGGAGTGCCTTGAAGCCGTCTGACCGCATTGAACGCTTCGTCGCCGCGATGAACATCCAGCCCACCGATCGGGTGCTGGAAATCGGCTGTGGCCACGGCGTGGCGGCGGGGCTGGTGTGCGCGGCGTTGACGACCGGGAGCTATGTGGCCCTGGACCGCTCCGCCAAGATGATCGCGGCGGCAGCCAAGCGCAATGCCGCTTTTGTCGACGATGGGCGGGCGCTCTTCGTCCATGCCGGGATGGAGGCCGCCGAGTTGGGCCGTGCCAGGTTCGACAAGGTGTTCGCGATGCGCGTGCGGTTGTTCCAAGACGAACCGGAGCGGGCGCGGGAACTGGCCGAGCGCTGGCTCGCGCCGGGTGGCCGGGTGTTCGTCGAGTACGACGCGCCCGGAGGTGCGGCATGACGGTGGCAAACCCGGTGCGGATAGCGCCGCTGTCGGCACACCCCGACGCCTTGCCCCTGCTGCGGCGCTGGTTCGAGCAGGAATGGCCCGACTACTACGGCCCCGGCGGCGAGGGTGATGCCGCACATGACCTGCGGGCTTTTGCGGGTTCGGGCAATGGCTTGCCATTCGCACTGGTGGCGCTGCGAGACGGGGTGGTCTGCGGCATCGCGGCGCTGAAGGCCCAGTCCATCGCCAGCCATGCTCACCTCACGCCCTGGGCGGCCGCTGGGCTGGTGGAGCCCGGCCAGCGGCGTGGCGGCATCGGTGCGTTGTTGCTGCAAGGCCTGGTGGACGAAGCGCGGCGGCGCGGCCATGCGTTTCTGTACTGCGGCACGAGCACGTCCGAATCGCTGCTGCAGCGGCAGGGGTGGGAGTTGCTGGAGCGAGTGATGCACGCCGGGCAGCCGCTGGGGGTGTATCGGAAGGCGCTGTGACGCCCGGTCAGCTCAAACAGCCAGGCCCGTTCGAAACGTCTCTTGCGGTGACCGTGCTGGCATCATCAGCGTCCTCGCTGGAAAGCTGTAAGCGCGTGCCGCTTTTGTCGAGAATTTAATGACCGTTTAGCCCGGCAACTTTCGGAGAAAGTGTTGATGAATCAAATGCTTGTCGACGATCAATCGAGGGGCGCAGGGCGACTGCATAAGCGGCGCTGACTGTCTCCCGAAAACACGTTAGACCTCGCAGATGAATCACCGCTTGCCTGCCGCGATCAATCAGTGGCATGTTGAATTCGATCCGTATGGATTTGCCAATAAAGTGGACTGGCTGAAGCAGGCTGAAAAGACAGAAGACATTCTTCAGCTTGCTCATGTCTACTCGGATGGCCCAATCATCGATGTGGGCTTCTACATCCATGTGTTTCGCGGCTTTGTGATTAGGAATGGAGATTGGGACGATCCGCTTGAGTCTTATGAGACTGAGTCCGAGGGCGACATGGAAAACTGGATCTATTCGGCATTGGATCGATATGCCAATGGCTTCTGACCCTCAGGCAAGGTCTAGCCATTCATTGCAGCGGACCTGCGCCAGCTGCGCTGGCTGGTCCGCTGAATTCAAACGTTAGTCTTCACCACACCCACTGCCAGCATGCGAAACATTTGCCTCATAGCGCTTACTGCTGTCTGCGCAGCCGCGCACTCGCAGTCCGCCGTCGAGCGCGCGGCCAAAGACGATGAACTCGTCTTTATGCGTGACCAGGAACCAGCCATGCAGAAGGCCTTTGATAAGGCGGCGGCGACCTTGGATGAATTTCTTCAGAAGGCCAAGGTCCCTTCCGCTGATCACACGTCCTTCGCTCTTAAAGTGGCCATAAGCCAAGGCAAGGACACGGAGTACTTCTGGGTGAACAACTTCACTGAGAAGGATGGTGCGTTCGAGGGCGAGATCGGAAACGAGCCCAGGATGGTCAATACCGTGAAGTTCGGTCAGAGGTACCGGTTTCCTCGCTCGCGTGTTGTGGACTGGACCTACATCGACAAGGTCCAACGCAAGATGGTTGGCAACTTCACGCTGTGCGCGTTGCTCACGAAGGAGTCGAAGCAAGACGCACAGGCGATGAAAAAGCGCTTCAAGCTGGATTGCGACTGGTTGCAGTGACGCATAGCTATTCCGTCGGGCTGGCGTGAGTCCATTGCGTGTGTCTACGTCAGCCGCTCACGTATAACGTTGGTCTGCAAAGCCCCCCATGCCCGTCCCTCCGCACCTTCAAGCGTTCTGGAGCGAGTTCCGCCTTGCCACGGGCACGGACGATGACAGCCGCTACTACGACGTCTGTGTCTTCGGAGACAGCCAGCAACTCGCCGACGAACTTGCCGATCTGGTGCTGCGTGGCATCAAGCGAGCTACAGCAGGGTCGTTGGCGTCTTACCAGGATCAAGGAATACGCGCCCCGAGGGCGGGCGATCTCAGCATCGTCACGGGCTGGGCGGGTCAACCGCTTTGCGTCATTGAGACGCAAGTCGTTGAAGTCGTGCCTTTCAACGAAGTCACCGCCGAGTTTGCGGCAGTCGAGGGTGAAGGCGACGGGTCGCTTGCCTTCTGGCGCCAGGAGCACAGGCGGTATTTCGAAATGGAGTGCGTCAAGGCGGGCCGGCACTTCGACGAAGGCATGTTGCTCGCTTGTGAGCAATTCAGAGTCGTCTATCAACCTCGGCCCATTGAGGCATAGCCAATCAGCAAGCCGGAGAGAGAACAGCGTCCGGCCAGGGCCCGGTCTGGCATGGCTCAGGACATCAGCAGGAGTGCCGGCAGCGCGCTGAACGCCACCGCCACCGTCGCCAACGCCGCAGCACCCTGCGAACAACGGTAGTGCAAGCCCGGCAACGAGCCCACCGCGCGCAGGCCGCGCAGCCTCAGCGCATGCACGCCCAGCGCTAGCAACGCGATCGCGGTTGCGACCCAAGCAACGACATTCGCCATCCGCTGCTGCGGCCACACCAGCTCGCTCGCCGCCCAGCACACCATGAAGTGCGCAAACCAGATCGTCAAGGCCGTCAGCAACGGTGGCCAGGGGGACGGGGGTTTCATCACCCACCACCCCATGGCAGCACGCGCGGCAGCAGCAGGCCGGCCGTGCCTTCCATCGCCGCAAAGATGAACAGGATGCGCAGCGCCTCCAGCGTCTTGTTGGCCGGGCCGGGCGCCAGGCCGCGCATCCAGCGCAGCGCGTAGTAGAGGGCCGACAGCCCCACCGCGACGACGACGCTGCCGTGCCAGGCCAGCATTGCGAACACCGCCGCGCCCTGGCCGCTGGCATCGCCGCGCAGGCCGGCCTGCCACCAGTCGCGCAGGTCCAGCGCCAGCGCGGCGGTGAGACACAGCGCGCTGGCGGTCATCAGCGCCGCGCTGGCGCCGCTGCCGCGTTTCCACTTGGCCATCATCGGCCGGGCGGCATAGGCACAGCCCGCAGCGGCAACCAGCAGCGCAAGACCCGGGACCAGCGTGCCGCGCGGCGCCGCCACGCGCCACCATTCAGGATGCGCACCGTGCAGGTACAGGTAGCCGAACATGGCCATCAGGAAGATCATGCCCAGCGTGATGCACAGCAGCACCGCGGCCCACCAGCCGTGGGCCTGCGGGCCGGCGACGTAGGTGGGCAGCTGGATGCCGGCTCCGGCATCGACGGTCTTCTGCTCGACGTGCCGGTCGTTGAACCACACCCAGCGCATCAGGCACACCACGGTCAGCACCGCGCACACGGCGCTCAGTGTCAGCGCCTGCACGGTCAGCAGCAAGAAGGCGCCGGCCGTGAACACGGCGGACAGCAGCGGCCACCAGGACGGCCCCGGCATGATCTGCACGTACTGCGGCTCGGCGCGCGTGGGGCTGGTGATCAGCGTCTCGCGCTGGCCGGTGGCGGTGCCGGGCAGGAAGTAGCGGCCGGCTTCCACGTCGGTGGCGAGTTGCGGGTCGGCCCACAGCGGCTCCAGGTCGTGCACGACCGGGATGGAGCGCACGCCGTAGTTGCCGGTCGACAGCCACTCCAGCGTGCCGCCGTGGAACACGTTCATTGCATTGCCGCCGCTGCCCCAGCGCAGGTAGCACCGCAACGCATCGACAAGGAACAGCGCTACGCCCGCCGCCATCACGAAGGCGCCCACGGTGGAGATCAGGTTGGGCATGTCCCAGGCGCGGTCGGGCAGGTAGGTGTCCACGCGACGCGGCATGCCCATCAGGCCGCTCAGGTGCATGGGCAGGAAGCACACGTGCACGCCGGTGAAGCACAGCCAGAACACCCAGCGGCCCAGCCGCTCGGACAGCTGGCGGCCGTTGATCATCGGCGTCCAGTAGTAGAAGCCGGCCAGCAGCGGGAACACCATGCCGCCGATGAGCACGTAGTGGAAGTGCGCGACGACGAAGTAGGTGTCGTGCGCCTGGCCGTCGAAGGCCACCATGCCCACCATCACGCCGGTCAGCCCGCCCATCACGAAGATCAGGATGCCGCCGACGAGGAACAGCGACGGCACGTTGCGCTGCACCTTGCCGGCGGCCAGCGTGCAGATCCACGCGAACACCTGCGCGCCGGCCGGAATGGCCACCGCCATCGACGCCGCCGAGAAGTAGCCCGCCGACAGCCCCGGCAGGCCCACGGTGAACATGTGGTGCGCCCACACGCCGAAGCTGATGAAGCCGGTGGCGATCATCGCGAGCACCACCAGCTCGTGGCCGACGAGCTTCTTCTGCGCGACGGTGACGACCATCGTGGACACCATGGCCGACGCGGGGATGAAGATGATGTAGACGTCCGGGTGGCCGAAGAACCAGAACAGGTGCTGGTACAGCAGCGGGTCGCCGCCGCGCGTGGCGTCGAACAGCGGCCAGTTGAAGGCGCGTTCCAGCTCCAGCAGGAAGGTCACCATGATCATGGCCGGGAAGGCCAGCAGGATCATCACGCCGAAGATCAGGATGGCCCAGGCGTAGACGGGCATCTTCGCCAGCGTCATACCGGGTGCGCGCGTGCGCAGCACCCCGACGACGAGCTCGATGGCGCCGGCGATCGCGCTGATCTCGATGAAGCCTATGCCCAGCAGCCAGAAGTCGGCGTTGATGCCCTTGGAGTACACGCCCGAGCTGAGCGGCGGGTACATGAACCAGCCGTCGGACGGCGCGAGGCTGAAGAAGATGGAGCTGAAGAAGACCGTGCCGCCGATGGCGTAGGCCCAGTACGAGTAGGCCGACAGGCGCGGGAAGGGCAGGTCGCGCGCCGCGATGATTTGCGGCAGCAGCAGCACGGCGACGGCCTCGATGGCCGGCACGGCGAACAGGAACATCATCACCGAGCCGTGCATCGTGAACAGCTGGTTGTAGGTCTCCTGCGGCACGACGCCGGCCATGGGCGCGGCGAGCTGCACACGCATAACGAGCGACAGGATGCCCGCCGCGACGAAGAAGCCGAAGGCCGTGACGATGAACAGGAAGCCGATGAAGTTGTTGTTGACGGCACTGAACGCGCGCCAGCCTTTGGGTGTTTCCCAGACCTTCTCCAGCGCCTCCAGCTCGCCGGCCGGGCGGCCGCCTTGCGTGGGGAAGCGGGCGTAGAGCTTCGTGTCGAAGCCGGTCTCCGACGGTTCGGCGTTCTGCACGGCGCCATGCACGCCGGGAGCGGCGGGCTGCGTCACGCTCGCGCTCCTTGCTGAGCTTCGCCGCAGCCAGAGGGCATGGCGCCCGCGGGCCGAGCGCCGGGCCGCTCCCAAGCCGGCCCGTCGTGGCGATGTGCTCGCGGCTCAATGCCGCGGGCATCGCCGTCCCCTCGGGGGACCGACCGGACACGCCCGCGTCCAGCGGTGCGGGGCTGGGCGAGGGGCATCATTTCAACGACTCCATGTAGCTCGCCAGCGCATTCAGCTCGTCGGCCTTCAGCGAGCGGTAAGCCGGCATGCGGTTGTTGGGCTTGATGGACTGGCTGTCGGCGATCCAGCCGATCAGCGTCGCGCGCGTGTTGGGCAGGATGCCGGCGCCCAGCGACAGCCGCGAGCCCACGTGCGTCAGATCCGGCCCCGCGATGCCTTGCGCGTCGGTGCCGGCCACTCGGTGGCAGGCCGCGCAGCCCACCTCGTTGAACAACTGCCTGCCGCGCAGCGCCTCGACGCTGAGCCCGGCGGGTGCGGGCTTGAGCCGCGCGTCCATCCAGCGCTGCCAGTCCGCCGCCTCGTGCGCGACGACGACAAAGCCCATCAGCGAGTGCGCGCCGCCGCAGAACTCGGCGCATTGGCCGCCGTAGCTGCCGGGCTTGTCGGCCTGCAGCTTGAGCCGGTTGGTGCGGCCCGGGATCATGTCCATCTTGCCGCCCAGCTTGGGCACCCAGAAGCTGTGGATGACGTCCTCCGACACCATGTCCACGACGACCGGCCGGCCCACCGGGATGTGCAGCTCGTTGGCATCCGCATGCAGCTCGCGGCCGGCCGCGTCGAGGTAGCTCACGCGCCACCAGTACAGGTTGCCCGACACGCGCATGCGCAGCTCGTCGCCCTGGATGGTGGTGAGGCCTCGCACCAGCGTCAGCCCCCACACGAGAAGCAGCAGCAACACGCCGGCCGGAATGACCAGGCCGAACCACTTCACGACGCGTTCGCCGCCCAGCTTCGCGCGCAACGCGTCGCTGCCGTAAAGCGCTACCCACATCGCCACGCAGACGAGCAGGAAGATCGCCACGGCGCCCGCCATCAACACCCAGGCCAGTGTGGTGACCGAGTTGGAGAACGGGCCCGCCGGGTCCAGCACCGGCGGCGGCCAGCCCTTGAAAGCCTCAGCGAAGCTGGAGGAGGTAGGCGCTGACATCGCGGGCTTCCTGGTCGGTCATGGGAATGCCCGGCATCGCGGTGCCGGGAATCTGGGCGGGCGCGTTGCGCACGAATTGCATCAGCACGCCAGGCTGGTTGGGCAGGCGGCCGGCGATCAAGCCTTGTTTGCCGAATTGCTCCAGCGACGGCCCCAGGCCGCCTCGCGGCCACTTCACGTCGGGGAAGGCATGGCAGGCCACGCAGCCCTTGTCGGTGACCAGCTGGCGGCCGCGGCGCGCGTCGGCGTCGGCCAGCGTGGGCGTGCGGTCGGGCGGGCCGTCGCAGGCGGTGAGCAGGACGATGAAGCACAGGGCTGGCGCGCGCCTTGCCATGAGGTCAGTTGCCATGCGCCACCTGCCTCTCTTCTGCCTTCTGCTGCTCACGCTCACGGCCTGCACCGACCGCATGGCGCCCAGCGATGACCGCTGGGGCCGCAGCGGCGAGCTGATCGCGATGAGCGGCGGCGAGGGCGGGGCGCGCTATGCCTGCGTGAGCTGCCATGGCGCGCGCGGCGAGGGCAACGGCTTCGACGCTCCGCGCCTGGCCGGTCTGCCGGCGGGCTATCTGCAAAAGCAGATGGAGGACTACGCGCTGGGCCTGCGACCCCACGACGTGATGCGTGACGTGGCGCGCTTCCTGGACAGCCACGAGCGCGTCCGCGTGGCGAACCACTACGCGGCGTTGGCGGTTCCAGCCGGCGACACCACCGCTCCGCCGGCCGCCAACGCGCTGTACACACGCGCCTGCCAGCAATGCCACGGCGCCGATGCCAGCGGCACGCCGCTGGGCCCGCCGCTGGCCGGCCAACCCGCTCTCTACCTGGCCCAGCAGCTGCAGGACTGGCAGGTGGCGAAGCGGCGCAATGATGGCGAGCATGAGATGTTGAAGGTGGCGCAGGCGCTCAGTGCCGACGAGGTTCACGAGCTGAGCCGCTATCTGTCGCAGATCCCACCACGCCCGGCTGGTCCGGCCCGTTGAGATCCAGCATGGACGGCAGCACGCGGTCGCGCTTGAACACGTAGTGCAGCACCGCCGCGCCCGCATGACCGGGGATGGACAGCGCGGTGATCCAGACGATCCACAGATGCGCTGTCGCCGCACCCTGCATCAGCGTGAACTGCAGCTGCTCGGACAGCTGGTGGAACGGCAGGTTGGGGACCGGGATGACGCCGGCGATGGACAGCGGCAGGTCGCCCGGCAGCGTGGACCACATGACCCAGCCGCTGATGGGCAGCGCGAAGAAGCTGAAATAGAACCACACCTCCACCGCGTGGCTGGCCTTGCCGGAGAGCGAGTCCTCGTCCACGTTCTCCGGCGTGCCGATCTGGCTGCGCCACAGGAAGCGCAGCGAGCCCAGCACCATGAGGGTCAGGCCGACCTCGGCATGCGTCTGGTAGCCCAGCAGCTTGTCGCCGCCCACCGGCAGCCGGCCCAACCACCAGCCATAACCCAGCTGGAAGATCATCAGCGCCGCCATCACCCAGTGGAAGGCCACGCCGATGGGCGAGTACAGCCCGCGCCGGTGGTGGCCTTCGGCCCACTCGATGGCCTGGACGAGGTTCATGCAGCCTTCAATCCGCGTTCGGCCTGCAGCCAGCGCCAGCCGATGGCGAGGGCCGCGGCCAGGTAGGCCAGGCTGCCCGGCGCCCACATCAGCAGGCCGGCCAACTGCTGGTCCTCCAGCGGCGACACGCCCCAGGCCAGCGTCGAGGCGATGTGCGGCTCGTACAGCGGCTGCGCGGCAAACAGGATCAGCGCGCCGAGCAAGCCCATCAGCACCATCGTCACGAGGATGGCGCCCATCGCCGCGGCCGGCGCGGCGCGCCGCACGGCCATCCAGAAGACCGTCGCGCTGGCGAGCAGCGACAGCTGCATCAACGCGTAGATCGCGTTCGAGGACAGGGCTGCCGCATACGGCGCGGGCACATGCCACAGCCAGAACACGGCGGTGGCAACGGCCGTGCTCGTCCACAACGGCACACGGCGCGGTGCCAGGCCAAATGCGGCCAGCGGCGCGATGGCCAGCACCAGTGCCATGTGATGCGCCACGCGCACCGTGAAGAAGGCCGAGCTGAGCGCGCACAGCGGCGACACATAAAGCAGCACCGCCAGCGCCCAGGCCCAGCGCAGCGCCACGCGCGGCTTTGCGCCCGGCCACCACAGTGCCAGCGCCAGCAGCGCCAACGCGGCGAGCAGCACGGGGTCGAGGTTCCAACGGCCCAGCCACTCGCTGGGGCCCGGAGCCTCGCCGCAATAGGGAATCCAGCGTCGCGCGTCGTCCATGCCCCGGCATGGCACGCGGCTTGCCCGCCCTTTCTGCTGCGCGGATGGGAATTGATGCAGGGTTTTGCAGCAAGTTTTACAGCGCGCAATCGCTCCGCAGCACCCAAGCCGGGCATCACGATTGCCGGGTGCAGCGCATGCATGCCGTCATCGCCATCTCCGCGCTGCCGCTGTTCCTTGGCGCACTGCTCAGCGACTGGGCCTACAGCGCCAGCTTCCAGCCGCAATGGATCAATTTCGCGTCCTGGCTGATCGCCGGCGCGCTGGTGCTCGCCGGCCTTGCGCTGGCGTGGGCGCTGGTGGACGTGCTGCGCCGCCGCGCCAACGTCGTCTACCTGCTGCTGCTGCTGGCCACCTTTGTGCTGGGCTTCGTCAATGCGCTGATCCATGCGCGGGATGCCTGGGCCACGATGCCCACCGGCCTCGCGCTGTCCGCCGTGGTGCTGGTGCTGGCCGCCGTGGCCGGTGGCATGGGCCTGGCAGGCTGGCGGCGGAGGCCGGCATGAGGGCCGCGCTGTTCGTCGTCACGGCGGCCGCCGCCGCGGCGCTGGGCGTCGCGGTCGTCGGCGCGCAAACGCCCGCCGATCCCGGCCAGCACGGCGCCAACCCGTCGCTGCCCGCGCCGCAGCGCGGCCTGCTGCCCGACATGGGCATCGCCCAGCCCACCGGCTGGGACGGCCGCCAGCCCACCGTGCCGGCCGGCTGGACCATCAAGGCCATCGCCACCGATCTGCAGATCCCGCGCCAGACGCTGGTGCTGCCCAACGGCGACATCCTCGTCGCCGAAGGCAAGGGCGGCGGCGCGCCCAAGCTGACGCCCAAGGACTTCATCTCCGGCCTCATCAAGGCCAAGGGCACCACGCCCGTGAAGGGCGGCAACCGCCTCACGCTGCTGCGCGATGCCGATGGCGACGGCATTTATGAGGGCCGCTGGGTCTACGCCGACAACCTCAACGCGCCCTATGGCCTGGCCTTCGCGAACGGCAAGCTGTATGTGGCCAACCAGGACGCGCTGGTACGCTTTGACTACACCGACGGCGAGACCCGCGCCGCCGCGGCGCCGGCGACGGTCGCGCTGCTGCCGTCGGCCGTCAACCACCACTGGACCAAGGCGCTCACGGTCGATGCCGCCGGCAAGCTCCTGTATGTGGGCATAGGCTCCAACAGCAACATCGGCGAGCGCGGCATGGCCATCGAGGAGAACCGTGCGCTGGTCTGGCAGGTCGATGCCGCCACCGGCGCCGTGCGCCCCTTCGCCACCGGCCTGCGCAACCCCACCGCGCTGGCCTTCGAGCCCGGCAGCCAGCAGCTGTTCGCCGTGGTGAACGAGCGCGACGAACTCGGCCCCGATCTCGTGCCCGACTACCTCACCTCCGTGCGCGAAGGCGGTTTCTATGGCTGGCCCTATGCCTACTGGGGCCCCAATGTCGACCCGCGCATCAAGCCCGGCGACGACAAGAAGGTGCAAGCGACGATCAAGCCCGACTACGCGCTGCAGTCCCACACCGCGCCGCTGGGCCTGGCCTTCTCGCAGGGCCTGCCCGCGCCGTTCGCCGAGGGCGCCTTCATCGGCCTGCACGGCAGCTGGAACCGCAAGCAGCCCGTGGGCTACAAGGTCATCTTCGTGCCCTTCAGCGGTGGCAAGCCCAGCGGCCCGCCGGTGGACTTCGTCGCCGGCTTCCAGGCGGATGGCAAGACCATGGGCCGGCCGGTGGGCGTGACGCTGGACCCGAAGGGGGCTGTCATCGTCGCCGACGACCTGTCCAACACCGTCTGGCGGGCAGTGCCGGCCACGCGGTAGGTCGTCAGAGCTTGGTGCCGCCGCTGGCATCGATGACCTGGCCGGTGGTCCAGGCGCCGTCGGGCCCGGCCAGGAAGCTGACCACGCCAGCGACATGCTCGGGCTGGCCCACGCCCGGCAGCGCCTGCACCTGCGCCAGCGTCTCCTTGCCACCCGGCTCGTTGATCCAGCCGCTCATGCGCGTTTCGATGGCGCCGGGCGCCACCACGTTGGCCGTGATGCCCTTAGGGCCCAGCTCGGCGGCCAGCTGCAGCGTCAGCGCGTCGACGAAGCCCTTGCTGCCCGAGTACGCGGTGATGCCCGGGAAGGCGATGCGGGTGGCGGCGGTGCCGATGTTGATGACGCGCCCGCCCGCCGGCATCAGTGGCACCACGCCCTGCGCGATGAAGAACAGGCTGCGCATGTTGACGTTGACCAGGCGCTCGAAGTCGTCGGCGCGGGTGTCGGCCAGCCCGGCGAACACCGCGATGCCGGCGTTGTTGACCAGGATGTCGATGCGCGGCAGCTTCAGCGCCGCGAGGCCCGCCACCAGTTGCTGCCCGCCGTCCGCGGCGGCCAGGTCCGCCTGCAGCAGGTGCACGGTGGTGCCGGTGTCGCGCAGCGCGGCGGCGAGCGCCTGGGCCTCGTTGCGGCCGGCGCCGTAGTGCAGCACCAGCTCGGCGCCGTCGGCGGCCAGCCGCCGCGCGATGGCCGCGCCAATGCCGCGCGACGCGCCGGTGACGAGGGCGATCTTGCCTTGCAGGGGATGGGTCATGAAGTACTCCTTGGACCGATTGGTCAAAAACGTGGGTGAAAAAGGCCGCGTCGGCGGCCGGGAGGGGAAGTGAGGGGTTGTGGTGTCAGGGGTGATCCAGCGCGGCCAGTGACAGCGCCACCAGGCGTTCCATCTGCACGCGGCTGCGCCCGGCGCGGGCGGCCACGCGCAGGCCGCTGATCAAGGCCATCAACAGCTCGGCCAGATCTGCGGTGGGCGCCTGGCTGGCAATGGAGCCGTCGCGCTGGCCGCGCTCCACCGCGGCGCGCAGCAATTCATGGGTGGCGTGCCAGCGAGCCGTCAGCGCAGCGGTCAAAGCGGCTTCCTGCACGCCCTCCAGCAGGCCGCTGGTGACGATGCAGTTGTGCCGGGCCGGATCAGCGCTGGCGCAGGTGTCGGCCATGGCGGCGAAGAAGGCGTCCAGCGCGCCACGTCCGTGGGGCGCTGCCGCCATCGCTGCGGCCATGCCGGCCGAGCGCTGCACCGCACAGTCGATGGCCTGCAGGTACATGGCCTGCTTGTCGCCGAAGGTGTTGTAGAGGCTCTGCTTGCCCAGGCCGGTCGCCTCCTGCAGCAAGGCCAGGCTGGTGCTGGCATAGCCGTGGGTGCTGAAGACGTCGGTCAACCGGTCGACGACCTCGGGCTCGGAGAAATGGCGTTCGCGGGGCATGGCGGCATGTTATTCGCAAATTGACCGATCGGTCAAGTGTCGAGGTGCATGTGGTGTGGTCGGCGCGATGCTGGCGGCGACAATCACGCATGCTCGCCTATCGCCACGCCTTCCATGCCGGCAACCATGCCGATGTCCTCAAGCACCTGGTGCTGACCCGCGTGCTGCGCTACATGGGCGAAAAGGACAAGCCCTACACGCTGATCGACACCCATGCCGGCGCCGGCGGCTACTCGGTAGAGGGCCGCTACGCGCAGAAGAAGGGCGAGTACGGCGAAGGCATCGCCAAGCTCTACGACCGCAAGGACCTGCCCGCGCCGCTGGCCGATTACATGAGCCTGGTGCATGCCTTCAATCCCGACGGCCAGCTGCGCCAGTACCCGGGCTCACCGGCCATCGCCAACTTCCTGCTGCGCGAGACCGACCGGTTGCGCGTCTATGAGTTGCATTCGACCGACCACCGCATCCTCAGCAGCTACCTGGAGAGCCGCCCCAACACCCAGGTCAGCGACCGTGACGGCTTCAGCGCCATCAAGGGCGAACTGCCGTCGCCCACGCGACGTGCGGCGCTGCTGATGGACCCGTCTTACGAGATCAAGACCGACTACGCCAAGGTGCTGGCGGCGCTGCGCGAGGCGCTGGAGCGTGCGCCCGACACGGTCGTCATGATCTGGTATCCGCAGCTGCAGTTGCTGGAGTCCACCCAGATGCTGCCGCGCCTGAAGGCCAGCGCCGACAGCATGGCCAAGAAGGGCTGGCTGCATGCGCGGCTCACCGTGACCCAGGCCGACGAGCGCGGTTTCGGCATGATGGGCAGCGGCATGCTGGTCGTGAACCCGCCGTTCACGCTGCACGACGAACTGGCCGAGTGTTTGCCGCTGCTGGTGGAGCGGCTGGGGCAGTACGACGGTGCGAACTTCGTGCTGGAACAAAAAGCCGTTTGAGCCCGAAGGACAATCGAGCCATGAGCACCCAAGACCTGACCGATTCCGAGTTCGCCGAACTCGACGAACTCCTGGCCGCCACGCCCGCGCCGCTGCAGCCGCTGGACGCCTCCATGCTGGACGGCTACCTGTGCGGCGTCATCGTGCAGCCCCGCCTCATCGACGTGGACGAATGGCTGCCCAACATCTTCGACTACGACGGCGGCCTGCTGCCCGAGTCGGTGGATGCCACCTGGCTGGACCGCATCACCGAGCTGGTCCAGCGCCGCCATGCCGCGCTGAACAAGGGCCTGGTGGAAAACGGCTGGTTCGACCCCGTCATCCTGGACGTCGACGAGGAGCAGGAGCCCGAGCCGCTGCCCGAGGACGCTTCCGAAGACGAGCGTGCCGCGCGCGACAGCTATGACGCGCTGGGCCCCATCTCGCGTGCGTTGATGCCTTGGGTGGCCGGCTTCCAGCATGCGGCGCTGTGCTTTCCCGAACTGGCCGAGCTGCCCAACGACGACATCTCGGCCGCGATGGCGCGCCTGTACCGTCACCTGCCGGCCGAGACGCCGGAGGAGAAGGAAGTCGTCGCCACGCTGAACCGCGAGCATCCGCTGAAGGACCTGGACGACGCCATCGAGGAGCTGGTCGTCACGGTGGCCGACCTGGCCGACCTGACCGAGGAAGAGCGCTACCGCGTGGACACCATCCGGCGCGACACGCCCAAGGTGGGGCGCAACGATCCGTGCCCTTGTGGCTCGGGACGCAAGTACAAGACCTGCCACGGCAGTAATTGAGCCCCCCCGTACCGGCTTCGCCGGCCCCCCGATGGGGCGCTGCCAGTGGCCCGGCAAAGCCGGTTCCACGGCAGCCGCTGGATGAGGCCCGGCGCTGCGCGCGGGCCGACTGGTCATCATGAAGCTGCAACTGCTGTCCGATCTTCACCTGGAGACGGAGTCCTACCAGCCGGTGCCCGCCCCGGGCGCCGAGCTGCTGATCCTGGCCGGCGACATCGACACGACGTGGCGCAGCTTCGAGCTGTTCCGCGGCTGGCCGGTGCCCCTGCTGTTCGTGCCCGGCAACCACGAGTTCGACCGCCGTGACGTGGACGACGCGCGCGAGGCCTTGCGCGCGCATGTGACGGCGCTGGGCATGCGCATGCTGGACGACGAGTCCGTCGTGCTGCCCGATGCGCAGGGCCGGCGTGTGCGCTTTGTTGGCAGCACGCGCTGGTGCGACTTCGACGCGTTTGGCGCGGCAGGCCGCGAGCGCGCGATGCGCGCCGGCGGCTACTTCCAAAACGTCATGCAGGCCACGCGCTTTGGCGAGACCTTCGGCGTGGATGCCGTGCGCAAGCTGGGTCTGGAGCAGCGCGCGTGGCTGGCCGAGGAGCTGCAGCGCACGGGCGACTGGGACGCCACCGTCTGCGTCACGCACTTCGCACCCAGCCTGAAGAGCGCCGACCCGCGCTACGGCCGCCAGCCCGGCACGGCCAGCTTCTGCAACAACGACGACGACCTGCTGCCGCATGCGCAGCTGTGGGTGCACGGCCACCTGCATTGCCGCCACGATTACCGCGTGGGCGAGACCCGAGTCGTCGCCAATGCGCGCGGGCACAGCAAGCGCGGCGAGGCCGATGGCTTCGACGGGCAGCGCGTGTTCGACGTGTTCGCCCGCTGAGTCGGCGCGCGCATCGGGGAATCTCCCCGGGTCGCGTTACCAGCCGCGCCGATGCCGGCCCAGTACCCATGAGAGGCGGTCAGCGCCCTGTGGCGAATGCGAAGCCGCCCTGAAGCGGTTCTGAAGCTTTGAAGGTTGCGGCCTTGCGCCGCGCCAGGGCATCGCCGCGAGTGCGGTCGGCGCTCCTAGAGTGGTTTTCGACCCGCGCAAGACGGGTCTCGTGAAGACCACTACGGAGACAACCGATGCACCTGACGACACCGGCGGTGAGCCGCCTTCTTTCCTGCCTGCCTTTCTCCTTCCTGATGCTGGCCACGGCCGCGCAGGCGGCCACCTTCCAGGCCGAGAGTGCCGCATTGAGCGGAGGCGCCGTGACGGCCGGCAACCACACCGGCTACACCGGCAGCGGCTTCGTCGGCGGCTATGTGGACGGCAACAAGGGCAATGCGCAGACCAGCTTCACGGTCAGCGCGGCGGCGGCCGGCAACCACACGCTGAAGCTGCGCTACGCCAACGGCACCGGCTCGGCCAAGACGCTGACGCTGTATGTGGACGGCGTGTCCAGAGGCCAGGTCAGCCTGCCCGCCACCGCGTCGTGGAACGACTGGCTGGTGCACACCACCACCGTCGCGCTGACCGCCGGCAGTCACACGGTGGCCTACCGCTTCACCGCGGCCGACAGCGGCAACGTGAACCTCGATGCGCTGGACGTGGATGCCGTCGCCGCAGCGCCCGGCCTGCAGGCCGAGAACGCCGCGCTCAGCGGCGGTGCGACGGTGGCGACCGACCACACCGGCTACCAGGGCAGCGGCTTTGTCGGCGGCTTCACCGATGGCAACAAGGGCAACGCACAGGTGGCCTTCAGCGCGACGGCCGCGACCGCAGGCAACCATCAGCTCGCGCTGCGGTATGCCAACGGCACGGGCTCGGCCAAGACGCTGACGCTGTTCATCGACGGCGTATCAAGCGGCCAGGTCTCGCTGCCGGCCACGGCCAACTGGGACACCTGGGCCACGCAGACCACCACCGTCAGCCTTGCGCCCGGCGCGCGCACGCTGGCCTACCGCTTCACGGCGGCCGACAGCGGCAACGTGAACCTCGACGCACTCGAAGTGACGGCCGTCACCGGCGGCGGCACGGGCAACCCCAACGTGACGCCGGCCGAGGCCGAGACCTGGTTCCTGTCCGGCGGCGCCAGCGTGGCGACGTCCATCACCGGCTTCGACGGCAGCGGCTATGTGGCCGGCTTCTCCAACAACGGCGCGCGCGCCATCCGCAATGTGTTCATGGCCGCCGACGGCAGCGCCACCACCAGCCTGCGCTACCGCAACAGCAGCGGCGGCGCGCGCGTGCTGGACGTGCACGTCAACGCCGCCCGCGTGGGCACCGTGAGCCTGCCGGCCAACTCGGGCTGGACCACCGTGAGCCTGCCGCTGACGCTGCGCACGGGCCACAACACGGTCACGCTGCAGGCGGCGTCCACCGGCGCGGATGTGGGCATCGACAGCCTCGGCGTGCCCGGTGAGCTGGCCCAGGCCGCGCGTGGCGCCACCGTGCGCACGACGGCGTATGAGGCCGAGTCGGCGTCCACCAACGCCACGGTGCTGGCCGCCAGCCGCACGCCGTTCACCGTGCAGTCCGAATCCAGCGGCCGCAGCCTCGTGCGGCTCGCCAACACCGGCCACCAGGTCAGCTTCACGCTGACACAGCCCACCAATTCGCTGGTGCTGCGCTACTCCATCCCCGACTCGGCCGGCGGCGGCGGGCAATCGGCCACGCTGGCGCTCTACGCCAACGGCAGCAAGGTGCAGGACCTCAACCTCACGTCCACCTACGCCTGGCTCTACGGCGCCTACCCGTTCCGCGGCGTTCCCAGTGATGGCACGCCGCGCCACTTCTACGACGAGGTGCGCGTGAAGCTGGCCAGCAGCTACCCCGCGGGCACCGTCTTCAAGCTGCAGAAGGACAGCGGCAACACGGCCAGCTACTACGACATCGACCTCATCGAGACCGAGGTGGTGCCTGCCGCCTACGCGATGCCGGCCGGTGCGTTCTCCGTCACCAGCTATGGCGCGGTGTCGGGCGGCGGCGATGCGACCAACGCCTTCCAGCAGGCCATTGCCGCCGCGCAGCCCACGGGTGGCGTGGTGTGGGTGCCGGCCGGCACGTTCAAGCTGGGCACGCGCATCAACGTGGCGGGCGTCACCATCCGCGGCGCCGGCCCCTGGCATTCGACGGTGGAGCTCGGCGACAACGGCCGCGGCGGCTTCTACGCCACCGGCAGCAACCTGAAGATGGCCGACCTGCTGCTGCTGGGCAAGGTCACGATGCGCGACCCCGACGAGACGGTGCTGACCGATGCGCCGCTGGAGGGCAAC
Source organism: Roseateles asaccharophilus (assembly GCF_031458115.1). Lineage (GTDB taxonomy): Bacteria > Pseudomonadota > Gammaproteobacteria > Burkholderiales > Burkholderiaceae_C > Pelomonas > Pelomonas asaccharophilus_A. The sequence goes on along the minus strand of NZ_JAVDXV010000009.1, from coordinate 275,282 downwards.
TTCGGCACCGGCTCCATGCTGCAGAACCTGTGGTTCGAGCACACCAAGGTGGGCTTCTGGCCCGACTCCGGCACCAACGGCCTGTACGCCACGGGCCTGCGCATCCGCAACACCTTCGCCGACGGCGTGAACTTCCACGCCAATGTGCAGAACACGGTGATGGACCAGAGCGTGCTGCGCAACACCGGCGACGACGCGCTTGCCATGTACTCGCGCGGTGCGGCGGTGACGAACTCGGCCTATGTGCGCAACACCGTGCAGTCGCCCGTGCTGGCCAACGGCATCGGCATCTACGGTGGCAACGGCAACCGCGCCGAGTACAACGTCATCCAGGACACGGTGGTGGGGTCGTCCGGCATCACGGTCAGCTCGCGCTTCAGCCCGGTGCCGTTCAGCGGCACGACGCGCATCACCGGCAACACGCTGCTGCGTACCGGCGGCTTCGAGCCCAACTGGAACGATCAGTTCGGCGCGCTGTTCCTGTTCGCCGACACGTCCGCCATCACCGCGCCGGTCATCGTGAAGGACCTGCTCATCCAGGACAGCACCTACTCGGGCCTCTATATCAGCGGGCCCAGCCAGGTGCAGAACGCGCTGTTCGACGGCGTGACGATCAGCGGCGCCGGCACCTACGGCATCCAGATCAAGTCCGGCGGCAGCATCACGGTGCAGAACGTGACGGTCAGCGGTGCGGCGCAGGGCGGCATCAGCAACACGGGGGGCATGACCGTGACGCGCGGGCCGGGCAACAGCGGCTTCTAGACCTGTTTGACGGGCTTGATCCTTAGCGCCCACATCACGCCGGCGATCAGCAGCAGCACGCCGGCGATGGTCGCCGGCGGCGGCATGCGCTGGTTCCATGCGAAGGCATAGGCCAGCGCGGCCAGCGTCTCGAAGACGATCAGCTGGCCCGACAGCGAGGTTGGCAGCCGCTGGCTGGCCTCGTTCCAGCACAGGGTGCCCAGCCACGAAGACAGCAGGCCGATGGCCAGCATCAGGCCCACGAAGGCCAGCGGCTGCGCACCCAGCGGGAAGGCATAGCCCGAGGGCACCAGCGTGCCCGGCGCGGCCAGGTGGACGGCGCCCACGGCCAGCAGCCCCACCAGCGCCATGGGCCCGGTGACCAGGCCCTGCGCCGTGGCCCAGGCGCGCGGGCTGCGGTCCGCATGCGCGCGCAGCCAGTCGGCGTTGCGTATCGGATACCAGGTCCAGCAGGCCACCGCCGCGATGGCCAGCAGCGCGCCTTCGGCATAGCGGCGCAGGTCGCCGTTGCCGGCCTGCAGATGGGCCAGCTCATCGCGGTTGACCAGCGCCAGGCCCGCGGCGATCAGCGCCAGCGACGGTGCCAGCTTTGCCCAGGGCAGGTGCCCGTCGCGCATGCGATTGCGGTGGTTGGCGCAGACGGCGATGACCACCGGCAGCGTGCCGATGATCATCGTGGGCAGCGGCGCGCCGGCGCGCTGGATGGCGGCCGACAGCGTCAGGTAGTACAGGAAGTTGCCGATCGCGCTGAGCTTGGCGGCCTCCCACCAGTCGGCGGGGGTCAGCTCGCGCAGCGCGCGGCGGTCCATCAGCGCCAGCGGCAGCGCGATGAGGCCGAAGGCCAGGTAGCGGCCCGTCGTCAGCAGCGCCGGCGGACAGTTCGGCAACATGACCGGCGCGACGAACACCAGCCCCCACATCAATCCCGCCGCGAGGGCGAACAACACACCGGACAACATGGGGCGGCATCATGCCGCAGACCCTAAAACCAGGCGGCGACGGCCTCGCGCTGGGCCGGGCTGTAGTGCAGGCCCAGCTTGCTGCGCCGCCACAGCACATCCTCCGCGCTGCGCGCCCACTCGTGATCCACCAGGTGGCGCAGTTCGCTTTCGAACAAGCCCGGCGCGACCTCCGCGCCCGGCGATGCGGCCAGCACCTCGGCAGCGGCGCTGCCGTAGGCCCGCGCCAGGCGGGCCACCAGCGCGGCGGGCCGGTCCGCATGGCGGGCCTGCAGCGCCGCCGCGAAGCCGGCGATGTCCACGCCATGCGCGCCGAGGTCGCCACCGGGCAGCCGCGCGCGCTCGGTCCAGGGCCGGCGTGCTTCGCCCAACAGCTGGCCCAGCTGCGTGGCGCCGTCTTCTGCCAGCTTGCGGTAGGTGGTCAGCTTGCCGCCCCAGACGTTCAGCAGCGGCGCGGCACTGCAGTTCGTCTCCAGCAGGTAGTCGCGCGTGACGGACGAGGCCGAGCCGCCTTCGTCCAGCAGCGGCCGCACGCCGGCATAGGTCCACAGCACGTCGGCCGGCGTCACGGGCCGGGCCAGATAACGGCTGGCCTGCTCGCACAGATAGGCGATCTCGTCGGCCGCTATCCGCGCCTGCGCGGGCGGCTCGGCATCGTCGGGCAGCTCCACGTCCGTCGTGCCTATCAACGTGAAGCGGCCCTGGTAGGGGATGGCGAAGATGATGCGGCCATCGGGGTTCTGGAAGATGTAGGCGTGGTCGTGCGTGAAGCGCTGATCCACGACGATGTGGCTGCCCTTCACCAGCCGCAGTCCGCGTGCCGGCAGGCCCTGGCCGCGCAGGAAGGCTTCAGCCCACGGCCCGGCCGCGTTGACCAGCGCGCGGCTGCGCAGGTTGCGGCCGCTTTGCAGCGTGACCTGCCAGTGCTCCGCACGGCGCTCGGCACGCGTGACGGCGCAGCGCGTCAGCACCTCGGCACCGTGTGTCTTGGCGTCCTGTGCGTTGGCCACCACCAGCCGCGCGTCGTCCACCCAGCCGTCCGAATAGACAAAGCCGCGCGTGAACTCGGGCCGCAGCGGCTCGCCGTAGACGCTGCCGGCGAGATTGAGCCCGTGCGAGCCCGGCAGCAGCTCGCGGCGTGCCAGGTGGTCGTACAGAAACAGGCCCATGCGGATCATCCAGGCCGGGCGCAGGTGCGGCGCATGCGGCAGCACGAAGCGCAGCGGCTGGATGAGATGAGGCGCGCTCCTCAACAGCAGCTCGCGTTCCTGCAGCGCCTTTCGCACCAGCGAGAACTCGTAGGTCTCCAGGTAGCGCAGCCCGCCGTGGATCAGCTTGGTGGAGCTGGACGACGTGTGCTGGGCCAGGTCTTGCGCCTCGGCAAGCAGGATGCGCCAGCCGCGGCCGGCCAGGTCACGGGCCAGCCCCGCGCCATTGATGCCACCGCCCACCACCACGACGTCAAAATCGCCCATGAGGCTACTCTAGCCCCGCCCAGCCTTGCGTCGCTGAACGCCAGCGAGTCTGGTCGGCCCGCCGAGGGGGTGGCGATGCTCGCGGCATTGAGCCACGAGCGCATCGCCAGCGCGGGCCGGCTTGGGAGCGGCCCGGCGCTCGGCCCGCATACGATGGATGGATCACTGACATGGATGCATTGCTTGCACTGGACCAGGGGACTTCGAGTTCGCGGGCCGTGGTGTTCAGCCGCGACGGCCGCGTGCTGGCTTCGGCCCAGCGCGAGCTGACGCAGCATTTCCCGCAGCCGGGCTGGGTGGAGCACGACGCCGCCGAGATCTGGGCCGGCCAGGTTGAGTGCGCGCGCGAGGCGCTGGCCAAGGCCGGCGTGAAGCCCGCGGCCATCGGCATCACCAACCAGCGCGAGACCACCGTGCTGTGGGATCGCAAGACCGGTGAACCGCTGCACAAGGCGCTGGTCTGGCAGGACCGCCGCACGGCCGACTTCTGCGAGCAGCTGAAGGCACAGGGCGTGGAGCCGCGCGTGCGCGCGCTGACCGGCCTGGTGCTGGACCCGTACTTCTCAGCCACCAAGCTGCGCTGGCTGCTAGACAACGTCGCAGGCGCCCGCGAGCGCGCCGAGCGCGGCGAGCTGGCCTTCGGCACCGTGGATACGTGGCTGCTGTGGAAGCTGACCGACGGCAAGGTGCACGCGACCGACGCCAGCAACGCGTCGCGCACGCTGCTGTTCGACATCCACCGTGGCGACTGGAGCGACGAGCTGCTGGGCCTGTTCGGCATCCCGCGCGCGCTGCTGCCGGAGGTGCGGCCGTCGGCCGGTGTCTTCGGCCAGGCGCAGGAGTTCGGCATGCCCATCGCCGGCATCGCGGGCGACCAGCAGGCCGCGCTGTTCGGCCAGGCGGCGCTGCAGCCGGGCCAGGCCAAGAACACCTATGGCACCGGCTGCTTTCTGCTGATGCACACCGGCGCCCAGGCGCGCGCGTCGGCCCACGGCCTGGTCACCACGCGGGCGGCGCAGGTGGGCCCAGCGGCGCAGTACGCGCTGGAGGGCAGCGTGTTCGTCGGCGGCGCCGTCGTGCAGTGGCTGCGCGACGGGCTGGGGCTGATCCGCTCCAGCAGCGAGATCCAGGCGCTGGCCGAGAGCGTGCCCGACAGCGGCGGCGTGACGCTGGTTCCGGCCTTTGCCGGCCTGGGTGCGCCGCACTGGCGGGCCGACGCGCGGGGCGCCATCGTGGGCCTCACGCGCGGCAGCCATCGCGGCCACATCGCGCGTGCAGCAGTGGAAAGCATCGCGTTCCAGAGCGCCGAGCTGCTGCAGGCCATGCGCAACGATGGCGCCGCGCTGACCGAGTTGCGCGTGGACGGCGGCGCGTCGGCCAACGACCTGTTGATGCAGTTCCAGGCCGACCTGCTGGGCATCCCGGTGCTGCGGCCTCAGGTCATCGAAACGACGGCGCTGGGGGCCGCGCTGCTGGCGGGCATAGGTTCAGGCGTCTATGCGTCGCCCGAAGAAGTGAGTGGCATCTGGCAGCTGGACCGCGCCTTCGAGCCACGCATGTCGCGCGACGAGGCGGGGGCGCGGCTGGCGCAGTGGGACAAGGCCGTGCGGCAAGTGCTGGCGGAGTGAGCGCGTGACTGCGTGGTGGTTGTTGATCGCAGGGGCCGGCTTTGCCGGCCTGGCCGTGGATGCCTACCGCTTGCGGGGCGGCTCGCGCGATGCGCCGTACGAGGTCGTCGAAGCGAAGATCCTGGACCAGTCGCTGGACGGGGTGCCGCTGACGGAGCAGCGGGAGCGCCGGAAGTCTGTGCGTCGCCAAGTGGGCAACCCCGACGCCATGGTCTGGGTCTGGGGCATTCTTGCGGTGGGTTGCCTGGTGGCCGCGTTGTTCGCGGGCCTGGCTTGAGCGGTGCGTCAGGTACCGGTGAGCTGAGCGTCCACGCCGCCCTTGCCCTCCTGGGCCAGCAGCACGATGAGGATGATGCCGCCGATCAGCGGGATGAAGCCGATCAGCAGCCACCAGCCGCTGCGGTCGGTGTCATGCAGGCGGCGCACGGCGACAGCCAGCGACGGCAGGAAGGTGCCCAGCACCAGCAGGTAGTAGATGAAGTCGCTGAAGAGCGCACCTGCCACATAGATGATCACCAGGAACAGGAAGAACCACCAGTACTCCGAGCGGCTGGCGCGGCCGGAGAAGTCGACGTACTTGCTGAAGCAGGTGCGAATGGATTCCTGGAACGTCATGCGTTTCTCCATGAGGTGCGGTGCGCGCGGATGCTAGCCGCGCCCGCCACCGGGAGCACGCGGATCGGTGCTCACAACCCCAGGGATTGACCGACGCCGGCCAGCGTCATCACGCCCAGCACTGCAAAGATCACCGCCGCCACCCTGTGCACGAGCTTTACCGGCAGCTTGTCCGCGAGCTTGCCGCCCACCAGCACGGCCGGCACGTTGGCCACCATCATGCCGGCCGTGGTGCCCATGACCACGCCGATGAAGTCCGCCGGGAAGCGCGCCGCCAGCGCGACGGTAGCGATCTGCGTCTTGTCGCCCATCTCGGCGAGGAAGAACGCGATGACCGTCGTCACGAACACGCCGTGGCCGGGCTTGGGGGTGTCGTCCTCATCCAGCTTGTCGGGGATCAGCATCCAGCCCGCCATCGCGAGGAAGGACAGACCCAGGATCCAGCGTAGCGCCATCGGCCCGATGACGCTCGTGAGCCAGGTGCCTACGGCGCCGGCCACGGCATGGTTGACGATGGTCGCCACGAAGATGCCCAACACGATGGGCCAAGGCCGCTTGAAGCGGGCCGCGAGCATGAAGGCGAGGAGCTGGGTCTTGTCGCCGATCTCGGCGAGGGCCACCAGGCCGGTGGCGATGAGGAAGGACTGCATGGCCAGCGCATTATCGGCGGGGGCTGCTGACATGGTTTGACAGGCAGTCGGGCGCAGCATGCGGGCCTTGACCCACCCGGAGATCCGAATGCTGTTTGCCTACACCCTCGTCTTCGTGGCAGATGTCGCCGCGTCGCTGGACTTCTTCGACCAGGCCTTCGGCCTGCCGCGGCGCTTCCTGCACGAGAGCGGCGCCTACGGCGAGGTCGACACCGGCGAGGGCGGTGTGAAGCTCGCGTTCGTCGACCATGCGACCGCGCGTGACAGCGTGCAGGGCGACTACGTGGCCGCCGACACCAGCGCCAAGCCGCTGGGCATGGAGATCGGCTTCACGGTCCTGGATGTGCAGGCCGCCTTTGACCGCGCCGTGGCCGCCGGCGCCCGCCCGGTGGCGGCGCCGGTCAGCAAACCCTGGGGGCAGGTGGTGTCTTACGTGCGCTGCCCGGACGGCACGCTGGTGGAACTCTGCACGGCCATGGGCTGAGCGCGCGCCCTCGCGGGGCGGCCTGCCCCTTTGCGGCGCACGCCTTGGGCCACGAAGAGTTGGTCGTTGGCGAGGGATTGCAGCGGGGCACTGATGGTGCCCAGCGTAACCAGGTCGACCCGCTGGGTGCCGCGGGTCTCGGAGGAGGCGTAGATGGCCATGATGGTGTTCGACGTCGTTGTCGGTGACCCATGCCTTCTGCAAGGGGCGTGCCGGCTGCCCCAAAATGAATATCTATGCGCCGCGCCGACCGCCTCTTCCAGATCGTCCAGCTCATCCGCGGCCGCCGTCTCACGACGGCCGACTACCTGGCCCAGCGGCTGGAGGTGTCCATGCGCACCGTCTACCGCGACATCGCCGCGCTGGCACAGCAGGGCGTGCCCATCGAGGGCGAGGCCGGCGTGGGCTATCGCATGCGGGCGGGCTTCGACCTGCCGCCGCTGATGTTCAGCAAGCAGGAAGCGCAAGCCCTGGTCGCGACCGTGCGCATGGCCGAGTCGCGGCTGGACGCGGCGCTGGCCCGCCAGGCCGAGAACGCGCTGTCCAAGATCCTGGCCGTGCTGCCGCTGGACGCCCGCGCGGCGGCCGAGAGTCTGGCGCTGTATGCGCCGCTGCCGGCGCTGGACCCCGCCACCAGCGCCCACCTGACCGCGTTGCGCGAGGCCACCGAGGCGCGGCGCAAGCTGAAGATGGGCTACCTGGACCTGGGCGGCGTGAAGAGCGAGCGCATCGTGCGGCCGCTGGCCTGCTTGTTCTGGGGGCCGGTGTGGACGCTGTCGGCCTGGTGCGAGCTGCGCGACGACTTCCGCAGCTTCCGCGTGGACCGCATCGAGACGCTGCTGGCGCTGGACGAGACCTTCCGCGACGAGCCGGGCAAGACGCTGGCGGACATGAACCGCCAACGCGAGGCCCATGAGGCCGGTGGGGCATGAAATGGTGCCCCTCGTCCAGACCCGCTCCCGCTGAACGCGGGCGGCCCTGGCCGGTCCCCCGAGGGGACGGCTTGGGACGGCCGGCGCTTGGCCCGTGAGTCACTCGGCCATCTTTGCGCCCTTGTCCGCCAGCAGCGCGCGCAGCACCGACCGATGGCAGCGCGCCTCGTCCTCGCAATAGCAGCCCACCGCGAAGTTCGCATGCGCTGACAGCGCGGCCAGCACATCCAGCGTTCGGCTGGCGGCGGGTTCGGCCATCTCGGCGCGGTACTTCTTCGTGAACGCGGCCCAGGCGGCCGGCGTGTCGGCGTCCTGGCCCAGCTTCATGGTCTGCACGCTGGGCGCCAGCTCCGGATACCAGACGTCGTAGAAGTCGCGCGACGCGAACTCGGCCTTGGGCACGCCGCGCGGCGGGCGGCGCACGGTGCCGATGCGCGTGCCTTCATCCGGCGCGCGCGGGCTGCCGAGCCGGACGATGCGGATGGGCATGGCTCAGGACCTCCCCAACACGCGGAGAACTTCGGCTTCCGCCACCGGCTTCGCGATGAAGCCGTTCATGCCCGCCGCCAGCGCGGCCTGGCGCTCCTGGTCCAGCACGGCGGCGGTGAAGGCGTGGATGGGCAGGCCTGCGGTTGCCGGGTCGGCGCGCAGCAGCTGCGTCGCTTTCAAGCCGTCGATCTTGGGCATGTGCAGGTCCATCAGCACGGCGTCCAGCCGCGGGGCCTGCTCGCGCGCGATGGCGATGGCCTGCTCGCCGTCCTCGGCTTCCACGACCTCGGCGCCCAGGCGTTGCAGCAGCGCGCCGATGATGAGGCGGTTGACCGGGTTGTCCTCGGCCACCAGCAGGCGCTGGCCGGCCAGCGGGTGCAGCTGCGGGATGGGAATGCGCCGGCGCGCGGCCGTGTCGTCCACGGTCAGCGAGCGCGGCAGGCTCAGGTTGGCCCAGAACGTGGAGCCGCTGCGGCCGTCGCTGTCCACGCCCACGCTGCCGTCCATGCGCGCGGCCAGTTCGCGGCAGATGGACAGGCCCAGGCCCGTGCCGCCGAAGCGCCGCGTCGTGGAGTCGTCGGCCTGCGCGAACGGGCGGAACAGCCGCGGCTGCAGCTCGGGCGGCACGCCGATGCCGCTGTCCTGCACGGCGAAGCGCACGCGGTCCAGCGCGGGCGCCGTGACGCTGAGCCGGATGTGACCGCGCTCGGTGAACTTCAGCGCGTTGACGAGGAAGTTGGCGAGGATCTGGCGCACCCGCACCGAGTCGCCCACCACCAGGCGGGGCAGGTCGGGCGCCAGGTCGATGCGCATGTCCAGCCCGCGTTCGCGGCCCAGCGCCGCGCACCCCTCGAAGCTGGCCTGCACCAGCGCGTGCAGGTCGAACTCGATCTGCTCCAGCTCCAGATGGCCGGCCTCGATCTTGGACAGGTCCAGCACATTGGAGACGATCTCGTTCAGCGACTCGGCCGCGCCGACGAGGTGGGCCAGGTACTTGTCGCGATGCGGGTCGTCGGGGCCGCCCTGCTGCAGCAGCCGCGCCAGGCCCAGCACACCGTTCAGCGGCGTGCGGATCTCGTGGCTCATCGTCGCGAGGAAGGCGCTCTTGGCATGGCTGGCCGTCTCGGCCTGCTGCTTGGCCGCCTTGAGCTCGCGCTCCTGGCGGCGCTGCTCGGTAACGTCCTCGGCCACCCACAGCGTGGGGTGGTCGTCGTCGTGCCGGCCGGCCACGGTGGCGGGCAGGCCGCGGGCGTTGAACTGCACGGTGATGCGCCGGCCGTCGGGGCGGATGAAGTCGCGCTCGAAGGCCTGGGCGGCATCGGCGATGTCCTGCAGCGCGGGCAGCGCGGTGCTGCTGTCGGCCAGGCGCGGCTCGGTGCCGCCGAAGATGCCCTCCCAGTGGCGGTTCACGCGCTCGAAGCGCTCGCCGTGCGTCAGCGCGATGCCCACGCTGGCGTGGTCCAGGATGGCGTCGGCCTCGATGCGCTCGCGCTCGCGCGCGGTGATGTCGCGGGCGATCATCATCGTGGCGGGCTCGCCATCCCAGTCCAGCCGCGTGGCGGACAGCTGCAGGTCACGCCACTCGCCGTTGACGAGGATGGCGGTGCGGAAATCGCGCACGATGCCGTGCTCGTTGAGCGCGGCGCCCAGGCGTTGCGGCTCGCTGTCGTCGGCCCACAGGCCCAGCTGGCGGGCGCTGCGGCCCAGCAGTTCGTCGCGGCCGCGCGCCACCAGCGCGCAGAAGCCGTTGTTGACGAAGGCGATGCCGCCGTCGGCGATGCGGGCCACGCAGATGGCGTCGGGGCTGGCGCGCAGCAGGCGGTCCAGCAGGCCGGCGGTGCGCTGGTGCTGCTGCAGCGCGAGGCGCTCGCCGGTGATGTTGTGGCTGACGCCGCGCCAGCCCACATGCTGGCCGTTGGCGTCGAACATGGGCTCGCCCGAACTCAGCGTCCACAGCGTGCGGCGGTCGGGCGTTTCGAAGCCGTTGATGCGGTCGCGGTAGGGGCGCTGCGCGCGGATGTCTTCCAGCAGCGCGAGGTAGTCGGCGTCGCGCACGAGCCGGGCGCCGTCGGGCTCGCCCAGGCGCATGAAGTCCTCGCGCTTGTGGCCGCTGAGCGCCTCGAACTCGTCGGACAGCGATGTGATGCGAAAACGCGCGTCGGCCTCCCAGGCCCAGTTGTGCGAGGCCTGCACCAGCCGGTTCAGCCGTGCGCCCTCAGTAATCGCGCGGGCCAGCGCGGCACCGAGGATGCGGTTCAGCAACAGCGCCGACGCCAGGCCGCTGACGGCGAGGAGCAGGTGGGCGACCAGCCGGTCGGCCAGCTTGGGCAGCTCCGGCCGGTTCATGCCGGCCAGTACACCCTGGTGCTCGGCCACCGCCAGGCCCGCGATGGCGGCGAGATAGAGGGACGCCAGCGCGAACGCCGCCCGGTTGCCGGCCACGCCGCCGGCCAGCGCGATCAACAGCGCACCCGCCGCGAGGATGAGGGTGTGCACGCCCAGGCCGATGTGCACCGCGTGGCTGACGAGCGCCACCAGCGTGCCGCCCAGCACCAGCGTGGTCGCCAGCCGTGGTCGGCCCCCGCGCACCAGCCCGAAGGCCACGGCGCCCACGGCCAGCAGCGCCAGCCCCACCATCAGCCGCTGGCTGGCCCACAACGCGCGCAGGCTCAACACGGTTTCCATCGCGCCGATGGTGGCGGCCAGGGCGCCGACGAGGAGGACGATCCAGATCAGCGTGCGCGCGGCCATGCGCTGCAGCGCGTCGTTCGTCAGGCCGGAGTCGGTAGTTGCGGATGCCATGGGTGGATGGCGTGCCGTCTGGGCAGGCGACGGGCAGCCGCGGCCGACATTAGCACGCGAGTGGCGCGCGACTGCCCCAGGTTTTCAGGGGCTCGCGATGCGTGAAGGCAGGGTCTGTTCACGCGGTACGCGGGCGCGGCAGCCAGGCCAGCGGGTCCCAGCGCGCGGCCGGCAGCTCCACCCAGCGGTGGAAGGTCGGGGCCAGGCGGTGGGCGAGGGCCCAGGTCGCCACGAGCAGCGCCACGCCTGCCGCGGGCGGGGCGTCCGGCCATTGCGCCAGCAGCGCGTTCGTCAGCAGCAGCACCGGGAAGTGCAGCAGGAACAGCGCATACGACGGCGTGGCCCATGCGGTCAGGCGGTCGCCCCAGCGTGCCGGTAGCGGCGCGCGGCCCGCGGCCTGGCGCGTCTGCGCCCAGGCCAGCCACAGCGCGGTGGCCAGCGCGAGGGCCAGGCGGTCGCGCCAGTCCAGCAGCAGCGCGGTGCTCGCGGCCAGCACCAGCAGCGCCAGGCCCGCGCGGCCATGGCGCCAGCAGCCCAGCCAGTGCACCAGCGCGCCCAGGCCGTAGGCGGCAAAGAAGTAGGGCGCCCAGACGTCCAGCGTCGCGTCCAGGTTGAAGAAAAAGGCGGAGGCCAGCGCCATGCCGGCCACCAGCAGCGGGCCCGCGAGCTGGCGGCCCGGGTGCCGCCAGCCGCGCCTGGCCAGCCACAGCAGGCCCAGCAGCAGCGCGAACAGCTGCAGGTCGATGGCCACGTACCAGGCACCGACCGTCAGCGCTTCATAGCCCAGCACGTCGTGCAGCAGCAGCGCATGCGCCAGCAACTGGACCGCGCCGATGCCGCTGGGCAGCAGTTCGGGCAACGAGGAGGTAATCAGTGCCGACGCGCCCAGCGTCAGCGCCAGCGCGGCCAGGAAGGGCAGCACCAGCCGCAGATAGCGCCGCCACAGCAGCGCCGCCACGCCGGCCTGCAGCGCGCCGCCGCGTGGCGACAGCGCGCGAGCGCTCAGGTAGCCACCCACGACGAGGAAGACCTGCACAGCCATGCGGCCGTAGTCTTGCAGCAGCCCGGCGAGCGCCGGCAGCGCGTCATGCGCGGCGCGTGCGATGGGGCCGTAGCTGACCAGGTGGTGCAGCACGATGACCTGGGCGGCGAGGGCCTTCAGCAGATCGACCTGCGGCAGGCGATGAAGGGGCGTGGACATGACGGGCACAAAAAGAACGGGCCTGCACGTGGCAGGCCCGTTGTCGCGGACGGGCGGGATTCTATCGACCGCCCCTGGCGAGGATCAGCGTGTTCAGGTCGGCGTGACGGTCAGCTGGTTGTCGACCGACTTCACGCCCTCCACCGCCTTGGCGATGCTGTCGGCGCGGTCCTTCTCGGCCTGCGTCTTGACCTTGCCGGTCAGCTGCACATGGCCGTTGGCGTCGGTGTCCACCTGCACGTTGACGAGCGACGTGACCTTGCTGGCGGCCAGCTGGGCCTTGATCTTGGTGGTCACGACCGAGTCCTTGACCCAGGTCTTGGCGGTGGCGGTCTTGGTGGCGTCGTTGGCCTGCACGGCCAGCGGCGCGACCATGGCGCCGACGATGACGAGGGAGGCGATTCGCGAGAGCTTCATGACAGGTTTCCTTTCATCGGAAGCGGCAGCACCCGATGCGCACCGCTGAAACACGAATCTAGGAAATCGGTGAAGCGCCGAGGAGCGGACGGCGTGCTGCCGCGCTGTAGGACGGTTTCTCGCGAGCCACTGCCATTGGTTACATCTGAGAGGGAAGAAAAGGCCCGGCGGCCGCGTTGTCGGGAGGAAGGGGCGGGAGAGCCGGTCCCGAGAACTCGATCAGCGGGAGCCCACCATGCATTCAGTCCAACCCCTTGTTGTTGCCGCCGCGCTGCTGCTGGGCAGCCACGCCGACGCCGAAGAGGCAGCCCCCAATGCCGACAAGCGCGCCATCAACACCGCTGTGCAGCGCGATGCGCGCGGCAACCAGAGCGCGGCGGCGGCCGTCGGCCTGCCGGTGGGCAGCCAGGCCTGGGTGCAGGCGGGCGTGGGCCGCTCGCGCAGCCGCGATGCGGCCAGCGGCGCCACTTACAAGCCCAGTCAGGTCGCGGCGGGCGGTGGCGTCGCGGGCAGGAGCTGGCAGGCCAGCCTGAATGCCAGCCAGCGCCGCGACGGCGGCAAGCTGCGCCAGATGGACTGGGGCGCGTCGGCAGACTGGAAGCCGGTGGACGGCGTGGTGGTGGGCGTGGACGCCACCCGGCGCAGCGCCCGCGCGCGTGGCACGGCGGCGGGCGCCGCGGTGGAGCAGCGGCTGAAGGGGCAGGGCGCCGGCGTGCACGCCGCCGTGGCCGTGACGCCGCGCCTTTCCGTCTACGGCGCGACGATGCGCAACAAATACAAGAGCAGCACCACGCAACAGACCACCACGACCCCGCCCGGGCTGCTGGGCGCGCTGACCGGCAACCGCGTGTCCGTGGTCAACCGCGACGAGGCCGCACTCGACCGCAGCCATCAGCTGGGCGCAACCTGGCGCATCAGCGAGCGCGTGGCTTTGAACGGCGAGGTCACGCAGGACCGCGTGTTCGAAGGCGGTCGGCTGCAGAGCGTGCAGCTGAAGGCGGCCATCGCGGCGGGCATCAGCGGCTGGACCTTCACGCCCGGCATCGGTCGCAGCCGCGACGCGCAGGGTGCGTCCGTGAATTCGGGTTCGCTGGCGGCCAGCTTCGCGTGGTGAGGCTTGACACGATTCGATGTTTGGCTAATCATCGAATCATGAGCCTGGTCTTCAAAGCGCTGTCCGACCCCACCCGCCGCCGCGTGCTGCAGCTGCTGCGTGAGCGGCCCATGAGCGCCGGCGAGCTGAGCGACCAGTTCGATGTTTCCAAGCCCACGATGTCGGCGCACTTCGCGGTGCTGAAGGAGGCCGACCTCGTTCACGCGGAGAAGTCGGGCAAGTCCGTCATCTACCACCTGAAGCTCACGGTGCTTGAAGAGGCGCTGCTGGGCTTCGTCCATTCGTTCGGCGTGGGCACGGCCAGGCCGCGAGCCCGCAAGGAGATCGCGAGATGAACAAGGAAGTCGTCTCGTCTTTGGCCTGGGGCATCGGCATCGTCGTGCTGGCGTTGGCTGCCACGCTCGCGCGCAAGCTGGGCTACGTCGATGCGGACACGGTCACCCGCGTGGTCATCGCGGCCACCGGCTTGATGATCGCGGCGTTTGGCAACCGCATGCCCAAGGCCTTCGTGCCCAGCCTGTATGCCCGCAAGGTGCAGCGCGTGGGCGGCTGGTCGCTGGTGCTGAGCGGCCTCGTTTATGCCGGCCTGTGGGCGTTCGCGCCCATGCAGGTGGCGGTGGTGGGCGGCTGCCTGGCGGTTGGCGCCGGCATGGCCGTGACGATTGGCTATTGCCTGTCGCAGCGCGCCAAGCTGAAGAAGGTGGCCTGAGGCCACTCAGCGAGCGGCGCGCGCCGGCGGTCGGCGCTGCCAGTTCTCGACGGCGTTGATGACGGTCTCCCAGACGCCACGGTCGTAGGTCACCGCCGCGAACAGGTTGTCCTTGTTGGGCTGCTGCCTGACGGCCGTGCGGGCCAGCCGCTCCAGCGGTTCGCGCGCTGCGGCGACGCAGCCGGCCAGGTCGGCGAACATGGACGTCACGCGGTGGAACAGCACGCCGCGCTGCAGGTCGGTGGCCTTCAGCGATGGCATCTCCACGGCGCGCAGGAACACGCGCGCCTGCCCGTCGCCCAGCAGCTCCACGCAGAACTCGCGGCGCCAGCCGGTGAGGCTTTGTTCGGTGGTCAGCGTGGCCTGGGTGTCGTCGATGTGCAAGGTCATTTGATCAGTCTGCATGACGACGTGGTGCAAGCTGCCGCGGGTTGTATCGCGATGCTTCGGCACCAAGGCCTGCGGCTAACGTCGACTGCGACAAGTTGCGCGCTGTTTCCATGCAGACTTGGGGCCTGTTCACACTACGGGAGCAGGCCGCCATGCCCCACACCGTCCTCAGTTTCTGGTTCGACGAGATCCAGCCCGCCCAATGGTGGAAGGTGGATGCCGCCTTCGACGACCTGATCCGCATGCGCTTCGGCGCGCTGCACGAGCAGGCGCGGCGCTGCGAGCTGTTCGGCTGGCGCACCACGCCCGAAGGCCGGCTCGCCGAGGTCATAGCGCTGGACCAGTTCGCCCGCAACATCCACCGCGGTACGCCGGCCGCTTTCTCGGCTGACCCGCTGGCGCTGGCGTTGGCGCAGGAGGCCGTCGCGGCCGGTGCCGACCTGGCGCTGCCCGTCGAGCGGCGCGCCTTCCTCTACATGCCCTATATGCACAGCGAGTCCGCTGCCATACATGACGTGGCCGAGCCGCTGATGAAGGCCCGCGCGCCGCAGGGCACGCATGAGTTCGAGCTGAAGCACAAGGTCATCATCGATCGCTTCGGGCGCTACCCGCACCGCAATGCCATCCTGGGCCGTGCGTCCACGGTGGAGGAGGTCGGGTTCCTGAAGCAGCCGGGCTCAAGTTTCTGATGTGATCCAATAGCGAAATTGGAATCGATTCCAATTCCGCTCCCGATACCCGGGCGCGGCAGCCACGACAGCCAGGCCACTGGCGAGGACGAGACATGCCACGCAAGACCGCAAAGACCGATGTTGCGCGCCCGCGCGCCCCTGCCTCCCTGCTTCCCGCCCTGCTGGCGGCCGCCACGCTCGCGCTGCCGGCCGTGGCAGCGCCGCCTGACTTCGGCCCCAACGTGCACGTCCTGAGCCCGTCCACGCCGGGCCTGCAGCAGCGCATCCTGGACATCTACGAGGCGCAACAGCCCAACCACTTCGGGCCGCGCCGCGACGCCATCCTGCTGTTGCCGGGCACCTATGAGAACCTGCGCATCCCCGTGGGCTTCTACACGCATGTGCTGGGGCTGGGCCGCCATCCGGGCGACGTGCATGTCATCGGCGAGCTGCGCTCCAACGCTTTTCTGGAGAACGACAACGCGACGCAGAACTTCTGGCGCGGCGCCGAGAACTTCGCCGTGACGCCCACGCTGGGCCTGGAAGGCCACACGCTGCAATGGGCCGTGTCGCAGGCCATTCCGTTCCGGCGCATGCACGTGCGCGGCAACATCCGGCTCAACCAGAAGAACGGCTGGGCCAGCGGCGGCTGGTTCTCGGACGTGCTGGTGGACGGCCAGGTCAACTCGGCCACGCAGCAGCAATGGATCTCGCGCAACAGCGAGTGGGGCAGCTGGACGGGATCCAACTGGAACATGGTGTTCGTCGGCGTGCCCAATCCGCCAGCCGGCGAGTTCCCGACGCCGGGGCAGCGCTTCACGAAGATAGACAAGACGCCACTGGTGCGCGAGAAGCCCTATCTGTTCGTCGAGAAGGACGGCGGCTACGCGGTGCGTGTGCCCTCGCTGCGGCGCGACAGCATGGGCATCTCCTGGGCCAACGGCGCCGGCAAGCCCGTGATGACGCCGGGCAAGACGCTGCCGCTCGCGCGCTTTCACATCGCCAAGCCGGGCGACACGGCCGCCGCGCTGAACGCGCAGCTGGCCGCCGGCAAGCACCTGTTGTTCACGCCGGGCGAGTACCTGCTGACCGAGACGCTCCAGGTCAGCAAGCCCGGCACCGTCATGCTGGGCATAGGCTTCCCGACGCTGCGCTCGGACACCGGCGCGCCGCTGGTGAAGACGGCGGACGTGGACGGCCTGACCATCGCCGGCCTGTTTCTGGACGCCGGCCAGAAGGACTCCGGCGTGCTGATGGAGGTGGCGCCCACGGGCAGCGCCAGGCGCCACAAGGCCGACCCCATCGTGTTGCACGACCTGTTCTTTCGCGTCGGCGGCGCGGCGGCGGGCCAGGTGCACACGGCGCTGCGCATCAACGCGCACGACACCCTGGTGGACCACACGTGGATCTGGCGCGCCGACCATGGCGCCGGCGTCAGCTGGAGCGACAACCCGTCCGCCCACGGCCTGTGGGTCAATGGCGAGGACGTGACCATCTACGGCCTGTTCGTCGAGCATTTCCAGAAGGAGCAGGTCGTCTGGCAGGGCAATGGCGGGCGCGTCTATTTCTACCAGTCCGAGATCCCGTACGACCCGCCGACCCAGCCGGAATGGACCAACGCCGCCGGCGGCCGGGGTTTCGCGTCGTACAAGGTGGCGGACTCGGTGACGCGCCACGAGGCCTGGGGTCTGGGTGTCTACAGCGTGTTCCTGAAGCCCGATGTCGTGCTGGACCGCGCCATCGAGGCGCCCAACAAACCGGGCGTGCGCTTCCAGTCCATGATCACCGTCTGCCTGGTGGACAAGGGCAGCATCGAGCGCGTCATCAACGACGCGGGCGAGCCGGCGCGCTGCAAGGGCGGCAGCAACACGGCCACGCTGAAGAGCTACCCCTGAGATGAGACGCTGTCGGCGGTGTCCGACAGCGGGTCGCGCCGCCGTTACATCCTCCCGGTGCGGGCCGGCCCCCACACTGGCTGCACCATCAACCTGGGGGAATCACCATGGGACCGACCAAGATCATCGGCATCCTGCTGCTTGTGGCCGGCGCGGCCGCGCTGGCGCTGGGGGGCTTCAGCTACACCAAGGAGAACACCGTCGCCAAGCTCGGCCCGGTCGAGCTGTCCGCCAAGGAGACCGAGCGCGTCAATTTGCCGGTGTGGCTGGGTGTCGGCGCCATCGCCGTGGGCGGGCTGCTGCTGGTGTTCGGCCGCAAGAACTGACCTTGCCCCGGCGGCGGGTCGGATAGCCGCTTACCCTAGCGGCCTCGCCACTTCTGAATCCCGGCCGCAATGGACAACCTCGACCTCAGCGTGTTGCGCACGGCCGCCGGCTGGCGGGCGGAGGCGCGCGGCGTCGTGCTGGGCACGATCACGCGCACCTGGGGCTCGGCGCCGCGGCCGGTGGGTTCGCTGGTGGCGGTGCGCGACGACGGACTGATTGCCGGCTCCGTGTCGGGCGGCTGCATCGAGGACGACCTGGTCGCGCAACTGCGCGCCGGCAGCCTGCAGCTGGCCCGGCCCGCGCCGCTGCGCTACGGCGTGGGCGCCGAGGAGGCGCGCCGCTTCGGACTGCCCTGCGGCGGCACGCTGGAGTTGATGCTGGAGCCGCTGGGGCCGCAGTCGGCGGTGGACGAGTTGCTGGCGCGGCTGACCCGGGGCGAGCGCGTGCGCCGCACGCTGGAGCTGGCCACGGGCGCCGTCGCGCTGGCCGACGCCGAGCCCGGCGCCGACACGCTGGAGCTGAGCGACACGCAGCTGGTCAGCCACCACGGGCCGCAGTGGCGGCTGCTGGTCATAGGCGCCGGCCAGATGACCGACTACCTCGCGCAGATGGCACTGGCGCTGGGCTATGGCGTGACCGTGTGCGACCCACGCGAGGAGTACGCCGACGGCTTCGCCATCGCGGGCGCCACGCTGACGCGCGACATGCCCGACGACGTGGTCACAGCCTTCAAGCCCGATGGCGCCACCGCCATCGTCGCGCTGACGCACGACCCCAAGCTGGACGACCTTGCGTTGATGGAGGCGTTGAAGAGCGCCGCCTTCTACGTGGGCGCCATCGGTTCGCGCGTGAACCAGGCCAAGCGCCGTGCGCGGCTGGCCGAGCATTTCGACCTGACCGATCAGCAGCTGGACCGGCTGCACGGCCCCGTAGGCCTGGACATCGGCGCCCGCACGCCGCCGGAGATCGCGCTCAGCATCCTGGCGGAGATGACGGCGGTGCGCTACCGCGCGGCCGGCACTCGTCCCGAGGCCGGTTGCGCCGTCTGAATCACTTCAACGTGTAGCCGCGGCCATCCATGCAGGCCTCGACGGCGCGGTTGAACACGCTGCTATCCGCTTGCGCATTGGGCTGCGTCGTCGCCCAGCGGTTGCAGTCACGGCGGTCGGTCTCCAGCTGTTCGGGCGATTGGCCGTTGCGCGGGTAGATGATGGGATCGGCCTTGGGTGGCGGCGGTGGCGGGGCGGGCTGCACCTGCGGTGCGGCGGTGTCGGCCGGTGGCGTGGCGACGGCATAGCCCTCCGGCACCGGCCGGTAGTAGACGCCGTTGGCGTAGTAGTAGGGCTGGCCGCCCAGCGTCAGCGTCACATAGGACGGCGGCAGCAGCGGAATGACGACACCCACCGGTGGCGTCACGACGCGGTAGCGCGGGCCATAGGGCTGGTACCAGACGCCGCCGTGGAACCAGTAGCGGCCAGGGCCGGCGCCGACGATGACCGAACCGCGCGGCACGCGCGGTGCGACATAGCCCGGCGCGGGGTAGTAGTGGTCGTGGTGGTAGCGGTTGTCGAACACCATGCCGATGTTGGCGCGCACGCGCACGTCGGCATGGGCCGGCGCGGCGGCCAGCGCGGCGCACAGCGCCAGCAGAGGGAGGGTCAGCAAGGTCTTCATGGGGATTCACCTGTCGGGCCGGGATGGGAGGCCAACGCCGCCAGCGTGCCGGCCGCGCACTGCTGGGCGGTTGCAGCCACGTAAAGTTCGGCGCTCCCTCCTGTCGCCCGCCTGTCGCCGCCCGCCATGATCGAACTGCACTACTTTCCCAGCAACGCCAGCTTCGCGCCCCACATCCTGTTGGAGGAGATGGGCATCCCGTTCACGCTGCGCCAGGTGGACCGTGCCAACAACGAGCACAAGTCGCCGGCCTACCTGAAGCTCAACCCCAACGGCCTGATCCCGACGCTGGTGGATGGCGACCTGGTGCTGTACGAGACCGCCGCCATCCTGATGCACCTGGCCGACTGCCACCCCGGCTTCGCGCCGGCGCCCGGCACGCCCGAGCGCGCGCAGTACTACAAGTGGATGACCTGGCTGACCAACACGCTGCAGGCCATGCTGATCCACTACTTCTACCCGGACCGCATGGCCAGCGACGCCGCCGAGGTGAAGGCGCGCGCGGAGGCGCAGGTGGCGCCCATGCTGGACCAGCTGGACGCCGAGCTGGCCCGCCACGGCGGCCCGTGGTTCCTGGGCGCGAACTACACAGCCGTCGATCCGCTGGCCTTCATGCTGTGCCGTTGGACGCGCATGCAGGCCAACCCGGCCAAGACGCGGCCGGCGCTGGGCGCCTACCTGAAGCGCGTGTTCGAGCGTGAGGCGACGCAGCGCGTGGTCGCGAAGGAGAAGCTGCCGGATCCGGTGTATTGAGAGCTGATTTTTGTTTGATTGAGTTGCTTTTGCGAAGAGAGCGGCTCATCGAGAGATTGCGGGGAGTCCGTCCCGGCGGCCGGGTAACTTTCTTCTGCGGCGCCAGAAGAAAGTCACCAAAGAAGAGGCGCTGAACCGCATCCCATCGCGACGACACCATGAGCGGCGCGCGAAAACGTTCAGTCGCATGGCGCCTGGATGCGAACCGCTTCGCTCCGCGTCTGACTTGTGACGAACGCGCCTCGTCGCCCCACCTGCCCGTCCGACGCGCGGCTGCACGCCGTGCTCACCAAAACAGCCCAGTGCAGCGCCGCCCGGGCGGCGCGGCTGTCCCCCCACGTTCGCAGTGCCAGCCCATGGCCGGGTTCAGCGGCCATTTGCGTTGGTCGGAATGCGTCGAGCTTGTCGACCGCATTCCAGCCAAGGAGCACTCCACATGAACCACCGTCAATGGGCCGCCGCTGTGGCGGCCATCCTGGCCTTCAACAGCGCCCACGCCGCGTCCATCCTCGACACCTTCAGCGACGGCACCGGCCTGATCCAGACCGATGCCGCGCCGTTTGTCGAAACCCATCTGCCGTCGGCGCAGGCGCCCGGCGGCGGGCGTTACATCGCCAACAGCATCGAGGCCAGCGTGGCGCAACCGGCCAAGTTCACCTTTGCCGCGATCCAGGCCGGCGCCTACTTCACGCTGGCCGACGCGGCCGTGCCGCTGGTCACCAACCTGACCTATGGCGTGGCCAATCTGCTGGGCACGGATCTGTCCATCGACCTGCGCAGCGAGTCCGCCTTCAAGCTGGACTTCCGCTATGTGTCGGCGCCGATGTCGCTGACGCTGTCCGTCATCACGGCCCACGGCCCCGGCACGTTCGCCAGCGTCGCCGACTTCGCCACCGGCCTCAGCGCCTCGCAGGCGCAGAGCGTGGTCATCCCGTTCAGCGCCTTCGTCAACGACGCCGGCAACCCCAGCCCGGTGGACTGGGCCGACATCGACGCGATCAGCATCTACGTCTCCGGCCCCGGCGGCTCGGGCTTTGCGCTGGACACCTTCAGCACGCTGCCAGCCGTGCCCGAGCCGTCCAGCCTGGCCCTGCTGGCGGCGGGGCTGGGGCTGGTGGCGTTCACCGCGCGGCGCCGGCTGGGCCGCTGACGGGTCAGGGCACGCCGCAGAGGCAGTGCGCGGCCGCGGAGCGATCCCAGCGGCCTTGCGCCGACAGCCGCGCCAGTTCCTTCAGCGCCGCCAGTTCCTCGACGACAGGCGCCGGCAGCGCGTCCAGCCCCAGGGTCTGGCCAATGGACTGGGCCAGCGGCGGCGCCACCACGTCGGCCAGCGACGCCAGCAGCCGCTCCTTGCGGCTGACCTCGCGTTCCACATAGGCCAGCGGCGGCTTGTCGCCGTCCTTGACCTCCAGCTTGGCCAGCTTCACGGCGGTCTGCACCGCGTCGTCCAGGCTGCCCAAGCGGTCGATGAGGCCGCGCTCCTTGGCCTGCGCGCCGGTCCACACGCGGCCCTGGGCGACGGCATCGATCTTCTCGGGCGTGCTCTTGCGCGCCTGCGCGGCCAGCGTCGTGAAGCGGTCGTAGACGTTGTCGATGCTGGACTGGATGACGGCCTTCAGCCGCGGATCCAGCGCGCGTCGCGCGTCGTAGCCGCCGGCCAGCCAGGTGGTCGTCACGCCACCGGTGTGCAGCGACAGCTTGTCCATCAGCCCCTCGCCGGTGGGCAGCATGCCGAACACGCCGATGCTGCCGGTCACGGTGCCGGGGTCGGCGATGACGGCATCGCTGCTGGTCGAGATCCAGTAGCCGCCCGAGGCCGCCACGTCGCCCATGGACACGACGACCGGCTTGCCGGCCTTGCGCGTCAGCTCCAGCTCGCGGCGGATGATCTCAGACGCGAACGCGCTGCCGCCCGGCGAGTTCACGCGCAGCACGACGGCCTTGATGGCGTCGTCCTCGCGCGCCTTGCGGATCAGCCGTGCGGTGGAGTCGCCGCCGATGCGGCCCGGGCCGGCCTCGCCGTCGACGATCTCGCCCTCGGCCACGACGATGCCCACGCCCGGCTGCAGCGTGCTGGGCCGCGGCGCGGCCTTCACATGCGCGAGGTAGGCGCCCAGCGACACCTGGCGGAAGGTCTTGGCCTGCTCGTCCTTCGCGCCCTTGGCGATCAGCAGCTCGCGCATCTGGTCGCGCGTGCGCAGACCGTCCACCAGCTTCTCCTGCAGCGCCAGCTGGGCCGAGTCGCCCTTCAGCGCGGCCAGGCGTTGCGGCAGTTCGGCGATGCCCTTGGCGATGCTGCCGGCCTCCAGCTTGCGGGCCGCTTCGATGCTGGCCGTGAAGCCGTTCCACAGCTCGCCGTAGACCAGGCCCACCGACTCCTGGGTGGCCGGGCTGGGGCCGTTCTCGGTGTAGATCTCGACGGCGTTCTTGTAGGTGCCGGCCTTCATCACATGGGCCGTCACGCCCAGTCGGTCGAACGCGTCGCGGTAGTAGACGTTGTAGCGGCCGAAACCCTCCAGCGCCACGCTGCCCATGGGGTGCAGGTAGACCTCGTCGGCCTGCGCGGCGAGGAAGTAGGCGCGCTGGCTGTAGCTGTCCGCATAGGCCAGCACCGGCTTGCCACTTTTCTTGAAGCGCTGCAGCGCGGCGGCCACCTCGTGCAGGCTGCTCAGGCCGGCGCCGCGCAGCTCGTCCAGGTCCAGCAGCACGGCGCCGACGCTGTCGTCGCGGGCGGCCTGGTCCAGCACGGCCAGCACGTCGCGCAGCCGCGTCTGGCGCGCGGTGCTGCGGCCTTGCGCCTGCGCCATCAGCTGCTCGCGCGGGCTGCCGGAGAACTGCTCGACCAGATTGCCGTTCAGGTTCAGCACCAGCGTGGTCTTGGGCGCCAGCGGCGCGGGGCCGCGTGTCAGCCAGGCCGTCACGAAGATGACGATGAGCAGCAGCACGAACAGGTTCATCAGCGCGCGCCGTGTGCCGTCCAGCAGCCACCAGGCCTTGGAGAACAGCCAGCCAATCTTGGAGAGCACAGACTTCATCGACGTTCCCTGAGGGTTGTTTCGCGCCGATTGTGGGGCGTGGCGGCCTTAAGCTCCGGTCGTCACGGTGGAGGAGAAGGACACCTATGCTTGCCTGGCCCGGCTGGTTGAGACGCCTGAACACGCATTTTCCGCTGCGGTACGCGACCTGGATGCTGTGCGGCCTGCTGGCGATGTTCTTCGCCATACGCTGGACGGCCGGGCTGGCCGACGGCTTGCTGGCCGTGCTGTTCCTGGCGCTGACGCTGCTGGGCCTGCGCGACATGCGCCAGACGCGCCACTCCATCCTGCGCAACTATCCCGTCATCGGGCACCTGCGCTTCCTGCTGGAGTTCATCCGCCCCGAGATCCGCCAGTATTTCCTGGAGGGCGACAACGACGCCGCGCCGTTCTCGCGCGCGCAGCGCTCCATCGTCTACCAGCGCGCCAAGGGCGACCCCGACCAGCGCCCCTTCGGCACGCAGCTGGACACCGGCGCACGTGGCTACGAGTGGATCAACCACTCGCTGGCGCCCACCCACCTGCCCAGCCACGACTTCCGCATCACGGTGGGCGCGGGCCGCGCGCAGCCCTACTCGTGCAGCGTGTTCAACATCTCCGCGATGAGCTTCGGCGCGCTGAGCGCCAACGCCATCCTGGCGCTGAACAAGGGCGCCAAGCAGGGCGGCTTCGCGCACGACACCGGCGAGGGCTCCATCAGCATTCACCACCGCCAGCACGGCGGCGACCTGATCTGGGAGATCGGCTCGGGTTATTTCGGCTGCCGCAACGACGACGGCTCGTTCAACGCGGACAAGTTCGCCGCGAATGCGCGCGACCCGCAGGTCAAGATGATCGAGCTCAAGCTCAGCCAGGGCGCCAAGCCGGGCCACGGCGGCGTGCTGCCCGGCCCCAAGGTCACGGCCGAGATCGCTGCCGCGCGCGGCGTGCCCGAGGGCGTGTCCTGCATCTCGCCGGCCCGGCACAGCGCGTTCTCCACACCCATCGAGATGATGCGGTTCATCGAGCAGCTGCGTGAGCTTTCGGGCGGCAAGCCCACCGGCTTCAAGCTGTGCATAGGCCATCCATGGGAATGGTTTGCCGTCTGCAAGGCCATGCTGGAGACCGGCATCACGCCCGACTTCATCGTCGTGGACGGCGCCGAGGGCGGCACCGGCGCGGCGCCGCTGGAGTTCACCAACCATGTCGGCGCGCCGGTGCAGGAAGGGCTGCTGCTGGTGCACAACACGCTGGTGGGGCTGGACCTGCGCGACAAGATCAAGATCGGCTGTGCCGGCAAGGTCACCACCGCCTTCGACATCGTGCGGCTGATGGCGCTGGGCGCCGACTGGTGCAACTCGGGCCGCGGCTTCATGTTCGCGCTCGGCTGCATCCAGGCCCAGGCCTGCCACACGGGCCATTGCCCCACCGGCGTGACGACGCAGGACCCGCACCGCCAGCGTGCCATCGTCGTGCCCGACAAGGCGCAGCGTGTCTCCAACTTCCACCAGGGCACGCTGAAGGCGCTGAAGGAGCTGGTGGAGGCCGCCGGCCTGTGTCATCCGCAGGAGATCACGGCTCAGCACATCGTGCACCGGCTGGACAAGCACGAGGTAAAGCTGCTGGCCAACCTGCTGCCCTTCGTGAAGCGCGGCGCGCTGCTGCAGGGCGAGCTGCCGCACAACACCTTCCGCGTCTACTGGCCGCTGGCCAGCGCGCACAGCTTCGCGCCGCAGGGGGCGATCCAGCCTTCCCCCTGACCTTGGTGGCAACCGCCAGTTCATGGGGGTTGAAGACTACGATTTAGGGGGTTTTGTGCTGAAACGCGCACAATGCGCAACACCATGCCCACCGTCTACCTGCTTCGCCTCGGCGAGACCGCGCTGCAACGCACGCGGTCGCTGCTGCTGCGCGCCGATGGCGTGGAGCTGGCCGGCAGCAGCGGCAACCTGACCGACGCGCTGCAGGAGATCCACAGCCTGGCACCCGACATCGTCGCCAGCGACCTGCGTCTGGTCGACGCGCATGCCATGCGCGTGGCCCATGAACTGGGCCGGCTGCCCGTGAGGCCGCAGCTGCTGCTGCTGACGCCCACGGCCGACGACCTGCAGCTGTTCGCGGCGCTGAGCGCCGGTGCCAACGCGTATCACGTGGACGATGGCAGCGGCGCGGGCCTCGTCGAGGCGCTGGCGCGGCTGCACGACCGCCGTTCCATGCTCAGCCCGCAGCTGGCCCGGCAGGCGTTGGCCGCGTTTGGCATCGAGCGCAGCCCGCTGGTCACGGCCCGCCAGGCGGCAGCCGCGCTGGACGCGACGCCCGCCGGCCGTCAGATCGAGCAGGCCAGCCGCCATCTGCTGACGCTGCTGGCGCAAGGCCTGTTGCTGGCCGAGATCGCGACGCTGTGGGTGCTGGACGCCGCCGAGGTCGAGCGCCGCATCTGGCGCCTGGTGCGCCTGCTGCACGTCCGCTCGCGCGAACTGCTGATCGCCTGATCAGGCGGTCGGTACCGTCTCGGCGAAGCTGGCGCGCTGCGACAGCTTGTCCATGTGCCGAGCCAGGTTGGGATGGCTCTCGCGCCAGTGGATGTCCGGGAAGCGGAATTCCAGCCAGCCCAAAGCGCAGCCGACGGCGATGTCGGCCAGCGAGAAATGGTTGCCGGAGCACCAGGCCTTCTCGCCCAGCCCCTGGCTCATCGCGGCCAGCCCTGCATGCACCTTGCCCAGCTGGCGGTCCGCCCAGGCGGTGCTGCGCTGTGCGTCGGTGCGGTGCGGCCAGTGGCGTTCCTGGCGGGCCAGGATGGCTGCATCCATGATGCCGTCGGCCAGCGCCTCCCAGGTGCGCACCTCGCAGCGCTCGCGGCCGCGGTCGGGAATGAGCTTGCCCACCGGGGACAGCGTGTCCACGTACTCCACGATGACGCGCGAGTCGAACATCGCACCGGTGATGGAGTCCTGGCCTTCCATGACCAGGCAGGGCACCTTGCCCAGCGGGTTGATCTTCAGGATGGAGTCGCTGCCCCAGACGTCCTCGAGCACGAGCTGGAAATCGAGCTTCTTCTCAGCCATCACGATGCGCACCTTGCGCACGTAGGGGCTGGTGAGAGATCCGATCAACTTCATCGTCATAGGGCAAACACGGGCATCACAAGTCGAAACGATTCTAGCGATCGGTCCTTGAGCCAAGCCCAGTGAAAAAAGCCTGTCGGCTCGCCCCGACAGCCGCGCATCCAGGGGTTGCCAGTCTCCACGGTGCCCTGCAAAGTGCTGCCCGCCCAGACGCTGCGGTCACGTCGCCGGAAGCCGGAACACATGAGCATCCAGGGAGGATGAATGATCGATGCCGACTTGACCGCGGACGTGCCGTCCGTGGTCGAACCGCCGCCTGCGCCCGAGGCGCCCACCGAGCGCGAGCTGCCGCTGCACTTCAGCGGCACCGGCACCGAATACCTGCGCATCTGGCTGCTGCACACGCTGCTCATCCTGCTGACGCTGGGCCTGTACCTGCCGTTCGCGAAGGCGCGGCGCATCCGCTACCTGTACGCCAACACCTGGGTGGATGGCGACGCGCTGGCCTTCCATGGCGAGCCGAAGACGATGTTCCGCGGCTTTCTGGTGCTGGTGGCGCTGTTCGGCATCTATGCGATCGGCTCGCGCTTTTCGCCGCTGGCTGGCTACGTCGCCTTCCTGGGCCTGTGCGTGCTGTGGCCGGCGCTGTGGCGGGCGGGCCAGCAGTTCCGGCTCGCCAACACCTCGTGGCGCGGCCTGCGCATGGCCTTCCGCGGTGACCTGGCCGACGCCTACTCGGTCTTCGGCGTCGCGATCTGGCCGCTGGTGCTGATGATCGGCGTGCAGCAGTTCGCGCGCGCCGTCATGGAGGGCAGCGTGGCCATAGGCTCGCGCTGGGCCGGGCTGATCGGCGGCAGCATGATCGTCATCGGCGGCATCGGCGCCGTGCTCTACGTCGCGCTGCTGCCGCTGGCGCTGGCCAAGGTCAAGCACTACCAGCACAACCACTACCAGCTGGCCGACCAGCGCGCGCAGATGCAGCTGCCCACGCGGCGCTTCTACGGCCTGGCCGTGAAGACGCTGGGCTGGGTGCTGGTGCCGGCGTTGGTGGTGCTGGCCGTGCTGATGATCCGCGGCGTGGGGGCGTGGATGACGGACCACAAGTTCGCCGGTACGGCCGCCATCGGCGTGACGCTGTTGGCCTACCTGCTGTCCTTCGTGCTGATCCTGCCGTTCTTCCATGCCCGCCTGCAGAACCTGGTCTGGAACCACACGGCGTCGCAGCAGCTGCGCTTCGCGAGCCGGCTGAGCTTTCGCCGTCTGGCCTGGCTGAACACGAAGAACTGGGTGCTGACGCTGCTGACGCTGGGCCTGTACCGGCCGTTCGCGGTTGTCAACACCTGGAAGCTGAAGCTGGAGGCGGTCAGCATCACGGTGACCGGCTCCATGGACGGCTGGGACGGCAGCGACAGCGCCGCGGTGGCCGATGCGTCCGGCGAAGCCGCGGGTGATTTCTTTGGCATCGAGCTGGGCCTATGACCACGACCGCTTCCCCCACGCTGGCCATGCAGTGGTTCGATGGCCTGCGCCCCGTGCCGCGGCCCGTGAAGGTCTGGCTGGACGCGCAGCGCGTCTGCGTGCAGGTCGACGACGCCGCGCCGCGCGATTACGCGTCGGCCAGGTTGCGCTGGCCCGAGCCGCTGCAACATGGCCAGCGCCAGATCCTGCTGCCCGACGGCGGCGTGCTGAGCTGCACCGACGCGGCCGCCTACGATGACTGGCTGGGCCACAGTGGCCGCCGGCACGGCGCCATCCCGCGCTGGCAGCGCAGCACGCAACTGGCGCTGCTGACGCTGCTGCTGCTGGTCGCCACGCTGTTTGCCGGCTGGCGCTGGGGCGTGCCGGCGGTGGCGGACACCACCGTCAAGGTCTTGCCCGCGCACTTCGACGACCAGGTCGGCCGCCGCGTACTGAAGGAGCTGGACCGGCACTGGCTGCGGCCCAGCCGGCTGACCTGGCTGCAAAGGCGCACGGTGTTCGCGCGCTTCGCCAACGCGGTGAACGTGTCGCTGCAGCAGCGCGCGCTGCCGCAGTTGACGGAGTTCGAACTGGAGTTCCGTGAAGGCGGCCCCCGCTTCGGCCCCAACGCGCTGGCCTTGCCGGGTGGCGTCATCGTCGTGACCGACGAGCTGGTCAAGCTGCTGGAGGACCAGCCCGACGCCATCGTCGGTGTGCTGGGCCACGAACTGGGGCATGTGAAGCATCGCCACGGCATGCGGCTGACGCTGCGCGCCGGCGCGGCGGGCCTGGCCAGCGGCGTGTTGATCGGTGACTTCTCCCTCGTGCTGGCCGGCGCGCCGGCGCTGCTGGCGCAGCAGAGCTACTCGCGCGACTTCGAGCGCGAGGCCGACGACTACGCCCGCACGCTGCTGCGCGGCGCGGGCATCAAGCCGGCTGTCATGGTCAGCTTCTTCGAGCGGCTGCAGCAGCATCGCCAGGAGCACGGGGAGGACGAGGACACCGGCTATGCCACGGCGTTTTCCAGCCATCCGCCGGACGAGGAACGCATTGCCTTCTTCAAGGCCGAAGCCGCACCGCCCCCCAAAAACTAGAATCGCGGGTTTTCCACGATCCGCCCGGCTGCCATGACCACCTCCGACTACTCCGCCATCAGCGCCCTCTCGCCGCTGGACGGCCGCTATGCCGCCAAGGTGGCCGCACTGCGCCCGCTGCTGTCGGAGTACGGCCTGATGCACCGCCGCGTGCAGGTCGAGGTGGAGTGGTTCATCGCGCTGAGCGATGCCGGCTTCAAGGAGTTCAAGCCGCTGTCCAGCGCCGCGCGCTCGCGCCTGCGCCGCCTCGTGAAGAAGTTCAGCGAGGCCGATGCCGAGGAGATCAAAGCCATCGAGCGCACGACCAACCACGACGTGAAGGCCGTGGAGTACTGGATCAAGCGCAGCTTCGAAGGCCATCCCGAGCTGCTCGCCGCCGGCGAGTTCGTGCACTTCGCCTGCACCAGCGAAGACATCAACAACACCAGCCACGCGCTGATGCTGAAGGCCGCGCGCGACGAGGTCATGCTGCCGGCGCTGGACGGCATCATCGAGAAGCTGCGCGGCATGGCTCACCAGTTCGCGGCCATCCCGATGCTGAGCCGCACGCACGGCCAGACGGCCAGCCCCACCACCGTGGGCAAGGAGATCGCCAACGTCGTGGCCCGCCTGCAGACGGCGCGTGCGCGCATCGCCGCCGTGAAGCCGCTGGCCAAGATGAACGGCGCGGTGGGCAACTTCAACGCCCACCTGTCGGCCTGGCCCAAGCACGACTGGGAAGCCTTCAGCAAGACCGTCATCGAGAAGCAGTTGAAGCTGACGTTCAACCCGTACACCATCCAGATCGAGCCGCACGACTACATGGCCGAGCTGTTCGACGCCTTCACGCGCGCCAACACCATCCTGATCGACTGGTCGCGCGACGTCTGGGGCTACATCTCGCTGGGTTACTTCAAGCAGAAGACCAAGGCGGGCGAGATCGGCAGCTCGACGATGCCGCACAAGGTCAACCCCATCGACTTCGAGAACGCGGAAGGCAACTTCGGCCTGGCCAGCGCCGTGCTGACGCACCTGTCGCAGAAGCTGCCCGTGAGCCGCTGGCAGCGCGACCTGACCGACTCCACCGTGTTGCGCAACATGGGCGTGGGCCTGGGCTATGCGCTGCTGGGCTACGACTCGCTGGCCAAGGGCCTGGGCAAGCTGGAAGTGAACGAGGCCGCGCTGGCCGACGACCTCGACGCCGCCTGGGAAGTGCTGGCCGAGCCCATCCAGACGGTCATGCGTCGCTTTGGTCTGCCCAACCCCTACGAGCAGCTCAAGGAGCTGACGCGCGGCAAGGCCATCACGCAGGAATCCATTCGCGCCTTCATCGAAGGACTGGATCTGCCCAAGGCCGAGAAGGCGCGGCTGCTGAAGATGACGCCGGGTTCCTACACGGGTCTGGCGCAGGAACTGGCAAAGAAAGTTTGAAGACTTTGCGGGACAGACTGATCGAGCGCAGCGAGTAGCTCTGTCCCCAACTGGCTAGAGAGCCAGCTTGAACACTCTCGAGGGCTCGTTGTAGCCCTCGAGCCATTCCTGCCCCTGCTCGACGAAGCCCAGCTTGCCCAGCAGGCCCGTGCTGCGTGGGTTGTCGACGGCCGTGATGGCCATCAGCGTCTGCCAGGCCAGCCGCTCTCGCGCGTGCGTGACGCAGGCTTGCGCGGCCTCCAGCGCATAGCCCTGGCCTTCGTGAACGGCCAGCAGCGCATAACCCAGGTCGGGCTCCGGCAGCACCGCGCGCTTGAACAGGCCGCACATGCCCAGCAGTTCGCCGTCGCTACGGCGCTGCACGGCCCAGAAGCCGTGACCGAGTTCGCAGTAGGCCGCGAAGAGCCGTTTCTCGGCCCACGACAGCGCGTCGTCCAGCGTGCGCACGCCGGGGTCGTTGATGTTGCGAATCCATCCAGGCTCGTTGACCAGACGCAGCAGGAAGGGGGCATCAAGCGGTGTGAATTCACGCAGCGACAGGCGTGCGGTGTCCAGGATGTGCATGGATCCAGACAATAGCCTGTTACTGCCCCGACATTTCGCTACACGTCCGCCTCCACCCATCCATCGCTCATGAGCCTAGCGTCCGACACCAGCGACAACCCCGAGCTCAGCCAGGCGCTGCGCGAGCTGGATGTCATCCTGGCCAACGCCGGCGTGGGTGTGGTGTTCGTGAAGAACCGCACGCTGGTGCGCTGCAACCAGCGCTATGCCGAGATCTACGGCTTCGCCAGCCCCGAGGCGGCCGTGGGGCGTAGCAGCGTGGAGTTGTACGAGAGCGAGGACGCCGCGCGCAGCCTGGGCCGGCGCGCCTATCCGCTTCTGGCCGCCGGCGAGACCTTCCGCAGCGAGCAGCTGATGCTGCGTCAGAACGGCGAGGCCTTCTGGGCCCATCTGACCGGCCGCCTCATCAACCCCTACGACCCGGCCGATGGCTCGATCTGGATCGTCGACGACATCCACGACCGCCGGCTGGCCGATGCCGCGCTGGCCGATCTGCACGCCGAGCAGCAGCTGATCTTCGACCACGCGATGGTGGGCATCGTGTTCCTGCGCGGCCGCCGCGTGACGCGCGTGAACCGCGCGTTCGAGCAGATCTTCGGCTTCGAGCCCGGCGAGCTGGACGGCCAGTTCTCGCGCGCCTGGTACCTGAGCGACGAGGACTGGAAGGCCGCGGGCGACCTCTGCTATGAACCGCTGTCGCGCGGCGACTCTTTCCACGCCGAGATGCTGCTGGGCCGCAAGGACGGCAGCCCGGTCTGGTGCGAGGTGCGCAGCAAGGCGATTGACCGCAGCGACCTGTCGCGCGGCTCCATCTGGATCACGCAGGACATCACGGCCCGCAAGCTGGCCGAGCAGGAGCTGCTGAACGCCAAGAACCAGCTGGAAGCGCTGGTCGCGCAGCGCACCGAACAGCTGAGCCAGACCGTGGCGGAGCTGCAGCTGAAGATCGCCGAGCAGCAGGCCGCCGAGGCGCGTGCGCAGCGCCTGGCGATGTTCGACGGGCTGACCGGCCTGCCCAACCGCCACCTGCTGGCCGACCGCGCGACGCAGGCCATCGACATCGCACGCCGCAGCGACGAACCGCTGGCCGTGCTGTTCCTGGACCTGGACCACTTCAAGAACGTCAACGACTCGCTGGGCCACCGCGTGGGCGACACGTTGCTGGTGCAGCTGGCCGCGCGGCTGCGCGGCGCCGTGCGCGAGCAGGACACCGTGGCCCGCACCGGGGGCGACGAGTTCGTGCTGGTGCTGCCGCTGACCGACATCGCCGGCGCCGCCCACCTGGCCACCAAGCTGATGGCGCTGGCCAGCGCGCCCTTCCAGGTCGATCAGCAGGAGCTGACCGTCACGCCGTCCATGGGCATCGCGATGTTCCCGACCGACGGCGACGATTTCGACACGCTGTGCAAGTGCGCCGACGCGGCCATGTACCGCGCCAAGCGCGACGGCCGCAACGCCTACCGCTTCTTCACGAGCGAGATGCAGGCCCAGTCGGCCCGCGCGCTGACGCTGGAGAACGCGCTGCGCCGCGCGCTGGAGCGGCAACAGCTGAGCCTGCATTACCAGCCGCAGTTCGCGCTGGAGGCCGGTGGCGAGACCCGCATCGTCGGCGCCGAGGCGCTGCTGCGCTGGCAGCACCCCGAACTGGGCTGGGTGTCGCCGGCCGAATTCATCCCCATCGCCGAAACCACCGGGCTGATCCTGCCCATCGGCGAATGGGTGCTGCAGGAAGCGCTCTCCCAGCTGCGTCGCTGGGACCAGGCCGGCCTGCCGGAGCTGACCATGGCGGTCAACCTGTCGGCCGTGCAGTTTCGCAACGACGACCTGCCCGGCCTGGTGGGCCGCGTGCTGCACGACGTGGGCATGCCCGCCGAGCGCCTGGAGCTGGAGCTGACCGAGGGCGCCGCGATGGAGAACCCCGGCGCGGCCATCGCCGTGATGAACGAGCTGCACGCCCGCGGCGTGCGGCTGTCCATCGACGACTTCGGCACCGGCCACTCGTCGCTGAGCTATCTGAAGAAATTCCGCGTCGGAAAGCTGAAGATCGACCAGTCCTTCGTGCGCGACCTGACCGAGGACGCGGAAGACCGCGCCATCGTCGACGCCGTCATCCGCATGGCTGCGGCGCTGGGCCTGGAAACGCTGGCCGAAGGCGTCGAGACCGAAGGGCAGCTGGAGTTCCTGCGCCGCCAGGGTTGCATGGCCGTGCAAGGCTATCTGTTCAGCCGGCCTGTGCCGGCCGATGCCTTTGCTGAGTCCGTGCTCGCGGAGAATCCACCGATCTCCGCGCCCAACTCGGCCTACGCACTCCCATGAAGCCCGCTCGCGCAAGCGACTGGGTGCCCTCGCCATGACCTTCATCGCCCAGCTCCAAGCCCTGACCCCCAGCTCCCGCCTGTGCGTGGGCCTGGACCCCGAGCCCAGCCGCTTCCCCGGCGCCTGGGCCGGCGATGCCAGTCGCATCTACGACTTCTGCGCGGCCATCGTCGACGCCACGCACGACCTGGTCTGCGCGTTCAAGCCGCAGATCGCCTATTTCGCGGCGCACCGCGCCGAGGACCAGCTGGAGCGGCTGATCGCCCACATCCACGCGGTTGCGCCCCAGGTGCCCGTCATCCTGGACGCCAAGCGCGGCGACATCGGCTCCACCGCCGAGCAGTACGCCCGCGAGGCCTTCGTGCGCTACGCGGCAGATGCCGTGACGCTGTCACCCTTCATGGGCTTCGATTCCGTCGAGCCCTACCTGGCCTACGAGGGCAAGGGCGCCATCCTGCTGTGCCGCACGTCCAACAAGGGCGGCGACGACTGGCAGATGCAGCGCCTGGCCGATGTGCCCGGACATCCGCGGCTGTTCGAGCACCTGGCGCATCTGGCCGAGACGCAGTGGAACCGCAACGGCCAGCTGGGCCTGGTCGTTGGCGCCACCTATCCCGAGGAGATCGCCCGCGTGCGCCAGCTCGCGCCGACGCTGCCGCTGCTGGTGCCTGGCGTGGGTGCCCAGGGCGGCGACGCCGCTGCCGTCGTGCAGGCCGCCGGGCGTGACGCGCCGCTGGTGGTCAATTCGTCGCGCGCCATCCTGTACGCCCATGCGGGCGCCGATTTCGCCGAGAAGGCTCGCGCAGTCGCCATCGCCACGCGCGCCAGCCTGGCCTGAGGGCATGCGGCCCCCGCGCTCACTTCGTTCACTGCCCCCCGAGGGGGCGCGTCAGCGCCTTCGGGCGGCCGGGCGGCGCTGACATGGGCAGGATGGTTGACGAACTCAGCAGCCTCGTCGGCCATGCCCTGCCGCCTGAGCGGCAGCGTGAGCGGCTGCATGTGCGCATGCGCTGGCAGGCGTCGCGCGTCTTCCTGCTGGCCTGCGCCCAGATTTTCCTGCCGGTGGCGCTGCTGCTTTGGTTCACCCGCGAGCCTCACGAGTGGCAGGGAGGCTGGCTGCCGCCGGCCTTCGCACTGCTGATCGCCGCGCTGGCCTTGCTGCGGCTGGCGCTGCTGAATCGCATGCCCCAGCAGCAGGGGCCGTGGCTGGCGCTGGGCATGCTGGCGCTGGTCATGTCGCTGCCGGTGGTGGTGTCGGTGTCGCGGGACCTGGGCCTGTGGTCCATGAGCCTGCCGCTGATGGGCCTGGTGGTGGCCTTTGCGACCGGCCTGCTGGGCCTGTGGGCCGGTCTCACGCTGACCGGCCTGGGCGCGGCAGCGCTGCTGGGCCTGGGCGTGGCCGAGGCGCTGGGCTGGCACACCCGACCCGTCGCGTCGGCAGACCTGCTGCTGCGCGCATCGGCGCAGGCGGCCATGCTGTTCTCCGGCCTGATCACGGGCATCGGCGTACTGAAGATGGTCAAACGCTCGCTGGCCGAGGCCGAGGAGCGTACCGCGCGCTTCCGCGGCCTGCTGGGCATGGCGGTGGACTGGTACTGGGAGATGGACCGCGAGTTCCGCTTCACGCACGTGGCCGAGGAGCGCGAAGGCAACTCCGGCCTGGATCTGCAGTGCCGCCTGGGCAAGACACCCTGGGAGGTGGAGGGCATGGGCCTGTCCGACGACGAGCTGGATGCACACCGCGCCGATCTGGAGTCGCACCGTCCCTTCCACGGCATGGTGGCCCGCCGTACCGGCACCGACGGCAGCCCGCGCTGGGTGTCCATCAGCGGCGAGCCGCGCTTCGATGCGCAGGGCAACTTCCGCGGCTACTGGGGCGTGGGCCGCGACGTGACGCACGAGGTTGCCGCCGAGCAGACCGTGCACGCCACCGAGACGCGCTACCGCGAGCTGTTCCGCCGCTCACCCAGCCCGCTGGTGCTGCACCGCTGGGGCCGCGTCGTGGATGCCAACCCGGCCGCCATGGCGATGTTCGGCTACGCGCAGCGCTCCAGCATGATCGGTCAGGATCTGTTCAGCCACTACGAGCCGGGCGACGACGAGACCGCGCGCCAGCAGGCCGCGCGGCTGGAGGGCCTGGCGCCCGGCGCCATGCAGCCGATGGGTGAGTACCGGCTGCGAACGCTGTCGCGCCGCCGCCGCCTCGTGCAGGCCACCAGCGTGCGCGTCGAGACGGCCTCCGGACCGGCCACGCTGACCTTCTTCACCGACCAGACCGAACAGAGCCGCGCGCAGGATGCACTGCGCCGGAGCGAGGGCCTGCTGTCGCACCTGGTGGCGACCAGCCCCGAAGTCATCACGCTGACGGAGGCCGAGAGCGGCCGCTACGCGATGGTCAACAAGACCTTCGAGCAGCTCAGCGGCTGGAGCAGCGCCGAGGTGCTGGGCCGCACCGCCGAGGAGATCGGCATCTGGCACAACACCCACGACCGCGCCGCCGTGCGCGATGCCATCCGCCGTGACGGCATCGCCAGCAACCTGCCCATCAGCTTCCGCCGCAAGGATGGCAGCGCCGTCTCCATGCTGGTGTCGGTCGCACCGTTCGAGATGGACGGCCAGAACTATCTGGTGCTGTACGCGCGCGACGTGTCCGAGAGCGAGCGGACGCGGCTGGTGCATGGCGCCATCCTGGAGAACGCGTCCATCGGTATCGCGCTGACGCGCGACCAGCAGTTCGTGCTGGCCAACCCGCGCCTGGAAGCCATGTTCGGCTGGGAGCGCGGGGCGCTGATCGGCCAGCACGGCAGCGTGGTCTGGCCGTCGGTCGAGGACTGGCAGGCGGTGGGCCGCGAGGTCGGCCCGCGACTGGCCGCCGGCGAGCAGATCGAGGCCGAGCGCACGATGCGCCGCCGCGACGGCACCACCTTCCTGGCGCGGCTGCTGGCCCAGGTGGTGGACCCTGCCCACCCCAGCCGCGGCGGCACGATCTGGATCATCGAGGACATCACCGAGCGCCGTCGCGTGGAAGACCAGCTGGCCCACGCCAAGGACGAGGCCCAGGCCGCCAACCGCGCCAAGAGCGCCTTCCTGGCCAACACCAGCCACGAGATCCGCACGCCGCTGAACGGCCTGCTGGGCTTGGGCCGGCTGGCGCAGCAACCCGACCTCTCGGACGCGCAGCGGCGCGACTACCTGAACCAGATGATGGACAGCGCCGAAAGCCTGTCCGGGCTGATCTCCGACATCCTGGACCTGTCCAAGATCGAGGCCGGCCGCCTGACGCTGGAGAGCCAGCCGTTCTCGCTGCGCGAGCTGCTCGGGTCCATGCGCCTGGCCTATGTGACGCTGGCGCAGGCGCGCGGCCTGTCCTTCGCCGTCGAGATGGACCCGGCGCTGCCCACTTGGGTGTTCGGCGACCCGCTGCGCACGCGCCAGATCCTGTCCAACTACCTGACCAACGCGCTGAAGTTCACCGAGCGCGGCGGCGTCACCGTCAGCGTGAAGGCCTTGCCCGTCAACGGTCAGGGCAGCGCCGGCGAATGGGTGCGGGTGGAGGTGCGCGACAGCGGCCCAGGCATCGCGCCCGAGCAGCAGGCGCGGCTGTTCCAGCCCTTCACGCAGGCCGACGAATCCACCACGCGCCGCTTCGGCGGCACGGGCCTGGGCCTGTCCATCTGCCGCGAGCTGGCCATGCTGATGGGCGGCGAGGTCGGCGTCGTCAGCGCCGTGGGCGAGGGCTCCACCTTCTGGGCCGAGCTGCCTCTGCCCGGCGCGCCGGCACCGATGGCACACCAGCCGCGCGAATCGCGCGCCGCGCCCGATGCGCTGCAGGGCCGGCGCGTGCTGATCGCCGAGGACCACCCCGTCAACATGCTGATCGCCGTGGCGCAGCTGGAGCAATGGGGCATGGAGGTTGCGCAGGCCAGCGACGGCCGCCAGGCCATCGAGGCCGTGCTGGCCGCGGCCAGCGTGGGCAAGCCCTTCGACGTGGTGCTGATGGACGTGCAGATGCCGGTCATGGGCGGCCACGACGCAACGCGCGAGCTGCGCCGGCACTTCACGTCCGAGCAACTGCCCATCGTCGCGCTGACGGCGGCCGCGCTGGTCTCGGAGCGCGACGATGCGCTGGCCGCGGGCATGAATGACTTCCTGACCAAGCCCATCGACCCGCCCAAGCTGCACGCGGCTTTGCTGCGTTTGACGACCAAGCACTGAGAATGCGGGCTCCAACGGGAGGGAGCCCATGAACAAAGCCGAGCCTAGGAACTTCAAGTATTACGACTTGATCATGGCGGCCTGCGTCTGCGTGCTGCTGTGTGCCAACCTCATCGGGCCGGCCAAGGCGGCGCAGGTGGACCTGCCGCTGCTTGGCACCGTCACCTTCGGCGCGGACCTGTTCTTCTTCCCCATCAGCTACATCTTTGGCGACGTGCTGACCGAGGTCTACGGCTACGGCCGCGACCGCCGTGTCGTCTGGGCCGGCTTTGGCGCACTGGCGTTCGCAGCCTTCATGGCCTTCGTCATCGTCAACCTGCCGCCGGCGCGCAACGCCTTCATGGATGGCTACCAGCAGCACGTGGAGGCAATGTTCGGCAACACCTGGCGCGTGGTGGCGGCGTCCATGATCGCGTTCGCGGCGGGCAGCTTCGCCAACAGCTTCGTCATGGCCAAGATGAAGGTCGCGACCGCCGGGCGCTTCCTGTGGGCGCGCATCGTCGGCTCCACGGCCGTGGGCCAGCTGCTGGACACAGGCCTGTTCCTGACCATCGCGTTCTGGGGCATCTGGCCGCAGGAGCAACTGCTGGCGGTATTCGTCGCGCAGTACTTCTTCAAGCTGATCTGGGAGGCCGTGCTGTACCCGGTCACGGCGCGCTTCGTCGCCTTCCTGAAGAAGGCCGAGGGCCTGGACCACTACGACCGCGACACCAACTTCAACCCGTTCACGCTGAAGGTCTGAGGGCCAGGTGCAGAATCAGGGCATGTGGCGCCGTCTGCTCCTTGTGTTGACCCTGCTTGCCAGCTTGGCGCTGGTGCCGCTGGCGCGCGCGGCCCAGCCTTGCTGCGAGTCGGGCGGCTGCGATGCGATGCCGGCCTGCGTGAGCGTCTGCGCGCTGTGCGCGAGCCCGGTGGCGCTGCCCGTGATGGAGCCTTCCACGCCGGAGGCTGCACCGGCGCGCCTCGGGCCGGCGGTGCTGCCGCTCTCCTTTGACAACTGGATCGATGAAATCTGGAGCCCGCCCGACTAGCTCGCGGCGTCTGCCTTCTTCTCATCCATTCAACTTCAAAGGACTTCCATGAAATCCATGTTCATCAAGCTCGCGGCCGCCGCGAGCCTGCTGACGGCTTCCGCCGTCGCCCTGGCCGCGCAGAATTGCTGCGGCGACCTGGCCTGCTGCGTGCAGCGGCTGATGGCCTGCTGCCTGTAAGCCCGGCCTGAAGCAAGAACGGCGGCCCGCGGGCCGCCGTTCTTCATGGGTGAGTCAAGGTCAGAGACCGCCGCCGCCGCAACCCGAGCCGAGGTAGTTGCTGATCAGGTTCAGCTGGTCGGCGTTGGTCTTGCGCGTCCATGCAGGGCCGTGGCCGTAGTCCTTCAGCACGTGGTACTCCACCGGCTTGCCGGCGGCCTTGGCCTTGTCGACGAAGAGCTCCGACTGGATCAGCGGCACGGTCTGGTCGCGATCGCCGTGGTAGACCATCAGCGGGATCTCCATCTTGTCCGCCTTGGTCAGCGGGCTCAGGCCACGCACCGTCGGCTCCTGCCCGGATTGGAAGTACGGGTTGGTGAAGAACCTGGCCCAGATGCGCTCGATGTCGGACACGCCGGCGCCGGCGATGGCGCACTTGTAGAGGCCGTTGGACCGCACCGAGGCCGCGAACGCCGCGTAGCCGCCGTAGGAAAAGCCGAACAGGGCGACGCGCTTGGGATCGGCCAGCTTCTCGCTGACCAGCCACTTCACGGCGTCGTCCTTGTCGTCCTGCATCTTGCCGCCCCATTCACGGTCACCCGCAAACCACAGTGTGCGACCCCAGCCCGACGAGCCCCGGTACTGCGGCTGCAGCACGACGCGGCATTGCGACACGAGCAGCGGCACCCAGCCCGAGCGGTCGTAGTCCATCGTGTCGCGCGCCCATGGGCCGCCGTGAGGGTGGATGACAGCGGCATACGGGCCGGGGCCGCACAGTTGCGGATTGGGCACGGTCAGGTAGGCCGGGATGTTCAGGCCGTCGCGCGCCTTGTAATACACGAAGCGCGCGGTGCCCAGAGCGCGCCTGTCGACGTCCGGGAACTCCTTGGCCAGCAGCTGGATCTTCTGGTCTCGCAGCAGGTAGTGCTCGGTCGGGTACGTGGAGCCGCTGACACGGATCAAATAGGTCGGCTTTTCGCCGGCCACGTACTGCATCACGCGTACGGATACGCCGTCGAAGGAGCGCACCGCCGCGCGCTCGCCCGAGCCCACCATCACCAACTCTTGCGCCATTTCCTTGATGCCCAGCGCCTGCGCGATGCCCAGCACGGCTGACTCCATCTGCGGGTTGTCCCAGTGCTCGTCGTTGCCCAGGTGACCGTCCAGCGCAAAGCCATCGAAGCCCTCGTCGTTCGGGCCGTCGTCGTTGCGGAACGAACGCACGCCGGTTGCATCGAAAAACTTGTGCTCGAACAGCGTGTCGGTCACCTTGCGGGCAGCGATGTCGTACTCGTACAGGCCGGCGACCTCGCGGCCGACGTTGCTGCGGATGATGGCCGTGCCCGCCTTCGTGCCGGGGGCGATCACGTCGACCACGTCGCGGTTCTTCACGTAGCTGCGGAAGTGCTCCACCCACTCGCCATCCTTACCGCGCAGGTCGATGGCCGTGAACGTTCCCTGGCCATCGCTGCCCAGTCGCGTCTTGGCCCAGACCTCGCCCTTGGAGTTGGCAAGTACGGCGTTGTCCGAGTCGCCCAGCCGCATGATGCGGGTGGCCCGACCGGTGCGCAGGTTGTAGCGGTAGATGTCGCGGTTGGAGGACAGGCCCGAGTCGCTCAGCAGCACGA
Source organism: Roseateles asaccharophilus (assembly GCF_031458115.1). Taxonomy (GTDB): domain Bacteria; phylum Pseudomonadota; class Gammaproteobacteria; order Burkholderiales; family Burkholderiaceae_C; genus Pelomonas; species Pelomonas asaccharophilus_A. Next base: position 235,381 of record NZ_JAVDXV010000009.1, on the reverse strand, counting down.
CGTGATCGGGGTCGCCTGGCATGCGGCTCAGCACGGTCGGGTTGGACAGCGCCGCCACCTTCTTGGCGATCTCGGAGCGGGCGATCTCGGTGGAGGCCATCGGCTCCACCCAGTTCTTTCCCTCCAGGTCGGTGAACAGCAGCTTGCTGATGAAGGTCTTGACGACCTCGTCAGAGCGCAGGTCGTAGATCTGCGTCATGGTGACCTGCAGCATGTCGGTCTTCAGGAACGACGCGCTGCTGATCTGCATGCTCGTGGCGCCAATGACGGTGGGCTTGGCGTTCAGGTCCGACAGTTTCCAGACCAGGATGTTGCGGGAGTCGCCCTGGCTCTGGATGGCGATCATGTGCTTGCCATCGGGCGAGATGCGGAAGCCCGTCATGCCGGGGAACTGGGCCAGTGTCTCGATGGTGGGGACGCGGATGGGAGGTGGATCGGCAGCCACGGCAGCCTGGCAGAGCGCCAGCGCGGCACCCGTGGCGAGCAGCAGCCGCCCTACGTGGTTCAGGGTGGTTTTCATGCGGAATGAGTCTGAAAAAAAGCCCTGGCAACCACGGGGTGCCAGGGCGTTGATCGCTAAGAGTGGGCGATTAGAACGTCTTGGAGAAGTTCATGAAGAAACGACGGCCCAGGTAGTCGTAGCCGCTGTACAGAGGCGCATTGCCGACGCGGTTTGCATAGCCCTGCGAAATCATGGGCGGCGTCTTGTCAGCCAGGTTGCGCACGCCGAACGTCGCCGACCACTTGCCCACGCTGTCGCTGTACTTGACGGACGCCGAGTGCAGGAAGTAGTCAGGGGTACGCATCTGGTAGATGCTGGTGTCGGGGTTGTACAGCGCAGCGGATGCGGCCGAGGTGGCCTGACGCTGGTAATACTCATAGCTCGACGTGGCACCGACCCACTCCATGCCGTAGTAGGCCGTCCAGCCCTTCACGGTGTAGTTCACGTCCAGGGCACCAGACCAGCGCGGGATGCCGACGCGGCCGTTGTTCTGGATCAGCGGATCGGTCGGGAAGACCTTGCTGGCTTGCGAGTGGTACTCGGTGGCCGACAGGTTCACACGCAGCTTGCCGACGCCGACGTCGTTCGTGTAGCGGATGTTGTAGTCGTAGCCGCGGACGACGTCGGTCGACAGGTTGATGTAGCTGTTGTTGACCGTCAGCGCGTTGGTCGTGGCGTTACGCGTGATCAGGTTGCAATAGCCACCACCCGTGCGGAACGCCGGGTCGTCATAGCACAGAGCCAGGATGCTGCCCGTGGCGATGCGCGACACGCCGTTGTCCACCTTGACGTCGAAACGGTCCACGGCGATGGACACGTCACCGAAGCCGGTCGGCAGTGCGGGTTGCAGGATGATGCCCCACGACGAGTTCTTCGACGTTTCCGCAGCCAGACCCGACTCACGACCACCCTTGGTGATGGAGGTGATGCTTTGCGTCTGGTTGAAGGTCGGCGACAGGCCCTCGCTGGCGCAGTTCGCCGCGCGCGTCGTGCCCGCGGTGGGCGTGTTGCAGGGATCGCCCGACTGGTTCAGGAAGCCCGTCGTCGCGCCCACGAACTGCTCGAACAGTGCCGGAGCACGGTACGAGGTGCCGTTGGTGCCGCGCAGCGAGACCCAGCTGGTCGGGGCCCACAGGGCGCCGATCTTGTAGGTGGAGTCGGCGCCATAGGACTTGTAGTCGGCACGGCGGACGGAACCGTTCAGCGTCAGGTCCTTGGCCAGCGTCACGTTCTTCAGCAGCGGCACTTCGATTTCACCGAAGACGTCGAAAGCCTGGTCGCTGCCACGGGTCGGCGTGGAGGACGTGAAGTTGTAGATGTTGGCGGTCTGCTGGTCGACGGACGGAGTGTCGTCGATGGACATCTTGCGGAATTCGGCGCCGACGGCACCCTTCACGTCGCCGTAAGGCAGCTTGAAGATCTTGCCGGTGGCCGAGGCCGAGACGATGCTTTCCTTGTACTTGGTCGAGCCGGTGAAGTTGTCGTAGACAAAGCCCAGCCAGGCAGCCGGCAGCTGGCCGCCGATGACGGCCGAGGTCAGCGCAGGAGCGGCGACGCAGCCGTTGGCGGTATTGGCGCAGGCAAAGCTGTTGCCGTTCGCCACGACGTTCATGCTCTGCGACAGGCGGTCGGTGCGGAAGCCGTCGAAGGTGTAGCTGCCCTTGCTCTCTGCATGCTGGACCGAGACGTCATAGTCCCAGTTGAACATCATGGCGCCACGCACGCCGGCGACGACGCGCGTGAAGTCCACTTCCTGGCTGGAGTAGCTGTTGCCGGCACCGATGAAGCCGCGCACGCCCGTGGCCAGGCCGTTGGTCATCAAGGAGCCACCGGCCGGCAGGAAGGTGCTGAACTGCAGGTTGGCGGGGATCAGCGGGCTGCCCTTGGCGTAGTCCAGCGACAGCTGGCGGAAGCCGACCTGTGACGACTCGCGGCGGTTGAACAGCAGTTCCCAGTAGGCTTCGGTATCGCCGCCCAGAGCCGGGACGTCCATCGCACCTTGCGCGTACAGGTTGTGATTGCGCACCGGCGACATCACTGTGTTGTTCATCGCACGGGGGTCGAAGGTGTCGCGAACGTTCAGGTTGTTGCTGCCGCCGCCCACGCCTTCCCACCCAGCCAGACCGGTGGTCACGGCCGAGTTCGGACGCCAGCGGTTGAAGCTGGTGCCGACCGAGCCGGCAGCGCCAACGCCAGTGGCGGAGGCGGTGCCGAGGGTGTTGATGGTCACGCCGTTGGAGCCCGTGCCCGTGATCGGGTAGCACTTGGGCTTGCCGGTCAGCGGGTCGACGAAGTCGCCGCTGCCCCAGGCACCGACGACGCCGTTCGCGCTGGTGCGCAGGTAGTCGGTGTTGCAACGGGTCCATTCGCGCTGACCCAGGGTCATCGCGGTGTTCTCGCTGAAGTTGTACGACGCCAGGAAGCGCGAATGGTCGTTGACCACGCCGCCGGCGATGGAGAAGTTGTAGGCGTTGCCGCCGCCATGCTCCGTCTGCGAGAGGGAGCCGTCCAGGCGGATGCCCGTCAGGTTCTTCTTCGTGATGATGTTGATCACGCCGGCCACGGCATCGGAGCCGTAGATGGAGGAGGCGCCGTCCTTCAGCACTTCGATGCTGTCGACGATGGAGTTCGGCAGCGTGTTCAGGTCGGCGGCACCGACCGAGCCGCGCGTGCCGGACGGCGACATCCGGCGGCCGTTCAGCAGCACCAGCGAGCGGGTCGGGGCGAAGCCGCGCAGGCCCACGGTGTTGGCGCCCGGGCCGCCGTCGGTGACGTAGCCGCCGAAGGCGTTGTTGATCTGGCCGGCGCCGCCGGTCACTGAGGTGCTCTGCAGCACCTGGGCCGTGGACGTGAAGCCCGCCAGTGCGGCGTCTTCGTTCTTGATGATCTGGATCGGTGCCGGCGAGCTGAAGGCGTCGCGCTTGATGCGCGAGCCGGACGTCACGACGACGGTGTCCAGCTTCTGCGGCGTGGTGGTTTGGGTTTCTGCGGAAGTGGCCGGCTTGTTATTGTCGGCTGCGGTTTGCTGCGCTGCAGCATGATTCGCCAGGGTGAGGCTGAATACCGCGAGGGCGATGGGTTTCAGAGTGGGTTTGAACACGGTGGGGTGAGGGATAAGAAAAGGAACAACCGAAGCGGGATGTCTTCGATCGGCGCGACGCCGGGGTAGCGGCGCGACCATTCGGCTTGTCACCGAAACTTCATACTAGGGGGGCGGGTCAGGCCGAATGTGAACGGCGGGTAGACCTAGGGTCGACCCTAGGTGGATGATTGCTGTTGTGTGGCTGCATCGTTGCAATCAGCCAACACACGTAACTGCCCGACCGGGCGGTCGGCTAAAGAACAATGCTGCTAACAGCATCGCCATACTGTTTGGTGTGAAAAATAATCAGCAACCTTCGCTTACTGGAAAACCGGCCAATAAAGGTTGGCGAATTCATGCTCTGCTTGGGTGCATGAAGTCATGCCAACCCCGGTTTTTTTTAAATAATCCGCCCCAAATTCTTACTAGGCCGGAGAAATGGGATCTGGCGCCGAAAATACTGCGATGAGCACAAACCAAGAGACGGGTACGGCACCCGAGTTGCTGTTCGTGCTGCTGACCGACAGCGGCATCGCCCCCGACGGGCCCGACACGCTGGCGCCGCTGGCTGCCGCGCTGCAGGCGCAGTACCCGCGGGCGGTCACGCTGAACCTGCACCCGCCGCTGCGCGATGCCGAAGGGCGCTGCCGCTGGTGGGCGGACGAGTCACCCAGCCCCGCCGATGTAGAGACGGCGCTGCCGCACCTGATCGACCGGGTGCGCGCCGAGGGCGCGAAGCTGGGCCTGCCCTGGCAGCGCGTGGCGCTGGCCGGCGTGGGCGACGGCGCGCTGCTGGCGCTGGAGGCCGTGCAGGCTGAGCCCGCACTGGTGGGCCGCGTGCTGGCCTTCGCGGGCGGCTATATGGCCCGGCCCGAAGCGGCGCCGCAGGATGTCTGCGTGCACCTGTTCCACGGTCTGGAGGACCGGCGCTTCTCGTACCGCCACGTCGTCGACGCGGCGCAGGCGCTGGTGGACCTGGGCGCGGACGTGACGGCCGACCTGCTGCCGCACCTGGACCACGGCCTGCACCCGGCGCTGATCGCCAAGGCCATGGAGCAGCTGCGCAACTTCATTCCCGCGCGGCTGTGGCGCGAGGCCTTGATCGCCGCCCAGGAGAACGAGCGGCCTGTCGGCTGAGGCCGCGCCGGATCAGTCCAGCACGACTTCGGTCCGCACGATGCCGGCGCGCTCGGCGCTGGCCGACAGCGTGATGCGCGTGCCGACCGGCGCGCGCACCACCCACTCCGCCACGGCGCGGTCGCCGGTGGGCTGCTTGTTGGGCAGGAAGGCCAGCTGGCTCTGCTTGGGCGCATGGCCTTCCAGCTGCGGGCCTTCCATGCGCTCCTTGCCGTTGACCAGGCTGATGGCCGGGTCGCCGCTGGGCAGGTGCAGCTCGAACATGACGCCGCGCACGGTCTTGCGCTCCAGCGCGCGCTGCGTCACATAGGCCGGCAGGTAGCCCGAGTTGGCGACCGCCATGCGCACCCGCCACATGTCCGGGCCCAGCGCGCGCACCTCGGTGCGGATCAGCTCCAGCTTGGGCAGGCTCATCGCGATCTGCGTCATCCAGGCCGGGAAGCGCGCGGCCTCGCGCTCGCGCAAGGCGGGCGGCGGGTTGCGCCAGTAGTTCATCTTGTCCCAGCCGCCGATCTCGACGGCGCCCAGTTGCGGATGCTGGAACGGCGTCCACGCCACATAGGCCTGGCCGCCGCATTTCTCGTCGCTCCAGCGCAGCAGCTTCAGGTCGTCTTCCACCGGGTGCTCGCGGAACCAGTCGATCCACTTGTAGCCGTCGACGCCGGCCTCCTTGTTGGGCGACCACAGCTCCACGACCCAGAACAGCGCGCCCAGGTGCTCGTAGACCCAGTCCTGCGTGCCGGTGATGACGTCCTTGGGGTGGTAGCGGAACTCCTCGTAGATGCTGACGGCCGGGTAGCCCGTGTGCTTTTCGCCCAGCGCCGAGAACTGCTGGAACAGCCACAGGTCCTCGGGCGTCATGTCCTTGTCGCTGCGCGTGCCGCAGGGGCGCAGGATGACGCCGCTGTGCGTGTGGAAGCTGATGGCAGCGCCGATGTTGGGATGGCTGGTGATGAACTCCACCATCGCGCGCACCTCGGGCTCGCTGGTGGGGTAGGGGCCGGCGCCCAGCTGCTGGAACTCCTGGCGCCATTCGCCGGGGAAGTTGCGGTTCAGGTCCAAGCCTTCGCGGTCGGCGTTGAGCTTGATGGTCAGGCCGTCGTGGTTGCGGATGAAGCCCTCGGGGATCAGGCGGAAGTACTCGCCGCCGTGCTCGCCGGGCTCGCGCGGCACCATCAGCCGCGGGTCGCCGGCATGCTTCTTGTAGCCGCCGTGCGGGTCGGGCACGCGCATGGTCAGGATGCGGCCGTCGCCGTCCACGTCCTCGATGGTCAGGCCGTCCACCGGCTCCTCGGTGAAGGGGTAGGGGCGTGTGGAGCTGCGGATGTGGCGCGGTCGGTCGGCCAGTGCCAGCTCGGCGCCGTCGGGGTTCAGGCGCGGCACGATGTACAGCGTGCGCGTGTCCAGCAGCCGGTTGATCTGCTGCGCCTCGGCCGACGTGCCGCCGTGCTGCGTCAGCAGCTGGTGCATGTAGTAGATGCAGGTGGTGGACGCGGTCAGCTCGGCCGCGTGGATGTTCCCGTCCAGCCACATCGCCGGCTTGTCGATGTCCATGCCGCTGGCGAGATTCGTCACGACGACCACCCAGATGTCGCGCCCCTCGTAGCTCTTGCCGATGGAGCGCACCGACACGAGGTTGGGTCGGGCCTCGGCATAGGCGAACAGCAGCGAGGTCAGTTCGTCGTAGCGGTAGAAGTGGTCGAAGCGGGGGCTGGGCAGCGTGCTGGGCATGGCGTCGTCTGGGCCGTCGCGCAGGTCTGCGGGCGCCGGCGGGTGTCTTTTGTAAGACGCGGATTCTGGTGATGCACCAGAGCTGCGCAGCCAAGGGTTTCCACTGGATTCGCTACTGGCCCTTGAACAGCCCCTGGAACTGCCGCGACACCGGCAGCTTCTCCTCGCGGCCGCGCAGCGTGACGACCATGGTGCCTTCGTCCACGCGGACGGCGCGCGCGATGCAGCGGCTGTTGACCAGCACGCTGCGGTGGATCTGCCAGAACTGGTCGGGGTCCAGCTGCGCCAGCAGCTCGCGCAGCGGCGTGCGGATCAGCGCGTCGCCGCCCTGGTGCACCACGCGGGTGTAGCGCGCGTCGGCCTCGAAATAGACGATCTCGTCGGGCGGGATCAGCTGCACCTCGCGGCCCAGGCTGGCCTGGATGGGGCGGGGCGCCGGCTTGGGCGCGGCCAGGCTGGCCAGCAGGCGCTGCAGCGCGGCGGTGTCCGTTGCGGCGGGCTGCGCCAGGCGGGGCTTCAGGCGTGCCAATGCCTGCGCCAGCCGCTCGTCGTCCACCGGTTTCAGCACATAGTCCACCGCGCCGGCGTCGAAGGCGGCCAGCGCGTGGTCGTCGTAGGCGGTGACGAACACGATCAGCGGCGGCGTGGCCAGCGCCGAGAGCCGGCGCGCGACGTCCAGCCCGGTCAGGCCCGGCATGCGGATGTCCAGGAAGGCGATGGCGGGCTCATGCGCGAGGCAGTCGTCCCAGGCCTCCACGCCGTTGGTGCTGGCGGCCACGATGGCCAGCTCGGGCCACAGCCGGGCCAACGCGGCGCGCAGTTGTTCGCGAGGGGCTTCCTCGTCGTCGGCGATCAGGGCGGTCAGTGCAGTCATGGTGTCAGTGTCAGCGTGGCGAGGCAGCCGGGGTCGGCGGAGGTCAGGGTCAGGGTGCAGCTGGGGCAGGCTTGGGCGAGGCGGCGGCGCGTGTTGGTCAGGCCCACGCCGTCCTTCTGGTCGGCGGCCAGGCCGGGGCCGTCGTCACGCACGGTGACGATGGTGTTGGCGCCGTCGCGCCGCACGGCGACGGCCACGTGGCCGCCGCGCAGCTGCGGCTCGATGCCGTGCGCGATGGCGTTCTCCACCAGCGTCAGCACGATGCCGGGCGGCAGGAGCGCGTCGACGCCGGCGGGCAGGTCGATGCCAAAGCTCAGCCGCGCGCCCAAGCGGGCCTGCATGATGGCGAGATAGCGGCGCACCATCTCCAGCTCGTCGGCCAGCGGCTGCAGCTCGCGCTCGAACATCGGCAGCGTCGCGCGCAGGTAGGCCGTGAAGTCGCGCAGCAGCGGCGCGGCGCGGGCGTCGCCGGTATCCACCCAGTGCTGCAGCGAGGCCAGCGTATTGAACAGGAAATGCGGCTGGATCTGCGCGGCGGCCAGACGCGTGGACAGCTTCAGTGCAGCGTCCTGCTCGGCCAGCTCGCGCAGCCGGGCCTCGATCTGCTGCACGCGGAACAGCGTCACCATCCACCAGGCCGACAGCACGGCCGCCATCAGCGCCAGCACCAGCGGCAGGCGGTCCCGCGTCTCGTCTTGCCAGCCGATCTTGGTGGCCAGCACGCCGCCGGCGCCGATCGCGATGCCCACGACCCAGCTGGCCTGGTTGAGCCGCTTGCGGGTGGGCTGCTGCCACAGCCAGCGTGCCACGGCCAGCGACAGCCAGCACAGCGCCAGCCCCAGGGGCCAGATCCACGGCATGCGCGAGGTCTCGTGCGACGTCACCGCCAGCACCATGATGACGTTGACGTAGGTGTAGTGGTCGATGCCGCTGGGCCAGGGCTGGGTGCCCGCGCGGGCCATCTCGTCGGCCGTGAAGACGCGCCGGGGGCCCGGGTAGTACCACTGCTCCCAGTCGAGGCGGGTCGTCTTGGATGAGGGGCTTGAAGACATGGCGCGCAGTCTAGGAGGGCGCCGCGCACCGATCGCCCGGCCTGCGGCGAATGGCGGAAAGCAGCGCTTGGATGGTTATTCGACCGATCGGTCGGGAAAAGGCAGAATGCGCGCCATGCCTTCCTGGACCGCCCTCGACCTGGATCGCCGCGCCGACGGCGTCGCCGTGCTGACGATGAACCGGCCGGCCGTGTTCAACGCCTTCGACGAGATCTTGATCGCCGAGCTGGACGCGGCCTTCGAGCTGCTCGGTGGCGACGACTTAGTGCGCGTCATCGTGCTGGCCGGTGCCGGCAAGCACTTCAGCGCCGGTGCCGACCTGCAATGGATGCAGCGCGCGGCCGCCGCCTCGCAGGACGACAACCTGGCCGATGCGCGCCGCTTCTCGGCGATGCTGGCCCGCATCGCCGAAGCGCCCAAGCCCACCATCGCCCGCGTGCAGGGCGCGGCTTTGGGCGGCGGCGTGGGGCTGGTGTGCGCCTGCGACATGGCCGTCGCGTCCGACGCCGCGAGCTTCTCGGTCAGCGAGGCGCGCATGGGCATCCTGCCGGCCGTCATAGGCCCGCACCTGCTCAACGCCGTGGGCCTGCGCGAGGCGCGGCGGCTGGCGCTGACAGCCAGCCGCATCACCGCCGACGAGGCGCTGCGCGTGGGCCTGGTGCAGCGCGTGGTTCCGGCGGAGGGGCTTGATGCGGCCGTCGACGCCTTCGTGACTGACCTGCTCGCCTGCGGCCCGCAAGCTCAAGCCGAGATCAAGCAGCTGTACGCCCGGCTGGCGCCCGGCCCGGTGACGGGTGACGTGCGCGAGCTGACCGCGCAGACCATTGCCCGTGTCCGCACCACGCCCGAGGCCCGCGAAGGCTTTGCGGCCTTCTTCGCCAAGCGCAAGCCGAATTGGAACGACTCCGAATGAATCTGCAAGACGCCAGCATCCTCGTCGTCGGCGCCGGCCTGATGGGCGCCGGCATTGCGCAGGTCGCAGCCCAGGCCGGCCATGCCGTGACGCTGTTCGACAACCGCCCCGGCGCCGCCGACGCCGCCAAGGCCAAGCTCGCCCAGACGCTGGACGGCCTGGCGGCCAAGGGCAAGCTGACGGCCGACGCCGTGCAGGCGACGCTGGCGCGCATCACGCCGGTGGACGCGCTGGCCGCGGCCGACCTGGTCATCGAGGCCATCGTCGAGAACCTGGATGTCAAGCGCGCGCTGTTCGCCGAGCTGGAGGCGCTGCTGGCGGACGACGCGGTCATCGCGACCAACACCTCGTCCATCTCCGTGACCGCGCTGGCCCGCGGCATGACAAAGCCGGAGCGGCTGGTGGGCATGCACTTCTTCAACCCCGTGCCGCTGATGAAGCTGGTGGAGGTGGTGTCGGGGCTGGGCACCGACCCGGCGGTCGCGCAAGCCATCTTTGAGCTGTCGGCGCGCTGGGGCAAGACGCCCGTGCATGCGCGCTCCACGCCAGGCTTCATCGTCAACCGCATCGCCCGCCCGTACTACGCCGAGGCGCTGATGCTGCTGCAGGAGCGCGCCGCCACGCCCGAGGTCATCGACGCCTGCCTGCGTTCCGCGGGCTTTCGCATGGGGCCTTGCGAGCTGATGGACCTGATCGGCCACGACACCAACTTCGCGGTGACGAACTCGGTGTTCGCCGCCAACTTCTTCGACCGCCGCTTCACGCCGTCGCTGGTGCAGCAGGAGCTGGTGGATGCCGGCTACCTGGGGCGCAAGAGCGGGCGCGGGTTCTATCGCTACCCCGAAGGTGCGCCGGCATTGCCGGCCGTGGACGCGACAGCGCCGATCGCGGCGCAGCTCGTCGTGCACGGTACCGGCTGGGTGGCGGACAGTTTCGCCGCGGCGCTGCCGGACGCGGTGCGCGAGCGGGACAGCGACTGGACAGGCCTCAGCGCCGATGGTCGCCAGCTGCGCCTGACCGATGGCCGCCGCGCGACGGACCTGGGTCGCGGCAGCGCGGTCTTCGACCTGCCGCTGGCCGCGTCGGGCGACATCGCCTTCGCCGGCGATGCCGCGACGGGCGCCTGGCTGAACGTTCTGGGCCTGACGCCGCGCGCCGTGGCCGACGTGCCCGGGCTGGTCGTCGCGCGCACCATCGCCATGCTGATCAACGAGGCCGCCGACGCCGTGCAGCAAGGCGTCTGTGACGAGGCCGGCGCCGATGCGGCGATGAAGCTGGGCGTCAACTACCCCGCCGGCCCCTTCGAATGGCTGGCCCGCTGGGACCGCCGCGCCGTTGCTGCGCTGCTGGACCGACTCGATCAACATCACCGCGGCGAGCGCTACCGCGTCTCGCCCTACCTGCAATGAGCATCCACGCCTTCATCTGCGACGCCATCCGCACGCCCTTCGGCCGCTACGGTGGCGCGCTGTCCTCCATCCGCACCGACGACCTGGGCGCGCTGCCGATCAAAGCGCTGATGGCGCGCAACGCCAACGTCGACTGGGCGGCCGTTGACGACGTGCTGTACGGCTGTGCCAACCAGGCCGGCGAGGACAACCGCAACGTCGCCCGCATGGCCGCGTTGCTGGCCGGCCTGCCGGTGGACGTGCCGGGCAGCACCATCAACCGCCTGTGCGGCTCGGGCCTGGATGCCGTCGGCACGGCCGCGCGCGCCATCCGGGCCGGCGAGGCCGGCCTGATGATCGCCGGGGGCGTGGAGAGCATGAGCCGCGCGCCGTTCGTCATGCCCAAGGCCGAGAGTGCCTTCAGCCGCGCGAATGCGGTCTACGACACCACCATAGGCTGGCGCTTCGTCAACAAGCTAATGAAGGCGCAGTACGGCGTGGATGCCATGCCCGAGACGGCCGAGAACGTCGCGCGCGACTTCGGCATCGAGCGCGAGGCCCAGGACCGCATGGCGCTGGCCTCGCAGCGCAAGGCCATCGCGGCCCAGCAGCGCGGCTTCTTCGAGCGCGAGATCGTTCCGGTCGATGTGCCGCAGAAGAAGGGCGACCCGCTGCGCGTGCTGCTGGACGAGCATCCGCGCGAGACCAGCCTCGAGGCGCTGGCCAAGCTGAAAGGCGTGGTGACGCCCGAGGGCAGCGTGACCGCCGGCAACGCCAGCGGCGTCAACGATGGCGCCTGCGCGCTGCTGCTGGCCAGCGAGGCCGAGGCCGCACGCCATGGCCTGACGCCGCGCGCCCGCGTGGTGGGCATGGCGACGGCCGGCGTCGCGCCGCGCATCATGGGCATGGGCCCGGCGCCGGCCACGCGCAAGGTGATGGCGCTGACGGGGCTGAGCCTCGCGCAGATGGACGTCATCGAGCTGAACGAGGCCTTCGCCGCGCAGGGCCTGGCGGTGCTGCGCGATCTGGGCTTGGCGGACGACGACGCCCGCGTGAACCCCAACGGCGGCGCCATCGCGCTGGGCCACCCGCTGGGCGCCAGCGGCGCGCGGCTGGTCACGACGGCGGTCAACCAGCTGGAAGTCAGCGGCGGCCGCTATGCGCTGTGCACGATGTGCATCGGCGTGGGGCAAGGCATCGCGCTGGTCATCGAGCGAGTCTGATCAGGACTACTCCAGGAACAGCCGGGTCAGCCCCTTCAGGCTGACCAGGTTGCCCGGGTTGCTGGTCTCGTTGAGCACACCGCTCATGCGCTTCAGCAGCCGCGGGCTCTTCTTGGCGCGCCAGATCAGCAGGTCGGCCAGCCAGGGGTGGGCGTTGACACGGTTGGCGCGTTCGTAGAGGTCGAACTTGGGCTTCAGCGCCGTCAGGCCAGCCTCGTAGGAAGCACGTGCGGCAGCGTCGTCCGTGTGGGCTAGGATGGCGTCGGCGGCCAGCATGCCGGTCTCCATCGCCTTGCCTATGCCCTCGCCGGTGAACGAGTAGGTGGAGCCCGCCGCCTCGCCGGTAACCAGCAGCCCGGGGCGAGACCACTTCGCGCCGGTCAGCGTGCAGCGCAGCGGTGCGCCTTTCAGCTCGCCCACCAGTTCGCCCACGCGCATCAGCTCGGCCGCGGGCGGGTACTTGGCGACGAAGGCGTCGAAGATCGCGCGCAGGTTGACGTCCTTCTTCTGGCCCTTGCCGCCCAGGTCCTGGTGCGAGTCGGTGACGCCCACGCCGATGTTGAAGTGGCCGTCGGGCGCCGGAAAGATCCAGCCATAGCCCGGCCGCACGGCCTTGTCCCAGACCACCTCCAGCGCCTTGATCTTGCCGACCATCTGCGGCGCCTTCACATAGCCACGCAGCGCGACGCCGCTGGGCGTGTGCCGCTCGCACACGCCGGCGGCGGTTAGCGCCTTGGGCACCGCGCCGGTGGCGAGCACGACCCAGCGTGCCGGCACTTCGACGATCTCGTCGCCGCGCTTGAGGCGTGCGCCGACGACGCGGCCGTCCACCTCCAGCGGCGCCTCGAAGCGGGCCTGCTCGAAGCGCGCGCCGGCGTCCTGCGCGGCCTGCAGCAGCAGCGCGTCCAGTTCCTTGCGCGGCAGCACGGCCAGCGACCCCGGCACATCGATGCGCCCGCCGCGCGGGCCTATGCAGCCAACGTGCGCCACGGGCTCGGCGCGGCGCATCACGTCGTCCAGCAGGCCCAGTCGGGCCAGCGCCTTGTGGGCGTCCGGGATGAGGCCGTCGCCGCAGGTCTTGTCGCGGCCCGGCGGGTGCTGGTCGACCAGCAGCACGGCGATGCCGGCGCGGGCCAGCACGCGGGCGCAGGCGCTGCCGGCGGGGCCGGCGCCGACGACCAGCACGTCTGTGCGCAGGGAGGGGGAATCAATCATGAAACGGGACAAAACAGGAGACCAAAAAAAAGCACATCGAGCCGATGTGCTTTTCGGTGAAGGCACCCGCCGGGGCGGGTGCTTCGCGGTCAGGCTTACAGGCTGTAGCGCAGACCGACGTAGTAGCGACGGCCGATTGCATCGTAGACGCTGGCGTTGGTTTCCGCGCCGGTCGTGTTGCCAGGCAGGCCTGAGATGATCGGAGGCGCCTTGGTGGCCGTGGCGTTGTCGATGCCGAAGTAGACCTCGCTCTTGCCCAGCTTGTAGTTGGCTTGCAGGTCCAGGTAAGCGCGGGACTTGACCTTGCCGTCCATCTTGTTCGTGCTGCCGAAGTTGTCGCGCATGAACACGTCGTCCAGGTAGGACTGGCCGAAGTACGTGGTCGTGGCTGCGACGCCCAGGTTGCCGATGTTGTAGCCCAGGTTCAGCACCCAGCGGTTGCGGGCGTTGCCGACTTCGCCTTGCGAGAAGTCGCGTTCAGCCTGCGGCGTGGCCTGGTTGTACGCCTTCATGATGTACGTGTAGGCGATGCGCGAGTTGAACATGCCACCAAACAGGCGGGTGCGGTAGGTCGCGGTCACGTCCACGCCTTCAACGAAGTCGCCGCCGGTGTTGGCCGAGGTTTCGTTGATGAACTCCAGCGAACCGGCGCTGTTGGGGCCGATGTCGGCCGGGCGGCGCGTGATGTATTGGCAGAACGAGGTGTTGCCACCGCCGTAGCACTGGTTCAGCGCGTATTGGCGTCCCGGGGTGTTGATGGCGTCCTTGATCTTGATCTTGTAGTAGTCGGCCGTGAACGTGAAGTCCTTCAGCAGGTCGATACCCTTGGGCGTGACGACGATACCGATGGTCGTGGACTTGCCTTGTTCGGCGTCCAGGTTCGGGTTGCCGCTGTCGAAGCCGCTCACGCCTTGCAGGTCCGCCTGGGTCAGCTTGAACACGCCGCCGTTGGCGTTCATGTTGGCCACGACGCCCGGAACCAGGCGGCAAGCCACGGAGACGGCATCCGTGCCGGTCAGCGTCTTGCCCAGGCAGGGGTCGACCAGGCCGGTCGGGAAGGTTTGCGACGGTGCCTGGTACAGCTCGGCGATGTTGGGAGCGCGGGTCGACACCGAGTAGTTGGCGCGCACGCGGAACGTGGAGTTCAGGCCCCAATCCAGGCCGCTGTTCCAGCTGGTGGTGTCGCCGACGGTGGAGTACTTGCCCTGGCGAACGGCCAGTTGTGCGTCCAGCGTCTTGACCAGCGGCAGGTTCTTCAGCAGCGGGGCGCGGACTTCAACGAAGGCTTCCTGCACGTCGAACTTGCCGGCCGTGTTGGGCAGCGCGTTGCCGGCGTTCAGGCCGGTCTGCGTCAGCGCGTCGAACTCCATGCTCGACGTTTCCTTGCGGTACTCGGCACCGAAGGCCACGCCCACCGGGCCGGCCGGCAGCGAGAAGGGCTCGCCGCTGACCGAGGCGCCGACCAGCGTCTGCGTGATGCGGGTGTTCAGCGACGACGGCGCGTGGATGTAGCGCGCAGCAGCAGCGCTCAGCGTGTTGGCGCCGAAGATGTTGGCGGCCACGCAACCCTGGTCGCGGGCGATGGCGTCCTTGCAGATGGCTTCCGTGCGGTTGCCGTTGCCGTTGACGTCGTTGACGTCGGCCACGGCACTCAGCGCGTTCATGAAGTTCATGACGTTGACCTGGCCGGTGCCGGTCTGGCCTTCCTTCGTGAACGAGTGGGCCGCGTAGGCGTCGTAGGACCAGGTCTTGGTGATCTCGCCCTTCACGCCACCCAGCAGACGGAATGTGTCGCGCTGGGCCTTGTTGCCGCGGTTCTCGATGTCCGACATGCGGCGCGTGAAGTTGTAGTCCTTCAGGCCGTCGCCGTCGCGGTCGATCGCGTTGTTGTAGATGGTGTCGGGCACCAGCGGATTGCGCATCTTGACGCCATTGACCATGAACTCGGCCGGGATCAGGCCGCCCAGGTCGGTGGAGTCCAGCGGATAGGGTTCCAGCTGGGTCTTGGTCTTCGTGGCGGCGTAGTTGCTCTCGAAGAAGACCGTGTGCGAGTCGTTCAGGTTGAACTCACCCTTGCTGGCCAGCATCAGGCGATCGGTCGGGATCGCGATCGTGCGGACGGCCGAGCGGTTGTAGCCGGTGGCGCCCACGCCGTCACCGGCCGGGCCGTTGGTCGAGAACGGGATTTGCTGGCCGGCAGCGTTGTAGGTGAAGTTGCGGGTCGCGGTGCCGTCGCTGTAGAAGAAGCGGCCCTGCGGTGCGAAGCTGGAGTAGAACGGACGTGCGATGGTGAAGACGTCCTTCACGTCGCCAGTGACGAATGCACCCAGCGAGGCCTGGTCGACGGCCGCGAAGTCGCGGTCACGCGAGTACACGGCGCCCTGTTGGCTGGCCGACAGGTTGACCATCAGGTTGCCCTGACCGTCGGAACCGTTCATGCCGAAGGTCACGCTGACCTTCTTCTTCTTGTCGTCGCCTTCTTCGGAGACGCCCATCTGCGCGTCCATGCGCAGGCCCTGGAAGTTGCGCTTCAGGATGACGTTGACCACGCCAGCGACGGCGTCAGAGCCGTAGGTGGACGAAGCGCCACCGGTCATGACCTCGACGCGTTCGATGAAGTCGGCGGGGATGGTGTTGAAGTCGACCGCGGTGTCACCGGGAACGCCGGACACGTAGCGGCGGCCGTTCACCAGCACCAGGGTGCGGTTGGAGCCCAGGTTGCGCAGGTCCACGGTGGACACGCCGGCGCTGGACGTCGAGAAGTTGGAATTGGTGCGGCTGATGGCCGGCGTGCCGAACACGGGGCTCTTCAGCAGCAGTTCCTGCAGGTTGGCCACGCCGGAGGCGGCGATGTCAGCGGCGCTCAGCACCTGGATGGGTGCGGCCGATTCGGCGTTGAGCGACAGGATGCGGCTGCCGGTGACTTCGACGCGCTCGAGTTGCTGGGCATTGCCTTGCGCTTGGGCAAAGGCGGAGGAAGCGATCAGTCCCAGGGCAGCGGCTGCGGCCGTAGAGAGCAGGGTTCGTTTGTGCATGAGAACTCCAAGTTGACCGATGGGTCATGAACTGCGCGAGCCGCCCGAGTCAGGCGCCTACACGTTTTCCCGATAAGGGAGCCGGCGCGGATTGTCTGGACGGGGACCGCTGCAAGGCAGTCAGGGAAAGTCTGGTGACGCGCCAACGACCGTCCTCACGTTCGGCATCAATTCCCAGCGTTCGGGCTCGCCAGTGCCCTAAGTCACTGATTCGGCGGCTTTTTTTACGGGGTGGTCAGTGCTGCCTGGGTGCGGGTGACTTTTGCCGCCGAGGGCAAGCCCCTGGCTTTTTGTGTCAGGAAAGAGACAGCTTTCCCGACCGGCGCGAAGCGGAAAGCCCAAAAACTCGCTGAACTGGCGTTCAGAAGCGCCGTTTTGCGTACTTAGAGCCGATCAACCGGCCGGTCGACAGGCTTGGATGTGGCGATGTGACAACGCGTAAGCGCACCAAACCCTGGTGAAACCCCTTGGTTTTGTTTTCCTAACCCTGTCTTTTGGCACTTGTTGAGGGTCTATAGGGGGCATCCCGGGGCGGGGTTGAATTCCTGCGTCGCCAGACTTCGCGGGCGAAAGAGCGACCGCCGCAGACGGGTGCATTTCCAAATCTTGCCTACCAAACCACAACCTTGAACGTCCTCACAAAGGAGTAGTCATGTTCAAACGCAATGCCCGCAGCGCCGCCGCGGTGGCGCTGATCGGCACGCTCGGTGCCACCGGTGCCTTCGCCCAAGAGGCCGACACCCAGAAGCTGGAGCGCATCGAGATCACCGGTACGCGCCTGAAGACCATCGGCGCCGAGTCCAGCAGCCCGATCACCACCGTCGCCAAGGAAGACATGGCCGTCCGCCAGCCGGTCGCCGTCGAGGAACTGGTGCGTGGCCTGCCGTCGGCCTATCCCGCCATCGGCCCCAGCATCAACAACGGCTCCAACGGCACGGCCTCCATCGACCTGCGCGGCATGGGCTCCAACCGCACGCTGGTGCTGATCAACGGCCGCCGCTTCGTGCCGGCCACGCTGGGCGGCACGGTGGACACCAACTCCATCCCCGTCTCGCTGCTCGACAAGGTTGACCTGGTCACCGGCGGTGCGTCGGCCGTGTACGGCGCTGACGCCGTCGCCGGCGTCGTCAACTTCGTCACCAAGCGCAATTTCAGCGGCATCGAAGCCTCCACGCTGTACAGCGTCAGCGAGCGCGGCGATGCCACCCGCTTCAAGAGCGACCTGACCGTCGGTGCCAGCTTGCCCGACGGCCGCGGCAACGTCGTCATGCACGTGGGCACCACCCGCACTGGCGCGCTGCGCTTGGGCGAGCGCGATTACGCCAACACCGTCATCTCGTCGCGCAACGGCACTCCCGGCGGCTTCTCGCAGACCGCCGCGCCGGCGGTGTTCCAGTTCCCCGCCCCGGCCAACGCGACGCTGACGGGCGACCGCGTCATCGACCCCGCCACGGGCCTGCTGCGCGCCGGTAACGGCCTGGTGCCGCCGGACGGCTACAACACCAACCCGCCCAACTATTTCGAGACGCCGCTGACGCGCACCCAGGCTACCGGCCTCGGTCATTTCCGCGTCAACGACAACCTCGAGGTCTACGGCGAGTTCTTCCACAACCGCAGCAACGTGGTGCTGAACCTGGCGTCGTCGGGTACCTTCCTGCAGTCGTTCGCGGTGCCCATCGGCAACCCCTACATCTCCCCGGCGCTGCGCACGCAGCTGTGCGCGGCCTACAACATCACCGCCGCCAACTGCGTGGCCGGTGCTGCCGGCACGACCGAAATCAACATCGGCATCGGCCGCCGTTTCGTTGAAGCCGGCCCGCGTATCTACAACTACGACAACGTGTCGACGCAGTACACGGCCGGCGTCCGCGGTGACATCCCGATGCTGGACGGCTGGTCGTACGACGCCTACTACCAGAACGGCCGCGCCGACCAGACGCTGAACACCGGCAACGGCTTCTCGCGCACGAAGACGCAGCAGGCCCTGCGCGCCTTCAACACGACCAGCTGCTCGGTGACCACCGGTGGCTGCGTGCCGCTGGACGTGTTCGGCGCCGTCGGCTCCATCACGCCGCAGATGCTGTCGTTCATCTCCATCCCGACCTTCCAGACCACCCGCGTCGACCAGCGCGTGATGGGCGTGAACGTCAATGGCGAGGTGGGCTTCCTGAAGAGCCCGTTCGCACGCAACCCCGTCGGCCTGGCGCTGGGCTATGAAGACCGTCGCGTCGTGGGTGGCAACGCCTCCGACAACGTGGTGCAGACGCAGGGCGAACTGCTGGGCAGCGGTGCTCCCGTGCCTGACCGTCGCGGCATGATCAAGTTCAAGGAAATCTTCGGCGAAGCCAACATCCCGCTGGCGCAAGGCAAGCCCTTCATCCACAGCCTGGACCTGGGCCTGGGCTACCGCGAGACCGATTTCAAGACGCAAGTCACCGGCAAGAGCTATGGCAGCTACAAGGCGGGCCTGATCTGGGCGCCGGTGCGCAGCCTGCGCTTCCGCGGCGAACAGCAGCGCGCCACCCGCGCGCCCAACGTCAACGAGCTGTATGCACCGGTCGTGACCGGTCTGGCCACGCTGTCGCAAGACCCCTGCCGCGCCAACCTGATCAACACCGGCGACGCCGGCAAGGCCGGCACGCTGACCAATCTGTGCCAGCAGACCGGCGTGCCCACGGGTCAGATCGGCTTCGTGCAGAACCCGTCGGCCAGCCAGGCTGCCAACACCTCGGGCGGCAACCCCAACCTGGGTCCCGAGAAGGCGGACACGACCACCTTCGGTCTGGTCTGGGAGCCGACCGGCACGACGTTCTCGGCGACGGTGGACTTCTGGAAGATCAAGATCACCGACGCCATCACGGCGCCGACGGCGGGTCAGGTCTCCGACAGTTGCTACAACCCGGCTCGCAATCCCGGCTTTACGTACAACGCGTTCTGCCAGCTGATCGCCCGCAACCCGACCAGCGGTGGTCTGAGCGGTTCCGGCTTCAGCGGCATCAACACGCAGTCGTCCAACCAGGGTCTGCTGGACTACTCCGGCGTGGACATCGGCATGAACTACCGCTACATGCTGAAGAACATCGGCCTGGATCTGGGCCGCCTGGACTTCAGCCTGCAGCTGAGCCTGCTGGACAAGGCCGACTTCAAGTCGCTGCCGGTGCTGGACACCATCGAGTACGCCGGCTTCTACGGCGTCGACGTGGGCACGCCGTACAGCAAGCGCCGCTTCAACCTGCGCACCAGCTGGACGCACAAGGACTGGAACGCCGGCGTCATCTGGCGCCACATCAGCGCCACCGAGGTGCAGAAGACCGGTTCCACGGCCAACCTGCAGGGCACCTTCCTGGCGGCCTATCAGACCATTCCGGACTTCGACTACATCGACCTGAACGTCGGCTACCAGCTGATGAAGAACGTGCGCGTGTCGCTGACGGTGAACAACCTGTTCGACAAGGCGCCGCCCTTCATCGGTACCGGCATCGGCCCGGGCGCGTCCAACTACGGCAACACCTTCCCGAGCGCGTACGACGTGATCGGCCGCCGCTACACGGTGAACGCCACGGCCAGCTTCTGATCGCTCGCGCCCTTGGTGGCGCCGTGACCAGCCAACGGGCCCTGCGGGGCCCGTTTTTCATGGCGGCGCGCCGGACAATGGCGTGCTGCCCCCGACTGTTGATGAGCACCTCCTCCATTCCCGCATTGCTGGACCAGGCCATGCGCGCGCTGTCCCAGGGCCGGCCGCAGACGGCCGAGCCGTTGCTGCGCGAAGTCCTGCAGCGCGCGCCCGGCTCGCCGCCCGCCCTGGCGGGCCTGGGCCAGATCGCCGCGCAAGGCCGGCGCTGGGCCGAGGCCGAGGCCGCCTTCCGTAGCTCGCTGGCCGGCGATGCCGCGCAGCCGCGCGTGTGGTTCGCGCAGGCGCAGATGCTGGAAATGCTGGGCCGCCCCGGCGACGCGGCGCATGCGTTCGCGCAGGCCGCCGACCGCCAGCCTGGCTGGGCCGCGCCGCGCTACCAGCTGGCCCGGCTGCTGCGCGAGCTGGGCCGGCCCGCCGACGCGCTGGGCGTGGCGCAGCAGGCAGCCGACCTCGCGCCGCAGGATGCCGACGCGCTGCAGTTGCTGGCCATGCTGCAGGAAGAGCAGGGCCAGCTACCGGCCGCCGCCGCAACGCTGGCCGCCGCGCTGGCACGGGCGCCGCAGCGCGCGGCGCTGCACCACAACCTGGGCGTCGTGCTGCACCGGCAGGGGCGCCACGTACAGGCGCTGGCGGCCCATCAGCAGGCCTTGGCGCTGGGCCTGGACGTCGCCGAGGCCCACTACAACACGGCCAACACCTTGCAAGCGCTGGGCCGGGCGGACGACGCGCTGGCGGCCTACCGGCGCGCGCTCGCGCTGGCACCCCAGCATGCGCTGAGCCTGTACGACCTGGCGCGGCTGCGCTGGACCCTGGGCCACGCCGACTTCGACGCCGAACTGCTGGCCGCACAGCAGCAGGCGCCCAGCTCCGACCTCGCGCCGGGCCTGCGCGGCCTGCTGCTGCTGAAGGCGGAGCGCGCCGACGCGGCGCTGCAGGCCTATGAACTCGCCGCCCGGCTCGCGCCGCAGCGCGCGGACTACCTCGATGGCC
The DNA here is from genome assembly GCF_031458115.1 of Roseateles asaccharophilus. Taxonomy (GTDB): domain Bacteria; phylum Pseudomonadota; class Gammaproteobacteria; order Burkholderiales; family Burkholderiaceae_C; genus Pelomonas; species Pelomonas asaccharophilus_A. The sequence continues at coordinate 214,605 of NZ_JAVDXV010000009.1, read as the reverse complement.
AGGGCCAGGCCTTGACGCTGCTGGGCCGCCACGACGATGCGCGCGCAGCACACCAGCGCGCGGTCGCGCTGGCGCCGCAGGACGCGGGCGTGCTGGCCAATGCCGCACGCAGCGCCTTTGCCGCAGGCCATGCCGACGAGGGCCTGGCGCTGGCCGAGCGCGCCCACCAACTGGCGCCGCATGACCAGCTGGCCCTGGCGCTGCTTGGCGTGGGCTGGCGGCTGAAGAGCGACGCGCGTGCCGCCTGGCTGCATGACCTGGACGAATTGTTGGCCGTCATCGAGCTGCCGCCGCCGCCGGGCTGGGCCGACATCGAGAGCTTCAACGCCGCGCTGGCGCTGGAGCTGCAGCGCCTGCACACCGACCGCGAAGCGCCGGTGGACCAGACGCTGCGCGAGGGCACGCAGACGCGAGGCCACCTGTTCGACCTGGAGCTGCCGCTGGTGCAGGCGCTGCGCGGCCAGATCGCCGAGGCCATCACGCAGTGGTTGGCCAGCCGCCGCACGGACGCGACCCATCCGCTGCTGGGGCGGCGCACCGACGCCTGGCGCTTTGCCGGCAGCTGGAGTTCACGGCTGCGCCGCAGCGGCTTCCACACCAACCACGTCCACGGCCAGGGCTGGCTGAGCAGCTGCTACTACGTCGCCACGCCAGCGTCCGCGCTGGCATCGGCCACGCATGAAGGCTGGATCAAGTTCGGCGAGCCCGACCTGCCCGGGCCGCTGCGCGAGCGGCTGCCGCCCTGGCGCTACGAGGCACCGCAGCCAGGCCGGCTTCTGCTGTTTCCGTCCTACCTGTGGCACGGCACCGTGCCGTTCGACGATGAGGCCCATAGGCTCACCGTCGCATTCGACGTGCTGCCTACTCCAGCCGCTTGACCTTGGGCGAGGTGTTCAAGCCCTCGAAGTCCAGGTGGAACGCGCCGAACATGCCGCGCCGCACCGACACGTTGCGCGCGCCGCGCGGCATGGACACCGACGTGCCGTCAATGATCTGCCAGACCTGACCATTGGCCAGCTTGATGGACTGGTTGGGTCCCCAGCCGGCGAAGTCGGCGCCCACGCTGCTCTGCACCGTCTCCGGCTCGCCTTTGGGTCGCTTGACCGGCAGGCCGAAGGTGTCGGCGGGCTTGGGCGCCGGTGCCGGCGCGGCGGCGACCGGTGCCACGGGTGTCATGGGCGCTGCGGCGGCCGCAGGCGGCTTGGGTCGCGCATCGGCCAGCGCGTCGTAACAGGCCAGCCGGGCGGTGGTGTCCGCGATGACGCGGCAGCGCTGAAGCGACGCATCCTGGCCGAACGCGGGGCCGGCCAGGACGAGGAGCAGGGGGGTGAGGTGCAGGGCTCGCATGGAGTGCAAGCCTAGCAGCGGCGGCCTGGTCAGGCGCGCGCCTTTACCCGCAGTCGCCACGCATGCAGCAGCGGCTCCGTGTAGCCGCTGGGCTGGGCCTCGCCCTTGAACACCAGGTCCAGCGCGGCCTGCATGGCCGCGTCCTGCGGGTTGTCGGCCAGCGGCCGGTAGGCCGGGTCGGCGGCGTTCTGGCCGTCCACGACCAGCGCCATGCGCGCAAAGGTCGCGCGCACCTGCTCGGCCGTCACGACGCCGTGGCGCAGCCAGTTGGCGATGTGCTGGCTGGAGATGCGCAGCGTCGCGCGGTCTTCCATCAGGCCCACGCCGTTGATGTCGGGCACCTTGGAGCAGCCCACGCCCTGGTCTACCCAGCGCACGACGTAGCCCAGGATGCCCTGCACGTTGTTGTCCAGCTCCTGCTGGCGCTGCTCGGGCGTCCAGTCGGCGGTGGGTGCGACGGGGATGGTCAGCAGCGCGTTCAGGATGGCGTCGCGTTCGGCGGCCAGGTCCACCTTCTCCAGTTCCTGCTGCACGGCGGCGACGCTGACCTGGTGGTAGTGCAGCGCATGCAGCGTCGCGGCGGTGGGCGAGGGCACCCAGGCGGTGTTGGCGCCGGCCTTGGGATGGCCCACCTTCTGCTCCAGCATCGCGGCCATCAGGTCCGGCATGGCCCACATGCCCTTGCCGATCTGCGCGCGGCCGCGCAGGCCGCAGGACAGTCCCGTCAGCACATTGCTGCGTTCGTAAGCCTGGATCCAACTGCTGGTCTTCATGTCGCCCTTGCGCAGCATCGGGCCGGCGCGCATGGCGGTGTGCATCTCGTCGCCGGTGCGGTCCAGGAAGCCGGTGTTGATGAAGGCGACGCGGCTGGCGGCCGCGGCGATGCAGGCCTTCAGGTTGACCGACGTGCGGCGCTCCTCGTCCATGATGCCCAGCTTGACGGTGCTGTCCGGCAGGCCCAGCAGCTGCTCCACGCGTGTGAACAGCTCGGCGGCGAAGGCCACTTCTGCGGGGCCGTGCATCTTGGGCTTCACGATGTAGACGCTGCCCGTGCGGCTGTTGCCGCGGCGCTTCAGGTCGTGCATCGCGATGGTCGTCGTGACGACCGCATCCATGATGCCCTCGGGAATCTCGCTGCCGTCGTCCAGCAGGATGGCCGGGTTGGTCATCAGGTGGCCCACATTGCGCACGAACATCAGCGAGCGGCCGTGCAGCGTGACGGCGCCACCGGCGGGTGCCGTGTAGACGCGGTCGGCGTTCAGGCGGCGCGTGAACGTCTTGCCGCCCTTGGCGACCTCCTCGGTCAGCGTGCCCAGCTGGATGCCCAGCCAGTTGCGGTAGGCCAGCAGCTTGTCCTCGGCGTCGACGGCGGCGACCGAGTCCTCCAGATCCAGGATGGTGGACAGCGCGGATTCCAGCACCACGTCCGCCACGCCGGCCGCGTCGCTGCTGCCGATGGGCGTGCTGCGGTCGATGCGGATGTCCAGGTGCAGGCCGTGGTGGACCAGCAGCACGCTGCTCGGTGCGGCGGCATCGCCCTGGTAGCCGGCGAAGGCCGCCGCGTCCTTCAGGCCCGTCGTGGCGCCCGAGGCCAGCGCGACGACCAGCTGGCCGCCCTCGACGCGGTAGCCGGTCGAGTCCGCATGCGAACCGGCGGCCAGCGGTGCGGCCTGGTCCAGCACCTGGCGGGCGAACGCGATGACCTTGGCGCCGCGCTTGGCGTTGTAGCCGCCCGCACGCGTCGCGCCGTCGGTCTCGGGAATGGCGTCGGTGCCGTACAGCGCGTCGTACAGCGAGCCCCAGCGCGCGTTGGCCGCGTTCAGCGCGTAGCGCGCGTTCAGGATGGGCACCACCAGCTGCGGGCCGGCCTGCAGCGCCAGTTCGGCGTCGACGTTGGCGGTCGTCGCGCGCACGGAGGCCGGTGCGTCGACCAGATAGCCGATGCGCGTCAGGAAGGCCTTGTAGGCCGGCATGTCGGCGATCGGGCCGGGGTGCGCCTCGTGCCAGGCATCGATCTCGGATTGCAGCCGGTCGCGCTCGGCCAGCAGCGCGCGGTTCTTGGGGGCCAGGTCGTGCGCGATGGCCGAGAAGCCGGCCCAGAAGGCATCTTCTTCCACACCGGTGCCGGGCAGCACCTCGGAGGCGATGAAGCGGGCCAGGTCGGCGTCGACCTGCAGGCGGTGGAGGGTGGTGCGGGGCATGGCGATCTCCGTTGGCGGCGATGAAAGATTGCCTGGCATCTTGCCCGCGCGCGAGCCCTTATTTGCTGCAGTGCACGCAAGGTATCTGTGACTGAAACGCAAAGATCCTTGTGGTGGCCGTCATTTTTCATTCGGCGAGTCAGCACAATCGCGGCATGGACAAGCTCAAGCAGATGGAGTCCTTCGTGTTGGTGGCGGCCAAAGGCAGCCTGACGGCCGCGGCGCAGGTGGAGGGCGTGGCGCCCGCTGTCATGAGCCGGCGGCTGGATGCGCTGGAGGCGCGGCTGGGCGTGAAGCTGCTGCTGCGCACGACGCGGCGGCTGACGCTGACGCCCGAGGGCCAGGCCTTTCTGGAGGACTGCCAGCGCCTGGTCGCACAGCTGGCCGACGCCGAGGCAGCCGTCAGCGCCGGCGGGCTGAAGGCCAGCGGCCACCTGCGCGTGACGGCGCCGGCCGGCTTCGGCCGCCGCCATGTGGCGCCGCTGGTGCCCGGCTTCCTGGCCGAGCATGCGGACCTCAGCCTGTCGCTGAACCTCAGCGACCGCGTCGTGGACATCGTGCACGAGGGCTTTGACTGCGCCGTGCGTGTGGGCGACCTGCCGGACTCCAGCCTGGTCAGCACGCGGCTGGCCGACAACCGCCGGCTGTGTGTCGGGGCGCCCGGCTATCTGAAGCGGGCGGGCACGCCGCGGCACCCCGACGAGCTGGTGCGCCACGCCTGCCTGACGCTCAGCTCCGAGGCCAGCCAGGTGCGCGGCTGGGCCTTCCAGGTCGACGGCGTGGTGCAGCATCTGCGGCCGGTCGGCCGGCTGGACTGCAGCGACGGCCAGGTGCTGCACGACTGGTGCGTGGCGGGCCTGGGTCTGGCCTGGCGCAGCACCTGGGAGGTGGAGGCCGACCTTGCGGCGGGCCGGCTGGTCAGCGTGCTGGACGAGTTCGCCGCGCCGCCCAACGGAATCTATGCGGTGTTCCCGCAGTCGCGCCACCTGCCGCTGCGAACCCGCTTGTGGGTGGAGCACCTGCGCGGCCACTACGGCCGCCCCGACTACTGGCGGGGCTAGGGCCTGTTAACGCTACGGCAGTGGGTCGCGAAGGCCATCCGCCAGGGGCCAATCAAGGCGCAGCGCGCCGCCCGCATTGATATGCGGGCCAGCGGTGCAACGCCGAGTGGCCCCTGGCGGATGGCCTTCCCTTAGGGTTGAGGCCAGAAAGCCCGCGTGCTGCGTTGCAAATGCTCGCCGGGTGTGCAACCCGGCTCCGCTTTGCGCCTTGTTCGCGGGCTTTCTGGCCTCAACGCGACCCGCTGCCGTAGTGTTAACAGGCCCTAGTGGATCAGGCAGGCGCCCTGCGTGCAGCCGTGCCGGGTCCTGACGTCGTAGGCCTTGTTCTCGCGCTTGGCGCGCTCGATGATGGCGCCGGCCGTGCGGGCGACCTCCTGCTCCAGCAATGCGCAGCCGTACATGGGCGGCAACTCGCCCAGCGCCGCGGCGACGTCGCGCGCCGCGCCCTGGCCCACGCGCCGATGGCCTTCCTCGTGTTCGACGAGCGCGGGGTAGTAGCGCGCGAACTGGGTTGCGCCCTCGGACGTGCTCTGCTTCAGGTCGGGCAACGTCATCGTGACCGCCAGCCGCACATTCACGACCGTCAGCGCGCACAGGCCGTCGGCCTGCACCTTGTACCGGTAGTTCCAGTGCACGCGCCAGTCCGTGTAGCCGTGAAAGGGTTGCCCTTCCGGACGGATCGGCGTGGCCTGGTTCAGGGCCTCCAGCAGGCTCATGCCCGACACCTGGTGCACGTCGTAACGCTTGCTCTCGAAGGTCTCGGGCACCTCCGCAAGCGCCGCGCCGCAGCCGCAGGCCAGCAGCAGCGCGGCAACGCGCTCAATCACCAAACAGCACTTTCGCCCGCTTGCCCACCCAGGCCTCGAACTTGCCGCCGTAAGCTTCCTCGATGCGGTTGCGCTTGACCTTGAAGGTGGGCGTGATGAAGCCGTTGTCCACGGTCCATGGCGTCTGGATGACCACCAGCGCGTCCAGCTGCTCGTGCGGGTCCAGCCGCGCGTTGACGTCGTCCAGGTGCTTGCTGAGCTCGGCCATCAGCGCCGTCTTCTCGGCGTCGGTGCTGGCGCGCTGCAGGCCCGCGGGCGACAGCATCGCGATGCCCAGCGGCTGCCCCATGTTGGCGCCGGCCACGCAGCAGGCCTCGATGTTGGGGTTCATGCCCAGCTTGTCTTCAATCGGCGCGGGCGCCACGTACTTGCCCTTGCTGGTCTTGAACAAGTCCTTCACGCGGCCGGTGATGCGCACGCAGCCGTCCTTGTCCTGCGTGACCTTGTCGCCGGTGTGCAGCCAGCCGTCATCGGTCAGCGCCTCGGCGGTCAGGCCCGGCTCCTTGTAGTAGCCGAGCATCAGCGCCGGGCTGCGCATCTGCAGCTCGCCGTTCGCGGGGTCGATGCGGGTCTGCACGCCGGCATAGGCGGGGCCTACGGTGCCGCGCTGGTTCACGCCCGGCAGCGTCATGTGCGACAGCGCCAGGTTCTCGGTCATGCCGTAGCCCTCGTTGATGTGCAGGCCCAGCGCGCCGTACCACTCAAGCAGCGCAATGGGCATGGGCGCGGCGCCGCCCACGGCGATGCGGCATTGATCCAGCCCCAGCGCCTTCATGATCTTCTTGCGCACCAGCCCGCCGATGATGGGTAGGCGCAGCAGCTTGTTGAGTTTCTGCTGCGGCATCTTGGCCTGCACGCCCTGCTGGAACTTGACCCACAGCCGCGGCACGCTGAAGAAGATGGTGGGGCGCGCGCGCTGCAGGTCGGCCGTGAAGGTGTCCAGCGACTCGGCGAAGAACAGCCGCATGCCCGTCTTCAGCCAGCCGTGCTCCACCAGCACGCGTTCGGCCACGTGGGCCAGCGGCAGATAGGACAGCATGCGGTCGTCGGCGCTCATCGGGAAACGGATCAGCCCCTCGCCGATGGCCCAGGCGAAGCCGCCGAAGTTGTGCATGACGCCCTTGGGGTTGCCGGTGGTGCCCGAGGTGTAGATCAGCGTGCAGAGTTCGTCGGCGCCGCGCACGAGCTCGCCCTTCATGGGCTCGGTGCGGGCGCAGATGGCGTCCCAGCTTTCGTAGGTCTTCTTCGCGTCGTCGGGCGACAGGGCATAGCTGGCGCCGGGCAGGCTGGGCAGCACGCCGGGCTTCATTCCTTCCCAGCCGTCCAGCTTGCCGACGAAGATGAAGCGCGCCTCGCTGTGCGTGAGGATCTGCGTGATGGTTTCGGCGGCAAGCGTCGGGTACAGCGGCACCGAGACGTAGCCGGCCATCCAGATGGCCAGGTCGGTCATCAGCCACCAGGCGCAGTTTTTGGACAGGATGGCGATCTTGGCGTCGGCGGGCCAGCCCTCGGCCTGGCCCTTGGCCTTCAGGAAGGCGGCCATGCGCCGCGTCTCGTCGGCGACCTGGGCCCAGGTGTAGTCCTTGACCTGCGGCCCGCCCATGGGCTGGGTCAGCGCGATGCGGCCGGCGGTGGTGCGCTCCCAGTGGTACAGGCGCGGCAGCGAGAGCTGGTCGGCGGCGATGGTGGCCATGGGGCTGTCTCCTTGGTCTTGTCAGGAACGCCAAGGTAACTGGGCGGCGCCGCCGCGGTGCTCCGGGTAAACGCGCTGAAACGTGATTTGCTGTAGAGCGCCAGCTCTAGAGCTGGCCGCCCCATTGCGGCCGCCACTGGCCGCGGCCCAGCTCGGCGCGCAGCGTGTCCAGCGGGTGGGACTGCAGCCAGTCGGGCCGCAGCGCGTCGGCGCGCTGCAGCGCCGCGGCGGCCTCCGGCGTGCCGATCAGGCTGGCCGCCAGGTCCAGTTGCGCGCGCCAGTGGGGCAGGCCTTGCGGCTGCTGCAGCGAGTCCAGCAACTGCACGCGCTGGCGCAGCTCGGCCACACCGGCATCGCGCCGGCCGTTGGCGCGGGCCAGCTCGCCCTGCAGCTGCGCGATGCGGCTGCGCAGCTGCGCGTGGGGCTGCAGCCAGGGCTGGGCTTGCAGGTCCAGCAGTGGCGCCAGCGCGCCGCGGGCGAGCGCCAGGTCTCCCAGGCGCAGGCCCACGCGGGCGACGGCCAAGCTGGCCTCGACCCGGGGCGGACCGCTGATGTCGGGGCTGCTCGCCAACTCGTCGGCGACGCGGCGTGCCTTGGGCAGCCATTCGGCCGCCCGCTCGGGCTGGGCCAGCGCACGCGCCAGTAGCGCGGCACTCTCTCGCGGCAGCCGCAGCGTGGGGTGCTCGGCGGCTTCGGCTGGCAGGCCGCGCTCCTGTTCGGCATAGACCTGCACGGCCTCGGCGTACTGGCCGAGTTCGACGAAATGGCGGGCCAGGTCGCCGCGCATGCGCTGGCTGCTGGAGTTGCCGGGGCCCATCAGCGCGTCGATGTCCTTGATGAGCGCGTGCGCGTTCTCGACACTGCCCTCGGGGCGGCCCAGCCGGGCCTGCATGGTCCACAGGTGCATGCGCTGGCGCTGCACGAAGCGCGCGCGATGCGCCGGCGCGGTGGCCCAGGACGGCCGCGTGCTCGCGATGGTCTGCTCGGCCTCCAGCAGCTTGCCCTCGGCCAGGCGCAACTGGTACATGTAGTTGTTGTAGTAGACGTACTCGTAGTCGCTGGGCTTGTAGATCTTCTGCACCAGCGGCCAGGCCTTGGCGTGCGTGGCCAGCGCGTCGTCGATGCGGGCCACGCCCGCGTAGGAGACGATGAGCTGGTACAGCATGCTCTCGTACTCGTCCTCCAGCAGCGTGCCGGGACGGGCCGCGGCGAAGGCGGGCAGCATGGGCTCGCACAGCGCGATGACTTCCAGCGGCGAGCCCAGCGCCGTGTAGATGCGCGCCAGCCGCAGCCGCGCGATCAGCGTGGGCTCGGCGTCGTCGCCCCAGTGACGCGCGTTGACGGCGATCAGCTCCTTGGCGAGCGGGATCGCGATGTCGTGGCGGTTCATGTCCGAGTAGGTCACGACCAGCACGTCCAGCACGCGGATGTAGGTCAGGTCGTCGCCGGCGAAGCGCTGCTGCAGGTTGACGCGGCTCTTCTCCAGCACTTCGAAGATGGTGGGGATGTGGCCGCCATGCTTGTCGGGGTTGGCCGAGGCCAGCAGCTCGGTCAGGTAGCGCGTGACCTCCTCGCTCTGGCGCGCGGCGGCCTGCGCCTCGTCGCGCTGCCACAGGCTCACGCCCAGGCCCACGCTCAGCGCGGCCAGCACCAGGCTGCCGCCCAGCGCCAGCGCCGCATTGCGGCGGAACCAGAGGTGGGTGCGGTGGCGCCAGTCTTCGGCGCGCACGCTGACCGGGCGCTGCGCCAGCCAGCATTGCAGGTCGTCGATGAAGCCAGCCACGCTGGCATAGCGCTCGGCCGGATCCTTGCGCAGCGCCTTGGCCGCGACGGCCTCCAGGTCGCCTGCGGCGCGCGTGACGTCGGCCGGGCGGCCGGGGCCGGCGTCCGTGCCGGCGGTGTGGGTCTCGCCCAGACCGACCGTGCGCGTGATGCGCAGCGCCTCGCCGTGCAGCACCGCATGCTCCATGGCCGTGCGGCTGGCGCCGCGCTGGCCGAACGGCAGCCGGCCGCTGGCCAGCTCGTACAGCATGACGCCCAGCGAGTAGATGTCGGTCGCGACGCCTATGGGCCCGCCGGCGATCTGCTCGGGCGCGGCATAGGCCGGCGTCAGGCGCCGGCCGGAGATCTGCGTCAACTGGCTGTCGGCCTGCTGGCCCGAGTCGTCCAGCAGGCCGGCGATGCCGAAGTCCAGCAGCTTGGTCTGGCCGGCGTAGCCGCCTGCCGGGCCGCTCCCAAGGGCGGCGGCGTCCCCTCGGGGGACCGCGCGCGTACCCGCGAGCGAGGGGCGCACGTCTTCCACCATGACGTTGCTGGGCTTGAGGTCGCGGTGCACGATGAGCTGCGCATGCGCGTGTTCCACGGCGCGCGCCACCTCGATGAGCAGCTTCACGCGCTCCACGAGGCCTAGCCCCATTTCCCGCACATGCTCGGAAAGCGTGCGTCCGGCCACGTACTCCAGCACCAGGAAAGCGCGGCCGTCCTGCTCGCCGGCATCCAGCAGCCGCGCGATGCCCGGGTGCGTCAACCGCCCCAGCAGCGCGCGCTCGCGGGCGAAGCGCGCGGCCAGGCCGGGGCCGGCGAGGTCGTCGCGCAGCAGCTTGATGGCGGCCTCGCCCTGGTAGAGCCCGTCGGCCCGCTCGGCGCGCCAGACCTGGCCCATGCCGCCTTCGCCCAGCAGCTCGGCCAGGCACCAGGCGCCCAGGCGGTCGCCAGGTTCGGCCGGGCGGGATGTGTGCTCGGTCGCGTTGTTCAGCGCGTGGGCCAGCTGGGTGTTGAAGCCGGTCGGCCCGACCAGCACGGTGGCATCGTCGTCGGGCAGCGAGGCCAGCATGCGGCGCAGCCGCGCCACCAGCTCGGGCGGCTGCAACGCGGCCAGCTGCGCCTCGCGCTCGCCGGTGGGCAGGTCGGCCAGTTCGTCGAACAGCGCGGACAGGCGCTGCCAATCGGTGGCCGTCAGGTCGGCTTGCGAGCCGGCGTCCATCAGTACACCGTCGTGGGCGGGTCGCCCAGCAGCTCCTGCAGCAACGCGCGCGCTTTCAGCAATTCGCGGTTGATGGTGCGCGTGGACAGACCGCGCAGCTCGGCCACCTCGGCGATGGACAGGCCCGCAAAGCCGATCATCTCGATCAGCTCGTACAAGCCGGTGTCGATGCCGCGCAGCCGCACGAGCGCCTGGTCCAGGCCGATCAGGTCCACCGCCTGGCTCTGCACGGCGGGCACGTCGCCGGCGGCCGACAGCGTCACCATGACGGCGTCACCACCACGCTTGTCGCGGCCCTCGGTGCGCAGGTGGTCGATGACCACCGAGCGCAGCACCTGGCCCACGTAGGCGAAGAATTGGCCGCGCGTCTCGCCCTGCAGGCCTTGCTGGTCGGCCATGCGCAGGAAGCCTTCGTGCACCAACGCGGTCGTGTCCAGCCCGGCCATGCGGCCGTTCGGGCCGCTCTGTGCCAGGCGGATGCGCGCGACGCGCTTGATCTCCGGGTACAGCGCCGCATAGAGCTGCTGCAGCGACGCGGCATCGCCGCGCGCCGTGCCGGCCAGCAGCTCGGTGATGGCGGATGTGGTCACCGCGTCACTCAGCCTGGAAGGCCGCCAGCGCGGCGGCGATGTCGGCTTCGGTGCCTTCGCGCGCCACCGGCGCATCGGCCACCAGGCCCTCGCGCTTCAGCCGCGCCACCCACTGGCCGGCGTCGCGGCCCTGCTCGAAGGCGTGGCTCTGCAGCAGCAGCGCGCCGTCGGCGGACAGCAGCTTGAAGTAGAACTTGCCGTCGGCCTCGCGGTACTGCTTGAACACCGGCAGCGCGGCCTTGTCGGCCTTGGCCTGCGTGGTGGCCGCGGTCGACGTGTAGGGTCGCAGTCCCACGGCCTCGCGCAGCGTCTTCAGGAAGGGCGCGGCGATGGCGCGCGCCTTGGCGGCACCGGCCTGCAGGATGGCCTCCAGCTCGGCCGGGTTGGCCATCAGCGCGTCGTAGCGGGCGCGCATCGGGCCGACGTGCGCTTCGATCAGCTGCACCAGCTGCTGCTTGGCATCGCCCCAGCCCAGGCCGTCGCGCAGCGCCGTGCGGAAGGCGGCGCGCTGCTCGGGCGTGGCGAAGGCGTCGTAGAGCGTGACCAGTGCCTGGCCCTCGGGGTCCTTGGGCTCGCCCGGCAGCTTGCTGTCGGTGACGACGCGTGCGATCGCTTCCTTCAACGCCTTGGCACCGCCCTCGAACAGCGGCACGACGTTGTCATAGCTCTTGCTCATCTTGCGGCCGTCCAGGCCGGGCAGCAGCTCCATCTCCGTGTCCGTCACGGCCTCGGGCAGCACGAAGAACTCGCGTCCCTGGCCGAACAGGTGGTTGAAGCGCTGCGCGACGTCGCGCGCCATCTCGATGTGCTGCACCTGGTCCTTGCCCACCGGCACCTGGTGCGCGTTGAACATCAGGATGTCGGCCGCCATCAGCACCGGGTAGCTGAACAAGCCCATGCTGACGTTGGCGTCGGGGTCCTCACCGGCGGCCACGGCTGCGTCCACTGCGGCCTTGTAGGCGTGGGCGCGGTTCATCTGGCCCTTGGCCGTCACGCAGGTCAGCAGCCAGGTCAGCTCGGGGATCTCGGGGATGTCGCTCTGGCGGTAGAGCGTCACGCGGTCGGTGTCCAGCCCGGCGGCCACCCAGGTCGCGGCGATCGCGCGGCTGGAGCGCGCGATGCGGTCCGGCTCGTCGCACTTGATCAGCGCGTGGAAGTCGGCCATGAAGAAGAAGCTCTCCACGCCAGGGGCACGGCTGGCGGCCACGGCCGGGCGGATGGCGCCGACGTAATTGCCGAGATGCAGGGTGCCGGTGGTGGTGATGCCGGTCAGGACGCGGTGGGACATGGGTTTGGTGAAAAGTAACCAAACCGGATTGTGGCCTCAGCTGCGCTTGCGGGAAGGGGGGGCGGCCACGGAGGCACGCCAGCTGACCGAGATCTCGAACTGCCGCGAGACCGGCAGCTCCATGTCGTAGCAGCGGTTCAGCAGCCAATGCAGGCCTGCCAGCGCCACCTCGCGGCTGGGCACGTGCACCGAGGTCAGCCGCGGCGCCGCGAATTCGGCGCTGGGAGAGTCGTCATAGCCCAGCACCGAAACCTCGTGCGGCACCGACAAGCCGCGCTCCTGGAAATGCGCCAGAAGGCCGATGGCCATCTCGTCGTTGGCGCAGAACACGGCGGTGGGCCGCTTCTTCTGCGCCAGCAGCGCGCCGGCGGCGTCCCAGCCGGCATGGTTGGAGAAGTCGCCGGGCAGCGTCTGCACGCGGGAGATATCCAGCCCGCGCTGCGCCAGCTCGCCCATGAAGCCGCCCAGGCGCGCCACGTTGTCGGGCGACGTGGTGGGGCCGGAGATGACGGCGATGTCCTTGTGCTTGTGCTGCAGCAGCGCGCGTGCGGCCTGCACGCCGCCCTGCACGTGGTCGGCCGTGAAGCACTGGTCCTTGATGCGGTCGAAGTGCCGGTTCAGCACGACGACCTGGCGCGCCGCCGGGCCCAGCGCCTTGAGATCCTCGTCCTGCAGCGCGTTGGACAGCACGATGAGGCCGTCGCAGTCGCGGTCCAGCAGGAAGCGCATGCCGTCGTTGGTCTCGACGCGCTCGTCCTCGATGCCCTCGCCGAACGCCACCACCATGTGCAGGCCGTTGGTGCGCAGCACCGTGTCGATGACGCGCAGGATGGGCGTGTAGAAAGTGCCGCGCAGGAAGGGGATGTAGACGCCGATCAGCTTGGACGTGCCGGCGCCCAGCGAGCGCGCGGCGTGCGACGGCCGGAACTTCAGCTGCGCGATGACCTTGCGCACGCGCTCGGCCGTGGCCGGCGCGACGGAACCGTTTCCGCTGATGACGCGCGACGCGGTGCCCACGCCCACGCCCGCCAGTCGCGCTACATCCTTGATCGTTGCCATGCGTCCTCTTCCTCGAACGCGGCGGATTGGATCACAGCGGGCAGATCGGAGCGGGGTCCGCCGGCTCGGGCAGCTTCTTGGGTTCGGCCTTCTCCTTGCCACTCAAGCCCCCACCCACCGGCCACCAGGGCTTGGCCTCGCGCGTGCTGAACTGGCAGGGGCCTGCCGGCCAGGGGAAGGACAGCCGGCCCGTGAACCCGGGCCAGGCCTTGTCGTCGTCCGGCGCCACCAGCACGTCCACAAGGCCCGCGCCTTCTGTGCCGGGCAGCCAGGCGGCGACGAGGGCGTCGCTGCGGTTGGCCAGGTCGTTCACGTACAGCGGCCGGCCCGAGTACAGCACCGTGACCACCGGCGCGCCGCGGCCGGCGACCTTCTGCAGCACGGCCAGGTCTTCGGGATAGCGCTTGCTGTGGCGCAGGTTCTCGGTGATGCGGATGTCGCCCTCGCCCTCGGCGTAGGGCGCCTCGCCGATGACGGCGACGACGGCGTCGAAGCGGGCCGGGTCGTGCTGGCTGCCGTCCACGTCGAACGTGACCTGGACCGCGCCCAGCCGCTGGCGCAGCGCGGCCAGCAGCGTGGTGCCCTGCGGGAAGTCGGCGTTGCTCGCGTCGCGCGCCTGCCAGCTGACGCTCCAGCCGCCTGCCTGCTTGGCCATGCTGTCGGCCGCCGCGCCCACCACCAGCACGCGCGCCGTACGCTTGAGCGGCAGCAGACCGGGCTTGTGCTTGAGCAGCACCAGCGACTCGCGCACCGCGCGGCGTGCCAGTTCGGGCGCCTGCAGCGCCTCCACCGTGGCAGGCACGCTGGACGCGATCGCCATGCTGAACTTCACGCGCAGGATGCGGCGCACCGCGTCGTCCAGCCGCGCCATGGGGATGCGGCCCTGTTCCACGGCGCGGACCGTGTTGTCGTGGAAAGCCTTCCAGTGGAAGGGCACCATGACGATGTCGATGCCGGCATTGATGGCGGCGGGGCAGTCCTCGTTGCGGCAGCCGGCCACCTGGCCCACGCCGTCCCAGTCGCTGACGATGAGGCCGTCGAACGCCAGCCGCTCCTTCAGCACGCCGGTCAGCAGCGTCTTGTTGCCGTGCATCTTGCCGTGCTCGACATAGCCGGCCGTGTCGGTCCAGCTGTTGAACGAGGCCATCGCCGTCAGCACGCCGGCGTCCAGCGCGCCGAGGTAGCCGGCGCCGTGCACCTGTGCCAGTTCGGTGGGCGTGGTCTGCGCGACGCCTTGATCGATGCCGCGCCGCGTGCCGCCGTCGGCGATGTAGTGCTTGGCCGTGGCGAGCACGCCGCGGCCGTCCTTCAGACCGTCCTGCAGGCCTTCCACGGCCGCTTGGCCCAGCTTGCGAATCAGCGCCGGGTCGCTGCCGAAGCTCTCGTAGGTGCGGCCCCAGCGCACGTCCTGCACGACGGCCAGCGTGGGCGCGAAGGTCCAGTGCAGGCCCGACGCGCGCACCGCGCGGGCGGTAGCGCGGCCGATGTCGCGCACCAGGTCGGCGTTGCGCGTCGCGCCCAGGCCGATGTTGTGCGGGAACAGCGTGGCGCCGCGCACGTTGTTGTGACCGTGGACCGCGTCGGTGCCCCAGATCAGCGGGATGCCCGGCGTGGCCTGCAACGCCGCGGCCTGGAACTGCTCGGACAAAGCCTTCCACTGCGCCGGCGTGGCCGCGCGGTCATTGCCCGGCCAGCCGCCACCGCCGTTCAGCACGGTGCCGATCGCGTACTCGCGAACCTGGTCCGGCGTGATCGCGCGGATCTCGGGCTGCACGATCTGGCCCACCTTCTGGCGCAGGCTCAAGGTCTTCAGCGCGGCCTCCACGCGCGCTTCCAGCGCGGCGTCGCGCTGCGGCTGGCGGGCCGGCCAGGCCTGCAAAATGGCATCGGTTCCATCGGCATGGGAGCCTGCGACCGCCAGCAGCAGCGTCGCGGCGAGGAAAAGAGGTTTCTGTCTCATCGTTATTGCCTTCATCGGGGACGCGACGGTAGTGGCTGAAGCAAAAAAACGTCAACCCCTGGGCGTGTTCTGTTGACAAGGTATTTGCCGGCCGATTAGATTTGCGCCGCGTTTGGAACCGGTTCCACACTTTCGCAAGTGAGGCCGATATCCAGACCGGCGAACAAGACGAACCAGATCCAGGAGACAAACAAATGAACCGCTCCATCCTGCGGCCACAGGTGCCTGCTCAGCGCCTGCGCCTCACCCCCGTCGCCGCGGCGGCGCTGCTGTGCGTGCCGCTGCTGGCGGCCGCGCAGGCCGCACCGGCCACCGAGCAGAAGCTGGAAACCGTCACGGTGACGGGCTTCCGCGCCAGCCTCGAGTCGTCCATCAGCACCAAGCGCAATGCCGACGCCATCGTGGAGGCCATCTCGGCCGAGGACATCGGCAAGCTGCCCGACGTGTCCATCGCCGACGCGATTTCGCGCCTGCCGGGCCTGACGGCCCAGCGCGTGGCCGGGCGCTCGTCGGTCATCAGCATCCGCGGCATGGCGCCGCGCTACGGCGTGACGCTGCTCAACGGCCGCGAGATCGTGTCCACCGGCGACAACCGCTCGGTGGAATACGACCAGTTCCCCAGCGAGCTGATCAACGCGGCCACCGTCTACAAGACGCCCGATCCCAGTCTGTCGGCGCAAGGCCTGTCGGGCACCGTCAACATGAAGACGCTGCGCCCGCTGGACTTCGGCAAGACACAGACCGTCATCGGCGGCCGCGTGGAGCGCAACTCCAACGGCTCGCTGAACCCCGAGATCTCGGGCAACGGCAACCGGCTCAGCGCGTCCTATGTGACGCAGTCGGCCGACCGCACCTGGGGCGCGGCCGTGGGCTTCGCCCATCTGGATTCGCCCAACCAGGAGAAGCACTACAAGAGCTGGTGGTGGGCCAACACCAGCGTCTGGGGCTCGCCGCTACCGGGCACGCCGACGGACTCCGTCGCGCTGCAGGGCTTCGAGCTGGGCGCCGCGTCATCTCGCCAGAAGCGCGACGGCCTGATGGCCGTGCTGGAGTACAAGCCCGGCAACGGCTTGCACAGCACGCTGGACCTGTACTACTCCAAGTTCGACCAGACCGAGGCGCGCCGCACGGTGATGGCCGACATGTCGGTCTGGGCCGGCGCGAGCTGGAGCGGCGCGCAGACCACCGTCGTCAACGGCGACAAGCTGGTCACGGGCGGCACGGTCAACAACGTGAACCCGGTGGCGCTGACGACCTTCAACAAGCGCAAGGACGACATCCGCGCGCTGGGCTGGAACAACGAGCTGAAGCTGGCCGACTGGAAGCTGGTGGCGGACCTGAGCTGGTCCAAGGCCAAGCGCACGGAGCAGAACGCCGAGCTGGCGGCCGGCTCGCCCACGCGGGTCAGCCTGGGCCTGGCCAACATCGCCAGCGGCGACGGCATCTCCACCTTCAATCCGACCTTCGACTACGGCGACGGCAGCAAGGTCATGCTGACCGACCCGCCGGGCTGGGGCCGTGACGGCCGCAGCCAGTTCCCCAAGGTGGGCGACGAGATCAAGGCGCTCAAGCTCAGCGCCGGCCGCACGTTCGACGGCTTCCTCAGCAGCATCGAGGGCGGGCTGGACTACTCCGAGCGCGACAAGAGCATGAACCGCACGGAGGTCTACTACAACCTGAAGAACAACCGCGCGCCGGTGCTCATCCCCGCCAACCTGCTGCACACCCCCACCGACCTCAGCTTTGCCCGCAGCCCTATCCGCATGGTCAATTTCGACCTGCCGAGCGCGCTGGGCCTGTACGACGTGGTGCCGTCCTCCGCCGACCAGGCGCCGGGCCGCATCTGGTCGGTGCATGAAAAGGTCACGGCCGCGCACGCCAAGCTGGGCTTCGACGCCGAGTGGGGCGTGCCGCTGCGCGGCAGCCTGGGCCTGCGCGTGGTACACGCCAAGCAGTGGAGCAACGGCATGCTGTGGAACACCCGCACCAACCAGAGCGATCCGATGACCGGCGGCACCAGCTACACCGATGTGTTGCCCAGCATCAACCTCGCGGCCGACCTGACGGAGCGCACCGTGCTGCGATTCGGCGCGGCCAAGGTGCTGGCGCGGCCCAACATGGAAGACATGCGCGCCGGCTTCTCCGGCATCACCGTGGGCGAGCAGGACCGCCGCTGGTCCGCCAACGGCGGCAATGCCAAGCTGGAACCGTGGCGCGCCGACGCGGTGGACCTGTCTGTCGAGCACTACTTCAGCAAGCGCAGCTATGTGGCGGCGGCGGTGTTCCACAAGCACATCACCAACTTCGTCTACGGCCAGGGCATTCCGTTCGACTTCACCGGCTTCCCCAACCCGACGCAGTGGACGCCGCAGAGCAACATCGGCACGTTGAACACGCAGGCCAACGGCCAGGGCGGCATGATCGCCGGCACCGAGCTCAGCGGCTCGCTGGACGCCGGCCTCATCAGCCCGGCGCTGGACGGCATCGGCGTGAGCTTCAGCTACTCCAACACGCGCAGCTCGCTGCACGAGGAGAACAACGTCAGCAAGCCGCTGGACGGCCTGTCGGGCGTGGCGACCAACTTCACCGTGTACTACGAGCGCAACGGCATCTCGGCCCGCATCGGCAGCCGCCACCGTTCGCCGTTCGTCACGACGGTGCGCGGCACCTTCGGCGAGAACGTGCCCAGCATGATCTCCGGCGAGACCATCATCGATGCGCAGATCGGCTACGCGTTCGAGACTGGTGCGCTGCAAGGCCTGTCGCTGACACTGCAGGTCAACAACCTGCGTGACCGGCCGTACCGCACGCGGGTGGGCATCTCGTCCGGCGCGAGCGACCCGAACTCCACGCTGCCTGAGCGCTTCACCTCCTACGGGCGCCAGTTGTTGCTGGGCGGCACGTACAAGTTCTAAGTTCCCGTTTTCCTTTCTGAACCCGCGCCGGCTTGCACGCCGGCGCCCCTACATCCGAAGCATGAGCTCCAACAACGCCCCGAACCGAAAAGACTTCCCCGCCGACTTCCGTTGGGGCGTGTCCACCTCATCCTTCCAGATCGAAGGCGCCGGCCGCGAGGACGGCAAGGGCGAGTCCATCTGGGACCGCTTCTGCAGCGAGCCCGGCCGCATCCGCGACGGCTCCAACGGTCTGGTCGCCTGCGACCACTACCACCTGTTCCCGCAGGACCTGGACATGGCCAAGCAGTTGGGCGTCAACGCCTACCGCTTCTCCATCGCCTGGCCGCGCATCCTCCCCAACGGCCGCGGCGCCGTGAACGAGGCCGGCCTGGCCTTCTACGACCGGCTGGTGGACGGCATGCTGGAACGCGGACTGGACCCGTGGTGCACGCTTTACCACTGGGACCTGCCGCAGGCGCTGCAGGAGCAGGGCGGCTGGACCTCGCGCGACACGGTGGCGGCCTTCCTGGAGTACACCGACGTCGTCACGCGCCGGCTGGGCGACCGCGTCAAGCACTGGATCACGCACAACGAACCGTGGTGCTCCTGCATGATGGGCTACTGGGAGGGCGTGCACGCGCCGGGCGGCACCAGCCTGGCCGACGGCATGCAGGCCTGCCACCACGTGCTGCTGTCGCACGGCCAGGCCATCCCGCTGATCCGCAAGAACTCGGGCGGCGCCAAGGTAGGCATCACGCTCAGCCTGCATCCCATCAGCGCCGCCTCCGACAGCCCAGAGGACCTGGCGGCCGCCCGACGCCACGACGGCCTGCGAAACCGCTGGTTCCTGGACCCGCTGTTCGGCCGTGGCTATCCGGCCGATACGCTGGAACTGCTGGGCGCTGCAGCTCCAAAGGTTCAGCCGGGCGACCTGAACGACATCGCCGCGGCGACCGACTTCCTTGGCGTGAACTACTACTTCCCCGAGATGGTGGCCGACGATCCGCAGGGTAGCCACAGCCCGATGCGCGCCAGGCTGGTTGATCGCGAAGGGGTGGAACGCACCGGCTTCGGCTGGGAGGTGTCGCCGCAGGGCCTGGTCGATCTGCTCACCCGCATCCAGCGTGACTACAACCCTGCCGTCATCCAGTTGACCGAGAACGGCTCCACCTTCGAGGATGTGCTCACGCCCGAGGGCCGCGTGCACGACACCCAGCGCCTGTCGTACCTCCAGCGCCACCTGGCGGCTCTCAAGCAGGCCGTGGACGCCGGCGTGCCGGTGAAGGGCTACTTCGCGTGGAGCCTGCTGGACAACTTCGAATGGGCCGAGGGCTACCTGCGCCGCTTCGGCATTGCCTATGTGGACTACCCGACGCAGCGACGCATCCTGAAGGACAGCGGCCTCTGGTATGGGCAGTTTCTGAACGAATAATTAAAGACGGCAAGCCCGTATTTAGGCGGGAACACGCAGTTTCTAAATGAAAAATTACAGGGTCCACCCTCAGACATGAAGGTGGCGTCCCAAGAGACACTGCGCCCCGCCATCCACAAGATCCGGAGACAAGATGAAGTACCGCCGCCACGCCCTGGCCGCCCTGGCACTCGCCGCCGCTGCGCTGCCCGCCCATGCCCAGCTCAAGGCCGAGGTCATCCACTGGTGGACGTCCGGCGGCGAGTCTGCCGCGGCGAAGACGCTGGCCGATGCCTACAAGGCCCAGGGCGGCCTGTGGGTGGACACCGCCGTCGCCCTGGGCGAGCAGGCCCGCTCGGTGGCCATCAACCGCATCGCCGGCGGCAATCCGCCGACCGCCGCGCAGTTCAACACCACCCAGCAGTTCCGCGACATCGTCGACCAGGGCCTGCTGAACAACGTCGACGAAGTCGCCAAGCGCGACGGCTGGGACAAGTTCCTGCCCGAGACCGTGCTGCAGGCCATCCGCGTGAACGGCCACTACTACGCGGCGCCGGTCAACATCCACAACATGACCTGGTTCTGGTTCTCCAAGGCCGCCTTCAAGAAGGCCGGCATCGCGGAGGAGCCCAAGACCTTCGACGAACTGTTTGCCGCGCTGGACAAGCTCAAGGCCGCCGGCTTGGTGCCGCTGGCCCACGGCGGCCAGCCCTGGCAGGACGGCATCGTCTTCACCGCCACGCTGGCCCACTTCGGCGGCCGCGACCTGTACCTGAAGGTCTTCCGCGACCGCGACCCCAAGGCCATCCTGGGCGAAGACTTCAAGAAGGTGCTGCTGGCCTACAAGAAGCTGCAGAGCTACACCGACAAGGGCTCGCCCGGCCGCAACTGGAACGACGCCACGGCCATGCTCATCAACGGCCGTGCCGGCGTGCAGATCATGGGCGATTGGGCCAAGGGCGAGTTCGCCCAGGCCAAGCAGGAAGCCGGCAAGGACTACGGCTGCGCACCCGGCTTCGGCCCCAAGGCGCCCTACATCATCCAGGGCGACGTGATGGTCTTCCCCAAGACAGCCAAGCCCGACCAGGTCAAGGCCCAGCAGCTGCTGGCCAGCGTCATCACGCAGCCGGCCACGCAGGTCGCGTTCAGCATCAAGAAGGGCTCCATCCCCATCCGCACCGACGTGGACGTCAGCAAGATGGACGTCTGCGCCCAGATGGGCGTGGCCGCGATGAAGGACAAGTCGCGCCACCTGGCCAACGGCGAGATCTTCATCACGCCCGACCAGAACGGGGCGCTGCAGGACGTGCTGACCAGCTACTGGAACCGCAACGTGCCGGTCGAGAAGGTCCAGAAGGACATCGTCTCGGCCCTCAGGAACTGACGATGAAACGCCGTGGCCTCGCGGCCTGGGGTGCGCTGCTGCCCCTGGCCGTCATCGTCGGTGTCGGCTATGTCGGCACCGTGCTGTGGACGTTGCGCACGTCCATGTCCAGCTCGCGCACCTTCCCCAAGGACGACTTCGTCGGTCTGCAGCAGTTCGAGCGCCTGCTGGACAACGAGCGCTGGATGCTGGCCATCCACAACCTCGCGGTCTATGGCGTGCTCTACATCGTGGCGGCCATGCTGATCGGCTTCCTGCTGGCCGTCTTCATCGACCAGAAGGTGCGTGGCGAGGGCGTGCTGCGCACCGCCTTCCTGTACCCGTACGCGATGTCCTTCGTCGCGACCGGCCTGGTCTGGCAATGGGTGCTGAACCCCGACAGCGGCCTGCAGAACGCGATGCAGCAGCTGGGCTGGACAACGTTCCAGTTCGACTGGATCGTCGATCAGGACATGGTCATCTACACGGTGGTCATCGCCGGGACCTGGCAAGGCGCGGGGCTGGTCATGGCGCTGATGCTGGCGGGCCTGCGCGGCATCGACGAAGAGATCTGGAAGGCCGCGCGGCTGGACGGCATCCCGACCTGGCGCGTCTACCTGTCCGTCGTGCTGCCCATGATGGGCCCGACGCTGGCCACCGTCTTCACGCTGCTGGCCGTCAGCGTCGTCAAGGTGTTCGACACCGTCGTCGCGATGACGCAGGGCGGCCCGGGCAACGCCAGCGACGTGCCGGCCAAGTTCATCATGGACCACCTGTTCGGCCGCGCCAACCTGGGCCTGGCCTCTGCAGGTGCGGTGATGCTGCTGCTGACGGTGCTGGCCCTGGTCGCGCCACTGGCCTATGCCCGCTCGCGTCAGAAGACGCAGGGAGGCCATTGATGAGCAAGAAGCGCAAACCCACGGCACTGTGGGCCCGCATCGGCATCTACGCCTTCCTGGGCGCCGCCGCGGTGTTCTTCCTGCTGCCGCTGTACGTGATGTTGACGACCTCGTTCAAGACCATGGACGAGATCCGTCTGGGCCAGATCTTCGCGCTGCCGTCCTCCGTCACCTTCGACGCCTGGCGCGCGGCATGGAGCGAGGCCTGCACCGGCGTCAGCTGCGAAGGCGTGCGCGGCGGATTCTGGAACTCCGTCACCATCGCCGTGCCGTCCGTCGTGCTGCCCATCCTGCTGGGCGCGATCAACGGCTATGCACTGAGCTGGTGGAAGCCCAAAGGCGGCGAATGGCTGTTCGGCCTGCTGATGATGGGCGCCTTCATCCCCATCCAGGTGATGATCTACCCGCTCGTCAAGCTGGAGGCCGCCATCGGCATCTACAGCAGCCTGCCCGGCATCGTCGTCGTGCACCTGGTGTTCGCGATGCCCATCATGACGCTGCTGTTCCGCAACTACTACGCAGGCCTGCCGGCCGAGCTGTTCAAGGCGGCGCGCGTGGATGGCGGCGGCTTCTGGCGCATCTTCGTGCAGCTGGTGCTGCCGATGTCCACGCCCATGCTCATCGTCGCGGCCATCATGCAGATCACTGGTGTGTGGAACGACTACATCCTGGGCCTGACCTTCGCCGGCCGCGAGAACCAGCCGATGACTGTGCAGCTCAACAACGTCATCAACACGACGACCGGCGAGCGCCTCTACAACCTCAACATGGCCGCGACCATCCTGACGTCGGCGGTGCCATTGTTGGTCTATCTGATCTCTGGCCGCTGGTTCGTCCGTGGCATTGCTGCGGGAGCCGTGAAATGACCCACCCCCTACGCGCTTCGCGCGCCCCCTCAAGGGGGCACTGCCAGTGGACTGGCAAAGCCGGTTCCACGGCAGTCGCTGGGTTTCTGATCGGTGATCGCAACCCGTTGGCCGTTTTCTCCAACAACATCAAGCAGCGTTGAGCATGAGCGGCGTCAATATTCAAGGTCTGAGCATCAAGTTCGGCCACAACGAGGTCATCAAGGGCCTGGACCTGCAGGTCCACGAGGGCGAGTTCCTCGTGCTGCTGGGCCCGTCGGGCTGCGGCAAGTCCACGCTGCTGCACAGCATCGCCGGCCTCATCGACGTCAGCGGCGGCAGCATCCACATCGGCGGCACCGACATGACCGACGCCGAGCCCAGCGAGCGCGGCATCGGCATGGTGTTCCAGAGCTATGCGCTGTACCCGACGATGACCGTCGAGAAGAACATGAGCTTCGGCCTGCGCGTTGCCGGCACGCCCAAGGCCGAGATCCAGCGTCGCGTGGACAAGGCCGCGGCCATGCTGCAGCTGACACCGCTGCTGGACCGCAAGCCGGCCCAGCTGTCCGGCGGCCAGCGCCAGCGCGTGGCCATCGGCCGGGCGCTGGTGCGCGAGGCCGGCGTGTTCCTGTTCGACGAGCCGCTGTCCAACCTCGACGCCAAGCTGCGCGCCGAACTGCGCCGCGAGCTGAAGCTGCTGCACCAGAACCTCGGCAGCACGATGGTCTACGTGACCCACGACCAGGTCGAGGCGATGACGCTGGCCTCGCGCATCGTCGTCATGAAGAGCGGCGTCATCCAGCAGATCGGCACGCCGGCCGAGGTCTACGAGCGGCCGGCCAACCTGTTCGTCGCCGGCTTCCTTGGCGCACCGGCCATCAACCTGGTGCCCGCCACGGTAGCCGCCGACGGCCAATCGCTGGAAGGCGTGCTGCCGCTGCGGCTGCCCACCGGCCGCGCCAAGGCCGGCCAGCAACTGGTGCTGGGCATACGCCCGGAGCACGTGCGCCTGCAGTCCGACGGCCGCTGGCGCGCGACGGTGCAGCTGGTCGAGCCCATGGGCAACCACCAGGTGGTCTGGATGCAACTGGGCACGCTGACGATGTCCGTGCTGGTCCACGACGGCCGCCGCATCGCGATGGGCGACGTGCTGGCCTTCGATATCGACGAGACCGCGCTGGGCGTCTTCGACGCCACGACCGAGCAGCGCATCTAAGAGACTCTAGCCAGGAGACAACATGAAGACAGCCGTTCTCGCGCTGGTGGCAGCCATTGCCTGCAGTGCTAACGCACAAACTGTGCGTGCTCATCTGACCACGGCGGACAAGCAGCATCTGCTCGCACCCAGTGCCGTCATGGCACCGGTGGCCAAGGCCGATGTCGTCATCCGCATCGACCCGAAGCGCCGTCACCAGCGCATGGCCGGCTTCGGCGCCGCCATCACCGAGGGCTCCGCCTGGCTGATCCGCCACGGCATGAGTCCGTCGCAGCGAGACGCGCTGATGAAGGAGCTGTTCACCCGCGAAGGCGGCGGCGTAGGCTTCGACCTGACGCGGCTGACCATTGGCGCGTCCGACTTTTCGCGCCGCCACTACAGCTTGAACGACATGCCACCGGGCCAGACCGACCCGCAGCTGAAGCACTTCTCGCTGGCGCCCGAGCGTGAGGACGTCATCCCGGCCACCAAGCAGGCGCTGGCGCTGAACCCGCAGCTGCAGGTCATGGCTTCGCCGTGGAGCGCGCCGGGCTGGATGAAGACCACCGACAGCCTGGTGCAGGGCCAGTTGAAGCCCGAGCACTACGGCGCGTTCGCGAAGTACATGGTGCGCTACGTCGACGAGATGAAGGCCGAGGGCGTGCCCATCTTCGCGCTGACGCTGCAAAACGAGCCGCACTTCGAGCCCGGCGACTACCCCGGCATGCGCCTGACGCCGCGCGCCCGCGCTGCCATCGTGGGCCAGCACCTGGGACCGCTGCTGAAGTCCAAGGGCATGAACACGCAGATCCTGGAGTGGGACCACAACTGGGACGAGCCCTGGAGCCCGCTGTCCATGCTGTCGGACGCGACGGCCAAGAAGTACGTGTCCGGCGTGGCCTGGCACTGCTATGCGGGCGACGTGTCCGCGCAGTCGCAGGTGGCACAGCACCACCCCGAGCTGGACGTCTGGTTCACCGAGTGCTCCGGCGGCGAATGGAAGCCGCAATGGGCCGAGACGCTGCCCTGGATGATGCGCAACCTCATCATCGGCAGCACCCGCCACGGCGCGCGTGGCGTGCTGATGTGGAACCTGGCGCTGGACCCGAAATACGGCCCGCACCTGGGCGGCTGCAAGGATTGCCGGGGCGTCGTCACCATCGACCCCAAGGACGGCGGCGTCACACGCAACATCGAGTACTACGCCTTCGGCCACGCCAGCCGCTTCGTGCGGCGCGACGCGCGGCGCGTCGAGTCGCAGGGCGGCGATGCCAGGCAGACCGGCCTGGACCACGTGGCCTTTACCAACCCCGATGGCAGCACCGTGCTCATCGTCAGCAATTCAGCCGCTCAGCCGCGAACCTTCACGGTGCAGGCGCCGGGCCGGCGCTTCGGCTACGAGCTGCCGGCCAGTGGCGTCGTGACGCTGGTCTGGTGAATTTTTCCCTGTCGCTGCGCTTGCAGCGGCGTGATTTCCGCCGCGACGGCGACGGGCCTCCACAACATGCATGGGTCATGAACGGCCAGCCTCGCTAGGATGGCCGCATGACCTGGCTGCTGTTGATCAGCTCCAGCTTGCTGCTGATGCTCGGCGTGTCCCTGCTGCTGCTGGCGAGACTGGAGCCTGCGCATCGCCACATCAGCGACTGGGGCTGGAGCCACGTCTTTCTCGCCATCGGGCTGGCCCTGGGGGTGGCCCTGGTGCCGTCCGACACCGAATCGCTGCACTACAAGGTGCAGGCGACCATCGCCACCACCTGCATCATCGCCGCGCTGGCCTGGCAACTGGCCGGTGCCAGCCGCTATCGCGGCCGGCCGTGGAACTGGCGTCGCACGTCGCCGCTGTTCGCCGGCCTGCTGCTCTTCATCCTCGCGCTGGCGATGCTGGAGCTGCGGCTGGCAGTGGTGACCTCGGCGCTGGTGCTGGCGGCGGGCAGCTTCATCGCCGCCGCTTGGCTGTGGCGCGGCGGCGAGGTGGGCGAGCGCTTTGTCGCGGGCTGCTTCGTCGCGTTGAGTCTGGTGCAGCTGAGCGGGCCGCTGATCCACCCGCTGGCGCGCTCCATCGAGACGCATGTGGCCGGCACCTATGTGCAGGTCACGCTGGCCATGGGGCTCATCCTGCTGTCGGTCCGCCGGGCCCATCGGGAGGCCACGCGCATGGGCGAGCGCCT
The DNA here is from genome assembly GCF_031458115.1 of Roseateles asaccharophilus. Lineage (GTDB taxonomy): Bacteria > Pseudomonadota > Gammaproteobacteria > Burkholderiales > Burkholderiaceae_C > Pelomonas > Pelomonas asaccharophilus_A. The sequence continues at coordinate 188,812 of NZ_JAVDXV010000009.1, read as the reverse complement.
GAGCCAGCTCTACGAGCAGTCCATGCAGGGCCTGCTGGTGCTGCGCGCGGGTCATGTCGTGTACGCCAACCCCGCCGCACTGGCGATGTTCGGCTACCGCAGCATCGACGACGTGGGCGACATTGCGTCGCGCATCGCGTCCGGCGAGCAGGAGGATTTCCGCGCCCGCTACGTTCAGCTGATGGAGCAGCGCAGCGGCCACATTTCATGGGAAGGCACCCGCTACCGCCGCGACGGCAGCGCGCTGTACCTGCGCGGCACGTCCAGCTACATCGAGTGGGAAGGGGCGCCGGCTCTGCTGGTGCTGATGCTGGACGACACCGAGCGCCAGCGCGCCAACGACGCCATGCGCCGCCAGGCCCTGCATGACGATCTGACCGACCTGCCCAACCGCCATGCGGCGCTGGGGCGCCTCACCGAGCTGACGGCGCCCGGCACCCCGGGCTTTGCGCTGCTGTCGGCCGACGTAGACCGCTTCCAGCTCGTCAACGAGAGCCTGGGCCACGAGACCGGCGATGCGTTGCTGCAGGCCATCGCCGCACGGCTGCGCGCGCCGCTGCCGCCCGACGCGATGCTGGCCCGCCTGGGGGAAGACCAGTTCCTGCTGCTGCTGCCCGGCGTCGACAGCGACGCGGCCGCCCAGCTGGCCGGGCAGCGGCTGCTGGCCCAGATGAACGCGCCGTTCACCGTGGGCCACCGTGCGCTGTACGTGCACTTGTCGGTGGGCGTGGCGCGCTTCCCCGCGCACGGCCTCAACGGCGCCTCGCTGTTGCGCGCCGCGGACATCGCCATGCACCAGGCCAAGCAACAGGCCGGCGCGGCGGCGGTCACTTTCCAACCCGGCATGTCCGCGGGCGCGAGCGGCCTGCTGGAGATTGAGCAGGCGCTGGCCGCGGCCATCGAGAACGAGGAATTCCAGCTCGACTACCAGCCCAAGTTCGCGGCCGGCACGCGTCATCTCGCAGGCTTCGAGGCGCTGGTGCGCTGGCAGCGGCCCGGCCAGGGCCGGGTCAGCCCGGCCGACTTCATTCCGGCGGCCGAGCGCACCGGTCAGATCGTCGCTCTGGGTGTGCTCATCCTGCGCCAGGCCATCGGCCATTTGCGGGCCTGGCAGCAGCAGGGCCTGGCCGTGAGGCCGGTGGCGGTGAACGTGTCGCCGCTGCAGTTCGAGGACCTGGGCTTTGCCGACTGGCTGGTGGCGCTGGTGCACGCCCACGGCCTGGCGCCGGAACTGGTGGAGGTGGAGATCACCGAGACCGCCGCGATGACGCACATGGAGCGCGTGCTGCCGCAGCTGGCGCGGCTGCGCGAGGCGGGAATGGGCGTCGCGTTCGACGACTTCGGCACCGGCCAGAGCTCGCTGACGCTGCTGCGCCGGCTGCCCATCACGACGCTGAAGCTGGACCGCAGCATGGTGGACCCGCTGCCCGAGCCGTCGGCCGGCGCCGTCGTGCGCGCCGCCTGCGTGGTGGCCGAGGCGCTGGGGCTGACCATCGTGGCCGAAGGGGTCGAGACTGAAGAACAGGCCGCCGAGGTCGAGCGGCTGGGCTGTACGCATCTGCAGGGCTGGCTGCTGGGCCGGCCGCTGCGCGTGGAGGCCGCCGAGGCACTGCTGACGCCGGCATCCCTAAAAGTGTGATGCCGGCCTGACGGGTCGGTGCGCTGGAAAGCGTTCTACAGAGGGTCAGCAACCTCGGGAGCGCAGACATGAACCCTTCATTCACCACCCGCCGGGGCGCCTTGCGCGCCGCGGCCGTGCAGATGGTCGTCGTGGCCACCTGTCTGGGCTGGATCGGCGCCGGCGGGCCATCCGCCGAGACCGGCCTGTGCCGCGAGGCCGCGCAGCTGGCCGGCGGCGCCGGCCGCGTGGCCGAGCAACAGCTGCTGGCCTGCGTGGCCTTGGGGCACGTGCCGCCGCAGACCGTCGCGGCGGCGTCTGCGCCTTAGCGCGCCATCACCTCGCCCATGCGGATGGCGCCGCCAGGCTGCCACGCCGGGTTGAACTGCAGGCCACTCTTCTCGAACAGCATGACGACGGTGGAGCCCAGCAGGAATCGGCCCATCTCGTCACCTTGCTTCAGGCTGACCTGGCCCGGGGTGTAGTCCCACTCGCGCACGGGACCCTTGCGGGCAATGCCGCCATGCCAGACGGTCGCCATGCTGCCCACGATGGTGGCGCCCACCAGCACCAGCACCCAGGTGCCGAGCGTGTCGTTCTCGAACACGCAGACGACGCGTTCGTTGCGCGCGAACAGCCCCGGCACGCCGCGCGCCGTCGTCGGGTTCACCGAGAACAGCGCGCCTGGCACGTGCACCATGCGCACGAGGCGGCCGTCGGACGGCATGTGGATGCGGTGGTAGTCCTTGGGGCTGAGGTAGAGGTTGGCGAACAGGCCGTCCTGGAAGCGTGCCGCCAGCTTCGCATCGCCGCCGACCAGCGCCGTCGTCGAGAACGCCTGGCCCTTGGCCTGGTAGACCTGGTCGCCCTTGATGCGGCCGACCTGGCTGATGGCGCCATCCACGGGGCAGATCAGCGGTGCCTCGGCCAGCGGCCGTGCGCCGGGCTTCAGCGCGCGGGTGAAGAAGTCGTTGAAGGTCGCGTAGGCCGCGATGCTGGGCTCGGCGGCCTCGTCCATGTTGACGCCGTAGCGTGCGACGAAGCGGCGGATGGTGGCCGTCGTCATGCCGCCGCGCGGCTTGCTCGCGATGCGCCCGGCCAGGCGGGTCATGGCGCCCTTGGGCATCAGGTATTGGGGAAGGACTTTGAGGCGCGACATAGCGTTGGCAGTGTACGAGCCGACAATTCAGTGCCATGTCTGTCGTTCATAGCTCGTTCTACCGTTTTACCCCCATCTCTGAGCCGACCCGCTTCGCCGAGTGGCTGCGTGAGCGCGGTGCGGCGCTTCGGCTGGGCGGCGTCATCCTCGTCGCCGAGGAAGGCCTCAGCGCCGCCATCGCCGGCGAGGCCGACGCGGTGCGCGCCTTCGAGGCCGAGTTGCAGCAGCAGCCCGGCTTCGCCGACCTGCACTGCAAGCACAACCACTGCGAGCGCCGGCCGTTCAGCCTGCTGAAGGTGTCGGTGAAGCGCGAGATCGTTGCGTTCGGCATCCCCGGCGTCAGCGGCGGCGACGCGCTGGATACGCATGTGAGCCCGCAGCGCTGGCGCGAGCTGCTGGACGATCCCGACACCGTCGTGCTGGACAACCGCAACAGCTTCGAGTTCAAGCTGGGGCGCTTCCGCGGCGCCATCGACCCTGGCGTGGCCCACTTCCGCGACTTCCCGGCCTATGTCGAGGCGCACCGCGACGAATGGCAGGGCAAGACGGTGGCCATGTACTGCACCGGCGGCATCCGCTGCGAGAAGACCGCGGCCTGGATGCAGGCCCAGGGCCTGCAGGTCGCGCAGTTGGACGGAGGCATCCTGAATTTCCTGGAGGCCTTCCCCGACGCCGCGGCCGACTGGCAGGGCGAGTGCTATGTGTTCGACAAGCGCATCGCCATCGACGCCGCCGGTCACGAGACCGGCACGACGGCCGAGCAGGTGTTCACCGACCCGGCCGACGCCTGGCGGCTGGCACGGGCGAAGCGGCTGGATCCGGTTTAGAGCGGGCTCCAACGCAGCTGCACATAGCCCTCGGGCCCCCACACATTGCGGCCCGGCGCCGCATTGGCCTCGGCGTGCCGGCCGGACAGCAGGTTCTGGCCGCCCAGCATCAGCTCCAGCCCGGGCGCCGCGCGCCAGGCGTAGTGCAGGTCCAGCACCGTGTAGGCCGGCACGGCCGGGTTGGGCAGCGCGGCCACGCGGCGCAGGCCCAGGTCCAGCTCGTGGCGGGCGTGCGGCTGCAGGCTGGCGCGCAGCTGCCATTGCTGGCGCGGGTCGTTGCCCAGCGCGGACGGCCCTACCGGGTCGCGGCTGCCGGGCTGCACGGCAAGGTCCTGGTGCAGCCGGTTCAGCCCGGCGCTGAGCTTCAGCCACGTCAACGGCTGCCACTGGCCCCAGGCCTCCAGCCCCCAGCTGCCGCCGGCGATCATGTTCTGCACCATCGCGTTGGGCGGTGGCTGGCCGCTGCGCAGCCGGCTCCAGTCGTGGTGGTACAGCGTGAGCGCGTAATTCAGCGACGGCATGGGCTGGCCGCGGTGGCCCAGCTCGACGACGCGCGCCACCTCGGAGACGAAGTCCGGCCCGCCGGCGATCAGGAAGGGCGGTTGCGGCGGCAGACGCAGGTCGCGGTCCAGCCGCGCGGGCGCCCGCACCGCGCGTGACAGCGACGCCCACCACTGCTGGCGCGCCGACGGCATCCAGCCGACGCGCAGGCTGGGCAGCGCCTCCCAGCCGGTGTAGCCGTTGTGTTCGAACTTCGTGCCGACCGTCAGCTGCCACTGCTCGTTCAGCTGCCACTGGTCCTGCACAAACAGGTTGAGCCAGCGCTGCGTGGCCCGATCAGGCGTGAAGCCGAAGAACAGCCCGGGTGCGATGCGGTCGCGCGCCCGGCGCCAGCCGCCGCCCCAGTCGAGCTGGTGCGCGCCCCAGCCGACGCTGTGCTGCAGCTCCAGGTCCAACACCGAATAGCGCGGGCTGTACAGCAGCCGGTCTTCGCGCGTGACGTGGTCGTAGTAGGCGCGGGCGCGCAGCCGCGAGCCGCCGTCCAGCCGGCCGGTCCAGCGTGCCAGCACGTTCGTGCCCGATGTGCGCACGCCGCCGCGGTTCAGCCCGGCGAGCACACGGTCCTCGGTGTCGCCGCGGTAGATATCGCCTTGCAGCGTCACGCCGTCGCCGTCGTCCAGCCAGTCGGCGCGCCAGCCCAGCTGCTCGCGCCGGGAGGCGTCCGTCGTCGCATTGCCGGCCTCGCTGACGCCGGCCTGCTGGCGCTGCAGCTTGGCGTAGGCGCGCCAGTGGCCCTGGCCCGGCAGGCTGCCGCCCCAGCGCAGGCCGGCGCTGCGCTGGCTGGCGCTGCCCGTGGCCACCAGCATCAGGCCCGGCGTGGCGGCGGCCGGCTTGCGGATGATGTGGATGATGCCGTTGACCGCGTTCGTGCCCCAGACGCTGCCGCCCGGCCCGCTGGTGACCTCGATGCGCGCCACGTCCTCCAGCATCACGTCCTGCTGGTCCCACTGCACGCCCGAGAAATAGGGCGCGTAGACGGTGCGGCCATCGATGAGCACCAGCAGCTTGTTGCCCACCGCGTTGTTGAAGCCGCGCGCCGTGATGGCGTACTGGTCGGCGTTGAGGCGGGCCACCTGCAGGTTGGGCGCCAGCCGCAGCGCTTCGGGCAGGCTGCGCGCGCCGCTGCGGCGGATCGCGTCGGCGGTGATGACGTACAGCGACGCCGGCACGCGCGCGAGCTTCTCGACGCGTCGCGACGCCGAGCTGACCTCGACGGCCGACAACTCCTCGAGCGACAGCCGGGTCAGGTCCTGGGCCGACGTGGCACCGCCCAGCAACGCCGTGGCGGCCGCGATGGCGCCCGGTCTTAGCATGCGCGGCCCGCCGACCGGATGACTGGGTCCATGAACTCCGGCATGACGGCCTCCTTCGTTCTTCGGGTGATCCAGCATAACAACGCCGTCAGCCGGTGGTGGGGATTTGCGGGTGGCGCGAGGCCCACCGCCGGACGGGGTTGCTGTGAAAGCCCGACAATCGGGCTTCCGCTTTCAGTCCGCACCCATGTCCCACCTGATCGTCCACGGCGGCACGCCCCTCTCCGGCCGCATCACCCCCTCGGCCAACAAGAATGCCGTGCTGCCCATCCTGTGCGCCACGCTGCTGACCCGCCAGCCCGTGCGCCTGCGCGGCGTGCCTGAGATCACCGACGTGAAGAAGATCGTCGAGGTCTTCCGCAAGCTGGGCTCCAAGGTCGAGCTGGACTTCAAGACCGGCATCCTGGACGTGCACCACCAGGACACGCATTTCGACCCCGCCACCGACCGCCTGCCCGAGGAGATGCGCTCCTCCATCATGCTGGTGCCGGGCCTGATGGCCCGCTTCGGCGCGGCGCGCATCGAGGACGACGTCAAGGGCTGCACGCTGGGCGCCCGCGAGATCGATCCGCACGTGGAGGTGTTCCAGCGCTTCGGCGCCGACGTGGAGCGCCTGCCCGACGGCCTGGTGCTGCGCGTGAACCGCCCACTGAAGGCCAACGACCACTGGACCGACTACGCCTCCGTCACGACCACCGAGAACTTCGTGCTGTGCGCGGCGCTGGCCGACGGCGCCTCCACGCTGACCAACGCCGCCAGCGAGCCGCATGTGCAGGAGTTCTGCAACTTCATGTCGCTGCTGGGCGCCAAGATCGAAGGCCACGGCACGTCCAAGCTGAAGATCAGCGGCGTCAAGGAACTGGGCGGCGCCGACTACACCTTCACCGAGGACTTCCACGAGATCGTCACCTTCCTCGCGCTGGGCGCCATCACCGGCGGCAACGTGCAGGTCAAGAACGGCGCGCCGGAGATGTTCCCGCTGCTGGACCGCACGTTCGCGAAGTTTGGCGTCGAGATCGTCCACGAGGACGGCTGGAGCCGCTGCGTGACGAACGGCCCGCTGAAGGTCAAGGAGCCCTTCACGCGAAACATCCTGCAGAAGGTCGAGGCCGCGCCCTGGCCCTATGTGCCGGTGGACCTGCTGCCCATCTTCGTGGCACTGGGCGTGAAGGCCGAGGGCAGCGTGATGTTCTGGAACAAGATCTACGACGGCGCGATGGGCTGGACGTCGGAGCTGGCCAAGTTCGGCGCGCACGCCTTCCTCAGCGACCCGCATCGCATGATCACCTTCGGCGGCAAGCCGCTGAGCCCGGCCGAGGTGGAGAGCCCCTACATCATCCGCGTCGCCATCGCGCTGCTGATGGTGGCGGCCAGCATCCCCGGCAAGAGCGTGATCAAGAACGCGACGCCGATCCGCCGCGCCCACCCCAACTTCGTCGAGCACATCGGCGAGCTGGGCGCCCGCATGGAGTGGGTGGAAGGCGACTGACCATGCGCCGGGTCTGGGTGCTGGCGGGGCTGCTGATGGCGGCTGCCGTCCAGGCCGACACCATCCGCTGGGTGGCGCAGGACGTGCCGCCGCACTTCAGCTTCGTCGACGGCCGCGCGCCGCGCGGGCCGGCCGAGCTGGCCAATGGCGAGGTGGACGGCTTTCTGCGAGTGCTGCTGCCGCGCATGGCGCGGCACCGGCACGAGTTCGTCGAGGCCAGCACGGCGCGCTACGAGGCGGCCAGCCGCGGCGGCGAAACGCTGTGTTCCGCGCTGCACGTGCGCACCGCGCGGCGCATGGAGTGGCTGTACTTCTCCCACCTGTACCCGTCGCTGGCGTCGCGCGAGATCCACGTCATCGTGCGGCGTGACTTCGTCGATGCGCTGGCCCAAGGCCGGCCGCAGGACAGACGCCTCACGCTGGTGGAGCTGCTGAAGCGCTCCGAGCTGCGCGTGCTGCTGGCCAACGACCGCTCGTTCGGCCCGCAGATCGACGGCATGCTGGCCCGCCACGTCGTGCCGCGCCTGGCCGTCGGGGCGCAGCTGAGCAACCAGCTGCTGGACATGCTGCGCGCCGGCCGCATGGACTACACGCTGGAGTACCCCGCCGTCGTCAGCGACTACCTGAAGCGCGCGGGCGACCCCGACGCGCTGGTGGCGCTGCCGCTGGCCGAGGGCTTCACGACGCAGCTGGCCACGGTGTCCTGCAGCCGCACGCCGGAGGGCAAGCGCCACATCGAGGCCATAGACGCGGCCGTGCGCCAGCTGGCGCGCGAACCCGACCGCGACGCCTGGGTGCGCGACTGGCGCGGCAGCCGCCAGACGTCCACGGATCAGCGCCGCCTGAACGCCTACATGGACGAGCGCGCCCGGGGTGGCCCGCGCATCGAGTAGTGGCTCGTCCACCGAAGCCAGTCTTGCCCTTGCGCGATGGCGTCGCCGCCAGCGCGGTGTTCTGCCCAACCGGACCATGGACGACGATGGCCGCCTTCCTCGCCGAGCGGTTGCCGCGCGTCGGCGACTGGCCCGAGCGCCTGGCGCGCGGCGACGTGGTGGATGACCACGGCCACCCGGTGGATCCAGCCTACCGGCCCAACCGCCGCGTCTACTACTGGCGCTATCTCGACGTGGAGCCCGACGTGCCGGGACGCGAGCGCATCGTGTTCCAGGACGCCCATCTGCTGGTGGTCGACAAGCCGCATTTCCTGCCCGTCACACCCAGCGGCATCTATGCCCGCCAGACGCTGATGGCGCGGCTGCGGCATGCAACGGGCCTGGTGGACCTGATCCCCATCCACCGGCTGGACCGCGAGACCGCGGGCCTGGTGGTGTTCAGCGTGCGGCGCGAGGACCGCGATGCCTACCACCGGCTGTTCCGCGAGCGCGAGGTCGACAAGGTCTACGAGGCCATCGCAGGCTTCGGCGACGGCCCCTGGCCGCGCGTCGTGCGGCACCGGCTGGTGGAGCCCGACGGCGACGACTTCATGCAGATGCAGGTGGTGGACGGCGAGCCCAATGCCGAGACGCGCATTGATCGGATCGAGCGCCTGGACGGCGGCTTGGCCCGCTACGAGTTGCGTCCGCTGACCGGCCAGCGCCACCAGCTGCGCGTGCAGATGAACGCGTTGGGCCTGCCCATCCTGGGCGACCGCATCTACCCCGTGCTGCAGCCGCACGAAAACCCGCCGCGCTTCGATGCGCCGCTGCAGCTGGTGGCGCGCGCGATCGCGTTCACGGACCCGGTGACGGGCCAGCGACGTGAGTTTTCACGGGGCGCCGTCACAATCGCGGCCTCATGACGCCCTCAGACGCCCAAGCCCAGATCCAGGATCTGCGTCGCCAGCTGCAATCGCTGCTGGAGGCCGCGCATGCGAACGAGCGCAAGCTGGACCGCTTCGACGCGCTGGAGCGCCGCCTCGTGGCGGTCAGCTCCATGGAGGAGCTGGTCAATCTGCTGCTGGTGGACTGCCGGGCCGACTTCGGCCTGGACGCCGCCGAGCTGTGGCTGCTGGATCCGGACGGCGAACTGAGCCGCGCGCTGCCCAGCCTGCCCATGGTCAAGGCGCCGCAGCTGCTGGACAACCATGGCCCGCTGAAAGACATCTTCGGCGCCGCCCGCACCACCCGCCTCATCGGCCCCGGCCATGACGAAGCGCTGCTGCGCAAGGCCTTCGATCCGCAGGCCACCGTCCGTTCCGCCGCGCTGCTGCCGCTGATCCGCCAGGGCCTGCTGATCGGCAGCCTGCATTTCGGCGCGAATGACCCCGAGCGCTACGACGCGGCTTCGGGCACCAAGTTCCTGGACCGGCTGTCGGCCATCGCGGCCATCGCCATCGAGAGCATGCTGAACCGCGAGCGCCTGCGCCGCGCGGGCATGACCGATGGCCTGACCGGCGTGCACAACCGGCGCTACTTCGACCACCGCAGCCTCATCGAGTTCAGCCAGGCCGTGCGCCACCGCTACCCGCTGGCCTGCCTGTTCCTGGACATCGACCACTTCAAAGCCATCAACGACGGCCACGGCCATCCGGCCGGCGACGAGGTGCTGCGCCAGGTGGGCGGGCTCATCCAGCGCTCGCTGCGCACCGGTGACCTGGCCGCGCGCTATGGCGGCGAGGAATTCGTCGTGCTGCTGCCGCGCACCGACCTGGCCGGCGCCCGCGAAGTGGCCGAGCGCATCCGGCAGATGGTGCAGGAGGCGCCGTTCGTCATGCCCGAGGGCGGCACCGTCAGCGCGACGCTGTCCGCCGGCTTGGCCATGCTGTCGTCCGATGCCACCAGCTTCGCCGAGCTGCTGTCGGCCGCCGACCGGGCGCTCTACGAGGCCAAGCGCGCGGGGCGCAATCGGACCATTGCGGATACCGAGGGCGAGACCGCCTGACTTTGGGTGTGCGGGCTGGGCGAGGGGCTTACCTCAGCCACTGCAGCTGTAGCGTGAACATGTCGCCGCGGCTGCCGTAGGTCTTGCCGAACAGGAAGGCGGTGTTCAATGTCACCGTGTCGGGGCCTTCGTCCCACAGTGTGGCGAGCAGTGCCGGTCCGGCGCGGTGTGACTGGCGCTCGCTCGGCAGCCAGTCGTTCCACTTGCCGACTTCGCCAAAGCCCTGCACGCCCAGCCGCCAGCCCGGCGCGACGCGGTAGAGGCTGCGCCACTGGTACTTCAAGCGCGTCTGCCGCCGGCGGTCGTCGTACTCCCAGAACACATTCGCGTTCAGCTTCAGCCGGCCGAGGTCGGTCTGCCACAGCGGCCCCAGCTCCAGCGCGGTGCTTTCGCCGCGGTTGCGGATCAGCTGCATGTGGACGCCGAGGTCGTAGGGTTTCTCGCCCTGGGTCAGCAGCACGACGTTCTGCCAGTTCCAGCTGGACAGCTTCATGTCGGAGCGGCCGGTGCCAATCCAGCTCGCCAGCAGCCGTGTCGTCCAGCGCGTGTTGACGCCCCAGCTCAGGCCCAGTTCGGGCCACAGCTGGGCTGGCTCATCGTTGGCCTTGACGGTCCAGTAACGCAGCTCCGTGCCAACGCGGCCGGCCTGGTCGTAAGGCGTCACGACGTAGTAGCCGGGGTCGGCCAGCGCCGGCAGCGCGTTGCCGGCGGCCAGCCAGATCCAGATCGAGGCGCGGGATTTCATGTGCCGACTCTAGGGCCTGTTAACACTACGGGAGTAGGTCGCGAAGGCCATCCGTCAGGGGGCAATCAAGGCGCAGCGCGCCGCTCGCATTGATATGCGAGCAAGCGGTGCAACGCCGAGTGGCCTCTGACGGATGGCCTTCCCTCCGGGTTGAGGCCAGAAAGCCCGCGCGGCGTTGCAAATGCTCGCCGGGTGTGCAAACCGGCTCCGCTTTGCGCCTTGCTTACGGGCTTTCTGGCCTCAACGCGACCTGCTCCCGTCGTGTTAACAGGCCCTAGGGCAAGCACGGGGCATGGCGGCCGCCCGGCGCGCGGCGCGCCGCTGACAATGAAGCGTTCTGGCCGTATGCAGATGAGCACCGAATCCCCTGACGAGCTTCCGGGCCGCGAGACGCGGCGGCTGGGGTCGCTGCGTCTGCGCCTGACGCTGGCCCTGCCGCTGCTCAACGTGCTGGCCGTGGCCGCCTTCGAGTGGAGCCTGGGCGGCGACGCGCCCACGCCCGAGGGGCTGGCGCGGCTGGCCTGGCTGGTGCTGCTGCTCAGCGCGGCCCAGCTGTTGCTCGTCGAGTTGTGGATGCTGCGGCCGCTGCGCCGTCTGGCGGCGGGCTGCGAGGCGATGGAGTCGGTGCCCATGCCGCTGACGACGGACGGCGAGGGCGCCGCGCCGCGGCTGGCCGTAGAGCTGGACCGCATCGGCCATGCGATGCAGCGGGCCCGCGATTCGCTGTGGCAGCAGGAGCAGGCGGCGCGCGAGCTGCAGCGCGAGCTGACCGAGCAGCGCCAACAGCTGGACCAAGCCCAGGCCACGCTGGAAGCCAACCGGCGCGAGTTGGCCAGCCTGGAGCGCGTCGACACCTTGACCGGCATCGCCAACCAGCGCGTGTTCGACGAGGCCCTGCGTCGCGAGTTCAAGCGCGCCCAACGCCAACGCGGCCTGCTGGCGCTGGCCGTGCTGGACCTGGACCAGTTCCGCCAGTTCAACGAGACGCATGGCCGCGAGGCCGGCGACGCCGCGCTGCAGCGTGTGGCGGCGCTGCTGTCCACGCGCTTCAAGCGCGACACGGACCTGGTCGCCCGCCTCGGCGGCGAGGAGTTCGTGGCCTTGCTGCCCGGTTTTGGCATGGCGGAGGCGCAAGGGGTGCTGGAGTCGCTGCGCGAGGAACTGCGCGCGCTACGCCTGCCCGATGGCTCGTCCGAGCAGCCCTTGACCGTCAGCATCGGCCTTGCGGCGGCCAGTCCGGCCCATCCCTACTTGAGCGCCCAGGCCCTGCTGCAGGCCGCCGATGAGGCGCTCTACATCGCCAAGCACGCGGGTCGCGACAGGTTGAGCCTTGCCGCCTGAGTTGTCAGGCCGCCGCAGGCCGGCCGCCCCTCCAGCGGCTGCCGTGGATCCGGCTCTGCCGGGCCACTGGCAGCGCCCCCTCGAAGGGGGCCGGCGTCAGCCGGTAGGGGGTGAGCTAATTACCTGCCGTGTTCCTTGGCGGCGAGGATCTGTTCGTTGACGCGGCGCGCGGCGCGCAACACCAGCGTTTCGTCCAGCTGCGCCTGCGGCGCGATCTGGCTGGCGATGTCGTCCAGTTGATCGGGGTGCTCCAGCAGCGCCCAGGCCACCGTGGAGATGGCCGCCACGCTGCGGCGCACCAAGCTGTCCGGCATGGTCAGCGTGGCCTGAACCTCCACGTGCTGGCGCACGCTGGCGACGGCCGCCGGGGCCAGGCCCCAGCTCTCGCACAGCGCGGCGCCCAGCGCGTCGTGGCTGACGCCGAAGGCCGTCTTCTCCAGCTCCACCAGCTCCGCGTCGCGCGTGGCCGCGCGCAGCATGGCGGGGTAGTGTGTGGGGGCGTGGCGGTACAGCACCGCCTTGCCGCATTCCTCGAACAGGCCGGCCGAGTGGGCGGCCCACGGGTCCACGCCCAGCATCTGGCCCATGCGGCCCATCAGCAGGCCGCGTTGCGATGCGCGCGTCCACACGGCTTCCAGTTCCGCCGCCGCGGGGAAGGCCGCGCGCAGGCCCATCTCGAACGTGATGGCCGCCACCTCACGCATGCCGAGATACGTCAGCGCCTGGTGCACTGTCTGCACGCGGCCGCGCAGGCCGTACAGCGACGAATTGACCGCCTTCATGACGGCGGCCGCCAGGGCCATGTCGGTCTCGACCAGCGCGGACATGGCCTGCAGGTCGATGTCCTCGGCCGCCATCAGCAGCGAGAGCTTGACCAGGACCTCGGGCTGGGTCGGGATCTCGATGTCGAGATTGCGCAGTTGAGGATCGACGGGCATGGCTTGGTGTGGCGGCGGGGGAATGGCCGATCGTATGTCAGTTGCCCTGGCGTCGCGTCGAAACCGGCCGGGTAATGCGACCCTGGCGGGCCGCCTATTTGATGAATGCGTCGAACGCGGTTTTCAGGATCAGCGCGCCGACGACGACGATGAACACGCCCCGCACGAAGCCCGCGCCATGCTTGAGCGCCAGCCGCGTGCCCAGCAGGCTGCCGGCCACGTTGGTCACCGCCATCACCGCGGCGACATGCCACCAGACGTGACCCTTGCTGGCGAACAGCATGATGGCGAACGCGTTGGTCAGCAGGTTCATCAGCTTGGCGGTGGCCGACGCGTGCAGGAAGTCGTAGCCCAGCACGCGCACGAACAGGAACACGAAGAAGCTGCCCGTGCCGGGGCCGAAGAAACCGTCGTAGAAGCCCACGGCCAGCGCGATGCCGCCGGCCACCAGCGCCTCCGCGCGGCCGGCGTAACGTGGCCGGTGCTCGCGGCCCAGGTCCTTCTTGGCCAGCGTGTAGAGGAACACGGCCAGCAGCACCAGCGGCAGCGCCTTGCGCAGGCCGTCGGGGCTGACCATCGTCAGCACCCAGGCGCCCGTGAAGCTGCCCAGGCCCGCCAGCACGGCTGCCGGCATCAGCCGGCGCCAGGGCAGCGACACGCGCTTCACGTACTGCACGGTGGCCCAACCGGTGCCCCAGATCGCCGCCGCCTTGTTGGACCCCATCAGCGTGGCCGGCGCGGCATTCGGGAAGGTGCTGAACAACGCCGGCGTCAGCACCAGCCCGCCACCCCCGGCCACGGCGTCAATGAAGCCCGCCAGCAGCGAGGCGAGGGCGACGATAGCGAGGTCAACGAGCATGTCCAAGAATCCAATCATCGACGCGGCCGTCGTGCCTTCACGGGCCGAGCGCCGGGCCGCTCCCAAGCCGGCCCGTCTGGCGATGTGCGAGCGGGGCAAGCCCCGCGAGCATCGCCGTCCCCTCGGGGGACCGACCGGGCTCGCACGCGTCCAGCGGCGAGCGCGGGCGAGGGGCACAAAATAAAACGGCCACCAAGGGGTGCCTTGGTGGCCGGTGGGATTGTCTTCGGGGTTACGAAGCAAACCTTGTGCGCTATGCGCTTGTCTTGTCTCCTCACAACCCGCCTGGCGGCCCTGGGAGAGCCCCGGAACCGCATCGAGTGAAAGGACTGTATTGCCCCGCCGCGGTGCATGAAACTGGGGTAAGCCCGGGTTTGCGGTGCGCGAAAGGGAAACGTCGCCCCAAAGAGGTGCATTTTAGGCTTCGATGCGCGGGTGAAAATGACCGTATGAGTCGCCTGCTCCGCCTGTGTTCGTTGCTGCTGGCTGCCCTGTTGAGCGGCTGCGGCGGTGGTGGCGGCGGCGGGTCGGACACCGGCGGCGGCGGCGGCACGCCAGGGGTTGGTGGCATAGGGCAGACGCTGACGTTGACGCTGCCCGCCAGCGGCCTCGCGCCGGCCGATCTGGCGGTCATCGTGGCCGAAGGTGATGCGCTGTCCGAGGCGGCCGGCGCGGCCTATGTGGCGGCGCGCGGCGTGCCGGCCGCCAACCTGATCCGGGTCAAGGTCAACACCGCCAGCCCGACGATTTCAGCGGCTGACTTTGCGTTGTTAAAAACCGACATCGACGCCAAGCTCGCCGCCGCAGCGCCCGGTGTCCAGGCCACCTTGCTGACCTGGGCAGCGCCCAGCCGCGTGGTGGGCGCGTGCGCCATGGGGATCACCAGCGCGATGGCGCTGGGCTATGACACCCGCTACTGCAATCCCAACCCGGCCACCGACACCTGTGCCAGCACGAGTGCGTCGCCGCTGTACGACAGCGAGTCGCGCCGGCCGCAGGCCGAGCTGCAACTGCGGCCATCCATGCTGCTGGGCGCGACGACGCTGGCCGGCGCGCAGGCGCTGATCAACCGCGGCGTCGCGGCCGATGCGACGCGGCCGGCCGGCGACGGCTGGCTGGTGCGCACGACCGATGCCGATCGCAGCCCGCGCTGGTCCGACTTCGCTGCGCTGCCCGTGGCCTGGAGCGGCACGCTGGCACTGAACTATGTGGACAACAGCGAAGGCGCCGGCAGCGCCAACTCGCTGTCCGGCAAGACCGGCGTGCTGTTCTATCTGACCGGCCTGGCCAGCGTGGCCCAGCTGAACACGCTGCAGTTCCGCCCCGGTGCGCTGGCCGACACGCTGACATCCACCGGCGGCCAGCTGCCGGCGGGCGGCGGCCAGATGCCCATCACCGCCTGGCTGGAGGCCGGCGCGACCGCGAGCTACGGCACCGTCGAGGAGCCCTGCAACTTCCAGCAGAAGTTCTCGCGCGCTTCGGTGCTGATCGACCACTACTGGCGCGGCGCGACCGCCATCGAGGCCTACTGGAAGGCCGTGCAGTGGCCGGGGCAGGGCCTGTTCATCGGCGAGCCGCTCGCACAGCCCTTCCGCGATGCGCCCAGCTTCGCCATCGTGGGCGGCGAGTACCAGATCAAGACGCGCAACCTGCGGCCCGGCTCGCGCTACAGCCTGGAGTACCGCACGCTCGCGGGCGGCGCCTGGACCTCGCTGGCCGAGTTCACCGGCGTGCGCGGCCAGGCACTGGATGCCCGCGCGCCGCTGCCGCCGGCGGCGGCCCAGCAGATCCGCTGGGTCGGGCCCTGCTCCGACAACGCCGCCAACCGCTGCCCGCTGGCCGTCTCGCCCTAGGGTTTGCACCGCCGTTCGGACTCGCCCGAATGCGGGGGAGTTCCGATCGCTGGAGGCCGGGTTGCCGTGGACACTCGCGGCCCGCCGCGTCGGTCAGGCGCGGTGACGCATGAGACGGTGCCGAAGAGCAAGGGAGTGAGATGACAAGACTTGAAGCTGCAGCGCAGCGACTGCGTGTCGCTGGCCGGATCCTTGGACTGTGCGCCGGCCTGGCGCTGACCGCCTGCGGCGGTGGTGGAGGCGGCGGTGGCGCGGACAGCCCGCCGCCCGCGCCAGCCATCGTGGCGCCCAGCATCGGCACTCAGCCGCTGGATACCAAGGTCATCGATGGTGCCACCGCGACCTTCAACGTCACGGCCGCCGGCTCCAGCCTGACCTACCAGTGGCAGCGCGACGGCAAGGCCATTGCCGGCGCCACCGGCGCCAGCTACACGACGCCCGTGCTGCGCATGGCCGACAACGCGGCCAAGTTCCAGGTGGTGGTGACCGGCCCGAACGCGTCGGTGACCAGCAATGCCGTCACGTTGACGGTCACGCCCATCGCGCTCAGCCTGAGCACCCAGCCCAAGGCCCAGACGGGCAAGGACGGCGAGGTGGTGTCCTTCGACGTCGCCGCCACCGGCAGCGAGCCCATCCAGTACCAGTGGCAGCGCAATGGCGTCGCGCTCACCGGCGCCGACAAGGCCAGCTACACGACTCCGGCGCTGGCGCTGGCCGACGATGCCGCCGTCTTCAAGGTCGTCGTCACCAACCCGGCGGGCACGGTCACCAGCCAGGAGGCCAAGCTCACCGTGACCGCGGTCGCGCCGCGCATCGTCACGGCACCGGAGTCGGTCACGACCAGCGACGGCGCCACCGTCACGTTCAAGGTGACGGCCGCCGGCAGTGCGCCGCTGGCCTACCAATGGCTGCGCAACGGCAGCGCCATCAGCGGTGCCACCGGCACCAGCTACACCGTCGCGCTGGCCTACGCCGGCAGCGGCGACCGCTACAGCGTGCAGGTCAGCAACGGCACCGGCCAGATTGTCAGCGACGCTGCCGTCGCGACGGTGAACGCCAATGCACCGGCCTTCAGCCAACACCCGGCCGACGTGAGCATCTCCACTGGCGGCTCGGCCAGCTTCACCGCGACCGCCAGCGGCACGGCGCCGCTGCGCTACCAATGGCAGCAAAGCCAGGACGACGGCCTGAGCTGGACCAACATCACCGGCGCCACGTCGGCCACCTATGCCGTCAGCAACGCCACGCTGGCCGACGCCCACACGCGGCTGCGCGTGGCCGTCAGCAACACGGCGGCGACGCTGAACAGCAATGTGGCGCGGCTGAGCGTGCAGGCCAATGTGCGCATCCTGGCCGGCACCACAGGCGGCATGGGCTATGCCGATGGCAAGGGCTCGGCGGCGCGGCTGGGTTATGTCTGGGGCATGGGTGTAGACGCGGCGGGCAACATCTACGTGGCCGACAACAGCTACAGCGTGATCCGGCGCGTCAGCCCCGATGGCACGGTGCAGCTGTTCGCCGGCAAGGCCAAGACAGCGGCAAGCGTCGACGGCGCGCTGGCCGACGCGCGCTTCTCCTATCCGACCTATGTCGCGGCCGACCGTACCGGGAACCTCTACGTTGCTGAGAACTGTGTCGTGCGCCGCATCGCGGCTGACCGGGTGTCCAGCTTCGTTGGTGGCGGCAATTGCACGACCCGCGACGGCACGGCGGGCCAGAGCGGATTTGGTTCCATCATGGGCATGACGGTGGACGCGGACGGCAACGTCTACGTCTCCGAGTTCGCCAGCGGCGGCGGCCAGTTGCTGCGCAAGGCCACGCCGGCCGGCGTGGTGACCACACTGGCGGGCAGCGCCACCGAGCGCGGCAAGGCAGACGGCACGGGCAGCGCGGCGCGCTTCTCCAGCCTTGGCCGCATGACCGTGGACGCCGATGGCAATCTCTACGTGGTCGACGGCACTGCGATCCGGCGGGTGACGCCAAGCGGCGAGGTGAGCACTTATGCCGGCGCGCCGGACGTTTCGGGCGCGACCGAAGGCCACAGGACTGCGGCACGCTTCGGCTACATCACCGGCCTGGCCTTTGACGGCGGTGGCAACCTGTTCGTGGCCGACACATGGCGCATCGTGCGCATATCCCCGACGGGCAATGCCGTGGCGGCTGCCACGACCAGTCATGACAGCGTGGGCTCGGTCAAGAGCATCGACGGCCCCAACGATCGTGCATCGATAGGCTACGCCAGCACCATGGCCAGCTTGCCGGACGGCAATGTTGCCTACTTCGACAGCGCGTCGTATACGGTGCGCATCGTGACACCTGCCGCCGCCATCAGCACGCTGGCAGGCGGAGGGCCGCGCGGCGGGTTCGCCGATGGCGTTGGCACGGCCGCGCGCATCGGCGCCTACTACACGCAGGACAACGCGCTGATCGCCGGCCCCGCAGGCACCGCCTACCTGGCGGACGCCGTCAATCGGCGCGTGCGGCGCCTGGCACTGGACACCAACCGGGTGGACACGCTGGCCGGTAGTGGCGATTACGGCAGCACAGACGGCGCTGCGGGCGTGGCCACCTTTTATGGGCCCACTGGTTTGGCACAGGATGCGGCGGGAAATTTATACGTGGCCGACTCCGGCCATGCGATCCGCCGCATCAGCAGCACCGGCGTGGTCAGTTTGCTGGCCGGCAAGTACAACGAGTCGGGTAGCGCGGATGGCGCTGGCACATCGGCACGCTTCAACTGGCCGGGTGCGCTGGTAGTGGACAGCAAAGGCCATGTCATCGTGGCTGACAAGTCCAACTTCGTGTTGCGCCGCATCAGCCCGACCGGTGTTGTGACCACGCTGGCCGGCAAGGTGGGCGAGAACGGCTATGTCAACGGCACCGGCAGCGAGGCTAGGCTGGGCCTTGTGCGCTATCTGGCCATAGACGCTGCGGACAACGTCTACTTCACCGACTCCAGCCATGCGATCCGCAAGGTGTCGCCGACCGGCGAGGTAGGCCCGGTCGCTGGCGCGCCCTACTCGGAGGGCCACATCGATGACCTGGGCGCCTTCGCCCGCCTCTCCAGCCCGGCGGGCCTTGCCTTTGATTCCCGCGGCAATCTCTTTGTTGCCGACGCTGGCAATCACGCCATTCGGCGGATCACGCCCGGCGGGCATGTCAGCACGGTGGCCGGCGGCCGCGGTGTTGTGCTGCGCCCCGGCTTGGACGGCAGCATCAATCAGCCCGCAGGCCTGGCCGTCACCGCCTCAGGCCGGCTGATCTTCGTCAGCGAGGGCGCCATCGTCGGAGATTGAGACCGGCGCTGTCACGGCGCCCCCTCAGAATGCGGTGCGGTCAAATCCCGATTGCCCGCCGGCGCCCGCCGTTGAACAGTCGCCGTCCCGCTGTACCCTGCATGACCATGTTCCGACCCCGCTCTGCCCGCCCGCGCGGCTTCACCCTGCTTGAACTGCTGGTCGTCATGGTCATCATCGGCCTGCTGGCTGGCTATGTGGGCCCGAAGTTCTTCGGCCAGATCGGCAAGAGCGAGGTCAAGGCGGCCCGCGCGCAGATCGACGCGCTGACCAAGGCGCTGGACCAGTACCGCCTGGACGTGGGCCGCTACCCGGGCACCGAGCAGGGCCTGACCGTGCTGAACGCCAAGCCGGCCGACGAGCCCAAGTGGGCCGGCCCGTACCTCGCCAAGGCCGTGCCCAAGGATCCTTGGGGCAACGACTACCAGTACCGCAGCCCCGGCGAGCATGGCGAATACGACCTGCTGAGCCTGGGCAAGGACGGCCGCCCCGGCGGCGAGGGTGAGGACGCCGACCTCACCTCCTGGTGATGGCAGTTTTCCAGGCTCGCGTGCTGCGCGCTGGCGCCGTCAGCAGCGAGCGCGTGGAAGCACCTGACCGCGCCGCCGTCGCGGCCGTGCTGGGCGTCGCGCCGCAGCATGTGCTGGAGGTGCGCGAGGTCGCCGCAGCGGCGGCCGCAAGACCCTGGCGCCGCCGCGCGAAGTTCCCGCTGCAGCTGTTCAGTCAGGAACTGGCCGTGCTGCTGGACGCCGGCATCGCGCTGCTGGAAGCCTTGCAGACGCTGCGCGAGAAGGAGGCCCAGCCCGGCGTGCGCGCGGCGCTGGACGGCGTCGTCGCGCAGATCGAGCAGGGCCAGCCCCTGTCCGCCGCGCTGCGCCAGCAGCCGCAGGCCTTCGACCAGCTGATCTGCGCCATCGTCGCCGCCAACGAGAAGACCGGCCAGCTGTCCATCGCGCTGGCCCAGCATGCGCGCTACCTGGCCTGGGTGGATGCGCTGCGTTCACGGCTGGTCGCCGCGATGGTCTACCCGCTGATGCTGCTGGGCGTGGGCGGCGCGGTGATCCTGTTCCTGCTGCTGTACGTGCTGCCGCGTTTCTCCGGCATCCTGGAACAGACCAGCGCCGAGCTGCCCTGGGCCTCGCGCGTGCTGATCGAGTTCGGCCAGACGGCGGGCGCGCATCCGGGTCTGGTGCTGGGCGGCCTCGCGGCCATCTGCTTCGGCGTGTTCGCGCTGTTCCGCCAACCGGCCGTGCGCCAGCGGCTGCAGGCCGCGCTGTGGACGCTGCCGGGCCTGGGCCCGCGACTGCGCGTGCTGGCGCTGGCGCGGCTGTACCGCTCGCTGGCGATGCTGCTGGCCGCAGGTGTGCCGGCGCTGGCGGCGCTGAAGATCGTCGTCGACGTGGTGGCCGCGCCGTGGCGCTCTGCCGTGCAGGCCGCGGCCGCGCAGATCGAGCGCGGCGAGCGCCTGTCCAGCGCCTTCGACGCGCAAGACCTGGCCACGCCGGTCGCGCGCCGCATGCTGCGCGTGGGCGAACGCAGCGGCGAGGTGGCGGCCATGCTGGAGCGCGCCGCCGCCTTCCACGACGAGGAGGCCGCGCGGCTGACCGACCTGCTGTCGCGCCTCGTGAACCCGGCGCTGATGCTCATCATGGGCGTGCTGATCGGCGGAATCATCGTGTTGATGTACTTGCCGATCTTCCAGTTGGTGGAGCAGGTGCAATGAGCACGTCGTTGAACGACTGGCTGCCCGCCGAGCAAGGCCCCTGGCACCTGGACTTCGAGCAATGGCCGCAGGCGCAGGCGCAGCGTTGGCGCGCCGTGCTGGCCGTGGGCGCCAACGATAGCCGCGTGCTGCTGGCCGAGCGCGACGAGGACGCGATGCTGCTGCAGAGCGTGGAGTCGCGGCTCAATGCGCCGGTGGGCTGGCAGCGCGCCTCCAGCGAGGCGGTGACGCATTTCCTCGGCGCGGGCGAGGCGGACTTCCGCGCGTTGTCGGATGTGGAAGAAGCGCTGACCACCATCGAGGACCACACCGAGGAACTCTCGGCGTTGGCGCTCAGCGAACAGGCCAGCCCTGTCGTGCGGCTGCTGAACGCGACGATCTACGACGCGCTGCAGGACGCCGCCTCCGATATCCACATCGAATGCACGGCGCGCGGCGCGGTGATCCGCTTCCGCGTTGACGGCGTCATGGCGCTGGTGCGTCAGGTCGACGGTCCCCAGGTCGCCGAGCAACTGGTGTCGCGCCTCAAGGTCATGGCCGAGCTGGACATCGGCGAGCGCCGTCTGCCGCAGGACGGCCGCTTCAAGCTGCGCGTGCAGGGCCGCGAGATTGACTTCCGCTTGAGCGTCATGCCCAGCGTGTTCGGCGAGGACGCGGTCATCCGCATCCTGGACCGCGCGGCCATCGCGCGTGCCGGCGCGCTGACGCTGGACGCCTTGGGCTTCGACGACGACGAACGCGCTGCCATCCGCCACCAGGCGCGCCAGCCGCACGGCATGCTGCTGGTGACCGGCCCCACCGGCTCGGGCAAGACCACCACGCTGTACGCGACGCTGGCCGAGATCCACACCGGCGCCGACAAGATCATCACCATCGAAGACCCGGTCGAGTACCAGCTCAGCGGCGTCGTGCAGATCCCCGTCAACGAGAAGAAGGGCCTGACCTTCTCGCGCGGGCTGCGCTCCATCCTGCGCCACGATCCCGACCGCGTCATGGTGGGTGAGATCCGCGACGCCGAAACGGCGCAGATCGCCGTGCAGGCCGCGCTGACCGGCCACCTGGTGTTCAGCACCGTGCACGCGAACAACGCGTTCGATGTCATCGGCCGCTTCATGCACATGGGGCTGGACCTCTACAACGTCGTGTCGGCGCTGAACGCCGTGCTGGCGCAGCGGCTGGTGCGGCTGACGTGCAAGCACTGCGCGCAGCCGTTCTCGCCTGACCCGGTCACTTTGGCAAGGCATGCCGTCATCAACGGCAACTTCATGAAGGGCGAGGGCTGCGGCCACTGCCGCGGCACCGGCTACAAGGGTCGGCGCGCGGTGGCCGAACTGTTGAAGCTGGACGACGGCCTGCGCGACCTGATCGCGGCGCGCGCGCCCATGTCCGAGATCAAGGCCGCGGCCAAGGCGCGCGGCATGAAGTCGCTGCGCGACATGGCGCTGGCCGCCGTGTGCCGCGGCGAGACCACCTTCGAGGAGCTGGAACGTGTCACCCTCGATGAGTGAGCGCCTGAAGGCGCGACTGGCCCGGCCGAGGCGCCTGTTCGTCACGCCGGGTGGCGACGAGTTCGCGGCCTGGTGCAAGGACCATCCCGGCACGGCCGTCGAGCTGGTCGTCAGCGCCCGCGCCTTGCATGAACTGGTCGTGGAGCCGGGCCTGCCACTGGCCGACCTGGACGCCGTGCAGGCCTATGCGCAACAGCAGTTCGCGCATTACTTCGGCGCCGCCGCGCAGCGCTTCGCCATTGCGCCGTGGAAGCTGGGTGAGGCGGCGGGTGCGTCCGCATTGCACGGACTGGATCTCGCCTCGCTGCGGTCCGCGCGCGTGCATGTCGCCGCCGTGCGGCCGGCCTGGGCCGTGTGGCTGGCCTCGCTGCCCGCCGCGACGCGTGCGGGCACGGGCCGCGCGGTGTGGCACGAAGGCGAGATCGCCGTCGTCATCCAGCTGGACCGTGGCCGTGTGACGGCGCTGCAGTCGCGGCGCGTGAAGTCGCTGGCGGACCTGGGTGGCGATGCACCGCTGGCCGTTGGCACGCCGGACAGCGACCTCGCAGCACAGCCCGGCCCCGCGACGCCGCAGCCCGACTTCCTGCCGCGCAGCGCGCAATCCCCGTTGGCCTGGCCGCTGGCGGCAACCGGCGCGCTGGTGCTGGCGACGGCGGCCTGGAGCGCCGTCGAGAGCCATCGCGCGCTGGAGGTGGCCCAGGCCGCGCGCGAGCGCGTCGCGCAGTTGCGCCCCACACCCAAGCCGCAGCCGCGCCGCACCGCGCAGCCGGCCGAGAACCGGTCCGCCACCGAGGCCCGCGCGCTGCTGGCCATGCCGTGGGAGCCGCTGCTGACGCGCGTGGAGACCACCGGGGCCGACGCGAAATCCATCGCCTGGCTGGGCCTGGACGCCAGCGCCGGCCGCGGTGAGCTGCGGCTGGAGGGCCTTACTCCCGACAAGCTGCTGGCGCTGCAGTTGGCCGAGCAGCTGGGTGCCACGCCCGGCTGGGGTCAGGTCGTGCTGTCGCGCTTCGCGGCGGCCGAGACGGGCCTGACCGGTCAGCGCTTCGAGATCAGCGCGCGCGTGCCGACCGGGAGCGGCTCATGAACCGATTCATCAAGGCATTGGGTTGGCCCGGCCTCGCGGGGCTGGTGGCGCTGCTGCTGGCCGCCGTCGCCGTCGTGCTGGGCCAGCGCTGGGATGCGCAGGCCACGGCGCTGCAGGATCAGGCACGCGAACTTCGCGCCAAGGCGAGGCCGCTGGCCACCACGGCGGCGGTTCCTGTCAGCCTGCAGCAGTGGCAGGCCACGCTGCCCGCGGCGGCAGCGCGCCAGCAGCGCCTGGCCGACCTGCTGGAGCTGGCCATACGGCTGGAGCTGAACGTCGCGCGCACCGAACACCGCCTCGCCAGCAGCGAGGGCCTGGAGCGGCTGCGTGTGAGCATGCCGCTGACGGGCAGCTATGCGCAGGTCCGCCGTTTCATCGCCGCGGCGCTGGCCCACGATCCGGCGCTGAGCCTGGACGCGGTCAAGCTGCGCCGGCCCAGCCCACTCAGCGCCGATGTGGATGCCGAGCTGCAATGGTCGCTGCATGGGAGGGCGCCATGACACCGCGTCATCTCGTGCTGGGTGGTGCGCTGGCCGCGACGCTGGCCGCCACGGCCTGGGTGGCAACCCGGCCCGATGAGAACGCCGGCACGGTCGCGGTCGTCGAGCCCGTTCGCAAGCCGACGGCTGCAGCGTCTGCGCCCGCGCCACAGACCGCCGCGCGCCAGCCCTGGGCCGAGGCCTCGGCCGAGCAGCTGGCCGCGTGGCAGCCGCCACCGCCTCCGCCCGCGCCACCCCCGCCGCCGCTCTCCACCGTGGCCGCGCCCGCACCGCCATCGGCGCCGCCGCTGCCGTACCAGATGATCGGCCGGCTCGTCGAAGGCGAGGGCGCGCAGGCCGTCGAGCTGGCATTGCTGACCAGCCCCAGCCGCACACTCAGCGTGAAGCGCGGCGACGTCATCGACGGCCAGTGGCGCGTGGAGCAGGTCTCGACCAGCGGCGTCAGTCTGACCTGGCTGCCGTCGCAAATCCCCCAGAACATCGTTTTCAAGGCTGTGCCATGAAGCAGCTCCTGCTCCTGATCAGCGTCGCGCTGTTGACCGCGTGCGCCAACCCGGCGTTGCGCCAGGCCGAAGACCTCGGCCGCAGCAACCAGTGGCCCGCCGCGCTGCGCGTGCTGGACGACGCCATCGCCAAGGACCCCACGGACCCGACGCTGCGTGCCGCCCAGGTGCGTGCCCGCGAGCAGGCCACGGCACGGCTCATCCTGCAGATCGAGGCGCTGCGTGGCGCGGGCCGCTGGGATGAGGCGCAGGCCTTGCTGAGCCAGCTGGCGCTGGCCGATGCCAAGCACCCGCGCCTGGCCGCGCTGACCGTGGACATCGACCGTGGCCGCCGCCACGAGACCCAGCTGGCCGCCGGCCGTGCGGCGCTGAAGGCCGGCCGCATCGAGCGCGCCGATGCGGTGGCGCGCGAGATCCTGGCCGAGGCGCCGCAGCACCCCGGCGCGCGGCTGCTGGCCAGCCAGGTCGCGCAGGCGCGGCCGCTGGAGTCGGCCGTCGGCGAGCTGGGCCCGGGGTTCCAGAAGCCGGTGACGCTGGAGTTCCGCGATGCGCCTTTGCGCCAGGTGTTCGAGGCGCTGGCGCGCAGCAGCGGCATCAACTTCGTGTTCGACAAGGACGTGCGCGCCGATGCGCGTGTGACCGTCTTCCTGCGCGGCGTCACGCTGGACGAGGCGCTGCGCGTCGTGCTGGGCACGCAGCAATTGGACCGCAAACTGCTGAACGACAGCTCGGTGCTGATCTTCCCCAACACGGCAGCCAAGCAGCGCGAGCACCAGGAGCTGGTCACGCGCACGCTGTACCTGACCAACGCCGACGTGAAGCAGGTGCAGGCCATGGTGCGCACCATCGCCAAGGTGCGCGACATCCACATCGACGAGCGCCTGAACCTGCTGGTGGTGCGCGATACGCCCGAGGTGCTGCGTCTCGTGGAGAAGCTGATCGCGTCGGTGGACCTGCCTGAGCCCGAGGTGATGTTGGAGGTGGAGGTCATGGAGCTGGCCACTGACCAGGTCGACGCGTTGGGCCTGCAGTGGCCCGAGACCGTCAATTACGGCCTGCCGGGCGTCGTGGGCCAGGTCTTGCTCAGCGAGCGCAACCAGTTCCGCGCCAGCATCGCCAACCCCGCCATCGTCGCCAACATCAAGGGCACGGCCGGCAACTCCAACCTGCTGGCCAACCCCAAGATCCGTGTGCGCAACCGCGACAAGGCCAAGGTGCACATCGGCCAGAAGCTGCCCGTGTTCACGACGACGACCAACTTCACGGGCTCCACGTCGGTGGCCGCGTCGGTCAGCTACCTGGACATCGGTCTGAAGCTGGACGTGGAGCCCACCATCCAGCTGGACAACGACGTGGTCATCAAGGTGGGCCTGGAGGTCAGCAACCTGATCCGTCAGGTCACCGGCCCTGGCGGCACGACGGCCTATGAAATTGGCACGCGCAACACCGCCACCGTGCTGCGGCTGGCCGACGGCGAGACGCAGGTGCTGGCCGGCCTCATCAACGACGAGGACCGCAAGAGCGCCGCCGGCATTCCGGGGCTGTCGCGCATCCCGCTGCTGGGCCGCCTGTTTGGCACGCAGACCGACACGCGGCTGAAAACCGAGGTGGTGCTGCTGATCACGCCGCGCGTGGTGCGCAACCTGGCCGTGCCGGATGCGTCGCTGACGCGGCTGGCCAGCGGCGTCGACGCCAGCCCCGGTGCGTATTCCAGCCTGCTGCGCCGCGAGGCGCGCGTGGGCGTGGGGCCCAGCGGTGGCGCGGTGGCCGCGCCTGCTGCGGCTACGGCGGCTACGGCGGCTACGGCGGCCGCCGCCGCGGCGGAGGCCACATTGCGGCTGGACGTCACGCCGCAGATCCCCGCCGGCGGCACGGTGGCGGTCGCGTTGAAGAACGACAGTGGCGCGACGGTGCGTGCTGAACTGGAGTACGACGCCAGCCGCCTGACGGCCGCGCAGCCGGTGGCCAACGCGCCGGCGGGTCGCTATCCCGTGGAGCTGCCGCCACGCGGCGAGCGCGTGGTGGCGCTGCGCGCGCTGCCGTCCGCGGCCGGGCAGGCGCTGAACATCGGCGTGGGGTCGCTGCAAGCCGCAGGGGCCAATGGCGAAGCCGTGCCGGTGCGGGTCGATGGCTCCGGCCTCGTCACGGTGGAAGCTGCCAGGTAGCCGAGCATGCGCCAGCGGGGCTTCACGCTGATCGAGATGCTGGTCGTGCTGGCCATGCTGGGTGTGCTCGCGTCGGCGGCGCGGCCGCTGCTGGAGCTGTCGGTGCAGCGCAGCCGCGAGGCCGAGTTGCGTCAGTCGTTGCGCACGCTGCGTGGCGCACTGGACGCCTACAAACGCGCGGCCGAGGCCGGCCACATCCAGCAGAGCCCCGAGGACAGCGGCTACCCGAAGTCGCTGCGGCAACTGGTGGACGGCGTGCCCGACGCCAAGGCACCCGATGGTCGCCGCATCTACTTCCTGCGCCGACTACCGCGCGACCCCTTCGCGCCCGCTGACCAGGCTGCGGCCGACAGCTGGGCGCTGCGCGCCTACGAGAGTCCGCCCGACGAGCCACGAGCGGGCAAGGACGTGTTCGACGTGTTCTCGCGCAGCGAGCGCAAGGCCTTGGACGGCACGCTGTTGAAGGACTGGTGACGATGAAACGCGGTGCGGGCTTCACATTGATCGAGCTGATCGTCGTCATGGCCATCGTGGCGCTGCTGGCGTCCATCGTGGCTCCGCGCTATTTCAACTCGCTGCAGAAGAGCAAGGAGACGGCGCTTCTGCACTCGTTGACGACGATGCGGGATGCGATCGACCAGTTCGCCGCAGACAAGCGCCGCTATCCGGACTCGCTGCAGGAGCTGGCCGATGCGCGCTACATCCGCGAGCTGCCCGAGGACCCGCTGACCGGCGCGCGCGACAGCTGGGTGGAACTGCCGCCGCCGGCCGACATGCAGGTGAGCGGCAATGTGTGGGACGTGCGCAGCGGCGCGGCCGGGCGCAGCGCCGACGGGCGGCTGTATGCAGACTGGTGACGCTTCGGAACGCGGCTACAGCTACCTGGCCGTGCTGTTCCTCGTCGCGTTGACGGCCGCGGGCCTGGCTGCGCTGGGGTCGGCCTGGCACACGGCGGCGCAGCGCGAGAAGGAGCGCGAGCTGGCCTTTCGCGGCGGCGAGATCGCGCGCGCGATCGCCAGCTATGTCGGGGCTGGCGAGGGCGGCGTGCATCCGCGCAGGCTGGAAGATCTGCTCATCGACCTCCGGGGTCCCAAGCCGCGCCATCATCTGCGGCGTCTCTACCCCGACCCCTTTACGGGGCGAGCCGACTGGGCACTGATCGTGGCGCCCGGCGACCCCCAGGGCTTTCATGGCGTGCACAGCCGCTCCGAGCAGGCGCTGCTGCGCCAGGTACAGCCGGACGGGTCCAGCACCCACCTGGCCAGCGACTGGATGTTCCTGGGCCAGGCCCATGCGGTGCCGGCACCTGTGACCGGGCAGCAGGGCGGGGGCAGCGAGTCTCTGCCGATGCCCGTGCCGGCGTCGGGGCCTGTTGTGCCGCAGCCCGGCTGAGTGCCGCGGGCGGGGCGCTCCGGCTATTCTTGGCGCCTGTGAAGACATGCAGCCCCGCGATGCGCGCTCATCGCGGGCGCTCAAGGCCTTTCTGGAGAGCTTCCATGGCAAGTCGGCCTTCGTACGTGCTGGCGAAGCTGGCGCTTTGCCTCATGAGTCTGGATGTGACGATGGCTCAATCGCTGCCGGCGGACCAAGCCGAGAACGCCGTGGCTTCCCATGCCCGTGCCGGCTGGGTGCGACCGGGGGCTGACGGCGTCGTTGCACGGGGGGCCATCGAGGCCGCGGTGCGGGCCGATGCGGCGCGTGCCTGGCAACTGCACCGACCCGATGCGTTGAAAGTCGGCGTCGAGGAGCTGAACTGGGCCGATGCGTCGCTCGGTTGCCCACGCCCCGGCATGGCCTACACGCAGGCACTCGTGCCGGGCTACAGGCTGGTGGTGCGCGAGGGCCAGCGCGAGGCGGTCTATCACGCCAGTCGGCGCGGGCACTGGTTGTGGTGCCCTGGTGCGCCGGTCTCAGGGCTGCGGGGCGAAGCGGAGCTCTGAGGCCCTCGCCGACGCAACGACGCGCTCCAGCTCAAAGGGCCGCATGATGCGGCCCTTGGATGCGTCAGGTGCTGCAGTGGTCAGGACTTGCGGCGACGCGTCGTGGCACCCGCGCCCAGCAGGGCCAGGGCGGCCAGGCCGAAGGTCGCGGGCTCGGGGACATACGTCACCGTCAGGTCGCCGCTGAGCCAGGTGGCGTCAGTCGCGCCGACGAAGTCATCAAAGTACTCGAAGAACTCGAAGTTCAGCCGGCCGGTGCTGTCAAGGAAGAAGTCGGCACCCAGCGCGATCAGGTCGGCGGAGCCGCTGTAGCTGCCCGTACCCGCAAAGTCGTCGCCAATGCCGGCGAACAGGGAAACGCCGCCTGCAGCGCCGTTGTTCAGATCGACGCCGATCTCGGACAGCCAGCTGGAGCCTTCTGTCGCGAAGCTGACATTCCACGAGATGTTGGTGATCTGCACGCCCGCCAGGATGTCGATGTAGCGCGTCTCGTTGGTCGGATCACCCAAGGCGCCGTTGCTGGCAATGCCCCCCACGCTGAGCGTAACGGTTCCCGCATGGGCCGTGCCGGCCATCATGGCCGCGGCCACCAAGGAGGCGCCGATGGCGCTGCGTTTGAGTAGGTTCATAAGCGTTTGCTTCCCAGGTTTGTTGACTGCCGGCCGGCGAGTTCCGGGCGGCGACATGAAGTGACGCGAATCTGCCATCCCGTTCCGTCGGCGGCAAGCTGACAAGCCCTGCTCGGCGAATGCCCTCCCGCGATTCGGTGGTCGGACTAACCCGTGCTCGCAGGCCGGCGACGAGCCGCTTTGCGAGGCATGCCGGGCCGGATGCGCGGCATGCGTCACCGCTCATTCGCGGGGGGTGTTTGTGGCGCCTGCCTGCAGGCACCGCTTGCGCTCGGGAAAGCCCCGATCCGCGCGCCTTCGCAAGTGGAGAGCATGCACAGCTTCGAAACGTACGGAGAGTTCACATGCCTAGCTGGAATCTGAGTCGCAAGCCAATTGTTCTGGCCATTGCGGCGCTTTCTACCGCCACTCTAGCGATGGCCCAATCGGTCCCTGTTGCGGACGCCGAAGACACGCGCCTGTGGTTCGTCGAGTTGACCGGCAAGCCGGTGGCGGATGGTGCCAAGCTGACAGCGGTGCAGGCCGAGCAGAGCGCCTTCCGCGCCGCCGCAGCCAATGCTCGGATCGCCTACCAGGAGCGTCGGTCCTTCAGCTCGCTCTTCAACGGCCTTGCCGTCTCGGTGGACGCCGCGCAGCGCGCCAAGTTGGTTCGTGTGGCGGGAGTGAAGGCCCTCCATCCGATCGAGATCATCCAGGCGCCGACGCCTGAGCAGGTTGCAGGTTCCGCGGTGGAACTCCATCGCGCGCTGTCGTTGACCGGCGCCAACGTCGCGCAGAACTCGCTGGGGCTGACGGGGGCGGGCATCAAGGTCGGCATCATCGACACCGGCGTGGACATCGACCATCCGGCCTTTGGCGGCTCCGGCGTGAATGGCACGACGCCGTTCCCGAGCGCGCGGGTGGTGGCGGGATGGGACCTGGTCGGCGATGCGTTCAATGCCGACCCGAGCAGTGCCTCATACAACCCGGTCGCGACGCCTGACGCCAACCCCGATGACTGCGGTGGCCATGGATCGCATGTGGCCGGCATCGTCGGCGCCAACGGCGGCGGCCTCAAGGGTGTGGCGCCGGGCGTCACGTTCGGTGCTTACCGCGTGTTCGGCTGCAATGGCAGTACCACGTCCGACATCATGCTGGAGGCGCTGGAGCGTGCGCTGGCCGACGGCATGCAGGTGATCAACCAGAGCATCGGCGCCAGCCGCCAGTGGCCGCAGTACCCGACCGCACAGGCCGCGGCGCGGCTGGCGGCGAAGGGCGTCGTGATGGTGGCCTCGATCGGCAACAACGGCCCCGGCGGCAGTTCGCCGGATGCCCTGTATGCCGCCGGCGCACCTGGCGTGGGCGATGGCGTGATCGGCGTCGCGTCTTTCGACAACGGGCAGACCTCGTTCAACGTCAATGGCACGCCCTATGGCTACAACCCGTCAACGGCCTCGCCACTGCCGCCGACCAGCGGCAGCCTGCCCATGGCCAGGACCGGTGCGACCAACCAGCCGACGCTGCCCACGACAGCCCCGGACGGCTGCACGGCGCTGCCGGCCGGCAGCCTTGCAGGCATGGCGGTGCTGATCCGGCGCGGTTCCTGCGGCTTCTATGACAAGGCGCTGGTTGCCCAGAACGCCGGTGCTGCGGCGGTCGTGATCTACAACCACTCGGCCGGTGCGATCAATGCGACGGTGGCAGGCGCGGTGCCGATCACGATCCCGGTCGTGGGCATCACGGCGGCCCAGGGTACGGTGCTGCACAACGCCATTGGTGCGGGTCCGACCACGCTGAACTGGACTGCCGATGGCGTGGCCTACCCCTACGGCACCGGCGGCCTGATCTCGGGTTTCAGCTCCTTCGGCCTGGCCGCTGATCTGAGCTTCAAGCCCGATATCGGCGGGCCTGGCGGCGGCATCTTCTCGGCCTATCCGCTGGAGCAGGGAGGCGGTGCGACGCTGAGCGGTACCTCGATGTCCGCGCCGCATGTGGCCGGCGCGACGGCGCTGATCCTGCAGGCGCTGCCCAACGCTGCACTGGGCCGCGAGAGCGCGATCGTCGGCCGCTCGGCGCCGCCGATGGTCAACATGCTGACGCGCCTGCAGAACACCGCGAAGCCGAAGCCGTGGTCGGGCAATCCGGACCTGGGTTTGCTGGAGCACACCTTCCGCCAAGGCGCCGGCATGGTCGACGTCGTGGCGGCGGTGCAGGCCCAGCAGTTCGTGATGCCTAGCAAGATATCGACCGGCGAGAGCGCCGCAGGATCGACGGTGCAGAAGCTGACGCTGCGCAATGACGCGTCGGTGGCGGTGACGTACACGCTGGGCCATGTCGCCGGTGTGGCGGCCGGCGCGAACACGCAGACCGGTACCAGCTACAACCTGACCGGGGTCTTCAGCGCTCCGGCGTCGGTGGGGTTCAGCAGTGCCAGCGTCGTCGTTCCGGCCAAGGGCGTGGCCACGGTGACTGTGACCATTACGGCCAACCCGGCTCTGGCGGACCGCTCGCTCTATGGTGGCTACATCACCTTCACGCCGCAGACCGTGGGTTCGCCGATCCAGGTGGCCTACGCGGGCTTCAAGGGTGACTACCAGTCGACGCAGGTGATGACGCCGACGGCCAACGGCTTCCCGTGGCTGGCCAGACTCTCCGGCACGAGCTACCAGAAGCAGGCAGCCGGTGCCAGCTTCACGATGGTGGGCAATGATGTTCCCTTCGTGCTGCTGCATCTGGATCATCAGTCGCGCACCCTGAAGCGGGAAGTGCTGGATGCCACGACGCTGGCCAGCCGCGGCGTCATCAGCGAAGAGCACTACCTGGGTCGCAGCGCAACGCCGGGCGGCTGGTCTGCCGCGGGCTGGGATGGCAGCACGTCGATGGGCGTTCTGGCCAACGGCAGCTACATCATCAAGCTGTCGGTGCTGAAGGCGCTGGGCGATGCCGGCAACCCGGCGCA
Source organism: Roseateles asaccharophilus (assembly GCF_031458115.1). Taxonomy (GTDB): domain Bacteria; phylum Pseudomonadota; class Gammaproteobacteria; order Burkholderiales; family Burkholderiaceae_C; genus Pelomonas; species Pelomonas asaccharophilus_A. The sequence continues at coordinate 156,940 of NZ_JAVDXV010000009.1, read as the reverse complement.
TTGGGAAACCTGGAGCAGCCCGGCGCTGACAATCGCGCGTCCCTGACGCGTTCTCCGGTGCCCTGGTGGCACCATCAAGAACAGGCCCTGCGGGGCCTGTTTTCCTTGGGGGCCGGTTAGCGCGTGAGTTGAATCCCCGCGTCGCTGCCGGGCGGATTCATCTGGCAGCGCCGGGCCACGCAGGTGGTGCCGAGGTCGGTGACGACGGCGCAGTTGGAGACGCGGCCGTCGCGCGTGTTCTCGCTGGTGCGCAGCGAGCGATGCTGTTCCACCAGGCGTTGCAACTTGTCGGCCTGCGTGTAGCGCACCGACCATGGCAGATAGCGCTCCGGCCCGCCGCAGGCCTTGGCGCCGACGCCGATGGTTCGGCAGTCGGCGTTGCTGTCGCAAGGGGCCTCGCCGATGGCACGTTCTATGGCCTGCAGGGCTTGCACCGGGGTCTGTGCGCGCGTTGTTTCGTTGGCGCACGCCGGCAGGCCCAGGGACAGCACCAGGCAGATGGCGGCGAGGGCGCGGGGTTTGGGCGTCATGGCGATCCCTTTCATCACGGCTGGACGTTGGCGCCATCCTGCGGCCAGGGTTGCGGATTGGCAATCACCAAGGTCGCGACTGCGCCTAGGATGCCGGCATGCGTGTCCTGCTGTTGCTTTCGCTGTGCCTGGCCTTGTCACCGGCGACCCAGGGCTGCCAGCCCGGCATCGATGCGACCCTCGCCGCGCTGAATGCACTGCGCGCCAGCCCGCAGACCTGCGGTGGCCGCGCATGGCCCGCAGTGCCGGCGCTGCGTTGGCAGGACACGCTGGCCGCATCCGCGCGCAGCCATGCCGTCGACCTGGCCGGCCGCGACCGGCTGGATCACCTGGGCGCCAACGGCGCGCCACTGCGCCAGCGGCTGCGCGAGGCGGGCTATGCGATGCGCCTGGCCGGCGAGAACCTGGCCGGCGGCCCCGAGACGCTGGATGAGGCGCTGGTGCAGTGGCTGGCCAGCCCGGCGCATTGCGAGAACCTGATGGAGGCGCGCTTCGAGGAGGCGGGCCTCGCCTGCGTGACCGGCCCCGGCAGCCTGCAGCGCTATTGGGTGCTGCAGTTGGCCGCGCCAGCGCGGACCAAGCCTTAGATCCAGCCCAGGTCGATCGCCCGCAGCACCGCCTGCGTGCGGTCGCGCACGCCCATCTTGGAGAAGATGGCCGAGCAATGGTTCTTGATGACGCCTTCGCTGTTGCCCAGCAGCGCCGCGATCTCGGTATTGCTGCGGCCGCTGGCCACAAGGCGCAGCACCTGCAGCTCCTTCGGCGACAGCGGGTCGGGATGGTCGGCCGCCGTGAACGCGCGCTCACCGCCCTTGGCCTCCATGCGGGTGGTCAGCGATGGCCGCAGCGCGGTGCCGCCGGCATGCACATCGCGCAGTGCCTGGGCCAGTGTCTCGGGGCGTATGGCCTTCAGCAGGAAGCCCTTGGCGCCGGCGCGCGCGGCCTCGTCGAAGGCGGCCGTGTCGTCGAAGGTGGTCAGCAGGATGACCGGCAGACGCAGCGCGCGCGCGGCCAGCGCGCGGATCAGGCCGATGCCGTCCAGCCGCGGCATGCGCATGTCGGACAGGATGACGTCGGGCATGTCGTCCGCCGGCGCGGCGGACAGCCACTCCAGCGCCTCGGCGCCGTCGTTGGCCTCGCCCACCACCTTCAGGTCGTCGTGCAGCGCCAGCAGGCCCTTCAGGCCTTCGCGCACCAGTTGCTGGTCTTCGACCAGCAGGATCTTGATCACACCCATCGTGGACATCTCAGCTCGATTCGGAAACCCGGGCTGGTGCGCGTGACGCGCATCTGCCCCCCCAGTTCGGTCATGCGCTCGGTCATGCCGGACAGTCCATTGCCGGCCCGGCCTTCGTGCCAGCCCGGCGCGCCCCGCCCATCATCGTCGATGCTGACGGCGATGGCGTCGCCGACGCCGCGCAAGGTCACCTGCACGCGGCGTGCGCCAGCATGGCGCACGCTGTTGGTCACGCCCTCCTGCACGCAGCGCAGCAGCGCATGGGCCGCGCGAGGGCCCAGGTCGCGCGCGGCGTCGTCCACGTCCAGCTCGATGCGCGTGCTGGCGATGCCCTCGGACAAGGCCTGCAGCGCCGCGGACAGGTCAATGCGCTGCGAGTCGCGCTGCTGCGAGACGGATTCGCGCACATCGGCGAGCAGCTGCGCGGCCACGCCCTGTGCGCGGTCCAGTGCCTGACCGGCGCCGCCGGAGTCGGCGCGCGCCAGCAGCGCGTTGCCCAGCTGCAGCTGCAGATTCAGCGCGGTCAGGTGGTGGCCCATCAGGTCGTGCAGCTCGCGCGCGATCTGCATGCGCTCGTTGTAGCGCATCTGCTCGGCCAGCAGGTGCTCGCCGGCCATCTGCTCGGCCAGCACGGCCTGCAGCCAGCGGCGCTTCTCGGCCTCCGCGGCGGCCATGCGGCCCAGGCCGAAGGCCAGGCCGTGCAGCGCCAGCATGGACGACAGCAGGCCGAACTGGTCCAGCCAGGCCTCGGCCTGCGGCGCGGCGTAGATTCCGGTGTTCAGCAGCACCTGGGCCGCGCCGAAACCCAGCGCGATGCGCGCCGGCAGCAGCACGGCGGCCAGCGCGGTGACGAGGAAGGGCAGGCCCGGCGTGACGCCGAAGGCCAGCAGGTCCACCAGCAGCAGCCAGCCCAGGCGGCGGTTCACGCTCATCGCGCCAGAGCCCTGGCGGGCCAGCTGCCAGGTCAACGCGACGAAGCTCAGCAGCAGCGCCACGCAGACCAGCAGCAGGCCGCGGTCGTTGGCGTCGCCGCCCAGCTGGCGCCAGACCCAGGCGACCAGGCCGTCATAGGGCTCGGTGCGGGCGCCCAGCAGCGCCGCGCCGGCGCTGACCAGCTCCATCGCGCAGACCACCAGCGCGGCCAGCCGCAGCACCACGCCGGGTTCGGCAAGGCGGGCGAGCGTGCGGTCGAAGCGATTCATGGACGCGCATTTTCATGTGGCTTTCATATCGCGCCGCGAGCATGCGCGGCTCAGAAGCCGTGTGATGGATTTCACGGCTTCCCAGCCAATCCCAAATCGTTGGAGTAGCCATGGATCAAGCAGACTCGGGCCGTCGCGGCCTGCTCAAGGGCGGCGCGGCCGCCATTGCCGCCGCCTTCGCCGGCCCCATCGGCGCGCTGGCCACGCGCGTGGCCGAAGCCGCTGCAGCCGACAGCTGTGCCGCCGCCGGCGCGTCGGTGCTGCTGGACAGCCCCTACGGCCCCACCGCGCCGGTCAACGACCTGACGACCGGCCTGCCGCTGGTCGAGCTGCCCGCCGGCTTCAGCTACAAGAGCTATGGCTGGAAGGGCGACGTGATGTCCGACGGCCTCGTGACGCCCGGCGCGCACGACGGCATGGGCGTCGTCGTGCAGCGCCGCGTGGGCCGCAGCACCGAGATCATCCTGGTGCGCAACCACGAGCAGAGCACCAGCAGCAATGCCGCCAACATCATCGGCGGCAGCCGCGCCAACGTCGCCAAGTACGACACCGGCACCACCAGCGGCGCCTACCAGATCGGCGGCAACACCAACCTGGTGTGGCGCGACGGCGAATGGGTGTCCAGCTACGCGACGCTGGGCGGCATCTACCGCCCCTGCGCCGGCGGCGCCAGCACCTGGGGCTCGTGGCTGTCCAACGAGGAGATCCGCAGCAACAGCGTCTCCACGACGGGCAAGAAGCACGGCTACATCTTCGAGGTGCCGGCCGACACCAGCCTGAACGCGGCCAACACGACGCCCATCGTCGCGATGGGACGCATGGCCCACGAGGCCAGCGCCATCGACCCGGCCACCGGCTACTGGTACCTGACCGAGGACCAGGGCAACGCCAACACGCTGTACCGCTTCCGCCCCGCCAACTGGGCCGGCGGCCTGAACAGTCTGCACGCCGGTGGCACGCTGCAGGGCCTGCGCGTGCGCGCCGTGGCCAACGCCGACATGCGCGACCCGACGCTGTGCCAGGAGTACATCTGCGACTGGGTGGACATCGCCAACCCCGACCTGGACGGCGCCTCGCTGTCCACCATCAACGGCAGCGTGTCGGCCAGCGGCCCCTACCGCCAGGCCTATGCCAACGGCGCGGCCATCTTCGGCGCGACCGAGGGCTGCTGGGTCGCCAACGGCATCGTCTACTTCACCGACAAGCAGGTCACCAGCAGCCCGGCGCGCGCCGGCCGCATCTGGGCGCTGCACCTGGCCAGCATGACGCTGAAGGCCATCTTCGTCAGCAACAGCCTGCATGTCGGCAACTCGCCCGACAACCTGTGCGTGAGCCCGCGCGGTGGCGTGCTGTTCTGCGAGGACGGTTCCTCCAGCGGACCGGGCACGCTGCCGGGCGCGTCCATCCCGTCGCAGCATCTGAAGGTGGTGCACCCCACGGGCGGCAGCTACCTGTTCGCGAAGAACAACTACAGCTTCACGCGCGCCCAGCTGGACGCCGTGGGCAAGACCGGCGCCACCGCCGGCGACGAGCGCGACACCGAGATGGCCGGCTGCGTCTTCAGCCCGGACGGCCGCGTGCTGTTCGTGAACCTCTATGTCGGCGTCACGCTGGCCATCACCGGCCCGTGGACCAAGGGCACCCTGTGAGCACCACCATCATGAACAAGCACTCCCTGAACCTTCTCGCGCTGACCGCGCTGCTGTGCGCTGCCGCGCCGGCCCAGGCCCTCACGTTCGAAGGCGCCGTCACGCAAGGCGCCACGGTCGCCAACGACTACAGCGCCATCGGCCTGCTGTCCTTCGACCTGGACCTGGCCAACGGCAGCCCGGCCGTGCTGAGCTGGCGCATCGACGACGAAGACCTGCTGGCGCCCATCGCGTTCAATGCCGTCATCCGCAACTACACCGGCGCAGGCCTGAAGGGCCTCACGCTGACACTGGACCACAGCAGCTTCGCCAGCGTCGGCAGCGTGACGCGCCAGTTCGGCGGCGACTGGACCGTGACCGGCAGCGGTGCCACGCGCACGATTACGTTCGCGCCCGAGGACTATCTCGACATCGAGCTGGGCAACGCGCTGGGTGGCGCGGGCAAGACCGACTGGACGCTGGCGCAGGCCGGTTTCAAGGTCGGCGACCGCTTCAGCCTGACCGTCAGCGCGGTGCCGGAGCCCAGCCAGGTCGCGCTGCTGCTGGCCGGCCTGGGCGCCGTGGGCTGGGTGGCGCGCCGTCGTCAGGCCGACAAGGCCTGAGCAATGACGCCGCCGCCCAGGCAGACCTCGCCGTCATAGACGACGGCGCTCTGGCCAGGCGTGACGGCCCATTGCGGGTCGGGGAAGCGCAGCGTCAAGCGCCCCTGCACGTCGAAGGCGACGCTGCAGGGCGCATCCGCCTGGCGGTAGCGCGTCTTGGCCGCGGCCTGCGCCGTTGCCGGCGCACGGCCGGCGATCCAGCTGAGGTCGTCGGCCTCCAGCGCGGGGCTCAGCAGCAGCGGATGGTCGTGGCCTTGCACGGCGATCAGCGTGTTGCGCTCGATGTCCTTGGCCGCGACGAACCAGGGCTCGTGCTCGCCACCGCCGCGCGGCGTGCCCTTTTCCTTCACGCCGCCGATGCCCAGTCCCTGGCGCTGGCCCAGCGTGTAGAAGCTCAGCCCCACGTGCTCGCCCAGCTTGCGGCCGCGCTCGTCCTTGATGGGGCCGGGCTGATGGGACAGGTACTTGTTCAGGAACTCGCGGAACGGTCGCTCGCCGATGAAGCAGATGCCCGTCGAGTCCTTCTTCTTCGCATTCGGCAGGCCGATCTCGGCCGCGATGCGGCGCACCTCGGTCTTGGGCAGGTGGCCCACGGGAAACATGGCCTTGCTCATCTGCGCCTGGCTCAGCCGGTGCAGGAAGTAGCTCTGGTCCTTCAGCGGGTCCAACCCCTTCAGCAGCTGGAACTCGCCATCCACTTCGCGCACGCGGGCGTAGTGGCCTGTGGCGATCTTCTCGGCGCCCAGCCGCATCGCGTGGTCCAGGAAGGCCTTGAACTTGATCTCGGCGTTGCACAGCACGTCGGGATTGGGCGTGCGGCCGGCCTGGTACTCGCGCAGGAACTCGGCGAACACGCGGTCCTTGTACTCAGTCGCGAAATTGACGTGCTCGATCTCTATGCCCAGCACGTCGGCCACGGAGGCCGCGTCCAGGAAGTCCTGGCGCGTGGAGCAGTACTCGTCGTTGTCGTCGTCTTCCCAGTTCTTCATGAAGATGGCGACGACCTCGTGGCCTTGCTGCTTCAGCAGATGGGCGGTGACGGCCGAGTCGACGCCGCCGGACAGGCCGACCACGACACGGTGCTTCTTGGGGGAACTCATGGGCGCGATTGTCCCAAACGGGGCATCAACCCTTCACGAGCGGGGTCGTCAGCGAGCCGTGCGCGAATACCGTGTCCAGCGGCAGGCGCCGTCCGGCCGCGTAGTCCCGCACGCACTGCAGCACCAGCGGGCTGCGATGGCGCTCCGCGCAGGCGGCCAGTTCGTCCAGCGTCAGCCACAGCGTGCGGTGGATGCCCTCGTCCAGCGCGCGGCCGGCGATCTGCTCGCCGACCGAGCCGCTGAAGGCCAGGCGCACATAGGTGACATCCTCCGATCGCGCCGGCCGCATGAAGCGCGCCAGGTAGACGCCCAGGAAGGCCTCGGGCACGAAGGGTCGCGCGGTCTCCTCCAGCGCCTCGCGCACGACGGCGTCCAGCGGGCTCTCGCCCAGCTCCACGTGGCCGGCCGGGTTATTCAGCATCAGGCCTTCGGCGGTTTCCTCCTCCACCAGCAGATAACGGTCCCCGCGCGCTATCACGGCGGCGACGGTGACGCTGGGTCGGAATCGGTCTGTGGCAACCATGGAACTTCCTCTCGATATCCCGCACGGGGCACTGGCACGCATTGTGTAAGCTGCCACGCAACCCCTGCCCCCGCAAGGAGCTTCCATGCAGATAGGCGTACCGCGCGAGCGCGCGGCCGGAGAGACCCGCGTGGCCGTCACGCCCGAGACGGCCAAGAAGCTGAAGGCAGCCGGCCACGTGCTACGCATCGAGAGTGGCGCCGGCGTCGCGGCCAGCGTCACCGATGCCGCCTACGAGGCGGTGGGCTGCGAGATCGTTGACCAGGCCACCGCGCTCGGCAGCGAATTGGTGCTGAAGGTGCGCGCGCCGGATGCCGACGAACTGGCGCTGATGAAGCCGGGAACGGCGCTGGTGGGCATGCTCAATCCGTTCGATCGCGACGGCCTGTCCGCGCTGGCGCAGGCCGGGCTGACCAGCTTCGCGCTGGAGGCCGCGCCGCGCACGACGCGGGCTCAGAGCATGGATGTGCTCTCCAGCCAAGCCAACATCGCCGGCTACAAGGCCGTGATGATCGCGGCCGACCGCTACCAGCGCTTCTTCCCGATGCTGATGACGGCCGCCGGCACCGTGAAGGCGGCGCGCGTGGTCATCCTGGGCGTGGGCGTGGCGGGGTTGCAGGCCATCGCGACCGCCAAGCGGCTGGGCGCGGTCATCGAGGCCAGCGATGTGCGGCCCTCGGTGAAGGAGCAGGTTGAATCGCTGGGCGGCAAGTTCATCGACGTGCCCTACGAGACGGCCGAGGAGAAGGAAGCCGCCGAGGGCGTGGGCGGCTATGCGCGGCCCATGCCGCCCAGCTGGCTGGAGCGGCAGAAGGTGGAGGTGGCCAAGCGTGTGGCGCTGGCCGACGTTGTCATCACGACCGCGCTGATTCCGGGGCGCGCGGCGCCGGTGCTGGTCACCGAGGACATGGTCAAGGCCATGAAGCCGGGTTCGGTCATCGTGGACATTGCAGCGCCCGCCGGTGGCAACTGCCCATTGACGGAGGCGGGCAAGACGGTGGTGAAGCACGGCGTGACGCTGGTGGGCGAGACCAACCTGCCGGCGCTGGTGGCGGCCGACGCGTCGGCGCTGTACGCGCGCAACGTGCTGGACTTCCTGAAGCTGGTCATCTCGAAGGAGGGCACGTTCCAGGTGCCACTGGATGACGACATCGTCGCGGCCTGCCGCGTGACCCAAGACGGACAAGTGACGAGGGCTTGAGCACCATGGAACTGGTCGACAACACCATCATCAATCTCATCATCTTCGTGCTGGCCATCTACGTGGGCTACCACGTCGTCTGGACGGTGACACCCGCGCTGCACACGCCGCTGATGGCCGTGACGAACGCGATCTCGGCCATCGTCATCGTCGGCGCCATGCTGGCTGCGGCGCTGACCGAGACGCCGCTGGCCAAAGGCATGGGCGTCGTCGCCGTCGCACTGGCGGCGGTGAACATCTTTGGCGGCTTCCTCGTGACTCGAAGGATGCTGGAGATGTTCAAGAAGAAGGAAAAGAAGGCGCCGACGACGGAGGCCAAGCCATGAGCATGAATGTCGTCACGCTGCTGTACCTCATCGCCAGCGTCTGCTTCATCCAGTCGCTGAAGGGCTTGTCGCACCCGACCACGTCCATCCGCGGCAATCTGTTCGGCATGGTGGGCATGGCCATCGCGGCGTTCACGACGGCCGCGCTCATCGTCAAGCTGGCGGGTGATTCGGCCGTCGGCCTGGGCTGGGTGCTGCTGGGCCTGGTCGTCGGCGGCGGCTTTGGCGCCTGGAAGGCCAAGACGGTCGAGATGACCAAGATGCCGGAGCTGGTGGCCTTCTTCCACAGCATGATCGGCCTGGCGGCCGTGGCCATTGCGGCGGCCGCGGCCTACGAGCCCTGGGCCTTCCAGATCACGGCCAAGGGCGGCCAGATCCCGGGCGGCAACCGCATCGAACTGGCGCTGGGCGCCTTCATCGGCGCGGTCACGTTCACGGGCTCCGTCATCGCCTGGGGCAAGCTGTCTGGCGGCAGCAAGTTCCGGCTGTTCCAGGGCGCGCCGGTGGTCTTCAGGGGCCAGCATGCGCTGAACGCGGTGCTCGGCCTGGCGGCGGCCTTCTTCGTGTTCGGCTTCTGGCACAGCCAGAGCCAGATGGACTTCTGGATCGTCGTCGCGCTGGGTTTCGTGCTGGGCGTGACGCTGATCATCCCCATCGGCGGCGCCGACATGCCGGTGGTCGTGTCCATGTTGAACAGCTACTCCGGCTGGGCGGCGGCGGGCATCGGCTTCTCGCTGAACAACAGCATGCTGATCATTGCCGGCTCGCTGGTGGGCAGCTCGGGCGCGATCCTGAGCTACATCATGTGCAAGGCGATGAACCGCTCGTTCTTCAGCGTCATCCTGGGCGGCTTTGGCGGCGATGCCACCGCGGCGACCGGCGGCGCGGCGCAGCAGCGCAACGTGAAGAGCGGCAGCGCCGACGACGCGGCCTTCGTCATGGGCAACGCCGAGAGCGTCATCATCGTGCCGGGCTACGGCCTGGCCGTGGCGCGCGCCCAGCATGCGGTGAAGGAGCTGGCGCACAAGCTGCACGAGAAGGGCGTCACGGTGAAGTACGCCATCCACCCGGTGGCCGGCCGCATGCCCGGCCACATGAACGTGCTGCTGGCCGAGGCCGAGGTGCCCTACGACCAGGTGTTCGAGATGGAGGACATCAACGCCGAGTTCGGTCAGGCCGACGTGGCCATCATCCTGGGCGCCAACGACGTCGTGAACCCCGCCGCGCACGTGAAGGGCAGCCCCATCTACGGCATGCCCATCCTGGAGGCCTACAAGGCCAAGACCATCATCGTCAACAAGCGCTCCATGGCCGCCGGCTACGCGGGCCTGGACAACGAGCTGTTCTACATGGACAAGACCATGATGGTGTTCGGCGATGCGAAGAAGGTTGTCGAGGACATGCTGAAGGCGGTGGAGTGAACCTAGAGGCGCGCCTCTAGCCGCTATCGAATCCCCTGATCGGGGCGTTGTCAGCCATCGGTCAGAATCGGCGCCAACAAAAGGAGACATGGCATGGAGCCGATCTGGCTGAAGCAATACCCGGCCGCAGTGCCGAGCGACGTCAACACGTCCCTGTATCCCAGCCTGGTCGACCTGCTCGACACCGGCTTCAAGAAGCACGGCGACAAGCCCGCCTATCTGATGATGGGCAAGAGCATCAGCTTTGCCCAGGTCGATGAGGCGTCGCGCGCGCTGGCGGCCTATCTGCAGGGACTGGGGCTGGAGAAGGGTGACCGCGTCGCCATCATGATGCCCAACCTGTTCCAGTACCCGGTCGCCGTGGCCGCCGTGCTGCGGGCCGGCTATGTGGTCGTCAACGTGAACCCGCTGTACACGCCGCGCGAGCTGGAGCACCAGCTCAAGGACTCCGGCGCCAAGGCCATCATCATCATCGAGAACTTCGCCTCGGTGCTGCAGCAGGTCATCCGCAGCGTGCCCACCAAGCACATCATCCTCGCCGCGATGGGCGACATGCTGGGCCTGCTGAAGGGCAGCATCGTCAACTACGTCGTGCGCAACGTGCGCAAGATGGTGCCGGCCTTCGAGCTGCCCGGCGCGGTGCGCTTCAACGACGCGTTAGCCCAGGGTCGCGGCAAGAGCTACAAGAAGCCCCAGCTGGGCCCTGAAGACATCGCCGTGCTGCAGTACACCGGCGGCACCACCGGCGTGTCCAAGGGCGCGGTGCTGCTGCACCGCAACCTGGTGGCCAACATCCTGCAGAACGAGGCCTGGTACCAGCCGGCGTTGAAGAAGGTGCCGGCCGGTGAGCAGGTCGTCACCATCTGCGCGCTGCCGCTGTATCACATCTTCGGTTTCAACGCGAACATGATGCTGTCCATGCACATTGGCGGCGCCAATGTGCTGATCCCGAATCCGCGCGATCTGCCGGCCATGTTCAAGGAGCTGAAGGGACATCGCTTCCACAGCTTCCCGGCCGTCAATACGCTGTTCATGGCGATGGCCAACCACCCCGAGTTCAACTCGGTGGACTGGAGCAAGCTGGTCATCTCCGTGGGCGGTGGCATGGCCGTGCTGCAGGCCACGGCCAAGCTGTGGCTCGAGAAGACAGGATGCCCCATCGTGGAGGGCTACGGCCTGTCCGAGACCTCGCCGACCGCCACCTGCAACCCGACCGACAGCCAGGCCTACACCGGCACCATCGGCCTGCCGCTGCCGCTGACCGAGCTGAAGCTGCTGGACGACGACGGGAACGAAGTGCCCGCGGGCCAGCCGGGCGAGATCGCGATCAAGGGCCCGCAGGTCATGGCCGGCTACTGGCAGCGCCCCGACGAGACGGCCAAGGTCATGACGGCCGACGGTTTCTTCCGCAGCGGCGACATCGGCACCGTGGATGAAAAGGGTTACTTCAAGATCGTCGACCGCAAGAAGGACATGATCCTGGTCAGCGGTTTCAACGTGTATCCCAACGAGGTCGAAGACGTGCTGACGCAGATGCCCGGCGTGCTGGAATGCGCGGCCGTGGGCGTGGCGGATGCCAAGGCAGGCGAGGCGGTGAAGGTCGTCATCGTGAAGAAAGACCCGAATCTCAGCGAGGCCGACGTGCGGGCCTATTGCGAAGCCAACCTGACCGGCTACAAACGGCCCAAGATCGTCGAGTTCCGCACCGACCTGCCCAAGACGCCCGTGGGCAAGATCCTGCGCCGGGAACTGCGGGACAAGGCCTGAGGCCTGGTCCCCAGTCGCAACGCGCAGGCGGTGATCCCGCCTGGGCACCACTACCGACACCGTGCTCGAACTGCTGCATTCCAAGACCGACGCCGGCCGCGCCGAGATCCGCGCGCGCGCCCTGCCGCTGTCGCGCGCGGCGCGCAATCTGCTGCTGGTGCTGGACGCCACCAAGCCCGCTGGCGAATGGCTGCGCCTGGTGGCGGGGGCGACCCAGGCGGACCTGGAGGCGCTGCGACAGCATGGGCTGATCGCGCCGCAGGGTGCCGGCGGCTCGCCGCAGCCGGTGGCCGCACCGGCGCCTGTGCCCGTGGCGGCACCGGTCGCCTCAGCGCCTGCGGCGTCGGTCGCGCAATCGCCGGCCGGCGGCTCGCTGCTGCTGGACCGCGCGGCGCTGTACACCTATCTGAGCGGCGAGGCGCCGCGGCTGCTGGGCACGTTCAAGGGCTATGCCTTCGCGCTGGAGGTCGAGAAGGCCGACAGCCTGAGCGCCTTGCAGGCTTTGGCACTGCAACTGGTCGAGCGCGTGCAGAAGGCCAAGGGCGAGGACGCCGCTTCCGCCGTACGCCAGGCGCTGGGATTGCGCTGATCTGGGACACTGGCGGGCCACACCCGCCGCCGTCCGCACCTTGCCCCGCTTCTTCGTCGACACCCCACTCGCCGCTCCCGGCGAACTCGCGCTGCCGCCCGGCGCCGCCCGCCATGTGCAGGTGCTGCGCCTGCAACCCGGCGACGCGCTGACGTTGTTCGACGGCAGCGGCCCGGAATGGCAGGCCGAGGTCACGGCCATGGGCCGCAGCGAGGTGCGCGTTCGCCTGCTTGAGCCCACCCAGCCGCAGCGCGAACTGGCGCGCGCCATCACGCTGGCCGTCGTCATGCCGGCCAACGACCGCATGGACTTTCTCGTCGAGAAGGCGACCGAACTGGGCGCCGCGGCCTTGCAGCCGTTGGTGGCCGAGCGGTCCGTGCTGCGCCTGGCCGGCGAGCGGGCCGACAAGAAGCGCGCGCACTGGCAGGGCGTGGCGATTGCCGCGGCCGAGCAGAGCGGGCGCACGGTGCCCACACACATCGCACCGGTGATGCCGCTGTCCGCCTGGCTGGCCGCGCTGCCGCCGGCGGGTGATGACGAATGGCGCGGCCTGCTGAGCCCGCGCGCCGCGCAGCCGCTGGCGGCCTTCGCGCAGCAGCGGGCGCTGTTCCTCAGCGGTTCCGAAGGTGGCCTCAGCGATGCCGAGGAAGACGCCGCGCGCGCACGCGGCTTCGCGGCCGTTTCGCTGGGCCCGCGCATCCTGCGCGCCGACACGGCCCCGCTGGCGGTTCTTTCCTGGCTGGCGCTGTCTTGAACCGCAAGCTCGCGCTGCTGGTCCTGGCCCAGGGCCTGTTCCTGACCAACAACATCTGCTTCATGGCCATCAACGGCCTGGTGGGGCTGGCGCTGGCGCCGCAGCCGTGGATGGCCACGCTGCCCATTTGCGCCTATGTGGGCGGCGGGGCGCTGATGGCGCGCATGGTGGGCCGCCACCAGCTGCGTTTCGGGCGCCGGCGGGGCTTCCAGATCGGGCTGCTGGTGGCGGCGTTCAGCTGCACGATGGCGCTGTGGAGCGTGCTGCAGCACAGCTTCTGGGGCGTTGTCAGCGCGACGCTGATTGCCGGCTACTACACGGCCAACGCGGCGCTGTACCGCTTCGCGGCGACCGAGCTGGTCGCGCCCGAGAAGCGCGAGTCGGCCATCTCCTGGGTGCTGGGCGCCGGCTGCCTGGGCGCGATCATCGGCCCGCTGCTGGCGCGCGAGAGCAAGGACCTGCTGGTCGCGCCGTTCGCTGGCGCCTACCTGCTGTTGATCTTCGTCGCGCTGGCGGGGCTGGTGCTGATCTCGCTGATCGACTTTCCGGCGCTGGTGCAGCCCAAGCCGGGCGATGGCGGCCGCGGCACGGCGGAGCTTTTGCGACAGCCCATCTTCCTCGTCGCGATGGCCGCGAGTGCGCTGGGTTACGGCGTCATGAACCTGCTGATGGCCGCGACCCCCATCGCGATGGGCCAGTGCGGCCTGCCGTTCAGTGATGCGGGCCTGGTGCTGCAGCTGCATGTGCTGGGCATGTTCGTGCCCAGCTTCTTCACGGGGCCGCTGATCAAGCGCGTGGGCGTGGTGCCGGTCATGTGGGCCGGCGTGTTGTTGAACGTGGGTTGCGTGGCCTTCGCGCTGGCGGGCCAGGACCTGGCGCATTTCACCGGCGCGCTGCTGCTGCTGGGCATAGGCTGGAACTTCCTCTACATCGGCGGCACGACGCTGTTCACGCAGGCCTACCGGCCCGAGGAGAAGACGCGCGCGCAGGGGCTGATGGACACGGGCGTCTACGCGACGATGACCGTCACGTCGTTCTCGTCCGGCGCGCTGGTGACGACCGGTGGCTGGCAGTGGATGAACTGGGCCAGCCTGCTGCCCATCGCGCTGTGCGCGGCGGCGCTGCTGTGGCTCAGCGCTGGTCGTGCCGCAGGTACTCCGCCGCCATCTGCGCCGCGATGAGTTCCGGCTTCAGCCGCGTGAGCGCCGCGCGCGCGGCCTCGCGCTGCGTGACGAACAGCGGTGTGCCGATGCGCAGGCCCACGATGGCGCCGCCGTCGCCGAGCTGCGGCAGCAGCGGGTAGACGCGCAGCCGCAGCACCAGCTGCTCCTGCTCGTCGGCAAACACGGCGGTCTCGGCCAGCGTGGCGCAGCCCAGCCGGTCGGCCTCACGCAGCAACGCGATGCCGGCGGCCTGCGGATCGACCTGCACGGCAGGCGCCGTCATGGGCACCACGCGCCGGCCCTGGGCTTGCAGCGTGTCGGCCATCGCGGTGTTGAAGCGCTCGTTCAGCGCGTCCCAGTCCGGGCCGCCCGGCTCCGGGGCGTTGCGGCCCTGGCCGAACACCAGCGTGCAGGAGGACTGCGCCTGCGCCGCGCCGCACAACAGCAGCGCCAGCGCGGCCGCCATCAGCTCACGGCGCATCCGCCGCGGTCTCGGGCTTGCGGGCCGAGCCCTTGATGAGGTCGAAGCGGAACAGCCGGCACTCGATGGGGCCGTTCCACATCGGCACGCGGCGGGCTTCCTTCAGCCGCATCTTGCTGGGCAGCTTCATGTCGGGGCTCAGCATCCAGGCAGTCCAGCCGGCGGGGTTCTCGGTGTACTGGCGCTTCCAGTGCGCGGCCAGGCGCGGGAAGAAATCGTCGCCACCATCGCGCTCTTCCGAGCCGCCAGCATCGCGCGTCATCGCCGCCTTGCCGCGCACCTCGATGCGCTCGCCGTACGGCGGGTTCATGACGATGCTGCCGGCCATGCCGTCGGGCAGCTTGGGGGCCGGGCGCTCCAGCGCGTCGCCGCCGTTGAACTGGATGTACTGCGCGACGCCCGCGCGCTCGGCGTTGCGGCGTGCGAAGTCGACCATGCGGAAGGCCACGTCGCTGGCGTAGATGGGCACGGCCGGCGGGCGTATGCGCGCGCGCGCCGCCTGCGCCATCTCGCCCCATGTGGCTTTCAGCGCAGGCGTGGAGAACGGCAGCTGGCGCTCGAATGCGAAGCGGCGCAGCAGGCCCGGCGCCGAGTCGCAGGCGATCAACGCGGCCTCGATAGGGATGGTGCCGGAGCCGCAGCAGGGATCGTGCAGCGCGCTGTCACCGCGCCAGCCGGCGGCGGCCAGCATCGCGGCGGCCAGCGTCTCCTTCAGCGGCGCATCGCCCTTGTCGACGCGCCAGCCGCGCTTGAACAGCGGCTCGCCGGAGGTGTCGACGTAGATCGCCGCGCGCTCGGGGCCCACGTGCAGCAGCACGGGCAGGTCGGGCGAATGCGTGTCCACGCTGGGGCGCTCGCCGGTGTGCTCGCGCAGCTGGTCGCAGATCGCATCCTTGATGCGCAACGTCGTGAAGTTCAGGCTCTTCAGCGGCGAGCGTTGCGCGACGGTGTCCACGCGTATGGTGTGTCGCGGCGTGATCCAGTCGCGCCAGTCGACGCGGCGGGCCAGCGAGTACAGGTCTTCCTCATGGCGGTAGGGGCCTTCGATCAGCTCGACCAGCACGCGCTGCGCGAGCCGGCTTTCGAGGTTGATGCGCAGCACGTCTTCGGCGGTGCCGAGCACGCCACAGCCGCCGCGCAGGGCTTCTACCTTGCTGCGCACGCCGGGCGGCAGGAAGCGTTTCAGCTCATCCTCCAGCAGGGGTTCGACGCCACCGGCGCAGGACACGAAAAGGGATAACTTGTTGGGCAGGCTCACCGCGTCATTGTCGCTGCCCCTAAACTGGATAGCGTTGTCCAAGACTCAACGCAAGCCATGAAGCGAATCGTCCTGACCCTGGCCTTCCTGTTCGGCGCCGTCCAGGCTCAGGCCGCCGACCCGGCTCCTACCTACCCGGCGCACACCATTCCCGGTTCGCAGCTGCGCGCGCTGCCCAAGAACGCCGATGGCCGTAGCTACCAGCTGCATGTGCAGCTGCCGGCGTCGTTCGCCAGCGAGCCCAAGCGCCGCTACCCGGTGCTGTACGTGACCGACGGCTACTGGGATTTCGCCACCGTCGTCGCGTCGTACAACAACCTGAACTACGACAAGGTGGTGCCCGAGTTCATCATCGTGGGCCTGGGCTACGCGGGCGACAACCTGGACTACGGCCAGCTGCGTGCGTGGGAGCTGTCGCCGGTGCGCATGAACCCGCTCGCGGCCAACACCGGCAATGCCGACAAGTTCCTGGACGCGCTGGAGAAGCAGATCTTCCCGCTGGTGGAGCGCGACTACCGCGCCGACCCGGCGCAGCGCTTCGTGGCCGGCAGCTCGCTGGGCGGGCTGTTCGTGCTGCATGCGATGTACGCACGGCCCACGCTGTTCCAGGGCTATATCGCGGCCAGCCCGGCCGTGGTGGTCGGCAACGACTGGATCATCGGCCGCGCCAAGGCCTACGCGGCCAGCGGCAAGCCCATCAAGGCGCGGCTGTATGTGACCGGCGCCGAGCACGAGTGGCCGGGCTTCCTGGCCGGTATCAAGCGCTATCAGGCGCTGCTGCCGGAGTTGAAGCATCCCGAGCTGGTCTGGCAGAACCGCACCATCGACGGCGAGCGCCACGCCGGCACCAAGGCCGAGAGCTACACGCGCGGCATGCGCTACGTATTCGAGCCGCTGGCGCCGGAGAAAGGGCCGTCCAGGGACTGATCCGCGCTCAGGCCAGTCGCTTGGCGCGGTCCGGCTGATCGCGGTTCGCGGGGTCGTCGCATCGGGAAAGTAGACTGCCCCGCAATGTCCCTGCTGATACTTCTCGCACTGCCGTTCCTGGGCAGCGCGGTAGCCGCGCTGTTGCCCACCAATGCTCGCAATGTCGAGTCGCTGTGGGCTGCGCTGATCGCGCTGGCGCTGCTCATCCCGCTGGCGCTGCTCTACCCCGACGTCAGTGGCGGCGCGGTCGTGTCCGAGCGCCTGGCCTGGTTGCCGGCCCTTGGAATGGACATCGTCGTGCGGCTGGATGGCTTCGCATGGATGTTCGCGATGCTGGTCTCCGGCATGGGGCTGCTGGTCATCGTCTACGCGCGCTACTACCTGTCCGCGAGTGACCCGGCCGCGCGCTTCTACTCGCTGCTGCTGGGCTTCATGGGCGCCATGCTGGGCGTGGTGGTGTCGGGCAACCTGGTGCAGCTGGTCGTGTTCTGGGAGCTGACCAGCGTCTTCTCCTTCCTGCTGATCGGCTACTGGACGCACCGCAAGGACGCGCGTCGCGGCGCCCGCATGGCCTTCACGGTCACGGCCACCGGCGGCCTCGCGCTGCTGGCCGGCGTGCTGGTGCTGGGCCACATCGTTGGCAGCCTGGAGCTGGATGTCGTGCTGGCCGCGGGTGATGTGGTTCGTGCCCATGCGCTGTATCCGCTGGCATTGGGCCTGGTGCTCCTCGGCGCACTGACCAAAAGCGCGCAGTTCCCCTTCCACTTCTGGCTGCCGCACGCGATGGCCGCGCCGACGCCGGTGTCGGCCTACCTGCACTCGGCCACGATGGTGAAGGCCGGCGTGTTCCTGCTGGCGCGGCTGTGGCCGGTGCTGTCGGGCACGGACGCCTGGTTCTGGATCGTCGGCGGCGCGGGCCTGGCGACGCTGCTGCTGGGCAGCTACGTGGCCATGTTCCAGAACGACCTGAAGGGGTTGCTGGCGTACTCGACGATCAGCCACCTGGGCCTCATCACGCTGCTGCTGGGCCTGAACAGCCCGGTGGCGGCCGTCGCGGCGGTCTTCCACATGATGAACCACGCGACCTTCAAGGCCTCGCTGTTCATGTCGGTGGGCATCATCGACCACGAGACCGGCACGCGCGACATGCGCCGGCTGGACGGGCTGTTCCGCTTCATGCCCATCACCGGCACGCTGGCCATCGTGGCCTGTGCGGCCATGGCCGGCGTGCCGCTGCTGAACGGCTTCCTGTCCAAGGAGATGTTCTTCGCCGAGACGGTGTTCGTCAGCTCGCACCCGGCCATCGAGTACGGCCTGCCGGCCGCGGCCACGCTGGCCGGCATCTTCGCGGTCGTCTACTCGCTGCGTTTCGGCCACGACGTGTTCTTCGGCAATCCGCCGGTCGATTGCCCGCGCCAGCCGCACGAGCCCACGCACTGGATGCGCGTGCCGGTGGAGTTGCTGGTGCTGGCCTGCGTCGTCGTCGGCACGCTGCCGGGCTGGTCGGTCGGGCCGTTGCTGGCGGCGGCCGCGCGTCCGGTGGTGGGCGGCTCGCTGCCCGACTACAGCCTCGCGCTGTGGCATGGCTTCAACACGCCGCTGATGATGAGCGGGGTGGCGATGGCCGGCGGGCTGCTGATCTACCTGCGCTTCGCCGCGCGCTTCAAGCAGCTGCGCGGCACGCCGCTGCTGCGCGGGCTGGACGGCAAGCGCCAGTTCGAGCGCGTGATGGCGTGGTTGTCCGACGGCGCGCGCCGGCTCACGCGGCGGCTCAGCACGCGCCGGCTGCAGCCGCAGCTGTTCACCATGCTGTTGATCGCGACGCTCGCGGGCGTCGCCTCGTCGCTGATCGTGCCGCTGAGCTGGGGCGACCGTGCGCGCGTGCCGGCCACGCCGGAGTTCGTGCTGCTGTGGGGCGTGGCCGGCGCCTGCGCGTTGGGCGCCGCCTACCAGGCCAAGTTCCACCGCCTCGCCGCGCTGACGATGCTGGGCGTCGTCGGCCTGGCGCTGTGCATCACCTTCGCGTGGTTCTCGGCGCCCGACCTGGCGCTGACGCAGCTGTCCGTGGAGGTTGTGACGCTGGTGCTGTTCCTGCTGGGCCTGCGCTGGATGCCGCAGCGCAAGGAGCAGGACGATGCGCAGATCCTGGTGCGTCACCGCTGGCGCCGTCGCCGCGACCTGCTGCTGGCGGTGGGCATCGGCGCGGGTCTGGCGGCGCTGTCGTATGCGCTGCTGACGCGGCACGCGCCGCTGTCGATCTCACCGTTCTTCATCGACCGCGCGTTGCCCGAAGGCGGTGGCACCAACGTCGTCAACGTCATGCTGGTGGACTTCCGCGCGTTCGACACGCTGGGCGAGATCACCGTGCTGAGCATCGTCGGGCTGACCGTCTACGCGCTGCTGCGGCGCTTTCGCCCGGCGCGCGAGACGGTGGACCAAACCGCTCAGCAGCAGGTCGCCGCTGGCGCCGACCTGACCGACCCCGATGCCGACGGCGACGACTACCTGCCGCCCTACCTGGAGGTGCCCGCCGTGCTGGTGCGGCTGCTGCTGCCGGTGGCCGGGCTGTTCGCCTTCCACCTCTTCATGCGCGGCCACAACGAGCCGGGCGGCGGCTTTGTCGCCGGCCTGGTGCTGGCCATCGCGTTCATTGCGCAATACATGGTCAGCGGCACCCGCTGGGTGGAAGCGCGCATGGAGCTGAAGCCCACGCGCTGGATCGCCGTGGGCCTGCTGGTGGCGCTGGCGACGGGTACCGGCGCACTGGTGCTGGGCTATCCGTTCCTCACCACCCACACCGCGCATGTGACCTGGCCGCTGGTGGGTGAGGTGCATCTGCCCACGGCGGCGTTGTTCGACCTGGGTGTCTTCGCGGTCGTGGTGGGCTCCACGCTGCTGCTGTTGACCGCCATTGCGCACCAGTCCCTGCGCGCCCGGCGCCGGCAGCCGCTGGCAGCCCCCACCGAAGAAGCGGGAGCGCACTGATGGAGTTCGTGGTTTCCATCGCCATCGGCGTGCTCGCCGGCGCCGGCGTGTGGCTGGTGCTGCGGCCGCGGACCTTCCAGGTGCTGATCGGCCTGTCGCTGCTGTCGTACGCGATCAACTTCTTCATCTTCAGCGTGGGCAGCCTGGCCATCGGCCGCGAGCCCATCGTACGCCCGGGCCTGGCGCCCGACCTCGTCAACTACAGCGACCCGCTGCCGCAATCGCTGGTGCTGACGGCCATCGTCATCGGCTTCGCCACCACCGCGCTGTTCCTCGTCGTGCTGCTGGCGCTGCGCGGCCTGTCGGGTGGCGACCATGTGGACGGCCAGGAGGAGAAGCCTTGATCGCGTTCGAGCACCTGCTGGTGCTGCCCGTGCTGCTGCCGCTGGGCACGGCGGCACTGATGCTGCTGGGCGACAGACGCAAGGGCTTCAAGGCCGCGATGAACGTGGTGTCTGCGGCACTCGGACTGGTCGTGGCCGTGCTGCTGCTGCAGGGCGTCGCCGAGCGCGGGCCGGGGGCCTTCGGCATCTACCTGCCGGGCAACTGGTCGGTGCCGTTCGGCATCGTGCTGGTGGCCGACCGGCTCTCCGCGCTGATGGTGGTGCTGACCGGCGCCGTGGGGCTGGCCTCGGCGCTGTACGCGCTGGCGCGTTGGCAGCAGGCGGGCGTGTACTTCCACGCGCTGTTCCAGCTGCAGTTGATGGGCCTGTACGGCGCGTTCCTGACGGCCGACCTGTTCAACCTGTTCGTGTTCTTCGAGGTGCTGCTGGCCGCCAGCTACGGCCTGCTGCTGCACGGCGGCGGCGCGCCGCGCGTGCGCGCCGGGCTGCACTACATCGCGATCAACCTCGTGGCGTCGCTGCTGTTCCTGGTCGGCGTGGCGGTGTTGTACGGCGTGACCGGCACGCTGAACATGGCCGACATCGCGCAGAAGCTGCCGCTCGTGCCGGAAAGCGACCGCGGCCTGCTCCATGCGGGGGCGGCCATCCTGGCCATCGCCTTCCTGGCCAAGGCCGCGGTATGGCCGCTGAACGCCTGGTTGCCACCGGCGTATGCCGCGGCCAGCGCGCCGGTGGCCGCGCTGTTCGCCATCCTGACCAAGGTGGGTGTCTACGCGGTGCTGCGGCTGTGGACCTTGTGCTTTCCCGCGGGCGCCGGCGCCTCGGCCGGCTTCGGCGGCGAGGTGCTGATCTGGGGGGGCATCCTCACGCTGGCATTCGGCGCGGTGGGAATGCTGGCTTCGCAGCAACTGGCGCGGCTGGCGGCGTTCAGCGTCATTGCCTCGTCCGGCACGCTGGTGGCCACCATCGGCTTCGATGCGCCGACCCTCAGTGGGGGGGCACTGTTCTATCTGGGCAGCTCCACATTGGCCGGGTGCGCGCTGTTTCTGCTGGTGGAGTTGCTGGAGCGTGCACGCCAGGTGGAAGTGGGCCCGGCCGAGATCGATGACGGCAATGGTGCGCTGCCCAGCTTCCTGGATGCCGAAACGCCCGTGCATGCCAACCTCGACGACGACCAGCAGGTGCTCGTGGGCCGCGCCATCCCGGCGGCGCTGGCCTTCCTGGGTGTCACGTTCACCGTCTGCGCACTGGTCACGGCAGGGCTGCCGCCGCTGTCGGGCTTCGTCGCCAAGCTCGCCATGCTGACAGCGCTGCTGGACCTTCGCACGGCGGCGGCATGGGCGCTGTTCGCGCTGCTGATCATCTCCGGGCTGTTCGCCGCGGTGTCGCTGATGCGCGTGGGCATGCGGCACTTCTGGGCCGCCGATCGCCCGTCGCCGCGGCTGCGCGTCATCGAGACGGCGCCCATCGCCGGCCTGCTGGCGGGTTCGGTCGCCATGGCGGTGCATGCCGGGCCGGTGCTGGACTACATGCGGGCGTCGGGTGAGGCGCTGCATTCGCCGGAGCTCTACATCAACGCGGTGATGAGCGCGCAGCCGCGCTCCGGGCCGGAAGGAAGCGGGCAATGAACCGGCTGCTGCCTGCACCCTGGTTGTCGCTTGCACTGTTCGCCGGGTGGCTGCTGCTGACGCGCACCTTCAGCCTCGGGCAGGCGGTGCTGGGTCTGATCGCCGCCATCGCGATCCCGTTGCTGCTGGCGCCGCTGCGCCCACGGCCGCGACCCATGAAGCGCCCGCTGGTGCTGCTGCGGCTCATCTTGTGCGTGGGGCGCGACGTCGTGCGATCCGGCCTGCAGGTCGCCGCTGGCGTGGCGCGAGCGCGCTCCCGGCCGCCCCGGGGCAGTTTCGTCGTCGTGCCGCTGGAACTGCGCGATGCGCACGCGCTGGCCGCGCTGGCCATGATCACCGCCGTCATTCCGGGCAGCGTCTGGAGCGAACTGGCGGCTGATCGCAGTGCGCTGATGATCCATGTCTTCGATCTGGATGACGAGGCTGCGTATATCGCGCATTTCAAGGCCGACTACGAACGTCCGCTGAAGGAGATCTTCGAATGAGCTCGCTGCTGTCGCTCGCGATCACTGTCACCCTGGGGCTGTATGCCATTGCGATCGTCGTGGGCACGCTGCGGGTCTTCCGTGGACCCGCCGCGCAGGACCGTGTGCTGGCGCTGGACTTCATCTACGTCGTCGGCATGCTCGTGATGCTGGTGCTGGCCGTGCGCTACGACAGCGAGATGTATTTCGAGGGGGCACTGCTGATGGTGCTGTTCGGCTTTGTCAGCTCGATGGCGCTGGCCAAGTTCCTGCTGCGCGGCGAGGTCGTATGAACATGCCGCCACTGGGCGAGATCATCGTGTCCGTGCTGCTGCTGGGCAGCGGCGTGGTGGTGCTCGTGGCTGCGCTGGGGCTGCTTCGCCTGAAGGACTTCTTCCTGCGCATGCATGCGCCGGCGCTCGCCTCCACGCTGGCCGCCTGGATCGTCACGCTCGCGTCCATCGTGCACTTCAGCACCCGTGGCGGCGGGCTGGCGCTGCACGTGTGGCTCATCATCATCGTGCTGTCGATCACCGCGCCGGTCACCACCATCGTGCTCGCCCGAGCCGCGCTGTTCCGCCGCCGTCAGGCCGGCGATGCACTTCCGCCGCCGCTGAGGTCGCAGCGCTAGCGCCGCGACCTCGATCCCATTTACTTGCTGACGAAGTCCAGCAGGTCCTGGTTCAGACGGTCCTTGTGCGTGTCGGTGATGCCGTGCGGGCCATCGGCGTACTCGATGAGTCGCGCGCCCTTGACCAGCTTGGCCGTCGCGCGGCCCGTCGTCGCGATGGGCACGATCTGGTCGTCGGCGCCGTGGATGACCAGCGTCGGCACGTTGACCTTCTTCAGGTCTTCGCGGAAGTCGGAGTGGAAGAAGGCCTCGATGCTGTCGTAGGTGGCTTTGCTGCCGGCCTGCATGCCCTGCACGTAGAAGCTGTCGGCCTGGCCTGACGAGACCTTGGCGCCTGGGCGGTTGAAGCCGAAGAACGGGCCGCCGGCGATGTCCTTGTAGAGTTGGGCGCGGTTGTCCAGCGACGCTTTGCGCAGGCTGTCGAACACAGCCTCGGGCACGCCGTCGGGGTGGGTGGGGCTGGCGCCCAGCATGGGCGTCACGGCGCCCACCAGCACGACCTTGGCGACGCGCGCCGTGCCGTGGCGGCCGATGTAGCGGGCCACTTCGCCGCCGCCGGTGGAGAAGCCCACCAGCGTCGCGCGCTTGATGTCCAGCGTGGTCAGCACGGTGCCGAGGTCGTCGGCGTACTGGTCCATGGTGTTGCCGGCCCAGGGCTGGCCCGAGCGGCCGTGGCCGCGACGGTCATGGGCGACGACACGGTAGCCGCGCTCGGCCAGGAACTGCATCTGCGACTCCCAGCTGTCGGCGTTCAGCGGCCAGCCGTGGCTGAAGACGACGACCGGGCCGTTCCTGGGGCCCCAGTCCTTCACGTAGAGCGGCGTGCCGTCGGCGGCGGCCACGTACTGGCTGGCGACCGCGGCGGCGGCGGTCGGTGCGGCCGTGGCCTGGGTCTGGGCGGCAAAGCCACCGACGGCGATGGTGGCGGCGAGGGCGAGGCGGGAGAAGGCGTTCATGGCAGGCTTTCCTTGGAAGTGGTGGCGATCAGGCCTTGGTGGCGGGGCGGACGGTCTCGCCACGGCGCGCGGCGTACTCGGTCACCAGTGCGGCGTAGCGCGTGCCATGGCGCAGCGCGGCATAGCGCTCGCGGGCGGCCTGCAGGGCCATGCTGTTCCACTGGCCGGTCTCTTCGGCCGTGCGCTCGGCGGCGGCCAGGCCGGACTCCTGGTAGACCTTCAGGTCGGCCAGCACCTCGGCGCGCGACACGGTGGACTGCACGCTGACGCTCTGGTTCGTTTCCAGGTCGGTCACATAGGACTGCGCCTGGGCCGACGCGGCGACGAACACGGCGGCGCCGGTCATCAGTTGCAGCAGGGCACGGTTGAGGGCGGGTTGGCGGATCATGGTGAGCTCCTTCGCGGTGTCGGTGGGTGGTGGGTTCTGTCTTGCGACGGTATGAACTGTGCCGGCGATGCCCGTACCTGAGATGCCATAAAGTACGTTTAACTTTGCATCTGGTACTTCCCATGGCCGACCGACTTGCCGCGCTGTTCACGCACTTCGCCGTGCGGGCCGAGACCTTCCAGACCGGGCTGCTGTGCGGCGTCAACAGCCTGGAGCCCCAGGCGGGGCGCGGCCAGCTGCACCTGATCCGCGAGGGCGGCGTGGAGGTGCACAACGCCGGCACACCCGAGCCGCTGCGCATCACCGAGCCCAGCCTGCTGCTCTACCCGCGCCCGCTGGCGCATCGCTTCGTGACGGACCCGAGCTGCGGCGCGCAGTTCCTGTGCGCGCACATGGCCTTCGAAGGCGGCGCCAGCCACCCCATCGCGGCGGCGCTGCCGCCCTGGGTCTGCCTGCCGCTGGCGTCCGTGCCCGGCTGTGCGCCGGTGCTGGGCCAGTTGTTCGCCGAGGCGCAGTCCAGCTATTGCGGCCGCCAGCTGATGCTGGACCGGCTGTTCGAGGTGCTGCTGATCTGGGTGCTGCGCGAGCTGATGTCGCAGGGGCAGGTGGCGTCGGGCATGCTGGCCGGCCTGTCCCACCCCAAGCTGCGCGGCGCGCTGGTGGCCTTGCACGACGCGCCGCAGCGCGACTGGCCGCTGGAAGAACTGGCGGCGGCCGCCGGCATGTCGCGCACGGTGTTCGCCAACGCGTTCCGCGACGTGGTCGGCTGCACGCCGGGTGTCTACCTGCAGCGCTGGCGCATCGGCTTGGCGCAGAAGGGGCTGCGCGAGGGGCGGGCCCTCAAGCACATCGCGATGGACGTGGGCTACGGCGGCGAGGCCGCGCTGTCACGCGCGTTCCGCGCGCACACGGGGCAGTCGCCACGGGAGTGGCGCAAGGCGGAGTTGTTGCCTTAGCGGGCGCGGACCACCCGTACCTGGAAGGGCACGCCTTCGATCTCCAGGAAGTAGGAACCGAACAGGCCGCGGTGCACCACGACCTTGGGGTCTTGAAGCTCGTACAGCGCCTCGCTGTCGTCGGCGATGCGCCAGACCTGGCCGTTCTCCAGCTCGATGCGCTTGTTGGGCCCCCAGCCCAGGAACTTGCCGCGGATGCGGCTTTCCACCTGCTTCAGCGCGGGTGGTGCGCCGGCCGGCGGCTTGAGGGCTTCCTGGCCGAACTTCGCGACCGCGTCGGAGGCCGGCGCGACGGGCTTGGCCGCAGCGGCAGGCTCGCCGCCGGGCAGCTTCATCGCGTCGTAACAGGCCAGCCGCGCTGCCGTGTCGGCCTTCAGCCGGCAGGCCTTCACATCGCCGACCAGGTCTTGCGCCGTGGCGCCACCGCAGGCCAGAACCAGTCCTATCGCCAGCAACTTCTTGCTCATCTGGATTCCTACAGCGCCTTGCGCAGATTCGCCGGCGCGATCTTCATCGCTTCGCGGTACTTGGCCACCGTGCGGCGCGCGCACTGGATGCCTTGCTCCTCCAGCATGGCGGCCAGCGCGCTGTCGGACAGCGGCTTCTTGGTGTCCTCGGCGGCGACGAACTGCTTGATGAGCGCGCGCACCGCCGTGCTGGATGCCTCGCCGCCGGCTTCCGTGCTCAGGCCCGAACCGAAGAAGTACTTCAGCTCGAAGGTGCCCCAGCTCGTCGCCATGTACTTGGCCGTCGTCACACGCGAGATGGTGGATTCGTGCAGCCCCAGCTCGTCGGCGATCTCGCGCAGCACCAGCGGCTTCATCGCCAGCTCGCCGTGCGTGAAGAAGCCCCGCTGGCGCTCGACGATGGCCTGGCTGACGCGCAGGATGGTGTCGAAACGCTGCTGGATGTTCTTGATGAACCAGCGCGCCTCCTGCAGTTGCCCGCCCAGTGGCGAGTTGCTGATGCCGCCACGCGTGGCGCGCAGCGCATTCGCGTACAGCTCGTTGATGCGCAGCTTGGGCGCCACCTCGGGGTTCAGCATCACGCGGAATTCGCGGCCGCTCTTGCGCACGATGACGTCGGGCACGATGGCCGCGGCGGCGCCTTGCGCGAAGCGGCGGCCGGGCTTGGGTTCCAGCTTCGTGATCAGCAGCTGCGCTTCGCGCAGCAAGGTCTCGTCGGCGCCGGTCTCGGCCATCAGGCGGCGCATGTCGCGCCGCGCCAGCAGCTCCAGATGACTCTTGCAGATCAGGATGGCGATGACCTGCTCGGGGCTCTTGGCCAGCGTGCGCAGCTGCAGCACCAGACATTCGGACAGGTCGCGCGCGGCGATGCCGGCGGGCTCCAGGCTCTGCAGCAGCTTCAGCGCGATGCGCAGCCGGTCCAGCAGCTCCTCGAGTTCCTCGGCGTCGTCGGTGAAGGCCGCGGCGATCTCCTCCAGCGGGTCCTCGAGGTAGCCGTCCTCGTTCAGCGACTCGATCAGCACGTGCATCACGGCACGGTCCTCGGCCGACAGGTGGTGGCCGGCCAGCTGCTGCCCCAGATGCTGGGCCAGCGTCAGTTCGGCCGACTCCTGGCTCTCGCGTTCGCCGTCGTCGTCGCTGCCACTGCCGGGGCTGCTGCTGGGCAGCTCGCGGATGCCGTCGAAGTCGTCGCCCTCGGTGCCGTTCTCCCAGTCCTCGCGCTCGGTGCCGCCGAAATCCTCGGCGCTCAGCTCGGGGGCTTCGCCGCCTTCGCCCACTTCGCCACCGCTGTCAGCCGCCGTCTCGGCCGGCGCGTTCGCGGCCAGCTCGGGCGTGCTGACGCTGAATTCCTCTTCGGTCTCCAGCAACGGGTTGCTGGCCAGCATCTGCTCGACTTCCTGATGCAGCTCCAGCGTCGACAACTGCAGCAGCCGGATGGATTGCTGCAGCTGGGGCGTCAGCGCGAGATGCTGACTGAGGCGGACCTGAAGCGTCTGTTTCACCGCTACATCCGGAAGTTTTCGCCGAGGTAGACCTTGCGCACGTCGGCATTGGCCACGATCTCGTCGGGCGTGCCTTCGGCCAGCACGGCCCCCTCGCTGATGATGTAGGCGCGGTCGCAGATGCCCAGCGTCTCGCGCACGTTGTGGTCCGTGATCAGCACGCCGATGCCGCGCGCTTTCAGGAAGCCGATGATGCGCTGGATCTCCAGCACCGCGATCGGGTCCACGCCGGCAAAGGGTTCGTCCAGCAGGATGAAGCGCGGCTGCGTGGCCAGCGCCCGGGCGATCTCCACGCGGCGGCGTTCGCCGCCGGACAGCGCCGGCGCCGGGCTGTCGCGCAGGCCGTCGATGGACAGGTCGTGCAACAGGCCGTTCAGCAGCTCGTCGATGCGCGCGCGGGACAGGCTCTTGCCGCGCTCGTCCTGCTGCAACTCCAGCACCGCGCGGATGTTCTGCTCCACCGTCAGCTTGCGGAAGATGGAGGCTTCCTGCGGCAGGTAGGACAGGCCCAGCCGCGCGCGGGCGTGGATGGGCAGGCGCTGCACCTCGGCGCCGTCGATGCGGATGACGCCGGCATCCGAGCGCACCAGGCCCACGATCATGTAGAAGCTGGTCGTCTTGCCGGCGCCGTTGGGGCCCAGCAGGCCCACCACCTCGCCGCAGTCCACGCGCACATGGACGTCCTTGACGACCTTGCGCACGCCATAACTCTTGGCCAGGCTCTCCGCTTCGAGCCGGCTGCCGCAGGAGGGCTGATCCGTCATGGGGTCTTGGGCGGAGCGGTGAGGGTCGTGGACGGCTGCAGCGGCAGCGGCGAAGACGCCGCGGGCGCGGCCTCGGGCTGGGGCGGCGGCATGCGGATCATGCGCACGCGCCCGCCGGGGTTGGAGGAGGCGCTGCCGCCCTCCACCGTGAACTTCTCGGCGCGACTGTCATAGGTGATGACGGCGCCGGTCACCTCGTCCACCACGGCCGAGCCCCGCGTCAGCCGCACGCGCGCGTTGCCCAGGAAGCGCACGGTCTCGGACTTGGTGTCGTATTCGAGCTGGTCGGCCACGCCGTCGATGGCCTCGCCGGGCAGGTCGCGCGCCTGGCGGAAGCTGACCGGCTGGCCGGTCTTGCCGTTGGCGTAGGCCTGGTGGTAGCCGTCGCGGGTCTCGCGCACGTCCACCTTCTCGGCGCGCAGCACCAGGCTGCCCTGCGTGATGACGACGTTGCCCTGCAGCTCGGTGCGCTGGTTCACGCCGTCGACCTCGCCCTGCTTCTCGGCGGTCAACACCATGGGCTTGAGGCGGTCGCCCTTTTCCGCCAGCGCGGGGCCGGCGGCAAGGGCAAGGGCGATCAGGAGGGGCAGTCGCTTGGACATGGCGGCACGGAAGTTGCAGGCCATTCTATGGGCCTGCCGCCGTCCTCAGCCTTTCCCGCGCGACAACTTGATCAGGAAATCCGCGACGGCCAGCGTCAACTGCCCCTGGGCGGCTTCGCTCTGGCCGGGGTTGGCGCCCATGCCCACGGCGGTGCGCCAGCGGCCGCCGATCATCAGCGCCGGCACGGAGTCGGCGCCGGCCAGCTCGGCCAGCTTCTGGCCTTGCGCGACCTTGCCTTGCACGCCAAAGGACGAGAAGGCCTGCTTGAACTTGGCGGTGTCCACGCCCAGGCGGCCCACCAGCGCGGTCACGGCGGCCTCATCGTTCGCGTCCACGCCCTGGCGGTGGAACGCCTGGAAGATGCCCGTGTGCACGGCCGGCGTCAGCGCGCCCATCGCTTCCAGCGCGTAGAACATGCGCTGGTGCAGCTTCAGCAGCGCCTGCTGGCCCACGGGTACGCGGCGGAAGCTGACATCGGCCGGCAGCTGGTGCACCCACGACTCCAGCAGCGGGTCGAACGCGAAGCAGTGCGGGCAGCGGTAGAAGAAGAACTCGACCACCTCGATCTTGCCCGGCGGCGTCGGCAGCGGCTGGCCCAGGCGCACGTAGTGGCGCCCTTCGACCGGGCCGCCTTGCGCGAAGGCGGCGGGCGCCAGCCCGGCGGCGGCCAGCGCGGCGGCCGCATCGCGTCGTTTCATCATCAGGCCTTGCCGCGCACGCGCTGGATCAGGAAGTTGCTGACCTGCAGCGCGCGGCTGTGCAGCTCGTGCTCGGGCAGCGGCTGGCCGCCGGCCGAGACGCTGGGCGACGTCAGGAAGCGGCCGCCGATGCCGATGCTGGGCACGCCGTCGATGTTGTAGGCCTCGGACAGCTTCTCGGCCTGCGTGCACTTGGTCTGCACGCCGAAGGAGTTGTAGGCGTCCTGGTACTTGGCGGGATCGATGCCGAGATTGCTCAGGAACTTGGCCTGGCTCTTGGCGTCGTCCAGCGCCAGGCCTTGCTGGTGCATGGCCTTGAAGATGGCGGGGCGGGCGACCGCCTCCTTGCCCAGGGCTTCCAGCGTGTAGAACATGCGCTGGTGGATCTTGACGTTGGCGCGGAAGGCCACGTGCACCTTGCGGAAAGCGACGTCGGCCGGCAGCTGCCGGGCCCAGGCCTCGATGCTGTCCTCGAAGGCGTAGCAGTGCGGGCAGCCGTACCAGAAGAACTCGACCACCTCGATCTTGCCGGGCTGCGAGGACAGCGGCTTGGACAGGGCCTTGTAGTGGCGGCCCTCGACGGGGCCACCCTGGGCGAGGGCGGCGGGAGCGGCGCCGGCCAGCGGGGTGGCGGCGAGCAGGGCAGAAAAATCGCGGCGCTTCATGGCGTCAGGCTTCCTTCAATGGATGCTGTTTTCAGCGTTGTACACGAACGAGATTGGCCTCAAAGCCTGCTCCCTCAACCTTGCGCTGCAGGCCTTCGGCCTCGTCGCGCGTGTCCACCGGGCCCAGGCGCACGCGGTAGACGGTGCGGCCGGCCTGCTCGCGCTCCATGACCTTGCCCGTGAAGCCCTGGATGGCCAGCTTGGCCTTCTGGGCCTCGGCATCCTCGGGGCGGGTGTAGGCGCCGGCCTGCACGAAGTAGACATAGGCGTCCGCGCCGGCCGCCACGGGCGCGCTGGCGGGCGCCGACGCCTTGGCGGCGGGCTTGGCTGCCGCGGGCAGCGCACCGGTCGCCGCAGCGCTGGCAGCCGCGACGGCGGCGCTGGCGCTGGTGGCCGGAGGCAGCGTGGTCAGCGCGGGCGCGGCGACGACGCCGCTGGCGCTGCGCCCGGCCTTGCCAGCCAGCGGCGCGTTCGGGTCCCAGTTCCGGTTGCGCTCGGCCTCCGCGGCGTCCTGCTCGGCGGTGCGCTGCGGCACCTTGTTCACGAACGGGATGGGCACCTTGGTGATGTACAGCGCCACGGCCAGCGCGATGGCCAGGCCCAGCAGCAGGCCCACGATCATGCCGAGGACGAAGCCGCCCTTCTGGTTCTTCTGGCCGGCAGGCTTGGATGCAGAACTCATTCGGTCTCCGGTTGGTCCTGAGCCGCGTCGCGGCTCATCTGTTCAGGGGCGCTGACGCCCAGCACGGCCAGCGCATTGGCCAGCACCTGGCGGGTGGCGGCCAGCAGGGCCACGCGGGCGCGGCTCAGCTCGGGCGCCTGGTCCATCACGCGCTCGGCAGCGTAATAGGAGTGGTAGGCGCCGGCCAGGTCGCGCGCGTAGAAGGCGATGTCGTGCGGCGCGAGGCCGGCGGCCGCACCGCTCAGCATGTCGGGGTAGGCGGCGAGCTTGAGCATCAGGGCCTCCTCGGTCGGTGCGGTCAGCAGACTGAGGTCGGCGCCGGCGATGGTGGCCACATCGCCGCCCATGTCGGCCGCCCATTTGCGGATGACGGAACAGATGCGCGCATGCGCGTACTGCACATAGAACACCGGGTTCTCGTCATTGGCCTTCAGCGCCAGGTCGATGTCGAACACGAACTCGGTGTCGGCCTTGCGGCTGATGAGGAAGAAGCGCACCGCGTCGCGGCTGGTCCAGTCCACCAGGTCGCGCAGCGTCACGTAGGACCCGGCGCGCTTGGAGATCTTGACCTCCTCGCCGCCCTTCATCACCGTGACCATCTTGTGCAGCACGTAGTCCGGGAAGCCCTGCGGGATGCCGAGGCCGACGGCCTGCAGGCCGGCGCGCACGCGGGCGATGGTGCCGTGGTGGTCCGTGCCCTGGATGTTGATGCACTGCGTGTAGCCGCGCTCGAACTTGTTGATGTGATAGGCCACGTCGGGCACGAAGTAGGTGTAGCCACCTTCCTTCTTGCGCATGACGCGGTCTTTGTCGTCGCCGAAGTCGGTGGTGCGCAGCCACAGCGCGCCGCCTTCCTCGTAGGTCTTGCCGCTGGCGACCAGACGCTCGACGGTCTTCTCCAGCTGGCCGCCCGCATAGACGCTGGACTCCAGGAAGTAGCTGTCGAACTTCAGGCCGAAGGCCTGCAGGTCCAGGTCCTGCTCGTGGCGCAGGTAGGCCACGGCGAACTGGCGGATGCCGTCCAGGTCGTTGACGTCGCCCGACGCGCTGAATTCGCGGTCGTCGGCCTTGACGGTCTCCTGGCGCAGGAAGGCGTCGGCGATGTCCTGGATGTAGTCGCCGTTGTAGGCGGCCTCCGGCCATTCGGCGTCGCCGGGCTTGAAGCCCTTCAGCCGCATCTGCGTGGAGTTGGCCAGCGTGGCGATCTGCACGCCGGCGTCGTTGTAATAGAACTCCCGGGTCACGTCGTGGCCCTGGGTCTTGAACAGCGAGCACAACGCGTCGCCCAGGGCCGCCTGGCGGGCATGGCCCACATGCAGCGGGCCGGTGGGATTGGCGGACACGAACTCCACCATGACGTGCTGGCCAGTGGCGGCACGGTGGCCAAACTGGGCGGCGGCGGCCAGCACCTCAGCCACGACCGCCTGCTTGGCGGCCGGCTTCAGGCGGATGTTGATGAAGCCGGGGCCGGCGATCTCCAGCGACTGCACCCATTGCTGGAAGGCCGGCTTGGCCTCCAGCGCGGCGATCAGGCGCGTGGCCAGTTCTCGCGGGTTGGCCTTCAACGGCTTGGCCAGCTGCATGGCGGCCGTGCAGGCGAAGTCGCCATGGGCGGCCTGCTTGGGGGATTCGAAGGCCGCCGGCGCGTTGGAGCCGGGGGCGATTTCTTGCAGAGAGTCGGCGAGTGCGGCGAGCAGCGCCTGCTTGGCTTGGATCATGGGCGGGATTTTAGGAGGCCCGCCTTCAACGCACGGGCCGCTGGGCGCGCCGACTCAGCCGGCCGTCGCTTCGTGACAGGCGACGCAGAGCTTGTTGCCCTCCGTGTCGCGGAAATACGCGCCGTAATAGTTTGCGTGGTACTCGGGGCGCAGGCCCGGCGGCCCCTCGCAGCGGCCGCCCAGGCTCAGGGCCAGGCGGTGGGCTTCGTCCACCTGCGCGCGGCTGGCCGCCAGCAGCGCCACCATCTGGCCGTTGCCGGGCTCGTGCTGGCCTTCGAACGGTATTCCCAGCAGCAGCAGCGGGCGCGGTTCGGGGCTGCTCTGCCAGCCGGCCCAGGGGCGCTGCGGCTCGCAGAAACGCTCGGCGACGCCCAGCAAGGCCAGCAGCGGCCGGTAGAAGGCGAGGGCGCGATCAAAGTCACGCGTGCCGATGTAGATGTGTGAGAACAAGGGACAGGTCTCCACGGAAGCGGCCCGTATCATGCCCCGCGTGACCGCCCCCGCAGACGACCTGCCCACCCACATCGGCCGCTACCAGGTGCTCAAGCGCCTGGGCGAGGGCGCCACCAGCGATGTGTTCCTGGCGCGCGATCCATTCCAGGATCAGGGCGATGGGCGCGAGGTGGCCATCAAGCGCATGCGCGCCTGGGCGCCGCCGGCCGATGCGCCGTCCAGCGATTTCAGCAACCGCTTCTTCAGCGCCGAGGCCGCGCTGGCCGGGCGGCTGCACCACCCCAACGTCGTGGCCATCCTGGACGCGGTGTCCGAGGACGCCTCGCCCTATCTGGTCATGGAATACGTGCCGGGCGTGACGCTGAAGCACTTCTGCCGCAACGACCGGCTGCTGCCGCTGGAGCAGATCGTCGAACTGGCCTTCAAATGCGCGATGGCGCTGGGCTATGTGTTCCGCCAGGGGCTGATCCACCGCGACGTGAAGCCGGCCAACCTGCTGGCCGTGCTGGATGGTGCAGGCCAGGTGGTGGATGTGAAGGTCAGCGACTTCGGCTCGGCGCTGAACCTGAATGCCGACGCCACGCAGATCCACCGTGTGGGTTCGCTGGCCTACATGCCGCCCGAGCAAATCGACGGTGGCGACGTGGATTGCCGCGCCGACATCTACGCGCTGGGCGCCGTGGTCTACAACCTCATCGCCGGCCGCCCGCCGTTCGAGGCCCAGCACCAGATGGCGCTGATGCACCAAATCTACCACCAGGCGCCGACGCCGCTGACGGGCCAGCGCCAGGGCGTCACCGAGGCATTGGACGCCGTGGTGCTGCGCGCGCTGGCCAAGCATCCGCAGGAGCGCTTCGCCGACTGGGACAGCTTCGCCCAGGCCTTGTCGGCGCTGGTGGCCGGCCAGCAGGTGCCGATGAACCGGCTCGGCGAGGTGCGTGATTCGGAGCGCTTCAACATGCTGCGCGCGCTGGAGTTCTTCGCCGAGTTCGGCGACGTGCAGCTGTGGGAGGTGGTGCGGCGCGCGCGCTGGAAGCGCTACCCGCTGGGCCACGCCTTGTTCAAGCGCGGCCAGGAGGGCAACAGCTTCCACATCATTGCGCAGGGCGAGGTGGAGGTGTTCCGCGAGGGCCGGCTGGTGGCCACGCTGGGGCAGGGCACGTCGGTGGGCGAGATGGCCTATCTGGCGCCCAACCCCGACCTGCGCCGCCACAGCACCGACATCAAGGTCAGCCAGGAGTGCACGACGCTGTGCTTCACGCCCGAGTCGCTGGGCCAGCTGAGCCCCGAGTGCCAGCACCGCTTCGACCGCGGCTTCATCCGCGTGCTGGTGCGACGGCTGCACGCGGCGCACGAGGCCTTGGCGCACCCGCGACGCATCCTGTGATTTGGCTGACGGCGGGCATTGCCTCGCTTGGCAGCGTCACGCGGTCATGCTTGAATCAATCGGCCCATCATCCTCCAGAGGAAGGAGTTCCCCGATGAAACGCATCTCTCTCGCCATCGTCCTCGGCTGTGCCGCGCTGGCTGCCCAGGCCGCCGACAAGGCGCCCACGGCGCAGCAGTCCAAGATGGCCACCTGCAACAAGGACGCCGGCGACAAGAAGGGCGACGAGCGCAAGGCCTTCATGAAGGAGTGCCTGTCCGCCAAGGGCGCCGCCGCTGCCCCGGCGGCCGGCAACGCCGCCTGCGAGAAGTCGGCCGCCGACAAGAAGCTGCATGGCGCGGCGGCCAAGGCGCACATCAAGAAGTGCACGGCCGACGCCGCGAGCGCACCCAAGGCCTGATCGCATCGTTCCGACGCCAGTCGTCGGACGCCGGAGCCACCCTGTCGGGTGGCTCTTTCATTTCCGGTAGGCAGCGTCCGACGCCGCGTCGGCCCGCCCGCTGGCCCCGCGCGGTGCGGCCGGCGACGAAAGTGGAGACATGCACGGCATCCCCCGAGCATCACCCGGAAAGGACCCGATCATGAACACCGAACTGCACACCGAGAACACCCCCGCGACCGGCGCCTACTGGCGCGTGACGGTCGTCTCCCTGGCCGCTGCCGCCACGCTGGCGTTGACCGCCTGCGCCGGCATGTCGTCGCGTGAAACCAGCACCGTCGTCGGCGCAACCGCTGGCGCCATCGTCGGCGGTGCCGTGACCGGCACGACCGCCGGCGCGGCCATCGGCGCTGCAGCCGGCGGTGTCGTCGGCAACGAAGTCGCGAAGAAGCGCAACCGCTAAGCGGCTTCTTGCCTGAAAAGCAAAAGGGCCGGCGGATGCCGGCCCTTTCTCATGGCGAGGGCGCTCAGAACTTGTAGCGTGCTTCCAGGTAGTACTGGCGGCCGCTGGCGTCCACCTTCTGCTGCTCGGCTTCGCTGTAGCGGTAGGTCGCGCGCACCGGGTTGGTCAGGTTGGTGGCGCTGAAGGCGAGCTGCAGCTGTGGTGTGATGTCGTAGTTGGCCGAGAAGGCCACGCTGGACACCGGCGCGGCGATGGTGGGGGCGCTGGGCATCAGCACGCCGCCGATGGTGGACATGCCCTGGCTGTTGGCCGTGGGGCCGGGCGCCGTCGTGCTCGACACATAGTCGCCGCGGTAGTTGTAGACGAGGCGGGCGCTGAACACGTCGTTCTCCCAGTACACGCCCAGGTTGCCGGCGAGCTTGGAGGCGCCGTTCATCGGGCGGCCGTCTTCCACGCGGGTTTCGGCGTAGCTGGCGTTGGACTGGAAGCCGAAGCCCCACCACAGCGGCTGCTCCCAGGCCAGCTCGGCGCCGCGGATGCGGGCCTTCTGCTGCGTGGAGCTGTTGATCATGTACGTGCGATAGGTGTTGGTCGAGCCGTCGTACAGCTCCACCGTCTGGCCCGACGAGGTGCCACCGGTCTTGGCGTAGCCGTCGATCAGCGAGCTGAAGAGGTTCAGCGCCAGCATGGAGCGCTTGGCGTAGTACCAGGCCAGCGAGATGTCCAGGTTGCGTGCGCTCAGCGGCTTCAGGTTGGGGTTGGGGCCTGTGACCGTGCAGCCCTGCGAGGTGCAGGTCTGGCCGGAGTAGGTGGCGCCGTAGAGGTTGTAGTTCTGGCGACCGATGGTCTTGGACAGGCCCAGGCGGCCGATGATGTCGTTGCCGAAGTTGTAGCGCAGGTTCAGGCTGGGCAGGATGTCGTCGAAGACCCGCTTGGTGGTCTCCTTGCGGTAGATGGTGCCGGTAGCGCCGTTGAAGGCCACGCCGTCGTAGTAGGGCTGGCCTTCGCTGACGTCGATGATGGCGTCCGGATAGGCCGCGCAGGGAACGAGGGGCTTGCCCGGCTCGATGCGCAGGCACTGACCGGCCGGGATGGGCACTGGGGTGCGCGACGTGACCGCCGTGCGCACCAGCCGCACGCCAACGTCGCCCGTCAGCCGCCCCGCGTCCAGGTTCTGCATCAGGTAGGCCGCGCTCTGGATCTCGCGCAGGTCGATGGAGTTGGCGATGCGCCGCTCCCATTGCGAGTTGGTCTGCTTGGCCAGGTTGGTGTCGAAGTACTGGGTCAGGAACTCGCGCGAGAAATAGAAGCCGGAGTTGTCGATGTTGCCGCCGAGGTACTGGCCGAAGTCGCCCGGGTAGGGCACGGCCTGGGCGGGGTCGATCGGGGTGATGACGTTGGTCTTGGCGGCTACCGTGGACAGGCCGTACTGGCGACGATGGTCGGCATTGCGGAAGCCGAAGGCCAGCGAGCTGAAGATGCCGCTGTCCTGCGTGTACTCACCGTCGATGGCGAAGCTCTTCTCGCTGTCGATGGTGTGATAGCGGTTCATGCCGCTGCGGCCAGTCAAACGGTAGCCAGGCGTGCCCGCAGGTGCGGTGCTGGCCAGCGGCGCGGTGCCGCTGCCGGCGTTGATCCAGCTGAAGTCAGGCGCCTTCTCGAGATCGGTGAAGGCGTACTTGATGCCTTGGCCGTAGCGCGAGAAGGTCAGGCCGCGGTCCATGTCGGTGTGGCCTATGCCCTTGGTCGTGCTCAGCAGGCCTTTCAGCGTCAGGCGGTCGCTGACGACCCACTTGCCGTTCAGGTCCAGGAAGCCCGAGCTGGCATAGGCGCCGCTGCGGTAGAAGCCTTCCGAGTCGCCCACGTACTGGGCCGGCAGGCCGTTGGCGTAGGAGATCTCGGCGGACTTCAGCACGCGCAGCTTGTGGCCGTAGACGGTCGTTTCCTCGGCAATGACCGGGTTCTTGATCGACGCGTAGACGCGCTGGCCGCCCACATTGGTGGCCGTGGTGCCGCCCAGCGGGCCGGCCTGGCCGGCCAGCATCTGGTAGATCGCGCCCATGGTCGCGCGGCCGAAGTTGGAGGCTTCCATCTTGGAATAGAAGCCGGTCACGCCGACCTCGGTGCTGGCCGTGGGCTTGAGCTGGCCGGAGAACATGCCGCCCTTGCGGTCACGCACGCCTTCGACGAACTCGGTGGACATGGAACCCGGCAGGCGCACGCCGTTCAGGTCCGATGCCTTCAGGCCGGTGCCGGCCAGCGACGCGTCGGTGATGCCCAGCATCGTGGCGGTGTTGATCTGGTCCCAGCCGGAGTTGGCGCCGTAGGCGAAGCGCGACGCGGTGTCGCGGCGCAGATAGCGCTTCTCGGCGAACACCTGGCCGATGAAGGCCAGTGTGCTGTCCTCGTTCTTCCAGTTCAGGTTGGCGTTGAGCTGTGGGCTGCTCTTGCCCGGCAGGTCGGCATAGACCGCGCCGGCGCGCACCGAGCCGCTGAAGCCCTTGGGCGCGTCGAGCGGCCGGCGGGTCGTCACGTTGATGGTGCCGGCCAGGCCGCCGTCGACGATGTCGGCGCGGGACGTCTTGTGGACAGTGGCTCGGTTCAGAACCGATGACGGCATCAGCGACAGGCTGGTGGAGCGGCTGCTGGAAGCCTGGTCGGACAGATACCAGTCGCCGCCCGAGACGGTGTGGCCGTTGAACAGGATCAGCGACATGTCCGGGTTGGTGCCGCGCATGGAGACCTTCTCGGCCTCGTCGTAGTCCGTGCGAACGGCCACGCCGACGACGCGCTGCAGCGAGTCGGCCAGGTTCTTGTCGGGCATCTTGCCCACTTCCAGCGCGCTGATGACATCGACGTTGCCCGACGCGTTGCGCTTGGCATCCAGCGAGCTTTCCAGCGACGCGCGGATGCCGGTGATGACCACGGCTTCCAGTTGCTGCTTGGCCTTGGCGTCCTTTTCCGCCTGGGTCTCGGTGGCTTGCTGGGCCAGGGCGGCGCCTTGCAGGCTGAGCAGCAGGCCGGCCAGGCCGCAGGCGATGGGAGTGGGCTGGAACTTCATGGTCGTTTTTCCTCGCGTTGCCGAATGCAAAGATTCTTGCGACCCAAGTCACGGCATGTCAGAGGTCAAGCGCGCGAAGTCGGCACCGCAGCAACACTTGGCGCATCACGGTATGGCCCCGGGCCATGCATGGCGGTTATGCCCGCCACGCAGCCGGCGCTCAAACGACGTGGCAGGCGACCCGGCGGCCGTCGATTTCGCGCAGCAGCGGCACCTCTTCGCTGCAGCGGGGCACCGCCAGCGGGCAGCGCTTGTGGAAGCTGCAGCCCGTGGGAGGGTTCAGCGGGCTGGGCAGCTCGCCGCGGATGACGATGCGCTCGCGCCGGTCGGCCGCGCGCAGTGCCGGCGTGGCGCTCATCAGCGCGCGCGTGTAGGGGTGCAGCGGCTGCGCGAACAGCGTGGTCTTGGCGCCCACTTCCACGGCCGCGCCCAGGTACATCACCATGACCTCATCGGCCACATGCTCCACGACGCTGAGGTTATGGGAGATGAACACATAGCTCGTGCCGAACTCGTCCTGCAGGTCCATGAACAGGTTCAGGATCTGGGCCTGGATGGACACGTCCAGCGCGCTGACCGGCTCGTCGGCGACCACGATGCCGGGGTTCAGGATCATGGCCCGCGCGATCGCGATGCGCTGGCGCTGGCCGCCCGAGAACATGTGCGGGTAGCGGCGCAGGTGCTCGTGGCGCAAGCCCACCTTGGCCGCCAGCGTCTCGACGCGCTCCTGGCGCTCGGCGGCCGACAGCGGCGTGTTGATCAGCAGCGGCTCGGCCAGCGTCGTCGCGATGGTCTTGCGCGGGTTCAGCGACGCGAACGGGTTCTGGAACACCATCTGCACGTCGCGGCGCAGCGTCTTCAGCGTGGCGGCGTCGGCATGCGCGGCGTCGGTGCCGCGTATCTTGAGTGCGCCGCGCGTGGGCGGCTCGATCAGCGTCAGCTGCCGCGCGAGCGTGCTCTTGCCGCAGCCGGATTCGCCGACGACGGCCAGTGTCTTCTTCGGTGCCAGCGTGAAGCTGACGCCGTTCAGCGCCTTCACGGTCGCCTTGGGCTTGAACAGGCCACGGCTGACGCTGTAGTGGCGGGCGAGGTCGGTCGCTTCCAAGAGGAGTTCAGACATGGGCCGCCTCCTCGACGGGGAAGAAGCAGCGCACGCCGTTCTCCAGTGCCGGCCGTTCGGCCACGCACCTGGGCTGCACGCGCGGGCAGCGCGGCGACAGCAGGCAGCCCGCCGGCCGGTCCAGCGCGCCGGGCACGATGCCGGGCAGCGCCGACAGCCGTGTCGCGCCCTTGTTGTGTTCGGGAATCGCGGCCAGCAGCGCGTTCGTGTATGGGTGGCGCGGCGCGTCGAACAGGTCGGGCACGGGACCGGTCTCGACGACCTGGCCGGCGTACATGACCGCCACGCGCTGGGCCATCTCGGCCACGATGGCGAGGTCGTGCGTGATCATGATGAGGCCCATGCCCTGCTCGCGCTGCAGTTTCAGCAGCAGCGCCATGATCTGGGCCTGGATGGTCACGTCCAGCGCCGTCGTGGGCTCGTCGGCGATCAGCAACTTGGGGCCGCAGGCAATGGCCATCGCGATCATCACGCGCTGGTTCATGCCGCCGGACAGCTGGTGCGGGTAGGCGTTGGCGCGGTTGGCCGCGTCGGGGATCTCGACCTGCTCCAGCAGTTCGATGACACGCTTCTTTGCGGCCGATCCACGCAGGCCCAGGTGGGCCTTCAGCACTTCGGCGATCTGGGCGCCCACCGTGTAGCTCGGGTTCAGGCTGGTCAGCGCATCCTGGAACACCATGGCCACGTCGCGGCCGATGAGTTCGCGCTTCTCGCGCGGCGACAGCTTCAACAGGTCGCGGCCGTTGAACTCCAGCGCGTCGGCGGTCACCACGCCGGGGGCGTCGATCAGACCCATCACGGCCAGCATGCCCACCGATTTGCCGGAGCCGGACTCGCCGACGATGCCCAGCAACTCGCCGGCTTCCAGCGTCAGATCCACGCCGTCGACGGCGGGGAAGTTGCCGAACCGGACGCGCAGGTTCCTGATGTTCAACAAAGGCATCAGGAGACTTTCTTCAGCTTGGGGTCCAGCGCGTCGCGCAGTCCGTCGCCCATCAGATTGATGGCCAGCACCGACACGAGGATGGTCAGGCCCGGCAGCGTGACGACCCACGGCGCGCGCGTGATGTAGTCGCGCGCGGCCGACAGCATCGTGCCCCACTCGGGCGTGGGTGCCTGAACGCCAAGGCCCAGGAAACCCAGGCCGGCGGTTTCGAGAATCGCTGACGAGAAGCTCAGCGTTGCGTTGACGATCAGCGGCGCCATGCAGTTGGGCAGCACGGTGATGAACATCAGCCGCCACACGCCGGCACCTGCCACGCGGCTGGCGGTCACGTAGTCGCGGCCGATCTCGGCCAGCGCGGCGGCGCGCGTCAGCCGCACATAGCCCGGCAGTGCGCCGATGGCGATGGCGATGACCGTGTTGACCAGGCCCGGGCCCAGGATGGTGATGACGCAGATGGCCAGCAGCAGCGCCGGCAGCGCCAGCACGATGTCCATCACGCGCATGATGGCCGGCGACAGCCAGCGCTGGAAGAACGCCGCCAGCAGGCCCAGCAGCACGCCGGGCAGCAGCGACATCGTCACGGCCGCCAGGCCGATGCCCAGCGATGTGCGGCCACCGTGCAGCAGCCGGCTCAGCATGTCGCGGCCCAGCTCATCGGTGCCCAGCAGGAAGCGTGCGCTGCCGCCATCGGCCCAGACGGGCGGCGTCAGCATGTGGTCGCGGTACTGCTCGATGGGGTCGTGCGGCGCGATCAGCGGCGCGAGCAGCGACGCCAGCGCGATGACGGCGAACACGATCAGCGCGATGAAGGCGCCGCGGTTGGCGACGAAACCGATCCAGAACTCCTTCGCAGGGCCTGGGGGCTGTTTCTCGATCAGCACGGCACTCATCAGTGGCCACCTCCGCGGATGCGCGGGTTCACGACGCCGTACAGCACATCCACCACCAGGTTCACGACGATGAAGGTCAGGGCCGAGATCAGGATGCCGGCCTGCACGACGGGATAGTCGCGCCGCGCGATGGAGTCGATCAGCCACTTGCCGATGCCGGGCCACGAGAAGATGGTTTCGGTCAGCACCGCGCCGGCCAGCAGGCTGCCGGTCTGCAGGCCCACCACCGTCAGCACCGGAATCAGCGCGTTGCGCAGCGCATGCACGACGACCACGCGCGTCGGCGACAGGCCCTTGGCGCGCGCGGTGCGCACATAGTCCTCGCGCAGCACCTCCAGCATGCTGGAGCGCGTCATGCGCGCCACCACCGCCAGCGTGCTGGTGCCCAGCACCAGCGCCGGCAGGATCAGGTGCATGACGGCCGACTTGAACGCGCCTTCCTCGTCCGACAGCCACGCGTCGATCAGCATGAAGCCGGTCACGCGCGGCGGGTCGTACTCGATGCCGATGCGGCCCGACACCGGCGTCCAGCCCAGCTGCACCGAGAAGAACATGATGAGGATCAGCCCCCACCAGAACACCGGCATGGAATAGCCGATGGTGGCCGTGCCCATGACGCCCTGGTCCAGCAGCGAACCGCGCTTCAACCCCGCGCTGACACCCAGCAGCAAGCCCAAGCCCACGGCGAACAGCAGCGCGGCGAAAGCCAGCTCCACGGTGGCCGGGAACAGCGCAACGAACTCCCGGCTGACCGGTTCGCGGCTGACCAGGCTCTCGCCCAGGTCGCCCTTCAACAGCTTGCCGACGTAGTCCGCGTACTGCACCGGCAGCGGCTGGTCCAGACCCATGCGCTTGACCAGCGCGGCGTGCGTCTCGGGGTCCAGCTGGCGCTCGCCCATCATGACCTCGATGGGGTCGCCGGGCACCAGGCGGATCAGGCCGAACGCGACCAGCGTGATGCCGATCAGCGTCGGCACCAGCGTGGCCAGGCGTTTGAGCAGGAAGGCGAACACGGGGCGAACTTACCAGCGCGACGTGTAGGGCCGCGTCTCGGTGTCACCCGCGCCGGCCACGCGCATCGTGGCCGGTGTGGAGGCCACCTCGATCAGCGCGGCGGTCTCGGCGTCCACCGTGCCGGAGATGTCGCGCGGGCGGTACTTCATCTGGAAGGTGGACACGACCGACTGGGTCAACGTGTCCATCTGGCCCGAGCGCGACACGTTGTAGCCGATGCGCGTCAGCCGCTCCTGCAGCCAGGCCACGTCGCGCGGCGCGACCTCGTGCTCCAGCGTCTTCACCAGCACGGCCGGGCCGTCCGGCCAGGGGATCAGGCCCGCGTCGGCCAGCTGCTTCCACGGGAAGTTGGGGCCGGGGTCCTGCTTGCGGCCGGGCGCGATGTCGGCGTGGCCGATGATGCGTTCGGGCCGCACGTTGTGGCGCTTCTGGATGTCGCGCACCAGCGCGATGACCTCGTCGACCTGGGCCTGCGGGAAGGGCGCGTAGACGCGCCCGCCCGGGCCATCCACATAGCCGGCGTTGACGATCTCTATGCCGATGGACGAGGAATTCAGGTTGGTGTGCCCGGCCCAGAAGCTGGCGCCGGCGTGCCAGCTGCGGCGGTTCTCGTCGACCAGCGCATAGCTGATGGCCGGGTTGTCGCGCACCAGGTAGTGGCTGGACACCTGGCCGCCGGTGGTCAGCACGCGCAGCGACTTCTCCCAGTCCAGTACCGTGTAGTGCAGCACGATGAACAGGCTGCGGCTGTCCTGGTTCTGCGACGTGTGGCTGCGGTCGATTTGCGGCGCGCGGATGTCGCCCGCCGACGTGCGTAGCGGTGGCGGCGGCGTGGTGGCCTGCACCGGCTGGCCCGGCGGCGTGGGTGCGGCGCAGGCGCTGAGCAGCAGGACGAGCGAGGCGGCGAGGACGCGGACGGAGACGGTCATGGCCGGATTGTTGCAGCGCACACCGCCCGCCCGGCCCCGGGCCGTCCCGCAAGGGCCATGCGGGACGTCCATGAGGGTATGAGTGCAGGTGATGGCTAGTGTCGTCAGCCCGGGATGGGCGGCAGTGCCGGCGCGTCCAGTCCGTCGAACGGGTCTGCCCAGGCCGGTAGCGCCAGCAAGCGCTCGTTCCAGGCCGCGACGGCCGGGAAGTCGGCCAGCGGCAGCCGGGCCACGTCGTTGTAGGGCAGGAAGGTGGCCATGCGGAAGTCGGCATAGCTGAGGCCGCTGGCCAGCATCCAGTCCTGCTTGGCCAGATGAGCGTCCAGGATGGCGGCGCTGTGCCGGAACTGAGCCAGGCCGCTGGCCAGCAGCGCCTCGTCCAGCGCGCCCAGCCGGTAGCGCTGCTTGGTGCCGCGCTCGAAATGCACCACGTCGCAGGCGTGCGCGAAGTTGCTGCGCGCCCAGCTGACCCAACGGATCATGTCCGGCAGCTCCGCGCCCGTGCGCCAGAACTCCGAACCCACCATCTGCGACAGCCGGCAGGCGATGGCATCGGCCTCGAACAATCCCGCGCCGCCTTCCTCAAGGATGGGCACGCGCAGCGATGGGTTCAGGGGGCGGAACTTCTCGGCCTGCCCCGGCGCCAGCGGCGCGGCGAACGCATACGTCACTGGCGCGGCAAGATGTCGACCCACCGCGACGGCCAGGCGCGGGTTGGGGTTGCGGGAGAAGTGCAGGATGGGCGGCATGGTGGTCGGGGCTCGCGGCGGTACGCCATCGTGTGCCGCCGGGCTGACAGCTAGTGTCAGCAGAGCCGGCGGTGGCGCCGGGCGTCAGCGCAACTCGTCGAACAGCCGCTCACGCTCAGCCGGCCACAGACCCGGCGCCTGCGACAGCAAGACCGCCGCACGGTCCGGGTCGATGTCGTGCAGGTTGCGGGCCAGCGCCTGCCAGGCCCGCCAGCGGCGCTCGGGGTCGGCGATGCGCGTGACCAGGTCCATCGCCTCGTGCGGTGCATGGCGGGCCAGCTCATCGGCGCTGGCGTGGTGGGCGATGGCCGTGTCCAGCTCGGCCAGCGGCGCATAGGAGCGCAGCCAGTCGCGCGCGGCGGGGCCGTCCTGGGCCGTCCAGCGCGACAGGCTTTCGTCCAGCAGCGCCTGGCGCTGCGGCCCGGCCGGCAGGCTGCGGGCGAACACGGTGGCCGAGCGGGCGTCGTGCTGCAGCCAGCGGTCGTGCAGCGGCGCCAGCAGCGCTGCCTGGCCGGGCGTGTCCCGCGCCCAGCGTGCGGCCTGCTCGGGCGCGGCTTCGGCCCAGCGGGCCAGCAAGGTCTGCAGCCGCTGTTGCCGGGTTTCGGCATCGAGCGGCGCCCGTTGCAGCGCCAGCACGGCCAGCGGGTAGTCGCGCAAGTCCATCCAGTCCGGCCGTGGCTCGTCGGGCGCCGTGGCATCGGCGACCTCCTCGGGCAGGCCGGCGATGGGCGCTGCCAGCCCCATCATCTTCAGCACGGGGCTGGGCGCCGCCGCGGCGACGGAAGCCGGCGGCGGCTCGGCGGGCGGCCGGCCCAGGATCCATGCCCCCAGGCCGGCCGCTGCCAGCAGCCAGGCAAGCCTTGATCCACCAGTCGACCGCTTGCTACTCATCGAAGCCTCGTTGCATCAATGCCTTGGCGCAGTCGCCGCGTTCACCACAAGGCGGGCCGCAGCGTCATCACTTGAGCACGCAGGCGCGCGCGACGTTGCTGGCGTTGCTGTCCTTCAC
Organism: Roseateles asaccharophilus; assembly: GCF_031458115.1. Lineage (GTDB taxonomy): Bacteria > Pseudomonadota > Gammaproteobacteria > Burkholderiales > Burkholderiaceae_C > Pelomonas > Pelomonas asaccharophilus_A. Next base: position 112,359 of record NZ_JAVDXV010000009.1, on the reverse strand, counting down.
CGGCTCGCTGCCGGAGCCAGTGCCCACATAGCCCTCGCACTTGGCCTTGGAGCCGCTGTAGGCCAGGTCGGTGATGGTGGCCACGTCGTACTTGCCGGCGATGCCCGACTTGCTGTCGTAGCTGCTGTTCACCCCGATGCCGGACGAGTTGACGGTGCCCAGGCGCACGCCGGTCACGGTCACCTTGCGGGCGTACTGCGTGGAGCAATTGCCGCAGGAGCGCACCAGCTTGCCGATGTTGTCGGCGTAGAAGTCGGTGATGACCAGCGTGCCGTCGCTGTTGTGCTGGAACAGCTTGTCGGCCGCCTTGAAGGCCGCGCCGCCGCTGATGGTCAGCTTGCTGGTCACGCCACTGAGCTTCTTCACGGTGGCGCCGTCTTCGCCCACATCGGCCCAGTAGACGTTGGTGATGTTGCAGACGCCGTAGCAGTGCACGCCGTCGGCGCCGCCGGCGGCCAGGTTGGTGCCGCTGCCCAGCGAGCCGTCGCCGATGACGACGTTCTTCACCGTGGAGCCGTTGTTCAGCTTGAACATCGGGATCTGGCTCTCGCTCTGCGTGCCCTTCATGTTGGACGCCGTGCCCACCAGACAGACCCACTTGCCGTACTTGGCCACGCCGTCCCAGGTGGTGCCGGCGGGCACGTCGATGGTGGCGCTGACGTTGACCTTGGTGCACGCGGGCACGGTGCGCACGCCCGGTGCGGCGGCCGCGCTGCCGGCGGCGGCCACCAGGGCCAGCGCCAGGAAACCGCGCCACAGGCGACGCGCCATCAGAAGTCCGTTCATTCCTTGTCTCCAGTCTTTGCTTTGAATTCACAGCCACGGGCGTGGTTGCGGTCAGCGCAACAGAGTCCTGGAGGGGCTCCAACAGGCAAGGGCAAAGCGGGGGAGTTGAACAGCGGCTCCGGCCCGTCAGTCTTTGACGGTCGAGAAGTCCAAAACGGCGTATTGCACCGAACGGAACGCAATTTCGTTGTTTTGGAACATTGTTCCAATCGGTGTTTGCCTGAGCCTGGATGACGCTTCGGGCGGACGCGCACGTCCGCGCGGGCCGGGCTTCAGCGCTTGCGCGAGGCGGTCTTGCGGCCGGCCGGCCGGGCCGGCTTGTCGGCCTCGGCGGCCACCTGCAGCGGCGCAAGCGCGGCCAGCGCGTCGAGCTGGGTCAGCAGGCGCTGTAGGTAGTCGGGCGCCAGCGCCTGCAGCTGCTGCAGCGCACGGGTCACCAGCACCTGGTTGTTCAGCGGCCCCAGGTGCTCGGGCACCGGCGCGCTGACCTCGGCCATGCGGCGCGCGACACGCAGCTGGCTCCAGGTGCGCTGGTGGGCCTGCACCTGGCGCAGCTCGGGGCCGGCGGCCTGCAGCTGTGCCAGCAGCGCGGCCAGCGGGCTGCGGGTGCTGGCCGCGCGGCGTTCGGGCAGCGGCGCGGGCGGTGCGGCCGCACGCTGCTGCAGCTTGGCGATCAGCCGGTCACGCAGCGCACCCGGCGGCTGCGCGGCGGCGCGCTGGGCCAGCGCCAGCAGCACGCGTGCGCGCATCGCGTCGGCGGGTTGGGCCTGGGCCCAGGCGACCGGATCGTCCATGGTTGGCGTCACGGCGCGGAGGCCGCCAGCGCGCGCTTGGGCCGCGGCGTGGGCGCGATCTCCACGCGCCGGTTCAGCGCGCGGCCGGCCGCGTCGTCGTTGGAGGCCACCGGCTGCTGCGGCCCGAAGGCGGCCGCGAACACGGCGTCGGGCGGCAGGCCCTCGGCCATCAGCGCGCGCGCGACGTTCAAAGCGCGCTGGGCGGACAGCTCCCAGTTGTCGGTGAAGGCCATGCCCTTCACCAGCGCGCGGTCATCGGTGAAGCCGCTGACCATCAGGATCTCGTCGCGCTGCGCTAGGTAGGTGCGCAGCGGCGTGGCCAGGCTCTTGATCAGCGCGCGGCCGTCGGCGTGCAGCTGGTCGGAGCCGGTCGCGAACAACACCGCGCCGCTGATGCCGATGCGGCCTTCCACCAGCGTGATGCGGCCATCGGCCAGCGGGCCGGCCAGCGCGCGCTCCAGCGCCTCGCGGCGGGCCTGCTCGGCCTGGCGCTGTTCCACCTCGGCCTTCAGCTGGTTGGCCAGGTCCAGCTGGCCCACCAGCGCGGCGGCCAGCACCAGCACGAAGGCGCCCAGCACGCCGGCCATCAGGTCGCCGAAGGCCGCCCACGCGGGCGTGCCGACGCCTTCCTGCTCGATCTCCAGCGGCTCATCCATTCGCGGCCGCCGTGTTCTGCAGCGCGTCCAGCACCTGCTTCTGCGAACCCAGGCACAGGTCGATGACCTCGCGCGCCTGCGCCACGTAGTAGCCCAGCTGCTCGTCGCTGCGGTTCATCGCGGCGGACAGGCGCTCCTCCAGCGCGGCCAAGTGCTGCACCAACTGCGCATTGGCGCCCTGGAACTGCTCCACCGCGGCGCCGAAGCCTTCGCCCAGGCTGCCCATCTCGGCGGCGCTGGCGGCGATGGTGGTCGCGGCTTCCGACAGCGCCTGGCCCGTGGCGCCGGCCTGCTCGGTGAAGCGCTGGCCCAGCGATTCGAGCTGCGTGGCCGAGCCGTCCATCAGCGTGCTGACCTGCGTGGCCGTGCCGGCCAGCAGCGTCTCCACCTGCGTGGCGGCGCCACCCAGCAGCGTGCCGACCTGGGCGGAGGCGCCCTGCAGCAGTTCGTCCACCTTGTGCGAGGCACCCCCCAGCAGCACCTCCACCTGCGAGGACGTGCCGACGATCAACGCATCGACACGGCCCGACGCGCCGGTCAGCAGCGTGTCCAGCGCCGCGCGCTGCTCGCCGGCGGCCTGCTGCAGCGAGGCCAGCAGCGTCGACACGGTCTGCATCAGCTCGGCGCGCTCGGCCAGCGCGGCGCGGTCCTGGGCCTGGCTCTGGGCCAGCTGTTCGCGCAGCGCCGCCACGACCTCCACGGCCGCACGCGGGGCCTCGCCGGCGGCCTGCAGCAGCGCACCGGCTTCGCTGAGCGTCGTCTTGGCCTGCGCCTCGGTCTGCGCGACCAGATCGCGCGTGTGGCTCAGCAGGCCATCGGTGAGCTGCTGCTGCTGCGCCAGCTGCGCGGCGCCGGCCGACTGCAGTTCGGTGCGCCAGGCGGCCAGGCGCTCGGCATCGTTGGCCGCATGGGCGGTTTGCAGCTGCGTGTGCGCATCGGCCAGCGCCGTGACGGCGGCCTGCGTCTGCGCGGCGAAGGCGGCGGTCAGCTCCGTCAGCGCGTCCTGGGCGCGCTGGCCGCTGGCGGCCAGCAGCTGCTGGGCCGCTTCGCGCTGGGCCACCAGCAGCTGTTCGTTGGCGGCGCGCTGCGCGCTCAGCGCGTCGGCGTCGGCGCGGGCCTCGGCGCGGCGCTGCGCGTCCAGTTCGGCCTGCAGCGCGGCGTGGCGGGTTTGCGTGTCGGCAATGCGGTCCAGCAGGTCCTGCGTCTGCGTCGCGAAGCCGGTGGTCAGCTCGGTCAGCGCCTGCTGCGCGCGGGCGCCGCTGTCGGCCAGCAGCTGTTGTGCGGCTTCACGTTGCGTGGACAGCAATTGCTCGTTGGCAGCGCGCTGTGCGCTCAGCGCGTCGGCGTCGGCACGGGCTTCGGCGCGGCGCTGTTCGTCCTGCGCGGCGACGCGGTCCAGCAGTGCCTGCGTCTGCACGGCAAAGCGGTCGGCGGCATCGGCCAGCGCCTGCTGGGCGGCGGCGCGCTGCTCGGCCAACGCATCAACCTGGCCTTGCAGCGCGGCGGCGCGGGCGGTGTCGGCTTCGGCCTGGGCGGCCTGGTGGCGGGCGGTGGCGGCGGTCAGCGCCGCCAGCAGCGCCTGCGCGTCGGCGGCGCTGCGTTCGCCCAGACGGGCCACAGCCTGCTGCGTCGTGCTGGCGGTGTCGGCCAGCAGTTGAAGTGCGGCCTCGCGCTGCTGGGCCAGACCTTGCGCCTGTGCCTGGGCGGCGTCCTGCTGCTGCTGCGCGATCTGCGCAACGCCAGACTCGAAGCGCGTGCTCAGCGCCGTCAGCTGCTCGCCCACCTGGGCGCCCACGCGCTCGTGCAGCGCGGCGGCCTCGCGGGCGATGCCGGCCATCGCGGCCTCGGCGGCGGGCTGGATGGCGGCGCCGGCCAGGCGGGCGGCGTCCGTCAGGCTGGTGCGCAGCGTCGTGTCGACGCTGGCGGCCAGTTTTTCGTAGGACTTGCTGGTCTCGGCGTGGAAGCTGTCGTTCTGGGCCGTGAGTCGGTCGGTCATCGCTTTCGCGAACTGCTTCAGCTGATCCACCAGCTCCAGCTGGTGGTTGCGAGCGGTCTCGGCGGCGGCGGCTTCCGCGGCGGCCTGTGCCACGTCGCGGCGATGCGCGGCCGTCAGCGGGCGCAGCGGGCCCAGCAGCGCCGTGTCCAGCTGCGCGACGGTGGCCGCGCGCTCGCGGCGGGCCAGTGCCACCATCAGGCCCAGCATGGCCGAGCCGGTCACGCCGGCCACGCTGGCGCTGAACGCCAGGCCCAGGCCTTGCACCGGTGCACCCAGCGCCGTGCGCAGCGCGGCCAGGTCGGCTGAAGCGCCCAGCGCCGTGGCCGTGCTGCTCAAGGTCAGCACCAGGCCGATGAAGGTGCCCAGCATGCCCAGCAGCACCAGCAGGCCGGCCAGCGCGGGCGCCAGCGCCAGGCCGGGCAACGCCACGCGCAGGCCGTCCAGGCGTTGCTGCACGGCGGCGCGCAGCGTGGCCGGCGTGGTGCTGATCCAGCCGTCGTTGGCGTCGCCTGCCAGCGCCGCGCCCAGTTCGCGGCTGGCGCGGCGGAAGGCGGTCAGCTCCCACACGCCCACGGCGAAGAAGGCCGCGATCAGCAGCGTCATCGCCAGCGCCACGGGGTGGTGGCGCGCGGCGGCCAGCGCGGCACCGGCAATGCCGGCCAGGCCGGCGGCCAGGGCCAGGGGGTAGAGAGCGTTCAGGAAGCGGTTCATCAGGCGGATTCGGTCGTGCCCAGGGCGGTGATCAGCCCCAGCACCGGTTGAAGTCTCAGGTCCAGCTCGGCCCGCAGCAGCCGCTGCAGGTCGTCCCAGAAGCGGGCGCGCCAGCGGCGCGGGTCGGCGGCGTGGTGGGTCTCGGCGCGTTTCGTCAGCAGCGCGGGCAGGCCGGCCAGCGCGTGGCGTTCGGCATCGCCCGTGGCGCGCTCCAGCACGGCGTCCAGCTGGGCCAGCCGCGCGAGCGCGCCCGACGCCTCGGCGAGCCGCGGGCGCAGGCGCTCGCGCAGCGTGGCGACGCGGGCGGCCATCGCGCGCTGCTGCTGCGCATGGTGCAGGCGGAACGGCGCCAACAGATCGGCCAGCGGGATGTGCTCGGGCGCGGGTTCGGCGGCATCGCGTGCCAGCAGCGCGTCGTCGAAGCCGGCAGCCAGGTCGGCCTGCACGCGATCCAGCGCGGCGGCGGCCCAGTCGCTGGCCTCGCGGCGCGCGGCGTCGTCGGCCGCGCTGCCCGGCGCGCTGGCCAGCACCTGCGACAGCCCGATCGCATCCGCCCAGCCCAGCCCGCCGCCCACGCGCGTGGCCACCGGCGCCGCGGCGGGTGCGGGCGCCACGCCCCACTGCAGCAGCAGGCGCGGCAGCGGGTCGGCAACAAAGGCTTGAGGAGCGGTCACGGGCGAACGGAACCCGCGCGGGCGCGCGAGGAAAAAGGGCGGGATTTTAGTGAGGCCCATCGTTGTGCCCCGAGTGCGCGGCTCGCGGTGGCGGTCAGAGCGTCGAAGAGCCGGCGCAGAATGAACGGTTCCATCGTTCAGCCTTCCCATGTGCATCGCCGTCTGGCACCGCGACGCCTGACCATGCCGTCCAACGCCCATACCCACGCCAGCGCCGCCGTCACCGACGTGGAGCTGCGCAACCGCTGCACCCGCTGGCTGAGCGGCCACCGGCCGCTGCGCAGCATGCGTGACTCGCTGCTGGCGCTGGCCGACCTGCCCGAGGCGGCGCAGCCGCTGGACGTCTACGGGCAGGGCCGCGCCATCCACGCGCTGGAGGCGCGGGTCGCCGCGCTGCTGGGCAAGCCGGCCGCGCGCTTCATGCACAAGGGCGTGGCCGCGCAGTTGGCCGCGCTGCAGACCTGGGCGACGCGCTACGGCAACGGCGTCGTCGCGCTGCATCCGCAGAGCCACATCGCCATCGACGAGGCCGGGGCCTTCGAGCAACTGCTGCAGCTGCGCGGCATGCGGGTCGGATATCCGGACACGCCGCTCAATGTGTCGCTGCTGGATGCCTGCGCCCCCGCTGGTGACGTGCCCGGCATCGTCACCGTGGAGCTGCCGCTGCGCCGGGGCGGCTACCGGCTGCCCGAATGGAGCGAACTGCGCGCCATCAGCGCCTGGTGCCGCGAACGCGGCGTGCCGCTGCACTTCGACGGCGCACGGCTGTGGGAGGCGGCGGCGCACTACGACCGGCCGCTGGCGGACATCGCCGCGCTGGCCGACTCGGTCTATGTGTCGTTCTACAAGGGGCTGGGCGGCCTGGCCGGCTGCGTGCTGGCAGGGCCCGAGGACTTCATCGCTGACACCGCGCCGTGGCAGACGCGGCTGGCCGGCAATGTCTACACGCTGTACCCCTTCGTGCTGAGCGCGCTGCAGGGGCTGCGCGAGCAGTTGCCGCGCATGCCGGTCTATCGCGCGCGCGCGCAGGCGCTGGCGGTCGCGCTGGTGGCGGCCGGGCCGGAGTGGGTGGTGGCACCGGAGGTGCCGCAGGTCAACGCCTTCCAGCTGCATCTGCCCGTGGCGCCCGAAGCGCTGCGCGAGGGGCTGCTGGCGGTCGCGCGGCAGCAGGGCTTCTGGCTGGGCGCGCGCGCCTCGGCCTCGCAGGTGCTGTCGGGCGGAGCGATGGTGGAGGTGGTGGTCGGCAACGCGGCCGACGACTGGACCGATGACCAGGCCGTGGCGGCTTGGCAGGCAGCCGTCCAAGCCGCGCGGGCCTGAACGACGCTGGGGTCAGCGGGCGCCGGGAGCCGGGCCGCGGTTGGCCAGGTGGCGGAACGTGATGCGGCCCTTGCTCAGGTCGTAGGGCGACATTTCCAGCGACACGTTGTCGCCGGCCAGGATGCGGATGTGGTGCTTGCGCATCTTGCCGCCGGTGTAGGCGATGACCTTGTGGCCGTTCGTCAGCGTCACGCGAAAGCGCGAGTCCGGCAGGATTTCGTCGACGACGCCGTGCATTTCAATCAGTTCTTCCTTGGCCAATATGCGCTCCGTTGGACAGTTGAGACAGGCACCGCCCGCGCCGCTTTGGGCGACTGGGGCAGGGTGACTGGGGGAAGCTCTCCACTGGCGCAGCGCCGGGTGGAGACAGAAGAAACACTCAAGAACACTTGCCGGGAGTTGGCTGTGGCGCGCCGCTCGCGAGACGAGGCCAGAGGATGGCCGGCGGGGCTGCCGAGAAGACCTGGGAGAACGGTCTTGGGCGAATCTATCGGGGCAATTGTACCGTCCGGCCCGCAGGCGCCGCTGCCGGTGCTGGCAATGGGCCTGCCCGGCGGCGGACATCGGTCACGGCAACCGCGTCAAAGAGGGTGCGGCTCAGTGCGGATGGTCGTTGTCCGGCTTGCGCGGGAAGGGCGCGAACATGGCGCCCAGTACCGACGGGATGGCCGCGAACATGACGATGATGAAGTAGGTCTTGTAGCCCACCGCATCGGCCAGCGGGCCCGAGATCATCTGCGTGGGCACCAGCGTCAGGTTCATGATGGAGTTCGCGAACGCGTAGTGCGTCATGTGGAACCGGCCCGGGGAGATCTGCTGCATCATGTACAGCATGTTGGCCACGAAGCCGAAGCTGTAGCCGAACTTCTCCACGGTCACCAGCGTCGCCACCGTCCAGAACGACAGCGTGTGGCCCGGCCCCGCCAGCTGCGACAGCACGACGAAGCACAGGTGCGGGATGTTCAGGCACAGCGCCATGAACACCAGGGTGCGGCGGTTCAGGCCGTACCTGGACAGGAACATGCCGCCCAGCAGGCCCGCCGACAGGCTCACCACCGTGGCGATGGTGCCGTCGATCAGACCCTTGTCCTTCAACGACAGGCCCACGCCGCCCGCCTCGACCGGGGCCTGCAGGAACAGCGGCGCCAACTGCAGCAGCAGGCCTTCGGAGCTGCGGTACAGGAAGACGAACATCAGCATGCCCCAGATGCTGTCCTTCTTGAAGAAGTCGACGATGGCTTCCCAGAAGTTGCCGAAGGCCGCGCTGACGCTGACCGGCCGGTCGCCCACGCTGCCCGTGGGCAGCATGAAGCGGTGGTACACCGCCAGCAGCGCCATCGTCGCGGCCGACAGGCCCATCGCCCATTGCCAGGCTTCCGTGCTGCTGAGGCGATGGTCTTCTTTCAGCGAGCCTGCGAACCACACCACCAGGGCCGTGCCGAACAGCCGCCCGACGTTCCAGAACACGCCCTGCACGCCGATGTACCTGGCCTGCCCTTTCGCATCCAGCGCGGTGATGTAGACCCCGTCCACGCAGATGTCCTGCGTCGCCGACGCAAACGCCATCACCCACAGCACGGCGATGGTGATCTGGAAGTAGTTGGGCAGCGGCAGGGCCACGGCAATGCCGCACAGCAGCAGCGCCATGATCACTTCCATCCAGAGCACGAAGAACTTCTTCGTCTTGAACATGTCCAGGAAAGCGGCCCACAGCGGCTTCAGCGACCACGCGATGCCGATGCTGGCCGTGGCCAGCGTGATCTCGCCGTCGCTGTGGCCCAGGTCCTTGAACATCGTGCCGGCCACCCAGATGACCATCGCGAACGGGATGCCTTCGGCCAGGTAGGACGACGGCACCCAGGACCAGGGGTTGCGGATTCGGGGCGTGCTTGTGGTGCTCATGCGCGTGAAACAGGGTGGAACTTTTCGGAGGCTGTCCTGATGTATCGGAGCAGGCGGGTTATCGATATGACACCGTTGTCATGTCGCCAGGGCTGAGTGCCCCATGAACAGCATTGCCGCACTGCCGCCAGGCGGTTTCGGCGAGTGCGCAGGCATGCTAGGGGTGAAACCGCCTGTGGCTCGCCCGGGGTTACGCCAGGGCGGAAGCGGCCGCCGATTTCAGCCGTAGGCGTACCAAAGTGCGGCGAAGAAGTGGCAGGTGCTGCCGCCCAGCACGAACAGGTGCCAGACGAAGTGGGCGTAGTGCAGCCGGTTGTCCAGCAGGAAGACGAAGGCGCCCAGCGTGTAGCTCAGGCCGCCCGCCACCAGCAGCGCCAGGCCGGCGGCATGCATGCGCTCCACCAGCGGGCCCACGACCGTCACCACCGCCCAGCCCATGGCCAGGTAGATCAGCGTGGACACCAGCGGCTGGCGCAGCCGGTTCAGCAGCTTGATGGCCACGCCCAGCGCGGCCGCGGCCCAGACGGCGATCAGCAGCGTCGGGCCCGGGCCCGTGTCCAGCACGCCCAGCGTGAACGGCGTGTAGCTGCCGGCGATGAAAAGGTAGATGGCCGCATGGTCCAGCCGCAGCAGCCAGGCCTTGGCACGGCCATGCCACAGGCTGCGCGGCAGCGCGTGGTACAGCGTGGAGGTGCCGTACAGCAGGATCATCGTGGCCGCATAGACTGTGGCGCCCGCCACGTCGACTTCCCGGCCCACGGCCAGCGCGCGCGTCACCAGAATGGGTAGCGCCGCGACCGCCAGCAACACGCCCAGGCCGTGGCTGACGGCGTTGGCAATCTCCTCGCCCAGCGTCTGGTCGCGGTCGACGGCTGGAGCGGCGATGGTGGCGCGGATCATGGCTGCCTCCGTACTGCAGGACAGATGGCGCCAGCATGGCACTCTGGCGCGGCGACGCCACCCAAGGTTTGAGGGGTGGGCGAGAAGGCAACGCCAGCGTCTGTGCGCTTCAGCGCAGGTAGTCGACCGCCTCCACCAGCGTCCAGCCCGGTTGCTCCCGCACGCACTGCCGCAGCAGATGGCTGTGCCCGGCGCCGAACAGCACGAGGATGCGGTCGCCCGGCTTCGCCAACTGCACCATGCGCCCGCAGGAGCGTGCGTTGCGCAGCGTCCATTGGCCCAGCAGCTCGGCGCCGGGTTGGTCGGCGCCGCGGCCCATGCGCAGCAGGCGGGTGTTGAACTGGTGGTCGTGCAGGATGCGCGCCGGGTCGTTGAACGCGGCCAGCGTCTGCATGATGGTGCGCGTGTACTGCGCCTGCTCGTCGGCCTTGCTGCGCTGCTTCAGCTCGTCCAGTTGCGCGTTCAGCTGCGCCTCGGCGCCGTTCTTCTTTGCCCAGGTCTGCACCGCCTCGAACGGGAAATCGCCGTCGGCATCGATGCCGTAGACGGCCTCGTGCTTCATCGCGGCGGCCAGGCGGTAGCCGACCTGCTCGACCTCGTTGCGCACGTCGCGCCGGCCGCCGGCACGCCAGGCGTCGTAGGCGGGCAGGCGCTGGCCTTCGTGCTTGTCGCCGTCGCGCTCGACCATCACCTTGGTGGGCGCAAAGCGCGCGAGCTTGGCGGTCAGCGCTTCCAGCTCGACCTGCCGGTGCGGTTGAAGCACATCGTCTACCTTCGTGTTGACGATGTCGCTGCCGGGGTTGCCGAAGTGATACGTCCCGAGCACCACCACCTGCACGCCGGCAGCGTCCTTGGGTGGGGCGGCATGGGCGGCGGTGGCGGCCAGCAGCAGCGCGGCCGCGCTCGCTTTCATCGTCATTGCGATGCGTTGCATCGGCGTCTCCTTGTCGTTGGGAAGGCGCCATGCTGCTGAACCCGGCACGCGGCCGCGCGAGCGATGCGACAGGCTGCACGGCGGCGGGCACAGGCCGCGAGCGCGCTTGAAAACGCGCCGACACAACCCCGCGGATTCAGGAAGTTGACATGTGCCGCGGCTGTCCTGGATACTGAATTGGAACCGATTCCAATCAAACAACGGAGACAGACGTGGATCAACGACGGAGCGCGAAGGACGCTGGCGGAGCGCTGCGCGGCGCCTTGGTGGGAAGCCTGCTGGGCGTGGCGCTGCTGGCCGGTTGCGGTGGTGGCTCGGGCGGCGGATCGGACCCGGCGCCGACGCCTCCCACGCCCGCGCCGCAAGGCCTCACGCTGCTGAAGACCGACGGCACCAAATGGGTGGACGCCAGCGGCAAGCAGGTGCTGCTGAAGGGCACCAACCTCGGCAACTGGCTCGTTCAGGAGTTCTGGATGATGGGCCAGGGCGGCAATGGCGTGACCGACCAGTGCACGCTGGAGGCCAAGCTGACCGAGCGCTTCGGCTACGACGAGAAGGAGCGCCTGATCAAGTTGTTCCGCGACAGCTGGATGACCGAGCGCGACTGGGACCAGCTCAAGGCCTTCGGATTCAACGTCGTGCGCCTGCCCATCCTGTGGAGCGTCATCGAGGACGAGAAGAAGCCCAAGACACTGCGCGCCGACGCCTGGAAGTACCTGGACTGGAGCATTGCCGAGGCGAAGAAGCGCGGCATCTACGTGATCCTGGACCTGCACGGCGCCCATGGCGGCCAGACGCCCAACGACCACACCGGCTGCGCCGGCCAGAACAAGTACTGGACCGACACCGACGCGCAGGAGCGCACCAAGTGGCTGTGGCAGCAGATCGCCACCAAGTACAAGGACGAACCGGTGGTGGCGGCCTACGACCCGCTCAACGAGCCCTGGGGCTCGACCTCGGAGGCCATGGTCACGCGCGTGGAGGAACTCTACAAGACCATACGCGCCATCGACACCCAGCACATCGTGCTGCTGCCCAGCCACTACGGCAGCATCGACGGCTACGGCAACCCGACCGCCAAGGGCTTCACCAACGTCGCGTTCGAGATCCACCCCTACCCGGGCCTGTTCGGCGACCGGCCGGGCGACACCGCCTACATGGTCCACCGCGACTGGCTGCGCTGCGGCCCCACCGGCAGCACGGGCGTGTGTGCCTACAACAAGCAGGTCAGCGACCTGAAGATCCCGCTGCTGGTGGGCGAGTTCCAGCCCTGGCAGGGCGCCGGCCTGGACCTGGGCGGCCAGATCGGCCGCGCCACCTACGACACCTTCGCCGGCTACGGCTGGGCTTCCACGAGCTGGTCGTACAAGGTGACCAGCCCTGCCGGCGGCTCGGGCAAGGGCACCTGGGGGCTGGTGACCAACGCGCCCAACACCAACTTCGACACCGGCGTGGGCATGGTCACCAAGGCCAGCACCTGGGACTGCGCCGGCTGGAACTCCACGTTCGCCAACGCCTGCGCGGTCAAGGCGCCAGCCATCAAGGTCGGCGGCACCGGCCCCAAGACCTACTGGTTCGTCATCAAGAGCGGCGCGGTGGGCGGCAGCAACCCCGACGTGACGTTCGACAAGATCAGCATCGTCGACACCGCCAGCAACGCCGAGGTCATCAGCAACGGCGGCTTCGGCTCCAGCACGGGCTGGACCGCGCTGACCATCAGCGGCGCGCTGAGCCTCGACTTCAACGACACCACCGCCGGCAAGGCGCCCACCGGCAGCGAAGGCGCCGTGCTGCGCGTGACGCGCCCGGCCGGAGTCACCGGCGAGATCAACGGCGGCGTCTACCAGGCCATCACGCTGCAGGGCGGCAAGACCTACACGCTGAGCGGCGTGTTCAAGGACAACGGCAGCGCCAACACCTGGGCCGAGATGTACCTGCTGGACAAGCCGCCGGTGCCGGGCAAGGACGTCATCGACATGAACGGCAAGGTGGACTTCACCACCGCCACCGTCGCCGAGATCGAGACGCTGTTCAAGAGCTACGCCACGCAGGCGCTGGAGCCGCATACGGGCCTGGCCCAGTGGCTGGTCAGCGCCACGGCGCCGGAGGTGTTCCAGCTGCCCGAACGGCCCGCCGGCCTGAAGCTGGCGGAAGGCGCCGGCGGCAATGCGCTCAGCTGGACCGCCAGCACCGACGCCAAGGTCACGGGCTACAACGTCTACCGCGCCACCAGCGCGGCGGGCAGCTACGCCAAGCTCGCCGACAAAGTCGCCACGCCCTCATACAACGACGCCAGCGCCGCCAGCGGCAGCACCTACTACTACGTGGTGACGGCGCTCACGGCCGCCAACGAGAGCTTCTACAGCGACGCCGCCAGCACCACGCTGAAGCACGTGCCCGTGCCCGCCACGCTGCAGGCCGAGGCCTTCACCGCGATGAGCGGCATCCAGCTGGAGAACACCAGCGACACCGGCGGCGGCCAGAACGTGGGCCACTTCGACCCCGACGACTACATCGAGTTCAAGATCAGCGTCGCCACCGCCGGCAACTTCACCCTCGACTACCGCCTGGCCACCGCCAACGGCAGCACGGGCTTCGAGGTCTGGGTGGACGGCGCGAAGGTGTTGGACGCGATGGCCGTGCCCAACACCGGCGGCTGGCAGACCTGGGTCACGCAGACCAGTGCGCCGTTTGCGATGACGGCGGGGAATCACACGTTGCGGTTGAAGTCGGTGGGGAAGGAGTGGAATCTGAACTGGCTGACTGTGAAGACGCAGTGAGTACTACTGTCGGCTCGCGCAGATACTCCACCGCCTCCGCCAGACTGCAGCCGAGTCCACATCTTCACGCATTGCCGCAGTCGGGGTTGACGAAATAGAAGGCCCCGAGGATGCGGACTTCAACGCTCCTCGAGACCAGGCCATGCAACAGGTGGAGTGGCGGCAGGCATAGGCCGTGCGGTTGCCTCAAGGGTCGGGACTTGAGGCCGGACCCCGAAACACTGGAGCGCTAAACAAGCCTAGTCGGCTTTGTTCTTGCTGTCGGAAGTGCCTGCATCCTTTGTTGTGAAGACAAAACCGAACTCCAGATCGGGTTCAGACAATGGCCGTGTCTTCTCCGTGATCGCACTAAGACACCAGAGCATCCATAGGCAGACGCAAAGGAAGTCACCGCGCGGGCCTGGAGGAAGGTCTCGCCGAATGTCCGAGTCTGGCTCTTCGTAGATCTGCCCCTTATTTAGTTCTCGAACGCGGGCCTTAACGGCAGTGTCTTCAAACGAGCCTCCATGAATGTTGTGTGCAAATTCATTGCGAATGCGTCGTATGAGGTGGAGGTTGCGACAGAACTTTGTAGTAATTAGTCCGAGCCGGTGCGCCATCGCAATCTTTGCGCTGAAAGTCGAGAGTGGCGCGTTAGTGCCGTCGAAAAGGTCGTCATTCGACGACGAGCACGGCACCAAGTATTGGCGCAAAAGACTGTCGAGCGAGGAGTCAAATATTGAAGCGGCAACGATGACTGCAGCTCGATCAGACTCCCTCCCAAACTCTTTCACAAATACGTTGTTCCAGTGGGCAACTCGCTCGGAACGTGTTTGCTTGGTTGCCGTTGTCTCAGGTTTGCTCATTCAGTCATCGTAAGAATCGGTGCATGTCATGGCTCTTATGTCTAACCCGGCTATGCACGGATCGGCATCAGACCTGAAATCCACCTCTTTCAGAACCGGTAGCTCGCGTTCCCCCCCACCACCCACGCCCTCCCCGGCGCCGGCTCAAAGAACCGCCCATTCCCGTCATTGACGATGACCGACCCCGCATAGCGCCGGTCCGCCAGGTTGTCCACGCGCAGCAGTGCGCCCAGGTCCCAGGGACCCACGCTGACCTGGTAGCCCACGTGGGCCGCCAGCGTCGCGTAGCCGGGTGCGGCGTCGTTGTTCAGGTCGTTGACGTAGACCTTGGAGAGCGCCCGCGCCTCGGCGCCGATGCGCCAGCCGCCCATGGGCTGCCAGGTCAGTGCGCCGAACAGCGAGGTCCGCGCGATGCCGGGGATGCGGTTGCCGGCGGCAATGGGCGTGCTGGCCGCCGCGCAGGGCGTGGCGGTGCAGGTCACGAAGCCGTCGCGGTAGCGCGCGTCCAGCCAGGTGGCGGCAAGCTGCGCCTGCAGCGTGGGCGCGAGCTGGAACTGGCCCGACGCCTCCAGACCGCGGCGGCGCGTGGCGCCGGCGTTCTGGAAGGTGGAGCGGCCGCCCACATTGGTCTGCGTGACGATCTCGTTCTTCGTGCCGGTCTGGAACAGCGCCAGCGTCAGCTCGCCGCCGTCCCAGGGCCGGGCCTTGAGGCCCGCCTCGACGCTGCGGCTCAACGAGGCCTGCAGCGCGAAGTTCATGCCGGTGGCGCCGCTGGCGCGGTAGGCCAGTTCGTTCAGCGTGGGCGTCTCGAAGCCGCGGCCGGCGGTGGCGTACACGCGCAGCCGCTCGTCCACCGCGTAGCTGACGCCCAGCACCGGTAGCGTGGCCGAGTAGCTGGCCGAGCCGCTGTCGTCGGGGTTGGTGCGCGTGATGTAGGCATCGGTCGAGCGGAACTTCACGTCGCTGCGGCGCACGCCGGCGCTGAGCAGCCAGGCGGGCGTGGGCCGCCATTCGGCCTGCAGATAGGGGTCGGCGTTGCTGACGCGGTTGCGCTCGTCGCGGCGCAGCGCGCCCTCCACGCCCAGCGTCGTGCCGATGAAGTTCTGCCGGCCCATGCGGTGCTCGCTCAGCTCGTCGGCCGCGATGCCGGCAACCACGCTGGTGGTCTCGCCCTTCCAGCGCCAGCGCAGGTCGGCGCCCTGGTAGTCGCGCGTCAGGTCGATGACGCCGCCGGGGTGCAGCGCGTTGGCCTGCGTGGCCACCGGGATGGACTGGAACTGCATCGTCGTGCGGTGGCCGCGGTAGACCATCGCGCGCAGCGTGTTGGCGGCGTCGATGCCGTGCTCCAGCACCAGGCCGCCCTGCTGCTGCTTCATCGTCTTGCGGGTGTCGAAGCTCAGCGCGCCGGGGTCCACGCCGCGCGGGTCGGCCTGCCATTGCGCGCGGGTCAGGCCCAGCGGGTCCTGCGCCTCGGGCAGGTCCACGCTGTTGGCGATGACGGTGAGCTGCGTGTCGCTGCCCAGCTTGAAGTTCAGCCGCGCATTGGCGAGGCGGCGCTCGGTGCGGCTGTGCTGGCGGTAGCCGTCGGTCTCGAAGCGGCTGGCGCCCAGCGTGTAGCCGATGGTGCCCGTGCTGCCGCTGGCCGACGCCGCGGTGCGGCGCATGCCGTCGCTGCCGAACGCGACGCCGGCCTCCACGCGCGGCGGGCCGCTGGGGGTTTGGGAGTAGATGCTGATGATGCCGCCCGACGAGTTGCCATACAGCGCCGAGAACGGCCCGCGCAACACCTCCACGCGGCCCACCGTGCCGATCTCGACGTTGGTGATCTGGCCCTGGCCGTCGGGCAGCGTGGCGGGGATGTCGTCCACGTACAGGCGCACGCCGCGGATGCCGAAGCTGGCGCGCGCGCCGAAGCCGCGCACGGAGATCTGCACGTCCTGTGCGTAGTTCTGGCGGTCGCGCGCCAGCAGGCCCGGCACGCCGCCCAGGCCTTCCGACAGGTTGACCTGGGCGCGGCCGGCGCGCAGTTCGTCGCCGTCAATGCGCGTGATGGAGGCGGGCACGTCGAACGGCGCGGCCTCGGTGCGCGTGGCCGTGACGACCACGGGCTCCAGCACGGTGGGTGCGGCATGCGCGGCGGCGGTCATGGCCGCCGCCAGCGCAAGGGCGTGACGCCGGGCGATCCAGTGGGGTGGGGTCATGGGGCGGGGGGGTGTTGCGCCGACGGACGGGGCCGCTCAGGCCTTCTGGGCCAGCAGCTTCTCGATCTCGTCGAGCAGCCGGTCCATGTGGCGCACCAGCGCCTGGTAGGGCGCGGGGGAGTCCATGTCCAGCCCGGCCGTGCGCAGCCGCGGCACCGGATGCACGCTGCCGCCCGAGCGCAGCACCGACAGGTAGGTCTCCGGCATGCCGGGCTTCTTGTGCAGGATCTGCTCGGTGAAGTAGGCGGCGCCGGCCATCGAGGTGGCGTACTGGTAGACGTAGAACGGCCGGTGGAAGTGCGGCACGAAGGCCCACTCGCTGCACACCACCGGGTCGACCTTCATGACGCCCTGGTCCGCGCCGTGGTACTTGCGCAGCAGGCCGCAGTAGAGCTGCGTCATGCGCTTGCCGGTCAGCGGCTCGCCGCGCTGCAGCGCGTCGTGCGTGGCCAGCTCGAACTCGGCGAACATGGTCTGGCGGAAGTACGAGCCGCGCAG
Organism: Roseateles asaccharophilus; assembly: GCF_031458115.1. GTDB lineage: Bacteria > Pseudomonadota > Gammaproteobacteria > Burkholderiales > Burkholderiaceae_C > Pelomonas > Pelomonas asaccharophilus_A. The sequence continues at coordinate 95,362 of NZ_JAVDXV010000009.1, read as the reverse complement.
CCGCTCCACCGCCTCGGTCAGCAGGTACAGCCGCTCCTCCTTGGTCCTGGCGCGGTCCAGCAGGTGGCGCTGCAGCAGCAGCTCGTTGCTGAACGACGCGATCTCGGCCAGGAACAGCGGGTAGCCCGCCGTCTCGAACGGCTGGGTCGCATTGGCCAGCACGGTGTGCATGCCATGGCCCCATTCGTGGGCGAAGGTGCTGAGGCTGTCGAACGTGCCCTGGTGGTTCAGGAACACCAGCGGCGTCATGCCGTAGACGCCGCTCTGGTAGGCGCCCGACGACTTGCCCGGCGCGGGGAAGACGTGCATCGTCTTCGCGCCCAGTGCCTCGCGCAGCCGGCGCTGGTAGTCCGTGCCCAGCGGCGCGGTGGCAGCCACGGTCAGCTCGCCCGATTCCTCCGGCGTGTAGCGGCGCTCGCTCTTGACCAGGTCGGGGTAGAGGTCGTGGTAGGCCAGGTCCGGCAGGCCCAGCAGGCGCTGGCGCAGCTTCAGGTAGCGGTGCAGCGTGGGCAGGCCCTTGTTCGTCTCGGCCACCAGCGTACGGTAGACCGACTCGGGGATGTCGTTGTCCGCCAGGCTGGCCGCCACGGCCGACGGGTAGCCGCGCAGCCGCGCGTTGACGACGCCCGTTTCCACGCGCTGGGCCAGCAGGCTTCCCAGCGTGTTCTCCAGCCGGCCGTAGGCGCCGAAGAAGCGCTGGAAGACCTGCTCGCGCACGGCGCGGTCCGGGTGGGCGCGCAGCCGGGTGTAGCCGATGTCGTTGAGCTTCTCGGCTTTGCCGTCCACCTCGATGGTGGGCCACTCGGCATCCACGGTGGTCAGCAGCGTGCGCGCGTTGGTGGCCGCGCCCATCACCGGGCCGAAGGCGGCGACGGCGGCCTCGGCCTCGGGCGTGAGCTGGTGGGCGGCCAGGCGCTGCACGTCGCGCAGGCGCTTCTCGTGCTTCTTCAGGCCCGGTTCGGCGGCCAGCCAGGCATTCAGCTTGGCCTCGCCGATCTGGCGGATCTCGCTGTCCACCCAGCTCAGCGCGCTGCCCCACTGGCCGCCCAGCGAGCGCAGCAGCGACTGGCGCTCCTGGTTGCGGGCGTCACGGTTGTCGGTGGAGGCCATGGCGCTGGCGTACACGGCCACGCGCACATAGCGCTCGCGCCAGGTGGACAGCGTGTCCAGCGCCTGGCGCAGGCTGGTGGCGTCGCGGCCGAAGTTGCCGCGCAGCGCCTGCAGGCTGGGCAGGACCTGCTGGATGGCCTGGCGCTCGGCGTCCCAGGCGGCGTCGGTGGCGAACAGCGGACTCAGGTCCCACACGTAGCGGGCATCGGGCGCCGCGGCCGGGGTTGCGGTGGCCTGGGCGTGGGCGAAGGTCGTACCAAAGGCTGCGCAGGCGGTGGCCAGCAGCGCGGCAATCAGGGTCGGGCGGGTCGTCATGGGTGGGCGAGGCGCAACGGAGTCAGGGAACCTGCGAGATTAGCGCGAGCGCCGGCCGCAGCTCAGAGCTGGGTGCGCAGCAGGCGCGCCAGCAGCTCCCAGAAGCGCTCGGACAGCGGGCGGTCGCGCCATTGCTGCAGCGTGATGCGCTGGGCGCGCGCCCAGTCGGCCTCGAATACCGCCTGCTGCTCGCGGCTGAAGTCGGCGTTCATCACGTTCAGGTTGGCCTCGTCGTTGAGCCGGAACGAGCGGTTGTCGAAGTTGGTGGAGCCCACCGACGAGAACACGCCGTCCACCACCAGGCCCTTCACATGGAACATCGTCGGCTGGTACTCGGCGAACTCGATGCCCGCCTCCAGCATCGGGCCCCAGGTGCTGCGCGAGGCCTTGCGCACCGTCTCGGAGTCGATGTGGCCGCTGGGCGTCAGGATGCGCACCTTCACGCCGCGGCGCGCGGCGTCGATCAGCGTGCGTATGGTCAGCTCGTCCGGCACGAAGTACGAGTTGGCCAGGTCGATGCTCTTGCGCGCCGCCGTGATCGACAGCAGGTACATCAGGTGCATGCTCTCGCTGCCGCCGCTGGGCGAGCTGCTGAACATCTGCGCCGTGTACGGCCCCACCGGCTGCAACGCCGGGAAGTAGGCCTCGCCATGCAGCACCTCGCCGGTCGCGCGCATCCAGTTGTCCAGGAAGACCGACTGCATCTGCCCCACCACCGGCCCGGCCACGCGGTAGTGCGTGTCGCGCCACTCGCCGGGGTGGCGCGCATTGCCGCGCCACTGGTCCGCGATGCCCACGCCGCCGGTGAAGCCGACACGACCGTCCACCACCAGCAGCTTGCGGTGCGTGCGGTTGTTCAGCCGGCCCCAGTGCGAGAAGCGCGGCTCGTGGAAGCGCTCGCAGGCCACCCCGGCGGCCTTCATTTCGTCCAGCAGCGCGGTGTCCATCTTCATGCTGCCGACCCAGTCGAGCAGCACGTTGACCTTCACGCCGGCGCGGGCGCGCTCGGTCAGCGCGTCGACGAACTCGCGGCCGATGCTGCCCGACCAGTAGATGTAGGTCTCGAAGTTGATCGTGTGCTGCGCCGAGCGGATGGCCGCCAGCATGGACGGAAAGATCTGGTCGCCGTTCAGCAGCGTCTCCACCTGGTTGCCCTCCACCAGCGGCGGCCCCAGCAGCGCGCTCAGCGAGCGGCGGAACTCGGCGTCGTCCGTCTCGTAGAGCTTGGGCAGCTTCTCGTCGATCTTCTTCTCGGCCGTCGCGAAATTCTGGAACAGCAGCACGACCAGCAGGGTCGCCGCGACGGTCGAGAGGATCACGACCCAGGTGGAAGGGGAAGGCATGGACGCTTTCATGGTGTGCTGACGGGCCGGTTGCTGCGCGCGCCGCGCTACCCCCTGCCGGCCCGCCACCGTGATGCTAGGCAGCGCGCCCGGGTTGCGGCGTAGGTGGGCGCCGCGTCACCGGGGGCCATGCCGTGCCGTTGGCGCTCTAAAGGCGATCCGTCAGCGCCGCCGCAGCCGCGCGCTCTTGCGCGTGGGCACGAAGAAGTCGTCCGGTTTGGTCTTCACCCAGTCCACGAAGGCCCGGATCTGCGGATGTGCCAGCAGCGCGTCCACCGTGGCGTACTGCCTGGCCAGCTCGGTCTCCGTCAGCAGCGCATGGACCTGCCGGTGGCAGACCCGGTGCAGGAACTCCGTGTGTCGCCCGCCGCGGCTCTTGGGCACCAAATGGTGGGCGTCGCGCTGCGCGGGCGGGATGGGCCGCTCGCACAGCGGGCAGATCAGCGGCGTGGCGTCGGGCGGGGCAGGCATGGCCGCGGGGCGGCGGCGCTCACTGCGTGCCAGGCTGCGGGCCGTCGTAGCCCTCCACGATGACCACGTCCGCCTCGGCGGCCGACTGGCGCAGCGCGATCTGCGGCGCGTACTCGGGGGAGCGGTAGCAGGCCAGCGCCACTTCGTAGCTCGGGAACTCGATCACCACGTTGCGGCCGCGGCTGCTGCCCTCGGGGTTCTCGAACTGCCCCGCGCGCACGAGGAACCGGCCGCCGAACTTGGCGAACACCGCGTCGTTGCGCTGGACGTAGAGCTTGTAGGTGTCGATGTCGGTCACGTCGACGCGGGCGATCCAGTAGGCTTTGGGCATGGTGGATTGAGCAGATGAGGCAGGCCGGCGTTGTAGCGCATCGGCGCACGGTCGTTGGCAGCAGGCGTTGTTGCCGGCAGGCTCATGCCAGCGCTAGGCGCCCAGCCACCTGTACAGCGTGCTCCGGCTGACCCCCAGCCGCCGCGCGGCCTCGGACCGGTTGCCGTCTACCGCTGCCAGCGTCTCGCGGACGCGCGCATCAGCCAGTTGGCGCAGATTGCCTGCCGGCTCGGTGCTGGCCGCGGGCGCCGGCGGCGTGACGTCCGGGTCCGTTTGCAGTTCGTCCGGCAGCAGCGCCAGCGTGATGACGCACTCGCCCGGGTCGAGCAGCGCCACCCCCGTTCTCACCACATTCGCCAGCTGCCGCACATTCCCCGGCCACCGATACCGAGAAAACGCCGCCATCACCTCCTCGTCCACGCGCAACGCCCGCTCCGGCGCCTCCGCCTTCAGCAGCCGGGCCGCCAGCGCCGCCAGGTCCGTCCGCTCCCGCAGCGGCGGCAGCGGCAGCGTCAGGCCGTTGAGACGGTAGTACAAATCCTCCCGGAACCGCCCCGCCGCCACCTCGTCCTTCAACTGCCGGTGGCTGGCGCAGATGAGCCGGATGTCCACCGCCACCGCCGCGCCGCCGCCCAGCGGCGTGACGCTGCGCTCCTCCAGTACGCGCAGCAGCCGGGCCTGCATCGCCAGCGGCATGTCGCCGATCTCGTCCAGGAACAGCGTGCCGCCGTGGGCTTCGCGGATGCGACCCGGGGCGCCGTGGCGGCTGGCGCCGGTGTAGGCGCCGGGGCGGTAGCCGAACAGTTCGGCCTCGATCAGCGCCTCGGGCAGCGCCGCGCAGTTGACGGCGACAAACGGCTCGCTGCGCCGCGCGCTGCTGGCGTGGAGGGCGCGGGCCAGCACGTCCTTGCCCGTGCCGGTCTCGCCGGTGAGCAGCAGCGGGATGGCCGGCTTGTCCAGCACGCGGCGGGCGCGGTCCAGCGTGGCGCGCAGCGCGGCGTCGCCGGTGTCCAGCGCGGCCAGTGCGTCCACGGGGCGCCAGGCGGTGTCGGCCGCGGGCCGGGCGTGGCGCAGCGTGCGACCGGGCTCCAGGCGCAGCCACAGCGGCGGGGCGCCGCCGTCGCGCCGCAGCGGGCGTGGCGCGCTGCCGCCGGCCATAAGCGCGGGCAGGTCGAGGCCGAACAGGCGCTCCACGGTGGTGGCGCCGATGTCGCGGCGCGTCAGGCCCAGCAGTTCCAGCGCGGCGGTGTTGGCGCCGATGACCCAGCCGTCCTCGCCGAGCGCGAGCAGGCCTTCAGTGACGCTGTCCAGGCCTTCGCGCTGTGCGTGCAGGCGCAGGCGCAGACCGGCGCCGTGGCGGGCCTCGAACAGCTGGTGCTCGATCATGCGGGCGCCGCTGCGCGCCAGGCCCAGCGTGTGGCGGTGGTAGCCGCGGCGGTCGCCGGAGATGTCCAGCACGCCCAGCAGCTGGCCGGCGGGGTCGGCGATGGGCGCGGCGGCGCAGGTGAGGAAGCCGTTGCGGTCCAGGTAGTGCTCGCCGCCATGCACGACCACCGGGCTGCCCTCGGCCAGCGCGGTGCCGATGGCGTTGGTGCCGCGCCATTGCTCGCTCCACAGCGCGCCGGGCCGCAGCGCGACGCGGGCGGCGCGGTCGGCGAAGGGCGCGTCGCCGGCGGCGTGTAGCAGCAGGCCGTGCGCGTCGGCCAGGAGCACGAGGCTGTCGCTGCCCTGCACCTGCTCGTTGAGGAAGGCCATCACCGGCTTGGCATGGGCCACGAGGCTGTGGCGGTGCTCCAGCGCCCGTGCCAGCTGGGCGGCGCTGGCATGCGGCGCGCCCTGCGGCCGGCCCAGCGGCTCCAGCCCGAAGGCACGGCAGCGGGCCCAGCTGGCACGCAGGGTCTCGGGGATCAGGCCGTTCTCGACCTGGCCTTGCTCCAGCCATTGCCGGCGGGCGGTGCGCAGCGGGGTGGGCGCGGTGGGCATGCGTGTCTCCGTGGCTCTTTTGGGGGCAGAGCTTGATGGGTTTGGCGGACGCTACGCTGACGGCGCAGCCCGTCAAGCGGATGGACCGCGGGACGGGTGTTTCACATCAGGGTGTGCCATTTCGGGACAGGTGTGGCATGGCGGCACGGCGGCGCCGCGGGTATCGGGCCGTTTTGTGCCACAGGGGCAGCGCTGGCAGACGAAACCGGCGCTGGCACGGTGCGTGCGATGGCTGGGCCGACCCGGTGGCAGGTGCCCTCGGGCAGACAACACCGGAGACATCGCCATGACCGTTTACGCCGCCCCCGGCCAAGCCGGCGCCAAGATTGCCTACAAGCCCCGCTACGACAACTTCATCGGCGGCAAGTTCCAACCGCCGGTGGAGGGGCAGTACTTCGACGTCATCTCGCCGATCAACGGCAAGGTCTACACGCAGGCCGCGCGCTCCGGCGCCGCCGACATCGAGCGCGCGCTGGACGCGGCGCACGCCGCCGCCGCCGGCTGGGCCGCCGTGCCGCCGGCCGCGCGGGCCAACCTGCTGCTGCAGATTGCCGACCGCATCGAGCAGAACCTGGAGCTGCTGGCCTATGCCGAGACGGTGGACAACGGCAAGCCCATCCGCGAGACGCTGAACGCCGACATCCCGCTGGCGGTGGACCACTTCCGCTACTTCGCCGGCTGCGTGCGCGCGCAGGAAGGCGCGCTCAGCGAGATCGACCACAACACCATCGCGTACCACTTCCACGAGCCGCTGGGCGTCGTGGGGCAGATCATTCCGTGGAACTTCCCCATCCTGATGGCGGCCTGGAAGCTGGCGCCGGCGCTGGGCGCCGGCAACTGCGTCGTGCTCAAGCCGGCCGAGAGCACGCCCATCAGCCTGCTCATCCTGACGGAGCTGATCGCCGACCTGCTGCCGCCCGGCGTGCTGAACATCGTCAACGGCTTTGGCCGCGAGGCCGGCATGCCGCTGGCCAACAGCAAGCGCATCGCCAAGATCGCGTTCACCGGCTCCACGGCCACCGGCAAGGTCATCGCGCAGGCGGCGGCCAGCAACCTGATTCCGGCCACGCTGGAGCTGGGCGGCAAGAGCCCCAACCTGTTCTTCGAGGACGTGATGGCCGAGGACGACGCCTTCCTCGACAAGGCCATCGAGGGCCTGGTGCTGTTCGCGTTCAACCAGGGCGAGGTCTGCACCTGCCCCAGCCGCGCGCTGATCCAGGAATCCATCTTCGACAGGTTCATGGAACGCGCCGTGAAGCGCGTCGCCGCCATCAAGCAGGGCAATCCGCTGGACACCGACACCATGATGGGCGCGCAGGCCTCGTCCATGCAGATGGACAAGATCCAGACCTACCTGGCGCTGGGCAAGGAAGAGGGCGCCAAGGTGCTGATCGGCGGCGAGCGCGCGCAGCTGGGCGGCGACCTGGCCGGCGGCTACTACATCCAGCCCACGCTGTTCCAGGGCCACAACAACATGCGCATCTTCCGCGAGGAGATCTTCGGCCCGGTGCTGGCCGTGACCACCTTCAAGACCGAGGCCGAGGCGCTGGCCATCGCCAACGACACGCCCTATGGCTTGGGCGCCGGCGTGTGGAGCCGCGACGGCAGCCGCGCCTACCGCCTGGGCCGCGGCATCCAGGCCGGCCGTGTGTGGACCAATTGCTATCACGCCTACCCGGCGCATGCCGCCTTCGGTGGCTACAAGGAGTCCGGCATCGGCCGCGAGACCCACAAGGCCATGCTCGACCACTACCAGCAGACCAAGAATCTGCTGGTCAGCTACAGCCCGAACGCACTGGGTTTCTTCTGAAGCAACGCTACCCCTCGCCCAGACTCGCATCGCTGAACGCGTGCGAGTCTGGTAGGTCCCCCGAGGGGACGGCGATGCTTGGCGGGTTGACTGCCAAGCACATCGCCAGCGCGGGCCGGCTTGGGGCGGCTCGGCGCTCGGCCCGCCTTTTCTCATGGAGGCCGCGATGTCTGATTCCATTCCCCGCGTGCAGGCCAGTGACGCGGCCCGCGCGCTGATTGCGCTGCTGCGCCGCCTGCATGGCGAGCTGCTGTTCTACCAATCGCACGGCTGCTGCGCCGGCAGCGCGCCCATGTGCTTTGCCGTGCACGAGTTGAAGCTGGCCGACGACGACCGCCTGCTGGGCCGGGTGGATGGCGTGCCCGTCTACGCCAGCCAGTCGCAATGCGACTACCTGGCCGGCCTGCAGATGACGCTGGACGTGGCGCCCGGCAACAGCGGCAGCTTCGGGCTGGAGGATGGGTCGGGGCAGCACTTCGTCGCGCATTTCCGGCTCTGGACGGACGAGGAGGTGCCGCGTGTGGCGGCCATCGGCCCCGCCTGAATCAGCGCCGACGGCGCGCCAGCGGCAGCACGCCCAGGGCCAACAGCGCCAGCGGCAGCGAGCCGGGCAGCGGCAGCTCGCTGGCGCGCATGGCGACCCGGAAGTTGTCCAGGGCGGTCTCCTCGTTGCCGCCGCTGGCCTCGTGGGCCTCGGTCCAGCGGAACCTGGTGATGGCGTGGTCCGAAATCACGCCGGCGAAGACGAGTGGCACGGGCAGCCCGGGGTTGCCGGACAACAGGATGTCCTGTGACGTGCCATCGCTGAACCAGAACGTCAGCACGCCCTGATCGACGGCCGTGCTGGGGTTGCCAGGCTCGGACTCGAAGCTGGTGATGTCCAGCGCCGCAGCCAAGAAGGGCAGCGCGTACTGGCCCTCGAAATACGCGGTGCCCGTCGCGCGCGTGGTGCCGAAGGCCGACGCTGTCTTGTTGGCGCCGAACACGTGCAACGGTCCGTCGATGTTGCTGCTCAGCGTGAGGCCCGGCAACACGGCCACGCCGGCCAGTGGGGTGTCGTTGGCGTAGCCGGAGAAGTCCTGCAGCTGCGCCGGGCCACTGATGGCGGCTTCCCAGCTGGCCAGGCTGGTATAGACGGACACCGTGGCGGCCTGGGCCAGGCCGAAGGCGGACAGGGCAAGGGCGACAAGGATTCGGCGCATGAGGGGCTCCCAATGAGGAGCCCCATTGGGCGGCGCGAGCGCGGGCGCCGCCCACCCCAAACACTTGGGGGCGCCCCGCAGATGGAGGGCGGCGCGGGTACCGGTGTGGGGACCGCGGGGTCAGGCGGTCAGCTTCAGTCCCGCGATGCCGGCCACGATGAGCGCCACGCAGGTCAGTCGCGCGACGGTGGCCGGTTCGTTGAACAGCAGCATGCCCAGCACCACCGTGCCCACGGCGCCTATGCCGGTCCAGACCGCGTAGGCGGTGCCCAGCGGCAGCGAGCGCATCGCCAGGCCCAGCAGCGCGATGCTGACGATCATGGCGCCCGCCGTGGCCACGCTGGGCCACAGCCGCGAGAAACCTTCGGTGTATTTAAGGCCTATGGCCCAGCCGACTTCGAACAAGCCGGCGATGACGAGAAGCAGCCATGCCATGGCCCGACTCCTTGGCGCGTGGTGCGCGTGGTGTCCGGGTCGTCCCGGCGGGGTGGCATGCGGGCCGAGTCGTCCCGGCCGGCGGCTTCTTTGATGGAAGCGCAGGCGAAGTTTAGGCAGTGGCGGCTCGCGTGGGGCGCATGCCACAGCGCGGCATGGGTGGTTGCGACGCGACAGTCGCGCCGCAGGCCACCTCAAGGTGCTGCCGGCTGCAGGTGCTTGCCCAGGAAGGTCTCCACGCGCTTGGCAAAGTCCAGCCGCGCGCTCATCTGCTGCCAGCCGTGGCCCTCGTTTTCGTACTCGACGTACTCGGGCGCGTTGCCGGCCTTGGTCATCGCGTCGCGCAGGCTGCGGCCGTGGTCCTTGGGCACGCGCAGGTCTTCCGCGCCATAGGGCAGCAGCAGCGGCGCGTTGATGCGCGCCGCCTGGTGCACGGGTGAGGATTCGTTCTTTGGGCGGCGCGGATTATGGGATAAAAGATAGCGCTATCCAATGTGAATTCTTCTCCTGTCGCTTCGCGCCACCGCCGTACCCCGTTGGAAACCACGCCCGGCCGCTTGCTGCCTAGACTGCCGCCCGCATTGCCGCCCCCGAGAGCGGCTCGCAGGAGACGTGAATGACGAGGAACATTCCCTGGCTGACGGCTGCCGCCGCCGGTGTGTTGGCTGCCGGCTGTGGCGGTGGAGGAGGTGGTGCAGATGGCGGAGGCGCGCCCGTGCCACCGCCGGTATCGGCACCCGCGCCGGCCCCAGCCCCAGCCCCAGCGCCGACTCCTGCACCCGCACCGCCGCCCGCGGCGCCCGCCTGGATCCCGACCGGCACGGCGCAGGCCTTTGCGCAGCTGGAGATCAACACCACCAACGCCGCGCCCATCGCCAACCGCGAGGACTATGTGAAGGGCACGTTCAAGCTGTCCGGTGCGGGCGTCGCAGCGTCCGACGGGACGCTGGAGATCCGCGGCCGCGGCAACTCCACCTGGGGCTGGCCCAAGAAGCCGTACCGCATCAAGCTGACCACCGCGACGCCGCTGGCCGGCATGCCGGCCAGCCGGCACTGGGTGCTGCTGGCCAACTACGCTGACAAGACGCTGGTGCGCAACGACATGGCGTTCACGCTGAGCCGGCAGTTGGGGCTGCCCTACACGGTGCGCGACCAGTTCGTCGAGCTGATGCTGAACGGCGAGTACCGCGGCCTCTATCAGTTGGCCGAGCACATCCGCATCGCCAAGGACCGCGTGGACATCCCGGAGCTGAAAGCCACCGACACGGCCGCCGACAGGATCAGCGGCGGCTACCTCATCGAGGTGGACTTCCGCATGCACCGGGACTACTGCAAGGATCCGCTCAACTCGTACGAGTCGTTCTGCGTGAACGGTGTCAATACCGATCGCGAGGCCCAGTACTGTGTTGACTCCACGCGCAGCGCTCCCTTCTGCGTGAAGGAGCCCGAAGACATGCTGAAGCCCGAGTGGGCGGCGCAGCGGGCCTACCTGGAGAAGTTCTTCGCCGATGCGGAAGCCGCGCTGTTCGGCGAGGGCTTCAAGGACCCTGCCACCGGCTACGCCAAGTACCTGGACGTCGACTCGGTCATCGACTACTGGCTGATCAACGAGTTCGCCAAGAACGTCGACAGCGCGGCTGGCAGCTTCTTCATGGCCAAGAAGCGCGATGGCAAGCTGCACTTCGGGCCGATCTGGGATTTCGACCTCGGCTTCGGCAACGCCGGCTACAGCGGCGTGGACAAGACCTCCGGCTGGCATCTGCGCCAGTACCCGTGGTTCGCCCGGCTGTTCGAGGACCCGGCCTTTGCCGCCAAGGTCAAATCGCGCTGGTTGGCGCTGAAGGCCGAGGGCAAGTTCGAGCAGATCCTGAAATACGCCGAGGCCCGTGCCACCTGGATGGCCACGGGCCAGCAGAAGAACTTCGTGAAATGGCCCATCTTCGACTGGACCACCTGGTACACCCGCGTCGTTGCGGGCAGCTACGACGGCGAGGTCAAGGAGATGCTGCGCTGGCAGCGCGAGCGCCTCGCCTGGATGGACGCCGAGCTGAGCAAGTAGCGCGGGCTATTTCTGGCCGGTGCAGTTCGCGTAGAAGCTGGTCGTGGCCGGCCAGTCCGAGAACACGCCCAGCACGCCGATCTGCTCGGCCAGCACGTCCAGCACGCGGTAGACATCGCCCTCGCGCTTGATCGCGGTGTCGAAGGTCTGGAAGTAGAAGCCGTTGCCACCGTCGGCCAGGATGCCGCTGCGCTCCAGCGTCCACGTGATGATGTCCAACCCGGCGGCCTTGGCGTTGCGGGCGTATTGCGACGGCAGGATGTTGCCGCTGGTGTCTGCCGTCAGCAGCGCGAACAGCGGCGGCGCGACGATGCGGATGCCGGCGGCGCGGTAGGCCTTCAGGTCGGCGGCGGTGGGCAGGTCGGCCACGACGTTGGCGTCGTCCAGGTAGACCGCCTGGCGGCCCCAGCTGGGCTCGTTCTTGACCCAGTACAGCACGTCGTTGATGTCGAAGCTCTGCGGCCACACGTCGCGCGCCGGCACGCCGGCGGCCTTGTGCTCGTCGATGAGCTTCTGCGCATAGGCGGCCTGCGTGAAGCCGTTGAACGGCATGGCCACGCTGGGCGACTTCAGCTCGGGCGTCATCTTCACGTCCAGCTGCTTGAACAGCGCGATGGCCTCCTTCAGCGTCAGCAGCGTGCCGCTGGTGGGGCCGGCGTGCAGGTCCGTGCGCCAGTTCGCCGTGCCGGCCATGTACTCGGCCACCGTGCGGGCGCGCGGGTTGAACGCGTCCATCTTGCCGCGCAGCGTCTTGAACTCGGCCAGCGTCAGCTCGCTCGTGCGGCACTCGGCGGCGGCCGGGGCGACCAGCGTGCCGGCCGCGTCGAACTGAGCCGGCGTGAACGGCGTGACGCATTTCGAGGCCAGCGGCGTCGCGAGGATGTTGGTGGTCGTGTGCAGGTCGTTCTGCGCGTGGCGGCAGACCAGCTCCTTGTCCTTCGTGAAGGTCACGTCGCACTCGACGATGCCGGCGCCGCTGCGCGCGGCGGCCACATAGCTCTCGCGCGTGTGCTCCGGGAACAGCAGCGGCGCGCCGCGGTGGCCGATGGAGAACAGCGTGGGCTTGAATTCGTCGCGGCGGGCCGCGCATTGCTGCAGCTTGCGCTTCAGCGCGCCGTCGGCCATGTCATCGGCCAGGAAGAAGGGGCGCGGGCCCAGCTGCACGCTGCCCGCACCTCGATCGTTGTGGTCGTGGGCGAAGGTGGGCAGGGCGGCGATGCCCAGCACCAGCAGGGCAAGGCGGTTGGCGAAGCGGCGCATGGCGGTCTCCGGTGAATGGAAACCGCGCAGGCTAGGCAGGCGGCATGAAGCCGCCGTGACAGGGCTGCGCGAAGTTAGGGGGCCGCGTAGGGCCCGCTGCGCAGCGCATCCGCCAGGCCCTTGCGGTTCTGCTGTAGCGCCACCATGGAGAAATGGATGTGGCCGCTGCCGGGCGACTGCTTGCGGATGATGTCGATCTGCGCCAGCACCTCGTCGGGCTGCCAGCTCTGCGGCGTGTCGTTGATGCGGCTGGTGAACAGGCCCGGGTGGATAGGCCGGCCCAGCGGGTTGTTCGCGCGCCAGGCCTGCAGCAGCGGCTCGAAGGCCTGCGCCGTCTGCGAGCGCGGCCAGTACAGCTGCGGCGCAAGGTAGTCCATCCAGCCCTCGCGCAGCCACAGCTCCACGTCGGCATACAGCTTGTCGTACTGGCTGAAGCCGCTGATGCCGGCCGGACGCATGCCGGGCTTGGGGATGCCAAACGGGCTGACGCCCACGCGCGTGCCGGGGCGCACCTCGTGGGCCAGCGTGTACAGCCGCTGCACCAGCGTGTTGACGTTGTAGCGGCGCCAGTCGTGGCGGCTCAGCGAACCGCCCTTTGCGACGTACTTCTGCCAGCTGGGCTCGTCGGGGAAGTCCACCTCCTGCTTGGTCGCCGGGTCGACGATGGGGTAGGGGTAGAAGTAGTCGTCGATGTGCACGCCGTCCACCGCGTAGCGGCTCAGCAGGTCGCGCACGACGGCCAGCGTGTGCTCGGCCGAAGCCGGCTCGCCCGGGTCCATCCACAGCTGGTCGCCATAGCGCCGCACCCAGTCGGGATGGGTCTTGCTGACGTGGCTGTCGTGCACCGGCGATTTGGCCGAGCCGTGGCGCGAGCGGTAGGGGTTGAACCAGGCGTGCAGCTCCAGCCCGCGCGACTTGGCCTCGCGCAGCCAGACGGTCAGCGGGTCGTAGCCGGGGTGCTGGCCCTGCGTGCCGGTGAGGTACTCGCTCCACGGCTCCAGCTTGGACTCGTACAGCGCGTCGTTGGCGGTGCGAACCTGCAGGATCAGCGCGTTCAGGCCGATGCTCTTGGCCGTGTCGCACAGCGCCACGATCTCGGCCTGCTGTGCCTCTGCGCTGAGGCCCGGCTTGCTGGGCCAGTCGATGTTGGCGACGGTGGCGATCCAAGCGGCTCGCCATTCGCGCGGCGGCGGCGGGCCCATCGCGACGGCCGGCGCCGGCGACGGCGCCGACGTGGCGTTCAGCGCGGCATCAGTGGGCGACACCGGGGCCGGCGGCGTGGCGCAGGCGGTCAGCAGCGGGACAGAGGCGAGGCTCAGCAGTTCACGACGTTTCATGGCTTAGACCTTGATGAACCAGCGATTGCGGTACATGAGCCACGCGATGGCGTACATCACGAGGACGAACGCGATGGCGTGGAGGAGGGAGGCATTGACCGGGGCGAGCCCCGAGTCGCGCAGCGGCGCGTAGAGCGCTCGGCCCAGCGAGGTGCCGTCGGCGAGCTTGATCGTGTAGAGCATCTTCGCGATCAACCCCGACAGCGCGAACAGGAACAGCGCGTTCATGCCGAACACGACCAGCGGGTGCAGCCAGCGCGCCCAGCGTTCGCGGGCAAGCGGCTGCGGCATCGCGTCCAGCAGCCAGTGGAAGACGGCGAACACCACCAGCGCCCAGCCGGCCATCGTGAACACGAAGGAGGGCGTCCACAGTGACTTGTTGATGGGCATCAGCCACGCATCCAGCACCTGCCCCAGCCACAGCGAGGCCAGGCCCCACAGCATCCACGTCATGCTCTTCTCGGCCGGCTGGCGCTTGGACGCGATGACATAGCCGGCCAGCACGCCCAGCAGCTGCGACGATACGGCCGGCAGCGTGGACAGCAGGCCCTCGGGGTCCCAGGTCTTGGCCTGCTTCCACAGGTGGCCGTCCATCAGCAGCCGGTCCAGCCAGGCGCCGGCGTCCTTGCCGGGCTCCAGCAAGCCCACATGGACCACGCCGTCGGCGTCGGGCACCGGCAGGCAGATCTGGATCAGCGAATAGATCGCCATCAGCAGCACCGCCCACAACGCCACGCCTCGCGCGTTGCACCACAACACGATGGGCGCCGCCGCCAGCGTGCACAGGCCCAGGCGCTGCAGCACGCCGGGGAGGCGCACGGTGTCGAAGTTGAAGCTGGGGATGAGGTTCAGCAGCAGGCCGATACCGATGATGACCAATGCTCGGCGCGAGGTGCTCAACAGCAGCGCGGTCTTGTCGGCACCCGCCTGCGCGCGGCGCGCGAGGCTGATGGTCATCGCCATGCCGGAGATGAAGACGAAGAACGGGAACACCCAGTCCGTGAACGTCCAGCCGTGCCATTTGGCGTGCAGCAGCGGCGCGTAGACATGGCCCCAGTCGCCCGGGTTGTTGACCAGCAGCATGGCTGCGATCGCGAAGCCGCGGAACGCGTCCAGGCTGAGCAGCCGGTTGTTCACGCGTCGGCCTTCTTGCCGAAGCCCTCGGGCACCTTGATCAGCGCCGTCATCGCGAAGCTCGGGATGGTGGCCACCAGCACCCAGATGAAGAAGCTGACGTAGCCGATCTGGTCCTGCAGCCAGCCGCTCCACATGCCCGGGATCATCATGCCCAGTGCCATGAAGCCGGTGCAGATCGCATAGTGCGCGGTCTTCTGCGGGCCGTCGGCCACGTGGATCATGTACATCAGATAGGCCGTGAAGCCCAGGCCGTAGCCGAACTGCTCCACGGCCAGCGCCGCGCTGATGACCGCCAGGCTGGTCGGGTGTGTCAGCGCCAGCAGCAGGAAGGCCACGTTGGGGATGTGCATGGCCAGCACCAGCGGCCACAGCGCCTTCTTCAGACCGACGCGGGAGATGACCCAGCCGCCGGCCAGGCCGCCCAGCGTCAGCGCCGTCAGGCCCACCGTGCCGTAGGCAATGCCCACGGCCTTGGTGGACAGGCCCAGGCCGCCCTCGCCGACCGGGTCCAGCAGGAAGGGTGTGGCCAGCTTCAGCAGCTGCGCCTCGGGGAAACGGTACAGCAGCAGGAAGGCCAGCACGACCAGGATGCCGGGCTTCCTGAAGTAGCTGGCGAACACGGCGAAGAACTCCGCCACCAGGCCGCGCGCGGCCGAACCACCCACGCCGCGCACATCGGCCGCGGGCCGCGGGAGCACCAGTGCATGCCAGACGGCCAGCGCGACGAACAGCCCGCCCAGCAGCCAGAACACCCAGGTCCAGGCCTGCACGACGCTGCCGGTGCGCTCGGTCAGTTCACCGGCCAGATAGACCAGCCCGCCCTGGCCGCCGATGTTGGCGAGGCGGTAGAACGTGGAGCGCACGCCGACGAAGGCGGCCTGCTGGTGCTGCGGCAGCGCCAGCATGTAGTAGCCGTCGGCGGCGATGTCATGCGAGGCCGACGCGAACGCCATCAGCCAGAACACCGCCAGCGACATCTGGAAGGCGCGCTCCATCGGCAGCGTCAGCGCCACGCCGGCCAGCGCCGCCCCGATGAAGAACTGCAGCACCGTGACCCACAGCCGCTTGGTGCCGAACAACTCGGCCAGCGGCGACCACAGCGGCTTGATGACCCAGGGCAGGTAGAGCCAGCTGGTGTAGAGCGCGATGTCGGTGTTGGAGAAGCCCAGGTTCTTGTACATGACGACCGACAGGGTCATCACGACGACATAGGGAATCCCTTGGCCGAAGTAGAGGCTGGGGATCCAGACCCAGGGGGAGCGGGTCATGCCGCCAGGGCCTTGCTCACGCTGCCTTCGGCCGCATCCAGCAGCGCATGCGCCTCGCCGGCCGTGACGCCACGCTTCAACATGACCAGCGCGGTCTTCACATGGTTGTCGCACTGGGCCAGCGCCGCTTGCGCATCCGCCTCGCTGGCGCCCGACGCGCGCACCGTCAGCGCCAGAGCGCGCTTCACGAGCTTGGCGTTGGTGGCCTTCAGGTCCACCATCAGGTTGCCGTACACCTTGTTCAGCTTGACCATCAGCGCCGACGAGAAGGTGTTCAGCGCGATCTTCTGCGACGTGCCGGCCTTCAGCCGCGTGCTGCCGGAGATCACTTCCATGCCGGTATCCAGCGTGATGCCGATGTCGGCCTGCTTCGTGACGGGCGCGTTCGGGTTGTTCGCGAAGCCTATGGTCAGCGCGCCGGCCGCGCGGGCGGCTTCCATCGCACCCAGCACATAGGGCGTGCCGCCCGAGGCCGCCAGCAGCAGCGCCACGTCGTTGGGGCCGGGGTTCAGCGCGGCCAGGTCGGCGGCACCTTGGCCGCGGTCGTCCTCGGCGCCTTCGACGGCGACGAACATCGCGCCCTCGCCACCGGCAATGACGGCCACGGCACGCTCGCGCGGCCAGGAGAACGTGGGGTACAGCTCCACGCTGTCCAGCACGCCCAGGCGCCCCGACGTGCCGGCGCCGGCATACAGCAGCCGCCCGCCCGCGCGGATGCGTGGCAGCGCGGCGTCCACGGCGGCGGCCAACTGCGGCGCGGCGGCCTTCACGGCGGCGACGGCAGCGTTCTGGTCGTCGATGAACGCATCCAACAATGCCGGAGTTGCGTAAGAGTCCAGGTCGGTGTGACGGGTGCTCGGGGTCTCGGTGTTCAGCATGGGAGAGAAAGGCAGGCGCAGGCTTGCCGCACTCTAGCGGCTGGCTACGCGGCATGACGAATGCCACGCGGCATTGCAGCCATAACGGCAGGTAATCAGAATCCGGGCGCTGGCTGTAAGGACTCGGTGTGTTGCTCCGACGCAGGCTGGCGGGTTGGTTCCGAAAGAACCAGCCTGTGGTGACCCGATCTCAACCACTTCCTTTTTGTTTGGAGACATTCATGAACGCTTCCATGAAGACTGGCCTGGGCATTGCCGCCGCGGCCGCTGCGCTGTTCGCCACCGCCGTGCCCACCACCGCCGTCGCCGCCGACGGCATGGTCAAGTGCTCGGGCGTGAACAGCTGCAAGGGCACGTCCGAATGCAAGACCGCCAAGAGCGGCTGCAAGGGCCAGAACGGCTGCAAGGGCCAGGGCTGGGTCAGCAAGAAGACCGCTGACGAGTGCACCAAGGCTGGCGGCAAGGTAGAGAAGTAAGACCACCCCCTACCGCGGCGCAGCCGCGGCCCCTCAAGGGGGGCTGCCAGTGGCCTGGCGAAGCCAGATCCACGGCAGCCGCTGGAGGAGGCGCGACGCCGATGGCGCCGCGCCGTTTTTGTGCTGATACGCATGACCAAGATCCAAGGCTTCGGCCTCGGTCTGCGCGTCGAGCATTACGCCGCCTTCGAGGCCGGCGTGGATGCCGGCGCGCGCCCCGACTGGCTGGAGATCATTTCCGAGAACTACCTGGTGCCGGGCGGCCCGCCGCTGGCGCACCTGGAGCGCATCCGCGCGGACTACCCCGTCGTCATGCACGGCGTGTCGATGTCCGTCGCGGGGCCCGAGCCGCTGGACCTGACCTATCTGCGCGAGCTGAAGGCGCTGGCGGACCGCATCGAACCCGGCTGGGTGTCCGACCACCTGTGCTGGAGCGCCGACGCGCACAGCCAGCTGCACGACCTGCTGCCCGTGCCGCTGACCCGTGCCGCGCTGGACCACGTGGGCGGCCGCATCGCGCAGGTGCAGGACGCCCTGGGCCGGCCGCTGGTGCTGGAGAACGTGTCCAGCTATGTGCGCTTCGCGGCAGACGAGATGGCCGAGTGGGACTTCATTGCACAGCTGCTGAAGGCCACCGGCGCGCAACTGCTGCTGGACGTCAACAACATCTACGTGTCCGGCCGCAACCACGGCTTCGATCCGCTGGCCTATCTGGATGCCATCCCGGCGGGTGTCGTGCGCCAGATCCATCTGGCCGGCCACGAGGACCGCGGCGACATCGTCATCGACACGCACGACCACCCGGTGCGCGACGAGGTCTGGGCGCTGTACGCGCACGCGCTGAAGCGCTTCGGCCGCGTGCCGACCATGATCGAGCGCGACGACCATATCCCGCCGCTGACGGAGCTGCTGGCCGAGCTGTCCTTTGCACGCGAACTGGCGCGCCAGGCATGAGTGACATCAGGCAACAGCAGCAACAGCTCGCGACGGCCATCCGCGACGGCAGCGACCCTGGCCTCCTGCTGGCCGGCGACTTCGCCACCGGCCTGGAGGTCTACCGCCACGCCTACCGCGCGCGGCTGGCCGAGGCGCTGGCCGACAACTACACGGTGCTGGGCCGCGCGCTGGGCGACGAGCCCTTTAACGCGCTGGCCCAGGCCTACATCGCCGCGCGGCCCAGCCGCCATCCGTCCATACGCTGGTTCGGCCACGAGTTGGCCGATTTCATGGCCACGGCCGGCGACGAGCTGGTGCCGCACGCCAGCCTGGTGGACTTCGCCCGCATGGACTGGGCGCTGCGCAGCGCCTTCGACGCCGCCGACGCGCCGCTGCTGCAGCCCGCCACGCTGGCCGCGCTGAGCCCGGACGACTGGGCCGGCCTGCAGCTGCGCCTGCATCCCAGCGTGCAGCGCGTGGCGCTGGCCCATGCCGTCGAGCCCGCCTGGCTGGCGCTGCGCGAATGGCAGCCCGGCGAAGCTCAGCCCGAGCTGGACGAGCCGGTGGCGCACGAGCACACGCTGCTGGCCTGGCGCCAGCACGGCGAGACCCGCTGGCGCTCGCTGGAGCCGCTGGAGGCCGCGCTGCTGCAGGCGGTGGCCGGCGGCGAGCCGTTCGCGGGACTGTGCGAGCGCGCCGCGCTGGCGCTGGGCGATGCCGGGTCCGCCGCGCCAGCCGTCATCGCCCTGCTGCAGGGTTGGTTGTCCGACGGGCTGCTGCAGGACGGTTGACGCGCCGCTATCCTGCGGGCCCAACTGCCACCCCGAGGATTGCCCGATGTTGATCAAGTCGCTTTGCGCGCTGTCTGCTGCGCTGTTGATGCCGCTGGCCCATGCCGCGCTGGCCGTCGGCGCCCCGGCGCCCGACTTCACGACCGAAGCCGCCGTGGGCGGCCAGGCCTTCAAGTTCAGCCTGGCCGAGACGCTGAAGAAGGGCCCGGTGGTGCTGTACTTTTATCCCAAGGCCTTCACCAGCGGCTGCACGGTCGAGGCCCACCAGTTCGCCGAGGCGACGGACAAGTTCAAGGCCTTCAACACCACCGTCATCGGCATGTCCAACGACAACATCGACACGCTGAAGAAGTTCAGCGTGGAGGCCTGCCGCAGCAAGTTCGCCGTCGCCGCCGACGCCAACGGCAAGACCATCAAGGACTACGACGTGGCGCTGAAGATGGTGCCCGGCAGCATGGCCGACCGCGTGTCCTTCCTGATCGGCACCGACGGCAAGATCGCCGCCGTGCACGCCAGCATGAATCCCGATGGCCACATCGCCGCGATGCTGCAGGCGGCCGAGAAGCTGAAGAAGTGATCCACCTCGGCACGGCCGCACTGCTGGCGGCTTACGGCCGGCGCGAGCTGTCGCCGGTGGACGTCATGCGGGCCGTTCTGGCCCACGCGACTGCGCGCGAGGGCCAGCTGCATGCGCTGTGCGCCGTCGATGCCGACGCGGCGCTGACCGCCGCCCGGGCCAGCGAAGCCCGCTGGCGCGCCGGCACCGCGCTGGCACTGGACGGCGTGCCCGTCACGCTGAAGGAGAACATCGCAGTGCCCGGTGCGGCCTACCGCTTGGGCACTGCCGCGATGCCGGACGATGCGGTGGCCGACTTCGAGGCCCCGCCCGCGGCACGCCTGCGCGAGGCCGGTGCCATCGCCTGGGCGCGCACGACGATGCCCGACTACGGCATGCTCAGCTCGGGCCTGTCCAGCCTGTACGCCGAGCCGGCGCGCAACCCCTGGGACACGCGCATGACGCCGGGCGGCTCCAGCGCCGGTGCCGCCGCCGCGGCGGCCGCGGGCTATGGCCCGCTGCACCTGGGCACCGATATCGGCGGCTCCATCCGGCTGCCGGCTGGCTGGTGTGGCCTGGTCGGGCTCAAGCCCAGCCATGGCCGTGTGCCCATCAAGCCGGGCTATGCCGGTCGCGTCGCCGGGCCGCTGACGCGCACGGTGGAAGACGCCACGCTGATGCTGGCCGCATTGGCGCAGCCCGATGCGCGCGACCCGACGCAGCTGCCGCCGGGCCAGGTCTTGCCGAGGCCGCTGGAGCTCCGCGGCTTGCGCATGGGCCTGTGGCTGGACGCCGGCTGGGGCGAGGCGCCGCAGCCCGAGGTGCTCGCGGCCGTCACCGCCGCGGCACGCGCCTTCGAGGCGCAGGGCGCCATCGTCGAGCCGCTGCCCGCGTTCACCACGCGCGAGATGGCCGACGGCATGGACCGCTTCTGGCGCATGCGTTCGTGGCTGGACATCTCCGCGCTGCCCGACGAACGCCGCGCCCAGGTGCTGCCCTACATCCTCGACTGGGTCGCGCCCGCGGCTCACTACGACGGCGCGACCGTGTTCCGCGGCTACAGCCAGATGCAGGCGCTGCGCGAGGCGGCCAACGCGGCCATGGACGGGGCTCAGCCCTTCGACTTCGTGCTGTCGCCCGTCAGCCCCATGCCGGCTTGGCCGGCCCATCAGGCCAGCCCGCTGCATGACCCGGCGCGGCCCTTCGAGCACATCGCGTTCACGTTGCCGTTCAACATGAGCGAGCAGCCGGCGCTGGCGATCAACGCTGGCTACACGGCCGCAGGGCTGCCCATCGGCCTGCAGATCATCGGCCGCCGCTTCGACGATGCCGGCGTGCTGGCGCTGGGCGCGGCGTGGGAGCAGCTGCGGCCCGCGCAACGCCCCTGGCCTTTCAACCCCACTGAACCATGACCGCCTTCATCTCCGTTCGCGTGCGCAATGCCCTCGTCCTGCACGGCTACACCGACGACAACCAGGAGGTCGTCGAGACCTTCAGCGACCAGCCCTTCGTCGAGAAGCTGCTGGCGGTGTCGCGGCTGCAGTCGGTCTCCGAGCAGTACCTGCTGGTCACGTCCTCGCACGGCCGCGTCATGTACTGGGAGTACGAGGGCAGTCTGGCCGACATCCGCGCGCGCCTGCAGGCCGCCGGCGTGTCCGTCGGCTGACCGCGCGCTTCAGCGCCGCTTCACGAAGCCCAGCAGCGCCGCCATCGGCAGCACCGAGCGCGGCAGGTAGGGCAGCCGCCACAGGCCGCCGTGGTTGGCGGTGTGCACCAGCAGCTTCAGCGGATGCGCGAAGTCGCGTGCCTCGGTGCGCAGCTGGTGCACCCACATCGCGGCCATCAGCGCATTGGTGGTGGCCGGCTCGAACACCTCCACGCCAAAGGCCTTGGCGCCGCGAAAGCCGGCGGCCAGCAAGGGGTTGGAGACGACCGACGCCGTCGTGGTGCTGGGCGCGACGTTGAAGGCCACGCGATGTCCGTCGGCCCGCGCCACCAGCGCCCGCCACTGCTGCAGCCGTTTGGCCAGCGCGTAGTTGGGGCCTTGCTCGACGACCAGCGCGTCCACCAGGCCCCAGTGGCCGAAATCGCCGGCATCCACCAGCGCCTGCATGTGCGGCGCAAAGCCGCGCCCGCCGCTGGACAGCCGCGCGCCGAACTGCGCCAGCTTCTTGACAACGCCGCGCTGCGCATAGCGCTGCATGACGGCACTGGCCAGCGTCTCGGGCACGGCGAACACATCGGTGGGCGTGGCCATGTAGGCCAGCTGCGTGCGGGCATCGGCGGCGCACAGCGTGGCGCTGATGGCGTCCATCGCCAGCGACACGCGCACATGGCGCTCGCCGTCCAGGTAGGCGAGGTTGGCGATGGACAGCGGCCGGCCCAGCGACACCAGCCAGGCGGCAATGTCCGGCGTGTCGGCCAGCAGGTCGGCGCCGGCATGCGCCGCGTCCAGCGGCTGGCCCGGCGCGACGGGTGCCGTCAGCGTCGCATTGCCGGCGGCCACGGTCGCGGCGATGCGCTTCCACGTAGCGGCGCGTGCCAGGTCCACACCGACGAGGTTGGCTCGCCACTTCGCCAACCATCCCAGCGGCCCGGCCTCGCTGCCGGCGCCCAGCAGCACCAGGTGCTGGTCGGACAGGTCGAACCACTCCGGGTGGGCCAGGCAGTCGCGCAGCGCGGCGGCGTGCGCGGGTTCGCAGACGCCGGCCTTCTCCCAGCGGTCGATCTGGCGCGCCAGTGCGTCGCCATGCAGCTCGCGGCCCTGGTGCGGCACGGTCCAGCGCGCCGGAGCCGCATCGCCGCTGCCGCGCAGTTGCAGTGTCTGCAGCGAGCGCTGCGGCGAGCGCATCGCGTCGGCCAGCGCCAGCGGATGGCCGGCGCGCACGAAGGGCAGCTCGGCCCAGGCCGCATGCAAGCCCGCGCGTGCCGATGCGACGACGCCCACCGGCCGCGCGGCCTGGGTCTGCACCAGTGCGCGCCAGTGGCGCGGGTAGGCGTGGCGCCAGTCACGTTCGGCAACGACGGCGTCGGCGGCCGCGGAATCCAGCCCGCGCAGTGCGGCCGCGACGATGCGCTGGCCCGGCGCGCCCGATGCGCGCTTGCCCTTGGCATCCAGCGGCCATTGCAGGCCCGTGACTTCGGCCGTCATGCGCGCAAAGGGGGCGGCTGCGTGGGTAGGCCCGCCGCGGTCAGGTCGGCGTTGACCAGCGCCCAGGCCGCGTCGAAGCTCTCGGCGCGGCGCACGGGCCGGCTGGCGCGCCAGATGTCCAGCAGCGCCGGCAGGCGCTCGATGCCGGGGATGCCGGGCTGCACGACGAACACCGTGGAGATGGCCACCAGGCCGCGTGACGTGAATGCCTCGGTGCTTTGGCGCAGCTGCGTCAGCGCGTCGGCGTCCATGACCAGGCTGCCGTGGATCTCGATCAGGTCGCCGAAGCGGCGGTCGGCCGGCAGGCGCTTGCCGGCCAGCGCGATCGCGCGCTTGACGGCGGCCATCAGCGCGGCGTCGAACGGCCCTTCGGCGCGCGACACCATCACGCGACCATGCACGCCCACGCTGACGCGGCCGAAGCTGGGCCGCGGCGTGGATCGTCGGGATGGCGGCAGTGCGGGCGTGGGGCACATGATGTGAGACGATTTTGCACGCTCGACGAAGGAGTCATGCATGTTGACCCTGTATGGCAGCAAGGGTTCCGGATCGGCCGCCGTGGAGGCCGCGCTGGCCCGCGCCGGCCTGGCCTACACCGGCGTGGAAGCCGCCACCTGGAACCCCGGCCCCGGCTACGACGAACTGCTGCGCGTGAACCCGCTGGGCCAGATCCCGACGCTGGTGCTGGCCGACGGCACGGTGCTGACGGAAAGCGCCGCCATCCTCATCCACCTGGGCCTCACCGCCGCGCCGGGCCTGCTGCTGCCGCTGGACGCCGGCGCGCGGGCACGGGCGCTGCGCGGGCTGGTCTACATCCCGGCCAACTGCTATGCGGCCATCAGCGTGCTGGACTACCCGGAGCGCTGGTGCGAGCCCTGCGACGACGCGATGAAGGAGCGCATCCGCGCCGGCACGCGGGCGCGGTTGCACCACCACTGGTGCGTGTTCGCCGACCAGTTCGGCATCGGCTTCGACGCCGGTTCGCCCGGCGCGCTGGAGCTGCTGGCCACCGTGGTGTCCAAGTGGTCCGGCGCCCGGGCCCATCTGCAGGCGCTGCGGCCGACCTTCCATGCGCAGCTGGAGCGCGTGGAGCAACACCCCGACGTCGCCGCGGTTTTCCAACGCCACTGGCCTTGAGGACTGAAATGACCCATCCCATCGATGCCTGGCATGCGCTGGCCCAGGCCCGCAACCCCAAGGCGCTGGCCGCGTTGCTGGCCGACGACGTGGCCTTCCACTCGCCGGTGGTGCACACGCCTCAGCAGGGCCGCGCGCTGGCCAGCCGCTACCTGAGCGCGGCGCTGATGATTCTGGGCAATCCCAGCTTTCGCTAGGGCCTGTTAGCGCCACGGGAGTAGGCCGCGAAGGCCATCCGCCAGGGGGCAATCAAGGCGCATCGCGCCGCCCGCATTGATATGCGGGCAAGCGGTGCAACGCCGAGTGCCCCCTGGCGGGTGGCCTTCCCTTCGGGTTGTGACCAGAAAGCCCGCGCGCGGCGTTGCAAATCCTCGCCGGGTATCAACCCGGCTGCGGTTTGCGCCTTGCTCGCGGGCTTTCTGGTCACAACGCGGCCTGCTCCCGTGGCGCTAACAGGCCCGGCGCGAGATCCGCGGCGAGCGCGATGCGCTGCTGGAGTTCGAGCTGGAACTGGACGGCGTGCAGGTCAATGGCGTGGACCTGATCCGCTGGAACGATGCCCAGAAGATCACCGATTTCAAGGTCATGATCCGGCCGCTGAAGGCCATCCAGGCGGTGCAGCAGAAGATGGGCGAGCTGCTGGCGCAGATGCAGCAGCAACAGCAGCAGTAGCGCGGCGCGGCAACAGCGCAGTTTTGGAGAAGCGCCGCGGGGGCGGCGTGGCAACACTGGGCTCCTCACTGAAGGAGAACCCATGACCCACCCGATCGCCCCGACGCTGGACCGCTGGATGCGCCAGAGCCACCGCTGGCTGTCCATCGTCTTCACGCTGGCCGTGCTGGCCAACTTCGTGGCCCGCGGGCTGCAGCCCGGCGAGCCGCCCGCCTGGATCACCTACGCGCCGCTGCCGCCGCTGTTCCTGCAGCTGGTCTCGGGCCTGTACCTGTTCGCGCGGCCCTACCTGGGGCGGCGGCCGGCCGGCGCGCGCTGATGTGCCTCGCCTGGCAGCTGGCCCACCTGGGCTTGCATACACGAGAAATCCGACCGCCCGGCAGCGGGATTCACGGCTTGCCTTTGCCGACCACTCCAATAGCATGCTGTGACTTGAGAACCAATGCGCCGCGCCACGCTAACGAGCCGGCCAAGGAGACAGAGTCATGGACCTGGGAACCTGGATGCGCGGCTTCACGATCCGCACCCGCATGCATGGCGCGATCGCGCTGGTGCTGTTGATGTTTGCCGCGCTGGGCCTGACGGGCCTGGCCGGCGGCCGGCAGCTGATAGCGCTGAACAACGACGTGACGACGCATGCCATCGATGACCTGCGACACCTGGCCGCCATCCGCCAGGGCCTGGCCGACGTGCGGCTGGAAGAGAAGGAAATGGTCATCAACTACGAGGACACCGAGCAGGTCAAGCAGCTGCGCCAGCGCTGGAACGCCGCGGCCGGCCGGCTGGAGAAGTCTTTGCAGGGCCTGCAGGCCACCAACCAGCCCGACAACCAGGCTGCGGCGACCGAGTCGTTGAAGTTCCTGCAGGACTACCGCAGCGGCGCGCAGGGCGTGCTGAACCAGATCGAGGCCGGCGGCTTCGACACGGCCAAGGTGGCCGACCGCATGCTGAACCGGCCCAAGGCGGCGATGCGCGAGATCGAACAGCGCGTGGACCGCGTGGGCGGCCTCATCGACCAGCAGGCCAAGGACGCGCAGGCCGAGTTCGGCGCCGAGATCGCGCGCATAGGCTGGCGCTCGCTGGCCGTGCTGGTGCTGGTCATGGTGCTGGTGGTGCCGCTGACGCTGATCAACTCCGCCACCATCACCAGCCCCATGCGCTATGCCGGCACGGTGGCGCAGTCCATCGCCGGCGGTGACCTGGACAACGCGATCCGCGTGGAGGGGCGCGACGAGGCTTCCGAGCTGCTGCGGGCGCTGGATGCCATGCAGTCCAGCCTGCGCGACCTGGTGCGCCAGGTGAAGACGTCGGCGCACAGCATCGAGACGGCCAGCAGCGAGGTGGCCTCGGGCAACCAGGACCTGAGCCAGCGCACCGAACAGGCCGCGTCCAGCCTGCAGCAGACCACCAGCTCGATGGAAGACCTGACCAGCGGTGTGCGCCACGGCGCCGACGCGGCCGGCAAGGCGCGCCAGCTGGCCGAGGGCGCGGCCCAGGTGGCGCGGCGCGGCGGCCAGGAGGTGTCGGAGGTGGTGGCGACGATGGACCAGATCAACGACAGCTCGCGCCGCATCGCCGACATCGTGGGCCTGATCGACAGCATCGCGTTCCAGACCAATATCCTGGCGCTGAACGCCGCCGTGGAAGCGGCGCGGGCCGGCGAGCAGGGGCGCGGCTTCGCGGTCGTCGCCAGCGAGGTGCGGGCGCTGGCGCAGCGTTCGGCCGGCGCCGCGCGCGAGATCAAGACGCTGATCGGCACCAGCGTCGAGCGGGCCGAGGCCGGCGCGCGGCTGGTGCAGCACGCGGGGCTGACGATGCAGGAGATCGTCGACAACGTGCAGAAGGTCAGCGACATGATCGGCGAGGTGGCCACCGGTGCGGCCGACCAGAGCGCGCGCATCGTGCAGATCAATGGCACCGTCACGCAGCTGGACCACATGACGCAGCAGAACGCCGCGCTGGTGGAAGAGTCCGCCGCGGCCGCCGACAGCCTGCGCCAGCAGACGCAACTGTTGGCGGGTGCCGTCGCGCAGTTCCGCATCGACGGGCGCGCTTAGAATGCTGCCATAGCGCCGATTTGTTCCGGATTGCGGGCGCTCTATAAATGCCGCTAAACAGGACGCTCTGACCAACCGGCGTCCAGCAAGTGGCGCCGGTTTTGTCTTTTCTGGAGTGGGCCATGACGGGCCGTAGCGTCGGCGATGTATCGCCGCAGAGTTTTCATTTCGACGAACCGCTGCCGCTGCGCAGTGGCGCCAGTCTGGCGGCCTACGACCTGATGGTCGAGACCTACGGCCAGCTGAACGCCGAGCGCAGCAACGCGGTGCTGGTCTGCCATGCGCTGAACGCCAGTCACCACGTGGCCGGCACTTACGCGGGCCAGGCCAAGAGCGAGGGCTGGTGGGACAACCTCATCGGCCCGGGCAAGGCGCTGGACACCGACAAGTTCTTCGTCATCGGCGTCAACAACCTGGGTTCCTGCTTCGGTTCCACCGGCCCCATGCATGTGAACCCGGCGACCGGCCGCGCCTGGGGCGCGGACTTCCCCGTCGTCACCGTGCAGGACTGGGTGGACGCGCAGGCCCGCGTCGTCGAACGCTTCGGCATCCTGAAGCTGGCGGCGGTGCTGGGCGGCTCGCTGGGCGGCATGCAGGCGCTGGACTGGGCGCTGCGCTACCCGGAGCGCGTGGCGCACTGCATCGCGATCGCGACGGCGCCCAACCTGTCGGCGCAGAACATCGCATTCAACGAAGTCGCGCGCCGCGCCATCGTGACCGACCCCGACTTCCACGGCGGCCACTTCTACGCGCACGGCGTGGTGCCCAAGCGCGGCCTGCGCGTGGCGCGCATGATCGGCCACATCACCTACCTGAGCGACGACTCCATGGCCGAAAAGTTCGGCCGCGAGCTGAAGACCGGCGCTTTGGGCTACTCCACGCAGGACATCGAGTTCCAGATCGAGAGCTACCTGCGCTACCAGGGCGACAAGTTCAGCGACTACTTCGACGCCAACACCTACCTGCTGATCACGCGCGCGCTGGACTACTTCGACCCGGCCGCCGAGCATGGCGGCGACCTGAGCCGCGCGTTCGCGTCGGCGCGGGCCAAGTTCCTCATCGCCAGCTTCACGACCGACTGGCGCTTCTCGCCGGACCGCTCGCGCGAGATCGTCAAGGCGCTGCTGGACAACCGGCTGGATGTGTCTTATGCGGAGATCGATGCGCCGCACGGCCACGACGCCTTCCTGCTGGACGACCCGCGCTATCACGGCGTGCTGGGCGCCTACTTCGAGCGCATCGCCGGCAACCTGAGTCCTGCGGCACGGCCCCTGCAGATCAAGGGGGTGGCCGTATGAGCTTCGATCCCGCCATTGCAGCCCTCGTTCCGGCCGGCTCGCGCGTGCTGGACCTGGGCTGCGGCACCGGCGAACTGCTGGAGCACCTCATCAAGCACAAGGGCTGCACCGGCTACGGCGTGGAGCTGGATGACACCAACCTGCTGGCCTGCGTGAAGCGCGGCGTCAACGTCATCCAGCGCAATCTCGAAGAAGGCCTGTCCATCTTCGAGGACCAGAGCTTCGACGTCGTGCTGCAGCTGGAGACGCTGCAGCATCTGCGCAATGCCGAGCAGATGCTGAAGGAGACGGCGCGCGTGGGCAAGCTGGGCATCGTCAGCTTCCCCAACTTCGCGCACTGGCGCAATCGCCTGCAGGTGCTGGCCGGCCGCATGCCGGTCACCAAGGCCTTGCCCTACCAGTGGTACGACACGCCCAACATCCGCGTCGGCACGTTTGCAGACTTCGGCGTGCTGGCGCGCAAGAACCGCCTGAACATCCTCGACAGCTTCGGCCTGCAGGACGGTGAGGTGGTGCGCAGGCTGCCCAACCTGATGGCCAGCGTGGCGGTGTTCAAGTTCAAAACTGAGTAGGCTGTTGCGCGGGCCGAGCGCCGGGCCGCTCCCAAGCCGGCCCGTCTTCGGCGATGTGCTTGCGGCTCGATGCCGCAAGCATCGCCGTCCCCTCGGGGGCTGAGGCCGGACACAGGGCGTCCAGTGGACGGCCTGTGCCTGCCGAAGCTCTGCGGCCACGGGCCGCAGAGCGGTCCCGATCAGGCTCACCGGCGTTCAGCCGGCGTGAGACTGAGCGAGGGGTCAATTTTTTCTGATGATGTGGCCGTCATCGGTGCGCTCGTCGTCCTTGAACACACCTTCCCAGCGGTCGCCGGTGGGCCAGTGGAAGACGCCGGCGCCGTGCTTCAGCCCGCGTGACCAGGCGCCCTCGTAGCGTTCGCCGCTCTTCCACGCGTACTTGCCTTCGCCGTGCGCCTTGCCGGCCTCGAACTGGCCTTCGTAGACGTCGCCGCCCGGAAAGACCATGCGGCCGCGCCCTTGCGGCAGGCCGGCTGCCAGCTGGCCCTCGTACTGGTTGCCGTTGGCGAAGCGCATCTTGCCCTGGCCCTGCGGCTTGTCCTGCACCCAGTCGCCCTCGTAGCGCTGGCCGCTCATCCACACGTAGCTGCCCTTGCCATGCGGCAGGCCCTGGCGGATCTGGCCCGTGTAGACGTCGCCCGACGCGTAGGTCAGCTTGCCTTCGCCCTCGGGCTGGCCGTCCACCAGCGTGCCGTCGAAGTGGTTGCCGTTGGCGAACGCCATCTGCCCGCGGCCGGTGGCGCGGTCGTTGACCCATTCGCCCTTGTAGCGCTGGCCGGTGGCCCAGCGGATCTCGCCCACGCCCTGGCGCACGCTGCGCTGCAGCGGGCCTTCGTAGACATCGCCGTTCTTCCACTCCACGCGGCCGGTGCCGCTGACCGTGTCGTCGTCGTTGCGCACGAACTGGCCCACGTAGCGCGTGTCGCCGGCGCTGCGGTCGAACAGCTTGGGCTCGGGCGCCGGTGCGGGCGCGCTGGGCAGCGGCACGACGGGCGTGGCGGCGGCCTGGCGCAGCGGTGCGGTGGCTGCTGCGGGCGCGGTGGTGGGCGCCGCGGCGGGAGTGGCTGCGGCCGGCTTGGGTGCCGCGGCGGTGACGGTGGGTGGGGCAGGCCGCGGCGTCGGCGTCGTTCCGGGCAGCGGCGTGGCCACCCACGGCGTGCCGCGCTCGCGGGCCAGCGCCTGCGCGTTGTTCTGCGCCAGCTCCTGCGCGCTGCCCTTGCAGACGCCGGCGGTCTCGCGCCACAGTGTCTCGGCGATCTGGCTCTGCTGCTGGCGCTGATCCAGCGGCAGCGCGGCGGCGCTGTTGCGCAGCTTGGTGGAAAAGTCGCGGGCGCGGTCGAAGGGCGGGGCGCAGAACTCGGCGTTATGGCCGTCGATCTCGCTCTGTTCACGACGGCGCTGGGCGGTCTGCTGCTGGCTGCCGGTGCACTGCTCCACGGCCAGGTCCCACATGCCTTCGGCCTTGCGGTAGAGGCTGGCGGCCTCGGGGAAACGGCGCTCGCCGAAGGCCGCGCGCGCCAGCTCCTGCAGCGCGGCGGCGTCGCGGTGGGCGTTCTCGCACTGGCTGCCGGCCTGCAGCTTCTCGGCCAGCGCGTCATGCGCCTTCTGGCTGTCGGCCAGGTTGCGGTGGGCGCGTTCGCGCGCGCGGCCGTCGCAGGCGGCGATGGCCGCGCCCCATTGCGCCACCGCCTCGTCGTAAAGCCTGACCTGGACCTGCAGCGGCTGGTTCTGCGACTGCGCGGTCGCGGCCTTCAGGTCGGCCGACAGCGCGCGGCTGGTCAGCTGCGCGCAGCTGGGCGGCGGCGGGCTGGGCGCAGCTTGCGGCTCGGACGCCGCAGGCGCGGGTGCCGAGGCCGGCGCGTCGGGCGGCGTCTGGGCCGTGGCCGTGGTCGCGGCGGTCAGCAGCAGGGCGGCGACGAGTTTCATTTCCGGCGCGTGCCTGTTTCGGTGGGCATCTCCAGCATCGCATCGACCAGCCCGCGCGAGAAGCGGCCGGCGCCGGGGTCGTCGGGGCTGTCGAACGAGAAACTGGCCTGCGCCGACGCCAGCGGCATCGCGCCGATGGCGGCCACCAGCGTGTCGGCGCGGTAGCCGCCCAGGATGGCCGTCACCTCGGCCTCGAAGCCGCGCGCCGCGGCCACCTTGTTCAGCGCGGCCAGCCGGTCGGCGTCGAACAGCAGCGCGTTGCTGGCCAGGCTGCGCTGCAGCAGCTTCTGGTGCAGCGTGAAGCCGGCCAGCGGCGGCGCGCCCAGGGCGGCCATGCGCGTGAACGCCCAGGCATCGGCGCGCTCGAAGGCGGTGGCGGCGATGCGCGAGATGCCGCCCAGCGAGCCGCGGTTGGCGGCCGCGGCCTGCATGACGTTGAGCACCTGTTGGCGGGTCAGCTGCTGGGCGGCGTCCATCAGGCCGTCGCGCAGCTTCTGCGTGGCGAGAGCCCGGCCCTGCTCGATGAGCTGGTTCTTCAGGAACTCGCTGGCCGCGTTGGCGGCGGCGCTCTTGGCCGCCGACAGCGCCGCGTCCGCCGCCAGCGCGGCGGCCTTCACGCCCGAGGCCAGCGTGGCCAGGTTGTAGAGCGTGCCGGCGATCTTGACCGCGTAGTGATAGGTCTTCATGCGCGCGCCGCCCTCTTCGGACAACCCTTGCGTCCACAGCACCAGCCACAGCGCCTCGTCGGGCGTGGGCTCGGCCTGC
Organism: Roseateles asaccharophilus; assembly: GCF_031458115.1. Classification (GTDB taxonomy): domain Bacteria; phylum Pseudomonadota; class Gammaproteobacteria; order Burkholderiales; family Burkholderiaceae_C; genus Pelomonas; species Pelomonas asaccharophilus_A. The sequence continues at coordinate 64,086 of NZ_JAVDXV010000009.1, read as the reverse complement.
GTGAGCTCCAGCGGGTGCAGGCTCAGCAGCCAGTGGTAGTCCTGCAGCTGCGGCGTGTTGGGCGGCGCGAAGCGCGTGTAGCCGCGGCAGACCTCGAAGGGCTTGATCGGCACCGCCTGGCCGGTGACCGTGACTATGGTGAAGGGCTTGCCGGCATCGCGCGCCTCGGCCAGCCACTCCAGCAGGCGCTCGCCGTCGTCGCTGGTCTGGCCGGCGATGTGGTTGAGCCGCGTGCCCGGCGCCAGCGGTGAATCGGCCGTGGCGGCGATGACGGTGAGCCGCTCGTCCACCTGCAGCGCGCGGGCCCAGGCGACGCGGTCGTCGGCGCTCCAGCCGGCGCTGGTGGCCACGGCGAAGGGCAGCTCCCACTGCTTGTCGCAGTCCTTGTCCTTCAAGGCCGCGCTGCGGGCGATGGCGGGGCGGATCAGCCGCTCGCCCGCGCCATAGGCGCGCATGCCGGCCAGCAGCGTCTCGTCGACCTTGCGGCCGTCGTCGACGGTGAACTTGGGGCCGGACGCGCAGCCGGTCAGCAGCACGAGCAGGGCGAGCAGCAGCAGGCGGGTCATTTGGCGCCGAGCCTAAGCGGTCACCGCGACAGGCGTCGCCGGTAGTTGTACGGAGCCCTGTGGAGCAATTCCCGCCGGCCTAAACTGCTTGTTCGCGCCACAAGCGCCAGGAGTACGCCATGAACGCACGAGACCCCCACCTGCCCCTGCAAGCCGACGAGGCGACCGCGCTCGGGACCTTTGCCGAACGCGTCTGGGACGAGGAAATCGTCCCCGCGCTGACCGACTACATCGCCATCCCGGCCAAGAGCCCCATGTTCGACGCCGACTGGGCGGCCAACGGCCACATCGACAAGGTGCTGACCCAGGCCGCTGCCTGGGTGGAGAGCAAAAAGGTCGCCGGGCTGAAGCTGGAGGTCATCCGCATCCCGGGTCGCACGCCGGTCATCTTCTTCGAGGTGCCGTCCACCAAGCCGGGTTCAGACGACACCGTGGTGCTGTACGGCCACCTGGACAAGCAGCCCGAGTTCAGCGGCTGGCGCAGCGACCTGGGCCCGTGGACGCCCAAGTACGAGAACGGCCTGCTGTACGGCCGCGGCGGCGCGGACGACGGCTACGCGGTCTACGCGTCGCTGACGGCCATCATGGCGCTGGACAAGCAGGGCATCCCGCGCCCGCGCTGCGTGGGCCTGATCGAGACCTGCGAGGAGAGCGGCTCTTTCGACCTGCCGGCGTATCTCGACGTGCTGAAGACCCGTCTGGGCAATGTGTCGCTGGTGGTCTGCCTGGACTCCGGCGCCGGCAACTACGACCAGCTGTGGCTGACCACCTCGCTGCGCGGCATGGTGTCCGGCGTGCTGAAGGTGGAGGTGCTGACCGAGGGCATCCACAGCGGCGACGCATCGGGCGCCGTGCCGTCGAGCTTCCGCATCCTGCGTCATGTGCTGGACCGGCTGGAAGACAGCAAGACCGGCCGGCTGCTGCCGGAGAGCTTCCACTGCGAGATCCCCGGCGCGCGGCTGGAGCAGGCGCAGGCGACGGCTGCCATCCTGAAGGAAGAGGTCTACAAGCGCATGCCCTGGGCCTGCGGCGCGGACGGCGGCCCGGTGCTGCCGGTGACCAGCGACCCGGTCGAGGTGCTGCTGAACCGCACCTGGCGGCCGACGCTGTCGGTGGTCGGCGCCGACGGCTTCCCGGAGCTGAAGAACGCCGGCAACGTGCTGCGGCCGTACACGGCCTTCAAGCTGTCGCTGCGCCTGCCGCCGCTGGTGGACGGCAATGAGGCCGCGCTGAGGCTGAAGACGCTGCTGGAAGACAACGCCCCATACAACGCCAAGGTCACGTTCACGCCGGATGGCCGTGCCGGCGCCTACGGGGCGACCGGCTGGAACACGCCGGACCTGTCGCCGTGGCTCAGCCAGGCGCTGAACGATGCCAGCCAGGCGCATTTCGGCGCGCCGGTGGGCTATATCGGCCAGGGCGGCACGATTCCGCTGATGAGCATGCTGCAGAAGGGCTTCCCCAAGGCGCAGATGATGGTCTGCGGCGTGCTGGGGCCCAAGAGCAATGCGCATGGGCCCAACGAGTTCCTGCATGTGCCGTACGGCAAGCGATTGACCGCTGCGGTCGCGCAAGTCATGGCCGCGCACCCGTAACGGATGGACCAGCTCCGCGCCATCAAGGTTTTCGTCCGAGTCATCGACGAGGGCAGTTTTGCCGGTGCGGCGCGCGCGCTGGATCTGGCGCCCGCCGTCGTCACGCGGCTGGTGGCCGAGCTGGAAGATCACCTCGGCACCCGGCTGCTGAACCGCACCACGCGGCGACTGTCGCTGACCGAGATCGGCGAGGCCTATCTGGAGCGGGCGCGGCGCATCCTGGCCGACGTGGACGAGGCCGCCGCGTTGGCGGCGTCGGCCACGCAGGAGGTGCGCGGCCTGCTGCGCGTGTTGTGCCCGCCGGCCATTGCCGTGCATCAGTTGGCCAAGCACCTGCCGCGCTTTCACCGCGAGTACCCGGCGGTGACGCTGGAGATCACGTCGCCGGGGCCGGTCGACACGGTGGACGATGGCTACGACCTGACCATCTTCCTGTCACGCGAGGCGCTGGATGGCGACTTCATCGCCCGTCGCCTGGCGCGCAGCGAGTTCATCCTGTGCGCGTCGCCAGACTACCTGGACCGGCGCGGCCGGCCCCAGCACCCCAGCGATTTGAAACAGCACGATGCGCTGATCCCGCCCACGCCGTCGCTGATGCGCGGCCTGACGCTGCAAAGCGGCGACGGCACCGAGGAGATCACGCTGCCAATGTCGCCCAACCGCGCGACGCTGTCGACGACGCACATGGACACCAACTACGCCGCCGCGCTGCATGGCCTGGGCATTGCCGGCCTGCCGAGCTTCGTCGTGGAGGATGCGCTGCTGGAGCAGGCGCTGGAGCGGATCATGCCCCAGTGGCGGCTCTTCGGCACCACGCTGTGGGCGGGCATGCCCACGCGCAAGTACGTGCCGGCACGCACGCGTGCCTTCCTGGACTTCCTGCTGGAGATCTTCGGCGGCGAGGACCGCGACCCCTGGCTGGTGGCTGCAGGCTGTGCGACCTGTCCCTGATCAGCGCAGGCTGAAGCCGAGCTGGAAGAACTCCGGGAAGCGTGCCTCCATGGCCCGCTTCAGCGGCCCGAACGCCACATAGCGGCTGGCCGTCTTGGCGATGTAGGCCAGCAGCCGGCGCTCCTCGGCATGGCCCTGGCCCAGCAGCACCAGGTGCCAGCGCAGCGCGCTCCATTCCAGCTCACGCCAGTATTCGCCGAAGTCGGCGGCCAGCTCCTCATCCAAGTGGCCTGCGGCGCGGCAGCCTTCCCAATGGCGCACGGCCCAGTCGATCTCCTGGGGCTCGTCCCAGGCCAGCTCGGGTGGGCGCAGCAGTGCGGCCAGCGCGTCGGTCACGCTGCCCTGCGGCGCGTCGGCGACGAGACGCTGCAACACGGCGTCCAGTCCTTGCTGGGCAATGCGGGCGAGGCCGGCGCGCAGCGGCACCGCATCGACCGGCACCCGCACGGGCGGCTGGGTGCGCAGGGCGGCGCAGGCGTCGCGCATCAAGGCATCGGCCCGGGCCGGTTCGGCGCGCAGTGCGGCAATCAGTTCGTCATTCGGGGGAGTCATCGCAAAAGCCCTCGTGGATAATGAAATTCTAAGAAGCCGGCCCCGGCAATCCCCCCTGACTTCGAGGCCCCGCCGCCCGTCCTGCCGTCCGTGCCGCGCTCGTTCCGACTCCCCCGCCCCTCGCTGCTGTCCGCCCTGATCGCCCTGGGCTTTGGCGCCGGTGCGCCGGTGTGGGCGCAGCAGGCGCCGGCCAGCGATGGCGTCGCGCTGAAGAACAGCCGCGTGCTGGGCGCGCCCACGCGCACCGGCGGCAAGGCGGCGCTGGCCATCAGCGCCGGCAAGATCACCGCGCAGGCCGACCAACAGGCCGAGGCGACGGACGCGGTGGAGCTGCGCTACGGCGAGGTGCTGCTGAATGCCGACCAGCTGAACTACCGCGTGGTGGACGACTTCGCGCGCGCCGAGGGCAACGTCCGCGTGCATCACAAGGGCAACGTCTTCACCGGGCCGCTGCTGCAGATGTATGTGGACCGCTTCGAAGGCGAGTTTCTGACGCCCAGCTTCTTCCTCGCCGCGACCGGCGGCGCCGGCAAGGCCAAGGTCGTGCGCTTCCATGACAGCGAGCACCTGAGCGCCACCGCCGCCAGCTACAGCAGTTGCCCCGCGGTCGAGAACCAGGAGCCGGCCTGGCAGATTTCGGCCAAGGAGCTGCGCCTGGACCTGGCCGGCAACGAGGGTCAGGCCGAGGGCGCGGTGCTGCGCTTCCTGGGCGTCCCGCTGCTGGCGGCGCCGGCGCTGAGCTTCCCGCTGAGTTCGGCGCGCAAGTCGGGCTGGCTGCCGCCCAACATCTTCCTGGACAACCGCAGCGGCTTCGAGTTCGGCGTGCCGTACTACTGGAACATCGCGCCGCAGCGCGATGCGACGGTCACACCCTTCGTCATGACCAAGCGCGGCGTGGGCGTGGACAGCGAGTTCCGCTACCTGGAGCCGGGCCACGCCGGCCGTATCAACCTGGACCTGCTGCCCGGCGACCGCGTGTTCGGCCGCTCGCGCTGGGGCCTGAAGCTGGACAACGACGGCCGCCTGGGCGACTGGCGTTACAAGCTGAACAGCGAGCGCGTGTCCGACGACGACTACTGGAAGGACTTGTCGCGCCGCGTCGAGAGCCAGACGCCGCGCCTGCTGGCCAACGATTTCAGCCTGCACCGCCAGCGCGAGCTGTCCTGGGGCGTCATCGACAGCTACGCCCGCGTGCAGCGCTGGCAGACGCTGCAGGGCACGGATGCGGAGGCGCAATTCGTTTCGCCCTACCAGCGCAGCCCGCAGGTGGGCGTGCGCGTGACGACGGCGGCCGACGAGGCCGTGCTGGACAGCTTCCGCCCCTGGGGCCGCAAGGCACGCCTGGAGGGCAGCCTGGAGCTGGAATACAACCGCTTCGACCTGCCCGTTTCCGCGCTGCCGCGCCAGGCGCGCGGCGGCCAGCGCGTGCATGCACTGGGCCATGTGGCCGCGCCGCTGGGCGGCGAGGCCTGGTGGTTCATCCCGCGCCTGTCGGTCAACGCGGCGGCCTACGACCTGGACCGCCCGCTGGACGACGGCCGCCGGCGCCTCAGCCGCGTGATCCCGTCGCTGAGCATCGACCACGGTTGGGTGTTCGAACGCGACACCAAGCTGTTCGGCCGAGCGATGCGCCAGAGCCTGGAGCCGCGGCTGCTGTACGTGAACACGCCGTACCGCGATCAGCTCAGCCTGCCCAACTTCGACGCGGCGCCCAAGGACTTCAATTTCGACTCCATCTACACCGACAACCAGTTCTCGGGCGTGGACCGGGTGTCGGACCAGCATGCGCTGAGCTTTGGCGCCACCAGCCGCTGGATCAGCGCTCGCCAAGGCGAGGAAATCCTGCGCGTGGGCGCCGTGCAGCGCGTGCTGTTCCGCGACCAGCGCATCACGCCGGACGGTCAGCCCGTCACGCAGCGCTTCTCCGACCTGCTGCTGGCCGCCGCCGCGCATCTGGACGAACGCTGGTGGGCCGAGACCACGCTGGAGCTGAACCCCGAGACGCACCGCTTCGAGCGCTCGGTCGTGCGGGCGCGCTACTCGCCGGGCGCCTACAAGACCGTCAGCGTGGCCTACCGGCTGGCGCGGGCGCAGAGCGAGCAGGTCGAGTTCGCGTGGCAATGGCCCATCTACGGCACCCCCGTCACGCAGCGCGGCGCCAACAGCCAGAGCTGCGGCGGCGCCTGGTACAGCGCTGGTCGCGTGCAGTACTCGCTGCGCGACAAGCGGCTGACCGATTCCGTGGCCGGCTTCGAGTACGACGCCGGCTGCTGGCTGCTGCGCTTCGGGCTGGAGCGGCTGTCCACCGGCCGCGCCGAAACCAACACCCGATTCATGCTGCAACTGGAGCTGGTGGGTCTCAGTCAGCTTGGCTCCAATGCCCTGAAGGTCTTGAAGGACAATGTGCCCGGTTACCGCAGGCTGAGCGCCGACCGCTCGGCGAGTTCAGATTTCCAACCATGATCCATCGCCTCGCTCCACTTGTTCTGGCCCTGGCCGCTTTTTCCGCCTCGGCCCAGACGTCCACGCTGCAGGCGGGGGACTACATCGCCGCCGTCGTCAACCAGGACGTCGTCGCCGCCAGCGAGGTCGTCCAGCGCACCGAGCGGCTGCGCCAGGAGGCCCGCCAGAAGGGCGAGGTCATGCCCGAGACGGCCGGGCTGCGCAAGCAGGCGCTGGAGGCGTTGATCGAGGAGCGCGTCCAGGTCACCCATGCGCGCGACATCGGCCAGCGTGTCGATGAGCCCGAACTGGACCGCGTGGTGGCCAACGTCGCCGCGCAGAACAAGCTGACGATGGCCCAGCTGCTGGAGCGCCTGAAGCAGGACGGCACCGACTACAAGAGCTTCCGCGAGAACCTGCGCGACCAGATGATGACCGAGCGCGTGCGCGAGCGCGAAGTGCAGGGCCGCATCAAGATCACCGACGCCGAGATCGACGCCTGGCTGGACAAGCGCCGCGCCGCGCTGGAGCAGGGCGGGCAGATCAACCTGGCCCAGGTGCTGGTGAGCGTGCCTGACGGTGCCGCCGCCGCGGTCGTCGCCGAGCGCAGCGCCAAGGCCGAGGAGGCGCTGGCTCGCATCAAGGGCGGCGAGGATTTCGGCAAGGTCGCCCGCGAGGTCTCCGAGGACGGCAACAAGGCGCGTGGCGGCGAGATCGGCATGCGTCCCGCCGACCGCCTGCCGGACGTCTTCGTCGGCGCCGTGAAGGACTTGAAGCCCGGCCAGGTCGCGCCGCAGTTGCTGCGCACCGGCGCGGGCTTCCACATCCTGAAGCTGGTCGACCGCCAGGGCGGCGCTTCGCTGACGCAGAGCCTGCAGACGCGCGCCCGCCATATCCTGTTGCGCCCCTCGGCCCAGCTGACCGCCGAGGTGGCCGCCCGCCGCCTGGCCGAAATGAAGCGCCAGATCGAGAGCGGCCAGGCCAAGTTCGAGAACCTGGCCAAGGCCAACTCCGAGGACGGCAGCGCGGAAGCCGGCGGCGACCTGGGCTGGATGGGCGCCGGCGGTTTCGTGCCCGAGTTCGAGGAAGCGATGAACGCGCTGCCGCTGAACGGCATCTCCCAGCCCGTCATGTCGCGCTTCGGCGTGCACCTGATCCAGGTGCTGGAGCGCCGCTCGGTCGAGGTCGAGATGAAGGTGCTGCGCGAGCAGGCCCGTGGCGCGCTGCGCGAGCAGAAGTACGACGAGGCCTACCAGGAGTGGGTCAAGGACCTGCGCGCCAAGGCGTTCGTCGAAGTTCGGGAATGGCTGGATTGAAGTCACACATCCCGCGCAAGCGGTTTGGCCAGCACTTCCTGACCGACAAGGCGCTGATCGACGCCATCGTCGACCTCATCGACCCACAGCCTGGCGAGACGCTGGTCGAGATCGGCCCCGGCCTGGGCGCGATGACGCTGCCGCTGCTGGAGCGCCACAAACCGCTGACCGTCATTGAGCTGGACCGTGACCTGGCCGCGCGGCTGCGCACGCGCGACGACGTCGAAGTCATCGAGAGCGACGTGCTCAAGGTGGACTTCAACGCGTTGTCCGTCGCCAAGGGCGCGAAGCTGCGCGTGGTCGGGAACCTGCCCTACAACATCTCCACGCCCATCCTGTTCCACCTGCTGGATGCCGTGGACGTGGTGGTGGACCAGCACTTCATGCTGCAGAAGGAAGTCGTGGACCGCATGGCTGCGGGACCGGGCGGCAAGGACTACGGCCGCCTCTCGGTGATGCTGCAGTGGCGCTACGACATCGAATCGGTGCTGGACGTGCCGCCCGAGGCCTTCGACCCGCCGCCGCGCGTGGACTCGGCCATCGTGCGCATGCAGCCGCTGAAGACCCCTCCGGCACTGGATCCAGCGCTGCTGGGCGCGCTGGTGACCAGCGCCTTCTCGCAGCGCCGCAAGCTGCTGCGCCACAGCCTGGGCCACTGGCTGGCCGAGCGTGGCTACCAGGGCCATTTCGACCTGCAGCGCCGTGCCGAGGAGGTGCCGGTCGACGAGTTCGTCGCGCTGGCGCTGGAAGTGGCGCCGCAGAAATAGAAAACGGGACCCGAGGGTCCCGTTCTTCATCGTGTCGAACGACGGCTTCAGGCCGCGCTCAACCACATGGACGTGTCGAAGGCACTGCACATCATCGGCATGTTCACGCCGAAGTTGGGGTTGCCAATCGTCGTCTTTGCCGTCTTGGTCGGCTTTTCAATCACCGGGGCCACCTCAGCAGCCCGCTCCCATGACCCGTTTTCTTGGGAGCGGGCTACTGAAAAGAATAGAAACAGCGAAAAGCTATCTTTCGGTCGGCCCAGTAGTCGGCCGTGTCGCGAAAGACATCGAGCAGCTGCTCGCGGGCCTCGCGGTCGAAACGCACGTTGTCGGGCAGCTGTTCCAGCACGACGACAAAGCCCGGCTGGCTGCCGGCCTTGTGCACGAGGTCGGTCATGCAGTCATGCAGCGCGTCCAGGTTCTTGCCGAAGTGGGCGGGAAAGAGGAAGGCCTGCGCGATGCCGTCGAGCACGTCCTGCTTGGACTGCGCCTCCGACAGGTTGGCATACAGGAAATGCTGGCCCGCTTCGTGGGCGGCCTGCATCAAGTCCTCGACCCGGTAGGCCCGTATGGCCTGCACGATATTGGGACGGACGGTCTGCAAAAGCATGGTCGCGTTCCTCCTTTCAAGTCACAAAACTGCCAAAACTCGTCTTCGCTCGACCTTCACCGTGCCGCCGTGGCGCGTATGCGCTTGAAGCTGGCATAGTGATCGTCGGTGTAATAACAGACCTCGGGCGCGACAGGCGGCTCGCCGCCACAGACGAGGCGGCGGGCGCCGCGGTTGCGCGCGCCAGGGGTCTTGACCGTGTATTCGCGATAGAAGCCGCGGGCCTTGCGGGGCAGCAAGCGCTCGCGATTGCCGAACACCGTGCCGTCCTTGCTGTACGGAAACGGGCCGCCCGCGTGAACGAGACGGTGCGTTTCCTGGGCCTGGACGGGCAGCTCGCTCAGCCGGATTTCAGCCAGAGCGGGCGTTGCGGTGCCGGGAGCTTCCTTGGCTTGCGCGCCTCCGGCCAGGCCGGAAAGCAGCAGGGCGGACATTGCCGCCGAGGCGCCAGAGCGCGCCAGCCACGAGAGCAAAAACACGGGTTTACCCTGAATTCGAAACCATAATGGTACCGAAGCGACCCCAAAAGCTCAAGCCGCACCCGGGCGCCGGACACTGGATCAGGGGTATGTGAGCCTGCGCTCACACCTCGGTAAGTCGTTGTTCTTGCTGAGGTTGTGATGCGCCTATGACTGGTTTTCTCGAATGAAAACTTCTGTCAATTGGGGGAGTCAGGCCGCTTTTGCCCTGTTCCCCGATGGAACGCGGCGGGGGCCTCAGTTCCGTGCCGCGTTCGCGTCGGCGACGGTCAGTGCCGTCATGTTGACGATGCGCCGCACGGTGGCAGAAGGCGTCAGCACATGCACCGGCTTGGCCGCGCCCAGCAGCACCGGGCCGATGGCGATGCCGCCGCCGGCGGCCGTCTTCAGCAGGTTGTAGGAGATGTTGGCGGCGTCGATGTTGGGCAGCACCAGCAGGTTGGCCTCGCCGGTCAGCGGGCTGTGCGGCATCAGCTGCTTGCGGTAGCCGGCGTCCAGCGCGGTGTCGCCGTGCATCTCGCCGTCGACCTCCAGCCACGGTGCCAGTTGCTGGATCAGCGCCAGCGTGTCGCGCATCTTGATGGCCGACGGCTTGTCGCTGGTGCCGAAGTTGCTGTGCGACAGCAGCGCGGCCTTCGGGGTCAGGCCGAAACGGCACATCTCCTGCGCGGCCATGATGGTGATCTCGGCCAGCTGCTCGGCGGTGGGGTCGTAGTTGACGTGGGTGTCGACCAGCATGACCTGGCGACCCGGCAGGATCAGCCCGTTCATGCAGGCGTACGTCTTCACGCCGGCACGCTTGCCGATGACCTGGTCGATGTAGGCCAGGTGCGTGGCCGTCGTGCCCCAGGTGCCGCACAGCATGCCGTCGACCTCGCCCTTGTGCAGCAGCATGGTGCTGATCAGCGTCAGGCGGCGGCGCATCTCGATCTTGGCGAGCTGCTGGGTCACACCCTTGCGCTCGGTCATGCGCAGATAGGTCTGCCAGTAGTCGCGGTAGCGGTCGTCGTGCTCGACGTTGACGACGTCGTAGTCGCGGCCCTGCTGCAGGCGCAGGCCGAAGCGCTCGCAGCGCTCGGCGATGACGCTGGGGCGGCCGATCAGCGTCGGGCGGGCCAGGTTCTCGTCGACGACCACCTGGGCCGCGCGCAGCACGCGCTCCTCCTCACCCTCGGCATAGGCGATGCGCTTGTTGGGCGCACGCTTGGCAGCGGTGAAGATGGGCTTCATCGTGTTGCCCGACGCGTAGACGAAGCTCTGCAGCTTCTCGCGGTAGGCATCCCAGTCCTGGATGGGGCGAGTGGCGACGCCGGAGTCCATCGCGGCCTTGGCCACGGCCGGTGCGATGCGCATCATCAGCCGTGGGTCGAAGGGCTTGGGGATCAGGTACTCGGCGCCGAAGCTCAGCGTCGCGCCCACGTAGGCGGCGGCCACCACCTCGCTCTGCTCGGCCTGGGCCAGGTCAGCAATGGCGTGAACGGCGGCGATCTCCATCTCGATGTTGATGGTCGTCGCGCCAGAGTCCAGCGCGCCGCGGAAGATGTACGGGAAGCACAGGACGTTGTTGACCTGGTTGGGATAGTCCGTGCGGCCCGTCGCCATGATCGCGTCGCTGCGCACGGCCTGCACCTCTTCGGGCAGGATCTCGGGCGTCGGGTTGGCCAGCGCGAAGATCAGCGGCTTGGCGGCCATCGTGGCCACCATGTCGGCCTTCAGCACGCCGCCGGCGGACAGGCCAAGGAACACGTCGGCGCCTGCGATGACTTCGCGCAGCGAGCGCGCGTCGGTCTTCTGCGCGTACTCGGCCTTGTCCGGGTCCATCAGCTCGGTGCGGCCCTCGTACACGACGCCGGCCAGGTCGGTCACGAAGATGTTCTCGCGCGGCAGGCCCAGCTTGACGAGCAGGCCCAGGCAGGCGAGCGCCGCAGCGCCGGCGCCCGACGTGACCAGCTTGACGTCCTTCACGTCCTTGCCGACGACCTTCAGGCCATTCAGGAAGGCCGCGCCGACGACGATGGCCGTGCCATGCTGGTCGTCGTGGAAGACGGGGATCTTCATGCGCTTGCGCAGCTCGCGCTCGACGTAGAAGCAGTCCGGCGCCTTGATGTCCTCGAGGTTGATGCCGCCGAAGGTGGGCTCCAGCGCGGCGATGCAGTCCACCAGCTTGTCGAGGTCGTTCTGGTCCACCTCGAGGTCGAAGACGTCGATGCCGGCGAACTTCTTGAACAGCACGCCCTTGCCTTCCATGACTGGCTTGGACGCCAGCGGGCCGATGTTGCCCAGGCCCAGCACGGCCGTGCCGTTGGAGACCACGGCCACCAGATTGCCGCGCGACGTGTAGCGGAAGGCGTTGGCCGGATCGGCCACGATTTCCTCGCACGCCGCCGCCACGCCCGGCGAATAGGCCAGCGCCAGATCGCGCTGGTTCACCAGCGACTTGGTCGCCGCGATGGCGACTTTGCCGGGGGTCGGGAACTCGTGGTACTCGAGCGCGGCCTGGCGGAGTTGGGCGCGTTTTTCTTCTGGGCTCTTCATGACGGGGACTAGCTAAGGCCGGCGGGATTGGAATCATGCCACCGCAAGCTGTCACGGCGCGTTGCGGGTGTCCACACGGAGACAATCGCCGCCATGGGTGAATTCGATCTGATCCGGCGCTACTTCCAGCGCCCGGCCGCGGCAGGCGTGGAGGTGGGCGTGGGCGACGACTGCGCCGTGCTGCTGCCCACGCCGGGCGCGTGCTGGCTGGTGTCCAGCGACATGCTGGTGGAAGGCCGGCACTTCCTGTCCACCGTCGACGCGGCCCGGTTGGGCCACAAGGCGCTGGCTGTCAACCTCAGCGACCTGGCCGCCTGTGGTGCGACGCCGCGAGGCTTCACATTGGCGCTGGCGCTGCCGCGCGCTGACGAAGACTGGCTGGCCGGCTTCGCGCGCGGCCTGCTCGCGCTGGCCGATGCCCACGACTGCCCGCTGATCGGCGGCGACACGACGCAGGGGCCGCTCAACATCTGCATCACCGTCTTTGGCGAGGCGCCGCCCGGGCAGGCCTTGCTGCGCAGCGGCGCGCGCGTGGGCGACGACATCTGGGTGTCCGGCCGGCTGGGCGATGCGCGGCTGGCGCTGGAGGTGTTTCGCGGCACGGCGGCGCTGGCGGGCGATGGCTTCGAGGCGGTGCGCGCGGCCATGGAATGCCCCACGCCGCGCGTCGCGCTGGGTCAGGCGTTGCGCGGCATCGCGACGTCGGCGCTCGACGTGTCGGACGGCCTGCTGGGGGACCTGGGCCACATCCTCGCGGCCTCGGGCGTCGGCGCCTGCATCAATGCCGATGCGCTGCCGCGCAGCGCCGTGCTGGCGGCACAGCCGCTGGCGCTGCAGCGCGAATGCGGGCTGGCCGGCGGCGACGACTACGAGCTGGTGTTCACCGCGCCACCCGGTGCCGCGCTGCCCGACGTGGGCATCGCACTGACGCGCATCGGCCGCATCGAAGCCGAGCCGGGACTGCGCGTCGTGGACGGCGGTGGTGAGCCGGTGGTCCACGGCCTGCGCAGCTTCGACCATTTCGCGTCATGAGCGGAGCGCCGGTGCGGCCCACGGCTGCTTTCATGGCGCGCCACCTGGCGCGCTGGATCGCGCTGGGCTTCGGCAGCGGCCTCGCGCCCAGGGCGCCCGGCACGGTCGGCACACTGTGGGCCTGGGCGGCGTTTGCCGTCATGTCGCCGTGGGTGAGCGACCTGGCGTGGGCGCTGCTCATTCTCATCGGCACGCTGGTGGGCTGGTGGGCCTGCACGCGCTGCGCGCAGCATCTGAACACGCCCGACCCGGGGGCTATCGTCTGGGACGAGGTGCTGGCCTTCTGGCTGGTGCTGTGGCTGATCGCGCCGGCCTCGTTCACGGCTCAGGCGGTCGCCTTCGGCCTGTTCCGCTTCTTCGACGCCGCCAAGCCCGGGCCGGTGGGCTGGGCAGACCGGCTGTTCAAGGGCGAGCGGGGCGCGCCCATCGGCTGGCGCCAGGGCCTGGGCATCCTGGTGGACGATTTCGTCGCGGCCGGCTGTACGCTTGCCGTCATCGCGCTGTACCGCTTCCTGATGGGGTGATCATGTTCTCCGAGACCGACGCCTTGATCGACCGCATTGCCGTCGCGCTGATCCGGCGCCGCGAGCGCATCGGCACCGCCGAGAGCTGCACCGGTGGCCTCATCGCCGCGGCCTGCACCAGCCTGTCCGGCTCGAGCGCGTGGTTCGAGCGCGGCGTCGTCAGCTACAGCAACGAGGCCAAGGCCGAACTGCTGGGTGTGCCCAAGGGCCTGATTGCGCTGCACGGCGCCGTCAGCGCCGAGGTGGCCGAGCACATGGCGCGTGGGCTGCTGGCCCATGCGCCCATCGACTGGGCGCTGGCCGTCACCGGCGTGGCCGGGCCCACGGGCGGCAGCGACGCCAAGCCGGTCGGCACGGTGTGGCTGGCGCTGGTGCATGCCGGCCGTCCGGCCCAGGTCTGGCGCGAAAACTTCGGCGGCGACCGCCAGGCGGTGCGCATGCAGACGGTGACGGCCGGGCTGACGGCCTTGTGCGAAGCACTGGAAGACCGCGACCGCTGAGCGCGGTCAGCCCAGCTTGGCCATCATGCTTTCCGCCGTGGCGGCCTCCGGGTCCGGTGGCTGCCAGGAGCTGGCCCACGCGATGAACTGGTCTTGCGGCATGGGTTTGCAGATGTAGTAGCCCTGGCCCTGGTCGCAGCCCAGCTTGCCCAGGATGACCCAGGCCTTCAGCGTCTCCAGGCCTTCGGCCACGACGCTCAGGCCCAGGTTGTGCGCCAGCTCGATGGTGGAGCGCACGATGCGCGCGTCGTCCAGGTCGCGCTCCATCGCCATGACGAAGCTCTTGTCGATCTTCAGCTCGTCCACCGGCAGCCGTTTCAGATACGCCAGCGACGAGTAGCCGGTGCCGAAGTCGTCGATGGACAGCTTGAAGCCCATCGCGTGCAGGTGCTCCAGCGTTGACAGCGCGCGCTCGGGGTCGTCCATGATGGCGCTCTCGGTGATCTCCAGGCACAGCGACGCGGGCGGCACCTGCAGCGGCGTGATCAGGGCTTCGATCTTGGCCGGCAGGTCCTGGTCCATCAGGTCGCGCGTGGACAGGTTGACCGACAGCCGCAGGCTCAGGCCCGCGTCCATCGCCTCGCGCGAGAACTTCGCGGCGCCCGCCAGCACCCAGGCGCTGAGCATGCGAATGAAGCCGGTCTGCTCGGCGAACGGGATGAACTGCATGGGCGGCACCAGGCCGCGCGTGGGGTGCTGCCAGCGCACCAGCGCCTCGGCGCCAACGACGCGGCCCTGGTGCAGGTCCACCTTGGGCTGCAGGTACAGGCGCAGCTCGTCGTTCTCCACCGCGCGGCGCAGCTCGGACAGCAGCGACAGCGACTCCTGGCTGCCCGCGTCCAGCTGCGGGTGGTAAATCAGGCTGCCGCATTGCCGCGTCTTGGCCGCATACATGGCCAGCTCGGCGCGGCCCAGCAGCAGGTTCACGTCCTGGCCATGCTCAGGCAGCAGCACGATGCCGATGCCCGCGCCCAGGTCTATGGTTTCGTTATCGATCTGCAGCGGGCGCTCGAAGTCCTTCAGTATGGCCAGCGCGACCTCGCTGGCGACGCGCGCGTCCGCGTGCGGCACGAGCAGGGCGAACTCGTCACCGGACAGCCGCGCCAGCACCGACTGGATGGGCTCGCACAGCTGCTGCAGCCGCAGCGCCACGGCCTGCAGCAGCCGGTCGCCCACGTCGTGGCCCAGCACGTCGTTGACGTGCTTGAAACGGTCAAGGTCCAGCATAAGCACGGCCGCGGGCGTGTAGGCCTGGTCCATGTGCAACTGCAGGATCTGCGCAAAGCGCGCGCGGTTGGGCAGCTCCGTCAGCTGGTCCACATAAGCCAGCCTGTTGACCAACGCGTCGCGCCCGCGAATGCCTTCACGCATGCTCTCCAGCGCGATGGACAGCTTGTGCACCTCCTCAAGCTCCGGCGCCGCCGGCACGGGGGTCTCGTAGTCGCCGGACTCCAGGCGGCGCGCCGACGCCGACAGCGCCGTGATGGGCCCGCTGATGCCGCGCGCCAGCAGCACGCTGACCAGCGCGAACACGGCCGCGCCCAGCACCGTCAGGCCCAGCAGGATGAGCTGCAGCTGGCGGTAGGGTGCCAGCGCCGCGTCCAGCGAGCGCAGCAGCAGCACGCCCAGGCGCTGATCGCCCACCGGCAGCGCGACGAAGCGGGCGCGCATGCGCTCGCCGGCCAGCTCCAGCACCTGGTCGGGCGTTGGCTTGTCGTGCAGATGCGCCTTCAGCGCGGCGGAGGCCGCGGTGTCCAGGTTGCCCACGATGTCCAGCCACGCGCCGCCGGCAGGCTGCAACAGCACCACGCTGTCCAGGTCGGACAAGGCCTTCAGGTCGTCCAGCACCTCGCGGTCCAGCGCGAAGCCCATGACCACCCAGCCCACCGGCGCCGGCGTGCGCACCTGCACGGCCATCAGTTGGTAGACCTGCCGGCCCTGCACGGCCAGCGCCGCGCCTTCCTTGCTGGTCGACAGCTGGCGCAGCGCCGGCCCGAAGGCGGCCGCGCCGTCTCGCGTGGCGGCCACCAGCTGCAGTTGGTTGTCGAAATAAGCCACGACCGAAGCGCCAATGCGTTCGCCCTGGTTGGTCAACGCGTCGCGGATGGTCTCCACGGTGCCGGCCTCGGCCAGCGACAGGCCCACCGCACCGCGGAAGCCATAGTCCTTGGCCAGCAATTCGGCGGCGTCGTGCAGCTTGCCGGACTGCTGGGCCAGCAGCCGCAGCAGCACGCGCTCGCCGGTCTGCAGCTCGGCGGCCAGTGAACGCTCGGCGTTGTGCGTGATGCTGGCGCGGATGACGCTGAAGCTGACCACCTGCACCACCAGCAGCAGCGCCAAGAACAAGGCCACGATGCGGCCTTGCAGACGGTTCAGGTTCAGCCAGGCTGGCCAGCGCATCGTGTTCGCGTCACTCGGCCAGGTTCAACACGATGGCGCCGCCGGTGGCCGGCACGTCCAGCTTCAGCCGCTGCAGCGTGGGTGTCTTTTGGTTGGCGTGCCAGGCCTTGACCACGTGCTCGCCGGGCGGCAGGTCGAAGGGCGCCTGGCCCTTGTCGTCGGTACGCGCGAAGGTGGGCGTGTCCACCACGACGACGTGTGCACTCATCTTGTCGTGGATGTTGCAACCCAGCGTCGCGACGCCCGGCTTGTCGAACACCACCGGGTCGGTCGGCGTGCCCGAATAGAGCTTGATGTCGATGACCTTGATGGGCGAGAACGAATAGACATGGTGGCGCACCGTGTCGAAATTGGGGAAGTAGACCGACGTGCCGGTCTGCACGACGAGCAGCTGTGGCGTGAACTGGCGTTCGCGCTGGCCCACCTCGGCCTTGGCCGTCGCGGTCTTGGTACCGCGACCGCGCAGCTCGACGGCCACGACCGCGCCGGCCAGCGGCTGGCCGCCAGGCCCGCGCAGCTGCAGGCTCACGGGCACGGCCGGTGCGGCGAGCGGGCTGGAGGCGAGCGCGAGGATGAGGAAGTGACGGGCGGGCGACATGGTGGCGTGCGGCGGCGCCTCGACGATAGCCCAATCGCGCTCAGCGGACCGTGAGAACTGCCCCGGTTTTGCCGCTGGCCGTCTCGGCCAGCATCAGTGCCAGCCGGCGCAGCGCGGCCCAAGGGTCGCTGGGCCAGTCCGGGTGGCGCAGGCCCTTGACGAGGCCGTCGCAGACCTGGGCGGCCTGCACCAGCAGGCCCGCCTGCTGCGCTTCCAGCCGCGGCGCGATGCGCTCGATGAGACGCTCCTTGGCGCCCCACACGCGGGCCTCGCGCATGGCCATGGGCAGTGGCCGGCCGGCGTCCAGTGCGGCGCGCACACGGGCCAGCGCGCGGGCGTCCTCCGCCAGGTTCCAGTGCACCAGCACGGCGGCCTCGCCCTCGGCCTCCAGCCCGTCCAGCATGCGCAGGATGCGCGGCACATTGCCCGACAGCACGGCCTCGCTGAGCTTGAACACGTCGAAGCGCGCCACGTCCAGCACGGCAGCCTCGATCTGCTCCAGCGTCAGTTCCCCCTTGGGGTGCAGCAGCGCCAGCTTCTGCAGTTCCTGGTGGGCGGCCAGCAGGTTGCCCTCCACGCGGTCGGCGAAGAAGGCCAGCGCGCGCTGGCCGTCCTCGCCCTCGGGCACGGACTGGCCTTGCGCCTTCAGGCGCTGGGCCAGCCAGGCCGGCAGGAGGCGGCGCTCGACGGGCTCCACGCGCACGGACACGCCGTTGCCGTCCAGCGCGGTGAACCATGCGCTGGAGAGCTGGGTCTTGTCCAGCCGCGGCAGCGTCACCAGCGTCAGCACGTCGTCGGGCGCGGCCTCGGCATAACGCTGCAGCGCCTCTGAGCCGTCCTTGCCCGGCTTGCCGTTCGGGATGCGGATCTCGATGAACTGGCGCTCAGCGAACAGGCTCATCGCCTGCGCGGCGGCCAGCACCGGCGCCCAGTCGAAGTAGGCGCCGGCCACCGTGAAGATCTGCCGCTCGCCGAAGCCCTGGGCGCGTGCCGCGGCGCGGATCTGGTCGGCGGCCTCCTGCGCCAGCAGCGGCTCGTCGCCGTGCACGGTGTAGATGCGGGCCAGGCCCTTGTTGAGGTGGGCCGACAGGCCCTCCGCGCGCAGTTGCATCAGACCTTGACCGCTGCCAGGCGGCGCATGACCTGCGCGATGGCATCGGAATGCATCGCGCTGTAGAGGTTGGCGGCCTCCTGCTCCTTGGCCAACGCCGCGGTCTCGGTGTAGTTCATGTCGCGGTACAGGCGCAGCTCGACCTTGGGTACCAGCAGGTCGCCGTCGGGGCGGCGCACGAGGTAGTCGAAGTGCAGCCGGAGCTGCCATTCACGCACCTGGCCCACGCTGGTGGACGCGACCACGGTGCGGTCGCGGAACTCGTGCAGCGCCTCCAGCACGACTTGCGCGCGGGCCGGGTCTTCCTGCAGCTGCACCGGCGTGCGCTTGATCTGCCGCTTCAGGCCCAATGCCAGCGGCGAGTCCGGCGGGAAGCCGGTCAGCGCCAGCGACTGGAACGGCAGCTCGGGCTCGCGGCGCAGCTGGAAGCCGCAGCCGGCGAGGGCGGCGGTGCCGATCAGCAGGAGGTGGCGGCGTTGCATCAAACGACGATGTTGACGAGGCGGCCCGGCACGATGACGACCTTCTTCGGCGCCTTGCCTTCGCTGAACTTGGCGAACTCGGGGTTGGCCAGCGCGGCGGCTTCGATGGCGGCCTTGTCGGCACCGGCCGGCACCTTCACCGAGCCACGCAGCTTGCCGTTGACCTGCAGCATCAGCTCGATCTCGTCCTGCACCAGCGCGGCCTCGTCCACCGTGGGCCAGGGCGCGTCCAGCAGGTCGCCCAGCTCGGCGGCGAAGCCCAGGTCCTGCCACAGCGTGTGGCTGATGTGCGGCGTGGCGGGGTAGAGCACGCGCAGCAGCACCGAGAAGCCGTCGCGCACCGCAGCGGCCTGGCCCTCGGCCTTGAATCCCTCCAGCGCATTCAGCAGCTTCATCGCGCCGGAAACGACGGTGTTGTACTGCATGCGCTCGTAGTCGTAGCTGACCTGCTTCAGCACGTTGTGCACCTCGCGGCGCAGCGCCTTGCCGTCACCGTTCAGCGTGGCGTAGTCGGCGCCACCGGTCTTGATCGCGTCGGCATTGCGAGCGCCGAAGTTCCACACGCGCTTCAGGAAGCGGTGCGCGCCTTCGACCGCGGCGTCGTTCCACTCCAGCGTCTGCTCGGGCGGCGACGCGAACATGACGAACAGGCGGGCCGTGTCGGCGCCGTACTGGTCGATCAAGGCCTGCGGGTCCACGCCGTTGTTCTTGGACTTGGACATGGTCGTCATCTCGTAGGTCAACGGCGTGCCGTCGGCCTTCAAGGTGCCGCCAATGATCGCGTCGTTCTCATTGCGAATGACGTCGACCTCATGCTCCCAGTAGTAGTCCTTGCCGCCGCCCTCGGGCTTGTGGAAGAACGCGCCCTTCAGCACCATGCCCTGCGTCAGCAGCTTCTCGAACGGCTCGGACACCGACACCAGCTTCAGGTCGCGCATGACCTTGGTCCAGAAGCGCGCGTACAGCAGGTGCAGGATGGCGTGCTCGATGCCGCCGATGTACTGGTTCATCGGCATCCAGTACTTCGTGCCCTCGGCGACCATGGCCTGGTCGTTGGTCGGGTCGCAGTAGCGCATGAAGTACCAGGACGAATCGACGAAGGTGTCCATCGTGTCCGTCTCGCGGCGCGCGGGCTTGCCGCAGGTGGGGCAGCCGACGTTCAGGAAGCCGGCGTGCTTGTTCAGCGGGTTGCCGCTGCCGTCGGGGATGAGGTCCTCGGGCAACACGACGGGCAGGTCCTTCTCGGGCACCGGCACCACGCCGCAGTCGTCGCAATGGATGATGGGGATGGGCGTGCCCCAGTAGCGCTGGCGGCTGATGCCCCAGTCGCGCAGGCGCCAGGTGGTCTTTTTCTCGCCCAGACCCTTCTCGGCCAGCAGTTCGGCGACCTTGTTGACGGCGTCCACATGGCCCAGGCCATCCAGCATGCCGGAGTTGATGCAGCGACCCTTGGTCTTGTCGCCGTACCACTCGGCCCACTTCTTGTCGTCGTAGGGCTGGCCTTCGACGTCGATGACCTGCTTGATCGGCAGCTGGTACTTCAGCGCGAACGCGAAGTCGCGCTCGTCATGCGCCGGCACGCCCATGACGGCGCCGTCGCCGTAGCTCATCAGCACGTAGTTGCCGACCCAGACCTCGACCTGCGCGCCCGTGATCGGGTGCGTGACGAACAGGCCCGTGGGCACGCCCTTCTTGTCCTGCGTGGCCAGCTCGGCCTCGGTCGTGCCGCCGGCCTTGCATTCCTCGATGAAGGCGGCCACTTCAGGCTTGGTCTTGGCCGCGACGGTGGCCAGCGGATGCTCGGGCGCGACGGCGCAGAAGGTCACGCCCATGATGGTGTCGGCGCGGGTCGTGAACACCCACAGCCGCCCGCCGCCGCCTTCGATGGTGTGCGGGAACGCGAAGCGCACGCCCTGGCTCTTGCCGATCCAGTTCTCCTGCATCAGCCGCACGCGCTCGGGCCAGCCGCTCAGGTAGTTGGGGTCTTCCGGGTTTGCCACCGCCGACAGCAGCTCCTCGGCGTACTGCGTGATCTTCAGGTAGTAGCCGGGGATCTCGCGCTTCTCCACCAGCGCGCCCGAGCGCCAGCCGCGGCCGTCGATGACCTGCTCGTTGGCCAGCACGGTCTGGTCCACTGGGTCCCAGTTGACCACCTGCGTGCGGCGCTCGGCGATGCCGGCCTCCAGCATCTTCAGGAACAGCCACTGGTTCCACTTGTAGTAGCTGGGCTGGCAGGTCGCGACCTCGCGGCTCCAGTCGATGGCCAGGCCCATGGCCTGCATCTGGCCCTTCATGTGGGCGATGTTGGAGTAGGTCCACTGCGCGGGCGGCACCTTGCCCTTCATCGCGGCGTTCTCGGCCGGCAGGCCGAAGGCGTCCCAGCCCATGGGCATCAGGACGTTGTAGCCCTTCATGCGCAGCTGGCGGGCCAGCATGTCGTTGATCGTGTAGTTGCGCACATGGCCCATATGCAGCTTGCCCGAGGGGTAGGGCAGCATGGAGCAGGCGTAGAAGTGCGGCTTGCTGGCGTCCTCGGTGACGCGGTAGGCGTCGCGCTCCGTCCAGTAGGCACGGGCGGCGGCTTCGATCTCGTTCGGGTTGTAGCTGGGCGCTTCGGTCTTGGCGTTCATGCGCCAAATTGTAGGTGGCGCCCTCGCGGCAGCCCTTCGCTCAAGGCTGGGCGACGCTTGCCTGCGCCGGCGCCTGGAGCGCATCGGCCATGGCGCGTGCCAGCAGCTTCACGCCGAGCGCGTTGTGATGCTGGTCTTGCGGGGACACGGCCAGCAGCAGCGGCGAATGCCGGGCGTGGTCGGCATATGTAGGCGCCATGTCCAGCACGGCCGCGCCTTGAGCCCGGGCGATGGCGATGAAGCGGTCCGTATCGCCCTCGAAGTCCGCGCGGCCCAGCGATGGCAGGAAAGGGCGGTCCAGCACCAGCAGCAACCGGCCCTTGACATGGGGCTTGATGCGCTCGAAGAACAACCGGGCCACGGCGTCCGAGCCGGCCTCCAGCGCGTCGTCGGCTTGGCGGCCCGGGGTGCTGGCGGCTTTAAGGGGCGCCTCGGCGCGCAGCTGGCCGGGGATGACCTGGCGGGGCAGGTCGCGCAGCGCACCAGGCGCGGCATTCAGCGAGATCTTGAGCTGGCTGAACAGGTATTGCGCCAGCGCCGAGTGGCGCAGGATGCGCTTCAACGTGCCAGGCGCGGGCTGCAGTTCGCTGCGCGCCACCCCGGTGGTTTTGTCGAGACAGGGCGCCGCGATCTGGCCGGAGCCGCACAGCGACTGGCGGATGTCGCCGGGCCCGATGAGCAGCACGAAGTCCTGCACCTGCCACTGGGCCGCCGCGAAGCGCGCGCGCTCGGCATAGTCCAGCAGCGAGGTGCCGGGGCTGCCGAGGCCATACACCGGGCGTGCGCCGCCCAGCGCCGCCTCCAGCATGGCGTCAGGCCGTTGTGCGGCATCCAGTGCCGCCGCCTCGATGTGGCTGTCGCCGATCAGCGCAACGGCCTTGGGGTTGGGTGTGAAGTCCCGATGCGCCAGGAAGCCTGCATTGTTGGCCTGCATGCGCTGCGCGTGTTGCAGGTCCCAGCCAGCGGAGCTGGTGAAGCGATGCCCCGCGGGGTAGGTCAGGATGGCCGGGTCGAGGTAGTAGCCGGTCTGCGTGGCCGTGGACACCGGCAGCAGGCGCAGCACGAGCTCCAGCAGCACCAGCACCGCCAGTGCGCCCAGGGAGGTTCGCCAGAGCCAGGCCATCGATCGTCAGAAGTTGAAGTAGATGAAGGCGCTGACCGAGTCGCGGGTCGCATTGACCAGCACCAGCGCGGGCACCACCACCGCCAGCGCGCCGGCCAGGTACAGGCGCTTCTGCGGCTGGGCGCGGCACCAGGCCAGCAGGCGCTCGCCCAGCACATTGGTGTTGGGGCCCAACGTGGCCAGGGCGCCCAAGGCCACACACCACAGCGCGCCGGTGCTCACCGAGCGGCCTGCGTTCCAGTAGATCGCGTGGACCGCTTCGCCGCCCGTTGTCACCAGGCCTTGCAGGATGGTGGCCGCCCCGGCAAAGCTGGTGGCACGGAACAGCACCCAGGCCACCATCACCGCCAGCAGCGTCAGCAACCAGGCGCTGAAGCGCCAGGCGCGCCAGCCGGCCAGCCGGGCGAGCACCGGCTCGCCCACCAGGTGCCGGAAGCCGTGGTGCACCATCAGATAGCAACCGTGCAGCGTGCCCCAGGCCACGAAGGTCCAGCTCGCGCCGTGCCACAGGCCGCCGAGGATCATCGTCAGTGCCAGATTGATGTAGCGCCGTGTCGGGCCGTGGCGGTTGCCGCCCAACGCGATGTAGAGGTAGTCGCGCAGGAAGGTGGACAGCGAGATGTGCCAGCGCCGCCAGAACTCGCTGATGTTGGCGGCCCGGTACGGCGAGTTGAAGTTGAACGGCAGCGACACGTTGAACATCCAGGACAGGCCGATGGCCATGTCCGAGTAGCCGCTGAAGTCGAAATAAAGCTGCAGCGTGTAGGCGCACATGGCCAGCCAGCATTCCTGCAGGCTGGGCTGGGCGCCCTGGTCGGCGGCATTGAAGACCAGGTCGGCGTAGGGGCTGATGCCATCGGCCAGCACCACCTTCTTGGCCAGGCCCATCGCGAAGATCGCCAGGCCCGCGCACAGGTGCGCGCCCTGCACACGGCCGATGTCCGGCTTGGCGAACTGCGGCATCATCTGCGAGTGATGCAGCACCGGGCCCGCCACGAGGTGCGGGAAGTAGGTGACGAACAGGCCGTAATGCAGCGGTTGCGCCTCGCGCACCTTGCCCTGGTAGGCATCCACCAGGAACGCGATCTGCGTGAACGTGAAGAACGAGATGCCGATGGGCAGCGTGAGGCCCGGCAGCGGCAGGTCGGCGCCCAGCGCCCGGTTCAGGTTGGCGGTGAAGAAGTCGCCGTACTTGAACAGCGCCAGCAGCGACAGGTTGGCCGTCACGCCTGCAATCATCCAAGCGCGGCTCGCGGACGAACGCCCGGAAATCTGCAGCCCCAGCCAGAAGTTCACGAGGATGGAGCCGCACAGCAGCAGCGTGTCCCGCGGCTCCCAGTGGCTGTAGAACAGCAGCGACGCCGCCAGCAGCCAGGCGATGCCGGCCTTGTTGGACCAGCGGCACAGCAGGAAGAACCCCAGCAGTGCCAGCGGCAGGAAGACGAAGACGAAGGCCGGGGTGGTGAAGAGCATCGGTCGCCGGGCTCAGGGTGCCGAAGCGGCCGCCTGCGCGACGAAGGCGATGCGGTTCAGCCCGGCGGCTTGCACCCAACCGATCAGTTCGGCCACCTGGCCGTAGGGCACGGCGCGGTCGGCGCGCAGCTGCACCTCCAGCTGCGCGTTGGCGCGGCCCAGCTCGGTGATGCGCTTCTGGAAGGCCTCGGGGGACAGGGCCTCGTCACCCAGGTGCAGCTGGCCGTCGGGCGTGATGGCCACCGCGATGGAACTGGGTGCGTCGCTGGGCGTCGCGGCCTCGCTCTTGGGCAGGTCCAGCCGCAGCGAGGCGGTCATCAGCGGCGCGGTGATCATGAAGATGACCAGCAGCACCAGCATGACGTCGATCAGCGGCGTCATGTTGATGTCGCTCATGGGCCGCGAGCCCTCGGGCTTTTCGAGGCGGCCGAATGCCACGATCAATCCTGATCGAGGAGTTCGCGCAGGTCGTGCGCAAAGCCTTCGAGGTCGGCCTCGCAGGCGGCCACCAGCTTGCCGAACACGTTGTAGGCCAGCACAGCGGGAATCGCGACCGCCAGGCCCGCCGCCGTCATGATCAGCGCCTCGCCCACCGGGCCGGAGATCTTCTCGATGGTGATGTTGCCGGCCGCCGAGATGCCGACCAGCGCGTGGTAGATGCCCCAGACGGTGCCGAAAAGACCCACGAACGGTGCCGTGGCGCCGATGGAGGCCAGCAGCACCTGGCCAAACTGCAGCTTGGCCAGCACGAGGTGCAGCGCGTCCCGCAGGCGGCGCGTCAGGCGCGATTCACGCTTGCCGGCCGCTTCCAGCGTTGCCGTGCGGGTCTCGGCCGTGGCGGCGTCCAGCAAGGGCAGCAGCAGCTGTTCAGTGTCGAAGCCCTGCAGCGCGCTGCGGCCTTCAGCCACGCCGGCCGCGGACCAGAACGCCGGCACTGCACGTTGCAGGCCCTTGCGCGCGCGGCGCAGCAGCCAAGTCTTCCACAGGATCAGCGCCCAGGCGCTGACCGACATGGCCAGCAGCAGCAGCGCGACCGCGCGGCCGACCAGGTCGCTTTGGGCCCAGAAGTCCGCGTACATGTCAGCCCCTCGTCCGGCGGGTACGCCGGACGATCCCCCGAGGGGATGCCGGCCGGCTTGGGGCGGCCCGGCGCTCGGCCTGCCCGCGCCCATTCATGCGGTAAATCCCAGCACGTCGTTCATGCCGAACAGGCCGGTCGTCTTGCCGCCCGCCAGGAAGCGTGCGCAGCGCAGGCTGCCCTGGGCGTAGATGCTGCGGTTGGTGGCCTTGTGACTGACCTCGATGCGCTCGCCGACGCCAGCGAACAGCACGGTGTGGTCGCCGATGATGTCGCCGCCGCGCACGGTCGCGAAACCGATGGTCGACGGGTCACGCACACCGGTGACGCCTTCGCGGCCATAGACGGCGCATGCCTTCAGGTCGCGGCCGATCGCGTCGGCGACGACCTGGCCCATCTGCAGCGCGGTGCCGCTGGGCGCGTCCACCTTCATGCGGTGGTGGGCCTCGACGATCTCGATGTCATAGCCTTCGTTCAGCGCACGGGCGGCCATGTCCAGCAGCTTCAGCACGACGTTGACGCCCACGCTCATGTTGGGCGCGAAGACGATGGCCGTGCGCTCGGCCAGTTGGGCGAGCTGCGCCTTCTGCGCCTCGTCGAAGCCGGTGGTGCCGACGACGGCCTTCACGCCCAGGTCGGCGCAGATGGCCAGGTGCTCCAGCGTCGCCTCGGGGCGGGTGAAGTCGATCAGCACGTCGGCGCCGGCCAGGCCAGCTCGCACGTCGTCGCCCTTGTCCAGCGTGACATGCAGCGTGCAGTCGTCGGCGGCCTGAACGGCCTCGATGAGCATCTTGCCCATGCGCCCGGAGGCGCCGGTGATCGCGATCTTCAGCATCAGGAACCCGTCTTGGCCGGCGCGGCGTCCAGCGGCGGATAGGTGCGGCCCGGTGCCGGGCCTTCGGCGGCGGCCGTGGGCGCGGCCTCGGCGCTCTTCTTGGGCGGCGGGAGCGCGCTGCGCTCGGCGTCAGTCAGCGCCAGCTTGGGTTGCTTGCCGTCCGGCTTGAAAGTGTTGATGGAGGCGACGAACTCGTTCTCGGTCGGCAGGTCGTCCGGCACGGTCAGCGTCTTCAGCTTGTCGCCGTCGAACTCGGCGATGACCAGGCGGTGCTGCTCGGGCGCGCCCTGGCGGCGGATCGTGAACGGGTAGTCCCAGCGCGACTCATGGAACACGTCGGTCAGCAGCGGCGAGCCCAGCAGGTCGCGGACCTGGGCCCTGGGCATGCCGGGCTTGACGCGGGCGACCATTTCCTTGGTCAGCACATTGCCCTGCACCACTTCCACGCGGTAGGGCGTGACAAAGCCCAGCACCTTGTCGCCGGTGACGGAGGGCAGCTTGGCCCAGGTGGGCAGATAGGAGCAGCCGCCAAGCAGCGCGAGCAGCGGGAGAGAGGCAAGCAGGGAACGCATGGGCGGCTGACAGAAGGGACGAAAAAGCACCGGCCGGAGGCCCGGCTGGCTATGATCGCGCGGATTCTAGCGGGGCCCCTTCCAGGCTCCGGCCCACCCGCCATGCCCTCTTCTTCCAAGAACCAGACCAGCGACATCAAGAACAGCGGCCTCAAGGCGACGCTGCCGCGCATCAAGATCCTCGAGATCTTCCAGCGCGCCCAGCAGCGCCACATGACGGCCGAGGATGTCTACAAGGCCCTGCTCAACGAGGGGGCCGACATCGGCCTGGCCACGGTCTACCGCGTGTTGCAGCAGTTCGAGCAGGCGGGCCTGCTGAGCCGCAACCATTTCGAGACCGGCAAGGCCGTCTACGAACTGAATGAAGGCCACCACCACGACCATCTGGTGTGCCTGAACTGCGGCAAGGTCGAGGAGTTCTTCGATCCGGGCATCGAGGAGCGCCAGCACAGCATCGCCGGCGAGCGCGGCTTCAAGCTGCAGGAGCATTCGCTGGCGCTGTACGCCACCTGCATCAAGACCGACTGCCCGAACAAGGGCTGAGTCAGCCCTGAGCGGCTCGGGCGCGTATCGCGGCGAAGCTGTCGTCCACCAGCAGGCGGCCGTCCTCGTAGACGGTGCGCATCACCTCGGCGGCACCGCTGGCGCGCGCCTCGTGATAGCCCGGGGCATCCAGGCGCATGGTGGCGTACACGCCGTCGCGCTGCAGCAGCGTCAGGCGCCCGGCCTTGCTGCGCTTGGCGGGGTCGGTGACGGGCGCCTTGAAGACGTCGCGCCAGGCACCGTCGACCTGCGCCGCCGACGCCTTCATCGCGAAGCCCAGCGTGTCGCGGTTCACCTGCTGCAGCAGCGCGCCGCCCTGGCCGAAGGCGACGTTGTCCGCCGAATAGCCGGCGCCGAGCAGCGCCGCCAGGATGTTGGCGATGGACTCGCGCGTGATGCCGTCGCCCTGGATGACGCGCACATGCTTCAAGACCTTGTAGCCCTTGGCGTTGACGTCGCTGCCGAAGCTCGCGTCCAGCGACTGCACGGTGCGCAGAACGATGGCAGTCGGCTCGCCGCTGTCCGGGCGGATGACGACCGTGGCGCCGCTGGCGATGACCTCGTCACGCAGCGCATCGCCCCACAGCCGGCACACGGCGGCGTCCAGGTCGTAGGAGTCGGACACGACGGCCAGCAGTGCGCCCGGCTTGCCGAACTGGCGCAGCATGTTGCGGTAGGCGTCCAACTCGCCGTCGCGGCCCCAGGCGGTGATGGTGCTGTGCTCGGCCGCCGGGATGGAGAAGCCGGCCATGGGCTCGCCGTAGTAGGCCCGCGCGCCCAGTAGCGCGGTCATGGTGTCGGTGCCCTGGAAGTTCACCAGATGGGCCATGCCGCCGAGCATGGCGGACTCCAGCGACGACACGCCGCGGGCGCCGAAGTCGTGCAGTTTGAAGGGCAGGCCTGCGGGGTCGCCGCTGCGCTGCAGCGCGTCACCGATGATGCGGCGCGTCGCGTGGCTCAGCGTGGCCACCGTGGTCGGGTACCAGACGCGCAGCAGCGCGGTCTCGACATAACTGGTCAGCCAGGCGCAGGCCGGATCGGTGTTCTCCACGGTGACCAGCGCGTGGTTGACCGGCACCACCGTGCCCTCGGGCACCGCGCGTATGCGCAGCGGCAGCCGGCCGCCATGGGCCTGGACGATGTGAAGCCAGCCGTCGCGGTTGAACGGCACGCCGTGCCCGGTGCAGACCTCGTCGGCCAGCGCCACGTCGTCGGCCGTGACCGGCTTGCTGAAGTACTCCTTCAGCAGCGCCTGCAGGCCGAAGAACACCGTGTACGGCAGGCTGCCGCCGCGCGCCTCGATGTAGCTGAAGACGTGGCTCGTGCCGGGCGGGTACTGCAGCCAGTGGCTGGCCTTGTAGCTGTCCGTGTTCAGGACCAGCAGGTGGGCGATGTCGACCAGGCCGTTCAGCATCAGTCGATGGCGCCGCTGTCGATGGCGCGCTGGTGGCGCTCGACGAATTCCTTGTACGTGTCGATGCCGCGCAGCTGCAGGATGGTGTTGCGCACGGCGGCCTCCACCAGCACCGCCAGGTTGCGGCCGGCGTCCACGGCGATGACGACCTTGCGCACCGGCATGCCCAGCACGTCCTCGTGCAGCGGCTCGTAGGGCAGGCGCTCGAAGTCGCGCTCCATCGTCTCCTTGCGCACCAGATGCACGATGAGCTTCAGGCGCATCTTGCGGCGCACGGCGGTCTCGCCAAAGATGGCCTTGATGTCCAGCAGGCCGATGCCGCGCACCTCCAGCAGGTTCAGCAGCAGCTCGGGGCAGCGGCCTTCGATGGCGGTCTGGGCGATGCGGAAGAAGTCCACCGCGTCGTCGGCCACCAGGCCGTGGCCGCGCGAGATCAGCTCCAGCCCCAGTTCGCTCTTGCCCAGGCCGGACTCACCGGTCAGCAGCACGCCCAGGCCCAGGATGTCCATGAACACGCCGTGGCGCGTCGTGCGGTTGGCGAACAGCTGCGACAGGTAGCCGCGCACCAGGTCGATGACGTGGCCGGCGGACTCGGCGGTGCGGAACAGCGGGATCTCGGCGCGGTCGCACATGGCCACCAGCCGCGCCGGCGGCTGGCAGTCGTCGGCCACGATGATGACGGGCGGCTCCAGCGTGACGATGCGCGAGATGCGGCGGTCCTGGATCTCCGTCGTTTCCTGGCTCAGGTAGGCCACCTCGCGGCGACCCACGATCTGCACTCGGTATGGGTGGATGTAATTCAGGTAGCCCACCAGGTCGGCGGCGCTCTGCGCGTCGCGCACGGCGGCCTCGTCGAAGCGGCGCTCCGGGTGGGCGTGGCCGGCGATCCACTCCCAGCGCAGCGCCTCGAGGTGTTCTTCGAATAGGCGCTCGGCGCTGATGGAGGTGGGCTTCAAGTCGTGTCCGTCCGGCGCGGCTCAGCGGCCGCTTCTAAGGGTTTGTGCGAAGCGTCGAACAGGGGCGCATCAGGCGACGGACTTCAGCGGTTCCCAGGCCGAGATGAGCTTGTGCAGCGTGGCGGCCTCGGCCTCGGTCTTCAGCTGCTCGCGCAGTTCGCGGTCCGACAGCATCTCGGCGATCTCGGACAGGATTTCCAGATGGCGCTGCGTCGCGGCCTCGGGCACCAGCAGGAAGATCAGCAGGCCCACGGGTTCGTCGTCCGGCGCATCGAAGCCGATGGGCTGCTGCAGTCGCAGCACGGCGGCCAGCGGGTTCTTCAGGCCTTTGACGCGGCCGTGCGGAATGGCGACACCATGCCCCAGGCCGGTGGAGCCCAGGCGCTCGCGCGCGAACAGGTTGTCGGTGACCAGCGCCCGGGCCATCTGGTGGTGGTTCTCGAACAGCAGACCTGCATGCTCGAAGGCGCGTTTCTTGCTGGACGCATCCACATTCACCAACACGTTGTCGGCGGGCAGGATGGCGGCGAGACGATTCATGGTCGGAGGCCTGGCTTCGGGGGCGCCGATCGGGCGCGGCCGCGGCCGGCGGTTTGGGTCATCAAGGCCTCAGATTATGGAACTGCACGCCGATTTGGGGAGATCGGTTGATCCCGCAGGCGTGCAAAACCTGTGTTGCGGCCCCTGAACGAGTGCTTTTGCGGCACTGCAGCAACAGCCACGCGGGCTCGATTGCGCATCGCAAAAAAGAAGGCGGCCCGACGGCCGCCTGACTTTTGCGCGCCGAAGGGCTTCAGCGGGCGGGAACCTCCATGCGCTTGGCGGAGGCGTGGTGGTGATCCTGGACCTTGTCCTTGTGGCGGCAGACCTGGCGGTCCAGCTTGTCCATCAGTTGATCAATGGCGGCGTAAAGGTCTTCGTGGGATTGCTCGACGAAGATGTCGCGTCCCTTCACGTGCAGCGTGACTTCGGCTCGCTGCCGGCGCTCCTTCTCCTTTTGCTTTTCCACGGTCAGCAGGACGTTGATGTCAACGACCTGGTCGAAGTGGCGGGTCACACGGTCCAGCTTGGTGAGTACGTACTCGCGCAGAGCGGGCGTGACTTCGAGGTGATGGCCACTGATCGTCAGATTCATAAAGCCTCCTTTCAGAGGGTTGGGTCGGGAAAACGGAACCAGAAAACTGAGAACGAGAGGGGAGAAGAGGAGGGGGATTTCAGGTAGCGGAGTTGGGTGGGAGTGGGGGAATCGACGAGCCCAGTTTGCGCGCGAAGGGGCGGCGTGACAAGAGGATGACGGTGAGGTTTTGTGCGCTGCGGGGCCTCGTTTTCGCGCCTTCTTTCACACCTTGCAGCGGTGCAATAATCCTCGGCTATCCCCCCCTACGGAGAACTTCTTGGACAGCGATCACCCTCGGTGACCGTCCGCTCCCGTTGCGCGCGCCGCTGGCCGCGCAGCCGCCCGGAGTGAGACGGTTGACCTGAATCCCGCCACCCCGGACGGCGCTCCCGTCGTCCCCGCTACAAGCCGCTGAAAGACGACGGATGCTGAATGTGTTCACGCTGGATAACGGGCGCCTGAAGGGCGGCCTGTTCCAGGAAGAAATCGAGACCGCCGAAGACCTGGCCCAGTCGCGCCCGGTATGGGTCGACCTGGAAAGCCCCAGCACCGAGGAAAAGGGCTGGATACGCGACCGCTTCGGCCTGACC
Source organism: Roseateles asaccharophilus (assembly GCF_031458115.1). GTDB lineage: Bacteria > Pseudomonadota > Gammaproteobacteria > Burkholderiales > Burkholderiaceae_C > Pelomonas > Pelomonas asaccharophilus_A. Next base: position 33,295 of record NZ_JAVDXV010000009.1, on the reverse strand, counting down.
ATCCCCGAGGACATCGTCGACGAAGACCTGGAAGAGTCGGCACGCTTCTACGAGGAAGACAACGGCGAGTTGCACATCCGCTCCGACTTTCTCATCGAGGGCGACGACGGGCAGGAAGGCAAGTCGGCGCGCAACGTGCGCGTGGCCTTCATCTTGTTCAACAACGTGCTGTTCTCCATCCACAACGAGGACTTGCCGGTGTTCCGGCTGCTGCGGCTGCGGGCGCGGCGCATTCCGGCGTTGATCGAGGACGCCAAGGACGTGCTGCTGAAGCTGTACGACGCCGACGCCGAGTACTCGGCCGACGTGCTGGAGGGCATCTACGACAAGCTGGAGGCCGTCAGCGCTCGCGTGCTGAAGAGCGACGTGACCGACGCCGAGGCGGGTGAAGTGCTGTCGGCCATCGCCCGCGAGGAAGACTTGAACGGCCGCATCCGCCGCAACGTGATGGACACGCGCCGCGCGGTCAGCTTCATGATGCGCAGCCGCATGCTGAACGCCGAGCAGTTTGAGGAATCGCGCCAGATCCTGCGTGACATCGACTCACTCGATTCCCACACGGCGTTTCTTTTCGACAAGATCAACTTCCTGATGGACGCCACGGTCGGCTTCATCAACATCAACCAGAACAAGATCATCAAGATCTTCTCGGTGGCCAGCGTCGCGCTGCTGCCGCCCACGCTGATCGCGTCCATCTATGGCATGAACTTCCAGCACATGCCGGAACTGGCGTCCGAATGGGGCTATCCCTTCGCGCTGGTGCTGATGCTGCTGTCGGTGGCCGCGCCCTTCATCTACTTCCGCCGCAAAGGCTGGTTGAAATAGACCACCCCCTACGCGCTTCGCGCGCCCCCTCCACGGGGCACTGCCGACGGACCGGCGGAGCTGGATCCGTGGCAGTCGCTTGGCCAGGCACTACTGAAGGCAAAGGGCCTATGTCATCGACATAGGCCCTGCTTGTAAAAGTGGCCGCAGAACGCCTCGAAGCCAACGAGGGAGGGAGGGAGGAGGAGGAGAACGGCTCCGAGATTGCTGCTCTGAACCCAGAGAGGTTGCGCGACCCAAATTCGGTGGTGAAGTCAGAGCGCCTCCTCGCGCCCGGGTTTTACCTGTGTAGCTTGAGAGTGGGGCTGTCGCAGCAAGTTCCAAGGCCCTGTCGCCCGTTCTGGCGACGATTGTTGCGACCGCTTCGCGGTGCTCAGAGTCAGCTCTAACTTCGAGTTCAGATTACAAACAGTCTCACTTTTCGCGTGGGGCGTTCAACGCTCGATTCGGCGGCGTTGAGGGCAGCCGCTAGCACCGCTGGCGGGGAAGTGGCCGGTCAACTTTAGAATCGCGCCTCTAAGGCCGGATTTCTTCCGCATCACCGGCCTGCCAAGGACGTATTCATGCTCTACCCCGAACTTTTCAAGCAACTCGAAGCCGTGCGCTGGAACATGGACACGGACATTCCCTGGGACAAGTTCGATGCGAGCAAGCTCTCCGACGAGCAGGCCCAGACGATCAAGATGAACGCCATCACCGAATGGTCGGCCCTGCCCGCCACGGAGATGTTCCTGCGCGACAACCGCGAGGACAGCGACTTCTCGGCCTTCATGTCGGTCTGGTTCTTCGAGGAGCAGAAGCACAGCCTGGTGCTGATGGAGTACCTGAAGCGCTTCCGCCCCGACCTCGTGCCCACCGAGGCCGAGCTGCATGAGGTGCGCTTCGACTTCGACCCGGCGCCGGCGCTGGAAACGCTGATGCTGCACTTCTGCGGCGAGATCCGCCTGAACCACTGGTACCGCCGTGCCGCCGAATGGCACACCGAGCCGGTCATCAAGGCCATCTACGAAACGCTGTCGCGCGACGAGGCCCGCCACGGTGGCGCCTACCTGCGCTACATGAAGCGCGCCATGGTCAAGTTCGGCGACGAGGCCCGCGCCGCGTTCGCCAAGGTGGGCGTGCTGATGGCCAGCGCCCGCCGCACGGCCCAAGCGCTGCACCCGACCAACCTGCACGTGAACGCCAAGCTGTTCCCGCGCGACACCATCCAGAGCCGCCTGCCCGACCCGCAGTGGCTGGAGCATTGGCTGGACAAGCAGATCCAGTTCGACTCCGTGTGGGAGAACAAGGTCGTCGAGCGTATCCTGCACAACATGAGCCTGCTGATGGACCGCAGCTTCGCCAGCGTTCAGGAGCTGAACCGCTTCCGCAAGGAAATGGCAGCGCGCCTGACGCCGCCGGCCGCCGGGGCACCGGCCTGACGCTTGCTTGATCCGCAATGAAAAACCGGGGCCTTGAGCCCCGGTTTTTTGTTTTGAGCGCTGAGGCTCAGCCGCCGCGCGAGCGCTTCATCACCACCAGCGCGAAGGCGGCGGCGGCGATGGCCATCCAGCCCACGAACTGCAGCGACACCAGTTCCGCCAGCGTGCTGCCCAGATCCTGGGCCGCCCAGGCCCACAGGCTGTGGCCGTCCGTCATCAGCGCATTCTTCAGCGAATCGGGGCTGTGCAGCAGCGTCTGGCCGATGCGGTCATCCAGTGCCTCCAGCGCCTTCAGCGGCCAGTCGATGGCGTAGACCTTGTGCAGCACACCCACCGTGACGCCCGTGCCCACCAGCACCAGCGGCACACCCAGGCGCTTCAGCCACGCTGACGAAGCCATCAGCACGAAGATCAGCGGCGCCAGCCACAGCAGCAGCGGCACGGTGCCCACCAGACCGCGCACCAGCAGCGGCAGCGCGGCGGCCACGACCTCGGCCCAGTCCACCGACAGCGGCAGTGCCATGCCGCCCTTGGCAGCCAGCACGCTCATCGCGATGGGGATGCCGAACGCGGCGCCCACCAGCGCGCCGCCCAGCGGTGCCAGCCAGCCATGGGCCAGCACCGTGGCCGCCACGCTCTCGCTGGGCCGCCCGGGCAGCGACAGCCAGAACTCGATGGAGCGGTCCTGCGTGTCACGCCGCGCCAGGCCGGGCAGCTGGAACAGCGCCACCAGCAGGCAGATGGCGTAGACCACGCCGGTGCTGATCAGCACCATCCCCAACGAGATCAATCCAAGCGGGACTTTCTCCGTCGGCATGCCGTGGATCTGACCGAACGGCAGCAGCGCGAGAAACAGCAGCGGCGGTGCGAATGCGGCAATCAGCCAGCCGCGCTTGTGCTGCATCCACTCGCGCAGCAACAGGGTGGGAATGTGGTTGTTCATGGCGTCGTCTCCTTGTTGTCAGGCTTGCTTGCTGTTCAGCGCCGGGTTGCGGGTCAGCGCCATGAAGAGGTCGACGAGGCTGGGGCGCACGCGCTGGCCCAGGCTGGTGATGTGCTCGGGCGGCGCGCCGTCGAACAGCGACGTCGTGCGGCCCTGCTCGCGGTAGCGCAGCAGCGGGTGGGCGGCGGCCATCGCGTCGGCGGCGGCCGGGTCGTGGTTCAGCGCGACGAAGCGGCGGTCGATGTCCTCCAGGCTGATGGACAGCGCCACGCGGCCCTCGTCCAGCATGATCACGTCGCTCAACAGCGCCTCCACCTCCTCCACCTGGTGCGTCGAGATCAGCACGCTGCGCTCGCCATCGCACCACTCGTCGATCAGCATCTCGTAGAAGCTCTTGCGCGACACGACATCCAGGCCCAGCGTCGGCTCGTCCAGGATCATCAGCTTGGCGTCGATGGCGGCGATCAGTGCCAGGTGGGTCTGCGCCACCATGCCCTTGGACAGGCTCTTCACCTTGTCGGTCTCGCTGACGCTGGTGCGCTTGAGCAGCGTGCGCGCCCGCTCGGCGGAAAACTTGGGCTGCAGCTTGGTCATCAGCGTGATCAGCTCGTGCACGCGGGCCCAGCGCGGCAGCACGGCCACGTCGGGGATGTAGCTCAGCTGCTCCAGCAGCTTCTGGCGGTCGGCGATGGGCTTGAGGCCCAGCACCGTCAGCTCGCCCTGCACCGGCAGCAGGCCCACCATCGCCTTCATCAGCGAGGTCTTGCCGGCGCCGTTGTGGCCCAGCAGGCCCACCACGCGGCCCTTGGGGATGGCCAGCGAGACGTCGTTCAGCGCGGTCTTCTTGCCATAGCTCAGCGACAGGTTCTTGGCTTCGATGAGGTTCATGTCGACTCCCAGTTCAGATCCTTGGCGGTCAGTCCCAGGCGCTTGAGCTTGGCGCGCAGCGAGGGCCAGTCCTTTTGTAGAAATTGTTCGCGCTCGTGGCGCAGCAGCCGCTCCCGGGCACCGGCCATCACGAACATGCCCAGGCCACGCCGGCTCTCGATGAGGCCGTGATCGGACAGCGCCTGCAGCGCCCGCGTGACCGTCAGCGGATTGATGACGTACTGGCTGGCGAGCTGGCGCACCGAGGGCAGGGCCTCGCCTTCCGGGGGGCTGCCGTCTAGCAGCTGCACGGCCAGGCGGTCGGCCAGCTGCTGGTAGATCGGCGCCTGGTCTGTCCAGGTGGGAGTCATGGGAGCTCCGGGGTGTGTTGCTGATGTAGCACACCATATCTCCTGCCCTGGGGCCGACCTAGCGGGTGACGACAGTCTGCAGATTCGGGGGGATGAGCTGCACGTCACTTTTTTGGTGCGCCGCAGCATGCCGAATGCCGGTTCCCGGTGCATGACCGCCGGAATCCGGCCTCCAGGGCATGGCACAGGGTTTGCGATAGATCTGTCAGGACACAGGCGTCCGCACGTTCGTTTTCATCGCAGCTGGCGAAGAGCGGAACGTGCGGTCGCCTTTTTCTTTTTGCGCCCGGCCTCTGCCAGGGCGCGGGAGTGAAGGATGACGGCCCCTGCCTGCAAGACTGTGAACACCGCCTGTCCCTACTGCGGGGTGGGCTGCGGCATGTCGCTGGAGGTGCAGGGCCGGCGCGTCATCAAGGTCACGGGCCTCAAGAGCCACCCCACCAACTTCGGCCGGCTGTGCACCAAGGGGTCGACCAGCGCGCAGGCGCTGACCGGCACGGGCCGCATGGAAAGCGCCTTCGTGCGCGCCGAGCGCCAGCGTGAGCCGGTACGCGTGGAAATGGACGCGGCCATCAAGCAGACCGCGCAGCGCCTCAGCGCCGTCATCGCCACGCATGGCCCCGACGCGGTGTCCTTCTACATCTCCGGCCAGCTGTCCATCGAGGCGCAGTACCTGGCCAACAAGCTGTGCAAGGGCTTCATCGGCACCAACCAGATCGAGTCCAACTCGCGGCTGTGCATGTCCAGCGCGAGCAGTGGCTACAAGCTGTCGCTCGGCTCTGACGGCCCGCCGGGCAGCTATCAGGACTTCGACCAGGCTGACGTGTTCTTCGTCACCGGCGCCAACATGGCGGACTGCCATCCCATCCTGTTCCTGCGCATGATGGACCGCGTGAAGGCGGGCGCGAAGCTCATCGTCGTGGACCCGCGCCGCACCACGACGGCCGAGAAGGCCGACCTGTTCCTGCAGATCAAGCCCGGCACCGACGTCGCGCTGCTGAACGGCCTGCTGCATCTGCTGCACGCCGGCGGCCACACCGACGCCGACTTCATCGCCCGGTACACCGAGGGCTGGGATGCGATGCCCGCCTTCCTGGCCGACTACACGGCCGAGCGCGTCAGCGCCATCACCGGCATCCCGGAGGCCGACCTGCGCCGCACCGCGCAGCTGCTGGGCGATGCGAAGGCGCTGATGAGCTGCTGGACCATGGGCATCAACCAGAGCAGTCACGGCACCTGGAGCACCAACGCGCTGTGCAACCTGCACCTGGCGCTGGGCGCCATCTGCAAGCCGGGCAGCGGCCCGTTCTCGCTGACCGGTCAGCCCAACGCGATGGGCGGCCGCGAGATGGGCTACATGGGCCCCGGTCTGCCCGGCCAGCGCACCGTGCTGGAGGCCGAGGACCGCGCCTTCGTCGAACAGGCATGGGGCCTGCCGGCCGGCACGCTGCACACGCGCGATGGCGGCGGCACGGTGGCCCAGTTCGAGCGCATCGCCGCCGGCGACATCAAGGCCTGCTGGATCATCTGCACCAACCCCGTGGCCACCGTCGGCAACCGCAGCAACGTGGTCGACGCGCTGAAGAAGGCCGAGCTGGTCATCACGCAGGACGCCTTCCTCGATACCGAAACCAACCGCTACGCCGACATCCTGCTGCCCGGCGCGCTGTGGGCCGAAGCCGAGGGCGTGATGGTGAACTCCGAGCGCAACCTGACGCTGATGCAGAAGGCCGTCGAGCCGCCCGGCCAGGCGCTGCCCGACTGGCAGATCATTGCGCGCGTCGCGTGCGAGATGGGCTTTGCCCATGCCTTCAGCTACGCCAGCGCGGCCGAGGTGTTCGAGGAGATCAAGCGCTTCTGGAACCCCAAGACCGGCTACGACCTGCGCGGCGCCAGTCACGCCCGCCTGCGCGAGACGCCGCTGCAATGGCCCTGCCCGCCGGACGACGCCGCCGACCGCCACCCTATCCGCTACCTGAACGATGGTGTCAGCCAACTGTTGAAGCTGGATGGCGACGGCGGCCGTCCGCGGCTGGCCTTCGCGACGCCCAGCGGCAGGGCGCGTTTCTTCGCCCGGCCTTACGCCGACCCGGCCGAGATGCCCGACGGCGACTTCCCCTTCGTGCTGAACACAGGCCGCCTGCAGCACCAGTGGCACACGATGACCAAGACCGGCAAGATCCCCACGCTGGTCAAGCTCAACCCCGGCCCCTTCGTCGAGATCCACCCGGAAGACGCGGCGGCGCTGGGCGTGAAGGACAAGGACCGCGTCGAGGTCCGCTCGCGCCGCGGCCGCGCCGTGCTGCCGGCCGTCGTCACCACGCGCGTGCAGCCGGGCGGTTGCTTCGCGCCCATGCATTGGAACGACGAGTTCGGCGAAGACCTTGCCATCAACGCCGTCACCAACGACGCCATCGACCCCATCTCGCTGACGCCCGAGCTGAAGTTCTGCGCCGTCGCGCTGTGCCGCGTGGACACGCCGGTCGCAGCGCCGGCCGCAGAGCCCGCCGGCGCCCGGGAGCACCATCTCATGCAAACCACCGCCTTCGCCCGCCTGCTGGGCCTGGACACGACCCCGCCGCCCGCGCTGGAGCCGCTGGAGCAGCGCTACCTGCAAGGCTTCATCACCGGCCTGCAAGCCGACGGCGCCAGCGAGGCCGGCGTGCCCACGCTGCCCGCCAGCGCACCGCTGGAGCCGGCCAAGCGCGCGCTGATCGACGGCATGCTGGCCGGCCTGTTCTCGCGCTGCGCCCTGCCGCTCGCGGCCGCCGTGCCCGCGGTGGCACGTCCCGTCGTCAACCTGCTGTGGGCCTCGCAGACCGGCACCGCCGAAGGCTTTGCCGCGCGCTGCGCCGAGCAGTTGCGCAAGGAAGGCTTCGAGGTCGTCTGCGCCGCGATGGACGCCTGGCGGCTGGAGGACCTCGCGCCCGATGCCCGCATGCTGTTCATCACCAGCACCTTCGGCGACGGTGACCCGCCCGACAACGCCGCCGGCTTCTGGCATGCGCTGCAGGGCGAGGCCGCCGCGCGGCTGAAGGACGCGTCCTTCTCCGTGCTGGCCTTCGGCGATTCCAGCTACGACCAGTTCTGCGGTTTCGGCCGCAAGCTGGACGAGCGCCTGGCCGCCCTCGGCGCCGGCCGCCTGGCGCCGCGCGTGGACTGCGAGCCCGACTACCAGGACACCGCCCAGGCCTGGCTGCGCTCCGTCTCGCTGGCGCTGGCCGCCACCACCGCGGCCGCAACGGTCGCCCAGCCCGCGCTGGCGCTGGCCGCCGGCGACGACGCGCCCGTGCTGGATGCCCAGCCCGCGCCGGCCGCCGTCAGCAAGCAGAACCCGCTGCGCGCCCGCCTGCTCGCCAACCGCGTGCTGAACGCACCGGGGGCGGCGAAGGAGACGCGCCAGATCGTCTTCGACCTGAAGGGCACGGGCCTGAGCTACGAGGCCGGCGATGCGCTGGGCGTGTGGCCCACCAACTGCCCCGGACTGGTGGGCGACATGCTGGCGGCGCTGAAGCTGCCGGCGAGCGCGCCCGTGGCGGTGAAGGGCGTGGGCGACATGGCCATCTCCGAGGCGCTGCTGCGCCATCACGACATCGCCAAGGTCACGCCCGACGTGCTGCACTTCGTGCGCGAACGCTCCGGCAGCGCGGCCTTGGCCGAACTGCTGATGCCCGAGCGCGCCGCCGACCTCAAGCAATGGCTGTGGGGCCGCCAGATCGTGGACCTGCTGCAGGAGTTCCCCATCCAGGCCACCGCGCAGGAATGGCTGGCGGTGCTGAAGCGCCTGCAGCCGCGGCTGTACTCCATCGCGTCCAGCCCGCGCACCCATGTCGGCGAGGTGCACCTGACCGTGTCCACCGTGCGCTACGACCACCAGGGCAAGCCGCGCCGCGGCGTGTGCTCCACCTTCCTGGCCGACCGCGCCGCCACGCAGGGCGTGGCCATCTTCGTGCAGAAGAGCGCCCACTTCCGCCCGCCGCAGGGGCGCGACGTGCCCATGATCATGGTGGGCCCCGGCACCGGCGTGGCGCCCTTCCGCGGCTTTCTGCACGAGCGCCGCGCGCGCGGCGACACCGGCCGCAACTGGCTGTTCTTCGGCGAGCAGCACGCCGCGACGGACTTCTACTACCGCGACGAGCTGCTGGCCCTGCAGGCCGAGGGCCTGCTCAGCGAACTGAGCCTGGCCTTCTCGCGCGACCAGGCCGACAAGGTCTATGTGCAGGACCGCATGCGCGAGCAGGGCGCCCGGCTTTGGGCCTGGCTGCAGGACGGCGCGCACTTCTACGTCTGCGGCGACGCCACCCGCATGGCCAAGGATGTGGACCAGGCGCTGCGCGACGTCGTGCAGCAGCACGGCGGGATGAGCGCCGACGCGGCCCAGGCCTATGTGCAGCGCCTGGCCGCCGACAAGCGCTACGTCAGGGACGTCTACTAGCCTGGAAACGGCAGTTGGCCGCTTGCCATGCATCGAAAGTCTGGTGCCTTCAACACCTTGGCGGTGGCGCGAGGATCACCACTTCGGTGAGCAGCGCTGCACGCCCGCTGGCCTGGCGCTTCGGGCCGCTGGCGGCGTTACTCCTCCTGGCGGGCAATAGCCCGCTGCGTCGTCGCGCCTTGCCAGCGCCCCGCTTCACCAGGCCCTCGGGCTTGCCCCACTGCCGTTTCCAGGCACGCCCGCCGCCTGCGCCGCCAGCGTGCCCAGCTCGCCGTACAGCGGCAGCACGTTGGTGCCCAGCGCCGGATGCACGCGGTTGGACAGCAGCACGAAGAAGCTGCGGCTGCCCGGGTCCAGCCAGAACGCACAGCCGGTGAAGCCGGTGTGGCCAAAGCTGGTGAGCGGGTACAGGGTGCCGCGCGGGCGGGCGTAGGGCGAGGCCATGTCCCAGCCCAGGCTGCGCGTCTCGGCCAGCGCGGGCGGCGACTGTGCGGTGGTCAGCAGCGCGACGCTGTCGGCCGACAGCAGGCGCCGGCCGTCCTCCGCGACGCCGCCGGACAGCAGCATGCGCGCGAAGCGGGCCAGGTCGGCCGTCGTCGTGAACAGGCCCGCATGGCCGGCCACGCCGCCCATCTTGCGCGCGGTCGGGTCGTGCACCTCGCCGCGCAGCAGCGTGCCGTCCTTCAGCCGCTCGGTGGGCGCGATGCGGGTGGCGTCCATGCGGCGCAGCGGCAGGTAGCCGCTGTCACGCATGCCCAGCGGCCTGAACAGCGCGTCTTCGGCGAAGCGATCCAGCGTCAGGCCGCTGACCTGCTCGACGATGCGGCCGAGCAGGATGAAGTTCACGTCCGAGTAGCGGAACAGCGTGCCCGGCGGGGCGGTCAGCGGCAGGCCGCAGGCGATGCGCTGCGCGTCCAGCGAGCCGGCCCAGTCGCCCGCGCCCGCGCCCGCGCCCACTCCTGCTGGTTTCGCCGGCAGGCCCGCGGGCAGGCCGGAGCTGTGCGTCAGCAGCTGGCGCAGCGTGATGCCGGCCTTGTCGTCGCCGCCGCAGCCGGGCAGGTAGCGCTGCAGCGGCGCCTCGATGTCCAGCCGGCCCTGCTCGCGCAGCAGCTGCACCAGCGTGGCGGTGACGACCGGCTTGGTCAGCGACGCGGCATCGAACACGGTGGCCTCGTCCAGCGGTTCGGGCGCCGGGTCCACGGCGCGTTGGCCGTAGGCGCGGTGGTGGCTGCCGTGGCCCAGCCGCTCCATCCACAGCGCGGCGCCGGGTATCTGGCGCGCGGCGATGACTCGCTCGACGGCCGCATCGGCCTGAGCCAGCGGCTCGGGCGGCAGCGTGGGACGATGGGCGCAGCCGGCCAGCAGCGCTGCGGCGGCCAGGCCGGCCAACAGAGGCGTTTTCATGGGGAGATTCTGGGAGATGTCCGACACACGAAGCCATGAAATGCTGCGAGGCTCGTATGCCATGACCTCACCTCCCGCTTCCCGCGATGCGCCGCTGTTCGTCGTCTTCAACCGCGCGTCCGGTCGCGGCAACCGCGACGAGCTGGGGCCGGCCGTCGAGGCCGCCTGTGCAGCGGCCGGCCGGCGCTGCGAGCTGCTGCCGGTGACGCGGCCGGGCCAGCTGCCCGAGACGGCGCGTGAGGCGGTGCGGCGCGCGCGCGAGGTCGACGGCATCGTCGTCGCGGCCGGTGGCGACGGCACGATCAACGGCGTCGCCCAGGCGGTACTGGGCAGCGGCTGCCGCTTTGGCGTGCTGCCGCGCGGCACCTTCAACTACTTTGCGCGCACGCACGGCATTCCGGCAGAGCTGGACGCCGCGCTGCAGGTGCTGCTGACGCAGGAAGCGATGCCCGTGCACGTGGGCCGCGTCAATGGCCGCGCGTTCCTCGTCAATGCCAGCCTGGGCCTGTATGCACGTCTGCTGGAGGAGCGCGAAGGCTGGAAGCGCCAGTTCGGGCGCAGCCGGTTCATCGCCTTTCTGGCGGGCGTTCGCACCCTCCTGCGCGGCCACCGCAGCCTGCATCTGGAGGTGGAGCTGCAGGGCCGGAGCTGGCAGGCGCGCACGCCCACGCTGTTCGTCGGCAACAACGCGCTGCAGATGGAGCAGGTGGGATTGCCCGAGGCGCAGGCCATCGACGAGGGCTGTCTGGCCGGCGTGACGCTGAAGCCGGTCGGCCGCCTGTCCCTGCTGGCGCTGCTGGCGCGTGGCCTGTTCGGCCGCATGGGTGATGCGGACGAGGTGCGCAGCTTTGCCTTCCAGGCGCTGACGGTGAAGGCGCGGCGCTTCGGCGCGAAGCGCATTAAGGTGGCCACCGACGGCGAGGTGCTGAAGATGGCATTGCCGCTGCGCTTCGAGGTGGCTGCGCAGCCGCTGCTGCTGATCCGGCCACCCGGCCTGGCACCAGAGCGCCGCGAGGTGCGGTCGTGACCGTCGCGCTGCAGGTCTCGGACACGCACTTCGGCACCGAGCGGCCGGTGGCGATGGCCGCACTGCGGCAGCTGTGCGCCGAGCTGCGTCCCGACCTGCTGCTGGTTACGGGCGACATCACGCAGCGCGCACGCGCCCACGAGTTCGACAGTGCACGTGCGTTCTTCGACGGGCTGCAGGTGCCTGCGCGCCTCATCGTGCCGGGCAACCACGACATCCCGCTGTTCGATCTGTTCACGCGCGCCGTGCGGCCCTATCGGGGCTTCGAGCGCGTGTTCGGCGCCGCGCTGGAGGGCGAGTTCGAGCGCGACGACCTGCTGGTCATCGCGCTGAACACGACGCGGCGCTGGCGGCATTCCAATGGCGAGGTGTCGGCCGCGCAGGTCGAGCGGGTGGCGGCGCGGCTGGCGCGCGCTTCGCCGGCGCAGCTGAAGCTGGTGGCGGTGCACCAGCCGGTGGCGGCCATCACGCATGAAGACGTCGCCAACCTGCTGCGCGGCCGCCACCACGCGGTGCGGCGCTGGGCGGCGGCCGGTGCCGATGCGGTGGTGGGCGGCCACATCCATCTGCCCTATGTGCTGCCGCTGCGCGAGCGCTGGCCCGAGCTGGCGCGCAACCTCTGGTGCGTGCAGGCCGGCACCGCGGTCAGCCACCGGCTGCGCGGCGGCATCAGCAATTCCGTCAACGTGATCCGTACGCGCCCCGCCGCGGTGCAGCGCTGGGACCTGGACGAAGCAGCGGGCGAGTTCCGCTGCGTGGCGACCACGCCGCTGCATCCAGCACCCCTCGGATGAGGCGTCCGCTGACAAGCGCCGCGGCGGCCGGCCTCTAAGGTGGCAGCACGCATGACTTTGAGGAAATGCCTCATGGACACCACCACGCACCACGACCTGTCCGCGCTGTTCGCCCAGCTGGGCCTGCCCGACGGGGCGGCCGAGGTCCGAGCCTTCATCCGCCAGCACCGGCCGCTGCCGCAGACGCTGAACCTGTCGGAAGCGCCGTTCTGGAACGACAGCCAGCGCGCTTTCCTGCGCGAGGAATGGCATGCCGATGACGGCGACTGGACGCTGCAGATCGACCAGCTCAACGCCTGCCTGCGCGAGCATCCGGCGCCCGAGGAATTGCAGCAGGCCTGAGCGCATGAAGCGCCAGCCGTCATGGGCCGCGCTGCTGGGCCGCCAGGCGCGGCTGTTGAAGCAGGCGGCGCGGCCGCTGCGCGAACGCGCCCAGGCGCCGCCGGGCGAGGGCAGCTGGTTGATGGGCAGCGTGCTGTCGGCGCGCGGACCGCGGCGCTACTGGCTGTTCAGACCGGCGGGCGTGCGCTTCGGCGAGAAGCTGCCGCTGATGGTCATGCTGCATGGCTGCCACCAGGACCCCAAGAGCTTTGCCGCCAGCACGCGCATGAACGCGCTGGCCGCGCGCGAGCGCTTCCTGGTGCTGTACCCGGAGCAGCCGCGGCTGGCCAATGCCCAGGGCTGCTGGAACTGGTTCGACACGCGCTCGGGCCGGGCCGGCGCCGAGGCCGACTGGATCCTGCATGCGGTCGAGCAGGTCAGCGTGTTCTATGCGGCCGACCGCGAGCGCACGGCCGTGGCGGGGCTGTCGGCCGGCGCCAGCATGGCGGCGCTGCTGGCCACGCGGCATCCGCAACGCTTCAAGGCCGTGGCCATGCACTCGGGCGTGCCGCCGGGCGTGGCGCAGTCGGTCGCTTCGGCGGTGGGCGCCATGCAGGGCCGGCGTGTGCCGGTGGACGCTGAGCAGACACAGGACTGGCCACCCCTGCTGGTCATCCACGGCGACGCGGATGGCGTGGTCTCGGCACGCAACGCGGATGCTGCCGCTCAGTTGTGGAGCCGGGCGACGGGGGCGCAGGCCGGCGAGGTGCGCGAGCAGCGCCGCGGAAGCCGCTACCCGATGCGGGTCACGCAGTTCAAGCGTGCCCGCCAGGTCGTGGCGACGCTGGTGCAGGTGGACGGCCTGGGCCACGCCTGGAGCGGCGGCGCGGCGCGCCAGCGCTTCAGCGATGCGGGCGGGCCGGATGCGTCACGCCTGGTGTGGCGCTTCGCCGAGAAGCAGTTCAGCGCACCGCGTTGATCTGCCGGATCAGCGACGCGTGGCTGGGCAGGTCCACGAGCGCCCGGTCGGCGAAGCGCTGGATCTTCGCGAACAGCTTGGTGGCTTCCGCTTCCTGCGTGAAGTCGGCGCGGCCGGCGCTGAGGTCGGTTGCGAAGCCCATGCCGTACAGGATGTACTGGTAGTTGAAGAACGCGAAGGTCTCGGTGTCCAGCACGAAGTCGAATCGGCCGGGCGGGCGCAGCTTCCATTGCTCCAGCAGCTCGGCCAGGCGCTCGGGAATGGTGGCGGGGTTGGCGTTGTCCCGCCAGAAGGGCTCGGGGCGCTGGCTGAGGCAGTAGTGCAGCTTCAGGAAGTTGACGATGTTGTCGAAGCGCGTCGTCATCAGCTCGTTGAAGCGCCGCGCGGGCGCGTCCATCGGGCCACTGTGCGGCAGCATCTCCGCGATCATGCCGACGGCGGCTTCGATGAGCACCAGGCCGGTCGACTCCAGCGGCTCCAGGAAGCCGGCGGACAGGCCCACGGCGACGCAGTTCTTCACCCACTGCTTCTCGCGGTAGCCGGGCGCGAACGGGATGCTGCGCATGGGCAGCTCCTCGTGGCCGGCGCCGCAGTAGGCGCGCAGGATCTCGGCGGCGCGCTCGTCGCTGATGTGCTGGCTGGAGTAGACGCAGCCGATGCCGCGGGAGCCGTTCAGGCCGATCTCCCACAGCCAGCCGGCCTCGTGCGCGGTGGCGATGGTGCAGCTCTCCATCGGCGTGTCGGCGCCATCGAACGGCAGCTTGCACGCCAGCGCGCGGTCGACGAACAGCAGGTCGCGCACCGACTTGAACTCGCTGCCCAGCGCGCCGCCGATCAGCTCGGCGCGGAAGCCCGTGCAGTCGACGTAGAGATCGGCCTGGAAGCGGCCGTGCTCGGCGGTGTCGACGTGGCGGATCGCGCCGCCGGCGTCCAGCTCGACATGGTTCACCGTGCCCTGCACATGCGCCACGCCCAGCTGGCGCGCGCGGTCGGCCAGCAGGCGGGCGAGCTTGGCGGCGTCGAAGTGGTAGGCGTAGTTCAGCGGCGCGGCATAGGGGGCCTCGCCGGCGCGCTTGGGCGCGCGCTGCGCCTCGGCGACGCGCTGCTGCAGCGTCATGGCCTGCGCGAACGGCGGGCGCGTGGCTTCGTCTTGCAGCAGCCAGTAGGGCACCAGGTTGATGTCCTCGGCGTAGAACGGCGCCTCGAACGGATGGAAGAACTGGTGTACGCCACCGCTGTCCGGTGCCTGCGCCCAGTCGACGAAACGGATGCCCTGCTTCAGCGTGGCCGAGGTCTCGCGGATGAATCGGCCCTCGTCGATGCCCAGGAACTGCAGCGTGCTGCGGATGGTGGGGAAGGTGCCTTCGCCGACGCCCACGGTGCTGATGTCGGGCGATTCCAGCACGGTCACTTCGAGGTGAGGGCGTTCGGCCAGGCGCAGCGCCTTGGCCAGGTAGGCGGCCGTCAGCCAGCCGGCCGTGCCGCCACCGACGATGAGGATGCGACGCTTGTTCATGCTCTTACATAGAGGTTCTTCAGCCACTGCTGGCCGGACTGGGCGCCATGGGCCCAGTCTTCGTCCTCTTCGGTGGGCTGGGCAACGTAGCCGGACGGGTTCAGCAGCTTGACGCGGCCGGCACGGAAGGCCGACACGCGGTGGGTGACGAAGGTGAGCCCGTGCTCCAGCGCGGTCGCGGCCAGCAGGCCGTCGCGCGTGTTGGCGTAGGGCAGCTGGGCGCGGCGGCGCACGACGGCGGCATCCACCGGCAGCACGCGGCCTTCGAAGGCCGGCATCACGCGGTTGTCTATCCAGTCGCGCACGACCAGGCCGGCGGCGCGGTCCTTGCGGCCCAGGCGGGCGGCGGCGCTCTCCAGCTCCAGCAGGTTCAGCGCCGAGATGAACAGCTTCTGCCGCGGCAGCGCGGCGGCCCAGGCGGCCAGGCCGGCGTCCGAGTCTGCCGTCTTGGCCTTGCGCAGTTCGAGAACGATGCCGGTGTCGAGCAGGAACATGGCGACGCGCTCAGCCCAGGTTCTCGCGGTGGTCCCAGGCGCCGTCGGTTGCCAGGTCGGCGGCGTCGATGGCGATGGTCTCGGGCATGGCCAGCAGTTCCAGGATGCTCTCGCCCTCGCCGGTCAGGCGCCGGTACTCGCCGATGCTGAGCAGCACATGCGTGGGCTGGCCACGGTCGGTGATCAGCACCGGCTCCTGCAGCGCGGCGCGCTTGGCGACGCTGACGTCGCGGTTGAACTCGCGGCTGGTGAGCAGCTTCATGGCCGCGGATCGTACCTACGTACCTGCTTGTTCGCAAACGCGATGTAGGTACGTAGGCTCGGAAGTGTGAGTTCCAATGGACTTCACAAACTCAACTGGCACAGTGCGTTGCGAGATTGGCAGCGCTTTCAACAATCTCAGGAGACAACGTTGTACAGGACTGTCGCTGCGGCCTGGAATGACGACGAATAACCAGGAACGCAATGGAAAACCTTGACCTGTTGGCCATGTTGGCCGACGTGTTCGCCAAGCACGGTGGCCCGGCCCCCGCGGTGGCGGCCACGTATTCCCCCACCGACTTCAGCGTGCACTTCTTCCTGCAGTTGGGGCTAATCATCCTGGCCTGCCGCGTGGTGGGCTGGCTGGGTTCCAAGTTCCTGGCGCAGCCGCAGGTGGTGGGCGAGATGATCGCGGGCGTCATCCTGGGCCCGTCGCTGTTCGGCATGCTGGCCGCCGACGTCCAGACCGCCATCTTCCCCAAGGAGATGAAGAACGTCCTGTACTGCGGCGCGCAGCTGGGCGTGGGCCTGTACATGTTCCTCGTCGGCACCACACTGCGGCTGGACCACTTCGCCACCAAGGCCAAGAGCGCCATCGGCGTGTCCATCTCCGGCATCGCGGCGCCCTTCTTCATCGCGTTCCTCATCACGCCGCTGCTGCTGCAGGTGCCGGGGCTGTTCGCCGACGGCATCTCGGTGGCCAACGCCACGCTGTTCATGGGCGCCTGCATCGCGCTGACGGCCTTCCCCATGCTGGCCCGCATCATCAATGAGCGCGGCCTGGCCCACACCTCGCTGGGCACGCTGTCGCTGACGGCCGGCGCCTTCGATGACGCCGTGTCCTGGTGCGTGCTGGCGCTGGTGCTGGCGGCCTTCGGTGGCGGCGCCGGCGTGGCCGTGCTGGCCATCGGTGGCGGCGCCATCTGGGCGGCCTCCGTCATGCTGTTCGGCCGCAAGCTGCTGGCGCCGCTGGGCCGCATGGTCGAGCGCGACGGCCACATGAGCAACGCGGTGCTGGGCATCACGCTGATCGCCTTCTGCACGTCGGCCTTCATCATGGACGCCGTCGGCATCCACGCCATCTTCGGCGGCTTCATCCTGGGCGCCGTCATGCCGCGCGGCCTGTTCGCCACCGAGCTGAAGAAGAAGCTCGAACCGATGACGGTCATCCTGCTGCTGCCGATGTTCTTCACCTACTCGGGCCTGAACACGCGGCTGGACATGATCAATTCCGTGCAGCTGCTGCTGATCGCGCTGGGCGTGCTGGCGGCCTCGGTGCTGGCCAAGTTCGGCGCCTGCTACCTGGCGGCACGCATGGCCGGCGAGGACAACCGCACGGCGCTGGGCATCGGCGCGCTGATGAACTCGCGCGGCCTGATGGAGCTGATCATCATCAACATCGGCCTGCAGAAGGGCATCATCGGCCCGGCGCTGTTCTCCATGCTGGTGCTGATGGCGGTCGTGACGACCATGATGGCCAGCCCGGTGTTCGAGTGGGTCTACGGCAAGAAGGCACGCGAATCGGGCGAGCTGGGCGCCGTGCCCGGCGGTGCCGGCGCCGCCTGAGCGGGAACCGAGTCTCTTGGGGCCGCCGCTGAGAGGTGTCGGCGGCTCGGGTTGGGGCGGAGTCCGTGGCTCCCGCCCCCCTTTCTTGGATGGTCGCCAAGGACTTTTCCATGACTGAACTCGTGACCGGTGCCGTGGTGGATGTGGCACCGCCCTCGGCCAGCCGTGCGCCCGGCTTCCCGCTGACGCAAGGCGCCATCGCCTGCGCGGGCGTCTTCACCATCATCGGCGTGCTGGCCTTCAGCTCCTTCAATCTCGGCGTGCTGCTGGCGCTGGGCTCATTCGGCTCGACGGCGGTGATGGTGTTCACCTTTCCCGAGATCCATTTCGCGCAGCCGCGCAGCGTCATCGGGGGGCATTTCATCTGCACGGCCGTGGGGCTGGCGGCACTGGCGCTGCTGGGCCCCAGTTGGTGGTCGCTCGCCACGGCCGCGGCCGTGGCGACGGCGCTGATGATGCTGACGCGCACGCTGCATCCGCCGGCCGGCTCCAACCCCATCATCGTGTTCCTGGCCGCGCCCAAGTGGAGCTTCCTGTTTTTCCCGACGCTGGCCGGCGCGCTGGTCATGGTGGGCGTGGCGGTGCTCTACCACCGCGCCTGCCGGCGGCCCTACCCGAGCTACTGGTACTGACCGACGTCGAGAATCCGGCCCTCGTCATTGCCAAGGAGGGCCACCGATGGCCTGGATCGCGCTCGTCATCGCCGGACTGCTGGAGGTCGGCTGGGCCATAGGCCTGAAGTACACCGAGGGCTTCACGCGGCCGCTGCCCACCACGCTGACGCTGCTGAGCATGGGCGCCAGCGTGGCCCTGCTGGGCTGGGCGATGAAGTCGCTGCCGGTTGGCACCGCCTATGCGGTCTGGGTGGGCATAGGCGCAGTGGGCACGGTGATCCTGGGCATCGTGCTGTTCAAGGAGCCGGCGGGCGTCGCGCGGCTGGTCAGCGTCGGCCTGATCGTGGCCGGCATCGTGGGCTTGAAGCTGTCCCACTGAGCCGGCAAACAAAAAGGCCGTGGCCCGCTTGCGCGGCCACGGCCCTTGATCAGGCTGATGGAGATCAGGCGGCGACGACGCGCACCATCTCCAGCACCTTGTTCGAGTAGCCCCACTCGTTGTCGTACCAGGACACCAGCTTCACGAAGGTGCCGTCCAGCGCGATGCCGGCTTCGGCGTCGAAGATGGAGGTGCGGGCGTCACCGCGGAAGTCGGTCGCGACGACCTTGTCTTCCGTGTAGCCCAGCACGCCCTTCAGCGCGCCCTGGCTCTGCGCCTTGAACTCGGCGCAGATGTCGGCGTAGCTGGCTTCGTTGTTCAGCTCGACGGTCAGGTCGACGACCGACACGTCGCTGGTGGGCACGCGGAAGGCCATGCCCGTCAGCTTCTTGTTGAGCTCGGGGATGACCTTGCCGACCGCCTTGGCGGCGCCGGTGCTGCTGGGGATGATGTTCTCCAGGATGCCGCGGCCGCCGCGCCAGTCCTTGTTGCTCGGGCCGTCCACGGTCTTCTGCGTCGCGGTGGCGGCGTGCACGGTGGTCATCAGGCCGCGCTTGATGCCCCACTTGTCGTTCAGCACCTTGGCCAGCGGAGCCAGGCAGTTGGTCGTGCACGAGGCGTTGGAAATGATCTTCTCGCCGGCGTACTTGGTGTGGTTCACGCCGAACACGAACATCGGCGTCTCGTCCTTGGACGGTGCCGAGAAGATGACCTTCTTCGCGCCCGCGGCCAGGTGCTTCTCGCCGCCGGCCTGGTCCAGGAAGATGCCGGTGGATTCGATGACGATGTCGGCGCCGGCCTCGGCCCACTTCAGCTCGGACGGATCCTTGATGGCGGTCAGGCGGATGGGCTTGCCGTTGACGACCAGCGTGTTGCCCTCGACGGCCACATCACCCTCGAACTTGCCGTGCACGCTGTCGTACTTCAGCATGTAGGCCAGGTAGTCGGGCTCCAGCAGGTCGTTGATCGCGACGACCTCGATGTCCTTGAAGTTCGCGACTGCGGCACGGAACACCATGCGTCCGATGCGGCCGAAGCCGTTGATGCCGATCTTGATTGCCATGGGAGAGTCTCCAGAGAAAGGGAATGTGGTTCGCGCGGGGCCGCTGATTCTCGGGCATACGCGGGAAGGGGTGGTTTCAGGGCGATTTCAGACCAGCTTGACCAAACGAGAAGCGTCCATGCGGCTGCCGATCAGGGAGGCGAACTCGCCGCCGCGTCGGGCGGTGCGAGGTTGTTGCGCTCGCAGGGCACGCTGATCTCAAGCTCCTCTCCGATCAATTCGAGCTGCCTGGATTTCGGGCCATCGATCTCCACGTTCTCCAGCCATTGGCGAAACGGCTTGTGCTTGGGGCCCGAGAAGCTGATGCTGACTCGATTAGGCGCTACCGGACGGAAAGTCTGCCACTTCACGACGAAGGGGCAGCCCAGTTCTTCGACATTGAAGTTCAACGGCGCATCCGGGGCGGGTTTCACCATTTCAACAAAGCGGGCCAGCGTCACCTTGGATTCGCTGAACTTCGGACGAGGTTCGCTCACGAACGTCCATCGGCTGTTGAACCGGTGCTTCGCGTCTGGCTTGTCCTCGCAGACCCATCGGCCAGACTCAAGGTGACGCACGACGTGTTCCCGCAGGCGAGTCGGGAAATTGGTGTAGATCACGCTCACCTTGAGCGGGCCCGTCGGGTCTTCGGCCAGCTCCATGTCGGCGAAGAACTTCGGCACCTTTGGCCAGCTGACGACGGCAGGAAACTGGAGCGGCGGATGCTTCAGACAGCCCGAGAACCGCTGCGCCTGAACATCGCTCGCACACAACAACAAAAGGGCCGCAAGCGCGGCCCGTTGATTCCACATCACGTGCTCCCTGGCCGCATGCGGCCGGGAGCAGGCAGCGGCATCACTTCTTCTTCAACACCGCCTTCACGGTGGCGGCCACGTTCTCCGGCGTGAAGCCGAAGTGCTTGAACAGCACGCCGGCCGGTGCCGATTCGCCGAATGTATCGATGCCCACCACGGCGTCCACGCCGTACTTCCACCAGTAGTCGCTGACGCCCATCTCGACGGCCACGCGCGGCAGGCCCTTGGGCAGCACGGACTTCTTGTAGTCCTTGTCCTGGCGGTCGAACACGCTGGTGCTGGGCATGGAGACCACGCGCACCTTCACGCCCTGCTCGGCCAGCAGCGCCTTGGCGGCCATGGCCAGCTGCACCTCGGAGCCGGTCGCGATGATGACGGCCTGGGCCTTGCCCTTGGCCGGCTCGGCCAGCACGTAGGCGCCCTTGGCGATCTCGTCGACGTTGGTCTTGGGCGAGTAGGTCAGGTTCTGGCGGCTCAGCGCCAGCAGGCTGGGGCGCTGCGCGTTGCCGATGGCCATGGTCCAGGCGACGACGGTCTCGGTCGTGTCGGCCGGGCGCCAGACGTCCAGGCCGGGGATCAGGCGCAGCGACGCGACATGCTCGATGGACTGGTGGGTCGGGCCGTCTTCACCCAGGCCGATGGAGTCGTGCGTCATCACATGGATGACGCGGGTCTTCATCAGCGCGGCCATGCGGATGGCGTTGCGGCTGTAGTCGCTGAAGGTCAGGAAGGTGCCGCCGTAGGGGATGAAGCCGCCGTGCAGGGCCACGCCGTTCATGATGGCCGCCATGCCGAACTCGCGCACGCCGTAGTTGATGTGGCGACCGTTGTTGGGCGTGCCGTCCTTCTCGAAGCGCAGGTTGGGCGTGTGGCTGGTGTTGGTCAGGTTGGAGCCGGTCAGGTCGGCGCTGCCACCCAGCATTTCCGGCAGCGCGCCGGTGAAGGCTTCCAGCGCCAGCTGGCTGGCCTTGCGGCTGGCGACGGTCTGCGCTTCGGCGTGGGCCTTGACGACGGCGTCCACGGCGACCTGCGCGAAGTTGGCGGGCAGCACGCCGGCCATGCGGCGCTGGAACTCGGCGGCCAGCTCGGGGTGGGCTTCGGCATAGGCGTCGAAGCGCACGTCCCACTCGCTCTCGGCGCGGTCGCCGGCGGACTTGGCGTCCCAGGCCGTGTAGGCCTCGGGCGGCACGACGAAGGGCTCGTGCACCCAGCCCAGGGCCTCGCGGGTCAGCTTGATTTCTTCCCCGCCCAGCGCTTCGCCGTGGGCCTTGGCCGTGCCGGCACGGTTGGGCGAGCCCTTGCCGATGGTGGTCTTGGCGATGATCAGCGTGGGCTTGTCGGCGCTGGTCTTGGCCTTGGCGATGGCCTTGTCGACGGCGTCCACGTCATGGCCGTCCACCGGGCCGACGACGTTCCAGCCGTAGGCCTGGAAGCGCTTGGCCGTGTCGTCACCGAACCAGGGCGCGACCTGGCCGTCGATGGAGATGCCGTTGTCGTCGTAGATGGCGATCAGCTTGTTCAGCTTCCACGAGGCGGCCAGTGCGGCGGCTTCATGGCTGATGCCTTCCATCAGGCAGCCGTCGCCCAGGAAGACATAGGTGTGGTGGTTGACGATCTCGTGGCCGTCGCGGTTGAAGTCGCGCGCCAGCAGCTTCTCGGCCAGGGCCAGGCCCACGCCGTTGGTGATGCCCTGGCCCAGCGGGCCGGTGGTGGTCTCCACGCCCGGGGTGATGCCCACTTCGGGGTGGCCCGGCGTTTTGCTGTGCATCTGGCGGAAGGCCTTCAACTCCTCGATGGGCAGCTCGTAGCCCGTCAGGTGCAGCAGCGCGTAGATCAGCATGGAGCCGTGGCCGTTGGACAGCACGAAGCGGTCGCGGTCGGCCCAGTGCGGGTTGGCCGGGTTGTGCTTCAGATGACGCGCCCACAGCGCGACGCCGATCTCGGCCATGCCCATGGGGGCGCCAGGGTGGCCGGAGTTGGCCGCCTGCACGGCGTCCATCGCCAGCGCGCGGATCGCGTTGGCCATGAGAGTGGGGGAGGCGGTCGATGCGTCAGTCATGGCCGGGGCTTTCCTGGGAGGGGCAAAGCGCGGGATTTTACGGGGGTGGTCTGCGACCACCGCCTTCGCGGCCGCTGAACGTCCGATTCAGCGCCCGCTGCGCACCAGCTTCAACCGGCCGCGCGCGGCCCAGCTTTCCAGCGGCCGGCGCACGTCGCGCTGCAGTTCGTCGTCGCTGCCGGCCTGCGCGCTGACCAGGCCCACCCAGGCGTTGCGGCCGGACTCCTTGGCGTCGTACAGCGCGGCATCGGCCAGGTCGATGGCCGAGCGCCAGTCCAGCGCGCGTGGCAGCTGCGGACATAGCGGGAAGGCCGAGAAGCCCACCGAGCAGGTCTGCGCCAGCTTCAGGCCGTTCTCCAGGATGAAGGGCTCGCCCGACACCGCCTGGCGGGCGCGCTCGGCCAGCTCGGCGGCGCGCGAGCGCGGCGTGCCGCGGGCCACGATGAGGAACTCCTCGCCGCCCCAGCGCACCAGGTAGTCGGTGGCGCGGAACACCTGCTCCAGCCGGCCGCGCATCTGCTCCAGCACCGCATCGCCGGCAATGTGGCCGTGGGCGTCGTTGATGCGCTTGAAGTGGTCGATGTCGATCAGGAAGAACAGCAGGTCCTGCTCGCTCTCGCCCTCTACCGGCGCGTCGTTGATGGGCTCGTAGTGGCGCAGCGCCAGCGCCGCGTCGGCGGGCATCTGGCGGTCCAGGAAGCGGCGGTTGCGCAGGCCGGTCAGCGGGTCGGTCAGGCTGGCTTCCTCCAGTTCGAGCGACTTGGCCGTCAGCGCGGCCTTGGCGGCCTCCAGCGCCTCGGTGCGTTCGCGCACGCGCTCCTCCAGCACGCGGCGATGGCGCAGCAGCAGCCGCGTGCGCATGGCCACGATCAAGGCCACCAGCCCGGCGGCGGCCACGACGGCCAGCGCCAGCGCCCAGCGCGTCTGCCACCAGGCGGCGCGCACGTGCACGGGGATCTGCAGCTCGTCCGGCCCCCAGGCGCCGTCGCGGTTGCTGCCCTGCAGGTGCAGCGTGTACTGGCCCGGCGCGAGGTTGGTGTAGGTGGCCGTGCGGCTCATGCCGCCGGCCTGCACCCAGTTCGGGTCCAGCCCCTGCAGCCGGTAGCGGTAGCGGTTGCGGGCCGGCTGGCTGTAGTCCAGCGACGCGAAGGCCAGGCTGAACGCCCGCTCGCCGGGCTCCAGCACCAGCGGCTCGCCGGCGGCCGGCACGGCGCGCTCGGCGCCCTCCACGCGCAACTCCGACGCCACCAGCGGCGGCTTGTAATCCCAGGCCGCGAAGCGCTCGGGGTCGATGACCAGCAGGCCGCGCGCGCCGCCGAACAGCATGCGGCCGTCGTCCAGCCGCAGGTAGGCGCGGAACCAGCCGGTGCCCAGGTCGGCGCCGTCGGCCGGCCCCAGCTCGCGGTGTTCGCCGGTCTTGGGGTCGTACATGTTGCGCTGCGACCAGATGCGGCCGCGCTGGTCGAACAGCAGGTTGGCGCCGAAGGCGCCGCCCAGTTCGCCGGCCGGCACGGCCTCGAAACGCGCCCGCTTGCCATCACCCTCGACGAGCCGGTGCAGGCCGTTGCCGGTGTCCACCCACAGCCGGCCGTCGGGCGCCACGGCCATGCCCAGCACGGTCTGGCCGGTCAGGCCCTTGGGCTCCACCCATTCGGCCACGGGTTCGTCGTCACCGGGCTTGGCGACGCGGAACAGCCCCGCGGCGCCGCCGGCCCACAGGCTGCCGTCGGGCAGCGTGGCAAAGGCATTGACCTCGCCCGTGCCGCCCACCAGGCCCGCGGTCGGGATCGCCCGCATCTGCGGCCGCTGCGGGGTCCAGCGCATCAGGCCGTCCAGCGTCGCGATCCACAGCGCGCCGTCCGCGTCGGCATGCAGGCGCCGCGGCACGGCGTTGCCGCCGCGCAGCGTCTCCTTGTGGCGACCCTGGCTGTCGAAGCGCAGCAGCTGCGTGTCCACGGCCACCCAGACCGAACCGTCCTTGGTCTGGCTCAGCGCGTTGATGCGGCCGGATGGCAGGCCGTTGCTGCCGGGCGCGATGCTGGCAATGGGCTGCAGCTGGCGGTCGCGTCGCTCGATGCCGCTGGACAGCGTGCCCAGCCAGACCTCGCCGTTGTCCAGCTGCAGGATGCTGCGCACGTCCAGCGCTGTCGTCGCGCTCGGCCCGGCCAGCGGGTCGCGCACCATGCCCAGGCCGGGCAGCGACGGCACATGGCGCATCAGTCCGCCGCCATAGCTGCCGGCCCAGACGGTGCCGGATGGGTCGCGCATCAGCGCCCGCAGGTCGTTGCGCGGCGCGGCGGCCGGCGTGCGTTCGATGAGCGCGCCGTCGCTGGCGCGCCGGCGCGTCAGGCCCGAGGCGTCGCCGAACCACAGCTCGCCGACATCCGGCTGCACCATGGCCATCACCGGCGACACGCCGGTCGCCGCGCCGGGCTCGGCGCCGTTGCTGAAAGCCAGAGGCTGGCCCGCGGCCGACAGCGCGCGCAGCCGGCCCTGCGCCGTGCCGATGATGATGCGGCCGTCCTGCGTCTCGCTGATCAGCGTGACGAGCTGGTCACCCAGGCCCACGTCCAGCGTCTCGATGGGGCCGTCGACCGCCTTGCGCGCGAGGCCGCGCCAGGTGCCTATCCACAGCGTGCCGTGGCGGTCCACCAGCAGCGTCTGCACGCGGCCATCGGGCAGGCCGTCGGCCGGGCCGCGGTGGTGGGTGAAGCGCTGGGTCTTGGCGTCGAAGCGGTCCAGGCCGCCGCTGCCACCCAGCCACAGCGTGCCGTCCTTCTCCAATGCGAAGCTGCGCACCGTGTTCGCGGCGGGCGCGGCGTCGTCGGCCGAATTGCCGTCGCGCGTCCAGCGGTCCCAGCGGCCGGTGGCCACATCCAGCCGCACCAGGCCGCTGTTGCCGGCCGCCACCCAGATCCAGCCGCGCGGGTCGGGCAGCATCGCGCGGACGAACTGCTCGGGCAGCAGCTTGCCGTCCGGCGACATCAGCGGCAGGCGCCGGAAGCTGTAGCCGTCGTAGCGCAGCAGGCCTTCGGGCGAGCCGATCCACAGCAGGCCGCGGGCGTCGATGGCCAGTGCCGAGACGACGTTGTCGCGCACGCCGCCGGGGTCGCCGATGGGCTCAAAGCGCGGCACGACGGCCCACGCCGACGACGTGAGCAGCCCCGCAACGACCAATGCTTTTCTTATCCAGGCCCGCATGGCGCGCATTCTGGCGCGCGATGCGGACGGAACTGGCCGGGTCTTGCCCTCAGAGAACGTGAATCGTGCCCACGACGCGGCGATTGCCGCGCGTCGCGGGCCGAGCGAGGGGCTTCAGGCAGCGAGGGGCTTCGTGATCTCGTCGATGCGGGCCACCACCTCGGGCGTCAGCTTCGGCGTCACGGCCAGCGCACCCAGGTTGTCGCGCAGCTGCTCGATTCGGCTGGCGCCCAGGATGACGGTGGACACGCGCGGGTTGCGGTTGATCCACGCAATGGCCAGCTGGGCGGTGTTGCAGCCCAACTCGGCCGCGACCTCGGCCAGCTTGCCGACGGCGTCGTTCTTGGCCTTGTCCTGCAGCTGCTCGCGCATCCAGCCCATGGTCTCCAGCGCGCCACGGCTGCCGGCCGGGATGCCGCTGCGGTACTTGCCGGTCAGCAGGCCCGAGGCCAGCGGGCTCCAGGTGGTCAGGCCCAGGCCGATGTCGTCGTACAGGCGGGCGAACTCCTGCTCCACCTTGCGGCGGTGGAACAGGTGGTACTGCGGCTGCTCCACGACCGGCTTGTGCAGGTGGTGGCGCTCGGCGATCTCCCAGGCGGCGCGGATGTCGGCGGCGCTCCACTCGCTGGTGCCCCAGTACAGCGCCTTGCCCTGGCGGATGATGTCGCTCATGGCCCAGACCGTCTCCTCGATGGGCGTGTGCGGGTCGGGGCGGTGGCAGTAGATCAGGTCCAGGTGTTCCAGCTGCAGCCGCTTCAGCGAGCCGTCCACGGCCTGCATCAGGTATTTGCGGTTCAGCGTGTCCTTGCGGTTGGTGGTGGTCACGCCGTCGCGCGCCAGACCCCAGAAGAACTTGCTGGAGACGATGTAGTCCAGCCGGTTCCAGCCCAGCGCCTTGAAGGCCTGGCCCATGACGACCTCGCTCTCGCCCTGGGCATAGACCTCGGCGTTGTCGAAGAAGTTGATGCCGGCATCGAAGGCGGCCGCCAGCATCTCGGTGGCGGCCTTGGTGTCGACCTGGTTGTGATACGTGACCCAGGAGCCGAGCGACAGTTCGGAGACCTGGAGGCCGGCGCGGCCGAGGCGGCGGTATTGCATGGGGTGATCCTTGGCAGGGGGCTTGGGAAAGGGCGGCAGCTTAAGCGCCGCCCCTTGCCCCAGGTATCGTTAGGGCCATGAACCTCGCCGTCATCGGCGCGGGCCCCGCCGGCCTCGCGCTCGCCCTGCTGGCCGCTGAGCGGCTGCCGCAGGCGCAGATCCATCTCTTCGACACCCGCCCGCTGGACCGCGACATCAGCGGCGACGCACGCACGCTGGCGCTGAACCTGGGCAGCGTGCGGCTGCTGCAGCGTCTGCAGGCCTGGCGGCCCGAGGTCGCCCAGGCCATCAAGACCGTGCATGTCAGCCAGGCACCGCCCGCACCCATCGCGGGGGAGGTGTGGATACGCGCCGCCGAGCAGGGCCTGCCGCAGCTGGGCGCCGTGCTGCCCTATGGCGCGCTGGTGGCGCCGCTGCAGCAGCGCTGGCTGGACCTGGCCGCCACGCAGCCCGCGCGGCTGTTCACGCGCTTCGGCACGGCGGTGCATGCGATCCGCTCGCGCGCCGTCGGCGTCGACCTGGACAGCGGCGAAGGCCCGCTGGTGGACGGCTTCGACCTCGCCGTCGTCGCCGAGGGCGGCGTGTTTGCCGAGCAGGATCACAAGTCCATCACCAGCGACTACCACCAGAACGCCTGGGTGGGCAGCGTGCGCCTGGCCGCGCCGGGGCTGCAGGGCCTGGCCATCGAGCGCTTCACGCGCAACGGGCCGCTGGCGCTGCTGCCGCTGCCGGACGATGCGCAAGGCCATCGCGCCGCGCTGGTCTGGTGCCTGCCGCAGGCCGAGGACGACATCGCGTCGCTGAACGACGCGCAGCGCCTGACCGTCATCCAGCAGCAGCTGCCCGCCGTGGCCGGCCAGCTGACGGGCATCTCGCCGCTGAAGTGCTTCCCGCTGGGCCTGAACGCCGAGACGCGGCTGCTGCAAGGCCGCGCGCTGCGCATCGGCAATGCGGCGCAGACGCTGCACCCGGTGGCCGGGCAGGGCTTGAACCTGGGTTTGCGCGACGCGCAGGCACTGGTCGATGCGCTGCGCGAAGCCGCCGAAACCGGACAGAACCTGGACGCCACGCTGGCCCGTGTGGATTGGCAGCGTGCGCCGGACCGCTGGCCCATGATCGCGGCGACCGACTTCCTGGCGCGCAGCTTCGCCTGGCGACTGCCGGGCCTGCCCGCACTGCGTGGCCTGGCGCTTGCGGGGCTTGAGGTGGCCAGCCCGCTGAAGACCGCCATCGCCCGGCGCATGATGTTCGGGGGGTGAGTGGAAATCCGCCCCATCCAGCCCGACGAGGTCGAAGCCGCACGTCAGCTGCTCATGGACAACGCCTGGGGCCCCCGGGTGCAGGACGCGGAGGTCTTCCGCTTGCTGCTGGAGCGTTCTCAGACGACCTTGGTCGCGGTGGAGGGCACGCAGGTGGTGGGCTTTCTGCGTGCCATCACCGACGGGCTTTTCAATGGCTACATCTCCATGGTGGTCGTCGCGGCGTCGCACCGCGGCCGCGGCATTGGCAGCGCCCTCGTGCGGACGGCCATGGGCGACAACGACCGCATGACCTGGGTGTTGCGTGCAGGGCGCGACGGCGTCAGCGCCTTCTACGAGAAGCTGGGCTTCGGCGTCTCGGAAGTGGCGATGGAGCGTCCGGGTCTGCGGCGCTGAGGTCGCATCCACAGGCTTGAGCTTGTGAGCCGCAGACGCCGGTGGGACGATGGCGCCGCCCTGAACGCCTGGAGGCTCCGCCATGAAGACGCCCCGCCTGCTTCACGCCCTGTCCGCCGCCGGCCTCGCCGCGCTGACAACCGCCTCCGGCCCCGCCGGCAGCGGCCCGGCCTTCGACCCGCTACTGGATGGCGGCGGCCTGTGCCGCCCCGGCGCGGCGGGCCAGCCCGTGCTGCTGCAGGCGCTGCTGGCCGCGGCCACCACCAAGTCCGAGACCCAGCCCTTCCAGCCCGCCGCGATGAAGGCGGCCGGTGGCGACGTGCCGCTGTACGGCGACCTCGGCGCCATGACCTTCAAGCTGGGCAAGGCCGCGCCCCGGGTGCAGGCCTATTTCGACCAGGGCCTGCGCCTGGCCTTTGCGTTCAACCATGCCGAGGCGCAGCGCTCCTTCCAGGCCGCGCAGAAGCTGGACCCGAACTGCGCGATGTGCTTCTGGGGCGAGGCGCTGATCCTGGGCCCCAACATCAACGTGCCCATGCAGCCCGAGGCCGTCGCGCCTGCCTGGGCCGCTTTGCAGCGCGCCGCCGCGTTGAAGCGGCAACTGCCGCCGCGCGAGAAGGCGCTGATCGAGGCGCTGCAGGTGCGTTACCTGCCCGAGCAGCCCGCCGACCGCGCCCCGCTGGACGCCGCCTATGCCGACGCGATGAAGCGCGTGGCCGTGCAGTTCCCCGGCGATGACCTGATCCAGACGCTGCACGCCGAAGCGTCCATGGACACCCAGCCCTGGGACTACTGGGAGGCCGGTGGCGCGAAACCCAAGGGCCGCACGGCCGATGTCGTCACCGCGCTGGAGACGGTGCTGAAGCGCAGCCCCAACCATGCGGGCGCCATCCACCTCTACATCCATGCGGTCGAGGCCTCCACGACGCCTGAGCGCGCGTTGGCCCCCGCGCGCCGCCTGGCCGCGCTGATGCCAGGCGCCGGCCACATCGTGCACATGCCCTCGCACATCTACTACCGCGTGGGCCTGTACCGCGAGTCGCTGGAGCTGAACCGCAAGGCCACGGAAGTCGACGAGGCCTACTTCAACAGGTCGCCGTCGGACCCGCTGTACCGCTCGGCCTACTACCCGCACAACATCCACTTCCTGATGGTGTCGGCGCAGATGGGCGGCGACGGGCGCACGGCCGTGACCTCGGCCGCGAAACTGGACGCGTCCATGCCGGTGGATGTCGTGAAGGCCTATCCCATCATGCAGCCCGTCAAGGCCGCGCCGTACACGACGCATGCGCAGTTCAGCGCGCCCGAGGCCATCCTGGCGCTACCGGCGCCGGCCGACGATCTGCTGCTGGTCAAGGTCATGTACCACTACGCCCGCGCCGTGGCCCAGGCCCAGCGCAAGGACGCGACCGCCGCCGGGCATGAGATCGCCGCGCTGACGAAGCTGGAGGCCGCCGACTTCAGCGCCTTCGACGCCTGGGGCATCCCGGCCAAGGCCATCGCGCAGACGGCCCGGCTGGTGGCCGCCGGCCGGCTGGCCGACGCCCAGGGCGACCTGGCCGGCGCGGCGGCCGCGTTCGAGCAGGCCGTGGCCATCGAGGACGGCCTGGCCTACACCGAGCCGCCCTACTGGTACTACCCGGTGCGCCAGTCGCTGGGCGCCGTGAAGCTGAGGCAGGGCAAGCTGGACGAGGCCGAGACGGCGCTGCGCGACTCGCTGGCCCGCGTGCGCAACAACGGCTGGGCGCTGGCCGCGCTGGCCGAGGTCTACAAGCGCAAGGGCGACGCTGCCGCCGAGAAGAGCGCTCGCCAGGCGTTGAGCAAGGCTTGGTTCGGTGCGGAGGGCGGGCCCGACCTTACGAAGCTCTAGGCCGAGGCTTCTTGGGACAATGGCGGCCATGAGCCTGACCGCCTACATGGACGACCTCGGCCGCGCCGCCCGCGCCGCCTCTACCGCCATGGCCGCCGCCCCGACGGCCGCCAAGAACACCGCGCTGCTGGCCCTGGCCCGCCGCCTGCGCGAGGCCGGCCCAGCGCTGGCCGACGCCAATGCCCGCGACCTGGCCGGTTCCGGCGAACTCAGCGGCCCGCTGCGCGACCGCCTCAAGCTCGACGCCAAGACACTGGCCACCGTGGCCGAGGGCTGTGAGCAGATCGCCGCCATGCCCGACCCGGTGGGCGAGATCACCGGCGTGAAGCGCCGCCCCACCGGCATCAGCGTGGGCCAGATGCGCGTGCCGCTGGGCGTGTTCGGCATGATCTACGAGAGCCGCCCGAACGTGACCATCGAGGCGGCGTCCCTGGCCATCAAGAGCGGCAACGCCTGCATCCTGCGCGGCGGCTCGGAGGCGATCCATTCCAACCTCGCGCTGGCAGAAATCGTGGCGGCGTCGCTTGAAGAGGCGGGTTTGCCGCGAACTGCGGTTCAGCTCGTCAACACGACCGACCGCGCTGCCGTCGGCCTGCTGATCAGCCAGCCGCAGTGGGTGGACGTCATCATCCCGCGCGGCGGCAAGGGGCTGATCGAGCGCATCAGCGCGGAAGCCAAGGTGCCCGTCATCAAGCACCTGGACGGCAACTGCCACAGCTATGTGGACGCCGAGGTGGACCTGGACCTCGCCGTGAAGGTCGTCGACAACGCCAAGACGCAGAAGTACAGCCCCTGCAATGCGACCGAATCGCTGCTGGTGCATGCGGCCCAGGCCAGGGCCTTCCTGCCGCGCATCGCCGAGGTCTTCCACGCCAAGGGCGTGGAGATGCGCGGCTGCGGCCGCACCCGCGCGCTGCTGCCGGCGGCCGTGCCGGCGACCGAGGAAGATTGGTCTACCGAGTACCTGGCACCCATCATCAGCATCAAGGTGGTGGACTCGCTGGACGAGGCCATCGCGCACATCAACCGCTACGGCTCGCACCACACGGACGCGATCCTGACCACCAACCACCCGAACGCGATGCGCTTCCTGCGCGAGGTCGACTCGGCCAGCGTGATGGTCAACGCCAGCACGCGCTTCGCCGACGGCTTCGAGTACGGGCTGGGCGCCGAGATCGGCATCTCCACCGACAAGTTCCACGCCCGCGGGCCCGTGGGCCTGGAGGGGCTGACGTCGATGAAGTGGGTGGTGTTGGGGCAGGGTGAGGTGAGGGGTTGAGGGACGCGTGATGGCGCTGAGAGTTTGCCGTTGACCGACAAAGCCATGGAGCGACCGGCGTCACGAAGGGAGTGGGTACTCTTAGCCTTCGCGGTGGTCGTCATTGGGTATGCGACCTACTTACTTCTCGATGCGATCAATCAAGCGCGCTTGACCGGGTTGGTCGAGATCGTTGCTGGCATGAAGGGGATCAAGGCACCGAAAGTGCCATGGCCCAACGCTTGGGCCTATCTGTCTGGGCTCCTGCTATTTGTCATCGCTGGAGCGATGTTGATTGCCAGGGAGTTTTGGCAGCTCCGCGTCGGCTTTCTTGCGCTGCTGATCTTTGTTGCGGCGGTGTTCTTGTTTATGACGTCTCACCTCTTGTCGAGCATGGCAGGTGCAACGTTTCTGGTCGGGATGTTCGCCGCCATCTTGGTTGGCGGCATGGTGGACACCCGCTTTGGGCGAACTGCAGGACTTTGGTTTATGGCGCTTATGGTGTTGGTTGGGATGCTCCAGCCTTGGAGTTGGTAGGCGGCGATTCCGCCATGCGGCCGCAGGAGCGTCAAGCGCATTCGCGGATGCCGGGAAACGGGGCGCGAGCTTGAATACAAATGTGCAAATGCTTCCCGCCTCATTGCGCCGACGAACGCTATTGGGTGGCTTGTTGGCAGTTGGCGCGAAGTCAGGTGCGTCGGCGGTCAGTTTTCAACCCCACCCCAACCTTATCGTTGCCAAAGACGGTTCAGGCCACTTCACCTCCGTCCACGCCGCGCTGCAGTCCTCCCCAAGACCGAGGCCGCGTTCCGGCATGACGGCGCCAACATCGCCGACAAGAAGTTCGTCATCCACCGCACACGCATCGACGGGCCGCCCGACTTCTTCCTGGCCCGTGCGCACCGCGACGCGCAGTTCTTCTTCATAGCCTGCACGTATTCGGAGCGCCTGCGCGACAAGCGGCCCTACCTCGTCAGCTACCCGCTGGACAGCGGCGCACCCAGCGAGAAGGACATCGCCGCCAACGAGCGCATCGCGCGCGAGACCCGGGTGGGCGTGCGCAGCTATTTCCACACCAGCCGCCGTGCCGCCGGCGGCTTCTCCTGGCTGGCCGACAACCTGGCCGACGCGGCCGGCGCGCCGCGCGCCGAGGACATCACGGCGCGCTGGACCTTCGGCGGCAGCTGGGATCCGGAGAGCACCCGCGGGCCGCGCGCCACCGCGACTCGTGTGCGCCGCGCCCGTGGCGCTCGCCTTCGAGCGTGGCGCCATCATCGGCAGCGAGGCGACGGCGGACCTGCGCTGGGCCGACGCGTCGCTGGCCTCCGCCGTTTGAGCCTGAGCCTGCGGGATGACGGGCGGCACATGTGCCGCCGGCCGGCCCCCCGTGATGATGCGGGCCTCGTCCACTGCGATGCGCCCGAACATGAAACATCGAGTCCTTGCCGCTGCCGTTCTGGCCGTTCTGTGCACCGCCAGCGCCTGGGCGCAACGCCTGCCCACCGTGTCGCTGCCGCCCGACGTCGACCGCGTGCTGCAGGACTACGCCCGTGCCTGGCAGGCCAACGACACGGCGGCGCTGGCGCAGCTGTTCACGGCCGACGGCATGGCGCTGCCCAGCGGCCAGCCGCCCGCGCAGGGCGCCGACAGCATCCGCAAGGCCTACTCGCAAGGCGCGGGGTCGCCGCTGCACCTGCGGCCCATCGCCTACGGCGTCTCGGGTGACCTGGCCTATGTCATCGGCGGCTGGGGTGGCGCCGCCGACAAGCCGGACTTCGGCAAGTTCACGCTGGTGCTGCGCCGCCAGGCCGACGGGCGCTGGCTCATCGTCTCCGACATGGACAACGCCAACGCGCCGCAGCGACCGGCGCCACGCCCGCCGGGCAGCTGATCCATCAGCGCAACCCGCTGACGTTGGCGTCCTTGGGCGCGCTGACGAGGTAGTCCGCCGTGAAGCGCTGGCTCTGGCCGGCCGCCAGTGGCAGCGTAAGCAGCCAGCGAACACATGTTGACCGCTGCAGAGCGTTCGGTCAGATGGCTGGCACCCAGT
Source organism: Roseateles asaccharophilus (assembly GCF_031458115.1). GTDB lineage: Bacteria > Pseudomonadota > Gammaproteobacteria > Burkholderiales > Burkholderiaceae_C > Pelomonas > Pelomonas asaccharophilus_A. The sequence continues at coordinate 30 of NZ_JAVDXV010000009.1, read as the reverse complement.
GATGAGGCAGCAACTCGTCGATTGCGCAGG
>NZ_JAVDXV010000008.1:0-409421 GCF_031458115.1 Roseateles asaccharophilus | reverse complement strand
GAATTCTTCTGGGTAGGGTTGCTTGCTCTGCATGGCACCTCCGATTGGGCCTCAGTTTGAGGCTCGAAGATGTCTACTGAACCCGGGTCGATTCAGACCGAGGCCACCAGGATGGCGAAGAACAGCACCCAAAGGTTGGTGCCTGCCACGTCAACGCCGGCGCGCACGTTGTCATCAATGTTCTCGGGATTGTCCAGGTCGCGGCGCAAGTCGAACAGACCGGCAATGCCGACTTGCACGTCGCGTTGAGCACTCGACTCAGGGCCAGATCCAGGTGGGCGCGTCATGGCTTCATGCTCGTTTGTTTGCATCGTGCGTTTCCGGTGTCAGGCTCGGCAACGAGGTTTGATCTCTGCGGCTTTCGCGTCGGGCCACACAGCAGGTGCGGCGCGCAGTGTTGGACAGCTCGCCCCCACAGTCTCGCGGATGGCCTGGCAGTCGCATGGGCTCTCGCGCGCGGCAAGCCAACTCCCTTTGTCCGAACATCTCGAAGGACTGCAGCGAAGGTCTCAGAGGACGCAATGCGACGCGCTCCATGACGGACTCGCTGCGCCAGGCTTCAATGACGGCTATGGATAGAGAAGAGGACACTGGTGAGATCAGATCCCAACGCTTGCACTCGCTGCTGAACTGCCCATCCCGCGACGCGACTTGCAGCTGGAGTGCCCTCGCCCCCGCCTGAACTCGCCCAACTGGCGACAATCCCCCCATGTTCGCCCCGTCCCAGCTCGAAGTCCGGCGCTTCTTCTGCGCCACCTACCGCAAATGGCGCGATGGTGCGCCGCTGATCCCCATGGAGGCGTTGGCCGCGGACTGGATTGCCGAGCACCCGGAGTACCACGATGAACTGGCCGATGAGGCCGGCGCGCTGGAGAAGGTCTACACGGTGGAGGAAGGCCGCACCAACCCCTTCCTGCACCTGTCCATGCACCTGACGATCACGGAGCAGCACGCCATCGACCAGCCGTCGGGCATCCGCCAGGCCATCGACCTGCTCAGCGCCCGGCGCAACTCCCGCCATGAGGCCCACCATGTCGCGATGGAGGCGCTGGGCGAGATGATCTGGGCATCGCAGCGCAGCGGTTTGCCACCAGATGGGCACGTCTACCTGGACAAGGTGAGGCAGGCCGCGACACGCTGAGCACAAAAAAAGCCACCCGAGGGTGGCTTTGTCTTGTTGGGGCAGCGCTCAGGCGGTGAAGCTGCCACCGCCCATGCTGCGGCGCTCGGCCTTGCCGCCGGCGCCGTACAGGCCGGTGGGCTCTGCGGGGATCAGCACGTCCAGCGCACGGTCCAGCGACGCGTTGCCGCGAGCCAGGGATTCACGTTGCGCGGCCAGCAGACCACCGGCACGCACCAGGCGGTTGCGCAGCGCGGCCGGCACGCCGCCGGTGCGGGCGGCTTCGCTGAAACTCTGCACGGCGCGGGCCAGGTGTTGGTGCAGTTCGGATGCGTACTGCTCGATGGCGGCCGCGTCGCGGCGGGCCAGTGCGTCGCCCAACTGGTTCAACGCGCCCTCGACCGCCAGCAGCGGGGCTTCCAGTTCGGCGCTGAGCAGGGTGGACGAGGCGGTGGCGGTCATGGTGTGAGGGCGTTCAGTGCTTGTTGGCGCGCGCGTCCAGCAATTCTTGCGCATTCGCGACCAGCTTGTCCGCGATCGCATTGGCATTGATCGTGAACTTGCCCTCGGAGATGGCTTGCGAGATGCGTTGCACCTTGGCGGCGTCGAAGCTGCCGTCGTCGGCTGGGGCGCTGGCGGCCAGCTTGGCGGCGCTGGAAATCTCCACCTGGGCGCTGGGCGCCGGGGCGGATGCGGTCTGGCGGACGGTTTCGGTCGCCGCAGCCTCGGGCTTGCGCGTGGCCGCCCGCTCGGCCTTGGCCGGGCTGGCGCTGCCGTCGGGGCTGGGGCTGTTACCGATTTTCATGAGACTTCTCCAGGTGCGGGGCGGGCCCCGCTGGCGGGCATTGCAGGGGAGTTTCCCCCTGTATCGGCCGCGCACACCGGATCTTGAGCCGGAATTGGCCGATTTATCCGGCCAGTTCCCTTCATTCGTGGGGATTTGCTCACAGCAGCAGCTCCACCCGTCGCTCGCCGACGGCACGGCCGCTGGCGACGCGGCCGCTCTCAAAGCGGACCTTCACGTCCTGCCCCTCCAGGCCAGGCCCCAGAGCCTGAGCCTCGGCCACGATGGCAAAACCGCTACCCGCCGCGCGCACCTGCACCGTCTCGCCGGCAGCAAACCACTGGCGGGACTTCAGCGCCGGAGCGCGGACAGCATCGGCGGCGGCCAGCGGCCGGCCCAGCGTGCGCCCCAGCAGGGCACTGGCGTCGGTGAACACCGCGCCGGGTTCGGCCGCGATGTCGATATCGGCCATCGCCAGGTGTTCTTGAGACAAATTCACGCCGGCCGGCAGCGGCGTGGCGGCAACCACCACCCGGCCGAACACGGACACCCGCACCGGCAACGTGACGTTCCAGCGCGCGACGCCGTCGGTGCAGCGCAGGCCGATGCGGCTGCGCCCCCAAGCTGACATGCCAGTGGGTAGATAAGGTTGGACCTGCCGGCAGGGTGCCAGACGCAGGCGCGCATCCAACGCTCCGATCTCGACGGCGACGCGGGTTTCCGGCGGCGCGGTGGCCCGAGCGGCGGTTTCGGCCAGCTGGCGCACGCGCTCCAGCAGCGCCGGGTCGAGCACGCTCTGCGCCCGGGCGGACCACCCGGTCAGCGACAGGCACAACAGGAAAGCGGCTCGGTACAGCATGGCCGTCACTCTAGAGATGCGAAGGGTGGCGACTAGGCCGGAATTGGCCGGCTTTGGCCCCGCTAATCCCGCTCATGTTTTCGGGGCCGGTTCAGACAATCTGCGTCAGGAGCCACCCCGGCTGTGCAACTCGAGGGGGCAGAGATGCTGAACCGACTCACCGACAACCTGAACTTCCAGACCCAGGCGCTGACGCTGCGGGCGGAGCGTCAGCGGCTGCTGGCCAGCAACATCGCCAATGCCGACACGCCGGGCTACCAGGCCCGCGAGATCGACTTCGCCCGCGCGCTGCGGGAAGCCACCGGCGAGTTGGGCACGCCAGGCGCCCTGGCCACGACGCAGCGCGGCCACCTCGCGCCGCTGGCCGGGGCCCGCGGCGAAAGCGGCAAGCAGTACGCGCTGCAATCGCAGACCGCCATGGACAGCAACGGCGTGGACATGGACCGCGAGCGCGCCAGCTTCGCCGACAACGCGGTGAAGTACGAGGCCACGTTGCGCTTCATCAACGGCAGCGTGCGCACCACGCTGGACTCGATGAAGTCGCACAACCAGGCATGACGGAGGACTGAGCCATGTCGATGTTCCAGATCTTTCATGTCTCCGGCAGCGCCGTCAGTGCGCAAAGCCAGCGGCTCAACACGGTGGCCAGCAATCTGGCCAATGCCGACACGGTCGCCGGCCCGGACCGCGAGGCCTACAAGGCACGCCAGGTCGTGTTCCAGACCGAGTTGCTCGGCGCGCGCAACGACAGCGGCACCGCTGGCGTTCGCGTGACCAACATCACCGAAGACCAGACACCCGGCCGTCGCGTGCACGACCCCAAGCACCCGCAGGCCGATGCCGAAGGCTACGTGACCTACTCCAACGTGAACCCGGTGGAAGAGATGGTCAACATGATCTCGGCGTCGCGCTCCTACCAGAACAACATCGAAGTCATGAGCACGGCCAAGAGCCTGCTGCTCAAGACCTTGCAACTGGGTCAAAGCTGATGGACATCACCGCACTCAACGGCAGCGCCGCCAACAGCGCCACCACTTCGGCCAAGAACGCGGCCGAGACGCAGGACCGCTTCCTGAAGCTGCTCGTCGCGCAGATGAACAACCAGGACCCGTTGAACCCGATGGACAACGCCCAGGTGACCAGCCAGATGGCGCAGATCCAGCAAGTGACCAGCCTGTCCACGCTGGACAGCAGCATCAAGACGCTGGGCCTGCAGTTCGGCCAGATGCAGGCCTTGCAGTCCATCTCGCTGGTGGGGCGCGAGGTCAGCGTGCCGGGCGACAAGGTGCGCGTGACCGAAGGCGTCGTCGAGGCCAGCTACGAGCTGGACGGCGCGGCCAAGAACGTGAAGCTGGAGATCCTGGGCCCGGCCGGCAATGTCATCGACACCCGCGAACTGGGCGCTCAAGGGTCTGGCCGCCAGACCTTCTCCTGGACCGCCGGCACGCTGGCGGCCGAGGGCACCGACCTGAAATACCGCATCACCGCCACCAACGGCACGGCCGCCGTGAAGTCGGTGACCTACGCCCACGACACGGTGGACGCCGTCTACAGCGCGGGCGGCGCCCTCAAGCTCAACCTGACCCGACTCGGGCCGGTGGACTACGCGGCCGTCTCGGCCGTCAACTGACCCTTACCGCACGACAGCGAGGACTCCTCCATGGCATTCCAGCAAGGCCTCTCCGGGCTCAACGCCGCGTCCAAGAACCTGGACGTCATCGGCAACAACATTGCCAACTCCGGCACCTACGGCTTCAAGGGCTCGCGCGCGGAATTCGCCGACGTCTACGCGGCTGCGCTGAACGGCGCCGGCCAGAGCCAGATCGGCATTGGCACCTCGCTGCAGGCGGTGGCCCAGCAGTTCACGCAGGGCAACATCACCACCACCGAAAACCCGATGGATCTGGCCATCAACGGCGGCGGCTTCTTCCAGGTGACCGACGGCGCCAACCCGACGCGCTACACGCGCAATGGCCAGTTCAAGGTCAGCAAGGACGGCTTCATCGTCAACAACGACGGCCTCAAGCTGATGGGCTATCCGGCCAACGGCGCAGGCGTCATCCAGCCCGGCACGGCCACGCCGCTGACGCTGCCCACCGGCGGCATCCCGCCGGCCGTGACGGCCAAGGTGGCGGTGGAGTTCAACCTCGACTCCCGCCTGGCCGTGACCGCGCCGGAAGAAGGCGCCGGCACCGGCCTGGACCTGAGCGACAGCACGACCTACAACAACGCCACGTCCATGACGGTCTACGACGCCAAGGGCCAGGACGTCGCCGTGACGTTCTACTTCCAGAAGGCCGCCACGCTGGAAGACGGCAGCGACGTCTGGAACGTGTACGCCACCGCCAACGGCACGGCCTTCGACACCGACTCCACCGGCAACTCCATCTCGCTGGACGAATTCGGCAACCCGACGACGCCCTACACCACGATTACCTTCCCGCCCACGGGCGGCTCGCCCAGCAGCATCGCCGGCTCCGAGACCTCGCCACCCGGCAGCATCCTGATGAGCGTGCCGGCCGGCACCAGCGCGCGCGGCAACTCCACGCTGGCCATCCCCGACATCCAGCTGGACCTGACCGGCGCGACCGAGAACGGCAGCAGCTTCGCGGTGACCAACCTGACGCAGGACGGCTACGCGCCGGGCCAGCTGACCGGCATCCAGGTCGCCGACAACGGCATCGTCCAGGCCCGCTACTCCAACGGCCAGAGCAAGCCGGCCGGCCAGGTCGAGCTGGCCAACTTCCGCAACCCGCAAGGCCTGCAGCCCCAGGGCGGCAACGTCTGGATCCGCACGGTCGCCTCGGGTGACGCCGTCGTGGGGGTGCCGGGCGACGGCAACATGGGTGCGCTGCAGTCCGGCGCGCTGGAGGAGAGCAACGTCGACATCACGGCCGAACTGGTCAACATGGTGACGGCACAGCGCGCCTACCAGGCCAACGCCCAGACGATCAAGACGCAGGACCAGGTCCTGCAGACCATCGTCAACCTGCGCTGATCGCGACACAGGCTGAGGACGCGCGATGGACCGCATGATCTACCTCTCGATGGCCGGCGCCAAGGCGGCCATGCAGCGGCAGGACGTGCTTTCGCACAACCTCGCCAACGTCACGACCAATGGCTTCCGCGCCGAGCTGCAGGCCTTCCGGGCCGTGCCGGTGCGGGGCGACGGCGCCACCACGCGCGCCTTCGCGCTGGAAACCACCATCGGCTACAACGATGCGCCCGGCGCGCTGACCGCCACCGGCCGCAACCTCGATGTCGCCATGCAGGGCCAGGCCTGGCTGGCCGTGCAGTCCAACGACGGCACCGAGGCCTACACCCGCGCCGGCTCGCTGGACGTGAATGCCGAGGGCATCCTCGTCATGCGCAACGGCATGCCGGTGCTGGGCGACGGCGGCCCCATCAACGTGCCGCCCAACAGCGAGCTGGCCATCGGCAGCGACGGCACCGTCAGCGCCAAGTCGCCCAACCAGCGCCCCACCGCCATCGGCCGGCTCAAGCTGGTCACGCCCGAGGCAGCCACGCAGCTCACGCGTGGCGACGACGGCCTGTTCCGCGCCGCCGACGGTGACCTCCCCGCCGACCCGGCGGCCCGGCTGCAGGACGGCGCGCTGGAGGGCTCCAACGTCAGTGCCGTCGAGACCATGGTGTCCATGATTGCCGCGGCCCGCCAGTTCGAGCAGCAGATGAAGCTGCTGCAGATCGCCCAGACCCAGGGCCAGCAAAGCGCCAAATTGCTTGGCAGTCAGTAAAGAGGCCCCGCCATGATGCGTTCCCTGTGGATTGCCAAGACCGGCATGGAAGCCCAGCAACACCAGCTGGACAACATCTCGCACAACCTCGCGAACGTCGCGACGAACGGCTACAAGCGCTCACACGCGGTGTTCGAGGATCTGATCTACCAGAACATGCGCCAGGTCGGCGCCAACAGCACCGAGCAGACCACGCTGCCCACCGGGCTGCAGGTGGGCCTGGGCGTGCGCCCCGTCGCCACCGCGCGCATCTACACGCAGGGCAACCTGCAGCAGACCAGCAACAACCTGGACATGGCCATCAAGGGCGACGGCTTCTTCCAGATCCAGATGCCCGACGGCACCACCGCCTACACCCGTGACGGCAGCTTCCAGCTGAACGCCAACGGCCAGATGGTGACCAGCAACGGCTACACGGTGATGCCCGGCATCACCATCCCGGCCAATGCGATGAGCCTCACGGTGGGCGCTGACGGCACCGTCAGCGTGACGACGCCCGGCCAGGCCGCGGCGCAGACCGTGGGCCAGATCCAGCTCGCCCGCTTCGTGAACCCGGCCGGCCTCGACCCCAAGGGCCAGAACCTGTTCACCGAGACTGCCGCCTCCGGCACGCCCAATGCGGGCACGCCCAACACCGATGGCATCGGCGCGCTGCAGCAGGGCTTCGTCGAGACGTCCAACGTCAACGTCGTCGAGGAACTGGTGCAGATGATCCAGACGCAGCGCGCCTACGAGCTGAACTCGAAGGCGGTTCAAACCTCTGACCAGATGCTGCAGAAGCTGGCCCAGATCTGAGGAAGCGCGCCATGAAGTACCTCGCCGCCCTCGCCGCTGCCACACTGCTCGCCGGCTGCGCCGCCCCCTACCCGCAGCCCCGCGTGGAGCTGAGCCAGACACCGGTCGTCAACCTCCCTCACGTGCAGCCTCACACTGGCAGCAACGGCGCCATCTACCAGGCCGCCAGCTACCGCCCGCTGTTCGAGGACCACCGCGCCCGCCTGGTGGGAGACACGCTGACCATCAACATCACCGAACGCGTGTCGGCCACGCAGACCAGCACCAGCGAGCTGAGCAAGACCGGCAGCCTGTCGGCCGGCGTCACCGCGCTGCCTGGCATCGCCGGCAACTCCTTCGGCCGCGCCAGCGCCGGCGCCACGTCGGCCAACGACAACAAGGGCAAGGGCAGCAACCAGAACACCAACGAGTTCACCGGCGCCATCACGGCCGTCGTGACCGGCGTGCTGCCCAACGGCCACCTGATGATCAGCGGCGAGAAGCAGATCGGCGTCAACGCCAACGTGGACGTGCTGCGCTTCTCGGGCCAGGTGGACCCGCGCTCCATCGGCCTGGGCAACGCGGTGCCGTCGACCTCGGTCGCCAACGTGCGCATCGAGCAGCGCGGCCGCGGTGCCGTTGGCGACGCTCATGCCGTGGGCTGGCTGTCGCGCTTCTTCCTGAACATCGCGCCGAGCTGAACACGCCTCAGGCCGGGGATCGCCGCCGCCCCGGCGCCGGCCTAACATCGGATCGTCCCGGCCAGGCAGGGGAAATTCGGTGGGTCATCGACGCGTCATGGTGCTCGCGCTGCTCGGGGCCGGTCTGCCCAGCCTGGGGCTGGCTGGCTCGCCCGCGCTGCGCTTCGCCAGCGATGGCAACGACGAAAGCGGGCTCGCGCCCATAGGCCGCGCGGTGCTGCGCCGGGCCTTCGAGCGCCTGAACCGGAACCTGCAGTTCGACCACCTGCCCCTGCGGCGCTCGCTGCCCATGACCGTGCAAGGCCATCTGGACGGCGAGGCCCTGCGCATCCGCGAGTTGGCAACCACCCACCCCGAGCTGCTGCTGGTGCCGGTACCCATCGTCATGGTGCAGGTGCTGGGCTACGCGCGCGTCCAGGGACCGCAGCCGCAAGATGACTTGTCGCTGAAGGCACTGCGGGTCGGATTCCCACGCGGCGTCGTGCTGCTGGAGCGCTGGCTGGCGGACGCGCCGCGCAAGGTCGAGGCCACGCACCGTGCCGAACTGCTGCGGCTGCTGCAGCGCGACGTCATCGACGTGGCCCTGCTGACCTCCGTTGCCGGCCTGCCCGACCTAACGCCGGAGCCCGGCAGCGGCATGGTGCGCCTGCCCAACCCCTTCCATGTGCTGCCGCTGTTCGCGCTGCTGCACCAGCGCCACCGCGAGCTGCTGCCCGCGCTCACCGCGACGCTGCGCGACATGGAGGACAGCGGGGAATCGGCCCGGCTGCGCAACGCCGCCTGGGGCTCCACGCTCATGCCTTGATCTGACCCAGATAGTCCACCGCCAGGTGGGCCAGCGCCCGCACCCCCACCTCAAGCCCGCGCTCGTCAACGACAAAGCGCGGCGAGTGGTTGGAGTAGGCCTTGCTGGGTTCGATGTCCGGCGGCGTCACGCCGACGAAGAAGAACAGGCCCGGGATCAGCCGCTGGAAGAACGAGAAGTCCTCCGCGCCGGTCGCCTTGGGCACCACCTCGATGCCCATGGGCCGTGGGCCGGTGCTGGCCACGCGCGTGAGAGTCGGCAGCATCTGCTCGGTCAGCACCGGGTCGTTGCGCGTGACCGGATAGTTCTTCGTGATGCAGACCTTGCAGCTCGCGCGCGACGCCGCGGAGATGCCCTCGGCCAGCGTCGTGATGCGCTCGTGGATGGCGTCGCGCATGCCCTCGTCGAAGCTGCGTATCGTGCCGCGCATCTCGACCGAGTCAGGGATGATGTTCTCGCGCACGCCGCCCTTGATCGCGCCTATGGTGACCACAGCCGGCTCGCGGTTCAGGTCCAGCGTGCGGCTGACGATGGTCTGCAGGCCCAGCACGATCTGCGCGGACGTGACGATGGGGTCTATGCCCAGCCACGGAGCCGCGCCGTGTGTCTGCTTGCCCTGCACGGTGATCTTGAGCTTGTCGGAGCTGGCCATCGTGGGCCCGGGCCGGTAACCGATGACGCCGGCCGGCTGGCGCGACGTGACGTGCAGGCCGAAGATGGCGCTGGGCGTGGGGCTTTCCAACACGCCCTCCTTGATCATCAGCGCCGCGCCGCCCTCCTCGCCCTCGGGCGGCATCTCCTCGGCAGGCTGGAAGATGAACTTCACGCTGCCCGGGATCTGATCGCGCAGGCCGGCCAGGATGCTGGCCACGCCCATCAGGATGGCCACGTGGCAGTCGTGACCGCAGGCGTGCATGACGCCCACCTCCTCGCCATTCCAGACGGCGCGGGCCTTGGACGCGAACGGCAGCTCCACCTCCTCGGTGACCGGCAGCGCGTCCATGTCGGCACGCAGCGCCACCACACCGCCCGGCAAACCGCCCTTCAGCAGCCCCACCACGCCGGTATGCGCCACGCCGGTCTTCACATCATCGAAGCCCAGCGCCTTCAGATGCTCGGCAATCAGGGCCGCCGTGCGGAACTCCCGGTTGCCCAGTTCCGGGTGCTGGTGCAGGTCGCGTCGCCAGGCGATGACCTGATCCTGAAGGGCTTTCGCGGCAGTGTCGATCTCGGTGGTCAGTGGCATCGTGGGGTACAGCTTGCCCCAGGTCGGCCCGGGAGTTCAAGCCATTGCATTCAGATCCTGTTGCGCCCACGCACGGATGGCGGCGCGCGTCATGCACACGGTCAGCGACAGCTGAATCAAGAGCCAGACGGGGCCGCGCTCCGGCGTCAGACCCAGCCAGGTCAGCGTCACCAGCGTCGCAGGGGCGGCAAGCGCCAAAGCAGCGCCGCCCAGCAGAGCATCCCGGACCCGGCAGTGTCGGCCCCACCGCCAGGCCGCCAGGCTGACGACCAGCAACAAGTCGCCCATCGCCGACAGCCAGGCGCTGGCATCGACGGGCCAGAACGGCAGCTTGTTCGTCATCGCTGCCAGACCTAGACCCGCACTCAGCAGGACTGCAACGGCCAGCATCGACCCCAGCACCAGATGCCGCGCCCAGCGGCGCGCCGTTAGGCCACCCGGCGCGAGCCGCAAGCGCCAGTGCAGGGGCGGCGCGACCAAGGGCATGCCGAAGGCGACGCCCAAACCCAGCAACCACACGCCGTAGCCCAGCATGGCGTAGAGGTGGTCGTAGGACTGGCCCCAGCTCAGCCATTCCAGGCGGCCCCCGTGCGTCATGAACTGCGGAGCCCAGATCAACAGCCACAGCGGCGACATGCCGCTGCGCTTGTACTCGCCGGCACTGGTGCGCGACGGCACCGTGCGCCACAGCCGGTGCGACCAGGTGCGTCTCCACCAAACCTGCAGACCGTACAGACGGGGCCGCGGCCACGGGTGCGCACAAGCGGACAGCGCACGGGGCGACCGCATCCAACCCCATAGCAGCAACCCGGAACATCCGATGATGGCCAGTGACTGCAGCGCGTCGCTGAGGCTGATCGCCCGGACGACACCGGGCATCGTCAACGAGGCCAATACAGCCAGCGCCGGCAGCATCAGCCCGCGAGTCGCACGGCCTTGCCAGGACAGACTCAGTGCCAGGCCGCCGCACAGAGCGGCCATCAACAGCGCCAGTGCGCCGGGCAGCAGGCGCAACACGCCCGCCTGGTGATCCAACACACCCGCCATCGCAATCGGCCCCGCCAGCCCCGTGCCGGCCAGCCACGCCAGATCGCGCAGCAGTTGCGAGCGCACCCGCTCCCGCGCCGTGCTGGGTGCGACGCGCTGCTCCCAAGGCCGCAGGCTTTCATGCGCTGCCGCGACCAGCCAGATCGCACAGATGGCGAGCAGTTGAGTCTGTACCCACAGCAAGGCCACCGCTACACCGTCCAACTTGCCACGGAATTCGTAGGCCAGCATGGTCGGCGCCAGCATCAACAGGCTGGTCAGCCCCGGCAGCAGCCGCGTGAAGAACGGCAGATCGCTCGTCGGCGGAGCGTCAGGCGAGGAGGTCATGAAGGCGTTCATGTGTTCAGCACCTCCAGCAGGTCTTCCATGCCCAGGCCCGGTTGGCCCGCGGCGTCGGGGCGCTGGCGGCTGTCCACCAGCATCTGGCCGCCCTGGGCCGCGCTCCAGTGCAGGCCGGCCGCATCGGGATGCGCCGCCGGCACGCAGCGCAGGTGCTCCACCGCCTCGTCCCATTCGATGAACAGCTGCACCCGGCCCTCGCGCAGGAACAGCACGTGGCTGACGACGCGCTCCAAGTCGCTGAGCAGGTGGCTGGACACCAGCACCGTGCGAGGCGCCAGCTTGCGGCGCATCGCGAACAGCGCGCGCATGAAGTCGCGGCGCGAGATCGGGTCCAGGCTGGCCACGGGCTCGTCCAGCAGCAGCAGGTCAGGGTCATGGGCGAGCGCCAGCACGACGGCCAGCTTCTGCTGGTCGCCCAGCGACAGCGCATCGGCTCGCCTGCCCAGCGGCAGGTCCAGCCGGGCGGCCAGCGCAACGGCACCGCGCAGGTCCACGTTGGGATAGATCGCGGCCATCTCGTCCAGATGCTCCTGCCCGGTCAGCCGCGCGAACAGATCGGGCGTCTGCGCCGCATAGCCCAGGCGGGCGCGCACGCTGTCGGGCAGCGCCGAACTGGGCTGGCCCAGCAGCCAGGACTCGCCCTCGTCAGGCGTCTGCAGGCCCAGCAGGCAGCGCATCAGCGTGCTCTTGCCGGCGCCGTTGCGGCCCACCAGGCCCACCACGGCCCCTTCGGGCACCTTCAGGGCTATGCGGTCCAGCAACTGCGGGCGCGCCGCGCTCCACTGGCTGTCGGGCAGGCGCAGGCTGAGCTGACGGGCCTCGATGGCGGGGGTCATGGGCGATCCTGTTCTATGGATTGAAAGGCTTGCTCCAGCGCCTTGACGGCCTGGGCGGGTGTGACGCCGAGCTGGTTCGCCTGCCGTGCCACGGCCAGCAGGGCCGGCTCCAGCAACGCGAGCCGGTCGCCGCCCACGCGAGCGGGCTGGGCGCTGGCGGCGACCACCATGCCCAGCCCGCGGCGGCGCTCCAGCAGGCCTTCGGCTTCCAGCAGGCTATAGGCCTTGCTGACGGTCATGGGGTTGATGGCGTGCCGCTCGGCCACGGCGCGCACGCTGGGCAGTTCGTCTCCAGCAGCCAATTGACCCCCCGCCACCAGCCGCTGCACCTGCTCCACCACCTGGCGGTAGATGGGCGTGGCCAGCTGGGGCTGGATGTCGAAGAGGACCGGCGAGGTGCTGCTCATGTGTATTAGTGTATTGCACACATAATACACATCGCAAGCACTAGCCGAACAATCGCCGCCAGCGCCGCTGCAAGTCCAGCCACTGCCGCCCTCGCGAGCGGTCGATGCGCTTCACGTCGATCAGCGAGAACGCGTCGTCGCAGCCGGTCAGCGTGTGCAGGCCGGCCGTGTGCGTGGCGCTGACGAGGTCGCCGGTCAGGCGCTCGGCACCGGCCTCGACGACGACGTGCCCTGGCATCAGCACCGGGAAGCGCAGCAGCCGCGTGGCGCCGCCATAGCCGGTGGAGCTGTCCTGCACGGGCAGCGTCAGCACGCCATCCCGCGCCACAAACGGCCGGCCAGCCGGCCGCGCGCCGTCTCGGGCCACGCGCACCGGGTTGGCCGCCAGCGGCGTCCACGGCCCGGTCAGCGTCGGCGCGTGCGCCATGTGCAATTCGCGCTGGTCGCGGGCGTTGGGGCCGACCAGCGTGTAGAACATCCACCAACGGCCGTGGAGCTCGACCAGCGACGCATCGGCGCCCGGCAGGCCGGCCAGCAGCGCGCACTCGCGCTGCCAATGGTCCAGCGACGCGTCGGTCGCGCGGTACAGCGCGATCTCACCAGCCTGGTAGCTCTCCGGAACCATCCAGGTCTCACCGCCGTGCTCGAACACCTGCGGATAGGACAGGTGGAAGGGCCGATCCAGCACGGTCGCCTGACGGCGCCAATGCAGGTCGGCCTTCGAAAACTCGTGGCGCTCGATATGGGCGCGCTTGGTACGGTAGTCGAAGGCTTCGACGAACACGTGCAGCGCGTCGCCGCGCACCAGGCCGAACGGGTCGGCGAGGTAGCGCCAGCGGCCGGCGTCGGGCAGCCAGGTGATGCGGTCGCGCACGGCGGCCAGCCGCGCGGCATCCACGTCGGCCAGCGCCAACGGCACGATGCCGACTTGCCAGAAGTCGGTGCGGGGAGCCTTGAACATCAGGCGGCGACAGCCTCTTCCTCGTCCTCCAACCGCGGTACCGGCACGGCCTGCCGACCCATCACGTCGCGATAGAAGGCCAGCGTGCGCGCCACGGCGTTGCTGCGATCGTAGGCCGCGGTCGCATAGGCGACCGTGCGGACGGCAAGCGGCAGCGCCCGCAGTCGCTGCAACTCGTCCGCGATGGCGCGGCCCAGTGCGTCGGCGTCGTCCACCGGCACCAGGCGGGCCGGCTGGCCGGCCAGCATTTCCAGCGGGCCCTGCGTCGCGGTCGACAGCACCGGGCGACCGGCGCGCATGGCTTCCAGGATGGCCAGCGGGAAGGCTTCCTCGCGCGACGGCGACACGAACAGGTCGAAGGCCTGCAGCGCGCGGTCCACGTCGCTGCGGAAGCCCAGCAGCCGGATGCGCCCGTCGCCGGCAGCCAACGCGCGCAGTTCCGCCTCCTCGGGGCCTTCGCCCAGGATGGCCAGCACCGCGTCGGCCGGCGCATGCGACTTGAAGCCGGCGATCAGCAGGTCCATGCCCTTGCTGCGATGCAGCCGGCCCACCGTGCCCACCAGCAGCTGGTCGGGCGCCAGGCCCAGTTCGGTGCGCAGGTCACCGGTGCCCACCGCCGCCGCGTCACGCTCAGGCGCCCAGTTGTAGATGACCCGTGCCAGCGCCCGGCCGGCCGGCAGGCCGTCGTGCTGAGCGCGATTGACGCAGACCAGCCCGTCCAGCCGCGCATGGTGGTGGGCCTTGTAGCCCACGTGCAGCGTGCCGATGCGCATGCCTTGCGCGCTGTGGGCAACGGCCTTGCAGGCGGGGCCGAGGTGACCGTGGCAGACATCGGCGCGCAGTCGGCGGGCCAGCGCCGCGACGCGCCAACCGCGCAGCAGCGGCAGCTTCAGGCCGTGGAAGGTCACGCCCGGCGCCAGCGCGCCGGCCACGGCCGACCCGGCCGAGCCGATCACGTGCACGCGGTGCCCCAGCGCGGCCTGCGCGTTGGCGAGATCGATGCAATGCCGCTCACCCCCCGCGATGCGGGACGAAAACACGACATGAACCAGGGTCAGCGGTTCGAAGGAAGACAGCATGGCGGTGGCGCAGCGGGGCACGATTTCAGTGCGCGCCAATTTACGTACAGACACATTCGGAAACTTTTGGAAAGCTGTACGCCGGCTTGCTGCTGGCCGTCTGTCCCGCTGCGCCTGTCGGCACCCGGTCTGGAAAAGCGGGGCCGTCACCCGCCTTTTCGGCGGCTTCGCGGGCTCAAGCATCCGCAGAATCGGCCGAGTGAAGTACCTGCAAGCCCTCCTCCTCAGCCTGGCCGTCGTGCTGGCGCCCTTCTCCCATGCCGCGCGCATCAAGGAAGTCGCCTCCGTCGCCGGGGTCCGTTCCAACCCCTTGACCGGCTACGGGCTCGTCGTGGGCCTGGATGGCACGGGCGACCAGACCACGCAGGCGCCGTTCACCGGCCAGAGCCTGCAGGCCATGCTGCAGCAGTTCGGCGTGATCCTGCCCCAGGGCGTCACCATGCAGCCGCGCAACATCGCCGCGGTCATGGTGACGGCCTCGCTGCCGGCCTTTGCCCAGCCCGGCCAGCAGCTGGACATCAATGTCTCGTCCATCGGCAATGCCAAGAGCCTGCGCGGCGGCACGCTGATCGCGACTCCGCTGCGCGGCGCGGACGGCCAGGTCTACGCCATCGCCCAGGGCAACCTGGTGGTGGGCGGCGCAGGCGCATCCGCCGGCGGCTCCAAGGTGCAGATCAACCACCTGAGCGCCGGCCGCATCCCGTCGGGCGCACTGGTCGAGCGCGCCGTGCCCACGCCGCTGGCCAACGGCGACTTCATCCAGCTGGACCTGAACAGCAGCGATTTCGCGACCGCCCGCGCGGTGGCCCAGGCCATCAACAAGGCCAAGGGCAACGGCGTGGCGCAGGCGCTGGACGGCCGCGTCGTGCGCGTGAAGGCACCCGCCACGCCGGACGAGCGCGTGGCCTTCCTGGCCGACGTCGAGAACCTCGCGGTGGACGCGGCCTCGCCGGCCGCGCGCGTGGTCATCAACGCCCGCACCGGCTCCATCGTCATGAACCAGGCCGTCACGCTGTCGGCCTGCGCGGTGGCGCACGGCAGCCTGTCCGTCACGATCAACTCCACGCCCATCGTCAGCCAGCCCAACGCGTTGTCCGGCGGCCAGACGGTGGTTACCGAGAAAGCCGACATCTCGGTCCGCCAGGAACCGGGCAGCCTCATCCAGCTGGCCGCCGGTGCGCGACTGGCTGACGTCGTCAAGGCACTCAACTCGTTGGGTGCCACCCCTCAGGATCTGCTCGCGATCCTGCAGGCGATGAAGAGCGCGGGCGCACTCAATGCCGAGCTCGAGGTGATCTGATGTCGTCCTTCCAGTCCATTGCCGGCCAGGGTCTGGGGAGCCTCGACGCTCTCAAGGCCCAGGCCTCGCGCGATCCCAAGGCCAGCATCCGCGAGACGGCCAAGCAGTTCGAAACGCTCTTCATGCAGGAAGTCATGAAGAGCATGCGCGCATCCACGCTGGCCAGCGGCATGCTGGACAACAGCGCCACGCAGCTGGGCACCGAGATGCTGGACCAGCAGTTCGCCGGCAAGATGAGCGGCCTGCCGGGCGGGCTGTCCGACGCGATCCAGAAGCAGCTGGCGCGCCAGATGGGCATCAAGGATTTCAGCCCCGAGGGCGTCAAGCGGGCCAGCCAGACGACGCTGGCCCAGGCGCTGCCAGCGCTGGCCACCAAGGGCATTCCCAACCACGTGCAGAGCTTCATCCAGCAGCACGACGCGTCGGCCAAGGCTGCCTCGGCGGCCACCGGCATTCCGGCCAGTTTCATGGTCGCGCAGGCGGCCCACGAGAGCGGCTGGGGCAAGCGCGAGATCGTGGGCGCCGACGGCAGCAAGAGCCACAACATCTTCGGCATCAAGGCCACGCCGGGCTGGACCGGCAAGACCGTGGACGTGAAGACCACCGAGGTCATCAACGGCCAGGCCGTCAAGGTGACGGCCAAGTTCCGCGCCTACGGCAGCTACGACGAGGCGTTCAAGGACTACGCCCGCCTGATCAGCAGCAACGACCGCTACTCCAAGGTCGTCGCGCAGGCGCAGGCGGGCAACGCCGCCGGCTTCGCGCGCGGCTTGCAGCAGGCTGGCTACGCGACCGACCCGGCCTACGCCGAGAAGATCGCCAAGACCATCCACACGACGCAGCGCGTCCAGAGCACGCTCGCATAAGGACTGAACGATGGCCGGCTTGCTCACCCTCGGCGCCCGCGCGATGTTCGCCCAACAGGCGGCATTGCAGACCGTCAGCCAGAACATCGCCAACGCGAACACGCCGGGCTACTCGCGCCAGGCCGTGGTGCTGACCACGTCGGCCGGCCAGTACACCGGTGCCGGCTTCTTTGGCAAGGGCGTGGACGTGCAGACCGTCGTGCGCTCGCACAACGAGTTCCTGACGAAGGAAGCCGCCACTTCCAAGTCCACCGCATCGGCCGACGCCACGCGCGCCGAGCAGCTGGCCCGCATGGAGAAAGTGTTCCTGCCCGGCACCGACGGCCTGGGCTATGCCGCCAGCCAGTTCCTGAACGCGATGATGGACGTGACCAGCCGCCCCAGCGACCCGTCCGCGCGCCAGGTCGCGCTGGGCCGCGCCGCCGAGCTGGCCACGCGCTTCTCCAACGCCGGCCAGCAGCTGACCGACCTGCAGTCCGGCGTCGTCAGCGACCTGAAGGCCAGCGTCACGGTGGTCAACGAGATCGTCAAGCAAATCGCCGCGGTCAACGACCAGGTGTCGCGCACGCAGGGCAGCGGCCACACGCCCAACGACCTGCTGGACCAGCGCGACCGCCTCGTCGCGCAACTGGGCGAGTACGTCGCCGTGACGACGCTGCCCGCCGACGATGGCACGCTGGGCGTGTTCATCGGCGGCGGCCAGCGCCTGGTGCTAGGCAGCCAGGCCACCACGCTGCAGGTCACGCCCGACCCCTACGACGCGACGCGCGCGCGGCTGTCCATGAACGAGGGCGGCCGGCTGCGCTCGCTGGACGACAGCGTGCTGACCGGCGGCTCCATGACCGCGCTGCTGCGGTTCCAGAACACCGACCTGCAGGACGCCCGCAACCTGCTGGGCCAGCTGGCCGCGGCCATCGGCACCCGGGTCAACGACCAGAACGCGCTGGGGCTGGACCTGTCCAACCCGCCCGGCAAGGGCGCCCAGATCTTCAACGTCGCGACGCCCCGCGTGCTGGCCGCCGCCAGCAACCTGCGCGACGACGCGGGCCGCTTCACCAGCGGCGTGCAGGCCACCATCGTCAACGCCGGCCAGCTGCAGGCCAGCAGCTACAAGCTGACCGCCAACGACGCCGGTGGCTACCAGCTGACGCGCCTGTCCGACGGCCTGGTGCGCAGCGTCAACGAAGGCGACACGGTCGACGGTTTCCGCATCAACTTCACGCCGGCAGCGCCCACGGCGGGCGAGAGCTTCCTCATCGAGCCGGTGGCCAACGCCGCCGTCGAGATGCGCCGCGTGCTGGACAACCCCAACGGAATCGCCGCGGCCTCGCCGGTGACGGCCTCCATGTCGGTCAGCAACACCGGCACGTTGACCGCCGAGAGCATCTACGCGGTCAACCCCAGCTTCGACGCCTCCCGAGCACCGATGACGATCGAGTTCGGTGCCGCGGACCCCGCCAACCCGGCCAACCGCCTGTACACGCTGACACTGGCCGACGGCAGCGTCATCAACGGCACGTGGAGCGCCAACCAGCCGATCGGAAACCAGCCGGCGCTGGGCATCGACCTGGGCTTCGAGCTGCGCACCAATGGCGTGCCGCGCGAGGGCGACCGCATCAGCATCGATCCCACCGTCTACACCGCCACGAACAACGGCAACGCCAAGGCCTTTCTGGACATCCAGAACGAAGCCTTCATCGGCCGCGAGGTGCTGGCCGATGGAACCATCACCGCAGGCTCCAGCATCAACGACACCTACGCCGCTGCGATGAGCGAGGTGGGCGCGCGCGTGCAGAGCGCTACCTATTTGTCCGGCGTGTCCACCAGCGTGGCCGCAGATGCCGAGGCCAACCGCGCCGGCCAGGCCGGTGTGAACCTGGACGAGGAAGCTGCCCGGCTGATGCAGTTCCAGCAGGCCTACCAGGCCGCCGCCAAGGTGCTGCAGACCGCCCAATCGCTGTTCGACGAAGTGCTGCAGATCGCCGCCCGATGATGGCCCACCCCCTACGCGCTTCGCGCGCCCCCTCAAGGGGGCGCATCCAGTGGCCCGGCAAAGCCGGCTCCACGGATGCCGCTCGGCCAGGCACTAGCCTGCCCACCGTGTGCCGTCCGATCGTTGTCTTCCTCGGGGACCGCTCATGAGACTTTCCACCGCCAACCTCTACGACGCGTCCATCGCCAACCTGCAGCGACGCCAGAATTCGCTGCAGAACCAGCAGCTGCAGCTGACGTCGGGCAAGCGCATCGCGCTGGCCAGCGACGACCCGACCGGCGCCGCGCGTGCCGAGCGTGCGCTGGCGACCATAGGCCGCGTCGATGCCAACCAGCGTGCGCTGGAAGCCAGTCGCAACAGCATGACGCTCGCCGAATCGGCACTCGGCGACGCCAACGAACTGCTGCAGCAAGCCCGCGAGACGCTGGTCTCAGCCGGCAATGGCACCTACACCGACCCTGAGCGCCAAGGCCTGGCCAACAAGCTCAAGGGCTTGCGCGACCAACTGCTGGCCATCGCCAACCGGCCTGACGGCGCCGGCGGCTACATCTTTGCGGGCCAGGGTTCGGCCAACCCGCCCTTCCTGGACCAGGCCAGCGGCGTCGCCTACGTGGGCGTGGCCGGCAACATCCAGACCGGCAACCTCGATGACTTCCAGCTCACCGTGGACGGCCGTGGCGCTTGGGAACAGGCACGCAGCGGCAACGGCAGCTTCGTCACCGAGGCCAACCCCAATTCCATCGACCCCACGCAGCCGGCGCGCGGCTGGATAGACGCAGGCCGCGTCACCGATCCGCCGCGCGTGACCGGCCACAACTACCGCGTCGACATCGTCGGCACCGCGCCGGCACAAACCTATACCGTCACCGACATCGATGCCGGCGGCGCCGTCGCCTCGGGCACGTTCACGTCGGGCCTGGCCATCCAGTTCGATGGCATCAGCGTCGCCATCGGTGGAACGCCCGTGGACGGGGACAACTTCTCCATCGCGCCGGCCACCAACAACCTGAAGCTGTTCGACGTGCTGGACCGCGCCATCAACGAGCTGAACACGCCGCTGCGCAACAGCGCGCAGATCCAGCAGAGCAACGTCGGCCGGCTGCGGGACCTCGACGCGGTGATGGGCAACCTGCAGAGCACGCGCAGCCAGGTCGGCGAGCGGCTCAACAATCTGGACGGCACCGAGACCCGGCTGGCAGGGCTGAAGCAGTACAGCACCGAAGAAAAGAGCGCCGCGGAGGACCTGGACATGGTGCAGGCCATCTCGGACTTCCAGAACCAGCAATCCGGCTATGACACCGCGCTGAAGACCTACGCCATGGTGCAGCGCATGTCCCTCTTCCAATACATCACTTGACCACCCCCTACGGCCTTACGGCCGCCTCAAGGGGGCACTCCCGACGGCCCGGCGGAGCCGGATCCGTGGGAGTCGCCGGGTAACGCCGACAGTGGGGCCGATCGTGAAGCTGTCACGATTTGCCGCCATGGCCAGCGAGCGGGCATGGCAGACTGCCGCAATCACCGCATCCTGCGCCGCGCCATGTCCGACAACGTCCCCGCCGCCCTCGACCACGCCATCCTGCCCGGCGTCGCGCTGGGCTATGCCCCCGTCATCGACCGCCAGCGCGCCATCGCCGGCACGCGGCTGACGCTGGTGCCGCTGCGTGCAGACGCCAACATCGACCACGCCGAGCTGCTGGCCGCGCTGACCGCCGCCTTTCCCAAGGGCGGCACCGTCCTCAGCCCGCAGGGCGAGGCCTTGCTGACCGCGCTGCTGCAGCAGCCGCCGGCCGAGCCCGCGCAGATCGAGGTGCCCGCTTTCATCGCCGCCGACGCGGCCCATGCCGACACCATCGCCGCGCTGAAGGGCGCCGGCCACACGGGTCTTTTGAAGGGCCTGCCCAGTTCCCCCCTGGCCGCGCCAGTGGCGGCCGTCTTCAAGCAGATCGTGCTGGAGCCGGGCCAGAGCGCGCCGGCCGGCACCGAGCTGGTCTGCGCCGGCATGCGGGGCGCCGCCGCCATCGACGACGCCTTCAAGGCTGGCGCCACCGCCGTCATCGGCTGGCCCATGGACGGCGCCTACGAAGCCGAGCCGGGCACCAAGACCGAGATCGCCGCCGACCTGCAGGTCATCATGGAGCTGATGTCGCGCGTGGACGAGGGCGAGGACGTCGAGCGCCTGGAACAGACCTTGAAGCGCGACCCCAGCCTGGCCTTCAAGCTGCTGCGATACATGAACTCGGCCGCCTTCGGCCTGCCGGTGGAGGTGTCCAGCTTCCGCCACGCCATCATGCTGCTGGGCTATGCACGCCTGAAGCGCTGGCTGGCGCTGCTGCTGACGACCGCCAGCAAGGACCACAGCATGCGGCCCATCATGTACGGCGCGGTCCGCCGCGGCCTCATCATGGAAGAGCTGGCCGCCGGCATGGAAGAGCGCGAGATGCGCGACGAGATGTTCATCTGCGGCCTGTTCTCGCTGCTGGACCACATGCTGAAGGCGCCGTTCGAGAAGCTGCTGCAGTCCATCCCCGTACCCGAGCGCGTGCGCCAGGCCCTGGTGGACGAGAGCGGCCCTTTCCTGCCCTATCTGGAACTGGTGCGCGCGCTGGAGTCGGAGTCGGTGTTCGACTACCGCGAGCGCGCCGACGCGCTGATGATCGGCGCCGGCGAGGTCAACGCCTGCGTGCTGCGCGCGCTGCACAAGGCGGCCCAGCTGGAATGACACTGGGACCCCTCGCCCAATCTCGCGCCGCTGGACGCGCGCGAGCCTGGTCGGTCCCCCGCGGGGACGGCGATGCTCGCGGCATTGAGCCGCACGCACATCGCCACAACGGGCCGGCTTGGGAGCGGCCCGGCGCCCGGCCCGAAATGAATCACCGGGTCGGATGACTGACGCCCATCCCACCGGCTGAACCATGTTCGGCCAGCCCCCCTCACCCGCGCTGCTGGACCTGGTCGGCGACCCGGTCCTGACGCTGCGTTCCGACCTGTCGGCGCTGCGCGCCAACCCCGCGGCCCGCGCCTGGCTGGGCACCGATGCCGCCGAGGGCTGGCGCCTGCTGCGCCAGGCCGCCGGAAGCCGGCTGGAAACCTGGCTGCGCGATGCGGCCCACGCCATCGACACCGGCCGCGCGCCGCCCCCTGCCCCGCCGCTGAAGCTGGCGGACGGCCAGCGTGCAACGCTGCACCTGCTGCGCGACCGCCCCAACTGGCTGCTCCACGCGCGGCTCAGCGCCGCCGACCCGGGCGAGCCGCCGCTGGGCGAATGGATGGCGCTGTCGCCGCTGCCCATGCTGCTGGCCGACGCCGCCAGCGGTGCCGTGCTGCGCCACAACGCCGCGTTCAGCCAGCTTTGCGCCGGCACGCCGCGCCAGCTGAACGACCTGCCCGACCTGCTGCAAGCGCTGCTGGGCTGGAGCCGCGGCATGCCTGTGCCCGCGCTCAGCAGCCTGCGCGCGCCGGACGGCCCGCTGGTCACCGAGGCCGAGTTCGTCGACCCGCAGGGCCGCCACTGCTGGCTGCAGGCGCGGCTGCGCTTGTGGCGCCAAGACGGCCGTACGCTGCTGCAGGCCGTGCTGGAGGACCAGAGCCTGCTGCATGAGCGCGACCTGGCTCATCAGCAGCTGGACGCGCTGATGGACACCGCCGCCGTGGGCCTGGCGACCTTCCAGCCGGAAGGTGGCTGGTTGAAGGCGCACCGC
Organism: Roseateles asaccharophilus; assembly: GCF_031458115.1. Lineage (GTDB taxonomy): Bacteria > Pseudomonadota > Gammaproteobacteria > Burkholderiales > Burkholderiaceae_C > Pelomonas > Pelomonas asaccharophilus_A. The sequence continues at coordinate 386,845 of NZ_JAVDXV010000008.1, read as the reverse complement.
AAGAGCGCGCCTTTCAAGGGTGCCGGCAAGGGTGGCGTGGGCTCGCTGCAAGGCATCAGCCGCGACATCGTGGAACCGGCCTCGCTGCCGGAGTTCGAGCGCCTGCAGCGTGCGTTGAAGAAAGGCGACCCCGTCGAGGTGCGCTATGCCGTGCGCCACCCGGAGCTGGGCCGGCGCTGGCTGCTGACGCGCGTGGCACCGGGCCTGCTGGCCGGCGGGCGGCGCACCACGTCGGTCGTCACGCTGGACGTGACGGCCCAGGCCCAGGCCGAGAACGCGCTGCTGCTGCGCGCCGAGAGCGAACGCGCGGTGCTGGACTCGGTGCTGGTCGGCATCGTCACCGTGGGGCCGGACGGCATCGAGTGGATGAACCGCTCGGCGCGGCGCATGTTCGGCTGCGAGCTGGAGGACGTGCTGGGCCAGCCCATGGGCGTGCTGGCGCCGGAGGACAACGAGCATGCCTTCCACGCCGAGCCCGGCAGCGACGTGTTCGAGTGCCGGCTGCGCGGCCGCGACGGGCGCGAGTTCTGGGTCATCGGCAACGCGGTGCAGACGCCGCGCGACGACGGCGCGGAAGGCGGCACGCAGCTGACCTATGCGCTGCTGGACATCGACCGCCGCCGCCAGGCCGAGGCGCAGAGCCGGCTGGCGCAGGCGTCGCTGGCGCGCATCATCGAAGGCGCGCCCATGGCCATCACGCTGCACGAGGCGCACAGCCTGCGCATCGTCAAGTTGAACCAGGCCGCCGCCGCGATGGGCGGCCGCAGCGAGGCGCAATTGCTGGGCAGCGGCCCCGAGGCCTTGTTCGGCGCCCAGCAGGGCGAGCGCGTGGCCGCCGACATGCGCGAGGCGCTGGCGTCACTGGCCGTCGTGCAGCGCGAGTACCAGGTGCCCGCCGGCAGCGGCACGCGCGTCTGGGACACGCGGCTGCTGCATCTGGCGGGTGTCAGCGGCGACGACGCGCCTGAGCTGCTGCTGCTGGTCGCCAGCGACGTGACCGAGCAGCGCGCCGCCGAGCAGGCCCGGCTGCAGGCCGCCATCTCGCAGCGCGAGTTGCTGGTGCGCGAGGTGCACCACCGCATCAAGAACAACCTGCAGGGCGTGGCCGGCCTGCTGCAGCAGATCGCCGCGCGCCGGCCCGAGGTGGCGCCGGTGCTGAAGGAGGCCGTGGGCCAGGTGCAGGCCATCGCGCAGGTCTACGGCCTGCAGGTGGGCGCCAGCGGGCCGCTGGTGCTCAAGCGGGTGTTCGATGCCATCGTCGGCTCGGTGCAGCGCGCGCAGGGCCGCGTCATCACCACCACCGCCGAGGGCGGCGCGCTGCTGGACGACTGGTGCCTGCCCGAGGCGGAGGCCATCCCCATTGCGCTGAGCCTGAACGAATTGCTGGGCAACGCACTGCGCCACGGCGACGGCGCCGCGGCGCGCTGCCAGCTCATCTGCGACCCGGCCGGCGTCACGGTCGAGATCGTCAACACCGGCCACCTGCCCGACGGCTTTGAGCTGCAGAACGTGAGAAGCGGCGTGTCCGGCCTGGGCCTGGTGCGCGCGCTGCTGCCGCGCCGCAGCGCCATCCTCAGCCTGGAACAACAAGGCACAGACGTGCTGTGCCGGCTGGAATTGATTCCACCCAGCGTGGTTCACAATCCGGCCACAAAACCAAGTTCGTGAGGGGCGCGGTGAGCAAGGGCAAGATCCTGGTCGTCGATGACGACCGTCTGGTGCTGGCGACATTGAGTTATGGGCTGACGCAGGCCGGGTTCGAGGTCATCGACGCCGACAACGGCGACGACGCCATCCTGCTGGCCAGAGAACACCGGCCCGAGCTGGCGCTGCTGGACATCCGCATGGAGGGGCTGACCGGCTTCGACGTGGCCGCCTACCTGCGGGAGTACCTGCAAACGCCCTTCATGTTCCTGTCCGCATTCACGGACGAGGCCACCGTCGCCAAGGTCAAGGAGCTGGGCGCCGTCGCCTACCTCGTCAAGCCGCTGGACATCTCGCAGATCGTGCCCGCCGTGGAAGCCGCATTCGCGCGCGCCGCGGCACCCGAGCCGGTGGCCAGCCCGCCGGCACCGCCGCCGACCGAGTTCCCCACCACGCTGGACCCGACGGCCATGGCCGTGGGCGTGCTGATGCACCGCTATTCGCTGCCGCGCGACGAGGCACTGGCCCGGTTGATGAGCCTGGCCGCCGCCGATGGGCACAGCGTGCCCGAGCAGGCGCGGCGCATCGTCGATGCCGTCGAGCTGCTGGCAAGACCCGGCACGCGCTGACGCCCTCACCCGCGCTCCCCCGCCCTCACAGCGCGCGTATCGCGCCGTCCAGCAGTTCCAGCATCACCTGCACGCGCATCGGCTGCGTGCGCCGGCGCGCATAGACCAGGTGTGCGATCTGCGCCGGCCCGGCCCAGTCCGGCAGCAGCCGCACCAGCTCTCCGCTGGCCAGCAAGTCCTTCACCATCCAGCTGGGCTGGAACGCGATGCCGGCGCCTGCGCGCACCGCGTCCAGCAACGCAACGGCGCTGTTGACGCGGTAGCGCGTGGACAGTGGCACGTCCACGGTGCCCACCGGCCCAGTGAACGGCACCGTCTCTGCTTCGCCCTGCAGGTAGCGCAAAAAGGCATGCGGCGCGAGTTCGGCCAGCGCCTGCGGCTCGCCGTGGCAGCGTACATAGTCGCGTGACGCGACCAGATAGCGCGGCCAGACGGCCAGCTGCCGCGCCACCAGGTCCGGCGGCACCTGCGCGCCGATGCGCACGGTCAGGTCGAAACGCTCCTCCACCGGGTCGACGAATCGGTCGTCCAGCATCAGGTCGAGCTCCAACTTCGGGTAGCGCTGCAGCGCCTGCAGCATCAGCCCGTGCAGGTGCAGCTCGCCCAGGGCCACCGGTGCGGAGATGCGCACGCGGCCCTGCGGCTCGCAGGTGCGCGCGTCCAGCGCGGCCACGGCCTCGTCGTAGTCGTCCAGCAGGCGGCGGGCGCTGTCCAGAAAGCGCGCGCCTTCGTCGGTCAGCAGCACGCGCGCCGGGCTGCGCTCGAACAGCCGCGCGCCCACCGACGCTTCCAGTGCCGCCACCAGCTTGCTGACGGTGGGCTGCGTCGTCGCCAGCGAGCGCGCCGCGGCCGACAGGCTGCCCAGGTCCGCCACGCGCACAAACGCCTTCAACGCCCGCAGCCTGTCCATGTCTCCATTCCAATTTCGAATGCTTGGCGTTCGATTCTGCCGGCTTCCATCAAGACTTCGAATGAAGAACCATGGACGCCATGACGACCTCTTCCCTTCTTGCCCGAGCCGGTTCGCGGCTCACCCTCTGGCTGGCGGCCACCGCCGCGGCGACCGGCGCGCTGGCCCAGTCCGCCCCCACACGACCCGCCGACTGCACCGCATGGCGGCCCAGCTGGATCGCCAGCCCCCAGCCACTTTGGGACGAACGCCTGCCGCTGCCACTGGGCATGCCCACGCGGCTGGACGAAGTCACGCTGCGCCAGTCGCTGCGGCTGAGCGTCGGCGGTCCGCGGCTGCGGGTGGTCGTCGGCAACGAGTACGGCGTGCAGCCCCTGCGCATCACGGGTGCCAGCGTCCGCATTGAAGGCGAGGCGCAGGCCATGCCATTGAGCTTCGAGGGACGCACCGCCGTCGTCGTGCCGCCCGGCTCGCGATGGCTCAGTGACCCGCTGGAGCTGCCCACCCGCGGCGGGGAACGGTTGCAGGTGGACCTGCACCTGGCTGCAGGCACGGCGCTCGCCAGCTTCCACTGGGACGCGCGCGACCGCAGCGAGCTGCTGAGCGCCGACGGCACGAGCACCACGTTGAGCACGCGCGCCTTCCTCGCCGAGGTGCAGACGGCCGGCAGCGGCACCGCGGTCGTCGCCATCGGCGACTCCATCACCGACGGCAATGCCGCCACACCCGGCGCCGACCAGCGCTGGCCCGACCACCTCGCGCGCCGCCTGGCCGCCCAAGGCATCGCGGTGCTGAACGCCGGCATCTCCGGCAACCGGCTGCTGCGCGATGGCATGGGCAGCAGCGCCCTCGCCCGCTTTGACCGTGACGTGCTGCGGCATTGCGGCGTGCGTGCCGTCGTCGTGCTGCTGGGCACCAACGACATCGGCTGGCCCGGCGGCCTGTTCGCGCCGCAAGAGGCATTGCCAGACCTGCCGGAGCTTTCGGCGGGGTTCGAGGCGCTGATACGGCAAGCCCGCGCACGCGGCGTGCACGTCATCGGCGCCACGCTGCCGCCGTTTCGCGACGCACTCAAGGGCACGCCGCTGGAGGGCCACTACAGCCCGCAGAAGGAAGCGTTGCGCCAGGCGCTGAACCACTGGATACGCGAGGCCGGCGCCTTCGATGCGGTAGTGGACTTCGACGCCGTGCTGCGCGACCCCGTCCAGCCCGACCGCCTGCGGCCCGACCTGGACTCCGGCGACCACCTTCACCCCGGCGACGCGGGCTACCGCGCGATGGCCAAGGCGATTGTTCTGCCGCTGCTGCTGGAGGCCCGCCTTCAGCCCAGCGTGAAGTAAAAGCGCGCGCCCTCGCCCACGGCGGACTCGGCCCAGATGTCGCCGCCGTGGCGCCGCACGATGCGGCGCACCAGCGCCAGACCCACGCCCGTGCCCTGGAAGTCGCTGGCGCTGTGCAGGCGCTGGAACACGCCGAACAGCCGTTCGGCGAAGCGCATGTCGAAGCCGGCGCCGTTGTCGGACACGACGTAGACCTGCCGCCCACCCTGCTCCACGCTGCCGAAGCGGATCTGCGTGCATGGCAGCTTGGCGCTGTACTTCCAGGCATTGCCCAGCAGGTTCTCCAGCACCATGCGCAGCAGCGTGGGGTCGCCCTGCACGGTCAGGTCGGGCTCGATGTCCAGCTCCAGTTCGCGCTGCGGCGCGGCGCGCTTGAGCTCCTCCATCACGTAGCCGGCCTGCTGCGACAGGTTGACCGGCTGGCGCGCCAGCGGCCGCGTGGACAGCTGGGACAGCGACAGCAGCGCGTCGATCATGCTGTTCATGCGCGCCGCGGCGCTCATGACGCGGTCCAGGTGGTCGTTGCCGACGCGGTCCAGCCGCGCGCCGTAGTCCTCCTTGAGGATGCGCGCAAAGCCCTCCACGACCCGCAGCGGCGCGCGCAGGTCGTGCGACACGGTGTAGCTGAACGACTCATGCTCCGCGGCCAGGTCGCTGGTCGCCGGGGGCACCGCCACCGCAGTCTCTTCGGGTCGTGCCGTGCCCGCAAAGCCGGCGAAATGCCCCTGGCCGTCCATGCACGGCAGGCCGCGCAGGCGCCAGCGGGTGCCGCCATCGACGATCAGCAGCTCGGTGAACGGCTGGTGGGCCTGCACGCGCTCGCGAAGTTCACTCGCCTGCTCCGCCGCCGGGAACTTCTCCCACAACAGCTGCGTGCTGCCGCACGCCCCCACCCAGCTCGACGACGGCGCGCCTTGCGGTGCCTGCCAGCGCACCAACCGGTGCTGGGCATCGGTGGCCCATTGCCAATCACGTTGCAATTGGTGCTGCAGGTGCAGCTGCTGGCGCACCTCACGCAGCGGTTCGGCCAGGCGCTGGCGCGTCAGCCGCACGCCTGCATGCCAACCCAGAGCGGCGGCTACCAGCACCATCAGTCCAGTGAAGAAAGCCGTCAGCACCAGGGCGGCATGCACCAGGCCCACGTCGCCGCCCCAGACGCGCACCAGCGCGAGGACGACCAGCACGCCCAGCAGCAACATCAGCAGCGCGGCGGCCGCCAAGCCCAGGACCAGCAAGCGCATCGGCATCCGACGCTCCAGGCGGCGCGATGCCGCGCTGTCGTCGCTGAGACTCTTCATGCGCGGCATTGTAGGCAGCGCTCACTGGGGGGACGGTGCATATGCACCACCGCGTCGGCGGCGCTGTTTTCGTGCATTTCTTCGCGCTAGCCCCCCCACCCCCTCGCGATACATTTCTGAACAAGCCCGTGCTCCGTTCGCCCATGACCGCCTCCTCCCCCGCAGACCTGCTCGATCCCGAAGCGATCGCTCGCCTGCGCGAGCTCGACCCGAGCGGCGGCAACAAGCTGCTGGAGCGCGTCGTCGCCGCTTTTTCCACCTCGCTGGACCGCCTGCTGCCCGACCTGGCACGCGCCCGCGCAGGTGATTCCCTGGATCTGACCGTCGTCCGCCACGTGAGCCACACCTTGAAGTCCTCGTCGGCCAGCCTGGGGGCGCATGTGCTGTCCGCGCGTTGCGCGGACATTGAAGCGATGGCCCGGGAAGGCCGTACCGAAGGGCTTTCTGAACAGTTGGACGCTATGCTCCAGGACATCCAACAAGTACGCACGGCCCTGGCCGCGCTGCTTTGACGTCCCGCCCCATGCCGTCCCCCGGTCAAGCCATCGACGATCTGCCTGCGCGCCCTCGCGTCCTGCTCGTTGACGACGACGAGGTCAATCTGCTGCTCACCGCCGCGGCGCTGCGCGAGCGCGGCTTCGAGGTCACGGAAGCCTCCAGCGGCAGCGCGGCGCTAACCCAGCTGTCCACGCACGCGCCCGACGTCGTCGTGTTGGACGCGCTGATGCCCGAACTGGACGGATTCGAGACCTGCTCGCTGCTGCGTGCCACGCCGGGCTTTGAATCCTTGCCCGTGCTGATGCTGACCGGCCTGGACGACGAGGCCTCCATCAACCGCGCCTACCAGGCGGGCGCGACGGACTTTTTCGTCAAATCGTCGCAGTGGAGCCTGCTGGACGGCCGACTGCGCTATCTGCTGCGCAGTTCGCGCACGCGGCTGGAGCTGGAGCGCAGCAAGGCCCGCCTGGCGCGTGCACAGGACCTTGCCCGCATGGGCAGCTTCGAGTGGAAGCGCGACACCGCCGGCAGTTTCGTGATCTCCGCTGAAGGCCTGCGTGTGTTCGGCCGTGGCCCGCAGGACCGGCTGGATTTCGTCGGCGTCATGCGCATGGTGCCGGCGGATGACCGCCACGTGTTCCTGCGCCGGCTGCGCGACGTCGTGGCCCACACCTCCGTGCTGATCACCGACCTGCCGTTGACGCTGCCCGACGGCCGCCAGCGCGTCGTGCACATCGAGGCCGAGCCCGAGTTCAATGAACAAGGCCTGCTGAACGGCTACACCGGCATCCTGCAGGACGTGACCGACCGCCGCCAGGCTGAGGACCGCATCCGCCAGCTGGCGCACTTCGACGCGTTGACCGGCTTGCCCAACCGCCGCCAGCTGATCTGGCGCGTCGAGCGCGCCATTGAAAGCGCGCGCCGTGGCGGCCACGAGGTGGGCCTGCTGCTGATCGACCTGGACCGTTTCAAGGTCATCAACGACACGCTGGGCCATGCGGCCGGCGACGAGTTGCTGATCGAGGTTGGCCGGCGCCTGCGCAGCTGCGTGCGCCACTCCGACCAGATCATGGAAGGCGTGCTGGAGGGCCTGGGCAACCGCAGCCACCGCGGCCTGGAGGCCGTCGGGCGGCTGGGCGGCGACGAGTTCGTCGCGCTGCTGCCCGAGGTGGCCGACGAGCGCGACGCCGAGCGCGTGGCGCAGCGCGTGCTGGATGCGATGCGCGAGCCCATCTTCGTGGGCGGCCAGGAATGCTTCGTCACGGCCAGCGTGGGCATCGCTCTGTACCCGCGCGACGGCCAGACCATGGCCGACCTGCTGCGCAACTCCGACGTGGCCATGTACGCCGTCAAAAGCCAGGGCCGCAACGCCTCGGCGGTGTACTCGCCACAGCTGGCCGGCCACGGCAAGCAGAAGCTGGAGCTGGAAAGCGCGCTGCACAAGGCGCTGGAGCGCAACGAGATCGTGCTGCACTACCAGCCCAAGATCGACGTGCGCGCGGCCCGCATGGTGGGTGCCGAGGCGCTGATGCGCTGGCAGCGCGGCAACGTACTGGTGCCGCCGGCCGACTTCATCCCGCTGGCCGAGGAAACCGGCCTCATCGTGCCGCTGTCCGAGTGGGCGCTGAAGGAAGCGGCCCGCCAGGCCAAGCTGTGGTCGCTGCAGTTCGGCTTTGCCGACTCCATCGCGGTCAACCTGCCCAGCCGGCTGTTCGAACGCACCGATCTCGTCGAGCACATCCACCAGTGCGTCAGCGCCTATGGCGTGCCGCACCGGTCGATCCAGCTGGAGATCACCGAGAACAACCTGATGAAGGACCTGCAGAACGTCATCCCGTCTCTGCACCGCCTGAACGAAGTGGGCGTGGAGATCTCCATCGACGACTTCGGCACCGGCTATTCATCGCTGGCCTACCTGACCACGCTGCCCATCTCCGAGGTCAAGATCGACCGCACCTTCGTGCGCGACCTGGGCATCACGCCGCAGAGCTCCGCCGTCGTCACGGCCATCATCGCGCTGGCCCGCGCCCTGGGTCTGCGCGTCATCGCCGAGGGCGTCGAGACGCTGCGCCAGATGGAAGTGCTGCACCGCCTGGGCTGCTCGCTGATGCAGGGCTTCCTGTTCAGCAAACCCCTGCCGCCCGACGAGCTGGAGCGCTGGATCGCCCAGACCGTGCTGCCGCGCAAGGCGCCATGGATCACGCAGGCCGACGGCACCGCCGACCTCGTCCGCGGTCAACGCTAACCCTTTTCCTCGCTGAACGATGCGTTCCACGCTTCCGCCGGCCCAGCTCGCCAAGGCGGCGTTGCAACGCCTTGCCCAGGCGCGGCTGGAGCCCACGCCCGAGAACTACGCCCGTGCCTACGCCATCGAGGCCGGTGGCGAGCCTGGCCCTGCCGCCAACGGCGGCGTGCCCGAGAAGCTGCAGCAGCTGATGTCCAAGCTGATCAGCCTGGCCCTGCCTTCCGGCGCCTCGCGCCAGGACCTGCAGAGCGCGCTGCGCGAGCAGCGGCTGGACGAGTTGCAGCGCCAGGTCGACAAGCTGCTGGACACCGCCGGCCCTGGCGCCCAGGCCGAGGCGCTGGCGCAGGCCATAGAGCGCCTGGTGCGCGGCCTGGAACGCGGTGGCAAGCACTGGACGCTGGCGCGCAAGAAGGACGGCATCAGCCGCGTGCTGGAGCTGGGCCGCAGCGACAGCACCAAACTCGTCAAACGGCTGGGTCAGCTGATCGCCAGCTGGGACAAGGACGGCGACGGCAGCGGCGTCGAGACCGATGACGAGGGCGGCACGCCCAGCCAGTTCTTTGCCGAGAGTGCGTTTGCCGATACCGGGTTCCGTGAATCAAGCGGCTTTGGCGAGCTGAGCCGCACCGGCACGCGTGACAGCGGCGCCGCGCCGTTCGACGCGACCCCGTGGCTGGACATCGGCGGTGAGCTGAATGGCACGGTACGTCATGCGCTGCGCTCACCGCAGACCGAGGCCACGCCCGCCGATGCGCTGATGCGCGAACTGGATGCGGCCCAGGCCGAACTGAAATCCGGTGGTGCCAGTCCCGAGCGCGCCGCGCAGATGGCCGCGCTGTGCCTGCGCGCCCGCCACCTGCTGGACCACCGCCGCCACCTGTTCGACGAGCTGGGCGGCCTGTGCCGCGAGTTGAGTGGCAGTCTCGTGGATCTGGCCGAGGATGACTCCTGGGCGCGTGGCCAGGCCGAGGCGATGAACAACACCCTGGCGCAAGGCCTGTCGGGCCGTGGCGTTCGCACCGTGTCCGAACTGCTGGCCGGCACACGCGAACGCCAGCGCGCGCTGCGCGAGGAGCGCAGCAAGGCGCGTGACGCGCTGAAAGGCCTGATCCAGCGCATGCTGGCTGAACTGGGCGAGCTGGGCCAGCACACCGACCGCTTCCAGAACAACGTGGGCCGCTATGCCGATGCCATCGAGCAGGCAGACTCGTTGGAGAGCCTGGCCGGCACGGTGCGCGAGATGGTCGAGGAAAGTCGCAGCGTGCAGGGGCTGGTGGCGCAGACTCAGCAGCGTCTGACGCTGGAGCACGACCGCGCCGCCGCGCTGACGCAGCGCGTGGACGAGCTGGAGGGCGAGTTGCGCCGCCTGTCCAACGAAGTCCACACCGACCAACTGACCCAGGTGGCCAACCGCCGCGGGCTGATCCAGGCGTTCGGCATCGAGCAGGCCAAGGCCGAGCGCGAGTCCACGCGCATGGCGCTGGCGCTGCTGGACATCGACAACTTCAAGAAGCTCAATGACAGCCTGGGCCACCATGCCGGCGACATCGCGCTGAAGTCGCTGGCCGAGCGCACGCAGGCCTCGCTGCGCCCCGGCGACATGGTGGCGCGCTATGGCGGCGAGGAGTTCGTGCTGATGCTGCCAAACACGCCGTTGGACGAGGCCCAGCTGGTGCTGGTGCGGCTGCAGCGCTCGCTGTCGTCGGCGCTGTTCAACCACGAGGGCAAGGACGTCTTCGTGACCTTCTCGGCCGGCGTGACGCTGTACCGGCCCGGCGAGACGCTGGAGGCCGCGCTGGACCGCGCGGACGTGGCGCTCTACGAGGCCAAGCACACCGGCAAGAACCGGGCCTGTATCGCCGAATGAATGCGCTCGCGCTGCTGCTGGCCCTGGGCGCTGGCGCGGCGGCGCAGGGCACCACACCCCCGGTCGTGCTGTGCACCACCGAATTCCCGCCCTATGTCAGCACGGAGCTGCCCGACGGCGGTCGCATCACCGCGCTGGCGCGGCGCGCCTTCGCTGAGGGCGGCCTGACGGTCGAGACACAGCAGCTGCCCTGGGTGCGTGCCTTCGCGCTCGCCAAGGGCAGCGGCTGCCTGCTGCTGACGCTGTGGCGCAACGACGAGCGCGACGCACTCTTCCGCTATTCATTGCCGGTGGCGCGCATGGAGCTGGGCCTGTTCGTGCGCGGCGACCGCAAAGAGCCACTGCCGCCCGACGCCACGGTGGCCTACCAGCGCGGCTCCTACCTGCCGCCGGCACTGGCCGCGGGCCGATACAAGCTGCACGAGGTGCTGGACCCGCGGGTCGGCGTGGAGATGCTCAAGCGCGGCCGCGTGGACGCGGTGTTCTCAGAGCGCGAGACCTTGGATCACCTGCTGCTCCGCCAACCGGCGCTGGCCCAGGGCATTCGCTGGCACGCGCCCGCGCTGGAGGTCAAGACCACCCACATGGCCATCAGCAAGCAGCACCCACAGGCGGAGGCCTGGCTGGAGCTGCTGGATCGCGAGATCCGCCGCTCGGTCAGAAATTGAAGGCCAGGCGCAGCCCGCCCCAGTGCCGCCCCTTGACGACGATGGGCGCGGCGGCTTCCTTCAGCAGCACGAAGCGGCCGCCGCCCATGTCGCGACGGTAGGTCTGCAGCAGGAAGGGCCGCGTGTTGCGCGCCGAGGCCAGCCCCGTGCGGTCGTTGAAGATGCGGCGGTAGCGGCTGTTGGCCGTGTTCCAGACCGTGTCGCCCGGGCGCTGCGGCTGGCAGTACTTGCGGTTGTGCGTTGCGATGTAGCCGTTGCGGTCGGCCGAGATGCAGAACACGATCTTGTCACTGAAGCCCAATGTCTTCTCCTGCACCGTCGGGAACAGGCGATCGGTGAGCTGGCAGAAGCGCGTCGTGGACTGCTGGGGGTTGGTGCCTTCGATGGCCCGGTAGTTCTCGTCGAACAGGTCGGACTCGCTGATCTGGCCGTCGCGCAGCGCGGCCTCCAGCAGCTCGCTGATCTCGGCCGCGGCCGACTGCGCGGCGCGGATGAAGGGCATGTCGTCGACCTCGACGCCGCTCTCGGCGATCTGCTCGACCAGCACCTCCGACATGCGCAGGAAGCGGTCGCTGCCGTCGAACGCGACCTTCAGGCTGTGCGACGCTTCCGACACTTCGCGCCCCAGCTCGTTCGCCTGCTGGTTGAGCAGCTGCATCTGCTGGCCGCTGTCGGCGGCCGACACGGAGATGCGCTGCACGTCCTGCTCGACCTCGTGGAAAGCGGCGTGGATCTGGCTGGGCTTGGCGGGGTTTTCGGTCAGCTCGGCGCTGAAGCGGTCGATACGGGTCTGCAGCGTCGCGATGGCGCTGACGATGGCCTTGGACGACGCCTCGACCTGGCCGGCCAGCGCCTTCACCGCCTCGGCAACGACGGCGAAGCCGCGGCCGGCATCGCCCGCGTGCTTGGCCTCGACTGCCGCGTTGAACGCCACCAGCCGGGTCTGCAGCGAGATCTTCGTGATCTCGGCGGCGGCGTCGGACACCTGCGCCAGCGTGCTGGCCATGCCCACCACCTCGCCGCCCACGACGCCCAAGGCGCCACGTGCGCGCTGCACGGCCGCGGAACTCTGCGCGGTGGCCGTGGCGATGGCAGCCTGGGCCTGGCTGATCTGGTCGAGCTGCAGGGCCAGCGCCTGCATGGCCTGGCCCTGGGACTGCACGACGCGCTGTGTGTCTTCCAGCGCCCCGCGCACCTCGGCGGCATCCTTGCCGACGGTGGAAATGGAGCGCGACAGCTTCTTGACGACGTTCAACGCCGCGCTGTCGTCTCGGCGGACAGGCTCTTCGCGCGCTGTCTCGGAAGCCGACGAGACTCCGACCTTGGGCCACCTGAGCATGCGTTTGTCCCCTTGTTATCTGGCTGGGGACACCATCGTCAGTGCCCCGTATCTACCAATCGCGCAGCTTAACGCGCAACCTTGCAATCGACTGACTGTGCAACTGACACACGCGGGACTCCGTGACCTTGAGCACAGCCGCGATCTCCTTGAGATTCATGTCGTGCTCGTAGTACATGCTCATCACGTACTGCTCGCGCTCCGGCAGGTTCTTGATGGCGGCCACCAGCGCCTCGCGCATGCGATGGTCCTGCAGCTGCGCCATCGGGTTGGCGCTCTCGTCGGCGACGTGGCGGTCGAGATAGTCGTTGTCGCCGTCGTCGCCCGACATGTCTTCCAGATAGACCAGCTGCGTGCCGCGCACCTTGCCCAGCAGCTCCTGGTACTCGGCCAGCGGCAGCCCCATCTCCTTGGCGATCTCTTCTTCCTTGGGCGCGCGGCCCAGGCGCTGCTCGACCTTGTGCACCGCAACCTCGATCTCGCGCTGCTGGCGGCGCGTGCCACGGCTCATCCAGTCGCCGCCGCGCAGCTCGTCAAGCATGGCGCCGCGGATGCGCTGGGTGGCGAAGGTCTCGAACTGCACGCCCTGCTCCGCATCGAAGCGCGACAGCGCGTCGGTCAGGCCGATCAGGCCTACCTGGATGAGGTCGTCCACCTCCACGTTGGCCGGCAGCTTGGCGATCATCTGATGCGCCAGGCGTCGAACCAACGGGCTGTACTGCTTGATCAGCGTGTTGTTGTCGAGGCGGCCTTTGGGCGTGTACATGTTCTGCTCCCGGCGGAGATCAATGCGCTGCAATCAAACGGGAAGACACCGCGCGCGCCGGGCGCAGCAGGGTCGCATGGGAGGCCGCGTCGAGCGCCGCCCCTGGGGGAGCCGCCAGCAGCAGCTCGCGGGCCAGATGGCGCAGCTCGGGTGTCAGCGGCGCGTGGTGCGTGCGGGGGTCCATGCAGGCCCAGTCACGCAGCACCGCGCCGAGGAAGCCGTCGGCGCAGGAATGCAGCTGTTGCGCGATGCGGGTGGCCACGCGCAGTTGGGGTTGGCAGGCCATGAGCAGACTGTAGACCAACAGCCCCGCCCTTTGTGTGAGCCATTTCATACCGGCGTAGGCCTCGGTGACGCTGTGCGGATCTGTATCCGCCAGCAACAGCGGGCGCACCTCGCGCAGCGCAACGACGCGGGCCAGCTCGGCCGCAGGCGCGTGCAGCAGGATGACGTCGGCCTCGGGCGCGGCCTCGGCCACGGCCTCCAGGAATGCGGCCGCCGAACCCTGGGCGTTGATATGACGCAGGGGCAAGCCGCGCGCAGCAAGATAGGACACGCGCGGCGACAGCCGTTCAATGCAGTTGGACAGGTCCACCTGCGCCAGCTCGGACGGCTGTGGCGACAGCTCGCCGGCGTCCACCACCAGCGTGTGCAGGTTCAGTTCCGCGAACGCGGCGCACAGGCCTTCCAGCATGACGCCGGCGCCCATCACGCGCGGGTTGCTGACGACCGGCACGAAGCGGGTCTTGTTCGCCGCGAACAGGCGGCGAAGACCGTGGGCTTGGTCTTGCATCATGCTTGCCCCTCGTCCAAGGAGTACCTTGGCCGGTCCCCCGAGGGGACGGCGATGCTCGCGGCATTGAGCCGCTCACACATCGCCATGACGGGCCGGCTTGGGAGCGGCCCGGCGCCCGGCCCGCTCAACGAAAGAAGTGTCATCGTCGACATCAGTGGACAGCTCGCATGCCATCGATCAGCGGAGCGCCGGCGAAGATGAGGTTGACGTCGGTGTTGTCCATGCGCCAGGCGCCGGCGGCCGGGCTCTTCAGCGCGCGCTGCACCAGCGCGACGCTGGGCAGGCGGTGCCAGTCTTCCGGCACGCGCTGGCCGTTGGCCACGCCCAGCACCTTGAGTTTGTGGCGGATCAGCGTGTCCAGCGCCGGGGCCAGCTTGACGGCCTCGTCGATCTTGCTGAGCACCACGCCTTCGCAGGCCGCGCCCTTCCAGGCGCTGACGACGTCCTCGATGGTCTCGCCCTGCTGCGCGGCGTTGATGACCAGCAGCTTCTTGATGCTGGGGTGGGCCAGCATCTCCAGCAGTTCCTGCGTGCGGGTGTCGCGCTGGGCCATGCCGGCCGTGTCGATCAACACCAGCTTCTTGCTGGACAGCAGGTCCAGCAGGTCGTCCAGCGACGCGCGGTCGTGCGCGGTGTGCACCGGCACGCCCAGGATGCGGCCGTAGGCGCGCAGCTGCTCGTGGGCGCCGACGCGGTAGGCGTCCAGCGTGATCAGGCCCAGCTGGCCGGCGCCGTACTTCGTCGCGAAGTGGGCGGCCAGCTTGGCGGTCGTCGTGGTCTTGCCGACGCCGGTGGAGCCGATCAGCGCGAACACGCCGCCGCGGTCCTCGATGGCGGGCGCGGCCTCGTCGGTTTGCAGGTTGCGCGACAGCACATGGGCGGCCCAGGCGCTCTCGTCGGCCGGGTCGGTGGGCGAGCCGGCGCGGAAGTCGGACGGGCAGCTCTCGGCCAGCTTGCGTACCAGCGCCGGCGAGAAACCCAGTTCCAGCAGCTTTTGCGTCAGGCGCGCCTGCACGGGCTGGCGCTGCAGCTTCTCCATGAAGGCCAGCGACGAGAAACGCTCCTCGATGAGGCCGCGCATCTGGCGCAGCTCGGAGGCCATGTCCATCTGACTGCGCTGTGTGGCCGTGGGCTGGCCCGGCAGCGGCATGGGCTCCGCCACCGAGATGTCGCTGAGCTGCGGCACCACGCGTTGCGCAACGGCGGGGGGAATGCGGATCTCGTCGCGCAGCACGGGCGGCGCGGGGCGCGGCTGGGGCTGCGTCGCCGGCGCGGCGGCCCGGCGGGGTGCCATCGCGGCCATCGCCTCGGCGGCGCGACGCTCGCGCTGCGCGCGGGCGGCGTCCAGCGACAGAGCGGCCGATTGCGGCTGTGCCGCCGGCGCGGCCTGCACGACCGGGTCAGGCTGGCCGGTCATCTCCGCCTGGCGGCGGCGCAGCACGCGCTCGCGCACATAGTCCTGGAAGCTCAGCGTGCTCATGGCCAGCTGCTCCACGTCGCCGCCGACGCCATTGGCCTTGAAGCTGGGCTCCTGGCGGTGGGCACGCTCGGCGAAGGACGCGCGCTGCTGCGGCTGGGCGGGCTGCTGCGGCTGTTGGGGCGGCACCTGCGGGCGGGCCACGGTGCGCGGCGCGGCCGCGGCAATCTGTTCGATCTGGCCCATGCCTTCCGGCGCCATGGCCAGCACCTCGACGCCACCGGGCACCGACTTGTTGGACAGCACCACCGCGTCGCCCCCAAAAGCCTGTTTGACCAGGGCGAGCGCCTCGCGCGAAGTGGGCGCGTTGAATTTGCGGACGTTCATGCTGTGCCTCCGATGATGGAGCCGATGCGGATGGTGTGGGTTTCAGGGATCTCGCTGTGGCCGAGAACCTTGAGACGGGGCGCGGCGCGCTTGAGCAGGCGGGCCATCGGGGCGCGGATCAGGTCGGGCACCAGCAGCGTGGCGGGTACGCCGCGGTCTTCCTGCTTCTGGGCGGTCTCGGCGGCACTGCGGGCCAGCGTGTCAGCCACGCCAGGATCCAGCGCCGCGCCGTGCGGCGAATTGAGGGCCTGGGTGACCAGGCGCTCCAGTTCGGGTTCCAGCGCGATGACGTCCAGCTCGCGGGTGGAGCCGTAGATCTGCTGCACGATGGCCGGTGCGATGTGGGTGCGGATGCGGCGCGCCAGCTCCTGCGGGTCGGTGACCGCGACGGCGTTCTCGGCCAGGCATTCGACGATGGAACGCATGTCGCGCACGTGCACGCCCTCTTCCAGCAGCAGCTGGAGGACTCGTTGCAGGGTGGCGATGCTGACCATCTTGGGAATCACGTCTTCGATCAATTGCGGCGCCTGCTTGGTGAGGTGTTCCACCAGCGATTGCGTCTCCACGCGGCCCAACAACTTGGCCGCATGCACTTGCATCAAGTGTGAAAGGTGGGTGGCCACGACGGTCGAGCAATCAACGACCGTAAACCCGCTCATTTGGGCCATCTCCCGCTGCCGTTCCTCGATCCACACGGCCGGCAGGCCGAAGGCGGGGTCGGTCGTCGCGGTGCCGATGAGCTTCTGCGTCGCGTGGCCGGGGTTGATAGCCAGCCACATGCCGGGGAAGGCCTCCGCCTCGCCGACGACCGCGCCACGCAGCGAGATGCGGTACTGGCTGGGGCGCAGCTCCAGGTTGTCGCGGATGTGCACCGGCGGCGGCAGGAAGCCGACCTCCTGCGCGAACTTTCTGCGCACGCCCTTGATGCGGGAGAGCAGGTCGCCCTCCTTGGTCTTGTCCACCAGCGTGATTAACCGGTAGCCGACTTCCAGGCCCAGCGTGTCCACCGGCACCAGGTCTTCCCAGCTGGCCTCGCCGGTGCCTTCGCTGGGCGGCATGATGGGCTTGACGGCCTTGGCGGCCTCCGCGGCCTGCTCCCTGCTGCGCAGCCACCAGGCCAGATAGCCCAGGCCTGCGGCGATCAGCAGGAACACGACATGCGGCATGCCGGGGATCAGGCCCAGCGCGCCGATGACGGCGGCCGTGATGGCCAGGCTCTTCGCCGAGCCGAACACCTGCTTGCCGATCTGGCTGCCGATGGCCTTGTCCGTGCCCACGCGCGACACCACCATGGCGGCGGCCACCGAGATCAGCAACGCCGGGATCTGCGCCACCAGCGCATCGCCCACAGCCAGCAGGATGTAGCTGTTGGCGGCCTGGCTGGCGGACAGGCCGTGCTGGGCGATGCCGATGATGAAGCCGCCGACGATGTTGATGACCAGTATCAGCATGCCCGCGATGGCGTCGCCGCGCACGAACTTGCTGGCACCGTCCATGGAGCCGAAGAAGTCGGCTTCGTCGCTCAGCTCGGCGCGGCGGCGCTTGGCCTCCGCCTCGTTGATGAGGCCGGCGTTCAGGTCGGCGTCCACGGCCATCTGCTTGCCGGGCATGGCATCCAGCGTGAAGCGCGCGCCGACCTCGGCGATGCGCTCCGCACCCTTGGTCACCACGATGAAGTTGATGACCACCAGGATCGCGAACACGATCAGGCCGACCGCGAAATTGCCGCCGATCAGGAAGTGGCCGAAGGCCTCGATGACCTTGCCGGCGGCACCCGTACCGGTGTGCCCTTCCAGCAGCACGACGCGTGTAGAAGCGACGTTCAGCGACAGCCGCATCAGCGTCGTCAGCAGCAGCACGGTCGGGAAGGCCGCGAAATCCAGCGGCCGGATCATGTGGGCGGCCACCATCGTGACCATCACCGCCATCGCGATGTTGAACGTGAACAGCAGGTCCAGCACGAAGGGCGGCAGCGGCAGCACCATCATCGCCAGCACCAGCAGCACGGCGATGGGGGCGCCCAATGCGGCAATCACGCCGGCGCGCGGGCCGAGCAGGGCTTGGATCTTGGCGGTGAGCTGGTTCATGAGGCGGATCGGATCTCAACCGCATTCTTCGCGTCGGAGCGAAAAACTTGAGGTGGAGAAGCGGCGGGAAAGCCTGCTTGTTCCGAGGCCGCAAGCTGCGGCTTATTCCGCGAAATCCTCGTCCGGCTCGGGCGCCCAGCCCGGCTTGTTGTGCGGATCGAGTTCCGGCGGCACATGCGGCTTGGGCATGTCCGGCGTGTTCAGGTTGCGCGACCTCATCGCGGCGCGCAGCTGGTACACGTAGGCCAGCACCTGGGCCACGGCACCAAACAATGCTGCGGGGATCTCATGGTCGACCTTGGCGTGCGCGTACAGCGCGCGGGCCAGCACCGGCTGCTGCAGCACCGGCACCTTGCTCTCCTTGGCCAGATCGCGGATCTTCATGGCCAGCAGGTCGGCCCCCTTGGCGACGACCTTGGGCGCGCCCATCTTGCCCTCTTCGTACTTCAGCGCGACGGCGTAGTGGGTGGGGTTCATGACCACCAGGTCGGCACCGGGCACGGCGGCCAGCATGCGGCGCTTGGCCATCTCGCGCATGCGGGCGCGCACCTTGGCCTTGATCTCGAGGTTGCCTTCGACTTCCTTCAGCTCCTGCTTGGCCT
Source organism: Roseateles asaccharophilus (assembly GCF_031458115.1). Taxonomy (GTDB): domain Bacteria; phylum Pseudomonadota; class Gammaproteobacteria; order Burkholderiales; family Burkholderiaceae_C; genus Pelomonas; species Pelomonas asaccharophilus_A. The sequence goes on along the minus strand of NZ_JAVDXV010000008.1, from coordinate 368,352 downwards.
CTTCGCGGCTCATGCGCAGGCGGCGCAGCCACAGCTGGCGCTGCAGCGGTACGTCAATGGCGGCGAACACCGCCAGAGCGACGGCCAGCAGCGCCAGGCCGCCCATCAGCTGCTGGCCCGCATAGGCCAGTGCCGATGGCAGCGGCACGGACATGATGCCCACGTAGGCCGCCAGCCGGTCCTTCAGCACCATGGCGCCCACGATGCCCAACACCAGCGCCAGCAGCACCGCCTTCAGCGCCGTGCCCAGGCCCTGGCCGGTGAACAGCCGCTTGAGGCCGCCCAGCGGATTGAGGTGCGTGAACTTGGGCGCCAGCGGCTTCATCGTCCAGTTCCAGCCGCCGCTGGCGAGGTTGCTGGCAATGCCCGCCACCATCAGCAACAGCCCCACCGGGCCGGCCACCATCGCGAAAGACAGCGTCATCTCGACGAGGCGCTCGCCCATGAAGCCCGGCCGCGCCAGCAGGTTGGCATCAAAGCGCAAGCCGCTGATGAGCATCTGGCGCAGCTTCTCGACGATCTGCGGCCCGCCCGCGGCCAGCACCGCGCCGCCGGCCACCATCATCGCGAAGTGAGGCAGGTCGCGGGAACGCGGCAACTGGCCGTCGGCCCGGGATCTTTCGATCTTCTTGGGCGAGGCGGGTAGGTTGCGGTCCTGTGCGTCTTGGTCAGCCATGGCGTGCTTCGCCCCATTCGAGGCGCTGACCGAATTGTTCGAGGCCACCCCGAAAACTCGAGCGAGAAAAGCGGGGTGCTCGCCCGCCTATTTCTAGCCGCCCCCCCTACTGCTGGCGTTAGGTGTGCAGGATTCCCGCCACCTCACCGGGCGGTGGCTGTGACCGGTTGTAACCTTCTCGCATGCGTCACCGCCTGCCTCGCCTGCTCGTACTGCTGGCTGCCTTGTGCAGCGACGGCCTGGCACTCGCGCAGTCATTGACGATCGAATACCGCGACAAGCCGCCCTATAGCTACACGGAGGCCGGCAAACCCGCCGGATTCCTGATGGAACGCACGGCCCGGCTGCTCAGGCGCGCAGGCATCGAGGCGAAGTTCGTGGAGGTGCCGATACGGCGCACGCTGCAGCATCTGCAGGCCAACCAGGCCGCCATCTGCTCGCCCGGCCTGTACAAGAACCCGGAGCGCGAGGCCTTCGCGCGCTTCACGCTGCCCATCCACCGCGACAAGCCGCACGTGGTGCTGGCCCATGCCAGCGCCGTTGCGCAGATCCGCGCCATTCCGCGCGTCGCCCAGCTGATCGCCGACGGCTCGCTGCAGGTGGGCCTGCTGGACGGCGTGTCCTACGGCCAGCAGCTGGACCAATACCTGGCGGCGACCGCCCGGCCGCCCGTGCGCGCGCACCTGACACCGCTGCAACTTGCCCGCATGGTGGGCGCACGCCGCGTGGACTACATGCTGATCGACGAGGAAGACCTGGGCTGGCTGCGCCGCGACGCCGAGTTTGCGCCCCTGCCCCTGGTTCGCATCGAGTTCGCCGACATGCCGCGCGGCGAACTGCGCTATCTGGCCTGCTCGCCGCAGGTGCCGGCCCAGATGCTGGACAAGCTCAACCAGGCCATCCGGGATCTGGTCCCCGAGGCTCAGGCCGACTGATCAGGCCCGGCGGCGGCGCGCGACGTACAGCACGGACAAACCCAGCGCCAGCAGCACGGCCGACATCGGCTCCGGCACGCTGGTGACCGGCTGCATCAGGTTCAGTCCTGTCTCGGACCACAGGCTGACGCCAGCGAGATCGACCGCACTGCCATCCGCCAGTTTCACGCCCTGCACGCCGTTCCAGGCCAGCGTGTGGGAGGCATCCATGAAGCTGTAGGCCACACCGGCCATCTGGTCCGTACAGCCGGACGGGCAATAGCTGTAGCCGCCGCGGCCGAAGGCCTGCGCCCAGGCCCAGGCATTCAGGCCCAGCGGCGTTCCGGTCATCAGCCAGGCGCCCATGGGCTGGGCGCCGAATTGCAGCGTATTGAACGTGACGTTGCCGTTCACATCCACCTGGTAGGTCCTGGTGCCCGAGTTGTAGAGCGTGCCGGCACCCCAGCCCGGGCTGGTGATCTGCAGACCCCAGTGGTAGTCGTTGCCGCCCTGGGCCCAGCCGCCAGCCACGGCGGTACGCGTGACGCCGGCGGTGCCTTCGAAGCGAACGGAAAAATCGACCCACACCAGCGCGCCCGCCGCCACGCCGGCCACGTTCAGCGTCATGCTGTCGGCAAATCCCCCCGAGGCGTAGCCGTAGCCGGTGCTGTCGCTCTGCGAGTACGTCGGTGGACTGGCTGTCCCGGTGCCCTGCCCCGAGGCGAACACGCTCACGAGGCCCGGCGAGACGCTGGCGAACGAGTGTCCCGTGGCAGACGCCGTGTACTGCGCATTGGTGGTCAGCGCGTAGGCGGCGTTGCTGAGGTTCAGCGGTTCCGGTTTCGTCGTGGACGCCGAGCGCTCAGCCGGCTGATGCTCCGTGCTGCCCGGCGCCCCGATCACGGAGACGCCCGCACCGGCGCGCGTCAACACGGAGGCGCTGTAGGCCTGAACGGCCAGCGGCAGCAAGCAGGCCGCCAAGGCCAGGCACCGGACCAGAGACGTACGCGCAGTCATGGAATCCCCTGGAGATCGCAAGCGCGCGATGCTAGGAGGGGCTGACCGCCGACCGATTCCCTAAAGTGATCACTAACCCCTCAGACGAGTGGGCTGCACATGAAAAAGCCGGCACAGGGCCGGCTTCTCGGGGGGCGGAACGGGCTCAGAAACCCAGGCTCGCCAGCAGATCGTCGACCTCGCCCTGGTTGGTGACGACGTCGGTGCGGCCTTCGGCATTGACGACCGGGCCTTGCAGGATGGTGGGATCCACCTTCTCGCGCTGCTCGGGCGGCACCACCTGGACCAGCAGCTTCACGAGGCTGTCTTCCAGGTCGTTGGCCAGGTTCACGACCTTGGCGACCACCTGGCCGGTCAGGTCATGGAAGTCCTGCGCCAGCATGATGTCGGTCAGGTGGCTGTCGATGCTCTGCGTGCGCTTCTCGACGTCCTGCACGAAGTTCATCACGGCGCCGCTGGCCACGGCGCGCACCGGGTCAGCCACGATGGCGGCCGCCAGTTCCTGCGTGGCCTTGCTGATACCGGCGTGCTCGGCCTTGGCCTGATCGACCGAGTTCAGCACTTTCTCGGCAGCGGCGGCCGTCTTGGTGGCGATGTAGCTCAGGCGGCTGCGGGCGTCCGGCAGGCCGTCGGTCGCCACCTGCAGCTTGGGCATGACGCCCAGCCGCTGCATGGTGTCGTGCAGCGTGCGGGTGATGGTGCCGAGCTGCTGGAAGACCTCGGGCGAGACGAGCAGCGGCTCCTGGGCCTTGCCCAATTGGTCCAACTGGTCCATCGACATGGGAGTCCCCTTTTTATTGTTGTCAGGCGGCAGCAGCGAGCTTCTGCATGATCTTCTGGACTTTTTCTTCCAGAGTCGCCTTCGTGAAGGGCTTGACGATGTAGCCGGCGGCACCGGACTGGGCGGCCAGCACGATGTCTTCCTTGCGGGCCTCGGCCGTGACCATCAGCACCGGCAGGTGCTTCAGCGTCGGGTCTTCTTTGATGGCCTTCAGCAACTCGAAGCCCGTCATGTTGGGCATGTTGATGTCGCTGACGACGAAGTCGAACTTGGCGCCCTTCAGCATGTTCAGCGCTTCGACGCCGTCTTCGGCTTCTTCGCAGTTGTTGTAGCCGATTTCTTTCAGCAGGCCGCGCACGATGCGGCGCATGGTGGAGAAGTCGTCGACAACCAGGAATTTCATGTCAGCGCTCATGGCGATCCTCTCTCTGTGCTGGCGGGATTCAGGGGTCAGCCCGCAGTCTAGTTCTAGCGCGCCGACGCTGGCGTTTGAGTTTGAGGCATTTTGCCGATAGCGGGCACTTGCGTAACACCACTCTCCGCCGCCGAAGGCTCCGGCTCAGGCTCCTCCGGCAGGTTCTTCAGCACCGCATCCTCCGCATCGCGGTTCATGACGATGATGCTGATGCGCCGGTTCAGGGGGCTGTTGGGGTCCTTGACCTCCAGCAGCTTGCTGGCCGCCAGGCCCTGCACGCGCAGCATGCGTGCCTCGGACAGCCCGCCCGCCACCAGCTCGCGGCGCGACGCGTTGGCGCGGTCGGCCGACAGCTCCCAGTTGCTGTAGCCCTTGTCGCCGCCCGGGAAGGCCTGGGCATCGGTGTGCCCTTCCACCGTCAGCCGGTTGGGCACCTCGGTCAGCACGGCGCCCAGCTCCTGCAGCAGCTCGCGCATATAGGGCTTCACGACGGCGCTGCCGCTGTCGAACATCGGGCGGTTGCCCTCGTCGACGATCTGGATGCGCAGGCCCTCGCGGGTCATGTCCAGGCGGATCTGGCCACCCAGCGCCGCCAGCTTGGGGTTCTCGGCCAGCACTTCCTCGACCTTGGTCTTGAGCTGCTCCAGCCGCGAGCGCTCCGCCTTGCGCTGCTCTTCCTTCAGCGCGCGCAGCGTATAGCTGGACTTTTTGGCGGCGCTGTCGCCTTCCTTGACCTGGCCGGTCTCGCGGGTCAGGTCCTTGCCGCCGCCGCGGATGACGCTGGACGAGTCGCCCGAGCCCGAGCCGCCCAGCATGGCCACGCGCAACGGCGACTGGAAGAACTCGGCAATGCCCTTCTTGTCGCCCTCGGTCGTGGAGCCCAGCAGCCACATCAGCAGGAAGAAGGCCATCATGGCCGTGACGAAGTCGGCGTAGGCAATCTTCCACGCGCCGCCATGCGCCGCGTGGCCGCCCTTCTTCACCTTCTTGATGATGATGGGCTGAAGTTTCTTGGCGTCTCCTGCCATGTCAGTGCCTTGTCGTCACTACTTCTTCTTGACGTGGCTCTCCAGCTCGCTGAACGACGGCCGGTCGCCCGAGAACAGCACCTTGCGGCCGAACTCGATGGCCACCTGCGGCGCGTAGCCCTGCATGCTGGCCAGCAGCGTGGTCTTGATGCACTGGAACTCCTTGCCGCCGTCCTCGACCTTCTGCTCGAGAAGACCCGCGAGCGGCTCGGCGAAACCGTAGGCCAGCAGAATGCCCAGGAAGGTACCCACCAGCGCGGAGCCGATCATGCCGCCCAGTACCGCCGGCGGCTGGCCCACCGAGCCCATGGTGTTCACGACGCCCAGCACGGCGGCCACGATGCCGAAGGCCGGCAGGCCGCCCGCCAGGCGCTGCAGCGCGGCCACGGCGGCGTGTTCTTCCTGGTGGTGGGTCTCGATCTCGCTGTCCATCAGCGATTCGATCTCGTGCGCATTCAGGTTGCCCGACACCATCATGCGCAGGTAGTCGGTGATGAATTCAGTGACGTGGTGGTCGTTGCCCACCGTCGGGTACTTCTGGAACAGCGGCGAGCTGTGCGGATCCTCGACATCCTTTTCAATGGACATCAGGCCTTCCTTGCGGGCCTTCTGCAGGATGTCGTACATCAGCGCCAGCAGCTCCATGTAGCGGGCCTTGCTGTACTTGCTGCCCTTGAAGCAGCGGCCCAGGCCGGCCGCGGTCGCCTTGACGACCTTCATCTGGTTGTTGGCCAGGAAGGCGCCGATGGCTGCCCCGAAGATGGTGATCATCTCGAAGGGCAGCGCGGTCAGGATGACGCCGATGTTCCCGCCGTGGGCGATGAACACGCCGAAGATGCAGACCATCGAGATGGCCCAGCCAATGAGGACGAACATGCGTGGTCGAGTTGAGGGGGTTCAGGCCATATCGGCCCGATTCCGGGGGGCTTGAGATAAGTATGCCGCGCCGGCAGGCGCGGCGATGCATTCATTTGGCCGGCTTTGCCGCACCTTTCCGCACCGGACGGTACAGCCAGACGAACCGCCCGCCCGGCAACTGCCAGTTCGACGTCGACTCCACACCCGGCACCGCGAAGTCCAGGCTGACCAGCCAGCCGTCCGCCGCCATCTCGGCGCAGGCCTTGTCCCAGACCCGCGGCATGGATTCGGGCCGCTGGAACACATAGACCAGCGCAAAATTGCCCCAGTCATCAGCCCACAGGTCACCGCGGCGTACGGTGGCTCCCCGCACCCGCCAGCGCGCCAGCAGCGCCAGCGGCCGGCTCCACTCCACGCCCTCGACGCGGGCCCGCGGATAGACGCGAACCAGCTCACGCAGGCCGTCGCCCACGCCGCAGCCGGCATCCAGCACCCGGGCGCCGGGCGGCAGCGGGGCCTGGGCCGGCAGTTCATCGAGCGCGCCGCGCGGCGTGGGGAACAGCGGCGCCTCGGTCCAGCTACGCCGCGGGTACAGCCACCACAGCAGCGCCAGCGGCGCCAGCCACAGCAGGCCGGACGAGCCGCCTTGCCAGCCCAAGGCCAGCACCGAGGCTGGAAAACCCAGCGCGACGATGAGCCGGCGCCAGCGCTGCGTCTGCAGCCAGCCGATCAGCGCGCCCAGCGCGGCTCCCAGCGCCAACGCCGGTCCGGGCGTGACACCGGCCGCCAGCGCCGCTGCATAGAGCAGCCAGGCGGCCAGCCACGCCAGCAGCGCCGGCAGCGGCCAGGCGGGGGCCAACCGGCTCAGCATGGCCAGGGGTGCATGGCGCGCAGCGCCTCGGCCTCGGCCTCGCGGCCCGTGCCGTCCAGCACGACGGCCAGGTTGTGCGCGGCCAGGAAACTGCCGCGCCCGGCCACGGCACCGGGCTGCTCGGGATGCTCGCCCAACTCCAGGCAGCGACGCCAGGCCGCCTCGGCCATGGGCAGCGCCTCGCCGGCCTGATCGGGCCGCGACGCGGCCAGGTCCAGCAGCAGGTCGCCGATGGTGAAGAAGAAGTCGGGCGACCCGGCGCCGGCGTCCATCTGCGCCTGCGCGAAATCCATCGCGTCGGCATGCCGCCCCAGGCATTTCAGCGCGAACAGCCGCCGCGCCACGAGGTCCAGCCACCACGGCGACGCCGCCGCGCCCGGCAGCCCGCAGGCGCGCGCAAACGCGGCCTCGGCGCCGTCGTGCTCGTCGTAGACGGCGTGGTCCTTGCCCAGCTGGTACCAGAGGTAGGCGTCGTCGGGTGCGTCGGCCAGCGCCTGCTCCAGCAGTCGCCGGTTGCGGCCGCGCTTGTCCGCGAGCCGCTCGGCCGCATAGCCGTCATGGCCCACCACCAGCGGCAGCCGCTTGACCGGCAGTGCGTGCTGCGGCTGCTCGTGCACGCGGCCGGCGTAGCGCACCGGGCCGGGCAGCACGCGGCTCAGCCAGCCTATGGCCTCGGCCTGCTGCCCGGCCGCGACGTCGAAACGGTCGCGCAACTGCAGCGCGCCGACGAAATCGGGCGCCGTGTGGCGCAGCGCCTGCAGCGCCTCGCCGCCATCCATGAGCCACTCGTCGGCATCCAGCACCAGATGCCAGTCGGCGCCGGCCAGCGTCAGCGCGTGGTTGCGCGCGGCGGCAAAGTCGTCACACCAGGTAAAAGTCTCCACGCGTGCGCCGCAGCTGCGTGCGACCTGCACCGTGTCGTCGCGCGAGCCGGTGTCCAGCACCAGCATGTCGTCCACCCAGGGGCGCACGCTGTCCAGCAAGCGGCCAATGTGCTGCGCCTCGTCGCGCGCAATCACGACAAGGGCCAGGCGGCGCGGGGCAGCGGTCATGGCCGCATTGTGTTCACGCGCGCGAGGCCGATCGGGCATTTCAGGGCCGGATTTCCCCCATTCCACCGGGTTTCATCCTGGCGCGCACGCGCCTAGAGTGGCGGTTCTTCCCACGTCCGCGAGGCTGTCCATGATCCCCCGCACGCTGCATGTGATCTGGGTCGGCGACGAATCCAAACGCCCCGACAACTGCATCGCCACCTGGCGCGAGCACAACCCCGACTGGACCGTGCGCGTCTGGGGCAACGAAGACCTGGCCAGCTATGGCTGGGTGAACGCCGCGCACATGCGCGACATGTCCAGGCGCGAACTCAACGGCGTGGCCGACCTGATGCGCTGGGAGATCCTGTACCACGAGGGCGGCTTCGTCGTCGATGCCGACAGCATCTGCAAGCGCCCGCTGGAGCCCTGGCTGTTCGAGGGCGAGGCCTGCGCCTGCTGGGAGAACGAGCTGATCCGCCCCGGGCTGATCGCCGCCGGCTATGTGGCCTCCAAGCCCGAGAACCCCTTCTTCGGCCAGATCATCCTGGACCTGCAGAAGGAACCCACCGTCGTCGACCGCATGGCCTGGCAGAGCGTGGGTCCGCTGTTCCTGACCGAGCAGGTGCGCTTGCAGCGCTACTCGGGCCTGACCATCTGGCCCAGCCACTTCTTCATCCCGCGCCACTTCACCGGCCACGAATACACCGGCGGCGGCCCTGTGTTTGCCGCTCAGGAATGGGGCAGCACGCTGGGCAAGTACGACGAACTGCACAAGAGGAAGGTCGCATGAACGCCCCAGCATTGGCTACCGAACGCAAAGCCCTGGACGACCTGCCCGTCTCCCCGCTGGAGTACGCCCACCAGAAGTACTTTGTGCAGAAGGTCAAGGTCGGCGAGGACTTCGTCGGCGTGCCGCGGCTGGACGCCTTCGTCGCGCTGTGCGCCGACAAGCGCGTGCTGCACGTCGGCTGCGTGGACTGGCCCATCACCGACCTGAAGCGCTCGCTGCACCTGCAGCTGGACGAGCACTGCACATTGGATGGCTTCGACATCCACGGCGAGGCCTTCGAGCTGATGCGCCCGCACCTGAAGGGCCGCCTGTTCAGCGACTGGGCCGAAGTGACCGAGCACTACGACACCGTGCTGGTGCCCGAGGTCATGGAGCACGTGCCCGACGTGCAGGGCTTCCTGAAGCAGCTGGATGCGCTGGGTGCCGATCAATACATCATCACCGTACCCGACGCCTACTCGTGCTTCCGCCGGCACTTCGACTACAACAGCGGCGCGCAGACCTTCGTCGAAGTCGTGCACCCCGACCACAACTGCTGGTACACGCCGTTCACGCTGAGCAACGTGATTCGCAAGTACACGCCCTGGCAGATCGACGGCATGTTCTTCTTCAACGGCATGTCGCTGCTGGTGGCATGCAGCCGCCCCTCTCCGGAAGCACCCGCCGAGTGACGACGCCCGCCACTCTGCGCAGCCAGGCCGCGGCGCTGCGCCTGGCCGGCCGCCCCGCCGAGGCCATAGACCCGCTGCTGCAGGCGCTGGCGCTGGCGCCCACCGACACCGACACCTACCTGCAACTGGGCTTCGCGCTGCAGGCGCTGGGCCTGCACAGCCAGGCGGTGGAAGCCTTGCGCACGCCGGCCATCCTGAACCCGCACAGCGTCATGGCCCAGGGCTACCTGATCCATGCGACGCAGAAGGCGGCCGACTGGTCGCAGCTCGACGCCGACCTGGCCGCGCTGCGCGCCGCGCTGGCCGCCAAGCCCGCCACGGCCGACGACGAGTTCGGCATGCCGTTTGCGCTGGTGGGCCTGCCGCACACGCGCGCCGAGCTCCTGAAAGCGGCGGCGCTGGCCAGCCGCCATGTCGCACGGGGCCTGAAGCCGATGACGCCGCACAGGCCCGTGCCCCGCGAGCGCATCCGCATCGGCTACCTGTCGGCCGACTTCCACGCCCACGCCACCGCCGCGCTGCTGGTGGACTTGCTGGAAAGCCACGACCGCCGGCGCTTCGACATCAGGCTCTATTCGCATGGTCCCGACGACGGATCGACGCTGCGCCGACGCATCGCGCAGGCCGGCACGCTGGTTGACGTCAGCGCGCTGAGCATGGCCGCCACCGCCGAGTGCATCCGCGCTGACGAGGTGGACATCCTCGTGGACCTGAAGGGCCACACCGCCGGCAGCCGCCTGGCCGCCCTCGCCTGCCGGCCTGCGCCGGTGCAGGTGAGCTGGCTGGGCTTCCCGGGCACCAGCGGCGCCGGCTTCATCGACTACGTCATCGGTGACCCGGTCGTCACGCCGCTGGATCATGCGGCCGACTACAGCGAGTGCATTGCGCAGCTGCCGCACTGCTACCAGCCGCAGGACCGGCGTCGTGCGCCCGGGCCCGCGCCGACGCGCGCCGAACAGGGCTTGCGGGATGACGCGCTGGTGCTGCTGGGCGCCAACGCCGCCTACAAGATCACGCCTGCGCTGTGGGACGCCTGGATGGAGGTGCTGCGGCAGCTGCCCGATGCGCAGCTGTGGCAGCTCAGCGGCGGCGAGCAGGCGGATTCGCGGCTGCGCGAGGCCGCGGGCGCGCTGGCCGACCGCATCGTCTTCGCGCCGCCGGTGGGCATGGACGAGCACCTGGCCCGCCTGCAGGTCGCCGATCTGGCGCTGGACAGCTGGCCCTGCAACGGCCACACGACCACCAGCGACGCGCTGGCGGCCGGCGTGCCGGTAGTGACCTTGATGAACGACGGATTCCCCGGCCGCGTCGCGGCCAGCATCCTGGCGGCGGCGGGGCTGGAGAGCTGCGTCACCCAGGACGCTACCGCCTATATGGCGCGGATCTGCGAACTGGGCCGCGACGCGCCAGCGCGCTCGGCGCTGCGCGAGCGCATCCTGGCACGAGCGCCCGGCCTCTACGACACCACGCGCTTCGCGCGCGATCTGGAGTCTCTGTACCAGCGCATGTGGGAACGCGCGCTGGCTGGCCAGCCACCGTCAGCCTTGCCCGCCGCCTGAGACGACGATGTCTCGCGGCGCTTCGCCCGCGAGCCGCAGCTGGTGCGCTTCAAGGTAGGCGCTCTCAAGGTGGCGCGTGAAGCGCGGCGTATCAAAAAGGGCCGAGCCGTCGCGGGCGGCGAGCAATCGTTGCCGGATCGCGCGCAGTTCATCCGGTTGCTGCGCGAGACGCTTCGCGGTGGCGACGTAGTCGGCCGCGCTCTTCGTGACCAGCTCCGGCAACCCGACGGCGTTCAGCAGACTGGCCGCCATGCGCGCCGGGAAGGATCGCCCCTGCAGCGTCAGCACCGGCAGGCCCATCCACAGCGCGTCGCTGGCGGTGGTGCCTGCGTTGTAGGGCAGCGTGTCCAGGAACAGGTCGGCCGCGGCCAGACCGGCCAGATAGGCCTCCCGACCGGTGCGCTTGGCAAAGTGCAGGCGTTGCGGGTCCAAGCCCAGCGCCTGGGCATGCGCGCACAGGTTCACGCGCGCCTGCTCGTCTTCCTCCAGCACCCACAGCACGCCGCGCGGCACGGCGCGCAGGATCTCGGCCCACATGGCGAACATGGCGGGGTTGAGCTTGCAGGGGTTGTTGAAGCAGGCGAAGACAAAGGCATCCGCCGGCAGTCCCAGCGCGTCGCGCGGCGTGGGCTCGGGGCGCGGACGGCGCCGGTCGTTGGCCTGGTAGGACGGCAGATACACGACACGCTCGTCGTAGGCGTCGCGCGCCTCGGCGGGAATCAGCGTCGCGTCGGCCAGCAGGTAGTCGATCACCGGTGAGCCGGCCGTGCCCAGCGTACCCAGGTACTGCATCTGCACCGGCGCGGCGCGCCAGGACAGGATGCCAGTGCGGGCACCGTCGGTCAGGCCCGTCACGTCCACGGCGATGTCCACGCCCAGGCGGCGTGCCAGGTCGGCGATCTGCGCGTCGGGCAGACGCTCCACGTCATGGAACTGATCGAACGCAGCGCGCAGGCGCTGCTGCATGGCGTCGTCGCTGGCCGCCCCATAGTTCAGCGCGATGACCTCGAACTGCGCGCGGTCGTGCAGCTCGATGATCTCCGCCATCAGGAACGACACCGGATGCGAGCGGAAGTCGCGTGACAGATAGGCGATGCGGATGCGATCGCTGGGCTCATGGCTTGATGCGACGCTCGGCGCCCACTCGGCCTTGGGCGGGAAGCTGTGCTGCGCCCAAGTGCGCGCCGCCTGCTGCTGGGCGACGGGGTCATCCAGCAGGCACTGCAGCGCCAGCGGCTGGATCACTTTCTGGCCCTGGGCCACGGCCTGCCGCAGCATGGCCAGCTGCTCGTCCAAGCCCTGCCACTGATAGATATGCATGGCAGCGTACAGCCTCAGGCCGGCGAGCCAGTCCGAGTCGGGCTTCAACGCGAGGGCGTGCTCGAAGTCGTCGAGTGCCGGGGAGAACCGCCGCGCCAGCAGACGCAGGTTGCCGCGGTTGTTCAGCGCTTCGACGAATTGAGGATTGAGCTTCAGCGCCTCGTCATAGGCAGCCAACGCGTCGGCGGCGCGGTGCAGCTGGCGCAGCGCGATGCCTTTCAGGTTCAGCGCATCAGCGCTGGGCGGCACGGCTTCCAGGTCCGCCAATGCCGCGGCGCACTGGCCCATCCTCAGGCGCACGCGAGCGCGCTCGATGATGTAGGCGCCTTCCTTGGGCATCAGTGCGATGGCACGGTCCAGCGCCTGCAATGCGGCATCGAACGCCTGCAGCTGCAGGTGGGCCAGCGCCAGCGCATGATGCGCGGCGGCATCGCCGGGTTGCAGTGCGAGGGCGCGTTCGTAGGCGGAGACAGCCTCGGGCACACGCCCCAGCTCGACCAGCGTGACGCCCCAGTTGTAGAACGGCTGTGCAGCGGCCGGCTTGAGCCGGCAGCGCGCGGCATAGCAACGCTCGGCCGTGGCCCATTGGCCGGCACCGGCGAGCAGGTTGCCCAGCCGCAGCCAGGGCTCGGGCTCGGCAGGAAACTGGTTGACGGCCTGGCTCAGCAGCTGCGCCGCCTCGTTGGCCTGGCCCGCCGACTGCAGCGCGGCGGCGCGTTGCACCAGGGCGGCCGAGCCACCAGGCTTGGCGCGTGCAGATTTCATGAATGCATCTTGCCTGCGCGCACCTTGGCGGCGATCAATGCATCTGGATGGAACCCTGCGCACGGCCCTTGCCGGCGCGAGCGGGCGGATTGCACAGGCCGCAGACGTAATGGCGGGCCACCTCGTGGGGGTGCGTGACGAAGTGGCCGTTGCACTTGGAGCACTTGGTCAGCGTGAGCATGCCGTTGTCGACGAACTTCACCAGGCGCCAGGCGCGGGTGACCGACAGCATCGCCTCCAGGCCCTGGGCCTGGGTCTGCTCCTGGTACAGCTGGTAGGCCTTGATGACGGTGTCGATCTCGTCCATCTCGGCGGCCTTGTTCAGGTACTCGTGGATGTTCAGGAACAGGCTGGCGTGGATGTTGGGCTGCCAGGTCATGAACCAGTCTGTCGAGAACGGCAGCTGACCCTTGGACGGCGACTTGCCGCTCACTTCTTTATAGAGGCGCAGCAGGCGCTCGTAGGACAGGTCGGTTTCGGACTCCAGCACCTGCAGGCGCGCACCGAGGTGGATCAGCTGAACGGCACGTTCGATCTGCTTTGCTTCGGTGAGGATGCTCTTGACGCGCATGGTGGGCTCCGGAATCTGTGACTGAATGTTCGACGGCGTGAGATCAGGCGTGCTCGTGGCGACCGGCCATCAGGATGGAAGCGTGCAGGCGGCTGACGCTTTCGTTCGCGCCCGGCTTGCTGTGGTTGGTCAGCAGGCCCCACACCAGGTCGTCGTTCATGCGGAAGGCGCACAGCAACGTGTTGCCGGAGGCGATCTTCATGATCTGCGCCGGGCTCAGCGTCGAGATCAACGTCGCCGTCTCCTCGCTGATGCCCAGGCGGTACAGGGCCTGCTCGCGGTCGGCGCGGATCAGCGTCTGGGCCAGCATCAGGTAGGACAGGTTGGCTTCACGGATCTCGGCGAGCATTTGGTCTGCGTTCATGGCGGGCTCCGGTTTCAGAGGTAGAGGGGTGTTGCGGATCAGTGAAACGGATTGTGTTGACCCCTCTTCTTTCGCGATATCAGGCGCTGTCGGTGCGCGGCGTCACCCTGGCAGGAAGGGCTTGTCAGGCAAATTCCTACAGCCGCGTCGGGCCCGGAAACGCCGAGGCCCCGCAGCTTTCGCTGCGGGGCCTCGTGAGGAGAATGCGTGGCTGGCGTCAGTCGCGCAGGCGACGCAGACGCTCCAGCTCGATCATGGCCACCGGCACCAGTTCCGGCGCCTCGGCCTGCAGGCTGTCACGCCCCGGGCCCTGCTGCAGTTCGTTCAGCACGCCGATCGCCCGGTCCACCTCACCGCGGCCCGACAGCGCGAAGGCCAGCGTGTACAGGCTGGGGCCATGCTGGGTGTGCACCTGCAGTGCGCGCTCGGCATAGCCGGCAGCGTGCTCCAGGCGGCCGGCGGCCAGCAGCAGCGCCGCCATGTCCGACATCAGGTCGTGGCTCATGGGCTCGCCCTGCAGCGCGTCATACAGCATGCCCAAGCCGCCACCCAGGTTGCCCTTGGCCGCTTCCGCGAACGCGGCATTGCGCGCCCGGGCCAGCAACAGCTTGGGATCGTTGGCGGGTGCAGCCACCGGACGATGGGCATTCTTGGTTTTGGACGACGCGTTCAGGGCTCGCATGGCGGGACTCCAGTCCGGCACAGGGTTCGGCCGGGATGGCTCGCACTTTAGGAACCGGCCTGCCCACCGATTCCATGAAAAGCGCCGCTTTCACGGGGCGCTTTCGCCGCGGCAACCCAATCGAACAAACAAGAGGGTCCTGCTACTTTTATTCAATAGATCACGCCCTTGACAAATGTGGCTAAAGAAACTTCCACCGCACACCGATAGCCATCCCAACGGCGCTGCAAACAGTTCCGTGGTCCGGCTGGAAGGCCGGGAAGGTGTGACATGGCTCACAGGGTGAGACACGCCTTCCCGATTGACCGGCGTCGGGCGTTACCGCGAGGGCAAGCCGAAAGGCGGGCCACTGCGGAAGCACGGGTGCCACACCCGGGCACTCGGTCTTCGTCCGGCGTTTTTGCCGGGTTCTCTCTAGCTGAAAAGGAAGCGCACCATGGCCTCGGTCATCAACACCAATCTGCTGTCGCTCAATGCGCAGCGCAACACCTCCACCTCGCAGTCGGCGCTGTCCGTGTCGATGCAACGCCTGTCCTCGGGTCTGCGCGTCAACTCCGCCAAGGACGACGCTGCCGGTCTGGCCATCTCCGAGCGCCTGAATGCCCAGGTGCGCGGCTCCAACGTTGCCATCCGCAACGCCAACGACGGCATCTCCCTGGCTCAAACGGCAGAAGGCGCGCTGTCCAAGGTGGGCGACTCGCTGCAGCGCATGCGTGAACTGGCTGTCCAGTCGCGCAACGCCACCAACACCAGCGCCGACCGCGACTCGCTGGACAAGGAATTCGGCGAACTGGCCAAGGAAATCCAGCGCGTGCTGGGCGGCACGACCTTCAACGGCCGCGCCATCCTGGCCACGTCCGACGCCGGCACGCAGACCTTCCAGGTCGGCGCCAACGTGACTTCCAACGACCGCATCGACGTCGCCACGAGCGACATGACGACCGCGACGGAAATCACGACCGTGGCCGGTTCCGACAACACCGGCACGGGCCGAGCTGTCATCAACGGCGCCACCGTCGGCGACATCGACACGGTCATCACCAACATCGACTCGGCGCTGAACAAGGTCAACTCCGAGCGCGCTACGCTGGGTGCCTCGCAGAACCGTTTCGACCAGGTCATCAGCAACCTGCAGATCTCGGTCGAGAACCAGAGCGCTGCCAAGAGCCGCATCACCGACGCCGACTTCGCCCAGGAAACGGCCAACCTCTCCCGAGCAAGCATCCTGCAACAGGCCGGCAACGCGATGATCGCCCAGGCGAATCAGATTCCGTCGCAAGTGCTGGCGTTGCTTCGATGACGCCGGGCCAGCCTCGCTGGCCCTGAGTGATCTGTCCACTCCGAAGGCAGAGGTTCTCACGCCACCAGCACAAGCCCCTTGACGCCTCCCGCCACGGCGGGGGCGTTTTTTGGGCCGGCGTGAAAAAAGCATTCAAGTCGATCCTCTCGACCGACGATAAGCATCCCAACGGGTTCGCAAATCCTTTCAAGGACGGCCCGGAAAAGACGCCTCGTCTACGAAAGGATTGAACATGCCCCAGATCATCAACACCAACCTCGCCTCGCTGAATGCTCAGCGCAACACGGCGATGTCGCAATCGTCCCTGGCCGTGTCCATGCAGCGCCTGTCGTCGGGCCTGCGTGTCAACTCCGCCAAGGACGATGCGGCCGGTCTCGCAATTGCCGAACGCATGAACGCCCAGGTGCGCGGCATGAATGTCGCCATCCGTAACGCCAATGACGGCATCTCGCTGGCGCAGACGGCTGAAGGCGCGTTGTCCAAGGTGGGCGACTCGCTGCAGCGCATGCGTGAACTGGCGGTGCAGTCCCGTAACGCCACCAACACCAGCGCCGACCGCGACTCGCTGGACAAGGAATTCGGCGAGCTGGCCAAGGAAATCCAGCGCGTGCTGGGTGGCACCACCTTCAACGGCAAGGCGGTGCTGGCCACGGCCGACGCGGGTACGCAGACCTTCCAGGTGGGCGCGAACACAACCGACTACGACCGCATCGACATCGTCACGTCTGACATGACCACCGACGCCGTCATCACGACGGTCTCGGGCTCCGACAACCTGGGCACCGGCCGCGCGGCGATCAACGGCACGACGTTGACGGACATCGACACCGTCATTACTTCCATCGATGCGGCCTTGAACAAGGTCAACTCCGAGCGCGCCACGCTGGGTGCCTCGCAGAACCGTTTCGATGCGGTCATCTCCAACCTGCAGGTGGCGGTGGAGAACCAGAGCGCCTCGCGCAGCCGCATCATGGATGCCGACTTCGCCCAGGAAACCGCCAACCTGAGCCGCGCGCAGATCCTGCAGCAGGCCGGCAACACGATGGTGGCCCAGGCCAACCAGCTGCCGCAGCAGGTTCTGGCCCTGCTGCGCGGCTGATCCCGGGCGCCACGGAAGGCGCCACCCTTCTCGACGAGGCAACACGCGCGGGCCCGGCCAGGCCGGGTCCGCACGCCCTCCCCCACGCGCCGCCAACCACCTCGCCATCGGTCCCGCGGAGGATTTGAATAGGCGTGGTTTGGCCCTTTGATCGGGCTTTTGGTTCAGGCACGCACTTTCAGAATTCGGGCTATCGGATCGCGATTCATTCGATCCGGACTGAATTCCCGAGGAGTGCGTAAATGCCCCAGACCATCAACACCAACATCGTCTCGCTGAACGCGCAGCGGAATCTGAACGCTTCGCAGTCGTCGCTCGCGACGTCGATGCAGCGCCTGTCTTCAGGCCTGCGGGTGAACTCGGCCAAGGACGACGCCGCCGGCCTCGCGATCGCGGAACGCATGAACACTCAGGTGCGCGGCAT
This sequence comes from Roseateles asaccharophilus, assembly GCF_031458115.1. GTDB lineage: Bacteria > Pseudomonadota > Gammaproteobacteria > Burkholderiales > Burkholderiaceae_C > Pelomonas > Pelomonas asaccharophilus_A. The sequence continues at coordinate 351,213 of NZ_JAVDXV010000008.1, read as the reverse complement.
GAATGTCGCCATCCGGAATGCCAACGACGGCATCTCGATGGCGCAGACGGCCGAAGGCGCACTCGGCAAGCTCGGTGAGAACCTGCAGCGCATGCGGGAACTGACGGTCCAGGCCCGCAACTCCACGAACAGCAACTCCGACAAGGACTCGCTGAACAAGGAATTCGAGCAGCTGGCCTCGGAAATCTGGCGGATCATCAACGGCACGACCTTCAACGGCAAGCCGATCCTGGCCGACACCACAGGCCTGCCGCAGACCTTCCAGATCGGCGCCAACACGACGGTCAACGACGCGATCGGCATCAATGCGGTGAACCTGACGACGGAGCCCACCATGGTCTCCATCGTGGGCGACGGCACGACCGGCTCCTTCGCGCGCATCGACGCCACGGCAGACTTCACGGCACTGGGCCTGGTGATCGACAACATCGACCTGGCACTGGACTTCGTCAACAACACCCGGGCCACCTACGGCGCCATCCAATCACGTTTCGACGCGGTGATCTCCAACCTGCAGGTCGCCGTCGAAAACCAGGCGGCCGCCCGTAGCCGCATCATGGACGCCGATTTCGCCCAGGAAACCTCCAACATGAGCCGGGCACAGATCCTGCAACAGGCTGGCAATGCGATGGTCGCCCAGGCGAATCAGCTGCCCCAGCAGGTGCTGGCACTGCTGCAACGCTAAAAAATTTGCCCCGGGGCCTAAAGTTCCGGCAAGCTCTGGCCGATATCGCTCTGGCATATCGGCCTTTTTACTTTCAGCAGCCATGGCATCCATCAGTTCCGCAGGCATAGGCAGCGGCCTCAACGTTGAGGACCTGGTGAGCAAGCTCGTCGCTGCGGAACGTACACCCATCACGCAGCTCAGCACCCGAACCGATGGCCTGAAGACCGAACTGTCGGTCTTTGGCAAGGTTCAGAGCGCTCTGGCGACGCTGCGCGACGCCGCATCCAAACTCAACAACCCCAGTTCCTGGGCAGGCACGCTGGCGACGTCCAACAACCCCACGGCCGTGTCGGTTTCCGCCGGCAGCGGCGCGGCCATTGGCAGCGTGGCGGTGTCGGTCAGCAAGCTGGCCCAGTCCCAGACGCTGGTCAGCGGCACGCCCTATGCCGGCTCCACCACCACCGTGGGCCAGGGCAGCCTGACCATCACGCTGGGCAAGTGGGCCACCGACGGCGCCGACCCGCCCACCTACACCGGCTTCACCGACAAGGCGGGCGCCACGCCGATCACCATCAACATCGGCGCCGGCCAGGACACGCTGGCCGGCATCCGCGATGCGATCAACGCGTCGGGTGCCGGCGTCACCGCGTCCATCGTCAACGACTCCACCGGTGCCCGGCTGACGCTGCGTTCGACTGAAACCGGCGAAACCAATGCCTTCCGCATCGAGGGAACCGGCGGCCTGACCAGCCTGTCCTACGACCCGCGCGTCGGCGTCACCTCGCTGATCCAGACGCTGCCGGCCCAGAACGCCCGCGCGCTGATCAACGGCATCGACGTCAGCTCCGAGTCCAACACGCTGAAGCAGGCCATCGACGGCCTGAACATCACGCTGCTGAACACCACCACGGTGCCCGCGAGCATCGCGGTGACGCAGGACAAGGACTCGATCAAGAAGCTCATCACCGACTTCACGGCCGCCTATAACGCCGTGAACTCGCTGCTGCGCGAGCAGACCAAATACGACGCCGGCAGCAAGACCGCCGGCGCGCTGCAAGGCGACTCCACCGCGATCGGCCTGCAAGCCCAGCTGCGCTCCATCATCGGCGGCACCACCACGTTCGCCGGCAGCATTGGCCGCCTGGCCCAGATCGGCCTGGAGCCCGGCACCGATGGCAACCTGACAACCTCGGACACCAAGCTCACGACGGCCCTGTCCGACCTGGACAGCCTGAAGAAGCTGTTCATGGGACTGGACAGCACTGACAGCGCCAACAGCGGCTTCGCACAGCGCATCCGCAGCTACGTCGACGGCGCGCTGAGCACCGAAGGCCGCGTCAGCAGCAAGCAGGCCGGCCTGCAAAAGCAGATCGACAGCAACAACAAGCGCATGGACCAGATGGAAGACCGTGTCGCGCTGACCGAGAAACGCCTGCGCGCCCGCTACACGGCGCTGGACACGCAGATGGCGCAGCTCAACGGCCTGTCCAACTACATCACGCAGCAACTTGCGAACCTGAACCTGAACAAGTGAGGCTCGGCAGCGCGTGCTGCGACCCTGAATCAAGAACGGCGACCTCCAGGTCGCCGTTTTTCTTGAGTTGCCGCATTGCCGGAACAAGCGCAAAGTTCCAGGCAAGTTCTCAGGAAGAGCAGCTCAAGTCGGCGTGCCGGAGGCCGAAAAACAGTCAACACGACGACGCCTCCCCCGACACCCATGTACGGCAACATGTCCTCCCCCTTCGCAGCCCGCAACCAGCGCGCCTCGATGTACGCCAAAGTCGGCCTTGAGACGGACGTGCAGGGCGCCAGCCCGCACCGCCTCGTCGCGATGCTGTTCGACGGCATCTTCGACGCGATGGCCCAGGCCACACAGGCCATCCATGCCGGCAACGTCGAGCTGAAAGGCCGGGCGCTGACGCGCGCGGTACGCATCCTGGACGAGGGCCTGCGCGCCGGCTTGGACATGTCGGCCGGCCAGCTCGCCGTGGACCTGCGCGAGCTGTACGGCTATGTCTGCATGCGCCTGACTCAGGCCAACCTGAAGGGCGATCTCGACGCCATCGAGGAATGCCAGCGCCTGCTGGGCCCCGTGCGCGAGGCGTGGAATGCCATCGGCCAGTCGCCCGCCGCGCAAGGCGCTCCCGCCGCCCGCGCCGCCTGAGCCTCGCCCTCCGACCCCATTCCGGTATCCCTGCAATGAACTCCGAACTGCTGAACTACTACGAAGCCATCGAGCAAGCCAGCGCCGACATGCTCACCGCTGCCCGTACCGGCAACTGGGACGAGGTCGTCAAGCTCGAAGGCGCCTGTGTGCTGCTGATATCGCAGCTCAAGGCCGCCGCCAACCAGAACCAGCTGGCACCCGGCGAGTCGCAGCTGAAGACGCGCATCATGCAGCGCATCCTGCTGAACGACGCCGAGATCCGCCACCTGGCCGAGCCGTGGCTGGAGGACCTCAATCACGTGCTGAAGGGCAGCAGCCGGATGGTCCATTGACCCCTCGTCCGGTCTCGCCAGGCTGAACGCCGGCGAGCCCAGCCGGTCCCCCGAGGGGACGGCGATGCACGCGGCATTGAGCCGCATGAACATCGCCCTGGCGGGCCGGCTTGGGAGCGGGCCGGCGCTCGGCCCGCAAACACAAGACCCTTCGCGCGACTACCATCGCGACATGAGCGCCCCTGAACCCGTCTCCGAGGAATTCCGCGTCACCGCGCCTGCCGAGATTGCGGCCTATCTGCTGCAACTCCAGCGCGCGGAAGCCACTGTGCTGCTGAGCGCGCCGCCGGGCCAGGGCCTGTCCAGCCGCATCACGACGCTGGACGCCGATGCCGACGTGCTGGGGCTGGACATCGGCGCCGACCCCGAAGGCATCAGCCAGGCGCTGGTGGCCAGCGGTGAGATCACCGCCGTGGCCTACCTCGGCGCCATCAAGCTGCAGTTCGAACTCGACGACGCGGTGCTCGTGAGCGGCGAACAGGGCGCCGTGCTGCGCAGCAGCCTGCCCGAACGGCTGTACCGCTTCCAGCGTCGCCAGGCCTTCCGCGTGCAGCCCGCGGGCAGCATCTACCCGCGCGTGCTGCTGCCGGGTCACCAGGAGTTCGGCCGCGCGCTGCGCGTGCTGGACATCAGCATTGGTGGCCTGGCGCTGGCCTTGCCGGCCGACGCCACACCGCTGCCCACCGGCGAGATCGCCAAGGACCTGACGTTGGAGCTGGACCGCATCACCGCGCTGCGCGTGACGCTGCTGCCCCACCATGTCAGCCCGATTGCCGGCGACGCTGGCGGCACCCAGCAGCTGGGCTGCTCCTTCGTCGACCTGGAAGCCAACGCCGCCCGCGCACTGCAGGTCTACGTGGACCAGACGCAAAAGCGCCGTCGGCTGCTGAAGCTGGACACATGAGCCGCATCCCGTCGCGGGACCGGGCCGAGCGCCGGGCCGCTCCCAAGCCGGCCCGCGCCCCCTCAGGGGACCGACGCGCGTACCCGCGCGTCGAGGGGCGAGGCTTCACGCTGCTCGAGGCCGTCATCACCATCGCCGTGCTGGCCATCCTGCTGTCCGCGGCCATCCCGAGCTACAACAGCTACATCGCCCGCCAGAAGCTGCGCCACGTGGCCGAGTTGCTGGAACTGGACCTGCGCCGTGCCCGCACGCTGGCGGTGGACGAGGGGCGCAACGTGCACGTCAGCTTCCAGAGCGGCCCGCAGTGGTGCTGGGGCGCCAGCCGGCAGGCACCCTGCAATTGCGCCACCGGCATGCCGCGCTGCGAGCTGGGTGGTATCTCTGCCATCCACCACAAGGGCACGCTGCTGCAGTCCGGCCAGGGCGTCATCTTCGAGGCCGGCCTGGGCCGCGCGCTGGGCTGGGCACGCATCGGCATCTCCAACGACCGCAACCAGCAGCTCTACATCGACTTGAATCCGCTGGGCCGGCCATCCATATGCGGCAGCGACGCACGCAAAGGCTCTTGCTGAACCTGGCGCACCGCGCTCAGATCTGCATGTTCATGATTTCGGAGTAGGCCGACACCAGGCGGTTGCGCACCTGCAGCGTCGCCTGGAAGCCGATCTGGGCCTTCTGCATGGCCACCATGGTCTCTTCGAGGCTGACGGTGGGGTTGTCCAGCTGCAGCTCACGCTGCATCTTCGACACCTCCTGCTGCTGGGCGCTGACGCTCTTCAGCGCCTGCGTCATCGCATCGCCGAAGCTGGCGCCCGACGGCGCGGTAGGCTTGACGGACAGGGGCTGGCCATTGACCCCCAGGCCCGCGCGGGCGGCGGCCTGGGCAAAGTCGAAGGGGCGCAGCTTCATGTCCATGGGCCGGAACTTTGTCAGCAAGTCACGGGCGCGAAGCGACGAGATGCGCGGGTGCAGTCGGCCACTTCGGCGCTTTCTTGAGGGGCCTGGCACGAATAATTTGCGCCATCGCCGGATTCCCGGCCCCCGCTGTATCCGCCCACCCGATGGACAACGCCCTGAGCGCCCCCGCTGCTGCCGCCCCGGTGATGATCACCCCGGCCGACACCGCGCCGCCCAACTTCGTGCAGCGCCTGAGCGGCCTGCCGATGCGCAGCAAGCTGACCATGGGCGCCGGCCTGCTGGCGCTGGCCGGCGCGGTGCTGGCCATCACGCTGTGGTCGTCGCAGGGCGACTACCGCCCGCTGTACAGCGGCCTGTCCGACAAGGACGGCGGCGCCGTCATCAACGCGCTGTCGGCGCTGCAGGTGCCCTACAAGCACGAGGGCGGCGGCACCATCCTCGTGCCGGCCGGCCAGGTCTACGAAGTGCGCATGAAGCTGGCCGCGCAAGGCCTGCCCAAGGGCGGCAACGGCAACACGGTGGGCTTCGAGCTGATGGACAAGTCCTCCATCGGCCAGACGCAGTTCAACGAACGCCTGAACTTCCAGCGTGCACTTGAAGGTGAATTGACCCGCACCATCACCGCGATGTCCGACGTGGCCGATGCGCGCGTGCACCTGGCCATCCCGCAGCAGAACGGCTTCTTCCGCGAGCAGCAGAAGCCCAGCGCCAGCGTCGTGCTGACGCTGCGCGGCGGCCGCACGCTGGACCGCAACCAGGTCGCCGGCATCGTGCACCTGGTCTCCAACGCAGTGCCCGAGTTGCATCCCAAGGCCGTCAGCGTGATGGACCAGACCGGCGCGCTGCTGTCGCAGAGCGGCGCCGACCCGGCCACCGGCCTGGACAGCCAGCAGCTGCAATACAAGCAGCAGGTCGAGGCGGGCTACAACAAGCGCATCTTCGAACTGCTGGAACCGGTGGTGGGCCGCGACAACCTGCGCTCCACCGTCACGGCCGACGTGGACTTCTCGCAGACCGAGGCCACCGCCGAGGAGTACCGCCCCAACCAGGGCGCCAACACCCAGGCCGCGGTGCGGTCAAACCAGACCAGCGAGTCCAACAACAGCAATCCGACGCCGCCCACCGGCGTGCCGGGCGCCGCGACCAACCAGCCGCCGGCCCAGGCCACCGCCCCCATCAACGGCGCCAGCGCTCCGCTGCAACCCACACAGGGCGCCGGCGGCACCAACAGCAGCCGCAAGGAACAGACCACCAACTACGAGCTGGACAAGACCGTGCGCGTGACGCGCGGCGCGGTGGGCAATGTGAAGCGGCTGAACGCGGCCATCGTGGTCAACCATCGCTCGGTGACCGACGCCAAGGGCAAGACCACGCAGCAGCCGGTGTCCGCCGAGGAGATCACGCGGCTGACCGACCTCGTCAAGGAAGCCATGGGCTTCAACGCCGAGCGCGGCGATTCGGTCAAGGTCATCAGCGCCCCCTTCGTGCTGGACAAGACCGAACCCACCGACGTGCCGATCTGGAAGCAACCCTGGCTGCTGGACATCGCCCGCAGCGCCATCGTGCCGCTGGCCTTCGTCGCCATCGCGCTCATCGCCGTGTTCGGCATGATCCGCCCCGCCATCAAGGCCGCCGCACCGCTGCCACCGGAAGACAAGCCCGAGACGGTGGACGAGCTGGTCGACGACCCTGACCTGATGCTCGGCTCCGACGGCATGCCCAAGCTGGAGGCTCCGCTACACAACGAGAAGCTTGACCGCGCCCGCGCGCTGGCGCGCGACAATCCGGTGGCCGTCGCCAACATCGTGCGCGACTGGATGGGCGGACAAACCGCATGACCACCCCCTACTCGCTTCGCGAGCCCCCTCAAGGGGGCGCTGCCGACGGCCTGGCAAAGCCAGTTCCGTGGCAGCCGCTTGGGAAGACACTACGCCTCAGCTATTGAGGTTTGACGATGGACGACAAAGGCACCGAAAACGCCGCAATCCTGTTGATGTCGCTGGGCGAAGAAGAGGCCAGCGAGGTCTTCAAGCACCTGTCGCCCAAGGAAGTGCAGGCGCTGGGCGAAACCATTGCCAAGCTCAAGGTCATCAAGCGCGCCCAGGTCGAGGAGGTGCTGGAGAAGTTCGACTCGGTCGCCGAGACGCACAGCACGCTGGTCACCGACACCGACGAGTACGTGCGCGCCGTGCTGCGCAAGGCGCTGGGCGAGGACAAGGCCAACCTGCTGCTGGACCGCATCCTGCAAGGCAGTGACGTGTCCTCCATCGAAAGCCTCAAGTGGATGGACGCGGCCTCCGTGGCCGAGTTGCTGCGCAACGAACACCCGCAGATCATTGCGGCCATCCTGGCCCACCTGGACTTCGATCAGACCAGCTCGGTGCTGAAGCTGTTCACCGAGCGGGGCCGCAACGAGGTGCTGATCCGCATCGCGACGCTGGACGGCATCCAGCCGACCGCGCTGAAGGACCTGAACGAGGTCATGAGCCAGATCCTGGCCGGCGGCGAGCGCATGAAGAAGAGCTCGCTGGGCGGCGCCAAGACGGCGGCCGAAATCATCAACATGATGGGCTCCAGCGTCGAAGCCTCGGCGCTGGACTACATCCGCGAAGCCGACGCCGACCTGGCCCAGAAGATCATGGACAACATGTTCACGTTCGACGACGTGAACAAGATCGACGACAAGGGCATCCAGGCCGTGCTCAAGGAAGTGCAGAGCGAGAGCCTCATCGTCGCGCTCAAGGGCGCCAGCGCCGAGCTGCGCGAGAAGATCTTCCGCAACATGTCCACCCGCGCGGCCGAGACGCTGCGCGAGGACCTGGAGACGCGCGGCCCGGTGCGGCTGTCCGAGGTCGAGGCCGAGCAGAAGGAAATGCTCAAGATCGTGCGCCGCCTCGTCGACGAAGGCCAGATCGTTCTGGCCGGCGGCGGCGACGACCAGTTCGTTTAAGGTCGCGGCATGGTCACGCGACAACCGCCCCGCCAAGTTCCCCCGCCCGACCGCCGCGAAGGCGAGCGGCGCGGCAGCTATGCGCGCTTCATCCCCGGTGAGGAAGTCCAGGGCGCCAAGGCCTGGAGCCTGGACCACCTGGGCGACACGCCGGCCTCGCCGTTTGCGCCCATGCGCCCCGGCACGCCCGCCGCCCAGCCTCCCGCCACGGCAGCAACCGCCGCCGAGCCGCCCCCGCCGCCCGAGCCCGATCTGCAGGAACAGCTGCACGCCGCTCGACAAGGCGGTTATCAGGACGGCTACCGCGACGGCATGGCCGCGCTGGACGCGTTCAAGCACAGCTTCGCGCAGCAGGTCAGCGCGCAGGTCGGCCAGCTGGTGAAGAACTTCGATGCCGAGATGCAGGCGCTGGAAGGCGACATGGCCCAGACGGTGGCCCGCATCGCGGTGGAGCTGGCGCGCCAGGTGGTGCGCAGCGAGCTGGAACAGCGCCCCGAGCTGATCGCCCGCGTGGCGCACGACGCCGTCGAGGCGCTGCAGCTGTCGGCCCGCCATGTGCGCGTGCGCGTGCACCCCGACGACTACCCGCTGGTGCGGGAAGGCGCCGGCACCGAGATGCAGGCCCGCGAAGCCCAGCTCATCCCCGATCCAGACGTGGCCCGCGGCGGCGTGAAGGTCGACGCCGACATCGCCAGCGTCGACGCGACGATCGCCACGCGCTGGCAGCAAGCCGTCTCGGCGATCGGCCAGCCGGCGATCTGGGAAGACCGCCGCGGTAGTGACGATGAATCTCTCTGAACGCAGCGAGCGCTGGCAGCGCTACCTGTCCGACCTGGAAACGCTGGCCGGCAATCCCACGCCGCTGGAGTCGCAGGGCAAGCTGGTGCGCGTGGCCGGCCTGGTGCTGGAGGCCACCGGCATCAAGGTGCCGCTGGGCTCGGTGTGCCGCATCCAGATGCCCAGCAGCGGCAGCAATCCACGCCGCGGCGCGGCGCCGGTGAACGCCGAGGTCGTCGGCTTCTCGGGCGACCGCGCCTACCTGATGCCCACCGACGAGGTGCAGGGCCTGTCCAGCGGCGCCACCGTCGTGCCGCGCCATCTGCCGCCGCTGGCGCCGCAGCTGGGCCAGCCGCTGCACCCCTGGCGCCGCGGCGAGGACCGTGGGCTGCACCTGCCCATGGGCGACGGCCTGCTGGGCCGCGTGGTGGATTCGCACGGCCATCCGCTGGACCGCGGCGGCGAGCTGGGCGGCATCCACAACGAACCCATGGTGCGCCGCCCCATCAACGCGATGGACCGCGACCCGGTGCGCACGCCGCTGGACACCGGCGTGCGTGCGATCAACGCGCTGCTGACCGTGGGCCGCGGCCAGCGCCTGGGCCTGTTCGCGGGCACCGGCGTCGGCAAATCGGTGCTGCTGGGCATGATGGCGCGCTACACCCAGGCCGACGTCATCGTCGTGGGCCTGATTGGCGAGCGCGGCCGCGAAGTCAAGGAATTCATCGAGGACATCCTCGGCGAGCAGGGCCTCAAGCGCAGCGTCGTCGTCGCCGCACCGGCCGACGCGCCGCCGCTGATGCGCATGCAGGGCGCGCACTACGCCACGGCGATCGCGGAATTCTTCCGCGACCAGGGCCGCCACGTGCTGCTGCTGATGGACTCGCTGACCCGCTACGCGATGGCGCAGCGCGAGATCGCACTCGCCATCGGCGAGCCACCGGCCACCAAAGGCTATCCGCCGTCATGCTTCGCCAAGCTGCCGCAGCTGGTGGAGCGCAGCGGCAACGGCCTGCCGGGCGAGGGCTCCATCACGGCCTTCTACACGGTGCTGACCGAAGGGGACGATCCGCAAGACCCGATCGCCGACGCGGCACGCGGCATCCTGGACGGCCACATCGTGCTGTCGCGCGACCTGGCCGAGGCCGGCCACTACCCGGCCATCGACATCGAGCGCTCCATCTCCCGGGTGATGACCAGTGTTGCACCCCAAAACCAGGTCGATTCCGCGCGTCGGTTTCGCCAACTTCTGGCGAAATACAACAAGGCCCGCGACCTGATCCAGCTTGGCGCCTATGCCCCGGGCAGCGACCCCGAGCTGGACCTGGCCGTCCGCCTGCATGCCGACATGACGCGGCTGCTGCAGCAGGACATGCACAGCCCGGCACTTCTTCACGCCAGCGTCAATCAGTTGCAGGCCGTCGTCCAGGGCGCTTGAAGTTCAAGCGCCGGTCGCCGATATCGACTGTGCGCCCGGCCATCCGGCCCGGCGCCGCGCTGGAGTAGTGAATGAGTGCATCCACCCTGAGCCTGTTGCTCGAACGAGCCGAAGCCGAGCGAGACGCTGCGGCCCAGGCGCTGCATGCCGCCAGCGCCCAGGCCGACGCCGCGCGCCACCAGCATGGTGAACTGGCCGGTTACCGCCAGGAATACCAGCAGCGCTGGACCCAGCAATTCGCCAGCGGCACGACGATGAGCATCGTCGGCTGCTACCAGAACTTCGGCCAGCGCCTGGACCAGGCCGTCGACACGCAAGGCCATGTGGCCCGCCATGCCGACCAGCGCCAGGACCGTGCCCGCGACGCCCTGCGCCAGGCCGAACTGCGCGTGGCCGCGCTGCGCCAGCTGATCAAGCGCCGCGAGGCGGAAGCCCAGCGCGCCAACGAGCGCCGCGAGCAGCGTGCCGCCGACGAGTTCGCGGCCCGTGCCCACCTGCGCCGCATGGCGCACGCCTGAGCCTGGGAGCGCCGACATGATCAGCAGCGCCCAGAACCTGCCGTCCAAGCCCGCCATGCCGCCGGCGGCCATGCCCGCCCCGGCCACGCCCGCTACCGGCCCCAGCTTTGCGCAATTCCTCACGGACCAGTCCGCGCCGCCACCTTCCACCGAGGGTGATGATGCCGCGACGACCTCCGAGGGCGTAGACGAAGGCGACATCGCCACGCGCAACACCGCCGCAAACCGCCGCAACGGCCAGCCCCGCCTGGCCGCCCCGCAGCGCGCGCCCGAGGCCAGCGCCAAGACCGCCGCGCCGACCGACAAGATCGACACGCGCCCGGCCGCCGACGTGAAGGCCGCCACCGATGAAGATCCCGATGCCGACACGCCGGAACTGGCCGAGTTCACGCAACTCATCGGCCTGACGCCCGCGCCGACGCTGCCCACGCCGGCACCCGTGACCACGGACGCGGCAGCCTCCGCGCTCCCCGCCAATGCCGATGACGCCGCGCGCGAGCGCACCGACGGCCGGCGCCTCGCGCTGGGCGATACAGGACGCAGCGTCGAAACGGCCGACAGCTCACGCCCGGCCGTGGACACGCGCGCCGACAGCAAGCCGGCGCCCCGCGCGGCGCCGCAGGTGGCCAGCACCGAATCGCTGCAGAAGGCGGCCGAAACACCGGTCAGCGCGACGGCAGCCCGGCAGGAAGCCACGGCGCCCAGCTTCGCCAACATGCTGGCGCAGTCGCTCCCCGCCCCCGTGGTGCGTGCCGACGCGCAGCCCGCCCCTGTGCCGCAGGCCGCCGTCCAGGCCCCGTTGAACAGCCCCGCCTTTGCGCCCGAGATGGGGACTCGCGTGAGCCTGATGGCCGTTGACGGCGTGCAGCGCGCCGAGCTGCAGCTCAACCCAGCCGAGATGGGGCCGGTGACGGTGGAGATCGTCGTGGACGGCAGCCAGGCGCAGGTTTCCTTCCAGGCCGCGCAGGCCGAGACCCGCCAGGTGCTGGAGCAATGCCTGCCCGACCTCGCAGCGGCGCTGCAAGGCCAGGGTCTGACCTTGTCGGGCGGTGGCGTGTTCCAGCAGAGTGCGCGTGACAACGGTCACGGTGACGGCCAACCGGGTAACGCGAATGCCAGCGGTGATGGACGCGGCACGCCAGGTGGCCAGGTTGGCGAGCCGGCGGCCAGCTCCGCCCCAGTCCGCCGCAGCGTGGGCCTGCTCGACACATTTGCCTGAAGCTGAAGCGGAAATAGCCACGCCCCGCTCAAGCTAATCCGCGCATCCCGGCGGGGGCCTGGGTCAATAATCAGGCGCAGATGGGCCCACCGCGTGTCGGGGGCTGGACCTTAAGGAGTTTTCATGGCGACTGCGCCTGCTGCCGAAGCGGCCGCGCCCCAGGGCGGCGGCAAGAAGAAGCTGGTCATGATCCTGGCTGCCGTGCTGGTGCTGGTGCTCGTGGGCGGCGGCGCCGCCGTGCTGTTGCTGAAGAAAAAGCCCGCCGAGGACGGCGAGGACGGCGCGGAGCACGCCGAGGTGGCCCCCAAGGCCAAGGCCAAGCCCAAGAGCGACAAGCCGCCCAGCTTCGTGCCGCTGGACCCTTTCACGGTCAACCTGGCCGACAAGGACGTGGACCGCTTCGCGCAGGTGGGCGTCACGCTGGAGGTGGACGACCCCAAGTTCGCTGAACAGATCAAGGCCTACATGCCGGCCATCCGCAGCAACGTGTTGATGGTGCTGGCGCACAAGACCGCCGCCGACCTGCTGAGCCGCGAGGGCAAGGAAAAGCTGGCCAAGGAGATCATCCGCGAGTCGGTGCGCCCCATGGGCATCGAGCTTGACGACGAGGACGAGGAAGACCCGCCGGCCGACGCGCCCAAGAAGAAAAAGAAGAAAAAGAAGGTGCAGGTCGAGAGCCCGGTCACCCACGTCCACTTCTCCAACTTCATCGTGCAGTAACGCGCAATGAATCAGCAGATTCTTTCGCAAGACGAAGTCGATGCACTGCTCCAGGGCATCACCGGCGAGAGCCAGAAGCTCGAGCAGGAAGAGGAGCAGGTCGGCGGCATACGCGAGTACAACCTCGCGAGCCAGGAACGCATCGTCCGTGGGCGCATGCCCACGATGGAGATCATCAACGAGCGGTTCGCGCGCAACATCCGCGTGGGCCTGTTCAACTTCATCCGCAAGAGCCCGGAAGTCGCCATTGGTGGCATCAAGGTGCAGAAGTACAGCGCCTTCCTGCGCGAGATCGTCGTCCCGACCAACTTCAACATCGTGTCGGTGAAACCGCTGCGCGGCAGCGGGCTCATCGTCTGCGACCCGACACTGGTGTTCGCCGTCATCGACTCGCTGTTCGGCGGCATCGGCAAGTTCCACGCGCGCATCGAGGGCCGCGACTTCTCACCCACCGAGCAGCGCGTCATCACGCGCATCGTCGAAGTCATCCTGACCGAGTACCACAAGGCCTGGAAGGGCATCTATCCGCTGGAACTGGAATACCAGCGCTCGGAGATGCAGCCCCAGTTCGCCAACATCGCCACGCCCAGCGAGATCGTCGTGTCCACGTCGTTCACGCTGGAGATCGGCGAAACCAGCGGCACCATCTACTTCTGCATCCCGTACTCGACGCTGGAACCCATCCGCGACGTGCTGTACTCCACAACGGTGGGCGACTCTTCCGAGCCCGACCGCCGCTGGATCAACCTGATGAAGCGGCAGATCCAGGACGCCGAGGTGGAGCTGGTCGCGGAACTGGGCACCGCGCCCGCCACCGTGGAGCAGTTGCTGGCCTTCAAGCCCGGCGACTTCATCGAGCTGGACCTCGAACCCTTGATCCAGACCAAGGTAGACGGCGTGCCCGTCTTCGAATGCCACTACGGCACGTCCAACGGCAAGTACGCCCTCAAGATCGACAAGATGCTGACCGGCTCTCAAGAGAGCTGGCTGGGAGCCAAACATGACGCCTGACACACCCAGCCAAGAAGAACAGGACGCAATGGCGGCCGAATGGGCCGCCGCGCTTGCCGAGGCTGCCCCCTCGCCCTCCCCGGCCGCCTCCGAGGTCACCGAGGTGCCCGAGCAGGTGTCAACGCCCAGCTTCGCCAACTTCTCGCCCACGACGGCGGGCGGGCCGGCGGGCGACATCAACATGATCCTGGACATCCCCGTCCAGCTGACCGTGGAACTGGGCCGTACCCGCATCCCGATCAAGAACATCCTGCAACTGGCCCAGGGCTCCGTCGTCGAGCTGGACGCGCTGGCCGGCGAGCCCATGGACGTGCTGGTCAACGGCTACCTGATCGCGCAGGGCGAGGTGGTGGTGGTGAACGACAAGTTCGGTATCCGCCTGACCGACATCGTCACGCCGTCGGAGCGCATGCGCCGCCTGTCGAAGGCCGCCTGACCTTTCCAGTCCCCGAACAAGGGCAGCTTTGCGCTGCCATTTGAGGGATTTGACGGCTCAAGTCCGTCCGCAGAATGCCGAGGCATGAATGCTTCCGGCCTGCTCCCCTTTCTCTGGTTTCTCGGCATCGTCGCGCTGATCCCGGTCGCGCTGTGGCTGCTGAAGCGCACACCCATGGGCGGCGCGGCTGCGGCCGGCGTGCTGCGCGTCGTCGCGCAGTTGCCGATGGCGCCCAACCAGCGCATCCTGGTCGTCGAAGTGGGCCAGGGTGAGGACCGCCGCTGGCTGGTGCTGGGCGCCACCGCACAGAACATCTCCACGCTGCACGTGATGCCGCCGCAGGCCGAGCCGGTCGCGCCGGCTACGTTCGCCAAGCTGTTGCACAAGGAGCGCGGCAATGCGTAAGGCCATCGGCCTCCTGCTGCTGCTCGCCGCCAGCAGCGCGCTCGCCCAGCAGGCACAGACGCCGCCCGCCACGCTGCCGTTGCTGGTCGGCCAGGGCGCCGGTGGCAGCAGCTACTCCGTGCCCATCCAGACGCTGCTGTTCTTCACGGCGCTGGGCTTCCTGCCGGCCGTCATCCTGATGATGACCGCCTTCACGCGCATCGCCATCGTGCTGAGCCTGACGCGCCAGGCACTGGGCACGCAGGCCGCGCCGCCCAACCAGGTCATCATCGGCCTCAGCCTGTTCCTGACCTTCTTCGTCATGAGCCCCACGCTGGACAAGGTCTATGCCGACGCCTGGCAGCCCTACAGCGCGGGCCAGATCCAGTTCGACGAGGCGCTGAAGCGCGCCGAGGTGCCGATGCGCGGCTTCATGCTGAAGCAGACCCGCCAGGCCGACGTCGCGCTGTTCTCGCGCCTGGCTAAGCTGGACGCCAGCATCAAGCCCGAGGACGTGCCCTTCAAGGTGCTGGTGCCCGCCTTCATCACCAGCGAGCTGAAGAGCGCCTTCCAGATCGCCTTCCTGATCTTCATCCCCTTCCTGGTCATCGACATGATCGTGGCCAGCGTGCTGATGAGCCTGGGCATGATGATGCTGTCACCCGTGCTCGTAGCCCTGCCCTTCAAGCTGATGCTATTCGTCCTCGCGGATGGATGGAACCTCCTACTCGGCTCTCTGGCCGCTAGCTTCGCCACCTGACATGGATGCTCAACAGGTTTTCACCTTCGGCCAGCAAGGCCTGTACATGCTGATGCTGGTGGCCGCGCCCATCCTCATCGTGGTGCTGCTGGTCGGCGTGGTCATCAGCGTGATCCAGGCGGCCACGCAGATCAACGAGGCGACGCTGTCCTTCGTGCCCAAGGTCGTCGCGGCCATCCTGACGCTGGCCATCGCGGGGCCGTGGATGATGACGGAGCTGGTCGAGTACATCCAGCGCACGCTGATGACGATTCCGTCTGTGGTGGGCTAGAGCGAGTCGATGTTCAGCGTCACCGAAGCCCAGTTGCTGGCGTGGCTGAACCCGCTGCTGTGGCCCTTCATCCGCACGCTGGCGCTGTTCGCTGGCATGCCCACGTTCAGCCAGCGCAACGTGCCGCTGCGGCTGCGCATCGGCCTGGCACTGTTCATCTCGGTGGCCGCCCAGCCCTCGCTGCCGGAGATGCCCATCACACCGCTGGACTCCGTGCCCGCGCTGACGCTGCTGGTCGCGCAGCAGCTGCTGATCGGCCTGTCCATGGGCTTCGCCGTGCGCATCGTGTTCGCCGCGCTGGAGTTCGCCGGTGAAATCATCGGCCTGCAGATGGGCCTGAACTTCGCCGGCTTCTTCGACCCCAGCACCGGCGCTCAGGGCACGGCCAGCGCGCGCTTCTTCGGCAGCATGGTGGCGTTTCTCTTCATCGCGATCAACGGCCACCTGCTGTTGATCAACGCGCTGGTTCAGAGCTTCCACGCCTTCCCGGTGGGCGACGAGCCCTTCGCCTTCCTGCGCGCGGTGCAACCTCAACGCTGGGGCGCCGAGATCTTCAGCATCGGCCTGTGGATCGCGCTGCCGCTGATCACGATGCTGATGTTCGTCAACCTCGTGCTGGGCGTGATCTCGCGCGTGGCGCCGCAGATCGGCGTGTTCTCGGTGGGCTTCCCACTGACGGTCAGCGTGGGGCTGATCGGCATGGTGGCCACGCTGCCGCTGATGCAGACGCCGTTCACGGTGGCATTGGAGCGCCTGCTGGCCGCGTTCAGCTAGGCCGGCCTTTCCTCAGCCGCCGCCACCCCAGCACCACGCCGCTGACCGAAACGACCAGGCCCACGGCCGACAGCACCCACATCACGCCGTCCCAAGCGGGCCGATGCCGGATCAGCCACGGGAAGTCGAAGCTGTGCGGCGCGTTGAACAGCCAGCGGCGCACGCGCGAGGTGGCTGTGCTGGTGCCCAGGATGCGGCCGCTGGCCGGGTCCACGTGCAGCCAGGTGCCGGCCGCGTCAGCGAAGCTCACGCGCCACACCGGCGTGACGCGACGGTTGTGATGGCTGTACCAGTGGGCGTCCTCCTGCTGCAGCCATTGCAGGCCGGTGATCGCGTCGCCCGGCTTCATGCGGCCCGCCGCCGCACGGATGTCGGCCTCGCCCAGTTGCAGCGGCGCGCCCGTGGCCGCGTCAACGACGCGCGACACGCCAGCGCCGTCGCGCCACTGCAGCAGCAGCCGGCCGTCGAAGCTCAGCAGCTCCAGCTCGCGCGCGTCCGGCATCGGTGCCTGCAGCGCGGCAAGCTTCAGCGCGGCGGCATCGAGCGGGCCGTGCCAGCGGGCGAGCCCGGCGGAGTCCGGCGCGGCACGCTGGAACCAGCGGTTGGGGTCCATCGACAACCAACCGCTGACCACCCAGGTCAGCACGAACACCCCACCCACCAGCCCGGCGACGTGATGCCAGCGCATCCACCCGCTGTACGGCGTGCGCCGCCCGTTGCGATAGCGCTCGCGCAGCCGCAGGCGCATCACGCCGATCACCAGGCCGGTGACGGCCGACACGATGCAGATGCCGCTGACCCAGATCACCACGTCGCGCCACAGCGGAGCATCGGCCCGCAACGGCGTGAAGTAGATCCAGTGCGGCACGGCGCCCAGCCAGTTCCACACCCGCTCGTGGCGCGTGGTGTCGCGCACGACCTCGCCGCTGACGGAAGAGACGTACAGCTCCGTGCCGGCCGCATCACCCATTTCCACGCGGTGCAGCGGGCGCAGCAGGTCCAGGCCTTGCGGCACGGTCCACTGGTCGCGCTGCAAGGTCTCCGCGACATGGCCGCCTGATTGGCCGGTGAACGAGCGCGCGATCCACAGCGCCTGCTCGGCGCCGAAGGCGCGCAGCGGCTGGCCATCCACGGCGGACCAGGCATGCGCGCGGCCCTTGGCGTCAAGGATGCGCCAGACCGGTATGGCGGTGCCGCCGGCGCCGTCAGCCAGCATCTCCAGCACGATGCGGCGCGGCGCCTGCTCGCGTACTTCAGGCGGCAGCCGCGCCAGCGCGTCGGCAGCGCTGAGGCGCGCCTGCCCGGTGCGCAGTGGCGCCAGGCCGGCCAGGCGCTCCGCCGCGGTCAGCGACGGATAGCCCACGTACATCATCACGAGGCCCGACAGCAACCACATGACGAACATCAGGCAGCCGATGACGCCCAGCCAGCGGTGCGTCCAGTACAGCCAGCGCCGCACGGGAGGCCAGCTGCGCAGGATCAGCCGGACGGGCCCGCCGGCGGCGGTGATCCTTGAGGCGTCAGAACCGTACATGGGCGGCCAGCTCGAAGCCACGCGGGCGTCCCAGCAGCCACTGGTTGCCGCTGTTGGACGTGGACAGCGCGTAGTCGCGGTTGAACAGGTTGAACACCTGCAGGTTCAGGCGCAGGTCGGGCATCGCCTGCCACGCCAGCGTCGCGTCGGCCACCGTGTACGACGTGATCTGCCGGGTGTTGGCCGTGTCCACCTGGCGCGGGCCGATATGACGCGCGCCAGCGGCGGCCGTCCACGCGGGCAGGAAGTTCCACCGCAGCCAGACATTCGCGGTCGTCTCGGGCACACCGGTCGGCGTGTTGCCGTTGCGCGAGACCAGCGAGCCGCCGACGATCTCCTGGAAGTCGTCGAACCGGGCCCGCAGCCGCGCCGCATTGGCCTCCAGCCTCAGCGTGTCGGTCAGCGCCAGTTCCAGCGTCGCTTCCAGGCCCTCGGACGACTGCTGGCCGATCTGCTGCTGCACATTGGGATTGAGGGGATCGCGCGACAGGATCTTGTTCTTCTCGATGCGGTAGGCCGCCACCGACCACGCGCCGCGCCGCTCGCCCAGCAGCTGCTTGTAGCCCAGCTCGATCTGGCGCCCGGTGGTGAGATCGAACTGCTGCTGCGCGGCGGACGTGGTCAGCAGCGCGCCCAGCGGATCGACCGCGCGGCCGATCTGCACATACGCCGATTGCGACGCGCTCGGCGCAAACACCAGGCCCAGGCGGCCGCTGGTGTAGTCGAAGGCCTTGCCGAAGCTGCTGGAGGCCGTGACGAGGTCGGTGCGCGCGAGGCGGGCGTGGTCATGGCGCAACCCGGCCACAACGGACCAGTGCTCGTTGACGGTCAACCGGTCCTCGATGAACAGCGCCTGCGTCTCGGCCTTGGCGCGGTAGCGTGGCGTGTAGGCATAGGCACTGCGGTATTGCCCGACAACGGGCGCAAACGGGTCGACGGCCACGGTGCCGCTGAAATAAGGCGAATCGTTGATGTGCGTGAAGCGCGTGTGGTTCAGCTCCAGGCCGATGCTGAGCTGGTTCTGCATCCCGGCCAGCGCGCCGCTCAAGCGCAGGTCGGTGCGATTGCCGATCTGTTCCTGCTGGTGGCCGATCTCCAGGAAGCTGCTCTGGCGCACGCGGCCGGAGGCGGCGTCCCAGCTGTAGTTCTCGGCGTTGCGCCAGTGGCGACGGCTGTCCAGGTGGTAGAGCTGGTTGCGCAGCTGAACGCTCTCGCGGGGCGTCCATTGCGCATCCAGGCGGGTCCAGCGGTCGCGATACTTGAGGACGGCGTCGTCGACGTTGTAGTTCTGGTGCTTGTTGCGGTCGTCCAGCTTGCCGTCGATCAGAGGAACGCCGAAGTAGCGCTGCGGCTGCTGGTGGCCTTCGTCGCGCGACAGCGTGAAGCTCAGCGTCGGCGACACGTCCAGACGCAGCGCGCCGCCCATGGCCAGGCTCTCGGCGTCGCCGCGCGGCATGAAGCCGTCGGTGGCGCGGTGGCTGATGTCGACGCGGTAGGACCAGCGCTCATCGATGGCGCCGCCGCTGCCGATGGCCAGCTGGCGGGCGTTGTCGGAACCGATGGCGACGCGGATCTCGCTCTGGATAGGCCCGCGCGTCGGCTTCTTGGGCACGAGGTTGATGGCACCGCCGATGGCGCCCTCGCCGTAGATGACCGACGCCGCGCCGCGCAGCACCTCGATGCGCTCGGTCGACCACGGGTCGAAAGGAAAGGTGATGGTGCCCGCGCCGACATACAGCCGCGTGCCGTCGAACAGCTGCATCACCGAGCCATGCCCGTTGAAACCGCGGGCGCTCATGCCGGTGCCGCCGTTGCCGGGCGATCCGGACATAGCGATGCCGGTGGCGCGGCTGGCGGCCTCCAGCACCGTGGTGTCGCCGCGCTCGCGGACGGTGTCGCCGCTGAGCACCTCGATGCTGGCGGGCGTCTCCAGCGCACTCAGGCCCAGGCGGCTCGCCGTGGTGGGCTTGGCCAGCGAGCGCTGGGCTTCGGCCTTGCCGCTGACCCGGACCGAGGGCAGCGTGCTGCCGTTGGCGCTGGTGTCGCTGGCGGCGGGTTCGGTCTGCGCCAGCGCGGGCAGCGTGGTCGACATCAGCGCGCAGGCCAGCGCCACATGGGTGGCGCGCGGACGGCTGATCAGGGGTGTGGGCGTTCCACGGCTCGGACGGTTCATTCGGTGCTCTCCATCGGCCTGCGTCCCCGCAGGCGTGTTCAGGAAGGAAACCGATGGATGGAGCGAGCACGGGCGACGCCACGCGGGCGGCGCGGCCTCGACGGCGCGCCGCACCCCGCGGCTTCCGGAGCAGTCGCAGGCCGGTATCCGGGCTCGCGGCTGGCACCAGACGCCCGAGGGCGTTCCGACACCGCGTGCTCGCCTTCCCATGCACCAGGGCACAGTGACTGCCGGCGTTGGACGCCGACCTGAGCACGCTTTCAACCGCTGACCGTTGCGGGGGCAGCACAGGCTTGGCGCCGTGGGGCGCTTACCTGTTTCCCGTTTAACCCGACCCATGACGGCCGGGCACCTTCGACTGTTTTGGCCGCCGCACGAACTGACGTGCCGGCGGCCGGGCGGCATTCTAGGGCGAGGGCATGTGCCCGCTCAGGATCGGCCTTGGCACTCAAGCCAGCGTGTTGTCTGACAGAGAGCGCCCTACGGCGGCGCTACCATACCGCGCGCCTAGCGCCCTTCCACAAGGCCAGAGTCGGCCGCCCGTCCAAGCGAGGAACTCATGAAGAAAAACAGTGCGGCCGTCGAATCGCTGCTGTCCCAGAATCGCGAGCAGGTGCTGAGCGAATGGCGCGCCGAATTGACAGCCGCTGGCGGAGGCCGTGGCCTCAGTTCCGAAATCCAGGGGACCGAGCAGTTGCTGGAGGCGCTGCTGGCCGCGCTGCGCGCCGACGGCGCGCTTGACAACTTCGACGACAAACCCTGGGAAAAGGTCCGTGAGTTCCTTTCCGGGCTGTCGCGTTCGCGCGCCGCGCAAGGCTCGACCGCTGCCGACACGAGCCGCTTTGTTCTGGCCGTGAAGAAGCCGCTTTTCTCTGGCCTGCAGCGCAAGTTGGCCCACGAACCCGAGACTCTCGTGATCGCCGTGTGGGAGGTGTCGACGCTGATCGACAACATGGCCCAGTTCACCGTGACGACCTACCAGCGCACGCGTGAGGAAATCATTTCCCGCCAGCAGCAGGAGTTGCTGGAACTGTCCACCCCGGTCATCAAGATGTGGGACGGCGTGCTCGCCGTGCCGATGATCGGCACGCTGGACAGTGGCCGCACCCAGCTGGTCATGGAGGCGCTGTTGCAGCGCATCGTCGAGACCGGCTCCACCATCGCCATCATCGACATCACCGGCGTGCCGACCGTGGATACGCTGGTCGCCCAGCATCTGTTGAAGACCGTGACGGCCATCCGTCTGATGGGCGCGGAATGCATCATCAGCGGCATCCGCCCGCAGATCGCGCAGACCATCGTGCATCTGGGCATCGACCTGCAGGGCATCATCACCAAGGCCACGCTGGCAGACGCGCTGGCGGTGGCCCTGAAACGGGCTGGCTTTGTGGTCTCCCGCAGCAAGCCGGCTGTAGCCGCCGCCACGCCGTCCGCAGCGGCGGCCGATTGAGATGCAACGCATCCCTATCCTCCAACTGGGCAGCAATCTTCTGGTCACCATCCAGGTCGACCTGATGGACCAGACGGCCCTCGCGCTGCAGGATGACCTGGCCGCCCGCATCGAGCGCAGCGGCGCCACCGGCGTGCTGATCGACATCTCGGCGCTGGAGATCGTTGATTCCTTCATCGGCCGCATGCTGGCCAGCATCTCCAGCATCGCCCATGTACTGGGCGCCCGCTCGGTCGTCGTAGGCATGCAGCCTGCCGTCGCCATCACGCTGGTGGAACTCGGCCTGTCGCTGGAAGGCGTGCGCACGGCCCTTAACGTCGATCGCGGCATGCAGCTGCTCCGCCAGGCAACCGAGGAGCACTCCGATGACGGCGAATACGACGGCCAGTGAAGGCAGCATGCCGGTCCGCAGCGAGAACGACGTCGTCACCAGCCGGCAGTTCGTCCGCAAGCTGACGCAGCAACTCGGCTTCTCGCTGGTCGGCCAGACCAAGATGGTGACGGCGGCCAGCGAGCTGTCGCGCAATGTGCTGGTCTATGGCGGCGGCGGCGACATGGAGTGGAAGCTGCACAAGGATGGCCTGCGCACCGGCCTCACGCTGTCCTTCGTCGACCAGGGGCCGGGCATTCCGGACCTGGACCTGGCCATGAAGGATGGCTGGTCGACCGGGAACAGTCTTGGCAAGGGCTTGCCGGGCAGCAAGAGGCTGGTCAACGAGTTCGAAGTGGTGTCGGTCGTCGGCGAGGGGACTCGCGTGACCATCACGAGCTGGAAATAGGGAGTACATGCGGCCCTATCAAAGGTTTGCCATCGACGATGCGAGTCAGGTCGGTGAGGCGCGTCGCGCTGCTCAGGTGCTGGCGGCAGAACTCGGTTTCGACGACGCTGCCGCCGGTCGCCTCGCGCTCGGCGTGACCGAGCTGGGCACCAACCTCGTCCGCCACGCCGGAGGCGGCGCGCTGCTGCTGGGGCTGGACGGCGATGCGGTCGAGTTGCTGTCGCTCGACACCGGGCCCGGCATGGACATCGAGCGCTGCCTGCAGGACGGCTTCTCCACGGGCGGCACGGCAGGTACGGGCCTGGGCGCCGTGAAGCGGATCGCCAACCGCTTCTCGGCCTTCTCGCTGCCGCAGCGGGGTGCCGTGATCGCGGCGCGCTTCGAATCCCGGACGCTGAATGCTCCTCGCCCTGCCACCGGCTACAGCGTGGCGGGACTCGGCCTGCCGGCGCCTGGTGAGCAGGTCTCGGGCGACGGCTGGGGCCTGCGCATCAAGGATGGCCGCCCCCTGCTGCTCGTGGCGGACGGCCTCGGCCATGGCCCGGAAGCCGCCGCGGCCTCTGATCTGGCGCTCGACCTGTTCCGCCGCAGCACGCTCAACGGGCCCGCCGCGATGCTGGAAGACGCTCACCCCACGCTGCGGAGCACTCGCGGGGCAGCGGTGGCCATCGTCGCGATCGAACCCACGCTGGACCGGCTCGTGTTCGCCGGGGCCGGCAACATCACGGGCCGGTTGATCAGCGGCGTCAGCGATCGCAGCCTGATTTCGCAGCCGGGCACGCTGGGAGTGCAGATTCGCCGGCTTCAGGACGTGGTTCATGACTGGCCGGATCATGCGATCCTCGTGCTGTTCTCGGACGGCATCGTCTCGCGCTGGAACCTCGAGGGTGCTGGTGGGCTGCTGGCCTGCGACCCCATGGTCATCGCGGGCTGGATCCTTCGCGATCATTGCCGGGGTCGCGACGACGCCACCGTCGTCGTCGTCCGGCGTCACTGAAAGGCAGGCATGCAGCAAGAGCCCGCGACCGACATCCCCGCGCTGCAGGCGGCGCTGGACGAGGCGCGCCAGCAGATCACGTCGCTACAGCAAGAGCTGGACGAGACCAACGGCGGCGTGCTGGCGCTGTATGCGGAGTTGGACGCACAAGCCCAGCAGCTGCGGCAAGCCACGGAACTGAAGAGCCGTTTCCTGGCCTACATGAGCCACGAGTTCCGCACGCCCATCTCGTCGATCCGCAGCCTGACGCGCCTGCTGCTGGACCGTGTCGACGGACCGTTGACCACCGAGCAGGAAAAGCAGATCAACTTCATCCGCACCACGTCGGAGGAGTTCGCCGAGATGGTCAACGACCTGTTGGACCTGGCCAAGGTGGAGGCCGGACGCATCGACGTCTCGCCGGCCTGGTTCGAACTGGTCGACCTGTTTTCCGCGCTGCGCGGCATGTTCAAGCCCGTGCTGGTGAATCCCGACGTGCAGTTGATCTTCGAGGAGCCACAGGGCGCGACACAGCTCTTCACCGACAACGGCAAGCTGTCGCAGATCCTGCGCAACTTCATCTCCAACGCCCTGAAGTTCACGACAAAGGGCGAGGTGCGGGTGTCGGCCGTGCAGGAGGGAGAGTCGATGACGTTCTCGGTGGCCGACACCGGCATGGGCATCGCACCCGAGTTCCACTCTGCCATCTTCCAGGACTTCTCCCAACTCGATTCGCCCATCCAGAAGCGCCTTCGCGGAACGGGCCTTGGCCTGTCATTGAGCAAGCGGCTGGCCGAGCTGCTTGGCGGAAACATCGGACTGCAAAGTGCCACCGGCGTGGGCTCGACCTTCTCCGTCACGGTCCCGCTGCGGCTGGCCGAGACCCCGGGCACGCCCGTACAGACATGAGCGAGCCGCAGCCCGCCGATAGCGCAGCCGCTTCGGGCGCCCGCAAGCTGGACCGGTCGCGGCATCGACTGCTGGTCGTCAACGACGACCCGATCGGTCGATACACGACCGTACGTCAACTGCAATCTGCGGGATTTCCCGTCATCGAGGCCTCCACCGGCATGCAGGCGTTGGCACTCGCCGACGAGAGCCTGTCGGCGGTGGTGCTGGACATCCATCTGCCCGATATCGACGGCCTCGAAGTCTGCCGCCGACTGCGCCGACAGCCCACCACCTTCAAGCTACCGGTCATCCATCTCACCGCGGCGTACCTGACGGATGAAGACAAGGTTCGTGGCCTGGATTCCGGTGCAGACGCCTATCTGACGCATCCAGTCGAGCCTGCTGTGCTGATCTCGACCATCCAGTCGCTGGTGCGCACCCGCGAGGCCGAGGATGCGATGCGGCACAGCGAGGCCAAGTTCCGCGCCGCATTCGAGCGGGCGCCGAGCGGCATCGGTCTGATCGACACGGTGCATGGCCGGCTGGGCGATGTGAACCCCGCCATGCTGCTGCTGTTGGGCCGCACGCAAGAGCAAGTCACGGGCAAGTCACTGCTGGACTTCGTGGCACCGGATGATGCCGACGCGGCCGCGGCCTTCGTGCAGGGCCTGACGGCCGAGAGCAGCCATGCCGAGTTCCGCCTGGCGCAGCCGGGTGGCCGCCTTGTACCCATCGAATGGGCAGCCGCCACCTACACCGAACCCGGTATCGCGATGCTCGTGGCGACCGACATTTCGCAGCGCCTGCTCGTGGCCGAGCAGCGGCAGGAACTGCTGGAGCGTGAGCGCAGCGCCCGCCGCACGGCCGAGCGTCACAACCGGTTGAAGGACGATCTCATCGCAGTGCTTTCGCACGAGTTGCGCACGCCGCTGAATGTCATCCTGAACTGGGCTCACATGCTGCAGCAGCGCAGCCAGCCCGAGTTGCTCGAGAAGGGCCTCGCCGCCATCGAGCGGAACGCCGTCATCCAGGCCCGGCTGATTTCGGACATTCTGGACATGTCCCGACTCAATCTCGGCAAGTTGACACTGAACCTCGAATGGGCGGAAGTCGCCAAGATGGTCGAGGCCAGCATGTCCGCCGTACAGCCGCTGCTGGAGCGCAGCAGACATCGCCTGCGTCTCGAAATGGAGCAGGAAGACCTCAAGATCCACGCCGACGACGCTCGTATCCAGCAAGTGCTGTGGAACCTGCTCGGCAATGCCATCAAGTTCTCGCCCGCAGGCAGCGAGATCACCCTGACCGTGAAGGCTGAGGCTGGTGGCGTGGCCATCGCCGTGACCGACCAGGGCCAGGGTATCTCGGCGGACTTTCTGCCCTTCGTGTTCGACCGCTTCGCGCAGAGCGACGCGGCGAGCAATCGTCAGCATGGCGGATTGGGTCTGGGTCTGGCCATTGTGAAGAACCTCATCGAGGCGCACGGCGGCCATGTCGCCGTGACCAGCGGTGGGGTCGGCCTAGGCGCGACGTTCACGATCTGGCTTCCGAGCGCAGAGGCCACGACTGATCCAGTTGAAACCGGCGAAATCAGCAGCTTTGGCTCACTTGGCAGTGCGCCTGCCGCGCCGCTGGTCGGTCTTGCCGTGTTGGTCGTGGAAGACGATCTGGAAGCCGGCGCGATGCTGTCGATGATCCTGGGCGAGCAAGGCATGCAGGTTCGCCACGAAACCTCGGTGGATGCTGCACTGAAGACACTGACGGAGCGCAGGTTCGATCTGCTGATCAGCGATATCGGCATGCCGGGTCGCGACGGCTATGAGCTGATTCGCGAACTGCGCCAACGCGAGGGCAGCGGGCATCGTCTTCCCGCCATTGCGCTCACGGCGTTTTCCCGCGAAGGCGATCGCACCCATGCACTCGAGGCGGGGTTCGACGCCCATCTCGGCAAACCACTGCGCCCGCAAACGCTGCTGTCGCAGATCCTGCGCCTTGCCGGCTCACGCTAACGCCAATGCTGCATCGGCAACGATGAATTGGCGCGTCACGGCGCGGCGCGCACTGGTTGCTCGCTGAGCGTCGACACCTGCAGCCACACCGGATGCAGACGCCCTCACGGTGGCGCGTGGGCGTCTGCTTGCCGCGTTGCTCAGTTGGCGCGTGAACGGCGACGCATCAGGCCAAGGCCCAGCAGACCCAGCGCCATCATCCCGTAAGTGGCTGGCTCTGGCACCGCGCTGACCGTCAGGCCCGACAGCGTGCCGTTGTACGTGCCCATCAGCGTGGCCGCACCGGTGTTGAGATCGATGCCGTAGATGCCGGTCGTCAGCGACGCGCCGTCGACGGTCAGCGCCGCATAGGCTGTGCCGTTGCCCAGCACCTCGAAGCCGTTGGCCTTCAGCACATCCACGCCCAGTGAGCCGACCATGCTGATGGTGGGCGTGTTGAACGCGGACGGCGCCATGGCCAGCATGTCGGAGTTGCTGTCGATGTAGTACAGCGCCGTGCTGGCCGGCGCGGCGCTGGGCATCAGCGTCGTGTTGGTGTAGCCGACGCCCGTGAAACCGGTGGCGATCTTGTTGGCCGTGTTGCCCACCACGCCCGTGCTGGCGTTGACGGCGAAGTTGTCGCCCGCCGAGCTGACCAGCCGCAGCGATGCGGCCGTGCCGAAGTCGGCCACCGGGTTGAAGTCGATACCGTAGCCGAGGTTGGCGTTCACCACCGGCGCGCTCAGCGCGGCCACCCAGGTGGCGGCGCCGGTCATCTCGTCGACGGTGTAGATCTGGTTCATCGTGCTGACGCCGTAGATCTTGCCGTCCTTGGGGCGGGCGTCTATGCCCACCAGACGGTCGCCCGCCATCAGGCCGGAGATGTCCATGTTCATCGCACCGGCGATGTCCATGGTGTCGATGCGCGTCAACTGGTTCTGGCTGTTCAGGCCGATCAGCGTGACGGCCTGTGCCGACGCGCATGCGAGTACGGCCGCCGCGGTGAGCGCGGCACGATGGAAGCGGAGGGTCATTTCGGGCTCCTGATGGATGGTTGGGGCAAGCACGCCCCGTCCTCTTACGGCCCGGCGGGCCTGATGGATTCGCCCATCCGGCCCGCCCCCCTAGCTTGACTTCAGGCCTCGCGCAACGCCGTCGTCACCGGCAGGCTGGCAGCCCGCACGGCCGGGAACAGCCCGCCGACGAAGCCGATGGCCAGTGCCCACTTGATGCCTTCCCACAGCAGACCCGGCGACACGGCCAGATTGAAGCTGAGCTTGCCGACGGCCGACATCGTCGACGCCTCGAAGCCGTTGAACAGCAGCCAGGCCACGAAGCCGCCGATCAAGCCGCCGATCAAGGCCAGCAGCGTGGTCTCCAGCATCACGGCCACGACCACTGGAAGGCCGCGGAAGCCGATGGCGCGCAGCGTGGCGATCTCGCGGGCCCTTGTCGCCACCGCCGCGAACATGGTGTTCAGCGCGCCGAACACCGCGCCCACGGCCATGATGGAACCCACCGTGATGCCGATGATGCGCAGGATCTTGGTCATCTGCTCGGACTGCTTGGCGAAGAACTCCAACGTGGTGCTGGCCGTGACCTTGAGCTGCGGGTTGCCCTCCACGCCGGCCTTGAACTCCTTGAACGCCGCCTGATTGGTGAGGCGCACGGTCGCCGAGTTGCGGCCGCTGCCGCGCTGGTAGCTGTCGTTGACGACATTGGCGTCGGCCCACAGCTCGGACTCCATGGAGTCGCCGGACACGAATACGCCCACGACGGTCCACGGCTGCGCGCCCAGCTTGATCGTCGCGCCCACCTTCAGGCCCTCGAACTGGCGCACCGCGCCCTTGCCGACCACGAGTTCACGAAGGCCAGGCTGGAAGGTGCGGCCTTCGACGATCTTCATGTGCGGCCGCACGGTGAACGCGGCGGGGCTGACACCGCGCACCTGGGCGCTGCCCTCCTCGTCGGTGGTGCTGCCGCGCACCGGCAGGTTGGCCGCCACGACGGTCTCGGCCGACACGATGGGCTCGCCCTTGTCGTTGCGGGCGATGCCGGGCGCCTGCTCGATCTGCACCACATCCTCGCGGCTCAGCGACGACGTCACCTCGGCGGCCGACGCGCCGCGCATGACGATGGCCGTGTCGTTGCTGCCCGAGTTGCGCAGCGTCTGCGCATAGCCCTCGGCCATGGCCAGCAGCGCCACCAGCACGCCCACCACGCCGGCGATGCCGACGACGATGACGGCCGAGGAGCCGATGCGCTGGCCCAGCGTGCTGACACCCACCGCCGTCACCGAGCGCGCCTGCGCGCCGCTGCGGAATAGGAACATCCATGCGGCCAGCAGCAGCGCCAACGCGATGGCACCCTGCCAGGGCATCATGACCCAGGCGACGAGCACGACGATGGTCAGCAGAAAGAGACCCAGGTTCTTCAGGAACTTCATGCTCATGCCCTCCCGGCCAGTGCGTCGGTGATGTTCAGGCGCATCGCATTCAGCGCCGGCAGCAGGCCCACCAAAAGACCGAACAGCAGCATCAGTCCCACGCCGATGGCCCAGCTGGCCGCCCCTGCCGCGGGCAGGTTCAGCGCGCCATTGCTGGCCGCGCCCACCGCCGGGCCGACGACGCTGGCCAGGCCCAGGCCCACCACGCCACCGATGACCAGCAGCAGCACCGCCTCGGCCAGCACCATGGCCAGCACGCTGTGGCCGGAGAAGCCCAGCGTCTTCAGCACCGCGATCTCGCCGGTGCGTTCGCGCACCGCCTGCATCATGGTGTTGCCGGCCAGCAGCAGCAGCGTGAAGAACACGGCACCCATGATGGAGGTGACGATGAGGTTGATGTCCGCCAGCTGCTTCATCCACGCGGCGGTGGCGGCGGCCTCGGTCTGCGTGCGGGTCTCGTTCGCGGAGTTCATCGACATCGCGTCGATGGCCTTGGCGATGCGATCAGCCTGGTTCACGTCCTTCACGCGCGTCACGTACCAGCCCACCTGGCCGTTGTTCCACGGCGTGGTGTCGTCGAAGTACTTCCAGTTCAGCAGGAACACCTGGTCGAACCATCCGGAGGTCTTCTTGTCGGTCACCTTGATGATGCCGGCGATCTTGAACGGCCAGTTCTGGCTGCCGCTGCGGTCCGGGAAGATGGTGGACTGCATGGGCACCTGGTCGCCCACCTTCCAGCCGAAGCGCTTGGCCAGGCCCTCGCCCACCAGCGCGCCGTCCTTGGTCTCGGCGAAGGCCTTGCGGTGCTCGGCCGAGACTTCCATCTCGGGGTAGATGTCCAGGTAGTTGGGCGCCACGGCAAAGCTGAACACCTGGTTCTCGGGCTTCTGGTAGGCGCCGCCGAACCAGTTCGCGAAGGTGGTGTCCTTCACGCCGTCGATCTGCGTGATGCGCGCACCCAGCGACATCGGCAGCAGCTGGATGAAGCTGAGCTTGGCCCCGGTCTGCAATCTTTGGGCGCCATCCGCGCTTTTTCCGGCCTGGTCGAAGCCCACGCGCACCGCATCCAGCAGCCCGAACAGCAGGAAGGCCGTGATGATGGACACCAGCGTCAGGAAGGTGCGGCCCTTGCGCCTGAACAGCGCCGCCCAGATGAGGTGGAGGTATTTCATCGCGTCACCCTCCTCAGGCGGTCGCGGTTTCGGCCTGTTCGACCAGCGTGCCCTTGTCCAGGTGCAGCGTGTGGCTGGCGCGGGCGGCGGCGCGCGGGTCGTGAGTGACCATGACGATGGTCTTGCCGTGCTCGCGGTTCAATGCCTGCAGCAGCGTCAGCACGTCCTCGGCGCTCTGGCGGTCCAGGTCGCCGGTGGGCTCGTCGCAGACCAGCAATGTGGGGTCGGACACGATGGCCCGCGCAATGGACACGCGCTGCTGCTGACCGCCGGACAGCTCGGTGGGCTTGTGCGAGGCGCGGTCGGCCAGGCCCACCAACTGCAGCGCGATGGCTGCGCGCTTCTTGCGCTCCGCGGCCGACAGCTTGGTCAGCAGCAGCGGCAGCTCGACGTTTTTCTGCGCCGACAGCGTGGGCATCAGGTTGTAGAACTGGAACACGAAGCCGACCTTGGACGCGCGCCACTTGGCGAGCTTGGCGCCCGACAGCTGGTCGATGCGCTCGCCACCCACGCTGATGGAGCCGCCGGTGGGCGCATCCAGCCCGCCCATCAGGTTCAGCAGCGTCGTCTTGCCGGAGCCGGACGGGCCCATCAGCGCCAGGAAGTCACCCTGCTGCACATTGAGGTCGATGTGGTGCAGCACCTCCACCTTCTGCTTGCCGCGGGTGTAGACCTTGGACAGGTCGCGAACTTCGATCAATGCGCTCATGCTCATTCCTTGGAGATGACGGTTGAACCACTCTTCAGTTCGGCGGGCGGCGACACGACAACCGTCTCCCCTGCCTTCACACCCTCGGTGGCGAGCCGGAACTTGCCGACATCACCACCCAGCTTGACCGTGCGCTGCTCCGCCCGGCCTTCATTCACGGCAAACACGACTTGGGCGCCTGCTCGCTCCACCACCGCGTCGGGCGGCAGCAGCACGCCGGGCACCGGCTTGGCCTCGGCCTTGGGCTTGGCGGCCAGGAAGCTGACGCGCACGCCCATGTCGGGCACGACGCGCTCGTCCTTCTGCTCCAGCGCCACGCGCACCTTGACGGTCGCCTTGCCCCGGTCGGCGCTGGGAATGACGGCCACGACACGCGCCGGGATCCGCCAGTCAGGATAGGCATCCAGCACGGCCTCGCACGGCATGTCGGGCTTGACCTGGGCGATGTAGGCCTCGTTGACGTCCACGCCCACTTCCAATGAGTCCATGTCGACGATGGTGCCCACGCCGGTACGCGTGAAGCCGCCGCCGGCGGACAGCGGCGAGATGATCTCGCCCACCTGCGCCGCCCGCGCGGTGACGACGCCATCGAACGGCGCACGCACGGTGGCGTAGTCGAAGTTGACGTCGGCCTGGCGGGCCTGAGCCTGCGCCGCCTCGATCTGGCGCTGCGCCGCCTCGAGCTGGGCCGCCACCGTCTTCACCGCCGTGCCCGCCTGCTCGCGCGACTGCCGCGTGGTCATGCCCGCGGCGGACAGCTCGGCCTGGCGGCGCTCGTCCGCCTGGGCCTGGGCCAGCTGGGCGCGCAGCTGGCCCAGGTTGGCCTCGGCGGTACGCACCTGGGCCTGTGCCGCGGCACGGGCCGCCCTCAGGCCGGTGTCGTCCAGCCGAGCCAGCACCTGGCCCTTCTTGACCTTGAAGCCTTCGTCGATCAGCACCTCGGTCAGCGTGCCGGTGATCTGCGCCGACACGGTGGCCATGCGGCGTGCCGTCACATAGCCGGTGGCCTGCAGCACCACGTTGGCCGCGCCGCCCTGGCCGTTGGCCTTGACCGTGACGGTCTGCACCGCAATGGGCTTGTTGCCAGCAACGTACCACCAGGCCGCCCCGCCGACCAGCGCCAGGACGAGCACGCCCGCCGCCATGCCCCAGACCCATTTCGGCGGCCCGCCGCCATGATCCTCACGGTGCGCACCGTCGATGCGCAACTCTTTCAGCAATCCGGTATCGATGACGCGCTCCCCGCAACTGAATGCACCAGGTTGGAATCGCGCGGATTTTGCACAGACAGCGCTGGCAGGGGATCCCGACTTTCGACAAGTGGCGATTGGGCGGGATCAATAGCCGCCAGGCGGGATGAATGGCGGCGAGGGCCTTCCAGCGCCCCTGGGCGGCCCTCAGCTGGCCACGAGACCGTTGCGGATTGCGTAAACCGTCAGCTCGGAGTTGTTCGTCAGCCCCAGCTTCTCCAGCACGCGGGCGCGGTAGACGCTGACGGTCTTGGGGCTGAGCATCAGCTCCTCGGCGATGTCGGACAGGCGCTTGCCGGACGCGATCATCACCAGAGTCTGAAGCTCGCGGTCGGACAGCTTGTGGTGGGCCTGCTCGGCTACCGGCGCGGTCAGGCTCTCCACCAGCATCTGCGCGATCTCGGGTGTCACGTACTTGCGGCCCTGTGCCACCGTGCGCACCGCCTGCACCAGGCTGGCCGGGTCGCCGCCCTTGTTGACGTAGCCGTAGGCACCCGCGCGCAGCGCGCGGATGGCGTACTGGTCTTCCGGGTACATGGACACGATCAACGTGCGCAGCGTGGAGCCCTCGTCCTTCAGCACATGCAGCACATCCAGGCCGGACCGACCCGGCATGTTGATGTCAAGCACCAGTACGTCGCAGGGGTTGTCACGGCCGACCTTGTGCAGCAGGCCGCGCAGCTCCGTGTAGTCGCCGGCCTCGCCGATGACCTCGATGTCGCCCGCGTCGGCCAGCGTGTCGCGGATGCCGCGGCGGATCAGGCCGTGGTCGTCGCAGAGGATGACCTTGATCATGCTTGATGCGGCAGTTGAGCGCGTCCGAGGGACCGGCGAGGCGGGTCGCTGGCAAGGCGCGCCGACGCAGCGGGCTCCTGCCCGCCAGGAGAAGCGACGCAGCCAGCGGCCCGAAGCGCCAGGCCAGCGGGCGCGCGTCGCCCACCGGAGTGGCGGACATGGCGACGGCGGCAAGGTGTTGAGGCCATGAGACTTTCGATGAGTAGCGAGCGGTCGACTGCCGGATCAAGCATCAAGCTCGGCCCCAGATGGACTGGCCGCGGTCGTCGCCGAAGTCGGTGGCGTCGTCCAGCGCGTCGATGGCGTCGGGGTCCAGCGGCACGGTCAGGATGAGGCTGGTGCCGCTGCCCGGCGTGCTGCTGAGGTCCACCCAGCCACCCACGGTCGCGGCGCGCTCGTGCAGGCCGCGGATGCCGAATGAACGCTCCTTGCCCAGATCGCCGGAGGCGATGCCCCGTCCGTTGTCGCGGATCTCCAGCGTCAGCACGCCGGAATCCTGGCTCAGCTCGATGTCCACACGGCTGGCCTTCGCATGCTTGGACACATTGGTCAGCGCCTCCTGGGCCGTGCGGTAGGCTACTAGCGGCACGCCGGACGGCAGCTCGAGCCGTTCCTCGCCCACCAGGAGGCTGGCCTCGATGCCGGTGCGGCGCTCGAAGCGCGCCGTCATCCACTGCAGCGCGGCCACCAAGCCCTGCTCCAGGATGGCGGGGCGCAGGTTGTGCATGATGCGCTGGCTGGCCTCGATGGCCGAATTCACCGTCTCCAGTGCCGCCGCGACGCGCGCGCGCACCTCGGGCTCCTGGGCATGGCGGTCTATCCAGGCCAGGTCGAACTTGACGGCGGTCAGCGAGCCGCCCACGTCGTCATGGATCTCGCGCGCGATCGCGGCGCGCTCCAGTTCCACGCTGGTCTGCAGGTGGCCGGCCAACTGGTGAAGCCGCTGCTTGGACCGCACCAGCTCCTGGTCGGCCGCCAGGCGCGCCCGTTCGCTCTCGGCCGCGTCCACTGCGTGCAACAGCGCCGGTGCCAGGCGGGCCAGGTTGTTCTTCAGCAGGTAGTCCGCCGCGCCATTGCGCATCGCGGCCACGGCGGTGTCCTCGCCGATCTCGCCGGAGATCAGGATGAAGGGCACGGGGGATTGGCGGTCCTTCAGCGCCTCCAGCACCTGCAGGCCGGAAAAGCCCGGCAGGTTGAAGTCCGACAGGATCGCGTCCCAGGGGCGGTCCAGCGCCGCCAGCACCGCCGGCAGGCTGTCCAGCCGCTCAATCTCCACCCGCAGACCGGCCCGGATGAGTTCGGCCAGGATGAGCTGATGGTCGAGTTCGGCGTCCTCGACATGAAGCACCCGCAGGACCCGCGCCACCTGCTCCGCACCTGAAATCGTCATGGGCGCAGAGTATGCCGCGCCGGGCGGGCGCCACACTCGGTACGCTTCAGACCTCTACAGACCGGTAATACCGCGCGTTCTCGCCACATCTCAAGGTCGACAGCTGCCGAAAAACGATCGAACATGCCATGATGCATTTGCCCTGAATGAATCCACAGGGCATCAGGACAAGAAGCAGCATCCCCTCGCGGAGACACGATGCAGACAGAAATTTCCAACGCAGCCGATGGCCTGGATGGCAGCTCCGCCGCCATGCCCTTGCTGGCGGCTGCGGAGTTGCAGGATCACCTGATGACGGTGACCAACGACCTTGAGCGCCTGCAGCGCCTGCTCGACGACGCCGGTGAGGCCTTGTCCACCCATTTCTACAGCGCCTCCAACCAGGTCATGACGCTGCTGAGCGACAGCGACGGCACGCCCGCCTCCGAGGGGCTGAAGCAGATCATGCAGGACATCGCCGGTGCCATCACCGCGCTGCAGTTCCAGGACATGGCGACGCAGTTGATCGCCCACACCAGCCAGCGCCTGCGCAACTGCGCCGACCAGCTGGCCCGCGACACCTTCGGCATGGACGACGAGGACGGCGCCGCCGTCGTCGAGATCGCGCCGCTGCGCCCCAATCCGGTCACGCAGGACGAGATGGACGCTGGTTCCATCGAGCTCTTCTGACCTTCCGAATCAGTATCCCCAAGCCCCCCAGGCAAAAACGTTCTCTCGGAGAAAACTCAAATGCACTCAATCCTTGCTGTCGACGATTCGGCCTCGATGCGCCAGATGGTGGCCTTCACGCTCAAGAACGCCGGCTTCAACGTGGTGGAAGCAGTGGACGGGCAGGACGCCTGGGAGAAGTCCGGCCAGCGCGATTTCGATCTCGTGCTGACCGACCAGAACATGCCCCGCATGGATGGCATCAGCCTGACCAAGAAGCTGCGCGAGAACCCGAAGTTCAAGACCACGCCCATCCTGATCCTGACCACCGAGTCCAGCGACACGATGAAGCAGGCCGGCCGCGCCGCAGGCGCCACCGGCTGGCTGGTCAAGCCTTTCGACCCGGCCAAGCTGATCGAGGTGATCGGCAAGGTCATCCGCTGAAGTCCACTGCAGGGGAGTAACAGCCATGGGTGACATGACCACCGAAGGCGCCAGCATCAGTGCTGGCATTGACCTCAGCCAGTTCTACCAGGTCTTCTTCGAGGAAGCCGGTGAGAACCTCGACAACATGGAGCAGCTGCTGCTGAACGTGAATGTCGAGGCTGCCGACGATGAGGAACTGAACGCCATCTTCCGCTGCGCCCACTCCATCAAGGGTGGCGCCGCGACCTTCGGCTTCTCCGACGTCGCCGAGTTGACTCACCAGATGGAGACGCTGCTGGACAAGCTGCGCCGCCACGAACTGCAGCCCAACGCCGCGATGGTGGACGTGCTGCTGCAGTCCGGCGACGCGCTGCGCGCGCAGTTGGGCCGCCACCAGGGTTCGGGCGCCGACCCGTTCGACACGACCGATCTGCTGGTTAGCATCAAGAGCTTCGTCGAAGGTGGCGGCGCACCGGCAGCCGCCGCGCCCGCGCCCAAGGCCGCCGCGCCGGCGCCGGCTCCCGTTGCCGCTGCTCCTGCGCCGACGACGTCGGCCAACCCCGGCGCCCGCCTGCTGGAACTGCAGGTCGGCCCGCTGACCGACCTCAGCCTGGCCGACAACCTGGTCGAGCTGTTCAAGGAAATCACCGACCTCGGCACCATCGAGCCGCTGGACGCCGGCCAGAGCTCCGACGGCATGCGCCGCTTCAAGGTGCTGACCAGCTCCGCCGACAACGACCTGCTGGATCTGTTCACCTTCCATGTGGCGCGCGAGCAGGTCAAGCTGATCCCGCTGGGCCCCGGCTTCGGCTTCTACGACGGCGCGCCCGGCGCGCCGCCGGCCGAGGCGCCGTCCACTGATCCGGGCTACGGCTTCTTCGACGACGCCCCGGGCACGCCCGCCGGCGCCACCGCCGAGGCTGCGCCCGCCGCCGCGCCGGCGCCGACCGCCGCCATCGTGCCGGCCCGCGCCGCCACGCCGGCCAAGACTGACGCCAAACCCGCCGGCGGCGGCATGGACCAGACGACGCTGCGCGTGTCCATCGAGAAGGTCGACCAGCTCATCAACCTGGTCGGCGAGCTCGTCATCACGCAGGCCATGCTGGCCCAGAACAGCCGCGAGCTCGATCCCGGCCTGTACCAGCAGCTCACCAGCGGCCTGGCCGACCTGGAACGCAACACGCGCGACCTGCAAGAGTCGGTCATGTCGATCCGGATGATTCCGATGTCGACCGTGTTCAACCGCTTCCCCCGCATGCTGCGCGACCTGGCCGCCAAGCTGGGCAAGAAGGTCGAGCTGGTCACTCAGGGTGAAGCCACCGAACTGGACAAGAGCCTGGTCGAGAAGATCACCGACCCGCTGACCCACCTGGTGCGCAACAGCTGCGACCACGGCATCGAGATGCCGGAGGACCGCATCGCGCGAGGCAAGGCCGAACAGGGCACGATCACGCTGGTCGCCTCCCACCAGGGCGGCAGCATCGTCATCGAGGTGCGCGACGACGGCCGCGGCCTGAATCGCGACAAGCTCATCAAGAAGGCCCGCGAGAAGGGCATCGACGCGCCGGACAGCATGACCGACGCCGAATGCTGGAACCTGATCTTCGCGCCGGGCTTCTCCACCGCCGAGCAGGTCACGGACGTGTCCGGCCGCGGCGTGGGCATGGACGTGGTCAAGAAGAACATCACGTCGCTGGGCGGCACGGTCGAGATCGACTCCGCCGAAGGCTACGGCATGAAGGTGTCCGTGCGCCTGCCGCTGACGCTGGCCATCATGGACGGCATGAGCGTGGGCGTGGGCGACGAGTGCTACATCCTGCCGCTGTCCAGCGTCGTCGAGTCCTTCCAGGTGCAGCCCGACACCATCAAGACCGTCGCAGGCTCCGGCCGCGTCGTCGAGGTGCGTGACGAGTACATGCCCGTCATCGAGCTGGAGAAGGTCTTCGACGTGCCGCGCTTCGACTTCGAGCACGTCTCCTCCATCATGGTCGTCGTGGAAGCCGAAGGCGGCCGCGTCGCGCTGCTGGTGGACGAACTGCTGGGCCAACAGCAGGTTGTCGTGAAGAACCTCGAAGCCAACTACCGCAAGGTCAACGACGTGTCCGGCGCCACCATCATGGGCGACGGCCGCGTGGCCCTCATCTTGGACGTCGGCAGCCTCGTGCGCCGGTCTCGCCACTAACCCCAAACACAACCAGGAGAGGTCTGCATGGAATCGAGCAACGTCCCCGCGCTGCGCCAGGCTGGCGCTGTCACCACCAAGGGCGCTGGCCCCAAGAGCGGTGAGTACCTGACCTTCCGCCTCGGCTCCGAGGAATACGGCATCGACATCCTGAAGGTCCAGGAAATCCGCTCCTACGAGCAGCCCACGCGCATCGCCAATGCGCCGGACTTCATCAAGGGCGTCGTCAACCTGCGCGGCGTCATCGTCCCCATCGTGGACCTGCGCCTGAAGCTGAACTGCGCGACCGCCGAGTACAACAGCTTCACGGTCGTCATCGTGCTGAACGTGAAGAACCGCGTCGTCGGCGCCGTGGTCGATTCGGTGTCCGACGTGCTGGAGCTGAACCGCGACGCGATCAAGCCGGCCCCCGAGCTGAGCTCGGCCTCGGTGGACACCAGCTTCATCACCGGCATCGGTTCGGTCGGCGAGCGCATGCTGATCCTGATGGACATCGAAGGGCTGATGAGCAGCGCCGAGATGGGATTGATGGACGCGGCGATCGCCGCTTGAAACACAAGGGCGCGCAAGCGCCCCTTTTTATTTCCAGCCTCGCAGCGGCACGAGGTCTGTGGACCCGACGCCCTGCTGGCCAACCGGAGGCACCCATGAGCCCTGCCAACCGCTCCATCGCGCGCCAGGTGTCGCTGACCGGCGCGGCCGCCGTCGCCGCGGCGCTGCTGGTCGTGAGCGTCATCGTCGGCACCATGCTCAAACGCTTGGCCAACGAACAGGTGCACACCTGGGTGGCCGACAAGACCGGCTCGCTGGTCGACGCGATGCAGGCGATGGACGACATCGCGGCCCAGCAGGCGCAGCGAAGCTGGGCCACCTTCCGCCAGGACTTCGGCGCCAGCTTCACGCTCGACGAGGCCAGCGGCGAGTTGAGCGACGGCACCACCAAGCTCAACGGCAACTTCACACTGGTCGACAAGTTCGCGACGCTGACCAACGGCGTGGCCACGGTGTTCGCCGCCAAGGGCAGCGACTTCGAGCGCATCACCACGTCGCTGAAGAACGAGAAGGGTGAGCGCGCCATGGGCACGCTGCTGGACAAGCAGGGTGCCGCCTACGCGGCGATCACCTCCGGCAAGCCCTACACGGGCCGCGCGACGCTGTTCGGGCGCGGCTACATGACGCACTACGAGGCGATCAAGAACGACGCCGGCAAGACCGTGGGCATCCTGTTCATCGGCTACGGCCTGGACGCCTTCGAGACCGCGATGGACCGCATGGCCGGCGGCGCCCGCTTCTTCCAGAGCGGCGGCACCTACATCGTCGCGCTGCCCAAGGACCCGGCCAAGGCGTCGCTCGCGGCCCACCCGACGTCCAAGGGCAAGCTGCTGACCGACATCGCGCCCGGCTTCGAGAAGATGCTGGCGGAGCAGAAGGAAGACACCGCCCTGCTGGACGACGCCCCCGACGTGCTGGGCAACAAGCTCAGCGACAACTTCGCCGTCGCACGCAAGAGCGCCAAGACCGGCCACTGGGTCGTGGCCCAGGTGTCGCGCGGCGAGGCGCAGGCCGCCAGCCGGCGCACGCTGTGGTTCTTCTGGGGCGCACTGGCGTTGACGAGCGTGGGGCTGGGATTTGGCCTGATGTGGATGATGCGCCGCTGGGTGGCGCAGCCGTTGGGTGCGCTGCAAAAGGCCGTGGGTGCCATTGCCGATGGCGACCTGGGCCAGTCCGTCGCCAGCGACCGCCGCGACGAGATCGGCGCCTTGATCCAGCAGACCGAGAGCATGCGCCAGCGCCTGGCCTCCACCATTGGCACGGTGCGCAACTCGGTCGACAGCATAGGCACGGCCAGCACGGAGATCGCCACGGGCAACTTCGACCTGAGCCAGCGCACGGAGCAGACCGCGAGCAACCTGCAGAACGCCGCCTCGTCGATGAGCGAGCTGACCGGCACCGTGCGCCAGACGGCCGACTCCGCCCTCACCGCAAACCAGCTCGTTCAGTCCGCCATGTCCGCCGCCACGCGCGGTGGCGAAGTGGTGGGCCAGGTTGTGGGCACGATGGACGAGATCAATGCGGCCAGTCGCAAGATTGCCGACATCATCGGGGTCATCGACGGAATCGCCTTCCAGACCAACATCCTGGCCTTGAACGCCGCGGTGGAGGCAGCCCGCGCGGGCGAACAAGGGCGTGGCTTCGCGGTCGTGGCGGGAGAGGTGCGCTCGCTGGCCGGCCGCAGCGCGGAGGCGGCCCGGGAGATCAAGTCGCTGATCGGCAACAGCGTCGAGCGCGTGGAGAACGGTGCTCGCCAGGTGCAGGCCGCCGGCACGACCATGGGGGAGATCGTCTCCAGCGTGCAGCGCGTGCAGGACATCATTGGCGAGATCAGTTCGGCGGCGAGCGAGCAGAGCGAGGGCATCGCGTCGGTCAACGCGTCCGTCGTGCAGCTGGACCAGATGACGCAGCAGAACGCCGCGCTGGTGGAGGAATCCGCCGCCGCCGCCGAGAGCCTGAAGGAACAGGCCGAGCGGCTTATCGAGGCGGTCTCGGTGTTTCGCGTGTCCGGTGGCGAAGCCGTGTCGCGCAAGGCGCCGGCCACGCCCAGGCCGGCACCGGTGCCGCCTGTCCCGAAAGCGGGCTTGCAGCGGCCGGCAGCCAAGTCCGCTGCAAAGGCAACCGCGACACCGGTCGCCAAGCCGGCCCCGGTGGCAGCGCCCCGCACACCGCCCCCGCCCACCCCTAGCCCGGCCTCCGCTGAAGGCGACTGGGAAACGTTCTAGGCATAAATAATGGGCGCATGTCCTCCGACGTCGCGCCCCCTGCTCCCGCCGAACATGCACCGGTGCCGCTGGACGATCAGCTGTGGCGCGAGACCTTCGACGAGCTGAAGAAGGTCGCGCATGCGCGGCTGCGCGCCGCGGGCGACCCGACCGGCTGCAACACCACGATGCTGGTCAACGAGAGCTGGATCAAGCTGTCGGCACGCGCATCCCAACAGGCCGGCGATGGCGCCCTGAGCTTTCCGACCCGCTCGCACTTCTTCGCCTATGCGTCGCGGGCGATGCGCTCCATCGTCGTGGACCTGCTGCGCGAGCGCGCCGCGCAGCGTCGCGGCGGCGGCGTGGATGGCGATGGCGTGCAATGGGTGACGCTGGACACGACGCTGGGCGAGCGCGTCGCCGCCCCGGAGGACGAGCCGCTGCAGGTGGACGCGGCACTGCGCACGCTGGAGGCGCGTGAGCCGCGACTGGCGCGCGTGGTGGAGCTGCGCTACTTCGCCGGTATGACCGAGACCGAGGTGGCCGAGGTGCTGGGCGTGACGGACCGCACCGTGCGCCGCGACTGGGACAAGGCCCGCGCGCTGCTGCGCACGCTGCTGGCCTGCTGAGCGGCGGCGCTGTCCGGTTGGCTTCGCGGAATCCGTAGGTCCTGCCGATGCCACCCCACCCTTCAGGCGCGCCGCTGCCTCCCCCCTCTGCCAGCACGGCGCTGGCCTTCAGCGACGCCTGGTGGGATCAGTATTCGCGCCTCACCGAAGAGGCCATGGCGTTGCCTCCTGCAGGACGCGCCGCCTGGCTGGACGATCTCTCGCCCCAGCTGGCACCGCTGCGCGACGCATTGGCCGATTTCCTGCGGCAGCTGGATGCCGTGCAGTCTGCAGGCTATCTCGAGACGCCGGCCGTGCTGTCCGGCAGCGCCGAGCCGGCAGCCCCGTCCCGTCAGGCCGGCCAGCGCATCGGTCCCTACACGCTGCTGCGGCCCCTGGGCACCGGCGGCATGGGCGAGGTCTGGCTGGCGCAGCGCGCCGATGGCGCCTACCAGCGCGAGGTGGCGCTGAAGCTGCCGCATGCCCACCTGCTGGTCGGCCGCGTGCGCGAGCGCTTCCTGCGCGAGCGCGACATCCTCGCGCGGCTGACGCATCCGCACATCGCCCGCTTCTACGACGCCGGCCTGGACGACGACGGTCAGCCCTACATCGCGCTGGAGGCCGTGCACGGCACGCCCATCACGCAGTGGGCTCGCGAGCACGGCCTTGATCTGGCCGCGCGGCTGGACCTGTTCATGCAGGTGGCCGACGCGGTCGCGCACGCGCACAGCCGGCTGGTGGCCCACCGGGATCTCAAGCCCGCCAATGTGCTGGT
Organism: Roseateles asaccharophilus; assembly: GCF_031458115.1. Lineage (GTDB taxonomy): Bacteria > Pseudomonadota > Gammaproteobacteria > Burkholderiales > Burkholderiaceae_C > Pelomonas > Pelomonas asaccharophilus_A. The sequence goes on along the minus strand of NZ_JAVDXV010000008.1, from coordinate 310,022 downwards.
CAGCGCGCAAGGCGTGCGGCTGCTGGATTTCGGCATCGCCAAGCTGCTGGCCGACGGCACCGCGGACAACACCGCCCTGACACGGGCAGACGCACGCCCGGCCACCCCTGCTTACGCCGCACCGGAGCAATTGACCGGTAGCGCGGTCACCGTGGCCACCGACGTCTATGCACTGGGCGTGCTGCTGTTCGAGCTGCTGTGCGGCCGCACGCCGCAGGCTGTGCTGACCGCACGCGCGGCCTCGGGACTCGCCGCGGCCGACCTGCTGGCATCCGCCTGCGCCACCGATGACCTGGCCCGCGAGGCGGGCCGCACGCCCGGCGTCTGGCGGCGCCAGCTGCGCGGCGACCTGGACGCCATCGTCGCCAAGGCCTTGCAGCCCACGCCCGAAGCCCGCTATGCGTCGGTGGCGGATCTCGCGGCCGACCTGCGCCGCCATCGCACGAGCGAGCCCATCCAGGCGCGCCGCATCACGCGCTGGACGCGCTTCGCCAAGGCCGTGCGCCGCCATCGCGGCGCCGCGCTGATGGCTGGGCTGCTGGCCGTCAGTCTGCTGGCCGGCCTGGGCGGCGTGCTGTGGCAGGCGCGCGAGGCACAGGCGCAGGCCCGCCGGGCCGAGGCAGTCAAGGCCTTCCTGCTGTCGGTCTACCGCGCCAACGACCCACGCATCGCGTCCGACACGCCGCGCGGACAGATCAGCGCCAAGGCCTTGCTGGACGCCAGCGTGCGACGCATCGACGATGCATTCGGCAACGATGTGGAACTGCGCATCGAGCTGCTGCGCACCGCCGCGACCATCTATCGCGAGCTGGGTGACGAAGCCTCGTTCGAGTCCCTGCAGGCGCGCCAGCTCGCGCTCGTGCGCGAGCATTTCGGGCCGCTGCACGACAACATCCTGGACGACGCCGTCGAACGCGCCGCCCGCGCCGCGGCGCGCGCCGACCCCGGCTGCACCGAGTTGCTGCAGCAGGCCGACACCGCGCTGCGCGACGCGGGCCGCGATGTGCACCCGCTGCGCGCCCACTGGTGGATGGCGCAATCGGTGTGCCTGCGCCAGCAATCGGGCACGCAGCCCCAGCGCCAGCAGGCGCTGGAGCAGGCGCACCGGCTGTTCGAGCAGGCGCCGGCCGCCGAGCGGGGTCGTGTCACCGTGCTGATGGAACTGGCCAGCGAAGCCACCTATGCCGGCCGCTACACCGATGCGATCGCACTGAACCAGCGGGCGCTGGACGCGGCGCAGGCCAACCCGGAACGCGACGATGCCGAGGTGCAGACCATCCACGCCAACATGGCGCTGACGCTGCAGCAAAGCGGCGACCTGGCCGGTGCCGAGGCCGCGTTCGGCAGGGCCGCCGCCATCGCCGAACGCACCACCGGCCCCGAGGCGCGCACCGCCTGGCTGCCGGCGGCCCGGCGCGCCCGCACGGCTCACCTGGCCGGCGCCCGCGAGCGGGCCATGGGCCTCTTCGAGGGTGTGCTGACGCGACTGCCACCCGAGACGGCCGCTGACCCCGAGGCCCAGCAGGTGCGCGAGGACTGGGGCGAGCGGCTGGCCGCCGAGGGGCGCCCGGAACTCGCCATCCCGGTGCTGGAGCGCATAGCGCGCGCCTACCTGCGCGCGCCGCCCAACGACTTCGCGCTGCGCCGCGTGCGCCGCCATCTCGGCGATGCCTATGCACGCGTGGGCCGAGTCGATGACGCCCGACGCACCTTCCTGGCGGCAGTGGCCGACTTCGAAGCCCATGACCCAGCTGGCAGCCAGCAGCCCACCGCCGCGGCACGCGAACGCTGGGGCCGCTTTCTGCTGGCGCAAGGCGATGTGGCCGGCGCGCAGGTGCAGTTCCGCGCCGTCGTCGAGCGCGCCGGCAACCCGCGCTGGTCGCACACCGCACTGGCCCATGCCGGCCTGGCCCGCGTGGCGCTGGCAGCGGGCCGCACGGCCGACGCAGCAGCGCATGCCGACAAGGCCTGGGCCACCTGGGACCAGAAACAGGGCTTCTTCGACATCCGCATGGAGCCCTATCTGCAGCGCGTGCGCGCCGCGGTGCTGGCCGCGCAAGGCCAGGCCGCGAACGCCCAGGCGCTGCGCGACGAGGCCCTGGCCGCCAGCCGCCGCTATGACGCCCCCGACGCACCGTCGGCACGACAGCCGCTGCACCTGGATCTCTAGGCGCCTGTCCGGTTCGGTACTCGCACTGCGTTGGTTGTGCAGCGGGCCTCGCCATGCGCCCCGCCTCAACTTTCAGGAGTGACCATGCTTTTGTTGCTGCCCTCGGCGCGCCAGTCCGCCGCCTGCGCCGTTGCCGCCCTGTCCTGCCTGGCCGCCGCGGCCGATTCGCCCGTGCCCGCCGGGTGCGAGCGCGTGGCCCAGGCCAGCATCGCCACGCTGGCCGCACCGCGCTACCACCAGCGCGTGCAAGGCCAGGGCGAGACGATGGAATTGCTGCGCGTGGACGGCCGCGTCTGGCAACGCATCGGTGACGAGGGTTGGCAGGTGTCGAAGATGGGGCCGGCCGTCTTCGAGCGCGCGGCACACAAAGCCGGATCCTTGCTGGCTCGCTGTGAGCGCACGGGCAGTGACCGCGTCGACGGCGTCAGCACCGAGGTGTGGCGCGTCACGACCAAGCCGCTGGGCGGCAGTGCGCCCAGCGTGTCGCAGATGTGGATAGGCGCCAGCGATGGCCGCACCTACAGAAACAGCGGCGGCGGCGTGGAGACCCGCATCCGGTACCAGGGCGTGGAGGCGCCGCGGTGACCCGCGCCGTCAGTTCGCTTCCAGCCACCCCATGGCCGAGGCGATCAGCTCGCGGGACTTGTTGAAGACCTCGTCGTTGCCGTACTGGCGGAAGTAGCACTCCACGTGCATCACCAGCGCCAGGTGCAGCAGGTAGAGCCAGCAGCGGCGCAACTCGGTGGGCGTGAACTCGGTCTTGCCGTAGCCGCGCAGGCTCTCGGTCACGCCGCCCCAGCACAGCGCGCGGAATTGCGCTTCCATCAGCGGATCGGCCCACAGCGCGCGCTCGAAGTCGATGATGCCCGTGACGTGCCCGTCGCTCACGAAGAAGTTGGGGTTCCAGGCGTCCCAGTGCACCAGGCAGGGCGTGGTGACCTCGTCCAGCGCGTCGGCATGTTTGTGCACGGCGGCGCGCAAGGTCGGGTAGCCGTAGTCAAACACGACCTGCTTGTTGGCGGCGTCCGCGAACACGGCATCCATGATCTTCAGGAAGGCCGCCTTCCACGTTTCGGCCCGAAGTTCGGCGTTGCCGTCGTAGCCGAAAAAGCTGCCGCGGAAGCTGTTGACCTCCCGGATGATCTTGCCGATCTCGCGGTCGATGGCCGCAACCTGCTCCAGCGGCAGCGTGCCGTAGACGTGGTCGAGGTTGTCGCCCGCGATCTTCTCCATGAAGAAGTAGCTGGAGTCGCACGCATCGTGCGCGTCATCGTAGAACAGGACCGCGGGCGCCGGAATGGCTGCGTTCTCGCGCACCAGCCGCATGGTGGCGACCTCGGTGGCCATGATGTCGCTCTCGTAGCGCATCACTTCAGCCGAGGCCGCCGGCGCGATCTTCAGGATGACCTCCCGGCCGTCCGCCAGGCGCAAGGCATAGGCGGCGTTGAACCAGCCGTCCCTCAGCTCGCGCACGGCGTCCCCGCCCTCGTCCAAGCCCATTCCCTTGAACGCCTTGCGCGCCATGCGCTCTATCTGCGCGCGGGTCTTGGCGTTCTTGGTCCGACTTTCCATGCGGGTCTCCGTCCGGGGATGACAACGTTGTTTTCTCGATTGTGCACGATTGCTAATAAAAACATGCACGATTAAGATGAATCCATGAACCAGGACATCCCAATCGCGCGTCGCGACGTCATCACCCACCGCCTCGGCCAGGGAGAGTCCGTCGTCGCCGCCGCGCTGGCCGCCGAGTTCGGCGTTTCCGAGGACGCCATCCGGCGCGATCTGCGAGCCCTCGCCGCCGAGGGCAAGTGCCGCCGCGTGTACGGCGGCGCGCTGCCGGTGTCCGGCCACACGCAGCCGATGTTTGCCCGCATCGACAAGGACCGCCCTCGCAAGGAGGCGCTGGCGCGTCGCGCCGCGGCGTCCATCCTGCCCGGCGAGACGCTGTTCCTGGACGCCGGCAGCACCAACCTCGCGCTGACCGAGTTTCTGCCGGAAGACCAGGAGCTGCTGGTGGTGACGAACTCCATCGACATCGCCTCCGCCGTGCTGCGCCGGCCCGACCTGCGCCTGCTGATGCTGGGCGGTATGGTCGACGCGACCGTCGGTGGCTGCGTCGATACGGTGGCCGTGCAGGCCGCCACGGCCTTGCGCATCGACAGATGCTTCCTCGGCACCTGCGGCATCGACGCGCGCTTCGGCGCCACGGCCGTGCTGCACGCCGATGCGGTGTTCAAGCGCGCGGTGCTGGACGTCACGTCGCACTGCGTGGCGCTGGCCATGAACCACAAGTTCACGGCCAAGGCGCCGCACCGCGTGTGCCCGGTGGCGGAGATCGAACTGATGGTGGTGGAACACGACGTGCCCGACGACCACATCGAACCGCTCCAGACGGCTTGCCCCGCCATCGTGCGCGCGGACCGCCCCGGCGCCTGAAGCCACCCTCCCCTCTTCCTTTCCGTTCCGGAGCCTGTTCATGAGATCCACACCCACGCCCGCCCGCAGCGAAGCGCTCAGCGACGAGGCGGTGCGCGCCCGTGCGGACGCGCTCATCGCGCAGATGACGCCGCAAGAGAAGGCGGGGCAGATCACCCAGTACTTCGACTTCCTCAACGCGCCCGAGGAAGCCGCGCGCGTGGAACAGGAGGTCGCCGCGGCGCGCGCCGGGTCACTGCTGTTCGTGCACGACCCCGCGCAGCTGGACCGGCTGCAGCGCATCGCCGTCGAGCAGACCCGCCTGAAGATCCCGCTGCTGTTCGGCTACGACGTCATCCACGGCTTGCGCACCATCCTGCCGGTGCCCATCGCCATCGCGGCGAGCTGGGACCCGCTGCTCGCGGAGCAAGGCCAGCGCGTCGCCGCGCGCGAGGCCCGGGCCGTCGGCATCCACTGGACGTTCGCGCCCAACGTCGACATCGCGCGCGACCCGCGCTGGGGTCGCATGATCGAAGGCGCCGGCGAGGACCCGTACCTGGGCAGCGTGATGGCCGCGGCCCAGGTCCGCGGCTTCCAGGGCACGCACATCGGCAGCCCGGGCCGGCTCATCGCTGGCCCCAAGCACTTCGCGGGCTATGGCGCATCCATCGGCGGCCGCGACTACGACGAGGTCAACCTGTCGGACAGCGAGCTGTGGAACGTCTACCTGCCGCCTTTCAAGGCCGCGGTGGACGCCGGCGCCGGCAACATCATGAGCGCCTACATGGGCCTCAACGGCGTGCCGGCCACCGGCAGCCACTGGCTGCTGACCCAGGTGCTGCGCGAGACCTGGGGCTTCAAGGGCTTCGTGGTCACCGACGCCGGCTCGGCCCATGACCTGCACACCCACGAGTTCGCGTCCAGCGTGCCAGACGCCGGCGTGCGCGCGCTGCGCGCCGGTGTCGACATGGAGATGGCGCCGCCGTTCGGCATCTCGGCCTTCCAGACGCTGCCGCAGTCGCTGGCGGAGGGCCGGCTGTCAACGACCGAACTCGACGACGCCGTGCGGCGCGTGCTGGAAGCCAAGATCCGCATGGGCCTGTTCGAGCAGCCCTATGTGGACCTGGACGAGGCACAGCGCGTCCTGAACGACCCCGAGCATCGCGACGTGGCGCGGGTGGCCGCGGAGCGCACGGCGGTGCTGCTGCGCAACGACGGCGGCGTGCTGCCGCTGGACGCTCGGGCGCTGAAGTCGATCGCCGTCATCGGCCCGCTGGCGGACTCGGCGCGCGACACCGTGGGGCCGTGGGTGTTCGACCAGGACGACAGCGAGACGGTGACGCTGCTGGACGGCATCCGCGCACGGGCCGGCAGCGGCGTGCGCATCGAGTATTCGCCGGGCGTCACGATGCCCGCGCGCCTGCACCGCTCCATCTTCGACTCCGGCCCGCACAAGGCAGGCCCGCGCGTGGAGGTGGACGACGACGCCGAGATCCTCCGCGCCGTCGAACTGGCGCGTGCCGCCGACGTGGCCGTCCTGGTGCTGGGCGAGGGGCAGATCATGATCGGCGAACACGCGTCGCGTTCGTCGCTGGACCTGCCGGGGCGCCAGCAGGATCTGCTGGACGCGGTGATCGCGACAGGCCAGCCGGTCGTGGTGCTGCTGATGAGCGCGCGCCCGCTGGACCTGAAGGGCAGCCAGCCTGACGCGCTGATGGGCATCTGGTACCCCGGCTCGCAAGGCGGCGCGGCGGTTGCCAGGCTGTTGTTCGGCGATGTGTCGCCGGGCGGCAAGCTGCCGTTCAACTGGCCGCGCAACATCGGCCAGATACCGTTGCCCTACGCCCACCTGCGCACGCACCAGCCCAAGACGGCCGAGGAGCGCTACTGGAACGAGCCGAACTCGCCGCTCTACCCCTTCGGCTTCGGGCTGAGCTACTCGAGCTTCGAGTTCTCCAACCTGCAACTGGACCGGTCCGAGGTGGCCGTCGGCGAGGCCATCCGCGTGTCGGTGGATGTCAGCAACACCGGCGGCCGCGAGGCGGATGAAGTGGCGCAGCTCTACATCCACCAGCGCCACGGCACCGCCGCACGCCCGGTGCGCGAGCTGAAGGGCTTCGAGCGCCTGACGCTGGCGCCGGGAGAGAGGCGAACTGTCAGCTTCACGCTGAAGCCGCAGGATCTGACCTACTGGGCCGCCTCCACGCGCAACTTCGTGCAGGACGCCACCGTCATCGACGTGTACGTCGGCGGCAGCTCGACGGCTGCGCTGAGCGGCTCGTTCGAGGTGCGCTAGCGGGAGCGGGCGGGATCACTCCCGCCCATTGCCCCGCGTCTACGCGTCAGACGCGCTCGCCCACCCAGGCGGACACGGACGCCAGCGCGCCGGCCAGCGCCGCCGGCTGCGTGCCGCCGGCCATGGCCATGTCGGGCTTGCCGCCGCCCTTGCCGCCCACCTGCTGCGCGACGAAGTTGACCAGGTCGCCGGCCTTGACCTTGCCTATGCTGTCGGCGGTCACGCCGGCGGCGATCTGCACCTTGTCGCCGTCCACGGCCGCCAGCACGATGGCCGCGGTCTTCAGCTTGTCCTTGAGCTTGTCCATGGTCTCGCGCAGCGTCTTGGCGTCGGCGCCTTCCAGCTTGGCGGCCAGCACCTTCAGACCCTTCACGTCCACGGCCTGCGCCAGCAGCTCGTCGCCCTGGGCGGACGCCAGCTTGCTCTTGGCGGCAGCCAGTTCCTTCTCCAGCTGGCGAACCTGATCCAGCACGGCGTGCAGGCGGCCTTCCAGCTCGGCGGGCGCGGTCTTCAGCGTCTGCGCGGCGGACTGCACGGTGGATTCCAGCTGCTGCAGGTAGGCCAGCGCGTTGTCACCCGTCACGGCCTCGACGCGGCGGATGCCGGCAGCCACGCCGCCCTCGGCCACGATCTTGAACAGGCCGATGTCGCCGGTCGCCTTCACGTGCGTGCCGCCGCACAGTTCCTTCGAGCTGCCGATGCTCAGCACGCGCACGGTCTCGCCGTACTTCTCGCCGAACAGCATCATCGCGCCGGACTTCTGCGCGTCATCCAACGCCATCACCTTGGCTTCGGCGCCGGCATTGGCCAGGATCTCGGCATTGACGATGGCCTCGATCTCCCGGACCTGCTCGGGGCTCAACGGTGCGTTGTGCGCGAAGTCGAAGCGCGTGCGCTCGGCGTTCACGAGCGAGCCCTTCTGCTGCACATGCGTGCCCAGCACCTCGCGCAGCGCCTTGTGCATCAGGTGGGTGGCGCTGTGGTTGCGCACGGTCTTGGCGCGGCGCTCGGCATCGACCTTGGCGGCGAACACATCGCCCACCTTGACCGAACCCTCGACGACCTGGCCGTGGTGGCCGAACACGTCGGCCTGGATCTTCAGCGTGTCGGCGACGACCACGCGGGTCGTCGCGTTGCGCAGTTCGCCGGCATCGCCAACCTGGCCGCCGCTCTCGGCGTAGAACGGGGTGTGGTCCAGCACGATGACGGCATCGTCGCCGGCCTGAGCCTCGTTGACGGGGGCGCCATCCACGTAGATGGCCGTGACCTTGGCGGCTTCGACGGCGAGATCGCTGTAGCCATGGAACTCGGTGGCCGCGCCGCTGTAGGCCAGGCCCTGCGCCATCTTGAACTTGCCTGCGGCGCGGGCGCGGTTCTTCTGCTCTTCCAGCAGCTCGTTGAAGCGCGCCTCGTCCACCGTCACGCCGCGCTCGCGGCAGACGTCGGCGGTCAGGTCGACCGGGAAGCCGTAGGTGTCGTGCAGCTTGAAGGCGGTGTCGCCATCGACGTTGCCGCCCTTGGCCAGCGCGGCCTCGAGGATTTCCATGCCGGTGGCGATGGTCTGGAAGAAGCGCTCTTCCTCCTGCTTCAGCACCTCGGTCACGCGGGCCTGGCCCGCGCGGATCTCGGGGTAGGCGTCGCCCATCTCGGCGGCCAGCGCCGCCACCAACTTGTGGAAGAACGGCGTGCGCGCGCCCAGCTTGTAGCCATGGCGGATGGCGCGGCGGGCGATCCGGCGCAGCACATAGCCACGGCCGGCATTGCCCGGGATGACGCCGTCGACGACGGTGAACGAGCACGCACGGATGTGGTCGGCGATGACCTTCAGCGACGGGCTCGTGGCATCACAGTCGCCACCACCGGCTGCGTCCACGGCGGACTTGGCGGCCGCCAGCAGGTTCACGAAGGTGTCGATCTCGTAGTTGGAGTGCACGTGCTGCAGCACGGCGGCCAGACGCTCCAGGCCCATGCCGGTGTCCACCGACGGCTTGGGCAGCTTGTGCATGACACCGTCTTCAGTCCGGTTGAACTGCATGAAGACGTTGTTCCAGATCTCGATGTAGCGGTCGCCGTCCTGCTCAGCCGAGCCCGGGGGGCCGCCGGCCACTTCCGGGCCGTGGTCGTAGAAGATCTCGGTGCAGGGGCCGCAGGGGCCCGTGTCGCCCATCATCCAGAAGTTGTCGGACATGTAGCGCGCGCCCTTGTTGTCGCCGATGCGCACGATGCGCTCGGCGGGCACGCCCACCGTCTTGTTCCAGATCTCGTAGGCCTCGTCGTCCTCTTCGTAGACGGTGACCCACAGCTTCTCGGCCGGCAGGCCGAAGTTGACCGTCAACAGCTCCCACGCATAGCTGATCGCGTCCTTCTTGAAATAGTCGCCGAAGCTGAAGTTGCCCAGCATCTCGAAGAAGGTGTGGTGGCGCGCCGTGTAGCCGACGTTGTCCAGGTCGTTGTGCTTGCCGCCGGCGCGGATGCACTTCTGGCTGGTCGTGGCACGCGTGTAGGCGCGCTTGTCGAAGCCCAGGAACACGTCCTTGAACTGGTTCATGCCCGCGTTGGTGAACAGCAGCGTCGGGTCATCGCCCGGCACGACGGGGCTGGACGCGACGATCTGGTGTCCTTTCGACTCGAAGAACTTCAGAAACGTCTGGCGGATCTCGGCGGCTTTCATTCCGGGGCTTCCTGGAAAAGGTCGGTGACAAAGAGGGGCGATTGTAGAGAGGGGGCTTTACGTCCCGCGGGTAGAGTGGCCTCCAATACGACTGGAGAAGCCCCCGATGGACGCAAATTCCCCGCTGGACGCCCTGGAAACCCCCGCATTGCTGCGCAACCAGGCCCTGATCAATGGCGAATGGGTGAACGGCAGCGCGAGCTTCTCCGTGACCGATCCGGCCACCGGCCGTGAACTGGCCCAGGTACCCAACCTGGGCCGTGCCGATGCCGACACGGCCATCGCCGCCGCCGCCAACGCGCTGAACGCGTGGCGCGGCAAGCCCGCCAAGGAGCGCGCGGCCGTGCTGGTGCGCTGGCAGCAACTGCTGGTCAAGCATGCCGATGACCTGGCCCGGCTGATGACCGCCGAGCAGGGCAAGCCCATGGCCGAGGCGCGCGGCGAGGTGGTCTATGGCGCCAGCTTCCTGGACTGGTTCGCCGAGGAGGCCAAGCGCGTCTACGGCGAGACCATTCCCACCACCGACCCGACCAAGCGCTACCTGGTCATCAAGCAGGCCATCGGCGTCTGCGCGGCCATCACGCCGTGGAACTTCCCGCTGGCGATGATCACGCGCAAGGTGGCACCCGCGCTGGCCGCCGGCTGCACCGTCATCATCAAGCCGGCCGAGGCCACGCCGCTGACGGCGCTGGCCGTGGCCGAACTGGCCCAGCGCGCCGGCATGCCGTCGGGCGTGCTGAATGTGCTGACGGCGGACTCGCAGCAGTCCATCGAGATCGGTGAGGTGCTGTGCGCGAGCGACGTGGTCAAGCACCTGTCCTTCACCGGCTCCACCGAGGTGGGCCGCATCCTGATGCGCCAGTGCGCGCCGACCATCAAGAAGCTCAGCCTGGAACTCGGCGGCAATGCCCCCTTCATCGTGTTCGACGACGCCGACCTGGATTCAGCTGTCGAGGGCGCCATCGCCAGCAAGTACCGCAACGCAGGCCAGACCTGCGTGTGCGCCAACCGCATCTACGTGCATGCCGGCGTCTACGACGCCTTCCTGGAGAAGTTCGCGGCCAAGGTGAGCGCGCTGAAGACCGGCAACGGCTTCGAGAGCGGCGTCCACGTGGGCCCGCTGATCGACGATGCCGCGCTGCAGAAGGTCGAAACCCACGTGGCCGACGCCATCGCGCTGGGCGCCAAGGTGCTGGCCGGCGGCAAGCGGGTGGAGGGCGCGTCGGGTCACTTCTTCGAGCCCACGCTGCTGGCCGACGCAACGTCGGAGATGCTGTGCTCACGCGAGGAGACCTTCGGTCCGGTCGCGCCGGTGTTCAAGTTCCAGACCGAGGACGACGCGATCCGCCTGGCCAACTCCACCGAGTTCGGCCTGGCCAGCTACTTCTACAGCCGCGACATCGGCCGCATCTTCCGCGTTGGCGAGGCGCTGGAGTACGGCATGGTGGGCGTCAACACCGGCCTGATCTCGACGGCCGAGGTGCCCTTCGGCGGCGTGAAGCAATCGGGGCTGGGCCGCGAGGGCGGCCGCCAGGGCATGGACGACTATGTCGAGACCAAGTACCTGTGCCTGGGTGATATCCAGAAGTAGCCGCAAGCCTTCCAACGGACATGAAAAAAGGGCCCCTTGCGGGGGCCCTTTGCCAATGGCGGCCGCTTGTGGCGGCCCATAGTTCTTTTCTTATCAGAACTCGTACTTGGCAGTGACCTGCATGGCCCACGACGATTCGCCGCGGGTCTGCTTGTTGATGAAGTCTTGAGGGTCGTTGACCGAATAGATCATCTTGCCCGTGGTCGGGTCGACACCAGCGTAACGAACGAACGTACGGCTGTTGCCGGCACCGAACGGTGCCTCGTCGATACGGCCCCAGCGCTTGTTGACCAGGTTGCCGAAGTTCAGGATGTCCAGCGTCAACACACCCTTGTGGTTGTTGAAGAAGCCGGGCACTTCCTGGCTCACGCGCACATCGAAGCTGTTCGTGAACTTGGCGTAGGCCGAATTGCGGCCCACCACGCTGCCCTTGGCGTTGCGCAGCGCCGGCTGGCTGTCGACGAAGGCCCAGAACTTGGCTTCGGCTTCGGCGGCCGTGCTTTGCTGGAAAGCAGACAGCGTGGCGGCGTTGGTGATGGTGGAGCCGGTGTTGGGCAGGCGGAACAGCACCTCACCCGAGCCCGGACCCTTGGGCACGTACAGCAGGTCGTTGCCGGACACGCCGTCGCCGTTCATGTCGTTCGCAAACACCCAGCTGTAAGGCCGACCTTCGCGACCTTCATAGATCACGCCGAAGCTGGTCTTGTACTTGCCGAAGAACGCCTTGGACCAGTTGGCCTGGGCGTTGAAGCGGTTGCGGATCAGCGACGCCGAATTGGCGGCCACTTCCTCGTTCGGGTTGAAGACGGCGCGGTTCAGCCAGTTGGAGTTGGACGTGGAGGACGTCAGCGGGCTGACTTCCGTGGCCGACGTGCGGGTGTATGCCACGCCCCAGCCAAAGCCGTTGCGCGTGGGCGCGTTCAGCGACAGGGTCAGCGCATTGCCGCTGCCCTTCTTCGTGCTCTCGACAACAGTGACCGTGTTGTAGCTGCGGTTCTGGTTCGCACGGTTGCTCAGGCAGCCGCTCGGGTTGCTGTCATTGCCTCCGGCAAAGCACAGCGGATTGCGGCCGCCGGCGTTGTAGAACATCTCGCGGCCATCCACCGGCGATGTGCCGGTCGGCGCGCCCAGGTTCAGGTGCTTGTAGTACAGGCCGTCATTGACCTTGGTGTGCAGGAACTCGGCACCCGCAACCAGGCCGTACCAGGGCAGTTCGCCATCCCAGGCCAGGTTCATCTTCCAGACGGAAGGCTGGCTCACGCCGGGCGCGATGAAGTCGACGTTGGCGGCCGGCGGCGTGCCCAAGACGGGTGGCTGCGCGCCGGTGTTGGGCGTGAACTGGATGGCCGAGCAAGGCGTCGTCGTCGCGCTGCAGCTGAAGTTTGCCGTCGTGACGCCGGTGTTCTGGTAGGGGTTGGTCAGCCAGACCGAAGCCGCTGAGCCCATGAACAGGCCGAAGCCGCCGCGGATTTGCGACTTGCGCTTGTCCACCGGGTCCAGCGCGTAATTGAAGCCGAAGCGCGGCTGCACCAGCTTCTCGCCATCCAGCGTGGCGGTGTTGTCGTAGCCGAACACCGACGAGGCCGCGGTATTGGTCTTGGGACGGTCGCCGGTGCTGAGCATGTCGACACGGATGCCGCCGGTCAGCGTCAGGCGACGGGTCACGTTCCAGGTGTCCTGCACGAACGCGCCCACGTTGTTCAGCGTCCAGTTGGCGGCACCGTCGGTCAGCGTGTTGCCGGCCAGCGGCATCTGCACGGTGTAGCTGGTGACCTGGCTGTTGCGCCACAACGTGACCGGGTCGGTGCCGCTGAAGGTGTAGGTGCCCTTGGTATTCTGCAGGAATGCGTTGAAGATCTCGTTCTTCTGCAGGTCGACACCGGCCTTGATTTCGTGGCTGTCCAGCAGCAGGTTGCCGGCGAAGTAGGCGTCCAGCGTCTTGGTCTGCAGGTTGTTGAAGTGACGGCTGGATTCGGTCCCGAAGCGCAGCGTGCGGTTGCCCGTGGCCGTACCCGCGGGTGCAGCCGTCGTCCAGACCAGGCTGATCTGCGGCAGGTCGCTGTTGTTCTTGGGCGTGCTGGTGTAGTCGCGCTGCGACACCTTCAACTCGGTGGAGAAAACGTCGGTCCAGTCGGAGAACAGCTGGCCCACCACCGTTTCGAGGACCTTGTCCTGGCTGTACCAGTGCGAAGACATGGTCAGCGTGTTGTTCGCGAAGCCCGGGAAGATCGGGTTGCTCTCTTCCGACTTCGTGTAACGCAGGTTAGCCTTGTGGTTCTCCGAGATGTTCCAGTCCAGCTTCAGCAGCGTGTCCTTGGCCACCAGCTGCACGCCGGTCGGAATGGCCATGCTGCCGATGTCGATCTTGTAGACATCCTTGGCCACTGCCTGCGCCGCGGCGATCTGCTCGTTGGTGATGCCGACGTTGGCCTGCGGGCTGCCAATGGGGCCGAAGCTCGGGGCGTTGCGGCTGCTCTTCAGTTCTTCATAGCTGGCGAAGAAGAACAGCTTGTCCTTGATGATGGGGCCGCCCAGCGTGAAGCCCTTCAGGTCTTCCTTGAAGCTCGGCGACGTGAAGTACGTGCCGGCCTGGCGGTTGTAGCGGTCACCAGCCAGGCTGGTGTCGCGGTAGACGTAGTAGACGCTCCCCTTGATCTGGTTCGTACCCGACTTGGTCACCGCGTTGATGTTGGCGCCGGTGTAGCCCTGCTGGGTGACGTCGTAGTTGGAGATGTTGACCTGCACCGCCTGGATGGCGTCGATGGAGATCGGCTGCTTCAGCGTCGGCAGGCCGTTGGACTCCAGGCCGAACGTGTCATTGACGCGCACGCCGTCGATGGTGACGGAGTTGAAACGCGCGTTCTGGCCAGCGGCAGAGATATCGCCACGCTCCTTGTCGGTCTGCGACAGGCGCGGATCGGTACGGGCGTAGTCGGCCAGGCTACGGCTGATGGACGCGAAGTTGTCCATGTCGGCACGGCTGATGGCGGTGCCCGAACCCATGGTCGTGCTGCTGATCTTGCTGTTCGCCGTCGCAGCGCCCGTCACGACGACGGTGGCCAGCTGATTCGCACCCAGCGTGAAGTCGATGGCCGTCGTTTCGGCGAGCTGCAGGTAGACGTCTTCTCGGACATCGCGATCGGCGCCCTTGCTGATCGTGACGGTGTAGGGACCGCCCACGCGCAGGCCACGGGCCGTGTAGCGGCCGTCCGCATCGGTGACGAGGGTGTTGGACGAACCGGACTCGCGGTGCAGCACGGTCACCGTGGCGCCGGCCACCGGCGTGCCGGCGCCGGTCATCACACGGCCACCAATGGCAGCCGTCGTGTTCTGTGCCATTGCAGGCGCAGCAGCCACGATGGCGACGGCGGCGCACAGCGCCGATAGCGGGAACGCGGACCCAAACCTGTTGCTCATCCCAATCACTCCTGTTTTTGCGCGCGACCGGCGCAGCTGATGTCGAAATTCGTCACGCAAACGTCATGCGGCCCGGGCCGCAGCATCGGCGTCGTGGCCTCGCCAAACCATCCCGGAAAGGGGTCGGCCGCCACGGTGACGGAATTGTCATGACTTTCTGTGACAGAACTTTACGGGTAAGTCAGATGTGGCTCGTTTTAGACACTTGCGCCCAAGATGCAGGCACTGTCCAAGTGCGCCCGCAAGCGCATTTGCTGCCGCTGGCACGGCCCATCTCGCCCTGCGACGCAGCGTCAAATGCACCACGAAAGTGCATTTCGACTTCTTTGTAAACATTTTTGCCGGATGTCGTGATTTCACGACAAACTCCCGCAACACACCCGTTCCTAAGATGGCCGGTTCCGCCGGCTTCAACTCCACCATGGCCCTGCCCTCCTCCTTGCGCATCGCATCCGTCGCCACCGCGGCCCTTGCTCTGCTGGCTGGTTGCTCCACGCCGCAACCGCCCAAGACGTCTGAACTGACGCTGCTGTCCATCAACGACTTCCACGGCAACATCCAGCCGGCCAAGCCGACGCCGCTGATGCCGCGCCTGCCGGACCCGATAACGGGCGAGGTCAAGGCACAGCCGGCGGGCGGCGTGGCCCACCTGGCCACCGCGATGGCGCAGCTGAAGGCCAAGAACCCCGAGGCCGTCATCGTGGCGGGCGGCGACCTCATTGGCGCGTCGCCGCAGATCTCCAACCTGCTTCGCGACGAGCCCACGCTGGTCGCCATGGGCGAACTGGGCATCGCCGCCAGCGCGCTGGGCAACCACGAGCTGGACTCCGGCCTGCCCGAGCTGCTGCGCCAGACGCGCGGTGAATGCGCGCCCGGCGGCTGCCTATGGCCGGGCTACAAGGGCCCGGGCTTCCCCTTCCTGGGCGCGAACGTGCTGGACGCCGCGACAGACAAGCCGCTGCTGCCCACCCATGTCTTCAAGCAGTCGGGCGGGTGGAAGGTGGCCATCGCCGGTGTCGCCACGCGTGACACGCCCAAGGTCATCGTCGCCAAGGCCATCCAGGGCATCCGCTTCGCCGACGAGGCGGATTCGCTGAACGCGCTGGTGCCGCAGCTGAAGGCCCAGGGCGCACAGGTGCTGGTGGCCGTCATGCATGAAGGCGGTGTCCAGGGCAGGGAGGGCGGCGCCAACGATCCGACCTATGCCTGCCCCACGCTGACCGGCCGCGTGCACGACATCGCCAAGCGCCTGGACCCGGCCTACGCCATCATCATTGGCGGCCACACGCACCAGGCCTACACCTGCAAGATCAACGGCCGCCTGGTCGTCCAGGCCGGCAGCTACGGCGGCTGGATCACCGAGAGCAAGCTCAAGCTCGACGCCAGCGGGAAAGTGCTCGATGCCAGCGCCGTCAACCACCCGGTGCTGCAATCCGTCTACGCGCCCAACCCGGCGCTCGCCGCACTGGTGGCCCAGGCCGCCGCGCTGACCGAGGCCGCGCGCATGAAGCCCGTCGCCATGCTGCCGCGCGGCGCGGTGCGCAACGCCAAGGAGCCGCATGGCGACTCGGCGCTGGGCAACCTGATCGCCGACAGCCAGCTGGCCTTCGCCCGCAAGCAGGGGCCGGCCGACATCGCCTTCATGAACCCCGGCGGCATCCGCGCCGACCTGGTCGTGGAGCCGGGCAAGGCCACCACGATGAGCGACCTGCTGGCCATCCAGCCCTTCGGCAACGAGATCGTCGTGCTGACGCTGACCGGCCAGCAGCTGTGGGACGTGCTGCAGCGCCAGCTGCCCAAGGCCAACGCGTCGCCGCGCCTGCTGCAGCCCTCGTCCACGCTGCGCTACCGCTGGCGCACCGCGGCGGACGGCACGCCGCAGCTGGGCGAGATCCTGGTCGACGGCAAGCCGCTGCAGCGGGACCGCGACTACCGCATCGTCGTCAACAACTTCCTGTCAGAAGGCGGCGACGAGCAGGCCGGGTTCAAGCACGGCCGCGACCGCGCCGTGCTGGGCACCGACATCGACTCCCTGGTGGAATGGCTCAAGGCCAATCCGCAAGCCGTCGAACACGCTGCCCCGGGCCGCATCGTCCGCGAGTAGCGCTAGGGCAAACCTGTCACTGGTTGTAGCGACGCCTGCCCTAGCGTCCACGCGTCGCGGTCCTAGACTCCAAGCAGTCCGGCAACGAACGCCGGACGCCAGCGGTTCGGGGGCGCGATGGCGGCGAGGGACAAGCAAGGAGGCGCGGCTGCCCAGCAGCAACACAGGCCTGCCCCCAGCCCGCTGATCCGCGAAGTCCTGGCTCACCTGCCCTGTGGGCTGGCGGTGTTTGACGCCGAGCGCCGCCTGCTGGTGCACAACGCCGAGTTTGAACGGCTGCTCAATGTGCCGGCATCACTTTTCGAAGAGCCGCCGCTGCGCTTCGACGACCTCATCAGCTTTTTCGCCGCCCGCGGCGACTACGGCCAGGGCGACACGGCGCGCGCCGCCCTTGAAGCCGCGCTCGCGCTGGGGCGCGACACGCACGCCAACCGGCTGGAAACCTACCGCACCGGCGACCGCCTCATCGAGGCCCGCACCGCGCCGCTGCCCGACGGCGGCCTGGTGCTGACCTGCCTGGACCTGACGCCACAGGCCCACGCCCGCCTCGCAGCCGAGCGCGCTTCGCAGGCCAAGACGCGCTTCCTGGCCAACATGAGCCATGAGATCCGCACGCCGATGAACGCCGTGCTGGGCATGCTCAGGCTGCTTCAGAAGACGCCGCTGGACGCCCGCCAGCGCGACTACGCGATCAAGAGCGAAGGCGCCGCGCGCGGCCTGCTGGGTCTGCTCAACGACATCCTGGACTTCTCCAAGATCGAGGCCGGCCACCTGGGGCTGGACCCGCATCCGATGCGGCTGGAGGAGTTGCTGCGCGACCTGTCCGTCATCCTCGCTGCCAACGTCGACAAGCGCGACATCGAACTGCTGTTCGATCTCGACCCCACGCTGCCGCGCGTGCTGGTCGCCGACGCCCTGCGCCTGCAGCAGGTGCTGGTCAATCTGGCGGGCAACGCAATCAAGTTCACCACCGCCGGCGAGGTCATCCTTGGCATTCACCGCGTCGCGCAGACCACGAGCCAGGCCACGCTGGCCTTCACCGTCCGCGACACCGGCATCGGCATCGCGCCGGAGCAGCTGGAGCGCATCTTCACCGGCTTCACGCAAGCCGAGGCGTCCACCGCGCGCCGTTTCGGCGGCACCGGGCTTGGGCTGGCGATCAGCCGTCGGCTGGTGCGGCTGATGGGTGGTGACATCCACGTCGAGAGCACGCCCGGTCGCGGCAGCTGTTTCAGCTTCACGCTCGGCTTTGCGCTGCCCACCGATGCCGTCGCCGCGCCGCCTCCGCAGGCCTTGCAGGCTTTGCAGGCGTTGGTCGTCGACGACCATGCCGAGGCGCGCCGCATCATCGGCGCGCTGGCCGAGACACTGGGCTGGAAAGTCCGGCTCGCGGCCAGCGGCGCCGAGGCATTGCAACTCGCCGAACAAGCCGCACCCGACGTCGTGCTGCTGGACTGGGTCATGCCCGGGCTGGACGGCTGGCAGACCGCCGTGCGCCTGCGCAAGCTGCTGGGGCCGGCGCCGCTGCTCCTGATGGTCACCAGCCATGACCGCGAGCGCCTGGCCCAGCGCAGCGCCGCCGAGCAGGCCTTGCTGGACGGCTTCCTCGTGAAGCCCGTCACTGCCACGATGCTGGGCTTGGCCGTCACCGCGGCCCGGCAGCAGCGCCGTGGCGAAAGCCCAGCGCCCGAACCGGCTCCGCAGCGGCTGGCGGGACTGCGTCTGCTGGTCGTGGAGGACAACCCCGGCAGCCAGCAGGTCACGCGCGAACTGCTGGAGCTGGAAGGCGCGCTGGTCACGCTGGCCGGCGATGGCCAGCAGGCACTGACGCTGCTGGCGCAGACCCGCGGCCGCGCCGGCTTCGATGCGGTACTGATGGATGTGCAGATGCCTGTGATGGACGGCACCACCGCCACGCGGCTGATTCGCCACCAGCTGGGCCTCACGCTGCCGATCGTCGCCATGACGGCGGGGGCACTCGCCGCCGAGCGCGAAGCCTGCCTTGAGGCTGGCATGGACGAACACATCGTCAAGCCCTTCGACCCCGACAGCCTCGTCGCCGTGCTGCGCCGGCGCTGTGGCGCCACGCCGCTGGCCAGCCCCGAGCGCGCCACCGACCTGCCGCCCGCGCTGCTCGACGACGCGGGCCGCGCCGGCATTGCGCTGGCCGAGGCGCTGGCCCGCATGTCCGGCCGTGTGGAGCTGTTCGAACGCACGCTGTCCGCGCTGCACGAGCAGGATCGCCAACTGGCCCAGGCGCTGCTGGAAGGTGGCGCCGCCGCCACGCGAGGGCTGCACGGCTTTCGCGGCCTGGCCGCGATGCTGGGCGCCGAGGAACTGGCCGCGCTGGCCGCCGAAGGCGAGCACGCGACCGCGCCCGATGCCGCATGGCGGCAGCGCTTTCTGCAGCGCCGCGATGCCGACCTCGCTGCGCTGGACCGCCTGGCCGCCCACCTTCACGCCGAATCCCGGCCCGCCGCGGCGCCGCCCCCCCGCGCCACCGGCACGGTGGCCGAGCGACTCGACGCACTGGCGCATCTGCTGGCCGGCTCCGACCTGGAGGCACTGGACGTGCACGAGGCCTTGCGTCCACAGTTGCGCGGTGCGCTGGATGCCCGCACCGCCGCCGCGCTGGACGCGGCCATCGCCACCCTGGATTTCGGCGCCGCGCTGGTTCTGTGCAAGCAGGCACGCGCCATGCTGGAGGCTCAAGCATGATGCAGATCGCCCTGCCCGAGCACCTGCCGCTGACGCCCGGCCTCGCGCCACCTGGGCGCCGGCCGCGGCTGCTGATCGTGGACGACCAGCCGGTCAACATCCAGGCGCTGCACCGCGTGTTCGCGGCCGACTGCCAGGTGCTGATGGCCACCGACGGCCAGCGTGCGCTGCAACTGTGCCGCGAGCGCCAGCCCGACCTCGTGCTGCTGGACGTGCAGATGCCCGGCATGGATGGCCATCAACTCTGCGCCGAACTGAAGTCCGACCCGCTGCTGCGCTCCATCGCGGTCATCTTCGTCACGTCGCAGGACCACCCCGACGACGAGACGCGCGCGCTGGATGCTGGTGCGGCGGACTTCATCACGAAGCCTTTCAACCCCACCGTGGTGCGTGCGCGTGTGCGCACGCAGCTGACCTTGAAGGCTCAGGCCGACCTGCTGCGCGAACTGGCGTTCGTCGACGGCCTGACCGGCGTGCACAACCGCCGCCATTTCGACGAGCGTTTCCAGGCCGAGTCGCGCCGCGCCCAGCGCACGCGCGCGCAACTGGCCGTCGTGCTGGCCGACGTGGATCACTTCAAGCACTACAACGACGCGCTGGGCCACATGGCCGGCGACGACTGCCTGCGCCGCGTCGCCGCGGCCCTGAAGGCCTGCTTGCGCCGGCCCACCGACCTGCTGGCGCGTTATGGCGGCGAGGAGTTCGTCTGCCTGCTGCCCGACACCGACCTGGCCGGCGCCATCGGCGTCGCGCAGTTGATGGAGGACACCGTGCGCGCGCTGTCCCTGGCTCATCCGACCACCGGCGGCAGCTTGACGATCAGCCTGGGCGTGGCTGCGGGCAGCCAGGGGCAGGGACTGGTGGAGATGGCAGACAAGGCGCTGTATCTGGCGAAAGCCGCCGGGCGCGGACGCGTGAGCTGGGTCGACGGCTGACAATCGCGCGGCACCTTGAAAGCCGCGCATGACGACCCCACCCCTTCGCGACACGCTGGCCCGGTTCCGCTGGTCTCACGAGCCAGCAGCCTGGCAGCTGGCCCAGACGCTGGCGCTCACCACGAAGCCGGACACCGACTACTGGCAGCGCACGCACTACGGCTTCAGGCGGGACAACGGGCATTTCTTCTTCGTGCCGCTGCAAGGGGACTTCACGCTGACGGCACATGTCGCGTTCGAGGCGAATGCGCAGTACGACCAGTGCGGCGTGATGTGCCGGGCCGGCGAGGAATCGTGGATCAAGGCGTCGGTGGAATACGAGCCCCACGAACCCTGCCGGCTGGGCTCGGTGGTGACAAACCTGGGGTACTCGGATTGGGCGACGCAGGACGTCGACGCGTGCCTCAAGCAGGTGCGCTACCGCCTGAGCCGGCGCGGCGCGGATTTCCGCGTCGAGGCGGCAACGGGAGATGGACCATGGCAGCAACTGCGCATCGCCCATCTGCACGGCTGTCCGCATGAGATCGAGGTCGGCGTGTATGCCTGCAGCCCGGTCGGCCCGGGGTTCGAATGCGAGGTACTGGACCTGGCGCTGGTGCCGAACCTGTGGGGCGCCGCCTAGCGCGGCGTTCACCGGGCCAGAATCGAATCCACTCACCGAGGAGGCTCCATGCCCAAGGTCAGCAAGATCGCGTTGCAGCTGGAAGATGTCGCGTTGCCCGCCAGCAGCATCGCGCAACTGCGCAAGATCGCCACGGAGAGCGCCGGCACGGTGATCCTGACGGCCCCGCCCGGTGCCCAGCGCACGCAGGCGGCCGAATCCCTTGCCCGCACGATGGGGTGCGCGCTCGTGCGTGTGGATCTCGCCCAGGTGGTGAGCCGGTTCATCGGGGAGACCGAGAAGAACCTGGATCTCGTCTTCGCGGAAGCTGCGGCGAGCAGCGCGGCGCTGTTCTTCGACGAAGCCGATGCCCTGTTCGGCAAGCGCAGCGGCGTCAAGGACAGCCATGATCGCTACGCCAACGTCGACGTCGCGTATCTGCTGCAGAAGATCGGGGCGCACAGCGGCGTTGTGGTCCTGGCCTCCAGCGGGCGAAAGAACATCGATCCGGCCTTCTTGAGACGACTGCGCTACGTCGTTGATCTTCCCTGGCCACCCAAGGTCGGTTGAAGCTGTGGTTGAGGGGATGCATCCACGGTCACCCCACAACTGTTGACTCATCGACACGGGATGCAACGGGGCTGCGGCGTATGCTGGTTCGCTGACTGGAACCTGCCTCACCATGAATGCGCCGCTGTTGCCCCAAATCCTGCTGCGGCAGGATCGCTCCGCGCAAGCCGACCTGGATCTCGCGACCGAAGGCGTGCTGCGCTACGTCTGGAGCAGCGCCTGGGGCGACATGCTCATCGAATCCATCGATGGCGTGGCCTATGTGAATGGCCAAAGGGTTGATGCAGCGCCCAGCCCTGCCGCCCAAGGGATGGCCCGTGTGAGGGACACGAGCACGGGCGACGCCTGAGGATCGCCCGGGCGCAGTCCCGACCGTTGCCTTGCCCGGGCATGGGCGGGCACCTGGATTGCCGTGGACGCCCATGCCCTCGCCTTTGAGAACCGGCCAAGCCGACGACATGACGCGCGACGAGTTCGGCGCACGGTTTCGGCAGCGCTTCGTGGACCCGGCCTTCGACGCCGAACGGGAGGCTTTGGCCCGGCTTGAGCAGATCGCGTGGGAGGCATTCCACGCCGGCCGCAAGGCCCCCATCACCGTCAAGGCGGGCGCCGGCTTCGCGGACCCCGACTACGACCTGTCCAGGGAGTGGCGCGATCTCCGCCAGCGCCTGGACGATGCACAGGCGCGGTGGAGCAACGCCGAAACCCCGTCGCGCGTGCTGCTCATCAATGCGTCGCCCCGCAACGACGGCAGTTGTCCTGGGGAAATGTCAAAGACGTGGCGCCTGATGAAGATGGCCCGGGCTGCCTGCGAAGCCGAGGGCGCAACGGTGGACGAGTTGGACCTGAGCCGGTTGACCTCGGACTACGACCGCCACATCCACCCCTGCAAGGGCTGCGTGTCCACGGCGATGCCGCTGTGCCACTGGCCCTGCAGCTGCTACCCCAACCACGCTTCGGGCCAGACCAACGACTGGATGGGTGACATCTACGAGCTATGGGTTCGCGCGCACGGCGTGCTGCTCTTGACGCCGGTGCATTGGTACCAGGCGACCAGCCCGCTGAAGCTGATGATGGACAGGCTGGTGTGCGCCGACGGCGGCAACCCCGACCCCACGTCGACTCAGGGCAAGAAGGCGCAGCTTGCGCGTGAGATGGAACTCAAGGGCTGGGACTATCCCAAGCACCTCGCCGGACGTGTCTACGGCCTGGTGGTGCACGGCGACGTGGCCGGCATCGACGGCACGCGACGCGCGCTGTCGGATTGGCTGGACTGGATGGGGCTGCAGGACGCGGGATTCGGCGCCCGACTGGAACGCTACATCGGCTACTACGAGCCGTATGCCAGCAGCCACGACGCACTGGACGCCGACCTCTGCGTGCAGGACGAGGTCAGGCGCGCGGCGCGGGCGGTGGCGCGAAGCGTGGGCTTGATGCGCGCCGGCCTCATGAAAGACGGCGCAGCCGGTCTGCCACAGCCACGCACCAAGTGAGCTGGCATCCCGATCCCCGGGCGCGCAGCTTGCCGGCATTCGGTGTCCGCCACGAGCGGCCTTCAACCCGAACAGGAGATCTCATGAACCCCGACGACACCACCGGCCCCGTCATCTCATCGTCGAAGGTCGAGGGAACGGCCGTCTACAACTCGAACGGAGAGAAGCTCGGCTCCATCGACGATCTGGTCATCGACAAGGTGTCCGGCAGGGTCCGGTACGCCGCCCTCGAGTTTGGCGGCTTCCTGGGGATGGGGACCGACCGCTATCCGGTGCCCTGGAGCGAACTCCGCTACGACACGGGCAAGGACGGCTTCCGTGTCGATCTCGACAAGGAGAAGCTGGAGAGTGCGCCGCGCTACCCCAAGCTGGCGGAGCCGGACTACACCGATGAATACAACCGCAAGGTCTACGAGTACTACGGCCGCAGCTGGCCATGAACCCTTGCCATCCGCAGCATCGCGTCCTGCGTCATGGTGTGTTGCAAGCCACTGACGACAGGGGCACCGCGGCATGGATTGATTTGTCGCCCGGCTTCAGCTGTGCAAGCTGGCCACGGAGTTGCAGCCGCACAGGCTGGCTTCGCGGCGATGAAAGGACCCGGCGCCAGCGCGTCGGGTCCAGCTTCTTCCAACAAGCCGACAACCGCTCGGGCATTCGCGCTTACGCAGGATCTTCGCCATGGCACGAGAAAGCACGGAACTAACCGCGGCAGGTCAGGAAAGGCGGGCGGTGCTCTACCGGATGGTCATGCCGGATCACATCTGCCCGTATGGGCTGAAGTCGCTTGATCTGCTGAAGCGAAATGGCTTTGACGTCGAGGACCACCACCTCACGTCAAAGGCAGAGACCGAAACCTTCAAGAAGCAGCATGGCGTGGAAACCACGCCGCAGACGTTCATTGATGGCACCCGCGTGGGAGGCAACGATGATCTGCGGGCGTGGCTCGGCCTGGAAGTCCATCGCAAGGGCG
This sequence comes from Roseateles asaccharophilus, assembly GCF_031458115.1. Lineage (GTDB taxonomy): Bacteria > Pseudomonadota > Gammaproteobacteria > Burkholderiales > Burkholderiaceae_C > Pelomonas > Pelomonas asaccharophilus_A. The sequence continues at coordinate 286,068 of NZ_JAVDXV010000008.1, read as the reverse complement.
AGGTGACGTACACCCCGGTGGCCATGCTGTTCGGCATGGCGGCGGCGATGGCGCTGGCGGTCGGCTGGGGCGGCTTCGCGAGCACCAGCATTCCGTCCACCGTGGAGCGCTTCGCCGCCATCGCCATGTGCCTGCTCGCCGTTCAGAAGCTGCGCGACGTCGAAAGCTTTTCGACGATGTTTCTCAACTACGACCTGCTGGCGCGGCGCTGGGTCCGCTATGCCTATCTGTACCCGTTTGCAGAAGGGGCGGCGGGCCTGCTCATGCTGGCTGGCACCGCCATGTGGCTGTCGGTGCCGCTGGCATCGTTCATCGGGCTGGTGGGTGCGGCCTCCGTCATCAAGGCGGTCTACGTCGACAAGCGCAGCTTGAAATGCGCCTGTGTGGGCGGGGACAGCCAGGTGCCGCTGGGGCCGGTGTCCCTGGCTGAGAACCTGATGATGGTCGCGATGGCGGTGTGGATGGCCATCAAGGCCTGGGCCTGATGCCCGCCGCTGGCTGCGGCTCAAGAAGGTGAAACGAGGGCAAGCGCGATTGCTCACGGATGCCCCACGGGTCAGGCCGCACTACTTGCTCTTGGTCTCCTTGGAGGCGTTGCTGGAGGCGCCCGTCGATGCATCGCGAGCGGGCAGTCCGCTGTCGACGTCGGTGTCACTGGTGCTGGCCCGCTTGGCAGTGCTGGCGCGATTGCTGCGCCACGACGTGAAGTCGTCGGAGAACTTCTTGTAGCGCTCCTGGCGCCAGCTGTCGTAGTCGCGGTCGAGTTCCTGGATCTGCTGATTGCGCCACTGGTCATAGTCAGGGTCGTAGTGACGGCCCGCCGTGCCCTCGCCCTGCGTGCCGAAGGAGCGGCTTTCCCAGGGGTTGTCATAGCCCGGCCCCTGACTGCCCCAGTTGCCGCTTCCGTAGCCATAGCCTTCCGTATTGCCAGCTTGGCCCGCATAGCCGCGATGGCGGGCATCGGCGCCCCGGTCGTACGACTCGCGCGGGTAGCGGGCGTTCGAGTAGCGGCGGCTCCCATATCCCTCGCCTTCATCGCCGCTTGGGTAGCCTCCACCGGCATGGCTGCCGCCTTGATGGGACGGTCCGCGCTGGTCGTAGTCGGCGTTCCATGCGCCGCGGCTCTGCCCCTGAGGAGGCCTTTCTTCGTAGCGGTCGCCGCCGTCTGCGCCGCGAGGCCGGCCCCATTCATCATCGGGATGCGCGCTGCCGGCGATGTTGCGGCCCCATTCGCCCTCGCGGCTGTCGGCACCGCTGCCGAAGTTGCCACCTTGCTGATCCCGATGGCCGCCTTGGTAGCCCATCTGCTGACCAGGCGGATCGAAGCGGCGCTGTTGATGCTGCGCACTGCGATGCCCGTGCTGGCCGCCGCGCTGTGATTCACTGCGGCTGCGGCGTTGATCGTCATGCTGACTCATGTCTGTGCTCCTTCATGGCTGGCGCTGCCGGACTGGCGGCCCCGACACCAAGTCGGGCAAGCCGCATACCGGTTCGCAGGCACCAAGGGTTCTTCGCATGGCTGCCGTTTGGTCTGCCAGCGACCGGGCGCCTTGCTTGCCGCGCCCTCGCTGATCAAAGCAAGAGAAGCCGCTGCGTATAAACCACGACGCCCCACACCGCGCTCCGCCAAGGGCCGCCCCTGCAGCCTGACCTGCCAGGCCGTGGGAGGCGCAAGCAGCCCAGCGGTGGCCCGACCAGCTGAAGGAGCAAGCCGACGTTGCCATCGAGCACACGCGCGAGGGCAATGGCGGTGCATGAGACTTCCACTCGGGAGCTCGCCATGGAGCGCTGCTTGCCCAGCATCCCTTTCCTACGGCATCGAGATCTCTCATGATTGATCACACCGGCATCGTGGTCTCCGATCTCCAGACGGCGCGGCGGTTCTACGACGCGGTGGCCAGCGCGCTTGGCCTGCAGATCGTGGCGAATGCGCCTGCGGAAGCGGCGTGCAACAGCCTTCCATGCGCAGCTGCGAAGTCATTTCGAGTTTGCCCATTTGCGTGTCCGACGCGGCGATGGCGTCCAGGCCGACACCCACGGGAAACGTCGGCGCCTAAGGTCAAGGGCCTATCCCGAACGGAGCCCCCCATGAGCACGCCCATCCAGAACCCGCCGGCACAGGATCTGACGCCCACGCATCCGAATGCCGAGAACGCGGACACGCGCCATGACTTGTCGGGCAGCGAGGCCGTGAAGAAGATCCGTGAGGTCGTCGACAAGGCCGACACCTGCTTCCTCGTGACTCATGGCGGCGTCCGCCCGATGGGCGTGCGCGAGTGCGATGACAGCGGAACCCTCTGGTTCCTGAGCGACAGACACAGCCGGAAGAATGCACAGATCACCGCCGACGGCGAGGTGGAGTTGTACTTCCAGGCGACCGAGCACTCGGGGTTCATGCATCTGCGCGGCCACGCGAGCGTGATCCACGACAAGGCCATGATCGAGAAGCTGTGGACGCCGATGGCCCGCGTCTGGTTCCACGAGGGCAAGGACGACCCCTGCATCAGCGTCATCCGCGTGGATGCGACGAGCGGCCAGTACTGGGACAACAAGCATGGCGACGTGATCGCCGGCATCAAGATGGTGATCGGCGCGGCACTGGGCAAGCAACTCGACGACGGAGAGGTCGGCAATCTGCGTCCTCGGCATTGACGGCACGCTACACCGAAGAGGCATCCCATGGACATTCGCAGCCTGCTCGCCTCGTTCCTGATCGGCGTGGTCGCCAGCGCCCGGTCGATGACGCCGATGGCGGCGATCTCCGTGGCGCGCGTCGCCGGCCGGCGCACGCCCGGCGAGCTCTTCCTGCTGGACAGACCGTTGTTCAAGGTGGGCGCGATGGCGCTCGGGCTCGGGGAACTGCTGGGCGACAAGATGAAGACGGCACCCGACCGCACTGTCGCCCCTGGGCTGCTGGCGCGGGCCATGAGCGCCGGCATTGCCGGCGCGGCCTTGGCACCCAGCGGCCAGGAGCGCGCGGGCGCGGCGGTCGCCGTCGCGGCGGCGATCCCGCTCTCCTACGCGACGCTGGCCGCCCGCAAGCAGGCCATGGCCCGCATCGGCCAGACCCGCAGCGGCCTGATCGAGGACGTGCTGATCGTCAGCGCAGCCGCCGCCATCGTCGCGCTGGTGATGAAGCGCGACTGACATGGAAGGGGCGTTCCCATGCCCGACACACCGGTGAGACACCGTCACGCCGACATCGCCGGCCAACGGCTTTTCCTTCGCGATGCCGGCCCTGACGATGCGCCTGCGCTGCTGCTGCCGCACGGCTATCCCTGCTCGTCGTTATCTGCGCGACCTGCCGGACGCGGAACTTCACCTGCTCGACGACGCGGGCCACTGGCTGCTGGAAACCCATTTCGAGCAGGCGCTTCCACTCGTGCGGAGTTTCCTGTCACGAGCGTTGGGGCTGAAAGACGCCCCTTCACCCCGCACAAAAGCGAACGGCCCCTGGAGGGGCCGTCTCATTATTGGAGCGGGCGATGGGGATCGAACCCACGTCATGAGCTTGGGAAGCTCAGGTCCTACCATTGAACGACGCCCGCGTTGGGTGCAGATTATGGCGTGGTTCAACGGCGCCACAGCGGCTGTAGGACAAGGCCGCAAACCGCCATCGCCACCCCGGCAACGGCCCGGGCCGGCCCTAGCATGCCGCCCCGTTCCCACCGCCCCTGCAAGGAGAAAGCAATGAACAAGGCACGGCGCATCCTCACCTCCATCCTGACCGCGTCGCTGGTGTTCAGCAGCACCGCCCAGGCCACCACGCTGATCAGCACCGAACAGGCCGCCGCGGCGATGGCACCCGCCGCGCGCAGCGAGGCCCACGCCCGCTTGCACACCGCGCTGGACCGCGCCGACCTCGCCGCCATGCTGCAGGCCCGCGGTGTGTCGGCCGACGAGATGCGCGCCCGCGTCGACGCGTTGACCGACGCCGAAGCCAAGCAATTGGTGCAGCAGATCGACCAGGATCCCGCGGGCGCCAGCGATGTCGTGGGCGTGCTGTTCACCGTCTTCATCATCCTGCTGGTGACCGACATCCTCGGCCTGACCAAGGTGTTCCCGTTCACGCGCGCGGTGCGTTGATCGCCCGGCTCGCAGCCGCCGCGGCGGCGCTGCTGCTGTCCGGCTGCGCGGCCTTCTTCACGCCGCCGCAGACGGCGGCGTTGCTGGCCCAGCCGCCGGCCGACCTGCCGGCGCGCGTCGATCGTGCCGAGGTGCCCTTCTTCGCGCAGACGCGCGACCACTGCGGCCCGGCCGCGCTGGCGACCGCGCTGGCCGACGTGGGCCTGGCCGCCGATCCCGAGCGCCTGGGCGACGCCATCTTCCTGCCCGCGCGCGGCGGCACGCTGCAGCTTGAGATGCTGGGAGGCGCGCGCCGCCAGGGCGCCGTCGCCACCCGACTGCCGCGTGAGCTGCAGGCGCTGCTGCGCGAGGTGGCGGCCGGCCATGCGGTGGTGGTGCTGCAGAACCTGGGGCTGGATTTCGCGCCACGCTGGCACTACGCCGTCGTGGTGGGCTATGACCTGGATCGTCGCGAGCTGCTGCTGCGCAGCGGCACGACGCAGCGCGAAGTGATGGCGCTGCGCACCTTCGAATACACCTGGGCCCGCGCGGGCCGCTGGGCCATCGCGGTGCTGCCACCGCAGCGCCTGCCGGCCACCGCGCTGGAGGCCGATGCCACGGACGCCGCACTGGGCTTCGAGCGCGTCGCCCCGCCGGCCCGCGCGGCACTGGCGTGGCGGACGCTGCTGACGCGTTGGCCCGACAACCTGCTGGCCGGCATCGGCCTGGGCAACACGCTGAACGCAGCCGGCGATGCGGCCGGCTCGCGCGACGCGTTCGAGGCCGTCGCGCAGAAGCACGACAGCGCCGTGGCCTGGAACAACCTGGCCCTGCTGCGCCGCGATGCCGGCGACCGCGCCGGCGCGCGCGACGCGGCCGAGCGGGCCGTGAGGCGTGCCGACGCGGCCGAGCCCGCCTGGGCCGCCGCGGCGCGCGCCACATTGGCGACCATCGACACCTCTCGGTAAGCGCATGCGCGGCTACAGTCGCCGCATGACGTCCTCTGCTGTAGCCGCCCAACGTCCCCCCGCCACGCTGGCCATCGCCTGGCGACAACTGCTGCGGGACTGGCGTGCCGGCGAACTGCGGCTGCTGATGCTGGCCGTCGCGCTGGCCGTCGCGGCGCTGTGCGCGGTGGCCTTCCTGTCCGACCGGCTGGACCAGGGCCTGCGCCGGGATGCGGCCCAGTTGCTGGGCGGCGACGCGGTGGTCGCCAGCGACCAGCCCACACCGCAGGCCATCGTGGACCTGGCCGCCGAGCACAAGCTGACCACGGTGCGCAGCGCCAGCTTCCCCAGCATGGCGCGCGCCGACGACGCCCATGGCGGCGAAAGCCGGCTGGTGGCGGTCAAGTCCGTCAGCGCGGGCTATCCGCTGCGCGGCAAGATCACGCTGCGCGAGGCCCTGCCAGGCCGCGCCGGCGCCCCGGCCGCGGGCGAGGTCTGGGCCGACCCGGCGGTCGCCGACGCGCTGGGCCTGAAGCTGGGCGACCCGCTGCTGCTGGGCGACGCCACGCTGCGCCTGACCGCCATCATTCAGAACGAGCCCGACCGCGGCGGCGGCTTCATCAACTTCGCGCCGCGCGTGCTGCTGACCGAGGCCGACCTCGAAGCCACGAAGCTGGTGCAGCCCGCCAGCCGCCTGACCTACCGCCTGGCCGTCGTGCCCGGCGCTGGTGCGTCGCCCGACGCCGTGCGGCGCTTCGTGGGCGCCGCCGAGCAGGTCATCGAGAAGGACAAGCTGCGCGGCATGCGGCTGGAATCGCTGGAGGCCGGCCGCCCCGAGATGCGCCAGACGCTGGACCGCGCGGCGCGCTTCCTGCGGCTGGTGGCCATGCTGTCGGCGCTGCTGGCCGCGGTGGCCGTGGCGTTGGCCGCGCGCGACTTCGCGGCGCGGCATCTCGACGCCTGCGCGATGCTGCGCGTGCTGGGTCAGCCGCAGCGCCGCATCGCGTGGGCCTACGGGCTGGAGTTCCTGATCGCCGGCGTGGCGGCCAGCCTGGTGGGCGTGCTGGGCGGCCTGGCGCTGCACCAGGTGTTCGTGTCGCTGCTGGCTGGCCTCATCAACGTGACGCTGCCGGCGCCCAGCGTCTGGCCGGCGCTGCTGGGGCTGGGCCTCGGCCTGTCGCTGCTGCTGGGCTTCGGCCTGCCGCCGGTGCTGCAACTGGCCGCGGTGCCGCCGCTGCGCGTGATCCGGCGCGACCTGGGCGCACCCAAGGCCGGCTCGCTGCTGGTGCTGGGCGCGGGCGTCGCGGGCCTGGCGGCCATCCTCGTGGTGCTGGCCGGCGACATGGTGCTGGGCGCCATCGCCGCGGCCGGGTTCGCCGGCGCGGTGCTGGTGTTCGCGGGGCTGGCCTGGGTGGCCGTGAAACTGCTGCGCCGCGTGGTGCCGACCAACGTCAGCGGCGCGGGCGTGCCGCGCTGGCTGCTGCTAGCCACGCGCCAGGTCGCGGCGCGGCCGGGCTTTGCCGTCATGCAGGTGTCGTCGTTGGCCGTGGGGCTGCTGGCGCTGGCGTTGCTGGTGCTGCTGCGCACCGACCTCATCGCCAGCTGGCGCCAGGCCACGCCGGCGTCGGCACCCGACCGCTTCGTCATCAACATCCAGCCCGACCAGGGCACCGCCTTCAAGCAGACGCTGGATGCCGCGGGCGTGCAGAACTACGACTGGTATCCCATGATCCGTGGCCGCCTGACGGCCCTCAACGGCGAAGCGGTGCAAGGCAAGCAGTTCAGCGAAGACCGCGCGCAACGCTTGACCGAGCGCGAGTTCAACCTCAGCCACACCGCCGACATGCCGACCCACAACCAGCTGGTGGGCGGGCGTTGGGGTTCGGCCGCCGCGGGCGAGACGGGCCTCAGCGTGGAGGAAGGCCTGGCGCAGACGCTGGGCCTGAAGCTGGGCGACACGATGACCTTCGACATCGCGGGGCAGTCCGTGCAGGGCCGCATCACCAGCCTGCGCAAGGTGGACTGGTCGTCCATGCGCGTCAACTTCTTCGTGCTGTTCGAGAAGGCCGAGCTGCCGGAACTGCCGGCCACGCAGATTGCCGCCTATCGCACGCCGGCGGCGAGCAAGCTGGACCGCGAGCTGGCCCGCAATTTCCCCAATCTCACCGTCATCGACGTGTCGGCACAACTGAACCAGGTGCAGCGCGTGCTGGATCAGGTCATCCAGGCCGTGCAGTTCCTGTTCGCCTTCACGCTGGCGACCGGGCTGGTGGTGCTGATCGCCGCGGTCAGCAGCACGCGCGAAGCGCGCACGCGCGAGTTCGGGCTGATGCGCGCTCTGGGCGCGCCGTCATCGCTGCTGGCGCAGGTGCAGCGCGCCGAGTTGCTGGGCGTGGGTGCGCTGGCCGGCTTCCTGGCGGGCGGCGTCGCGCTGCTGCTGGCGGCGCTGCTGTCGCGCTTCGTGTTCGAGTTCGAATGGCAGATCAAGCCCTGGGTGCCGCTGGTCAGCGCCGTCTGCGGCGCGCTGCTGGCCTGGGGCGCCGGCTGGTGGAGCCTGCGCGGCGTGCTGCAGCGGCCGGTGGTGCAGACGCTGCGGGAGGCGCAGGCCGAATGACGTCGCCGACCGCCCGTGACATCGGCCGCTACCTGGCGCTGTCGGCGGGCATCACGGTCGTCTATTACCTGCTGGCCCGGCTGGGCCTGCTGATGGTGTTGCCGCCTTACCAGGTGGCGCCCATCTATCCCGCGGCCGGCTGGGGGCTGGCAGTGCTGCTGGTGGGCGGCCTGCGCTATCTGCCGGCCGTCGCGCTGGGCTCCTTCGTCGTGCAGGCCACGATGCTGAGCGACATGCGCGCCGACGTCATGCCGCTGGCCCTGGGCATAGGTTGCGGCGCGGCGGCACAGGCGGCCGTCGGCACGCTGCTGATGCGGCGCTGGTGCGGCCGGCCGCTGGTGCTGGCATCGCCGCGCGAGGTGGCGGGTTATCTGGCCGCGGCGGTGCTGGCTGGCTGCGTGAGCCCCAGCTGCGCAACGTTGCTGCTGCGCGCCTCCGGCATCATCGAGACGGCGCAGATGGACCTGGTCTGGATCGTCTGGTGGACCGGCGACCTGATGGGCGTGCTGATCGCCACGCCCATCACGCTGGCGCTGATCGGCCATCCACGCTCGGCGTGGGCCACGCGGCGTTTCAGCGTGGGCCTGCCCATGCTGCTGACCACGCTGCTGGTGGGCCTGGGCGTGGCGGCGACGGTGGAATGGGATCGCCAGCGCAACCGCGCGGACTTCACACGCGACGCCACCAGCGCCGCCCAGGCATTGGCCGGGCGGTTGCGCGAGCCGCTGCTGGCGCTGGAAGGCGCTCACGGCCTGCTGAAGATCAAGGCCCAGCCCACGCGCGACGAATGGGAACGGGCGACGCAGGGCTTCCTGACGGAGGACAGTCCACTGTTGGCGCTGGGCATGTCGCGCCGTGTCTCGCGCGACGACCTCGGCCGTTTCAACGCCGAGGCGGTGGCCGATGGCCTGCCGGACTACCAGGCCCGCGACCGCACCCGCGCCGGCGACCTGCGGCCGCTGGGCGACGAGGACATGATCGTCATCCGGCTCATCGAGCCGATGTCGCGCAACGCGGCGGCGCTGGGCATCAACATCCGCACAATCCCGGGTGCACGCGTCGCCGTGGAGCGCGCGCTGTCCACCGGGCGGGCCAGCGCGTCCGCCGGCTTCCAGTTGTCTCAGGACAAGGAGGGCGCAATCGGCGTGGTCGTCTACCAGCCGGTGCGCCTGGGCGCAGGCCCGGCCGACCGCGTAGCCTTCGCGACGCTGCGGCCCGATCTGCTGTTGTCCCGCCTGTCGGCGCAGTGGTCGCCGCAACTGGCGGCCTGCCTGGTCGACCTGGACCCGCAAGCAACGCACAAGCGCCTGGCCGGCCGGCTGGGCTGTGAGGCCGTGCAGCGCGCCGAGGGCGGCGCCACGCTGCCCATCGTGAGGCTGCCGCTGAACTTCGGCGGTCGGCCCTGGGAGGTGCGTGTCTACGACCTGCCCAGCCAGATCGCGCCCGCGGGCCGCAGCTGGGCGTTTGCGCTGGTGGGCCTGCTCTCCACGGCCATGGTGGGTGCGCTGCTGCTGCTGATGTCGGGCCGCACGCAGCACGTCGAGGCGCTGGTGCGGGATCGCACCGCCGCGCTGGAGCGCGAGATCGCCAATCGCGCCGAGGGTGAACAGGCGCTGCGCCAGAGCGAGCAGCGCTTTCGCAGCATCTTCGAGACCGCGCCCATCGGCATCGCGTTCACCGACCTCAACGGCGGCTTCCAGGAAGTCAACGCGCGCTTTTGCAGCCTGGTGGGCTACCCGGCCGAGAAGCTGATCGGACGGCGTTCCATCGACGTGACCCACCCCGACGACCGCCGCGAGGACATCCGCCAGGGCAGGCGCGTGATACGTGGCGAGATCCCGTTCTACCGCCGCCTGAAGCGCTATGTGCGCCAGGACGGCAGCGTCGCGCATGCGCGGGTGCTGGTCAGCCTGCTGCGCAACAACGACGGCCGCCCGTACCGCCTGGTGGGGGTCGTGGAGGACATCAACGACCAACTGCGCATGGAGGAGCTGGATCGCGCCCGCGAGGCCGCCGAGGCGGCCAACCACGCGAAGAACGAGTTCCTGTCGCGCATGAGCCATGAGCTGCGCACGCCACTCAACGCGATCCTGGGCTTCACGCAGCTGATGCAGATGGACGCGGCCGAGCCGCTGCAGCCCGGCCAGCGCGACCGCACGCGGCAGATCACGCATGCGGGCTGGCATCTGCTGGAGATGATCAACGACATCCTGGACCTGTCGCGCATCGAGGCGGGTTCGCTGCGGCTGGAAAGCGCCGTGCTGGAGCTGCAGCCGCTGCTGGGCCGTGCGCTGTCGCTGGTGCAGCACAGCGCCACCGAGCGGGGGCTGTCCATCGCCCAACGCCTCGATCCCGAAGCCTTGAGCGTCATGGGCGACGCGACGCGCATCACGCAGATCCTGACCAACCTGCTCAGCAACGCCGTCAAGTACAACCGGGTCGGCGGCAGCGTGGACATCGAGTCACACAGCCCCGAGCCTGGCTGGATAGAGATCGCGGTCAGCGACACCGGCCTGGGCCTGACGGACGAGCAGCGCGCGGCGCTGTTCCAGCCCTTCAACCGGCTGGGACGGGAGCACAGCGGCCTGCCGGGCACCGGCATCGGCCTGGTCATCAGCCAGCGCCTGGCCGAGATGATGGGCGGCGGCCTGCGGGCCGAGGCTGTGAAAGGCCAGGGGGCGCGCTTCGTGCTGCGACTGCCGGCCGCCGGTGCGCAGCCGCTGGCGCCTCACGAAACCATGCCGGGCGAACTGGACATGCCGCGCGCCAGCCCGCACCGCCACGTACTCTACGTGGAGGACAACCCGCTGAATGTGGAGGTCATGCGCGGCATCCTGGACCAGCGCCCCGGTCTGGAGCTGGAGATCGCGACGACCGCCGCCGAGGGCATGCAGGCGCTCAGCGACCGGCTGCCCGCCCTGCTGCTGCTGGACTGGCAACTGCCCGACGGAGACGGGCTGGTGCTGCTGCGCCACCTGCGCGACCTGGGCACCAAGCCGCCGCCGGTCATCGTCGTGTCCGCCAACGCGCAACCCGAGCAGATCGCGCTGGCCCAGGCTGCTGGCGCCCAGCACTACCTGACCAAGCCGCTGGACGTGCGCGAGTTGCTGGCGCTGGTCGATGAATTGTTGACACCGACGGCGCCGTCGGAGCGGGCAGAATGAAAGCCTATCCCGTTTCTCAGTGCAGCGTCCGATGAGCTCCACCGACCTCGTTCCCGCCAGCGGCGCACAAGCCGTCCAGACCGTCGCCCGCACGGACGACCGCCAGTTCCTGACCTTCCGCATCGGCGAGGAGGAATACGGCCTGGACATCCTGCGCGTGCAGGAAATCCGCTCCTACGAAGCGCCCACCCGCGTCGCCAACGCGCCGATGTTCGTGAAGGGCGTCGTCAATTTGCGCGGCGTCATCGTCCCCATCCTGGACCTGCGCATCCGCCTGGGCCAACCCAGCGAGTACAACGCGTTCACCGTCGTCATCGTGCTCAACGTGGCCGGCCGTGTCGTAGGCATCGTCGTGGACTCGGTGTCCGACGTGCTGGCGCTGAGCGCAGAGGAAATCAAGCCCCGTCCTGAGGTGCCGGCCGCCATGGACGCCCGCTTCATCACCGGCCTGGGCAAGATCGGCGACCGCATGTTGATCCTGCTCGACATCGAGGCCATGATCAAAAGCCCGGATTTCGGCCTGGTCGATTGACGCAAGTTAGCGGCCGCCAACTGTTGCAGCCGCATCAATAGTGCATTCCAGCAGAAGCCCCCGCGGATTTAGCACTCGATGGTTCGGAGTGCTAATATTCCTGTCACCGCGGCATTCCGCGCCGCGGGTTTGAAGGAATAGAGACGATGTCTGCTTCTTCTGCCCTTGCAGTTCGCGACCCCTGGGCCCTGGTGCCCTCGCTGGGCAACCTGGACGCCTACATCTCGGCCGTGAATCGCCTGCCGCTGCTGACGGCCGAGGAGGAATCCTCCGCTGCCCGCAAGTTGCGCGAGAACGGCGACCTGGAAGCCGCCGGTCGCATGGTGCTGTCGCACCTGCGTTTGGTCGTGTCCATCTCGCGCCAGTACGTCGGCTACGGCCTGCCGCAGGGTGACCTGATCCAGGAAGGCAACGTCGGTCTGATGAAGGCCGTCAAGCGCTTTGACCCCGACCAGGGCGTGCGCCTGGTGAGCTATGCCATGCACTGGATCAAGGCGGAGATCCACGAGTACATCCTGAAGAACTGGCGCATGGTCAAGGTCGCGACGACCAAGGCCCAGCGCAAGCTGTTCTTCAACCTGCGCTCCATGAAGCATCAGCTGAAGGCCGACCAGGCCGACGGCCAGACGCACCGCAACACGCTCAGCGAGGCGGAGGTGGCCCATGTGGCCCGCGAGCTGAACGTGAAGCGCGAGGAAGTGCTGGAGATGGAGACCCGCCTGTCGGGTGGTGATGTGGCCCTGGAGCCGCAGACCGACGACGAGGGCGAGAGCTTCGCCCCCATCGCCTACCTGGCCGACGACAGCCACGAGCCGACCCGTGTCATCGAGGCCCGTTCTCGCGACGCGCTGGCCGGCGACGGCATCCAGCGCGCGCTCGAGGTGCTGGATCCGCGCAGCCGCCGCATCGTGGAGGAGCGCTGGCTGAAGGTGAACGACGACGCGTCGGGCGGCATGACGCTGCATGAGCTGGCCGCCGAGTACGGCGTGTCGGCCGAGCGCATTCGCCAGATCGAGGTCGCGGCGATGAAGAAGATGAAGAAGGCGCTGACCGAGGCTGCCTGATTCCCATCTCTCGCTCCGGCGAGAGATGCAAGGAAAAACACCCTGGCGACTGCGGTCGCCAGGGTGTTCTGCTTTCGGGAGGGCAGGTGCCGGTGGCAGCAAAAAGAGGCGCCTAGGCGCCTCTTGTTTGGCGTACGGGCTATGTACCGCACGCAGTCTGGGGCCGCGGGCCCCCGATGGGATCAGTAGTCGCGACGACGGCGCGCGACGAAAGCCACGATGCCCAGGCCGGCGGCCAGCAGCGCGTAGGTCTCGGGTTCCGGCACCGCAGCAACGCTGGACGACAGCGCGTAGGCAGAACCGCCAGCAAGCGCGCGGCCACCCACCGTGTAGTAGTAGCTGCCAGCATCCAGGTCCAGCACGTGGTTCGTCGCGGGGCCGGGCAGCGTGCTCAGCGTCCACACACCGAGAGACTCGTCATCGGCGGTGCCGAACGTGTTGTCGGAACCGAAGGACCACAGGCCATAGCTGCCACCCACCGTGTTGCCGAACGACAGGACGCTGCTCGTGACCGTGGCTGCAGAGCCAAGCGAGAACGAGAACGTGTCGAGGAAAGAACCGGCGGGGTTCCAGGCGCCCGTCAGAACGGGAGCAGCGGGATGAACACCCCAGTCAGCGTCAGCGGCGTGCGCGCCGGAGACTGCAGCGACCGCAAGCGTGGCCGCAACGAGAGACTTCAGTTTCACAGGGACTCCTTCGTGAAAAAGTTAACGTCAGAGTTCTAGCAGTTTCCATGCCATCGGGCAAAACCCTTTAAGGGCAATGACTTATAGACGCTTCTCTCAGACGGCGGCGGGTCATCTGTAAGGACTATCGACATCCCTAGAATCTAAGTCTTTTACCTATTTGCAGCAAAGTCCGCACAGCATTGCAAACTGGTGGTCTGGTCTCTTGATGCTCGACCGTCTGGCGGCAAAGGCATCTGGATGCAAGCCCCCCGGAATGCGCGCTGTCACTTCTGCGCAGCCATTGCGTCGAGCACCTTCTTCGTGATGTCGACCGCAGAGCTGTGCAGCTGCGAGTTGTCCTGCAGGATCAGGTCGTACTTGTCGGCGTCGAAGATCTTCTTGACGGCCTTCTCGAAGCGCTCCTTGACCACTCGCTGCTCTTCCTGCTGGCGACGCTCGGCGTCTTCCTGGAACTCGCGCGCCTTGCGCTCCAGTTCGCGCTTCTGGTTGGTCAGCTCACGGGTGCGCCGATTCCTGTCGGTTTCCGAAATCGTGGGCGATTCCTTCTCCAGCTTGTCGGTGTCCTCGCGCAGGCGCGCCTCCAGGCGCACCAACTCGCGGCTGCGGCCGCCGAACTCGCGCTCCAGCCGCGCGCCGGCGGCCTTGGACGGCGCCGACTCCTGCAGCACCTGCTGCACGTCGACGAGACCGATCTTCAGGGGCTGAGCCGACGCGGGTGTCAGGACGGCCTGCACGCCGAAGGCGGCGATGGCGAATGCTCGTTTCATGTTCAGGGTGTTTTCTTGGCTTCGGCCAGCAGCAGCTTGATGTCGTGGGCCAGCGGCTCGGCGCCGGCACCATAGCGGGAGTAGACGCGCACCCGGCCTTCGGTGTCGAAGACGAAGCTGGCGGCCGTGTGGTCCATCGTGTAGCTCTCGGGGGTCTTGCCCGGCACCTTGGCGAAGAAGACCTTGAACTCCTTGGCCGTGGCCTGGGTCTGCTCGACGCTGCCGCGCAGGCCCACAAAGCTGGGATCGAAGCTGCCCAAATAGGCCTTCAGCAACGTGGCCGTGTCACGCTCGGGATCGACGGTGACGAAGATGCCCTGAACCTTGTCGCCGTCCGCGCCGAGGCTGCGCTTCACTTCGGCGACCTCGGCCATTGTCGTGGGGCAGACGTCGGGGCACTGCGTGAAGCCGAAGAACACGACCAGCACCTTGCCCTTGAAGTCCGCCAGCGAGCGCGCACGGCCGTCCTGGTCGGTCAGGTTCAGTTGCCGGGCGTATTCGGCGCCGGTCAGGTCTATGCCCTTGAAGGCGGGCTTGTCAGGCGACGCCTTCTGGCATCCGGCCAGCGTCAGCGCGGCCAGTGCGGCCAGGGCGAATCGGCGTGTGCTCATGGCAAATAGTGGTCGATGAGAAGCGCCGCGAACAGCAGCGACAGGTGCCAGATCGAGAACCAGAAGGTCCGCCGCGCCAGCGCCTCGGAATAGCCGCGCCACAGCCGCAGGCCATAGGCGCAGAAGCCCAGGCCCAGCGCCACGGCGCTGACCAGGTAGAACCAGCCGCTCATGCCGGTCAGGAAGGGCAGCAGCGTGGCCGCGAACAGCACCCAGGTGTAGAGCACGATCTGCAGCCGCGTGTAGTCGTTGCCATGCGTTACCGGCAGCATGGGCAGACCCGCGCGCGCGTAGTCCTCGGCGCGATACAGCGCCAGCGCCCAGAAATGCGGCGGCGTCCACAGGAAGATGATGAGGCACAGCAGCCAGGCCTCGAAGCCCACCTCACCACGCATCGCCGCCCAGCCCAGCACCGGCGGCATGGCGCCCGAGGCGCCGCCGATGACGATGTTTTGCGGCGTCATGGGCTTCAGGATGACCGTGTAGACGACCGCGTAGCCGACGAAGGTGGCGAAGGTCAGCCACATCGTCAGCAGGTTCACGTAGAAGGCCAACAGCGCCATGCCGGCAGCGCACAGCAGGATGGAGAAGGTCAGCGTCTGCGGGCGGCTCAACTCGCCCTTGGCGGTGGCGCGCCAGGCAGTGCGCTTCATGCGCGCGTCGATGCCGTCCTCGATGAGGCAGTTGAAGGCGGCAGCGGCGCCGGCAACCAGCCAGATCCCTGCGATGCCGGCCAGCATGGTCACCGCCTGCTGCAGATCGGGCAGCCCCGGCACGGCCAGCGCCATGCCGATGGCAGCGCAGAACACGATGAGCTGGACGACGCGCGGCTTGGTGAGTTGGTAGAACTGCTGCCAGCGCGGGCTGTGCACGAGGGCGCTGGCGGTGGACGTGGAAGCCATGATCAGGATTGTTGCGCCTTCAGGCGCGCGAACAAGGTGGTGAGCAGACCCATCAGCACGGCCGCGCCGGCGCTGTGGCCCAGGGCCGCGACGATGGGCCAGTCCAGCACGACGTTGGACAGGCCGGACACGAGCTGCCACAGGGCCACGCCCAGCAGCGCCTTGTACCAGCCCGGCGCGGGCCGATGCAGGGCCCAGGCCAGCGCGAGCATCGCGCTGAGCACGACAGCCGCGCCAATGCGGTGTGCCATGTGGATGGCGGCCAGGGCCTCGAAGCCCAGCCAGCCGCCGCCGGCACGCTGGCCCAGCTCGCGCCACAGCTGAAAGCCCTGGGCGAAGTCCATGTGCGGCCACCACTGGCCGCCGTGGCAGGTGGGGAACTCGTCGCAGGCCAGCACCGCATAGTTGGTGCTGACCCAGCCGCCCAGCGCGACCTGCAGCAGCGCGAGCGCCAGCACGGCGAGCACCGCCAGGCGCAGTCGCCCGGGCGCTGCGATGGGCCTCGGCTCATAGGCCTCGTGCTGCCAGGCCAGCAGCATCAGCAGGCCCAGGCCGAACAGCAGGTGCAGCGTGACGATGGCCGGGAACAGCTTCATAGTGACCGTCAGCGCGCCGAACGCGCCCTGCACGCAGACCCACACGAAGGTCAGCGTGGGCAGCCAGGGTGATGGTGCGCCGGCGCCGCGCGGCAGCCGCCAGCTCAGGGCCATCATGACCAGGATGAGCAGGCCCACGCCGCTGGCCAGGTAGCGATGGATCATCTCCACCCAGGCCTTGCCATGCGTGACCGGGCCGGTGGGCATGGCGGTCTGCGCGGCCTCGATGTGGTCGCGCGCGCCCAGCGGGCTGGCGGACGCATAGCAGCCCGGCCAGTCGGGGCAGCCCAGGCCCGAATCGGTGAGGCGCGTGAATGCGCCGAACACGATGAGATCGAAGGTGAGGAACAGCGTCAGCAGCGTCAGCGCGCGCAGCCGGCCAGCGGGCGTGCTCGCGCGCGAGCGGCGATGCCACCACAGCAGCGGACCCACGGCGACGACGCCACCGATGGCAGCCACCTGACCCAGCGGGACGAGGGTGTCGATCATCGGCCAGCCGGATCCCAGAAGGCGCTGCTCTTGAGCAGTCGCACGAGGTCGGCCTTCAACTTGGTCGGCTCCGGCTCGCCCGGCGCACGCAGCATCCAGCGGCCCATGGGATCGATGACGTAGAAGTGCTCGCCCAGCGTCTTGCCGGGAGCCGGCTTCAGCCAGGCCTCCAGCCGGTCCTGGGGCACGCGCAGCACGGTCGCCTCGACGCCCTTCTGCGTGACAGCGGCCAGCACCTCGGGGCGGATGGCGGCGCCGTCCGGCACCAGCCAGAGCTTGTCGACGCGCGCGCGCTCCTTGCCCAGCATCTCGCGCAGCTGACGCTGCACATAGAGCTGGCGCTCGCAGGCTTCGGCACAGGCGGCCGGCTGTACCACGGCCAGCAGCCACTGCCCGCGCAGGGAAGCCGGGGTCACCAGCTGGCCTTGCAGATCGGTGAGCGGCAGGTCGGCCGGCATGTCGACCGGCGACACCAGCTCGCCATAGGCCGAGCCGCGCGGCTTGACGACGTAGAAGGTGAAGTACGAGACGATGACCGGCGCGGCGCACATGGCCAGCACCATCAGCATCTTCAAGCGCCCCATGCGCTGAGCGCCCGCGCTGCGCGGGTCGGGCAGGCTGTGGACCGCGAAGCTCAACGGCTCAGGAGGGGCGGCCGCGGAGCCGGGGGCGGACGAGTTGGAACCAGACATAGAGGATGAGGATCAGCGCGCAGAGCGCGAACCATTGGAAGGCATAGCCGTAATGCTTGTGCAGGCCGAAATCAGGCGCCGGCCAGTTGCGGAGCAGAGCGTCATCACTGCCGGCGGCGGTCTGCACGACCGTCATGGGCAACAGCGCCAGGCCGGTTTCCTGCGCGAACGCGGCCGGGTCCAGATTCTGCCGGATCGCTCCTGCCTGCCCGGCGCCCAGGTCATACAGCCGCGAGGGTGACGCCGCGAGTCGCCCCTGCACATCAACCTCACCGGCCGGCGTGGCCAGTGGCGGCAGTTGGGTGCGGTCGGCGGCATGGCGCGGCGCCCAGCCGCGCTGCACCAGGATGGCGTCGGCGCGGCCCGCCAGGCGCAGTGGCGTGACGACGTAGAAGCCGGCCCGGCCGTCCATGGGCCGGTTGTCCAGCCACACGGTGCGCTCGGGCACCCAGGTGCCGCGCAGTTCCACGCGGCGGTGCAAGTCTGCACCGGCCAGATCGGCGTTGCCGAGCGCGGGCTTGTGGGCCTGGCCATCGATGGCGGCCTGCAGCGCGAGCTTCTGCGCCGCACGGTCCAGCTGCCAGAAACCCAATCGCGCCGTAAGCGCCGCGGCCAGCACGGCGGCCAGCAGCACCAGCCAGCGTCGCGCCGTCATCGCGGCCCCTCAGGCCGATAATCCGCAGCCATGAAATTCGTGTTTCTGATCGCCTTCATCGGCATCCTCGGCGCGCTGGCGGCCGCCGGCTTCTTCATGCTGCGCAATGGCCGCAGCGACAAACGCGGCCCCAACATGGCCCGTGCACTGGCCGTGCGCGTGGGCGTGTCGGTGGCGCTGTTCCTCATCATCCTGTTCTGCTGGTGGATGGGCTGGATAGAACCCACCGGTCTGCCGCTCAAGCGCTGAGCTGACCCGTCAGCCCCAGAAAAAAGCCCCGCATCGCGGGGCTTTGCTTTTTGCGGCCGTCGCCGCTTACATCCAGTAGACGACGACGTACAGGCCCAGCCAGACCACGTCGACGAAGTGCCAGTACCAGGCCGCGCCTTCGAACCCGAAGTGGCGGTCGGCCGTGAAGTGGCCCTTGTGCAGGCGCAGCGTGATGAACAGCAGCATCAGCATGCCGACGAACACGTGGAAGCCGTGGAAGCCGGTCAGCATGAAGAAGGTCGAGCCGAACACACCAGAGCTGAGCTTGAGGTTCAGGTCCTTGTAGGCGTGGGCGTATTCGAAGCCCTGCACGAACAGGAAGATCACGCCCAGCAGCACGGTCAGCCACATGAAGGCAATGGTCTTGCTGCGGTTGCCGGCGATCAGCGCGTGGTGGGCGATGGTCAGCGTGACGCCCGAGGTCAGCAGCAGCGCGGTGTTGACCGTGGGCAGCGGCCAGGGGCCGATGGTGCTGAAGGCTTCCACGGTGCCACCCGGCGCGGCGGTGTAGCCGGCGGCGGTGCTGGGCCAGATGGCCTTGAAGTCAGGCCACAGCAGCGAGTTCTCCAGGCTGCCCAGCGAGGGCACCGAGTAGACGCGGGCCCAGTACAGCGCACCGAAGAAAGCGGCGAAGAACATCACCTCCGAGAAGATGAACCAGCCCATGCTCCAGCGGAAGGAGACGTCGATGCGGTCGCTGTAGAGGCCGCCCTCGCTCTCGCGGATGGCGTCGCCGAACCACTGCTTCAGCACGAAGGCCCACCACAGCAGGCCGAAGACCAGCGAGTAGGCGCCCCACTGGTGGCCGTTGATCCACTGGCCGGCGCCAAGGATGACGAAGAACAGGCCGATGGCGGCCATCACCGGATGGCGCGAAGGCCCCGGCACGAAGTAGTACGGCGTCTTGCCCGGTGTTGTCGCTGCCGACATGTCGCTCTCCTCGTTCTCTCTAATCTCTTGCCGCGGCCCGCATCAGGCGCTGGCCACGCCGCTGCCGATGACCCAACGGACCAACAGCAGCAACATCAACACAAACACGGCCGCGCCCAGCACGCCCGCGATGATCACGTGCACCGGGTTGAGCTTGGACATGTCGTTCTCATGATCCTTGCTCCGGCGCACGCCAAAAAAACTCCAGGCGACGGCCGAAATGGTCTGACCAAACGAAGCCTTGCGCTGCACGGCCTCCTTCAGATCACGACCTGCCTCGCTCACAGCGCGGCTCCGGCCGTCGGCGCCTGGCCGACCTTGACCACGCCCTTGCCCGCCACCTCGAAGAAGGTGTAGGACAGGGTGATGGTCTTCACATCCTTGGGCAGCTTGGGGTCGATGACGAACACGACCGGCCACTGCTTGGTTTCGCCCGGCTTCAACGTGTACTCGTTGAAGCAGAAGCATTCCAGCTTGTTGAAATGCGCGCTGGCCTGCATGGGCGCATAGCTCGGAATCGCCTGCGCCGCCATCGTGCGGTCCTGCTTGTTGCGGAACTCGTACATGACCTGGCTGAGCTCGCCCGGGTGCACCGTCATGTGGCGCACCGCCGGCTTGAAGTCCCAGGGGCCGCGCGCGTTGGTGTCGAACTCAACGGTGATCTCGCGGCTGTAGTCGACCTGCCCGTTGCCGCTGACATTGCTCTTGGCGGCCGCGGTCTGACGCTCGGACAGCGACAGCACGTTGATGCCAAGCGCCTCGCAGATGTGCTTGTACAGCGGCACCAATGCATAGCCGAAGCCCAGCATCAAGACGACCACCACCACCAGCTTCAGCAGCAGTTGGCGGTTGTCGCGGTGCAGCGCGGAAAAGCGCATGTCAGTGCCGCCCGGCCGCCCGAAGGCGCTGACGCGCACCCTCGGGGGGCAGAGAGCGGAGCGAACGTGGGGGCTGCGTCATATCAGTGGCTCAGCAGCACGATCTTGGCGACGAAGCCGCCGCCGAAGGCGAGAGCGATCGTCAGCAGGATCAAGCCCAGCCGGCGGTTGCTCTTGCGCTGCTCAGGTGTCATGCCGCTCAATGACCGTGAACGATCTTGGTGGCCGAAGCATTCAGCTTGGGCGGCTCTTCGAAGGTGTGGAACGGCGCCGGCGACGGCACTTCCCATTCCAGGCCTTCAGCGGCTTCCCACGGCTTCTGCGGAGCCTTCTCGCCCTTGCCGCGCATCATCGGCACGACGATGAACAGGAAGAAGTACACCTGCATCAGACCGAAGCCGAACGCACCCACCGAGGCGATCATGTTGAAGTCGGTGAACTGCATCGGGTAGTCGGCATAGCGACGCGGCATGCCGGCCAGACCCAGGAAGTGCATCGGGAAGAACGTGATATTGAAGAAGATCAGCGAGCCCCAGAAGTGGATCTTGCCGCGCGTCTCGGAGTACATGACACCGGTCCATTTCGGGCCCCAGTAGTAGACGCCAGCGAACAGCGCGTACAGCGAGCCAGCCACCAGCACATAGTGGAAGTGGGCCACGACGTAGTAGGTGTCCTGCAGCTGGATGTCGACCGGCGCCATCGCGAGGATCAGGCCGGTGAAGCCGCCCATCGTGAACACGAAGATGAAGCCGACCGCGAACAGCATGGGCGTCTCGAAGGTCATCGAGCCGCGCCACATCGTCGCCAGCCAGTTGAAGATCTTCACGCCCGTGGGCACGGCGATCAGCATGGTCGCGTACATGAAGAACAGCTGGCCGGTCACGGGCATGCCGGTCGCGAACATGTGGTGGGCCCACACGATGAACGACAGGATGGCGATGGAGGCCGTGGCGTACACCATCGATGCATAGCCGAACAGGCGCTTGCGGGCGAAGGCCGGCACGATCTGGCTGACGATGCCGAAGGCCGGCAAGATCATGATGTAGACCTCGGGGTGACCGAAGAACCAGAAGATGTGCTGGTACATGACCGGGTCGCCGCCGCCTGCCGGGTTGAAGAAGGCGGTGCCGAAGTGGCGGTCCGTCAGCGTCATCGTGATGGCGCCGGCCAGCACGGGCATGACGGCGATCAGCAGGTAGGCCGTGATCAACCAGGTCCACGCGAACATCGGCATCTTCATCAGCGTCATGCCGGGGGCGCGCATGTTGAGGATGGTCACGATGATGTTGATCGAGCCCATGATGGACGAGGCGCCGAGGATGTGCATCGCGAAGATGCCGGCGTCCATGGACGGGCCCATCTGCAGCGTCAGCGGTGCGTAGAGCGTCCAGCCCGCGGCGGGGGCGCCGCCGGGCATGAAGAAGCTGCCCACCAGCATGATGGCGGCCGGGATCATCAGCCAGAAGCTGAAGTTGTTCATCCGCGCGAAGGCCATGTCGCTGGCGCCGATCTGCAGCGGAATCATCCAGTTCGCGAAGCCCACGAAGGCCGGCATGATGGCGCCGAACACCATGATCAGACCGTGCATGGTCGTGAACTGGTTGAACAGCTCGGGGTTGAAGAACTGCAGGCCGGGCTCGAACAGCTCGGCGCGGATGCACAGCGCCAGGATGCCGCCGACCATCAGCATCGTGAAGCTGAACAGCAGGTACAGCGTGCCGATGTCCTTGTGGTTGGTGGCGAACACCCAGCGGCGCCAGCCGTGGGGTGCATGGTGGTCGTGGTGATCGTCGTGTGCGTGGTCATCGTGACCACCGACCGCGCCGTGGGGGGGCAGAACTGCACTCATGTGATTTCCTCTGATTCGGCGTTCGGTCGATTACTTGCGAGCGGCCACGATTTCGGCCGGCTGGACGATTTGGTCGGTCTTGTTGGACCAGGCGTTCTTCGTGTAGGTGGCAACGGCAGCCAGGTCGGTATCGCTGAGCTGCTTCCAGGACGGCATGCCGGGCGGCACGCCATTGAGCAGCACCTTGATCTGCTTGGTGTGGTCGGTGTCCAGCACGATGGGCGACTTGTCCAGCGCCTTGATCGGGCCGGCGCCGGTGCCGTCGGCCTTGTGGCAGACCGCGCAGTTGGCGGCGTAGACCTTCTCGCCACGCGCCACCAGTGCCGCCAGTTCCCAGACCTTGGTCGGATCGTCGGCCTTGGCGGCCATTTCCTTCTTCTTGCCTTCAACCCACTTGGTGTAGTCCTCGGCGGACACCACCTTCACGTGGATGGGCATGTAGGCGTGTTCCTTGCCGCACAGCTCGGCGCACTGGCCGTAGAAGTCACCGATCTTCTCGGCCTTGAACCAGGTGTCACGCACGAAGCCGGGGATGGCATCCTGCTTCACGCCGAAGGCCGGCACCATCCAGGCGTGGATGACGTCGTTGGCGGTCGTGATGATGCGGATCTTCTTGTCGACCGGCACCACCAGCGGGTTGTCCACCTTCAGCAGGTAGTTGTCGACCTTCTCGGGCGTGCCGGAGTCGGAGGACTCGCGCTGCGCGGCGTCAAGCGTGGCCAGGAAGCCGATGCCCTCGCCCTCGCCCTTCAGGTAGTCATAGCCCCACTTCCACTGGTAGCCCGTGGCCTTGATGGTCACGTCGGCGTTGGTCGTGTCCTTCATCGCGACGACGACCTTGGTGGCCGGCAGCGCCATGCCGATGACGATCAGCAGCGGCACCACGGTCCAGGCGATCTCGACGGCCACGCTCTCGTGGAAGTTGGCCGACACCGCGCCCTTGGACTTACGGTGCTTGAAGATCGAATAGAACATCACGCCGAACACCGCCACGAAGATGACGAGGCAGACGATCAGCATGAAGTTGTGCAACCACATCTGGTCGGCCGCGATGCGCGTCACCGGCTCGTGCAGATTCAGCTGATTGACGCCCGGGCCGCCCTTGAGGTCGTTCACCGCGAGGGCCGAACCCGCGGCCAGGGCCGCCGTCGCCGCCAGGGCCGCCTTGGCCCAACCGCGGGAGGCGCAGTGCGCTCGTGCGTTCATCATCGTCATGGTTGTCACTGGTATTTTTCGAAGATCGGCGCTTGCCGCCGCCACCGGCTGTCTGTTGCCGGCGGTCTGCCACTCGGGCATCGGAGGCGCAGTGGATCGGACCGGGTTTACACCCGACCCTGATGGCAACACGGGATTTTAGCCCACAGCCCCAGGGGCAGTGCCCGAGCGCAAGTCCGCGTTTTCACTCCCTCGACGCCCCTGGCGCAGCGAGGCACGCATTGCATCGACCGAAACATGGGTTTCCGATGCCACGGTCAGCCTGGGCGCGGCCTTGAATGCATGGCCGAAAACCAGCTCCACCGTCAGCGTCAGACGGCCTTCGCGATCGCGCAAGCCTTGCAGTTGCTCCAGCAATCGCTGGTGCCAGCGGCGACCACGCAACCCAGGAAAGCGCGCCGGCGCCACATTGCCACCCAGCGCCCGCAGGTCGGCCAGCAGGCGCTCGGGGCTGGCCCAGGTAAGCGTCAGGCGCTGCTGGTCCATGACCGGGTCGGCAAAGCCGGCCTTCAGCACCAGGTCGCCGATGTCGTGCATGTCCCACCAGTCCGGCGCCGGCCGGCCCCAGCCCTGCTGGGCGTACAGCGGCCGCAGCTCGACAAAGCTGTCCGGCCCCAGGCAGGAGAACATGACGAAGCCGCCCACGGCCAGGCTGTCCTGCCAGCGCGCCAGCAGCGCCGGCAGATCGGCCTGGGCATGCAAGGCCATGTTGGACCACAGCAACTGGACCTCGGGCCGCGCCGGCAAGACCTGAACCCGCCCCGACGAAGCGCCCGTCAGCCGGCCCCACCAGCCAGGCGCCCGGTCGCGGTCGGCGCGCGCGGCCAACTCGGCGTCGTCTTCATGCCACAGCATCTCGGCATCAGGATAGGCCTGGCGCAACAGGTCGGCGCTGGCACCCAGCACCGGTGACACGTCCAGCACCCGCGCCGGCTGCAGTTTGATGAAGGGCAGCCGCTCGGCCATGCGCTGTGCCGCTTCGGCGTTCAGCCAGGGCGGCTGCTCGGCCCGGGCCAACCGGGCCGACTGCCGGCGCAGCGCGACCGGATCGAGATCCTGGGGCCGCGGCCCCTTGTTTGAAGTAGGGGCCGACGCCGTCTCGCTCATGGGCCGGTCAGTATATTGAGCCGATGCCTGAGCACTCTCCAGCCGCACACAAGGCCCCGCTGATTGGCAAGGTGTTGATGCGTTGCGCGGGCCAATGCGCGATCTGCCGGACCTGGAGTCATGAAACGGTGTGCAGTTCCTGCCTGGGGCTGTATGCCCGCCCGGTGCCGCGCTGCTGGACCTGCGCCGCCCGGCTGCCTGCAGAGCTGATGGGCAGGCCCCGCCCGCAATGCGGACGCTGCCTGGTGGAAGCGCCGCCGCTGGACCGCACCGTCACGGCGCTGGATTACCGCTTCCCCTGGGACGGCCTGTTGCAGCACTTCAAGTACCACCAGGCACTGGAACTGCGCGAGAGCCTGCTGGAGCGGCTGAACTCGGCGCTGAGCGCCGCCGAGGTCGCGACGCCCGACTGGCTGCTGCCGGTGCCGTTGTCACCGGCGCGGCTGCGTGAGCGGGGCTACAACCAGTCGCACGAGCTGGCCAAGTCGCTGGCCAGGCGCCGTGGCCTGCGCTGCGAACCCGAGCTGCTGCTGCGCGTGCGCCACAACGAACGTCAGGCTGGCCTGAAGCTTGAAGCCCGTGCGGCCAATGTGCGCGGTGTGTTCGCCATCGACCCGCTTCGCGCGGCGCGGCTGCGCGGCAGCAGCGTCGCGCTGCTGGACGACGTGATGACCAGCGGCTCCACGCTGTACGAGATCGCCCGCGTGCTGCTGCAGGCCGGCGTCATGAGCGTGCAGGCCTGGGTGGTCGCGCGCACGCCCGAGCCCGGAGACGAGTGAGCTGCGGGGACAATTGCGCCCCATGTTCCACATCGTCCTTGTCCACCCGGAGATCCCGCCCAACACGGGCAACGTGATCCGTCTCGCCGCCAACACCGGCTGCAGCCTGCACCTGATCGAGCCGCTGGGCTTCTCGATGGAGGACCGCCTGCTGCAGCGCGCGGGGCTGGACTACCACGAGTACGCCCGCGTGCAGCGGCACGCCGACTGGGCCGCCTTCCTGGCTGCGGAATCGCCAGACCCGACACGCATGTTCGCGTTCACGACGCGTGGCAGCCGCCCATTCGGCGAGGTCGCCTGGCAGCCGGGCGACTGGTTCATCTTCGGCAGCGAGACGGCGGGCCTGCCGCCCGCGCTGCGCGACGGCTTCCCGCTCGAACAGCGCGTTCGGCTGCCCATGCGGGAAGGCCAGCGCAGCCTCAACCTCAGCAACAGCGTGGCGGTGGCCGTCTTCGAAGCCTGGCGACAGAACGGCTATGCCGGCGGCGCCTGAAGCCTACTCGGCGCGCGCGTCGCGGCTCATCAACAGCGCGACGGCCTGATCGGCACGCAGACGCCCGTCCAGCAAGGCCACCATGCCCTCGGTGATGGGCATGTCCACGCCCACCGCGCGGGCGCGGTCCAGCACGGTCGGCGCGCTGTAGACGCCCTCGGCCACATGGCCCAGGCGCGCCAGGATGTCGGGCAGCGCGAGACCCTCGGCCAGCATCAGGCCCACGCGGCGGTTGCGCGACAGGTCGCCGGTGGCGGTCAGTACCAGATCGCCCAGGCCAGACAGGCCCATGAAGGTCTCGGGCCGTGCGCCCAGCGCCAGGCCCAGTCGCATCATCTCGGCCAGGCCGCGCGTGATCAGCGCGGCGCGCGCGTTCAATCCCGGCGCATCGGGCGCTGCATGCGACAAACCGTCGCAGACACCCACCGCGATGGCCAGCACGTTCTTCACCGCACCGCCCACCTCCACGCCGACCGGGTCGACCGACGTGTAGACGCGCAACCGGTCACCGTGGAACGCCTCGACGGCCGCCCGCGCCAGATCCGCGTCCTCGCTGGCCGCCACCAGCGCCGTGGGCCGGCCGGCCGCCACTTCCTGCGCGAAGCTGGGGCCGGACAGCACGCCGACGCGCATGCTCGGCTGCAACTCGCGCGCAATCTCGTGACCCAACCTGCCGGTACCCGCCTCGAAGCCCTTGCACAGCCACAGCACACGCTGCGCGGCCGGCAGCGCCGCCAGCGTCTCGCGCAGCCCGGACATGGGCGTCGCGACGATCGTCAGACCCTGGGCCGCATGGGCGATCGCCTCGCCACGGTCGGCGGTCAGCGCCAACGCGGCGGGCAGGTCGCTGTCGGGCAGGTACGGGTTGCGGCGGCCGACCCGCATTGCGGCCATGGCGGCGGCATCACGCCCCCACAGGGTCACATCATGGCCGGCCCGGGCGGCCTGGATGGCCAGCGCCGTGCCCCAGGCACCGGCACCGAGAACGCAGATATTCATCGTCGTCATGCGCTGGAGTGTCCACCAAGCAAAACGCCCCGCTAGGCGGGGCGTCGTTGCGGGTTGAGGCTCGCTTCAGTTGACGGCCTGGCCGCCCTGGGCGGCGCGTTGCGCCTGCTGGGCCTCGAACATCGCCTGGAAGTTCACTTCGGTCAGCAGCACGGGCGGGAAGCCGGCGCGGGTGCAGACGTCGGACACGATGGCGCGCAGGTAGGGGTAGACCATCTGCGGGCAGACGATGCCCAGGATGCCTTCGACCTGGTCTTGCGGCACGTTGCGGATCTCGAAGATGCCGGCTTGCTTGGCTTCCACCAGGAACAGCGTCTTGTCGGCGACCTTGGTGTTGACCGTGGCCGTCACGCAGACCTCGAAGATGCCGTCGGTGACGTTCTCGGCCGACAGGGTCAGGTTGATGTCGACCTGGGGCTGGGTCTGCTCCAGCAGGATGTGCGGTGCATTGGGCTGCTCCAGCGACAGATCCTTCAGGTACATGCGCTGGATCTGGAAAACGGGGGTGCCTTCGGCGGCAGCTTGGATCTCGTCGGCCATGGGAACAGGTCTTTCAAACAAAAGCCCGCGAGCGGCGTGCTGCGGGCGGCGGTCGGATTATCAGTGCAGACCCATGACGGTCCGTCAGGGGACTTGCCCGGCCTTGAAATCGGGCCGGGCGCCCGAAGCAGGCCCTCAGGCCGCCTGCAGCAGGGGCATCAGCCCGCCGCGCTGGTCCAGCGTGATCAGGTCGTCGCAGCCCCCTACATGAGTGTCGCCGATGAAGATCTGCGGCACCGTGCGGCGGCCAGTCTTGTCCATCATGGTCTGGCGCTCGGTGGGATTCAGGTCCACGCGGACTTCGTCGATCTCGCTGACGCCGCGCTGCTTCAGCAGCATCTTGGCGCGCACGCAGAACGGGCAGACCAGGGTGGTGTACATCTTCACGGGCGCCATCGCCAGACTCCTTACTTCTCGATCGGCAGGCTGGCTTCGCGCCAGGCCTTGAAACCACCTGCCAGCACCTGGGCCTTCTCGTAGCCCAGTTTGCGAAGGATGCCAGCAGCGCGGCCGGCGCGTGCGCCGGTCGGACACACCACCACGAGCGGCAGGGCCTTGTTGGAAGGCAGTTGCTTGTGGCCCTCGATCTGGCCAAAGGGAATGTTGCGCGCACCGACCGCGTGGCCCTTGGCGTATTCCTCGGGCTCGCTGACGTCGATGAGCACACCCTTCTCGCGGTTGATCAATTGCACCGCCTCGGCCGGGCTGACGGCCTTGCCTTGCGAACCCGAAGCCAGCAGGGGCCACAGCAGCATGCCGCCAGAAACCAGGGCGGCGACGATCAGAAACCAGTTTTGGATCAGGAAGTTCAAGCGTTCACCGTCAGGACGTGCAGAAAAGCCCGCGATTATCGGCGAGCCCCGGCACCCGGCCTCAGGACAGCTTGAACGTCGCCACCGCCTGCTGCAGGTTGACGGCCTGCTGCTCGAGGCTGCTGGCGGCCGCGGCGGCCTGCTCGACCAGCGCGGCGTTCTGCTGCGTCATCTGGTCGAGTTGCACCACCGACGCATTGACCTGGCCGATGCCCTGGCTCTGCTCGTTGGCCGCGGCAGTGATCTCGCTGATGATGTCGGACACACGCTGCACGCTGGCGACGATCTCGTCCATCGTCGAGCCCGCCGCCTGCACCAGGCGCGAGCCGGACTCGACCTTGTCGACGCTGGCGCCGATCAGCCCCTTGATCTCGCGCGCGGCTTCCGCCGAGCGCTGCGCCAGCGAGCGCACCTCGCCGGCCACAACCGCGAAGCCCCGTCCCTGCTCGCCCGCGCGCGCGGCCTCGACGGCCGCGTTCAGCGCCAGGATGTTGGTCTGGAAGGCGATGCCATCGATGACGCCGATGATGTCGGCGATCTTCTTCGAGCTGGCATTGATCTCTTCCATCGTCGAGACGACCTGGCCGACGACCTCGCCGCCGCGTTGCGCGACGGTGGCGGCCGAGCCGGCCAGTTGGTTGGCCTGGGCCGCAGCGTCGGCGCTCTGGCGCACGGTGTCGGTCAGCACCTGCATGCTGCCAGAGGTCTGCTCCAGCGAGCCCGCCTGGCGCTCGGTGCGCTCGGACAGGTCCTGGTTGCCCGCGGCGATCTCGCGCGAGGCCACGGTCATGGAGTCGGTGCCATGGCGCACGTTGGCCACGATGGAGGACAGGCCGCGCGACATGTCGCGCACGGCGGCCAGCAGGCTCTGGTCGGCGCCGGGGGCCACGACGATGTCCTGCGACAGATCGCCATCGGCCATCTGGCGCATCACGTCGCGCGCATATTCCGGCTCGCCGCCCAGCTGGCGCCAGACACCGCCGATGACCAGGTAGGACGCGCCGCCCAGGCACAGCACGACGACCACGCCGCTGATGACGATGGCCCACAGGCTGGAGGACACGCCGGCATGCGCCTTGTCGAGCGCAGCATCAAAGCCCTCGCTCGCCTGCTTGCGGGCGCCGGCCAGGTCCGTTTCCAACGTCTTCAGCGCCGACTGCATCTTCGGGATCGCACCGGCCTGGTCGCCCTGCTTGATGCCCAGGAACAGTTCGGCCGTGTCGACCGACGCGACGAAGTAGGCCTCGAAGCTCTTGTTCAGCTGGGCGCCGATCTCCGCCTTGCCGTCGATCTTCTGAATGGCGGCCAGGAGCTTGCGCATGTTGGCGGCGCGCTCGCGCGCCTCGTCCAGGCGCTTCTTCTCGCCCTCGGCGACGGCGCTCTGGATGGTGGCGCCCAGCGCCTCCAACTGCGAGGCGAACTGCGTCGTCGCATCCAGGAAGGGAAAGTCCACCTGGCCGACGGCATCGATCGCGTTCGAGGTCCGCGACGAAAACAGCAGCACCACGACGATGCCGATGGCAAAGATGCCGGCCGCCAGCGCGGGCAGCAACCAGATCCGGGTCTTCACATTCATACGCAGCCTCCTCGGGCATCAAGCAAAGCGGGCGCGCCGTTGCAACCGGGCGCGCCCATCATCCGGCCAAGCCGGAGATCAGTCGACGGTCAGAACGGCCTTGACCGAACCATCCAGCGCCGACTTCTCGATGTAGCCGATGCCGTCGGGGTTGCCGGCGATGAACTTCTTCACGTCGGCAGAACTGCCCATTTCCTTGGGCGGCGTGCCCTTGCCGGAGAACACCAGGCGCGACCAGGCAGCCTTGACCTGAGCCGACTGCTTGCCGGTGACCTTGCTGTAGAACTGCTCGCGGACGGCCGCCGATTCGGCCTGGTCCACCGGCGCGGCCGTGGCGCCGCTGGGCAGCGTGGTGGTCTTGCCGAGGAAGATGCCGGAGACCTGGTCAGCCGTCATGCTGGCCAGTGCGCTCTTCGGGTTCACGACGACGACGACCTGGGCCTGGGCGGCGGTAGCTGCTGCCAGCAGGGCAGCGACGATGGCGATGTTGCGGATGCTCATTGACTGCGACTCCCTGGCTTCAGAACACGGTGTCGACAGCGATGCTGTAGACGTTGACCGTGCGGCTGGCGAAGCCCGGCTGGACACGAACGAAGAATGCGTCACCCGTGGGGCGCAGGCGCTCCACCTGGGCCTTGAAAGCAAAGTTGCGATAGAAGTCCCAGCGCGTGCCGACGGCGACCGTCTTCTGCGCCAGGTGCTGGCTGGCCAGCGTGCCGTCCACGACGGCCTTCAGCTGCGCCAGCTGCGGCGTGACGGGCGTGATGGTGTTGTTGACGTTGTTGCTGACGGACTTGACCTGCGACACGGTCGCGTACGGCGTCCAGCTGCCGAAGCGGCGGCCCACGGTCAGGTACCAGCCGTTGGTGTCCGGCACATAGGTGTCGGTACGGCGCTGCGTGTATTCCGTGTTGACCAGCCAGTCCCCCTCGTCCCAGGTCAGGCCCACGCCGGTGAAGCTGGCCTTCTTCTCGTTGGCGTCGATCTGGTTGCCGACGCTGGCGAACGGCGTCGCGCGCAGCGTGGCCACCAGCGTGGCCAGCGAGGCCGACTTGACGGTCAGCTTGCCGCTGGCATGGCCGAAACGCAGCGTCAGGCCGGAGTCGGTCTCCAGCGTGGCGTTGATGCCATACAGCTTCTTCAGGTCCACATCCGTGCCCTCGACGGTGTCGCTGGACTTGCCGCCGAAGCCCTGCACGGTCAGCGTACCCACGCCCAGATTGGCCTGGTAGCTGACGTCGGCGCCGTCGAAATGGCTGACGGGCACCTGGCCGTAGACGTCTGGTGCCGGACGCAGCGTCGTGTTGGCAAAGCCCACGGCGCGGAAATCGGAGATCGCGAAGAATGGCGCGCCCATGCGGCCCAGGCGCACCGACACCGACGGTGCCAGCTGAGCCTTCACGAAGGCCCACTCGACGCCGGGCGTGAAGTTGCCCTTGCCGTTGTGCTTGCTCAGCAGCTGCACGGTGCCCGAGAACGTCGAGTTCAGCTTGGCGCCGAACTGCACGCCCAACTTGCTGTCCACCTCGGCCGAGACGTCCGTGTCCGCGCCGCGGACCTGGCCCGTGATGGCGTATTGCGCCAGGTCGGTGTTGGTCTTGACCAACCCCAGCGTCGCGAAGCCGGAGACCGAGAAACTGCTGGTTTCATCGGCGGCATGGGCGGCGCCGGCACTCAGCAGGCAGGCAATCAGCGCAGGCAACACACGCTGGCGGGGGGACAACTTCATGCAGGTCTCCAAGATAAGCGTCAGAAATGGCTGCTTCTTTGCAGCAACAACGAAAATCTTAGGGCCAGGTCTTGAGGAAATGCGGGTTACCACCAAGGCGAACGCGCACTCATTCACGCTCGAACCCAATACCGATCGCACCCATCAAGGTCTCCCTACAATTTCCGATTCGTTTTCGCAACATCTGAAGGCCCATGTACAAGCTCGTCCTCATCCGCCACGGCGAATCGACCTGGAATCTGGAAAACCGCTTCACCGGCTGGACCGATGTGGACCTGACGCCCACCGGCGTCGAGCAGGCCAAGACCGCCGGCCGCCTGCTGAAGGAAGCGGGCTACGACTTCGACATCGCCTACACGTCGGTGCTCAAGCGCGCCGTCTGGACGCTGTGGCACTGCCTGGACCAGATGGACCGCACCTGGCTGCCGGTGCAACACGCCTGGCGCCTGAACGAGCGCCACTACGGCGGCCTGCAAGGCCTGAACAAGGCCGACATGGCCAAGCAGTACGGCGATGAGCAGGTGTTGATCTGGCGCCGCAGCTATGACACGCCGCCGCCGGCGCTGGAAGCGACCGACCCGCGCAGCGAGCGCAGCGATGTGCGCTATGCCAAGCTGAACCCCGACGACATCCCGCTGACCGAATGCCTGAAGGACACGGTCGCCCGCGTGCTGCCGTTCTGGAACGACACCGTCGCGCCGACGATCAAGTCGGGCCAGCGTGTCGTCATCGCCGCGCACGGCAACAGCATCCGCGCGCTGGTGAAGTACCTGGACAACATCGCCGACGACGCCATCGTGGGCGTCAACATCCCCAACGGCATCCCGCTGGTCTACGAGCTGGATGAGAACCTGAAGCCCATCAAGAGCTACTACCTGGGCGACGCCGAAGCCGCGGCCAAGGCGGCCGCGGCCGTGGCCAATCAGGGCAAGGCCTGATCGACCTTTAAAACGACCTCATCGACGCTGCTCCACTCGCTGGGGCCGCGTCGCATCAGCGTCACCGTCGATCCCCACGGCGCCCAGCGCGCCGCATCCACCGGGCCCCAGATGCTCAGCAGCCGCGCGCCGACGCCCGCGGCCATGTGCGCGGGGCCCGTGTCATTGGCGACCACCACGCCTGCCAGCTGCAGCAGCGCGTTGTAGGCCCCCAGCGCCACGCCGTCCAGGCGCAGCGCATCCGGGTAGAGCTGCTTGGCGCCCTCCACCTCCGCCGGCCCCGGCACGATGACGACACGGCGCCCCGCCGCGTGCAGGCGCCGCACGAAGTCCGGGAAGGCCGGCCAGCTGCGGTCCAGGAACTCCACGCGGCCGTTCGCGAACGGGCAGATCAGCACGAAGCGGCCCGGCTCCACGCCCAGCGGCGCCAGCAGCGCGCGCGCCGCATCGCGCTGGGCTTCGCTGACCTGCATGTGGATGTCGGTCGGCGGTTCGGCCTGCACGCCCAGGAAGTCGCAGGCCAGTTCCCAATACTCCTGCAGCGTGTGCCGGCCCTCGCGGCGCGGCAGGCCCCGCCGGAGCAGCCAGGTGCGGCCGTCACCCGCGTGGCCCTCTGCCTTAAGGCCGGCCAGCCGCGAATCCAGCGCGGCGGAGAAGGCGTAGGGGAACAGCAACGTGTTGGACCGGGCGTCGAAGCCGGGATCCTCAGCCCGGAAGCTTCGGCGCAACTCGCGCAGCTGCGCGATGCGCGGTCGCAACTCGTTTGGCCGCACGTGCACGGCCCAGCCCTCCGCCTCCAGAAGCCCGCGCGCCCAGCCTTTGCCGACCAGTTCCAGCCGGTAGCCGTGTTGCTCCAGCAGGCGCAGCGCGGGAATGCTCAACACGGTATCGCCGACGAAATTGCGCAGGCGCACGATCAGGGGACGGGCTTCTATCATCGGCGGCTCATGCACAGTGGCGCGGGATTCTGCCCGCGCAAGATGACCCTACATGCCCGAGATCACCCTGCCCTCCTCTGCCGAAGTGATCGCTGCCCATGACGCGGCGCTGGCCTCGGCGCCCGTGGCCGTCGAAGCCACCGACGTGCACGGCTGGGTCGCCGTCAACCACTTCCACAACCGCAGCCTGTGGGCCCAGGAAGACCTCGCGCGCCGCACGCAAGCGCCCGACGCCGAGATCGTCGCCAACAAGCGCGCCATCGACCGCCACAACCAGGCCCGCAACGACGCCATCGAACGCATCGACGAGTTCCTGCTCAGCGCGCTGGGCCTGGTGGATCCGGCCACGCTCGCATCCGCCCTGCCCCGCTCCACCGTGTCGCCCGGCGCGCGCTTGAACAGCGAGACGGCGGGCTCCATGCTGGACCGCATCTCCATCCTGGGCCTGAAGATCCAGGCCATGCGCGAACAGACGCTGCGCAGCGATGTCGACGACGCGCACCGCCAGTCCTGCGGCGAGCGGCTGCAGCGGCTGATCCAGCAGCGCGCCGACCTGGGCGGCTGTTTCGACGAACTGCTGGCCGACTCGCGCGCCGGACGCGCCTATTTCAAGGTCTACCGCCAGTTCAAGATGTACAACGACCCGCGGCTGAACCCGGCGCTGGTGGCCGAGTCCAAGTGATCCCGCCGCGCTTCGCCGCCAACCTGGACTGGCTCTACACGGAGCATGCGTACCTTGACCGGCCGGGTACCGCGCGAGCCGACGGCTTCGCGGCCGTCGAGTTGCAGCAGCCGCATCTGCACGACGTCGATGAACTGAAGTCCCGGCTGGCCGGCCTGCACGTCGCACTGATCAACGCACCGGCCGGCGACTGGGCCGCCGGCGAACGCGGCTTCGCGGCGCTGGCGGGACATGAGGAGCGCTTTCGTGACGCCACGCTGCGGGGACTGGACCTGGCGACACGTCTGGGCACCGCTCGCGTTCACCTGCTGTCGGGCCTGACCGACGACACGCCCGTGGCGCGAGCCACCTGGCTGGACAACCTGGCCTGGGCCGCCGCGCAGTCCACGCTGCCGCTGGTCGTCGAGCCCATCAACCGGCGCGACATGCCGGGCTACTTCCTGCATCGTCAGGCGCAGGCGCTGGAACTGCTGGCGGCGCTCAACACGCCTCGCGTGCAGCTCCAGCTGGACCTCTACCACTGCCGCGTGGCCGAAGGTGAATCACTGAGCCATCTGCAGCGCGCGCTGGATCTGGGCGTGCTGGGCCATGTGCAACTGGCCGGCGTGGCCGAGCGACAAGAGCCCGCGGAAGATGAATACGCGGCCGAACTCGCCTTGCTGGCCGGGCAGGACATGCGCATTGGCCTGGAGTACCGGCCGCGCGGCGACACGTCCGCCGGCCTGGCCTGGCTGACCGGGCTCAGAGCCGCGCGCTGATCACCGCTCGCGCGGCCTCGGCCAGTTCGCGCCGCTCCCGGCCGTCGGGCGTCATGCTGGGCAGCATCTGTACATCAATGCCCAGCCCGCGTGCCGACGCGATGCGCCACAGGCTCTGCACCAGCGTCGTGCCGCCGACAAAGCGCGCCGATGAGCTGAAGCGCTCGCCCGGCTCATGCCAGCGCAGCACCAGCGGCAGCACGGCCGCGTCGACCGACACCGCGGCCTGCAGCAGGTTGGCATGGAAGGGCAGCATCTCGGGTCCCGGGCCGGTCGTGCCTTCGGGGAAGAAGGCCACGCAGTCGCCGGCCTGCAGCGCGGCCGCGGCCTGGTGCACCACGCGCAGCGCATCGCGCTTGCTCTCGCGCTCGATGAACAGCGTGCCCGCGCCCTCCACCAGCGCGCCCACCAGCGGCCAGTGCTTCACATCGGCCTTGGACACGAAGCGCGCCTGCGGCAGCACCGCGTGCACGGCCGCGATGTCCAGCCACGAGATGTGATTGGCGACGATGAGATGACCCGCGGGCAGCGCCTGGCCCTCGACCTTCAGCGCGATGCCCAGGATGCGCAGCGTCTTGGCCGACCACCACTGGATGAGCTGGTGCCGCTCGGCCGACGTCAGCCGGTCGAAGCGGCGCTTGACGATCCACAGGCCATGCAGCACATGAGGTGTCAGGCGCGCGAGGCGCCACACTGCCTTCATTCGGCGGCTTCGTAGGCGATGTGTCCAGCCACCAGCGTCGTGCGCACGCGCGCCGGCAGCTCGAAGCCGCTGGACGCGTAGGCGAACGGCGTGTGCTTGCCCTGGCTGGCGAGGCGGTCCGGCGTGACGGCCCAGCTGGCGTCGGCGTCGAACACGCAGACGTCGGCCACGCCGCCTTCCACCAGCCGACCGGCGCTGGCCGCCAGCGACCCCAGCGCCGGACCCATCACGCGGACGGGCTCGGACGTGACCACCGCCAGCGCGCGCTGCAGCGGCAGCTTGGAATCGCGCGCCCAGCGCATGGCCAGGCTCAGCAGCAACTCCAGCCCCGTGGCACCGGGCGTGGCTTCGGCGAAGGGCACGGCCTTCTCGTCCAGCGTCACGGGCATGTGGTCGGACACCAGCGCGTCCAGCGTGCCGTCGGCCAGGCCGGCGCGCAGTGCGTCGCGGTCGCGGCCCTGACGCAGCGGCGGCGTCAGGCGCATCGCGGAGTCGAAGTAGCCGATGTCCACATCGCTGAGGTGCAGCGAATTGATGGACACGTCGGCCGTGACGGGCAGGCCTTCCTTCTTGGCGGCGCGCAGCAGCTCCACGCCGGCGGCGCTGGAGATGCGGCACAGGTGCACGCGCGCGCCGGTGCTGCGCATCAGCTCGAAGATGGTGTGCATGGCCACCGTCTCGGCGCTGACCGGCACGCCGGACAGACCCAGGCGCGTGGCGACCGCGCCGCTGGCGGCCACGCCGCCGCCGAGGTAGGCATCCTGCGGGCGCAGCCACACGGTGTAGCCATAGGTGGCCGCATATTGCAGCGCGCGGCTCAGCACCAGCGTGTCGTTGATGGGCACCTCGGCCTGCGAGAAGCCGACGCAGCCGGCCTCGGTCAGCTCGGCCATCTCGGTCAGTGCGGCACCGCTCAGCTGGCGCGTCAGCGCGCCCAGCGGGAACAACCGGCAGCGGCTGAGCTTGCGGGCGCGGAACTTCAGCATCTCGACGAGGCCGGGCTCGTCCAGCACCGGGTCGGTGTCGGGCGGGCAGACCAGGCTGGTCACGCCACCCGCAGCCGCAGCGGCGAGTTCGGTTTCCAGCAGGCCTTCGTGCTCGTGGCCGGGCTCGCGCAGGCGGGCGCACAGGTCCACGAGGCCGGGCGCGACGATGAGGCCGCTGGCGTCCAGCATGCGGTCGGCGCCGAAGTCGGTCACGTCGCCGAGGTGCACGATGCGGCCGTTGGCGATCGCGACGTCGCCGGTGCGGTCGAGATTGGAGGCCGGGTCGATGAGGCGGCCGTTCTTGATCAGGATCTTCATGTTCTCAAGCCTCGTTGCCTGCCAGGATGGCCATCACCGCCATGCGCACGGCGATGCCGAAGGTGACCTGCGGCAGGATCACGCTGCTCTTGCCGTCCGCCACCTCCGACGCGATCTCCACGCCGCGGTTGATGGGGCCCGGATGCATGACGATGGCGTCGGGCTTGGCCAACGCCAGCTTCTCGGGCGTCAAGCCGAAGTTCTTGAAGAACTCGCCGCTGCTGGGCAGCATCGCACCGCTCATGCGCTCGTTCTGCAGGCGCAGCATGATGATGACGTCGGCGTCCTTCACACCCTCGGCCATGTCGTGGCAGACGCGCACACCCATGTCGCGCAGATCGCCCGGCACCAGTGTCTTGGGGCCCACCGCGCGGATCTCGGGCACGCCCAGGATGTTCAGCGCGTGGATGTCGCTGCGGGCCACGCGCGAGTGCACGATGTCGCCGACGATGGCCACGCTCAGGTTGCGGAAGTCCTTCTTGAAGTGCCGGATCGTGTACATGTCCAGCAGGCCCTGCGTCGGGTGCGCATGCCGGCCGTCGCCGGCGTTGACCACGTGCACATGCGGCGCGCAGTGCTGGGCGATCAGGTAGGGCGCACCGCTCTCGCTGTGGCGCACGACGAACATGTCGGCGTGCATGGCGCTGAGGTTGGCCACCGTGTCCAGCAGCGTCTCGCCCTTGGCGGTCGAGGAGCGCGCGATGTCCAGGTTGATGACGTCGGCGGACAGGCGCTTGGCGGCGATCTCGAAGGTGGTGCGGGTGCGCGTGCTGTTCTCGAAGAACAGGTTGAACACCGACTTGCCGCGCAGCAGCGGCACCTTCTTGACCTCGCGGTCGTTGACCGACAGGAAGCTGCCGGCCGTGTCCAGGATCTGCTCGATGACCGCGCGCGGCAGGCCTTCGATGGACAGCAAGTGGATCAGCTCGCCGTGCTTGTTCAGCTGAGGATTGCGTTTGCTGAGCATCACCGGACTCCCGCTGGGCCGCCAAGAGACTCGCAGAGGCTCCTCGCGGAGCCTTGGAGGCCGACGCCCCCTCGGGGGGCAGTGAACGAAGTGAACGTGGGGGCCATTACTTCACCTCGAACTTGAATCGTCGGTCTTCGCCTTGCGCGAGGCGCAGGCTCTGGTCGGCGTTGAGGGTCACGCGGGCGGCCGAGAACGCCGGCTCGATGGGCAGCTGCCGCCCGCCGCGGTCCACCAGCACGGCCAGTTGGACGCTAGCCGGCCGGCCGAAGTCGAACAGCTCGTTGATGACCGCACGCGTCGTGCGGCCGGTGTAGAGCACGTCGTCGATCAGCAGGATGTCGCGGCCGTTCACGTCGAAGGGCAGCTTGGTGTGGTCGGCACCTCCTTTGCCTGACACCATGCCGCGCTCGCCGAAGTCGTCGCGGTGCATCGCACTGGAGATGGTTCCGGCCACCACGCCAAGGTCGGCGGCCAGCCGTTCGCCCAGCCAGGCACCGCCGCTCCAGATGCCCACCAGGGCGGTGTCGGCGGTCAGCAGTCGCTGCACGCCCTTCTTCAGCTCAAGGTATAGACCTTCAGCGTCCAGTTTGAGGTCGCTCATGGGTGTTCTCTAAAAAACTGTTCCAGGATCAGCGCGGCGGCGGCGGCGTCCACGTCTTGCGCACCTTCGGCCTCGGCTTCAACGCTGGTGTAGCGCTCGTCCACCTCGAAGACCGGCAGGTGGTAACGCCCGGACAGGCGCCGGCCGAAATTCTGTGCCTTGGCCGTCATCTCGTGCGGCGCGCCGTCGGGGTGGCGCGGCACGCCGATGACCAGCGCGTCGGGCTGCCACGTCTTGATGAGGGCGGCGATGGCGTCGAAGTCCCCGCCCTTGATGGTGCCGCGCGGCTCGGCCGAGCCGAGCAGCCGCGTGCCCGAGGCCACGCCGATGCGGCGCAGGCCAAAGTCAAAAGCAAGAAAGGATTGAAGCTGGGAAGGCGACACCGTGGCCGCCATCACGCGTGGCCCGCGTCAGCGCTGAGCATGCGCGGATCCACGCCCAGCAGCGCCAGCGCGCGCTCGTAGCGCAGCTCCACCGGCGTGTCGAAGATGATGGACGGCGACGCATCCACCGTCAGCCAGCCATTGCGGCCGATCTCTTCCTCCAGCTGGCCGGCGGCCCAGCCGCTGTAGCCCAGCGTGACCAGCAGCCGCTTCGGGCCGGCGCCGTTGGACAGCGCCTCCAGCACGTCACGGCTGGTGGTCATTTCCAGGCCACCGGGCACGGCCAGCGTGGCGTTGTAATGGTTGCCTTGCTCGTCCAGCGGCTCGTGCAGCACGAAACCGCGGTCGGTCTGCACCGGGCCGCCGTAGTAGACCGGCGTCTCGGCCAGCGGGTCGGCGGGCGGGCTCAGCTCCACCTTCTCGAACAGTGTGCCCAGCGTCAGCGTGGTCGGCTTGTTGACGACCAGGCCCAGCGCGCCGTTGTCGTTGTGCTCGCACAGGTAGACCACGGTCCCTGCAAAAGCCTCGTCGGCCATGCCGGGCATGGCGATGAGGAACTGGTTGGTCAGGGAAATCCGGTCGGCGGCCATGGGCGGCATTTTATTCTGTGGGCATGAGCACCCAACTTGACCGCGCGCTGGTCTGGTTTCGCCGCGACCTGCGCGTGGATGACCAGGCCGCGCTGTACCACGCGCTGAAGACCGCCAGACAGGTGTTCTGCGCCTTTGTGCTGGACCGCGACATCCTCGACGCCCTGCCCCGCGAGGACCGCCGCGTGCAGTTCATCCTGGACGCGCTGCAGGTGCTGGACGAAGACCTGCGCCGGCTGGGCGGTGCGCTGATCGTGCGCCACGGCTTCGCGGCGGACGAGCTTCCGCGGCTGGCGGCCGAACTGGGCGTGCAGGCCGTGTTCACCAATCATGATGACGAGCCGCAGGCCCTCAAGCGCGACGCGCTGGTCGCCGAGTTGCTGGGCAGCTTCGGCTGCGAGTTGCGCACGTCCAAGGATCACGTCATCTTCGAGCGCCGCGAGGTGATGACGGCCGCGGGCGGCCCGTACGGCGTATTCACGCCTTACAAGAACGCCTGGCTGAAAAAGGTGGACCCGTTCTACCTGAGCAGCTATCCGGTGGAGCGGCACGCCCACGCACTGACCGCCAACAAGCTCGCCAAGGGAGTGCCCACGCTGGCTGATATCGGCTTCAAGCCCGCCGGCCTGATCGACCACATGGGCCGGGGCAGCCGCGGCGCCGCGGCGCTGCTGGACGACTTCCTGGATCGCATCCAGGACTACGACAACAAGCGCGACTTCCCGGCCGTCAAGGGCCCCAGCTACCTGAGCACGCACCTGCGCTTCGGCACCGTGTCGATCCGGCGGCTGGCGCGCATCGCGCACGACCTGATGAAGGGCGGCGACCATGGCGCCGAGGTGTGGCTGTCGGAGCTGATCTGGCGCGACTTCTATCACCAGGTCATGCACCACCACCCGCATGCGATGACGGCGGCTTTCCGGCCCGAGTACGACCAGATCCAGTGGGAAACCGGCGCGCACGCCGACCGGCTGTTCACCGCCTGGTGCGAGGGCCGCACCGGCTATCCGCTGGTGGACGCCGCGATGCGCCAGATCAACCAGACCGGCTACATGCACAACCGGCTGCGCATGGTGGTGGCCAGCTTCCTGACCAAGGACCTGGGGCTGGACTGGCGCCGCGGCGAGGCCTACTTCGCGCAGCAGCTGCTGGACTTCGATCTGGCGGCCAACAACGGCGGCTGGCAATGGGCCAGCAGCAGCGGCTGCGACGCCCAGCCCTATTTCCGCATCTTCAACCCCATCGCGCAGAGCGAGAAGTTCGATGCGCAGGGCAAGTTCATCCGCCGCTACTGTCCGGAGCTGGCCGACCTGGACGACCGCGCCATCCATGACCCGTGGACGCGAGCGCCGCTGGATATGCAGGGCCGCGACTACCCGCAGCCCATCGTGGACCATGCCATCGCGCGGGAGCGCACGCTGGCGCGCTACGCGGTCGTCAAGAGTCGGGCTGTGGCCTGAAATCCCAGCGGCATCACAGCGCGCCGAACGCGCTCGCCTGCGCCAGCGTCAGCAGTCCGCGCGGCGACACGGCGTCGCCGGGGAACAAGGCCATGCCGATCTCGATGCCCATGACGTGATCGCGGCCATCCACGTGGAACGGCTCGGCCATCAGCGAGGCCAGCAGCCGGGCATGGCTGGCGGCCTGGTCGGCCTGGTTCAACCGCGTCAGCACGACGGCGAACTGGTCGGGCGAGCTGCGCGCGACGATGTCGGCATCGGCGCTCGCTTCCTTCAGACGTTGCGCCACCTGCTGCGCCAGCGCAGCGGCGGTTTCGCGCGGCAGATCGGCCAGGCCTACCAGGCGCACGACGTAGACCGCCAAGTCGATACCGTCTCGCGAGGCCGAGCGCGAGGCCTGGTCCAGGCGCTCGTGCAAGGCGACTTCGTTGTAGAGGCCGGTCAGGCCGTCGCGCAACTGCACGGAGGGCTTGCCGTCCAGGCCGCCGATGCAGGTGGCCTCCAGGCTGACGAGATCGTCGAACAGCGTCTCCAGGCCGCTGGCCTTGTCGTAGAAGGCGTCGGCGCCGGCGTCGATGCAGGCGTTGCGGTAGGCCTCCACGTCCTGGGCCGTCAGCACCGCGATGCGGCCGGTATAGCCGCCGCGGCGCAGCTGGGTCACGAGGCTGAGGCCGGAACCGTTGGCCAGCGACACGTCCAGCAGCACGACATCTGGTTTGGTCCACTGGATCAGGGCCAGCGCCTGCCGCTCGCCGGCGGCCTCGCCGACGACGCGCATACCGGGGATGGCATCCAGTCGGCGCACCAGCAGGCGGCGGATGGAGGCGGAGTCTTCGACGAGGAATATGTTCATGGACGCCATCGTCGGCCAGCGGGCGTCCGGCTGACAGCGGCGTAAGGCCGCAACGGATCAGAAGGGTTGCCGCGACCTCGCGTAGGCAAATTGCCTACACGCCTAACGGGTTAGGCATCCGTCAGACCGTGCTGTATGCAGTACTTGGTCAGCTCGGTGTTGTTGGCCCAGCCGGCCTTCTCCAGGATGCGGGCCCGGTAGCTGCCCACCGTCTTGACGGACAGATGCATGGTGTCGGCGATCTGCGCCGGCGTGCGGCCCGCCGCGATCAGCAGCATGACGCGGTGCTCCTGCGCGGACAGCTGCTCGTGCGGCAGCGCGTCCGGCGCCTTGCCGCTGAGCAGTGCCAGCAGATGGTCGGCCATGCTGGACGTGACATAGCGGCCGCCCTCGGCCAGGCGCCGCAGCGCCACGCGCAGCTCGTCGGCCGCGCGGTCCTTCGGCAGGTAGCCGCTGGCGCCCATCTGCATCAGCCGCGAGGCATAGGCCGCCTCGGCATTGAGGCTGAGCACCAGCAGCGGCACGCCGGGCAGCGCGCGCAGCAGGCGGCTCGCCCCCTCGGTGCCCTGCGCGTCAGGCAGCGAGAGGTCCAGCGTGATCAGGTCCGGCTTTGCCGCGGCGCCACGCGCCAGCGCATCGGCGATGGTCGGTGCCTCGTCGATCTGCGCGTCGGGCCACTCCTGCATCACCAACTGGCTGATGCCCATGCGCATCAGCGGATGGTCGTCAACGACGAGCACTCTCATTGCCAGACCCCCTCCTCTTCCGCCTGCCGGTCGCTGCTGCCGGGCGCCTCCAGGGGCACCCACACGCGCACACGCGTGCCGCCGCCCAGCGCCGGGCCAAAGTCGAAAACACCGCCTGCCAACGCCGCACGCTCGCGCATGCCACGCAGCCCCGACGCATCGGCGCGCGTGCCACCGGGGCCGCGGCCGTTGTCCAGCACTTCCAGTTCATAGCCGTCGCGCTGGTCCTCGGCGTACGGGCGGCCGGCCACCCGCAGCGTGTTGGCCTGCGCGTGTCGCAGCACGTTGGTGCAGGCCTCCTGCACGATGCGGAACAAGGGGTTGGCCTGGTCTCGCGACAGCATGTCGGCGTCGTCCAGTGCCAGCTCCGTCTTCAGCCCCGTCTGGCGCCCCAGCGCCTGCAGATAGTGGCCCAGCGCGGCCTCCAGGCCCAGTTCGTCCAGCAAGGGCGGGCGCAGCGCGGCGGAGATCTGGCGCGCCGAGCGGATGCTCTCGTCGGCCAACTCCTGCAGTTCGTCCAGCAGCGGCTCGGTGCGCGGCGCCAGCTTGGCGCGCAGCGACAGCGACAGCATCTTGATGGCCGTGCCGACCTGGCCGATCTGGTCGTGTACCTCGCGCGCCAGGCGGCGCCGCTCGGTCTCGATGCTGCGATCCAGCTCGCTGGCAAAGCTGCGTATGCGCAGCAGCGCGCGGCTCAGCGCCTCGGTGCGCTGCGCCACCTGCGATTCCAGTCCCGCATTGGCATCGCGCAGCGCGATCTCGGCCTGGTCGCGCAGGCGGTGCTCGCGGTACAGCATGGCAACGGCCAGGCCCAGCGTCACCAGCCCCACGCCCATCAACAAATGCGTCAGCCACGTGGTGCGCTCCTGCACATCCTGCGTCAGGCGATCGACGGTGGCGACGCGACGCTGCTGTTCCTGCGCCAGCTGCTCGACCTGGAAGCGCAGGTCGTCCATCACCCGCTTGCCGTCCACATAGGCGCTCAGGTCGCGCGCCACCGCATCGCCGCCTGTCATGCGTCGCTCGATGACCTGTTTGGCTTGGCCCAGCCGCATGTTGATGAGCAGGTTCAGCTGCTTCAGCATGTCGGGATGGATGCCGCTGTCCTTCAGGCGCGGCATCAGGCTGCCGCGCAGCGTACCCAGCTCGGCCAACGCATCTTCGTAGGGGCGCAGGAAAGGCTGCTGGCCGGTGATGATGAAACCGCGTTGGCCGGTCTCGACGTCCACCAGCAAAGTCATCAGTCGCTGCAGCTCGGTCTGCAGGCGCAGCGCGTCGCTGCGCTCGGCATCGCGCGCAGCCAGGTCATCCAGGCTGTACTTCGCACCGCCGGCCGTGCCGACGAAGGCCAGAAAGGCTGCGATCAGAAGGCTCAACGGAACCCAGGAATAACGCATGCTCACCCGTAGCAACGCCACGAAGCGGTGTGCCGGCCGCGCGCACCAACGGTGGCACCCAGCGAACGACAGGGGACCAGACCCACCTACCCGAACTGGGTCGCCGGCCGGTGTCTGCGTGCACCAGTCCGGCAACGGGCCTAGGCTATGGCCAGATCTTCCAAAAATCAAGCCATTTCTGACCAGCGAACAAACGGTTAGCCAACCTCAGAACAGTTCGACGTCGCTGGCCTGCGTCGCTTCCTGGATCACGCCGCTGGCCACCAGGGCCGCGTAGTTGTGGACCTGGTTGCGGCCGTGACCCTTGGCGTGATAGACGGCCTTGTCGGCCCGCTCGAAGGCCGCGGCAGGCGAATCGCCCGCGCGGACCTCGGTGAAGCCGATGCTGACCGTGATGTGCCCGACTTGCGGGAACAGGTAGCGCTCGGTGTTCACGCGCAGGCGCTCGAAGGCCTCGCCGGCATGGATTTCCTCGTCGCAGCGCATCAGCACGACGAACTCCTCGCCGCCGAAGCGGTACAGCAGGTCGTGGAAGCGGAACGAGCCGCGCATCAGCCGCGACAGCAGCAGCAGCACTTCGTCGCCGATCAGATGGCCGAAACGGTCGTTGACGGACTTGAAGTGGTCGATGTCGATGACGCCCAGCACATAGTGCGGCGTGGCGGCCTCGTGGCGGCGGTCCTCGGCGTGGTACTTGGCGTCGTGCTTGGCCGGGATGTCCGTGAGCACCTTCAGGAAGCTCTCGTCGAACGTCTTGCGGTTCAGCAGCCCGGTCAGCGTGTCGCGCTCGGAGTAATCAAGCAGGCCCTGGAAATTGTGATAGATCCGCAGCACGCTGCTGACCATGCGTTGAGAGCCCGTGCCCAGGCGACGCGTGGACAGGATCTCGATGACGCCCACCACGTCGCGGTCTGTCGCGATCGGGAACAGGTAAAGCCACTGCCCGCCCTGCGCCACCTGCGTGACGCTGCGGCTGCGCATGGCCTCCAGGCGCAGTGGGTGGTCCGCCGCCAGCGGCAGCGCCTCGGGCTTGGCCCACAGCGGATCGGCCGCCGCCACGGCGTCGCCGGCGCGCAGATGGGCGCGCGTGAGCCAGCGTTCCTGGCCCGGCTCGCCGACGCTGCGGTAGATGGCCACCGACTCGGGTTCCAGAAGATCACGCAGGGCCATGACCAGCGTGACGTCCATGACGTCACGGTCGCGGAAACCGGTCAGCTCGGCAAGATGGTCGACAACCTGTGACATGGTCTCAGACTACCGCAACTTGGGTGTACTGGCGGATCAGGCCCAGCAGGTGTTCCTCGTCGTAAGGCTTGCCGAGGTAGTGGTCCACACCCAGTTGCGCCGCGTAGTCACGGTGCTTCTGCGCGATGCGCGACGTGATCATGATGACCGGCAGCGCTGCCAGGCGGGTGTCGGCGCGCATATTGCGCACCAGGTCGAAACCGTCCATGCGCGGCATCTCGATGTCGGACAGCACGACCGACGGCAGTTC
This sequence comes from Roseateles asaccharophilus, assembly GCF_031458115.1. Classification (GTDB taxonomy): domain Bacteria; phylum Pseudomonadota; class Gammaproteobacteria; order Burkholderiales; family Burkholderiaceae_C; genus Pelomonas; species Pelomonas asaccharophilus_A. The sequence goes on along the minus strand of NZ_JAVDXV010000008.1, from coordinate 241,277 downwards.
GTCGCCGGCCAGCTTCTCCATCGCATCCAGGCCGTCCTTGGCCAGCAGCACGCGCAGACCCACGCGCTCCAGCAGGCGCTGGGTCACGCGGCGCACGGTCAGCGAATCGTCGACCACCATCACCAGCGGCGCCTGCGCCACCTCGTCGGCGGCCTCAACCGGCACTGCGGCGCCGCCTTCGGCATGCGCCTGCAGCGCGGCCAGGCGGGCCTGGGCATCGGCACCGTACCAGTCGGCCAAAGCCACGACGTTGTAGATCAGCGCGACCTCGCCCGATGCCAGCAGGCTGATGCCCGCCAGGCCCGGCACGCGGTTCAGCTGCGCACCGAGGTTCTTGACGACGACTTCCTGGTTGCCCACGACTTCATCGACGTGCAGCGCCAGCGCCGCCTGGGCACTGCGCACCAGCACGACGGGCGCGTGGCGACCATGCGGGTGGCCGCGGCCGGCCTGGCCCAGCAGGCCACCCAGCCAGTAGAACGGCAGCTCGGCGCCCCCATGCTGAAGCTTGCCGGTGGCGTACGCCGCCTCGACGGCCTCGACCGGCACGCGCTGCACCGACTCCATCAGCGCCGCCGGCACGGCAACGACCTGGTCGCCGCTCTTCAGCAGCACGACCTGCGTCAGCGCGGTGGTCAGCGGCAGGCGCAGCAGGAAGCTGGTGCCCTGACCGGCGGTCGACGTGGTCTCGATGCTGCCGCCCAGCGTGCCGACCTCGGCGCGCACGACGTCCATGCCGATGCCGCGTCCGCTCAGCTCCGTGACCTGGCTGGCCGTGGAGAAGCCCGGCGCGAAGATCAGGCGGCGCAGCTGCGCCTCATCGGGTTCGGCATCCGCCGAGATCAGTCCCAGCTGCAGGCCGCGCTCGCGGATGCGGGCCAGGTTCAAGCCGGCGCCGTCGTCGCTGAAGTTCAGCAGCACTTCGTTGCCATGCTGGCTGAGGTCGATGCGCAGCGTGCCGACCGGGTCCTTGGCGGCGGCGGCGCGAGCCTCCGGCGCCTCGATACCGTGGGCCACGCTGTTGCGCAGCAGATGCTCGAACGCGCCCGAGGTGCGCTCCAGCACCGAGCGGTCCAGCTCGGTCTGGCCACCGCGGATCTCCAGCTTGACCTGCTTGCCGGCGTCGCGCGAGGCCTGGCGGACCACGCGGTGCATACGCTCGCCGATGCTGTCGAACTCGACCAGGCGGGTGCGCAGCAGGTCGTCCTGCAGCTCGCGGGTCAGCCGCGACTGGGCGGCCAGTTCGTCTTCACCGGTCTGCACGTTGCGCGTCAGCGTGCGCTGCAGCGTCGCCACGTCGCCGACCGACTCGGTCAGCATGCGGGTCAGTTCCTGGAAGCGGGTGTAGCGGTCGAATTCCAGCGGGTCGAACTCGCGGCCGCCCTGCTGCGCGGCTTCCTGCTGCGCATGCATCTGTGCCTCGGCCTGCAAGTCCAGTTCGCGCAATTGGGTGCGCAGGCGCTCCAGGTTGTCGTCCAGGTCCAGCAGCGCGGTCTTCATCTGGACCAGCTCGGACTCCATCCGCGCACGCCGGATGCTGACCTCGCCGGCCTGCGTGGCCATGCGCTCCAGCAGGCTGCCGCGCACGCGCACCAGCGACTGGCCGATGGCCAGGTTGTCGCTGCCGGCCTCGATCTCGGCGGCGTCGGCGAAGCGGCTCCAGTCGATCTTGCGGTCAGACTCGGGCAGCACCTCCTCGACCGGCGCGGGCATCGCGAAGCGGGCCAGCGGCTCGGGCCGGGCCTCCTCGACCACAGCCGGCGACGGCGCGGGCGCCGGGGGCGGCGGTGCGATGGGCGCTGCCGGCGCGGCAGCGGCCGGCGCCTTCAGGCTCTCGCCCAGCGCCTCGAAAGCATGCTCCAGCGCATCGCCCTCGTGCTGCAACGTCGCGACCTGCGCGTAGTCCGCGTGGCCTGCGCGCAGCAGGTCCTCGATGGCGGATTCCAGGTGGTGGGCCTGCTCGCCCAGGCGCATCGCGCCGGCCAGGCGGGCGCCACCCTTGAAGGTGTGCAGCGCCCGCATGCAGGCGTCGGAGCGTCCGAGATCCTCGGGCTGGGCCAGCCAGTCGCGCAGCGCACCGTGCAGCTGCTGCAGCAGGTCGCGGCCTTCTTCCTCGAAGATGGGATAGAGGTCGGGCTCGATCGCATCCGGCAGGCCAGGCTCGGGTTCGGGCTCGACGACAGGCTGCGGTTCGGCCGCCAGTGCCTCGGCGGCGATGGCCGGCACGTCATCGTCGGGCAGCGGCGTTGCCGCGATGGGCTGCGGCTCCTCGAGCGCGACGGCGTCGAAGTCGCCGGTCTGGGTGTGGACCTCGTCCGGCAGCTCGTCCAGCGGTGCAGCAGCCGTCAGCTCCGCGTCGCCGGCCTCTGGAGCCTCCTTGGGCTCATAGGCGTGCAGGCGCGCAACCACGTCGGGGTCGTTGGCCTTCAGGAAGCCGGCGGCGAACTGGTGCAGCAGGCGGCGGATGTCGTCGGCGGCACGCACGAACAGCTCGGCATCGGCCTCGTCGAACGCCGTGGCGCGCTGGGCGCGTCCCAGCGCATGCTCCAGCTCGCGAGCCAGCGCGGACAGGTCCTCATAGCCCACGGTGCCGGCATTGCCGGCCAGCGCGTGCGCCTGCACCTCGCAGCTGGGCGGCACCGGCGCCGTGCGCACGGTGGCCCATTCCGCCAGGCTCACGGCCAGCTTGCGCGACAGCTCGTCGGCCTCGTTCAGGAAGATATTGAACAGGGCGATGCTGATGCGCAGCGTGCCGATGACCTTGTAGCCTTCGTCAGGATCGACGGGATCAGTCTCCGGCTCGGGCTCGGGCTCAGGCACCTCGGCGATGGGCAGCGGCACATCGCTCAAGTCGGGCTCGGCCGGCTCCAGCGCCGGCAAGGTCATCGTGGCCTCTTCGGGGCGCTCGGGCACGACGGTGGCCGACGTGGGCATGATGACCGCGGGCTCGTCGTCCAGGTCCAGCTCCAGCCGGAAATTGGGAAGTGTGAGCTCATCTCGCGCGGCGGCCAGCGGCATGGGCTCGGTGGGTGCCAGATGCGGCATGGGTTCGGTGGCCGCGGCGTCCAGGTCGCCCAGCGTGCCCAGATCCAGCGTGACCTCCTCGACCACGGGCTCGGGCAGCGGCGGTGCCGGCTCGGCCAGCTCGATGATGAAGTCGGGCGCGATGGCGGCCTCGACCTCCGGCTCCGGCGCGGCGACGACCTCGGCCGGAAACTCGACCACCTCGACGGCGGCCATGCCGTCCAGCGACAGGTCCACGTCCGCGGCTTGCGCATCGTCGGCCAGCAGCGGCACGCGCAAGCGCTGCAGGCGCAGTGCATCCGCGCTGCGGCGCAGCGGCTCGGAATGGCTGCTGCCGTCCACGTTGCCGGCGATCTGCTCGCGCCAGTTGGCGAAGTAGTCCAGCGCCTCGGTGGTGAAGCCTTGCAGGTCGGCATCGGCCTGCGGTTGGGGTTCAGCCAGGCGGGCGTTGTAGAGCTGCTCGCAGGCCCAGGCGCCTTCGCCGAAGTCGTTCAGGCCCACCATGCGGGCGCTGCCCTTCAGCGTGTGGAAGGCGCGGCGCACGACGGTGAGCTGGCCGTGGTCGGCCGGCGCGTCGCGCAAGGCTTCCATGGCCGCGCGGGCATTGGCGATGACCTCGTCGGCTTCCTCCAGGAAGATCTCGCGCATCTCCGGGTCGTCAGCGACGCTGGGCTCGGGCGCTGCCGCCGGCGTGGGGGCCGCGACCGGCGCCGGGGCGAGCGCCGGCTGCGACAGGTCCAGATCGGGCAGGCTGAGGTCCGGCAGGTCCATGGCCGCGAGGTCGATGCGCAGCGGCTGCGTGGCTTCCATGGACGCGGACGGAGCTTCAGGCTCCAGGTCGACGTGGAAACCGCTGGCCTCGAAGTCGGGCAACTCGACAGCGCCTTCGCGGCGACCCATGACGGGCGCCAGTCGGCCACTGGCCTCGTCGAACTGGAACATGCGCTTGGCCAGGGCCGGCTGCACGCTCAGCATGTCGATGAGGAAGCCCAAAGCGCCCAGGTTGGTGGCCAGGCGCTCGAAGACGTCGCGCGCGCCGGGACGCTCGAAGTCGATCTCGGTGTTGGCCAGGCCGTCCACCTCGTCGCGCATGCGCACCGTGGCCAGAGCCGCCTGGCTCAGGCCCAGCACGCTGAGCACGCCGCGCATGGCCTGCAACTGGCCGGGCACGGGGATCAGCAGTTCACGCTGGGTGGGGCTGCGGAAGTACTCGTCGCACTGCTTCTCGATCTCGGAGAGGCTGGCGCGCAGTTCATGCACCACGCTGCCCAGCGTCTGGCGGTCGGAGACGCGGCGGTACAGGTCCTCCATCCAGTCTTCCAGCGGATCCGCTGGCTGACCATGGGCCACGGCCTCGACGCGGCGCGCCAGGCGGCGCACGCGTTCGGCCTGTTCGGGCTGGTCAAAGGCGGCGTCTTCCAACGCGGCCTCGACATACAGCAGGCTGGTGGCGACTTCCATCGCCAGCGCCGGCGGCGGCGTGCTGCGCGAGCGCAGCGTCGCGACGACGGCGCGCTGCAGCGTCTGCGCCAGCACCTCGCCGCTGGGGAACAGCCGCGTCAGCGACTCGGACAGGGCCGCGAACTGCTCATCCAGGCCGCTCAGCCGATGCTGGTCGCCCTCGGCGGCGCTGGACCAGCTTTCCTTGGCCGCCATCACGCGGCGCTTGGCCTGCACGACCCAGGCAGGGTCGATGCGACCCAGGCTGTCGTCCTCGTAGTCGCCGGCATGCTCGTCGGTCAGGTGCCAGGCGTCGTGGACCGCCGTCAGGCGCGGACCGGCGCCGCGCGTCAGGCGGCACTGGGCACAGAAGAACAGCAGGTCTTGCGCAAGGCGATCGGACACCTCGCCCCGCCCCAGCACGCGCAACTCGTGCAGCAGCTTGGAGCCCAGGCGCTTGGTGTAGGCGTCGCTGGGCAGCAGCTTCAGCGCCTGGCCTTCGAAAACGGCGGCGGCCAGTTGCCACAGCGTGCGACCGTTGCCAGACGGCAGCGAGGCCGCCAGCCCGGCGCACAGTCCCGACAGGTTGGCCGCGTGCACGGAACTGGGCTCGCGCATCTGGCGCAGCAGCGCCGCCTCGAACGGCGCGCGCACCGATTCGGGCGACCGCGGCGCGGTACCGGGATCCAGCGGAATGACGCGCCACGACCAGTCGAACTGCCACAGGTCCGCTGGGTGGATGCGCTCGGCGCCGTTCAGCTCCTGCAGCGCGCGGTAGCTGGGGTACAGCGACAGCGGCGAGGCCTTGTTGCCTGCCAGCAGGCGGGCGACAAAGGCCAGCAGCGCGAAGTTGGCGCGCTCGATGGTGTCGACGGCGGCGGCTTCGATCTCCAGCGGCCGCTCGGCCAGGCGTTCCACCGCGGCCTCCGCGGCGCGCAGCACGGCGGCGCCGGCGGGCAGGCCCACCAACGACAGCACGCCGCAGACCTGGTGAAGCTGCGCGACGGCCTGTTGCAGCGGCACGCTGGGCTGGGCGTCGGTGCCGAAGGCGGTCGCGCGGTTGTCGTTGCTGTCGCGCACCAGTCGGCGCAGGGTCTTGTGCACCGACTCCAGGGAGCGGCGCAGTTCCTCCTGAACCCAGGCCAGAGGGCTGAGGTCGGCCGGGAACTCGGAGTCTCGCAGGGAGCTGTCCATGCGTGGGCTTTCTTGCTCGGGGCGGACCGGGGTCAGGCGACCTTGAATCGAGACACCGAGGCGCGCAGCGCTTCGGCGGAACGGGACAGTTCATGCACCATCTGGGCGGTCGAGCGCGTGCCTTCGGACGTCTGCTCCGTCACCGCGAAGATGTGCTGGATGTTGGACGCCACCTCGTTGGCGTGCTCGGCTTCCTGGCGGGCGCTGGAGGAGATGCGCACGATGAGCTCGTCCAGCTGGCGGGACACGCTGTCGATGTCTTCCAGTGCCTTGCCGGCCGCGTCGGACAGCTGCGTACCTTCCACCACACCGCGCGTCGAACGCTCCATGGCGGCCACGGCGTCGTGGGTGTCGGTCTGAATGGTCTTGACCAGCGCGGCAATCCGGCGCGTCGCGTCGCCGGAGCGTTCGGCCAGGCGCTGCACTTCTTCCGCAACGACCGAGAAGCCGCGACCCGCTTCACCGGCCGAAGCGGCCTGGATGGCGGCATTCAAGGCCAGCACGTTGGTCTGTTCCGTAATGTCAGAGATCAGCTCCGTGATCTCGCCGATTTCCTGCGACGACTCGCCCAGGCGCTTGATGCGCTTGGACGTCTCCTGGATGGAGTCGCGGATGGTGTTCATACCGGCGATGTTGTTCTGCATCGCGGACAGACCCTGCTCGGCGGCTTCCCGGCTCTTGCGCGCCACCTCGGCGGTGGTCTGCGCCTGCGCGGACACCTCGGTGATTCGACCCGCCATGCCCAGCACGGCCTCGCCAGTGGCGCGGATCTCGTGCAGCTGTTCCTTGGACGCTGCCAGCAGGTCGGTGGACGTCTGGTCCACCGCGCCGGTCGTGTCCGTCACGCGAGCTGCCGTCGACTGCACCTGGCCCACCAGGTTGCGCAGCTCCTCCACCGTGTAGTTCACGGAGTCGGCGATGGCGCCGGTGATGTCTTCCGTCACCGTCGCCTGTTGCGTCAGGTCGCCTTCAGCAACCGTGGCCAGTTCGTTCATCAACCGCAAAATGGCGGCCTGGTTGGCGTCGTTGACGCGCTTGGCTTCCGCTTCCTCGGCTTCGGCGCGCTGCTTCTCGGCTTCGGCCAGTTCGGCACGGCGGCTCTGGTCGGCCAGGTACAGGCGCAGGAAGCCGACGGCACCGCCCACCAGCGCGGCCAGCGAGCCCAGCAGCAGCAGGAAGGTACCCCAGCCGGCGCCGCCGGACTTTTCCAGGTCCGTCGCGGCCTGTTCCAGGCCTTTGCGCAGCGGCTCGGAGTCGTTCAGCATGGCCGTCTGCGCCTCACGCGCGGCCACCAGGCCTTGCAGGTTGTCCAGAATGGCCTTGGCGCGGGTGCGGGTCTCTTCGTACTGCTTCAGCAGCGTCTGCAGGCGTTCCTTCAGCTGCGGATCACGGGCGGCGTTCAGGCGCAGCTCGGGGCTGCCGCTGATCAGCGCTTCGGTGATGAGCTTGAAGGAGTTCAAGTCCTTGCCCAGCAGGAACACGGCCTCGGGGCTCACGCCCTCCTGCGTCAGGAATTCGTTGGCGCTCTTGCCGATACGCTGGGTCAGCATGACCAGCTGGCCGACCGCGGAGACTTCACCGGCGGACGCGCCGATCTGCAGCGCCTGAGATGAGACAGCCTCGGCGCTTTCCAGCAGGTCGCTGGACTGGCGGTTGATGGCGCGCAGCGCCTGTCCCACCTGCGTCAGCACCTTTTCCTGGCCCTGCACGATCTTGCCGTTCTTCTCGGCGCGCTCGACCAGCGGCTTCAGCGTGTCCAGCGTGGGCTGCACGGCGGCCGGCGCGACGGACAACTCGCCCTCGCCGGTCTTCAGGTTGTTGACCACAGTGCTCAGCGTGCCCACCGATTCGCGCAGTTCGGCGAACGCAGTGGGGTTGCCCACCAGCGCGGCGGACACGGACTTGGCCATACGCTGCGAGTGCATCAATGCCTGACCGGCGGCGCGCACCTGCGCTGCACTGCGGTTGGCACCGACCACCACCAGCGTGACCGCGAGCGTGGTGCCCACGAAGCCCAGGGCCACCAGGGCCGTCAGCACGCGCTGGCGGTTGCGGCCCATGAAATCGGCCAGCTTCTCGGCGCCCGTGGCTGGGGCAGCGGCTGCCGGCAGCATGGTGGGATCGGCCGCTTGCGTGGTCGGCGCGAAGTTCATGCTGCTGGCGGGGAATTCACTCGCAGGACCGGGTTCCGTCGGCACGGCCGGCGAAATGATGGACGGCTCCTCGGGCTGCAGGTAGTCCTCGGCCCGGGTCGGCAGTTCCATGCCGACAAGCGTGGAGTCGGCGTTGCGCGTCGCGTCAAAGGCGCCGGCACTGGTCGAGTCGATGGTCGTGTCCGGGGCCTCCGGCACCGCCGGCGCCAGATCATCGGCTTCGGACTTTCCTCTCATCTTGTCAAGCAGGCTCATCTCACCCTCGTCCTTCAATGTTTGTGATGGTCCGACTCCCAACGCGGACCCTGGGACTAGCTAACAGCGCGTCACGCCACGATGTGCAGGAAGTTCTCCTGCCTCGACAGCGCTTCGAGATTGATTTCTTGCCAATGGCGCCCCGCCTCGTCGCGCCGAAGCGCTCCGGCGAAACGCGGCAGCGGGCCGGCGGGTTGCTCGGCTGCCAGCGGCAGTTGCTCGTCGCTGCGCAGGCCGGCCAGGCGATCGACCAGCAGTGCGCAGTTCAGGTTCAGGTCGCTGTTCAGCGACACCAGGCGAGCCTGGGCGCCCACGGCGCGGCCGGGCGCGGGGTCGCGCAGGCCCAGGTAGACGGCCAAGTCCACGACGGTGAACAGGCCACCGCGCAGGTTGGCCACGCCGGACAGCCACGGCTTGGCGTAGGGCACCGGCTTGATCGGCACGGGTGCAAAGATTTCGCTGGCCTGCTTCAGCGAGAACAGCAGGCCCACGCCGGCGCAGTCGACGGCCAGCCAGTTCGCGATCAGCGTGGTTTCACGCGCGGCCTGCATGCGCTCGGCCAGGCGCTGTTGCAGTTCTCGGAGAGCGGTCTTGTTCGCCATGTCTGCAGCGCCGGCCGGGGGTCAGCCGAGGGCTTTGATCTTGGCCAGCAACTCTTCGGCCTTGACGGGTTTGACGACGTAGTCGCTGGCCCCCTGGCGCATGCCCCAGACCTTGTCGGTCTCCTGGCCCTTGCTGGTGCACATGATGACTGGCACGCCCACGTAGCGCTCGTCGCGGGTGATGGCGCGGGTCAGCTGGAAGCCGTTCTGGCCGGGCATGACCACGTCCATCAGGATCAGGTCGGGCTTGCCTTCGGCCAGTCGCTTCATGGCCTCCTCGCCGTTCTCGGCGGTGCGCACGTTGAAGCCGCGCTTGGTCAGCATCTCGGACAGCGCGTGCAGTTCGGTCTTGGAATCGTCGACCAGGAGGATGTTGTGGATGCTCATGGCAGTTCTCGCTCTATTGATGCCTCAGGGGCGGTGCTGCTGCACCGCCTGAAGCAGCTGGTCCTTGGTGAAGGGCTTGGTGAGGTAGTCCTCCGAGCCGACCATGCGCCCGCGCGCCTTGTCGAACAAGCCGTCCTTGGACGACAGCATGATCACCGGCACCCCCGAGAACTCCGGGTTGCGCTTGATGATGGCGCAGGTCTGATACCCGTCCAGGCGCGGCATCAGGATGTCGCAGAAGACCAGGTCGGGATGGAAATCCCCCAGCTTGGCGAGCGCGTCGAAACCGTCCTCGGCCAGGGCGACCTCATGCCCCCCCTGCTTGAGGAAGATCTCCGCGCTGCGGCGGATGGTGTTGCTGTCGTCAATGACCAGGATGCGGGTCGGACCCGCACCAGAAACTTGCTCGTTCAAACCTCGTCTCCTCTGATCTTCAGCTCGGGACTGGTCCGGCCCGGCAGGGTCAGATGCGCACCATCTCGAAGTCTTCCTTGCGCGCGCCGCAATCCGGGCAGACCCAGTTCATGTCGACATCGGCCCACTTGGTGCCGGGGGCGATGCCGTGGTCGGGATCACCGGTCTCTTCGTCGTAGATCCATCCGCAGATCAGGCACATCCAGGTGCTGGGTTCGCTCACGTGTTGCTCAGAGTTTGCTCACTACAATCGAATCATTCTAGCCAGGGCCCGTGAGCGCAATGCTGAGGGCAAACGCCTGTGCCCAGGGCCACAGAACGGCTCTTTTAGCGGCAGACTCCACGCTTTAGGCCGCCGTCGGCGGCAACCGCCACGACAACCTCATGAGCTCCAAACCCCACTCCGTCGACCCCGACGTCGACCCGTCCCAAGACGAGCAGGAAAGCCCGCCGCCGGCCTGCGTGCTGAGCTTCAACGCCAGCGACGCCTCCGGCGCCGGCGGCCTGGCTGGCGACGTGGCCACCATCGCCGCCATGGGCGCGCACTGCCTGCCGGTGGTCACCGCGGTCGTGCTGCGTGACACGGCCGAGGTCTTCGAGCATCACAACCTGGACCCTGACGCCATCGCCGAGCAGGCACGCCACATCCTGGAGGACGTGCCCATCACGGCCTGGAAGGTCGGATTCCTTGGCAATGCCGAGGCCGTGAGCGCCGTCGCCGAGGTGCTGAGCGACTATCCGGATGTACCGCTTGTTACCTATTTGCCGTCCGTTGCCTGGATCGACGAGGACGACCAGCAGAGCTATCTGGATGCGTTGCGCGAACTCGTGCTGCCGCAGACGGCCGTTCTGGTGGGCAACCACAAGACGCTGACCGACTTCCTGCTGCCCGATTGGGACAGCGAACGCACGCCGTCGGCCCGCGAGCTGGCCGTCGCGGCCGCGCAGTCGGGCGCCCAGCATGTGCTGGTGACCGGTATGCAACTGCCCAACCAGTACGTGGACAACGTGCTGGCGAACGCGTCCGGCCCCATCACCGGCGAGAAGTTCGAGCGCTTCGAGACGGCCTTCGTCGGCGCCGGCGACACGCTGGCCGCCGCGCTGGCCGCGCTGCTCTCGGTCGGCGCCGAGCTGCATTCCGCCGTCAGCGAGGCGCTGTCCTTCCTGGACCAGTCGCTGGACGCGGGCTTCCGCCCAGGCATGGGCAATGTCGTGCCCGACCGCTTCTTCTGGGCGCTGCCGCCCGCCGACGAGGAAGGCGGCGAGCCTGACAGTTTCGAGCCCGAGCCCGAGCCGGATCCGTCGCCCAAGACGCCGCGGCGCATGCACTGAACCGGCCACCGCGCCGGATGGCTGCGGCGGCCGTGCCACGGCCGTCGCTTGGTACTACATTCTTTCTGTCGACATCGGCCACAAGCCATGGCAACCAACACCGAACTGTTCGAGCGCGCCGCCCGCGTCATCCCCGGCGGCGTGAACTCTCCCGTGCGCGCCTTCCGCGCCGTGGGCGGCACGCCCCGCTTCATCGCCCGCGGCGATGGCGCCTACATCTTTGACGCCGAAGGCAAGCGCTATGTGGACTACATCGGCTCCTGGGGCCCGATGATCCTGGGCCACGGCCACCCCGCCGTACTGGAAGCCGTCACGAAGGCCGCTGCCGAAGGCTTCTCCTTCGGCGCGCCGACCGAGCGCGAGATCGAGCTGGCCGAGGAGATCCTGAAGCTGGTGCCCAGCATGGACCAGGTGCGCCTGGTCAGCTCCGGCACCGAGGCGACCATGAGCGCCATCCGGCTGGCGCGCGGCGCCTCCGGCCGGCCCAAGTTCATCAAGTTCGAGGGCTGCTATCACGGCCACACGGATGCACTGCTGGTGAAGGCCGGCTCGGGCCTGGCCACCTTCGGCCACCCCACCAGCGCCGGCGTCACGCCCGGTGCGGCCGCCGACACGGTGGTCCTGGAATACAACAACGTCGAACAGTTGGAAGCCGCGTTCGCTGAAGCCGGCGCGCAACTGGCGTGCGTCATCGTCGAGCCCATCGCCGGCAACATGAACTTCGTGCGTGCGTCGGTGCCGTTCATGACGGCACTGCGCAAGCTGTGCACGCAGCACGGCGCGCTGCTGGTGCTGGACGAGGTCATGACGGGCTTTCGCGTGGGCCTGGGTTCGGCGCAGGCGCACTACGCCAAGCTCATCCCCGGCTTCGCGCCCGACATCTCGGTGTTCGGCAAGGTCATCGGCGGCGGCATGCCGCTGGCGGCGTTTGGCGCCAAGCGCGAGGTCATGCAGCACCTGGCACCGCTGGGCGGCGTCTACCAGGCCGGCACGCTGTCGGGCAACCCGGTGGCCACGGCCTGCGGTCTGGCGACGCTGCGCGAGATCCAGAAACCCGGCTTTTTCGAATCGCTGTCGGCCAAGACCCAGCAGCTCGTGGATGGCCTGAGGGCAGTTGCGGCCGACAACGGCGTGCCATTCAGCGCCGACTGCGAAGGCGGCATGTTCGGCTTCTTCCTGATGCCGGAGCTGCCGCAAAACTACACCACCGTCATGACGACGGACAAGGAGCGCTTCAACCGCTTCTTCCACGCGATGCTGGACGCCGGCATCTATCTTGCTCCGGCCTTGTACGAGGCTGGTTTCGTGTCGGCGGCGCACAGCCAGGCCGACCTCGATGCCACGCTCGCGGCCGCGCGCACCGCCCTGCGCTGATCCCCTGCCCTCACGGGCCGACTGACATGCATCTCCACATCCTCGGCATCTGCGGCACCTTCATGGGCGGCCTGGCGGCGCTTGCGCGCGAGGCCGGCCATCGCGTGACCGGTTGCGACGCCAACGTCTACCCGCCGATGAGCACACAGCTCGAGGCGCTGGGCATCGAGCTGATCGAAGGTTTCGGCGCGGAGCAGTTGGAGTTCAAGCCCGACGTGTTCGTCATCGGCAATGTCGTCACGCGCGGCGAGCGCTTCCCGCTGATGGAAGCCATCCTCGACGCCGGCCTGCCGTACGTCTCGGGCCCGCAATGGCTGGCGGAACACGTGCTGCAGGGCCGCCATGTGCTGGCCGTGGCCGGCACGCATGGCAAGACGACGACGACATCCATGCTCGCGTGGATCCTGGAGCACGCCGGCCGGAAGCCGGGCTTCCTGGTCGGCGGCGTGCCGCAGAACTTCGGCGTCTCCGCCCGGTTGGGTGAAGGGTCGCCGTTTGTCATCGAGGCCGACGAGTACGACACCGCCTTCTTCGACAAGCGCAGCAAGTTCGTGCACTACCGGCCGCGCACGGCCATCCTGAACAACCTCGAGCACGACCACGCCGACATCTTCCCGGACCTGGCCGCCATCGAGACCCAATTCCACCATCTCGTGCGCACGGTGCCGGCCAGCGGTCGCCTGGTCGTCAACGCCCGGGAGGAGGCGCTGCAGCGCGTGATCGCGCGCGGCTGCTGGAGCGAGGTGCAGCGCTTCGGCGCCAAGAAGGAAGAGGCCGGCATGCTGCGCGCTCGCGGCGAGCCGCAGGCTTTCGACGTGCTGCGGGGCAGCCTCAAGGTGGCCCGCGTCGAATGGAGCCTGATCGGCGAGCACAACCAGCTCAACGCGCTGGCCGCCATCGCGGCGGCGGAGCATGTGGGCGTGTCGCCGGAGCAGTCCGCCGCCGCGCTGGCCGAGTTCCACAACGTGCGTCGCCGCATGGAGCTGCGCGGCGAGGCCGGTGGCATCAGGGTCTACGACGACTTCGCGCACCATCCCACCGCCATCCGCACGACCATCAATGGCCTGCGCCGCCGCATCGCCCCGGCCGACCGCATCCTCGCCGTCTTCGAGCCGCGCTCCAACACGATGAAGCTGGGCACGATGAAGGCCCAACTGCCCTGGGCGCTGGAGGAGGCGGACCTTGCCTTCTGCAACCAGCAGGGGTTGAGCTGGGACGCCAGAGAGGCACTGGCACCGATGGGGGCGCAGGCCTTCGTTGGGGCGGATGTGGATGCCCTCGTTGCCGCAGTCGTCAAGGCGGCAAAGCCGGGCGATCACCTGCTGTGCATGAGCAACGGTGGATTTGGCGGCATTCACGACAAGCTGTTGCAAAGCTTGGCCGCCCGGGCCTGAAGGCCCGAGGAGCGGCATTCACGACAAGCTGTTGCAAAGCTTGGTCACGAGAGGCGGAAGCCGCCCAGTGGCTGGATCAGAAGAAGCCATGAAAAGAAACGCCGTACGAGTCGTACAGAACACGCTCGGCAGTCGCGCGCTCTAGCAGCGGTGCGCGCTCCAGCAGCATGGCGTCAGCGGCGTCACGGGTTCGCAACTGCTCTTCCGTGATCCAACCCAGGAAGACGCATACCCGCCTGACGGAAGCGGCATTCGGCCAATAGTGCCCATGACGATGGCCTTCCATCACCTGACTCCCCGCCCATAGGCCCTCTTCCGGATTGCCTTTGAGGCCCACCGCTTCCACGCCCCGAATCCAGCGCCTCTCTACCATGCGCCAGCCTGCGTTGAAAACCATTCCCAAGGCCTCGTCATTCAGCGAGTGCATCACGTAGACCTCACACTGCGCCTTGTGTTGCTTCAGGGTCTCGTAATCACCATGCACCGGCATCGCCGCAGCCATCAACACCAATTTCAGCTGCGGCCGCGGCTGCGGGCTTTCCAGTAGCGCCTTTGCCACCTCGGTCGCCAGGAAGCACCCCAGCGAATGAGCCACGATGACCACTTCCTGCCAAGCCTCAGGGCCATCGACCCGCGCCTCCCTCTTGTCTACACCTCGCAGAAATCGGGCAATGGGTCCGACAGCCTGGGTGGCGTGCTCATGGGCCTTGGCAAAATACAGCCTGTCGAGCCCGGGCACGGGCCCGTCGCCCGGCCACGTGAGGGCCACGAGGTCGATCGGTGCCGCCACGTCTGGCAAGGTGTCTCGCAACAGCGCCTGGAAAGCGTCGTAGTTGCCACCGGCCCTGTCCTGGGTGGTGCGATAGCCATGGATGAGGACCACCGCCCGCCTGGGTGCGCGCCAGCCGTGTGGCACCTGAACCTGATCAGCAACGGGTGCGCGGTTGCTACGGCGACTGACCGTCACGTCCGAGCGACGAACCCTCTCGTCCTTCATCGCTCAACCAGCGCGCGTTGCCGTGAGCCGGTCCAGAGGTGCCGACAGCACTGACACGAACGCGGTTGCCACGATGCTGAGAGCCACGTAAAGCAGCATCGACAGCTGTCGATGCACCTTGTAGGCGGCCACCTGATCTTTCCTGGCCTTTTCCTCTTCCGTCAGCGCACCCAGCAACGACGTGGCCCGTGCAGCGTCGAACTGGCTGCTCGCTGATACCGGCGCACTGGCCGCAGCACGGACAGCCATCGTCGCCTGCTCGCGAGCTGCCGTCTGCGCGGCGAGTTTTACCGCAGCGTCCTGTTCACGCACCTGGGCTTCAGAGTTCGCCTGCGCGGCGAGCAGCATCACCATCCACACGACCAACACGGCCGCAAATGTGTGTCGGAAGATGGTGCGGGCTCGCAGCAGTTGCACTTGCAAGCCGTCAAGCGCGCGCTCGGCATAGGCCTGCAGCGCACCACGGGCGGCGCTGTTGTCCGGATCAGCCGCCGTATCGTTCGACGGCTTCAATGCCTGGAATGGCGATGGCTTGATCGGCATCGATCCCAGAGCCGCCAACCAGCACACGAAGGGGCTGGGGTAGCGATTGCCCAACTCTGCCTGCACGCTCGAGGACAGGATGCCCATCAACTGTCTCGACGTCAGTCCTGAGACGGGAGTCACCAATTGCCAGAAAACCGCCTCTGTTCTGGGGTCGCCTTCCTGCTTCTCGCGTGGATCGGGCAAGGCCTCCGAGGCGGGCTCCGTCATCATCGGCACCTCGAAAGCCCGGCGTAGCTCGTCTCTGCGCTTCGCCAGTTCGGCGGGGGCGTTTCGGCTGTCATTTCCTTCACTCGGCACGATGCGCTCCAACCACCATCGCAGTGCCCGCATATGCACCCAGCGCCGAAGCAAAAGCTCGTCCAGCACACCCAACACCACCGCGACGACCAGCGCCAGCACCAGGGCAGTACCAGCAAACAGCAGCGTCGCCGAAGCGGTCTCGCGCAGGCCGGCCATCGACAAACCGGGGTCCAGCATGGGGCGCCTCCTAGTCCTGGCCCGCCCTGAATGAGCTGGCATTGCAGTCAGCGTAGTGGCGCGCCGAGTCCGATGTCTACATGGTTGGCTCGGCGCCATCGGCAATCGTGATGATGCGAAGCACTCTGGCCAGCGACACATCAGGCGTATCAGCACGAGTGAGTTTGACCCTGAGCCCCTGCTCCGTCCGGTCAGCGCAGCAGAGGCCAAGCCCCTACCTTGTCAGATGATCTCCAGGCACCGAACGTCTAGCCTTGCGGCTCCAACTTGAGGAGACCGTCATGTCCGCTGCCAGGAATCGTTTCGTCATGGGCGCGCTGTTGGCTCCCATGCTTGCCGTGGCGGGAAGCGGCCAGATCGATTCCTTCGGCGCGGGGGCTACCACCGTCGTTGAGGGCAGCACTGTCAACTTCTTCGCCGCATTCAGCGTCACCGGCTATTCGTACTCGGACGGCGGCAGCGATCTCAACGAGCCGGCGCCCATGGAGGGCCCCCAGTTCTGGATGCTGAACTGGTACCGCTCCGAACAGGAGACTGTGCGGGAGGTTCAGCTCTACGCCGACGGCCAGACCTTCATCGACATGCCGTCCGCGGCGCCGGGGAGCGGCTACAGCGGCGCCTGGAACTTCTCGGTGCTGTATCCGACCCCAGGCAACTACGCCGTGACGTTGTCGGGTTCGTGGCTGAGCGACGTGTCGGTCTACACCAGCAGCGAAAGTGCAAGCCGTGAATGCATCAACATCGACACGGGTGGTGGCATCACGCTGCAGTGCACGTCGTGGCAGTACTCGTACAGCGACATGACCGACACCTACAGCACTGGTGGCGGCTTCTCAAGCCAGACCATCAACATCGAGGTGCAAACCACCCCGGTGCCGGAGCCATCGACCGTGTTGCTCTTGGCGCTGGGGCTGATTCCCGTGCTGCGCTGGTCCAGATTCGGACAAGCCTAAACCTCGTGGGACTCAGGTCTCGCTCTCCAGCCGTGCCGCGGCGGCCAACAGCAGCTGCTTGAATCGCTCCACCAGTTCACCTTGCGGCTCGCGCATATGCCAGGCGCACATCTCGTCCAGCGGCAGCCGCGCGTTCTCCAGCGCGAGGATGCGCACATGGCCTTCGCGCGCAGCAACGCGCGCGATGCTGCCCGGCAGATAGCCCACCAGCGGCATGCGCCGCATCATGCTGATGGTCACCATCAGATCGTCGGTCTGGAACAGATTGGTGGGCAGCGCCAGGTCCAGGCTGTGGAACTTGGCATCCTGCAGCGTGCGCATGCGCGTACCCGGCAGCGGCCAGATCCACGACTGTTGCGCCAGCACTTCCCAGCTCAGGTGGCGGCTGGTCGCCAACGGATGGCATTGGCTGATGACCAGCACCTCCTGCTGATGCATCAGTTGAATGCGTTCCAGGTCGGCCGGCACATCGGTGCCCTGCACGCGCGCGATGACCAGGTCCAGGCGCCCCTGGCGCAGGTCGTCAAACATGCTCGCCAACGAGTGGGTTCGCACGCTGACGGCCACCCCCGGCGACTCGGTCTTCAAGGCCGTGACAGCGTCGGGCAGCAAGTCGGCCAGCGCCGCATTGGTCGCCCCTAGCAGCAAATCACCACTGACCCCACGCGCCAGCGAGGCCACTTCCTCACCGCCCCGGCGCAGGTCGGCTTGCAGCTTGCGGGCCAGCAAGAGCAGGCGTTCGCACAGCGCCGTCGCACGGATGCTACGGCCGCGACGCACGAACAGGGTTTGTCCCAGGCCGCTCTCCAACTCGCTGAGCGTCTTGCTGACGGCCGGCTGCGTCACGTGCAGCGCATCGGCCGCGGCACTGATGCTGCCCTTGTCCGCCAGGGCCAGAAGCACTCGCAGCTGTCGCAGGGTCAGGCGCTGTACGACGAAGTCCTCGGCCTGCTTGGGCGCCGAGCCGTGCGCCATCGAATCCTGCATAACCATCGGAAAACT
This sequence comes from Roseateles asaccharophilus, assembly GCF_031458115.1. Classification (GTDB taxonomy): domain Bacteria; phylum Pseudomonadota; class Gammaproteobacteria; order Burkholderiales; family Burkholderiaceae_C; genus Pelomonas; species Pelomonas asaccharophilus_A. Next base: position 223,733 of record NZ_JAVDXV010000008.1, on the reverse strand, counting down.
CTAGCAAAGAAAGCTTCATGTCGGCCCCGGCACCCGGGGCTAGCGTGCATACATGAATGCACGCTTCATGCCATCCCTAGGGCGTTTCTGGGTCGCCTGCTCGCTGCTGGTCTGCGCGGTCAGCCACGCCGCCTCGCCCGAGTGGGAGTCGCCGCCCATCAGCCACAAGGACGTGCAGCCCTACTTCGACGCTCGCGCGCTCTACGCGCTGGTGCTGCCGCCTCCACCCGAGCCCGGTTCTGCCACGGACCGTGATGACATCGCAGCGCTGCAGGCACGCCAGCAGGCCTCTGCCGAACGGCGCGAGCAGGCGCGGGCCGATTCACAGTGGCTGTACGACCGCTTTGCGCCTGCGCTGGGTGTGACGGCGCTGCGCCGCGACGGCCATCCTGCCATCGTGCAGTTGCTGAATCGGTCCCTGAAGCAGGTCGGCGGCCCGGCGTTCGCGGCCAAGGCCGCGCATCCACGCGCCCGCCCCTACCAGCGCATGCAGGCCATCTACGTCTGCGGCAACCCCGATCCTGACGGCACGCGCCGCACGTCCTACCCCTCGGGCCACGCCGCCTATGGCTGGACGGTAGCACTGGTGCTGGCCCGCGTGATGCCCGAACGTGCGCCGGCGCTGCTGACGCGTGCAACCGAGTACGCCGACAGCCGCCTGGTCTGTGGCATGCATTTCCCGTCCGACATCGAGGCCGCCCGCCAGCTCGCGACCGCCGTGGTCACGCAGCTGGACAGCCATGCCGACTTCCAGCGTGACATCGAGCGCGCACGTGCCGAGCTCGCGTCGCCGCGCTGACACCGTCTGAATTTCCACACCGCGGCCACAAGCCGCACGACAGGCCAGCCGTCGCCCGGAGCACCCCCCAGGCGACGCAGCTCCTGCATCACGCAGCGCCCGAGCTGCCCGACGCCAAGCGCCCATCCGCCGCTTGTGCGCCGTCGCTTCCGGCCTGTCCCCTCATCACAAGAAACCTCCAGGAACCCCAAGTGAAGCCTCGTCTGCACCTCCTCGCACTGGCCAGCCTCGCGCTGCTGTCCCAAGCTCATGCGCAATCCGCGCAACCCACTGATTCCGGCAACAAGCTGGACCGCGTGGAAGTGACTGGCTCGATGCTCAAGCGCACCGACACCGAAACCACGGCGCCCGTGACCATCCTGAAGCGCGAGGACATCCTGCGCGCCGGCGCCACGACGCTGGACGAGTTGCTGCGCATGGATGCCTCCGTCGGCACCGGCGGCCTGGACGACATCGGCACCGGCAACGGCTTCGCGGCCGGCACGGCGTCCATCTCCATGCGCGGCATGGGCTCGGCCGCCACGCTGGTGTTGATCAACGGCCGCCGCATGGCGCCGGCCGGCGTGGTGGACCCCAACAGCGGTCAGTCCACCGTGTTCAACGTCAACGCCATCCCGATGTCGGCCATCGAGCGCGTGGAGATCCTGAAGTCGGGTGCCTCGTCGCTGTACGGCTCGGACGCACTGGCCGGCGTCGTCAACATCATCCTGCGCAACGACTACCAGGGCGCTCTTGTCGAGACGAACGCGAAGCAGCGCTTCGACGGCCTGTTCAGGAGCCAGACCGCCAACGTGATGGTGGGCGTCGGCGACATCGCGCGCGATGGCTACAACCTGATGCTGGGCGCCGAGATCTTCATCCGCGATGGCGTGGGCATCAACGAGGCGCCCAACCTCGTGCACGGCGATCTGCTGACCACCCTGTACAGCCGCCTGACGCCCAGCTCCACCTCCTCCTACCCCGGCAATCTCTATACCTACAACGCCGGCAAGGCCGGCAGCTTCCGAGGCATGCTGTCGTCCAGTTGCGCGACGCAGGGCCCGGTTTCATCCACCGTTTCGACACCGCGCTGCCTGTGGGACTCGACGCAGTACGCCCAGTACACCGGCGACCAGAAGCGCGGCTCCGTGTTCGCGCGCGGCAGCCTGGCCGTGGGCGGTGCGACGCTCAGTGCTGAACTGATGGCCTCGCGCGTGAAGAATGACTACACGGACTCGCCCACCAGCCGCACCGAGTCGCTGACCACCTGGGGCGACTCGCAAGGCAAGACCGTCCAGTTCATGGGCCTGGCGCTGCCGGCCAACCACCCCGACAACCCCACGCGCCTGGCCAGCGCCAGCAACCCCGTGCTGCTGCCCAACAGCACCGGCACGACCACCCGCTATACCGCCCCCACCGTGATGGGTCTGCGCTACCGCTTCGCCGACCTGCCCTATGACTATCACACGCAGGCCGACAACGTGCGCGCGGTGATCAGCGGCAGCATGACGCTGGCCGGCTGGGACATCGACGGCGGCCTGCTGCATCACTACCAGAAGAACACCAAGCAGCTCACCGGCCGCCTCAGCCTGTCGGGCCTGAACAAGGTGCTGGCCGACGGCAGCTACCGTTTCGGCGGCAAGAACAGCCCCGAGGTGCTGGCCATCCTGTCACCCGCGCTGAATGACTGGGGCACCGCCGCAACCAGTTCGCTGGATTTGCGCGGCTCTCGCGAGCTGTGGTCCATGACTGGCGGTGCCGCGATGCTGGGCCTGGGTGCCGAGCTGCGGCACGAGAACTTCGAAGTCGCTGCCGACCCGCGCACCGCCGCCGGCGACATCATCGGCCGCGGCATTGGCGAAGCGCGCGGCTCGCGCAACGTGAGCGCCGCCTACGCCGAGCTGGCACTGCCCTTCGCGAAGGGATTGGAGACACAGATCGCACTGCGTGCCGAGCACTACACCGACTTCGGCAACGCCGTGACCGCCAAGCTGGGCGCCAAGTACAAGCTGTCCGACTGGGCCGCCGTGCGCGGCACCTGGGCCAACGGCTTCCGCGCCCCGTCGCTGTCGCAGATCAGCACCTCGTCGGTGTTCTCGTTCAGCTCCGGCTATCGCGACCCGAGGCTCTGCCCCACCGTCAACAGCGCCAATACGAACTGCTCGCTGAGCCTGTCCACCGTGTCGCTGGCCAACCCCAACCTCAAGCCCGAGAAATCCGACTCCTACACGCTGGGCCTGCTGCTGTCGCCAGCTCAGGGCATGGATGTGGTGCTGGACGCCTGGTACATCGAACGCCGCGGCGAGGTGGATCGCCTGAGCGCGCAGGAGATCCTGAACCGTGAAAGCCAGTTCCCTGGCATGGTCATGCGCCTGCCGCCGTCGGCCGGCGAGACGCTGGGCCAGGTGTACCAGGTGCGGCGCCCGTACCAGAATCTCGCCCGCTCCAGTGCCGGCGGCCTGGACTACGAGTTCAGCCAGCGCCTCGGCCTGGCCGAGTACAGCAGGTTGAAGCTGAGCCTGAAGGGCACGCGCATGCTGTCGCGCAAGGAGCAGTACGAGGAGGGCCTGCCCGACATCGAGACGCTGGGCTACTACAAGGTGCCGCGCGACAAACTGCAGATCAGCGCCAACTGGAGCCAGGGCGACTGGTCCGTGACGCTCAGTGGCAACCACCAGAGCGGCTTCCAGAGCTTTGACGCCGACAGCAGCTGCGACAGCACGCTGACCGCCGCCGGCTACGGCAATCTGTGCCACATGAAAGCCTGGCGCACGGCCGACCTGTCGATCAGCTACAAGGGCTTCAAGGGCATCCGACTGAGCGGCACGGTGCGCAACCTGGCCGACTCGCGCCCGCCGTTCGACCCGAACGAGACCGAGGTGGGCGTCAGCGGCGGCGTAGCCAATGCGTATGGCCGTTATCTTTCGGTCAATGCATCCTATGAGTTCTGACGCCCTCTCCCACCGCCGCACGCTGCTGGGCGCGGCGCTGGCCGCGCTGCTGCCGTGGCCGGCGGCAGCCGCACTGGTGCTGCCGGCAGGGCAACTGAAGGCTGATGGCATCCCGGCATTCGAGCGCCACAACACCGCCAGCGATGCCCCGGAAGCACAGGGCGTGCGCTTTCTGGACTGGCATCCGCTGCGCGCGGAGATGCTGGTGCTGTATCGCCACGGCGGCAGCCAGCAGCTGCACCGCGTCGCGGCGGCCGGCGCCAAGCCCGAGCCACTTACACAGGGGCGCGATGCCGTCAGCGGCGCGCGCTGGGAGCCCTCGGCGGGCGCATACCTCGTCTTCAGCCGCGACCAGGGCGGTGACGAGGCGTTCCGCCTGTTCCGACTCGTGCCCGGCAGCGAGCCGCAGGCGCTGACACCCGCCGGCGAACGCGTCAGCGAGTTTGAGTTCCTGCCGCGCGCTGGCGGCCTGGTCTGCCTGCAGGAGCAGCTCAACCGCGAAGGTGGCACGGCCGCCACCTCGCGCAGCAGCCTGTGGTGGATCGACCCGCAGCAGCCGGATTCGCGCCGTCTCGTCGCCGAGGTGCGCGGCGCCCGCTACACGGACCTGCGCGTCAGCGCCGGAGGCCGCATCGTCGCGACGCTGACTCGTGGTGGACGCAGCCAGGCGCAGGCCTTCACGCTGGACGGCAAGCCCCCGGTGGCGCTGGGCGGCGCCAGCAGCGAGGCCGGCAGCGAGCTGGACGATGACGACAGCGCGGCGCGCCCGGCCATGGCGGCGTCAGCCGCCGCCGACGCGCCCGACCTGCTGTGGCGGCGGCAAGCGGTGCAGGGCGAGTTCCGCCATCTCGTGCGCGTCGACGCCGGGACCGGCCGGCGCAGCAACCTGCTGGTGAATGAGCGCGCCGACCTGGAGGCGCTGGCCGCGCCGGCCGATGGCCGTCCGCTGGCGCTGGTCTACAACGTCGACGGCATCTCCGAGCTGGCAATGCTGGCGGCGGACGGGCAGGCCGTTCGCCGCGTGGCCCGCGACCTGCCGCCCGGCGTGCTGCGCGGCCCGCGCTGGCACCCGCGGCTGCCACTGCTGGGCTTCAGCCATGTGTCCGCCGACAGCCCTGGCCGTCTGTATGTGTGGTCGCTGCAGGACGAAAAGCTCAACGCCTGGAGCGCGGCTGCAAGCGGCGCTCCTTTGCGTGCCAGCGTGCTGCGCTGGAATGGCTTCGATGGGCTGCCCCTCAGCGGCCTGCACCTGGCGCCGCCGGCACACTTCACCGGCCCTCGGCCGGTGTACATCAGCATCCACGGCGGCCCGGCATCGCAGGCACGCCCTGGCTACGTGTCGGGAGTCACGCGCATCCTGGTGGAGCAGCTGGGCATGCACGTCATCGAGCCCAATGTGCGCGGCTCCGATGGCTTCGGCAGGAGCTTCCTGAAGCTGGACAACGGCCGGCTGCGCGAGAACTCGGTGCGCGACATCAGCACGCTGCTGGATCTCGTGGCCTCGCGGCCCGACATGGATGCCTCGCGCGTGATCGTCGTGGGTGGAAGCTACGGCGGCTACATGTCGCTGGCGGTGGCCACGCAGGAGTCCAAGCGCATCCTGGGCAGCATCTGCCGCGTGGGCATCTCCAACTTCGTCAGCTTCCTGGAGCACACCGAGATTTACCGGCGCGACAACCGACGCGCTGAGTACGGCGACGAGCGCGACCCATCGATGCGCGAGTTCCTGCAGCAGATCTCACCGCTGGCGCGTGCCGACGCGGTGCGCAAGCCGCTGTTCGTCGTGCACGGCCGCAACGATCCACGCGTACCCTGGGGCGAGGCCGAGGGCATGGTGCGCGCGGTTCGAGCGGCGGGCACGCCGGTGTGGTTCCTGACCGCCGACGACGAAGGGCACAGCTTCGGCAATGCCGACAACCGCAGCTACCTGACGCAGGCAACGCTGGAGTTCGTCACGCGGTTGCTTGAAGGCAAGTCGCTGCAGTAGCCAATAGCCTGGCCCTGAAACAACAAAGCCCCGCGACGCGGGGCTTTGTCTTGCTGAGCAACCGTCGATCAGGCCGCAGGCGTCGCGTTGCGCAGGCGGATGTGCAGTTCGCGCAGCTGCTTCTCGTCGACCAGCGACGGGGCGCCGGTCAGCAGGCACTGGGCGCGCTGGGTCTTCGGGAAGGCGATGACGTCGCGGATGGACTCGGCCTTGGTCATCATCGTGACGATGCGGTCCAGGCCGAAGGCCAGACCGCCGTGCGGGGGCGCGCCGTACTGCAGCGCGTCCAGCAGGAAGCCGAACTTGATGCGCTGGTCTTCCGCGCTGATGTTCAGCGCCTCGAACACCTTGGCCTGCACTTCGGCGCGGTGGATACGCACCGAGCCGCCGCCCAGTTCCCAGCCATTCAGCACCATGTCGTAGGCCTTGGCAATGCACTTGCCCGGGTCGCTGACCATCAGGTCCTCATGGCCGTCCTTGGGTGCCGTGAACGGGTGGTGAACGGCCGCCCAGCGGTTGTTCTCCTCGTCGTGCTCGAACATCGGGAAGTCGACGACCCACAGCGGCGCCCACTTGTCCTCGAACAGGCCGTTGGCCTTGCCGAACTCGCTGTGGCCGACCTTCAGGCGCAGCGCACCGATGGCGTCGTTGACGATCTTGGCCTTGTCGGCACCGAAGAACAGCAGGTCGCCGTCCTGCGCACCGGTGCGCTTCAGGATCTCGGCCACGGCCTCGTCGTGCAGGTTCTTGACGATGGGCGACTGCAGGCCTTCGCGGCCCTTGGCGACTTCGTTGACCTTGATCCAGGCCAGACCCTTGGCGCCGTAGATCTTGACGAACTCGGTGTAGGCGTCGATCTCGCCGCGGCTCATCGCGGCGCCCTTGGGCACGCGCAGCGCGACGACACGGCCGCCAGGCGTCGTGGCCGGACCGGAGAACACCTTGAAGTCGACGGTGGTCATCGCGTCGGTCAGCTCGGTGAACTCGAGCTTCACGCGCAGGTCGGGCTTGTCGGAGCCGAAGCGGTGCATGGCTTCCGCGTACTTCATGACCGGGTAGTCGCCCAGCTCGACGTTCAGCGCCTTGCGGAAGACGTGGCGGATCATGCCCTCGAACATCGAGCGGATCTCTTCCTCGGTCAGGAACGAGGTCTCGATATCGATCTGCGTGAACTCGGGCTGGCGGTCGGCGCGCAGGTCCTCGTCACGGAAGCACTTGGTGATCTGGTAGTAGCGGTCGAAGCCCGCGACCATCAGCAGTTGCTTGAACAGCTGGGGCGATTGCGGCAGCGCGAAGAAGTGGCCGTCGTGCACGCGGCTGGGCACCAGGTAGTCGCGAGCGCCTTCGGGCGTGGACTTGGTCAGCATCGGCGTCTCGATGTCGACGAAGCCGTGCTCGTCCAGGAACTTGCGCACCTCCATCGCCACCTTGTAGCGCAGCATCAGGTTGTTCTGCATGTACGGACGGCGCAGGTCCAGCACGCGGTGCGTGAGGCGGGTCGTCTCGGACAGGTTGTCCTCGTCGATCTGGAACGGGATGGGCACCGACGCGTTCAGCACCTCGATCTCGTGGCACAGCACCTCGACCTTGCCGGACACGAGGTTGGCGTTCTCGGTGCCGGCCGGGCGCGAGCGCACCTTGCCGACGATCTTCAGGCAGAACTCGCTGCGGACGTCTTCCGCGACCTTGAAGCTGTCGGCGCGATCGGGGTCGCAGACGACCTGGACCAGGCCTTCGCGGTCGCGCAGGTCGATGAAGATGACACCGCCGTGGTCACGGCGGCGATGGGCCCAGCCCATCAGGGTCACGGTCTGGTCGAGCAGCTTCTCGCTGACTTGGCCGGCATAGCAGGTACGCATGGGAGTTCTCCGAATTCTTTGCAGGGGTGTTCTTGGGGCGCTGCGGGGCTTGAGTAGCCCTCAGGACTGAGCGCGGGCCGGGCGCTCAGCCCGGCTGGTTTCGTGCCGCCTCGTCCAGCGGGATGGCTGGGTGGCCGGCATGGGGCAGCGGCGCCACGGTGCCCATCGAGATGATGTACTTGAGCGCCTCGTCCACGGTCATGTGCAGCGGGCGCACGTCGGCGCGCGGCACGATGAGGAAGAAGCCCGACGTCGGGTTGGGCGTCGTCGGCACGTAGATGCTGACGTGCTCGTCCTCCAGGTGGCAGGCCACCTCGCCGCTGGGCGTGCCGGTGACGAAGGCGATGGTCCAGGAGCCGGCGCGCGGGTACTGCACCAGCACCGCCTCGCGGAAGGCGTTGCCGCTGCTGGAGAACAGCGTGTCCGAGACCTGCTTGACCGAGCTGTAGATGCTCTTGACGATGGGGATGTGGGACATCAGCCGGTCCCACTGCGTCAGCAGCCATTGGCCGAAGATGTTGGCCACGAACACGCCTGTGGCCAGCAACCCGCTGGCCAGGATGAAGGCGCCCAGGCCTGGCACGTTCTGCAGGCTCAGCAGGTTGTCACGCCACGAGTAAGGCACGATCAGCGCGAGCGCCGACAGCATGGAGCCGAAAACGCCGTTGACGACATCCAGCACCTGGCCCAGCACCCAGATGGTGATGGCCAGCGGCAGCCAGACCAGCAGGCCGGCAACCAGGTATTTGCGAAGTGAGGCGCCCACGAAACGTCCGTTCAGTGGCAGGCGCAGGAGCCGCCGCAAGCCGCGGACGAAGTCGACGACGAGGCCTCGGACGAGGAGGACTCGCTCTTGGCGGGCTCGGCGGCTGCGGGAGCCGCTGCGCCGGCCGCCGCGGCCGCACCGCCACCACTGCCGCCGCGGAAGTCCGTCACGTACCAGCCCGAGCCCTTGAGCTGGAAGCCAGCAGCGGTGATCTGCTTGCTGAAAGCCTCGGCCGAGCAGGCCGGGCAGGTGGTCAGCGGCGCGTCGGACAGCTTTTGCAGCACGTCCTTGGCGTGGCCACAGGCGCTGCAGCGGTAGGCGTAGATGGGCATGGTCAGGCGGGCAATTGGCGCAAAACCCGCGATTTTAGGCGAGGCTCAGGCCCCGGGCTTCAGATGGTGGCTGACATGCTCCTGCCGATTCGTCAGGATTTGCGGTGCCAGCGACCCCAAGAGCATGCCGATCAGAGCGGCCAGCAACCCGGCCAGCTGGCCCGGGAAGAACTCGCCCCAGGTCGAAACCTGCGGGAAGAAGGCCACCCAGACCGACACGCCGGCAAAGATGGACACAACAGCGCCTTGCGTCGTCGCCCGGCTCCAGTACAGACCGAACACCAGCGGAATGAAGGCGGCCACCAGCGTGACCTGGTAGGCGGCGCTGACCAGGTCGTAGATGGACGTGCCCTGGAGCGCGATGGCATAGGCCAGCACGGCGGCGGCGAACACCACCAGCGCCACGCGCATGGCCACCAGCGACTGCTTGTCGCTCATGCCGGGGCGGATCTGCTTCAGGATGTTCTCGACGAAGCTGGTGGTCGGCGCCAGCAGCGTGGCCGACGACGTGCTCTTGATGGCCGACAGCAGCGCACCGAAGAACAGGATCTTCATCAGCAGCGGCATGTGGCCCATGATGAAGGCGGGCAGCAGGCGCTGGTAGTCGTTTTGCGCCAGGTCCAGCGCCTGATCGCCCATGACGACCACCGCGGCCAACACGATGAACATGGGCACGAAGGCGAAGGCGATGTAGCTGAAGCCGCCGATGATGGCGCCGCGCTGCGCGGTCTCGGCATCCTTGGCCGACATGACGCGCTGGAACACGTCCTGCTGCGGGATTGAGCCCAGCATCATGGTCAGCGCCGCGCCGAGGAACATCGCGATGTCCGTGAACGTGGGTTCGGGGAAGAACTTGCCCAGGTCCTTCTGCTGCGCCAGCTCCAGCACCTTGCCAGCGCCGCCGGCCAGGTCGGCCGAGAAGAAGGCGATCACGCTCAGGCCGACGACCAGCACGATCATCTGGATGAAGTCGGTCCAGGCCACGGCCAGGAAGCCGCCGATGACCACGTAGACCAGCACCGCCAGCAGGCCGACGGTCATGCCCATCGCCGGACTCATCGCGCCGTCGGTCAGGATGTTGAAAACCAGGCCCAGTGCCGTGACCTGCGCGGCCACCCAGCCCAGGTAGCTGAGGATGATGGCCAGCGAGCAGAACACCTCCACGCCCTTGCCATAGCGCTGACGGTAGAAGTCGCCGATGGTCAGCAGGTTCTTGCGGTACAGCTTGGCGGCGAAGAAGGTGCCCACCAGCACCAGGCACAGGCCGGCGCCAAACGGGTCTTCGACGATGGCGCCCAGGCCGCCCTGCACGAACTTGGCCGGGATGCCCATCACCGTCTCGGCGCCAAACCAGGTCGCGAACGTGGTCGTGATGACCATGGCCAGCGGCAGGCTGCGGCCGGCGACGGCGAAATCGGCCGTGTTCTTGACCCGCGTACCGGCCCAGACCCCGATGGCCAGCGTGCCGAGCAGGTAGAGCACGACGAAAACGATCAGCGTGGTGTTCATGGAACTTGGAGCGGATGGGCCGGAAATGGGCGCGGATTATGGAGGCGGCACGCGGCCGCGGGTCTAGTAGCCGGACTCCAGCCAGCGCATCGCCAGCCAAGCAAGCGCGATGCCGACCGCAAAGCCGGCCGCGCCCCACAGCAGGCCGGACAGCAGGCGGTTGGTGCTGCGCAATTCGCGCACCAGCGCCTTCAGCTCGGCGTCACCGCCGCGCTGCACCTGCGCCTTCAGCGCGTCGTGCAGCAGGCGCGGCAGCTCGGGAATGAACTGGGCGAAGCGCGGCGCTTCCTTCATCAGCTGCTTGTTCAGCGCGGGCCAGCCGACCTGCTCGTTCATCCAGCGCTCCAGGAACGGCTTGGCCGTGGCCCACAGGTCCAGCTCGGGATCCAGCTGGCGGCCCAGGCCTTCCACGTTGAGCAGCGTCTTCTGAAGCAGCACCAGTTGGGGCTGGATCTCGACGTTGAAGCGGCGAGAGGTCTGGAACAGCCGCATCAGCACCTGGCCCAAGGAAATGTCCTTCAGCGGCCGGTCGAAATGAGGTTCGCAGACGGCGCGGACGGCACTTTCCAGCGCGTCGACGCGGGTTTCCGGCGGCACCCAGCCAGAGGCGATGTGCAGTTCGGCGACACGCTTGTAGTCGCGCTGGAAGAAGGCGATGAAGTTCTGCGCGAGGTAGTCCTTGTCCACCTCGGTCAGCGTGCCGATGATGCCGAAGTCCAGCGCGACATAGCGGCCGAAGGTGTCGGGCGCCAGGCTGACCTGGATGTTGCCGGGGTGCATGTCGGCGTGGAAGAAGCCGTCGCGGAACACCTGCGTGAAGAAGATGGTCACGCCGTCGCGGGCCAGCTTCTTGATGTCGACGCCCGCCTCCTCCAGCACGGCGCGCTGCGAGATGGGCACGCCCTTCATGCGCTCCATGACGATGACCTCGGAGCTGCACAAGTCCCAGTGCATCTCCGGCACCATCACGAGGCCCAGGCCGTCCATGTTGCGGCGCAGTTGGGCGGCGTTGGCGGCCTCGCGCACGAGATCCAGCTCGTCGTGCAGGTACATGTCGAACTCGGCGACAACCTCGCGCGGCTTCAGCCGCCGGCCATCGGACGAGAAGCGCTCGATCCAGACCGCCAGCTGGCGCATCAGCGACAAGTCGTCGTCGATGATGTCCAGCATGCCGGGGCGCAGCACCTTGACGGCCACCTCGCGGCCGTCCTTCAGCGTCGCGAAGTGCACCTGGGCGATGCTGGCGCTGGCCACCGGCTCGGCATCGAAGCTGGCGAACAGCTCCTCCAGAGGCCGGCCGAAGGCACGCTCCACCAGCTCCCGCGACAGCGCCGCCGGGAACGGCGGCACGCGATCCTGCAGCTTGGCCAGCTCCAGCGCCACATCGTTGGGCAGCAAGTCCCGCCGCGTCGACAAGACCTGCCCGAACTTCACGAAGATGGGGCCCAGACGCTCCAAAGCGAGGCGCAGACGCACCCCGCGCGGCTCCTGCCAGCGCCGGCCCAGCCGGGTTAGTCGGCGCAGCAGCTGGAAGCGCCGCCGACGCAGACCCGACAAGGCCAGGTCATCGAGGCCGAAGCGCCAGACCGTCCACAGGATGAAAAGCAGCCGGGAGACAAACCTCATGCCGCGCTGCCAGCGGCTGTCGGCGTCATGCGGCGGATCAGGCCAGCCAGCGTCGTGCGCAACGCGCGCCCGAACTGGGCCAGCTGGCGGGCGGCCAACGGCCCGACCAGGCCGGACAGGTCGTCCTCGATGTCCCAGCGCAGGTTGTCCATCAACCAGTGCATCTCGCCGGCGAAGGCCGCATCGCCCTGCACGCTGACCGAGGGCGTCGCGCCATTCAACGCCCCCAGCGCGAGCTTGGCAGGGTTGGACGCGTCGATCTCGATACGCAGATGGCCCTGTCCGCCGGGCTCGACGTCAAGGCGCTCGAACAGCCCGGCAGGTGTAACGCCAAGTATCAGGTCAGGCACCGCGGGCAGCAGCTTGGGCCAGCCGTGCAGGTGCACGACAAGGCCCCGGCCGGCGAGCGGCCGAAGGCGTTGCGCAGCAATGGTTTCCCGCGACAGCACATGGTTGATCAGCAGCACGAGACGGTCCTGCAAGGCCGGCACCAGCAGCGGCGACAGGGAGGGCGGAAGGCTGAATGCGGACATGTTCAGGATTGTAGGCAGCGGACCATGAATAGGGGACGTGGCCCGTACGGCTGTCAAATTTGTTGGTGGAGAATCCTGGATCGCTTCTTGCCTACCCCGGGGCAACGACCCGAGGAAAAGTCAATACCACGATGTTCGAGGATCGCAGCTACAAAAGGACGTTCTACAGCGCACCGCAATCGGTCGAATCGCTGCTCGCGGCATTCCTCGAGCCCGGCATCATCGTGCTCACCTTCCTGCTCGTGAACGGGCACTTCGACGAGCCGGTGATGCGCCCCACGCTGACGTTGTGTCTGCTGGTGTTCGCGCTGACCTTCCCGGGCCGCAACCGCTTCAACGACCACCCGGCCAGCGCCTTCGTGGACGTGGTGTCGTCCTGGCTGATGCTGCTCGGCATCCTGCTGTTGTGCGGCTATGCAACCAGCAGCCTGCACTATTTCGAGACCGAGGTGCTGATCTGGTGGGCAGCAATCACGCCCGTTCTGCAGGTCATCGTCATTGAGATCGGCCGCCGGATCCAACGTTGGCGAGCCAGCGATCCTGGCGCACGCCGCACTGCGGTGATCGTGGGCGCGGGCCCGCTGGGACACAAGGTGGAGCGTGCGCTGCGCGAGTCGCAGGGTGTTGTCTGCATGGGCTATTTCGACGACCGCGCACCGGAGCGACTGCATCCGGATGCCGGCACCAACGTGCTGGGCACGTTGTCCGAACTGTCCGGGTTTGTGCGCGAGAAGGGCGTGCGCGACGTCTACATCACGCTGCCACTGGGCTCCCAGCCACGCATCGTGGAGTTGCTGGAGCAGGTGCAGGGCACCACGGCGTCGCTGTACTTCGTGCCTGATGTGTTCGGCATCAGCATCATCCAGGGGCGGCTCAAGGACATCAGCGGCGTGCCGGTCGTGGGCATCTGCGAAACACCGTTCACAGGCACCAATCAGCTGATGAAGCGCATCAGCGACATCGTGCTGGCGTCCATCATCCTCGTGCTGATCTCGCCCATCCTGCTGCTGCTGGCCATCGGCGTGAAGCTGAGCTCGCCTGGCCCGGTCATCTTTGCGCAACGCCGCAATGGCCTGGATGGCGAGGAGATCATCGTCTACAAGTTCCGTTCCATGCGCACGCAGGACAACGGCGCGGTGGTCAAACAGGCCACCAAGGGCGATGCGCGCATCACCCCGTTCGGCGCCTTCATCCGCAAGACGTCGCTGGACGAACTGCCGCAGTTCATCAACGTGCTGCAAGGCCGCATGAGCATCGTGGGGCCGCGCCCGCACGCGGTCGCGCACAACGAGCAGTACCGCGAACTGATCAAGGCTTACATGGTTCGCCACAAGGTCAAGCCGGGCATCACCGGCTGGGCCCAGGTCAATGGCCTGCGCGGCGAGACCGACACCATCGACAAGATGAAAGCCCGCGTCGAATACGATCTTGAATACCTGCGCAACTGGTCGCTGGCCCTGGATCTGCAGATCATTCTGCGCACGGTCAGGCTGGTGGTCTTCGACCGACATGCCTATTAAGACCAACCTTCCTGCCCGCCTGTCGTCTCCGCTGCTGCTGGCATTGGTGGCCGCGTTGTCGGCACCGGCCCGGGCACAGACGGACGACACGAAGCCGTTCTACGCAGGTGTGACGCTGGGTGCTTCGCGTGTCTCCAACGTCTACCGCCAGTCGAGCGCCACCAACGACGACACCGTCGTTACCGGCGGCCTCGTGGCCGGCACCGACCAGCGCCTGGGGCGGCAGCGCCTGACACTGGACGGCAGCCTGCAAGACAACCGCTACTCGTCCAACAAGGATCTGAACAACCGTGCATACAACGTGCGCGGCGCGCTGAACTGGCAGACCGTGGGCAACCTGTCCGGTGTGCTCAGCGCCAAATCAAGTCGCTCGCTGGCCGATTTCAACATCGGCAATGGCATTGATCCGATCTTCAAGAAGAACATCGAACGCAACGATGAATACCAGGCTATCGCACGTCTGGGCGTCCTGACGCGCTACACGCTGGAGGGCGGCTGGACGCACAAGCGCCGCAATTTCAGTGCCGAGGAGTACGCGCGCTTCATCTACAACCAGGACACGGGCTCGCTGGGTATTTACGCCACGCCGGGGGCCAGCCTGCGCCTGGGCGTGGTCGGGCGGCAAACCAAGGGCAAGAATCCCCGCTACCCGGTGGGCCTTGCCATCGATCCGGGCACGTTGAAGCCTGTCGTGGTCAGCGCACCCAACGACTACGACCGTCGCGACATCGATTTGACGGCTCGATGGGCGACGGGCGGCAGCAGCACCCTGAATACGCGGATCAGTCGCAGCCGCAGCGAGAACAGCCTGGATGGGCTGCGCGACTTCAGTGGCACGACCGGTTCGGTGGGATGGGACTGGCAGCCCACTGGCAAGGTGCAGTTCAATCTCCAGTACTCTCGTGACACGGGGCAGGAAAGCGTCGTCCAGGCGGCAGACCTCGACCGTGTTTACACCTCCTGGCAACTCGGCGGCAGCTACGCGTTGACCAGCAAGGTGAACATCAGCGCCAAGACCAGCAGCCGGGTCGGACGCCGTACAAGCAGTTCAGGCGCGACGGTGGCCGACGCGATGGACGACACAAAGCTCTACAACATCGGACTGCGCTGGACTGTGTCGCGCGGGTTGAGCGTGGTCTGCCAGTACGACCGCGCCAGCCGCGACAGCAGCATTGCCCTATACGCCTACAGCGCCAACAGCTATGGCTGTACTGGCCAAGCCATCTTCGACTGATGACGACCGTCCTGCTCACCGGCGCCGCCGGATACATCGCCTCCCACACATGGCTTGCTTTGCAGCAGGCCGGCTACCGTGTCGTCGGTGTCGACAACTTCGTCAACAGCTCACCACACGTATTGGAGCGCCTGGGCGAACTGGCCAGCGCACCCATCGAGTTCGAGCGTGCCGACGTCTGCGATCCGGCAGCGATGGACGAGATCTTCGAGCGTTATCGACCATCGGCCGTCGTGCATTTCGCGGCCTTCAAGGCGGTGGGCGAATCGGTGGCGCAGCCGCTGGCCTACTACCGCAACAACCTTGGCGGCCTCGTCAATACCTGCGAGGCGATGAAACGGCACGGCTGCACGCGCATCGTCTTCAGTTCCAGCGCCACGGTCTATGGTGCCCCGGAGACGCTGCCATTGCGTGAGGATGCGGCAACGTCGTCGACCAACCCTTATGGGGCGACCAAGCTGATGGGCGAGCAGATCCTGCGTGATCTGGGTATCGCCGATGCCACCTGGCAGACCGCCTGCCTGCGTTATTTCAACCCGGTGGGCGCCCACGAGAGCGGCCGCATCGGCGAAGACCCGCGCGGCACGCCCAACAACCTGATGCCCTACGTCGCGCAGGTGGCCGTGGGCCGGCGCGCCCGTCTGTCCGTGTTCGGGAACGACTACGCCACGCCCGACGGCACCGGCGTACGCGACTACATCCACGTCACCGACCTGGCCGAGGGCCATGTCGCGGCGCTGCGCTGGCTGCTGGCCAACACCGGGTCGCTGACCGTCAATCTCGGCACCGGCCGCGGCTATAGCGTGCTGGACCTGGTGCGCGCCTACGAGGCCGCCAGCGGCCGCAACGTGCCTTACGACATCGTCGCCCGCCGTCCGGGCGACGTCGCCGCCTGCTGGGCCGATCCGGCCCTGGCCCGCGAAATGCTTGGCTGGGAGGCCAAGCTGGATCTCGACCGCATGTGCCAGGACAGCTGGCGCTGGCAACAACTCAACCCTCACGGATTCAGTTCATGACCCAAGTCCTGCCCGTCATCATGGCCGGCGGCTCCGGCACCCGCCTGTGGCCGCTGTCGCGTGCCGGCTATCCCAAGCAGTTCCTGGTGTTGTCTGGCAATGAGAGTCTTTTCCAGTTGGCCGCGCGCCGGCTGGCCGCGCTTGCGGGTCCCGACTTCGAGCTGTCCCCGCCCTGCATCGTCGGCAATGACGAGCATCGCTTCCTCGTACTGGATCAGCTGCGCGAAATCAAGCAGGACCCCAGCAGTGTGGTGCTGGAGCCGCAAGGCCGCAACACGGCACCCGCGTTGACGCTGGCCGCGCTGGCCGCACTGGAAGGCGGCACCGATCCGGTGCTTGTCGTCACTCCTGCTGACCAGACCGTTACGCAACCGGCCGCGTTCACGGCAGCGCTCCAAGACGCAATCCGCATCGCAGCCGAAGGCGCCATCGCCATCCTGGGCATCACGCCGGATCGCCCGGAGACGGGGTACGGCTATATCCGCACGACGCAGGACAACGGCGGTCTGGCCGTCGCACAGTTTGTCGAGAAGCCCAACCTGGCGACTGCCGAGAAGTACCTCGCCGAAGGCGGCTACTACTGGAACAGCGGCATGTTCGTGCTGCGCGCCAGCGTCTGGATGAAGGCGCTGGAGCGTTTCCGCCCGGACATCGCCGAAGCCACGAAGGCCTCTTGGAACGTGCGCAAGAGCGATGGCAAGTTCGTGCGCCCCGGCAAGGCCGAGTTCGCGGCCGTGCCCAGCGAATCGGTCGACTACGCCGTCATGGAGCGCTGCCCCGGCACCGACATTCCGCTGCGCATGGTTGCGCTGGATGCCGGCTGGAACGACCTCGGCGCCTGGGAGGCTGTCTGGCAGGTGGCCGAGAAGGACGGGGCCGGCAACGCCTTCGTCGGCGACGCCATCATCACCGACAGCCAGAACACGTTGGTGCACGCGACCAGCCGCCTGGTGGGTGTGGTCGGCCTGAAGGATGTCGTGGTTGTCGAAACCGCGGATGCCGTGCTGGTCAGCGACCGTTCACGCAGCCAGGAGGTCAAGCAGATCGTCAACCGCCTCGGTGCCGAGCAGCGTGGCGAGCATGCGCTGCACCGCAAGGTGCACCGCCCCTGGGGCTGGTACGACAGCATCGACAACGGTCCGCGTCACCAGGTCAAGCGCATCATGGTGAAGCCGGGCGCCTCGCTGAGCCTGCAGATGCACCATCACCGCGCCGAGCACTGGATCGTGGTGTCGGGCACGGCCGAGATCGTCAATGGCGACAAGACCATCCTGCTGACCGAGAACCAGTCCACCTACATCCCGCTGGGACAGACCCACCGCCTGGCCAATCCCGGCAAGGTGCCGCTGGAGATCATCGAGGTGCAGTCCGGCTCCTATCTGGGCGAGGACGACATCGTCCGCTTCGAAGACACCTACGGCAGGACCTGATCCATGACCATCCTCGTCACCGGCGGCGCCGGCTTCATCGGCAGCAACTTCGTGCTCGACTGGCTGCGTCAGTCGGATGAGCCCGTGGTCAATCTCGATGTGCTGACCTACGCGGGCAACCCCGAAAACCTCAGCAGCCTGCACGGCGACGCGCGGCACATCTTCGTCAAGGGCGACATCTGCGACCGCGCGCTGGTCGACAGCCTGCTGGCGAAGCATCAGCCGCGCGCCATCGTGCACTTCGCGGCGGAGAGCCATGTGGACCGCTCCATCCACGGCCCTGGCGCCTTCATGAAGACCAACGTGGATGGCACCTTCACGCTGCTGGAGGCCGCTCGCGCCTACTGGGGCCCGCTGGAAGGCGAGGCCAAGGCGGCCTTTCGGTTCCACCATGTGTCGACCGACGAGGTCTATGGCTCGCTGAAGCCCACGGACCCGCCCTTCGCCGAGACCAATCCCTACGAGCCCAACAGCCCCTACTCGGCCAGCAAGGCCGCCAGCGACCACCTCGTGCGCGCCTGGCACCACACCTATGGCCTGCCGGTCGTCACGACCAACTGCTCCAACAACTACGGGCCCTATCACTTCCCCGAGAAGCTGATACCGCTGATGATCGTCAATGCGCTTGCGGCGAAGCCCCTGCCCGTCTACGGCGACGGACAGCA
The DNA here is from genome assembly GCF_031458115.1 of Roseateles asaccharophilus. Taxonomy (GTDB): domain Bacteria; phylum Pseudomonadota; class Gammaproteobacteria; order Burkholderiales; family Burkholderiaceae_C; genus Pelomonas; species Pelomonas asaccharophilus_A. The sequence continues at coordinate 205,527 of NZ_JAVDXV010000008.1, read as the reverse complement.
GATCCGCGATTGGCTGTACGTGACCGACCACTGCAGCGGCATCCGCGCCGTGCTGGCCGGCGGCAAGTTGGGCGAGACCTACAACATCGGCGGCTGGAACGAGAAGGCCAACATCGACATCGTGAAGACGGTGTGCGCGCTGCTGGATGAACTCAAGCCTTCTGCCGAAGGACCCTACGAACGACTCATCACGTACGTGAAGGACCGTCCCGGTCACGACCGCCGCTACGCCATCGATGCCCGCAAGATCGAACGCGAGCTGGGCTGGCGTCCGGCAGAGACCTTCGAGACCGGCATCCGCAAGACGGTGCAGTGGTACCTCGACCATCCCGAGTGGGTCGCCCGCGTGCAAAGCGGCGCCTACAAGGACTGGGTCAACAAGCAGTACGCCGCATGAAGATCCTGTTGCTCGGCAAGGGTGGCCAGGTCGGCTGGGAACTGCAGCGCTCGCTCGCGGTGGCGGGTGAAGTCGTCGCGCTGGACTTCGACGACGGTGGCGACTTCACGCAGCCCGATCAGTTGCTGGCCCGTGTGCAGGCGTTGGCGCCACAGGTCATCGTCAACTCGGCGGCACACACCGCCGTCGACAAGGCCGAGAGCGAACCTGACCTGGCCCGCCAGATCAACGCAACGACGCCAGCCCTGCTGGCCATCGAAGCCAAGCGGCTGGGCGCCTTGATGGTGCACTACTCCACCGACTACGTCTTCGACGGCAGCGGCGATCAGCCCCGCAACGAAGACGCCCCCATCGCGCCGTTGAGCGTCTATGGCGCCACCAAGGCCGAGGGCGAGGACGCCATCCGTGCCAGTGGCTGTCAGCACCTGATCCTGCGCACCAGCTGGGTCTACGCCGCTCGCGGCGGCAACTTCGCCAAGACCATGCTGCGCCTGGCCGCGGAGCGCGATCAGCTCAAGGTCATCGCCGACCAGGTCGGCGCTCCTACCGGCGCCGATCTGTTGGCCGACTTGACGACGCACATGCTGCGCGCCGCGCGCGTGAACCCCGCGCTGACTGGCACCTATCACGCCGCTGCCGCAGGCGAGACCAACTGGCATGAGTACGCTCGCTTCGTCATCGAGTTTGCACGTGCGCGCGGCAAGCTCATCAAGGTCGCACCGGACCAGATCCTGCCGATCCCGACCAGCGACTACCCGACGCCCGCCAGGCGGCCGCTGAACTCGCGCCTGTCCACGGCCAAGCTGCAGCAACGCTTCGGCCTGCGCCTGCCCCACTGGCAGCAAGGCGTGGAACGCATGTTGAACGAGATCCTCTGAGGCCCATCTTGACGCCCCCACGCTCACTTTGTTTGCTGCCCCCCGAGGGGGCGCAGGCCTCCTTTGGGGCGGCCCTGCAGGAGTCCTGATCATGACCAAAACACGCAAGGGCATCATCCTCGCCGGCGGCTCCGGCACTCGCCTGCATCCGGCCACCTTGGCCGTCAGCAAGCAGTTGCTGCCGGTCTACGACAAGCCCATGGTCTATTACCCGCTCAGCACGCTGATGCTGGCCGGCATTCGCGACATCCTGTTGATCAGCACACCGCAGGACACGCCTCGCTTCGAGGCGCTGCTGGGTGACGGCTCGCGCTGGGGCCTCAACATCAGCTACTGCGTGCAGCCCAGCCCCGATGGCCTGGCTCAGGCCTTCATCCTGGGCCGCGAGTTCGTCGGCGGCCATCCCAGCGCGTTGGTGCTGGGTGACAACATCTTCTACGGACACGACTTCGCCGGCCTGCTGAGCAGCGCCACGACGCGCGACGGCGGTGCGAGCGTGTTCGCCTATCACGTGCACGACCCCGACCGCTATGGCGTCGTCGAGTTCGACGCGCACAAGCGCGCGCTGTCCATCGAAGAGAAGCCCAAGGCGCCCAAGAGCAACTACGCGGTCACGGGCCTGTACTTCTACGACGAGCAGGTCTGCGACATCGCCGCCAGCATCAAGCCCAGCGCGCGCGGCGAGCTGGAGATCACCGACGTCAATGCGCGGTACCTGGAGCAGGGCCAGCTCAATGTCGAGATCATGGGCCGCGGCTATGCGTGGCTGGACACCGGCACCCACGACAGCCTGATGGAAGCCGGCCAGTTCATCGCGACGCTGGAGAAGCGCCAGGGCCTGAAGGTTGCCTGCCCGGAAGAGATCGCGTTCCGCTCTGGCTGGATCAACGCCGCCCAACTGGAAGCCCTGGCCAAGCCGCTGGCCAAGAACGGTTACGGCCAGTACCTGCAGAAGCTGCTGACCGACAAGGCGTTCTGAAGCATGAAGGTCACACCCACCGCCCTTCCCGAAGTCCTGCTCATCGAGCCGAAGGTGTTTGGTGACGCCCGCGGCTTCTTCATGGAGAGCTGGAACCAGGCCCGCTTCAACGAGGCCGCCGGCAGCGACATCCAGTTCGTGCAGGACAACCATTCGCGCTCATCGCGTGGCGTGCTGCGCGGCCTGCACTACCAGCTGGCACCGCACGCCCAAGGCAAGCTGGTGCGTTGCGTCTCTGGCGCCGTCTTCGACGTGGCCGTGGATGTGCGCCGCTCCAGCCCCAACTTCGGCAAATGGGTAGGGTATGAGCTGACCGCCGAGAACCATCGCCAGCTGTGGATCCCGCCGGGCTTCGCGCACGGCTTCGTCGTCACCAGCGAGACCGCGGACTTCCTCTACAAGACCAGCGGCCGCTATGCGCCGGAGCTCGAGGGTGCCGTGCGCTGGGATGACCCAGCCGTGGGCATCACATGGCCGCTGGACGGCGTCACGCCGCAGCTGTCGGCCAAGGATGTCGCGGCGCCGCCGCTGGCCGACGCCAAGGTCTTCGACTGAGAGCGCAGGCCCGCCGCGTGAGGTAGCGGGCCGGCAAGTCAGGCGCGAGCGTCGCCCCAGCGCAGCGGGGTGATCTCGTCACCGACGTAGCTGGTGTGGCCCGTGCGGTCCACGCAGTACTGCGGCGAGATGATCATCTCGCGCACCGTCATGCCCTCGCCGATGCGGGTGTGCTCGATCAGGACCGAGCGCTCAACGGTGCAGCCCGCGCGCAGATGAGAGCCGTGGCCGATCCAGGTCGGCCCCACCACGCGAGCGCCGGGCTCGATGCGCACGTTGGAGCCGATGTAGACCGGCCCTTCGATGTGCACCTTCTCCCAGTCGACCGAGGTGTTCAGGCCGGTCCAAACCTGCGGACGCACCTCGCGGCCCGGCACCTGCATCTGTGCCACCTCGCCGGCCAGCACGCGCTGGGTCACGGCCCAGTAGTCGGTCAGGCGGCCGATGTCGATCCAGTTGAACGGCCGGTTTTGCGCATAGAACGGCAAGCCCTTCTCGACCAGCAGCGGGAACAACTGGCTGCCAATGTCGAACTCCTTGCCCTGCGGGATCAGGTCCAGCACCTCCGGCTCGAAGATGTAGATGCCGGTGGAGGCCAGCGTGCTCAACGCCTCCTCGGGCTTGGGCTTCTCCTGGAAGGACGTGACGCGCCCGTCGGCGTCGGCCACGACGATGCCGTAGTTCTTGGTGTCCTCGCGAGGCACATCCAGCGTCACGACGCTGGCAATGGCGCCCTTGGCCTTGTGCTCGGCGATGGCGGCCGTAATGTCCAGGTCGATGATCGCGTCACCGCACAGCACCAGGAAGGTTTCGTCGAAGAACCCGCCGAAGTCCTGGATCTTGCGCATGCCGCCGGCTGAACCGACTGGCTTGCACACCACCTCGCCCTGCTCGCGGACACCCTCGTAGGAATAGCCGAGTTCCACACCCCATCGGGAACCGTTACCGAAATAGTTCTCGATCTTCCAGTGCAGGAAGGCCACGTTCACCATGACCTGCTTGACGCCATGGGACTCCAGCAGCTCGACCAGGTACTCCATCACCGGCTTGCCGAGGATGGGCACCATCGGCTTGGGGGTGTACTTGGTGAGAGGACGTACCCGGGTTCCCTGGCCGGCTGCCAGGATCATCGCTTTTGCCATTTGCTACTTCCCTTAGCTTCGTTACTGCCACTCGCTACAAGCAAGTAGTGAGCCTATGGTCGGCCTAGCGCGTAGCAATGGAACCGCGGCCAATGCCGCTGTGCTCAATGCCCAGCGCTTTCATCAGCTTAGGGTCGTACAGGTTGCGGCCGTCAAAGACGATCGGAGCCTTCAACGTCGACTTGATCGCATCGAAGTCCGGCGTACGGAACTCCTTCCACTCGGTCACGATGAGGAGCGCATCCGCGCCCTGCAGCGCGGCGTCCGCACGGTCCACCAGGACCACATCATCACGAGGGCCGAGCACGCGCGACGCTTCGGTCATGGACACCGGGTCATAAGCAGCAACCGTCGCGCCACGCTTGGTCAACTCATCGATGACGACCAGCGACGGTGCCTCGCGCATGTCGTCGGTGTTGGGCTTGAATGCCAGGCCCCAAACGGCGAACCGGCGGCCCTTGAGGTCGGCGCCGAAGCGGTCAACGACCTTGTCGACCAGCACGCGCTTCTGGCGCTCGTTGGCTTCTTCAACGGCCGTCAGCACCTTCAGCGGCACGCCTTCATCGGCAGCGGCCTTGACCAGCGCCTTCACGTCCTTGGGGAAGCAGGAGCCACCATAGCCAGCGCCAGCGTAGAGGAACTGGTAGCCGATGCGCGGGTCGGAGCCGATGCCACGACGTACCAGGTCGATGTCCGCGCCCACCTTCTCGGCCAGCAGCGCCAGCTCGTTCATGAAGCTGATGCGCGTGGCCAGCATTGCGTTGGCGGCGTACTTGGTGAACTCGGCGCTGCGCACATCCATGACCAGCATGCGATCCTGCGTGCGGTTGAATGGCGCATAGAGCGCACGCATCAGCAAGGTGGCCTGCTCGTCATCAGAACCGACGATGACGCGATCGGGCTTCATGAAGTCCTCGACAGCCGCACCTTCCTTGAGGAACTCGGGGTTGGAGACGACCGCGAAAGCCATATCGCCGAGGCCGCGCTTGACCAGCTCTTCCTTGACTGCAGCGCGCACCTTGTCGGCAGTGCCGACCGGCACCGTGCTCTTGTCGACGATGACCTTGTAGTCCGTCATGCGCTGACCGATGGAGCGGGCGGCGGCGACGACATATTGCAGGTCAGCCGAACCGTCCTCGTCTGGCGGCGTCCCAACGCCGATGAACAGCAGCGTGCCATGCTGCACCGCGACATCGACATCGGTTGTGAACTGCAAGCGTCCGGCGGCGACGTTTCGCCGCACGACGTCCAGCAGCCCCGGTTCGTGGATGGGGATCTCACCCGACTGCAGGACGCGGATCTTCTCGGGATTCACGTCCAGGCACATCACATGGTTGCCCATTTCGGCCAGGCAGGCGCCCGTGACCAGGCCAACGTAGCCGGTGCCGATGGCGGTGACTTTCATTTCTTGTCCTTGTTCAGATGCGGGTCACGACCTTGTAATGCAAGCGCATGACAAGGCGATTCAAGTCAGACCTTGTAGTAGTCGCGATACCAGGCGACAAAGCGCTGAATGCCTTCTGGTACAGGCATGGCGGGACGGAAGTCCGTCCACGCCGCCAGTTCGTCAACGTCGGCGTGCGTGGCGGGCACATCGCCATCCTGCAGCGGCATAAAGTTCTTCACCGCTTCGCGGCCCACAGCCTTCTCAATGGCCTCGATGAAGCTCATCAACTCGATCGGCGCATGGTTGCCGATATTGAAAACCCGATACGGTGCGCTGGAGCGCGCCGGGTCGGCCTTACTGGCGTCGTAGTCCGGGTCTGCCGTGGCGGTGCGGTCCAGCACCCGCACCACACCCTCGGCGATGTCGTCGATGTAGGTGAAGTCGCGAATCATCTTGCCGTGGTTGAACACGTTGATGGGGCGGCCTTCGATGATCGCCTTCGTGAACAGGAACAGCGCCATGTCGGGACGGCCCCACGGACCGTAGACCGTGAAGAAGCGCAGGCCCGTGGTCGGCAACCCAAAAAGGTGCGAGTAGGTGTGCGCCATCAGCTCATTGGCCTTCTTGGTGGCCGCATACAGGCTGATGGGGTGGTCCACGCTGTGATGCTCGGAGAAGGGCATCAGCGTATTGCCGCCGTAGACGCTGGAACTCGAGGCGTAGGCCAGATGCTGGACTCCGTTGTGACGGCTGCCCTCCAGGATGTTCGTGAAGCCGACGATGTTGCTGTCGATGTAGGCGTGCGGGTTCTCGATCGAGTAGCGCACACCGGCCTGTGCAGCCAGATGCACCACGCGATCAAAGCGCTGCTCGGCGAACAGTTTGGCGACGCCCTCACGGTCCGCGACGTCCATCTTGACGAAGCTGAAGCCGGGCTTGGAGGTGAGCCGTGCCAGGCGGTCGTGCTTGAGCTGAGGTGTGTAGTAATCGTTGAGGTTGTCCAGACCCACCACCTGGTCGCCGCGCGCCAGAAGAATCTGGCTGACATGCATGCCGATGAAGCCGGCGGCGCCGGTAACAAGAACTTTCACCTTGAATTCCTAAGCTGTCTGGAGCGGCCGAGATTCTCCTACAGGGTGATGATTCCAAGGTCTCTCAAGCACCCTCAAATGGCTGCCTCCATCCATGCCAACTATTCACGGAGGGTGTCACGGTGTAAGCGTTCCTGATGCTGTGATGGCATTCACGGCCGCCAGCCAGTAGCCCATTTGCCAAATGGCGTCAACCACCTACATTGGGAGGTATGGGCTAACGCCCTGATCAGCCGCCCTCTCGCATGGCGCACACCGCAGTTCTTCGTGCCCCAACATCTATGCGCTCCTTCATTCACACCTCCCATCCAGTCACCAAGGTCATCGCAACCGCTGTGACCATTGCCGCGTTGACCGCCTGCGGCGGCGGCAAGGGAGGTGACTCCGAGACACCTTCAGCGTCGGCCACCAGCGCCGATCCGGCCGCATCCGCCGCGCAGGACAGCAATGCACAGCCCACTGCCCGCGCGCTGGCCAGTACCAGCACTGAAACCGCGGCACCGAAGCTGATCATCCGCGCCCGGGCCGATGTCGCTGGCGGCATCGGCGCCATGATGACCGTGCGTATCAACGGCGTGCCGATCGGGACCGTCGAGGTGAAGTCCACCACGCTGGACAGCTACACCTTCAACGCGCCGACGCTGGCAGCAGGCGTCAAGATCGACATCGTCTTCACAAATGATGGCACCGTTGGTGGGGTCGATCGAAACCTGCACATCGCCTATATCAGCGATGGCGTCACCACAATTCCCTCGACGATCAGTGGCGCCATCGTGGATCGCGGCCCCCGTACTCTGGCATTCGATGACCTTGATACGGCACCCAGCCAAGGTAGTTTGTTTGTTGACAGCGCGTTGCGCTTGCATTGGGCTGGCTCACCTGCTCCCGATCCCCAAGCGAAAGCAAAGGTCGACGCGGTTCGATTCCTTCAACAGGCCACTTTCGGCCCCACGACGAACGACATCACCAAGGTCGTCCGTGATGGGTATGACAGCTGGATCTCGGCTCAGACGGCCATCCCCTACGGCCGAGACTATTTCGACCACATCCAGGCGAAATACGCCAAGGGCGATTCCTATCGTCCGAAGGGCGCCAACTACTCACCGGGCTGGGTGGCCCAACGTTTCTGGGAGCGCGCTGCACAGGCGCCGGATCAGCTGCGCCGACGCACAGCATTTGCGCTGCACAACATCTTCATGGTCTCGCAGGCCGACATCAATCTCTATCCGTACCAGCGAGCCTACGCACAGTACGTCGACCTGCTGCACAAGCACGCGTTCGGCAACTACCGAAACTTGCTCGAGGACATGGCCCTGACGCCGGTGATGGGCATCTATCTGTCCCACATGCGCAATCGCAAGGAGGACCCTGCGACGGGCCGCATGCCTGACGAGAATTTTGCGCGCGAAGTCATGCAGCTGTTCTCCATTGGCCTGCACGAACTGAACAACGACGGGACAGTCAAACGTGATGCCAGCGGCAACCCGATCGAGACCTACAACACGGCCGATGTCATGGCCATGGCCAAGGTGTTCACGGGCTGGAGCTGGGCCTTCCTAGACAGCCAGTTGAGTGAAAGCACCTTTCGCTACAGCACGCCAAGCTACGCGGTAACGAATGATCAGCAGATCGAGTTCATGCCGATGAAAGCCTATGCCAGCTTGCATTCCACCGCTGAGAAGAAGCTGTTCACCGGAAAGGCATGGGCAACGACGCTGCCCGCCGGCAGCACCGCGCAAGCCGATCTGAAGGCCGCGTTGGACACGTTGTTCAAGCACCCGAACGTCGGTCCCTTCATCGGCCGGCAACTGATCCAGCATCTCGTCACCAGCAATCCAAGCCCCGCTTATGTCGGCCGAGTCGCCAGCGTTTTCAACAACAATGGCCAGGGTGTCCGCGGAGACCTCGGCGCCGTAGTCCGCGCGATCCTGCTCGACACGGAGGCGCGCGGAGCCCCACTGGCCGAAGCCGGCAAGCTCCGCGAGCCGGTGTTGCGCGTCTCTCACTGGATGCGTGCACTAGGCGCCAAGTCCGCGAGTGGCGAGTATTTGCTGCATGAAAGCCTGGAGGCCCAAGGCCAGCGTGCGTTGCATGCGCCCTCGGTATTCGGCTATTTCCGCCCTGGCTATGTGCCCCCGAACACGTCGTTCAGTATGCGCAACGCGACGTCACCCGAGTTCCAGATCATCAATGAATCGACGGTGGCCCAGTGGCTGAACGCCGCTGAGTTCATGGTGAGCGGCAGCATTGGTATCGGTGGCGACGTGTCCAACAGCTATGCCAACGAGATCGCCATGGCTAGCTACAACAACATCTCTGCTCTGCCGGACCACTTGAACCTGATGCTACTGGGCGGTCGGATGTCTCCTGCACTGCGCCAGCAGATCCTGGACATGACCTCGCAGATCAGCCTGACCTCCGAGGGCGGTGCAACCCGCCGAGCCCATCTCGCCATCTTCCTGACGTTGGCCTCTCCCGAGTACCTCTTCCAGCCCTGAACGCCATGGCCACCAACACCTCCCGCCGCGCTTTCCTCACCGCCGCCAGCGGCCTTGCCGCTGCCGGCATGGGCCGATTCGCACCCCCCCTCGCCATGAACCTCGCCGCCGTCGGTTCGCTGGCCGCCAGCCAGGCGTCCGCCGCGACCACTGACGACGGATATAAGGCGCTGGTCTGCCTGTTCCTGCAAGGCGGCAACGACAGCCACAACTGGATCGTTCCGACTGACAGCAGCAACTACACCTCCTACTTCAACGCGCGCCGCGATCTCGCCATTCCAAGCAGCAAGTTGCTGCCAATGAGCACCCCGGGCCAGGGCAGCGGCCGCAGCTTCGGCATGCCGCAAGAGCTTTCAGCGCTGCACGCCCTGTACGAAGCCGGCCAAGCTGCTGCAGTCGCCAATGTCGGCACCTTGGTTCGCCCCATCACCAAAAGCGATTTCGTCGCTGGCGTCGGCGTGCCTTCCAAGCTGTTCTCGCACAACGACCAGCAGGCCATGTGGCAATCGCTGCAGCCCGAGGGCGGCATGACTGGCTGGGGCGGCCGCATGGGCGACGTGCTGATGTCCGCCAATGACCAGCCGGTGTTTACCGCAGTCTCGACCAGCGGCAATGCCGTGTTTCTCGCTGGCGCCAAGATCAGCCAGTACCAACTCGGCATGACGGGCCCGGTCATGATCAACCCTGCTCAGCCAGGCACCCGCGCCGGTAGCTCCGCCGTACCCGGCGCGCTCAGGGCAATGCTCAATGCGAGCACCAGCCCCAACGAGTACCAGGCCGAGTACCTACGGGTCGCGCAACGCTCGCTCGCGACCGCGGGAACGTTGCAGACCGCAATGTCTGGCTCAGGCATTCCAACATTGCCGACGGCCTCTATCGCGCTGCCTGACGGCCTTTCAGTCAATCTGGCATCGGATGCATTGGCAAAGCAGATGCGTGTCGTTGCCCAGATGATTGCCGCAGCACCGCGCCTGGGCCTGCGTCGCCAGGTCTTCATGGTCAACATCAACGGGTTCGACACGCACTCCTCGCATTCGCGTGACAACCCCTTGCTGACGGCGCGTGTTGCGCAATCCATTGCCTGGTTCATGAGCGCCATCCAGGGCGCCGGCATGTCCAGCAACGTCACGCTGTTCACCGCCAGCGACTTCGGCCGCACGCTGGTGAGCAACGGCGATGGCTCCGACCATGGCTGGGGCGGTCACCACTTCGTGATGGGCGGTGCCGTCAAGGGCAAGCAGATCCTGGGCGACTTCCCGATCACCGCGCTGGGCACCAGCACGGACGTTGGCTCCGGTCGCCTGTTGCCGACCATGGGCGTCACGCAGCTTGCCAGCAGCCTGGCTGGATGGATGGGCCTGTCGGTGGCCGAGCGCCAACTCGTGCTGCCCAACCTGTCGAGCTTTGGCGCCGGCCCCGCCCTCTTCGCTTGAGCGCGCCCCGATCGAGCCGTCAGGCTTGGGTTGGCAACCAGGCCTTCAGCAACTGCTCGTACTGTCCCAGGATCTGAGGCCAGGTCAGACCCGCCTCAAAGCGGGTCAGCGAAGCCGCGCGCATGCGTGCCAGCAGATCCGGCTCGGCCAAGGCCCGGGACAACACTTCGGAAAAGCCGCTGGCGCCGCTGAAGTACAAGGCCTTGGGCCCCGCCACCCACCGGTTGAACCGGTTGTCGTGCGCGATCACGGCATTGCCGGCTCCGAGCGCCTCCACCAACGACGGATTGGTGCCGCCCACCTGGTGACCATGCACGTAGGCCAGCCCATGGAAGCGCAACGCTTGAACCACGGGCTTGTCGTAGATGGCACCCAGGAAACGCACCTCGTCGCTCGCCGCCGCCTTCACGGCGCGGTGATACGCATTGTCGTCGTTGTACTTGCCCAGTACGGCCAGCGTCACGCCACGACGCTGCGCAGAGAAGCCCTGCACGACTTCCAGGATCGAGTTCTCCGGCTCTGCACGCGCCACCAGCGTCAGGTATCGTCCCGGCTCCAATCCCAGCGCGCGCACCGGCGCATCCGGCATGTCGACGACTCGATCAGCGCCGTAGGCGATCACGGTGACCTTGTCCGGCCGCACGCGACTGGTCAGGTGAACCTTGATCTCCGGGTGGTCGGCCACTAGATGATCGCCGAGCCAGCACCCTGCCCAGTCGTTCATCCAGAACCAGGTCTTGGCCACCGGTCCCCACTTGGCGCGCGACCATTCAATGCCATCCATATTGATGACGTTGCGCACGCCCTTCAGACGCAGCAGCGCGCAGAAGACCGCCGTGTTGTAGCCCAGCGTGATGCAGAGGTCGCGATGCTGGGCCGCATGCATCGTCGCCTTCCAGTCGAACACGATGGTGCTCTTGGCGCCATCGCCTGCCACCGGAATACGAACGCGCTCCACGCCCTCCCAGGTGTCCTGGAAAACCGGCCCGCTGCCCTCTTCCTGGCAGTAGACGATTACGCGCCAGCCCTGCCGCACGAGATACAGCGCCAGGTACTCGGCAAAAGTTTCAAAGCCGCCATGGGCGGCGGGCACGCCACGCGTGCCCAGGATGCGCAGGGTGGGTTTACTCATTCGTACTCAATCCTCGAATTGACGATCAGCGTCCTTGAGCCAGCATGTCGTCGTAGACCCGTTCCAGGCTCTCGATCTGGCTTTCCGCCGAAAAGCAACGCTGCTGGCGCTGCTGGCCCTGTGAACCCAGTTGGCTTCGCAAGTTCTGGTCCGTAGCTAAGCGATGCAGTGTGTCCGCTAGAGCCCCCGCATCTCGCGGCGTGAAATGGAGCCCACTCAAGCCGTGCTCCACGATATCCAACAGCCCGCCATGCGCAGCCACGATCACTGGCACGCCAGCGGCCATCGCCTCAATCGCCACCATGCCAAACGGCTCCGGCTCAGTCGAAGGCACCACAGCGATGTCCGCGGCCAGCCAAACCGGACGGATGTCACTCACGAATGGGACGAAGCTGAAACACTCGACCAGGCCCGCATCTGCCACCTGTTTCATCAACGCGGTACGCAGGGCCTCCTGTCCGGGTGCGGTGTCGCCCACGATCGCGAAGTGAAGCCCGGACAACTGCCCACGAGCCTGTAGCCGCGCTGCCGCTTCTATCAGCAAGCCTTGCCCCTTCCAATGGTTCAACCGCCCCGCCAGGACTACCAACTGATGTCCCGCTCGGGCACCTGTCAGCACTCTGAAGGCCTGCACCGCGTCTGGCAGCACCTCCTCCTGCGGAGGAAGCCCGTTGAACACCACCACGGATCGATCCTGCAAGGCAGGCTGATGTGAGACCAGCCACCGCTCGGTGAGCGTGGAGTTCGAAACCACCTTGTCAGAAGCCAGCTTCACCAACCAGGGGAAAGCCTTGCTGACCAGCTTGGGCGAGAGAATGATCTCGTGGACATGCCAGAGATGACGTACGCCACGCCGCCACGCCCATGCGGCGCCACCAAGCACAGCTAGCGTGTTTGAGTGCACCAAACCGATCTTCCGCCCCGCAACGACCCGGTCGTAGTCGACGACCGCAGCGCGCATCTGCGCGAACAACCTCAGAAACCCCCTGGGCGTGAACACGGCGCGCTTCACTTTCGCGATCTCGCAAACGTGCACCTCCACGCCAGCGCCGCGCAAGGCATCGACCAGCGGCCCTTCCTCCGGCACCACCACAATCGGCCAATAGCGCCCACGGCGCAGCAGCCCCGTCACCAGATACAGCAGCACCTTGTCGGAGCCATACATCTCTGCTGCCTGATGCACGAACAGCACATTACGCAGCACCCGTGCCCCCTCCCCTTGCTTCATTCAATCCCCCTCGCATCGCCGGCATGCCCTCGCTGCCGCATCTGACCAAGCGGGCCGAAACACGCTGGCGCGCACCTCCCAGGTTCACTTGGGATGCCCTGCGAACACGTCACGCACCTTCTCCAAGTAGCCAAAGCCACCCGCTTTTGTCGGCTCGATATAGGACCCCTCGCCAAACTCGTTCCAGCAACAAATCACACCCAAGCGACGCGTCTGCGATGGATTGGCGTCCATGAAGTCGCGGGCTGCTCGCAAATGCGATTCGAACGTCGCGAGGTCACCTCCCGAGCGATCATGCTCAGGATCCTTGCTGCCCCCCCAAGGCCGCCGATCCCAACCTTGCGTCATCGGAACGATGTAAGGCACCCCGTGCCGCCCCATCTGGAACTGCCAGATCTTGCGATAGTCCGAAGTCAACTCTGCGTAGCTTCGAGAAGGGCGGTGCAAGCCGTGATAGTTATAGGTCGATGTAGCGTCATAGCCCAGCGTTGACGCCTTGGGGTTGTTGAACGTACTGCCGACAAAGAAGATAGGTGGCAACTTGGCTGCCTTGGCCATCTCCTGCGCCTTCCCAAGCAGCGTCGCCGCATCCGTGCCGAATCGCTTCGCGCGGTTGTTCAGATGCTGGTGATCCAGGATGAACACCACCGGCCGACCGTCCACCTTGAACATCTCGGTCCTGCGGAAGTAATTGTCGATCCAGTACCGCACCATGGCCTCGAAATCGGCGGCCGACGTCGGCGCCTCATCATGGTTGGCCCACAGCAGCGCGAATGGCACCTTGCTGCGATTGGCCGCCGCGAAATACGCCCGCAGACCATGCTCCAGATGTACCTTTCCGCCCCCCCAGTACCAATCGAACGCGACGTAGGTCAAACCATAGTCGTGCATCCAGCCTAGTTGCTGGTTCATCACATCCACCGCGCCGTCGTCATACCAACCCAGCATGGGCTCGCGTTCTTTGAAAGCCTTGAGTCGCTGCCAAGGCTCGGTCGCGGGAGCCGCTTTCTGACCCGTACGCCAACCAGGAAAATAATAGACACCGATGCTATAGGACTGTGAACTAGCCGACCCCGACATCAAAGTAAAGGCCAGCGTGATCCAAGTTAAATATGCCTTCATCGCACAGTCCTATCCGGCGTATTGCCATTTATTGCTGCAGCATCGCAGCAAATTGAGTGCGGCCTTGCCTTACCCGTTCAAGCGCTTCATTTGAACGAGCCCCCAAGCGCGCAAGATAAGCGCCAATGGAAACTCTTGTTAGCAATCCACATCGTGGATCGCGTGTGAGCTTTTCAATATACGCACCGACACCTTCGTCATAAAAGCCTTCCAGCTTTCGATAAGCGTTGAAGTCGCGCCCGTGATTATGACGAACGACGACATCAGGAGAGTATTTCCCCTTCCATCCCGCAAGCAAGAAGCGCATTGCCAACTCAAGATCCTCCCCCGCAAATCGCGCCCCGGCACCAAAGATGGGGTCAAAACCACCAACTTCCTCGACAAGCGCTGATAGCCGGAATGCCATGTTTGAGCCTTGAACAAAACCAGGTTTTAGAAACCAAGGAGCAGAGAAGGAAAGCGGCTTCGAGCTATAAAAATAACAGCACAAATGGTCAAGCGGATTAAACAAATTTATACGGCCGGCAACAAAGCCAACCGTTGGATCAACGAATTCCTTACTAAGTGCATTCAGCGCATCGGGCTCAACAATGCAATCGTCATCAGTGAAGAACGCCACCTTGCCTTCGGCAATCGCAATCGCCGAATTCCGCCCATGCCCATTGCCAGGCCGAGCTTCGTGAATGATTCGACTGGGAACTGGTACCTTGGCGAGCGCACGAGCCGCACGTTGTTGCGTATCGTCAGTCGATGCATTGTCGACGATGATCACTTCCCATGAGCCCCCAAACTGGACTCTCGACAAAGCTTCGATTGCGGCTTCGAGGGATGCGCCGCGGTTCTTGCTGCAAATAATTACTGAAATTTCCTTCATCATGATTTTCCTCGTAGGGACTTGAACGCCGCGAGCATTGCTCGCCTATTCACAAACCAGGAAAGCGTCAAATAGAAGGCAACATACAACACCAGAGAAATCGAAATAAATTCGAGACCTTGGAATTTTTGCCAATGCGCGCAAACGAACCACGCAAGCGCTGCGGAAAAAAGCATTGCAAAGATTGGCCCCGCAACCAACCTACCATAGCTAGCCACCCGCATTGCCAGCAGCCGGCAAACCAGCAACACAGAATAGCCCCAAATCAGATAGGTCTTTGCCACAATGGCCAATGCAAGCACAAAGCCCGTAAAACCAGAGAATGCAAATACCACGGCGACATTTCCAACCGCTTGAGTCAGCAAGTACTTTGTCCAGACGCCGGACTTTCCCATTCCTCGAATAAGTGCAGCCTGCACAACACCAAATGCTTGAATCACACCTAGAACTAGAAATACGCGGTAGATGTCGACCGCCGAAAGCCAGCTCGCGCCAAACAATAGCAAAATAAGATCATCGGCGACCACAAACAGCCAGCCAAGCAGCGGAACAACGAAAAATGCCACATGACCAATCCAGCGAACAAACCCTTCTCGCAAGAGCTGCGCATCTTCATTCGCACGCGAAAATATTGGCAGGCAAACCATGCCCAATCCGCCGCCAATCGTCTCAAATACAATATCATTAAGACGCTTCCCAAAGCCATACACGCCGATTTGCGCAGCTGGCAAGCGTGCGGAAATAAAGAGTCGATCCAAACTTCCGTTCACATAATCTATCAATTGCCACGATACGACGCTGATAGATTTCGGCCCCAATACCTTTACGATGTCCGTATCAATACGATTCGACCACAGCCAATCAAACTTCAGGAAGTACAGAGCGATAGAAGACTGCACGAACTGACCGACTAACTGGCCAAGCGCCAGACCCACAACGCCCAAGTTCGCGCGCACCGATATATAAACAACACTTACCGTTGCAGCGGACCCTAACATACTGGCGATTGCCTGCAGCTTGATGTCCAACGTTCGCGCTTTGCTGGCGAGCGGCACCGCAGTGACGCCATCTAGGAACAACCGCGTCGAAAGCAGAAAAACAACATACTGGACCACCGCTGATCCAGCGCTGAACTGAAACCACACCCATGTTAGCGCGCTGGTTACACCAGCCAGCATGAGCGACCAAAGTACGGATACTTTGGCCATTGAGGCAAGTTGAAGCGCGTCAATATGACGAGTTTGAACCACTGGTTCTCGGAATATTGCCAAGCCAAAGCATTGCGCCAAAGCCGTAATGGCTAACCCGATCACATAGTCGGCGTATGAAGCCGGTCCAACCGCACGAGCAACAAGGTAGAAAGACAACAGTGCGGCCGCCGCTTGGGCACCAAACTGCCCCAACGCCCACAACATGGCCCATCGACCGCCTCGATGAGAGTTGGGACTCATCATCACTGCTGGCAGTGAAGCTCCGGATAGTCCCTTCGCAGACGGTCCACCTCATCCAACATGCGTTGGTGAGCGCGCTGGATCGCTGCCTCCGGACTCAATTGCGGCATCGTCCGGGCGACTTTCTGGAGTTGTTCGGCAGCGCGGATGACGAAAGCGTCATGCCGAATTCCATTCAGGGACTTTCCGTGAAACTGAAGCTTGCTGGAAATAAAGCCACGCTGGCCGATTTTGGAGATCAGCAACTCCAATAGACCGGATGGAAGAATGGGCTCCATCCTAATTTTAAGATCCAGCACAGAAGCCCAGTCGTCCCACTTGGCACGGTGGGATTCATGAATTGGCTTTGCAGCGATCCAAGGCACGCGCAGGGCATCAGACACAATCGCGCCGTGCATCGCTTCGGTAATGACAGTCTCGCTCGATAGTATTTCTTTTAGAACGAACTCGATTTCCCCACAAGGATCGATGTAATTGATTCCAATCAGCTCGCAGACATCTTTCCACAACCCAATTTCCGCACTTTCCCAATGCGGCATGTATGAAAACTTGTGCACCTTCTTGTGAGGCGCTGCGTAATCGACAACTGAACGCAGCAGAATGGCTGAGTCCCCGACCGCCAAGCCGTCATCCAATCCGAGAGCTTTAGCCGTGAACTTCCCCCGCAAGAATCGAACATCCCATTTTTTATCAATCACCGGCGGCGATGTATAGCCGCCATATCCGGACCCGAAGACAATCTTCCGCATTTCCTTCGGATGATCTGAAAACAGGATAGATCCAATCCCGAGAAATAAATTCTCGGCACTCTGGTCAAACACGTCTCCGAAAATCTTCGGCCACATCCACCAGTTCAGTTCATCGCCAAAATTGGGACGTACTCCTCGATAAAAATATAGCTTCACACTACCTCTTAATCAATTTCAGCATGCATGTTGCGATAACCAGCTGCGTAGCGCTCTCGAATAACTGAGCGCATTTGGGCTGCTGGTGTCGAGGCCAATGGCCGACGCACAGGATTGATGAGCCAGGGATCGCACCAAGAACGCAATAACTTGAAAGCGTATTTGAGGCGCTGACCAAGTCTTTTCTCGAGATGGGCCTCCGAGACACCCAGCCAATAGGCGTAATCGACGATGTATTCTTTGCGTAGCTTGTTGGCAATCTTGTGGAACACCACCGAATGCGGCGTATACCAAACTATTCCACCGACCCTGCGAATGCGATTGAAAAGGTCAACTTCCTCGCCCCCGAGCAACTTGTTGCCCTTGCGGCCCAGCGCCGGATCGAAAGTACCGACCTGACGCACTATGCTGGAGCGAAGTGCAAAGTTGGCGCCCATGACCTTGTCAGTCTCCCGTGGGCTGTCGAAGGGGTCGAACACGCTGACGAGATAGCCATACTCGCGCGGCAACCAATCAGGCAACTCGTTGGAACCGAAGGCCAGCACCTTTCCGCCTACAGCCGCAACCTTCGTATCCGTGAACGGATGCAGAAGTGTCGGCAGCCAGTCGTCGTGCAGTTCAACATCGTCGTCCAGAAACACCACGACATCGCCCGTTGCAGCATCCAGACCGGCATTGCGTGCGTATGACAAACCCTGTTGCGTTTCGCGGCGATGCACGCAAACGGGAAAGCGCATTTGCCACTCCGCCATTACATCTGGTGTACGGTCGGGTGAATTGTTGTCGATCAGCACCAATTGCACCTGCAACAGCGCATTCAGCTTGAGGAGGTGAGCGTGCAGACTAACCAGCGTCTCGGCCAGCATGTCAGCACGGTTATATGAGGCAATGACGATGCTGCAAGTAGGCAGCGAATCGAGACGCGGGAGAGACATCATCTCCTCCCTGCAACAACGGCGCTCATCCGTGAAACGGAAGCGGCCCGAGGCACGTGAGGACTGGCACGCTTGAACGCTTCCCGATCGAGTGCAAACAACAGGACTCCGATCAGAATCATAAAGAACAAGAAGTAGTAACTAATGAGCAGATTGCCTACCACGGTAGCAAACACGATGCTGCGATAAATCGCGAACCTCGAGTCACCGAACTGGCACGATGCCCGCAGCAAGGCAAAATAGAGGCTGAGTTGAACCATGAAATACGCAGCCAACGCAAATGGACCGGATTCAACAAGGACTTCGAGGACGTTTGAGTGCCCAGCCAAGGTGCTAATTCTCAACGCAACCCAAGGCTGAACATAATTCACGGGCAGCAAATTACCCTTATCCATGGTTACAAAATTACCTGGACCAATACCCAACCAGGGGTGTGAAAAGTACAACTTCAAACCCGCATACCACGCAAGAATGCGCGAATATCCGCTTTCATTTCCGGTGTCCACGGTGTTCACGTTGGCATAGATATGCTCAAATCCATAGTAAGCATAGGCCAACAAAACAAATGGCAGCGCCAGCATGATCGGCAATTCAATTGCCAAGACCCAGCCACGACGCCCCTTAACAAACTTGTACCAAACTTGGCTGCCAATTACCGCCGCGAGCATCAGCATGCCGCCACGCGACCCAGACAAGACTAGCGCCAAGAAAATGAGAGCCGCGATCGTCAATCGCACGCCACGGGTTGATATTCCCGTCAGTTCCTCCCCACCGGCAATGGCAAGCCACAACGGGAAAATCAAGAAATAAGCAAGAAAATTCCCATCCATGAAGAGTGAATTTATTCGCGTAAACGGAATTGGCCCTATAAACCGTATCTCGCGACTCACCTGGAAAATACCTGTAGCCTCCTGCAAGAAGCCAAACAGGGCCACCACAAGTCCGCTGTAAACAATGCACTTCCCTGCCTTCTGCAGCAAGATCTCCGCTGGGTACTTGGTCGAATGAACGCTCAAATAGAGGTAAACCACCAGCGGCATCAAATAGATGCTAGTCGTGTTCAGGGCGCGCTTGCCCGAATACTCGAAGTCATCGCTGGCCGTCACACTCAATGCAGTTAGCAAGATGAGCGCCAGCACGGCCAAGCCAAAGCGCTTGGCGCTTGGGCCGATGCGCAGGGTGCCGTTGGCCATGCCGCAGTAGCCGATGTAGGTCACATAGGCCAGCACCAGTAGGAAAAGGCGCGTGGGCGACAGATAGAACGCGCCCAAGTTGATCAACCGCTCGAACAGCTCGGTGAGGCTGCTGAGCACCAGGCCGAAATAAATCATTGCGGCTTGTCCGACAGCGTGCCCAGAAGGTACTGTCTCCCTTGCGGCGTCAATGACGCCAACATGGCCTGAACGAAACGTTGCTGGTGGCCGTACTGAGTCTGGAAGTCGTCGCCAATCGTGGAGACGCGCACCAGCAGTCCATCAGGAATGCTGCCCGCCAACCCGTAGCGCACGCGCGTGATGCCTTGTTCGACGTTGCCTCGCACAAGTTCATCGCCCATACGCACCCAATAGGTGATGGGCTCGATGCGGCCCGAACGGCTAGCCACCAATTGCATGGCGGGAACCGCACCAAAATTGGACTGCACGCTGACCTTGGCAGCGTCCTGAACCTTGAAGCCTTGCGCGGCGTAGCAGACCTCTGGCCGGTGCACCTGCAGTTCACGGCTTTGGTCACCACCGTAGGCCAACACGAACATGACCCGCCGCCCTGCCGTATCCACGTAGGTCCGGGACAGAGTCTGGGTATAGAGACTGGCCAGTTCTGCAGTGGTGGCGGGATCCGGCGTCAGGGGCACGATCGTCTCGTCGACGCGCCAGTCGGCAAACTGCTTGGGGATCAGTTGCTCAAGGGAAACGCCGACATAGCGTTCGGCCATGCGCTGCGTGGGAGCGAGCGCCTTGGAGGCCACTGCACTGGACACCATCAGAACCGCCGCGATGATCGCCACGCCAACGCGCGGCTTGCTTACTTCAGCCACCATGGATGGACCTCAGGCTGGTTTGGTCGTGGGCTTGTGAACCAGCGACACGCGGATGAGGCTGTCGATGGCGATGATCAGCAGCAGCGCCGCAAGGAACAGCACCATGCCCGCAAAACCGTGCAGGAAGCCTTGGCCAGCCTCGTCGCCGAAGTGGTAAGTGATCAATGTCAATGCGATGACCCGGATCACGTTCGCGGTAAAGCTGATGGGCACGATGAGGATGGCCAGCGCGACGTTGCGCAGCGTGGAGGTGTGCCGGACCAGGTTCAGGTACAGCAAACCCAGAGCTTCGAGCGTGAACAGCGTGTGCAGACCAGCACAGGCATCCGCCACCAACAACTGGTAGGGGCCGACCTGAAGGATGACGCCCGATCGGGAGATGGGGTAATTCAGCCAGTACAACACGTGCTCGGCGACGACGGAGACGCCAAGCTTCATCGGCTGGGTCAGGGCATCCACGACCACCCCCGGCAGCGGCACCAGGAAGATCATGAACAGCAGTGGGAACCACATCGACTTCAGCTGGCGCGGGCCACGCACCAGCAGCACCAGGCCGGCCAGCAGAGGGATGACGGAGCCCACTTCCAGCAACAGCACGTCCATGGCGCCGCCGATGGCATAGCTGAAAATCGCGAGCAGGATCAGCACCCAGGCGCTGATGGACGCGGGAGTGCTTGCGGCGATGTCATTGACCTGTGCACGCACACGCCACATCAGCCACACGGCAATCGCCAGCACGATCGGTCCATGCCCCTGCTCGTCGGAACTCCAGATGGTCCGGAACAGCTTGACGAGGGTGGGCACGTACATGGCGAGCACACCGGCGGCGAGCCACAGCCAGGGTCGGTTGACCGGCTGCCACAGCGCGCGCAGGACAGCCGCGAACTCGGCCGGCAGTCCGGCCCGCGCTGGGTGCTCCATCGTGTTCACTGATCGTTGATGACGGCGCCAACGACGACCGCCGGGCTGTCGGCCACATCGGCCAACATGGCGGCAACAGCTTGCAGGCGCGAGGTGTTGCGGCGCGACACTAGCAGTGCAGCGCCGCAGCGTGCGGCGATGACGGCGGCATCACTGCCCAGTGAGGCCGCAGGCGTATCGACGATGACGTGGTCAAACTTGGCCACCAGCTCGCGAATCAGCAGGCCGAAGGCTGGCCGTTCCACAAGTTCCACGGGATTGGGCGGCGTAGCGCCCACGGGCAGCACGAACAGGCTGGGCACGCCTTGGATCTGGCGAATCACTTGCGCTTCTGCCCGACCGCTGAGAATGCCTGACAGGCCGACCTTGTTGTCGATGCCGAACACTTCGTGAACGCGGGGGCCGCGCAGGTCCGCATCGACCAACAGCGTGCGCCCACCCAGCTGGGCCAGCGCCACCGCCAGGTTGGCTGCAAAGAAGGTCTTGCCGTCACCCGAGTCCGGACTGATGACCGCAACGGCGCGGCGAGGCTGAAGGTCGTTGAAGACCCGCATCATCAGCTGGCTGCGGATGGCGCGGAAGCTTTCGGCCTGTACGCCGAAAGGCTGATTGAGCGCCACCAGCTCGGCATTCACCTTCCGATGCTCTTCGAGAGCGTAGGGATAGTGGAACTGCTGCGCGAGCGCGAACATGACATCGTCGGCGCTGGCGAAGCCCAGCGCGACCGCAGCCTCGCCAAAGCGGATGCCTTGCGTGCGCTGATGATTGAGGATGCGCTCGACTTGGTCGGCGGAAAGGTTCCTGGTCTCGGCAATGATGGCGCCGATCGACCGGTCAGCGACGGATTGCTCGCCGAGCATTTGGGCACTGGAGTTCACGTGGTGTCCTGTCTGGGGTCGATCAAGATTCCATCGGCTTGGCAGCCGACAACGCAGGCAGGCCAGGCGCGGCCAGGCGGCCGGAGACATAGCGCTTGGCGTTGGGCTTGGGCAGCACGCCAATCACCGGCAGCCCAAGGATGCCAGCGAGGTCCTCCGGGGAACGCACGCGTCGGTCGAACTTCTCGATGGTCATCACGATGACGATGGCGAGGAACAGGCCGATAAAGATCGAAAGCGCCGTATTGCGGAGCAGCTTGGGCGACGAATGCTCTGACGGCGGCTGCGCGATCGTCAGCGCATTTGCGAAGCTCTGGTTGCTTTGCGCTTCCAACGCAGTTTGATTGAGTCGCGCCGTCAGCATGTCGTACATGCGCTGGGCGTTGTCGACTTCGCGCTGCAGCAGCATGCCTTCGTCGCGGACAGCCTTCAGTTCCAGCACGCGGGCGCGCTGACTCTCCAGCCCACTACGCACCTGGGCTTCGCGCCCCTTGTTGATGCTGTTGCTGACACCCACGCCAGCCGTGACGCGCTTGGTTTCGGCATCGATACGGTTGCGCAGTTCTGCGAGGTTGGCCTTGGTCTCAACGACCTGCGGATGGGCATCACCCAGCTTGGCGCTCAACTCCTTCAAGCGAGCCTCGTTGCGGCTCTGGTCCGCCTTCAGGCCACTGATCAGCGGGTTGTTCAACACTTCCGTGAGCTGGTCGCCCTTGCCACCTGCAGCCTGACTCTGACGGCTGGTGCTTTCCGCGGAAATCGCCTGGAGCTGGGTCAGCTGGCTGCTGAGCTCATTGAGCCTGGCGTTCTCGACGTCCATACGCTCGTCGGTTGCGATGATGCCCTTCTCCTGCTGATAGGCCGACAGACGTGCCTGGGCCTTCTCAAGTGAATCGCGGGCTTCCTTGGTGTGCGTGTCGAAGAAGCGGCGGAAGTTCTGAGCCGGGTCATTGCGCAGTTCCAGCGTCGTCGCGATGTAGGCTTGCACGAAGGCGTTCGCGAGTGCTGCGGAGAACCGGGGGTCCGGGCTTTGATAGGCGACGGTGATGACGTTGCTCTCACGGCTCGGCTTGACGTCCAGGCCGATGTGCAGCAACTCGATCAGGTACTGCTCGATGGTGCCCTCGCTGCCGCCGCTTTGCCATTGCTCGCGCAGGGTGGCCACCTCGGTCAGCTTCAAGTCACGGATGACACGCAAGGCCACGCGGTCGCTGGTCATCACGTCGATCTGCGTCGCGATGAAGTTGGGCAATCCGGTCACCGCGTTGTTCATCACGGAGATGGGATCAGGCTTGGCATCGATGACGACGCTCGCCTCGGCCTTGTAGCGCTTGGGCAGCAACAAGCTGAGCGCTACGGCCAGCGCGACGACAACGCCAAACACGATCAGGGCAGCCGTCTTGCGTGCCCTCAAGATGGCGAGAAACTGTGAGAACGACATGTGCAAACCTTATTCAGGCGAACTCAAAAGAGGCTTTCCTTGACATAGACGACATCGCCATCCCGCACGCTGTCGTCCATTCCCGGCTGGATCACCTGCACCTTGCCCTCCGCCGACTTGCGATGGACACGGATGCCACGCTCGGTACCGCGCTGGTTCAAACCACCACCGGCCGCAAGCACCTGCATCAGCGTCATGCCGCGCTCCAGGCGCATCGGCCCCGGGCGCTGCACTTCGCCGTAGATGTAGACCATGGGTGCGCGATCCACCCACAGCACGTCGCCGTTCTGGATCAGCACATCGTTGGGGCGACCTTGCTCGGCGCTGGGGCCGAACACGCTGGGCAGGTCGATCTCCATGCGGATCGGCTTGCCACCGCGCATGCCGGTCAAAACGAGTTGGTCGCCGCCGGTCGTGGCCACGCCGCCGGCGTTGGCCAGCAGGTCGGTCAGGCGCATGTCGGCGGTCTCGATAGGGTAGCGGCCCGGCCGGTTGACCTGGCCCAGCACGCTGGCCTGGTTGCCTTTGATCTGCAGCAGCGTGAGCGTGACCTGGGGCGACTTCACGAAGTTGCCGTTCTTCAGGCCGTCGGCGATGAGCTTCTCGGCGGCACTGACGCCCAGGCCGCCGATGCGCACGTTGCCCAGCAGCGGGAAGCTGATGACGCCGGTCTCGGACACCCGGGTCTCGAGCGTCAGGTCGGGGTTCTGGTAGACGAGGACGCGGATGACGTCGCCAGCTCCGAGCCGGTACTCCGCGGTGGCCGTCGGAGCGGGCTTGGTGGCTGCGGTTTGCGCCTGCGCGCCCACGGCGCCCAGGCCCATGGCCACAACAAGAATCAGTCGGGAGAAGCTCATCTTCATCATTTCAGACCCATGCCCTTGGAGATGGAAGCAGGATCCAGGCCACTGGCGGCCGGAGCGGGCGTGGCGGCTTCCGTCACGGGCGCGATAGTCTGGGCGGCGGGCGCGCTGGCGGCGCCAGGCGCAGGCTGGGCAAACTTGCCGACGTATTCGATCTTGGAGCTTTCGCGCAGCGCCTTGATGTCCTTCTGCACCAGTTCGGCCTTGCGCTGGTTCAGCAGGAAGGCTTCGATGGCCGGACGGGCGCGGGCCTCGTCCACCGGCTGCGAGCGCGAGCCGGCCAGCGTCAGCACGGTCATGCCGGCAGGCGTGATCGTTACGGTGGACTCGCCGTCCTTCAGTCGGGCGATGCCATCCAGGTTGGACAGCGGCAGTTGCTCGGCGGCACGCACGGCCTGATTGCCGGCGAAGCGGATGTCGTTGGCCTTCAGGTACTCGATGAACTCGGGCAGCGTCTTGGCGGCCGTCAGCTTCTCGCGCAGCATCGGAAGTTGCTCGGGCCTGGCCTCGATCTGCAGTTCCTGCAGGCTGTAGATCCGGCGGTCCTTGAACAGGGCCGGCTTCTCGGCGTAGTACTTGGCGATCTCTTCGGCGGTGGGCTTGGCGGCCGTCTCGCCGACGCGCTCGATGTAGGCGCGGGCAATGATTTCGCGCTTGGCTGCTTCGATCTGCTGCACGACGCGCGGGTCGCGGTCCAGCTTCTGTTCCTCGGCCTTCTGGACAGCGAGCTCCTGATCGACCAAGCGCTCCAACACCTGGCGGCTCGCCACCTCGGCCTGCTCGGGCTTGAGGTTAGGCTGGCGCTGCAGGACGAAGTTGATCTGGTGGACAGTGATCTCTTCCTTGTTGACCTTGGCCGCCGTCTGCGAGGCTTTTTCTCCCTTGTCACCGCCGCCGCAGGCAGCCAGCAGAGCCGCGACTGCCACCGCTGCAAGCACGGAGGCACGGGGTTTGATCATTCGCTTAGCCATCTTTTCGAGGTCCTTGTTGTGTAGGGAACAGCGCCCAACCGCGGTGAACGATCGAGTGTACTGGTGGGATATGTCGCTTCTATTGACCGCACGACCCCAATACTGGGTTCGCGAGGAACAGCGATTTAGAGCTATTTCAAGACAGAAGTTCCCCTGCCCCCACGTTCTTGGGGGGTAAGGAATCAGCAATCGGAATGAAGGGGCGCGCGGCGGCGCTCAGGCCGGCCCGCGCCGGTGCATCAGCACTTGATGCCAGCGTGCAGCGCGACGATGCCCGCACTGAGGTTGTGCACGTCGACGTGGCCGAAGCCGGCCGTCTTCATCATGGCCTTCAGCGTCGCTTGGTCGGGATGCATGCGGATGGATTCGGCAAGGTACTTGTAGCTCTCGGCATCGCCGGCGAACAACGAACCCAGCTTGGGCAGGATGTTGAAGGAGTACCAGTCGTAAGGCTTCTTGAGCGGCTCGGCGATCCTGGAGAACTCCAGCACCAGCAGCCGGCCGCCCGGCTTCAGTACGCGACACATCTCGGCCAGCGCCTGATCCTTGTGCGTCATGTTGCGCAGGCCGAAGGCCACGCTGACGAGGTCGAAGCTCTCGCTCTTGAACGGCAGCTTCTCGGCATCGGCCAGGCTGGTGGGCAGCACCAGGCCCTCGTCCAGCAGCCGGTCCCGGCCCTGGCGCAGCATGGCCTCGTTGATGTCGGTGTGGACCACCAAGCCGGAGTCGCCCACCTTGCGCGCGAAAGCGCGGGACAAATCACCGGTGCCGCCCGCGATGTCCAGCACGCGCTCGCCCGGCTTCAGGTTGGCCACCTGCACGGTATAGGCCTTCCAGGCCCGGTGCAGGCCGGCCGACATCAGGTCGTTCATCAAGTCGTACTTGGACGCGACCGAGTCGAAGACGCCGCGGACCTTGCCGGCCTTCTCGTTCTCGTCAACTTGCTGGAAACCGAAATGCGTTTGTGTCATTGGAGCCCCTCGTCCGACGGGTACATCGGCCGGTCCCCCAAAGGGACGCAGGCCGGCTTGGGAGCGGCCCGGCGCTCGGCCTG
This sequence comes from Roseateles asaccharophilus, assembly GCF_031458115.1. Classification (GTDB taxonomy): domain Bacteria; phylum Pseudomonadota; class Gammaproteobacteria; order Burkholderiales; family Burkholderiaceae_C; genus Pelomonas; species Pelomonas asaccharophilus_A. Next base: position 179,354 of record NZ_JAVDXV010000008.1, on the reverse strand, counting down.
CCCGTGGCGGGTGATGAATGTCATGGGTCAGTGCGATTGGCAGCCACCGCCCTTGACGGGCATGGGATCGTCGCGACCTTTGCCGGCGGCGACGAGGCGGGCCTCGTAGTCGTGCCAGAGGCTGTCCTGCTGGCTGCCCAACTTATATAGATAGTCCCAGCTGAACAAGCCCGTGCCGTGGCCGTCAGAGAAGTCGGGCCGGATGGCGTAGTGGCCCACCGGCTCCAGTGCGTTGATCAGCACGTCGCGCTTGCCCGTCTGCAGCACCTCCTGGCCCGGGCCGTGGCCCATGACCTCGGCCGAGGGACTGTAGACGCGCATCAGCTCGAACGGAATGCGAAAGCGCGCGCCGTCGTCGAAGGCGATCTCCAGCACGCGGGACTGCTGGTGGACGGTAATTTCAGTGGGCTGCGCCATGCCTCAAGTGTCCCTCAGAACGATTGGTAGGCAGGAAGCTGTCCGTCCTTCGGCCGCACCTGTGTGAAGCGCGCCGCCAGCCGCGACTGCACGCTGACCGGCAGTGGCGCGAAGCCCGAGCCCCGCGTCAGCTCGTCGCCATGCATGAAGCACCAGTACAGGAACTTCAGTGCGCCCAGCGCCTTCGCGGCTGTGGCCGGCTCGGCATCCACGAGCACGAAGCTGGTCAGCGTGATGGGCCAGGCCTCGGCGCCGGCACGGTCCAGCAACGTCGCCAGGTCGTCGCCCGAGCGGTGCATGTCGCTGTCCAGGATGGCGGCGCGGAATCCCGCCTCGCTGGGCGCGACAAAGCGGCCCGCCGCGTTGCGCAACTTCACGGCGGCCAGCTTGTCGCGCAGCACGCGGTCGAAGGACACGTACGCGATCGCGCCGGGCGTGGCGCGCAGCGTCTGCACCATGCCGTCATTGCCTTCGGCCTTCAGCGGCTCGGTCGGCCAGGCCGGCGCGGAGCCGGCCCCCACCTCGGCCTTGAAGCGCGTCGACGCGCCGGCCAGGTAGCGGGTGAAGCCCTCGGTGGTGCCCGACTTCTCGGCCCGCACGACGCGCCGCACCGGCAGCACCGGTAGCGCGACGCCGGGGTTCAGCGCGGCGATGCGGGCGTCGTTCCAGACTTTCACGCGGCCCAGAAAGATGTCGGCCAGTAGCTCGCCGTCCAGTTGCAGCGGTGCGGTCGAGCCTGGCAGGTTGATGACCGGCACCACGCCGCCCACCAACATCGGGATCTGCACCAGCTTGTGTCGTGCCAGTTCGGCAGCCGGCAGCGGCGTGTCCGTACCGCCGAAGTCCACACCGCGCGCCTGGATCTGCTTGATGCCGTCGCCGGACCCCGTGCCCTTGTACGCCACCGCCCCGCCGCCGGCCTTCGCAAAGGCCCGGGCCCAGGTGTCATAGACCTTGGAGGGGAAGGTGGCGCCCTGCCCTTGCACGGCCTGGGCCGTGGCGGCGGAGGACAAGACCAGGCCGGCAAGGATCAGCGGCAGGCGATAGAAAAAGGGCATGACCGGAAAACTAGCGAAAACCCGCAATCATGCCCGGTGTCTTCCGTCCGATTGATGAAGCGGGCCTCTAATCGCTGTTTTCACTGGCTCCACCCCTCGCCATGAACCGCTTCCCCCTGCACCGCCTGGCCGCTGCCACCCTGGCTGGCCTGGCTGGCCTGGCTGCGACCGCCAGCCTGGCACTGGACATCAAAGGCCTGTCCAAGGACGTCCAGCCCTGCGACGACTTCTACGCCTTCGTCAACGCCAACTGGGAGGCCGCCACCGAGCTGCCGCCCAGCCGCGCCCGCATCGGCAGCTTCGAGCAGCTGCGCCAGGCCAACGACGAGCTGCTGAACCACGCGCTGAAGGAGCTGGCCGACAAGCCAGCGCTGCAGACCACGCCTGGCCTCAAGCTCATCGCGGCCTACTACGCCAGCGGCATGGACGAGGCCGCCATCGAGGCGCGTGGCCTGTCGTCGGTGACGCCGCTGCTGAACCGCATCGCCGGGCTGCAGCGGCGCGAGGATCTGCCCACGCTGATCGCGCTGCTGAACCGCAGCGGCGTGGCCGCGCCTATTGGCTATTCCGTGCAGCCTGACCGCAAGGACACGCGCCGCAATGTGCTGGCGCTGACCCAATCCGGTCTGGGCCTGCCCGACCGCGACGACTACTTCCGCGATGACGAACGCACGCGTGGCCTGAAGACGGCGTATCGCGGCTATGCCCGCACCCTGCTGAGCGGGGCTGGGCTGCCGGCCGGCGATGCAGAGTTGGATGCCGTCTACGCCTTCGAAACCCGCCTGGCGGAGGTCTCGCGCGAACGAGCCCGGATGCGCGACCCCAACGGCAACTACAACCCGATGACCCCGGCCGAGTTGGCCACGGCGGCTCCGGGTCTGGACTGGACTGGCTACCTGGCCGTGCTGACGGCCGGCGCCAAGCAGCCGCAGCGCCTGCTGGTGGGCCAGCCCGAGTTCGCCACGCGTGTGGCCCAGCTCGCGGCCGAGACACCGCTGGACGTCTGGCGCAGCTACCTCGCGCTGCGCGCGCTGGACGCCACCGCGCCGCGCCTGCCCAAGACCTTCGCCAACGCATCGTTCGAGTACCGCGGCAAGGCCATCACCGGCCTGCAGGCACCGGCGCCGCGCAACGAGGACGTCATCCGCCAGATCGGCGGCCAGTACGGCACCGAGCCGGTCGCGCTCGCGCTGGGGGAGCTGTTCGTCGCACGCGCGTTCTCGCCCGAGGCGCAGAAGCGCTCGCTGCAGCTGGTGGAAGACGTGCGCGCCGCGATGAAGGAGCGCATCGAGAAGCTGGACTGGATGACGGCCTCCACCAAGGCCAAGGCCCAGGACAAGCTGGCCCGCATGCAGCCCATGATCGGCGCGCCCGCCAAGTGGCCGCAGTTCGAGGGCCTGCAGCTGAGCGCGAATGACTACGCCGGCAACTGGCTGAAGGTGGCGCTGTGGCACAGCGGCCAGCAGATGAAGGACCTGGACGCGCCGGTCGAGCGCGACCGCTGGCGCACCAGCCCGCACATCGTCAACGCGTTCGCGGGCGGGCTGAACCAGATCACCTTCCCGGCCGGCATCCTGCAGCCGCCGTTCTTCTCCGCATCAGCCGACGACGCCACAAACTACGGCGGCATCGGCATGGTCATCGGCCACGAGATCACGCACCATTTCGACGACAGCGGCCGCAACTTCGACGCCGGCGGTTCGCTGACCGACTGGTGGACGCCGGAAGACGCGGCCGGGTACAAGGCCCGCGCCGACAAGGTGGCCGAGCGCTACGCGGCGATCTCGCCGCTGCCGGGCTACAACATCAATGGCCGGCTGACGCTGGGCGAGAACATCTCGGACATCTCCGGCCTGCCCATCGCGTTCGAGGGCCTGCAGCGCGCGCTGAAGCGCAGCGGCACGGCGGACAAGAAGGTCGACGGCTACACGCCCGCGCAGCGCTTCTTCATCAGCAACGCGCTGGTCTGGCGCACCAAGGTGCGCACGGAGTTCCTCATCAACCAGCTGCGCACCGACTCGCACTCGCCGGCCAAATACCGCGTGCTCACGCCGATGAGCAACACGCCCTACTTCGGTCAGGCGTTCTCGTGCAAGGCGGGCAGCGCGATGGTGGCGAAGGATCCGTTGACGGTCTGGTGACGCCAAGACCACAGCAATGAAGAACGGGGCCATCAGGCCCCGTTCGTTCTTTCAGCGCTGCAAAGCGCTGATTACCACTGCAGCTTCAGCGTGTACGCACCAGTACCGCTGTAGCGCAGCACCTGCACGTACAGCGTGACGGCGCTGCCGCCGCCGTTGGCGTAGCTGGTGCTGTCGACCTGGCCCGCGGCCTTCTCGCTCTTCGCCAGCGTCGTGCCGGCGCTGTTCTTCACGTAGAGGTCGAAGTCGTTGCTGTTGCTGGCCGCGGTCAGCGTGGCGGACAAGGTCTTGCCGGCGGGCAGCGTCACCTTGAAGTAGTCGGTGTCGCTGGTGCTGCCGACGCTGCCGGCCACGTTGGCGGGTGCGCTGACCGTGTTGGCCGTCGCGATGGTGCCGTTGGACTCGGCCTCGTTCACGGTCGGCAGCTGCGTGCTGGTGATGGCGGTGATGGCCGCCGCCGCATCCACGATGCCCGTGCCGCAACCCGAGCAGCTGCCCGGGAAGGCGCGCGCGCTGCTCTGCAGGGCGGCCTTGATCTCGTCCGGCGTGGCCGACGGCTTGGCGCTCAGCATCAGCGCGGCAACACCGGCCACGTGCGGCGCGGCCATGGACGTGCCCTGGTACCAGGCGTAGTTGTCTGCACCCGGGCCTTGCGTGCCGGCATTCAGCGTGCTGAGGATGCCGTTGCTGCTGGACGAGCGCACGTCACCACCCGGCGCCGCGATCGCGACGACGTTGCCGTAGTTGGAGTAGTAGGCGCGCGCGCCGTTGCGGTCGGTGGCCGCCACGGTGATCACACCCGAGCAGTTCGCCGGGCTGGAGTTGCTGGCGTTCTGGTTCTCGTTGCCGGCCGCGACGACCACCACGGAACCACGTGAACGCGCGCTGTTGATCGCGTTCTGCGACGTCGTGTCGCAAGTGCCGCCGCCGCCCAGCGACAGGTTCAGCACGCGCGACGGCGTCGCGTTCGCCGGCAGGCCGGTGACGCTGCCGCCCGAGGCCCAGATCATGCCGTCGGCGATGTCGGACGTGTAGCCGCCGCACTTGCCCAGCACGCGCACGGCCTGCACCTTCGAGTTGAAGGCGATGCCGGCGATGCCCGCGCCGTTGTTCGTGCGGGCAGCGATCGTGCCGGCCACATGCGTGCCGTGCCAGCTGGAGCCGGAGGCCGGGTCGCCGGCGGCGCATTCGTTGGCCGCGGTCCAGTCGCCCGGGTCGCTGGGGTCGTTGTCACGCGCGTTGCCATCGTTGGCCACCGCGGTGTCCTTGATCATGTCGTAGCCGGCGACGATCTGGCCCGACAGGTCCGCGTGCGGGCGGATGCCGGTGTCGATGACGGCGACCGTGATGCCGGTGCCGGTGGCCAGGTCCCAAGCGGCGGGCGCGCGGATACCGCCGGTCGTCGAATGCAGGTCCCACTGCGAGTTGTAGTTCGTGTCATTGGGCACGAGCAGCGGGTACATCTTGCGATCGGGCTCGGCATAGACGACATCCGGGTCCGCTGCCTTCAGTTCGGCCGCAAGCGCCTGCAGCTCGCCGTGCGATAGCTTGCGGTCCAGCTTGAACACGTGGGCACCGGTGCCCATCTGGCGCATCAACCCGGCGCGCACGCCGCGTTGCGCCAGCTTCGCGTTCAGCACGGACAGACGGTTGTTCATCGTGCTGGCGGCCACGCCGCGGGCCTTGAGCACACTGCGGTCGGCCGCATCCTCTTCTGACGCATCCCGGTAGCCGACGATCAGCCGGTCCGTGATCGGTGCAGCGCGCTGCACGATGCTCGCGATGCCGCGATCGACTTCATGGTTGGACACACCGGCCTGGGTAGCGCCGGCTGCCAGCAGGCCACAGGCCAGCGCGAGCAGGGTTCTCTGGTTCGCAAAAACAAAGCTCATCTTGGAAGTTCCGCAAAAGTCACCGTGGCGGACGGCGCACCGATCCGGCCCGCGGGATCACCACGAGCAGCGCCGCCTGGTTCAAGGCTGCCGACGGATGCTTGGTTGACTCCCACACCGCCGTCGGCATGGCGCCATCCGGAAGCGCGGCAGTGTGTCGATTTGACGAAGGCAGACTTGTCACTTCGAGCGGTGACGGAAGTCACCCTAGCGGGCAAGCACCTATGGCCGGACGCCGTGACGAATGACATGCACGCGCTCCAACGCGCGAATCGCAACTCGCGCAGTTCATGCGCGTTTTTCCGCATGCCGTCGCAAGCAACGGGCAACTCATCACCTCCACCTTGGGCGCATCGGGTCGCGGACCTAGTCTGAGCACAGGTCAACACATTTCCGTGTCCCTGCAGTCGAACGAACCAAGGAGTCCGCCATGTCTACCCGTTATTCCCTGTCGCAGCGCACCTCTACGCAGAACAGCCTTTTTGCCGCGCTCGCCTGCGCCATCACGCTGACGCTGACCGCCGGCCCCGCGCTGGCGGCCCCGCTGGATCGCGTGGAAGTCAGTGGCCGAGGCGTCGTCGAGGCGCCGGTGCGCTACGACGTGACCAAGCAATGCCGCAACATCGGCCCGCAACTGGAAGAAGCGCTGCAGACCACCTGGGCCAAGCAGCGTGCAATGGGCAGCGTGCGCGTGCAACTGCTGATGGAGAACGGCCAGGTCGCCGGCGTGAAGGCGCGTGGCCTGTCGGCACCGGTCGCCCGCGCCGTGCGCAATGCCGTGCAGGAACTGGATTGCGGCCCGCAGGCCGTGGCCAGCGCGCAGATCTATCGCTTCGCCGTCGACTTCGTCGACCCCAACGACAGCCGCTTCCACGACAGCAGCCGCATGGCCAGCGCTCAGTCCGGCGTGCGCGTCGCGCTGGTCAGCGAGTAAGCAATCGCGGCGTCGACTTCCTGCAGGGGCCGCGCCAGCACCGGCGCGGCCTCGCGCCGGGCCGCGGCCCAGATGGGCGCGGGAAAGTGGCTGTCACCGTCGAAACGCGCGATGACATGCCAGTGCAAATGCGGCACTACGTTGCCCAGCGAGGCCAGGTTGACCTTGGTGGGCGCCAGCAAAGACCTTAGAGCGCGCTCGATCTCGGTGACAGCGTCCATGCACGCGTGTCTATCCGTGACGGACAGGTCGCTGAACTCGGCGACATGGTCGTTCCAGATGAGTCGATAGAACGCCGGGAACTGCAACGCTTCTTCACCGTCAACGACACGGACGACGCGGAACTTCGGTGTGCGGGCGATGACGAGGCCGCCATCGGTGGTACAGAGCGGACAGGACATGGGTTCAGCCTTTCAGGACCCAGCCGACCGACAGCACGTATCGGCTGCCACCTTCGACGCGCGTCACGCTGTGCTCGCAGGCGTCGGGGCGGAAGAACTTGATGCGCCGGCTTTGCCAGATGGGCGTGGCGCAGACGAACTCGCCACCACGCGGCGAGGCCTTCACGACGATGTTGAGCCGGTAGTGCCGCCCGGCCTGCACCGGGTCGGTGTGCGGCGGGATGGCGCTGCCCTCGGGGTAGCGGATCAGGTAGCTGTCGAACGGCAGAGGCCACCGTGCGGTGAGCAGCAGCATCTTGTCGTAGCCACTACCTTGGCGCCCGCGCTGCCACCGGAAGGCAGCGCGCAGGTTCACACCAGCACCCGCTCGATGCCGCCTTCGTTAGCCTTCTTCACGTACTCCGGCATCCAGTTCTCACCCAGGATCTGGCGCGCCATCTCGACGACGATGTAGTCGGCTTCGAGCAGACCGTTCTTCAGGTCGTCGCCATAGCGGCTCAGGCCCTGCAGGCAGCTGGGGCAGGAGGTCAGGATCTTCAGGTTGTCGTTGGCGCCGACCTTGCCCGACTCGCGCAGCTGCGCCTCGGTCTTGCGCAGTTCCTCTTCCTTGCGGAAGCGCACCTGCGTCGAGATGTCCGGGCGCGTGACGCCCAGCGTGCCGCTTTCGCCGCAGCAGCGCTCGCTCTTCACAACGTTGTCGCCCACCAGCGCCTTCACCGTCTTCATCGGCTCCTGCTGCTTCATCGGCGTGTGGCAGGGGTCGTGGTACAGGTAACTCTGCTTGGAGCCCAGCGTAATGCCCTTCTCCAGCAGGTACTCGTGGATGTCGATGATGCGACAGCCCGGGAAGATGTCCTCGAACTTGTAGCCCTGCAGCTGGTCGAAGCAGGTGCCGCAGCTGACGACGACGGTCTTGATGTCCAGGTAGTTCAGCGTGTTGGCGACGCGGTGGAAGAGCACCCGGTTGTCGGTGATCATCTTCTCGGCCTTGTCGAACTGGCCCGAGCCGCGCTGCGGGTAGCCACAGCACAGATAGCCGGGCGGCAGCACCGTCTGCACGCCGGCATGCCAGAGCATGGCCTGCGTGGCCAGACCCACCTGGCTGAACAGGCGCTCCGAGCCGCAGCCGGGGAAATAGAACACGGCTTCCGTCTCGGCCGCGCTCTGCGGCGGCCGGATGATGGGCACGTAGTCCTTGTCCTCGATGTCCAAGAGCGCACGCGCCGTCTTCTTGGGCAGGCCGCCGGGCAGCTTCTTGTTGATGAAGTGGATCACCTGTTCCTTGATGGGCGCGGCGCCGACGGTCGCGCGCGGCGCGCTCGTCTGCTTGCGGCCCGCGGGCCTGAACAGATCCACCGCCAGACGCTGCGCCTTCATGCCCACGCCCACCATCGCCGTGCGCGCCAGCTTGATGGTCTCGGGATTGGTCGCGTTCAGCATGAACATCGCCGCGGCGTTGCCGGGCCGGAAGCTCTTCTGGCCCATCTTGCGCAACAGGTTGCGCATGTTCATGGTCACGTCGCCGAAGTCGATCTTGACCGGGCACGGCGTCACGCACTTGTGGCAGACCGTGCAGTGGTCGGCCACGTCCTCGAACTCCTGCCAGTGCTTGATGGACACGCCGCGGCGCGTCTGCTCTTCGTACAGGAAGGCCTCGACCAGCAGCGACGTGGCCAGGATCTTGTTGCGCGGGCTGTACAGCAGGTTGGCGCGCGGCACATGCGTGGCGCAGACCGGCTTGCATTTGCCACAGCGCAGGCAGTCCTTGATGGACTCGCTGATCGCGCCGATGTCGCTCTGCTGCATGATCAGCGACTCGTGCCCCATCAGGCCGAAGGACGGCGTGTAGGCATTGCGCAGGTCCGCGTTCTTCAGCAGCTTGCCCTTGTTGAAGCGGCCTTCCGGATCGATGCGCTGCTTGTAGTCGGTGAAGGCGGCCAGCTCGTCGTCGGTCAGGAACTCGACCTTGGTGATGCCGATGCCATGTTCGCCCGAGATCACGCCGTTCAGCGAGCGCGCCAGCTTCATGATGCGCGCCACGGCCTCGTGGGCCGTCTGCAGCATCTGGTAGTTGTCGCTGTTGACGGGGATGTTGGTGTGCACGTTGCCGTCGCCGGCATGCATGTGCAACGCCACCCACACGCGGCCGCGCAGCACGTCCTTGTGGATGCGCTTGCACTCTTGGACAAGCGGCTCGAACGCCGCGCCGCTGAAGATGGCTTGCAGCGGCTTCAGGATCTGGCTCTTCCAGGACGCGCGCTGCTCGTGCGTCTGCAACTGCTCGAAGAAGCCCTGGCTGTCGATGCCGTCCAGCCACTGCTGCCACAGCGCGCGCACGTCGCGCAGCAAGGCCAGCGCCTGCTGCACGCGGTCTTCCAGCAGCTCGGCGCTGGGGATCTCGCCGGCGTCGTCGCTCTTGCCCAGCGGCAGCTTGCCGGCAGTGAACAGCGCCGTCAGCGCATCCACCAGCTCCAGCTTGTTGCGCAGGCTGAGTTCGATGTTGATGCGCTCGATGCCCAGCGTGTACTCGCCCATGCGGTCCAGCGGGATCACCACGTCCTCGTTCACCTTGAACGCGTTCGTGTGCTTGCTGATGGCCGCGGTGCGCTTGCGGTCCAGCCAGAACTTCTTGCGCGCGTCGGCGCTGACGGCCACGAAACCCTCGCCCGAGCGGCCGTTGGCCAGGCGCACGACCTCGGACGTGGCGCGGGCAACCGCGTCAGCGTCATCGCCGACGATGTCGCCGATCAACACCATCTTTGGCAGGCCGCCGCGCTTGCTCTTGGTCGCGTAGCCCACCGCCTTCAGGTAGCGGTCGTCGAGATGCTCCAGACCCGCCAGCAGAACGCCCGTGCTGGCGATGCTGAACATGTAGTCCTTGATGTCGACGATGCTGGGCACGCAGTCCCGGGGGTTGCCGAAGAACTCCAGGCACACCGTGCGCGTGTGCGCCGGCATGCGGTGCACGATCCAGCGCGCGCTGGTGATGAGGCCGTCGCAGCCTTCCTTCTGGATGCCCGGCAGGCCGGCCAGGAACTTGTCCGTGACGTCCTTGCCCAGCCCTTCCTTGCGGAACACGCGGCCCGGGATGTCCAGGCGCTCGGTGCGCTCGAGGACGCGGCCGCCGGCGTCGAAGTAGCGCAGCTCGAAGCTCGCAACTTCCACATCGTGGATCTTGCCGAGGTTGTGGTTCAGGCGCACGACCTCCAGCCACTTGGCCTCGGGCGTCACCATGCGCCAAGAGGCGAGGTTGTCCAGCGCCGTGCCCCACAGCACGGCCTTCTTGCCGCCCGCGTTCATGGCCACGTTGCCGCCGATGCAGCTGGCCTCGGCAGACGTCGGGTCGACCGCGAATACAAAGCCGTTGGCCTCGGCCATGTCCGCCACGCGCTGCGTGACGACACCGGCCTCGCTGAAGATGGTGGGCACCTCGCGGTCCAGGCCCGGCAGCTTCAGCATCTCGACGCCGCGCAGGGCTTCCAGCTTCTCGGTGTTGATGACCGCGCTGTTCCACACCAGAGGAATGGCGCCGCCCGTGTAGCCCGTGCCGCCGCCGCGCGGAATGACGGTGAGCCCCAGCTCGAAGCAGGCGCCCACCAGGCCGGCCATCTCGGCCTCGGTGTCCGGCGTCAGCACGACGAACGGGTACTCCACGCGCCAGTCGGTCGCGTCCGTCACGTGCGACACCCGGGACAGCCCGTCGAACTTGATGTTGTCCTTGGCCGTGACCTTGCCCAGCCGCTTGGCCGCGCGTTTGCGCAGTTCGGCCACCTGCTCAAACATCACCGCGAACTGCGCCACCGCCTCGCGGGCGGCCACCAGCAGCTCGCCCACGAAGCCGTCCCGCTGCGGGTCGGCCGCTGCATCGCGGCGCTTCTCCACCTCGGCGAGGCGGTGGTGCAGCGCCTCGATGAGCATGACGCGGCGCTTGGGGTTGTCCAGCAGGTCGTCCTGCAGGTAGGGGTTGCGCTGCACCACCCAGATGTCGCCCAGCACTTCGTACAGCATGCGCGCGGATCGACCCGTACGTCGTTCACCGCGCAGCTTGTCCAGCAGCTCCCAGGCCCGGGAGCCGAGCAGGCGGATGACGATCTCGCGGTCGGAGAACGACGTGTAGTTGTAGGGGATCTCGCGCAGACGCGGTGCGTCGGCATGGGTGTCGGCCGCGTCAGCAGCGACCGGCATCAGGGGATGCGGAGCGTTCATAGAGGGTCGGGATTATCGCAGCGGGGGTGTTTCCCAGCAGAATCCCGGGCATGAAGCCCTGGCCCTATCCCCTGTGGCTCGCCCATCGCGGCGCCGGCAAGCTGGCCCCGGAGAACACGCTGGCGGCCTTCCGTGTCGGCGCCGGTTTTGGCTATCGAGCCTTCGAATGCGATGTAAAGCTCAGCAAGGACGGCGAAGCCTTTTTGCTGCACGACGACACCCTGGACCGCACGACCAGCGGCCAGGGCTCGCCGGCCGAAGCCGACTGGGCCGAGTTGGCCCGGCTGGACGCCGGCGGCTGGCACAGCCCGCCCTACGCCGCCGAGCCGCTGCCACGGCTGGACCAGATCGCCGCGTTCTGCCGGGCCAATGGCTGTGCGCTGAACATCGAAATCAAGCCCTGCCCTGGGTTTGAGCGGTTGACCGGAGAGGTGGCCGCCCGTGAAGCACAGCAGCTTTGGCAGGGGGCACTTCCTCCGCTGCTGAGCAGCTTCAAGCCCGAGGCGCTGGAAGGCGCCAAGGCTGCGGAGCCGCAGCTGCCCCGCGCACTGCTGCTTGACAAGCTGTGGGATGGCTGGCCGGAAGTGGCCGAGGCGCTGGACGTTGTCGCCGTCATCACGAACTGGCGGCTGATGGATGCGGCGCTGATCCAGCGACTGCACGGCAAGGGATGGCGTGCGCTGGTCTACACGGTCAACGATGCCGACGTGGCCCAGCGACTGATCGCCGATGGCGTCGATGGCGTCATCACCGACCGGGTGGACTTCTTCACGCCCTGAGGCAGTAACAACCTCGATTCGTTTGGTCCGTGGCGCGGGCCTCACAGTCAGCTTTTGCTGTTTCCCACCCAGCCTCGCAAACTGAATGATCACCTCCAGGAGATCCATGCATGACGTCTCTCACAGCATCTCGCCAGCGAGGTCTTCGGTTTCGACTGCTGCTCGGCTTTGGCGTCGTGCTGTCGTTGATGGTGATCATGGCCGCCGTCTGCGCGCAGCGGCTGTCTGTCATCCACACGTACAACACCTCGCTCGATGAGCGCGCCTATCGGCTGAGCATGGCCAACCAATGGCTCTCGGCCCTGCAGATCGCCGCGGCCAAGGAATCCGCAGCAGATCCGCAAGGCGGCGAGCTGGCGGGCAAGCTGCAGGGCCTGGTCAGCGCCGGATCGGAAAAGTCGGCGCTGCAAGCGGCCGTCGCGGCGGCACAGCAGCCGGTGGCTCAGCAGGAAGAGGCCGTCAAGGGCTTGGTCGACGCCATGGTGAAGCTGCAGATCGCCGACAGCGCGATGCTGCAGCAGGCCAGCCGTCAGGCCTTTGTGCTGTTGCCCGTCCTGACCATCGTCTCGCTGATCGTCGGCATCGCGATTGCGATCGCCATCACCCGCTCCATCACCGCGCCGGTGGCGCAGGCCGTGCTGGCCACCCAACGCATCGCCGAGGGCGACCTGTCGCAGCTCGTGGAATCGGACAGGTCAGACGAACTGGGCACGCTGCTGCGCGGCGTGGCCAGGATGCAGTTGCAGCTCCGAGACATGCTGGCGCAGGTGCGCCGCACGTCCAACAGCATCGATCACGCGTGTTCGGAGATCGCCAGCGGCAATGTGGAGCTGTCTCAGCGCACCGAGGTGGCGGCGTCCAATCTGCAGCAGGCGGCCAGCTCGGTCGAGGAGCTGAGCAGCACCATGCGCCAAAGTGCGGAGTCTGCGGCGAGTGCCAATCAGCTGGCCGGGTCGGCGGCGGGCGTTGCGCGCCGCGGCGGCGACGTGGTGGCGGACGTCGTGTCGACGATGGCCGACATCGACGCGGGCTCCAAGCGTATCGCGGACATCATCGGCGTCATCGACGGCATCGCCTTCCAGACCAACATCCTTGCGCTGAACGCCGCCGTCGAGGCAGCGCGCGCCGGCGATCAAGGGCGCGGCTTCGCGGTCGTTGCCGGGGAAGTGCGCAGCTTGGCGCAACGCTCCCCGACCGCCGCCAAGGAGATCAAGTCCTTGATCATCGGCTCCACGGAGCGCGTGGAGAGTGGTTCCAGTCTGGTGCGGCAGGCCGGCAGCACGATGAGCGAGATCGTTCAGAGCGTGCAGCACGTGACCGAGGTGATCAACGGCATCTCGCTCGCCGCCTCGGAACAGCAGGCCGGCATTGCCCAGATCAACCAGACCGTGACCGAGCTGGATCGCATGACCCAGCAGAACGCGGCGCTGTCTGAACAGACCACCGCGGCCGCAGAGTCGCTGCGCACCCAGGCGCACGAACTGAAGGCAGCCGTCGGGCGCTTCCGGCTGTCGTAACCGGCACGGACCGACGGGGCCAGTTCAGTGGCTCACGTAGGCGAACTTGAACAGGAAGATGCCGGCAATGATCCAGACCATCGGGTGCGCCTCACGATACTTGCCGGTGAACAGCTTCAGCACCGCGTAGCTGATGAAGCCGAAAGCCAGGCCGTTGGCGATGGAATAGGTCAGCGGCATGGCCAGCGCGGTGACCGCGGCCGGCACCACCTCGGTGGTCTCATCCCAGTTCAGCTCGACCAGCTCACGCAGCATCAGGCAGGCCACGTACAGCAGCGCTGGCGCGGTGGCATAAGCCGGGACGACGCCGGCCAGCGGCGCGATGAACATGCAGGCCAGGAACAGCACCGACACGGCCACGGCCGTCAGACCGGTGCGACCACCGGCCTGCACGCCGGATGCGCTCTCGATGTAGGCCGTGGTGCTCGACGTGCCCAGCAGCGAGCCAGCGAAGATGGCGCCGCTGTCCGCCAGCAAGGCCTTGTTCATGCGATCCATCTTGCCGTCCACCAGCAGCCCGGCGCGCTTGGCGACGGCCATCAGCGTGCCGGTCGCATCGAACAGCTCGACGAGGAAGAACACCAGCACGATGTTCAGCAGGCCCACGCCCAAAGCGCCCTGGATGTCCAGTTGCATGAAGGTCGGCGCGATAGACGGCGGCATGTCGAACACGCCGACGAACTTGTTGCCGGCGAAGAAGAACGACAGCACCGTCACGCCCAGGATGCCGATCAGGATGGCGCCGCGCACCTTCAGGCAGTCCAGCACGACGATGGTGAAGAAGCCCAGGATGGCCAGCACCGCGGGCGGCTTGTGCAGGTCGCCCAGCGTCACCAGCGTCGCGGGGGACGCCGCGATGACGCCCGAGCTCTTCAGCGCAATGATGGCCAGGAACATGCCTATGCCCGCCGTGATGCCCACGCGCAACGCGTGCGGCACGCCGCGGATGATGACCTCGCGCAGCCGGAACACGGACACGGCGAGGAAGAGGCAGCCGGAGATGAACACGGCGCCCAGCGCCACCTGCCAGGTGACGCCCATGCCCAGCACGACGACGTAGGCGAAGTAGGCGTTCAGCCCCATGCCGGGCGCCGTCGCAACGGGGTAGTTGGCGTACAGGCCCATGATCAGCGTGCCCAGCGCCGCGATCAGGCAGGTGGCCACGAAGACCGCCCCCTTGGGCATGCCCGCATCACCCAGGATCGTCGGGTTGACGAAGATGATGTAGGCCATCGTCAGGAACGTGGTCAGGCCGGCCATCAGCTCGGTGCGCACGGTGGTCCCATGGGCCTGAAGCTTGAACATGCGCTCCAGCCAGGGTGGGGAAGTTGTCGGCGTCGGTGTACTCATATCGCCAACTGTGGGGTTCGGGCTCTGCATTTTGTCTCCTGCCTCGCTCGTCATGGGGTGCGCCCGGGGCCGCGTCTGCAGCGCGTTGCTCCCGGGGCAATGGCACCGGTTTGTTACGCCCGGCGGAATCTCGGTGTGCCGGCCACATAGGCCGCCTGCAGCAAGCGCTCGTCGCCCAGGGTCATCCAGGCAAACAGCTTCTCGTGCAAGTCTTGAGCCAGACCGATGCGGTGCTGCATCAGCGGCGTGCTCGTCCAGTCCCAGACTGCGACGTCGGCATGGCAGCCGGTGTCGAAACTGCCGATCTCGTCGGCAAGGTGCAGCGCTTGCGCTGCACCCCGGGTGGCCCCGTACAAGGCCTTGTAGGCCGTGAGCTTGACGCCGCGCATGGCCTGGACCTTGTAGGCGTCGGCCAGCGTGCGGATCATGGAAAGACTGGTGCCGCCGCCGACATCGGTCGCCAGCGTCACGTGCGCGCCCTGCCCTTCGGCACCCAGCCAGTCGAACAGACCGCTGCCGAGGAACAGGTTGGAACTGGGGCTGTGCGCGATCTGCGCGCCGGTCTCGCGCAGCAGCACGCGGTCGGTGTCGTCCAGCCAGATGCCGTGGGCCAGCACGGCGCGCTCGTTGAGCAGGCCATGGCGGTGATAGACATCGAGGTAGCTGCGCGACTGCGGGAACAGCTCGGCCACCCAGCGCACCTCGTCGCGGCTCTCGGCCACGTGGGTCTGCATGTAGGTGCCCGGGTAGGCCTTCATCAGCGCGGCGGCCATGTGCATCTGCTCGGATGTGCTGGTGGGCGCAAAGCGCACCGTCAGCGCATAGGCCAGCCGGCCGCGGCAATGCCAGCGCTGCACCAGGTCCACGCAGTCGCGTTCTGCTTGCTCAACGTCGTCGCGCAGGCCGTCCGGCGCGTGGCGGTCCATCAGGATCTTGCCGGCGATGAGGCGCATGCCGCGCTGCTCGGCGCCCGCGAACAGCGCCTCGGCCGACACCTTGTGCACGGTCGGGAAGACGACGGCCGACGTCGTGCCGTGCGCCAGCAGCGAATCGAGGAAGCGCTCGGCGCCGGCAGCGGCGACCTCAGGGTCGGCATAGCGGCGCTCGGCGGGGAAGGTGTAGGTGTTCAGCCATTCCAGCAGCTCGGTGCCGTACGACGCGATGACGTCCAGCTGCGGGCTGTGCACATGGGTGTCGATGAAGCCGGGCATGACCAGGCTGCCGCGGTGATCCACCTGCGCCCAGCTGGCATCGGGCGCGTCCGCCTGAACGCCGGCGATGCGGCCGCCCTCCACCAACAGCCAGTGGTCGGGGCGATAGCGCACGCCCTGCGCGCCGGTCGGGGCGGCAAAGCCGGGATCGGCCGTGAAGTCGAGCAGGTCGCCGCGCAGGGCATAGCGTTCAGGAAAAGTCATCGGGTTCAGTGAGGGGTGGACAAGGAGCGCGCGACATCGCGCACCTGCTCGCGCAGCCAGCGGCCGGCGGCGGAGTGATGGCTCAACTCGTGCCAGAGCTGGTAGTAGTTGAGCGACGGAAAACTGACGGGGCAGCGCACGATGCGCAGCCCGTACTGGTTGGTGTAGCGGGTGCAGAACTGGCGGCCCGTCGTCAGCACCAGCCGCGAGCGGGCGACCATCAGCGGTGCCAGCCCGAAGTGCGCGCTGCGCACGGCGATGTTGCGCGTGAGGCCCAGTTCCTCCAGGTGCTCGTCGATGACGCCGCGCGCGCCCGGGTGCAGCGGCGTCGGCGCGACATGCTCGCTCTCCAGGTAGCGCTCGGCCGTCCACCAGCGGGGGCGCTGCACGGCGGGATGGTCCTCGGCGACGAGGCACACCACTTCGTCGGTCAGCAGCCGGCCCAGGTGCAGCTCGGCCGGTGGCGACAGCCAGTTGCCGATGACCAGGTCCACCTCGGCGCCGGCCAAGCTGCGGCGGTAGTCGTACTCGCCGGACAGCGGCAGCAGCTCTATCCTGACGCCGGGCGCCGACGCCTTGATGCGGGCCACCAGCTGGGGCAGGAACAGCGGGTCGAGGTAGTCGCTGGCGGCGATGCGGAACATCAGCGTGCTGCGCGCCGCGTCGAAATCCAGCCCCTTGACGCGCGACCCGAACATCTGCTGCGCGTTGCGCAGCATCTCGGTGGCGGGCTTCAGCAGCTCCAGCGCCACGTCGGTGGGCGCCATGCCGGGGCCGGAACGCACCAGCAGCGGATCGCCGACGAGCGTGCGCAGACGCTTCAGCGCGGCGCTGACGGCCGGCTGAGTGGTCTGCAGCCGCAGGGCGGCGCGGGAGACGCTGCGTTCGGTGATCACGGTGTGAAAGACCCTGACGAGATACAGCTCAATCTTGTCGAAAGCTGGTCGGTCCGTCATACAACTCCGTTGATAGTCGACATGCCCGAAAGAATATAGATATCCGGCGCCGAACAAGTACCTTTCAGGGCATCACCCGACCCACAAGAACATCCGCATGGACACGCAAACACGGCCCATCCGCTTCTATCACCACGATCGCGGAGAGATCGTCAACATCACCGACATGGCCCCGACCCGCTCGGTGCTGAACTGGCTGCGCGAGGACGCGCGCTGCACCGGCACCAAGGAAGGCTGCAACGAGGGCGACTGCGGCGCCTGCACCGTCATCGTGGCGGAGCTGGCCGACCAGGCCCGCCAGGTCGGCACGCCGTCGGCCGAGGCCACCATCGTCGGCGAGCTGTCGCTGCGCACGGTCAACGCCTGCATCCAGTTCCTGCCCACGCTGGACGGCAAGGCACTGCTGACCGTCGAAGACCTGCAACAGATCGGCGGCGGCGCGCTGCACCCGGCGCAGCAGGCGCTGGTGGAATGCCACGGCTCGCAATGCGGCTTCTGCACGCCCGGCTTCGCGATGTCGTTGACGGCCTGCTACGAGCGCCACTGCGAAGCCGGCACCCGCCCGACGCGCCAGCAGCTGGCGGACGAGCTGTCCGGTAACCTGTGCCGCTGCACCGGCTACCGCCCCATCCTGGACGCCGGCGAACGCATGTTCGACCTGCCCGCCGCCCGGCTCAACACCCAGCCCATCGTGAAGGCGCTGCGCGAGCTGCAGCTGGCCGGCGGCCTGGCCTACGAGGCCCCCAACCCTGCCATGCCCACCGACGCCGGCCCGCGCCAGGATCGCTACTGGGCGCCGCGCAGCGTCGACGAGTTCGCCACGCTGCGCATGCAGCACCCGCAGGCCCGGCTGCTGGCCGGCTCCACC
Organism: Roseateles asaccharophilus; assembly: GCF_031458115.1. GTDB lineage: Bacteria > Pseudomonadota > Gammaproteobacteria > Burkholderiales > Burkholderiaceae_C > Pelomonas > Pelomonas asaccharophilus_A. The sequence goes on along the minus strand of NZ_JAVDXV010000008.1, from coordinate 161,420 downwards.
GACATCGGCCTGTGGGTCAACAAGCAGTTCCGTGACGTGGGCGACCTGCTCTACATCAACGACGTGGCCGAACTGAAGCGCATCACGCGCGACGACGGCCTGCTGCGCATTGGCGCCGCCGCCCCGCTGGAAGACGCTTGGAGCGCGCTGGCCACGGAATGGCCCGTGCTGCAGGACATGTGGCTGCGCTTCGCGTCGCTGCCGGTGCGCAACGCCGGCACCATGGGCGGCAGCATCGCCAACGGCTCGCCCATCGGCGACAGCGCACCGGTGCTGATGGCGCTGGGCACGCAAGCCGTGCTGCGCCGCGGCGCCACGCAGCGCCGGCTGCTGCTGGAAGACTTCTATCTGGACTACATGAAGAACGCGCTGCGCGCCGGCGAGTTCATCGAGGCGCTGGAGGTACCGCTGCCCGCGCCCGCCACCACGGTGCGGGCCTACAAGCTGTCCAAGCGCTTCGACTGCGACATCTCCGCCGTTGCTGTCGGCCTGACCATCACACGAGACGGCGACACCGTCACGGCGGCGCGCTTCGCCTTCGGCGGCATGGCCGCCACCGTGAAGCGTGCGGCCCACGCCGAGGCCGCCGTCGTGGGCCAGCCATGGAACGACGCCACCACCCGTGCCGCGATGACCGCGCTGGCCCTGGACTTCAAGCCGCTGACCGACATGCGCGCCAGCGCCGGCTACCGGCTGCGCGCCTCGGCCAACCTGCTGCGCCGCTTCTGGCTGGAGACCCGCCGCGATGCGCCGCTCGCAATCGGACAGACCAGCGTGTGGAGCGTCATGCCCCACCTCACCGTGACCGCCTGAGCGCGCAAATCCCGAATGAACAAGCAAGTCGAACCCTTCCTGCTCGAACCGGGCCACGCGCCGGTCGACTACCAGCACCACGCGCGCACGCGCATCGACACCGCGACCGAAGCCCGGCGCGAGCGCGACGGCAGCCGCGTGGGCATCAGCCGCCCGCACGAGTCGGCCCATCTGCACGTGGCCGGCGCGGCCGCCTACATCGACGACATGCCCGAGCTGGCCGGCACGCTGCATGCCGCATTGGGCCTGTCGCCGGTGGCGCACGGCCGCATCAAGGCGATCGACATCGACAAGATCCGCGCCATGCCGGGAGTCGTCGCCGTATTGACCGCGGCCGATATCCCCGGCGCCAACGACTGCGGTCCCATCATTCACGACGACCCCATCCTGGCCGATGGCGAGGTGCATTTCCTCGGCCAGCCGGTGTTCGCCGTCATCGGCAACGACCGCGAGCTGGCGCGCCGCGCCGCCGCCAAGGCCAAGCAGGTGCTGGACATCGAGCCGCTGCCTGCCCTCATCACGCCGCTGGCCGCCCATGCGGCGCAGAGCTATGTGCTGCCGCCCATGCACATGAACCGCGAGACCAACGGCGGCGCCAAGAAGGCCATCGCCGCGGCGCCGCATCGCCTCCAGGGCATGCTCAGCGTCGGCGGCCAGGAGCAGTTCTATCTGGAGGGGCAGATCTCCTACGCGATCCCGACCGAGAACGACGGCATGCGCGTGCACTGCTCGACGCAGCACCCCAGCGAGATGCAGCACCTGGTGGCGCATGCGCTGGGCCTGCACGCCCACCATGTGCACGTGGAATGCCGGCGCATGGGCGGCGGCTTCGGCGGCAAGGAATCGCAGTCGGGCATCTTTGCCTGCATCGCGTCGGTGGCGGCCAAGAAGCTGAACCGCCCGGTCAAGCTGCGCGTGGACCGCGACGACGACTTCATGGTCACCGGCCGCCGCCACGGCTTCGAGTACAGCTACGAGGTGGGCTTCGACGACGAGGGCCGCGTGCTGGGTGCCGAGATCGACATGGTCTCCAACGCCGGCTTCTCGGCCGACCTGTCCGGCCCCGTGATGACACGGGCGCTGTGTCACTTCGACAACACCTACTGGCTACCCGACGTGACCATCCACGGGTACAGCGCGCGCACCAACACGCAGAGCAACACCGCCTTCCGCGGCTTCGGCGGCCCGCAGGGCGCCATCGCGGCCGAGGTCATCCAGGACTCCATCGCCCGCCACCTGGGCCGCGACCCGCTGGACGTGCGCCGCGCCAACTTCTACGGCACCACCGAGCGCAACGTGACGCCCTACGGACAGACGGTGACGGACAACGTCATCCGCGAGTTGGTGGACGAGCTCGCCACGACGGCCGACTACAGCGAGCGCCGCGCACAGATCGCCGCGTTCAACGCCGCCAGTCCGGTGCTGAAGAAGGGGCTGGCGCTGACGCCGCTGAAGTTCGGCATCTCGTTCAACGTCAAGCACTTCAACCAGGCCGGCGCGCTGGTGCACGTCTACAGCGACGGCTCCATGCTCGTGAACCACGGCGGCACCGAGATGGGCCAGGGCTTGAACACCAAGGTCGCGCAGGTGGTGGCGCACGAGCTGGGTGTCAGCTTCGACACGGTGCGCGTGACGGCCACCGACACGCAGAAGGTGGCCAACACGTCGGCCACGGCCGCATCCACCGGCGCCGACCTGAACGGCAAGGCCGCTCAGGACGCCGCGCGCCAGATCAAGGAGCGCCTGGCCACGTTTGCCGCGCAGCGCCACGGTGGCGAGGCCAAGGATGTGCGATTCGCGAATGACGTCGTGAGTGTCAACGGACAGCAGATCCCCTTCCCCGCCCTCGCGCGCCAGGCCTACGAGGAACGCGTGCAGCTGTGGTCCGACGGCTTCTACGCGACACCCGGCCTGCACTGGGACCGCGTCAAGCTGCACGGCCGACCGTTCTACTACTTCGCCTACGGCGCGGCGCTCAGCGAGGTCGTCGTCGACACGCTCAGCGGCGAATGGAAGCTGCTGCGCGCCGATGTGCTGCACGACGTGGGCCGCTCGTTGAACCCGGCCGTGGACATCGGCCAGGTCGAAGGCGCCTTCATCCAGGGCATGGGCTGGCTGACGATGGAGGAGCTGGTCTGGCACCCCACCACCGGTCTCTTGATGACGCACGCGCCCAGCACCTACAAGATCCCGACGGCCAACGACTGCCCGCCGGTGTTCAACGTGAGGCTGTTCGAGAACGCCAACGCCGAGGACAGCATCCACCGCTCCAAAGCCGTCGGCGAGCCGCCGCTGCTGCTGCCGTTCTCGGTGTTCCTCGCGATCCGCGACGCGGTGTCGGCCGTGGCCGACCACCGCGTGGACCCGCCACTGCGTGCGCCGGCCACCTGCGAGGCCATTCTGGACGCGATCGACGCCGTCACGCGGGGCGCGGCATGACCCAGCGCGCCGCCGCCGCGCGCTGGCTGGCCAAGGGCCGGCCGGCCGTCATCGTCGAGGTGTCGGCGACCAAAGGCTCGGCGCCGCGCGAGGCCGGCACGCGCATGCTGGTGTCGGCCGACCAGGCGCTGGGCACCATAGGCGGCGGCCATCTGGAGCTGATGGCCATTGACGCCGCGCGCACGATGCTTGCGCAGGGCGAGCCGCAGCCGTTCGAGCGCCACTACCCGTTGGGACCGGCGCTGGGCCAGTGCTGCGGCGGCGCCGTCACGCTGCGCTATGCACCGCTGGATGAGCAGGCGCTGCGGACCTGGCCCGCCGCGGCATCGCGCTTCTTCCTGCAGCTGTACGGCGCCGGCCACGTGGGCCGCGCCATCGTCAACCTGCTGGCCGGCATCGACTGCCAGGTGCAGTGGATAGACGAGCGCGAGCAGGAATTCCCGCTGGACGTGAACCTGCCGGAGCATGTCGAGAAGGTTTGCGTCGACACCGTGGAAGCCGAGGTGCGCCAGGCGCCTCCCGGCGCCTGCTTTCTCGTGCTGACGCACAACCACGACCTGGACCTGCGCATCACCGAGGCCATCCTGAAGCGCGGCGACTTCCGCTTTGCGGGGTTGATCGGCTCCGCAACCAAGCGCGCGCGCTTCATGCATCGCTTCGAGGCGCGCGGCATTGGCGCCGACGCGCTGGGGCGGCTCACCTGCCCCATCGGCGTGCCCGGCATCGCCGGCAAGGAGCCCGAGGTCATCGCGGTGGCCGTGGTGGCCCAGCTGCTGCAGCTGGGCCCCTGATCCGACGTCGTCAGACCGTCGCGATCCTCAGCAGGTTGGTCGTGCCCGGCGTGCCGAAAGGCATGCCGGCGATGGCGACGATCATCTGGCCCGGCTGCGCGAAGCCCTCGCGGCGCGCGGCGTCGCAGGCGGCCTCGCTCATCTGGGCGACGTCCTCGACATCCGCCGCGTGCACCGAATGCATGCCCCAGGCCAGCGCCAGCCGGCGCGCGGTGGCGACGTGGGGCGTCAGGCTCAGGATGGGCGACTCGGGCCGCTCGCGTGCCGCGCGCAGGCTGGTGTGGCCCGAGCTGGTGCAGCAGACGATGGCCGCCGCGCGGATCACCGCCACGGCGCGGCGCATCGCGCAGCAGATGCCCTCGGCGGCATCGCTGCCCACGCGCGCGGCGCTGTGCGACGCGTCGATGAGCTGGCGGTACAGCGGGTCGGTCTCCACCTGCTGGATGATGCGGTTCATCATGTCCACGGCCTCGACAGGGTGCTTGCCCGACGCCGATTCGGCCGACAGCATGACGGCGTCGGCGCCGTCGTAGATCGCGGTCGCCACGTCCGACGCCTCGGCCCGCGTGGGCACCGGCGCGCTGACCATGGACTCCAGCATCTGCGTCGCGACGATGACTGGCTTGCCCAAATGGCGGCAGCTGCGCACGATGCGCTTCTGGAGGGCCGGCACGCGCTCGGCCGGCAGCTCAACTCCCAGGTCGCCACGCGCCACCATGATGGCGTCGGACAGCGCGACGATCTCGTCCAGTCGCTCGATGGCCTGCGGCTTCTCCAGCTTGGCAACGATGGCCGCGCGGCCTTCGATGAGCGCGCGCGCCTCGGCCACGTCCTCGGGGCGTTGCACGAACGACAGCGCGATCCAGTCGGCGCCCAGCTCCAGCGCCAGCGCGAGGTCGCGCCGGTCCTTGGCCGTCAATGCGGTGATGGGCAGCACGACGCTGGGCACGTTGACCCCCTTGCGCTCGGACAGCCAGCCGCCGACGGCCACGCGCGTCTGCGCGAAGTCGGGGCCGCATTCCTCGACGACCAGGCGCAGCCGACCGTCGTCCAGCAGCAGCTCGGCGCCGGGCACCAGCGCGGCGAAGATCTCCGGATGAGGCAGGCCGGCGCGGCGGGCATCGCCGGGCGCGGGGTCCAGGTCCAGGCGGAAGGCCTGGCCCTCGACCAGCATCACCGGGCCGTCCTGGAAGGTGCCGACGCGCAGCTTGGGGCCTTGCAGGTCGGCCAGGATGCCGATGGGGCGGCCGGTCCGCTGCTCCAGCTCGCGCAGGATCGCGAAGCGGGCGCGATGGTCGTCGGCGCTGCCGTGGCTGAAGTTGAGTCGGAACACGTCGACGCCGGCCAGGAACAGGCGGCGTACGGTCTCGGGGTCGGAGCTGGCGGGGCCTAGCGTCGCGACGATCTTGGCGTTGCGGGTTCTGCGCATCGGATCAGTGGTTGTCGGGCGCTTCGATCAGCAGCGCCCGGAAGTCGTTGACATTGGTCAGCGTCGGGCCGGTGATCACCGAGTCGCCCAACGCCTCAAAGAAACCGTGGCCGTCGTTGTCGGCCAGGCTGTCCCGCGGCTTGATGCCGAGCTGCCAGGCACGCGCCAGCGTGTCGGGCGCGAGGCAGGCGCCGGCGATCTCCTGCTGGCCGTCGACGCCATCGGTGTCGCCGGCGATGCCGTGGATGCGCGGATGGCCTTCCAGCGCGACGGCGGTGGACAGCAGGAACTCGACGTTTCGGCCGCCACGGCCCGTGCCACCCAGCGTCACGGTGGTCTCGCCGCCGGACAACAGCACGCAGGGTGGCGTGAACGGCTGGCCGCGATCGGCCACCTGCAGCGCGATGCCGGCCATGACCTTGCCGACGTCGCGCGCCTCGCCCTCGATGGCATCGCCGAGGATGTGGGCCGCATAGCCGGCCTCGCGGGCTACGGCCGCGGCCGCCTCCAGCGCCAGCTGCGGCGCGGCAATCATGCGCGTCTCGGCGCGGGCCAGGCGCGGGTCGCCGGGCTTGATGGACTCGCCGCGGCCGCTTTCCAGCACCGCGCGCACCTCGGCGGGCAGCGTGAGTCCATAGCGGCGCACGATGGCCAGCGCGTCCTCGCAGCTCGTCGGGTCGGGCACGGTAGGGCCGGATGCGATGTCGATGGGGTCGTCGCCCGGCACGTCGGAAATCAGCAGCGTCAGCACGCGCGCCGGATGGCAGGCCGCCGCCAGCCGGCCGCCCTTGATGGCAGACAGATGGCGTCGCACGCAGTTCATCTCGCTGATGGTGGCACCGGACTTCAGCAGCTGGCGGTTGACGGCCTGCTTGTGCTCCAGCGTCAGACCCGGCAGCGGCAGCGGCAGCAGCGACGAGCCGCCACCGGAGATCAGGCACAGCACCAGGTCATCTTCTGTCAGGCCTTGCACCAGGTCCAGCAGGCGCTGGGCGGCGGCCAGACCCGCCTCATCGGGCACCGGGTGCGCCGCCTCGACGATCGCTATGCGCTCGCACGGCACGGCGTAGCCATAGCGCGTGACGACCAGGCCCGACAGCGGACCGGGCCAGTGATCCTCCACCGCGCGCGCCATCGCCGCCGACGCCTTGCCGGCGCCGATGACGATGAGCCGGCCCCTGCCCAGTTGCTCGGGCGTGGGCAGGTGCGCCGGGATGCAGCGGGCCGGCTGCGCCGACGCGATGGCTGCGTCGAACATGCGGCGCAGCAGCGCTTGCGGCGGGCTTGAGGCGGCGGTGTTCACAGCGCCTGCTGGCCGATCTCGTGGTTGGACAGCTTCTCCAGCGCGCGCACCAGGCCGGAGTGGTCCCAGGCCGCGCCGCCATGCGACACGGCGGCAGAGAACAGCTGCTGCGCGGTGCTGGTGGCCGGCAGCGCCAGGCCCAACTGGCGGGCGGCGCCCAGCGCGAGGTTCAGGTCCTTCTGGTGCAGCGCGATGCGGAAGCCCGGCTCGAAGTTGCGCTTGACCATGCGGTCGCCCAGGATGTCCAGGATGCGCGACGTGGCCAGGCCGCCCATCAGCGCCTGCCGCACCTTGGTGGGGTCGGCGCCGGCGCGGGACGCGAACAGCAGGCCTTCGGCGACGGCGTTGATCGTCAGCGCGACGACGATCTGGTTGGCCACCTTGCAGGTCTGGCCGTCGCCGTTGCGGCCCACCAGCGTGATGTTCTTGCCCAGCAGCTCGAACACCGGCTTCACGCGCTCGAACACGGCCTCCTCGCCGCCCACCATGATGGACAGCGTCGCGTTCTTCGCGCCCACGTCGCCGCCACTGACCGGCGCGTCGAGGTAGTCGCAGCCCAGGTCGCGGATCTTGCGGGCGAACACCTTGGTCTCGACCGGCGAGATGGAGCTCATGTCCACCACCACCTTGCCCTTGCTGAGGCCGGCGGCCACGCCGCTGTCGGAGAACAGCGCGGCCTCGACATCGGGCGTGTCGGGCACCATCGTGATGATGATGTCGGCGCGCTCCGCGACGATGCGCGCGCTGGGGCAGATCATTGCGCCGGCGGCGATCAGCTCGTCGGCGGTGGGGCCCAGCGTGTACGTGAACAGCTGGTGGCCGCCCTTCAGCAGATGGCCCGCCATCGGCGTGCCCATGATGCCCAGGCCGATGAAGCCGATCTTCAGGGAGGGGGTGCTCATGTCTCTAGTCCTTGTCTCGTGTGTGTCCAGGGGTCATTGCGCCAGGCGCTGGCGCCAGCCCAGGCCGGCCTCGGTCGCGGCGGCGGGCTTGTATTCGCAGCCAATCCAGCCCGAGTAGCCGATGCGGTCCAGGTGGGCGAACAGGAAGGGGTAGTTGATCTCGCCGGTGCCCGGCTCGTTGCGGCCTGGGTTGTCGGCCAGCTGGATGTGGCCGATGCGCGCCAGGTGCTTCTGCATCGTGGCCGCCAGCTCGCCCTCCATGCGCTGCGCGTGATAGATGTCGTACTGCAGGAACAGGTTGTCCGCGCCCACGTCGTCGAGGATGGCGATGGCCTGCTCGGTGCGCGTCAGGTAGAAGCCGGGAATGTCGAAGTGGTTGATGGGCTCGATCAGCAGCTTGAGAGCGGCCTTCTTCATCTCGGCCGCGGCATAGCGCAGGTTCTCGACGAAGGTCTCGCGCAGCACCTCGTCGGGCACGTCGACGGGCTTCTTGCCGGCCAGGCAGTTCAGCTGGCCGACGCCCAGCGCCAGCGCATAGCCAATGCCCTGGGCCACGCCGTCGCGGAACTCGCTGACGCGGTCGGGCTGGCAGGCGATGCCGCGCTCGCCGGAATCCCAGTAGCCGGCCGGCAGGTTGTGCAGCACCAGCTGCAGGCGGTGCTCGTTGAGGCGGCGACGGATCTCCGCCGCGCTGTGGGCATAGGGGATGAGGAATTCCACGGCCTTGAAGCCCGCCTTGGCGGCGCGCTCGAAGCGGTCGAGGAAAGGCACCTCGTTGAACATCATCGTGAGGTTGGCGGCGAAGCGGGGCACGGTGTCGGTCTCCTGTTTGTGGTTGTTGTGTCAGTCGAGCAGCGCAACGGCGGTGGGCACGTCGGCCCGGTCCGTGGCCAGGTCTTCGAACTCGTTGATGTTGTCGATCTCAGTGCCCATCGCGATGTTGGTCACGCGCTCCAGGATGACCTCGATGACCACCGGCACCTGGTACTCGTCCATCCAGGCCTGGGCCTGCTGGAAGGCCGGCGCGATCTCTTCCTGGCGGTGCACGCGGATGGCCTTGCAGCCCAGGCCTTCGACGACCTTGACGTGGTCCACGCCATAGCCTTGCGCCGTCACGTCGTTGCTGGGCGAGTTGATGTTCTCGAAGCCCAGCTGCACGCAGTAGTCCATGCTGAAGCCGCGCTGTGCCTGGCGGATCAGCCCCAGGTAGCTGTTGTTCACGACGACGTGGATGTAGGGCAGCTTGAACTGCGCGCCGACGGCCAGCTCCTCGATCATGAACTGGAAGTCGTAGTCGCCGGACAGCGCGACGATCTTGCGCTGCGGGTCGGCGACGCGCACACCCAGCGCCGCCGGCACGGTCCATCCCAGCGGGCCGGCCTGGCCGCAATTGATCCAGTGGCGCGGCTTGTAGACGTGCAGGAACTGCGCGCCGGCGATCTGCGACAGGCCGATGGTGGACACATAGCAGACGTCTTCGCCGAACGCGTTGTTCATGCACTGGTAGACGCGCTGCGGCTTCATCGGCACGTTGTCGAAGTCGGTCTTGCGCAGGTACTGCAGGTCGCACTTGCGCCCCTGGGTTTCGGCCGCCCACGCTGACCAGTCGCGCAGCTTGCCCTTGGCCTTCCACTCCTTGGCCACCTCGACGAACAGGCCCAGCGCGGCCTTGGCGTCGGACACGATGCCGTAGTCGGGCGCGAACACGCGGCCGATCTGCGTCGGCTCGATGTCCACATGGATGAACTTGCGGCCCTTGGTGTAGACCTCGGGAGAGCCGGTGTGGCGATTGGCCCAGCGGTTGCCGATGCCCAGCACGAAGTCGCTGGCCAGCAGGTTGGCGTTGCCGTAGCGCTGCGCGGTCTGCAGGCCGCACATCCCTGCCTGCAGCGGATGGTTGTCGGCGATGGCACCCCAGCCCATCAGCGTCGGGATGACGGGAATGCCCGCTGCTTCAGCGAACTGCACCAGCAGATCGGACGCATCGGCGTTGATGATGCCGCCGCCGGCGACGATCAGCGGCTTCTCCGCCTCGTTCAGCATCTCGAGCGCGCGCTCGATCTGCTTGCGCGACGCGGCCGGCTTGTAGACCGGCAGCGGCTCGTAGGTGTCGATGTCGAACTCGATCTCGGCCATCATCACGTCGAACGGCAGGTCGATCAGCACCGGGCCCGGGCGACCCGAGCGCATCAGGTGGAAGGCCTGCTGGAAGGCGCGCGGCACCTGGGCCGGCTCCAGCACGGTGTGGGCCCACTTGGTGACCGGCTTGGCGATGGACGCGATGTCCACGGCCTGGAAGTCTTCCTTGTGCAGCCGCGCGCGCGGCGCCTGGCCGGTGATGCACAAGATGGGAATGGAGTCGGCCTGCGCCGAGTACAGGCCCGTGATCATGTCGGTGCCGGCCGGGCCCGACGTGCCGATGCACACGCCGATGTTGCCGGCCCGCGCGCGGGTGTAGCCCTCGGCCATGTGCGAGGCGCCCTCCACGTGGCGGGCCAGCACGTGCGCGATGGTGCCGCGCTCGCGCAGCTGCGCATACATCGGGTTGATGGCCGCGCCGGGCACACCGAAGGCCTGCGTCACGCCCTCCTTCTCCATCACCAGCACGGCGGCCATCACGGCCTTCATCTTCGCCATCGATTTCTCCTGTATCCGAAGCGGTGTTCGTCGATGGCGTGCATGGTGTTCGCAGCGCTTCGCGCCGTGAATCCAAGCCTGTCGATAAGTGCTATTCCGTGGCGGAATGACGGGGCCGAACACCGCTACAGTGCGGGCCATGGACCGCGTCACCGGCGTACAGCTCTTCATCCGCGTCGTCGAGACGGGCAGCTTCAGCAAGGCCGCGCAGGAGTTCGGCATCACGCAGCCGACGGCCACGAAAGCGGTCGCCGCGACGGAACAGCGCCTGGGCGCGCGGCTGCTGCACCGCTCCACGCGCGGCGTCACGCCCACCGAGGTCGGCGCTCTGTACTACGACAAGTGCAAGCTGATCGCGCGCGAGATCGACGAGGCCGACAACCTGGCCACGCTGCTGCAAAGCCGCGTCGGCGGCACGCTGCGCATCAGCACGTCGGTGGCGTTCGGGCGGCGCGCGATGGTGCCGCTGGTGCTGCGCTACATGCGCGAGCACCCGGACGTGATGGTGGACCTGAGCTTCGACGACCGCTATGTGAACCTCGTCGAGCAAGGCATAGACCTCGCGATCCGCATGGGCCGGCTGGCCGACTCGACGCTGGGCGCGCGCTACCTGGGCACCAACCCGTGGCTGATGGTGGCGGCGCCGAAGTATTTGAAGCGGCACGGCACGCCGCGGCGCGCGACCGAGCTGGCGCGGCACGCCTGCGTCATCTACAGCAGCGTGCAGGGCGACGACCGCTGGACGCTGACGACGCCGGCCGGCGACGAGAAGGCGGTGGCGGTGAAGGGGCCCATGCGCTCCAACAACCTGTCGGCCGTGCTGGCCGCCGCGCGCGACGGCATGGGCCTGGCCATGCTGCCCTGGTATGTGGCGCGCGAGTCGCTGACCGACGGCACGGTGCAGCAGGTGCTGGCCGACCACGGCGTGCCGGCGCAGGACATGCATGCGGTGTTCCCGTCGCCCAAGCTGGTGCCGCTGAAGGTGCAGACCTTCATCGCCTTCTTGCAGAAGGAACTGGCCGGAGAGTGGTGGCGCAGGGATCCCTGATGCCGGATCGCTGGATCGCTGGATCAGGAAATGCAACCACAGAGGCATTGAGACACAGGGGAAATGCAGAATCGGCTGTTCTCAGTGCCTCTGCGCCTCTGTGGTTGCATTTCGTGTTTGTCGCTGGGCGCGCACGCTTGTGGCCCTACGCCGCCAGTCTGCCCGTCAGCATCAGATAGCCCGGCAGCCACGCCGTGAGCACCGACTGCGCAATGGCCAGCCATGCGACCGGCCTCGTCCAGGCCTTGCGGCCCAACGCGCCGATGACGAAGAAGCCCAGCCACAGCAGCACCCAGGCGGCCCAGCAGGCGGCCAGGCCGTAGCCGGTGGCGTCCCGCGCGCGGGCGAAGCCGTCGCCCGCCACCAGCGCCGCGGTCAGCGCGACGAACAGGCTGAACCAGCCCAGGCCGCGGCCGTCCTGCCCGCTCCAGTGCACATAGGCCACCCACAGATAGGTGAACGCAAACAAGAGCCCGAAAGCAGCGGTGCGGATGGCGCCGTGCTGGCCGCCGGCTGCGCCATGCAGGCTGACGAAAAGTGACAGCCCGCCGGCGAACACATTCATGATCGCCGCCTCTTTGGGGGCGATGCGGCCCAGCATGGACAGGCCGTTGATGAACAGCACCGCGCCGACGTACAGCAGCACCAGACCTTGCATGCAGGCTCCGGGCTCAGGCAGGCGACGGGGGTGGCGTCCGGTCGCTCCACAGCTGGCCGCCGGTGGCCCAGTCCTGGCGCGCGATGTCGAAGAACAGCACATCGACACCGTCGGCGCTGGTGCCCAGCACGCGCACGCAGGCCTCGGTCAGTTCCTTGGCGAGGGCACGCTTCTGTTCGGCGCTGCGGCCTTCGAAGAGTTCGACGCGGAGGGTAGGCATGGGAAGTTCTTTCTAGGTTCGGAAGCCGGGGGACAGGCGCTCGGCGCGGCGCAGCCAGGCGGGCCATTCGACGTCGCCGTCGCGCACGCTGCCTTCGCCCACCCATTGGCGCTGCGTCAGCGCCGCGAGTTCGTCGCTGACGCCACGGATGTTGGCTGCCGCGGCCATCGCGCGCAACTGCGCCTGCGCAGCCTTCTCCAGGATGACCATCAGCTGCCAGGCCTCGGCGACGCTGCGGCCCACCACCAGCGGGCCGTGATGCTCCAGCAACAGGCCGTCCAGCGAGCCCAGCGCGCCGACCATCCGGGCCTGCTCGTCGGTATCCACTGCCAGGCCTTCGTAGCGGTGGCGGCCCAGCCGGCCATGCAATCGCATGGCCCATTGCGAGGTCGGCAGCAGCCCTTGCGGCAGCGCGGCCAGTGCCACGGACCAGGGGCTGTGCAGGTGGATCACGCAGGCCGCGTCGGGCCGCGCCGCATGCACGGCGCCGTGGATGGCAAAGCCGCTGGGGTTCACGGCAGCGCCGGAGCCGTCCACGACCTCGCCGCGCACATCGACCTTGACGAGGCTGGAAGCGCAGACCTCCTCGAACAGCTGCCCGAAGCGGTTGATCAGGTAGCAGCCGGGCTCACCCGGTACCACGGCCGACAAGTGGGTGTAGATCGTGTCGTCCCACCCCTGCAACGCCGCGAGTCGGTAGGCGGCAGCGAGGTGGATGCGCACCTCCCGCTCGGTCGGCATCAAGCAGCCTTGGCGGCTAGCGCCAACTCCAACGCAAGACGGCGGTGCACGGTCAGGTGCGCGTCCAGTTCCAGCGTCGTCAACCGGCCGTTGTCGACGACCTGGCGGCCGTTGATGACGCTGTGCGCAACGTTGGACGGTGCGCAAAACACCAGCGCCGCGACCGGGTCGTGGTCGGCTCCAGCCATGCCCACCTGCTGGCGATCAAAGCTGACGAAGTCGGCCGACATGCCCGGCGCCAGCGCGCCGATGTCGTCGCGGTTCAGCACCCGGGCGCCGCCCAGCGTGGCGATCTCCAGCGCCTCGCGTGCCGTCATCGCGGCTGGACCGAAACCCACGCGCGCCAGCAGCAGCGCCTGGCGCGCCTCGCCCAGCATGTGCGCACCGTCGTTGGACGCACTGCCGTCCACGCCCAGGCCCACCGGCACGCCGGCGTCGCGCATTCTGCGAATGGGCGCAATGCCCGAGGCCAGCCTCATGTTGGAGCAGGGGCAGTGGGCGATGCCGGTGCCGGTGCGTGCGAATACGCCGATGCCGTGCTCGTCCAGCTTCACGCAGTGCGCATGCCAGACGTCGCTGCCCACCCAGCCCAGGTCCTCGGCGTATTCGGCCGGCGTCATGCCGAACTTCTCGCGCGAGTAGGCGATGTCGTTGTCGTTCTCGGCCAGGTGGGTGTGCATGGACACGCCGTAGCTGCGCGCCAGCCGGGCCGACTCGCGCATGAGGTCGCGCGACACGGAGAACGGCGAGCAAGGTGCTACGACGACGCGCAGCATCGAATGCCGCTCGGCGTCATGCCATTCCTCGATGAGGCGGCGCGTCTCGGTCAGGATGGCCTCTTCGCCCTCCACGACACGGTCCGGCGGCAGGCCGCCCTGGCTGCGGCCCACGCTCATGCTGCCGCGCGCGGCGTGAAAGCGCATGCCGATCTGCTGCGCAGCCTCAATGGAGTCGTCCAGCCGGCTGCCGTTGGGGTACAGGTAGAGGTGATCGCTGGAAGTGGTGCAGCCCGACAACATCAGCTCGGCCATCGCCGTCTGCGTGGACACGCGCACCATCTCCGGCGTCAGGCCGGCCCAGATCGGGTAGAGGTTGGTCAGCCAGCCGAACAGCTCGGCGTCCTGCGCGGCGGGCAGCGCTCGCGTCAGGCTCTGGTACATGTGGTGGTGCGTATTGACGAAGCCGGGCGTAACGACATGACCGCTCAGCTCCAGCACGCGCACATGCGGCTGGTCGACGGCGTCGCTGTAGGCGGCAGGAAGTTCGTCCGTCGCGCCCACCCACTCGATGACGCCGCCGCGCGCGACCAGCGCACCATCGGCGATCTCGCGGCGCTGCGCGTCCATCGTCACCAGCACATCGGCATGGCGGGCAATCAACAGCGGGGCAGCCTGCGTGGCAGGAGAGGTCATTCTTTACTCCGAGGAATGGGTGTTTGCGGCAGCCTCGCGCATCGCCTCTTCGGCCGACTGCATGCCGTTGTAGAAGAGGTTCAGCACCACGGCCACCAGCGTGCCCAGCACGATTCCGCTGTGCGTGATCGGCTCCGTCCACTTGGGCATGTATTGGAAGAACGTCGGCGACAGCGTGGGAATCATGCCGAAGCCGATCGCGATGGCGACGATGAACAGGTTGTGGCGGTTCTTGTTGAAGTCGATGGAACCCAGGATGCGCACGCCCGTAGCGGCCACCATGCCGAACATCACGATGCCCGCGCCCCCCAGCACGAAGGACGGCACCGACGCGACGATGTGGGCCACCTTGGGGAACAGGCCCAGCAGGATCAGCAGCACGCCGCCCATCGCCGCCACATAGCGAGAGCGCACACCGGTGACGGTGACCAGGCCCACGTTTTGCGAGAACGACGTGTAGGGGAAGGTGTTGAACACGCCGCCGATGACGGTGCCCAGGCCGTCGGCACGCAGGCCGCGGGTCAGGTCGTCTTTGGACAGCTTCTTGCCGGTGATGTCGGCCAGCGCCAGGAACATGCCGGTGGACTCCACCAGCGTGATCAGCATGACGATGCACATGGCGCCGATGGCGCTGGCATGGAAGGTGGGCATGCCGAAGTGCAATGGCGTGATGATCGCGATCAGCTCGGACTCGGCCACGCCTTCGAAGCTGACCTTGCCCAGTGCCATAGCCACCAGCGTGCCCAGCACGATGCCCAGCAGCACGGCGATGTTGCCGATGAGCCCGCGCCCATACTTGGTCATCAACAGGATGGCCACCAGCACGAAGCCCGCGATGGCGAGCCCGGTCGGGTCGCCGTAATTGGTGTTGGGCACCGTTTGCAGCACGCCGTCGATGACCTCCTTCTTCGTCGGCTGGCCGCCGGCGGACCAGTTGATGGCCACGCTCATCAGCGACACACCGATCAGCGTGATGACCGTGCCGGTCACGACCGGCGGAAACAACCCCAGCAGCCGCCCCATCAGCGGCGCGATCAGCATGCCGAACAGTCCCGACGCGATGACCGCGCCGTAGATGCCCAGCAGGCCTATGGTGGGGTCGCTGCCGATGGCGATCATCGGGCCGACGGACGCGAAGGTCACGCCCATCATCACCGGCATGCGGATGCCGAACTTCCAGAAGCCTATGGCCTGGATGATGGTGGCGATGCCGGCGGCGAACAGGTCCGCGTTGATCAGGAAGGCGAGCTGCTCCTTGGGCAGGTTCAGCGCGCCGCCCACGATGAGCGGCACGGCCACGGTGCCCGCGTACATGACCAGCACATGCTGCAGGCCCAACGCCAGCAGGCGGCCTATGGGCACACGGTCGTTGGTCGCGTCGGCGACGGGCAAGGCAATGGAAGTCGTCATTTCTTGTCTCCTGTCTGGCGAGCGTTCGCAGGCGTGGCGTCCGCTTCTTGTCTTGGGGTGACGCGGCGGGGCGTCTTCAGAAATGGAACTCGGCGCGCACCATCGGCGTCTTCGCGAACGCGCCGCTGCCGGCCGGGCCGCGGCTGTCGTTGCCGAACTTGTTTTTCCAGTATTGATACTCCAGGCCGAGCTTGAAGGTCTTGGGCTTGCCCCAGTGGCTGCCGACGTCGTACATCAGCTGCAGGTCGATGTTGGTCTCGCGCGCGGTGTCGCCGCCGAACTCGTCCTTGCCCTTGGACGCGATGAAGTTGGCAAAGCCCTCGAACGACAGCGGCAGCGTGCCGATGGGGATGCCCCAGGCCAGGCTCAGCATGGGGTGCGCCCTGTAGCGGTAGCGCGGCGTGCTGGTGTTGGTGAAGCTGTTGAAGGGCGCATTGCTTTCCCACAGCTGCAGCAGGCTCACGTTGAGGAAGCCCGGCACGTCCAGCGACACGGTGGGGCCCAGTACCCACATGCGCTTCTTGGAGTTGTAGCCGGCGTCGGTCTTGGTGTTCCAGTCGAAGCCCGCCGTCAGGCCCCAGCCGCGGATGGGGCCCATCTTGAAGTCGCTGCCGCTCACCTTGCCGAAGTCCAGCGTGTGGCGGTACAGCACATAGGCCTCGTGCGCACCGTTGCCGGAGCCGGCACCGGCAGGGTCCTTGGCGTTGGACTGCAGGAAGTCGACGTTGAAGAAATTGCTGCCGTACTTGTAGCCGTTGGCGTGCGTCAGGAAGAAGATGTCCTTCTTGATGTCGCTGGCGTTGAAAGGCTCGCGGAACTGCGTGCCGTGGCGGTAGCCGATGGCGGTGTCGCTCCAGTCGGCGGCCTGTGTGCACAGGCCGCAGCCCGCCAGCATCACGAACGCGGATTGGCGCTTGAATCTCTGATTCATGGGTCTTGTCTCCTTTGTTGCCGCGAAATCGTTGTCGAGTCCGCGGCGGGCCGGACTCGACGCATGCCTTGGGGTGTGCCTACTTGACCGGCGCTCCGGCCTCATGCCAACGCTTGATCAGCGCCCGCTCGTCGTCGGTGATGCGCGTGGCGTTGTTCATGGGCATCAGCTTCAGCACGGCGGTCTGCTGGTAGACCTGCTGTGCATGCTGTTTGACCAGCTCGGGCTTGTCCAGTGCGATGCCCTTGCTCTTCATCGCGGCGCTGTGGCACATCACGCAGCGCTGGTCGATGACGGCCTTGACCTCGGAGAAGGCGACCGTCTTGGCCGCCGCGGGCGCCGCAGCCTTTGCCTGAGCGGCTTGCGGCTTGGCCTGCGCCTGGGCTTCAGCGGGTCGGGGCGCCAGCCAGATCGCCAGCCCCACCAGGGCTGCCGTACCGACCACCGCATGCTCCCAGGGCACGCGCTTGCCTTGCACCAGCGCCTTGTGGCGGGCGACGAAGCTGTGGCGGATCAGCGCGCCGGCCAGCATCAGCAGCACCAGCACCAGCCAGTTGTGCTGGGCCTGGTACAGCCAGCCATAGTGGTTGGACAGCATGGCCACCAGCACCGGCAGCGTGAAGTAGGTGTTGTGCACGCTGCGCTGCTTGGCGCGCCAGCCATAGATAGGGTCGACCGGCTGACCGGCCTTCAGCTGCGCTACCACCTTGCGCTGGCCCGGGATGATCCAGAAGAACACGTTGGCGCTCATCGCGGTGGCCAGCATCGCGCCCACCAGCAGGAAGGCGGCACGCCCGGCGAACAACTGGCAGGCCAGCCATGACGCGGCGACGACGAACACGAACACGCCGGCGCCGACGATGAGGTCGCCGTTCTTCTGGCGGCCGAAGGCGCGGCAGATGACGTCGTAGACGAGCCAGAACACCACCAGGAAGCCCAGCGCAGCCGCGATGGCGGCGGCGGGCGACCAGTCGTAGACGCTCTTGTCGATCAGAAAGGTGCCCGCATTGAACAGGTAGAGCACCGTGAACAGCGCGAAGCCCGTCAGCCAGGTTGAGTAGCTTTCCCAGTAAAACCAGTGCAGGTGATCGGGCATCTGCTTGGGCGCGACCAGGTACTTCTGCGGGTGATAGAAGCCGCCGCCGTGCACGGCCCACAGCTCGCCGTCGACGCCCTTGGCCGTCAGGTCGGGGGCCGTGGGTTTGGTCAGGCTGTTGTCGAGAAAGACAAAGTAGAACGACGAGCCGATCCAGGCGATCGCCGTGATGACATGGGCCCAGCGCAGCAGCAGGTTGACCCAATCGAGCAGATATCCGTCCATTACATCCTCACAGGTGCGGAAGGCCTCGGCATCAATGCCTGAACCTTCCCCTCACCACAGCGGGCTCTGTAAGGAGTTGACATCGCGACCGCTGGCCTGGCCTCTTGAGGCTGCTGGCACACGCGGGCTCCGCGGCGACGTATGAAAACTGTATACAGTTATAAGTTGACTTGCATACGTACTAACCCGGCAAGACCGCCAGGGTTCACGAGCCGCGATAGGTGGAGTAGGCCCAGGGGCTGACCAGCAGCGGCACGTGGTAGTGGCCGCCGGCGTCGGCAATGCCGAAGTCCAGCGCCACCGTGTCGATGAACGCCGGCTCGGGCAGCGCCACGCC
This sequence comes from Roseateles asaccharophilus, assembly GCF_031458115.1. Lineage (GTDB taxonomy): Bacteria > Pseudomonadota > Gammaproteobacteria > Burkholderiales > Burkholderiaceae_C > Pelomonas > Pelomonas asaccharophilus_A. The sequence continues at coordinate 143,028 of NZ_JAVDXV010000008.1, read as the reverse complement.
GCGCGCGCGGAAATACGGCGCCACGTCGAACAGCAGCCGGTAGCGGCCGACCGCCATGGAGGCCGCGTCAAGCAGCGGGCCGCCGTCGTTGCGGCCGTCCGCGTTCAGCGACAGTGACTTCAGGGTCTCGACGTTGCTGCCGTCCATGCGCTGCAGCGTGACCTGCATGCCGGCGGCCGGGCAGCCGTTCATCGTGTCGAGTACGTGGGTGCTGAGATGCCCCATGGGATTCCTTTCGGGTGATGGGCCCACGCCGTCGCGGCGCGGGTGGGTTGAAGGGGCGCCTGGTCAGGTCCGCGCAAAAGCGGCTTGCGGCGCCCCGCAAAGTGTATACACTTGCGCACACCAATCAAACCAAAATCAAGCACACCACAACATGCCGCGCAGCCGCACCCATCTCCAAGTGATAGGCAACGAAGCGACCGCGACGCCGTCGGCAACACCCTCGCGGCGGGCCCGCGCGGCGGCCGACGCCACGCCGGCCAACATGACCGAGCGCATCGTCGAGTCCATCACCACGGCCATCGTCGAGCGCCGGCTGATGCCGGGCACCAAGCTGGCCGAGCAGAAGATCGCGGACATCTTCCAGGTGTCGCGCACCATCGTGCGCCAGGCGCTGAACCAGCTGAGCCGCGACCACCTGGTGGTGCTGGAACAGGCACGCGGCGCCTTTGTCGCGATGCCCAGCGTGGACGAGGCGCGCCAGGTGTTCCAGGTGCGCGCGATGCTGGAGACGGCGCTGATCCGCCACCTGTGCACCTGCATCACCGATGCACAGGTCGTGCAACTGCGCGAGCACTTGCGCGCCGAGCGCGAGGCCGTCAAGCGCACCGACGTGCCGGGCCGCACGCACCTGCTGGCCGACTTCCACGTCGTGCTGGCGCGCATGTCAGGCAACGAAGTGCTGGCCCAGGTGCTGGCCGACCTGCTCAGCCGCTCATCGCTGATCTCGCTGATGTACCAGTCCTCGCACTCGGCCGAGCACTCGCAGGACGAGCATGTGCAGATCGTGGACGCGCTGGAGCAGCGCGACGCGCGCGCCGCGGCACGGCTGATGGAGCGCCACATCCACAGCGTGGAGAGCAACCTGCACTTCGACCCGCGCACACCCGACCTGGCCAGCGTGCTGCGATGAGCATCCCCTTCCCCACCACCGGCTACCCGCGCGACCTGAAGGGCTACGGCGCGAACCCGCCCCACGCCCGCTGGCCCGGCAACGCCCGCATCGCGCTGCAGTTCGTCCTCAACTACGAAGAGGGCGGCGAGAACAGCGTGCTGCATGGCGACGCGGGCAGCGAACAGTTCCTGTCCGAGATGTTCAACCCGCCGGCGTTCCCGGCGCGGCACTTGAGCATGGAGGGCATCTACGAGTACGGCTCCCGCGTGGGCGTGTGGCGCATCCTGCGCGAGTTCGAGCGCCGCGGCCTGCCGCTGACCGTGTTCGGCGTGGGCATGGCGCTGCAGCGCTGCCCCGAGGTCACGGCCGCCTTCGTGGAACTGGGCCATGAGATCGCCTGCCACGGCTGGCGCTGGATCCACTATCAGGGTGTTGATGAAGCCACCGAACGCGAACACCTGAAGTTGGGCATCGCCGCGATCGAGCAGCTGACCGGCCAGCGTCGCGGTGCCGCCGACGGCGTGCACGGCGCCGGCTGGTACACCGGCCGCGACAGCCCCAACACGCGCCGGCTCGTCGCCGACCTTGGCGGCTTCGAGTACGACAGCGACTACTACGGCGACGACCTGCCCTTCTGGCTGCAGGTGCGCAAGACCGATGGCGAGCTGGCGCCGCATCTGGTCGTGCCCTATACGCTGGACTGCAACGACATGCGTTTTGCGTTGCCCCAAGGTTTCTCGCATGGCGACGAGTTCTTCGAGTACCTGCGCGACGCGTTTGACGTGCAATACGCGGAGGGCGCCGAGAGACCCAGCATGATGAGCATCGGCATGCACTGCCGGCTGCTGGGCCGCCCGGGCCGCATGCGCGCGCTGCAGCGCTTCCTGGACCATGTGCAGCAGCACGACCGCGTGTGGATCACGCGCCGCATCGACATCGCGCGCCACTGGAAGGCCGCACACCCCTTCGACCCCGCCACCGCTTTTGTGTGGGAGTAAACCGTGACCCTGACCCTCGAACAGATCAACACCGCCACGCCGGCCGAGTTCGTCGCGCTGCTGGATGGCGTCTATGAGCATTCACCGTGGATCGCCGAGCGCGCCGCGGCGCAGCGCCCCTTCATGAGCCTGGCGCAGCTGAAGCTCGCGCTGGTGCAGGTGGTGCGCGGCGCCACGCTGGACGAGCAGTTCGCGCTGATCCGCGCCCACCCGGAACTCGCCGGCAAGGCCATGGTCAGCAAGACGTTGACGGCCGAGTCGACCAACGAGCAGAACAAGGCCGGCCTGACGCAGTGCACGCCCGCCGAGTTCGCGAAGATCCAGCAGCTCAATGCCGACTACAACGCGCGCTTCGGCTTCCCGTTCATCCTGGCGGTGCGCGGGCCGCGCGGCCAGGGGCTGTTCAAGGCCGAGATCATCGCGACCTTCGAGCGCCGCTTGGGCCACCACCCCGACTTCGAACGCGACGAGGCACTGCGCAACATCCACCGCATCGCCGAGATACGCCTGAACGACAAGTTCGGCCACGCGCCCGAACTGGGCAACCTGGTGTGGGACTGGGCCGAGCGCCTGGCCACGCACAGCGACCCCGGCTATGCCGAACACGGCCAGCTGACGGTGACCTACCTGACCGACGCGCACCGCGTCTGCGCGCAGCGGCTGGCGCACTGGATGCGCGCCGACTGCGGCTTCGACGAGGTCGAGATCGACCCGGTCGGCAATGTCGTGGGGCTGTACCACGGCAGCGACCGCAACGCGAAGCGCCTGCTGACCGGCAGCCACTACGACACGGTGCGCAACGGCGGCAAGTACGACGGACGGCTGGGCATCTTCGTGCCCATGGCCTGCGTGCGCGAGCTGCACCGCCAAGGCCGGCGCCTGCCGTTCGACATCGAAGTGATCGGCTTCGCCGAGGAGGAAGGCCAGCGCTACAAGGCGGTGTTCCTGGGCTCCGGCGCACTGACCGGCCACTTCGACATGGATTGGCTGGCGCAGAAGGACGCCGACGGCGTCACGATGCGCGAGGCAATGACGAACGCCGGGCTGTGCATCGCCGACATCCCCAAGCTCAAGCGCGATGCGTCGCGCTACCAAGGCTTCGTCGAGGTTCACATCGAGCAGGGCCCGGTGCTGAACCAGCTGGACCTGCCGCTGGGCGTCGTCACGTCGGTCAACGGCAGCGTGCGCTATGTCGGCGAGATCACCGGCATGGCCAGCCACGCCGGCACCACGCCCATGGGCAGCCGGCGCGACGCCGCGGCCGCGGCGGCCGAGCTGCTGGTCTACGTCGAGAAGCGCGGCGCGGCGGTGCCCAACCTGGTCGCCACCGTGGGCATGCTGGAGGTGCCGGGCGGCTCCATCAACGTCGTGCCGGGCCGCTGCAAGTTCAGCCTGGACATCCGCGCCACGACCGACGACGTGCGCGACGCCTGCGCCGCCGACGTGCTGGCCGAGCTGCAGCGCATCTGCGAGCGCCGCGGCGTGCATGTCAGCCTGGAGGAAACCATGCGCGCGGCCGCCGCGCCCAGCGCCCCCGGCTGGCAGCGCCGCTGGGAGCAGGCCGTCGAGGCGCTGGGCCTGCCCGTGCACCGCATGCCCAGCGGCGCCGGCCACGACGCGATGAAGCTGCACGAGCTGATGCCGCAGGCCATGCTGTTCCAGCGCGGTCTGAACGCAGGCATCAGCCACAACCCCTTGGAATCCATCACCAATGACGACAGCGAGCTGTGCGTCATGGCCTTCCAGAACCTGCTCGAACAACTCGCCACGGAACATTCATGACCGACAACCGCCATCGCGCCCTCGACGCCTGGATCGACGACCACTTCGACGAGCAGGTGCGCTTCCTGCAAGAGATGGTGCGCGTGCCCACCGACACGCCCCCCGGCAACAACGCGCCCCATGCCGAGCGCACGGCCGAGCTGCTGCAGGGATTCGGCTTTGACGCCGAGCGCCACGCGGTGCCCTCCGACGTGGTGCGCGCCGCTGGGCTGGAAAGCATCACCAACCTGATCGTGCGCCGCCGCTACGGCGATGGCGGCCTGACCATTGCTCTGAACGCACATGGCGACGTGGTGCCCCCCGGCGAAGGCTGGGCGCGCGACCCCTACGGCGCCCAGATCGAGGACGGCCAACTGTTTGGCCGCGCCGCGGCCGTCAGCAAGAGCGACTTCGCGACCTTCACGTTCGCGGTGCGCGCACTCGAGTCGCTGGCCGCGCCGCTGAAGGGCGCAGTGGAGCTGCACTTCACCTACGACGAGGAGTTCGGCGGTGAAATGGGCCCCGGTTGGCTGCTGAAGAACGAGCTGACCAAGCCCGACCTGATGATCGCGGCCGGCTTCAGCTACCAGGTCGTCACCGCGCACAACGGCTGCCTGCAGATGGAGGTGACGGTTCGCGGCGAGATGGCCCACGCAGCCATTCCCGACAGCGGCACCGATGCGCTGCAGGCCGCCACGCACATCCTGCAGGCGCTATACGCGCTGAATCGCGACTACCTGGCCGTCACGTCCCAAGTCGAGGGCATCACACATCCCTACCTGAACATCGGCCAGATCAGCGGTGGCACCAACACCAACGTGATGCCCGGCAAGGTTCAGTTCAAGCTGGACCGCCGAATGATTCCCGAGGAGAACCCGGCCGAGGTTGAGGCCGCCCTCCGCAAGGTTATCGCCAACGCGGCCGCCAGCTTCTCGCCACCACGCGGCGGCAAGTCGGTGCAGGTCGACGTGCGCCGCCTGCTGCAGGCCAACGCGATGAAGCCGCTGCCCGGCAACCGCCCGCTGGTGGAGGCCATCCAGAAGCACGGCGCCGAAATGTTCGGTGAACCCATCCCCGCAGTGGGCACGCCGCTGTATACCGACGTACGCCTGTACGTGGAGCGCGGAATCCCCGGCGTCATCTACGGCGCTGGCCCGCGTACGGTGTTGGAGTCCCATGCCAAGCGGGCGGACGAGCGTGTGGCGCTGGAGGATCTGCGTCGCGCCACCAAGGTCGTGGCGCGCACGCTGCTTGATCTGCTCGGCGCGTGAACGCGGGTCGGCGAATGCTGAGTTGAAGGGCAGCGCAACGGTCGTTCCCGCTCGCGCAAGTCTAGACTTCGCGTATGCCCAGCTACCTCAACACGTACGTCGATGAAGCGCAGCTCCTGAAGTACGAGGGGGCGGACTTCGACGAGGTGTGCCTGGCTGACCGGGCCGGCACGCTGGGCGCGCTCGTCTGGTGCTGGACACGCCGCGAGGGCGATCAGTCCAAGGCGAGCTGGCTTCGGCTCATCGTGGCCGTCGACGACAAGGACTCCGCCTCAACAGTCGAGCGGGTTCGCAGCGTTCTGAAGCCAAGCCCGGTCGCCGACCCGCATCGCCGCCTCTGGCTGCACTGATCTGGTTGCGCAGCGTGAACGCAGCGAGGGCTCGACGTTGAAACGGCGACGAGCTTCGGGTTGCAGCGGAGTTGATCTGCTAGACGCAGTTGGCTTAGAGTCGTTTCGAACGTGGGGCGTTGCGCCGTCCAAGAAGCTCATGAAGGGCTCGGTGACGGCGAGGTTGGGAAACTTCGCATGCTTGCTTCCACTGCGCATCTTCGAGCGTCGTTGACGGACGCGCAACGCGACTCGCTGCCGCACGTCGTGCTGGTGAATCCGCAGCGAACCCGCGGCGCGGCCTACAACAGCCGCAGAGCCCTGGTCGTGCACGACGTGAGCGTCGAACTGCTGAGGTTCGCCATCACGCGACACGTCCAGGTCGCCTACTGGGAGCCCGGCCTGGATCGAGGCCCCAAGGAGCGTCCGGCATGGATGCCGAAAGGGGATCTCGATGACTGGCAGCTGTACTGGGTCCGTGATGAGCTCTCCAGCGCGGAGGACCTGGTCCGGTTGCCCCTGCGATAGCTCAGGGCGCCGGTCGGCGGACCTCCCATGGCTTCGGATGAATTCCTGCACCGGCCCGGTGCAGAGGGGCCATCGCTCGACGTGGGAACGTCGATTGCTACAGTCCCAGCGTGCTGCCGAGAACGCTTTCCTGCTGGATGTTCGTCGTGGCGCTGGTTGCAGCGCTATTTGGCGCGCCGGCTCGTGCGGCGACAGTCTCGTACGCTGAGGTCAATTCGGCTATCTGCGTCCAAGGCGTTGCTGCCGATGCCCAGCTTGCCGAGGTGGTCAGCGGGGAGGCGTCCGCTGCGCCCGAGACTGAGGATGCCGCCGAGGAAAACCTCCTGGTCGGCGCCCCGCTACACGACTCACCACTGCACGACGCCCGCGGCACCGATTCGCCATGCTTGCTCGCACCCTGGCAGTTGATGCGACGCCTGGATCGACCGCCGCGCATGCGCTGACTGGCGCAAGCGGCGTCGAGCGCGATGCCTCTTGTGCCGTGCGCTTGCTGTCGCTGCATGCCTCGCATTCCGCGAGTCTTCTGATCCAAGAGGTGAAATCGTGAACACATCCCTTCAAACCCCTTCCTATGCCGGCGGCACGCTGTCGGCCGTCGAGCGCAACCGCGTGCTGCGCAATACCTACTGGCTGCTGGCGCTGTCCATGGTTCCCACCGTGCTGGGCGCCTGGGTCGGCCTGGCCACCGGACTGGCTCAGGCCATGACGCCGGGCGTCGGCCTGATCGTCTTCCTGGTGGGTGCCTTCGGCTTCATGTTCGCCATCGAGAAGACCAAGAACTCCGCCACCGGCGTGCCGGTGCTGCTGGCGTTCACCTTCTTCATGGGGGTCATGCTGTCACGGCTGGTCGGCTCGGTGCTGGGCCTGTCCAATGGCGCCAGCCTGATCATGACGGCCTTCGCTGGCACCGCCGCGATCTTCCTCGGCATGGCCGCGCTCAGCTCGGTCATCAAGCGCGACCTCTCCAGCATGGGCAAGTTCCTGTTCATCGGCGCCGTCATGCTGCTGGTGGCGGGCCTGGCGAACTTCTTCCTGCAAAGCAGTGCGCTGATGATCACGATCTCGGTGCTCGCCGTCGGCATCTTCTCGGCCTTCATCCTGTATGACCTGAAGCGGGTGCAGGACGGCTACGAGACCAACTACATCAGCGCGACGCTGGGTGTGTACCTCAGCATCTACAACGTGTTCCAGTCACTGCTGGCCCTGCTCGGCCTGGCTGGCGGGCGCGACGAGTAAGCAGCGCAGGCATCGAGCCGCGGGGCAAGATACCGATGGCCCTGAGCCTCCCCTAGCCGCGCGCCAGGGGAGCCTCTGTCGTAAGTTCATCAGTCCGGCTGGTGATCAGGGCGTCCCATCGCGCGTGCGCTCAATCGCAGCAGTGTTTGGTCGCACCGCCCCAACGTGGCAATGCACTCGATGCCGGAGCTCTCCACCTCGGGCATGAGCATTAGCCAGGCCGAGAGTCCCTCGAGCGTGACCTTGCTTCGCGAGGTCTCCGTCCAGCCAAGCCTGGCCAGTTGACCCAGGTAGATCCAGGTTTGGCGACGTGAGAGTCCCGACAGTTGACCAATGCAGGCCTGCGTCACGGGCAGTGGCAGCCGGTTGGCAACCCGGTTAGATGAATCTGGAGTCAGAGCGGTTGCCAGTGTGGCCATCACGCTCACGAGCCGCTGCAGGCCGTTGCCAGCAAGCCGCATGGAAATCTGGCCTTGGAGCCGCTTGGCCGTGGAGGTGTAGAACTGCCCGTTCTCGGGCTGGCGCTCAATCTCCAGCACCTCGGCAAGAGGCAGGCTGATCGTCGTGACATCGACGAGGGCCGTCACGTCATAGCGCGCGGCAAGCTTGCCCAGAGGAGACTCACCGCCAATCACGTCGCCAAGCCAGAGCGCAGCCATCGCCACGCTGGTACCGGGCGCCACTTGGGATACCAGGTATGCCGCGCCGCGGCTGATGGCAACCCAGTCACCCAGTGGCGTGCCGGCTTCGATGATGAGCTGCCCTCGCCGGTAGGTCTTGACCTCCCCTTTGGCTCTCAACTGTTCGGCTAGATGTTGTGGCGCAGGTGTGCGTCGGTTCGTCATCTTTGTCTCTTGGGCACCGCCCGTGGAGCGGTGGACCCGGTTTTTAGGCGAGGTGGTGGCCGAGTGATCGGTGAAGTTGCGGGTGTGCCTTCACGGCAATCCCCCTTGACTCACCAGATGGAGAGGCCGCGAGAAAGCACCCGTTGAAGCCAGCTGCGCGAAGACGCCTCCGAGATATCGCCCCGAGCCACGTTCTCCAGATTCGCGTTGACGACGTCGCGTGAGGCGACGACATTGCCGGGGCCGATGTCCCGGGGGTTGACGATCCCGGAGAACCTGAGCGTGCTGGCGCCTCCGTTGAGGCCCATGCTGCGTTCGCCGGCGACCAGCAGGTTGCCGTTGGGCTGCACGTTGATCACCGTGACGGCCAGCTGGGCAGTGAAGCTGTTGGAGGTCTCGGCGTTTCCCACCCCCTTGAAGGAGTCGCTGCCTGATGCGCTTGCATCTATGTTGATCAGGGAGGCCAGCGGTCCGCCTGGCTTTGCGGTGCCCGGCCCCTTCACGGCCAGCTTGTTCTCACGGCTGGTCTCACCGGTCTGCTTCTGAATGGCTCGCATCGTTTCGGCGATATCCACCTTCAGCGTGTCGCCGATGGCTCGTGGACGACGCTCGCCTGAGAACAGCGTGGCTGTACCCATGTGAGGCTGATAGATCGCGCCATTGCTTGGCTGTTCCAGGAACATCGGCGCAGGTTGAGGCGTTGCGACCAGTGGACCGGTGATCAGACTCGGCGGAGTGGAGGCACAGCCTCCGAGCAGCGCGCAAGCCGTGACCGCGAGAATGTGGTTGATGGTTGCTGGCATGACGGTGTGAGTTCAGGTTTCGAAGCCGGTGATCAGTGCCTTGACGACCGGTGCGATCTTTTTGCGCGTGCTGGCCCATCGGCTCAGGGCGGAGTCACCGCCATAGGCGCTGCTGGAAAGCAGCCTGCCGTCCGCGCGGTGCAGGCTGAGCGTCGCCGTGCTGAGGTAGGCGTGATGCTGCTCACCAAACGGCGGCACCCCCCATCCAATGCTTCCGGCATAGCGCAACCAGTGATCGCAGTCACGCTGTGCCGTTCCTGCGTCATAGACCCTGCTCACGACGCCTTGTGTCTTGAGCTCGGCCTGCAGGGCTGGCACCAGTTCGTCCAGCGGCATGTCCCGGTTGTATTCAATGCATACGGCCTTCACCGACGCATCGCCGAAGTGGACCGTGTTGGTCGGCCTGATGCGCTGGTACTCGAGCATGGTGGTGCTGCCCCTCCTGACCAGTTCCCAGCCGACCATCGGGGCAAGGCTTGAGCAGCCTGAAACTGCACCCGCGGTGAGCAGCAGCGCTGCGGATTTGAAGAAGCTCATGGTCGCCCCCCTACTGGAGCGCGCCGATCAGCGCCCCGCCAGCGAGTGCGGCCACGATGCCGCCCTCTACGACAGTGCCGGCAGCGTCTACAACGGCCTCAACGGCATCCCCGATCAGTTCTGCGCCATCGGTGCCCAACTGGACGGCTGTATTCGCCAGCGCGGCCGCTGCCTTGATGGCCTGAGGGCTGAAGCTCACCGTGACACCGACCGCAGGAAGCGATATCGAGGCTTGCAACGCGCTCCTTTGCGCCCCTCGTGGCATCAGCGGCGATTCGGCCTTGGACGCACGGTTGCGGCTGGCATCGGCCTGCGTAGCAAGCGGCTTCATGGCCTTACCCTTGCGTACGAGCTGCAGGTGCGGGGCTCTCTGACTGCGCAGCCTTCAGCATCTGCGAGAAGTCGCCGCCTTGGCCGGACGCAGCTGCTGACTTCGGCGGCGGAGGGTTCGCGGCGGGGTGGGTGCTTGCCACGTTTGGGGGCTTGATGGTGTTCATCACTTGCATCTCCGTCTAGTTGCGAATGGGGTGATGAAATTCTTGAGTTCGCTCCTCGCTGCCGATTTGCCAATAAGGCTTCAGATGCGTCCGCAGAAGACGTCCTGGGTGATCTACATCACTCAGGAGCGTGGTTTCGGTGGAGCTGGACAGTCGGGTACCCACACGGGGTGGACCAGGAGCTTGGTGTCGGGCTCGGGGCCAAACAGCCCACCTCGGTCATGCCCATGTCGAAGCACTGACCGACCCACCGTGGTCGCCGACAACCAGGTTGCCACGCCAGCCGACGCCGGTGCACAGGGGCAGGACGTCGCGTGCGTTTCTGATCAACGCACGTCTCGGCGCAGTTAAACACTGTGGCCCTGACGTCGTGGAAGGTGTCGTGCACCAGTTCCACATCTAGGCCCTGTGCGTCTGGCCCTGGCCAGGCTTGGGCATGGGCACATGCCGACCGCCGGTCAGCGTCCGAGCTATTCCATTGGCTGCTCAGTCGCTGATCGACGCGTGCCCATGCTGTGCCGGCCCCCGCATCAGCGCAGCCTCATCGCCGCCGACGTGCCGTTGATAGACCTCCTCGAGCAGCGCATGAAGAGACTCGATGCCGTAGGGCTTGCGGATCACAGGCGCGGCGATGTTGCTGACGTTGTCCGCATAGCCTGTTGCGATCACCACCGCCACCTCGGGTCGGTGCAGCCGGACCCAACCGGCCAGTTCGACCCCGTTGAGCGAGCCGGGCATGACGACATCGGTGAACAACAGGTCAAATGGCTCGCCGTCGATGAGCGCCCGGACGGCCTCATCGGCGTTGTGGCATGCGCGGACCTTGCAGCCTCTGCCTTCCAGCGCCGTCGTCACGATGCCGGCCACCAGAACGTCGTCTTCGACAAGCAGGACCTTGAGCTTCAGGGACGCCGGGCGGGTGGGCGGCACGCCCACAGGCATCGCGGGCTCGTCTGATGCGGGCGCCACAGGCAGGTACAAGGTGATGCGAGTGCCTTGGTCGAGCTCGCTGTCCAACTGGATGCCGCCGCCTGACTGGATGGCGAATGCATGCACCTGGGCCAGTCCCATGCCGGTCCCGACGCCTGGTGCCTTGGTCGTGAAGAACGGCTCGAAGGCCTGGGCCCTCGTCTGCGCACTCATACCCACGCCGTTGTCCGCCACTTCGACCCGGATGAAGTGGCCCAGACCGACGAGCCGAGACTCCTCCGCGGTCGCAAGCCGAACACGCAACTTGATCGCCCCGCCCGTGGGCAAGGCGTCGCGCGCATTGAAGATCAGGTTCAGCAGCGCCATCTCCAACTGCACGGGATCAACAAAGATTGGCGGCAGGTTTGGCTCCAGTTCGGCCGAGAGCTTCACGTTGGCGCCAACGGCCTGGCTGGTCAGTTCATGCTCCTTCAGCAGCACGTCGGTGATGTTGACGAGGCAGGGTTCCAGCTTCTGCGCCCGTCCCAGCAGCATCAATTGCTTGATCAGGTCGGCGGCCTTGGATGTCGCTCTCACCGCACCCGCCAAGGCCTTTCGTTCCTGCTCGCCGTGCAGGCGCAGCTGCAGCAGATGGTGCGCGACGGTGATGGTCTGCAGCAGGTTGTTGAAATCGTGCGCGACGCCAGCGGTCAAACGCCCCACCAGTTCCAGCTTGTGGCTGTGAGCCAGCTTCTCCTGTGCCTCCCTGGCTTCGCCAACGGCCTGCTCGACACGTCGCTCCAATGTGGTCGTGGCTTCTTGCGCCTTGACGCCCGCGGCCTGCAGAGCCTTGGCCACGGAGTCGAACTCCGGCACGCCAGAGGGCTCCAGCTTCGGAACGATGTTGTTGCCCAGGTCATCGGCCACCTTGCCCAGGGCCTGCACCGCATGGGTGATGACGCGTGTGCCGTACAGCCCGATGCCGAGCAGGAAGACGAGGAAGGCACCCGACGCGAACAGTGCCTTGGCGGAAGCGCCCCAGGCGGCCGCGGCAAGCTCGGATTGGGGAATGGCCGAGACCACGGACCATCCGTAGGCGTTGGGTTTGGTCAGGTACGTGAGCGAGGCGACCCCATCCAGGGTCGTGGACTCGGCAAAGCCATAACCAGCCGAGGCGATGCGCGAGCGAAACGCCGGAGATGCCGACTTGCCCAGCCATCTCTGCGGGTCGCGGCTGCGCGCCATGATGAGATGCTGATCATCAATGATGGTCAATGCGGGCCCGGCCACGGACTTGCCTGCGTCAGCGAGGACGGGCTGGAGGTCCGACGGCTTGAAGGACACACCGACGTTGTACTTCTGGGGCCGGTGTCCAGGCACCGGCACCAGCACCGTGATCACCGCTTGCTTCGCGACGGGGCCGTTGGGAACGAACACGACCATCGGCGCGCCATCGGTCAATGATCGCGGTAGCGAGCGCTGCACGGCAGGGGCACCAGCGGTCGACAAGGTGTTGACCAGCAAGGCCTCCTCGCTGGCCAGCACGGCCCAACTCTCGGTGCCCCGCGAGGCGACCTCAGCTTCCTCATGAAAGCGGGCGAAATCACCGTCCCGCGCGGCCCTCGACGAAGCAAGTGCGCGGGCCAGAACGACACGCTTGTCGAGCTCCCGCTCCGTCACGATGTTGACCGCTTCGGCACCGTCGCTCACTTGCTCGAGCAACGCTGAGACCTTCTGCTGGTGCAGGTTCCAGGTCAGCAGTCCGAAACCGGCGGCAGCAGACAGCCAGACAGCGAACAGAACCACCAGCAGCCAGAATCGAATGCGCATCTTCCTTCCGCCGGAGGGGGCCGATGGTTGGCGATTCTAGGAGGACGTACCCCGGTCGGGTCGCACGGCAAGGTGGGTGAGCCCGCGTGCGAGCAGTGCCGCTCAGGCGCCGCCGCTGCTCCGCCCCCTAGGACAGCCGCGCGTAGACCGCCGTGTCGCGCGGCTGACCGTCCACGCCCAGCACGTCGCGGCGCAGCACGCCTTCCAGCTCGAAGCCACAGCGCTCTGCCACGGCCCGGCTCTTCAGGTTGTCGGAGTCGCAGCGGATCTCCACGCGCCGCGCACCGAGACGGTCGAAGGCCAGCGCCGTCAGCAGCCCCACGGCCTCGCCCACATGGCCCTGCCCGCCCGCGTCGGGCCGGATCCAGTAGCCGATCTCGAACTTGCGCACGGCCCAGTCGATGCGGTGCAGGCCCGAACCGCCCAGCAGCCGCCCCGGGCTGCCGTCGTCGCGGCGCGCGTACAGGTGAAAGCACAGGTCGCGGCGCGCGATGAAGTCGGCGTGCATGCGGCGCACCACCATTTCCGCGCTCTCGGCCGTCGGCGCCTCCTGCGCCCAGATCATCCAGGGACGCAGATGCGGCAACGACTGCGCGATGACCACCGCCATCTCCGCGCCAGCACCAGCGCGTGGCATCAGCAGCGTGGTGCGCTGGCCGTCCAGGCGCTCTGGGACTTCGATCAGCAAGGGCTCGGCGCTCATGCGGGCAGTACCTCCACGGGCTTGGGCAGTTCGCGCACGCCGCGCAACACAGGGTGGTTCCAGGCCCATGCGGCCACCAGCACGCAGCCTATGCCCGAGAAGGCCAGCGTCGCGCGCAGGCCCAGGTGTTCGCCCATCCAGCCCCCCAGCAGCGCGCCGGGCGCGGCCGGCAACAGGATGAGCCAGCGCACGGTGCTGGTCATGCGGCCCAGCATGGGCGCCGGCGTGACGGCCTGGCGCAGCGACAGGAAGTTGATGAACATCAGCACGGCGCCGACACCCCAGACGAACAGCATCGCGCCAAAGCCCACCACGCCCAGCGGCCCGGACGGCGCCAGTGCCAGCAGCAGCCAGCCCAGCCCGCAGGTCGCGAAGCCCACGACCAGGCAGGGCCCCGGCCCGAGGCGCTTGCTGATGCGGTGTCCGTAGATGCTGGCCAGCACGGTGCCGGCGCCGATGGCGGCATAGGACCAGCCCACGGTCTGCGGCGCCAGCTTCAGCTCGCGCGTCGCGAACAGGATCTGCACGACCATCGCGCCGTTGTGAAACAGGTTCCAGGCGGCCACGACGATGGCCATGCTGACCAGCAGCTCGCGCTCGCGCACGAAGCGCAGTCCGGCCTTCAGCTCGCGCCAGAAGTCCTGCGACTGGCGCGGCGGCAACGTCTCCTGCACGCGGATGCCACGCAGGATGAGCGTCGACAGTGCCAGCATCACCGCGTCCACCGCCAGCGCCAGCGGCGCACCAACCAGCTTGATCAAAAGGCCCGCGACGCCTGGCCCGGCCACCTCGGCGCCCGAGGAAGCCAGCGCGTTCTTCGCGTGCGCCTCCACCAGCCGCTCGCGCGGCACCACCTGCGTCAGCACGATCTGGCCCGCGCTGCCGGCGGTGGTGTGCACGGCGCCGATGATGAAGCCCACGAGGTACAGCCAGCCCATGCCCAGCCAGCCCATCACGGCCGCCAGCGGCACGGAGGCGACGGCCAGCGCCAGCACCACTTCGCCGGCGATGTAGACCGGCAGCTTGCGCACGCGGTCCAGCAGCACGCCGGCCGGCAGCGAGAACAGCGCGAAAGGCAGCACCTCCAGCGCCTGCAGGATGCCCATCTGTGTGGGGCTGGCGTTCAGCAGCACGGCGGCCGTCAGCGGCAGCGCCAGCAGCGTGATCTGGCCGCCCAGCGAGGAGACGAGGATGGAGGTCCAGAGCCGCCGGTAGACGGCATCGCGCAGCAGATCGCCGGGCGCGAGTTTGAGGAATTTGAAGGACATGACGCGAGGAACAGCTGGCAGGACTCGACAAGCGGGCATGGCCCGCAGGAAGGGGACGCGGCAGTGGCGTCAGTCGAGGTCTAGCAGCTTGGTCATGTGGTGAATGCTATCAGCCCAGGTCTGCCGGCGGTGCGCGCACGACCAGTTCGGCATACCCTGTCGTGGCGTCGAAAGCACGCGTCAGCGATCCGGCCGGCAGCGGCGCGATCAGCAGCTCCGCCGTCGTGTGCACGACGCAGCCCATGCAGACATGGCCGCCGCTGACGCGCCCCGTCGCGTCGGCCACGCTGGCATGCAGGTGCGCGCCATCGGGCGTCAGGCTGCCGCAGAGGGTGAGGATCTCGAGCGGGCCTGCAAGATGCGCCGGCCCCGGCTCATCCGCGAAGCGCAGCTGCGCTTGCGCGAGGCTGCCGATGCCGGCAACGACAAAGCCCGTGCGGCCCAGTTTCTGCAGCGCACCGCGAAGGTCGTCGCCAGGTTGGAGTCGCAGAGCCTCCATGCTCACCAGCCAACGGCCGCGCCGTCGCGGCGCGGGTCGCTGGCGGCCACATAGCCGTCCACGCTCGGGTCGCCCAGCCGCCAGATGAACTGCCCGGCGCCGAAGTCCTGGTAGCTGTCGTGGATGTCGCCGATCTGGTGTCCACGCGCGCGCAAGGCCTCGATGGTGGCGGCGGGCATGTGCGGCTCGACGTTGATGGACAGCCCCTCGTTGAAGCGCCAGCGCGGGCCGTCACAGGCGGCCTGCGGGTTCTGGCCGTAGTTCAGCATGCGCACCAGCGTCTGCATGTGGCCCTGCGGCTGCATGTTGCCGCCCATGACGCCAAAGCTCATGACCGGCGCGCCGCCCTTCGTCAGGAAGGCTGGGATGATGGTGTGGAAGGGCCGCTTTCCGGGCGCGACCTGGTTGGGGTGGCCGGCCTCCAGCGTGAAGCCGTGGCCGCGGTTTTGCAGACTGATGCCGTAGCCCGGCAGCACGACGCCCGAGCCGAAGCCCATGTAGTTGCTCTGGATGAAGCTGACCATCATGCCGCTCTCGTCGGCGGCGGTCAGGTAGATGGTGCCGCCCTTAATGGGGTTGCCGGCACCGAAGACCTGGGCGCGCGATGGATCAATGAGCTTCGCACGCTCGGCCAGATAGGCCGGGTCCAGCAACTGCGCGGCGCTGACGGGCATTGCGCCGGGCTCTGCGACGAAGCGGTAGACGTCCGCGAACGCCAGCTTCATCGCCTCGATCATCAGGTGCTGGGCTTCGGGGCTGTCCACGGCGTGCGCCGCCACGTCCCAATGCTCCAGCAGGCCCAGCGCCATCTGCGCCGCGATGCCTTGTCCGTTCGGCGGAATCTCGTGCAAGGTGTGGCCGGCATAGTCCTTGGCCAGCGGCGTGACCCATTCGGGCTGGTGCGCCGCCAGGTCGGCCTCGGTCATCGCGCCACCGGTCTCGCGCGCGTAGCGGGCCAGCGCGGCGGCGATCTCGCCGCGATAGAAGGCCTCGCCCTTGGACTCGGCGATCAGCTTCAGGCTGCGCGCGGCGTCCGCGAAGCGGAACAGCTCGCCCACCGCCGGCGCGCGGCCGTTCGGCAGGAAGGCCTGCGCAAAGCCGGGCTGCGACGTGATCTCGCTCAAGGCCGCGGCCATGGCCCACTTGCCCTGCACGATCGGCGGCACCGCATAGCCGCGCTCCGCGATCTCGATGGCGGGCTGCAGCAGATCCGCGAACGGCAGCTTGCCGAAGCGCTCACTCAGCGCCACCCAGCCGCTGACGGCGCCCGGCACCGTGACCGAGTTCCAGCCACGGCGGGGCACGACCTGACCCTCGAAGAAGTCCGGCGTCCAGGCCGCCGGCGCGCGCCCCGACGCGTTGAGACCGTGCAGCTGCTTCCCGTCCCACAGGATGCAGAAGGTGTCCGAGCCCAACCCGTTGCTGCACGGCTCGACCAGCGTCATGCACGCCGCCGCCGCAATGGCGGCATCGACGGCATTGCCACCCGCATGCAGCATGCGCAGCCCGGCCTGCGCCGCGAGGGGATGCGAGGTCGACACGACATTGCGTGCGAACAGCGGGCTGCGCTGGCTGGGATAGCCGGCGCTCCAGTCAAAGCGATGTGGGGTGTTCATGGGGGCTGATTCTGCGCGGTGTAAGGCTTTGCAACCCCGTCAACGCTGCAAGAAGAGTCGTCGTTGTGGACCCAAGCTTTCGCGAAGCCCCCGCAACCCGAAACACCCAGGAGCACCTCTGATGAACACGCTGAAGACCACCATCGCCACCGCCCTCATCACGCTCGCCTCGGGCGTGGCTCTGGCACAGACCGCGACTCCCGCAGCGGCCACCACACCGGCAGCCACCACCGCGACGGCCACCGTGAAGGCCGCCACACCCGCCACCACGACCGTGGCCCAGGCCACCACCACAGCGGCTCCCGCGGTGACCGCCACGCCGGCCGCCACCACCTTGCCGGCTGCAGCCCCGGCCGAAGCCGCCAGCGGCGCCAAGCACAGCCACAAGAAGGCAAAGAAGGCCGCCGAAGCCAAGGCCGGCGCCGCCGCCACCAAGACCGAACCCAAGACGCAGTAAGCGCGACAGCGCTCGGCGCAAGGCCGCAGTCCGAAAGGGCTGCGGCCTTTTTTCGTGAATTCCGTCACCCGGGGTTTGTGAACTGCTTCTCGAAGCGGCCATGACACCCCCGCGTCGAGGCGTGATGCAAGGGCGGACCCATTCCTAGACTGGCGGTTTTTGCTGTTCGCCACCTCCCGCACCATGCGCCGCCTCCTGCTGACCGCCTGCTTCGCCCTCGCCTCCGCCACCCATGCCGCCCCCATCAGCCTGGGTCTGGACGCCAGCCTGAACCTGCTGGCCTTCGGCAACATGAACGTGGGCAGCAGCGACGTCGAAGGCCGTGTGGCGGTCGGTGGCAACGCAACAATCAGCGGCTACTCGATCAACACCAAGACCGGCTCCAGCGCGCTGTACAGCGGCACCGGCCTGACCGTCGGCGGCAACCTCAACTTCACGAACGGCACGATCTGGAGCGGCGTCAGCGTGGGCGGCAGCTACGTCCCCAACTCCAGCGGCAACGTGTTCGGCGGCGTCAGCAACGGCCAGGGTTTCGACTTTGCGGGCGAGAAGCAGCGCCTGAGCTCGCTTTCGGCCTCACTGGACGCCATGGCCAACACTGGCACGGTGACCGACAAGTGGGGCACGCTGCACTTCGACGCCGCAGGCCAGATGCTGGCCGTGTTCGACATCGTCGCGGCCGACGCGATGCGCAACATGCAGATCGACAACCTGCCCACCGGCGCGCAGATCCTCATCAACATCCACGGCGCGTCGATCGACTTCGGGAACCACGGCTACCTGGGCTTCAACAAGGGCCAGGTCTTGTTCAACCTGCCCGACGCGACCAGCCTGCTGATGAACGGCGGCATCAACGCGTCGGTGCTGGCACTGAACGCATCGGTCGCCCAGGGTTGGGGACAGGTCAATGGCCAGGTGATCGTGAAGGACTGGAACAGCAGCGTGCAGGTCAATGACGCGCCGATGCCCAGCATCGGCCGCCCTAACAGTGGCTCGCAGGCTCAGCCCTTGCCCGAGCCGGCTTCGCTGGCGCTGGTGGGGCTGGGCCTCGTTGCAGCGTGCTTCGCCCGCCGCCGTCGCCTCTGAAGCTCAGCGGATCGGCGCCAGTTCGCGCATCGCCTTCACGGCGCCAGCGCCCACGCCCGCGCCAAAGCGCTTGGCCAGCCGCTCGGCGACGTTCTCGCGCGGCGTGTAGTCGATGACCTCTTCGGCCTTGACCACCTCGCGCGCAACGAAATCCAGGTTGCCGTAGCGATCCGCCAGGCCCATCTGCACGGCCTGCTCGCCGTTCCAGAACAGGCCTGAGAAGGTCTCCGGCGTCTCCTTCAGGCGCTTGCCACGGCCTTCGCGCACGACAGCGATGAACTGCTGGTGGATCTGGTCCAGCATGGCCTGCGCATAGGCGCGCTGCTTGGGGTTGACCGGGCCGAACGGGTCCAGCATGCCCTTGTTCTCGCCGGCGGTCAGCAGACGGCGCTCGACGCCCAGCTTGTCCATCAGGCCGGTGAAGCCGAAGCCGTCCATCAGCACACCGATGGAGCCCACCACCGACGCCTTGTCGACATAGATCTCGTCGGCCGCCGCGGCGATGTAGTAAGCACCCGAAGCGCACATCTCCTCGACAACGGCGTAGACCGGCTTGTCGTACTGCTTCTTCAGCCGCTTGATCTCGTCGAACACGATGCCGGCCTGCACGGGGCTGCCGCCGGGTGAGTTGATGCGCAGCACGACGGCCTGGGCCGCCTCGTCCTTGAACGCGTCCTTCAACGCCGCCAGCAGCATCTCGGCGCTGGCCTCGGTGTCGGCGGCGATCTCGCCGCGCACTTCCACCAACGCCGTGTGCGGCGTGGCCGACGGCGTCACATGCCGGCCCTGCAGCCACAGGCTGTAGACCAGCAGGCCGGCCAGCAGCAACCAGAAGAGCCGGAACACGGTCTTCCAACGCCGCTCGGCCCGGCGCTCGCGCAGGAAGTCCTGCGCGAGCTGGGCCAGCAGCGGCTCGTTCAGGGCGGATGCTGGCGGCGGCGGTGGCACGCCCACCGGCTCTTGCATGGGGGGCGGCAGGTCGTCGTTCGGGGTGCTGCTCATATCAATCCTGGAAAGCGGGCTTGGTGTCACGTGTGGGGTGCCAGTAGACCTCGCCGTCGCGCTCGGTCACCTCGATCTTGGTCAGGCGCCCACGATTGCAGGGCCCCATGACGCACTGGCCGCTGAGTGGGTCGTAGACCGCGCCGTGGATGCTGCACATGATGAAGCGTTTGTCGGCATCGAGGAATTCGCCCTCCTGCCAGTCCATCTCCGTCGGCACATGCGCGCAGCGGTTCAGGTAGGCGACGGCCTGGCCATCGAAGCGCAACGCGAAGGCACGCACGGGCTCGCGCCACTGGATCACGTCGAAGGTGACCGCCTTGCCGCGCTCCTGCAGTTCGCTGGAGCCGCAGAGCAGCTGGGGCGGCGCGGTGTCCTGCTCAGGCATGCTGGATCAACCAATCGTGCAGTTCGCGCGTCGAGTGCGCCACGAAGAGCGGCTTGAGGTCGGCGAAGGTCTCGTGGTCGTGCGCGCCGAAGCTGACACCCACACTGGCCACGCCGGCGTTCTGCGCCAGCAGCAGATCATGCGTGGTGTCACCGATCATCAGCGTGCGCTCGGGCTCCACGCCGAACTCGCGCATCAGCTCCAGCAGCATCTGCGGATGCGGCTTGGAACGCGTCTCGTCGGCCGTGCGCGTGCCGTCGAACATCTGCGTCAGTTCGGCATGGGCCAGCACGCGGTCCAGGCCCGCGCGGTTCTTGCCCGTGGCCACGGCCAGCCAGTGGTGGCGCTCCTTGAGCGCTTGCAGCATCTCCAGGCTGCCGTCGAACAGCGAGACCTCGTGCTCCGACCCCAGGTAGTGGTGGCGGTAGCGCAGACCCAGCTCGCCGTAGCGGTCGTGCGACAGGCCCGGCACCACATGCTCCAGCGCATCGCGCAGGCCCAGGCCGATGACGTACTTGGCCCGCTCGAACTCGGGCTCGGGTTCGCCGATGTCGACGGCGGCGCGCTGGATGCAGCGGGCGATCAGCGCGGTGGAATCGAACAGCGTGCCGTCCCAGTCGAAGGCAATCAGATCAAAGCGTTGGGGGCGGTTGCTCATGGGAGGATTGTCGTTCCAAGCGCTCGATCACTGGAGCACCAGCACCCCTGCAGACCATCGACGAACCTAACAACAGGTCACCGTCCGGCGCTCGACCCAATCTCACCCGGCCAGCACAGCGTCCCTCATGAACCGCGACGGGTGCTGCGCACCGAGCAAGGCGATGAGCTTGCTTGGCGCGCGAGTGAGGGCCGCATATAGTAGGTCGCGGCTCCCAGTGGCCGCGTCACCAAACGCGTCCGAAGACGGGTGCGTGCCATCGCCCATGGAGTGCGGTACGACTGAACAATGTTCGCAGCCACCTGCGCAGCCGCATCCTTAGCTCCCGAATCTTGTGCCCCCCTCGATCGGGTGGGCGAAACGCGTGGTTACCAGCCAGTGCATGCGACATCTGCTGGCTATATTTCGCGCACAAATTAAATCAGGGAGAGAGCCATGCGCCTGAACACAGGCTTGGTAAGTTTGCGGGCGCCCGTCGCCGCCGCCGTCGCGACATTGATGCTCGGCGGCGCTGCACAAGCGGCCACCGTGAACTGGGTTGGCGGCAACGGCTACTGGGATGACAAGGGGAGTTGGAGCAGCTACGCCCTCCCCGGCCCCACGGATGACGTTGTGCTGGCGTGGCCGTACTCGATGGGAGGGACCACGTATTTGTCATACGGCTACCCGTCCTACTCGAAGCTCACACAGATCGGCAGCCTGAGAATAGGCTCCGACAATCGCGTCCACATTCACGGCACAACACTTCAGGTCGACGGCAGCATCGGCAACGATGGTGAGATCCGTCTGTTTCGAAGCTACTCAAACCCGACCGCCCTCAAGATCGGGACAAGCACCACGATTTCCGGTACCGGCGTGCTCACCCTGGAAACCAACTCCGTGTTGGACCTCGGTTCGCACACGCTGACGATTGGCACCGGGCAAACGATCCGCGGGTCGGGTGATATTGGTAACGGCACCCTCGTCAACCAAGGTCATCTGGTAGCAGATGGCGTTCTGTACCTGTATCCCAGCGCCACCTCAGTCGACAACACTGCGGGCAAGATCAGCATCGGCGGCACAAGCATTCTTTCGGCCGGAGGGAGTAGCGTCGCAGGGGGCCGAATCGTCACCGCGAGTGGCGGCGCGATCTACGGCGCATTCAGCCCTTACTCCGCCGTTTTCTCGAAAGTGACTTTCGAGGGCGATGCGCAGTTCGGTGGCGGCATGACGCTAATCGATGCTGCCAACAAGGGAACGCTCCGAATCAACGGAAACAGCGCGGTCGCAACGATCAAGGGGGCTCTTACCAACGACGGGGACATCATCGTCGATCAGAAACTGGCCGCAGAGGGCGACGCCAAGCTCGCAGGCAGCGGTACGGTTTGGCTGAGACGAATCAACATCCCGTATCCGTCCAGCTCGATTGGATTCATCGACGTGACGGCAGGCAGCACGCTCACGATCGACAGCACTCAGACCGTGCGCGGGGCCGGACGCATCATGGGTGCATCCAACAGCCACGTCGTCAACAACGGTTCCCTTGTTGCCGAAGGCGGCATGTTCTATCTGTACGCCGGAGATGGCACCTTCGACAACAGCGCCGGGCACATCACCATCGCGCACGACGCAACTCTCGGGACCACGGGCACGTTGATCCTCGGCGACGCCTCAACGATCACTTTCGACGTCGGCAGCAGCGCTGCCGACCATGGCACGCTGGCCATGTTGTCCAGCACCGCACAGATGCTGGACGGCACCCTTGAGCTCAACATCGGCTACAGCGCCCAAGTCGGCGACAGCTTCTCTCTACTGTCATACTCGGGCGGCGGCTTCACGGGAAGTTTCGATCAGGTCATTGCCTCGGGCTACAACATCGCCACGAGCTACAACGCCAGCAACTTGACCGTGACCATCACAGGCATTGCACCGGTGCCGGAGCCGGCCAGCTGGCTGCTTGCCGGCGCAGGATTGCTGCTGATCGGCGGTCGCATGCGTGGCCGCAAGCCCGCCGGCTGACTTATCCGACCGCTTCGATGAGCTGACGGCAGCTTTGCGGCAGCGGCGCCTCGCACACCAGGGATTCGCCCGTCGCCGGATGCTGCACCTGCAGTCGCCGGGCGTGCAGGAACATGCGGTCAAATTTCGAGCCGCCGCGCGCCAGCTCGCGGTTGCGCTCGAAGTCGCCGTACTTGGGGTCGCCCACGATGGGGTGGCCGGCCTGTTGCAGGTGGACGCGGATCTGATGCGTGCGGCCCGTCTTGATGGTCACGTCCAGCAAGCTGAAGTCCTTCGTGCGCTGCATGACTTTCACGAGGCTGATGGAGCGCTTGGCGTCTTCCTCGCCTTCCTTGCCGGGGCGCACCCAGCGCTCGCCGTCGCTGCCGACGAACTTGACCAGCGGCACGTCGATGACCTTGAGCTTCGCCGGCCAGTCGCCCCAGACCAGCGCCGCATAGGTCTTGCCGGTCTCACGGTCGCGCAGTTGGTCCTGCAGGTTGACAAGCGCGCTGCGCTTCTTGGCGATCATCAGCAGGCCGGACGTCTCCTTGTCCAGCCGGTGCACCAGTTCCAGGAACTTGGCGGTCGGCCGCGCGCGGCGCAGCGCCTCGATGACGCCGTAGCTGACGCCCGAACCGCCGTGCACCGCCACACCGGCCGGTTTGTCG
This sequence comes from Roseateles asaccharophilus, assembly GCF_031458115.1. Classification (GTDB taxonomy): domain Bacteria; phylum Pseudomonadota; class Gammaproteobacteria; order Burkholderiales; family Burkholderiaceae_C; genus Pelomonas; species Pelomonas asaccharophilus_A. The sequence continues at coordinate 120,042 of NZ_JAVDXV010000008.1, read as the reverse complement.
ATGACCAGCAGGTGCTCGTCCTCGAACACGACCGGGAATTCGCGGGCCGGCGCGGCAGGCGCCTCGGCCCGCTCGGGCACGCGCACGGGCGGGATGCGCACTTCGTCGCCGATTTCCAGCCGGGTGTCGGCCTGCGCCCGCCCCTTGTTGACGCGAACCTCCCCGGCCCGGATGACCCGGTAGACATGGGTCTTGGGCACACCCTTCAGTTCGCGCAGCAGGAAGTTGTCCAGGCGCTGGCCGGCCGAACCTTCGTCCACGACCACACGCCTGACCGCGGGTTTGTCCGTACTCACGGCGGGGTTCGCCCCCGTGGTAGGGGCCGTGATGCCTGCCCCTATAATCCTTTTCACCACGTTGCTGCCGTAAGTGTTTGATTTTTTTGATTTTAGCGGCGACAACGAGGCGTCCCAGGGCAAGCCCCGGGGCACAACAGGCGATGCAACGCATCGTGTAGCCGGCAGGCGGTTTCCCCAAGTGAAACGGCGGCCAGCGGCACGGTGCGGCAGAGCGATGACACCCGGAACCCACCGGCCTCTCGACGACAGCCCTCCGGCGCGAAGAGATCCGGTTGCCAAACAAGGTTTTCACGGCGTGAGAGCGCGCGGCTGAATCAAGCCGCAAGAGCTCGCGCCAGCGTCCAGCAGTCCTTCGCGGATGACTCCTCCCCTCCCCCACCCGCTGCGCCCCGCCGCGCGACCCCAGCCAGAAGCTGCGGTGGTCGCCTGGTCCCGCGCCTTCGAATGCGGCCAGGTCGAGGCTGGTTTCCTTCGCGCCATGGACGGCCGGTCGCATGCGCCAACGCCGCTCGACGTCTGACCTCCGTCAGAAACCCGAGCGGTCCAGGGCACTCCTTCCACGGTTCCACGCTGTCGCTCGTGCGTCTTGAACGCCACCTTTTGGGTGGCATGACGTGACGCGTCCCCTTCGGGGGCGCGAGGAGTGATGACATGAAACGCATGCTGATCAATGCGACGCAGCCGGAAGAGCGGCGCCTCGCCATCGTTGACGGCCAGAAGCTGCTGGACTTCGAGACCGAGATCGAAGGCCGCGAGCAGCGCAAGGGCAACATCTACAAGGCCGTCGTGACGCGCGTCGAGCCCTCGCTCGAAGCCTGCTTCGTCGACTACGGAGAGGACCGCCACGGCTTCCTGCCGTTCAAGGAAATCTCGCGTTCGTTCTTCCGAGAAGGCACGGACGTCAAGAACGCGACCATCAAGGACGCGATCAAGGAAGGCCAGGAACTGCTGGTCCAGGTCGAGAAGGAAGAGCGCGGCAACAAGGGCGCCGCCCTGACCACCTTCATCTCGCTGGCCGGTCGCTACCTCGTGCTGATGCCCAACAACCCGCGCGGCGGTGGCGTGAGCCGCCGCATCGAGGGCGAGGATCGCGAAGAGCTGAAGGAAAACCTCGACCAGCTCGAATACCCCAAGGGCATGAGCCTGATCGCCCGCACCGCCGGCATCGGCCGTTCCGCTGCCGAGCTGCAGTGGGACTTGAACTACATGCTGAAGCTGTGGACGGCGATCGACGACGCGTCCAAGGGCGGCAAGGGTGCCTACCTGATCTACCAGGAATCCAGCCTGGTGATCCGCGCCATCCGCGACTACTTCACCGCCGACATCGGCGAGATCCTGATCGATACGGACGACCTGTTCGAGCAGGCCCACCAGTTCATGAACCATGTGATGCCCGACCAGGGCCATCGCGTGAAGCGCTATCGCGATGACGCGCCGCTGTTCAGCCGCTTCCAGATCGAGCACCAGATCGAGACGGCCTTCAGCCGCACGGTGAACCTGCCCTCGGGCGGCGCCATCGTCATTGACCATACCGAAGCGCTGGTGTCGGTTGACGTCAACTCGGCGCGCGCCACCCGTGGCGGTGACATCGAAGAGACCGCCACCCGCACCAACCTCGAAGCGGCCGACGAAATCGCCCGCCAGATGCGCCTGCGCGACCTGGGCGGCCTCATCGTCGTCGACTTCATCGACATGGAGGAGAGCAAGAACCGCCGTGACGTGGAACAGCGCCTGCGCGACGCGCTGCGCCAGGACCGCGCCCGCGTGCAGTTCGCCTCCATCAGCAAGTTCGGCCTGCTGGAAATGAGCCGCCAGCGCCTGCGCCCGGCGCTCAGCGAAGGCAACCACATCACCTGCCCGCGCTGCAATGGCACCGGCCACATCCGCGACACCGAGTCCTCGGCGCTGCAGATCCTGCGCATGGTCCAGGAAGAGGCGATGAAGGACAACACCGCCGCCGTGCATGTGCAGGTGCCGGTGGAGGTCACGTCCTTCCTGCTGAACGAGAAGCGCACCGAGATCACCAAGATCGAGCTGAAGCAGCGCGTGACCGTGCTGCTGGTGCCCAACAAGCACCTCGAGACGCCCAACTACAAGCTGGAGCGCCTGCGCCACGACGACCCGCGCCTGGAGAACCTGCAGGCCAGCTACACGATGATCGAGGAGCCGACCGACGAGGTGGGCATCACGCGCCGCGGAGACATCGAGAAGAAGAACAAGCAGGAACCGGTCATCAAGGGCATCCTGCCCGAGCAGCCGGCCCCCATCGCCGCACCGGCGCCCGCGCCGGTGGCCGCCCCGGCTCCGGTCGTGGCGCCGCCGCCGCCCGCCCCCGCTCCGGCGCCGCAAGGTTTCTTCAGCCGCCTGATCGGCTTCTTCACCGGCGCGCCGGCCCCGGCCCCCGTGCCGGCCGTCGAAGCCCCGGTGGCGCCGGCGCCCACCGCGACCGACAAGCCCAAGCGCGAAGGTGGCCGTGATGGCCGCCGCGACGGTGGCCGCCGTGGCGAACGCGGTGACCGCGGCGAGCGTGGCGAACAGCGCCGCGATGGCCGCCGTGACGGCAAGCCCAACGAGGCCCGCGGCGAGCGCGGCGACCGCAAGCCGCGCCATGAAGGTGGCGACAAGCCCGAACAGCAGCAGCGCCCCGAGCGCGCGGAACGTGCCGAGCGCGGTGAGCGCCCGGACCGTGGCGAGCGCGGTGAGCGTGGTGAGCGCCGCCCGCGTGGCGACCGCCCGGAACGCCAGAACCAGGCCCAGCCGGTCGAGGCCGTCGAGGCGCTGGCCGCACCGCTGACCGAAGCCCAGGCCGCGCTGCATGACGCACCGCCCGCCTTCGTCGACAGCCAGGCCGATGCGGCACTGCCCGTCGCCGGTGGTGACACGCCGGCCGGCGAGGAGCGCCAGGGCCGCCGCCGCCGCCGTCGTGGTGGTCGCGACCGTGACGACCGCGCTCAAGGCGCCGAGGGCACGGAAGCCGGCGCCGAAGGCGCGGTCGAGCAAGGCGATGCCGGCGTGCCGGTCGAAGCCGATGCCGCACCCGCTGCCGTCAATCCGGAAAGCGACGACGCCGGCGAAGGCCATGACCGCGAGCCGCGCCGCCGCCGCCGTGGTGGCCGTGGCCGCCGCGAGGAAGGTGCTGTCGAGGGCCAGGAAGTCCAAGGCAGCGAGCAGGCCGCCGCTCCGCTGCAGGGCTCGCTGATCGAGACCGCGATGGCCAGCGCCGATGTGCCGACGCCAGCGCCGGTCGCCGTGATCGCGCCGCCCCCGCCCGCTCCTGAACCGGCACCCGCACCGGCCGTCGAGGCCTTCAAGCTGCCGATGGGCGAGCTGCAAGCCATCGCCGAGGGCGCCGGCCTGCAATGGGTGAATTCCGACGCCGACAAGATCGCCGCCGCCCAGGCCGCCATCGCTGCCGAGCCGGCCCCCGCGCCGCTGGGCCGCGAGCCGGCGCCGGTGGTGGTGGTCGACGAAGGTCCACTGGTGCTCGTCGAGACCCGCAAGGACCTGAGCCAGGTGAAGCTGCCTTTCGAGGCGTGATCACCGCCACCGTCTGACCCACCCCGAACGCCGCCGGCCACAAGCCGCGCGGCGTTTTCCAGGGGCCCGTTCACACTACGGGAGTAGGCCGCGAAGGCCCGCCGCCAGAGGCCAATCAAGGCGCAGCGCGCCGCCCGCACTGATGTGCGGGCCAGCGGTGCAACACGGAGTGGCCTCTGGCGGCGAGCCTTCCCTTCGGGTTGTGCACAGAAAGCGCGCGCGCGGTGTTGCAAATCCTCGCCGGGTATCAACCCGGCTCCGGTTTGCGCCTTGCTCGCGCGCTTTCTAGGCACAACGCGGCCTGCTCCCGTAGTGTGAACGGGCCCTAGCCCCACCCGAGGCCATCATGACGACAACCACCGTCAGCGCCGGCGCCGCTCCCGCGGCCAAGATGCCGCCGCAGATTCCCTACATCATCGGCAACGAGGGATGCGAGCGCTTCAGCTTCTACGGCATGCGCAACATCCTGACGGTCTTCATGATGACCAGCCTGCTGCTGGCCATCCCGGAAGACATGCGCAAGGCCGAGGCCAAGGAGGTGTTCCACACCTTCGTCATCGGCGTCTACTTCTTCCCGCTGCTGGGCGGCTGGCTGGCCGACCGCTTCTTCGGCAAGTACCCGACGATCTTCTGGCTGAGCCTCGTCTACTGCGCGGGCCACGCGTGCCTGGCCGTCTTCGAGAACAACATCAAGGGCTTCTACTTCGGCCTGTTCCTGATCTCGCTGGGTTCGGGCGGCATCAAGCCGCTGGTGACCAGCTTTGTCGGCGACCAGTTCGACAAGAGCAACCGCTCGCTGGCGCAGAAGGTGTACGACGCCTTCTACTGGATCATCAACTTCGGCAGCTTCTTCGCGTCGCTGCTGATGCCGGTCATCCTGAAGAACTACGGCGCCAGCGTCGCCTTCGGCCTGCCGGGCATCCTGATGGGCATGGCCACGCTGATCCTGTGGAGCGGCCGCAAGAAGTACGTCCATCAGCCGCCGCGCGGCGCCAACCCGCACAGCTTCATGTGGGTGGTATGGACGGCACTGAAGGCCGGCGGCCTGGGCATGGGCGTGGCCGCCCTGGGCCTGCTGCTGGCGGCCTACAGCCTGAGCCAGATGGCCAGCCTGGGCTTTGTCGCGTCGGTCTGCCTGGCGCTGGTGCTCATCATGGGTTTTGGCGGCGTGGGCGCGTCGCTGCAACTGGACCGCGCGCGCGGCATCCACCCCGATGAGGCCGTGGATGGCGTGCGCTCCGTGCTGCGCGTGCTGGTGCTGTTCGCGCTGGTCACGCCGTTCTGGTCGCTGTTTGACCAGAAGGCTTCCACCTGGGTGCTGCAGGCCGACCAGATGGCCAAGCCCGAGTGGTTCCAGTCGTCCATGATGCAGGCGCTGAATCCGCTACTGGTGATGATCCTCATCCCCTTCAACAACCTGGTGCTCTATCCCCTGCTGGAGCGCTCGGGCCTGCGCGTGACGCCGCTGCGCCGCATGGGCGCGGGCATCGCGCTGGCGGGCTTCGCGTGGATCTGCGCCGGCACGCTGCAGCTGTGGCTGGACGCGGGCGACACGGTCAGCATCGTCTGGCAGGTGCTGCCCTATGCGCTGCTGACGCTGGGCGAGGTGCTGGTGTCGGCCACCGGCCTGGAGTTCGCGTACAGCCAGGCGCCGCTGTCCATGAAGGGCACCATCATGAGCTTCTGGAGCCTGTCGGTGACGGTGGGCAACCTGTGGGTGCTGCTGTCCAACGTCAGCATCAAGAGCCCCGGAGCCTTGGCGGCCATCAAATCAACGGGCTACAGCGAAACGGCCTGCCTGATGTTCTTCTTCGCTGGCTTCGCGCTGGTGGCGGCGTTGCTGTTCGCGCTGGTGGCGCGACGCTATCCGATGCTGAACAACTACCGCGACTGACCGCAGCAGGCGCTCACCCTGCATGCCGCCCGGCCACCGGCGCGGCGGCATCTTTCTTTCTGCAGCGGGCCGCAACCGCCAAGGTTGAAATTACCCACGCCGTACATGCACTGAAACCGGGCAATCGACCCTAGGATGCCGCGCGGCCGCCAGCCCGGCGGCATTTCTTCTGATCGGATCGCACCCGTGTCCACTTCCCCGCTCCGCCTTGCGCTGGCCAGCGCGCTGTTTGGCCTGCAACTCGGCGCACAGGCCGCCACGCAATCGCCCCAGGTCGTCACCTTCGACACCACGCCCCGTGCCGGCCAGCACCAGCGCCAGACCATCGACATGCAGATGACGATGAAGACCCGTCTGGAGGCCGGCCCGGCCGCGACCGACGAGCAGCGCGCCAAGATCGCGCAGGCCGCCGAGAACATGGCCCGCACCGGCCCGGTGAAGATGACCATGAAGATGGCGCAGACCACGCAGGTGGGCCAGCCCGATGCCGAGGGCTGGCTGCCGCTGACCGTGTCGTCGGCGGCCCAGGGCGGCCAGATCGAGGTGGGCGGCAGGACCATGCCCATGCCGCCGCAGGCCAACGTCAACCTGGCCTTCACGGCGCGCTTCAATCCCAAGGACTTCAGCTTCGACCTGCAGCAAAGCCAGGGCGCCGAGTTCAACGAGCTGATGCGCGCTCAGGGTCAGGCGATGGTCAACGAGGCCCTGCAGGTCGCCAAGGCGCTGGGCCAGCGCTCCATGAAGCCGGGCGACAGCATCGAAGTGCCGATGAACATGGCGCTGCCGGTGCCCATCCCGGGCGGCGCTGGCAAGCTGGACGCCAAGCTGCGCTACACGCTGAACCGCGTGGACCGCGGCGTGGCTCACTTCGACCTCTCCATGACGATGCAGATGGCGCTGGACGCACCGCTGCCGGCTGCCGCGGCATCCGAGGCCTCCGCCGCACCCGCGGCGCCGCAGACGCTGAACATGCAGATGAACGGCAGCGGCACGGGCACCAGCTCGCTGCGCCTGTCCGACCGCCTGCCGCTGGCCAGCCAGCTCGCGATGGACGTGAAGATGGACATGCAAGGTCCCGACAATGGCCGCATGTTCATGGACATGCAGATGCAGATGAAGGCCAAGGGCGAGTCTCTGGCCAAGCCGGCCGCGGCACCGGCCAAGAAGAAGTCCTGAGCCCCAACGCCGCCGCCAAGGGATCTCGATGACCAACGCCCGCCCGCCGCGCCCCTACGTCGATCCGACATCGGCGGCGGCGGACGCACCGCCCGCGGCGCCGGAGCCCACGCCCAGCTGGCAGCAGGCGGCAGCGCATCCGCGTGCGGCGGCACGACCCCGCCCGGTGCGCCGCGAAACACCCCAGACCGGCTACTTCACGCGCCACTGGCGTGGCGAGCTGAGCCTGGCGCGCAGCTACTGGGTCAACAACATGCTGTTGGCCACGCCGTTGGCCTTCGGACTCACCGGCCTGATGAGCTGGATAGGTGCCAAGGGCGACTCGCTGCAGATCAGCGCCATCACCGTGCTGGTGGGCATGCCGCTGCTGCTGGCGCTGGACGTCTGGTGCATGGTGGGCGCCTGGCGCGCGGCGACCAACTACCTGCGCGAGCACGGCTCGCTGCTGTGGGGCTGGCTGGCGCGGTTCGCGCTGGCGCTGGGCGCGCTGCAGCTGCTGGCCTCCGTGCTGTTCGGCCTGCTGCCCAATCTGGGCGAGTACTGGCAGATGGCACGCGGCATCGACCCGCTGGGCCAGGCCAAGTTCGTGCTGTCGCCCGACGGGCGCAGCCTGCGCATGGAAGGCGTCATCGGCATGGGCGACGGTGAGCGGCTGCGCGCTTTGCTGGCCAGCGACGCGGCTCGTGGCCTGAAGCGCGTGGAACTGGAGTCGCCCGGCGGCCGCGTGCGCGAGGCGGAGCGCATGGCGGACGCGATGAAACGCCATGGCCAGGCCGCTCGCGCCGTGGGCACCTGCGCCAGCGCCTGCACGCTGGTGTTCCTGGCCGGCAACCCGCGCCATCTGTCGCCCGAGGGTCAATTGGGCTTCCACCGCGCGTCGACCGGCACCTACAACCCGGTGTTCGAGGAACTGGCCAACCAGCAGCTGGCCAAGACCTACCGCGAGCTCGGTCTGCCGCAGAGCATGATCGACAAGACGCTGGACACACCGGCGCGCAGCATGTGGTTCGTGCCGCGCGCGGACCTGCAGGCGCATGCGCTGATCGCGCCGTCGCCGCAGACCTTGGCCGTGCCGCTGCCGCCGACGGGCGAAGCCGCAGCGCTGGCCGACATCGAGGATGCACTGCGTCTGCATCCGGTCTGGTCCGCCGTGGAGCGCCGCTATCCCGAAATCATCACGGCCGTCGCGCAACGCATGTTGGACGCCCGCACGGCGGGCGCCGGCGATGAGGTCGTGCAACTGGCCGCGCTGGCACCGCTGGCGAAACAGATGCCCGACCTGCTCAACAGCACCGACCCGCAGCTGCGCCGCCGCTACCTGCAGTTGGTGTCCGAGCAGTTGAAGACGCTGGGGGCGCCGATGTGCCGGGCCCTGCTGGATGGCCAGCTGGCCGTGCGCGGAGCGTTGCCGGTGGAGCTGCAGGCGCGCGAAGCGCAGTGGGTCATGGAGGCCGCCAACGGCACGCCGCCGCGCTGGCTGCCGAAGCCGCCCACCGCCATCGAGATCGAGGTGCTGGACCGCACTGTTGGCCGCGCGGCACTGGGCCTGCTGTCGCGCCTGTGGGCCGATCCGCAGGACGCCAGCGCGCCGACCACCGGCAACTGCGACGGCGCCAACGGCCTGCTGAGCCGGCTGGCAGCCCAACCCCCGGCACGCCGACAGCTGGCAGAGCGGCTGCTGTTCCAGCCGAAGCTGTGAAGCGTCGGCTTCATTCCTTCTCGACGACCACGAAGGCGACCGCGTAGTCCTGCTCGTCGCTGACGGTCACATGAGCGCGCAGCCCGCGCGCAGCGAACCAGGCGGCCAGCTCGCCGTGCAGCGCGATCTCGGGCTTGCCGCTGGGCGCCTTGACGACTTCCATGGCCCGCCAGGTCATGGGCATGCGCAGCCCTAAGCCGATGGCCTTGGAGAAGGCCTCCTTGGCCGCGAAGCGCGTCGCGAGGTAGGCCTCGCCGCGCGCCTCCACCTTGGCGCGCCGCTCGCGGAACACGGCCAGCTCATGCGGCCCCAGCACCTTTTCGGCGAAGCGCTCGCCGCGCCGCGCCAGCGTGTCGCGGATGCGGCGGATGTCGCAGAGGTCGGTACCGATGCCGTAGATCATGGGAAGGCGATGACGAGGTTGCGGATGGGCTGGCCGTCGAGGATGAAGTCGCTCTCGCCGACGGTCTGGCCGCCTTCGCGGGCGTAGAAGCGCAGCGCCCCGGCGTTGCCTTCCCAGACGCTGAGCCACAGGGGTTCCGGTGCGAGCGTCTCGCGCGCCGCCTGCAGCAGCAGCGCACCCAATCCACGGCCGGTGCAGGGCGGCGCGACGTACAGCCGCTCCAGCTCGATGGCCGCGGCGGTGGCCACGGGCGCCTGCACGCCGCGCCGCGATTGCGCGAAGCCCTGCAGCGTGGCGCCGTCCTCGACGATCCACAACAGCTGCGCCGGATCGGCGATCAGCCGCTCGAACACCTCGCGCGTGAACGACTCGTCGAGGCAGGTCAGAAAGCGCTCCTCGACGCCGCTGAGGGCATAACTGTCCAGCCAGACCCACCGGGCCAGCGCGGCCAGCCGGCGCGCATCGTCCGCGCATGCGCGGCGCAATCTCATGCGTAGGCCGTCGCGATGACGAGTTGATAGGCCTTCACCGTCTCGGCATAGCCCAGTTCCAGCGCATCGGCGATCAGCGCGTGGCCGATGGAGACCTCCTGCACGCCCGGCACATGGCGCAGGAACAGGCTGAGGTTGTCGCGGTTCAGGTCGTGGCCGGCGTTGATGCCCAGACCCACCTTCAGCGCGGCTTGCGCCGTGTCGGTGAAACCAGCCAGCACGGCGTCCTGGCGCTCGGTGCCGAAGGCGCTGGCGAAGGTCTCGGTGTACAGCTCGATGCGATCCGCGCCCAGCTCGGCCACATGGGCCATCGCTGCCGGGTTCGGGTCCATGAACAGGCTGACGCGCACGCCCAGGTCCTGCGCTTCGCGGATCAGCGGCTTCAGGCGCTCGGCATCCTGCGGCAGCGTCCAGCCGTGGTCGGACGTGAACTGGTCTTCCGAATCCGGCACGAAGGTGACCTGGTGCGGGCGGTGCCGGCGCACGAAGTCCATCAGGTTCTGCGTCGGGTTGCCCTCGATGTTGAACTCGGCCTGCGGCCAGTCCTTCAGGAAAGCCGCGAGGTCGTCGACATCGCCCGGGCGGATGTGGCGCTCGTCGGGCCGCGGATGCACGGTGATGCCTTGCGCCCCGGCCAGCAGGCATTGCTCGGCGGCGCGCAGCACGCTGGGGATGCCCAGGTGGCGGGTGTTGCGCAGCAGCGCGACCTTGTTGACGTTGACCGACAGCGCGCAGCGGGCGCCGGCGTGGGCGAGCGGGTTCATGGGTCAGGAATCCAGCAGTTGTTGCACGTCCACCATCAGCGCGCGAGTGCGCAGCGGCTGGTGTCCGAGATGGTAGTGGAGCAGCCCGCGCAGCGTGGTCTTCAGGCCTTGCGGCGCCGCCGCGCAGGCCTGGCGCAACGCGGCCATGCTCCCGTGCAGCAGCGCGGCCTGCAGCTGAATCAGCAACGCCCCAGGCAGGCTGGCATCACTGGTGGGTGGAATGACGCCGGACTCGGGCGACAGCTGGTAGCGCCTCTCGGGATCGACGGTCGTCTGCGTGGGTGTCACAACGCTGAGGTCAGGCAGCAGGCCCAGCTCGGCCAGCAGCTTCAGCTCGAAGGCGCGCAGCACCTCGTCGCCTTGGGTCAGATGCGCCAGGGCATCGCCGTAGGCGTCGAACAGGCGCGGATGCGGATCGTGTCGGGCCAGCAGCTTCAGCAGCAGCTCGTTCAGGTAGTAGCCGGAGAACAGGGCCGCACCAGCTGGCAGCGTCGCCCCACCGCCCCATTCGGCAGTTCGCAGCGTCTGCACCTCGCCCCCGTCGGCCTTGGCGGGCTTGCTCAGGGAAACGGTGATGCGCTGCAGCGGCAGCAGCACGGCGCGCAACTGCGAGTAGGGCCGCTTGGCGCCCTTGGCCGCGACGGCAACGCGGCCGGATTCGCGCGTGAAGAGGTCCAGGATGAGGCTGGACTCGCTCCAGTCGTGCTGGTGCAGCACGTAGGCCGACTGGACCGTCGGCGTCCGGGCGGCGCTCACGCGGTCACTCGTAGCCGTAGCTGCGCAGATGCTCTTCGGTGTCCGCCCAGCCCGAGCGCACCTTGACCCACAGTTCCAGGAACACGCGACCGTCCATCAGGTGCTCCAGCTCCTGACGGGATTCGGAACCGATGCGCTTCAGCCGCTCGCCGCCCTGGCCGATGATCATGCCCTTGTGGGCGTCGCGCTCGACGACGATGCTGGCGCTGATGCGGCGCAGCTCGCCCTCCTCTTCCCACTTGTCGATGACGACGGTGGACGTGTAGGGCAGCTCGTCGCCGGTCAGGCGGAACAGCTTCTCGCGGATGATCTCGCTGGCGAGGAACTTCTCGCTGCGGTCGGTCAGCGCATCCTCGTCATAGAACCAGCCCTGCTCGGGCAGGTAGGGCTTGAGGATCTTGAAGAGGCGCGTGACGTCGGCCTCCTTCTTGGCCGACAGCGGCACGAACTCGGCGAAGTTGCGGCGCTCCTGCATGCCCTTGAGCCACGGCGCCAGCTCGGCGCGACGGTGCACGGCGTCCAGCTTGTTGGCGATCAGCACGACCGGCTTGTCCTCGGGCAGCAGGCCCAGCACCTTGGCGTCGTCCAGGCCGAAACGGCCGGCCTCGACGACGAACAGCACAAGGTCCACGTCGGCCAGCACGCCGTGCACGGTGCGGTTCAGCGTGCGGTTCAACGCAGCGTTGTGCTTGGTCTGGAAGCCGGGCGTGTCGACGAACACGAACTGCGCTTCGTCGACCGTGCGCACGCCGGTGATGCGGTGACGCGTGGTCTGGGCCTTGTCGGACGTGATGCTGACCTTCTGGCCCACGAGGGCGTTCAGCAGCGTGGACTTGCCGACGTTCGGCCGGCCGACGATGGCGATGAGGCCACATCGTTGAGGGGTCGGCTGGGCCGGGCCTGCGGGGGTGTTGGGGGTGACGTCGTCTGTCATCAGCGGCCTCGTTCGTTCAGTCGATCCAGCAAGCGACGTGCCGCCTCTTGTTCGGCGGTGCGGCGCGAGCGGCCTTCGCCCAATGCGGCCATGTCCAGCGCCGGCACGGCGCATTCGACCTCGAAGGTCTGGGCATGGGCCTGGCCACGCGTCGCAATGATGCGGTAACTGGGCACCGCGATGCGGCGCGCCTGCAGCCACTCCTGCAGCGCGGTCTTGGCGTCCTTGCCGAAGTCGCCCGAACTGGCGGCCGTGGCGATGGTTTCGCCCAGCAGGCGGCGCACGATGTCCAGCGCGGCCTCGTAGCCGGCGTCGACATGGGCCGCGCCCAGCACGGCTTCCACCGCGTCGGCCAGGATGGATGGGCGCTGCGCGCCGCCGCCTCTGGCCTCGCCGTCGGACATCTTCAGCACCTCAGGCAGGCCCAGCGCCAACGCGAGCTTGTGCAGGCTGTCCTCGCGCACCAAGTGCGCGCGCACGCGGGTAAGGTCGCCCTCGTCGGAGCCGGCGTAGCGCTCGTACAGCAGGCTGGACACGGCCAAGCTGAGCACGGCGTCGCCGAGGAACTCGAGGCGCTCGTTGTGGTCGGCGCCATAGCTGCGGTGGGTCAGCGCGCGCAGCAGCAGTTCGGGCCGCTGGAAGCGATGGCCCAGGCGGCGCTGAAGGGCATCGAGCGCAGCGTTCATCGTCGCAGCGCCGGGGTCAACGCGATTTGCCGCGGTACTTGATCAGCAGGTACACCGGCCCGAACAGGTCGACTTCCTTGTCCCAGCCGAACTCGATGACGACCTTGTCGTTGCCGTCCTTGCTGACCGTCAGGTCGGCGCCTGTGAGGCTCACGATGGAGTACTCGACTTGACGGACCCGGTCGAACTCCTGGCGCACGGCCGGCACGGTGGACGGGTTGGCTGCGGCAATGCGGTCGACCACCCCCTTGACCGTGTAGTACTCCAGCACGGTTGGGAAGACCTTCATGCCGATGACGGCCGTCACGGCGATGACGGCACCCCAGAAGATCAGGCCCACCAGCGTGAAGCCGCGCTGGGCATTTGAGGACGACGGGAAGCGACGGCGGCTGCTCATGGGTGCATCAATCAGAAGGAGGTACCGATGCGCTTGAGGTTACCGAAATTCATCCACACCAAGAAGGCCTTGCCCACGATGTTCTCATCCGGCACGAAACCCCAGAAGCGGGAATCGCGCGAGTTGTCACGGTTGTCGCCCAGCATGAAGTACTGGCCGGCCGGCACCTTGCAGGTCACGCCCTCGACGGTGTAGCGGCAGTTCTCCTGGAACGGGAAGGGGCCGTCGGCACGATCCGGACGGAAGAAGCGCTGCGCATCGGACTGCACCAGGATCTGGTGCTCCTTGTCACCCAGCTTCTCCAGGAAGCGCTGGCGGTAGACGCGGGCATCCTCGTCGTAGAAGTTGCCTTGCGGCTGCACGGGCGCTAGCTGGCCGTTGATGTAGACCTTCTGGTTGATGTAGCTGATCTCGTCGCCCGGGATGCCGGCCACACGCTTGATGAAGTCGGTGCTCGGGTCCTCGGGGTAGCGGAACACCATCACGTCACCGCGCTTCACGTCGTTGTTGGCGATGATCTTCTTGTTGATCACCGGCAGACGCACACCGTAGTGGAACTTGTTGACCAGGATGAGGTCGCCCACCAGCAGCGTGGGTACCATGGAGCCGGACGGGATCTTGAACGGCTCGAACAGGAAGCTGCGCAGCAGGAACACGACCAGGATCACCGGGAACAAGCCGGCGGTCCAGTCCAGCCACCACGGCTGCTGCAGGAGCTGCTGGCGTGCCGGCTCGATGTCGCCGTCCACGCGGCTGATGCCTTGCGACGCCAGGTTCTCACGGCGCTTGGCGTCGCTGTCGACCAGGTTCTGCGCGGCGCGGCTGCGTGCCGGCGCGAAGTGGAAGCGCTCGGCCAGCCAGTACAGCATCGTGACGGCGGTCAGGATGAACAGCAGCAGCGCGAAGTTGCCGGTCCAGCGCCCGAGGTACCAGCCACCGAGGTAGGCCACCAGGGCCGCGTACAAAACACCGGTCAGAGCGCTCATCAGGGAGGTATTCAAGGCGGGGTGGGGGTAGAACGGTAGGGGTCAGTCGTCGACCTGCAGGATGGCGAGGAAGGCCTCTTGAGGCACCTCGACCGAGCCGATCTGCTTCATGCGCTTCTTGCCGGCCTTTTGCTTTTCCAGCAGCTTGCGCTTTCGGGTGATGTCACCGCCGTAGCATTTTGCCAGCACGTTCTTGCGCAGCGCCTTGATGTTCTCGCGGGCGATGATGTTGGCGCCGATGGCCGCCTGGATGGCCACGTCGTACATCTGGCGCGGGATCTGCTCGCGCATCTTGGCGGCCACGCCGCGGCCGCGGTACTGGCTCTGGCTGCGGTGCACGATCATGGCCAGCGGGTCGACCTTGTCGCCGTTGATCATGATGTCGACCTTGACGACGTCGGCGGCGCGGTACTCCTTGAACTCGTAGTCCATGGACGCATAGCCACGCGAGGCCGACTTCAGCTTGTCGAAGAAGTCCAGCACGATCTCGGCCAGCGGGATCTCGTAGGTCAGCATGACCTGCTTGCCGTGGTAGGCCATGTTCAGCTGCACGCCGCGCTTCTGGTTGGCCAGCGTCATGACGACGCCGACGTAGTCCTGCGGCATGTACAGGTGCACCGTGACGATGGGCTCGCGGATCTCGCGCATGCGGCCCACGTCCGGCATCTTGGACGGGTTCTCGACCTGGATGACCTCGCCGTCGTTCATCTCCACTTCGTAGATGACGCTGGGCGCCGTCGTCACGAGGTCCTGGTCGAACTCGCGCTCCAGGCGCTCCTGCACGATCTCCATGTGCAGTAGGCCCAGGAAGCCGACGCGGAAGCCGAAGCCCAGCGCCTGGCTGACCTCGGGCTCGTAGCGAATGGAGGCGTCGTTCAGGCAGAGCTTCTCCAGCGCGTCGCGCAGCTGGTCGTACTCGCTGGCCTCGGTCGGGTACAGGCCCGCGAACACCTGCGGCTGGATCTCCTTGAAGCCGGGCAGCGCCTCGGTCGCGGGACCGGCGTTGTTGGGCAGCTTCTTTTCCAGCGTGACCGTGTCGCCCACCTTGGCGGCCACCAGTTCCTTGATGCCGCAGATGATGAAGCCCACCTCGCCGGCCTTCAGGCTGTCCCGGTTCTCGCTCTTCGGCGTGAACACGCCCAGGTGCTCGATGGGGTAGACGGCGTTGGTCGCCATCATGCGGATGCGCTCGCCCTTGCGCAGTTCGCCGTCCACCACGCGCACCAGCATGACGACGCCGACGTAGTTGTCGAACCAGGCGTCGATGATCATCGCGCGCGGCGGCGCATCGGGGACGCCCTTGGGCGGCGGCATCTTGGCGATGACGGCTTCCAGGATCTCGTCGATGCCCATGCCGGTCTTGGCCGAGCAGGGGATGGCGTCGTCGGCGTCGATGCCGATGACGTCCTCGATCTCGGCCTTGGCGTTGTCCGGGTCGGCCGACGGCAGGTCCATCTTGTTCAGCACCGGCACGACCTCGACACCGAGGTCCAGCGCCGTGTAGCAGTTGGCCACCGTCTGCGCTTCCACGCCCTGCGACGCGTCGACAACGAGCAGCGCGCCCTCGCAGGCCGACAGCGAGCGGCTGACTTCGTACGAGAAGTCCACATGCCCCGGCGTGTCGATCAGGTTCAGGTTGTAGACCTGACCGTCCTTGGCCTTGTATTGCAGCGCGGCGGTCTGCGCCTTGATGGTGATGCCGCGCTCACGCTCCAGGTCCATGGAGTCCAGCACCTGCGCCTCCATCTCGCGATCGCTCAGCCCTCCGCAGCGCTGGATGATGCGGTCGGCCAGCGTGCTCTTGCCGTGGTCGATGTGGGCAATGATGGAGAAGTTGCGGATGTGGTTCATGGAGTCTGCAATGCGCGAGGCCGGAAGGCTTCAACGGCGCGAGCCGTTGCGGGGAAGGCTCAAATCGCGCAGCGATGTGAAGGCGCGAAGCGCCGTGCCGAGAACATAAAAAAAAGGCACGTCGAAGAGGTGACGCGCCTTCCAACAAAAGGTATGGCAACTGCTTGTTGGGCTTCCATTGTAGCCAAAAGCATCGGCCGGGAAACCGCACCAGCATTGGTTCTCCGGCCGTTGCAGGTCACCAACAAGGATTTTCATCCACAGCTTATCCACAAGTTCTTGTGAATCTCCTGTGGATCAAATCTTGCCGCCGTCGGCGGCGCCGGATTCCTGCGCAGGACACCGCTTTCGGCGGCGCGTCGAGCCTGATTTTAGCGGTTGGGGCGAACAATCCGCGACCGGAAACTTAAGTTAGCCGGCGCCAACTTCCATCAGCGGTGGACAACCCGGCCTGAAGCTCGCGCCGAGCTTGCCGCATCGCGGAAAGCCCGACTGGCCGGCCGAGTTTTCCTTGCCTTGTCACTTGACCGGCTTCAGCAGCACGAAGGTGACGATGTCGTCGCGGCGCACGAGCAGGTTGATGGTCTTGGTCTTGTCGGCCTTGGCGATCTGCGCCTGGAAGGCCTTGACCGTGGCGACCTCGACGTTGTCGACCGACAGAATCAGGTCGCCTTCGCGCAGGCCGGCCCGTGCGGCGGCACCCGTGGCGGCCTCGACGCGCACGCCCGCCTTCAACTTGAGCTCCGTGCGTTGCGCCTCGGTCAGATCCACCACCTTGAGGCCCAGGGCCGCACTGGGGCTGGCCGTCGACGCCGACTCGCCATCCGGTGTCGCGCCACTGCCGGCGGCACGGCTGCGCTCATCCTCGGCAATGGTGACCACCAGATCCTTGTAGGCACCGCGACGGAACACGGTGAGCGTGGCCTTGGCGCCCGGCTTGACGGTCGCGATGAGACGGCGCAGGTCGGCCGCCTTGTCGACGATCTTGCCGTCCACCTTGGTGATGACGTCGCCCCCCTCCACGCCCGCCTTCTCGGCCGGGCTGCCGGCAATGACATTGCCGACGAGCGCGCCCTGGGGCTTGCCCAGCCCGATGGCTTCGGCGACCTCCTTCGAGATGTCGCCCGGCAGCACGCCCAGATAGCCGCGCACGACGCGACCGCCGGCCCGCAGTTCATCCGCCACGCGGATCGCGTCGCCAATGGGGATCGCGAACGAGATGCCCATGTAGCCGCCGCTCTGGCTGTAGATCTGCGAGTTGATGCCAATGACCTCGCCGCGCATGTTGACCAGCGGACCGCCGGAGTTGCCGGGGTTGATGGCCACGTCGGTCTGGATCAGCGGCAGCAGTTCGCCGGTGTCGCGCTGCTTGGCGCTGATGATGCCGGCCGTCACGGAGTTCTCCAGGCCGAAGGGCGAGCCGATGGCCATGACCCATTCGCCGACCTTGGCCTTGTTGCTGTCGCCCACCTTGACGACCGGAAGGCCGGTGGCCTCCACCTTGACCACCGCCACGTCGGAGCGCTGGTCGGCACCGATGAGCTTGGCCTTCAGTTCACGCCGGTCGGTCAGCGTGACGATGACCTCGTCCGCGCCCTGCACCACGTGGGCATTGGTCAGCACATAGCCATCGGCGCTGAGGATGAAGCCGGAGCCGACGCCACGGCGCGTGGGCGCGTCCTCATCGCGCGGCGCGCCGCGGCGCTGATTGGGCACAGGAATGCCGCGACGGCGCAGCAACTCCAGGATCTGTTCGTCCGCGTCGCCCTGGCCATCCACCTGCCTGACCTTCTCGGACGTGCGGATGTTGACCACCGCAGGGCCCACCCGCTCCACCACCTCGCTGAAGTCCGGCAGCTCCCGCGCCGGTGCTGCGAGCACCGGCTGCCCCAGTGCGAAGGTGAGCGCCAGGACCGTGCCCGACAGCAGGGTGCGCGCGCGGGCGCGGGTGACAGGGTTCTCAGCGTGCATATCGACTTCCGGGTTGGAATGGGAGAGCGAAAACAGATGGGTGGGCTCGACAGCGGTTCAAGGGCGCGGGCCGGAGGCCGCCGGATCGCCCGCTGGGGGCGACCAGTCCCGCCATTCCAGCGGCGCTTCCGCTGACGCCGCGCTGTCGCGCACGACCACGTCCGGCGCGAGCGTACGGCCTGAGGCCGTCTGGGCAAAGCTGGTGCCCACAAGCCCTTGCATCGGCACTGTTTCAATCCGTGCAGCGGCGAGGCCAGCGTCGGGAGGCGCGGCGGGCCGCAACTGCGTGATGCCCACGGCCATCGCAACGAAGCCGGCAGCCACGGCGAACGGCGCCAGCCATTCACGACGCCGCCGGACAGCCGGCAGTTGCGCCGGCAATGCCGCGTGCAGTCGATCCAGCAGATCGCCGGCGCGCCCCTGCCCTGCCAGCAGATCGGCCGAGCACAGGCCGTCCGCCGCCGTCTGCCAGTTGGCCCAGCGTTCACGCAGCGAAGGGTCTTGAGCCCAGGCCCGCTCGACCTGCGCCCACTCCTGCGGCGTCGCGCAGCCGTCCATGACGGCGGACAAGGCCTGATCCAGCGCCGTGCGCTCCGCGCTCACCATCGCCGGCCTCCACTGCTGAGCAGGGGCCGCAGGCGCGCCGCCACGGCTTCGCGGGCACGAAAGATGCGCGAACGCACCGTGCCAGGCGGGCAATCCATCAGATCCGCGATCTCTTCGTAGCTCAAGCCATCCACCTCTCGCAGCAGCAACGCCCGGCGCTGATCATCAGCCAGGGCCTCGACCGCCTCGTCCAGGCTGCGCGCCAGCTGACGGCTGGCAAGCAGGGCCTCGGGGGTCGCATCGTCGCTTGGAGCCGCCCGGGTGTCGAAAGTTCCGTCCTCGTCGTCCAGCGATTCGGCCGGCCGCTGGCGGCCCAGATGACGCTTGGCGGCATTGATCGCAATGCGGTAGACCCAGGTGTAGAAGGCACTGTCGCCACGAAAAGCCGGCAACGCCCGGTAGGCGGCCAGGAAGGTCTCCTGGCACAGGTCGGCCACGTCGGCGGGATCGCGCACGCTGCGCGCCAGCAGCCGCTCGACGCGGCGCTGGTACTTGATGACCAGCATGTCGAAGGCGGCCCGGCTGCCCTCCTGCGCCTTGCGCACCAGCAGTGCGTCGGCATCCGCGCTCATGGCGACGGCACTCCTGACGGGCCAGCGAACAGCGTCGCGCGCAGCGCGGTCCAATGCGCGGACTGCTGGCGGCGCGACAGCGGCAGCCAGCGCGAGCCCGGCGCGGCCCGCAGCAGCAGCCAGCCATCCAGGTCTATCAGCACGCTCAGGCTCACGGCCATTTCGGCGGACGCATCGGGTTCGGTGAGCCACCAGGCCTGGCCGTCCCAGCGCAGCAGGCGCGGCTGCACCGCAGCTTCACGCCAGGCCCAGCCTGCCGCGAGCGGCAAGGCAAGCCACAAGGGCCACATGAACGGATGATGGCTGGTAACCCAGCCCGCAACGCCGGCCGCGGCGAGTGCCACGATGAGCGCCACCACGGCCTGCACGGCCGGCTGGGGCTCAAGTTGCACCCGGACCGGCGGCGTGCGGCGCATGGCCGGGCGGGATCAGACGCGCCTGAAGATCAGCGTGCCGTTGGTGCCACCGAAGCCGAAGTTGTTCTTCGCGGCGTACTCGATCTTCATCGGCCGCGCCTCGTTGGCGCAGTAGTCCAGGTCGCACTCGGGGTCCTGGTTGAAGATGTTGATGGTCGGCGGCGCGACCTGGTCGCGGATCGCCAATGCCGTGAAGACCGACTCGATGCCGCCCGCGCCGCCCAGCAGGTGGCCGGTCATGGACTTGGTCGAGCTGACGACCATCTGCTTGGCGTGGTCGGCGAAGGCCAGCTTGATCGCGTTGGTTTCGTTCACGTCACCCAGCGGCGTGGATGTGCCGTGGGCGTTCATGTACTGGACCTGGTCGGGGTTGATGCCCGCGTTGCGCAGCGCCGCGCGCATGGAGCGCTTGGGGCCGTCAACGTTGGGCGCGGTCATGTGGTACGCGTCCGCACCCATGCCGAAGCCCGACAGCTCGCAATAGATCTTGGCGCCGCGCTTCTTGGCGTGTTCGTACTCTTCGAGCACCAGCACGCCGGCGCCCTCACCCAGCACGAAACCGTCGCGATCCTTGTCCCAGGGGCGGGACGCGGTCGCGGGGTCGTCGTTGCGGGTCGACAGCGCGCGGGCCGCGGCAAAGCCACCCACGCCCAACGGCGACACGGCCGACTCGGCACCGCCCGCGATCATCACGTCGGCGTCGCCGTACTCGATGAGGCGGCCGGCTTCGCCGATCGCGTGCAGGCCCGTCGTGCAGGCCGTCACGATCGCCAGGTTGGGCCCCTGAAAGCCGTACTGGATGGAGACGTGGCCCGAGATCATGTTGATGATCGAGGCCGGGATGAAGAACGGCGAGATGCGGCGCGGACCGCGGTTGGTCAGCTCGCCATGGGTCTCTTCGATCAGCGGCAGGCCGCCGATGCCCGAACCCACCAGCACGCCGATGCGCTCGGCCTGTTCTTCGGTCAGTTGATCGCCGGTCGGGAGACCGGAGTCCTGCACCGCCTGCATGGCCGCCGCCAGCCCGAAATGGATGAAGGTATCCATGTGCCGGGCTTCCTTGGCGGGGATGTAATCCTCGATGTTGAAGCCCTTCACTTCACCCGCGAACTTGCACGCGAAGTTGCTCGCGTCGAAACGGGTGATGTTGGCAATGCCGGAACGGCCGGCGAGGATGTTGGCCCAGCCTTCGGCAACGGTGTTGCCGACGGGACTGATGAGGCCAAGGCCGGTGACGACGACGCGGCGACGACTCATGCGGTGCAGATCAGAGTTGCGAGAGAAGAAAGGCGCTCAGGCCTTCTGGTGCTTGACGGCGTAATCGATCGCCAGCTGCACGGTGGTGATCTTCTCGGCCTCTTCGTCCGGAATTTCGATGCCGAACTCATCTTCGAGGGCCATCACCAGTTCCACGGTGTCCAGAGAATCGGCGCCCAGGTCGGCGACGAAAGCCTTCTCGTTCGTGACGTCGGCTTCCGCCACACCGAGTTGCTCGGCGATGATTTTCTTGACTCGTGCTTCGATATCGCTCATGACTCCTCCAGGAGGGGTTTGCAGAAAACAGCCCGACATTCTACGGGCTCTAGGGTGATGCCCCTAAGTCGGGGCGCCGGGGTGGCCTGGGAGGGTCCGCAGGCCACCGGGATCAGGCCATGAACATGCCGCCGTTGACGTGCAGTTCGCTGCCAGTGATGTAGGCGCCGCCGGGCGAGGCCAGGAAGGTCACGGTCGCGGCAATCTCCTCGGGCGCACCCAGGCGGCCCAGCGGGATCTGCGCCAGCAGCGCGGCTTTCTGGGCCTCGGGCAGTACCTCGGTCATGTCAGTGGCGATGAAGCCGGGCGCGACGCAATTGACAGTGATGCCGCGGCTGCCCAGTTCACGCGCCAGCGAGCGCGTCAGGCCCGCCACGCCAGCCTTGGCCGCGGCGTAGTTGGCCTGACCGGGGTTGCCAGAGGCGCCCACAACGGACGTGATGTTGATGATGCGGCCCGAACGCTGCTTCATCATTGGCTTGATGGCGGCGCGCGATAGGCGGAACACCGCCTTCAGGTTGGTGTCGATGACGGCATCCCAGTCGTCGTCCTTCATGCGCATGGACAGCCCGTCGCGCGTGATGCCGGCGTTGTTCACCAGTACGTGCAGGCCGCCGTCCTTGGCGACGATGTCGTCCACGGCCGCCTGGGTGGCGGCGCCGTCGGTGACGTTCAACACGATGCCGCGGCCGCCTTGGGGGCCAAGCGCCTCGGTGATGCCGGCGGCGCCGGATTCGGTTGTGGCGGTCCCGACGACACGCCAGCCATCGGCGGCGAGAGCCAGCGCGATGGCGCGGCCGATGCCGCGGCTGGCGCCGGTGACGAGGGCCACGCCCTTGCTTGCAGATTCAGTCATGGTTTCAGCCTCCACCCAGGAGGGCTCGCGCCTCGGCCAGCGAGGCGGGGTCGAAGACGCAGGCGGCCTGCAGTTCGGCGTCGATGCGCTTGGCCATCCCGGTCAGCACCTTGCCGGGGCCGGCTTCGATGATGTGGTTGACGCCGCGGGCCTTCAGGGCCTGCACGACCTCAACCCAGCGCACTGGGCCGAAAGCCTGGCGGTAAAGCGCGTCACGCAATGCGTCTGCGCTGTCGGTGACGGCCACATCGATGTTGTTGATCACCGGGAATGCGGCGGCCTTGAATTCGACGGCAGTCAGGCGCTCCTTCAAGCGCTCCGCCGCCGGCTTCATCAGGCTGGAATGGAAGGGTGCGGACACCGGCAGCGGCAGCGCGCGCTTGGCACCGGCGGCCTTCAGGATCTCGGCGGCCTTGATGGCGCCGGCCTTGCTGCCGGCGATGACGGTCTGCTTGGGGTCGTTGAAGTTGACGGCCTCGATGGCCTCGCCAGTTTCCGCGGCGGCCTGCGCGCAACCGGCGCGCACGGCATCACCGTCCAGTCCCAGCACGGCATACATCGCACCGACGCCCACCGGCACGGCTTCCTGCATGGCCTGGGCGCGGAAGCGCACCAGCGGCAGCGCATCGGCCAGACTCAGCGCGCCGGCTGCAACCAGGGCAGTGTATTCGCCCAGGCTGTGACCCGCTGCGGCAACCGGCACGGCGCCGGTCTCCGCGACGAAGGCGCGCCAGCAGGCGATGCCGGCCGTCAGCATGACGGGCTGGGTGTTGGTGGTCAGGTCCAGCTGTTCCTTGGGGCCGGCGTGGATCAGCGCGGCTATGTCCTCGCCGAGCGCGGCGGAGGCTTCTTCCAGAGTCTGGCGGACTTCCGGGTGGTCGCCCCAGGCGTCCAGCATGCCGACGGCCTGCGAACCCTGCCCGGGGAAGACGACTGCAAAGGGTGCGGTCATGGGAGGAAAGATCAGTAGTTGAGCAGGGCTGCGCCCCAGGTGAAGCCGCCGCCGACGCCTTCCAGCATGACGAGGTCGCCGCGCTGTACACGACCGCTTCGGACCGCGGCGTCCAGAGCCAGCGGCACGGAGGCGGCCGACGTGTTGCCATGCTCGTCGACGGTGACGATGAGCTTGTTCAGGTCCATCTTCAGCTTCTTGGCCGTGCCCTGCATGATGCGGATGTTGGCCTGATGCGGAATGAGCCAGTCGATGTCGGCGTCGGTCTTGCCGGCCTTCTCCAGCACGGAGCGGGCCACCTTCTCCAGCACGCCCACGGCGAGCTTGAAGACGGCCTGGCCGTCCATCTTCAGGAAAGGGCTGCCGACAACCTGGCCGCCGGCCACGGTGCCAGGCGTGCAGAGGATGTCGGTGTGGCGGGCGTCGGCATGCAGCTCGGTCGCCAGGATGCCCGGCTCGGCGCTGGCGCCCAGCACGACGGCACCGGCGCCGTCGCCGAACAGCACGCAGGTGGTGCGGTCTTTGAAGTCCAGGATGCGCGAGAACACCTCGGCGCCGACGACCAGCGCCTTGTTGGCCGCGCCGGACTTGATCATCGCGTCGGCTACGCTCAGCGCGTAGACGAAGCCGGAGCAGACGGCCTGCACGTCAAAGGCCGCGCAGCCGTGCACGCCCAGCTTCTTCTGCAGCAGGCAGGCGGTAGACGGGAAAACCATGTCCGGCGTGGACGTGGCGACGATGATGAGGTCAAGTTCCTCGGCAGCGATGCCGGCAGCTTCCAGCGCGGCCTGCGATGCGGGCAAGGCCAGATCACTGGACGCCTGCTCCGGCACCGCGAAGTGGCGGGCGCGGATGCCGGTGCGCTCGACGATCCATTCGTCCGACGTTTCGATACCGTCAGCCGCCAGGCGCTGAGCCAGATCCTGGTTGGTCACCCGGTCGGCGGGCAGGAAACTGCCGGTGCCGAGGATGCGGGAATAGCGAGGGGATTGCGTTCCAGTGGGGCTCATGCGGCCTGGGCGGTGGGCGCCGCCTTGTCTCCAGCATCGCCAGGGTTCGCTTGCAGCGTGCCGACGATGCGATCGTGTACCCGGTCAAGCAGCCGGTTGCGGGCGGCATCATAAGCGCGGGCCAAGGCATTCTCGAACGCGAAGGCGTCAGCCGAACCATGGCTCTTGAACACCAGGCCGCGCAGACCCAGCAGCGCCGCGCCGTTGAAGCGGCGGTGGTCCACGCGGTGCTTGAAGCGGTTCAGCACCGGCCTTGCCACCAGCGCGCCCAGCATGCTGAGCCAGTCGCGGGTGAACTCCGTCTTGATAAAGCCGCCCATCATGCTGGCCAGGCCCTCCGAGGCCTTCAGCATGACATTGCCGACAAAGCCGTCGCAGACGACGATGTCGGTCGTGCCCTTGAAGATGTCGTTGCCCTCGACATTGCCGTAGAAGTTCAGCTGACCGGTGCTGCCAGCGGCGCGCAGCAGCTCGCCGGCCTGCTTGATGATCTCGCTGCCCTTGATGGCCTCTTCGCCGATGTTGAGCAGACCCACGCTCGGCTCCTCAATGCCGTCGACGGCCGACACCAGCGCGCTGCCCATGACGGCGAACTGCAACAGGCTCTCGGCCGTGGAATCCACGTTGGCACCCAGATCCAGCACGGTGGTGAAGCGGCCGGCGGCATTGGGCATCACCGCGGCGATGGCCGGGCGGTCGATGCCCGCCAGTGTCTTCAGCAACACCTTGGCGACGGCCATCAGCGCGCCGGTGTTGCCGGCGGACACACAGGCATGGGCCAGCGCCGGTTCGCCATCACGGCCTTCCTTCAACTGCTGGATGGCGACGCGCATGGACGAGTCGCGCTTGCGGCGCAGCGCCACCTCGATGGGGTCGTCCATCGTGACCACCTCGCTGGCGGGCACGATGCGGCAACGTGGCCAGGCCGCCGCGGCGGCCAGGGCCTCGGGCTTGCCAACGAGCAACAGCTCGGCACCGGGATGCTTGTCGAGAAAGGCGCGGCAGGCCGGCAGCGTGACCGAGGGGCCGTGGTCGCCGCCCATGCAGTCGACGGCGAGGCGGACGGGATCGGGCAGGGGCGCGTGGGTCATGGAGACGGAAGCGGTTCAGAAAAGACCAAACCCGGCACAGCGCAGGGCGCAGGCCGGGTCGGCAGATTCGTCGGTGTGCACCGCCACGCGGCGGCGCGAGAGCATCAGGCCGCGTCGGCCTTGCTCTTCAGCACCTTGCGGCCACGGTAGAAGCCGTTGGGGCTGATGTGGTGACGCAGATGCACTTCGCCCGTCGTCGGCTCGATAGCCGTGCCCGGGTTGACCAGGGCATTGTGGGAACGGTGCATGCCGCGCTTGGAAGGCGACTTCTTGTTTTGCTGAACAGCCATGAAATTCTCCAGACTCTGCGGGGTTCGGGGTTGCGACCCCGGGGAGCGAGATCAAAGCTCGAGCTCCAGGCCGCAGAAAAGCCCACGAGTGTAGCAGCGAATACGCATCTCGCCAAGCCACGCGAAACTCACGGGCCGCCGGCGCGTACCCGACCATGATTTCAGGCGCTGCCACCGCGCTTCAGGGCGGCCAGCTTGGCAAAGGGGTTGGGACGATCTTCCTCGGCTTCGACGACCTCTTCGTCCGGGGCCTGCGGCAGGGGTTCGGGGCAAGCGTCGTGACGCGGCACCAGGGGCAGTTCCAGCAGCAACTCGTCCTCGATGAGCTCGCGCGCATCGAGGTGGCGCGGCAAGGCCAGCACATCGTCGTCGCTGTCCACGTCCAGCGCCTCGGCTTCGGCCTCGGTGTCGACGAAGCGGATCCAGCGGTCGATGGCCAGCGCCTCGGTGACCGGCTTCAGGCAGCGCTGGCAGGTCAGCGCCACCTCAGCCTGGCAGGCCACGTGCAGCCAAGCCTGCGCCTGGCCTCCCTTGGGCTGGCGAACTTCACCCTGCAAGCTCCAGCGCAGTGCAGGCCAGCCCGCTGCGGGCGCCTCGGGCGCCGCGGCATCGGCCAGGCGCTGCAGCGAGGCGGCCGGCCATTCGCCCTCCAGGCTGCCGCTCTCACGGATGAAGACGGCAAGGTCGAGCTTCTCGGGAACAAAGGCGCGCGGTTTCATGACGCGAAGTTTAGGCCGGCGAGAATGAACCCATGCCCCAGTTGATCCTTGCCTCAACGTCACGCTACCG
Source organism: Roseateles asaccharophilus (assembly GCF_031458115.1). GTDB lineage: Bacteria > Pseudomonadota > Gammaproteobacteria > Burkholderiales > Burkholderiaceae_C > Pelomonas > Pelomonas asaccharophilus_A. The sequence continues at coordinate 94,083 of NZ_JAVDXV010000008.1, read as the reverse complement.
GCATGAATTGCTGAGCCGACTGCGCCTGCCCTTCGACGCCATGGCGCCCGATGTCGATGAAACCGCCCTGCCTGGTGAGGCGCCCGCGGCCCTGGCCGAACGGCTGGCGCTAGCCAAGGCGCGGGACGTGGCGGCCCGCTTCCCGGGCGCCATCGTCATCGGCTCCGACCAGGTGGCCGACCTGGCCGGCGAGGCCATCGGCAAGCCGGGCACGCACGCCGCCGCCGCGGTTCAGCTACGACGTATGAGCGGGCGTGAAGTTGTCTTCCAGACGGCCGTCGCCGTCGTGGCGCCGGGCCTGGCCGCCATCGAGCGCGCCGAGGTGCGAGTACGCGTGCGCGAACTGAGCGACGCCGCCATCGAGGCCTATCTGCGAGCCGATCAACCCTATGACTGCGCCGGCAGCGCCAAGGTCGAGAGCCTGGGGATCGCGCTGTTGGACGCCGTCGAGTCCGACGACCCGACCGCACTGGTGGGGTTGCCGCTGATCCGCACCTGTGCGCTGCTGCGCCGTGCCGGGCTGGAGCCGCTGGCATGAACAAGGGCAGACTGATCCTGATGCCGAACACGCTGGACTTCGGCGTGGATGATTCACTGGACCTGCGCGAGGTGCTGCCTCAGCGAGTCATCGAACAGGCCGCGCGCCTGGGCCACTGGGCCGCCGAGAACGCGAAGACGACACGAGCGCTGCTCAAGCGCGTCGATGCCGTCGCGCCGCTGGCTCAGCCGCTGCAAGCGGTGCAGATCGTGGAACTGCCGCGCCCGGCCAAGGGGGGCAAGCCGGGCAGCGACGACACGGCAGCCTGGCGGGCCTTGCTGAAGCCCGCGCTGGAGGGACACGACTTGGGCCTGATCTCCGAGGCCGGCCTGCCCGCCGTGGCCGATCCCGGCGCGCGCCTGGTCGCCGCGGCCCACGAGGCGGGCATCGAGGTGCTGCCACTGTCCGGCCCCAGCTCCCTGCTGCTGGCGCTGGCCGCCAGCGGCCTCAACGGCCAGAGCTTCGCGTTCGTGGGCTATCTGCCGGTGGACGCCGGCGGGCGCACGGCGCGCATTCGCGAGTTGGAGACGCTGTCGGCCAAGGCCGGTCAAACGCAACTGCTGATCGAGACGCCGTATCGGAACGAGGCCTTGCGCCAGGCACTGCTGGCATCGCTGAAGCCCGGCACACGGCTGTCCATCAGCGTGGGTCTCACGCTGCCCGGTGGCTGGACGCGCACCGCCACGGTGGCCGACTGGAAGCGGGGCAGCACCGCCGCCCTGCCCGACCGCATCCCCGCGGTCTTCGCGCTGCTAGCCTGAACGTCGATCAGGACTCGGCCGGCGCCGGTTTCTTGGCGCCGAACAGCGCCGCCACCTGCTTTTTGGGCTTGATGTAGCTGGACAGGCCCTTGGCCGGCGCTGCCGCCTTGGCCTTCTCCCAAGCAGGCGGTTCGTCGCGCGAGCCGGACTCGTAGGGCTTGTCGAAGAAAGGGTCGGTCGACGGCGGCGCGGGCGTGCGAAGGGCGGGGCTGGTAGAGCGCGATGGGCGATCCTCGCGCTCCGACGATTCATCACGGCGGCGGCGCTCGAAGCGCGGCCGCTCGGCCTCCACCTCAAAGGGGTCCAGGTCGATCTTGCGCTTGGTCAGCTTCTCGATGTCCGCCACCAGGCGGGCATCGGACTTGGTGACCAGCGTCACCGCCAGGCCCGAGGCGCCAGCACGGCCCGTGCGGCCGATGCGGTGCACGTAGTCTTCGGCGTTGAAGGGCACGTCGAAATTGAAGACGGCCGGCAGGTCGGCGATGTCCAGGCCGCGCGCGGCCACGTCGGTCGCCACGAGCAGGTCCACCTCGCCGCGCTTGAATGCGTCCAGCGACTTCAGGCGCTCGTCCTGCGACTTGTCGCCGTGCAGCGCCGCGGTGCGCAGACCGTCGCGTTCGAAGGCCCGCGCCAGGCGGGCCACGCCCAGCTTGGAGTTGCCGAACACGATGGCCTGGCGGATGGAGCGGTCCTTCAGGATCTGCTTGATGACGGCGCGCTTGTCGTCGTCGCTGACGCCGTAGAAGCGCTGCTCGACGGTCGACGCGGTCTGGTTGGGCCGCGCCGTCTCGACCAGGATGGGGTCCTGCAGATAGCTCTGGGCCAGGCGCTTGATCTCGGGCGAGAACGTGGCCGAGAACAACAGCGTCTGGCGCGCCTTGGGCAGGAAGCTGAGGATGCGCTGCAGGTCCGGCAGGAAACCGATGTCCAGCATGCGGTCGGCCTCGTCGAGCACCACGTACTCGACCTGGTTCAGCACGCAGTTCTTGGCCTCGATGTGGTCCAGCAGCCGGCCGGGCGTGGCGATCAGCACCTCGACGCCGGCCTTCAGCGCCGCGGTCTGCGGCTTCATGTCGACGCCGCCGAAGACGACCACCGAGCGCAGTTGCGTGTGTTTGGCGTACTTCTTGACGTTGTCGGCGACCTGGTCGGCCAGCTCCCGAGTGGGCGCCAGCACGAGCGCGCGCACGGGGTGGCGGGCCGGCGACACGCTGGGGTTCTCATGCTTCAGCATGCGCTGCAGCAGCGGAATGGAGAAGGCGGCCGTCTTGCCGGTGCCGGTCTGCGCGGCGCCCATGACATCGCGCCCTTGCAGCACGATGGGGATGGCCTTGGACTGGATGGGCGTCATCGTCGCGTAGCCGGAGTCGGCAACGGCGCGAAGCAATTTAGCGTCCAGCGCCAGGGTGTCGAATCGGGCGGGCGCGGCTTCCGCGGCGACCTCAGGGGTTTCTTGCATCCGGTGATTATCCCGGATGCGAAAACTTATTCGTGGTGCGACCGCGGCAAAGACTCGGAACGCGAGCGCAGCACCATCCAGCGCGGGGTGCGAAAACGCACGATGCGCCAGTACAGCAGCACATAGCAGACCACGAACAGCCCCAGGATCATTTGCAGCATCGCCGTGTCATCCCACCAGATCGTGGCGGGCACGACGGACAAGCTGCACAAAACCCACAGATAAGGCGCGGTCAGCGCGTTGCGGCGGGTCAGCACCGCCGCGTCCTTGCTGCCAAGGGCCCAGCGCATCAGCCGGCGGTAGATGAGGCTGTGAAGGTGAATGCCATCGGGCATGCCGGCCGGCCGGCCGCGCACGACCTTGCGCCGGTAGATGGAGAACACCGTCTCCCAGACCGGATAGGCGCACAGCAGCAGCGGGAACATGGGCGACACGCCGGGATTGCGCACCAGCAGCAGGATGGAAAGCTCCGCCAGCATGAAGCCCAGGAAGTAGGCGCCACCGTCACCCAGGAAGATCAGGCCGTTGGGGTAGTTCCACAGGAAAAAGCCCAGCGCCGCGCCGACCACGACGATGGCCATTGCGGCAATGACTTGGTCGCCCACCTGCAGGGCCACATAGGCCAGGCCGGCCAGCATGATGGCCGTGCACATCGAGGCAAGGCCATTCATGCCGTCGATGATGTTCACCGAGTTGGCGACACCGGCGACGACGAAGACCGCCAGCAACGCGGAGCCCAGGTAGGTCGAGGCGATCAGATCCAAGCCCGGGATGCCTGTGGTGGGGATCGAGGCTCCCAGCAGCGCGACCCCCAGCCCCGCCGAGAACGCCGTGGCGAGAAGACGCCGAAACGGGCTGACTTTCTTGGTCAGGTCCTCGACCAGGCCCGCCGCAAAGGCCGGCACGGCACACAAGGCCAGCCACAGCACCGGCGCCATGAACTCACGCTGGCGCCAGGCCAGCAGACCGGTGGCGATCAGGAAGCCGGTGAAGATGCCGATGCCGCCAACGCGCGGAACCGGTTCCGAATGGAACTTCTGCGGGCCCGAGCGGTCGAAGTCTGCCGACAAGGCGCCGTGCAGGTGGGCCGAGCGAACAAGCAGCAGGGTGATGACCAGCGCAGCACCAAAGCTGGCAAAGAAGACGATGAGCATGAAGAGGCGATGGCCTGTCTCTGGAGCAAGCGTCGATTGAGCGGTACTCCGGCCCAGGCGCCGCGAACGCGGGTCAGCAGTGTAGTCGGGCTAACCCCGGCATCGGCGCGGCCGCCTCCGGGTCCGCCCCTAGAATCCGGCGCTTTCATCGAGGCTGCCTCCGGCTGCCGCGCCCTGAAGTCCACTGCGAGCACGCATGAATCTCACGCCGCTTTCGCGCTCCAATGCAGCACGAACCTTGATCCAATGGGGCCGCCGATCGGCTTGCCTGGTCGGCCTGACTGCAGGCCTCACGGGCTTGGCCATGGCGGCAGACCCGGTCGAGAACCGGTCCACGACCACCTCGACGAGTACGAGCAACAGCACTGGTAGCAACGCCGACAGCGGCCCGGTGCGACTGACGGCGCCCGGCCGGGAACGTGAGCGGGACGCCCTGCGCGACCGGGAGCGCGGTCGTGACCGGGATGACGCGCGCCAGCGTCGCGACGAACTCGATCTGGATCCGCTGCGGCGCTCGACGCTGCTGCCGCCGCCCAGCGAATTCGAGACCTATGTGCAGAGCCTTCTGCCTCTGGAACACCCGCCCATTCAGCGCTTCGGTATTGACCTCATCGCCGGAGACAAGTTGCCTCGCGCCGATGCCGAGAACGGGGCCGAGGTGCCTGCGGACTACGTCGTCGGTGTCGGCGATGAGCTGCAGATCGCCATCTGGGGCAGCGTGGATGCCGACCTGCGACTGACCGTAGATCGTACCGGCCGCATCAGCATCCCGCGTATCGGCCCGGTGCTGGTGGCGGGCGTTCGCCATGCGGACTTGAGCCATGTACTCCAGCAACGCGCGGCCCAGGTGTTCCGCAACTTCAAGCTCAGCGCGACGCTGGGCAAGGTGCGCAGCGTGCGCGTGTACGTGACCGGCTTCGCCGTGCGTCCAGGCGCCTACACCGTCAGTGCGCTGTCCACGCTGGTCAATGCGGTCATGCTGTCCGGCGGCCCGTCCGCTGCGGGCAGCATGCGCCGCATCGAACTGCGCCGCGTCGGCAAGCCGCCCACCTCCTTTGATCTGTACGACCTGCTGGTCCGGGGCGACAAGGCTGCCGACCGCAGCTTGCAGGCCGAAGACGTGGTGCATTTCGCTGCCGTTGGCGAGCAGGTCGCCATGATCGGCAGTGTGAACCAGCCAGCGATCTTCGAACTGAAGCCAGGCGAGACCGTCACTGACCTGCTGGCAATGGCGGGCGGGTTCGCTGCCGTCGGCGAACGCGGCCGCGTGCTGATCGAGCGGCTCACGGACCGCAACGATGTCCGCATCGTCGAGTTGCGTCTCCCAACACAAGGTCAGGAGAAGCCTCGTGCGGGCGACGTGGTCCGCGCGGTCAGCGCGATCACGATGGCCCAGCCGCAGAACAAGCGGAACAAACGCGTTCGCATCGAGGGGGAGGTGCAGCGTCCAGGTGAGTACCTGCTCGCCCCGGGCGCGTCGCTGGCCGATGCCGTGAAGGCGGCGGGGGGGCTCACACCCGGCGCCTATCTGTTCGGTACCGAGCTGAACCGCGACAGCGTGCGCCTGCAACAGGAGCAGAACTACGACCGTGCGTTGCGCGACCTGGAGACCGAGTTCACGCGCAAGGCCAGCACACAGAAAGCCACCACCAGCGATGAGGCCGCCGCCCAAACGGCACAGGCCGCCAATAGCACCCGACTGATCGAACGCCTGCGCAAGGTTCGCCCGACTGGTCGCATCGTGCTGCAGATGACGCCGAATGCCTCGACGTTGCCGGACCTCGCGCTCGAAGATGGCGACCGGTTGCTGATTCCCTCGCGCCCCAACACGATCGGCGTGTTCGGCAGCGTGTTCAACGGCGGCAGCTTCCTCTACGGCGAGGGCCGTACCGTGCGTGACTTCCTGCAGTTGGCTGGTGGCGCGACGCGCGGCGCGGATACGGCCAGCATCTTCGTGCTGCGGGCCAACGGCAGCGTGTTGAGCGCGCGCCAGGAGTCCGGCTGGATCCTGTCGGGCAATGGCCTTGACGCCTCCAGCGCCCTGCCCGGCGACACCATCTTCGTGCCCGAGGAGTTGAACAAGACCACGATCACACAGGCGGCCCGCGAGTGGACGCAGATCTTCTACCAGTTCGGCCTCGGCGCTGCTGGTCTGAAGGTGCTGAAGGACTGATGGCAAGCGCATGATGACCGAACAATCCCTCGCAGCCGAACCCACGTTGGGCGACTACCTCCAGGCCGTACTCGCTCGGTGGAAGCTGGTGGTGGCCGCGCCGCTGGGCGCGTCACTGCTGGCACTCGGTGCCAGCTACCTGATCAAGCCCACGTTCACGGCGTCGACCAGCTTTCTGCCGCCTCAGCAGCAGCAGCCGGGCGCAGCTGCCGGCGCGCTCGCGTCGCTTGGCGCGCTGGCGGGCCTGTCCGGCGCTATGCGCAGCTCCGGCGACCAGTACGCGTTCTTCGTCAAGAGCCGCACCGTCGCCGAACGCATGGTCGACCGCTTCGATCTCAAGACTGTTTACGATGAAGAGCTGCGGTTCGATGCACGTCGCCAGCTCGGCGCAAGCACGCGAGTGACATTGGGCAAGAAGGATGGCGTTATCACCGTCGAGGTCGATGATCAAGATCCCAAGCGAGCCGCCGACATGGCTGCGGCCTATGTCGATGAGGTGCGCAAGCTCACCGCGAATCTGACACTGACCGAGGCGCAGCAGCGCCGCACGTTCTTCGAAGGTCAGCTCAAGCAGGTGCGCACGCAGCTGGACGCCGCTCAGTCAGCCATGCAGGGGAGCGGCCTGTCCACCAGCATCATCAAGGCTGAGCCCAAAGCCGCCGTCGAGGCGCTGGCCAAGATGCGTGCCGAGCTCACAGCAGGTGAGGTTCGCCTGCAGGTGCTGCGAAACGCCTTCGCCGACTCGGCCCCCGAGATCCAGCAGCAACTCGCCGCGATCGGTCGTCTGCGCGCCGAGATTGCACGCAGCGGAGAAGCCGAGCCGCCCACGTCTGGTGGCGGCTATGTCGCGGCCTATCGGGATTTCAAATATCAGGAAGCGCTGTTTGAGCTGATTGCACGGCAGTACGAGCTTGCGCGCATCGATGAAAGCCGCGACGGCGGCCAACTGCAAGTCATCGACGCAGCCCTCGTCCCCGAGCGAAAGTCAAAACCCAAGCGCAGCCATTTCATGATGATTGCCTTCGCAGCCACCGCTGTGGCCGTGATCCTCTACATCGGAATCGGGCTGAACCGCAGCCGAACCAAGGCCACCGCCTGACCTTTAGCGACAAGGGCACGCCACTTAACAGGAGGCGCCTGTCCTGGCGACAGACGACTTGAACCCATGAACGTTTTCTCCCAATCCATCACCGGACGCAAAATCCGTTTCGCACTTGCCGGCTGCGGCCGCATTGCCAAGAACCATTTCGAAGCGATCCGCAAGCTCGCCGACCACTGTGAGCTGGTCGACGTCTGCGACGTCGACCCCAAGGCGCTGGAAGAGGCCACTGCCGCCACCGGCGCAAACGGTCATGCCAGCCTGACCGCGATGCTTGCTGCTACCCAGGCCGACTGCGTCGTGCTGACAACGCCCAGCGGCCTGCATGCACGCCAAGCAACGCAGGTCGCCCAGGCCGGCTTCCATGTGATGACCGAGAAGCCCATGGCCACCCGCTGGCAGGACGGCCTGGCGATGGTGAAGGCCTGCGACGACGCCGGCGTGCGCCTGTTCGTCGTCAAGCAGAACCGCCGCAACTCCACGCTGCAGCTGCTGAAGAAGGCGGTGTCGTCGGGTCGTTTCGGCCGCATCCACATGGTCAACGTGAACGTGTTCTGGACGCGCCCGCAGAGCTATTACGACAGCGCCGCCTGGCGCGGCACCTGGGAGTTCGACGGCGGCGCCTTCATGAACCAGGCCAGCCACTACGTCGACCTGCTGGACTGGATCGTCGGCCCGGTTGAAAGCGTGATGGCCTACACCGGCACGCTGGCCCGCAACATCGAGGTCGAGGACTCCGGTGTGGCCGCCATCAAGTGGCGCAGCGGCGCGATGGGCTCCATCAACGTGACGATGCTGACCTACCCCAAGAATCTCGAGGGCTCGATCACCATCCTCGGCGAGAAGGGCTCGGCCATCATCGGCGGCGTGGCCGTCAACGAGATCAAGCACTGGGAATTCCAGGACGCCGATCCGATGGATGCCAGCATCAAGGATGCCAGCTACCAGACCACGTCGGTCTACGGCTTCGGTCACCCGCTGTACTACGAGAACGTCGTCGGCGTGCTGCGCGGCGAGGCAGAAGCGGCGACCGACGGCCGCGAAGGCCTGAAGTCGCTGGAGCTGCTGATCGGCCTGTACCAGTCGGCCCGCGATGGCCGCCGCGTGAACCTGCCGCTGCAGTACTGAGGTGAACATGTCCCCACGTTCGCTTTGCTCACTGCCCCCCGCGGGGGCACGTCAATGCCTTCGGGCGGCCGGGCGGCACTGACATGGCCGTCACCATCCACCCGTCTGCCATCGTCGACGCCGGCGCGCAGATCGGCGACGGCAGCCGCGTCTGGCACTTCGTGCACATCTGCGCGCAGGCCCGCATCGGCGAGCGCTGCTCGTTCGGCCAGAACGTCTTCGTCGGCAACGACGTGCTGATCGGCAACAACGTCAAGATCCAGAACAACGTGTCGGTCTATGACGCGGTCACGCTGGAAGACGACGTGTTCTGCGGCCCCAGCATGGTGTTCACCAACGTCTACAACCCGCGCGCGGCCGTCACGCGCAAGGACGAGTACCGCCGCACCGTCGTGCGCCAGGGCGCCACGCTGGGCGCCAACAGCACCATCGTCTGTGGCACGACCATCGGCCGCTTCGCCTTCATCGGCGCCGGCGCCGTCGTCAACCGCGACGTGCCCGATTTCGCGCTGATGCTGGGCGTGCCGGCCCGCCAGGCCGGCTGGATGAGCCGACACGGCGAACGTCTCGAGTTCGTCGGCGACCAGGCAGTCTGCCCCCACACCGGTGATCGCTACCGCCTCGTCGACGGCCGTTGCGAACTGATCCAGGACTGAACATGCAATTCATCGATCTGAAGAGCCAATACCAGGCACTCAAGGCCAGCATCGACTCGCGCATCCAGAAGGTGCTCGACCATGGCCAGTACATCATGGGCCCCGAAGTGGCCGAACTGGAAACGGCCCTGGCGCAGCTGACCGGCGCCAAGCACTGCATCACCGTCGCCAGCGGCACCGAGGCGCTGTTGATCGCGTTGATGGCCGAAGGCATAGGCCCTGGCCACGAGGTCATCACGACGCCCTTCACGTTTGCCGCCACCGCCGAGACCATCGTGCTGGCCGGCGCCACGCCGGTGTACGTCGACATCAAGCCTGGCGACTGCAACATCGACCCCACCCTGATCGAGGCCGCCATCACGCCGCGCACCCGGGCCATCATGCCGGTGAGCCTGTACGGCCAGGTCGCCGACATGGACGAGATCAATGCGATCGCAGCCCGCCACGGCCTGTCGGTCATTGAGGATGCGGCGCAGAGCTTTGGCGCAACCTACAAGGGCCGCTGGAGTTGCAACGTCTCGCGCATCGGCGCCACCAGCTTTTTCCCCAGCAAACCGCTGGGCTGCTACGGCGACGGCGGCGCGCTGTTCACGAGCGACGACGCACTGGCCCAGGCCATGCGCGAGATCCGGGTGCACGGCCAGAGCGCGCGCTACACACACACCCGCGTAGGCGTGGGCGGCCGCATGGACACACTGCAATGCGCGGTCGTGCTGGGCAAGCTCGAACGCTTCGCCTGGGAAGTCGAACAGCGCAAGAAGCTGGGCGACCGCTATGCCGAGCTGATCAAAGCCAGCGGCGCACCGGTCGAGCTGCTCGAGGTCGCAGAAGACCGCGACTGCGTCTGGGCCCAGTACACGGTCAAGGTCGATGACCGCCAATCGATCATCGCCTCGCTCAAGGAGCAAGGCATTCCCACCGCCGTGCACTACCCGCGCCCGCTGCACCGCCAACCGGCGTATGAGCGAGCCAGTTGTCCGGCGGACGCGTTCCCGCACGCCAACGCAGCGGCCGACCGAGTGCTAAGTCTGCCGATGAGCGCGGACCTGACGGACGACCAGCAGCAGCAGGTGGTAGCAGCACTTCTCGCGGCATTCGCGCATGCCTGACCCTCGGCCCGGCACCCGCCTTGACCTCGACCGATTCACCGAAAGCTAAGGCCGTTTCAAGCGGCGGGATCTTTCGCGCCGTTCTGGTGTTGGTCAGTGGAACGGCCGTGGCGCACGGTCTGACGGCACTCGCGCTGCCAGTGCTGTCTCGCCTGTACAGCCCAGGCGACTTCGGATTGCTGGCCGTCTTCTCCAGCACGATGTCCATCGTTGCCGCAGCGGCGTGCCTGCGCTACGACGTGGCCGTCTCCATGCCCGAACACGACGAGGACGCCTGGCATCTGCTGGTACTGGCGCTGCTGTGCGCGCTTGCTGTCGCGGCTGCACTGGCCATCGCGATTGCCTTGTGCCCAGTCGCCATTGCCAACAGTCTTGGACAGGCCTCGCTACGTGATCATCTATGGCTGCTGCCAATAGGCGTTCTGATGTCGGGCGCCTACAGCACGCTCCAGGCATGGACTCTGCGCCACAAGCAGTTCACGCTGCTCGCCCGCACGCGAGTGGCTCAATCGGTACTGGCCTCTGGGAGTCAGATCGGCCTTGGATTCGCGGCGGCTGGACCCGTCGGCCTGCTGGCGGGTCAGGTCATGAACAGCGGCATTGCGAGCCTTTCTCTTGGTCTCCTCGCCATGCGCCAGCGTGCCGTGGTTTCATGGGCCCGCCTCAAGCGAGTGGCGTACGAGTACCGCCGCTTCCCGCAGTACTCGACAGGGGAGGCCCTGGCAAACAGTGCCTCTTCGCAGTTGCCCATCATCGTCATCGCAGCGCTGGCGACGCCAGCGGAAGCCGGCTACCTGATGATGGCGATCTATGTCATGCAGGCCCCCATGGCCTTGATCGGGGCAGCCATCACGCAGGTCTATCTGTCACGCGCCCCCGAAGAGCACCGGCAGGGCACGCTAGGCGCCTTCACGACCGAGATCATCGGCAACCTGATCAAGACCGGCGTCGGACCTTTGGTGGCAGCAGGCATGTTGTCGCCGTTCTTGTTTGGTCTGGCGTTCGGAACCGGCTGGGAGCGTGCCGGCTGGTTGGTCACGCTGATGACCCCTTGGTTCGTGCTCCAGTTCCTCGCTGCCCCGGTGTCCATGGCTCTGCATGTCACAGGCCATCAGCGCCTCGCACTCGTGCTGCAGTTGCTCGGCCTGCTGGCCCGTGTCGGTGCGGTCTTGGTGGCCGCCCACGTCATCCATGGAGGCATCTCGGCGGCCTATGCAGTCAGCGGCGCATTCTTCTATCTGGCCTATTTGGCAGCCGTGCTGCACGCCGTGGGCGTGCCTGCCATCGCGATCGGGCGCAAGCTTCGCAACGCCATGCCGACTGTCCTGATCTGGATCCTTGGGGCAGGCGCCGCGCTGTTGGCCATTCGCGCCGGTCAATCGATTTGACGAGCCCATGAGCAGCATCGCCTCAGCCACCTCTGCGCCAGCGCCGATGGCCACCGGGTACTCGCGCCGGGAGCAGCGCAGCGACACCTTGGCAATGCTTAGTTTCGTGTTGCTGTTCCCAGCATTCTTCTACTACCAATCCGCCGTCGCCGTCGGCTTTGTGTCGAACTTCCTGGGCGGCTACTTCACGGCTGGAGCTGCGGTCACGCTGCCACTCTTGCTGGCGGCGCTGAGCTCTGCGCCCTACTTGCGCAAGATCAGCAGTTCGGCACCCACGACGCTGTTCGCGGCCTTCATGGTGATTTTCGGAGGCTACGTGGTGGTGGGTGGTCTGACGGGGGCCAACCCGGAGATCACCTCGACCTACTTCGCCTATCTGTTCAAGTTCACGGCCATCTTCTTGACTGCCACGCTGGTCAATGGCCAGAGCCCAAGCTTCCAGCGGCTGTGCCAGCTGCTTTTCCTGGGTGTCGTCGTCACAGCATTGACGACGGCGGCCGACGGCAAGTTCCTCGCAGCGGCCATCACGTCGGCACTGGGCGGCGACTTCTTCCTGGACTATCAAGGCCTAGCGTACGCCTACATCGTCATGCTGATCTTCGCGGCGCCATCGCTGAAGTACATGCTGCGTCTGTGCCTGTACGCAGCGTCGGTGGTGGCCTTGTTCCTGATTGGCGCGCGATCGGAGTTCGCGGGCTTCATCGTCATCGCACTGGTCATTGAGTTCTGCAAGGCGCGTTCGCGGCCACGCTTCGTGCTGACCCTCGGAATCATGGCGGGTGTTGCTGCACTGGCCTTCGTTCAGCTGGCAGATACCTTTGCAGACCACCGGATTTTTGCGCTGCTGGAGGTCGATGCCGACCAATCGGTGATCGAGCGCAACGATCTGCAGGAGGACGCGGTCGCGACCATCGAGCAGAACCCCATCTTCGGCAAGTACGCTAGCTATGAACAAGGGCACTACGCCCACAATATCCTTTCCGCCTGGGTCGATTTCGGCTTGTTGGGATTCCTGATCCTGGCTGGCTTCCTCGCCACGATGCTGGGCACGCAGCTGCGCATGTTCAGAACCCACGCACGCCATGACCTTTACGTGCAAAGCCTGGCTTGCACGGTGTTCACCGTACTGCTGATGCTCGTGGCCAAGCACTACACCTACCAAATGATTCCGGTCGCCGCAGGACTGGCGTATCGATTGCATTGCAAGTTGCGCGCGCCGCGCGCCGACAATCCGAGCGCCGAGGCGGGACTTCGAGGATCGAATCCATCATGAATGTTCTCTATCTGGACGGCGTCGGCCCGTTCGGCGGTGCGTCACGGAGCCTGTTTGAAGCCATCCGTTCGCTGCGCGAACGGGACGTCAACGCCTACTTCGTCGCTGCGCGAGGTACAGCGCTGGACCTCTATCGGACTGTGGCCGCCGACGCCGTCGACACGGCGGGCCTGAGCCGCTTCGACAACACAAATTACAGCCAATACCGCGGTATCCGCTGGCTGATCTTGCTGCGGGAAATCTTCCACTTTCCGCACACGCTGCTTGCGCTGTGGCGCGCCAAGAAGCGCTGGTCTCACATCGACTTGATCCATGTGAACGAGGTCACCGAGCTGATCCCGGGGTTGCTGGCGAAGGCCGCATTCGGCGTTCCATTGGTCGTGCATGTGCGATCAGCCCAATCCAAGCGCCCTACGTGGCGCACCCGCTGGATCACGAGCAGCCTGCGCAGACATGCGGACGCAATCATCGCCATCGATGAAACCGTTCGCTCGACGCTTGCACCCGATCTGCCGGTCGATGTCATCCAAAACTCGTTCACGGCCAAACCCGCATCGGTCGCGGATGAGCGCCTCACAACGCGGTTGAACGCGCTCCGCCCCACGTCGTTGAAAGTTGGCTTCGTGGGCAACCTTCATGTCTCCAAGGGCATCTTCGACCTCGTAGAAGCCGCCAGGCAGCTACGCCTTGAGGGGCGAGACGTCGAGTTCGTCATCGTCGGCGGTCACACCCGCCCCGGGCGGGGACTGAAAGGCTGGCTGTTGCGCCGCGCAGGCCTTGCTCAGGATGTGCATGCTGAACTGATCGAGCGCATCAACGAAGCCGGCGTCGCAGACTCATTCCATCTGCTGGGCGCGACACAGGACATCCAGCGAGCCTACGAGTACATGGATGTGATCGCGTTCCCCTCCCACTTTGACGCACCAGGGCGTCCGATCTTCGAGGCGGCGTTTTCCGCTGTGCCCTGCATCACCTGCATCAGCACACCGACCCCCGATACGCTGAAACCAGGAGAGACCGGCCTGACCGTTCCCGCAAGGTCTCCGGAAGCATTGGCACAGGCGATTCGCTCGTGCGAGGAAAATCGGGCCAACGTCAAGCGCATGGGCCTGAACGCCCAGGCCCTGGCGCGACAGAATTTCGACCCCGCGACCAATGCAGGCCGTCTGGCAGCGATCTACCAGCGCGTACGTCAAGGTCACGACTCCAACGGCCACACGCGGGCACGATGAACACATCTTCTTCTCTTTCCTCACCCAACGAGATGCGCCCCTACGCCATCTGCTCCCACTGCATCATGGACACGTCCGACCCGAACATCCGGTTCGACGACCGTGGCCATTGCGACTACTGCAACAACTACGACGCCACCATCGCCCCCAACTGGCATACGGATGAGCGCGGCGCCGCCAAGCTGGCAGCCCTCGCGGAGACGATTCGCGCCGCCGGCAAGGGCAAGGACTTCGACTGCATCATCGGCCTGTCCGGCGGCTTGGACAGCTCCTACGCTGCCTATGTCGCGAAGGAGAAGATGGGTCTGCGGCCGCTGCTCTTCCACGTGGATGCCGGCTGGAACACCGACCAGGCGGTGGGCAACATCGAGAAGCTCGTCGACGGTCTGGGGCTGGATCTCTACACCGAGGTGGTCAACTGGGAGGCCGTCAAGCGCATGCAGGTAGCGTTCTTGCGCGCCGGCATCCCCGACCAGGACCTGGTGCAGGACGCGGCCTTCTTCTCCGGCCTCTACAAGTTCGCGCGTCAGTACAACATCAAGCACATCATTACCGGCTCGAACTTCTCGACCGAGTGCTGCCGCGAGCCCGAGGAATGGGGCGGCTACCTGGGCATCGACAAGCGCCTGTTCGGCGACATCTGGGCCCGCTGCGGCGACGGCCAGCCCAACGACGAGTTCCCGCTGGTGGACATCCTGGTCTACAAGATCTGGTACCAGAAGGTGCTGGGCATGACGGTGCACCACCCGCTCAACTTCGTGCCCTACGTGAAGAAGGATGCCGAGGACGAGCTGGGGCAGCGCTACGGCTGGCAACGCTTCCAGCACAAGCATCACGAATCGCGCTTCACCCGCTTCTACGAGGACTACTGGCTGCCCCGCAAGTTCGGCTTCCACAAGCGTCGTGCGCACTTTTCCAGCCTGATCATGACGGGCCAGCTGACGCGCGATGCGGCGCTGGCGCGCATCGCCAAGCCGGAGATGGACGAGCACTTCCTGAAGCAGGAGTTCGAGTACGTCGCCCACAAGCTGGACCTCACCGTCGATGAGTTGCAGCAGATCTTCGACGCGCCGAACAAGACCTTCCGCGACTACAAGAACAAGCGCGACCTGATCGGCTTCGGCGCCAACGCGATGCGCCGGCTGGGCCTGGAGAAGAGGTTCTTCCGATGATTCGTGTCGTCGACTACGGCGTGGGCAACATCCAGGCTTTCATGACGATGTTCAAGCGCCTGGGGATAGACGCGGCGCGCGCCCGCACGGCCGACGAGCTGGCCGGTGCGACGCGGCTGATCCTGCCCGGCGTCGGCGCCTTCGACACCGCGATGACCCTGCTCGAGAAATCGGGCATGCGCCAGCGCCTGGACGAGATGGTGCTGGAGCACAAGGTACCGGTGCTGGGCATCTGTGTCGGCATGCAGATGCTGGCCAGCGGCAGCGACGAGGGCGAACTGCCGGGGCTGGGCTGGGTGCCCGGCCGCGTCAAGGCCTTCTCCGCGCAAGCGCAGTGCCGCGAGCTGCCCATGCCGCACATGGGGTGGAACGACCTGCAGGTCACGCCCGGCCACAAGCTCTTCACCGGCTTCGAGCCCGAACCGCGCTTCTACTTCCTGCACTCCTTCTACTTCGATGCCGAGGACAAGGCGGACGTCGCCGCGACGGCGGAATACGGCCTGAACTTCGACTGCATCGTCTCCAGGGGCCACATCCACGGCGTGCAGTGCCACCCTGAGAAGAGCCACCACTTCGGCGCCCAGCTGCTGAAGAACTTCGCGGAACTCTGACCCCATGCTCCGCCCCCGCATCATTCCCTGCCTGCTCGTCCACAAGGGCGGCCTCGTCAAGACCCAGGGCTTCAAGTCGCCCAAGTACGTGGGCGACCCCATCAACGCCGTCAAGATCTTCAACGAGAAGGAATCGGACGAGTTGATGGTGCTGGACATCGACGCCGCCACGAACAAGGCCGAGCCCAACTACGCCTTGATCGCCAAGCTGGCGGCCGAGTGCCGCATGCCGCTGTGCTACGGCGGCGGCGTGACCACGGCAGAACAGGCCTCGCGCATCATCGACCTCGGTGTGGAGAAGGTGTCCGTCAGCGCGGCCGCGGTCGCCGACCCGGCTCTGTTGACGCGCATGGCCGAGGCCATCGGCCGCCAGAGCGTGGTCGCCGTGCTGGACCTGCGCAAGAAGACCGGCCTGTTCAGCAAGGGCTACGAACTCTGCACGCACAACGCGCGCACGGCCCACAAGCTCGACCCCGTCGCCTTCGCGCAGCAACTGCAGCAGGCCGGCGCCGGCGAGATCGTCATCAATGCCGTGGACCGGGACGGGATGATGCAGGGCTACGATCTTGACCTGGCCAGGCAGATGCGCGCCGCGTTGAAGGTGCCGCTGACGATGCTGGGCGGCGCCGGCTCGCTGGACGACATGAAGGCACTGATCACCGCCTGCGGCGTCGTCGGCGCAGCAGCTGGCAGCCTGTTCGTGTTCAAAGGCTCCTACCGCGCCGTGCTGATCAACTACCCCACGCAGGCGCAGAAGGACGACATGTGCCGCACCGCACTGTCCGCACACCGCCAGCACTGAAGAATTCCATGTTCGACGACAAAACCCTGCTCATCACCGGCGGCACCGGCAGCTTCGGCAACGCGGTGCTGCGCCGCTTCCTCGACTCCGGCCTGCGCGAAATCCGCATCCTCAGCCGCGATGAGAAGAAGCAGGACGACATGCGCAAGAAGTACGCGCATCCCAAGCTCAAGTTCTACATCGGCGACGTGCGCGACCCGCGCGCAGTGGCCGGCGCGATGCGCGGCGTGGACTACTGCTTCCATGCCGCGGCGCTGAAGCAGGTTCCGTCGTGCGAGTTCCATCCGATGGAGGCCGTGCGCACCAATGTGCTGGGCACCGAGAACGTGCTGGACGCCGCCATCACCGCCGGCGTCAGCCGCGTCATCTGCCTGTCCACCGACAAGGCCGTCTACCCCATCAACGCGATGGGCATCTCCAAGGCCATGATGGAGAAGGTCATGGTCGCCGCGTCGCGCAACCTGGAAGGCACGGGCACCGTCATCTGCGGCACGCGCTACGGCAACGTGATGGCCTCGCGCGGCTCGGTCATCCCGCTGTTCGTCGACCAGTTCCGCGCCGGCAAGGCCTTCACGCTGACCGACCCGGCCATGACGCGCTTCATGATGACGCTGGACGATGCGGTCGAGCTGGTGCTGTATGCGTTCGAGCACGGCCGCAACGGCGACATCTTCGTGCAGAAGGCACCTGCCGCCACCATCCGCGTACTGGCCGAGGCGGTTCTCGCCGTGCTGGGCAAGCCCGACCATCCCATCCGCGAGATCGGCACCCGCCATGGCGAGAAGCTCTACGAGGCATTGCTGAGCCGCGAGGAGCGCGCCGGTGCCGAGGACCTCGGCGGCTACTACCGCATCCCGCCCGACGGTCGCGACCTCAACTACACCAAGTTCGTCGAGCAGGGCGAGGCCCGCATCCAGGCCGCCGAGGACTACACCTCGCACAACACCGAGCGGCTGGACGTGGCCGGCATGCAGGCCCTGCTGATGAAGCTGGACTTCATGCGCCGCATCGCCGCCGGCGAACAGAACGTCACGGCGGAAGACTGACATGCGCATCGGCATCACCGGCGCGTCGGGCTTCGTCGGCCGCAACCTGCAATGGCGCCTGCGCGAGGCGGGCCATACGGACGTGCGACTGGTCTCGCACCGGGCCGACGACGCGGAGCTGATCGAGCAGCTCACCGGCCTGGACTTCGTCTTCCACCTGGCCGGCGTGAACCGTCCGCAGGACCCCATCGAGTTCGACGACGGCAACGCCGACTTCAGCCTGCGCCTGGTCTCCATCCTGGGCAGCCTGCCGGGCCACCGGCCCGCGGTGGCGTTCGCATCGTCCACCCAGGCCACGCTGGACAACGTCTACGGCCGCAGCAAGCGCGCCGCCGAGGAAGCGCTGCTGCACTACCAGCACCAGTGCCGCGTGCCGGTCTACATCTTCCGGCTGACCAATGTGTTCGGCAAATGGTGCCGCCCCAACTACAACTCGGTGGTCGCGACGTTCTGTCACAACATCGCGCGTGACCTGCCCGTCACGATCAACGATCCGTCCGCGCCGCTTCGCCTGGTCTACATCGACGACGTGCTGGACCAGATGCTGGCACTGCTGGGCGCCACGCCGCCGGCACCGGGTTTCGTCGACATCGCGCCCACCTATGACACCACGGTCGGCGAACTGGCCGACTCGCTGCGCGGCTTCCGGGCCACGCGCGACGGGCTGATGACCGATCGCGTCGGCACGGGCCTGACGCGCGCGCTGTACGCCACCTACGTCAGCTACCTGCCGCCCGAGTCCTTTGCCTACTCGGTGCCCCGCCATGCCGACCCTCGCGGCACTTTCGTCGAGATGCTGAAGACGCCCGATTGCGGCCAGTTCAGTTACTTCACGGCCGGGCCCGGCGTCACGCGCGGCGAGCACTACCACCACACCAAGACCGAGAAGTTCCTCGTCATCAAGGGCACGGCACGGTTCGGTTTCCGCCACATCGACTCCGGCGAGACACACGAACTGGTCACCCGCGGCGGTGAAGCCCGCATCGTCGAGACCATCCCGGGCTGGACCCACAACATCACCAACATCGGCGACGACGAACTCATCGTCATGCTGTGGGCCAATGAGGTCTACGACCGCGCCCGCCCGGACACGACCGCCCTGAAGGTCAAGCCATGACACAGAAGAAGCTGAAGGTGCTGACCGTCGTCGGCACGCGCCCCGAGATCATCCGCCTGTCGCGCGTGATGGCCGCACTGGACGAGCACTGCGACCATGTGCTGGTGCACACCGGCCAGAACTACGACTACGAGCTGAACCAGGTCTTTTTCGACGACCTGGGCGTGCGCAAGCCCGCCCATTTCCTGAACGCCGCCCAGGGCGGCGCCGCGCAAACCATCGGCAACATCATCGGCGGCATCGACAAGGTGCTGGAGCAGGAGCAGCCCGAAGCCCTGCTGGTGCTGGGCGACACCAACAGCTGCCTGTCCGTCATCGCCGCCAAGCGCCGCAAGATCCCCATCTTCCACATGGAAGCCGGCAACCGCTGCTTCGACATGCGCGTGCCCGAGGAGACCAACCGCCGCATCGTCGACCACACGGCCGACATCAACCTCACCTACTCCACCATCGCACGCGACTACTTGCTGCGCGAGGGCCTGCCGCCCGATCAGGTCATCAAGACCGGCAGCCCGATGTTCGAGGTGCTGAGCCACTACCGCGACGGCATTGCCGCGTCCGACGTGCTGGCGCGACTGGGGCTCTCGGAGCAGGGCTACTTCGTCGTCAGCGCGCATCGCGAGGAGAACATCGAGTCGCCGCGCACCTTCGGCAAACTCGTGAGCGTGCTGAACGCGGTCGCGGAGGACCATGGCTTGCCAGTCATCGTGTCCACGCATCCGCGCACACAAAAACGCATCGACGCCGAAGGCATCACCTTCCACGCCGGCATCCGGCTGCTGAAACCGCTGGGCTTCCTCGACTACGTGCGCCTGCAGGCGTCGGCCCGTGCCGTGCTGTCGGACAGCGGCACCATCACCGAGGAATCCTCCATCCTGAACTTCCCCGCGCTGAACCTGCGCGAGGCGCACGAGCGCCCCGAGGGCATGGAAGAAGGCGCCGTGATGATGACCGGCCTGTCGGTGGACCGCGTGCGCCAGGGCTTGCAGTTGCTGGCTGGCCAGCCTCGCGGTGACGTGCGCGGCCTGCGCCTCGTGGCCGACTACAGCATGCCCAACGTGTCGGACAAGGTCGTGCGCATCATCCACAGTTACACCGACTACGTGAAGCGCGTCGTCTGGCGCGAGTACGACTGAGGATGCGCGTCCTCGTCGTCAGCCAGTACTTCTGGCCCGAGGTCTTTCGCGTCAATGAGATCGTCTCCGAGCTGAGCGCGCGCGGTCATGAGGTGACGGTACTGACGGGTCGACCCAACTATCCGGGCGGCCAGGTGTTCGACGACTACGCGGCCAACCCGGCCGCGTTCGCCCAGTACCACGGCGCGGAGGTCATCCGCTTGCCGCTGCGTCCGCGCGGCCACGGTTCGCTGCGCCTGCTGCTGAACTACTGGAGCTTCGTGTTCTGGGGCTGCCTGCTGGGCCCATGGAAGCTGCGCGGCCGCCGCTTCGACGCGATCTTCTGCTTCGAGACCTCGCCCATCACGTCGGCGCTGCCTGCCGTGCTGTTGCGGCGCCTCAAGCGCGCGCCGCTGCTGCTGTGGGTGCTGGACCTGTGGCCGGACACGCTGTCGGCGGTGGGCATGGTCAAGAGCGAGCGCGGCCTGAATGCGGTCGGCGCGCTGGTGCGATTCATCTACAAGCGCTGCGATCTCATCCTCGCGCAATCGCGCGGTTTCTTCCCCGCCATCGAACGCTGGTCGAACGCACCGGCCAAGACACGCTACTTCCCGCAATGGGGCGAGGCGGCCTTCGACGGCGACCTGGACGACGTGGCCGAAGCCCCTGAGCTGGCGCCGCATGCCGGGCGCTTCAAGCTGATGTTCGCCGGCAATATCGGCGATGCCCAGGACTTCCCTGCCCTGCTCGATGCGGCCGAGGCCACGCGGCACCGCTCCGACATCCACTGGCTCATCGTCGGCGACGGCCGTCAGGCCAGCTGGGTGCGCGAGCAGATCCAGGCCCGCAGCCTGCAGGACACGGTGTTCATGCTGGGCCGCCATCCGCTGGAGCGCATGCCCGAGTTCTTCAAGGGCGCCGATGCATTGATCGTGTCGCTGAAGGCCGAGCCCATCTTCGCCATGACCATTCCGGGCAAGGTCTCGGCCTATCTGTCGGCCGGTCGTCCCATCCTGGCCATGCTGGACGGCGAAGGCAGCCGCGTCATTTCCGAGGCCGGTGCCGGTCTGGCCGCTCCCGCTGGCGACGCCGCAGCGCTTGCAGGGCAGGCGCTGGCACTGGTCGCCACGCCAATCACGGAACGCCAGGCGATGGGAGTACGCGCCCGTGCCTATGCCCGCCGCGAGTTTGACCGCGCCACGCTGATCACGCAGCTCGAGACCTGGCTGCGCGAGGTGAGCCGTTGAGCTCCGCGGCCGCGCCGCCCGCCGGCGCGCGGCCGCGCGTGCTGATGCTGAGCCCGTACTTCCCGCCCGCCGAGCAGGGCGGTGGATCGGTGCAGGCCGTGCTGAACCTGACACGCCATCTGCGCGACGACTTCGAGTTCGTGGTCGCCACCCGCGACCACGACCTGCGCGGCACCCAGCCCTTCAGTGCCGCCAGCCAGCATGCGGCGCGCCAGGCCACCGGGCTGGACATCCATTACCTGGCTGGTGGCATGAGCGGCGCACGCCAGCTGCACAGCCTGCTGCGGCAACCTTTCGACCTCGTCTACCTGCACAGCCTGATGGCACCCGACCTGGGTCTGTGGCCGCTGCTGTGCCGACGCTGGCTTGCCGCTGCCCACGGCCCGTTGCTGGTCGCGCCGCGCGGCGAACTGATGCCTGGCGCGCTGGCACAGCGCTCACGCGCCAAGCGTGTCTACCTGGCCCTCCTGCGCGGAACCGGATTGCTGCGCGGCGTGCAGTTCCACGCCACCGGCAGCGACGAGGCGCAGGCCATCCAGGCGGCCCTGGGTGGCTCAGCGCCCCCCCATGTGGCGGCCGACCTGCCGCCGCCCCAGTTGCCCGCCACCGAAACCGATGACGCGCCACGGCGGCCGGGCCCGCTGCGTGTGCTGTTTCTGTCCCGAATCGATCCCGTCAAGAACCTCGGCTTTGCACTGAAGGTCGTGTCTGGCATGTCCTGCGAGATCGAGTTCGACATTGCCGGGCCCATCGGCAACGATCAGGTCTGGGCCGACTGTCAGGGCTTGATGCGGGCGCTCCCCGCCCACATCCGCACGCGCTATCTAGGCGCCGTCGCGCACGCCGAGGTCGCGCCGATGATGGCCGCGCACGATGTCTTCTTCCTGCCAACGCTGGGCGAGAACCACGGCTACGTCGTCGCCGAGGCCCTGGCGGCCGGCTGCCCGGTGCTGCTGAGTGATCGGACGCCGTGGCGTGGTCTGCAGTCGGCGGGCGTGGGTGCCGACCTGCCACTGGACGATGTGCTGGCATTCCAGCGGGTTCTGGCGACGCAGGCCGCGATGTCCAACGACGAACGCCGGGAACAACGCGCGCGCTGTCGCACATATGCACAGCAGCGGTTGACGGCAGACGCATCGGTCGCCGCGATGCGGGAGCTGCTGACCCGGCTCGCTCAGCCGAACGCGCGCATCGTCTCGACAAGCGCCGGCCAGTCGGGCGGGCGGTAGCCGGTCACGGACTGGAAGCGCTGCCCGTCCAGCGAACGGTCGATTACCAGGGTCGGCACGGCCTTCAGCTCGTTCTCGCTGCGATAGATCTGCGCCACCAGCTTGAGCAGTTCGTACTTGTTGATCGTGGGACCGGCCACGTGATAGATGCCTCGCAGTGACGGGTCGGTCAGCACGTGCTGCTCGATGACCCGCGCCAACTCCACCGTCGGCAGCGCCGAGAAGATGGCGTTGCTGTAGCCCGGCACCACGCCTCGCTGTGACAGGAACCAGCCCAGCAGCGCATGGGCGGAGGTCATTTCGTGGCCGATGATGGATGTGCGCAGCGTGACGGCATGCGGCGCACTCACCTCGCCCATCAGCTTGCTGCGACCATACAAGTCCTCGGCATCGGCCACATCATCTTCGCGGTAGCCACCACGCCGGCCGGAGAACACGCAGTCGGTGCTGATGTGCACCAGCCGGGCCTCGTGAGCCTGGCACAGGCGCGCCAGGCGGTGCGGCAGCAAGGCATTGATGGGAATGGCCGTGGCCGGGTGATCCGCACCGGTCAGTTGCTTGACCACGCCGATGCAGTTGATGACCACGTCGGGCCTGACCTGGTCGAACAGTTGCCGCAGGGAGTCCAGCCGAGCCGCGTCCACGCCGGCCACGATTGCCGCATCCGGCACGCGCTGGCGCAATTCGCTTGCGGCCTCGGCGGTGCGGACTGCCCCCACGACCTCATAACCCGACAGTGGCGCGAACCACCGCAACACCGCATGCCCCAACATGCCATTGGCGCCCAACACCAGAAGCTTGCGCTTGCTCATCACCATCACTCTTTGACGCGCCGGCCAAAATAGGCTCGACGAAGGAACCCCACGGCGATCTGTCGCCACATGCCCAATTCAAGCAGCAATCCGGGCCTGAGGCTGAACGCCTGCAGATAGTGCCGCAGCGATTGCCATGGCCGTCCCGACTGCGCGTGATTCTTGCCTGAGAGGCCATGCGCGCGCGCCACGGAGCGCCTGGCCAACGCCGGCGGCGTTTCAGGGCGGGCTGCCCAGTGTCCTTGGATCACGGCCACGATCTCTTCCGCCCGCGCCACCGGCATGACGCGGTAGGAGGCCGAGCCCTCGTGAATGCGGTACTCGGACAGACAGAACGGCACGCGCAGGAAGTCGCCTCGCTCCGCCACACGCAGCCAGAACTCGAAGTCGGGCACCTGCCGGCGACGCGGATCCCATCCTCCGGTGGCATCGAAGACCTCACGCCGGAAAAGCGCGCCCACCCCAGGGGCACACACCAGGTTCTCCAGCATGGCTCGGCGGTCGAACTCGGGAGCCTGAACCTGGCGCAGACGGTTTCCGGCTGGGTCGATGAGCCAGAAGTCGGCATACACCAAGGAGACATCCGGTCGCCGCTGCAAGCTCGCGACCAGACGGCTGACCGCACCGGGCAGCAACACGTCGTCGGAACTCAGATAGCCGAGGATCTCGCCCTGGCAGACCGCCCAGCCCCGATTCAGCGTTTCGGCCTGACCCGCATTGGCCTGGGTCTGGACCTTCACGCGATCGGGGAACTCCGCCGCCACGGCTTGCGCCACGGCAAGGCTGTCGTCGCTGGAGCCGTCGTCGATGACAAGGTACTCCAGGTTGGCGTAGTCCTGTGTCAGCACGCTGCGCATCGCCGCCGCCAGGTACTCGCCCTGGTTGTAGGCCGGCGTGACGATGCTGACCTTGGGCAGCACCGTCATGACAAGCCTCCCGCTGCCGCACTCGCCAGGGCCTCGCGCGTACGCCAACGCCAGGCCAGCACCGTGACAGCAGCCACCAGGGCGCTCCACAACAGCAGCCTCAGCGGCAGGCTGTCCCAACTCGCGGCGACGAACAGCAAACCGGCCAGCAGCACGGCGCCACCCCACGTACGCGAGGGCCAACCTCGGCGCTCAGCCCCGCACAGCGCGAACAGACTGACACAGTCCACCGCCATGCGGAGCAGCCAGGCGATGGCTGCCCCTTGCAGCCCCCAAATCGTGCTCAGCCCCCACAGCAGCAGTAGAAACAGCGGGAACTCGACCACCTGCAGCAGCGCCGGTGCGCGGTAGCGGCCGCGCGCGTGCAGCCAGGTCAGCGCGATGTGGGCCACGCAGTTGATCTGTATGCCCAGCGCGAACCAGACCAGCAGCGGCCCACTGTGCATCGCGATCTCGGGGCCCAGCCACAGGCCCAGCAGCTCATGCGAGAACAGGGCCAGGCCCAGCGTGAGGGGCAGCAACGCCATGAAGATGGCCGCCACCGCCGCATCGAACAGACGCCACGAGCCTTCGCCCGCCTCCGTCGCACGGGTCGCGAACTCCGGCAGCAGCACCGCCGTCAGCGCGCCGGGGATGATCCACAGCTTGGTCACGATCTCCTGCGGCGCCGCGTAGTACGCGGCCGCCGTGCCCGACACGACGATGCCCAGGAAGAAACGGTCCGAGTAGCCCATCAGCGGACTGATCACATTGCCCACGGTGAGCCAGCCGCCAGCCCGCAGCAGCGGCGCGCACCGGGCGCCCTCCCAGCGCCACAGGCCGCGCAGCATGTGCAGCACGCGCATCACCAGGGCGCCGTGGGCCAGCAGCGCCGCGAGCCGCCCGAACGCCAGCGCGGCGGCGATGTCGCCCAGGTCCGGCTCGCGCCAGGCAGCAATGGCCCACGGCCCCGCAAACGTCCACAGGCCCAATGGCAATCGGATGGCATTGATGCCTCGGAAAGCATGGCAGGCCTCAAGCGCACCACGCATCGCAGTGGACATCAGCGTCAGCGGCAGGGCGGCGGCCATCCATCGAAGCGCCACGACCAACCGTTCGGCCTCGGTGGTCGTGGTCAACAACGCGGCGAGAGCCGGCGCGGCCCACCAAAGCACCACCGCGAGCAACAGGCCCAGGCCCGCGACCAGCGCGGCCACGGTGCCACCGATGGCCCCCGCCTCCGCCCAACGCTGCCGGCTGACGGCGGGCGCCAGTTGCTGCGTCAGCGCACGCGGCAAACCGAGATCGAACAAGCCCATGTAGCTGACCAGTGCCCACAGCAGCGTCAGCCAGCCGAATCGTTCGGTGCCCAGCAGGCGCAACAGCTCCGGTATCGCCAGCAACGCCAGCAACAGCGGAAGGCCCATGCCCAGCAGGTTGTAGAAGGAATGTCGGGCGATGCGCAAGTTGGCGGCCGCAGCGGGAGGCAGCCGGCGATTCTAGGGTGAGGGCCTCGATAGAATGGCCGCCCTCTTTCGTGCACGCCGCTGGTCCTCATCCATGCCGACCTCCAAGCGCCCCTGGCGAACCAGCCTCTCCCTGATCCTGCTGCTGTGGCTGTCCTTGACCAGCCCGGCCTTCGCCTACATCGACCCGAACGCGGGCGGCATGCTGTTCCAGCTGCTGGCGCCCGTGATGGCGGCGATCGTCGGTGGCTGGCTGTTCCTGCGGCGCTGGATTTCCGACTGGGCGCGCCGGGCCTGGCAGCGGCTGACCGGCCGCAAGCCTGAATGAGCGCCGCCGCAGCCGCTCCCTCGACCGCCATCCCTGCTGCCAGCCTGTGGCGCTGCTTCGGCGCCGCCCATGCGGCGCTGAGCATCCTGTGGATGCCGTGGGCGTTGCTCAAGCAGGTCGATGCCTTCCTGGGCTTCCTGACGCCGGTCGAGCTGCTGCGCGACGTCGCGCTGGCTCTGTTGGTGCTGGCCGTGCCGGCATTGATCATTGCCATGGTTGCGATGCTGGGGGCAGGCTTGGCCCGCAGGCTCGGCGCTGGCGAGCCTGCCGCCCACGCCCTGGCCTGGGGCCTGCTGATCGTGCCGGTGGGTTGGGTCTGTCTCTGGCAGTTTGGCTCGGCCGGCTGGGCTTGGCTGCGCACGGTGTCCGGCACCTCGCTGAGCCTCAATTCCCACCTGCGCGTGGGCGCGGCCGTCGCGCTGCTGTTGCTGGCCTACGCGCTCGGCCGCCAAGGCCGCTGGCGCGGGCTGGTGGGCAAGACCGTGCAGGCGCTGCTGGGCCTGCGGGGCTTGGCGCTGCTGGCGCTGGCCCTGTCCTGCGGCTGGCTTCTGCTGCAACCGCCCCGACTGCTGGGACCGGCCGATGCGCCGGCCGTCCCACCGGCCGCCGCGGACCAGCCCGATGTCTTCCTGTTCACCATTGACACGCTGGCCGCACAGGACGCGATGGTCTGCGGCGACGGCCCCACGCTGATGCCTCGGCTGCGCGAATTCGCACGGCAGGCCACCTGCTTCGACCGGCACTACGCCAGCGCCAACTTCACGACGCCCAGCACCGCCACGTTGGAGACCGGTGCGCTGCCGTGGACGCACTGGGGCGTGCAGATCGTGGCCAAGATGTCGGCCGACGTGCGCGACCACACGCTGGCCCGGCGCCTGCGCGAGCAAGGCTACGAGACGCACTCCATCAGCGCCAACCTGATGGCCAGCCCGCGCCACCATGGCAGCTTCGCGCACTACGACACCGACACCATCTCACCGTCTCCATCACTAGGTCTGAAGCCCCGCCGGGCGCTGACGCTGTTCCCCGACACGACCCTGCCGTTCTGGCTCTCCGGCCTGGTGCCCTTCCTGGACACGTTAGACGTCTACCGCTTCGCCGAGCACAACCCCTTCCCGCCCGAGCTGAGCTACGCAGCGGCGAAGCAGCAACTGGCCAAGGCGCATCGCCCGGTGTTCATGTGGGTGCACACGCTGCCGCCGCACGACCCCTATCTGGCCCCTGAAGGCTTCAAGTACCAGTTGCTGCCACAGGGAGAGCTGGACCGCTGGTCGCAGATGCTGGGCATGGGCCATTACACGCCGGCTCAGCAGACCGTCATCGACAAGCACCGGCTGCGCTACCGCGAGTCCATCATGGCTGCGGACGCCGCGCTGGGGCGCTTCCTGGACGACCTGCGCCAGTCGGGACGCCTGGACAAGGCCATCGTGGCCATCACGTCCGACCACGGCGAATCGTTTGAGCACGGCTTCATGGGTCATGCCGGCGAGACGATGAACGAAGGCGTGCTACGCGTGCCGCTCGTGATCAAGCTGCCCGGGCAGAGCACCGGCCGTGTCGTGTCGCAGCCTGTCAGCCTGGCCGACGTGGCGCCGACACTGGCCGACCTGGCGGGCGGCGGCGGCCTGCCCCGGGCCGATGGCCGCAGCCTGAAGCCGGCACTGCTCGGTGACACTCTGCCGGCGCGACCGGTGCTGAGCATGGCGATGGAACGCCAGAGCCGTTTTGCGCCGATTGGCCAAGGTCACTACGTGCTCATTGACGGCGATCACAAGCTGACCTACGACGCGGCTGCGCGCACGGCGACGCTGCACGACCTGGCCGCGGACCCGCGCGAGACAACGGACCTGATGGCCACACAGCCTGAACTCGGTGCGCGGCTGCGGGCCGACCTGGAAGCCCGGCTCGCGCAGGTCGAGCAGCTGCGCGCGCGTCAGTTCGGCGGTACGCGATGAGCGCGCGCAGCCCGCTGCACACCGTCGACGCCGCGCTGCTGGCATGGCTGCGCGGCTCACCGCTGTGGCGGGACTTGCCGCTGACGACTCGCGCGCAGCTGCGTTGGAAGTCCCACTGGGCCACGCTCAACCGCCGGCTCAGCGATGCCCGCGTGGCCTCGGCGCCCGCGCTGGCGCCGCCGCTGTTCATCGTCGGCCCCTGGCGCAGCGGCACCACGGTCATGCACGAACTGCTGACCGCGCTGACTGGCCTGCCCACGCCGCAGACCTGGCAGTGCATGAACGCCAGCTCCTTCATGCTGCTGCCGCCGCCCGCGCAGACGCAAGCCGTCGCGCGGCCGATGGACGGGCTGGAGATCAGCGCACTATCGCCGCAGGAAGATGAGTTCGCGCTGTTGACACTCGGGGTGGACTCTGTCTACCGGGCCTTCCTGATGCCGGAGCGGTTGGCGGAGCTGCAGCACACGCTGACGCCCGCCTACTGGGACGCCCAGGCTGCAGACTGGTTGCCGCGCTTTGAGCGTTTCATGGCTGGCGTGCTGCACACCACAGGCCGGGCCGGTGAGCGCCTGATCCTGAAGTCCCCCAATCACAGCTTCAGGTTGCCAGCACTGCTGAAGCGCTTTCCCGGCGCACAGGTCGTCTGGATGGTTCGCGACGGCGCCGACGTGCTGCACTCCAACCGCAAGATGTGGCAGGCGATGTTTGCCGAGCACAGCCTCACGGCGAGCACGACCGAGGCGCTGGACGGGGTACTCGGAGCGGCGCTGGAAGGATGTGCCGGTGTGCTGCAAGGGCTGAGCGACACCCCCTCGCTGGCGGGGCGCTGGGTTCCCTGTCGACACGCAGATTTGGTTGCTGACCCACGGTCCACAGTCGCGGCGGTGGTCCAACAACTGGGCCTGCAACGCAAAGACGAAGCAGCCCTGGACCTGGCACTGGCGCGTGCCGGCCGCGGACGCATTGAGCACTACGACCGACCGGTGCCGGCCGCCGCGCAAGCGGGTGTTACCGCGCTGGACCGCGCACAGGCGCGAATCGGTTGACCTGACCTTAGATCAGCGTGTCGAAGCTGGTGATGGCCATCATGACAGCGACCATGACGACACCAATCACTGCACCGATCAGCAGGATGGCGATGGGCTCGATCAACCCCAACATGCGCTTTTGCAGCAATGCTGCGGCCTCTCCCTGCGTGCGCCCCAACGCCTGAAGCATCCGCGGTAGTTCGCCGGAGCGCTCGCCAACGCGGATCAGGTTGAGCCGGGTCTTGGGAAACCAGGCCTGCGTCGCGAGACCGTCGCTGAGCGTCTGGCCCTGCTGCAGCCCTTTCATCGCGCGCTCCAGGCCCATCTTCAGGGCATCCAGGCGCAACACCCCCTGCGCCAGCTGCATGGCAGTCAGCACGGGCACGCGGTTCGCAAGCAGCGCGCCGAGCACCGTGGCCCAGCGCCCGATCTCGGCCTGCACCAGCCATGGGCCGACCACCGGCACGCGTTGCAGGAACTGCAGCAGTCCATGTCGCACCGACGGTCGCGCCAGCGCCGTGACAACACCGGCCACGAGCAGCCCCAGCAACAGCAGCGCCTCGAACAGGTGGGCCCGCACGAACACGCCGGATTCGATGACCCAGCGCGAGAGATCAGGCACCTGGCGGCTGCCACGGATCAGGCTGGCGAACTTCGGCACCACGCCGACGAAGATGAAGAAGACTGCCAGGCTGCCTGCTCCCACCAAAACGCTCGGGTAGATCAGCGCGCTGCGCAGATCCTCGCCCGCCTTACGGCTCAGCTCCATCTGGTCTGCGGCATCTTGCAGTGACTGGGCGAGTTCACCGCTGGCCTCCCCCGCCTGCGTCAGCGCTATCACGTAGCTGGGCATGCCGAGCTGCTCCGTGCGTAGCGCGTCGGACAACCGGCCGCCACCGCGAACATGGGCTTCCATCGCAGCCATCGCCGGCCCCAACGCCTGCTGGTCATAGGCCTGGACCAGGCTGTACAGCGCGTCCCCCAGTGCCACGCCCGCGGCCAGCAAGGTGGCCAGTTCGCGCAACAGCACCACCTGGTCAGCCAACTTGATCGACGCGAGTCGCTGTCGGCGTACCGGACGTCTGGCTTCTTGGGTCTTCAACTGAACCGGTGTCAACCCCTGCGCAGCGAGTTGCTCCATGGCATCGGCGGTATCGCGAGCCTCCAGATGTCCGCTGTGAGGCCGGCCACTGGTGTCACGCGCCTGGTAGTCAAAGCGCATCGGATCTCCCGCGCCTAAGCACATCCTGCATGCAGTCCGCCCACGTCACGTCAGGCCTCTCCCGCGCCACCCGTGGCTCGCAGCACTTCGTCCAAGGTGGTGATGCCCTGAGCCACCTTCAACCCGCCCTCCTGGGCCAAGGTCCGGTACCCGCGCTGGGCAGCCATCTCGATGAGCGCCGGCAGCCCGGCATCACGTGCCAGCGCATGCTGCATCTCGGCATCGATCTCAAGCATCTCGTAGATGCCCACCCGTCCGCGGAACCCGGTCTGCTGGCATTCAGGACAGCCGACAGGATGACGCCAGCGCGGTGGCTGTGCTTCGCCATCCTCGCTGCGCAGGTCGTTCAACGCCAGGGCCAACTCGTCCTCGCTCAAGGCCGGAACGGTGTCCGCCGGCTGTGCGCAGCGATCGCACAAGCGCCGGACCAGCCGTTGCGCCATCACCGCCCTCAACGAGGCACCAACCAGGAAGGGCTCCACGCCCATGTCCACGAGGCGGGTCACGGCCGAAGGGGCGTCGTTGGTGTGAAGCGTCGCCAGCACCAGGTGACCAGTGAGGGCAGACTGGATGGCGATCTCGGCCGTCTCGCGGTCGCGAATTTCACCGACCATGATGATGTCGGGGTCGTGCCGCAAGAAAGCCCGCAGGGCCCGCGCAAAGGTGTAGCCGATGTCCGGCTGTGCTTGCACCTGGATCACATTCGGCAACCTGAACTCGACGGGATCCTCGACCGTCAGGATCTTGCGGCTCTGGTCATTGGTGGCAGCCAGCGCTGAATACAGCGTCGTGCTCTTGCCGGCACCGGTCGGTCCCGTCACCAGCACCAGGCCGTTCGCCAGCCCCAGCCAACGGCGGAACTGCCGCAGCTGCTGCGGCCGCAGGCCCAGACGCTCCAGCGACAGATCGGAACGTCGCTTGGGCAGCAGCCGCATCACGATGGATTCACCGAACACGGCAGGAATGGACGAGACCCGCACATCCATCTCGGCGCCTGCGGCGCGCGTGGAGATGCGGCCGTCCTGGGGCAGACGGCGCTCTGCGATGTCGATGCCCGCGATCAGCTTGATGCGTGATGCGACAGCCGGATAGCGATCCATTCCCAGCGTGAGTCGTGTGTGCAACTGGCCGTCGATGCGCAGCCTGACCTCGAACTCCCGCTCGCCAGGCTCCAGATGGATATCGGAAGCCCGCGATTCGACGGCTTGCGCAATCAGGTTGTTGACCCATGCGATCACGGGCGCGTCTTCGGCGAGCTCGCGCAGGGCGCGCTCGTCCAGAGCCTGCATGCTCAGATCACTCTGGCCTAGCCGTTGAACCCAGCGCTGCGCGTCATCGGGGGCGACCAGCCACCAGCGAGCCGAGGAAAGCTCATTGGTCAGCTGAGCGAACTCGCGCACCTCCGCCTCCAACGGGTCGGCGCAGGCGAGCTGCCAACCGGCCTCATCTCGCCAGGGCAGCACGCCCAGGCGCAGCAGCTGCGTCGCGCAAGACTCCAAGTCCTGCAAACCCTGACGCAATGCCGCCTCATCGAACTCGTCGGCCCGCAGCCAGCCCATGCCCAATTGATCGGACAGCGCGGCATAGAGGCGCTCGGCCGTCACGGCGCCCATGCGCATCAACACCGCGCCGAGACGCCCGCCCTGCTCGGCCTGGAAGCGCAGCGCAGCGTTCAGGTCGTCCTGACGAATCTGTTCGCGGGCGAGCAGCAACTCGCCAATCAGCTGACCGGATTGAGATTCGCTCATCGATCCGCGGGCACCGGCTGGGGCTTCAGCTCCGAAGGCGTGAATTTGGTCGGCGGATTGGCCCAGGGGCCGAGGCTCTTGCGGAACGCTTCCGTGATGGCTTCCGCTTCGGCAGAGTCGTTCGCGATGTAGGTCGTGATCAAGATGATCATCTCGCGACGGTTCTTGTTTTTGGTCTCCGACTTGAACAGGCTGCCAATGACGGGGATGTCCTTGAGCAGCGGCACGCCGCTGGCGCCTTCAGAGCCGGATCCATCGATCAAACCCGCGAGGAGCACAGTGGAGCCATTGCGCAAGGTCAGCTTGGTTTCGACCTTGCGTGTCGAGATCGTTGGCGTCGTGGTCAGACCGGTCTTGGTGGTGGCCGGCTGACTGACTTCCTGGGACACGTCGAGATCGATCTGGTCACCGGAATGGATCACCGGCTTGATCTTCAGGATGACGCCGGTCGAGCGGTACTGCACCGTCTGCAGCAGGCCATTGGTATTGCCAGTCACGGGCGTTGTCTGCTGCGCCGTGATGATGGGCACTTCGTCGCCCACCTGGATCGTGGCCGATTCGCCGTTGCGCGCCATCAGACGCGGGCTGGAGAGGATGGTGGCGCGGTTGTCCGTGGCCAATGCATCGATCGCAACGCGGGCTGCGCCGGCCGGATTGAAGATGTTAATGTTGATGCCACCCTCGCTGCCGGCACCACTTCCGGCGCTGACCGAGTAGCCACCGCGCGCCTTCACATGGTCGGTCAACCATTCGAAACCAAGCTTGGTGTCGTTGGTCAGGTTCAGTTCGGCCACCGTGACTTCAATCAGGGCCGACTTGGTGGGCTTGTCCAGGTTCTGCAGCAGCGCCAGGATTTGGCCGAACTCGTCCGGATTGGCCTGGAAGATCAGCGTGTTGCTGGACTTGTCGACCACGACGGAGCTGAGGCGGGTGGCGGCGGCGGCGCCGGCGGCGGCACTGCCGGTTGTCGCAGCAGCCTGGCTGCCACCCGACCCTCCCAGAACGCGGTCTAGCGTGGTGGCCAGTTGCTCGGCATCCTTGTGCTTGACCGCGTAGGTGAACAGGTTCTTGCCGATGCCCCGCTCATTGGGTCGGTCAAGCGTCCGCGCCCATTCCGCCACGTGATTGGCCACGTCCTCCCCCGTGGCGAAGACGAAGACCTGGTTCAGGCTGGAAACAGGCAACAGGATGATCGGACTGCGCAAGCCGCCCGGCGTGATGGCCTGCCCCACCGGATGCACGGCATAGCCTTCCGCGGCCAGCACTTCGGCAAGGCGACGGGCCAGTTCGTCAGCCGACCAGAAGGCCGGCGACAGCGTGAGGGAGCTACGCCCCTTCAACGCCGGTTGATCCAGCACTGCCAACGCATCCAGTGCGGCGCGGACATTGTCCGGATTGCCGCTGATCAGGATGGCGTTGCGCGAAGAGTCCTCCTGCACCTTGACCCGCTCACCGAACAGCGTCCGCAGCCAGTTGCCGACGTCCACTTGACGCACCGACTCCAGAGGGATGAGCTGGAAAATCGGGCGCAACGAGGCGGGCACCGTCGGCAGCGCGGCGCCATAGCGTATGCCGGGCAGATCCCCCTGGCTGGCGTTGTCGGGAACGACGCGCACTAGACCGGCCACGTCGATGACGGACAGGCCGTAGCTCTTGAGCAGCAGCTTCACGGCCGTCTCGATCTGAGCGGCCGTCTGGCCGGTGCCTGCCTTGAAGGTCACCAGGTCCTGGCGAGCCAACACCGGCGCGTCGATGCTGACGTTCTTCTTCAACACGTCGGCATAGACCACCTGGATGAACGTGGGCAAGGCCACTTGCTGCAGGTTCACGGCCGCAAGCACTTCATCCGTGGGCTGAATAGCCGGCGCGGTGACCTCCAGCGGGGCCGTCTTGGTCTCGGGGGCCTTCGGCCCTGGCTTGATCTCGGTTGCCGTGCGTTGCTGGCTGTCCGCCGTCTTGAGCGCGTCACCCGACGGCTGGGGCAGCTGCAGCGGTGGCGGGATTTGAGGTGTCAGCGGCGCGCAGGCGCTCAACACGAGCATGGCCGCCAAGGACGGCATGCCCAGGCGGCGCGGCAGTCTCAGGTCAGGAAACATCAGGTTCTCATTCACGGTAATCGGCTCCCAGCGGAACCTGCTTTTGGCCGACGCGGATCAGCACCTCGCCGTCAACGATGCGGGTGATGCGTTCGCCGCTGGGTACTTTGTCGCCCACACCCAATCGCAACGGCGGCTTGCCGGCCGCGACGAAGCTGATCAACACCTTGCGTTCGCGGTCCCGCCCAAAGATGCCCGCCACGCGCCAACGCCGGTCCTCGGCCTGGGCCGCGGCCGCAGCCGCAGCAGCGGCCACCACGGCAGCCTCGGGCTCGAAGATCGGCGATGCAGCCAGCCCGATGGCTCGCCCGGCTTGATCGGCGCGGGGCGGCAGCTCGGGCAACGCCCAGGCTTCGCGCCGGGCTTGCACCAGATTTGTCTGCTCATCGGTCGCAGGCGAAAGCAGCCAGCCCAGCGCGGCAGCGATGGGGAACAGGATCCAGGGCATCAGCTTCATGGCTTGTTCCCAGGCCGCGCCAGCACGCGCAAATCGATCTCGGCCGTCGCAGGCTGACTCTGGCTGCGCAGGGACACACGCTCGACGACCACGCGTCGCTCTTGATTGCCCATCTCGGCCAGTAGCGCGAACAGCGGCGTGCGCTGCAGCTCGACACTGACTCGGGCATGCAGTTCGACGTAACCCGCTGGGACGTTCGCTGTGCCCTCCGCTGCCTGCTGCTCAGTGCGGACCAGATTGATCTCGCGAACCTTCAGGCCCAGACGCTGCGTGCTGCTGCGCAGCCAGTCCTGCAGTCCGGCTTCCGTCAGCGCGATGTCGGCATCACTCCAGACGGCGACCTCATAGGCCGCCTTCAGCCCGGCGACATCACGACTGCGCTCCGGCCACTGCGTCTCCTTGGACAGCGCGTTGAGTCGGGTCAGCTCAGCGGCGAGGCCGCCATTGCGCTCGGTCATGGCGTCCACTGCATCGAAACCAGCCAGCACCACGTAAAGGCTCAGCAACGCGGCACCCAGCCAAGCGCCCAGGCGGACAACACGAGATTCCTGCCATTGCTCGCGTAATTGCGCGAGAGGCGTCAGTACAGCGTCACGGCTCATCAACGGTTCGGAATGGCATTGAACACATCCGCCGGGGGCATGCCGTTGGCGTCTGGCTTGGCAATGATGGGTTTTGGCGGCCCCGAAGGTTGCACTTTGGGGAGCGGAGCAGCAGGTGCCGCCACGGGCGCGGCTGGCGCTGCGACTTGCGGCGCGGCGGCTACGGGCGCGTTCAGTGCCGCTGTCGCGGCAGCCGGGTTGGGGCCTGTCGCCGCCACAGCGGCAGGGGCAGCTTCGGCATTGGCCGCCGCTGATGGCGGACGCGCACCGGCGATCCGCATTTCCATCACCAGCAGACCGCGCGCGTTGTCCGCACGCACCTCGGCCACATCGGTGAACCAGCCGCCCGCCTGCAGATCCTTCACGATGCCAGCGCGAGTGGCATAGGCCGTCAGCTGAAGACCCAGCCGCAGCTTGTTGCCTTCGAGGTCCAGATCCTTGATCTGCACGCCCGAGCGAGCAAGAGCGTCATGAAGGTGGCCAATGACATCAATGGGCTGCGGCACGGCATACCAAGCGGCGAGCTTCTCCACCTCGCCCAGGGCCGTCGTTGTCGCGTCGCGCGCGCTCAACACCGCCGCCGCAGTCGTCTTGACCTCGGCGATCTGCTCGGCAAGTGCATTGCCTTGGCGATATACGTCCCAGAGCTGATGTCCGAGCGCACCAACGACCACCGAAAGAACCACGGCCCCACCCAACGCCGCGCGCCGCTCCAACCCTGCCGAGGCATCGCCCGACGCATGCAGCGAGTAGTGCTTCGCCCACGTTGTCGCTGCGATTTCCAGCGCATGTGGCGTTGGAACGCTGTGGCCTTCGCCCGCTGCGTCACGTGTGGCGCCGCTGGCGTGAACGAACTCCTGCCAGTCCTGGAAGCTCAGTGGCTTGGCCCACCAGCGGCTCGCGCGCAGCTGACCGTCCTGCCAATGCTGTGCTTCATAGCCGTCAGCCACACGCAGCAAATGCAAACCATCGTCGCGCGCCACCTGCAACAGCGTCTCGGGCAGGACCTGGCAGCGCTCAACGGACAGATCCGCCGCTTGCAGTTGCCGCTCGACCGCTACTGCATCCCAGACGATGGCAAGACCCTCGTCACCCGCAACGACGAGACGGCCGGCCAAGGCGTCAAAGGGCCGCCAAGCTTCCACCTGCAGGCGCAACGCATCGAGGCGCTCGGCAGCCGGAATGCCGCCCAAACGGAACCATCGCATCCTGCAGCGACTGCGTGCGATGACGATCCGGGTTCGAGCCCACCACACCGACCGCGGCGTGGCATCAAAACCATCAAGGCGTAGGAGCGCTTGCAGCTCGCGGGAGTTCGCCGAGGGCCAGGGGAAAAGGGACAGCTGTGATAGCTTCATCCGTGATGATGGACCGCGTGATGCTGTGCTGTTCGGTAATCACCCACGGGCCAGGCTCCCCTGCAGGTACCAACCGGACATTGTACTCAAGCGCTCTTGGTAACCCTGGCGCCCACACCGTGATGCGGCTGTCGTTACCTGGCGCGAACAAGAAGTCATCCGCCTCGAAAGGCAGCCCGGTGAGGCGCTGTGCGGTACGCCCGTCCGACAGCTGATTGGTCTGGCGGAGGTTCAGGATCAGATCGAATTGCGCCGGGTTGGCGGTAGGCAACATCGCCCGCAACACGCTGAGCGGTGCGGTCGCGGGATTCATCGGATGACCGATATCACCACTGAACCAGCGAGCAAGCCGGGAGAGGCGCTCAGGGTCGTCACGCCACAACGGCATCGCCTCCAGTTCGCGCATGCTCACCAACCAGCCGTTGCGAGGCCCGGGCAATCCCAGAGCCTGATACTCGGGGCGTTCCGCGCCATTCAGGCGCCT
This sequence comes from Roseateles asaccharophilus, assembly GCF_031458115.1. GTDB lineage: Bacteria > Pseudomonadota > Gammaproteobacteria > Burkholderiales > Burkholderiaceae_C > Pelomonas > Pelomonas asaccharophilus_A. Next base: position 57,313 of record NZ_JAVDXV010000008.1, on the reverse strand, counting down.
GAGCACATCAGTGTCAATGTAATCGTCCAGCACATCGATCATGGCCTGCGCGCGTTGCACCGTCACGCCGTCCTGCACCAGCAATGCTGTGAGTGCCTGGCGATCGCCACCATTGATCGCCAGCAAGCCTCTGACGTCCTGCACGGCTACAAAAGCCCCTTCCGCGGTGACGTAGCGACGGCCGTCATAGCGCATCTGGACTTCATGATTGCCGCGCCCTGCGGGCATCAACCCACGTGTGGAGTTCCAGTACAGCGTTGCCGCCAACGCACCGGCACCTGACGCTTTGGCCTGCGCGTACTGGCTGAAGTCCAGCGCGTTGCGGCGCAGGCCATCGTTTCTCTGTGCAAAACGCTGCGCCACCAAGGCAATGACGGCCAGGGCCGCCAAAACCATCAGCAGCACATAGCCACGCTGAGCTCTTGCGCCAACTCGCTTCACTGCTCCATGCTCCGACGCGATGTCCTTCCGGGCTCTGTCACGCTGAGCCGGGTGACGAGCGCACCACCCGCCTCATCACCAAGCTCGATCATGACGGCCACAGGCAAGCGCGGCAGCGCCGCCTGGGCCGCCCTGATGAGATCACTCTCGTACTGCACGTTGATGATGGGCACGGGCGGCGGCCAGTGGTCCTGCCATTCACCATCCCCGCCCAGGAACTTGATGCTGCCGGGCTTGCCCACCCAGGTCAGCAACTCGACAGTCCTGGGCGTGCCCCGCAGCTCCTGTTGGAAAGCGTCTGCCGTCGGTACCTCGCTCAGCAGCAGCCGTTGACGACCTGTTGGCGAATCGCTCTCAAGGCGAATCTGCAGCTTGTTCGAACGCATGCCAGCCAGACCCACAGCCTCGGCGCTTGCCAGCGTCATCTGTCGAGCATCGCCTTGCAGTTGCCGTGGACTGCCCATTTCTTCCACGAAGCTGGACTGGATGAGCCCCCGCAACCACTCCCGGCGCACGGCATCCAACTGGCCCTCGACACCCGAACGCTGCAGCACGCGCTCGACCCTCATGACCTGCTGCATCGCCTGCCAAAGAAGCGCGGAAATCATGGCCAATAAGGCCAGCGTGACCAGCATTTCAACAAGCGTAAAACCACGCTGAGATTGCTGGGAAAACTTGTAGAAATTCACCTTTGCGCTCCCGCGCTGGGTGAGCCAATACTATTTGATACGTTTGGCGAGCCACCCGAGGAATAGGTAGCAAGTTTCCAACCGGTTACCACTTGGACCCAATCCGCCCGTAGGCCGGTGTCGATACGCGTGACGCTGGCCTCCACGCGATAGAGGCCGAGAATCCAGCGCGGCAACAACCCTCCCCCGTAGTCAAACTCGGGCCGCATAGGCTCGATCAGCGTCGCCCGCCAAGCCAAGCGCATCCCGCTGAGCTCACGCTCACCGTCGGGCTCGACGGCCGGGTTGATGGTCGACAGCCACGACACGCCTTCCAGTTGGAGCTGGGAGCGTGCCTGGGACTGCTGCAAGCGGGTCGCCGTCGCTAAGTTCTGGCTGATCCAACTGAACAGGGCCAGGCCGGAGGTCGACAAGATGACGAGCGCCACCACCACTTCCAGCAACGTGAACCCCCTCGAGGTGCTGAGTGAGCACTGACGACGCTGGACTCCCGGACGCTTGCGAATCACCTCACGTCCCTTCAGTCACCCGGCCACTGACCGGCTCGATGGTCCAGACCTCTCGTGCATTTCCGCGACGCAGCTCCAACCGCCCGCCGACAGCAGCGCCGGTCGCACCATAAGACAGCGGCTCCGGCGTTCTCAACAAGATCGTCGCCGGCCCGCCGGGCACCGATGCGGCCAGCGCCGCGGCGTCCAATCTCATTTCCTGACCTGCAAGGAATGCCCTGACCGGCATACCTTCGAGATAGGCCTTCAGATCGGCGCGCCAACCTCGTTCCTGGACGCTATCCAGCCATCCCGCCGCCCTCGGCAGCACGATGCCGGTCGCAAGCGCCATCAACGCGAGGACGACCAGAACCTCAAGCAGCGTGAAGCCCCGCTCTTGTGCAGTGCGTTTCCCGGAGCTCGTGCTCATCAACGAGCGGAAGGACGCTTCACTATGGAGCGCGTGAGCACGATCAGTTGGCAGGCAGCACGCCAAGGTCCTGTGCGTCGCCTTCGCCCCCAGGCTGACCATCCGCCCCCAGCGAGTAGAGCGCGAAGGGCTGACCGTCACGTCCAGGAATCGCATACTGGTACGCCTTGCTCCAAGGGTCCAGAGGCACAGTCTCGTCGAGGTAAGGGCCACGCCAGCGGGTCGCGAGTGCAGGGTCAGCGGGCGCTTTGTTGAGCAGCGTCAGGCCCTCCTGCGCGGTCGGATAGCGTCCGATGTCCAGGCGCAGGTTCTCCACCGCGCCTCGCAACAGCTTGACCTGCGTGGTCGCCGTCGTGGTCTTGCCCTTGTCGACCTGCCTGAACAGCCTCGGCCCCACCAGACCGGCGATCAGGCCGATGATGGCCAGGACTACCAGCATCTCAAGCAAAGTGAAACCGCGCGCGCGCGCCGGCGAGGCCTGGAATTGTCGAAGCATGGTGCAGCAGTGTTGCAAGGGATTCGCAGTTTAAAGGATGGCGCCCACCATGAAAAAAGGGCGCCCGAAGGCGCCCTCTGGATTGCTGAACCGCCGAAGCGATCTGGCAATTAGTACGTCGGGTTGGCGTTGTTGTACGGACGATCCAGGGGGATGTACGAAGCAGCGGCGCCGTTGATGGCTTGCTGGTACACGCCCTTGATCTTGCCGGCCGACGAGTTGATCGTGAAGGTGATCGAACCACGCTTGCTGTTCTTGTCGAACGTGCAGATGTCCGAAGCCGTGATGGCCGTGGTACCTGCGTCCAGCACGCCGCTGCGCTTCGTGCCGTACGTCGGGGTCGTTGCGCCACCCGGGAAGGTGTTGGCTTCGCCGTAGCAAGTGGCCGAGTACGAAGCAGCTGCGCCCGTGTTCTGGAAGAAGAAGCGGGTCAGGTTGCCGTTCGAAGTGTCGTTGTTGAAGAACGCCGAGCGCAGCTCGATGGCGTTGGCCGTCCACACCCACCAGTTGGCATTGCCCGACAGAGTCTGGTCAGCCACGCCCGACAGAGCCGGATCCACAACAGCGGAGACGCCGAAGGTACGCGAGGTGCCCAGCGACTTCGTGGCAGCGGTCCTCAGGCGAACCTGAACCGTCGAGTTGCCGGTGGCTTGGAAAGCCGTACCAGCAGCGTTGAACGTGGCCGTGGCCGAAGAACCCGAACCAGCAACGGCGACACCAGCGGCGTTACCACCGTTGACGACGACCGACGAGTTGGTCATGTCCAGGCCGTCTTGGTCACCAGTCACCGTGAAGGTGATCTTGGTCACGTCGACGTGGGCGTTGAACAACGTACCGCCGGCGTTCGTCAGCGAACCGTTGACGTTGACGACGAAGTTGGCTTCAGCGACCAGGTTGGTGTCACCGCCCTGAGCGATGAAACCGAACAGCGGGCTGTTGCCACCGTTGAACAGCACGTCAGCCGACGTGTTGTTGTCTTGGGCAGCGACCAGCGTCACAGCGCGGAAGCTCTTGGCGACCACGTTCACCAGGTCATTGGAGTTGTCGATGCGGGCGGTTTCGCCCAGATCGAAGAAGCCCACGCCGATGCTTTCGGTAGCGCCTTCGGTGGCAAGCGAGTGATTCTGCAAAACCAGACCGGTCAGGGTCAAAGTGGCGTTGTCAGCAGCGACAAAGTTCGCGCTAACGTCAACTTCGTAGACGCACTCGGTCGTCGAAGCACGCTTCTGCGAAACCGCAGCAGCGCCGGAACCGCTACCGTTGCTGAACACCAGCGCCGGGCAGGTGCCGCTGAACTTCGTGGACGCGGATTGCGGACGCACAACCACGGTGAAGTCCTGAGCGGTGGTGCGAGCGACGCCGATGGTCGTCACGATGGAATCCAGCGTGACAGGCGTCGTGTTGGTGATGGCCTCCAAGGCGTAATTGCGCTGGGTAGCCGTTTGGGTGCCCGCGAAAGCGGAAGTACCGCAGGCCGCGGCGGCCGCCACAGCAAGGGCCTTGATGGTGAAGCTCTTCATCTTGATGAACTCTCCGGATCGTTGTTGCAACAAAAATCAAACACTAGGACTTAGCGGGACATCGCTCATCAGCACGCCGCACTGGATGATTGCTCTGCCCTGTGGCTGCAACAGTCACCAATACGGCGACCACTGCGTCGACTTGAGCTCCGTCCCGCCTCCCCCACCTTGCTTGCGACCACAAAGCATGGCCTCAACTCAGCAGGTTGGCAGGCAGCATAGCAGACGATTTAGTCAAGCCTTGCAAACCTTGCAAGTCGACAGTCGGGGTTTACCCCTTTCCATGTTGCATTCACGCATCAAGGAAAGCGTGAGCCATTTGAGAGTAACCGAACACCCCGACTCAATCGCCAAATTCGTCACAGACGACAAAGAAATAGCCAACCGCAACCCCTGGAGGATCGGGTTGGTCTACGGAGAAGGCGTCCGTTGAGGTGCCGATAAACTCGACCCCTTTGGCCCACCTGACGTGTCGACTGCGCGACATCGTTTCAAGACGCATCTGCAATGACCGCTCCACAAGAAAACGACATCGAGAGCCTGCTCGACCGACTCGAGCGCGCTGTGTTCCAGCGCCAGACCAAGGAAGGCGTCGCATTGCTGCTGCAGCTTCTGCAGGCAATGAGCACCACGCGCTCACCCTATGGAATCCTGCCGCCCAGCGCCTCCCCCGAAGAGCGGCGCGCCGCCTACACGCGGATCGCCGCCATGATCTCGGCGCTGATCTGCAGCCCCGATTTCCTGATCGACCTGGGCCAGATTGATTTCCTGTCAGGCCGCAAGCCGATGCTGGAAGCCATCTTCGAACTCAGCGGCTATGAAGGGCCCTTCCACCTGCTGAGCTACAACGGCCAACGCAATGCCGACGGCGGCGTCACTCTGCGGGCCAACCAGGTGTTCGTGCTGTCGTTGTTCTATTCGCTGGATGCGTTGCCGCCCGAGCTGATGCAAGGCGTGCTGAAGCTTCCTGCCGACCAACTGCTGCCGCTGATGGTCGGCTGGTTCACGGCGCCGTTCGTGCATCACGCCCGGGGCGAGGAGAACCGCAGCATCTTGATCGAACACTGCGCCAAGATTGAATCGGCCAAGCCGACGCAGGGCATCATCCAGGCGATGACGTCGGCGTGGATGCACTGCAGCTATGCAGATCATGTCCGCAAGCACGAGATCAAGCGCAGCCTCAACGAAGTGTGGCGCGGGCTCGCCAAGCTCGGCGGGCTCAAGTCCCACTGTTCGCCACGTCAGCTGACCGATCGCCCCAAACTGCTGATCTGCGCAGAGCGCATGAGTGCGGGCCATGCCATGCACCGCAGCTATGCAGCTGGCCTGAAGCAGTTGCGCTCCAAGTTCCACACGGTGTGCATGGCGATGACCGGATACATCACGGCAGACACGCACGACCTGTTTGATGAAGTTTCGATCCTCGAAGCGGGCATCCCTCTTCAGGAGATCGGCGCGCGCATCGTCCGACTGCAACCGGACGTCATCTACTACCCGAGTCTCGGGATGTCCGAGTGGACGCAGTTGGTCGCCAACCTGCGCTTCGCGCCCGTTCAGCTGATGTCGCTGGGCCACCCCGCGCCGGCGATGTGCGACACCATGGACTATGCGCTGGTCTCGCCCGGCGTCGGAGAGGTTTCATGGGAGTACGGCCGCAAGGTGGTGGAGATGCGAGCGACGCCTCCCTTCGAGCCACACGATGATGTTCTGGCCCATCAAGTGGACCGGGAGAAGTTCAACGACGGCCGCTTGCACCTGGCCGTCAACAGCTCGCTCATGAAGCTGTCGCCACGGTTCCTGGCCCTGTGCGAGCGCATCGAGGCGGAATCCCCGCGCCCCATCCACTTCCACTTCTTTGCATCGGCTGCGGGCGTCATGTATGACCGCATTCGCCAGGTCTTCGAACGACGCTTCCGTTACTTCACGCTGGAGCCGTCACGCACGTACGGCGGCTTCTTGAAGGTGCTGGAACGATGCGACGTCGCGCTCGCAGCCTTCCCGTTCGGCAACACCAACAGCACGGTGGACACCTGTCTTGTTCATGTGCCGACGGTGGCCTATCGCGGCAACGAACCGTTGAGCATCTTTGACCGGGACGTGCTGCGAATGGCAGGCATGCCCGACTGGTTGGCCTGCGACACCGACGAGGGTTACTTCCAGACGGTCATGCGGCTCATCAACGATGAGGCATTGCGGGCCGAATTGGTCGAGCAGCTTAAAATGAGCGACCTTCGCGAGAAGATGTTCGAGTGGCGGGCGTCGGAGGACAAAACGTCCTTTGTGGATGCGATCGAATGGATCTACCGCAACCACGAGACCTTGATGGCAAGTTCGGCGCATGTGATGCGCGCCGGTGAGCCCATTCCAGCCTAATCGCAGCCGAAGCCTTCCATGAGCGACAAGCCGTTGTACGTCACCGAACCTCACCTGCCCCCGTTGGAGGAGTTCCTCCCGAGCCTGCGGGAGGTGTGGGACAGCAAGTTCCTCACCAATGGTGGCCCGATGCACCAGAAGTTCGAGCGGGCGCTGTGTGAGTATCTTGGCGTGGAGCAGATTGCGCTGTTCTCCAATGGCACCCTCGCGCTGTTGACGGCGCTGCAGGCGCTGCGGATCACCGGCGAGGTCATCACCACGCCTTACTCCTTCGTCGCGACGGCGCACTCGCTGCTGTGGAACGGCATCAAGCCCGTCTTCGTCGACGTGGACCCGGTAAACCTGAACCTGGATCCCGCCAAGATCGAGGCCGCCATCACGCCGCAAACCACTGCCATCATGCCGGTGCACTGCTATGGGCATCCCTGCGACGTGGCGGCCATCGAGAAGATCGCCGACAGGTACAACCTCAAGGTCATCTACGACGCCGCGCACTCCTTCGGCGTGGAGTCCGACGGCCAGAGCGTGCTGAACTTCGGCGACATGTCGGTGCTGAGCTTCCACGCAACCAAGGTCTTCAACACGTTCGAAGGCGGCGCGATCGTCTGCAAGGACGCAAAGACCAAGCTGCGCATTGACCAGCTCAAGAACTTCGGCTTCGTCGACGAGACAACCGTGGTCGCGCCCGGCATCAACGGCAAGATGAGCGAGTTCAACGCGGCCCTCGGCCTGGTGCAGCTCCAGCACATTGGCGAGGCGCTGCGCCGTCGCGGCGAGATCGATGCCCGCTACCGCGCCTTGCTGGCCGACATTCCAGGCATTGAGTGCCTGCCCCCCAGCCCGGGCAGCAAGCACAACTACTCCTACTTCCCTGTTCTGGTGAAGCCGGAGTACGGCATCACGCGTGATGAGCTCTATGCGGCCATGCGGACCAAGAACATCTATGCGCGGCGCTACTTCTATCCGCTGATCAGCAGCTTCCCGATGTACCGCGCGCTGCCATCCGCGGCGGCGGCCAACCTGCCCGTGGCGCACCACGCCGCTGAGCAGGTGCTTTGCCTGCCCATCTTCCCCAGCCTGACCGAAAGCGATCAGCAACGCGTGATCGACGTCATCCGCAGCTTGGGACGCTGACGACATGAACCGCAGTGGTGGGCTTGCAGCGCATCAGTGCTCCGCTGCAAGCGGACGCCCCGTTGAACGTCATGTACGCCTCACCCCAAGTCTTAGCATCCGCCGGCAATCGGCCCCGAGCGAGCCTTCATGCCACTGAACGCCACCATCCTTGACATCGCGCCCTATCTGCCGGCGGGCCGCCTCGACAACGGGGACCTGGAGGTGCTGTACCCGAGTTGGCCCGCGAGCAAGATCCTGGACAAGACGGGCATCCAGAGTCGCGCCATCGCCGCAGAGAACGAGACCGCCGGCGATCTGGCATTTGCCGCCGCCAAGGCATTGTTTGCTCAAGGCCGGGTCGCGGCCGCTGACGTGGACTTTGTGATCCTGTGCACGCAGGCTCCCGACTACGTGCTACCGACGACGGCCTGCGTTCTCCAGCACCGCCTGGGCATCCCGACCTCGGCCGGCGCGCTGGACGTCAACCTCGGCTGCTCCGGCTATGTCTACTGCCTGTCGCTGGCCAAAGGCCTCATCGAGACGGGCGCGGCGCGCTGCGTGCTGCTGCTGACGGCGGACACCTACTCGAAGTACATCCACCCGCTGGACAAGAGCGTGCGCACGCTGTTCGGCGACGGTGCAACGGCCACCGCCGTGGTCGGCCGCGACACCCCCGCGCCCAACATCGGCCCCTTCGTGTTCGGCACCGATGGCGCAGGCGCCGAGCAGCTCATCGTGCCGGCGGGCGGATTCCGCCGACCCGCCAGCGCCGAAACGGCACTGGAAGAGGAAGACGCTTCGGGCAACGTTCGCAGCGCCGACCACCTGTACATGAACGGCGCCGAGGTGATGGCGTTCACGCTGCGTGAGGTGCCTCGTGCCGTTGACCAGTTGCTGATCAAGGCCGACATTGCCCGGGACGACATCGACCACTTCGTGCTTCATCAGGCCAATCGCTTCATGCTTGAAGCACTGCGCAAGAAGCTCAAGGTTCCCGAGGCACGCCTCCCCATCGAGTTGGAGACGGTTGGCAATACCGTGTCTTCGACAATCCCGCTGACGCTGCACGCCATGAAACGGGCCGGCGACCTGGTTGAGGCCAAACGGCTGATGCTGGTCGGGTTTGGTGTGGGCCTGTCGTGGGCTGCTTGTATTTTGACTATTGAAGGAATGGCGAATGAGTGAGTTTTATCAAGGCCTGGCCGAGATCGTGGAAGTCGACACCTCGGCGATCAATCCCGCATTCGATCTGCACAGCGGCGAAGCCGCGTGGGATTCGCTGGCGGTGGTGTCGACCATGGCCCTCATCGACGAAGTGTTCAACGTGATGGTGGATGGCCAGTCGTTGGGCAAGTGCGCCACGGTGGCCGACATCGAGGCGCTCATCGAGGCGGCCAAGAAGGCCTGACGCCGCAGCACCTCCGCACAGCCATCGCCCTGCGCGACAGGTTCCTGTCACCGATCCACTCAGCCGAATCGAAATGAACCCGACCAATACTCCCGCCGGCAAATACGTTCGGGTTGAACACGTCGCTCTGCGGGGCGTCGTCAGCGCATCGCCGAAGACGGAGATCAGGAACCAGGATCTCACCGACCGGTTCAGCCCGGAACTGATCGAGGAGATCGGCAAGATGACCGGCGTTCGTACGCGCCGGGTGGCCACGGAGGAGCAGACCACGTCCGACCTGTCCGAGGCGGCAGCTCGCGCGCTCATGGCGGACCTGGGCTGGGAACCGGACTCGGTGGATGCTATCGTCTTCGTGTCGCAGACGCCGGACTACCGGCTGCCGGCCACGGCATGCGCGCTGCAGAGCCGGCTGGGCCTGGGCACGCATTGCGCCGCGTTCGACGTGAACCTGGGCTGCTCGGGCTATGTGTACGGCCTGTGGCTGGCCTCCAAGCTGATCGATGGTCATGCCGTACGGCGCGTCCTTCTGCTGGCCGGTGACACGTCGTCCAAGCTGGTGGACCCGCAGGACCGCGCGACGGCATTGCTGTTCGGCGATGCCGGCACCGCCACCGCGCTGGAGTTCGATGCCACGGCCAGCCCGACCTCCTACGTACTTGGCACGGACGGACGTGGGGAGAAGAACCTGATCATTCCCAAGAGCACCTATCGCGGCGCCTGCGGCGCAGGTGATCTGCCGGAAAGTAACCCCGACTACCTGTACATGAACGGGCCGGAGGTCTTCAACTTCACGATCCGCAGCGTGCCGATGATGGTGAACGCAGTGCTGGAGGCCTCGGGCAAGTCGGTCAATGGCATCGGCTGCGCGCTGTTCCACCAGGCCAACGCCTTCATGCTCAAGCACATCGCGAAAAAGCTGAAGCTGCCCGCCGAGAAGTTCCCGCTCAACATCGATCGCTTCGGCAACACCTCCAGCGCCACCATCCCGCTGCTGATGGCCACGCTCGACGACAAGGCCCCGCTGGCGGGAGATGTCGTCATGGCCGGTTTCGGGGTCGGCTACTCCTGGGCTGCGGCGCACCTGTCGCTGAACACCATGACTGTGTGCCGTTGGATTGAAGTGTGATGCAGATCTTCAATGAGCATTACTTGGCCGGCAAGCGGGTGCTGGTCACCGGCGCGTCGTCTGGCATCGGCCGTCAGGCCGCCATCACGCTCGCCGCGTGCGGCGCTCGCGTCTGCCTGTCCGGGCGCGATGCCGGTCGGCTTCAGGCCACCCTGGACCTGCTGCCCGGCGCTGGCCACACGCTGCTCCCACTCGACCTGAACGGCGACGACGGTATCGCCGACGCCATCCAGGCCGACGCAAAGGCCTCCGGCAGCTTCTTCGCAGCCTTCCACGCGGCCGGCGTCAGCATGGTGCGGCAGGTCAAGCTGTGCAAGAGCAAGCAGTTTGACGATGTGTTCGCATCCAGCGTGCAGTCGGCCATGGCCATTTCCAGGGCCATGTCGCTGCGTGGCGTGATGGACGACGGTGGCGCGCTGGTGCTCATGTCTTCCGTGGCAGGCCTGCGCGGGCAGGCCGGGATGAGCCTGTACTCCGCGGCCAAGGCCGCCATCGACGGCCTGGCCCGGTCGCTGGCCGTCGAGTTCGCACCGCGCGGCATTCGCGTGAATTCCGTGTCTGCCGGCGCCGTTGAGACCCCCATGCATGACAGCCTGCTGACCACGCTCAACGGTGAGTCAGTGGAGGCCTACCGCAGCAAGCACCTGCTGGGCTTTGGCAGCGTGAATGACGTCGCCAACGCCGTGGCGTTCCTGGTCGGCGAAGGCGGCCGCTGGATCACCGGCACATCGCTGGTGGTCGACGGCGGCTACACAGTGAGGTAAGCATGAAGAAGATTGTCATTGTGGGCGCGGGCGGCATGGCACGCGAGATCATCGGCCTGCTGGCCCCCCTGATCCAGAGCGGACAGGTGGCCATTCGCGGGTTGATCGACGACACCCAGGCACCGTGCGAGTCCTTCTCGCCGGGCTATCCGCACCCGATCCTCGGCGGCATCGCCCAGTTCACGCCGCAGGCCGACGACGAGATCATCATCGCCATCGGTGACCCGGCTGCAAGGCTGCGCATCGGCGCCGAACTGCGGGCACGAGGTGGCCGGTTCTACACCCTCATTCACCCGCTCAGCGTGATCGCGCCCGACGCCAAGATCGGCGAGGGCGTGATCATCTATCCGTACAGCCTCATCTCGGCCAACACGCAGCTCGCCGATTTCGTCGTCATCAACGTGCACTCGGGGGCTGGGCACGATGTGTCAATCGGCGAGGGCAGCGTGATCTGCGCGCATGTGGATCTGACGGGCTTCGTGCAGGTGGGCCGAGGCGTGCTGGTCGGCTCGCACGCCTCCATCCTCCCGAAGGTCAAGCTCGGAGAGGGCTCGCGCATCGGCGCCGGCTCCATCGTGGTCCGCAGCGTCAAGGCCGGTGCCACGGTGTTCTGCCAACCCGCGCGTACGCTTCAACAATCGACCTGATGATGGATGCGCTGCTGCGTGATCGCTACTGGCACCTGCTGTGCCATGCCTCCGAGCTGGCAAAGCCGGGTGATTTCCTGAAGCTCCGCTGGCTGGACAAGGACGTCGTCGTTGCCTCTGACCAAGGCAATCTGGTCGTGTTCGACAACGTGTGCCCGCACCGCGGCGCCAAGCTCTATGCCGCCGAGCACGGCAATGGCCCCATCACCTGTCGCTATCACGGCTGGAGCTACAACGCCGGCGAACTGCATATCCCCTGCCGGCCCAAGTTCCGCGAAGACGAGGTGGCCTTGCTCTCGCTGACGACGCTGAAGATCGATTGGTGCGGTGACTTCCTCTTCGCGTCGCCCGACCCCGCACACACGCTGGACGAACAACTGGGCGATCTGTTCGATCAGTTGGCCGCCATCTCGATGGAGGTCCACGGCAGGCACGCGTGGAACGCGTACACCTACGACTGCGACTGGAAGATCGCCGTCGAGAACGCGCTGGACTCATTGCACACGCCCTTCGTGCACAAGGACTCGCTGAATCGCCTGCGCCTGTCAGATCCGGTGAACAGCTACGTGGGCATGAATTCGGTCGCTCGGTTCGAGATCTGCGATGCGCAGATGCTCAAGCAGCTCAAGTCCACATCGCGCCTGTTCGCGGGCAGCGAGCGGTTCGAGGGCTACATGAGCATCTATCTCTTCCCGTTCACGATGCTCACATCGACGTTCGGATACTCCTACTCGCTGCAGCACTTCTTCCCGTCCGACGTGCCGCAGAAGGCCAATTTCTACAGCCGCCTCCTGCGGGGCTCGCTGCGCCAGGGGCTGCCATCGAACGCGCTCGATCACTTCTTCGACTCGACGGCAAAGGTCAATGAGACCGTCTTCGAGGAGGACAACTCGATCTGCCGCGAGATGGACTTCAGCCGCTACGACATCAACGACCTGGGCCGCCTCTCCGTCGACGAAGAGAAGATCGAGTACTTCCGCCGCGGCCTGCAGACAGTGGCAGCGAAAGGTGCAGCCACCACGCCACAGTCGCTGCCGGCGTCCCTGCGCCAGCCATGATGGCGCAGCGTCCCATGAACTTGAAGGTTCCAGGCTGCGTGCTCGCCGCCAGCGCGTCAAGACGCAGCCTGCCTCACGGCCCCGCGGGAAACCGGTGAGCAGTCGCGCCGAAGTGGTCTGGCTGACCGGCCTGTCTGGAGCCGGCAAAAGCACGCTGGCCGAGGCCTTGGCCGCGGCCTTGCGCGCACATGGTGAAACGGTGGCCGTGCTCGACGGCGACGTGCTGCGGCAAGGGCTGTGTTCGGACCTGGGCTTCAGCCCCGAGGACAGAGTCGAGAACATTCGCCGCACGGCCGAGGTGGCTCGGCTGATGCAGCAGGCGGGCCTGCGCGTCATCGTCGCGTTGATCTCGCCTTACGCCGCCGAACGCGCTGCCGCACAGGCACGCTTCGCACCCGGAGAGTTCATCGAAGTGCATGTGCATGCCCCACTGTCCGTGGCCGAGGCGCGCGACCCCAAGGGGCTCTACGCACGGGCCAGGCGAGGCGAGATCCGGCAGTTCACGGGCATCGATGCACCCTACGAAGCCCCCGCTACACCGGCGCTGCGCATCGACACGAGCCGCTGCAACGTGACCGAGGCGGTCACGCAGTTGCTCAACCTCCTGCGGCCTGCCGACTGATGCTGCGGCTGGCCATCGTGGGCGGCGGGTTCAGCGCCGTGGCGTTGGTCCTGGCGTTGACAGAACAGCGGATCGCCGCCGACGCCCTGTCCCTGCACATCGATGTGTTCGAGCCCCGCGCCGAGTTGGGCCAGGGTCTGGCCTACGCGCCATGGGAGCGTGGAGCCTGGGGGCCCCTGCTCAACGTGCCGGCGGGTCGCATGGGTCCCAGCCTCGGACGACTGGACGCCTTCGCCACCTGGTGGTCAGCGCGCAGCGGCCGCTCCGCCGACTTTGCGCCCCGCGCGGATTACGGGCGTTTTCTCGCGCAGACGCTGGCTCAGGCTCTCGAAGCCTCGCCCTGGCTGCGGCTGAATCATTGCCGGCATGCCGTGGCCGCCCTGGAACGAACCACTTCCGGTTGGCGGCTGCAAGGCGGTGGCGACGAATGGACGGCTGATCATGTCGTGCTGGCCTATGGCCATGAGGCCAGAAGCCTGCCCCCTGGGGCTTGGGGGGAGTCCGGCTGGTACGCCGACCCCTGGTCTTGCGGCCAACTCCTCGATCAGTTGCCATCAGCCGCCCCCGTGTTGTTGCTCGGGAGCGGGCTGACGGCAGTGGATGTGTGGCAGCGCCTGGCCCTCAGGCCCCACTCGCATGCCGCGCCGCCGGTCCAGGTTCTGTCCCGCCACGGCTGGCTGCCTCAACCGCACCGCGCCCACGACTCACAGCCCGCTGGCGGCATCCTGCCGCCGGACGTGCTGCTGCGTGCCGATTCCGCAGCAGGTCTGATGAACGGCCTGCGAAGCCTGGTCGGTGAAGCCGGCATCGCTGGCGTCGACTGGCGCGACATCGTGGGCGACCTGCGCTCGCATACCCCACGACTGTGGCGTCAACTGCCACCAGAACAGCAGCGCCGGGCTGCAAGGCACGCCATGGCCGCGTGGGACAGCCATCGCCATCGTTTGGCGCCGCCGGTGGCAACGCAGGTGGAGGCAGCGCGCCGAGACGGCCGCCTGCAGATCGATGCTGGACGCCTCCTCGACTGGGAGCCCGGCGACGACGGAGGCTGGCTGCTGAAATGCCGGCGCCGCAACGGCGAAGCCACGGAGATACGGGCGAGCACCATCGTGAATTGCACTGGGCCGGCGCCTCAGGCCTGCAAACCGGCCTTGCAGCTTCGTGCCCAAGGTCTGAGCAGCGGCTGGTACCAGCCCCATCCCAACGGACTGGGGCCTCGCATCGGCGAGTCCGGGCAAATGCTGGACCCAGGCAACCAGCCTCAACCAGGCCTGTGGATGCTGGGTCCCGCGCTGCGCGCCGAGCACTGGGAGGCTACCGCGGTGCCCGAACTGCGCCAGCATGCCGCGAGGCTGGCGAGCGCGCTGCTCGCAACGCCGCGCGGCTGATCAGCGCCCCTCGCCCGCCGTCTCGGCGGTGCGACGGGCGATGGCGTCATCCAGGCCCATCAGCAGCGCCGCGCGATGGGGAAGCACCTGCTGCACCTGAAAGCGGGCAGCCAGCAGTTGCATCACGAAAGCCAGATTGGCTTGGCCCTTGGTGAAAGTTGTCGACGCATCCATGCGGTTCGCCACGAGAGCTTCCACAGCGCGCCCATCCATCGTGGCCAGCGCTTGTCGAATGCCTTGGATGGCAGTCGCCACCTCAGCCCAGTTCATCGCCAGCACGGCCGTTGCAGTACGCCGCCGCAAATCGGCTTCGTCACCGCCCGCCAACGCATGCTGCGCAAGCAGTTCGTTCAGCAGTCCCGCGCTCTGCCGGCCCGACTCGCTGGATTGCAGGTCGCGCGCGGCGCGGACCGCGTCGAGTGCGGCCTGCCAACGCCCCTCGCTCTGAGCCAACACGGCTTGGTGGATATGCCATTCGATCTTCTGCGACGCGGTCAGCTGAGCCCACTCGGCCCGCTTCGCCTCCAGCAGGGGGTGCACCACGGCGAGGACGGGCTTCCAGGTTGCGTCGCTGGCCACAAGGAGCTCACTGGGCTTCTTGGGAAGGAGCACGCTTGCCGCCGTCTCGGTTGCGTCAGCCGGCTGGGACAGCGCTGCGCCCAAACTGAGCATGCAGACCAGCCCCAACGGGCGAAGCCAGGTCGCTGCCTGCCGCGAATGCGTACGAGCGGCGATGGCGAAGATTCGGAACATGTTCAGGACTCCGTCAAAGGTGCGTGAAATTCGGGCCCCAGCCATCGACCCAGCAAGGCTCTTGGACGCGACGCATCCAATCGCGCCAGGTCGTCCAGCACGCGCTCGCCGGCACCGTCATCGACGAGCCGTGCGACACGCACGCCAGTGCAGGCTGTGGGCAAACTGGTCTCCTGGTCGGCGAGAAGCTCCTCGAAGAGCTTCTCGCCAGGCCGCAAGCCGGTGTATTCGATGCGGACGTCGTCGGTGGAGTGCCCGCTCATGCGAATCATCTGTCGCGCCAGGTCGGCGATACGCACCGGCTCGCCCATGTCCAGCACCAGCACCTGGCCGCTTTCGCCAATCGCGGCGGCCTGGATGACGAGGCGGGCCGCCTCGGGGATGGTCATGAAGTAGCGAATGATGTCCGGGTGCGTGACGGTGAGCGGCCCCCCGCGTGCAATCTGTTCCTTGAACTTCGGGATGACGCTGCCGCTGGACCCCAGCACATTGCCAAATCGCACCGCCATGAAACGTGTACCTTGGTGCCGCTTGGCGAGCGCCACCAGGGCCATTTCCGCGGCGCGCTTGGTGGCACCCATCACGTTGGTGGGGTTCACGGCCTTGTCCGTGCTGATCAGCACGAAGCGCTGCACACCCACTTCGGCCGCGGCAAGCGCCGCGTTGTAGGTACCCAGCGTGTTGTTGCGGATGCAGGCGGCCGAGTTGTCGGACTCCTCCATCAACGGCACATGCTTGAAGGCGGCAGCATGGAAGACCAGTTGCGGCCGGTGCCGGACGAAGCAGGCGCGCAGGTGGTCGAGATCCTTGACGTCACCGATGACACGCACCAGCGGCAGATGCGGGAAGGACTCGGCCAGCGTCTGCTCGATGGCATACAGAGCGTATTCGCTCAGCTCGTACAGCACGATGGAACGGGGACCGTAGCGCGCGATCTGGCGACACAGCTCGCTGCCGATGCTGCCGCCTGCACCAGTGACCAACACCACCTTGCCGCTGATGGTTTCGCTGATACCGCCCTCGTCCAGCTGAACAGGCTCGCGACCCAGCAAATCCTCGGGCTCGATGTCGCGCACTTCATTGACGCGACGGCCCGCCAGCAGCTCCGCGCCGCTGGGCACCGTGAGCACCGGCAAGCCCGTGCCAGCGGCGATGTCCAGCGCCCGACGGCGCTCGGCCAGGGCAGCCGCCGGCAACGCCACGATGACGTGCGTGACCCCCTGTACTTCCACGATGCGCCCGGCGTCGGGCAGGGCCCCCAGCACTGGCAGCCCCGCGACGCGCGCACCGCGTTTCTCCGGCGCGTCGTCGAGGAACCCCACCACCACCCATCCCTGCTGATGCTGAATGCCAGCCACCAGCAGCCGACCCGCATCGCCCGCACCCAGCACCAATGCGCGCCGCCGCTCCTGAGCGCTGCCGCTGATGCGGCTGCGCATCTGCTCGTACAGCATGCGGTAGCCCATGCGCATCATCGCCAGCAGCATCAGCGTGAACAGCGGATGCAGTGTCAGCACCGCGCGAGGCACTGCGCGCAGATGGGCCATCAGCACCAGCGTCGCACCGACCAGGCCCGCGATCAGGCAGGCGACTGCCAGCCGCTGAATCTCACCAAAGCCCGAGAAGCGCCACATGCCCTTGGGCACGCGCAGGCCCCAGAACACCAGCGCGTAGATGCCCACGAGCCCCAACAGCACCCAGCCGTCGTAGACCGGCCGCGCCGTGAACCAGCGCTCGAAGCCGAGCCGGAAGAGATAGGTCGCCTGCCAGGCCAGCGCCACAACGCTCAGGTCGAGCGACAGCGCCAGCACCTCGCGGTGGGGCCGCAGCCGCGTCAACAGGGTGTCAAGAAACTGCCAGTTCATCGGGGCGGTATTGTCAGCCGCGCAGCACGCGGCCCAGCGTGGCCAGGATCAGGCGCAAGTCGGTGCCCAGGTTGGCGCGGCTCGCATAGTCGGCCGACAGCCGCAGCTTGGCCGGCAGCACCACCTCGCGGTACTCCCGCTCCGGGTCCGCCGCCGCGGCCAGCAACTCGGCCTCGTGGCTGAAAGCCAGCGACGCCGGATCGGTGATGCCCGGTCGCACCGACAGCACGCGCTCCCTCAGGTCGGCGGGATACAGCTCGACATAGCGCGGCAGCTCCGGCCGCGGCCCGACCAGGCTCATCGCGCCGCGCAACACATCCCACAACTGCGGCAGTTCATCCAGCTTGCTGGCGCGCAGCACACGGCCGCTGCGGGTGATGCGGGGGTCCTCGCCCACCGTGATGGCCGATCCCGGCTCGACGCGCATCGTGCGGAACTTGTGGATGGTGAAGGGCACGCCGAAGCGGCCCACACGGATCTGGCGGAACAGCACGGGCCCCGGCGAATCCAGCCTGATCCAGACCGCCACGGCGAGCAGCAACGGCGCCAACAGCAGCAGCCCCAGGCCCGAGGCCAGCATGTCCAGCAGGCGCTTGCTCAAGACAGGATGCCGCGCACGGCCGCGATGACGCGCTCGACGTCGGCATCGCTCATCGCCGTGTACAGCGGGATGCTGACCATGCGCTCGTAGGCCTTCTGCGACTGCGGGAACATCTCCGGCGTCAGGCCATATCGGTCGCGCCAGTAGGGGTGCAGGTGCAGCGGCACGTAGTGCACGGAGCAGCCGATGCCGGCCGCGTACATGCCTTCGATGAAGGCGTTGCGGTCAATGCCGGCGTCGTCCGCCAGGCGCAGCACGTACAGATGCCAGCTGTGTGTGTCGCCTTCCGGCGCATTCGGCGGCAGCACCAGCGGCAGGTCGGCCAGCGCTTCGTGATAGCGGCGCGCGATGGCTTCGCGGCGTGCCTGGAAGGCGGGCAGGCGCTTGAGCTGGTGCAGGCCCAGCGCCGCCGCGATGTCGGTCAGGTTGTACTTGAAGCCGGGCGCGACGATCTCGTAATACCAGCTGGGCACCTTGGCCGTGAAGCGGTCGAAGGCGTCGCGGCTCATGCCGTGCAGGCGCATGACGCGGGCGCGCTTGGCCAGCTCGGGGTTGCGCGTGACCAGCATGCCGCCCTCGCCGGTTGTCATGGTCTTGTTGGCGTAGAAGCTGAAGACCGTGGCGTCGCTGCCCAGCGTGCCGATCAGCTCCTTCTCCAGCGTGGTGGGCAGCGCGTGGGCGGCGTCCTCCACGACGCGCAGGCCATGGCGGCGCGCGATGTCCAGCACGGCCAGCATGTCCACGGCCAGGCCGGCGTAGTGCACCGGCAGGATGGCCTTGGTACGCGGCGTGATGGCGGCCTCGAGGGCGGCAATGTCGATGTTCAAGGTGTTGGGGTCGATGTCGACCAGCTTCACGTCGGCGCCGAGGTAGCGCACCACCTCGGCGGTGGCGGTGAAGGTGTGCGTGGTCGTGATGACCTCGTCGCCGGGCTGCAGGCCGATGGCCTCCAGTGCCAGGTGCAGGCCCGCGGTGGCCGAATTGACGGCGATGCACTCGATCTGCGGGTCGCCCAGGAACTCGGCGAACGCGGCCTCGAAGCGCTTGGCCTTGGGGCCGGTGGTGACCCAGCCGGATTTCAGCGTGTCGACGACCTCGGCGATCTCGTCGTCGCCGATCTCGGGCAAGGCAAAGGGCAGGAAAGGCAGAGAACTCATGGAACGGGATTTTCGGTGATCAGGGCTTGGCGATCAGCACCAGGCGGTGCGTGCGCAGCCATGGGACCAGATTGAGCAGGCCATAGGCCGCCGGCAGCGCGCGCGCCAGCGGCGGCGCCAGCGTGACGCGGCGGGCGGCGAACTGGCCTTGCGGGAACAGCTCGCGCACGCGCGCCAGCGGCACGCCGCGCACATCCGGGTTGCGCGGGTTGTTGACGGTGAAGTCGTACCAGACGACGGCGCCGCCGGGCTTGAGCCAGCGCCACATCGCGTCGGCCACGCGCTGCTGCAGCGCGTCGTCGAGGATGGAGGAGAAGACCGTGGACTGCAACACCAGGTCCTGGCTGGCCGGCGCCACATCGGCGGCGCCGGCGTCGCCCGCCAGCAGGCGCACGCCTTCGGGCAAGGCCGCGCGCGCCGCCGTCAAGCGGTCGGGCAGTAGCTCGATGCCCGTCAGGTGCGAGGGCTGCAGGCCCAGACGCAGCAGGTCCAGCAGGTTGCCGCCGGCGCCGCAGCCCACCTCGGTGGCATGCCAGTCGGACGGCACGCCGGGGCGCTGCGCGAGCAGGCGCAGCAGCGCGCGCTGGCGCTCCTGCCACATCTGCCAGACCTCGGGGCGCAGCAGGCTGTAGCGGTCGCCGGCATCGCGGCGGGCGTAGCGCTGGGCGATCTGTTCAAGCTCGCTCATGAAATCGCATCGATGAAACGTGCGGCGAGCACGGGATAGGCGTGGTGGGCCATCGCGAAAGCGCGACCGCGCTGGCCCATGGCGGCGCGCTCAGCGATCGGCAGCGCCGCCAGTTTGAGCAGACCGTCGGCGACGGCTTGCGGGTCCTCGGGCGCGACGGTCAAGCCCGCGCCGGCCTCGGCCACCGGATCGTTGCCGGCCTCGACCGAATGCAGCACGGCGCACCCGGCCATCAGGTAGTCGATGAGCTTGTTGGGCGCGATGCCAAAGCGGTAGATGGGCGTGCGCTGCCAGCCGATGTAGGCGATGTCGAAGTGACCCAGCAGCGTCGGGATCTGCGCCTTGGGGATGGGCGCGAAGAAGCGCACGTTCGCCAGCCCCTCGGCCGCGGCGCTCTCGGCGAGACGAGTGGCCTCGTGGCCACTGCCGACGAGCACGAAGCTCAGCGGTTGGTCCTTGAGCTTGGCGGCGGCGTCCAGCAACACGTCCAGCGCGTTGGGCAGGCCCATGGAGCCGGCATAGCCCACGATGACGCGGCCGGCGGCCCGTTCGGCGTCCAGGTGTGCCCGCAGCGTGTCGCCCAGCGGCGCGGCCTCGCCCTGCCATTCCTCCGGCGCAAAACCATTCGGCACGATGTGCAGCTTGGCGCAATCCAGGCCCCGCGACGCCATGTGCTCCTGCACGCAGGGCAGCATGGAGACCACCCGGTCAGCGTCCCGATAGGCATCGGCCTCGGCCTTGCCGCACAGCATCACGAACGGATGGCGCGGCGACATGCCCGACAGCTCGATCAGCGACAGCGGCCACAGGTCGTGCACCTCGTAGACCAGCCTGGCCTTGGCGAGCTTGGCCAGCTTCTTTGCCACCCACACATCCATCGGATAGGTGCTGGACGCGATGACCGCGTCGGGCCGGAACTCACGCGTCAGCCGCCACGCATCGGCGCGCAGCTGGCGCAGGAAGCTCAGGATGTTGCGCAAGCGCCCCACGCCGTTGCCCTGGTAGGCCGGCACCGGCAGCCAGCGGTAGCGGATGCCGTCGATGAGTTCCTCAACCGCTTGGCCAGGCACCTCGGGCTGCACGGCCCGCACATGCGAATGGCTGGCGGCAACGATGGTGACCTCGTGCCCCGCCCTCACCCATTCGCGGGCCAGGTAGTAGGGCCGGAACTCCATGCCATGGCGCGGCGAGCCGGCGTAGTGGTTGACGAGCAGGATCCTCATTAGCGATGCCCGGCCGCCCGAAGGCGCTGATGCGCCCCCTCGGGGGGCAGTGAGCAAAGCGAACGTGGGGGCTTCATCATGCGGCCGACAACTCGCGCAGGCGGGTCAGGAAGCGCTGCACATGCGGCTCGAACAGCCCGTGCGCGGCCACCCAATCGCGGTTGACGACGGCAAGCCTTGCCGTGTCCAGCGCGGCCATGCGGGCGGGCAGGTCCTCGACCGCGCCGACGATGAGCCCGCGCGCCGAGTCGCCGATCAGCTCGCGGTTGGCCGGCAGTTCCGACAGCAGCGGCACGCAGCCATGGGCCATGGCCTCCAGCACCGACACCGACACCGAGTCACTTTCGGGCATGCTCAGGAACCACGTCGAGCGCGCGTAGTGCGCGGCCTGGGCCGCGGCATCCAGCCGGCCGACGAAGCTGATGCGATCCGTCAGACCACGCGCGGCCACGTCGGCTTCCAGCTCTGCACGCAGCGAGCCATCGTTGGCCACCACCAGCTTCGCCTCGGGCTGCACCGCCGCAATGCGCGCGAACGCTCCGATCACCCGCTGTGGCCGGTAGATGGGCTCCAGGCCCCGGTTGGCAAAGCACAGCCAGGGCTGCTTCTTCGCGTTCTGCTTGGGCATGGCCTCCAGGCCGAACGGAAACGTCATCACCTCGCCCGCGCCCAGTTCGCGCATGCGGTCGGCCATGTAGACCGAGTCGGATGTCGTGATCGCGCAGCTGCGCAGCGCCTTGCTCGTCAACCAGCGCCAGCCGCCGCCGCGGGTCGGCGTGACGAGGATGTCGCTGCCCCAGGCCGAGCCGGCGATCTGCGCACGCAGCCGCCAACCAAGCTTGGCCGCCCAGGCCATCGTGCCGTGCGAGGTCAGGTAGTGGGCGTGCAGCCAGTCGGCATCCACGGCAGCCAGCCAGTTGCCGATGCGCGGCAACTGCTTGATCAGCGCGACATTGCCGCCGCCATGGTCCGGCGCCGTGTTCAGTGCCAGCCGCTGCGCGTCGGGCAGCAGCAACTCCCAACCCGGCGCGAACCCACGCGACGAGATGGCCCACAGCCGTACGCGCGGCTGCAGCGCGCGCGCCCACTTCAGCAGGTGCGGGCTTTCGCCGTCGCCGATCAACACCAGTTTCAAGAGTCAGATCCTCACAACGGAAGGCGGCACCGCGCCTCGATACAACCAGGCCAGATAGGCCGCGAAGTACAGCGGCATCACGACGGAAACGGCGCCCAGCGCCTCGGTGACCGGCCGCCCCGACGCCAGCACCACGACCAGCGCCAGCACGTACAAGGCGTTGCCGACCAGGCTGAAGGCGAGCGCCCCGGTCTGGCGCTGCGTCACCATGGGCGCCACGGTCAGCGGCGCGCAGACGAAGTGTGCCGCGACATAGGGCGCCATCCATCGCGCGTATTCACCGGCGGGCGTCCAATCGGCCCCCAGCGCCCAGCCGAACAACGCGGGGCCCACCAGTGCCAACAGCACCGCGCCCCCAACAGCCGGCAGCAACAGGCCGCGCATGGCGCGGGCCAGCGTGGGTTGCAGGCTGCGGCCTTCGCGCCAGTCCTCGGCCAGCCGCGACAGCAGCGCTTCCGACAGCGCCCCGCCCACCAGCGTGGCGGGCGCCTTCACCAGCCTCACCATGACGGCGTACCAACCCGCCGCGGCCAGGCCCGCACAGGTTGCGATCAACGACAGCGCGATGGCTTCCTGCAGCCCGTTGATGAAGGCATGCGGGCTGTTCACCAGCGGGAACTGGCGGTAGCGCCACACCAGCGCCCGCACCCGCCGCCAGCGCCGCCGCGCGGCGACTGCCGTTCGCGCCGAGCGCAAACGCACTCGCTGGCCGCGCCACCACAGCCACAGCGGCGGCAGCAGCAGCGACAGCAGCTGCGCCCCCACCAGCGCGGCTGCCGTCAGCCAGCCCATGGCCACCGCCGCCAGCTGCGCCAGCGCCATGACGACTTGCTGGCCCACGCGCGCTTGCGCAATCACCGCAAAGCGGCCATGGCGGTTGTTCCACAAGGCCAGGCCTTGCTGCAGGCCCAGCAGGCCCACCGCCAACGCCAGTGCCGGCGCGTAGTCGTTCAGCCAGCCGACCTGTGCCCAGCGTCCGCCCAAAGCGCCCCCGGGCAGTGCGGCCAGGGCCCAGGCCAGCAGGGCCGTCGCCAGCGTGGCCACCAGCGCAAGCGCCAATGACAGCGACAGCAGCGCCCCGGCTTCGCCGCGCCGGCGCGGCAGCGGGATGGCGTACTCGTAGCGCGCGTTGGCCACCACCGCCAAGCTGGCCACGATGGCTGCGAACCAGGCCCATTGGCCCAGCACCTCGGCGCCAAACGTGCGCGTCAGCAGTGGCGCCATCGCCATGGGCAGGGCCTGGCTGATGGCCGACGCCGCTGCCAGCTGCGCGAAACGCTGGCGCAGGCTCATGCCGTCAACCGCGCACGCAGCGCCTGACGCTGGCGCTGGCTGAGACCGGCGTGCAGCCCCAGCGGCAGGTTAGCCACGCAGTCCGCGGTCGCCTCACCCACCGGGCAGTCGCCGCTGCGGTAGCCGTAGCGCAGGCTGCCGCGTGGATGAACGACGTCGTCAAACCAGCGGCCGAGTTCAATATCCTCGGTGGCCATCGCCACTGCCAAGGTCTCGTGGTCCAGGCCCGCCGGCAGCCGCAGCGGATAGCGCAGCAATACGTCGCCGGCGCCGCGCTCGGCGCGCAGCGTCGCGGGCAACAGCGCGTCATAGGAATCGGCCTGTGTGCGGCGCGCGGCCCAGATCTCTGCCGCGCGCGCGGCCTGACGCTCGCCCAGCGCGGCGGACCACGGATGCAGACTGAGCCGGTAATCCGGCCTCGCGCTGCCTTGCAGCTCACCGGCCGGTGTGGCGGCCACGACACCCAGCCGCCGCGACGGCGCGCGCAGCAATTGTTTGAGGCCGTTCAACCACGACACCGGCAGCGCTTGCACCAGGCGGTGCCAGGCCAGCGTCAGCGCCTGCTTCGCGACCACAAGCGCCGCGGGCCGGTGCAGCGCGGGCGGCTGCCAGCCTGACGCTGAGTCATTGACGAGCAGCGCGCCGCCCAGGCCGGTCGACAGCGGCTTGGAGTACTCAAAACTGAAGAAGGCCGCGTGGCCCAGCGTGCCCACCATGTGCCCGCCAGCGTCGCGGCTGCCCCAGGCGTGAGCAGCATCCTCGATGAAGACGATGTGCGGGAAGCGCTCGCGCAAGCTGGCGACGCCAGCCATGCTGATACCGAAGTTGTGCGGCACCAGCACCAGCCTCGTCGCCGGGCCGATCGCGCTGGCGACGCCTGCGGCGCTCGGGTTGAAGCCGCCCGCCTCGATGTCGACGTAGCGGACCGGCAACCCCAGGTGCTCGAAGACATTGGGCACCACGGCGCAGGTGTAGCCCGGCAACAGCACCTCGGCGTCGGTGGGCAGGTCCAAGCTGGCCACATAGGCGTGCAGCGCGGCGCGGCCGCTGCCGAACAAGTGGACGCGTGTCGTGTCCACACCCAGCGAGGTCGCGAAGCTGGCGCGAAAGTCCTGCAGGCAGGCGTCACCCCGGCGCAGCCAGCGCCAGGTGGCGAGGGGAAAGTCCAGCCAGCGCAGCGCCGTCGCTGCGTGGGATTTCATGAGGCCGCCGCCAGCGGGCGCAACGGCCGAGCCGGGCAGCCGCCGTAGACCCAGCCGGACGCGAGCCGGCCGCCAACCACCGCATGCGCGGCCACCACGACGTGGTCCTCGATCACCGCGCCGGGCAGCACGGTGACGCGGGCGCCGATGAAGACGTTGGAGCCTATGCGCACGGGCGCCCGCCGGTACTGCGTGCGAAAGAGCCCCTGCGGCCCGGCGTCGTTGGACTCGCAGAACAACATCAACCCCGGGCCGATGGCCACGTCATCGCCGATGTCCAGCGTCTGGCCGCCCACGAGAACGTAGGCGCCCGGCGCCAAGTGGCTGTCGCGCCCGATGCGAAAGCGCCCCTCGCCGGTGACCAGGATATTCACATCACGGTAGAGCACGCTGCGCGCGCCGAGGGCGCTGCCCGCGCCAAAACGCAGGCGCACGCCGCCATGCACGGCGGTTGCCGGGCCTGCCTCCAGGCCGCGCAGACGCCACGCCCACGCGCGCAGGCGTGCGGCGGCAGCTTCCAGGCGATAGGGCCAGAGCGCCATCAGTGGCGTCCTCGCCTCGCACAGCAGCGCGGCAGTCGGGCAGACAGGGGTGCGGAAGGCGGCATGACGGAGGTGGAAAGGGCCGAGTCGCAGCGTGTTGAGACATGCCGAAGGCCCCGACGGGGTGGCGGATTCTAAAATCGCCGGTTCGACCTAAGGCCCGCAATGACTCAAGCACCCTCGACCACGCCCGTCCCGCCCACCGACGACAACCAACTGATCGCCGAGCGCCGCGAAAAACTGGCCGCGCTGCGGGCTGCCACCAAGGTGCCCTTCCCCAACGACTTCAAGCCCCAGCACCGCGCGGCGCCGCTGCAGGCCCAGTACGGTGAGGTGGCCAACGAGGAACTGGAACCTCAAGGCATCAAGGTCAGCGTGGCCGGCCGCATGATGCTCAAGCGCATGATGGGCAAGGCCAGCTTCTGCACGCTGCAGGACGCCACCGGCCGCATCCAGCTGCGCGTGACCATCGACAACGTCGGCGCCGACGTCTACGAGGCCTTCAAGAAGTGGGACCTGGGCGACATCCTCGGCGCCGAAGGCACGCTGATGAAGACCAAGACCGGCGAACTGTCGGTGGCCGTCACGACGCTGCGCCTGCTGACCAAGAGCCTGCGACCGCTGCCGGACAAGTTCCACGGCATGACCGACCAGGAGCAGAAGTACCGCCAGCGCTACGTCGACCTGATCACCGACGAGGACGCCCGCAAGCGCTTCGTCGCGCGCAGCCAGGGCGTGTCGGCCATCCGCTCGTTCATGGTGGACAACGGCTTCCTGGAAGTGGAGACGCCCATGCTCCACCCCATCCCCGGCGGCGCCAACGCCAAGCCGTTCACGACGCATCACAACGCGCTGGACCAGGAGATGTTCCTGCGCATCGCGCCGGAGCTGTACCTGAAGCGGCTGGTGGTGGGCGGCTTCGAACGCGTGTTCGAGATCAACCGCAACTTCCGCAACGAAGGCATCTCGGTCCGGCACAACCCCGAGTTCACGATGATGGAGTTCTATGCGGCCTACTGGACGCATCACGAGATCATGGACTTCACCGAAGCCGTGCTGCGTCATGCCGCGATTGCCGCCACCGGCAGCGCCGAGCTGACCTACGCCGGCAAGCCCGTCGCGCTGGACAAGCCGTTCGCCCGCGTGTCGGTGCGTGACTCGCTGATCCAGTTCGCCGGCCTGACGGCCGAGGAAGCGGATTCGCCGGACGTGCTGCGCGCCAAGATCATCGCCGCCGGCGAAGAGGCGCCGGCCCGCTGGAGCCTGGCCGAGCTGCAGTTCGGCCTGTTCGAGGCGGTCGTCGAAGAGAAGCTGTGGGAACCCACCTTCATCATCGACTACCCCGTCGAGGTGTCGCCGCTGGCTCGCGCGTCGGACGACAACCCCAAGATCACCGAGCGCTTCGAGCTCTTCATCACCGGCCGCGAGTACGCCAATGGCTTCTCCGAGCTGAACGACGCCGAGGACCAGGCCGCGCGCTTCCAGGCCCAGGTGGCCAACAAGGACGACGGCGACGAGGAGGCGATGTACTTTGACGCCGACTTCATCCGCGCGCTGGAATACGGCATGCCCCCGACCGGCGGCTGCGGCATCGGCATCGACCGGCTGATGATGCTGATCACGGACTCGCCGTCGATCCGGGATGTGATCCTATTCCCGGCATTGCGCCGGGAGGCTTGAGTCCTGGGCGCGACCGGCCTCTAGCGAGGGGCCGACCGCCCTTGTTCGCCGTAGCGGATGGACACGATCCTTCCCTCGCGGATGCGCACCACCGCCACCAGGTTGCCCGTCCCGCGGTCGTAAAGCAATTCCTCGACCACCACGCAGGTCTGCGGGTACGCTGGCGAACCGTAACGGGCCGGGAGCGCCGGTTGCAGGATGGGAGCGCAGTACGCGTCGGACAACGTGGGCTGACCGCAAGCGCGCAAGAGCCACAGCTTGCCGTCGCCTTCATCGACGCTGATGCCGCTACAGCGTAGCGGATCCGCATGGGCTCCTCCGGCGGCCAGCAATGCCGCCAGGGCCCAAGCGTGGAAAAACCGTTGATTCAGTTGATTTATGCGGCGCTCCCGGGCGGCTGCTGATCGACCAGCAACGGCTTTCAGGCGGCCGGCGTTGACGGCCTCCTCAGCGGGCTGCCGCTATCGATGCGCCGTCGGCGCCTTGCCTGCAATGATCATCGCCAGCACCTCGTCCTCCGTGACCGCGGACGTCTGCGTCATGCCGACCAGGCGGCCGTTCTTCATGACCATCAGCCTGTTGGACAACGCGAACACGTCCGGCATGTCATGTGTGACGAGCAGGATGCCGACGCCCTCGGCGCTGAGGCGCCGGATCAGGTCGTGCACCATCGCCGTCTCGCTAGGGCCCAGCGCCGCGCAGGGTTCGTCCATGATGAGCACACGCGCCTCGAACTGCAGCGCCCGCGCAATGGCTACCACCTGGCGCTGGCCGCCCGACAAGGACGTCACCGGGTCGGCGATGTTCTTGAAGTTCGGGTTCAGCCGCGCGAACAGCGGCACGGCCGCGGCACGCATGGCGGCGTCGTCCAGCAGGCCGAACCGGGTGCGGATCTCGCGGCCCAGGAACAGGTTGGCGACCGAGTCCAGGTTGTCGGCCAGCGCCAGCTTCTGGTGAATGGTCTCGATGCCTGCGGCGCGCGAATCGGCCGGGCTGTTGAACTTGACCGGCTGCCCGTTCAGCAGCAATTCGCCACCATCAAAGGGCAGCGCCCCCGCCAGCATCTGCATCAGCGTGGACTTGCCGGCGCCGTTGTGCCCCAGCACGGCCAGCACCTCGCCGGGCGCCAGGCTCAGCGAGATGCCGTCGACCGCATGCACGCCGCCAAACGATTTGCGCGCATCGCGCACTTCAAGCAAAGGCGTCGCGCTCATTTCTGCACCACCCGATCGAAAACCACGGCCGCGACCAGCACCTGGCCCAGCACCACCATGCGCCAGCCGATGCTGACGTCGGTCAGCAGCAGGCCGCTGTCTATGCTCTGGATGATGAGTGCGCCCAGCACCGTGCCGCCCACGCTGCCGCTGCCCCCGGCCAGGCTCACGCCGCCGATGACGGCTGCCGCGATAACCGTCAGCTCCATGCCCGTGCCCATCGAGTTCGTGCCCGCGTTCAGGCGCGCCATCGCGACGACGGCGGCCAGCGCCACCAGCGCTGCCAGCAACAGGTTCAGCTGGATCAGCACGCGCCGCACCGGGATGCCGGCCAGGCGCGCCGCGTCCGGGTTGCCGCCGATCGCGTAGACGTAGCGGCCGAAGCGCGTGTGCTTGGCGATGAAGCCCAGCACCAGCACGACGGCCACCCAGATCACCAGCGGCAGCGGCAAGCCCTGCCCCTGCTCCATGCCTTCGATCTTGTAGGCGTTGAAGACAGCCACCGAACCGAACACGGCCAGCGCGGCCAGGCCGCTCTTGATCAGCTCATGCTTCGCATCGCCCGGCACGCCGCCGGCGCGCAGTTGCGCGCGGCGCTGCGTGACCTGCCAGCCCCACAGCACGGCCACCAGCGCCACGCCCAGCAGCCAGCTGCCACGCTCGCCCAGCGAGCCGTCCAGGCCGCCGCCCAGCGCCAACAGCCAGGGCTCGGTGACGGGCTGCGTCTTGCCGTCGGCGATCAGGAAGGCTGCGCCGCGGAACGACACCAGGCCGCCCAGCGTGACGACGAAGGACGGGATGCCGATGACGGCCGACAGCCAGCCCTGGAACATGCCTGCCACCAGCGCGAACGCGAGGCCCGCCAGCAGCGACGCGCCGACCGACCAGCCCTGTGTGTACTGCAGCCAGGCCATCAGCACACCCACGGCGCCCAGCAGCGAGCCCACGGCGAGGTCGATCTGCCGCGCGACGATGATGAGCGCCATGCCGCTGGCGACGATGCCGACCACCGCTGTCTGTTGCGCGATGTTGTAGAGGTTCTCCGCCGTCAGGAAGCTGCCGGTGAGCACATGAAAGCCGATGGCGATGGCCACCAGCACGGCCGCCATGACGGCGAGCCGCTGGGTCTGGGCATTCATTGCTGATCCTTACTTGCAGGCCGCCGGCGCCTTGGCCGCGTCCACGCCCTTGCAGACCACGGCCTTGGGCACCCAGCCCGCCGTGATGACTTCACCCAGGTTGGCCTGCGTGATGGCCACAGGGGCCAGGAACTTTGCCTGAAGGCTGACCTTGCGCTCGCCGCCCGCCCAGGGCGCTGCGCCGTCGACCTTCTTGCCGCCGGCCAGTTGCACGGCGGCCGCGGCGGCTTCCTTGCCCAGCGCGCGCGAGTCCTTCCAGACCGTGACGGTCTGCGTGCCCAGCGCCACGCGGTTCAGCGCGGCGTGGTCGGCGTCCTGGCCGCTGACCGGCACACCCTTGATGCCCTTGCCGGCCAAGGCGGCGATGGCGCCACCTGCAGTGCCGTCGTTGCTGGCCACCACGGCGTCCACACCGCCCTTGAGCTTGGTGAGGATCTGCTCCATGTTCTTCTGCGCCACCTCTGGCTTCCAGCCGTCGGTGTACTCCTCGGCAACGATCTTCACGTCGCCTTTCTTGACGGCGTCGGCCAGCGCGTCCTGCTGACCAGCGCGCAGGAAGTCGGCATTGGGGTCGCTGGGCGAGCCCTTGATCATCACGTAGCGGCCCTGCGGCTTCACGGCCAGCACGGCCTTGGCCTGCAGGCGGCCCACCTCGCGGTTGTCGAAGGTCAGGTAGAAGACCTCGGGGGCTTCGATGAGGCGGTCATAGGCCACCACCGGCACCTTGCGGGCCTTGGCCTTGTTCAGCGCGGGGACGATGGCGTCCTTGTCCATGGCCAGGATGATGAGCACCTTGGCGCCCTTGGCCAGCAGCGATTCGACATCACCGATCTGCTTCTCGGGCGAGCCGCCGGCATCGGCGCTCACGTAGCTGGCGCCCTGGCGGGTCAGTTCGGCCTTGATGGCGGCCTCGTCGGTCTTCCAGCGCTCTTCCTGGAAGTTGGACCAGCTCACACCCACCACGGGGCCAGCAGCCAACGCTGTCATCGAACTCATCAGCAGCGTTGTTGCCGCTGCCCACACGTGTTTGCGCATCTTGTCTCCAACACCCGTTCGGCCGGGCGGCGGATTCTAGGAACGCCGACAAAAAAAAAGCGACCCTTTCGGGCCGCCTTTGATACGGTTGAAACCGCTTTGTTTCAGCGGCCAGCCACCGCGGTGCCGCGGCGGATGACGGGGGCAGCGAAGTCACCCAGCTCGCGGGCGGCGTTCTCGCCGTGGTCGGCGGCCAGGGCGGCGGCCGTCTTCTGGTCGACGGTCACGTCGGTGGGCTTGACCGTCAGCACGGCCTGGCGGGGCAGCTTGGCGGTGGCGACGGCGGACTTGCCAGCGGCCGGGGAGGCAAGTTCAACGCCCTTTTCGCCTTGGATGGCGGCGAGTTCACCGCTGTTGCGGGCGGCAACCAGTTCGGCGATGACGGCCTCGCGGGTCAGCGGGGCGGTGGTTTGGGCGGTGGCGGCGCCAGCGGCAACAAGGGCAACGGTGGCGATCAGGGTGGACAGCTTGCTCATGACGGGCTCCTTCAGCTTTGCGCAGGAACGTCCTGCTTTCGGTTCACTTGGACATCGCGACCGCGGTGTCCATGGGTGTGAACTGTAGGGAGCTCGTCTCAGTAGAAATACTAGGCTACGCTGAACTGACTATTCATCTTCCGCAAACAGTCGATCATCGAACGTCACCGTTGCGCCACAAAAACAAGCAATCAGCGGTGCTCGAACTTCGGGGCCCGTTTGGCCAGGAAGGCTTCCATGCCCTCGCGTTGGTCATGGCTGCCGAACAGCGCGTGGAAGTAGCGGCGCTCCACCGCCACGCCGTCGCGCAGCGGCGTCTGGTAGGCCAGGTTCACCAGTTCCTTGATCAGCGCGACGGACGGTGCGCTGAAGCCGTTGATGGTCTCGGCCGCGCCCAGCGCCTCTTCCAGCAGCTTGTCCGCCGGCACGATGCGCGACACCAGGCCGGCGCGCTCGGCCTCGGCCGCGTCCATCATGCGCGAGGTCAGCATCATGTCCATGGCCTTGCTCTTGCCCACCGCACGCGGCAGGCGCTGCGAACCACCCGCACCGGGCACCACGCCCAGCTTGACCTCGGGCTGGCCGAACTTGGCCGTGTCGGCGGCGATGATGAAGTCGCACATCATGGCCAGCTCGCAGCCGCCGCCCAGCGCATAGCCGGCCACCGCGGCGATGACGGGCTTGCGCACCTGCAGGATGGTCTCCCAGTTCTTGGACAGCAGGCCGCTGGTGAAGGCGCTGACGAAGGTGTGCGGCAGCATGGTCGGGATGTCCGCACCAGCCGCAAAGGCACGCTCGGAGCCCGTCAGCACAATGCAGCCGATGCCGTCGTCGGCGTCGAAGGCCAGCAAAGCCTCGCCCAGCTCGTCCATAAGCGGGTCGCTCAGCGCATTCAGCGCCTTGGGGCGGTTCAGCGTGATGAGGCCGGTCTTGCGCGGGCCGTCGCCATGGACGGACGTGAGGATGCATTCGTAGGTCATGGGCGGGATCTCCTGGGGATGTCGTTGGCCTATTCTGGCGCGGCCTGCAGCGGCGCGCTCTTCAGCATGAGGTCGATGTAGGTGTCGGCGTCCTGGCGGATGACGAGGCGCACCGGCAGGAACTGCAGCGACGGCGCCAGCCACACCTCCGCCAGCAGGTCGCCGCCGGCCACACCGCGCGTGGGCTTCAGATGCCAGCTAGCGACTGGGCCCATGGGCGTGTCCAGCAGTTCCTCGCCGACGACCTGGTACTGCCAGGCGTACTGGCGGTAGGGCAGCACGAGCGGGAAGTTGATGACGCGGCCCGCCTCCAGCGGCTCGCGGCCGGTCAGGAACAGCCAGGTCAGCTGCACGAACTGGCTGGCCGAGTCCTGCGCGCCGCGCGCCACGGGCTGGCGCGCGCCGTTGGCCAGTTGCACCTCGGTCCCCTGCAACAGCACGGTGGCGCGGCGGGCGTCGCCGAGGATGACGCGGGTCTCCTCGTCGTAGCGCTGCGGCGCGATGCCCTCGGGCGTGAGCTTGCCCTGGCTGCTCATGCGGCGCGAGATCAGCGGCGCAAAGCTGGGGCCCACGCCCACGTCCAGATGGACCTGATAGTCGCGCCCCTGGCGCAGCCACTCGACCTGCGCCTGGCCATGGACGGAACCCCGGTAGTTGCCGGTCAGCACATAACTGAGCCGCGTGGACAACGGCCATTCGGGACCGGGCTCGTCGGTGACCGGCGCAGACGCGGCCGCCGCCACCACTTCCGGGGCGGCGACCGGCGGGGCCTCGGCGACGGGCTCCGGGGTGGATGCCGGCGGCTCCGGCATCGGCAGCGGCTCGGACGCCGCAGCTGCCGCACCACGGGCCGGTATGGCGGGCGGCGGCGCGGCCATCCGGGCCACCGCGGGCGGCGGCTGCAGCACCATCTCGCGCACGAACTCCACCTGCATGCGCGGCGGCATGGGGGGCGGGCCATCGCGCTGCCAGCCCTCGTGAATGCGTTGCACCTCCTGGCCCAGCCACAGGTGCAGGGCCAGCACGCAGAGCACCAGCAGCCATGGCGGCCGCGGCGTCTTCATCGCGGGGTCAGGCGCCCAGCCAGCGGCGCCGCTCGGCGTGCTCGCCCACTGCCAGGCTCAGCGCGACTGCGGCGGCCCGCGCGGGCGGCAGCTCCACATCCAGCTCCAGCAGGCGCTGGTCGCGGCTCACGAGCAGCCGCAACTGCTTGGTACCAGCGGAAAGCAGCGACGGTGCATCATCCAGCCGGCGCAGCCGCCAGCCGTTGCAGCCCAGCACCTCGTCACGCGCATTGACGCCGCCCGCCTCGGCCGCACCGCCGCTCAGCACATGGCTGACCTGGATGCCCGCCAGCGCGCTCTCGCGAGCCCGCAGGCCCAGACGCTGGGCGACCGTTTGGCGACCATCGTCGCGCCAGTCCACGCCCAAAGCGGCCAGCAGCTCGCGCAGCGGCAGTTCGTCCGTGCCGTGGACCCAGCCATGCAACTGCGCGGCGACCTCGTCGCCACCCAGCTCGCGCACCGCGGACAGGATGTCCGCCTCGCTGACCGGGCCACCGGCGCTGCGCTGCCACAGCGACTGCATCACCACATCCAGGCTGGACTGGCGGCTGCGCAGGCTCAGGTCCAGGCACAGCGCCACCAGCGCGCCCTGTGCGTAGTAGTTGCTGGCCGCGTTGACGCTGTTCTCGTCAGGCCGGTAGTACTTGGTCCAGGCCTCAAAGCTGGCCTGCGCCAGCGGCTGCACACGACGCCCCGGCGCGGCCAGCACGCCGTTGACGGACGCCACCAGCAGCTTCAGATAGCGCGCTGCGTCGACGAGGCCGGCGCGGCACAGCATCAGCTCGTCGTAGTAACTCGTGAAGCCCTCGAAGAACCACAGCAGCTCGGTGTAGTTCTCGCGCTGGTAGTCGAAGGTGGCGAACTCGACGGGCCGCAGTCGCTTCACGTTCCACGCATGGAAGTACTCGTGGCTGAACAGGCCCAGCAGCCGCGCGTAGTTGTCACTGGGCGATGTGCCTTCCGCCGCTGCGGGCAACTCGCGGCGGGCGCAGATCAGCGCCGTGCTGGCGCGATGCTCCAGGCCGCCGTGACCGTCGTCGACGGCCCACAGCAGAAAGCTGTAGCGCTCGAACGGCGCCCCGCCCCAGAACGCGATCTGCGCCTCGCAGATGCGCTGCACGTCCGCCAGCAGCCGTTCACCGTCGAAACTGGGCCAAGCGCCGGCCACCACGACACGGTGCGGCACGCCGGCGGCAATGAACTCGCCCTGCCAGTGCGGGCCGATCTCGAAGGGGTGGTCCAGCAGCTCGTCGTAATCGGCCGCTTCGAAACCACTGGCGTCGGCCCGCATCTCGGTGGCGACGCGCCAGCCTCCGGGCACGCCGGCGAGTTCCAGACGGTGCGGCTGCGACTCGCGCCCATGGGCGCGCAGGCACAGGCTGCTGGCGTTGAAGAAGGCGCGCTGGCTGTCCAGCCAGGCGGTGCGCACGGACGCATCGAAGGCGTAGACGTCGTAACTCAGCGTCAGCGCCGCGCGGCCGCTGCAGCGCACGCGCCAGCTCGCCTTGTCTAGCTGCTCGACTGCGAGCTCGTGACCGCGCTGGTGCGCCCGCAGTC
Source organism: Roseateles asaccharophilus (assembly GCF_031458115.1). Classification (GTDB taxonomy): domain Bacteria; phylum Pseudomonadota; class Gammaproteobacteria; order Burkholderiales; family Burkholderiaceae_C; genus Pelomonas; species Pelomonas asaccharophilus_A. The sequence goes on along the minus strand of NZ_JAVDXV010000008.1, from coordinate 23,143 downwards.
CGCTCAGATGTTTGGCGAACTCGCGCACGAGGTAGCTGCCCGGGATCCACACCGGCAGGCTGAAGTCCTGTTCCGCGGCCGGCTGGGCCAACGTCAGCGTGACGCGGTAGCGGTGGGCCGCGATGTCGGCCAGCTCGATGCGGTAGCTGGGCCCCGCCATCAGCTGCCCGCGGCGGCGAGGAAGCAGCTCAGCGACGCGACGGCCGTGAGACGGAAACGCAGGGTCAGCCAGTCTGCGGCGCCCAGTTGCGGGTAGACGCGCCGGTCGACGACATAGCAGGCGATCAACACCGCGCCGTGCAGCGCCAGCCCGGCATAGGGCGACATCAGCACGCCCAACCACCCCAGCAGCATCGCGAAGCCGCCCCAGACCAGCGGCTGCCGCACGGGCAGGCCGCGAGCGAATGACAGGCCCCAGTGGATGCCCCCCAGGAACGCGATCACCAAGCCTGCGTAGGCCGACAGCGCGAGGCTGACGAAGGCATGCTGATCCAGGCTGCGGTCACCGATCAGCCAGATCAACGCGCTGCCCAGCACGAAGGGAATCAGGCCGGCATAGCCCAGGCGATGCACCAGCCGGCGGAGGTCTGCAGTCATGATGGGGTCAGGACTTGCCGGCCGGCGCGGCCAGCACCTGCAGGCGACGCTCCAGTTCCACGGCACCCACGGCACCCGGGATGCGGTTGCCGTCTTCCAGCAGGATGGCCGGCGTTCCGTTCACATGGATCTTGCGCGACAGCGCGAGGTTGCGCTCGATGGCGGCGCTGTCACAACTGCCCGGCGCCTTGGGCGGCTGCTCGTTCTTCAACATCCAGCCCAGCCAGGCGGCGGTGTTGTCCTTGGCGCACCAGATCGCACGGGACTTCTCGGGCGAATCACCGCCCAGGATGGGGATGAGGAAGGTGTAGACCGTGACGTCCTTCAGATCCTGCAACGACTTCTCGAAGCGCTTGCAGTAGCCGCAATTGGGGTCGGCGAACACGGCGATGCGGCGCTTGCCGTTGCCGTTCTTCCAGACCACCGCATCCTTGAACGGCAGCGCCGCGAAGTCCACGCGGTTGAGCTGTGCGACACGCTCTTCGGTGATGTTCTTCTTGGCCTTGAGGTCGTAGATCTCGCCCTCGAAAAGAAAGCTGCCCGTCGGGTCGGTGTAGCGCACTTCGTTGCCGATGCGAAGCTCCCACAAGCCGGGTACGGGCGACGGACGCACTTCATCGATCTTGGGCGCGTTGGGCATGCGCTCGGTGAAAGCCTTGCGGATGACGGCCTCGTTCGCCAGGGCGGGGAGGCAGGCGGCCAGCAACAGGCCGGCCAGGATGCGGGAAAGGGACAGCACGGTAGGAACGATGAAGGGGTTAGAGACCGAGGGCGCGCTGGGTCAGCCAGCGTTTCACGGGGGTGAGTTGGTTGAGCGCGTCCAGGCCGCGATTGCGCAGGCTTTGAGCCACCGGCGACGAGTGCGCGAACAGCCGCTGCAACGCGTCCGTCAGCTCGCCCATCGCCAGCGTCGGCGCCAGCCGCTCACGGGCGTAGCGCCGCAGCAGGCGTTCGTCGCCCAGCGGTCGCCATGATTCCCGAGCAGCAAGCACCCCGGCGAGCGCACTGACATCGCCCAGGCCCAGATTGAGTCCCTGCCCGGCCAGCGGGTGCACGATGTGGGCGGCATCACCCAGCAGTACCCAACCGGGTCCGCTGACCGCGTCAGCGCGTGCGAGGGCCAACGGCCAGCTCGAACGCTCACTGGCCAGCTTCAAGGTGCCCACCGCGGTCGATGCGATGGTCTGCAACTCATGCTCGAATGCTTCGGGCTCCATCTGCTGCAGCGCCTGCGCCCGCACCGCTTCGCAGGACCACACGAGTCCGTACGACGCACCAGCCTCGGGGCGCTCAAAGGGCAGCAACGCGAGCACCTCGCCGCCGGCACGGAACCACTGCCGCGCGACGCCTTGATGGGGGCGATCGGTGGTCAAGCGCGCTGCGAGCGCGTGATGTCCGTAGGGCCGCAACTTGAACTCCACGCCCAGTGCTGCACGCGCCTTCGACTCACGCCCTTCGCACAGCGCCGTCAGCGCCGCATCGCAATCGTCGGGCACGTCGTGCACATGGGGTGAGAAGCGCAACGCCATGGCCAGCTGCGCGTCCAACGCGGCGGCGTCGACGATGACGGCCAACTCGCGCAGGCCTTGCTGCCAGGCCGAGAAGCTCAGTCGGCCTGCCGGCTCCCCAAGGCCATCGCCCCAAACGACCATGTCGTACACCGGGCTGATCGCATCAGGCGGCAGCGCGTCCCAGATCTTCAACTCGGTCAGCAAAGCCACCGACGCGGCGTTCAGCGCATAGGTGCGCACATCGCCCGCACGTGCGGGCTCCGACCGTCCAGCCATGCCGACGGACAACCCTTGAGCCGCCAAGGCCAATGCCAGGCTGCTCCCAACGGCACCACGCCCTCTGACCAGTACATCCACGCTCTGCATCGGGCGATTGTAGGCAGCGGGGCGAATCCGCCCCGCGGGCGGCAGTTGCCCAGGTCGGCGCGACTAAAATCATCGGTTCGGCACGCCGGTCTGCGGCGATTGCCTCCCAAAGGAAAGTCCCAGCCATGAGCCTCAAATGCGGCATCGTGGGCCTGCCCAACGTCGGCAAGTCCACTCTCTTCAACGCCCTGACCAAAGCCGGCATCGCCGCCGAGAACTATCCCTTCTGCACGATCGAGCCCAACGTGGGCATCGTTGAACTGCCCGACCCGCGACTGGCTGCGCTGGCGGAGATCGTGAAGCCCGAGCGCGTGATGCCCGCGGTCGTGGAGTTCGTGGACATCGCCGGCCTGGTGGCTGGCGCCAGCAAGGGTGAAGGCCTGGGCAACCAGTTCCTGTCGCACATCCGCGAAACGGACGCCATCGTCAACGTGGTGCGTTGCTTCGAAGACCCGAACGTCATCCACGTCAATGGCAAGGTCGACCCGATCTCTGACATCGAGGTGATCCAGACCGAACTGTGCCTGGCCGACTTGGGCACCGTCGAGAAGAGCCTGCACCGCTACAACAAGGTCGCCCGCGCCGGCGACAAGGAAGCCATCGCACTGGTCAAGGTGCTGGAGAAGTGCCAGGCCGCACTGGACCAGGCCAAGCCGGTCCGCACGATCGACTTCAGCAAGGAAGAACTGGTCATCCTGAAGCCGCTGTGCCTGATCACCGCCAAGCCGGCGATGTTCGTCGGCAACGTGTCCGAGGACGGTTTCGAGAACAACCCCTTCCTGGACCGCCTGAAGGAATACGCGGCCGCCCAAAACGGCCCGGTCGTGGCCATCTGCGCAAAGACCGAGTCGGAACTGTCCGAGATGGAAGACGAGGACCGCGCCATGTTCCTGGCCGAGATGGGTCAGGACGAGCCAGGTCTCAACCGCCTGATCCGCGCCGCTTTCAAGTTACTGGGCCTGCAGACCTACTTCACCGCTGGCGTGAAGGAAGTGCGCGCCTGGACCATCCGCATCGGCGACACCGGCCCGCAAGCGGCCGGCGTCATCCACACGGACTTCGAGCGCGGCTACATCCGCGCCCAGACCATTGCCTACGACGACTTCATCCAGTACCGCGGAGAGCAAGGCGCAAAGGACGCCGGCAAGATGCGTGCGGAAGGCAAAGAGTACGTCGTCAAGGATGGCGACGTGCTGCACTTCCTGTTCACCCCCGTATAGCAGCCCATTGACACGCACCCCTGCAGTGATACCTTATGGACATCCATGAGGTGTTGAACCGCGTCTTTGAAAAAGACGAGTAGCGGTGGGGGTCCGGGGGAGGCCCTGGCCTCTCCCGGGAGCGAGGGGCAAATGGGCAGGGCTGTGGATAACTCAATCCTGGAAGAGTGGCGCAACCTTGACACATTGCTGGTGCTCAAGCGCCTTGGCTGCTATTCGAAGCAGGATTCGTCCTTCACGCCCCTCAAGGCCATGGGCACGCGGCGTTACCACGTCAACGCGGATGGCGTGGACTACGAGTTGCTCGTCAAGGGGCCACGGTTCTTCGACACTCGTGCGCAGCGGGGCGGTGGCGGCGCCATCGATCTCGTCATGCACCTCTACGGAATTGACTTCAGCGCGGCGGTCAGGCGCTTGAAGGCCGTTTCATGACGGCAAGAAACGGCACCGTCGACGGCATGCCAACGCCTTTCTAGTCGGAGGGGCGAAGCTCACCGTGTCAATGCTGTCGTACATCCGATTCCAACCTTGGCATGAGGCAGCTGCGGACGATGGCGTTGCGTGGGAACGCGACGCCAATCACCCCGACATAGACCGCCTACCCCAGATCTTCTGGAGAAGCAGAGAAGGCTGGGCCGAAGCTAACTACTGGGCGCTAACGAAGGTTTCGGACGACGGTGTCGATCTCGAAACCGTCAAGTCCCTGATGAAGCACCTTCACGCTTACTCGGAATTCCTTGAAGATTCAAAACTGGACTGGCGGCACTTTCCAATTCGAATGGAAGACCGGGTATTGGTTCGCTTTCGCGGCCACCTGATCAAACAAATCGAATCAGGAAGCCTCAAGTCGAGCACAGCGAGCGCTCGGATCCGCGCAGTCATTCAATTTTACAAACACGCTAACGACCAGAATTTCATCACGCCAGAGTATCCGATGTGGCGTGATAAAACTGTCGTAATTCCATTTTTCGATGTGACTGGTTTCAGGCGCACGCTTGCCAGAGCGTCTACAAGCTTGGCAATAGCAAATCGAACCCGCCTCGGCACAAAACTCGAGGACGGGCTTCAGCCACTCAGCGAGCAACACATGAGCGAGCTGCTGGGATTTACGTTGCACGAAGCATCCGAGGAGCTTCATTTGCTGCTCACAACGGGCTTCTTTGTCGGCGCCCGGTTAGAAACCATTACGACGATTCGCATCGAAAATCTCGAAGCCGCCCTCCCCGACCCCTTTATAAAAGGCTTTCACCAACTTAACGCCGGCCCTGGAACAGGGATTCAGACAAAATTCGACGTCCAAGGCCAACTTCTCTTGCCAGACTTCCTATTGGCTGAACTGCTTCGCTACGCCTACTCAACTCCACGACTCAAACGAGAAGCCAGGGCTGCGCCCAGAGATCGCTCTCTGATTTTCCTCACCAGCAGAGGAAGCCGGTACAGCAGCAACTCCGTCAGCCGCTTAATGACGGAACTTCGCAGAGACGCGTCGCGCGCAGGGCTGAAGTTCATGTCTCGCTTCAAGTTCCACGAAACCCGAGCGACTTATGGAACTTGGTTGATGAAGATCATGCTGGGGATTACTTCAGTTCCCACAGCAATTGAGTTTGTCAAAAACGCGATGTTCCACAAGCATGAATCCACCACCTTTGGTTATGTGAAATTCATCGAATCCAGCCAAGGCAAACAGCAGGCCGCCGCCGCATTCAGCGAAGCATTTTCTGGTCTCACAACACGAAATTGGGATGATTTCCATGCGTGACGATCTGAGGCCCCCGGATCTAACTTTCCCGAGCATTCAGTATGGTGCCCGGGAAACACCGATGGATTTGCAGATTCTGCTGTACAAGGGTGGAGCCTTAACCTACACCAAGAAAACCAAGCAGCTCATCGACGACGGCGCCCTCGGCGAAGTGCTTGCGGAAAGAGTCGAGTTAGTCCGACGCATCCATGAGTTCATATCGGGCCAGTTGGCGGGCGGTGGCAGCCGGCAGACGGCCAAAAACAACCTTCGAAGCCTGCGAGACTTTTTCGGATGGCAAGATTCGACTAATACCTCTGCGTCAATCCACAACGTCGAACAGGTGTTTTTAAGCTGGGCAGACAGCATGCTCCTTCGTCACCGGGTGAAAAAGGATCTCACCATGCGTTCGGCCTATTCGATGGCCAGTCGCATCGCGCTGATACTGGATTTCATCTTGGAGCGCCCGACCACGCTTATTGCAGCGACCCGATTGATTCCACCGATTGTACGAAAGTCAGCTGTGTCGCGCGACTCGGAAAAGGAACTGCTGGAGGGCACGTTTGCTTTCGGCCATGCGCTGCAGGATATTTGCGACGGCTTGCCGAGAGACGTGGTACTGAAAGCCGCACTCCCCTTGCGCATCAAATTGCGCACCGGCCAGCACGTAGAGCAATGGTCGGACTTTCCTCGCAGATCCGTCGACATCTCGGAGCCTCCACGCACCGAGGCATTCTTGGCCTATCAGAACGAAGGCACATTGCGCACCCGCAGTCCGCTCGCGAATCTAAGAATCGAGGCCGAACTTCTCATGTTCATCGCGCAGACTGGGATGAATCTCGCTCAGGCGCATCAACTCAAGCTGCGTCACTTTTTCTATGCCAGCTACTTGGACGGTTACCAGGTCAGAGATCGCAAGAATCGCCGCGGCGGCGAAGTGCTGTTTGAGATATATAGGGACTACAAGCCGCATTTCGAACGCTACCTAACGTGGCGCAGGCAGCTATTTCCCGAGTCGGAATTCCTGTTCCCATTTATTCGCATGGGCCGGATCGCGAGTCAACACCCGCAGTTCCGACTCCGCACAATCTGCAAGGGATTGGGGATACGCTTTGTGCCGCCCCAGACGTTGCGAAATACCCGAGTCAACTGGCTCCTGCGCCGCAGCGGCGACCCCGACCAGACGGCGGAGATGGCCCAGCACACCAAGGAGACGCTGCTGCGGGTCTACGAAAGGCCCAGCCAGCAGCGGGCGATGGCCGAAGCCACCCACTTTTGGTCCAAGCACGATCCCCAATTGCTCTCCACCACGGCAGCCGCTCCCGGAGCATGTGATGGCAGGCCAGCGCCGCAAACAGACCCCCCCAAGGATGCGCCCTCGCCGGATTGCATTCGGCCGTCGGGCTGCCTGTGGTGCGAGAAGCACCGGGATGTCGACAGCCAGGACTATGTCTGGGCGCTGGCCAGCTTCCGACATGTAAAGGTCGTCGAACTGGCCGCATGGCCCGCGCCCAAAGCCACTCAAGAGGTGCATCCTGCACAGCTGGCCATCGAGCGCCTCTCCGGCAAGCTGGCCTGGTTTCGGGAATCGAATGCGCGTCGCCGCGGTTGGGTGGACGAGGCGCTGGCGCGCATCGACGAGGGAGACTACCACCTCGACTGGAGAAATCTGGTGTCTGCGTTGGAGGGCAGGCTGTGACGGCCAAGCTGCTTGAATTTGGGCTTCGTCTGCCCTGCGACTGGGTGACACCGACCAGCCGGAGTTTTCGTCCCCCTAGCTGGCCTCCTCCGCGGGACTGGGTGGTGAGCGAAGATGCCGATGGAGCCGTCCTATCGCGCTATGGCGACCCGACCTGGGATCTTTCGCCGTGGGCCGGAAAAAAAACCAGACTCGATTTCGGCGACGGACCCACCAAGAGATTGAAGAAGGCGGAACTGGACACTGGCAACGCCGACCTGTTGCGCGTCATCGCTGCTCTGCTCATCTGGGGGCCGAATGGCGTCGCCGCCGTGAATTCTCTCAAGAGCCGTTTCCTTGCGATCCGGCGTGTCGTCACCCATTGCAGCAAGCACGGCATACGTGCGGCCGATCTGATGCGCTTTCCTCGCGTCATCGACGACTTGGCCAAGCAAGTGCCTGAAAGCGAATATGAAACAACAATTGTTGCGTTCCATCGGCTGTGGGACTCTCGCGAAATCCTGGGCTTCACGATCCTTACCGCGGAAGGAATCAAGCGACTCGCCGCACTCAAGCCGCCGGCCCGAGATATCGTTCAAACGGCATACATTCCACCACGCATCTGGAAATATCAGCTCGAACGTTTGCGCGCCTGCATCGACGACTTCCTGAAGCATCAGCAGCAGATCGAGGACTGTTTCAAGTACTGCCTAGACGCCTACATCCACAATTTCGGCTCACTCGAAAAGGCCCTCTCGAAAAGAGGTCCGCAGACGCGGCACCTCAACCCCTTTGGACTCCGGAACAAGAAATCACGGAAATACAAATATCTTGGCCGCTTCGAACGGACCGCTGAGCAGTTCGGCGTCAAGGGACTGATGGAGCGCTGGCTGGGCGTCCAAGCAAGAGGATTGGAAATTCGCAGTTTCTCCGCCTATTTGACTTTGGTGCAATCGGCAGGTCTTGCGTATACCGCCAACTTCACTATCCAACGTGTCACCGAGGCCGCCTCTCTGCGCACGGACTGCCTGGTCTGGGATACAGATGCCAAGCTCGGGCGCATTCCGCTCATCTGCGGCGAGACGACCAAGACAGACGCTGACAGCGATGCGCGATGGCCGACGAGCCCCAGCGTCGAAGTGGCCGTGCGTGCCATGACCAGCATCGCTCGGCTGCGCATTCAGTGTGCCGCGGCCACGCCCGAGAGCCAACCCAGGGAGTCGGACATTCAAAATCCCTATCTTTTCGACAGGGCTTTCGAACCGTGGAGCGGCAATGAGGTGCAGGCGTACGGCCTGCGCCCACATGTCTCGGCATACCAATCCCAAGTCCAACGGAGCCCCTGCCTCTTCGACGAAAACCAACTGCGCATCACCGAAGAGGACTTAAAGATCGCCTGCATGCTGACGCCCAACCTGACGTCGAGGCAAGAGTTCGCGGTCGGCAACGTATGGCCCATGGCCTGGCATCAATTGCGCCGCACCGGCGCGGTGAACATGTTTGCGAGCGGGCTCCTGTCCGATTCCAGCATGCAGTTCTTGATGAAGCACCGCTCGAGGCTGATGCCCCTTTACTACGGGAGGGGCTACTCCAAGCTGCGCTTCAACACTGAAGTCGAGACCGCGCTCGTGTCCGCGATGTACGAAGTGATCGCCCGCAACTTGCACACCGCCATGAGCGAGCGCTTCGTTTCTCCACTGGGCGAAGACCGAAAGGCCGTAATCGTCGTCAACTTGGTCGGCGACAAAGACCTCAAAGCCCTGGCCGCGGCGGGTCGCAAGGGACAGACAGCCTTTCGCGAAATTCGCCTCGGCGCCTGCACAAAGCGGACCACCTGCTCGTACGGCGGCATCGAGTCGGTGGCACGTTGTGCGGGCGGCGACGGTAACGGCCCCTGTGCGGACGCGCTGTTTGATCGCGAGCGAGTTCCGGCCATCGAAGCAGACATGGCCGGCCTGGAATTGCAGATGAAGCAAGTCCCCGAGGGCAGCCCACGCCACCGCGCTCTGGCCGCCGAGCGCAACGGGATGGAGAACTTTCTGAATGTCACGCGCACCGATTGAACTGACGGCGGAGCAGCGCTTTCGTCAGGCATTCCAGCGACTCAAGGAAGGCAAGACGGAGGTCGTCGAGCGAGGCGCACCGGTGTCGCAGAACAACGTCGCCAAGGAAGCTGGATGCGACCCGAGCGCGCTGCGCAAAGAGAGGTTCCCCTCGCTGGTCCGAGAGATCCAAGCGTACGTCGAAATTCAGGGGCAACAACAGTCCTCCAAGAGGCAGGAGAAGCTCCAGCAACGTCGGTCACGCGCTGATCTGGCCACCCAACTTGAGGAGATCGCAGCTCAGCGGGACAGCGCGCAATCTCAGCTACTGAGCGCACATCGGCGAATCGTCGAACTGACCGCGGAACTCAAAGCGGCCCGCAATGAATCAAGCGGCCAGTCTGCCGCGCCAATTCAACTCGGTCGTGAGAGATAGCCTTTGCTGGGCATGCGGTCATCATGTTCGGCCCGCGCACCCAGGCTTGATTTGCTCGTAGATGACAAAAGGCCGGCGCATCGCGCCGGCCCCGGTCTCAGTTCAGTGAGGCCTTACAGACAGCAAAGCAACTGCTGGATGCAGCAGGCAATGTCGCCACAGCACGCCTGCGCGGCAAACGCAGCGGCGGAGCCGCCTAGCAGCACGCACCATACCAACGTATTCGTCGACATGGCCGCGATGGGACACTCACTTCCCCAAGCTCTCGGGCTTGTCCGCGCGCGACCCGGCCGACTGCCGACGCATCAGCGCAAAAGCCGCCGGCACGACGAACAGCGACAGCAGCGGCGCTGTCACCATGCCACCCAGCACGGGCGCGGCGATGCGGCTCATGACTTCGGAACCCGTGCCCGAGCCCCAGACGATGGGCAGCAGGCCGGCAAGGATGACGGCGACGGTCATCGCCTTCGGTCGCACCCGCAGCACCGCGCCCTCGCGGATCGCGTCCAGCACGACCTCCCAAGTGATTGCCGAGCCTGCGCGCACCCGGTCCTCCAGCGCGTGCTTCAGATACAGCAGCATCACCACGCCAAACTCGGCCGACACGCCCGCCAGCGCGATGAAACCCACCCCGGTGGCGACCGACAGGTTGTAGCCGAGCAGGTAGAGGAACCAGACGCCGCCGGTCAGCGCCAGTGGCAAGGTCGCCATGATGAGCGCTGCCTCGCTGGCGCTGCGGAACGTCAGGTAAAGCAGCACGAAGATGATGAGCAGCGTCGCAGGCACGACCACCTTCAGCCGCTCGTTGGCCCGCTCCATGAACTCGAACTGGCCGGAGTACGCCAGGCTCATGCCGGGCTCCAGCTTCACCTGCTCGGCCACGGCGCGTCGCAGGTCCCCGACCACCGAGGCAATGTCGCGGCCGCGCACGTCGATGTAGACCCAGCCCGACGGCCGGGCGTTCTCGCTCTTGAGCATGGGCGGCCCGTCGACGATGGCGACTGTGGCCAGCGAGCCGAGTGTCAGCTGCTGGCCGGACGGCGTCAGCACCGGCAGGTTGCGCAGCTTCTCGGGCGTGTCGCGCAGCTCGCGCGGGTAGCGCAGGTTGATCGGGAAACGCGCCAGCCCTTCGACCGTCTCACCGACGTTCTCGCCGCCGATCGCGCCGGAGACCACAGCCTGCACATCGCTCACGTTCATGCCGTAGCGCGCCGCGGCCGACCGGTCGATCTTGACGTCCACATAACGGCCGCCCGTCAGGCGCTCAGCGAGCGCCGAGCTGATGCCGGGGATGGTCTTGGCAACCGTCTCCACCTGCGCGGCGACGCGGTCGATGGCGGACAGGTCGGAAGCCGACACCTTCACGCCGATGGGGCTTTTGATGCCGGTGGCCAGCATGTCGATGCGGTTGCGGATGGGCGGGATCCAGATGTTGGAAAGGCCCGGCACCTTCACCGCGCGGTCGAGTTCCTCGACGAGCTTCTCAGGCGTCATGCCCGGGCGCCATTGGTCGCGCGGCTTGAGCTGCACCGTGGTCTCGAACATCTCCATCGGCGCCGGGTCGGTCGCGGTCTCGGCGCGGCCGGCCTTGCCGAAGACCCGCTGCACCTCGGGCACGGTCTTGATCATGCGGTCGGTGAGCTGCAGCAACTCAGCGGCCTTCTGCGCCGACAGCCCCGGCAGCGCCGAGGGCATGTAGAGCAGGTCGCCCTCGTCCAGCGGTGGCAGGAACTCGCCGCCCAGGCGCAGCAGCGGCCAGGCGGTGGTGGCCAGCATCGCAACCGCCAGCACCAGCGTGAGCCGGGGCCAGCACAGCACCCATTCCAGCGCGGGCCGGTACAGCGCGATCAGGCCGCGCGTGATCGGGTTGCGCTGCTCATCCGGGATGCGGCCGCGAATCCAGTAGCCCATCAGCACCGGGATCAGGGTGACGGACAGGCCGGCTGCGGCTGCCATCGCATAGGTCTTGGTGAAGGCCAGCGGCCCGAACAGCCGGCCCTCCTGCGCCTGCAGCGTGAACACGGGCACGAAGGACAGCGTGATGATCATCAGCGAGAAGAACAGCGCCGGGCCCACCTCCACGGCAGCGTCGGTGATGACGGCCCAGCGCGGCTCACCCTTGAGCTCTTCGCCCGGGTGGGCGTGCTGCCAAGCCTCCAGCTTCTTGTGCGCGTTCTCAATCATCACGACGGCCGCGTCCACCATGGCGCCGATGGCAATGGCAATGCCGCCGAGCGACATGATGTTGGCGTTGAGCCCCTGTTGCTGCATGACGAGGAAGGCCGCCATCACGCCCAGCGGCAGCGAGATGATGGCCACGAGGGCCGACCTCAGGTGCCACAGAAAGGCGACGCAGACCAGCGCCACGACGATGAACTCCTCGACCAGCTTGGTCGCCAGGTTGTCGATGGCCCGCTCGATCAGCGAGCTGCGGTCATAGGTCGTGACGATCTCCACGCCCTTGGGCAGGCTGGCCTGCAGTTGCTTGAGCTTGTCCTTGACCGCGGCAATCGCCGTCTGCGCGTTCTTGCCGGTGCGCAGGATCACCACGCCGCCCACGGCTTCGCCCTCGCCGTCCAGCTCGCTGATGCCGCGGCGCATCTCCGGGCCGGTCTGCACCGTGGCCACCTGGCCCAGCAGCACGGGCACGCCGTTGCGGCTGGTCAGCACGATGCTGCGGAAGTCGTCCAGCGACTTCAGGAAGCCACTGGCGCGCACCATGTATTCCGCCTCGGCCAGTTCCAGCACCGCGCCGCCAGCCTCCTGGTTGCCGTTCATCAGCGCCTCCCGCACTTGGCTGTGCGTGATGCCGTAGGCGAACAGCTTGGCGGGGTCCATCACCACCTGGTACTGCTTGACCATGCCGCCCACCGTGGCCACCTCGGCAACGTCGGCGACCGACTTCAACTCGAACTTCAGGAACCAATCCTGCAGGGCGCGCAGCTGTGACAGGTCGTGCTGGCCCGTCCGGTCCACCAGCGCGAACTGAAAGACCCAGCCCACGCCCGTCGCATCGGGCCCGAGCGAGGGCTTGGCCGTGGCAGGCAAGCGCGCCTGCACCTGGCTGAGGTATTCCAGCACGCGCGAGCGCGCCCAGTAGAGGTCCGTGCCGTCCTCGAAGAGCACGTAGACGAAGGAGTCGCCGAAGAAGGAGAACGCCCGCACGGCCTTGGCGCCGGGCACCGACAGCATGGTGGTCGCCAGCGGATAGGTGACCTGGTTCTCGACGATCTGCGGCGCCTGGCCCGGGTAGCTGGTGCGGATGATGACCTGCACGTCCGACAGATCGGGCAAGGCATCGATGGGCGTCGACCGCAGCGACAGCACGCCGGCGACGGCCAGGAACAGCGTGGCCAGCAACACCAGGAAGCGGTTGCCGACCGACCACCGGATCACGGCGGCGATCATTTGGCGCCCCCATTCGGATCGCGCTGCACACCCGTGACTTCATAGCCCTCAGCGCTCTCCCTGAACGTGAACTGCACCTTGTCGCCGACCTTGAAGCTATCGGCCAGCCCCGGTTGCGCGATCTTGAAGCCCATCTGCATGGCCGGCCACTTCAGGCTGGGCACCGGACCGTGGTCCAGGGTCACCTCCTGTGGGGTGAGCCCGACGATTCGCCCCTGTCCCTGATGGACCACCGCAGACGGAGCCCCCTGCGATCCCGCCGACGCCGCGGCACTGGCCGGCGCCGCACTCGGGCCTGCCTGGCGCTGCAGCAGGCCCTGCATGCTGGCTTCTGAGTCGATCAGGAACTGGCCCGAGGCGACGACTTGCTGACCCGCCTGCAGGCCTTCCAGCACCTCCAGCTTGTCGCCCCATTCGCGGCCGATGCGCACGGGCACGGGGGTGAAGCGCCCTGGCTGCTCGACGACGTAGACGATGGCGCGCTCGCCGGTCCGGATCACCGACTCGGCCGGCACCACCAGCGCCTCCTCGGCCGGCCCGCCCAGCCGCATCTGCGCAAACATGCCGGCGCGCAATCGACCATGAGGATTGGGCAGCTCCGCCCGGACGCGCAGCGTGCGCGTCTCGCTGCTGGCCTCGGGCAGCACTGAGGTGACCTTGCCTTTCAGCGTCTCGCCCGGGAAGGCCGCCAGCGTCACTTCGACCGGCTCGCCCACGCGCGCCGTGGCCGCCTGCACTTCGGGGAGCGCGGCCTCCAGCCAGACCGTCGACAAGCCGGTGATGCGCGCCAGGCTCATGCCCTGCGACACCGTCATCCCCGGCCGCACCATCATCTCCTGGACCAGACCACCAGTCGGCGCATGGACCGTGGTCAGGGCTTGCACCTCGCCGGTTCGCTCCACCTGCTGCACCAGCGCCGTGGGCATGCCGAGCAGGACCAGACGCTGGCGCGCGGCCGCAGTCAGCGCCGCGTCGCCCATTCGGCGCAGGGCCAGGAACTCCTGCTGGGCGCCAGCCCACTCGGGCACCAGCAGCTCGGCGATGAAGGCGCCTGCCGCCACGACGTCGCCCGGTGCCAAACGCGCCACCCGCTGCACGAAGCCCGCCGTGCGCGCTTGCAGGATCGCCACGTCGCGTTCGTTGAGCTGGACCGTGGCGGGCACCTGGACGGAGGCGCCGATGCGCTGCTTCTCCGCGGTCGCAGTGCGCACGCCCAGCATCTGGGCCACGCGCGGGTCGACGGCAACGCCGCTGGCGTCTGCCTCGCCGGCGTACTTCGGCACCAGCTGCATGTCCATGAATGGCGACTTGCCCGGCTTGTCGAACTTGTGCTGCGGCACCATGGGGTCGTACCAATAGAGCACCTTGCGGTCGTCTGCTGGCGGCTGACTGGACGCACCTTGCCCGCCAACTGCGGGAGACGGGCCGGTAGTCCATCGTGCGGCGCCGTAACCCAGGCCCGCGCCGATGGCAACGAGCAGGACCACCGTGAACAACTTCTTTTGAGGCGACATGGGGTTCACTCCGCGATGAGATAGGCCAGGCGGGCCTGCTGGGCCAGAACCTGGGCTTGCAGGTCCAGGGCGCGCAGCTGCACGTCGGCGGCGCTCCTGCGTGCCGTCAGCACGGTGCCGAGGTCGGCGCGGCCGGCCTGGTAGCTGGCCAGCGTCACCTGCACGCGATCTTTGGCCAGCGGCAGCGCGGCGGCCTGCAGGCGGTGCAGCACGCGCTCGGCGCGCTGCAGTTCGGCGACCAGCGCGTCGACCTCGGCGCGCACGCGGCGCAGCGCGTCCTCTCGCTCGGCCTGCAGCCGCTCCACTTCCTTCTGCCGCGAGGCCACCACCGGCTCCTGGCGCGTCGCGCGCGAGACCGGTAGCTCAAAGCTGAGCTGCACCGACACCATGTCCCCAAAGGCCCGGGGGCGGTTGCCGTAGGCGACTTCCCAGCCCCAGTCGCCACGGCGCATGGCGGCGGCTTCTTCAACGTCGGCCCGGGCCATGGCCAGCATGGGCGCGAAGGCCAGCAGGTCAGCGTGGCGATCCAGGTTGTCCAGCAGTCGGGCGAGGTCCAGTCGAAGCGCAGGCGGTTCGGCCTGGGCCGACAGCTCGGGTTGCTCGCCCGTCCAGCGGCGCAGCTGGGCGCGTGCCTGCTCGACGGCAGCCTGCAGCTCGTCGCGGCGGTCGGCGAGCTCCAGCGTCTCTTGCCGTGCCATCAGTGCGTCTGCCGGCATTGCGCCTCCAGAGGCGAGGCGTGAGGCCAGCGCGTCCTGCAGAAGTCGGTCTTCCTGCTCCAGCGCCGCAAACACGGCCAGTCGGCGCTGTGCGAAGTGCAGGCCCAGCCAGGCCAGCGCCGCTTCGCGCCGCACTGCAAGCCGTTCGGACTCCAGCATCGCCCGTTCTCGCGCGGTCTTGGCATCGGCCGCCTCCCGCTGGGCCGCCCGCCTGGCGGCGTTTGGCACGTCCTGCATGAGTCCGACCCGGCGCATCGTCATCGAGTCCCGGTTCCAGCTGAAACGCTCCGGGCCGGAGACTGGGAAGTTCTCGACCCCGACGGCGAGCTTGGGGTTGGGCAGTTGCCCGGCCGCCGTTCGTGCCTGCTGGGCGCCGTCGGCGGCCGCCTGGCGTGCGGTCAGCGCCGCCGAATGCTGCTCGGCAAGCAGCAGCGCCTGCTCGAAGCTGATGGGTGCGGCGCGCACCGTCCCGACAACGGTCAGGAAAACCGTGGCCAGGACGGCCACGCGTATGCGGCGCGAGGTTGAGCACGTGCCCTGATAGCGGACGCGTGATCCCGCTGAAAAGAAGATGGCCATGACGGCACTCCACAAAAGCCTTGGAAGCGATCAAGCGATCGCGCAGACGGGAGCGCGCTACCGAGCAATCGGCGGCGCGGGCGTCAGGGCTTAAATGCGAAAGACCTGGAGTGCGAGATAGACCGGCGGCGCGCCATCGGGCGGGCCGGTGTGGGCGGCAACGACCGCAGGCAGCGCCTGGGCCGCCTGGGGCGCTATCCACAGCGCCAGTCGCGTGAGCAGTCGGTCGAGCAGAACCGCTGGCGCTACATCCGCCACGGGTGCGTTGTTGACCGTCTGCCTGTCGCGGTCACAGTGCGCCTTGCACAGCTGCGGCTGTTCGGGGTCCATGCTCGACATGGCTTCGCAGTCAGGCATTGCTGCCATGGCCGGCTCACCATTGACGCCCTGCGGAGCGGGGCACGCGTATGCGGCCGTGGCGAACTGAAGGCATACCAGGACCGTCGCAAGCATGCTTGCGATCCAGCGCCGGTACACCTTCGTCAACCTCATGTCACCAGTTTACAGAGCAAGCCCGCCGATGTGCTGGCCTTCGTTTGCGCCAGCGCAAGGCCAAGCGACATATGGGCGCGGTGCGGTCGATGAGGCGAGAAGGCTCACTTGCTCTTCTGCAGCCAGGCCTCGAGCTGGGCAATTTCCTTGGACTGATCCTTGATCATCTTCTCGGCCATCGCCTTCAACTCTGGCGACTTGCCGTGCGCGACCTGAACCTTTGCCATGTCCAGCGCTTGCTGGTGATGCATCTTCATCATCATGGCGAAGTCCTTGTCGGTGTCGCCGGTCATCTTCATGCCCTGCATCTGCTGCATGCCGGACATCATGCTTTTGTGCATTAGCTCCGAGCCGTGGTTGGCAGACTGGGCGGTTGCGGCACCGCTCATTGCGAGGATGAGGCCGGTTGAACAAAGGGCGAGCCGTAGTGCAGCGACAGAACGATTCATGGAGAGGTCTCCTGGGTGGCTGGCGGATGACCCGCCAGCCCATCGCCGGCAATCAACGCTCCCGCTGGCACGTTCAATCAGCGAGTTCATCCAGGATCGGGCAATCGGGCCGCTGGTCGCCGTGGCAGCATTCGGCCAAGCGCTCCAACGTGCGCTTCATAGCCTCAAGCTCCTTCATGCGCCGGTCCAGGTCGGCCACATGCGTGAGGGCGATCCGCTTGACGTTGGCGCTCGCCCGGCGGCGGTCCTGCCAAAGCCTCAGCAGTTCTGCGATCTCAGCCATGCTGAAACCCAGGTCGCGTGCCCGCCTGACGAAGCGCAGCGTGTGGATTTCCTTGCCGGTGTACTGCCGATAACCGGAATCGGTGCGGCCCACCTTGGGCAGCAAGCCCAGCGACTCGTAGTGGCGCACCATCTTGGCCGACACGCCGGAGCGGGCGGCGGCCTCCCCGATGTTGAAGGGGCCGTCGGTATGCGATGTGACCGTGCTCATTGCTGACTCCCTTTCCAGCTGCGCAGCATCAGCGCGTTGGTGACGACGCTCACACTGCTCAAGGCCATCGCGGCAGCGGCCACTACGGGGCTGAGCAGCCCGAAAGCGGCGAGCGGAATGCCGATGACGTTGTAGACGAAGGCCCAGAACAGGTTCTGGCGGATCTTGGCGTAGGTACGCCGCGAGATGTCGATGGCATCGGCGACAAGCGACGGATCGCCACGCATGAGCGTGACGCCAGCGGCATGCATGGCCACATCGGTGCCGGTGGACATCGCGATGCCGACATCGGCCGCCGCCAACGCCGGCGCGTCGTTGATGCCGTCACCGACCATGGCCACCCGGTGGCCACCGTTCTTCAACGCGGTGACGATGTCGGCCTTGTCTTCAGGGAGCACCTCGGCGCGGATCTCATCGATGCCCAGTTGCTGGCCGACCGAATCCGCGCTGCCCTGGTTGTCCCCGGTCAGCATGACGGTTCTGATGCCCAGCCGTTGCAGCTCTTGAACCGCGTGTGCCGCCGATGCCTTGGGTGCATCTGCGAAGGCCAGCAGCCCGATCAGCTGCGGTTCGTCCCCCACGTCCGCCAGCCACGACACGGTTCTACCGCTCGCCCGCAACGCCTGCGCACGCGCCTCCAACGCAGTCAGGTCGACACCCAGCTCCTGCATGTAGCGGCTGCTGCCCAGCCTCAGCTGGCGCTGGCGTACGACTGCCGCCATGCCGCGTCCGGCAACGGCCCGGACTTCAATGGCCATAGGCACGCCGACACGCTCCCGCTTCGCGGCGTCCATGACCGCGCGAGCCAGCGGATGCTCGCTGTTCGCCTGAATCGCCGCGCTTGCGCCCAGCAATCCAGCGTCGTTGCCGTCCACCGCCTCAAAGGCCACGAGCTCCGGCTTGCCTTCAGTCAGCGTGCCGGTCTTGTCGAAAGCGACCACCTCGACGCCGTGCGCCACCTCCAGCGCTTCGGCATCCTTGATGAGGACGCCGTGGCGCGCCGCGACCCCCGTGCCGGCCATGATCGCGGTCGGCGTGGCCAGGCCGAGGGCACAGGGGCAGGCAATCACCAGCACCGCGACGGCGTTGAGAATGGCTCCTTCCCAGTCACCCGTGCCCAGTCCCCAACCGAGCAGCGTCACCAACGCAATGCCGATGACCACCGGGACGAAGACCGCGCTGACACGGTCGACCAGCCTCTGGATAGGCGCCTTCTTGGCTTGCGCCGACTCCACGAGGCGGACGATCCTGGCCAAGGTGGACTCGGCTCCCACGGCCAAGGTACGAATGAGCAACAAGCCCTCAGCGTTGACGGACCCGCCCGTCGCCCGGTCACCTGGGTGCTTGGCGACCGGCAGGCTCTCCCCGGTGATCATGGATTCGTCGATCTCACTGGCGCCCTCGACGACTTCGCCGTCGACGGGCACGCGCTCGCCAGGCCTGACGACGACCAGATCGCCGACACGAACGTCTGCAAGGGCCACATCCACATCGGTCCCGTCGCGGCGCACGCGGGCGCGGTCCGGCCGCAGTGCCTGCAGCGCGCGGATCGCTTCGGTCGTCTGGCGCTTGGCGCGCCCCTCCAGCCATTTGCCCAGCAGCACCAGCGTGATGACCACGGCCGATGCCTCAAAGTACAGTTGGTGCATGGCGTGCTCGCCGTGCACCAAGAGCTGGTAGACACTGAGACCATAGCCAGCGGTGGTGCCCAAGGCGACCAGCAAGTCCATGTTGCCGGCGCCCGCGCGCAGCGCCTTCCAGCCGGCCCGATAGAAGCGCGCGCCGAGCCAGAACTGGACGGGCGTCGCGAGCAGCAGCTGCAGCCAGCCGGGCAACATCCAAGGCAGGCCGAACAAGGCCGTGAACATCGGCAGCACCAGCGGGGCCGACAGCACGCCGGCGACCGCGACGGGCCACCATTCGGGAAGACGATGCCTGTTGGGCGCAGCCTCGGCAGCGCCTTCGGTCACAGCGCCGGGCTCGGTCACCGGGCGCGCGGCATAGCCGGCCCGTTCGACGGCGCGCAGTATCGCGGCCATGTCGATCTCCCTGGCCGCCAAGCGGACTTGGGCTTGCTCTGTCGCCAGATTCACCTCGGCCGCGATCACGCCGGGAACCTTCAACAGCGCTTTCTCGACGCGGGCGACGCAGGACGCGCAGGTCATGCCTTCGATTTGCACGCTCAGCGCCTGCTCGGGGACCTCGTAGCCGGCCTTCTCCACGGCAGCTCGCAGTGCGGCGAGGTCGACGTCAGCCGCTGCCTCAACGGCTGCTGTCTCGGTCGCCAGGTTGACGCTGGCTTCGCGGACGCCCGGGACTTTGGCGAGCGCCTTTTCAACGCGGGCGACGCAGGACGCGCAGGTCATCCCCGTGATCGGGAACGACCAGCGGCGAACGTCTGCCGATGGAGCTGTGTGAGCAAGTGAGTTCATGTCTTCCTTCCTGGTCGGCTGGCATGCCAACCCGTGAACGGAAGTCTCAAGCTTGCCATGATGGGAGGGTCAAGGGGTGGATGCAAAGATTTTTTGGGATCGCGGCCACCGTTGCAATGGACGCCCTGCTGGCCCAGGTCATCGCCACACAGATGCACTCGCTGCGGGTGCCGCAATGCATCTGACCGTCCCTGATGAATCCGTTCTGGGTCAACGGCGGGAAGTTGTCCTTCAAACTTCACCGCGTGATTTGCCCTTCGCCAGCTGTATGTAGCGTTCTCGCGCCAGTCCCAGGAGATACGCGGCCTTGCTGAACCTGGTCATGGATGCCACGTCGCCCATGCGCAACCGGTCCAAAGCCGCGCTGTTGATGCGTTGGGCGGCGACTACGCGCCGGTTCGCTCGTAACAGTGGGCTGGGTGCCATGACATCTCCCGGGCGTAGCGAAACAGCCCTGCCGCTGCTGCTGAACAGAGTTCCACGACGGCGTCAAAACCCTTGATGGCTACGCTGCTGGTCATTGATCCGGCCGTCAACATAGCTTTGCGCGTAGCTGTGCTCCACTCGGCAGCACCATCGCGGCGTCGAGCTCGATCTTGGCCGCACGCGCCCAGCGCCCACCCCCTCGCAGGACGTCCAAATCCTTGGAACAGGCTCTGGCGAAAAACATGGACTCCGCCACCCCATGTGCATGCAACAGTTGCTTGACCCTGACCGTACGGTGACGGAGATCGAAGTCCTGAAACTCTGCCCCTCGCCCGATACCGCCAGCGACTTGCGCCACGACGCGCCGAAGATTCTGCTGGACCGTTGCTGACACGGCTGGCACCGCCCGGGGGGATGACAGCTTGGCATGGCGAATGAACGGGTTGCGCCCCACTACCAAACCCCATGGGCGTTGTCCTCCCACCAGGTCGACCGTCATCGCCTCCAACTTTGTGAGCCCGAAATCTCGCGCCACTTGCAGTCGAAGTGCCAGACCCGGGTCCGATTGCGCGATAGCCGAGAGCGCCTGGCCGGCATCCTCATCTCGTCCGTCAACGGGCAACACGAAGGTGCACAACAGTCTGAACGCGTGGTCGTCACCAGCCTGTGCGGCCAAGAACAGCCAGTTCAAGCCCTGTTCTACCTCGCGCAGCGACCCCGATCCGCGCAGGATGGTCGCGCCGAGCCGGCGCTGCGCCAACACAACGCCGTTGGCTGCCGCCTTTTCGAGGCAGAACCTCGCCATGGGCGGATTGGCCACCGAACCGTTGTGATTTGAGTGGATTTCGTAGAGCCGAGTCCAAGCCTCGCCGTGTCCGCCGTCGGCCGCGCGCATGAGCAGCGCCGACGCTTTCCGGAGGTTCTGCCCCGAGACCAGCGACTGCCAGCCCAGGTTCCCAACGTCGTTGCCGCTGAGTGCCTGGCCAAGCATCAGAGCCGCGCCGCTGTTCCCTCGCACCACACAATCGTCCAGCAAGGTTTCGATAGCCTGGCGGTCCAAGGTAAGGGTTGCGCCGTGAAGTGAACTCGCATGCGTCAAGGCTTCGAAGACCTTGTCTGCCAGATCAGCATCTGGCGTCGCGCCTGGCGCCAGGCCGAGCGCCAGTGCGCGGAACAGCAGCTGCGGTTCCTGCCTCACCAGCGCCCGATCCATCGCGAACGTCAGCAGGTCATGCCAGCCGATGCCGGGCAGTTCTTTCAGAGACCGCAGACGCGACACGACCTCGCGCCGGCGGCGGGTTCGACCCGGCGTACAACGCGCAGACGGCAGCGGACGAGGCCGCGCACATCATCGTGGCGGCGGAGTTGGACAACGTTGCGCCGGATGCGAACTGGCTGTTGCCGATGATCCAGTCGGTCAAGGACAACCTGGACGAGCTGCCCGCATTGGCCCTGGCGGACGCGGGCTACCGCAGCGAAGACAACCTGAAGAGTGCGCCGATCGAGCTGGTGGTGGCGCTGGGCCGCGAAGGCAAGGAACACGCCCAGGTCGACGCCGGCAAGTACCCGCACACGGCGGCGATGGCGGCCAAGCTGCAGACCGACGACGGCAACGCGGCGTACCGCAAGCGCAAGTGGATCGCCGAGCCGCCCAACGGCTGGATCAAGAACGTGCTGGGGTTCCGACAGTTCAGCCTGCGGGGGCTGCACCAGGTGCAGGCTGAGTGGAAGCTCGTGTGCATGGCGCTGAACCTGCGGCGCATGGCAACGATGGTCGGCTGAAGGTGCACAGATGTGCGAAGAGCACGCTTGCAATGTGCCTGCAGCAGCCTTGCCAGGCTGGCCAAAGGCTGCACCCCATCGGGACAGCCGCTAAAAGCTCATCGAAGCTCAAGCCGATGGGCTCGCAGCACGCTGCAACCGTGCGCAGCGAGTTCTGCCGCGCAGACTCCTAGGCCACCGACCCGCACTGCGAAATTCACTGGTGGGCTCTATAGAGCGTTAAGAGTTGCGAACGCAAGCGTCGGGTGGCCCTGCTATTTGCCTTTCCGCCGACGTGTGCGCTTTACGTATTTGCGACGGGCGTCGCCGCCCTTCGTTGAATTACGGCGCAATCGCCACACCGCCACCGCGGCAATCGCAACGCCGACCAGCCAGATCAGGATCAACTGGCTGAACAGCTCTCTTGAGATCCAGCGGCCTTCAATCCACATTCAACGCCTAGTTCAGATGGAGAAAAGCTGTCGACATGTCTACGGACGTTGTCAGGGTGTCGACGCTGGGGTTGCCGGGTGACCACCGCGAACGCGGCTATGTGCCGAGTCATCCGGTATGGTCTTCCTTCAGCAAGGCCTCCAGGCGGGCAACTTCGTTACCAACCGCCGTGATCTGGCGTCCGTCCTTGGCCGTGAGTATCTCGCCGCGCTTCAGGAATACGGCGCGACCGAAGGCATCCTCCTTGGACATCTTGCCATCCTTGAAGACGTGCAGTGTGGAGCCGTCACGCAACTCGATGGAGGCTTTCACTGCGTTGGCGAGCGCGTGATGGGCCTGTGCCGGAGCGGCCATGCCGCCAAGCGCGATGCAAGGACTGCAGAGGTGATGAAGGGCTTCATGGTCGATCCTTTCAGAGATGTGCCAAGTGCACGCGTTGACTCTAGGAACACATAACCAACATCAGCCGCACCGAACGATGACAAATCCGTCATCCGCCCTCCGATGCCGCTGGCCACCGAAGACCAATCTCCGTCCAACATCATGGGACCGCGCGAAGTCGTAGCCGCAGTGCATGACCGCGATTCCTGCTTGCACGAGGTTCATCCCAGGCCCTGATGGCTGCGCGAGTCCTGCCGCGCCCCGTCGCCGTATACGAAGCGGCTGAACAAGTGCCGCACCCTCCAGCGAGACGCCGACGCCGGGATTGCGAACCTCCAGCCTCACTTGGCTGCCCTGCGTAAGCAGCCAGGGAACACATGTTGATCTGACCGTGCCTCGGTAGTGAACATCTGTCCGCTTAGAAGGAGGCGGACACGTGAACACTTATGGG
>NZ_JAVDXV010000007.1:0-409612 GCF_031458115.1 Roseateles asaccharophilus | reverse complement strand
GTTTCCATGCCGGCGACTTGCTGGTTCGTCAGGCTGGCGACTTGTGCCGTGGTCAGCGTGGCGACCTGCTCGGTCGTCAGCGCATTGAGCTGCTCCGTCGACAGCACACGGATCTGTGCCGTGGACAGCGCACGCAGGTCCTGCGTCTCCAGCGCGGCCATCTGCTCGGTGGACAGGCCCTTGAGCTGCTGGGTCGTCAGCGACTGGATCTGTGCCGTGCTCAGCGCACGGATCTGTTCCGTGGTGAATGCATCGATGTTCTCGGACGTGATGCCGCGCAGCGCAGCCGTGGAGATCACGGCGATGTCGGCGGTCTCAATGGCAGCCAGCTGCTCGGTGGTCATCGCGCCCACCTGGGCGGAGGACAGCACGCGGAACTGGTCGGTGCCCAGCGCCTGCAGGTCGGCCGTTTCCATGCCGGCGACCTGCTGGTTCGTCAGGCTGGCAACCTGGGCGGTGGTCAGCGTGCCGACCTGCTCGGTCGTCAGAGCGTTGAGCTGCTCGGTGGTCAGCACGCGGATCTGGGCGGTGCTCAGGGCACGCAGGTCCTGCGATTCCAGCGCGGCCATCTGCTCGGTGCTCAGGCCCTTGAGCTGCTGCGTCGTCAGCGACTGGACCTGTCCGGTGCCCAGCGCCTGGATCTGTTCCGTCGTGAACGCGTCGATGTTCTCGGACGTGATGCCGCGGATGGCGTTCGTGGACAACACCGCCAAATCAGCGGTTTCGATGGCGGCCAGCTGCTCGGTGGTCATCGCACCCACCTGGGCGGAGGACAGCACGCGGAACTGGTCGGTGCCCAGCGCCTGCAGGTCAGCCGTTTCCATGCCGGTGACTTGCGCGGCGGTCAGGCTGGCGACTTGCGCCGTGGTCAGCGTGGCGACCTGCTCGGTCGTCAGCGCGTTGAGCTGCTCGGTGGTCAGCACGCGGATTTGTGCCGTCGAGAGTGCACGCAGGTCCTGGGTCTCCAGGGCGGCCATCTGCTCGGTGGACAGGCCGCGCAGTTGCTGCGTGGTCAGCGTCAGGACCTGGTTGGTGCTCAGCGCACGGATCTGCTCGGTCGTGAACGCGTCGATGTTCTCGGACGTGATGCCGCGCAGCGCCGCGGTGCTCAGCACGGCGACGTCGGCGGTCTCGATGGCGGCCAACTGGTCGGTGCCCAGCGCGCCCAACTGGGCGGAGTTCACCACCCGGAACTGGTCGGTACCCAGCGCCTGCAGGTCGGCGGTCTCAATGCCGGCGAACTGCTGCGTGGTCAGGCTGGCGACCTGGGCGGTCGTCAGCGCGGCGAATTGGTCGGTGCCCAGGCCGTTCAGCTGTTCGGTGGTCAACACGCGGATCTGCGCGGTGGTCAGCGCGCGAAGGTCCTCGGTTTCCAGCGCGGCCATCTGCTCGGTCGAGAGGCCCTTGAGCTGCTGGGTGGTCAGCGACTGGAACTGGCTGGTACCCAGCGCGCGGATCTGTTCGGACGAGAACGCATCAATGTTCTCGGAGGTGATGCCGCGCAGTGCCGCCGTGCTCAGTTGGGCGAGGTCGGCCGATTCGATGGCCGCCAGCTGATCGGTGCCCAGTGCGCCAATCTGGCGGGAGGTCAGCACCTTGAAGACGTCGGAGCTGAGCGCCTGCAGGTCAGAGGTCTCCAGCGCCGTGAACTGCTGCGTCGTGAAGCTGCCCAGCTGCGTGGTCGTCAGCGCCGCCGCCTGCTCGCTGTCCATCGCCTTCACATGCTCGGAACTCATCCCCAACAGCGCCGAAGTCGTCAGCTTCGCGATGTCTTCGGTGTCGAAAAACGCGAATTGGTCCGTGCTCAGCGCCTTGATCGCAAAGCTGGACAGCGTGGAGACCTGGCTGGTCGTCAGCGCCTTGATCTGTTCGGAGGAGAACGCCGCCCAGTCTTCCGTGTTCAGGGCACGCAAGGTTGCGGAGGTGAGGCCAGCGATCTGCTCACTGGTGAGGCTGCTGATGATGGAGGGCATGTTCTCGTTACCTCAGGTTGGGGCGGCTTGGCGTGCTGACGGGAGCTTGACGGTGCAGATGGCACTGAAACCCGACGCCCTGGGCAGGACGGCGGGTTGATCGGCGGTTATGACTGATACGTCTGGCAAAAAAGGTAGCTAGGACGGACTTCGGCAACGCGGCCATGACCTTGAGCCCACAACTGGCCGGAGTGCGGCAAATTGCAGGTTGCGGTGTTGTACCGTCGGACATGGCGTCGGTGTCGCCGGTGGGCTGCACGTAAGTCCCTCAAGCGTTAACTAATCGTTGCAATGCTAGGTCTCCCCCTTATCGGCGTTGATCTGAACAGCTTGAGGTTCGGCGCCCTGTTTTCTGCACTGAATCTGGCCTTTCCGGACTCCAATAGCGTCGCGGAGGGTCGCCCTGAGCATTAATTCATGCATGTCACAACCCTGATTCCGGCCTACAAGACCAAATATCTCGTCGAACTGCTGACCGGTTTGGTGACCCAGACGCGCCAGCCACAGCGGGTCATCGTGTCGGACGACAGCCCCAACGGGGAGTTCGGCGCGCTGCTGCGTTCGCCAAACATGGAACTGGCCATGCGCAAGCTGCCGATCGAGATCCATCAGGGTCCTCGCGCGGGCGCGTATGAGAACTTCAAGAACCTGATCCGGCTGTGGGACGGTTCCACCGAGTTCTGCCACCTGATGCTGGACGACGACGTCCTGTATCCCGACTTCTATATGCGCCACATGATGGCGCACGCCACCGGCCACCACCCCTGCAGCATCAGCGCGCGCTGGAACAGCAACGAGCGCGGCCAGCCGGTGGAAGGCATGCCCATCCCGAAGGCGGTCTGGTTCTCCAATGACCGCACGCTGCTGCTGGACGCGACGGTGCTGTTTTCCACGACGCTGCCCGAATGCCAGAACTGGCTGGGCGAGTTTTCCAACTGCGTGATGCGCAAGGAAATGGCCGAACTGCTGTTCAAGCCCGAGTTTGGCGGCGTTTCCTACGAGGGTTTGTGGGACCTGGGCGCCTTCCTGGCGGCCAGCCTCATCAGCCCGGTCGTCTATATCCAGGACCGGCTGGGCGCCTTCCGCGCCGGTGGGGAAGGGCACTCCGCCCAGATGCTGGGCAAGCACATGAAGGCAGCCCACCTGGGCTACGGCGCGCTGGCGCTGGGCGCCACGCGCATCGGCCGGCTGGGCCAGGAGCAGGCGCGGCAGTGCTACGCCGGGCTGCATGGTGCGCTGCACAACCGCTACGCGCAGGAGCCGGACATGGCGCCCTTCGTCGACATCATGCGCCGCCTCAGCCAGGGCGACGCGACGGCGGAGGCTGACTTCCTGCAGCACTGGAACAGCTTCCTGACCAGCCACAAGTTCTAAGAGGGTGAGAGGGAATCCGACATGCCCGCTCTGGCCCCCCAAAACGCCCCACTCGTCGTTGCAAATGCTCGCCGTAGTTCGAGCTGCGGCTGTGCTTTGCGCCTAGATTGGGCCGTTTTGGTGCGCCCTTTCGGGCACGCCGGATCCCCTCTCACCCTCTGACTGCCCATGGACCCCCGCCAAATTCCCATCGTCGTGGTGTCATACAACTCCCCGGAGTTGATACGCAACCTGCTGGCCTCGCTGCGCCGCTTCTATGCCAACCCGGTGCACATCGTGGACGGCTCCAGCGCCGAGCATGTGGACGGCATCCGTGCGGCGGTGGCGCCGTTCGACGGCGTGACGCTGCATGTGCAGGGCTACAACATCCACCACGGCCCCGGCATGGCCTGGGCCATACAGACGCTGCCGCTGGGGCCGGTCGCGCTGTTCCTGGACAGCGACATCGTCGTGCTGCGCGACGGCTTCATCGAGGCGCTGCTGGCGGAACTGCAGC
Organism: Roseateles asaccharophilus; assembly: GCF_031458115.1. GTDB lineage: Bacteria > Pseudomonadota > Gammaproteobacteria > Burkholderiales > Burkholderiaceae_C > Pelomonas > Pelomonas asaccharophilus_A. The sequence continues at coordinate 405,769 of NZ_JAVDXV010000007.1, read as the reverse complement.
CCCAGCACTACGGCGTGGGCGGCGTGGCCTATGTGAACCGCGAGGGTTTCGACATTCCCTACGCCTATGGCGCCGTGCCCTACCTGCACCCGCCCTGCATGCTGTGCAACATCGAGGTCATGAAGCAGTGGCCCATGCCCATCAAGCATGGTGCCCCCATGGTGGCGCCCATGCTGGCCCTGCATGACGCCGGCAAGTCCGACCTGCTCCGGCACCTGGACTGGGCGCTGAACGACGTGACGCCCGGCACCGAGAAGGTCTACATCGACCACGTGGGCCGCGGCACCGTCATGAACACCCAGGGTTATCACCTGGATGAATGGATGGCCGAAGTGCGCGCCAAGCAGGCCGCCGACGCCCAGGCTGCGGCCGATGCGCAGGCGGCCGCCGAGCCGCGCGGCTACAACCCCTTTGTGCTGCAGTTGATTCCGCCGCAGGTGCAGCGCGTCGTGGAGGTGGGTTGCAGCACCGGCGGCCTGGCCCAGGCGCTGAAGGCGCGCCGGCCCGACGTGCATTTCGTCGGTCTCGAGCTGGACGCCAAGGCGGCGGCCATGGCCCGCCAGCGCTGCGACGAGGTCCTGCAACTGAACATCGACGAGGCCGGCCCGGAGTTCTTCGCGTCGTTGCAGGGCGCCGACTGCTGGGTGTTCGGCGACGTGCTGGAGCATCTGCGCGACCCCTGGCGCGTGCTGGCCGAGGTGACCAAGGTGCTGGCGCCCGGCGGCTACGTCGTGACCAGCATTCCCAATGCGCAGCACTGGAGCGTGCAGGCGCGGCTCAACATGGGCGCCTTCCAGTACGAGGCCACCGGCCTGATGGACCGCACCCACATCCGCTGGTTCACGCGCCAGACCATGCTGCAAATGTTCGACGGCGCCGGCCTGCGCGTGGAGGCGGGCATTCCGTGCATGGTGGAAGAGCCGCCCATCCGCGAGCAGGCGCTGGCCGGCGTGCGCCAGATGGCGCTGGCGCTGGGTCGCGACCCCGAGGAGGCGGTGCGCGACGCGTCGCCCATGCAATACGCAATGCGGGCGGTGCGGGCCTGATCAGCGCGCCTGTGCCGTCGCGGCCAGGCCGTTCTCGAAATGGGTGCGCATCAGCCGCGCCGTGGCGTCGGCATCGCGGGCCAGCAGCGCCTGCATCAGCGCGCGGTGCTCGCCCAGTGATTCGGCCAGTCGGCCCTCGCGGAACAGCGAGTGGTGGCGGTTCAGCTTCATCAGCCGGCGCAGGTCGTTGACCATCTGCTGGCGCCAGCGGTTGCCCTCGATCTCCAGGATGCGCAGGTGGAACTGCTCGTTGGCGGCAAAGAAGGCGTCGCGGTCGGGCAGCGCGGTTTCCAGCGCTTCATGCAGGGTCGCCAGCTCGGCCAGCTCCACGTCGCTGGCCAGCGCGGCCACGCGTGAGGCGGCGTCGCTCTCCAGCAGCGACAGCAGCTGGTAGGCCTCGCGCACATCGCGTTCGCTCATCTCGGTCACATAGGCGCCGCGGCGCAGCTTCATCGTGACCAGGCCTTCGGCGGCCAGCACCTTCAGCGCCTCGCGCAGCGGCGTGCGGCTGATGCCCAGTTCGCCGCACAGCTTCAGCTCGTCGATCCACGAGCCCGGCTCCAGCTCGCGCGCGAGGATGCGCTGGCGCAGCCGGTCCGCCACCTGTTCATACAGAGCGAGGCTGGCGAGCGGGGCGGCGGCGGAATCGGAAAGGCCGGCTGAAGGCATGGGCGCCGAGTGTAGGCGAATCTGAATTCATAATTATGAATAACGAGCCGGCTATGATGCCGCTCCTGTTACAGGAGAGTTTCGATGTCGGACGACAGCCGCGCCCGGAGCGCCCCGGAGTTCAAGACCGCCACGCTGGAGCAGTGGACCAAGGCCGCGGCCAAGTCGGCGCCCGGCGGCGATGTCGATGCGTTGAACTGGACGACGCCCGAGGGCCTGACCGTCAAGCCGCTGTACACGGCCGCCGACACCGCCGGCCTGCCGCACGCCGACACGCTGCCCGGCTTCGAGCCCTTCCTGCGCGGCCCGCAGCCCACCATGTACGCCGTGCGGCCGTGGACCATCCGCCAGTACGCCGGCTTCTCCACCGCCGAGGAAAGCAACGCCTTCTACCGAAAGGCGCTGGCCGCCGGTGGGCAGGGCGTGTCGGTGGCGTTCGACCTGGCCACCCACCGCGGCTACGACAGCGACCACCCCCGCGTGACCGGCGATGTCGGCAAGGCCGGCGTGGCCATCGACTCGGTGGAGGACATGAAGATCCTGTTCGACGGCATCCCGCTGGACAAGGTGAGCGTGAGCATGACGATGAACGGCGCCGTGCTGCCGGTGCTGGCCGGCTACGTCGTGGCGGCGGAAGAGCAGGGCGTGGGCCAGGAACTGCTGGCCGGGACCATCCAGAACGACATCCTCAAGGAGTTCATGGTCCGCAACACCTACATCTACCCGCCAGCGCCCAGCATGCGCATCGTCGGCGACATCATCGAGTACACGGCGCAGAAGATGCCCAAGTTCAACTCGATCAGCATCTCCGGCTATCACATGCAGGAGGCCGGCGCCAACCAGGCGCTGGAACTGGCCTTCACGCTGGCCGACGGCAAGGAGTATGTGAAGACGGCGATGGCCAAGGGCCTGGGCGTTGACGATTTCGCGCCGCGGCTGTCGTTCTTCTGGGCCATCGGGATGAACTTCTATCTCGAGATCGCCAAGATGCGCGCGGCGCGGCTGCTGTGGACGCGCATCATGAAGGGCTTCGGCGCCACCCATCCCAAGAGCCTGATGCTGCGCACGCACTGCCAGACCTCGGGATGGAGCCTGACCGCGCAAGACCCGTACAACAACGTGGTGCGCACCACCATCGAAGCCATGGCTGCCGTGTTCGGCGGCACGCAGAGCCTGCACACCAACTCGCTGGACGAGGCCATCGCGCTGCCCACCGAGTTCAGCGCCCGCATCGCGCGCAACACGCAGCTCATCATCCAGGAAGAGACCCACATCACCAGCGTCATCGACCCCTGGGCGGGCAGCTACATGATGGAGAAGCTGACCCAGGACATGGCCGACAAGGCCTGGGCGCTGATCGAGGAGGTGGATGCGATGGGCGGCATGACCGCCGCCGTGGACTCCGGGTGGGCCAAGCTGAAGATCGAGGCCAGCGCGGCCGAGAAGCAGGCCCGCATCGACTCCGGCGCCGACGTCATCGTGGGCGTCAACAAGTACAAGCTGGCCAAGGAAGATCCCATCGACATCCTGGACGTGGACAACGTCAAGGTGCGCGAAGGCCAGATCGCGCGGCTCAACCGCATCAAGGCGACGCGCGACACCGCCGCGGTGCAGGCCGCGCTGGCCGCGCTGACCGAATGCGCGAAGACCGGCCAGGGCAACCTGCTGGACCTGTCCATCCAGGCCGTGCGCCTGCGTGCGACGGTGGGCGAGGTGAGCGACGCGCTGGAGTCCGTCTTCGGCCGCCACCGTGCCGACACGCACAAGGTCAGCGGCGTCTACGCGGCGGCCTACGACTCGGCCGAGGGTTGGGCCAAGCTGCAAGGCGAGATCGCCGCCTTCGGTGACGAACACGGCCGCCGCCCGCGCGTGATGATCGCCAAGCTGGGGCAGGATGGCCACGACCGCGGCGCCAAGGTCGTCGCCACCGCGTTTGCCGACCTGGGTTTCGACGTGGACATCGGCCCGCTGTTCCAGACCCCCGAGGAATGCGCCCGCCAGGCCATCGAGAACGACGTGCATGCGGTGGGCGTTTCCACGCTGGCGGCCGGCCACAAGACGCTGGTGCCGGCCATCATCGAGGCGCTCAAGCAGCAGGGCGCCGACGACATCATCGTGTTCGTCGGCGGCGTCATCCCGGCGCAGGACTACGACTTCCTGTACCAGGCCGGCGTCAAGGGCGTATACGGCCCCGGCACGCCCATCCCGGCCAGCGCCAAGGATGTGCTGGAGCAGATCCGCGCGCGGGTGGCCGCCTGATGCTGCCCACGCTGGCGCCCGTCGCCGATGCGGATTTCGAGGCCATGCTGAGCGTGCGCATCGAAGCGCTGCGCGAAAGCCTGGAGCGGCTCGGGCGCTTCAATCCCGACGTTGCTCGGGCCCGCCTGAAGTCGCAGTTCCGGCCCGAATGGATGCGGCATCTGGTGGTCGACGGCGAGCGCGTGGGCTACTTCACGGTCGAGCCGCGCGGGGGCGAGTTGCGACTGCACCATCTCTATCTGAAGCCGGCCATGCAGGGGCAGGGCATCGGCGCCTGGGTGCTGGAGCAGATCAAGGCGCGGGGCCTGCCCATCACGCTCGCCGCGCTGCGCGAGAGCCGTGCCAACGATTTCTACCTGCGCCACGGCTTCAAGGTCGTCGAGGAGCAGGCATTCGACATCGAGTACCGCTGGGAGGTTGGCGCGTGAGCGACCTTGCCGGGCGCGTGAAGGCCAGCGAGCGCCGTGCGCTGGCCAAGGCCATCACGCTGGTCGAGTCCACGCGGGCCGATCATCGCGAGCAGGCCGATGCGCTGCTGACCGCGCTGATGCCGGCCACCGGCAACGCGCTGCGCCTGGGCATCTCGGGCGTGCCGGGCGTGGGCAAGAGCACCTTCATCGAGGCCTTCGGCCTGTTGCTGCTGGAGCGCGGCCATCGCGTGGCGGTGCTGACGGTGGATCCGTCCAGCAGCGTGTCCGGCGGCGCCATCCTGGGCGACAAGACGCGCATGGAGAAGCTCTCCATGGACCAGCGCGCCTTCATCCGCCCCAGCCCCAGCAGCGGCACGCTGGGCGGCGTGGCCGAGAAGACGCGTGAGGCCATGCTGCTGTGCGAGGCGGCGGGCTACGACGTCGTCATCGTCGAGACCGTGGGCGTGGGCCAGAGCGAGACCGCCGTGGCCGGCATGACCGACCTGTATCTGCTGCTGCAGCTGCCCAATGCGGGCGATGACCTGCAGGCCATCAAGAAGGGCGTCATGGAACTGGCCGACCTGGTGGTCATCAACAAGGCCGACCTCGACCCGACGGCCGCCATGCGCGCGCAGGCGCAGATCACGTCCGCGCTGCGGCTGTTGCCCACGCATGCCCATGCGGCGCCGCGCGTGCTGCAGGTCAGCGCGCTGAAGGCCGAGGGCATCGCGCCGCTGTGGGATGCGCTGACCGCCCAACGCGATGCGCGCATCGCCAACGGCAGCTGGGCGGCCAAGCGCCGCGAGCAGTCGCTCGCGTGGATGTGGGAGCGCATCCAGGCCGGCCTGCGCCAGGCCTTCGTGGCCCATCCGGGCGTGGCCGAGCGCCTGCAAGCCGCCACAGCCGATGTGCGAGAAGGTCGCACGCCCGCTTCCACCGCAGCCCGGCAGTTGCTGGCTGCTTTCCGGAGTTCCTGATGATCACCGGCTTGAACCACATCAACCTGCGCGCGCCGGCCGAACTGCTGGCCACGCTGCGCGACTTCTACCGCGACGTGCTGGGCCTCACCGTCGGGCCCCGGCCGGGCTTCGACAGCGACGGCTACTGGCTCTATGCCGGCGGCCATCCGGTCGTTCACCTGTCCACACAGCGCGCCCACGAGCCCGTGCGCGGCCCGGTCGACGCGACCCGGCCGACGACCTACGACCACACGGCCTTCAACGGCACCGACCACCAGGCCATGGCCGCCCATCTGGCCGCTTCAGGCGTGACCTTCCACGAGGTGCGCTCGGACATCACGCGCCAGCACCAGTTCTTCCTGCAAGACCCCGCCGGCAACGGCGTGGAGATCAATTTCCCTTTCTGAGGGCCGAACCCCATGCATGACATCCTGCAAGCACTCGAAGCCAAGCGCGCCCGCGCGCGGCTGGGCGGTGGCGAGAAGCGCATCGCCGCCCAGCACGCCAAGGGCAAGCTGACCGCCCGCGAACGGCTGGAACTGCTGTTCGACGAGGGCAGCTTCGAGGAATGGGACATGTTCGTCGAGCACCGCTGCGTGGACTTCGGCATGGCCGACAACAAGATCCCCGGCGACGGCGTCGTGACCGGCTACGGCACGATCAGCGGCCGCCTCGCGTTTGCGTTCAGCCAGGACTTCACCGTCTTCGGCGGCGCCTTGAGCGAAGCCCATGCCGAGAAGATCTGCAAGGTGATGGACCAGGCCATGAAAGTCGGCGCCCCGGTCATCGGCCTGAACGACTCGGGCGGCGCGCGCATCCAGGAAGGCGTTGCCAGCCTGGGTGGTTACGCCGACGTGTTCCAGAAGAACGTGCTGGCCTCCGGCGTCATCCCGCAGATCAGCATGATCATGGGCCCCTGCGCCGGCGGCGCGGTGTACTCGCCGGCGATGACGGACTTCATCTTCATGGTGAAGGACAGCAGCTACATGTTCGTCACCGGCCCCGAGGTCGTGAAGACCGTGACGCACGAGGAGGTGACGGCCGAAGAGCTGGGCGGTGCGACCACGCACAACACGCGCAGCGGCGTGGCCGACCTGTCGTTCGAGAACGACGTGGAAGCGCTGCTGATGCTGCGCCGCTTCTTCAACTACCTGCCGCTGTCCAACCGCGAAAAGGCGCCCGTGCGGCCCAGCGGCGACCCGGCATCGCGGCTGGACCATTCGCTGGACACGCTGGTACCGGAGAACCCCAACAAGCCCTATGACATCAAGGAGCTGATCCTGAAGGTCGTCGACGACGGCGACTTCTTCGAGCTGCAGCCCGACTACGCGAAGAACATCGTCACCGGCTTCGCGCGCATGGAAGGCCAGACGGTGGGCATCGTCGCCAACCAGCCGCTGGTGCTGGCCGGCTGCCTGGACATCAAGAGCAGCATCAAGGCCGCGCGCTTCGTGCGCTTCTGCGACGCCTTCCACATCCCCGTCATCACCTTCGTCGACGTGCCCGGCTTCATGCCCGGCACCTCGCAGGAGTACGGCGGCATCATCAAGCACGGCGCCAAGCTGCTGTACGCCTACGCCGAGGCGACCGTCCCCAAGATCACCGTCATCACGCGCAAGGCCTATGGCGGCGCCTACGACGTGATGGCCTCCAAGCACCTGCGCGGCGACGTCAACTTCGCCTGGCCGAATGCCGAGATTGCCGTGATGGGCGCCAAGGGCGCGGTGGAGATCATCTTCCGCGAGGACAAGAAGGACCCCGCCAAGCTGGCCGAGCGCGAGGCCGAGTACAAGGCCCGCTTCGCCAACCCCTTCGTGGCGGGCGCGCGCGGTTTCATCGACGACGTCATCCAGCCGCACGAGACGCGCAAGCGCATCTGCCGGTCGCTGGCGATGCTGAAGGACAAGAAGCTGGAGAACCCGTGGCGCAAGCACGGGAACATTCCGTTGTGAGCAAGCGCTGGATGTTGGCGCTGGCGGTTGTGCTGACCAGCCAGGCCCAGGCAACTCAGCACAAGGACCCGGCCAGCGGCTGCGCGGTGTCCGCGCCGGCCTACCTGGCCAGCAGCGACTACGTCTTCAGCTACCAGGGCGTCTGCCGTGACGGCCTCGCCGAAGGCCAGGGCAAGGCCATCTGGACGCTGAAAAATTCACCCTCGCACCGCGAGGAGTGGGCGGGGCGCTTCAGTGCCGGCGTCTACCTGCCGGAACCCGCGCAAGGACTGAAGGCGCGCGCGCTGCGGGGCGACAACGTGCTGTTCGATCTCGGCCCGCTGCCCAAGCTGGAGGGCATGAGCCCGCGCCTGGCCGTTGAGGCCACCAGCGAGCTGACCAAGTACCCCGATCCCTGCAAGCCCGACACGCTGTTTGTGCTGCAGGCCGATGGCCCGGCCCTGGTGTCGGACGATGTCGCCAAGCGGATGCTGAGTTCGGCGCTGGACAAGCTCAAGCTGCGCTGCGGCGATGACCGCCTGCGCGAGCGCGGCCGGCCGGGCGGCGAACGCAGCCATGTGCGCGTGCGGATGGTGCCCCAGACCGATCTGGAGTTCGATCCATACGGCAACCCCAAGGGCATCGTCGTCGAAGCCACGCTGCCGCTGGACGCGGGCAAGGATTTCTCCCAGTACAGCAACAGCGTGGCCAGCCAGCAGCGCCAGCGCCAGGCGCGTGAAGAGCGTGATGCGCTGAAGCAAGCCAATGCGCAGCGCCTGCAGGCCTTCGCGAAGCCGACGGGTGCCAGCCTATGGGTTGGCCTCAATGCGTTGGCGCAGAACCCCTTTCGCTACCAGGACCAGATCGTGCTGACGGCCGTGAGGCTGAACGAAGTGGTCGCGCCGACGCGTGCCCGCGTGATGGCGGTCGGCGGCGGCTATCAGAGCAGCTTTGCGTTGGTCGAGGGCGAGGGCCTGGCCAAGTGGGAACCTGGCGCCCGCGTGCTGGCGGTCAGGGTGCTGGGGCGCTTGCCGAACACCGATGCCGCTCTGCCCGCAGGGCTGCACCTGCAACTGGTCGGCCAGTTGCCTTGCGCGCTGGGAGATTGCAGCGATCGCCTGTCGCTGCCCAACCCGCTGCGCGACGGGGAGGCGCTGCCATGAGCAAGGCCAGCTGCGCGGCCGAGGCGAAGCGCCTCACCGACATCCCCAACATCGGCAAGGCGATGGAAGCGGACCTCATCGGCCTGGGCATCAACACGCCGGCCGACGTGAAGCGCATGGACCCGTACAAGACCTATGACGCGCTGCGCGACCCCATGGGCCAGCGCCACGACCCCTGCGTGCTGGACACCTTCATGGCCGCGCACGACTTCATGAACGGCGGGCCCGCCCAGCCGTGGTGGCACTTCACCGAGCAGCGCAAGAAGCTGCTGGGCTCCAAGAAATAACGAGGCAACTCATGTTCACCAAGATCCTCATTGCGAATCGCGGCGAGATTGCCTGCCGGGTGATCGCCACAGCCAGGAAGATGGGCATCGCCACCGTCGCCGTCTACTCCGAGGCCGACAAGGACGCCCGCCATGTCGAGCTGGCCGACGAGGCCGTGCTGCTGGGGCCGGCGCCGTCGCGCGAGAGCTATCTCGTCGCCGACAAGATCATCGCCGCCGCCAAGCAGGCCGGTGCGCAGGCCATCCACCCCGGCTACGGCTTCTTGTCCGAGAACGAGGACTTCGCGCGCCGCGTCGAGGAAGAGGGCATCGCCTTCATCGGCCCCAAGCACTACAAGATCGCGTCCAAGAAGCTGGCCAACGAGGCCAAGGTCAGCACCATCCCCGGCCACAACGAACCCATCCTGTCGGCGGAAGAAGCCGTGCAGATCGCGCAGCGCATCGGCTACCCGGTCATGATCAAGGCCAGCGCCGGCGGTGGTGGCAAGGGCTTGCGCGTGGCGTTCAACGACAAGGAATGCTTCGAGGGCTTCACGTCCTGCCGCAACGAGGCGCGCAACAGCTTCGGCGACGACCGCGTCTTCATGGAGAAGTTCGTCGAGCAGCCGCGCCACATCGAGATCCAGGTGCTGGGCGATTCGCAAGGCAACGTGGTCTACCTGTGGGAGCGCGAATGCTCCATCCAGCGCCGCCACCAGAAGGTCATCGAGGAAGCGCCGTCGCCCTTCATCAGCGAGGCCACGCGCCGCGCGATGGGCGAGCAGGCCGTCGCGCTGGCCAAGGCCGTGAAGTACCAGAGCGCCGGCACGGTGGAGTTCGTTGTCGGCAAGGACCAGGACTTCTACTTCCTGGAGATGAACACGCGGCTGCAGGTGGAGCACCCGGTCACCGAGTGCATCACCGGGCTGGACCTCGTCGAGCAGATGATCCGCGTCGCCGCCGGCGAGCCGCTGACCTTCACGCAGGCCGACATCAAGCGCGATGGCTGGGCCATCGAGTGCCGCATCAACGCGGAAGACCCGTTCCGCAACTTCCTGCCGTCGACGGGCCGTCTCGTGCGTTATCAGCCGCCCGAGACGACGATGCAGCAGGCCGAGGCGGGCCGCTTTGGCGTGCGCGTGGACACCGGCGTCTACGAGGGCGGCGAGATCCCGATGTTCTACGACTCGATGATCGCCAAGCTCATCGTGCATGGAAGGGATCGCGCCGAGGCCATCGCCAAGATGCGCGAGGCGCTGAACGGCTTCGTCATCCGCGGCGTGTCCAGCAACATCCCGTTCCAGGCCGCGCTGCTGGCGCATCCCGATTTCGGCAGCGGCAACTTCAACACCGGCTTCATCGCCCAGCACTACGTCGGCGGCTTCAAGGCCGAGGACGTACCGCACGACGACCCGCTATTCCTCGTCGCGCTGGCCGGCTTCATCCGCCGCAAGGCGCGCGAGCGTGAGGCCGGCATCAGTGGCCAGCTGCCGGGCCACGAGGTGCAGATCGAGCACGACTACGTCGCCGTCGTGAACCTCGGCGCCGGCCGCGGCGAGCAGCACGCGATGCACATCAGCGAGTTCGCCGGTGCGCTCGGCGAGGCGCGCGTGCAGGTCGGCGACAAGGATTACCGCATCGTCAGCCGCTCGCGCCTGAACGACGTGCGCATCACCGGCACCGTCAACGGCCTGAGCTTCACGGCCCAGGCCGAGCGCGGCACGGCGAAGAACCCGCTGGCCTATCGCATCCAGCATGGCGGCCGCGCCGTCGAGCTGACTGTGCTGAGCCCGCGCGCCGCCGAACTGCAGGCGCTGATGCCCTACAAGGCGCCGCCCGACACGTCCAAGCTGCTGCTGTCGCCCATGCCGGGCCTGCTGGTGCACCTGGCCGCGCAGGTGGGCCAAACCGTGCAGGCTGGCGAGCGCCTGGCCGTCATCGAAGCGATGAAGATGGAAAACATCCTCAGCGCGCAGCAGGACGTGACGGTGGCCGAGATCCTGGCCAAGCCGGGCGAAAGCCTGTCCGTGGACCAGCCGATTCTTCGCTTTGCCTGAGCCGACGATCGCCATCGTCGGCGCGGGCGTCGCCGGTGCGGCCGCGGCGATTCGCCTGGCCGAGCGCGGCATTGCCGTCACGCTTTACGAGGCGGTCGCCGAACCGAAGCCCATAGGCGCGGGCCTGCTGCTGCAGCCCACCGGCCAGCGCGTGCTGGCAGCCATGGGCTTGCTGGACGATGCACTGGCGCTGGGCACCCGCGTGGACCGGCTGTTCGGCGACACGCCCACCGGCCGCGCGGTGCTTGACATGAGCTACCGGCGCTTCCACGCCGAGGCCTATGGCCTGGGCCTGCAGCGCGGCGCGCTGATGGGGCTGCTGTGGCGGCGCCTGCGCGAGCTGGGTGTGGACTGGCAGTGTGGCGCGTCGGCGCAGGGATTTGAGCAGGATGCCAACGGTGTCACGCTGCGCTTTGCCGACCGCGCGCCCGCGCGGCATGCCGCGCTGATCCTGGCCAACGGCAGCTTCTCGCGGCTGCGCGAGGGCATGAGGGTCGCCCAGCATGCACACCCGTTTCCGTGGGGCGCGGTGTGGACCGTGCTGCCGGCGCCGCAAGGATTTCCGCAGATCGAGCTGCGCCAGCGCTTTCGCTCCGCGTCGCAGATGCTGGGCCTGATGCCCGTGGGCAAGGCGGCCGGCGACGACACGCGGCGTGGCATCAACCTGTTCTGGAGCCTGCCCGTCGCCGAGCTGGATGGCTGGGCCGGGCGAATCGGCCTGGACCGGCTCAAGGCGCAGATGGCCGCGCTGTTTCCCGAGGTCACGCCGCTGCTGACCGAACTGACCGATGCCACGCAGTTGCGCGAGGCCCGCTACGCCGACGTCTGGATGGCCCGCTGGCATGACGGCCGCGTGCTGGCCATCGGCGACTGCGCCCATGGCATGAGCCCGCAACTGGGGCAGGGCGCCAACATGGCGCTCATCGATGCGCACGAGCTTGCCGCGGAGGCCGATGGCGACTGGCCGCAGGTCTTCGAGCGCTACACGCGCCGCCGCCGTGCCCACCTGCGTTTCTACGGCCAGGCCAGCAAGCGGCTGACGCCGATGTTCCAGTCCCATGCGGTGGTCGCGCCCTGGCTGCGCGACCGCTTCTTCGGCTGGGGCGGCAGGCTGCCCTACATCCACCAACAATCCATCGCCACGCTGGCCGGCGTCAAGACCGGCTGGCTGTGGGGACGACTCAAGCTGTGAGCGACGCCATGAACATCACCGCACGACCCTTCAAGATCCTCGGCCTGCAGCAGATCGCCATCGGCGGCCTCGACAAGGGCAAGCTGCGCCATCTGTGGGTGGACCTGCTGGGCGTGCCCGTCACCGGCAACTTCAAGAGCGAGCGCGAGAACGTCGACGAGGACATCTGCACGCTGGGCCAGGGCGTCCATGCCGTGGAGGTGGACCTGATGCAGCCGCTGGACCCCGACAAGAAGCCGGCCGTGCACGCCACGCCGCTGAACCACATCGGCCTGTGGGTGGATGACCTGCCGGTGGCCGTGCAGTGGCTGGAGGCGCAGGGCCTGCGCTTCGCGCCGGGCGGCATCCGCCGCGGTGCGGCTGGCCACGACATCTGCTTCGTCCACCCCAAGGGCAACGAGCAGTTCCCGTTCGGCGGCGAGGGCGTGCTGATCGAGCTGGTGCAGGCGCCGGCCGACGTCGTGGCGGCCCTGGGCTGAAGCAGGGGCGTGCTCAGCTGGGCGGGCGCGCTGCGGTGGCGAGCTTGTTGAGGTCGACGCCATTGATGATGCCGCGCAACTGTTCGATGCCGACCTGATCGCCCTTCGCCTCGACGATGACGCCGTTGGGCAGCAGCACCGTCATCTCGGCGCGCGAGCCATCCTTGCGGTACTCCTCCCGCACCGTGCGGTCGCCCTGCTTGAACACGCGCTCGACACGGCCATCGGTCTCCTTGTCGAGGGTCATGTGGGCCCAGCCCGCAAGGCCGGCCATGCCGGCGAGGCTGCCCATGTCGGTGATGTCCAGGCTGACGGCCTTGTCGCCGTTGCCGTAGCGGGCCCGGGCGGAAGACGATTGGATGCCCATCGCGCCGCCACTCTGCGCCTCGACGCTGCTGCGTTTGAAATCGCCGAAGCCCTCGGGCAGCAGCGCCTTGAGGTCGGCGGCCGGCATGGGCTTGGCGCCGCCGGTCGCGCCGGCCATCGCGCCCATCATGTCGCCCAGAGCCTTGCCCGCCGCGGCGCTGTCTCCCTTGGCCTGGGCCTCTTCCATGCGTTTGCCCAACGCCTCCATGCGTTTGGCGGCCGCTTCCATCTTGCTGGTGTCGAGGGTGACGTCGCCGCCGGGGCTCTGGATGGTCACCGCGCCACCATCCGGGCGTCCGCTGCTCCAGCCGCCGAGCACCGCGCCGCTCACCGCGCCCACGACCAGCCCGGCCACGATGCCGGCCACCACCACCACGGCCGTGTAGCCGGCGGACTTTTCCGGCGGGGTGCGCATCAGCACCGGCAGCCCGAGGTAGACGAGGTAAATCGAGTAGACGCCGCACAGCAGGCCCAGCGCGCTCAGCGAGGGCAGCAGCTGGAACACGCCGCCCGCGAAGCCTGCCGTGCTGCCGTAGGCCACCAGCTTGAGTGCGGCCAGGCGGTCGGGGGTGCCTCCGAAACTGGGTGCCAGCGCGTTCACCAGCAGGGCCAGCAGGTAGACCATGCCCAGCGACAGCAGATAGCTGAACACCATGTGCACCAGCCCACTGACGATGGGCACGCGGTAGCTGAAGCCGAAGCCGCCCACGCCCATCACCGACAGGCCGACGAAGCCCGCCACCGCCGGCACTGCCGCGAGGATGAGCACCCAGTCCCTGTACAGCGACTGCGGCGTGGCGGCCTCCGCGGCGATCTGCGGCCAGGTGTCCTTGGGCTTGAACAGGATGTCTTGCGCGCGCTGGACCAGTTGCATGGCAGTCTCCCCGGGATGGCCCATCCTAGGAGCCGCGCCGCGCATGGCACATGGGGCTTTCATGAAGCCGCTCGCGTGCCGGCGTCTTTGGCGTTGGCGAAGCCGCGCTTCCCCAATCGCTGCTTCTGCGAAACCGTACCCGCCCGTAACCTGCACACAGCAAAACTTGCGCGTGCCGCGCTGGGCTGACCGGCCCGTGGCACACCGGAAGGCGGGGGCGTCACAAGCGGCTTCGTGGATTCGGTCGCAAGGCTTTGCTCGGCCGTCGGGGTCAGAATCTGCGCCTTCGCATGTCAAGCCGCCCGATGCGCCACACCTTCCTTCTGCTGGCCCTGCTGCCAACCCTCGCGCAGGCCTGGGGCAACCACAGTCCCATGTGCTACCGCGCCTTCGAGCGCATGCCCGAGGTCGCCAACGCCGCGGCCGTGAAGGTCGAACCCCTCGTCGATTTCCTGCGCGCCCAGGAGTCCGCCATTGCGCGCACGCTGGACGCCCAGGAGGCCTGGGCCCGCCAGCACCTGAAGGGGCACGCGCCACGGCCCGAGGCGCTGCGCTTCACGGCCGATGCCAAACGCAGCGATGCCGAGCGGCGCGCGGCCTTCCTGCGTGCGCTGCGCCTGTCGCCGCAGTCCAAGCTGGCGCTGTACCTGCAGGTCGACCCGCGCGAGGCGGACAGCAGCCGCCCGGCGCTGGACGCCGCCGAGGTCAGCGCGGTCGGCAACAGCAAAGGCGCCACGCAGCGCTTTGTCGCGTTGCAAGCGGGCGAGGCGGTGGCGCCGCTGGCGGTGCTGGCCTCGGCCTGCGACGAGCCTGACTACGGCCATGACCTGAACCTGTTCGACGACAACGCGGGTGCGCCGTCCAATCCGGGCTATGGCTTTGGCAAGCAACCCTTCGGCAACCCGGCCGTGGCCATCGGCTCGCAGGCGCCGTTCCATATGGGCTTCTTTCACCAAGGGCGCGTCTTCAACACCTTGGCGCCGAGCTTCGCGCGCACCTTCACCGAGCTGCGCGTACAGCAGTACGGTGGCCTGGCCGTGCTGGCCTGGCAGACCGGCCATGCCTACTGGGGTTGGCGCTTCGCGGGCCTGGCGCTGCATCACGTCGAGGACCTGACCCAGCCGTACCACGCCAGCGCCGCGCCCGGCGCGACGCTGGGCCACATGATGTGGGTCAACCTGAAGGCCCAACTGGGCGCCCCGGCCGACCGGCAGGGGCTGGTGGTGCTGCAGAGCAACCGCCATTTCGTGCTGGAGAACTTCCAGACCAGCTGGATCATGGACAACGCCCGCCAGCGTCGCGATGGGCCGCTGGAGCAGGCGCTGCGCGATCTGGCGCTGGATGGGCGCTATCCAGCCTGGAGCCCGGGCTACGTGCGCGACGTCGTGGCGGCCGAGGCCTTCGCGGCGGGGCCGCGCACCGATGCGGCGGTGGTGGTCGGGGCGCCGGCGAAATTCGTCACTGACCCCAATTTCGACTTTGCCGCCAATGAGGGGCGCCTGGGCGCTGAGCTGGCCCGCGACATGCAGGGGCAGCGCGAGGCCTTGCTGCGCGAGGTGGCGGAGCTGCTGCGGCACTTCGGCTCGCACAGCCGCAACGGGCTGCGCGGCCTGCTGAAGCAGGCCGGCAAGTAGCCGGGGATCTCAGCCGCGGCCGATGGTGGGTGCGGCCTTCACGGGGATGGTGCCGCGCTCGTAGACGATGACGCTGTCGTAGAACGAGATGCCGAAGGTGTTGCGGGCGACGAAGTCCGCCTCGATCGCGCCGCGCGAGTGGTCGGCATTCAGCTTGTCGACCAGCGACTTGCTGACGTTGACGAAACTGCCCGGCTCGTTCACGCCGCCGCCGTACTCCGGCCAGTAGCAGGTGTGCAGGTCTTCCGCGATGTAGAGGCCGTTCTTCGCGATGCGCGGGTACAGGAACTCGAAGGTGGCGACCAAGTGGTTCATCTTGTGGCTGCCGTCGTCAATGACGATGTCGAAGGTGCCGAACTCGTCGATCAGCGACTGCAGGAACTTCGGATCGGACTGGTCGCCGATGCGCACGTGGATGCCGGGCTCCTCGTGCTGCTTGCACTCGGGGTTGATGTCGATGCCCACGATGGTGGCCAGCGGGCCCAGGAAGCGCTGCCACATCTGCAGCGAGCCGCCCTTGAAGACGCCGATCTCCAGCAGCGTGATGGTCCGGTTCCGGAACGGTGCCAGATGCCGCTCGTAGATCGGAAAGTAGTGCACCCACTTGTGCACCAGCTTCTGGTCGTTGGTCTTGAAGTCTTGCCAGAGGTTCATGTGGACGGTTCCTGTCAGGAGGTGAGGGGGCGGCGCAGTTCGGAGAACAGCACGTGGGCGCGCTGCTCCTGCTTGACCATCTCGAAGCCGCCGCTGAAGCCATAGATGCGCGCGGTGGGATCGGGGCCGGCGAAATACACCGGGAAGGTTTCGGCGGTGATGATGTTGACGTGCGTCGGGTCCTGCCAGGCCTGCGGGTGCGGGAAGTTGGGCGTGGCCGACATGAAGATGCCGCCCGGCTTGAGCTTGCGGTACACCTCGCTCATCAAGCGCACGAACGGGAAGATGGTGCGGCCGTCCACATAGAGCACGCGCGGCAGGTGCTCGATGAAATGGAAGGCGGTGATGAAGTCGAACTCGCAGTCGGGGCCCGGGATGGGCTGCACGAACAGGTCGGCCGAGCGGATGCGCGGGTTGTCGAGCTGGCGGATGTCCAGCCCGTAGACCTCATCGGCGTTGTACGGGTTCTGCGGGTTGGGGCCGCAGCCCAGGTCCAGCGTGGTCGTTGCCATGGGTGGAGTCAGAGTGCTGAAGTAAGGGCGGGATTTCAGCCCGACGTGCCCAGGAACTGCCGGGCGCCGTCGAGGAAATGGGGCAGCAGGTCGGGCCGTTCCTCCGACAGGCCATTCCCCAGTGTGCGGAACAGCTGCTGGCGATGGAATTGGTGGATCTGCGCGCGGGCCTGCTGGAAGGGCTCGGCCGTGCTCAGCGCCTGCAGGGCCCCGATGTACTGGTCGAAGAACTTGAACTGGCGCCAGCGGGATTCCAGCGTGCTGTAGCCGGCAATGCCCGAGGGCAGGTCGTGTCCGGTGCGGACCGGCTCTGCCGGGTGATAGACGCAGGGTGCACCCAGCAGCAGCAGCGCCAGGCTGAAGCAGGCCTGCGGGTAGACGTTGTCGCGCGAGTTGGCGACGGGTTCGATCAGCGGCAGCAGCCGCTGGGCCCAGGCCGTGTTCAGTACGATGCCGGGCAGGTGGTTGCAGCAGTTGCGGTACTCGTGCGCCTCGATGCGTGCGACATCCTCGCGGCCGCGGTAGACGCTGCCGTCAGGTGCGCGGAACAGCGTTGTGATCCAGGCCGGTGGCGTGTCCGTCTCGCCCAGGTAGTGCGCCAGCTTCAACACTTCGTCGGCGTTCAGCCAGTCGTCGTCGGTGCTGACGAGCAGGTAGTCGCTGCGGCACTGGCGGATCAGGTTGAAGAAGTTGCCGCAGAAGCCCGCCCGGTCAGTATTCTTCCGCACGCGCAGCCAGCCGTCATCGCCATCGACGGCCGCAAAGGGCAGGGCGCGCACCGCATCGAAGGCGCCGTCCGGGGAGTCGTCGTCGATGACCAGCACGTCGATACGGTCGCGGTGCGCGGGCGTACAGGCGTCGGTCAGGCGCGTCAGCACGTCGAGCAACGCGTCCTTGCGGTTGTAGCTCGGGATGCCGATGGTGATGCGCGGGGGCGGCGTCATGGGCGGGCATGGTAGGCCGTGGCGGGGCCGTCCATCGCAGAAACAAGCTCCGCGCAGCCCGTCAGTTGCCCGATGAATCCCGACAGCCCGGCGTCAGCTCAAATTCGTTGATTGCGAAGCCTTGGTGTAAATCTGGCGCAGAATTGCGTTCTTCACGAAGGCTATGCTGACGCCGGAGACGAACATGCGCCACGACCTCACCACCCTCAACCTCGTGCTGGCCATCGAGCAGACCCGCTCGATCACCCGCGGAGCCGCCCAGGAACACCTGGCGCTGGCCGCGGCCAGCAAGCGGCTGTCGGACCTTGAAAGCCGCCTCGGCGTGCAGCTCTTCGAGCGGCGCGCCCGGGGTGTCGAGCCCACCGAGGCCGGCCGGGCGCTGGTGCGCCACATCCGCTCGCTGCACGCGTCGCTCTATGCCCTTGAAACCGAGGTCATGGAGTTCTCGCGCGGCATCAAGGGCCATCTGCGCATCGCCTCCAACACCAGCGCGATCGCCGAATGCCTGCCGCCCTATCTGGTGGAGTTCTCCCAGGCCCATGCGCAGATCCGCATCAGCCTGGAAGACCTGACCAGCACCGAGGTGCAGGCCGCCGTCGCCGAAGGGCGCGCGGACGTCGGCATCTTCACGGGCCCCGTGCAGGACAACCGCGTGCAGACCTGGGTGTTCGCCCGCGGCCGCCTGGCGGCGCTGGTGCCGCTGAAGCATCCGCTCGCCAACCGCGAGGCCGTCAGCTTCGACGACCTGCTGGCTTACGACCTCATCGGCCTGCATGCCGGCGCCAGCGCGCAGGAATTGATGCGCGAACAGGCGGCGGCCCGTGGCCAGACGCTCAATGCGCGCCTGCAGGTGCGGGGCTTCGACGGTATCGCGCAGCTGGTCGAATCCGGCCTGGGCGTGGCCGTGCTGCCTGAAGAGCCGGCCGACCGCTTCACCCGCGTGTTCGGCGTGCGTGCGCTGCGACTTGAAGAGTCGTGGGCCGAGCGCGACTATTACTTGGGTGTGCTGCGCCAACAGCGCTTGCCCACCGTGGTGCAACGCTTCGTGGACACACTCATTCCTCGAGACAAGCAATGACCGCTAGAACCCTTTACGACAAGCTCTGGGATGAGCATGTCGTGCACACCGAGCCCGATGGCACGGCGCTGCTCTACATCGACCGTCACCTCGTCCATGAGGTGACCAGCCCGCAGGCCTTTGAAGGCCTGGACATGGCCGGCCGCAAGGTCTGGCGCCTGTCCGCCAACCTGGCCGTCAGCGACCACAACGTGCCGACGACGGACCGTTCCGAAGGCATCGCCGACCCGGTCTCCAAGCTGCAGGTCGACACGCTGGACGCCAACTGCGACCGCTTCGGCATCACGCAGTTCAAGATGAGCGACAAGCGCCAGGGCATCGTGCATGTCATCGGCCCCGAGCAGGGCGCCACGCTGCCCGGCATGACCGTGGTCTGCGGTGACAGCCACACGTCCACGCACGGCGCGTTCGGCGCGCTGGCGCACGGCATCGGCACCAGCGAGGTCGAGCATGTGCTGGCCACCCAGACGCTGTCGGCCAAGAAGGCCAAGAACCTGCTCGTCAAGGTCGAGGGCAAGCTGCCCGCCGGCTGCGGCGCCAAGGACATCGTGCTGGCCATCATCGGCAAGATCGGCACCGCCGGCGGCAACGGCTCCACCATCGAGTTCGCCGGCTCGGCCATCCGCGCGCTGAGCATGGAAGGCCGCATGACGGTCTGCAACATGGCCATCGAAGCCGGCGCCCGCGCCGGCCTGATCGGCGTGGACGACACGACGATCAACTACGTCAAGGGTCGCCCGTTCTCGCCGCAGGGCGTGGAGTGGGATCAGGCCGTCGCCTACTGGCGCACGCTGCACTCCGACCCCGGCGCCCACTTCGACAAGGTCGTCGAACTGGATGCCGCGCAGATCCGCCCGCAAGTCAGCTGGGGCACGTCGCCCGAGATGGTGCTGGCCGTGGACGAGCGCGTGCCCGACCCCGACAAGGAAAAGGATGCCGTCAAGCGCGGCGCCATCGAGCGCGCGCTGACCTACATGGCGCTGGAGCCCAACAAGGCCATCAGCGACATCCACGTCGACAAGGTCTTCATCGGTTCCTGCACCAACAGCCGCATCGAGGACATGCGCGAGGCCGCGGCCGTCGTGCGTCGCGTCGGTGGCCGGCTGGCCAAGAACATCAAGCTGGCGCTGGTGGTGCCGGGCTCCGGCCTCGTGAAGGCGCAGGCCGAAGCCGAAGGACTGGACCAGGTCTTCAAGGCTGCCGGCTTCGAGTGGCGCGAGCCGGGCTGCTCCATGTGCCTGGCGATGAACGCCGACCGGCTGGAGCCGGGCGAGCGCTGCGCCTCCACCAGCAACCGCAACTTCGAAGGCCGCCAGGGCGCGGGTGGCCGCACCCACCTCGTCAGCCCGGCCATGGCTGCGGCCGCCGCGATGACCGGCCACTTCGTCGACGTTCGTACCCTCGCCTGACATGGACAAGTTCGTCACCCACAAGGGCCTCGTCGCGCCCATGGACCGCGACAACGTCGACACCGACGCCATCATCCCCAAGCAGTTCCTGAAGTCGATCAAGCGCACGGGCTTCGGTCCCAACCTGTTCGACGAATGGCGCTACCTGGACCATGGCGAGCCCGGGCAAGACCCGGCCAGCCGCAAGCCCAACCCCGACTTCGTGCTGAACCAGCCGCGCTATGCCGGCGCCAGCGTGCTGATCGCGCGCCAGAACTTCGGCTGCGGCTCCAGCCGCGAGCACGCGCCCTGGGCGCTGCAGCAGTACGGCTTCCGCGCCATCCTGGCGCCCAGCTTCGCCGACATCTTCTTCAACAACTGCTTCAAGAACGGCCTGCTGCCCATCGTGCTGCCGGAAGGCGCCATCGCGCGCCTGTTCGACGAAGTGGCCGCCTTCCCCGGCTACCAGCTGACCGTGGACCTGCCGCGGCAGGTCGTCGTGAAGCCAGACGGCGCCGAGCTGCCGTTCGACATCGAGCCCTTCCGCAAGGAGTGCCTGATCGGCGGCCTGGACGAGATCGGCCTGACGCTGCAGCACACCGACAAGATTCGCGCTTATGAAGCACAGCGCATCGCCGCCAAACCCTGGCTGGCCAACCGAGTGATTTGAGATGAAGAAGATTGCAGTACTGCCGGGCGACGGCATCGGCCCCGAGATCATGGCCGAGGCCGTCAAGGTCCTGAAGGCACTGGATCTGCCGCTGCAGCTGGACTGGGCCGACGTCGGCGGCAAGGCCTACGAGACCGCCGGCCACCCGCTGCCGCCCGCCACGCTGAAGCTGGCGCAGGAAGCCGACGCCGTGCTGTTCGGCGCCGTGGGTGACTGGAAGTACGACAAGCTCGAGCGCTCGCTGCGCCCCGAGCAGGCCATCCTGGGTCTGCGCAAGGCGCTGGGCCTGTTTGCCAACTTCCGCCCGGCCATTTGCTACGAGCAGCTCACGCATGCTTCGTCGCTGAAGCCTGAGCTGGTGGCCGGTCTGGACATCCTCATCATCCGTGAGCTGACCGGCGACATCTACTTCGGCCAGCCGCGCGGCCGCCGCACGGCCGTGGACGGCCACTTCCCCGGCAGCGAAGAAGGCTTCGACACGATGCGCTACTCGCGCCCCGAGATCGAGCGCATCGCCCATGTCGCCTTCCAGGCCGCCCGCAAGCGCAACAAGCGCCTGACCAGCGTCGACAAGGCCAATGTGCTGGAGACCTCGCAGCTGTGGAAGGACGTGGTCACCGAGGTCCACAAGGACTACCCCGACGTCGAGCTGGACCACATGTACGTGGACAACGCGGCCATGCAGCTCGTCAAGGCGCCGAAGAAGTTCGACGTCGTCGTGACCGGCAACATGTTTGGTGACATCCTGTCCGATGAAGCCGCGATGCTGACTGGCTCCATCGGCATGCTGCCGTCCGCCTCGTTGGATGTGAACAACAAGGGCCTCTACGAGCCCAGCCACGGCAGCGCGCCGGACATCGCCGGCAATGGCATCGCCAATCCGCTGGCTACAATCCTGTCCGCTGCCATGATGCTCAAGTTCTCCCTCAACATGCCCGAAGCCGCCGCTCGTATCGAAGCTGCGGTTGAGTCGGTGCTGGCTCAGGGCTTGCGCACGGCCGACATCTGGAGTGAAGGCACCTCGAAGGTCACGACCCTCGAGATGGGCGACGCTGTCGTCAAAGCCATCACGACCACCAAAACCATTAAGAGCTAAAGCTCCGTCTCGTCTCGCCCCGACCAAACCCGGCGAACGAGCCGGGGCCCAAAGTGGATGGGGTTTGGTGACTGACAGACAAAGGATTTGAAGATGACGACCTTGGTAGGCCTCGTAGGCTGGCGTGGCATGGTGGGCTCGGTCCTGATGGATCGCATGACCGCCGAGCGTGATTTCGACCTGATCGAGCCGCTGTTCTTCTCGACCTCCAACGCCGGTGGCAACGCCCCCGCGCAGGCCAAGAACGAGACGAAGCTGCAGAACGCCTTCGACATCGAACAGCTCAAGCGCTGCGAGATCATCATCACCGCGCAGGGCGGCGACTACACCAACGAAGTCTTTCCCAAGCTGCGCGCGGCGGGCTGGACGGGCCACTGGATCGACGCCGCCTCGTCGCTGCGCATGAACGACGACGCCGTCATCGTGCTGGACCCGGTCAACATGCCGGTCATCAAGAACGCGCTGGCCGCCGGCGGCAAGAACTGGGTCGGCGGCAACTGCACGGTCAGCTGCATGCTGATGGGCGTGGGTGCGCTGTACAAGGCCGGCCTGGTCGAGTGGATGTCCACGCAGACCTACCAGGCCGCCTCCGGCGGTGGCGCTCAGCACATGCGCGAGCTGCTGACGCAGTACGGCACGCTGAACGCCGCCGTGAAGCCGCTGCTGGACGACCCCAAGAGCGCCATCCTCGAGATCGACCGCCAGGTCATCGCCAAGCAGCGTTCGCTGTCGGCTGACGAGACCGCCAACTTCGGCGTGCCGCTGGGCGGCTCGCTGATCCCCTGGATCGACCGCGACCTCGGCAACGGCCAGTCCAAGGAAGAGTGGAAGGGCATGGCCGAGACCAACAAGATCCTCGGCTCCGACGGCATCCCGGTCGACGGCTTCTGCGTGCGCGTGGGCGCCATGCGCTGCCACAGCCAGGCGCTGACCTTCAAGCTGAAGAAGGACGTGCCGCTGGCCGACATCGAGGCCATGATCCGCGCCGACAACGAGTGGGTGAAGTACGTGCCCAACACGCGTGAAGACACGCTGCGCGACCTGACGCCGGTGGCCGTCACGGGCACGATGACCATCCCCGTGGGCCGTGTGCGCAAGCTGGCGATGGGCCCCGAATATGTTGGCGCCTTCACCATCGGCGACCAGCTGCTGTGGGGAGCGGCCGAACCGCTGCGCCGCATGCTGCGGATCCTGCTGGACCGCTGAAACTAAATACGGGCCGTCAGGCCCGTTTTTGCTTACGGTCTTTTACGCTTTGACCTAGGGTTCACCCGGGCGTTGATATTGAATCCAAACGACACATCAGATACCCCTTGAGCATTTCAGCGTATATGCTTGATGTTGTTGTGTTTTTGATTCCAGACTCGACGCAGGCCATACCGTGCAAATCAGGTTTTTGCAGTGCGTGCTGAAGATCGAGACAGGCGGGGCCCATTGCCCCGCCTTGTTGCTTTGGGGAATGCCTTGAAAGACCACATCCGCGACGCATTCGAGGGAGTCCGCCCGACCGGGTTCGCCCGCAACCACCTGGCCCTGGCCGCCGCGCTGCTCGTGGCCAGTGGCGGTGTGCAGGCCCTGGGGCTGGGCAAGCTGAACGTGCAATCGGCGCTGGGCGAGACCATGCGGGCCGAGATCGACGTGACCAGCCTGACCGCCGAGGAAGCGGCCACGCTGAAGGTGCGCGTCGCGCCGCCCGAGACCTATCGCGCCGGCGGGGTCGAGTACAACTCGGTGTTGACCTCCGCGCAGGTGCAGGTGGCGCGCCAGAACGGCCGCACGGTGCTGCGCGTGTCCAGCGACCGCGCGGTGCAGGAGCCCTTCGTCGACGTGATCCTGGAGCTGACCTGGTCCAGCGGTCGCCTGGTGCGCGAATACACGCTGCTGTTCGACCCGCCGGGCATGCCCAAGCCTGCCCCCATCATCACTGCGCCGCCGGCCATCGCCGCCGCGCCGGCACCGGCGCCCGCTACCACCAGCGAGGCTGTGCCGGCACCGGCACCTGCGACCACCACCGCGCTGCCGCGCAATGGTTCGGCGTCCGCGCCGGCTCCCGTGGCCGCTGCCCGCCCGCCGGCTCCCGTGCCGGCACCTGCGCCCGTGCGCCCGCCCGTCACGGCGGCGTCCGAGTACAAGGTGCGCCCGGGCGATTCGCTGTCGCGGGTGGCCTCGCGCACGCAGGTCAGCGGCATCTCGCTGGATCAGATGCTGGTGGGTTTGTTCCGCAACAACCCCGACGCCTTCATCGACGGCAACATGAACCTGCTGAAGTCGGGCGCCGTGTTGCAGGTGCCGTCCAGCGATGCGCTGGCCGCGGTGCCGGCGCCCGAAGCGCGTCGCATCATCCTGGCGCAGAGCGCCGACTTCTCCGCCTACCGCCAGCGCCTGGCTTCCGCAGCCCCCACGCTGCAGAGCACCGAGAGCGAGCGCCAGTCCAAGGGTCAGGTTCAGGCCGCCGTGGAAGACCGCAAACCTGCGGCCGCGCCCACGCCCGACAAGCTGACTCTGAGCAAGGCCGGCAGCCCCGCGGCGAGCGCGACGGAAGCCAAGCTGTCCAAGGACAGCGAGAAGAAGGATGCCGCCGCCCGCGTGGCCGAGCTGACGCGCAACGTCGAGGAGCTCAAGCGGCTGTCGACGGCCGCCCGTCCGGGTGCTGCCGCTTCGGCCGAGCCTGCGGCAACGCCGGTGCCCGCTACGCTGCCGGTGGCACCCGTGGTGGCCGAGACGGCTTCTGCGGCCAGTGCACCCGCAGTGGCTGCGGCGAGCGCGCCGGCGTCACGCCCGCAGGCCAAGGCCAGTGCGCCGCTGCCCCCGCCGCCGGCTGCTGAGCCGCCGAGCTTCATCGATCAACTGCTGCAGAGCCCCATCGTGCTGCCGTTGGCCGGTGTGCTGGTCTTTGTGCTGGGTGGCCTGGGCCTCTACCGCCTGCGTGCCCGCCGTCCCGCCCGTGCAGCCGAAACCGGCTTCCACGAAAGCCGCCTGCAGCCGGACTCCTTCTTCGGCGGCACTGGTGGTCAGCGCGTGGATACGCGTGACGCACAGAACAGCGGCCAGTCGTCCATGAGCTATTCGCTCAGCCAGCTGGACGCCATCGGCGACGTGGATCCGGTTGCTGAGGCCGATGTCTACCTGGCCTATGGCCGCGACCTGCAGGCCGAGGAAATCCTGAAGGAAGCGCTGCGCGCCAACCCGACGCGCCTGGCCATCCGCCTGAAGCTGCTGGAGGTCTACGCCAAGCGCCGCGACACCAAGGGCTTCGAGCAACTGGCCGTGCAGCTGTACGCCGAGACCCGGGGCTCCGGTGAAGACTGGGCCAAGGCGCAGGAACTGGGCCGCGGCATCGATCCGGACAATCCGCTCTACCAGCCCGGTGGCGCGCCCGCGCATGTCGAGGACGGCCCCGAGCTGCGCCCCGAGCCCATGAATGCGAGCACGCTGCCGCAGACGGCGTTGCCCAGCGGCGCCGCAGCTGCTGCCGCCTCGGCGGCTCATCTCGCCACCGATGCGATGGGCCGCAGCGGCCCGGACACCGGCCCGGTCAGCGGTTTCGACCTGGCGCTGGACCTGGACCTGGATGCGCCCGAACCCGTGTCGCCGACCGCGATGGCCGCAACCCAGGCCATGCCGGCCTCGGTCGAACAGGCGCCGATGACGATGGACTTCGACATCTCCAGCCGCGGCACCCGCACGGCTCCGCCGGCGCCGGATCTGAACTTCGACCTCAGCGGCATGGGCGATCTGTCGCCGCCCGCGGCGCCGACGACGGCTTCGACGGATCTGGACTTCGACCTGGGCGAGCCCACGCAGCCGGGTGAGACCAGCCCCGATGCGCTGACCCAGGCACTGGACGCGCTGGGTGACGACGATGGCGACCCGCTGGTGCGCCAGCTGGAGTTGGCCGACGAGTTCCGCCAGATCGGCGACACCGAAGGTGCCCGCGAGGTGCTGCAGGAGCTGATCCAGCGCGCCAGCGGCTCGCTGCGCGACCGCGCTCAGGCGATGCTGAACGATCTGCGGTAAGGCACTGCCGCGATACTCCAACGCCCGGCTTGACCGGGCGTTTTTACTTTCCGAACCGATGAGAGTTGCACTTGGCGTGAGCTACCGCGGCGGCGGCTACAACGGCTGGCAAAGCCAGCCCAATGGCCGCACGGTGCAGGACGCGCTCGAAAAAGGCCTGTCCGCCTTCGCGGCCCAGCCCATCCGCACCATCTGCGCCGGCCGTACCGACACCGGCGTGCACGGCATCAACCAGGTCGTGCACTTCGACACCGAGGTGGAGCGCGAGCCATTCTCGTGGGTGCGCGGCGTCAATCGCTACCTGCCGCCTGACATCGCGATCCAGTGGAGTCGTTTCCCGGGCGAGGACTTCCACGCGCGCAACTCGGCGCGCGGCCGGCGCTACGCCTATTTGCTGCTGGAGTCGGCCGTGCGCCCGGCCATCGAGAGCGGCCAATGCGGCTGGATCTTCCGACCGCTGGATCAGGCCGCGCTGGAGGCGGCGGCCGAGCGCCTGATCGGCGAGCACGACTTCTCGTCCTTCCGTTCGTCCGAATGCCAGGCCGCGTCGCCCATCAAGACGCTGCGCGAGATCAGGGTGCAGCGCCGCGGCGTCTACTGGCGCTTCGAGTTCGAGGCCAGCGCCTTCCTGCACCACATGGTGCGCAACCTGATGGGCTGCATCCTCGCGGTTGGCAGCGGCACGCGCTCGCCGGACTGGGTGTCCGAGGTGCTGGCCGCGCGCGACCGCAAGGTGGCGGCGCCGACGTTCTCCCCGGACGGGCTCTACTTTCTCGGCCCGACCTACGATGCCGAGCTGGACATTCCGCGGCATGTGGCCGCGCTCGATTGGTTGCCATGACCCGAATCAAGATCTGTGGGCTGACGCAGGAAGCTCATGTGGAAGCCGCTGTAGAGGCCGGCGCCGATGCCATCGGCTTCGTCTTCTACGCCAAGAGCAAGCGCGCCGTGACGCCGGAGCGGGCGAAGGCGCTGGCACGCCTGCTGCCCCCGTTCGTGACGCCCGTGGGCCTGTTCGTCAACGCGACCGATGGCGAGTTGCAGGCCGGGCTGGAGGCGCTGCCCAACATGCTGATCCAGTTTCATGGCGACGAGACGCCAGCCGACTGTGATCGCATGAAGCGGCCCTATCTGCGCGCGGCCGCCATGGCGCCGGGCTTTGACTTGGTAGACTTCGGTTCTCGTTTCTCCAGCGCCCAGGCCATCCTGCTCGACGCTCCCGTCGAAGGCTATGGCGGCGGCGGCAAGGTCTTCGATTGGTCACTCATTCCACCAAGCGCAGCCTCTCACCTCGTTTTGTCTGGTGGGTTGAATGCAGCAAACGTCGGCGATGGCATCGCCCGGGTGCGGCCCTGGGCCGTTGATGTGAGTTCCGGCGTCGAGGTGTCCAAGGGCATCAAGAGCGCCGACCTGATCCACGAGTTCTGCAACGCGGTGCGACGCGCCGATGCGGAACTCTCCCGTGAGATTCACGGATAAGGAAGACCATGTTCCCCTACGACCAGCCCGACGCGACCGGGCATTTCCGTGCGCTTGGCCAACCGACCTATGGCGGCAGCTTCGTCTCCGAGACCCTCGTCCATGCGCTGGACCAGTTGAAGGACGCCTACGCGCACTACCAGAACGATGCCGAGTTCCTGGCCGAGTTCAAGAAGGAGTTGAAGCACTTCGTTGGCCGGCCCAGTCCGATCTATCACGCCGACCGCCTCAGTCGTGAGTTGGGCGGCGCCCAGATCTATCTGAAGCGCGAGGACCTGAACCACACCGGCGCGCACAAGATCAACAACGTCATCGGCCAGGCGCTGCTGGCCAAGCGCATGGGCAAGCCCCGCGTCATCGCCGAGACCGGCGCCGGCCAGCACGGCGTGGCCACGGCGACCATCTGCGCCCGCTATGGCCTGGAATGCGTGGTCTACATGGGCAGCGAGGATGTGAAGCGCCAGAGCCCCAACGTCTACCGCATGAAGCTGCTCGGCGCGACCGTCGTGCCGGTGGACAGCGGCAGCAAGACGCTGAAGGACGCGCTGAACGAGGCGATGCGCGACTGGGTCACCAACGTCGAGAACACGTTCTACATCATCGGCACCGTGGCCGGCCCGCACCCCTATCCGATGATGGTGCGCGACTTCCAGCGCATCATCGGCCTGGAGTGCCTGGAGCAGATGCCCGAGTTGATCCAGCGCCAGCCGGACGCCGTCATCGCCTGCGTGGGCGGCGGCAGCAATGCCATCGGCATCTTCCACCCCTACATCCCGCACGAGAACGTGCGCCTCATCGGCGTCGAAGCCGAAGGGCAGGGCGTGGCCAGCGGCAAGCATGCCGCCACGCTGACCGCTGGCAGCCCCGGCGTGCTGCACGGCAACCGCACC
Organism: Roseateles asaccharophilus; assembly: GCF_031458115.1. Taxonomy (GTDB): domain Bacteria; phylum Pseudomonadota; class Gammaproteobacteria; order Burkholderiales; family Burkholderiaceae_C; genus Pelomonas; species Pelomonas asaccharophilus_A. Next base: position 377,736 of record NZ_JAVDXV010000007.1, on the reverse strand, counting down.
TACCTGCTGCAGGACGGCAACGGCCAGATCATCGAGACGCACTCGATCTCCGCCGGTCTGGACTACCCCGGCGTCGGTCCCGAGCACGCCCATCTGAAGGACATCGGCCGCGCCGAGTATGTGGGCATCACCGACGCCGAGGCGCTGGCGGCCTTCCATCGCCTGTGCCGCACCGAGGGCATCATCCCGGCGCTCGAATCCAGCCATGCTGTCGCGCACGCCATCAAGCTCGCGCCGACGCTGGGGAAGGACAAGGTGCTGCTCGTGAACCTGTCCGGCCGTGGCGACAAGGACATCGGCACCGTGGCCGACCTGTCTGGCGCCGCCTATTTCGACCGCCCGTCGCAAGCCGGTGAGAAGGTGAAGCAATGAGCCGCATTGACTCCACCTTCCAACAGCTCAAGGCCGAAGGCCGCAAGGCGCTGATCCCGTTCGTCACCGCCGGCGACCCGCATCCCGGCGCCACCGTGGACCTGATGCTGGCCATGGCCGAAGCCGGTGCCGACGTCATCGAGCTGGGCGTGCCGTTCTCGGACCCCATGGCCGACGGCCCCGTCATCCAGCGCGCCGGCGAACGGGCGTTGCTCAAGGGCATCTCGCTGCGCCATGTGCTGGACTACGTGCGCCATTTCCGCGCCCGCAACGGCGCAACGCCCATCGTGCTGATGGGCTATGCCAACCCGGTCGAGCGCTACGGCCTGGACGCCTTTGTCGCTGACGCTTCAGCCGCCGGCGTGGACGGCGTGCTCATCGTCGACTACCCACCCGAGGAGTGCGAGGACTTCGCCGCCAAGCTGCGCGTCGCAGGCATGGATGCGATCTTCCTGCTCGCGCCCACGTCCACCGAGGCTCGCATGGCGCATGTGGGCAAGCTGGCCAGCGGCTATGTCTACTACGTATCGCTGAAGGGTGTGACCGGCGCCGGTCACCTGAACACGGCCGCCGTGGCTGAGGCCGTGCCGCGCATCAAGCAGCATGTCAGCACGCCGGTGGGCGTCGGTTTCGGCATCCGTGACGGCGCCACGGCACGGGCCGTGGCCGACGTTTCGGACGCGGTCGTCATCGGTTCCAAGCTGGTCGAGCTGCTGGAGCGCGAGCCAGCCGATAATGTCGCCTTGACTGGCGCGGCCTTCATCCGTGAAATCCGCGCCGCACTCGACAAGGACTGAGACATGAGTTGGCTCGACAAACTGCTCCCGCCCAAGATCCAGCAAGGCGACCCGGCGGACCGCCGTACGGTGCCCGAAGGCCTGTGGATCAAGTGCCCGAGCTGCGAGACGGTGCTCTACAAGACCGACTTGGAGCAGAACATCAACGTCTGCCCCAAGTGCAGTTTCCACCACCGCATTGGCGCCCGTGCGCGCCTGGACGCCTTCCTCGACGGTGAAGGCCGCTACGAGATCGGCCAGGAGGTGCTGCCGGTCGACGCGCTGAAGTTCAAGGACAGCAAGAAGTACCCCGACCGCCTGAAGGAAGCGCTGGAAAACACCGGCGAGACCGACGCGCTGGTGGTCATCGGCGGCGCCGTGATGAGCGTGCCCGTCGTCGCGGCCTGCTTCGAGTTCGACTTCATGGGCGGCTCCATGGGCTCCGTCGTCGGCGAGCGCTTCGTGCGTGGCGTCGAGACGGCCATCGAGCAGAAGACGCCGTTCATCTGCTTCACCGCCACCGGCGGCGCGCGCATGCAGGAAGGTCTGCTGTCGCTGATGCAGATGGCCAAGACCAACGCGTCGCTGACGCGCCTGGCCAAGGCGAAGCTGCCCTACATCAGCGTGCTGACCGACCCGACCATGGGCGGCGTGTCGGCGTCGTTCGCGTTCGTGGGCGACATCGTGCTGGCCGAACCCAAGGCGCTGATCGGCTTCGCCGGCCCGCGCGTCATCGAGAACACCGTGCGCGAAAAGCTGCCCCCGGGCTTCCAGCGCGCCGAGTTCCTGATGGAGAAGGGCGCCGTCGACATGATCGTGGACCGCCGCCAGCTGCGCGAGACCATTGCCCGCCAGCTCGCCATGCTGCAGCGCCAGAGCGCGGACGCTGTCGCCTGAACGTCGTCCCCGTGACCCCAAGCCAGGCCCCGCGCCTGGCTTTTGTTTTTCAATTTGCCATGACGCTTGACGACTGGCTCGCCCACTGCGAGCGCCTGCATCCCAAGACCATCGACATGACGCTGGACCGCGTCAGGGCGGTGAAGGAGAAGCTGAACATCGCCTTCGACTGCCCCACCGTCGTCGTCGCCGGCACCAATGGCAAGGGCTCGACCTGCGCGATGCTGGAGTCCATCGCGCTGCACGCTGGCTACCGGGTGGGCCTCTACATCAAACCTCACCTGGTGCACTTCCAGGAGCGTTGCCGCGTGGGTGGTGCGCCGGTGGCCGCCGAGTCGCTGGAGCCGCACTTCGAGGCCGTCGAGGCCGCGCGCGGCGACATCACGCTGACCTACTTCGAGTTCACGACGCTGGCCATCATGCGCCGGCTGCAGCACGAGCCGCTGGATCTGGTCATCCTCGAAGTGGGCCTGGGCGGCCGTCTGGATGCCGTCAACGTCATCGATGCCGACTGCGCCGTCATCACCAGCATCGACCTGGACCACACCGAATTCCTCGGCCCCGACCGCGAGAGCGTGGGCCGCGAGAAGGCCGGCATCATGCGGGCCGGCCGCCCGGTGGTGGTCAGCGATCCTGTGCCGCCAGCATCCCTGGCCGCGCGCGCCGCCGAACTCGGCTGCGACCTGCGTCAGCTGGGCAAGGACTTCACCTTCAGCGGCGACCGCACGCAGTGGCAATGGGCCGGGCGCAGCAAGCGCTACTCGGGCATGTCGTACCCGGCGCTGCGCGGCGTGAACCAGTTGCTGAACGCGTCCGGCGTGCTGGCCGCGTTCGAGGCGCTGGCCGACCGCCTGCCCATCAGCGCCCAGGCCGTGCGCACGGGGCTGGCGCTGGTCGAATTGCCGGGCCGTTTCCAGGTGCTGGCCGGCCAGCCGGCCGTCGTGCTGGACGTGGCGCACAACCCGCACGCCGTCGCCGCACTGGCGCAGAACCTCGACCAGATGGGCTTCTTCCCGCGCACGCATGCCGTCTTCGGCGCGATGGCGGACAAGGATCTCGCCGGCATCCTGGCGCGCATTGCGCCGCTGGTGGATGTGTGGCATTTCACTGACCTGCCCATCCCGCGTGCCGCGACGGCCGAGCAACTGGAAACCGCCTTCCTGGCCGCCGGCCTGAAGACGCCGGCTGGCGTCACGACGCGCACCCACGCCAACCCGCTCGACGCCCTGCACGCTGCAGCAGCCGGGGCGACCACGGCCGATAGAATCCTGGTCTTCGGTTCCTTCTACACCGTGGGTGGCGTGCTGCAGCAGGGCATCCCCCGTGTGACCGCCGGCGCTACCGCGTCGCAGCCTCCCACTCTTCACTGACGCCAGACGCCGCCGATGGGCCTGTTTTCCTTCCTCAAACGCGACGACGCAGCCGCGGCGGCGCCCAAGAAGTCGGCCAAGTCCGGCGCCAAGGCCAGCGCGGCCGACGATGTGCAGGTGCTGCGCATCCGCGCGCGCCGCCGCCTCATCGGCGCCGCCGTGCTGGTCGCGGCCGGCGTGGTGGGCTTCCCGCTGATCTTCGAGACCCAGCCACGGCCCATCCCGGTGGACCTGCCCATCGAGATTCCGCGCAAGGAGACCGCGGCGCCGCTGGCCGTGCCAACGCGCGAACCCGTGTCGCAGGCCCAGCCGGCACCGGCCGCCAGCGCGGAGCTGCCTGTCGAACCTCGTCTGGTGGAGAAGCCGGCAGAGAAGCCGGCCGAACAGCCCCCGGTCAAGGTTGCGGAGAAGCCCGTCGAGAAACCTGCGGACAAGCCTGCCAAGCCGCAAGCCAACGATGGCGCCCGCGCCCAGGCCCTGCTGGACGGCAAAGAGCCTGCCGCGGCGTCCGCGTCGCGCTTCATCGTGCAGGTGGGCGCCTATGGCGAGAACAAGGCGGCGCAGGAGATGCGCGCCAAGATCGAGAAACTGGGTCTCAAGACCTATGCGCAGGCGGTGGACACGGCCGACGGCCGCCGCGTGCGCGTGCGTCTGGGGCCGTTCGCCAACCGCGACGAGGCCGAGCGCGCCGCCGCCAAGCTCAAGAGCGCAGGCCTGCCCGGCGCCATCCTGACTCTCTGACATGGACGATGGTGTGGCACTCAGCTGGGTCGATCTCGCGCTGCTGCTGGTGCTGCTGATCTCTGTCGGCATTGGCATCTGGCGCGGCCTCGTGTTCGAAGTCATGTCGCTGGCCGGCTGGGTGATCGCCTATTTCGCGGCGTCGCCGCTGGCGCCTTTGGTTGCGGAATTGCTTCCCGAACGTTGGCTGGAACAGTTCGGGCCGACCACGCTGCACGTCATCACGCTGGCGCTCGCCTTCTTCGCCGTGCTCATCGTGTGGAGCCTGGCCACGCGCCTGGTCAAGGCACTGATCCACGCCACACCGCTGTCCGCCATTGACCGCCTGGGCGGCGCGGGCTTCGGCGCGCTGCGCGGCGTCTTCATCTCACTGCTGCTGGTGCTGGTCATCGGCGCCTCGCCGCTGGCCCAGTCGGCCACCTGGCAGGCCTCGCGCGCCGCGCCGGTACTGACCGGCGTGCTGCGCGACGCGGCGCCGTTGCTGCCCGAACCTCTTGCCCGTTTTATTTCCCGCTCGATGACCCCATCTGAAGCGGACGCTACCCAATAAGGACCCTCGCCATGTGCGGCATCGTCGGCACCCTCGCGGCCTCTCCCGTCAACCAGCTCCTCTATGACGCGCTGCTGCTGCTGCAGCACCGCGGCCAGGACGCGGCCGGCATCGTCACGATGCAAGGCCACAAGTGCTTCATGCACAAGGCCCGCGGCATGGTGCGAGACGTGTTCCGCACCCGCAACATGCGCGCGCTGCCCGGCAACATTGGCCTGGGCCAGGTGCGCTACCCGACGGCCGGCAACGCCTACAACGAGGAAGAGGCCCAGCCCTTCTACGTGAATGCGCCTTTCGGCATCGTGCTGGTGCACAACGGCAACCTGACCAACGCCCACGCGCTGAAGGACGAGCTGTTCGACATCGATCGCCGCCACATCAACACCGAGAGCGACACCGAGGTGCTGATCAATGTGCTGGCGCATGAGCTGGAGATGGCTGCGCGTGACCTGCCGCTGACGCCCAAGGAAATCTTCTCCGCCGTGCGCGCCGTGCAGAAGCGCATCAAGGGCAGCTATGCCGTCATCGCGCTGATTGCCGGCTACGGCCTGCTGGCCTTCCGCGATCCCTTCGGCATCCGCCCCCTGTGCTTCGGCCGTGCGAGCAACGGTGACTTCATGGTGGCCAGCGAGAGCGTGGCGCTGGAGGGCACGGGCCACGTGATGGAGCGCGATGTCGCCCCGGGCGAGGCCTTGTTCGTCGACATGGACGGCAAGCTGCACACCGAGCAGTGCAACGACGCGCCCTCGCTGAACCCCTGCATGTTCGAGTTCGTCTACCTGGCGCGCCCGGATTCGGTCATCGATGGCATCTCGGTCTACCAGGCCCGCCTGAACATGGGCGAGACGCTGGCGCAGCGCGTCATCTCCACGATGCCGCCCAGCGACATCGATGTGGTCATTCCCATCCCGGAAAGCAGCCGCCCGTCGGCCATGCAGTTGGCGCACCGCATCGGCAAGCCCTATCGCGAGGGCTTCGTGAAGAACCGCTACGTGGGCCGGACCTTCATCATGCCGGGGCAGGGTGCGCGCAAGAAGAGTGTGCGCCAGAAGCTCAACGCCATCGGCCTGGAATTCAAGAACCGCAACGTGCTGCTGGTGGACGATTCCATCGTGCGCGGCACCACGTCCAAGGAGATCGTGCAGATGGCCCGCGACGCCGGCGCCCGCAAGGTCTACCTGGCCTCGGCCGCACCGCCTGTGCGCTTCCCCAACGTGTATGGCATCGACATGCCGACGCAGGAAGAGTTGATCGCCCATGGCCGCACCGTCGAAGAGATTCGCCAGTACATCGGCGCCGACGCGCTGATCTACCAGGACGTCGATGCGATGAAGCGCGTCGTCTCCGCGCTGCGTCCAGGGCTGGCTGGTTTCGATGCGAGCTGCTTCGATGGCCACTACGTGACCGGCGACGTCAGCCTGGAGGACTTCGCTGCCATCCGTGAGCAGCGTGTCTCCCAGGGGGATGAGGAAGACGCCGCGGCGCGCAGCCGGCTGGCGCTGCAGAGCGGCGGCGAAGGCTGATGCGTGACGACCCACAAGACACTGAGTTCCGAATGAGTTCCTTCGACAAGATCCGCACGCGCATTGCGCCATCGCCGACCGGCTTCCTGCACCTGGGCACGGCCCGCACGGCGCTGTACTCGTGGGCATTTGCCCGTCATCACGGCGGCGAGTTTGTGTTGCGCATCGAGGACACCGACGTCGCTCGCTCCACGCAGGACTCGGTCGACCAGATCATCGCGGCGATGAACTGGCTGGGCCTGGGCTATGACGAAGGACCGATCTATCAGATGCAGCGCCTGGACCGCTACCAGGCTGTCATCGACCTGCTCATCGCCCAAGGCAAGGCCTACCGCTGCTATGCGACGCCCGAGGAGCTGGACGAGATGCGCGAGGCACAGAAGGCCCGCGGCCAGAAGACGCTGTATGACCGCCGCTGGCGCCCCGAGCCGGGCAAGACGCTGCCGACACCGCCCGACGGCGTGAAGCCGGTCATCCGTTTTGCCAACCCCATTGAGGGAGACGTGACCTGGAACGATCTCGTCAAAGGCCCGATCACCATCAACAACCGCGAGATCGACGACCTCATCATCGCCCGCACGGACGGTGTGCCCACCTACAACTTCGCCGTCGTCGTCGATGACTGGGACATGCGCATCAGCCACGTGTTCCGCGGCGACGAGCATGTCAACAACACGCCGTGGCAGATCAACATCTTCAACGCGCTGGGCGCGCCGCTGCCGTCTTTCGGCCACCTGCCCATCATCCTGGGCGATGACGGGTTGAAGCTATCCAAGCGTCGTGGCGCGGTCAGCGTGATGGACTACGCAGCCAATGGCTACCTGCCTGAGGGCATGTTGAACTACCTCGCTCGCCTGGGCTGGAGCCATGGCGACGATGAGCTGTTCTCCGCAGAGCAGATGATCAGTTGGTTCGACGGCAGCCATCTGTCCAAGAGTCCCGCTCAGTGGGATCCGGCCAAGCTGGATTGGGTCAACAGCCACTATGTGAAGCACATCGACGAGGCTCGCCTGGCTGAATTGGTGGTGGAGCAACTGGCCGCCAAGGGCATCGTGGTGACCGTGGCTGACGTGCAAGCCAAGATCGGCCTCTTCAAGGATCGCTGCGCCACGGTGGCGATCTTGGCTGACTGGCTGTCGATGTACTTCGCCCCGGTGGCGCCGTCCGCCGAAGACCTCGCCACGCACGTCACCGACAGCATCCGGCCGGTTCTGAAAGCACTGGCCGACCGGCTGGCGGCTCTTGGCGAATGGAACAAGGTCGTGATCCAGCAAGTCCTGAAGGAAACACTGACGGCGGCCGGGTTGAAGATGCCGCAACTGGCCGTGCCGGTGCGGGTTGTCGTGTGCGGTCGTGCACAGACACCTTCGCTGGACGCGGTGCTGGAGCACTTCGACAAGAAAAAAGTTCTCGATCGCTTGCAATCTCTCTGAAATTCGTCATATACTCTTGGTCTCGCTTGAACAGCGCCGTTAACGAAGAGTTGGTAACAACGAAATCGGCAACGCAGGGGGTATAGCTCAGCTGGGAGAGCGCTTGCATGGCATGCAAGAGGTCAGCGGTTCGATCCCGCTTACCTCCACCAAAATCTCGCAAGAGATTCAAGTGGCGCAGTTCAAGTGTGAAGGATTAGTCCCCTTCGTCTAGAGGCCTAGGACACCACCCTTTCACGGTGATTACAGGGGTTCGAATCCCCTAGGGGACGCCAAATACTGTCGAAAGACAGAATTTGACAATCCCGTCGCAAGACGGGCGAGTTTGATGAGCTTGGATATTGTTGAGAGACGGTATCGAATTCATCCCACGCGGAGTGGTAGTTCAGTTGGTTAGAATACCGGCCTGTCACGCCGGGGGTCGCGGGTTCGAGCCCCGTCCACTCCGCCAAGGATTCCGTCGGGTTTGCCCGATAAAATGAACGGCCAATTTATTGGCCGTTTGTTTTTGAAGATTGTTTTGAATCACGCTCCATGGGGGTATAGCTCAGCTGGGAGAGCGCTTGCATGGCATGCAAGAGGTCAGCGGTTCGATCCCGCTTACCTCCACCAAAACAAACTACGGTTTGTTGGGCAGCGTGATTTGAAATCGAAAGGTTATGTCCCCTTCGTCTAGAGGCCTAGGACACCACCCTTTCACGGTGGCTACAGGGGTTCGAATCCCCTAGGGGATGCCAGGTTGGTAATCCCGTTGCAAGACGGGCGAGTTTGATGAGCTTGGATATGGTCGAAAGACGGTATCGAATTCATCCCACGCGGAGTGGTAGTTCAGTTGGTTAGAATACCGGCCTGTCACGCCGGGGGTCGCGGGTTCGAGCCCCGTCCACTCCGCCACAATACAAAATGCGCTGCAATCCATTGGATTGCAGCGCATTTTTCATTGGGCCTGCGGCTTTCGCTCAGGCCTGTGGTGTTTGGTTAAGAGACACCACGTTGGGGTGTTGGTGCTGTGCCGGCATCATCGCTGCCGCCGCCTGCGCCTTGTGTTTGGCTGCTCCCCCCCGAGCGCGTTTCGGTTGGTGCGGTGCGCGGTGTCTCGCTCGGGCTGCGCTTGCCGCTGACGACCAGTCGTGCCAACTTGACCACCTCGCTGGCCTGCACAGGCAGGCCGCCCGCAAGCAGGCCCAACGTCAGGCCAAGACAAACCCATCCCTTGAACAGCTTTTTCATCTTCAACCCCAGCCACTCTGACGACCAGATATGGAAGCAGTTTTCAGCACGCGGCCCCGTTAATCCAGCGCTGCGCGACGAACTGCACCTTTTGGGGGGTGAATTGCGGTTGCGCGATGGTCTTTGAAGGGTGCAGAAAGCAAAACGGGCCCTGGCGGGCCCGATTATGCTTGGCGGAGAGGGCGGCTTTCCAGACTGTAGGGCAATCAACAACTTAGATTCTGCCAGCCCACATTCCAGCCCACACTTTTGCCTTGTCCTAAAGCCGTTCCCGGCTCTCTGCGCGCCTCTCGCCAAGCGTGCCTTAGCGGCGACGACTCGCAGGCTGGTCGAGGCATTACCATCGCCAATGCAATAGAGCCACGCCATGCAAAAGCCACAGCTTCAAGAAGTCTTCGTCCGCTCCGGCCCGCCAACGTACACCTTCGTTCAGCCTATTGAGTACCCACGGTTGCTCGTTGCGCTGAGAACCAAGGGGGCGCAGCATCGTTGTGGAAGGGCCGTCAGGGATCGGCAAGACGACCGCAGTTAGCAACGCTGTCGCCGCTGCGGGGCTGGATCAAGTGAAACAGCTCTCCGCCCGAAAGAAGGCAGACGTTGCCGAGATACAGGCCATGCTGGCCAACCCTGTGGACCTCGGAACTGTTGTTATCGACGACTTCCATCGGCTGTCGGAAAAGACCAAGCGCGACATTGCAGACCTGATGAAGACGCTGGCCGACGAGGCTGCTGATCACAGCAAGCTTGTGGTTCTGGGAATCACGAACGCCGGTCAGTCGCTGATCTCGTTTGGTCGGGACCTAGCGAACCGCATCGAAGTCATCCCCTTCGAGACCAACCCTGAGCACAAGGTGGAGGAGTTGATTGACAAGGGTGAGGCGGCGCTGAACATCGAGCTAAACGTCCGAAACGACATCATCTCGGACTCGCAGGGAAGCTTTTACATCGCCCAGATGTTGGCCTACAACACATGTCTTCGTGCGGAGATATACGAGGCTGACGAAATGCGGCGGCTGACTGAAGAAAGCTATCACGCGGTGAAGGCTCAGGTGATGGAGCAACTCGCGAGATCGTTTCATGATCGTGCCGTCGCGTTTGCCAGAGGCACCAAGCTGCGGCGAGAGGGGCGAGCCCCTTACCTGCACCTCCTTCACTGGTTGAGCCAGAGTAAGTCGTGGTCGATCAACACGCTGCGGGAAACAGATCGGCATCCTGCCCAGCGCGGCAGTGTCCATCAGGTCGTGACGAAGGGATTTCTGGCTGATTTGATCGATTCATCGGACGAAATTCAGCAAGTGCTCCACTTCGACCCCGCCAGTCATTTATTGGTAGTTCAGGATCCGCAGTTCATTTTTTATATCCGGAATCTCTCTTGGCATCAGTTCGCCGAAGAGGTTGGCTTCATTTCGATCGAATTCCCATCGCGCTATGACTTCGCGCTGTCCTTCGCCGGTGAGGACCGCGATGTGGCGGAGGCGTTGTTTGCGGCTCTTAGCGAGCACGAGCTGGAAGTGTTCTACGACATCAACGAACAGCATCGAATACTGGCGGCTGACGTTGAGGAGTACCTGGCCCCCATCTACCAGTCCGAGGCGCAGATGGTCATTTGCGTCCTCGGCCCCGCCTATCCGCGTAAGGTATGGACGAAGTTCGAATCGGTTCAGTTCAAAGAGCGATTCCGGAGTGGAGAAGTTATTCCCATCCTGCTCAGCACCGTTCAAGTGGGCGCATTTGACGAGGTGGGCCGGGTAGGGCACTTGCGCTGGGATCGGGGTGCGGACCAGAAGGACCAACTTGACGCAGTGGTCGGTGTTCTTCTTGAAAAGTGTGCTCAGCGACGATCCGGAGGGCGCGACGAGGCGCGATGGGTCGTCCCGCTACCCGAATAGCAGCTTGTCGGCGACGAGCGTGGGGCGGGCGTCCGCTGGCCCCAGCCGCCTAGCGTCGTTGACGAAAGCTGCCGGGCTGGATAGAGGGCACACATAGGCAACAAAAAAGCCCTTCGAAGGGGGCTTATATCTTTGTCACCTGAGAAGGGGCGAAGTGCTCGCTCTTGCTCGGGACGCAACCTTGCGACGCAACTTTCTAGCCCACACTTCAGCCCACATTTTTGACGTGGAGCTTGCTTGAAGTTGCTTCGGGTTGCGAGCCGCGAGGCGACTTTGCAAGCAACGTTGAGCAACTGTGCTGCTACTTGTGGTTGGTTGCGACGCAACCTGGCGGAGAGGGCGGGATTCGAACCCGCGGTGGGCTATTAACCCACACACGCTTTCCAGGCGTGCGACTTAAACCGCTCATCCACCTCTCCTGCAAGCCCGCCATCATAGCGCACATTGTGAGTCCCGTTCGAGAGACGTTGGTCAATTGCTGCTGCGCCAGTCCAGTGCACCTCGCCAGTCCAGTCGATGCACAACATTGTTCAAGTGCAGCATGCGTCGCGAGCGCGCCAGTTGATGCCCGTGGCCGTCGATGAGCGCCACGTTGCACAGGATGTTCATGGGGTCGAACAATGCCACCACGTCGGGCTGGATTTCGGTCCATTCCCAGGCGATCTGGATGGCTTCCCCCTCGGTGAGGACGGCCCAGACTTCCTGGCCGGATCGCAGGCCAGAGCGTGCATCGTGCACCAGAACGCTGCTGCCGACCTGGCGCAGATCGGGGGTCATCTTTTCAAACTCATTTACAGTCCTGACGACCGTTTCGCAGGCCACCAGTTGCCAAGCTGCCATCTGCATTCGTGTCTCCAGTCAATTGGACAGTTTGCAGTGTGCGTTCGGCATGGGCGCGCTGCGCCTACCAACCCTAGTAGCGCATGAACCTCCAGCGGTACGAACAAGTCAGTCAAGCGGAGGACCTCACGTCGTTTCGCCAAGGGTTGATCGACTTCGCGAGTGATTTGGACTTCGGTCTGGTCGTTGGGGTGCTGGCGATCGAGCGTCGCGGGGCGGGAGGCAAGACTGAGTACGTGTCAGTCGGCAATACGCCTCAGGCCTTTCTTGAGGCATCCCGCGATCCAAGCTACGCGCAGCGTGATCCCGTGCATCAACGGTTGATGCGTCAGTCGATACCGCTGATCTACGACCAGGACTTCTATGTCACGGCCGGTGCGGGGGAGCTTTGGGAAATGGTTGCGCCTTTTGGCTATCGCACGGGTGTTGCGGTGGGGGTGCACATGCCCGGTTACCGCCGCTTGTTGCTGGGCATGGATCGCGATACGCCCCTGCCTAAAAATCCAGTCGAGTTGAATCGCTTGATTGCAGACCTGCAATTGCTCGCGGTGCATGCGCAAGACGCCGCGGGTCGTCTGCTTGTCTCCCGCGGTGCTGCATCGGTCGAGGTCAAGCTGCCTCCTCGCCAGCTCGAGATTCTCAAGTTGACGATGGAGGGCAAGAGTGCCTGGGTCGTGGGCAGCTTGCTGGGCATCAGCGAAAACACGGTGAACTACCACATGAAGCAGTTGTTCAAGCTGCTGGATGTTTCAACCAAGCAGCAGGCTGTGTTGAAGGCCATGGAGCTCGGCCTGCTCTGATGGCTTCTCGCCCCTACAAGGGTTTGTAGTTCTCCGTTTCATCCCCGTCCGACACACTGACTTCCATCTCAACACCGCTAGATGGATGGCACACATGGACAACGTTTCGTTCTGGGAAGTTCTTGCGGAGTTGTTCGGCTTTCCCTTCACGGGCGGTTAGTCCCATCCTCCGAGGAGGTCCAGGAAAAGCGACTCCTCCATCGCTTTCGTTCGGCGCCCCCCGAACGTCTTGTGCCCGCGATTGCCCCAAAAGGGCCCTCGCGGGCTTTTTTGCTTTTGAGTGGCCGACTGAGCGGCTGCCGGCGATCTATGCCTTGCCGCTCTTGAGCAGGGCCATCGCCGTGCCGATCAGACCTGCAACCTCGGTCATGTTGCCGGGCACGATCATCGTGTTGTTCTTCTGTGCCAACTGCGCGTAGGCGTCCACAGCCTTTTCAGCCACCTTGAGCTGAACGGCCTGCTCACCGCCCGGTTGTTGGATGGCGTGTGCAATGCGTCCGATGGCATCGGCCGTGGCCACTGCCACGGCGCTGATGGCCGCCGCCTCGCCCTGGGCCTTGTTGATCTCGGCCTGTTTCTCGCCTTCGGAGCGTGCAATCGCGGCTTCGCGCTCGCCGGTGGCGATGTTGATCTGTTCTTGGCGACGACCTTCCGACGCGGCAATCAACGCGCGCTTCTCTCGTTCGGCCGTGATCTGCGCCTGCATGGAGTGCAGGATGGCGGGCGGTGGCGTCAGGTCCTTGATCTCATAGCGCAGTACCTTGACGCCCCAGTTCAGCGCGGCCTCGTCCAGCGCCTGCACGACGGAACTGTTGATGACGTCGCGCTCCTCGAAGGTGCGGTCCAGTTCCATGCGGCCGATGACCGAGCGCAGCGTGGTCTGGGCGAGCTGGGTGATCGCGACGACGTAGTTGCTGGCGCCATAGCTGGCCCGCATGGCGTCAGTGACCTGGAAGTACAGAATGCCGTCGACGGTGAGCTGCGTGTTGTCCTTGGTGATGCAGACTTGGCTGGGCACGTCGAGCGGGATCTCCTTCAGCGAATGCTTGTAGGCCAGGCGATCGACGAAGGGCACGAGGAAATTCAGGCCGGGCGTCAAGGTCGCGTGGTACTTGCCCAGGCGCTCGACGATCCAGGCGTTCTGCTGCGGCACCACCTTGACGGCGCGGATGACGAAGATGGCCGCGATGACCAGAATGACGAGCGCGATTTCCATGAGCCTTCCTGACTTTCCGAGATGAGGTGGGATTCAGCGATCCAGCAGCAGGCAGTTGCCTTCGACGGCGCGGATCACATGGCGGCCGCTCTGGGCCGTGCTGCTGCCGATGAAGCGGGCCTGCCAGGCCGCGCCGCGGTAGTGGACCTGGGCCAGGCCGTCAGGCGACCAGGTGTCGACTTGCACGCTCTGGCCGATGTCCAGATTGACGTCCGGGTTGCTGGTGGCTGGCGCCGCCTTTGGCGCCTTCGCGCGATGGCGATGCCAGATGATGACGGCGGCGCCGCCCACGATGGCCGCTGAGAGCACTTGGGTCGTTGGGGCAAGGCCGAAATGAGCCGCGACGGCGCCTGCAGCCGCTCCGCCGGCGAGCATCAGCAAGTAGAAGGTGCCAGTGGTCAGTTCTGCGGCGACCAGAACGCCTGCGACGATCCACCAGGCGGTGGCCCAATTCCAGTCCATCTTGCCTCCCACGGTTGTCGATCCAGTTTAGACCGTGCGTGCCGTAGGAATGACACGGTGGGAACACCTCTCGGCCCTACACTTCGCCGCTTCGTTTTTTGAAGCCCGCCCGCTGGAGGCCGCGATGATCCGTTTTCACTTCCCCATCGTCATCATTGACGAGGACTACCGTTCCGAGAACACCTCGGGCCTGGGCATCCGCGCGCTGGCCGAAGCCATCCAGAAGGAGGGCATGGAAGTGCTGGGCGTGACGAGCTACGGCGACCTGTCGCAGTTCGCCCAGCAGCAGAGCCGGGCTTCGGCCTTCATCTTGTCCATCGACGACGAGGAGTTCAGCACGGGACCCGATCTGGACCCGGCCGTGCTGAACCTGCGCAAGTTCATCGGCGAGATCCGCTTCCGCAACCCGGACATCCCGATCTACGTCTATGGCGAGACGCGCACCAGCCAGCACTTGCCCAACGATGTGCTGCGCGAACTGCACGGCTTCATCCACATGTTCGAGGACACGCCGGAGTTCGTGGCCCGCCACATCATCCGCGAGGCCAAGAGCTACCTCGACGGCCTGGCGCCGCCGTTCTTCAAGGCGCTGATGGACTACGCGGCCGACGGCTCCTACTCGTGGCACTGCCCGGGGCACTCCGGCGGCGTGGCCTTCCTGAAGAGCCCGGTCGGCCAGATGTTCCACCAGTTCTTCGGCGAGAACATGCTGCGCGCCGACGTCTGCAACGCGGTGGAAGAACTGGGCCAACTGCTGGACCACACCGGCCCGGTGGCTGCCTCGGAAAAAAACGCCGCGCGCATCTTCAACGCGGACCATTGCTTCTTCGTCACCAACGGCACGTCCACGTCCAACAAGATGGTGTGGCACCACACCGTGGCACCGGGCGATGTGGTCGTCATCGACCGCAACTGCCACAAGAGCAACCTGCACGCCATCATCATGTGCGGTGCGATCCCGGTGTTCCTGCCGCCCACGCGCAACCACTACGGCATCATCGGCCCCATCCCCGAGAGCGAGTTCAGCCCCGAGGCCATCCGCGCCAAGATCGCGGCCAATCCGCTGCTGGCCGGCGTTGATCCGGACAAGGTCAAGCCTGCCATCCTGACGCTGACGCAGAGCACCTATGACGGCGTGCTCTACAACACCGAGACCATCAAGAAGAACCTCGACGGCTACATCCCGACGCTGCATTTCGACGAGGCCTGGCTGCCGCACGCGGCCTTCCATGACTTCTACGGCCAGTTCCATGCGATGGGCAAGAACCGCGTCCGCCCGCAGGAGGCCATGGTCTATGCGACGCAGTCCACGCACAAGCTGCTGGCCGGCATCTCGCAGGCCTCGCAGGTGCTGGTGCAGGACTCGCAGACGGTGAAGCTGGACAAGCACCTCTTCAACGAGGCCTACCTGATGCACACCTCGACGTCGCCGCAGTACTCCATCATTGCGAGCTGTGACGTCGCCGCCGCCATGATGGAGCCGCCCGGCGGCACGGCGCTGGTGGAAGAGAGCATCAAGGAGTCGCTGGATTTCCGTCGCGCGATGCGCAAGGTCGAGGCCGACTACGGCGACGACTGGTGGTTCAAGGTCTGGGGGCCGGACTTCCTGCGCGCGGAGGAAGGCAGCGAGCCCGTGTCGGCCGACTGGATGCTGCATGCCGATGAGGACTGGCATGGCTTCGGCGGTCTGGCCGAAGGCTTCAACATGCTGGACCCGATCAAGTCCACCATCATCACGCCCGGGCTGGACATGGAAGGCCGCTTTGCCGCGACCGGCATTCCGGCCTCCGTGGTCACCAAGTTCCTCGTCGAGCACGGTGTGGTGGTCGAGAAGACCGGCCTGTACTCGTTCTTCATCATGTTCACCATCGGCATCACCAAGGGCCGTTGGAACACGCTGCTGACCGCGCTGCAGCAGTTCAAGGATGACTACGATAAGAACGCGCCGCTGTGGCGCATCCTGCCGGAGTTCTGCGCGCAGTTCCCGAAGTACGAGCGCATGGGCCTGCGCGACCTCTGCCAGGCCATCCACCAAGCCTATGCCGAGGGCGACATTGCGCGGCTGACGACAGACATGTACCTGTCCAACCTGCAGCCGGCCATGACGCCGACGGATGCCTACGCGCACATCGCGCAGCGCAAGACCGAGCGCGTGGGCATCGATGAACTGGAGGGCCGCATCACGACCTCGCTGCTGACGCCTTACCCGCCTGGCATCCCGCTGCTGATCCCGGGTGAGCGCTTCAACAAGAAGATCTGCGACTACCTGAAGTTCACGCGCAGCTTCAACGCCAAGTTCCCGGGCTTTGCCACCGACGTGCACGGCCTGGTCCACGAGGTGGACGAGGAAACCGGCCGCGGCCGCTACTACGTCGACTGTGTGAAGGCGTAAGGCATGAAAAAGGGCCCTCACGGACCCTGTAAACATCGGGCAGACTTTGTGTCTGCCTGAAGCTTCTTACTCCATTGCCATCGCGGTCTGGCTGAAGCCGCCATCCACGTAGGTGATCTCGGCGCTGATGCCGGCGGCCAGGTCCGACAGCAGGAACGCTGCCGTGTTGCCCACGTCGTCGATGGTCACGTTGCGGCGGATGGGGGCCTGAGCCGCAAACTGGCCCAGCAGCTTGCCGAAGTCCTTGATGCCCGAGGCGGCCAGTGTCTTGATCGGGCCGGCCGAGATGCCGTTGACGCGCACGCCCTTGGGGCCCATGGCCTGCGCCAGATAGCGCACGCTGGCCTCCAGGCTGGCCTTGGCCAGCCCCATGGTGTTGTAGTTGGGCACGATACGCAGCGCGCCAAGGTAGCTCAGCGTCAACAGCGCAGAACCTTCGCGCAGTCGCGGCGCGGCCAGTTTGGCCATGGCCGGGAAGCTGTAGGCCGAGATGTCGTGGGCGATGCGGAAGTTCTCGCGCGTCATGCCCTCGAGGAAATCGCCGGCAATCGCCTCGCGCGGCGCAAAACCGATGGAGTGCACGAAGCCGTCAAACTCCGGCCAGACCTCGCCCAACTGGTTGAACACGGCCTCCATCTGCTCGTCGCTGGTGACGTCGCAGTCGTAGATCAGCTTGGAATCGAATTCGGCCGCGAACTCGCTGATGCGGTCCTTGAAGCGCTCGCCCTGATAGCTGAACGCCAGTTCGGCGCCTTCGCGGTGGCAGGCGCGGGCGATGCCATAGGCGATGGAGCGGTTGGACAGCACGCCCGTGATCAGCAGCCGCTTCCCGGCGAGAAAGCCCATTCTTGTCTCCTGTGAGGTCTCAAACAGCCTGCGATTCTGGCATGCGGCGAGGTGGGCGGCTTGCCGGCACGGGACTTGCACAGTACAATCCGAGCTTCACTAGAAATGACAAGCCGCTTGGGCATTTGACAAAGCGGCTTTTCAACGAGCCCCGGACGATATCCCCCGGCGCAGGATTCTGGTGAACGAGTGGGCGGATTCATCCAGCCCATTTTTTTTGCTTTTTCGATTTTTCTCGGACCCGGAACGCATACCCCGCATGAGTTGGCAAACCGCTGTTGAAACGACCGTGACCGGCCTCGGTTACGAACTCGTGGACTGCGAACGCAGTGCCGGCGGATTGCTGCGCGTCACCATCGACAAGCTGGCGCCCCAAGCGGCCGCCGGCGAGTTGATCACGGTGGACGATTGCGAGAAGGTGACCCGCCAGCTGCAGTATGTGCTGGAGGTTGAGGCGTTCGACTACGCCCGGCTGGAAGTTTCTTCGCCGGGGCTGGATCGGCCGCTGCGCAATGCGGCGCATTACGCGCGTTTTGCCGGCCAGGAAATCGACATCACATTGAAGCTGCCTTTCCAGGGACGCAAGAAATACCGCGGCATCGTCAGCGCCCAGCCGGGCGCGACGAACGACCAGGCCTGGCGTCTGGTGTTCGACGACGGCGCCGCCGAGCAGGCGCTGGACTTCACGCTGGATGAAGTTCGTGACGCAAAGCTGGTGCCGGTCATCAGCTTCAAGGGGCGCGGCGGCGAGCCGGCTCCCGATCGCAAGCCGGGCCAGCGTGGCGTCATCAAGCCCAAGAAGGCAGCAAAGAAACAAGCGGGCGAGCCCAGTGAGGCGGCGCCCGGCCAAGACAAGGTTGACGGAGGTCTCAAGCAATGAACCGCGAAATGTTGATGCTGGTGGATGCGATCTCGCGCGAGAAGAGCGTAGAGCGCGATGTCGTGTTCGGTGCGGTAGAAGCCGCGCTGGCCTCGGCCACCAAGAAGATTTACGGCGGTGAGGCCGACATTCGCGTGGCCGTGGACCGCGACTCCGGCGAGTACGAGACCTTCCGCCGCTGGCATGTCGTGCCGAACGAAGCCGGCCTGCAGAACGCTGACGCCGAGATCCTGTTGTTCGAAGCGCAGGAACAGATCGCCGACATCGAGGTGGACGACCACATCGAGGAGCCCGTCGAGTCCGTGCCCATCGGCCGGATCGGCGCGCAGGCCGCCAAGCAGGTCATCCTGCAGAAGATCCGTGACGCCGAGCGCGAGCAGCTGCTGAACGACTTCATGTCGCGCGGCGAGAAGATCTTCGTCGGCACCGTCAAGCGCCTGGACAAGGGCGACATCATTGTCGAATCCGGCCGCGTCGAAGGCCGCCTGAAGCGCAGCGAGATGATCTCGAAAGAGAACCTGCGCACCGGCGACCGCGTGCGTGCCGTCATCCTGGGCGTTGACCCGACCCAGCGTGGCCCGCAGATCATGCTGTCGCGCTCGTCGCCTGAGTTCATGAAAGAGCTCTTCGCGCAGGAAGTGCCCGAGATCGAGCAAGGCCTGCTGGAGATCAAGAGCTGCGCCCGCGACAGCGGTTCGCGCGCCAAGATCGCCGTCATCAGCCATGACCGCCGTGTCGACCCCATCGGCACCTGCGTCGGCGTGCGCGGTTCGCGCGTCAACGGCGTGACGACCGAACTGGCTGGCGAGCGCGTGGACATCGTGCTGTGGAGCGAAGACCCGGCGCAGTTCGTCATCGGCGCACTGGCCCCGGCCAACGTGCAATCCATCGTCGTGGATGAAGAGCGCCACGCCATGGACGTGGTGGTTGACGAGGAAAACCTCGCCATCGCCATCGGCCGTGGCGGTCAGAACGTGCGCCTGGCTTCGGAGCTGACCGGCTGGCGCATCAACATCATGTCCGCCGAGGAATCCGCTGCCAAGCAGGAGCTGGAGACCGAGAGCATCCGCGCGCTGTTCGTCGAGAAGCTCGACGTCGACGCCGAAGTGGCCGACATCCTGATCGCCGAAGGCTTCACCAGCCTGGAAGAAGTGGCCTACGTTCCGATGCAGGAAATGCTGGAGATCGAGGCCTTCGACGAAGACACCGTCACCGAGCTGCGCACCCGTGCCAAGGACGCGCTGCTGACGATGGAAATCGCCAAGGAAGAGAAGGTCGAGGAGGTCTCGCAAGACCTGCGTGACCTGGAAGGCGTCACGCCCGAGCTGCTGGCCAAGCTGGCAGCCGGCGACATCAACACCCGCGACGACCTGGCCGACCTGGCCGTGGACGAATTGGTCGACCTGTCCGGCATGGACGAGGCGGCTGCGCGCGCGCTGATCATGAAGGCCCGTGAACACTGGTTCAACGCCTGATCAACACCGAAACGCCGCGCCGCACCGAAAGCAATCTGAAGGATCCCCACATGGCCGTGACTACCGTCGCCCAATTTGCCGCCGAGCTCAGCAAGCCGGCGGGCACGCTGCTGGAGCAGCTGCATGCCGCGGGCGTCAAGAAGTCTTCCGTCGACGACTCGCTGAGCGAGTCCGACAAGGAACGCCTGCTCGACCACTTGCGCTCGTCGCATGGCACCGCAGGCACCGAGCGCAAGAAGATCACGCTCGTCAAGAAGTCGACCACCGAGATCAAGCAGGCCGATGCCTCCGGCAAGGCCCGCACGATCCAGGTCCAGGTCAAGAAGACCCGCACCTTCGTCAAGCGTGACGAGGAAGCCGCGGCCGGTCCGGACGACGCCGAACTGCGTCGCCGCGAGGAAGAGGCCCAGGCCCAGGCCGAGGCACTGCGCCAGCAGGAAGAAGAGCTGGCTGCCAAGGTCAAGGCCCGCGAGGAGGCCGAGCGCGTTGCGCGTGAAGCCGCCGCCGCCAAGGCTGCCGCCGAAGCCGCCGCTGCCGAAGCCGCCGCCAAGGCCGCTGCCGAAGCTGCCGCCGCCGCGGCTGCTGCCAAGGCCGAGCCCAAGGTCGACGAGCAGGCCGAGGCCCGCGCCCGCAGCGCCGCAGCCGCCGCCGCCGAAGCCGCCGCACTGAACAAGGCCGCCGCCTCCAAGCGCGCTGCCAAGGCTGCGCCGGCCCCCGAGGCGCCCGAGGTCGTGGCACCGCCGCCGCCGGCCCCGGCCGAAGTCGTCGCGCCGCCGCCTTCGGCTCCCGCGCCCGTCGAGGCTGCCAAGCCCGCGCTGCGCGTGGTCAAGGCCGTCGATGCCGCTGCCGAAGAAAAGCAGAAGCAGGACGACCTGGCTCGCCGCCGCAAGGCCGCCGAGGAAGAGGCCGCCAAGATCCGCGCGATGATGAACGCGCCCAAGAAGGTCTTGGTCGCGCCCAAGAAGGAAGAGCCCAAGCCGGCCGAAGGCGCGGGCATCAAGGGCACCATCCACAAGAAGGCGGGCGCTCCGGCGCCGGCCACGGCTGCCCCCGGTGCAGGCGCCGGCAAGCCGGGCGACAAGAAGTCGGTCAAGTCCGAGAAGCTGTCGTCCAGCTGGGCCGACGACGCCGCCAAGAAGCGCGGTCTCAAGACCATCGGCTCCGGCCCCGCCGGCGCAGGCCGCCCGGGCGGCGGTGGCAACTGGCGTGCTCCGGCGCGCGGTGGCCGCGGTGGCCGTGGTGGTCGCGAGGACGGTGGCTCCAACTTCACGCCGCCGGCCGAGCAGCAGATCATCGAGGTCCATGTGCCGGAGACCATCTCGGTCGCCGACCTGGCCCACAAGATGTCCGTGAAGGCTGCCGAGGTCATCAAGCAGCTGATGAAGCTGGGCCAGATGGTCACCATCAACCAGCAGCTGGACCAGGAAACGGCCATGATCCTCGTCGAGGAAATGGGCCACAAGGCCATGGCCGCCAAGCTGGACGACCCGGATGCCTTCCTGGAAGAAGAGGGCGCCAGCGCCGAGCAGCAGCACGAGTCGCTGCCCCGCGCGCCGGTCGTCACCGTCATGGGCCACGTGGACCACGGCAAGACCTCGCTGCTGGACTACATCCGCCGCAGCCGTGTTGCAGCGGGCGAAGCTGGCGGCATCACGCAGCACATCGGCGCGTACCACGTGGAAACGCCGCGCGGCATGATCACCTTCCTGGACACCCCGGGTCACGCGGCCTTCACGGCGATGCGGGCTCGCGGTGCCAAGGCGACGGACATCGTCATCCTGGTCTGTGCGGCCGATGACGGTGTCATGCCGCAGACCAAGGAAGCCATCCACCACGCGAAGGCCGCCGGCGTGCCCATCGTGGTCGCGATGACCAAGATCGACAAGCCGGACGCCAACGCCGAGCGCGTGAAGAGCGAATTGGTGGCCGAACAGGTCGTGCCGGAAGAATTCGGCGGTGATTCGCCGTTCATCGGTGTGTCGTCCAAGACCGGCCAGGGCATCGACGACCTGCTGGAGCAAGTGCTGCTGCAGGCCGAAGTGCTGGAGCTGAAGGCGCCGGTGGAATCCATGGCCAAGGGCCTGGTCATCGAAGCCAAGCTGGACAAGGGCCGCGGCCCGGTCGCGACGGTGCTGGTGCAGAGCGGCACGCTCAAGCGCGGCGACGTCGTGCTGGCTGGTTCCACCTATGGCCGCGTGCGCGCCATGCTGGACGAGGACGGCAAGCCCGCCACCGAGGCCGGCCCGTCCATCCCGGTCGAGATCCAGGGCCTGACCGAAGTGCCGCAAGCCGGCGACGAGTTCATGGTGCTGGGCGACGAGCGCCGTGCCCGCGAGGTCGCGACCTTCCGTCAGGGCAAGTACCGCGACGTCAAGCTGGCCAAGCAACAGGCCGCCAAGCTGGAGAACATGTTCGACAACATGGGCGAAGGCCAGGCGCAGGTGCTGCCGCTCATCATCAAGGCCGACGTGCAGGGCTCGCAGGAAGCGCTGGCCGCTTCGCTGCTCAAGCTCAGCAACGCCGAGGTCAAGGTGCAGATCGTCCACGCGGCGGTCGGCGGCATCAGCGAGTCCGACGTCAACCTGGCCATCGCGTCCAAGGCCGTCATCATCGGCTTCAACGTGCGGGCCGATGCCGGTGCGCGCAAGCTGTCCGAGGGCAACGGCGTGGACCTGCGCTACTACAGCATCATCTACGACGCCGTGGATGATGTGACCAGTGCAATGTCCGGCATGCTGGCGCCCGAGCAGCGCGAGGAAGCTCTCGGCACGGCCGAGATCCGCGTCGTGTTCGTCGCGTCCAAGATCGGCACGGTGGCCGGTTCGATGGTCACCAGCGGCCTGGTCCGCCGGGGCGCCAAGTTCCGCCTGCTGCGCGACAACACCGTGGTCTACACGGGCGAAGTCGAGTCGGTGCGGCGCGAGAAGGACGACGTGCGCGAAGTCAAGGAAGGCTTCGAGTGCGGTATCAAGCTCAAGAACTACAACGACATCAAGGAAGGCGATCAGCTGGAGTTCTTCGAAATCAAGGAAGTCGCCCGCACGCTGTAACGCTTCGCTCTGAGGGTGAACCCCGCCCCTCGGGGCGGGGTTTGTTCTTTCAGGAGATCGCACCATGAGACACAAACGCGCCATTCCCAACCGCAGCTTCCGCGTCGCCGACCAGATCCAGCGCGATTTGGCCGAGCTCATCCGTGAGCTGAAGGACCCGCGCATCGGCATGGCCACCATCAGCGCGGTCGAGGTCACGCCTGACTACGCCCATGCCAAGGTGTTCTTCTCGGTGCTGATCGGCGACGCGAAGGAAACGCAGGACGCGTTGAACGAGGCCGCCGGCTACCTGCGCAACGGCTTGTTCAAGCGCCTGCAGATCCACACGGTGCCAACGCTGCACTTCCAGTTCGACCGCACCACCGAGCGCGCGGCCGAGATGAGCGCGCTGATCAGCAAGGCCAATGCGACGCGCGCGGCCGAGGATGAGGAACCCAATGACTGACGCTGCGGTCATCGCTGCGAAGCCTGCCCGGGTGCGCGTGCAACGCCGCCCGCTGCATGGCGTGTTGTTGCTCGACAAGCCGCTGGGCCTGTCGAGCAACGACGCGTTGCAGAAGGCGAAGTGGCTGCTGCGCGCCGAGAAGGCCGGTCACACCGGCACGCTGGACCCGCTGGCGACCGGCCTGCTGCCGCTGTGCTTCGGCGCGGCTACGAAGTTCAGCCAGGTCAGCCTGGACGCCGACAAGCGCTACCTGGCCACGCTGGCGCTGGGTGTGCGCACGACCACCGGCGACGCCGAGGGCGAGGTGCTGGAGCGCATTGATGCCGGCCACATCGCCCCCGAGCAGATCGCTGCCACCTGCGCCGCGTTCACCGGCGAGATCGACCAGATGCCGCCGATGTTCTCGGCGCTGAAACACGAAGGCAAGGCGCTGTACGAGTACGCGCGCCAGGGCATCGAGATCGAGCGCAAGAGCCGTCGCGTCACGATTCACAGCATCGACATCGTCGCGATGCAGGCTGGCACCGTGACTCTCGATGTCCGTTGCACCAAAGGCACCTACATCCGCACGCTGGCCGAAGACATCGGCACGAAGCTGGGTGTGGGCGCATCGTTGGCCGCGCTGCGCCGCACTGGTTCCGGCGGCCTGACGCTGGATGGCGCCGTGACGCTGGCCCAGATCGAGGCCATGCCCGACGAGGCCCGCGCCGCGCTGCTGACGTCCCCCGATCGACTTCTGTGCGATGCGCCCGAGTTGCGCCTGGACATGCAGGAAGCCGTGCGCTTCCTGTCCGGCCTGCGCCGGCGCGTCGATGCACCCGATGCCGAGCGCGTGCGCGTCTACGGCCCCGAAGCGCGTGCCTTCCTCGGCAGCGCCCACATCACTTCTGGCGAACTGATCGCCGACCGCCTGTTGACCCCGCCGGAGGTCCAGGCTCTGCTAGAGAAGCTATGAACGGCTCCCTCGCGCCCGCTTATCCCGCCGCAGTGCCGCCACTCAGCGTTGCAAATGCTCGTCGTAGCCCCGCTACGGCTGTGCTTTGCGCCTTGATTGGCGACACTTCGACGGTCTGCTCGGCCGTGCAGGAGCCATTCACAGCTTCCGCCTGAATCCGGTTTTTATAGAAGCTTGCAGTCATGACCACCCCGATCCGCAACATCGCCATCATTGCCCACGTCGACCATGGCAAGACCACCATGGTTGACCAACTGCTGCGCCAGAGCGGCACGTTCGCCGACCACGAGAAGGTCGTCGACACCGTGATGGACAGCAACGCCATCGAACGCGAACGCGGCATCACCATCCTGGCCAAGAACTGCGCGGTCAGCTGGGGTGGCACGCACATCAACATCGTCGACACGCCCGGACACGCGGACTTCGGCGGTGAAGTGGAGCGCGCGCTGTCGATGGTCGACGGCGTGGTGCTGCTGATCGACGCGCAGGAAGGCCCGATGCCGCAGACGCGCTTCGTCACGAAGAAGGCGCTGGCCCTGGGCCTCAAACCCATCGTCGTCGTCAACAAGGTCGACAAGCCGGGCGCTAAGTGCGACGCCGTCATCAACGCCGCGTTCGACCTGTTCGCCAACCTCGGCGCCAACGACGAGCAGCTGGATTTCCCTGTGGTCTACGCCTCCGGCATCAACGGCTGGACGTCGCTGAAAGAAGGCGCGCCGGGCGAGAAGTGGGGCCCCGACATGTCGGCCCTGTTCGAGACCATCCTGAAGCACGTGCCGCCGCAGTCCGGCGACGCCTCGGCGCCGCTGCAACTGCAGATCTCGGCACTGGACTTTTCCACCTTCGTCGGCCGCATCGGCGTGGGCCGCATCAGCCAGGGCACCATCAAGCCGGGCCAGCAGGTCACCGTGATGGAAGGCCCGGACGGCAAGGCCGTCAACGGTCGCATCAACCAGGTGCTGACCTTCCACGGCCTGGACCGCGTGCAGGTCACCGAAGCCGGCCCCGGCAACATCGTGCTGATCAACGGCATTGAGGACATCGGCATCGGCGTGACCGTGACCGACCCGGCCAACCCGCAGCCGCTGCCCATGCTGAAGGTGGACGAGCCGACGCTGACGATGAACTTCTGCGTCAACACCAGCCCGCTGGCCGGCCGCGAAGGCAAGTACGTCACCAGCCGCCAGATCTGGGACCGCTTGCAGAAGGAACTGCAGCACAACGTGGCGCTGCGCGTCTCCGAGACCGATGAAGACGGCATCTTCGAGGTCTGCGGCCGCGGCGAACTGCACCTGACCATCCTGCTGGAGAACATGCGCCGCGAAGGCTACGAGCTGGCGGTCTCCAAGCCGCGCGTGATGTTCAAGGACATCGACGGCGTGAAGAGCGAGCCGATGGAAATGGTGACCGCCGACGTCGAGGAAACCCACCAGGGTGGCGTCATGCAGGCGCTGGGCCTGCGCAAGGGCGAGATGATCAACATGGAGCCGGACGGCAACGGCCGCGTGCGCCTGGAGTACCGCATCCCGGCGCGTGGCCTGATCGGCTTCGCCAACGAGTTCATGAACCTGACGCGTGGCTCGGGCCTGATCTCGTCGATCTTCGACGGCTACGAAGCCCACAAGGGCGACATCGGCGGCCGCAAGAACGGCGTGCTGATCTCCATGGACGACGGCGAGATCTTCACCTACGCGCTGGGCAAGCTGGACGACCGCGGCCGCATGTTCGTGAAGCCGAATGACCCGGTCTACGAAGGCATGATCGTCGGCATCCACAACCGCGACAACGACCTGGTCGTCAACGCCACGCGCACCAAGCAGCTGACCAACTTCCGCGTCAGCGGCAAGGAAGACGCGATCAAGATCACGCCGCCCATCGACCTGACGCTGGAGTACGGCGTGGACTTCATCGATGACGACGAGCTGGTCGAAATCACGCCCAAGAGCGTGCGGGTGCGCAAGCGCTTCCTGACAGAGAACGAGCGGAAGCGTGCAGCGCGCGCTTAAGCGCACGCAGCACGCTCGCGTTCCGCGGGAATGTTGAGCTCCCCCAGCCCCCTCCAGGAGGGGGCTCTAGTCAGAGTTTTGCCCGCGCCCCTTTTCAGGGGCGCTCTTGTTTGATGACGCACCGGTCTGCTGTCTTGCTGATGCTGCTGGTCACGCTGATGTGGAGTTCGGCGGGCGTGGTCACGCGGCATCTGGATGCGGCGCGGGGTTTCGAGATCACGTTCTGGCGCAGCGCGTTCAATGCGCTGGCGCTGGTCGCGATCCTGGGTGTCATGCGGGGCAGGGCGCTGCTGCCGGCACTGCGCGGTGCGGCGGTCTGGGCCTCCGGCGTCTGCTGGGCCGTCATGTTCACCGCCTTCATGGTGGCGCTGTCGTTGACGACGGTGGCCAACGTGCTGGTGACGATGTCGCTGTCGCCTCTGTTCACGGCCGTGTTCGCGTGGCTGTTCCTCAAGCAACCGGTGCCCGCGCGCACCTGGGCTGCCATCGTTATCGCCGGTGCCGGCATCGCCTGGATGTTCGGCGGCCAGTTGGGCGGGCCGCTGACTGGCGTCATCGTCGCGCTGGGGGTGCCGCTGGCGGCCGCGAGCAACTGGTGCCTGCTGCAAAAGGTGGGGCAGGGCGCCGGCACCGACATGCTGCCCGCGGTGCTCATCGGCGCGCTGCTGTCCGCCGCCGTGACCCTGCCGCTGGCTTGGCCGCTGCAAGCCAGCGTGCATGACCTGGGCCTGCTCGGCTTCCTCGGCGTGTTCCAGCTCGCCATTCCCTGCCTGCTGGCCGTGCGCCTGGCCCGCGAGTTGCCTGGCCATGAGTTGGCGCTGCTGGGTCAAGCTGAAACCCTGCTTGGCGTGCTGTGGGCCTGGTTTTTTGCGGGCGAACACCCAGGCAGCGCCGCCCTGATCGGCGGTAGCCTCGTGCTCGCCGCGCTGGTCGCCAACGAGGCGTTGGCTCCTTCCTCCGTCAAACCCGTTTTGAAGAACGCATGAGTGATCTGATCCCGCCCCTGGTATCCGATGGCCAGATCCTGGCCCAGGTCAACGGTTGCCTTGGCCTGATCACGCTGAACCGGCCGCAGGCGCTGAACGCGCTGTCGCTGGTCATGATCCGCGACATGGCGGCGCTGCTGAGCCATTGGGCCACGCGCCCCGAGATCCAGGCCGTCGCCGTGCTCGGTGCCGGCCGGGAAGGCAAGGCGCCGGCCTTTTGCGCCGGTGGCGACATCCGCTTTTTCCACCAGGCAGCGCACGCCGGTGACACGGCGCTGGACGACTTCTTTACCGAGGAATACCGCCTCAACCACCAGATCCACGCCTACCCCAAGCCCTACATCGCGCTGATGGACGGCATCGTCATGGGCGGCGGCATGGGCATCAGCCAGGGCGCCAAGCTGCGCGTGCTGTCCGACCGCTCGCAGCTGGCCATGCCCGAGACCGGCATCGGCCTGTTCCCCGACGTGGGCGGCGGCTACTTCCTGAGCCGGTGCCCCGGCCATGTTGGCGAGTGGCTGGCGCTGGCGGGGCAGACCATCGCCGCCGGCGATGCGATCGAATGGGGGCTGGGCGATGTCTACGTCAGCACCGACAACTGGGACAGCCTGGTCACCGCGCTGTGCAACAGTCCGCAACCCAGCGCGGAGCATGTCGTCGCCACCATCATGGAACGTGCCGACCTCGCGCCCACGGCCGACCCCAAGGCGGTGGCGGAGCGCATCGACCGGCATTTCGGCCTGCCGACGCTGTCCGCCATTCTCGACTCGCTGAAGCACGCCGACGACCCCTGGGCCCAGGAGACCCACGCAGCGCTGCTGAAGCGCTCGCCGACGATGCTTGCCGTCACGCTGGAACTGGTGCGCCGCGGCCGCGCGCTCAGCCTGGCCGACGACCTGAGGCTGGAGAGAGACCTCGTGCACCACGCCTTCCACCTGCGCGGCGCAGCCCGCAGCGAGACGGTGGAGGGCATACGCGCACTGGCCATCGACAAGGACCATGCGCCGCGCTGGCAGCCGGCGGAGATTGATTCGGCCGAGGTCGCTGCCTTTTTTACCAGCCCCTGGGAGCTTGACTCTCATCCGCTGAAGGATCTGGCATGAGCGCCGTGGTGTCAGCCGCCGGTACCGAAGCCAGACCTGCGGTTCCCCAGGCTCGCAGCACGAGCTTCAACCCCGGCCTGCAGGGCATGCGGGGCCTGGCGATCTCGCTTGTGC
The DNA here is from genome assembly GCF_031458115.1 of Roseateles asaccharophilus. Lineage (GTDB taxonomy): Bacteria > Pseudomonadota > Gammaproteobacteria > Burkholderiales > Burkholderiaceae_C > Pelomonas > Pelomonas asaccharophilus_A. The sequence continues at coordinate 349,385 of NZ_JAVDXV010000007.1, read as the reverse complement.
TGCTCAACCATGCGAGCGTTCCTGGGTTCGCGGGCGGTTTCGTCGGTGTTGACGTCTTCTTTGTGATTTCGGGTTATCTCATCGGTGGCTTGTTGTTGCGTGAACTGGAAACGCACGGGACCATCGATCTGTGGGCATTCTTCGGCCGTCGCGTACGTCGGTTGTTGCCGGCTTCGGCCCTGGCACTGGTGGTCACGCTTGTCGGCATGCGGTACCTGTACGCACCCCACGAGCAGGACGAGTTGCTGTCATCGATGCGTGCGGCGGCTCTTTACGCCGTGAACATCTGGTTCGCCAGCCGACCGACCGACTACTTTGGTGGCCACACAGAGGCCAACCCCCTGCTGCATCTTTGGTCGCTTGCGGTCGAGGAACAGTTCTATTTGCTGTGGCCGCTGCTGCTGCTTGCCGTGGTGCGACTAACGGGGCGTGGCGCTCGACACGCAACGTTCTGGCTGGTGGCTGTGCTGGGCGTGACGAGCTTGGTCGCCTGCGTGGTGGTGTCGCTCATCAAGTACAAGCTCGCGTTCTTCCTCACGCCGTTTCGGATCTGGGAGTTCGCAGCGGGAATGGCCGTCATGGGCAGCGCGCACCTCGTTGCGAACTTGAACAAACGATGGGTCACGGGGCTGGGTCTTACCGCACTGCTCGCGCTCGTGCTGGTCAGCCTGACCTTTGACGGCCGGATGAGGTTTCCAGGAGGCTGGGCGGTGATTCCCGTGCTTGCCGCGGTCATGCTGCTTGTGGTGGTCCAACGGGGCCGACAGTCCTTGGTCGGCAGGTGGCTGGAGGCCCGTTGGCTGCGATGGCTGGGCGATTGCTCGTACTCGGTCTACCTCTGGCATTGGCCTGTACTGATCGTCGCCACACAGTTCTTTCCGAAGCCCGATCCGTGGTTGACCGTAGCACTCCTCGCAGTCTCTATCGCGCTGGGGCGGCTCTCTTATCGTTTGGTGGAGCAGCCATTTCTGCACGGGCTGCTGCAGGACTGGTCGGCCCGGAGGATTGTTTTGGCGGGGCTCGCGCTGTGCATCATGGTTGCAGTGGCAGCGCAACTGACTCGGAAGTTCGTCCACGTGACACCCGAGCAGGGCCGGTTCCTGAAGGCAGCTAAATGGACGGTGGTTGATAGCACCGAGTGCCTCACGCTGGCGCCAGCCCTGGATCAGCCGGCGTGCGAGTTCGGCAGCAAGCAGCCGCGTGCCACCGTCGTTCTCTTCGGCGATTCCCATGCGTCGCAATGGTTCGTGCCACTCCAGCATCTGGCCGAGAAGCACGGCTTGCGGCTGGTGGCGCTGACCAAGGCGGCCTGTCCGTCGGTGGACGTGACGGTCCAGGTTTACACGACGTTGAACGAGTACCGCGAATGCACGATCTGGCGCGAGCGCATGCTCAAGCGCATCGAGGCGATGAAACCCGAGGTGGTCGTGATGGCCAACTCATCTGGCTACAGCATCGTGCCGAAGCATTGGCAAGCCGGGCTGGACCGCACGATCACCCGCTTGCAAGGCATGGGTGTGCGCATCGGCTACATCCGCGACACACCCTTTCCCGGCTTTGACGTCCCGACCTGCCATGCACGGTCAGCATGGCGGGGGTGGTCGTTGGGGCAGGCCTGCACCTATCTGGTGGCCGATGACGAAGCGCGTCTCAGCCCCATCGCTCAGGTGGAGGAGATCGCACTGAAACAGCGGGGCGCAACGTTCATCAACTTGGCCGCGTCCATGTGTTCCGCAGCCGTTTGCGAAACGGCCAGGGATGGCATGGTGATGTTCATGGACCGCAACCACCTGACCGAAGACTTTGCGCTCAGCCTGGCGCCGCAACTGGAGTCGCCGCTGTTGCAGCTTGTGAACGCGCCGACTCCATAGAACGCTGTCCCGGCGGCGGACCCTGTCTTTGCACGCCCTCGATAATTGCAGCGTGACTTCCACTGCCTTCTCCCCCTGGCGCCTGTCCGTCGCCCCCATGATGGATGGGACGGATCGAAGGCTATAAGCCATTGCAAATCAGCTGGTTGGCGATTGGATCGCGGGGGCGTGTAGCAATTCCGTAGCACCGGCGACCGAGAAGCAGGATGTTGAGGAGCCTGCGGCCGGTGATGCAGGATCTGCGTCTCTTCAGCTGGGTCGCTAGCCGACAGATTGATCGTGCGCGTGGGATCACGCCAGTCCAGCGACCGATGAACACGCGTGTGAAGGTGCGAGCGCGCCAGGCCCAGCGCGTCGCGGACTGCCTTCACGGCTCGTCCTTGGGTAACAAGAGCGCGCGCGATCCAGTTTCCTGCTCGAGGATCTCGTTCTCCATCGTGTTCTTGCCCAGGTCAGATGATCTCCCTCAGATTGCTGCCACCGTCGGGGTCGCCATCGCTATCGCGGCTGGCTTGCGGGTTGACTTTTCCCACCCGACGTTTCGATTCCTTCTTGCGCAGGGAGTTGCTCTGTCGAGAGTCGAGGATCCTGAAGAAGGTGGCCAGCAACCCGAGCGTCAAGGCCAAACTCAGAAAGACCCATTTGTTCCCGTTGTAGCTCCCGGTTGCGGCGATGGTGGTGTTGGGGGCCGTGCTGTTGGGTGCAAGGGTGTCGTTCTGCGCCGGCGCCTGAAACAAGGGGTCGTCGGTACCCGGTATGGTCATCAACATCTGGGCCGCTGCCTGCAGCACCATCGCGGTGAAGAGGTAGACCCGCCGCCACTGGTTCTGCGCCGACCAGATCAGCGCAGCATCGTTGGCGATCTGAAGCCCGGCAGCCACGCCAGTGGTCGCCAGAGATGTATCGACCCGGGTTGCCGTGTTGAGGAAGGCGTTCACCGGGCCGTTCACCAGCGACAGGGCGCCCGTCGTCAGCGGGATGACGTGCTCCCTGAAGAGCGCGCCTTTCGACAACGCCTCACCGTCTTCCTTCAGGTAGTCGGTGGCTTTGCCGATTCGCTTGCGCAGATCCTTGTTGTCGCTGTCGAGCCGGGAAATGGCGGCGTCTTTCGACTGCAACGTTTGCCGGCCTTCGCCGTTCAGCGTGAGGAGTCGCAGCAAGAGGGCGTCCTTGACATCACCTGCAAGGCTTTCGTTCAACAGTAGGCGGATGTCGTCTGCCGACATCGTGTCGGTTTCGAGGTCGTCCTCCGCGGGCGGCTTTTGACCAACTGGTTTGTACTTCCCAGTGCTGGACCGGCGTATCCGAATGAGTTGTGCGGGCGGGCCGAAGCTCTCGCCTGGCTGATCGTGCTTCACCGGTGCCACGCCCAGTTCCCCCAGCTGGCGCAGCTGGGTCGCCTGGCGCGTGCTGCAGGCCAATTGGGCTGACGCGATGCCGCCGCGCGGGCTGACCCCGCGCTGGGCTGCGGGTTTCGATGTCGCGGGCTGGTGTTCTTGCAGGGAGTGGCGCATGGCGGGCTCCGGGTGGGTCGATGCAGACCGGCTGGTGTCTGGCCCGGCAGGCTGCAGACATCACTTCTATTGCTCTTTTTTCTCTTCTTTCACGGGCTTGGGCCTTGCCATCCGCTTCATGTAGCACAACCCTGAACCTGAACCATCTTTAGCGGGCAACTCAGACATCGATGAAATCTGGGCGTCATCGGACTGGCTGGCCATGGCAAATCTTGAAGGAGGCGCTCCCCGAGGCGAGGCCTCCGAGGACAGCTGCGGGCGTGATCAGCGCTCACCTGGACATGTTCGGACGGCGGGGGGCGACAAAGCGCAGACCAAACACTTCGCGTCTGGCTATGAGAACTTCGAGGTCAAGGTCCATGGCTCACTCAACCTGTTCAAGAGCTCGATCAACACGAGCTGGAAACCGACCTAGGCGACCAGCTTCACAGTAGTGGCAAGGGGCGGTCAACTTCTCCGACCTTCTTGAGCTCGGTGATCAGCCTCTTCTGCAAATCTTTCGCAGTGATGTCTTTCTCGCCCTTGACCGGCATTTTCTCGAGCGAACCGACCGAATCGCGAGGCAAGTGCTTCAACTGGGCGGTCGGCTGGCGCGACTCACGAGGTATGCCGTCGATCAGTGTCCGCCGGGCCGCCGCTTGCGACTCAGAGGTCAGCTCTTGCGGGCTGACGGCCTTTCTCAACTGCAGCGACGCTCCCTCGGCCTGTTCGCCCATCACATCCGCTTCTTCCTCCAACGCCAGGTCGTCATTCACGCCCACTCCCGCCATCTGCATCGTGGCCTGCACGCGACCCTGCCACTGCTGCACCACATGCCAGGCCTCGTGCGGAAGATGCTGCTCCTGGCCCGGGCCGAGATGGATGTCATTGCCCTGCGCGTAGGCCAACGCGTTGAGCTGGGCCGGCTGGCTGGAGTTGCGGTGCACGCGAACTTCCGACATGTCCATGCCCGACAGCGATTCGATGCCGGCCTTCAGTCCATCCGGCAGGCCGGTGCGGTTCTCCTGGCGCTGCGCCGGCTCGGCGCGCAACTGGGCGGCGCCAGCTTCGTCGTCTTCCTCCATGCCTTCGGCCCGTTGCACGGACCCAGCCCTCACGTCGTCCAGTTGGCGGCGCTGAGCCACCTGGCGCGGGCTCAGCGCCAGTTTTGCGGACAGGTTGCCGCCACTTGGTCCCGCCTCGCGTTGGGCGGCGGGTTGCCGGGTGGCGTGCTGGTGCTCTTGCACGGTGTGCTGCATGGCGGGCTCCGAGTGAGTAAAAGCGAAGCGGCGGACGAGAGACAGTCGCCGTTACGTCACCAACTCGACCGTAGCGATCTTGCCCTTCAGGTGGTCCCAGGTGGCTTTCGCCTTGCCGAGCGCTACGCTCACATAGCCTGTCTCGCTCTTCAAACCGAAACCACCGACGCTCTTGCCCTCGCCCCCCTTGCTGATGAAGTTCGGGCTGTCACGCACGTCCCGGACCTCCTTGCTGCCGGCGGCGTTGAGGTGGAGGCAGATCAGCCTCGCGCCGCTGGCCCGCTTTTGGCGATAGTGCTTCACGGTGTGGGCTCTGTCACCGAAGTGGCCCTTCAGTGGTGCTTCTACCGCAGCTCCTACTTGGACGAATCCCGTGAAATTGAGGGTGGGAATATTGTTGAGGGTGGCCCAGTCATACAGGGCCTGCACATCATCGGCACCACGAGCGGAATAGAGCTTGATGTCTGTGCCGGGGTTCTGCCCTGCCACGTCGTTCCGCTTCTTGACAGTTGTCTCGCCTTTGAGTCCCTTCAGGGGGGTCTCGTAGAAAAACTTTTGGCCACCCCAGTCGGCCAAGGTCTGGTTGAGCTCCCGAAGGCACTCATCGAGACTGTCAAACTCCACCTCCTGGCCGGCGAGCGTGTCGTAGATGGTGACCTGCGCTTCCGACAGGTCCAGCAGGGTGCCCTTCTCACGCTGGTATCGCTTCTCGAAGTCTTTTCGACTACCGGGTGTGAGTTTGATCAGTTTCTTTGTTTCCGTTTTGGAAACGTTGACCTTCATCAACTGGGCTGGCACGGAGCCTTCCCGTCCTCGCACGTCCGTGGGCGTGCCGGGTCCGTTCGAGGATCGACCGTCAACTTGAACTCCGGGTGCGTTCGAGACACCGTCCTCAATCGCTGGTTCGAACAGCGTGTCGAAGGGAGGCGAGGTTAAGTCTTGGCTGTTTCCCCACTCCGTTCTCAACTGCACCGCCCGTCCTCCCATCACGTCGGCCTCGCTCTCCAACCCCTTATCGTCATTCACATCAACCCCTGCCATCTGCATGGTCGGCTGCACCCGTCCCTGCCGCTGCTGCACGACATGCCAGGCCTCATGCGGCAGGTGCTCCTCCTGCCCTGGCCCCAGGTGAATGTCATTGCCCTGCGCGTAGGCCAGCGCATTGAGCTGGGCCGGTTGGCTGGAGTTGCGGTGCACGCGTACGTCCGACATATCCATGCCGGACAGCGATTCGATACCGGCCTTGAGGCCGTTTGGCAGGCCGGTGCGGTTCTCCTGCCGCCGTGCCTGTTCAGCGCGCAATTGCGCGACGCCGCCGTCCTCCTCTTGCAACTCGGCTGCCACCTGCTGCACCGTGCTGCCCAGCGTTTGGCCAATGAGGTGGCGCTGCGCCAGTTGGCGCGGGCTGGTGGCGAGTTGTGCCGAGAGTCGGCCGCGGCTCTCGCGCGACTCTCGATGCGCAGCAGTTGATGAGGTGGTGGGCTGCTGGCGCTGTGTGGTGTCTTTCATGAGGCGCTCCTGTTGGACGAAGGACGATGCGTTGCTGCGGCGGCTGCCCCAATCACGGTTTCTCAACCTGCCGCCTGAACGTCAACACGATGCCCGCCAGCACCAGCACGACCACCAGCACCATCAGCGGCAGATTGCCCTTGCGCAGTTCGTTCAGTGCGGGGTCGCAGGTGAAAAGGGACAGGGTCACGGCCAGAGTGGCGATGCCGGCCGCCCACAGGCCCATCAGGTAGAGCCGGCCCAGGCGGCGCACGCTGCAGTTCCAGCCGTAGGCGAAGAGAGCGCCGCCCGTGGTCAGCAGCAGGGCCTCCAGCAGCAGCCGTAGCGGCATGCGCAGTGGGCAGACGAGCTGGCAGAAAGGGCTGTCCGAGTCGAGGTAATCCCAGAAGCGCTCGCTCAGGCGCACCAGCACCTTCTCGCCAGTGCCGCGGTTGTTCGTGGGTAGCGGCCAGAAGGCGACGCCGCCGAAGGACCAGCCGATGTAGACGAGGTCGCGGTCCAGGGAGTCGTAGTCGGCGGGCGGCATCGGCCGCGGCGCCCCGCCTGCATGCAGCAGCACTGGCACGAGGCTGCCCAGCAACGCCATGCGGTCTTCGCCGACGAGCTCGTCGTTGAAGTCGGCGCGCGAGCGCAGCTGCATCTTGTCGACGTCGCCACCCACTCCCAGCGGTACCAGGAAGCGCACGCTGATGTCGCCAGTTCCTTTGTAGGTATCGTCGGACTTGTAGGTCGCCGCAGCGGCACTGCGGTCCTTTGGATTGAGATCCCCCGTGGCGCGGCCCTTCTCGGCCCTCTTCATGATCTCCATCAGGTGGCCGAAGCGGAAGGCTGTTCCCGGCTCGCCGATCAGGTGCTGGGGCACGACGAGGTTGAGGTGAAAGTGACGGCGCGGCTGCTGCTCCATCACCGTCACCAGCTCAAACAGGAACGCGCGGTAGAAGGCCTGGAAGGCGGCGGACCGGGCTTCTTCGTCGCTGACGTCGAAGAAGACGGTCACGCCGTCGTACAGGTATGAGGTCTCGCGCCAGCCGGGCGGCAGCAACGGCTCCAAGCGGCCTTGCAGGTCCTCGGGGCGGCGGTCGAGCATGTCGCGCACCTGGTCGCCCGCCGTCTTCACCACCTGCTCGAGGGCGGCCTTGGGCAGCTCCATGAGCGCACGGAAGTTGCGCCGGTAGAGGACGAGGTCGACGTTGACGGCATGCCTGTCTGCCTGGCGGGCGAAGCCGCCGCCCGGGCTGTCCCAACCGCGCGGCTTCATGAACTCGCCGTTGCTGCGCAGCACGACGCCCATGTACTGCAGCCGCGTGAACTTGTCGAAGCGCACCGGCAGGGCGCCCTTGCTGCCGTCGTTCAACCAGTAGGGCAGGAAGGCGAACACGTCGTTGCTCGCGTCGGGCAGGGTGCAGCCGCAGCCGTCCCCGTTCAGCTGCAGAGGACTGGCCGCGTCGAGCGGATGCTCGACCGCGGCCTGTTGGACGATCTCGTCGACCGTGGCCGCCGGCATCAGCATGTCGTAGAAGGCCGGCAGCGGCAGCCGGCCGCTGGCCAGGGCCTTCTGCAAGACTTTCTCGGCGGCCGAGGGCTTGGGCGCTGCGGGACCCGAGGCTGCGGGGGCAGTGGGGCGGGAGGAATCGGTCGGATCGCCGCCGCGCGGGCAGCGGGTCACGACCTCCTCCTTGGATTCCAGGCCGATGGCATTCACGTGGCGCAGGAAGTACTCGCAGTGCCGCGCGCGCAGGGAGTCCATGAAGACGGCCAGCGTCGGATGCTCGACGTTCAGCAGCGGCAGCAGCATCTCCCGCAGCTGCTCCACCGTCGGTGCGTAGATGACGGGCGCCGGCGGCGCCTTTGTGGCCGGCGGCTCGCCTTCCGCGGAGGACTGGCTGGCGGCCTCGGCCTTCTTGTTGTCCAGCTCCTCCTGCGCCACGCCGAGCAGCGCATCGAGCTTGGCCTGCGTGAGCAGATAAGTCACGGGTGGCAGCGGGTCGCTGGGTACGGTGCGGTCCGCCTGTTCGAGGCTGAGAGTGCGCGGCATGCGCTTGGGCGACGCGGCAGTTGGCGTGGCCCCGAGGATGCGCAGCACGTAGGGCGCCCGGTCTACACGCGGTGGGTCGTTGGCGTCGGTCACGGTCAGCTCGAAGCTGTAGTTTCCGGTCGCCGTGGGCGTGCCCGCCAGCCGGCCTATGGCGTCTAGCGCCAGCCCGGGCGGCAAGCTGCCCTCGACGGTGAAGCGGTAGGGCGCGCGGCCGCCGCGCACGAGGTCGCGGGGCTTGTAGGGTTGGTTGATGCGGCCGCTGGGCAGGGGCACGGTCTGGTAGACCAGTTCTAGCGTGCCAGCGGCGGAGGCGGCCGAGGCCGCAGGCGCGACAGACGATATGGGCAGCAGCGAGACCTCGGGCTCCCGGCGTGGTGGCACGGGCTGGGTCACGACGCCGGCATGGCTCGGTGCCGCCGATGTGGCTGGCGTGCCGGCGGGGCCTTGCGCGGCGGCATGCAGCATGACGAGGCCGCCGGCCAGCAGCACGCCCGCCAGGAAGACGCGTAGCCGCGCGCAGTGCCGGCATGGCGGGCCGGCAGGGGTGGCCGGAGCAGGCGGCGGGCTGTCGTCCGCCCAGTCGTTGCGACGGCGAGGGAAGCGGAGTTTTTGCATGGCGTCTACACCGTGCGCCCTTCCTTGCGCAGTTCCTTGGCGATGCCCTTGCGCAGGTCGGCGGCGCCGATGCGCTCGCGGCCGGCCTGCATCGCGTTGATGGCGCCGAAGCGCACGACGTTGGCGATGGCGCCGCCCGCCAGTTCGTGGCGCTCCGCGAACTCGGCGAGGTCCACGTCGGCGGCCAGCCGTCCGGTGTGCCTCACCATGCCTTCCCACAGGCGCAGGCGCTGGTCGGCGTCCGGCATGGGGAAGTACACCGACGACTGGAAGCGCCGCGCGAAGGCGTCGTCGATGTTGCCCTTGAGGTTGCTGGCCAGGATGACGGTGCCGGGGAAGTCCTCCACGCGCTGGAGCAGGTAGGAGATCTCCTGGTTGGCGTGCCGGTCGTTGCTGCTGGACGTGGCCGTGCGCTTGCCGAACAGCGCGTCGGCCTCGTCGAAGAACAGGATCCAGCGCCGGTGCTGGGCCTGGTCGAACACCTCGGCCAGGTTCTTCTCAGTCTCGCCGATGTACTTGGACACGACCATGGAGAGGTCGATGCGGTAGACGTCGGCGCCCACCTGCTGGCCGATCAGCGTCGCGGTGAGCGTCTTGCCAGTGCCGGGCGGCCCGAAGAACAGGCAGCGGTAGCCGGGTTTGAGGGCCTTCTGCAGCTGCCAGTCGCGCATCAGCGTCTCGCCATGGCGTGCCCAGGTCGCGATGGCCTGCACTTCTTCCATCACGTCGGCATCCAGCACGAGATCGCTCCAGCCGAGCCGCGTTTCGATGAGCTTGGCGGGAAAGTTGGCGCCGTAGTCCGGCTTGCGCGTCTCACCGGACCACAGCTGGTCGAGCGTCTCGCGCCCGGCCAGCAGGGCCGCGCCGTACCAGGGCTCGCTCGGCGCTTCGTGCTGCAGCCGCACCAGCCCGTGGCGCCGCAGTGGCGCGGCGTCGTCCAGCAGCCGGTGCAACTCGAAGCGTTGGCCAAGGTTCTCACCGGCCACCAGGAAGGCGGCGGTCTCCACGGTTGGCAGGAAGCCGCCGTGTTGCCGGCCTTTCCAGCCGCCAAACTCGCAGAAGCCGCGATTGAGGTTCTCGTTGGTGACGAAGAGCAGGTCCAGTATCTGCGGCCGCAGGTGGGGGGCCAGGGCCAGGGCCAGCACGAGGCGCTCCGCAGGCCCCAGCTCGCAGCGGCGCACCAACTGTGCCAGGTCGTTTGCAGCAGGGCCTTCGTCCAGCCGCGGCGGTGGCGGCAGCTCCTGCCGTGCCTCGCGTCCGGCGGTCGCGCCGAAGTGCGCGGCCAGCCGTACCTGCAGCACTTCGTCCAGCCAGCGCAGCTCGGCCTGCAGGGCCCGTGCGTTGGCGCGGACGCGCTCGCCGGGTTCAGCGCCAGTCCACATGGATCACCCTTTCCATCCACGGATAGCGCAGCGTCGAATAGCCCCAGGGCAGCTGGTCGATCAGCATGTCGAAGGGCCCGGGCTCGACGGTCAGGCGCCAGTGTTCGTCACGCCGCTCCAGCTGGCCGGGGCGATGCAGGAAGGTTTCCCGCAGCCCGGCGATGGAGGTGCTGCCCAGGATGCGCCAGTGCTGGATGACGGCGCCGAGCAGGCCCTCCGTCGCCTCGCGCTCGGCGGCGGTGGTTTCGATCTCGCGCGGCAGCGGCGTGTCCAGCGCCAGGCCGCACAGCAGCTTGTTCAGCAGCAGGGCCGGCTCCGGCGCGGCGGCTTCGCCGGTCACCAGGGCCTGCAGCAGCAAGGCGCCTCGCGCGGCGGCTTCGGGGCCGGCGAGAGCCGCCGGCTCGGCATCTGGGGCCAGCAGGCCGACGTGGCCGAAGAGCCGTGGCAGATAGGGCGACAGCAGCACCAGGCCGGCATTGGCCACGGCCAGTGTGTCGGGGGGCGCTTCGACGCTCGCGTCGGGGGGCGGCGCGGCTGGCGGTCTTGCCGAGGCCGCGGTTGGCGCGCTCTGCGATGCGCGTGGCTTGCGCCACGGCAGACGCAGGCCCGAGACCGCCGCCGCCAGCACCGCCGAGGCGCGGCGCACGACCCGGTCGAACCAGCCGGCCGGTGGGTCGATGGCGGTGCCGGCCTGGCGCGCGAGGTCGGCCCGCACCTGGGCCTCAAAGCGGGCGACGTCGAAGGTCTGCGCATGGTGGCGCAGCGTGTGGCCGAACGTGGCCTGCCAGAGCCGGCGCTGGCGAGCGGTCGCGGCGGCCGGGCTGCCGGCAGCGTCGCCAGCGGCTACGGTGGCGATCCAGGCGGTGACGGCCTGTCCCACGGGCTCGGCCACCCACAGGTTCAGCAGCTTCGGCAGCAGCGCGAGCGGCAGCAACTGGGCCAGGCGCTCGCGCACGGCCGGGGCCTCGGCGGCGCGTTCCAGCGTCGTGCGCAGCCAGTCGCTGTCCTCGCGCAGCAGCGGCACCCAGGCGTGGGCCACGGCCTGCAGCGGATCGCCGTCCGGCATGCCTTGCACAGTGGCATCTAGCGCCGCCAGCAGTTGGGCGCGCAGCAGCATCAGCACAGCCGGCCGTGGCGCGGTGGCATGGTCCACAGCCTGCTCCAGCACCGAGGCCCACCAGGCGCCGCGCGCCCTTGGTGACAGGCCGGCACGCCGCGCCGGCGCCAGCGCTTCCAGCAGTCGCGCCGCGGCAGCAGGCTCACCGGGCATGAAGGCGCGCACCAGGGCCGCGAGCAGCCCGTCGTCGAACTGGGCAGCCAGTCGTTGCAGCAGGGTGGCGCGATCGGACAGGGCACGCAGCGCGGCTACGAGTCCGGTCGGGTCCTCGGCCAGCGCGGTGGCGGCGAGGGCCTGCAGGTCCTCGCCGCGGGCCTGCCAGGGCAGGCGGCCGTGGCGCAGGAAGTGCAGCAGCGATTCGCGCCGCGCCTGCGGCCGGGTGTGCACCTGCAGGCCGGTGGCCCGACCCGCGGCACTGGCGCCGGTGGCACGCAGGTCGCCCAGTAGGTGCAGCAGGCGTTCTCGCAGCCGCCGCGCGGCCTCGGTCTCCCAGTCCTCCAGCGGCAGCTCGCCGAGATCCACGGCGAGTTCATCCAGCCGCCAGTGCTCGTCGGGCGGGCAGCAGGCATCGAAGACGTCGTCGATGACTTGGAGCAGCGGTCCTTGCGCGCAGGTGGCCAGCCGGGCCTCGGCCTCGTGGGGCGCGATGCCAGCGCCGAAGCCGGTGTCCAGCGTGAGCCGCTCAATCAGATGCGGCGAGGGGCGGTCCCAGTCAAGCATGGCCTTGCAAGGGCGGCGCTTCGTCGCCGCCCTCATCCTTGCGTGTCCAGGCCTTGGCCAGCACCCGGTGGGCCGAGCGCATCAGCGTGATGAGCTCGCAGGCATGGCCGTCGGCGCTCCATTGCAAGACCTCGTCCGTGGGGCGCTGGCACCAGGCTCGGCGTGCCTCCAGCCAGGCGGCATAGACGGTCTCGAAGCCCTGCATGCGCGCAGCATCCAGGGGTAGGTGATGTAGGGTCAGATGGGCCGGGCAGCTGAGTCGAAGCGTCTCGCGCGCGAAGCGCCGGAACGCCACGCGCGCGGTGCGCTGCGTCCAGTTGGGCAGGACGGTCGTCACGGCGAGCCGATAGAAGCCCGGCACGAGGCCCAGTCTGTCGTGACGGCTGGTGTCGCGGTGCAGCGGGCGCAGCAGCACATGCTCCACGAGGTGCAGGCCTTCGCAGGCCTGATCGACGCCCCGAAGGTACAGCCGCAGGCTGGCCGCGGTGCGGCGGGCGGTCGCGGCGTCGCGGAAGCTGCCCAACCGCCACCAGCGGCCGTTCTCGTCGGGGCCGAGCACCAGCAGGCGGGCGCCGTCGGCACCGTCGAGCAGTCGGTAGCGGTTCTCTTGCTGGGCCGCTCGCCACAGCCCGCCGGGCAGGGGTTCGCGCAGCCAGGGCAGGCGCTCCAGGTCCTCGCGCAGTTGGCGCATGTCCGCGGGCTTGACGGCGCTGCCGACCGCCAGGGCTTGGGGCAGGTCCGGGTCGTGCGGGTTGAGCTGCCAGGCGTGGTGGCGGTCGTCGGGCTGACGCACCGGCTGCAACCTCTCCTCGCGCAGCACCTGCGTGAGTGGGCGGTCATGCCAGTGCTTGAAGCCCAGCAGCAGGCTGGCGCGGCGTTGCATGCCGCTGCAGTTGTCGCGCCGGTTCCACGATTCGCGGCCGGGGTCGAAACCGCTGGCGCGGTCGCGCGTGAGGGGCACGATGTCACGCAGCCAAGTGGCCTTGTTCTCCAGCAGCAGGCGCTCGGCCTCGCGCGGCTTGTAGTGACCGAAGAACTGCCGCATGGAGTTCTGCGTATAGGTCTCGCCGTGCAGTGCCAGTAGGTGATCCAGTGCGCGGTTCTTGCGTTCGAAGCTGCTGTCGAAGGGCTTGTAGACGGTATCGGCCACCTGAGCCAGGGGTTGCAGGTAGAGCTTGTCCACGCCCGGCACGGCATCCGGGCCGATCATCTGCGTCCACAGGCCCTGAGTGGCGTCCGGCGCCACCGAGAACAGCTCGCGCAGGTGGGCCAGCTGCGCCAGGCCTTGGGCCATGGCCTGCTCCTGCATCACCAGATAGGCCTTGAGCTGCTTGACTTCGGCCTGGCGCTTGGGCGGTGCGCTGGGCCCGGGGCCGTGGCGGCCGAGGCCGTAGAGGGCGGGCAGGTGGTCCTGCACCGAGGAATAGCCTTGCATGGCCCGGTACCGGCCCTGCGGCATCAAGGCATCGGCGCGCTCGGCCTGCTGCTGGTCGGTGCGGGCCCGCTGGGCGCGACCGCCGGCCTGCAGGTCGCCCAGGCGCCGACGCAGGTCCTGCCACGCGACGGGCACGACGTTGCCGCGCCGCCGCACAGTGATGGTGGCTGGCACTTCGTGATCGGGCAGGCGCAGCGCAAGCGCCGAATCCCGGTCTCGCCAGACGACCGAGGCAGCCGTGGTCTCCTGCCCCTGCACCTGCAGGGCCAGCAGCCGTGCATCCAGCACGCCGGGAACGTCGCGCACCAGGCCCACCAGCTCCGACAGTGCCAGCGTACGCTGGCTGCCACCGGACGAGGCGCGCTTGTCGTCGTCGATGAAGCCGTGCCGCACGGCCGGCCCGCTGTAGATCTCCTCGAGCGAGCTGCCTTCACGGCGCAGCTCGTCCAGCGTGCGAGACCGAGGCACGTTGGCGATGTAGCGGGCGCAGCGGTCATAAACCTCGGCCAGGATGTCCACGGCATCGCGCGGCCCGCCGATCTCGACGTCCGCATGCAGGTCGCAGGGCACCTCGCGCAGGCAGATGACTTCGGGGTCCAGGTCTTCACCGAGGTTGCGCCGTGCCAGGCAGGCGGCGCGCGCCGCCGCGATGCGGGCCTGCACGGCGGCGCCGAGCCCCGCGCGGAACTTGAGACGCAGCCGGTAGAGCCCGGTGCCGGGGTCGGGCTCCAGCGTGGCGTCGTCAAGCTCGGGAAGGGCGTCCAGCAGATGGCGGCGGTAGTCGCCGATGGTCGTCGGCCGGCAGGGCAAGGCTTCGGACGGTGGATGCAGGGACTGATCCGCGTGGTCGATGCGGCCATCGGGGCCGGTGAGATGGTCGGCCACCGGGAAGCCCGCGCGGTAGACGATGTCGGTGAGGCCGAAGCACAGCTGCTCGAGCAGCGTGATGCCGGGGTCATGCAGGTTGTGGTCGGTCCAGACCCGGCCGCTCAGCTTCTGCAGCAGCGTGAGACCCCGGGCGCGCAACTCGTCGAAGCCGACACTGTCGGTATCGACGGCGGCCAGCGTGGTGGGCGCCAGGTGTGGCGGCAGGGCGGGGCGGGCGCTCATTTCGGGTCGGACCCCTTCATGTGCTCGTCCTGCCAGAGGGACGTGACCGAGGCCTGGATGACGCAGTCTTTCTCGTAGTTGCAGCGGGTGCGGATCTCCAGCTGGTATTTGCCGTTACGACCGCGGTCGCCGGTCCAGCGCAGCTCCAGCCGATCGCAGCGCTGGCCATACCAGGCGTGCTGGCAGCGGATGCCGTTGCGGCGCGACGTCCAGGCCAACCAGCCTGGCACGGGGTTGTAGGTGTTCATCGCGATCGCGTGCATCAGCGCAAAGCGGCCGCTTTCCGGCAGTCCCACGCCGGCCGTGATCTCGAAGGCCTGGCAGCCCTGCAGCGGGCCCTTCAGCTTGTGCCACTCGCCATTGGCCAGCAGCAGTTGGCCCTCGGTGTCGTGGCGGTGTATCGTGCCGCGCCGACCCTGGCTGGCGATGACGCCGCGCACGTCCAACGCCTCCTGCGGTTGCGCCGTGCCGATGCCGGCGCGGCCCGCAAGGTCCAGCGCCAGGACCGGTGGTGCGCCGTTCGTGCTGCCTTCCCCCGCCCGCAGCAGCAACTGGTTGCGGTCGCCACCGAAGCCCACCGACCAGATCGGGTCCTGGCTGTTTTGCTCGCGGTAGAAGCTCATCAGCGCTTCGTCGCTGGTGATCTCGAAGCCGTGCTCGGGTGTCTTGCGAAAGCCCTCGTCGCTCATGTTGAGCATGGAGTCGATGAGGTCGCCGAAGTGGTCGCTGCTGGGTTGGCGGCCTTCCTCGAAGAATTGCCTGAGCGTGGCGCGGTTGCGGGTCGTCATGGCGAGGCCCTGCCGATCACGAAGGTGGTGCCGATGGTCAGTCGGTCCACGCCGGTGGGCTGCGGACCGCCGGGGACTGTCGTCTCGTCGGCGACGCTGAGGATGTGCTGCGGCAGCGGCAGCGCCAGGCTCCAGGGCAGGCGCGCCCGGGCGTGCGCAGCGCCGCGCGCGGGGCGGTCGCCGTCCTGTCCCGGGGGCTGCGGTCCCAGCGCCGCGAGTGCCGTGTCGCGAAGCTGGTAGAGGCCCTCGTCATCGCAGGTCAGGGTCAACAGCGACAGCCGGCTCACGCCGTCCACACCGCCGAGTTGGCGGATGCGGGCGTCCAGGTCCTCGCTGCGCACCAGCCAATCAAAGCGGGGGCCGGGGCCGTCTTCCCCCCAGGGCGAGATGGCCTGCACGACGGCCTCGTTGACGCGGCGCAGCGTCGCGCCCTCATGGGCGCCCGGTCGCAGGCGCAGCGTGGCGCGCAGCTGCAGCCTGTCGTAGGCCGGGTTGCGCACACGCAGGTCGGCAAAAGGCGAGGCAACGGCGCGCAGCGCCTCGGCCATGCGGGCGAGGTCCACCGCGTTGAAGCGCGGGGCAGAGCAGGCCAGGGCCGGGTCGTTGCTCGGCACGCGCGGCACGACCACCACGGTGACGCGGCCGCTGCCGTCGCGGGCCGGGATGCAGCGCACCTTGCGCACTTCAGGGAACTGCTCCAGCAGCAGGCGCTCGACGTCCCAGCCAAGCGATGCGCGGCCCTTGTGCTGCAGGCGCTCGCCGGCGCGGACGAGGAGGGCGCGGTCGTCCTCCTCGCGCCGCAGGCCGAAGGAGCGGCCGACCTGGGTCACGGCCGCGAGGCCGGGCACGCCTGCAGCGGGGCGGACGATGGCGCCCGCGCCCAGCACTACGGGCGGCGCGGCGCGGCCGCTCGTGTCGAGCTCGCGGCGCAGCCTCAGGCCCTGGGTGCGCACCGACACCAAACCAGCAAAGCGCTCGAAGCCGCCGGTGGCCGATGCGCGCAGCCAGAACAGGCCGCTGGGCATGATGCGGTGGCCGCTGTCCATGTCCCGTGGCAGGTCCAGCGAGACGATGCCCGAGGTCAGGCCGCCATGCGTCGTGTCGTCCAGCACCCGGGTCTGCGGCAGCGGCCGCCAGGTGTCGCCGCACAGCGTGGCCCAGCGCAGCCGGGGGCGGGCCAGGTCGCCATCGGCGCTGCCTGCCAGCGGCTCCTGCAGTTCGAACAGCAGCGTCAGCAGGCCGCTCGCCTCCTGGCCGCTCAGGCCGATGTAGAGGTTGCCGGCGTCACCCAGATCGGGCAGCAGCGCGTGGCCGCCGGCGGTGCCCGACGTCAGCGGCTGCAGGCCCAGCGGATGCAAGTGGAAGATGCGCTCACCGTCCACGCCGTCGGCCGGTTCGTCGTCGCGGTCCAGAGCGATGACGCTATGGGCCACGTAGCTGAGCGACAGGCGTTCGATGAGAGGTGTGTAGGGCGGGTTGGGCAGGGGCTCGGGCTTGCGGCGGCGCGCATTGGCGGCCACCGCGGCGGCCAACGCCATCGGGTAGGCCGCATGGCCGAAAGCCGGGCGCGGGCCGGCCAATTGCAGCCGGCACAAGCCGTTGCGTGGCAGCGGCATGCGCTGCCAGTCCTCGCCGCTGGCGCGGCTGGACTGGCGCAGCGAACCGGGGTCGATCTCGATGCGGCGCCCGGCCTGCAGCTCGCGGCTGTGCTTGTCCCGGCCGAACAGCTGCTCGTGGCCCGGGAGCAGGCGGCAGTCCTGCCACTGGCCGTCGCGCAGCCAGGCGCTGCTGGTGCTGAAGCGTCCCTGGCGCAGCGCCGCTTCAGCCGGTTCGCCATAGCCGGCGTAGTGGGCATCGAAGCCGCCGGCGTCCGGCGGCAACCCGCCCCATTCGACGTCCAGCCATAGCCGGTCCAGCGTCTTGCGTGCAGCCTCCGGCGAGCCGATGACGAAGTAGGAGGATAGGCTGGGCATCGGCCCGAAGGGCATGAAGCCCTTGGTGGCGTCGAGCCGGCCAAGGTGGTTCTCGAGGTGCAGCTGACGCAGGCCGCGGGCCGTCACCGTGAGTTCGGCGGCCGCCAGCGACAGCTGGGCCAGCAGCGAATACGGATAGAGCCGGCCCAGGGACGAAAGCTCCAGGCGCAGCACCGGCAGCCGGGTAGGCCATTCCTCGCCGTGCAGGATCGGGTCGCAGCCGACGATGGCTGCAGCCTCGGGCTTGAGGCGGATGCGCAGGCCCAGGTCGCAGCCGGCGAGCGTGCCAGGCGGCGTGCCGGCGGCGGGGCGTTCGATGCGCTCCAACCGACAGTCCACGTCGAGCCACCCTCGTTCGCTGCTCAGGCTCAGCCGCAGCGAGCCCTGCAGCAGGTGGGTGAAGAGGTGGGCCCGCCGCGGCGTGCGGCTGCCGGCGAAGATCGACGGCAGCACCGCTTCGGGCATGTCGTGGATGACCTCGCGCAGTGCCTTCCAGTCGGCGGGCGAGAGATCGCCGGGGATGTGTTGGTGTTCGGCGCGAGCACGTTCGTCCTGGGAGTCGCTGGCGGCGAGCAGCCAGTTCACGAGCAGGGCACCGAGGGCCTCGCGCAAGACCTCGGGCGAGCGTGCCTGCAGCACCGCATCGCGCAGCGCCGATAGGCCTGGCCCTGTGCCGCTGCGGCGGAGGAGCAGCCGGATCTCGCGCTCGCCCTCGCTGAGCAGCAGCAGCGGCGAGGCGAGGGCCAAACCGATGCGGGCGTCCTGCGCCTTGGCGGCCCGGCCGCCGAACAGCGACCACACGCTGCGCCCGTCGGGCACCGGCTGCGTCAGCTTGCTGCGGGTGACGTAGCCAAGGTGGCACTCGGGCGCGATCAGCGGGTCGTGCTCCAGGCGCAGCGTGTAGAGGGACGCGACGCGCAGGTCGGTGATGGCGAGCGCGGCCTCACTGACGAAGCGCACCGGCCGGCCCGCCGCGTCCTTGCCGGCCTCGAACACGGTGCCGGGCAGCAGCTGAACCTCGGCGCCCGCCCGCGGGTCGCGCTCGCAGGCCAGGTGCACATGGTCGGGTCGCGGTGGCTGCGGCCCGAAGCCCAGGCAGTCGCGCAGATAGAAGTTCGCATGTCGCGCTGGCAGGCGGTTGACCTCCTGCTGCACGACATCGCACAGCATCAGGAATGCGATCACCAGCGCGGCGGCGGGTTCGTGACGGCCGGAGGCCAGGCTGGTCGGCAGCAGCTCGCGTGCCAGAGTGGCGATGTCATCTGCCGCGGTCAGGAAGGCGAAGAAGCGCTCGCGCAGCTTCTCCCGGTCGCTGCGTTCGGTGCCATCGTCGTCACTGTTGCCGCTACGTCGCCACAGGCTGGAGAGCTCCCGCTTGTCGCTATCGGCCGGGCGGCGCGTCACTGTCTGCTGCAGGAAGCGGCGTTCGACCCAATGCAGATCGGCGGCGAGCTGGCGCACGATGAGCAGCTCGATGCGGTCGCCCAGCTGGCGGGGTGCGGGCTCCTCGCAGCCGCGCATGGCGGCCCACCAGCCGTCGACCGTGAAGGCCAGCTCCAGCACCTGCAGGCCGAGATCGGGCAGCGGAGCTGTGTTCACGTGCTCCAGGAACTTGCGCTGCGCCGGCCCGATGTCGAAGGCCGCGATGCGGGCCATCATGAGTGTCGGATCGTTGGTGAAGAGATCGCCCCAGTGACCCGTTTCCTGGTGGTTCAGGTCATGGAAGCGCAGCCGCTCGGCGAGTCGCCCCGTCATCTCCGCGCGCTGCGGGAAATCGAGATCGCCGGGCCGGAAGTAGCCCGGCTCCAACGCGCGGGGGAAGCGGTCCTGCTGGTCGGTGCCCTGGCTCACGGCGTCGCTCCTGAGACTGCCTCGCCTTCGCGCAGATAGAGCGGGTAGACGAAGTTGTGCGGGCTGTTGCTGGTGCGCAGGCGGTAGTCCAGCCGGATGCGCAGCACGCCGTCCAGCAGGGCCGCGGTGTCGAAGCTCACCGTGTCCAGCGTGATGCGGGCCTCGAAGAAGAGCACGGCCTTCTCGATGAGGCTTCGGATCTCGGTCAGCGTGCTGGTGTTCATCGGCTCGAACACCAGGCGGCGCAGGCCGCAGCCGTAGCTGGGATGCATGATGCGTTCGCCCGGCGAGGTGCCGAACAGGATGCGCAGGCTCTCCTCGATGTCGGTCACGCCCGAGGCCGTCACGGCATTGCAGCGACGCCGGTCGAAGGCTGGCGGGAAGGCCCAGCCTGTGCCGAGGAGGTCGAGGGCGTCGTCCATGCGAGGCTCGTGCTTCAGCCGCCGATGAGCACGGTGGGCAAGCCGATGGCGATGGTGCCTCCGTGGGCCGTGGCATCGCCCATGCGCGCCGCAGGACGGCCGCCGATGAGCACCGTGGTCGAGCCCATCACGATGGCATCCGGCGGGCCGACGCAGGTGGCGTTGTCGCCCACGACGGCGGCCGGCAGCTTGCCGACGAGCACGGTCGGCACGCCGGGGCCGATGACGGGCCCGCCGACGTGGGGCACCGGCGGCAGGCCGGGCGTGACCATGGGGCAAACATGCAGGTCGGTGAGGCGGGCTGCGGGCGGCATGGTGGTCCTTCGCGTCGTCAATTGATCATGACCAGGGCACCCCTGACGGTGGTCTGCCCGGCGGCCGAGAGCTCGGCGGTGGCATTGCCCTTGCCGGTGAAGCCGATCTGGCCTTCACAGCTGACGTTCAGGCCGGTGGCCTTCACGTCGGCCTTGGCGGTGAGGGTGATGCTGTTGACGGCGTCCAGCGTGATGCCGCCCTTGGCCGTGAGGCTGATGTCTTTGGGACTGTCCAGCGCGATGCCCGAACTGCTCAACTTAACGGTGTTTCCGTTCTGGTCTTCGAGGAGGATGGACTTGTCCTTGTCGCTGAGCACGACGCGGTTGCCGCCGGGCGTGGTCAGCGTGATGACCTTGTCCTTCTCGTCGAACTCCAGCTTGTGCTTGCAGCGCGTCACCAGGGCCTTGGTGTCGTTGGGAGCGACCAGCGCGTAGGGCGGCTGGCGGCTGCTGCTGTAGAGGCTGCCGAGCACGACGGGGTGGGAGGGGTCGCCGGCGAAGTAGCCGAGCACGACCTCGTCGTCCACCTCGGGCAGCAGGAAGCTGCCGAAGCCGCTGCTGGCGTAGCCCTGCATGAGCCGCGCCCAGACGCCCTCGGTCTCGGCCTGCAGCACGGGCAGCTTGACCTGCACGCGGTGCTCGCCGGCCGGGTCGGCGTCGAGCTTGGTGACGATGCCGACCTGCAGCCCCGTCACCGCCGGCAGCAGGGCGCCGGCCGCCGGTGCCAGCACGTCGGTGCGCCCACAGAACCAGTCCGGGTCCAGGCCGAAGTCGGCCTCTGTCGTCCAGGCGCCGTCCTCGATGTGATGGCGCAGACCGGTCACGAATACCGTGCCGTTGAAGCGGTTTCCCACGCCTTTGAGCTCGATGAGCCCGGCCACCGCAGCCTTGGCGCTTCCCTGGAAGCGCAGTTGCCCGCGCAGCCGGGCCAGGCCCGACTTGACCTGCTGCGCCTTCGCCCATTGGCCCAGCATGTCCTTGGACTGCGGGGCGCCGACCTGTAGCCGGAAGCTCTCCAGGCCTATGACCGCGGACAGCGCTTCGCTGTCGAGGTCGCCCTGGGCCGGCAGCGCCGCCGGGTCGGCCGCCGTGCCTTCCAGCGCCGCCTGGGCCTTGGGGTCCCAGGAGACGGCCAGCGCGCTGGCGTACTGGTGGCGCGCGTCGACGTCGCCCTGGAAGGAGATCAGGTCGACGCCGTAGGTCACGGCCAGGGCCGGCTCGCCGTCGGCATCCGGCGTCTTCACGGCGACGCTGCCGTCGGTCGTGATGACGAGCTGGCCGTTGGCCTCGGCGCGGGCGAGCATGAAGTCCCAGTCGCTGCTGAAGTGCTGGGCCAGCTCGCGGTGGGTGATCGTCGTGGCCTCGACGTCCGCAGTGAGGCCGTGCGCCGAGATCAGCTTGTCCATGACGTCGCTGTCGGTCATGTCGATGTAGTTGGCATTGCGCCGGCCGACCGTCATCTTGACGGCGGCGTCGCGGCACTCCACCACCAGGCGTGCATCGTTGTTGCCGATGACGCGCAGACCGTGGCGCACAACGATGCCCTCGAACAGCGTCTCCTCCTGCTGGCCATAGCCGGCCTTGACCGTGAGCTTCGCACCGGGCTTGAGGTCTTCGGCGTCGCTGATGGGGAAGCTGCGCGCCGGCATGTCACCGTCGTTGAAGACGAGGCGGGCGCTGGGCACCGTGTTGGCGGCGCGCTGCACCGTCACCGAGATCAGGTCGGCGCTCTGCGCCAGGCGCTGGCCGGAGACGAGAACGCTCAGGGTGACGACGCCGACGGAGTCCTGCAAGGGTGAGACGCCCGGCATGCTAGGCCTCCACCGGCGGGAACTTGAGCACCGTGCCCGGCGGGATATTGCGGAAGTCGGTCAAGCCGTTGTAGCGGGCCACCTTCATGAAGGCCGTGCAGTCGCCGTAGACGTCGTCGCAGAGCGCGCCGAGCGAGTCGCCTGCCTTGACGGTCACGGTGCGGGTCGTGCTGGCAGTGGAGGATCGCAAGGTGACCTTGCTGTCCTTGTCGGTGCTCATGGCGCCAACGAAGGTCAGCTTGATCTTGGCGCGCAGCACGTCGCCTCCCGGCTTGAACAGCGTGTACTGCGTGTCCATGGTCTTCATCCGGCCGAAGAAGATCAGCGTGCCCCACAGCACCCGTACGTAGGGTGGTTCGCACTTCAAGTCCACGTACTCGTAAACGACCTTGTTGAGCTGCGCGAGCTGGCCCTTGACGTCCGGCGCCAGGCCGGGCGTGAGCGGCACGACGCCCGTGCCGTCCAGCGTGATGGAGAAGCTCAGCTCCTCGTTGTCACTGGCGCTGAACTTGGGTTCCACATAGGCGGCGCCTTGGGCCTTGTTCTCGTTGTAGCTGATGCTGAAGTTGTGGCTGACGTCGGCAGGGTTGATCTGCGCCGAGAACTCGGTGCCCTTGTCGAGCTTGACGCTGCGATCCTTCGCCAGCGAATAGCGGGTCAGCAGCAGCCGTGTCAGCTCGGGGGTGTCGCCGGCCATGTCAGCGCTCCCTTTGTGCGTTGAGGCGCTCGGCCAGCCAAGCGCAGCACTCTGCCAGCAACTGCTCGCGCAGCCGCTGCAGCTCGCGTGGCGCAAGCGCGGCAGGGGGCGGCGCGGGAGCGGGCGTCACCTGCGAGCGGATCAGCAACTGTCGGACTTCGATGCTCATGGCGCGTCCTCAGGCGACCCGGTTCGAGCCGGCATAAGCCAGCTCGATGCGCTCGATCGCGACCTCGTTGCGCGTGGACTGGAAGGGCTCGACGGACCATTTGACCGGGTAGGCGTTGCGTACCGCCCAGACGCGCAGCGGGCCACCATCCTGGTCGAGCAGGAAGACGTGCAACAGCTGCGGCGCGATCGGTTGCGCAAGACCGCCTTCGAGCACCTCCTGGCACCACTGCAACAGCCCGGATTCCATCGTCGCCACGCCTCGCGAAAGCACCAGCTTTGGATGCTTGGCCGCCTTGGGCAGAAGATGCACGAAGGTGTTCTGCCCACCCTCGACCAACGCTTCAGTCTCAAGTTCGGGTCCCAGCCCGTTAACCTCGCGGAACGCGTTGTCCCGGTTGCGGCCGGCGGACCCGAAGGTCACCGAGAAGCGGAAGGCGGGTGGCGGGTAGAGCATCTCCTCTCTCAGCGCCGTGGGCGCGGAGGCCGAGACGCGCGGGGCCGGTGGCGGACCGACCCGCGCCGACGGGCGCGCCGCAGGCGGCAGCGGTGGAGCGGGTGGCACCAGCATCAGGCGTTGGCGATGGTGAGGCCTTCGTGCGCGATCACGATGGTCTCGATTGCCACCTCGTTGCCGGTTGACTTGAGGTCGGTACTGGTGATCTTGGTCGGCCAGGCGTTGGCCAGCGTCCAGACCATGGTCGGTTTGCCTTCCTCGTCCAGTAGGCTGATCGTGATCGGCTTGCGCTTGATCGTGTTCATCTTGATCTCGGCGAACCAGTCCCAGAACTTGTTGTCGCCCTTGAAGACGCCTTTCTTCATCGTGACGTCGCTGTACTTCTTCATGCCGGGCATCTTCAGCACCGAGAGCGCCGGGCTGTCACCGTGCCGGTACTCGATGGGCTGGGCTTCCACGTCCAGGCCCGAGACTTCCTGGAATGACATGACCGCCGAGTCCCACTTCACTTCGAAGCGGAACTTGGGGAGCGGCCACACCGTGGTCGATTGCTTTGATCCGTCGTCTGCCATTGCCTGCCTCCGCGAGGGTTAGGGATTTGCGGGAAAAGACGTGGGAAGTCCTTTGGAGCGCGGCGGCTCAGGACTTCTGCATCTGCTGCTGGAAGGTGATCTCGATGAACTCGGCGGGGCGGCTGATCGCCACCAGGACGGTCACGCGCAGGATGCCCTCGAGGACGTCCTCGGGCGTCATCGTCTCGCCCAGGCCCACGTGCACACTGAATGCGTCCTCCGGCACGGCACCGGCCAGGCCGCCGCGCTTCCAGATACCGGTCAGGAAGCTGGAGATCATGCTTTTGATGGTCACCCAGGTGTTAGCCACGTTGGGCTCGAACACCATGGCCTTGGCGGCCAGGCGGCAGGACTCCTCCATCATGATCATCGTGCGGCGCACGTTGATGTAGCGCCAGTCCAGGCTGTTGCCGTCCAGCGTGCGGGCGCCCCACACCAGCACGCCCTCACCGATGAAGCTGCGGATGGCGTTGATGGACTTGCCCTGGGTTGTGACGTTTAGGTCTTCCTGCTCCTCGTGCGAGATGCTGACTTCGGGCGAGATGACGCCGTTGAGACTGACGTTGGCCGGCGCCTTCCAGACGCCGCGGCTGTTGTCCACCATCGTGTAGACGCCAGCCATCGCGGCGGCAGGGGGCAGCAGGTTGAGGCGGTTGCGTGCCTCGGTCATCAGCGAGTTGTATAGCGGGCTCAGCGATGTGAGGCTCTTGTGCAGCAGCGACTTGTGCGTCTCCACGGCCACCCTCAGGGCCGGCTCAGTCAAAGCCTTGGCCTTTTCCTCTTCGCTTTTGGTGGACTTGTTGACCAGCTCGGTCACGTAGGCGGTCCAGGCCGTGTCGTCCTTGGTGATGTCGGCGACGGCGTGGGCCTGCTGGGCCACGCGTGGCGGCAGGCTGTCGTCGATCTGCTCCGGCAGGCCGAGCTCCTGGCGCAGCAGCGTGGCGAGCAGGTCGCGGTTGGCGATGCGGGTGTAGTCCAGGTCCTTGTCCTGCACCACCGTCGTGTTGACCCAGGGGTAGTAGGCCGCCGCGAAGTCCAGGTAGTTCACGCCCAGGTCGTTGCGGAAGCTCTCGATGGGGTCGCCGCCCGGGTCCTTGCGGTCCAGGTAGCCACCCCATACGTCGAGGATGGCGATGCGGTTGCGCATCTTGCCGCCACAGTGCTGCAGCATGGCCTGCTGCACGGCGACGCAGTCGGCGCGCTTGAGCAGCACCGCGTCGGGGATGACGAGCATCGTCGGTTCCTGCTCCTTGATCAGCGGCGTGATGCCGTCGCTGAGCTTCTGCGCATCGACGTCACCGCCGTAGTCGCCGACCGAGACGATGTAGCAGGGGCCGCCGCCGTTCTGGAAGAAGTGAACCATGCTGTGATACAGCAGGAAGCGACCGCCGTCCTTGCCGACCGCCTGGGTCAGCGTGTAGTCCTTGTCGGCCGCGCGGAAGTCCACGCGGGCGTCGGGCTTGGCGTCCTCGATGCGCAGCAGCGGAGCCGGTCCGTAGCCGAAGTAGGTGTGGTATTCGGCCATGGAGCTGATGCGCCAGGGCTTGTTGCGTAGCGACTTGCTGCCGTTCTCCGCGCGGCTGGTGTAGCCGACGAAAGCCGGCACCGCCGTGGCCACCTCGACGATCGAGTTGGGGAAGGCGTTCTTCTCGACGATATAGACACCGGGTGTCTTCATGGCCATGGTGGGCTCCTCAGCGGGTTATCGATGCACGTGGATCTCGGAGATGACCGTGGGCTGGCCCTCGATCACTTCCCGGGCGAGGAACTGTGCCGCGGGCATGGGTAGCCGGCGGATCAGCACCTTGTCAGCGTGGCCGTCCGATTCCGGGCGGCTGCGAAGTTGCAGGCGTCGGGTTGGCCGCTGCTCGAGCGGGATGCGACCCGTCGAGCGGATGGCGAGCATGGGCGTGCCGTCGTCCATGCGGTCCCGCGCGGGCGTGCCGAAGCTGGCCTCTCCCGAGAGGTCGACGATGGCCAGCGCGGGTTCCGGCCAGTCGCCGTGCAGGCAGTACTTCCACACGGTGGCTCGTGGTTCCAGCCGCCAGCTCAGGCGTGCTACGGCCGCGTTCGCCCAGCTTCGCCGCAACTCGGCCAACGGCAGCCAGAGCATCGCGAACGGGGGGCGCAGCCGGTCGGCTGACGTCAGCAGCGAGGCCACCCGCGCGTCGCGCAGCGGTCGCGGCGTGGCGGTCAGTGTGCCGTCGCCGCCCGACTCAGCCCCCTGGATCCACAGCAGCTGTTCCGGCCGGCACGCCGGGTCGTCGGTTGCGCAGGCGAAGTCGGCGTCGGCCGTGAAGATGAGCCAGGTCAGGCCCTCGTCGGGCGTGTTGAGCGCGTCCGGCGCGTCGGCAGGTCCGTGCAGGAAGAGGTTGCAGCCGTCGCTGCGCGCAGCGATGTCGGCGCGGCGAATTGCGGCGGCGGTGCCCAAGGTCGGCTCGAACCGCAGGCCACGGCACCGCCCGGTGGCGTAGTAGCCGTGGCGCACTTCCAGTTGCAGTAGCGGGAGCCAGGCGTCCACGTTCGTTCCCTCACCCGTGCACGCCGACGCGCGGCGTGCGTACGATCGGGAGCTGCGCATCCGGCTGGCGTGCGTCGATGGTGAGCAGGCGTACGCGGTAGAGCACCGAGGGCACATAGCGGCCGCCGAGCGCACCCCAGAGGGACGCCATCTCCTGCAAGCCGATCGACTCAATGGACAGCGTGAGCTTGTCCAAGCGGGGATCCAGACCTGGAGAGTTCTGGGAGTCGAGCACCGGCGTCGCCTGGAAGCAGGCGATGGTGCTGCCGACGAGCTTCAGCGCCTCGGGGTAGGTCGTTCCGCCGTAGTTCGCCGCGAACATCACCAGCAAGTTCAGGTGGACCGGTGGCGCCGAGCGAGCTAGGCGCTCCCCGTTGCCCAGGGCTTGTACGGGCAGGCCGGGGGCGCCTTCGCGCTCCAGGTTGACGAGAAAGACCGACAGGCGCTGGGTGGCAGTCGCCGCCGGGCTGCCGTCGGATTCCTGCAGCCCCGTGACGACCACCAGGTCCTCCGCCGACTGGTGGGAACGGCGCAGCACGGCGTTGAGGTGGCCGGCGATGTGGTGGATGGCAGCGTCGATCATGGCGGGGTCGAAGGAGGGCGAGGGGCGTTCCGGTGTGCGGTCTCGATGGCCCACACGTTAGGGACGCGCCGCGCGCGGGACCATCGGACGGATGCCGAAATCCAACTTCCGATTTGCGGAGATCGGGTCGACGCGATGCCGTGCTTTCCTCAGGCTGTCAATCTGTCAGACTTATTGGGGACAGCAATGCTGACTTGGCGGTGCGTGTGCTCCTAAACTGACCGTCACGGGCCCTCGCAGAGGCCACGCTCAGGGAGTGCACATATGGACCGGACCGCTGACGGCCCCCTTTCCTGCACGGCCTCGACGCAGGGCGCCGAGGCCGTAGCTCCGGGACCGCTCGCGAGGGTCAGAGCAACGGGATCGACAGCGACAGACCCGCGACCGGCCGGCTTCTTGCTGGGCGATTGGCGGATCGACGTGGCCACGCGGCGCCTCAGCCGCGCTGACGAGTGCGTGACGCTCGAGCCGCGCCCCATGGCCGTACTGGTGGCGCTGTGCCGGCAGCCCGGCGTGGTCGTTTCGGCGGAATCCCTGCTGCAGCAATGCTGGCCGGAAGCGCCTGCCCAAGGCGACAACCCGGTGCACAAGGTCGTCGCCGGCCTGCGGCGCGCGCTGCATGACAGCGCGACCGAGCCCGTCTATCTGGAGACCATACGCAAACGGGGCTACCGGCTCGTGGCTCCGATCCGAGTGCTGTCCGAACAGGGGCCACGTAGCCATGCCGAGGGTTGGCGCGGACAGTCACCGTTTCGCGGCCTAGAGCCCTTTGACCTGGGTCATGCCAGTGTGTTCTTCGGGCGCGACGCGGCCGTGGCCGAATTGCGATCCCGCCTGGACCGGCAATGGCGTCGCGGCCATCCGCTCGTGATGCTGCTGGGGCCCAGTGGATCGGGCAAGACATCGCTGGTCCAGGCAGGCCTGTTGCCGGCCCTACTTGAGCCGGTGGCTGACGCGACCGATGGCGCGGTCTTGCATGTCTGCACGACCGCCACGGTGGACCTGGGCGCGCTCGGCCGCACGGCCGACGGGACGGTGCCCGACACATGGGCGGGGCTGGCCGGTGCGCTGCTGGACTGGGACTACGCCGGCGTGCCGCTGCTGTCCGGCTACAGCATAGACAGCCTGTCCGGAGCCCTCCGCGAGCGGCCCGAGGAGGTGGTGCGGCAGCTGGAGATCGGTCTTGACGCGATTGCAGGCCCGCGCACCCGCCTCGCCGCGCCACCTTTGCTGGTGCTGGATCGGCTCGAATCCTTACTACAGGAAGATCCGGCACATGTGGGTGCGTGGCTGGCCACGCTCGGCGACCTGCTGCGAAGCGGCCGCATCCTGGTCCTGGGCGTCTGCCGCAATGACTTCTATGCCGCGCTGGCGCGGCAGCCGCTGCTGATGGAGGACAAGGAGGCCGGGGCCCATTTCGACCTCGCACCGCCCGGCGCCGGCGAGATCGCGCAGATCATCCGGCTGCCCGCCAGGGCCGCCGGGCTGAGCTATGGCAGCGACGACAGCGGTCTGAACCGCCTAGACGATCGCCTGTGCGTCGATGCGATGCGGTCACCGGAAGCCCTGCCTTTGCTGCAGTACACGCTGCAGCAGCTGTACCTGAACCGCGAGCCGGGTGACATCCTGGCCTGGGCCTCATATGAAGCATTGGGAGGCCTCGAGGGGGCGATCGGTCGGCGCGCTGAGGCCCTGCTCCACGGCCTGCCAGCTGCGCGGCAGAGCGCACTCTCGCAGCTGCTGTCGCGCTTGGTCACTCTCGCGGGCGACGAGGCTGCGCCGACGAGCCGCTGGATGCCGGATGACGAGCTCGTCGATGCCGACGAGCGAGCGCTGGTAGAGGCCCTCGTTGAGGCCCGCTTGCTCGTGGCCGACCTGGCCAGCAGCGGCAAGGGCTATCGCGTCGCGCACGAGGCGCTGCTGCGCCGCTGGCCTCGGGTGACCGCATGGGTGGCGAGCCACCGGGCGGCCCTGGTCGCACGTGACGGCCTGGTTCCGTGGGTGGCCCGCTGGGTCGAGTCCGGGCGCTCCGGTGCCTTGCTGCTACCGCGGGGCGATACCCTGTGGACTGTGACGCGGGCGCTAGCCGAGGCGCCGGGCCTCTTCGGACCGCAGGAGAGCGACTTCGTCAGGCGCTCGCAGCGAAGACTGCGACGGCAGCGGTGGAGCCTCGGCGCTGCCACGGCCGGCGCCCTGCTGTTGGCCGCCGCCGCCGTCACCGCGGCCGTCGGCTATTCGCACCAGGCCGATCTTGCCGCCGAGCGCGACCGCCAGAGCCGCCAGCTGGCTTCATTCATGCTGGGTGAACTGGCCGACGATCTGCGGCCCATCGGCAAACTCAACCTGCTCGGCCGCATCGGCGAGCAAGGCCTGAAGGTGTTGGCGACGCCTGACGGCAAGGGAGCCGCCAGTGCGGCGGCTGACACCCTGCAGCGTGCCCGCGCACTGGTGGTCATCGGGGAGGTCAACAGCAGTCGGGGCCATGGGCGTACGGATATCGCCGTCGATGCTCTCAACGCCGCGCGCCAGATGCTCGAAGACCTGGCCCCCCGGGGGCAACTTCCGGATCTGGATGCCGGCGACTATTTCCGCACGCTCGGAGCCGCCTCCTTCTGGTTGGGCCAGATTTCGTTCGACGCGGGCGAGCTCGACGCTGCAACCGAGGCCATGAGCCGCTACCGCGAAGCCAGCGCGCGCTGGCGGCAGCTTGTGCCCGGGGATCCCGCCGCGACTGCAGAGCTCGGTTACGCGCTTAACAGCCTGGGCTCGATCACGTTCCGACGCGGTTTATGGGAGGCCGCGCAGCGGTGGTTCCAGGAATCGCTGGCGCTAAAGCAGGACGCGCTGTCGCGCGCGCCGGCCGACGTCGAAGCCCTCGAGGGCGTGGCCAATTCGCGGACATGGCTGGGGTTGGTGGCGCATGTGCGGGGCCGGCCAATCGAGGCGCTACAGCACTACGACGCTGCCCGCCAGGAGCGCATCGCTCTGGCCCAGGGCAGGGGTGACGAGCAGCTGCGTCTGCGCGACCTCGGCACGCTGGATTTGCGACGCGCCGAGGCGATGCGTGCCGCTGGTCGTCTCTTGGAGGCGGTCGTCGTGATGACTGCCGGTGTGGAGCGTTTGCGCGCGGCGGAGCGCCACGACCCGAGCAACGCCTATTGGCGTATCGATCGGCTGCATGCCGAGAGTCATCTCGCGCTGGCGCGGCTCGATGCCGGACAGCCGGTCGACGCCGACCTGACCGAGTTGACCGCACGTCTGCAGGGGACGTCGGACACGGACCCAGCCCGCGAGTTCCAGCGCAAGGAGGCGTTGCTCCGCGTGGTGGTTGCCGCCGCGCAGCGCGCGGCCTCGAGAGGGGACTGGCCTGCGGTTGAACGCATGCTCGGCGACAGCGCGGAGTCCTTCGAGGATCTGCTGCGCCAGCGACCGAGCTATTGGCAGATGCGCGAAATCCAGGCCCGCCGGGCACTGCTGACACTGGGGATCCGCGACGCACGGGGCGTCGTCCCCGCAGCGACGAATTGCGTCCGGCTGCGCGAGGGGCTGCAGTCCACCGTCGATGGCGGGCAGGCCGGTCTAGCTCTGCAGGCGTGGTTGGCCGCCCGCACCTGCGCCGCCGGCGAGGGCGCTGACGCATTGGTCGCTCGCCGCCTGGTCGCCGACGGCTACTTGCCGCTAACTCTGCCGTCGACCACGGCAGCACAGCTTTCGACACCGCTTTCCAAGCACCCTTGAATGAGGAGATTCCATGATCGAACCGCAGAACAACGCCGACACTGTTGGCATCCAAGCGACCACCGTCTACTTCGTCGTGCCGCTGAAGCCGAAGGTGGCGCAGGCCGATCCTGGTCCGACCGAGAACCTGGTGCAGTGCGCCTATTTCGACTCCAGCTGGCAGCCGGTGAGCTCCAAACAGATCAACACCGACGCGAACAGCGGCAGCATCACCTTCCAGCAGCAGGGCCAGATGCCGGCCTCCGCGTTGGACACCCTGGATGAAGGCGTCGAGCCTGACAAAGGCGTGGCGCTGTTCTCCGCGGTGGCCAAGACGCTCGAGTTCGACTGCAAGATGCCGAGCACCTTCATGGCCGTGACTCGCAAGGGCCTGGGCTCGGTGGAGGTGCCAGTCGAGTCGCGCACCACCCGCGGCGTGGTGCTGATCTTCCGCAGGCCTGCGGAGGGCGGAGCTCAGAAACTGATCGCCACGGCGGATCCGGAGATCCGCAACGGCAGCGGTACCTGAGCCGTACCGCCCGTCAGGGCGGTACGGCGGTCGCTGGCCGGGGCGGCGGCCGCTGCAGCCCGGCCAGTGCGTCCTCGATCGCCTCGGCGGTCACGCATTCCGTACCCAGGAAGGGCCGGTCCATGGCTGCAACGAAATGGAAGACCAGCCCCAAGGTCACCGCCAGCACGAGCAGTGCCCCGCGGCTGCTCGTGCTGATCGGCAGCACGGCCATGGGCAGCAGCGTCAGGGCCGAGCCCACCAACACAACCGCCCAGAGCGTGCCAGGCACCTTGCCCTTGGCGGCCTGCAGCCGCGCGCGGCGGTAGTCCAGCAGATCGTTGGCCTGCTGCCAGGTCTGCGTGAGCAGGGGGGTCTCGGCCGGCGTGGACTGCTTCAGGTCGCCCAAGGCGCCGAACAGGGCGTCAAAGGCGGCGAGGGTCGCCGGGCTCTGCCTTTCCTGCTGCATCTCCGGCCATTCACGGGTCACGACGCTGCGTCCGTAGGCCCGCAGCCGCTCCCGGGCAAGTCGCGCCTGGGAAGTGTCCAGTACCGTCAGCGAGCGGCCGAGCTGGGCGACCGCCGTGGCCTCGCGCTGCACGGCGTGCTCCGCCGTGGCAAACGAGTCCCACACCGACACCGCGGAGAAGGCCAGCAGCAGCGAATTGATCGTCGCGATCACGCCGAGCGCGGCGAGGGCGACATTGCGGTCGGTATCGCTGGCGCGGTCACGCCAGCGCTGCGGGAACAGCTGCTGCATCGCGAGAGCGATGAGGACCCAGGCGCAGACCAGGCCGGCGCCGAGCACCCAGTTGGGCAGGGAGTAGGCGATCAGCGGCATGCCAGCCCCCCTGCGGTCAGTCCTTCACTCAGGGCGTAGCGCGTCATGCCGGCGATGCCCCGCACGCCGAGCTTGCGAGTGACGTGTTCGCGGTGAGTTGCCACCGTCTTGGCGCTGACCTTGAGTCGGTCGGCGATCTCCTGGGTGCTGAGATCCTCAGCGAAAAGCTGCAGGATCTCGCGTTCCTTTGCGGTCAGCACCGGCCCGGGGAGTGCCGCCTGCAGACGCTGGCGGTCCCTGATCTCTTCGACGAGCCCGCCCATCGTTCCCGGGCTGATGTAGATGCCGCCGGTGGCGACTTCGCGCACCGCGCCGAGCAGTTCGTCGCACGAGGCGTCCTTGAGCACGAATCCGCTGGCGCCTGCCTGCAGCGCCGTGACCACGCTGCGCTGGTCGCCGTGCATGGACAAGCAGATCACTTGAGTCTCCGCCTGCGCGCGCACCCGGCGCGTCGCCTCGATGCCGTTGAGCCCAGGCATGGCGATGTCAGTGACGAGGATGTCAGGCTGCAGTTGCCGCACGAGCTTTACGGCCGTGGCGCCGTCAGCGGCGACGCCGACTACCTCGACTCTTGAATCGCGCGAAAGCAAGGCTCGTAGGCCCTCCCGAACCAATTGATGGTCGTCCGCCAGGACAAGGCGCAGTGTCATGAAGTCTCCTTGGCAAAGAGTGGACCGCGCGGTACTGGGGCCGGGTCGGCGAGTGCAGCTTCGAATGGCAGGGTCAGGGTCGCGCAGGTGCCCCGGTCAGGCCTAGGGTGCAGGGTCAGGTCTCCACCCAGCGCTTGCAGTTGCGCGCGCGCGCTGCGCAGGCCCAGGCTCTGCCTGGGGCTGGCAACATCGCCTGCCAGTCCGCAACCGTCGTCCTCGACGCTCACGCAGAGCCTGCCCGACAACGGCCGGGCATGAATGAGGACGGCGGAGGCGCCTGCATGCTTTTGAACGTTGAGCCCCAGCTCCCGAACCACGCGGCAAACCACGGCACGGAGTGGTGCCTGCATCGTCGGCGCTCCTTCGGCCTGCAATTCGCTCGTGTCGAGCTGGACCCTAAGCTGGCTTCGTAAACCCAGCTCAGCAGCCACGGACTCAAGCGCCGCCAGCAGGTCGTCGTGCCAGGCCGGCGGAGCGAGGGCAAAGCTCAGGCGGCGAACGGTGTCGGACAGTTCACGCAGCAAGCTATCAAAAACGGCTCCCGGATCAACCCGTGGATCCTGTGCGCTGCCGGACCGCAGATGGATTGGCAGACTCTCTTGCCGCCATGCGCCGTAGGCCAGCCGCAGTTGGACGAGCAATCCGCCAAGCTGGTCATGCAGGAGCTGCGCAAGGTGCTCCCGCTCTCGGCCAGAGTCCGGGGGCACGGCGGCCGCTCGCGGCCAGCAGCGTTGAGGAGCATGTCGCAGCGCACGAGGCATGCGCCCCCCGCTTTCGGAAGGGCACCGGGGTCGACTGGCGCACCCGATTGACTGAGCGGCGGGCGAGGAGTCGGGCGTGGCGCTCGGACGGGCATGGTGATTCATGGAGGCTCTGGGTTGGAAAGCTGGCCGCCGGCCGGAGGCCCAACGGGAGAGGAGCTTTCACGCTAGGCGACGGACCATCCCGCGACCTTCCGGAAACCTTCCGGTGCCGGTTTTGCCTAGAACTAGGGGTGCGATGCGCGGCTGTTTCTGCGCGGTACGGGCGTCGTACTCGCGCTAGATGCGAGGCAAAGCGAGCAGAAGGCATACGAACGTGTTTCCGCGGGCGCGGAGTCGTGCGCATGTCTAGCCTCCTCGCAATGAGGCGCTTCAACTGACTGCTTTCAGCCTGAAATCCTGTGCCCGAGAACTGCAGTCCTGGCCGTTCCCACGTCGTGGGAACGGCCAGCTTGACGAAACATCTTTCGCTTCTTCCTGACCCGGCCAGATCACCGTGCGCCAGGCTACGCGGATCTTCCCGCGAGCTGACTGGCTTCTTTAACAGCAGCTGCGCGACGCTTGTCGATGTAGTCGGCCAAGTCGTTCAAGTGGATCCCCTTGGCCGACTTCTGCGATTTACCTTCAATGCGGATCATCGGTATATCGATTTCGCCGGCTGACACCTTGCGGATGAATATGTCGACACTAAGGTGGCCAAAGAAATCGGGGACCACCTTTTCCACGGGGATGACGGGCTGGCCGCTGTACTGGGCTAGCAGCATGAATGCAGTATTCATAGGCTAGCCATCCGCGTTGCAACCTGAACCCCGTGTTGGGCCATGTGGCTTGAGAACCCTTGTTGGATGCTGCCTGCTGTGGGTGTGGAAGCGGGCTGTAGCGCAAGTAGCGCAGCATCAAACGGCGCGCAGGTTCGGTATGTCATGTGTGCTCTCCGTCAATCGAGCGAAGGTTCCCCGTGGGATCACTTCGGAGGTTGGTGGCATGGGCACGGTCGTCGGGAGGTCCCATTGGTGAATGGGAGGCCCAGGAGGGCAGAGGACCGAGAGGCGCGAGCGAACGCTCGCCGAACAATTGAGTTCGATGACAGATTGGATGACTGGGCAGCCTGACTGGCTGCGCCTGATCGAGGAAACGCCGCGCCGCCATCACGGCGGGGGCTCTCGATGTGAAAGCTGATGAGAGACAACGGTGACAGGACCGTCGCGGCCGAAATGTACTTCAGTTGTCCCGCGTGACGGTTCCTCGTTCCGACCGCATTGAGAAGAATCTCACGGCCGGATTCATGATGAAAGTGCCGCGCAAGTACGGGGGGCGACATGACACGATGGCGAGCAGCGGCTAGTTGCATATACCCGCAGCCGTTCGAGCCTGATAGAACATCCAGGCCTCGGCATTGCCGGCCACGAGACGCCCCTCCGCGATGCACAGCTCTATGGCCGCAGGGCGCATCCAGCGCACGTCGAAACGATCGTCTGAGCTCACGGTGTCCCTGCTTGAACCCACCCACATGCTGGCACTACGGTGCAGCGTGGGTGATTCTTTGGCGTCGTAGTGAATCGTGACGGCAGTGGTTACATCCGCGGGCCCTCGCCAAAGCGCCATAGCCAGGCTCTCGGCCCGAAGTGTCGATTCGAGCGAGTCAAAGAGCGTCGACGGCATGAGTGGAAGAACTCGTGGTGTTGCCGTTGGCAAACTGAGCTTCGAAGCAACGAGCTGGCGCGCGGTTTCCACCGCGGCTCTGTCGCGCACAAACGAGACGGGCTCATCGCCAGGGGTCGCGACGATGGCTTGCAACAACACCGGCGCGTGGAACAAGCCGTACGCACTAAATGGGCTGTCTCGCTCTATTGGCCGAAGTCCGCTCGGGCTTGGCTGATCACCGAGTCTTATCGCATTCGCAGTAGATGCAACGCAGCGCTGGACGATATCTGGGGCCACGCTGTATAGAGTGTGCGCGTGCAGCCCTAGGCGCAACGGCAACACGTGGACACCTGGCGATTTTGGCAACATGGCGCTCCACAACTCGGTCATGAGCTTCCCCGTGGGGCTCAGCGGGCTGCCCATGTCAAATTGCGCCGGTACACGGCCGCCTTGCGGGAAGTTCGCCAAGAATGGCCAGGCCACTATCTGATATCTGACGTCCCGACCACCTGATTTGCAGCGGCCCCAAGCCGTCTCGGCAAGCCGCTGGAGGCGTACTACTTCAGTGTCAGCGTCGGGTGCGTGTACCGCTAGCCGCTCCATTTCAGCGCGATTGGCACTTCGGACAGCCGTCAGCAGCGGGTCGGTGTCGCGGGCCAGGCAGCCGTCCGCACGTGTTCCAAAGCCAGAGCCTGCATGGTCGAACAGTGATTTCATGGCTCCATCTTCTTGATGGAGGCAGCATGCGCAACCAAAGTGCTCTGTGCGAGCGTTCGAGGTGCTGATGGTTGTGCCATCTAGACGCTGTGCTGCATGCACCAGCGGTCATGCCGCTACTATCACCCTATGGAAATCTTGAACCAACCAATGTTCTGGGTTTTAATCGGCATGGTGGCCTTCGCAGTCTTGACGCTGCTGGTCGCGCTCAGGATGGAGCGGGCCAGCGAGAACGAGGCTAGAGATCGGCGCGCCGAAATTGCTGCGTTGGTCGACCAGTCAGTTTGACCAACGGCCAACTGTGAACGTCCGATCTCGCGCTGCAGGCATACCCTGAAGCCTCAGCGGCTGCCACCGGCAGATCACCTACCGCGTCGACGTCGATCCGGTTCACCCAACTGTAGATCTTCGAAAGAGCTGACCTCCACCGTCACGGTCGCCAGCAGTCGATCTACCTCAGCGGGTGTGCCCTTGCTGCAGAAAGCCAGCGTCAAAAGGGTCAGCGGATGAACCTCGAGGACTTGGGCCAGTTGGACGATCTTGGATAGCGTGGGGTCTGCGCCGCCGGTCTCCAGTCGGCTGACATACGTCCGTCCTGACACGTCATAGAAGTCCTCTTGCGACAGGGCGCGTTCCAACCGCACGGCGCGAAGCGCCTTGGCGAAGTTTGGGTTGGGTGACTTGGGTGTCATCGCGGGCTCGAGGCGGCCCGCATTCACTCATTGCACACCTTAAAGGACTACACCTTATAAGGTGCGTTAACGTTTGGTGGTGGACCGCCGTGCGGCTTGCTTGCGCATGCGGGTAGTCCAGATACCTTGTCAACAACGCGTTCCTTCGAGGATGACCTTGCCTTCCACAAGCCCAAGCTTGCAACTGCTCAACCTTGCCGTGCCCGCCGTGGTGGCCAGCGCAATGGCGATCGCAATCACCTACTTCGCCTTCTACCTGCCTCGACAAGCGCTGCCAGATGAGGTCGTTGCCTCCGTTGCCAAAGCCTGCGACAGCAGCCTCGGCTGCAAGTTTGTGAAGCCCGTGCTTTTCACGAAAGACGGGCCGCTGAACGAGCCAGTGGTTGGGTTCCTTGTTCGCGTGGAGGGCTCGCCCGCTGAAAGACGCAGTGCAACCCAAGCCATTGACGGTGCGGTGCGTATGACCGGCCGCAGGATCGTGATCCGCTTGGAACCAGGCTTGGAGACGAAGTGATGTCCTCGCTCTTCGAGCTGTTCTTCCTGGCCGTCCTTGGCGTGTTCAGTGCAATTCGCAATGTGTTCAGCCGCTACCCGTTCATCAGCCTCGCTCTTGCGCCTTTGCCTGTCCTCGCCCTGTGGCTGGCAGTTTCTCTCGGGGGAACCAGCGTCCAAATCTGGCCACGGCATCACGCGCTCGAGCTGCCCTCGCTGGCCTTGCTGGTTAAAGCGGCCATCGCAACGGCCTGCGTGGTGCTGGGATGGGTAGCGGTAGTGCCGATGCGCGACCGTAGCATCGCACTGGCCACCGCGCCCTTGTTGGTCGCCGCTGGCGGCGGGTTCATGTTGCTCGTGCTGCTGGCGCCACTGATCAGCGCGCGGGGGTGGGGAGCTTACGAGTGGGCCTACCCGCTCGCTGTTGCAGCGTGCTCTGGTCCCCTAGCCGTGGCGCTCGCCAGGATTTGGTGGAAGCTGCTTCCTTCGCGGGAAAGGGGTGCTGCCGAGATAGATGGGTCGTCGGCTCGTGTTGATCGTGCTGCCCCCACTCGAGACTTCGCATCCGTAGCCGGTATGCAGCAACTCAAAGCCGACCTCGCGCCAGTCCTGCAGCAGTTCCGCGCTTGGTCGCCATCAGGAAAGGGCGCGAAGGCGTCGAACGCCGTAGCCGTTGATCGCAACGGCATCCTCTTCACTGGCCCGCCAGGCAACGGGAAGTCGATGATGGCGGAGGCAGTGGCTGGAGAGTTGAAGCTTCCGCTGCTTCGCGTAGGCACCCAGGACCTGACGTCGAAGTGGGTCAACGAGTCTGCCGAGAAGATCACCACGCTGGTGACGGATGCAATCAATTCCGCGCCGTGCGTGCTGTTCATTGACGAGATCGACGCCATTGCACCCCGCCGCGACCGGGCTGGTGTCCATCAGGAGGATACGAAGGTAGTCAACACGCTGCTGCAGCAGATCGACCGTCTGCGTCGGCATCCGGTGCTGCTGGTGGCTGCCACGAACCACCTCGCAAACATTGACCCTGCGATCATGCGAGACGGCCGCTTCGACTTCCGCATCGAGATTCCCTGGCCTGACACAGATGCGCGCCACGGCATCCTCACCGCGCTGGCGGCCAAGCACGGCGTACAGCTGTCTGACGAGCTGGCGCGCAAGACCGCGGCTCGATGGGAGCGTCGCAGTGCTGCGTTCATAGAGAACGTGGTCAAGCGACTCCGCGACTCGCTGTCCAGCTCTTCCTGGGCGGTTGATCTTGGTATGGTGATGGCGGCAGACCGCGCAGTGAGCAGGCGGTCCGGCAACATTCCGGGCGCTGGCTTGAAGCTGCAGGATTTGTATCTGCTGCCGGACGTTCGTCGTCAAGCAAACTCGATCGTTACGCGCTTGGCTCATTGGGACGAGATCGCTGAGCAGGGCGGGACGCCGCCGCGCGGTATCCTTCTCTACGGGCCACCGGGTACGGGGAAAACCAGCCTCGTCAACGCGATGGCAAGGACGCTAGGCGACTGGCATGTCTTCGAGGTGAAGACCTCAGAGATCCTGGCTGACCCGCGCAGCTTCGACAAGCTCATCGAGCTGGCCACTACCCACCGTCCAGCCTTCGTCTTCATCGACGAGGCGGACGATCTCCTCAAAGACCGCAGCTCTTCGTTCAATGCGACGGCCACGAACGAGATATTGAAGGCCATTGATGGAGCGATGGGTGCGGTGCCTGAGGTTGTTTTTGTGGC
Organism: Roseateles asaccharophilus; assembly: GCF_031458115.1. Classification (GTDB taxonomy): domain Bacteria; phylum Pseudomonadota; class Gammaproteobacteria; order Burkholderiales; family Burkholderiaceae_C; genus Pelomonas; species Pelomonas asaccharophilus_A. Next base: position 310,921 of record NZ_JAVDXV010000007.1, on the reverse strand, counting down.
CGCAACGAACAACGCAGACGCCATCGATGCTGCGGCAAAGCGGAGCGGAAGGTTTGGCGAGAAGCTGTTCTTCGACATCCTCCGCGGCGAACATCTTGTGGAGTTCATTGCTCATTACATCGAAGCCAACTCGAGGAGGCTGCGGCTTGACGCGGACGTTGATGCTGTCGGCCTAGCCACATGCATTGGCGCGGCAGGACCGGCTGATGTGATTGGTGTGCTGAACTCGGCGGTCAATGCCACATTTGCCGACGTCGGCGTTCAGGGCGAGCGGCGCACCGTCTTGATGGTCGATGTCGAGCGTGCTGTCGCGCAGTTGCACTCGAGGTGATCGCGCAGTTTGCTTCAGGCGTGCCAGTGCCAGTGCCTGGCATCGCAGCCATCTATTCGTTTTGGGGTGCCATCGGTCGCTGCATCACTCCTTTGCAGCGCCGCGGCGGGCACTCGTCAGGGCAGGCTTTTTCTCCGCGCCGGCATGCGCCGGATTGGATAGGTCGAGCGGGTTCCTTCAGGACTCAACAAGCACACCCAAGCCTCCGCTAAGGCTGGGTCAAGCGCGGGGCTCACACGCGGCGAGGCGGTGTGGCTGGACGCGCTCATGCATGGGCCGAATCGCGCTTGCCCAGGTGGCAAGGCGCGCATGACGACGGCAGCATGCATGGCTAGGGTTTCGTTTGCGTTCGGACTCACTCGCTGGACGACACCGGCGCTTGGCCCCGAAGGGGAGAGCGACTTGCGGTGGGCCCGGCGGTTGCCGCGCTGGAACAACATCAATCGCAAAGCCCTCCCGACTACGACCGTGTCGGGGATGCGTACACCTTGAAGCTACAGGGCGCGCCCCGGTGGGGCAGGCGGCGTGCAGCGGGTCACTGGCGACGTTGGATCAGAACGCGCCGGACGACATCGGCGTTGATGTGCTCGAAGTGATTTGATAGAGGATGCGCGGCCTTGATCGTGGCGGCGGCTGTCTTTCGACAGCTGGAGTGATTGGCGTCAACGCCACCGGTGTCGGCGGATCTTTGCCTCAGACTTGGCTTTGTGAAGTTGAAGCCAACTTGCGATGACAAGCCGATTGGCTTGCGGAGAAGCGGGTGACATCGTCGTCCCGCGAGCATGAATGATGCTCATTGATGAAAGGCCGGTCCTTGAGTTAACGCCTGCTCGCGGCATGCAGGCGACTTGTAGTGAGAAGGATTCTACGCATGAGCTGAGATGCGTCGCGTTTATTTTGGTCGTCTGCGATCTATGCGACGGTTCTGTACACGTGTTGTTTGTGGTCGCGGTCGTCAGGACTCACTGGACCGCTGGTGGCTCGCCGCGTCGCTGGCAAGTGGACGTCCGTCAAGAGCTCGCCCTATGGTCGACGTATCACGTCCAACACGCCGATGCGCATCGCCGGCCTGGCTGCCGGCCAAGCACCGCTGCGCACTCGAGAGTACGTCATTGCTGACACCATGTCGGTCGCCACTGGCAACGCCACCAACGTCATGGTCTGCTATGGCACGGTAAACAACTGCGCCAACGGCATCACGCCGTGGGGTGCCTATCTGACGTGCGAAGAGAATTGGAACGGCACTTCGGTAGCACTGGTGCCGTCGACACGTCTACCAGCACCGAACTTGGCAAGCTCAACAGCCGCTATTGCCTGTCCGCGACCGGCTTCGGCTACCGCCGCTGGCACGCCACCGACCTGCGCTGGGACCTAACGACAAATCCCAACGAGCCCCGCCTGTTCGGCTGGGTGGTCGAGATCGATCCGTTCGATTCCAAGTCCATGCCTGCTAACGAGGGTTGCCGGGTCTCGCTGGGCCGCAGTGGCCCACCAAATGGACCGCCAGTGGGCCACCCTGGGCCAACAGAGAGGCGCCAGGTCTCGCTGGGCCGCCAGTGGCCCACCAAATGGGCCGCCAGTGGGCCACCCTGGGCCAGCAGAGGGGCGCCAGGTCTCGCTGGGCCGCCCTTGGAAGTGCCCGCTGGGAAAAAAGTGGCCCAACTTGGGTCAAACATGGCCCCCCGCCGAGCGGGCGACGAGCCGCCCATGCCTGGCAAAGTCGGACCAACATCAGGCGGGCTTGCGGGCCAACTCGGCGCCAACTGGTCGTCCGTGACCCAGGAGCGGGCATACCTTAAGGCAAGTCGGGGTCTTGCCCTTGCAGCTAGGCGGCAGCTTTGCCCGAGCCGGGAAGTTCACGTCTTTCGCACAAGGATGTCGTGGCCAACGTCGATACACATCCGACACTGAGGCCACGTCGAAACGTGCTCCCTCATAGGAGAAAAATAGCCCCAATCGACAGAATTAGAACCTGCATGCCCACTGCGCAGATTTCTAAATGCCTCGGTCGGCTTGCGCATGCGATCGCCCAGACTAAGGTGATCAGCAAGAGAAGGAGATCACCATATGAACGCGCAAAGCCCTAATTCTTCGAGTTCCAGCGGTAGCCGGGGCGTCGTGACTCGCGGCATGCAAATCGCAGTCGCCCGCAGCTTGCCGCCTGTCCGACCACCGATCGATGTGCTGATGCCCACGGTCGTTGAGTACTTGCGCGCGTTGGCGCTTGCAAGTCGGTCAATTCCGCCGATCTGCGGTGCGTCACCCGTGTCACGCGGTGGCCCGGGTCGTGGGACGTCAATCTCATGATCTGTCCGGCCCAAGAGACTTGTTGCGGTGCCAACTGTTCCTCGCGCCGAACGTTGTATCCGGCAGCATGCAGCGCACCAGCGCGGGAACGTGCTCGCTGACGTCATGCCGGTTGATGGTGACTGCTAGAGGGATTGCGTCGCCAGCAGGTTTTCGATCGTTTGCAGCGAGGGCGGCGTGGCGCCGGCCGTCACGCAGGCCGCAGCGCCGCCGGCCAGCGCGAAGCGCAGGTGCTCGTGGGGCGGCAGTTCGCCACGACGCATCAGGCTGAAGAGCAGGGCGGCGATGCTGGCGTCGCCGGCGCCGACCGTGTCCACCACGTTGACGCGCAGCGCGGGCTCGCTCCATTGGCGGTCACCGATGTGCAGCGAGGCGACGTCGGCACCGCGGGTGTAGAGGACCATGGCCTCGGGCTGCCAGCTACGCAGCTGCTCGAACGCACTGGCGAGGTTGGTGGTGCGGAACAGGCCGGCGAGGTCTTCGTCGGACAGCTTCCATAGCGGATGGGCGTCGGTGGCGGCGCTGACGCCCGGCTGCTTGGCCATCACCAGCTCGATAGGCAGCGAGCAGAAGTAGACGCGGCCCTGGCCGTAGGTGGTGGTGCTCAGCACCGGGTTGCCGTCGGCCTCGGTGGCCATCCAGGCGCAGGTTGGCGTGGATGCGGCCGTCGTGACCCAGGCGGATGAAGCTGTCGTCGATGTAGGTGGTGGGCGCGTGAACGAGGCGCACCGCGCGCGTCACGCCGCCGTACAGCTCCCAGTCTGTCAGCGTCGGTGGGATGCTCTCGTCGGTGCGGGTGGAGTCCACACCCAGCGTGATCTGGTTCTCGCCAGCGCGCAGCAGCTTGGTGATCTCGAAGCTGAACGGCGTGAAGCCGCCTTCATGCGAGCCGACGTACTGGCCGTTCAGGTAGACGCTGGCTTTGTAGTTGACGGCCTCGAAGCGCAGGAAGGCGCGGCCGGTCAGCTGCGTCGGTACGAATGTGCGCTGGTACCAGACCAGGCCGTCGTAGAAGCGCATCTCCGTGTTGGGCAGGTTCCACGAGCCCGGCAGCGTCACGCGCGGCGCGCGCTGCATGTCGTACTCGAAGAACAGGCTGGGGTTGGCCTTCTCCTCGGCCTGCACGTTGATGTCCCGGTAGCGCTGATTGCGCGGGTCGGGCGGCGAGCCGTTCATGTCACCGAGGCTGACGCGGTAGCGGTCGCGCGAATAGGTCCAGGTGCCAGACAGGTCGTCGCCCGTGCGGGCGATGGCGTTGGTCAGCAGCGGCGCGGGCACGGTAGCGGACGGCTGCCAGCCAGTGATTGCGAATTCTGCCGCCCCGAGGTTCGATTCTTCCTCGCGGTCAAGGGTGGGCAGGGGTCTTGTATGCCTTTCGGAAGACCTCTGATCGGCGTGCCACGCCGATGCTGTGGAACTGCACCTCGCCCGCGAACCCGGCGGCACGGTTGCTGGTGATCCATTGGGCGAGCAGGTCGGCGCTCGGAATGATGTCCGGGCCCAAGGCCAGCAGCATGCCGGGGAACACGCGGTCGAGTTGACCCGCTGGCACATGAGCACGAGTCTCTGCCAGCAGCTTCTCGTAGCTGGCAGCGTCGCGCCGGTAAAGCTGGGGGAGCAGTTCGTCAGCCAGGCCTGCGCGCATCCACGCCGGCCAGTCCTGCAAGTACTCCTCCAGCGCCCAGGGGTAGGGGCTGGGTGACAGGCTCAGCACCGCCGACGGGCGCTCTGCCTTCACGGCCGTGTGAAGGCGCTTCAGGAACTCGGTCAGGCGATCGGCACGCCATTGCAGCCAGCGCGGGTCGCGCTCGGCGGGCAAGGGCTGGCCCTGGGTCCAGCCGTAGGCCTTCAGCAGGTCAGGGTGGTAGCCCGCGCTGCTGGGCGAGGCGGGCAGGCGGTCGTCGCCCTGGATGCCGTCCAGTGTGGGGTAGCGGCGCAGCAACTCGACGCTGAGGTCGATCAGCAGTTGCTGCACCTCGGGGTCGAACGCATTCATCCAGTGGAAGCCGTTCTTGACGACAGGCTTGCCATCGATGCCGAGGCCCGCCCAGTCGGGGCGGTGCTTCAGCAGACCCTCGTGCGCACCGTCGCCGTAGTGGCTGGCGAAGCCGAACTCCAGCCAGGCGACGACGCGCAGGCCCAGCGGCTTGGCTTCCTCCAACAGTTCGCGCATCACGTCACGCTGGCCCAGGCTCTCCAGCTGGCGCACACCGGTCAGGCGGGCCATGCGGTCCGACGGGTACAGGGTGCGGCCCGTCATCAGCGCCACGACGTAAACGCTGTTGAGTCCGGCCGCCTTGATGGTCTGCAGTTCCGCGCGCATGGCCTCGCGGCTGGCCCAGAACTGGTTGTGCTGCGGGCCGGCCACCCAGACGCCGCGCACCGGCTCGGCGGCGGCCGCGCCAAGGCTGGTGGTCAGTGCAAGGGTGGCCAACAGGTGACGAACGAGCGATGAAGGCTGAAATTTCATGATTTCGAGGCCATTGGCCTACTTGATTGGAGGCGTTGAGTGCGAACTTTACCGGATGAGCTGCGAGAATCTCAACCATTGGCTTAGGGTTGGTCTCGATGTTGTCTGTTTATTGGTATGGATAATGGTCTACATTGATCTTGCCCCATCCGCTTCCAAGGAATCTTTCATGCCTCTTCAGCGTTTGTCTCCCACCGCCGCGGCCGCAGCCCTGCTTGCCTTGCCTTCGCTGGCCGTTGCGCAGCAGGCCGCCGCGCCCGCGCCGTCCCAGCTCGAGCAGGTGGTGGTGACCGGCATTCGCGCCTCGCTGGAGGCGTCGATCAAGACCAAGCGCAACGCGCTGACCAATATCGAGGCGGTGACCGCCGAAGACATCGGCAAGCTGCCCGACAAGAACATCGCTGACTCGCTGTCGCGCCTGGCCGGCATCCAGGTCACGCACGGCTCGGCGTTCGCGTTCGACGAGGCCGAGCGCGTGCAGATCCGCGGCACGCCGCCCAAGCTCAATCTCGTCACCATCAACGGCCATTCGCTGTCCAGCGGCGATTGGTATCTGGGCGACCAGAACGCGACCACACGTGCCGTCGGCTTCGGCATGCTGCCGTCGCAACTGATCGGCAAGGCCATCGTCTACAAGAACGGTCAGGCCGACATCACCGAAGGCGGCATCGGCGGCGCGGTGGACGTGCAGACCCGCAAGCCGCTGGACCTGAAGAAGGGCCTGACCGGCGAAGCCTCGCTGGGTGCCGTCTACACGACGCTGGCCGGCAAGACCGACCCGCAGGCCAGCGCACTGGTCGGTTGGCGCAACGAGGCCCGCACCTTCGGCGTGCTGGCCCAAGTGTTTAAGGAAGACCGGAGCCTGCGCCGCGATGGTGTCGAGAACTTCGGCGTCACCACGCTGCTGGGCAATAACGCCGTCAATCCGGCCGCCTGCTTCGTGCCCCAGGGATCGCCCGCTGGCACGGCGCCGATCTGCGGCGACGCCAGCCTGAAGGGCCTGCGCCTGCCCAGCAACCTGGCCTCGGCATTGTTCGAAGGCGAGCGTCAACGCCGCGGCGCCTTCCTGGCCGTGCAGGTCAAGCCGACCGACGCCCTGGATGTCACGCTGACCGGCTTCAACTCCAAGCTCAACGCCAGCAACTACAACAGCAACACCTTCACGCTGGCCAGCACGCTGCTGGCCAACGGCGCCATCCTGACCAACGTGAAGACCAGCGGCGACGTCATCACCGCGGCCACCATCAACCCCAACCCGGCCCGCGTGGCCGCCGCGCCGGCCACGGGTGGCGATGCCGCCGTGCAATCAGGCCACCAGGTGCGCCTGGGCGCCGGCTCCACCGCGGCCTTCTACGACCTGGACTTCAACTTCCGCGCCAGCGATCGCCTGCGCTACAGCGGCAAGGTCGGCTTCACTAAAGGTACAGGTGAGACGCAGAGCAGCCCGGGCCTGTTGTTCCGCGCCTTCAACAAGACGCTGAACTACGAGCTGCTGGGCGACGAGGGTGTGAACTGGTCCGTGCAGCCTAGCGTGAGCCTGACCGACCTGACCCAAGGCGGCTGGAAGCTGATCCCTGACATCCAGGCCGTCTTCAAGACCGAAGACCAGGACCGTTATGTCTACCTGAACGGCGAGTACGACCTGGAGGACAGCTTCTTCAGCCGAATCAAGTTCGGCGGCCGCGCCGGCACGCACAAGAACCTGAAGGACCAGATCAACGGCGCGTGGAACTTCGTCACCACCGGCAACGGCCTGCCGTCGCAGGCCGCACTGGACGCGCAGTTTCCGCTGGCCAGCCTGCCCATCCAGGGCGGCCGCTACCCAGGCGACTACGGTGCGGGCCTGACCGGCAACTTCCCGCGCGACGTGCTGCGTCTGGACCGCGGCGCGATGGCCGGCATCAACAGCCTCATCAACTACGACCCGGTGCTGAACAAGAACTGGACCGGCAGCTACATCGTCAACGAGAAGACGACGGCGCTGTACGCGATGGCCGAGTTCGAGTCGGGCGCGTTGAGCGGCAACACGGGCGTGAGGCTGGTGACAACCCAGGTCAACAGCATCTACTACCAGGCCGTCGCGGCCAACAAGGTCTGTCCGGCGCTGGCTGTCACCTGCCCGGCCAAGGTGGGCGTGCCGGTGGCGAATCCCATCAACAGCTCACGTCTGTCGGGCTATGTGCCACAGGAGACCAACACCAACCACAGCGCACTGCTGCCCAGCTTGAACGTGCGCTACGAGTTCTCACGCAACCTGTTGGGCCGCGTCTCGGCCAGCCGCACGATGGCGCGCCCGGAGTACTCCGAACTGGCCGGCGCCGTCAGCCAGAACAACATCGTCACGCCCAAGACCGCCAGCGCCGGCAACCCCAACCTCAAGCCGACGATGGGCAGCAATGTCGACGCGTCGCTGGCCTGGTACGCCAGCCCGCGCGCCTACATCCAGGGCGGCGTGTTCCACCAGAGCCTGCAGAACTACGTCAAACGCGGCACCAGCGATGTGATGCTGATCAACCTGGAGACGCAGCAGCCTGAGGTCTACGTGACCAACAGCTTCATCGGCCGCAAAGCCAAGCTGAAGGGCTTCGAGATCAGCGGCGAGACCCCCGTCGCCGCCGGCTTCGGCGTTATTGCCAATGCCACCTACGTGGACGGCAAGGACGAGGACGGCGCCAAGGTCATCGGGACCTCCAAGTGGACGTACAACCTGCGCGGCTACTACGAGTCCGGCCCGGTGACGGCCAGCCTGGCCTGGAACTACCGCACCGACTACCCGGTCAGCTACTTCGGCAACGGCACCATCACGCCAGCCACCGCCACCGCGGCGCGCAACGACCTAAATTACGCCGACGCGCAAGGCAGCCTGGCCGCCTCCGTCAGCTGGCGCATCACCGACAAGTTCAGCCTGCAGGTGGACGGCACCAACCTGAACAACCCGACGCGTTACTACTACTCGGCCACCGAGACCATGCCGCTGGGTTGGTACAAGAACGGCCGGCAGTTCTTCGTCAGCTTGCGCGCGAAGCTCTGAGCGGGCACCGATCTCTCCTCGTTTTGGGCTCGCAATCGCGGGCCTTTTTTGTGGTCGAGGCGGCTGGGCGCTAGGCTGCTTTGCAGCGTATGCAGTCATTGAGTCAACCATGTCGAACTCTCGCTATGGGCCGGACACCCGTCGTTGGCTGGGTTCGGGACGAGCCGGCATGAGCGCGCCACCGTAGCGGTGGCGAGAGACTGACTGCTTCCATCGACCACCAGCCTACTGGTGAAGCGGTACTGAGCAGAGGGTGGTGGAACCTGCAAGAGGGCGTGCGGTTTCAGCGGCTCCCGCGAGTCCAAGCTATGGTGCTGGAGCGCCCCTAGATTTAGGGATGAATCTACCCCTTGAAAGCCAATCTCTCGCTCCTAATTCGTCGCCAACCGGCCGGATGCCCCGACCGGTGAACACCACTGAACGGAGATCAAGCCATGTTTTCATTGCTGACCCATCCGAACAGCCTGTTCGGACAATTCGACCGCCTGCAACGCGAGCTCGACGAGGTCTTCGGCACCTCGGGCCTGCCGAGCAGCATTCGCTCGGTCGCCACGGGCACTCAGCCGCAGATTAACGTCGGACGTACACCGCAAAGCGTCGAGATCTATGCCTTCGCGCCGGGTCTCGACGCCAGCAAGATCGACGTCACCCTCGATCGAGGCGTGCTGCGGCTGTCCGGCGAACGCGTACAGCCGGGTTCTCACGCCGAGCGCACGCGCTTTTATGCACGGGAGCGCGCCACGGGTCGCTTCGACCGCACCGTCGCATTGCCCGACGACGTGGATCCGGAGCAGGTGAAGGCGACCTACCGCGACGGCGTCCTGAAAGTGAGCATCGCCCGCCGCGAAGCCGCACAACCCAAGCGCATCGCCATCCAGTAATCGCTGCCTTCAAGGAGTCGACATCATGAGCAAGGAGATCACTCAAACCGACAAGCCTCAAGCGGCCACCGACGCCGGCGCCACTGAACGTGCGGTGACGCCGCCCGTGGACGTCTTCGAGGACGAAACAGGTATCACGCTGCTGGCCGATATGCCCGGCGTGCCTCGCGACCAGCTGGAGCTGCATGTGGAGGGTGATTCCCTCCTCATCGAAGGGCGGGTGCAGCCCCAGACGCCCACTGGCCTGGAGGCTGTCTACGCGGAACTGCGCGTGCCGCGCTGGCGCCGCAGCTTCACGCTGAGCCGCGAACTGGACACCGCCAAGATCGACGCCAACCTCAAGGACGGTGTGCTGACGCTGCGCATTCCCAAGCAGGCGCATGCCCAGCCCAGGCGCATCGCCGTCAGCGCAGGGTGACCGGAGGGCCGAAACCATGAGCAATCTTGCAGAGCAGTTGAAGCATGGCGCCGGCCAAGCCTGGGAATCGTTGACGGAAGGCTGGCGTGAGCTCGGGGCACGGGCCAGCGGCGCGCTGACGCGCTTCTGGAACGACGCTGACGACGCTCAGCCCGCCAACGCCGCCGAAGACAAGCCGACGCCTGCCAACCGGACAACCGGCGGGTTGCCGCCCGCTCGCTGGGCCTTCATGGCGGTGGACGTCTACGGCGCAGCCGACAAGCTGGTGGTGCGCATCGAGGCGCCCGGCATGGCGCAGGAGGACTTCCAGATCGAGATGAGATCGCCGGAGTTGCTCAGCGTGCTGGGCCGCAAGCGCTACGACCGCATGCACGCCGGGAGCAGCTATGCGCTGGTGCAGTGTGCCTACGGTACGTTTCGGCGCGATATTCGGCTGCCGGTGCCGGTTGATGGGGAGCGCTCCAAGGCCTCGTACGAGGCTGGCGTGCTGCGCATCGAGCTACCTCGGCGTGAGCTGAGCTCGCACCGCCGCATCGAGGTGCGCGCGACCTGACGGCGGCGCACCGGCACCTGCACAGCGGCCCTCAGAACACCGGGCTGCTGTCGGGTGCGTACACAGTTGTCGAACCGCCATTCACCGATTCGGAGGAGGAACTGAATCATGGCCAATAGCAAACGAGCGATGCAACCTGCGACGCGACGCCCTCGACCCGTCCCGTACTTGACGGAGTCGCAGCTGAACGCCTACTTTCTCGCGCGCGAGACCTTGCGTCGGCTCCGCCAAAGCGGAGTCGTTGGCGCATCGGCGGGCGTGAAAGCGCCAGCATGAACGCCGTGTGCTATCGGATCAAGGTGCCTGAAGGCCGGCGACTGCTGGGCTGCACTGTGGCGGGCAGGCGGGTGCCCATCCTGCCCGGTGAATACCTGGTCCACCGCCTCCCTGCAAGGACACACATCACCGGGTCGGCCCTGCGCTTCGTGGGCGCGCATGGCAGCGAGCACGACGTGCACATCAAGTTGCCTGAGGATGCCGATATTGCCCGCATGCTCGACGTTGAAGTTGAGCTGGCGCAGGACCAGTGAGCCTGACGCGCGAATCTGTAGGAAGTCGTTCCGGCAAATCTTTCAACGGCGATGATGGCAGCCATGCGTTTGCCAAGCCCGATCGCGTCGACACCTTGAGCTGGCTGAAGGCCTTGGTGGCGGCTGCCATCCTCGTGCCCCTGCTGATGTATGCCGGGGCCGTCTGGTATCTGCGCGAACAAGCGTTTGCCAATGCAGCGCTTCGCATCGAACGCGCGGCGCGCGTCAGCGAAGAGCGTGCGTTGAAGGTTTTCGAGACCGACCTCGCCATGCTGACGCGCACCCTCGATCTGCTGGGGGACGATTCCATCGAGACGCTCCTTGCCAAGGAGCAGGCCTTGCACCAGCAGCTCAACGGGTTGATGAAGTCCACCAATAGCAGCACTGTCTTGCTCGGCTGCAGACGAAATGTCTGAATCTTGCTCATGGTTCTGCTGAATCTGCATTCCGCCTTGAAGGCAAGCGGCAGACCCAGACTTGAAGTCATCTCGGGTTGAGAGCCCGCTCTGGCCATCGTTACGCATTGGTCCGGTAAGACAGCAACGACGTCGACGTTGTGATGTCTGACGAAACGCGGACCCGCCATTTCGTCCCCGCCGCCACCGAGACCGAGTTGGGCACCAAGGCGGCTGAAGGCGCCGGCATCGCGGCGCCTTCAGCTCAACTCGCTGACCATCCGCCAGCGGCACTCGACTTCAACCCGGTGACGCGGAGCAAGAGGCCTTTGGTGCTGGCCGCCACCAGTACGTTGAACTGATCCGGGACCAGACCGAGACCAGCCGCGACAGGCATGGTTGCTCACCCGGCCATCGCTTCCACCATGCGCCGCACTAGCGGATGCACCACACGGCGCTCGGTGCTGATGCCGTAGAAACTCTCCACCACGCCATCCATCGCGCCGACGTGACGCACGCCGTACTGCGCCAGCAGTTGCTGGTGCACCAGCGCCGGCGCGGGGAACACGCCCATGCCGCCGGCGGCAAAGATCTTCAGCAGCGCCGAGTCCTCGAACTCGCCGGCCACCTGCGGCGCGATGCCGTGCTGCGCGAGCCAGCGGTCGATGTGCGGGCGCACCGCCGCGTTGGCCGCCGGCAGCAGCACCGGCACATCGGCCAGGCCTTTTGGAAAGCGCTTCTTCGCACGCGCCGCCAGCTCCGCGGTGCCGTACCAGGCCAGCGCCGACGTCCCCATCGCATGGTTGAACACCTTCAGCCCGGCGTGCGGCGGCGCGGGTCGGTCGGCCAGCACCAGGTCCAGCTTGTGCACGGCCAGGTTGCCAAGCAGGTCGTCGAAGGCCTGCTCGTGGCACAGCAGCCGCAGCCCCGGCGTGGCCAGCACCGGCTGCACCAGGTGGCGCACCACCAGCTTGGGCAGCGTGTCGCTGATACCCAGCGCCAGCCGCACCACCGGCGCGGCGCCTTCGGGCTCGCGCAGCAGCGCGGGCAGCGCCTCGCCGGCTTCGAAAATCACGTCAGCCTGCTGCATCGCGCGCTGGCCGGCCTCGGTCAGCGCCACGCCACGGCCGTCGGGGCGCAGCAGCTGCACGCCTAAAGCCCGCTCCAACTCGCGCACCTGCGCGCTGACAGTCTGCACCGCCATGTCCAGCCGCTCCGCGGCCCGCGACATGCCGCCCTCCTTGGAGACGACCCAGAAGTAGTACAGGTGGCGGTAGTTGAACTGCTGCGACATGTTCCTGTTTTTCGGGAAATTCGTTCCGGCATTGTCTGCTTCAACGGATGAGTTGGCGCAACTATCGTGCGGCCCGTCTGCCACCCCATTCGGAGATCGCCATGCAAGTGAATGTCCAGTCCCTGAACCAGGCTGCCGGCGAGCTGGCCGCCTTCGTCGAGCGGCGCGTGCGCTTCGCGATGCGCCGCCGCGCCGACGCGGTACCTCAGGTCACCGTGCGCCTGGAAGACGTCAATGGCCCGCGCGGCGGGCCCGACAAGGAATGCCGCATCAGCGTGCGCACCGCCGGCCACGGCACGCTCGTCGCCCGTGCGCTGGCCACCACCTGGCGCCGCGCCGTGCACGGGGCGCTGGTGCGCGCCGTGCAGCTGCTGGCACGCGTGCTGGGCCGCCGGCAGTCGCGCCGCCGCCTGGCGCTGGACAGCGGCGAGGCCTGACGCCATGCGCAGCTACCCCACCGACAGCCCCCAGGCCGTGGCCCGCATCGTCGCGCTGGCGCTGCTGGCCGACGGCAACGTGCACCCGCGCGAGTTGGAAGCACTGCGGCGCCTGCGGCAATGCCCGCCGCACGATCTGCCCGACGCGACGCTGCACGGCGTCATGCGCGAGTTCTGCGAGGACCTGCTGGCCACGCACGCGGCCGCGCCCTCCAGCACGTTGACGCTGGACGACACCACCATCTCCGCGCTGCTGGACGAGGTGCAGGACGAGTCGTTGCGCATCCGCGTGCTGCAGCTGTGCGCGGCCGTCATCGAGGCTGACGAGCACCTCGCGCGTGGCGAGTTCCAGGTGCTGCAGGCCGCCGCGCGCCGCTGGCGCGTCTCCGTCGACCGCCTGGACCTGCTGCGCGCGCTGGACGCGGCGCACGCCTGACCCCTCCCTTCACCCAATCGCCAAAGAGGATCCCGTGGACACCTTGCTCGCCCTGTTGCAAACCCCCTGGCTGGACAAGCCCGTCTGGGCCTGGCTGGCCTTCCTGGCCGTCGTCGTCGTGCTGCTGGTGCTGGACCTGGGCGTGCTGCACAAGGAGGAGCGCGAGATCGGCGTGCGCGAGAGCCTGCTGCTGTCGGCGGGCTACATCAGCATCGCGCTGCTGTTCGGCGCGTGGGTATGGTGGTACATGGGTTCTCAGTCTGGCATCGAGTACTACACCGGCTTCCTGATCGAGAAGTCGCTGTCGATGGACAACGTGTTCGTCATCGCGATGATCTTCGGCTTCCTGGGCATCCCGCGCGTGTACCAGCACCGCGTGCTGTTCTGGGGCATCCTGGGCGTCATCGTCATGCGCGCGGCGCTGATCGGCGTGGGCGCGGCGCTGGTGCAGAACTTCAGCTGGGTGCTGTACCTGTTCGGCGCTTTCCTCGTCGTCACGGGCGTCAAGATGTGGCTGGCCGCCGAGCATGTGCCCGACATGGCCAACAACCCGGTGCTGAAGTTCCTGCGCCGCCACCTGCGCGTGACGAACGAACTGCACGGCAACGCGTTCTTCGTGCAGCAGCCCGACGGCGCCGGCCGGCTGGTGCGCCACGCGACGCCGCTGTTCCTGGCGCTGGCGATGGTGGAGATCGTCGACCTGGTGTTCGCGGTGGACTCGGTGCCCGCCATCTTCGCGATCACCAGCGACCCATTCATCGTCTACACAAGCAACATCTTCGCCATCCTGGGCCTGCGCGCGCTGTACTTCGCGCTGGCCGCCATGATTCATCGCTTCCACTACCTGAAGTACGCGCTGGCCCTGGTGCTGGTCTTCATCGGCACGAAGATCTTCCTCGTCAACTTCATCGGCAAGTTCCCGCCCGTGCTGTCGCTGGGGTTCACCTTCGGGCTGATCGTCGGTGGTGTGGTGGTGTCGCTGTGGAAAACACGTGGCCAGGCCGCCGTTCAGGCGGGCTGACGCGGCATGGACCAGCTGCTCGACCCCGCGATCCTGTTCTTCTGCTTCGGCATCGCGGCCGGGCTGCTGCGGTCCAACCTGGAGATCCCGCCGGCCATCGCGCGCTTCCTGTCGCTGTACCTGCTGATGGCGCTGGGTCTGAAGGGCGGCTTCGCGCTGACGAAGTCGGGCCTGACGACCGAGGTTGCGGCCAGCCTGGGCGCCGCGGTGCTGCTGGCGGTGGCCGTGCCGCTGGCCAGCTATGCGCTGCTGCGCCGCGCGCTGAACGGCTTCGACGCGGCGGCCATCGCGGCCACCTACGGCTCGGTCAGCGCGGTGACCTTCATCACCGCGGTGCAGTACCTGGACACGCACAGCCTTCCTTACGGCGGCCACATGGCCGCGGGGATGGCGTTGATGGAGTCGCCCGCCATCGTGCTGGCCGTGCTGCTGGCCAACCGGGCGCGGCGCCAGCAGGGCACGGCGGAGTCAGTGCCGCTGCGCGGTGTGCTGCATGAATCACTGACCGACGGCGCACAGCTGTTGCTGCTCGGTGCGATGGTCATAGGCATGCTGACCGGCGCGCGCGGCGAGGCGGCCATGCAGCCGTTCACCGGCGATCTGTTCAAGGGCATGCTGGCCTTCTTCCTGCTGGACATGGGCCTGTCCTGCGCCCGCCAGGTGGGCGCGCTGCGCGGCGCGCCGCGCTGGCTGCTGGGCTATGCGCTGGCCGCACCGCTGGTGCATGCGACAGTCGCATTCGGGCTGGGCCGCGCGCTGGGGCTGGAGCCCGGCAACACGGCGCTGCTGATGGTGCTGGCCGCGTCGGCCAGCTACATCGCGGTGCCCGCCGTCGTGCGCCACGCCATCCCCGAGGCGCGGCCGGGGCTGTATCTCGGGCTGTCGCTGGGGTTGACGTTCCCCTTCAACATCCTCGTCGGCATTCCCGCCTACATGCGCATCGCGCACAGCGGCTGATGTCCTCCCGCAACAACCGGAAGTCCTCACCATGCCCACGACCGACATCCTTCTCTGGACGATGACAACACTCCTGATGCTTGGCGGCCTGGCCGGTGCTGTTCTGCCGGTGTTGCCAGGCGCGGCGCTGGTGCTTGCCGGCGCGGTACTGGGCGCGTGGATCGACGACTTCCAGCGCGTGGGCGGGTGGACGCTGGGCCTGCTCGTGGGACTGGCACTGCTGTCCTGGGTGCTGGACTACGTGGCCGCGCTGCTGGGTGCGAAGAAGGCCGGCGCGAGCAAGCTGGCGCTGCTGGGCGCGGCGGCGGGCACCATCGCCGGTCTGATGTTCGGCGTCGTGGGCGTGTTCGTGCTGCCCTTCGTCGGTGCGGCCATTGGCGAGTACATCGCGCGACGCGACCACCAGGCCGCGGCGCGCGTGGGTGTCGCCACCGGGTTGGGGCTGGCGCTGGCGCTAGTGGCCAAAGTGGTGATCGCGTTCATGATGATTGGCGTGTTCGTCGTCGCGCTTTTGTTCTAGACACTGTGCCGAACCAGCGTGCTCATGCCAATTGCTTAAGCTCTTCCAGAATCATCCTCGTCGGCGTCCCCAGGATTTGTTGATCCGGCTGCCGCTTTCTTGACGCGGACATCTGCTCAGAGAGCGTGGCACGGGCACGGCCGAAATGGCCTGCCACTGCCGCCGTAGGGCAAAGGTTGACTTGAACGGCAATGCCGGCGACCAAGGCTCGCGCTCGGGCGCCTGTCGTGCCCGACAACGTGGCAACGCTCTCTCCACGCGGCACCCCAAGCTTGACCGCAACCCATCGCTCCAACAGGGACAGCGCACCGTCGATATGCTGTTTGACCGACGCCGCCACGAGCGCGGCAGCAGGGCCATCGACCTCCCTGGCCATGTCAAAGCTAGCTCCTCTCCCATGGGCACAAGATCGCCCACGGACATCGGCACTTCCAGTGCTTACGATGCCACCGAGTGTTCGACGTCACGACGATTGCCAACGGCATGGTCTTGCTGACGCCGCCCGGCTTCATCGTCGAGGACCATAAATTGACGCTCTATGGCCGCTGCAATTTGTGCCCATAGACAAACCCGGGATGGCACATACCATTGGGACGATCCGGGTGCTCGCGCGGGTGGTGAACGGCTGCTTGATCCGATAGAGCGGACGTCAGATTGAACAGCGTGGATTGGCTGCTGACAGCCTGGAGCCGACATGGCCTCGCGGCCGGCAGCTCTGCAGCGGGTACCGTCATCGGCGATCAGTCGCCGAATTTGCGCGCTCTGGCATGAAGCAGACGCCGGCGCACTTGGCCGGCTGACGGGTTCAACGACCGGTGTCAAGGGTGCTGCGGTCGTCCAGGCTGGCTGCCCGCGGCAGTCGTCTTCGAATGTCTGCTGCTTGAAGGGGTGGAATGGCCCTCCCGACCCACCGCTGACAGTCTCCGATCACAACGAGCATGCCGTAGAGCGGTCGGTGGCCCAGAATGCCACTGATGCGCTCATTTCGGTTGATTCGGGATCTAGTGAAGACACCATGGTCGGTCCGCGCGGTTGCTCGCCGCGACGAAGCCGCCTGGTTTGCCCAGAACGTTCACAGGCGTCGACTTTCCCTTTCGCGTGTGGAACGCGAACTGCTGTTCGCCGGTGAACATCCCTTGCGGTTCGCCTTCTCGCTGCTTGTACTGCAGGTCGCGCTGCTTGTGCTCGTTGCGAAGCTTCCGCCAGAGTGGTTTGCTCCTGCGTGGTTGTTCGACTGGAAGGTGGCGGAGCAGCTATCGCACTTTTCCACGGTGTGGACCATCCAGGCCACGCTGGCGGCGCTGGTGTATCCGATCGTGATCTCCTTTGTCGCGGTGTACCTGCAACGCCGACCGGCAGCCGAGGCGTTCGTTCATCTCTATATGCTCGACTCGGGCGCGCTTGCGGCAGGCCTGTCTTCATTGGCTCTTGTGGTCGTGATGGGGGTGCAGTACTTGATGCTGAGCACCTGGGGAACTGAGACGCTGCCCGGCTGGGCGATGATCGACACAGTTTGGTTCGTTCTGAACGCGGCGCTGACCGCCTTCTTCCTCTTCCGAACGGTGGAGTTCCTCCGGCCGGAGATTCAAGCCAACGTGATCCAGCGGTACACCGTGAACGTGGCACTGCCCAGAGACGTGCAGCGCTTGAACTCGTTTCAGGTGCTGGCCGGAAGCACCACGCAAGGCTGGTTTCCTGTGCCGTCATATGGCGATGAAAAGGCACCGGACGGTCCGCGCCTGTTGATCGGCCGGTACGGCTTTCGCGAAGGACACGTTCAAGGTGAAATTCCGCTGCAGGCCCAGGTCCGCCTGGTCGACGTGCGCCTTTGGCTGGTTCGCCTGGTGGTGGGGGCGTGGTACCGCAAGGCGTTGACATGGTCGCGGCCGGAGAACGCCATGTCGTTTGCTGACGATAAGTCCTGGCCGCTGCTGACCTTGCCCATGAGCCCGGGGACCACCTACGAAGGCGAGTTCCCGTTGGCTCGCGTTACGGATGGCCCCACGCTTTCCGGGTGGCAGCGGCGGCTTTTGTGGTTGTCGGTCGTCCTGCGGCGCACTTCGCAGGAGAGGTACGGCATTCGGGTGGACGCCATCCTCGATGAGCTGGCAGCAGACGCTCGTGGTACGGCGGGCAAGTCTGACAACGAAGGGTTCGAGCGCGCCTACGGTGCTCTGATCGAACTGCATGGACTTCTTTTGGCGGCGTGCTTGGACAAGACAGAGTCTGGGGAGCAAGGCAGCTGGGCCTTGCTCCCGGACACGGAGAAGTTCTTAAGTCGTGCACTGCACGAGAACTGGAGCGAGGCCTACAGGGGTGTCTACCAGTCGGCCATCGAAGGCATGGTTGGGGATCCGCGGCCACTGCGTCGCTTGTGCCATTTGCTGCAACACCTGGATGGGGAGGAGCTTCGAGCATCACCCGTCGAGATTCGCGAACACCTTCTGCAATTGCCGCCGCTGATGATGTACCAGCTTAGCAACTGGTGGGCGTTCCGAGTCGAGGAGCAAGGCATCATCGAGCACAGTCACATGCAGATGGTGCTGTTGCGACCACCTCTCAACCGGGTCTACGAAGAGGTGCTTTCCGCCTTCGTCGCTGGGTGGGAGAACGCACGACCCGACAAGCCCAGGCGAAGCCGCGATGCGCAGAAGTTGGACTGGACGGCGCTGCCGGCGCTGGCCCGCTTGCACGTCAAGCACATCGAGGAGACGGCTCGGATGCTGCTTGCTGCTGTGCTGCGCGGTGACCAGGCCGCTGCGGAGTGGCTGGCCGACGTGTTGAGTAAGTGGTGGGGTACGCTGGACTTCGATCACGAGCCCTACCAGCTCTATGACAAGACGGCGTTCATCACCATCGACGACTTGGCGCTTCAGTGGCCTGCCTTCTGCGCCAAGTTCGGTCTGGCAAGCGATGACGACGCGGTAGATGAGCAGTTGAGGCCCACTTTGCAGCAGGGCGCTTTCCAAGCTGCGCTGCGGAACTTCTGGACCGACATGCGCTTCTTGTCCATCGAGCTCATGCTCGATTGGGTTCGCTCGGTGCCGATTGCCACTGTGGGTAGTTCGTTGGCCTTCGAAGTCGCCTGCGGCTTCCTGACGGGCAAGCAATGGAAGTCGGGAGGTCTGGCAGTCGATTCGCTCGGGGACCTGTCGCCAGCCGAGTATCTCGTCGCCAAGGTGCGCCAGTTCGCTGCATCCGGCGAGTGGCGCGGCGGCTATGTCGGAAGGCTGGACCGTTTCGTCGAGAGGGTGAAGGACACACGCAGGCCCAACATGGTCAGTTCACGCGTCTACTCGTTCGGCGGTCCCGACGACGTGGGGTCGCTCCAGGAGTCCCAGTTGGAGTTGTTAGCCGTACTGGCGACCTCGGACTGGGCATTGCCGCGATCACTGCAGCGGCAGCTGGATGTCTGGTTCGACCCTCGATTCGACCAGTACAGCAGCATCGACATCCTTCGAAGCCGTTTGAAGAGCTGGCTTGACAGGCTGGAGCACGAGCCAGGCCTTTCGGCCGGCCACATCGGTATGCTCAAGGAGCAGGTCAGGCCGGGCGTGACAGCGCAGGCCGGAATCGCTCACATGAAGGCCGGCCTTCTGGCCACCCAGCAGGCGCTAGATGGACAACGCGAGGAGACATTGGCCGCGCAGCCGATCGACCCGGAGCGACTTCTGGAGATTGCGCGCTTCGCATCGTCAACGGCGTTCGGCAGGGAAGAAGGTCGCTTCCCCGTTCACTTGTTCCCCATCGAGAGCACAACCGAGGCCCTGGAAGACTTCACGCTGACGTTCACCCAAGTTCGCCGCGGTGAACTCACACAGATGCAGATGGAGCAGCGTGCGGTCAACGAGGATGAGTACTTCGCTGATGCGATGGCGCAGCAGGTCGCGATCGTTGTGCTGAGTGATGTTCTGCATCGCTCAGATATCAAGGAGGTTGCGGTCCAGGACGCCGAGGCTTACTGGAAGGCTTTGAAGTCGGAGGCGCAGGTGATCCTGGCCAAGGGAGGAAAACCCATCCTGCTGCTGGACAACTCGACCCGTCCCGACTGGGTCTGGGATTGGCAGCACGCAGACTTTGGCGCCGACCACAAGCGGCCGGAAGACCTGCAGGTCAGGCGCCGCGAAGGCGTCGGCGCAGGATACGTTTGCGACTTCAACGACATCGAGGTCTATGTCGCGCCATTGCCGATTGGACAATCGATCTTGCTGTCTGGGGATACGTTCCGATTGCTGACCTTCACCAACTTTGGCGATGGTCGGCTCGTCAAGGTCGAGGTGGCAGAGTTGGAGGGAGCCAGGAATCTGGTGGATCTCAAACTCACTTTCTCGCGCAAAGTTGAGGCCGGGCAGTCGAAGGTGGTGAGACTTGTCTACGCGCAGCCCAAAGAAGGCCGCCACTAGAGCAGGATGAGCGAGGTGATTGATCTATCGGCGGACCAAGAATCTGCGAGCCGTGCAACTGCTGCTCGGGCATTCCAAGCTGGAGTCGACGGTCCGGTACCTTGGCATCGAGGTAGATGACGCGCTAGAGATTTCGGAGCAGACGGAGATCTGAGAAGCCAGCCGGCGGCCGATTCTCGCCAAGGGCGGATCGGCCGCCTGCAACGGCTGCTATGCGGGTACCAGGGTTGGTCGAAGCTCCCGCCCAACCTCCCCGGTTCGATGCTTAGCCGCGAGTGGCAGCGTTGTGCCCAAAGCGGGCACTCGGTCGGGGTCAGCGTAATCACGCAAACGACCCAAAGCGGAAGTAGCACTAAGCACGATGAGCCGCCTCAAAGCTGACGTTCAACGTTGAAGCTGAACCGCGAGCGGCTAGTTAGGCGGCGGAGTAGGTATGGTGCGAAACCGTCGGTGAGCGCAGAAGGTCGCCCCATGCTGTTTGGCCTCGAATGGGCAGTGCTACGCAGTCGGTAGTGCTGCTACGCCGGCCTTGGCAATCTGCGCATCTTGCGGGGCCAGGACACCGCTGACACCAATTGCGCCCACGCAGTACTCACCAACGACGATGGGCACGCCGCCTTCGAGAACGCCATCGATCTTCGGGACCGACAGGAACGCGTAGCGCCCCCTGGTTAATCATTTCCTCGACGCCTTTGGTTTCGCGCTTCAGCAGCGTCGCGGTGCGCGCCTTTGCCTGCGAGATGTCTGTCGACGCGAGGTTGGCCCCCGGCAGACGCACGAAGGCCAGAAGATGGCCTCCGTCGTCGCACACTGCCAGGGATACCTTCCATCCGTGCTTCACTGCCTCAGATTCGGCGGCGTTCAGGATGACGATGGCGTCTTCCTTGGTAAGCGCTGGCTTGGAAATCATGGTCTTTTCAGTTCGGGAAGTTAAGGCAGTTCAGCGGGTCGGTGTCTTGCCGCGGTTCTCGGGAAGGCGCAGGAAATCGAAGTCGACCCCTTGGTCGGCTTGCATGACGGTCTGCAGGAAGAGCTTGCGATAGCCGCGGTCCGCGGTCGGGGGCGTGATGGGGTTCTCCTTCGCGCGTCGCGCCAGCTCCTCGTCCGAGATGAGCACGCTGATCTCGCGGTTCTTCACGCTGAGTCGAATGCGGTCGCCGCTGCAGATGTGCGCCAAGGGACCACCGACGGCCGACTCAGGGGTGACGTGCAGGACGATGGTGCCGAACGCGGTGCCGCTCATGCGGCCGTCGGAGATTCGCACGATGTCTTTCACCCCAGCCTTGGCAAGCTTCAGCGGAATCGGCATGTAGCCGGCCTCCGGCATGCCGGGCGCACCCTTCGGACCGATGTTCTTCAGGACCAGGATGTCATCGGCTGTGACATCGAGGTCGTCGCTGTCGATTCGAGCAGCCATGTCGGCCGTGTTCTCGAAAACGACTGCACGGCCTTCGTGCTCCATCAGCTTCGCATTGGCAGCCGACTGCTTGATGATGGCGCCGCCCGGCGCCAGGTTGCCCTTCAGGACTGCCAATCCACCCTGCGGGTAGATGGGGTTGCTCATCGGCCTGACGACATCTTGAGCGAACGCCGGGCCTGCAGCGTCGAGTTCCTCGCCCAGAGTTCGGCCGGTAACCGTGAGGCAGTCGAGGTTCAGAAATGGCCGCAGCTCACGCAGCAGCGTGGCCATGCCGCCCGCCGCATGGAAGTGCTCCATGTAGTGTTTGCCGGATGGCTTCAGGTCCACCAGCACGGGCGTTTCGCGCCCCATTCGGTCCATGGCTTCGAGGTCCAAGTCGAAGCCCATGCGGCCGGCCATGGCAGCCAGGTGAACGATGGCGTTGGTGCTACCGCCGATGGCCAGCAAAACTCGAATCGCGTTCTCAAAGGCTTGTGGGGTGAGAATTTTGTCGATGGTCAGGCCGGCCTTCGCCATGGTCACGGCCTGGGTACCGGTCTGCTCAGCGATGCGCATGCGGTCAGCGGTCACCGCCGGCGGCGAAGCGCCACCAGGCATGGTCATGCCGAGCGCCTCGGCGATGCAGGCCATCGTGCTGGCTGTACGCATGGGAAACAGGAAGTCCTCGGGCTTCAGCCAGGCCTGCTTAATCCAAGCCTGCAAGGCGTCCCGGGTTACTTAGGTGATCTCAAACTGCACTGGGCGCTGGGTCTTGCGCTGCATGACGATGGCGCGCGTCGCCAATTGATCGCCATGGCACACGTCGCGGACCTTCAGTCTCACCAGGTCGCACCCGCGAAGCTTGCTGTCGATTCCCAAGTTGAAGAGGGCCAGTTCGCGCACCCGGCACTCCATCTGAATTTGCACCCTTAGCGCCCGGATGTCCTTGAGCTTGAACGGGGCCTTCTGGCCGACGATCTTGCCCTTGTTCCATGGCTCGCGATGAGCCGCATTGGCATTGGTTCCCATGATGGTCTCCCATCGAGTTGAGGGAAGGAAAAGATGCGCCGGTGTTTCGGTGGGGAAATTGCCCTGCGTCAACCAAGCTAGCCTTGCCCAGTGCCAGCTCGGTTGTCTTCAATCCGGAGCCGTACACGAAATGTCTCGGGGCGTGATCACCCGCCCGTCACTATTTCAGTAGGGGTTGCTTGCTTTCCGGCGGATGGCGACTCGCCAGACACATTGGTTTCCTACGCTGACGAAGCGTTGTACCGGGCAAAACGAGCTGGGCGAAACCGCGTTGAGATGGCGACTGGCGGAGTTGCGATCTAGTGCCCTCTGCGCAAGGCTTGGGGCGATGGCCAATCGCTGCATCCGCTACTAACTCCCATAGCAGGCCCGCCGCATAGGGTTCCGAGTGGCCCTGCACTCTCGGCTCGATTTGCCGTCAACGTTGACGCCCAGCGCGTGGCAACGATGGGCGCGCTATGCTCCGGCGTCGATTCGCAGAACATTACCTTGTCATCTGCCGTCAAAATCTTCCAAGGCCGATTCGGCCGTGTGGCCTTGCTCGACATGAATGCGCCACTGGTGGGCCACGCGCATCACCACTGCCATATCCTCATCAAGGCAGGCGGGGCTGACAGCGCGTTCCGGGTGCGCGGAGAACGGGCGCCGCTGACCGACGACATGGCGGTGCTGATCAATGCCTGGGAGCATCACGCTTACGAGCATGAAGGGCCACAGGGCGAGCAGACGCTGATCCTGGCGCTCTATATCGAGCCGGGCTGGCTCGCCGAAATTCAGCGTTCGCTGGCGCTGTCGGCTCATCCGCGCTTCTTCCCGCAGTCGGGCGTGCGCCTGAATGCCGCCACACGCAAGATCACCGAGGAGTTCGTGCTCGAGCTTTGGTGGGCTGACGAGGTGTCGCCAGGTCGACTGGAGGACCTGCTGTTCAACCTGATCATCGCGGTGATCGAGAGCTATTCGGGCTGGCGCGACCTGTCTGCGCTTCTCAAGTTGAAGCCCCCGGTGGCCATGGACCCGCGCGTGCGCCAGGCCATTGCCTTGATGAAGCAGGACGTGACGCATGACTTCGATGTCGACCACCTGGCCGCATCGACCGGCCTCTCGCGGGCCCATTTCTTCACCCTGTTCCAGCGCTTCACCCAGGTCACGCCCCTGGTCTATGCCAACGTGCTGCGTTTCGAGGCTGCGGTGCAGCGGCTCACGCAGAGCAGCGAGCCCGTCGGTGACGTGGCTCATGGGCTGGGCTTCTCCGCGCCCGGGCATTTCTCGCGCTTCTTCCGTGCTCACCTGGGCATCACGCCCAGCGACTACCGCCGGGTGGTCAATCTGTTCGAGCCGCCGGCCCGGGCCGCCGCAGACACCAGCGCCGACCTGATCTGAACAAGTCACCAGACGATTTGGTCAGTGACCAGATGATCCGGTCATTCACCGGACTCTCGCGTTAACGCCGCTCGCTCCGAATCCCGAGACTGGCGCTGCATACGAAAGCAGCCCGAACGGGACATAGGAGACAAATGCACGCAGAGCCCCGGCTCGCGGCCGCAGCGGCACCAACGCCCGCGGCCCCAAGCAGCTTCGTCGGTCAACGCCTCGAACGCCTGGAGGACACGGCGCTCCTGAGCGGTCGCGGCAGCTATGCCGACGACCTCGGCGTGAAGCCCGGCACCTTGCAGGCCGCCGTGCTGCGCTCACCCCATGCCCATGCGCGGCTGCTTTCCGTTGATGCGGCGCCGGCCCTGGCACTGCCGGGCGTGCGAGCGGTGCTGACCGGCGAAGACGTACAGCGCTGGGCCCAGCCCTTTGTCGTGGGCGTCAAGCAAGCGATGCAGCATTGGGCGCTCGCGGTGGACCGTGTGCGCCACGTCGGCGAGCCGGTGGCCGTGGTCGTGGCCGAGGACCGCTACATCGCCGAGGACGCGCTGGACCTTATCCGCGTGGAATACGAAGCACTGCCCGCCCTGGTCGACATTGACGCGGCCCTGCAGCCCGGCAGCCCGCTGCTGCATGAGGCCGTGGGTAGCAACATCGTCTCGGAGCGCAGCTTCCGGTACGGTGAGCCGGAGGCGGCATTCGCTGGCGCGCGCCGCGTGCAGACCACCGTCCATTACCCGCGCAACAGCTGCTCGCCCATCGAATGCGGCGTCGTCATCGCCGAGTACCTCAGCGGCGGCGAGGGCTACGACGTGCTGTCCAATTTCATGGGCCCGTTCTCCTTGCACGCCGTGATGGCCATGGCGCTCAAGGTGCCCGGCAACAAGCTGCGGCACCGCGTGCCGCGCGACTCGGGTGGCAGCTTCGGCGTCAAGCAGGCGGTGTTCCCGTACGTGGTGCTGATGTGCCTGGCCTCGCGCAAGGCCGGCGGCGCGCCGGTCAAGTGGGTGGAAGACCGACTCGAGCACCTGAGCGCCGCGACCTCCGCCACCGCACGCTTCACCACGCTGGCCGCCGCCGTGCGCGACGACGGCCGCATCCTGGCGCTGGACTGGGACCAGGTGGACGAGGTCGGCGCCTACCTGCGCGCGCCCGAGCCGGCCACGTTCTACCGCATGCATGGCTGCCTCACCGGCCCCTACGACATCGCCCACCTGAGCGTGCGCAACCGCGTGGTCGTCAGCAACAAGACGCCCACCGGCCTCGTACGCGGCTTCGGCGGACCGCAGGTCTATTACGCACTGGAGCGCCTGATGGACCGCATCGGCGTGGAGCTCGGCATCGACCCGGCCGAACTGCGCCGCCGCAACTTCGTGCGTGCAGATCAATTCCCCTACCGTGCCGCCGCCGGCGCCGTGCTGGACTCCGGCGACTACGCCCGCGCCCTGGATCTCGCCCTGGCCGAAGCCGAGCGCCTGGGCCTGCGCGAACGCCAGGCCGCTGCTCGCGCCGCCGGTCTTCACTACGGCATCGGCATGGCTGCCATCGTTGAACCCTCGGTCTCGAACATGGGCTACATCAGCACCGTGCTCACGCCCGAGCAGCGCGCCAAGGCCGGCCCCAAGAACGGCGCAATCGCCAGCGCCACGGTGGCCATCGACCTGCTCGGCGGCGTCAACGTCACCATTGCGTCGGCGCCGGCCGGGCAGGGCCACATGACCGTCTGCGCCCAGGTGGTGGCTGACGCGCTGGGCCTGCAGCCGGAGCAGGTGATCGTCAACGTGGAGTTCGACACGGCTAAGGATGCCTGGTCGGTCGCGGCCGGCAACTACTCCAGCCGCTTTGCCGGCGCGGTGGCGGGCGTGGTGCACCTGGCCGCCGTCAAGCTGCGCGACAAGCTGGCGCTCATCGCCGCCGCCCAATTCGGCTGCGCGCCGGCCGATGTCGTCTTTGCAGGCGGCGAGATCACCAGCCGCCTCGACCCCGCACGCCGCCAGCCCTTCACCCGCCTGGCCGCCAGCCCGCACTGGGCTCCGGCCCTGCTTCCGGAGGGCGTGGCGCCGGGGCTGCGCGAGACCGCCTTCTGGACGCCCGAGACCCTGGCCGCGCCCGATCCGCAGGACCGCGTCAACACCTCGGCGACCTATGGCTTCGTGTTCGACATCTGCGGCCTGGAGGTGGACCCCGCCACCGGCGCCGTGCGCGTCGACCGTTATGTCACCGCGCACGACGCCGGCCGCCTGCTCAACCCGGCGCTGGCCGACGGGCAGATCCGCGGCGCCTTCGCGCAGGGGCTGGGCGCGGCGCTGCTGGAGGAGTTCCGCTACGGCGCCGACGGCAGCTTCCAGTCCGGCACGCTGGCCGACTACCTGATGCCCACCGCCTGCGAGACGCCGGACCCGAGCATCGTCCACCTGGAAACACCTTCGCCCTTCACGCCGCTGGGCGCCAAGGGCCTGGGCGAGGGCAACAACATGAGCACACCTGTCTGCGTGGCCAATGCCTTCGCCGATGCGCTGCGGCCCCTGAAGGATGTCGATGACATCCGCCTGCCGCTGACGCCCAGCCGCGTGCTGGCCCTGCTAGACACGCCCGACCCGGTTTCTAAGGCGCCGCGCAAGCCTGTGGCCGCGCCCGGCCTGCCGGGCGAGGGGCAAGCGCTGCAGGCGCAGGGCGAGGTCCACATCGCCGCCACGCCCGAGCAGGTCTTCGCCGTCCTGCTGGATCCGGCCGCGCTGGCCCGCGTCATCCCCGGCTGTCATGCCCTGGAGACCGACGGCCCCAACCGCTACCGTGCCGAGGTGACCGTGGGCGTGGGCCTGGTGAAGGCGCGATACGAGGCGCGCATCCAGCTCTCGGACATCGAGGCGCCGCTTCGCCTGCGCCTGGCCGGCAGCGGCCGCTCCAGCCTGGGCACAGGCGCAGGCGATGGTCTGGTCACGCTGGAGCCCGTGGCCGGCGGCGGCACGCTGCTGCGCTACGACTACCGCGCCCAGGTGGGCGGCAAGGTGGCCATGGTCGGCAGCCGCATGCTCGAGGGCGCGGCGCGCATCATCGTGGCGCAGCTCTTCGAGTCGCTCGGCCGGCAGGCTGCGGGCGAGACGGCGCCGGTCTCGTGGTGGCAGCGCCTGCTCAAGAAGTTCGGGGTGCGCGCATGAAGCCCGCCGCCTTCGACTACCAGCGCGCCGACAGCTCCGAGCAGGCCCGCGAGCTGCTGGCCCGCCATGGCGATGACGCCCGCATCCTGGCCGGCGGCCAATCGTTGATGGCGGTGCTGAACATGCGCCTGGCCCAGCCGCAATTGCTGGTGGACATCTCGCGCAGCCGTGCGCTGGCGCAGGTCGAGTCGCGCGATGGCTGCCTGCAGATCGGCGCCGCAGCCACGCAGGCCAGCGTCGAATGGCGGCCGCAGCTTGCGCAGGAGTTGCCGCTGCTGGCCCTGGCCTTCCCGCACATCTCGCACTTCCAGATCCGCAACCGCGGCACGGTCTGCGGCTCCATTGCGCATGCCGATCCCTCTGCCGAACTGCCGCTGTGCCTGCTGGCGCTGAAGGGCGAGCTGATGCTGGGCAACGCGAAGCGGCAGCGTCGCGTGGCCGCGCAGGATTTCTTCACCGGCATGCTCAGCACGGCCCGCGCTGGCGACGAACTGCTGGAGGCCGCGCGCTTCCCGCTCGCCCGGCCGGGCCAGGGCTTCGGCTTCACCGAGTTCTCGCGCCGGCATGGCGACTTCGCGATCTGCGCCGTGGCCGCGGTGGCCGATGCGGCCGGCCTGCGCGTGGCCGTGGGCGGCGTGGCCGACCGGCCGGTGGCGCGCGACCTGCCGCTGCTGGATGGCAGCGCGCTCGACGACGCGCTCAACGAATTCGCCTGGGACCTGGACGCCCGCGACGACCCACAGATCAGCGCCGCCACGCGCCGCCACCTGGTGCGCCGCCTCGGCCGCCAGGCCATCGAACAAGCCCGGAGATCCGCATGACCGCTTCCACGAGCGCTCCAGCCCTGAGCCGCGACCAGCGGCACCCCATCGAGCTGCAGCTCAACGGCTGCGCGCGCCGCGGCCACGCCGCGCCTCGCCTGCTGCTCAGCGACTTCCTGCGCCAGGAGTTCGGCGCCACCGGCACGCACGTGGGCTGCGAACACGGCGTCTGCGGCGCCTGCACGGTGCAGATCGACGGCGTGGCCGCGCGCGCCTGCCTGACGCTGGCCGTGCAGGTGGACGGCCGTTGCGTGGACACCGTCGAAGGCCTGGCCGGCCCCGACGGCGTGCTCGGCGCGCTGCAGGCGGCCTTCAAGCGCCACCATGCGTTGCAATGCGGCTTCTGCACCGCGGGCATCCTGATGTCGTGCACCGACTGGCTGGCGCGCCTGCGCGAAGCCGGCCACAAGCCCGACGAGGCCGAGGTGCGGGACATGCTCTCCGGCCACCTGTGCCGCTGCACGGGCTACGCGCCCATCGTGGCCGCAGTGCTGGAGGTGGCCCATGCTTGACCTCGGCCGCACCTTCCTGCAAAGCGTCGAACGTGCGCCCGGCGCCATCGCCCTGGTGGACGGCGACCTGCGCCTGACCTATGCCGACTGGGCGCTGCGCATCGGCGCCGCCCAGCAGGGCCTGGCGGCGCTGGGCCTGCACCGGGGCGACCACCTGCTGTCCATCCTACAGAACCGCAGCGAAGCCGCCACGCTGCACTGGGCCTGCCAGTTCGCCGGCATCGTCATGACGCCGCTGAACTGGCGCGCCAAGCCGGAGGAGATCGACCACGTCCTCAAAGACTCGGGCGCCCGGGTGTTGGTGTACGAGGCGGTGTCGGAGGCAGCGGTCGCGGCGTCGGCGATAGCCGCGGTCACGCTGCGTGTCGGTGTGGGCACCGGCGACCGCCGCTATGAACACCTGCTGGCCGGCGCCGCCGAGCCCGTGCCCCAGGGGCAGGCCGAAGACTGGTCGCTGATGCTCTACACCTCGGGCACGACCGGCGCACCCAAGGGCGTGCCGCGCCGGCAGCGCGCCGAGCGCATCGCCGCGCTGGCGCATGTGGCGCAGAACCGCTATGGCTACGGCGAGCGGACGCTGGGCGTCATGCCGCTGTATCACACGATGGGCGTGCGCTCGCTGCTGGCGCTGGCGCTGCTGGACGGGCGCTTCGTCTGCATGCCGCGCTTCGACGCCGCCGCCGCGCTGCGCGCCATCGCGGCCGAGCGCATCAGCCACCTCTACCTGGTGCCGACGCTCTATCACGACCTGCTGGCCCATGCAGACTTCGCCGGCACCGACGTCGGCAGCGTGCGCAAGCTGGGCTTCGCCGGCGCACCCATGCACGACGCGCTGCTGCTGCGCCTGCGGGCAGCCTTCCGGCCCGAGCTGTTCGTCAACCACTACGGCAGCTCGGAGATCTACACCGTGGCCATCAACCAGGACGCCGTGGGCAAGCCGGGTTCGGCGGGCCGCGCAGGCATCAACACGCGGCTGCGCGTGGTGGCGCTGGACGGCAAGTCCGTGGAGCGCCGCGCCGCGCCGATGGAAGAGGGCCAGATCATTGCCGAGCTGCTCAGCGACGAGGCCTTCGAAGGCTACCACCAGCGGCCCGACGCCAATGCCAAAAGCCTGCGCGAGGGCTGGTACTTCACCGGCGACACCGGCTATGTGGATGCCGACGGCGACCTCTTCGTCACCGGCCGTGTGGACGACATGATCATCAGCGGCGGCGAGAACATCTCGCCGGTGGACATCGAGTCGGTGCTGTCCCTGCACCCCGCCGTCGACGAGGTGGCCGTTGCCGGCCTGGCCGACGAGCGCTGGGGCCAGAAGGTGGTGGCCTTCGTCAAGACCCGCTCGCCCGTGGAGCCGGCCGCGCTGGACGCGCATTGCCGCAGCTCCGACCTTGTCAATTTCAAGCGCCCGCGCGACTACGTCTTCGTCCGCGAGATCCCCAAATCCCCCGTCGGCAAGGTGTTGCGCCGCAAGCTGGTGGCGGGTGACTACGAACCCATCGGAGAGCAAGAACATGATGCTGACTGACCTCAACCACCCCGCCCAGACGCTGCCTGCCGAGCTGGACGGCTTTCACATCGAGATCGACGCCGCGCGCGAGCGGGCTGACATCGTGCTGGAGCGTCCGCCGCTCAACGTGATCAGCATGCGGGCGCGCGAGCAGCTGCGCATCGCCTTCGAGGCATTGGACGCCGACCCGCGAGTGCGCGTAATCGTGGTGCGCGCCGTGGGTGAGCACTTCTCCAGCGGCGGCGACATCAAGGGCTTCCTTGAGGCCTCGCCTGAGCATGTCTCCAAGCTGGCCTGGAATGTGGCCGCCCCGGCGCGCTGCAGCAAGCCGGTGATTGCCGCGGCGCGCGGCTATTGCTTCGGCGTGGGTTTCGAGCTCTCGCTGGCCTGTGACTTCCGCCTCGTCACCGAGACCACGCTTTACGCACTGCCCGAGCAGAAGCTGGGGCAGATCCCCGGATCGGGCGGCTCCGCGCGGCTGCAGAAGATGGTCGGGATTACGCGCACCAAGGACATCGTGATGCGTTCGCGCCGCATCAGCGGCCGCCAGGCCTTCGACTGGGGCGTGGCCACCGACTGCGTGCTCGACGCCGAGCTGGAGAAGGCCACCGATGCGCTGGTGGACGAGCTGCGCTCCTTCAGCCCGCTGGCCCAGCGCACAGCCAAGAAGCTGCTCAACGACACCGAGGACTCGCCGCTTTCCATCGCCATCGAGCTTGAAGGCCACTGCTACTCGCGCCTGCGCAGCTCGGTCGACTTCAAGGAAGGTGTTGAGGCCTTCCATTCCAAGCGCAAGCCGGCCTTCACGGGCCTTTGATCCACAACAACAGGAGACGACGATCATGACAAAGATACTGCAGCTCACGACCCTCGCCCTTGCGCTGCTCGGCAGCGCGGCCGCCAGCGCCCAGGCGACCATCCGCATCGGCGTGGTGACGCCGCTCTCGGGCACCTATGCCGGTATCGGCCAGCAGGTGAAATGGGGGCTGGACCTCGCTGCAGCCCAGATCAACGCCGGCGGCGGCGTGATGGGCCGCAAGCTGGAGCTGCTGTATGAGGACGAGGAAGCCAACCCCGCCGTGGCCGTGCAGAAGGCCGAGAAGCTGTTCCAGGTGGCCAAGGTGGACTTCCTGACCGGCACGGTCAACTCCGGCTCCACGCTCGCCGTGGGTCAGCTGGCGGAGCGCAACAACCGGTTGATCGCCACCACCGTTTCCTTCGCGGACTCGATCACTGCAGACAAGTGCTCGCCCAATGTGTTCCGCGTCAATGCCCGAGCCGGCATGCAGTCCGCCGCGCTGGCCGACTGGCTCTCCACGACCAAGCCCAACGCCAACGTCTTCTACCTCGGTCCCGACTACGAGATGGGTCGCAGCACCGTCGCGGCGTTCAAGTCGGCCGCCGAGGGCAAGGGCGCCAAGACTGTGGGCGAGGTGTTCGCGCCGCTGGACAACAAGGACTACTCGCCCTTCTTTGGCCAGATCCGCTCGGCCCGCCCGGCGGTGATCTACACCTCGGTGGCTGGCAACGACACGGTGCGGCTGTTCACCCAGATGGCGGAGTTCGGCCTCAACCGCACTGTCCAGGTGGTTGGCGCCTCGGGTACCGTGACCTCGCAGAACCTCGCCGCCATCGGCAAGGCCGCCGACGGCTTCGTCACCGGCGTGGGCTATTCGACCAGCCTCGACTCGCCGGAGAACAAGAAGTTCGTTGCCGACTTCGAGGCCGCCAACAAGGCCCAGCCCGACCTCTACGGCGCCGATAGCTACGGCGTGCTCTTCTTCTACAAGGCCGCCGTCGAGAAGGCCAAGAGCACCGAGACCGACAAGGTCCGCGAAGCCATGCGCGGCATCCAGTGGGCGACGCCGCAGGGCACGAAGACCATGCGTGCCGGCGACCACCAGGCCATGCAGGACATGTATGCCGTGCGCGTCAACGGCGGCAAGTTCGAGATCGTCGGCAAGGTCGCGGCCGCGGCGGCGATCGGCGCCGACAGCTGCACCAGGTTCTGAGCCGGAGGCCGTCATGAATGAAGCCGTTGATTGGCTGCAATTCGTCCTCGCTCCGCAGATGATCAACGGCCTCTCCATCGGCGTGGCCGTGGTGCTGATGGCCTTGGGGCTCACCATCATCTTCGGCCTGCTGGATGTGATCAACATGGCGCACGGCGAGTTCTACGCCATCGGTGCCTACCTGGCCGTGGCCCTGCTGGGCCTGGGCCTTTCATTCTGGTGGGCGCTGCTGCTCACGCCGCTGCTGATGGCCGTGATGGGCTACGCCACCGAGCGCGGGCTGATACAGCGCGTGTTCCACAGCAAGGACCGGCACACGCTGACCCTGCTGCTTACCTTCGGCGTGGGCGTGGTGCTGGAGGACGTGCTCAAGATCGCCTTCGGAGCCAACCCGCTGCGCATGGAGTCGCCGATCAGCGGCGCCACGGAAGTGGTGGGCTTGTTCTTCCCGAACTACCGTCTCTTCGTCATGGGTTTCGGTGGCCTGCTGATCGCTGGGGTCTGGCTGCTGGTCTTCCGAACGCCGTTGGGAGCCATCGTGCGGGCCGCGGCCTTCGACCGGCACATGAGCGCCTCGCTGGGCGTGCCGGTGGCGCGCGTTTACGCCGGAACCTTCGCCTTCGGCGTGGCACTGGCGGGACTGGCCGGCGTGCTGCTCGCGCCCATCTACTCGGTCTTCCCGACTATGGGGCGCGACTTCGTGCTGATCGCCTTCTCGGTCGTGATCATCGGCGGCATGGGCTCCATCAAGGGTGCGGTGCTCGCCGGCCTGCTGCTGACGCAGGTGCAGTCCATCTCCAGCCTCTTCATTTCTCCCGTGTGGAGCGACCCGCTGCTCTTCGGCATCATGGTGCTGGTGCTGATGTGGCGGCCACAGGGCCTGTTCGGAAAGCTCGGCCATGCGTGACGCCATCCTCACTCCTCCACCCTCGCCTACCGGGGTGGCTACGCCGCCGCGCGCTCGCCGCGCGCCGCCCGACGTGTTGCGCCTGCTGGCCTGGGTCTTCTTCGTCGGCGCCGCAGTCTTCGGCCTCGCGGCCACGGCGCTGGGCGACCAGTTCTTCGTCCGACTGGCGACCGAGGCCTTGATCTTCGGCGGCCTCGCGCTGTCCGTGGATCTGCTGCTTGGCCGCACCGGCTTGCTGCCGTTGGGCCAGGCGCTGTTCTTCGGCCTGGGCGCCTATGTCTCCGCGCTCGTGCTGCAGCACTGGGCAGCATCGTTCTGGCTAGCGCTGGTAGTGGCCGTGGCCTCAAGCGCGCTGGCCGGCCTGGTGGGCGGCTTGATCGCGATCCGCTCCAAGGGCGTGTACTTCGCGTTGATCAGCTTCGGCCTGGCACAGGTCGTTTCCAAGGTCGTGTTCAACACCCGCGAGCTCGGCGCCTCCGACGGCATTATTGGCGTGCCGGCCGCGGTCGTGCTGCCGGGGTTGGGCTCGGCCGATCCGCTGGGCTTCTTCCTCGTTACCCTGGCCTTCATCGCCGCGCTCTACCTCGGCCTGCGCCACCTGATGGGCACGCCGCTGGGCCGGCAGCTCGACGCTATCCGCGTCAATGAGCACCGCGTGGCATTTCTCGGCTTCGACCCCTGGCGCTACAAGCTCGCAGCCTTCGTCGCCGCGGCCTGCATGGCCGGCGCCAGCGGCGCGCTCTACCCGATGCTGCGCGGCTTCGTCTCGCCAGAGCTGATGTTCTTCCAGGTCTCGGGCCAAGCAGTGATCAACGTCATCGTCGGCGGTACCGGCACGCTGATCGGACCGCTCTACGGTTCGGCCCTGCTGACCGGCCTGCGCTCCGTCGTCGGCTCCTTCACCACCCACCACCACATCGTCATCGGTCTGCTCTTCGTGGTGGTGGTGATCCTGCTGCCGCGCGGCCTGGTCGGCAGTAGCCTGCCGCGCCTGCAGCGCTGGCTCAATCTGCGAGGAAACAAGTCATGAGTGCACTTCTCGAAGTGCGGGGTCTGGGCGTGCGCTTCGGGTCGCTGCAGGCCGTCAACGACGTCAGCTTCGACGCCCAGCCCGGCGCTATCACGGCCGTGATCGGCCCGAACGGCGCGGGCAAGAGCAGCTTGTTCAACCTGATCAGCGGCGCCATCAGGCCCAGCAGCGGCACGGTGCGCTTCGAGGGCCGCGAGCTGACCGGTGCTGCGCCGCACCAGATGCTGGCAGCCGGCCTGGCGCGCTCCTTCCAGATCACCAACCTCTTCTTCGAACTGTCGGTGCGCGAGAACTTGCGCCTCGCCGCGCAGTTCCTCGAGCACGGCCAGGGCCTGCTGCGCTCGGTCACGCGCAGCAGGCTGGCGCTGGCCAGGGTGGATGAGCTGATCGAGCAGTTCGGCCTGGCCGACAAAGCGGACGAACTGGCCGGTTTCCTCTCACATGGCGAGCAGCGCCGGCTGGAGATCGCGGTCTCGCTCGCCGCGAAGCCACGCCTCCTGCTGCTGGACGAGCCCACTCAGGGTATGAGTCACGCAGACACGCGTGAGACCGAGCAGATGATCCGAAGCCTGGTGCGGGAGCACGGCCTGTCGGTGTTGCTGGTGGAGCACGACGTGGACCTGGTCATGCAGCTCTCGGATCACGTGGTCGTGATGCATCAGGGTCAGAAACTGGCCGAGGGAACACCGGCCGCCGTGCGCGCCAATGCGGCCGTGCAGGCCGCCTACTTCGGAGAGCAGCATGCTTGAACTCCAGGACGTGCACACGCACTACGGCCTCAGCCACGTACTGCAGGGGATTTCGCTCAAGGTCGGTCCAGGCGAGGTGGTTGGCCTGTTTGGCCGTAACGGCGTCGGCAAGACGACGGTGATCAAGACCATCGCCGGCTGGGTGCGGCCGAGCAGCGGCTCCATGCGATTCGACGGCACGGACATGACCGGCGCCGCTCCCGAGCAGGTCTGCCGCCATGGCATCGGGCTGGTGCCCGAGGACCGACGCATCTTTCCGGGTCTCACGGTAGAGGAGAACCTCAAGCTCGGCCTGCTGCAGGTGCCGCGCCGCAGCCGGGCGGCCTCGCGCGGCAAGCTCGATGAGATATACCAGCGCTTCCCTCGCCTGGCCGAGCGCCGGCGCCAAATGGGTACGACGCTGTCCGGCGGCGAGCAGCAGATGCTGGCCATGGCCCGCGTGCTGGCCGGCGCGCCCAAGTTGTTGCTGATCGACGAGCCCACCGAAGGTCTGGCGCCGATGATCGTGGACGAGTTGTTCGAGCTGATGGCCGGGCTGGCCCGCGACGGCATCCCCATCGTGCTGGTGGAGCAGAACGTGCAGCGCGCCATCGCGCTCACGCAGCGCTACTACCTGATCGAGCGCGGCCAAGTGACGGCCCAGGGCGAATCAGCCAACGCGGCACACCGTGCGGACTTGCTGGAGAAGCTGAGCGTCTAGATCAGGCTGATGTCCTTCCCGAATTTATCGAGCTGGTCCGCGTAGGGGCGCGAGTGCCAGGTTCCAGCCGGATGCATTGTTCGTGCGGGCAATATCAGGGCGCCTCAGCACCTGCGCCGTCGGCCGCGCATCCTTTAGCGGTCTTTAAGCATGCGGGACTAGCACCGGGCCGATGTCTGCCGATTGACCATGAGCGTGCACTGAGGTCGAGTGATCCACAGTTCGCAATCGCTGCGGAGCCGCCAGCCAGGGCGGACTCAACTCAGGGCCGAGACTTTCTGCCCCGTGTCATGTTCCGCCCCGTCGTTGGGTGATGGCCGCCCAGGCGCCTTGGCCCGAGCGGCAGCTTGGGTCAGCGTTAGATTTCAGTCTGCTCGGAAATCTCTAGGGCATCATCGACCTCGATGTCCAGGTATCTCACCGTCGACTCCAGCTTGGAACGGCCGAGCAGCAGTTGCACGGCGCGAAGGTTCTTGGTGCGCCAATAGATGAGCGTCGCCTTGGTCCTCCGCATCGAGTGGGTACCGTAGTCGGCATGGTTCAGACCCAACTCATCGACCCAATGCCCAAGGATCCGAGCGTACTGTCGGGTCCCTAGATGGGGCGATTCGTGGAGCCGGCTCGGGAACAGAAAGTCCTCGGACTTCAACCCTGCTTGCCGGATCCACGCCTGCACGGCGTCCCTAGTAGCCTGCGTGATCTCGAACTGCACCGGCCGCTGGGTCTTGTGCTGCATGACGATGGCACGGGTCGCCATCTGCTCGCCATGGGATACGTCCCGGACCCGGAGCGCCACTAGGTCGCATCCGCGCAGCTTGCTGTCGATTCCCAGATTGAAGAGGGCCAGTTCGCGCACCCGGCCTTCCATCTGAAGGCGGACGCGAACGGCCCAGATCTCCTGGGGCTTGAAAGGAGCCTTCTGCCCGACGAACTTGCCCTTGATCCAAGGTTCCCGACGAGCGGCGTTGACTGCGGTACCCATGACGGTCTCCCATCGAGTTGCGGGTCACTCAGCTTGCGCCTATAGGTATGGCCGAGTCGGCTTCAGCGGGCCGCACGGAGGTCACGTCGAGGCCAAGGACCTATCTTGGCCCGCCCGACGGACGCCTTCGCACCCTGAGCGGTCGTTCGGCCCATCGAAATCGCGGCGGGAAAGCAGTCGCTCAACGGCGTGATGCAGAGGCACCTGTAGTCAGGTAGGGCGGGTCGTGACCCGCCCTACCTGACTGGGTCAGCGGCGTTGTCGACCGGCCGGGAGCGTGGTCCACGAGCGCCGGGATGGCGCCCATCGGATTCAGCTTCAGGAAGGCCTCGCTGCGTTGTTCGCCGGCATCGAGGTTGATGTTGTGCTCCTGCGGCGTCACGCCCTTCAGGTTGAAGGCGACGCGCACACGATAGGTCGCGGAGGTGCGCCAAAACGAAAAGAGGTCGAAGCGGGCGCTGCTGGTCATGGCAGTCCTGTCAAGACGGAGGGCGGCGCAAGTGCGCCGCCGAGTGTGCGCCCGTCAGCCAGGCAACTTCGCCGCCAGCAGATCGATCTTCTCGATGTTCGGCGGCGCACTGAACAACTCCGCTGCCTTGGCCATCAAAGCCGCTGCGATGGGACCGTTCAGGTGGGCCTGGCGACCCGCCTCGTCGGCAAAGGCGTCGAACACGCCGAAAGTCGAAGGGCCGAACTTCAAAGCGAACCAGGCGGTGGTGCCCGACTCGGCGTTGGCCAGCGGCAGCGCGCCGGCCAGGAAGTCGGCAACGGCGGCCTCCTGGCCAGGCTTGGCTTCGAGACGGAGGAAGAGGGCGAACTTGGTCATGGCTTGATCCTTGCGATGAATGGGTGGTTGCATGAGGGAGTCCGCAGACTAAGTCTTGCCGGCGACGTCCACGAGTGGCAGGAAGGCCAACATTGATATCATTCCCGCCATGCGCCTTCACCTTCTTGTCTTGGATGGCGTGTTCGACCTGGGCCTGGCGGCCCTCACTGACACGCTGAGCACGGCCGGCGAACTGGCGGGCTCGCTGGCGCAGGCGCCAGCACCCATCGAAGTCACGCTGGTCGGCGTGCGGCGACGCGTGCGCACTGCGCAGGGTCTGACGGTGCCCGTGGTGCCGGTGCACGCTGTGCGCAACCCCGACGTTGTGCTCGTGCCCGCGCTCGGCGCCAAGATGCCGGACCCGCTCGCGGCGCGGCTGGCATGTGCGGACGTGGCCGACGCGGTCGTCGCGTTGCAGCAGTTGTCCGGCAACGGAGCGGCGGTCGGTGCCGCCTGCACCGGCACCTTCTTGCTGGCGGAGAGCGCGCTGCTCGACGGTCAACGCGCCACGACCTCATGGTGGCTGGCGCCGATGTTCCGGCAGCGCTATCCGCGCGTGCTGCTCGATGATTCCCGCATGCTCGTGAACTCGGCCGGCTTCACCACGGCCGGTGCCGCCTTGGCCCACCTTGATCTGGCGTTGAGCATCGTGCGCAGCTGCAGCCCGACGCTGGCGGCGCTGGCGGCGCGTTACCTGCTGGTCGAGGCACGCGGCTCGCAAGCTGAGTTCGTGATCCCCGATCACCTCGCCCATGCCGACCCGGTGGTCCAGCGCTTCGAGGGCTGGGCCCGACAGCAGCTCGCGCACGGGTTCTCGCTGGCCGAGGCGGCCGTCGCAGCGGGGGCCAGCGAACGCACCTTGGCGCGGCGCCTGCAGGGTGTGTTGGGCAAGTCACCACTGTCGTACTTCCAGGATCTACGTGTCGAGCGTGCTGTGCACCTGCTGCGCACTGGCAGCGAGAGCATCGACCAGATTGCCGCGCAGGTCGGCTACGCGGACGGGGTGACCCTGCGCGCCTTGTTGCGTCGCAAGCTGGGCCGCGGCGTGAGGGAGTTGCGCGCGGGCGCCTGATCGGGTTCGCTCTGGGTGGCCGCTGGGGCGATGAACAGCCCGAAAGCTGCCGTTCGTTGATGACCGCTCGTGGCCGTCCGCGTGAGTTCATCGGGTCGAAGTGGAAGGCTGCTTCGGGCACGTTGCTGACGCCCCCGACGCGCGGGCCGGCGGCCTCAGCGGGGCGAGATGCGCCTGTCGCAACGGGCGAGAGCAGTCGTTCGGGCCCGCACCGGTACTCGAGCCGCGTCGAGCGATCGGTTCCAGGGGTGAAGCAGCCTGTAAGAGCCAGCGGCCTGCAATGACCGGTCTGCGTGGGCGCTGTCCTTTAACCACTGCCCCGCGAATGACTCAGACCAGCCTGTTGCTGACCTAGGCAACCGTCAAGGCCGCAAGCTCCGGACTTGGGCCGCATCAGCCCATCAGGCCACCGCAATCAACGCGCCAAGCCGCGCGATAGATGTCGCCGCAGAACAGGCGTAGCAGCTGAGCCTTTTCCCGTAGCCTCGTTGGCGCCAGTTCGTCATCATCTCGTCCCCACCAAGGCTCGATGCACACGTAGGGCGCGCCAGCCCTTGCCCACAAACCCAGCTGCCGGGCGCCGCCGAGGTGGACCCGCAGGCGCTCGCCGTGGTGGCGGTGGATGAGCGCGACCGA
Source organism: Roseateles asaccharophilus (assembly GCF_031458115.1). Taxonomy (GTDB): domain Bacteria; phylum Pseudomonadota; class Gammaproteobacteria; order Burkholderiales; family Burkholderiaceae_C; genus Pelomonas; species Pelomonas asaccharophilus_A. Next base: position 272,226 of record NZ_JAVDXV010000007.1, on the reverse strand, counting down.
CGTGGAGCGCACTGGGTCGAGGATGAGGGCGTCGCGGTCGAACAGCGCCGCGTGCAGCCGCAGCTCACCCGGCGCATCCCAGGCCAGCGGTTCAGGTGACGGCGCGCGCAGGCCTAACGGCAGCGGCTCTGGCTGCAGGCGCCAAGCCGAGTCGGTCTCAAGTTGGTCGAAGTGCAGCGACCAGTCGCTCAGTTCGCCAGGCAAGGCGAAGCCGGGGTGGCCTCCGAGGCCGAAGGGCAGGGTCTCGTCGCCGTCGTTGTGAACGGCCAGCGAGATCGCGAGACCGTCGGCATTCAACTGATAGCCGACCTTGAGGCGGAACTCGAAGGGATAGATCGCGCGGGTGGAATCGTTGGCTCGGAGCTGCAGGCGCACGGCGTCCTCACGCGCATCCAGCAGCTCAAAGTCATTGGCGGCGGCAAAGCCGTGAATGGGCATCTCGTACCAGCGCCCAGCGTGTTCGAAGCCGCCGCCACGCAGCCGGCCGACAAAAGGGAACAGCCAGGGCGACGTCTGGTTCCAGACGTCGGGCCTGGGCTGCCACATCAGCTCCTCGTCGCCCACACGCAACGACTGCAGCTCCGCGCCGTGTAGCGCCACGCGGGCACTCATCGCACCGTGGCGCAGCTCGACGTTCATGCGGCGAGGCGCGCACCCTGCGCGTCGAACGCGTAGATCCAGTCGGGGTGCGGCTGCAGCGCCAGCGTGTCGCCGGCTTCGGCAGCGCGGCCGCCGTCCAGTTGCACGCAGACGCGGCCCAGGTGCTCGGTCTGTGCGTACAGGTAGCTGATGGCGCCCAGGCGCTCCACATGCACGGCCTTCGCGCCGACGGCGCCTGGCGTGCTGGCATCGACGCAGCGCCAGTGCTCGGGTCGCACGCCCAGGCGTGCCGCACCGGTGGGCGCCAGCGCGGGCAGGGCGGCGGCGTCGAACAGGTTGATGGCCGGCGAGCCGATGAAGCCGGCGACAAACGCGTTGGCCGGCTCGCGGTACAGCTGTAGCGGTGGGCCGGCCTGCTCCACGCGGCCGTCGCGCAGCACGACGATGCGGTCGGCCAGCGTCATGGCCTCCACCTGATCGTGCGTCACGTAGATCATGCTGCTGCCCAGCTCGCGGTGCAGCGCGGCCAGCTCCACGCGCATGTGCAAGCGCAGCTCGGCGTCGAGGTTGGAGAGCGGCTCGTCGAACAGGAACACGCGCGGCTGCTGCACCAGCGCCCGGCCTATGGCCACGCGCTGGCACTGGCCGCCGCTCAGCTCGCCGGGGCGGCGCTGCAGATAGGGCTGCAGCTTCAGCACGGTGACGGCGCGGTCCAGCTTGCGCGCGATGTCGGCCTTGGGCACGCCGCGCATGCGCATGCCGAACGTCAGGTTCTGTTCCACCGTCATGTGCGGGTACAGCGCATAGCTCTGGAACACCATGGCCAGGCCGCGCTCGCTGGGGGGCGCCTGCGTGCAGTCCTTGCCGTCGATGAGAAACTGGCCGCCGCTGGCGCTCTCCAGCCCGGCGATGAGGCGCAGCAGCGTGCTCTTGCCACAGCCCGACGGGCCGACGAAGACAAGGAACTCGCCCTCGTTCAGCGTCAGGTCGATGCCGTGCAGGATGGTGGTGTTGCCGAACTGCTTGCGCAGACCGCGAAGTTGCAGGGTGGGCGTGGTCATGGTTGAAGGTCCCAATCGGTCGGGATGCCGTCGTCGCGCAGCCGCTGCTGGAGCGCCGCGACGGTGGCCGCGTCGGCGTGCAGCGCCTGCGGGGTCAGGTCGTGCCGCAGCAACGTCGCGGCGATGTGAGCCGCAACCTCGCCGATCAGCCATTCGGTGGGATGCACGCGCGCGCTGGCGTTGGCGAGATGGGTGACGGAGAGGTTCTTGCAGGCCGGCAGCAGGTTGTCGATGTCGGCGCTGAGGAAGATGCCCAGCGGCAGCACATAGGGCCGGCCCTTGGCGTTCAGCCCCATGCCGCTCTTCACGGTGGGGTGGATGTCCAGGTTGTACCAGGCGACACCGACGCTTTGCGGGTGCGTCATCGGCTCCAGGTTGCCGGTGCTGAGGTCGTTCTGCGTCAGCGTGTCCAGCCCGACCAAGCGGCGCGACTCGCGCACGTATATGGCCTGCGCCAAGCCGTCGGCCGTGCCGGTAGCGTCCGGCGCCGGCTGCAGCTCTGGGTGGCCGGCCTCTAGCTGCAACCAGTGCAGCAGGCACAGGCTCAGCTCGCGCGCGGCGTCGCCGATCTCGCGCTCGCTCAGCGGCCCGTCCAGCAGCGGCTGCAGCGCGTAGTCGTTCTGTGCCCAGTTGACGAGGGACACGTCCTGCGGTGCCTGTTCCCATTGGTGGGCGGCGACGATGCGGCGGTACCGCCACCAGTCCAGCGTCGCGCCGTCCGCAAACAGCGGCAGGCGCGCGACCTCGCCGATGCGGCTGCCGGGCATGCAGTCGCTGAACTGTTTGAATCCGTAGTGCGGCACGACGTGCTGTCGCCAGAAGTCGTAGTCGGTGGGCTTGGGCGTGATGGGGCCGGGGCTTGCCTCGCGGCGCAGCGCCAGCACCCAGGTCACGGGCTGCTGGTCCAGCGGGTCCGCCTGCGGCGGCGCCAGCGGTTCGTTGAACTCGGCCTGGGATTCCTTGCCCAGACGGTAGGGCAGCCCTGCCAGCTTCAGCAGTTCGCCGGTCTCGGTCGCGTCGATGACGAGGTCGGCGGCGATGAACTCACCGCCGATGTCGACCGCAGTGATGCGTCGGCCCTCGCGCGTCACGGCGGTGGGCCAGCCGCGGCGTTGCGGCACATCGGCCAGCAGTGTCAGCAGGTGGGCGTGCGCCACGGCGGGTTCGAGGCACAAGCGGGACACCCAGCCGTCGCCGGGGTTGCAGCCCTCGGTCATCGTGCCGGCGTCCAGGAAGCCCGGCTGCGCGCGGTAGTGGGCGTGCATCGCATCGCGGAACGCGCGGTAGCGGCGTGTGCAGCCAGTGCTCTCGATCAGCTTGTGCTCGTCCGGCGGCACCGCCTGGCTGGTGAGCTGGCCGCCGACCCAGTCGTTCTGCGTGATGAGCAGCACATCGAGACCCAGCGCATGCGCCGTGTGCGCGGCCAGCACGCCGCCCAGCGAGTCGCCGACGATGAGGAGTTGGACCTTGGTCATGCGACCTCCAGGCCAATCTCGAACGTGCGCCGCCACGGCAACCACGCGCGGCGGATGCGCTGTGTGAAGCCCATGGTCGCCAGCCAGATGTTGGCCTCGTCCAGCACCAGTGCCTGCGCTTGCTGCTCCAGTTCTGCAGAAGGTAGAGCGGGCTCGTCGATGCGGTCGCGCAGCCTCTGGCGCAGCCGGGCCTGCCATTGCAGGTCTTCGGCCAGACGCAGCGCGACGACGGCCTGGTTGTCGATCGCCGTCCAGCGGCCGTGCGCCAGCACCAATTGGGCCAGCAGCGAGCCGATGCGGTTGCTGGAGGTGTTCCAGCCTGCATAGCCGGCCAGCGACGTGAGAGGCAGGTGAGCCGCCAGCTCGGCGACGAAGGCAGGATCGCCGCCATTGGCATGCGCGTCGTCGGCCACGGCCACGGCGGGCGCCGAAGTGACGGCAGTCCAGGCGTCGGCATCCACACCCACGCGCTGCGGCAGCAGCTTGCGCATGGCCCAGTCGCCCTGCGAATGGCCCTGGCTGTGCACGAGCAGCAGCAGCTCGGCGTCGTCACCCGCCTGCACAGCGCCCACGGCCTGCAGCTGCGCCGCCAGCGACAGCGGCAGCGGCCGGTCTTCATACAGCGGCACCAGGCGTTCCCAATGTGCGGCATCGGTCGGCAGCACGTTGATGCGCAACGGCGCGTCACCGCGCAACTTGCCCACGACCCAGGCCGACAGCGTGTGCATGACCTCGTCGGCGCCGGGGTAGATCAGCACGCGGTCGGTCAGCCCGCGGCGTGCGACCTCGGCCTGCAGCGCGCGGCGCTCGGCGATGTTGAAGCCGTACTCGGCCGTGTCGTCCTGCGGCAGCACCAGGCGGTCAATGACGCCTTGCTCGACGAAGTCCAACGCCGCCAGGTTGATCGCGAAGTTGCGGGTGCGCGTGGCGCGGTAGTCGTCGCGGATGTGCGGGGGTACGCGCATCGCGGCGGCTTCGGCACGGGTGAGGCTGTCGCCGTCGCCGGTCAGCGCGTGGCGATCGGTGTGGAAGCTCCATGCCCAAAGATCGGCGCCATACGGGTTCCAGTAGGGCTTCTCTTCCTCGGCCACGCAGTTGTTGGAGATGCGCATGGTCGCGGCGAAGGCCGTCAGCGGCACGCCGGGGCGCTTCAGTTTGCGCAGCAGCGACAGACGTTCGCGCAGACCGGCCTCGTCGTCGTCAATGAAGCGGCTGGGGATGAGACCGCCATAGACCAGCATGTCCAGGCTCAGCACCCAGCCGGCGGCATGCTCGCGCTGCTGGACCAGCCATTGCGCCAGATGCTCGCGGTCGGCGGGAATGCGGAAGTCGCCCAGCTCGGCGATCTCCGGGCAGCGCAGCTGGAAGGCTTCGGCCAGCGCCACCAGCTGCTGCACCTGGGCGCGCACGACCGGGCGGCCGTCGACGGGCAGGCCGATGACGGTCTTCATGCTGGCCTCCGGTACGTAGCGATCTGGTGCGGCTGCACGTCGCCGTCGGCGCCGATGCGGGTCCAGCCGGGCAGCAGGCCGGGCAGGGCTTGGTTCAGTGGGTTCCAGACGCGCAGCTCCAGCTCGGTGTCAACGCGGCGCAGGCTGCTGGGCACGAGGCGGTCGCTGGGCAACACCAGCGGTTCGCGCCAGGCGGCGGGTTGGTGGCCGGGCAGCACCAGCAGCGGGCGGCGCAGGCGAAGCGCGCGCTGCAGCAGCGCATCGGGCGCGGCGGTATCAAGAGCGAAAGCGAACGACGTGGCGCCGTCAAAGCCGCGCTGCGCGCCGGGCGTGGGCAGGTCGGGGCCTGCACCGGCACCGCGCGACACCATGTCGCGACGCGACAGCCAGCCGACGGCACGCTGCAGCGTCAGCGCCAACGCGTCGCTGCCGTGCGGGCCGTCGACGATCTCGAACTCCTGCAGACCGCGGTGGACGACGGCGATGCTGCCGGCCTGGACGGCGGACAGGCTGGGGTTCACAACCACTGGTGTCTCGCGCTGCGGCGTAGGTTCCGCGGGGTAGGTGGCCTTCACGACCGGGCGACGGGTCCAGTGGAAGGCCGTGTCGCCGGCAGATTCGGTCAGCATCTCGCCGGCGGCGAACACCAGGCGGGTGCGCTGGTCTTGCGCGGCACTGTGATGGGTGAGCTGCGCATCGACCCAGGGCGAGCCTTCGGTGAGCCACAGCGTCAGCTCGCCCGAGGTCGTGACGTTGGTCTGGCTGGGGCCGCGGCGATGTTCATCCAGGCTCTGCGGCTGCTCGAACGCATAGCCCAGCTTCAGCTGCGTGAAGGGGCCGCTGCGGCGCTGGCTGATTGCGCGGAAGCGTGAATGCCATTGCCGCGCCGGCTGCGCGGAGGGCGAGAAGTTATAGCTGTCGCCGGCGTCGAGTTCGGTGTGCAGCAGTAACTGCAGCCGGCCTTGCCAGTGCAGATCGCCGTCCTCGTCGAGGTGGAGTCCTGCTATGGCCTTGGTGGTGTCGGCGGCCAGCGTCGCCGCGCCGGCGGCGGCCGGATCGCAGGCCTCCAACCGCAGCGCGACGGCTTGCAGGCCTTGCAGCGGCAGCGCGACGCGCAACTGCAGCCGGTGACCCACGACGGGATCGGGGAAGTCGTCCAGCGGCGAGCGCAGCGAGCGCGCGGGCTCGCAAGCCAGCCAGTGCAGCGGCAGCGGTGTGCCGTTCGCGTCCAGCAGGCGCACCGCGGCGGGCTGCAGGCCTTGCAGCAGCAGCTCCACGGCCTGCCAGCCCTCGGTGGCCAGCGGCAGCGGGTTGAACAGCGTGAAGGTCGCGTCGTCGGCAAATACGGAGACGCCATCGCCGCCATGCTGCAGCGGGCTTTGCAGGCCGGCGGCGTGCAGCGCACGGGCCCGCAGCGCGGCCAGGCGCTGGTCCAGCGACACCAGACGCGTCTCCATCTCGTCATGTACCTCGTCGGCGCTGCAGCCGCAGATGGAGTCGTGCGCCTGCTGCTGGATCAGCGCCTTCCAGCTCTGCAGCAGCGCGTGCTCGGGCGGCTGCACGCCGGCCAGCCAGGCCCACAGCGGCTCGGTTTCGCCCAGCAGCCGGTCCTCGGCGCGCTGGTGCAGGTCTTTCAGATAGCGGCGTGTGGACAGCACGTCGGGCAGCACGAAGCTCTGCGTGTTGTCGCGCAGCTCACCTTGCAGCGAGGGGCGCTCCACGTCGTGTGCGGCCAGCGCGTCCAGGTGTTGCTGCAGGCTGTGCTGCACCAGCTCGTAGCGGTCCTGCGCGGCGTTGAACTGCGTGATGCGGCCGGCGAGCTGGGCTACGGGCGCAAGGTGGTCGCCGCCCTGGGTCAGCAGCAGCGCGCCGGTCAGGCTGCGCGGTGCGATGGCCTCCAGGTACCTGGTCAGCGCGCCTTGCCAGTCGGTCACGTTCAGCGGGTGTTGGTAGTAGCCCTGGGTCAGGTATACGGCGTCGACCACGCTGCCGTCGGGCGCCACCCAGCGGAACTCGGCATGGCGCAGTCCGATGCCGCGCCAGGTGACGCTGGAGCCTATGCCGTGGTGGCGCAGCAGCTGCGGCATCTGCGCGATGTGGCCGAAGCTGTCGGGCAGGTAGCCGATGCGCTGCGGCTCGCCGAACTGCGCTGCCGTGGCCAGGCCAATCTCCAGGTTGCGCCACAGCGACTCGCCGGACACGAGGAACTCGTCGGCCATCACATACCAGGGGCCTAAAGCGATGCGGCCGGCACGGGCATGGGCCTGAACGCGTTCGGCGAGGTCGGGCTCGGCTTCCAGCAGCAGGTCTTCCAGCGCGCAGACCTGGCCGTCGAACAGGAAGTGCTGCAGCCGGCCGTCGTCGAGTTGGTCGCAGACGCGTTCCATGACGGCCAGCAGGCGCGATGCGAAGGTCTGCTGCGGGTAGTACCACTCGCGGTCCCAGTGCGTCTGGACAACGACGCTGACTTGGTAGGGCTTGGGCAAGGTCATTGCTTCACTGCGCCTTTCAATGCGCCTTCGATGAAGAACTTCTGGCTGAACGCGAACACGATCAGCACGGGAATGAGGCTGAACACCGCGCCGGCGGCGACGAGGCGCCAATCCAGCGAGAACAGTCCGGCGAGGCGGTTCACGCCCAGCGGCAGCGTGAAGCGCGCCGGGTCGTCGTTCAGGATCAGCGGCCACAGGAAATCGCCCCAGGCCGCGATGAAGGTGAACACGGCCAGCGTGGCCAGTTGCGGCCGCACCAGCGGCAGGCACACAAAGGCCCAGATGCGGAAACGCCCCACGCCTTCCATCACCGCCGCCTCTTCCAGCGCGCGCGGGATGGCGTCAAACGCCTGGCGCATCAGGAAGATGCCGAACGCCGTGCAGGCATGCGGCAGCACCAGGCCCACCAGCGTGTTGCGCAGGCCGAGCGACAGCGCCAACTGGTAGACCGGGATCATCAGCAGCTGGAAGGGCAGCATCATGCTGGCCAGCAGCGCCGCGAACACCAGCGGCTTGGCGCGGAACTCGATGCGGGCCAGCGCATAGCCGGCCAGCGATGCAAAGCACAGGTTGCAGGCCACGGCCAGCAGCGCCACCTGCAGGCTGTTGAACAGGTAGCTGAACATGGGCTGGCTTTGCAGCACGCGGCGGAAGTTCTCCAGCGTGGGCTCGGCGGGCAGCAGCTGCGGCGGCTGGGCGAACAGGTTCTCTCCCGGGCCCTTCAGCGACGTGGACAGCAGCCACAGGAAGGGGCCGATGGTGACGACGGCCCAGGCGATGAGCGCGAGATAGCGCGGCAGGTAGCGCAGGATCTTCTTGTTCATGTCTTCTTGCGCAGCAGGCGCAACTGCAGCAGGGACAGCGCCAGCGTGATGGCGAACAGCGCCATGCCGGCCGCAGCGGCCTGGCCCATCTCGAACTCGACGAAGGCGGTCTCGTAGATGAAATAGACCAGCGTCTTGGACGCGGCCATGGGCCCGCCTTGCGTCATCACGTAGATCTCCTCGAAGACCTTCATCGCCGCGATGGACGACATGACGGCCACGATGGCCATGCTGGGCCGCAGCAGCGGCACGGTGATGTGCCAGAACTGCTGCCAGGCGCTGACGCCCTCCAGCGCCGCCACTTCGTACAGCGAGCGCGGGATGCCTTGCAGGCCGGCCAGGTAGATGACCATGTAGTAGCCCATGCCGCTCCACAGCGTGACGGCCATGACGGCGAACAGCGCGAGGCTGGGGTCGGTCAGGAAGGCCACGGGCGCATCGACGATGCCCAGCGACAACAGCGCGTGGTTGAGCAGTCCCTTCTCCTCGTAGACCCACTTCCAGATCAGGCTGGAGATGACGAGCGACGTGACGACGGGCAAGTAGAAGAGGGCGCGGAACAGGCGTATGCCCGGCAGCGCGGCGTTCACGCCCACGGCCACCACGATGGGCAGCACCACCAGCAGCGGCACGACGACCACGAGGTAGAGCAGGCTGTTGCGCAGCGCGGCCCAGAAGAAGGGATCGGAGGCCAGCCGTGCGTAGTTGTCCACGCCGACAAAGCGCGTGGGCGTGATCATGTTGTAGTCGGTGAAGCTCAGCCACAGCGCCTGCGCGGCCGGGTACAGCACAAAGCCGCCCAGCAGGCTGCAGGCGGGCAGCAGGAACAGCAGCGTGATCCAGGGTTTCTCTTTCACGCGACGGCCTCCCAGGCAAGGTGAGCTGCGCCCAAGAGCCCGGCGCGCGATCCCAGTTCAGCAGGGCGGATGTCCAGCGGCAGGTCGGCCGTCACGCGCTCCAGCAGCGGCCACCAGTGTTCGCGCGCATCGATCATGCCGCCGCCCAGCAGCACACGGCCGGGGTCGAAGGCCCAGTGCAGGTTGTGCAGCTGCAGCGCCAGCAGGTTGACCCAGGTGCGCAGCGCGCTGTCGGCGGTGGCGTCCAGCCCCAGGCGGGCGATGACGTCGCGGCCGTCCGCGGCGCTGCCGTGCAGGTTGGCCAGGCCGGTGCCGGATAGCAGCGACTCCAGCGGCACGCGCCGACCCTGGTGCAGCCACTCGGTGCGACCCAGGTGGCCGGCCAGTTGGTTGTGGCCGGTGTGCAGCTGGCCATCGGCCAGGAAGGCCGCGCCCAGGCCGGTGCCCAGCGTCAGCAACGCGCCGTGGCGGCAGCCGCGCAAGCCGCCCAGCCAGGCTTCGCCCAGCAGTGCGGCGTGCACATCGTTGCGGGCGGTGACGGGCAGGCCGAAGTGGGCCAGCTCGGCGCGCAGGTCCGTGCCTTTCCAGCCGGGCAGCGCGTCGGTGGCGTCCAGTACGCAGGCGGTCTGCGCGTCGATGACGCCGGCCAGCGACAGGCCGATGGCGCGCGGCTGGTGGCCGTCGGCTGCGTCCTGCAGCAGCTCGCGCAGCGCCTTCACGACGGCAGCGGCACCGGCCTTGGCGGGCGTCGGGGCCTCCAGTACGTGGCGGGTTTCGCCGCGCTCGTTGACCAGCGCGGCCAGGATCTTGGTGCCGCCCAGGTCGGCAGCCAGCACATATTCGCTCATGGCTTGCACCCCAGCAGACGGTTCCATTGCGTGGTCACCGTCTGCAGCGCGGCGGCGGGCGCCTGCTTGCCCAGCATCTGCGCCTGCAGCTGGATGGCGTAGCTGTTGCGCAGCTTGCTGTAGGCGCGCATGGGCGGTACCAGCACCTGACCTTGCTGCGCGAGCTGCGCGGACAGCGCGCGGGCGCGGTCGGTCAGGTCGCCGCTGGCGGGTGTGGTGGACAGGAAGGCGTCGCCATAGCTCGCACGACTGCTGGGCAGCACCGGCACGGCCTTCGCGAACGCCAGTTGGTTGTCGGCATTGCTGACGAACGCGGCGAAGTCGAACGCGGCCTGCTTCTGCTTCGACGCGGCGGGCACGGCCAGGTTCATCACGGCGAGATTGGGTGGCGTGCCCGGGCGGGCCAGCGGTGGCGCGATGTCGATGTCGGTGTACAGGTCGGCATTGCTGGTCTTGATGAAGTTCAGGAACTGCATGCCGGTGGAGATCATGGCCACCTCGCCGGCCACGAACAACTCCACGGCCTTGCGGTGGCCTTCGGTCACGACGTTGCGCGGCACCCATTTGCGCTGGTACAGGTCGCGGTAGAAGCCGAAGGCAGCGGCGCCCTGGTCGTTGGCGAAGCCGGCACAGCCGCGCGCATCCAGCAGCGGCGTGCCCATGGCCACCAGCGTTTCCAGCGGGTGCGAGCCGTCCAGCGCCGGGAAGTAGGCATGGCGCCCGTGCGTGGCCAGCTTGGGCGCCACGGTCAGCAACTCGGCATGCGAGCGCGGCGGCGCGGAGATGCCGGCGTCCTGCAGCAGGCCGCGGCGGTACAGCGTCAGGTTGACCGTCACATACCAGGGCAGCGCAAAGGTCTTGCCGTCCATGCAGTTGCCGGCCCAGGCGGCGGGCAGGTAGCTGGCCACCTGGGCAGCGCTCAGGTGCTGCTCAGGCTCTGCCAGCGCACCGAACTCGGCCAGCTTGGCGGCGAACTGCGGGTTCAGGTTGACGACATCGGGTGCCTGGCCGGCCGCGATGGCGGTCAGCACCTTGCGCTCCATCTCGGCCCAGGGCAGGTCCACCCACTTCACCTTCACGCCGGGGTGGGCGGCCTCGTAGCGCTGGATCAGCGCGTTCATGTAGCCGTCCAGCTGCGGCGACAGCTGCATGGTCCAGAACTCCAGGCTGCGCGCTGACGCAGCGGAGGTGGCGAGCAGCACGCTGGCCGCGGTGAGAGCAAGGAGGTGTCGCTTCATGTCGAGGCCGGCACCTTACCCGAACCAAAGCAGTGTTGCAAGCAAATGGTATACAAATGGTCTCTTTTCAATCTTCTATGTAGAGGTTACATTGGTCGCCGTTGTGGCCCAGGAATAAACGCCTGGAACTTAGACCAATAGAAGGCCAACCATGCCCTCCGATCGAGCCCTGAAACGACAGCAGCTGAAGGAACAGTTGCTGGCCCTGGTGGAGCAACACAGCGGCGGCCGGCTGCCGCCTGAGCGCGAGCTGTCCGAGCGCCTGGGCGTGGCGCGCGAGACGCTGCGCCGCGCCTTGAGCGAACTGGAGCACGAAGGTCTGCTGGACCGCCGCCAGGGCGCCGGCACCTTCGTCAGCGGCCAGCCGGTCGTCAAGCAACTGCAGCTGATGAGCTTCAGCGAGGACATGCGCGAGCGCGGCCTGATGCCCAGCAGCGAGGTGCTGAGCGTGAAGGAGCTGGGCGCCAACGCCAAGCTGGCGCAGAAGCTCAAGCTCACGCCTGGCGCCGCGCTGATGGAGCTGAAGCGCCTGCGCTTCGCCAACGACGAGCCCATGGCGCTGGAGACGGTCTACCTGATCAAGGCGCGTGCGCCCGAGGTCAATGCCGAGCAGCTGCGCACCGGCTCGCTGTACGAGCTGCTGCAGCGCTCCGGCCTGGTCATCCGCAGCGCGGTGCAGGAGGTGCAGGCCACCGTGCTCAGCGAGGAAGAGGCTGACATGCTGGAAGTGCCGCCGTTCTCGCCGTCGCTGCTGGTGGAGCGCCTGGTGCTCAGCAACACCGGCGAGATCGTCGAGTTCGCGCGCACGCTGTACCGCGCCGACCGCTACCGCTTCGAGGTCAATGTGATGCGTGCGCCGCAGGGCGCGGCGGGGGATGACGCGTGACCTTGACGGAGCTGGATGGCCGCCTAAAGGGCGGCTTGGTGGTCAGTTGCCAGCCGGTGGACGACGGCCCGCTGGACCATGACGAGGTGGTCGCGCGCATTGCCGAGGCGGCGCTCAAGGGCGGCGCGCAAGCGCTGCGCATCGAAGGCGCGGCTCGGCTGGCCCATGTGCGCCGCCGCCTGCCGCAGGCGCTGCTGATCGGCATCGTCAAGCGCGACCTGGCCGACAGCCCCGTGCGCATCACACCCGAGCGCAGCGACGTGCTGGCGCTGGCCGATGCGGGCGCCGATGTCATCGCGGTGGATGCCACCGACCGCGCGCGGCCCGCCAGCGTGCAGGCGCTGCTGGACGCGATCCGTGCGAGCGGTGTTCTCGCCATGGCCGACTGCGCCACGCTGGCCGAAGGCCGCGAGGCCGCGCGCCTGGGCTTCGACATCGTCGGCACGACGCTGAGCGGCTACACCGGCGGACCCGTGCCTGCCGACCCAGACTGGGCGCTGCTGGAGCAACTGGCCGCCGAGCATCCGCGCGTCATGGCCGAGGGCCGCATCCACACGCCCGCGCAAGTGCGCGAGGCGCTGGCGCGCGGCGCCTGGGCCGTCACCGTGGGCACAGCAATCACGCGCACCGAACTCGTCACGCAATGGTTCGCCCAGGCGCAAAGCACTCAGTCATGAACTTCTGGGATCCGGATTTCCTGCGCGCCCATGTGCGCCACACGCTGGCCTTCTACGCACCGGTGGCGGTGGACGCCAGCGGCGGCTTCTTCCATTTCTTCAAGGACAACGGCACGGTCTATGACCGCCGCCAGCGCCACCTCGTCAGCAGCGCGCGCTTCGTGTTCAACCACGCGATGGCGTTCCGCGCGTTCGGCGATGCCGAAGACCGGCGCCGCGCCGCGCACGGCCTGGCCTATCTGCGCGACGTGCACCGGCAGCCCGACGGTGGCTATGCCTGGCTGCTGGACCACGACACGCGCGAGGTGCTGGACACGACCAATCATTGCTACGGCCTGGCCTTCGTGCTGCTGGCCCATGCCCATGCGGCGATGGCCGGCGTGGCGGGTGCGAGGGAGGGCATCGCCGAGACCTGCGAGTTGATGGAGCAGCGCTTTTGGGAGCCGGATCATGGCCTGTATGCGGACGAGGCCGATGCGGGCTGGCGCTTGAGTAACTACCGAGGCCAGAACGCCAACATGCATTCCTGCGAGGCGCTGCTGGCCGCGCACGAGGCGACCGGCGACGAACGCTATCTGGATCGCGCGATGCTCGTCGCGGAGAACATCTGCGTGCGCCAGGCCGCGCGCTGCGGCGGCTCCATCTGGGAACACTACGACACGCAGTGGCAGCCCGACTGGGACTACAACCGGGATGACCCGGCCAACCTGTTCCGGCCCTGGAGCTACCAGGTGGGCCATCTGACCGAATGGGCCAAGCTGCTGGTCATGCTGCACCGCGTGCGGCCCGAGGCCTGGCTGCTGCCGCGCGCCTTCGAGCTGTTCGACGAGGCCTGGGCCAAGGGCTGGGATGCGACGCATGGCGGCCTGGTCTACGGCTTTGACCGCGACGGCCGCGTCTGCGATGCGGACAAATATTTCTGGGTGCAGGCCGAGAGCTTTGCGGCTGCGGCGCTGCTGCAGCTGGCCACCGGCGAGAAGCGCTTCGCGGACGCGTACGACAAGCTGTGGGCCTACTCGTGGGCGCATTTCGTCGATCACGAACACGGTGCGTGGTTCCGCATCCTGTCGCCCGACAACCAGAAGCTCAGCGACGAGAAGAGCCCGGCCGGCAAGACCGATTACCACACGATGGGTGCCTGCCATGAGGTGTTGTTGGGCCTGAAGTTGGCGGGGCGGGGATGAGCCCTGCGTTCATCAGCTTCGGTGAAGCGCTCACCGATCTCGTCACGCGCGGTGGCGACGACTTCCGCGGGCTGCCGGGTGGCGCTGGCCTCAACGTCGCGCGCGCGGTGGCCGCGTTGGATGTGCCGTCCGCCTGGGCGGGCTGCCTGAGCCGCGACCGCTTCGGCGACCAATTGCACAAGGCCGCGCGCGAGGCTGGGCTGGACGAGTCTTTCATCCGCCGCGTTGACGCGCCGCCACTGCTGGCCATCGTCGACCGGCTGGATCCACCGCACTATTTCTTCCTCGGCGAGGGTGCTGCCGACTTGCAGTTCGACGCTGCTCAGCTGCCGTCGCTCGCCGGCCTGCAATGGGGCCACTTCGGCGGCATCAGCCTGGTGCGCGAGCCGCTGGGCAGGCGCCTCGAAGCGCTGGCGCTCGATCTGAAGGCGCAAGGCGTCCGCATCAGCTTCGACCCCAACCACCGCAAGCTGATGACCGCCGCGGACCTGCCGCGTCTGCAGCGCTTCATCGCGATGGCCGATGTCATCAAGGTCAGCGATGAGGACTTGCGTGGCTACTTCCCTGAAGCGACACCCGCCGACGCCTTGGCCGCGCTGCGCGCGCAGAACCCGCAAGCCACCTGGCTCTACACGCGCGGTGCGGACGGCGCCTCGCTGTTCGCGCCCGGCGTCGAACTGCACGCCGCGGCGCGGCCCGTGCGCGTGGTCGACACCGTGGGCGCTGGCGATGCCAGCCTCGCCGGCCTGCTGGCCGCGCTGATGCAGGGTGAGCCACCGGCGCGCCAGCTGCAGTTCGCGCTGGCGAACGCGTCGCTGGCCTGCGAAGGCGCGGGCGCCGTGGCGCCCACGCGGGCTCAGCTGCACGCCGTGCTCGCATGAGCCACCAGGCGCTGCGTGATCCTTCCCTGGACGCGCTGCGCGGCCTGGCCGTGCTGGGCATGGTGTTCAGCGGCAGCCTCGGCTTCGGCGGCGCGCTGCCGGCGTGGATGTACCACGCGCAGCTGCCGCCGCCCGCGCACAAGTTCATGCCGACGCTGCCCGGGCTGACCTGGGTGGACCTGGTCTTTCCGATGTTCCTGTTCGCGCTGGGCGCCGCGCTGCCGCTGGCGTTGCGCCATCACACGCCGGCTGAAGCGGCGCGCACGGCCGTGCGGCGCTTCGCGCTGCTGCTGTTCTTCGCGCTGTTCACGCAGCAGTTGAAGCCGGCGCATGTGAGCCCGTGGCTGTCGCTGGCGGCGTTCGCGCTGCTGGGGCTGCTGCTGGTGCGGCGCGTGCCGCTGACACTGAAGGCCGGCGCCTGGACCGCAGCCGTGGCGCTGTGGGTCTGGGTGGGCTTGGAGCCCAAGCGCCACGACATCATCCTCGTCGTGCTGGCCGTCATGGCCGGCGCGGGCACGCTGCTGTGGGCGGCCACGCGCGACGGCCGCCAGGCGTGGCGCTGGTGGGCGCTGCCGGTGGTCGTCGCCGTAATGCTGGCGCCGCCCGACGCATGGACGCGCGTGCTGTGGAGCACACCGGCCGACTGGGCGTGGCGCTTCCTGTTCCTGAAGTATTTGCTGATCGTCGTGCCCGGCATGGCGGTGGGCGAGTGGCTGGCGCGCGGCGAGCCGGTCCATCGTGATCGCGGGCTGGCCTCGATCGCTTTCGCCCTTGTCGTGCTCAATCTCGTGTTGCTGCAGGCGCGCGAGACGGCGCTGAACGCCATGCTGAGCGCGGCACTGCTGACCTGGGGCGGCGTGCGCGCCGCACGCGCCGGTGGCTTCGCGGCGCGCGCCTGGCCGCTGGCCGTCGCGCTGGTGCTGCTGGGGCTGTTTATGGAGCCGCTGCAAGGCGGCATCCGCAAGGATCCATCCACGTTCAGCTACCAGGTGCTGACGGCCGGGTTGAGCGTGCTGCTGCTGGTGGCCTTGCAGCCACTGCGCGGCCTGGGCGTTGTGTCCGAGCTGGGCCGCAACCCGATGTTGGCCTATGTGGCCGGCAGCTTGTGCGTGCTGCCGCTGCTGCAGCTGAGCGGGCTGCTGCCGGCGTGGCAGGCGCTGACCGGTTCGGTGCCCGAGGCGCTGCTGAAGGGCGCGCTGCTGACCAGTGCGGTGATGTGCTTGACCCTGGCGGCCAACCGCCGGGGCTGGATCTGGAGGGCTTGATGCGTGCGTTGTGGTTGTTGATGCTTGCCGCGGGTGTTCATGCCGCACCGGTACCCGAGCGCTTGGTGCAGACGCAGGGGCGCATGGCCCCCGCGCCCGGCGGTGGCTGGCTGGCCACCTGGCCCGGCACGGCTTGGACGCTGCGCTTCGACGGTCGCGCCATTGGCGTGACGCTGGACGACGCGCACAACCACTGGGTGCTGGAGGTCGATGGCGAACCGCGCCTGCAGATCGCACCGACCGCCGGAGAGCGCACCGTGTGGCTGCGAGGCCTGCCTGCGGGCCGACACGAGGCGCGCCTCGTCAAGCGCACCGAGTCACCGCGCCAGGCCGCGCGGGTGCTGGGCTTCGAGGTGCAGGGCAGGGTGCTGCCGCCGCCTGCACCCGCCGCGCGGCGCATCGAGTTCATCGGCGACTCCTTCACCGCCGCCATGGGCAACCTGTCGCCCACGCGTGCCTGCGCCGAGGCCGACATCCCCGCGCTGACCGACGTGACACAGAGCTACGCGGTGCGTGCCGCACGTTCGCTGGGCGCCGAGGCACGCATCCATGCGGTGTCGGGCCAGGGTCTGGTGCGCAACTGGGCCGGCAACCAGCGCGACAGCCATCACGGCCTGCACTACGCGCGGCTGCTGCAGGACCGCCCCGGCGCACCGGATGCGGCCTGGGTGCCGACGGCGGTGGTCATAGCCCTGGGCATCAACGATTTCTCGACGCCGGTGGCCGACGGTGAGCCGCGCGACGCGGCCACGCTGATGCGCGATGTGCTGCAGACCTACCGCGCGCTGCTGGCCGATGTGCACCGCCGCGCCGGCGACGTGCCCGTGCTGCTGCTGAGCACGGCGCTGCCGTCCAACGGCGACAAGCTGCGCCCGCTGGTGCGGCAGCTGGCCGACGAGCAGCGCGTCGCCGGCTGGCGCCGCACCGCGACGCTGGACTGGGGCCCCATCACCGCGCGCGGCTGCGGCGGCCACCCGGACCTGGACGACCACCGCCACATGTCGGCCCGGGTCGTGCAGGCACTGCGGGCACTGGACTGACGCGATGAGCCGCGCACGTGCACCGCCCGGCTGAGCAGGCCCGCTGTACGTCGCATCCGGTCATCAACGTCAATCTCTCGTGAACCGCACCATGAACGTCATCCAACGCGCCTCGCTGTTTCTGCTGCCGCTGCTGGCGGCCGCTGCCCATGCCCAGTCCTGGCAATCCGGCCTGCTGGCCACCAACCAGAAGGTGTCCGACAACCTGCTGCAGCCGCTGTCGCTGGGCTACGGCAGCTATCCGATCTGGAAAAGCAACAACCCGGAGATCTTCCGCGGCACCGGCTGGCTGATGCAGGTGGCCCGCAACGACGCGACGCGTGGCGGCCGCGCCTACCCGCTGTCCGGCTGCCACAACGCCTACCTGTTCCACATCAACAAGGTCGGCGCCGGTGCCTACCTGCACCTGATCGCCAGCAACCCCAACAACGCGACCATCACGGTCAACGCCAAGGGCTCGATGTACACCAATGCCCAGAAGCCGCTGACGGGCAAGGGCACGGGCCAGAGCTTCTTCGTCGCGAAGGACTGGCTGAACGGCACGTTCGGCACCAACTTCAGCGGCCGCAGCCTGGGCGCCTTCCAGGGCACCGAGATTGCGAAGGCGTCCATGGCCAACAACAACATGGCCGACGGGCGCTTCGAGGTGTGCGGCAGCCAGCCCATCTATCTCTACAGCGTCGTCACGCTGAGCGGCAGCGCGCAGGACGCGATCAACGCGACGCAGGGTGGCCCGGCGACGGGCGACATCTACAGCGAGTCCACCAACGCCTATGGCCGCGAGGCCGGGGTGTTCGACAAGAGCCTGGTGGCCGGCACCACCACTGTCACGCTGCCGGCCAGCGGCAATGTGCATGCGGGCTTCTCGTTCAACACCTCGTCCAAGTTCAACGCCAACCTGCAGGAGCAGACGCGCCCGCAGATCTACCGCCTGCCGGACTCCACCAGCCGCAGCTACGGCAACTACGGCCACAAGTACGACGTGACGCTGCGCCTGGCCAACGGCCAGGCCACGGCGAAGACCGTGCGCGTCAGCTTCGCGTCCAGTTTCACGGCCGGCAGCGATTCGCCCAGTTTCACCTTCAACAGCCCCGCGACGCTGAACGGCGCCGCCGTCACGTTGTGGACCACGCCCACGCAGCCGCGCCAGGTGCTGGGCACCTACACCGTGCCGGCCGGCGGCAGCACCGACGTGCGGCTGACCACCTTCATCGCCGGGCTGGGCACGGCCAACCAGCAGCTGGTGGTCGAGGTGCTCTGACGCGCGCCCTCAGCGGCGTGGCAGGCGGCGGCTCAGCACCGGGCCGCCGTCGTCGATGCGCACGTGATCCGACACGTCGAAGCCCGCCTCGGCTAGCGCCTGTGCCAAGGCGCTCACGCTGTCAGCCGGCTGGCTGAGACGGGTTTCGGCCGCGGTGCCGAGGAAGGACAGGTAGATGGTCTGCCGCGGCAGCAGCGCGGCGAGATGGCTGCGCCAGGCGTCGCCGAACTGCTGCTGCGCCTGCTGCGGGTCGCCGCGGTAGAAGCGCGCGCCCAGCGCCTGCCAGAACGGCGACTGCCCGGCCGCGTCGCGCCAGCCCGGCAGCTCGGCCACCAGCTGCGGCGCCGTGGGGCTGGCGTGTTCGATGGCAGCGCCAACCAGGCGCCGCCAGGCTTCGGCCTGCGCCGTCTCGTCCAGCGCGGGCGAGACCTGGAAGTCGCAAAGCTCCGCCTGCCCGGTCAGGTCGTTGCCGAGCAGCAGCGTGGTCTGCACGCGGAACAGCCCCAGTTCTTGCGCGGCATGCACGACACGCCCGACGTGGAAGTGGTAGCGCGGCAGCACCAGGCCCAGGCGTGGCACGAGGCGCAGCGTGGCCGAGCCGTCGGCGAGTGCCAGGCGTTGCCCATCGGCTTCGGGCGTGATGACGAGGCGTTCGCTCATGCGGAACCTCCCGGAACCAGCGGCGTGGCGAGCAGGCGTTCGCCGGCGCGCGCGCGCAGCGCCAGCGCATCGGCTTCGGTCAGGTCATTGCCGATCTCCGCCAGCACGGCTGCGAAGCCGGCGCGCGACGGTCTCACCAGCAGATGCCAGTGCCGGGGGCCATGGCCTTCGCCGGCCTGCACCTGCAGCTCGCGCGCATGGCGCACGCTGCGCAGCGAGGCCAGCGGTGCCTCCACGGTGGGGCCGCCGTCGAAGATGTCCACATAGCTGTCGGCGTCGAAGCCCTCGTCCTGCAGGATGGAGAAGGGCAGCTCGCCCACCGGATGCAGCTGGCCCAGCGCCCATTGCGCGGCCTCAGGCAGCAGCGCCACGTAGACCGGGGAGGGCGGCATCAGGTCGGCGATGCAGGCGCGGCTGCGGCCACCGATGGCGGCCTCGGCCTCGGGGTAGTCCATGCCGAAGAAGCGTCGGCCCACGGCGTCCCAGAACGGACTCTGGCCTGCGGCGTCGGTCACGCCCGGGCTTTCGGCGGCGATGCGCTCCGAAAAGCGCTCGGCATTCGCGTGGATGAACAGCAGACGCGCGCGCGACAGCAGCTGCGCGGCCGGCCCGTGCTCGTAGGCGGGGTCGAGATAGAAGGAGGTCAGCAGCGTGGTGCCCGTGAGGTCGTGGCACAGGTGCAGCGTGTGCATGCGTTGCGACTGGCCCAGCGCCGCGCTGGCGTGCACGACGAACTCGTTGCGGTAGCTGTAGAAGCGGTCGAAGAAGCCCGCGCTGGCGGCGATGCCTGAGCAGCCGACGATGCGCCCACCGTCTTCCAGCACGAAGAGATAGGTCTCCTCGCCGCTGGCATCGTCGGGGCTGGCGAACGACTGCAGCGAGGCCTGGATGCGCGCGCGCAGCTTGGCCTCGTCGTTGGGCAGCGAGCTGATGCCGTCGTGGCTGGCGGCCGCCATGCGCACGAGATCGGGCAGGTCGGCCGCCGCCACGGGGCGCAGCAGCAAGGTGTTCATGAGAGTTCTCCCTGGGAATGGGTCACGCCGCGCCAGGCCTGCGCGCGCTGGCTGCGCTCGTCGCGCGGCGTGCGGCCGAAGTGCGTTTTGTAGGCATTGGAGAAATGCGGCCCCGACGCAAAGCCGCACGACAGGCCGATCTGCAGGATGGACTGTGAGCTTTGCTGCAACAGCCGCTGCGCGCGGCCCAGCCTGAGGGCCAGGTAGTGGCGCGATGGCAGCGTGTCGAGGTGCTGCTTGAACAAGCGCTCCAGCTGGCGGCGCGACACGCCGACGAGGCGGGCCACCTCGTCGGTGGGCAGCGGTTCGGCGAGATTGGCCTCCATCAGCGTCAACGCCTCGGCCAGCTTGGGGCTGCCCGCGCCGCGACGCTCGCTGTAGCCGGCGCGCTGGCGCTCATCGCGAGGGCGCAGCGCGCGCAGGCTCAAGGCCTGGATCAACTCCTGGCCCAAGCGCTCGCCGTGGCGCTGTGCCAGCCAGGCGCAGCACAGGTCCACGCTGGCCAGGCCGCCAGCGCTGCTCAACCGGTCGCCGGCGGTGTTGATGTCCCACAGGCCGTTGGCCCAGGCGACGCCGGGATGGTCTTCGGCCAGGCCGTCCAGCCAGGGCCAGTCGGCGCAGGCACGCTGGCCGTCCAGCAGGCCGGCGGCGGCCAGCCAGGCGGCACCGGTGCCGATGCCGCCCAGCGCCGTGCCCGCTTCGGCGCAGCGCCGCAGCCAGTGCAGCAGCGCCAGGTCGGGCTGGGCCGGCTCTGCAGCGATGACGAACAGCGCCAGCCAGTCGGTGCCGGCGCCCATGCTGTTCGTCAGCGTGCGGGCGCCGCTGCCCGAGGCCACCTCGCCGCCGGCCGGGCTCAGGCAGTCGGCGCGGTAGACAGCGCCGTCCTGCAGCGCGTTGGCGGCGGCCAGCACGTCCAGCATGCCGCCCAGCGCGAGCGTCGAGAAGCCCGGCAGCAGCAGCAGACCCACGCGGTGAACAGACGACGGCGCCTCCATCCGCGCGATGTTATTGCCAGGCCATCAGCGCGGGCGGTGCCAGCAGTGCCAGCGCCATCAGCAGGTAGAAGCCTTGCAGCGGCAGCATCCAGCGCACCCAGGTCGTGAAGCGCACGCCGGACAGGGCCAGCACGCCCACGGTGATGCCCGAGGTCGGGATGATGGGCGTCGTCAGCTCGCCGAACTGGAAGGCCAGCACGGCGGTCTGGCGCGTGATGCCGACGAGGTCGGACAGCGGCGCCATCAGCGGCATGGTCAGCGCGGCCTGGCCGGTGCCGGAGTGAATGAAGAAGTTGATGACCGACTGGATGGCGAACATCTTCTGCGCGGCGAACACCGGGCTGTTGGATGCCACCAGCGGCGCCAGCGCGTGCAGCATGGTGTCGATGATCTGGCCGTCGCGCATCAGGATGACGGTGCCCTTGGCCAGCGCGATGACCAGCGCGGTGCCGATCAAGTCCTTGGCGCCATGCAGGAAGGCGGTCATGAACTCGTCCGCCGAGAAGCGCGCGACGACGCCCACGGCCACCGCCATGACGAGGAACAGCGCGGCGATCTCCTCGATGTACCAGCCGAACTTGACGACGCCCACGATCATGCCCACCAGCGTGGCCGCGAACAGCCACAGCACCGCGCGGTGGCGGCGGCTCATGCCGGCGAAGTTCTCGAAGCCGCTGAGGTCCAGCGTCTTGCGCCGCTCCTGGTCCAGCTCGTAGGTGGGGCTCAGCGTCGGATCGCGGCGGATGCGCGCGGCCCACCACTGCAGGAAGGCGATGGTGAGGCCGGTGGCGACGGCCCAGCAAAGCGCGCGGTAGCCCAGGCCCGAGAACAGCGGCACGCCGGCAATGCCTTGCGCCACGCCGACGTTGAACGGGTTCAGGAAGGCGGTCGCGAAGCCCACCTGCGAGCCGACGAAGGGAATGGCCACGCCGGTCAGCGTGTCCAGCCGCAGCGCCAAGGCCAGCGGGATGAAGATCAGCACGAAGGGAATGGCCTCCTCGGCCATGCCGAAGGTGGCGCCGCCCAGCGCGAACAGCGTGACGAAGACCGGGATGACCATCGCGCGCACCAGCGCCGAGCGGCTGTGCGCCTTGGCCACGGCCTTGATCATCGCGTCTATGGCCTCGGTCTTCTGCAGCACCGCGAAGGCGCCGCCGACGATGAGCACGAAGCCGATGATGAGCGCCGCCTCGACGAAGCCCTTGATGGGCGCCGTCAGCAGCGCCGTGAGGCCTTGCGGCCGCGCATCGACGACGTGGTAGCTGCCGGCGACGACGACCGACTTGCCGCCGACCATCGCGGTCTCGAAGCGGCCGCCGGGCACGATCCAGGTGGCCAGCGCGATCAGCGCCAGCAGCGAAAACAGCAGGACATAGGTGTTGGGGAGTCGCAGCTTCATCGCAGCCTCACATCGAGAGCAGCTTGCCGCTGCGGTAAGGCCGCGCGCCGGCAATCTTGGCCAGTCGCATACCGCGTGTGGCGTAGCGGCGCGCGGTGCGCGCGAAGCAGCGGCCGGTGACGGTGGCGTGCAGCGCGGTGATCTCATCGGTGAGCGGGTCGATGATCTCGGCGACCAGCTCGCCGGCCTCCACCCAGTCGCCCGGCGCCTTGGCGAAGACGACGATGCCGGCCACCGGTGCGGTCACGGGCTCGACGCCCTCCAGCGGCGTGGCGGCACAGGCCGGTGCGGCCGCCGGGGCGCTGCCGTCGACATGGCCCAGGTGCTGCAGAAAGGCCAGCAGCGCATCGGCGTCGTGTTCGGCGAGGTCGTAGCCGACGTCGGTCTCGCCGCGCAACTCCACGGTGGCGGCCAGGCAGCCCAGCGGGTCGATGGGGAAACGTTCGCCGAAGTGCGCGGCCAGCTCCCACCAGACGCGTCCCACCGATTCGTCAAACGGCTCGTCGCCCGAGACCTCGCTGGTCAGCAGCGCCTGCGCACCCAGATAGGCGGCCAGCGGCGCGAAGGCGTCGGTCTGCGCCGTGCCGGCGTAGAGGTGCATGACGGCCTGGTTGTCGCAGTGCAGGTCCAGCACCAGCTCGGCATCGTGGGCCAGCATCTGCAGCAGCCGCTTCAGCGCCTCGGTCTCGGTGGTGGGTTGCCATGCCGCCAGCAGCTCGTGGCTGCAGTGGCGGATGGCACGGGCGTTGTGCGCCGCGTCGGGGCCCAGCCGGCCGTCCAGGCGCTGGATCAGTGTGGGGGTCAGGTGGCGGAACTGGCGATTGAAATTGACGCCGGTGCCCAGGTCGAAGCGGCCCAGCGCCGAACCCTGCAGGTCTTGCGCGAGGCCGATGGGGTTGGCCATGGGCACGAGCACGATCTCGCCAGGGATGGCGCCCACGGCGTCGAGCTTGGCCAGGCGTTCGATCAGGGCTTGTGCCACCAGCAGCGGCGGCACCTCGTCGGCATGCAACGCCGCCTGCAGATAGGCCTTGCGGCCGGATTCGCCGCGGCCGAAATGCAGACTGCGCAGGCGTCGCGTGGTGCCGGCGCTGGCGGCCGGCAGGTCGTGGAATTGAGTTCGCATGAGGTCAGGGCAGCGGCGTGACGAGGGGCGTGGCCACGCGCACGGGCGTGACGTCCAGGCGGGCCTTCAGCACGGTGTAGTCCTCGCCGCCGAGCGCGCCGCTGAACCAGCCGACCAGGCCGGGGCCCTTGTAGAGGCGGAACTCGAAGCCGACGTCGGGTGCGGTATCGCCGGCGCGCGGATGCACGCGGTGCGCCAGGCCGCGCACCTCGGGGGCGGCGCTGTCCAGCAGTTGGGCCATGGCGGTCACGATGGTGCCGTCGCCCAGCATGTCGAGGAAGTAGCTGTCGCCCTGCAGATAGGGCTTGTAGTCGCTGGCGGCGGGGTCGATGCGGGCTTCGCGCAGCTTGTGCGGCGCGGGCGTGGTCACGCCGTTGGCCAGGTCGTGGCGGTCGCCGCGGTCCAGGTAGCTGAGCTGCGCACCGCGCAGGTTGAAGGCGGGCTGGCGGGCATCGGACATGGCGGCGCTCAGGTCCACCAGCAGCGCGCCGCGCGCACCTATGACCTCCACCGCGCTGCCCTTGATGACGGCGGCGCTGTTCTCCTCGATGCCCAGCCCCAGCGTGTAGCCGAACGCGCGCATGGCCGGCAGCATGCGGCCGATGCGGCCGCGCTTCAGGAAGTGCTGGTCGATGAAGAGGTCGGGGCCCACGAAGCCCAGGCCGCGGTCGTATTCCTTGCCCTGGCGCCACTGGCCCTTGAGGATCTGCAGGTTGTCCTGCGCGTCGCGGAACATCATGCGGCTCATGATGGCGGCGCCCGCGCTGGTGCCGGCCACGACGCCGCCGCCGGCGTGCACAGCGCGTATGGCCTTCAGCATCGCGGTGGGCTCGCCGCCGGGCTGCAGCGTGTCGACGATGAGCTCCTGCGCGCCGCCGGAGAAGAACACGCCGCGCGAGGCGGCGACCTTGGCGATCAGTGCGGGGTCGCGCAGATTGGTCTGCAGATCGATGTTCTTCAGCCGCGGTGCGACGGGAATGGCTTCGGCGCGTGCGCCGCGCTGGTTCAGTGCCGCGACGATGTTGGCCGCGCTGCGCTCGGGGTTGGCCGCGGCGGTGGCGAACACGGCGATGCGCGCGCCCGCGCCGCCGGCCTCGTCGACGATGCGCTGCCAGACGGCGTCGTTGTCAAAGCGCAGCGCGCCGCCGATGACGATGGACGTGCCCTGGGCCGCTGCTGCGGTGGACATTGCCAGCAGCACGCCGGCCATGAAGGTGGAGAGAAGTCTTCGCATGAAGCCATCTTGTCAGCGCACTTCGCGGCGGGGCAGCGGGTTGCACCTCGTTGGGGCCGGGCACGCAATTCCATGTCGCATCTGAGCAAGACGCCGGTGCCGCCGTGGTGCGGCGGCCATGCGCGATTGCCGTGAAGCGACGCGCACTTGCGTGCAAGCGACCTGCGCGACCAAACCCCATAGGCAATACATGAGGCCCCTCCCTAGAGTGAATTGCAAGGCAGTCGTCCGACCGTCATCCACCCCGAGGCCTTCATGACCAGAACCCGCACCCACACCCTCAGCACGCTCGCGCAAGCCGCGCTGTTGACCACCGCAGCCATTTCCGTCGCCCACGCCCAGGAGCAGAAGCTCGAACGCGTGGAGATCACCGGCTCCAGCATCAAGCGCATCGACGGCGAGGCCGCGCTGCCGGTGGACGTCATCAAGCGCCAGGACATCGACAAGGCCGGCGTGACGACCGCGGCCGAGCTGCTGCAGAAGATCACGTCCAACGTCGGCGGCCTGACCGATGGCGCCAGCATCAGCGACCAGTCCGGCGCACAGCGCGGCTTCAACGGCGCCAACCTGCGTGGCCTGGGCGTGTCCAGCACGCTGGTGCTGCTGAACGGCCGCCGTCTGGCCAACTTCGCAAGCCCTGGTGACAACGCGGGCGTGGACCTAAACAACATCCCCGCGGGCGCGATCCAGCGCGTGGAGGTGCTGAAGGATGGTGCCTCGGCGATCTACGGCACCGATGCGATGGGCGGCGTCATCAACTTCATCACGCGCAAGGACTACCAGGGCGCCGACCTGAGCGTCTATGCGCTCCGCACCGAGGAGGGCGGCGCCGGCAAGACGACGTTCAGCGCGTCCGGTGGCTGGGGCGACCTGGCCAAGGACCGCTTCAACGTGTTTGCCGCGGTGGACGTGCAGAAGCTGGACGCGCTGGACGCCCGCCAGCGCCAGTTCATCCAGGAATACAACCTGCCGGGCCGCCTGCCGTCGCAGACGTCCAGCAACAGCTTCCCGGCCAACGTGGACCTCACCGCGGCGCAGCTGACCGCGCTGAACAACTTCGTGCTGGCCAACCCCGGTACGGCGATCAAGGGCTCCAACGCCAACGGCACCTGGAACCCCGGCGGCGTGAACTCGGGCTCGCGCCGCGTGAACTTCGGCAAGGCGTCGTGCACCGGCGGGCTGAACCCGAACTCGGTGCAGGCGCTGGGCCTGGGTGGCCGCGAAGGCTGCTCCTACGACTATGTCGCCGGCTCGGAGATCTACCCGGCATCCGACAAGGCCAGCGTGATCGGCCGCGCGACCTTCCAGGCGGCCGAGGACCACCAGGTCTTCATCGAGGCGCTGTTCGCCAAGACCGACACCGACTACTCCGCGTCGCCGGCCACGGCGCGCTTCCGCACGGCCTCCGGCATCACGCTGCCGACATCGCTGCAGGCCGTCACGGGCGTCACCGGTGCGGTGGACTTCCGCTTCCGCCTGGAAGACGCGGGCAAGCGCATCAGCCGCGTCGAGAGCGAGGCGACCCGTGTGGTGGCCGGCGCCACGGGCCGCTTCGGCGACTGGGAGTACGACACGGCCCTGAACCACAGCGTCAACAAGGCGTCCGACCTCAATCTGGATGGCTGGGTGTCGCTGAGCAAGCTGGAGGCCGGCATCAAGGCGGGCCAGTACAACCCGTTCCAGCGTGCCAGCGACGCCAGCGCCGGCCGTGCGTTCATGAACTCCATCCGCATCGACGGTGCCGCGCGCGTCGCCGAAGGCAGCAGCACCAGCGTCGACGGCAAGCTGACTCGCGCACTGGCCACGCTGGGCGGCGGCGACCTGATGCTGGCCGTGGGCGCGGAAGTGCGCCGCGAAAAGCTGAAGTTCGGCGCCACCGCGGCACTGAAGAGCAACGACGTCAACAACGACCGCTCCAGCTCCGGCCCGCTGCTGGCCGACACCAACCACGAGCGCGACGTGATGGGCGCATTCGCCGAGTTGAGCGCGCCGTTCACCAAGCAGTGGGAAGGCCAGCTCGCGATCCGCCATGATCGCTACGACGGCATCTACGACGAGGCCACCAAGACCACGTCGCCCAAGCTCAACACCACCAACCCCAAGCTGGGCCTGAGCTTCCGCCCCGACCGCACGCTGCTGGCGCGCGCGTCTTACGGCACGGGCTTCCGCGCGCCAACGGTGTCGGAGCTGTTCCGCCCGCTGCGCTCCGGCATCACCGCCAGCTTCGTCAAGGACCCGGTGTCCGGCGAGGTGGCGCAGATGGCGGTGGATCGCTACTCCAACGCCAACCTCAAGCCCGAGAAGTCCAAGCAGTTCAACGTCGGCGTGGTGTTCGAGCCGTCGCGCAACTGGAACGGCAGCGTCGACTACTGGGCAATCCGCAAGACCGACATCATTTCCGAGATCGGCGAGGAAACCATCTTCACCAACCCGGTCTACTACAACGACCCGGCCATCGTGAAGCGCTTCTCCGACGGCTTCGTCGAGTTCGTCACCGTGAAGAAGGAGAACCGCGGCAAGCTGAACACGGCGGGCGTGGATCTGTCGCTGACCTGGCGCGGCGAGCCGACGGCCTATGGCCGCTTTGGCGCCAGCCTGGGCGGCACGTTGGTGACCGAGTACAAGTTCAACACCGACCCGCGCTCCGGCATGGTCGACGGCCTGGGCAAGTTCCGCGACGACAAGGCCGTGCAACGCTGGCGCCACAAGCTGACGGTGGACTGGGACATCGGTGCGTTCGGCCTGACGGTGACGAACAACTACATGGCCGGCTACCGCGACCAGAACACGCCCGGCCTGGCGGCGCCCGAATGGAACGATCGCGACGTGAAGGCGTATTCGCTGTGGGACCTGGCTGCCAGCTACCGCTTCACGCCCGCGCTGCGCCTGCGCGCCGGCATCCTGAACGTGGCCGACACGGCGCCGCCGTTCACCAACCAGTCGCGCTACTTTCAGGTCACTTGGGACCCGACCTACGGCGACCCGCGCGGCCGCAGCTTCTATGTGAACGCGCAGTACAAGTTCTGACGCCCGCTTCGCTATGAAGGCGCTGTCCGCTCCGGTGGGCAGCGCCTTTTCTAGTCGCGCTGCATCGGTGAACGCTGGGCGAGTGCGGCCTGCAGCTGGGCCAGCAGCGCCGGCTCCAGCGTCTTGCGGGCGAACAGCTGTGCGACACGATGGCCCACGACGATCTCTGGCCCCAGCTGCGCGCGGTTCATGCCCAGCAGCGGCAGTTGGTGACGCAGCACGTCGCGCGTCTGGCAGACGCCGTCCAGCCGGCCAAGTTCGAGCATGCGTAGAGCCTTGTCGAAGCCGTTGATCTCGGTCCAGCGCAGGTGCAGCTCGGGTCGTTCGGCAAGATCGAGGCAACCGCCCCGGGCACGTCCCAGCGACGCGCCCTGCAGGCTCTCGAGCTTGCCCGACGGCCAGCCGGTGCGCGTCACTACGACGGAATCGACGCGCGGCACCGGGCCCAGGGGCAGGGCGGCCTGCCATAGCGTGTCGGTCGCGAAGCTGATGGTCAGGTCGGCCTCACGCTGCTCCAGCGTTGGCGCAATGCGGGCGAAGGGCCGGAGCTGGAACTCGGCCTGCAAGCCCAGCGGGCCCAGAAAGCCGCGCAGCCAGTCCACGTACAGGCCTTGCGGCTTGCCGTCGATCTGGCTGGCATAGGGGGCAATGTCGAACAACACCACCCGCAGTGGCCGCGTGTCGGCCAGCGCCGGGCATGCGCAGACCGACAGCAGGGCAGCGAGGATCAGGCGGCGCATGCGGGGATGCTAGCGCCGCCCGGTGCTCAGTAGATGTCGACCTTGACCTTGTCGACGGTGTACTTGCCGCCGCTGTAGTAGCCCTTGCTGCTGGCATCGCGCGTGAAGCGAAGCCGGATGACCGGCGCGCCACCGGGGTAGGCGGGGCCGCTGCTGTAGACGGGCACGGGAGCCGTGCCGATGTTGACCGTGGGCGCCTGGTCGACCACGCGGGTCAGCGACTTGGAGGTCTCCAGCGCCGCGAAGATGTCGGCCGAGTTGTAGGCGCTGCCGTAGTAGTAGGCCGTGCCGATCGCGCTCTTGGTGCTGGTGACGACCTTGCTGGCGTAGTTGTACTTGTCGCCCGGCGTCAGCAGGCTCACGCGCAGGCCGTTGACCTTGTAGAAGGTGCCCGCCTGCACGCTGGCGTTGGCCGTGTCGACGACGAGCAGCCGGTTGGCGCCGTAGACCGTGGCGGTCTGCGCCGACGTGTCCACGACGACGCCGGTGTTCTCGTCGACGCCAAAGCCCTGCGCCACCGACAGGTCGCGCAGCGCCGCGGCCAGGCGGCCCAGGCGACCGGAGCGGCTGTCGAAATGCGTGTCGCTGAGGATGCCGGCGGGCAGGAAGCCCAGGCCCTTCATCGTGGCGCCGTTCTCCAGGTAGCGCAGCGCGGCCAGGCCGTCGCGCGTGTCGCCCAGCGTCTGCCAGCCGGTGACCGGCGTGTCGGGCAGGTCGGCGCCGTAGTACAGATAGCCGTAGCTGACGCCGCCCGCATGCATCTGCACGTTCAGCGCATGGTTGCCGGCCGAGTCGCCCGCGATGACGATGCTGCCGTTGCCGTTGCTCCAACGGGCGCGCAGCGCGGCGGCCAAACCGGAGTCGGCGCCGCTGTCGGTCAGCAGCGTGCGGATGACCTTGGCCTGGTCGCCGCCGACGATCCAGACCGCGTCGGCCTGGTTGATGAGGGCGATGTTGGCCTGGCCCTGCGTGGTGCTGGCGCTGCTGTGGACGCTGTAGTTGTCGACGTGGGCGGTGATGTGCTTGGGGCTGAAGCCGTGAGTCTGGAAGAGGTTGTAGTAGCCCCGCTTCAGCGGTGACGAGCCGCTGGCCGGGATGTCGTTGTTGAAGGCGTCCAGCCCCGTCGCGTAGTTCTCCTTGGAGGCCGTGATGACGGCGATGCGCGGGCACAGCGTCGTGGTCCAGTTGGTGCCGCAGTTGCTGATGCTGTTGATGTTGGGCGTGAAATTGGGATCGCGGCCCGTGGCCTTGCGCAGGCCGTTGACGAAGAGGTCGGTGTTTGCGTCCTCGTAGGCGCCACCCGACAGGAACAGCTTGCCGGCCGTGGCGGGCGCCAACGCGGCGCTGGACAGCAGGCACGTCAACACGGCCTTCATGAAGATGCTTCTCATGCGGTCTCCGAACGGAGCGGGTGGCGCCGGTATGGCTGGCCTCAAACCCTGGGCGCACGGTATTGACGGGGGCGGCGGCGCGGTAGGGGCCGACTTGCCTTGGCGCGACGCAAACTTGCGTCGCTGTGCCACCTGCGGGAATGTCCTGTCGGGGTTGCTCCGGACTGCTCCATTGACGAACTGACAAACAAACTTCGTATGTGCTTGGCGCCGACTCGGCGAAGGATCGGCAGAACTCAACACAGCTATTGATAGCTTTGCAAGATGAGCAAACGGCTGGCGTTGCGGCTGTTAGCGTCCGCCTGACCATGTTGTTGGATTAGGTCACATTCGCGCGCGAGAATTGAGGCCAATGGAGCAATCGAGGGCCATGACTGCAAAGGTACCGGCTTCAGGCAAAGTCCTCAAAGACCTTGCGGAACTGCTCCAGGCAGTGCGGAAGTCTCTGCCTTCTGCCAAGCCCTGGCAGCGACAATTACGTGCTTACCTGAGCGAGTCCGACCGATGGGCGCAGGTGTTGCACATGGCTGTGGCATTGGAGCGCGACCCGGTGCAGGTTGCCGAGGCCGCGGCAATGCTCAGGATGCAATTGCGTGCAGCAAACAACTACGTGGCGATGGGGCGTGCTGATATGGGCACGAAGGCAGCGGTGCTGCTTGCATTTGAGCTGGGGAACAAGGCGGCCGATTTGCTAGCCGGCTGAGCTTGTGCCCCAAATCGGCGGCAATGACGTGCTGGCCGATCAGAGCAGGCGAAAGCTGCTACTTTCCTGGGCACGTTGTCTGCAGCCGTTATGTGACAACGGCTTAGCGTGTGTCGCCAGTGGTTATCAACAGAGTTGCCCACGGTTCTGGCGAACAAGCAAGTCCGCTGTTCAGCCCACCACTCCGATCTAGTCTGAGTCGAGTATCTTGGTCCGCCAGCTCCATCCGGCGTACTTGTCGCCTGACTGTCTGATGTGGGTGTACCTCTTCAGCGAACTCCAGGACTTATGGCCAGATACCTGGGCGACTTGGGGGATGTTCCAACCCAGCTCGAACAACCGGCTTATGCCGTCATGTCGGAGGTCGTGGAAATGCAAATCTTCGATGCCGAGGAAATCACAGGCCTTACGAAATGAGGTGCTGATCGATTCAGCGTTGTAGGGCCAGATAGATCCTTTGGTTTCTGGCTGCAACTGAATCAGCCGAAGGGCCTCGGGTGTGAGAGTTGTGCGGACGTCGTTTCCAATCTTCTCGCCTGGGTTCTTCATGTCCCTGACGATCACCTCTTTGTGATCGGCATCGAGGTCTGCGCCAGCGATTCGGGTGATCTCTTCCTGTCGTCTGGTCGAGAAGATGGCGAAGAGGATGATGTGGTTCATGGGGACGATCGCACGGCCGCGCTTTTGCATGGCTTCGTAGTGCGCCATGATCTTGTCGAGCTCGGCGAGGGTGGGGCGTCGGTTGCGTTCCTTCGATCTAGAGATCAGGCCCAGCTTCTTCATCACGATCTTGGCATCGCTCATTGCCTGGGGATCCAGCGGGTAGCCCCAGGCCGGTCTGGTCACCACGAATACCGAAGACAGGTGGGCCACGTAGTTGCCCCTGGTTTGGGGCGTAGCGTCGAGCTCATCCCGGACCCACTCGACCAGCTCCTTGCTTCCGATCTGCGAGCCCCGAAGCCCTCCCAGCCGGGACTCCTGAATGGTCTTCAGAACTTGGGTCTTTGTCTTGCCGTGTTCCTTGAGCTTCTCCGTGTTGTACTGGGTGATGATCTCGGACAGCAATGGATCCTTGATCTCCGGCTTGGGATCTAGAGCGCCGGGTTGAGCAAGTTCAGCCTCTCGCTTCTTCATCCAGGCCCTGGCCGCCGCGTCCCGTTCGAAGGTCTCTGCCTCGCTGTGGACGACTCTCCCGCCTCGTTTGATGCGGATCTGAGCGGTGTAGCCGACAGAGCCATCGGCGCGCTTGCGTGGGACAATCGTGCCCATAGTTCGGTGCTACAGAGAGTTCTTGTAGCACCGAATGTAGCACCGGGGTCGAAAAAACGATCCAAAACGGACCGAAACGATGCCGAATCAGACACAGGGAAGAGACCCTGTTTTCATAGAGAAAACGAGTTCTCATGGCGGGTGGCGTTTGAGCGTAGCCCCGATGATGGATTGGACCGACAGCCATTGCCGCTACCTGCACCGCCTCATCACGCGCCACACGCTGCTGTACACCGAGATGGTGACCACCGGCGCGTTGCTGCATGGCGACCAGCCGCGACATCTGGACTTCAACGACCAGGAGCATCCGGTCGCGCTGCAACTGGGGGGCAGCGAGCCCACCGACCTGGCGGCCTGCGCGAAGCTGGCCGAGCGCTGGGGCTATGACGAGGTCAACCTGAACTGCGGCTGCCCCAGCCCGCGCGTGCAGAAGGGCGCGTTCGGTGCCTGTCTGATGGCCGAGCCGCAACTGGTGGCCGACTGCGTGAAGGCCATGCGCGACGCGACGATGCTGCCGGTCACGGTCAAGCACCGCATCGGCATCGACAAGATCGAGAGCTACGAGTTCGTGCGCGACTTTGTCGGCACCGTGGCCGCGGCCGGCTGCGAGGTCTTCGTCGTGCACGCCCGCAACGCGTGGCTGCAAGGCCTGTCGCCCAAGGAGAACCGTGAGATTCCGCCGCTGCGCTATGAGTTGGTCGCTCAGCTCAAGCGCGAGTTCCCGCAGCTGACCATCGCGATCAACGGCGGGCTGAAGACGTCCGACGAGATCGCCGAGCAGCTGCAGGTCGTCGACGGCGTCATGATCGGCCGCGAGGCCTATCACGAGCCCTGGAGCATGGCGCAGTGGGACTCGCGCTTCTTCGGCGCCGCCGACCCCGCCAACAGCCGCGAGCAGGTCGAGGAGGCCTGGCTGGACTATCTGGACCGTCTGCATGCCGCCGGCCGCTCGTGGCCGCATGCGATGCGCCATGCGCTGGGCCTGTGGAACGGCACGCCGGGCGCTCGCCGCTGGCGCCAGGTGTGGAGCGACCATCGGCTGAAGACGCTGCCGCCACGCGAAGTCGCCGCTCAGGCCACGGCCGCGCGCTTGTCGGGCCTCGCGGTCGCCGCCTGAGCATGACGACCGGCCGCAGCGCCGGTATCCGCGAGCATGGCGGCATGCGTGTCCTGCTGCTCACACTCAGCCTGTTGTGCGGCGCGGCCCAGGCCCAGCAGACGCTGGCGCCCGGCGTCGTGCTGCTGTCCGGCGGCTTCGAATCCGGCCGCCAGCCCGATGGCAACAGCGTGCTGCTGAAGGGCGAGGGTGATGGCTGGTTGCTGATCGACAGCGGCCGCCATCGCGCCCACACCGAGGCGGCGCTGGCAGCGGCCGGCGGCCAGGTGACGGCGGCGCTGAACACGCACTGGCATCTGGACCACCTGGGCGGCAACGCGTGGCTGCGCGAGCGGTTGCCCGGCCTGCAGGTCTGGGCCTCGCCGGCCGTGGGCCAGGCCTTGGCCAACGGCGGTTGGCTGGACCGCTACCGCCAGCAGCTGGTGGCGGGCATCCCCACCGCACCACCCGCGCAGGCCGCTGTCATGCAGGTGGACCTGGACCTGCTGAATCGTGCCGACGCGTTGAACCCCGATCGCGAGATCCGCGCCGCATCGTCGCTCGCGATCGTCGGTCGCCGGCTGCGCGTGGGCGTCGAGAGCGCCGTCAGTGGCGGTGACCTCTGGGTGCTGGACGAGGCCAGCGGCACGCTGGCCGCGGGCGACCTCGTCACGCTGCCCGTGCCCTTTCTGGACACCGCCTGCCCGCCGGCCTGGCGCGAGGCCTTGCGGCGCCTGTCGGCCCAGCCGTTCACGCGGTTGGTGCCAGGCCACGGCCCGGTGATGAGCCGCGCGGACTTCGAGCGCTGGCGTGGCGGTTTCGACGCGCTGCTGGACTGCGCCGACCAGGGCCTGCATCCCGCCGCCTGCGCGGCGGCCTGGCGCTCGCACGCCCGGCCCTGGCTGGACGATGCAGGCGATGCCCGCGTCAACGGCATGGTTGGCTACTATTTCAAGACCCTGCTGCAAGCCCCGCCCGAGCAACGTGAGCGCTTTTGTCGACGACCCTGATATCGGCCCTGTGATCCCGCCCGACGAGCCGCTCTGGAGCCACAGCTTCGACACGTCGCTGGGTCGCTGCGGCATCGTCTGGAGCGAGCACGGCGTCGTCGCCTCGCTGCTGCCCGACGCCAGTCTGGCGCGCCTGGCCAGGCGGCATCCGACGGCGAAGCCGGTCACCGAACTGCCGTCCCACATCGCCCATGCGGTGGACGGCATCCGGGCGCTGCTGGCCGGCGAGGCGCGCGACCTCGGCGACATCCAGCTCGACGAGCGCGGCATTCCCGAGTTCCGCCGCCAGGTGCATGCGCTGACACGCGCCATCCCGCCCGGCCAGACGCGTACCTATGGTGAGATCGCCGCGGCACTGGGCCAGCCCGGCGCCGCGCGTGCGGTGGGCCGGGCCGAGGGCGACAACCCCTTCCCGCCCATCGTGCCCTGCCACCGCGTGATGGGCGCGGGCGGTGAGCCCACCGGCTTCTCGGCGCCCGGCGGCGTCGAGACCAAGCGGCGCATGCTGCTCATCGAGGCCCGTGCCGTGGGGCAGTTGGCCGGCGACCAGCAGCCTCTTTTCTGACGGCCCGGCCGCGCGCCTCTCAATCGGCGCTGAAGCCGTTGACGGCGTGGGTGCCGTCGCAGAAGGGTTTGGTCCCGCTGCCGCCGCAGCGGCAAAGACGCGCCTGCGTCACCCGGCAGACCATGCGGCCGGTGCCGCTGAGCACCTCGATGCGGCCGCGCACCTGCAGCGGGCCGTTGGGCTCCGGCTCGATGGCGATGTCGCCGTCACGGACAGCGGGCATGTCGGTCGACAGGCCCAGCATGCCCGTGTGCGGCTCGCCGGTCGCGTCGAAACCGACGTCGTGATGGCTGCCATCGCAGAACGGCTTGTTCTTGCTGGCGCCGCACCGGCACAAGGTCGCCCGCATGCCGATGCGGTGGCCACGCAGCGATAGCGGGCCGCGGAAGGCATAGGGGCCGGCTTCGCGCACCGACATCAGATTGACGGGCGGTGCCGGCTCGTCGGGCTCGCCGTCCTTGCGGCGGTACTGGATGGCGCCGGACGGGCAGGCATGGGCAATGTCCACCAGGCGCTCGACCGGCATCGCGTCCGGGTGTATCCAGGGGCCTTGCACATTGGCGAGGAAGACCTTGGGTGCGCCGGTGACGCAGAAACGTGCGTGGATGCAGCGCTGGGCTTCAAAGCGCAGTTCCAGCTTCTCGCCCTGCACCACCTCGATGCCTGCATCGACCGTGGTGGGTGGGGGCGCAGCAGCAGGCACGGCCACGGCGATGGGCGGCGCCGTGGCCGTCGGTGCCTGATGCAAGTCCAAGCCACGCTCGGCGCGTTCGTGCAGCGCCTGCAGTTGGCGTGCGGCACGCCCGGTGCGGTCGGCGCCCTGTCCGGCATGCAGCCCCGCCGCGGCATCCGCGATCTGGGCCAGGCGCTCCACGACGAAGCGACGCGCGGCAAGGCCGGGCGGCAGGCCGGCCGCATCGCGCAGCGCCGTGAAGCTGGCGCCGGCGTTGCAGCCGGGATTGCTGGGGCCGGCGGGCAGCCGTGCCGCATGCTCGGCCAGCGGCGTGAAGGCCCGCATCAAGCCCACGGCCAGATCCACGATGAGGCTCTTCTCCGCCGAGGGCCCCGGCATCAGATAGCTCTGGGACAGCAGCCTCAGCATCAGGCCGTAGCTGGCGTTGGCGATGTCGACCGTCTCGGCGGCGGCGGGGTTCTCCAGCCACACGCGGCCCTCGGGCCTGGGCGGGCGCCGAAGCACCGGATTGGTCGCGGCCGGCCAGGCAGGCTCGAAGCCCGGGTTGGCCTCGCGAAGCGCGCTCAACTCGGCGCGGATCCCGCTGAAGCGGTGGTAGTGGGAGCGCTCGCTGTCGGTCGAGGCGCCTTCGCCTTGCAGCACGATGGCGTCGAACGCCGCCAGCGCGGTCTTGGAACACAGCACCTGGCGGGCCCCGCAGAGGGTCAACTCGTCGGGGCCCAATTGCAGCCAGCGGTCACCGCAGAACGACGCCGCCTCTCCGTTCAACGCGACGAAGGCCCGGAGCTTCTCGCCCAGCTGCTGGTAGAAGTGGCCGACCGTGTCGTAGTCGCAGGCCATGGGCGTGACCCGTGCGACGGCCGAACCCCGCTTGAACGGGTGCTGCAGCGCAAAGCCGTCGCCATCCTGTTCGTCGCTGCCCTCGGGCCGCTCCAGGAAGATGAAGTGCTGCAGCGTCGCGGCATTGAACGGCGCGAGCTTCACGACGACGCTGGCGGGCAGGTTGCCCGGGTCCAGCGGGAAGTTGCCGCGGCCTACCCGTGGTGCGCCACCCAGCGCAGCCGTGATGTTCCAGACGGCCACCAGGTGACCCATCTCCTCGACCGCAACCGCGATGATCTCGCGGCGCCAGCGCTCGGTGGCCTCGGCCTCGGCGCCGCTCAAGCCGGCTTCGCCAGCCTGCTTGAGGCTGAAGGCGGCGTAGAGATAGGTGCACATGAGGTTGTGCTCCAGCTCGGCCGCTTCGTAGAGGCTGTGCAGCAGTTGCTCTCGACTGGGCGCAACCGTGGTCGTGGGGCTCGTCATCGCGGGGCGCTCCAAGTCTGGCCTGTCGCGACATTAGCACGCGGGTTGACGCCGCCGCCGCGACAATCGCGGCATGTCCTTCGCTTCCCTGGGCCTCACGCCCGCCCTGCTGCGCGCCGTGCGCGAGCAGGGCTATCACGCGCCCACCGCCATCCAGGCCGCGGCATTGCCGCCGGTGCTGGCGGGCCGCGACGTGCTCGCCATCGCGCAAACCGGCTCCGGCAAGACCGCCGCCTTCGCGCTGCCACTGCTGCAGCGCCTCATCGACTCACCCCCACGCCCCGGCCCGCGCGTGCTGGTGCTGGCGCCCACGCGTGAGCTGGCGGCGCAGACGGCGCAGCTGCTGCGCGACGTGGCCGCCCGGCTGCTGCACCGCCCGAAGATCGCGCTCGCCTTCGGCGGCGTGTCCATCAACCCGCAGCTGATGGCGCTGCGCGGCGGCTGCGACGTGATGGTGGCCACGCCGGGCCGGCTGCTGGACCTGCTGGACCACAACGGTTTGACGCTGGCCGGCGTGCAGTGCCTGGTGCTGGACGAAGCAGACCGCCTGCTGGGTCAGGGCTTTGCCGACGAGCTGCAGCGCGTGCTGGCCCAGGTGCCTGCGCAACGCCAGGCCTTGCTGTTCTCCGCGACATTCCCGCCGGCCGTGCAGGCGCTGGCCGACGCGCTGCTGCGCGAGCCCGAGCGCATCGTCATCGAAGAGGCGCCGCCGCGGATCACGCAGCGTGCCATCCAGCTGGACCGCGCCCAGCGCCTGCCCGCGCTGCGCGAGTTGCTGCGCGACGCCGGGTGGGCGAGGGCGCTGGTGTTCGTCGCCAGCCGGTACACGGCCGAGCTGGTGTCGGACAAGCTGTTCGCCCACGGCTTCAAGGCCGGCGTGCTGCATGGCGAACTGAGCCAGGGCGCACGGCGCGATGTGCTGGAGGCGCTGAAGTCCGGCCGCGTCAACGTGCTGGTGGCCACCGACGTCGCCGCGCGCGGCCTGCATGTGGACGCGCTGGACGCTGTCGTCAACTACGAGCTGCCGCGCTCCGCGGCCGACTACACGCACCGCATCGGCCGCACCGGCCGCGCGGGCGCGCAGGGCACGGCCGTCAGCTTCATCTGTGCGGACAGCGCCGAGAACGCCGAATCGCACTTCCGCCTCATCGAGAAGCGCCAGGGCCAGCGCGTGCCGCGCGAGCGTTTGGAAGGCTTCGAGCCGCAGGCCGTCGCCACCGAGGCGCAGGCCACCGGCGGCATCAAGAGCACCACCCGCAAGAGTAAGAAGGACAAGCTGCGCGAGGCCGCCGCCCGCGCAGCAGCAGGAAACCCCGATGGGCATTGAGATCGAACGCAAATTCCTCGTCGCCGGCGAGGGCTGGCGCGCGCAGGCTTCCAGCCAGACCCGCTTCAGCCAGGGCTACCTGAGCCGCGACCCGGCGCGCACGGTGCGCGTGCGCGTTGCCGGCGAGCGCGCCTTCCTGACCATCAAGGGTGCCACCACCGGTGCCACGCGCGCCGAGTTCGAGTACGCCATTCCGGTGGCCGATGCGCAGCAATTGCTGGCGATGGCCGACGGCCCGGTCGTCGAGAAGGTGCGCCACCTGTGCACCGTGGGCGGCATGACCTGGGAGGTGGACGAATTCCTGGGCGCCAACGCCGGTCTGGTCGTCGCCGAGATCGAGCTGCAGTCCGAAGACCAGGTCTTCATGCATCCCGACTGGCTGGGCGACGAGGTCACCGGCGACGCGCGCTACGTCAACGCCAACCTGGCGGTGCGGCCGTTCACCAGTTGGTGAACGGCGTGGTCGTCACCAGGGCGGCGCTTCCTCGCTGACCGCCTCGGTCGGCTCCGGCAGCAAAGCCGGTACGGGGGCGGGCGCGGGGCCGGCGGCGAAGTCGTGCTCGCCGCCCAGGCCCTCGATCAGCGCCGGGATCAAGCGGCCCAGCTCGCCGGTGGCCAGCGCCAGGTCGGCGTCGAAGGCCTCGTCGCCGCTGGCTTCGGGCCGGCCTTCGAAGGCCAGGTCCAGGAAGCTGATCTTCTTGATCGTGAAGCCCTCGGTCAGCGTGAAGGCGACGCGCTCGTTCCAGCTCAGCGCCAGGCGCGTGGGCATCTTGCCGCTGGTCAGGTGGGCGCGGACCTCGTCGATGTCCAGCGGATGGCGCGCATAGCGCACGACCGGCTTCTGCTCATCGCTGCCTTTCAGCTCGCACTCGCGCTCGATCTGGAAGCCCTCGGGCGTCACGCCGTCCATCAGCCATGCGGCCATCACGGCGGCGGGGCTCTCGGCGGTCTGCACCAGCTGCAGACTCAGGCCCGGGCTGGCCTGGATCAGCAGCGTGACGACCTCGTCGGCGCGGCTGCTGGAGCCGGCGTCGACGAACAGCAGGCCGTCCTTGGGCGCGATCCAGACCTGCGTGGCCGAGGTCTTGGTGAAGGCGCGCGGCAGCAGCTCGTGCTCGGCCTGCTCCTTCAGGTCCTTGCGGGCCTTCTTCCCGGGCTTGCGGCCGGTGGTTTCCTCGATGTGCTCGCACAGCTCGTCCAGCCGCTCGTTGACGACGGAGGAGGGCAGCAGGCGCTGCTCGCGCTTGAGCTTGACGAGCCAGTGGCCGTCCACCACTTCGACCAGCGGCGCGTGCTCCACGCCGCGCGGCGGCGCCCAGCCCACGGCCAGCGGTTGCGTGGGTGCGCAGGGCAGGAAGGGTTCCTTGGCGAGTTGTTCGGCGAGCGCTTGAGCGTCGGCCGTCCAGCCTTCGCCGATGCGGTAGGTGATCAGGTTCTTGAACATGGACTCTGGAGAAACAAGAAGCCCGCCAGCGGCGGGCTTCACAAAGACGGCTGCATTGTCTCAGGTACGCCGGCGCCCCCAGCTCAGCAATGCCCCGACCCCGGCCAGCCACAGGCAATAGGTCGCAGGCTCGGGCACGGCGGTCGTGATGGCCTGCATGGTGCCCGTGAAGTTACCCGTGGACACAAAGCTCAGGCCCGTGACGAAGCCGGTCACGTCGAACGCGTTGACGTTGGCCGACGCCTCGATGCCGCGGATCTGGAAGCGGTCCACGCCGGCCGCAAAGCCGTTCGCCGTGAAGTCGAAGCTGGCGCCGGCGGCCAGGCCGGTGGCGCTCTGCTGCCAGCCGCTGCCCGTCCAGGTCCAGACCTCGTAGAGCCCGTCGCCCACGTTGCTGGCCACCTGCACGGCCTTGAAGCGCGGGTCGCCCGCGCCGGTGGCGTAGCTGAAGCCGGTGGCGACGACGGGGTCGATGAAGGTGACGTGGTCAGGCCCCACGTCGGCCACGTTGAAGCTGTAGACCGGCCCGGCCAGCAGGCCGCTGGTGGTGGGCACCGGCGCCAGCGTGGGCAGCGCGATGTTGCTGACCCCGGCCGGCAACGTGGCGGGGTTGATGGGCGTGAAGTCGAAGTACGAGCTGGAGCGGGAGTCCACCGTGCCGGCGAAGATGCCGCTGGTGCGCGTGTGCGCCAGGTCGATGCTGATGGCGTAGCTTGTGCCGTACTGCAGCACGCCCTCCGGCAGTGTGAAGCTGGTGCTGCCCAGCACCGGGCTCTGCCAGATCAGGTCGGCCTGCTGGAAGCTGTAGGCGGCGCCCGCGCGCGACTCCACGGTGACCGGGTGGCTGGTGTCCTGCACGCGGATGCGCATCTGGTCGATGCCGTCGGGCGTGGTGGCCGGCAGCGTCCAGCTGATGGTGGGCGTGAGGCCCGCGCCGCTGATGGTCATCGAGCTGACGAAGGGCATGGCGCCCACGTTGCCCAGCGTGGGCGTCGTGAGGCTGATGGCGCCGCTGAAGCTGGCGTTCGTCGCCAGCAGCAGCCGCCAGTTGCCGGTCAGCGCGGGGTCATAGGGGCGCGACGCGTAGTACTGGTGCGGCAGCAGCGTCCAGTCGCGCTCGAACAGGCGTTGCTTGAGCCAGTCGGGGTCGGTCGCGAACGAGTCGCAGGTCTTGCCCCAGGGGCAGATGCCCGACGTGCCGTAGACATAGGCCGAGGGGTTGTCGGCCGGCGGCTTCACGTTCTGTATGCCCCAGACAATCAGGTCGCCGGTGGCATGGTTGCCGCTGTTGGCACTGTTGTTCTGCCGCAGGAAGAACGGCGACTCGGCGGTGGGCGTGGCGGCCAGTGCGTGGGCGGCGGCCAGCAGGGCGAGCGGAACGAGTGAGACCAGGCAGCGCTTCTTCATCGCGAGGCTCCCGAAAGATGAGCCGCAGGCTAGCGGCCCCCGGGTGCCCGGCGCATCCCCAGTGCTGTGGAGGCGGGGTCAGGCCGCGTCGGCCATGACCTGGCGCAGCAACTTCTCGAACACCTCCACCGACTGTCCGCCCTGGATCAGATGGCGCTGGTTGATGACGATGGCCGGCACGGCATGTATGCCCTGGCCGTGCACCTGCGCCTCGGCCGCGCTGACGTCGGCGTCGTAGCGGTCGCTGGCCAGCAGCTCCCGGGTCTCGGCCTCGGGCAGCCCGGCGGCCGTGGCCAGTTCCAGCAGCACGGCGCGGTCGGACACGTCGCGGCCGTCGGTGAAATAGGCCTTCAGTAGCGCGACCTTCAGCGTGCGCTGGCGGGCGCCGCCGTAGGCCTCGTCGACCCAGTGCAGCAAGCGGTGGGCGTCGCGCGTGTTGTAGATGCGGCTGCGCGCCTCCATGCGGAAGTCGAAGCCCAGCGCGGCGCCGCGTTCGCGGATGGCCGCGCGCGTGCCTGCCAGCGCGGCCGGGCTGGCGCCGTACTTCTGCGCCAGGTGCTCCTCGATCTCCTGGCCCTCGGGCGCCATGCCGGGGTTCAGCTCGAAGGGGTGGAAGTGCAGGTCCAGTTCCAGCCCCGGGATGCGCGCCGCGGCGGCCTCCAGCGAGTACAGGCCGATGGCGCACCAGGGGCAGACGATGTCGGAGATGAAGTCGATACGCATGGCGGCATTTTCGCGGCGGCTCAATGCCACCGAGCGTGCAGGCCGGCGCAAAACGTGATTGGGTTGCTGTCGGCGGCGCCGGGCCTTGCCTGGGAGGGGGACCCGGGGCTAATAATCGACTT
Source organism: Roseateles asaccharophilus (assembly GCF_031458115.1). GTDB lineage: Bacteria > Pseudomonadota > Gammaproteobacteria > Burkholderiales > Burkholderiaceae_C > Pelomonas > Pelomonas asaccharophilus_A. The sequence goes on along the minus strand of NZ_JAVDXV010000007.1, from coordinate 230,936 downwards.
GGCCATTGCCCTGCAGCCATGTCCTACATAACACTCCTCCGCTCCAGATCCACGTGGCACCGTTTGTTGGCGGCTGCGGCCGCCAGCGTCATGGCGACCACGGCACATGGCCAGCAGGCCGAACGGCCCGGCGGCAGCTTGCGGCTGAGCGGCTTCGGCACGCTGGGCCTGAGCCATGTGGATACGCCACCCGGGTGGGGCTTTCGCCGCGAGCTGACGCAGTCGGCCGACGACGGCCGCTGGCATGCCGACGTGGACAGCCGGCTGGGCGTGCAGCTGAACTACAGCCTGGGCACGCGGTTCGAGTTGGTGGCCCAGGTCATTGCCAAGAAGCGCGGCCACTACGCCGCCGACGGCGATGCGCTGGAATGGGCCTACGCCACCTACCGGCCCAACGCCGACTGGACGCTGCGCGCCGGCCGCGTCAACGTCGACGCTTTCCTGATGGCCGACTATCGCAACGTCGGCTACGGCTTCACGGCGGCCCGGCCGTCGGTGGAGCTGTACTCGCGGCTGCCCACCACGCTGGACGGTGCCGACGTGGCGCGCAGCTGGTTCCAGGGCGATGCGCAGTGGCGCGCCAAGCTGATGCTGGGCACCGCGCGCATCGGCGATCTGCACACGGCCAAGGCCAGCCGCATACGCCAGGTCGTGGGCGGCATGCTGTCGCGCGAGGAGGGCGGCCTGCTGGTGCGCGCCAGTGTGGCCCGCACGCGCATCGACATCGACCTGACCAACGCCCAGCCCGCCCTCGACGGCCTGGCCCAGCTGGGCCAACTGCCCATTCCTGCGGTGGCCGATCAGGCCCGCGTGCTGCGCGAGCGGCTGGGCGCCACGGGCGTCTGGGCCACGTTCTGGGAATTGGGCCTGCGCCACGAGCTGGCGGACTGGCAGTGGAGCGCCGAGTTCGTGCGCGTCGCGGCCAAGCCGCTGACCGTGGAGAACATGGTCACGGCGATGTTGGGCCACCGGCTGGGCGACTGGACGCCTTACATCAGCTACGGCATCGCGCGCAATTCCTTGGCGGTGCTGGATCAGCCGGCCTGGCAGGCGGTGCTGACGCCGGTCATCGGCCCCCTGGGGGCGGCCCAGGCGCAGATGCTGGGCAGCGTGGTCACCACGTCGCTGAACAACACGCGTGTGCACCAGTCCACCTGGTCGCTGGGCACGCGCTGGGACTTCCATACGCAGGCCGCGCTGAAGCTGCAGTGGGACCGCGTGCGCGTGCAGCGCTTCGGCGCCGCGCTGTGGACCGGCGCCGACGGCTCGCCCGCCACCGTCAACGTCGCGACCGCGGTCGTGGACTTCATCTTCTGAAGCCATGACCCTGCGCCGACTGCTCTCCCTCGCCGGCCTGGCCGCCTGTCTTGCGCTGTCGCTGCCGGCACGCGCCGATTTCTACATCGTCGTGCACGCCAGCAACCCGCAGCGCGCGCTGACGCAGAAGGAGGCCGTGGACCTCTTCATGGGCCGCAGCCGCGCGTTCGCCAACGGCGACTTCGCGCTGATCTTCGACCTGCCGCGCGACCACCCGCGCCGCGCGGCGTTCTACCAATCGCTGACCGGCATGAGCGTGGCCCAGGTCAACAGCTACTGGTCGCGGCTGATGTTCTCCGGCCAGAGCGCGCCGCCCCAGGCGTTGCCCGATGAGACCGCCATGGCGGGCATCCTGCGCCGCAACCCCAGCGCCCTGGGCTGGCTCAGCAAGGAGCCCACCGACGCCGGCCTGCGCACGGTGCTGGTCATCAAGGAAACGCCCGCCAAATGACGACCCCGGGCGCACCTCGCGTGCGCGGCGCGAACAGCCTGCAGCTGCGCTTCATGCTGCTGGTGTTCATCAGCGCCGCCTTGCTGGCCCTCGTGGCCTCCACCGTCGCCTACCAGGTGGGCCAGGAGCGTGCGCTGACGGCCAGCCGCAACAGCGTGGAAGCGCTGGCGACGGCGGTCGAGAAGACCGTCGCCATCGGCGCGTTCGCGAAGGACGCCGTGCTGCTGCAGGAGGTCGCGGGCGGCCTGGCGCGCAACGAGCTGGTGGATGTCGTGGAGGTGGTGGCCGCCGACGGCAGCGCGCTGGCCAAGGCACTGCGCCCCGGTGCGGTCGACCGCATGGGCGCGACGCTGCTGACGCGGCCGCTGATGTCGCCCTTCGACGCCAAGGAACAGCTGGGCCAGCTGCGCATCCGCCTGAATGACGCCAAGGTGCAGGCCGACGCCGACCGCGAGGCCTACACGCTGGCCGGCGCGATGGCCGCGCAGGCGGCGCTGCTGGCGCTGATCCTGTACCTGCTGGCCGCGCGCATGGTCTCGCGTCCCATCGTGCGGCTGGCCAGCGCGCTGCGGCGCATGACGCCGGGCAGCAGCGAACGGTTGCAAACGCCGGCCAGCCACGCCGGTGACGAGATCGGTGTGCTCATCGCCGGCGCGAACTCGCTGCTGGAGGCCAACGAGCGACAGCTGCAGACCGAGCGCCGCCTGCGCGCCGAGGTCGAGGCGATGGAGGCCCAGTACCGCCAGATCTTCGACTCCAGCAGCGCCGGCATCTTCGTGCTGAACGAGGGCGGGCGGCTCATCAACGGCAACCCGACGGTGTCGCGCGTGGTGGGCCTGTCGATGGACCAGCTGCGCACGCTCAGCGAGGAAGACTTCATAGCCCGTGTGTTCCACCGTCCCGAGCAGGTGCGGCAGATGATCGAGGAGGCCACCCGGCACGGCGAGACCGTCTCGGCCGACCTGGAGCTGGTGCAGCAGGGCGAGCACCGGCGCTGGGTGCATTGCCTGATCTCCGTGCAGGAGGCGACCGAGGCGCCCACGGTGGAGGGCGTCATCTACGACATCACCGAGCGCAAGAGCGAGGAGAAGGCGGTGCGCCACCGCGCCGAGCACGACGCGCTGACGCAGCTGAAGAACCGAGCGGAAGGGTTGGCGACGCTGGACCGCTTCGTGGCGGACGCGCTGGCGCGCGGCGGCACGCTGAGCGTGGCCTGTGTGGACCTGGACGGCTTCAAGCTCATCAACGACCGGCACGGCCACCACAGCGGCGACGAGGTGCTGATCGCCTGCGCCGAGCGCATGCGGGCGGCGGTGCGGCGCTCGTCCGACCTGGTGGCGCGCCTCGGCGGCGACGAGTTCTTGATCGCGCTGCGCGACGTGGGCCCGGGCGACGCGGTGTTGAGCCAGGTCATGCACGACCTCGTGGAGAGCCTGTCCAGGCCCATCAGCCTGTCCACCGGCGACACGGTGCGCGTGGGCGTCAGCGTGGGCGTGGCCTGCCTGCCGCTGCATGCGGCCGAGTCGCCGCGGTTGGTGCGTGCGGCCGACGAGGCGCTGTATCACGTGAAGCGCAACGGGAAGTTGGCCTTCGTATTGGCATTGGCGGGCTGAGTGCCTCTCGCCGGGCCGCGCTGGACGCGGCCCGGCGCTCGGCCCCGAATGTCCCTGTTCTCACGCGGCGGTGCGAACAAGCTTAGAAACCCGTCATGCCTGACTACATCCCGCCCCAGGTCTGGACCTGGAACAAGCCCAGCGGCGGCCAGTTCGCCAGCATCAACCGGCCCGTCGCCGGCCCCACGCACGACAAGGAACTGCCCGTCGGCCGCCACCCGCTGCAGCTGTACTCGCTGGGCACGCCCAACGGCGTGAAGGTGACGGTCATGCTGGAGGAGCTGCTGGCACTGGGCCATGCCGGCGCCGAGTACGACGCCTGGCTCATCCGCATCAACGAGGGCGAGCAGTTCGGCAGCGGCTTCGTCGCGGCCAACCCCAACTCCAAGATTCCGGCACTGGTGGACCGCAGCGGGCCGGCGCCGGTGCGCGTGTTCGAGTCGGCGGCTATCCTGATGTATCTGTCGGAGAAGTTCGGCGGTGCCTTCCTGCCCGCGGGCGGCGCAGAGCGCGCCGAGGCGCTGAGCTGGCTGTTCTGGCAGATGGGCAGCGCGCCCTTCCTGGGCGGCGGCTTCGGCCACTTCTATGCCTATGCGCCGACCAAGCAGGAGTACCCCATCGACCGCTACGCCATGGAGGTCAAGCGCCAGCTGGACGTGCTGAACCGCCTGCTGGCCGAGCGCCGCTACCTGGCCGGCGAGCAGTACAGCATCGCCGACATGGCGACCTGGCCCTGGTACGGCGCACTGGCGAAGGGGCAGCTCTATGGCGCGGGCGAGTTCCTGTCCGTGCACGAGTACGGTCACGTCATCCGCTGGGCCGATGAGATCGCCCAGCGGCCGGCCGTGAAGCGCGGCCGCAAGGTCAACCGCACCTGGGGCGAGCCGGGCAGCCAATTGCACGAGCGCCATGACGCCAGCGACTTCGAGCTGAAGACGCAAGACAAGCTGACACCTTCGCCATGATCACGCTCTACGACTGCGCCACCGCGCCCAGCCCGCGCCGTGCACGCATCCTGCTGGCCGAGAAGCGCGTGCCGTACGAGACCGTGCAGGTGGACCTGCGCGGCGGCGAGCAACTGGGCGAGGCCTACCGGCGCATCAACCCGCAATGCACCGTGCCGGCACTGGTGACGGAGGAAGGCCCGGTGCTGACCGACAACGCCGCCATCGCGGCCTACCTGGAGGCCCGCTTTCCCGAGCCACCACTGCTGGGCCTCACGCCCTTGGAGAAGGCGGAGATTGCTGGCTGGCAGGCGCGCATCGAGCTGGAGGGCCTGCTGGCCATCGCCGAGGGCTTTCGCAATGGCAGCCCGGCCATGGCCAACCGTGCGCTGACAGGGCCACACGACCACGCGCAGATCCCGGCGCTGGCCGAGCGTGGCGTCGCACGGGCACGGCATTTCCTCGCGGCGCTGGATGCGCACCTCAAGGGGCGGGAGTTCATCGCGACGGACCGCTTCAGCCTGGCCGATATCACGGCCGTCGTCGTCGTGGACTTCGCGCGGGCAGTCCGCCTCAAGCCGACCGAGGAGCACGGCGAACTGCGCCGCTGGCGCGAGGCGATGCAGGCGCGGGGAACGATGGGCTAGCGCCTCGCCGCACGCTCGTGCGTCACCACGCTGTCCAGCAGATAGGGCCGGTCGCGTTCGAAGAAGCCCGGGTCGATGTTGGTGTTGGGCAAGTGGAAGACCTTCAGCTGGCGGTTCTTCAGCAACTGCAGGCTGGCGCCGAAGTACTGGTTGAACAGCCGGTCCAGCTGGCCGTTGGCATGGGCCCGCTTGAGCCCGTACTCCAGGCGCTCGGCCAGCCGGGGCTGGTCGCGTGCGACGAAGAAGTACATGGGCATGTAGGTGAAGACGGCAAAGCGGTCCACGATCATGAGGTCGGGGTGCTCCGCGCGATGCGCCTGCAGCTCCGGCTGCACCTCGAACACGCTGCGCATCAGCAGCTGGAAGCGGCCCGAGTGCAGCATCGGGATCAGCGTCGCATGGGCGCCGCCGAATGCGATGCGAAAGCCGTTGTCCTCCAGCGGCTTGACGGTGGACCAGCCGGGGCCCTGGCCGATGGTCAGGCGCTTCAGGTCCTCGACATCCTTGACCCCGTCGTACAGCGCCTGGTTGGCCTGGCTGCCGAGGAAGAAGCGGAAGCTGGACAGGCCCTTCATCAGCGGCACCCGCACCGGCGTGGCGCGCTCCAGCCACTCCGGTGATGGGATGGCCACCGCCACGTTGAGGCTGCCGCCGGGTTCCAGTTCCAGCAACTGGCGGCGGATGACGCTTTCCTGCCGCTGCTGCTCGATGCGGTAGGGGCCGTAGCGGTCGCGTGACAAGGCCAGTGCCAACGCCAGCAGCCGGTCGGCATAGACACGGTGCGGCGCCTCCCTCTCCATGTAGGGAATGGTCACGACCTGTGCGGGCGGCTGCGCTGGTGCGGCCATGCCCGGCAGCACGCCGAACACGGCCAGCAGCAGGGCCGCCAGGAACTTCATGGGGTCAGAGCTTGCGGTCGCTGGGTCGTGCCAGGTAGAACCACTCGGTGCCGGGCTGGGACTTCACATTCGGGAACACGATGCGGCCCTCGCTGGGCGCCAGCACGGCTTCGCCGCTGGCGCGGGTGCCGATGCGCTGGCCCTTCTCTATGGCGTCGAAGCTGGCCCACTCGCGCTCGAAGCCGTCGCCCATGTCCTCGCGGTCGATGACGTCGTACAGCTGCAGCAGCTCCGGCGGCTGCGAGGGGCGGTGCGGCTCGACGGCTGATTCAGGGAGCATGCCCAGGAACACCAGCGAGCGCAGGATGGCCAGCCGCGCGACCTCGGGGCCCTTGGGGTCCAGGTGCTGGCCGCATTCCAGCGTGATGGCCCAGCCGCCGGTGGAGCGCATGTATTCGGTGGTGCCGACGCCGTAGTGCGGGTCACTGATGAGCGACGCGCGGCGCGAGCCATCGTGCGTGCGCTGCTGGCGGCGCTGCAGGCCCAAGGCGTAGGTGGACAGCCAGCCCTCAACGATGCGGCCCACGCCCAGAGCGGCGGCCAGCTGGGACTCGGTGGACTCCTGCGTGAACGGCTCCAGCTCGCCGCTGTTGTTGCGCGGGCCGATCATCGCGAACGCCGGGCCGTTGCCCTGGAAGCTGTGCAGGTCCAGGATGCCGTCGTGCTGCGCGATCAGCGGGCACAGCACGCGCGCGATGCGGTCCTCGAAGTCCTGCGCGATGACGGGCGGGCGGAGGTTGCGGTTCAGGTTGCGGTCGCCCTCGCGGCGGTTCAGCTGGTGGGCCAGCGGGTTGACGATGGGGACGAAGGTCAGCGTGCCGCGCTGCAGCACCAGCTCGCCAGCGTCCAGCTGCCGCATGATCTCGGCCATGGCCTGGGTGCCGTGGATCTCGTTGCCGTGCACGGCGCCGGTGACGAGGAAGCGGGGCCCCGGCAGCAGGCCGGCGTACTGGTGGATGCGGATATGGGTCGGCTGGCTGGACATGGGGTCAGGGCATGAGCAGGACGGAAGACAGGGCGCGGTCGGCCGGCCAGACGCTGCGCGGCAGGTCGGCCACGGGCTGGCCCGCGCGATAGGGCACCAGGCGGTACAGCGTGGCGAAGGCGAAGTCGGGCGGCGCCTCGCCGGCGCCCAGCACCAGCTCGCCGCCGCGGCGCACGGCGTCGGCCAGGAAGGCCGGGAGGCGCAGGTGGTAGGGGTTGCGTGCGATCTCGCCGGTGTGGCGTTCCAGCGCGGTGATGAGGCGGGCCGTGTCGGCGATGTTGGTCTGCACCAACGCGTTGGGCGCGGCCATCGTGGACCAGAACTCGGTGTGGGCGAGCACGGTATCCAGCCGCGCCTGCGCGACGGCCTCGACAACCAGTCGGTACACGCCGCGGTGGCTGGGGTTGTCGTCCAGCTCGTGCGGCAGCAGCAGCAGCGCGGGGCGATGGCGGGCCAGCAGCGTGGCGATGGCGTCCACATGCGAGGCCCACAGCGCGGGCTCGCGCTCGGCGGTGTCGGCGCGCACGTCGCTGAGGCCATTGGCGCCGACGGCGATGCAGTCGAAGCCCAGCACGGCGCAGGCGTCCTGCAATTCGGCCCAGCGGGCGGCGCGGCGGTCGACGTCGCTGCCCAGCGTGACGGCCACGTTGCTGACGCGCCAGCCGGCCTCCTGCTGCAGCCGCAGCGGCAGCGCGCCGACGATGCATTCATCGTCCGGGTGCGGCGCAAAGATGAGGCAGTGGCCGGGCGCCGCTTCAGGCCGGGGCGGCGTGCGCCGGTCGGGCGGGCTGCCCAGCAGGGCGGAAAAACGGGTCAGGTGCTCGCGCCAGCGCGCGAGATCGGCATCCAGGGACATGCCGTCATCCTACCGAGGCCCGGCCCGGCGCGGCCATGTGGCCAGCAGCACCCCCGATAAGGCCAGGCCATAGGCCAGCGCCTGGGCCGTCGACATGGACTCGCCCAATGCCAGCCCGATCAGCGCGGTGCTGATGGGCAAAAACACCATGAACACGCCCGCCTTCGCCGCCGGCAAGCCTTGCAGGCCGGCCATCCACAGCCACACGGTGATGACGCTGGCCGTGGCCGCGTAATAGGCCAGCAGCAGCCAGTCGACGGCGCGTGGCGCGGAGAAATCGAAGCTCAGGCCCTGCCAGATCGCCAGCGGCGCGACCAGCACCAGGCCCCACAGGTTGATCAGCGCGCTGATGCGCTTGGGCGTCAGGCCGGCCGTCAGCTTCTTGCCGATGACCACGTAGCAGGCCTCGCAGAACACGGCTGCCAGCAGCAGCAGCGCGCCCAGCGGCGTGGTCTCGGCGCCGCCCTGTCTGCCGAAGGCCACCAGCGCGATGCCGCCCACGGCGCAGGCGATGCCGGCCAGCACGCGCCGGCTCAACTGCTCGCGCAGCACGACCCAGCTCAGCAGCGCCACGGCCGCCGGGATGCCGGCCATGATGACGCCGGCCACGACGGCCGAGCTCTGCCGCAGGCCAAACAGCATGCAGATGGAAAACAGGAAGTTGCCGAGGAAGGATTCCAGGAACAGCAGCCAGCGCGAACGCGCGTCCAGCGGCGCTTCGTCGGCGGGCTTCTTCAGCCAGGGCAGCATCAGCACGGCCGCGAAGCCGAAGCGCAGGCCGGCCAGCAGAAAGATCGGGAAGGCGGCGACCAGCAGCTTGGACAGGCCCACATAGCTGCCGACCAGGCTGGTGCTGGCCGCCAGCAGCGCGTAGGCGCGCCAGGGGACCGGATGCATCAGGGCAGCGGCCCGTCGATGGTCAGGGCAATGACTTGCGTGAACTGGGCCGGGTTGAAGTTGTTGTCCGATAGCAGGATCAATGTGCGCTTGCCGTCGACGACGGGGCCGAAGGTGATGCCCTCGATGTTGTCCAGCGCCAGCACGCTGCCGTCGTCGTTGGTCAGCGAAGACAGGTCCAGCAGCATGGTGCGCTTGACGGGCACCACCTCGCGGCCCTTGATGGTGGGCCAGCCGGACACGTCGGTGGCACCGCGTGTGTCGATGCGGAAGATCTTGATCGTGTTGCTGGTGGGCAGCTTGGTGTGCGCGGCGACGCCGGGCGTCTGCGCACCGACGGCGAAGGCGCGCTCGATGACGAGGAACTCGGTGCTGGAGATCGCCAGCATGTCGGGCACGCCGTTGGTCGAGAAGTCGCCTACGCGGGCCGGCGCGAACGGCACCGGGCCCACGTCGTAGATGTACTCGGCGCCCGGCTTGCCGGTCTCCAGGTCGAAGGACAGCATGCGCGCGCGGCTGCCGCGGTTCACGGCCGTGGGCGGGCTGTCCTGGGCCAAGCCGTTCTCGGACATGCTCCACAGTGTCTTGCCGTCCGGCGTGATGGCGACGCTCTCGAAGGCGAGGTTGTTGTACGCACCTGTGTCGCCCGCGGCCAGTCCGCCCGCGCTGCCGCCGGGGTTGAAATAGCTTGGCACGGCGAACTCACCGGCTGGCCGGCCATCGGGGTGCATGCGGCGCAGCGTGGGGTTCTGCAGGCCGTTGGACATGCGTTGCCCCTCGTTGGCCCAGTAGATCAGGTTGCGCCGCGTGTCCAGACGCAGGCTTTCGGGGTCGACCTGGTTGCGGCCGAAGGGCTGGCCGTCCAGGTCCTGCATCGTGGTCATGTTGACCCAGCCGACCCCGGCGTCGCCCGGCGTGGCGCTGCGGCGGAACTTGGACAGGTCCAGCGTGAACTCGTAGAAGCGCGCGGGGCCGCGGTCGCTCCGGTCGTCGCAGATGGCCAGGTATCGGCCGGTGGCGGGCACGTAATCGATGCTGGACAGGCCGCCCAGCGGCAGGCCGCGAAAGCTCGCGCCGGTGGGCACGATCTGCTGGCCCAGGTAGGTCAGCGTCTGGGCGAGGGTGGGCAGGGCGGTCAGCGCCAGGGAGGCGGCGAGAGCCAGCCGTGCGAAAGGGGCGAACAACTTCATCGGAATCCTTGAGCAGCGGCTCGTGGCCGCCGGCGGGCGCGCAGTCTAGCCGGGCTTGATGTCAGGGGCTCCGTTGCGCAGGGAGTGACCCGCGTCGCGGAAGCTTGCGGGCCGAGCGCCGGGCCGCCCCAAGCCGGCCCGCGTTGGGCGATGTGCTTGCGGCTCGATGCCGCAAGCATCGCCGTCCCCCCGGGGGACCGACCGGGGCACGCGCGCGTTCAGCGACGCGGGACTGGGCGAGGGGCTTCAACTTCACCTCAGGCCGCCCGGCGCAGCGCGCCGCGCAGCGTGTCGATGATGCGTTCGATGTGGCTGCTTTCGATGATGAGCGGCGGCGACAGCGCGACGGTGTCGCCGGTCGTGCGGATCAGCAGGCCCTTGTCCCAGCAGTCCAGGAACACGTTGAAGGCGCGCTTGGCGGGCTGGCCGTCCAGGGCTTTGAGCTCGATGCCGCCCACCAGGCCGATGTTGCGCACGTCGATGACGTTGGGCTCGTCGCGCAGCGAGTGCAGCGCCTCGGCGAACTCGCCCTGCATGCGCGCGGCGCGAGTCAGCAGGTCGTCGTCCGCATAGGTGTCCAGCGTGGCAATGCCGGCCGCGCAGGCCAGCGGGTGGGCCGAGTAGGTGTAGCCGTGGAAGAACTCGATCAGGTGCTCGGGCCCGGTCATGAAGGCATCGTGGATCTTCTGCTGCGCGAAGACCGCGCCCATGGGCACGCAGCCGTTGGTGATGCCCTTGGCCACCGTCATCAGGTCGGGCGTCACGCCGAAGGTCTGCGCGCCGAACGGGTTGCCGGTGCGGCCGAAGCCGGTGATGACCTCGTCGAAGATCAGCAGGATGCCGTGCTTGTCGCAGATGTCGCGTAGTCGCTGCAGGTAGCCGGCCGGCGGGATCAGCACGCCGGTGGAGCCGGCGACGGGTTCGACGATGACGGCGGCTATTGTGCTTGCGTCATGCAGCGCCACCAGGCGCTCCAGGTCGTCGGCGAACTCGGCGCCATGTTGCGGAATGCCGACCGAGAAGGCATTGCGCGCCGGGTCGTGCGTATGGCGGATGTGGTCCACGCCCGCCAGCAGGCTGCCGAACATCTTGCGGTTGGCCACCATGCCGCCTACCGAGATGCCGCCGAAGTTGACGCCGTGGTAGCCGCGCTCGCGGCCGATGAGGCGGGTGCGGGCGCCTTCGCCGCGCACGCGGTGGTAGGCGATGGCCATCTTCAGCGCGGTGTCCACCGACTCGGAACCCGAGTTCGTGAAGAACACGCGGTTCATTCCCGCGGGCGCGATGGCTGCCAGCCGCTCGGCCAGCTCGAAGGCCTTGGGGTGGCCCATCTGGAACGGCGGCGCGAAATCCAGTTCGGCGGCCTGCTCCTGGATGGCCTTGACGATCTTCGGGCGGTTGTGGCCCGCATTCACGCACCACAGGCCGGCGATGCCGTCCAGCACCTCGCGGCCCTTGTCGTCGCGGAAGAACATGCCGTCGGCCTGCGTCAGCAGGCGCGGCGCCTGCTTGAATTGCCGGTTGGCAGTGAAGGGCATCCAGTAGGCATCCAGCTTGGAAACGTCAGCGCTCATGCAGGGCTCCTCAGGGGAAGCCCAAAGTCTAGAAGTTAATTTGACTGGGTTGTCAGAATTTGGCGTCGCCTCAGGGTTCCCACCAAAGGCACAAGTTGCACGAGCAGCACGCAGGCCAGCATCAGGCCGCAGCCGACGAGGCCGGTGGTGCTGAGGCGCTCCCCCATCAGCGCGTAGCCGAAAGCGGCGGCGAACAGCGTCTCGGCGGACAGGATGATGGCCGCGTCCGCCGCATGCGCGTAGCGCTGCGCGACGACCTGGGCGGTGAACGCAATGCCCACCGACAGCACACCGGTGTAGGCAATGGGCCAGGCGGCGGCCTGCAGGCCGGCCCAGCGCACCGGCTCCATGACGAACGCCGCGGCCAGCGACAGCACGCCGCAGACGGCGAACTGGCCGCAGGCAACCAGGAAGGGCGCGCCCATGCGGTCGGCCCAGCGGCCCACCATCAGCACGTGCACGGCCCAGGGGATGGCCGAGCCGGCCACCCACAGGTCGCCCAGACCGACGTTCAACTCGTGCGCGCCCGACAGCAGGAAGGCACCCGCCAGGCAGCCGGCCGCCGCGGGCCACACGGACCAGTGCGCGATCTGCCCCAGCAGCAGCCAGGCCAGCACCGGCACCAGCGGCACATAGACGGCGGTCAGGAAGCCGGCGTTGGTGACGCTGGTGTACTGGATGCCGATCTGCTGCATGGCGGCGCCCAGCGTCATCAGCACGCCCAGGCCGGCGATCTGCCAGCCGTCGCGGCGCTGCAGCGGCCGGTCCTGGCGGCCCACCCGGCGCCACTCCAGCACCGCCAGCGGCAGCACGACGAACGCGCCGATCAGGAAACGCACGCCGGTGAACAGCAGCGGGCCGACATCGGCCATGCCCTGGCTTTGGGCGACGAAGGCCGAGCCCCAGACCAGCGCGACCAGGGTGAGCAGCAGATTGGCTTGGATGCGGGACATCAGGAAGCTTGTTGCAGGGCGGCCAGTTCCGCTTCGTCGAAGCCGGCCGCGCGGCGGGCCTCGAGGTTGAAGGGCGCGCGCAGCTTGGGCGCCTGGTAGCGGGCGGCCAACTCGGCGTAGGTGGCGACGGGCTCCAGCCCGCGCTGTTCGCACAGGAAGCGGTACCAGCGGTTGCCGGCCAGCACATGGCCGACTTCGTCGTGCAGGATGACGTCGAGGATCTCGCCGGCGCGGTGGTCGCCGGCGCCGACCAGCTTGCGCTTGACGGCCGGCGACGCATCCAGCCCGCGCGCCTCCAGCGTGCGCGGCACCAGCGCGATGCGGGCCAGCAGGTCATGCCGGGTGCGCTCGGCCATGTCCCACAGCGCGTTGTGGGCGTCGAAGTCGCCGTAATCGAAGCCCAGGCCTAGCAGGTGGTCGCGCAGCAGCGTGAAGTGCTTGGCTTCCTCCTGGGCGATGCGCAGCCAGTCGCGGTAGAAGGCCTCCGGCATGCCGGGGAAGCGCCAGCAGGCGTCCAGCGCCAGGTTGATCGCGTTGAACTCGATGTGCGCGATGGCGTGCACCAGCGCCGCGATGCCGGCCGGCGTGCGCATGGACGGCGGCTTCAGCGTGATGTGCTCGACGAGGCGCGGCCGCTCGGGCCGGCCGGGAATGCCGGCGGGCTCGGCGATCTGGGCCAGCGTGTCGACCGGCAGCGAGGCGTCCAGCGCCTGGGCCGCGGCGGCCTTGGCGATGGGGTCGGCGATGAGCAGGACGGCGAGGGCGCGGGAACGGATTTCCATTGGCCGCGATTGTCGGCGAGCCGGCGAAAGCGTCGCAGCTCCGCCAGCGTGCGCGCCTGGGCGACGGCGGCCTGGACCTGCGGCGACACGGAGCAGACGCGATGCCCCACCGCGCCCATTTGCAGCGGGAAGCGCACCGGCACCAGGCCGGCGGCGGCGCGGGCCGGGTCGGGGCTGGACACGACCAGGACGTTGGGGTAGCGGAGCTGTTCGACGCTGACCAGCGCGCGCTGGATGTTCATGGCCGGCGCGCTCTCTACGCGGTAGGGGCCGTGCGTGGCCAGGGTCTTGTCCAGGGCCAGCCGGATGATCGCGTCGTCATAGGCCTGGCGCGTGTCGGTGTCGCTCTCCGGCTGACGCAGCGTGACCACCATGGCCGCGGCTGAGCCGACAGAGTGGCAGCGAGCAGCAGGCGAAGGAGCAGACGGCGCAGGAGCATGGTGGGGGGGGCGGGGTGTGCAGACCATTCGAGCACCATCGCGGTGCCCGCGGGGAGTGGGGCAGCCCCATAAAATCGCCGCTTCGCCCTCTGGGCCAACAACACGGGCGCACGATGGCGATCTACCAGCTCGACGAGCACATTCCCGACATCGCCGACACCGCCTGGGTGGCCGACAGCGCCGAGGTCATCGGCCGCGTCACGCTGGGCGAGGGCGTCAGCGTCTGGTTCAACGCCGTGCTGCGCGGCGACAGCGACACGCTGACGATTGGCGCGGGCAGCAACATCCAGGACGGCTCGGTGCTGCACGCCGACCACGGCTTTCCGCTGGTGCTGGGCCAGAACGTCACCGTGGGCCACCAGGTCATGCTGCATGGCTGCACGGTGGGCGACGAAAGCCTGATCGGCATCGGGGCGGTGGTCTTGAATGGCGCACGCATCGGCCGCAACTGCATCGTTGGCGCGGGCGCGCTGGTCACCGAGGGCAAGGAATTTCCGGACGGCAGCCTCATCGTGGGCGCGCCGGCCAAGGTCGTGCGCGAATTGAGCGAGGCGCAGATCGCCGGGCTCAAGGTCAGCGCGGCCCATTACGTGAACAACGGCCGCCGCTATTCGGCTGGCCTGAAAAGAATCTCATGAGTGAATTGCACAAGTTCCTGTTCGATGGCCTGCCGGTGCGCGGCATGCTGGTGAGGCTGACCGACGAGTGGCAGGAGATGCTGAGCCGCCGCGAGCCCGGCCAGGAATACCCGCCCGAACTGCGCGACATGCTGGGCCAGATGAGCGCCGCGGCCGTGCTGATGCAGGCCAACATCAAGTTCAACGGCGCGCTGGTGCTGCAGGTCATGGGCGACGGGCCGGTCAAGCTGGCCGTGGCCGAGGCACAGCCCGACCTGAGTTTTCGCGCGACGGCCAAGTGCGTGGGCACGGTGGAGCCCGGCGCGACGCTGGAGGCCATGGTCAATGTGCGCGGCCAGGGCCGCTGCGCGATCACGCTGGACCCGAAGGACAAGTTTCCCGGCCAGCAGCCCTACCAGGGCGTGGTGCCGCTGCATGGCGACCAGCGCGAGCCGCTGCAGAAGATGAGCGAGGTGCTGGAGCACTACATGCTGCAGTCCGAGCAACTGGACACGCGGCTGGTGCTGGCCGCCAACGGCGACATCGCCGCGGGCCTGCTGATCCAGCGCCTGCCGGTGGAGGGCGAGGGCAACCTGGAAGGCAAGCGCAATGAGGACGACATCGGTCTTTCGGAAGGCTTCAACCGCATCGCCATCCTGGCCGGCACGCTGACGGCCGAGGAGTTGCTGACGCTGGACGCCGACACCATCCTGCGCCGCCTGTTCTGGGAAGAGACGGTGACTCGCTTCGAACCCCAGGCGCCTCGTTTCGCCTGCACCTGCTCGCGCGAGCGCGTGGGCCAGATGCTGCGTGGCCTGGGCCGCGAGGAGATCGACAGCGTGCTGGCCGAGCGCGGCGATGTCGAGATCGGCTGCGACTTCTGCGGTCGGCACTATCGCTTCGATGCGGTGGATGTGGGCGCGCTGTTCACGCCGGGCGGCAACCCGCCTGAAGGCAGCGCGGGCGGCAGCCTGCAGTAGCTGCAGAGCAACGGGCGCGTCATGTGTTCTATGGACGTGCACGCCGCTGGCGATTGACGCCGCCTCTCTGAGCTGAGACCTTGGGCGGCTGGCCCGGTTTCGCAAGGGCCGGGAGTAGGCAATGGCGGACTCCAAGAGCGGCTTTGGCGGCTTTCCGTGGGCAAGCGCGGCGGTGCTGGTGGCCTTCATCGCCAGCACACAGCTGGTGCCCCATGCATTCGAGCCACTGCGGCCCGCCGAGAAGCCGCGCGCGCAGGCGCCGCTGGACCCGGAGCTGGAGCTCAACGCGCGGTTGTGGGAAGACCCCTTCGCCGCGCTGCGGCGCTACGAGACCGAACGCGGTGAGCGCTGCGACCAGGTGCGCAAGCAGTCGGCCAAGGGCGGTGACTGCCGCGACGGCGTGGCCGAAGCGCGCGACCCGCGTCAGATGCTGGCCAAGCTGGACCGCGACCACGACCAGCGCCTGGACGACACCCTCATCGTGCTGGGCCTGCTGCCCGGCGCGGACTTCGTCGGCGCCGAGGAGGCGCGCCGGCGCGTGCGCTATGCGGCGCTGGCGGGCCTGCAGGCGATGGACTACGTGCCCGACAACGCCGAGCGGCTGAGCTTGCTGGAGTTCGACCTGCTGGAGCCCATCGCGGCCGCCAAGCCCGTCCAGGCTGCAACAGCGCCGGCCAGCGCGGCCAGCCAGCCCGGCCGGTTGCGGCCGCCGTTTGTCGTGCCCTACGAGCTGCTGTCGCTGCGCACCGGGCACCGCGACAAGCCGGGCAGCCGCACCGGCGCAGACAGCCGCTACGCGCAGGTGGCCGTGCTGTGGGTGGACGAGAACGCACTGCCGCACCGCAAGCTGGACGCGCTGGCGCAGCTGACGCAGCAGTTGATGGGCACGCAGGCGCTGGACAACGCCAGCTTCAAGTACGGCCCCGGTGGCCAGCCCGGGCTGGCGGTCATCGGGCCGTCGTCCACTGATGCCTTGCGCCTGGCGCTGGCCGACCTGCGTTGCGCGGCCGACCGCAGCAGCGCCTCGCCAGCCGCATCGGCCGCGGCCGCGCGCTGTGCCGCGCCGGGCCTGCAGGAACAGACAGGCCTGGCGCCCGAGGTGCTGGAGGGCTACCGGCTGCTGTCGCGCGCCGAGTTCTACAACTCGGCCTCCACGGCGCCCAACCGCATGCTGGCCGAGCTGAACAAGCAGGACCTGGACGCCTTCGTCACCGAGCAGTTCAA
This sequence comes from Roseateles asaccharophilus, assembly GCF_031458115.1. GTDB lineage: Bacteria > Pseudomonadota > Gammaproteobacteria > Burkholderiales > Burkholderiaceae_C > Pelomonas > Pelomonas asaccharophilus_A. The sequence continues at coordinate 214,567 of NZ_JAVDXV010000007.1, read as the reverse complement.
GCGCATCACCGGCGACAGCGGCATCGTGCAGTTGCAGCGCACCGTGGGCAACGACGGCGAGCTGATCCGCAAGCTGGATGCGGAGCTGCGGCTGCGCCTGTCGGCGGACAGCCGGCGCCGCGTGGTGATCGTCGCGGAGCGGGACTCGCTGTATGCGCAGTCGCTGGTGTCCGAACTGAAACACCGGCTGGGGCAGGGCGGCGAAGACCGGTTGCAGCTGGAGGTCGTCTACTTCTTCCGCGGTCTGGACGGCGTGACGACGCGCGAGAGCGCAGCGCCGACCACAGCCAAGGCCGCCACGCTGGAATGGCCCGAAAGCCGGGACCAACTGGACTATCTGCGCCGCCTGGGTGCGGATCTCAAACGCAGCGAGATCGACGTCGGGCGGCCGCAGATCGGCGCCATCGGCATCTTCGCGACCGACGTGCACGACAAGCTGCTGGTGCTTCAGGCGCTGCACGAGGACTTCCCGGACAAGATGTTCTTCACGACCGACATGGACGCGCGCTACCTGCACCCGCGCACGCAGGCGTTCACGCGCAACCTGGTCGTGGCCAGCAGCCTGCCGCTGGCGTTCTACGCGCCGCCGCCGGCGGCCAAGGGTGGCGCCGAGGCGCTCAACCTGCAGGCCGGAACACCGCCGCTGCGCGACATCTACCAGACCAGCACCTACGCCGCCGCCCGCCGCGCGGCCTGCCGCGACGAGGCCTGCAAGCAGCGCGAGCGCGCCGCATTAGATCTGGCGCTGGCCAACCCGTCGCTGTACGAGGTGGGCCGCAGCAGCGCCGTGCCGCTGGCCGGCTATGCGCTGGAGGCACGGCCGGCGGCCAGCGGTGCGGGCCGCGTGCTGGTGGCGGTGCTGATGATCGCGGTGACGGGCACGCTGCTGCTGGTGTGGCCGTCCACGCCGGCCATCCGGCAGGCGCGCCGCGTGTTCCTGCGCGAGCCCACGCTGGCCAACCAGCCGCAGATGGACATGACGGCCATCGTGCTGGTGGCCCTGCACGCCGGGCTGTTCTCCTATGTGCTGGCCAGCCTCATCGAGTTCGTGCTGCCCAGCCGGCTGGACTTCATCCATGCGCTGCTGCTGGCCAGCCTGGCGGCGTTCGGCGCGTTGCTGGCCGTGCTGCCGGCGCTGCTGTCGGCGCGGCGCGAGCAGCCACCGCCGCCGGACCAGCCGGCCAGCGTGGACCGGCTGCATCTGGTGGTGCTGGCCATGGTGGCCGGCGTGTGGTTGTGGCTGGCCTGGCCCGCCAGCGGCTGGCGCGGCGGCGGCAGTTGCGGCACCTGCGAGCCGGTGGCCTGGCTGGAGGGCGTCAGCGCCTGGCCGTCGCACCTCATCCACCTGCTGGCGCTGTTCGCCATCCTGTGGACGCTGGACTGGGCCTGGGCCAGTTCGCTGCAGCTGCTGCGCGAGGACTCCGACTGGCTGCGCCTGCCACGGCCGCAGCCGCAGGCGATGGTGCGCACCAACCTGCGCGGCCTGGTGCGCGGCTGGTTCGACCATGTCAGCGTGCTGTTCTGGCGGCCCGGCGTGGGCTTCAGCTGCGATTTCGCCCAGCTGTGGCAGGAGTATGGCGAGCGCGGCGAGGCGCGGCCGCGGGCGGCGCGCACGCTGGTGTGGTTCGTGCTGACCATCGCACTGGTCGGGCTGATCTTCCTGGGACTGTCCGAGGGCCAGATCCCCGAAGTGCCGGTGCGTGGTGACGAGCACCGCCAGATCGTGAAGGCCACGCTCTACGTGATCCTGCTGCTGCTGCCGCTGCTCATCGTCGCGGTGGCGGATGCGACGGTGCTGCTGCTGCGCTTCGTGCGCCACCTGAACGCGGGCCGCAGCTTCTACCCGGACGCGACCATCGCGGTGTTCGCCCGCTCGCTGGGCGAGGAGCACCAGGCGCTGTGGTCCCAGCGCTTCAGTGCGCGGCCCGAGGAGCGCAGCAAGGACGGTGGCGGCTTCACGATGCACACGCTGCTGGACGACTGGATCGACGTGCAGGTGGTGGCGCGGCGCAGTGCGCCGGTCGCGCGGCTGGTCATCGGGCCCTTCGTCGTGCTGGCGCTGCTGGTGGTGGCGCGCAGCCGCCTGTTCGACAACTGGGCGTTGACGCCGGCGATCGCGATCGGCGTGAGCTTCTACGTCGTCGCGCTGATCGGGCTGACCGTGCTGCTGAAGCAGGCGGCCGAAGCGACGCGCAAGCGCGCGCTGGAGTCCATGCAGGCCGACCTGCGCTGGCTGGCGGGGAGCGGCAAGCCGTTGGCCGACCTGGTGGAGCCGTTCAAGCGGCTGATCGCGCAGGTGGAGAACAACCAGCGCGGCGCGTTCGCGCCGTACTTCGACCAGCCGCTGCTGAAGGCCATGCTGGTGCCGCTGGGCGGCGCCGGTGGCACGCAGCTGTTCGACTACCTGCTGTTGGGGCGCTGAACGGCCGCAATGGCCGCCGCGCTGCGCTCGGCGTCGCTGCCGACGATGTCGATCCAGGCGATGCCGCCTGCCGTCAGCGCGGTGCGGATACGGCCATCGAAGCGCTCGCGCACGGCGGGCCCGTCGCGCAGGAAGCCGTCGGCTGCCCAAGGCAGGTCGGGCGCGCACAGCAGCGTGAGGTCGCAGCGGCGCTGGAAGGCGAGGGCCTCGGCGGTCAGCGAGTCATCGTCGAAGTAGTGCTCGCTGCACAGCGCGGTGATCAGCGGCGTCGTGTCGCAGATCACCAGGGTGTGCTCGCGGGCGGCGGCCTCGATACGTTCGGCCTGCACGGCGGCGATGTGCGCCTGTTCATGCCGCTGCGGCGTGCGGCCGTGCGTGTCGCACCATTCGCGCAGGTACTCGGTGACCAGCCCGGCGTTGAAGTGGCGCGCCAGCGCCTCCGCCAGCGTGGATTTGCCGGTGCATTCCGCGCCCAGCAGCGCGACCCGTCTCGCGCTCACGCGGCGGCCTGCCGCCACGCGCGCCAGCCCATCACGCTCATCGGAATGAAGGCGGCGTAGAGGATGACCGTCAGCCAGTAGCCCTTGAGGCCGAACAGCACGACGCTGACCGCGTTGACGACGATCCACGTGGGCCAGTTCTCCTCGTATTTGCGCGCCAGCAGCCACTGGCCCAGCAGGCTGGCCACGGTGGGGAAGGCGTCCCAGTAGGGCAGAGGGCTGTCGGTGAAGCGGTCCAGGAACCAGCCCAGCAGCGGCCAGGCCGCCAGCGTCAGCAGCGCGGGCTTGAGCAGGCCCTGAAGGCCCAGGCGGCGCACGGTCAGCGTGTGGCCGTCGCGGGTGCGGCCGAAGCGCCACTGCCACAGGCCCCAGATGGCCAGCGACGCGAACAGCAGTTGCAGCGCGGCCTCGCCATAGAGCTTGCCGTCCCAGAACAGCGCGAAATACATCAGCGAGCTGACCAGGGCCAGCGGCCAGGCCAGCAGCTTCACGCGCATGTTGCAGATGACCATCCACACGGCCAGCACGAAGGCCACCAGCTCCAGCCAGGAGATGGGGCTGCCGAAGGCGGTGAAGGCCGGCGCCAGCAGCGCGGCCCAGGCGGTGGCCAGCATCAGCGCGTGGCGTTGGTGGGGGCGGAGGCCGGGCGCGACGGCGCCAGCGGCACGAAGACCTCATCGGCCTTGATCATGCCCAGCTCGAAGCGGGCCTTCTCCTCGACCATCTCCAGGCCTTCGCGCAGGTCGCGCAGTTCGGCCTGCAGCTGGTCGTTGCGCGCGCGCGCCTGCTCGTTGTCGGCGCGCGCCGCCGCCACCTCCTCCCGGAGGTGGGCCACGTACGGAAGACTGCCCCGGCCCACCCAGAGCTGGGCTTGAATGGCGATCAGGAAGACCGCCAGGACCAAGGCCAACGCCTTCAAGCGCGTTTACTTGAGGTTGTAGAACGCGGCACGGCCGGGGTACACCGCCACGTCGCCCAGGTCTTCCTCGATGCGCAGCAGCTGGTTGTACTTGGCCATGCGGTCCGAGCGCGACAGCGAACCGGTCTTGATCTGACCGGCATTCAGGCCGACGGCGATGTCGGAGATGGTGCTGTCTTCGGTTTCGCCCGAGCGGTGCGACACGACGGCCGTGTAGCCGGCGCGCTTGGCCATCTCGATGGCGGCGAAGGTCTCGGTCAGCGTGCCGATCTGGTTGATCTTGATCAGGATGGAGTTGGCGATGCCCTTCTCGATGCCTTCCTGCAGGATCTTGGTGTTGGTGACGAACAGGTCGTCGCCGACGATCTGCACGTTCTTGCCCAGGCGGTCCGTCAGGATCTTCCAGCCGTCCCAGTCGCCTTCGGCCATGCCGTCTTCGATGGAGATGATGGGGTACTTGTCGACCCAGGTGGCCAGCATGTCGGTCCACTCCTGCGAGGTCAGCTGGATGCCGCCTTCGCCTTCCAGCACGTACTTGCCGTCCTTGTAGAACTCGCTGGCGGCGCAGTCCAGGCCGAGGGCGATCTGCTCGCCAGCGGTGTAGCCGGCCTTGTCGATCGCTTCCAGGATCATCTGGATCGCGGCTTCATGGTTCTCGACGCTGGGCGCGAAGCCGCCTTCGTCGCCGACGGCCGTGCTGATGTGCTTGTCGTGCAGGATCTTCTTCAGCGCGTGGAAGACTTCGGCACCCCAGCGCAGCGCTTCGCGGAACGACGGCGCGCCCACGGGGATGATCATCAGCTCTTGCAGGTCGAGATTGTTGTTGGCGTGTTCGCCGCCGTTGATGACGTTCATCATCGGCACGGGCAGCTGGTTGCCGTTCATGCCACCGAAGTAGCGGTACAGCGGCAGGCCGGACTCTTCAGCGGCGGCGCGGGCCACGGCCATGGACACGGCCAGCATCGCGTTGGCGCCCAGGCGGCTCTTGTTCTCGGTGCCGTCCAGGTCGATCAGCGTCTTGTCCAGGAAGGCCTGCTCGGAGGCGTCCAGGCCCAGCACGGCTTCGCTGATCTCGGTGTTGATGTGCTCGACGGCCTTCAGCACGCCCTTGCCCAGGTAGCGGCTCTTGTCGCCATCGCGCAGCTCGATGGCTTCGCGGCTGCCGGTCGACGCGCCCGACGGCACGGCCGCACGGCCCATGACGCCGGACTCCAGCAGCACGTCGCATTCGACGGTGGGGTTGCCGCGGCTGTCGAGGATTTCTCGGCCGACGATGTCAACGATGGCGCTCATTCAGATGTCTCCAGGAAAATGAAAAAAACAGGGCGGCGCAAGTGTGCCGATCAGGCGTTACCGCGTCACAACATTCGGGGGCGTCAGGCCCCTTCAATCAAAACCATGCGCATGACGGCCGCACCTTCGCGGGCCTGTCTTGCACGGGTGTACTCGGGCGAGTCGTAGAAGGCCTGCGCGGCCTCGCGCGACGGGAACTTCAGCAGCACGACGCGCTCGGGCGTCCAGTCGCCTTCCAGCACCTGCACCGCGCCGCCGCGGATGCACGGCTCGGCGCCATGCGCTTGCATGGCCAGCGTGGAGAACTTGCGGTACTCCTCGTACTGGGCTGGGTTGGTGACGGTGATGTTGGCGAGGATGTACGCGGACGGCATGGGTTCAGCAGGAGAAGTCGTTTTCCAACAAGGGCTGCTGCTTGACCACGCGGTCCAGCGCCACCAACTGCTCCAGCAGCGTCTTCATGTGCTTGAGCGGCACGGCATTGGGGCCGTCGCTGAAGGCCTCGGCCGGGTTGGGGTGGGTCTCCATGAAGAGGCCCGCCACGCCGACGCCCACGCCGGCACGCGCCAGCACCGGCACCATCTCGCGGGCACCGCCGCTGGAGCCACCCAGGCCGCCGGGCTTCTGCACCGAGTGGGTCACGTCGAACACCACCGGCGCGCCGGAATTGCGCATCTCGGCCAGGCTGGTCATGTCGGCGACGAGGTTGTTGTAGCCGAAGCTGACGCCGCGCTCGCAGGCCAGGAAGCTGTCTTGCGGCAGGCCTTTTTCCGCGGCAGCGGCGCGGGCCTTGTCGATGACGTTCTTCATGTCCCAGGGCGCGAGGAACTGGCCCTTCTTGATGTTGACCGGCTTGCCCGACTGCGCAACGGCGCGGATGAAGTCGGTCTGGCGGCACAGGAAGGCGGGCGTCTGCAGCACGTCGACGACGCTGGCGACCTCGGCCACCTGCGACTCGTCATGCACATCAGTCAACACCGGCAGGCCGGTCTGGCGGCGCACCTCGTCGAGGATCTTCAGGCCGGCTTCCATGCCCAGGCCGCGCTTGGTCGTGCCGGACGAGCGGTTGGCCTTGTCGAACGAGCCCTTGTAGATCAGCGGGATGCCGAGGGTCGTGCAGGCTTCCTTCAGCAAACCGGCAACGTCGAGCGACAGCTGCTGGCTTTCGATCGAGCAGGTGCCGGCGATCAGGAAAAAGGGCTTGTCGAGGCCGACGTCGTATCCGCAGAGCTTCATGGTGATCAGGCCTTTTGCTTGTGGTCCAGCGCGGCCTTGATGAAGGCCGTGAACAGCGGGTGGCCGCCCCAGGGCGTGGACTTGAACTCGGGGTGGAACTGCACGCCGACGAACCAGGGGTGCACCTCGCGCGGCAGCTCGACCATCTCGGTCAGCTTCTCGCGCTGGGTGATGGCGGAGATGACCAGACCGGCCTTCTGCAGGCGATCCAGGTAGTGCTCGTTGGCCTCGTAGCGGTGGCGGTGGCGCTCGTTGACGACCGGGCCGTAGATGTCGTGGGCCAGCGTGCCGGCCTTGACGTCGGAGCTTTGCGCACCCAGGCGCATCGTGCCGCCGAGGTCGGAGTTGGCATCGCGCTTCTGTATGCTGCCGTCGGCGTCCTGCCACTCGTCGATCAGCGCGATGACGGGGTGGGGCGTCTCGGGATCGAACTCGGTGGAGTTCGCGCCGTCCAGGCCGGCCATGTGGCGGGCGTATTCGATGGTGGCGACCTGCATGCCCAGGCAGATGCCCAGATACGGCAGCTTGTGCTCGCGGGCGTACTGCGCGGCCAGGATCTTGCCTTCCACGCCGCGCTTGCCGAAGCCGCCGGGCACGAGGATGGCGTCGAACTTGCCGAGTTCGCCGATGGTCTCGGGCGTCAGCGTCTCGCTGTCGACGTACTCGATCTTCACGCCGGCATGGTTGTGGATGCCGGCATGGCGCAGCGCCTCATTGAGCGACTTGTACGAGTCCGACAGGTCGGTGTACTTGCCGCACATGGCGATGGTGACCTGCTCCTTGGGGTTCTCGACCTCGTTGACGAGGTGGTCCCAGCGCTTCAGGTCCGTGCTCTTGGTGTTGAGCTGCAGCTTGGTGCAGATGAGCTGGTCCAGGCCCTGCTCGTGCAGCACGCGCGGCACCTTGTAGATGGTGTTCACGTCCCACATCGAGATCACGCCGTACTCGGGCACGTTCGTGAACAGCGAGATCTTCTCGCGCTCGTCGTCGGGGATGCGGCGGTCGGCACGGCACAGCAGCGCGTCGGGCTGGATGCCGATCTCGCGCAGCTTCTGCACGGTGTGCTGCGTGGGCTTGGTCTTCAGCTCGCCGGCGGCGGCGATCCAGGGCACGTAGGTCAGGTGCACGAAGGCCGTGTTCGTCGGGCCGGCGCGCAGGCTCATCTGGCGCACGGCTTCCAGGAAGGGCAGGGACTCGATGTCGCCCACCGTGCCGCCGATTTCCACGATGGCCACGTCGACGCCTTCGGCACCGCGCTTGATGTATTCCTGGATCTCGTTGGTGATGTGCGGGATGACCTGCACCGTCTTGCCAAGATAGTCGCCGCGGCGTTCCTTCTCCAGCACGGTCTTGTAGATCTGGCCCGTGGTGAAGTTGTTGGCCTTCTTCATCCGCGTCGTGATGAAGCGCTCGTAGTGGCCCAGGTCCAGGTCGGTCTCGGCGCCGTCATCGGTGACGAAGACTTCGCCATGCTGGAAGGGCGACATCGTGCCGGGGTCCACGTTGATGTACGGGTCCAGCTTGATCAGGGTGACTTTGAGGCCGCGCGATTCGAGGATGGCTGCCAGGGAGGCCGACGCGATGCCCTTGCCGAGAGAGGACACCACACCGCCGGTGACGAAGACGTATTTGGTCATGTCTTGCAGCAGCCCAGAACAGGCTGCTGTGGTGGGAAATTGCGATTGTAAATGCGTTGGCCCCTCGTCCAGTCCCGCCGGGCTGGACGCCGGCTTGCCTGACCGGTCCCCCGAGGGGACGGCGATGCTTTTGGCATTGGGCCAAAAGCACATCGCCCGCAGGCCGGCTTGGGAGCGGTCCGGCGCTCTGCCCGCGGTTTAAGCCAGCAGTTCCAAGACGAGGTCCGCCGTTTCCTGCGGCTTCTCGAAGGGATAGAGGTGCGAGCCTTCCATCCAGCGCCAGTTCTCGCCGGCCAGCTTCTTGGATGGCGCGGCACCCGCCTGGCGCAGTTCGGCCGAGCGCGTGCCGCCCACGAAGGCCACCGGGCATTGCGGTGGGCGCAGGCGCAGCAGCAGGGGCAGGTGGTGGGGCAGCGTGCGGTAGATGTGGGCCTCGACCTCGCGCGTGAAGCGCAGCCGCATCTGGCCGTCGGCCTCCTCGAAGCCGGCATCGACGTAGTCGGCCAGCACGCGTGGATCCCAGCGGGCGAACATCTTCTTGGCGCCGAAATGGGCGCGCACCGCGTCGCGGTCGGGCCAGACGTGGCGGCGCTCTCGGGCGATCCTGGACGGGCCGTAGCGGTGGATCAGCCCGGTCGTCTTGGCCGCGGCGACGGCGGCCGCCTTCCAGCCGGCCACCACGGGCGAGTCCAGCATCACCAGGCCACTGACCCATTCGGGCCGGCGGCAGGCCGCCATCAGGCTCAGCATGCCGCCCAGCGAATGGCCTACCAGCGCAACCTGCCCCTCGGGCCGGACCTCGTGCTCGATGAAGTGCAGCAACTGGTCGCGCAGTCGGCGCCAGTCGCCGGTGACCGGGAAGCGCGGGTCGTGGCCGAAGCGGTCCAGAGCCTCCACGCGCCAGCCGGCCGCGCGCCAGCGCTCGAACAGCACGCGGTAGCAGCCGGCTGGGTAGCTGTTGGCGTGCGAGAAGACCAGCGTCTTCATGCCTTGGCGATCCGCTTCAGCTTGTACAGCGCCTCCAGCGCCTCGCGTGGTGACAGCGCATCGGGGTCGATGCCGTCCAGCGTCGCGACCAGCTCGCTGGGCTCCGGCAGCGGCGGCGGGGCAGGCGGCGCGGCAAACAGGTCGAACTGGTCGTCGGCCGCGTTCTGGCGTGCCTCCAGCGCCTCCAGCGTGGCGCGCGCCTGACGCACCAGGCTGGCGGGCATGCCGGCCAGCTTGGCGACCTGCACGCCGTAGCTGCGGCTGGCCGGGCCGGCCTGCAGCTCGTGCAGGAACACGATGTCCTCGCCGCTCTCGACGGCCGACACGTGCCAGTTCTGCGCCATCGCATGCTTGGCCGGGAACTCGGTCAGCTCGAAGTAGTGCGTCGCGAACAGCGTGAAGGCACGGGTCTTGTCGTGGAGATGGGTGGCGATGGCGGAGGCCAGCGCGAGGCCGTCGAAGGTGGACGTGCCGCGGCCGATCTCGTCCATCAGCACCAGCGACTGGTCGGTCGCCGAATGCAGGATGGCCGCGCCCTCGGTCATCTCCAGCATGAAGGTGGACTGGGCATTGGCCAGGTCGTCCGCCGCGCCGATGCGGGTGTGGATGGCGTCCATCGGCCCCAGGCGGCAGCTGGTGGCCGGCACGTAGGAGCCAATCGCGGCGAGGAGCGCGATCAGCGCCACCTGACGCATGAAGGTGCTCTTGCCGCCCATGTTGGGGCCGGTGATGACCAGCAGCCGGGTGCGCGCATCCAACTTGCAGTCGTTGGGCATGAACTCGGTGCCACCGGTCTCGGCCAGGCGCGCCTGCACGACCGGATGGCGGCCCGCCTCGATGTCCAGGCAGGGCTGCGACACGAATTCCGGCCGGCACCAGTTCAGCGTGATGGCGCGCTCGGCCAGCGCGGCCAGCGCGTCCAGGCCTGCGAGCGTGCGGCCCAGCGCGGTCAGCGGCTCCAGGCGGGTCAGCAGCGCGTCGATGATCTGTTCGTACAGCAGCTTCTCGCGCGCCAGCGCCCGCTCGTTGGCGGACAGCGCCTTGTCCTCGAAGGCCTTCAGCTCCGGCGTGATGTAGCGCTCGGCGTTCTTCAGCGTCTGGCGGCGCTGATAGTCCATCGGCACCTTGTCGACCTGGCCCTGCGTGACCTCGATGTAGAAGCCGTGCACGCGGTTGAACTGCACGCGCAGGTTGGCGATGCCCGTGCGGGCGCGCTCGCGGGTCTCCAGGTCCAGCAGGAAGCCGTCGCAGTTCTGCTGGATGCCGCGCAGCTCGTCCAGGTCGGCATCGAAGCCATCGGCGATGACGCCGCCGTCGCGCGGCAGCAGCGCCGGCTCGGGGGCGATCGCGCGTTCCAGCAGCTCGAGGATGTCGGCCGGCGGGTTCAGCGCGTCGCTGCGCAACGCGGCCGGCGTGGCCGCGCGCAGTTGAGGCAGCGCCTGCAGCGTCGCGCGGATGCCGGTCAGCTCGCGCGGGCGCACCTGGCGCAGCGCGATGCGAGCGGAAATGCGCTCCACGTCGCTGACCGACTTCAGCGCGTCGCGCAGCGGCTCGAAGCCTTCGGCCTGCAGCGCCGCGATGGCGTTGTGCCGCGCCATTGCCTCGCCGCGCTCGCGCTTGGGATGCAGCAGCCACTGACGCAGCATGCGGCTGCCCATGCCGGTCTTGCAGGTGTCGATCAGCGAGAAGAGGGTGGGCGACGACTCGCCGCGCAGCGTCTGTACCAGCTCCAGGTTGCGCTGCGTGGCCGGTGGCAGGTCCATCAGCTCGCTGGCGCGCTGCACGCGCAAGCTGCGCACGTGCGCCAGCGCCCGGCCCTGCGTGTGCTCGGCAAACGCCAGCAGCGCGCTGCCGGCGGCATGAGCCAGCGTCAGCTCATGCGCGTTGAAGCCTTGCAGGTTGGCCACGCCCAGCTGCTCGCACAGCTTGCGCTGGCCCAGGGCGCCGTCGAACTGCCAGCTGGGCCGGTTGGTCACCGGGAAGCGCGCCCGCATGACGCCCGCCGGCTGCTGCTCTCGGTTGACGAGGATCTCGGCCGGCATCAGCCGCGCCAGCCAGGCCGGCAGCTCGGCATCGCTGCATTCGGCGAGACCAATCTCACCTTGGGTGAGCGACAGCCAGGCCAGGCCATGGCGGCGCCCGTGGCCGGAGACGGACAGCAGCACGGCGTCCTGCTTGTCGGCCAGCAGTTCGGTGTCGGTGATGGTGCCCGGCGTGACGACGCGCACGACCTTGCGCTCCACCGGCCCCTTGCTCGCGCCAACCTCGCCCACCTGCTCGGCAATCGCCACCGCCTCGCCCAGCTTGATCAGCTTGGCGAGATAACTCTCCAGCGAATGTACCGGCACGCCGGCCATGACCACCGGCTGCCCCGCGCTCTGGCCGCGCGTCGTGATCGTGATGTCCAGCAGCGCATTGCACTTGCGGGCATCGTCGTAGAAGACCTCGTAGAAATCGCCCATCCGGTACAGCAGCAGCGTGTCCGGGAAGTCGGCTTTCAGGCCCAGATACTGGGCCATCATGGGCGTGTGCGCGCTGAAATCAGCGGTCTGGGTCATCGGCGTCAGGCAAATAGGAAAGCCCCCCGGCGGAGGGCTTCAGAATGGGCGGCAGTTTACGCGGCGACGACCGCTCCGTTCAGGGGCCAGCCGGCCGGTGCCATCGGCAACGTGGACGCACCGTTGTCAGTCCGCCGGCACCCGCAGCGCGCGCTCGCGCTCCTTGGCGATACGCGCCGCGAAGTCGGCCGCGCTGCCGCCCGTCGGCAGGTTGCTGACGTCGAGGATGCGGGCGCGGATGTCGGGCTGGCGCAGCGCCTCGTTCACAACGGCGTTGATCAGCTGCAGCCGCTCGGCCGGCACGCCGCGTGGCGCGAACAGGCCGAAGGTGGACACGAGGTTGGCCTCCGGGAAGCCCAGCTCGGCGAGCGTGGGCACGTCGGGCAGCACGGGCAGCCGTGTCGGCGAGCCGATGGCCAATGCCTTGAGACGCCCCTGGCGCACGTACTGCAGCTGCTGCGCGGCCACGTTGGACGACAGCAGCTCGAACTGGCCGCCCAGCGCATCGGTCAGCTGCTGGCCACCGCCCTTGTACGGGATGTGCGTGATGTCCACGCCTGCCGTCGCGCGGATCTGCGCGAGCACCATGTGCCCGACCGTGCCGTGGCCGGACGTGGCCCAGCGCAGGCGGCCCGGCGCGGCGCGCGCGGCGGCCAGCAGCGCCGCGAAGCTGGCGGGCGTAAAGGAAGGATGGGCCAGCACCAGCACAGGCGTGTCCATGATGCTGACGACGGGTGCCACGTCGCGCAGCGGCCCGCTGGGCGGGGTCGGCGCGAACACCAGCGGCGAGATCGCGCAGTAGGCCAGCGTGTAGCCGTCAGGAGCGGCGCGGCCCACGGCCTCCAGCGCCGTCAGCCCGCCGGCGCCGGCGCGGTTCTCGACGATGACGGTCTGCTTCAGCCGCACGCTGATGAACTGCGCGAGGCCGCGCGCCGTGTCGTCGCTGACGCCGCCGGGCGGATAGGCCACGAGCAGGTGCAGCGGCCGCGCCGGCCACGGCTCGGGGGCGGCGTGCAAGGCGCCGCAGCTGCCCAGGCCGGCGGCCAGCAAGGTGCGCCTACGCATCGCGATGGTCCTGCGCGATACGCCGCGCCAGCGCCAGGAAGGTGGCCGTCGGGCCTTCCTGGTCATGGCTGCGGTAGGCCAGCGTCAGCGGCGCCTCCAGCCGCGCCTGCTTCTCCAGCGGCCGGAACACGACGGAATGCGCATGCATGCCGCGCATCGACGCCGGCACGACCGAGATGCCCGCGCCGGCCGCGATGAGATTCAGGTTCATCATCATGCGGTCCACCTCGATGAAGCTGCGCGGCCTGACGCCGTGGCGCTCGCAAAGCGCCAGCAGGTTGGCGTACAGGCCCGGCGCGCCGGGGCGGCGCACGAGGATGAGGTCTTCGTCCTGCAACTCGGCCAGCGGCACGGGCGTGGTCGTGGGCCGGGGCGCCTGCGCGAGCCGGTGGTCCAGCGGCAGGGCCAGCAGCGCGGGCTCGGTCAGCAGCGTCTCGAAGCTGATGCCGTCGGGCCGCGCGACCGGCACGCGCAGGAAGGCGCAGTGCAGCCGCGACTTGACGACGGCGTCGATGAGGCCGGCCGCGTGGTCCTCGGTCATGGTCAGCGCGATGCCGGGATGCTCGCCGCGGCAGGCGCGCAGCACGGCCGGCGTGAATGCATGGGCCGCGGCTGAACTGGTGAAGCCGATGGCCAGCAGGCCATGCTGGCCGCCGGCCAGGCGCGCCATGCGGTCGCGCATCTCGGTGTAGTCGCGCAGCAGGCGCTTGGCTTCGTCGAGGAACTGCCGGCCGCCATCCGTGAGGCTGACGCCCTTGGGGTGGCGGTGCAGCAGCGCCAGCCCCAGCTCCTGCTCCAGCGCCTTGATCTGCTGGCTCAGCGGCGGCTGCTGCATGCCCAGCAGCTCGGCCGCACGGGTCACGTGGCCGGTCTCGGCCACGGTCACGAAATAGCGCAGCTGCCGTAGGTCCATGAGCGGTGTGTCTCCATATCCGTTTCGTCTTGAAATCTGCTGTTTAGTGTATTTGACGCTATGAAGTGGCGTCACTAAGGTCCGCCCCGGATTCAGCGAGCCGAGCCGTACGAGGGGTGCGGACGAGGCCACACAACAACCACGGAGACAAAGATGAAGAACACGGTTTCGAGGGTGACCGGCCTGGCGCTGGCCGCCGCGGCGGCAGCGGGCGCCCAAGCACAGAGCGGCAGCGTGCAGGTTTTCGGCCTGCTGGACGCCAGCGTGCAGATGCTGAAGGCCAGCGGCACCGAGCGGCGCTATTTCCTGAACAGCGACGGCAACACATCCAGCCGCTTCGGCGTGCGCGGGACCGAGGATCTGGGCGGCGGCCTGAAGGCCGGCTTCTGGCTGGAATCGGCCGTCACGGTGGATGACGGCACCAGTGGCGCCACCAGCACCAACAACAAGGACTCGGTCAGCGGCGGCCTGACCTGGGGCCGGCGCGCGACGCTGCAGCTGTCAGGCCCCTGGGGTGAACTGCGACTGGGGCGCGACTACGTGCCGTCGTTCGGCAACCTGACGACGTCCATGCATCCCTTCGGCACCAACGGCGTCGGCAGCTCGGGCCTGATGTTCTACCCGGTGCCGGCCGGTGGCACGACGGCCCGCACGCAGGTGCGGGCGTCCAACTCCATCGGCTACTTCCTGCCGGCGGGCCTGGGCGGCCTGTACGGCCACGCGATGGTGGCGCTGGGCGAGCAGGGCCCGGGCGCGACGCGCAAGGACGGCCAGCTGCAGGGCGTGCGCATCGGCTGGCGCAACGACGGCTTCAACGCGTCGGCGGCCGTGTCCAAGACGCGCTACGCCACGGGCAACTACACGCAGAGCAATGTCGGCGCCTCGTACAAGTGGGGCCCGGCGCGGCTGATGGCGCTGTGGGGCGAGAACAAGATCGGCGTGACGAAGACGACCGCGACGATGGTGGGCACGCAGTGGGAGGTCAGCGCGCAGGGCGAGGTGCGCTTCGCCTACACGCAGCTGAAGGCCCGCAACGTGGCCAGTGATGCCACGCACATCGCGCTGGGCTATGTGCACGACCTCTCCAAGCGCACGGCGCTGTACGGCAACGTCGCCCGCATCGACAACAAGGCCGCGGGCGTGCGCTTCAACGTGGGCCTGGCGACGACGCTGCCCGGTGGCAACAGCGGCGGCGTCGAAGCCGGCGTGCGCCACAGCTTCTGACCTTCAACGAGGAGCATGACCATGATCTTGCGCAACTGGCTCGCCGCGCTGGCGGTGGCGGCGCTCGCGCCCGCCGCCGCCGGCGCGCCGACGAGCATCCTGTTCGTCGGCAACAGCTACACCTTCGGCCGCGTCGACCCGGTGATGAGCTACAACGCCGCCGCCGTGCACGACCTGACGGCGGCCATGCATGCCGCCAACCCCAGCGGCGCGAACAGCTTCGAGCCGCACCCCTGGGGTGGTGTCGCCGGCATCTTCAAGCAGTTCACCGTGCAGGCGGGGCTGGACTACGACGTGTCCCTGTCCACGCGCAACGCGGCCTCGCTGCGCGGGCATTTCCTCAACACCAACAGCGCCGGCTGGGACCTGCGCGGCAACATCGGCGCGCAGCGCTGGGACCAGGTGGTGCTGCAGGAGCAGAGCGACGAGCCGCTGACGAAACAGCCGGGCCTGGCCTCGAACCCGGCCTACTTCGGCACCTACGCGAACCTGATCGAGAACTGGGTGCATCAGGGCCAGGCGCTGAGCTACCGCGAGCGCGACCTGATCGGCGGCACGAATGCGAAGTGCGCGGAGATCACGGGCGCGTCCACCGGCAGCTGCTCGCTGCTGCGCAACGTGGCCGCGAACGCGAATGCCAACGCGGCCGCCGAGGTCTACCTGTACCAGACCTGGGCGCGGCCCAACCTCGTCAACGCACCCAGCAAGACGATCACCGACGAGCACACCGGCGCCGTGACCTACACCGGCGAGCCGGCACCCTCGTTCTTCCCGTCGCTGCAGGCGATGACGGCGGACCTGAAGCAGTCGTTCGAGGCCACCGCACTCGCGGCCGCTGCCGACGGTTCGGGCGGCTTTGCCGGCATCGCGCCGGTGGGCGAGGCCTTCATGCGCGCGATCGCGTCGGGCGTCGCCACGCCCGACATGTACGCGCCCGGTGCGGCGACGGACGGGCGGGTGGACCTGTGGTTCGACGACGGCACGCATGCCAGCAAGTACGGCTCGTACCTGAGCGCGCTGACGCTGTTCGGCACCATCACCGGCGTGAACCCGTCGGTGCTGGGCGCCGGCGAGATCGCCGCGCGCGACCTGGGCATCAGCGCCCGCGATGCCGTGCTGCTGCAGCGCGTGGCCAGCGAGCAGCTGGGCTTTTCGGCACCTGTGCCCGAGCCCAGCAGTTGGGTGTTGGCGGGCCTGGGTCTGGGGGTGCTGTGGCTGAAACGCAGCCGGAAAGAAGGGGAGCAGGCATGACGCCGAGACACATCCTGTGCAGCGCCTTGCTGCTGTCGCTGAGCGCCGCGGCGCTTGCCGCGCGCTTCGACATGGCCGCCGAGGCCGCACCCGCGCCAGCCGCCTGCCCGCCGGGCGTGGGCGAGGGCACGACCTGCCTGGCCGGCCAGGACAGCGCCGGCGCCTTCTACCTGGTCGCGATGCCCAAGGCCTGGAACGGCGACCTCGTGCTGCATGCGCACGGCGGCCCCTTCCTCGGCGCACCGACGGCCAAGCGCACGGCGGAGGATTTGGAGCGCTGGTCCATCATGCCGCGGCTGGGCTATGCATGGGCCGGCTCCAGCTACCGCCAGGGTGGCGTTGCCGTCACGGCGGCGGCCGAGGACAACGAGCGGCTGCGGCAGCTTTTCATCGCCAAGGTCGCCAAGCCGCGCCAGGTCTATCTGCATGGCCAGTCCTGGGGTGCCAGCGTGGCCGCCAAGGGCGCGGAGCTGTTCACCGCCGGCAAGCCCTACGACGCCGTGCTGCTGACGGCCGGCGTGCTGGGCGGCGGCACGCGCAGCTACGACTTCCGGCTGGACCTGCGCGTCGTCTACCAGCACCTGTGCCGCAACCACCCGCTGCCCACCGAGCCGCAGTACCCGCTGAACATCGGCCTGCCCGCGGACGCGAAGCTGACGCAGGCGGAACTGGCCCGACGCACCGACGAGTGCCTGGCGCTCGGCAAGCCCGCCGAGCGCACGCCGGAGCAGGCCGCCAAGGTCAAGGTCATCACCGACGTGATCCGCATCCCGGAGCGCAGCATCGGCGCACATCTGAACTGGGCGACCTGGCACTTCCAGGACGTCACGCACAAGCGCACCGGCGGCGCCAGCCCCTTCGGCAACATGGGCGTGGTCTATGCGGGGTCGACGGACGACGCGGCTTTGAACGCCGGCGTAGCGCGCTATGCCGCCGACCCGAAAGCGGTGGCGACACTGGCGGCGGATGCCGACCTGGGCGGGCGCATCCCGGTGCCCGTGCTGTCGGTGCATGCCATCCACGACGGCACGGCGTTTGTGGAGCTGCAGCACAGCTTCGGCCGCACGATGGCCGCGGCCGGGCGCGGCGACGGCCTGGTGCAGACCTACACCGGTGACCGCGACCACAGCTACCTCAGCGACCCGAGCTACGCGGCGCTGATGGAGGCGCTGGCCGCCTGGACAACGCAGGGCGCGAAGCCCACGCCCGAAGGCATCGCGGCCGGCTGCGAGAAGGCGAGGGCGGCGCTCGGGTCGACCTGTCGTTTCGAGCCAGGCTACGTGCCCAAGCCCTTGGACACCCGCGTACCGGCGCGCGCCAAGCCCTAATAGAACAAGGCCCGCATTGCGGGCCTTGTCGATTCAGCGAAGCGTCTGATTAGTCTTCCGACTTGAACACCAGCTTGACTTCGTGCGTCTGCGCGGCGCCCGTGCCTTCGAACTTCCACTGGCTCAGCGCTTCGATGGCGGCGCGATCAAACACGCGCTTGGGTTCGGCTTCCACGACTTCCACGTTGGACACCTTGCCGTCGCCGGCGATGCTCATCTTGGCGCGCACGCTGCCGGAGCTGATGTTCTTCTTGACCGCTTCGTTGGGGTACTCCGGCGGCACCTTCTTCAGGACCTTGACGTCAGCCTGGGCCAGGGTGGCAGCGGCGGCGAGGGCGATGGCGAGGGCGGTGCGAACGAACATCGGGATCTTTCTGACTTGTGGTGAAGTTGATCTGTCGCGGCGGTTGCCGTGTAACGAGGTGCATTCTGGCCAGTCCTCCCCCCACGGGTAAGGGGGGCGGCCGTGCGTATGTCACGTTGGCGAGTGCGGGTTAGCCCTTGGTTGGCATCCTTGCCAACTTGTTCACGCCAGAAACGGCGAAGCCCTCGCGGGCGAGGGCTTCGGGGTGGCACAGAGCCTAGAGATCAGAGGGGCGCGTCGTCGCCGGCTTCGTTCTTCTTGATGCGCACGGGGCCACGCTTTTTGGCCACGGGGGCCGCGGTCGGGGCGGCTTCGGCGGCAGGTGCCGGCGCGGCGGCCAGGTCTTCTTCCTTGATGACGCGGGTGTAGGGCGCCAGCGTGGTGACCAGCTGCGCGTAGATCTTGGGCGAGCCGGCCAGCACTTCGCGCTGGTGCAGGTAGTCGGCTTCACCGGTGAAGTTGCCGATCAGGCCACCGGCCTCGGAGACGATCAGCGAGCCGGCCGCGACGTCCCAGGGCTGCAGGCCGGTCTCGAAGAAGGCGTCGTAGTAGCCGGCGGCCACGTAGCAGAGGTCCAGCGCGGCCGCGCCCGGGCGGCGCAGGCCGGCGCATTGCTGCATGACCTCCTCGAACATCTTCACGTAGCGCTTGAAGTTGTCGCCACGGCGGAACGGGAAGCCCGTGCCGATCAGCGCGTCGCTCATGCGGGTGCGCTTGGACACGCGCAGGCGCTTGTCGTTCAGGAAGGCGCCGCGGCCCTTGGTCGCGTAGAACAGGTCGTTGCGGGTCGGGTCGTAGACGACGGCCTGCTCGACCTTGCCGCGGAATGTCAGCGCGATGGACACGCAGTACACGGGCAGGCCGTGGATGAAGTTGGTGGTGCCGTCCAGCGGATCGATGATCCACACGTACTCGGAATGCTTGGCGCCGTGGGTGCGGCCAGACTCTTCGGCCAGGATGCCGTGGTCGGGGTAGGCGCCCAGCAGCGTCTCGATGATCACCCCTTCGCAAGCGTGGTCGACCTCGGTCACGAAGTCGTTCGGGCTCTTCGTGTTGATCCGCAGTGCTTCCAGGTCGAGCGAGGCGCGGTTGATGATGGCGCCGGCTGCACGCGCCGCCTTGATGGCGACATTGAGCATGGGATGAAGAGACGTTTGCTGCATGCGTGCACTCGCTGGAAAGAAGGGGCTGACAGGAGGAAAGAGCGTCGGGCGGCTGGAGTCCAGGCCCGGATAATGGCGTGATTCTAGCCAAAGGGGTCTGTTGGCACTGCGGCAATGGGCCGCGTTGTGAGCAGAAAGGCCGCAGGCAAGGCGCAAACCGGAGCCGGTTGGTCACCCGGCGAGGATTTGCAACGCAGCCTACGGCCTTTCTGCTCACAACCCTTCGGGAAGACCCATTGCCGCAGTGCCAACAGACCCCAACCGTACAAACCCGTGGAATCCACACGCTTCGTCCTCATCAACACCAGCCACGCGGGCAACGTCGGGGCCACGGCGCGGGCCATGAAGGTGATGGGCTTCGGCGATCTGGTGCTGGTGGCGCCGCGCTTCCCGGACGTGCTGTGCCACGAGGAGGCCGTGGCCATGGCCAGCGGCGCGGCCGACATCCTGGCCCGCGCCCGCGTCGTGACTACGCTGGCCGACGCGCTGGACGGCGTGGACTTTGTCTGCGCCACCGCGATGACGCCGCGCGACTTCGGCCCGCCCACGTATGAGCCGCGCGCGCTGTTCACCGAGCTGGCCGCGCGCGAATCGCCACCGCGCCTGGCGCTGGTGTTCGGCTCCGAGCGCTACGGCATGGCCAACGAGGACGTGTACCGCTGCCATGCGGTGCTGAGCATCCCGACGCACCCCGACTATGGCTCGCTGAACCTGTCGCAGGCGGTGCAGCTGCTGGCCTATGACCTGCGCCAGGCGCTGGGTGGTTTCGGCGTGCAGCCGCGCACGCCCGATGCCGAGCTGGCCGATGCGCGCGCCGTGCAGGGCCTGCTGGAGCACCTGCAGACGGCATTGACGGACATCGGCTATCTGGACCCGGCAGCACCCAAGAAGCTGATGCCGCGCCTGAACCAGTTGTTCAACCGGGCCGGGCTGACCAACGAAGAGGTTCACATCCTGCGTGGCATCGCGCGGCAGATGACGAAGACCGCAGGTCCAGCGGGTTCTTGACCCGCCGCCTACACTGGCCTGCCTTTCTCCCTCGGCAGCACCATGTTCCAGCGCCTGCGCGAAGACATCGCCCTCATCCTCGAACGCGACCCGGCCGCCCGTTCGGCGTGGGAGGTGCTGACCTGTTATCCGGGCCTGCATGCGCTGTGGATGCACCGGCGCGCGAACTGGTTCTGGACGCGCGGCTTCAAGTGGCTGGGCCGCTGGACCTCGCACTGGAGCCGCTTCCTGACCGGCATCGAGATCCACCCGGGCGCCAAGATCGGCCGCCGCGTCTTCATCGACCACGGCATGGGCATCGTCATCGGCGAGATGGCCGAGATCGGCGAGGGCTGCACCATCTACCAGGGCGTGACGCTGGGCGGCACGTCGCTGGTGAAGGGCGCCAAGCGCCACCCGACGCTGGGCCCCGGTGTCATCGTGGGCGCCAACGCCAGCGTGCTGGGCGGCTTCACGGTGGGCGCGGGCGCGCGCATCGGCTCGGGCGCCGTCGTCACCAAGCCGGTGCCGGCCGGTGCCACGGCCGTGGGCAACCCGGCCCGCATCATCGAGGCCGCCAGCGAGCAGGCGCGCGAAGAGGCCGCCGCCAAGATGGGCTTCTCGGCCTATGGCGTGACCCAGGGCGACGACCCGGTCGCGCTGGCCATGCGCGGGCTGATCGACAGCGCCTCGGGCCATGAGCACCAGATCGCGCTGCTGTGGAGCGCCGTTTGCAAGCTGTCGACGCAGCAGGGCCGGCCCATCGGCGACTGCGTGCCCGACGATGCGCAGCGCGACGAGCAGTTCGACGCCGCGGAGATGAACCGGCTCGTGAAGTAGAGCCGGCGGTGCGGCGCTCGCGCACAATCGCAGGCTGTCCAAGTCCCGCGAGTCGCCGACGCCCGTGCTCTACTCCCTGCGCTGTGGCCTGAGATGTCTGCTGGTCGGCCTGACCCTGACGGGTGCAGGCCACGGCTTGCATGCCGCGCCGGAGCCGCAGCACGACCGGCTTGCCGATATCGCTTTCCAGCATGTCACGCAGGATCAGGGCCTGCCCAATGCCATCGCGACGACGCTGGCCGAGGACGGCCAGGGCTTTCTGTGGATAGGCAGCCCGGGCGGGCTGTCGCGCTGGGACGGCTACCGCTTCCGCGTTTACCAGGCCGACCCGCTGCGCGACGGGGCGCTGCCTGACAACTACGTGCAGGCGCTGCACGGCGACACCCAGGGCCGGCTGTGGGTGGGCACCACGTCGGCCGGCCTGCTGCGCCACGACCCCGCGACCGACCGCTTCGTGCGCTATGCGGCCGGCGGCGGGCGCGGCCTCAGCCATGTCAGCGTGCGCCAGGTGCTGGACGACGGCGACGGCGGGCTGTGGATCGTCACCGACGGCGGGCTGGACCGGCTGGACCCGGCCAGCGGCCGCATCGAGCACGCCAGCCGCGGCTGGGCCGTGGCAGCCGGCGCGCAGGTGCGCGTGCTGCTCCGCGACCGTCGCGGCGCGCTGTGGCTGGGCAGTGCCGCGGGCCTGTTCCGGCGCGAGCCGGGTGCGACTGGCGTCGTCGCCGTGCCGCTGCGCGGCGGCGTGACGGTGCAGCCCGAGGTGCTGCGCCAGGACGGCGCCGGCCGCATTTGGGTAGGCAGCCTGCAGCATGGCGTGTTCGTGTTGGCCGACGAAGGCCGCGCGCCCGCGTCGCCGGTGCGCGAGCGCGCGATGCCAGACGGCCAGGACGTGCTGCGCGACAGCCAGATCGCCGGCCTGGCCGAGGTGCAGCCGGGCGAGATGTGGATCGCGACGCAGGCGCAAGGCCTGGTGGCCGTGAACCTGGACCAGGCCGAGACGCGCCGCATCCGCCACGTGCCCGCCTGGCCCATGAGCCTGGCCGACAACGCGCTGCGCGCGCTGTACCGCGATCGCGCGGGCCTCGTCTGGGTGGCCACCAACCGCGGCCTCAGCCGCCATGACCCGCGCCAGAGCGGCGTGCTGTCGCGCTTCGGAGTGACGCCCGATGGCGGCGACGCGCTAGATGCGCGCTTCGTCAGCACCGAGATCAGCTGGATAGAGCCGCGCCCCGATGGTGGCCTGTGGCTGGGTACGCACAAGAGCGGCGTGGACATCCTCGATGCCACCGGCCGTCGCGTGGGCGCGCTGCGGCCCGACGCCGCCCGGCCCGATACCGCGCTGCCGGCCGACATCGTGCTGGCGATGGCGCCGGCGCCTGACGGCAGCGTCTTCCTCGGCACGAAGCGCGGCCTCTATCGCGCGGACGGCGCCGGGCGGCGCGTGACCCGCGTCGCATTGCCGGGACGTGACCCGGCCGCCTCCGTCTGGACGCTGCTGGCCGATGGCGACGACCTGTGGGTGGGCGGTCAGGCCGACGGCCTGTGGCGGCTGGACCTGCGGTCGGGGCAGGGCGAGGCCGTCGCGCTGGCGGCGCCGGGGCTTAGCGACCAGCGCATCACCGTGCTGGCGCGCGACACCCGCGAGGCCGGCGTGCTGTGGGTGGGCACACGGCATGGCCTGAACCGCGTCACGCTGGCCGGGCGCCGCGTGTCGCAATGGCTGCCGGGGCCCGTGGGGGCCGGCGCGCTGTCGGCCGGCTTCATCACCGCGCTGCTGACCGACGACCGCGGCCGGCTGTGGGTGGGAAGCTATGGCGGCGGCATCGACGTGCTGCTGTCGCGCGGCGATGCGCCGCTGCGTCTCGGTACCGGCCAGGGCCTGCCGGACAGCACGGTCAACGCGATGCTGCAAGACCTGCAAGGGCGCATCTGGGCCAGCACCGACAACGGCCTGGCTCGCATCGACGCGCAGACGCTCGCCGTGACGGCGCTGCGCCGTGCCGAGGGGGTCGTGTTCCCGACCTACTGGACCGGTTCGGCCGCACGAACGGCCCGCGGTGAACTGCTGTTCGGCGGCGCCGGCGGCATGACGGTGGTGCTGCCCGAGAAGCTGCAGGCCTGGACCTACCGGCCCACCGTGCTGGTCACCGACGTGAAGCTGGGCGGCCAGCCCCTACCACTGAACCCGGCCGGTGGCGCGCTGACAGTGAAGCCCGACGCCAACAGCCTGGCCGTGGAGTTCTCGTCCACCGATTTCTCGGCGCCCGAGCGCAACCGATTTGCCTATCAGTTGGAGGGTTATGACGCCGGCTGGGTACCCACCGATGCGTCGCGCCGGCTGGCGGCCTATGCCAACCTGCCGCCAGGCGACTACCGGCTGCGGCTGCGCGCGTCCAACCGCGATGGCCAGTGGAGTGAGCGTGAGCTGGCGCTGCCCATCCGCGTGCTGCCGGCCTGGCACCAGACCTGGTGGTTCCGCGCCGGCGTGGCGTTGGGGGCCGGGCTGCTGCTGCTGACCGCCGTGCGGTTGCGCACGCGGCTGCTGCGCCAGCGCCAGCGTGAGCTGGAAGACAAGGTGCGCCAGCGCACCGCCGAGCTGGAGGCGCTGCACCGCACGCTGGAGCAGAAATCGGCCGAGCTGCAGATGAGCAGCGTCACCGACCCGCTGACCGGCCTGCACAACCGCCGCTTCCTGACCGACCACATCGAGCAAGACCTGGCGGCCAGCCTGCGCCGCGCGCAGGAGACGCTGGCGGCCGGCGGCCAGCCGCTGGACACCGACAGCGTGTTCCTGCTGCTGGACGTGGATGCGTTCAAGCGCATCAACGACCGCCATGGCCATGCGGCCGGCGACGCGGTGCTGGTGCAGTTCGGCGCGCGGCTGCGCTCGGTGCTGCGCGAGTCCGACTACCTGGTGCGCTGGGGCGGCGAGGAGTTCCTGGCCGTGGCGCGCGACACCGACCGCGCCCAGGCCGAGGAACTGGCCGAGCGCATGCGCGGCGTCATCGCGGCCGAGCCGTTCCAGCTCGACGATGGCGGCGAGATCGCCGTGACCTGCTCCGTCGGCTTCGCCTGCGTGCCCTTCGAGCTGGAGCGGCCACAGGCGCGCAGCTGGCAGCAGGTCGTCAACCTGGCCGACCTGGCGCTGTACGCCGCCAAACGCTCGGGCCGCAACGCCTGGGTGGGCGTGCACACGGCACACGGCCGCGGCGCCATCGGCCGCCAGGTGGTGGGCGGCTTCGGTGTCAGCAGCAACCGGCCGCTGGATGAAGTGACCGCGGCGCTGGCGTCGCCAGCGGAGCCGGACGCGGTCGTTTAGGTCGCAGGCCGCTGCGCGCCCTTGGGCCGGAACGCCTTGCACACCTCGTCGCGCGTTTCCAGGTAAGGCCCGCCGATCAGGTCGATGCAGTAGGGCACGGCCGCGAAGATGCCGCTGGCCTTCTCGTGGCCGGCCAGCGTCTCGGCGATGGCCTTGGGTTGGCCGGGCAGGTTGATGATCAACGTCTTGCCGCGGATGACGGCGACCTGGCGCGACAGGATGGCCGTGGGCACGAAGTGCAGCGAGATCTGGCGCATCTGCTCGCCGAAGCCCGGCATCTCGCGGTGCGCCACGGCCAGCGTGGCCTCGGGTGTCACGTCGCGCGGCGCGGGGCCGGTGCCGCCGGTGGTCAGCACCAGGTCGCAGTGCTCGTTGTCGACCAGTTCGATCAGCGCGGCCGAGATGCCGGACTGCTCGTCGGGGATCAGGCGCGGCACGAACGTTATGGGGTTCAGCAGCGCGCCGGTCAACCAGTCCTTCAGCGCGGGCAGGCCCTTGTCTTCATAGACGCCGCTGGATGCGCGGTCGCTGATGGAGACGATGCCGATGCGAACCGGATCACTCATCGTCAGCCGCGGCTTCCGACGCCTTGATGAACTGGAACAGCTCGCGGAACGCACGGCCGCTGCGCTTTTCGGGCGCGTTGGCCGCGTCCTTGCGCGCTGCGCGCACCAGGTTGCGCAGCTGCTGGATGTCCACGTCCTGGTGCTCGGCCAGGAACTCCTGCAGCGCATCGTCGCTGGCCAGCAGGCGCTCGCGCCAGCGCTCGGACTGGTGCAGCCTCAGGCTGTCCTGCGCATGGCCCAGCTTGAAAGCGGCGACCGCTTCGCGGATGGGCTCCGGGTCGACCTTGCGCATCAGCTTGCCGATGTACTGCATCTGCCGGCGCTTGCCTTCGAAGTTGGTGATCTTCTTGGCGGCCTTCAGCGCGTCGTAGAGGATCTCCGGCAGCGCCAGCGGCTCCCAGCGGCTCTCGGGCAGGGCCAGCAGTTCGTCGCCCAGCTTCTGCAGCGCGGTCATGTCGCGCTTCATCTGGGACTTGCTGGGGCGGTCGAAGTCGTCGTCGTCTTCGAATTCGGGGTTTTGTTCTTGCATCGGTGGCCGTGTTCGGGCGAGGCCTGATATTGTCGCCCACCCTGTTTCGGTGCCCTCATGAATCACGTCTCACGCCTGTTGTTGCTCGGTTGTGCTTCGGTTGTTGTCAATGCCCATGCGTCCGGGCAGACCACCGTGCAGGAGCGGGTCTGCGCGCAGCAGCCCGGCGCCGCGGCGCGGCGTGTGGTGTTCGAGCAGGGCATGACGCCCAGCGTGGTGTTCGAGGGCGAGACGCAGCCGCAGCCGCTGGGCCAGCGCATGGCGGAACAGCGCGTGCCGGGTCTGGGCGTGGCGGTGATACGCGCGGGCCAGCTGGACTGGAGCGCCGTCTACGGCGTGCGCGCGGCGGGCAAGCCGGCGGTGTCGTGCGCCACCTTGTTCCAGGCCGGCTCGCTGGCCAAGCCGGTCACCGTCTTTGCGGCGCTGCGCCTGGCCGATGCCGGACGGCTGGATTGGGACCGTGACGTGGACGCGCTGCTGCGCAGCGTGCGCCTGCCGGCCGGCAAGCAGAGCGCCGAGCATCCGGTGACGCTGCGCCACCTGTTTGCCCACACGGCGGGCATCACGCCGGGCGGCTATCCCGGCTACGCGCAGGGCGGCCCGGTGCCGTCGCCGGTCGACATCGCCAGCGGCGCGGCCGGCGCCAACACGCCGCGGGCTGAGGTGGTGGATAGGCCGGGCGCCAACCTGCGCTATTCCGGCGGCGGCTACACGCTGGCGCAGATAGCGCTGCAGGACACGCAAGGCCTGGCGTTCGAGCCGCTGATGCGGCGCTGGCTGTTCCAGCCCGTGAAGCTCAGTGCGGCGACGTTTGCGCTACAGCAGGCCACGGCCCGTGGCGACATTGCCGAGGGACACGCCGGTGACGGCTCGCCGGTGCCGGGCGGCTGGCTGCATCTGCCGGAGAGCGCCGCGGCCGGCTTGTGGTCCAGCGCGAGCGACCTGGCCCAGCTGCTGACGGAGGTCTGGAAGGGCTATCACGGCCGCAGTGCCGTGTTCCAGCAGGCCAGCATGCGCGCGCTGCTGGATGCGACGCCCGTCTACGGTCACGTCTATGGCTTTCGCCTGATGGGCGAGGGCGATGCGCGCTTTCTGGTGCATTACGGCGGCACCACCGGCTACAACGCCGGCATGGTGCTGAACCTGCGCACGGGCGATGGTGCGGTCTACCTGGCCAACGGCGAGGGCGGCCGCGGACTGGGCGGCGAGGTGCTGGCCTCGCTGGCGCGTGCTTATGGCTGGTCGCAGTTCCAGGAGACGCGTGTGCGGCGCGCCGCCGTCGAGGCCGCGGCCGTCGAGGGGCTCGGCGGGCGCTACGCATTCGGCGCGTCCGGGCCGCGCGTCGTCGTCGAGCGGGCGCAGGCCGAGCTGACGCTGGTCTTCCCCAACGGCGACCGCTACGTGCTGACGCCCATCGCGGCGCCCGAGCCGCTGCAGTTCATCCATGCTGGCAGCGGCGTGCGGGCCGGCTTTATGCGTGGTGCCGATGGCGCCGTCACGTTGCAGCTCTACGGCCAGCAGGGCGTGCGGGAGCCGGACGCCAAGCCGTGATTTCCCGAGGCCTATGATTGCCGTCCACCCCGATTCAGTGCCTTTCATGTCCCACGCCCAAGACGGTTTCGCCTACAGTCCCGCGCAGTTCCAGCAGTGGATCGCAGATGCCCTCGCCGAGGCGAAGAAGTTGGGCGCCAGCGATGCCGGCGCCGAGGTGTCGGAGGGCTGCGGTCTGTCGGTCTCGGCACGGTTGGGCCAGCTGGAGAACGTGGAGCGCAACCGCGACAAGTCGCTGGGCATTTCGGTTTACCTGGGCCAGCGCCGCGGCAACGCCAGCACGTCGGACTTCTCGGCCCAGGCCATACGCGACACGGTGCGCGCGGCCTACGACATCGCGCGCTTCACGGCCGAGGACGAGTTCGCCGGCCTGCCCGACGCGGCCGATCTGGCGCTGGACGCCGCCCAGCGGCCGGAGCTGGACCTGTTCCACCCCTGGGCCGTCGATGCGGCCACCGCTGCCGAGATCGCGCTGCGCTGCGAGGCGGCGGCGCTGGGCGTGGACAAGCGCATCACCAACAGCGAGGGCGCGGCGGTGTCGGCGCAGCAGTCGCATTTCTGGATGGGCAACACGCGCGGCTTCAGCGGCGGCTATGCCAGCTCGCGCCATTCCATCTCGGTCGCGCCCATCGCCGGCCGTGGCAACGACATGCAGCGCGACGCCTGGTACAGCTCCATGCGCGACGCCGCCGACCTGGCTTCGGCCGAGGCTGTGGGCCGCTACGCCGCCGAGCGCGCGCTGTCGCGCCTGAAGGCACGCAAGGTCGCGACGGCCGAGGTGCCGGTGCTGTTCGAGAGCACGGTGGCCATCGGCCTGCTGGGCGCGCTGGTGCAGGCCACCAGCGGCGGCGCGCTGTACCGTCGCACCAGCTTCCTGCTGGACAGCCTGGGCAAGCCGGTCACGGCCTCGCACGTCGACATCAGCGAGGACCCGCATGTGAAGAAGGGCAAGGGCAGCTCGCCGTTCGACGACGAGGGCGTCGTCACGCGGGCGCGCTCCGTCGTGCAGGGCGGCGTGCTGCAGGGCTATTTCTTGTCCAGCTACTCGGCGCGCAAGCTGGGCATGCAGACCACCGGTCACGCCGGCGGCTCGCACAACCTGCGCATGACCAGCCGCGCGACGGCGCCCGGGGATGATCTGGCGACGATGGTGCGCCGCCTGGGGCGCGGCCTGCTGGTCACTGAGCTGATGGGGCAGGGCGTCAACTACGTGACCGGCGACTACTCGCGCGGCGCCAGTGGCTACTGGGTCGAGAACGGCGAGATCGCCTACCCGGTGCATGAGGTCACCATCGCCGGCAACCTCAAGGACATGCTGCAGAACATCGTCGGCATCGGCTCTGACGAGTACTCGATGGGCACCAAAACCGTGGGCTCCGTGCTGGTCACCGGCATGAAGCTGGCGGGGAACTGACACCCGCTGCGCACGGGTAAGCACGGGTCCGGTGCGGCCCGGCGCGCTTCCTAGAATCGGCCAGCTTTTTTGTAGCAAACCCGATAACAGGAGACCCTCATGGAACGCCGTTCCTTCGTCCGCCAGGCCGGCCTCGCCGGCGTGCTGGCCGCCGGTGCCGCCCCGGCCATCGTGCAAGCCCAGGCGCAGGTGCGCTGGCGCCTCGCGTCGAGCTTCCCGAAGTCGTTGGACACCATCTTCGGCGCCGCCGACGTGTTTGCGAAGAAGGTCTCGGAGATGACCGGCGGCAAGTTCCAGGTCTCGGTGCATGCGGGTGGCGAGATCGTCCCCGCGCTGCAGGTCGTTGACGCGGTTCAGGCCGGCACGGTCGAGATCGCGCACACCGCGCCGTACTACTTCTTCGGCAAGGACGAGACCTTCGCGCTGGGCTGCGCCATCCCCTTCGGCCTGAACAGCCGCCAGATGACGGCCTGGATGGTGGAAGGCAACGGCCTGAAGCTGATGCGCGACTTCTATCGCAACTACAACATCATCAGCTTCCCCGGCGGCAACACCGGCGCGCAGATGGGCGGCTGGTACCGCAAGGAGATCAAGAGCATCGCCGACATGAAGGGCCTGAAGATCCGCATTGGCGGCTTCGCCGGCCGTGTCGTCGAGCGCCTGGGCGCGGTGCCGCAGCAGATCGCCGGCGGCGAGATCTACTCCGCGCTGGAGAAGGGCACCATCGACGCCGCTGAATGGGTAGGCCCGTACGACGACCAGAAGCTGGGCTTCAACAAGGTTGCGCCCAACTACTACTACCCGGGCTGGTGGGAAGGCGGTCCGCAACTGGACTTCTTCATCAACACCAAGGCCTACGACTCGCTGTCGGCTGAATACAAGGCTGTTGTTGAAGCCGCGTCGGCGCTGGCCCATGTCGAGATGCAGGCCCGCTACGACGCCAAGAATCCGGCTGCGCTGAAGCAGCTGGTGGGCTCGGGCACCAAGCTGTTCAAGTTCCCCAAGGACGTCATGGAAGCGGCCTTCAAGGAGTCCATGGCCATCTACGCCGAGCTGTCGGCCAAGAACCCGAACTGGAAGAAGGTCTACGAGGACTACGCCAACTTCCGCCGCGACCAGAACCTGTGGTTCCGCTTCGCCGAGGCCGGCTTCGACGACTTCATGCAGAACCAGAAGCTCTGACCTGAGTAGCGCGCCGCAGCAAAGCAAAAGCCCCGTGATGCGGGGCTTTTTTCATGGGCGCTTGAAGCGCTACTTCTTGCTGTTCTCTTCGAGCATGCGGCGCAGCGCCTCCGACTCGTCGACGGGCGCCGACGCGCTGGGCGCCGCCGAGGCCGCGGGCTCGGGCGCGAACAGCTTGCTGGCGTCGTCGGCGCTCATGTCGCTTCCCGATTTGTCGTTGGGGTTGCTCATCTGCTGCAGCAGCTCCGACGCCTGGTTCATGTCCACGGCCTTTTCCTTGTCCAGGAAGGCGGTCACCGTCTGCGGGAAGAAGATGACGATGGCCACCAGCACCAGCTGCATGAACACCCACGGGATGGAGCCCATGTAGATGTCCTTGGACTCCACCTTGCGCGGCAGCGCGCCGTTCTTGAACAAGGTGTCCGAGATGCCGCGCAGGTAGAACAGCGCGAAGCCGAACGGCGGGTGCATGAAGCTGGTCTGCATGTTCACGCACAGCATGACGCCGAACCAGACGAGGTCGATGCCCATCTTGTCGGCCACCGGGCCCAGCAGCGGCAGGATGATGAAGGCGATCTCGAAGAAATCGAGGAAGAAGGCCAGGAAGAAGATGAACAGGTTGACCGCGATCAGGAAGCCAATCTGACCGCCGGGCAGGTCGCTGAGCATGTTCTCGATCCAGTGGCCGCCTTCCACGCCTTGGAACACCAGCGAGAACGTGCGCGAGCCGATCAGGATGAACACCACCATCGCGGTGATGCGCATCGTGCCCTTCATGGCTTCCTTGACCAGCGGCCAGGACAGGCGCTTGTGGATGCCGGCCAGGATGAAGGCGCCCACCGCGCCCATCGCGCCGGCTTCGGTCGGCGTGCAGATGGCGGTGTTGATGCCCGGCAGGCCGCCCATGGAGCCCAGCACGGCGAAGATCAGGATGGCCGACGGGATGATGCCGCGCAGGCACTTGGCCCACAGCGCCCAGCCCTGCAGCGTGCGTGCCTCCTTGGGCACGCCCGGCACGTGGTGCGGCTTCACGCGGCTCAGCACGAAGGTGTAGAGCGCGAAGATCAGCACCTGCAGGATGGACGGGCCCCAGGCGCCCTTGTACATGTCGCCCACCGAGCGGCCCAGTTGGTCGGCCAGCACCACCAGCACCAGCGAGGGCGGCACCAGCTGCGTGATCGTGCCGGACGCGGCCAGCACGCCGGTCGCGTAGCGCATGTTGTAGCCGTAGCGCATCATGACCGGCAGCGAGATCATCGCCATCGCGATGACCTGCCCCGCCACGGTGCCGGTGATGGCGCCGAGGATGAAGCCGACAATGATGACCGAGTAGCCCAGGCCGCCGCGCACGGGGCCGAACAGCTGGCCCATGGAGTCCAGCATGTCTTCCGCGAGGCCGCATTTCTCCAGCAGCGCGCCCATCAGCGTGAAGAAGGGAATGGCCAGCAGCAGCTCGTTGGACAGGATGCCGAACACGTTCTGCGGCAGCGCGCTCATGAACTCCGGCGGGAACCAGCCCTGGCTGACCGCGAAAAAGCCGCAGGCCAGGCCCAGCGCCGCCAGCGAGAACGCGACGGGGAAGCCGATCAGCATGATCACGATCAGCCCCGCGAACATCAGCGGGGGGAAATGCTCCATCGAGATCATTGCAGCGGCCTCTCGTAATGCGTGTCCATTTCGTAGCGGTGCGCCAGCCAGGCGACGCGCTTGATGATTTCGGACACGCCTTGCAGCGCCACCATCGCGAAGCCCAGCGGCAGCGTCAGCACGGCCGGCCAGCGGATCAGGCCGCCGGCGTTGCTGGACACCTCACCGGTGGTCAGCAGCTTGGCGAAGTAGCCCGTGAAGCCCAGGCTGGCGATGGAGTCACCCGCGCCCATGCCCGTGCTGAGCTTGACGATGAACAGTCCCCAGGACAGCCAGGCCATGTAGCAGATGACCGGCAGCAGGAAGAACACCAGGCCGAACAGGTCCACATAGACCTTGCCATGGCCCGTCAGGCGGCTGTAGACCAGGTCCACGCGCACATGCTCATTCAGCCGCAGCACCTGCGAGGCACCCAGCATCACGCAGACGGCGAACAGATACCACTGGATCTCCAGGAAAGAGTTGGAGGAGTAGTCCAATGTGTAGCGGACGACGGCATTGGCAGCACTGATGAAGCACGACAGCAGCACGGCCCAGGCGGCAAGCGTGCCGAAGCGGTCGTTCAGGCCGTCAATGCGCCGCGCCAGGGAGAGCAGGGCGTTCATGGAGGGAGGCGGTAATGCAAAAGCGGTCGCCAATGTAGCGACCGCCAGAGGGGCGACGGCTTCGTTGGGCCGTCGTTCAGGGAAAGCCCCGAGGGGGTTCAGCCGAGTTGCTGCGCCTGCACGAACAGACGGGTCGAGCGCGCACCGGAGCGGCAGAACACCAGCAGCGGCCGCGGCAGTTCTTCCAGCAGCTGCGCGAACGCGGCGATCTCCTCGGGGGACTGGTAGCCGCCGGCCACGGGCAGGTGGCGGTATTCAAGACCGGCGGCCTCGGCGGCGGCCTGGATGGCGGCCGACGTGGGCTGGTCAGGCCCGTGCTCGAAGTCCGGGCGGTTGTTGACCACGCTCTTGAAACCCGCGGCCGCGGCTTCGGCCATGGCCTCGGGCGTCAGTTGAGGGGCCACGCAGATGTCGGGCGTCAGCGCTTGCAGGGGCAGGCTCATGGGGGCTCCTTACTTGGCCAGCGCGGCCTTGACCGCAGCGGACATCGTGCTCATCTCGGCGGAATTGCCCAGGGCGGCCTTCGCGGCGGCCATGACCTTGCCCATGTCGCCGGGGCCGGTGGCGCCCAGCTCGGCCACGATGGCGGCGACCTTCTCGGCCACGGCCTCGGCGGACAGGCGTTCGGGCAGGTAGACCTGCAGCACGGCCAGCTCGGCGGTCTCCTTGGCCACCAGGTCGTCGCGGCCGGCCGCCGCGAACTGGCCGATGGAGTCCTTGCGCTGCTTGATCAGTTTGTCGACGATGGCCACGAGGCCGGCGTCGTCCACGACGATGCGCTCGTCCACTTCCTTCTGCTTCACGGCGGCCAGCAGGCCCCGGATGGTCAGCAGGCGGTCGGCTTCCTTGGCGCGCATCGCGGCCTTCATGTCTTCGGTGATGCGGTCTTTCAGGCTCATGGGGAAATCCGGTTCAAAAAGACAAAAACCCGCGACAGCGTCCTGTGGCGGGTTTTGGAGTTCACCGGAACGCAAGGTTCCGGATCGCGTCAGAGGCCGATCAGTACAGCTTCTTGGGCAGCTGCATGCTGCGAACGCGCTTGTAGTGGCGCTTCACGGCGGCAGCCTTCTTGCGCTTGCGCTCGGCGGTGGGCTTCTCGTAGAACTCGCGGGCGCGCAGTTCGGTCAGCAGGCCCAGCTTTTCGATGGTGCGCTTGAAGCGACGCAGGGCGACGTCGAACGGCTCGTTTTCCTTGACGCGGATGGTGGTCATGTATTTCCTTCAGATTGCGCTCGGTGTTCGCGGCTTCAGTATCAGCAGCAGGTTCCGGATTGCTGCATCACCTTGTGATGCCTGCGAATCGACGCGCGGGGTTTGCTAGCAAAGCCGGGGATTGTAGCCGGGAAATCAAGGACTTGCCAAGATTTGCTCAGGCCCCGACTGAAGCATCGCTGGAAGCGGCCGCCATGGCTGCCGCGCAGGCGGCGGCGCTGGCCCAGGCCCACTGGAAGTTGTAGCCCCCCAGCCATCCCGTAACGTCGACAACCTCGCCGATGAAGTACAGGCCTGGAACCCGTTTGCTCTCCAGCGTCTGCGAGCTGAGATCGCGTGTGGACACGCCACCGCGCATCACCTCGGCCTTGCGCCAGCCTTCGTCGCCGCTGGGCATCAGCTGCCATTCGTGCACGCTGCGCCCCAGCCGCTGCAGGTCGGCGTCGCGGCATTCGGGCAGCGCCCGGCCTCCGTCCAGCCCCGAGCGCTCCAGCCAGGCCGCAGCCAGTCGTTGCGGCAGGCGGGCGCCGAACTCGTTGCCCAGTTGCCGGCGCGACGAAGTCTTGGCTTCCACCAACTCCTGCTCCAGCCGCAGCTCGGGCGCTAGGTTGATCTGCAGAGCCTGGTCGGCGGCGCGGTAGCTGGAGATTTGCAGAATGGCCGGGCCGCTGAGGCCGCGGTGCGTGAACAGCAGGTCTTCCAGGAAGCGCATGCGTTGCTTGCCGCTGCCGCAAGACACCTCGACGGGCAGCGACAAGCCGGCCAGTGCGGCGAACGGCGCCCAGGCGTCGGCGTCGAAGGTCAGCGGCACCAGCGCGGGCCTGGGCTCCACGATGGCGTGCTCGAAGCGCTTGGCCAGGCGCAGCCCCCAGTCGCTGGCGCCGATCTTGGGCACGGGCAGGCCGCCGGTGGCCACCACCACGCGCAGTGCGCGCACGGGCCCCTGGCTGGTGTCGAGTTCGAAGCCGCCGTCGGGCAACGGGCGCACGTCCGCCACCGTGCAAGGCTGCCAGCGCGTGACGCCGCCGGCTTCGCACTCTTTGAGCAGCATCTGGATGATCTGCTCGCTGGAGTCGTCGCAGAACAGTTGGCCCTTGTGCTTCTCGTGAAAGGCGATGCCATGGCGCTGCACCAGCTTGATGAAGTCCTGCGGCGTGTAGCGTGCCAGCGCCGAGCGGCAGAACGCCGGGTTCTCGGACAGGAAGTTGGCCGGTCCGGCTTCCCGATTGGTGAAATTGCAACGCCCGCCGCCCGAGATACGAATTTTTTCGGCCAGCCGCAAGTCGTGATCCACCAGCAGCACGCGCAGGCCCGCCTGCCCGGCCAGCCCCGCACAGAACAGGCCCGCCGCGCCCGCCCCTACCACCACCACATCGAATCCCTGCATAAGCCTCCCGTCCAGGGGGCTGATTGTCGCGGGCGGTGGGGTTGAAACTCTGTAGGATGGCTGCCAGCTGATCCGACGGGCGTCTTAGGGGGGAGGCCCGATTCGTGGGGTGAGCTGGCCTTGCTGGCCGTGCTCGCGCCCCACTACAGTCCCTTGACACAGGGCAAGCCCGGTTCCCCGCCGTTGGCACGTGATCGCATTCAAACGATTCCATGGACATGACCGATCCCTCGTCGTCGCAGCCCGCAAGCTTGGCGCAATGGCTGGCCGGGCATGCCGAACTGGGCGGTGAGGCACTGGCCGGGCTGGTCGCGCTGATCGAGCCGCTGGGCAGCCAGGCCGCAATCAAGGCCGCTGCCAGCGGGCGCTATGTGTTCGCCAGCGCCGGCCTGGCTCACATGTTCGAGTGTGAAGTCGTCGTGGGTCATACCGACGCCGAGCTGCTGAAGGCCGACGAGACCACGGCGCTGCGGCGCGTGGAGCAGACGGTGATGGCGCAGCGCCATCCGGTCGTGTCGGAGCACAAGCTGGAGATCAAGGGCCGGCGGCGTGAGTTCAGCGTCACGCGGCTCGCACTGGGGCAGGACTTCCTGCTGTCCGTCTGGCACGAGCGCACCGAGGAGCGCCATCGTGAATCGCAGTTGCAGCGAGCGCTGGGTCAAATAGAGCAGCAGCAAAGTGCCATCGAACAGATCCGCCGCGAACTGCAGCATGGCTCGGGCCGCGACGAGGTTTCCGGTCTCTACCTGCGGCCGCAATTCGACGATCAGTTGCTGCGCGAGATCGACCTGTCATCGCGCGAGCACCGCGAGTTCGCGCTGGTGGTCATCGCGCTGGACGCGTCACCCGCCATCGCTGAGCTGGGCGATGAGGCGCAACAGCGCCTGCTCGAGGGCATAGGCCGCATGCTGCGCGCCAACACGCGCGCCATGGACTCGGCCTGCCGCATTGGCGCGCAGCGGTTTGCCGTACTGTTGTCGGGTGTGGGCCTGGCGACGGCGCATGCGCGCATGGAGCAGTTGCGCCGGCAGTGCGCCGCGCAGATCGTCGTGCTGAATGGTCAGGACCTGGGTCTGTCTATCTCCATGGGCGTGTCCAGCTTCCCGCACACGGCGTCGCGCCAGGACGAACTGATGGCGGCCAGCGAGAACGCCGTGCACGAAGCCCAGCGCCGCGGTGGCAACCAGGTCGTGCTGGCCTCCATCGCGTTCAGCTAGAGCTCGCTGAAGCCCTTCCAGAGCATGTAGGCGGCGAGCGCGAACAGCAGCGTCGCGAAGGCCTTTTTCAGCTGCGAGACGTCCATCGCGTGAGCGGTTCGGGCACCCAGCGGCGCCATCGTCACGCTGGCGGCGGCAATCAACGCCAGCGCCGGCAGGTACAGATAGCCGACGGCGCCCGGTAATGCGGGCTCCATGCCCCATCCGCCTACGACGTAGCCCAGCGTGTTGGCCACCGCGATCGGAAAGCCGAGCGCGGCGCTGGTGGCCACGGCCAGATGCACTGGCACGTTGCACCAGACCATGAAGGGCACGCTGACGAAGCCGCCGCCGGCGCCCACCAAGCCCGACAGCAGGCCTATGCCCGAGCCGGCGCAGAACTGGCCCGTGGCGCCAGGCATCTGGCGGCTGGGAGCGGGGCGCTTGTTGCGCAGCATCTGCCAGCCGGAGAAGCTGACGAAGGCGCCGAACACCAGGGCCAGCCAGGCGCCTTTGAGCAGCGCGAACAGGCCGGCGCCCGCCAGCAGGCCGCCGGCCAGGATGCCCGGCGCCAGTCCCTTGACGAGGTCCCAGCGCACGGCGCCGCGCTTGTGATGGGCGCGCACGCTGGACAGCGATGTGAACATGATGGTGGCCATGGACGTCGCGATGGCCATCTTCACGGCCATGCCCGGCTCGACACCGCGCTGGCTCAGGATGAAGGTCAGGAAAGGCACCAGCAACATGCCACCGCCTATGCCCAGCAGCCCGGCAAGAAAGCCGGCTGCAAGACCCAAGGCCAGCAGTTCGGCGGTGAGGCCGGCGGTCATGCCTGGCGCAGCCGCTTCAGCACGGCCTGCCACTCGGCGGGCGTGACGGGCGTGATCGACAGCCGGCTGCCGCGCTCCAGCACGCGCATGGAGGCCAGTTCGGGCGCCTCGCGCATTTCCTTCAAGCTCAGCAGACGCGTCGTCTCACGCCAGCGCACGTCCACATGCACCCAGCGCGGTGCCTCGGGCTTGGACTTGGCGTCGTAGTAATGGCTGCTGGTATCGAACTGCGTCGCGTCCGGATAGGCCGCCCTGCAGACCTCGGCGAGGCCAGCGATACCGGGCTCGGGGCAGGACGAGTGATAGAACAGAACACCGTCGCCTAACCGCATGTCATCGCGCATGAAGTTGCGCGCTTGATAGTTGCGCACGCCGGTCCAGGGGAGGGTGCCGGCCTTCTGCAGATCGAGGATGGAGGCCTCGTCGGGCTCGGACTTCATCAGCCAGTAGCGCATGGCACCTCTGCTTGGATAAGACGTAGTGCCTTACCCAGCGGAACTCGCGGAACTGGCTTTGCCAGGCCGCTGAGTTCGCCCCCTTGAGGGGGCCGGCGAAGCCGGTAGGGGGTGGGCTCGTGAATAGGGGTGTCCACCGCAATCCTGGGGGCCGAGATCCTGAACACCCAGGGGTAATCAGGTGGGCGAAGTCAGCCGGACTTCGGGTTCATCTGACGCGAGACGCTCACGCCCGTCCGGAATTTTCCAAGCCCTTGCTCATAGAGCATCGGATGAAGGAAATAAAGCCCCAGAGGAAAGCGATGGACGGGGTGTATTTTAAGGCCTACAGCAGCTGTCCGTCGTGTCCCAGCGCTTCATCCAGGCGCTTGATGAGGGCATCGACATCGGGGCTTGCAACAGGCGCCAGGGCCGGAGTCTCACGCGGCGAGTCGGCGAGCTGATAGGCCAGGTTCAGCGCGGCCAGCACGGCGATGCGCTCGCGTGCCTTGACCTTCCCGGCATCGCGGATGGCGCTCATCTCGCGGTCTACCTGTGCCACCGCGGCGGTCAGCGCCGCTTCACCACCGGCCGGGCAGCCCAGCAGGTAGCTCTGGCCCATGATGGTCACTTCCATCTGCTTCATGGCTGGTCTTCCTTGGGCGTGTCGACGGGCAAGCGCTCCAGCAGCGCGTCGACGCGTGCGCGCGCCGCGTTGAGGCGCGAGCGCAGGCTGTCGCGCTCCTGCGTGATGGCGGTGAGCTGCACCTGCAGCAGCAGGTTGGTGCGCAGGATTTCGTCGTGACGCAGGAGCAATCGCTCCACGCGGTCGGTCAGGTCGGTCAGGCTGGCCATGGATGAGGGGTGTCAGGCAACTGCGGATTTTAGGGCGCGGCCGTAGTCGCACTCCTGAATCACCGCACAGACGTTGCACAGCGGCTTGCGCGCCTGACAGACATAGCGGCCGTGCAGGATCAGCCAGTGGTGGGCGTCGACGAGATAGGCCTCGGGCACCCCCTGGAGCAAACCCAACTCGACGGCCAGCGGTGTCTTGCCCGGCGCCAGGCCGGTGCGGTTGCCGACGCGGAAGATGTGCGTGTCCACCGCCATCGTGGGCTCGCCGAAGGCGACGTTGAGCACGACGTTGGCCGTCTTGCGGCCCACGCCGGGCAGGGCTTCCAGGTCGGTGCGCGAGCGAGGCACTTCGCCGCCATGCAGGTCGATCAGCATCTGGCAGGTCTGCAGCAGGTGCTTGGCCTTGCTGCGGTACAGGCCGATGGTCTTGATATGAGCTTCAAGGCCTTCGGTGCCCAACGCGAGGATTTCAGCCGGCGTGTTGGCGACGGCGAAGAGCTTGCGCGTGGCCTTGTTGACGCCCACGTCGGTGGCCTGGGCTGACAGCAGCACCGCGGTCAGCAACTCGAACACGCTGGAGAACTCCAGCTCTGTCTGCGGCGCCGGGTTCGCGGCTTTCAGGGTGGCGAAGAAGCGTTCGATCTGCGCGGCGTTCATGCTGCGCATTGTCAGGTCCGTTTCGCGCGGGCGCGGGCGAGTGCGGCTTCGATGGCGGCACGCTTGCGATCCAACTGTGCGGCGTCGGTGATGGCTGACGCGGCGGGCAGGTCGGCCAGCTTGGCTTGCGCCTTGGCGGCCAGGCGGGCGTCGTTCTCCTGGGCCTCGCGGTGGCGGCGGAACTGCTTGAATACATAGCGCTCGCGGGCCTCGTCGGCCTGTGGCTGGCTCCACGCGGCCCAGCCGGTGGCGGTCGTCAACTCGGGCAGCGTGATGCAGTCCACCGGACAGGCCGGCACGCACAGCTCGCAGCCCGTGCACTGGGCCGCGACCACCACGTGCATGGCCTTGGGCGCGCCGACGATGCAGTCCGCCGGGCAGGCCTTGATGCACAGCGTGCAGCCTATGCACCAGGCCTCGTCGATGACGGCGACGCCGCGCGTGGCTTCGATGCCATTGACGGGGTTCAGCGGCAGCACGGCGCGGCCGGTGAGTGCCGCGAGTCGTTCAACGCCTTCGGCGCCGCCGGGCGGGCATTGGTTGATCTCGGCTTCACCCGCCGCGACGGCGTCGGCGTAGCCGCGGCAGTCCGGGTAGCCGCAGCGGGTGCATTGGGTCTGCGGCAGTGCGGCGTCGATCAGGGCCGCGAGGCTCACGCTTTGCGGGTGCTGCGCGTGCGCTTGGCCGCGGGCTTGGCGCTGGCCTTCACGGGGGCGGCCTTGGCCGTCTTCTTCAGCGGCGAGGCTTCATAGGTGGCGATGAAGTCACGCACCTGCGGGTAGGCGTGCTCACGCCAACGGCGGCCGGAGAAGATGCCGTAGTGGCCCGCGCCGATGACGTCGTAGTGGAACTGGTGCTGCTTGGGCACGCCCGCGCACAGGTCATGGGCGGCCTTGGTCTGGCCGGCGCCGGAGATGTCGTCCAGCTCGCCTTCGACGGTGAGCAGGGCCGTGGTCTTGATGTCCTGCGGGCGCACGAAGGCGCCGTCGACTTCCCAGGTGCCGTTGACCAGCGCGAAGTCCTGGAACACGGTCTTGATGGTGTCCAGGTAGTACTCGGCCGGCATGTCCAGCACGGCGTTGTACTCGTCGTAGAAGCGGCGGTGCGCCTCGGCGCCTTCGTCGTCGCCGCGCACCAGGTCCAGGAAATAGTCGTAGTGCGAGGACAGGTGGCGGTCCGGGTTCATCGCGACGAAGCCGGTGTGCTGCAGGAAGCCCGGGTAGACCTCGCGGCCGGCGCCGGGGAAGTTGGTCGGCACGCGGTAGATGACGTTGTTCTCGAACCAGCTGTAGCTGCGGTTCATGGCCAGATTGTTGACGGCCGTCGGGCTCTTGCGGGCGTCAATGGGGCCGCCCATCATGGTCATGCTGCGGGGCGTTTCCTCGCCGGCCGAAGCCATCAGCGAGATGGCCGCCAGCACCGGCACCGTGGGCTGGCAGACGGAGATGACGTGGCAGTCCGCGCCACCGACGTGGCGGATGAACTCCTGCACGTAGCGGATGTAGTCGTCCAGGTGGAAGGGGCCGACGTCCAACGGCACCATGCGCGCGTCGGTCCAGTCGGTGATGTAGACCTTGTGGTCCTTCAACAGTTGCTTGACGGTCTCGCGCAGCAGCGTGGCGTGGTGGCCGGACAGCGGCGCCACGACCAGCACGGTGGGCTGGTCCTTCATCTTGGCCAGCACGGTCAGGTCGTCGGTGTAGCGCTTGAAGCGCAGCAGGCGGCAGAAGGGCTTTTCCAGCGCCACCAGTTCCTGCACGGCGACGTCGGCGCCATCCACCTCGACGGACTTGATGTCGAACTCGGGCTTCTCGTAGTCCTTGGCCAGCCGGTGCATCAGGTCCAGCCCGGCCGACAGGCGCTGCGCCATCGGTGTGTGCGCGAACGGCGATAGCGGGTGGCTGTAGA
Organism: Roseateles asaccharophilus; assembly: GCF_031458115.1. GTDB lineage: Bacteria > Pseudomonadota > Gammaproteobacteria > Burkholderiales > Burkholderiaceae_C > Pelomonas > Pelomonas asaccharophilus_A. Next base: position 174,585 of record NZ_JAVDXV010000007.1, on the reverse strand, counting down.
GCTTGGCCGATGCGGCGGCAAACTCGGAGAACGGGCTGAGCAGCGCGCGCTGGGTTTCGAAGAGCTGATACAGCATGACCGGCCTTGGACGAGGGACTGGATGCGCCAATAGTGCCAGAAAACGCTTGCGGCCTTGTGCGCTGCAACATGGGATTGGCGGTCAAACCGCCAATCCTTGGCACTTCAACGGTGCATTCAGCCCTTGATGACGGCCGCCATGCCGGCGGCCACGACGGGCAGATTGCCCTCGTTCAGTGCGGCCACGCAGATGCGGCCGGAGTCCACGCCGTAGACGCCGAACTCGCTGCGCAGGCGCTGCATTTGGGCGGCGGTGAGGCCCGAATAGCTGAACATGCCCAGCTGTTCGGTGACGAAGCCCAGGTCTTGCGTGACGCCGGCGGCCTTCAGCGCCTCGACCAGCGCACCGCGCATGGCCTTGATGCGCACGCGCATACCGGCCAGCTCTTCTTCCCACAGGCCGCGCAGCCTGTCGTCGGACAGTACGGCGGCGACAACCTGCGCACCATGGGTGGGCGGGTTGGAGTAGTTGGTGCGGATCATGATCTTCAGCTGCGACAGCACGCGGGCGGCCTCGTCGTCGCTGGTGCAGACCACGCTCAGCGCGCCCACGCGCTCGCCGTACAGCGAGAAGCTCTTGGAGAAGCTGGTGGACACGAAGAAGCCGATGCCGGCGGCCAGGAACTGGCGCACGGCCTCGCCGTCTTCCTTCAGGCCGAAGCCGAAGCCCTGGTAGGCCATGTCCAGAAAGGGTGTCAGGCCCTTGGCCTTGACGACGGCCACCACCTCGCCCCATTGGGCAGCGGTGATGTCGTAGCCGGTCGGGTTGTGGCAGCAGGCGTGCAGCACGACGACGGTGCCGGCCGGGGCAGCATTCAGCGCGGCCAGCATGCCGGCGAAGTTGATGCCCTTGTTGGCGGCGTCGTAGTACGGATAGGTCTCGACGGTGAAGCCGGCCTGCGTGAACAGCGCGCGGTGGTTTTCCCAACTGGGGTCGGAGATCAGCACCTTGGCGCCGGGGTTCAGGTGCTTCAGGAAGTCGGCGCCGATCTTCAGCGCGCCGGTGCCGCCCAGCGCCTGTACGGTGGCCACATCCTTGCGCTCGGCGCCGAACACCAGCTTCTGCACGGCCTTGTCATAGGCGGCGATGCCGTCGATGGGCAGATAGCCGCGCGGCTTTGGGGTGGCGGCGATGGCGGCTTCGGCTTCCTGCACGCATTTCAGCAGCGGCAGCTTGCCGTTGGCGTCGTAGTAGACGCCGACGCCGAGGTTGACCTTGCCCGGGCGGGTGTCGGCATTGAACTGCTCGTTCAGACCGAGGATGGGATCACGGGGGGCGAGGGCGACGTCGGCGAACAAAGACATGACGGATTCCTGAATAGGCGTTGGCAGCAGGGGGAGGGCGGTCAGCGGGGTACTGCGCTTAAGCTGACGGGTTGCGCAAGCAGAGATTTTCCCAGGATTCCCCCATGCAAGACGCCCTGAACGCCCAGACCGCCTCCGACGGGGACACCGAGGAACGCAAGGGCGAATTCGTCAGCTTCGAAGGCTCCCCGTTCCAGCTGTTCCAGCCTTTCCCTCCGGCGGGGGATCAGCCCACGGCCATCGCTCAGCTTTGTGAGGGCATCAACGATGGCCTCAGCTACCAGACGCTGCTGGGCGTGACCGGATCGGGCAAGACCTTCACGATGGCGAACGTCATCGCCCGCCTGGGGCGGCCGGCCATCGTCTTCGCGCCCAACAAGACACTGGCCGCGCAGCTGTACAGCGAGTTCAAGGATTTCTTCCCCAAGAACGCCGTCGAGTACTTCGTCAGCTACTACGACTACTACCAACCCGAGGCCTATGTGCCGCAGCGCGACCTGTTCATCGAGAAGGACAGTGCGATCAATGAGCACATCGAGCAGATGCGCTTGAGCTGCACCAAGAGTCTGCTGGAGCGGCGCGACGTGGTCATCGTGGCGTCGGTCTCGGCCATCTACGGCATCGGCTCGCCGGCGGACTACCACCAGATGGTCATGACGCTGCGGGTGGGCGACAAGATAGGGCAGCGCGATGTCATCGCGCACCTGATCCGCATGCAGTACACGCGCAACGAGATGGAGTTCAGCCGTGGCCACTTCCGCGTGCGCGGCGACACCATCGACGTGTTCCCTGCCGAGCACTCGGAGCTGGCCATCCGCATCGAGCTGTTCGACGACGAGATCGAGGCGCTGTCGCTGTTCGACCCGCTGACCGGCCAGGTGCGGCAGAAGATCCCGCGCTTCACCGTCTACCCCAGCAGCCATTACGTGACGCCGCGTGAGCGCGTGCTGGCGGCGGCCGACGCGATCAAGCAGGAGTTGCGTGAGCGCGTCGAATTCTTCGTCAAGGAAGGCAAGCTGGTCGAGGCGCAACGCGTGGAGCAACGCACCCGCTTCGACCTTGAAATGCTGCAGGAGGTGGGTCACTGCAAGGGCATCGAAAACTACACGCGCCACCTGTCCGGGGCCGAGCCTGGCGACCCGCCGCCCACGCTGGTGGACTACCTGCCCAAAGATGCCGTCATGTTCCTGGACGAGAGCCATGTGCTGATCGGCCAGTTCGGCGGCATGTACAACGGCGACCGGGCGCGCAAGACGACGCTGGTGGAATACGGCTTCCGCCTGCCATCCGCGCTGGACAACCGGCCGCTGAAGTTCGCCGAGTTCGAGCGCAAGATGCGCCAAGCCATCTTCGTGTCGGCCACGCCGGCCCAGTACGAGCAGGACAACGCGGGTCAGGTGGTCGAGCAGGTCGTTCGGCCCACCGGGCTCGTGGACCCCATCGTCGAGGTGAGGCCGGCTACGCACCAGGTGGACGATGTGCTGCAGGAGATCCGCCTGCGCGTCGAAGCCAACGAACGCGTGCTGATCACCACGCTGACCAAGCGCATGGCCGAGCAGTTGACCGACTATCTGAGCGACAACGGCGTCAAGGTGCGCTACCTGCACTCGGACGTCGATACGGTGGAGCGCGTCGAAATCCTGCGCGACCTGCGGCTGGGCGCCTTCGACGTGCTGGTGGGTATCAACCTGCTGCGCGAGGGCTTGGACATCCCCGAGGTGTCGTTGGTGGCCATCCTGGATGCGGACAAGGAAGGCTTTCTGCGCGCCGAGCGCAGTCTGATCCAGACCATAGGCCGGGCCGCGCGCAACCTGAACGGCAAGGCCATCCTGTACGCGGACAAGATCACCGAGTCCATGCGCAAGGCCATCGGCGAGACCGAGCGCCGCCGCGCCAAGCAGATCGCCTTCAACGAGGCCAACGGCATCACGCCGCGCAGCGTGCAAAAGCGCATCAAGGACCTGATCGATGGCGTCTACTCGGAAGAGGCGGGCCGTGACGAGGCGAAATTGCTGGCCGCCGCCAAGGTCGAGGACTTGTCCGAGAAGGATCTGGCCAAACGTATTGCCCAGCTGGAAAAGCAGATGCTGGAGCACGCCCGCAACCTGGAGTTCGAGAAGGCCGCGCGGCTGCGCGACCAGCTGGCCCAGCTGCGCGAGCAGGCCTTCGGCGCCCGCGTGCACGACAACATCGTGCCGCTGGACGCCGCCCGCAAGGGCGCAGTGCCTCGCTGACGCTGCTGCGTCGCAGCAAAAAAACCTGCCGAAACCTAGGGGCTAGGCAGTAACCCTGGGATGGGCTCGATTAGTCGAGTAAAATCATCGGAAATGATTCGCTCGGCTATTGTCCTTGCCATCCCGGGTTAACCCCGAATCAAACGGCCTGGACAAATCGGGTTCAGGCATCTCGCAAAGGAGTTTCGTATGCGTCTCACCACCAAAGGCCGGTTTGCAGTCACCGCGATGTTGGACTTGGCGCTGCGCGAGAATACCGGCCCCGTGGCCCTGGCGGCGATCAGCCAACGCCAGCAGATTTCGCTGTCCTACCTGGAGCAGCTGTTCGGCAAGCTGCGCCGCCATGAACTGGTGGAATCCACCCGCGGCCCGGGCGGCGGCTACTCCCTGGGCCGCAAGGCCGAGGACATCACCGTCGCCGACATCATCGTCGCCGTGGACGAGGCGCTGGACGCCACCGGCTGCGGCGGCAAGGAAAACTGCATGGGCGAGGACAGCGGCCGCTGCATCACCCATGAACTCTGGACCAACCTGAACGCCAAGATGATCGAGTACCTCGACAGCGTCTCGCTGCGCAAGCTGGCCGACGAGCAGCTGGCCAAGGGTTTCGAGGTCGAGGCGGCGCCCATCAAGCGTGCCATCTCCAGCCAGCCGGTACTCAAGCCCATCCGCGTGACGGCGCCGAACTCGGTGTTTGCGCTGGGCGGCGCGTTCAGCAAGTAAGAAGAACCAAGAAAAGTAGTCGTTCCATGGACATGACCCCGCACTTCCCGATCTACCTCGACTACGGCGCGACGACGCCGTGCGACCCCCGCGTGGTGGACGCGATGATTCCCTGGTTGCGCGAGCACTTCGGCAACCCGGCATCGCGCAGCCACGCCTGGGGCTGGGAAGCGGAAGAGGCGGTGGAGCGTGCCCGTGAGCAGGTGGCTCAACTCATTGGTGCCGACCCGCGCGAGATCGTGTGGACCTCCGGTGCGACCGAGTCCAACAACCTGGCACTGAAGGGCGCGGCGCAGTTCTACAAGACCCGCGGCAAGCACCTGATCACGGTGAAGACCGAGCACAAGGCCGTGCTCGACACCATGCGTGAGCTGGAGCGCCAGGGTTTCGACGTGACCTATCTCGACGTGCTGGAAAACGGCCTCGTCGACCTGGAGGCCTTCAAGGCCGCGCTGCGCCCGGACACCATCCTGGCCTCGGTCATGTACGTGAACAACGAGATCGGCGTCATCCAGGACGTCGTCGCGCTGGGCACCATCTGCCGCGAGCGCGGCATCATCTTCCACGTCGATGCGGCCCAGGCCACCGGCAAGGTCGAGATCGATTTGGCCAAGCTGCCCATCGACCTGATGAGCCTGGCGTCGCACAAGAGCTACGGCCCCAAGGGCATCGGTGCGCTGTACGTGCGCCGCAAGCCGCGCGTGCGTCTGGAAGCGCAGATGCATGGCGGCGGCCACGAGCGCGGCATGCGCTCCGGCACGCTGCCGGTGCACCAGATCGTCGGCATGGGCGAGGCCTTCCGCATCGCCCGCGAGGAGATGGGCGCCGAGAACGAGCGCATCCGTGCGCTGCACAACCGCCTCATCAAAGGCCTGTCGGGCATCGAGCAGACCTTCATCAACGGCGACCTGGAACAGCGCGTCCCGCACAACCTGAACATCTCGTTCAACTACGTTGAGGGCGAGTCGCTCATCATGGGCGTGAAGGGCCTGGCGGTGTCGTCGGGCTCGGCCTGCACGTCGGCCAGCCTGGAGCCCAGCTACGTGCTGCGCGCGCTGGGTCGTTCGGACGAACTCGCGCACAGCTCGCTGCGCATGACCATCGGCCGTTTCACGACCGAGGAAGAGATCGACTACGCCATCAGCGTGCTGACCGACCGGGTCGCCAAGCTGCGCGAACTGTCGCCCCTGTGGGACATGTTCAAGGACGGCATCGACCTCAGCACGATCAAGTGGGCGGCTCACTGAGCGCCCTAGCAAGGAGAACTTTCATGGCATACAGCGACAAGGTCGTAGACCACTACGAAAACCCCCGCAACGTCGGCAAGTTCGACAACGGCGACGACGATGTCGGCACCGGCATGGTCGGCGCCCCGGCTTGCGGCGACGTGATGAAGCTGCAGATCAAGGTGAACCCGGCGACAGGCCTCATCGAGGACGCCAAGTTCAAGACCTACGGCTGCGGCTCGGCCATCGCCTCCAGCTCGCTCGTGACCGAGTGGGTGAAGGGCAAGAGCCTGGACGAAGCGCTGACGATCAAGAACACGCAGATCGCCGAAGAACTGGCACTGCCGCCCGTCAAGATCCACTGCTCCATCCTGGCCGAAGACGCCATCAAGGCCGCGGTGGACGACTACCGCGCCAAGCACGCGCAGACCGCCTGAGCCATGTCCGTCACGCTGACCGAAGCTGCCGCCCGCCACGTGAAGCGCTACATCGCCAAGCGCGGCAAGGGCGTGGGTGTGCGCCTGGGCGTGAAGACGACGGGCTGCTCGGGCCTGGCCTACAAGCTGGAGTACGCGGACGACGTGGCGCCCGAGGACGTGGTCTTCGAAGGCCATGAGGTCAAGATCCTCATCGATCCCAAGAGCCTCCCCTACCTCGACGGCACCGAGCTGGACTTCGTGCGCGAAGGGCTGAACGAAGGCTTCAAGTTCCGCAATCCGCGCGAGAAAGACAAGTGCGGCTGCGGCGAGTCCTTCCGTGTCTGAGATTCGCTGACTCGACAACAGGCGCGGTGTGAACCGCGCCTTTTGCTTTTTCAACCTCGCCATGCGCCTGACCGACAACGACTTCCAGCTCTTCGGCCTGCCTGAAACGCAGGCCCAGGACGGTGCTGCCATTGCGACGCGCTGGAAGGCATTGCAGGCCGAGGTGCACCCGGATCGCTTCGCTGCTGAGGGCGCTGCGGCCCAGCGCGTAGCGATGCAGTGGGCCATGCGCGTGAATGAAGGCTATCAACGGTTGAAGGATCCCTTGAAGCGCGCCGCGTACCTGTGTGAACTGCGTGGTGCGCCGGTGGGTGCCGAAACCAACACGGCGATGCCCGCGGCTTTCCTGATGCAGCAGATGGAATGGCGCGAGTCGCTGGACGACGCGAGCAGCGAGTCCGCGCTGGAAGCGCTCGACGATGATGCGGCTCGGGCCGAAGCCGCGGCGCTGGCGCAAGCCCAGCGCTTGCTCGACGACAACAACGACGCGCCGGCAGCCGCCGCGCAGGTGAGGGCGCTGATGTTCATCCAGCGTTTCCGCGCCGACATCGACCAGCGCCTTGCCGCGCTGGACGCCTGAACACCATGGCCCTGCTTCAAATTTCCGAACCCGGCGCGTCGCCCGACCCGCACCAGCGTCGCATTGCCGTCGGTATCGACCTCGGCACGACGCACTCCCTCGTTGCTTCCGTGCGCCACGGTGTGGCCGAATGTCTGCCCGACGAGCAAGGCCGCGTCATCCTGCCGTCCGCCGTGCGCTACCTGCCCGAAGGCCGGCGCCAGATCGGTGCCGACGCGCTGGCCGCGCAGGCCGAGGACCCCGAGAACACCATCGTCTCGGTCAAGCGCTTTATGGGCCGGGCCTTCGCCGACATCGCGAATCGCGAGCATCTGCCTTACCAGTTCGAGGACCGCCCCGGCATGCTGGCCATCGCGACGCGCGACGGCGTGAAGAGCCCCGTCGAGGTCTCGGCCGAGATCTTGGCGACGCTGCGCTTCCGCGCCGAAGACAGCTTCCTGGACGACTTGTTCGGCGCCGTCATCACCGTGCCGGCCTATTTCGACGACGCCCAGCGCCAGGCGACCAAGGATGCCGCCGAACTGGCCGGCCTCAAGGTGCTGCGCCTCATCAACGAACCCACGGCTGCAGCCATCGCCTACGGCCTGGACAACGCCGCCGAAGGCCTCTACGCGGTCTACGATCTGGGCGGCGGCACCTTCGACATCTCGCTGCTGCGTCTGGCGCGCGGCGTGTTCGAGGTCGTGGCGACCGGCGGAGATGCCGCGCTGGGTGGGGACGATTTCGACCGCGTGCTGGCCGACTGGGCGCTGGGTGATCGTGCCGTCGCGTCCGCTCACGACAAGCGCGCAGTGCTGATCGCTGCACGAGCTGCCAAGGAGGCGCTGTCCGACGCCGACGCCACTGAGCTGGTCGCCGCGCTGGATGCCGGCGAACTGCGCGTGACCATCACGCGCGCCCAGTTCGAAGAGCTGGCCCAGCCGCTGATCGCCAAGACGCTGTCGTCGGTGAAGCGCGTGCTGCGTGATGCCAAGGTCAAGGCAGCCGATGTGCAGGGTACGGTCATGGTCGGCGGGTCCACGCGCATGCCGGTCGTGCGCCGTGCCGTCAGCGAACTGTTCGGTCGCGAGGTGTTGACCAACCTGAACCCCGACGAGGTCGTCGCCCTGGGTGCCGCCGTGCAGGCCAACCAGCTCGCCGGCAATGCGGCCGATGGCGAGATCCTGTTGCTGGACGTCATCCCGCTGTCCCTCGGTCTGGAAACCATGGGCGGCCTGGTCGAGCGCGTCATCGAGCGCAACTCGACCATCCCCGTCGCCAAGGCGCAGGACTTCACGACCTTCAAGGATGGTCAGACGGCGCTGGCCGTGCACATCGTCCAGGGCGAGCGCGAGCTGGTCAGCGAGTGCCGTTCGCTGGCCCGCTTCGAGTTGCGCGGCATCCCGCCGATGGCGGCCGGTGCAGCGCGCATCCGCGTCAGCTTCCAGGTCGATGCGGACGGGCTGCTCAGCGTGTCCGCCGAAGAGCTGACCTCGGGTGTGCAGGCGGCCATCACCGTCAAGCCCAGCTATGGCCTGGCCGACGAAGAGATCGCCCGCATGCTGAAGGATGGCTTCTCCAGCGCCGATGCGGACATGGCCGCCCGCAAGCTGCGCGAGGCGCGTGTCGAGGCCGAGCGCATGGTGCTGGCCACGCGCAGCGCGCTGGCCGCCGACGGCGACCTGCTGCCCGAAGCCGAGCGCGAGGCGCTGGAAGCCCGCCTGTCCGCATTGGCGGCCATGACCGACGATGCCGATGCCATCGACGCCGCCGTGAAGGCCCTCGCCGAAGCGACCGAAGGCTTTGCCGCCGAACGCATGAACCGCTCCATCGCCCGCGCCCTGACCGGCCGCGATGTCAGCCAGCTCTGAGATTCACCATGCCCGTCATCAAGATCCTTCCGCACGCCGAGTACTGCCCCGAGGGCAAGACGATCAGTGCTGAACCCGGCACGTCGATCTGCGAAGCGCTGCTGGCCAACCACGTCGACATCGAGCACGCCTGCGACCAGGTCTGTGCCTGCACGACCTGCCACGTCATCGTGCGTGAAGGCGGCCGTTCGCTTTCCGAGATGGAAGAAGACGAGGAAGACATGCTGGACCGCGCCTGGGGTCTGGAGCCCGACTCGCGTCTGTCCTGTCAGGCCTTGCTGCGCCAGCAGGACGTGACGGTCGAGATCCCCAAGTACTCGATCAACCACGCCAAGGAAGGCAAGTGAGCTCCGTCCAGCGCATCCTCGGTTTTGAGTCGTCCTGCGACGAGACCGGGGTCGCGCTTGTCGAAGTGGCCGGCGATGCGCCGCCGCGATTGGTGGCGCAGGCGCTGCACAGCCAGATTTCGATGCACCAGGCCTATGGCGGTGTGGTGCCCGAGTTGGCGTCGCGCGACCATGTGCGCCGCGTGCTGCCGCTGACGCGCGAGGTGTTGTCGCAGGCCGGGCTGGCGCTGCATGACGTGGAGTTGATCGCCTACACCCAAGGCCCTGGCCTCGCGGGCGCGTTGCTGGTCGGCGCCGGTGTGGCCGTGTCGCTGGCCGCCGCGCTGGGCGTGCCGGCGTTGCCCATCCATCACCTGGAAGGGCATCTGCTGTCGCCGTTCCTGTCGGCCGACCCGCCGGAGTTCCCGTTTGTCGCGCTGCTTGTCAGCGGTGGCCACACGCAGCTGATGCGGGTGGACGACGTAGGTTCGTATGAGATCCTCGGCGAGACCATCGACGACGCGGCTGGCGAAGCCTTCGACAAGAGCGCCAAGCTGCTAGGCCTGCCTTACCCGGGCGGTCCGCACCTGGCCCGCATGGCGGAGTTTGGCAATCCGGAAGCGTTCGAACTGCCGCGCCCGCTGCTGCACAGCGGCAAGCCGGATTTCAGCTTTGCCGGCCTGAAGACGGCCGTGCTGACGCAGGTGAAGAAGATTGGCGACTCGCCTTGCGAGCAGACCAAGGCTGACCTGGCCGCGTCTACGCAGCAAGCCATCGTTGATGTGCTGGTGAAGAAGTCGCTGCTGGCGCTGAAGGAGACAGGCCTGAAACGCCTTGTCGTCGCCGGCGGCGTTGGCGCAAATGCCAAGTTGCGCGAGCAGTTGAACGCCGCCTGCGCGAAGCGGGGTGTGCGCGTGCACTACCCGGAGCTGTCCTTGTGTACCGACAACGGCGCCATGATCGCGATGGCCGCCGCGCTGCGGGTGCAGCGCGGCATGGCCAGTCCGAGGCAGGACGGCGGCTTCGAAGTCCGCGCCCGCTGGGATCTTTCGGCGGCTTAGAGGATTGCCAGCTCGCCGCCGTTCTCGGCAACGCGCTTGACCAGCGTCAGCGTCAGCACGCCGTTCTCGAAGCGCGCCTGCGATTGACCCTGGTCGATCTCGACCGGCAGCGAGAAGCTGCGGGCATAGCTGGCGGCGCGGCGCTCGCGGTACAGCACGCGGGAACCATCGGTCGGTGCGGCGGCTTCCGAGCTGACGGTTTCGATGTGCACACGGCGGCCTTCGACGCGGACCTTGACGGCCTCCTTGGCGACGCCGGGCATGTCCACCGTCACGTTGTAGGCCTTGTCATCTTCGCTGACGTCCAGGGCCGGCGTGCGGGTGGTGTCGGCATCGAACTGGCGCAGGGCGCGGACGACTTGGCGGGGGTGGGTCAGGTAGAACATGGGGGATCAACTCCGTTGGTTTGCGCTGCTGAACCAGTCGGGAGCAGCACCCGATGAACCCGAGATAGGGCGGCCGAAAAGCGCTTCAAGAGGCCTTTTCGCGTTGCGGCAGAGAAGTCACGCATTTGCAGGTCAGGACGGTTTTGGCCCTTGAAACCCTCGGTGGCAGGCCTTACTTCCGCTCGCTTGGGCCGCGCGGTTTGAGGCTCCTGCCGCTTTGAGCTAGAATCCGCAGGTTTTGCGCGCCGCAAGGTGTGCAGAACATCAGCACGGCTCGGGGCGGTTTCCCCCGTGTCCGCAAGTCAACCCCGGAAACCGTCTGCGGCAGCGCCATGTGTTGTGCCTCGCCCGGCCGGACTTCCGAAACCCTTTTGGAAAACAAATGTCCATCGCCGAAAAGAAGGCCGAGATCGTCAAGGCCAACGCACGCAGCGCCAACGACACCGGTAGCCCGGAAGTCCAGGTCGCTCTGCTGACCGCCCGCATCAACGACCTGACCCCCCACTTCAAGACCCACGCCAAGGACCACCACGGCCGCCGCGGTCTGCTGAAAATGGTCAACACGCGCAAGAGCCTGCTGGCCTACCTGAAGCGCGTTGACTCCGCCCGTTACGTCGCGCTGATCCAGAAGCTGGGCCTGCGCAAGTAATCTAGCGAATCCGTCAAGGAGCCTGTCTGGTCCTCAAGCCCAGTACAGGCTCTTTGTCCATCTGCCGGAAACCAAGCTGACGTGGTCGCGGATCATTCCAAGACGGCTCATCGCCCTGAGTCGCCCTGGAATGGCATCTGGACCAAACCCAGCATCGTTGCCGGTTTTACCGAGTGCCCAGGTCTGATGACTTGCACTCAACACAACCAGGAGCAATGAGCATGTCCATGTTCAACAAGGTCACGAAGACCTTCCAATGGGGCCGCCACCAAGTCGTGCTGGAAACGGGCGAGATCGCCCGCCAGTCCACCGGCGCCGTACTCGTCAACATCGAAGGCACCGTCGTGCTGGCCACCGTGGTCGCCAAGACCGAAGCCAAGGCCGGCCAGGACTTTTTCCCGCTGACCGTCGACTACCTCGAGAAGACCTACGCTGCCGGCAAGATCCCCGGCAGCTTCTTCAAGCGTGAAGGCCGCCCGAGCGAGCACGAGACGCTGACCAGCCGCCTGATCGACCGCCCGATCCGCCCGCTGTTCCCCGAAGGCTTCTTCAATGAAGTCCAGGTCGTCGTCCACGTCGTCAGCCTGAACCCCGAAGTGCAGGCCGACATCGCCGCCATGATCGGCACGTCCGCCGCGCTGGCCGTGTCCGGCATCCCGTTCAACGGCCCGATCGGCGCCGCCCGCGTGGGCTACGTCAACGGCGAGTACACGCTGAACCCCAGCAAGTCCGAACTGGCCAACAGCCAGATGGATCTGGTCGTCGCCGGCACGCAAGCCGCCGTGCTGATGGTCGAGTCCGAAGCCTCCGGCCTGTCGGAAGAAGTCATGCTGGGCGCCGTGGTGTTCGGCCATGAGCAAGGCAACGTGGCCATCGCCGCCATCAACGAGCTGGTCAAGGAAGCCGGCAAGCCGTCGTGGAACTGGGTCGCCCCCGCCAAGGACGAAGCCTTCATCGCCAAGGTCAACGGCCTGGCCGAAGGCCCGCTGCGCGAGGCTTACCAGATCCGCTCCAAGCAAGCCCGCACGCAAGCCTGCCGTGCCGCCGCTTCGAACGTCTTCGCTGCACTGACCGCCGAAGGCGTGTCGTTCGACAAGGTCGAAGTCGAAGGCCTGCTGTTCGAGATCGAAGCCCGCATCGTCCGCAGCCAGATCCTGGCCGGCGAGCCGCGTATCGACGGCCGCGACACCCGCACCGTGCGCCCCATCGAGATCAGCAACGGCATCCTGCCGCGCACCCACGGCTCGGCGCTGTTCACGCGCGGCGAGACGCAGGCTCTCGTGGTTGCCACGCTGGGCACGGACCGCGACGCACAGCGCATCGACGCGCTGGACGGCGAGTTCGAAGACCGCTTCATGATGCACTACAACATGCCCCCCTTCGCCACCGGCGAGACGGGTCGTGTGGGTAGCCCCAAGCGTCGCGAAATCGGCCACGGCCGCCTGGCCAAGCGCGCGCTGATCGCCGCGCTGCCGAGCAAGGAAGACTTCCCGTACTCGCTGCGCGTCGTCTCCGAAATCACCGAGTCCAACGGCTCGTCGTCGATGGCTTCGGTCTGCGGCGGCTGCCTGGCGCTGATGGACGCCGGCGTGCCGATGAAGGCCCACGTGGCCGGCATCGCCATGGGCCTGATCAAGGACGCCAACCGCTTCGCCGTGCTGACCGACATCCTGGGTGACGAAGATCACCTGGGTGACATGGACTTCAAGGTGGCCGGCACGACGACCGGCATCACGGCCCTGCAGATGGACATCAAGATCCAGGGCATCACCAAGGAAATCATGCAGGTCGCGCTGGCGCAAGCCAAGGAAGCCCGCCTGCACATCCTGGGCAAGATGGTCGAAGCCATGGGCAGCGCGAACACCGAGGTGTCGCAGTTCGCCCCGCGCCTGTACACAATGAAGATCAACCCGGAGAAGATCCGTGACGTCATCGGCAAGGGCGGCGCCACCATCCGCGCGCTGACCGAAGAAACCGGCACGACCATCGACATCGGCGAAGACGGCACCATCACCATCGCCTCGACGGACGCCGAGAAGGCCGAGATGGCCAAGAAGCGCATCGCCGAGATCACGGCTGAAGTCGAAGTGGGCAAGATCTACGAAGGCCCGATCGTCAAGATCCTGGACTTCGGCGCCCTCGTGAACCTGCTGCCCGGTAAGGACGGCCTGCTGCACATCAGCCAGATCGCCCACCAGCGCGTTGAGAAGGTCACCGACTTCCTGCAGGAAGGCCAAGTGGTCAAGGTCAAGGTGCTCGAGACCGACGAGAAGGGCCGCATCAAGCTGTCCATGAAGGTGTTGCTGGACAAGCCCGAGCGCGAAGCCGCTCCGGCGCCGGCCGCCGACGCCACGCCCGCAGCGGAGTAATCCAAGCGGCGATGAAAGCCATCGCGATCACCCGCCCCGGCGGGCCCGAGGTGCTGGAGCTGGCCGAACGGCCGGATCCAGTCGCGGGCCTGGGTGAGTGCCTGATCCGCGTCGCAGCGTCGGGCATCAACCGCCCGGACGTGCTGCAGCGCAAGGGCGCCTACCCGCCACCACCGGGCGCGAGTGAGCTGCCGGGGTTGGAAGTCGCTGGCGAGATCGTCGCCGGTGATGACCAAGCCCTGGCCGAGCATGGCTTCAAGATTGGCGACAAGGTCTGCGCGCTGGTCAATGGCGGCGGTTATGCCGAACTGTGCGCAGTGCCGGTGGGCCAATGTCTGCCGGTGCCTGCAGGCTGGACGCTGACGCAGGCGGCCACGCTGCCAGAAACCTGCTTCACCGTGTGGGCCAATGTGTTCGATCGCGTGGGCCTGCAGGCTGGCGAGACGCTGCTGATCCATGGCGGGTCCAGCGGCATCGGCGTGACGGCCATCCAGATGGCCAAGGCGCTGGGCGCCCGCGTGCTGGTGACGGTGGGTGGCGCCGACAAGGCCGAAGCCTGCAAGGCACTGGGTGCCGACGTGGCGATCAACTACCGTGAGCAAGATTTCGTTGCGCAAGCCAAGTCGGCCACGGATGGCCGCGGTGTCGACGTGATCCTGGACATGGTGGCTGGCGACTACATAGCCCGTGGCGTGCAAGCGCTGGCTGAGGACGGTCGCCTTGCATTGATCGCGGTGCAAGGCGGTGTGAAGTCGGAGGTCGATGCCGGCCTCGTGCTGCGCAAGCGCCTGACGATCACTGGCTCGACGCTGCGCCCGCGTTCGGCTGCATTCAAGGCTGGCCTGGCGCGCTCGCTGCGCGACAAGGTCTGGCCGTTGATCGAAGCCGGCCAGATCAAGCCGGTCATCTACCGCGAGCTTCCCGCTGCGAAAGCGGCTGAGGCGCATGCGCTGATGGAATCCAACCAGCACATCGGCAAGATCGTGCTGACCTGGTGACGGAGAACAAGAGATGAGAAAGAAACTCGTCGTGGGCAACTGGAAGATGCATGGCAGCCGAGCTGCAAATGCACAGTTGCTCGCCGGACTCAAGGAAGCCGGCCCCTGGAACGCCGACGTGGCCGTCTGCGTGCCCGCCGTCTACATCGCCGAGACGGCCCTCGCGCTGACCGGTACGGCCATCGCCTACGGCGCACAGGATTGTTCGTCGCACGAGCAGGGTGCCTACACCGGTGAGATCTCGTCGGCCATGCTGCACGACGTAGGTTGCCGCTACGCCATCGTCGGCCATTCGGAGCGCCGCGCCTACCACGCGGAGAGCGACCAGCTCGTCGCCGACAAGGCCAAGGCCGCGCTGGCCCATGGCGTGACGCCCATCGTCTGCGTTGGCGAGACCCGCGCCGAGCGCGAGGCAGGCCAGACCGAAGCCGTCGTCAAGCGCCAGCTCGCCGCTGTCATTCACACGCTGGGTCATTGCACTGGCGAGATGGTCGTCGCCTACGAGCCTGTCTGGGCCATCGGCACCGGCCTGACCGCGACGCCCGAGCAGGCCCAGGCGGTGCATGCCGTGCTGCGCGCGCAGTTGCAGGCTGCCACGGACCGTGCTGCCGCGATGCGCATCCTCTACGGTGGCAGCGTCAAGGCGGACAACGCGCCCCAGCTGTTCGGCCAGCCCGACATCGACGGCGGTCTGATCGGTGGCGCCTCGCTGAAGGTGGCCGACTTTGCCGCTATCTGCCTCGCGGCAGCGCATTGAGTTTTTCGGCGCCCACCCTGGGGTTGGGTGCCATCTTGTTTTGATGGAGTGATGGGAATGCAGTTCTTTGCGAATTTGGTACTGGTGGTTCAGTTGTTGTCCGCCATTGCGATCATCGGTTTGGTGCTGGTGCAGCAGGGCAAGGGCGCCGACATGGGCGCCTCCTTCGGCAGCGGTGCTTCGGGAAGCTTGTTCGGCGCCACCGGCAGCGCCAACTTCCTGTCGCGCAGCACGGCCATTGCGGCCACGCTGTTCTTCGGTTGCACGCTGGGCCTGGCCTTCCTGTCCAATGGCGGTGTCAACACGTCCAGCGGTTCCGACACGGCGCTGGAGCGTGCTCCGGCTGCTGTCGCGCCTGCGGCCTCCGGCGCTGCGGCCATTCCTGGCGCGATCGTTGCGCCAGCAGCGCCGGCATCCGCTGCCGCGTCGGCTGCGGCCAACTGATGCCCGAGTAAAACCCTCGTCTCTTCACCGGGGAGTCCCTACTTTTCGGTTTAGAATGCGAGGCTGTCTGGCAAGCAAACCCTCCTAGTTGCCGGGCAATAAATGGATACCTGCCGTCGTGGTGAAATTGGTAGACACGCTATCTTGAGGGGGTAGTGGCGAAAGCTGTGCGAGTTCGAGTCTCGCCGACGGCACCAGAACATAGGCGGTTCCTGCGCCAAGCGCAGGGAATCAGTCAAAGCGGCCTGTCGCCGTTAGCCGTCCGTAAGGGTGGTGCGGCAAGGTTCAGGGCGGGCGCGATCCGCAAGCGACATCTTTGGATTCGCTGGTGGCGCGCCCGTTTGCTTTGGGTGCCTGCATTGCGGTCACCGTTGACAATTGTTGTAGCCGACCGGGGAAAGCTTCATGAATCTCGACCAATACCTGCCCGTCATCCTCTTCATCTTGGTCGGCGCAGTGGTCGGGATCGCACCCCAGGTGCTCGGCGCCCTGCTGGGCCCCAATCGGCCGGATCAGGCCAAGAACTCCCCCTACGAATGCGGCTTCGAGGCCTTTGAAGACGCGCGCATGAAATTCGATGTGCGCTACTACCTCGTCGCCATCCTGTTCATTCTTTTCGACCTGGAAATTGCCTTCCTGTTTCCCTGGGCTGTTGCGCTCAAGGAAATCGGCGCGGCCGGCTTCTGGGCGATGATGATCTTCCTCGGCATTCTGGTCGTGGGCTTTGCCTACGAATGGAAAAAAGGCGCCCTGGATTGGGAATAAGCGCTCGCCGACACAAGCTGGGAATTCCAAATGGGTATTGAAGGCGTCTTGAAAGAGGGCTTTGTCACCACCTCGGTCGACAAGCTCATCAACTGGTCCAAGACGGGCTCGCTGTGGCCGATGACGTTCGGCCTGGCCTGCTGCGCCGTGGAGATGATGCACGCGGGCGCCGCCCGCTACGACATCGACCGCTTCGGCATGCTGTTCCGTCCGAGCCCGCGCCAGTCCGATCTGATGATCGTGGCCGGCACGCTGTGCAACAAGATGGCGCCGGCGTTGCGCAAGGTCTACGACCAGATGGCCGAGCCGCGCTGGGTGCTCTCGATGGGCTCCTGCGCCAACGGCGGCGGCTACTACCACTACAGCTACTCCGTCGTTCGCGGCTGCGACCGCATCGTGCCGGTGGATGTCTATGTGCCCGGCTGCCCGCCGACGGCCGAGGCCCTGCTGTACGGCATCCTGCAATTGCAGGCCAAGATCCGCCGCGAAAACACCATCGCCCGCTGAGCTGCAGGATGAGCCACAACCTCGAAACCCTGGCCCAGACGATTGGTGCCATCCTCGGCGAGCGTGTCGTCGAGTTGAAGAACGCTCTCGGCGAACTGACGCTGACCGTGCGCGCCGCCGACTACCTCGACGTCGCGACCACGCTGCGCGACCACGCCGATCTCAAGCTCGAGCAGTTGATCGACCTCTGCGGCGTCGACTACAGCGATTACGGCAATGGCGGCTACGAAGGCCTGCGTTATGCGGTCGTCAGCCACCTGCTTTCCGTCACGCACAACTTCCGCCTGCGCCTGAAGGTCTTCGCGACCGATGACGACTTCCCCGTCGTGGCCTCGATCACGCCGGTGTGGAACTCGGCCAACTGGTTCGAGCGCGAAGCCTTCGACATGTACGGCGTCATCTTCGACGGCCACAACGACCTGCGCCGCATCCTGACGGACTACGGCTTCATCGGTCACCCGATGCGCAAGGACTTCCCGGTGTCGGGCCACGTCGAGATGCGTTACGACCCCGAGCAGAAGCGCGTCATCTACCAGCCGGTGACCATCGAGCCGCGCGAGATCACGCCGCGCATCATCCGCGAAGACAAGTACGGCGGTCTGTAATGGCAGAAATCAAGAACTACACGCTGAACTTCGGTCCCCAGCATCCGGCCGCCCACGGCGTGCTGCGTCTGGTGCTGGAGCTGGACGGCGAAGTCATCCAGCGCGCCGACCCGCACATCGGCCTGCTGCACCGCGCGACCGAGAAGCTCGCCGAGAGCAAGACCTTCATCCAGTCGCTGCCCTACATGGACCGCCTCGACTACGTGTCGATGATGTCCAACGAGCACGCCTACTGTCTGGCCATCGAGAAGATGCTGGGCATCCAGGTGCCGGAGCGCGCGCAGTACATCCGCGTGATGTTCGGCGAGCTGACCCGCATCCTGAACCACCTGCTCTGGCTGGGCTGCCACGGCCTGGACTGCGGTGCGATGAACATCCTCATCTACTGCTTCCGCGAGCGTGAGGACATCTTCGACATGTACGAGGCGGTGTCGGGTGCGCGCATGCACGCGGCCTACTTCCGTCCGGGTGGCGTCTACCGCGACCTGCCGGACAGCATGCCGCAATACCAGGTCAGCAAGATCCGCAATGCCAAGGCCATCGCGCAGCTGAACGAAAACCGTTCGGGCTCGCTGCTGGACTTCATTGAGGACTTCTGCAAGCGCTTCCCGAAGAACGTCGACGACTACGAGACGCTGCTGACGGACAACCGCATCTGGAAGCAGCGCACGGTCGGCATCGGCGTCGTGTCGCCCGAGCGCGCGCTCAACATGGGCTTCACCGGTGCGATGCTGCGCGGCTCGGGCATCGCCTGGGACCTGCGCAAGAAGCAGCCGTACGACGTGTACGACAAGATGGATTTCGACATCCCGGTCGGCACCAACGGCGACACCTACGACCGCTACGTCGTTCGTGTCGAGGAAATGCGCCAGTCCTGCCGCATCGTCGAGCAGTGCGTGAAGTGGCTACGTGCCAACCCCGGCCCGGTCATCACCGACAACCACAAGGTCGCACCGCCGTCGCGCGTGGACATGAAGTCCAGCATGGAAGAGCTGATCCACCACTTCAAGCTCTTCACCGAAGGCTTCCATGTGCCGGCAGGCGAAGCCTACGCGGCCGTCGAACACCCCAAGGGCGAGTTCGGCATCTACATCGTCAGCGACGGTGCCAACAAGCCCTACCGCCTGAAGATCCGCGCGCCGGGCTTCCCGCACCTCGCGGCGCTCGACGAGATGGGCAAGGGCCACATGATCGCGGACGCCGTGGCCATCATCGGCACGATGGACATTGTTTTCGGTGAGATCGACCGATGAGCAGCTACCAACTCTCCGACGCCACCCGCGCGCGCTTCGACCGCGAGGTTGCCAAGTACCCCTACGACCTGCGTCAGTCCGCCGTCATGGCCTGCCTGGCCATCGTGCAGCAGGAAGAGGGCTACGTGCCCCGCGCCGCGGAAGACGCGATCGCCGCTCACCTCGGCATGGCGCCCATCGCCGTGTACGAAGTGACGACCTTCTACAACATGTACAACCAGAAGCCGGTGGGCAAGTTCAAGCTGAACGTCTGCGCCAACCTGCCTTGCCAACTGCGCGACGGACAGAACGCGCTGGACCATCTGTGCAGCAAGCTCGGCATCGAGCAGGGCGGCACGACGGCCGACGGCCTGTTCACCGTGCAGAAGAGCGAGTGCCTGGGCGCCTGCGCCGACTCGCCGGTGATGCTGGTCAACGACCGCCAGATGTGCAGCTTCATGACCAACGACCGCCTCGACGAACTCGTCGATGTGCTGCGCGCTGAAGCCGCGAAGGCGTGAGGACAACGATGCTGGACCTCTCCAAATTCCAAAGCACCGGCAACGAGACCTGCTTCCACGGCCGCCACATCACGCCCCAGATCTACGCGGACCTGAACGGCAAGAACTGGTCGATCAAGGACTACGAAGCCCGTGGCGGCTACGCGGCCCTGCGCAAGATTCTCGGCAAGGACGGTGGTGAAGGCCTGACCCAG
Source organism: Roseateles asaccharophilus (assembly GCF_031458115.1). Classification (GTDB taxonomy): domain Bacteria; phylum Pseudomonadota; class Gammaproteobacteria; order Burkholderiales; family Burkholderiaceae_C; genus Pelomonas; species Pelomonas asaccharophilus_A. The sequence continues at coordinate 155,011 of NZ_JAVDXV010000007.1, read as the reverse complement.
GACCAGGTCATCGCCGAAGTGAAGACCTCGGCCCTGCGCGGCCGCGGCGGCGCCGGCTTCCCGACCGGTCTGAAGTGGAGCTTCATGCCCCGCCAGTTCCCGGGCCAGAAGTACCTCGTCTGCAACAGCGACGAAGGCGAGCCGGGCACGTGCAAGGACCGCGACCTGCTGATGTTCAACCCGCATCAGGTCATCGAGGGCATGGCCATCGCGGCCTACGCGATGGGCATCACCGTGGGCTACAACTACATCCACGGCGAGATCTTCGAGGTCTACGAGCGCTTCGAGGCGGCCCTGGAAGAAGCCCGCGCGGCCGGCTACCTCGGCGACAAGATCATGGGTTCGGACTACAGCTTCCAGCTGCACGCCCACCATGGCTTCGGTGCCTACATCTGCGGCGAGGAAACCGCGCTGCTGGAGTCGTTGGAAGGCAAGAAGGGCCAGCCGCGCTTCAAGCCGCCGTTCCCGGCCAGCTTCGGCCTGTACGGTCGCCCCACGACGATCAACAACACCGAGACCTTCGCGGCGGTGCCCTGGATCATCCGCAACGGCGGCCAGGCCTACCTGGAGATCGGCAAGCCCAACAACGGCGGCACCAAGCTGTTCTCGGTGTCGGGTGACGTCGAGCGCCCGGGCAACTACGAGATCCCGCTGGGCACGCCGTTCTCGGTGCTGCTGGAGATGGCCGGTGGCGTGCGCAAGGGCCGCAAGCTGAAGGCCGTCATCCCGGGTGGCTCGTCCGCACCGGTGCTGACCGCCGAGGTGATGATGCAGTGCACGATGGACTATGACTCCATCGCCAAGGCCGGCTCCATGTTGGGCTCGGGCGCCGTCATCGTCATGGACGACACGCGCTGCGCCGTGCAGAGCCTGCTGCGCCTGTCGTACTTCTACGCCCACGAGTCCTGCGGCCAGTGCACGCCTTGCCGCGAAGGCACGGGCTGGATGCACCGCGTGCTGGAGCGCATCTACCACGGCGAGGGCAGGGCAGAGGACATCGACCTGCTGAACTCCGTGGCCGACAACATCCAGGGCCGCACGATCTGCGCGCTGGGCGACGCCGCCGCGATGCCTGTGCGCGCCATGATCAAGAACTTCAAGCACGAGTTCTTGCACCTGATTGAACACAAGAAGCCCCTGGTGGCTCCGACCTGAGCTGCCTAGGGAAACACCATCATGGTTGAAATCGAACTCGACGGTCAGAAGGTCTCGGTCCAGGAAGGCAGCATGGTCATGCATGCAGCCGAGAAGGCCGGCACCTACATCCCGCACTTCTGCTATCACAAGAAGCTGAGCATCGCGGCCAATTGCCGCATGTGCCTGGTGGACGTGGAGAAGGCACCCAAGCCCATGCCCGCCTGCGCGACCCCGGTCACGCAGGGCATGATCGTCCGCACCAAGAGCGACAAGGCGATCAAGGCGCAGCAGGGCGTCATGGAATTCCTGCTGATCAACCATCCGCTGGACTGCCCGATCTGCGACCAGGGCGGCGAGTGCCAGCTACAGGACCTGGCCGTGGGCTACGGTGGCAGCAAGAGCCGCTACTCCGAAGAGAAGCGCGTCGTCTTCCACAAGAACGTGGGCCCGCTGATCTCCATGGAGGAGATGAGCCGCTGCATCCACTGCACCCGCTGCGTACGCTTCGGCCAGGAAATCGCTGGCCAGATGGAACTGGGCATGGCCCACCGCGGCGAGCACAGCGAGATCCAGACCTTCGTCGGCCGCACGGTCGATTCGGAGCTGTCGGGCAACATGATCGACATCTGCCCGGTCGGTGCGTTGACCAGCAAGCCTTTCCGCTACAGCGCCCGCACGTGGGAACTGTCGCGCCGCAAGAGCGTCAGCCCGCACGATTCGACCGGTGCCAACCTGGTTGTCCAGGTCAAGAACCACCAGGTGCTGCGCGTCGTTCCGCTGGAGAACGAAGATGTCAACGAGTGCTGGATCGCCGACCGCGACCGCTTCAGCTACGAATCGCTGAACAGCGACGCTCGCCTGAACGCGCCCATGATCAAGCAGGGCGGTGCCTGGAAGCAGGTCGACTGGACGACGGCGCTGGAATACGTCGCCAACGGTCTGAAGGTCATCAAGGCCGACCACGGTGCGAAGTCCATCGGCGCACTGGGTTCCGCTCACAGCACCGTGGAAGAACTGCACCTGCTGGCGCAGATCGTTCGTGGCCTGGGCAGCGACAACATCGACCACCGCCTGCGCCACAGCGATTTCGGCAATGCCGCAGCCGCCGGCCAGGCCCGCTGGCTGGGCACGCCCATCGCCAAGCTGTCCGAGCTGGACCGCGCGCTGGTGATCGGCTCCAACCTGCGCAAGGACCATCCGCTGTTCGCCGCCCGCCTGCGCCACGCCGCGCGTCGCGGTGCCGCGATCTCGCGGATTGGCGTCAGCAGCGATGACTGGCTGATGCCGCTGGCCGCATCGACCGCCGTCGCGCCGTCGGGCTGGGTGCAAGCCCTGGCCGACGTGGCCGCCGCCATCGGCGAAGGCGCACCGCTGGCTGGTACCGCAACGGAACAAGCCAAGGCCGTCGCCGCCAGCCTGCTGTCGGGCAGCGCCAAGGCCGTGCTGCTGGGCAACGCCGCCGCCGAACACCCGCAGGCCGCCAGCCTGCTGGCGCTGGCGCAGTGGATCGGTGACAAGACTGGCGCCAGCGTCGGCTACCTGACCGCCGATGCCAATTCCGTGGGCGCCCAGCTCGTGAAGGCCCAACCGCAAGCCGGCGGCCTGAATGCCGGCCAGATGCTGACGGGCACGTCGCTGAAGGCTGCGTTGCTGCTGAACACCGACCCGGTGCTGGACTCCGCCAACGCCGCCGCCGCCGCCAAGGCGCTGGACGCGGCCGAGATGGTCGTCGTGCTGAGCCCGTTCAAGACCGGCCTGGAATACGCCGATGTGCTGCTGCCCATCGCGCCGTTCACCGAGACCTCGGGCTCCTTCGTCAACGCCGAGGGCCGTCTGCAGAGCTTCGTGGGTGTCGTGCGCCCGCTGGCCGAGACGCGTCCGGGCTGGAAGGTGCTGCGCGTGCTGGGCAACCTGCTCGGCCTCGAAGGCTTCAACCAGGACAGCTCCGAGCAGGTGCGTGAGCAGGCTTTGGGTGGCGACATCAGCGCCCGCCTGAGCAACGCCACCTCCGCCACGCCGCAAGTTCTGGCCAAGGGCGAGGGCGTCGAGCGCTTCGCCAACCTGCCGATCTACGCGACCGACGCGCTGGTGCGCAACTCCACGTCGCTGCAGCTGACCACCGACGGCCGCGATGCGGCAACAGTCGGTCTGCCGACTGGCCTGTGGCAGCAGCTCGGCCTGGCCGATGGCGACCAGGTCCGCATCGTGCAAGACGGCGGTGCCGCCCAACTGCCCGCCCGCCTGGAAGCCGGCCTGCCTGAAGGTCTGGCCCGCGTGCCGGCCGGCCTCGCACAAACCGCCACCCTTGGCGCTGCCTTCGGCACGCTGAGCATCGCCAAGGTCTGAGGGAGCAGAACGGAATGATCGACACCCTCTACCAAGGCGGCGCCTCGCTGCTGGGCGCGCTCTGGCCCGTGGTCTGGAGCCTCATGAAGATCATCGCGGTCGTCGCACCGCTGATGATCTGCGTGGCCTACCTGACGCTGTGGGAGCGCAAGGCCATCGGCTGGTCGCAGATCCGCCCGGGCCCGAACCGCGTAGGCCCCTACGGCCTGCTCACCCCCATCGCCGACGCGGTGAAGCTGATCTTCAAGGAGATCATCAAGCCCACCGCCGCGAGCAAGGGCCTGTTCTTCCTCGGCCCCGTGATGACCATCATGCCGGCGCTGGCCGCCTGGGCCGTCGTGCCCTTCGGCCCCGACGCCGCAGTCGCCAACGTCAATGCCGGCCTGCTGTTCCTGATGGCGATCACGTCGCTGGAGGTCTACGGCGTCATCATCGCCGGCTGGGCATCCAACTCGAAGTACGCCTTCCTGGGCGCGCTGCGCGCGTCGGCCCAGATGGTCTCGTACGAGATCGCGATGGGCTTCGCGCTGGTCGTCGTGCTGATGGTGACCGGCAGCCTGAACATGACGACGGTCGTGCAGGTGCAGGAGAAGGGCATGTTTGCGGACATGGGCCTCAACCTGCTGTCCTGGAACTGGCTGCCGCTGTTCCCCATCTTCATCGTCTACTTCATCTCGGGCCTGGCCGAAACCAACCGCCACCCGTTCGACGTCGTCGAAGGCGAATCGGAAATCGTCGCCGGCCACATGATCGAGTACTCGGGCATGTCGTTCGCGATGTTCTTCCTGGCCGAGTACGCCAACATGATCCTGGTGTCGGCGCTGGCCGTCGTCATGTTCCTGGGTGGCTGGAGCGCACCGATCTCCTGGAGCCTGTTCGGCATGGACACGCCGGGCTTCATCCAGCACACGATGGCGTTCTGGAACTGGTTCTGGCTGTTCGCCAAGACCTTCTTCGTCGTCACGATGTTCCTGTGGGTGCGTGCCACGTTCCCGCGCTTCCGCTACGACCAGATCATGCGTCTGGGCTGGAAGATCTTCATTCCCATCACGCTGATCTGGCTGGTCGTTGTCGGTGCCTGGATGCAGACCCCGTTCAACATCTGGAAGTGAGGCGGCGACCATGACTGCAATCACGAATTTCGCGAAGACCTTCTTCCTCTGGGAACTGCTCAAGGGAATGAAGCTGACGGGCCGGCATTTCCTGTCGCGCAACATCACCGTCCAGTTCCCGGAAGAGAAGACGCCCTTGTCGCCGCGCTTCCGCGGCCTGCATGCGCTGCGCCGCTACGAGAACGGTGAAGAGCGCTGCATCGCCTGCAAGCTCTGCGAGGCCGTCTGCCCCGCGATGGCCATCACCATCGAGAGCGACGTGCGCGCCGACGGCAGCCGCCGCACGACGCGCTACGACATCGACCTGACCAAGTGCATCTTCTGCGGCTTCTGCGAAGAAAGCTGCCCGGTGGACTCCATCGTCGAAACGAGCATCTTCGAATACCACGGCGAGAAGCGCGGCGACCTCTACTTCACCAAGGACATGCTGCTGGCGGTCGGTGACAAGTACGAGCCGCAAATTGCTGCGCAAAAGGAGGCCGACGCCAAATATCGCTGACCCCTCGTCCGGGAGTACCCGGCCGGTCCCCCGAGGGGACGCAGATGAACGCCGGCAAACGCCGCCGTCCACATCTGCCCGGTTCGTCCTTGGGGCGGCCCGGCGGACGCCCCGGATTCAAAGTCAGAAGTGTTTGCCCGAGTACATATGGACATCACGACCATCCTCTTCTACGTCTTCTCCGGCATCCTGCTGGTGAGTTCGTTCCGTGTCATCACGGCGCGCAGCACCGTGCATGCGGCGCTGTTCCTGATCCTGTCGTTCTTCACGGCATCCTGCATCTGGATGCTGCTGAAGGCCGAGTTCCTGGCCATCGCGCTGGTGCTCGTCTACATCGGCGCCGTCATGGTGCTGTTCCTGTTCGTCGTCATGATGCTGGACCTGAACACGGACAGCATGCGCGAGGGCTTCTGGAAGCACCTGCCGCTGGCGGCCATCGTCGGCGCGCTGATCGCCTTCGAGATGGGCATCGTGCTGATGGGCGGCTTCAAGCTGGCCGACGCGCCGGTGGCCACGCCCGAGCAACTGCAGATGGGCAACACCAAGCTGCTGGGCATCGAGATCTATACGGCCTACCTGTACCCGCTGCAGATCGCCGCCGTGCTGCTGCTGGTGGCCATCATCGCCGCCATCGCGCTGACGCTGCGCCGCCGCAAGGACTCGCGCGCCATGGATCCTTCCGAGCAGGTCAAGGTCACCAAGGCCGAGCGCCTGAAGATCGTCAAGATGGCGCCCACCGTGGCCGCCCCGGCCGCTGAAGCCACACCCAAAGAAGGAGGCCAGGCATGATCGGCGCCGCTGGACTGACCCTGGGCCATTTCCTGACGCTGGGCGCGATGCTGTTCGCGCTGTCGGTGATCGGCATCTTCCTGAACCGCAAGAACCTGATCGTGCTGCTGATGGCCATCGAGCTGATGCTGCTGGCGGTCAACCTGAACTTCGTCGCCTTCTCGCACTACCTGGGCGACATGGCGGGCCAGGTCTTCGTGTTCTTCATCCTGACCGTCGCGGCGGCCGAGTCGGCGATCGGCCTGGCCATCCTGGTCGTGCTGTTCCGCAACCGGGCCAGCATCAACGTCGAGGAACTCGACGCGCTGAAGGGATAAGAACAAGATGTCTGCAACTCTCTCCCAAAACACGCTGCTGGCGGTGCCGCTGGCGCCGCTGGTGGGTGCCATCGTCGCCGGCTTCTTCGGCAAGATGGTGGGCCGCCGTGGCTCGCACGTCATCACCATCCTGGGCGTGCTGATCGCCTTCATCCTGTCCGCGCAGACGCTCTACAGCGTCGCCGTCGACGGCGCGCGCTTCAACGCCACCATCTACGAGTGGATGGTGCTGGGCCCGCTGAAGATGGAGGTCGGCTTCCTGGTCGACGGCCTGACGGCCATGATGATGTGCGTCGTGACCTTCGTGTCGCTGATGGTGCACATCTACACCATCGGCTACATGGAAGAGGACGACGGCTACCAGCGCTTCTTCAGCTACATCTCGCTGTTCACGTTCAGCATGCTGATGCTGGTCATGAGCAACAACATGCTGCAGCTGTTCTTCGGCTGGGAAGCGGTGGGTCTGGTGTCGTACCTGCTGATCGGCTTCTGGTACAAGAAGCCGACGGCGATCTTCGCCAACATGAAGGCCTTCCTGGTCAACCGGGTCGGCGACTTCGGCTTCATCCTGGGCATCGGCCTGCTGCTGGCCTTCGGCGGTTCGCTGAACTACGCCGAGACCTTCGCCAAGGCGGACCTGCTGTCCAAGATGGTCTTCCCCGGCACCGACTGGGCGCTGCTCAGCGTGGCCTGCATCTGCCTGTTCATCGGCGCGATGGGCAAGTCGGCGCAGTTCCCTCTGCACGTCTGGCTGCCCGACTCCATGGAGGGCCCGACGCCCATCTCCGCGCTGATCCACGCGGCGACGATGGTGACGGCCGGCATCTTCATGGTGGCCCGCTTCTCGCCGCTGTTCGAGCTGAGCGACACGGCGCTGAACTTCGTCATGGTGATCGGCGCGATCACGGCGCTGTTCATGGGCTTCCTGGGCATCATCCAGAACGACATCAAGCGCGTCGTCGCGTACTCCACGCTGTCGCAGCTGGGCTACATGACCGTGGCGCTGGGCGCGTCGGCCTACTCGGTGGCCGTGTTCCACCTGATGACGCACGCGTTCTTCAAGGCGCTGCTGTTCCTCGGCGCGGGCTCCGTCATCATCGGCATGCACCACGACCAGGACATCCGCAACATGGGCGGCCTGCGCAAGTACATGCCCATCACGTGGATCACGTCGCTGCTGGGTTCGCTGGCGCTGATCGGCACGCCGCTGTTCTCGGGCTTCTACTCGAAGGACTCCATCATCGAAGCCGTGCACGCCAGCAACCTGCCGGCATCGGGCATCACCTACGTCGCCGTGCTGATCGGCGTGTTCGTGACGGCGTTCTACTCGTTCCGGATGTACTTCCTCGTCTTCCATGGCAAGGAGCACTTCCATCACAAGCCCTTCCCGGGCGAGCACGATCATCATGACGACCATGGCGACGACCACGGTCATGCGCACACGCCGCACGAGTCGCCCGCCGTCGTCTGGGTGCCGCTGGTGCTGCTGGCCATCCCGTCGGTGCTGATCGGCTTCATGACCATCCAGCCCATGCTGTATGGCGACTTCCTGAAGGACGCCATCACCGTCAACGCCGCGGCCCACCCGGCCATGGCCGAGATCGCGCACCACTTCCACGGTGCCGCCGCGATGGCGCTGCACGGCCTGCAGACGCTGCCGTTCTGGCTGGCGCTGGCCGGTGTCGTCACTGCCTACGTGTTCTACATGGTTGCCCCGAGCATCCCGGCGACCTTCGCCAAGGTGCTGCGCCCGGTCATCATCGTCATGGAGAACAAGTACTTCATGGACTGGTTCAACGAGAACGTGCTGGCCCGTCTGGCCCGTGCGCTCGGCTACGGTCTGTGGAAGGGTGGCGATGGCGCGCTCATCGACGGCGTCATCATCAACGGCTCGGCCAAGACCATTGGCGGCATCGCCGGCGTGGTGCGTCGCGTGCAGAGCGGTTTCCTGTACTGGTACGCCCTGGTCATGATCCTTGGCGTGATGGGTCTGATGACCTGGCAGCTCTGGCCCTATATCGAGCCCCAGTTCAAGGCCCTGCTCGGGTCCTGATGCGAGGCGGAGAACAAGAATGTTGCTGAGTCTTGCGATTTTTCTGCCCATCGTCTGCGGCGCGCTGCTGCTGGCGGTTGGCCGTGACGAACACGCCAACGCGTCGCGTTGGATGGCGCTGGTGGCGGCCGTGGCGAGCTTGCTCGTCACGCTGCCGCTGATCACCGGCTTCGACACCTCGACGGCTGCGATGCAGTTCGTCGAGAACCTGGCCTGGATCGAGCGTTTCAACATCCGCTACCACCTGGGCGTGGACGGCATCTCGATGTGGTTCGTGCCGCTGACGGCCTTCATCACCGTCATCGTCGTCATCTCCGCCTGGGAGGTCATCGAGACGCGCGTGAACCAGTACATGGGCGCGTTCCTGATCCTGTCGGGCCTGATGATCGGCGTGTTCAGCGCGCTGGACGGCATGCTGTTCTACGTGTTCTTCGAGGCCACGCTGATCCCGATGTACATCATCATCGGCGTCTGGGGCGGCCCGAACCGCGTTTACGCGGCCTTCAAGTTCTTCCTGTACACGCTGGCCGGCTCGCTGCTGATGCTGATCGCGCTGCTGTACCTGTACGTGAAGTCCGGCGGCAGCTTCGACATCCAGACCTGGCACAAGCTGCCGCTGCCAGGTGGCGCGCAGACCTGGCTGTTCTTCGCCTTCCTGGCGGCGTTTTCGGTCAAGGTGCCGATGTGGCCGGTGCACACCTGGCTGCCCGATGCCCACGTCGAGGCGCCCACCGGCGGCTCCGTCGTGCTGGCGGCCATCATGCTGAAGCTGGGCTGCTACGGCTTCCTGCGTTTTTCCATGCCCATCGCTCCCGATGCCGCGCGTGAATGGGCCTGGCTGATCATCGCGATGTCGCTGATCGCCGTCGTCTACATCGGCCTGGTCGCGCTGGTGCAGAAGGACATGAAGAAGCTGGTGGCCTACTCGTCCATCGCGCACATGGGCTTCGTGACGCTGGGCTTCTTCATCTTCAACGAGCTGGGCGTGTCCGGCGGCCTGGTGCAGATGATTGCCCACGGCTTCGTGTCGGGCGCCATGTTCCTGTGCATCGGCGTGCTGTACGACCGCGTGCACTCGCGTGAGATCGCGTCGTACGGCGGCGTGGTCAACACCATGCCCAAGTTCGCGGCCTTCGCGGTGTTCTTCGGCATGGCCAACTGCGGCCTGCCCGCCACCGCCGGCTTCGTCGGCGAGTGGATGGTCATCCTGGGCACGGTGAAGTTCAACTTCTGGCTGGGCGGCGTGGCCGCCACGGCGCTGATCTTCGGCGCGGCCTACACGCTGTGGATGGTCAAGCGCGTCTACTTCGGCGACATCGCCAACGACGACGTGCGCGCACTGACCGATATCAACGGCCGCGAGTTCCTGATGCTGGCCGTCCTGGCCGTCGCGACGCTGTACATGGGCCTGCATCCCAAGCCGTTCACGGACGTGATGCACCACTCGGTCGACGGGCTGCTGAAGCACGTCCAAGTGAGCAAGATCCCGGCCTGATCCGAGCACGAGGCAAGAACAATGAATGACATGAACTGGCTCGCGATCTATCCCGAGATCCTGCTGCTGGCTGCCAGCTGCATCGTGGCGCTGGTGGACCTGTGGGTCACCGACGAGCAGCGCCGCCCCACCTACTGGCTGACGCAGCTGACGTTGCTGGTCGTCGGTGTGATGCACTTCTATTACTACGGCCGCGACGACGGCCAAACCAGCTACGCCATGCAAGGCATGGTGGTGTCCGACCCGATGGGCCACCTGCTGGCCGGTTTCGCGTGCGTCGCGACGATGATCACGCTGGTCTACGCGCGCCCCTATGCCGCGTCGCGCGACATGCTCAAGGGCGAGCTGTTCACGCTGAGCCTGCTGTCGCTGCTGGGCATCAACGTGATGCTGTCGGCCAACAACTTCCTGGTCATCTACCTCGGTCTCGAGCTGATGAGCCTGTCGCTGTACGCGCTCGTCGCGCTGCGCCGCGACCACGCCGTGTCGACCGAAGCCGCGATGAAGTACTTTGTGCTGGGCGCACTGGCCAGCGGCTTCCTGCTGTACGGCCTGTCCATGATGTACGGCGCCACCGGCTCGCTGACCATCCCCGAAGTCTTCGACGTCATCGCCAAGGGCATCCCGAACAAGGCCGTGCTGGTGTTCGGCGTCGTCTTCGTCGTCGCCGGCCTCGCGTTCAAGCTGGGCGCCGCACCCTTCCACATGTGGGTGCCGGACGTCTACCAGGGCGCGCCGACCGCCGTCACGCTGCTGATCGGCGGCGCGCCCAAGCTGGCCGCGTTCGCGATCACGGTGCGCCTGCTGGTCGAAGGCATGCTGGGCCTGGCGGTGGACTGGCAGCAGATGCTGGTGGTGCTGTCCATCGTGTCGCTGCTGATCGGCAACCTGGCCGCCATCGCGCAGACCAACCTGAAGCGCATGCTGGCCTACTCGACCATCGCCAACATGGGCTTCATGCTGCTGGGCATGGCATCCGGCGTCGTCAACGGCAGCACCGAGTGGGCGTCCAACGCCTACAGCGCCGCGATGTTCTATGCCGTCACCTATGTGCTGACGACGCTGGGCACCTTCGGCATGGTCATCCTGCTGTCGCGCCAGGGCCATGAGGCCGAGGAGATCAAGGACCTTGCCGGCCTGGCCAAGCGCAGCCCCTGGTTCGCGCTGGTCATGACGATGTTCATGTTCTCGCTGGCCGGAGTGCCGCCCACCGTGGGCTTCTACGCCAAGCTGGCCGTGCTGCAGGCCATGGTGGCCACTGGCGTGAGCTTCTACCTGGGCCTGGCGATCTTCGCCGTGGTCGTGTCGCTGGTGGGCGCGTTCTACTACCTGCGCGTCGTCAAGGTCATGTTCTTCGATGCGCCGACCGACACCGCGCCGCTGGCTGCGCCGGGCGACGTGCGCTTCGTGATGTCGCTGAACGGCGCGGCCGTGCTGGTCTTCGGTCTGCTGCCCAGCGGCCTGCTGGAGCTGTGCAAGACGGCCATCCTGAAGGCTCTCAGCAACTAACGGACGCCTGCCCGTGGACCAGTCCGTCGCCGTCTGGCTGGTCCTGGCCGTGGCCATCGTCGCGGCCAACCTGCCTTACTTCAACGAGCGCTTGCTGCTCGTGGGCCCGCGCCGCGCGCCCAAGGGTGCTGGCTGGCGGCTGCTGGAGTTGACGCTGATGGCCGTGCTGACCTACGGGTTGGGCGCATTGCTCGAAGCCCGCATCGGCCAGCGTCACAGCCAGGGCTGGGAGTTCTACGCCGCCGGCGTGTGCCTGTTCATCACGCTGGGCTTCCCCGGCTTCGTCTGGAGGTATCTGCGCCGTGGCCGAGGCTGACGATCACCTGGTCGAGCGCCTGCTCGACGGCGCGCAGGTCTTCCAGGGCCATTTCCTGGACGTGCGCCGCGACCGCGTGGCGCTGCCCGACGGCGGCACCGCCACGCGGGAATACATCCGCCATCCGGGCGCCGTCATGGTCATCCCGCTGCTGGACGACGGCCGGCTGCTGATGGAGCGCCAGTACCGCTACCCGATGGGTCGCGTCATGCTGGAGTTCCCGGCCGGCAAGCTGGATGCGGGCGAAGACCCGTTCGAATGCGGCCGCCGCGAGCTGCTGGAAGAGACCGGCTATAGCGCCGCCGAATGGGCCTATGCCGGGGTGCTGAACAACGCCATCGCCTACTCGGACGAAGGCATCCACATCTACTTCGCGCGCGGCCTGAGCCAGGGCGCGCAGAAGCTGGATGACGGCGAGTTTCTCGAACTCGTCACGCACACGGTCGACGAGCTGGATCGCATGGCGGCCGCCGGCGAGTTGACCGACGCCAAGACCCTGATCGGCCTGCTGTGGCTGCAGCGCTGGCGCCAGGGTGCGTGGACACTGGACTGGCGTCGCGCCTGACGTCCTCGCCTGTCTGCTGACAGGACGGGGGGACGCTTCCCGTAACCTGAATGATTGCCGCCCCCGGTGCATGACCTCTGGCGAAATGTTGCCAGACGTTTAAGCTCGGGCGTTTTTTGTTCGCCGTCCGAAATCCGAATTCTGAAGAAAGCTGCTCCATGACGCGTGCAACGCCGATCCTGACCGCTCTGACCCTGGCCCTGACCCTCACCGCCTGCGGCAAGGGCGGCAAGCCCGACGAGGCCAAGGCCGCCGCGGCCAAGCCCGCAGCGCCGTTGCTGCTGGCGCCAGAGGATCTGCGTCAGGTGGGGCAGAGCGGCCTTATCGGGGCTCCCGTCATCAGCGGCGCCATCCAGCCCGCGCGCCGCGCGGACCTGCGCGCCGAGGTGGCGGCCGTCGTGTTGCAGGTGGCCAAGGACAACGGCGAACGCGTGCGCGCCGGCGATCTCATCATCCGCCTGGACGCCACGGCCATCCGCGACAGCCTGACCTCCGCCGAGGAGGCGCTGCGCGCGTCGCAGCAGAGCTTCGAGCAGACCGAGCGCGTGCTGGTCCGCCAGCGCACGCTGAACCAGCAGGGCATGATCTCCATGCAAGGCCTGGAAGACGCCGAGGTGCGCCGCAACGCCGCGCAGAGCGAGCTGGCAGCGGCCAAGGCGCGCCTCGTCACGGCCCGCCAGCAGGTGTCGCGCACCGAGGTTCGCGCGCCGTTCGACGGCGTCGTCAGCGAGCGCAAGATTTCCGTCGGCGACACCGTGCAGGTCGGGCGCGAACTGGTCAAGGTCATCGACCCGTCGTCCATGCGCTTCGAAGGCCAGGTCTCGGCCGACCGCCTGGGCGAGCTGAAGCTTGGCCAGCCGGTGGCCTTCCGCATCAACGGCTTCGGCGACGCCGAGTTCCGCGGCAAGCTGGCGCGCATCGACGCCGCCGCCAATGCGACGACACGCCAGGTCGAGCTGATCGCCGAGTTCGACGACAAGGCCAAGGCGCCGCAGGTCGCCGGCCTCTACGCGGAAGGCCGCGTCGAGAGCGCCGACCGCCGCGCGCTGGTGCTGGCCGAGGGCTCCATCCAGCGCCAGGGCGACAGCGCCTTTGCCTGGAAGGTGGCGGGCAGCCAGCTGAAGAAGGTGGCCGTCACGCTGGGCGAACGCGACGACCGGCGCGGCGAAGTGGTGGTCACCTCGGGCCTCGCGCTGGGTGACGAGGTGCTGCGCGCGCCCACCGGCAGCCTGGTCGACGGCGCCACCGTGCAGCGGGTGAAGCCCGGTGCCGGCGCCGCTTCCGCCGTGGCTGCCGCCCCCGCTGCCAGCAAGTAAACAGGAGGTCCGCCCATGTTCCTGTCCAACTTCAGCATCAACCGTCCCGTCGCGACGGTGGTGCTCGTCATCGGCATGATGCTGATGGGCCTGCTGGCGCTGTCCAAGCTGCGCGTCAACCAGTTCCCCGACGTCGAGCCGCCCGTGCTCGTCATCAACGTCACGTATCCCGGCGCGTCACCGGAAACGTCGGAGCGCGAGATCGTCAACCGCATCGAGAAGGCGCTGCAGAGCATCTCGGGCGTGGACCGTTCCAACTCCACGTCGCGCGAAGGCGGCGCCACCATCGTGCTGGTCTTCGACTTCTCGAAGAACATGATCGAGGCCGCCGACGAGGTGCGCAACGCGATCAACTCGGTGCGCTACAAGCTGCCCATCGAGATGCGCGAGCCCATCATCACGCGCGCCGATCCGGGGGCTCAGCCCATCCTGCAGCTGGCGCTGTCGAGCACCTCGCTGACGCATGCGCAGCTCAGCCGCCTGGCGGAAGACCAGCTCGCCGAGCGCTTCCGCGCCATCGCGGGCGTGTCGGTCGTCAACGTGAACGGCGCGCTCAAGCGCGAGCTGTCCATCCTGCTGCGCGCCGAGAAGCTGCGCGAGTTCGGCGTGTCCGTCACCGAGGTGCTGAACGCCGTGCGTGCGCAGAACACGACGGCCCCCGTCGGCAAGGTGCGGGGCACGCTGGAAGACCAGAGCATCCGCCTGCTGGGCCGGCTGGAGAGCCCGGCCGAGTTCGAGCAGATGATCATCAAGCGCAACGCCGGCCAGGTCATCCGCCTGGGCCAGGTGGCCGAGGTCAAGGACGGCTTTGCCGAGATGACCGGCTACTCGCTGCGCAATGGGCGCCCCAACGTGGGCATCTCGGTCACGCGTTCGCGCGATGCGTCCACCGTCAGCGTGGCCGTCGCGGCACGCAAGCTGGTGGAGGAGATCCGCAAGGAACTGCCGGCCGGCACGACGATGGACATCACGCAGGACGGCGGGGAAGACGCCGAGAACAGCCTGCACAACGTGACCCACGCGCTGGTGTTCGGCGCCGGCCTGACCATCCTGGTCGTCTACGTGTTCCTGAACAGCTGGCGTTCCACGCTGATCACGGCGCTGTCGCTGCCCACCTCCGTGCTGGCGGCGTTCATCGCCGTGTGGCTGATGGACTTCTCGCTCAACTTCATGAGCCTGCTGGGCCTGAGCCTGGCCATCGGCGTGCTGATCGACGACGCCATCGTGGTTCGAGAGAACATCGTGCGGCATATGGAGCGCGGCAGCGACCGTGTGACCGCGGCGCGCGAGGGCACGGCCGAGATTGGTCTGGCCGTGGCGGCCACCACCTTCGCCATCGTGGCGGTGTTCGTGCCCGTCGCCTTCATGGGCCAGGGCCCGGGCCAGTGGTTCAAGCCGTTCGCGCTGACCGTGGTGGCCTCGGTCATCGTTTCGCTGCTGATCAGCTTCACGCTGGACCCCATGCTGTCGGCCTACTGGGGTGACCCGCCGGGCTACCACGAGCAGCCCAAGAAGGGCATTGGCAAGCTGCTGCAGCGCTTCAACCACTGGTTCGACGGCGTCGCCGACAGCTATGGCCACGTCATCGCGTGGGCACTGCACCACCGCCGCTGGATGGCCGCGTTCGCGGTGCTGAGCTTCGTCGGCGCCATCATGCTGCAGGGCAAGTTCGGCGGCTCCAGCTTCCTGCCCAAGGCCGATGCGGGCTTCCTCGTCATCGACGTGCGCAGCCCGGCGTCCAGCAGCCTGGACTACTCCAAGCTCAAGCTCGACGCCGCCGCCGCGCTGGCGCGTG
The DNA here is from genome assembly GCF_031458115.1 of Roseateles asaccharophilus. GTDB lineage: Bacteria > Pseudomonadota > Gammaproteobacteria > Burkholderiales > Burkholderiaceae_C > Pelomonas > Pelomonas asaccharophilus_A. Next base: position 139,762 of record NZ_JAVDXV010000007.1, on the reverse strand, counting down.
CGCTGCCGGAGACCAAGGCCACGATGGCCTACCCGAACGCGACCGGTGGCCGCATCTACATCGACATCGGCAAGAGCACCGAGCGCAAGCGTTCTGCTGACGATGTGGCGACGGAGCTGCGCCAGAAGGTCGGCCAGCTGGTGGGCGCCGAATACGTCGTGCTGGACGATCTGAACAACGGCGCGCAGAAGCCGGTGCAGATCCGCTTCTACGGCGCCGACAGCCGCAAGCTGCAGGAGCTGACGCTGGACTTCCAGAAGACGCTGCGCGGCGTGCGCGGCGCGGTCGACGTGGGCTACTCAGAGCAGGACCCGCAGAACGAACTGCAGATCGAACTGGACCGTGGCCTGGCCAACCAGATGGGCATCTCGGTCAACGACGCGGCGCAGGCGCTGCGCGTGGCCTTCGCCGGCGTCGAGGCCGGCGACTGGATCGACCCGACCGGCGAAGCCCGCGACGTGGCCATCCGCCTGCACCCGGCCGACCGGGTGGACGCCGCCAACATCGAGCGCCTGCCCATCGCGGTCAGCGGGACCAACCGCATGGTGCCGCTGGATCAGATCGCGACGATCACGATGGGCAAGGGCCCGGGCCAGATCCAGCACGGCGACGGCAAGCGCACCATCACGGTCAGCGCCAACGCGCAGGGCCGCTCGGCCGGGGAGATCACGGCCGAGGCCGTCAAGCTGGCCAAGGCCATCAACTTCCCGCCCGGCTATGGCATCGAGCTGGCCGGCTCGGCGCGTGACCAGGAAGTCGTCTTCACGGCCATGGTCACCGCGCTGCTGTCCGGCATTGCGTTGATGTACTTCGTGCTGGTGATCCAGTTCAACAGCTTCACGGCGCCGCTGGGCGTGATGCTGTCGCTGCCGCTCTCGCTGATCGGCGTGGTGGTGGCGCTGATCCTCACGCGCGGCACGCTGAACCTGATGAGCCTGATCGGCGTCATCATGCTGATGGGCCTGGTGGCCAAGAACGCCATCCTGCTGCTGGATGCGACGCGCCAGGAGGAGAAGGCCGGCATCCCGCGCGAAGAGGCGCTGATGCACGCGGGCCGCAAGCGCTTCCGGCCCATCCTGATGACGACGCTGGCGCTGATCGCCGGCATGCTGCCGGTGGCCATCGGCATTGGCGAGGGTGGCGAGTTCTACCGCCCGATGGCCGTGGCCATCATCGGCGGCACGATCACGTCCACCATCCTGACGCTGCTGGTGGTGCCCAGCTTCTACGACAGCATCGAGATTGCACGCGACAAGGCTGTGGCCAAGTTCCACCGCCGGGTGCCGCGGTTTACGGCGGTTGGCGCCTTTGTGCTGACGTTGATCGAAGCCGTGCTGACGCTGCTGATGATTCGCTTCGTCTTCCGCATGCTCGTGAAGTTGGGCCGGTTCGCGACCGGCCGCCGCGGCGGCGTTACACCAGCCGCCCAGGGTTGAGGAGGTCGAGCGGGTCCAGCGCCCGCTTGATGGACCGCATCAGCGCCAGGGCCGTCGGGTCCTTGCGCTGCTGCAGCTCTTCGCGCTTGAGCCGGCCGATGCCGTGCTCGGCTGAGATCGAGCCACCGCGGCGCTGCACGGCGTCGTAGACGCGCTCGTTGATGGCCGCCTCGTGCGCGGCCAGGAACTCCGCCGGCGCCACGCCGCGCGGGGCCTGCACGTTGTAGTGCAGATTGCCGTCGCCCAGATGGCCGAAATCGATGACCTCGATACCCGGCATGTACGTTGAAAGCGCCGTGTCCATCTCGGCGACGAAGCCGGGGATGGCGGACACCGGTAGCGAGATGTCGTGCTTGATGTTCAAGCCCGCCTGCGCCTGCGCCAGCGGTATGGACTCACGCAGATGCCAGAAGGCCTTGGCCTGCTCCAGGTTCTGCGCGATGGCCGCGTCCGTCACGGCGCCGCGCTCGAAGGCGGCTTCGAGGAGCCCCTCGAACACGCCCCGCGCATGCTCCGCGCTTTCGGCGTCGGACAGTTCCAGCAGCACCGTCCATTCGGCCGGCGCCAGCGGCTGCACCAGTTGCGGCAACTCGCGGGCCACCAAGGCCAGCGACGCGCGGTTCATCACCTCGAAGCCGGTCAGCGCATCGCCCGCGCGCTCGCGCGCCAGGCCCAGCAGCGCGACCGTGTCGTGCAGCTTGCCGCACGCGGCCAGCGCGGTCAGCTTTTCCTTCGGAACCGGATACAGCTTCATGGTCGCCGCCGTGATGATGCCCAGCGTGCCCTCGCTGCCGATGAACAGGTCACGCAGGTCGTAGCCGGTGTTGTCCTTGCGCAGTCCCGACAGGCCTTGCCAGACCTCGCCGGTCGCGGTGACCACCTCCAGCCCCAGGCACAGCTCGCGCGCATTGCCGTAGCGCAGCACCTGCGTGCCGCCGGCGTTGGTCGCCAGGTTGCCGCCCAGCGTGCACGAACCCTCGGCCGCCAGGCTCAGCGGGAACAGCATCCCGGCGCCGGCCGCCGCGGCCTGCACGTCGGCCAGCACGCAGCCGGCCTCGGCGGTCAGGCTGGCGTTGGCCACGTCAATCTCACGGATGCGCTTCATGCGCGTGAGGCTCAGCACCAGCTGCCGGCCGCTGTCGTCCGGCGTGGAGCCGCCCACCAGCCCGGTGTTGCCGCCCTGGGGCACGACGGCCACGCGGTGCTCGTGGCACAGCCGCATGACGGTCGCGACCTCGCCGGTCGACGCCGGCCGAGCGACGGCCAACGCGCGGCCCACGTAGCGCTTGCGCCAGTCGTTCTCGTAGGCGGCCAGGTCGCCGCCCACCAGCAGCCCCGGCTCGCCCAGCCGTTCACGCAGGGCGCCGAGGAAGCCGCTCATGCCGACTCCGCTACCTTGGCCGCCGCCAGCCGCTGGCGGATCTGCGCGGTACACGCGGTGAAGATGACGACGCTGAGCACCACCTCGGTCAGCGCCAGCCATTGGCCTGCGCCGCTCTCGCTGGTGGAGCGCACCAGGCCTTCCAGCACATAAAGCCAGATGAACAAGGCCAGCGCGCGGTAGGTGTACATGCGATAGCGCCACAGCCCCGGCAGCGGCAACAGCAGCGGCAGCGCCTTGATGGCCAACGTGCCGCGGCCGGTGGGCGCCAGCCACAGCTCCCAGGCCGCGCACAGCACGCACAGCAGCGCCGTGCTGAAAAAGGCCAGCTGGCGCGACAGCCGCTCGGCCGCGGTCGGTTCGGTTCTTTCGAGGGCAGGGGACATAGCTGCGGCATCATAGAAGCCATGTCCACGACACCCCCGTCTTCGCTCCCGCCCACGCCTGCTGCCGACAACCCCGACGCGCCGCTGGCGCGCAACCCCATCGCGTTCGCGCAGAACTTCATCCACGATCTGCTGGCCTGGCCCTGGTTGCAGACGCTGCACACCTTCCGCCAGCGTTTCCGCGAAGAGAAGCTGGGCCTGACGGCCGGCAGCCTCACGTTCACGACGCTCATTTCACTCGTCCCGCTGCTGACGGTGATGCTGGCCGTCTTCACGGCCTTCCCGATGTTCTCCAGCTTCCAGGCCGCGCTGGAACAGTACTTTCTGAAGAGCCTGATCCCGCCCAACATCGCCAAGCCGGTGCTGGCATCGCTGACGCAGTTCGCCGCCAAGGCCAACCGGTTGGGCGTCGTGGGCCTGGTGGTGCTGGGCATCACCGCGCTGGCGCTGATGCTGACCATCGACCGCACGCTGAATGCGATCTGGCGCGTGCAGCGCCCGCGGCCCATGGCGCAGCGCGTGCTGGTCTACTGGGCCGCGCTGACGCTGGGCCCGCTGCTGCTGGGCGGCAGCCTCACGCTGACCAGCTACGCCGTCAGCGCTGGCCAGGGCTTCATCGGCAAGATGCCCGCCAGCGTCTCCACGCTGCTGGGCGGTGCCGACATCGTGCTGCTGGGCCTCGCCATGGCCGGGCTGTTCCACTACGTGCCCAACACGCACGTGCGCTGGCGGCATGCGCTGCTGGGCGGCGTGTTTGTGTCCATAGGTTTCGCGCTCGCGAAGTCGCTGTTGGCCTGGTATGTGAAGAAGGTGCCGACCTACTCGACGCTGTACGGCGCGTTCGCCACCGTGCCGGTGTTCCTGGTGTGGGTGTACCTGGGCTGGGTGATCGTGCTGCTGGGCGCCATCCTGGCGGCCAACACGCCCAGCCTGACCGGGCGGCTGCATCTGCGGCCCGGCACGCCGGGGCAGCCCATGGCGCTGGCGCTGGAAACGCTGCGCGAACTGCAACGCGCGCGCGACGGTGGGCAGCGTGGGCTGTCGCATCTGCGGCTGGCGCGCGCGCTGCGCGTTGACCCCTTGCAGCTCAGCCCCGTGCTGGACCAATTGCAGGCGATGGATTGGATCGGTCTGCTCGAAGAGGACGGCGCCCAACGCCTGGTGCTGCTGTGCGCACCCGAGACCACGCCGGCAGAGCCGCTGATCTCTGTCTTTCTTGCGGGGCGCCAGGGATTGCTGGCGAATCTGTGGCGCCAGGGTGATTGGGCGGGCCTGACGCTCCAGCAGTTGCTGGTCACTGAGGCTGGAAACCGCCCGTCCTGATGATCTTGGCCCACGCCGCCGCATAGGCGCGCTCGCGCGTGGCCAACTGGGCGGGGCTCATGTGGCCCACCGACAAACCCAGCTCGGCCAGCTTCGCCTTCACGCCAGGCTGCGCGATGACGCCGGCCAACGCATTGGAGAAGCGCTCGACGACGGCCGGCGCCGTGCCGGCGGGCGCGAACAGGCCGTAGTAGGGCAGGTCCTCGAAACCCGTGATGCCCAGCTCGGCGAAGGTCGGCACGTCCGGCAGCACCGCCTGGCGCTGCAGGCCCATGACCGCCACGATCTTCAGCTTCTTCTGCTGGTGATGCGTGATGAGGTCGGGCACCGAGCCCACGCCCGCGCTGATCTGGTTGCCCAGCATCTCCGCGATCATCGGGGCGCTGCCGCGGTAGGGCACGCTGAGCAGGTTGAGCCCGTTCTTCTCGCCCAGCAGCTTGACGAGGAACTCCGGCACCGAGGCCGGCGCCGGAATGCCCACGTTGCCCTGGCCGCCTTGCTTCTTCACCCAGGCCAGGTACTCGGGCAGGCTGCTGGCGGGCGTGCCGCCGGACAGCGCGATGGCGTTGGCAAAGGTCGCGAAGCCCGCGACCGGCACGAAGTCCTTGGCGGGGTCGAAGCCCGGATTCTTCAGCACCAGCGGCAGGATGGAGATGGTGTGGTCGTGGCTGACAAAGAAGGTCGTGCCATCGGCCGGCGCGGCCTTCAGTGCCTGTGCCGCAAGTTGCCCGCCGGCGCCGGGCTTGTTCTCGACGATGACCGGCGTGCCCAGCGACGCCTGCAGCGCCTCGGCCAGCAGCCGTGCGATGGCATCGGTGCCGCCGCCAGCGGGGAAGCCCACCAGCAGCTTGATGGGCTTGGAATCCTGAGCGCCGGCTGCCAAGGGCAGGGCGGCCAGCACGGCCAGGGCGGAACGACGTTGGATCATCGGCGGGCTCCCATGTTGGACCCGCGGAAGTCTACGGGTGCAGCACCACCAGCAGCGCCGTCGCCGCCGACTTGGCCGAGTTGCGTATTGCGTGGGGCCCATCCACCGCATAGCGCGCCGTCTCGCCGGCCTTGAGCTTGCTCGTCACGCCTTGCGCCGTGACCTCCAGGCTGCCGGTCAGCACGCTGAGGTGCTCGCGGGAACCGGGTTCGTGGGCCTGCGAGTCCAGCACGCCGCCGGGCTGCACGCTCAGCTCGTACCACTCGAACTGACCCGCCAGTTCGATGGGACCCAGGATGCGCAGCTTGCAAAGCCCGTCGGGGCTGGTCAGCCCCGGCGTCGCATGGGCCGGTACGGTCTCGATGGCCGGCGCGGCCACGCGCTCGGTGCCGAGCAGCTCGCCCATGTCCACGCCCAGCGCATTGGCCAGCCGCCAGACCACGGCGACCGTGGGGTTGGCCTGGTTGCGCTCGATCTGCGACAACATCGACTTGCTCACGCCGGCGCGCTTGGAGAGATCATCCAGCGACAGGCCACGGCTGCTGCGCAGCGCCTGCAGGGCAGCGCCGACGCGGGGCGGTTCGGTGTCCATGTTCATGCTTGACGTGAGTTGACTTGAACTTGGGTTTTTCAGATACTGCACAAATGTTCGATATATCGAACAAGTTCAATTTACCGAATTGTGCATCAGGAGCGGCGCCATGAGCCAAGCCTTCTATCAACATCTGCAGACCGAACTGGACGGCATCCGCGTCGCCGGCCTCTACAAGGCCGAGCGCATCATCACGACGCCCCAGGGTGCCGTCGTGAAGACCACCGAGGGCCGCGAGGTCATCAACCTGTGCGCGAACAACTACCTGGGGCTGTCGTCGCACCCGCAGGTCATCGAGGCCGCGCACGAAGCGCTGCGCACGCACGGCTTTGGCCTGTCGTCGGTGCGCTTCATCTGCGGCACGCAGGACCTGCACAAGGAACTGGAGCAACGCATCGCCCGCTTCGTCGGCTGCGAGGACGCCATCCTCTATGCCGCTGCGTTCGACGCCAACGGCGGCCTGTTCGAGCCGCTGCTGGGCGAGCAGGACGCCATCATCAGCGACGCGCTGAACCACGCGTCCATCATCGACGGCATCCGCCTGTGCAAGGCGCAGCGCTACCGCTACGAGCACAACAACCTCGACGACCTGGGGCGCTGCCTGAAGGAAGCGAAAGAGAAGGGCGCCCGCCACACGCTGGTCTTCACCGACGGTGTGTTCTCGATGGACGGCACCATTGCCCAGCTCGACAAGATCCGTGCGCTGTGTGACCGCTATGACGCGCTGCTGGGCGTGGACGAGTGCCATGCCAGCGGCTTCATGGGCACCACCGGCCGCGGCACCCCCGAGTACCGCGGCGTGCACGGCAAGATCGACATCATCACCGGCACCTTCGGCAAGGCGCTGGGCGGCGCGTCGGGCGGTTTCACCGCGGCACGCAAGGAAGTCGTCGAGCTGCTGCGCCAACGCTCGCGCCCCTATCTGTTCAGCAACACGCTGGCGCCCAGCATCGCCGGCGCGTCGCTGGCCGTGCTGGACCTGCTGGAAGGCTCGACCGCGCTGCGCGACAAGCTGGAAGCCAACACCGCCTACTTCCGCGAGGCCATCCAGGCCGCCGGCTTCGAGATCAAGCCCGGCACCCATCCCATCGTGCCCATCATGGTCTACGACGCGGTGAAGGCGCAGGAGCTGTCCAAGCGCATCCTGGAGCTGGGCATCTACGCCGTGGGCTTCTTCTTCCCCGTCGTGCCCAAGGGCCAGGCGCGCATCCGCGTGCAGATCTCGGCCGTGCACGAGCGCGAGCACCTGGAGAAGGCCGTCGCCGCGTTCGCGCAGGCCGGCCGTGAGCTGGGGATCGTCAAATGAAGATCCTCATCATCGGCGCCAACGGCCAGATCGGCACCGAGCTGGCCACCGAACTGGCCAAGCTGCACGGCAACGAGGCCGTCATCACCAGCGACCTCAGCCCGCAGGGCCGCGTGCCCACGCTGAAGCACGAGATGCTGGACGTGACCGACGCGGGTGCGCTCACGACAATAGTCAAGCGCCACAAGATCACGCAGATCTACCACCTCGCCGCCGCGCTGTCGGCCAATGGCGAGAAGCACCCGATGTGGGCCTGGGACCTGAACATGAAAGGCCTGCTCAACGTGCTGGAGCTGGCCCGCCACGAGAAGCTGGACAAGGTCTTCTGGCCCAGCTCCATCGCCGCCTTCGGCCCCAACACGCCGGCAGTGGACACGCCGCAGACGACGGTGATGGACCCCACGACGGTCTACGGTATCAGCAAGCTGGCCGGCGAACGCTGGTGCGATTGGTACCACGCCAAGCACGGCGTGGACGTGCGCAGCCTGCGCTACCCCGGCCTCATCAGCTGGAAGACGCCGCCCGGCGGCGGCACGACCGACTACGCGGTGGAGATCTTCCATTCGGCGCTGAAGGAAGGCCGCTACACCTGCTTCCTGGAGCAGAACCAGGCGCTGCCCATGATGTACATGCCCGATGCGCTGCGCGCCACCATCGAGCTGATGAATGCGCCGGCCGACCGGGTCAAGCAGCGCGGCAGCTACAACCTCGCCGGCGTCAGCTTCACGCCGGAGCAGATCGCCGCCAGCATCCGCCGCCGCATCCCCGGCTTCACGATGGACTGCGTGCCCGACTTCCGTCAGGCCATCGCGGCCAGCTGGCCGCAGCGCATCGACGACTCGGCCGCGCAGGCCGACTGGGGCTGGCAGCTGCAGTACGACCTCGATGCGATGGTCGACGACATGCTGGCCAATCTGGGGCCCCAGCTCAAGTCCTGAACGCCAGCTTGGGGGGCACTTCCCGCGCCTGGCAGCGCTGGCGCCGGTCCCGCTCCGCCAGCGTCAGCCGCTCGCGCGCTGGCACCGGCTGGCGCACGCCCAAGGCGGCAGCCAGGTTGGCATCGGCCTCGCGGCGCGGGCGCAGCAGCTCGGCCGGGCCGGTCAGCAGCGGCGTGACGCCCGGCCCATGGCCGCTGACCGTGCTGTCGCCATGCACGATGACGCCTATCGTCACGCGCCCCTCGCGCAGGCTGGGCCCATGGCGCGTGTCGGCATCGGTGATGGCGACAAAGTCACCGAAGCGCAGGCTGCCCAGCCGGTAGCGCGCGCGCGCGGCGCGGTCGGCCAGCTGGATGTCGTAGTCGCCACGCCAGGCGTTGTTCTTGCCGAGGCCCGAGCCCATCAACCGCGCGGGGATCAGGTGCGTGACCGGGACATGCAGCTGCCCGTCGCGCTCCACCCAGCCCCAGCACCCCAGCAGCAGGGGCGCGCAGTTCATCAGCTCGATGCGCGGGTGCTGCGGCAGCCGCAGCCCCTGGCCTATGGACGTGATCGCGATGCGGTCGCCGATGGCCAGGCGTCGCAGCACCTCGGGCGGGAAGTCCACCATCACATGGTTGACGCCGCCATGCTTGCCCGTCACCCAGCCCTGGCGCCCGCGCGCCGCGCCGTTGAGCACCAGCGCGCGGTTGCCCACGCAGGCGTAGGTGATGAGCGCGTTGTTGGGCCCGTCGCGCGGGCCTATGACCTCGCGGCTGTTGTTGTGCAGCGAGACGCCCGGCTCGATGTGGTCGCCCGCCAGGCCCACGCAGAGGTCGCCGATGCGCTGGTTCAGCACGATGCCGCCGGTGCCCGGCAGCACGCGCGGCACACCGTCGTGGCCTACGCGGTAGGGCATCGCGCGGGCGACCGGATGTGCGATCTGGCCTTGCACCGTCACGGCGACGAGTTCGTCGCGGTTGTAGCGTGGGCCGGTGGTTTGAGCTGCTGGCTCTGCGTACATGGCTTCCTCTGCGGTCAGAGCCGATACCACCAGGCCTGGCTGCATCGCCACGGGTCCTGGCTGTCGTCGTTGGACGCGTCGGCGTCGGGCGGCAGCGTCAGCGCATGCACCACGCAGGCGTGCTGCACCGACTGCAGCAGCGCCGCGAGGCCTGCCGCGGCAATGGCCTGGCGCACGAACAGCCGTTCGGCCGCCAGCAGGCTGCCGCCATCGCTCTCGGCCAGCAGCCGTGGTGGCGAGTCCAGCCGCCCCAGCGCCTGGATGGGGCCGGGCGGTGAGTGCTCGTCCGGCGCGCGGCACAGGATCAGCGCACCGTCCAGCGCGGCCGACAGCGCCAGCGCATCGTGCGCGCCGGCCACCGGGTCGAAGCCCCGGCACCAGTGCTCCGCTCGCTGGGCCTGATGCGCCTGCAAGGCCTCGGCATGCCACTCGAAGCGTTCCACCAGCGACTCGTCGCCGCCGCCACTGCCGCGCAGCTGCGACTCGGCCAGGTTGTCGCCCACCCAGCGCAGCGTCCACGAGCCCGCGTCGGTGCCGTCGCGCAGCGCGGTCCAGTCGTTCAGCGCCAACGGGTGCAGGCCCGACTGCGACTCGGCGGCCAGCAGCTCGCTGGCGTCCAGCACCTGCCAGAACGAGCGCGGCAACCAGGTCTCGAACACGCGCGTCAGGCCCAGCGCCAGCTTCAGCCCGCAGGCCTGGCCCAGCACCAGCGCCGGGTCCAGCACGCAGCGCAGCTTGACGCCGTCGACCGTCACGCGCAAATCGCTCGCACCCATGTCAGTGGTCCATCAACGTGTTGCGTTTTGCGGGCCGAGCGCCGGGCCACTCCCAAGCCGGCCCGCACTGGCGATGTGCTTGCCGGTCGATCCGGCAAGCATCGCCGTCCCCTCGGGGGACCGACCAAGGTACTCCTTGGGTGAGGGGCTTCATGTCATGCCGCCTGACGGACGCCCAACACGGACTGCAGGGCCGGCGTCACGCCCGGGAAGCCACGGCCCTCAGGCGTCATGCGGTACGCTGCCACCCAAGCCTCGGCATGCGCACCCATGGGCCGCACGACGCTCTGGAACAGGATGGGGTCGATGGCGGTCTTGAAGTCGTTGTCGGCGACGAACTGCAGGATGCGCCGGCCGCTCTCGGCCATCTTGGCGCGCTGGCTGGGCTCGGCCACGCCGCCGAGGTAGCGGTTGGACACGATCTCGACGACGTCCCACTTGGTGTTGGCGTCGAAGGCCTTCTTGATGTCAGGCGCGTCCAGCAACTGCAGCACGGTCTTCAGGTGGTGGCCGGTCTCCATGGCCAGCGAGAAGATGTTGCCGTAGGTGGAGCGGTCCAGCGCATAGCGCAGGTCCAGGCCGATGCGCTGCACGGTGGCCACGCTGCCGAACGGCCGCTGCTCGATGACCTGGCCGCCGCGTATGACCTCGCCGATCAGCAGGTCGCGGAAGTACTGACCCAGCGCCACCATGAAGCCCACCATCTGCCGGTGGAAGTTGCGGTTGGTGACGGCGCCGGCCGGCGCCTGCGCCGTGCCGTAGTTGAACGCGCGGCGGTAGGCCACCATGCGGTCGGCGCGCTTGTAGCGCAGCGGCTGCCACTTCTCCAGCAGGTAGAGGCCACGCGCGCCAGGGCCGCGCTGGATGCGCATCTTGCCCAGGCGGAACAGCCGCAGCAGCGTGTCCACCACCTCGAAGATCTTCATGCGTTCGTGCTGGTAGATGTAGTACAGCTCGGCCGCCGCATGCAGCTGGCTGGGCACGACGGCGTCGTCGAAGTCCGGCGTGATGTGCGGGTAGGAGATCTTGTCGAAGTCCGGCGGCCCGTTCTCGCCGAAGCCGACGAGGTCGAGGAAGCCGTCGCGGCCCTCGGCGCCGTTGGCGGCACCCTTCAGCAGTTCGCTGAAGCGCTGCTCGAAGGGCTGCTCGAACTTCTGCCGTTCGGCGGCGGGCATGGCCGCCAGCTGGTCGCGCAGGAAGGTCTCCCACAGCCGCTGGATGGTCTCGGTGGTCTGGAAGCTCATGGTGTTGCTCCGGCCGTCATCACTTCAGGAAGTCCACGATGTCGTGGGCCAGTCGGTCCATCTCGGCGTAGCGCCGGCCGCGCTCGGCCAGGTCGTTGCCGCGGAACGGGCCGAAGGCGTCGATGAAGCGCTTGTGCAGCTCCGGCGCCTTCTGGGCCAGCACCGCCTGCGCGGTCGTCGAGGCGGCCAGCAGCTCCTCCAGCGCCACGTCGTTCTTCAGCCGGCCCTTGTGCGGGGGGCTGGTGTGCTTGTCGTCCGGCGTCTCGTCCAGCGCGACGGCCTGGGCCTGCGTCAGCTTGCGGACCAGCGGGACCGAGTCGGCGTTGAGCCGGCCGCCCACCGACGACGGGCCGGCCTTGATCAGCACTTCGAGCCGGCCCAGCTGAGCCTTGGTCTCGCCGGCGAACCTGTTGAGATCCGCTTGCGTACCGAGCACGCTTTGCTGGGTGGTCGTCGTGATCCGCTCCACGCTGGTCAGCGTGGCCGGCACCGCGGTCAGGGCCTTGCCGTCCTGCACCAGCTGCCGCACCGCCTTGTCGATCTCGTCCACCGTGTCGGCCGTGGCGCCGAGGTTGAGGTGGAGCGGCTGGGCGGCGATCCGGTAGATCTCGGGAAAGTGTCTGTTCATGTCGAGCTCCTGCGCATGCGGCGGTGATGGGTCTGGAGGGGGCTAGCGGCGGCGGCGCAACGGGGCGTTGCTGGGGCGGCCGTTGCCGAGCCGGTCCACGCGCTCGACGAAGGTGTCGAACGTCGTCTCCAGCGTGGGCGGCAGGTCGATGTCGCCTTCCGTGCACGGGCGGCCGCTGACACGGATGACGGCCTCGCGCACCAGCGCCTGCACCAGGCTCAGCGACTGGTCGATCTGCGAGCAGTTGGCCACCAGCGAGTGCACCAGGTTGTCCCAGTTGGACTCCATCGCCTGCTGCAGGCACAGCTCCTGTTCGACAACGCCCAGGTAGGCGTCCAGCTCCGCGTCGCCCGTGACGGAGCGGTTGTGGCCGAGCAGGAAGCTGTCGGCCTGACTGAGCGTGCGGTAGAGCAGCGTCAGGTCGTCGATGCTGACGCGCGCCAGTTGCACGGTCGCCAGCTGGTCGCCCAGCGACTGCACCAACTGCTGGCGCGCCGCCGTGGCCTGCGCGTTCAGCCCGTTGAGGCCGGCGAGCTGGCGCTGCGTGTCGGCCACCACGTCGCCGATGCGGAAGACGGCGCTGCGCATGGCTTCGTCGTTGACGGTCCTCACATCAGGCCACAGCGTGTCGCGCACCTGTTCCAGGTTGGGGCGCAGGTCGGAGTCGGCCGGGATGCAGGAGGCGTCGTTGGGCTCCAGTTCGACGTTCAACACCTGCTCGATGATGAAGCCGTAGGCCGAGGCCCGGCGCTCGGCGGCGCCGAAGTTGACGAAGCCCAGCGAGTACAGGTCGATGGCGCGGTCGAGGTCGTACAGCACCTTGTCCAGCAGCACCAGGCAGCGCCGGTCCGTCTGGCAGCAGCTCTCGGCCGAGCAGTCGATGCCGTCGGCGATCAGGCCGCGCTGGGTCACCAGATCCACCAGCCGGCGGTCGGCCGGGTCCAGCCCCGTGCTGCCGTACAGGCCGTAGAACAGGATGGGCGGCCGGGCGATCTTCATCAGCCGGAAGCCACCGGCCGAGTCGAAGGCCGACGCGAACAGCTGCAGCGCCTCCAGGAAGGCATACAGCGCCGGCGACTCGGGGCTGACGCCGCGGCGCGCCACCACCACCATGCGGCGGAAGCGCTCCAGCGCCAGCGTGGCCGTGGAGCCCACTGCGCGCAGGCCCTCGGACGTGGTGTCGCCGCTGCGCTGCACCAGCTCGTCCATCGTGCGCGCCAGCTCGGTCTCCACCAGCAGCGAGCGCAGGTCGCTCTGACCCTGCGAGTCCAGCAGCTGGTTGAGCTGGCGGTAGGCATCCAGCCCGCGCGGCCAGTCTTCGGGGCCATAGGCCTGCTGCGTGCTGCCCACCAGGTTGCGCAGCGCGTAGATGACCGCATCGCGGCGCGTCTGCAGGTCGGAGTAGGCCACCTGCGGCACGTAGCGGCCGCCGCCGAAGCCCACGTTGGCCAGCGCCTCGCCCATGATGACCAGCAGCAGGTTGGCCGCCTCGTCCAGGCTTTGCGCGAGCTTGCGATAGTCGGTCAGCATGGCGGGCGTGTGCGCGCCCACGAGCCGGGCCAGCCGCGCGTAGTCGTTGAGCTGGCGGCGCATCGCGAAGCCCTTGTCGCGGTTGCGCGGGTCCAGCGCGAAACGGGCCGCGTTGTAGCCCTCGCTGAGCGCCGCGCGTATCGCCTGGCCCCAGCCGCGCAGCTCTGGCGCCACGTCCTTCAGCAGCGCGCTGCGCGACAGGTGTTCCAGGTCCACGTTGATGTCGTCCAGCGCCTGCTGCCATTCCGAGCCGCCGGCGGCGGTCAGCATCTGCACGACCGGCGGCGCGGCGCTGGCCGCCTGCAGGAAGGGCAGGCCGCGCGACTCCTGGCCTATGGCCTGGGCGCGCGGGTCGGCGCTGTAGCGCTGCAGCAGCGCCTGCGCCACCTGTTGCGGGTCGCTGGGATCGCCCACCTTCAGTTCGCGGCGGATCAGGTTGTCCAGCACCAGACGGTCTTGCCCGGTGTGCACGGTGGCGGTGGACAGGGTGTTGGAGGAGGCCATGGGTTGTCCTTGCTGTGAAAGTCGGGGTCAGGCGGCCAGCCGCAGCGCCGTGGGGCGCTTGCCGTTGCCGCTCAGTTGTTCGATGACGTTCTGGGCCAGCCGCGCCGGCGCGATGCGGCCGCTCTCCAGCGCGTAGTGCGCCGCGCTGACGACGTGGCGCGGCGGCAGCTCGGCCACCTGGCCGGCCTGCAGCCGGCGCGCGCCTTCCTGGATGGCGTCCTGGTCGGCGCGGTCGAAGCGGATCACGTCGGCCAGCGCGCGCTGGGCCAGGTTGCGCCGGGTCTGGAAGGCGATCTCGTCCACCACCTCGGGGATGAGCCGCGGCGCGCTGCTCATCAGCCCGGCCGGGATGCGGTGGCCGTTCTGCGCACGGTACAGGCCTTGCCAGACGCGCAGCAGCTTGGTCGCGTCGTCGCCGAAGCCCATGCGGCGCATCATCTCGGCCAGCAGGTAGACGCGCAGGTAGGCCGTTGGATGCGCGCCGCCGGGGCGGAAGGTCATCGTGCGCGGCTGCGGATGGGCCAGGAAATCGGCCATGCCCCAGGCCGCCGCCGGCCCGCCGAGCAGGATGGCGGCGAGATCCGCAAAGATCTCCTTGTGCCAGCGCCCGTAGACCGAAGCCAGCATGGGGCCGGAGCGGCCCATCACGCGGCGCAGCACCGCCTGGCGGTTCTCCTGCCAGATGCCGGCATCGGCCTGGAGGTTGTGCGCCACCTCGTGCAGGAACACGCTCTGCCACGGCTGGTCGCGGTCCCAGGGGATGCGGATCAGCGGAAAGGGGTTGGCCTCGCCCAGCAGCCGCGACAGCGACACGTCGCGCCGCATCGTCGCCGGCGAGTAGCCGTGCTCCATGTACGACACCGGCTTCAGCAGCGGCGCATCAAACAGCCGCGGCGCGGTCTGGCGGATGGCGCGGTAGCAGTCGGCCGCGATGTTGTCGTGCGCCGCCAGCGACGGCCCGAAGGCCGTGCCGCGCTGCGCGAACACCTCGTAGAACATGCCGAACAGGCGTCGCGCGCGGTCCAGCTCGCGCTCCACCAGCGCGATGTCCACCAGCACGCGCTGCGGCGCGCGTTGGTTCACATCGGTCTGCAGGTCCTCGAAGCGCTGGCGGATGCGCTGCTCCACCGCCGCCAGCCGCGCGTTGGCCACGCGGAAATGCTCGGCGGACGGTGCGTAGGGCATGTCCTGCGGGCGCAGGCCCACGAAGGCGTTGTCCACGCGCGCGAGCCGCGAGAGCCGGGCCGACAGCCCGGTGATCTTGGCCTGCAGAAAGCGCCGCACGCTCATGATCCGCCCCTTCTTGTTCTGTGTGGTGATTGCGCTCAGCGGCAGCGCAGGTTGATGACCACCGGGCCACGCGCCAGCACGCGGCGGCCGCGGGCGCAATGCGGGCAGCCGCCGCCCACGCGGGTGATGCGGCCGGTCGTCACCGCCACCTGGCGGGCGATGGGCGCCACGGCGCGTGCCACCACCTGCGCGGCGCGGCCGGGTGGCGTCACGCGGCGGGCCGGAGCCACCAGCGGGCGCGACAGGCGTTGCACGGTCTGCGGGCGGGCGGCTACCTGACGCGTGACGCGTTGCACCGCGCGCACCGCCTGGCGGGCCGGCAGCCGGCGGCGCTGCACGACGCGACGCGTGGCCGTGACGGCACGCGCCACCGCACGCGCGGCCGGCGGGCCCTGGCGGCGCACGGCACCGCGCACGGCCTGGCTGACGGCACGCACCGCGGCGCGGCGCACCGGGGCGGCGGCCCGCGCCACGCCCGGCAGCGCACGGCGGATGACCATGCCGGCCAGCACCGGGGCGGCGGCGTCGATGCCGTCCTCGTCCAGCCCGTCCACCAGTTCGTCGAAGGCCTCGAACTCGTCGGCGCCGTCGGCCAGCAGGCGGCCGGCCACGTTGGCGATGCGGCCGATCATCTGCGCCTGCGGCAGCGGAATCATGCTGGCGATGGGAGCCACCGTGCGCGCCACGCGGCCGATGCCGCGGCCCACGCCGCGGGCGATGCGGCCCAGGCGGCGGAAGAACTCGTCGCCGTCGCCAGCGTCCATCGCGTCGGCCACGGCCGCTTCGAAGGCGTCGTCACCATCGTCATCGGCGGCGTCGAACTCGTCGTAGTCGTCGCCTTCGTCGAACTCATCGAACTCGTCGAAGCCCTCGCCACCACCGCCGCCCATCAGGCCGCCGGCCACGCGGCCGATGCCGCCCAGCAGGCGACCAAGGAATTCGTCGTCGCCCTCGTCGGCGCCGTCGAACTCATCGCCCTCGTCGAATTCGTCGAACTCGTCGTAGGCACTGATCTGGCGTGCCGGGCCATCTGCGGCGTCGGACATCAGGTCGTCCATCACGTCGGCTTCGAATCGGTCCATGGTGATCTCCTTGCGTTGAACTGGCGGTTAGCGCGGCGTGACCGTCAGCGAGACGGGGCCGTCGATGTTGAAAGTGCGGGTGCCGGTGATGCGGTTGCTGCGCTGGCCGCGGCCCACGCGGTTGTCGCGCGCCAGCGGTGCGGCGGCCGGCCGCGGGCGGCTGGCGGCACTGCCGCCCGCGCTGGGCTGGACCAGGCGGCGCAACGTCTGCGGTTGCTGGGCCACGCGGCGCGCGGTGGCCGGCAGCGCGCGCCGCACCGCCTGCGCCGCGCGCTGCGGCGTGGGCGTGCTGCGCGTGGCCACGCGGGCGGCCGACTGGGCCAGCCGGGGCAGGGCGCGCACGGCGCCGCGGCCGCGCTGGCGCACCAGCTCGCGGGCGGCCGACGCCGTGCCGCGCACGATGGCGCGACGGCCGGCTTGCGTCAGGTGGTTCACGTTGCGGAAGCCCAGGCCGCGCGCCGCGGCACGGGCCGCAAGGGCCACGACGGCGGGCAGCGCCTCGTCCACGCCGTCCTCGAACGCATCGGCCAGCGCATCGAAATCGTCCATCTCGTCGCCGCCGCTGCCGATCAGCTGGCTCAACTGGCCCAGCACGCCTTGCGCGCTGCCGGCCGTGTTGGCCACGCCGCCGGCCAGGCGCCCGGCGGTGCCGGCCCAACCTTGAACGCGGCGCGCGCCACCGGCCACGTTGCGCAGGCCGCCGGCAATGCCGCGGGCACCCAGCATCTGCGCCAGCCGCGACGCCGCCATCGCGGCGGGCGACACCTGGCCGGCCACGCGGCCCACGCCGCCGGCCACGCGCTGGGCCTGGCGGGCGATGCCGCGCACGCGGCCCGCCATGCCGGCCGCGCCGCCCAGGCCACGCCGCAGCATGCCGCCGGCGCGACCCAGGCCACCGAGGATGCGGCCGAGGAACTCGTCCTCGTCGGCGGCGTCCAGGCCGTCGGCGACTTCGTCCTCGAACGCGTCCCACAGCGCCATCGCGTCGCCGCCCTCGGCGCCGTCGTCGGCGAAGTCCGCACCATCGTAGGCGTCGGCCTCGAAGCCATCGGCACCGTCGCCGAGGTCGCCCCCGTCGTCATCGCCGAGGTCTTCCATCAGGTCCATGCCGTCGCTGCTGTCGGCTTCGTCGAAACCCTCGTCGGCGCCGTCGCTCACGTCGGCGGCATCGAGGGCGTCAGCCTCGTCCATCAGCTCGTTGTCAAAGGGGTTCTGATCCATTCGGGGCCTCCAAGCCAAGGCGGCATCGCTACCGTGAGGTCACTCTAGGCAGCGGCGTGCGGCGCGACAAAACGTGTTTTGTGCTGGCCGCATGCGGGGTGGCGAGGAGTGAGCAGCGCTGACGCACCAACGCATCGGCACGCCCTCGTTTGAGGGCATCGATGGGGGTGACGCGCGAGAGACGCCCGCGGACGCATGATGCGCAGCCACTCGGTAGCCGGCGTCCAGCACTTATTCACGTCGCCAGACCCCAAGCTTGCCCGGTGCCGGCGGCGGCGGTCTTGGCAACAATGCCTGCGCCCTGGCAATCCGAGAGCGGGACCTCGTCCACTTCAGGGAGAAGCGTTATGGCCAGCTTGCATGCACGACGACAGCGATGCGCCGAGGTCTGACATGAACATGCCTCGCGACATTCCCGATGCCGAAGCCGCCGCGGCGAGCCTGGAGCTGGGTGGCCACAGCCTGCGCATCGTCTGCGTGGATGAGCGCCTGCCGGACCACGCCGCCACACCAGGCAGCTCGCGGCTGCGGCAGTGCTATTTGCCCGACGAGATCGTGCATTTCGAATGGGCCGGCCATCGCTACGCGGTGGTGCCCGACAGCGTGGCTGCGCCGTCGCCGCGCGCCGCTGCCGAGCTGCACACACTGCTCACCAACCGCGAGCTGCAGATCGTGCAGCTCATCTGCAACGGCCTGCTGACCAAGCAGGTCAGCGCAAGGTTGCACATCAGCGAGTTCACGGTGCGCTCCTACCTGAAGACCATCTACTGCAAGCTGGGCGTGCGCTCGCGCGGCGCGATGGTCTACACCTATGCGCAGTCGCTGTCCCGTGGCGCCAAGGTCGACGCGACTGACACGTCCGAGGCGCGACAGGTCATCTCGGTCATGACAAAGGACCGGAACTGACACATCTGCGCTGCGTTGGCTGACACACGGCGGGCGACGCCGCGAGTAGTCTGGCCCGCATGAGTGCCAGGTCCGTCGTCCTTGCCATCGCTGCCGCGGCGGTCCTGCCGGTGCAGGCGCAGTCAACGCCGCCGCGCGAAGAGCGCGCCGAAAGCCCGCCCGCGCGCTATCTGCTGGGCGTGGCGATGGCGACCGGCCCCGAGTACGAAGGCGCCCGCACGCGCGACACCAAACTCAAGCCCGTGTGGGCCGCCAAGATCGGCCGCATCCGCATCACGACCGCCGGCGGCAGCGCGCTGCTGGGCTTTGGCCGCGAAGGCGCTGGCGCGGGCGCCAGCACGCAGCTGGTGGAGACCGACCAATGGCGGCTGGGCATCTCGGCCAGCATCGACGGCGGCCGCGACAGCGGCGATGCCAGCACCACGCAAGGCCTGCCGGATGTACGGCGCACGCTGCGCGCGCGGGTCTACGCGAACTACAGCCTCACGCGCGACTGGAACGTCGGCGCCTCGGCCTCGCAGGACGTGCTGGGCCGCGGCGGCGGCCTGACGCTCAGCGTGGACACTGGCTGGCGCCTCTACCGCAGCGACTCAACGGAGTGGACCACCGGCATCGGCGTGTCGGCGGCCGATTCGCGCAATATGCGCAGCTACTTCGGCGTTCCCGTTTCGGCCGTGACCGCCAGCGGCAAGCCGGCCTATGAGCCCGGCGCCGGGCTGCGCGACGTGCATGCCGGCATCAACTTCAAGCACATGTTCGCCAAGCACTGGTTCGTGTTCGGCTCGGCCGGCGCCAGCCGCCTGCTGGGGCCGGCAGCGGACAGCCCGCTGGTGCAGAAGCCGGGCGGCGCCTCGGCGCAGATCGGCGTGGCCTGGCGGAACTAGCTTCGGGCTAGAGCTTGACTCGTCCACGCCAGATATCGGCGTACATGACCCAGTCGCCCATCAGGCTGTAGAACGGGTACTTGAACGTGGCCGGCCGGTTCTTCTCGAAGAAGAAATGCCCCACCCACGCGAAGCCGTAGCCGCACAGCAGCATGTTCAGGAACCACACCGGTCGGCCGGTGGCCAGCAGCTGCCAGAGGCACACCAGCACCAGCGTCGAGCCGATGAAGTGCAGCCGCCGGTTGCGGCGGTCGCTGTGCTCGCGCAGGTAGAAGGGGTAGAAGTCCGCGAAGCGGGAGAAGCGTTGGTCGCTCATGCAGCGATTCAAGCGCTCCGCCCCTGTTGCGGCAAGGGAGCTATCCCTGTCACGCAGGCGTCGGCTGGTGCTTGTCTGGGTGTGGTTGGGCGGGCAGACTGTGCTATGTTGACCGCGTATCTCTCACGGAGGCCCCTATGAAAGTCGTCGATATCCTGCGTGTCAAAGGCGGCACCCTTTTCACCGTCACGCCCGATGAGGCGCTGAAAGATTCGCTGGCCGTGATGGCCGAGCGCGACATCGGCTCGCTGGTGGTCATGGACCACGGCGAGCTGGTGGGCATGCTGACCTTCCGCGAGGTCATCCAGGCCGTCGTGAAGAACGGCGGCGCGGTGGGCTCGACCATCGTGCGCACGGTCATGGACGACGCGCCGCTGACCTGCACGCCCGAGACCGAGATCGACGAGGTGCGCCGCATGATGCTGGGCCGCCACGCGCGCTACATGCCGGTCATGAACGGCAAGACGCTGATGGGCGTGATCTCGCTGTACGACGTGGCCAAGGCCGTGGTGGACAGTCAAGACTTCGAAAACCGCATGCTGAAGGCCTACATCCGCGACTGGCCCGTGGAGGAGAACCCCGCGGAAGTCGAGCCCAAACTCTGAGCGACCCTCCGGTTCCCGACAAGGCGGCCTTTTCAGGCCGCTTTTGCTTGTGCGCGGCATCTAAAATTTCGGGCATATGTCAGGCAGCACCTTCGGCGAACTCTTCCGCGTCACCAACTTCGGCGAAAGCCATGGCCCGGCCATCGGCTGCGTCATCGACGGCTGCCCGCCCGGCCTTGCGCTCAGCGAGGCCGACATCCAGCCCGAGCTGGACCGGCGCCGCCCCGGCACCAGCCGGCACGTCACGCAGCGCAACGAGCCCGATGCGGTCAAGATCCTGTCCGGCGTCTACGAGGGCGTCACCACCGGCACGCCCATCTGCCTGCTGATCGAGAACACCGATCAGCGCAGCAAGGACTACGGCAACATCCTCGACACCTTCCGCCCCGGCCACGCCGACTACACCTACTGGCGCAAGTACGGCGTGCGCGACCCGCGCGGCGGCGGCCGCTCGTCGGCGCGGCTGACCGCGCCCATGGTGGGCGCCGGCGCCGTGGCCCGCAAATGGCTGCGCGAG
This sequence comes from Roseateles asaccharophilus, assembly GCF_031458115.1. GTDB lineage: Bacteria > Pseudomonadota > Gammaproteobacteria > Burkholderiales > Burkholderiaceae_C > Pelomonas > Pelomonas asaccharophilus_A. Next base: position 118,966 of record NZ_JAVDXV010000007.1, on the reverse strand, counting down.
AAGTTCGGCACCGAGTTCCGCGGCTGCATGACGCAACTGGGCGACATCCAGATCCCGTTCGAGGGCTGGCAGCACGTGGGCCAGAACCCGTTCTTCGCGGCCAATGCCAGCAAGATCGAGGAGCTGGAGGCCTACATGGACGCCTTGCGCAAGGCCGGTGACTCGGTCGGCGCTCGCATCCGCGTGGAAGCCACCGGCGTGCCGGTGGGCCTGGGCGAGCCGCTGTTCGACAAGCTGGACGCCGACATCGCCTACGCGCTGATGGGCATCAACGCCGTCAAGGGCGTGGAGATCGGCGAGGGCTTCGGCGTCGTGTCGCAGCGCGGCACGCAGCATGGCGACGAGCTGAGCCGCGAGGGCTTTGCCAGCAACAACTCGGGCGGCGTGCTGGGCGGCATCTCCACCGGCCAGGACATCGTGGCCAGCATCGCGATCAAGCCCACCAGCTCCATCCGCAGCCCCAAGGCCAGCATCGACCGTGCAGGCAACCCGACCACGGTGGAAACCTTTGGTCGCCACGACCCCTGCGTGGGCATTCGCGCCACGCCCATCGCCGAGGCGATGCTGGCGCTGGTGCTGATGGACCATGCGCTGCGCCACCGCGCCCAGTGCGGCGACGTGGTGCTGCCGGTCGACCCCATCGCGGCCAGCCGGCCCGCCTGATCTGCAGTTCGTCGCGCTGAGGCGGCGGGCCCGATCGGCCGCCGATGCAGCTCAGCCCCCGCAATCCGCGTTTCGTCACAAGTCCGCTGCGCCACTCGTCTTGCATTTCTAGACTGCAAAGGTCTGTCTAGAAGTGTTTGGGGGAGTCATGCGCAAGTCGTACAAGTTGGGGGCTATCGCCGCCGTGGTGCTGGTAGTGGGTGGGGCCGGTGTGGCCGTCATGGCCAGCAAGGGTGACGGGCCCAAAAAGCCCGGCGAGGCCAAGCCCAAGACGACGCTGGAGTTCGTGGCCAGCGAGGTCGTCAAGCCGGTGGTCACCGCCATGCCGGCACAGATCGAGTTCAGCGGGCCCCTGGTGGCGCCGGGCACGGTGGTCGTGCGGGCCAAGTCCAACGGCACGCTGCTGAACCTGGCTGTGGGCGAGGGCAGCCGCGTCAAGGCCGGCCAGGGGCTGGGCCAGGTGGACCTGGAGGAGCTGCGCTACCGCATCGCCGAGCGCGGCGCCAGCGTGGAGGCCATGCGGGCCCAGATGGACCAGGCCGAGCGCAGCTACAAGGCCAACGAGGGCTTGGCCTCCAAGAACTTCATCGCGCAGACGGCGCTGGACAACTCCAAGGCCGCCTATGAATCCGCCCGCGCCAATTGGCAGGCCGCCAAGGCGCAGCTGGACACCAGCCAGGTGACCATGCGCCAGGCGGCGCTGGTGTCGCCCATCAACGGCATCGTCTCCAAGCGCCACGCGCTGCCGGGCGAGAAGCTGGCCGCCGAGCAGCAGATCCTGACCATCGTGGACCTGGCCAAGCTGGAACTGGCCGGCCTGGTGGGCACGCACGAGGTCAGCCGCCTGCAGCCGGGCATGGCGGTGCAGGTCAAGGTCGAGGGCGTGGAGCAGCCGGTGGAGGCCAAGATCGCACGCATCGCGCCCGCCGCCGAGCCGGGCACGCGCTCCATCGGCGTGACGCTGGTGCTGGACAACCCCAAGGAGTTGTACCGCGCCGGCCAGTACGCCGCCGCCAAGGTGGTGCTGGCCGACGACACGCAGCGCCTGACCGTGCCCATTGCCGCCATCAGCCGCAACTCGGGCCAGGAACAGGTCTGGATGATCGAGAACGGCACGCTGGCACGCCGTATCGTCACCACCGGCCGCAGCGATGCCCGTGAGGGTCGCGTCGAGATCCTGACCGGTCTCAAGCCCGGCGCCCAGGTGCTGGCCGCGCGCTTCGACAACCTGCGTGAAGGCGACCCCGCCGCCATCGTGGCGACCAAGTCGGCCAAGGTCGCGAGCGCCGCCTCGGCGCCGGCGCAACAGTGAGGGCCGCGTCATGTGGATGACCCGCGTTTCCATCCAGAACCCGGTCTTCGCGACCATGGTGATGGTGGCCCTGTGCGTGCTGGGCCTGTTTGCCTACTCGCGCCTGGGCGTCGAGCAGATGCCCGACATCTCCTTCCCCGGCGCGATGGTGGACGTGCGCTACCCCGGCGCGTCGCCTGAGGCGGTCGAGCGAGAGATCGCCAAGCCGCTGGAAGAGGCGCTGAACACCATTGCCGGCATCGAGCGCATCCAGTCGCGCAGTTTCGAAGGCCGCGTGCAGGCCAGCGTCGAGTTCTCGCTGAACGCCGACATGAATCGCGCCATGCAGGACCTGCGCGACCGCGTGGCTGCCGCGCAGTCCATGTTCCCGCGCGATGCCAAGCCGCCCACGGTGCAGCGCTTCCAGAACGACAACGCCCAGCCGGTCGTCGTCATGGCGTTGCTGAGCGCCACGCGCGGCTCGCGCGAGCTGTCCATGATGGCCGACCTCATCGTCTCCAAGCGCCTGGGGCGCGTGGAAGGCGTGGCCAAGGTGGATGTTGGCGGCATGACCACCCGCGAGGTGCGCATCGACCTCGACCCGATGCGGCTGCGCGCCTACGGCGTGACGCCGGCCGAGATCGCCAAGGCGCTGGCCGATGCCAATGCCGACCAGCCGGTGGGCCTGCTGTCCGACCAGACCTCCGACGCCATCCTGCGCGTGGAAGGCCGCGTGAAGGACCCCAAGGCCTTCGGCAACATGGTGATCGCCCGCCGCGGCAACCTGGCGCTGACGCTGAACGACGTCGGCACGCTGGTCGAGCGTGAGCGCGAGCAGGACAGCATCGCCCGCATCAACGGCCAGCCGGCCGTGAGCTTCAACGTCTTCAAGCAGCAGGACGCCAACATCGTCAAGACCGGCGACGCCATCAAGGAGACGATGGACGAACTGCGCAAGACGCTGCCCAAGGACGTCGAGCTGCGCCTGATCTATGCCGCCAGCGACTTCGTGAAAGGCTCGCTGACCGGCCTGCAGCACACGCTGATCGAAGGCGCGCTGCTGACCGTGGCCATCGTGTTCCTGTTCCTGCACAGCTGGCGCTCGACCATCATCACGGGCCTGACGCTGCCCATCGCCGTCATCTCCAGCTTCATCGCCGTGCATGCCTTCGGCTTCACGCTGAACTTCATGACGATGATGGCGCTCTCCCTGTGCATCGGCCTGCTGATCGACGATGCCATCGTCGTGCGCGAGAACATCGTGCGCCATGTGGGCATGGGCAAGGACCACCGCCAGGCGTCGTTCGACGGCACCAACGAGATCGGCCTGGCCGTCATGGCGACGACCTTCGCCATCTGCGCGGTGTTTGTGCCCGTCGCCTTCATGGGCGGCATCATCGGCAAGTTCTTCTACCCCTTCGGCATCACCGTGGCGGTGGCCGTGCTGGTCAGCCTGTTCGTCAGCTTCACGCTGGACCCCATGCTGTCCTCCGTCTGGCAAGACCCGCCGAACGCGCGCATCAAGCATTGGCCCGTCATCGGCCATCTGATCCGCGCGACCGACTGGGGCATGGATCGCCTGCACGACTTCTACGCCAAGACCATCGACTGGGCCTTTTCCGGCCGCCGCTACCGCGTGTTCGTGCCGCCGGTGCCCGCCTACGGTCGTCCCTTCGATGCCCAGGGCAAGCGCGACAAGGCCGCCAAGCGCCGGCTGCGCTTCGCGACGTTGACGCCGCGTGGCCTGGTGATGTGGGGCGCGTTTGCCAGCTTCGTCGCGGCGCTGATGCTGGCGCCCATGGTGGGCAGCGAGTTCGTGCCGCAGACCGACAACGGCTTCACGCAGGTCAACCTGCGCATGCCCGTGGCCAGCAGCATCGAGCGCGGCAGCGCCAAGGTCGCGCAGATCGAGGAGATCCTGAAGGGCTATCCCGAGATCAAGACCGTGTCGTCCGTCGTCGGCAGCACCGGCGAGGGCATGGCCACCGGCCGCAACCAGGCGTCGCTGAACATCACGCTGACCGAGCGCAGCGAACGCAAGCGCACGCAGAAGGAGATCGAGGACGCAATCCGCGCCGACATTGCCAAGATCCCCGGCATCGAGGTCAGCGTGGGCTTCGACCGCCCGATCTGGATCACGCTGCTGGGCAGCGACCCCGAGGTGCTGACGCAGGCCGCCAAGGACCTGGTCGAGAACATCAAGAAGATCCCCGGGGCGGTGGACGTGGACACGACGGTCAAGCCCGGCCTGCCGGCCTTTGCCGTGCGCTTGAAGGACTCCGCCATCCGCGAGCTGGGCCTGACCGCGCCGCAGATCGCGTCCTGCCTGCGTGCCTACGTCAACGGCGAGATCGCGACCTACTGGACCACGCCGGACGGCAACCAGGTGGAAGTGCTGCTGCGCCTGCCGCGCGACCAGCGCGAGCGCATCGAGCAGATGGCCAAGCTGCCGGTGGCCTTCTCGGCCTCGGGCGCGCCCATCACGCTGGACCAGGTCGCCACCATCGAGCCCGTGTTCAACCCCGAGGTCATCCGCCGCGAGAACCTGCAGCGCCGCGAGGCCGTGTTCGCCGGCGTGCAAGGCCGCCCGGGCGGCGACGTGAACGCCGATGTGCAGAAGCTCATCAAGGCCACGCAACTGCCGCCGGGCACCAGCTTCAAGGTGGACGGCGCCGGCAAGCAGCAGGCCGAGGCCTTCAACGGCCTGCTCGCGGCGATGGCCCTGGCCGGCATCTTCATCTACATCGTGCTGGCCAGCCAGTTCGGCAGCTTCCTTCAGCCCATCGCGATCATGGCGTCGCTGCCGCTCGCCTTGATCGGCGTGATGCTGGCGCTGCTGCTGTGGCGCTCGACGCTGAACGTGTTCTCGATGATCGGCCTGGTCATGCTGATGGGCCTCGTCACGAAGAACGCCATCCTGCTGGTGGACTTCGCCAACCACGCCCGCAAGGCCGGCGCCACGGTGGCAGAGGCACTGCGCGAGGCCGGTCTGATCCGCATGCGCCCCATCATCATGACGACGGCCGCCATGGTGTTCGGCATGCTGCCCATGGCCATCGCGCTGAACGACGGCGGCGAGATCCAGGCACCCATGGGCCGCGCCATCATCGGCGGCGTCATCACGTCGACGCTGCTGACGCTGGTGGTGGTGCCGGTGCTGTACAGCTATCTGGTGCGCGAGAAGAAGCCTGTTGTGAAGGCTGCTGAAGAGCAGGGCGGTGGAACCGCGCTGCCGCTGCACGGCATGCCGGGCGCGATGCCGGCGGACAAGGAATAACCGATCTCCCTCGAGCGCTTCAGCGCCTGGGCCGGCCGCGTGAGTGGTCGGCCCTTTTTGTTGGTGGAATGGGTAGAAATGTTGATGTGTGAAGAATCAACCTTGTAGTCCAGCCGACCGTACGGCGGAGCTAGCCAGGAATCGGTGCAAGGAAACGTTGGCGGGCATCATCACCTTGCTTGGTACCCGACAACCGGGCCAATGCCGTAGACAAGTTTTCGTGCAACTTGCTCCAGTGGCCCGAATACCGGATACGTTTTTGCGCCTGTGACGATGTACTGGAGCTGCTTTGATGCATAGAGCGAGTTCAGCAATTCCACTGTGGCTTCATCTTCCGGCGTAAGCGGTACCGCATCAAAAAGCCCCAACTCCTTTGCCTTACGAAGGGCGCGATGTATTTCATGCCCAAAGTCTTGCCTGAGCCTCTTCAGTTCTACGCCCTTGTGCAGTAGGTAGGCCTTGAGCGCCAGCTCGATGGCCTGCCCAACTAGGAACATTACTGGGATGGGGGCGATGAGTTCATAGCCTGCGTGCTTGCCAAGTACATCGTCGGCCGCGATAGCCGCCCGGAAGAAATCCGTCGCATAGCGCGCTAAGCCAACCGGAGTAGTCCGGCTTGGATCGTCATGTAGCCGTATCGTGCTCATTCGCTCTAACGTTCTAGGGCGAGCCGGTGCTGCCGCGCAACAACGAAGCCACCGCCGCAACTGATTGATGGGCAACGACTATGCCAACAAACATCGGTAAGAGCAGCGCGTTGTTACCGGCTTGAAGATGCGCTTGGCGCACGATGGGCTACTGAAGCCGGCTGTGCTGTACAGACGTCCCGCACACAGCCCCGCAGCCACCGGTGCGCCGCATCCCCCTCCATCCGCGGATGCCACAGCAGCGACACGGTGAAAGGTTCCAGCGCCAGCGGTAGCGCAAGGCTTGTCAGGCCCGCACGCAGATGGCCCGTATGCCGCTCGGGCACCGTCGCGATCAGGGCCATGCCGCGTGCCAAGGCCAGCGCCTCGGCGAACCCCGCTACCGTGACGGCGATGTCCCGGCTCAGGCCCAGGGTCGACAGCGCGTCGTCGATCGGCCCGGCCGCCGTGCCGCGCCGCGAAATGGCGACATGCCGGCCGGCCGCGTAGCGCTTGGCCGTCAGCCGGCCGCGCGCCAGCGCATGGTCATCGCGTACGACGGCAACGAAGCGGTCACGGAACAGTGCCTGCGTGCGCAACTCGGGCCCCATCGTCGAGCCGATCACGCCGGTCTCCAGGTCCACGCTGCCATCGCGCAGCGGCCCGCTGTCACGATCGGACTTGGGCACGAAGCGCAGCCGCACACCGGGCGCTTCGCTCGCCATGCGCGCCAGCAGCGCCGCGCCGAAGTTCTCGACAAAGCCCTCACGCGTGCGCAGCGTGAACTCGCGCTCCAGTTTGTCCAGCTTCAACGCATCCGCCGGCCGTAGTGCCGCCTGAGCCTCCTGTACCAGCGGGCCGATGCGTTCGCGCAGTTCCAGCGCACGAGGGGAGGGCACCAGCCCACGCCCCGCGCGCACCAGCAGCGGGTCGCCGGTGGCTTCGCGGAGCCGGGCGAGGGACCGGCTCATGGCCGACGGGCTCAGCCGCAGCCTGCGCGCGGCACCGGCGACGCTGCCCTCAGTCAGCAGGGCGTCCAGCGTCAGCAGCAGGTTCAGGTCAGACATGGCGTCTCATGCATTGATGAAGTGCAGATGATGCGTCTTCCGCCAGGCCTCACCAATGCCTAAGGTCTGGGCATGAACACCGTCACCCTTGATTCAACCCCCACCGCGCCCGCTGCCGGCGTGATCGCCACGCTCGCGCTGGCCACCTTGTTGCCCTCGCTGGCGGTCAGCAGCGCCAACGTGGCGTTGCCGACGCTGGCCAGCGCCCACGGTGCCGGCGTCGCCGACGTGCAATGGGTCGTGCTGGCCTACCTGCTGGCGACGACAACGCTCATCGTCGGCGCCGGCCGCCTGGGCGACCTGATCGGGCGGCGCCGCTTGCTGCTGGGAGGCATCGCGCTGTTCACGGCGGCATCGGCGCTGTGCACGCTGGCACCCACGTTGCCGCTGCTGATCGCCGCACGTGCGCTGCAGGGCGTGGGCGCTGCAGCCATGATGGCGTTGACGATGGCCTTCATCGGCGCGGCACTGCCGAAAGCAAGCGCCGGCACGGCGATGGGGTTGCTGGGCACGATGTCGGCCGTCGGCACGGCACTGGGGCCGTCTGTGGGGGGCATCTTGATCGCAGCCTTCGGTTGGCCCGCGATATTTGCCGTCAACGTTCCGCTGGGTTTGCTGGTGCTGGCGATGGCATGGCGCTACCTGCCCGCGGACCGGGCGAGCCAACCTGCGGCGGGCTTTGATCTGCCGGGCACGTTCTGGCTGGCGTTGACGCTGGCGGCCTACGCGCTGGCGATGACCCAGCATCTCGGCCTGCTGGCGGTGGCCGCGCTGGGCCTGCTCGGCTTCGTGCGCGCCGAGGCCCGCGCCGCGGCGCCGTTGGTCAGCCTGCAGCGGCTGCGCGAGCCGGTGCTGGGCATGAGCCTCGTCATGAACGCGCTGGTCACGACGGTCATGATGACGACGCTGGTCGTCGGGCCTTTCCACCTGGCGCGGGGTCTCGGGTTGAGCGCTGCAACGGTCGGCGGGTTGATGTCCATCGGACCCGCCGTGTCGGCGTTCAGCGGCGTGCCGGCCGGCCGCCTGGTCGACCGTTTCGGCGCTCATCGGGCCATGGTGCTGGGCCTCGCACTGATGGTGTCGGGCAGCCCGCTGCTGGCGTTGCTGCCGGCCGGCAGCGCGCTGGCCTACGTCGGCCCACTGGCGATCCTGACGCCCGGCTATGCGCTCTTCCAGGCGGCCAACAACGCCGCAGTGATGGGCGGCGCCGACCCGGCCCAGCGCGGCGTGGTCTCGGGCTTGCTGAACCTGTCGAGGAATCTGGGCCTGGTAACGGGCGCGTCGCTGATGGCCGCGGTGTTCGCCGCCTGGACGGGCCCGGTCGCGGCGCCTGCCGACGTCGCGGTAGGCATGCGGCACACCTTCGGCGTCGCAGCGGTGCTGCTGCTGGTGGCGCTGGCGGCCTGGCGGTTGGGGCGCAGGCAAGCCGCGTGATCGTTCAGCAGCAGGGCAGTCTCACGCTTCCATGGGTGTGGCTCGCCCTGGCAGCACCCGGTGCAATTCGTCGGCCAGGACCCGCAGGTTCATGGGCTTGCTGAGGTAGCCGTCCATGCCCGCGCTCATGCAGGCACTACGCCGCAACTCGCTGTCACCGGCCGTGGCCGCGACGATGGGAAACGGCGGCAAGGTGCCGATGCGCTGCAACGACCGCAAGTGCTCGCTGGCCTCCAGCCCGTCCATGACGGGCATGTCCACGTCCATCAGGACCATGTCGGGGGGCTCATCGCAGCAGGAGTCGAGGGCCTCGATGCCATCGCAGGCAACCACCACCTCGTAGCCCAGCGCTTCGAGCTGGCCCCGGGCCACGATCTGGTTGACCAGGTTGTCGTCGACGACAAGCACACGCCGACATTCCTGGACGTAAAGCGGCGCCGGCGACGTCAGTCGCGACAGCGCCGTCGAGGTCCGCATGTCGACGTGGGCCGTGAAGCGTTCCAGTTCCAGCGGGCTGAGCGGCAGCACCCGGATGTCGACCGGGCCGCGGCCGCGCTGGCGAAGCGTGTCGGAGCCCGCGACCACGGCCAGCACCGTCCAGAGGCTGGGCAGGGCCTCGGCCACCTGTTCAAGCAGCGGCAGTTCCTCGCCGTCGTGCTCGGCGACGATCATCAGCATCGGGGCCAGCCCTGAAGACGTTGCCGCCGCGGCGTCTTCCAGCGATGCAAACGACAACACATGCCAGCCCAGCAGGCGCAAGCGCATCTCGACCGAGTCCAGTGCGCCGGGCACCACGCTCACCAGCCATGCCACGGTGCCAGCGGCATCGGGCGTGTGCTCGAACGGCGGCTCTTCCGCCGCCACGTCACCCTTCAGTGAAATGACCAGCCCGTTCTCACCGGCGTCGACGAACTGGACGGTGCCGCTCGTGGCGGGACATGGGCCTTCTGCATGAGGCACGAGGCTGCCGTCCGGATCGGCCGTTTCCGGCACCAGGCGCAGGCGCTGCAACACGCCCACGACGTCTGACGTGCGGCTGGCTCCGGTGCCAGCAGCGTGGATGACGATGTTGCTTCGCCCGAACACCGGCGCCGACACCTCGGCGCTGAACATGACGAAGCCCGACTCGAAGCAGTCGACGATGCCCAACAAGATGCGGTGGATGCCCGCCCTCAGGTAGGGCCCCGGGTCGCCGAGCTCCAGGCGCGGCCCGCGATAGTCGAAGTAGGCAACAAGCCCCTTCCTCCTGGCATGTGGCAGGACGTCGCGCGCGCTCTGCGTGAAAAGCTCTGAAAACTCCATGGACACACAACTGCTAACTTGCCGGCAGGGTAGGTGCAAACCCGTTACTACATCGTTTCCAAATGTGGATGAACCCGCTTGCCGGAAACTTTGCGATGCAACTTGGCGGATTGGCGCGGCGCTCGGCGGGCCCTGGACCCGTGCCACAATCGCCCCCGCTCCGGGGTGCCGGGGCCTGCCTTGTTGCAGGCCTTGACGCTGAGACGGTCGATGACGACCGAACCCGTGAACTTGAACCGGCTAGTACCGGCGTAAGGAGAGCGCATGCCACGCGGCGTGCAGGCGAAGCCCATCCGTGGGCGCTCGCCCGTACCTCGCAGGCGGCCTTGGAGCAATCGATCAACTGCTCCAGGAGACCGCCGCGATGAATGCCCCCGACCCCCACATCTCCCTGGCCGAGCGCCTGTCGCTGACGCGCGAGCCCTTCCAGGCGTCCACCAAGGTCTATGTGCCTGGCAGCCGGCCCGACGTGGCCGTGCCCATGCGCGAGATCGCGCTGACGAACGGCGAGCGCGTCGTCGTGCACGACACCTCCGGCCCCTACACCGACGCCAGCGCGCAGATCGACGTGCGCCGTGGCCTGCCGCCGATACGCTCCAATTGGGTGAGCGACCGCGCCGACGCCGAGGCCTACACCGGCCGCACCCGCGTCGCGCTGGACGACGGCGGCAAGGAAGACAACGAGCGCATCCTGCAACTGCGCGCCGAGGCCGCCGCGCTGCAGCGACAGCCGCGCCGTGCGCAAGCCGGTGCCAACGTCAGCCAGATGCACTACGCGCGCCGCGGCATCGTCACGCCGGAGATGGAGTTCGTCGCGCTGCGCGAGAACGGCAAGCGCGAATGGATGCGCGACTATCTTGGCGACGCCGAGCGTGAGCAGCGCCTGAAGGGAAACGCGATGGGCGCCCGCATTCCCGACATCATCACGCCCGAGTTCGTGCGCGACGAGGTGGCCCGCGGCCGTGCCGTCATCCCGGCCAACATCAACCACACGGAGCTGGAGCCGACCATCATCGGCCGCAACTTCCTGGTGAAGGTCAACGCCAACATCGGCAACTCGGCCGTCACGTCCAGCATCGAGGAAGAAGTCGAGAAGCTGGTGTGGAGCATCCGCTGGGGCGCGGACACGGTGATGGACCTGTCCACCGGTCGAAACATCCACACGACGCGCGACTGGATCGTTCGCAACTCGCCCGTGCCCATCGGCACGGTGCCCATCTACCAGGCGCTGGAGAAGGTGGGCGGCGTCGCCGAAGACCTGACCTGGGCCATCTTCCGCGACACGCTGATCGAGCAGGCCGAGCAGGGCGTCGACTACTTCACCATCCACGCCGGCCTGCGGCTGCCGTTCATCCACCTCACCACCAAGCGCCGCACGGGCATCGTGTCGCGTGGCGGCTCCATCCTCGCCAAGTGGTGCATCACGCATCACCGCGAGAACTTCCTGTACACGCATTTCGAAGAGATCTGCGAAATCATGAAGGCCTACGACGTGACCTTCTCGCTGGGCGACGGCCTGCGCCCCGGCAGCGGCGCCGACGCCAACGACGAGGCGCAGTTCGCCGAGCTGAAGACGCTGGGCGAGCTGACGCAGATCGCGTGGAAGCACGACGTGCAGACCATGATCGAAGGCCCCGGCCATGTGCCCATGCACCTGATTCAGGCCAACATGGACGAGCAGTTGAAGCACTGCCACGAGGCGCCGTTCTACACGCTGGGCCCGCTGACCATAGACATCGCGCCGGGCTACGACCACATCGCCTCGGCCATTGGTGCGGCCATGATCGGCTGGATGGGCACGGCCATGCTGTGCTACGTGACGCCCAAGGAGCACCTGGGCTTGCCCGACCGCGACGACGTGAAGCAGGGGCTGATCGCCTACAAGATCGCCGCGCATGCGGCCGACATCGCCAAGGGCCACCCCGGCGCGCGGGCACGCGACGACGCGATGAGCAAGGCGCGCTTCGAGTTCCGCTGGCATGACCAGTTCGCGCTCGGCCTGGACCCCGACACGGCGCGCGACTATCACGACGAGACGCTGCCCAAGGACTCGTCCAAGGAAGCGCATTTCTGCTCCATGTGCGGCCCCAAGTTCTGCTCGATGAAGATCACGCAGGACGTGCGCGACTACGCCAACGCCCATGGACTGGAGGCGGCCGATGTGGCCGCGGAGGGCATGGCGCAGAAGTCCGCCGAGTTCAAGGCGGCGGGCGGCGAGTTCTACATCCCCATCAAACCGCAGGCGTGAAGCAGATCGCCATTGCAGGCGCCGGCGTCATGGGCCGGCTGCTGGCCTGGCAGCTGGCTCGGGCGGGGCATCGGGTGCAGGTCGTGGACCCCGCCTCGGGCCCTCACGAGCCCGGTGCCGCGGCCTTCACGGCAGCCGGCATGCTGAGCCCGCTGGCCGAGCAGGAGCATGCGGAGCCCGACGTCGTCGAGCTGGGCTGGCGTTCGCTTGCGCTGTGGCCCGGCATTGCCGCGGCCTTGGGCCGGCCGCAGCTCGTGAAGACCGAGGGCAGCCTGCTGCTGGCGCATGGCTGCGACGCGGGCGCGGCGCAGCGCGTGCTGTCCCGCATCGAGGACGGTCCCGAGCCGCTGAATCGTGCCGCGCTGCAGATGCTGGAGCCGGCGCTGGCGCCCGACCTCAAGGCCTGGTGGCTGCCCGGCGAGGGCCAGGTGTTGCCGTGCGAGCTGCTGGTGGCGCTGGCCGAGCAGGCGCCGGGCGTCGACTGGCAATGGGGGCGGCGCGCCACCGCCGTCCAGCCGCACTGCGTCGAGCTGGATGACGGCTACCGCCTTGATGCCGACCTCGTCATCGACACGCGCGGCCTGGGCGCCAAGCCCGACATGGCGACATTGCGCGGCGTTCGCGGCGAGATTCTGTGGCTGCATGCGCCCGGCGTTGCGATGCACCGGCCCGTGCGGCTGATGCATCCGCGGCATCGCGTCTACCTCGTGCCGCGGCCGGGCGACGTCATCGTCGTCGGCGCCTCCGAGGTGGAGAGCGAGGACCGCTCGCCGGTCAGCCTGCGCAGCGCCGTCGAGCTGATGGCGGCCGCTCACAGCGTGCTGCCGGCGCTGGCCGAGGCGCGCATTGTTCACATGGAAACCAACCTGCGCCCGGCGCTGCCGGATCACCGGCCCTGCGTCACCCACGAGCGCGGCCTGCTGCGCATCAACGGCCTGTTCCGCCACGGCTGGCTGCTGGCGCCGGCGCTCGCCGAGAAGGCACTTCAACATGTCTGAGTTCACGCTCAATCATCAGCCTCAGCCCTGGCGCGAAGGCTTGAACGTCGCGGCGCTGCTGGCCGAACAGGGCCGGGCCGATGACGCGGTCGCGACCGCGCTGAACGGCGCCTTCGTGCCGCGCGCGCGCCGCGCGGCGACGCTGATCCAGCCCGGCGACGAGCTGACGCTGATCCAACCCATCACTGGCGGATGACCATGACCTGGACCCTCTACGGCCGCAGCCTGGCGAGCCGCTTCCTGCTCGGCACCGCCGGCTACCCATCCCCCGACGTGCTGCGCCAGGCCATCCACGCCAGCGGCGCCCGCGTGCTGACCGTGGGCTTGAAGCGCACCTTGGCGGCGGCGGGCGACAACGGCTTCGTCGCGGCCATCCGCGACACGCTGCGCCAGAGCGGCGGCCAGCTGCTGCCCAACACCGCCGGCTGCCGCACCGCGCAGGAGGCCGTCACGCTGGCCCACATGGCGCGCGAGCTGTACGACACGACGTGGATCAAGCTGGAGGTCGTCGGCGACGAATACACGCTGCAGCCCGATCCGTGGGAGCTGGTCTCGGCCGCAGAGCAGTTGGTCAAGGACGGCTTCGACGTCTTTCCCTACTGCACCGACGACCTCGTCACCTGCCGCCGTCTGCTGGACGTGGGCTGCCAGGTGCTGATGCCCTGGGGCGCGCCCATAGGCTCGGGTCAGGGCCTGCTGAACCCGTTCGCGCTGCGCACGTTGCGCGAACGCCTGCCCGGCGTGCCGCTGATCGTGGACGCCGGTATCGGCGCGCCGTCGCATGCGGCGCAGGCGATGGAGTTGGGCTTTGATGGCGTGCTGCTGAACTCTGCGGTCGCGCAGGCCGGCGATCCGGTCCGCATGGCCGCGGCGTTTGGCCAGGCCATTGCGGCCGGGCGACTGGGTTTCGAGGCCGGCGTGATGGCCCGACAGGACATGGCGGTGGCCAGCACACCGGTGGGCGGGAGGCCCTTTCTGATCTCATGAACAAGCCGATCATCTGGAGCATTGCCGGCTTGGACAGTGGCGGCGGCGCGGGCCTGTCCGCCGACCAGCGCGCGGCTGACGTGATGGATGTGCACCTGTGCCCCGTGGCCGCCTCGCTGACCGCGCAGAACAGCGTGGCCGTCGAGGCCGTACTGCCGGTCTCGCCCGAGCGGCTGGAGGCCCAGCTCGCCGCGCTGGCCGACGACCTGCCGCCCGCCGTCATCAAGACCGGCCTGCTGGGCGGCGTGGAGCAGCTGCGCGTCGTCACGCGCTGGGTGGACCGGCTGCGCGCGCGCGGCCCCGTCGCGCTGGTGGTGGACCCGGTGCTGCGCGCCACCACCGGCGCCAGCTTTGCTGACGACGCCATGCTGCGCGCCTACCGCGACGAACTGCTGCCGCGCGCCACCGTTGTCACGCCCAACCGCCGCGAGGCCACGCGCCTGGTGGGCGACGGCGAGCCCGCGGTGCAGGCGCTGGAGCTGCAATCGCTGGGCGTGCAGGCCGTCTGCATCACCGGCGGCGACGAGGCCGGGCCGCTGGCGCTGGACTGGCTGCACAGCCGCGACGCGCGCGGCTGGCTGGCGCTGCCGCGCCGCGACGCCCGCAACCACCATGGCACCGGCTGCTGCTTCGCGACCGCGCTGGCCGCCGCGCTGGCACGCGGCTTCGTGGCGGCCGACGCGGCCGTGCTGGCCAAGATGCTGACGACCTCCGGCCTGCGGGCCGGGCCGTCACCCGGCGCGGGCGCCGGCCCCGTGCGGCCCGATGCCGGCTTCATCACCGACCCGACGCTGCTGCCGGCGCTGTTCGACGAGCGGCGCGACTGGCCGCTGCAGCGCCACCCGGCGCCCGCCGTCGAAGGCGTCTACGCGATCACCGACAGCGGCTCCCACGCGGCCGCGCTGTTCGACGCGGGGCTGCGCACCGTGCAGCTGCGCATCAAGCGAACGGACGACGAGGGTGATGCCGCGTGGCGGGCCCGGCTGCGCGCCGAGATCAAGGCCGCGCGCCGGCCCGGCAGCACGCTGATCGTCAACGACCACTGGCGCGAGGCCATCGCGATGGACGTGGACTTCGTGCATCTGGGCCAGGAAGACCTGCTGGCCTTGTCCAGCGCCGAACGCCGCGAACTGGCCGACGCGCGTGCCCGCGGCCTGCGGCTAGGCCTCAGCTCGCACAGCCTGTGGGAGCTGGCCCGTGCGGTTGCGTGGGCGCCGGACTACGTGGCCTGCGGCCCCTTGTGGCCCACTACCACCAAGGCCATGCCCTGGCGGCCGCAGGGGCTGGACAACCTGAGCTGGTGGGCTGCGATGGCGCCCATGCCGGTGGTGGGCATAGGCGGCGTGCTCGCGCCGGAGCAACTGGTGCAGATCGCCGCGTGCGGCGCCGCGGCCGGCTGCATCGTGCGTGGACTGGCACCGGGGGCGGTGCATTCGCCTGAGGACTGGCTGCAGGCCTGGCGCAGCGGCGCGGGCATGCCGCTGGTGGTGGAGCCGGGCTGGCCCCACCCCAGCCTGCCGACCTGAGTCAGCCCAGACTCAACGCCGACGCAGGCGCCGGGTCTGGCTGGCGGCGGCCAAGGCCAGGCCGACGAGCACCAGGCTCGCGGGTTCAGGCAGACGCCCGACGCGGCTGACATCCAGCCCGATGTTGTCGAGTTGAAAGGCGTGTGGACTGTCTGCGCCAATGAAGCCGGTGAACTGAAGCGAGACGAGGTCGCTGCTGCCCCAGATCGCATCAAGCACGGCCGCCTGGAAATCGGCATCGCCGCCGGGGCCGTCGTTGGCGCCGTCGATGGCCAGCAACTGCGAGATCGTGCCGCCGCCCAGCAGCGTGCCGGTCAGGAGCAGGGAAGACGCGCTCCAGTCATCGGTCGCGTTGAGGCTCAGTTCGGCATAGTCCAGGCCGGTCAGCCGGAAGGACGCGTAGATGGCGGTGCTCATCGTGACCGGCGCGACGGTGGCTGGAACCAGGCCGGGCCTGCCCACCGCGAGTGCCGTGGTGCCGTTGGCCGCGCAGGTCGGACTGCAGGAGGAGCCGTTGAAGGCGACCGCCAGAGAGCCGCCGGCCGGCGAGAAGTCGAAGCCGCCGCTGCTGACAGTGGCATGAACGCCGGTCGATGCGTAGTTGGAGAAGTCCACCACCACAGGCGCGGCGTGGGCCAGCGGCGCGAGAGCCAGGGTGAGCAGCGCGCCTGCATGGCGCAGCGCGGGAACCAGTCGGGTGAATGGCATGGCGAGCTCCGGAAGTGAAGTCATGCGGGAAGCATGGATCGCGCCGTTCGTTTCGAGCTAGGGGGGCTTCCTGGGTAAACGCCGCTGGTTCGCGACGTCAGGGCAAAGCGAGCCCTCGAAGTGTCAAGTTGATCGACACCGGCCTAGCCGGTTTCCAAGGCCTGGTAGACCAGCAGCGACGCATGCGCGTCGTTGGCCGCGTACTGCAGCTGCTGCGGCGTCAATGTCTTGTTGGCCCAGTTGGACGTGGTGGCCTTCTTGGACTTGGTGAAGCGCTGGCCCAGCACGACGGCGACGGCGGTCTTCAGGCCCACGGCGTCCTTGAAGCCCAGGCGCTTGACCATCTGCGACACGTCGATGGACGCGCCCAGCCGCAGGCCCAGCTTGCGGTAGATCTGCGGCCGGTCGGACGCCAGGCCGAAACCGACCTTGACCACGTCGTCCGACTCGATCATGGCCTGCAGAAAGCCCTCGACGCCCGGCGTGGCGGTCTGCACGATGAAGGCGTCGGTCGGCGTCGCGAACTGGATGACCTCGGGCCCGGTCTGCGGCGCGCCGGCCACGAAGGTGGGCTTGCTCTCGGTGTCGAAACCCACATGGCCGGCGGCGCGCAGCGCGGCGGCGGCGAACTCCAGCTGCTCGGGCGTCTTCAGCAAATGGATGCGACCGACCGGCAGCGCCGGGTAGGGCGGCAGGGCGGCGATCTGTTCGGGTGTGGGCCGCGGCAGCGGCGGTGGGTTGCGCATGGCGGGAGTATCCGGGCGTTCAGGGGCGGTGCTGCTGCCGGAATTCCTGGGGCGTCTGGCCGGTCAACGCCTTGAAGCTGCGCCGAAAACTCGCCTCGTCAGCAAATCCCAGGCCGGCACAGACCTCGCCCACCGACCGGCCGGTGTGCAGCAGGTGTTCGCTGGCCTGGTGCAGCTTCACGCGCCGAACGAAGGCGCCGGCCGGCTCGCCCGCCAATGCCTGCGCCTTGCGTGCGAGCGTGCGCGGGGACACGGCCAGCGCCGCCGCCAGGCGTGGCAGCGTGGCCTCCGCAGCCGGCGTGGCCTCGGCCACCGTGCGCAGTCGCGCCAGCAGCGGATCGGTCGCCGGTGTGAGGGCCAGGCCGTCGAACACCGGCGCCGGCTGGCGAGGGCGCGGCAGCATCATCAGCCGCGCCACGTCCTGCCACGCCTCTGGGCCGATCACGGGCTCCACCTGCGCCGACACCAGCGGCAGATGCCCATGCACGCCCGAGGCCGTGGCCACGCTGCGCCCGGCCACGTGGGCGTGCTGCCATTGCCAGTCGACGCGGGGGTGGCGTTGCTGCAGCCACGGCGCCATCCACCAGGCCGCGGTCGCGGGCTGGCCCACCAGCCGGCCGGATTCGGCCACGAGCGCGACGCCGGTGCAGTAGCTCCACAGCGCCACGCGCCGGGGCAGCGCGCCCAGCGCCTGCACCAGCTCGCGGTTGTCGGCCAGCCCACGCGGCAGGTGGTCGGGCGAGCGCGACCAGTAGCCCGGCACCAGCAGCGCATCGAGCCGCGCATCGGTCAGTGCGGCCTGGGCCCGCAAAGACATGCCCTGGGCGCAGGCCACATCGCCGGCGCGCAGCCCCACCCACACCGTTTCGAACACCGGCCGGGCGGCGCGCAGGCTGGCCGCGCTGAGCAGATCGGCCGCGGCGAACAGGCCAGCCGGCATGCAGCCGGGGTAGAGCAGCAGGCCGATGCGGCGGCGTGGCATGAAATGCAATGAATGTGTCATTCCAGGTCATTATCCTCAGGGCGGCCGCTTTCCACAATCGGGCCTGTTCACGCTTCGGGAGCAGACCCATATGCAGATCACCCAAGTCCGAAACGCCACCGTCGTGCTGAGCTACGCCGACGACCTGCGCATCCTCGTCGACCCGATGCTGGCCCCGGCCGGCGCGCTGCCGTCGCTGAAGTGGCTTACTGCACAGCGCCGTCGCAACCCGCTGGTCGACCTGCCGGCGGGCACCGACGCGCTGCTCGATGGCGTCACGCATGCGCTCATCACCCATTGCCGCAAAGGCCACTTCGACCATCTGGACCGCGCCGGCAAGCGCTGGCTGCGCGAACGCCAGCTGCCGGTGCTGTGCATGCCTGACGACGCGGCCTACCTGCGCGAACGCGGGCTGAACGTGCAGGTGCTGAACGCCGAGGGAGCCACGCCGTTGCGCAGCGGCCGCATCACGCCGGTGGCCTGCCTGCACGGCGAAGGCTGGATAGGCCGGCTGATGGTGCACGGCCACGGCTACATCATCGAGCAGGCCGGCGAGCCCAGCGTCTACCTGGCCGGCGACACGGTGCTGACCGACGAAGTGCGCCGCTGCGTGCGCGAGCAGCGGCCCGCCGTCAGCATCGTGCCGGCAGGCGGCGCTGCGATGGACCTGGGCGGCGAACTGATCATGGACGCTGACCAGGCGCTGGCCCTGGCCGCCGAGGGCGACGGCGTCTTCATCGCCAACCACCTGGAAGCGCTGGACCACTGCCCCACCACGCGCGCCAGCCTGCGCGACGCGGTCGCGTCGGCAGGTCTCGGCGCACGCATGCTGGTGCCGGAGGACGGGCAGACGCTGCAGTTCGCCTGACGGCTCATTTACATGAGCGTTGTCGCCTCGCGGGTCCGCGGCTGCCGCGCCGGGCATGGGTGCTGGCTAGGATGGCCGTTTCGCATTCGCCACGACGACGACGATGAAGACAAAGGCTTGGTGGGGCGCGCTCGCGGCGGCCCTGGTGCTCGGCGCGCTTCCCGCTCCCGCGGCCCTCGCGGCCCTCGCGGCCGAACCCGCCGGCTGGACGGACACCACCACCGGCCGGCGCATCGTGCGCGTGGACGACAGCCCCGGCAACTACGGCCTCTACTTCAACTACAACCCGTTCACGCCGCAGGGCGATCTGATGATCTACCTGACGGCCGAGGGCGTGCGCGTGGCCGACACCAGGACCTGGCAGACCCGGTCGGTGTTGAAAGGCAGCGTTGACCGCCTGCTGTTCGCCGGCCCCAAGTCGCGCAACGCCTACTACACGCTGCGTGACAAGGCGGTGGAGGAGGGCGGCCCGTTCTCGGTCTGGTCGGTGGACATCGACAGCGGCAAGACGCGCAAGATCGCCGACCTGCCCGGCGGCCGCGTGATGGCCATCAATGCCGACGAGACGCTGCTGGCCGGCGTCTGGGAGACGGCGCCACCGCCGGCCCACATCGCCGCGCAAGGCAAGCGCGATCCGGTGACCGGCTCGCCGCATTACGCGGGCACCGGGCCGGACGGCAAGCCCTTGTCGTTCGCCGCCGCCAAGGGCAAATGGATGGCCGAGCGGCTGGCCGCGCGCGTGCCCATGGAGATGTACAGCGTGGCCATCGCGACCGGTGAACGCAAGTCCATCCACCGCGCGACCGACTGGCTCAACCACCTGAAGTTCTCGCCCACCGACCCGACGCTGCTGATGTTCTGCCACGAAGGCCCCTGGCACGAGGTGGACCGCATCTGGACCATACGCATCGACGGCACGCAGCTGACCAAGATCCACACCCGCACGATGGCCGGCGAGATCGCGGGCCACGAGTTCTGGGGCCGCGACGGCAAGACCGTCTGGTACGATCTGCAGTCCCCTCGTGGCGGCGTGACCTGGCTGACCGGCCGCAACCTGTCCACCGGGGAACAGTGGCGTTATGAGGTTGCGCGCGATCAGGCGTCCTATCACTTCATGCAGTCACCCGACGGCCAGATGTTTTCCGGCGACGGCGGCAACGCCGGCAAGTGGATCAGCCTGCTGAAGCCCGTGCAGCGCGAGAAGCCGGTGCCCGGCCTCATCACGCCGGGCCGGCTGGAAAGCATCCGCGTGGCGGACCTCGGCAAGCACGACTACACGCTGGAACCCAACCAGCACTTCACGCCGGACGGCAAGTGGCTGGTCTTCCGTTCCAACCTGGAAGGCAGGCCGGCCATCTACGCGGTGGAGCTATCCGGGGTACGACATTAGGTCTCCCGAAGGCCTTTGCTACTCCCAGAGGCGTCCTCACTTCGACGGCCGGCGAAAAGCGCGGTTCTGAAACGATACAAATCATTCACTGAAATGATGTCCGAGCACATCAACTCGGATGCACCCCGCGCGCAAGGGAGAGGGGCGTTCTGTAAGCCAAATAATTCCGGAATTGATATGCTAATCGCGCCTCCCGCGTTGCAATTTCAAATAATAAAAATGACACTTCAGGTCACCCGCACGAACGAGGACGCAGCTCATGAAAAGGATCTTGATAGTGGACGACCACGCCGACATCCGTCGGCTGATCCGCATGACGCTGGAGTTCGAAGGCTACGACCTCATCGAGGCACCTGACGGCCCGACGGCGCTGCGCCTGGCCGCGGAGTTGCTGCCGGAACTGGTATTGCTTGACGTGATGATGCCGGGCGAGATCGATGGACTGGAGGTCTGCCGAAGACTGCGCAGCGACGAAAGTTTTGCTTTGCCGCGCGTCATCCTGCTGAGCGCGCGGGGTCAAGCCACGGACCGTGATGCCGGCCTTGTTGCAGGCGCCGACTTGTACCTGGTCAAGCCCTTCAGCCCACTGCAGTTGATCGACTGCGTCGCTCAGATGTGGGAGACAGTGTGATGACTGCAACTATCGACGTCATCGCCACGCCGGTCGGACGGAGCTTCGACGAATCGGCCGCAGCTCAGATGGAGCGCTTGGTCGTAGACCTGCGTCAGATGTATGACGAGCGCAATGAGGCCCTGCGCGAAGTCACACGCGCTCATCACGACGCGCTTCTGCGTCTCGCCCTGGCAGCGGATTTTCGGGACGACGACACCGGCGTGCACATGGTGCGCATTGGCTACCTGTCGGAAGCACTGGCATTGGCCATTGGCGAATCGGCGGCCTATGCCGAGCGCCTGCGCCGCGCCGCACCCATGCACGACGTTGGCAAGATTGGCATTCCTGACTACATCTTGAAGAAGCCTGGCAGCCTCAGCGGTGAGGAACGTCGCGTGATGACGCGTCACCCTGAAATCGGGTCAGACATTCTGGGGCGCTCTCGCGTACCACTGTTCCAATTGGCGGCGGAAGTAGCGCTGACGCACCATGAGCGTTGGGATGGCGGCGGGTATCCGCGCGGTCTGCGCGGCGAAGCCATTCCGCTGTCCGGTCGCATCGTGGCCGTGGTCGACTTCTTCGACGCCTTGACGATGGATCGCTGCTACCGAAAGGCTTATGCCGACGGGGTGGCTTTGGACATGTTGCTTGAGCAGCGCGGCAAGGCGTTCGACCCTCGTGTTGTCGACGTTTTCGCGGAGCACGCGGTGAAGCTCGTGGCTGTGCGTGATCGCATCAACCAGCAGCCGCCTAGTTTCGACGAACTGGTGGGGCTGGCATGAGCAAGCACGACACGGCCATTGTTTTCGCCCTTGCCGCCTTGCGGCGTTTCATCGCCACGGCAGCCGCCGCAATGATGACGGCGATGGCGGCTCCAATCGCCCAGGCGCAAGTCCTTGATCAGGTGCGGGCGAGCGGCACGCTGCGTGTTTGCATCTGGCCTGATTACTACGGCGTGACCTATCGCAGCCCGCGAACCCAGGGGCTCGCTGGCATCGACATCGACCTGTCGGGCGAACTGGCCCGCGAGCTGAATGTCCGACTGGCCTATGTTGAGTCGTCGTTCCCGCAACTCATCGGGGATCTGAACAGCGGCCGCTGTGATGTGGCCATGTTTGCCGTGGGTATCCTGCCCAGCCGCAAAGAACAACTGGCCTTCACCGAGCCGTACTTGCAGAGCGACATCTATGGCGTCACCACACGAGCCAATCGCACCGTGCGCCAGTGGGGCGACATCGACCAACCCGGCGTGGTGGTTGCTGTTCAGGCCGGCACCTTCATGGAGCCGGTCATGCGTGATGCGCTCAAGGAGGCGCGCATGGTGGTTGTGCGCCCACCTTCGACGCGCGAGCAGGAGTTGGAAGCCGGCCGCGTCGATGTCTTCATGACCGACTATCCCTACAGCCGCCGCTTGCTCGACAACGCCGACTGGGCGCGGCTCGTCGCGCCGCCCAAACCGTTCTTCGTGCTGCCCTATGGCTATGCCGTCAAGCGCGGAGATGCTGCTTGGCTTGCGAGACTGGACGAGTTCGTTTCCGCCATCAAGCGCGATGGACGGCTCTCGGCGGCGGCACGCCGCCACGGTCTGGGTGAGATCATCGTCACCCAGTGACGAGGTCGATGTGACCAACCACCGCGCCCCTTCGCGCACGGCAGGCCAGGCACTGCTGGCACAAGGGTTTGCTGCCTTGTTGGCGCTTGCGGTCGTGCTCGTGCTGGCCGCCTTCGTCACCTATGAGCGGCGTGAGGTTCTCAAGAATGCACAGGAGCGGGCAGAGCTCATCGCCCGAACGCTTGAGGATCACGTCACGCGGACCGTCGACTCCGCGTCACTCATTCTGCAGACGCTGGCAGAGGCAGTCTCGCGCGAGCGCAACATCGAAAATTTTCAGCCACTGCTGGACCAGCCGCTTCTCACCGGCCTTCCATTCCTCCGCGGAGCTGCCATCCTGGACGATTCGGGCAGCGTGCTCGCCAGCTCCATCACCGCCGATCGTGGCGGGCGCGTTGATTTGCGCAAACTCGGCACCTTGCCGGGCGACGGGCGCGATGCACTGCTCCCCCTGGTGCGGGGCCGCAGCCTGGCCGATCTGGCACCTGACGCCCCGCGACCCCGTGCCACAGGAGTGGTCATGCAGCCGCTGCTGCGTGCGTTGCGTGGGCCAGATGGCCGGCAACTGCTGCTCGTGGCGCTGATCAATCCCGGGGCGCTTGCCAACTTTCAGCAGGCCGCGCTGGCCGAACCCGGCGGCGTAGCCATGCTCAGCAGCCTCGGTGGACAACTCATCGCGGTCAACGATCGGCTGCAGCTTGAGCCAGGCGCTCTGATCACCAGTCATCCTGTGTTCCAAAGTTGGCTCCCCGATCGCGAGCATGGGGAGTACCTGGGAACTGGCACGCAAGCCGGCCCGCAGGTGGTGGCCTTCCGCGCGTCCCGCAAGAGGCCGCTTGCGGTCATCATCGAGCTGGACGAAGCCGCCGTGCTGACTTCATGGCGTGAGCGCCTGAGATGGCTTGGCTTGCTGGCTCTGCTGACGCTGGTAGCCATCGGCAGCGGTTTGGTCGTGGTCTTGCGCCAGATTCGGGCACAGGACCGCGCGCGACTGGCCCTGGATCTTGCGCATGAACAGGTCGCTCTGAGAGAGCGGGAGATGAGTGTGCTGCTCAAGAGTGTGCAGGAGCTGATCTTCCGGACTGATGTTGACGGCGTCATCACGTTCGTGAACGCTCGCTGGGCCGCAGTCAGCAATGGTGACATGAGCAGTGCACACGGGCTTCGCCTGACCGACCTTGTGGTTTGTGGCGACAAGCAGCGCACGGCTGAACTCTTCCGACCGGACGACCGCGCTGGTGTCCGACAGGCTCAGGTCTGCGTTCCACAAGCCAACGGCCAGCGCCGCCACTTCCTGGTTGCTGTCGTTCCGCTCCAGGGCGGCGACGGGCGCTTGGTCGGCTTCGCGGGCAGCGCAGTCGATGTCAGCGAGCAGGTGGCGGCCGAGCGGCAAGTGAGTCGTCAGCTCGCATTCACTGGACTGTTGCAGGAGATCAGTCCGCTGCCCGTGTCCATGTTCGACACAGCCGGTCGCTACGTCATGGTCAACCAGGCATGGGAAGACTTCGTCGGCCGATCGCGTGATCAGGTGGTGGGCGCCGAGGTGGGGCATTTCCTGCCTGCTGAAGCTGCAGCCCTGCATGCCGGCCTGGACGCCCAGTTGATGGCCCGCGGCGGCAGGATTCGCTATGAAGCCCGCGTCCAGCATCAGGACGGGTCGCTGCGTGACATGGTCGTCACCAAGGTTGTCGTGCCCGGCGAGCATGGCCAGCCTGCGGGCATCCTGTGCACGCTGATGGACGTGAGCGAGTTCCGCGATGCCGAACGCGCTACCCGTGAGGCACGTGACGTGGCCGAGCGGGCATCGCGTGCCAAGTCCGAATTCGTTGCCAATATCAGTCACGAACTGCGCACCCCCCTGCAGGCCATTCTCGGGTTCTCTGAACTCGGCATGACCCGCGGTGGCAGCAAGGAGATGCTTGCCGGCATGTTCACCGACATCCACCTTTCGGGTCGACGCATGCTGGCCCTGGTGAATGACCTCCTAGACGTCTCCAAGCTGGAGAGCACCGTCGGCGGCTTCGAGATGGAACGCTGCGACCTGCGCACGTTGCTCCAGGCAGCGTTGCGGGAACTGGACCCCTTGCTGAACCAGCGTCGTCTGCAACTCAACCTTTCGCTGCCCTCCTCAGAGCTTTCGGCAGAGGTGGATCCCGGTCGCATTCACCAGGCCGTGCGCAATGTGGTGGCCAATGCGATCAAGTTCTCGCCGGAGGGCGCAGAGGTGCACATCGAAGCACGGCGTACCGCAGATGACCGATGTGAAGTGAGCGTCGCTGACCGGGGCCCGGGCATTCCCGCTGCGGAACTGGAAAGCGTCTTCGAAGCTTTCGTCCAGTCCAGCCGGACCAAAGATGGGTCCGGCGGTACCGGCCTTGGGCTTGCCATCTGCCGCAAGATTCTGGGCGTCCACGGCGGTCAGATCACGGCCGAGAACCGCACCGGTGGGGGAGCACTCTTCCGCCTGCAGCTTCCCTTGGCGATGGCGAACTAGCTGGCAACTTTCGCCATGAATGCATCAACCAACCTGCCTTCACTGGGCAATCGTCAGTCGCAAGCCACCTCAGGACGCTGGCAAGGCAGAGTACAGCGGCCCTTGAACCCAGCCACTTGCGAGTCACGGTGGCGGGCGATTGGGCAAGGACTCAAGCCTGCAGGACGCCCTGACGTGAGTCTCAATCGGCGGCACTTGTACTTGAATCGATTGCATAGCATTGCAGATTGCAAATCCCCGAACCACATCTTGGTGGCGGGCTATCATATTTGTCATTCAACGCGCATGACTCTCTGGGATTGAGAGTCTTCAAATTTGACTGATGCCCAGGACTCCCGCAGACATTGCCACCGGCGCTGACTTCAGCACCATTGAGGTCGCCAAGTTGCTCGGGCTGGCCGTACGTTCCGTGCAGATGATGGTGGACCGCGGCGAGCTTGTTGCCTGGAAGACGCCTGGCGGGCATCGCCGCATCTCCAAGGAATCTGTCCAGGCGTGGGCGGCCCGCCGCGAAGGGACTGCTGAAGCGGTGAAGCCGGAGGAGGCGCCAGCGCCGCGGAGCGGGGCACGGCCAAGTGCCCCCCGTGGGCGCGTGCTGCTGATCGAAGACTCCGTGCACTACCAGAAGCTGATCGCCATGGTGCTCGCCCAAAAGTTCCCCGAGCTGGAACTCCATATTGCGCCGGATGGCATCGTCGGGCTCGCCATGTACGGGCAATTGCAGCCGCAAGTGCTGCTGGTCGATATCCTGCTTCCCGGCATTGATGGCGCAGCCCTGATCGGCACCTTGCGCTCCGACCCGCATTTTTCAGGCAGCCAGCTCATCGTCATCACATCGCTGGATGAGACCCAGCGCGAACCTTACGCTTTCGCGCTTGAAGGGGTTGCGGTCGTTCACAAGCCGCGTCTGGTCGCGGAATTGCCAGCCCTGC
The DNA here is from genome assembly GCF_031458115.1 of Roseateles asaccharophilus. Taxonomy (GTDB): domain Bacteria; phylum Pseudomonadota; class Gammaproteobacteria; order Burkholderiales; family Burkholderiaceae_C; genus Pelomonas; species Pelomonas asaccharophilus_A. The sequence goes on along the minus strand of NZ_JAVDXV010000007.1, from coordinate 93,202 downwards.
TGGCGGAGCAATTCACCGAGGAAACGGTGGAGTGAACATGGCGCCCAGCGTGTTGCTTGTCGAAGACGACAGCATCATGCGGCGCTTCGTCAGCATGGCGCTGGGCGAACTTCCCATTCAGCTCGTCGTCGTTACGACGGTCGAAGACGCCCTCGCCATACTTTCCCAGCGGTCAGTCGCCCTCATCCTGACGGATTTGATGCTGCCCGGTCGTTCGGGCATGGACCTGATCGACGCCCTCGCCGCAGAGCCTCGATTGAGAGGCGATGCCCGGCTGGCCGTTTTCAGCGCAGGCCTGGACGTCGCCACGCGGCGGATCCTTGAGCGCCCCGACGTCTGGCGGCTGCTGTCCAAACCCTGCAGCGTGGCGGAACTCGAGGATTGCGTCACGGCGGCACTGGCCGGTGAGCCTAGCCCTGAGAGCGGAGTCACCCTGAAGGTGCATTCCGAGGGCGACCAAGACGTGATTGCCGAGCATTTCGACGGCAATGCCGCCCTGTACCACGCCTTCCGCGCCAGTTGCCTCGAGCAGTTCCAACTGGATCTGGTTGCGGGCCGGCGTGCAATGGCGGCCACCGATGCCCCCGGCTTGCGTCGCCTGGCGCACAACCTCAAGTCGATACTGCGCACCCTCGGCCACCGCGACGCCAGCGACTGCGCAGCCGCGCTTGAAAATGCTTGCGAGGCCCATGACTGGAATATCGCCCGTCCGCGCTGGGAAGCGCTGGCAAGACAGCTGGAGTCGCTCTAACCCACCGGACTGCATTTGAAATGAAATCATGTGATAGACGTCACATGCATAAATGCTAGAAATGCCACTCCATCGCCTACCATAGAAGCATCTTAAACAGATCAGCCTCGGCTGTCGGAGCGAGATGCGATGGACCAAGCCCTCACTGTCATGAGCACGCCGCTCGACCACAGGCGACAGTTACAGCTGCAACCGGTTGGCGTTGAGTCACCGGCGGCCAGCGCAACCGCCCGACCTGGCGAGTACCTGAGCTTTCAAGTCGGCGACGAGGAGTACGCGCTGAGCATCCTGCAAGTGCAGGAGATCCGCCGCTTCGAGCCGCCGACACGCATCGCCGGCGCGCCGCCGAGCGTCAAGGGCGTTGTCAACCTGCGCGGCGTCATCGTGCCCATCGTCGACCTGCGCCTGCTTCTTGCTCGTGAGGAGCCGCGCTATGACGCTCTGACCGTCGTCATCGTGCTTAACGTGCGGGGCCGCGTGGTTGGCGTCGTCGTCGATGCTGTCAGCGATGTGCTCGCCCTCAGCGAAGCCGAGATCCGGCCGGCTCCGAGCCTGCAAAGTGGCGCCGTCCACTTCATCAATGGCATCGCCACGGTCGCATCGCTCGAAGCCTGCCAGCGTGTGCTGATCCTCACGGACACCGAGAAGCTGCTGGACGACCCGTCCATTGGCGTGCTCAAAGGTCCGAACGCGCTGCACTGAAGCAACAGTTGCCCACTTCGCCGCAAAGCCAAAAGTCTCTTCGGCCCCGATCTCCGCATCACCCAACGCCGTCGCGGGTCGCGACAGCCACTCCAGGAGTCACCATGCTCAATCTCGCTCAAACGCCATCCGCCAGCGCCACTGGGCTCGGTGAGTTCTTTCGGTATCACGGCTGGCTGTCACCCGGCGTGCGATTGTTCCGCAAGCTGTCCTTCCCGGCCAAGGCCGCCTGCATCGCCGCGGCATTCGCCGTTCCTCTGGTCATGCTGGCCTGGCTGGTGTGGTCAGTCAGCCAGGGCCTCATCAGCAGCACGCGGCACGAACTGCAGGGCCTGCGCTATGTCACCGCGATCCATGAGGTGACGGCAAGCGCGCAGAACCGCAGGCGCGCCGCAACCACGCAGGTGGCCGATCTGAATGAAGCCCAGGCCAAGGTCGACGCGGCCTGGGCCAAGCTGGAGGCCGTCCACCGCCAGGAAGGCGCGGAGCTCGGCATGGACAAGTCGTTTGCCGCGGCGCGGGAGAGCCACGAGGCGCTCAGGCGCAGCCCGGCGGGCGCCACGCCCGACGAGACGTTCGCGAAGCACAACCAGTTCGTCAAGACGCTGCTGTCTTTGGAAATGGACGCCGCCGACGGCGCCGAGCTCAGCCTTGACCCTGAACTGGACACCTATCACCTGATGTTGCTGGGTGTGCAGCGTGGACCCGCGCTGCTGGAACAGCTGGCCGAACTGCGTGGCCTGGGCACGCTCGCCCTCAAGTCCGGTGAGTTGCCTTACGACCGCCGTCGCCACATCACCGACAACCTGGCCGTGATTCCCTTCCTGCAGGGCGACATGCTGCGCTCGCACCAGCAAGGTATCGAATCCGGCGCAGCCGAGGTGGCGAAGCGCCTGAGTAGCCAGGAGGCCGATCAAGCCGTCCGCGCATTCGTCGCGGCCGCCAATGAGCAACTCCTGGGCGCAGAGCTGAAGGGCAGCGCCGATGACTTCCTGAAGCTGGGCAATGCGGCCGTGGCCGCCCTGGCCGACTACAACAGTCGCGTGCTGGCCCGCCTGGACGAGCGGCTGAAGGAGCGCATCGACGTTAAGAACCGGATGTTGGCTGTGGAGGCCAGCATCGTCGCTGGCTTCCTGCTGCTGGCGCTCTACCTGATGCTGAGTTTCTACAAGGTCATGATGGGCGGGCTCAACGAGGTGTCGGAACATCTGCGCGAGATCACCCGCGGCAACCTGGCGACGGCGCCCAAGCCCTGGGGCCGCGATGAAGCGGCTGAGCTGATGGTGACGTTGGGTGAGATGCAGGTGGCGTTGCGCCGCATCGTCTCCGCCGTGCTGAGCGGTTCGGCGCAGGTGCAGAACTCGAGTGGCGAGATCGCCGACGCCGCGGTGGACCTGTCGAGCCGCACCGAGCAGTCCGCAGCCAACCTGGAGCAGACCGCCGCCACCATGGAGCACATTGCCGAGCAGGTGCGCCAGACCGCCGCGACGGTCGACGGTGCCGCCCGCATCGTGCATGACAACGCCGGCGCAGCGGGCCAGTGCGGCCAGGTGATCTCGGACGTGGTCCGGACCATGGAAGAGATTCGCCAATCCTCCGGCCGCATCGGCGAGATCATCGGCACCATCGACGGCATCGCCTTCCAGACCAACATCCTCGCGCTGAATGCCGCTGTGGAAGCCGCAAGGGCGGGTGAGCAAGGCCGCGGCTTCGCGGTCGTGGCATCGGAGGTGCGGGCGCTGGCTCAGCGGTCTGCCCAGGCCGCCAAGGAGATCAAGACACTGATCAACACCAGCATCGAGCAGGTCGAGTCCGGCCACTCCGTGGTGGGCCAGGCCCGGGAAATGGTGGCCGGCATCGTCACCAATGCCGCGCACATGGCCACGATGATGAGGGAGATCACCGAGTCGACGCAGCAGCAGCGGCAGGCGGTGGTCGAGGTGGGCCAGGCCGTTCAAGCCCTGGACCAGACTACGCAGCAGAACGCCACCCTCGTTGACCAGACCTCCGCCTCGGCCAGCGGCCTGGCCGAACAGGCGCAGCGCCTCAACGCAGAGATCAGCTTCTTCAAGCTCGCCTGACCGGCAAGCGCAGGCCGCATGAGGTCTGCCGCCGGTTCACAGGGAGTTTCAACGGTGTCGGCGCAGCAGTCCAGAGGGCCGCGGCATCCGGGGGACCGCCGATGGCCCGGCTGGCGCGACCAGAAAGCGATTGCAGCCGAAGCTGCCGACTGCATGTGGGATGAAGTGTCTACAAGAGTTCCATGCTGGCGATCTGAGGAACGCTCAGCGCATGAGCACGATCCAACATGCGCTCCGTGCATCGGTGGAAGCGCCGGACGGTCGGCGCGATCAGCGGCTTCGTGCCTCTTCGGCTGCGAGTGCCTGATTCAACGCAGCGGCAAAGTCGAGATCTTCGACGGCGGCGCTCACGCTGGAGAAGCTCGCCTCACCCCAGACGGATCTGAGCGCCGGCGCAAGGCGTCGGAACTTGTCAACAGCGCTCAGTTCGCGTGCGCTCAGGGAGCTGAGCAACGCATCCAGGTCCGTCTGCTCGATGGGGCCGGCGACGCGCGGTTCGGCCGCAGGGCCGGCGAGATGCGCGAGCGATGCGGCGCTGGCATCGTTCAAGTCAACCAACGCATGGCATAGAGCGTCCATCACCGGTTGCAAATCAGACAGCGTGGCGCCGGCCCTCAACCGCGTTTCCGCTTCTCCCGACCAACGCTGTACGTCGCTGGCTCCCAGGGTCCCGGAAGCTCCTCGCAGCTTGTGCATGGCCGCCTCGAGCGCCTGTGGTTCCGCACTGAGAAGGCCCTGCCATTCGGCAGCAAGCCGCACGCCCTGAAACTCGCGCAGCATTCGCGCCACGAGCTTCAGAAAGAGGTCCACGTTGCCAGACATCCGGCCCGCGACTTCGACGGCATTGATGCCCTTGATATCCGGCCAGTGGTGGGGCAGGGAAGCGTTGCCGGTTCTTGCTGCGTCGCTCGGCCTGATCTGAAGCGGCGTGCCGCGGACACGCTCCACGGTGCGCCGCAGTGCCCGTACCAGTGAAGCGGGATCGAGCGGCTTGGTCAGGAAGTCGGTCATGCCGGCTTCCTGCGCCCGACGACGCTCCTCGCTCAGTGCGCCCGCCGTCAATGCCAGTACCGGAAGTTTGGCCAGAGCCGGGTCTTCGCGCAGTCGTCGGGTGGCTTCGTAACCGTCCATCACGGGCATCTGCACATCCATCAGCACCGCGTCAATGCGCCCGCGCATCTCGCGCAGGCAATTCACCGCCTCTTGGCCGTCCCGAGCGGTGTGCACGACCGCACCCTCCTGCTCCAGAAGGCGTTTGCCCACCTCGAGGTTGATTTCGCTGTCATCCACCAGCAATACCTGCAAGCCATGCAGCCACTGCGCATCCAGGGCATCAATGCGGGTCGAGCCCATCACGCGCTCAGTGCTGCCCGTGTGCATCGCCACGCTTTGATTGACGGCGTTGAAAAGCTCTGAACTACTGATGGGCTTGGTCAGCACCGAATCCAGAAGATGGTCGTGGTCCGCGGCCTCGATGTCCTTGCGTTCGCGTGCCGACACCACCAGCATGGCAGGCAAGCGCTCGAGATTCAGCCTGTGTGCGATCGCCCGCAGCGCCACGAGGCCGTCCATTCCGGGCATCTGCCAGTCCACCAGCAGCGCATCCGGCAAGGGCTTGGCGGATTCCAGCCTGGCCTGCACCAGGTCCAGCAAGCCCTGTCCGGATTCCAGTTCCGTGGTGTGCCAGCCGAGAGCCCGGCACAGGCTACCCAGGGTGCGCAAGTCTTCAACATCGTCGTCCACCACCACCACTTCGATCACTCCCCGCGAAACCTCTTGCCCCTCATCGGGCGCGACGATGACCAGTGGCATGCGCAGCCAGAACTGGCTGCCCTGTCCTGGCGTGCTGAGGGCACCGACTTCACCGCCCAGCAGCGCAGCCAGATTGCTGACGATGGCCAGGCCCAGGCCCGTTCCGCCGAAGCGTCGCGTGGTAGACGCGTCCGCCTGTACGAAGGGTTCGAAAAGATGTGCGAGCGTCTGCGGCGGAATGCCTATGCCCGTGTCGGAAACCGACCAGCGCAGCCAGTCACCCTTGTCCTGCGCGGGCTCCCGGGTCACACGCAGCACAACTTCGCCTGCCGACGTGAACTTGATCGCATTGCTCAGCAGGTTGACGAAGATCTGCCGCAGACGCAGTTCGTCGCTCCGGATGAAGGCTGGCAGCGCCTCGCCGCCCTCCATGCGCAGACCGATGCCCTTGTCCTGGGCCTGTGGACCGAAGATCTGCTGCAACTCATCCAGCAGTCGGGCTGGCGACAGCGGCGCCGACTCGATGCGCATCTCGCCAGCCTCGATCTTGGACAGGTCCAGCACATCGTTGATGATGCCCAGCAACGAGCGCCCGGCGAGTTGCAGCTTGCTCAACAACTGGCGCTGGTCCACATCCAGTGGCGTGGATTCCAGCAACCTGGCAATGCCGATGACGGCGTTCATCGGCGTGCGGATTTCGTGGCTCATATTGGCCAGGAACTCGCTCTTGGCGGCATTGGCAGCATCGGCGTCGGACTTGGCCTGATGCAGTTCGGCCTCGGCGCGCTTGCGCGCCGATACGTCCTCCGCCATGCCCAGGTAGCCCACGATCATGCCTTGTGGCGAACGTATTGGTGTGACCACGAGCATCACGGAAACATGCCGCCCGTCGCTGCGGACATACGTCCACTCCCGCTGGTCTGCTCCATCCATTTCTGCCTGGTGCACCAGCGCGCGAAAGCCCGCGATGTGCTGACCATGGGCCTCCGTGAGTTCTGCTGCATAGGCCTCGACCTCGGCAGGCAGGTGCAGCATTTCGGGCGTTTCGCGCCCGATCATCCGGGAGGCGTCATAGCCGAGCAATCGCTGTGCACCCGCATTGAAGATGGTGATGAGGCCATCAGGGTCCGTCGCGATGATGGCCACCTCGGTGGCGGCGTCCAGCACGCTCTTGAGCAGCGTTGCCAGACGGGACACGTCGAGCTGTGCGGTCTTCGCTGCGGTGATGTCCTTGTGCGTGCCGAACATCCACTCAGGCCGGCCGTCTTCCGTACGGGTGAAGACCCGCCCCCGGTCCTGCACCCAGATCCAGCGGCCGTCCTTGTGGCGCATGCGGCTTTCGAAGGCGTATTGCTCAATCTCGCCCGAGAAGTGCCGCTCCAGTTCGATCTGGGACTTCGCGAGGTCCTCGGGATGCAAGTGCGCATGCCAGGTCTGGATGCTGACCGGCGCCAGCGCTTCCAGCGTGTGGCCGATGATGCCGGCCCAGCGCTCGTTGAACCGGGTTTCGCCCGTCTGGACGTTCCACTCCCAGGTGCCGGCATCCGTGCCACGCAGGATGTTCTGCAGCCGCTCTCGCTCGCGGGCAAGCGCGGCCGTGCGCTCGTTGACCTCCGCTTCCAGCGACTCGGTCAGCTCGGTCTGGACCTGTTGCGCCTGCCGCTCCGCCGTCACGTCTCGCAAGATGACGGACAGGCTGCCCCCATCCTCTGCCTCGCCTGGACCGGCCAGCCGCGAAACGCTCATGGCCAGAAGCAACTGCCGACCGTCGCGGGTCAGGCACCAGTGTTCCTGTTCACCCGCTACGGAATCCTCGAGAACGAGGGGGCGCGCGGGGTCCGAGACCAGTTCGCTCAGTCCGAGACCGTAAGCAGCCTGCGCAGCGATGCCGAAGAGCTGCTGGGCGCCCCGGTTCCAGGAAGACACGCGACCCTGCGCATCCAGGCTGATGATGGCATCGCGCGACTGATCCACGATGGCGGCCAGGCGCAGGCGTTCGCCGCGGGCCTGCAACTGGCGCTGCAGGCCAACCCAGTAGAAGTAGAGCAGCGTGGCGCCACCCAGCCCTGCCAGCAAAGGCGCCAGCAAGTGTTCTGCGGTCCTTCGGACGGCCGCTTGCTCCATTGGCCGAACAGGCATGCTCGCCACATAGGTCAGCCGGCCGACGACGCTGCCGGGGTTAGGGTCCACTATCGCCCGCGCGGTGACGAGTACTTCACCGTCCGCCTTCCGCCAGGCCTGCAGTACGCGAGCGTCCATCTCCGGTGGCAGCGCGGCTGAACTGAACTCATTGGCCCACCGGTAGGTCTGCCCGCGGTCTGTTGCAAACGTGCGATGGGCATCGGGATGAATCAGGAACTCGTCGACCGCGTTCAGCAAGTACAACGTTGTGCCCGGTGGCGCCGCCGCAGCCGATTCCGCCAGGCGCTGGGCAACGTCAATGTTGAGAATGACGATTCCGAACACCCGGCCGTCGGCCGTGTACACGGGTGTCGAGTAGCGCACCGTCGGCCGGTGCGGTATCTCCACACGTCCATGCTCCTGATTCAGTTCGAGCTGCGATGTCAGCACCTCTCCGACCTGCAGCGCGAGCGTCTGCTCCATGTAAGGTCTGTCGCCCTTGGCCTGCAGCTCGGACCGGGGCACAACTTGCAGATCTGCGCCGCGCCGATCGACCCGCACCAGTTCACGCCCACCGTCAGCCACCCCGATGATTCGGGCCTGCGCCACCTCCGGCGAGGATCTCATCTGTGCAATGAAGATCCGCTGCATCTGGAGCAGCCAGTCGGCCTGGTTGGCACCGTCCCGCACCAGGCCTTGCACCGAGGGGGTTTCCGCCAGGAAAAGTACCGACTTGCGTCGTGCGGTCTGAGTCAGGTGCAGCCGCTCCGCACGTTCGTCGACCAGCCCCTGAAGCGTCTTTTGGGCGTTGGACGCCTGGAAAACCCACTGCTGCTGGTAGTCCACCCAGGCGAAGAGCGCCAGGAGCGCCAGGAATGCCAATGCTGCCCGCCGAGCCAGAGGGCTGCGCAGGAATTCCAACACCCCGGTCTCGGCCAAGGCCTCCAGCCGAGCCGCCTCCGTTACGGGAAATGCGCTGCGTGATCGCTGCCAAGCCCATATCAGCAAGGTCGACAAGCTCCAGGCAACGGCAACGCCGGCGCCTACCCACACCGGATCGTGCAGGCGCGCTTCACGCAACAGCGCCGGCCTCGCCGTTGCCGTGAGCAGCCAGCGGCGACCAAAGACGCTGACGGTCTGGCTGGCTGGTGTGCCTGCCGGCGCTGATTCAACGGCCGGGCTGGACTCGTAGAAGGGCCGACTGTCTTCAGCGTCAGCGAGTGAGATCCGCAGCTCGTCCAGCAATGGTCCCATGTCGGCGAGCACGTCATCGACCACCAGCGGGGCATAAGTCCATCCGATGGTGGCTTGCTGGCGCGCTTCGCCATCCCGCAGTGGGGCCTGGCTGCCATAGACCGGCAGCAGCACAAGGAAGCCACGCCGTGGCATGCCATCAGCCTGCACGAGCGTCAGCGGCGGCGTGAGGCGGGGCTCCCCTTCGCGTGCAGCCGCGAGCGCCGTCTCGCGCCGTCTCTCCTCGGTGGCGATGTCCAGCCCCATGGCCTCGCGGTTCATCTCCAGCGGATAGATGTACTGGATGACAAACAAGTCCCCATTGCGGGGCCCCAGCGAGCGAATGCTGAAGTCGGGGGGCCCTTCCTGGCGTGCCTGCCGCAGGAAGGAGGCCTCGTGTTGCGGCTGCACGCGGCGGATGAAGCCGAATCCCCGGGCACCGGGAAATTCGCGCCCCGTCTCGCGGCCAGCCATGTAGGCCTCGAAGCTGGCTCGGGACAGCGCCGTACCTCCCGCTGCAACGACTGCGCCTCGTGCACCTCGCAGACCGTACTCATACAGCCTGAATCGCTGCTGCACCAGAGCAGCAACCTCTGAACTGAGCCGGGACTGGCGCGCTTGCAACTGTTGCTGATTCTCCTGATGCACCCAGACGGCGATCAAAAGACTGACAGCCAGGCCCAAGCATCCAAATAGCAACATCGCCGCCCGTTGGGCGCGCGGGTTCCGTTTCATCCGGACGTCTCCCCTCGGTACCGGTGGCAGCCAACCTCCATCGGCGGCATCGGCAAGGCTGGAATTTCCAGCCATCCTATAACGCGCAAGGATGCAACAAACAGACTTGCGAAATATCAGGATGCGCGTAGATTGCGTGTTAGAAGCAGGCGGGATCTGGGTTCCGCTTCATCATTTCTTGCAGGCTTTTGGGGCGATTCGTGTGAGCCCGGACTTGCTGCCGGTGGATGACGATCCGACGGCCATTCAGGCCTTGGGTCAGATCCTTTCCGAACTGGCGAACCTGCGCTTTGGGCGCTCCGCGGTAGAGGTCGCGCGCTTGCAATATGTGAGGAGTAGCGGGACGCCGACACGCGAGAGACTTCGCCAATTCACGGAACACCGGGCTTGCCACTGCTGAGTGAGTCTATCTATGCTCAGGCCAATGTCCGCGTGGACGTGCATGCACACCAATGTGCGGGAGGGGCAATGTCCGACGAGTGGCGAGATATGCGCGCGCTGAACGAGGCCCGCATCCTGCTGGTGGACGACGAAGCCGAGTCCATCAAGCTGATGCGCTCGATGTTGTCGGAGTTTGTGCAGGTGCGCTTCGCGACGTCGGCGATCGATGCGCTGCGCCAGATCCGGGCTTCGCGGCCGGACTTGGTGATCGTGGACTTCAACATGCCGGGCATGACCGGCCTGCAGTTGTGCGAGGAACTGCAGCGCGACCCGATGTTCGAGAGTTTGCCGGTCATCGTCGCAACCGCGGACCGACCGACGGAGCTGGAATGCGCTGCATTGCAGCGCGGCGCGGTCGACTTCCTCACCAAACCATTGAATCGCGAGACCTTCCTGGCCCGCGTCAGGGCGCATCTGCGCTCCCATGAACTCGCCTCCCGCCTGAAGGAAATCGTGCAGTCCGGCGACGAGCCGGCCGATGCCGACGTGGCCCCGGCCCGCCTCCTGGTGGTGGACGACGACGTCTCCGCCATCCGGCTCATCCAGAAGGCCGTGCAGGGCCTGGGTGTTGTCCATTTCGCCACGACCGGCGACGGCGCGCTGCGCAAGCTGCATGAGATCCGCCCCGATGTGATCCTGCTGGATGCCAGCATGCCCGGCCTGGACGGCTTCTCAGTCTGCGCTGCCATCAAGAGCCAGGCCGAGTTCGCGCACATCCCTGTCGTCTTCATCACGCGCTTTGCTGACGCCGAGCGCGAGAAGCGGGCGCTGGACCTGGGTGCTGCGGACTTCGTCAGCAAGCCTTTTGACGTCAGCGTGCTGCGCGCCCGCATCCGCAATCTGCTGACGCTGAAGACGCGCATCGACAGCGAGATCCGGGCAATGGCTGCGCATTGGCGCCGGCTGGCGGACTCCCGGGTGGCCGACATCGTGCGCACCGCCAGCGACGGCGTCATCGCCTGCGACGCCAGCGAGCACGTGATGCTGTTGAACGACGCGGCCGCGCGCATCCTTGGCTGCGATGCCACGGCGGCAGTCGGCCAGCACATCGACCAGACCATGGCCGGCATGGGAGACAGCATGGAAGCGGCCCGCCGCGCGCCGGTTCGCATGCAATTTCATGCGCCCGACGGCACGACACGCGTCCTGGAAGTGCGCGCCTCGGAGGCCGAATCCGGCCGGCTCATCACGCTCATCATTCGCGACATCGCGGAACGCGAGCAACTCGAGCAGGCGCGCCAGGCGCAGGTCGTCGCGGAAGCCTCAGCCAAGGCCAAGTCCCGGCTGATCGCCTGGGTCTGCCATGAGATGGGGGCGCCCCTCAATGCCATCCTGGGCTTTTCCCAGCTGCTGCAGCTGGGTGGCGGTGTCACAGGAGAAACCGACCTCAAGCGCCTGCAGTACGTCCGCGATGCTGCCGGCCAGCTGCAGGCCCTGCTGGCCGACCTGATGGACGTTTCTCGCCATGAGGCCGGCACGCTGGCCATCCAGGTCCAGGCCGGGGATGCCCGCGACGCCATCCGTTCGGCGATCGAGACCGTGCAGCCTCTCGCCACCCAAGTCGGGGCGGTGGTTCACCTGCCTTCGCTGGATGCCGAGGTGCCGGTGATGGCGGACACACAGCGCCTGCGTCAGTGCCTCGTCAACCTGCTCACCAACGGCATCAAGTACAGCGGCGAGGGCCGGCGCGTCACGCTGGACCTGGCGCTGACGGCCGACGAGACCTGCATTGCGGTGCGTGACGAGGGCATCGGCATGAGCGCCGCGCAGCAGACAGCCCTGTTCGAGCCCTTCAACCGCCTCGGCCGCGAGAACACAACGGTCGTCGGGACGGGGTTGGGCCTCGTCATCAGCAAGAGCCTGGTCGAGGCCATGGGTGGGAGGATTCTGGTGGATTCCGAGCCGGGGATCGGGACACAGTTCACGCTTTGCCTGAAACGACCTCATGTGGCTGCAGCGACCTGACCGCTACAGTGCGGTGGCTTTGCCAGTCGCCAAGGAACCGATGTCATCAGCCCAGGCGTCCATCCTCATCGTCGACGACGACCCCACCCTGGTCCAGCTGATGGCCCAGATGCTGTCCGAACTGGGCACGCTGCGCTTTGCGCGCAGCGGCGAGGCGGCGCTGAGCCAGGCGCGGCGCAACAAGCCCGACCTCATCCTGATGGATGCCGAGATGCCCGGCATGAGTGGCTTCGACGCCTGTCTCGCCCTCAAGGCGGACTTCGAACTGGCCGACGTACCCGTGCTTTTCGTGACCAGCCACCATGCGCTCGAGATGGAGATCCGCGGCTTTGAGATGGGAGCGGCCGACTTCATCCACAAGCCGGTCAGCGAGCCGATCCTGCGGGCACGCGTGTCGACCCACCTCAAGCTCAAGCGCGCCAATGACGAGCTACGCCGACTGGCGGGCACAGATGCGCTAACCCAGCTGCCCAACAGGCGCAGCTTGGATGGCGCCTTGGCAACGGAGTGGGCGCGCGCGCAGCGGGAGGCGCAGCCCTTGTGCGCCTTGCTGATCGACGTCGATCGATTCAAGCTTTTCAACGACCGCTATGGTCATCCGGCGGGGGACGCCTGCCTGCGCGGCGTTGCGGCGGCGCTGGCTGGCGTCATGCGGCGCCCGGCGGACTTCGTTGCCCGCTACGGCGGCGAGGAGTTCGCCGCATTGCTGCCCAACACCGACCTGGAGGGCGCCTGCCTGATCGCGGGGCGACTGGTCGATGCGGTGCGGCAACTGGCCATCCCCCACGAGGATGGTGTCGTGGATGGCGTGGTGACCGTCAGCGTTGGCGTCGCCTTGGGCCAAGGTAGTGACGCCTTTACCGCCGAGACCCTGATGCAGCGCGCCGACGAGGCCCTGTACCGCGCCAAGCGTGAGGGTCGGTCGCAGTATTGCAGCCACAGCGACTCGCCTCAGCCGCCAGCCGCCCAGCTCGACGGCGCAGCGACATGAAACTCCATCCCTGGCGGGCCGCGCTGGTGTGCTTCCTGCTGGGCGCCTTGGCGACCGCGTGGCTGAGCTGGAACCAGGCCGAGCGTAACCGGGCCGTCGTCGCCAGCCGGTTCGAGGAACTGTCTTCGGAGACGGTGGAGCGGATTCGCGCACAGTTGCACCGCATGGAGTACGGGTTGCGCGGCATGCGCGGCATCGCGGCGGCTCAGGGCACCTTGCCCACGCTCGCGCAGGTGCAGCGCTACGCGCAGACGCGTTCGCTCGATCAGGAGTTTCCGGGCGCGCGTGGCTTCGGCATCATCTGGCGCGTGCCGGCCGAGGAGGCCGCGGACTTCACGACCATGATGCGGGCGGACGGCCGGCCGGAGTTCGCCATCAAGCAACTCGCGCCCCATGAGGGCGATCGCGCCGTCATCGTCTACATCGAGCCGGAGGCCAGCAACCGCCAGGCAGTCGGGCTGGACATCGCCTCCGAATCCCGCCGGCGCGAGGCAGCCTTGCGCGCGATCGACACGGGCAAGGCTCAGATCACCGCGCCTATCACGCTGGTGCAGGCCTCCGGCCAGAAGAAGCGCGGCTTCCTGGTGCTGTTGCCCGTCTACCGGGCCGGCGCACCGGACGCGCCCGAACGTGGCCGCGGCTGGAGCTACACGCCCATCGTCATCGATGAGGTGCTGGCCAGCCTCGACGCGTCGGCAAGGCTGCTGTGGCTGGATCTGGCCGACGTGGGCGACCGGGCGGACGGGCCCTTCTTCAGCACGCCGGGCCCGGCCCCCGAGGGCGCCGGCCTGCCCCAGCGGCGAACGACGATCGACATCTTTGGGCGCCAGTGGGAGGCGCGCATGCTTGCCACGCCGGAGTTCGTGGCGAGCATGCATCTCACGCCGCCGTCCTTGTTCGGCTTCAGCGGCGCCGTGCTGTCGATGCTGCTGGGCGCGCTGGCGTTCCTGCTGTCGCAGCGCCGCGTGCGTGCCGAGGTGACGCAGCAGGAGCGCCTGCGCCGCGCCGCCATCGTCGAATCATCGGAAGACGCCATCGTGGCACTGACGCTGGAAGGGCAGGTGACTGAATGGAACCGAGGCGCGGAGCGGCTGTTCGGCTTCCGCGCCGTCGAGGCCGTCGGCCGCCCCATCACGGCGCTCGTGCTGCCGCCAGAGAGGGAGGCCGAGGATGCCGATATCCGCCACCGCATCGTTGCGGGCGAGCGGGTCGATGCGCATGAAGCGATGCGCCGGCACAAGGACGGCCATCTGATCGATGTGTCGGTCAGCGCGACGCCCATCCATGACGCGCAGGGGCGCTGTATCGGCCTGGCGAAGATCTTCCGCGACATTCGCCCCGCCAAGCAGCTCCAGCGGCAGCTCGAGGAGGTCAACAGCGCTCTCGAAGGACAGGTGAGCGAGCGCACCTTGGCGCTTTCGCGCGCCCTGCACGACCTGCGCAACGTCATCGACGCCCTGCCGTCTTTGATCGGTTACTGGGACCCGGACCTGCGCAACGTGATGGCCAACAAGGCCTACGCGGATTGGTTCGGCGTTGAACCCGCGACCTTGAAGGGCAAGTCGCTTGCCGAATTGCTGGGGCCCGAGCTGTTCGAGCGCAACCGCCCCTTGGCCGAGGGTGCTCTGCGGGGCGAGCCGCAGAGCTTCTCGCGCAGCATCCCCAGGCCGGATGGTGGCTTACGGCACTCGCTGGCGCACTACCTGCCGGACGTTGTTGACGGAGAGGTGCGCGGCTTCTATGTGCTGGTCCACGACGTCACGGAACTACAGGAGCAGCGCACCGCGCTGGAAGCCGAAAAGCGCGACAAGGCGGCCCTGCTGGCGGCGCTGGACGCGCATTCGATCGTGTCGATGACGGACCGCACCGGCACCATCATCTCGGTCAATGACCGGTTTTGCGATATCTCTGGCTATGGGCGCGAGGAACTGCTGGGGCAGAACCATCGCCTCATCAATTCCGGCACGCATGCGCGGCAGTTCTGGCTCGACATGTGGCGCCATATTGCCGAAGGCAAGGTGTGGCATAGCGAAGTGTGCAACCGGGCAAAGAACGGGTCGCTGTACTGGGTGGACAGCGTCGTCATGCCGTTCTTTGGCGAGGACGGCCGCATCGACAAGATCGTCTCGCTGCGCACGGACATCACGGACCGCAAGCGGGCGGAAGACGAACTCCGTCACACCTTGGCCCTGCTGGTGTCGGTGCTGAAATCGGCGACACAGGTGTCCATCATCGCGGTCGGCCGCGAGGGCGGCGTCTCGCTCTTCAACCGCGGTGCCGAGCGCCTGCTGGGCTATACAGCGGAGGAAGTGATCGGCAAGGTCAACGCCTTCCACTGGCATTTGCCGACGGAACTGGAGGCACGGGCGCAGTCGCTGAGCGAGCGCCTCGGGCGGCGCGTCCCGCCGGGGCTCGCATTGGTCGCACCTGAAGTGCTGGGGGAGGCCTTCGACTGCCACTATGTGCGCAAGGATGGCGAGCTGGTTCCCGTGACACTGTCCGTCACGGAGATTCGCGACGTCGAAGGGGCCAGCCTGGGATTCATCGGTGTGGCCTACGACATCAGTGCGAGAGTCGAACACGAGCGCGAATTGCAGCTCGCCGTGCAGGCGGCGCGTTCCGCCAGCGAGGCCAAATCGCAGTTCCTGGCCAACATGAGCCATGAGATCAGGACGCCGCTCAATGCGGTGATTGGCTTGGCCCACCTGCTGCAACGCACGCCATTGAACACGGAGCAGGCGCCTTATGTGCAGAACATCAAGGTGGCCGGCAACGCGCTTCTGAGCATCATCAACGACGTGCTGGACCTGTCCAAGATCGAAGCTGGCGAGATGACGATCGAGCATGTCGACTTCAGTCTGCGTGACGTGTGCTCGTCGCTTCAAGGCGTC
Source organism: Roseateles asaccharophilus (assembly GCF_031458115.1). Classification (GTDB taxonomy): domain Bacteria; phylum Pseudomonadota; class Gammaproteobacteria; order Burkholderiales; family Burkholderiaceae_C; genus Pelomonas; species Pelomonas asaccharophilus_A. The sequence continues at coordinate 77,539 of NZ_JAVDXV010000007.1, read as the reverse complement.
TTTGCCGCACAGGCTCAGGCCAAAAGGCTGTCACTGAACCTCACGCCCGAGCCGGGCATCCCCGATGCGCTGCGTGGCGACCCCACCCGCCTGCGCCAGGTGCTGACCAACCTGCTGGGAAATGCGATCAAGTTCACCGAGAGTGGCTCGGTGGTGCTGCACATTTGGGTCCTGCCCAAGTCAGATGAACGCTGCTGGCTGCGCTTCGAGGTGCGTGACACCGGCATGGGCATCGCGGAAGACGTCCTGCCTCAGCTCTTTGCCCCGTTCGCGCAGGCGGATGCGACGACGACACGCCGCTTCGGCGGCACGGGGCTGGGGCTGTCCATCGTGCGCCAGCTGGCCGAGTTGATGGGCGGCGGCGTTGGAGTGCAGAGCAAGATCGGCGAAGGCAGCTGCTTCAGTGTCGAGTTGCCCTTCGAACGCGCTGAGGTGGCCCAACTGCCCAGCGCGGCGGCGCCTCAGCAGCCCGACGGGCCGAGGCTGGCGGGATTGCGCATCCTGCTGGTGGACGACAGCGACATCAATCTGCAGGTCGCGGGGCGTCTGTTGGAGATCGAAGGCGCGCAGGTGCTGCAGGCCCGCAACGGCGCCGAGGCCGTCCAACAAGCCCAGACGGCGGAGCCGCTGGACGTCGTGCTGATGGACGTGCAGATGCCGGTGATGGACGGGCTGGAGGCGACACGCCGCATTCGCGCCATCCCCGCGCGCGAGGGGCTGCCCATCCTGGCGCTCACCGCGGGCAACACCGACACCGAGCACCGCCGCGCGCGCGATGCCGGCCTGCAGGAGATCCTGTCCAAGCCGCTGGACCCCGAGCGGCTTGTGCAGGCGGTGCGCCGCGCTGCGGGCCTGCTGCCCTTGAAGCTGACCTCACAGCATGTTCAGCAGGCGGCGCAATGGCCAACGATCGACGGCATCGACACTGACCAGGTCCGCAGGCGGTTGGCTGGCGACACTGATCTGTTCATCAGCATGCTCAGGCGCATGCTCGCCGTCTGTGATGACGCCCTCGCCAGCCCACGGGCGACGCCGACGCAGATGCAGGAGCTCGCCCGGCTGATGCATAACATCAAGGGCAGTTCGTCGACGCTGGGCGCCATCGAGATTCCCGTGCTCGCCACGCGCGTCGAAGAGGCTTGCCTTCAGGCAGACGCCGAGGCGGTCAACGCAGGAATGTCCCGCCTCGATGCCGCCGCGTCCGCATTGCGGCGCGAGTCGTCCGATCTGCTCGCTCAGCGGAAGGTGATGGATGAACCGGCGCCTGGAAACCTTCCCGATGCTGCGGAGCTGGACGGGCTGCGCCAACTGCTGGCGCTGAACGACCTGCGGGCGCTGGAGACCTACAAATCCATGTCAGCCAGGCTCCGTGCGGCCATGTCGGCTGACGCCTTTGAGCGCCTGGAACACGAAATGGCGGAACTGCAGTTCGAGGCCGCACTGGACGAGCTCAAAGAGGTGGTAGGCCGCGCTTGAGCCGATCGCGAGGAAACGCCCAAGGACCGATACCCTGGGCCGGACACCGAGCGTCCCCAGCTGTGGAGCAAAGATCTAAAGGTCATTGTTTGCAATGGCTTTTCGACTGCGACCGCGGGTGCTGAACGAAAGCTGAGACCTACCCCCGTGCTAAAGCGTCGCAGCGGCGCCTTAGCTCGACGGCCAGCCGGCGCAGTGCGGGAGTGAGTCGGTGGCGGCCTATGGCCATCCAGTGCAGCGGTGCCGGCTCGCCCTGCCAGTCGGGCAGCAGCGCCACGAGCCGTCCGGCGGCGAGGTCGTCGGCCACGTCCAGCCGGCTTTTGTAGGCAATGCCCAGCCCGGCCACGGCCCATTCGCGCACCAGGCCGCCGTCGTCGGCCACGCGGTTGCCGCCCACCTCGACGGGCTGCGTCTCACTCTCGGGTGAGATGAAGCGCCAGCGGCCGTGCAGGCTGTCGCCCAGCACGAAGCGCAGGCACTCGTGCGCGCGCAGCTCGGCCGGCGTGGCCGGCGGGCCGTGGCGGGCGATGTAGGCCGGGCTGGCGCACAGCACGCGACGGTTGTCCGGCGCCAACGGCAGCGCGACGAGGCTGGAGTCGGGCGGCTCGCCGTAACGCACGGCGAAGTCCACCGGCTCCTGCATCAGGTCGGCCAGGCGGTCGCTGATGCGCAGCTCCAGCTGCAGGCCGTCAGCGGCATCGGCTCGTGCGGCGTCTTCGATCCAGCGCCACAGGTGCTGGCGGCCCAGGTCGCTGGGCAGGCTCACGCGCAGACGGCCGCTCAGGGGCCGGTCCTCGCCGGCCGCGTCGCGCAGCGCGGCCTGGCCGTCCTCCCAGGTGGCCAGCAATTGGCGGGCGTGCGGCAGCCACTGCTCGCCGGCTTCGGTCAGCCGCAGCCGGCGCGTGGAGCGCTCGAACAAGCGCACGCCCAGCTCGCGCTCCAGCCGCGCGATGGTGGCGCTGGCCTGCACTGCGCCCAGGTCCAGCCGGCGCGCGGCGGCCGAGAAGCTGCCTGATTCGGCGGCAGCGACGAAGAGCTGCAAGGGCGCGAGGCGGTCCATCTTCATGCAATGCGTGAAACTGATTCGCCGATCCTAGTCTTTGTGCATTGAATGCCAGGCCTCACGATGACGGCCATCGCTGATTCATCGCAGAAGGACCTCTCATGAAAGCCGTCGGCTACCTGCAATCCCTGCCCGTCGACCACCCCGAAGCGCTGCTGGACCTGGACCTTCCGGCGCCCACGCCGGGCCCGCTGGACCTGCTGGTGCGCGTGTCGGCCGTGTCGGTCAACCCGGTGGACACCAAGGTGCGCCGCAACCGCGCGCCACAGCCGGGCCAGCCCGAGGTGCTGGGCTGGGACGCCGTGGGCACGGTGCAAGCCGTGGGCGCCGCGGTGCAGGGCTTTGCCGTGGGCGACCGCGTCTGGTACGCCGGCGCCATCAACCGGCCCGGCTCCAACGCCGAGCTGCAGGCGGTGGACCACCGCATCGTGTCGCTAGCGCCGCGCAGCCTCTCCGACGCGGAGGCGGCCGGCCTTCCGCTGACGGCCATCACGGCCTGGGAGCTGTTGTTCGACCGCCTGGGCGTGCCCGAGGGCGGCGGCGCCGGGCAGACGCTGCTGGTCACCGGCGCCGCCGGTGGCGTGGGCTCCATCCTCGTGCAACTGGCGCGCCAGCTGACGCAGCTGCGCGTCGTGGGCACGGCCAGCCGGCCCGAGACCCAGGCCTGGGTGCGGAAGCTGGGCGCGCACGCGGTGGTGGACCATGGCCAGCCGCTGCGGCCTCAGCTGGTGGCTGGCGGCATCGCCGAGGCGCACTACATCGCAAGCCTGACGCACAGCGACCAGCACTGGGCCCAGCTGGTGGACCTCGCCGCGCCGCAGGGCCGCATCGGCCTCATCGACGACCCGGCCACGCCGCTGGACGTGATGGCGCTGAAGCGCAAGGCGCTGTCGCTGCACTGGGAACTGATGTTCACGCGCTCGCTGTTCGGCACGCCCGACATCGCCGAGCAGGGCAAGCTGCTGGCGCGCGTGGCGCAGCTGATCGATGCGAGCCGACTGCGCAGCACGGTCAGCGAGCACTTCAGCCCCATCAACGCGGCCAACCTGCGCCGAGCCCATGCGCTGCTGGAGAGCGGCCGCATGCGCGGCAAGCTGGTGCTCAGCGGATTCTGAGCCGGAAGCGCCGCGAGGACTTTGTCTGGCGCTCCCTCACCACTTGCAACCCTTGCCGCGCGCCGCGTCTATGGCCAGCGGCACGACAGCCAGGATGCCGGCATTGCTGTAGGCCTTGCGGCAGTCCTTGTTGGCCGTGTCCTCGATGGCCTGCTCCAGCTTGCCCTTGCGCTCGGGCGGCGGCGGCAGCAGCTCGACGAGGCCGGGGCTGCGGCGCGACGACATGTCGCCGCGCGGCATGGACAGGTTCAGTGGCGCGCGGGTCGCACCGCTGGCGGGCGGCGTCGGTGCGGCGGCCATGTCGGCGCCTGCCCGCGGGCCGTCGCTGCGGCCGGTGCTGACACCCGCCAGCGGCGGCGCGCTGGGGTCGCCCTGGGCCGGGCCGGCCGGTGCGCTGACCTGGCCTGGCAGCGATGACGCCAGGTCGTCGAGCCCACCGGCCGCCGGCGTGGACAGGCTGGCGCGCGGATTCTGGGCCGGCTGCAGCGGCGCGACGCCGGCGCCGGCGTCGGCCGCCTCCAGCCGGGTCACCGGCGTGGGCAGGTCGGGGGTGCCGGACAGCGCGGTGGCCGCGCCGGGCGCAGGCCGCTGCAACTCACGAGGAGAGCTCAGGCGGCTGACGCCGCCGGCATCGGCGCTGGGCGCTTCAAGGCGCTGCACCGGCGTGGGTAAGGCCTGGGTGGGCGTGGCGTCGCTGACGCTGGCGGTGGGCGCCTGGGTGCGCAACTCGGTGGCGCGCGGCAGCGTTGCCGTGGCGGTGCCCGCGGAGGGTGCCTCAAGGCGGCGCACGGGCGTGGGCAGCTCGGTGCTGGGCGGTGCCAGCGCCGGTGTTGCGGCGGCGGGGCGCAGGTCCGACGGCCGCACCAGGTCGGCCACGGTGGCCGGCGCGGCCTCCAGGCGTTGCACGGGTGCTGGCAGGTCGGCCGGCTGGGGCGGCACCTCGGGACGGCGCTCGGCGCTGCGCAGCGCGGCGGCGGGTGCCAACGGTGTCAGCGCCGTGTCCGGGCGCGTGTCCAGCCGCCCGACGGCGGCGGGCAGCTCGGCCGGCGTCGTCACGGGCGGCGCGCTGCGAGGCGATGGTGGGCTGAGCGTCTCGCGCTCCACCGGCTTGAAGCCTTCGGGCAGTGGCAGCGTGGCGGTGCGGGTCTCGCCATCGGCCTGCGCGTCGGGCGTGGCCCGTTGGGGGCGGCTGTCGGGGGCAGGACGGGTTGGCGTGCCCGGGGCGCCACCGGCGTTGGGGCTGGGCGGCGCATCGGCCTGGCTGCCGCTGCGCGCGCTCAGGCGCACGCTGAGGCTGCCCCAGACGCCCTGGCCCGGCAGGGCCGTCCCGGTGGTGTTGCCGAACATCAGCACCAACCACACGTGCAGCAGCACGGCCAGCAGCAGGCTGCGCTGCAGCAGGCGCGGGTCGGGCGGCGAGCGGCGGTGAAGGGCGATGGCGGTCACTGCCGGGCGATTGTGGCCTGCGCCGGGCGGCCGCCTTGTGACTCAGAACGTCGTTTGCGAGAAGGTGTCACGGCCGGCGGCCTTGGCGCGGTACAGCGCGCGGTCGGCGCGGTCCAGGATGTCCTGCGCGCCGTCGCCGTTGCCGCTCCAGCAGGCCATGCCCACGCTGGTGGTGACCTCGATTTCGCCGCCGCCAGGCAGCAGCATGGGCGGGCGTATCGCGTCCACCAGCTTGGCGGCCACGCGGGACGCCTCCGCGTCGCTGTTCAGGCCTTCGAGGATGACGACGAACTCGTCGCCGGCCAGCCGCGCGGCGGTGTCGGTGGCGCGGATGGCAGCGCGGATGCGGGCACCAAATTCCTTCAGCACAACGTCGCCCACGGCGTGGCCGTGGCCATCATTGATGAGCTTGAAATGGTCCACGTCCATGAAGATGACAGCCATGGCTTGGCGCTGGCGGCGAGCGCGGGCCAGTGCCAGCTGCAGCCGGCTCTCGAATTCGCGGCGGTTGGGCAGACCGGTCAGCGCGTCCACATGGGCCAGCTCCAGCAGGCGTTGCTCGGCCTGCTTCGTGACGGTGATGTCCGCCGACATGCCGAACACGCCCGCCACGCTGCCGTCGGCCTGGCGGTCGGGTTCGTAGACGACTTTCAGGTGTCGCGTGATGCCCAGCGCCGTCGATGTGATCTCGAACTCCTGGCGCTCGCCGGCCAGCGCCCGCTCCAGCGCCGGCTGGCGCTGCGCGTACAGCTCGGGGCCCAGCAGCGTCTTCAGATGGACGCCCGTGGCCTTCAGAGGTTCCACGCCCATCCATTCCTGGAAGGTCTTGTTGACGAAGCCCAGGCGCTGGTCGCGGTCGATATAGGAGATCAGCACGGGCAGGTTGTCGGCGATGGCACGCAAGCGGTGCTCGCTGCGCTGCTGCTGCAGCTGAGCGCTGCGCAGCTCCGTGATGTCGAAGGTCATCAGGTAGAAGCCGGTGACCGCGTCGCTGAGCGCATCGCGCATGGGCACCAGATGGACCTGAAAATGACCCATGCCGTTGCGCCAGGGCAGCGTGCCTTCGAAGGTCTGGGCGTGGCCTTTCAGCACCGCGCGCACATGGGACTCGTGCAGCGCATAGCTGGCCGCGCCCAGGCCTTCGCGCATCAGCATGCCCACGCCCATGTCGCGCGATATGCCGTGGACCTTCAGTGCCAGGTCGTTGGCGTAGACGCAGCGCTCCTGCGCGTCGAACACGCCCACCATGGCCGGGATGCTGTTGGTGATGTCGCGCATGCGCTGCTCGCTGGCCGCCAATTGGCGGGCCGCGGCCTTGCGCTGGCCGATGTCGCGCAGGAAGGCGTTGGCCACGTAGCCGTCGCCCTGGGGCATGGCGGCGACGCTGAGCTCCACGTCCAGCGTGTGGCCGTCGCGGTGCAGTGCCGTCTGCTCGATGCGCTGGTTGACGACGCGGCCGGTGCCGGTCAGGCAAAAGCGCGCCATGCCCGCATCGTGCGCGGCGCGCGCCTCGGGCGGGATGATGAGCTCGGACAGCCGCCGACCTCGGGCCTCGTCGCCGGTGTAGCCGAACATGCGCTCGGCCTGCAGGTTCCAGTCGCTCACGTCGCCGGCGCCGTTCAGGCCGATGAAGGCGTCGTTGGAGTTGTCCAGGATCGCGCGGTAGCGGGCCTGCTCGCTGGCCAACTGCTGCACCAGCGGCCTCACGTGGCGGCGCAGCATCCAGGTGCCAGCCAGCACCAGGCTGGCCAGCAGCAAGGCCAGCAGGCCCAGGCGCTGGCGCAGCGCGCCGAAGACGGCGGCCGCGTCCGTCTTGACCACCATGCCCAGCCCTGTACGGCCCAATGGCACATACGACGCGACGACCTGGATACCGCGCGCATCGGGCGTGACGACGACGCCGGACTCGCCGATCAGCGCGCGGCTGATGGGCAGGTAGGGCTGGTCGTGGCTGTCGAACATCGGCACGTTGGCGGGCTCGGGATGCAGCTTGGACGGCAGGCAGCTGACCCGGTCGGCCACACGCGTGCAGAGGATGACGTCGGCCGACGGGTCGGTGTCGCGCACGCGGGCCACCAGCCGGTCCATCAGGCTGAGCCGGTGCTCAGCCTGGAAGATGCCGACCAGCTGGCCGCGGTCCATGACGGGCAGGTCGGTCAGCAGCACATAGCCGCCGGCCCAAACGATGCGGGCGTTGGGTGCGTGCTGCTGGGCCAGCGACAGCGCGGGCATGGTGGGCGTCACCGCAGGGCGGCCGGCCTCGGTCAGCGGGCGGTTGGCGGGGTCCAGGAAGCGGGTCGCGGTGATGCCCCCGGTCAGCAGGCTGCGCGTGATGGCGCGCAGCCGCTCGCGGGCCTCGGCGTCGCCCGCATTGGTGCCCAGGCGCGCCAGCTGCTCGATGACGACGGGCCGCGTCGCGATGGTGTTGGACAGCCAGATGCCGGCGTCCAGGGTGTGCGTCAGCGCCTCGCCGGTGATGAAGGCCGTGAAGCGGATGTCCTCCTTGCGCGCCCGCTCGAACTCCACTTCCAGCGCCGCGAAGCCGCCAGCGCCGGCCGCGACCGCCACGACCGACAGCACGGCCATGGAGCGCCAGGTGATGCGCCGCTCGTGCAGGTCCATGCGTGCCGCCAGGCCGCTCCAGCGCAGCTGCTGGTCCCACAGCGCGATGGCCAGCAGCATCAGCCCCAGCGCCGTGACCAGCGTCATGCGGTTGAGGTTGCCCCAGTGATAGAGCTGCTCCAGCCGCAGCAGATAGCCCAGCACGCCCATGACTGCGATGAGCAGCGCGGTGCCGATGGCGGCGGAGCACAGCCGCTGAGTGCGTCTGCCTGGCGCTCCCGCCAACAGGCCCAGCGAGGCGAACAGCAACAGGAACGCGATGCAGGCGTTTGGAGAGGAGCGGCCGGGGTGGGGATTGAGCGCCGTCGGCAGCACATCTGGGTGGGCGATGTCGACGCCCAGCGATACGTCCAGCACCGCTTCAAGCAGCATCAACGCGGGCAGCATGGACATCCCCAGCGCCAGCCAGCGCAGCACGCGCGTCGAGCCGGGGTTCGGTGCACGGGCGGTTGGCCAGCCTGCCATGTACCAGACCGACATCGAGCCGATCAGCAGCAGCATGGCCGCCACCAGGCTGGTCTCGGCAAGGCCTGGCACGCTGGCCCCGAGCTCGAACCGAAGCAGCCAGCGCAGCGCGACAAGACCGGCGAGCAGCGCGCAGGCCAGGGCGGCCCCACGGGCGGTGGACAGGCTTGGCCGAAGGTTCATCGACGGGCGTGTTCGCAACGGAGAGGTGCGTCTGTATAGCAGCTTGGCGATCCGTCAAGCGCGAGATTTGGCGGCCGGCGTCCTTCCGGCGCCGGATCAAATGGTCACCAGATGTCGCACGGGGGCGGCCCACCGCCCGGCGGCATCGACGCTGCGTTCGATGATTGCGGTAGCACGCCGCCCGTCGGGCAGGGCCTCGGTGACCAGCACCGTGGAGCAGCGGGTGCCGTAGCCGGCCAGATCCGGCCGCGCCGGGTCCGGCATGCGCACGAAGCGCGGCGACAGCAGGCGCTCGCGCGCCAGGCCCACGCCGGTGTCGGGCAGTTGCTCGTCAGGCGCGGGGGCGGCGTCGGCCAGTGCAACCAACAGCTCGCTGCTCAGTTGCTCCGCGCTGGACGCCGAAGCCAGCGCCTGGCCCAGTGCGGCCTTCAGGCCCTGGGTCTTGGGCCAGGGCGTGTCCAGCGCGGCGTTGGACACGCCGTGGATGCCGTACGCCAGCCGTTGCGGCGCCGGGCTACGGTTGCTGATCCAGTGCCAGGTGTTGCGCTGCAAGTCGGCGGTGATGAGGTTGAAGCCGTTGTAGCCCGGCGCCAGCCGGGCGGCGAACGCGGTGGCATCGTCGCGGCCCGTCAGCCAGTCGACCACCAGCGCGCCGCGCGACGGCGCATCGGCGCGCTGCGATGCGGGCTCGCGCACATTGGTCAGCAGCGCGAGCCGGCCGCTGCGCGCGAGGCCGAACCAGGTGCCGCCGGCGGCGAGGTCGCGGCCGGCGAGGATGCCGGGATGGTCCGGCCACCACGCCATGGGTGCCGCCGGGCGCGCGAAGAACTCGTCCCGGTTCGCGGCGATGACGAGTGGGAAGCGGGGATGGGCGTTGAGCGCGAAGGCGGCGAGGCACATGGACAAGCGAGGTTCTTCTGTGTGCACCCGGCTGTCCGCGAGGCGGGGTGCCCGTCTATCATCGGCGCAACGACGCTGGAGAACTCGGTGCTGCGACGTCAGGTGGGATTGTGGGGGCTTGGCTGGGCTTTGGAGCCGCTGGCGGCGCCGCCGGCATCGGCGTCATCCCTGCGGCTGCTGAGCGAGGAGTTCCCGCCCGTCAACTACACGGACGCTGGCCGCCCGAGCGGGCTGGCAGTCGAGGTCGTCCAAGCCGTGCTGCAACGCCTTGGGCAGAAGCTGGAAATCGAGTTCCTTCCGTGGGCGAGGGCCTACCGAGAGGCCCAGGGAAGACAGCCCACGGGCTTGTTTGCGGCAGCGCGCATCCCCGAGCGCGAGAAGCTGTTCCAGTGGGTGGGCCCCATCGTGACCTTCTACAGCAGCTTCTACGCCCGTGCGGGCGCCGAGCGGCTGAAGCGCCTGGATGACGCCCGCCAGGCGAGCGACGTGCTGGTGGTGCGCGATTGGTACACCGCCCAGCAGCTCGCGTCCGAGGGCTTTCGGAACCTGCGCCATGTCAGTGACCCGGCGCAAGCTCTGCGCATGCTGTTGGCCCGGCGCGCGCCGTTGTTCGCCTCCGAGCGCATCAGCATGCAGGGTGCGCTGGCTGCCGCCGGCGTCGACCCGGCTGCGCTGAAGGAGGTCTACACCTTTGCCAGCAGCGAAGGCTATATCGCCTTTTCGCTCGGGACGCCCAAACACGTGGTGAGCGCGTGGCAGCTCCAGGTCGACGCGATGAAGCGCGACGGCAGCTTCCAGGCCATCTACAAGCGCTGGCTGCCGCACGACCTGCCGCCTCGCTGAACCGCGCCCTCAAGGGGCGGGAGCGCCGTTCCTCGTGTTCGGCGCAAAGCACCGCGACCCTAGCACTCGACGATGTTCACCGCCAGGCCGCCGCGGGCCGTTTCCTTGTACTTGGTCATCATGTCGGCGCCGGTATCGCGCATGGTCTTGATGACCTTGTCCAGGCTGACGAAGTGCGTGCCGTCGCCGCGCAGCGCCATGCGGGCCGCGTTGATGGCCTTGACCGACGCGATGGCGTTGCGCTCGATGCAGGGGATCTGCACCAGGCCGCCGACCGGGTCGCAGGTCAGGCCCAGGTGGTGTTCCATGCCGATCTCGGCGGCGTTCTCGACCTGCTCGGGCGTGCCGCCCATGACGGCGCACAGCGCGGCCGCGGCCATGGAGCAGGCCACACCCACCTCGCCCTGGCAGCCGACCTCGGCGCCACTGATGGACGCGTTCTCCTTGTAAAGGATGCCGATGGCCGCCGCGGTCAGCAGGAAGTCGATGACGCCATCGTCATTCGAGCCGTGCACGAAGCGGTGGTAGTAGTGCAGCACCGCCGGGATGATGCCCGCCGCGCCGTTGGTGGGCGCCGTGACGACGCGGCCGCCGGCGGCGTTCTCCTCGTTGACGGCCAGCGCGTACAGGTTGACCCAGTCCATCACCTGCAGCGGGTCGCGCAGCGCCTGTTCAGGATTGGCCGTCAGGCTGGCATGCAGGCTGGGCGCGCGGCGCTTGACCTTGAATCCGCCGGGCAGGATGCCCTCGGTCTTGCAGCCGCGCTGCACGCAGCCCTGCATGACGTTCCAGATCTTCAACAGGCCGGCGCGCGTCTCGGCGTCGGGCCGCCAGTGGCCCTCGTTGCGGCGCATGACCTCGGCGATGGACAGGCCGTACTTCTTCGTCAGCACCAGCAACTCGTCGCCGGTCTTGAAGGGGTAGGGCAGCACGGTCACGTCGGGCGCGATGACCTTCTGCTTGCTGCCGTCGGCCGCCACCTCGTCGCTGACGATGAAGCCGCCGCCGACGGAGTAATACACGCGGTTGGCGACTTCGTTGCCGTCGGCATCGAAGGCGATGCAGCGCATGCCGTTGGCATGGAAGGGCAGCGTCTCGCGGCGCTTGAAGACCAGGTCCTTGGCTTCGTCGAACGCGACCTTGTGCTGGCCGATCAGGCTCAGGTCGCCCGAGCGGATGACGTCCAGCAGCGCCGGAATGGCTTCCACGTCCACCGTGTCGGGTTCATGGCCGGCGAGCCCCAGCAGCACCGCCTTGTCACTGCCGTGGCCCTTGCCGGTGGCGCCCAGCGAGCCGTACAGGATGACCTGCACGCGGGCCACCTGGTCCAGCAGGCCGTCGTGCTGCAGCCGCAGCCCGAACAGCCGCGCGGCGCGCATCGGGCCGACCGTGTGCGAGCTGCTCGGGCCGATGCCGATTTTGAAGAGGTCAAAAACAGAAACCGCCATGACTACCTCGATTCAGTAGAAGAGGTCGGGGCGGCTTTTGGCCGCCCCGACTCAGCAGCAAACCACGCATCGCCGATGTTGCGGCGCTGCGTGGTTGTTCTTGCGACGAGGGTTTTTCAGGCCTCGTCGTATTCGGACAGCGGCACGCAGCTGCAGAACAGGTTGCGGTCGCCATACACGTTGTCCACGCGGCCGACCGGCGACCAGTACTTCTGGCGCCGCAGCGACGGCAGCGGGAAGGCGGCCACCTCGCGGCTGTAGCCGTGGGTCCAGTCGGTCGCGCTGACGACCATCGACGTGTGCGGCGCGTTGACCAGCGGGTTGTCCTCGCGACTGACCTTGCCAGCCTCGACATCGGCGATTTCCTGGCGGATCTGGATCATCGCGTCGATGAAGCGGTCCAGCTCGGCACGCGACTCGCTCTCGGTCGGCTCGACCATCAGCGTGCCGGCGACCGGGAAGCTCAGCGTCGGTGCGTGGAAGCCGTAGTCGATCAGGCGCTTGGCCACGTCTTCGGCGCTGACGCCGCTCGTGTCCTTCAGCGGGCGCAGGTCCAGGATGCACTCGTGCGCCACGCCGCCACCCTTGACGCCGTCATTGCCACCGGAGAAGTGGATGTCGTAGTGGTCGCTCAGGCGCGCCGCCACGTAGTTGGCCGACAGGATGGCCACCTCGGTGGCCTTCTTCAGACCCTCGGCGCCCATCATGCGGATGTACATCCACGAGATGGGCAGCACGGCCGCATTGCCCAGCGGCGCGGCGGACACGGCGCCGATGTTGGTCTCCTTGCCCAGGCCCGCAGTGCGGTGCGCCGGCAGGAAGGGCACGAGGTCGTCGACCACGCAGACCGGGCCGACGCCCGGGCCGCCACCGCCGTGCGGGATGCAGAAGGTCTTGTGCAGGTTCAGGTGGCTCACGTCACCGCCGAACTCGCCCGGTGCGGCCACGCCGACCAGCGCGTTCATGTTGGCGCCGTCCACGTAGACGCGACCGCCATGGCTCTTCACCATCGCGCAGATCTCCTTCACGTGCGTGTCGAACACGCCGTACGTGGAGGGGTAGGTGATCATGATCGCGGCGAGCTTGTCGGCGTGCTGCTCGCACTTGGCCTTCAGGTCGACGAGATCGATGTTGCCTTCCTTGTCGCACTTGGTGACGACGACCTGCATGCCGACCATCTGGGCCGAGGCGGGGTTGGTGCCGTGGGCGCTTTCAGGAATCAGGCAGACCGTGCGCTGCGCGTCGCCGCGCGACTCGTGCCAGGCCTTGATGGCCAGCAGGCCAGCGTACTCACCCTGCGAGCCGGCGTTGGGCTGCAGGCTGATGCCGGCATAGCCGGTGCACTCGGTCAGCCAGTTCTGCAGCAGTTGGTCCAGCTCGGTGTAGCCGGCCAGCTGGTCCTGCGGCGCGAAGGGGTGCACGCCCGCGAACTCCGGCCAGGTGATGGGAATCATCTCAGCCGTCGCGTTCAGCTTCATCGTGCACGAGCCCAGCGGGATCATGCTGCGGTCCAGCGCCAGGTCCTTGTCCGACAGGCTGCGGATGTAGCGCAGCATCTCGGTTTCGCTGTGGTGCGTGTTGAAGACCGGGTGGGTCAGGTAGGCGCTGCTGCGGCGCAGGCTGGCCGGGATCAGGCTGTCGACGCCGGCGGCGAATTCGGCGACCGTCGGCACGGTGGCGCCGGCCGGGGCGAACCAGCTCCAGATCGCTTCGATGTCGGCACGCGACGTCGTTTCGTCCAGCGCGATGCCGACATGCTTGTCGCTGAGCTTGCGCAGGTTGGCGTGTGCCGCCACGGCCTTGGCCATGACGACACCGGGCTCGCACTCGACCAGCAGCGTGTCGAACACGTGCGGCGTGACGACCTTGACGCCCATGCGCGTCAGGCCGGCGTGCAGGACGGCGGTGTAGCTGGCCACGCGCTCGGCGATGCGCTTCAAGCCTTGCGGGCCGTGGTAGACGGCGTACATGCTGGCCACGACGGCCGGCAGCACCTGGGCCGTGCAGATGTTGGAGGTGGCCTTCTCGCGGCGGATGTGCTGCTCGCGGGTCTGCAGCGCAAGGCGCATCGCCGGGTGGCCTTGCGCGTCCTTGGACACACCGACCAGGCGGCCGGGCATGGAGCGCTTGAACTCGTCCTTGCAAGCCAGGAAGGCGGCGTGCGGGCCGCCGGCGCCCATGGGCATGCCGAAGCGCTGGCTGTTGCCGGCCACGATGTCGGCGCCGAACTCGCCCGGCGAGACCAGCAGCGTCAGAGCGAGCAGGTCGGTGCAGACGATGAAGGCGGCGTTCTTGGCATGGGCCTGGTCGGCGAAGGCCTTCAGGTCGTGGATGAGGCCGGTGGTGCTGGGGTACTGGCAGACGACGGCAAAGTAGTCGTTCTCGGCCATCAGCGCGGGCGCCATGCCGACCTTGACCTCGATACCCAGCGGCGCGCAGCGCGTCTGGATCACCTCGATGGTCTGCGGGTGCACGTCGCCGGCGACGATCAGCGTGTTGCTCTTGCTCTTCACGCCGCGCTTGGCCAGCGTGACGGCCTCGGCGGCCGACGTCGCCTCGTCCAGCATGGAGCCGTTGGCGATGTCCATGCCGGTGAGATCGGTCACCATGGTCTGGAAGTTCAGGATGGCTTCCATGCGGCCCTGCGAGATCTCGGCCTGGTAAGGCGTGTAGGCCGTGTACCAGGCGGGGTTCTCGAGGATGTTGCGCAGGATGACGCCCGGCGTGTGCACGCCGTAGTAGCCCTGGCCGATGAAGCTCTTGTAGACCTTGTTCTTGCCGGCGATGAGCTTGAGCTCGGCCAGCGCGCCAGCCTCGGTGATGGGCGCGGGCAGCTTCATGCCCTGCGAGCGGCGGATGGACTTGGGCACGACCGCGTCGATCAACGCGGTGCGGCTGGCCACGCCGACGGCGGCGCACATCAGGGATTCATCGACGGCATCCGGCCCGATGTGGCGGGCGTGGAATTCGGAGGCGTCTTCGAGTTGGGAGAGCGGCGTCGGCATGGCGGGGCGTGGCGGAGAGAAAAACAAATGCAACCACGGAGGCACAGAGGCACGGAGAAATTCAATCTCCAGATTGCTCTGTGTCTCTGTGCCTCTGTGGTTGCCTTTCTAAGACGTGGCGAAGGGTTACAGCGTCTTCAACAGCGCGTCGTAGGCGGTGGCGTCCATCAGCGCGTCGAGCTGGGCGGGGTTGCTCAAGCGGACCTTGAAGAACCAGCCGGCCTTCAGCGGGTCGGAGTTGGCCAGCGCCGGGTCGTCGCGCAGCGCTTCGTTGACCTCGGTGATCTCGCCGTCCACGGGCATGTAGACGTCGGCCGCGGCCTTCACGGATTCGACGACGCCGGCGACTTCCTTCTCGGCGTAGGTCTTGCCCACTTCGGGCAGGTCCACGAAGACCACATCGCCCAGCGCGTCCTGCGCGTGCACGGTGATGCCGACGGTGGCCGTGCCATCGCCATGCACGTCAAGCCATTCGTGGTCGGGGGTGTACTTGATGGACATGCTTAACCTCGGTAGTAGCGGTTGGGGGTGAAGGGGGTGGAAGAAACGACCATCGGGGTGCGCTTGTCGCGAACCACGGCAAAGACTTCGGTGCCGGCAGCCGTGTGTTCCTTGGCCAGATAGGCGAGGGCGACCGGCTGGTTGACCGTGGGGCCCAGCGTGCCGCTGGTGACGACGCCGATCTCGACGCCGTCGGCGGTGACGATCTTGGCGCCTTCGCGCACGGGCATGCGCTCCTTGCCCACCAGGCCGACGCGCTTGCGGGCGGCGCCGTTGGCCAATTGCTCGTCGATGACCGCGGCGCCCGGATAGCCACCCGCACGCGCGCCACCGGCGCGGCGCACCTTCTGGATGGCCCAGGTGATGGAGGCTTCGACCGGCGTGGTCGTCTCGTTGATGTCGTGGCCGTACAGGCACAGGCCGGCTTCCAGGCGCAGCGAGTCGCGTGCGCCAAGGCCAATGGGCTTGACCTCGGCGTGGGCCAGCAGCTTGCGAGCGAGCGCGACGGCGTCGTCCTGGTGCACGGAAATCTCGTAGCCGTCTTCGCCGGTGTAGCCCGAGCGGGTCAGGAAGGTGTCAATGCCGTCGAGCTGGAAGAAGCTGCCGGTCATGAAGGTCAGCTTGGCGACCTCGGGGTTCAAGCGGCTCAGCACGTCGACCGCCTGCGGGCCTTGCAGCGCCAGCAGTGCGCGCTCGGGCACGGGGATGACTTCGCAGCGCGAGCCGATGTGCTTCTGCAAGTGAGCGATGTCCTGGTCCTTGCAACCGGCGTTCACGACGACGAACAGGTCGTCCGGGCGCTTGCAGACCATCAGGTCGTCCAGCAGGCCGCCTTGCTCGTTCGTGAAGAGGGCGTAGCGCTGCTTGAAGACGCCGAGGTCGACGATGTCCACTGGCACCAGCGTTTCCAATGCGGCGGCGGCATCGGCGCCCACCAGGCGCACCTGGCCCATGTGCGACACGTCGAACAGGCCGGCGGCCGCCCGCGTGTGCTTGTGCTCGGCCATCACGCCGGTGGGGTATTGCACCGGCATGTCGTAGCCGGCGAAGGGCACCATCTTGGCGCCGAGTTCGACGTGGAGGGCGTGAAGAGGCGTTTGCAGCAGAGAGGACATCAAAGCTCCGACGGATTTCGGGTGTGGATGTCCTCGCTGTCCCTGGTACCTGAGAGATTGACCCCGGCCAATGGCCCTGGGCTTGCCCCTTCGGTGGACCGACTCAGGGGCCGGCCTCTCTCCAGTGAGGAACGCGGCAAGTGTCTGTCACCCACCGCGTCTTGTCAGTCCTTCTGCCTGAGCGTTGTTGCGCCTTCGGCGGCCCCCAAATGCTCCGGGGCGCTCTCCTGACAGAGGGCATTCTAGGGCCTGTTTACCCTGCGGCAACGAGCCCTGACGCTTCAATCGCCGTGGTCATGTCCATGTCCCGTCTCCAGCGCATGGCTGTCCACCGGCATGGTCTTGCCGTCGCTGCCGTCGAAGAACAAGGGCTTGCGGGGCTTGGCGACCGGGGCGATCTGGTTCATCGTCAGCGCGTCGAACAGCCGGCCGTTCTGCATGACCTGCACGACGCGGTCACTCTGGCGGATGTCGGCCAGCGGGTTGCCGTCGATGACAACCAGGTCGGCCAGCTTGCCAGCCTCGATGGACCCGAGATCCTTGTCCATGCCGAAGTTGCGCGCCGGATTGATGGTCGCGGCGCGCAGCGCGTCGTGCGGGCCCATGCCGCCCAGCACCAGCATCCACATCTCCCAGTGCGCGCCCAGGCCCTCGCGCTGGCCGTGCGCGCCGATCATCACGTTGACGCCGGCCTTGGACAATTCGTTGGCGGTGCGGGCCACTTTCAGGATGTTGAAGTCTTCCTCCGGCGCGGTCTCGCGGCGGATGGCGCGGGGCTCCAGTACGGCGCGCGGCACGTAGCGGCTCAGCAGCGGGTGCTTCCAGACCTCCGTGCGGGCGTACCAGTAGTGCTCGCCGTCAAGGCCGCCGTAGCCCACGTTCAGCGTCGGGTTGTAGCCCACCGCCGTCTGGCGCCACAGCTGCTTCACGTCGTCCCACACGTCCGCCAGCGGCAGCGAGTGCTCCACCGTCGTGTGGCCGTCCACCACCATGCTCATGTTCAGCTGGAACAGCGAGCCGCCCTCGGGCACCACCATCATTTGCGTCTGGCGGGCGGCCTCGAGCACCTGCTGGCGCTGGTCGCGGCGCGGCTGCTGGTAGCTCTTCACGCTGATGGCGCCTTCGGCCTTCTGGCGGTTCAGATGGGTCAGCGCGTCATCCAGGTTGTTGACGACCGCCGTGATCGGCGTGCGGGCGCCGTACAGGATGCTGCCGGTCGAGTAGATTCGCGGGCCCAGCACGATGCCGGCACGCTGCATCTCGGCCTGCGTGAAGATGGCCGCGTTCAGGTTAGACGGGTCGTGCAGCGTCGTCACGCCGAAGGCCAGCGAGGCCAGGTTGACCCAGCTCTGTTGCGGGATCAGCCCGCCGTCGTTCATCGCGCCGTGCCAATGGCCGTCGATAAAGCCAGGCACGATGGTCTTGCCCGTGGCGTCTATGCGCTTGGCGTCGGCCGGAATGGCCACGTCCTTGCCCACGGCCACGATGCGGTTGCCGTCCACCAGCACCGTGCCGCCCTCGATGACCCCTTCGTCACCTTGGCCCTTCATCGTCACGATGCGGGCGCCGGTCAGCGCGATCTTGCCGGCGGGCTTGTCGCTGGCCTGCTCGAAGCCGATCTTCTGCGCGGTCGCCTTGTCCTTGCCTTCGGCGCTGGCGGTGAACAGCTCGTCGCCCAGCGTGTAGTGCAGCTTGCGGCTGTCGCTGCTCCAGTGCAGCGCGTAGCCGGCGTTGGCGTCCAGCTGGCGCACCGGCAGCGCGTCCATCTTGCTGCCAACGGTGATGACCTTGCCGGACTGGCCCTGCACGCTGGGCAGCGGCGTCACGTAAGCGTGGAAGCGCTCCACGAAGCCCAGCGACTGGCCGTCTGGCGACACGCTGTACTCGCTGGCGAAATCGCTGCGCGCGATCTCGGTCTCGCTGCGATCCTGCAGATTCAGCCGCATCAGCGAGAAACGCTGATCGACCTCGCTGGTGCTGGCCACCTTGGTGAAGAACAGCTCGTCGTTCTTCGCGCCGAACTGCGGCGCGCTGCCTTCCTTGGCGATGCGCTCGGTCTTGCCCGAACCGTCGGCCGCGGCCAGGTAGAGGCCGGTGTCCAGACTGTGCCAGGGGCTGGTCAGGCCGCCGCCCTTGATCTTGCGGTAGACGAGTTGCTTGCCGTCCGGCGACAGCCGCGGCTCCAGGTACTTGCCGGGCTCCTTGATGAGCACGGTGTCCTTGCCGCTCGCCACGTCCAGCCGGCGGATGCTGCCTTGCGTGTCGTCGCGCCAGGTCGCGTAGACGATGGACTTGCCGTCGCGCGCCCAGTGCGGCGCCAGCTCGAACGCGTCGTTCTGCTTCGTCAGCCGGCGCGGCGTGCCGCTGGGCAAATCCTTGATCCACAGCGAGCCCAGCGCCGCGTAGACGACGCGCTTGCCATCCGGCGACACCTGGGCGCCGCGCAGCTGGCGCACGGCGAACTGGTCGGGCGCCACGGTCTGCGCGTAGCGCATGGGCTCGCGCATCTCGCGCGTGTCCTTCACGTGGAAGGGGATCTCGGCGGCCGAGCCTTTGAACGGGTCCACGCGCCAGATGCGGCCCTCGGCCCAGACGACGATCTCCTTGCTGCCGGGCATCCACGCGAAGCTGGGGTAGACGCCCCACATCGCCCAGATCTCCTGCAGGTCGCGCGACAGGCCGCTCCAGGCCGGGCGCTCCACGCCCGTCTGCAGGTCCTTCAGGAACAGCGTGCTCTGGTTGCGCACGCGGCGCACGAAGGCGAGGTACTTGCCGTCCGGCGACGGCGTGGGCCGCACGGCGCCGCCGGGGCCTTGCACAAAGGGCTCCACGGAGCCGTCGACGAGGTCCTGGCGGAAGATCTTGTAGATCTCGCCGTTGCTGTTCTTGTTGTACTCGAACACGCGGCCGGGCGTCGTGTCCTGCGAGTAGTACAGGTACTTGCCATCCGGCGACACGGCCGGCTCGCCCAGGTCCTTCTGCCAGTTGGGCTTCTCGTTGAGCTGCACGCCCTTGTTCTTGGCCGCGTCGCCGTCCACATGGAACAGCCAGATCTCGCCCGAGCCGGCGCTGCGCGTGCCGGTGTAGTGCTTGCGCGCCAGCAGGTATTTGCCGTTGGGGTGCCAGACCGGGTTGTTCAGCAGCCGGAAGTCTTCCTTCGTGACGGCGCGGGCGCCGCTGCCGTCCGCGTTCATGACCCAGACGTTGTCGCCGCCGCCGGCGTCGCTGAGGAAGGCGATCTGCTTGCCGTCCGGCGAGAAGCGCGCCTGCTGCTCCCAGGCGATGGAATGTGTCAGCGCCTTGGCCTCACCGCCGGCGATGGGCAGCGTGTAGAGGTCTCCCAGCAGGTCGAACACGATCGTCTTGCCGTCGGGGCTGACGTCCACGCTCATCCAGGTGCCGGTCTTCACGTCGATGGTGGCCGTCTTGGCGACGCCGGGTGGCGCGTTGACGTTCCAGGACGCTGGCTTGGGAGCTTCCTGGGCATTGGCGGCGAGGGCGGCGGCCAGCAGCAGGGCGGGGGCGGCGGTCAGACGGGGCATGAAGAAGGGATTGGGTGAGACCAAAACCTTCGATGCTAACGAAGGGATGCTTGCGTTCCCGTTCGTCACGCCCCGGTCAGCGTCAGGGCTTCCGAGAGGTTCAGGGTTTGTCCGGAAGCCCAGGCGGCCGTGGCGGCGGCGCGGCCCAGTTGGGCCTCGGCCAGCCGGCGCACGCGGGCCAGCGCACGGGCCTCGCGGGTGCCCAAGGCGCCCAGGTGCTGGCGCCAGTAGCGCTCGGCGAACGCGGCCAGCTGCAGCGCCGTGTCGGGGTGGCGCAGCCGGGCCAGCGGGCGGGCGAACAGCTGCAGCGTCAGCGCCCGCGCATGCAGGTGCTGGCGCTGGTGGGCAATGCGCAGCGCCTGGCGGGCCGCGGCCAGCGCGGCGGGCCAGTCGCGGCGCGACTGGTGGGCCAGCGCCAGCGTGTAGGCCGCGTCGAGCTGGCCCACGCCGTCGCCGTCCGCCTCGGCCAGCCGCTGGCAGGCGGTGATCCAGCCCACCGCCGTGGCGGTGTCGCCCAGCTCGATGAGACATTGCGCGCGGTTGCGCAGCCGCGCGGCGGCCTGGCGGGCATGCCCCACGGCCTCCCACAGCTCCTGCGCCCGGGCGTACAGCGCCTCGGCCTGCGCGGGCTGGTCGCGCGACACGGCAACGGCGGCCAGCTGCTGCCAGGCACGCGCCTCGGTGGGCATGTCACCCGCGCGGCGCGCCAGGCCGATGGCCTCCTCCAGCGGGCGGGTCTGGCCCTGCTCGCGGTTGTCGCCGGCCAGCAGCACCCAGGCACGGCGCACCAGCGCCGGCGCGCGCGTGGCGGGGTCGGTGCCGGCCAGCTCCAGCGCCCGCTCGGCCTCGGCCAGCGCCAGCGCGCGGTCGCCATGCGTGAACGCCAGGTGGGCGCGCAACTCGTGGCCGGCGGACGACGGCGGCGTGAGCTGCAGCAGCTGGCCCAGCTGGTCGACCAGCGCGCGGTCCACGCCGTCGCTCTCCCAGCAGGGGCGCAGGGCCAGTGCCAGCCGCAGGCCGGTGGCCGCGTCGCCGTCGTCGGCGGCATGGGCAATCAGCGCGCGGGCCAGGTCGCGGCGGCCGGCCCAGGCCGTGATGGGCGCCTGCAGGCCCAGCGCGCTGGCCCAGTCGCACAGCGCCGCGCGCAACCCGTGTCGTGCGGCCTGCTGCTCGCCGGCGTCGACGCGCGCCAGCACGCCGCGCCGCAGCAGCTCCAGCAAGCGGTAGCGCGGCTCGGCGTCGCCGCCGGCCTGCACCAGCGAATGCCCGGTCAGCTCGTCGAGCTGGGCCGGCGTGCCACCCAGCGCCTGCACATCGGCCCAGCTGAAGGCGCCCGGCAGCGCGGCCAGGCGCCGCAGCAACGCGCGCGGTTCAGGGCCCAGCAAGGCCTGGCTCCAGTCCAGCAGGCCGGCGACGGAGGCGTGCCGCGGCGCGCGCGTGGGGTTGCTCAGCCAGGCGGGCAGGCCGGCGGCCTCGGGCTGCAGGCCGCGCCATTGCTCCAGCATCTGCGCCGGCGAGAAGCTGCGCACGCGGGCGGCGGCCAGCTCCAGCGCCAGCGGCAGGCCGTCCAGCTCGCGGATCAGTTCGGTCAGCGCGGCCTGGTTGTCGCGGCTGGCGTGAAAGTCGGCCCGCACGGCGCGGGCGCGGTCGATGAACAAGGCCTGGGCGGTGTCCTGGGCGTCGGCCAGCGGCGTCACGTCGACCAGTGTCTCGCCGTCCAGCTCCAGCGCATGGCGCGACGTCACCAGCAGACACAGTGCGGGCGCCACCGCCAGCAGCCGCTGCGCGGCCTGGGTGATGAGACCCAGCGCCTGCTCGGCGTTGTCCAGCACCAGCAGGCGCACGGCGCCGGGTTCCTGCAGCGCCGCCTCGATGGCCGGCCAGCCGCCGCCGCGCGTGAGGATCAACGCGCGCTCCAGCGCGGCGACCAGCGCGGGCTCGTCGCGCACCTCGGCCAGCGCGGCCATGCCGCAGCTCCAGTCCGCGCCGCTGAACTGCAGCCAGGCCAGCTCCACCGCCATGCGTGTCTTGCCGACGCCGCCGGGGCCGATCAGCGTCAGCAGGCGCTGATCGGGCAACCGCGCCGCCAGCGCTTCGAGGCGGCCGGGTGGCGAGAAATAGCGCGTCAGATAGCGCGGCAGGCTGGTGGCGAACGAGGGCAGGGCGGCCGCAGGGCGTGTGATGACGGGCGGTGGCGGCGCTGGCGGCGCGGTTTCGGCCAGCGCGGACAGCCGGTAGCGTTCCGTCACGACCCAGTCGTCGAAATGGCCGGGCAGCAGGTCGCCGCCGTAGTGCGTGGGGGTGCGCGTGGACTCGAAGTCCTGCACATCGGAGGTCAGTGCGCCGGGAAGCAGCGAGATCTGCTGGCGGTCGGCGCTGAACAGCGGGGCCTCGGGGGTTTCCAGCAGCGCACGCAGCGTGGACAGCGTCTGGCGCAGCCGGTTGCGGCCCACGTCCAGCGCCACGCCGGGCCACAGCAGCTCGATGAGTTCCTCGCGCGGATGCTGGCGGCGCGGCAGCAGCGCCAGGCGGGCCAGCAGCAGCGTGGCGGCGCGGCTGGGCAGGCGGGTCAGCTCGACGCGGCCGGCGCGCGCTATCTCGAAACCACCGAGCAGGCGCAGCCGCAGCATCGTCAGGCGGTCAGGGCCAGAGCCACCAGACGATCAGCCCGCCGAACACGATCCACTGGATCGCGTAGTAAGCAAACCGGCTCTTGGCCTTGATGCGCTTGCCGAACATGCGCACCTGCTGCACGTAGGCAAACAGCTTGTTGATGCCGCCGGTGCGGTCGGTGTCGGAGTTGGGCGCCGAGGCCGCGCGGATCAGCGTGTTGCTGATGAAGTGGTTGAACCAACGCGCGACCGGGTTGTTCAGCGGCCGCTCGACGTCGCAGAACAGGATGATGCGCATCATGTCCGACTGGTTCTCGGCGTAGTGCAGATAGGTCTCGTCAAAGATGACGCCCTCGCCATCGCGCCAGAAATAACGCTCGCCGTCCACCGAGATGTAGCAGCTGTCGGCGTTGGGCGTGACCAGCCCCAGGTGGTAGCGCACCGAGCCGGCAAACGGGTCACGGTGCGTGACGAGCCGGCCGCCGGGCGGCAGCGCGGCGAACATCGCGGCCTTCACGGTCGGGATGCGCTGCAGCAGGCCGGTCGTCACCGGGCACATCTCCTTGGCCGACGCGTGCGCGTCGTCGTACCACTTCAGGTGGAATCGCGTCCAGCCGGTCTTGAAGAAGCTGTTGAAGCCGGCGTCGTTGTACTTGTCGCTCTTCTTGATCTCGCCGGCATCGGCCAGCTTGTAGGCCTCGGCGCGGATGTCCTGCCAGTGGTCCTGCAGCAGCTTCAGCTCCGGGAAGCCCGACACCGGCAGGTAGGGCTTGGCCGGCAGCTTGCTGAACAGGTACATCAGGCAGTTGATGGGCGCCATGAAGGTGGAGTGGTCCATCAACTGGCGGAAGAAGCGCAGCCGCACCTTGCCGCGGAAGTGCACATACATCGTGCTGGCAATGAAGACCGCGACGATGGCGATCTTGAAGTAGGGGATGTCAGTCATTTGGCATAGAAGTCGGCCTCGCCGGGCGGGCGCGACTTGAAGCGCTTGTGGAGCCAGAAGTACTGGTGCAATTGTCGACGCGCTTGGGCTTCGATGACGGCGTTCATGCGTGTCGCGTCGGCGACCACGTCATCGGTCGGGAAATTGTCCAGCGGCGGCTCGATGACCACCGTGTAGCCGTCGGTCTCGCGCCGCGGGTAGCAGGGCAGCACGACCGCGTTCCCGACGGCTGCCATGCGTGACAGCCCGCCGATGGTGGCGGCCGGCACGCCGAAGAAGGGCGCGAACACGGAGTCGCGGTGGCCGAAATCCTGGTCGGGCAAGTAGTACAGGCGCCGCCCCTCCTTCAGCGCGCGCAGCGTGGGCCGCGTGCCTTGCTGGCGCGAGAAGATGATGCCGTTGCCGAAGCGCAGCCGCTTGGTGCGGAAGAACTCGTCCAGCCACGGGTCCTTCTGCACGGAATACATGCTGACCAGCGGCGTTTCCAGCGAGATGCGCTGGCCGGCCAGGTCCAGGCCGGTGAAGTGCGGCATCATCAGGATGACGTTGCGGCCCTCCAGCGCCCGCAGGTGCTCCAGGCCTTCGATGCGCACCAGCCGCTGGATGCGCTCGCGTGACGCAAACCAGCAGTAGCCGTACTCCAGCAGCATCTGCACCATGGCCACGAAGTGCTGGCGCAGCAGGCGGCGGCGCGCCGCGGGTGTCCAGTCGGGCAGCACCAGCCTCAGATTCACCTCGCCGATGCGCCGACGCGATGAAGGCAGCGCGGCAATCAGGCTGCCCACCGCCCAGCCCAGCGCCGAGATGGCGCGAAACGGCAGCCAGCTCAGCAGCCACACCAGGCCCACGAGCAGCTTCACGCCCACGCGTCACCCACGGCAATTCCTATCCACGACATCGCTCGTAACCCTTTGTTCTGGGCCGGCATCGTAGTGGGTGATCAATCCTCCCGGTCAACGTGGACTTGGAGATGCCCCAGCGAGAAAGCCTCCATGCGGGCCTGCACGCCGCAAACCTGGGCCAGCGTGGCCGGCTTGATGGCCTCGGCCCCGCCGCTTCCCTGGACCTCAGGGTAGACCCATCCTTGCGACTACCACTGATATCGCTACCATGCATTTGGTAGAACTATCAATCATTTGGAGACGCTGTGAAACTGAAGTCCCTGAGCGGCGCCGTGCTGGCGCTGTCGCTGTCCATCGCCAGCGGTGGTGCGTTTGCGCAAGCCACCCCGAACGCCAAGATGCCGGCCACTTTCGACAACCCGGTCGTCAGCGGCTTCGCGTCGGACCCCAGCGTCTGCCGCTCGGGCGATGACTACTACCTGGTCACCAGCACCTTCGAGTACCTGCCGGGACTGCCGGTCTATCACAGCAAGGATCTGGTGCACTGGCGGCTGATCGCCAACGCACTGTCGCGGCCCGGTCAGCTCACCTTTGCCGGCCGCAAGAGTTCGCAGTCCATCTTCGCGCCCACCATCCGCTGCGAGCCCGGTCGCTTCTACATCGTGACCACCGACGTCGGCGGCATCGGCAACTTCTACCTGACCGCCACCGACCCGGCGGGCGAATGGTCGGACCCCGTGCGGCTGCCGGAATCGGTGTTCGGCATGGACCCGTCGTTCTTCTTCGACGATGACGGCACGGTCTACTACACCCGCCACGGCGGCGGGCGCAACGGCGGCGTCTACCAGGCACGCGTGGACCTCAAGGCCGGCAAGCTGCTGGAGGAGCCCAAGCTGATCTGGAGCGGCATGGGCGGCATCTGGCCCGAGGGCCCGCACCTGTACAAGCGCAACGGCTGGTACTACGTGATGATTGCCGAGGGCGGCACGTCCTACGACCACCGCATCACGATGGCCCGCTCGCGCTCGCCCTGGGGGCCGTTCGAGCCGCATCCGAACAACCCGGTGCTGACGCACCGCAACCTGCCTGACAGCCCCTTCCAGGCGCTGGGCCATGCAGACCTGGTCATGACGCCCAAGGGCGACTGGTGGGCCACGTTGCTGGCCATACGCCCGCAGCAGGCGGGTGGTGGGCGTCATCACCACATCGGCCGCGAGACGCTGCTGTCGCCGGTGCGCTGGCGCGAGGATGGCTGGCCGGAGTTCGGCCAGAACGGCACGCTGGCGCAACCGCAGCCCACGACCGGCCTGCCGGCCTGGGTGCCGTGGCCGGCCGCGCCGGTGCGCGAGACCTTCGCTGCCGACAAGCGCCTGCCGCTGCACTGGACCTTCCTGCGCAGCTATGCGGATGGCCTGTGGTCGCTGAAGGCCCGGCCGGGCCATCTGCGGCTGACGGGGGCGCGAATCGGGCTGGATGAGATCGGCACCCCCAGCTTCATCGGCCGTCGCCAGGAGCGGCTCAACCAGCGCATCGCGACGCAACTGGACTTCAAGCCCGCCTCCGGTGGCGACGTGGCCGGCCTGGCCTTACGCATGAACGAGTCGCACCATGCGCTGCTGCAGGTGACGGGCGGCGACGAACGCCGCGTCGAGTGCGTGCAGCAGTTGGGCGGCAAGGCCAAGGTGCTGGCCAGCGCAGCGGCGCCGGCCGCACCGCTGCAACTGCAGGTGCTGGCCGATCCGCGCAGCTATTCGCTGGCCTGGCGGACGGGAGACAAGTGGCAGGTCTTGTGCAGCATCCCCACGCACGAACTGTCCACCGAGACGTCCACCGGCTTCACCGGCGTCTACATGGGCTTGTACGCCCGCAGTGCGACGGAGCGCCCCGCCACGGCGGATTTCGGCTGGGTGGAGTTCGAGGCGCTGGGCCCCTGACCCCGTCGCCGGGCTTGGCGCCCGCGCAACAGTCATTCACAGACCGGGAAAACGATAGGGCATCGGCCGCGGTACAGAACTAGACTGAAATGATTGCGTTACCAATCATTTGGTTAACTTACCAGCTGAGTCGGACCGCCGCGCAAGCGGCACGCAATCACCACCGGGTCCAAACCGGGCCGATAAAAGGAGACAAGAGTGAACGCTTATTCGAAGGGCGCTGGGCAGCGCCGCATCGCCGTTGCACGTGATGTGTTCGCAACCACGATGCTGGCCAGCTTGATCGCCAGCGCCTATGCACAAGGGGCCACGCCGCCCGCAGATGCGGCTTCGGCGCCGGCCGCCAAGGGCAACACGCTGGAGACCGTTACCGTTACCGGCTACCGCAGCTCGCTGGCCAATGCGGCGCGCGAGAAGCGTGACGACATCGGCCTGAGCGAAACGGTGTTCGCCGAAGACATCGGCAAGTTCCCCGACTCCAGCATCGCCGACTCGCTGTCGCGCGTGCCCGGCGTGCGCGTGAACCGCGCGACCATCGACGGCGAAGGCCTGAACATCTCCATCCGCGGCATGGGCGCCAACTTCACGCGCGTGCTGCTGAACGGCGCGCCGATGGCATCGGCCTCGGCCGGCCACTGGGGCGGCACGATCAGCGCGAACCGCGAAGTCGACATGGACTTCCTGCCGTCCGAGCTGTTCCGCAGCGCCACCGTCTACAAGAGTCAGCGCGCCAGCGTGCTGGAAGGCGGCATCGCCGGCACGGTGGACATGCGCAGCGTGCGCCCGTTCGACAAGCAAGGGTTCCGCTCGGCCTTCACCGTCAGCGGCAACTACCGCGACCAGGTTGGCAAGTGGAGCGACACCGGCTCGGCGCTGGTCAGCAACACCTGGCGCAACAACACGCTGGGCGACTTCGGCGTGCTGGTCGGCGCGGCGTGGGGCAACACCAGCTACAAGACCACCGGCTTCCAGACGGTGGACATGCGCAACTTCCAGCTGAAGTCGTTCCAGGCGCTGCCCAGCGACAACCCCAACAACACCGGCGGTGGCAACCAGTCCACGCCCGACACGGTGCCGTCCGGCCTGGCACTGTCCGCGCTGCCCGACTACGCCCGCGCCGTTCTCGGCACGCCCGGCCGGCAGATCAACCGCGACATGCTGCTGGCGCTGAACCCCGGTGCCAACATCAAGCAGATCGACAACGCGCTGATGGGCCGCCTGGGCCGTCATCTCAGCTATGAAGGCGAGCGCGAGCGCGCCAGCGGCATCGTCAGCCTGCAGTGGCGTCCCAACGAGAAGTGGGACATCTACCTGGACATGATCGGCGCCGAGAAGTCCAACAAGATGGTCTACAACGCGATGAACGCCGGCACGCGTGCCAACACGGTCATCCCGGTGGGCATGGAGTTCGACCGCAGCGATTGCACCAATGGCTGCGTGCTGACCAAGGCACAGTTCGCCAACACCTTCTGGTCGCTGGAGTTCCGGCCCATGGAGGAGAAGACCAAATTCTGGAGCTTCAACCCCGGCTTCGAGCTGCGCCCCAACGACAACTGGACCATCGACGCGCACTTCAACCTGACCTACAGCGACTTCTACCGCGACATGCCCACGGTGCTGCTCGCCACGCAGTCCGCTCCCTCGGTCATCACCTACGACAACTCGCGCCCGGGCGAGGTGCCGCGCTACTCCAGCAACCTCGACGTCAACAACCCGGCCAACTTCGGCTGGTACCAGGCGGGCCAGGGCCTGTCGGGCCTGCGCATGGACCTCTACGACCGCCGCAACACGACGAACGGCTTCCGCGGCAACGTGAAGTGGGGCGATGAGATGTTCAACGTCAAGGCCGGCGTGGCCGTCGATGACATCGAGCGCCGCTACCGCAGCTACTCGGTCGCCGACGCGTGGATGAACGTCACCTGCGGCGGCAACATGAACTACCGCTTCTTCGCGCCCAACACGCAGCTGCGCCAGCCGGGCTGCGACGGCCGCACGACGACCGGCCCCATGACCGACGCCGCGACCGCCTACCCGGGCTTCGGCCGCGGCTCCACGACGGGTGTGACGACACCGCTGGCCTACCTGGGCTCGGTGATCCCCAACGCCAAGGTGCCCGAGTACGCGATGGCGTCCAGCCAGGGCTTCATCACGGTCAACTGGGACAAGTTCGCCAAGGACACCGACTACCAATACTTCCGCGACAACATCCACCGCGGCTTCAACAACGGCAGCGGCGGCTACATCCGCGAGAACGTCTATGGCGCCTATGCCGAGGTCACGGGCATCCTGAGGCCGTTCGGCCGCACGCTGCGCTACAACGCCGGCCTGCGCTACACGGAGACGCAGCAGACCATCGGCGAGGTCATCGCCCAGGCCGATCCGCGCAACACCGGCATCGGCAACGGCGGCCAGTACGACAACCTGGCGGTGTGGAACTACGAGTCGGCGACGTACAACAACCTGATGCCGTCGGCCTCGTTGGCCTACAACATCCTGCCCAACCTCATCGCCCGCTCCTCGATCTCCAAGTCGATGACGCGCGCCAATCCGGCCGACCTGCGTCAGACGCGCCTGACCATCGGCGACCAGGGCGCTCGCCAGGGCAGCGTGACCAACCCCAACCTGACGCCGTTCAAGTCCAACAACTTCGACCTCGCGCTCGAGTACTACATGACCCGCGAGGCTTATGTTGCACTGAGCGGCTTCGGCAAGGACCTGATCGGCCGCCCGGGCAACCGCATCGTCAGCTACACGCTGGCGCAGCTGGATGCGCTGTACGGCACCGTGGGTCTGACCGACGCGCAGAACCAGGCGGTCATCGCCAGCGGTGGCCGCGATCAGCACCGGGTGGAAATCACCGAGCCCTACAACATCAGCACCAAGCTGAAGGTACGCGGCGCCGAGCTGACCTGGCAGCAGCCGCTGGACTTCCTGCCGGTCAAGGGTTTTGGTTTCACGGCCAACTACACGTACACCAAGCAGACGGACGAGCTGCCCAACGCGCTGCCGGTGGCCGGCGTGCCGCCGCGCACCAACAACCTGACGCTGTACTACGAGCGCAATGGCTACAGCTTCCGCGTGTCGCGCCAGTACCAGTCCGAGCACATCGTGAATGCCAGCGTGGGCCTGTCCACGCCGGGCGCCTACATGTGGACGACGGCGCGCACGCAGATCGACGCTTCGGCCGGCATCAACTTCAAGCACGCCTTCGGCTTCAAGTACGACACCAGCCTGAACCTCAGCGTCTGGAATGCCACGGATGCGATCAGCCGCACCTGGGTGCAGTTCCCGGGGGCCGTGTTCGACGAGTACAAGCCGGGTCCGAGCTACAACGTCTCGCTGCGCGCGGCGTTCTGATGATCCAAGGCTGCCGGCGGCGGCAGCCTCCAAAACGAAACGCCCCGGCATGCCGGGGCGTTTTTCTTGCGGGCGCTGTCGTCAGCGGGGTGCGTCGCGCTGGTCGCTGAAGCGGAACCCGTCCACATCCATGCGGCCGCCGGCCGCACCAGGGTTGAAGCAGAAGAGGGCGTACTGCGGCCCCTGGAAGGTGCCGGTGCGCCAGTCGTAGATCAGCGCGAACTCGTCGCCCAACGGCTGCCAGCGGCCATCGGTGGACCAGGACAGCCGGCCACGCGCGCGCTCGAAGTCCAGCTCGGTGCGCAGCAGCACGCGCGGGCCCGGCAACGCCGTGCGGGCAACGGGCAGCTCGGTCTGTGGCTTGCCGTCGCCTTCGTCGACCTGGCCGCCCATCTGCAGTTGCAGGCTGCCGTCGTCGAGCCGCGTCGCCGCGATGTGCGCGTTGACCTTGCCGATGACGCCAAAGCCGCAGCGGTCGCCCGGCGCCAGGCCTTGCAGATCCAGCGCGACGTCGGCGCGGCTGTAGGGGCCTTGGCCTTTTTGCGTCAGCGTGTTGCGCGCGGTCCAGAACGTGCGTGCGCGCGTGGCCTGCAGGCGCAGGAAGCCGGGGCGGGCGGTCAGCGACCAGCGCGTGTTGTCGGGGTTGTGGTTCCACGCCCATTGCAGGCCCAGCTGCGGCGTGTCGAACTCGTCCGACGTGGCCGGCTGCTGCGGGGTCTGGCCCTGTACCGGCTTGCGCGCCACGGCCGGCACGCGGTCGGGTGCTTCGGGTGTGCCCCAGACGGGCCAGTCGTCGCGCCAGAAGATGGGGCTGAGGTTGGTGATGCGGCCGATGCTGGGCTTGTCCTGCATGACGAAGCCCCACCAGCGGCCATCGGCCAGGTCCACGATGGCGCCCTGGTGGCCGCCCGTCTGCGCGCTGTTGATGGAGTTCACCGTCTCCCACGGCCCGGTCAGCGACCGGGCGCGCGAGATGGTCATCGCGAGCCGGCGCGGAATGGCGTTGAACAGGTAGTACCAGTCGCCGCGGCGGATCAGCTTGGAGCCTTCGGCGCCCTGGATGTAGTGGATCTTGCGCGCGGCCGTCACCGTCGTCAGGTCCTTGCTCAGCGATAGCAGCGTCACCGTGCCGTCGCTGCCGATGGCCGTCGCGATATGGGCGCTGCCGTCGGTGTCGAAGAACAGCCCGGGGTCGAAGGCCGCGCGGTCCAGCGAGTGGCAGCGCCAGGGGCCCGCAATGTCCGTCGCGCGGCAGATGCGCGTGTTCTGGCCCACCATCGTGAAGGCGATGACGAACTGGCCGTCGTGGAAACGCAGGCTGGGCGCGAACACGCCGCGCCGGTAGACGCTGCCGCCGTTCAGGTCGAAGGCCGGGCCGCCGTCCAGCCTGGGCAGCACATGGCCCGCGATGCGCCAGTTGATGAGGTCGCGCGAATGCAGCAGGCGCAGGCCGGGCGAGTTCGCGAAGGTCGTCGTGGCGAAGTAGAAGTCCTCGCCCACGCGGATGATGTCGGGGTCGGGGTAGTCGGCGTTCAGCGGCGGGTTGGTGTAGCTGCCGTCGCCGTTGTCGGCCTGCCAGGCCAGCGTGGGTGCGGTGGCCAGCGCGAGGCCGGCCGCGCACAAAGCGGCGGCCAGGCGCGTTGCCAGGGGCGATGTCATGGGAGGTTGTCCTTCAGGTAGATCTCGATGCGTATGGGTTCGATGTCGGCCAGCTCGCGCTGCCGCGTCAGCCGGGCGAGCGCGAGCCGGCACGCGGCGCGGGCCTCCTGCGCGGCGGACTGGCCGATGACCGCGCTGGCACTGCCATCCAGCAGCGCCGCGCGCGTGTGCGGGGTCAGCTCATGACAGACCCAGGCCAGGCGGCCTGCAGCGCCGGCCTCCTGCAGCGCCCGGTGGATGCCGTCGTTGCCGGCGCCGATGCTGTACAGCCCCACCAGCTCGGGATGCCGGGCCAGCAGTTCGGCGACCAGCGGCTGCGCGGCCTCGGGCCGGTCGCGGCATTCCAGCGGCGGCAGCGGTAGCAGCTGCGGGTGGTCGGCGGCCAGCGCCTGCCGGAAGCCCTGCAGCCGCTCGGCATGGTCTTGCAGCGCGTGCGAACCCATGACGATGCCCACCGGCCCGCGGCGGGTGCCCACGAAGCGGCCCAGCAGCGCACCGGCGGTGCGGCCCGCGGCACCGTTGTCGATGCCTACGAAGTGGTTGCGCGCGCGGGCCGCGATATCGGAAACCAGCGTCACGACAAAAGTACCGTCGAAGGCCATGCGCTCCACCGCATCGCGCACCAGCGGGTGGTCCTGCAGCATCAGCACGACCGCGTCGTACTGGCCGCGCAGCCGCTTCACGGCGGCCGATGCCGCCGCGGGCGAGAACGCGTCGGTCGTGCGCACGTCGACGCGCGCGCGCTGTTCGTTCAACCATGGCGTCAGCGCATGCAGCGCCTCGCGCAACTGCTCGACAAAGCTGTTCTGGCCGGCCGGCAGCAGAAAGCACAGCAGCCAGCCGCCGCAACGGGTGGACGGCTCGCTGGCGGTGTCGTCCAGGCGCTGTGTCAGCCGCTGCACCGCCTCCTGCACGCGCAGCAGCGTGCGGGGGCTGACGCCGGGGCGGCGGTTCAACGCGCGGTCCACCGTGGCCAGGCTGACGCCGGCTTCGCGTGCCACGTCATGCAGACGGGCGCGCAGGTCGGGCAGGGGGGCGGGTGACGACGACGCCATCGCTGCGGCGAAGGGCTCAGAGCGCGCTCGTCGCGGGCAGCAGCAACGGCATGGGGGCCGGGTCTTGCCCGCAAGTCGTCAACTTCATGAGCGGTCTTGTCTCTTTGTTGTTGGTATCGCTATCATAGGTATCAACCATGTCGCTACGCCTGGCGTTTCCACCTAGTCTGTCGCGCTGGCGGCGACGGCTGAGAACGTTACCAACTACAACAGGAGACTCTTGATGCTTGGCAACCCCTGGCGGCGCGTGGCGGCCGGTCTGGTCTTGTGCGTCGTGGCGGCCCTGCCGGCTGTCGCCCGCGAGCGCGTGGACCTGGCCGCCGGCTGGCGCTTCCACCGCGGCGACCCCGCCGGCGCGCAACTGGCGTATGACGTTCGCCCGGAGGTCAAGCAGTCGGCCGATGGCAAGGTGGCCGACGCGCGACCGGACGAAGCCGTGCGGACCCAGGCCGGCGCGCAGGACCGCGTGCTCAAGCCCTGGGTGCTGCCCAGCGCCAACCCCTTCATCAAGGATCCTGCAAAGCGCCATCGCCGCCCCGACGGCCATCCCGGCAGCGAGGTGGCCTTCGTCCAGGCCAGCTTTGACGACAGCGGCTGGCAGTCGGTCACGCTGCCGCACGACTGGGCCGCCGCAGGCCCCTTCCTGGAGACCGGGCCGTACGGCGGCATGGGGCGGCTGCAGACCTGGGGGCCGGTTTGGTATCGCCGCGCGCTGGACATCCCGGCAACTGACAAGGGCCGCTCGCTGTTCCTGGACGTGGACGGCGCGATGTCGTACGCGACGGTCTGGCTCAACGGCAAGCTGGTGGGCGGCTGGCCTTATGGCTACAACTCCTTCCGGCTGGACCTGACGCCCTGGGCCCAGCCGGGTGGCGCCAACCAGTTGGTGATCCGCCTGGACAACCCGCCCGAATCGGCGCGCTGGTATCCCGGTGCCGGCCTGTACCGCAAGGTCTGGCTGACCAAGACCGATCCGGTGCACGTGGCGCACTGGGGCACGACGGTGACCACGCCCAAGGTGTCGCCGCAGGAAGCCACCGTCGTCGTGGAGGTGCGCGTCGACAACGACGGCGCCGCGACCGCGCGCGTCGATGTGCTGACCGAGATCTTCGAGCTGGACGCCGACGGCAGGCCCGCGGGCAAGGCCGTCGCCGCGGCATGGAAGCCGCAACTCGACGTGCCGGCACAAGGGCAGGGCGCTGCGACGATGTCGCTGCGCATCGCCAAGCCGCGGTTGTGGGGCCCGAGGCCTCAGCAGCAGCCGCATCGCTATCTGGCCGTCACGCGCGTGACGGGCAAGGCGGGCATGCTGGATCGCTACGAAACACCTTTTGGCATTCGCACACTGCGCTTCGACGCCAACACCGGCCTGCACGTCAACGGCCAACCGGTGAAGCTGCAGGGCGTCAACCTGCACCATGACCTGGGTGCGCTGGGGGCGGCGTTCAATGTGCGCGCCGCCGAGCGGCAGATCGAGATCATGCAGGCCATGGGCAGCAACGCGATCCGCATGTCGCACAACCCGCCAGCGCGAGAGTTCCTGGAACTGACCGACCGCATGGGCGTGCTGGTGGTGGACGAGATCTTCGACTCCTGGGAGCGCAAGAAGACGCCGCTGGACTTCCACCTGATCTTCCCCGACTGGCACGAGGCCGACCTGCGCAGCATGCTGCGCCGCGACCGCAACCACCCGTCGGTCATCATGTGGAGCATAGGCAACGAGGTGGGCGAGCAGTACACCGACAAGGCCGGCGCCGCCATCGCACGCCGCCTGCATGAGATCACGCGCGAGGAAGACGCCACGCGGCCCACCACCACGGCGATGAACTTCGCCAAGTCCGACATGCCGTTGCCGGCCGAGGTGGACCTCATCAGCCTGAACTACCAGGGCGAGGGCATACGCCAGGACCCCGAGTTCATCGGCACCGACCGCATTCGCACGCCGCCGCAGTACCCCAACTTCCACGCCAAGTTCCCGGACAAGCTCATCCTCAGCAGCGAGACGGCGTCGGCCTTCAGCAGCCGCGGCGTCTACCTGTTCCCGGTCGCGCCGGCGAACAGCTCCATCACGCGCGACGGCCGTGGCGGCGACTCCAAGGCGCTGCAGGTCAGCGGCTATGAGCTGTACTCGGTGGACTTCGGCTCATCGGCCGACAAGGTCTTCGCCGCGCTGGACGCCCACCCTTACGTGGCCGGTGAATTCGTCTGGACCGGCTTCGACTACCTGGGCGAGCCCACGCCCTATTACGCGGCCCGCAGTTCCTACTCCGGCATCGTGGACCTGGCCGGCTTCCCCAAGGACCGCTTCTACCTGTACCAGTCGCGCTGGCGCCCCGAACTGCCCATGGCGCATCTGCTGCCGCACTGGACCTGGCCGGAGCGGGTTGGGCAGGTCACGCCGGTCCATGCGTTCACCAGCGGCGACGAGGCCGAGCTGTTCCTGAACGGCCGGTCTCTCGGCAAGCGCAGGAAGGCGCAGGGCCAGTACCGGCTGCGCTGGGACGACGTGGTCTACGAGCCGGGCGAGTTGAAGCTGCAGGCCTGGCGGGACGGCAAGCCCTGGGCGACGGCCAGCGTTGCCACCGCCGGCCCGGCCGCCGCGCTGTCGCTGCAGGCCGACCGCTCAGCCATCGCCGCCGACGGCAGCGACCTGAGCTTTGTCACGCTGCGCATCACCGACAAGCAAGGCCGCACCGTGCCGCGCGCCGATGCCCGCATCCGCTTCAGCATCGAGGGCGCGGGCGACATCGTCGCCACCGACAACGGCGACGCCACCAGCTTCGAACCCTTCCCGTCGACCACTCGCAAGGCCTTCAGCGGCCAGGCGCTGGCCATCGTGCGCGGCCGCGCCGGCGCTCCAGCCCGGCTGGTCGTGCGCGCGCAAGCCGACGGCCTCGCGCCGGCCGAAATCACCATCCACACCCAGGAGACACGATGAACCTGATCCGCAGCAGCGGTGCCGCCCTCGCGCTGGCCGCACTGGCCTTGTCCGCGCAAGCCGCCAAGGTCGGCGTCAGCTGGGCCAGCTTCCAGGAGGAGCGCTGGAAGACCGACGAGGCCGCCATCAAGGCGCAACTGGCCAAGGACGGCCACAGCTACCTCAGCGCCGACGCGGCCGGTTCGCCCGAGAAGCAGCTGTCCGACATCGACAGCCTCATCGCCAAGGGTGCGCAGGTGCTGATCGTGCTGTCCATGGACAAGGACGCCATCCTGCCGGCCGTGCGCAAGGCGCAGCAGCGCAAGATTCCGGTCATCGGCTACGACCGCCTCATCGAGGCGCCCGGCGTGTTCTACATCACCTTCGACAACAAGGAGGTGGGGCGGCTGCAGGCCAAGGCCATCCTGGACGTGAAGCCAAAAGGCCGCTACGTGATGATCAAAGGCTCGCCCACCGACCCCAATGCGGACTTCGTGCGCGCCGGCCAGCAGGAGGTGCTGGAGCCGGCCATCAAGCGCGGCGATGTGCAGATCGTCGGCGAGGAGTACACCGACGGCTGGCGGCCCGAGGTGGCGCAGAAGAACATGGAGCAGATCCTGACCCGCACCGGCGGCAAGGTGGACGCGGTGGTGGCCTCGGCCGACGGCATTGCCGGCGGCGTGGCAGCCGCACTGGCCTCGCGTGGCCTCAAGGGCCTGCCCTTGTCCGGCCAGGACGGCGAGTTCGCCGCGCTGAACCGCGTGGCGCTGGGCCAGCAGACCGTGTCGGTCTGGAAGGACTCGCGCATGCTGGGCCAGAAGGCCGCCGAGGTGGCCTCCGCGCTGGCGGCGGGCAAGCCCGTGGTGGGGGCGCAGAAGTGGAACAGCGGCGAGAAGAAGACGGCGCTGGACGCCTTACTGCTGACGCCGGTGCCGGTCACGCGGGCCAACCTGGATGTGGTCGTCAAATCCGGCTGGATCGGCAAGGCCGAGCTGTGCCGGGGCGTGAGCGGCGCCTCGGCGCCGGCCGCCTGCAAGTGAGGTGAGGGCGGCTGGTTGCACCGGCCCCGTGCAAACGCTGAGGATCGCGCTGTCCGCAACGGCTACAGTGAGGCATGATTCGCCAATCACAAAATGGTAGCGAAATCATTTTCCAAACACTTAAGGCCGCAGTGAACCACCGAGGTCGAGATTGAACCAGCCCTTGCGTCAGCGGCGTCGCACCAAGCTCGCAACGATCGCGGATGTTGCCGACATGGCCGGCGTGTCGCCGATGACCGTGTCGCGCGTCGTCAATGGCGAGGCCAACGTGCGGCCCGAGACGCGCGACAAGGTGAGGGCGGCGGTTGCCGCGCTGAATTACCAGGCCCATCCGTCGTCGCGACGTGTCGAGAACACCGATGCGATCAGCATCGGCATGGTCTATCACGACCCCAGCGTCGGCTATCTGAACGACTTCCTGATCGGGCTGCTGAACAAGGCCAGCCTGCGGCACGTGCAGCTGGACGTGCAGCGCTGCGAAACGCGCGACGACGAGGAGGCCATGGTGGGCACGATGCTGGCCAGCGGCCTGGACGGGCTCATCCTGGCGCCGCCGTTCTGTGATGCCGAGCGCCTGCTGGAGATGGTGACGAACAGCGCCACACTGGCGGTGGCCGTGTCCAGCGGCCGCCCGCACGAGCGGGTCAGTGCGGTGGGCATCGACGACTATCGCGCGGCCTACGACATGACGCGCCATCTGTTGCAGCTGGGGCACCCGCGGCTGGGCTTCATCCTGGGCGACAAGCATCAGCATTGCAGCCAGCGGCGCTTGGCGGGCTTCCATGCGGCCGTGCGCGACGCCGGCCTCGACCCGGCCCGGATGGCGTTGATGGCCCAGGGCGACTTCAGCTACCGCTCCGGGCTGGATGCCGCCGAGGAGCTGCTGTCGGCAGATGTCCGCCCGACGGCCATCTTCGCCAGCAACGACGACATGGCCGCCGCCACGGTCGCCATCGCGCACCGCAAGGGGCTGGACGTGCCCAGCGACCTGACCGTGGTGGGCTTCGACGACGCGCCTCTGGCCACAACGATCTGGCCCGAACTGACGACCGTGCGCCAGCCCATCACACAAATGGCCGGCGCCGCGGTGGATCTGCTGGTGCGTCACATCCGCGCCCGCCGCGCCGATGAGCCGCTGCCTTGCGAGCATGTGCTGATGGGCTATGAACTGGTGCGCCGGCAGTCCGACGCCGCGCCCCGCTCGCGGCCGCCCCTGCGGCTGAGCGCGCTGGGCTGAGCAGCCAGCGCCAGGCGAGGGCAGGGATGCCCGGCCGGCCGTCGGCTCCGGTCGATCAAATCCCGTGCCGCGTTGATCCTGCTTGGGTCATCGCCCACCTCACGCTGGGGTGGTTGCGCGCGAATCTGAGGTGGTCCATCTCGTTTCGATATCGCTTCGCACGGAAATGTGATCGCCGGCATCGCACCCCCTTCCTAACATCGACGCGATCGAAAGTGGCATCGCTACCAGAAAGGAAGACGACCGTGACGACAGACGCAGAACAGAAGGCGGTTCCCAAGTCGGCCACCGTGTCGGACGTCGCACGTCTGGCCGGCGTGTCCGCGATGACCGTGTCCCGGGTCATCAACGGCGAAACCACCGTCAGGCCCAGCACGCGGGAGAAGGTGCAGGCCGCCGTGACGGCGCTGAACTACATGCCCAACCCCGCGGCCCGCAAGCTGGCGGGATCGCGACCCATCCTGATCGGCATGCTCTACAGCGACCCGCGCGCGGGTTATCTGAACGGCTTCGTGCTGGGCCTGCTGGGCAAGACCAGCCTGCGGCATGTGCAGCTGAACGCCCAGTACTGCGCGCCGGACAGCGACGGTGAAGCCGCCGTGGCCGAATTGATCGCCAGCGGCATCGACGGGCTGATCCTGCCGCCGCCGTTCTGCGAGTCGCCGGCCATCCTGCGGCAGGTCGCGAAGAGCGGCACGCCGGCCGTTGCGGTCTCGGCCGGTGCGCCGGCCGACGGCCTGTACGGCGTCGGCATCGACGACTACAAGGCGGCCTACGAGATGACGCGCCACCTGCTGTCGCTGGGGCACCAGAAGCTGGGCTTCATCAAGGGCGACCCCGGCCAGCGCAGCAGCGAGCGCCGCCTGGCGGGCTTCCATGCCGCGGTGGCCGACGCCGGTCTCGACCCGGACAGCGATGTGAGGGTCGCGTCGGGCATGTTCACCTACCAGTCGGGGCTGGATGCCGCCGAACAACTGCTGGCCGGCGGGCCGAACCGGCCGTCCGCCATCTTTGCGAGCAACGACGACATGGCCGCTGCCACGGTGGCCATCGCGCAGCGGCTGGGGCTGTTCGTGCCCAGCGACCTGACCGTCGTCGGCTTCGATGACGCGCCGTTGGCCACGACGATCTGGCCCGAGCTGACCACGGTCAGGCAACCCATCGGCGAGATGGCCAGCGCCGCCGTCGACCTGCTGGTCAGGCACATCCGCGCCTGGCGCAACGGCGTGAGGCTGCCGGTCAGCCAGGCGTTGATGGACTACACGCTGGTGCGCCGGCAGTCCGATGCCGCGCCCAAGGTCCGGCCGACGATGCGCCTGAGCATCGTGGCCTGAGCGCCCGCGCGCACTTACAGGCGTGAGTTGCCTTGCGGCAGGGCCTCGCGCAACATGCGGGAGATGAATTCGCCCGCAGACACTCCCAAGGTCCAGATTCCCAGTCTTCTGAGCAAGCTCGGAAAGATGACGGCCATCCGCGACACGTCGCTGCTCGAGCAAAGCCTGCTCAAGACCTTGTGCCCGATGCTGGGCGTGCTGGACTCTTCTCTGTACCGCATCGACGAACTGACCCAGGCGATCCGGGTGCTGCATCACCATCACTCGCGAGTCATCGAGTCCGATGGCCTGGCTCGCATGGTGGAGCGCAACGAGGAGATCTACAACTCCGCGAAAGTGCCGGCCGAAGTGAGCGGGCTGCTGGAGAACGTGCGCCTGCTCGGCAAGCCCTGCACACGCAGGAAGGCGTCAGGGGAGGGCTTGCTGATCGCCTATCCGCTGTTCGGCGGCAAGGAAATCTGCGGCTACTTCGTGTTCAACCGCGACCGAGAGGTGACGCTGACCGAGGACGCCATCGTCAAGGGCGTGCTGGAGGTGTTCTCCAACTACTTCGACCTGCTGGACGCCAGTCAGCGCGACCGTCTGACGGGGCTGCTGAACCGCCAGGCGCTGGAGAACAGTTTCGACCGCATCTGGACCATCCTGTCCAGTGCAGACGATCCCATCGAGGCGCCAAGCGGGCGCCGCACCGACTCGAACGCGCGTGCGCATTGGGTGGCCGTCATCGACATCGACCGCTTCAAGGAAGTCAACGACAACTTCGGCCATGTCGTCGGTGATGAAGTGCTGCTGCTGGTGTCGCGCGTGATGATGTCCGTGCTGCGCAGCTCGGACCTGCTGTTCCGCTACGGCGGCGAGGAGTTCGTCGCGTTGTTCCCCGCCAAGGACTCCGACGACGCCCATGCGCTTCTCGAGCGCGTCCGGGCCACCGTCGAAGGCCACTACTTTCCGCAGGTGGGCCACGTGACCATCAGCATCGGGTTGAGTCGCGCCAGCACCAACGACCTGCCCCAGGAGGTACTCAGCTGGGCGGACCG
This sequence comes from Roseateles asaccharophilus, assembly GCF_031458115.1. Taxonomy (GTDB): domain Bacteria; phylum Pseudomonadota; class Gammaproteobacteria; order Burkholderiales; family Burkholderiaceae_C; genus Pelomonas; species Pelomonas asaccharophilus_A. Next base: position 37,845 of record NZ_JAVDXV010000007.1, on the reverse strand, counting down.
TGCGCTCTATCACGCCAAAAAGACGGGCCGGAACCGGGTCTGCGATTACCAGGCGCTGGTGCAAGAGGGCGTGATCGAACAGGCCAGCTACGGCGCGTCGGAACTGTTCTGAACGCGCTAGCGCGGGCGTACCGATTCGTTGAGGTTCTCATCCGGGTGATAGCGCTGGAAGGCGCGCCACGCATCCCCGGACCGGCCGATGCCCTCCAGCATCTGCAACGCGCGCTGGCGATCGGCTTCGCTCAGCGACGAGCGCCGGCTGACGTAGGCGCCGCTCTCGCCCCAAGCCAGTTCAGGCGCCGGCTGAACCTGCAGACGTTCAACCCAGCCACTCAGCTTCGGATCTGATCGCAATGCGCCCGTGACAGCCGTGGGGGTGACGACGGCAACGTCGGCGATTCCAGCGTCGAGATCGCGAGCCAGGGAAACCGGATCGGCGGATTCAATCAATCGGCCCTCAGTCCTGAGTTGCTTGACCAGTGATTGATAGCTGCCGTCGTAGTCGTAGCCCCGAACGACGGCCACGCGCAACTCGCGGTGCCGAAGCAGGTCAGCCACGCTGGTGGCCGGCAGCTGGCGCGTTCGCATCGAGAGCAAGACGGCCCGACTGCGGATGATGGGGACGAATGTGCCGTGCAAATCGCGGCGCGCCGAGCGCCGTGCCGGCACCAGCATGTCCGACTGTCCGGTCTCGAAGAGCAACTCTTGACGAGCGCGGGGCACGACCTGAAAAGCGACCGCGCAACCCGTTTTTGTCCCCTCAGACCTCAGCAGCTCGGGGTAGATGCCACCGATCTCGCCGCCCTTGACCGTGACAGCCATACCGATGGCCGCGACCGGCACTTGCAAGTCTCGCGAGCAACCGGCTTGCGTCATGGCCGGAACGGCAGCCAACAGAACGAGCGCCGTGAAAGCCCGAGTTAGATGACACAATTTAGCCCCCCAGCCATCAACGCTAACACGTTGATTTAAAACGAATTTAGGTTTTAGGGGGAGCAAAATGTTGTCGCGGTCGCGCGTCGCAATTTAGCCCCCCAGGCCTACCGCGACGACATTTTGCCCCGCAGCCTTTGGGCTATTGGAGCAATCAACGCCCTTCGGACGCCAGCAAGTGACCTCCGCCTTGGACACGGGGCGCGGCTTGTCCAAATGCTTCGCTTGATCCCAGCGGATCACGATAGGCTCTTGGCATCCGAGCGTTCATAGCTTCGTCGCGGGACCTGACGTGCCCCGACTCAAGCCACCGGGGCTTGGCCAGAACCGAGGCACGTTGCTACGTTGCTTGATCAGCGAGTGGTCTGCTCGCTCCACCCACCTCTGCTATGTGGACCTTCATTTCACGGCACTGAGAGGAACGTATGCGGGCCGTTGTAGGTGTCCTTGCAAGTAACAAGCACTGGTGAGTACTTCGCTTTTCGCCATTTGCCGAGCCGCGGAGTCCACTCGGCTGTCGTTGCTAATAATGAAGCTGCCTTTAGTGAATCGCTATTCGCCGCCTCAAGGGCGGCCAATTGGTCGTTCCATTGCCTTGCAATCCTTCTTGCGGCGACCCATGCCGCGTCGTGAGCACGGTGACCAGCAGAATTGAGTAATTTGATGTACGGCCCATAGTCATTGGTTAGCAAGAAATCGCCGCTTGTCGGGAATGGCGACCATGGATATTGCCTTTTCCATAGGGTTGCAGCGTGCGCCATGTACGGGACGGTGCTTGAAAGTGGCACTGGGACTCCATGACTGGGCACCGTTACGAGTGCCTTGTATCGGTCGAGGTCTTCGCAAGCGCCGACTTCCAATTGTGTCGGACTATCTTTGACGCTCAGTCCAGCTCCAACACTGGACGGACATCCGTCACCAAACGGACCTAACACCAAAGACCGCGGATCCGGCTCACTGTTCTGGCCGAAAATATAGGAATAGACGGAAAATAGTCTTTTGCCAGTTGCCTCATCTTGAGCGTCTTCGCCAAAGAATTCTGCCAACTGCCATCTCTTAAGGTTCTCCAATCCACTCATGAAGTCTGGCGAGTTCAGCCAAGAGTAGTCGGACAACAAATCCTCCAGACTCTCGATTCCGAGCGGCGTGCTCCAATTACGTGGATCGAGTCCCTGTTCGCTGCCGGCAAACGGAACTAGGCAGTGTGGGCAGCTAAGTGTCGGACTTAAGACGGGCTTGGTGTAAAACCGATCGCGCAGTTCAAAGAGCGGTGTCGGGTGCGAGCAATGCCGGCATCGGTCTTGCAGGGGCTTATTATGAATTGGGCACGTGGGCAGACCCCAGAGCTGAAATATTGCGGCGTGATAGCCCGTGGTGAGGCAAGCGTAGCAGAAACGAAATCTTTTCGAAGCGAGAAAGCTTCGAGCCACGGGCCACCCAAGATCATCGTTGCTGTAATTGCGATCTTGCACCCAGTTCTTGAGGCGGTTGAATGGTACGGAATTCACTAGGGCCGCTTTAGCACCGATGGAAAAAGCCCCCTCCCCGGGGCCTTCCCACTCTGATCGCCAAATCAAGCCGTCATCGGTGGGAATGCTCATATCAGACGAGCGACTCAACGTATCGCGAAGAGGCCACGGACACGTCCCATGCGTCTTTATCGACACCGAAGCCGGAGAAGTCACCGGCGCTTTGATTCTTCAAGAAGTCGACGATAGTGTCGCTCACCCATTGCATCCCGATTTCGCCGATCTTTCTGTTCACCTCGTTTGCGGCCCGTTCGAAGGCTTGCCAGATCTCTTCGGCCTGATCAGCCAGTCGCCAGCCGTCTTCGAAAGCCTTGGGCAGATAGAACTCCGTGTAGGAAATTCCGGATCCCTTCGGAAATTGATACTTGTCGGCATCATCCAACATCGACAGAAAATATCTCAGTTCGCCAACATCGCGAATGCCTGTGAAGGTTCGCAGTTTCATCATGAATCGTCCCCACAGATCCTGACGCTTTTCGCGAAAGTTGCTGCGGGTTTCTTCGATTCGGGAATCCGCGAAGATTGCAGTTGTCAGAGTGATCTTGTGGATATTCAGCAGTTCGTTCGACATGTCGCGCAACCACTCCCACTCGCGGGCGCCCCAGTTCTGACCCTCATCGATGATCAACAAGAACTGGTCGCACTCGGCACTGAGGCAGGCCGCCAGGATGGCTTTCCTGACACGCGCGCCGCGCTCCACTGCCGTGCCGCCCGAGGTCAGCTTCATGGAATCGCACAGGTCACCAAAGAAGACGCGCTCGGACACCTTGTCATGCACTTTGGCGACGACCAGGTGGACAGCCAGGTCCTCGACAGTGCTGCGGATGTTCAGCGAGAGCATCAGGGCGGCGGTGCTTTTCCCGACACGAAACGGCGCCTTGAAGCACAGGCCGAGTTGCCGGTAGGTGACGGCCTCGGTGACGTCCAAAAACGCCGTCTCGATCGACTGGGTGCGAATCTCGACGGGCCGCCTGTTGAGAGGATGGGTCTTGAAGTAGGTATCTCGCTCAAGACCCGGCAGTAGCACCGCGTCACGCAGATCAGTGCCGACATTGGACTGGGACGGCACCTCGACGTCGGATTCGGGCTGAGAGTCAACGAAGTCATTCATGTGGTTCTCCATGCGGCAGCCGACTCGTCGATGAGTACGGCCCCCGCGAAAGGTTGATTTAGAGGGGAAGCAAGCGGCCGGTTACTGCGTGCTTCGCACACGCCAGGGGGAACGCCGCGGTGCCACCCGGCGGGGCATGGTCGGCGGCAGGAACCTCGGAATCGGATGCGCTGGCGCACCGACCGCGCGCTTGAGCCACTTCAGATCCAGCTCCTGGTCGTCGTCCGGACAGGCGCGCAGGTCCTCGAGCTCGACCAACTGTTCGACCTCGCTGGCCGAAAGAAAGTCGTTGACGTCGTGGTCTTGGGGGGTATTCATGTCAGTTCTCCAATCATCTCCATTGCTGCGGGAGGCTCACGCCGACAAGGCGGCGCCTGTTTTCGAATGCCGGTGCGTTGGCGGCTGCCGCGGGAACCCGCGGTGCAGGCGCCGGTGCCGGCTTCGGGCTCGGGCTTGGGGGCGGGTTAGACGTGGCTTTGCGCTGCGCGTCAGCGGCGTCGGAAGCGGCGGCGGACACCTTGGGCTTGCCCTTGGTCGACGCCGATTCACCGGCCTTCGATGCCAGGTAGTCGAGGTAGTCGGCGATCGGATCTCGGTCGTCACCGGACGGAAGTTCTCTGGCCGCAATCAAGGCGTTGATGGCCTTGCGTGTGTCGCGAGAGTGGGGTGCGACTGACCAGCCTCGATGGGTGCAGCGCAACTCGCCCAGTGGGGTGCCGTCGTCAAGGAAGGCCTCGATCGTCCGCATGTCCTCGCCGACGTGGAGGAAGACCTTGCGGCCAATCAAGTCGTAGCGCTTGGCGAGCTCGGGGTTGGTATAGCGCGTTCCGTCGAGTTCGACATACGGTGGCACGCGGCTGCTGAGGTAGCCGTTGATCACGCCGTCCACGATCTCGATCCCAGGGCGCAGCGTTGTTGCACCGTAAGGCGGCCGCAATCGTGGGATCCAGCGCAGATGGTGCTGGTTCAACGAATCGCGCACGGTCTCGAGCGGGCTGCGGCCTCCCAACGACTTGCTGCTCTTGCCGTTGTAGTTGGCCAGCAGCACATCAAGGAGTTGAAGCAGCTCGTGAACCTCGATCCCGCAACCCACCGCCTCCAACACGGGGTCGCCGCGTTGGGGATCCTGTGTGCCGCTACCCATCGTGCTTGGCAAGCGCTTGAAACCGCGTTGCTCAAGCACGCCGAAAAACCGCTCGACGACGGCATTGCGCCACCAGTGACCCACGCCGCCCCAAGCCACCATGCATCCGATCGAGTGGCGCAGACGCAGCTGGATGCCCTTGGCGAAGTGTTGGGCGGCGTTGTCGAGCTGCAGGCCGGCGAAGTTGATTTCTACGATGCCTTCGATCGAGCCGCAAGGGAAGCCGGCGGTCTTGTTGTACTGGACCTCGCCGAGCGTCAGCTCCTTGGGCTGCCACTTGGTCGTGCACATCAGGTAGGCCTGCTCGACATGCTGTGAACTGACCTGGGGCTGGATGCAGACGCTGTAGCCGAGCACGCAGCGGGTTCGCTGGCAGATCAGGACGACGAGCTTGAGTCGGGTGACTGGGATGCGCTGGGGCCCGGCCGGACCTTCCACAATCAGGATGCCGATGCAGTCGATGGTGTGCGCGTCGCATCCGACCATGTCGAACGGGCCGGCTTCGAGCAGAAAGCTCTCATGACCGGTTCCAAGGTGCTGCCTGGCGGCCACCTTGTCGCCAAACCAGACCTTGGTGGTTTTGAGGTTCAGTTCGACATAGGACTTGATGTACCGCTCGATGGAGCGGCGAGCGCAGAAGGGCTTGGTGGAAGTGGCGATGTGCGGGTAGGTCCCCACGGGGATCGCCGCCATGATCTTGCGTATGAAGGCCGTGGCCACCCCTCGCAAGGTGGGCAACTTCGCAGCGATCTTCGTGCCGCCGGCGCCCTTATGGATGAGCGTATGCAGCGTCTTGCGCCATTCAGGATTGGCCGCCAGCCATTGCTCGAACTTTCCGGCGTTGCCCTTGCCTTCGTTGACCCGGGTATAGGTCTTCAGGCGCAGGTGGGCAATGATGCCGGCCCATCCTGCGATCGTCCCCAGGGCGTCAATGGGCTGCAGGCAGCGCCAGAGCTGCTCGTAGAAAACCTCCTTGGTACAACGCGCTTCTTCGAGGGCCTGCGCCAGTTTCCCGCCGGAATCGAGGTAGGTCTTGATGCCGCGTTCCAGCCGTTCGAACCGCTCCTTTGCTTCTGCCGACAGACCGGTAGTGCTGACAGTCGGCCATTTGGTGTGGTCCCGCAGATGGAACGTGATGGCCGCAAAGCCATACCGCTTGATCGGCGGCGGCGCGACCAGCTGGACGTTTCGTGGTGGGAGTACCGTGATCGCCATGTCAATGGCCCTCCCGACGTGCTGTGAAGCGCGTCCGCGCCGTCAGTGGCGCCACGCCCAGGTCGCTTTGGACGGCACCGTTCAATGCCATCTGCAGGACCGCGGCACCGTAGAGGGCTTGGGCCTGACCTGCGCCGAGCTCTAGGCAGTCCTGAAAGCTCACGGCACGGCCCGTCTTCAAGAGCGCGAGGATGTCCTGCTTTGGCTGGCTGAGCGGATGACTCCTGGCAGCCGCGATCCAAGCCAGAGCGCGATGTGTGTTGCGGGTCCAGGTGTCCTCGGCGACGAGTTGCTTGAAGGTCAGCACCTCCAGACGGTTCACGCCGCGCAAGGCCCCCTTGCCGATCGCTTCGCGCAGATCTCGAACGGCCTCCGTGTCGTCGGCCTCCTTGTCGATCAGCCGGCGCCAGACCACCTCGCCGGCGGTCGTCTTGATCTCCGCATCGACGAGTTCCGCGGGCTCCTTGCCCATCAGGGTCGCGAGACGCCCCGACGGAGCGTAGTCGACCTGGTCAACGCCGGGGTCGCGTTCGACTAGCAGGAAATGGAGGTAGCTCAGTCGGCCGCTGAGGACCACGTCCATCTTCATCTTCGAGCTGAAGTGCAGGTAGAGGTCGCCTGCGGTTTCCCCACGCGCCTCGTAGGCGGCCGCCATCTGGCCTCGTATGCGGGTGCCGATCCTGGCTTTTGGCTTGTTGGAGGGCTTCTGGGTCATGGCGCCCCCCTTGTTGGGGTCGCCGCCATGCTCCCCGTATGCCGGAGGGCCGGGAGTGCCGTCTGGACCGAGAGACGAGGCGGGTTTTGTAAACCCCCCGGCAAAAGGATCAGGATTGAGCGGGCGAGGGCGGCCGCCTTGATTGGTGAAGGTGGGTATGTCGGCAGCGTCGGCCGGCGGTTTCTTGAGTTGTAGAGGTGCCTCATGTGGCACTCCTTCAATGAAGGACGGACGAATTCCTTCAGTCGCCCGCAAACCACTTGACGGCTGCGGTCGAACAACTCAAAATCCAACCCTGTAAGACGTGATTTGGGCTTTGAGCCACGCGGAAGCCTGGGAGGTGAGAGTCCCAGGCTTTTGCGTTTCTGAAGGGCGGTTTAGCGCGTCGAGAGGGCGTCGCTACATGTCGAGGCCTCCTTTCAACTGTGGTGGAAATTGCTGCCCGGCTCCCCGGCAGAGCGCGCGGGGGTATCCGGTTTCGAGCGTGGCGTGCCCCTGGAGGCTTACCAGCTGGCCTTAGGGCTCCCCGCCTTTGGCGCGGCCAGGCTTGGCTGCATCGGTGTTCAACGCTGCGGCCTGGGCCAGTTGAGTCGGTGACTTGAGTCCAAGCGCGATCGCGATGCGGTGCGCATGGCCACGGCGACCGGCGGTTCTTCCATTCAAGAGCGCGTAGACGGCGTCGCGGCTGAAGCCGTTGGATGCCGCCCAGTCCGAGACGGATATCCCATTCGATTCAAACCACGCCTTCACGGCGGCTCGCGCACTTTTGTCGGTCATCTCATCGCCTCGACGTTTGGGGCGAAAAGATCTCCGCCCATCCACTTGAAACGACAAGTTTGCGCAGGTTTAGACGAGGATACTTAGCGATTTGCACCGATGCGCGACAAGGGTATGCCGCGATAAAATCGGAATATCAGTTGCACACAGAATATCTTGTGTGCGTCACCGAGCTAATTTATATATTTCGCGGAGAATATCCGCGGCGCACAGGAATTGGCCCAAACCTAAGAGAAATCCGGGTTGGATGAAGGCTTCGGCACCGGCTACAAGGGTCTGCATGAGCGACGACAGCAATTGCCGACCACGCGACTTCCCCAACCCACGAACAGGTCGACGTCCAGTTGTCGTGCGTGTGGTGTCTGCGGGTAGAAGCCGATGCGAAGGCGACTTAATCAACGGCGTGGTTGCCCCGCATGTCACGCACTGTGCAGCGCGCCGCAGCCGCGCCACCTTCAACGCAGCCAAGGTCGTGTTTGGATACCGCTCGCGCAGCCCTATTCGCGGGCGTCGGCGACCGCGACCAAGTGAACGATCCGCGGATAGGAGCGGAGGCCCGATCGGTCAGGTCACGCTTTTGCCTCTGGCACAAGGTCTCCAATGTCCTGAGGCGATGCCAACGCCAGCTGGAACTCGGGCGGCAGATCGCGCTTCACGTCCAGTGCTACGCGAAGATCCTGCAGGACATACATCGCCAAGCTGCGGCGAACACGCAGGCGCTTGGCACGCGCGCCGGGGAACATCTCCGCCGCGATCAGGTTCTGCTGCGCTTCCGTAAGGCTGGGGTGGGGAATCAGTCGCAAGTCGACCATGCGGGTCCAGCCAGCATCGCGGCCCTCAGCAGCTTCGGGCGGTCGAGACGCTTCGACAGCTTCGGCGGTCTGCACGCGCGACAGCACGAAGTCCCGGAAATCCCGACGCTCGGTGCACCACGCACGCATGTGCCACCGCCGCGGAGCTCGAACCAGCGCGTGCGGGAACACGACTCGCGGAAGCCCCTCCGGATGGTTCATAGATCGATAGATGATCTTGACGCCCGCGCCAGACTTGGCCGCCTGCACGACGGCGGAGAACACGCTGGGTTGGACCGCAGTCAAGTCAATCCGGGCGTCATGAAGGCAGGGCAAGAGCGCATCGGCTCCGCCAGGCGCGGACGCCACGAGCTTCAGGTAGGCGTCCGGCGACTGCCTTGAGCTGGAGCGCGGGGCAGGGGAGGCCCAGACGATCGGGCCGCGCTTGTTGGGGCGCTTGATGAGGGCGCCGAGCCGCTCGATGAGCTCGGCCAGCAACCGGCTGGCCCAAACCGGCTTGACGCCCAGCAATTGCCGGATTCGGGCGTTGTCCAGTTCGCCTTCCCACCGGAGGACGGTCTCGAGATCCATCAGGCGGTCTGGCGCTCGATCCTCGACGACGTCGTCTGTTGCCATGAGTCGCCTCGGTAAAAGTGATGTTGACAGTTAGTCTAGACCATAACTTATATTAGAAGCTAATGAACATCTTCGACCGCCTCCCCCTAGGTTTGTTCGGTCCCTTGACTGGGCGGAACGGTCGTCGGATGTGGGATCTGATCGGCCGGCTGGCGCAGCAGTTCTTTGGGCCGGACTGCATTCCGACCTACGCCGAGGGCTATCTGCACGAGCAGATCACCAAGGAAATCGAGCGCTTTCTGCTGGACGCGCAATGGGAGGACGAAGAGCGTGGCGAGATCCTGACGACCCCGCTCAACATCCAGGCCAACAACCTCCAAGAGCGGCTCGTGACCACCGGCTGGTTGATCGAGGACCGCGTTGGCGCGCGGGTCTTCGTAAGCATGCGGCCAGTCGTCGCACGATTTTTTGAGGCGGTGCACCAGTTCGTCGAGGACGGTCCACCGTTGATCGGCGGCAATGTGCAGCTCGTGTTCAACCAGCTGCGCAGCGTCGTCGAGTCGCCGCGGGAACAGGCGCAGGGGTTCATTTCGGCGGCACAGCTGTGCGTCAGGTTGATCAATTCACTGTCTGCCACCACGCTGCGCGCGCGGGACCTGATCAAGGAGTTGCTGCGCGAGAACGAGACACCGGCCTTCGTGAAGCGGTTCTTCGGCGAGCACATTTCCGAGCTCTACGTCCGTGACTTCAAGAACCTGCGGACGGAGAACCATCCATTGCGCCTTCGCGGCGAGATCCTCGACATGGTGAGCCAGGTCACCACGGACCCTGTCGCGCGGGCAGAGCTGCTGGCGGGCTATGCCACGATTGCCAAGAGCAGCGAGTTGCCGGAGCAGATGCTCGACCGCGACATCCGGCGCTTCGAGCGGCTGATCGACGTCGAGCAGTTCATCGACCGCATGGACCAGGTGATGGAGCAGGCCGGCCGCATTGCAGCCAGCCACCTCGAATACAGGCTGAAGGCGACGGACCGCATCGAGTCGACCATCGAAGACACTGTCCGCTCTCTTCAGCGCGCTGAGACGCTGGGCATAGATGCTGAAGGCTCGCTGTTCGCGCCAGCTGGTCTGGTGTCGGAAGGCCGCCTGCGCCTGCCCGCGCCAGCGCCGGTCAAGCAAGTGCGGCAGCCGATGCGCAAGCGAGAGATGACCTTGCAGGAGCGTGCCGCCCAGTTGTTGAGGCGGGAGATGACGCAGCACCGTGATTCTTCCCCGAAGGTCCTGCAGGCCTACGTGGCGAGTCATCTCAAGCCAGGCGAGACGCTTCATGCGCAGAGCCTCCCTGTCAGCAAGGTCGAGGACGCCGTTGCCTTCCTGGCACTCGTCCATATCGGCTCCATCGCACGGCACTCGCCACGGGCCATCCAGCAGAACCCGTTGCTCCGGCGGATCGACTTCGAAGTCGAGCTCCTGCCGTTTCCCGCGCGGGTCCAGACACCACTTTTCGATGCGCCGGATTTCGTGATCCGCAGAAAGGGTTCCCATGCCGCGTAACTGGCTATCGCTCGCCGAGAGCACGGACGGCGACTACGTGGTCGCGGACTTCCAGCAGGCCCTCCACCAGCTGGTAACGCAGCAGTGCCTGTATGCCAGGTTCCTTCACCAGAGCGTCGCGTACCGGCTCATCTGCGCATTTCGCGACGATTTCCAGGACGCGGTGGCGCTGCAGGGCCTGCGCTTGGGCTTCAAGGACAAGCACCAGTTCTGCTTCGTCACTCAAGAAGTGACCAAGCCGCAGCTGATGGACAAGAAGGACACCCAGTTCCTGCTGGCGCTGCGCCAGGTCTACCACCTGCATGCGACGTCTGGTGATCTCAATGAGCTCGGCGAGGCACATGTAGGGCTGGTCGAGTTCCAGGAGGGCTACAAGGCGCTGACTGGCCAGGACATCGACGTTCGCACCAAATCGATCGAGCCGCTCTGCAAGATGGCCTATCGCCAAGGCTTGGCCAGGCTCGTCGACACGCAAGACGGCAATGTGCAGCCGCATGCCATCTTGATTCTTCCAGGCATCGCTGAAATCCTCAGCGAGCAGGCCATCGGGCGGTTCGGCGCGGCGCTGAAGGCGAGCATGCCGGCCGCCAACGATCCCACGGCAGAGCCGAACGGGGATGCCGAATGAAGCACCTGATCGCAGTTCACCTGGTGCAGTTTTCGTTCTGGGACTACGAAACCTTTGTGCTTTCGAGTGGCGGCACTGCCTTCATTGGTCCCAACGGCGCGGGAAAGACGAGCCTTGTTGACGCCGTGCAGATCGCTCTGATCGGTGCGCACGGGGGCAACCTGCAGTTCAATGCCCAGTCCGTCCATGCCAACGCTCGCTCGCTGCGGGACTACGCGCTGGGCACCATGCGGTCGGGCGACGAAGAAGCCGGCATCCAGGTGCGCAAACGGGACGAAGCGACCTCGTACATCACGCTGGTGTTCCAGGACGACGTGTCCGGGGAGACCTGCAGTGCCGGCATCGCGCTGGAAAGTAGCTTCAAGGTGCGTGACGAGGTCATCCTCGGCCTGTTTGTGCTCCCGGGCGTCATGTTGACACTGGGCCACCACCTCGAAGATTTCGGGGTCAACGGCAAGGCGCCGATGGACTGGGATCTATTCGCGGCCCAGGCGCGCCAGCTGTCCGCCAAAGCCGGCCGCACGCCCACCATCACCAAGAAGCCGGAGACCTACCTCGAGGAACTGCTCCACCAACTGTCCGACCAGAAGAAGGGCATCGACCCGCGCAAGTTCTTGAAGGCGCTCAGGCAAAGCCTCAAGCTCAAGGACATCCAGAGCGTCAACGATTTCCTCCGGCAAAACCTCGTGGAGGCGACCAAGATCGATCGGTCGAGCACGCTGCGGCTGATGCAGACCTACCGGAACATCATCGATCAGATCGAGCTCGTGAATCTGCAGCTGTCGCAGCTCGACTCACTGACCGGCAGGTACGACAACCTGGCCCGACTGCACAAGACCAAAGCCGTCGTGGAGGCCGTCCGACTGGGGCTGTTGGTCGAATCATCGGACGCCGAGGTGGCCCGGTTGACCGAGCTGCAGGAGCGCCTGAAGGGCAGTGCCGTCGTCCAAACCAAGGCGGTCGAGACCGCGAAGGCCGACGTGGAGTCGACGTTCAGGACCTACGAGGATCTGCTGGGCGCGCTCAACCGCGATCCGGAGGCCAGCGCGCCGGAGCAGGCAAAGCAGCTTCAGCGGGCGATGGCTGATGCCAGCACCACCGCTCGGCGTGAGGTGGAGCAACTCGAATTCCAGGTTGCTGACGCGCTACAGCAACTCACGCTTGCTTTCGAGGGTGCCGACGGCGATGTGCACGAAGCGGCATTTCAGGCACTCCAGGCCTGGGACACCCGTCGGCAGAAGAACCTCCGTCCCGACGCCAGCCAGGTCTCGGATGCCCTGCAGTTCCTGAAGCGATCGCACGCCAGCCTCGAAGGCCTGTTCAAGACCCGCGGGGCCGAGCATGCCCGCGCGGAGCGGGCTAAGACCGCCGTTGCGAACAAACTCCATTCGGCGGCCAAGGGCCGCAACATCAAGGACGAGAACATTGCGGCCGCACTGCGCCTGTTCGATGACAGAGGCATCGGCTGCCGCACCGCGGCCAGTGTGCTGACGCTCAAGGACACCAGCTGGCAGGAGGCCGTCGAAACGCTGATGGGCGGCACCCGCTACGCAATCCTGGTCGATTCCGGCAAGGAGGACGACGCGACCGGCCTGGTTCGCCGCTACCAGATCCCTGAGGTCGCTGTCATCCAGCCGGACCACTTCCAGTCGTACATCGGCGCTACGCCTTTGCAGTCGACGGTTGCGGCGCTGTTCGAGTCGAAGGACCCTGTCGCCAAGGGATTCGTCAACTTCCTCTACGGCACCATGAAGACGGTGCAAACGGAGGAGGAACTTCGAAAGAATCCGCGGTCGCTGACCAAGGACGGCATGCTGAGCACCGGCGGCGTGACCAAGCGCATGCGGCTCATCGAATCCGAGGATTTCCTGCTGGGCGTCGAGCTGTCCCGCGACGACCGCGAGAGCCTGCGGCGTGAGCTGATCGCAGCCACGGAAGCGGAAAAACGAGCACTTGCCGCGAAGAACCAGACCCAGACAGCGCTGGGTGCCGTGGGTCATGTCATCCGCTCGGTCACCGAGGAGGCATTTCGGTCGGCGCTGCTGGCCAACCAATCCGCGCAGCTGCAAGCCGCTGCTGCGCTTGAGGCGGCCACGAAGGCGCCGTCTGAACGGCTGACCCAAATGCGCGCGACCGTCGACGAGGCGCGGACGGCCCACACCGCGGCGCAAGAGCGGTACGGTGAGGCCGGCAGAGCGCTGGCCACCCTGCGAGGGAAGATCGACCAGGCGACGGTCGACCTCGCCAAGGCCACCGAGACGTTGGAGGAAGCCTCGGCCCTGCATAGCGTCGCGCTGGCGGATCCCGACTATGACGGCGACTTGGCGGCGACGCGCGTCGACCAGGTCTACCGCGCCGGCGCCGATGGCCTGACGCAGGAACTTGCCGCCCTCGTCGCTGAGGGGAACAAGGCCACAGCATCCATCGCCAAGCTGGTTCCAGACATCCGAGACCAATTCATCGCGTTCATCAACGAGCATTCGATGGGCTTGATCGAAGAGCGCAATGATTGGCGACAGGCCGCCGGGTGGATCAAGGCTTTCAGCGACAAGTTGCGCAGCTCGACGCTGCAGGACTACCGCGCCGAAGCCGCTGCTGCCGAGGAGGCCGCCAAGGCGGCCTTCGAATCCGACATCAAGTTCGGCCTCCGTGAGGCGCTGCGTGGCATCGACCGGGAGATCAACGATCTCAACAAGATCCTGGCGACCTGTCCGACCTTCTCGAACAACGAGCGCTACAAGTTCGTCTCGTCCGTCGACCCGCAGTACAAGTCGCTGTACGACCTCATCGTCAGCCAATCGCAGGACGGCACCAAGGCCATGTTCGGGAAGGAGACCTTGCAGAGCCAACTGATGGGGATGCTCAAGGAAGCGGAACAGGGCGGCGCCAAGGGCAAGAACCCCATCTCCGACTACCGGCTCTTCTACCTCTTCGACCTGGCCATCCTCGTCGACGGCAAAGAGGTGGACCGGTTGAGCCAGCGCATGGGCAAGGCCTCCAATGGCGAGCACCGGGTGCCCTTTTATGTTATCGCCGGCGCGTCGCTGGCTTCGGCCTACCGCATCCAGCAGGGCGACCGCCACAGGGGCGCCGGCGTGATGATCCTCGACGAGGCCTTCTACGGCATGGATGCGCAGAACACTGTGGCCACCGCCGAGTTCCTGAAGTCGTTGGGTCTGCAACTCGTGATGGCAGGGCCAGACGCGGACACGAGCAAGCTGACGGCCGTGCTCGACTCGTACTACGACCTGACCCGCTTCGGGCCAGACGTCTTCGTCGAATGGATGCGGGTCACGGAGCAGGCGCGGCAGCTGCTGCAAAGCGACATGCCGGGCCGCCACCCGCACTTGCTTGACGCCAAGGTGCAGCAGCTGTCGCTGGTCGGCGAATGAACAAAGTTGCCGAGCGCGCGCTGCAGAAGCTTCTGTCCCAGGCTGAAACTGCCTGGGCCAACGGCACGCAGGAGAAGGCGCTGTCGTTGCCGTTCTCCGAGTCCAAGCTGCCGGCGTATTTCGAGTTCGGGACGAGCGCTGATCGCTCCGCCTGCAACGCCCACCTGGGCCTGGCCGAGCACGCGGGCGCCATTGAGATTCACTGGGATCCACGCAGTGGCGACAAGCGGCAGATTGCACGCATCACCCTCCTGGACGCCGACAAGTTGGCGGCGTTTCTCGAGGTTTCCCCGAGGTGGGCCCTCGTGGAGGCGGCGACCTCCTCGCTGAATCAGATGGCGGAAGGGTTTCCGGTTCTGCATCAGGTCATTGCCGCGTGGAAAGCGGGGGTGCTCGTTCGCCGGACGAGTGCCTCGGACGTAGTTGATTGGCAGGATGCCTGTCGCGTGATACTTCACCGACGCGCCAGTGGGGACGTCGATCTACCGCACCGGGGGCTCAGCGTCTCGCTCTTCAATGACAGCAAGCGGCTTGAGGCGCTTTGGCCAATGCTCGACATCCTGCTCCAGGGTGGAATGGACGGGGCTGCCCGCAGCGACGAGGAGATCTGCGGTGAGCTCGGCATTGTCAAGTTTCCGTCCACGGTGCTCTTGGCGGGAAGCGCCCGGGTCACCTACGGTGGTCACGTCCTGGATGTCCGCTGGCCGTACCTCGGCCTGTCGCCCACGCATATCGACGCCGTTGAGCCGCTGGGCGACGTCGACACGTTGCTCAGCGTCGAGAACCTGTCCACCTTCCACGAACTGGCTCGCCAGTCGCAGGGAGGACAGCGGTGCATCTTGATCTACACAGCAGGCATGCCCAGTCCTTCGTGGCTGCGAATCTACCGGCTGATGCTTCGGGCGCTGCCGGCTGCTGCGGCGGTACGGCACTGGGGTGACATCGACGCCGGCGGATTCCGAATTGCCAACCGCCTCGCCAACACCTGTCAGGAGGAGGGCCGGCGGCTGAAGCCCTACGGCATGGCGGGGGAGCTGAGCAAGGAGGCTCTCGAAGCAGGCGAGGGCGCCCGCAAGGCCCTGGACGCCGCCGAACTCCGCACGATTCAGCGGATTTGCGCCGCGCGCGGGTGGGCCCGGGAATGGGCCTTTGTCGACGAGCGGAAGTTCGCTTACGAGCAGGAAGGCATGCGGGCCGTCATGCCGCCAGCGGATGCCCCCTCGGTTTCATAGCACCCGAATGCCAACTTGAATTCACGAAGAGGTAGACATGGACTCGCTTGAGCAAACGCTCGCCACTGTGCACGAACTGCTCAAGGCCGAGCATCTCGACGAGGCGGCCGCCCTGGTACGCACCTGTCCGGCCACCGTCGAGCAGGTGGGCTACGACAATTGGAACGGAGGTACGGACATCTACGAGGTGCGCCTCGAACTTCCGCCTTCGGATTTCGCGCGCCTGGCTGCTCGGCGCAGCCAGATTGAGGAGCAGATCGCGGCGCGGGTGAAGACTGTCCTTGAGCCGGAGACACAGGACTGGTACTCCGTGCGTTTCGTGCCCGCCAAGGCAAGTCGGCCCGATTGGCGCAGTGGTGGCCAGGACGGGGGCGTTGGCAATGACATCACGCTGCCCCGCCAGGTCCGGCAAAACATCATCGACGGCCTCAAGCTGGAGAGCGTCGCTTGGTTCGGCACGCTCGACGATGTCGAATTTCTCAGCAGGCTGTACGAGCTGAAAAGCATGCCCTCCCACGACTCCCGCTACAAGGACGCGGCAGGCGACATCTGGCAGCACCGCTTCAACAACGACGATTGGGACAGCGACTGGGTGTACACCGACAGCAGATTCAACCTGCTCGACGGACCGGCTGCGGCGTTTCTCCGCTTCCTCTGTGAGACCGTGCATCCAGTGGTCCGACCCAACCGTGACGAGGCGATCAAGCTCGTACGCCACTTCAACGATCAGTTGCGTCATGCAGGCTGGGAGATCGTTGAAGAGGAATTGATCGCCGGCCGTCCGCGCTTTTCGTACCGGCCGTTGAGGAACACCACAGCGCGTGCGGTGCTGAGGGCCAGGACGGTTGCCGACGCTTTGGATGCCGGATGGATGGCCAAAGAGATCGAGCGCCTGGAACAAGCCGTTGATCGAGACCCAGCCCTGGCCATCGGCACTGCAAAGGAGCTCGTCGAGTCCTGCTGCAAATCGCTGCTGAACAAGCGCGGCGTCGCGTTCACGAAGTCTGAAGACTTGGGCGAACTGACCAAGAAGGTGACAAAGGAACTTCAACTCGTGCCAGAGGGCATCACCGACGAAACCAAGGGGGCGGAGAACATCCGCCTGATCCTGCGCAACCTCACGCAGCTCACCAACAACCTTGCCCAGCTGCGCGGGCTTTACGGCACCGGCCACGGTCGTGACGGCCAGCATCGAGGACTGCAGCCTCGCCACGCTCGCCTGGCGGTGGCGTCTGCGGTGGCCTTCATCGACTTTGTGGCCGAGACCTATGCACAGCGCGAGTCGGTCCGGAGCGCAGAGCCGAAGGGCCAAGCGGTTTGACCGGCGGTGATCTGATGCAGCCTGCCACCACTCCTGAGACTGTACAGCCATGACATCTGCCGCCGCGGCCACCCTCTCTGTCAGAGACGTCCTTCTGCAGTCGGCCGCTGGGGCGGCTGCAGGGCGCATGGACGACATCGCCTATCTCGGCACCGACATAGGCATGTATCTCATGGCGGACTTGCCGGTGTTGGAAGACTGGCCCACTGAGGTGATCCCGGTGCACGTGCTCTACGCCCCCAACCGGTACCTGAATGCAACCGTGCGGGTCTTCATCGATTGGGCAGCCGCCCTCTTGGAACGTAACCAAGATCTGCGCCGAATCTAGTCTGGCGCAGGACATCTTCAAGGAGAACGGGATGACGATTGCCTATTGCTGGCTGGACCGGTCATGGTCGAGGGAGCGCATCACCGCCGTCGCCGACAGCCGAATTTCGCGGCAAGACGCGAACGGCGACTGGGTATCGATGCAAAACGAGACCATCAAGCTGTTTCGGGTGCCGGTCAGGTGCTACTCGATGGATACCCTGGACTACACCACAGCGACCTGGAGGAATCCGTACTTCGAGACAGAGTTGGGGCTGGCCTTCGCGGGCGACTGCACGGAGGCCCTCTCCATCGCCAACTCATTCATCCGCGCAGTGTCACAGTTGGTGGTCGATGGACCGACGAGACCAAAACCCGAACCAGCCAAGCTCTACCAGATGCTCACGGACGCCGGAACGCACTGGCTGTCTTCGTATGCAAGACCCAAGCCGGCGCAAGTGCAATTCTTGCTCTTCGGCTATTCCGATGAGGATCCACGGCCCTGGGCCGGCAGGCTGGCGTGGCCCCACATTTCGGGGCCCAACGGAAACCAATTCGAGCACCCGATTCGAGACGACAGCATTTTTGTGATCGGCGCGCACACGTCACCCGTGGGTGACGACTTTGCGCAGAAGCTCAGGCGCCTGTTCCAGAAAAAGGCAGGCAAGAAGATGAACGTGGCCGAACTTCGCAAGGCGGGCATTGAGCCGGATCTTGAGCGTGCCAAGCTTCTCAGTGCAGACAGCATGAGGATCGAGGATGACATCGCGAGCCTGCTCATGTCCGCGACCGAGGTGACCATTGGCGGCACGATGCAGAAGCTGGAGGTCTTTCCTGAGCTTGAAGGTCGTGCCGTCGTCTCGTTTTCGAGGGACGCTGAAGGCCTGGCCCAAGATTTTCGGGAGGTGGCGCCGAGGCTCGCCTATCGCAGCGTTTGGCAGCAAATGGGTGAGGCAGGGCGCCCAAAGCCTTATCCGGCTTAAGACAGCCCGGACTGACGGCTTGTCATCCGAGGGCGCTAGTCGTCATCGGCAGCGGCCAGATGCGCCTCGACCTCTTTTACAAACGGAGAAGGACTGCCGATCTTGTGGGTCAGGTGAATTTCCCGCTTGGCACGCGTGAAGCCCACATAGAACAGCCGTCGATTTTCAGCGCCTGCGGGGAGGCGCTGATCGTCAGCTCCAAACAGGAAGACGATGTCGAACTCCCGCCCCTTGGAGCTGTGCAGCGACGATAGCGTGAGGCGATCGCCGAAGTCTCCGACGCCGGCAAACTCGCTTAGGCTCATGCCGCTGTGGGGGCCGCCATCGGACACCCGCGCCGCGAAAGCGGTGAACGCCTCTATCTCGTCGTTCAGATCAGGGCAGGCCGCCGCCATCGGGTCCACTACAGCTGCCTCCACCGCATCGAGCCAGTCCGTCAGGCGGACTGCGCCGTCGCGGCGCTCCCATAGGCACGCCAATAGCTGCCGATGGAACGCGAGAACCTGCGCTTCGCCCCACAGCGCCTGAGCGAACAGACGTTGGCCATCCCTGGCAAGCCTCGAGAACCTCGGCTTTCCAGACTTCCATCCGTCGCAGCACCAATGGCTGCATTGCTCCAGCCACTGCATCAGTCGGCTGGTCTTCGGGTACAGCGACTTCTTGTCACTGCGAACAGTCGGTATTCCAGCGGCCGCAGCTGCAGCAAATACCTCGTCGCCAACCCATGCAGCTTGATAGAGCACGGCAACGTTCTTGTAGCTCAAGTCCTCATGCCGTTCGAGCGCTTTGGGCAGCAGCGTGTTGATCAGCGCTCTGGCCTGCGCTAAATAATTGCCAGCAAGCCGCTCGATGAACACGTCACTGACCGTGTCATCGTCCGCTGCCTTGTAGTTCCGATCCTCACCCAAGGCTGCTTGGGCGGCGGCAACGATCTTCGTACCGCTGCGGTAGTTGAGCTTCAGCTGGATAGTCTCGACGTCGTCTCGCTCGGACAGCTTGTGCAGCAGGCCCGGTTTGGCGCCGGCGAAGCCATAAATCGACTGGTCCAGATCACCCACCGCGAATAGACGAATCCCCGCCTTGAAACACAGCCCGAGGACCATTCGGTGCAGTGCTGTGCCGAGGTCCTGGTATTCGTCAACGACCAGGATCGGAAATTTAGCCAACAAGGCTTGGCCGAGCCATGCGTTCTGCTTCAGGGCCGCGAAAGCGAGCCTTGGCATGTCGTCGAAATCAATCACGCCTTGGGCCCGCAGCTCCGCTTCATAGGCCTCAGCGAGGGCCGCCATGCGGGGACTCGTATCGCGCCAAGCTGCAGCGGTCCGATCGATATGCGTTCGCCTGTAGTTGCTGAGCGGAAAGCTCATTTCGTCTGGATTCCCAGGGCCTCCGATCGTGCTTTCATAGGCCGCGGCGAGCGCGCGATTTCGCTGAGTCTCCGTCGCCACGCCGACGTTGTCGGGCAGGCCGAGCTTGGCGGTCTTCGCGTAGGGAAGAATGATCTGCGTCATCGAGAACGAGTGGACCGTCCCGATGAATACCCGGCCGCCTGGTTCGACGCCAAGGGCCGCCAGCCGATCTTCCAGCTCGCGGGCACATTCGTTGTTGTATGTGATGCACGCGAGGCCGCGAGGCTCGTGAACGTCCTCCGCCAGCATGCGCGCGACCTTGGCGGCCAGAGTCTTCGTTTTGCCGCTGCCCGGCCCTGCGAGCACGACGCAGTGCGCTTTGGACTCGTACGCTGCCCACTGCCCGGCATTGCCCTTCAACTGCTCCGCGGCGCGGAGGTAAGCGGCCCTTTCAGACACGGCCGACGACGTGGTCGATGGCACGGGAGATGTAGCCCGGCGGCTGGACATCGGCGACCCGAGTCGCAAGTCGCTGCGCGAACCGGCCTTTGCCAACGGCGTCGATGATGCTCAGGTACTTCTCGGCATCGAGAGATTTCGGGTCGGCGTCCCACTCGTTTATCCAATCGGTGCGCTCTGGCCCCCAGCGTGTTTCTCGAAGCGTCGCGATGATCGGATCGGTGAAGTCTTCATCCTTGAAAAGATCCACCTCCAGCGTGTGGTTGTTCGAGAACACGCCGAACTCCTCGCAGCGTTCACAGAACTCCGTGTAAGTCGGCAAGGCATCAAGCTCTTTCAGCAGCGCCTTTGGCGACGCCCCAGTTCGGGTCGTCTCGATCGTGTCTACCAAGTTCAGGCTTCGCCTGGCCCCCAATGGACTCTTACCCTCGCGCGGATCCCAATCCGTCACGATGGCGAAAGGGATGCCCAAGGCGGTCAAGAATTTTGCATATGGGGTGAAATTCGTCCCGGCGACGGAGCACACCGTGATGCCCAGATGGTCCAGGTCGTGACCGCAGCTCTTAGCGAACACCGGCATCAGGAACTTCTCGGCATCTCCCTCCACGAGGACGATGCCGCGGGCAAAGAGCATCTCGGCGCGCGTCACATCCAGATAGCGGGTCAGGTCTTCCTCATCGTCTTCGTCGAGGTCGATCTCTGCAGCGGAAGTGGCGACGGTCCCTTCTTGACTCGTATCGCGGAGAAGCACCAGAGAGCGCAGTGGCGCAACACTCGCGATGTGTGGAGAGTGGGTTGTGAGGATCAGCGACAGACGTTGGTCGTCGTCCTCTGCTTTGGCAAAGGTCTCGAACAGGTGGCGATACACGGATCGCTGCAGATGCGGGTGAAGGTGGGCCTCAGGTTCTTCGATCGCCAGCAGAGCGTGGTTGCGCCGCCCCTCCTTCATCAGCTCCCTGAGTTCCAGCGCCTTCAGCGTCAGGAAGGCGACGTTGGCCGACCCAAGGCTGGCCTCGGAGATGGACCGCTGGCCCTGATCCATCAGAAGCCTCAGATTGCGGAACAGCCGGCGCAGATCCGTGGTGCCAAATCCAATACTGAGGTCGATATCCTGCTTCGGTCCGCTCATCTGGGCGAACAGGTCACTCAAGGACTTCTCCAGCTCCGTGATGGTGGGCAGCTCAGCGAGCTTTTCAGAAGCGCCGGCCACCTCGTCCCTGATGTTCTTCAGGTCTTCATCGGGCACGTCGGCAAACGCTCGTTCGAGGAGCGGGCGTAGGGGGGAGCGACGCCAGGTCGCCAAATCACCCTCGGCGTCGCGCAGGGCCGGCAGCACGTCCATGGCGATCCGCCGGCGCACGTCATGGCCGAACGATTTGTTATCGGCTTCGCCGCCATAGCAGCAGAACTCGTAGTCCTCGTCGGTTTGAGGGAAGCCCGCAAGGTCTTCCCTGGGGCGAAATTCGTAGGTCAGCCGCACCGTTTCGGGGTCATCGTCGAGCCTGAAGTCGGTCAGGAGGGCGAGGACGTCCATGTCGTCGCTGAAATCCTGAATGTCGACAGAAATGGTGATCTTGCTGTCCTCGAGCTCACTGATGCCATCCCAGAAATCGGCGCGCGTCAGCTGGCGAGCACTGTCTGGCAACGAGGGGTCGAAAACCAGCCTCAGAGCGTGCAGCAGGTTGCTCTTGCCGACCCTGTTCTCGCCGACGATGACCAGGTTGCCGTCAACGGCAATGTCGATCTCTCGAAAGTTCCGAAAGTTCTCGATGTAGATGCGAGTGAGCTTCAATTGTTCCTCCCTGCGGCGTTATCTTGTTTGTGGCCGGCACGCCGGGTATGCCGATGGTCGCTGACTCTAACGCCGTTCACCGGCGTGCAGCAGATGAGGGCGTTGCTGCGAGCACGAATGGCGGCGATGCACCTACCGCCAACTCGTTGATCCCTGATCGGAAGCTATTCCTGCACTATCTGGGGCAGGCGAGATGCGAAGTCGATCAGAGCAATTCAGCGGCGTCTGCAGCGCCACAATGAGCTTGGTGGAGCCGCCACTTTTGGCGTACTTCAGGGCCAAAGGAACAATACATGACTCAGGCAGCTTGGACACGCGAAGGCGTACCGGTGGACGCCGGCACCTTCCCCATCGCAGCCTGGGAAGAGCTGAAGCGGTCCGCTACCGTCGGCGACTTCGTGATGCCGTGTTGCAAGGCGCCGGCCGTGCTAAAGACCAGCATCAACGGCTTGCCCTTCTTTGCTCACCTGTCGGATGAGTGCGCCACCGCGCCCGAGACGGTGTGGCATCAGGACGGCAAGGCGTCGGTGCTGGCCGCTTTGCTCGGCATGGGCATTCAAGGCCGCGATGAGGCACCTGGCCGGTCACCGAGCGGGGGCAGATGGGAGGCAGACGTCCTGTTCTCGGTCAACGGCCGCACCTTCGCGATCGAGCTGCAGCGGTCCTACCAGAATCTCCGTGACTTCCTGCGGCGCCAGGAGCGCTACACCGCCTCGTCGGTCGAGTGCTACTGGCTGGTCCGCCATGAAACCTTCTTCACGTTGGGCAAAGCCACGTCTCGCCTAGCGTTGAAGCGTGACTTCAACAACACCTGGCCGGAAGGCGGCATCGGGACGGGCATGCTTCCGGAGCTGCCTGTTGCCGTGCTTGACACCACCGACACGCCACGCGTTCTGTTTGGCCTAGGAAAGTCGGCAACGGTGGCCGTCTGGCTGGCGGGCGTGATCGATGGGTCGTTCCAGTACAGGGGCGGCGCTTGGAATCTGGGCTGACAGAGCTTTCCGGCTATTCAGCTTGAAGGCGCCGTCCAGGTGCGCGTACGAGCGACCGCGTGAGCTGCAGACGTGGCGACGGGCCAAGCGAAAAATTCGTGGCCCGTCGCGCCGCCGGTCAACGCAGGGTCTCCGGCAACGGCGTCGCGCTAGTGGGCGCCGCCATCGTTCACCGGCGCTGAGGACATCGAGGGCTTGGACATCCACACCACCCCGATGAGCAGCGTGAACAACACCGCGGAGCCGAGGAAGATGTCGTCCGCCGCCCAGGTGAAGGACTGCTGGTCGATGATGCGGTTGAGTTGGGCGGCCGCCTGTTGTGCGGACATGCCCAGCCTGGTCAGCGCACCCAGCCCCTCATTCGCATTCTGGCCACCTGCCGCGGCAGTACTTTGCTGTCGTGGGACTTGCATAGGCGATCTGTTGCGACAGCCAGGATGGAACGCAGGACGGGCTGGTATGAAATCAAGAACTGAGACAGTCAGGCGATGAACGAATACACCAAGGACAGACTGAGGGAAGAGCTCATAGCCGCCGCTGAGAGACTCTTCGCAGACCAGCTGCGCCGATGGAAGGAAGCAGGGTTGGACGTCCAAAAGACAGTCGACTTGACACCGAAGAAGGATGGCCGCCACTCAGGCAGCGTCACCTTTTTGGTTCCTTCCAGTGGCACGGTCAAGTCTGACACGTTGACCTTTGACTACGTTCCTCGCGCACTTGGCGTGGATGCCCATTGGCAGGTGTGGAGTCGGCCCGGAGATTGAAGCCGCGTGGCTTCCTTCGCGGTCGTCCAGGCCGTGCGCGAGTCTTCATCCAAGCTCTCCGTCGGCAAAGTGAATCCTCCCAATGAGCTGGGCCTTTTCGCGCAAGGGGCCAGGTCTTGATGGCAGTGCACTAGTTCACAGGGAGCGCATCGGCACAATCGGAAGGGTCATACATAGCGCTCAAACTAAACGGAGTTGAGCAGACGAGGAGAAGGGGAGCATGGAGCAACCGCGGGAAACGGGATTGGGTGACGACGGTCCAGGCGACATCAAGCGCAAGTACCTCGCGGAGGCAGGCTTGATCTTGTATTCCGATGCCCCGGTGATGTTCCGCCCGTCGGACATTTACCGGCTCGGCAAAGATCCTGGCTTCCGGGAGGTGCTGCGAGGCTCGAACATCTACCTCATCTGCCGGCGCCACCGAGTTTCGATCGATCCCCTCTCCCTCGAGGTGAAGGGCGGCGACCTCTACGGCGACTTTCTGGTCCACGGTGAGGGATACCAGGAGTGGGAGCCCGTGTCATTCACATTGACGCCGGCGCAGCTCGGCCGCACAAGCCCGCCGATTCCTTTCGTGGCGGTGCGAGCCGATAGCGCGGCTGGCCACGGGATAGTCCTGGCCGAGCAAACCGGCCATACGGTTGAGATGTCGTGCGCCGTTCTTGCGACGCAGAGCAAACACAAACTGGGGGACAACACCAAGCTGGAGGTGCTGTATGTCGGTCAAACCTTTGGTGCGAAGGGCGACCGATTGGCAGTCGATCGACTCAGCCGGCATACCACCTTGCAGCGCATCCTCGCGGATGTCGCCGACCAATGTGGCCGAGACGAAGTGCTCCTCCTCGGGCTGACCTACGGCCGCGCCAAGAACATGCTGTCCTCCGCCGGCAACCGCTGGGTCGAACCATCGGCGACGTCAGAAGAGGAGCACGCCCACTGGAAGAAGACCGGCGGGCAGACATTCACGCGCAAGGATCGAATCCTCCTCGCCGAGGCCGCGCTGATCAACTACTTCAAGCCGCACTACAACCTGCAGCACCTAGATTCCTTCAGCACGAAGGAACGCCGGCGCAAGCTGAAGACGCTGCAATCGCTCTTCCGCGAAGACTTTTCCGCGTTGATGGTGGAGATCAGCACCAGCGCCATCGGCGCCAAGCTGTGGTCAGCCGCAGCGCCTCGAAGTCGCGGGGAGATGTTGTTCACCGCAAGCAAGGTTGCCGAGATGCGGGCCAACAGCCTGAAGGCGGATCCGCCCATGCCGTCGTCAGAGTTCGACGAGTTCATCCGTGACCACGTCATGGTCCACATTGCGCAATATGCGCTGTACGACCCGACTGAGCGCGAAACCTTCCTGCACGGGCTGCATTGGGGCGAGTGACGCCGATTGCGCAACCTTCGGAGGCGCCCTCATGGCCAAGGCGCTCTACCGACGTCCTGCTCGTCGGCACCACACGTTGCCGGCCACATGCCGCGATGCAGCTATTCCACCGCGGTCATCTTGCTGAGCAGGCCGAGTGAAAACTGCCTCCTGAACCTCAGGACGTGATCGTCCTGGATAGCTGTTCGCACGTGACGCACGCTGCCGTTGTCGCCGATCACTTCGATCTGCTGATCGTGGACGACGTCCAGGATGGCCTCTTCGATCATGGATTCGGTAGCCGGTGTCCAATTGATCTGGTCCACGATGAACTTGCGGAACGGCACGCCGTCTGGGCACGCGGCAATGGCCCTTGGAATCTGTTCTAGCAGCGCGGTCTTGCTGGACTGGCTTGCCAGGTCGTCGAACTCGAAAGCGGCCTGCGGCCGGCCGTCGTCATCGATCTTCGTGGCGTACCCCGTGCTGAACATGTCCAGACCCGGGCCGGCATATTGGACGAAGTGGTTGTGGTGGGTCCAGTGCGTCTGGGCCATGACGTCTCGCGCCTTCCAGTGATGGGACAGGTGCAGTAGCCAGTAGTCGCCGTGGCCCTTTTGAGGCCGCACGAAGAATGGCGTGAAGAAGCTCGCCCCTGACTTGGTCGTGATCTGTTCGTAGAGCGCGGATTGAATCTTCCTGCGCCAGCCAGGGCCGCGGGTTGCCTTGTCGAGATCTGCGGCTGTGATGGCGCCGACAACGCCGGTCTTGCGTTCGAAGGCCTTCCAGTTGTCCGGGCTGAGGTAGTTGATCAGCGAATCGACGTAGAAAGTCAGGATGACCTCAGGGCGCTTCATGGTGCTGAAGATCGCCTGCAGTGTCTGCAACGGCACCTGGTCGTAGCCGTACTGATCCAGGATGAACAGAGCTCGACCGCTCTTGGGCGAGCGCTTCCGTGCACGCTGCACCAGCGCCGGTGCATGGTTGGCGAATTCGCCCTCTACCAGTTCGATCTCGCTGCGAGCCAGCTGGTCGGCGTATCCACGGTCGGTCAAGACCTGCCGCAGGTGCTGCAGCGCGGACTTGTTGGCGTCGACGCAGAGCAGCTGCACGTCGAAGTGGATGTCCTTGCGGCGGTTGGTCGCACCCATGACCCGCACCTTGGCCTCTTTGATGGCCTCGAGGATCACGACTGGCGAGCCCACCACTTCTTTGCCGTCCTCGTTCAGGTAAAGGCCGCCCCCGCAGAAGCCGTCAACGATGGTGATCTTGATCTGGTCCTGCTCGGGCCGCGCGACCAACGTCAGGAAATAGTCGACCAAGTAGTCGCGAAGCACCGCGTGCTTCACCTCGCTATGGCGACCCAGGGAGGGCAGGGCCCCTCCCGGAACCCACTGATAGTGCTTTCTGGCCCATCCGACACCGCGCTCCGACGGGCGCGGCTTTTGTGTGATGGCCTCAAATGTGCACGACGGATGCTCGTGGAATCAAGGAGACGTTGGGTTCAGATCACAAAGCGCCGACCCGCTCGACCACGCCGCTAGGCATCTCGTCCCAGGTCCGGCCCTCCAACACCCGGCCGTTGGCGCCCTTTGCGCGCCGCTTGCCGTCTGCGCCCCAGCCGCCCCACTGCTTGAAGAAGAACGCGACACCTTGAGCCTCGCATTGCTGCTGCACGGCCAAGGCCCAGGCTTTTTGCATCGGACGCGCCTTCGGCCCGGACTCGCCGCCGACGATCACCCAATGGATGTCCTTGAGGTCCAGCTCGCCGACATCCTGAAGCAGTGGCTCGACGGACAGGAACCTAATGGAAGCGGGCACCTTGCGCAGGTGGTCGATGCGAGGGACGCCGTACTTCTTGTCTTCAACGGACACGCCCATCCAGGCGTTGCGCGGCACCTTGCGCGTCTTGAAGAAGCGGGCCATTCGAGCGCCGCGCTTAGTGAGAATCTGGTACGTGTGATGCGGCGTGCGCTCGATGACGTCCATCACGCGCTCGATGTACGCGTCGGGCACGCGCTCGTGGAACAGGTCGGACATCGAGTTCACGAAGTACACGGTGGGCTTCTTGCGCTTGAGCGGGTCTTCCAGCCGCTCGGGCAGCAAAGTCAGCTCGAAGCCGTTCTCGTAGCCTGGTGTCCCCATGGCTTTGAGGCGGCCGGCCATGGTCTCGGCGTAGCAGTGCTTGCATCCCGGCGAGATCTTGGTGCACCCGACCGTCGGGTTCCAGGTCTGCTCTGTCCACTCGATGCGGCTGATGGTTGTCATGTCGTCACTCCTGGGGCCTTGGCGTGTCCTTCAGGCCGACCGTACTTTCGAACAATGCCTTTGACCACGCCCAGGATCAAGAAATCCTGTTGCGGCCTGATGGGCTCGTACTGCGTGTTGTGGGGGATCAGCACCGGCTTCTTCCGATCGAACCGAAGCTCCTTCACCGTGTACTGGCCGTCGACCGCGGCGACCACGAAGTCGCCACTGCGCGCTGAGTCTGTTCGCTCGACGACCGCTGTGTCCCCGTCGAGGACGCCGGCATCGACCATCGAGTCACCGCGGATAGGCACCAAGACTGTCTTGGCGTGGTCGACCACGAGGAGCCGGTCCAGCGAGAACGATTCGAAGCTGGTGAACACGGAGTCCGGCTCGCCCGGTCCTGCGGGCACATGCTGGTCGACGAGCGGCAGTTCGAAGAACCTGTCCGTCGGAACCAGCCTGCCGCCTGGTGCATGGTTGACCAAGCCGGCGTCCGTCAATCGCTGCACGAACTTGAAGGCGCCGGACTTGCCGCTGAAGCCCAAGACCTCGCCGAGTCCGGCGTACGACGGCAGCACACGGTGCCGCGCAAAGTAGTCGCGCAGCACCCGCAGGTGCTTGATGTCGTGGTTGGGCCGAGCCATGCTATTAGTGTACGTTCGTTCACTAACACTGAATAGAGAGCGTGACGCTTGCGCCACAGCGCGAGACGCCTCAGAATTTCATCCAAGGCGTCCGCCTGAGCTGCGACCGGCTCAAAACAGACAGTTCCCCCTTTTGAATTCCTATCCCTTACCCATGCGTTCTCGCAGGCGCTGGGGCAGTAATCGGTCGTGGTCCCTGCGCGTATCTGGAGAGCCTCATGGGTGATATCTCTTCGAGTGCCTATGCACTCAAGCAACTGGCGTCGGCCCGCGGCCGGCGCATCTCGACCGGGCATGCCCAGCAGCTGATTGCTGCCTTGTTCGGCCACCAGACATTGGCGGCCTTTCAGGCCTCCGGCGACGCCGACAAGCTCCGCGACGCGGTCTATCTCCTGGCCGACATCGATCTTGCGGAAGGCAGGGCGGCTGAGTTGGGCTTGTTCGACGATGACATTCAGCTGGCCCTACAGGCCATCGCCAGTGAGCTGCAGGTTTCTGTACATCAGGACTGGGATGATCTGGTCATCGCGCTGCAGCAGGCCGTCGACGAACAGGTTCTCAACGACGGAGAGGTTATCTCCCAAACGGCGATGACCAACGGGGTGGCGCCAGAGGCTGATCTCCCGCTGGACGGCCTCGGCGACTTCAACTTGGACGACGACGACTCGATCGATGAGGAACTCAATGGCTTGGTGGTCGTCGAGCAGGACCCTGACCGCGTGTACTACGGCCACGAGGTGAAGGTCCAGGCGAAGTTGGATGTCGCGCGGCTGGGCTCTCGGCTGTTTGGCGAGGCACAGGTGCGCGTCATTCACGCGAAGCTCAAGTGGGGCGGCGCCGATGACGATGAGGACAACCCGCCGCAAGTTCCTGAAAACCAGGCCATCGCCGATCTGTTGGGGTTCTCCGTCGAAGAGGTCGACGAGCTGGACTGGGAAATCAACCCGGAGCTCAGCGAGGACGAGTTCGTCTTTGGCCACTCGATCGATTTTTCGGCGAGCCCGCCAGGCCCTGCAAAGGACAAGCTTGCAGCGCTGCACCCGGACCTGACGGTCTGGGTTGATGCTGGGTTCATGGACAACGTCGCTCGAGACTACTAGGAAGCCTTACTGGCCATCCGCCGACCAGGCGGATGGCCAGACCCTGCAGCGTGCCTGACTTCAGGCGAACAGATCGCGCGTCGGACTCTTCGCGATGTCGCCCCAGATCTTGTCGGGAAAGGCGTGCCGGCTGAAGAAGACCAAGCGGTACAGGGCTCGCCCCTTGCCGTCTTCGACCAGGGGCATGACCTGGCTCACGTGAAACCCCAGGCTTGAGATCAATGCCATCCAGTCTTCAAAGAACCAGGCGGGCAACCGTGCCTTGGAGGTGTTGGGAGGCACGCGCTCCCGCCACCCCGGCGACGCGCCGGCAAAGCGATCGCGGTCTGGGTCGAGTTCCATGTCGACGTTGCGAGTCAGATCCATCAGGCTGAAGTGGACGGCGAAATCGACAAACCTCAGCTTCGCCAGCTCTTCGATGATCGAGAACGACAGGTACTCTAGGTTGTACGGGTCGATGTAGGCCAAGCAGAGCGCCCGCGGCGGCACCTGCTCGATCATTTGAAGCGTCGTGCTGGCCGCCGGGCCTTCGAACTTGATGACCGGCGCGCCAGCAGCGGTAAGGCGGGCCGCGCAGGCTTGGGCGCGGCTCGCGTCCAGGTCACCCACCAGCACCGACGTGAAAGGACAGTCTGATGCGACAGACTGCCGCCAGGCGACCAGTGCCCCGCCGTCCCGGGTGAATGACTCGCCTTTGACTTGGATGCGGCCGGGGGCGCAAAACGGGTCGATGAATACCCGCTGGCTGAACTTGACCTGTGCCTTGCGCGTGGCGTCGATGTACTTGGCAAGATAGGTGTGCTTCACCTGGGGCACCCACCAGCCCACACCCTTGTTGTCTGGGCCAAGTTCGACCTCCAGATCCGGGCACGGATCAGGGTGGACAGGCAAAACGAACGGCGCCCTTTTGCTCAAGACTGCCTCCCTGATTGGCCGTTGCTGTTTCGACGAGCTTACATGCGGGCTGCCAAGGCGGTGTACCCGATCCGTCGCGCGCCAGCTCCACGCAACGGCCGACAGGCCGGTCTTTGCGGCCGGCTGAAGGGGTCACCGCCGCTGGAAGGTCTCGAACTCGCCCAGGGCCTGCTCGTTCGCCGCCTTGGCACCGGCGAACGGCTTGGCGGTCCAGGTCCACTTCTGGACCAGCAGCTTGTCGGCCTGGAGGTCCATCTTGAGGTCGAGCGCCGCCACCACGGCGTCGCCCATCAGGACGGGCAGGGCGAAATAGCCCATGACGCGCTTGGCCGCGGGCACGTAGGCCTCGAACTTGTGCTCGTAGTCGAAGAACAGCTTCGTCCGGCGCCGTTGGATCATCCGCGGGTCGAAGGGGGACAGGATCTGGACGCGGCTTTCGTCCAGCGCCGGCGGGCCTTCTTCCATCAGGTCGGCGGGTACCCAATGCTTCACTTTGGAGGCGCCTTCCAGCTGCGCGGAGACCGCACCCGAATACTTGGCAAGCGAGAAGGCTGATCCGTGGGCCGACTACTGGAAGAGCCGACAGAGCTTGGCCGAAGGGCTGAAGCTCCTTGGATTGAAACCTGCACGCAAATCGACGAGCCAGAATTGATGCCTTGGTCTACCGGTCCGGCCTGACGAAAGACCGGTGCGGCGCGAGGCGCACCTTCACCAGGGCAGCGTCTCGTCACCCAGATCGATCTTCAGCACGTCGCCCTGGTGGTAACGGAATTTGTAGCCTTGAGCCACGGCAGACTTGAAGAAGAGTTCGATCGACATCGTCTTTTCGTCCCACGTCTTGCCTTTGGACTCGACCTCAGCTTTGTGCTTTGCGTCAATGTCCTTGGGTTTGTAGGTCAGGTAGATGTCGTAGACAGCGGATTTCCCGCGTGCTTCAACGAGCCATTTCAGGGTGTCGCAATCCGGATTCCCGTACTTGCCGTCGGCCGAGATGACGTAGTGATCAGCGGTGATGGTCGTGAAGAAGTCGGGCGCCAAATTCCGATTGCTGCCGTGATGCGGCAACTTCAGGATCGTGACGTGCATCGAAGCTCCGGTCAGCGTCTTGGTGTTGCGCAGACTCTCGATGATCTTGTCGCCGCGTGCGTCGCCCGTCAGCAAGATGGTGCGAGGCTGGCCGGCCCCGTTCTTCATCCCGACGTAGCAGACGATGCTGGACAGGTTTGGCACGCTCTTGTCAGCGTACGCAGCCAAAACCGCCTCAACGTTCAATCCCTTGGACTTGATGTACTGGTCGAATGCGGCCTGCAGCGCCTCGATCTCGGCCTGCATCGGCCCATAGATCGCGAGTTGGAGACCCTCGATGTCGGCCGACATCGGCGTCTTGTCGACCTTGATCAACGTCCCTTTGCCGGCCTTCGTGAAAGGTGCATTGAGGGAGTACTTGATCCAGTTGGCAGCCTTGAGGACCTCGAACGAGTTCCTGAGATCTCGGCCATCGGGCTGGCCGGCGAGAATTTCTGAGACGACGCGTGCCTGGAACTCGGCATCTGCCTGCGGCTCGCCTTTGGCGATGAACGCTGACTGCACCTTGCTCTCGATCTTGGGGTTCGGCTCCCCACCGACCGACGCCGTGAATGACGCCGTCACTTGCTCGTAGTACTCGTCGACGTCGTCGTCGAGGATGTCGTTGAACGTGTTGTGCCACAGCCGGTCAACGAGGACTGGGCTCTTCTTGGGCGAACCGCCGACCAGCGCCTCCATGCCGGCGAACAGCTTCTTGACGCCGGTGATGTGGTCGTTGTCGATGTGACTGACCATCACAAGGGACAGCTTCAATGGCGTATTGAGCCCTCGGCTGGCCCGGATCTGGTTGATGCGAGGCAAGAGCTTCTTGTCGTAGACGTCCCCCGGTCCTCCGTCGATGAGCGCGTG
The DNA here is from genome assembly GCF_031458115.1 of Roseateles asaccharophilus. Classification (GTDB taxonomy): domain Bacteria; phylum Pseudomonadota; class Gammaproteobacteria; order Burkholderiales; family Burkholderiaceae_C; genus Pelomonas; species Pelomonas asaccharophilus_A. The sequence goes on along the minus strand of NZ_JAVDXV010000007.1, from coordinate 6,085 downwards.
CTTGGGGTCGGCTGCCGTACCCCAGTGCAACATCAGACAATCTCCCTCGTGGGCGGGAACGATTTCAAGGGTGAGCAACATTTCGGAGCTCCCTGTTGACTAGACGGATTGCAAGGCTCGAAGCACGTCGACGAGGCCGGCACCTTGGAAGTACTTTTCTCGCCCCAGGTCGGTAGCCGTGCTGCAGAGGATTTGCTTGACCCGCGAGGGGTCGCCCAGAAGCTCCTTGTGACGTGAGATCAACATGGCCGCGCCGCCGCTCACGAAGGGCGCCGCAAAGCTGGTGCCGTCGAGCTCGTCGTCTGTGTCGCCGCGCACCGGGCCACGGATCTTTTCGCCAGGCGCCACTAGATCAGGCTTGATACGCCCGTCGCCTGTAGGACCACGGCTGGAGAAGTAGCTGATGCCGTGCAAATGGGGCTTTAGGCGATGAGTCGATCCCACCGTGATGACGTCGTGCGCGTTACCCGGGTCGGTGATAGAGCAGAAGGAGAACGCGCTAAAACCGGCCGGCTGTTGGATCCAACCCCGGTTGCCGGCCGCAACCACGACGACGACGCCTGAGTTGCTCAAGCGGTCAGAGGCAGTGCAGACAGGTGTGACGCCGCAGCCGTATTTCTTGGGGTCGTACGGAATGGAAAGGCTGATGTTGCAACCTGCGACGGCGATCTCTTGGGCGGCCGCCTTTTCGTTGAGGAAGCGTATGAACTCGAGGGCTCCGATCACCGCGGACTCGGTGCCGCCCTCAGTGCCGCCAATCACCCGCATATCCAACAGATTGATGTCGGGGCAGACCCCTTGAAGGATGATCTCGCTGGAGTCCGGCTCGCGCCAGTCAGCACCGAGTACACCTGCCACATGCGTGCCGTGGTCTGACGACAGTTCGTCCCCACCAGTGGCCTCGAGCTTGATCAGCGGCTCGATCAGTGCCCAGTCCGGCGCAGACTCGCTGTCGAGTTGCTGAGCGATTCGCTCAAGATTTCTGCGAGCAACCTCTCTGAATGCAGGCGTGTCGTCGCGACCCGGCGTTTCAACTAGCTGGTCTATCGCGCGCTCGATATCGGCCGCCCTGCCTTCGGACTGCGGCGGCGACAAGGTCAGGTCGTAGCTGCGAATCACTTCCAGCCGAGTGAAGTCATAGGTGGCGCGCACGCGCGATGGCGGCGGGAAGATCGGCTTGCCCAGCGGATCCTTCGCGCCGTGATCAAGGAAAGCGGGATGCTTGGCAGCGATGCCGGCATCGATAACGGCCCAGGTCACGCTTGTGCAATCCACGTCGAACAAGCGAGCGGCCGCGTCAGCCTTGATCGTGCCGATGCCTTCGGACTCCGCAATGTTTGCAGCACGATCTGTGAAGACGCGTTGCACCAGAGGAGGGGGAGGGCTGCCAGGCGGCTTGGAGCCAAATTCGAATTGAGCCCCTTCCATCGCACGAAACTGCTCAAGTTCGTCCACCATCTGACCCGCGAGCAAGTCGAGTCCGCGATCAGCAATGTCTTCGGCGTTAGCGAGAAAGAATTCGGGAAGGTGCTCAGGATGATCCGGAAACTCAGATGCTTTCAGGTCACGCCGAAGATCAAACACGCCGATCAGCGCCACCGTCGGTGCAGATTCGATGAGTCGACTCTTGATGCTGGTGGATCCGTCTCTCATCGCACGCCGGACGATCGGTTCAAACTCCGAAACTGAGCTGAACCGGGCCACGATGGCGTCGCGCAGATTAGCTCGCAGGGTTGAAGCTGGGTCCCTCAAGGACGAGAGCTGCATGCGGCTCCACCAAGCTGTTAAGGGCAGGACGACCTGGATCAGCTCGAACAGCCCAATCCTCGCGGAGACGAAGCTCTCCATGGGCGACACGTTCGCGCGAACCTTCTGAGCACGGGCAGGCCTCGCCTTGGCGAACCGTTGAATGCTTTTGTGCAGCGACGACGCGAGCCTGACGCCCGTGACCCTTTGCGCAGGCGTCAGGATGACTTGTGCCGTGGCTCCAAGGTCTTTTGCAAACGCGTTCCAGACATCGATGCCGATGCCGGCATCCTGGGTGAAGCGCTCAATCCGTTCGCTGCCGTCACGGCCGAACAGGACGTACTCGATCAGGAAGCTCGGTATCTTGTCCATCTTCTTCCTCCCTGGCGGCGAGTTTCCTGCGCTCCGTCAACCGACGGCACAGGGTTTGCACTGCAAAGGCTTCTAGGTGGGAAAAGCAGGCCGACGGCCAGCTGGCTTCCCGTGTGAGCCTGCGGGAGCTGGCCCCGACCTTCAAAGCGGATGCAGGCCAGCCGGTCGAGGCGGCGGTGCGACAAGTGCGTGGGTCGTGGCATCAGCGGGCAGGGCAATGCGTCGATGCCTGATCCACGTGCGCACCTCATCAGATTCGATGAGGTGTTTCGAGCACTGGCGCTCGATACTTTGCTGAAAGAGCGCCGGCATCCAAATTCACGCCCCAACACGGGAAGAGCGATGGCGTCCCATTCAGCGGAGAAGATCATGAAATACGGTCTACTGATCGCGGTGCTGGCCGTGTGCGGCACGGTCGCGCTTTCCGGCTGTGGAACGCCACAGGCCAAGCTAACCTATGCGGCACTGCCATCTGGCGGGCTTGAGGGCGCGGGATTCCCGTTTGTGGTGCCTCGAACCGTGTTGAAGGTGACACCCGCTGCAGATAAGACCGGTGCGACCGAGAGCGTGGCATTCACGCCGGTTCCCATGGCCAGCACCGCGGACTCTAAGCAACTCCCGACCTTCTATGCCCTGGACAATTCGTCAGGTGGCGTACTTGCGTTGACGCCGACCACGGTGAGTTCGGTCAGCTACCTCGACGAACTCATCATCAACGCCATTGGCACCCAGGTAACCGACAACCGCAAGGATGCAATTGACGTTGTCGTGACGGCAGCCAGCTTGGCAGGCGCGTTTGCTTCGGCACAAAAGGAACCCGACTGCGCAACGGACGTTGTTCCGCTGAAGCCCTTTGTCATCGAAGTTGCCATCGGCAAGCCACCGCAGGCGGCAGTGCCTAACTCCCCATGCTGGGCCTATTCCGTCAAACCCGCTGGAGACGTTTTGGTGGGACGTAAGGCATTTCCCGTCGATCAACTTGCGTCCGTGGGGACGGTCGATTGGTTCCCGATCCCCGTCTGCAAGGCCTACAAGATTCGCGTCTTTCACTGCAACGCAAAGGACTGCAGTGGCGAGAGGAAGGACGTGCGGGACTACGCCACGACGGTTTCGTTGTCTGATGGGTCGACATACCAGCGCATACCCCTGCCCGCGAAGGGCAAGGTGTCGTTGCACACAGACTTTTGCGGGGCCGACACCACGAATGAAAGTGTCGGTACGAGTGACTGGGGCCTTTTGAAGCAGGCTCTGACGGACATCAAGTCCGAGAAGAGCAAGAAGTGAAGATCTCGTTCGAGGGTTGGCGGCAGTGGCGACAACTGTCATGGGCTCAGTGCGTCCTGGCTGGCATTGGACTCTTGACCTCGCTCGCAGCGATGGCCGATGACAATGCCCCGTCGCACGAAGGCCTGGTCCTCGTTCATCGAACGGTCAACGCCAAGTACATGGACAGTTTCAAGGCTTTCAGCGGCCTGCTCAAGTCCACGCTGACCAAGCCGTATGTGGTGAAGAACGACGACTCGCTGGAGAAGCTAGTTAGCGAGCAATTCGGCGTTGGACCGACGGCGGCGCATGACGTCTATGAGCAACTGGCGGATCGAATCCAAACGCTTAACAAATTGCCAAGTCGCGGCGCCATCAAGGCTGGGGCAACTTTGGCATTGCCTGACATTCCTCCGATGCAATGGAAGGAAAAGATGGCCGGCAATCCGAACTACGGAATGCCTCGTGTGCAGGGCGGTCCGGATTACCACGTCGTCCTTTCCGGAAAGAGCATGACGGCCGACGTTGCTGACTGGCGCCGCATTCTGGACAAGGGAAGGAAGGCCGAGCCCTTGGTCAGCCAATGGCGCTGGGTGACCGTGGCGCAAGCGAAGGAGGAAGCGAAAGCTGAAGAAGAGGCCCGGGCTCAGGCAAAGGCGCAGGGAGTTGATGTCGCGGAAATCCCGACCAACGCCTACTGGTCCCAACCGCTGACCTTGAAGTTTGCTGCAGACTCAGTGGGTGCGGGGCAGGCGTCAAGCGTGCAGGCCGATCTGCAGCTGCTTGCTGCGCTGATCAAGCGCCGGCCGCCACAGCAGGAAGTAGTGGTCTACGTTCTTGATGATTCCTGGCCAACAGCTGAAGCCTTCGAGGCCTCCCGGCAATTCTTCCTCAAGGCACTGAATGACATTCGAACAGCGAATTTCATTCCTGGGGCGCCACCCGCTTTTTTGGCGAAGGACAGTGTCGTCACGGACTTCCCGGCGTACACGCCGCCGAAGCCACTGCACGCCTCGAAGATTGCTACCGCGTTGGCGGACTTCACGAAGCTGACGCCAAAGGTGAAGGTTGTATACCTGCCTCTCTTCACACAGCAGAAGTGGGCCAAGGAGTTCTGGGAAGAACTTACCTACATTGCCCTTGTCACCACAGGTGTCCACTCCAAGCTTGGAGAAATCCAACCGACAGACGGCATCATGAACAAGGCTCGATCAGACGCGACACAGCTTGTGGCGCAAATTCCTGCCAAGGTCGTCGATTCGCTGGGGCCGGCGCAGCAGACACCGATCACCGTCTTGCAAAAGGTCGCCCAGCTCTATGCGATGAAGACAGGTACGCCGTTTTTCATCAGCATGTCCTGGACCGTTGAGACGCACGAGATCGACTTTGGACCTGATGCTGACGCACTGGGCGTGTCGCTGGCGGCTACCGGAAACGATGGCAAGGAGGTGATTGGCGATGCGATCTACCTGGCGTATCGAGGCAAGGCCGCCCCGGGCGACGTACTGGCGGTGATGAATACCGACAGCACAGGGAAGGACCTTTGCGGCAGCGGACGCCTGCCGCTAAGTGGGCCGAACCCGTTTTATGGCCTTGCCTATGACGGAACCTACAGCAACGGCGCCGAGTGCGGCAGCAGCTTTTCCACGCCGCGCGTGGCTTGGCTGCTGGGACTACGTCAGGCATACAACGCCCCAGTGTCCAAGGCCGCACTCCCGGATTGGTATGCATCTTTTAGGACCCAAATGATTTCGCTACAGGGAGCAACACAGACCACGAGCCGACGCTACTGGCTTCCTGTGGCGAAGCTCTTCGATGGCCTCTAGCTGACCCTTCGCTGCGCCCAACAACTATGGCTGGCCCCCGTTCGCGAGGCCGTCGAAGGGCTGCAATGGGCCGTCGCATTCTTGTGGATGGTGTCCGGCCAGGTTGATACTGGCACGATCTCAAAAGTTCTTGACCTGCTGGAGTTCCCGAAGGGCGTCTCGTACAGCAAGGCCCTGAGCTTGTTGCCAAAGTTCCTGAGCGAGGTCCGACCGCTCATTAGCCAACGGACTGAAAAGCTGAAGCTGCTTCGGTAACCGAAGGTCGAACTGCGGGACGACGAGCTGTCGTTCTGCCCAACGCACTGACGGACCAGCAAGCTATGAGCCCCAGCGAAGAGGCGCGGAAAGCGGAACGGGATGCCGAGAAGGCCAGGAAGTTCGCAGAACAGCAGCGATTGGCAGACCAGCTGAACTCGCTGCTGACGCGCATTGGGGAACCAACGGTTGCTGTCACCATCCATCCGCTGTGGGCGCTCTTTTCAGAGAGCTACCCCGCGTACCTGCAGTCCCCAGAGTGGGGCGAGATTCGTAGGCGGGTGCTGAAGCGTGATGGGAGCCTGTGCCGACTGTGCTTGGCGAAGGCGCAGTGCGTGCATCACATCAGCTACGACGAGCCGGTGATCATTGGCGAACGCGATGAAGACTTGATCTCGCTGTGCGACGCATGCCATGCATCGATTGAGTTCGATGGCACTCGGCAGCGCAGCGTTGAGGAGAAGCTCATCGTGCTTCGTGAAAGGCTGGGGACGAGATGACGATGCGAACGTACCGGCACTTCGAGTGTGAATCGACCCGGGTTCAGTAGACATCTTCGAGCCTCAAACTGAGGCCCAATCGGAGGTGCCATGCAGAGCAAGCAACCCTACCCAGAAGAATTC
>NZ_JAVDXV010000006.1:0-417251 GCF_031458115.1 Roseateles asaccharophilus | reverse complement strand
CCCCATAAGTGTTCACGTGTCCGCCTCCTTCTAAGCGGACAGATGTTCACTACCGAGGCACGGTCAGATCAACATGTGTTCCCTGGCTGCTTACGCTGAACCCCACGGGAAGGTGTACAAGCTTGCAGATGCACAGGGCCTGTACGCTGCAGTCACGCGCACTGGCGTTATCAGCTTTCGCTTCGACTACCGATTGAATGGCCGTCGTGAGACGCTGGTCATCGGAACGTACGACTCCACTCTCGGCGCGCGAAAGACGCGCGACACTGACCAACTTGCCTATGGTCAGCCAGTGACTTTGGCTGAAGCTCGTCAGCTACAGGCACGTGCTCAGCGGGAAGTGCAGGCGGGCAACAGTCCTTCCCGCGCCAAGAGCGAGAAGCGTCGGGAGGCGGCCGAGGCGCTGACCTTCGGCGCCTGGGCGACGAAGTACTTCGCTGAGGCAGACCTTGCCGACTCGACGAAGGAGATGCGCAGATCGGTTTATGTGCGCAATCTGGCGAACGAGTTTGGTCGACTGAAGCTGGAGGAGATAACGCCGGCCATGCTGCTGGCACGCTGCGAGCGGATCAAGGATCGAGGTGCACCCGCTCCGGCGATCCTTGCGTGCCTGCTCACGCGCCGCCTTAAGCGACAACTCGGGAAAGCGGCCCAGGACTTTTTCTCTCGACCGGCTGTTGACCCGAAAGCGCAGGATCCAAGGGGCCTAGCCTTTGATTGCCGCCGCCGCGCTCGCGACGAAGGTGAGCCCTTCGCCGATACCGCGGTCGGTCTGGCCGGCCGCGAGCCAAGCCCTGAGCTCAAGGTCCGTGAGCGGTCGTCGTTGCTGTGTTTCCATGTCCCATCTGCTCCATGAAGCTGTAGGTTTTTTTCTGGGAGAAGGCCCAAGAGCGCCGCATCCTGAAAAAACCCCGCAATAAACCCCACAGAATGCGCGCGCTTCACTGCGACGCCCTGGGACGGTCGGGGATACGAAAATCCTTATGGATCAGTCGGTTATTGAGTTTTTCGGGGCATCCTGGGACGCCCCAAAAACCTACTCAATGTTCTGCACCTGCTCCCGCATCTGCTCGATGGCCACCTTCATCTCGACGGAGATGTTGGTCAGCTCCAGCGCCGCGGACTTGGAGCCCAGGGTGTTGGCTTCGCGGTGCAGTTCCTGGATCAGGAAGTCCAGCCGTTTGCCCAGTTCGCCGCCTTTCTTCAGCAGGCGGCTCAGTTCGTCCAGGTGGGCGCGCAGGCGGGACAGCTCCTCGGCCACGTCGATGCGGATCGCGAAGGCGGCGGCCTCGTTCAGCGCGCGTTCCTGCAGCGCCTCCTGAGGCACGCTGGACGCGGCGCCGGTGGAGGCCAGCGCCTCCTGCCAGCGCTCCAGAAAGCGTTGCTGCTGACGTGCGACCACGGCCGGCAGCAGAGGCTCTGCTTCGCTGGCAAGTTCGCGCAGCCGGGTGATGCGCTCCATCAGGATGCCCACCAGCTTCTCGCCCTCGCGCTCGCGGGCTTCGGCCAGACCTTCGACACAGGCCTTGGCGGCCTCCAGCGTCGCGGTGTCGAGCTGGGCCGGCGCGGCGGCACCGCTCTTGCACCAATTCAAGGCCTCGTGGACGGACAGCGGCGCGGCCTGCGGCAGCCAGGTGCGCACCTTGGCTTCCAGGCTGGCGAGGCGGTTGAGCTGATCCGGCTGGGGCTGCGGCCAGCTGCCTTCCGATTCACGTTGGGTGTTGATGCGCAGCTCGATCTTGCCGCGCTTGAAGCGCGCGGCGATCAGTTCGCGCAGCTGAGGTTCCAGGCTGCGCAGCTCTTCCGGCATGCGCATGCTGAGGTCCAGGAAGCGGCCGTTCACCGAGCGCAACTCGACGCTGACGGCGGCCTGTCCCACAGGGTTGCCGTCCTCGGCTTTAGGGGGTTGAGCCACGGAATTGGCGTACCCGGTCATGCTGTAGACTGGCATCAAGACTCGCAAAACAGACACGAAAACGCGATTATGTCCAAGCCGAAGCCGGCGCCATTGCCCGCAGGCACGGTGGTTGGGGGCTATCAGATCATCAAGCGGCTGGCGGCGGGCGGCTTTGGCGTGGTTTACCTCGCTGAAGATCCGGACCATCACCTCGTCGCGCTGAAGGAATATCTGCCCTCGTCGCTGGCCGAGCGCTCCCCTGGGGAGCTGACGCCGCGCGTCAAGCCCGAGAAGCAGCCGCTGTACCGGCTGGGGCTGAAGAGCTTCTTCGAGGAAGGCCGCTCGCTCGCCCAGATCTCGCACCCCAGTGTCGTGTCGGTGCTGAACTTCCTGCGCGAGAACGAGACTGTGTACATGGTCATGAACTACCTGCAGGGCGACACGCTGCAGGACTTCATCGTGACCGCGCGCGACATGAAGCGCGACAAGGTGTTCCGCGAGTCCACCATTCGGAGCCTGTTCGACGAGATCCTGCGCGGCCTGCGCATCGTGCACCAGCACAAGATGCTGCACCTGGACATCAAGCCGGCCAACATCTTCATCACGAACGACAACAAGGCCGTGCTGCTGGACTTCGGCGCCGCGCGCGAAGTGCTGAGCAAGGAAGGCAACTTCATCCGGCCGATGTACACGCCGGGCTTTGCCGCGCCGGAGATGTACCGCCGCGACGGCTCGCTGGGGCCGTGGACCGACATCTACGCCATCGGCGCCTGCATCTACGCCTGCATGCAGGGCTACCCGCCCAACGACGCGCCTCAGCGCCTCGAGAAGGATCGCCTGAACCTCAGCCTGTCCCGCCTGCGCAATGTCTATTCGGACAACCTGCTGGAAGTGACCGAGTGGTGCATGTCGCTGGACCCGCTGTCACGCCCACAAAGCGTATTCGCGCTGCAGAAGGAACTGGCGCGCGAGACCGAGCGCCGCTACACCAAACTGTCTTTCAGCGAGCGGCTCAAGCTGCAGCTTGAGAACCTGAAATCCGGAGCCAAGGCTTGAGATTCGACGTCTTCCAGGTCAGCCGCCGCGGCGGCCGCGAGACCAATGAAGACCGCATGGGCTACTGCTTCACGCGGGAGGCTGGCCTGTTCGCGCTGGCCGACGGCATGGGCGGCCATCCGGAAGGCGAGGTCGCTGCGCAGATCGCGCTGCAGACGCTGGCCGCGCTGTTCCAGCAGGAGGCCCGTCCGGTGCTGGACGACCCCCAGCGCTTCCTGCAGGAAACCATCGTCATCGCGCACCAGCAACTGCTGCGCTATGCCGAGAGCAAGGGCTTGTCCGACACGCCTCGCACGACCGTGGTCGCCTGCATCCTGCAAGGCAATCAGGCCTGGTGGGCGCATTGCGGAGACTCGCGCCTGTACCTCGTTCGCGCCGGCAAGCTGATCGCCCGCACGCGCGACCATTCCTATTCCGAGTTGCAGGAGGCCCTGGGCCGCGTGGGACGTGGCACCGAGGTCTTCAACCGCAACGTGCTGTTCACTTGCCTGGGCAGCCCCGGCAAGCCCATGGTGGACTGCCAGGGGCCTATGGTGATGGAGTCGGGCGACCGCCTGCTGCTGTGTTCCGACGGCCTGTGGGGCAGCGTCGAGGACCACGAGATCGTGCAGCACCTCGGCGAGCAGACCATCGCCGAAGTGGTGCCCGAACTGGTCGAGCAGGCCTTGCGCCGCGGCGGTGCCCGCAGCGACAACGTCACCGTGCTCGCCGTCGAGTGGGAAGGCGAGGGCGACCCCGCCGGCGACACCACGCAGAACCTCGGCAATTCCGGCTTCGCGTCCACCATCCAGGGGGCGCTCGATGCCGATCTCGTTGCCGCGATGGACGACGAAGAGATCGAGCGCTCGGTGCGCGAGATCAATGAAGTCATCCGCCAGTCCGGCCGCGGCCTCAACCGCCGCTAACTCTTCTTCCCCATGACCAAGACCTCCACGCGCAGCGCAGGCCGCGCTGCCAATCAATTGCGCCCCGTGCGCATCACCCGCGGTTTCACCGTGCATGCCGAGGGTTCGGTACTGATCGAGTTCGGCGACACGCGCGTGCTGTGCACGGCGTCGGTCGAAGAGCGCGTGCCGCCGCACAAGCGCGGCTCCGGCGAGGGCTGGGTGACGGCCGAGTACGGCATGCTGCCGCGTGCCACGCACACCCGCAGCGACCGCGAGGCGGCCAAGGGCAAGCAGAGCGGCCGCACGCAGGAGATCCAGCGCCTCATCGGCCGCTCGCTGCGCGCGGTGTTCGACCTGGCCGCGCTGGGCGAGCGCACCATCACGCTGGACTGCGACGTGCTGCAGGCCGACGGCGGCACGCGCACGGCGGCCATCACCGGTGCCTTCGTTGCCGCGACGGACGCCGTCAACAAGCTCATCGCCGACAGCAAGCTGTCGCGCTCGCCGATCAAGGATTCGGTGGCCGCCATCTCGGTGGGCATCGTCGACGGTGTGCCGCTGCTGGACCTGGAGTACACCGAAGACTCCGCCTGCGACACCGACATGAATGTGGTCATGACCGGCTCGGGCGGCTTTGTCGAACTGCAGGGCACGGCCGAAGGTGTGGTGTTCACGCGCGACGAGATGAACGCGCTGCTGGACCTCGCCGACAAGGGCATCCGCGAGCTGATCGCGTTGCAAAAGAGCGCATGACAGGCCGCGCAGCGCCGGGCCGCCCCAGGCAAGCGGCTATCCCCTCGGGGGATCGGCCGATGTACTCATCGGGCGAGGGGCAGACATGAAGCTCGTTCTGGCCTCCAACAACGCCAAGAAGCTCGTCGAGCTGCAGGCCTTGTTCGCGCCGCTCGGCATCGAGCTGGTGACGCAGGGCAGCCTGGGCATTCCGGAGGCGGAGGAACCGTTCGACACCTTTGCCGAGAACGCGCTGGCCAAGGCACGGCATGCGGCCAGGCTGAGCGGCCTGCCTGCGCTGGCGGACGACTCCGGCATCAGCGTCGATGCGCTGGGCGGCGCACCGGGCGTGCGCTCGGCGCGCTACGCGCTGAACGTGGGGGGTGAGAAGAGCGATGCCGCCAACAACGAGCGCCTGCTGCGCGAGCTGGCCGATGTGAAAGACCGCCGCGCCCGCTTTGTCTGCGCGCTGGTGGCCGTGCGCAGTGCCGACGACCCCGAGCCGCTGATCGCGATGGGCCGCTGGATGGGCGAGATCCTGACCTCACCCGACGGTGAGGGTGGCTTCGGCTATGACCCGCTGATGCAGATTCCCGAGTTGGGCCAGACCGTGGCCCGCCTGGGCGCCGAGGTCAAGAACCGGCACAGCCACCGCGCGCTTGCCGCGGTCCAGCTGATCGCTCAATTCCGCGAGGTCTGGCGCCTCGGCTGACATGGCGGACCTGTTGCATCTGATGCGCCCGGGCACGCTGCAGCTGCCGGCGCTGCCGCCGCTCGCGCTTTACGTGCACCTGCCCTGGTGCCTGCGCAAATGTCCGTACTGCGATTTCAACTCGCACGAGGTCAAGGGTGGGGCGCTGGCGCTCGACACCGCAGAGGCCTATCTCGCCGCGCTGCGTGCCGACCTGGAAGCCGCGCTGCCGCTGATCTGGGGCCGGCCGGTCGTCAGCATCTTCATCGGTGGCGGCACGCCCAGCCTGTTCAACCCCGAGCAGATCGGGCAGCTGATCTCCGACATCCGCGCGCGGCTGCCGCTGGAGGCAGGCTGCGAGATCACGCTGGAGGCCAACCCCGGCACCTTCGAGCGTGAGCGCTTCGCGGGCTTCCGCCAGGCCGGCGTCACGCGCTTGTCGGTGGGCGTGCAGAGCTTCGACGACGCGCAGCTGAAGACGCTGGGCCGCGTGCACAGTTCGACGCAGGCGCGCGAGGCACTGGCCGAGGCGGCGGGTGCGTTCGACACCTGGAACCTGGACCTGATGTACGCGCTGCCAGGCCAGACGCTGGCCGATCTGGCTGCTGAGCTGGACATGGCGCTGGCCTTCAAGCCGCCGCATCTGTCCATCTATCACCTGACCATCGAACCCAACACCGTGTTCGCGACGCGCACGCCCGAGCACCTGCCCGACCCGGACCTGGCCAGCGACATGCTGGACCTGATCACCGCCAAGACCGGCGCCACGGGCTTGCAGCGTTATGAGGTGTCGGCCTACGCGCGCGACGGCCACCGCTGCACGCACAACCTGAACTACTGGCAGTTCGGCGACTACCTCGGCATTGGCGCGGGCGCGCACAGCAAGCTGTCCTTCCCCAACCGCGTGCTGCGCCAGGTGCGCTGGCGCGAGCCGGCGGCCTTCATGGCGCAGGCCAACAAGGTCAGCAACGAGCACGAAGTGGTGCGCAAGGACCTGCCGTTCGAGTTCATGCTGAACGCGCTGCGGCTGAAGGAGGGCGTCACGCTGACGCAGTTCCTGGAGCGCACCGGCCTGCCGCCGTCCAGCATCGCCAAGGGGCTGGCAGAGGCCCGTGCGCGCGGCCTGCTGGAGGCCGACCCGGCGCGCATCCAGCCTACCGCGCGGGGCTTCGACTTCCTCAGCGATCTGCAGTCGCTGTTTCTGTGAGTCGTTGCTGAAGGGCTGCGATCTCGGCGTGCAGCCAGTCGCTGAAAGCCCGCACGGCCGGGTCGTCGCGTAGCGCTTCGGGGTAGACGATCTGGTAGTCGCGTCCCGCATCCAGATCCACCATGTGGGCATGGATGCGCACCAGCCGGCCGTCCAGCAGCGCGTCAGCCGCCAGCAGCTCGCGGGCGAGGGCCACGCCCATGCCTTGCTCGCCGGCCTGCAGCAGCACGCCGGCATCGTTGAAGCTGGCCACCACCACGGGCGAGGCCTTCACTCCCAAGCCGGCAAACCACTCCTGCCAGTCCTCCGTGTCTCCCAGCAGTGGCTCGTTAACCAGCGCGGCGACTGGCTGGCCGATCAGCTTGTGCGCCAGCACCGGCGCAGCCACGGTGATCAGCGGTGAATGGAAGAGTCGCTCGGTGACCAGGCCTGACCACGGGCCGCGGCCCACGCGCAGGCCGATGTGATAACCCTCGCGCTCCAGGTCCACCACCTGGTGTGACGTGTGCAGGTCCAGCGAGATGCAGGGCTGCATGGCCTGCCAGCGGGGCAGCCGGGGCATCAACCAGCGTTGCGCGAACGAGGGCAGGGCGGTCACGCGCAGCGTCTGCGCGGTCTTGCCGTGCGCCTGCGTGGCGGCCAGCACGCCGGCCTGAAGCTCGGCGAACACCTTGGCCACCGCGCGCTGCAGCGCCTGGCCAGCCGGGTTCAGCACCAGCCGCCGGCCCTGGCGCGTGAAGACCTCGAAGCCCAGCGCCGTCTCCAGCCCACGGATCTGCTGGCTGACCGCGCTGTGTGTCAGGTGCAGGCTTTCGGCTGCGGCGCGCAGGTTCTCGGTCTGCGCGGCGGCCCGGAAGGCGGCGAGGTAGTGCAGCGGAAAACGGTCCAGCGAAGCCATATGGTAAGCAAAATCGACCAGCGAATGAAGAAATCAGCGCTTCTTGAGCGTTGATTGGTTGCGTAGCATAACCAGCACTCAAGGAGCAGTCATGCAAAACAACCTTCGCTGGATCGCCTTTGCCTTGCCGCTGGCCGTCGCCCTGATCGGCGCCGCCACGACCGCCCAGGCCTTCACTGACAGCAACGCCGCGCTGAAGGAGGCGGCCGCCGATGGGCCGGCGCGTGTCGTCATCACGGGCAAGGCCACCCGGGCGCCGGTGCGCACAGCCTGGGTGCCGACATCGCCCAAGAAGCTGGATGGATTCCGGCCCGTGATGCCGGCCGAAAGCCCTGCACCGCAGACCACGACGCTGGCCAAGGCGGATGCCCCGGGCGCCCGGCGCTGATCAAACGCGGTTGAGCGACATGCCGGACGTGGCGCGCAGCCGCTCCAGCACCTTGGCCGCGATCTGGTTCAGCGGCAGCACCTCGTCCGCCGCGCCGGCCGCGATGGCCTCGCGGGGCATGCCGAAGACGACGCAGCTGGCTTCGTCCTGGCAGTAGTTGTAGGAGCCAGCGTCCTTCATGACCTTCATGGCCCGCGCGCCGTCGGCGCCCATGCCGGTCAGCATGATGCCGATGGCATTGGGCCCCACGACCTTGGCGGCCGACAGGAACAGCGCCTCGACCGACGGCTTGTGCCGGTTGATGGGCTCGCCGTCCTGCACGCGGGCGATGTAGTTCGCGCCACTGCGCTCGATGCTCAGGTGCAGGCCGCCGGGCGCGATGTAGCCGTGGCCCGGCAGGATGCGCTCACCGTCCTGCGCTTCCTTCACGCGGATCTTGCACAGGCCGTCCAGCCGCGTCGCATAGCTCTTCGTGAAGCCGGGCGGCATGTGCTGCGTGATGACCACGGCCGGGCTGTCCGCCGGCAAGTTGATCAGCACGTCCTTGGTGGCCTCGGTCCCGCCGGTGGAGGCGCCGATGAAGATGATCTTCTCGGTGGACGCCTTGCCCAGGCTGGCCATGGTCACGGCCTTGACGGGTGCAGCGGCCGGCGCGCCCGGAGCCGGCGCGGCCGGCGCACGGCGGATGTGCGCCTTGGAGGCGATGCGGATCTTGTCGGTGATGTCCTGGGCCAGCAGGCGGATGCCGTCGGCCACGCCGATCTTGGGCTTGGCGACGAAGTCGATCGCGCCCAGTTCCAGCGCCTTCAGCGTGACCTCGGCACCACGCTCGGTCAGCGTGGACACCATCACGACGGGCATGGGCCGCAGCCGCATCAGGCGCGACAGGAAGTCCAGCCCGTCCATGCGCGGCATCTCCACATCCAGCGTGATGACGTCGGGATTCAGGTTGCGGATCATCTCGCGCGCGACCAGCGGGTCGGCCGCAGCGCCAATGCATTCCATATCGGGCTGGCGGTTGATGATCTCGGTCAGGATGGAGCGCACCAGCGCCGAATCGTCCACCACCACGACCTTGGTCTTGGCCATCGTTGGCCCTCCTAACAACTCTCTAGAACAGATCGATGGAGCCGCCGCTGCTCGCGACCGGCTGCACCTTCTGGATCGCTTGCTTGTCCTGCTGGACCAGCGCGTCGGTGTTCGTCGGCGCCAGGCGCTTGACCATCGCCTTGCCGCTGGCCGGCAGGAAGCAGACCTTGCGGGGGTACACATCCATCACGTCCTTGGACACGATGGGAATGCGCTCCAGCTTCAGATAGTCGATGACGAAGTTGGTGTTGCGCTCGCCGACGTTGATGGAGTTCATGCCCGAGATGACGGCGCCACCGCCGAAGATCTTGGCCTCCATGCGCGCCTTGCTGGCTCCGCGCTTCATCATCTCGTTGATCAGCAGTTCCATCGCGAACGAGCCGTAGCGGCCCGAGTCGCCATTGCCTTCGGGCAGCATGAAGTGGTTCATTCCGCCGACCTTGGCCACGCGGTCCCACAGGCAGGCCGCGATGCAGGAGCCCAGCGTGGTCATAACCAGCAGGTCTTCCTGGTCGACGAAGTACTCGCCCGGCAGGATCTTGACGGCCGCGTTCTTGAAATGCGCGTCGTAGAAGAAGAACGAGGCCTCACCCTGCTTGCGCGGCTGGGCCTTCAACTTGTTCACCCACGCCACGGCGACCGGGTTGCCCAGGCCGACGTTGGGGGGAGAGGCGAAGGGAGTGCTCATGGTCAGACCCGTTCGTAAATCGTCTTGCCGCGCAGCTTGAACAGGTCGCGCGATTCGGTGAAGTTCTCGGAGTGACCCACGAAGAGCAGGCCGCCCGGCCGCATGACGCGATGGATGCGCTCCAGCACCTTGCGCTGCGTGGGCGCGTCGAAATAGATCATCACGTTGCGGCAGAACACCATGTGGAAGGGGTCGCCCAGCTGCCACTGCGCGTCCATCAGATTCAGCGGGCGGAAGTCCACCCAGCGCTGAAGTTCGGGCTTCACGCGGATCTTGCCCGAGTTGGCACCGGTGCCGCGCATGAAGAATGTCTTCAACCTTGCGGCGTCCAGCCCGCGCGAATCGGCGTTGTACACGCCGCGCCGCGCCGTCGCCAGCACGTTGGTGTCGATGTCGCTGGCGACCAGCTGCACCGACGCGCCGGCGCCCAGTGCCTCGCTGCAGGTCATCAGGATGGAGTAGGGCTCTTCGCCGGTCGAGGCGGCGCAGCACCAGATGCGCACCTGCTTGCCCACGAACGGCTTCAGGTCGTCCTTCAGCGCGTGGAAGTGATGGTCCTCGCGGAAGAACGAGGTCAGGTTGGTCGTCAGGCAGTTGACGAATTCCTGCCACTCGGCGGCGCCGGACGGGCCGGTCGAGGCCTCCAGCCACTGCAGGTAGTTCGCGAAGCTCTTGTGCCCGGTCTCGCGCAGGCGGCGCGACAGCCGGCTGTAGACCATCGCATGCTTGCCGTCATGCAGGCTGATGCCGGCATGCTTGTAGATCAACTCGCGCACACGATCGAAGTCCGCCTTGCTGAAGCTGAACTCGTGATCGAGGGAGTCGTTGCCGGAGGCGAGATCGGGTGCGGGCATGTCTCGTGAATCAGATTTGTGGGTGCTCGCAGCAGTTCTGGCGTTGGCGCGCCGATTCTGCACCGCAGGGCTCTTGTACGGCCGTGGTTCGGGCCAGCATAGTGCAAACAGGCCGCAGGAACGTGCCTGTTTCACGACCTGCGCTGCGGGTGGCCGCTGCTAGACTGGCCCGACACCACAATCCGGCCGTCCCCTCGTCCTGCATCCCAACCGTTGGATCCCGCCTTGCCTGCCCCGCACCCGATCGAAGCCCATGCGCTCGCTCTGGACCAGGCCCTGCAACTGCTGCAGCAGGCCGGGGCATTGCTTCCGGACGAGGCGCCTCACAGCACTGCCTGGCTGCAGGCGGTTATTGACGCGCTGTGCGATCTGTCCAGCAAGGATGCGCTGACCGGCATGGTCAACCGTCGCAGCTTCGAGATGGCGCTGGCCCGCGAGGTCGACCGCGTCGCGCGTTCCGGCGAAGCCGCCTTGCTGCTGATGCTGGACATCGACCACTTCAAGGCCGTCAACGACACGCATGGCCACAACGCCGGGGACCAGGTCATACGCGCCGTCGCGCAGGCCGTTGCACAGACCGTGCGCCCCATGGACCTCGTGGCCCGCGTGGGCGGCGAGGAGTTCGCCATCATCCTGCCCAACTGTGCCTCACATGTGGGACTGGCTGTCGCCGAGCGCGTGCGCGAACGCGTCTCCGAGCTGAGCATCGAGGTCTCTCCTGGCCAGATGCTGGGCGTCACGGTCAGCCTGGGTGGCGCGTTCGCACCGCAATGGGTGCGCTCGTCGCCGCTGCTGTGGATGGAGCGCACCGACCGCCAGCTCTACCGTGCCAAGGCCGAGGGCCGCAACCGCGCTTGCCTGGAGCCGCAGATCGACTCCCTGGTCAGCGCCGAAGAAAAGGGCATGTTGTTCGCTACCTTGAATTCAGATCTGCAACAGGACACGACGCCATGAGCACGACTCCCGATCCTGCTGCTCCCGCCACCTCGCCACCGCGGTCCGCCGCGCGCGGCGGCGCCCGCACACTGGCCGTCACGAGCGGCAAGGGCGGCGTCGGCAAGACCTTCGTCACCGCCAACCTCGCCGCAGCGCTGGCCGCACGCGGCCAGAAGGTGCTGGTACTGGACGCCGACCTGGGCCTGGCCAACCTCGACGTGGTGCTCAACCTGCACCCCAAGCTGACGCTGCACGACGTCTTCACCGAGAAGGCGACGCTGGAGCAGGCCATCCTGCCCGCGCCGGGCGGCTTCTCCGTGCTGCTGGCCGGCTCGGGCATGGTGGAGTACTCGCGCCTGACGCCCGAGGTGCGCGACAAGCTGCTGCACATCATCGACCTCGTGAAGCCACGCTTCGACTGGGTGCTGCTGGACACCGGCGCCGGCATTTCCGACGTGGTGCTGTACGCCATCTCGCTGGCCACCGACGTGCTGGTGGTGGCCACGCCCGAGCCCACGTCGCTGACCGATGCCTACGCCACCATCAAGGTGCTGGCCACGCAGCAGGAGCGCCGTCATGTGGGCCTGGTGGTCAACCAGGCCAACCGCGTGGGCGAAGGCAAGCTGATCTGCGGCCAGCTGCAGCAGGTGTTGCAGCGTTTCATCGGCCCGGCGCCGAGCCAGAACTTCCGGCTGGAACTGCTGGCCGAGGTCAAGGCCGACATGGCCGTCAAGCAGGCCGTGCTGAAGCGCCAGCTGATGCTGGAGCATTACCCGGGCTGCGACGCCGCCCAGGCCATCAAGGCCCTTGCGAGCAAGCTGCTTGGCTGATTCCCCGACGACGGCTTTCGAATGGATGGGCGGTGAGGCGCGCGTGCGCGAACTCGTCGACCGCTTCTACGACCTGATGGACCTGGAGCCGGCCTACGCGCGGCTGCGCGCGGCGCATGGCGACGCGCTGGACAGCGCGCGCGACAAGCTGTTCTGGTTCCTGTGCGGCTGGCTGGGTGGGCCCGACCACTACATCAGCCGCTTCGGCCACCCGCGGCTGCGCGCGCGGCACATGCCGTTTCGCATCGGCATCGTCGAGCGCGACGAATGGCTGGCGTGCATGGCGCAGGCGATGGACGAGGTGGGTGTGGACCCGGCCCTGCGCGACCGCCTGGCCGAGTCCTTTGCCGGCACGGCTGACTGGATGAGAAACGTCTAGTCGAGACGGAACGCGAAGTCCTGCTGGAAGGTTGCGTCGCCCTGGCACTGGTAGCCGGCCAGCGCGGATTCCACGGAGCGTTGCAGCGAGCGACGGGTCTTGCCGTCCATCGCGCCTTGCAGCACGCGCACGTCCTGGCCCACCACGCGGCCGCCCTTCACGGTGGCCAGCACCTGCAGTACCGCCTCGCCGCTCCAGTTGACGGCAGGTACCTCCGGCCTGGGCATGACCGAGCAGACGGCGCCGGCCGTGCTGATCTGCGGCACGACGACGCTAGGTTGATGCGGTGTCGGGTCCGCCTTGCCCGTTGCGGTGGGCACCATCGTGACGGGAGTGCCGTCCAACGGGACTGTGCTGATCAGCGGCGTTTGCGTCGGCGTCACGTCAAAAGGAATGGGCGGCACCGGGATGGGCTGCGGCTGGTGCAGCTTCGGGCCGTCCACCGGGAACGGTTCGGTGGGCGGCGGCGGCTCCTTCACATCGGGAGGCAGCGGCTTGAGCGTCGTGATGGTCGGCGGTTGGGTCAACGGCTTGATCAGCCCGGCGCTCAGCGCGTAGATGCCTGCCAGGTGCAGGGCGATCACCAGGCCGATGCCCATGTAGCGGGTGGGCGCGGGGGATTGGCGGGTCAGGTCCATGGGCTCTCCTCGGTGGTGGCTGGGAAACCTTCTTCGCGCGCATCAGCGGCTGATGAGCCCAGGCTACTCCCGCCTAACGCGCGAGGTCAATGGCATTGCTCCGCGTCTGCGGAAAACGACGCGCCAGCGCGCGGTCAGTTCGCGTCAGGGCCGTGTCAGGGCGTGCCGTTCAGCAGCACGATGAGGGCGCCCGCGCCGCCGTCGCTGGCGCGCGCCTGCACGAAGGCCAGCACCTCGTTCTTCTGCACCAGCCAGCGGCGCACGCGGCCCTTGAGGATGGGCTCGCGGCCCGGCGAGCCATGCCCCTTGCCGTGGATGACGCGCACGCAGCGCAGGCCACGCCGCGCGCTGTCATGGACGAACTGGCCCAGCGCCTCGCGCGCGGCGTCGCGGCGCAGGCCGTGCAGGTCCAGCTGCGCCTGCAACGACCAGTGGCCGCGACGCAGCTTGCGCACCACCTCCAGCGAGATGCCTTCGCGGCGGAAGGACAGCGTCTCGTCGGTGTCCAGCAGCGTGTCGATGTCGATCTCGTCGGACAGCGCCTGCAGCAGCACCGCGCGCTCGTCCGCCTCGCGCTGGCGAGGCTCGGGCGTGGGTTGCTCGCGGTCATGGATGACCCGGTCCACCGTGCGCAGCGGCGTCACGGGGCCCACGGTCAACTCGAAGACGCGCCGCTCCTGTTCGGCCAGCCGCATGGCCGCGGCGATGCGCTCGCGTTCGACTTCGGCGGCCAGGCGTGCGGCCGCCATCTCGCGGGCCAGCGGCTTCAGGTCGGCCAGGCTGCGGACGACCTTGGTCATTGGTGCACCCTTCGGCCTGCGGCCTGTCCCGCCAAGCGGGAGCGAGCTTGCTTGGGGCGGCCCGGCGCAGCGCTCACAGCAGACCCCGCTCGGCAAAGGAAACGACATCACCGGCGCCCACGACGAGGTGATCCACCACGCGCACGTCCACCAGCGCCAGCGCGTCGCTGAGCTGTTTCGTCAGCAACTCGTCGGCGCGCGACGGCTCGGCGTGGCCGCTGGGGTGGTTGTGCGCCAGGATGGCGGCACCCGCGCCCAGCGCCAGCGCGCGCTTGACGACCTCGCGCGGGTGAACGGTCGTGGAGATGAGCGTGCTGTATTTGCGGATTCGAAGATATTGAACGCTGATCTGCACTAGAATTCCATATCTTCGGAACAAGGATTTGACTATCGACATGAAGCCTCGGGTCATCAGCTACGTTCGATTTTCGTCGGCAAGACAATCAAAAGGGCGCTCAGAAGAACGACAGGGCGATGCAGCAGAGCGGTGGTGCGCGCAGCACGGCATGAAGCTCGATGAGAGCGTCGCGGACCTCGGCTTGAGTGCTTTCACCGGCAAGCACAGAACGAAAGGCAACCTCGCGGCGTTCTTGGAGCAGGTGGAAGAGGGCAGGGTGCCGAAGGGCAGTTATCTGCTGATTGAACACTTCGACCGGCTCAGTCGCGAAGAGATTGACGATGCAGACACGCTGGTCAAGTCGATCCTGCGCAAAGACGTGAACATCGTCACGTTGCTCGACGGGCACATCTACACGAAGAAGTCGCTGAACAACATCGCCGCTCTGATCGGCATGATGCTTGCGTTCGCGCAAGCGCACGAAGAGAGCTTTCGCAAGGGCGGGCGTGTAAGCGAGACGTTCAAGCGAAAACGAGAAGAAGGCAAGAAGGTCTTCGGCTCAGCTCCGGGGTGGCTGAGAAGAAGTCAAGCGGGAGGCGACTGGGAAGTTGTCGAAGAGCTGGCTGAGTCCGTGAGAAAAGTGTTCGAAGCGGCTGGCCGCGGAATGGGCGGGCCTACGATTGCGAAGCTAGCGAACGCAGAAGGCTGGCCGGTACCTACACGCGTGACCTCGATGACAACAGAACACTGGCATTCGAGGATGCCGCAAATCATCCTGAAGAACAGGGCAGTTTTGGGAGAGGCTCAGCACAAGCTCAAAGGCAAGAACGTGTTGAAAGAGCTTGAGAGTGACGTGCCTGTAGCAGTAGGACCACCGATCAAGGATTACTACCCTCGGGTGATAAGTGACGACCTCTGGCACCTCGCAAGATCGTCAGTCCAGACGCGCAAAACAGCGCCGCCAAAACGCGATGGCAACTACTTTCACGTATTCAGTGGACTGCTCAGGTGCGGGCACTGTGGCGCGTCGATACAGCGAAAAGTCGAGTACCGCGGCTGGAGCAGGGCACAGCTGATCTGCTCTTCAAAAGCGGCCGGGATTACGAAGTGCAAGACGATGTCAGCGCTGAAGACCGAAGCGCAGGTCATCTTAGACATATGTGCGTACGCGGGAGCGCACCTGGGCCTGGGGTACGACAAAGACGCAGCGGTGAAAGAAGTTGCGGTAGCTGAGTCAAAGCTCGCTGACGTGAAGACCGCAATAGCAAACGTCGTAGCAGTCAGCAGAGCCGTGGGCGCCGTGCCCGAGGTACTTCAAGACATTGCCAGGTTGACCGCTGAACGTGAGCAGCTTGAGAACGTCATCGAAGAGCTCAAAGCGCAGCTGGCAGTCAACCCAAACTCGCTATTTGACACGGCTTACGCAGAGCAAGTCATCGCAGTGCTGTTCGAGACGTCAGACGATGCGATGCGTCTACGCGCGGACTGCAACAACAGACTACGACGAGCCGTGGACGTGATTTGGCTCTGGGCGTATGACCTAGTCGCAGTTCAGTTCAAGAACTCGCAGCAGCTGCTGACGATACCGCTCGGGGTGAAAGCGCAGGGCGACGCGCAGCCGGCCTGGGCTGCAAGCCTGAAAGGTGAGCTTGAACTGCCGAGCCTCAAAAAGTCCTAGTAAATTCAGGGTTAGAAAGTTACGCATATCTATCCAAGGGCGGGACCCCTACGGGGCCCGCCTGAGGCGCCTTGCCGGCCCGGTTAAGCCGGTTTCGAGGCGTCGCCCGCGCGAAGCGCCGCGCGGATCGGCGAAGCTCAGACCTGAGGGTTGGTTCGAATCCCATCACACTTCAGAGGCTCGCCAGTGGCTGCGCCCCGCGGGTGCGGGGTGTGTGGGCCTGAGCGGATCAGGCGGATTCGAACTTGCGAGGCGCTATGCGTCGAGGATTTCGCCGGTGAACGGGTCGACGCCGGCCGCATAGCTGGCGAGGAGGGCTTTGAACTCAGCGCAGGTCAGCTCGATCAGCTCTGCCGCATCGACGAACGGGATGCGGCGCAGAGCGCTGAAGGTCTGCTCAACGCGTCCCTCGGCAGACATGACCCAGCGCCCCGGCTCGCGGGTTTTGAAGCTGTAGAGCACCGTGTCGCCAAGCATGATGCGAAGTCCGCGGCGGCGCTTCATGAAGTCGCCATAGCGTCCTTCAGCAGGCACGTAGGTGATCTTGATGCGCAGGCCTGCAGCGCCACCGGCAGCCGCGAGGCCGCCTTGAAGGCGAATGAATGCAGCGGTGCCCCCCTCGTAGTGCTCAACCTCCTGCAGTCCAGTAAGCGGGTTGATGACCTGGCGGGTGTGCTTGCCGGGCTCAGCGTGGACAGCGTCCCACAGCGCAGCGGCGCGCGAATCGAAGGGGCGCTCAGTGGCGCGGTAGAGCTCATCCCAGAGTCCGCGGCAGTTGCGCAGCCCGAAGAGCTGGAAGCCGCGTACGCCCCAGGTCCAGCGCCATGCGTGGACACGCTTGCTGTTCTCGGACTGATCGAACGACTTGACCGTGTACTTGGCCATGTAAGTAGCGCCGGACGCGTACGAGCGATTGATGACGCTGAAGTCGACCTGAGCAGCTGGCTTCGTTGAACGCTGAACGAGCGCCCCGGCGCGCAGAACGCTGAACGACTCACTGAAGCGCTCACCGGTCTTCTTGTTGACCTTGCGGCCGGCCAAGTCAGCTTCGACCTGACGAACGACTACAGGTTCGACACGGCGAGCGGTGTCGCCTTGGAAGTAGTGAGCCAAGCGGGAGAGGATGCTCGGCAGAGTGTCGGGCGCATAGTGCAGCCAGACATGCCAATGGCATGTGCCGTCGCCCTGCGGTTCAGTAGCGCGGACACCGCTGACCGCGAGGCCTTCGTTGTCAAGATCGCGCTGGAAGGCCGTCCAGCGGCTAGCGATGTACTTGTGCGAGTCGAGGGGTGTGCTGACGCCGTCGAACAACTTGGAGCGAGTGCCGGGGCAGGCGTGAAAGGATGACGGCGCCGTAAGGGTGACGAGCGCGCATTCGAGGTTGGATTCGATGCTGAGCTGCTCGATGCCGGTGAGGAACGCCCACAGGCTTGCATCACGGTGCGCCGCGCGCTTCGCTGCGTCAGCGAGCTTGATGTACTTGAACTTGCCAGTAGAAGCTGCTGCGCTGTGGTCGATGAGGACGGTCGACTCGAGCCACGCTTGCTGTGCCGCCAGAGCTTCGGAGTGGCGTGACAGACCGCGGTCGCTGATGTACTTCTCGCCAGCCGCAGAAACGAAGCCGGACTTGATGAAGGAGAACTCGTCACGCTGGCGGGCGAGCTTTGAGTAGTGCCGAAGCCAGAACTTGCGGTCGAGTATGCGCGAGACCTTCGTTTGAAGCGAGTCGCCGGGAACAGGACGGCCGAGGTGTGCGTTGGCGATAGCTAGAACACGCTCGCCCACAGAAGCATCGAACTCAAAGACGGCCGCGACAGACTTGAGCTCCACTTTGTGCCGCTCGATCAACTTCGAGGTGACCGCCGACGCGACGGTCGAGCTGCGCCAAGCGAAGCCACCCAGATCGGCCTGCGCAAGCTGAACAAGGCGGTCAAGCAGAGCGTGATCGTCACTCGCCGTTCCCAGAAGCATTTGAAAGCGCTCAGCCGTCGCAGCAGCGGCGTCGTAGCGCTCCGGCG
Organism: Roseateles asaccharophilus; assembly: GCF_031458115.1. Lineage (GTDB taxonomy): Bacteria > Pseudomonadota > Gammaproteobacteria > Burkholderiales > Burkholderiaceae_C > Pelomonas > Pelomonas asaccharophilus_A. Next base: position 399,248 of record NZ_JAVDXV010000006.1, on the reverse strand, counting down.
CAGTGGCGCCAATAAGGTGGGCTGGAAGGTCGCCGCAGAACTCTGCGCGTGCAGCGAGAAGGCCGGCTTGCAGCGCCTTTGCGAGGGGCAGCGGGCCGAAGGCAGATGAAGGTGCGGGAGCGGCGTTGAGCTCTGCAGAGTGGAGAAGCTCCGCCGGGGAGATGGCAGTAGAAGCGGACATGGGGAGGGCTGGGTTGATGGCCCTATCCGACTCATGTCCTCGATTTGCGCAGTGCGCTGTGATCTACCTCGCGGGGCCGTTGTGGGGGTACACCCCGTATAGGTCCGGCGATGTCAAGTCTTGACCCCGAAAGTCGATTGGTTTTTGCTATAGCAAGAAATGCGCTTTTTGCCGACTCAGGAGCGACGGTCTAGCATCGAGTTTTTGAAGCGAGAGAAGATAGGCTCCCCATGCCGTCCGACGTTAGAGTAGAGTCATGCAGCCTCAGGCTGCTGTCCGACGTAGTGAGGATTGCAAAAACTCGATGCAGCCGGGAGGCGCGAAACCGTCGATTTTTCGATAGCGGCAAGCTATTGAAATGCACCAAGACTGTGCGGATATGACGGACTTCGACAACGAAGGGCAGATGTTCTTGCGCTTCGAGAAGCTCAACGACCTCGCGGATCAGCTTGTAAGCGTGGCAACACGCAGGCGGGCGCACAGTGCTGGATTCAAAGTCGCATACCTGGCGCGGCCGCTGATGCGGCAGTCGAACGAGAAGTGCTGGGCGCTCACGAGAGCAGACGTGCGATGGCTCATCCGCACGACAGAAGAGCGGTTCAAGACTGCGGAAGGTGCGCTGCGCGTGATCGCAGCAGCGTCAGCGCCCGAGAACAAGCACATTGTGTCTAGAGAAGCCGCGTACCGAGCTTTTGGGATCAAAAATGATCCCGAGTGACGAAGAAATGATTCAGTTTGAGCGCAACAGAGTGCTGTCAGAGCTCGTGCAGCAGATCGTGGCGCAGATTCGAATTCACGACCCGTCTGAGCACGAAGTGCGCTGGATCGCAGAAGCGCTGAAGTCTGAGCTTGTTCCTCGCGTCGAGACGATAGTCGACCGAGCGAAGCAGAGTATGCAATGGCACTCGACCATGAACAGGCGGAACTTAATAACGATACCCGCAGCGATACGTAGAGCTATGGACCTGCGGCCAGGACAGCAGATCGAGTTTGACGTCGTCGGCGACCTAGTGATAGCGAAGAAAGCAAACCCGGACCAGGGCCCGCGCCGGGGCGCGGGCGAGCATCAAGAAGATCAAGAATGACCGAAATTGACGCGAAAAAGAGGCCGTTCGTCAGATTGACGCCGGCCGAGGTGGAAGAAAGATTCGGAAAGGACGACGGGCACTCCCCAGTGCCCGCCGATGTGTACCCTAGTGTGACCACGCTTCCAATTCAGTATAGGAACGCAATTACAAAACTGACGGGCGCGAAATCGGCCTAGCCGGACTGGAGTTTTTGAAGAGTCGCGGCGGGCGACGGACCCTCGCTGCGGTGCGGGCGAGGCATGTGTGTCCGTCCGCTCCTCGCTCGCTGTCCGCCGACCGCCGCGCGTACTCAATAACCGTCAAAAGGCTTGCCGTGCTGTGCCAAAAACTTCAACTTGCGACGAACATATTCACGAGCAGCGGCCCGGCCTTGAGGAGTCTGAAGATCGTAGCGAAAGAGACTGAAATTGCGTTTGAAGAACAATGTGTAGTGCGACTCATCAAGCAGGCTGTCACCAAAATCGTTGGTGTAGAGCGAATACGTCCGAGACGCTGTAGTAACTCGAATGCAAGCTACGACATGGTGCCCCGTAAGAAAAGTCACAGGTAGCATGCTGATGCGACGAATTGTCTTCAAATCAGCGCAGAAGCGACGCGCGTCTGCTTCATATGCAGCAGATTCAAGCTCACTAGACGAAATGTTTTCATCTTGAGATGCGACGAAAACATATCCATTTGTATTGATGTCGCCGAGATTGTGATGGCAACCGTCGTCAAAGTATTCGAAGTTCATGGAAGCGCCTTTCAGGGTTGGGTGGGGCTGCAACGCGCAGCCCGTACATACCTGTATAGCGTCGAGGTCACGAAATCGTGACTTGGAGGCGCTAGAAGAACTGCCTTGATTCAGTGGGCGTTTTTGGCTGACCCGGGCTTGTTACATATATTTACGCTTGGAGGCTGTGTGGCGTCGAAGAAGAGATTCACACCGGTACACGCAACGCCATGTGGCACTCGGTACGTAGTGCTCTCTGATATGGGTGAAGAAGTTAGAGACAAATGCGTTCAATTCGCGCGAAGTAGGCGAGCTTTGCTGCTTCTCGAAGACGGCACGGAGTGTGTGTTTTATGAGGAATGGCAGATGTGGATCGACTCACTCACTGCTGCTGATCGAGACGAGTAGCAGTCAACAGCACGACGACTTCAGAGCTTGAAGTCGACTTAGAGGCTGAGCCGAAGCCGAAGAAGCTGGTTTGCTTGGCATCAGACGTTTGAGCTTCTGTCAGGCCCCCGAGCAGAAGAGCTTCGCCGTCACGGGCGACAACGTCAGATTTGAAAGCGCGGCGGAGCTTAGTCGGAGTGTTCGAGAGCCCGGTGTCCGTTTTGACGAAGCTAGACAGCTCTTGCGAGATGGTAAGACGGATGCTCGCTTCAAGGACTCGCGCGCTAACAGACAGCAAAACGCCGGCCTCTTGATATGACACGCTCTGCTGGGTCGAGCCGTTCTGACTGACGATAGCACCCAGAGTGGGCGTAGAGGTGCCCACAGTAGCGCTAGCGGTAGTGCTGTCATCAACTCTGAGAACCGGCGAGCTGACGAGGCGCACTCTGCTGTCCGCAGCCAGCGCAGACACAGCAAGACTGACGTTGGGAAGAGTGAGTCGTAGAGCATCCGGCGTGGTAGAACTGGACGCGCCGCCGAGGTTGAAGCCGACGCGGCCGCCAAGCAGATCAGCGACGAGCTTCACACCGCCATCGCGAGCGTCTGTAGTCCGGACTTCAAACACATAGGCCTTGACGAGCACCTGGGGAACAGGCACATCCAACTCAACGATCAAGGTCTTGAAACGACTAATCTCTGCGGCGTCGCCGGCGACGACGAGAAAGCTCGGGTCTTTGTCCTGCGCGCTAAAAGTGGTGGCGCCGCTACTCATGGTCGGCTGCAGAGCCTTGCCGGGCTCGGTGGAGTCGGAGCTGGAGACGGTCTGGGCGCGGACAGCGAGGCCGCCCGAGTAGCTGAAAGCGAGCTCGGGGAACATATTGAAGTACGTCGAAAGGCTGTTGACAGAGCGATGCCGAGGGCGGTAGGTGAACGTGTCACCTGGACTCTTCTTCGATGCCTCAGTGCGGCGCTTGTCGACGAGCAGAACGCCGCCGAGGTCTCGGATTTCGAGGCCAAGCGGCTCAATGACGGCCCGGACGAGCGGCAGCGGGTCTTTGAGTTTCGACTTAGTCAGGTCTGCAGCAACAAGCTGAGACGAAGCAGCCACCTCCGGAGCGAGAACGTAGGGGCGGCCAGAGAGCTCGCCTAGAGCGATCTTCAAGAACTCGGCAAGGGGTAGACCAGTGCCGAACGTCTGAAAGCCGGAGGCAGGCACCGGCGCCGGAGGCGGCGGGAGCTTGAGCGCCGGCTGGGCTTCACTCGACCCGACGAGCATCGCCAGCACCGCGATGACGACGATCTTCTTCACAACGAGGAAGCCGCCGATGAGGGCGATCTTGCGGTTCATCGCGCGGCCCCCTTGGTCGATGCAGGAGCAGGGCCAGACCAAGGCGTAGCGCGATCAGACGGATCGAGCGGAATCTGTACTGAGACGTCAGTGGACGCGCCCTGCGTGTAGCTGCCGCTCGTCACAGTTCGGTACTGGCCACTGGCGTTGACCATGACGACAACAGGCAAGCCACCGACGCTGTAGCGTGCGACGAGGCGCCAATCGGCCGCGGAGCCAGACGCAGTGCTGAAAGCTGACTGCGCAGGCGCAGGAGCCGCACCAGCTGACGGCGGCGTCGGCAGGCCCGAAGGCGATGACGCAGCAGCTGATGGGGTTACGAGCGCTGCGCCGTCAGCCGGCTTGCCCATGTCGGCGAAGTAGCTGTACGTCTTGTAGACGCCGAAGACCATGAGGACCGCGAACAGCGGCAGAACGACCTTGAAGAAGGGCGTGTTGAAGACGCTCTGCCGCTTGTCGACAGCCTCTTTGCCCTGGCCGCCGGCGTAGCTGCTGTATAGCGGGAAGACCCTCTTCGAGTAAGTGCGAATGTAGTCGTGCGAGGGCTTGCGCTCGCCGCCCTCCAGCAAGAGCACTTGGTAGTTCTGAGGCCGTCCGAGGGCTTTGAGCTTGCGGCATTGGAACTGCAACTCGACTACGTCGCGAATGTCCTGGTGTATACCGCGAAAGCTCTGGTTGATGAGCACAACGTCGCAGGTGAGACCCGATTGCTCGCTCACGTAGTGTCGGTGCATGCGGAAGAAGCGCATTGCATCCTCGGGCAGTTTGTCGCCACGGTTGAAATAGCGCCAGACCTCGTCGAGTACGACCAGGTCGCCGGGCTGGACAACGGTTTCGGACCCCGAGCCGTGCTCAGGGTCGTACCAGAAGCCAGGTTCGCTGACGCGGTCGTAGCTGATTCGAACGATGCGTGCTTCGACCTCGCTCTCAGGCTTGTTGATGTACGCAGCGATAGCTGGCACAGACAAGCCTTCGATGTTCGTGACTACGCGACGAGCGGCCTCGTCTCGAAGCGCTGGAACGATCTTCTCTGAAACGGCTTCGTAGCTCTTGCCAGAGCCCATAACGCCTGTGATTGCATGAATAGCCATGCGGTCCCCCTTTTGACCGTATAGCGATGCGCAGGCAACATCAGCACATGAACTACGAACAGCAGACTGTCACGGCGACAGTGACGGCAGTCGTCGCAGAGCTCGAGATAGCAAGAGCTGAGTCAGAAGGCGGGCTGCAGCTCAGCATAGGGAAGAGTGTGGAAGGCGTGGACTGGCGCGATCTGCGAGTCGGCGACAAACTAACGTGTCAAGTGAGCGGTTCGCACGCGGTGCGAGTACACAGCGCTGAGCTGACGAAGCCGGATTAGCCGTTTAGGCGTCCCCAGAGGGGATCACTGCTTCTTAGCCGATGACCGGGAGACGACGAATCAAGAAACGCACTGCGTACGCGGCAAACATCATCGAGAGCCCGGTCTGGAAAGCGAAGTAGTCCAGGAAGTACCAGATCGAGGGCGTGAAGACGGAGGTCGCGCCGACGAGCTGGGCTGGGTCGAACCAAGTGGGAAGCAGGTCGAGCAGGATGTCGACGAGGATCGTGACGCCGAAGAGCAAGAATGCTCCAACGGCCCATTTGAGCGTGCCGGCGCCCATGACCCACGCAAAAACGCGGCCCAGGACGGCGAGAAGTGCTGCGTACATGCGTCAGGCTCCCAAGACGATGATGATCGCGGTGGCGATGTAAGCGAAGTGCATGAGGCCCTGGAAGAGCGTGCGGTGCTCTTCGAGAAACGCGCACATCGTGTTGTTAGACAAGTCGAGATTGACGCCCCATGCGTGCCAGCTGATGTCCAGGCGCGGGCACGTGGCTGTGTGCGGCGGCAGCTCGATGTTTGCGAAGCCGGCAAGGCGTTCTTTGAGCTTCGTGATGAAGCCGGCTGGCGGGGCGGCCTCAGGCGGCGTAGGCAGGCCGGTCGCGTCAGCGGGAACTTCGCCGTCAATCTTGAAGCGGTCGGGCACGTTGATATTGACGGGCTGTTGAGCGGTCGAGCAGTTCGTGCACGTGACCGTGCCTTGAACGTTTACGACCGAGGGCCAGTTGCTCACAGATACCTGCGCGACAGGCGTGCTGCCGGTGTTAGCGCCAGTGCCCGGCAACGTCGACTGGTTAGCGCCGTTGGTGACGGGCGCAGGCTTCGGCTGACCCGCCGGGGCGGCTTGGTACTGCGTTGTAGTCAAGCGCTCAACAGTAGTGCCATTTGCTGCGTTGGGAGTACGCTCTTTGACAGTTACAGAGCCCGGTTGGCCTTGGCTAGCGACAGCAGGGCGCGAGGTAGTAACTGTCTGACCCGTGGCTCGATCAAGAACAGTGACCGATGGCGCGACTGACGCACTACCGCAAGACAAAGTGATGGCTGCTGAAGCGCAGTCCGGGTCTTGCCGGTTGAATACCGGGCAGCCATCCGTAGACCAGCTAACTCGGCACATACCGTTGGAAAGCGGCTCAGTAGTTGTAGGCTTTAGCAGAATGCAGCTGGCTGTAGAGTATTCGTAGTAACTCGTCGAAGGGTCGCAGTTGATAATCTCGTTGACGAGAACCAGAGGAACTGCGATGGCGAAATAGGGGCGAGCTCCGCCACTAGGCCGAATCGTCCAAGCTGCGGCAGCGAACGGCGGCAGGGCCGGTATTACTGACTCAAACTCAGCTTTGGTAGTCCCGACGGGCGCAGTAAATATAAGTGCGACACAACCTGAAGAGGTAGACGGGCAGCGACCCAACGCAATATTAGTTGTATCGCCGCCGTTGCTGGCAACATATGTATTGCCGACCTGGGTGATGCTATTGACCAGCCAACTGTTAGGCACGGCGAACATCGTTGCGATATACGCGCGCAGTCGTAGTGCGGGCTCTGACAATATATCTGAGCCGACTGCCGACCAACTAGAGCTAGAGATATATTTGACGATGCCGCCCGTTACCGGCGCAAGCGCGTAGTAGTTGCTGACGCCAGAGGTTGTCTGACCGCCCGAAGCAAGGTCTGGATTGGGCGACGCGTCGATGTCTTGCGTAGAGACGACAACAGCGATTGAGTTGCCAGAGGCGTCGCTTGTCATCAACACTGTAGCGAGCAGAACGAGACCAATGCCCGCCCAGCCGATAGGCGTGATACCGAACAAGCCGCCGGCAGCGGTAGCTAGCGTAGTTGCGACGGCGGTGCCGCCACCGACGATGAGCGATGCACTTCCCCATGACTGGCGGGCAAGTGTGAGCGCGTCGCTAGCGGTGATCGAGAACGGTGAAGAGGGTAGTGCCTGTGCGCGTACGCGCTCAACAGCAAAGAAGATGACAGAGAACGCTAGAAGAGCGATGAGCAGCTTGCGCATGTCAACGACCCCGCAAGCCAGCGATGACTGCGCAAGCGCAGATGACGCCGTGCACGAACAGCGTCAGGTACCAGAGCTCGTTGATCGTCATAAAAGGCCCCCTTGATGAGAAAGGGGCGGGGTTAGCCGCCCCTTCTGCGCTATCAGCGCTTGCCGACCAGGGACTGGACGATGCGGAAGCCCTTGAGGCCCAGGTTGATGCCGATGAGCACGAGGGCGACGGCGCCAATCGCGGTCATGATCGTTGCGCCGTCGGGCGTCAAGTTGGACAGGTCACCAGCGCTAGGGCCGGCAGCAAAGGCGGCCGGTGCGGCCAGTACGGATGCAGCGACGAGCGCGGCGGTACGGTTCAGCTTCATGTTGTTGTTCTCCTTATTGAAGCGTGCGGGTGTCCGACCCGCGGCGGTTGCTGGATGCGTCCAGCGGCGTTAGCGAACCATGTTGACGATGGTGCCGATGACTCGGGTGCACAAGTACAACGACACGGTGAAGACGAAGGCTGCGGACCAATAGGCGGCGCCCGTGGCGTAGTCGTAGGGGCCTGCAGCGGCGTCGACGAACGAAGAGCTGGAGGGCGCGAGAACATACGCCTGAAGGACCGTCGGGGCCTCGCCGGCGCCGCAGGGAGCGGCTGGCGTGGCAGAAGGCCGGCAGACGATCACGTTCTCGAGCGAGCCGGCGGGCATGCTTACTTCGCAGGCTGGAAGTCGTAGAACGACTGCGACAGGTCAAGTCCTTTGTTGAAGAAGGACACTTTGCAGGTGTACTGCCCGGGCTTGAGCGCCTCAGCTTCAGACTTAGCGAAGCGACGCATCGTGACGTTCGGCCGATCAGGCGACTGAACGATTTCGACGGTCTGACTGACGTAGTCCTTACCGGTCTTTTCAGAACGAGCGGTGCGGGCTTGATAGACGACGACTTTGAGCATGATTTCCCCCTTGGAATAGCGGTTGTTGTTGAAGTTGCGGCGTAGGCCGGGGGCGAGCTGGAGCCGCGCCGGCGACCTTCACAGTGGGGAAGGTGCGCCCCAGAACCTTGTTGTTGTTTTCAAGGCCCCCTTGAACCTGTATAGCGCGCGGGGCGCTGATATCGAAGGGGTGGAAAACGACCTGCAGGGAAGGGCGTTTTCGAGAGTCACGCCTCCGGCGGCGCCTGGCCGGCGGGGCGAGTCACTGGATGATTCCTGGCAGCCCGCCTGCGGCGGGCTGAGAGTCATTGCCTCCGGCAAAGGCTGAGCGGCCGCAATCAGAGTCACTGCCGTACCGGCGGGGAGCGGCCTGCGGCCGCGAGTCACTGCCCTGCGGGCTGTCGCCTGCCGCGGGCCGCTCAGTGCGTCATTACGAGGCGTTATGCTGATTCACATAATTATGTAGATTCACATAATTCTCCGTAACGCCGCACGGAGCGGAGGCCACGATTTCCGCAAATACAGCACGCTGATCGATGCCAGCGTGCCCTGGAACAGCGTCTCCATCGCGATGAGCTTGAGCTGCGAATCCAGGAACAGCACCGCGAACACCTCGTGTCCCAGCCCGCCCAGGTGCAGGCGCAGATAAGTCTTCACCGTGTCGCTGTCGTTCATTGCCGGCTTCTCGGCCAGCTGCTGGTTCAGCGAGCGCCGCGCAATCTCCAGCACGGCGGCGATCTCCGCCCGCTTGGCAGGCCCCAGACCCTTGACCTTGCCGAGGTCTTGCACGCTGGCCGCCAGCAGCCCGGCCCAGCCGTCGAAGCGGTCCAGCAGGCTCTGCGCCAGCTGCAGCACGGGCATGCCCTTGAGCCCCGTGCGCAGCAGCAACGCCAGCAGCTCGGCTCCGCCAGCGCCTGTGGGCCGCGGGCGAGCAGTTTCTCGCGCGGACGGGCGTCGGGGGGCAGATGGGTCAGCGACATAAAATCGGCGCCAGTCTAGCCAAGCGTCTTCTTCTCTCGCATGAACCCCATCCAGGCCGGGTCCTTCCTGACTCTGCATTACCGGCTCTCGGGCCCGGACGGTGCCGACATCGTCAACACCTTCGACGACAAGCCCGCCACGCTGTCCCTGGGCACCGGCCAGCTGTCGCCGGCCATCGAGGCGCGCCTGATCGGCCTGCCCGAGGGCGCGCACGAGCGTTTCACGCTGGCGCCCGGCGAAGCCTTCGGCGAGCGCAACCCCGAGCTGCTGCAGCGCGTGAAGCTGACGCTGCTGCGCCAGCTGGGTGACCCGGACGAGGTCTACAACGTCGGCGATGTCGTGCAGTTCCCCGGTCCGGACGGGCAGGGCGGCTATGCCGGCATCGTGCGCGAGCTGGGGGACGAGGCGGTGCTGTTCGACTTCAACCACCCTCTCGCGGGCCAGCCGGTCAGCTTCGAGGTGCAAGTGATCGGGGTGTTGTGATGGAAGCCGCCGTGAATCTCCAGGAAGTGCTGCTGGCCGAGCCGCGCGGCTTCTGCGCCGGCGTGGACCGCGCCATCGAGATCGTCGAGCGCGCGCTGATCAAGTTCGGCGCGCCCATCTACGTGCGCCACGAGATCGTGCACAACACTTATGTCGTCAACGACCTGAAGTCGCGCGGCGCCATCTTCATCGAGGACCTGGCCGATGTGCCGGCCGGCGCCACGCTGGTGTTCAGCGCCCATGGCGTCAGCCAGGAGGTGCGCCGCGAGGCCGCCGCGCGCGGCTTCCAGGTGTTCGACGCAACCTGCCCGTTGGTCACCAAGGTCCATGTGGAAGTGGCCAAGCTGCACCGCGAGGGCTTCGAGTTCATCATGATCGGCCACAAGGGCCACCCCGAGGTCGAAGGCACGATGGGCCAGCTGTCGGACGGCATCTTCCTCGTGGAAGAGGTCGAGGACGTGGCCAAGGTCCAGGTGAAAGACCAGACCAAGCTGGCAGTCGTCACGCAGACCACGCTGAGCGTGGATGACGCCGCCGAGATCCTGGCCGAGGTGAAGCGCGTGTTCCCGCAAGTGCGCGAGCCCAAGAAGCAGGACATCTGCTACGCCACGCAGAACCGCCAGGACGCCGTCAAGGTGCTGGCGCCGCAGGTGGACGTGGTCATCGTCGTCGGCAGCCCCACCAGCTCCAACAGCAACCGCCTGCGCGAACTGGCCGAGCGCCTGGGCACGCCCGGCTACATGGTGGACGCCGCCGAGGACCTGAAGGCCGAGTGGGTGGAAGGCCGCCCGCGCGTGGGCCTGACGGCCGGCGCCTCGGCACCCGACGTGCTGGTGCAGGCCGTCATCGACCGCCTGCGCGCGCTGGGCGCCACCACGGTGCGCAGCCTGCCGGGCGTGGAAGAGCATGTGCGCTTCCCGCTGCCCATGGGCCTGGGCGACAAGTCCATGGCCGAGGTGAGCGCCTCTCGATCTTGAAGCCGGTGCCTCATGCATCCGGCGGCGCTGACATCGGCGCCGTTTTCATGTTCGATTTCTGAAAGATTCCCATGCTCGACATCACCCAACTGCGCAAGGACCTCGATGCCGTCATCGAGCGCCTGAACGCACGCAAGACCCCGCAAGCCTTCCTGGACGTCGACCGCTTCAAGGCGCTCGAGGCCGAACGCAAGGCCGTACAGACCCGCACCGAAGAATTGCAGGCCCGCCGCAACAGCCTGTCCAAGCAGATCGGCATGGCCAAGGGCAAGGGCGAGGACGCCTCTGCGCTGATGGCCGAGGTGGGCGGTATCGCCGACGAGCTGAAGGCCGGCGCCGAGCGGTTGGACGCCATCCAGATCGAGCTCAACGACCTGCTGATGGGCGTGCCCAACCTGCCCGATGCCAGCGTGCCCACCGGCGCGGACGAGACCGGCAATGTCGAGGTGCGCCGCTGGGGGGCACCGCGCACGTTCGACTTCGACGTCAAGGACCATGTGGACCTCGGCGCCCCGCTGGGCCTGGATTTCGAGACCGGCGCCAAGCTGTCGGGCTCGCGCTTCGCCTTCCTGAAGGGCCCGGCCGCCCGCCTGCACCGCGCGCTCGCGCAGTTCATGCTGGACGTGCAGACCAGCGAGCACGGCTACACCGAGTGCTACACGCCCTACATCGTCAACCGCGAGATCCTCGAGGGCACGGGCCAGTTGCCCAAGTTCAAGGAAGACATGTTCTGGGTGCTGCGTGGCGGCGACGAGGAGCAGGTCGAGCAGTACCTGATTTCCACGTCGGAAATCTCGCTGACCAACACCGTGCGCGAGAGCGTGCTGAAGGCCGAGGAGCTACCGGTCAAGCTGACGGCGCACAGCCCCTGCTTCCGCTCGGAAGCCGGCTCGGCCGGCCGGGATACGCGCGGTCTGATCCGCCAGCACCAGTTCGACAAGGTCGAGATGGTCCGCATCGAGCAGCCCGAGCACAGCATGGCCGCGCTGGAAGAGATGACCGGCCACGCCGAGGCCGTGCTGCAGAAGCTGGGCTTGCCGTACCGCACCATGCTGCTGTGCACCGGCGACATGGGCTTCGGCTCGACCAAGACCTACGACCTGGAGGTCTGGCTGCCGGCGCAGAACACCTTCCGCGAGATCAGCTCCTGCTCGAACATGGGCGCCTTCCAGGCCCGCCGCATGCAGGCGCGCTTCAAGAACGCGCAGGGCAAGAACGAGCTGGTGCACACGCTGAACGGCTCCGGCCTGGCCGTGGGCCGCACGCTGGTGGCGGTGCTGGAGAACTACCAGAACGCCGACGGCAGCATCACGGTGCCCGAGGCGCTGCGCCCCTACATGGGTGGCGTCGAGGTGCTGCGCGGTTGATTTCTGGCGGAGTCGAAAAATCCGGCTACAATGCGAGGCTTCGCTCTAGCCGAATCCGAATTCAGGAGAGGTGGCAGAGTGGTCGAATGTACCTGACTCGAAATCAGGCGTACGGTATCCCCGTACCGTGGGTTCGAATCCCACCCTCTCCGCCAAATCCTTGTTTCGACCCAAGGTCTTGAAAGCCCGCCTCGTGCGGGCTTTTTCGTTGGGGCCTGCGTTCAGCCCTTCATCCCCCACTGCGCCAGCAACTGGTCCTTCAGGTCGAGGAACAACTGCAGCTTCTTCTCGTCCTCGGACTGCAGCAGGTGCGCGGCCATGTTCTCCATGTTCTTGGCGCACTGCTCCAGCAGTTCCTTGGAGCCGATGCTGGACATGAGCGCGCCGATGCAACTGATCAAGACCAGATCGGTTGCCTCGAGCGCGGCGATTTTCGAAGAGATATCCATGGGCGCGTCCTTGCGTTGACCTCGCGGTGCGACAGCCGCCAGGGTACGACGAAGCGAGGCGCCCGCCGGGCTCAGCGTCGTGGCTCAATGGCGGTCACGACAAACTGCCCACCTTCGTGGGCCGCCTTGAAGCGCACCTTGTCGCCGACCTTGAGGCCGTCCAGCAGCTTCTTGTCGCGGGCCTGGAAGACCATGGTCATCGCCGGCATGTCCAGTGACTTGATCTCGGCATGGCGAAGCGTGACCTTGGCCGCGGCCAGGTCCACCTTGCGCACTTCGGCGTCCGTCATGGCGTCCGCGGCGGATGCCGCAGCGGCCGGCGGCTCCATGGCCAGGGACAGGATGGGTGCGGCCAGCAGCGCGGCGCAGAGAAGCAGGTTCTTCATGAGTGGGTCTCCTTGATTCAGTGGGCGCGGACGATGAACTTGCCGCGCATGCCGGCCTGGAAGTGGCCGGCGATGAGGCAGGCGAAGTCGAACTCGCCTGCCCGGTTGAAGGTCCAGACGATCTCGCCGGTCTGGCCCGGTTTCACGTGGGCCATGTAGGGCTCGTCGTGCTCCATGCCGGGAAACTTCAGCATCTGCGCCGCATGTGCTTCCAGTTCCTTCTGCGTGCCGATGACCAGTTCGTGCAGCACGGCGCCGGTGTTGCGCATCACCAGCCGGATCGTCTCGCCCTGACGCACCTCGATGCGCGACGGCGTGAAGCGCATGTCATCGCTCATCGCGATGTTGACGGTGCGCTGGGCGGCACGGCGCTCGCCAGCGACGCCCCAGGGTTTCTGTTCCTTCCTGACGGCGGCGGGGGCGCTGGCGGCATGGTCTCCATGGGCGTGTGCGCCGGCTCCGGCGAGGGCCAGCGCGAGGGCGGTAATGATGTGTTTCATCGCGGTCTCAATGGTTGTGATGGCCTTGCGGCTTGCGAACCTGCACCTCGACATCCGAGGCGCGCGGCGTGGGCGCCGCCGCCTTGGCGGCGGCCGGGGCATCGCCCACCTCGTGGGCGACGGTGCCGGGCGGATGCTGGAACCAGCCGGGGTCGGTGTAGTCGCCGCGCTTCAAGCCGCGCCTCACTTTGAGCATGCTGAACATGCCGCCCATCGCCACCGGGCCGAACGGGCCTTCTCCGGCCATCATGGGGGCGGTGTTGTCGGGCAGCGGCATGCTCATCTCTGTCATGTCGTGCATGCCGCGCTCGCCCATGAGCATGTAGTCCGGCACCAGCTTGCGGATCTTGGCGGCCAGGCCGCTGTGATCCACGCCGATCATCGTGGGCACGTCGTGGCCCATCGCATTCATCGTGTGGTGGGCCTTGTGGCAGTGGAAGGCCCAGTCGCCTTCCTCGTCGGCGATGAACTCCATCTGCCGCATCTGGCCGACCGCGATGTCGACCGTCACCTCGGGCCAGCGTGCTGTCTTGGGCACCGGGCCGCCATCCGTGCCCGTGACCTCGAACTCGTGGCCGTGGATGTGGATGGGATGGTTGGTCATCGTCAGGTTGCCCACTCGCAGGCGTACCCGGTCGCCCTGGCGCGCCACCAGCGGCGAGATGCCCGGGAACACGCGGCTGTTCCAGCTCCACAGATTGAAGTCCAGCATGGTCATGATCTTGGGCGTCGCGCTGCCGGGCTCGATGTCATAGGCATTGAGCAGGAAGGCGTAGTCGCGGTCCACCTCGGCGATGTGCGGATGCTTCGCCTTGGGATGCGTGATCCACAAGCCCATCATGCCCATCGCCATCTGCACCATCTCGTCGGCATGCGGGTGGTACATGAAGGTGCCGGGGCGGCGCGCGACGAACTCGTAGACCCAGGTCTTGCCGGGCGGGACGGCCGGCTGCGTCAGGCCGGACACGCCGTCCATGCCGTTGGGCAGGCGTTGGCCGTGCCAGTGCATGCTGGTGACTTCAGGCAGACGGTTGGTCACGTAGAGGCGCACGCGGTCGCCTTCGACGACCTCGATGGTGGGGCCGGGGCTCTGACCGTTGTAGCCCCACAGGTGGGCCTTGAAGCCGGGTGCCATCTCGCGCACGACCGGCTCGGCGACGAGGTGGAACTCCTTGACGCCGTCCTTCATGCGCCAGGGGCAGGTCCAGCCGTTCAGCGTGACGACGGGGTTGTAGGGCCGCCCGGTGGGCGGGACGAGCGGGGCTTGCGTGTCGGGCGAGGTCTGGATGACCGGCTCGGGCAGCGCGGCGAGCGATGCCTTGGAGACGGCGGCCAGCGACGCCAGCGTCGATCCCGCGAGCAGGGAACGTCGGTTGAACATCAGGTGTCCTTGCAATTCAGTGGGGAGCCGCCGCAGCGGCGGCGGGAGCAGCACCGGCCTGGGGCAGGGTGGGGGACGCGCGGCCCAGCAGGGCCTGGTCCAGGTCCGCCTGGGCCAGCCAGAAGTCGCGCAGCGCGTCCTGCGCGGCGGCCACGGCGGCCACTTGCGCGCGGGCGTCGGCCAGCAGCTCGAAGACGCCGATCAGCATGCCGTTGTAGCGCAGCAGCTGTTCGTCGGAGATGCGCTGGGCCAGCGGCAGCAGTTCGTCGCGGTGCTGGCGTGCGATGTCCCAGGCGCCGCGGTACAGGCCGTAGGCCTCGCGCACCTCGGAGCGGGCACGGATGGCGGTGTCGGCGGCGTCGTGTGCCGCCTCGCGGGCCAACGCCTGCGCGCGTGGCAAGGGGCCGGGGCCGAACAGCGGCAGCTCCAGCGTGACCTCCCAGCCGCGCTGCACCGGCGCCTCGTTGGACGAGTTGTGCGCCACGCCCAGTTCCAGCATGGACACGAAGCGGTTGATGTGGCCTGCGTCCAGCTGGCGCCCCGCTTGCTCCAGCCGCAGCCGCGCGGCCTGCACATCCAGGCGCTGAGCCAGGGCCAGCGTTTCGATGTCGGGCTGCTCGCGCGCGGCGGCGGGCAAGGCAGGCAGGCGCTCGGGCAGCCGCAGTGCCGCAGCGTCGGCGCCCCACAGCCCCAGCAGCCGAACGAGGCGCTCGCGAGTCGCCAGGCGCTGGTTCTCGGCGCGGGCGAGCGCGAGCCGGGCTTCGGCCGCGAATCCCTGCTCACGAGCGCGCGCCAGCGCGTTGAAGTTGCCGACGGCCTGCATGCGCCGGGCCAACTCGGCACCGGCGTCGGCGGCTTCCAGCACCTGGCGGCGGTAGGTCAGCGTCTCCTCGGCGGCCACGGCGCTGACCCAGGCGCGGCGTGCGTCCGCAGCCAGCGCCAGCACGTCGGCGGCGGCCTGCTGCTGCTCGGCCTGCAGGCGGCGCTGCTCGGCTTGGCGCACCAGCGGTAGCGTCAGCAGCCGGGCCAGGTTGAAGTGCCAGCCACGCTCCAGCTCCACCTCGTCGCCACGCGTGAGGCGGCTGAAGCTGAAGCCGGGGTTGGGCAGGCGGCTGGCCGCATCGACCTCGGCGGCCGTTACGCCCAGCCGGGCAAGACGGGCCTGCAGCGCACGGCTGTTCTGCAGCGCCAGCTGCACGGCGGCGTCGGCGGTCAGCGGTTCGCGCAGCCGCGCCGCGAGCGTGTCCGCCGGCAGTGGCTCCAGCGCCAGGGTCTGGCCGGTGTGGGGCTGGGTCAGACGGCTGACGTCGGTGACTTCGTCACCGGGCGTCAGGCTGGCGCAGCCGGTCAGCGCCAGCGCCAGCGCGGTCAAATGCAGGGTGCGCTTCATTGGCTCTTCTCCTGCGGCGGCGTCTCGCGGGCATAGGTGCGCCAGCCGCCCACGCGTTCGACGCGCTCGTTGGCGGCGCGCCAGTCGGCGGGCGGTGGATCTTCTGCAGCTTGCGGCGATGGGGCCTTCTTGATGGCGACGGGCGGCACCTTGGCGCGTGCGTCGGCGGGGTCGGGGCGCGGTTGCGCTGTGGCGCTCAACGCGATGCAGGCGGTGAGCAGCGCCCCGGCAACGGGGAACAGTTGGGGCATGACAGCCTCTCGGAACGGATGACCGGCCCGCCGGGGCGCGTCAGTGCGCGCGCGGCGGGAACAACAGCAGCGTTGGCAGGAGGCTCAGGCCCGGGGCGGCGGGTCGGGCAGCGGCGGCACGACGCCGGTCCAGCGCTCGGCCGGTACCTGCGCGACGCGTGTGGCCGGCAGGATGTTCGGGGTCAGCACCAGCGCCGGTGGCGGCGCGGCGGCCAGACAGCAGGGCGCGCAGAGCTTGCAGGCCGAGCTGTCGGCATCGGCTGGCGCATCGGCCTCGTGATGGCCGTGATGCTCGTGGTCGCCATGGCCGGCGACCGCAGGCGTCGGCTGCACCGGGGCGCACTCCAGTTGCGCGGCCGCAAGCAGGCTGCGTAGAGGCAGCAGCACGAGCAGCAGGCAGAGGACGAGGAAGCGGCCGGGGCGACGCATGGGCCGCACTTTAACTGCGTTGCAGCCAGGCCCGCGGCGACAGCCCCTCGTGCCGCTGGGTGAAGAGTCGGCTCAGCGCGGAGGCATTGGCGTAGCCCAGCTCGGTGGCCAGCAGCTTCAGCGGCTTGCCCGCGCGCAGCTCCGCCCGCGCGATGGTCAGCCGCCAGTCGGCGAGGTAGTCGGCAGGCGTGCTGCCCACAACCTCGCGAAAGGCCTCCGCGAAGCGGCTGCGAGACATGCCGGCTTCCGCGGCCAGCCGCTCCAGCGTCCAGGCGTCGCCGGGACGGGCGTGCGCCGCGGTCAGCGCGCGTGCCAGCCTGGGGTGGGCCAGGCCGTTCAGCAGGCCCACGGGCAGCGGTGCGCCGCGCTGGTCCAGCATCCAGCGCAGCAGTTGCAGCAGCAGCACCTCGAACAGCCGGTCGGCGAGCAGCCGCTGGCCGCAGCGCACGCGCTCGGCCTCGCCGAACAGCAGGGACAGCGTCTCGTTGATGCCCGTGACGCGGGCCAGCGGCAGCACTACCAGCGGCGGCAGGGCCTGCACCAGCGGGTGGGCGTCGCCCTGCTCGAAGTCCAGCGTCGCGCAGACGAAGTCCGAGCCCTCGGTCGGGGCGTTGTGGAAGTCGTGCGCCAGCGGGCGTGGGTAGAACACCAGGCTGGGTTCGCGCACGACCACGCGCTGGACCAGCCCGCTGTCGGCCGCGTGGTGGACCTCCATCTCGCCGTTGCGCATCACGTGCAGGAAGCCCCGTCCCGGGCGCGCATCGAAGCGCGTCACGCCGCACAGCGGGCCGTTGTGGAACAGGCTCGCGCGCACGCGGAAGCGGTCGAGCAAAGGGCTGAGGCGGTCCAGCGGTGCCACGTTGGTCATGGGACGATTGGGTGCTTATGTTGGACGGAATGATACCTATCGACCTGCGCAGGCCCGCACAGTGGAGGCCTCTTCACTGCCATCCCAAGGTGACCTCCATGACCTCCCGTCTTCCCCTCGTTTCCGCCACCGACACCCCCGCCGCCAGCCGCGCGCTGCTGGACGCCGTGCATGGCGCGTTCGGCGCCACGCCCAACATGTTCCGCGCCGTTGCCAACTCGCCAGCCGCGCTGCAGGCCATGTGGGGCTTCTTTGGCGCGCTGGGCGGCGGCACCATCCCAGCCAAGCTGGGCGAGCAGATCGCCGTGGCGGTGGCCGACCGCAACGCCTGCGAGTACTGCCTGGCTGCCCACACGGCGCTGGGCCGCAAGGCTGGGGCTTCGGCTGCCGAGATGAGCGCGGCGCAGGCCGGCGAGTCGGCCGACCCGGCGACGGCCGCGGCACTGCGCTTCGCGCTGAAGCTGGTCGAGCAGCGTGGCCAGGTGGGTGACGCCGATGTCGCCTCGCTGCGCGCGGCCGGTTTCGACGATGGCCAGATCGTCGAAATCCTGGCTCACGTGGCCCTGAACCTGTTCACCAACTACGTGAACGTCGCGTTTGCGGTGCCGGTGGATTTCCCCGGCGTGAAGCTGCGCGCGGCGGGCTGACAAACAACAAGGCCTCGGACATCGCCGAGGCCTTGCTTCAAGAAGCGGTCGCCGTGCCGGTCAGACCAGGCCCTGCTTGGACGCCAGCACGGCGGCCTCGGCGCGGCTGGACACATTGAGCTTCTTGTAGATGCTCTTGATGTGGTCGTTGACCGTGAACCACTTGATGCCCATCAGATTCGCGATCTCCTTGATCGTGAAGCCCTTGCTCAGATAGGTCAGCACTTCACTCTCGCGCGGGGTCAGGCGCTCCCACTCGGGCGGCGGGTCCAGCGCGACGCTGCGGCTGTTGCTGAACGGCGCGTGTGACGACGACAGCGAGCCGAAGCCCGAGTTCAGCGGCATGGTGCCGCTGTCGCTGGACGAGGGCCGGAAGTGCGACAGCAGCCGGCGGGCGATGGCGGGCGACAGCGGCGGCTGGCCGCGCACGATGCGCTGCAGCTCTTCCACCAGCACCTCGAAGCGGTCTTCCTTCAGCAGGTACCCGTCGGCGCCGCATTGCAGCGCAGGGAACAGGTGGTCGTCATCCGAGTACAGCGTCGTGACGATCTTGATCGCCGTGGAGCCGGCCAGTTCGGTGAGGAACTCCATGCCGTTGCCGTCAGGCAGTTCCAGGTCCACCAGGATGAGCTTGAAGCCGCTGTCGGGCGCCGTGCCCGAGAACTTGCTTACCTGCCGGCGCGCGTTCTCGAGATCGCCGACCTCGGTGATCTCCATCGCATCGCTGAAGCTCTCTCGCACCACGCGGCACAGAAAGCTGCGGGCGACGGGGTTGTCTTCAATGATCAGGACTTTGACGGTCATGGCGTCAGTGGGGCGGCTGTCGTTTCGATTGGCGAATGTAGCTCACCACCCTCTGAAAGCCCCGCGAGAACGCGGGGGACCACGCCCCCGTTTCAGGCTTCATGGGTTGGTGAGAACTACCTTGCCCACGACCTCGCGAGCCGCCATGCGCGCGAAGGCGGTGGGCAGCTGATCCATGGGCAGCACGCGGTCGAGCACCGGTTTGATCTTGCCCGTCGCGTACCAGGCCGCAAGTTCTCCCAGCATCTTGGCGTTACGCCCGGGCTCGCGCTTCGCGAACTCGCCCCAGAACACGCCCACGACGGAAGCCCCCTTCAGCAGCGTCAGGTTCAGCGGCAGCGCGGGGATGGTGCCCTGCGCGAAGCCGATGACCAGGTAGCGGCCGCGCCAGGCGATGGAGCGGAAGGCGGCTTCGGCCAAGTCACCGCCGACGGGGTCGTAGATGACGTCGGGACCCTTGCCCTCGGTCAGCGCCTTCAGCTCGTCGCGCAGGTTTTGCGTGGTGTAGTTGATGGTGGCGTCGGCGCCCAGCATCTTGCAGGCGGCGCACTTGGCATCGCTGCCGGCGGCGGCAATGACGCGTGCACCGGCCGCCTTGGCGATCTGGATGGCCGCCGTGCCGACGCCGCCGGCCGCACCGAGGATGAGCACCGTCTCGCCGGCCTGCAGCGTGCCGCGGTCCATCAGCGCGTGATAGCTGGTGGCGTAGGTGCAGATGAAGGCCGCGGCGTCCTCGAATGCGAAGCCGTCCGGCAGCGGCATGGCCAGAATGGCCGGGATGCAGACCTCGGTGGCGAAGCCACCCAGGCCCCCGAAGGCCGCCACACGCTGGCCCACGGCAAAGCCCTTGACGCCTTCGCCCACCTCGGTGACGACGCCCGAGAACTCCGTGCCCGGCACGAAGGGCAGCGGCGGCTTCATCTGGTATTTGTTCTGCACGATGAGCAGGTCCGGGAAGTTCAGGCTCGCGGCCCTGATCTGCACGCGGATCTGCCCGGCTGGCAATACGGGCGCCGGCAGGTCCAGCCATTGCAGCGCGTCGACGCCCACCGGGTTTTCGCAGAGCCAAGCCTTCATCGTCGTCTCCTGTTCTGAACAGCGGACGATGATAGGAATCAAGGTGGTTACACCCGGTCTCCGAGGTGACGCTCTCCCTACAATTGGCAACCATGCGCATCCTGATTTCCAACGACGACGGCTACCTGGCCCCGGGCCTGGCGGCCCTCGTGAAGGCCTGCGAGGGCCTGGGCGAGATCGACGTCATCGCCCCCGAGCAGAACGCCAGCGGCACGTCCAATTCGCTGACGCTGAATCGCCCGCTGAACGTCTACCGCGCCGTGAATGGCTTCCGTTACGTCAGCGGCACGCCTTCCGACGGCGTCCATCTGGCGCTGAGCGGTTTGCTCGGCTACCGGCCCGACCTGGTGCTGTCTGGCATCAACAACGGCGCCAACATGGGCGACGACACGCTGTATTCCGGCACCGTCGCGGCGGCCACCGAGGGCTATCTGTTCGGCATTCCGTCCATCGCGTTCTCGCAGGCCGAGAAGGGCTGGGGCGATCTGGAGGCTGCGGCCCGCACGGCGCGCAGTGTTGTCGAGCAGGTTATCGCCGGCGGGTTGGGCCAGGGCTTCCTGCTCAACGTGAACATCCCGAACCGCGCCGATGCCGACCAGTTGCCGCGCAAGATCACGCGTCTGGGTCGTCGCCACTCCGCGGAGGCCATCATCGAGCAGATCAACCCGCGCGGCGAGACCATCTACTGGATAGGCCCGGCGGGCATTGCCAAGGATGCCGGTGAGGGCACCGATTTTCATGCGACGGCCAACGGCCAGGTGTCCATCACGCCGCTGCAGGTGGACCTGACCGAGCACTCCTCGCTCGGCTCCTGGGCGCAGCGCCTGGGTCTTTGAATGTCCACACCCAAGCGTTTCCCGGCCAGCCTGAAATCGGCCACCGCGCCGCAGCGAGAGCTGCTGATGCCGCAGCGCCACCTGCGCCAGGCCACGGCCGATGCGGCGCGGCTGGCGCGGCCCAGCGGCACGGGGCTGGACAGCGGTGCGGTGCGCGAACGCATGGTCAACCGGCTGCGTGCCGAAGGCAAGTTCAACGAGCAGGTGCTGGCCGCGATGACCGCCGTGCCGCGCCACGAGTTCGTCGACAGCGCGCTGGCCGCGCAGGCCTACGAAGACACGGCCCTGCCCATCGGTCATGGCCAGACCATCTCCAAGCCATCGGTTGTCGCCCACATGCTGGGTCTGCTGTTGGCGGGGAACGGCGCTCGCCAACGCGGCTCGCTGGGGCGGGTGCTGGAGATCGGCACCGGCTGCGGCTACCAGGCCGCGGTCATCGCGCTGCTGGCGCGCCAGGTCACGTCCATTGAGCGGCTGCAAGGCCTGCACGACAAGGCCAAGGCCAACCTGCAGCGCATCGTGCTGCCGCGCGCACCGCGCCTCATCTGGGGCGACGGCCGTGTTGGCCACTCCGCCAGCGGGCCGTTCGACAGCATCATCGCGGCGGCCGGTGGCGAGGACATTCCACCGGCGTGGATGGAACAACTGGCACCCGGTGGACGGCTGATCGCGCCGACACATTCGGGCACGCGCGGCCAGGTGCTGGTGGTGCTGGACCACGTCGTCGAAGGCGGCGCCAGCCGCTGGATTCGCAGCGAACATGAGGCGGTTCTTTTCGTCCCCCTAAAATCCGGCGTCGTCTGACGGGGCCGCTGGCGCACCGCGCCGCACAATCGGGTCGGCCCTCAACGTGCCACACACGATGCCCTCTAGCCTGCGCCTACTTTTTGTCACCCTCATCCCTTCACTGCTGCTCAGTGCCTGCAGCAGCGTTTCGCTGAACCAGGCGCCTGTCGAGGACCGCAATCCCCAGCCGCCCAAGGTCGTGGCCGCGCCGCCGGCGCCGGCGGCTTCCGCGCCGGCAACTCCCGAGGTCAAGCCGCCGCCCGGTGCCGAGAACGCCGGCAAGCCCGGCTACTACACGGTCAAGCCGGGCGATGCGCTGATCCGCATCGCGTTGGACAACGGCCAGAGCTGGCGCGACGTGGCCAAGTGGAACGGCCTGGAGAACCCGAACCGCATCGAGGTGGGGCAGGTGCTGCGCGTGGTGCCGCCGGGTGTGGAGCCGGGCACCGCGACGGCCCGACCGATCGCGGGCGCGGCCAAGACGGAGACCCGTCCACTGGACGCCAAGCCGCCGGTGGCATCGGCCAGCGCGGCCTCCGCAGCCACGACCGCTGCGGCACCGAAGGATACGTCCAAGGACACCGCCAAGGACTCGGCCTCCGATGATGACAACCTGGCCTGGGCCTGGCCGGTGTCGCAGCCCGTCAGCGCCGGTTTTGACGAGCAGCGCAACAAGGGGTTGGACTTCGCCGGCAAGCCGGGCGACCCGGTGCTGGCGGTCGCCGATGGTCGCGTCGTTTACGCAGGTTCGGGCTTGCGCGGCTACGGCAACTTGGTCATCATCAAGCACAACAACACCTACCTGACCGCGTATGCCCACAACCGGGCGATGCTGGTTGAACAGGATCAGGTGGTTCGCAAGGGCCAGAGGATTGCCGAGATGGGTTCCACCGAAAGCGACACCGTCAAGCTGCACTTCGAAGTGCGCAAACTGGGCAAGCCCGTCGACCCGGCCAAGCTGCTGCCGCCGCGCTGAGAAAGCGCTCGGTACCTCCAACCTCTAACGGGCCAGCCACACGCCATGAAACGCGCTGCGCCCAAGTCCAACGGCCATGACGGCGCGAGCCGCGAGCCCGGCGTCATGCTGAGCATGAACGGCGGCGTTGAACCCGAGACGGGCCCGGAACCTGCCGAGGAGGATGGCCAGGCGCTGCGGTCGACGAATGACGACGTCGAACTGGGCAATGCCTTGCAGGCCTATCTGCGCGACATCCGGCGCACGCCGCTGTTGACGCCGCAGCAGGAGTTCGACACGGCCCGGGCCGCGCGGGCCGGCGATTTCCAGGCCCGCCAGGCCATGATCGAGCACAACCTGCGGCTGGTCGTCAGCATCGCGAAGAACTACCTGGGCCGCGGCCTGCCGATGAGCGATCTCATCGAGGAGGGCAACCTCGGGTTGATGCATGCCATCAGCAAGTTCGAGCCCGAGCGCGGCTTCCGCTTCTCGACCTATTCCAGCTGGTGGATACGTCAGAGCATCGAGCGCGCGCTGATGCACCAGGCCCGCCTGGTGCGCTTGCCGGTGCACATCGTGCGCGAGCTGAATCAGGTGCTGAAGGCGCGCCGTGCGCTGGAGGCGCTGCAGAGCGCGCAGGGTGCCGAAGGGCGCGTGCGTGCCGAGGACGTGGCGCAGGCGCTGGGCAGGCCCGTCGATGAAGTGGCGGAGCTGCTGGCCTATGCCGAGCTGCCCAGCTCGCTGGATTCGCCGGTGGACCGCAACGGCGAAGGTGGGGAGTCCATGCTGGACCTGGTGGCCGACGAGCAGGCCATCGACCCCATGGGCCTGCGGCTATCGCACGAGGTCGAGGAACTGCTGCAGCACGGCCTGGCCAGTCTGAATGATCGCGAGCGCGAGGTGCTGTCCGGCCGCTACGGCCTGTCGGACCGTGAGCCGGAGACGCTGGACGTGCTCGCCATCCGCCTGAAGCTCACGCGCGAGCGCATCCGCCAGATTCAGCTGGAGGCGCTGGCCAAGCTCAAGCGCAACATGATGCGGCACGGCGTGGACCGGGACAGCATCTTCTAGAGCCCCTTCGGCCAGCCGGGATAATCCCGGTCATGAATCACATGACGGAATGGCTCAAGGTCGAGAGCATCGAGCTTGAGGCGCAGGGCGTGGCGCACAACGCCGAGGGCAAGGTGGTGTTCATCGACGGCGCCTTGCCGGGCGAGATCGTGAAGGCGCAGATCGCGCGTCGCAAGAACAACTGGGAGCAGGGCCAGCTCACCGAGATCAAGAAGGAAAGCCCGCTGCGCGTGACGCCGGGCTGCCCGCACTTCGGGCTGCACGCCGGCGCCTGCGGCGGCTGCAAGATGCAGCACTTGCAGGCCGGGGCGCAGGTGGCGGTCAAGCAGCGTGTCGTCGAGGACCAGCTCTGGCATCTCGGCAAGGTCAAGCCCGAGGTGCTGCTGCGCCCCATCGAGGGCCCGACCTGGGGCTATCGCTACCGCGCTCGCTTCTCGGTGCGCTATGTGCAGAAGAAGGGCGTGGTGCTGATCGGCTTCCACGAGCGCAAGAGCCGCTACGTGGCCGACATGCAGGTCTGCAGGGTCGTGCCGCAGGTGGTCAGCGACCTGCTGATGCCGCTGCGCGAGCTGATCTCCGGCATGGCCGAGCGCGACCGCCTGCCGCAGATCGAGCTGGCCATGGGCGACGACGTCATCGCGCTGGTGCTGCGCCACCTGAACCCGTTGCCGGACGGTGACATCGCGCTGCTGCGCGAGTTCGCGGCCAAGCACGGTGTGCAGTGGTGGCTGCAGCCCAAGGGGCCGGACACGGTCAAGCTGCTCGACGAGGGCGGAGCGCAACTGGCCTACAGCCTGCCGGAGTTCGGCATCCGCATGCCGTTCAAGCCGACCGACTTCACGCAGGTCAACCCGCACATCAACGCGACGCTGGTGGGCCGCGCGCTGCGACTGCTGGCCGTGCGGCCGGACGAGCGCGTCATCGACTGGTTCTGCGGCCTGGGTAACTTCACGCTGCCGCTGGCGACGCAGGCACGCGAGGTGCTGGGCATCGAGGGTAGCGAGACGCTGGTGCAGCGCTCGTTCGAGAACGCCACGGTCAACGGCCTGGCGCACAAGACCCGCTTCGTCGCGCGCAACCTGTTCGACATGACGCCCGAGCTGCTGGCGGCCGATGGCTACGCGGACCGGTGGCTCATCGACCCGCCGCGCGAGGGCGCCTTCGCGCTGGCCAAGGCCGTGGCCGACATCGCGCAGGACCCGTCGCTGGCGCCGGGCTGGGTGCCACCCAAGCGCATCGTTTACGTGTCGTGCAACCCGGCGACGCTGGCGCGCGACGCCGGCCTGCTGGTCAATGTGGCGGGCTACCGCTGTACGGCGGCCAGCGCGGTGAACATGTTCCCGCACACGGCCCACGTCGAGAGCATTGCGGTGTTCGAGCGCTGACGGTGCCGGCCTTCTTCGCGTAACTCCGGAGCCGCGGCGTCGGCAGACTGGACAAAATAAACGTAAACAAGATTGTTTAGTTGTTTGTCCAGCCCCCTTCATCGGAGACAAGAAGGCCATGTTCAACCGATTTCCCTTTGCCCGCCTTCTAGCGCTGGCGGCGCTCGCCCTTGGCGTCGCGTCGGCCTCCCACGCGCAGGCTGACAACGTTGCCGCGTCGCCCGCGCTGAAGCGTGGCGTCAACATCGTGGGCTACGACCCGCTGTGGACCGAGCCCGCCAAGGCGCGCTTCCAGCCACGGCATATGCAGGCGATTCGCGACGGCGGCTTCGACCATGTGCGGCTGAACCTGCATGCGTTCGCGCACATGGACACGCAGGGGCAGTTGTCGGCGACCTGGCTGAAGACGCTGGATGAACTGATCGATGCGGGCCTGAAGGCCGGGTTGCAGGTCATCCTGGACCAGCACAACTTCATGGACTGCGCCAATGAGGTCGACACCTGCCGCACGCGGTTGAAGGCGTTCTGGCGCCAGGTCGCAACGCGCTACCAGGGGGCGCCGGACGGTGTCATCTTCGAGATCCTGAACGAACCCAACGGCGCGGCCGATGCGGTCTGGAACGACATGCTGGCAGAGAACCTGGCCATCATCCGCGCGACCAACCCGACGCGGCGCGTCATCGTGGGGCCGAAGTTCTGGAATTCGCTGGACCACCTGGACAGCCTGCGCCTGCCCGAAGGCGACCGCCGCCTCATCGTCACCTTCCACTACTACACGCCCATGGAGTTCACGCACCAGGGCGCAAGCTGGACGCCACAGTTCCAGAAGCTGTCGGGCATCACCTGGGGCTTGCCGACGGAACTGGACAAGCTCAAGGCCGACATGGACAAGGTCAAGGCCTGGGCCGACAAGGCGCAGCGCCCCATCCTGATGGGCGAGTTTGGCGCGCTGGAGACGGCCGGCATGGCGCAGCGCGTGGCCTGGACCGCAGCGGTCGCGCGGGCGGCCGAGGCGCGTGGTTTCGGCTGGTCGTATTGGCAGTTCGATTCCGACTTCATCCTGTGGGACATGAAGGCGGACGGCTGGGTCAAGCCGATTCACGCTGCCCTGGTGCCTGAGAAGGCGGCCAAGACGCAGGCGGCGCCCGCGCGCGACCCGGCGCTGGATCACCTGATCAACACGCCGCGCGTCACGACCTGGAATGTCTACGGCGCCGACGGCATCGCCACGCAGCAACTGCCGTGTGCCGCGTTTGGCAAGACGTGCCTGCGCGTGCCTTTGCAGGCGCTCAAATCCAATGTCTGGGACATCGGTGTCACCGCCCCGGTGCAAGGAGCGATCGCCAAGGGCGATCAGGTCCAGCTCGTCATGTGGGCGCGTCTGGACACTGACGACGCCCGGGCCAAGGAGACAGTGCCGGTGCTGCTCCAACTGAACGCAGCGCCCTACACGGCGGTCGTTTCGGGCACTGCCACCCTGACCAGCCAACTGGAGCCGGTGGCCATCGGCGGCATCGCGGCTGCGGCCTTCGAGGCCGGCACGGTGAACATCGCCTTGCAGGTGGGGCAGTTGGGTCGTCCCATCGTGATCAGCGCGCCGCTGGTGCTGAAGAACTACAAGCCGGCCAAGCAATAAAAAAGGAGCCGCGTCAGCAGGCTCCTTCATCAAGCGGCTGCCGTGGAACCGGCTTCGCCGGGCCACTGGCAGCGCCCCCTTGAGGGGGAGGCGCGGAAGCGCCTCCGGGGGTGGGTCGATCAGTCGCGCTCGCCGCCGAAGATGCCCAGCAGCGACAGCAGGCTCTGGAACACGTTGTAGATGTCCAGGTAGATGGCCAGCGTGGCGCTGATGTAGTTGGTCTCGCCGCCGTCGATGACGCGCTTGATGTCGTACAGCATGAAGGCCGAGAACACGCCCAGCACCAGCACCAGGATGGTCAGCATCAGCGCCGACGACTGCAGGAAGATGTTGGCGATGCCCGCGACCATCAGGATGATGGCGCCGACGAACAGGAACTTGCCCATGTTGGACAGGTCGCGCTTGATGACCGTGGCGAGGCTGGCCATTGCGAAGAAGATCGCTGCCGTGCCGCCGAAGGCCGTCATGATCAGGCTGGCACCGTTGCGGTAGCCCAGCACCTGCGCAATCAGGCGCGACAGCATCAGGCCCATGAAGAAGGTGAAGCCCAGCAGGGCGACGACGCCCATGCTGCTGTTCTTCGTCTTCTCGATGACGAACATCAGGCCGAAGGCGCCGACGAAGAACACGATGGTGCTGATGCCGAAGCCCATCGTGGCCATGAAGCCGGTGGCGACGCCGATCCAGGCGCCCAGCACGGTCGGCACCAGCGACAGGGCCAGCAGCCAGTAGGTGTTGCGCAGCACGCGCTGACGGTCGGCGGCCAGGCCCGGGGCGGCATAGCCGTATTGGGTTTGCAGGCTGTCGTTCATGATGTCTGTCCTCCGAGGGAGCAATGAAAACCGCATCGATTCTAGGTCGCTGCCAGGCGGCTACATTGAGGGCTGTTCCTTGAAACGCAAGACCATGAAGCAGCAAGCCCAACTCGAACTCTCCGACGTCAAGCGCATCGCAGCCGCCGCCGAAGCCCATGCCCAGCAAAAAGGCTGGGCCGTGTCCATCGCCATCGTGGATGCCGGCGGCCACCTGCTGTGGTTGCAGCGTCTGGACGGCGCGGCGCCCATCTCGGCCCAGATCGCTCCTGCCAAGGCGCACACGTCGGCGCTGGGCAAGCGCGAAAGCAAGATCTACGAGGACCTGATCAATCAGGGGCGCTACTCCTTCCTCAGCGTGCCGGGCCTGCAAGGCCTGCTGGAAGGCGGGGTGCCCATCCTGGTGGACGGCCAGGTGGTGGGCGCGGTGGGTGTCAGCGGCGTCAAGTCCAGCGAAGATGTGGAGATCGCCAAGGCCGGCATCGCGGCACTTTGAGGCGTCACAAGCCGGTCACGAAGCCTCCGTACTTACCCCAGTCGGCTATACTCGATGGGTTTACCTGAACCCTACGCTGCCCGGCGCCAAAACCCCTCGGTTTCTACAAGTTGACCCGTCTTCGGACGGGTTGATGCTGGGCACGCGATCCACTTGCGGAGACCCTTTGTGCTGACCGACCTGCTCCATCCCCCTCAAGCAATCCTGGCTCTGGCGGATGGGACGGTGTTCCGAGGCCAGTCCATCGGCGCGACCGGCCAGACGGTCGGTGAAGTCGTGTTCAACACGTCGCTGACCGGCTACCAGGAAATCCTGACCGACCCCAGCTACTGCAAGCAGATCGTCACGCTGACGTATCCGCACATCGGCAGCTACGGCATCGCCGACGAGGACGTTGAAGCGTCCAAGGTGTTCGCTGCCGGCCTGGTCATCAAGGACCTGCCGATTCGCGCCTCCAACTTCCGCTCGGGCAAGACGCTGGACGCCTACCTGCGCGAACAGGGCACGGTCGGCATCGCCGGCCTGGATACGCGCCGCTTGACGCGCGTGCTGCGCACCAAGGGCGCGCAGAACGGCTGCATCCTGGCGCTGCCGGCCGGTGAAGCCATCACGCAGGCCCACATCGACACGGCGGTCGCCGCTGCGAAGGGCGCGCCGTCGATGGCCGGTCTGGATCTGGCCAAGGTCGTCAGCCGGACTGAACCCGACACTTGGACGCAGACCGAATGGAAGCTCGGCAGCGGCTATGGCACGCAGACTGCTCCGAAGTTCCACGTCGTCGCCTACGACTTCGGCGCCAAGAGCAACATCCTGCGCATGCTGGCCGAGCGCGGCTGCAAGGTCACCATCGTGCCGGCGCAGACGCCCGCCAGCGCCGTGTTCGACCTGGAGCCGGACGGCGTGTTCCTGTCCAACGGCCCGGGCGACCCGGAGCCCTGCGACTACGCCATCAAGGCGACGGCGCAACTGGTCGAATCCGGCATCCCGGTCTTCGGCATCTGCCTGGGCCACCAGATCCTGGCACTCGCCTCCGGCGCCAAGACCTTCAAGATGAAGTTCGGCCACCACGGTGCCAACCATCCGGTCAAGGATCTGGACAGCGGCCGCGTCGGCATCACCAGCCAAAACCACGGCTTCGCGGTGGACCCCGAGACGCTGCCGGCCAACCTGCGTGCCACGCACGTCAGCCTGTTCGACGGCACGCTGCAGGGCATCGCCCGCACCGACAAGCCGGCGTTCAGCTTCCAGGGCCACCCGGAAGCCAGCCCGGGCCCGCACGACATCGCGTACCTGTTCGACCGTTTTATCCGCCTGATGAGCAAGGCCTGAGGTAAGAGCCATGTTCGGCATCACCGACCTCGGCACCTACCTCGCGGCAGCGATCTTCATCATCCTGCTGCCGGGGCCCAACTCGCTATACGTGCTGTCCGTCGCCGCCCAACGCGGCGTGCGCGCGGGCTACACAGCGGCGTGCGGCGTGTTCGTGGGCGACGCGGTGCTGATGACGGCCGCGGCCGCCGGTGGCGCGTCGCTGCTGATGGCCAGCCCGCAGATCTTCTTCGTCGTGAAGATGGTCGGCGCGGCCTACCTGGGCTGGATCGGCATCCAGCTGCTGCGCGGCGGCATGAAGAGCTGGCGTGGCGAAGTGCAGGCCGAACAAGCGCCCCGCGTCGTGGATGCCGCCCAGCCGTTCAAGAAGGCGCTGGTCGTCAGCCTGCTGAACCCCAAGGCCATCGCCTTCCTGCTGTCCTTCTTCATCCAGTTCGTCGATCCGGCCTACCCGCATCCCGCGCTGACCTTCCTGATCCTGGGTTCCATCATCCAGGTTCTGAGCTTTCTCTACCTCTCGACGCTGATCTTTGCCGGCGCCCGCCTCGCGGCGGCTTTCCGTGCGAGGCGTCGTCTCTCGGGCGCTGCGAATGCCGGCGTCGGAGCCCTTTTCGTTGGGTTCGGGGCCAAGCTGGCCACGGCCACCCTCTAAGTTCCAAGAGCGCAGACCGCCATGCCGAAACGTACAGACCTCAAGAGCATCCTCATCATCGGCGCCGGCCCGATCATCATCGGCCAGGCCTGCGAGTTCGACTACTCGGGCGCCCAGGCCTGCAAGGCGCTGCGCGAGGAGGGCTACAAGGTCATCCTGGTGAACAGCAACCCGGCGACCATCATGACGGACCCGGACACGGCGGATGTCACCTACATCGAGCCCATCACCTGGCAGGTGGTCGAGAAGATCATCGCCAAGGAACGCCCGGATGCGGTGCTGCCGACGATGGGCGGCCAGACCGCGCTGAACTGCGCGCTGGACCTGCACAAGCACGGTGTGCTGGCCAAGTACAACGTCGAGATGATCGGCGCCAACGAGGTGGCCATCGAGAAGGCCGAGGACCGCCTGAAGTTCAAGGACGCGATGACCAAGATCGGCCTGGGTTCGGCCAAGTCCGGCATCGCGCACACGCTGGAAGAAGCCTGGGCGGTGCAGAAGCAGATCCATGCCGAGATCGGCGGCAGCGGCTTCCCCATGGTCATCCGCCCCAGCTTCACGCTGGGCGGCACGGGTGGTGGCATCGCCTACAACCCGGAAGAGTTCGAGACGATCTGCAAGCGCGGCATCGACCTGTCGCCCACCAACGAGCTGCTCATCGAAGAGAGCCTGATCGGCTGGAAGGAGTACGAGATGGAAGTCGTCCGCGACAAGGCGGACAACTGCATCATCGTCTGCTCCATCGAGAACCTGGACCCGATGGGCATCCACACCGGTGACTCCATCACCGTGGCGCCGTCGCAGACGCTGTCGGACAAGGAATACCAGCTGCTGCGCAATGCGTCGCTGGCCGTGCTGCGCGAGATCGGCGTGGACACCGGTGGTTCCAACGTGCAGTTCTCCATCAACCCGAAGGACGGCCGCATGGTCGTCATCGAGATGAACCCGCGCGTGTCGCGCTCGTCGGCACTGGCCTCCAAGGCC
Source organism: Roseateles asaccharophilus (assembly GCF_031458115.1). Taxonomy (GTDB): domain Bacteria; phylum Pseudomonadota; class Gammaproteobacteria; order Burkholderiales; family Burkholderiaceae_C; genus Pelomonas; species Pelomonas asaccharophilus_A. The sequence goes on along the minus strand of NZ_JAVDXV010000006.1, from coordinate 368,319 downwards.
ACGGGCTTCCCCATCGCCAAGGTCGCGGCCAAGCTGGCCGTGGGCTACACGCTGGATGAGCTGAAGAACGACATCACCGGCGGCGCGACGCCGGCGTCGTTCGAGCCCAGCATCGACTACGTCGTCACCAAGATCCCGCGCTTCGCCTTCGAGAAGTTCCCGATGGCCGACTCGCGCCTGACGACGCAGATGAAGTCCGTCGGCGAAGTGATGGCCATGGGCCGCACCTTCCAGGAGTCGTTCCAGAAGGCGCTGCGCGGCCTGGAAACCGGGATCGACGGCCTGACCGAGCGCAGCAACGACCGCGAGGAGATCGTGCAAGAGATCGGCGAAGCCGGCCCCGAGCGCATCCTGTTCCTGGCCGACGCGTTCCGCATCGGCATGACGCTGGACGAGATCTACGAAGAGACCGCGGTGGACCCCTGGTTCCTCGCGCAGATCGAGCAGTTGGTGCAGATCGAAGGCGCGATCAAGGGCCGCTCGATTGAATCTATCAGCGAGGCCGAATTGCGCCTGCTGAAGACCAAGGGCTTCTCGGACAAGCGCCTGGCCAAGCTGCTGGGTACGAACCAGCATGCCGTGCGCGAGCGCCGTGTGGCGCTGAACGTGCGCCCCGTCTACAAACGCGTGGACACCTGCGCCGCCGAGTTCTCGACGCAGACGGCGTACATGTACTCGACCTACGAAGGTGCCGACGCCGAGTGCGAAGCCGCGCCGACGGACAAGAAGAAGATCATGGTGCTGGGCGGTGGCCCGAACCGCATCGGCCAGGGCATCGAGTTCGACTACTGCTGCGTGCACGCGGCCCTCGCGATGCGCGAGGACGGCTACGAGACGCTGATGGTCAACTGCAACCCCGAGACCGTCTCCACCGACTACGACACGTCCGATCGCCTGTACTTCGAGCCGGTCACGCTGGAAGACGTGCTGGAGATCGTCGACAAGGAAAAGCCGGTCGGCGTCATCGTGCAGTACGGCGGCCAGACGCCGCTGAAGCTGGCGCTGGACCTGGAGCGTGCCGGCGTGCCCATCATTGGCACGACGCCCGATTCCATCGACATCGCCGAGGACCGCGAGCGCTTCCAGAAGCTGCTGCACGAGCTGGGTCTGAAGCAGCCGCCCAACCGCACGGCGCGCACCGAAGAGCAGGCTGTCACGCTGGCCAACGAGATCGGCTACCCGCTGGTCGTGCGCCCCAGCTACGTGCTGGGTGGCCGCGCGATGGAAATCGTCCACGGCGACAAGGACCTCGAGCGCTATATGCGCGAAGCGGTGCGCGTCAGCGAGAAGTCGCCGGTGCTGCTGGACCACTTCCTGCAGGACGCCGTCGAGGTCGACGTGGATTGCATCTCCGACGGCGTCGACACGATGATCGGCGGCATCATGGAGCACATCGAGGCGGCCGGCATCCACTCCGGCGACTCGGCCTGCTCGCTGCCGCCCTACACCCTGGCCGCCGATGTGCAGGACGAACTGCGCCGCCAGACGGCCGCGATGGCCAAGGCGCTGAAGGTCGTGGGCCTGATGAACGTGCAGTTCGCCATCCAGGGTGATGTGACGAAGGGCCTGTCGGCTTGCACGATCTACGTGCTGGAAGTGAACCCGCGCGCCTCGCGTACGGTGCCCTATGTGTCCAAGGCCACGGGCCAGCAGCTCGCCAAGATTGCCGCGCGCTGCATGGCCGGTGTGAAGCTGAAGGACCAGAAGGACCGCAACGGCCGCCAGCCGCGCGAGGTCGTGCCGCCGTACTACAGCGTCAAGGAAGCCGTCTTCCCGTTCAACAAGTTCCCGGGCGTGGACCCCATCCTCAGCCCCGAGATGCGTTCGACCGGTGAGGTGATGGGCGCGGCCAAGACCTTCGGTGAAGCGATGTTGAAGAGCCAGATCGGCGCGGGTTCGCGCCTGCCGCGCCAGGGCAATGTGCTGATCACCGTGAAGAACAGCGACAAGGCCCGTGCCGTCGCCATTGCCAAGGACCTGCATGCGCTGGGCTTCGGCATCGTCGCGACCAAGGGGACGGCAGCGGCCATCGCGGAAGCTGGTGTGCCGGTCAAGCTGATCAACAAGATCAAGGATGGCCGCCCGCACATCGTCGACGCGCTCAAGGGCGGCGACATCCAGCTCGTCTTCACGACGGTGGACGAGACCCGCACGGCCATCGCCGACAGCCGCTACATCCGTCAGGCGGCGTTGGCCAACCGTGTCACCTACTACACGACCATGGCCGGCTGCGAGGCTGCGGTCGAAGGCATGAAACACCGCGATGGCCTGCTCGTGCAATCCCTGCAGGAACTGCACGCCGAGCTGTCCTAAAATCTGCGCTCATTGATTCCGCCGCAGCCGCCCGGGAGCGCCCGGGCCGCAGCGGCGGTCTCTTTTTGCCCTGACCGAAACGATATGAGCACCATCCCCCTGACCAAGCGCGGCGCCGAGGCGCTGAAGGAAGAGCTGCACCGCCTGAAGACCGTGGAACGCCCGGCCGTCATCCTGGCGATTGCGGAGGCGCGTGCCCAGGGCGACCTGAGCGAAAACGCCGAGTACGACGCGGCCAAGGACAAGCAGGGCTTCATCGAAGGCCGCATCCTGGAAGTCGAGGGCAAGCTGTCGGTCGCGCAGATCATCGACCCGTCCACGCTGGATGCCGGCGGCCGCGTGGTGTTCGGCGCCACGGTGGACCTGGAAGATGAAGACAGCGGCAACGCCGTGACCTACCAGATCACCGGCGACGACGAGGCCGACATCAAGCTGGGCCGCATCTCCATCGGCTCACCCATCGCGCGCGCGCTGATCGGCAAGGAAGCCGGCGACACGGCCGAGGTGCAAGCCCCGGGCGGCGTGCGCCGCTACGAGATCATCAAGGTGCGCTACGAGTGATGTTCGCCCGGCTTCAAGCCCTGCTGGCCGCCCTGTGGGGCGGCCTTTTGCTTTGCATCGCCTTCGTGGCCACGCCCAGCGCCTTTGCCGTGCTGGAGCGGGCGCAGGCGGGGGGCTATGTGGCGCGCGTGTTCGCGCTGGAGGCGCAGATCAGCCTTGCGCTGGGTCTGATGCTGATGCTGATCGAGCGGCGTATCTCACGCGACACGGTGGAGGCGGGCGGAACAAGCGACCAGTTCTCCGCCCGGCTGCTGCTGCCGGCGGTGGCGCTGTTCTGCACGATTGCCGGCTACTACGGCCTGCAGCCGATGATGGCCGATGCCAGGGCCGGCACCGGCGTTGCGTCATTCGCGGCGCTGCATGGCGCCTCGCTGGCGTTCTTCGGCGTGAAGGGCCTCGCGGTGCTGGCCCTGGCCTGGATCAGTCAGCGACGCGCTTCTTGACGCTGGTGCTGACGGCGCGCTTCTTCACGCGCTTGATCTCGCCGCCCTGGGTCACGCGCTCGTTGCCCATGACCTTGACCTTGTTGATCTGAGGGCGACCGTTGCCGCTCTTGGAGAACTTGACGATCTTGACGACGCGCGGGCCGGGCATCGCGTGTTCGCGTTCCACCTTGGCCTTCTCGGGGATGGGCCGCCACAGCACCAGCAGCTTGCCGATGTGCTGGATGGGCGCGGCGTTCAGCTCGTCGCACAGCTGCGCGAACATCGCCTCGCGCGCCTCGCGGTCGTCGCCGAGCACGCGGACCTTGATGAGGCCGTGGGACTTCAACGCGGCGTCGGTTTCCTTCACGACGGCCGGCGTCAGACCGTCTCCGCCGATCATCACGACCGGATCGAGATGATGGGCATCGGCGCGCTTGTCCTTGCGCTGGGCGGGGGTCAGGATGATTTGAGGCATCACCGTATTATCCCGTAGGCATGAAAACGCAGACAAAAAGCAAAAAACTCAACAAGGCGTGGTTGAACAACCACGTCAGCGACCCCTATGTGCAGCAGGCGCAGAAGGACGGCTACCGCTCGCGCGCGGCTTACAAGCTCAAGGAGATCGACGAGGAGCTGAAGCTGATCCGGCCGGGCCAGGTGGTCGTCGACCTGGGCGCGACGCCCGGCGCCTGGAGCCAGTACCTGCGCCGCAAGTTCGCGCCCACGGAGGCGGGACGCGGCGGGGCGGCGGTGGGCCAGCTCAACGGCACCATCATCGCGCTGGACCTGCTGGAGTTCGAGCCCATCGAGGGCGTGCAGTTCATCCAGGGCGACTTCCAGGAAGACGCCGTGCTGACCCAGCTCGAAGAAGCCCTGGCCGGCCGGCCGGTGGACGTCGTCGTGTCGGACATGGCGCCCAACCTGTCGGGCATTGCATCGACGGACGCCGCCCGTATCTCCAACCTGATCGAACTGGCCGTCGATTTCTCCGACAAGCACCTCAAGCCCGACGGCGCTCTGGTGGCCAAAGTCTTCCATGGCAGCGGCTACAACGAGCTTGTGGACCTCTTCAAGGCGCACTTCAAGGTGTTCAAAGTCGTGAAGCCCAAGGCGTCCCGCATCCGCTCTTCCGAGACATTCTTGGTCGGCATCGGGTTGAAAAACCGCTGATTACAGGGGTAGCCCCCTTGCCGCCCCTAAAATCGCCCCCACTGTCCTGAAACCCGCGCTGGGCCATCAGGGCCAAGGAGTCGCAGTGAACAATCAATGGTTTTCGAAGTTCGCCGTCTGGATCGTGATCGCACTGGTGCTTTTCACGGTCGTCAAGCAGTTCGGCGGCGCGACGGCGCCGGGTAACCAGATCGGTTACTCCGAGTTCCTGGATGAGGTCCAGGCTCGCCGTATCAAGCAGGTCACGCTGACCGAGGGCGGCGCCAGCGGCGCCGAGATCATGGCCGAGACCACCGACGGCAAGAAGCTGCGCGTGACGGCCACCTACCTCGACCGCGGCCTGATCGGCGATCTGCGCAACAACGGCATCAAGTTCGACGTGAAGCCGCGCGAGGAGCAGAGCTTCCTGATCAGCATGCTGATCAACTGGACGCCCATGCTGCTGCTGATCGGCGTCTGGGTCTACTTCATGCGCCAGATGCAGGGCGGCGGCAAGGGCGGGGCGTTCAGCTTCGGCAAGAGCAAGGCCCGCATGCTGGACGAGAACAACAACACCATCACCTTCGCCGACGTGGCTGGCTGCGACGAGGCCAAGGAAGAGGTTAAGGAACTCGTGGACTTCTTGAAGGATCCGCAGAAGTTCCAGAAGCTCGGTGGCCGTATCCCGCGCGGCGTGCTGATGGTGGGCCCTCCGGGTACCGGCAAGACGCTGCTGGCCAAGTCCATCGCCGGCGAAGCCAAGGTGCCGTTCTTCACGATCTCGGGTTCCGACTTCGTTGAAATGTTCGTCGGTGTGGGCGCGGCCCGTGTGCGCGACATGTTCGAGCAGGCCAAGAAGAGCGCGCCCTGCATCATCTTCATCGACGAAATCGACGCTGTCGGCCGGCACCGTGGTGCTGGCCTGGGCGGCGGCAACGACGAGCGCGAGCAGACGCTGAACCAGATGCTGGTCGAGATGGACGGCTTCGACACCAATCTCGGCGTCATCGTCATCGCGGCCACCAACCGCCCCGACATCCTGGACCCCGCGCTGCTGCGCCCGGGCCGCTTCGACCGCCAGGTCTACGTGACGCTGCCGGACATCCGTGGCCGCGAGCAGATCCTCAACGTGCACATGCGCAAGGTGCCCATCGGGCAAGACGTCAACGCGTCCATCCTGGCCCGCGGCACGCCCGGCATGAGCGGCGCCGACCTGGCCAACCTCGTCAACGAGGCTGCGCTGTTCGCTGCCCGTCGCGGTGGCCGCCTGGTGGAAATGATCGACTTCGAGCGCGCCAAGGACAAGCTTTACATGGGCCCCGAGCGCAAGAGCATGGTCATGACCGAGGACGAGAAGCGCGCCACGGCTTATCACGAGTCCGGCCACGCCATCGTCGCCGAGATGCTGGAAGGCACCGACCCGGTCCACAAGGTCACCATCATGCCGCGCGGCCGCGCGCTGGGCGTGACCTGGCAATTGCCCGAGCGCGACCAATACAGCAAGTACTACAAGCAGATGCTGAACGAAGTCAGCATCCTGTTCGGTGGCCGTGTGGCCGAGGAGCTGTTCCTGAAGGACATCTCCACCGGCGCGTCCAACGACTACGAGCGCGCCACCCGCATCGCTCGCGACATGGTCACGCGCTACGGCATGAGCGAAGTGCTGGGCCCCATGGTCTATGCCGAGAACGAGGGTGAAGTCTTCCTCGGCCGCAACATGACCAAGACGGCCAACATCAGCGAGAGCACGCAGCAGAAGGTCGACGCCGAGATGCGCCGCATCCTGGACGAGCAGTACGCCATCGCCAAGCGCATCCTGGAAGAGAACCGCGAGAAGGTCGAAACCATGACCTCGGCGCTGATGAAGTGGGAAACCATCGACCGCGACCAGGTGTTGGACATCATGGCCGGCCGCCCGCCGCGCGAACCCGGCGGCGGCACGCCCACCCCCAGCGGCCCGACGGGCGGCGGCACGCCCCCGGTCAGCACCGACGGCGCCCCGGCCGCGGCCTGATCCTCGACAGCATCACCAGGCCCGGCTTCCGCCGGGCCTTTTTCATTGCGAAGACCATGCACTGGCAGACCCGCCGCTTCCGCGTTGACCTCAGCCGCCCCCGCGTGATGGGCATCGTCAACGTGACGCCCGACTCCTTCTCGGATGGTGGCAGCCACGACGACACGCGCACCGCGATCGCGCATTGCGAGCGGCTGGTGGCGGAAGGAGCCGACATCCTGGACATCGGTGGCGAGTCCACCCGCCCCGGCGCGCCGCGCGTGGACGCCGATATGGAGTGGGAGCGCATCGCCGATGTGCTGACTGCTGCGCTGCAGCTGGGCGTGCCGGTCTCGGTGGACACCTGCAAGCCCGAAGTCATGCGCCGCGCGCTGGACGCGGGCGCCGACATCATCAACGACGTGCAGGCGCTGCAGAAGCCCGGCGCGCTGGCCGCCGTGGCGGGCAGCGGTGCCGGCGTGTGCCTGATGCACATGCGCGGCGAGCCGGCATCCATGATGGATCTGGCCGTCTACGGCGACGTGGTGGCCGAGGTGGGCGCCTTCCTGGCCCAGCGGGCGCAGGCGGCGCTCGACTCGGGCATTCCGGCTGACGCCATCGCGCTGGATCCGGGCTATGGCTTCGCGAAGACCGCGGAGCACAACCTGCGCCTGTTCGCCGGCCAACAGCGTTTGGCTGACCTGGGCTACCCGCTGCTGGTGGGCTGGTCACGCAAGCGGACGCTGGGTGAAATCACCGGCCGGCCGGTCGAGCAACGGCTGCCGGCCAGCATCGCCGCCGCCTTGCGGGCCGTCAGCGCAGGCGCGAACGTGATTCGTGTGCACGATGTCGCTGCCACGGTGGACGCACTCAAGGTGTGGGCGGCCGTCGATGCGGCGAAAATCGGCCCCACTGAATAAAAGGAAGAGCTCGATGAGCCGCAAATATTTCGGAACCGACGGCATTCGGGGCACGGTCGGCCAGGATCCCATCACGCCGGACTTCATGCTGCGACTGGGACATGCGGTGGGCCGCGTGCTGCGCAAGAACAACCCGCGCCCGACGGTGCTGATCGGCAAGGACACGCGCATCTCGGGCTACATGATCGAATCGGCGCTTGAAGCCGGCTTTGCATCGGCCGGCGTCAACGTGCTGCTGACCGGCCCGCTGCCGACGCCCGGCGTGGCCTACCTGACCCGCGCGCTGCGCCAGGACCTGGGCGTCGTCATCAGCGCCTCGCACAACCCCTTCCAGGACAACGGCATCAAGTTCTTCTCCGCCAAGGGCGAGAAGCTGCCGGACGCCTGGGAGCTGGCGGTCGAGTCCGCGCTGGACGACGCGCCGCAATGGGTGGACTCCGCCAGCCTGGGCCGTGCCAAGCGGCTGGAAGACGCGCGCGGCCGCTACATCGAGTTCTGCAAGGCCAGCTTCGGCTCGGACCTGACGCTGAAGGGCCTGAAGATCGTCGTCGACGCGGCCCATGGCGCGGCCTATCACGTCGCGCCCGACGTCTTCCATGAGCTGGGCGCCGAGGTCATCTCGATCGGCTGCAAGCCCGATGGCTTCAACATCAACGCCGGCTTCGGCGCGACGGCGCCCGGTGCGCTGGTGGAGGCGGTAAAGGCCAACGGCGCGCACTACGGCATCGCACTGGACGGCGACGCCGACCGGCTGCAGCTGGTGGACGCCAGCGGCCGGCTCTACAACGGCGACGAGCTGCTGTACGTGATGGTCGCGGACCGCCTGGCCCAGGGCCAGCGCGTGCCGGGTGCCGTCGGCACGCTGATGACCAACATGGCCGTGGAGGTGGCGCTGCGCTCGCGCGATGTCGATTTCGTGCGCGCCAAGGTGGGCGACCGCTATGTGCTGGAAGAACTGGCCGCGCGCGGTTGGCAGCTGGGCGGTGAGGGCTCCGGCCACCTGCTGGCGCTGGACAAGCACACCACCGGCGACGGCATCGTCAGCGCCTTGCTGGTGCTGCAGGCGGTGTGCCGCAGCGGGCGGGGCATTGCCGAGCAATTGTCCGGCGTGGAGCTGTTCCCGCAGACGCTGATCAACGTGCGCCTGGCCGCGGGCCAGGACTGGAAGAGCAACCAGCGCCTGGCGGACGAGCAGACCGCCGTCGTCGCCGAGTTGGGCAACCGCGGGCGGGTGCTGATCCGTGCGTCCGGCACCGAGCCGCTGCTGCGCGTGATGGTGGAAGCGTCGGACGCCGGCGTGGCCCAGCGCTGCGCCCAGCGACTGGTGGACGCCGTGTCCGCCTGAGCCTGCGCTTCCTGTTCAAAGGCCGCCCATCGAGGCGGCCTTTGTCATTCCTGGCCGCTTTTGGGGCGTGTGACGATTCCGTGACGGTCGAATGACACTGTCATATTGCGTGTACCACGGCTTCACAGCGGCGGCGGAGCGCGCTCCAATGGGCTTGCGCCGCCATCGACGGTCACGGAGTCGTCACATTCGATCCCTAGGATGCAGCCCATCGTCAATCCGCCACCCTAAGGTGCTCCAGATGAACTTTGTCCAGGTCAGCCAGTCTCTCGCCCTCGTTGCCGGTCTCCTCGGCACCCAAGCGGCCCTCGCCCAGGATGTGACCGGCGCCGGCGCGACCTTCCCCGCCCCGATCTACGCCAAGTGGGCCGACGCCTACAACAAGGCTTCCGGTGCACGCATCAACTACCAGTCGGTGGGTTCCGGTGCCGGCATCCGCCAGATCAAGGCCAAGACCGTGGACTTCGGCGCCTCCGACATGCCGCTGAAGGACGACGAACTGGCCAAGGACGGCCTGGTGCAGTTCCCCACCGTCATCGGTGGCGTGGTGCCCGTCATCAACATCAAGGGCGTGAACCCCGGCCAGCTGAAGCTGACCGGCGCCGTGCTGGCCGACATCTACCTCGGCAAGATCACCAAGTGGAACGACGTGGCCATCACCGGCCTGAACCCCGGCGTGGCGCTGCCCGATGCGGCCATCGCCCCGGTCGCCCGCGCCGACGGCTCCGGCACCACCTTCATCTTCACGAACTACCTGTCCAAGGTCAGCGAGTCGTGGAAGACCCAGGTCGGCGAAGGCACCACCGTCAAGTGGCTGGCCGGCACGGCCGGCAAGGGTAATGAAGGCGTGGCCGCCTTCGTGCAGCGTCTGCCCAACTCCATCGGCTACGTCGAGTACGCCTATGTGAAGCAGAACAAGATGAACTTTGTCCAGCTGAAGAACAAGGACGGTCAGTGGGTCAACCCCAGCGACGACGCCTTCAAGGCCGCAGCCGCCGGCGCCGACTGGAACAAGACCTTCTACCAGATCACGACCGACCAGCCGGGCAAGGCCTCGTGGCCGCTGACCAACCCGACCTATATCCTGATGTACAAGTCCCAGGACAAGGCCGCGCAAGCCAGCGCCGCGCTGAAGTTCTTCGACTGGGCCTACAACAACGGCGACAAGCTGGCCGACGAACTGGACTACGTGCCGCTGCCCGCCAGCGTGAAGGATCTGGTGCGCAAGCAGTGGGCCGACCAGATCAAGGACACGGCCGGCAAGGCCATCGCCTACAAGTGATTTGAAGGGCGCATCACGCGACCGCACAGCAGGCCCGGCAGCCGCCGGGCTTTGCCGTGTCCGACGCGCCCGCCCGTGACCTGAACCGCGGAGGTTTCTTGGCTGCCATCTTTCCCGCCGACAGCGCCGGCGCCGACCGGAGCGAGCCTCAGCAGCGCAGTGCGCCGCTGAGCCCACAACCCCAGCGACGCCGTGTCGCTCCCTGGGCCGACACGGTGTTCGCCGCGCTGTCTCAGGGTGCGGCCTGGCTGACGCTGTTGCTGATGGTCGGCATCCTGCTGTCGCTGGTCATGGGTGCAGCACCGGCGCTGAAGACCTTCGGCCTGGGCTTCCTGACCAGCGCGGAATGGGACCCGGTGCAGGAGAAGTTCGGCGGCCTGGTGATGATCTACGGCACGCTGGCCAGCTCGTTCATCGCGCTGGTCATCGCCGTGCCGGTGTCTTTCGGCATCGCGATCTTCCTGACCGAGCTCTCGCCCAGCTGGCTGAAGCGGCCGCTGGGCATCGCCATCGAACTGCTGGCGGCCGTGCCGTCCATCGTCTACGGCATGTGGGGCCTGCTGGTGTTTGGCCCCATCCTGGCCACCTTCGTGCAGCAGCCGCTGCAGGCGCTGTTCGGCGGCGTGCCCTACATCGGCGCGCTGTTCTCCGGCCCGCCGGTGGGCATCGGCATCCTGTCGGCCGGCATCATCCTGGCGATCATGATCATCCCGTTCATCGCGTCGGTGATGCGTGACGTGTTCGAGGTCACGCCGCCCATGCTGAAGGAATCGGCCTATGGCCTGGGCGCCACGACCTGGGAGGTCGTCTCCAAGGTCGTGCTGCCGTACACCAAGACCGGTGTCGTGGGCGGCATCATGCTGGGGCTGGGCCGTGCGCTCGGTGAAACGATGGCGGTCACCTTCGTCATCGGCAACATGAACCAGTTGAACTCGCTGTCCGTCTTCGAGGCGGCCAACAGCATCACGTCCACGCTGGCCAACGAGTTCGCCGAGGCCGGCGAAGGCCTGCACCAGGCCTCGCTGATGTACCTGGGCCTGGTGCTGTTCCTCATCACCTTCGTGGTGTTGACCATCTCCAAGCTGCTGCTGCTGCGCCTCAAGAAGAACGAAGGAGCCCGGGCATGAACCCCGCACGGTCGCCCGAAGGGGTTCGCTCCGCAGTGCAAAGCACGGAGGTTTTCCAATGACTACCGCACTCGACGCTCGCCGCCTGGCGATGCACCACAAGCGCAAACGCATCAATGTCGTCGCGCTGACGCTGTCGCTGGGCGCGATGGCCTTCGGCGTGTTCTGGCTGATCTGGATCCTGTTCGAGACCATCTACCTGGGCATAGGCGGCCTGAGCTGGGCCACGCTGACAGAGATGACGCCGCCGCCGCAAGGCGAGGGCGGTGGCCTGGCCAACGCCATCTTCGGCAGCTTCGTCATGGTGGGCCTGGCCACGCTGATCGGCACGCCGGTCGGCATCCTGGCGGGCGTCTACCTGGCCGAGTACGGTCAGAAGACCTGGCTGGGCAGCTCCGTGCGCTTCATCAACGACATCCTGCTGTCGGCGCCGTCCATCGTCGTGGGCTTGTTCGTCTACGCCGTCGTCGTCGCGAAGATGAAGAGCTTCTCGGGCTTCGCCGGTTCGCTGGCATTGGCGCTGCTGGTCATCCCGGTCGTCATCCGCACCACCGAGAACATGCTGAGCCTGGTGCCCAATGCGCTGCGCGAGGCGGCCTACGCCCTCGGCACGCCCAAGTGGAAGGTCATCCTGTCCATCACGCTGAAGGCGGCCCGCGCCGGCGTCATCACCGGCATCCTGCTGGCGCTGGCCCGCGTGTCCGGCGAGACGGCGCCGCTGCTGTTCACCGCGCTGTCCAACCAGTTCTGGACCAGCAACCTCGGCGCACCGATGGCCAGCCTGCCGGTCACCATCTTCAAGTTCGCGATGAGTCCCTACGAGAACTGGCAGAAGCTGGCCTGGGCCGGCGTCTTCCTGATCACCATGGGCGTGCTGCTGCTGAACATCCTCGCCCGCGTGCTCTTCAAGAACAAACACTAAGGAACCCGATCATGGACGCCAAGATCGAAACCTCGTTGAGCGAGCGCGCCAAGATTTCGGTGCGCAACCTGAACTTCTACTACGGCGGCTTCCACGCGCTGAAGAACATCAACCTCGACATCCCCGAGAAGAAGGTCACCGCCTTCATCGGCCCGTCGGGCTGCGGCAAGTCCACGCTGCTGCGCACGCTGAACCGCATGTTCGAGCTGTATCCCGAGCAGCGCGCCGAAGGCGAGATCCTGCTGGACGGCGAGAACATCCTGCAGAGCAAGGACGACGTCTCGCTGATCCGCGCCAAGGTGGGCATGGTCTTCCAGAAGCCCACGCCGTTCCCCATGTCCATCTACGACAACATCGCGTTCGGCGTGAAGCTGTTCGAGACGCTGCCGCGCGTGGAGATGGACGAGCGCGTGGAATGGGCGCTGAAGAAGGCGGCCCTGTGGACCGAAGTCAAGGACAAGCTGGATCAGAGCGGCGCCGGACTGTCCGGCGGCCAGCAGCAGCGCCTGTGCATCGCGCGCGGCATCGCGATCAAGCCCGAGGTGCTGCTGCTGGACGAGCCCTGCTCGGCGCTGGACCCCATCTCCACCGGCAAGATCGAGGAGCTGATCCACGAGCTGAAGAGCGACTACACGGTGGCCATCGTGACGCACAACATGCAGCAGGCCGCACGCTGCTCGGACTACACCGCCTACATGTACCTGGGCGACCTGATCGAGTTCGGCCCGACGGCCGAGCTGTTCATGAAGCCCAAGCGCAAGGACACCGAGGACTACATCACCGGCCGTTTCGGCTGAGGAGAACAAGATGGTTGACAAGCATCTCTCGACCCAATTCGACGCCGAGCTGAGCGCCATCTCCACCCGCGTGCTGGAGATGGGTGGCCTGGTGGAAGCCCAGGTGGCCCAGGCCGTGCAGGCGCTGAGCGACTTCTCGGCCGAGTCGGCCGATGAAGTGCTGGCGCGCGAAGGCCGCGTCAACACGATGGAGATCGAGATCGACCGCGATCTCTCCACCATCATCGCCCGCCGCCAGCCGACGGCACGCGACCTGCGCCTGCTGATCGCGGTGTCCAAGACCATCGCCAACCTGGAGCGCGTGGGCGACGAGGCGGCTCGCATCGCCCGCACGGTGCAGCGGCTGGTTTCCGGCGGTGTGTCCAGCCGACTGCGCCTGCCCATGTCGGACCTGGCCTATGAAGCCGAACTGGCGGTCGCCCAGCTGCGCAAGTCGCTGGACTCGTTCGCGCGGCTGGACGTGGAGCGCGCGCTGGACGTGCTGAAGCATGACGACGAGATCGACAAGGAATTCGACGGCCTGCTGCGCAAGCTCATCACCTACATGATGGAAGACCCGCGCACGATTTCGTCGTCCATCGACATCGTGTTCGTCGCCAAAGCCATCGAGCGCGTGGGCGACCACGCCAAGAACCTGGCCGAAGTGGTCATCTACGTGGTCAAGGGCATGGATGTGCGTCACAACACGCCCGAGGCCGTCGAAACGATGGTGAGGTAAGCAGCATGAGCCGAATTCTGGTCGTCGAAGACGAGTCGGCCATCGCCGAGCTGATCTCCATCAATCTGCGCCACGCCGGCTTCGAGGTCACGCTGGCCGCGAGCGCGACGGCGGCCCAGTACGAGGTGGACCGCGTGCTGCCCGACCTGGTCGTGCTGGACTGGATGCTGCCCGGCCAGAGCGGCGTGGCGTTGGCGCGGCAATGGCGCGGTAGCGCCCGCACCAAGGAGCTGCCCATCATCATGCTGACGGCGCGCGCCGACGAGAGCGACAAGATCGCCGGTCTGGACGCCGGAGCGGACGACTACGTCACCAAGCCGTTCTCCACCAACGAGCTGCTGGCCCGCATCCGTGCGGTGCTGCGCCGCAAGGCGCCCGAGGCGCTGGACAGTGCGGTCGAGATCGGCCCGCTGCTGCTGGACCCGGGCACGCGCCGCGTCAGCCGTGATGGCCAGGAGGTCAAGCTGGGCCCCACCGAGTTCCGCCTGCTGCACTTCTTGATGACGCACCCCGAGCGCGTGCACAGCCGTTCGCAGCTGCTGGATCGCGTCTGGGGCGATCACGTTTTCATCGAGGAGCGCACCATCGACGTCCACGTCAAGCGGCTGCGCGAGGCGCTGGAACGCGTTCAGTGCGCGCGCATGATCGAGACCGTGCGCGGTGCCGGCTACCGGCTGACCCAGCAGAGCAGCGCTCTGTCCGCCTGAGGACGACGCCACCCCCATGTCCTGGTTCCTGCCGCGTCTGCTGCTGGCTCTGCTGGCCGTGCTGTTGGGCTTCACCGTCGGCGCGGCCGTGAGGGCCATCACCGGCATCGACGCGCTGGGCCTGGGATTCGGCGTTGCAGTCGGCGTGGGCCTGCCGCTGGTGGTCGACGCGCTGCGCGGCTACCGGCTGCTCGAATGGCTGCGCGGCAAGCAGCTGGAGAACGCGCCCCGCGACACCGGTCTGTGGGGCGAACTGGGCTACCGCATCGAGCGTGCGGTGCGTGACCGCGAGAACATCATAGGCCGCGAGCGTCTGGCGCTGGAGCAGTTCCTTTCCGCCATCGAGGCCTCGCCCAACGGCGTGCTGATGCTGGACGCACAGGAGCACATCCTGTGGTGCAACCGCGTCGCGGCCGACCATTTCGCGCTGGATCCCAAGCGTGACTTGCGCCAGCGCATCACCAACCTCGTGCGCGCGCCGGCCTTCGTCGCCTATCTGCAGGCCGGTCGCTATGTCGAACCGCTGGTGCTGGGCAATGGACGCGGGCCGGGCACGTTGTCCATCGTCGTGCGCGAGTACGGCGAAGGCCGCCGTCTGGTGCTGTCGCTGGATATCACCGAGCGCGTGCGCAACGACGCGATGCGGCGCGACTTCGTCGCCAACGTGTCGCACGAGATCCGCACGCCGCTGACGGTGCTGGCCGGCTTCATCGAGACGCTGCAGACGCTGCCGCTGACGGCGGTGGAGCGCGAGCGCGTCATGGTGCTGATGAACCAGCAGACCCAGCGCATGCAGACGCTGGTGGCCGACCTGCTGGCGCTGTCGCAGCTCGAAGGCAGCCCGCGGCCGGGCTCGGACCGCTGGGTCAGCCTGGATGCGTTGCTGATCCGCGTCGGCGTGGATGCCGAGGCCTTGTCCGCCGGCCGCCACACGCTGCGCGTGCAGCCGCACACGGGCATGGAGATCGCGGGCGTGGAAAGCGAACTGCTCAGCGCCGTTGCCAACCTCGTGTCCAACGCCGTGCGGTACACGCCCGAGGGCGGTGGCATTGATGTGGCCTGGCGGCTGCTGGAAGACGGCAGCGGCGAGCTGACCGTCATCGACAACGGCCCCGGCATCGCGCGCGAGCACATTCCGCGGCTGACTGAGCGGTTCTACCGTGTGGACGGCAGCCGCTCGCGCGAGACCGGCGGTACGGGCCTGGGCCTGTCCATCGTCAAGCACGTCATGCAGCGCCATGGCGGCGAACTGCTGATCCAGAGCGAGGTCGGCAAGGGCTCGCGCTTCCGCCTCGTGCTGCCGGCCGCGCGTGTGCGCCCCAGCAGCGACGCCGCGCTGGGCGACGAGGCGGCCTTCAACGCCGCCACGGTGGCGTCGGACTACTGACGCTTCAGCAGCACCAGGCCGGCGCTACCGCTGCGGTCCGTGGGGCGTCGTACCTGGGCGATGACTTGCCAGCCACGCGGAACGGGCTGGCCACTGGATACCACGGCGTGGGCGCAGTCGGTGTCGCTCAGCGAGCCGCGGCCCTGCACGCGCCAGCCGCCGTGCCATTCCAGGGCCGCCAGCGTCGGCAGGCTCTGGCCGGGCGCCGCGATACAGCGTACCTCGGCGGGCAGGCGGGCCTTCAGCCGCGCCACCAGCGGCGCCAAGCTGCGGGCGTAGTCCAGCGGCGGCAGCAGCAGCGACATGACCAGCAGCCAGGCCAGTGCCACGCCGCCGGCCGGCAGGGCCAGGCTCTTCCACAGCGCATGGCGATGCCGCGCGGTGCGCCAGCGCACCAGTGCCAGCCAGGCCAGCGTGGCCGCGATGGCCATCACCAGAGCGATCAGGCTGAAGTCCGGCTCGAAGCCCTCGGCCAGCTTGCGCATGTTGGCCAGCGGGCGCGCCGGCCAGCCGGTGTGCATGGACAGGTAGTACAGCCAGCCGAACAGCGCCAGCGCCGTGAAGATGAACAGGCAGAACCAGTCCACCGCGGCGGCGATGCTGCGACTCAGCGTGGGCAGCGCGAACGCGGCCAGGATGGCCATGGACGGCAGCGCCAGCAGCAGCGCGCGCTCCGAGCCGTTCATGACTATGCAGGTCGCCAGCGGCACCAGCAGCGCGATGGCCGGCACGGCGATGTGGCGGCGCAGCCCATGGCGGCGCCAGCGCCACAGCGTCCACAGCGCCAGCGGGCCGGCCGGCCAGCAGAACCAGGCCAGCAGCCGCAGCAGCGAGCCGATGTCGATGGCTGGTGTCAGTCGCCAGGCCCAGCCTCGGAACACCCACGCCGCCAGCACGGCCAGCGCCAGCGAGCCCAGCAGCCACAGGCGCAGGCTCTTGGCTTCGTCATAGGCCGAGCGGTGGTTTAGCAGCACGCCCAGCAGGCCCAGTGCACAGGCCACGGCGGGTGCGCCGCTGGCCGCCAGCACCGGCAGCGCCAGCAGCACGGCCACGCGGGAGCGCCAGGCCTTGAACGGCGCCGCCGCCAGACCGTACAGGTAGACCGACACCGCCAGCAACTGCAGCAGCTCGGGCGTGGTCTCGTGCCCCAGCCCCAGCAGGCCCAGTGTGGCCATCAATGCCAGCAGGGCACCGTCGGCCAACGCGCGCGCGTAGTCCACGGCCTGGGCCTCGCCGCCGAACGCGAACGCGACCGGCTGCGCGGCCTCGGTGCGGGCCAGGTGGAAGCAGGCATACCAGACCGCCACCAGCACGCCCACCAGCACGAAGGCATAGGGCAGGCGGGCGGCGACCGGCTGGTCCAGGAAGGGCAGGGCCTTGATGGCCAGCGCGCCCAGCCAGTAGGGCAGCGGACCGCCCTCGGCCGGGATGCCGGCGATGGCCGGCTGCCACCACGGCGCGTCGCCGTGGGCGATGCTGGCCATGAAGCCGAACGCCGTCAGGTCGGCATTGCGCCAGGGGTCGCGGCCGAAGATGCCCGGGATGACGTAGGCCGCGCACAGCAGGATCAGCGCGAGCCGGGGCAGGCGTTCGGCGCCACGCTCGGCGACGATGGCTGGGGTGGGGAGATTCACTCGCGGGTCGGGATTCTGGAAGTGGCGGGATGATGCCGTAGAAACGACAGCGGGCTGCCGAAGCTGCGGAAACGAAAAAGGGCAGCCTGGAGGCTGCCCTTGTGTCCGGAAGCGGTGCGAGACCGCCTCGACGGATTACTTCTTGAGGTGAGCAAACTTGTTGCGGAACTTCTCGACGCGGCCGCCCAGGTTGTCCACGCTCTTTTGCGTGCCCGTGTAGAAGGGGTGCGATTCGCTGGTGGTTTCCAGCTTCACCAGCGGCATGGTCTTGCCGTCGAGTTCGATGGTTTCCTTGGTCTGGACGGTCGAGCGCGTCACGAACTGGAAGCCATTGGACAGGTCGACGAACACGACGTCGCGGTAGTTGGGGTGAATGCCTTCTTTCATGGGAACCTCTTGGCTAGGTTGGGAGCCACGCTGACCACGGTCGGCGCACTTTCCAGGGGTGTCTGGGCGGAAAACCGGCGATTGTAGCCGGCTTCGCTACGGTCTGGCTAGTTGGGCTGGGAAGGGTCAGCCGCCGCGCCGCATCATGTCGAAGAAGTCCAGGTTGTTCTTCGACGCCTTCATCTTGTCGAGGATGAACTCCATCGCCTCGATCTCGTCCATGTTGTAGAGGAGCTTCCGCAGGATCCAGCTCTTTTGCAGGATTTCCGGCTTCAGCAGCAGCTCTTCACGGCGCGTGCCCGACTTGTTGATCAGGATGGACGGGTAGACGCGCTTCTCGGCCATGCGGCGATCCAGGTGGATTTCGCAGTTGCCGGTGCCCTTGAACTCTTCGTAGATCACCTCGTCCATCTTGGAGCCGGTGTCGATCAGGGCCGTACCGATGATGGTCAGCGAGCCGCCTTCCTCGATGTTGCGCGCCGCGCCGAAGAAGCGCTTGGGGCGCTGCAGCGCGTTGGCGTCCACGCCGCCGGTCAGCACCTTGCCGGAGCTGGGCAGCACGTTGTTGTAGGCACGGGCCAGGCGGGTGATCGAGTCCAGCAGGATGATCACGTCCTTCTTCAGTTCCACCAGGCGCTTGGCGCGCTCGATGACCATTTCGGCGACCTGCACGTGGCGGGCGGCCGGTTCGTCGAAGGTGGAACTGATGACCTCACCGCGCACGGTGCGCAGCATTTCGGTCACTTCCTCGGGGCGCTCGTCGACGAGCAGCACGATGAGGTGGCAGTCCGGGTGGTTGGCGACCAGAGCATGGGCGATGCTCTTCATCATCTCGGTCTTGCCGGTCTTGGGCTGGGCGACGATCAGCGCGCGCTGGCCTTTGCCGATGGGCGAGGTCAGGTCGATGATGCGGCCGGTGATGTTCTCCTCGCCCTTGTAGCCTTCACGCTCGAGCTTGAACTGCTCCTTGGGGAACAAGGGCGTCAGGTTCTCGAACATGATCTTGTTCTTGCTCTCCTCGGGCGTCTGGCCGTTCACACGGTCGACCTTCACGAGAGCGAAGTAGCGCTCGCCGTCTTTGGGCACGCGCACTTCACCTTCCACCAGGTCGCCGGTGTGCAGGTTGAAGCGGCGGATCTGGCTGGGCGACAGGTAGATGTCGTCGGTCGACGCCATGTAGCTGGCCTCGATGGAGCGCAGGAAGCCGAAGCCGTCCGGCAGCACTTCGAGGACGCCATCACCGAAAACCTGCTCGCCAGCCTTGGCGCGCTTCTTCATGATGGCGAACATCAGCTCCTGCTTGCGCAGGCGGGTGACGTTGTCGATCTCCAGCTCCTCGCCCATCTTGATGAGGGCCGAGACGTGGAGCGCTTTCAGTTCGGAAAGATGCATGGGTGGATACCCGTCAGGGGCCGCAGCGCCAGCCAAGGCGCAACGGCGATTCCACGGCCGCCCCGGGAAAGGACCGAAAGGGCAAACGCTCAAACAGCGAGCGATGCGGATTCAGAAAGTGGGGGAGGGGGAGCCGAGGCCACGCTGGCTGGGCTCCTTCGTGGAACCCGGGGCGTGTTGGCTTTGGCTGCTGCGGCGGGGCGCCGTGGGCGCCAGGAGCACCGCAGCAGTTGAACGCGATTATAGGTTCGCGTCGAGGAAGGCGGTCAACTGGGCCTTGGAGAGGGCGCCGACCTTGGTGGCAGCCAGCTGGCCGTCCTTGAACAGCATCAGCGTCGGAATGCCGCGGATGCCGAACTTGGCGGGGACCTCGCGGTTCTCGTCCACGTTCATCTTGGCGACCTGCAGCTTGTCACCGTAGCCGGTGGCCACCTCGTCGAGGATGGGCGCGATCATCTTGCAGGGGCCGCACCATTCGGCCCAGTAGTCCACCAATACCGGCTTGCCGGACTGGATCACGTCGGCGTCGAAGGACGCGTCGGAAACATGCTTGATCAATTCGCTGCTCATGAGAGGGTTCCTTGGCCTCAAAGGGTTGGCGGTCGCGCTCGGGCGCCGTCCGGATGGGCAAAATGATTGTGACATAGCCACTTTTGCCCGGACGGTCAGCGGGGTGACCGGTACGCAGGCTCACATGGGGGCGGGAGGCCTTTCTTGCAAGACTTGAATCTCGGCCTGGTGGCCGGGGAAGACATCGCTGCCTTCTGGCACCGCGTGGCCGGCACCTGCGCGGACTGGCTGGCAGCCCAGGGCGTGCCGCTGCGCGACGCCGTGCTGCTGCTGCCCTTCGCGCAACAGATCGCCCCGGCGCGCCGGGCCTTCCTGGCCCGCGGCGGCTGGCAGCCGCGCATCACCACCAGCCACAGCCTGGCCTCGGCGCTGGGCCCGACGGCGCTGGCCGCGCCCGACCAACTGACCGGCGACGCCGCCATCGACGCCTTCACCGCCGACCGCCTGCTGGCCGGCCAGAGCTGGATAGAGCCGCTCAAGCGCAGCAGCCCGCGCGACTACCGCGTGGCGCTGGCCCGGCTGGTCGAGACGGC
This sequence comes from Roseateles asaccharophilus, assembly GCF_031458115.1. Classification (GTDB taxonomy): domain Bacteria; phylum Pseudomonadota; class Gammaproteobacteria; order Burkholderiales; family Burkholderiaceae_C; genus Pelomonas; species Pelomonas asaccharophilus_A. The sequence goes on along the minus strand of NZ_JAVDXV010000006.1, from coordinate 348,157 downwards.
CCAGGCGCTGGCCCGTGCCGCCGCCCAGGTTCCGCCCGAGCGGCGAGCCGCCTTCATGGACGAGGCCCGCCAGCGACTGGCGGCGGGGGACGCCGGCCCGGGAGTGCTGGAACGCGCGCTGACCCAGGTCGCGCTGGCCTGGGTGGCATCCGATGACCGCCGGCCGGCCACCGACACCGTGTTCACACTGAGCCCAGGTGCCTGGATCTGGCTGCGCGTGGGCGGGCCGGATCCTTTTGCGCAGGCCATCCTCGCCCAGGCCACCGGCATCCCCACTCTGTGCCTGGATGCCGACCTGGATCTCGACCGGGTCACGCCCACGGCGCGCGTCGAGGAAGCTGTCGCTCCCGACTTTGAAACGCTGGCCGCCCAGGCCGCGACAGCCGTCATCCAGCACCTGAATGCCGGGCGGCGCCCGGTGGCACTGCTGGCGCAGGACCGCGTCGCCATCCGCCGCGTGCGTGCGCTGCTGGCGCGGCAAGGTGTGCCGGTGCACGACGAAACCGGCTGGACGCTGGCCACCACGCCGGCCGCCGCGGCGGTGATGGCGCTGTTGCGCGCCGCGCTGGCGGGCGGTGCGGTGGACGACTGGCTGGCCTGGATGAAATCCGCCCTGGGCACCGGCTGGGACGTGCAGGCGCTCGAGGCACGCTGCCGGCGCTTCGGCTGGCGGCAGGCGGCGCAGTTGGACGTCGCCACGCTGCCGCCCGCTGTGGGCGCCGTCTGGCAGCGTGCGCGGCGTCAGCTGGAACCGTTGTCCGGTGGATCGCGGTCGCTGGCCGGCTGGCTGATCGCGCTGGGCCAGGCGTTGAGCGGGTTGGGCTCGCTGGTCGACGTGGCGGGCGGTGAGGCGCTGCTGGAGGCTCTGTGGATCTCGCGCAATCCCTGGGCCGGCAGCGCCCACGAGGCCGCGCTGGCGCAGACGCGGCTGCGGCCCGACGAGTTCCTGGCCTGGGTGGACGAAACGCTGGAAGCCGCGCAGTTCGAACCGGCGGAAGAGGCGGGCGCGGCCGAGGTCGTCATCACGCCGCTGGCCCGCGCGATGCTGCGGCCGTTCGGTGCCATCGTGCTGCCGGGCGCGGACGCCGCCACGCTGGGGCCGGTCAACCCGCAGGCTGGCCTGTTGAGCGACGCCGATGCCGCTGCGCTGGGCCTGCCCAGCCTGGCCGAACGCCGCGAGGCCGAGGCGCTGGGTTTTGCGCAGCTGCTGCGCGCGCCGGTGCTGACGCTGCTGCGCTGCGAGTTCGCCGGCGCCGAGCCGCTGCCGCCCAGCCCCTTGTTGCAGCGGCTGACTTGCGCCCTGACGCCTTGGGTGGACGAGCGTCAGCCGCGCAGCGCCGAGCCTCAATCCCGTGGCCGCGCCGAGGCCGACGCGGGCGGCCGGCTGCCGGCAGCGTTCAGCGCGAGCGCCATCGACGCGTTGCGCAACTGCCCCTACCAGTTCTTCAGCCGCTCGCTGCTGGGCCTGCGCGAAGCCGACGAGCTGGAGCTGGAACCCGACAAGCGCGACTACGGCACCTGGCTGCACGCGGTGCTGAAGCGCTTCCACGAGGCCCGTGGCGACGATGACGCCACCGCACTGGGCGCCGCTGCGGCCGCCGAACTGGCCTTCCTCGACGAGACCGACTTTCTGCCGTTCACCGCCGCCTTCGAGCGGCTGAAACCGCTGTACCTGGACTGGCTGGCCGAGATCGAGGCCAGCGGCCAGCGCTTTGCGGCCGGCGAGGTGGATCGCGAGGCCCGGCCCTTTGCGGCGCCGCTGGACGGCCTGCTGCTGAAGGGGCGGCTGGATCGCATCGACGATTCTCCTGCTGGCACGTGGTTGCTGGACTACAAGACCGGCGACCTGAAGGGCTTGAAAGACAAGCTTGCCGTGCCGCTGGAAGACACGCAGCTGGCGACCTATGCGCTGCTGTCCGGGGCGACGGACGACCTGAAGGCGGCTTATCTGGTGCTGGACGACGGCAAGGGTGTCACGGTGTTGCCGCATGAAAAGGTCAGCGAGACCGCGCTGGCTCTGCGCGACGGGCTGCAATCCGACCTCGAAGCGATCCGGGGCGGCGCCTTGCTGCCCGCGCTGGGCGAGGGCCGCGTCTGCGATTTCTGCGAAGCGCGCGGCCTGTGCCGCAAAGACGACTGGAGCGCCGCATGACCGAGCTGGCTTACTGGGCCGACGGCCGGCGCATCCCACGCGAGGACTTCTACGCGCTGGCCTGTGACCCGGCGCGCAGCATCGTCGTGGAGGCCTGCGCCGGCGCGGGCAAGACGTGGATGCTGGTGTCACGCATCCTGCGTGCGCTGCTGGCCGGTGCCGAGCCGCAGCAGATCGTCGCGATCACCTTCACGCGCAAGGCCGCCGGCGAAATGCGCCAACGCCTGGCCGAATGGCTGGCCGAGTTCGCGCACGCGCCGGAGGCGGAACAGATCACCGCGCTGCGTCAGCGCGGCATGTCGGCCGACGAGGCCATTGCGCTGCGGCCGCGCTTGGCCGCGCTGCAGGGGGAATTGCTGCGCGGCGGCCGCGCCGTGGAGGTGCGCACCTTCCACGGCTGGTTCTCGCAGCTGCTGCGCGCCGCGCCACTGGCCTTCCTGCAGCAGCAGGGCATCGCGCCCGAACTGCAGCTGCTGGAGGACGAGGACGAGCTGATGCCCACGCTGTGGCGGCGCTTCCATGCCGCCGTGCTGGCGGACGACGGCTTGCGCGCCGACTTCCAGGCGCTGACGCAGTCGCGTGGCCGCTTCAACCTGCGCGAGTGGCTGCTGGGCGCGTTTGCCAAGCGCGTGGAGCTGCAGTTGTCCGAGCGGGCCGGCGTGCTGGAAGCCAGCCTGCCCGGCGCGGTCGAGCTGCTGGGCACGACGCCCGAGGCCTTCTTCGGCCATCTGCGCGAGCCGCTGCAGGGGCTCGCGCGCCAGTTGGGCCAGGCCAAGGGCAAGAAGGCGCAGGACGCGGCCAATGCCTTGCAACAGGCCGAGGATTTCGACGCGGCCTGGGCGGCGCTGTTCACGCTGAAGGGCGAGCCGCGCAAGCTGGGCGTGGACGACGCCGACATGGACGAACTGCTCGGCGAGCTGCAGCGGTTGCAGGGCGCCATCCAGCAGCAGCGGGCCGCCGACGAACATGCGGCGATGCGCCGGCTGGCGCTGGTGCTGGTGGAAGCGTTCGAGACGCTCAAGCGCGAGCGCGGCCTGGTCGACATGAACGACCTGGAGCGCGGCGCGTTGGCACTGCTGGCCGACGCGCAGACGGCCGGCTGGGTGCAGCAGCGGCTGGACGCGCAGGTGCGCCACCTGCTCATCGACGAATTCCAGGACACCAGCCCGCTGCAGTGGCAGGCGCTGAGCGGCTGGCTGTCCGCCTATGCCGGCGCGGGTGCGGGGTCGCCACTGTCGGTGTTCATCGTGGGCGACCCCAAGCAGAGCATCTATCGCTTCCGCCGTGCCGACCCGCGCGTGTTCGCCGCCGCGCAGGCCTTTGTCTGCGAAGGCCTGGCCGGCGTGCGGCTGGCCTGCGATCACACGCGGCGCAATGCGCCGGAGGTGCTGGCCGCCGTCAACGCGGCGTTCGACAGCGCGCAGCGTGCCGGGCATTACGAGGGGTTTCGCGTGCACACGACCGAGGTCGGCGAGGTGGATGAACTGGCAGGCTTATGGGCACTGGACGCCGAGGTGGTGGACGCACCGGCGCCGCCGGACGCCGACCCGCTGCGCTGGCGGCCCAGCCTGACCGAGCCGCGCCATGAAGCCGAGATCAGCCGCCGCGCGCCCGAGTGCGAGCGCGTCTGCGGCGCCATCGTCGGGCTGCTGCGCGCGCGACCCGAGTTGAAGCCGGGCGACCTGTTCGTGCTGGCCCGCAAGCGCGACCCATTGCGCCAGTTGAGCGAGGCGCTGACGGCCGCCGGCATTCCGCACGCAGCGCCGGAGGAGCAGCCGCTGACCGATCTGCCCGACGTGGCCGACCTGCTGGCGCTGCTGGACGTGCTGGCATCGCCCGGCCACGACCTGTCGCTGGCGCGTGCGTTGCGCAGCCCGCTGTTCTGCGTGACCGAGGCCGACCTGCTGGTGCTGGCCGAGGCGGCCGGCACGGCGCAATGGCTGGGCGAGCCGGTCGTCGAGCGCCGTTCCTGGTGGGCGGCGCTGCAGTCGCTGACGGCGCCCAGCACCGCGCTGGCCCGCGCGCAGGCGCTGCTGGCGCGTTGGGGCGAACAGGCCCGGCGGCTGACGCCGCACGAGCTGCTGGACCTCATCGCCAACGAGGGCGAGTTGCTGGCTCGCATCGCCACCGCAGTGCCCGCGGCGGATGCGGCCGTGCGACTGCAGAGCGTGCAGGCCTTGCTGCATGCGGCGCTGGATCTGGACGGCGGCCGCTACGCGCAGCTCTACGGCTTCGTGCGCGCGCTGAAGACCCGGCCGCCCAAGTTCGTGCCCGCCGCCGCGCCCGACGCCGTGCAGCTGCTGACCATCCACGGCGCCAAGGGCCTGGAGGCCGAGGTCGTGTTCCTGCTTGACTGCGACGCCTCGCCCCCCAAGGCCGAGACGCTGGGGCTGCTGCTGGACTGGCCCGTGGGCCAGCCATCGCCCCGGCGTGCCGCCTTCCTGGCCTCCGAAGCCAAGGCACCGCCGTCGTTGCAGCCCTTGGTGGATGAAGAGAAAGCCGCCCGCGAGCGCGAGGAGCTGAACAGCCTCTATGTCGCGCTGACACGGGCCCGCCGCGCGCTCGTGCTGAGCCACACGCCAGGCCGCAGCAATGCCACCAGCTGGTGGGATCGGCTGCAGCCGCTGTCCCAGCCCTGGGCGCTGGACCTGGTGCTGGGCGGGCACGGTGACGCGCAGCCGCCGCGGCTGGCGCCGCTGCCCATCTGGCAGCCGCCGCCAGCCGCGGCGACGCGCGATGGCACGGCACGCAACGAACGCCAGGCCCGCACCGGCGAGGCCTTGCACCGCGTGCTGGAGTGGGTGTCCGCGCCCGGCCAGGCGCAGCCGCTGGAGCTGCTGATGGCATCGGCCTCGCAGGCCTTCGGGCTGGATGCCAAGTCGCGCGAGCAGCTGGCGCAGGCCGCGCGTGCCATCCTGGCCAGCGCCGACTGCCGGCCGTTCTTCGACCCGGCCGAGCTGCTGTGGGCCGGCAACGAGGTGGCCGTGGGGCAGGGCGGTGACGATCAACGCATCGACCGCCTCGTGCAGAAGCGCGACGGCAGCTGGTGGGTGCTGGACTACAAGCTGGGCGCCACGCCGGAGCGCGAGCCGGCCTACCTCGAGCAGATGCGCGGCTACGTTGCCGCGGTGCAATCCTTGCAGCCCGGCGAGCCGGTGAAGGCTGCGTTGATCAGCGGCACAGGACGCTTCATTCCGGTGGGCTGATTCGCTGGCATAGAATGGCGGGCTTGATCGGGGCGTAGCGCAGCCTGGTAGCGCATCTGCTTTGGGAGCAGAGGGTCGCGAGTTCGAATCCCGCCGCCCCGACCAAACCCTTCCTCAAAACCCGCCTGTGGCTCTGACCGCAGGCGGGTTTTGTCTTTGTGAAGCCCCGCATCCCGGGGTTTCGCCCCTGGGGCATCCCCCAAAGTCCGACCGAGCGGTCGGCCGGGAGAATCGCCCGCATTGCTGCAACACCCCGGCAAGGCCACAAGCCGCGCCCGAGACCATGGCTATTCAACACCTGACCGACGAGCAGATCGCCACCTGGAGCCGCGCCCAAAAGGACGAGTGGTGGTTCAAGAACGTCTTCCGTGGCGACATGGCGCAGCTGACGCTGCGTTCCGGCTTCACCGGTTTCCTGCTGGGCGGCATCCTGTCGGCCACCGGCCTGTACATCGGCGCCAAGACCGGCATCGCCATCGGCGTGGGCCTGACCTCGGTGATCCTGGCCTTCGCGCTGTTCCGCGCGCTGCACGCCAGCGGCTTCGCGCAGGACTACACCATCCTCGAGAACAACTGCACCCAGTCCATCGCGACCGCGGCCGGCTACGTCATCACGCCGCTGTTCTCCAGCCTCGCGGCTTACATGCTGGTCACCGGCGTCATCCCGACTTGGTGGCAGTTGATGGTGTGGATCTTCGTGGTTTCCATGATCGGCGTGCTGCTGGCCTTCCCGCTGAAGCGCCGCTTCATCAATGAAGACCAGGCGCCTTTCCCCGAAGGCCGCGCCTGTGGCGTGGTGCTGGACTCGCTGTACCACGGCGAAGGCGGCGAGGGCGTCTTCAAGGCCAAGCTGCTGGGCGTCGTCGGCGGCTTCACGGCGCTGTACCAGGCCATCGTCAGCGACGGCTGGATGAAGCTGGTCCAGTTCAAGATCCTGATGATGGACAAGTGGGCCGGCATGACCGAACCCTGGCACCTGCACGAGCGCCTGGACCACTACTACTACGCCTGGGCCGGCAAGACCACGGCGCTGATCCCCACCATCATGGGCACCGACATCCGCCAGCTGGGCCTGCGCCTGACGCTGGATGCCGCCATGCTGGGCGTCGGTGGCCTGATGGGCATTGCGGTCGCGACCAGCTGCTTCCTGGGCGCTTTCATCAACTTCGTCGTGCTGGCGCCCATGATGATCCAGATGGGCGACATCGCGCCGCGCATCGGCGCCAACGGCGTGCTGGTGCCGCTGAACCGCGCCGAGATCGTCAACCAGTGGTCGCTGTGGTGGGGCGTGACGATGATGGTCGTCGGCGCGCTGGTGGGCCTGCTCGCCAAGCCCGAGATCTTCAAGAGCGCCTTCAAGCGCAAGGCGCCGGCCACCAAGGGCGAGGGCGTCGATCTGCTGAAGGACATCGAGGTGCCGCTGTGGATCAGCTACATCGGCGTGCCGGTGTTCAGCGTGCTGGGCAGCTATGTCACGCACGCCTTCTTCGACGTGCCGTTCTGGCTGGCGCTGATCTCGCTGCCGCTGATTTTCGTGCTGACCATCATCTGCACGAACTCGATGGCGCTGACCTCGTGGACGCCGACGGGCTCGCTGTCCAAGATCACGCAGTTCACGATGGGCGCCATCGACCGCACCAACCCCGGCTCCAACCTGCTGCCGGCCGGCATGACGAGCGAGATCGCGTCCAACGCGGCCAACCTGCTGTCCGACATCAAGCCCGGCTACATGCTGGGCGGCAAGCCGCGCCACCAGGCCATCGGCCACATCATCGGCAACCTGGCCGGCGTGCTGTTCTGCGTGCCGCTGTTCTACCTGCTGTTCCTGGCGCCCGACGCCAGCGGCGTGCGCAGCGTCGCCACGCTGGTGTCCGACCAGTTCGCGATGCCTGCTGCACTGCAGTGGAAGGGCGTGGCCGACATCATCGCCAAGGGTCTGAAGGGCCTGCCGACGTCGGCGCTGATCTCCATGGGCGTGGCCGCGCTGGCCGCCGTCGCGATGGAAGTCGCGCGCATCAAGAGCAAGGGCAAGTTCCAGCTGTCCGCCGTGGCCACGGGCCTGGGCGTGGTGCTGCCGCCGGAGGCCGTGCTGGCCATGTTCCTCGGCGCGCTGCTGTTCTTCTTCATGGGCCGCAAGCACAAGACGCCCGGCACCCAAGGCCACCGCGTCTGGGTCGAAGGCATGGAGCCCATCTGCGCCGGCCTGATCTCCGGTGCCGCGCTGATGGGCATCGGCAACGCGATCATCAACGTGTTGATCTGATAATCGCGCGTTCTGTCTGCCCGTAGCTCAACTGGATAGAGCAGCTGCCTTCTAAGCAGCAGGTCGGGGGTTCGAGTCCCTCCGGGCAGGCCAAGTCCAATGGAAAGCGCCTGGTGCCATCACGGCCCAGGCGCTTTTTGCTGCCCGCAACTCGTGAAATGACTCACGGTTTTCGCTAGAGCAGGCGCGCCAGCATGGTCGCCTCGGTCGCTTCGTCCCAGGCCAGCGGATACAGGTTGCGCGCCGCGGCCAGCATCTCGGGCTGGCCGCCCCAGCGCGCGATCTGCTCGCGCACGCTGGCGAAGTCCAGGCTCATCAGCACGGCGGGCGCGTCCACGCGCGGGTTGTGGCGGGCCTCGGTGGCCGGCATCAGGCCCAGGCAGCGTCGGTAGAAGGGCACGTGGCGTGGGTTCACCTCAATGACCAGCCGGTCGAAACCCGCGCGGCGATGGGCGTGCAGATAGCCCAGGTGGAAGATCTGCGCGAGCACGCGCTTGGGTTCGCGCGAATGCGTGTCGACGGCCAGGCCGCCGAATTCGCACAGCGTGAAGCCCAGCGAGCGCCAGTCGTCCAGTTCCTGGCCGAACAGCTGGTCGGCATGCAGGCCCCCGGGGCCGTCGAACCGCACGGACAGCGTGCCCACGATGCGTTCGCCGTCGCGTGCCGTGCAGACGATGTCGCCATCCTGGCTGCGGCTGTTGTAGCGCTCGCGCGTAACGCGCAGCCCACGGTCGCTATAGCGGCGTTCGACCAGGTCGAACGCCTCGCCGTCGAGACCGCCGAAGCCGCTGTCCAATTCCAACGGGGTGGCCTCGAGGCCGTCCCGCGACGGCGGGCGCCGCGTCTCGTAAACAGGGATCATGTACAAGCATCCTCCGCGCTCCATGCGCGAGCCGCGGAGTCTAGGGATGCATTGCCGTGCAAACCGGCGGTCTCACAGACCGATACATCGCTCGCAACTGCGTCATGAGATTTCTCACGGCTGGCGCTTCGTTCCGGGTCGCGGCAGGAATTTCGGTAAATGTTGCAGATGCACGCCTGCGGGCGGCTCGCATGCCCGTAGGCGGCGCCCTCTGGGCGGGCTTGCTTTTTGCGTGTCCCCGTCCGCAAAGAATGAGTGAAGCGGGGCAGCATCGAATGGGCAACACGGAGGCGGCAGGGATGCCGGGGGACAGATTGCTGGGCGACTTGCGCGCCGCGACGCGGCCGCATCACGAGCGCATCGAGCGCCTGCTGGGGCTGGACGGGCCGATGGCGCTGGAGCGCTACGGCGCCATCATCGGCGGCTTCCACGGCTTTCTGGCCGCCTGGGAGCCCGAGGTGCGGCGCGCGATGCCCGAGCGCCTGCACGGCTGGCTGGACGCTCGCGGCCGCGCCGCGTTCGCGGCCGCCGACCTCGCCTTCCTTGGGGCGCCGGAGAAGGCGGGCGACGAGGTGCCGAACTGCCTGCCGGAAGCCAGCCTGCCCGCTGCTTTCGGGTCGCTGTACGTCATCGAGGGTTCGGCGCTGGGCGGGCAGGTCATCACGCCCTGGCTCAAGCGCGACCTGGGGCTGGAGCCCGGGCGCGGCGCCAGCTACTTCCACGGCCATGGCGAGCGCACGGGGGCGATGTGGCGGGACTTCCGCCAGCGCGCCGTGGCCGAGGTGGGCGACGACGACGGGCGCCGCCGTGCGGCCTGCCGCGCCGCCGAACGGACCTTTGAGACGCTGATCCGCCACTTCGAGCCGCTGGTCTCATGAGCGCCGTGCCAGCGACCGACCTCGACAGCTGCGCCAGCGAGCCCATCCGCGTGCCGGGGGCGATTCAGCCGCATGGCTGGCTGCTCAGCGTCGCGGCCGATGGCGGCGACGTGGTCGCGTGGAGCAAGAACTGGCCCGAGCTGCTGGGTGACGAGCTGGCGGCGCCGCTGGCCGCGTTTGCCGCCGCGCGGCGGGGCGACTGGGCCCGGCTGGTGGACGGCGAGGGGGCCATGTCGCTGGGTGGCTGCGAGCTGGGCGGGCGGGCGCTGCATCTGTCCGCCCACCGGCTGGGCGAACTGGTGCACCTGGAGCTGGAGGAGTCGGCAGCGGACGCAGGCGCCCGCGCGCCCATCTACAGTCTGGCCCGCCACGTCGTGCCGTTGATGCAGCGCGCGACGTCGGTGGACGAGGTCTGTCGCATCGTCGCGGTCGAGATGAAGCGGCTGACCGGGTTCGGGCGCTGCCTGGTCTACCGGTTCGACGGCGATGGCCATGGCGAGGTCCTGTCCGAGGCGCTGGATGACGGCTATGCCAGCTACCAGGGCCACCACTTTCCGGCCTCCGACATTCCCGCACAGGCACGGGCGCTGTACCGGCTCAACCATCTGCGCCTGATCCCCGACGCCAACTACCAGCCGGTGCCTGTCCAGCTGGCCGATGGCCGCAGCGCGGCGCTGTCGCTGGATCTGTCGCAGGCGCAGCTGCGCAGCGTGTCGCCGGTGCACCTGGAGTACATGCGCAACATGGGCACGCTGGCGTCGATGTCGGTCTCCATCATCGTGCGCGGCGAGCTGTGGGGCCTGGTGTCCTGCCACAACCATGAACCGCGCCAGCTGTCCTACGCCACCCGCATGGCCTGCGAGCACCTGGGGCAGTTGCTGTCGCTGCAGGTCGAGGCCAAGGAGGAGAACGAGCAGGTCAGCGAGCAGGCGCGACTGCGCCAGTTGACGTTGTCCATCGTGGCCCATATGGCGGACAGCGACGCCACGCTGCAGCGCCTGGTGGATGAGCCCGGCCCGCTTTTGCGGCTGGTGCGGGCGGCCGGTGCGGCGGTCATCCTGAACGACCAATGCTGGCGCGTCGGCGAGACGCCGGATGCCGACACCGTGCTGCGGCTGGGCCGCTGGCTGGCCAATCGCATCGACGAGGTCAGCAGTTCCGACCGCCTGGCGCACGACGCGCCGGCTTTCGCCAGCCAGGGCATGACGGCCGCCGGCGTGCTGGCCATCTCCATCTCCCGGCTGCACCGCCACTACGTGGTGTGGTTCCGGCCCGAGATCGTGCAGAGCATCACCTGGGCCGGCGAGCCGGCCAAGCCCGCGGCGGCCGACGGCCGCCTGCACCCGCGCCGCAGCTTCGCGAGCTGGGTGGAGCATGTGCGCGGCCGCTCAGCACCGTGGCGTGCGGCCGAGGTGCACGCGGCCCTGGAGCTGCGCCACGCGCTGATCGGCATCGTGCTGCGGCGCGCCGAGGAGATGGCCGAGGTGGCAGGCGAGCTGGGCCGCGTCAACAAGGAGCTGGAGGCCTTCTCGTACACCGTGTCGCACGACCTGCGCGCGCCCATGCGCCATATCGCCGGCTTCGTGGACCTCGTGCTGGAGCTGGACGGCAACAGCCTCAGCGACCGCGCGCGCCGCTACCTGACGCATGTGAAGGAGGCCTCGGCGCATGCGGGCATGCTGGTGGACGCGCTGCTGGACTTCTCGCGTATGGGCCGCGCCGCGCTGAAGTCCGGCTGGCTGGACACGCAACTGCTGGTGGATGACCTGATCGAGGAGCACGGCGGCCGCGTGCCGGGCGGGCGCATCGAATGGACCGTGCAGCAGCCGCTGCCCCGGCTGTGGGCCGACCCGGTGCTGATCCAGGTGGCGCTGCGCAACCTGATCAGCAATGCCGTCAAGTACAGCCGAACGCGCAATCCCGCCCGCATCGATATCAGCGTCATCGACGACGAGCGCGGCGTGGGCCTCGCCATCACCGACAACGGCGTGGGTTTCCAGATGAAGTATGTCGACAAGCTGTTCGGCGTGTTCCAGCGCCTGCACCGCGCCGAGGCCTTCGAGGGAACGGGTATCGGCCTGGCCAGCGTGCGGCGCATCGTCGAACGTCATGGCGGCAGCATCGAAGCCTACGGTGCCCCCGACCGAGGGGCGCGCTTCAGCTTCGTGCTGCCGCGACCTGAAACCCATCATGCATAACAACACCATGCTCAAACCCATACTGCTCGTTGAGGACGATGCCCGCGATCTCGAACTGACGCTGGTCGCGCTGGAGCGCAGCCAGCTGGCCAATGAAGTCATCATCGTGCGCGACGGCGCCGAGGCGCTGGACTACCTGAACCGCGAAGGCGTCCATGCGGGCCGCAGCGAGGGTAACCCGGCGGTCGTGCTGCTGGACCTGAAGCTGCCCAAGGTCAACGGCCTGGAAGTGCTGCGCACCGTGCGCGCCACCGAGACTCTGAAGAGCATCCCCGTGGTCATGCTGACCTCGTCGCAGGCCGAGTCGGACGTCGTGCAGAGCTACGCGCTGGGCGTCAACGCGTACGTCGTGAAGCCGGTGGAGTTCAAGCAGTTCGTCACGGCCATTGCCGACCTGGGCATGTTCTGGGCGGTTCTCAACGAGCCGCCGCCCGGCTCGCTGCGCGCCGGGCGCCGCTATGAGTGATGACGACGCCCTGAGCCTGCTGCTGCTGGAGGACTCGGCGTTCGACGCCGAGCTGCTGCGCGCGTCGCTGGAGATCGCCTATCCGCAGGTGCGCTGTACCTGGGTGCAGGACGAGGCCGACTTCACGCAGGCGCTGGCGCGCGAGCGCTTCGACCTCATCCTGTCCGATTACCAGCTGCCCGACTTCAATGGCGCGGAGGCGCTGGATCACGCCCGCGCCGTTGCGCCGCTGACGCCGTTCATCTTCGTGTCGGGCGTCATCGGCGAGGAGAACCTCGTCGAGCTGCTCAAGCGAGGCGCCACCGACTACGTGATGAAGGGGCGCCTCACGCGGCTGCCGCTGGTCATCGAGCGCGCGTTGCGCGAGGTGGCGCAGCGCGAGGCTCAGAAGCAGGCCCAGGCGCAGTTGCGGGAGGCCGACGCGCTGTACGCGCGCGTCGTCGACTCGCTGCAGGACTACGCCGTCATCCTGCTGGACCGCGACGGCCTGATCCGCGACTGGAACCGCGCAGCCGCCGGCATCTTCGGCCACTCGCTGGACGAGGTGCGTGGCCAGTCGGCCGAGATGTTGTTCACGCCCGAGGACCGCGTGGCAGGCGCGCTGGCGCGCGAGATGGCCACCGCTCTGGCCGCCGGCTCGGCGCGCGACGACCGCTGGCTGATGCGGCAGGACGGCAGCCGGCTGCGCGCCGAGGGCGTGCTGACGCCGCTGTACAGCGCGACCGGTGAGCACAACGGCTTCTCCAAGATCGTGCGCGACGGGACCGCCACTTACAACGCCTCGCTGCAGCTGCGCCAGGCCAAAGAAGAGGCCGAGCGCAGCAACGAGCTGAAGGACCAGTTCCTGGCTGTGCTGTCGCATGAGCTGCGCTCGCCGCTGAGTGCCATCACCGGTTGGGCCGACGTGCTGGAGAAGCGCGGCGGCGGGGACGAACTGCTGGCCAAGGCCGCGCTGGTGATACGCCGCAACGCCCAGCTGCAGACCCGCATGATCAACGACCTGCTGGACATGAGCGCCGTGCAGGCCGGCAAGCTGCAGCTGCAGCAGCAGGTGCTGGACCTCAGCGCGCTGATGGCCGAGGCGCTGCTGTCGCATGTGCATGCGGCGCAGGGGCGCCGCATCGCGCTGGACTGCGCCGGCGGCGGCGTGCTGTGGGTGTCGGGCGATGCGCAGCGGCTGGCCCAGGTCATCGCCAACCTGGTGGGCAACGCGCTGAAGTTCAGCCTGGATGGCGGCCGTGTCGATGTGTCGACGCGGCTGGACGGCGACATGGTGGTGCTGTGCGTGCAGGACAACGGCCGCGGCATCTCGCCCGAGTTCCTGCCGCATGTGTTCGACCGGCTGCGCCAGGAGGACAGCTCCAGCACCCGCAAGGCCGGCGGCCTGGGGCTGGGGCTGGCCATCGCGCGCGCCATCGTGGAACTGCATGGTGGGCGCATCTCGGCCCACAGCGAAGGGGCGGACCAGGGCTCGCGCTTCGAGGTGCGCCTGCCCGTGGCGCCCCCGCCGGCCAGCCGGCCCACGTCTCCGGCGCTGCCCTCGACCGAAGCCAACCTGCCGTCGCTGGCCGGCCTGCGCGTGCTGTTGGTGGACGACGAGCAGGATGCCCGCGACGTGGGCCAGGCCGCGCTGCGCGAGCTGGGGGCCGATGTCACCGCGGCAGGCAGCGCCGCCGAGGCCCTGGCGCTGCTGGCGCACCAGCGCTTCGACGTGCTGGTGTCCGACATCGGCATGCCCGAGATGGACGGGCTGTCACTGGTGCGCCGCGTGCGCGCCCAGCCCGCCACGGCCGCGCTGCCCGCCGTGGCGCTGACCGCGTTCGCGATGCTGCCCGACCGCCAGGCCGGGCTGGCCGCAGGCTTCCAGCGCTATGTTGCCAAGCCCATCGACATGCGCGTGCTGGCCGGCGCCATACTCGACGCCCTGCGAACCCCGGTCCTGCCCCAGAACAACGACACATGAACCCGAACCCCGTGCAGGCCGACCTCGTCACGCTGGACAACTGCGAGCGCGAACCCATCCACATCCCGGGCTCGATCCAGCCGCACGGCGCGCTGCTGGCCTTCGACCGGCTGGGGCGGCTGCAGGTGATGAGCGCGAACGCGCCCGCGCTGCTGGGCCAGGACCTGAAGCTGGGCCGCGCCCCCCGCATGGCCGACCTGGGCGGCGACGCCGAGATCTACGGCGCCGTGCAGCAGGCCATCGCCACCCTGGGCAGCGGCGACTCCATGCCCGATTCGCGCGAGGTGGCACTCAACGGCCACAGCTTCGACCTCCTGCTGCACGCGCATGAGGGCCTGTGCCTGTGCGAGTTCGAGCTGCGCGACGCCGGCGCCGACCGGCTCAGCAGCTTCGCGCAGATGGCCTACCGCTCGATGGAGAAGCTCAAGCGCCAGCCCGGCATCGACAAGCTGCTGGAAGTGGCCGTGGCCGAGGTGCGCGCGATGACCGGCTTCGACCGCGTGATGGCCTACCGCTTTCGACATGACGACAGCGGCGACATCGTTGCCGAGGCGCGCCGCGACGACCTGGAGGCCTATCTGGGGCGGCGCTACCCGGCCAGCGACATCCCCGCGCAGGCGCGCCGGCTCTATGTGCTGAACACGCTGCGTCTGATCCCCGACGTGCGCTATGAGCCGGTGCCGCTGCTGGCCGATGCCGGCCATGCCGAGCCGCTGGACCTGAGCCACAGCGTGCTGCGCAGCGTGTCGCCCATCCACGTCGAGTACCTGAACAACATGGGCGTGGCCGCGTCGATGAGCGTGTCCATCGTCGTGGCCGGCCGGCTGTGGGGCATGCTGGCCTGCCACCACATGGCGCCGCTGCCGGTGCCGTATGCGATACGCATGGCGGCGGACGTCATCGCGCAGCTGATCGCGGCGTCGGTGCAGTCGCTGACCGCGCGCGAACGCGAGGCCGCCATGGCGCGGGCCGCGCTGCTGCGCACCGACATCGCCGCGCAGATCGCGCAAGGCCACGAGGCCCAGGACGTGCTGGCCGACGAGGCGCCGGCCCTGTGCGAGAGCCTGGATTGCGATGCGCTGTTCGTCAGCCTGAACGGCCGCGTGCGCGTGCACGGTGCGGTGGACGAGGCCTGGGCCGCGCAGCTGGTGACGTGGCTGCAGGCCCGCGAGCGTGCACTGGTGCAGGTGGACCGCTGCGACGAACTGCCCGAGGCCGGCGGCGGCGAGCGCTACTGCGGCGTGTTGGGGCTGCGCTTCGACGCGCCGCGCCAGGGCTGGCTGGTGGCGCTGCGGCGCGAGCAGGTCGAGACCATTCGCTGGGGCGGCAAGCCCGAGAAGGAGATGACGCACGGCCCGCTGGGTCCGCGGCTGACGCCGCGCGGCTCGTTCGACGAATGGCGTGAGACGGTGCGCGGCACGGCGGTGCCGTGGTCCGACGTCGCACTGGAAAGCGCCACGCTGCTGTTGGATATGGTCAGCCGCGCGCACGCCGACCGCGTGCTGGAGCTCGACCGGCTGCGATCGCAGCTGTGGGCCGTACTGGGCCACGACCTGCGCGACCCTCTGCACACGCTCAGCGTCGCCTCCATCGTGCTGGACCGGCAGAACGCCACCGACCGCATCACCACCGTCATCCGCAACTCCACCAACCGCATGCAGCGGCTGCTGCGCGACCTGCAGGACATCACGCGGCTGCAGAACGGCCTGGGCCTGGCGCTGGAGCTGGAAGACACCGACGTCGCCGCGCTGCTGGTCCAGCAACTGGAGGACCAGCGCGCGACCTATCCCGACACGCCGCTGGACGTGAGCCTGCCCACGACGCTGGCGGCGCGGCTGGACCCGATGCGGCTGCTGCAGATGTCGGCCAACCTGTTGAGCAACGCTCGCCACCACGGCCGCGGCCGCATCGCGGTGCAGCTGACCGGGGAGGGCGGCCATGCGCGGCTGCGAGTCAGCAACCCGGCCGAACCCATTGCGCCCGAGCTGGTGGACGGCTTGTTCGATCCCTTCAAGCGCCAGTCCATCAGCAACCCGCGCAACCCCGGCAGCATGGGCCTGGGCCTTTACATCGTGGATCAGGTGGCCGCCGCGCATGGCGGCTCCATCCGCTACGCGTACGAGGCCGGCGAGGTGGTGTTCCTGCTGGAGCTGCCGCTGGCGCCGCCGCACTGAATCGGCGTCCCGTCCTACACGCTCCACGTGATTTCGCGCCTACATTGGCTTCGGGCTTCCAGCCCCCTGCTGTTCCTCCCTGAGCAGGCGTCTACCGTGACAGCGGAAGACGGTCCTTGACCCCGGCCATGCGGCCGGGGTTTCTTTTTTTTGTGCTCGTCAACCGGGCGCCCAGTGGCCGGGTGTCAGGCCCGTCCAGCGCTTGAACGAACGCCGGAAGTTGGCGCCGTCGAAGTAGCCCAGCGCCCGCGCCACTGCATCGCGGCCCTGGCCGCGCGGCCCCAGCAGGTACAGCGCGACCTGCGTGCGCACGCGGTCCACCTCGGCCTGGTAGTGAGTGCCGTGGCGCGCCAGGCGGCGCTTGTACGTGGCCGGGCTCATGCCGGCTTCAAGGGCCAGCGCTTCCAGGCCGGGGGCTTCGGCAATCTGCGCCATCAGCCGGTCGCCCAACGCGGCCAGCAGCCCGCGGCGCAACGCCTGCGGGTCGGCCTGACGGGCCAGCGCGGTGGCTGCCAGGCCCGGCGTGGCCGGCCAGCTGACGTCGGCCTGCGCCAGCGGCAGCCGCATCGCGTCCACCTGGCAGCCGAAATGCAGCGCCGTGCCCAGGTGCACCGCGTGCTGGGCGTGGTCGCGCGGCGCGGTGCGGTCGAAGCTGAAGCGCCAGGGCAGCCGCCGGCCCGCACGCCAGGCGCACAGGCTGACGACCGCGCTCATGTGCAGGTCCACGACGAAACCGCGCAGGCCGGCGGGCAGCCCGCAGGCATCGGTCCAGACGAGGATCAGCTCCTGCTCGTCCACCAGTAGTCGCGGTGTGAGCAGCGGCGTCAGCCGCCCCGCGTACCGGCACAGCAGGCGCAGCAGGTCCACCAGCTCGCCGGCCTGCATCAGCGCCTGGCTGGCCAGGCCGTAGTGGCCGGGCAGCAGCAGCTGGCCCAGTGCGAAGGCGCTGTCGGCGCCAGCGTCGCGCAGCGGCTCGGTCAGCGCCAGCAGCTCGCGCGGCGAGATCAGCGGCTGTTGCGGCCACGGCAGCGCGATGCCGCGGTGGTGGGCGAACTCGGCCAGCAGCGCCGCGTGGTCGGTGGCCGGCAGGCAGGCGGTGTCGATCTCGTAGGGCGGCATGTCCGCCGGCTCGCCGCGCAGCATGTCCAGCGGGGCCAGCAGCGCGGTCATGGCTTTTGCAGGAGATCCAGCAGCAGCTGCTCAGGGGACTGCGTGCCGGCGGTCGCGTGCAGCGCGGCGCGCACGGGCAGGCGCAGGCCCGGCCGCAGGTTCAGCGTGGCCAGCGCGGCCTGCAGATCGCCGACGAGGCGCTCGCCCTCGGCCGCGCTGCAACCGGGCAGCAGCGCGACGAAGCGGTCGCCGGCGTAGCGGCACAGCAGGTCGCCCTCGCGCAGGTTCAGCAGCAGTGTCAGGCCGGCCGCCTCCAGTGCCCGGTCGGCGGCGCGGATGCCATGCTCGCGCACGAAGCCGTCGAAGCCCGTCAGGCCCAGCATCGCCACGCAGCCGTCGCGGCCCAGGTCGCGCTCCAGCTGGATCTGCTGCGCCATGTAGCCGGCGTCGGCCAGCTGCGTGACGCGGTCCACCGCGCGGTGGTCTCGCACGAAGCGCTCGCGCTGCGCCAGCTGGCGGCTCAGCACGCGCTGCTCCTGGCTCCAGTGGTGCAGGCCCACGGTCAGCAGCACCATGCCCAGCGGCGTCAGCGCTTCCAGCGCGTTGTCCCACAGCGCGGCCTTGGGCAGGCGCCAGATCTCGTCCAGTGCGTCCACCCACTCGCCCACCAGCATGGCCGCCAGGCCCAGCACCAGCCAGGTCGTCACGCGCCCGGCCGGGCGGGAGCCGCGCACATAGACCAGCCACACGCCCACCATGACGGCCATGCCGCCTTCGCTGAGCAGGTCTACCCAATGCCATTCGGCCAGCGGCTTCAGCACGCCTAGCGTCGCGAAGGCCAGCACCAGCGCGGCCAGCAGCAGGGCCAGCAGCGGATAGAACGGCTCGCGCGCCAGCAGGCTCAAGGGCCGGCCAGCGAAGGGGAAGGGCAGCGTCAGGCGGGTCATCAGGCCATCGTATGAACGGCGTGTGACAGCGTCGCGAAGCGCCGGCGGGGGAGTCGCAACGGCTCATCTGTGGGGCGGCAGCTGCGCTGGTCGGCGTTTGTGACGGGTCTTTCAAACGGGCGCCACGGCCGCTGGCGAGCATCGCGGCCAACACCCACTTCGCTACTTTTGGCGCCCGCCATGCACTACAAGAAACTTCCGCTGGTCCTGTCGCTGGGCGTCGCATTGGGCGCCCACGCGCAGACGCAGCAGCTCGACACCATCGTCGTCACCGGCCAGCGCGCCAGCCTGCAGTCGGCGCTGGACAAGCAGCGCGCCGCGCAAGGCGTGCTCAGCGTCGTGCATGCCGACGGCATCGGCCAACTGCCCGACGACAACGCCGCCGAGGCGCTGGCCCGGCTGCCGGGCGTGACGCTGGAGCGCGACCAGGGCGAGGGCCGCTTCGTGCGCGTGCGCGGCCTGGGTTCGGACTACAACACCATCAGCATCAACGGTGCCACGGTGCCGGCGTCGGAAGCCGGCCGCCGCGCGCCGGGGCTGGACGTGGTGCCGGCCGGCCTGATCCGCTCGCTGGAGGTGCACAAGACGCTGACGCCCGACATGGACGCCAGCAGCCTGGGCGGCAGCGTGGGCGTCAACACGTTGACCGCCTTCGACGTGAAGGGCCGGCTGCTCAGCGTGGACCTGGGCGCCAACCACGACAGCAACCTTGGCGCCACCAGGCCGCGCCTGGGCCTGACGTTTGCCGACCGCTTCGCCGACGGCAAGCTGGGCGTGGCGCTGGCCGTCTCGCGCGACGAGCGCCGCTTTGCCAGCGACAACGTCGAGACCGGCGGCGCCTGGGACGAGGGCAAACTGGAAGAGCTGGAACTGCGCCGCTACACCATCCTGCGCTCGCGCACCGGCGCCGCGTTCAGCCTGGACTGGCGGCCCGCGGACGGCCAGCAGCTCTACCTGCGTGGCTTTGCCAGTCGCTTCAACGACGACGAGCAGCGCCAGTCGCTGGCCGTGGAGTTCGAGGATGCGCAGGCGGCCGGCGAGCTGGGCGAGGGCACAGCCGTGCGCGGCTTGAAGGCCCGCAAGGAGACGGCGCGCACCGCGTCCTTGGCATTGGGGGGCAGTCTCGATATGGCGGGCTGGCAGCTGACCGCCGAAACAGGCCTGGGCCGCGCCCAGGAGCGCACGCCCATGGGGCTGGCCGGCTCCGCCCTTGAAGCCGACTTTGACCAGCTGGGCTTCACCGACAGCCGCCGGCCCCTGCTGCAAGGCCCGGCGGCGTTGCGCCAGGCGGCCGGCTACGAGCTGGATGAGGTGGAGATCGAGGACAGCAGCGCCCGCGACCGCGTGCGCCATCTGAAGCTGGACCTCAAGCGCGGCATCGAGCTGGCCGGCGGCGCGAGCCTGGAGTTCAAGGCCGGCGCCAAGGCCACGCGCCGCCACAAGGACAACCAGCAGGACAGCTATGCGCTGGACAGCGACGTGCTGGGTGGTGTGGGACTTACCGATATCGCGGGAGGCGGCCCTGTGAGCTATCCCTGGGGCGGCACGCTGGGCCCTGCCGCGGACGCGGCCAAGCTGCGCGCGCTGTGGCGCGGCGTGAAGCTGGCCGACCACCGCGACGACGAAGACTCGCTGGTCGGCTCCTTCGACATCAAGGAAGACGTCGACGCCGCCTACGCCCAGGCCACCTGGGAGCGCGGCGGCTTTCAACTGTTGGGCGGGCTGCGCATGGAGCGCATCAGCTTCAAGGCGCGCGGCGCGGCGTTGGTGGACGGTGATGCGGCGCCGGTCAGCGTGGACACGCGCAGCACCCACTGGATGCCGGCTCTGCTGTTGCGCCAGGAGCTGGGCGGCCAGCTGCTGCTGCGCGCCGCGTTGACGAACTCGCTGGTGCGGCCCAGCTTCGAGCAGCTGTCGCCAGGCCGCGTGGTGGACGGCGACGAGGCCGAGCTGGGCAACCCGCAGCTGAAGCCGCTGCGCTCGCGCAACCTGGACTTCGGCGTGGAGCAGGGGCTGGGGCGCGACGGCACGCTGTCGGCCTATGTGTTCACGAAGCGCATCCGCGACTTTGTGTTCCAGACCGACCTGGCCGGCAGCCCGGGCTGGCAGGGCTTCGACCAGGTCACCACCTTCGCCAACGGTGCCAGCGCGAAGCTGCACGGCGTGGAGCTGGCCTATGCGCAGGCGCTGCGCAGCCTGCCGGCGCCGTGCAACGGGCTCATCGTCGGCGCCAACGCCAGCTTCGTGCGCTCGAAGGCGCGCGTGGGCGGCTATGACGACGGCGAGTGGAAGAGCCGCGAGATCAGCCTGCCCAGCCAGTCGGACCGCAGCTTCAACCTGAGCCTGGGCTGGGAAGGGCGGGGCGTGTCGGCGCGTCTGGCGTTGCACCGTCAGTCGTCCTACCTGCTGGAGGTGGGCGACGTGTTCGACCCGGCCAAGGACTTGCGCGTGGACGGCCAGAAGCGGCTGGACTTGTCGCTGAAGTACGCGGTCAGCAAGCAGCTCGACGTCAGCTTCGAAGCCGCCAACCTGACCAACCAGGCCTACTACGTCTACCAGGCGACGCCGGCCCAGAATGCGCAGTACGAGCGTTATGGCCGCAGCTTCAAGCTGGGCCTGAAGTGGAGCCTGTTCTGATGCGCCGCCTGTTGTTGACCCTGGCCCTGATGACCTGTGCCGGCGGCGTGCAGGCGCAGCGCTTCGTGCTGGCCAAGACGGCGCTGGAGCTGCACGACGACGCCGGCCGCACGCTGGCGCGCCACGCGACGCGCGTGAAGCGCATGGACCAGCGCAGCGACGACGGTCGCTTCGCCGTGCTGCAGGACGCCGACAGCGGCCGCATCGAACTGTGGCGGGCCGACGGCCAGCAGCTGAAGCGCGACGCCGCCTGGCCCGCGCCGGCGCTGGAGGTGGAGCAGCTGTGCCTGTACCGCGACCCGCAGGGCTTGCTTCAGCTGTTCCTGCTGGGCGCCGAAGGCTTGTCGGAGCAGTGGCTGATTCACGAGCGGCGTGCGCTGCCGGTGCAGCGCCTGGCCACGCCACCCCAGCCCAGCGCCTGCCGCGTGCGTGATGCCGAGGCGCAGCTTTACGTCGCCGAACCGGGCGTGGGGCTGTGGGCGCTGTCGGCCGATGCCGAGCGGCCGGGGCGGCGCCTGCTGCTGGCCGAGGCGCAGCTGGGCGAGAAGGCCTTGAACGCGAAGCTGGATGCGTGGCTGGCCGAGCATCCGGCAGCGGCGCCTGCGGCGCGGCCTCCCATCGTGCTGCCCACCGGCCAGACGCAACCCATGCGCGAGGCGGGCGACGCCGCCGACGACCCCGCCATCTGGGTGCACCCGACGCGCGGCGCGCAGAGCCTGATCCTCGCCACCGACAAGAAGCGCGGCCTGGCCGTCTACGGGCTGGACGGCCGCGAGCGCCAGTTCCTGCCGGTGGGCCGCATCAACAACGTCGACCTGCGGCAAGGCCTGGCCTATGGCGGTCGCATGCTGGATCTGGCCGTCGCCACGCAGCGCGACGAGGCGGCGCTGGTGCTGTTGGGCATCTCGCCGGCCGGCCGGGTCAGCGAGCTGGCGAGGCTGAAGACCACGCTGGACGACATCTACGGCGTCTGCGTGGGCCGCAACGCCGAGGGCGGGTTGGACGTGTTCCCCAACGACAAGGACGGCCGCGTGCAGCGGCTGCGCCTGAAGCTCTCTGGCAAGACCTGGCAGGCCGACGTCGTGGGCGAGTTCCGCCTGGCGAGCCAGCCGGAAGGCTGCGTCGTCGACGAGGCCCACCAGGCGCTGTTCGTCGGTGAGGAGAAGCGTGGCATCTGGCGCCTGGGCCTCGCCGTTCCGGGCAGCGAGCCGCAGCTGGTCATCGCCGCGGGGCCGGGCCTGACGCCCGATGTCGAAGGCCTGGCCATCCATCCGCAGCGCGGCTGGCTGGTCGTGTCTTCGCAGGGCAGCGACTCCTTTGCCGTCTACGACATCAAGCCGCCGTTCGCGCAGCGTGGCACTTTCGCCATCGGCACGAACGCGGCGCTGGGCATAGACGCGGTATCGGAGACGGACGGCCTGGACCTGGCGCCGGCCAACCTGGGCGGGCTGTATGCCGACGGCCTGCTGGTCGTGCAGGACGGCCACAAGCGCTTGCCGCAGGGGCCGCAGAACTTCAAGCTGGTGCCTTGGGCGGCGGTGGAGAAAGCGGTGCAGCAGCGGCGCTAGGATGCGCCGCATGAGACTTTCGTTGCTGTTGATAGCCGCCGTGCTGGGCGGCTGCGCGTCGCCCCGCTGGGTCAACCCGCAGAACCCGGGTGCGGACCTGCAGGCCGACACGGCCGCCTGCGAGCGGGACGCGGAGCGCGTGGGACGGCTCAACCAGCTGACCAACCAGAGCGCGGGCCGCAACTGCATCTCGGGTCCGGCCTGCACGGCCGCGGCCGACAGCGAACGCATGCGCATGCAGGCGGAGGCGCTGCGCGCGCAGCAGCAATGCATGAGGGCGCGGGGCTGGCGGGAGCCGGCCTGAGTGGCGGGCTTCAACCCAGCGCGGCGCTCGGTCGGCCGCTGACCCCGTGACAGCACGGCGCCGACCCTGCTAGTCTGCCGGCCGCCAACGTTGGCGTTCGGGAGCAGCAGGCATGGCGGAATTGACGGTCAATGGCAAGCGGATGCAGTACGAGGCGGAGGCCGACACGCCGCTGCTGTGGGTGCTGCGCGAGCAGCTGAGCCTCACGGGCACCAAGTACGGCTGCGGCGTCGCCCAATGCGGCGCCTGCACGGTGCACATCGACGGCGCGCCGATGCGCAGCTGCGTGATGCCGGCGTCGGCGCTGACGCCGGCGCAGAAGATCACCACCATCGAAGGGCTGTCGCCCAACGCCTCGCACCCGCTGCAGAAGGCCTGGGACGCGCTGGACGTGCCGCAATGCGGTTTCTGCCAGAGCGGCATGCTGATGGCCGCGGCGGCGCTGCTGAAGAGCAAACCCAAGCCGACCGACGCCGACATCGACGCGGCCATGACCAACATCTGTCGCTGCGGCACCTACAACCGTGTGCGCGCGGCCATCCACCTGGCCGCGGGCCAGGTGCAGCGCAAGCAGATCCCCATCGTCATCGAGGGAGGCCAGGCATGAGCGCCGTCCTTTCTCGCCGCGCGTTCCTGCACACCACGTCGGCCGTCGCCGGCGGCTTGATGGTGGGCTTCCACGTGCCGGGTCTCGCCGAAGGCGAGGCCGTGCCCGAGCTGAATGTCTGGGTGCAGATCCTGCCGGACGAGACCACGGTCATCCGCATTGCCCGCTCTGAAATGGGCCAGGGCACCTTGACCGGCCTCGCGCAGCTGGTGGCCGAGGAGCTGGAGTGCGACTGGGCCAAGGTGAAGACCGAGTACCCCACGCCGGGCCAGAACCTCGCGCGCAAGCGTGCCTGGGGCAGCATGAGCACCGGCGGCAGCCGCGGCGTGCGCGAGTCGCACGAGTACGTGCGCAAGGGCGGTGCGCTGGCGCGGGCGCTGTTGATCCAGGCCGCGGCCAACCAGTGGAGTGTGGGCGTCGTGGAGTGCACGACCAAGGCCGGCTGGGTGCTGCATGCCGGCAAGAAGCTGAGCTATGGCCAGCTGGCCGCCGAGGCCGCCAAGCTGGCCGCACCGGCGGACATCCAGCTCAAGCCGGCGAAGGACTGGACGCTGGCCGGCAAGCCGATGAAGCGGCTGGACACCAAAGCCAAGCTGGACGGCTCGCAGATCTACGGCATGGACCTGCAGCTGCCGGGCATGCTGAACGCGGCCATCAAGGACAGCCCGGTGTTCGGCGGCAAGGTCAAGAGCTTCGACGCGGCCGAGGTGGAGAAGCGCCCCGGCGTGAAGAAGGTCGTCAAGGTGGGCGAGACGGCCGTGGCCGTCATTGCCGACACCTGGTGGCGGGCCAAGACCGCGCTGGATGCGCTGACCATCGTCTGGGACGAGGGCCCCAACGCCAAGCTCAGCAGCGCCGACGTGGCCGCCACGCTGAAGGCCGGGCTGGACGCGCCCGAGGCCGCTCTGGGCAGCCGTGGTGGCGACGTGGCGGCCGGGCTGGCCGCCGCAGCGCGCAAGGTCGAGGCGGTCTACAGCTACCCGCACCAGAACCACGCGTGCATGGAGGTCATGAACGCGACGGCCAAGTGGACTGCGGAGCGCTGCGAGGTCTGGACGCCCACGCAGAACGGCGAGGCCGCGCTGGCCGCCACGGCCGAGTCCGCCGGTCTGCCCCCGGCGCAGTGCGAGGTGCACAAGCTGCACCTGGGCGGCGGCTTCGGCCGGCGCGGCGGCACGCAGGACTGGGTGCGCCAGGCCGTGGCCATCGCCAAGGAGATGCCCGGCACGCCCATCAAGCTGATCTGGAGCCGCGAGGAGGACATGGTGCAGGGCCGCTACCACCCGGTCACGCAGTGCAAGCTGACGGCCGGGCTGGATGCCGCCGGCAAGCTGACCGCGCTGCACATGCGGCTGTCGGGCCAGAGCATCGTGGCGGGCATGTTCCCGCAGAACATCCGCGATGGCCGTGATCCGGTCGTCTTCCAGGGCTTGAGCGACGGTGGCACCGAGGGGGCGCTGGGCTATGCCGTGCCCAACCTGCTCATCGACCATGCGATGCGCAACCCGCCGGTGCCACCGGGCTTCTGGCGCGGCGTGAACCTGAACCAGAACGCGATCTACCTGGAGTGCTTCCTCGACGAAGTGGCTCATGCCGCCAAGCGCGATCCGCTGGAAATGCGCCGCGAACTGCTGGCCAACTCGCCCAGGCACCTGGCCGTGCTGAACGCGGTGGCCGCCAAGGCGGGCTGGGGCAAGCCGCGCACGAAGGGGCGGCATCTGGGGCTGGCGCAGATCATGGGCTTCGGCAGCTATGTGGCGGCGTGTGCGGAGGTGTCGGTTTCTAAGCGCGGCGACCTGAAGATCCACCGCATCGTCGCGGCCACCGACCCCGGCCATGCGGTCAACCCGCAGCAGATCGCGGCGCAGGTGGAGGGCAGCTTCGTCTACGGCTTGTCGGCGGCGCTGTTCGGCGAGATCACGATCAAGGACGGCCGCGTGGAGCAGCACAACTTCGACACCTACCCGATGCTGAAGATGGAGCACATGCCGGCGGTGGAGACCATCGTCATGCCGTCGGGCGGCTTCTGGGGCGGCGTGGGCGAACCCACCATCGCGGTGGCGGCACCGGCCGTGCTGAACGCAATCTTCGCGGCGACGGGCAAGCGCATCCGCGATTTGCCGCTGTCCAAGCACAAGCTGGTCTGATGCGCGCTCTCGCGGCCCTGCTCCTGATTGCCGGCGCACATGCCAGCGACGTGGAGCGAGGCCGTGCGCTGGTGGCCGACCGCACGACCAGCCTGTGTCTGCTGTGCCATTCGCTGACCGCCGCGGGTGATGCCAACCAGGGCAATCTCGCGCCGCCGCTGGACGCCGCGGCGCGGCTCAAGCCTGCGGAGCTGCGCGAGCGCATCGCCGACATGCGCCGCTTCAACCCGGCCACCGTGATGCCGCCGTTCCGCGCCACCGACGGCCTGCGTGACGTGGCGCCCGCGTGGCAAGGCCGCGCGGCGCTGACCGAGCGGCAGCTGGAAGACATCGTGGTCTACCTCGGGACGTTGGCGAAATGAAGCGGCGCGAGTTGTTCATGGCCGCTGCAGCATTCGCCGCGTTGCCGCAGGCACAAGCCAGCGACGACGCGATGCAGGCCGCCATCCGCGCGTGGGCCGGCCGCGACCCCGCGCCGGGCGTGCTGAAGATCGAGATCGCCGAGCTGGTGGAGAACGGCAACGCCGTACCGGTGCGTGTGGCGGCCAGCGAGCCGGTCGTCGGCCTGGCGCTGTTCACGCCGCAGAACCCCGAGCCTGAGGTCGTGCACGTCGCCTTCGGCGCAGCGGTCGCCCGACCTGAGTTCAGCACCCGCATGCGGCTGGCCCGCAGCCAGCGCATCGTCGCCGTCGCCAAGGCGGCCGACGGGCGTTGCTGGCAGGCGGGTGTGGAGGTCGTCGTGACCCTGGCGGCCTGCGTGGAGCCTTGATCATGATCACCCGCGCTGTCATCACCTTGCCGGCCGCCATCAAGGCCGGCGAAGCCTTCGAGGTGCGCGCCACCGTGGCCCACGCGATGGAGACCGGCTACCGCGCCGGTGACGACGGCGCGCGCCTGCCGCGCGATCTGGTGCGGCGCTTCGAGTGCCGGCTGGATGGCGATGTGGTGTTTTCGGCCGACCTGTACGCGGCCATCGCGGCCAACCCGTGGTTGAGCTTCTGGTTGAAGGTGGACAAACCCGGCGAGCTGCAGTTCCTGTGGCGCGGTGACCGCGGATTCGTGCACCGCGAGACCCGCGCCTTGAACGTCGCATGAAGGCCGCCTGGCTGCTGCTGTTGGCGTTCGCCTTCGTGGCCCAGGCTGACGACCCCCGCCGCTCCGGCCGCGACACGATGAGCCCGGCGCTGCGCGTGCTGCAGGCCGACGATGGCCAGCATCCCGCGCAGCTGGCGCTGGCGCTGGGCCGCGACCTGTGGGGGCAGGGTGCCAAGTCCTGCGCCAGCTGCCATGGCGAACCCGAGAAGCTGCGCGGTGCGGCCACGCGCTACCCGGCGTTTGACCAGGGCCTCGTGAACCTGCCGGGCCGCATCCAGCGCTGCCGCACGCGGCACCAGCAGCAACCCGACTGGGCGCCCGAGGCCGAGCCGCTGCTGGCGTTGACGGCGCTGGTCGCGCAACAGTCGCGAGGCCTGCCGTTGAGCCCGCCGCGCGGTACCGAGCTGGACACCGCGGCCGCGCAAGGCGAGCGCCTGTACATGACGCGCCTGGGCGCGCTGAATCTGTCCTGCGCGCAATGCCACGACGAGCGTGCGGGCCTGCGCCTGGGCGGCAGCGTCATCCCGCAAGGGCATGTGGACGACTACCCTGCCTTCCGGCTGGAATGGCAGTCGCTGGGTAGCCTGCAGCGCCGGCTGCGCGGTTGCTTCAGCGGCGTGCGCGCCCGCATGCCGGACTGGGACAGCGCCGAGCTGCTGGCGCTGGAGACCTATCTCGCGCGCCGCAGTGCCGGCATGGCGATGCAGCCGCCCGGTGTGCGCCCCTAGCGCTGCTGCAGTTGCCGCTGCCCGAACAACACCTCGCGCGCCTTGTCGTCCGTCAGCGGCTTGCGTGCACCGGCCAGCACCTCCAACCCGCGCTGCACGGCCGGGCGCTTGGCGATCTCGTCGAACCAGCCCTTCAGGTGAGGGTAGTCGGCCATGTCCACGCCCTGGTTCTTCCACGAGCGCAGCCACGGGAAGACGGCGATGTCGGCGATGGAGTAGGCCGCGCCACCCAGGTAGGTCGTGTGCGCCAGCCGCTTGTTGATGACCGAATACAGCCGCTTCGCTTCGTTCGTGTAGCGGTCGATGGCATAGGGCAGCTTCTCGGGCGCGTAGATGCGGAAGTGGTGGGCCTGGCCCAGCATGGGCCCCACGCCGCCCATCTGGAACATCAGCCACTGCAGCACCTCGTATTTGCCGCGCACGTCGGTGGGCAGCAGCTTGCCGGTCTTGCCGGCCAGATACAGCAGGATGGCACCGCTCTCGAACATCGACATCGGCTGCCCGTCGGGGCCGGCGGGGTCGGTGATGGCGGGGATCTTGTTGTTGGGGCTGATGGACAGGAAAGCCGGCGCGAACTGGTCGCCCGCGCCGATGTCCACGGGATGCACCCGGTACGCGAGGCCGCACTCCTCCAGCATGATGTGCACCTTGTGCCCGTTGGGTGTGGGCCATGAATACACTTCGATCATTCGCTGCCTCCTTCCGGTGGGCCTTTCGTAATCAGCCCGATTCTGTCGACTCATGGTCGTAAAGCAAGTCAAGCATTGGCTCGTCACACGGGCGAACGCGGCGCGCTGGCGTCCCATCCAGGAATGGGCGGAGGCACGCGGTGCCGACTTCTCGCAGGTGCGTGACGGCCAGGGCTTTCTGATCGAACAGCCCAAGGCCTTGCCCGGCCCGCTGCGCATCGAATGGGGCGAGCCGCAGCGCAGCTACATGCCCGGCGCGGAGCTGCGCATGCGTTGCGAGATGCGGCTGCATTCCGACCTGCAGCTGATGGTGTTGTGCCGCACGCTGATGGAGGAGCTGGAGCGCGCCGTCTTCGAGGCCTACACGGACACGCTGAAGACCCGTGTGGACACCGACACGCCCGAGGAGATGCGCTGGCTGGTGATGTTCCCCAAGCTGACCAGCATGGCGTCGCAGCTGGTGCGCCAGCGCTATGGCGTCGTGGGTGTCACCAAGGATCTGGCACACGACTGGCTGGACGGGGAGCTCAGCACCGCGCTGGCCCAGGCCAGCCAGGACCTGCTGCCCGAGGGACACCCCTTCGTGCTGATGAGCATGCGCGGCAACCTCTACCTGCGCACGCAGATGGACGAGCCCGACCTGCCCAAGGTGCAGGCCTTTGTGCGACTGCTGGAGACCGCGGCGCGCGAGGCGCACCGGGCGGCCAACAAGATGTCGGACGGGGGCGCCTGGCCTACCACGACGTCCATCGCCTGGACGCCTTCGGTACGCCCTGACGCCAGCTGACCTGAAGCCCCTCGTCCAAGGAGTACCTTGGCCGGTCCCCCGAGGGGACGGGGATGCATGCGGCATTGAGCCGCATGCACATCGCCAGAACGGGCCGGCTTGGGAGCGGCCCGGCGCTCGGCCCGCGAGTACTCAGGCCTTCTGCGCGAAGCTCCAGGCCAGCTCGGCCAGCGGCCGGGCGCTCTTGGCGGTTTCTCGGGCCTGTGCGCTGGAGGCGGTGCCGTCTTCCACGCGCTTGGCGATGCCCTGCACGATGGCCGCGATGCGGAACATGTTGTAGGCCATGTAGAAGTTCCAGTCCGCCATGACGGCGCCCGCATCGGCGCGGCCGGTGCGCCCGCAGTAGCGCTGCACGTAGTCGCGCTCGGCCGGAATGCCCAGCTCGGCCAGGTTCACGCCACCCAGCCCGCGCGCGGCGCCGGAGGTCTGGATGTGCCAGCTCATGCAGTGGTAGCTGAAGTCGGCCAGCGGATGGCCCAGCGTGGACAGCTCCCAGTCCAGTACCGCGATGACGCGCGGCTCGGTGGGGTGGAACACGACGTTGTCCATGCGGTAGTCGCCGTGCACGATGCTGACTTCGCTTTCGTCACGGGCAGAGGCCGGGATGTGGGCCGGCAACCAGGCCAGCAGCGCGTCCATCGCCGGATTGGGCTCGGTGACCGAGGCCAGGTATTGCTTGCTCCAGCGGCCGATCTGCCGCTCGAAGTAGTTGCCCGGCTTGCCGTAGGCCTCCAGGCCGCGCGCCTTGAAATCGACCTGGTGCAGTGCCGCGATGACGCGGTTCATCTCGTCGTAGTGGGCGGCGCGCTCGGCATTGGCCATGCCCGGCAGGCTCTGGTCCCACAGCACGCGGCCGGGCATGAACTCCATGAGGTAGAAGGCGCGGCCGATGACGGCCTCGTCCTCGCACAGCGCCAGCATCGCGGGCACCGGCACGTCGGTGCCGGCCAGCGCGCGCATGACCTGGAACTCGCGCTCGATCGCATGTGCCGACGGCAGCAGCTTGGCCACCGGCCCGGGCTTGCTGCGCATCACGTACTTCGCGCCGGGCGTCGTCAGCAGGTAGGTGGGGTTGGACTGGCCGCCCTTGAACTGCTCGATGGACAGCGGCCCGGCAAAGCTGCCGACATGCGCGCCCAGCCAGGCTTCAAGCGCCGTGGTGTCAAGCGGCTTGGCGAGGGGGCGGGTGCCGGTGAATGCTTCCATGGAAATCGTTCTGCGAGGATGAACTTTCCATTCTGCGAGCAGCGCGCCGACCCGGGTGTCCTCAGCGCGACGCGGCGGCCAAGAGTTTGTCGCGGCTCAGCACGACCAGGCGCGTGGGCTCCACGCGCACGGCGCCCTCACGCTCGAAGGCCTTCAGCTCCTGGTTCACGCGCTGGCGCGACGCGCCCAGCAGCTGCGCCAGGTCTTCCTGGGCCAGTTGCAGGCCGATGCGGATCTCGTCGCCCTCCTGCACGCCGTAGGAGCGCGCCAGCAGCAGCACCTGCTTGGCCAGCCGGGCGGCCAGCGGGCGGGTGTTGAGATCCTCGATCATGTCGAACATCAGCCGCAGCCGGCGGCAGTTCAGGCGCAGCAGCGCGTCGTACAGCTCGCTGTGCGCGGCCAGCAGCGCGCGGAAGTCGGCCTTGCGCACGCACAGCAGCGTGGTCTCGCCGTGGGCGTAGGCGTCGTGCGTGCGCGGCAGGCCGTCGAACAGCGCGATGTCGCCGAACCAGGTGCCGGGCTCCACGTAGGTCAGCGAGATCTGCTTGCCGGCCAGCGACACGGAGCTGACGCGCACGGCGCCCTTGGCGACGGCCGACCATTCCTCCGCCGGCTCGCCACGGTGCGACAGCATGGTCTCGTCGGCCAGGCGGCGTACGAAGGCGCGTTGCAGGATGTCGTTGCGCAGGGGCTCGGAGAGCTTGGAGAACCAGGGGCCCTGGTCGATTTGCTGGCGTTCTTCGGGGGTGAGGCTGAGTGCGTTCATGCTGTGGAACATTGTGCCGGCCGCAGGGGCTGCCGGCGAAATGCCCATGCTAGAGTGAACCAAGCAGTTTTCGTCTCATCGTTCAACCGCATCCCAAGCCGCCAGCAGCCAATGCCCCTCAAGGCCCCGCGCCCGACATTGCTGACTGCCATGACGCCCGCCCTGGCCTTGCTGCTGGGGCTGGTGCCGCAGGGCGCCGAGGCGCTGGGCCTGGGTCGGCCGCAGGTCCACTCCGCGCTGGGCCGCCCGCTGGATGTCAGCGTCCCGCTGAGCCTCGCCGACGGCGAGCAACTCACCGAAGCCTGTACCCGCGCCGAGGTGTCCGCCGGCGATGCACGGGTGCCGGCCGGGCTGTTGCAGATCCGCATCGAGGGCGAGCTCGGGCAGCAGCGCATACATCTGCAGAGCTTGGTGCGCATCGAGGAACCGGCCTTGCGCATCACGCTGGCGCTGGGTTGCCCGCTGCGGCTGACGCGCGAGTTCAATGCCTTCGTCGATCCCCCGGCCGGAGCGGCCCAGGTGCCCGCTCCGGTGCCCGCACCCGTCCTGGTGGCCGCGCCGGCCGTCGTTGCACCGGCGCCGCCAGTGACCGTGGCGCAGGCCGATGCACCGCCGCCACGGCCCGCGGCCAAGCCCCGCGCCCGCCCCAAGCCGCGACCCAGCGGTCCGCGGCTGGTGCTGGAGCGGCCCGAGGTGCTGGTGCAGGCACCGACCGTGCAAGCCGCGGCCAGCGCGCCGGCCATGGAGATGACGCCGGAGCTGGAGGCGCAGATCACGCAGCTGGAGCAGACCGTGGCCCAGTTGCGCGCGGACCTGGAGGCGCGCTTCCAGGCCGAAGCCGCGGCCGCTGCGGCTTCGGCGCCGCCGGTTGTCGTGGCTTCCGCGCCGGCACCCGCAGCGCCTGTGCCCGTGCGTGCGTCGTATCAGCGCGATCCGCTGACCTGGGCGTTGACGCTGGGTCTGGGCCTGCTGGCCGGCGTGGGCGCCTACCAGTTGAGCCGTTGGCGCGACGAGCGCCGCAGCCGTGAGCTGGCCTATTGGCGCGCGATGCAGGCAGCCGAGGGCGGCGGAGCGGGCCGCGCGGCTGCGAAGGCCGTGCCGCCGCCGGGCATGGCGCCGCAGGTGCTGGCCGATGCGGCCTCGCTGCCCGACGAAGGACAGCACACGGTGACGCGGCCACAGCCGCGGCCGATGTCCTGGGCGCCGCCACCCATCCTGACGCGGCCCGAACCGCCGCCTGTCGCGCCGCCGGTGCACGCCGTCGCCACCGACTCCATGCTGGCCACGCAGCCCATGCCGGTGCAGGCCCTGGCGCCCGCGTTGTCCCAAGAGCTGACCATCGCCGACGAACTGCTGGACCTGCGCCAGCAGGCGGATTTCCTGCAGTTGCTGGGTCAGCACGATGCTGCTGCCGACCTGCTGTCTGTGCGCCTGAGCAGCGGCCTGGCCAGCGCCATGCCGCTGCTGATGTTGATGGAGATGTGCCAGCAGCGTGGCGAGCCCGAGGCCTTCACGCAACTGGCTCGCCAGTTCGAACAGCAGACCGGCGCGATCGCGCCGCAATGGGCGCAGAGCCTGGCACGCGGCCGCGGCCTGGACAGCTGTGCCAGCGTCGTCGCCCACCTGCAGGTGGTGTGGAGCGAGCCGCCGGCGGCCATGCAGATGCTGCAGGACCTGCTCGCGCGTGGCGGCGGCCCCGGCGTGCAGCAGTTCGAGCTGCCGGCTTATGGTGACCTGCTGCTGCTCTACAGCGTGGCGCGCGATCTGTTCGAGGCCGGCCAGCGCAGCGAGGGTGTGGACTTCATGCTGCCGTTGGACTCGCAGTTTGACGCAACCTGAAGCCCCTCGTCCAGACGAGGCCGCGCTGAACGCGGGCACGTCTGGCCGGTCCCCGACGGGACGGCGATGCATGCGGCGTTGAGCCGCACGCACATCGCCAGACGGGCCAGCTTGGGGCGGCCCGGCGCTCGGCCCGCGGGCTACAAGCCGAAGTCGTCGGCCTCGCCGTTCATGGCCTTCTCGATGAGCTTGCGCGGCAGGCGCTCGGACAGCAGTTCGGCGAAGCTGTATACGTAGTTGCGCAGGTAGGCGCCCCGCTTGAAGGCCACGCGTGTGACGTTGCTGCCCAGCAGGTTGCCCAGCGGGCGGGCGACCAAATCGCTGCCCGGCGGCTCCTCGCGCATGGCCATCTCGGCCACGATGCCCACGCCCATGCCCAGGCGTACGTAGGTTTTGATGACGTCGGAGTCGATGGCCTCCAGCACGATGTTGGGCGTCAGGTGGCGCGACGCGAAGGCCTTGTCGATGCGCGTGCGGCCCGTGAAGCTGGGGTGGTAGGACACCAGCGGCTCGGTGGCGAGCTGCTCCAGGTGGATGCGCTCGCTGGCCGCCAGCGGGTGGTCGCGCGGCACCACCATCACGTGCTGCCATTCGTAGCAGGGCAGGGTGACCAGCTCGGGGTACTGTGCCAGCGACTCGGTGGCCAGGCCCAGATCGGCGGTTTCGTCGATGAGCATGCGGGCGACCTGGTCGGGGCTGCCCTGGTGCAGGCTGATGCGCAGGTTGGGCAGCTGCTTGCGCAGCAGGGCCACCGGCGTGGGCAGCACGTAGCGCGCCTGCGTGTGGGTGGTGGCGATGGAGAAGGTGCCGCTGTCCTGGCGCGAGTACTCCTCGCCGATGCGCTTCAGGTTGCCCACCTCGCGCATGATGATCTCGATGCAGGCCAGCACCTGCTGGCCGGGCTCGGTGATGCTGCGCAGCCGCTTGCCGTGGCGCGAGAAGATGTCGATGCCCAGCTCCTCCTCCAGCTCCAGGATGGCCTTGGACACGCCCGGCTGCGACGTGAACAGCGCCTTGGCCGTCTCGGTCAGGTTGAGGTTGCGGCGGGCGGCTTCCTGGACGAAGCGGAATTGATGGAGGTTCATTCAAGAACGGCCAAGCAGGCCTGGCTGATCGCTTGGAGCACGGCGTCTTGCTCGCCCAGCGGTGCGTGCAGCAGCCATTCGATGGTGTCGCCATGCTGCTGACGTAGGCGATCCAGCAGCAGCGGCACGTCGCGCCGCACATGGCCGCCGGTGCCCAGGAACAGCGGCAGCACGTGCACCCGGGTGCAGCCGGCGTCGGCCAGCTGGCGGGCGGCGGCCTCGATGTCGGGCGCCATGAACTCGAGATAGGCCATGACGAGCGGCGTGCCGGGCCGCGCGGCGCGCAGGCGCTCGGTGACGATCTCGAACGGCCGCGCCCAGGCGGGGTCGCGCGCACCGTGGGCGAAGAGCAGCAGGCCGTCCATCAGCGATACCTGACCAGCCAGGTGAAGGCAGCCATCGACAAGCCCATGTAGATCAGGCTGGGCGTGGCTGCCACGGCCCAGGGCGTCCAGTTCTTCAGCAGGCCGAGGTGGCCGGCGACGTTGTTCAGCAGCACGAAGCTGATGCCCAGCATGATGCCGCCGAACACCTTGATGCTGATGCCGCCGGAGCGGCCGTGCAGGTAGGCGAAGGGCAGGGCCAGCGCCACCATGACGAAGCAGGCGAACGGGTAGAAGGCCTTGCGCCAGAACTGGATGTTGTGCGCCTGTGCCGATTGTTCCTGCGCGGACAGGTGCTCGGTGTAGCGGTACAGCTCTAGCGTCGACATGGACATGGCCGGCAGCACCGCTGCCGCAATGACGCCGGCATGCAGCGAGCTTTGCCAGTCCAGCTTGTCGATCTGCTGCTCGCTGATGACCACGTCGCCCACGCCGCCGCTGGCGGCGCCGGGGCTCCAGACGGTGCGCTTGAGCTGCTGCAGATGCCACACGCCCTGGCCGTCGACATCCGCCCTGTCGGCCTGTGTGCGCGACATCAGCCGGCCCTGCGCATCGAACTCGTAGATGTGCACGTCTTCCAGCTCGCCACCGGTGCCGACGCGGCCGACCTTGACCGAGTAGCTGCGGTCTTCGCCGTCGACCTTGAGATGGTCCTTCAGCCACGCGCCGCGCTTGCCCGCTCCAGGGTCGCGGCCGAAGCTCGCGCTCAGCGAGTCGCGCTCCTTCTCGAAGCGCGGGGCCACGTAGTCGCCGATGACGAAGGTCAGCACCGCGAACACGGTGGCCAGCCCGGCCAGCAGGCCGAGGGCGCGCGCCGGCCCCAGGCCCCCGGTGCGCAGGATGGTGAACTCGCTGCTCTGCGCCAGCCGGGCCAGCGCCAGGATGGAGCCGATCAGCACGGCGATGGGGAACAGCTCGTAGAAGTGGCCCGGCAGCTCCATCAGCGCCAGCAGCGCCGCCTTGCCCGAGCCGGCGCCGATGCGGTTCATGCGCTCCAGTTCATCGACGAAGTCGAAGAAGAAGAACAGTGCCAGGAAGGCCGCGGCCACCAGCAGCACGGAGCCGACGATGTCCTTGTAGAGCAGGCTGCGGACCGTCCTCATGCAGCGGCTCCCGACGCCCGGCGACGCAGGCAGAAGCGGTTGCCGTTGTCGCGCAGCCAGATGACGGCCAGCGACAGCAGCAGCGCGCTGCCATGCAGCGTGACCAGCGCCCGGGGCAGGGCGACGCGGCCATTGCCGACCCAGGACTGCGACAGGTTGATCAGGTTGAAATAGACGATGAAGGCCAGCAGCGCGAACAGCAGGTTCCAGTTGTTCGCGCGGCGCGGGTTGGAGGCCGACAGGCCGATGCCCAGGATGGCCATGTTGATGCCGCCCAGGATCATGCCGAAGCGCCAGGCCAGCTCCCCGTGGTTCTTGGGCGTGGGCGTGCGCAGCAGGTCCAGCGTGGGCAGCGCCTTGGGCGGCAACTGGTTGGCGCTGGACAACACCTGCGTGTCGGTCATCACCTTGTACTGCTCGAAGCGCGCCAGGCTCTTCTCGCCGCTGCTGCTGTCGGTCTCGTTGCGTTGGCCGTGGTCCAGCACCAGGAAGCGGTCATCGCCTTCCATCTGCAGCCGGCCGCGCGACGCGGTCGTCACCGACTCGCGCTCATGCTCGCTGCCCAGGATGAAGACGTTGCGGCCCGTGGCGGGGTCGTCGCCGTCGCGCTCGATGAAGAACACGCGGCTGCCGTCGCGCGAGCTCTGGAACTGGCCCGGCGTGACGCGCGACAGGTCGCTGCGCTTCTGGTAGCGGTCCTTCAGCTCGGCGCTGTTCTGGTTGCTCCAGGGCCAGACCACCAGTTGCAGCACGACGATGGCCAG
Organism: Roseateles asaccharophilus; assembly: GCF_031458115.1. Taxonomy (GTDB): domain Bacteria; phylum Pseudomonadota; class Gammaproteobacteria; order Burkholderiales; family Burkholderiaceae_C; genus Pelomonas; species Pelomonas asaccharophilus_A. The sequence continues at coordinate 312,230 of NZ_JAVDXV010000006.1, read as the reverse complement.
CAGCACCGGCCAGGCCGTGCGCAGCACCGGGCGCACGAAGCGCGACAGCGGGATGCCGCTGGCGAACCAGATCGTCATCTCCGACTCGCGGTACAGGCGGCCCAGCGTAATGACGACGGCCACGAACAGCGACAGCGTCAGCATGGGTGCGAGGTAGGCGATGGTTGCGTAGCCCATCAGCAGCACCACGTCCTGCGGCGAGACATTGCCGCCGGCGGCCTGCCCCAGCGTGCGGATCAACGTGGAGGTGAGCACGATGGTCAGGATGACCACCAGCGTGACGCCGAAGCTCTTGGCCAACTCGGATCGCGTGGATGAATCGAATAACATCAAACGCACTTCTATCTACTTTCAGTCATTATGGACTTCAAGGTTCAAGCCACCGAGGTGAACGCACTCGCTACCGTGGGTGCCGACGCTCTCATCGTGGTGCTTGGCGGCGACTCGCTGCCTCAGGGGCTGGATGCTGCCGTCGCCAAACATGCGCAGGCCGCGATCAAGCTGGGTGACTTCGCGATCAAGGCCGGCCAGGCCGTCACGCTGACGCAGGCCGAAGACATCAAGGCGGCGCGACTGGTGCTGGTCGCCAGCGGCAAGACGACGCTGGCCGCCGCACGTGCGGCACTGGGCGCCGGACTGGCGCAGATCAAGTCGCGCGGCGTGGCGAGCGCTGCGGTGGCGTTCGTGGGCTTCGATGCCGGCCTGGCCGAGGCGCTGGCCGAGCAGACGGCCGTGGCCGCGACCGATGCGGTCTACGTGTACCGCCACACCAAACCCAGTGCGCCGGCCGCTTCCAAGCTGGCCAAGCTGGCGCTGCTGACGACCAAGGCCGACCTGAAGGCCGCCAAGGCGGGTCTGGTGCGAGGCGAGGCCATCGCAGCTGGCATCGAGCTGGCGCGCGAATGCGCCAACCGCCCGGCCAACTACGCGACGCCCACCTATCTGGGCCAGGTCGTGCAGCAGATCGGCAAGACCCATGGCCTGAAGGTCGAGGTCATGGACAAGAAGGCCGTCGAGAAGCTGGGCATGGGTAGCTTCCTGTCGGTGGCCCAGGGTTCCGACGAGCCGCTGCGCTTCATCGTGGCCCGTTACGACGGTGCGGCCAAGACGGTGGCGCCGGTGGTGCTGGTCGGCAAGGGCATCACGTTCGACACCGGCGGCATCTCGCTGAAGCCGGGCGCCGAGATGGACGAGATGAAGTTCGACATGGGCGGCGCGGCCAGCGTCATCGGCGCGCTGCGCGCGGTGGCCGAGCTCAAGCCCAAGCTGAACCTCGTCATGATCGTCGCCGCCTGCGAAAACATGCCCAGCGGCCGTGCGGTCAAGCCGGGCGACGTGGTCACCTCCATGTCGGGCCAGACCATCGAGATCCTGAACACCGACGCGGAAGGCCGCCTGATCCTGTGCGACGCGCTGACCTACGCCGAACGCTTCAAGCCGGCCGTGGTGGTGGACGTGGCCACGCTGACCGGCGCCTGCGTCATCGCGCTCGGCGGCGTGCGCAGCGGCATGTATGCCAGCGACGACGAGCTGGCCGCGGCGTTGACGGCTGCGGGCGACGCCGCGCTGGACCCGTGCTGGCGCATGCCGCTGGACGACGAGTACGCCGAGGGCCTGAAGAGCAACTTCGCCGACGTGCCCAACATCGCCGGCCGCGCGGGCGGCTCCATCACGGCGGCCAAGTTCCTGCAGCGTTTCGCCACGAAGTACCGCTGGGGACACCTGGACATCGCCGGCACCGCCTGGAAGGGCGGCGCCGCCAAGGGCGCGACCGGCCGGCCCGTGGGCCTGCTGACGCACTTCGTGCTGAGCCACGCGAAGTAACTCGGTGCCTCAGCAGGTCAGCTTCTACAGCGAGGCGGCTGAGCCGCTGCGTTTCGCCTGCCGGCTGGTGCGCCGCGCGCTGGCGTCCGGCAAGCCGCTGGGCATCTGCGTGCCGCCCGGACAGGCGGCAGCGCTGGACGCTTTGCTGTGGGGCTTTGACGCCAGCGAGTTCATCCCGCATCGGCGCTGGGACGGCGTCGCGCCGCCGTTGCCGGGCGAGGTCTTGCTGGTGCAGGACGCGGCGCAGCTGCCCCACCGGGGGCTGCTGTTGAACCTGGGCGAAGCGCTGCCGGCGGCTGCCTTCGAGTTCGAGCGTGTGCTGGAGGTGGTGGGGCAGTCGCCCGATGAGGTGCAGGCCGGCCGGGTTCGCTACCGTGCCTACAAGCAGTCAGGTGCCTCGCTGGACCATTTCACCGCCAGCGGTTGACAGTGTTTCGTCCACGCTTTCCCGAATGAGCCCGCCCCCCGGAATTGGGGTATGTTCACCCGGTTGAAAACATCAACGGTTTTTTGTCTTTCCTCTCTTCCAAACCGGAGTTCATCCATGCAAGTCAAGTTGAATGTGGTAGTGGGTGCAGTGGCTGCTCTGCTCTGTGGCACGGCGATGTCGCAGGAGGTCGTCAAGATCGGCCACGTCGGCCCGACCAGCGGCCAGATTGCCCACCTGGGCAAGGACAATGAGATGGGCGCGCGCATGGCCATCGAAGAGCTGAACGCCAAGGGCGTCACCATCGGCGGCAAGAAGGTCAAGCTGGAACTGCTGGCCGAAGACGATGCCGGCGACCCGAAGCAAGGCACGGCCGCCGCGCAGAAGCTGGTCGACGCCAAGGTCAATGGCGTGGTGGGTCACCTGAACTCGGGCACCTCCATCCCCGCCTCCAAGGTCTACAGCGACGCGGGCATCCCGCAGATCTCGCCGTCGGCCACCAACCCCAAGTTCACGCGCAACGGCTACAAGACCACCTTCCGCGTCGTTGCTGACGACGTGCATCTGGGCGGCACGCTGGGCCGCTACGCCGCCAAGGACCTGAAGGGTCAGTCCATCGCCGTCATCGATGACCGCACGGCCTACGGCCAGGGCGTTGCCGACGAGTTCGAAAAGGGCGTCAAGGGCGCTGGCGGCAAGGTCATCGGCCGCGAGTTCACGAACGACAAGGCCACGGACTTCACCGCCATCCTGACCTCCCTGAAGGGCAAGAAGCCCGACGTCGTGTTCTTCGGCGGCATGGACGCCGTGGCCGGCCCGATGCTGCGCCAGATGAAGCAACTGGGCATCAACGCCAAGTTCCTGGGTGGCGACGGCATCTGCACGGGCGAACTGCCCAAGCTGGCTGCCGGCACCATGGCCGACGGCCAGGTGGTGTGCGCCGAGGCGGGTGGCGTTGAGGGTCAGGCCAAGAAGGGCATGGATGACTTCCGCGCCAAGTTCAAGACCAAGTTCAACACCGAGGTGCAGATCTATGCACCGTACGTGTACGACGCGGTCAACGTTCTGGTCGCCGCCATGGTCAAGGCCGGTTCGTCCGATCCGGCCAAGTACCTGCCGGTGCTGGCCAAGACGACCGACTACAAGGGCGTGACCGGCAGCATCACGTTCGACGAGAAGGGTGACATCAAGAACGGCGCCCTGACGCTGTACACCTACAAGTCGGACGCGAAGAAGGAACAGAAGAAGGAGCAGATCTCCGTCGTGCGCTGATCCTTCGCACCTGAAAGCAAACGCCCACCGGCTGGTGGGCGTTTTTCTTTTGGCGCATTCAAATCAGGTAAATGGTTAGTAGTTAGACGATGAAAGTGCCCGCGTTGCGACAAACCGGGCGTGATCTATTCAACGCCTACCCGACTGTGTTTGCGGAATGGAATGCCGAAAGGAATATTTGCCGTTCGGGAAAATTTGCCATGTCCGGCACGGTGGTTGTGTGTTGAAAACAGCCTTCGTCGAAATTCAAAGGAACGGCCGTGCCGTTTCGCACGCTTTGCCTGCGGCGGTCCGGTGTCGTCATGGTGCTGTCGCCGGCTTTCGGGTCTACTGCCGCCCGTTGTGAATACGACCATCGCGACCGCTGCGGCGTCGCTGTCGTGAGAGGCAGATTCAAGGGGCACGCACCCTCTAAACGGGGGGCTTTCAACGCCTGGGGCCGGAGGCATGATGCCGGCGCGATCCAGGGCGGGTGACCGGTGTTCGTCGCGGCGTCAAGCCCGGAACGCCCCGAATCTGTAACCGTCTCCGACAGTTGCTCCGCTCGAAGGGCAGACGGTTGACAGGTGATGCAAAAGGCGGCTTTGGCTGCGGGATGAATGGAATATCGATATTGATTCGAATTTCGTTGATCGAAATGCAGATGCAAAGGGTGCCACGCAAGAGTGATCGGGGATGCGAATGATTCGAATATTCAACCACTACCTGCACCGCCAGACGCTGCTGCAGGTCTTCTTCGACCTGGGGCTGATCGTGTTCGCGGTCATCGCCGTCGTGCTGAGCCAGGGCGAGTCCGCCCAGACTGTCCTCCCGTTCGCGGCTTCCCACGGTCTGTCGTTGGCAGGCTGCATGTTCGTGATCAATTCGGCCACGGGCTTCTATCAGCATGTGCACAACCGTTCGATCACGGAATCCTGTGCCCGGGCGCTGTTCGGCCTGCTCTTCGGTCTGCCGCTGGCCTATGCCATCTTCAGCCTGGTGCCTTCAGACACCAGCCGTGACCTGTTGACCCTGGTGGCGATGGCCGCCGTGGCCGCCGTCATGATCCACCGCGTCTACGCGGCCCATTCGGGAACGCAGGCCCGCCTGCGCAGCCGCATCCTGATCTTCGGTACCGGCCCCGCGGCGCGTGCCGTCGGCAACACCTTGCGCGCTTCCGATCCGCATGCGCAGATCGTGGGCTATTACGCTGGCCCGAACGAAGAGCAGCACGAAGTGCCGCGCACCGAAATCATCAATGACGGCGCCAACCTGACCGAGGCGGCGCTGAAGCACAACGTCGACGAGATTGTCGTCGCGCTGAGCGAGCGCCGGGGCGGCAGCATGCCGCTGCGCCAGTTGCTGGACTGCAAGCTGTCCGGCGTGCGCGTGGTCGATATCGCCACGCATTTCGAGAAGACGCTGGCCCAGATCAACATTAAGCACGTGAACGCCGGTTGGCTGGTGTTCGGCGATGGCTTTAGCCAGGGCATGTTCCGCGCGGCCATCAAGCGGGTCTGCGACGTGATCTTCGCGACGCTGATCCTGGCCGTGTCCTGGCCGGTGATGCTGATCACCGCCATCGTCATCCGCGCCGAGTCGCGCGGCCCGGTGCTGTATCGCCAGGAGCGCGTGGGCCTGAATGGCGTGCCGTTCAAGGTCATCAAGTTCCGCAGCATGCGCACGGACGCCGAGAAGGATGGCAAGCCGCGCTGGGCCACCAAGAACGATGACCGCGTCACCCGTGTGGGTCGATTCATCCGCAAGGTCCGCATTGATGAACTGCCGCAGCTGTTCAATGTGCTGGTGGGCGAGATGAGCATGGTGGGTCCGCGCCCCGAGCGTCAGTTCTTCGTCGACGAGCTGATCAGCAAGATTCCCTACTACGCAGTCCGTCACAGCGTGAAGCCTGGCGTGACCGGCTGGGCGCAGGTCCGCTACGAGTACGGTTCGACGATCGAGGACTCGGTCGAGAAGCTGCAGTACGACCTGTACTACGTCAAGAACCATTCGCTGTTCCTTGATCTGCTGATCATGCTGGAGACGGTGGCCGTGGTGCTGACCGGCAAGGGCGCACGCTGATCGCGCCGGCGTTCGGCGTCGATCCCGTGGCCGATCGGGGCGTGGTTGAATCCCGCATGCCCCAGACAGACTTGGACTCCACCACCGGGACGGTTGCCGAAGTCTTGACGGCCTTCGGCTCCATGAGCGGCGTCAGCAGCCTGATCTGCTGCGCGGCGTACGGGGTGTTCAGCCTTTATTTCGCGCAGCGACTGCTGCGCGGCCGCCTGCCGGTGACAGCCGTGGCGCTCGTCTTTCTGGCGGCATTGGCCGCCAGTTCGATCTGGGCTGGTGTGGCCGTGGTGGACATGCAGCGGCATTGGTCCGATCGCCTGCCCGTGTGGCTGGTGCCGACGCTGGACCTGCTGCGCTACGGTCTGTGGTTCAGCTTCCTGTTGATGCTGATGCCATCCGGCCACCGTGGCGCGGGGCTGAGGTGGGCGCGGCCCTTTGCCGCCGCTGCGGTGCTGTTGCAGATGGCATTGATCGTGGCCGCCGAATCACGGCCGCCCGGCGAGTTCGCGCGTCCACAAGCGCTGGCGGCGCTGGTGCTGGCGGTGCTTGGACTGGTGCTGGTGGAGCAGATGCTGCGCAACGCCAGCGCTGATGCGCGCTGGAATGCCAAGCCGGTGGCGCTGGGGCTGGGGGCCATCTTCGTCTTCGATCTGTTCATCGGCTCGCAGGCGGCCTTGTTCCAGCGCTTCGATGGCGATGCGGTCAGTGTGCGTGCGCTGGTGCATGCTGCTGCGGTGCCGCTGCTCTACGTCGCGTCGCGTCGGCATGGCGACTGGTTGGGCAAGCTGCATGTCTCGCGGTCGGCGGTCTTCCATTCGGCGGCCTTGCTGCTGGTGGGGGGCTATCTGCTGATGGTTGCGGCCGTGGGCTACTACGTTCGCTACACAGGCGGACACTGGGCGCGTGCGTTGTCGGTGGCGCTGGTCTTCGTGGCGCTGGTCGGTCTGGCGCTGCTGGTGGCGTCGGGGGCGATGCGGGCGCGCCTGCGCGTCTACATCAGCAAGAATTTCTTCAGCTACCGCTACGACTACCGCGAGGAGTGGCTGCGCTTCACGCAGTTGCTCGCCAGCAGTGTGGAGCCGCAATACACCGGCGAGACAGTGGTGCGCGCGTTGGCCAATCTCGTCGAGAGCCCCAGCGGCATGCTGTGGATGCAGCGTTCGACCGATTCGGATTTCCTGCAGGTGGCGCGCTGGAACCTGCCGCAACAGGCGGGTGTGGAGGCCCGCCAGGGGGCCCTGGGGCGCTTCTGGCAGGAGCGAGCATGGATCATCGATGTGGATGAATGGCGTGCGAATCGCGAGGCCTATCCTGGGCTGGAGCTGCCTGGCTGGCTGGTGGACGAGCCGCGCTGCTGGCTGGTGGTGCCATTGTTGGTGCGTGAGTCCCTGATCGGCTTTGCGGTGCTGGGGCGCCCGCGTGCCGAGGTGGAGCTCAACTGGGAGGTGCGTGATCTGCTGCGCACCGCTGCCAGCCAGGCTTCGGGCTACCTGGCCCAGGCGCAGGCCACCGAGGCGCTGCTCGAGGCGCGCAAGTTCGACGCTTTCAACCGCATGTCGGCGTTCGTCGTCCATGACTTGAAGAACATCGTCACGCAGTTGTCGTTGATGATGAAGAACGCCAAACGCCTGCGCGACAACCCGGAGTTCCAGCAGGACATGCTGGACACGGTCGAGAATTCACTGGAGAAGATGCGTCAGCTGATGCTGCAGCTGCGCGAAGGCGACAAGCCGCATGGCGTCACCAGCGGCGTCGACCTGGAGCAGATTGCCAAGCGACTCGCCGCGGCAGCATCCAGCAAGGGCAGGGTGCTGGAGTTGGACCTGCAACCCGGGGTCAGCACGCGCGGGCATCCGGAGCGTGTCGAGCGCGTGCTGGGCCATGTGGTGCAGAACGCCTTCGATGCCACGCCGCTCACTGGCCGGGTTTGCCTGACACTGGATTCGGAAGGTAGCCAGGCCCGCGTTCGCGTGGACGACAACGGCTGCGGCATGAGCGAGGAATTCATTCAGAATCGCCTCTTCAAGCCCTTCCAGACCACCAAGGCCAGTGGCATGGGCATAGGCGCTCACGAGAGTCATCAATACGTGCAGGAACTGGGAGGCAAGATCAGCGTGCAGAGTGAACTGAACCAGGGCACCACGGTGACCCTGCTGCTGCCCTTGTTCCACGCCCAGGCAGAGGCGCCGTTGGCCGCGCTCGAGGTCCGATGAGTACCCCTCGCCACGCGCCGCTGCTGATCGTCGAGGACGACCTTGCGCTGCAAAAGCAGCTCAAGTGGTCGCTGGATCGCTTCGAGTCGGCAACGGCCGACGACGTCGCCAGTGCGGTGCTGCAGTTCCGTCGACACAACCCGGCGGTCGTCACGATGGACCTGGGCCTGCCACCGGACCGTGACTCGGTCTCCGAGGGCTTCAAGTGTCTGGAGAAGCTTTTGGAGCTGGATCCTTCGGTCAAGGTCATCGTGCTGACAGGTCAGAACGACCAGGAGAACGCGTTGCGCGCCATCCGCATGGGCGCCTACGACTTCCTGGCCAAGCCGGTCGATCCCGATGTGCTGAGTCTCACCGTCGAGCGCGCCTACCGCCTGTACGAATTGCAGCAGGAGAACCGCCGCTTGCAGATGCAGCAGGGCAGTGACGTGTTCTCGGGGCTCGTGACCCGCGACCCGGGCATGCAGCGGGTCTGTCGCATGATCGAGAAGGTGGCGCGCAGCGATGCGACCGTGCTGCTGCTCGGTGAGAGCGGCACCGGCAAGGAGGTGCTCGCGCAAGGCCTGCACGATGCGTCCAAGCGCAAGGGGCGTTTTGTCGCGATCAATTGCGCCGCCATCCCGGAGACGCTGCTGGAAAGCGAACTCTTTGGCTACGAGAAGGGCGCGTTCACCGGTGCCAACAAGGCCACCATCGGCAAGATCGAGACGGCGAACGGCGGCACGCTGATGCTGGACGAGATCGGCGACCTGCCGATGCCGTTGCAGGCCAAGCTGCTGCGCTTCCTGCAGGAGCGCGTCATCGAACGCGTGGGTGGGCGCCAGGAAATCCCGATCGATGTGCGCGTGGTCGGTGCGACGCACCAGGATCTGCGTGCCCGCATCACCGATGGACGCTTCCGCGAAGACCTCTACTACCGCCTGGCCGAGATCGTCGTGGACATCCCGCCGTTGCGCGACCGTGTTGGCGATCCGGTGCTGCTTTCTCACGCGTTTGCACGACGTTTCGCGACCGAGATGCGGCGTCCGGTGCCCAGCCTGTCCGACGATGCCGTGCGGGCCCTGGAGACACACCGCTGGCCCGGCAATGTCCGCGAACTGCAGAACATGCTCAAGCGCGCCGTCATCATGGCCGAGGAAGACCGGATCACCGCACTGGACCTGGGGCTACGTGCCGCGCCCCTGCCTGAGGAGGCCGAAGTCATACTAGACCTGCGCACTGTGCGTGAGAACGCGGAGCGGCAGGCCGTCATCACGGCGCTGGCGCGCACCGATGGCAATATCGTTCGCGCCGCCGAGCTGCTCGGCATCAGCCGTCCGACCCTCTACGATCTGATGAATCGATTGCACATTCAATGAGCAACTCCCTCAAGACTCCATGGCAGCGCAAGGGCGCGCTGCTGGCCGCCATTGCTCTGAGTACGCTGGCCGCGTGCTCGTCGCACGATGCAACGGAGTTGATCGCCAGCGGGCGCAACCATCTTGAGAAGAAGGATTACCGGGCCGCGGTGATCGAGTTCAAGAATGCCCTGCAGAGGGATCCGGCATCGGACGAGGCGCGATTCCTGCTGGGCGTTGCGCTGATGGACAGCGGTGACAGCTCCGGGGCCTTGGTGGAGTTCAACAAGCTGAACACATCAGGGTTCGACCCCGACCGCCTTCAGCCGCGTTTGGCTGAAGTGATGCTGGTGCATGGCGAACTGGACAAGGTGATCGCGGAGTTCGCCGGCAAGAAGCTCGGCACGCCGAAGGCGCAAGCCGCTCTTGCCGCTACGTTGGCAAGTGCCTATGGCATTCGAGGCAAGTTCGACCTCGCGCTGGCGAGCGCGGAAGCGTCCCTGAAGGACGATCCTGAAGGCCTCAATGGGCGGCTCGTGATGGCGCAAATCAAGACGCTGCGCGACGACCCGGCCGGGGCCATGGCCGACGTTGAAAATGCAGAGCGAACGCATCCGAAGTCTGCTCGCCCGAAGATCTTCAAGGCTGAGCTGATGGGGATGATGCAGGGGCGGTTCGATGCCTCCGCCATCGCGCAGACCTATCGCGAAGGCTTGGCGCTGGACCCAAAGAGCATCCAGGCCCACGCCGGGCTGATTCACCTCGCGTTGACACAGAAGGACGAGGCGGCGGCCAAGGCGCAGCTGGATCAGTTGCGCAAGGTCTATCCCAGCGGCGCGCCGACACAGTACTTCATTGCATTGCTGGCGCTGGAGCGGCGAGAGCTGCCGGCTGCCGTCGAGGCGATCCAGCTGATGCTGAAGTTTGCGCCGGACAACGTCGCGGGGCTGCAGTTGGCTGGGCGCATCGCCTTCGAGGCCGGCAACTACGCTCAGGCTGCGGCGCATCTGGGCAAAGCCCTGCCACGCACGACGCAGACCACCCAGGTGCGACTGTTGCTGGCCCGTTCGCTGCTGAGGGCAGGGGACAACAAGATGGCCCTGAGTACCTTGCAGCCGCTCATCAATGAACGCAGCGGTGTGCCGGCCGAGGCGTTCACGCTGGCGGCGGACGCGCAAGTCCGCCTGGGCGAACCCGAGGTGGCCAAGCAGCTGTACCAGCGCGCTCTCACCGTCAACCCGCAGAACGAGCGCGCCCGCAGCGCGCTGGCCGTTGTCGACATCTCGGAAGGGCGCATCGACCAGGGCGTCCGTGTGCTCAAGGAAGTTGGGCGCACCTCCAACGACCTGCAGGCTGACATCCTGGTGGCCAGCACCTACATCGAGAGCCGTCAGTTTGAACGCGCGCGCGCGGCGATCGACGATCTTGAGAAGAAGCGACCCGACAGCGCCGCCGGCCCTTACCTGCGTGGAGAGCTGGCGCTTGCGCAGGGCGATGTGAGCGAAGCAACGCGCCAGTACGAAGCGGCCAGCAAGAAGGACAGCAAGGACTTCTCCGCCGTTGCCGCGCTGGCGGCGCTGGATCAGCGAGCCGGCAAGCCCGAGGCCGCCGTGGCCCGGTACAAGTCCTATCTCGAGAAGAACCCGCGGTCGTTGAATGCCGACCTGGCGGTGATTTCGCTGGCCAAGGCTCAGGGCCAACCGCCGTCCAAGATCGCTGCCGATCTGGAGACCCTGGTCAAGAAGTACCCGGACAGCGAGTTCCCGCGCGTGGCCTTGGTCCGGGCATTGTTGGAAGGCGGTGATGTCAAGCGTGCCCAGGTGGTAGGCAAGGAGGTCCAGACCGCGTTCCCTGCCAGCCCGGCAGCGCTGGATGCGGCTGGTTTGGTGGAGTTGGTCGCAGGCAACCACAACCAGGCCCGCCAGACCTTCTCGCAGCTGGCCGCCTTGCAACCGAAGGATGCTGGACCGTTGCTCCGGCTCTCGCAGGTGCACTTGGCCAACAAGGACGCGACCGGAGCTTTGGCACAACTGACCAAGGCGTTGACGCTGCAGCCCGGCAACGTGGAAGTGCACTTCCAGATGGTGTCGTTGCTTGCCAAGATGGGGCGCTACGACCGTGCGTTGGCTCAGGCGCGCACGGCGCAGACGGCAGTGCCGGCCAGCCCGGCGGGCTGGATGTTGGAGGGTGACCTCCTCAACGGCAAGCGTGACTTCGTCGGCGCTGTGGCGGCCTACCGCAAAGGGCTGGCGAAGGCCCGTGTGGGCGCCAGCGCGGTGAAGCTCCATCGCGCGCTGGAGGATGCGGCGCGACTCAAGGAAGCGCAGCAGTTCGAGAAGGAATGGCGGACCGAGCGTCCGCAGGACCCCGTCTTCAACTACTACCTTGGCGACCGCTATCTTGCGTTGGGCGAGCTCGATACGTCGGCAGAGCTATATCGCACCGTGTTGAAGGTCGTGCCCAAGGATCCGGCCAGCTTGAACAATCTCGCCTGGATCTTGTCCCAGCAGGGCAAGCCCGAAGCCTTGGAGACCGCTGAACGGGCGCTGTCCGCCGCGCCCAAGTCGGCGCCGGCGTTTGATACGCTCGCGGAAATCCACTCGCGCGCGGGACGTCTGGACAAGGCAGTCGCCGCGCAGCGGCAGGCGGCTGATCTTGCGCCCAACCAACCCATGATGCGCCTGCGCCTCGCGCAGTACCTGCTGAAAGACAAGCAATTGCCTGCCGCACGCAAGGAGCTTGAAGTGCTGGCGGGGTTGGGTGCAAAGTTCCCCAAGCAGGATGAAGTCAAGCGGTTGATGGGTCAGCTCTGAGCGCTCGTCATCCACCCCTGACCCACACTTCCGAGTTGGCCGCATGTTGATCAAGCAAGCCACCTTCCGCAAAGCCTGGCACCGCGGGCTGCGGGCGGTTTTGGCTCGGCTGCCGCGGGAGACTCGTTTCGCGCTGTACCGGCGCATGATCGACTGTGATCCGGCCCCTGATGCTCGCCTTGAACTGAAGGTTGCCAACACCCGCGAGGAGCTGGAAGCTTGCTTCCGCATCCTGCACGATGCCTACGTCGCCGCGGGCTTCATGAAGCCTGCGGCCTCTGGCATGCGCGTGACGCCCTACCACGCGTTGCCGACCACGACGACCCTTTGCGCCAAGTACGATGGCCGCGTCGTCGGCACGATCTCGATGATCCGCGAAGGAGTGTTCGGGTTCCCGATGCAGGCCGCTTTCGACCTCAGCCCTGTGCGAGCTGAGGAAGGGCAGATCGCGGAGATCTCGGCATTGGCCGTGCACCCGGACTTCCGCAAGACGGGCGGAGCCATCCTGTTCCCGTTGATGAAGTTCATGTACGAGTACTGCACGCAGTATTTCGACACGCGCCACCTCGTCATCGCGGTCAATCCGGACCGCATCGAGATGTACGAGTCGCTGCTGTTCTTCGAGCGTCTGCAAGAGAACACGGTGGACCACTACGACTTCGCCAATGGCGCGCCTGCAGTGGGGGCAACGCTCGATCTCGTGCGTGCGCGGGAGGTGTTTCGCAAGGCCTATTCGAGCAAGGCTCAGCGCAAAAACCTCTACCGCTATTTCGTCGAGCTTCGCCTGCCCCACATCAAGCTACCGCGTCGCCGCTACCACCTCACCAACGATCCGGTCCTGACGCCGGAGATGCTGGACTACTTCTTCAATCGCCAGACTGCCGTGTTCGAGGAGCTCGACGACCGGCGCCGTGTTTTGTTGTGGTCCATCTACGACCAACCAGAGTTCCGCCCGGTGCTGCCGATGCTGCGGGAGGACTACGTCTCCTTTGCAGCCATGCGGCGCCATCAGCGCTTCTCGATGCGTTGCCCGGCGGAGGTCAGATTGGTCTCGGGTGACCGAGAGCACACCGTGGTGATGACGATCATTGAACTGTCCCTGACTGGTTTTCAGGCGCGCTCCAAGCTGCCGCTGGAAATCGGTGCCAAGGGGGACGCGCTGGTTGAACTGGGTGTGGACGAGCGATCCCGCCTGCGCGTTGAGGTGGTGCGCGAGCATCAAGCTGACGGCGCAAGCTTCTATGGCTTCCGAGTCAGCGATGAGGACGATGCTTGGCGTCGCTGCGTCGCGGCACTTGAGACCCGACACGTCGGGGACGACCTTTGATCCGTCGCACCCTGGGATTGCTGACCCTGCTCTTGGTCGTCGGCCCGGCTGCGAATGCGGCTGAGACTGCGGCAGCGCTGATTGCCCGGGTCAAGCCCTCGGTCGTGCTGGTCGGCAGCTATGGGCTGCTCGACAGCCCGCGTTTCGGATTCAGCGGCACGGGTTTCGTTGTTTCAGACGGAAGGCATGTGATCACCGCTGCGCACGTGCTGCCGCCGTTGCCACCTGGCCGCGTTGATCGGCGCGTGGCGATCCAGCATTGGACGGCTGAATCGGGATGGGTCATGCGAGGTGCCAGCGTCAAGCGAACCGATGGACCCCGCGACCTGGCCTTGTTGACCATCGACGGCCCTGCGCTGCCCGCAGTCAAGCTGGCTGCGAAAGATGTCTCGGAAGGCAGCGACATCGTGCTGATCGGCTTCCCCCTCGGCGGTGCGCTCGGGTTCTCTCACGTCAGTCATCGCGGCATGGTGGCGGCGCTGACGGCCATCGCACCGCAGGCCATGAATGCCCAAACCCTTCAGCCGCGCGCGTTGCAGCAGCTTCGCCGCGGCAGCTTCGAGGTCCTGCAACTCGATGCGACGGCCTATCCCGGCAACAGCGGGGGACCGGTTTTCGATCTGGCCAGCGGTGAAGTCGTCGGTGTGGTCAGCATGGTTCTGGTGAAGGGGACTCGTGAGGCTGCTCTTTCCGCCCCCAGCGGCATCAGCTACGCCATCAAGGCGAGCGATGCGGTTGCGCTCCTGGCCGCCGAGGCCACCGAATGACGGTGTCGGAATTCCTTACAGTCGCGATACGCTCATTCGAAACGTCGGCGATTTCGAAAAAAATCTCTTTTCATATCAATGACTTGCGATATTTTTCCGAACCTGGCACGGTGCCTGCTTAGATTGTTGCGACTGGCAGGCAGCCGCAGGCCAATTCAATACCTCGCAAGGAGTGCTTCATGAAAACCAAGCTTCTCGCTATCGCTCTCGGTCTGGCAGCCTGCGTGGCTCAAGCAGCCCCGAGCTTCAGCTTCAGCAACGTTCCCGCTGGTTGGGACGGCGCCTTCAGTATCAAGCTGACCGGCTTCGAGAATTTCTCGAACGGCCTGAACAACGGCAGCCAAAACTATGGCGTTCTGAAGGTCACGTCCATCCAGACCATCGGTTTTGGTGAAGTCACGATCTGGGCTGACGGCCAGAACGGCGCTGAGATCACCGGCGCATTCAGCGGCATCACTGTCGCCAACTTTGACGCCGCAGGCCCTGGCGGCTTCCTGTATGCCACGGGCGGATCTGTTGATCTGTTCATCAACCCGGTGGGTTCCCTGGTTGCGGCCGGTGGTTTCTCGCAGGGCCTTGGCGGTTATGCAGCTGCCGGCGGCGGTTGCGCGCTCAACCAGAACTGCTATCACGGCGTGTCTGACGTCGGCGCTGGTGGTTTGCTGCTGTCTGCCGACTATGTTCCTGGTGCCGACGTCACTGACGACCCCTTGGTGAATACCGTCGTTGGCCTGCTGTCTGCTGCCAATCCGCTGCGCGGCTCTGCTCAAGGCTATCTGGCTGTGACCGGTGGCTCCGCTGCCGACATTTTCGACACCAACGGCTTCATTGGTGGTACCGCTGACCTGAACGCCAACAACACGTTCTGCACGGTTGGCACCCCTGCTTGCGCCACGTTCGCGCAAGCTGGCGGCACCCCGGCTTCGGGTGGCTGGCAACTGAAGATCGACGATCCGGTCGTCGGCTCCGTCAAGCTGCCTGAGCCGGCTTCCCTGGCTCTGGTCGGTGGCGCCCTGCTGGGCCTGGGTCTGATCCGTCGTCGCAAGTCGGCCTGATCTCGATCCCACTGATGTGGAAAGCGACCTCTTCGAGGTCGCTTTTTTCATTGGCAAGTCTTTTTGAGTCGACGCCGGCGCCCTACGATTCTTTGACATGAATACGCATTCCTCCCTGGAGGCCATCACGGCGCCAAGTGAACGTGTGCAGCGAGCTCTGCTTCAGGTGGGGGTGACGCTGGTGGTGCTCGCTTGGGTGCCCGGTACTTTGACGAAGACGCTGGTGTTGCTGGGTTTGTGGGGCCTGTTGTTCTGGCCGCTGAGTCGGGCCGAATGGTTGATGTCAGCGGCCGTCTGCGTGTTCTTCACGGGTATGAACGCTTCAGCCCTGAAGCAGGGAATTTTTCAGTTCCGCGAGCCAGATCTGCTGGGGATGCCGGTGTGGGAGCTCTTCATGTGGGGCTTTTACCTGCTGCATGTGTACCGCTTCTGGGGCGGCGTTGCTCCGGCTGGCAGGCGACAGACCGTGACTGCGTGGATCTTGGGGTTGGTGTTCGCGGCGGCCTTTGCGGTGATCACCGACCAAACGCAACTCTTTGTGGTCACCGTCGTTGTTTTGCTGGCGGCGTTCGCTTTCTTTCACGACCGGTTGGACCTTGCCTACGCCGGGCACATGGTGCTGCTAGGCGCCTGTGTCGAGTACGTCGGCGTGCATTCGGGCCAATGGTCTTACCCTCTCGACATTCCGGGCGGTGTGCCGCCCTGGTTTGTGACCATGTGGGGCGGTATCGGGTTGTTCTTCCGCCGCCTTGTGCTGCCGTTGATGTGGCGCGGCTGAAATCCTAAAAGGAGCTCGGTGGGGCTGTAGGGTCCTGCCGCTCATGGATATGGGGCGCGTAGCGGCCCGGCGCCAGCAGGTCGAGAGGATCGATGGCGTGGCGGAGCCTGGCGACCAGTTGGGCACTGGAAGACTGGCGGGCCAGATGAGCTGCCTGGCTTTGGATGTGGAGTCGGTACGGGTAGAAGCCCAGTGTGCGCCCCTCCTCGATCAAGTGCTCAAGGCTGGCGCTCGCTGCATCGGAATTGGCCTGCACACTTTTGTCGAACAGCAGCGGAACGGTGCTGTCGAAGAGGCGGTCGCCCTGACTGGTCAGCGTGATCAGGGGCTCGAGCCCCCTGGGTGGCAGTTCCCGATGCACGAAATCAACGAAGCGCCGGACGTCGGCGGGCCGCATGGGAATGAGCGGCGCGTACCAGAGAAGGCCGCAACCATCGCGCGCCGGGTCGCGGTTTTGATCAGGTTGCGGAAGGCGGCCTCGCCAGTAGGTCAGCGGCAGCGCCGTTTCGTTGGGGCGACCTTGAACCAGCTGCAATGAGGCCTTCAGGGTCGCCGCTGTTTTACCCAGTTTCTTGCCCATCGGGCCAGGGATCCGATCGGCGATGCCTGCCAGCCACGCTGCTTGCGTGGGCGACAAGAACAGCAGCCGGCTCGCAACACCCTTCAAGGCGAGCTTTATCTCTTTCTGGGCTGCCTGGACCATGCGTTTTCGGCCATACAAAGTGGCGAATCCTGTCCAGGGTGCGATTTGGTAGGTTCGGCCCAGTTGTTTGACTTGCGCGGCGGTCATCAAGCCGTTGGCGTCCAACTCCTCCGCAGGAGGGTAGGGGGCCGTCATGGCGAGTACGCGATGCTGGTTCATCAGGTTGACGCCACCCAGAACGCCGGGCAGTTGAGTCAGCAGTTGTTGAACCCGATGCACGGCCTCCTCGAGCAGGTTGTCGTCTGCAAGATTGAACAAGCATACTTTGACGCACTCGGGGCGTGGTGCCAGTGCAATGCTGGCGCGAGTAATGATTCCAAACCCGCTTTGCGAGAAGAGTCCGTTGACGTAGGGGCCAATTCCCCATTTGAATAGGCGGGCCAATTCGGCGCTGCCGGCCTCGCGCAGAGCGCTTTGGTAAATACTCCCGTCGGCGAGTACGGCCTCAAGGTCTGTCAATGCGCCAAAATGGTCAGCGTGAGGCGTGATGCCAAACCCGCGTTCCAGGGCGTTGGCCAAGAGGCTGCAATTTGGGCCGGCGCCGGTAACCGGCACCATATGGTTATGGCCATGCTGGTCCAGGTAGTCGGCCAGCATGCCCTGGGTGACGCCTGGCTCCAGGGTCACTACTCCGAGTTCCGGATCAAAATCCAGAATGGCGCGCAAGTCACCCAGGTCGATAAGTGCTACGCCGGAGATTGCAGGAAGCGTGGTGCCGTAACCCCAGTTGTGGCCGGTGCTGATCGGATGGACTGTGATGCCGTGCTGCTGCGCTATGCGCATCACGTCCGGCAATTGGTCGGCGCTGGCAATGCGCAGTACCAGCGGCACATCGGCGTCGTTGGCGAGGGTGTCATGCCGATAGCGAGACGGGATGGCGTCGCCTTGCAGCACGCGATCTGCTCCGAGCAGGAGGCGCCATTGATCAGCAGCAATCTGGTGATTCGGTGACATAACTGTCGTTCTCCAACTCCGTCGGGCGCATGGCGCTGGTTGTATGGGTCAACATTGTCATTGAGTCGAGGGGGGCGGGGCGTGGCGCCAAGCATGCCTGTGGCATCATGCTCGACTCAGTTGAGCAGCGCTGGTGTGTAGCGGCGTATGGTCGAAGTCGTCGTCAGAACGGAAAGAGCACTATGGAGTCGCTTGTGAAATCCCTAACCTGGTCCACCGCTCATGCTTCGATGCGCCGCGGCCTGCTTCTGCTGGGGGCGACACTGCTGTTGACCGGCTGCGCTTCGCTGTCTTCCCGTGATGTCCCGCCGGCCCCGGCCACCGCTGGGGTCAGCGATTACAGCTATGTCATCGGTGCGGGTGACAGCCTGAACATCATGGTGTGGCGCAACCCCGAGTTGTCGATGTCGGTGCCGGTGCGGCCTGACGGCAAGATCGCTGCGCCGCTGGTCGATGAGATTCTGGTGCAGGGCATGACTTCCGTGCAGGTGGCGCGCGAGGTTGAAAAGCAGTTGAGCAAGTATGTTCGTGATCCCGTGGTGACGGTGATCGTGACGTCGTTTGTTGGCCCGTACAGCGAACAGATTCGTGTGGTTGGCGAGGCGGCCAGGCCCCAGTTCCTGCCTTTCAAGCAAAAGATGACGTTGCTCGACGTGATGATTGCCGTGGGTGGATTGACCGATTTTGCCGCAGGTAATGATGCAACAATTTTGCGGACCGGTGATGGCAATAAGCAATATTCGGTTCGGTTGAAGGATTTGATCAAGCGTGGCGATGTTTCTGCAAATGTGGAAATGCGGCCGGGTGATATTTTGATCATTCCACAAAGCCTGTTCTGAAGCTGGTTTTGTATTTGAACGCTTTCGCCGATCGACTTAACCGAGACTGTTTTCAATGGAATTGCTGATTGGTCAGCTGTTGATCATCGTCCGGCGGATGTGGAAATACCGCTGGCTCGGATTGGTCATGGCGTGGGTGACGGGGCTTATTGGCGCTGTCGTCGTGTTTGTCCTGCCTGACCGCTACGAGGCTAACGCCCGCATCTATGTCGACACGCAGTCCATCCTGAAGCCGCTGATGGCTGGACTTGCTGTGCAGCCCAACGTTGAGCAGCAGGTGACGATGCTGAGCCGCACGCTGATCAGCCGACCCAATGTCGAGAAGCTGGTGCGCATGGCCGATCTCGACTTGAAGAACCAGTCCAAGGCTCAGCAGGAAGCCACGATTGAAACGGTGACCAGCAATCTGTCCATCCAGAGCAGCGGTCGCGACAACCTCTACATCCTCGGCTATCGGGACAGCGACCCCGAGACCGCCAAGCGCGTCGTGCAGTCGCTGGTGTCCATCTTCGTCGAGTCCAGCCTTGGGGCGACCCGCAAGGACACGTCGACGGCGACGACGTTCATCAACGAGCAGATCAAGGCCTATGAAACCAAGCTGGAAGAGGCTGAAACACGGCTGAAGGAATTCCGGCTGAAGAACATTGCCAACATCGCTGGGGACGGCAAGGATTCAGCGGCCGCGATGTCGGAGCTGAGCGGACAACTGGAGCGCGCCCGGCTCGAGTACCGGGAAGCGGTGAACGCTCGTGATGCGGCGAAGGCGCAACTTGAGGCGGAGAAGGCCCGTGGAGGGGCGCAGACCACCATGCAAAGCCTGATGCAGGAGTCTGCGGTCAGCGTCAGTACCCCCGAGCTCGATGCCCGTCTTGCCGACCTGCGTCGCAATCTCGATGCATTGCTGCAGCGTTACACGGACCAGCATCCCGACATCATCACGACGCGCAAGCTGATCAAGGATCTTGAGGAGCAGCGCAAGCGTGAAATGGCGGAACTGCGCAAGGCGGCCATGAGCGTGCCATCGGCAGGCCCCGCCGGCGGAACGCCGGCCATGCAGGAGATGGTGCGCCTGCTTGCGATGACTGAAGTGCAGGTTGCATCGCTGCGAGCCCGGGTCGATGAGTACTCTTCACGCTACGCGCAGGCGGTTGCGGCGTTGAAGACGGCGCCGCAGATCGAGGCCGAAGCCGCTCAATTGAATCGCGACTATGCGATCCAGAAGAGGAATTACGAGGACCTGGTGCAGCGTCGCGAGCAGGCGTCTCTGTCGGGCGAACTGGATGTGGCATCCGGCGTTGCAGACTTCCGCGTCATCGACCCACCGCGCGCGAACCCCAAGCCGGTGGCGCCCAACCGCCTGCTGCTGCTCGCTGGCGCCATGGTGGCCGCGTTGGGGCTGGGCCTGTTCACGACTTTTGCCGCCACGCAACTGCGCCCGGTCTTCCACGATGCAGACGATCTGCGTACGCGGGTCGAACTACCCATCCTGGGCGTCGTTACGCGCCTGGTGACCGATGCGGATAGGGCTCGCTTCCGCATCGATCTCATCCGCTTCTCGGCTGGCGCCGGTGGCTTGTTGGTGATGTTTGCCGTCGCGCTGACGGTGTTGGCGGTACAACTGAGCCGGCAGGTGGTTTGACATGACGAGCTTGATCGAACAGGCCGCCCAGCGGCTGGAGCAACTGCGTCAGGCAGGCGTGGTGCTGCCGGGCGACGAGCAGGTGGCTGCACCTGCTGGCGAAGCGGCGCCCGCTTCTGCTCCCATGGCACCAGTGCCGGTGATCGCATCGGAGCCGGCGGCATCGGCGGTGGGCATTTCCTTGCAGGACAACGGCTTCCATCCGGCATCCAAGCGTGTCGAACTCGACGTAGTGGCGCTGGCGGCCCAGGGGTTCCTGATGCCGCACATGCCGCGCTCGCAGACCGGCGACCAGTACCGGGTCATCAAGCGGCCGCTGATCAAGAACGCGATGGGGCGCGGTGCCGCCACCATCAACCATGCCAACCTGCTGATGGTGACCAGTGCATTGGCGGGCGAGGGCAAGAGCTTCACCTCCATCAACTTGGCGTTGAGCATTGCCGCTGAGCTGGACAACACCGTCATGCTGGTGGACGCGGACGTGGCGCGCCCGTCGGTGCTGCGCATGCTGGGTCTGCCTCAGGGCCAGGGGCTGCTGGATGTGCTGGAAGAGCGCGTCGACATGTCCGAAGTGCTACTGCGGACCAATGTCGAGAAGCTGACCATCCTGCCCAGCGGCACGCCGCATCCGCGAGCTACGGAGTTGCTGGCCAGCGATGCGATGAGCCAGTTGCTGGACGACATGGCCAAGCGCTACCCGGACCGCATCATCATTTTTGACTCCCCGCCGCTGCTGTTGACGACGGAGTCCCGCGTGCTGGCATCTCACATGGGTCAGATCATCGTGGTCGTCCACGCCGAGAAGACGGCGCAGAGCGCTGTCCAGCAAGCTCTGGCCACCATCGAGACCTGCCCGGTCAAGATGATGCTGCTCAACCAGGCCAGCCCCAATGCCGCGGGTGGCTATGGCTACGGCTATGGCTACGGTTACGGATACGGCTACGGCTATGGATATGGCAGCAATGACTCGGCGCAGAGCTGAGCCGCGCTGCCTTGCCTATGCACTCGCCGCGTGGGCAATCGCGGCGCATGCCCAGGAGGGGGCAGCCCCGTCCGGGGGGATGAGCATCAGGCCGCGGTTGACGGTGATGCAGACCTGGACGGACAACCTCAACCTGTCCCAGGACAAGGATGCGGCGCTGATCACGACGTTGTCGCCTGGCGTCAGCGTCGTCAGCAACAGTGGCACGCTGCGTGGCACGTTGGACTATTCGCTGAATGGCATCGCCTACATCAAGTCCAACCAGCCCGGTCGCGTGCAGAACTCCCTGTCCGCCGCCGGCCAGGCCGAGCTGATCAGTCGTACGCTTTACGTGGACATGCGGGCCAGCATCGGCCAGCAGAGCGCTTCGGCCTTTGCTGCGCAGACGGTGCCTACCCTGGGTTCGCAAGGGGGGGTAAGCAATCTCGCCAACACGAACCAGCATGAGACGGGTACGTTGGGGATCTCACCGTCGCTACGCGGCGTGCTGGGCGGCATTGCGTCCTATGACTTGCGTGGCGACATCACGTACACCGAGGCGCGTGGCACCAGTCTGGGTGATAGTCGGGGTGGAGGGCTCTCGCTGAACGTCACCGAACTGAATGCCGGCTTGTTGGGCTGGTGGCTGCAGGCAAACACGCAGCGTGTGAAGGCCAAGACGGCGCCATCCAATGGCACGAGCAGCCTGAGGGTCGGTGTCAACTACCGTCCCGATCCGGATTGGGCGTTCTCTGCGAATGTGGGGCAAGAACGCAGTGACTACCTGGGCGGGGGCAATCGCAACGGTGCCACGGGTGGCGTGACGGCTGATTGGACGCCAACGCCACGCACCCGCGTCGGCGCCAATTGGCAGAGTCACGAATATGGCGACAGCCATGGCCTGAGCTTCGAGCATCGCTTTGCGCGCATGGTTTGGCGACTGGCCGACTCGCAGACGACCACCCTGGGCAACACGGGCGCCAGCGGCGGTGCACGCAGCTACTACGACATGTTCTTCCTGCTGTTCGCTTCGCAGGAGCCCGATCCCATCAAGCGAGACGTGCTGGTGCGCGCCTATCTGCAGTCGCAAGGCTTGTCGCCGGACGCGCCGGTGGCCAATGGGTTTCTGTCGACCGGACCGAGCCGGCTGCGCAATCAACAACTGGCCGTCACGCTGCAAGGTGTGCGCAACAGCGTCACAGTGCTGGCCAGCCGCACGCTCACGAGGCGCCTTGGGGACAACCTGAATCAGGGCGACTTGGCGAATTCATCGCAGATCGAGCAGCGCTCTTTCTCAATGTCGGCCAGCCATCAACTCAGCCCTCTGTCAGGCATCTCCCTGACGCTGTCGAGGCAGGATTCCGCGGGTGATTTAAGCAGCCAGGCCATGATTCTCACCAGCCTGATGGCCAACTGGAATGCGCGCTTGGGGCCGCGGCTCAGCGCTCAGCTGGGTGCACGCCATAGCCGCTTCCAGGGTCTCATGCCGTACACCGAGAATGCCGTCTACGGCAACCTGACCCAACAGTTCTGACAATGAAACAGCCCTCACGCTCGCGCTGCTCGCCTCCCTCGATGGGTGGGTGCCAGTGGCTGCGGGCGGCAGGGAGCCACTGACATGTACGAAGCCTTCTACGGCCTGAGCAGCAAGCCTTTCCAGCTCAGCCCGGATCCGAACTTCTATTACGGCAGCAAGCAGCACCGCCGGGCCAAGGCCTATCTGGACTACGGCGTGCTGCGCAATGACGGCTTCATCGTCATCACCGGCGAGATCGGTGCCGGCAAGACCACGCTGCTGCGCGGCCTGCTGGACAGCCTGAATCGCAGCAACGTCGTCATCGGCAACGTCGTGACGACCCAGCTCGACGCCGAGGACACGCTGCGCATGGTCGGCGCCGCCTTCGGCGTGCGAGTGAAGGACGCGCCCAAGTCCGAGCTGCTGATGACGCTGGAGGCCTTCTTCGTCAACCAGGTCACGCAGGGCAAGCGCTGCCTGCTCATCGTCGACGAGGCGCAGAACCTCACGCCGCGCGCGGTGGAAGAGCTGCGCATGCTGTCCAACTTCCAGTTCGCCAACCAGTCGTTGCTGCAGACCTTCCTCGTCGGCCAGCCCGAGTTCCGCGGCATCCTGCAGAAGCCCGAGATGGAGCAGTTCCGCCAGCGCGTCGCGGCCACCTGCCACATCGGTCCGTTGGATGAAGACGAGACCCAGCGCTACATGGAACACCGCCTGAAATGCGCGGGTTCCACCGGCAAACCCACCTTCGACCACGACGCCTTCCCGGCCATCCACAAGGCCAGCAACGGCATCCCGCGCCGCATCAACCGCCTCTGCGACCGCCTGCTGCTGCTGGGCTTCATGCAGGGGCGCAGCCACCTGACGTTGGCCGACGTGAAGGAAGTGCTGCGCGACATCGCACAGGAAAGCGAGACGCCCCGCCACAGCGACGTGAGCCCGCTGGACAGCGTGCCCGCCAAGCTGCCGGACAGCCGCCCCGGCGCTCTCGACAGCGCCCCTGGCGCGCTGGACGTCACCAAACTGAAGATGAGCGTGGCCGAGGTGGAGGGCCTGTCCACCGAGATCGCTGCGCTCAGCGCCGACCATCACACGGACCGTCTCCAGCGCCTGGAGCGCAGCATGATGCGCCTGGAGCGCATCAACCTGCAGACGCTGGCGCTTCTGCAGAAGCTCGTCGACGCGGTCAAACAGCATTGAGGTTGCCATGCTGATGCCCAACAAGCACCCCGCCCCGCGCAATGCGATGAGCATCGACGTGGAAGACTACTTCCAGGTCTCCGCCTTCGCGCCTTACATCCGTCGCGAAGACTGGAACGGGCTGGAGTGCCGCGTCGAGCGCAACATCACCCGCATCCTGGCGCTGCTGGCCGAGAAGGACGTCAAGGCCACCTTCTTCACGCTGGGCTGGATCGCCGAGCGCTATCCGCAGGTCGTCAAGGCCATCGTGGCCGGCGGCCATGAGCTGGCCAGCCACGGCTATGGCCACGAGCGCGCCAGCGACTTGAGCCCCGCGGCCTTCCTGGAAGACATCGCCGGTGCCAAGAAGCTGCTGGAAGACCTGGGCGGTGTGCCGGTCGTCGGCTACCGCGCGCCCAGCTTCTCCATCGGCAAGGGCAACCTGTGGGCTTTCGACGTGCTGCGCGACGCGGGCTACCGCTACTCCAGCAGCGTCTACCCCATCGCCCACGACCACTACGGCATGCCCGATTCGCCACGCTTCGCCTACCCGGTGCGCGAGGGTCTGCTGGAGATCCCCGTGACCACGCTGCGAATGGGGTCCAAGAACCTGCCCAGTAGCGGCGGCGGCTACTTCCGGCTGCTGCCCTATGCGCTGTCGCGCTGGATGATCCGGCGCGTCAACGAGGTCGATGGTGAATCGGCCGTCTTCTACTTCCACCCGTGGGAGATCGACCCCGAGCAGCCGCGCGTGGCCGGCGTCGATGCCAAGTCGCGCTTCCGTCACTACGTCAACATCACGCGCACCGAAGGTCGCATCGCCCGCCTGCTGGAAGACTTCCGCTGGGGCCGCATGGACGAGATCTTCCTGGGCCGCGAGACCGCCGCTGCGACAGCGCCCGCGCTGAGCCCCGCCTGAATGAATTCGCCGCTACGCATTGCGCGGCTGACCGCGCAGGACACAGCCTTGTCCGCGCGTTGGGATGCCTTCGTGCAGGCCTGCGCGCAGGCGACGTTCTTCCACCGCAGCGGCTGGCTGCGCGTCATCGAATCGGCCTTCGGCCATCGCTGCTTCTTCCTCTATGCCGAGCGTGATGGCGCCATCGAGGGCGTGCTGCCGCTGGCCGAGATCAAGAGCCGGCTGTTCGGCCACTCGGTCGCCAGCCTGCCGTTCGCCGTCTATGGCGGCGTCGCCGCGCTGAACGACGAGGCCGCGGCGGCGCTGGAGGCTGAGGCCGAGAAGATCGCCAGAGGGCAGGGCGCCGAGCACCTGGAGTACCGCTACCTCGGCGAGACGCGCCACGCCGACTGGCCGCGGCAAGACCTCTACGTCACCTTCCGCAAGGAGATCCTGCCCGACGAGGAGGCCAACATGCTGGCCATCCCGCGCAAGCAGCGGGCGATGGTGCGCAAGGGCATCAAGAACGAGTTGAAGGCCGAGATCGATGCCAACGCCGATCGCTTCTTTGACCTGTATGCCGACAACGTGCTGCGCCACGGGACGCCGGCCATGCCGAAGAAGTACTTCCAGGCGCTGCTGGACGAGTTCGGCGCCGACGCCGAGGTGCTGACCGTCATCGCGCCCGATGGCAAGCCGCTGTCCTCGGTGCTGAGCTTCTACTTCCGCGACGAGGTCCTGCCCTACTACGCCGGCGACGACGAGGCCGCGCGCGACCTCGCGGCCAACGACTTCAAGTACTGGGAGCTGATGCGCCGCGCCTGCGCGCGCGGGCTCAAGGTGTTCGACTACGGCCGCAGCAAGCAGGGCACCGGCCCCTACGCGTTCAAGAAGAACTGGGGCTTCGAGCCGCAGCCGCTGAGCTACGAGTACCGCCTGTTCAAGCGCGACGCGATTCCGCAGAACAACCCGAACAACCCCAAGTACCAGCTGATGATCAAGACGTGGCGCAAGCTGCCGATCGGCGTCGCGAACTGGTTGGGGCCGTTCATCGTGAAGAACCTCGGTTGAGGCGGGGCCCTTGAAGATCCTCTACCTCGTCCACCGCCTGCCTTACCCGCCCAACAAGGGCGACAAGGTGCGCTCGTACCACTTGCTGAAGCATCTGGCGGCGCGGCACGAGGTGCACCTGGGCACCTTCGTCGACGATCCTGACGACGAGCAGCACCTGCCCCGCGTTCGCGAGCTGTGCACCGACCTGCATGTCGCGCGGCTGAACCCGCGTACCGCCAAGTTGCTGAGCCTGCGCGGCCTGCTGACCGGCGAGGCGCTGAGCCTGCCGTACTACCGCGACGCCAGCCTGCAGGCCTGGGTGGACGAGGGTGCTGCGCGTGGCGGCTTCGACGCCGTTGTCGTCTTCAGCGGCGTCATGGCGCAGTACGTGCCGCCCGCGTTGCGCAAGCTGGTGGATTTTGTCGACGTCGACTCCGCCAAGTGGCGCGACTACGCGCCCGAGCACGCCTGGCCCATGTCCTGGCTGTACCGGCGCGAGTTCAGCAAGCTGCTGGCCTTCGAACAGGCCGTGGCCGCCGGCGCGCAATGCAGCTTCTTCGTGACGGACAACGAGGTGGCCTTGTTCCGCGAACTGAGCCCCGGTCGCGACCTGCGGCTGGCCGCTTTGGGCAACGGCGTCGATGCCGAATTCTTCGCACCGGACCCGGTGCGCGCCAGCCCGTTTGCGGCCGGTGAACTGCCGCTGGTCTTCACCGGTGCGATGGACTACTGGCCCAATGTCGACGCCGTGACCTGGTTCGTGCACGACATGCTGCCGGCGCTGCGCGAGCGCTTCCCGGCGCTGCGCTTCCACATCGTCGGCCGCAGCCCGGCGCCGGCCGTGCAGGCGCTGGCCGGCGATTTCGTCAATGTGACCGGCACCGTGCCCGACGTGCGTCCCTACCTGCAGCATGCGGCCGCGGTCGTCGCGCCGCTGCGGTTGGCGCGCGGCATCCAGAACAAGGTGCTGGAGGCGATGGCCATGGCACGCCCGGTCGTGGCCGCCGGCACTTGTGTGCGGGCCATCGCGACCGACACCCAGCCCGGGTTGATCGCTGCCGACGATGCCAGCGGCTATGTCGACCGCATCACGGCGTTGCTGGCGGATGCCGCTGCCGCCAACGCGGCGGGCCGCGCCGCGCGCGAGTTTGTGCTGGGTGCCTACAGTTGGGACGCCCATCTGGCCGGCTTGGACCGCCACCTGGAGGCTGCATGATCGATCTGCCCAAGCCCTGGCGGCTGCCCCTCGTCGGCCTCGCGCTGGCCTGGGCGCTGCTCGTGGTGCTGTACTACGACACCGGCGCGGCCATGGTGGTCATCTGGAACCGCTCCGAGACTTTTGCGCACGCCTGGGTGGTGCCGCCCATCTCCGCCTGGCTGGTCTGGCGCCTGCGCGCCGACCTGGCGGTCGTGACGCCGCGGCCCGCGCTGCGCTGGTTGTGGCTGATGCCGCCGCTGGGCCTGCTGTGGCTGCTGGGCGACCTGGGCTCGGCCAATGCCGCGACGCAGTTCGCCCTGGTGGGCATGATCGTGCTGGCCGTGCCGGCATTGCTGGGCACCGAGGTGGCGCGCCGCATCGCCTTCCCGCTGGGCTTCCTGTTCTTTGCCGTGCCCTTCGGCGACTTCCTGACGCCCTGGCTGATGGAGCGCACGGCCGATTTCACCGTCATCGCGCTGCGGGCGACCGGCATTCCGGTGTTCCGCGAGGCGCTGGAGTTCGTCATCCCGAGCGGCTCCTGGTCGGTCGTGCAGGCCTGCAGCGGCATCCGTTACCTGATGGCGTCGGTCATGGTGGGTGCGCTGTTCGCGTATCTGAACTACCGCTCGTACGCCAAGCGCTGGGCCTTCGTGGGCGTGGCCATCGTGACGCCGCTGGTGGCCAACTGGCTGCGCGCCTACATGATCGTCATGCTGGGCCATCTGTCCGGCAACAAGCTGGCCGTCGGGGTCGATCACATCATCTACGGCTGGGTGTTCTTCGGCATCATCATGCTGGCCATGTTCTGGATCGGGGCGCGCTGGTCCGAGCCCGACCCTGAACACGAGCCGGCATCTCCGCAAGTCGCGGGTGCCGCGGTTTCCGCTGGACGCCTGACGACGGCGCTGGTCGTCGCCATGCTGCTGGCCTTCCTGCCCATCGGCGTTCGCATGCATGTGACCAACATCGGTGCCCATGGGCAACCGCAGCTGGCGGCGCCGGCGCTGCCGGGATGGACGTGGAACAGCGAGCCCATCAGCAGCTGGGCGCCTGTTTTCCAGAACCCTGCTGCGGTGCTGCACGGCCACTACCAGTCGGGCAGCGGCGAGTCCGTGGGCCTGTACGTGGGTTACTACCGCGACCAGCGCTACGGTCGCCAGCTGGTCACGTCGGTCAATGAGCTGACGACCGGGGAGGCATGGTCGCGCACGGCCTATGACCTGACGGCGTTGGGTGAACAGCGCTGGCGACGGGCCGAGTTGCGCGGGCAGGCGCTGTCCGCGGTGACCGGTGGCGGCGACAACGCGCCGCGCATGCGTGTCTGGCAGGTCTACTGGATCAACGGGCAACTCCACACCAGCGACTGGCAGGCCAAGCTGTCAGGCGTCGCGCAGACCTTGATGGGCCGCGGCGACGACGCCGCGGTCGTGCTGGTCTATGCCGACAAGGCGTCAGCCGGCCCCGACGACGCGCGGTTGCGTGAATTCCTCACCGCCAACTGGGCCACGCTGGACACCGCTTTGCGTGGGGTGCGCGACCGCGATGCGGCGCGCCAGCAGTGACAATCACGCGCTTTTTAAAAATCACATCGACGAGAAACGACCCATGAACACGCTCGCAGTCATCGGCCTCGGTTACGTGGGCCTGCCCCTGGTGGTGGAGTTCGGCAAGCAGATCCGCACCATCGGTTTCGACATCGCCAAGAACAAGGTCGAGGCCTGCCAGCGCGGCACCGACCCCAGCCGCGAGCTGAGCGATGAAGAGGTGCAAGCCGCCACCCATGCCGTCTACACGGACGACCCCAAGATGCTGGCCGAGGCCGACGTCATCATCGTCGCCGTGCCCACGCCGGTGGACGAGGCCCACATCCCCGACTTCCGCCCGCTGATCGGCTCCAGCACAAGCGTCGGCCGCCACATGAAGAAGGGCGCCATCGTCGTCTATGAAAGCACGGTGTACCCCGGCGCCACTGAAGAGGTCTGCATCCCCGTGCTGGAGAAGGAGTCCGGCCTGAAGTGGAAGCAGGACTTCTTCGTCGGCTACAGCCCCGAGCGCATCAACCCGGGCGACAAGGAACACACGCTGACCAAGATCCTGAAGATCGTCTCCGGCGACACGCCCGAGACGTTGGACACGGTTGCCAAGGTCTACGAGAAGATCATCGTCCCGGGCGTGCACCGCGCATCCAGCATCAAGGCCGCCGAAGCCGCCAAGGTCATCGAGAACACGCAGCGCGACCTGAACATCGCGCTGATGAACGAACTGGCCATCATCTTCGACAAGATCGGCATCGACACCTCCGAGGTGCTGGAAGCGGCCGGCACGAAGTGGAACTTCCTGAAGTTCAAGCCGGGCCTCGTGGGCGGCCACTGCATCGGCGTGGACCCGTACTACCTGACGCACAAGGCCGACATGCTGGGCTACCACCCGCAGGTCATCCTGGCGGGCCGCCGCATCAACGACGGCATGGGCAAGTTCATCGCCGAGCAGACCATCAAACAGATGATCGCCAGCGGCAGTCCCGTCAAGGGCGCGCGCATCAACGTGCTGGGTCTGACCTTCAAGGAGAACTGCGGCGACCTGCGCAACTCCAAGGTCATCGACATCATCAACGAACTGAAGACCTACGGTGTCGAGATCTTCGTGACCGATGCGCAGGCCGAGGCCGAAGAGGCCATGCACGAGTACGGCGTGCGCCTGATGCCGTTCGAAGACCTGCCGCAGGCCGACGCCATCGTGGCTGCCGTGTCGCACCGCGAGTACGCGGGGCTGAGCGCCGCAGACATCGGCAAGAAGCTCGTCAAGGGAGGAGCCTTCATCGACGTGAAGGCGGCGTTCAATGCGGCTTCGCTGCAGGACGCGGGCTTCCGCGTCTGGCGCCTCTGAACCCGACGGGCGATGCACGACCGCTGGTCGTGCATCTGCTGCACCGCTTCGACACCGGCGGGCTGGAAAACGGCGTCGTCAACGTCATCAACCACCTGCCGGACTTCCGGCATGCCGTGGTGGCGGTGACGGAGATCACCGCGTTCAAGGAGCGCGTGAAGGCGCCGGGTACGCAGTTCTTTGCGTTGAACAAGCCGCCGGGGCAGGGCTTCTGGCTCTACCCGCGCGTCTACAGGCTGCTGCGTGAACTGTGCCCGGCCGTCGTGCACACGCGCAATCTGGGCGCGATGGAGTTCCAGCTGCCCGCGTGGGCCGCACGCGTGCCGCTGCGGGTGCACAGCGAGCATGGCTGGGACACGAACGATCTGGGCGGCGTCAGCGTCACCAACCAGCGTCTGCGCCGCGTCTACGGCGTGGGCACACACCGCTTCATGGCCTTGTCCAAGGCCATCGAGACCTACCTGACCGGACCTGTGGGCTTTGCCCGCGAACGCGTGCTGCGCATCTGCAACGGCGTCGACACGCAGCGCTTTGCGCCGGCGACGGCAGCGCCCGACACCTGGCCGTACCGGCGCGGCGAGCACCTGGTCATTGGTGCCGTGGGCCGCATGCAGGCGGTCAAGGACCCGTTGAACCTCGTCGACGCCTTCCTGCGCCTGCGCGACCTGTGCCCCAGCGACTGGCCCCGACTGCGCCTGGTCATGCTGGGCGGCGGGCCCTTGCTGGAGGCGGCACAGCGGCGTCTGGCGGAGGCTGGGGCCGCGGATCAGGCCTGGCTGCCGGGCGATCGCAGCGATGTCGCGGAGTTGCTGCCTCAGTTCGACATCTTTGCGCTGCCGTCTCGGGCCGAAGGCATCAGCAACACGTTGCTGGAGGCCATGGCCTGCGGTTGCGCGCCGGTGGCGACGGACGTGGGCGGCAATCCCGAGCTGGTGGACGACGGCACCAACGGTTTGCTGGTGCCTTCCCAGGACGCTGAGGCGCTCGCGGCCGCGCTGGCGCGGTTGGTGGGCGAGCCGGGCTTGAGTCAGCGTCTCGCCGAGGCCTCGTTGGCGCGTGTGCGCAGCCAGTTCAGTCTGTCGGGCATGGTCTCGGCCTACGCGGCGCTGTACTCGCAGCGCGCGTAGGCGAGGGCGCTGACGGTCTTCAGCGGGGTGGGCGCGGCGTCGCGAACACCCAGTTGTGCGAGACCCAGAAATTGAAGCCCAGCGCGACGATGGAGCCCACGGCGACGCCCAGCAGCAGCACCAGGGGCGTGGCCCCGAGCAACTGCACGACGACCAGATAGCAGGCGATGTTGATGAACGCGCCGGTGCTGGTGAGCACCACGTAGCGCAACCAGCTGGACGCGCCGCCCTCAGCCTGGAAGGTGAAGCGGCGGTTCAGCCACCACGTCACCGTCGCCGCCACGAGGAAGCCCAGCACGCGTGCCAGCGCCTCGCCCAGGCCCAGCCGGGTGTGCAGCAGCAGCGTCACGCCGGCGTCGGTCACGAAGCCGACGCAGCCCACCAGTCCGAAGCGCAGCAGTCGCGACCGGCGCAGATGCTCGCCCAGAGGCGTCAGGACTCCCATCGTGGGATCTGCAGGTACAGCAGGCGCTTGATCTCCTGGCGCCCGCGCGTGACGGTCTCCAGGATCACGCCGGCGATGAAGAACAGGAAGGCCAGGATCATGATGCCCGTGGACAGGATGGCCGTCGGGAAGCGCGGCACCAGGCCGGTGTTCAAGTACTCCAGCACGACCGGCACCGCCAAGCCCGCCGAGAGCAACGCGAGCAGCACGGCCAGCGTGGAGAAGTAGGCCAGCGGCCGCTCGTGCTTGTAGAGCTGCAGGATCAGCCGCATGATGCGCCAGCCGTCGCGGTAGGTGGACAGCTTGCTCGTCGAGCCTTCGGGGCGCGCGCCATAGGGTGTCTGGACTTCCGTGACGGGCATGCGCAGTTCCAGCGCGTGCACCGTCAGCTCGGTCTCGGTCTCGAAGCCCTTGGACAGCGCCGGGAACGACTTGACGAAGCGGCGCGAGAACACGCGGTAGCCCGACAGGATGTCGGAGAAGCTGCGGCCGAACAGCTTGGCGACGAAGCCGGTCAGCATCGCGTTGCCGAACACGTGGCCGGGGCGGTAAGCCTCGGTCTGCGTGTGCACGCGGCAGCCGACGACCATGTCCAACTGCTCGTCCAGCAGCGTCTGGACCATCCGGGGCGAACTGGCGGCGTCATAGGTGGCGTCACCGTCGACCAGCACGTACACATCGGCCTCGATGTCCGCAAACATGCGGCGCACGACGTTGCCCTTGCCCTGGCGGCGCTCTACGCGAACGATGGCGCCATGCTCACGCGCCACGTCCGTCGTGCGGTCCCTGGAGTTGTTGTCGTAGACGTAGATGGCGGCCTGGGGCAGGGCGGCGCGGAAGTCCTTCACCACCTGGCCGATGGCGACCTCTTCGTTGTAGCAGGGCACGAGCACCGCCACGCGCAGCTTGGGGTCCAGGACGGGAGTCATTCAGTTTTCCTTCAGCGCACTTGATAGAGGGTCACTTCGTAGCTGGGCGCCAGAATGCGGCGCGCGATGTCGGGCGGCAGCAGCGGCGCGATGCGCAAGGCCTTCAGCAGCTGGCCGACGGGCTTCTCGGGGCCCTTCAAGGTCTCGACCTCCACCCAGCCCGGCTGGCGCCGGAACGCCGACACCTCGTCGCGGCAGCGTTTCTGCATCGCGCATTGATCCACGCGCACCGCGCTATAGAACACGAGGTCGCCGGGCGAGGCGGGGGCGCGGCTGACCGTCTGGGCGGGTACGCCGGCCAGGCGGAAGAACTCGCTGGCCCGCTCGAAGGTTTCGATGTCGGTGTGGACCTGCTGCTGCGGGTGCGCGCGCACCCAGCTGACCAGTGCCTGCTCGATGGCCCTGGGCTGCGTGTTCTCCACCGCCAGGCACAGCAGGTTCACGCCCACGACGGCAGTCGCAGCGCCGACGGCCAGGCGCCGCCGCTGCGACGACCAGAGCCGCGCCACCCACCAGGCCGCAAGCACGGCCGCCACCCAGGCCGGCACCATCAGGTAGCGCGGCACGAGGTAGAGCTTGGGATTGGCCGCCACGAACAGGAAGGCCAGGCAGCCCAGGCCCAGAAGGCGCATCAGCAGTTGGCGTTCTGCGTCCCGGGGCTGGCGCCAGAGGCGCCAGATGGCCGGCAGTGCCATCCAGAACAGCAGGCCGTACTTCTGCGACACGAACAACGCGAGGATGGGATCCAGCACGACGTTCACGCTCAGATTGCCTTCCTTGTCCAGCCAGGCGCCGCTGGCCAGCACGCGGTTGACCTCGGCGATGCGGTTCACCGGATCGTGGTTCAGGTCGAGGCTGAAGCGGTACATGGGATTGCCGGTCATCAGCGTCAGGTAGGCCCACTCCGCGCCAACCACGATGACAAAGCCCAGCACGGCCCACGGAATGCGCCTGCGCGCCTGCGGGCCGGCCGCCACGGCGGTGACCGCGCAAGCCAGCAGCGCGCCGGCCGCGGTCTGGCGGTTGATCCAGGCCAGGCCGGCCAGCGCACCGGCCAGCAGCCACAGCGGCGCCGATCCGCGCTGGCCGTCGCGTCGGGGCTCCAGCGCCATGACCAGCAGCCAGAACGTGGTGCCGACGAAGAACAGCTCGGAGACATCCGGGGCCAGATAGGTCGAGTTGACCACCATGCCCGTGGTGGTGATCGCGAACAGTCCGAAGCAGGCGGCGACGCCGAAGCCCAGGTAGCGGTGCAGGGCCCACATCTGCACGCCGACGAAGCCGATGAAGTACAGCAGCGTGGGCAGGCTCACGGAGAGCAGGCTCAGGCCCAGCGTCGAGATCGCGAGCGCGGCAGGCAACGTGATCGTGTGGCGCAGCGTCCAGTGGCTGTTGCCGACATAGAGACCCTGTTCCAGCCAGCCGAGCGCGCCTTGCAGATAGTTTGCGTCGTCGCTGGCCTGGTAGCCCACGAAAAACCGCCACTGCATGAAGGCCAGCCCGGCCGCCAGCAGCCCATAGACCGCCCAGAACACGGCGCGCGACGTGGTGCCGCGGGAATGCAGAGTCGATGGACGGAGTGGCGCCATGGGCGAAACGTGCGGGTAGGGGAGGGGCGCGGAGCGGGGGCCTGACGGCCAATTTGCGCGCCGCGGATCATCGCGGATGACGATTGTGAAGCGCCTGCGCAGCCCCCCCTGTTCACGGGTGGAAACCGTGTGCGAAATCACAAAGGCCGGTGCGCTGGCGGGGTGGGGGCGGCCGCCTCGGTAAGAATCCGTTTTTCCGTGCG
Organism: Roseateles asaccharophilus; assembly: GCF_031458115.1. GTDB lineage: Bacteria > Pseudomonadota > Gammaproteobacteria > Burkholderiales > Burkholderiaceae_C > Pelomonas > Pelomonas asaccharophilus_A. Next base: position 278,243 of record NZ_JAVDXV010000006.1, on the reverse strand, counting down.
CCTACGCAGGCGCGTCAACCACTCTGCATCTCTGTCAGGGCCAACCCATGTGTGGCATCACCGGTCTGTTCGACACCCGCGGCCAGCGCCTCCCGGAGCGCGAGCGCCTGCACCGGATGAACGAGTCCCAGCACCACCGCGGGCCGGATGAGGGCGACCTGCATATCGAGCCGGGCGTCGGCTTCGGCCACCGGCGCCTTTCGGTCATCGACATCGCCACCGGTCAACAGCCCATCTTCAACGACGACAAGTCGGTGGCGCTGGTCTTCAATGGTGAGGTCTACAACTACCTCGAGCTGATGGACGAGCTGCGCGGCCACGGCTATGTGTTCCGCACCAAGAGCGATTCCGAGGCCATCGTGCGCGCCTGGGAGCACTGGGGCGAGGACTGCGTGCACCACCTGCGCGGCATGTTCGCGTTCATGATCCACGACCGCCGCCGCGACTGCCTGTTCATGGCTCGCGACCGCCTGGGCGTGAAGCCGCTGCACTACGCGCTGACCGAGGACGGCTGGCTGCTGTTCGGCTCCGAGCTGAAGAGCCTGATGGCTCACGGTGGCCTGCGCCAGGAGATCGACCCGCGCGCCGTCGAAGCCTATTTCGCGCTGGGCTATGTGCCCGACCCCTGGACCATCTACCGCCACGCGCAGAAGCTGGCCCCCGGCCATCGCCTGCTCGTCAAGCGCGGCCAGCCGCTGGGCGAGCCGCAGCGCTACTGGGACGTCAAGTTCACGCTGGATGCCAAGATCGGCGAAGAGGAAGCCGCCGAGGAACTGCGCCGCCGCGTCAGCGAGTCGGTCAAGCTGCGGCTGAAGGCCGAGGTGCCGCTGGGGGCCTTCCTGTCCGGCGGCGTCGATTCGAGCGCCGTCGTGGCCGCGATGGCGCAGCTGGACGACCAGCCCGTCAACACCTGCTCCATCGGCTTCGACGATCCCAAGTTCAACGAGACCGAGTTCGCGCAGCAGGTGGCGGACCGCTACCGCACCAACCATCGCGTCGAGGTCGTCAACAGCGACGACTTCGGTCTGGTGGACCTGCTGGCCCACCTGTACGACGAGCCCTATGCCGACTCGTCCGCCATCCCGACCTATCGCGTCTGCGAGCTGGCGCGCAAGCATGTGACCGTGGCGCTGAGCGGCGATGGCGGCGACGAGAGCCTGGGGGGCTACCGCCGCTACAAGATGCACATGATGGAAGAGCGCATGCGCAGCGCCTTCCCGCTGGCCTTGCGCAAGGGCGTGTTCGGCCCGCTCGCCAAGCTGTACCCGAAGGCCGACTGGGCACCGCGCGTGTTCCGCGCCAAGACCACCTTCCAGGCCATTGCCCGCAATTCGGTCGATGCCTACTTCAACACCATGGGTCTGGTGCGCGACCCGCTGCGCCAGCAGTTGTTCAGCGACGGCTTCAAGCGCGACCTGCAGGGCTGGCACGCCAGCGAGGTGTTCCACCACCACGCACGCCGCGCCAACACGGACGATCCGCTGGCGTTGATCCAGTACCTGGACATGCACACCTATCTGCCGGGCGACATCAACACCAAGGTCGACCGCGCCAGCATGGCCCACAGCCTGGAGGTGCGCGAGCCGCTGATGGACCACCCGCTGGTGGAGTGGGTGGCGACGCTGCCGTCCGACCTGAAGCTGCGTGGCCAGGAAGGCAAGTACATCTTCAAGAAATCGCTGGAGCCACAGCTGCCGCACGACGTGCTCTACCGGCCCAAGATGGGCTTCGCCGTGCCGCTGGCGCGCTGGCTGCGCGGCCCCCTGCGCGAGCAGACGCGCAACGCGCTGCAGCACGGCGCGCTGGCACAGACCGGCTGGTTCAACCAGAGCACCATCGCCCGCCTGCTGGACCAGCATGAGCGCGGCGCGATGGACCATGCCCAGCCGCTGTGGGTGCTGCTGATGTTCGACGCCTTCCTGCGCAATGCAGGCCTGGGCGCCGCACCGGCGCGCGCAGCCGCCTAAGACATTCAAAGGAAGAACAACGATGAAGGTTTCGGTTTTCGGTCTGGGCTATGTGGGCGCCGTGTCCTGCGCCTGCCTGCCTGAACTCGGCCATGACGTGGTGGGCGTGGACATCAACCCGCTCAAGGTCGAGCTGATCGCGTCGGGGCAGTCGCCCGTCGTCGAGGTGGGCATCGAGGAGCTGATAGGCGCCGCGGTGAAGGCTGGCAAGCTGACCGCCACGAAGGATGTGGCCGCCGCCGTGCGTGACACCGAGATCTCGCTGATCTCCGTCGCCACGCCGGCCTTGCCCAACTTCATGCCCGACCTGACCGCGCTGGACGCGGTCGTGGGTCAGATCGGCGCCGAGATCGCCAAGAAGGACGGCCACCACACGCTGGTCATCCGCAGCACGGTGGCGCCCGGCACCACGCGCGAGCGCATCGCGCCGCTGCTGGAAAAAGCCGTGGGCCGCCAGATCGGCGACCGGTTGTCGCTGGTCTTCAACCCCGAGTTCCTCCGCGAGGGCTCGTCGGTGGCCGATTTCCACAACCCGCCGCAGACCATCGTCGGCAGCCTGGACGAGGCCGGCGTCGAGGTCATGAAGCGCTTGTATGCCGGCGTGCCGGGGAACTTCGTCGCGGCCGACGTGGGTGTGGCCGAGTCGGTCAAGTACCTGTGCAACGTCTTCCACGCGCTGAAGATCGTCTTCGCCAACGAGGCCGGCGCCGTGCTGAAGGAGACGGGCCTGGACTCGCGCGACGTGCTGGACCTGTTCTGCCGCGACACGCAGCTCAACATCTCCAAGGCCTATCTGCGCCCCGGCTTCGCGTTCGGCGGCTCCTGCCTGCCCAAGGAGGTCAAGGGCTTCCTGACCATCGCCCGCGAGCGCGGCGTGGACATTCCCGTGCTGGGCGCGCTGCTGGACAGCAATGACGCCCACATCGGCCGCGCCTACGAGCTGATCGCCGCCAACGGCCGCAAGCCGGTGGCGCTGTTCGGCCTGGCCTTCAAGCCCGGCACCGACGACCTGCGCGATTCGCCGCTGGTCGTGCTGGCGGAGAAGCTGCTCGGCAAGGGCTTCGACCTCGCCATCTACGACAAGTTCGTCAAGATCGCGCGGCTGCTGGGCAAGAACAAGGAATACATCGACCGCGAGATTCCCCACCTCGACAAGCTGCTGCAAGAGACGCCCGACGCGGTGCTGGCGCGCGCCGAGATCGTCGTGGTGGGCCATGCGGACGCCGAGACGCGCCAGCGCATCATCGCGCTGGCCAAGGGCGCGCGCATCGTGGACCTCAACGGCTACGCCGACCTGCGTGACGCCGGCTTTGCCGAGTACGAGGGCATCTGCTGGTGAGCCAGCTCCGGGTCGCGTTCATCTCGCCGGTCTTCCTGTTCCCGGCCGACGCCGGCGGCAAGATCCGCACGGGCAACATCCTGCGCGGCCTGAAGGAGAGCGGCCGGTTCGATATCACGCTGCTGTCGCCCGCAACGGCCGAGCAGCAGCGCGAATGGCAGGGTGAGCTGGACAAGCAATGCGACCGCTTCGTCGGCTGGGCGCCCAGCCCGCCGCGTCCGCGCTGGCAGCGCGCACCGGATCTGCTGTCGTCGCTGCCCATCAACGTGGCCGCCGACCGCACGCCGGCCGCCGTCGAAGCCGTTGAGAAGCTACTGGCGGCCGAGCGCTTCGACGTGGTGGTGTTCGACTTTGTCCATGCGGCCGTGTTGCGGCCCGCCAAGCTCAACGGCGCGACGGTCTGCTTCACGCACAACGTCGAGGCCGAGATCTTCGAGCGTCATGCCAAGACGGCCGCCAGCGCGCCACTGCGGTGGCTGTGGGCCTCGCAGGCGGCCAAGATGCGCCGCTTCGAGCGCGAGGAGTTGGCCCGCTTCACGCGTGTGGTGGCCGTGTCCGAGCGCGACGCGAAGAAGTTCGCCGCCGACGGCCTGACGACGGCGCGTGCCATCCCCACCGGCGTGGATCTGGACTTCTTCTCCTGGCAGGTGCCGGCCGATGGAGCACCCACCGTCGTCTTCACGGGCTCCATGGACTGGGAAGCCAATGTCGACGGCATCCGCTTCTACATCGAAGAGGTGTGGCCGCTGGTGCGCGCCAAGGTGCCCGCGGCGCAGCTGCGCGTCGTTGGCAAGAACCCGCCGCAGGCGCTTGTGCAGCGCAATGTGCCTGGCGTGAGCTTCACCGGCTTCGTTGACGACGTGCGTGACCATGCGCGCGACGCGCAGGCCTTCGTCATCCCGCTGCGCGTAGGCGGCGGCACCCGCATCAAGGCCTTCGAGGCCATGGCCATGGGCTTGCCGGTCGTGTCGACCAGCATCGGCATCGAGGGCCTGGATGTCGAGGACGGCAATCATTTCCTGCGTGCCGACAGTGCCGAGTCGTTGGCGGAAGCCACCTGCCGGCTGATTGCCGACGGCGAGTTGCGCCTGAAGCTGTCGCGCGCTGCGCGCGAACTGGTGGAAGCCCAGTTCGGCCACCGCGTCGCGGCCGAGGTGTTCGGTCGCATCCTCGTCGAGGCCGTGGAGGCTTCGCGATGAAGCCGTTGAAGATCCTGACCTTCTCGACGCTGTTCCCCAGCAGCGTGCGGCCCAGTCATGGCATCTTCGTCGAGACGCGGCTGCGCGAGTTGCTGAAAAGCGGCCAGGTCGAGTCCCGCGTCATCGCGCCTGTGCCCTGGTTCCCGTCCACGAATCCGCGCTGGGGCGACTACGCCAAGTTCGCCGCCACGCCGGCACGTGAGCAGCGCAACGGCATCGACGTGCTGCACCCGCGTTATCTGCTGCTGCCGAAGGTGGGCATGACGTCAGCGCCGCTGACGCTGGCGCTGGGTGCGCGCGCTGCAGTACAGAAGCTGCTGGACGAGGGCTTCGACTTCGACGTCATTGACGCGCACTACTACTACCCCGACGGTGTGGCCGCGGCCCTGCTGGCCAAGTGGTTCAACAAGCCGCTGACCATCACCGCCCGGGGCACCGACCTGAACCTGATTCCGCAGTACCCGCTGCCCAAGCGCATGATCGAGTGGGCTGCGAACCGCGCGGCCGGCTCCATCGGTGTCTGCGCGGCGCTGATGGACGTGCTGCGCGGCTGGGGGCATGACCCGGCGCGCCTGCATGTGCTGCGCAACGGCGTGGACCTGGAGCGCTTTCGTCCGCTGCCGCAGGCGAACATGCGCGCCGAACTGGGTGTTCAGGGCGAACCGCTGCTGCTGTCGGTCGGTCACCTGATCGAACGCAAGGGCCACCACGTCGCCATCGAGGCGCTGGCTGAGCTGGCGAGGAACCGCCCCGGCGCCCGCCTTGTCGTCATCGGCGAAGGTGAGGAGCGGGCGGCGCTGACGGCCTTGGCACAGCGCCTGGGCGTCGCCGACAAGGTCCGTCTGACGGGCTCGCTGCCCAACACCGACCTGCTGAAGTGGTACAGCGCGGCCGACGTGCTGCTGCTGTGCTCCAGCCGCGAGGGTTGGGCCAACGTGCTGCTGGAGTCCATGGCCTGTGGCACGCCGGTGGTCGCCACCGACATCTGGGGCACGCCCGAGGTCGTGGCGGCGGCGGAGGCTGGGCAACTGGTGGCGCAGCGGACGGGTGCCGCGTTTGCCGCGGCCATCGAGGCGCTGCAGGCCGGCGGCATCGACCGGGCCGCAACGCGCCGCTACGCCGAAGGCTTCAGCTGGCAGGCCACGACGACTGGACAGCTGGACCTGTTCCATGCCATCAAGGAGGCAGCGCACCATGCGTGACCTGGTCCTGCTGATCGTCGTGGGCTGGTGCTTCCTGCAAGCCTTCCGCCGGCCGTGGATAGGCATCATGTGCTGGACCTGGCTCAGCATCATGAATCCGCATCAGTTGAGCTGGCGGATGAGCACCATGCCCTTGGCGGCCGCCATCGGCGGGGCGACGCTGATCGGTCTGTTCATCTCGAAAGACCGGCGCGACTACTCAACAAGCCGTGAAAGCATCGTGCTGATGATGTTCATGGCCTGGATGTGCATCACGCTGCCGTTCTCGATTCTTTTTGACGAGAGCTACGAGTGGTGGAAGCGCGTCATGAAGATCGACCTGATGATTCTTGTGTCGCTGGTGCTGTTGCACAGCAAGCGCCACATGATGCTGCTGGCCTGGGTGCTGGTGTTTTCCATCGGCTTCTTCGGCGTCAAGGGGGGAGTGTTCACGCTGGCCACCGGCGGCAGCTACAAGGTCTGGGGACCGGCGAACACCTACATCGAAGGCAACAACGAGATCGCGCTGGCCATCGTCGTCGTCATCCCGCTGATGCGCTTCCTGCAGATGCAGATGCAGGCTAAATGGGCCAAGGTCACGATGACCTGTTGCATGGTGGCGATGGCGATGGCGGCGCTGGGCAGCCACTCGCGCGGCGCCTTGCTTGCCATTGCGGCCATGGGTCTGGTGCTGTGGTGGCGGGGCAAGAACAAGATAGTGGGTGCCATCGTCATGGTGGTGGTGGCCGTCGCGCTGCTGTCCGTCATGCCAGCCGAATGGTGGCAGCGCATGAACACCATCAAGACCTACGAAGAGGATGCCTCCGCCATGGGACGCATCAACGCCTGGTGGATGGCCTTCAACCTGGCCAAGGACCGGTTCTTCGGTGGTGGCTTCTACATCTGGACGGGCAGCATCTTCCAGATGTATGCGCCCGACCCCACCGACCCGCATGCGGCGCACAGCATCTACTTCATGGTGCTGGGCGAGCAAGGCTTCATCGGCCTGTTTCTGTTCCTGACCCTGTTCACGATGGCGTTCTTCACCGCTGGCACCTTGCGTACGCAAGGGCGGGAGCGACCGCAGACGCAATGGCTGTCCGATCTCGGCGGCATGTTGCAGGTGAGCCTGGCGGGTTACGCGGTGGGTGGCGCCTTCCTTTCCTTGAGCTACTGGGATCTGCCGTACAACCTGGTCATCCTGGCCGTTGTCGGCAAGCGCTGGCTGGACCGCAAGGAATGGCAGCGCGAAGCGGAAGAGCCGCTCATTTACTGGCCCGAGTTCCTGAAGAAGCGCTTCGAGAAGAAGAAAGCCATTCCGCCGCCATGAAAGCCTTGTTCAGCCTGCTGTCTCCTTCGGGTGCGAACGCGCGCCTGACGGTGTTGATCTTTCATCGCGTGGTGCGCGAGCCGGACCCGCTGTTCCCGGACGAAGTCGACGCTGCGCGCTTCGACGAATTGCTGGGGTGGATCAAATCCTGGTTCAACGTGTTGCCCCTGGATACGGCGATCCGCCAGTTGCAGGACGGCAGCCTGCCCGCGCGCGCCGCGGCGCTCAGCTTCGACGATGGTTACGCCGACAACCATGACGTGGCACTGCCGCTGCTGCGCAAGCACGGTTTGCCGTGCAGCTTCTTCGTGGCCACCGGCTTCCTGGATGGCGGCCGCATGTGGAACGACACGTTGATCGAGGCGGTGCGCCTGAGCAGCCTGCCGACGCTGGACCTGCGTGGCTTGGTGGACGGGCGGGGTGACGACCTCGGTCAGCACATGCTGGGTGACGACGGTGGCCGCCGTGCGGCTCTGGGGCGCCTCATCGAGCGCGTCAAGTACCTGCCGCCTGAGCCTCGCGTTGTCTGCGTCGACGCCATCGCGGCGCGTGCCGAGGTCCAACCGCCCAACGACCTGATGATGAGCAGTGGCCAGGTGCGTGCGCTGCGCGCGGCCGGCATGCAGATCGGCGCACACACGGTCAGCCATCCCATTCTTGCCAAGCTCAGCGTGCAGCAGGCAGGCGACGAGATCGGTCGCAGCCGAGACGTGCTGCAGGCCTTGCTGGGTGAGGAGGTCGGGATGTTTGCCTACCCCAACGGCAAGCCCGGCACGGACTACCTGCCTGAAGTGCATCCGGCCCTTGTGCGGGAACTCGGTTTCGACTCCGCGGTATCTACTCGTTGGGCGGCCGCGCGCGGTTCGGACGATGTCTTTCAGATCCCGCGGTTCACACCCTGGGACAGAGATCGGCTGAAGTTCGGCGCGCGCTTGCTCAGGAACTTCTTCCAAGGCGCAACCGGTGTCGCATCGGCCAGGGCTGCCTACTAGGAGCCCCGGATGATCTCGTGCATCGAAGGGGTGCTTGGATGACGCGTTCGCTGCTGTTCATCGCCTATCTGTATCCGCCATTTGCCAATTCAGGGACCCGGCGCTCGCTTGAGTTCGCCAACCATCTGCCCGACTGCGGCTGGCAACCCACCGTGCTGACGCTGACGAGCCCCAAGCCCAGGGATCTGGATGTGCGGCTGCTGGACGAGGTTCGCGCCGGTACGCGCGTGCTGCGAGCTCCGCACGCCAGCGAGCGTTGGGCGCGGCGCGTGAGCGCCTTCGCGCCGGCTTCGCATCGCGCGCGCGTGTTCGACGCCGTCAAATGGCGCCTGGACGAGCTATGGACCGTGCCCGACGACTGCGCCATGTGGCGCAGTGAAGCCGTGGAAACCGCACTTCGCGCTCATCGTGAAACGCCGTTCGATGCCATCCTGGCGACGGGCTCGCCTTGGACCTCGTTCCTGGTGGCGCATGACGTCGCGCGACGGACCGGCTTGCCCTACGTGCTCGACTACCGTGATCAATGGCGATCCAACGGCAGCTTGCCGTGGGAGAACGACAGTCGTTTGCAGCGATGGTTGGGCCCCCATCTGGAGCGCCGTGCGGCGTCCAAGGCGGCGGCCATCGTTACCGTGACGCCCACGCTGGCGGAGGAACTCAAATCCCATACCTGCCGCAGCGAAATCGAATGCGTCACGAATGGCTTCGAACCCAAGGACTTTGCAGATCTGCCGGCGCGGCCTTCTGACGGTTTGGTGCGGGTGAGCTATGCGGGCGTCTGGCGACCGGGCTATGGCCTTGATCTCCTCTATCGCGCCGTGCAACGGCTGAAGCAGGCCGGCGCGGCGGGCTTGTCGAGGCTGCGGGTCGACGTGGCGGGATTCCCGCCGGGGCCTGCCGCGGAGTTTGGCATCCAGGATGTGGTGCACGAGCAGGGACGCGTCACCCACACGGCCGCGTTGCGCCTGATGATGGACGCGGACCTTGTTTTCCTGCCGGTTCCGAACGGCTTTTATGCCCGCGCTTCGCTGCCCGGCAAGCTGTTCGAGTACCTCGGCAGCGGGCGCCCCATCCTCGCGGCCGCGCCCGCGGACAGCGAGGTGGCGCGCGTGATCGAAGACGTGGGCGGGGGACGCCAGATCGGGCCCGGCGATGTCGAGGCTGCTGCTGCCGTGCTCGCCGACCTGTGTGCCGGCCGCGCGCTGTCGGGCTTCACGGCCCAACGCCCGGAGCGGCTTGCGGCTTACACGCGGGCCGCAACCGCACGACAACTGGGCGGCATCCTGGACAAGGCGATCCAGTCGTGAGCCAAGGAACAGGTGTTCGCCGTGCATTGGCGTTCTCGTTCATCGAGCGCTGGCTCGGCATCATCATCGGGCTGGGCAGCAATGTGCTGCTGGCTCGGCTTCTGACGCCCGCGCAGGTCGGCATCTTCTCCGTCAGCTTGTCCGTCATCGGCGTGGCGCAGGTGTTGCGCGACTTTGGCGTCGTGAACTACCTGATCCAGGAGAAAGACCTGCAGCAGGACTCACTGCGCACCGCCTACGGGCTGTCGCTGCTGCTGGGCTTCACGCTGTTCGCGGGCGTGTTTGCTGCGGCGCCATTCGTGGCGGCCTTCTACCACGAGGAACTGGTGCGCGACACGCTGCGAGTCTGCGCCATCAATTTCCTGCTGCTGCCTTTCGCCACCGTCACGATGGCGTTGATGCGGCGCGAGATGGCTTTTCGGGCCCTGGCCGTCATCGGCCTGTCGAGTGCCGGGCTGGGTGCCTGCGTCAGCGTCGGCTTGGCCTGGGCGGGGCATGGCGTCATGGCACTGGCCATCGGTGCCGTCGTCACGAACGCGACCAATTGCATCGGCGTGTGGATCGCGCGCCCGGAGACGCTGCGCTTGAGGCCCAACCTGAAGGCCTGGCGCCGGCTGCTGGGTTTTGGTGCGCAGAGCTCATTGACGGGCGTCGTCACCTCGGTGTCGATGGACGTCAACGATCTCGCCGTCGGCAAGGTGATGGGCTTCGAGCCGGTGGCCATCATCAGCAAGGCACAGGGGCTGATGCAGCTGTTTCATCGCGATGTCATGGCGGCCATCCGCAATGTGGCCTACCCAGCGTATGCCAAGGCGGTGCGGGACGGGGAAGACCTGGAGGCGCAGTACCTGACCGGCGTTACTCATGTCACGGCCACGGCGTGGCCGTTCTACGGTTTCGTGAGCCTGTACGCGCTGGAGACGCTTCGGCTGCTCTTCGGCAGCCAGTGGGACAGCGCCGCGGCACTGGTGCCCTGGTACTGCCTGTGCGGCGCCGTGGCGGCCACGGCCAATCTGATCGGCCCGGTAATGCTGGCAGCGGGGCGCATCGATTTGCTGACCAAGGTCGAGTTGTTCTGGCAACCGCTGCGGGCGGCGATGATCGTGCTGGCTGCAGTCTGGTTCGAGTCCATGCTGGCCTGTGCCATCGCGCTGCTGCTGGCGTTGGCGTTGCAGGTGCCATTGCTGTACGCGGCCAAAGCTCGATTTATGCAGAACAATTGGAGCGTCTGGCGGCGCAATCTGGCCAGCAGCGCCGGCGCGGCGCTGATCAGCCTGGGAGCGCCGGCGGCCATCGCCTGGCACTATGGGCTGGATCGCAACGCGCCCATGCCTGCTGTCGCCTTTGTGCTGGCCATCGTGCTTTGTATGCTGACCTGGATCCCCGGCCTGTTGTTGGTCAGGCATCCGCTGACTCAGGATCCCGTGTTCCAGAAGCTCTGGAGGACGGTGACCAGATCTCGCCGTACCTAATTTCGTAGTTGGAGATTCGCGATGAATTTGTTGCGCCCGCCTGTTACCGGCCGCCGGGTCCGGTTTGCGTTGATCGGTTGCGGCCGCATTGCGCAAAACCATTTCGAGGCCATCAAGAAGCACGGCGAGCGCGCCGAGTTGGTAGCGGTTGCCGATGTGGACCCTGGCGCGCTGGCTGATGCCGTGGCCAAGACCGGCGCGCGCGGCTTCCCGTCGCTGACCGAGTTGCTGGGCGTGAAGTCCGAACTGGATATCGACTGCGTCGTGCTGACCACGCCCAGCGGTCTGCACCCGCGCCAGGTGATCGAGGTGGCGAATGCCGGCCTCAACGTCATGACCGAAAAGCCCATGGCCACGCGCTGGCAGGATGGTCTGGCGATGGTCAAGGCCTGTGATGCGGCCGGCGTGCACCTGTTTGTCGTCAAGCAGAACCGTCGCAACTCGACGTTGCAACTGCTCAAGCGTGCTGTCGCGGAAGGCCGCTTCGGCCGGCTCTACAACGTCGCGGTCAATGTGTTCTGGACGCGGCCGCAGGCCTATTACGACAGTGCCGCCTGGCGCGGCACCTGGGAGTTCGATGGCGGCGCCTTCATGAACCAGGCCAGTCACTACATCGATTTGCTGGACTGGATCTGCGGCCCGGTCGAGAGCGTGATGGCCTACACCGGCACGCTGGCGCGCAACATCGAGGTCGAGGACAGCGGCGTGGCGGCGCTGAAGTGGCGCAACGGCGCCATGGGCACCGTGAACGTCAGCATGTTGACCTATCCGAAGAACCTGGAAGGCTCCATCACGCTGCTGGGCGAGAAGGGCTCGGTGCGCATCGGTGGCGTGGCGGTGAACGAGATCCAGCAGTGGCAATTCGACACCCCGCATGACATGGATGCACAGATCGCGGACGCGAGCTACCAGACCACGTCGGTCTACGGCTTCGGTCACCCGCTGTATTACGACAACGTCATCAACACGTTGCGCGGCGAAGCTCGTCCCGAGACGGACGGCCGCGAGGGCCTGAAGTCGCTGGAACTGCTCATCGCGATGTACATGAGCGCGCGCGACGGCAAGCGCGTCAACCTGCCGCTGGCGTACTGATACGCGCCATGGCAACGACCATCCACCCCAGTGCCATCGTCGACGATGGCGCCCAGCTTGGCGACGGCTGCCGGGTCTGGCATTTCGTGCACATCTCGAGTGGCGCGCGCATCGGCGCGAAGTGCTCGTTCGGCCAGAACGTCTATGTCGGCAACGATGTGAGCATCGGCGACAACGTGAAGATCCAGAACAATGTGTCGGTCTACGACGCGGTGACGCTGGAGGATGACGTGTTCTGCGGCCCCAGCATGGTGTTCACCAACGTCTACAACCCACGCTCGGCGGTCACGCGCAAGGACGAGTACCGCCGCACGCTGGTGAAGCAGGGCGCGACGCTGGGGGCCAACTCCACCATCGTCTGCGGCACCACCATTGGCCGCTTCGCCTTCGTTGGCGCTGGCGCCGTCATCAATCGCAACGTGCCGGACTTCGCGCTGATGGTGGGTGTGCCGGCGAAGCAGATCGGATGGATGAGCCGCTTCGGAGAGCGGCTGGAGTTGCCCATCAGCAGCGCCTCGCCGGTGGATACCATCTGCCCGAATACGGGCGAGCGTTACCGCCTCAACGGCGACCGCCTGGAGATCATCTGATGGACTTCATCGACCTGAAAAGCCAGTACGCAGCGCTGCGCGACAACATCAACACGCGCATTCAGCGCGTGCTGGACCATGGCCAGTACATCCTGGGCCCCGAGGTCCGGGAGATGGAAGAAGCGCTGGTGGCCTACACCGGTGCCAAGCACTGCATCAGCGTTGCCAGTGGCACCGAGGCGTTGCTGATTGCGCTGATGGCGCTGGACATCCAGCCCGGTGAAGAAGTCATCACAACGCCTTTCACGTTCGCGGCGACGGCCGAGATGATCGTGCTGGCCGGCGGTGTGCCGGTGTTCGTGGACATCGAACCCGACACCGCCAACATCGATGTCTCGCTGATCGAGGCCGCGATCACGCCAAGCACCCGCGCCATCATGCCGGTCAGCCTGTATGGCCAGGTCGCCGACATGGATGCGATCAACACCATCGCGGCCAGGCACGGCGTGGCCGTCATCGAAGACGCCGCGCAGAGCTTCGGGGCCAGCTACAAGCAACGCAAGAGCTGCAACCTGTCCACGTTCGGCTGTACCAGTTTCTTCCCCAGCAAGCCGCTGGGTTGCTACGGCGACGGCGGCGCGATCTTCACGAGCGACGACCGGCTGGCCCAGGCCTGCCGCGAGATCCGCACGCACGGCCAGAGCCAGCGCTATCTGCACACCCGCCTTGGCGTGGGAGGGCGTATGGACACGCTGCAGTGCGCCGTCGTGCTGGGCAAGCTGGACCGTTTCGAATGGGAAATCCGCCGCCGGCTTGAGTTGGGTGATGCCTACCGCGCCAAGTTGCAGGCTGCCATTCCGGCGCTGCAATTGCTGGCCGTGCGCGGTGACCGCGACTGCGTGTGGGCGCAATACACGGTGTTCGTTGACGACCGCGACGCCGTGCAGGCGCGGCTGAAGGAGGCCGGTGTGCCGACGGCGGTGCATTACCCGCGCCCATTGCACCATCAGCCGGCCTATGCGAAGTACGGCAGCGCTGATGCCTGTCCGCTCAGCGTGGCCGCGGCTGCGCGCGTGATGAGCCTGCCGATGAGTGCCGACCTCACCAACGAGCAGCAGGACCGGGTCGTCGCTGCCGTTGCTCAAGCGCTGAACTGATCGGGTGGCCGGTGAAGTTCCGGCCAGACATCGAAGGGTTGCGGGCGCTGGCGATCGTGCCGGTGGTGGTTTTCCACGCCTGGCCGGCCTTGTTGCCTGGCGGCTTTGTCGGCGTGGACGTGTTCTTCGTCGTCTCGGGCTACCTGATCACGACGCTGTTGCTGCAGCGCCTGGCTGCCGGCAACTTCAGTATTGCGTCGTTCTACGCTGCCCGCATCCGGCGCATCTTCCCGGCGCTGTTCGCGATGTTGACCATCATGGTGCCGCTGTGCCTGTGGCTGATGGAGCCGCAAGCACTGCACGAGCTCGCGCGCCTGCTGGGTGCAACGGGGTTGTTTCTGTCCAACCTCGAGCTATATCAGACCGCCGGCTATTTCGAGAGCGCTGCCGAGCTGAAGCCGCTGTTGCACACCTGGTCGCTTGCAGTGGAAGAGCAGTACTACATCGTCTTCCCGCCGCTGCTGGCGCTGGTGTGGCGCTTCGCGCGGCGCCTCGTCGGCCTGGCGCTGCTACTGGCCGGGCTCGCGTCGTTGGCGTACTGCTTGCGGCTGATGCCGCACGACGCCACGCTGGCCTTCTATGCAGCGCCGGCGCGTACCTTCGAGTTGATGATCGGCTCGGGCCTGGCCTGGTGGATGCAGCGTGGTGGCGCACCGGTGCGGCCGGCCTGGGTGGACGCCGTGGTCGGTTGGGTCGCGCTGATGGTGCTGGTTGTCTCGCTGGTGTGCATGCGCGCCGAGGCCGGCTTCCCCGGTCCGACGGCGCTGTGGCCCTGCGTCGCGACCGCGGCGCTGATCTGGGTCGGCGACAGCAGCTGTGTTGGGGCGACGCGCTGGTTGTCCTTCGCGCCACTGCGCTGGATAGGTGAGTTGTCGTTTTCGCTGTATCTGTGGCACTGGCCGGTGTTGGCGCTGTTGCGCCATGCGCTACTGGACCTGCCGACACCGGCGCAGGCTGTTCTCGCGGTGGCACTGTCCACTGTGTTGGCCTGGGCGTCGCTACGCTGGATCGAAACCCCTGTGCGCCAGGCGCGGTTGGCGCGGCCGCTGCTGCTGGCAGCCGGCGCAGCTGCGATCGCTGCGAGTCTGGCGGCCGCGTGGGGCCTGGCGCGGCAGGCGGACTCACGCGCCGCGCAGCCGGGCCCGGCCGCCGATTTGCGCGCCGGCGCCGCCGACACCAGCCCCGACCGCCGCCGCTGCCATTCCAGTGGCAATCGTTGGTTGAGCTATGACCAGCGCTGCTGGTTCGGCCCCGCGAAGGCGCAATTCACGCTGGCCGTTTGGGGCGACAGCCACGGGGTAGAGCTGGCGCGCGCGCTGGGCGACGCCGCGCGCGGACATCGCGTTGCGCAACTGACCGGCTCCAACTGCCCGCCGGCGCCCGGTTTCGACGTGCCGGGCCGGCGACGCTGCGCCGGCGTCAACGCGGCGCTGCTTGAGCGGCTGGCGGACGACCCCGGTGTGCATGCCGTGCTGCTGGTGGCGCGCTACGAGGTCTACCTAAGTAGGTGGGACGCGGTGGCCTTCGAGGCTGGCCTGGCGCGGGCCATCGCGAGGCTGCAGGCGGCCGGCAAGCGCGTGCTGCTGCTGGACCCGGTACCGACTTATCACTTCCCCGTGCCGGCCGCGCTGGCGCAACGCGCGCTGCGCGGACAGCCACTGGACGGGCAGGGGCAGTCCGAGGCGCAGTACGCGCAGCACCAGCGCGACGCGCTCGCGCTGCTCCAGCGGCTGGTGGCCGGCAGCGCAGCGCAGCGCGTGCCAACAGGCGCGCTGCTGTGCGGTGCGTCAAGCTGCGCGGTGCGCGATGGGCTGTACCCGCTGTACTTCGATGACAACCACCTCGGCATGCGAGGCGCCGCCAGGCTTGCGCCTGCGGTACTGTGGCTGGCAGGTGACCGCTAGGCCGCTTTCGGGCCGAGCGCCGGACCGCCACCCCAAGACGGCCTGCGATGGTGCCCTGCTTGCGGCTCGGCACCCGGACCCAGGGTGAGGGGTTTACACACGGAAATTCGGCGCATGCCGGCGCAGCCACTGCTCCAGCATCATCAGGATCCACACCATCTCGCCGTAGTACCCCGCGTGCTCCTTGAGCCGCTGCGTCAGCAGGCTCTCGACGAACTCGCTGCGTACGATGCCGCGAGCAGCCACGCCGCGCAGCGACTCGGCGGCCAGCGCGTTCAGCGCGGCGTCCTTGACCGCCCAGGGGCCGAAGGGCAGGCCGAAACCGTGCTTCTTCTTCGTCAGGATCTCGTCGGGCAGGAAGCCGCGCAGCGCCTCCTTGAAGAACCAGCGCAGCTTCAGGCCCTTGAGCTTGTAGCTGGTGGGCAGCTTCAGCGAGAAGTCCAGCAGCCGCGTGTCCAGCAGCGGGAAGCTGACATCCACGCCGGCCAGCGCCGTGGTGCCGACGACCTTGGGCAGGTCGTTCTCGGCCAGCGTGTAGCGCCAGTCGAAGGCCAGCATGCGGTTGACGAGGCTGGCGTCGTGCGGTGTTTCGGCCCAGGTGTCGCGCTGGTGGGCGCGCGGCGCGCCCGTGTCGACCGAGGCCAGGAAGGCCGGCGTCAGCACCTCGGCCATGCCCAGCCGGTCCAGCAAGTTGTAGCTCTGCATGCGCTCGGGCATGGGCACGCGGGCCTGGCGGATGTAGCTGGTGCCCTTCTTCAGCAGCGGGATGCTGCCCGTCACCGGGTTCATGAACAGCGGATTCAGCACGCCCGCGCGCAGCGGCGACGGGATCTGGCTGTAGACGTGGAACACGCGCTCCTTGGCGTAGCGCACGTTGCCGCCGAACAGCTCGTCGCCGCCGTCGCCCGCCAGCATGCGCGTGTAGCCGTCGGCGCGCGCCTTGCTGGCGCAGTAGAAGGCCGGTACGGCTGACGAGTTGCCGAAGGGCTGGTCGTAGTGGGCCGCGACGTCGGGGATGGCCGCGACGAGGTCGGCCGGCGTCACGTAGTACTCGTGATGGTCCGCGCCATACGCCTTGGCGGCGATGCGCGCGTACTCCATCTCGTCATAGCCCTCGGAATCGAAGCCGATGGAGTAGCCGGCCGGCGCCTGGCCCGTGGCCTCGCGCAGCAGGCCGCAGACGGTGGAGCTGTCGGTGCCGCCGGACAGGAAACAGGCGGTCTTGCCGTCGGCGCCGACGCGCTCCTTCACGGCGGTGCTCAGGATGGCGCGGAACTCTTCACGCAGCGCATCGAAGCGGGGAGCGGGCTGCTCGTCAAAGCGTGCGACCCAGTACGGCGCCACGGTCAGCTGGCCGTTCTCGAACAGCGCGTAGTGCGCCGGCGGCAGGCGATGGATGCCTGCATAGATGGTGCGCGGCGACGGGATGCAGTGGTGGAACAGGTAGTCGAAGATGGCCTGGCGGTCCAGTTCCTGGATGCCCAGACGGCGCGCGAGATCATCGGCCCGCGTGGCGTAGTGCAGGCGCCCGTCGCGCACCGCGTAGCACAGGCTGTGCACGGCGAAACGGTCCACGGCCAGGTAGGTGGCACCATCGCTCAGTTCCAGCGCCACGGCGAACTCGCCGCCCACATCGGCCGCGCAGGCCGTGCCGCGCGCGGCATAGGCCTGCTGCCAGGCCGCCAGCGCATCGGTGGCGGGCGTGGCGAACCGGGCGTGGCCGGCGGCGAAGGGCGTGTCGGGCGGCAGGACGTGGGCTTGCATGCGGATGGGGTGGGGTCAGGACGCAGGATTGTCTGCGGGAAGCGTTGGCCGGCGCAGCCGGCGCGAGGCGTTGCCCAGCGCTTGGCGGAGCAGGCCCGCCAGGCCCCTTGGCGTCGTGGGGTCGTAGGCCACGAGGCCAAAGCGTTCGCGGCGATGGCTCATCCAGGTCTTCTTGTAGGCGTCGTCGCCGATCAGATAGTCAATCTCGGTGACCTTGTCGCGTTCGATGGCTTCCTCCATCAGCAGCGCGGTCAGGACGGTGCCGGGGGCCATGCTCTTGAAGGCTTCGTCGTAGGCCAGCTTGTAGATGTTCGCGCGGCCGTTGCTGACGATCCACAGCTGGGCTGCAATGGGCTTGTCGCCAATCCACGCGAGGCCCAGGCGCAGCCAGCCGCGGCGGGCGCACAGCCGTATCAGTCCCGGAATGAAGTCCGGATAGGGCTCGGGTACTTTCCAGCTGGCCCCGTAGACCGCCTGATACGCCGCGATGCCTCGCTCGACGTCGGCTTCGTCGCGGACGATCTCCAGCCGCGCATCGGGCTCGGTCGCCAGCCGCTTGGTCATGCGCTTGATGGTGCTGCGCAGCTGCCCGCTGCGTTCCTTCAGGTATTCGGTCCAGTTGCCCTGCACCGGCAGGAACCAGTTGCCGAACGCGAAGTACTCGTGCGGCCTCAGGCCGCTCAGGCGCAGTGCATCCCGCAGCAGCTTGAACTCCCGCGACTGGGGATCCATCGGCCAGAAACGGTAGGCCGGCGCACGGTGCGCGCGCCGCAGGGCCAGCACCAGCGGCAGCAGGTCCTCGGGCGTCAGCTCGTCCTCAAGCAGCGGTGAGTACAGCGTCGTGTAGTAATTGGCCAGCGCACCAGGCTCGCGCCGCCCGGTCGCATCCGGCTGCACGCCGACGGGCAGCACGGCTAGCACGCGGCCTTGGCGGCGCAGCACATAGAAGGTGGCCTGCGATTCGCCCTGGAAGACGGTGTCGGCCAGCAGTCCGAACCAGTCCGCACCGAACTCCACATAGCCTTGCTCGCGGCGTGACATCAACGCCAGCGCGTCTGTCGGCAGCTCGCGCACGTTGGCGACCACGTCTACGCTGGCGCCACTGCGGCTGGCCATGCCTTCGGCGTCCATAGGCCGCTTGTCGCGCGGCCGCCAGCCACGCTTGCTGAGCCGCATCAACTCATAGGCGTGTGGAAGACCGCGGTGGCGGTAGACGCTGATGTGGTTGATCCAGCGCTGCGACGTCGACCAGGCCAGCAGGTCAGCCTCGGCATTGGTGTAGAACTCGACGACACCGCCCGGCAAGCGCGTGAACAGGTCTTCCAGCGTGCGCAGCAGCAGGATGCGGCCCGGCGCGAAGCGGTCGAACTCCTCATGGAATGCCGTCTTGAGCATGACCGCCATGCCGTCCCGCAGCAGCAGCATGCGCGATGCGACCAGGTCATCACCCAGCCACAGTTCGTAGACAAGCGCCTCGCCCCGTGCCGCGAACTGGCACATGACCTCGGCGTAAAAGCGCCCCTGCGCGTTGTCGCGGCTGATGGCGGTGCCCTCACGGCCTTTCCAGCCACTGCTTTCCAGCTCCGCGTAGCGCGCCACTGCCTCGGGCATGGCCGTCGCGTCGCTGACGATGTCCAGGCGCTCTGCACCCGCCTCCGATTGAAGCCGGCGCATGTAGCGCCGCATGTTCTGCACCAGCTTGCGGGGGCGTTGTGCCCAGTAGTCGTCGAAGCTGCCGCGCAGGCTGACGTTCATCGTCAGTGCGTGGGGAAGGCTCTTGACCGGATGTCCCGGCAGCTCGCGCAGGTCAACGAAGCGTGGGTCGTTGCACAGCAGGTCCAGCTCGCCCGTGTAGCCGGGCAGCGCACGGAACAGGCCGCTAAGGTCGAGGCCGGCCGGGATCAGGCTGAGGCTGATCTGCGACTGTGACGGCAGGAAGCCGCTCCACACGCCCATGCCGCGCGACTGAGCGTTGAGCAGCAACATCGCGACCGGTTCACCGCCTTGGCTCGCCACGGCCAGCCGTGCGCCATCGGCACCGAAATGACGCAGCAGCCCCTCAACGAAGGCGCCGTCCAGCATCGCGTGGCCGCCCATCAGGTGCTGGTTCAACCGGTCCCAGTCGCGACGATGCTCGGCCAAGCCCTGGTCGCCGGGCATGTGGTGGAGTTGCCACTGGGGCGTGGAATTCATGGAGCGCAGCCGCAAGTGAAGGCCTGGCTCAAGGCAGCGTGGATGATGGGCATGTTGTGGCTATGCTGCTCGTGGCGTTCAGGCGCGTCTTGTGCTGGCTGGGGAGCGGTTCCTGGCGGGGGCGCAGTTTAGTTCTCGTCCTCCAGCATCAGGCCCCCGCGATTGGGCAGTGGGGATGGAAGGCCTGTCGCAGGCCAACCTTTATCATCGCCGTGCTTTGCCAGACGGGATCGCCTCCCGACCCGTCCTCCGGCTCGCCGCCCCTCAAATTCACCGAGTTGGCGGCTTCCCGTGCAACAACCTACCTTCTTGTGATGACTGCTTTCGACCCGCGCGCGGCGCGATGCTTGGTCACCGGCGCGGCGGGCTATATCGGCACCCGCTTGCGCGAGCGCTCTGATTCGCAGCTCACTCAAGGCTATGTGGCCTTGGTGCGCGACGCGGCGGTTCAGCAGGCCTTGCAAGGTGCCGGGCGCAAGTCCGTGATGGCGGATCTGCTTCAGCCCGGACAGGCACTTCGTGCGTTGGACGGTTGTGATGCCGTCATTCACCTCGCTCACGGCGATCAGGGCCCCAAGGCGACCAGGCTTCTGGTGGAGGCCGCCATCGCTCGCAAGGTGCGCCGTTTCGTCCACATCAGCACGATGTCTGTTCATGGGCCCAAGCCTGGCACCGAGGCCGCACGCGAAGAGACCGCCAGGGTGGGTCGCTATGGCGACGAATACTCTGACTCCAAGGCGGAGCAGGAGGAGATCGTCCAGGCGGCCTTCGAGCGTGGCGACCTGCCTGCGGTGATCCTGCGGCCCACCGTGGTCTATGGCCTGGGCGGTCATTTCGAGCGGCAAATCATCAGGCAGGCGCTGTCCGGTGAGGTCAAGCTGTTCGATGGGGGGCAGGGCATCTGCAATGCCGTCTTTGTCGATGACGTCTGTGATGCGATCGAGGCCGCGTTGGTGAATGAGGATGCGCTGGGAAAACCCATGTTCATCAATTCGGACGACACCGTGACGTGGGGGCAGTTCATCCGCTCGTTCGCGTCGCTGGTAGAGCCCAACCCTCGATTTGTCGACCGCTCCTCCGCCGAAGCCATTCGCTACTGGGCCGAGCATCCGCCGGAACCGGTGGGCGGCCTGCCGACCCGGGTGCTGCGCAAGCTCAAGCGTCTGGCGGGTTGGCGTCCTCCGGTGGCGCCGTGGCCGCCTCTGGGGCCGGTCTTGCGCGAGACTTTTCCGATCCGCTTTTCGAATGACCGGGCCAAGGCGCTGCTGGATTGGACGCCGCGCGTCCGGTTCGAGGAAGGTGTGGCATTGACCCGGGATTGGCTGAAGGCGCAGGGGGAGCTTGGCCGTTGACCTCGCGGGTTGTCATTGTCGGGGCCGGCTTGGGCGGCTGCATATTGGCCCATGCCCTGTCGGACTCGCATGAAGTTGTGCTGGTTGAACGGGGTGATGCTGTCGAAGATGCTCGCTACCCCGTGGTCGACGTGGGGCTGCCAGCAGTCACGGAGCCGCACGTGGGCGCAGGCCTGGGCGGTACGACGCAGCTCTGGCACAACGGCCTGATCGAAATCGATGAGGCCGTCTTCGCTTCGCATTGGCCGCTGCAGAAGTCCGTGCTTGACCCGTTCTACGAGCAGGCGTTTGGCCTGTTATCGAACACGACACTCCCTTTCGTTCGCAACGCCATCGAGCGCTTGCGGGTGCGCTACCGTGAGCTGGGGGTGCCGGATGGACTGATGCAGGGGCTGTACTACCCGCGTTGGCCTCTCAATGTCTGGGAGTCGCTCAAGCTGCAAGGCCGGGTAAGCGTCGAGCGCGGCAACGTCGTCGATGTCGAGGTCGGCGGCGATGGCCGGGTCACGGGGCTGGTAGTGGTCGAAGCGGGCGAGAGCCGTGTCCTGCGCGGTGACATGTTCGTGCTGGCCGCAGGCGGCCTGGGCTCGCCGGTGCTTTTGCAGAAGCTGGCCAAGCACCAGCCCTTGCCTGCGTTGCGCCATGCTGGGCGCCACTATGAAGACCACCCCATGGGCTTCGTGGGCGAAGTTGAGGTCAAGGTGCCGTTGTATCGGCTGTGGAACTTCCGCGTGCCGGGTACGGATGGGAATCTCCGTCTGCCATTGGTGGTCCAGCGTGCCGGCTTGCACGTGTCCTTCCAGTTGCGACCGGCAGCCAACTACTATCGCAACAGCCGCCGGGAGCGCGTTGGCAGCGTGCTGAATGATCTGCGCCGCAATCCTTGGAACCTGCGCAACTACTTCAGCCTGTTCCGTCATTGGGATGACGTGCTGGACATCCTGTCGTTCAAGTTCGGCATCAAGCTGCCCACCCGCCACTACACGCTGCTGATGTGCGCGCAGATGCCGACCTCGCCCGAACTTGCACTCTGGGGTGAACCCACGGACGCACAAGGCGGCGAGGTTCGCAAGCGCAACTGGCAGTTGTCGACAGACTACCTCTGCAACCTTCAGGGCGCCATCGATGACGTGCTGGCGTGGCTAGCTCCGGTGGCCAAGCGCTCACGCGTCTTTGCCGGCTGGCAATCCGGCTTGCGCAGCAGCGCGCACCATTCAGGCACTGCCCGGCTTTCCGCGGATGCCGATACGGGTGTTTGCGATGTGGACGGCAAGGTGCATGGCATGGCCAATCTCTATGTCTGCGATGGCTCGTTGATTCCCGCCAGCGGTATCGCCAACACGGGGCTCACGATTGCCGCGCTGGCCCTGCGCCTCGCGACTCATCTCAAGCGGTGTGGCCCACTGCATGACCAGGTATCGAACACATGAAATTAAAGGTTGCCATGGCGGCGCGCACCCTGAACGTGCGTCACCTGCGGGGTACGGGACGCTATGTGCAGGAGTTGCTGCGCAACACGCGGGAGCCCGATCAGGTGGAGTGGGCCGTGTATGGGCATGACACGGCCCTGCCATTTCGGGTGCCGCCGGGGCTGCGTGGCCAGGCTGAGGTGTTCGAGTTCCGTGGCGATCGCTTCCACCTGTGGGAACAACTGGGCTTGCCGTTGAAGGTCCGGGCCGCGGGCGCGCAGCTACTGCACTGCGGTGAGAACACCGCCCCCATCTGGCAGCCTGTGCCCACCATCGTGACCATCCATGACACGGTGCCCTGGGAGGAGGAGACCCGAGGACTGGAGCGCCACTACCTGCATGACGTGCAAGGCATGGCGCTGCGGCGCTGCGCGTCCGTCATCACCATCAGTGAGTCGTCGAGGCGGGACATCGCCGCGCGCTGGCCATTCCTGGAAAACCGGCTGGCGGTGATTCCACACGGCATCGCGGACGAGTTCTTCGATGACGCGCAGGTGCCGTTGCCCGCGGTGCTCGAGCAGGCACTTGGCGGTGCGCCTTACCTGGTCTACCTCGGAGGGGCGCAGACCCGCAAGCGCTTTGACTGGGCGCTCGAGTTGCTGAGCCGCTGCGGGCGAGATGACTTGCATCTCGTGGGCTGCGGATTCGGTGCCGGTACCGCGCCGCTCGACCGTATTCCGCCGGCGCTCCGTGATCGCGTGCACATCGCGCCTTTCCTCGAGGAAGGGGAACTGGTGACGCTGTACCGTCGCGCGCAGGCGGCGATCTATCCCACGCTGTATGAGGGCTTCGGCTTCCCGGCCGTCGAGGCGCAGGCGGCTGGTACGCCGGTGTTGTTCAGCCCGGTCAGCAGTCTGGTCGATCTGATCGGGCCGTTGGCCTGGACGAATCCTTCTCACGACTTCGATGCATGGCTCAGTTCGCTGCAGGAGGTGTTGAGCCTGCCGCCGCACGTGAAGGCGGAGAAGGCTGAGCAGACCAAAGCCTGGGCTCGACAGTTCTCATGGCGCAGCAGCGTCGAGCGGCATTTTGAGGTTTACCGCGACGTGGTGGAGCGCCGCCGCTAGAGCGGCTGAAGCCGAAGTGCCGGACTTGTTCAGTCGTTGGGGATGTAGCGGCGGACCAGTGACTTGGCAAACTTGGTCAGCGTCCGGCCGCGGTAGGGGCCCCTGCCGAGCAGGCCCGCGAAGGTGCGAAGTCCCAGACCGAGATCGCCTTTGGCGGTGTGGGCGTCGGCAAAGTTGCACCAGCCGCGGTGCTGGAAAGACTGCAGCGCGGTCGGGTCCACATCATGGCCGGGCGGCGCGCTCATGCCGAAGCGGCGGATCAGGTCGGCGCGCATCAACTCCGTCGTGTTGGTGGCGGGGATGCGACGCGACAGCGACACCGGGTGTTGGCGGTACAGCACGAAGGGCTCGGCAAGGCGCAGGAACCGGTGCTGCGTGCTGGCCCGGACGAGATATTCCCAATCGTCGGTCTGCTGGTTGTCGGTCAGAAAGCCGCCCATGCTGTCCCAGGCGCTGCGGCGCCAGACGACCGATGACGGCAGTGCGTGGTTGTCCAGGATCAGGCGGGGGTAGATCCAACCAGACAAGGTCTCGTCGATACGGCCGCTGCGCGCCTGCTGCGCGAACTCCGGCCGAGGCTCACCGTGCCAGACCTCGAAGCCGGTGTAGCAGAAGTCGTGGTCCGGGCGGCTTTGCAGGGCCTCCAGTTGCAGGCGCAGCTTCTCCGGATGCCAGATGTCGTCGGCGTCCAGCAGCGCCACGAACTCGGAATCGACCTCGGACATGCCGCGATTGCGCGAACGCGACATGCCGCGGTTCTCTTGTGAGATGACGCGCACTCGGGCGTCGTTCAGCGCCGCGTGCGCGGCGGTTGCGTCCTTGGACCCGTCGTCTATGACGGTGACTTGCAGGTCGGGGAAGGTCTGATCGAGTGCCGAGCGAACCGTCGCGGCGATGAAGGCTTCGGCGTTGTAGGCGGGGATGACGATATTGACGCGCGGCATGCTCTTGGTCTTAGCGGGTGGCCTGCGAAGCCGCGGAAGCCGCAGATGCCGCCGCGTCAGCAGCCGGTGCGGGCTCGGGATCCTTCCAGCGCTTGACGGATTCCAGGCGCTCGCGCAGGTCCGGTCGATCCATACCCAGCGCCATGGCGCGATGAGCCTGGATCAGCGCCTGGTCGTAGACCTTCAGGTCGAAGTACAGCATGCCGGCATTGAAATGCGTGTGCGGCGCGTCACCGGCCTGCGTGACGATGTAGTCCAGGAAGCGGCGCGCCTCTTCCAGGCGGTTGCGGCGGCTCAGATAGTTCACATAGAACATGCGGAACACGAGATCGTCAGGCACAAAGTTCATGCCGCGGGCGTAGTAGCACTCGACGGTCATGTCGGCCCCCTGGGGCGGATCGGTCTTTTCCTTCGCGGCGAGCTGCTCCATGGAGTGGATCGCCCGTGGATGGTTGGGAAAGACGGCCAGCGTGTAGCCGATGTCATGGCCGAAGGCACCCGTCTTGCGCCGGGTCAGGTTCTCCACGCCACGCGTGAAGTGGGCGTTCTCGACGATGGATTTCTGCGTGATGTGGGCAAGCCGGTAGTCGAACGGGCCGTAGACGTTGAACGGTTCGCCACAGCCCGCGGGTGACGGCGC
This sequence comes from Roseateles asaccharophilus, assembly GCF_031458115.1. GTDB lineage: Bacteria > Pseudomonadota > Gammaproteobacteria > Burkholderiales > Burkholderiaceae_C > Pelomonas > Pelomonas asaccharophilus_A. Next base: position 253,344 of record NZ_JAVDXV010000006.1, on the reverse strand, counting down.
GGGTCGGGCTGTGGCTTGCGCTTGGGCGGGCAAGGTGTTGACCGCCAGCGCCGCGATCAGTGCCGCATGACGGGTGATCGAAATCAATTTGCTAGGCATCGAGTCCTCAACCAGTTCATGCAGACAAGGTTCAAGTCGTCCTGCTCCGACAGTGAAGAGAACGTGTGATCGGCTGCCGGCATTGCGTGGCGCTGCAGCGTGGGTCGCGTCAGCAATTTCTGCCACACCGCAGAGGATCGAGCATGTTCTTCGAACTCCCGGGCAGTGTAGTCATCGCCGCTCAAGACCAGCAGCGTCGGACCACTGAAGCCAGCCAGGCCGTCCGCCATGCGATCCTGGAAACTGCGCGAGTCGCTGGCCTTGCCCGCGCTGCGGGCCAGCTTCAGGTTGCTGCCCAGCGTGTTCAAGGCCTTCAGGCCCACGCCGCCGCGCAGCAGCTTCAGCCAGAACTCGCGCTGGCGCAGCCGCCGCCAGTAGTAGTGCTTCACATGGGTCTGTGCCAGCGTTGCGGCCGAACGCGCCCAGGGGTTGGCCAGCGCCAGACCCGCCACGCGGGGGTCATGCGTCGCGTCCAGGTACATCAGCGCAGCCGAGGCCGCATCGCACAGCCCCCACAGCACCACGCGCTTCAAGCCGGGCCGGGCCGCCTGCAGCGCGGCTATCGCCGCGCCGATGTCGGCATCAACGCCCTGGAAGTCGCGCGCGTCGCCGGTGCTGTCGCCCATGCTGCGGTAGTCGAAGCGCAGCGCGGCAAAGCCGTTGCTGGCCAAGTGGCGGGCCAGCAGCGTGAACTGGCGGTGGCTGCCGGCGCGGTACTGCGGGCCGCCGACGATGATGATGACGCCCACTTCAGCGGCGGCGCCGTCGGGCTCGGCCAGGATGCCGACCAGGCGCTCGCCCTCGCAGTCGAAGCCCAGCACCGATTCCTTCACGACAAGGCCTCCACGGTGGCCGTGATGAGAGCGGGAGCCAGCTCGATCTCGGAGGTGCTCCAAAAGCCCGGCCCCTGCACGATCTGCGTGCGCACTGTCCAGCCGGCGTCCTGCCAGCTTTTGACGGCCTGCTCGGTGACCGGCGTCAGCGTTGCATCTTCGCGGGTGCTGAGTTCCAGCCATTCGACGCGCCCGGCCTGGCCCGCCGGCGTCAGCTTGGCGGCCTCGAGCCCGGAGGCCAGCGCCGCGCCCAGCCTGTAGCCGGCGATCTCGACGGGGCGGCCCGCCGCGAGTTCGGTCTTCAGCTGGTCCATCAGCCCCTTGCTGGCACCGCTGGCCATTTCGGCGGCCAGCTTCAGGCGCAGGAACTGCTGCAGCGCCAGCTTGCCGCTGGTCATGGGCTGCCAGAACAGGTGGTTCACCGTCCGGCCCCAGTCGGCCGCGGCCAGCAGGCCACCGGCGCGCAGGCTCCACAGCCACAGCGGCGCGTCGCCCGGCACGCGGGCGTCCAGGGCCTCCAGGCCCAGCCGCACGTCGGCTTGCCAATCGGCCCAGCCAGAGTCGCCGAAATCGGCCGACGAGTCGCCACAGCCGCGCAGGTCGATCTGCAGCACGGCATGACCTGCCTCGGCCAGCGCGCGGCAGGCGAGGGCGGCCATGCGGCGCGACTTGTTCATCTCCTCCGCGAACGGGTGCAGGTACAGCAGCTTGCTGCGCGGGGTACCGGCGGGCGCATGGAACAGGCACAGCCGCTGCTCGCCGCCGACGGCGGGCAGGAAGAAGACGTCGGGGCGAGGGATCAACCCAGGCGGGCGGCGACGAAGTCCGCCAGCGAGCCCACGGTGGCGAAGGTGTCGCCGTCGATGTCGTCATCGTCCACGACGATGCCCAGCTGCTCCTCCATCGCGGTGATCAGGCTGACCACGGCCATGGAGTCCAGCTCGGGCAGGGCGCCCAGCAGCGCGGTGTCGCGGGTGAAGGTCTGGGCGCGGCCATTGAGGCTCAGCACGTCGTCGAGAAGCCTCAGCACATGGCCGAGCACTTGGGCGTTGTCCATCGGGATGGGGTGGCAAAGATCGAACGCGGCAGTTTAGCCGTGGCACCCCCTCGGCCCCGGGGCTGCGCCCCCTCGGCCCCGGGGGCGCGTGAGATACTTTTTTCACGGCCCTTCTCACTCCTTGACATCGCCGCTTCATGCCCGAATCGACCCTGCTGAACGAGTTGGTGGCCGTTGCCGCCGAGCGCACGCCCGACGCCCAGGCCCTGACCTATGGCGCGGCGACGCTGAGCTACGGCGAGCTGGACACCGCCGTGCGCGGCTTCGCCAGCGGCCTGATGGCGCTGGGCCTGGCACGTGGCGAGCGGGTGGCGATCTACCTGGAGAAACGCTTCGAGACGGTGGTCGCCAGCTTCGGAGCGCCGGCCGCGGGCGGTGTCTTCGTGCCGCTGAACCCGCTGCTGAAGCCCGATCAGGTGGGTTTCATCCTGCGCGACTGCGATGTGCGCGTGCTGGTCACGTCGCCGGAGCGCCTGTCGCAGCTGGGCGATGTGCTGACGCAGTGCCCGTCGCTGAAGCATGTGGTGTTGACGAGCGGTACGGGTTCTGCGCCGGTACCCGTGCATGACTGGGCGCAGTTGCTGGCGTCGCCCGCGCGCGCCTGCCACCGCGTCATCGACACGGACATGACGGCCATCCTGTACACGTCGGGCTCCACCGGCCGGCCCAAGGGCGTGGTGCTGTCCCATCGCAACATGGTGGCGGGCGGCAAGAGCGTGGCCAGCTACCTGGAAAACCGCGCCAGCGACACGCTGCTGGCGGCGCTGCCGCTGTCCTTCGACGCCGGCTTCAGCCAGCTGACGACGGGCTTCCACAGCGGAGCCAGGGTCGTGCTGCTGAACTACCTGATGCCCAAGGACGTGCTGAAGGCGATGGAGCGCGAAAAGGTCACCGGCCTGACCGCCGTGCCGCCGCTGTACATCCAGCTGACGCAGCTGGAGTGGCCCGCCGCCATCGACGCCAACCTGCGCTATTTCGCCAACACCGGCGGCCGCATGCCGCGTGCGACGCTGGACCTGCTGCGCGCCAAGGCGCCGTCGGCCAAGCCCTTCCTGATGTACGGGCTGACCGAGGCCTTCCGCTCCACCTATCTGCCGCCCAGCGAGGTGGACCGCCGGCCGGACTCCATCGGCAAGGCCATCCCGAATGCCGAGATCCTCGTGCTGCGCGAAGACGGCACCGAATGCGCGCCCGACGAGCCGGGCGAGCTGGTGCACCGCGGTGCGCTGGTGGGCCTGGGCTACTGGAACGACGCCGAAAAGACCGCCGAGCGCTACAAGCCGCTGCCGGTGGGCGTGGGCGGCCGCGAGAGTGGCCTGCAGCTGCCCGAGTTCGCCGTGTTCTCCGGCGACACGGTCAAGCGCGACGCCGAGGGTTTCCTGTACTTCGTCGGCCGTCGCGACGAGATGATGAAGACCTCGGGCTACCGGGTCAGCCCCACGGAGGTCGAGGAGATCCTGTACGCGACCGGCCTGGTGGGCGAATGCGTGGCCTTCGGCGTGTACCACGACACGCTGGGCCAGAGCATCCAGGTCATCGCCACGCCGCCCGAAGGCGCGGCCGCGCTGGACGTCGCCGCACTGACCGCTGCCTGCAAGGCGCGCATGCCGGCCTACATGGTGCCGCACGGCATCGACCCGCGCAGCGGCCCGCTGCCGCGCAACCCCAATGGCAAGATCGACCGCAAGACCTTGTCCACCGACTGGCTCGAACGCAACGCCGCATGAGCGAACCCATTGCCCCTAAGCGTGCCCTCGAGCACGCGCCCGTGCTGTTCCCCCGCGACGCCAGCGGCGAGCTGCTCGTCGGCGGCCAGCGCCTGTCCGTGCTGGTCGAGCGCGTGGGCCAGACGCCGTTCTATGCCTACGACCGTGGGCTGCTGAAGGCCCGCGTCGCTGAGCTGCGTGCCGCGCTGCCGCAAGGCATCGAACTGCATTACGCGATGAAGGCCAACCCGATGCCGGCGCTGGTGCAGTGGATGGCCGGGCTGGTGGACGGCATCGACGTCGCGTCGGCTGGCGAACTGCAGGTGGCGCTGAATGCCGGCGCCGACCCGCACGAGATCAGCTTCGCCGGCCCCGGCAAGCGCGACATCGAGCTGGGCCAGGCCGTGGCGGCCGGCGTGCTGGTCAATGTGGAGACGGCGCGCGAGCTGAAGGTGCTGGCGGCGGCGTCTCAGCGCTTGGGCCTGCCGGCCCGCGTCGCGCTGCGCGTGAACCCCGACTTCGAGCTGAAGGGCTCGGGCATGCGCATGAGCGGCGGCCCCAAGCAGTTCGGCATCGACGCCGAGACCGTGCCCGAAGTGCTGGCCCAGGTCGGCGCGCTGGCCGGCGATGGCCTGGCGTTCGAAGGCTTCCATCTGTTTGCCGGCTCGCAGAACCTGAAGGCCGAGGCCATTTGCGAGGCGCAGCAGAAGAGCTACGAGCTGGCGCTGCGACTGGCGGAGTCGGCGCCCGCGCCGGTCAAGTTTCTGAACCTGGGCGGCGGCTTCGGCATCCCGTATTTCCCCGGCGAGACGCGGTTGGATCTGGCGCCCATCGCGGACAACCTGGCCTCACTGCAGCAGCGCGCCAAGGCCGACCTGCCGCAATCCAAGCTGGTCATCGAGCTGGGCCGCTACTTCGTCGGCGAGGCGGGCGTCTACGTCAGCCGTGTCGTGGACCGCAAGGTCTCGCGTGGCCAGGTCTTCCTGGTGGCGGACGGTGGCCTGCACCACCACCTGTCGGCCTCGGGCAACTTCGGCCAGGTGCTGCGCAAGAACTACCCGGCGTCGGTCGAGCCTCAAGGTCGTAGCGAGTCGGCAACGGAGGCCGCCAGCGTCGTCGGCCCGCTGTGCACGCCGCTGGACCTGCTGGCCGACCGCATGGAGATGGCCAGGGGCGAGATCGGCGACCTGACGGTGGTCTACCAGAGCGGCGCCTATGGCCGCAGCGCCAGCCCGGCAGGCTTCCTCGGTCACCCGGACGTGGTGGAAGTGCTGGTCTGAGCGTCAGTCGGCGTCGGTCCAGGCGCCGTTCTGCAGGATCTGGTGCGGCCTGAACGTGGCCTTGTAGGCCATCTTCGGGCTCTCGGCGATCCAGTAGCCCAGGTACACATGGTCCAGCTTCAGGTCCTTGGCCTGCTGGATCTGCCACAGCACGCCATAGGTGCCGAAGCTGGCCTCGATGTCGGGGTCGTAGAAGGTGTAGACCGCGGACAGGCCGTCGTTGAGGATGTCGAGGATGGACACCATGCGCAGCGGCCCGGGACCGGTTTGGCCGTCGGGCAGCGGCTCGCGGAACTCCACCAGCCGGCTGTTGATGCGGCTTTGCAGCAGGAACTGGGTGTACTGGTCCACGCTGTCGTGGTCCATGCCGCCGCCCGAGTGGCGGCCGGCCTGATAGCGCAGGTACAGCGCATAGTGCTCGGGCGAGTAGCCCAGCCGCATGACCTTGGCCTGCAGATGCTGGTGCGCCTTCCACGCGCGGCGCTGCGAACGGGTGGGCTCGAAGCGCGCCACCGGCACGCGCAGCGCGATGCAGGCGCGGCACTGGTCGCAGTAGGGGCGGTAGGTGAACAGCCCGCTGCGCCGGAAGCCTGCGGCAACGAGGTTGGAATAGGCGTCGGCGTGGATCAGGTGGCTGGGCGTGGCGACCTGGGAGCGCGCCTGGCGGCCCGCGACGTAGCTGCACGGGTAGGCGGCCGTGGCATAGAACTGGATCTGCGCAAGCGGCAGTTCTTTGGGGTGGGTCACGTCGAAGTCAGCAGGTGCCGGTGCCAGTAGGCCGAATGATAGGTCCAGGGTTGTGGTGAGACCTCCCCGACATGGGCGGCCAGGTGTGCCTCGAACGCGTGTCTGCTCACTTCCGCCGCGCCCAGCGAGGCCAGGTGGGGGGTGTTCTGCTGGCAGTCGATCCACGGGATGCCGAACTCCCTGCACAGGCAGACCAGCGCGCACAGCGCGATCTTGGACGCATCTGTGCGGCGCATGAACATGGATTCGCCATAGAACATGCGCCCCAGGTTCACCCCGTACAGGCCGCCCACCAGCTCGCCGTCCATCCAGGTCTCGATGCTGTGCATGGCCGGCCAGGCCAGGTAGGCGGCCTGCAGCTCCGGCACGATCCAGGTGCCGTTCTGGCCCTCGCGTGGCGCGTCGGCACAGGCGGCCAGCACGGCGGCGCGGTCATGGTCGACGCGGATCTCGAAGCCGGGCGTCGCGGCAAAGCGCTGCACGGTCTTGCGCAGCGAGCGCGACAGCTTGAAGTTCGCGGTCTGCAGCACCATGCGCGGGTCGGGCGCCCACCACAGCGGCGGCTGGCCGGGTCCGTACCAGGGGAAGATGCCGCGGGAGTAGGCTGCGGCCAGGCGTTGGGGATGCAGCGTGCCGCCGGCGGCCAGCAGGCCGGGGGCGTCGGTCTCCGGGCCCAGCGCGCGGCTGCTGGGCGGGAACGCCAGAGAGTCCTCGTCGAGCCAGTCAATCATGAGCTCATGGTAAGTTGCCTGCCCATGATCACCGTCTACGGCATTCCCAACTGCGACACCGTCAAGAAAGCCCGCACCTGGCTGGCCGACCGGGGGGTGGAAGCCGCGTTCCATGACTTCAAGAAGCAGGGCGTTCCCGCCGCCGAATTGCCGGCCTGGCTGAAGGCCTTCGGCCGCGACAAGCTGCTCAACCGCGCCGGCACGACGTGGCGCAAGCTGGATGACGCGACCAAGGCCGGCGTCGTCGATGACGCGTCGGCCACGGCGCTGATGCTGGCCGAGCCCAGCGTCATCAAGCGCCCGGTCGTACGCTGGGCCGATGGTCGCTTGACGCTCGGATTCAGTGCACCAGCGTTCGAAGAAGGTGCATCAGCTGCACCAAAATAGAACTTCGCCGCAGCGCCATCAGCCACCATCCTGGGGCGCTTGCGCATTGAATCTGGGCATTGAACTTGCTGTTTCGGTGCGGTTTGGCTTCTCCCTGGTGCGTCATCCAGGGTTGAAAGCCGCTGACGGAGACAGCGTTGGAATCATCGATCAAGCAGGGCGCGGATGCGCTCTTCATCCTGTTGGGCGCCATCATGGTGCTGGCCATGCACGCGGGGTTCGCGTTCCTGGAACTGGGCACCGTGCGCAAGAAGAACCAGGTCAATGCCCTGGTCAAGATCCTGGTGGACTTCGCCGTGTCCACGCTGGTCTATTTCCTGGTGGGCTATCTGGTGGCCTACGGCACGCACTTCTTCGTCGGCGCCGAGACGCTGGCGCAGAAGAACGGCTATGAGCTGGTCAAGTTCTTCTTCCTGCTGACCTTCGCGGCCGCCATCCCGGCCATCGTGTCGGGCGGCATCGCCGAGCGGGCACGCTTCGGCCCGCAGCTGGTGGCCACCGCGGTCATCGTGGGCCTGGTCTACCCGGCCTTCGAGGGCGTGGCCTGGAACCAGGGCCTGGGCCTGCAGGCCTGGCTGAAAGCCACGACCGGGGCCGAGTTCCATGACTTCGCCGGCAGCGTGGTCGTGCACGCGGTGGGCGGCTGGATCGGCCTTGCCGCCGTGCTGCTGCTGGGCCCGCGCCTGAACCGCTACCGCAAGGACGGCGCGATGAGCGCCCATCCGCCGTCCAGCATCCCCTTCCTGGCGCTGGGTGCCTGGGTGCTGACGGTGGGCTGGTTCGGCTTCAACGTGATGAGCGCACAGACGCTGGAGAAGATGTCGGGCCTGGTGGCCGTCAACTCGCTGATGGCCATGGCCGGCGGCACGCTGGTGGCCGTGCTGCTGGGGCGCAACGATCCCGGCTTTGCCTACAACGGCCCGCTGGCCGGCCTCGTGGCGGTGTGCGCGGGTTCCGACGTCATGCACCCGCTGGGCGCTCTGGTGACCGGCGGCGTCGCGGGCTGGCTGTTCGTCCAGTTCTTCACGCTGACGCAGAACCGCTGGAAGATCGACGACGTGCTGGGCGTGTGGCCGCTGCACGGCCTTTGCGGCGCCTGGGGCGGCATCGCCTGCGGCATCTTCGGCCAGCAGGCGCTGGGCGGGCTGGGCGGTGTGACGTTCAGCGCGCAGCTGATCGGCACGCTGGCCGGTGTGGCGTGGGCGCTGGCCGGCGGCTTCGTCGTCTACGGCCTGATCCGGCAGTTCGTGGGCCTGCGGCTGGACGCCGAGCAGGAGTTCGAGGGCGCCGACCTGTCCATCCACAAGATCGGCGCAACGCCGGACCGCGAGGTCAGCTGGTAAGCTGGCTGCACCCTCAGAAACGGCCCCACGCGGGGCCTTTTTCACTCATGTTCACAGGCATCGTCCAGGGCGTCGCCCGAGTCGAATCGATTGACGCCCGCGAGGGGCTGCACACGCTGGCACTGAAGCTGCCCCATGGCTTCGACGACGATCTGGCCATTGGCGCCAGCGTGTCCTGCGACGGCGTCTGCCTGACCGTCACCGAACGGCCATCGCCCGACGTGGCGCTGTTCGACGTGATGGGCCAGACGATGAGGCTGACCACGCTGGGCGGCCTGCAGGTCGGTTCGGGCCTGAACGTCGAGCGCGCCGCCAAGGATGGCGCCGAGATCGGTGGCCATCCGCTGTCGGGCCATGTGGACGTGTCGGCCCGCATCGCCGAGATCCGCAAGCCCGACAACAACCACGTCATCCGTTTCGCCGTGCCGGCACCGTGGATGCGCTATGTGTTCGCCAAGGGCTATATCGGCGTCAACGGCTGCAGCCTGACGGTGGCCGAGGCGCAGCGCGAGCGCGATGGCTCGGGCTGGTTCGAGGTCTGGCTGATCCCCGAGACGCTGCGCATGACCACCTTTGGCGACAAGGTCGTCGGCGACGCCATCCACATCGAGATTGACCGCAGCACGCAGGTGGTCGTCGACACCGTGCGCGACGCGCTGGACGAGAAGCTGGGGCCGCTGTTGCCGGTGCTGGAAGCCATCGCGAAAGAGCGCGGCATCGACATCACCCAGCTCGCCATCAAGGGATCTTGATGCTTTCTTGATGCCGCCCGCCGCGATCTTGTCGGCGGATTGACGGCCCGATTTCCAGAATGCCTCCATCGTTACTGGAGGTGTCATGGACATCGTTTTTCTCGGTCTCAGCGCGGTCCTCGCGCTCGTGACCGGCGTCGCGGCCTGGGGCTGCGAGAAGCTGGCGGGGAGGAAGTCATGAGCGGCTTCGAACTCACCGCCGCCGTCCTGGTCGTCGGCCTGGTCGGCTATCTGTTCTGGGCGTTGCTGTTCCCGGAGGACTTGTCATGAGTGCCTCTGCTTGGGTGCAACTGGTCGCCTATCTCGTCACGCTGCTGGTGCTGGCCTGGCCGCTGGCCAAGTGGATACACGCGGCCATGGAAGGCCGCGTGGGCTGGCTGCAGCGTATCGAGCGCGGCCTGCTAAAGATGGCCGGCGTCAATGCCGAGCATGAACAAGGCTGGCTGCGCTACGCGCTGGGCCTGCTGGTCTTCAATGCGCTGGGCGTGCTGGCGGTCTATGCGCTGCAGCGCTTCCAAGCGGTGCTGCCGCTGAACCCGCAGGGCATGGGCGCCGTCACGCCGGACTCGTCGTTCAACACCGCCATCAGCTTCGTCACCAACACGAACTGGCAGGGCTACGGCGGCGAGGCCACGATGAGCTATCTGACGCAGATGCTCGCGCTGACGGTGCAGAACTTCCTGTCCGCCGCCACCGGCATCGTCGTCGTGTTCGCGCTGCTGCGCGGCTTCGCGCGCCACTCTGCAAAGGCCATCGGCAACGTCTGGGCCGACCTGAGCCGCGCCACGCTGTGGGTGCTGCTGCCACTGTCCTTCGCGTTCGCGCTGGTGCTGGCCGGCATGGGCGTCGTGCAGACCTTCAATGCTTACCAGGATGTCACGACCGTCGAGGCGCAGACCTGGCAGCAGGCCAAGGCGGGCGCCGACGGCCAGCCGCTGAAGGACGCGCAGGGCAACCCGGTCATCGAAGACCAGACCAGCCAGACGCAGACGCTGGCCGTGGGCCCGGTCGCGTCGCAGCTGGCCATCAAGATGCTGGGCACCAACGGCGGCGGCTTCTTCAACGCCAACTCGGCGCACCCTTTCGAAAACCCGAGCGCCGCGACCAATGCGCTGCAGATGCTGTCCATCTTCCTGATCCCGGCGTCGCTGTGCTTCGTCATGGGCCGGCAGGTGGGCGACATGCGCCAGGGCTGGGCCGTACTGGGCGCGATGACGGCGATCTTCGTCGTCGCCGTGGTTATCGCGACCGCCGCCGAACAGGCCGGCAACCCTCGGCTGGCCGCGCTGGACGTGGATGCCACCGCCAGCGCCACGCAGCCGGGCGGCAACATGGAAGGCAAGGAAGCGCGCTTCGGCATCGAAGCCTCGTCGCTGTTCGCCGCCATCACGACGGCCGCCAGCTGCGGCGCCGTGAACTCCATGCACGACAGCTACACGCCGCTGGGCGGCGCGGTGCCCATGGTGCTGATGCAGCTGGGCGAGGTCGTGTTCGGCGGTGTCGGCGCGGGCCTGTACGGCATGCTGGTGTTCGCCATCCTGGCCGTGTTCGTGGCCGGGCTGATGATCGGCCGCACGCCCGAATACCTCGGCAAGAAGATCGAGGCCCACGAGATGAAGATGGTATCGCTGGCCATCCTGCTGGTGCCGCTGGTGGTGCTGGGCGGCACGGCCATTGCCGTGATGGCCGGTGCCGGCAAGGTGGGCATCGCCGCCCCCGGCGCGCACGGCTTCAGCGAGGTGCTGTACGCCTTCTCGTCCGCCGGCAACAACAACGGCAGCGCCTTCGCCGGCCTGTCGGCCAACACGCCGTTCTACAACTTCATGCTGGGCCTGGCGATGTGGATAGGCCGGTTCGGCGTCATCGTGCCGGTGCTGGCCATGGCCGGGTCGCTGGCCGCCAAGACGCGCCTGACGGCGGGCGAGGGCACGCTGCCCACGCACGGCCCGCTGTTCGTCGCGCTGCTGATCGGCGTGGTGTTGCTGGTCGGCCTTCTGAACTATGTGCCGGCGCTGGCCTTAGGGCCCGTCGTCGAGCACCTGATCCTGTGGGGACCCCACTGATGCACGCCACCAAAACCGCGGTCGCGCCCACGGGTGCCACCGAGAAGCGCAAGACCTTTGCGCTGTTCGATGCGGCGCTGACGCGCGCCGCACTCGTGGACTCGTTCCGCAAGCTGGACCCGCGCACGCAGCTGCGCAACCCGGTCATGTTCGTCGTCTACCTCGGCAGCCTGCTGACGACCGCGCTGGCCATCGCCCAGCCGGGCGGCTTCACCATCGCGGTCACGTTGTGGCTGTGGTTCACCGTGCTGTTCGCCAACTTCGCCGAGGCGCTGGCCGAGGGCCGCAGCAAGGCGCAGGCCGCGTCGCTGCGCGGCTTGAAGAAGGAGACCTGGGCCAAGGTCGCCGACGGCTGGGCCGCCGGCACCGCGCGCACGGCGCTGAAGTGGCATCCACGCGAGGCCGGTTCGCTGCGCAAGGGCGACATCGTGCTGATCGAGGCTGGCGATGTCGTGCCGGCGGACGCCGAAGTGCTGGAGGGCGTGGCCTCGGTGGACGAGAGTGCCATCACCGGCGAATCGGCCCCTGTCATCCGAGAAAGCGGCGGCGATTTCTCCGCGCTGACCGGCGGCACCCGCGTGCTGTCCGACTGGGTCGTCGCCCGCGTGGCGGTGAACCCGGGCGAGACCTTCGTCGACCGCATGATCGCGATGGTCGAGAACGCCAAGCGCAAGAAGACGCCCAACGAGGTCGCGCTGACCATCCTGCTGGTGGCGCTGACGCTGGTGTTTCTCATCGTCTGCGCGACGCTGTTGCCGTTTTCCACCTTCAGCGTGGCCGTGGCCGGCGCGGGTGAGCCCGTCAGCTTGCTCGTGCTGGTAGCGCTGCTGGTGTGCCTGATCCCCACGACCATAGCCGGCCTGCTGTCGGCCGTGGGCGTGGCGGGCATGAGCCGCATGCTGCAGGCGAACGTCATCGCCACCTCGGGCCGCGCGGTCGAGGCCGCCGGCGACGTGGACGTGCTGCTGCTGGACAAGACCGGCACCATCACGCTGGGCAACCGCCAGGCCGATGCGTTCTGGCCGGTGGACGGTGCCAGTGAAGCGCAGCTGGCCGCCGCGGCCCGCCTGGCCTCGCTGGCCGACGAAACGCCGGAAGGTCGCAGCATCGTCGCGCTAGCTGAGCGCAAGTCCGGCCTGGCGGGTGCCGCCAGCGAACGCGGCGAGTTCGTGCCCTTCACGGCGCAGACGCGCATGAGCGGCGTGGACCTCGGTGCGCGCCAGATCCGCAAGGGCGCCGGCAGCGCCGTGCGCGCCCACGTCGAGGCGCTGGGTGGCCGCTGGCCCGCCAGCGTGCAGGGCGCCGTGGACGAGGCCGCGCGCCGCGGCAGCACGCCGCTGGTGGTGGCCGATGGCACGCAGGTGCTGGGCGTCGTCGAGCTGAAGGACATCGTCAAGCCCGGCATCAAGGAGCGCTTCGCGCAGCTGCGCCGCATGGGCATCAAGACCGTCATGGTCACCGGCGACAACCACCTGACGGCGGCAACGATTGCCGCTGAAGCGGGGGTCGACGATTTCCTCGCCGAAGCCACGCCCGAGGCCAAGCTCGCGCTGATCCGCGAACACCAGGCCCAGGGCCGGCTGGTCGCGATGACCGGCGACGGCACCAACGACGCCCCCGCGCTGGCGCAGGCCGACGTGGCCGTGGCGATGAACACCGGCACGCAGGCCGCCAAGGAGGCCGGCAACATGGTGGACCTGGACAGCAACCCCACCAAGCTCATCGAGGTCGTCGAGACCGGCAAGCAGATGCTGATGACGCGCGGTTCGCTGACCACGTTCTCCATCGCCAACGACCTGGCCAAGTACTTCGCGGTGCTGCCGGCGGCCTTCGTGTCGACCTATCCGCAGCTGGGCGCGCTGAACGTCATGCAGCTGCACAGTCCCAGCTCGGCCATCCTGAGCGCGGTCATCTTCAACGCGTTGATCATCGTCGTGCTGATCCCGCTGGCGCTGAAGGGCGTGCGCTACCGCGCCATCGGTGCGGCCGCGCTGCTGCGCCGCAACCTGCTGGTCTACGGCCTGGGCGGCGTCATCGTCCCCTTCATCGGCATCAAGGCCATCGACCTCATCCTCGTTGCGCTGGGCCTGGCCTGAGCGCACTGAACCCATCCCATGAAAACTCTTGTCGTTTCCGTTCTCTCTCTTGCTGCTGCTTCCGCGTTTGCTCAGGAAGCCGCCAGTTCGCTGTCCTTCAACGCCGCTGCCGTCAGCGACTACCGCTACCGCGGCATCTCCCAGACCCGCCTGAAGCCAGCGCTGCAAGGCGGCCTGGACTACGCCCACGCCAGCGGCTTCTACGTCGGCGCCTGGACCTCCACCATCCAGTGGATCAAGGACGCCGGCGGCGACTCGCAGGCCGAGATCGACGTCTACGGCGGCTACAAGGCCGAGATCGCCCCCGGCCTGACGGCCGACGTGGGCCTGCTGCAGTACGTCTACCCCAGCCACAAGCTGGGCATCAGCCCCGACACGCTGGAGGTCTACGGCGCGTTGAGCTGCGGGCCCGTCACGGCCAAGTACTCCCACAGCACGACCAACCTGTTCGGCTTTGCCGCCAGCAAGAAGTCCGGCTACTTCGACGTCACCGCCAACTTCGACATCGGCGACGGCCTCACGCTGACGCCCCACGTGGGCCACCAGACCGTCAAGAACAACTCGGCCGCGTCGTACACCGACTACTCGCTGACGCTGGCCAAGGACTTTTCCGGCTTCGTCGTCAGCGGCGCCATCGTCGGCACCGACGCCGAGAAGTCCGCCTACACCAGCGCCGCCAACAACAAGTTTCTCGGCAAGACCTCGTTCGTCCTCGGTCTGAAGAAGACCTTCTGATGGAGACCGCCATGAAGCAAGACTCTCTTCTGCGTCCTGCGCTCACGTTGTTCATAGCCCTGAGCATCGTCACGGGCCTGGCCTACCCGGTGGCCGTGACCGGCATCGCGCAGGTGCTGTTCCCAGAGGCCGCCAACGGCAGCCTGGTCGTGCGCGACGGCAAGACTGTCGGCTCCGCGCTGATCGGCCAGACCTTCAGCGACCCCGGCCACTTCTGGGGCCGCCCGTCGGCCACCGGGCCCATGCCTTACAACGCGTCCAACTCGGCCGGCTCCAACCAAGCGCCCACCGCGCCGGCGCTGGCCGATGCCGTCAAGGGACGCATAGCGGCGCTGCGCGCCGCTGACCCGGGCAACACGGCCGCCGTGCCGGTGGACCTGGTGACGGCGTCCGGCAGCGGGCTGGACCCGCACATCAGCCGCGCCGCCGCCGACTACCAGGCGGCCCGCGTGGCGCGGGTGCGCGGCCTGGAGCCGGCGCGCGTGACCGCGCTGGTGGAGCAGCACACCGAAGGGCGTGCACTGGGCTTCATCGGCGAGCCGCGCGTCAACGTGCTGGCGCTGAACCTGGCGCTGGACGCGGCCTCGCCCGCGACAACGCGCTGAGGTGCCGCGGTGGACTGGCTGTACGCGTTGCTGGCGCTGTCCGCCGTGGCCTTGCCCTTGGGCATGGTGTGGGGCCTGTTGATTTGGGAGGAACGCCGCCGCGCTCGTGCGAGGATGAGGCGATGTTCCCGCACCGCCTGAGCCTCCCATGCTGATCAACAGTGCCGTATACGACGATGGCCGCATGGTGGCCGAGCCCGAACTGGACGACGTGTCCGAAGCGCTGGAGGCCACGCAGACCGGCTTTGTCTGGATCGCGCTGCGCGACCCCACTGACGACGAGCTGAGCCGGCTGCAGCACGAGCTGGAGCTGCCGCCGCTGGCCGTGGAAGACGCCCGCAAGGGCCACCAGCGACCCAAGGTCGAGGAGTACGGCGACATCACCTTCGCCGCCATGCACCTGCTGGAGATGGGCCCGGACGGGCTGGAGGTAGGCGAGGTGCACGTGTTCGTCGGCCCGCGCTTCGTCGTGTCGGTGCGCCACCGCAGCAACCAGGGCTTCCTGGGCGTGCGCGGCCGCGCCGAGCGCGAGCCCGAGCTGCTGCGCCAGGGCCCCGGCTTCGTGCTGTACGCGCTGATGGATGCGGTGGTGGACCGCTACCTGCCGCTGATGGACGGCATCGACGCCGAGCTCGAGGCGCTGGAGGAAACGATGTTCGTGCCGCAGCAGGACCGCCAGGCCGTCGTGCAGAAGCTGTTCGCGCTGAAGCAACGGCTGATGACGCTGCGCCACGCGGTCACGCCGCTGCTGGAGGTGACGGCCAAGCTGCATGGCGGCCGCGTGCCCATGGTCTGCAAGGCCATGCAGGACTACTTCCGCGACGTCTATGACCACCTGGTGCGGCTGCAGGCCAGCATCGACGCCGCGCGCGAAACCATCATCGCTGCCACGCAGGTGAACCTGACGCTGGTGACCATCGACGAATCGCTGGTCACCAAGCGGCTGGCTGCCTGGGCCGCCATCTTCGCGGCGTCCACCGCGCTGGCCGGCATCTGGGGCATGAACTTCGAGAAGATGCCCGAACTGAAATGGGCCTTCGGCTACCCGATGGCGCTGGGCACCATCGCGCTGGTCAGCGGGGCCTTGTACTGGCGCTTCAAGCGGCTGGCCTGGCTCTGACATGAAATTCAAAGGCAACCACAGAGGCACAGAGGCACGGAGGAATTCAACGGTTTTCTCTCCGTGCCTCTGTGCCTCTGTGGTTGCATTTCTGCAATTGCTCGCGGGATGACCGACTCAAGACCCGACCCCGATGCGTTGCTCGCGAAAGTGCAGCGCGAGGAATCCGCCGCCAAGCGCGGCCGGCTGAAGATCTTCTTTGGCGCGAACGCCGGCGTAGGCAAGACCTTCGCGATGCTGGCCGCCGCGCACTCGGCGCAGCAGCAGGGCCGCGCGGTGCGGGTGGGCGTCGTCGAGACGCATGGCCGGGCCGACACCGAAGGCATTGCCCGCGACTTGGCAGCCCTGCCGCGGCGCGAGATAGCGCACAAGGGCCAGACGCTGCGCGAGTTCGACCTCGATGCCGCGCTGGCCTGGGGGGCGGCCGAGCCCGGTGGCGTGCTGCTGCTGGACGAGCTGGCGCACAGCAACGCGCCCGGCTCCCGCCATGCCAAGCGCTGGCAGGACGCGCAGGAGCTGCGCGAGGCCGGCGTGGAGGTCTGGACCACGCTGAACGTGCAGCACCTGGAAAGCCTGAACGACGTGGTGGGCGGCATCACCGGCATCCGTGTCTGGGAGACGCTGCCCGACAAGGTGTTCGACGAGGCCGACGAGGTGGTCGTCGTGGACCTGCCGCCCGACGAGCTGCTGCAGAGGATGAAGGAGGGCAAGGTCTACCTGCCTCAGCAGGCCGAGCGCGCCGCCAAGAACTTCTTCCGCAAGGGCAACCTGCTGGCGCTGCGCGAGCTGGCGCTGCGCCGCACGGCCGACCGCGTGGACGACCAGATGCAGGCCTGGCGCCGCGAGCACACGGGGCAGGGTGCCGTGTGGCCCAACCGCGAGTCGCTGCTGGCCTGCGTGGGCCCGGGCGGCAACGGTGACAAGGTCGTGCGCAGCGCCGCGCGGCTGGCGCGCCAGCTGGACCTGGAATGGCATGCGGTGCATGTGCAGACCGCGCGGGCCTTGGGCGAGGCGGCACGCCAGCGCGTGCAGCGCACGCTGGAGCTGGCGCAGTCGCTGGGCGCGCGCACGGCCGTGCTGTCGGCGCCCGAGGTCGCGCCCGCCTTGGTGGGCTATGCGCGCAAGCACAACCTGGTGCGGCTGGTGGTGGGCCGGCACGAGCGCGCGTGGCGCTGGCCCGGGCGGCCGGCGCTGGCCGAGTCGCTGACCCGGCTGGCCGACGAGGTCGATGTGCTGCAGGTGGCGCTGCCCACCGTGGCGCGCGAGCGCGAGGCGCCGGTCATCGAGGCCCGCGGCGTGCTGGCGCCGCAGATGCTGCGCGGCTTTGCCGCGGCCGGCCTGGGCGTGCTGCTGACCACCGCGCTGGGCCTGCTGCTGCTGGGCTTCATGGCCGCCACCAACATCGCCATGCTGTACCTGCTGACCGTGGTGGGCGTGGCGCTGCGCTTCGGCCGCGGGCCGGCGGCCATGGCCGCGCTGCTGGGCGTGGGCGCGTTCGACTTCGTCTTCGTCGAGCCGCGCTGGTCGTTCGCGGTGGGCGACGCGCAATACCTGGTGACGTTTGCCGTGCTGCTGCTGGTGGGCCTGGTCGTCGGCCAGCTGGCGGCCGGCCTGCAGGCGCAGGCGCAGGCGGCGCAGGAGCGCGAGCGGCGCGTGCGCGGGCTGTATGCGATGTCGCGCGACCTCGGCGCGGCGCTGGTGCCCGACCAGGTGGCCGAGATCGCGTCGCGCTTCCTGCGCGCCGAGTTCGGCGTTGCCGCCGCAGTGTTGGCGCCGCCGCTGGCGACGTCGGTGGGCCGCGAGGTGCTGGCCGTGCTGCCGGGCGCCGGCATCCAGCCCGACATGGGCGTGGCGCAATGGGCCTTCGACCACGGCCAGCCGGCGGGGCAGGGCACCGACACGCTGCCCGCCAGCCCCTGTCTGATGTTGCCGCTGACGGCGCCCATGCGGCTGCGCGGCGTGCTGGCCGTGGAGGGGCGTGGCAGACGCTGGTCGCCCGAGGAGCGCGAGCTGCTGGACACCTGCGCGGCGCTGCTGGCCATCTCGCTGGAGCGCATCCACTACATCGACGTGGCGCAGCACAGCACGTTGCAGATCGAGTCCGAGCGCCTGCGTAACTCGCTGCTGACGGCGGTGTCGCACGACCTGCGCACGCCGCTGGCGGCGCTGGTGGGCCTGGCCGACGCGCTGAGGCTGGCGCCGCCGCGCCTCAGCGACGCGCAGGCCGAGGTGGCCGACGCGATGCGCCGCTCGGCGCTGCGCATGAGCGCGCTGGTGGCCAACCTGCTGGACATGGCGCGGCTGCAGTCCGGCGGCGTGCAGCTGAACCGGCAATGGCTGCCGCTGCAGGAGGTCATCGGCAGCGCGCTGGCGGGCCTGGACGAGACGCTGGCCGGCCGCGACGTGGCGGTGGAGCTGCCGCCCGAACTGCCGCTGCTGCAGCTGGACGCGGTGCTGTTCGAGCGCGTGCTCGTCAACCTGCTGGAGAACGCGGTCAAGTACGGCGCCCGCGAGGTGCGCATCAGCGCGCGCGCGGCGGGGCGGCAGGTCGAGATCGACGTCGGCGACAACGGCCCCGGCTTTCCGCCCGGCCGCGAGGCGCAGCTGTTCGACAAGTTCGAGCGCGGCGACCGCGAGAGCGCCACGCCCGGCGTGGGCCTTGGCCTGGCCATCTGCAAGGCCATCGTGGAGGCGCATGGCGGCAGCATCAGCGCCCACAATCCGCCCGCTGGCGGTGCCTGTGTGAGAGTCGAACTGCCCGTTGGTAGCCCCCCGAAGGAGAAGCTGGAGTGAGCGCCCCGCGCGTGTTGATGATCGAGGACGAGCCGGAGATCCGGCGTTTCGTGCGCATGGCGCTGGAGAGCGAAGGCATGGAAGTGTTCGACGCCGCCACGCTGCAGCGCGGCCTCATCGACGCCGCCACGCGCCGGCCCGAGCTGGTGGTGCTGGACCTGGGCCTGCCCGACGGCGACGGGCTGGACTTCATCCGCGAGTTCCGCGGCTGGTCGCAGGCGCCGGTGCTGGTGCTGTCGGCCCGCGAGGGCGAGGAGCGCAAGGTGCAGGCGCTGGATGCCGGCGCCGACGACTACCTCGTGAAGCCCTTCGGCGTGGCCGAGCTGCTGGCGCGCGTGCGCGTGCAGCTGCGCCGGCATGGCGGCGGTGCCCATGCGGCCGACCCGGTGCTGCGTTTCGGCCCCATCGCCGTGGACCGCGCGCTGCGCACCGTCACGCGTGATGGCGAGGAACTGCACCTCACGCCCATCGAGTACCGGCTGCTGCAGGAGCTCGCCACCGCGCCGGGCCGCGTGCTGACCCACCAGCATCTGCTGAAAGCCGTGTGGGGGCCGGGCCATGCCGAGGATGTGCACTACGTGCGCGTGCACATGGCCAATCTGCGCAAGAAGATCGAGGCCGACCCCAATCGGCCGCAGTGGCTGGTGACCGAAGCCGGCGTCGGCTATCGATTGAAAGTTTGAGCCCCTTGCCCAGTCCCGCCTCGCTGAACGCGGGCATGCCCGGTCGATCCCCCGAGGGGATGGCGATGCAAGCGGCATCAAGCCGCTTGCACATCGCCAGACGGGCCTGCTTGGGAGCGGCCCGGCGCTCGGCCCAACGCGAGCAACACTTAAACGGCAGCGCCCACCCTGTTGAACGACACCGGCGGCCGCGGCAGCGAGTCGCCCCAGCGGCGGTAGGCTTCGCGCGCGAAGCGATGCAGCTGACGGGCGCGCTGCGGCAGGTCGCGCACCAGCTCCTGCTGGCGGGGCATCAAGGACATCTCAAGATTCGAGGCTGGCACCGCAAGAGCGCGTCAAACTCCGCCCATGAACCCGGAAGACCTCTTGAAGCTCGTCACCACCGAGATGCCCTTCGGCAAGCACCAGGGCACGCTGCTCGCCGACCTGCCGGGCAGCTACCTCGGCTGGTTCGCGCGTGAAGGCTTTCCCAAGGGCCAGATCGGTCGCTTGCTGGCCTTGATGTACGAGCTGGACCACAACGACTTGCGCGGCCTGCTGCAACCGCTGCGGCGCTGATGCCGCGCAACGCCCAGGCCGCGCTTTCGCCCGCCTGAACCGCGCACACGACGGTCTGTCGGATGTGCGTTTGCGGCGCCGGGCCGCCTGCCTAACCTGCTGGCAACACACAACAGGAGGTGGCCATGCTGCAGATACAAAACGTCAGCAAGACGTTCGGAAAACTCCGGGCCGTGGACGGCGTGACGCTGGACTTGCAGCCCGGCGTCGTGGGCCTCATCGGCCACAACGGCGCGGGCAAGAGCACGCTGATGCAGATGCTGGCGACGCTGACGCCGCCCACCAGCGGCCGCGTCCTGCTGGACGGCGAGGACATCGTCGCCAAGCCCGAACTGATGCGCAGTCGTCTGGGCTATCTGCCGCAGGACTTCGGCGTCTATGCGCACCTGACGGCGCTGGAGTTCCTGCAGTACTTCGCCGCGCTGAAGGGCATTCGCGATGCGCGCCGGCTGCACCAGCTGCTGGAGCTGGTGAACCTGCATGAGCAGGCGAACCGGCCGGCCATCGGCTTCTCGGGCGGCATGCGCCAGCGGCTGGGCATCGCGCAGGCGCTGCTGAACGACCCCGATGTGCTCATCGTGGACGAGCCCACCGCGGGGCTGGACCCCGAGGAGCGCCTGCGCTTTCGCCATCTTCTGGGCGACCTGGGGCGGCGGCGCCTGGTCATCGTGTCCACGCACATCGTGTCTGACGTCGAGAACATGGCGGGCCACCTGGCCATCCTGCGCAACGGCCGGCTGGTGGCCTTCGAGACGCCCGACGCCGTGCTGGCGCGCGCGGCTGGCAAGGTCTGGACGGCCTTGCTCGCGCAGGCCGAGTACGAAGCGCTGCGCGCCCACGTGCAGGTGCTGCAGGCCCAGCCCCAGGGCGGCCTCGTGCAGGTGCGCATGGCCCACCCCAAGCGGCCGTTCGCCGAGGCCCAGCCCGCGCAAGCCAGCCTGGAGGAGGCGCTGATGGCCGACCGCTATGCCGATGCGCGGGTGGCCGCATGAGCACGTCACTCCCCAAGGCCCTGGTGGTCAACGAATGGCGGCTGCGCAGCCGGCGCGTCAGCACGCTGGTGATCCTGCTGGCCGTGGTGGCCGTGAGCTGGCTGATGGTGCTGGACCCGAAAAGCGGCGCCGCGATGATGGTGGTGCACAAGCAGCGCGTGGCCTACGAGAGCCAGGCGCTGGCGTTCGCGACCACGCTGATCGCGTCGCTGCTGTTCGGCCTGGCGGGCTTCTATCTCGCCCGCGGGCGCAGCCAGGAAGACCTGCGCACGGGCACCGCCAGCGTGCTGGCTGCCACGCCGGTGACGAACGCCCAACTGCTGGGCGCGCGCTGGCTGGGTGCATTCGGCTTCCTGCTGTCGCTGGGCACCGTGGTCATGCTGACCGCATGGGTGCTGCAATGGGTGCGCGGCGAGGGGCCACTGCAGCCGCTGCCCTATCTGCAGATGCTGTTGCTGGGCCTGGCACCGGGGCTGATGCTGTGCGCCAGCCTGGCCGTGCTGTCCGACGCCTGGGCGCCGCTGATGGGCAAGCGCGGTGACCTGCTGTACTGGGTGCTGTGGATGGTGCAGTTCGCGTTCATCCCCGCCTCGCTGGGGCAGGGCGCCATCCAGCTGAGCGGCTGGCAGGTGTTCGACATCAATGGCGTGTCGCCGCTGCTGGTGAGCCTGAGCCGGCTGATGGACGTGACCCATGTGCAGGTTGGCGGCGGGCCATTCGACGCCACGCTGCCCGTGCTGCACATGCCGGCGGGCCTGTGGAGCCGCGAGCTGGTGGCGCTGCGCCTGGGTTCCATGCTGCTGGCGCTGCTGCCGCTGGTGCCGGCGGTGCTGGCCTTCCACCGCTACGCACCGGACCGCGTGAAGCTGCGCAACCCGGCCGGCCGCTGGCGCGTGGCGCAGGCGCTGCAGTGGCTGCTGAGCCCGCTGATGCGTCCGTTCACGCGGGCGCTGGGCCTGGTGCTGCAGTTGGCGGCACGCCTGCCCGGCGTGCCGGGTCGCTGGCTGGCCGACGTGGGCCTGGTGCTGCTGAGTCAGCCGCTGCTGGCGCTGGCGATGTGCGGCTGCGCCGTTGCATCGGCCTTCGTGCCTGCCGACGCGCTGACCGGCGTGCTGGCGATGGCTCTGGTCGCCTGGGGCATGGCGGTGGCCGACGTCAGCTCGCGAGACCTGCAGAGCGGCACGTCGGCCCTGGCCAGCGCGGTGCCGGGCGGTGCGCGCGAGCGCGATTGGCGCCTGCTGCTGACGGCCTTCGGTCTGGGCTTGCTGCTGAGCGCTCCGGCGCTCTTCCGCTGGCTGGTGGACGCACCGTGGAGCGCGGCCGCCTGCGTGGCCGGCCTGCTGTTCCTCAGCACGGCGGCGGCGCTGCTGGGCCGGCTGACGCAGGGCTCGCGCACCTTCCTCGCGCTGTTCCTGTTCGGCCTGTACCTGAGTCTGCAGAACACGGGCGTCGCAGCGCTGGATGTGTTGGGCCTGGCCGGCGATGCCAGCCCAGCCAGCGTGGCGGGCTTTGCAGTCGCGGGTCTTGTGGGTGTCGTCGCGACGTTGGGCCTGTCCCGGCTGCGTCGGACCTGAGCCGGCGGTCATGGCCTACAGCGTCAGTGGCCGGAATGGCGCAAGATGTGAGCATCATGAACGCATGGTGGCTCTCGCTTCCGCTGTTGTGCGCCGCGCTTGCCGGTGTGGCGCAGGCCGAGGATCTGCCTCGCTCGCCGGCCTGCCGCACGGCCGTCGCCGCGCTGGAGCAGGCGGAGGACGCACTGGCCGACAGCGCGGCCTCCGCGCCGCGCCGCCAACGCGACGATGTGGCCGCGAAGCTGAAGCCGCTGCGCCAGCGCGTGGCCGATGCCTGCCTGGGCGGCATGACCACGTCGCCGCCGCCGTCCCAGCGCACGTGGATACCCCCTGCGCCCGTGGCTCGTGCCGAGCCGCTGGCGCCGCGCGCCCAGCCCCGGCCGCTGCCACCGCTGGACCTGCCGCGCACGGACCCCCCGGTCACCATCACGCACTGCAACGCCGCCACCTGCACGGCCAGCGACGGCTCCACGCTGACCCGCGTGGGCCCGGGGCTCGTGGGGCCCAAGGGCACGTGCACCGTGCAAGGCATGTTCCTGCGCTGCCCCTGAAAGCCATGTCACAAACCTGAGGTCTGTTCCGTCATGATCCGTTGCCACTTCCGCCAACGACATGACCGCCGACTCCAGCGCCGCCGACCGCGCCCGACGCTTTGACCGTGAACACGCCCGCCGCCTGCGCGCGCTGGCCTACCGCATGCTGGGCTCGCGAGCCGAGGCCGAGGACATCGTGCAGGAGGCCTGGCTGCGCTGGGCCGAGGTGGACGAGGCCGAGGTGCTCAACGACGGCGCCTTCCTGACGCGGCTGGTGACCAACCTGTGCCTGGACCAGCTGCGCTCCGCCGCCGCGCGGCGCGTGCAGTACGTGGGCGTGTGGCTGCCCGAGCCCATGCTGGAGGACGAGGCCTTGTTCGGCTGGGCGCCGGGGCCCGAGAAGCAGGCCGAGTTCGCGCAGGATGTGTCCATCGCCTTCCTGCTGGCGCTGGAGCGGCTGTCCCCTCTGGAGCGCGCTGCCTTCCTGCTGCACGACGTGTTCGACATGGACTACGACGAGATTGGGCGCCACCTGGACCGCAGCGAGGCCAGCTGCCGCCAGCTCGTCACCCGCGCACGCAAGCACGTGAAGGCCGACTACGCGCGCCGCGACGTGGCCAAGGAAGAGGCCGACCGGCTGGTCCAGGCCTTCATGGACGCGGTGCGCAGCGCCGACGTGTCGGCGCTGACGGCGCTGCTCACCGAGGACGCCGTGATGATGGCCGACGGCGGCGGCAAGGTCAGCGCGGTCCCGAAGCCGCTGCACGGCGGCGCGCGCATCGCGCAGATCTTCATCGGCTTCACGCAATTGCCGGCCGGCCGCCACTGCCGCATGGTGCCCGCGATGGTCAACGGCCTGCCGGGCTGCCTGGTGCTGGACGACGCCGCCGGCGGCCGGCTGGTGCAGACCATTGCGCTGGCGCCGGCGCAGGAAGACGGCCGCCTGGGGGCGCTGTACATCCAGCGCAATCCGGACAAGCTGGAGGCCATCGAACGAAAGTTGGCCGGCTGACGTCACAAACCCGCGGGCTGCCCCGTCTTGAGGATGAGCGCTTCCCTTTCTCTCAACCTCAACTCAGACAGGACCTCACCATGAGCGACGCCCGCATCGACTACTTCTCCCAGTCCGCCACGCTGTTCAACAAGTACCTGGCCTTCAGCATGGCCTTCCAGCTGGACCCGACGCTGTCCCTGCTGATCGACATCCGCGCATCGCAACTGAACGGCTGTGCCTTCTGCCTGGACATGCATGTCAAGCAGGCCAAGATCCACGGCGAGCGTGAACTGCGCCTGCACCATGTGGCCATCTGGCGCGAGTCGCCGCTGTTCACACCCAAGGAGCGGGCCGCGCTGGCCTGGACCGAGGCGCTGACCCGCATCGCGCCCGAAGGCATCTCCGACGCCGCCTACGCCGAGGCGCGCGAGCACTTCGGCGAGCAGGAGCTGTCGGACCTGACCTGGCGCGTGGCCGCCATCAACGGCTGGAACCGCATGAACGTGGCCTTCCGCATGGCGCCGGGCACGCGGGACGGGGCGTTCGGGCTGGAAAAGGCCGGGTTGGCCTGATCAGCCCTTCTTGTTGGCGGCCGCGGCCGCCTTGAACAAGGCTTTCAACGCCTTCTCGTCCAGCGTCGCGCTTTCGCGGAAGTCGATGGCGCGGCGCACGTTGCCGTCCAGGCTGGAATTGAACAGGCCGGCCGGGTCGGGCAGGGCGGCGCCCTTGGGAAAGGTCATCTTCACGGTGGCCTTGTAGGCCTCGCCGGTGCACAGGATGCCATTGCTGGACCAGACCGGGTTGGCCCATTTCCATTCTTCGACGGCATCGGGCACGGCCTCCAGCAGCAGCGCGCGCAGCCGCGCGAGCAGCGGGCCGCGCCAGCCGCCCAGCTCCTCGATGCGCTGGTCGATGAGCGCGCTGGCGGCGTCGCCGGATGGGGCTGCGGCCTTCTTCATGCGCGCCCCGACTGGATCATCTTCCAGCCATTGCCGGACGGATCGCGGAAGCCCGCGTCCACGTTGCCGTAGCGCTCGGTGGGCTCCTGTGTGAACTCCACGCCGCGCGCCTTCAACTGCGCGTGGACCGCGCGGCAGTCGCTGACCTGCAGCACCAGCGGCGGCATCGCACCCTTGGCGACGATGGCGTGCAGCGCCTGCGCGGTGGCCTCGTCGTGCACAGGCGGGCCGGGCAGGAACAGGCCCAGCTGGAAGCCGGGCTGGTCGGGGTGCTGCACGGTCAGCCAGCGGTAGGGGCCGTTGCCCACGTCGGTGTGCACCTTGAAGCCCAGCTTGTCGACATAGAAGGCCAGGGCTTCGGCCTGGTCGCGCACATAGAGGCCGACGACTTGGATGGCTTGGATCATTTGGGTTGCTCCTGCTTTGATGGCTTGGGAGACTCATTTGTATCGGCCGCCTCGCGACGGCGCTTCTCCGAAACTGCTGTCCTGAGATCGGGGCGCTGCGCTGCCTGCAGCACGCAATGCGGCATGCGCCCGAGTTCGGGCGCCAGGCCGCGCGACTGCTCGCGCATGTCGCCGGGGCTGGTGCCGGTGATGTCGCGAAAGATGCGGCCGAATGTGCCCAGGCTCGCCCAGCCGGTCTGGAAGGCGATGTCGGTGATGGGCAGCTCGGTCTCGCGCAGCAGCGCCACGGCGCGCTCTATGCGGCGCGTCAGCAAGTAGCGGTGCGGCGGCAGCCCGAAGGCCTGCTTGAAGCTGCGCGAGAAATGCGCCGGCGACACGTCGCTGATGCTGGCCAGCCGCTCGACGGTCCATTCCTCGTTCGAGGCGGCGTCCATGCGGTCCTTGGCGCGCAGCAGGCGGCGCAACAGCCGCGGATCCTGGAGATCGGTCATGCGCCGCATTCTCGGCCGCTATGCTCGCCGGCCATGCTGAACCCGCAAGTGCTTGCAACGCTGTCCGTGGCCGACGCGGCCGGGCCACGCCACGTCAGCGCGGCCAGCGGGCTGGTTCGCCTTGGGGCGCGGCTGTATGTCGTTGCCGACGATGAGCACCAGCTGGGCGAGTTCGATGCCTCCGGCGCGGGCACGCTGCATGCGCTGTTCGAGGGCGAGCTGCCCGATGACCCCAAGGCCCGCAAGGCGGCCAAGCCCGATCTGGAGGCGCTGGCGCTGCTGCCACCGTTCGACGGCCATCCGCACGGTGCGCTGCTGGCGCTGGGATCTGGCTCGCGCCCGCAGCGTGAACGCGCGGTCCTGCTGGCGCTGGACGCAGCGGGCGAACTGCAGCGGCGCGCGCAGCAGGTCGATTTCGCGCCGCTGTACGCCGCGCTGCATGCCCGGCACGCCAAGCTCAACATCGAAGGCGCCTTCGTCGCGGCCGGCTGCTTGTGCCTGCTGCAGCGCGGCAGCGGCGCAGACCCCGTCAACGAGCTGATCCGTTTCGACTGGTCGGCCGTGCTGGCCTGGTTGCGCGGTGGACCGGCGCCGGCGCCCATGGCCGGCACGCGCTACGCGCTGGGCGACCTCGACGGCGTGCCGTTGTGCTTCACCGACGGCGCCGCGCTGCCCGACGGCGGCTGGGTGTTCAGTGCCGCCGCCGAGGCCACAGACGACAACTACGCCGACGGCCCCTGCGGCGGCTCGGCCGTGGGCGTCGTGGCGGCCGACGGCCGGCTGCGCGGCCTCTGGCCGCTGTCCCTGCGCTGCAAGGCCGAGGGCATCGCCGCCACCGTGGCGGATGGCCGGTTGCAGCTGTGGCTGGTGACCGACGCCGACGATCGCGCCGCGCCGGCGCTGCTGCTGTCGGCCAGCCTGGACCTGGATTCCCTGTCTCCCTGACCTCAACACCGCACGCCATGTTCAAAGCCATTGCTGTCGCTTCCCTGTTCGCCGCACTGGGCGGCGCCTACGCCCAGGCGCTGCCGCCCGACCCGGTCGCCGCGCTGGTGGACCAGCTGGACCTGGAGAAGTACAAGGCCACCATCAAGGGCCTGACCCGCTTCGGCGACCGCAAGCAGGGCACGCAGCGCAACCGCGATGCGCTGGACTGGATAGAGGCGCAGCTGAAGAGCCACGGCTGCACGAACACCGAGCGGCTGCGCTACGAGTTCACCGAGCCGGCTCGCCGCAACCCGGCGCAACTGCAGCCCGTGCGCGCCGCCGGCCCGGCGGCGCAGGGCGGCGGCACGCTGTTCGGCAAGCGCGCGCCCATAGGCGTCAACACCGACCCGCTGGCCCAGCCCGACGAGAAGCTGCGCGCGCTGAACGGCGAGTCCACGCCGCTGGGCACCGGCCTGCGCGAGAGCGTCTACTGCACCAAGGTCGGCGCCACGCGACCGGACGAGATGTACATCGTGTCCGCCCACATGGACGGCATCGGTTACGGCGAGGCCGCCAACGACGACGGTTCGGGCACGGCACTCGTCATGGAACTGGCGCGTATCTTCAACGCGCCGGGCGTCACGACGGAGCGCTCCATCCGCTTGATCCTCTGGAACAACGAGGAGACCGGGCTGAACGGCGCCCACGCCTATGTTGCGCAGCGCAAGGACCTGCAGGGCCTCGAGTCGCCCAAGGGCTCGGGCCGCTACCCCGAGCCGACCTGGCTGGGCGTCATCCAGCACGACATGCTGCTGTTCGACCACGGCATGCCCATCCCCAAGCTGGACGCCGCCGGCAAGCCCGTGCTGGACGCCAAGGGCCAGCCCGTCTACACCGCGCCCAAGGAGCAACGTGCCGAGGCCGACGTGAACATCGAGTTCCAGGTCAGCGCCAGGCAAGCCGACGGCGCCGCCAAGCTGGCCTGGGCGCTGCGTGCTGCCAACGAGAAGTACGCGACCGACTACCCGGCGGCCGTGGGCAACCGCATGACCAACACCGACTCCGTGCCCTTCATGGACCTGGTGCCGGCGATCTCCGTGCGCGAGAACGAACGCGGCATGCAGATCGGTGCCGGCTGGAACCCGCACTGGCACCAGCCCACCGATCTGTACTCGACGTACTCGGACAAGGACTTCCTGCTGGGCCTGAATGCCGCGCAGACGACGCTGGCGGCGGTCGCGCAACTCGCAGGCGCGCAGGTCAAGCCCTGACCCCTGGACAATTTGTCCGCCCGCATTCGCGGGGATGCGCGATTGTTGCAACTCGATACAGTTGCGACCACTGCGCGGTTGCTAATGGCTCCATGCGCGGGCAGCAGATGTCGCAGGGTCCTGTCATGACCTGAAGCGCACGCAGGGAGGGGATAGGTCAATTGGCCATTCGTGGGTCCGCCGTTGCGGGCCCGTCCTCATCCCATGTCCTGCGGACGTTTTTTGCAGCGCTCAAGCAGCGCGGCATCGCGGCCCGTGGGCAACCGTTGCCTGCCGTTCCGTGGAAGCCTGTACCGCTCTTGCCCGCCCCCTGGATCTGAAGCCTGCGCCTGAGGTGCGCGACGCCGCCGACCTCATCGTCGAAGCCCTCGCCGCGCTGGGCGTCGAATACGTGTTCGGCGTGCCGGGCGGCGCCATCGAGCCGCTGTACAACGCGCTGGCCCGCAGCGCCCGACGTGGCGGCCCGCAGGCCATCGTGGCCCGCAACGAGCAGGGCGCCGCCTACATGGCCGACGGCTATGCCCGCGAGACCGGCAAGCTGGGCGTGTGCATCGCGACCTCGGGCCCAGGCGCCACCAACCTGATCACCGGCGTGGCCTGCGCCTACGACAACAACGTGCCCATGCTGGTCATCACGGGCCAGCCGCCGATCAAGAACTTCGGCAAGGGCGCGCTGCAGGAGTCCAGCTGCACGGGCATCAACACGATGGCCATGTTCCGCCCGTGCACGCGCTACAACTCGCTGGTCTCGCATGCCGAGCAGCTGCCCACCAAGCTGTTCAACGCGCTGATGCAGGCGCAGCGCGCGCCCAGCGGGCCGGCCCACCTGTCCATCCCGGTGGACATCATGCGCACGCCGCTGGAGGGCGACCTCGACATGCCCGACTTCGCCGGCCTGCTGCGCCGCGCGCCAGCGCTGGTGGACCTGCCCGCCGTGCGCCAGCTGGCCCGGTTGCTGTTCTCTGCCCGCCAGCCGGTCTGGCTGATCGGCGATGGCTGCGGTGAGGCTGCTGCCGACCTGATGCAGCTGGTGCAGCGCACCGACGGCCGCTTCATCACGACGCCCGACGGCAAGGGCTTCATCAACCCGCGCCATCCGCGCTTCCGCGGCGTGTTCGGCTTCGGCGGCCATGCCACCGCGGCCGAGCTGTTGCAGGATGAACCCGACCTCGTCATCGCGCTGGGCACCGGCTTCGGCGAGTTCAACAGCGGCGGCTGGAGCGCTGCGCTGTTGAACAGCCGGCTCGTGCACGTGGATGACAGCGACGAGAACCTGATGCGCTCGCCGATGGCGCGGCTGCACGTGCGTGGCCACATCAAGTCGGTCTGTGAGCAGCTGATCGCGCTGCTGGCGCCGGCGAGCAATGGGCCCGAGGCGCAGTTGCTGCCCTTCATGCACCCGCAGATGGCACGCCAGGCCTATGACGCGATGGTGGACAGCCCGCAGGCCGCGCACGGCGACAGCGCGCCCGTCAAGCCGCAGCGCCTGATGACGGCGCTGAGCGAGGGCTGCCCGCCGCAGACGCGGTTTGTGGCCGACGCCGGCAACAGCGCCGCGTGGGCGGTGCACTACCTCGCACCGCACGACAAGCGCAGCGGCCGCATGCCGGGCGGCGCCTATCTGCCGACCGGCCAGGAACGGCGCACGCGTCACAGCAGCTGGCTGCGCGTGACCATGGACTTCGCGCCCATGGGCTGGGCCATAGGCTCGGCCGTGGGCATCGCGATGGCCAACCGCCGCTGCCCGGTGGTGTGCCTGACCGGCGACGGCAGCTACCTGATGAACGGCCAGGAGATCACGGTCGCCGCCGAACTGAGCCTGCCGGTGCTGTACGTGGTGCTGAACGACGGCGCGCTGGGCATGGTCAAGCACGGCCAGCGCCTGGCGGGCGCCGAGCCCATCGGCTTCCAGCTGCCCAAGGTGGACTTCGCGCTCATGGCGCAGTCCATGGGCATCCCGGGCGTGGTGGTGCGCTCGTCGGCGGACCTGGACGCGCTGGACTTCCGGGCGCTGCTGTCGCGCGGTGGGCCGACGCTGATTGATGTGCGCATCGACGGCGATGAAGTGCCGCCGATGAACCTCCGAATGAAAACCCTGGGAACAGCAAAGTGAAAACGACGATGACGCAGATGCTTGCAGGCAAGAAGGCCCTGATCACGGGCGGCAACAGTGGCATCGGCCTGGCAACGGCCAAGCTCTTTTTGGAGCAAGGTGCCAGCGTGATGATCACCGGCCGCGACGAGGCGACGCTGGCTTCGGCCCGCAGCTCGCTGGGCAACGACGTGCTGGCCGAGCGCAGCGATGCCGGCAAGCTGGCCGACATCGACCGGTTGATGTCGCAGGTGAAGGCGCGCTTCGAGCACCTCGACGTGCTGGTGCTGAACGCCACCGGGGGCTCGCCCATGCCCATGGCGCTGATGACGGAAGACCAGTTCGACGCGATGAACAACGTCGCCTTCAAGGGCGTGTTCTTCGCCATCCAGCGCGCGCTGCCGCTGCTGCGTCCGGGCGCTTCCATCGTCGTGACGACCTCCATCGCCAACCAGGTCGGCGCGCCGGGCTTTTCGGCCTACGCGGCCTGCAAGGCGGCTGCGCGCTCGTTGGTGCGCACTGCCAGCCTGGAGCTGGCCCCGATGGGCGTGCGCGTCAACGCAGTCTGCCCCGGGCCGGTCGACACCCCCGGATTCGGCCGCTGGGACGTGCCCCGCGAAATGGTGGATGCCGCGCGTGCCGACCTGACGCGGCGCTCGCCGCTGCAACGCTTCGGCACGGCCGAGGAAGTCGCCAACGCGGTGCTGTACCTTGCCTCGCCGGCCTCGTCGTACGTGGTGGGCACGGAGCTGGTCGTGGACGGCGGCTTCAGCCAGTTGATGTGATGGCCGAGGCACGACTGGAGCAGGTCCGTACGCGCATCTGGCGCGAGGAGTCGGAGCCAGCCGACCGTTTCGCCACGCGCGCCGCGTGGTGCCGTGGCTACGACGTGTACGGTGACATGCTGGGCCGCGCCCGCTGGGTCGACATGCTTTGGCTGCTGTTCCGCGAGGAGGCGGCCACCGACGCACAGGCCCGTCTGCTGGAGGCGTTGGCCGTGGCCCTGGCGAATGCCGGGCCGCGCGACGCGGCAGTGCATGCGGCGATGTGCTCGGGGCTGGGGCGCTCCCCGGCCGCGGCCGCGTTGATGGCGGCGCTGGCCGTGGGTGCCGGCCGCCACGGTGGCGCCCAGGAAGTTGCCGCTGCCATGAGTCTCTGGGCCGACATGCCGCCGACCGACGACGTGCCTTCGTGGGCAGCACGCTGGTTGTCCGCGGCGGCACCCACGTCGGCGATCTGGTCCGAGACCGACCACCCGCCGGGCTTCGAGCCCAACGGGGTGGTCAGCGCCGGCATCGTTCGCGCTGCCTTGCAGCGCCTGGCCGAGATCGGCGACGGCCCGCGCCTGCGCTGGCTGGCTGAACGGCGCGGTGACATCGAGGCGGCGGTGAAGTTGCCGCTGGCGATGTCGGGCGTGGCGGCGGCTGCGCTCTGCGACCTGGGCTTCGGCCCGGAACAGGGCGAGATGCTGCATCTGCTGCTGCGCCTTCCTGGCGCGGCGGCCCATGCGCTGGAGCAGCGCGCCGGCAGCTACAAGGACTTTCCGTTCTTCGCACTGGACCTGCAGGACGACCCGTTGAAGGAGGCCGCATGAGCGACCACCGCACATCCCCGCTTGAACGTCACGCCGGCCGGCTGCGCACCCGCATGGGCGGCGCCTTCGTGGGCCAGCGTGCTGTGTTCCGTGGTCACGACCTGCACGCCGACCTGGCCAGCATGGACTGGCTGGCGCTGTATGTCTTCGGCATCACCGGCCAGCGCTACACGCCTGCGCAGATCAAGGTGCTGCATGCGATCTGGGTCTACACGAGCTACCCGGATGCGCGCATTTGGAACAACCGCGTAGCCGCATTGGCCGGCAGCGCGCGCAGTTCTGGCACGTTGGGCGTGGCGGCAGCGCTGGCCGTGTCCGAGGCCGAGATTTACGGCCGCGGCATCGACATCCGCGCCGCCAGCTTCATCCAGCGGGCACAACAGGTGATCGCCTCGGGCGCGAGTCTGGATGACTGCGTGCGTGATGAACTGAAGCGCCACCGCGCCATCGCCGGTTACGGGCGCCCCATCGCAGCCGGCGACGAGCGCATCGCGCCGATGCTGCGCCTGGTCGAGCAGGAAGGGCTGGCCCAGGGGCCGCACCTGCAGGCGGCGCTGGCCGTCGAGAAGCATCTGCAGGAGGGCCGCTGGCGGCTGCGCATGAACTACGCCGCGCTGACGGCCGCGTTGACGTCGGACATGGGGTTCACGCCCCGCCAGCACTACCAGTACGGCTTCCCGGCCTTCCTGGCCGGCATGCAACCCTGCTACATCGAGGCCAGCGAGCAGCCGGCCGGCGCGCTGTTGCCGCTGGCCTGCGATCACGTGGCCTACGAGGGCCAGGCGCCGCGGGCCTGGGGCGGCTAGAAGCGGTACATCAACTGCACATCCAGCGCACGGCCGGCCATCGGCAGGTCGTGCGGGATGCCGGTGCTGGCCAGGCTGGGCTCGCGCACGTCGGCATCGAGCAGGTTGCGCACCGAGACGGCGAGGTCCCAGCCCGATTGCTGCAGCGAGGTGCGCAGCGTCAGGTCGGCGCTGGTGTAGTCGGGCACGGCGGGCCGTGCATCGCCCGCGGCGCGCAGGCGGCCCGACACGCGCTTGACCTGGCCGCTCAGGGCCCAGCCTTTGTCGAAATGCCAGTCGGCGCGCAAATAGGCCATGTGATGCGGCGCGTAGCCGGCATCCTGCCCTGTGCTCTCGTCCACCGCGCGCTGGTAGGCGTAGTGGCCCGCCAGCCGCAGGTTGCGCGCCACGTCGGCTACCAGCTCCAGCTCGAAGCCGTGGCCACGCTGCTTGCCGAGGTTGGTGTACTCGGAGGTGCCGCCGCCGATGCTGGCCGCACGGATGATGTCGGTCATCACGTAGCGGAAGGCGCTGGCCTGCAGCTGCACCTCGCCGCTGAGCTGCCAGCTGACATGGGCTTCGGCGGTGCTGATGCGTTCCGGCTTCAGCGCCGGATTGCCGCGCATGACCGGGTTGTTGATGCTGTATTCCTCAGAGAACGACGGTGCCCGGAAGGCGCGGCCAAGCAGCAGCTTGGCGGTGATGTCCAGGCTGGCGTCCCAGACCAGCGCCATGCGCGGGTTGGTGGTGCTGCCGAAGTCGCTGTACTGGTCGCGCCGCACGCCGGCCGTCAACGTCCAGTCCGGCGCCACGCTCCACTCGTCCTGCAGATAGGCGTAGCTGACGCGGCGCCGCTGCGGCGTGGCGAAGGACTTGTCGACGGGGAACTCCACCAGTTGCCCGCCCGGCGTCGGCATCGGCAGCCCCTTGGCCGGGCCGGAGTCGATGATGGTGAAATTCTTGAACTCCTGGGTGCGATACATGTCCAGGTCGTCATGGCCCACGCCCATCCGCAGCTGATGGCCGGCCCAGCCGCCGTAGCCCAGCACGGCCGACACGCGGGTCTGCCGCTCCCAGGTGTTGGGCGCGCCTAGCATGCCGCTGGGGAAGGCGCCGCCAAATGATCCGGGCGGGAAGACCTGCAAGGGTTGGGTGAACTGGTTGACGAACTGGAAGTAGCTGCCCGTCAAGTTCAGCATCAGCTCGGGGGCGAGTTCCAGGTCTGACAGAGATGCGCTGGCGTTCCAGCGCTGGTTGCGCCCCTTGCCGACCGGGTCCAGCGCACCGCCGGCGCCAGCGCCGGTGCCCACGTCGTCCCGCAGCGTGTAGCCGGTGCGTACGCGCAGCTTGCCGTAGTTGCCCTCGACATGGGCATCCACCGCGTCGTGCCCGGTGTTTACCGGCCCGGGGGCCAGGCTGGCCTTGGTGCCGAACAGCGCGTCCAGGCTGCTTTGCGCGTCGGCCTGCACGATCTCCTTGAAGCCGTCGGTTCGGCCGGCGCGCAGGTACGCGGCCACCTTCACGGGGCCCATCGCACCGCCGTACTGCACCCAGCCGTCATGGCTGGCGAACGAACCGGCGCGCAGGCCCAGCTCCAGCCCTTGCAGGTCGGCCGGGCCCTTGGTGACGATGTTGATGACGCCGGCGTAGGCGTCGGCGCCGTACAGCGCCGAGCCCGGGCCTCGGATGACCTCGATGCGTGCGATGTTGGCGACGGGCATGCCCGCCCAGATCGTGCCGCGGTTGCCGATGAACATCGTCGTCATCGGCACACCGTTGTAGAGCACCAGCGTCTGCGCGTTGAACTCGCTGTAGATGCCACGCACGACGTACAGCGGGTTGTAGCCCTGGTTGTTGCGGCCCACGTGAATGCCGGGCACGGTGGCCAGCACCTGGTCGAGGTCGGTTGCGCCCATCATCGCGATGTCCTGCGCGGTGATGACGCTGGCCACGGCGGGTGCGCGCCGAAGCGACTGCGAGGTGCCGGTGGCGATGCTGACGGTGGCCTTGTCACCGTAGACCTGGGCCAGTTCCTCTTCTTCGCTTGGCGTCTGGGCGAGCGCAGCTCCGGCGTTGCAGCCGAGGCTTGCGAGGACCACCAAACCAACGAAAGGTCTCATTGCTGGCTTCTCCGAGGGGGCGGTGACGGGCGCGTATTGTGCTGTCATCCGGGCTGTCCTTGAGCCGGCCGCAAGCCGTCATGAAGCGATCGTGAACTACGCCACGCGACTCGCGCCAAGCCCGTCTCACGCGGCGTGCCGGCATGCGGCCGATGGGCTGCTCGTGCGCGGCCCCGGACTCAGCGTCTGGCGGCGTTGGAACGGGCGTGCTCGCTGATGCCCCGCAACGCGGCCATGTCCGGGGTTGATACGGTTGCCGTGTCGGCAGAGGCAAGACCTGGCGCCTTGACCCGTGATCGCCAGGCTCTCCTTCGTCGCGGCAGCCTTGGCAGTTTCCCGAACACCGTGGATGGAGGCCGGCACACGAGTCACTTCGGCGCTGGGGTCATCTGCATAATGCGCCCGGCCCCACCCGCTATCGCCCTTGTCCGCATCCTTCACTTGAAAGCCCACGGTTGCCCTTCCGAAGCCACGCGCCGTGCGCTGCTGCGACAGGCCGTTGGAGGCATTGCGGCGCTGGCCGGAGGCAGCGCCCTGGGGGCGGATGCGGGTCGATCCGTGGCGGTCGTTTACCCCAGCCTGGGTGAGCCGTTCAAGCAGATCTTCGCGACCATCCTCGATGGCATCGAGGACCGGCTGGGCAATGGCGTGACCAGCGTCGCGGTGACCGACGCGGCCACGCCGGCCGGTATCGCGGAAGACTTGCGCAAGCGCGACATCAAGGTGCTGATCGGCCTTGGCCGCGGTGGCATGCGCATCGCCGCGGCGCTGGCCGCGGAGCTGTCGGTGCTGGTGGGGTGTGTGGTGTCGGTGCAGGAGGCCGAGTCGCGCGCCTTCCCGGTCTACACGCTGGCCCCCGACCCGGCGCTGCTGCTGACCCGGCTGAAAAAGCTGATGCCCACCGCGCGGCGCGTGCACATCGTCTACGACCCGCGCCTGAACGGCTGGCTGGTGAAGCTGGCGCGCGATGCCGCCAAGGCCGAGGGGCTGGAGCTGCTGGCGCAGGAGGCGGCCGACCAGGCCGGCGCGCTGCGCATCTACACGCAGCTGCTGGCGGGGGCCGACCCGGCCCGCGATGCGTTATGGCTGCCGCAGGATCCCACCACGGTGGACGACAACGCGGTGCTGCCGCTGGTGTTGCGCGAGGGCTGGAACCGCAACATCGCCGTGTTCTCGAGTCATCTCGCCCATGTGCGCCGCGGCGCGCTGTTCTCTCTGTACCCCGACAACCGCGAACTGGGTCGATCGCTGGCCACCACGGCGCAGCGGCTGACCACCGCGCCGCGTTCTGCGGCGCCCGGGGTTCTGCCGTTGCGCCAGGCCCTGGCCGCCATCAACATCCGCACCGCAGCCCACCTGGGGCTTGACGTGGCGGTGGCGCAGTCCGGATTCGACATGGTCTACCCGTCCAACTGAGGCCTGCCTTGCCTGTATCTCCTCCCATCGACAGCCAGCCGCCGCGCCTCCTGCGGGACGAGGCGGAGCTGCCCGTGGCGGTCGCCGAGAGGCCCTGGCCACTGAACGTCTACGTGCGCTGGCTGCGCCAGACCTCGTTCCGCCGCCATCTCAGCGTCGCCGTCACGCTGGGCGCGCTGTGCCTGGCGCTGCTTATGGCCGCCGTCAACGCGTGGCAGGGCAGCCGCGTGCTGCGCGCCACGCTGATGGAGCAGGGCGGCCGCGTGGCCGCGAACCTGGCTTCCAACAGCGCGCTGGCGCTGATCTACGCGGCGGCCGACAACGCCGAGGAGGCCGTGCGTTCGTCGCTGGCCTTCCCGGACGTGACCGGCATCGAGATCCGCGACACGCGTGGCCGCATGCTGCTGGCGCTGGGCACCGGCGCGAACAAGCTGCCCGTCGCGGCGGAACCCGCTCGCGCGGCCAGCGAACCCTGGCTGGACCAGGAGAACGACGACAGCTGGGCCTTTGCCGCGCCGGTGTGGACGCGGCCCGAGGCTTCGCCGTTCGACGTGGAGCTGCGCCCGCCGCAGCTGCTGGGCCATGTGCGCGTCATCCAGAGCAAGGAGACGCTGCGGCGCACGCAGACCGAGCTGTTCCTGTCCAACTTCGCCGTGGCGCTGGGTCTGGCGACGCTGTTCCTGTTCGCCGTGCGCCTGCTGGCGCTGCGGCTGACCCGGCCGCTGATGGCGCTGGCGGCCGCGATGGAGAAGGTCGAGGGCGGCGACAGCGATGCCCGCGCACCGGCCGGCGGCCCGCGCGACATCGCCGCGATGGCGCACACCTTCAACCGCATGATCGGCTCGTTGCAGGAGCGCGAGACCGAGCTGGCCGCGCACCGCGACCATCTCGGCGAGCTGGTGCGCGACCGCACGTTGGAGCTCAGCGACGCCAAGGAGCGCGCCGAAGTGGCCAGCCGCGCCAAGAGCCAGTTCCTGGCGCGCATGAGCCACGAGCTGCGCACGCCGCTGAATGCGGTGATGGGCTATGCGCAGATCCTGAAAATGGAGAACGGCCTGACGCCCAAGCAGCGCAGCGGGCTGGACATCATTCACAGCAGCGGCCAGCACCTGCTGACGCTGATCGTCGACATCCTGGACCTGTCACGCATCGAGGCTGGCAAGGCCGAGCTGCGCATCGCGCCGGTGGACCTGGTGACCCGGCTGCACGCGGTGGCCGACATCGTGCGCGTGATGGCGCAGGACAAGCAGATCGCGCTGGACCTGCGGCTGGACGAGCGCCTGCCCGCCACCGTGCTGGCCGACGAGAAGCGGCTGAGCCAGATCCTCTTGAACCTGCTGGGCAACGCGGTCAAGTTCACGCATGTGGGCGGCGTCACGCTGAAGGCGCAGGCGCTGCCGGCGGCCGATGTGCCGGCCGGCATGGCGCTGCTGCGCTTCGAGGTGCACGACACCGGCGTGGGCATCGCGGCGGACCAGGTCGAGCGGCTGTTCGAACCCTTCGAGCAGGCCGGCAGCGCGGAGCAGCGCATAGGCGGCACGGGCCTCGGCCTGGCCATCAGCCGCCAGCTGGTGCGCATGATGGGCGGCGAGATCGGCCTGGAGAGCCGGTTGGGGCAGGGCAGCTGCTTCTGGTTCGAGGTGCAGGTTCCCACGGCCTGATCGGGGCTGCAGGGGCTGTCCTACAAGCACAAGCGGCCGCGCATACCGCGGGCGCGCTGACCTGCCTACACGGTCGGGCGGCCGGCGGGCGCACATTGACATCACCGCAGTGGTCATCCACGGAGGTCACGATGTCCCGCAATCCCCCCAGCACCATCGCTGCCATCGAACTGCCCGATGCCTTCGGTGGCAACGGCGATGAACAAGCCCATACCCAGTCCACCCACCTGCTGCACTTCGAGCCGTTGACGGCCGGTGATGCCAGTCTGGACATTCCCTGCGACCGCGAAGGGCGTGTCGGCCTGGATGCGTTGGGCGACAAACTGCGCAACGACTACTTCTTCGCGCGCACGCTGATCGGCCGGCTGTTCGCCGCGCCCACCGTACGCCTGGTGCCGCAGTTGGCCGCCCGCGTCTAGCGGCGGCGAATAGGCCGGGTCCTACGCAAGCGCAGCGGCACGCCCGACGGCGTGTCCGCGTGCCTCCCCCGAGGATGACGCTCCATGTCACACAACCCTCCCACCTTCTCGTGGCCACTGCAGTCGCTGCCCGTGGCCTCCGACGATGTCGTCGACACCGATCTGGACCTGTGCCTCAGCACGCCGTCCACGCTGGTCGTGAAAGCCAGGCTGGAAGTGGCCGAGCCGGATGCCGGCTCGCCGCGCAGCATGGATCTCGCGCTCGTCATCCCGCGCTCCAAATGCCGCGGTGAGCGGCCGCGCCTGGCCGCGCTGCTGGACGCTGCCCGCGCCGCTGTCGCCCGCACGACGCGGGCCGGCACCACGCCGCTGGCCTGCCTGCCGCGCCGCGTCATTGCGCTGGCCGGCGGCCGGCCGCATCTGGTCGCCGCGTTCGACGCGGCCTGATCGCGTCTTACACCTTCCTGTCGAGCCGCAGCGCCCGCGCCAGCGGTGCCAGTGTCGGCCCCTGGATCAGCAGCGACAGCAGCACCACGAGGAAGGCCACGTCGAACAACTGCCACGCGCCCGGCACGCCCGCCAGGACCGGGTAGGCCGCCAGCACAATGGGCCAGCCGCCCCGCAGCCCGGACCAGGCCACGAAGGCCTGCTCGCGCCAGCCAAAGCGCAGCGGCGCCAGGCAGGCCGCGATGCCCAGCGGCCGCGCCACCAGCATCAGCGCCGCCGCCACGCCCAGGCCCGGCACGACGAACTGCAACACCTCGTGCGGCGTCACCAGCAGGCCCAGCAGCAGGAACAGGCCGGCCTCGGCCAGCCAGGTGTAGCCGTTGAGCCCGGGCAGTGCGAGCTGGGCTTCGCGGTCGGCGTGGTGGCGCATGAACACGCCCGCGATGTACGCCGCCAGGAAGCCGGAGCCGCCCAGCGTGTTGGTCAACCCGAACAGCAGCAGGCCGAAGGCGGCCATCAGCAGCGCGGCCAGGCCGTCGTGGTCGTCCTGCAGTGGCAGGCGTTTCACGCAGGCCGCCGCGATCAGGCCCGCCGCAACGCCCATCACCAGTCCCAGTCCCAACTGCCGCAACAGCAGCGGGACCAGGATCTGCAGGCCTTCCACCTCGTCACTGCCGCCGCCGGCCTTCATCCACGTGATGAGGCCCACCGTCAGCACGATGGCCATGGGGTCGTTGACGGCCGATTCGACCTCGATGGTGGCCGCCAGCCGATGCGGCAGTGCCAGCTTGCTGGCGTTGAACTGCGCGAAAACCGCCGATGCGTCGGTGGACGACACGGCCGCGCCCAGCAGCAGGCCTTGCAGCCACGGCACGCCCAACAGGAGGCGCGCCGCGCCGGCAACGACGCCGGCTGTCACCAGCACGCCCAGCGTGGCCAGCAGCGCGGCCGGCGCCATGCCTATGCGCAGGAAGTTCCAGCGCGTGCGCAGCCCGCCGTCAAACAGGATGAGCACCAGCGCGAGATTGCCCACCAGCACGGCCGCGCCGTAGTTCTCGAAACGCAGGCCCAGCGGACCGTCGACGCCGGCCAGCATGCCCACGCCCATGAAGACGACCAGGTGCGACAGCCCGAAGCGGTGCGTGTAGAGCGCGCCGACGATGGCGGCGAGGACCAGGGCGGCGGCGACGGCCGTCAGGATGTCAGCGCCGCCGCCATGGCTCATGGTCACTGCGCTGCCGGTACGGCATGCACCGGCGCTGTGCCAGCCGCCTGCGCCGACGGCGTGCGAACGATGTTCACCGTGCGCGTCGGGAAGGCGAAGCTGATGCCGCGCTCCTGAAGCGCCCGCATCAATGCAAGGTTCAGCGCCTGCTGGCGATCCATGAAGACGTCGTAGCTGGCGTCGCGGACGCGGTAGACCACCTCGAAGTCCAGCGAGCTGTCGCCGAAGCCCTTGAAGTGCGCGCGAACGAATTCCAGCTGCGCATCGGCTTCGACAAGCTGCTTCACCAGCGGAGGGATCTCGGCCACCTGGTCGGCCGTGGCGTCGTAGGTGATGCCGAAGCCGAACAGCACGCGGCGCGTCTGCAGGCGCTTGAAGTTGGCCACCGTGCGCTTGAGCAGTTCGGCGTTGGACATGACGATCTGCTCGCCGCCCAGGGCGCGAATGCGCGTGGTCTTCAGGCCCACGCGCTCCACGGTGCCGGTCACGTCGCCCACGGTGATGGAGTCGCCC
Source organism: Roseateles asaccharophilus (assembly GCF_031458115.1). Taxonomy (GTDB): domain Bacteria; phylum Pseudomonadota; class Gammaproteobacteria; order Burkholderiales; family Burkholderiaceae_C; genus Pelomonas; species Pelomonas asaccharophilus_A. The sequence goes on along the minus strand of NZ_JAVDXV010000006.1, from coordinate 213,336 downwards.
ACCTCGAAGGGCTTGTCCACCGCGATGGCCAGCGACGCGAACAGGTCGCCGAGGATGTTCTGCACCGCCAGCGCCAGAGCGATGCCGCCGATGCCCAGCGACGCGACAAAGGCCGTGATGTTCACGCCCATGTTGGACAGCACGGCCAGCAGCACGATGGCCCACAGCGCGCCGCGCAGGCCCCAGCCCATCAGCGTCGCCGTGGCGGACAGCGCGTGGTTGTTGCTGCTGGCCGCTGCACGGCGCTGCTGGGCCTCCAGCAGCAGCGCGATCGCGCGCTGGCCCCACAGGCCGATCTGCAGCGCGACGACAGCGAACCACAGCTGCGACACGCGGTCATGCCAGCGGTCGTCCAGCGGCAGCAGGCCCAGCCCCACCAGCAGGCCCACGACCCAGATCAGCGCGGTGTTGGTGCCTTCCAGCACGCGCACCAGCGCGTCATCCACCGTGGTGGTCGTGTGGGCAGACAGCTTGCGCAGCCGCGACAAGGCCAGGGCCAGGCCGGTGCGCAGCACGATGATGGTCAACAGGCCGGCCAGCACGGCGGGCAGCACCTCGGCCCAGCCCACGTCCGGCCAGGCGGTGCTGGCGCGGTTCAGAAATTCTTCCCAGGTCATCGCAGTGAGGAATAGTCGTAATGCGATGACGGTAGGCGCGCGGCGCGCCAACGTCTGTCAGCCGGTGGCCCGACGGCCTTGTGGGCTTGGGCTGACATCCGTATGCCGCTCGCCCGCTTGCGCCACGCTGAACGCGGTCGCAAGCGGTCGGTCCCCCGAGGGGGCGGCGATGCTCGCGACATCGAGCCGCGAGCACATCGCCAGGCGGGCCGGCTTGGGGCGGCCCGGCGCTCGGCCCGCGAAAGGCACGGCGGCCGGGGGGGCTGTGATCAGGCCGCGAGCAGTTGACGCAGCACGAACGGCAAGATGCCGCCGTGGAAGTAGTAGTCCACCTCGATGGCGGTGTCGATGCGCAGCGTCAGCGTGACCTGCACCGCGCTGCCGTCGGCGCGCGTGATGGTCATCACTGCATCGCCCTGGGGCTTGATGTCGTCGGCCAGCTTGATGTCTATCGTCTCGGCGCCGGTCAGGCCCAGGCTTTCCCAGCTCACGCCCGGCTTGAACTGCAGCGGCAGCACGCCCATGCCGATCAGGTTGCTGCGGTGGATGCGCTCGAAGCTCTTGGCGACGACGGCCTTGATGCCCAGCAGTTGCGTGCCCTTGGCCGCCCAGTCGCGGCTGGAGCCCGTGCCGTATTCCTCGCCGGCGAAGATGACCGTGGGCGTGCCTTCGGTGATGTAGGCCATCGCGGCGTCGTAGATGGTGGTCTTGACGCCGTTCTTCAGCGTGTAGCCGCCTTCCTCGCGCGAGCCGTCCTCGCGGGCGGGCAGCATCAGGTTCTTCACCCGCACGTTGGCGAAGGTGCCGCGCATCATCACGTCGTGATTGCCGCGGCGCGCGCCGTAGGAGTTGAAGTCGGCCTTCTGCACGCCGTTCTCGATGAGGAATTTGCCGGCCGGCGTGGTCTCCTTGAAGGAGCCCGCGGGGCTGATGTGGTCCGTCGTGATGGAGTCGCCGAACAAGGCCATGACCTTGGCGCCCTTGACGCCCGACTCCAGCGCCTTCGGCACCATCGTGAAGCCCTCGAAGAACGGCGGCTGCGCGATGTAGGTGCTCTTGGGCCAGTCGTAGACCTGGCCCTTCACGCCCTTGATCGCGTCCCACAGCTTGCCGGGCTTCTTGGCGACCTTGTCGTAGTTCTCCTTGAAGGCCTTGGGCGACATGGCGTACTTCATCAACTTGTAGATCTCGTCGCTGGACGGCCAGATGTCGCCCAGATACACCGGCTTGCCGGTCTTGCTGTAGCCCACGGGTTGGGTCATCAGGTCCTTGGTCACCGTGCCGGCGATGGCGTAGGCCACGACCAGCGGCGGGCTGGCCAGGAAGTTGGCCTTCAGGTTGGGATGGATGCGCGCCTCGAAGTTGCGGTTGCCCGACAGCACGGCCGCGCAGACCAGGTCGTTGTCCTGGATGACCTTGTTCAGCTCGGCCGTCAGGTCGCCCGCATTGCCGATGCAGGTCGTGCAGCCATAGGCGGCGACGTTGAAGCCCAGCTTCTCCAGGTAGGGCAGCAGGCCGGCCTTCTCCAGGTACTCGGTGACGATGCGCGAGCCCGGCGCCAGCGAGGTCTTGATGTGCGGCGACACCGTGAGCCCGGCCTCGACCGCCTTCTTGGCCAGCAGGCCGGCGGCCAGCAGCACGCCGGGGTTGCTGGTGTTCGTGCAGGAGGTGATGGCGGCGATGAGGATGTCGCCGTTCTTTACCGGGATGCCGGACTCGGTGACAAAGCCCTGCGCCAGCTTCTCGGCCGGCTGGTTGAAGCCGTTCTCGGCCACCGGCTTGCTGAACAGCTCGCCGAACTGGCGCGCCAGGTGCGTGATCTCGATGCGGTCCTGCGGGCGCTTGGGGCCGGCCAGGCTGGGCGCCACGGTGCCCAGGTCCAGCGTGACGACGGACGTGTAGTCCAGCTCGCCCTTCTTGGGCACGCCGAACATGCCCTGCGCCTTCCAGTAGGCCTCGAAGGCTTCGATCTCGGCCTTGGTGCGGCCCGTGCCCTTGAAGTAGTCGACGGTCTTCTCATCCACCGGGAAGAAGCCCATGGTCGCGCCGTACTCGGGTGCCATGTTGGCTATGGTGGCGCGGTCGGGCAGCGACAGGCTGGCCGTGCCCTCGCCGAAGAACTCGACGAACTTGCCGACGACCTTGTGCTTGCGCAGGATCTCGGTGACGGTCAGCACCAGGTCGGTGGCGGTGACGCCCTCGCGCAGCTGGCCGGTCAGCTCGAAGCCGACGACATCGGGCGTCAGGAAGTAGACCGGCTGGCCGAGCATGCCGGCCTCGGCCTCGATGCCGCCCACGCCCCAGGCGACGACGCCGATGCCGTTGATCATGGTCGTGTGGCTGTCGGTGCCGACCAGGCTGTCGGGGTAGTAGACGCCGTCCTTGGTCTTGTGCACGCCGCGCGCCAGGTATTCCAGGTTCACCTGGTGCACGATGCCGAAGCCCGGCGGCACGACGCCGAAGGTGTCGAAGGCCTGCATGCCCCACTTCATGAACTCGTAGCGCTCGCGGTTGCGCTCGAATTCCAGCTTCATGTTCAGGTCCAGCGACTTCTTCGTGCCGTAGTGGTCGATCATGACCGAGTGGTCCACCACCAGGTCCACCGGCACCAGCGGCTCGATGGTCTTGGGGTTCTTGCCCAATGCGGCCGCCACGTTGCGCATCGCGGCCAGGTCGGCCAGCAGCGGCACGCCGGTGAAGTCCTGCAGCACCACGCGGGCCACGACGAAGGGGATCTCGTCGACGCGCGCCGCGTTGGGCTTCCAGTTGGCCAGCTGCTCCACGTGTTCGGCCGTGACCTTCTTGCCGTCGCAGTTGCGCAGCACGCTTTCCAGCACGATGCGCATGGAGATGGGCATGCGAGCCACGTTCGGGAAGACCTCGGCCAGCTTGGGCAGCGAGTAGAGCTTGCCGGACTTGCCGGAAGCGGTCTTGAAGCTGGATTCCGTGGAGGCAAACGCGTGGACGGGCAGTTTCGGCATGGTTACTCCTTTACGATTTCGCCTCATTCTGGCGAGCTTGCTGTGATTTGTGTGAAACCTGGCCTTAGGAGGTAGCCATGGCGGCCTCCTCATCCGCTCGCCCCCGTCTCTTTCCGCTGACCTGGCCGCTGCTGCTCGAGCTGCTGCTGGGCATAGGCATCGGCGTCATCGGCACGCTGCTGGCGGCGCGGCTGTCCGACGACGCCGGCGCGGCCTTCGGCCTGGCCAACCAGGTGTTTGCGGCCCTTTTCGTGCTGTTCCGTGTCATCGGCGCGGGCGTCAGCGTGGCCGTCACGCAGGCGCTGGGCGCCGGCCGGCGCGACCAGGCCGATGCCGTGGCCCGGGCCAGCGTGGGCGCCAGCAGCTGGCTGGGCGTGGGCGGTGCCGCCGTGGCGCTGCTGGCGGCGGGGCCGCTGCTGAAGATGGTCAACGCGCCGGCCGAGGTCGCGCCGCTGGCCGCCACGCTGCTGCAAGCCCTGGCACCGGCGCTGATGCTGGACGCCTGGAATGCAACCATGGCCAGCGTCATGCGCGCCCACCTGCGCAGCCGCGAGGCGCTGGTGGTGGTCATCGCCATCCAGCTCGTCACGCTGGTGGTGGCGCTGCTGGCCATGCCCTACCTGGGCCTGGTGGGCTACGCGCTGGCCTGCCTGTGCGGGCGCGGCGTGGGCCTGGCGCTGCACATCGTGCTGTGGCGCGGCCGGCTGAACCTGACGCTGAAGGCGCCCGACTGGTGGCGCATCGTGCGCGCGCCGCTGGGCACGGTGCTGCACATAGGCATCCCGGGCGCGGCCGAGAACATCTCCTGGCGCCTGGCCTTCATGACCAGCCTGGCCGCGGTGGCCCAACTGGGCGCGCTGGCGCTGGCCACGCACGCCTACACGATGCAGTTCCTGCATGTGATCCTGATGTTCGGCCTGGCCGTCGCGTTCGCGGTCGAGATCCTTGTGGGTCACATGATCGGAGCAGGGCAGCTGCACGCGGCGCACAAGCTGGTGCGCAAGTCGCTGGGGCTGGGGCTGATCGTGGCGCTGGGGGTGTCCGGCGCCTTCGCGCTGTCGGGGCCCTGGCTGCTGCGGCAGTTCACGTCCGACCCCCACATCATCGAGCTGGGCTGCACGCTGCTGTGGTGGACCGTGCTGGTGGAGCCGGGGCGGGTGTTCAACATGGTGGTCATCAACGCACTGCGGGCAGCGGGAGATGCGCGCTACCCCGTCATCGCCGGGGCGGCGTCCATGGCGCTGGTGCTGGCCGGCGGCAGCTGGTTCCTGGGCGTGCACCTGGGCTGGGGCCTGGTTGGCGTGTGGATTGCTTATGCTGCGGACGAGTGGATTCGAGGCCTGCTGATGTGGCGCCGCTGGGCGACACTGGGCTGGCTGCCCCACGCCAGGGCCGCGCACCGCAAGTTGCGCCTGGCCAAGGCAGGGTAATCCGTATTTTTCAGGTCAGTAAAACTTGAGGGATGTTTTCTACAATGCGCCCCTTTCGCCCCGCCACAAGCACGCCCATGACTTCTTTCCTGCCCCGTCTCGCAGCCCTGGCCCTGGCCGTCGGCTCGTCCCTGGCCCAGGCCCAGCAGCCCGCGGTGATCTTCGACATGGGCGGCAAGTTCGACAAATCCTTCAACCAGGCCGGCTACCAAGGCGCCGAGCAGTGGAAGAAGGAAACCGGCAAGCCATATCTCGAGTTCGAGATCAGCAACGACACGCAGCGCGTGCAGGCCATCCGCCGCATGGCTGAAAAGGGCGCCAGCCCCATCATCAGCATCGGCTTCGCCCAGGCCTCGGCGCTGCAGCAGGTGGCCAAGGACTTCCCCAAGACCCAGTTCGCCATCATCGACGCCCAGGTGAACCTGCCCAACGTGCAGTCCGTGCTGTTCAAGGAGCACGAGGGCAGCTATGTGGTCGGCGCCATGGCCGCGCTGGTCAGCAAGACCGGCAAGGTCGGCTTCGTGGGCGGCATGGACATCCCGCTGATCCGCAAGTTCCAGTGCGGCTACGAGCAGGGCGCCAAGAAGACCAATCCGAAGATCGAGGTCTTCTCCAACATGACCGGCACCACGTCCACCGCGTGGAACGACCCCACCCGTGGCGGTGAATTGGCCAAGGCTCAGTTCGCCAAGGGCTCGGACGTCGTCTTCGCCGCCGCCGGCGGCACCGGCGTGGGCGTCTACCAGGCCGCCAAGGACGCCGGCAAGCTGGCCATTGGCGTGGACAGCAACCAGAACCACCTGCAGCCCGGCACCATGCTGACCTCCATGGTCAAGCGCGTGGACGTGGCCGTCTACAACGTGCTGAAGGGCTGGAAGCCCGGCACGCAGATCCTGGGCCTGAAGGAAGGTGGCGTGGACTACGCGGCCGACGACCACAACGCCAAGCTGCTGAACCCGGCGCTGAAGGCCAAGGTCGATGCGGTCAAGGCCGACATCATTGCCGGCAAGGTGAAGGTGGCCGACTACATGGCCGATAACGCCTGCAAGATCTGACGCCGGCCGTGAGCGCGCCCGCTGTTCGCCTCCAGGCGATCTCCAAGCGCTTCGGCGCCGTGCAAGCCAACCGCGAGGTGTCGTTCGACATCGCCGCGGGCGCCGTGCATGGCCTGGTCGGCGAGAACGGCGCCGGCAAGAGCACGCTGATGGCCATCCTGTACGGCTACTACCACGCCGATTCGGGCCATATCGAGGTCAACGGCCAGCAGGTGCACATCGCGAACTCCCAGCAGGCGATCGGCCTGGGCATCGGCATGGTCCACCAGCACTTCATGCTGGTCGACACGCTGACCTGCCTGGAAAACATCATGCTGGGCGCCGAGGGCGGCTTTTTCCTGACGCCCTCCAAGGCTAAGGTGCGCGAGAAGCTGCAGGCGCTGATGGCCGAGACCGGCCTGCAGGTGCAGTTGGACGCCGTCGTCGCCGACCTGCCGGTGGGCGAACTGCAACGGCTGGAGATCCTGAAGGCGCTGTACCGTGGCGCCAAGATCCTGATCCTGGACGAGCCCACCGCCGTGCTGACGCCGCAGGAGACCGATCAGCTGTTCGTCACGCTGCGCAAGCTGAAGGAACGCGGCACCACGATCATCCTCATCACGCACAAGCTGCGCGAGGTCATGAGCCTGTGCAGCGCCGTGACCGTGATGCGTGCCGGCCAGGTTGTCGAGACGCGCGACATCTCGCAATGGAGCGAGGAGTCGCTGGCCGAGTCCATGGTGGGCCGCAAGGTCACGCTGGGCCGACCCGAAGGCATGCAGGTGCATGCCGGCGACGTGCGTCTGCAGGCGTCTGGCCTGAGTCTCAAGCACGCCAACGGCGTGCCGGCGCTGAAGGACGTCAGCCTGACTTTGAAGGCCGGCGAGATCGTCGGCGTGGCCGGCGTGTCGGGCAATGGCCAGAGCGAGCTGCTGGAGGTGCTGTCCGGCCTGCGTGCGCCGGAGGGCGGCCGCATGGAGTTGGGCGGCCAGGGCTTCACGCCCGACGCCTGGCTGGACACGGCCCAAGCCCGCCCGCTGCGGCTGGCCCATGTGCCCGAGGACCGCCATGCCGTGGGCCTGGTGATGAGCTTCCCGGCCTGGGAATCCGCCGTGCTGGGCTACCAGGGCCTGCCCAAATACCGCAAGGGCGCTGCGATGAACCACGCCGCGATGCGCGAGGCCACGAAGCAGATGCAGGAGCGCTTCGACGTGCGCCCGCGCGACGAGAACCTGGGCTCGTCCAAGTTCTCCGGCGGCAACCAGCAGAAGCTGATCCTGGCGCGCGAGATCGGCGAGCAGCCCACCGTGCTGCTGGTGGGCCAGCCCACCCGCGGCGTCGACATTGGCGCCATCGAATTCATCCACCACCAGCTGCGCGCGCTGCGCGACGCCGGTTGCGCGGTGCTGCTGGTCAGCAGCGAGCTGGATGAGATCCTGGCGCTGGCCGACCGTGTCGTCGTCATGAACTGCGGCCGCATCACCGGCGAGCTGGCCATTGAAGACTGCGACGAGAAGCGACTCGGCCTGTTGATGGCCGCACAAGAAGAAAGGGCGGCTGCATGAAGCGAGCCGAGCGCTGGGCCGCTCCCGAGCCGGCTCGCATCCCCTCGGGGGATCGACTGCGGTCTTCCGCGGGCGAGGGGCAGACATGAGCCAACCTTTGCAACTTCCCCGTTGGATCGACATCGGCCTGCTGCCGCTGTGGAACCTCGCCATCGCGCTGGTCGTGGCCGGCCTGGTGGTCATGGTCATCGGGCACAGCCCCTGGCAGGCGCTGACCGTGCTGCTGAACGGTGCCCTGGGCAGCGTGCGCGGCCTCGGTTATTCGCTGTACTACGCGACCACCTTTATCTTCACGGGCCTCGCGGTGGCGGTCGCCATCCACGCCGGCCTGTTCAACATCGGCGGCGAAGGCCAGGCGACGCTGGGCGGCGTGGGTGTCGCGCTGGTGGCGCTGTGGCTGGGCGCTTCACTGCCGGCCGTCGTCATGCTGCCGCTGCTGGTCATCGCGGCGGCCGGGTTCGGCATGCTGTGGGCGGCGCTGCCTGCCTATCTGCAGGCCTGGCGTGGCAGCCACATCGTCATCACGACGATCATGTTCAATTTCCTGGCCGCCGGCCTGAACGGCTATCTGCTGGTGAACTGGCTGCGCCCGGCCGGCAGCATGGCCGTCGAATCCGCCGAATTCGCCGAGAGCGCCCGCATGCCGGGCCTGCACCAGATCGCTGCGGCGATGGGCTATGAGCTGCCGTCATCGCCGCTGAACCTCAGTCTCGTCATCGCGCTGATCGCTTGCGTGTTGGTCGGTTGGTTCCTGTGGAAGAGCGCCGCCGGCTATGCCGTGCGCGCCGTCGGCAGCGCGCCGCGTGCCGCGCACTACGCTGGCATCCGCCCGCGCATGCAGGTGCTGCTGGCCATGGCCATCTCCGGTGGGCTGGCGGGCATGGTGGGCATCAACGAGATCTCCGGCGTGCAGGGCAAGCTGACGCTGGACTTCGTCGCCGGCGCCGGATTCACCGGCATCGCCGTGTCGTTGATGGGCCGCAACCATCCCATCGGCATCGTGCTGGCCTCGCTGCTGTTCGGCGTGCTGTACCAGGGCGGTGTCGAGGTGTCATTCGAGCTGCAAGGCTTCAGCCGTGAGATGGTCGTGACGGCGCAGGGCCTGATCGTGCTGTTCTCCGGGGCGATGGCCACCGTCAGCGCCCCGCTGTTTGCGCGGGCCTACGCTGCATTGAAGGGAGGCCGCTGATGGATGAAGTCCTGATCGCCTCGGTGCTGGCGTCCACGCTGCGCGTCAGCGCGCCCCTGCTGCTGTGCGCGATGGCCGGCGTGCTGTCCGAACGCGCCGGCGTCGTCGACCTGGGTCTGGAAGGCAAGATGCTGTTCGCAGCCTTCGCGGCTGCGGCCGCGGCCTCGGTCACGCAATCCACCGGCTACGGCCTGCTGGCCGGCATCGGCGTGGCTTGCATCGCGTCCTTGCTGCATGGCTTGGCCTGCGTGTCCAACCGGGGCGACCAGGTCGTCTCCGGCGTCGCGCTGAACATGATCGCCGCCGGCCTGACGGTCGTGCTGGGTATCGCCTGGTTCCAGCAAGGCGGCCAGACGCCGCCCATTCCGCCGGAAGTGCGCCTCACGGCCGTCGCTCCCGGCTTTGCCGAGCCGCAACCGGGCAGCTGGTTCGCATCGGTCTTCGGCCACGGCCTGCTGAGCCACAACATGCTGGTCTATGCGGCCTTCCTGATGGTGGTGGCGGTCTGGTTCTTCCTTGAGCGTACCCGCCCGGGTCTGCGCCTGCGCGCCGTGGGCGAGAACCCGGCCATGGTGGAAGCGGCCGGCATGTCCGTGCAAGGCCTGCGTTATCAGGCGTTGCTGATGAACGGCGTGCTATGCGGCCTGGCCGGCGCCTATCTGACGCTGGCACAGAACGCATCCTTCTCGCCCAACATGACGGCCGGCCGCGGCTTCATCGCGCTGGCCGCGATGATCTTCGGCAAGTGGAAGCCGCTGCCCACCATGGGCGCCTGCCTGCTGTTCGGCTTCCTGGACGCGGTGGCCATCCGCATGCAGGGTGTGCAGTTGCCGGGCATCGGCGAAGTACCCGTGCAGCTGATCCAGGCTTTGCCGTACATCTTGACTGTGGTCCTTCTGGCTGGCTTCATTGGTTCCGCCATCGCCCCCAAGGCGCTGGGCAAGCCGTACGTGAAGGAGCGCTGAATGGAGCTGAGCCAAGACCTGCTGGACCGTCTGCTGGCTGAGTCGCTGCGCGCTCGCGAGTTCTCGCACGCCCCGTATTCCAAGTACAGGGTTGGCGTGGCCATCCTGGACGAGCAGGGCCGCATCCACATCGGCGCCAACATGGAGAACGCGTCCTATCCGCAGGGTTGGTGCGCTGAGCCCTCGGCGCTGACGGCCATGATCATGGCCGGCGGCAAGGAGGCCAAGGTGGCGCTGGTCACAGGGCCCGGTCCCGACATCATCACGCCGTGCGGCGGCTGCCGCCAGAAGCTCCGGGAGTTCTCCGTGCCCGAGGAGCTTGTCATCATCGCCGGCGATCCTGGCGGCATCCGCCAACGCTGGACCCTGGCCGAGCTGCTCCCCCACAGCTTCGGCCCCAGTCATCTGAATTTCTGAGGTTTCCATGATCGATAACAAATCCCTCGACGTCGCGATCACCGCGAGCGTCGACAAGCTGCAATCCCTGTTCGGCAACGCTCCTGAAGTCGCCGTCGTGCTCGGCTCCGGCTGGGCCGGCGCGGTCAGCCATGTGCAGGAAGCCAAGAATCTGCCCTACACCGAGCTGCCGGCCTTCCCGCAGCCCAAGGTGGAAGGCCACGTCAACGAGATCGTCGTCGGCAAGATCGGCGAGCAGCGCGTCATCTTCCTGCGCGGCCGTGCGCACACCTATGAGAGCGGCGACTGCACCGGCATGGCGGGCGCACTGCGCACGCTGAAGCGCTGGGGCGTCAAGGTGCTGGTGCAGACCAACGCGTCCGGCTCGCTGCGCAGCCACATGCCGCCCGGCAGCCTGATGCTGATCGCCGACCACATCAACGCGCCGCAACGCAGCCCGCTGGTGGGCGAGCAGGGCAGCCATCGCTTCGTCGACATGGTCAACGCCTACGACGGCGACCTGCGCAAGCACGCGCTGGCGCTGGCCAAGCACGAGAACCTGATGCTGGGCGAGGGCACATATTGCTGGGCGCTGGGCCCGCAGTTCGAGACGCCCGCCGAGATCCGCATGTTCGCCGCCTGGGGTGCCGACGCGGTCGGCATGAGCACCGTGCCCGAGACCATCCTGGCCCGCCACGCCGGCCTCAAGGTCATGGGCATCGCGTTGATGACCAACATGGCCGCCGGCCTGTCTGCCGAGGCGCTGACGCATGACCTGACGCTGAAGCAGGCGCAGCTGTCGGGCGAGCGCGCGGCGTCCTTCCTGGCGGCGCTGGTGGCCAGCCTGAAGGACGTGGCGCTATGACAGCCGACCTACAGTCCGCGGCCCGCACGGCGCTGGCCTGCCTGGACCTGACCAGCCTGAATGACGGCGACACCGCGGCCGACATCGCCGCGCTGTGCCAGCGCGCGCAGACGCCGCACGGCAACGTGGCCGCCGTCTGCGTGTGGCCGCGCTTCGTCGCGCAGGCGCGTGCCGCGCTGCCGCCGACCGTCAAGGTCGCTGCCGTCGCGAACTTCCCCGATGGCGCGCTGGACACGCAGCGCGCGCTGGCCGATGTCGCCGAGATCGCGCTGGCCGGTGGCGACGAGGTGGACGTGGTGCTGCCCTATCGCACGCTGCTGGCCGACCAGTCCACCGAGGTCGCCGAGTTCCTGTCCGAAGTCCGCTTCGCGTCGCGCCCGCTGACACTGAAGGTCATCATCGAATCCGGCGAGCTGGTGGCGCCCGAGCGCATCGCGCAGGCCACGCGCCTCGCACTGGCGGCCGGTGCCGACTTCGTGAAGACCAGCACCGGCAAGACCAAGACCGGTGCCACGCCCGAAGCCGCCGCCGTCATGCTGAAGGAAATCAAGGCCAGCGGCCTGCCGGCAGCCGGCTTCAAGGCCTCGGGTGGCGTGCGTACGGTGGCGGACGCCGCCGGCTACATCGCACAGGCCGAAGCGGCCTTGGGCGCCGAAGCCCTGAACCCGCAACGCCTGCGCTTTGGCGCCAGCGGCCTGCTCTCCGACATTGAATCCGTTCTCTCTGGCGCCGAGTCCGTCGCCACGAACTCGACGTATTGACCATGCTTGCCCAAGAAATCATCCGCGCCAAGCGCGACGGCCAGGCGCTCAACGAAGCGCAGATCCAGAACTTCGTCGATGGCCTGACGCACAACACGTGGAGCGAGGGCCAGGTGGCCGCGCTCGGCATGGCCGTGTTCCTGAAGGGCATGGGCCGTGACGAGGCCGTTCTGTTGACGCGCGCGATGATGAACTCCGGCCGCGTCATGCGCTGGCCCGACATGCCCGGCCCCGTGCTGGACAAGCACAGCAGCGGCGGCGTGGGCGACAAGGTCAGCCTGATGCTGGCGCCCATGGTGGCGGCCTGCGGCGGCTACGTGCCGATGATTGCCGGCCGCGGCCTGGGTCACACCGGCGGCACTGTCGACAAACTCGAAGCTATCCCGGGCTACACGACGACGCCCGACCCGGCCAAGTTCGACCAGATCGTCCGCTCGCTGGGCTGCGCCATCATCGGCCAGACCGCCGACCTGGCTCCGGCCGACAAGCGCTTCTACGCCACGCGCGACGTGACGGCCACCGTCGAGAGCGTGCCGCTGATCACCGCCAGCATCCTGTCCAAGAAGCTGGCCGCCGGCCTCGAAGGCCTTGCCATGGACATCAAGTGCGGCAATGGCGCGTTCGCGTCCACGCCCGAGTTCGCGAAGGAACTGGCCGAGAGCATCGTCGCCGTTGCGGGCGGTGCAGGGCTGAAGACGCGCGCGCTGATCACCGACATGAACCAGATCCTGGGCACCGATGTCGGCAACGCGCTGGAAGTCATAGAGACCATCCGCTACCTGAAGGGCGAGCACCGCGAGCCGCGTCTGCACGAAGTGACGTTGGCGCTGTGCGCCGAGATGCTGGTGCTGGGCGGCCTGGCCGCCAACACCGCCGCCGCGCGCGTGAAGCTGCAGGCGTCGCTGGACTCCGGCGCCGCCGCCGAGAAGTTCGCGCAGATGGTCGCCGCACTGGGCGGCCCCAAGGACTTGATGGAGCGCCCCGATGCCTATCTGACGGCAGCGCCCGTCGTGAAGCCGGTGCCGGCGCCGCGCGACGGCGTCATCACGACGATGTCGACCCGCGACCTGGGCGTGGCCATCGTCGAACTGGGAGGTGGCCGCCGCAAGGCCGGCGATGCCATCGACATGCGCGTGGGCTTCTCCGAGGTGCTGCCGCTGGGCACGCGCGTGACGGCCGGCCAGCCGCTGGCGCTGATCCACGCCGCCGACGATGCCGCGGCCGATCGCGCGATTGGCGCCTACCTGGCTGCCTGCACGCTGGACGAGGCCGACGTGGCCGCCACGCCCATGGTGATGGCGACAATAGGCTGATGGAAGAACAGGACAACAAGCAGCCACCGCAGGACCTGAAACATCGGCCGATCAAGAGCTTTGTGACCCGACCCGGCCGCATGGGCACGGGGCAGATCAAGGCGCTGACGGAGCTGGGTCCCAAGTTCGTGCTGCCCTACAAGGTCGAGCGCATCGACACCGCCGCGACCTTCGGCCGTAGCGCGCCGCTGGTGCTGGAAATCGGCTTCGGCATGGGCGCCGCCACCGCCGACATCGCCGCTACGCTGCCCGATCACGACTTCATCGGCTGCGAGGTGCACGAACCCGGTGTTGGCGCGCTGCTCAAGCTGATCGGCGAGCGCGAGATCGGCAACATCCGCATCGTCCAGCATGATGCGGTCGAGGTGCTGCGCGACATGGTCGGCGAAGCCGCGCTCGATGGCGTGCACATCTTCTTCCCCGACCCCTGGCACAAGAAACGCCACAACAAGCGCCGCCTGATCCAGGCGCCGTTCGTGGCTAACCTGGTTCGCCATATCAAGCCGGGTGGCTACCTGCACTGCGCGACCGACTGGCAGCCCTATGCCGAGCAGATGCTTGAAGTGCTGTCCGCCGAGCCCCATCTCCTGAACACAGCGGCGGGCTATGCTGACAAGCCCGCCTATCGTCCCCTGACCAAGTTCGAGAACCGCGGCATCAAGCTCGGACATGGCGTGTGGGACCTGGTGTTCAGGAAGCGTTGATGACAAGTCCTCTTCACGGCAAACACATCCTGCTCGCGATGACCGGCGGCATCGCCGGCTACAAGATCGCCGAGCTGACACGGCTGTTCGTGAAGGGCGGAGCGACCGTGCAGGTCATGATGACCGAGGGCGCCGAGGCCTTCATCACCGCGGTGACGATGCAGGCGCTGTCCGGCCGCCCGGTCTACACCAACCAGTGGGACGCGCGGCCCGACAACAACATGGCCCACATCAACCTCAGCCGCGAGGCCGATGTGATGCTGATGGCACCCGCCAGCGCCGACGCCATCGCCGCGCTGGCGCAGGGCAGGGCGGACGACCTCGTCAGCCTGACCGCGCTGGCCCGCCGCATCCACGAATGCCCGCTGCTGGTCGTGCCGGCGATGAACCGCGAGATGTGGGCCCACCCGGCCACACAGCGCAACGTCGCGCAGATCACGGCCGACGGCGCGACGCTCATCGGCCCCGCCAACGGCGACCAGGCCTGCGGCGAGATCGGCGACGGTCGCATGCTGGAGGCGCAGGAGATCTTCGACGACGTCGAGGCCTTCCTGGCGCCCAAGCCGCTGCGCGGCAAGAAGCTGCTCATCACCGCCGGTCCCACCTTCGAGCCCATCGACCCGGTGCGCGGCATCACCAACCACAGCAGCGGCAAGATGGGCTTTGCCATCGCCCGTGCTGCGGCCGAGGCCGGTGCCGACGTCACGCTGGTCGCGGGCCCGGTCCACCTGACCACGCCGCGCGACGTGCGCCGCATCGACGTGCAGACTGCCCGCCAGATGCATGACAACGTCATGCTGCTCGCGCCGGGGCAGCATGCCTTCATCGCCACCGCGGCTGTAGCCGACTGGCGGCCGGCGGAGATGCATGAGCACAAGCTCAAGAAGGCCGAGGGCGGCGTGTCGGCACCGACCATCGCCATGACCGAGAACCCGGACATCCTCGCGGCCGTCGCAGGCTTGCACTCGCCACCCTATTGCGTTGGCTTCGCCGCTGAAAGCGAGAAGCTCGCCGAGCACGCCGACGCCAAGCGCCGCCGCAAGGGCATCCCGCTCATCGTTGCCAACCTGGGCCCCGCCACCTTCGGCCGCGACGACAACGCGCTGCTGCTCATCGACGAGCAGGGCCAGCGCGAACTGCCTCGCGCAGACAAGCTCAGCCTCGCGCGCGAGCTGATCCAAGAACTCTCGAAACGACTCTGATGCACGCAATTGACCTGCAAGTGCTCGACGCCCGCATGGCCGAGCAGATCCCCGCCTACGCCACGCCCGGCAGTGCCGGCCTGGACCTGCGCGCCTGCCTCGATGAGGCCATCACACTGGCGCCAGGCCAGACGACGCTGATCCCCACGGGTCTGGCCATTCACATCGCCGACCCGGGCCTTGCGGCCATCATCCTGCCGCGCTCGGGCCTGGGCCATAAACACGGCATCGTGCTGGGCAACCTCGTGGGCCTGATCGACAGCGACTACCAGGGCCAGCTGATGGTCAGCTGCTGGAACCGCGGCCAGACCGAGTTCGTCATCCAGCCCTTCGAGCGCATCGCGCAGCTGGTCATCGTGCCGGTGGTGCAGGCCACGTTCCGTCGTGTCGACAGCTTCGATGCGTCGTCCCGCGGTGCGGGCGGCTTCGGCTCCACCGGCAAGACATAGAAAAACAAAAGGCGCCGTGAGGCGCCTTTTGCATTCAGTGGATCGGTTCGTCCGGCGGCGCGCCGGTCTGCACCATGAAGATGGGCTCGCCGACTGAGCCGGCCTGGATCTCCGCTTCGGTCGCCTGACGCACGTCAAGCAGCGTCAGATGCATGCGCAGGCCGATGCCGGCCAGCGGGTGGTTGCCGTCCAGCACGACGTGCTCGGGGTAGACCTCGGTGACCGTGTAGACCGCCTCCGGCATGCCTTCCGTGACGGCGCCTTCAGGCAGGCCCTCGAACTGCATGCCGGGCTCCACGTCCGACGGGAACAGGCCACGCGCCTCGAAGCACACGAGGTTGGAGTCGTAGTCGCCAAAGGCCTCCTCGGGCTGCAGCGCGAGGTCAGTCTCAAAACCGACTTCCTGGCCCTCCAGCGCGGCCTCGACCTTGGCGAACAGGTCGTCGCCCCCCAACAGGAATTCCATCGGCTCGGCCAGCTCGTCGATGAGCTGGCCCTGGGCATCATCGAGTCTCCAACGCAGGGAGACGACACAGGGGCGGGTCACTTGCATGGGAGTGATTTTCGCATGGGGCTCTCGGCACAATGCTGCGGATGCAGATCGATCTCCCGACCCCCCTGCTCGCCGGCCTCAGCCCGGCGCAGTTCATGCGCAAGCACTGGCAGAAGAAGCCGCTGTTGGTGCGCCAGGCCTTCAACCCCGTCCAGCCGCCGGCGTCGCTGAAGGAGCTGGCCGCATTGGCCGCGCGCGACGACGTCGAGTCACGGCTCGTCACAGCCTTCGACGGCGACTGGAAACTCAAGCAGGGTCCTATCGCCCGCCTGCCAGCCATGAGCAAGCCGGGCT
The DNA here is from genome assembly GCF_031458115.1 of Roseateles asaccharophilus. Taxonomy (GTDB): domain Bacteria; phylum Pseudomonadota; class Gammaproteobacteria; order Burkholderiales; family Burkholderiaceae_C; genus Pelomonas; species Pelomonas asaccharophilus_A. The sequence continues at coordinate 197,018 of NZ_JAVDXV010000006.1, read as the reverse complement.
GGACGCTGCTGGTGCAGGGGCTGGATCAGCACCTGGCCGAAGCACGCGCGATGCTGGACCTGTTCCGATTCATCCCCGACGCCCGGCTGGACGATCTGATGCTGTCCGTCGCCAGCGATGGCGGTGGCGTGGGCCCGCATTTCGATTCCTACGACGTGTTCCTGATCCAGTTGGCCGGTCAGCGTTGCTGGCGCATCGGCGCCCAGCGCGACGCGGCGCTGCGTGACGACGTGCCGCTGAAGATCATTGCCAATTTCGTGCCCGAGGAAGAGTTCGTGCTGGACGCCGGCGACATGCTGTATCTGCCGCCCGGCTGGGCGCATGACGGCGTGGCCGTGGGTGGCGGCTGCATCACTGGCTCGGTGGGCTTTCGCGCGTCGACCGGTGTAGGCCTGGCCGCGGAGCTGCTGCCGCGCTTGTTGGATGACATCGAGAGCGCCGGCAAGCTCTACACCGACCCGCGCCAGGAGGCCGTCACCGAGCCGGCCCGCGTGCCTGCGGCGCTGCTGGATTTCGCGCGCCGTGCCGTCGAGGCCGCCGTGCAAAAACCGCTGGCGCTGGAGCGCGCACTGGGCGAGGCGCTGACCGAGCCCAAGGCCAATGTCTGGTTCGAGCCTGGCGACCAGCTGCCGCCGGGTCTGGGCTGCGCGCTGGATAGACGCAGCCGCATGCTGTACGACGAGAGCCAGGTGTTCCTGAACGGCGAGAGCTTCCGTGCCGGTGGCCGTGATGCGGTGCTGATGCGCCGCCTGGCCGACTGCCGCGCGTTGACAGCAGCCGAGGTGGGGCGCCTGTCGGCCGAGGCACGCGAACTGCTGGATCAGTGGACCGAGGACGGCTGGGTGCAGCCGTTGGCGTCATGAACGCGCAGCACTTCAGCGGTCGCGCGGAGTTCCAGCGGCTGGTCGTCGAGATGCTGGCCTGGGCGGCGGAGCAGGGCGCGCGCGAACTGCATGCCTGGGACGCCAGCTTCGTCGACTGGCCGCTGTCCGATGCGGCGCTGCTGGCGTCGCTGGGCAACTGGGCGCGACAGGGGCGGCAGCTGCATCTGCTGGCCTTGCAGTACGACGATCTGCAGCGCCGACATGCGCGTTTCGTGCGCTGGCGCCGTGACTACGCGCACTGCGTGACGGCGCGAGCCGTCGAACCCGAGCTGCGATTGGAGGCCGCACCCGAAGCCTTGCTGCTGATTGCGGGGCCGCAAGCTCAGCTCACGCTGCGCCTGTTCGACCGCCATCTCTGGCGCGGTGAACTGGCCGTCGAGGCGGGCGACCGGCTTCGCGCGCTGGAGTGGTTTGATGCCCTGGCGCAACGCTCCAGCGAATCATTTGCCCCGACGACTTTGGGGCTGTGAGGGTTTGTGTCGTTGGTAGCCCTATAATTGCTGGCTAGGCGAGGGAAGCGCTCGAGGTTTTCCGCGTCTTTTCTGTCGGGGTCGGCCGCTGGTGATCGAAAAAACACTGGCGCACGACCCCAAAGTTATGGTGTGCACCGTCGTTTAAACGTTTGAGGACAAGTAATGAACAAGTCGATCCTGTTGGCTTCCCTGCTGGCTGCTGCTGCTCTGACCGCTTGCAGCAAGAAGGAAGAACCCAAGGTTGAAGCTCCCGCTGCCGCTCCGGTGGAAGCCGCCTCCGCAGCTGCTGCTGAAGCTTCTGCCGCCGCCTCGGTGGCCGTGGACGCCGCCGCTTCGGCAGTCGACGCCGCTTCGGCCGCCTCGAAGTAATCGCTTCGTCCCCAAGAAAAGAGCCGTCGCTGCGCAAGCAGCGGCGGCTTTTTTCTATTCCGGCGACGGTTTTCGGTGGTCGGAGAGCGCAGTTACAAAACTTTGCCTGCGTCTCAGTTCATGGCCAGCCATTCGAAGCCGAGCAGGGGATCGGCGACGCGAATGTCGTCAGCGGCGCTGCCCAGCACGGCCGCCAGCGCCTCTCGCGCGAGGGCCGGTGTGTTGTTGCGCTCGCTCAGATGAGCCGCGACGACGGTGGACAGCCCGGCATGCCGGCAGCGTGACAACAGGTCCGCGGCCGCCTCGTTGGACAGGTGGCCGTGCGTGCCCAGGATGCGCCGCTGCAGCACGGGTGGATAGGTGCCCGATCGCAGCAGGCCCTCGTCGTGATTGCATTCCAGCAGCAGTGCCTGGCAGGCCTGCAGCGCGTCGGCCACCGCAGCAGGAGCGCAGCCCAGGTCGGTGATGACGCCCAGGCGTGAGTCGCCATCGCTCAAGACCAGCTGTAGCGGCTCGTTCGCATCGTGCGGTACGGCAAACGGCCGAAGCTCCAGGTCACCCCAGGCGATGACCTCGCCACTGCGGGTGACGTGCAGCAGGTTTGCATCGAAGTCGGCGCTGCCGACGGCGCGCCAGCTGCCACGGCTGGTGACGAGCGGAATGCGGTGGCGCTGGGTGAACTTCAACGCGCAGCCGACATGGTCGCCATGCTCGTGCGTGATGAAGATGGCATCGATATCCGCCGGCGTGCAGCCAGCGCGCGCCAGGCGCTTCGTCAGCTCGCGCTCGCTGAAACCCGCATCGATAAGGACGCGGGTGGTCGTGATGCCCTGACTGGCCTCGATCAGCGTCGAGTTGCCGCCGCTGCCACTGCCGAGGCTGCAGAACCGCATCACGGCAGTGGCGCCTGAAGTGTTACTTCAGGTCGTCCATCAGCAGCGACAGGATGCGCTTGGCGTTGTCGTCCGCCACGGTCTGGCCGCGGTCGTTCAGCACGCGCACCGTGCTCTTCGCGCCTTCGGACTTGACCGACACACGGTAGCGCACCGGCTCCGAGGACTTGGCGCCGAACAGGCGCTGGAAGAAGTTGGGCTCTTCCTGGCCGGCCTTCTCGGGGTCGGCATAGCGCAGGTAGAACAGGCCGGCGGCGCGGTCGCGGTCTTCGATAGTGAAGCCATGGCGGTCCAGCGACAGGCCCACGCGGCGCCAGGCGCGGTCGAAGCCATCGGCGACGCTCAGGCTTTCGGGCACTTCCGACAGCGCGCGGCGCGGACGGTTGGGTTCGGCGCCCACGGCCAGCTTGGACGCCTGCGTGGCGGGCGCTGCGGGCGTCTCGGCGACGACGGCCTTGGCCGCAGTCTCGTGCCCTCCCAGCTTCAGCATCAGGCGCGACAGCATCTCGGCTTCCAGCGACGCGTCGCTGGGGCGCGGCTGCCAGGAGGTCGAGTCACGACTCTGCGAGGTGTAGACCTCCTGCATGCCACGGTGGCTGATGAAGACGTCGGTGCCGTTGGCGCCGCGCTCGATGCGGGTGCGGTACATGTCGCGCTCGCCGGTCGAGTACAGGTTGTCGAACACCTTGCCGATGGTCTGGCGGATGAAGTCCTGCGGCAACTTGGCGCGGTTCTCGGCCCAGTTGGTCTCCATGATGCCCAGTTCGGGCTGTTCCTTGACGACCTGCAGGCCGCGCTCTTCCCAGAAGGCGCGCAGCGCGGGCCACAGCTGCTCGGGCGTGGCGTTGGTGTGCAGCCAGCGGTCGGTGCCGCTGCGTTCGATGCGCACGTCACCGGCGGCGTTCAAGGCCACCGTGTTGGCCGCGCCGGTGGCGACGGCCGGCGTTGCGGCCGGGCGGTTGGCGTTCAGTGCCGAGGCCGTGATGGAGCCGCCTTGCACCTGGGCGCGGCTGTCCTTGGCCAGTTGGGTCAGGTCCGGCGGAACATCCAGCCCCTGGGTCTGCTTGGACTGGGTGCGGTAATCCACCTTGTCCGACGAGAAGATGTCGAGGGAACTGCAGCCTGCGAGCGACAGGACGAGGGCCGTGCAGGCCAGGCGGGTCGCCGAGGGGCGAATCTGGGAAAGGGACGTCACGCTGGAAATCTCCGGGGAACAAGAGCGCCGGACCGGGCCGGCGCAGCCGCGCATTAGACCAGAGGCGGCAGGGGGCTCAGAGCAGGCCCGCTTCGACCATCGCCTGGCCCACGCTGGCCTGGCCCGCGGCGGTCAGCGGCGTGATGGGCAGGCGCAGCGCGCCGCCGCAACGGCCCAGGCGCGACAACGCCCACTTGGCCGGGCCGGGGCTGGGCTCGCAGAACAGCTGCTTGTGCAGGCCCAGCAGCTTCAGATGGACCTTGCGGGCCTCGATGGCATTGCCTTCCAGCGCCAGGCGGCACAGCTCGGCCATCTCGGCCGGCGCGACGTTGGCCGTCACACTGACGTTGCCATGGCCGCCCAGCAGCATCAGCGCCACGGCGGTGCCGTCGTCGCCCGAATAGATGTGAAAGCCTTGCGGGGCGTGCTTGATCAGGAAGGCGGCGCGCTCGATGTTGCCGGTGGCTTCCTTGATGCCGAACACGCCGGGCAGGCCGGCGCAACGCAGCGCTGTCTCGGGCGCCATATCGGCGACGGTGCGGCCGGGCACGTTGTAGAGCATCATGGGGATGTCCACGGCCTCGGCGATGGCCTTGAAGTGCTGGTAGATGCCTTCCTGCGACGGCTTGTTGTAGTAGGGCACGACGGACAGCGTGCAGTCCGCGCCGACTTCCTTGGCGTAGCGGCTCAGCTCGATGGCCTCGGCCGTGGAGTTGGCGCCGGTGCCGGCCAGGATGGGGATGCGCCCCTTGGCATGCTCGACCGCGACGCGGATGATTTCGCGGTTCTCCTCCATGCTGACCGTGGGCGACTCGCCGGTGGTGCCGACCACGCCGACGCAGGCGGTGCCGGACTCGACATGCCAGTCGATCAGGCGGCGCAGGGCGGGGTAGTCGATGCTGCCGTCCTCGTTCATGGGCGTGACGAGGGCGACGATGCTGCCGAGAATGGGCTTCATGGTGGAAATGACTTGAGGAATTCTGACGATTTTAGGCTGTCACCGGCGGCCGGATCGCCGCAACGCGTTGGACGAAGCGCGGCGAGGTTTTGATATCAGCGCCCTCCTCGAACAGGTCTTCGTAAGCCACGATGCGCCAGTCGTGGCACACGCGCAGCAGTTCACCCCGCTGCAGCAGGAAATCGGGGCGTGACGGGCGACCGATGGTCTGCTGGCCGTCGGCGAAGGTTTCCCAGATCAACAAGCCAGAGGGCTTCACGGACGACTTGATGGTGTCGAACAACGGGCGCCACAGGTAGTTGCAGACGACGACCAGGTCGAACTGCTGCTGCCGCAATGGCCAGGGGCCGTTCTCGATGTCGGCATCGATGATCTTTGCAAGGCTTTGCAGAGGCGCCGTGGCGGCCACGTCACGGTCGACGCCGGTGACCTGCCAGCCGGCCCCCACCAGCCAGCGCAGGTTGCGGCCGGAGCCGCAGGCGACATCCAGAGCGGCTCCCGGCGTGGTCGGCGCGAAGCGCTGCAGCCAGTTTGAAGGCGTCATCCGAAGCAGGCCCAGATCTGTTCGCTGAGCTGCACCATGACCGCCGGATGGCGGTAGGCCAGCACGGTCAACGCCAGCACGGCGATCACCGCGACAGCACCGAGCCAGCGTCCGGGCTTCATGCGGGTTGCGCCCGGGCAATGGGCGTTTCGCGCACCGGCAGGTTGGCCAGCATGGCCATGACGCCCAACGCGATGGCCAGCCACCAGACGACGTCGTAGCTGCCGGTCGCGTCATAGAGCTTGCCGCCCAGCCACACGCCCAGGAAGCTGCCGATCTGGTGGCTGAAGAACACGAAGCCGCCCAGCATGGACAGGTGTTGCGCGCCGAAGATCTGCGCGACGACGGCATTGGTGGGCGGCACGGTGGACAGCCACAGGAAGCCGATGACCGCCGCGAACACGTAGACGCTGAGTGGCGACAGGGGCAGCGAGATGAAGGCCACGATGGCCACCGAGCGCAGGCCGTAGATGGCCGACAGCAGGTAGCGCTTGGGAAAGCGTTGGCCCAGCATGCCCGCCGCGTAGGTGCCGAAGATGTTGAACAGGCCGATCAGCATCAGCGCGCCGGTGGATACCTCGATGCCGAGACCATGGTCCTTCAGGTAGCTGGGCAGGTGAACGCCGATGAAGACGACCTGGAAGCCGCAGACGAAGTAGCCCAGCATCAGCAGCTGGAAGCTGCGGTAGCCGAAGGCCTCCTTCAGGGCCTGGACGATGCTCTGTTGGCCCGTGGCCACGCCCACCGCCTGACGCTCGCGGATGCCCAACGCCAGCGGCACGATGAGCAGCGCCGTGCCGGCCAGCAGGAACAGTGCCGTTTGCCAGCCTAGGTGGCTGATCAACCAGGTCTCGATGGGGATCATGACGAACTGGCCGAACGAGCCCGCCGCGGCGGCGACGCCGAAGGCCCAGGAGCGCTTCTCGGGCGACACGGTGCGACCCAGCACGCCGTAGATGACGGCGTAGGTGGAGCCCGACTGCGCGATGCCGATGAGCACGCCGGCACCGAGCGTGAAGCTCAGCGGATCGCTGCTCACCGCCATGGCCAGCAGCCCGAGGGCATAGGCCACGCCGCCCATGATCAGCACCTTCCAGGCACCGAAGCGGTCGGCCAGCATGCCGGCGATGGGGCCGGCTGCGCCCCAGGCCAGGTTCTGGATGGCCATCGCGAACGAGAAGGTCTCGCGCGTCCAGCCCCGCTCCGTGATGATGGGCTGCAGCCAGAAGCCGAAGCCGTGGCGTATGCCCATCGACAGCGTGACGATGAGCGCGCCGCACAGCAGCACCTGGTTGACGGACAGCGTGGCAGGCGCAGCGGAGCGGGCGGTGTTCATGCGGCCACTGTAATCAGCGCCGCTTGGCCTTGCTGGGCGTCTTGCTTTGCGTGGTCTTGGCCTTGGCGGCGGGCTTCTTCTTGGACGCCTTGCCCTTGGCCGTCTTCTTTGCAGGTTCGACCGTGGAGGCGGAAGCCTGCGAGCTGGACGCCGCCACGTCTGCCAGGCGGGTCAGCAGCCGGCCCTGCTTGACGCGCAGCATCGGCATGTCGACCTGCGCGAGGTCGGCCAGCGGGTCGTCGCCCAGCACCAGGAAGCTGGCCTCGCAGCCCGGCTCGAAGCAGCCCAGCTTGCGGCCGGGGAACAGCGCGCGCGGCGTGTCCTGCGTGGCCAGGCGCAGCAGCGTGGCGCGGTCCATGCCCAGCGCATCCAGCGCATGCAGCTCCGCGCGGGCGGTGGCGATGAAGACGTCGGAGCCCACCAGCAACGGCACGCCGGCGGCCTGCAGCTTGGTGAGATTGGCGCGCTGCACGTGGCGCAGTTGGGCCTGGGCGCTGGCTTCCAGCTGGAACAGGCCGGTGGCTGCGGTCGTGGTGATGACGGCCGTGCGCTGCCGGGCGGCCTGGGTGGCCTGTGTGTCGGAGAGGGCAAAGGTCTCGGCCGGCTCGTCCAGCGTGTTGGCATAGCCGGGCAGGTGGGCGATGGCGTCGACGCCGGCGGCCAGCGCGGCGGCGAAGTCGGCGGCCGTTTCCACATGGGCCACCACGCGGCGGCCGTCGGCATGGGCCAGGCGCGTCAGCTCGGCCGCGGTCTCGGGTGTCAGGCCCAGGCGGCCGAACATGCCGGGCTGCTGGCGCAGATCGGGCCGTTCGCTGTGGGCCAGCACCACGCGTATCCAGCTGCCGCCACGGGCCTTGATGGCGGGCCACTGGGCGCGCGCCTGCTCGGGGCTGCCGACCAGCACGATCTGCTGCTGCCCCGCGGCGGCCTCGGCGCTGGGTTCGGGTAGCACGGCGGCCAGCGGGTAGCCGTCGGGCGACGTGATGCAGGCGGTGACGAAGCTGACGTCCGGCGCCGCCGGTGTGGCGGCCAGCGGCTTCACGTCGGCGACGCCGGCCGGGTCGCCGCACAGCATGGCGGCGTAGAACACGCCTTCGTCGATGTACTTGTCGGCGAACTGGCCCCAGCCCCAGGCCGTCTGCAGGTTGTGGTTGTGCGCCTCGGCAAGCGGGGGGATGAGCACCTGGCCGCGCATGTCCATCTTGCGGTTGACCTTGGCGGGCTTCTTGGCAACGAAGACGCCGTCCTGCACGTACAGGTTGCCGCGCTGGATCTTGTGGCCGTCGAACCAGCGGGCGTTCTTCAGCTCCCAGCTCAGCGGCGCACTGGCCTGGTAGGGCTGTTGCGGAGGAGGCGGGGTTTGGGCCTGTGAAAAACTACAGGTCAGCAACAAGCAAGCGATCAGGAATCTCAAGCGCTGGAACTCGGTCTTCGGGGGCAGCGAATCCTACTTCTTAGAATCCCGCCCCTATGTCGAGCCGTCCCCCCGCCACTCCCGCCACTGCGCCTGCCGCTTATGGCGAAGCCTCCATCCGCGTTCTGAAGGGCCTGGAGCCCGTCAAACAGCGGCCGGGCATGTACACCCGCACCGACAACCCGCTGCACTGCATCCAGGAAGTCATCGACAACGCGGCCGACGAGGCGCTGGCCGGCCACGGCAAGCGCATCGACCTGACGTTGCATGTCGACGGCTCCGTCTCCGTCGCCGACGACGGCCGCGGCATTCCGTTCGGCCTGCATCCCGAAGAAGGCGTGCCCGTCGTCGAGATCGTCTTCACCCGCCTGCACGCCGGTGGCAAGTTCGACAAGGGCTCGGGCGGCGCGTACAGCTTCTCGGGCGGCCTGCACGGCGTGGGCGTCTCGGTGACGAACGCGCTGGCCAAGCGGCTGGAAGTGGCCGTCTGGCGCGACAAGCAGGTGGCCGGCATCGCCTTCGAGCATGGCGACGTGGTCCAGCAGGTCGTGACCCGCCCGGCCGCCAGCGGCGACCGCAAGCAGGGCACGACGGTGCGTGTGTGGCCCGATGCCAAGTACTTCGAAAGCGCGGAGCTGCCACGTCACGAACTGATTCATCTGTTGCGGTCCAAGGCCGTGCTGATGCCCGGCGTCATCGTCACGCTGAAGATCGAGAAGACCAACGAGGTCACGACCTGGCAGTACAAGGCCGGCCTGCGCGACTACCTGGCGCAGGCGCTGAACGCCGATCCCATCATCCCGGCCTTCGAGGGCGAGGGCTTTGCCACCGCCGGCGAGAGCGAGAACTTTGCCGAAGGCGAGGGCGCGTCGTGGTGCGTGGCGTTCACGGAAGACGGCGCGCCGCTGCGCGAGAGCTATGTGAACCTGATCCCGACCGTGGCCGGCGGCACGCACGAGTCCGGCCTGAAGGACGGCCTGTTCGGCGCGGTCAGGGGTTTCATCGAGATGCACTCGCTGCTGCCCAAGGGCGTGAAGCTGATGCCCGACGACGTGTTCTCGCGCGCCAGCTTCGTGCTGAGCGCCAAGGTGCTGGACCCACAGTTCCAGGGCCAGACCAAGGAGCGCCTGAACTCGCGTGACGCGCTGCGTCTGGTGTCCGCCTACGTGAAGCCGGCCTTCGAGCTGTGGCTGAACCACCATGTGGACCATGGCAAGAAGCTGGCCGAACTGGTCATCAAGCAGGCGCAGACGCGCCAGCGCGCCAGCCAGAAGGTCGAGAAGCGCAAGGGCTCCGGCGTGGCCGTGCTGCCCGGCAAGCTGACCGACTGCGAAAGCCGCGACCTGACGCTGAACGAGGTTTTCCTCGTCGAGGGCGACTCCGCCGGCGGCAGCGCCAAGATGGGCCGTGACAAGGAGACTCAGGCCATCCTGCCGCTGCGCGGCAAGGTGCTGAACGCCTGGGAGGTGGAGCGCGACCTGCTGTTCAAGAACAACGAGATCCACGACATCTCGGTGGCGTTGGGCGTGGACCCGCACGGGCCCAATGACACGCCGGACCTGAGCGGCCTGCGCTACGGCAAGGTCTGCATCCTGTCGGACGCCGACGTGGACGGCTCGCACATCCAGGTGCTGCTGCTGACGCTGTTCTTCCGCCACTTCCCCAAGCTGGTCGAGACCGGCCATGTGTTCGTCGCCCGCCCGCCGCTGTACCGCGTGGACGCGCCGGCCCGCGGCAAGAAGCCCGCCGCCAAGCTCTACGCGCTGGACGACGGCGAGCTGACCGCCACGCTGGACAAGCTGCGCAAGGAAGGCGCGCGCGAGGGCTCGTGGAGCATCAGCCGCTTCAAGGGCCTGGGTGAGATGAACGCCGAGCAGCTGTGGGACACGACGCTGAACCCCGAGACCCGCCGCCTGTCGCGCGTGGCCTACGGCCAGTTCGATTTCGCCGCCACGGTGGACGCGTTCAACAAGCTGATGGGCAAGGGCGAGGCCGCCTCGCGCCGCGAGCTGATGGAACTGCACGGCGACGCCGTGGAGATCGACATCTGAGCCGGCCACTCGGCATGAGCCTGCGCCTGCGCCCGACGATGCTGTCCGACCTGGACTGGGTGGTCTCGGTCGAGCGCGACGCCGCGAACCTGCCGTTCATCACGGCCTGGGAACGGCCTCAGCACGAGGGCGCCATCCGCTTCCCGGACTCGCGCCATTTCATCCTGGAAGAGGGCGACGAACTGGCGCGCATCGGCTTCGTCATCCTGCAGGGTTGCCGCAACCCCAACGGCTCCGTCGAGCTGAAGCGACTGGTGCTGCAGCCCAAGGGCCGCGGCCTGGGCCGCTCGGCCGTGCGGCAGCTCAAGGCGATGGCGTTCACGCAGCTGAAGGCGCACCGCTTCTGGCTTGACGTGAAGGCGCTGAACACGCGGGCGTTGAAGCTCTACCAGAGCGAGGGCTTCGTCGAGGAAGGGCGGCTGCGCGAGAGCGTGCGCGTGACCACCGACGGCGCCGACGGCTACGACTCGCTGATCGTCATGTCGCTGCTGGACCGCGAATACCAGGCCCGCGTGGCGCTGGGACAGGAGGCCGCATGAGGCACTGGTTCGCATCGCTGCTGCTGGTCTGCGCCATTCCTGCGCATGCGGAGCTGTGGGGCTATGTGGACTCGGCCGGCGTGGCCCATTTCGCGGCGCGCAAGCTGGACGCCCGCTTCAAGCCGGTGCTGGGCGGCGACGTCGGCGCGCTGCGCGTGCCCGGCAAGGCCGATGCCGGCGCCACGATACTGACCTGGCTGGACATTGCGCCGGAAGTGAAGGCCGTGCAGCCCTGGGTGCGCGAGGCCGCGCGCGAGCATGGCGTGGACGTCGAGCTGCTGAAGGCCATCATCGCGGTGGAGTCCAGCTACCAGAAGGACGCCGTGTCGCCGCGCGGCGCGCTGGGCCTGATGCAGATCACGCCCGAGACGGCCAGCCGCTATGCGACGCCCGCCGAGGCGGCCCGTCTCATCGAACCCCGCATCAACATCCACACCGGCGCGCGCATGCTGGCCGACCTGATCCGCCGCTTCGGCTCCATCGACGTGGTGTTGGCCGCGTGGAACGCCGGCGAAGGCAGCGTGCGTCGCGCCGGCAACCGAATTCCCGACATTGAAGAAACCCAGGCCCATGTGCATCTCGTGCTCGAGCTGTACTGGGCCTTGCTGCAGCAGCGCCAACCGGCCCGCGCGCAGCGATTGACCTTGCATCCATGAGTTCCGAACAGACCACCATCGACTTCAACGGCCCCAACGACGGCGGCGGCAACAACAACGGCGGCGGCGACGATCCCAGCGCGCTGACGCTGGCCGCCTATGCGCAGCAGGCCTATCTCGAGTACGCGCTCAGCGTCGTCAAGGGGCGCGCGCTGCCCAGCTATGCCGACGGCCAGAAACCCGTGCAGCGCCGCATCCTCTATTCGATGCACCGCCTGGGCCTGGGCTGGAGCGGTTCCTCGGGCGCCAAGCCGGTCAAGGGCGCCAAGGTCGTGGGCGACGTGCTGGGCAGCTTCCACCCGCACGGCGACCAGTCGGTCTACGACGCGCTTGTGCGCATGGCGCAGGATTTTTCGCTGCGTTACCCGCTGATCGACGGCCATGGCAACTTCGGCAGCCGCGACGGCGACGGCGCCGCCGCGATGCGGTACACGGAAGCTCGTCTGGCCCCCATCGCCCGCCTCGTGCTGGACGAGATCGACGAAGGCACGGTGGACTTCCGCCCCAACTACGACGGCACGACGCAGGAGCCGGTCGAACTGCCGGCGCGCCTGCCGTTCGCGCTGCTGAACGGCGCCAGCGGCATCGCCGTGGGCCTGGCCACCGAGATCCCCAGCCACAACCTGCGCGAAGTCGCCGCGGCGGCGGTCGCGCTGCTGAAGGACGACAAGCTGTCCGACGACGCGCTGTTCGAGCTGCTGCCCGGGCCCGATTTCCCCGGTGGCGGCCAGCTCATCAGCGCGCCGGAAGACATCCGCGCCGCCTACGCTTCCGGCCGCGGCAGCCTGAAGCTGCGCGCGCGCTGGAAGATCGAGGACCTGGCGCGCGGCCAGTGGCAGCTGGTGGTCACCGAGCTGCCACACGGCACCAGCGCGCAGAAGGTGCTGGAAGAGATCGAGGAACTGTCCAACCCCAAGGTCAAGGCCGGCAAGAAGGCGCTGACCGCCGATCAGCTGCAACTCAAGGCCAGCCTGCTGGCCGTGCTGGACGGCGTGCGCGACGAGTCCAGCAAGGACGCCGCCGTGCGCATCGTCTTCGAGCCCAAGAGCCGCACGGTCGAGCAGCAGGACCTGATCAACGCGCTGCTGGCTCACACAAGCTTGGAAAGCAGCGCGTCGGTCAACCTGACCATGATCGGCGACGACGGCCGGCCCACGCAGAAAAGCTTGCGACAGGTCTTGACCGAGTGGGTGGGCTTCCGCCAGACGACGGTGCGCCGCCGCACCGAGCACCGGCTAGCCAAGGTCAATGACCGCATCCATGTCTACGAGGGCCGGCAGCTGGTGCTGCTCAACATCGACGAGGTGATCCGCATCATCCGCGAGTCGGATGAGCCCAAGGAAGCGCTGATCGCCCGCTTCAAGCTGAGCGACCGCCAGGCCGAAGACATCCTCGAAATCCGCCTGCGCCAGCTGGCGCGGCTGGAAGCCATCAAGATCGAGCAGGAGTTGTCCAAGCTGCGCGACGAGCGCGCCAAGCTGGAAGACATCCTCGGCTCGGCCGCGGCGCTGCGCCGCACGGTCATCAAGGAGATCGAGGCCGACGCCAAGCAGTACGGCGACGACCGCCGCACGCTGATCCAGCCCGAGAAGCGCGTCGTTGCCGAGGTCAAGATCGTCGACGAGCCCGTCACCGTCATCGTCAGCCAGAAGGGCTGGGTGAGGGCGTTGAAGGGCCACGAGGTCGACATCGCGGCGCAGAGCTTCAAGGCCGGCGACGGCCTGTGGGGCGCGTTCCGGTGCCGCAGCGTCGACCCGCTCATCGTCATCGGCAGCAACGGCCGGGCGTATTCGGTGCCCGTGTCGACGCTCCCGGGCGGGCGTGGCGACGGCCAGCCCATCACGACGATGATCGAGCTGGAAACCGGCTCGCAGATCGCCCACTACTTCGCTGCCGCTGCAGGTCAACGTCTGGTCATGGCCGGCACCGGTGGCTACGGCCTGCTGGCCCAGGTCGGCGACCTGGTTGGCCGCCAGAAGGCCGGCAAGACCTTCCTGGCGCTGGAGGATGGCGAGGCGCCGTTGCTGGCGCCGGTGCCAGGTGATGCGCTAAGCCTCCAATTGGGCGTGCTGAGCGAGCAAGGCCGGCTGTTGACCTTCCCGCTGGACGAGTTGAAGCATCAGCCCAAGGGTGGCCGCGGCCTGATGCTGATGGACCTGGAGGCCAAGGACAAGGTCTTGTCCCTGGCCTGTTTCTCGACGCAGCTGCGCGTGCACGGCACCGGCCGCGGCGCCAAGCCGCGCGACGAGCTGCTGAAGAACCAGTCGCTGGCGGCTCACGCCGGCAAGCGCGCGCGCAAGGGAAAGGCCGTCGAAGGGCTGCAGAAAGTGGTGCGTCTCGGCACCGAATAAGTTGCATGTCGCCCCAAGACGGGACATCGGGTAACTCCCGCTTTACACGTCGGTACAAGTAACCGCGCGTTCCCCCCTAAGCCGAAGGGTGTGCAGGACTTCACGGGGCTTCGCTGCACTGCACAATCGGTTCCGGCGGTTGTGCTTGACCGTCAAAAAGTCAGGAGCTACGCAATGAAGTTGAAAACTATCGCCGCCGCGTCTGTGGTGGCACTCAGCGGGCTAAGTGCCCAAGCTGGAACCTGGAGCTGGGGCGGCCATGATCCTCTGGAGCATGCAACCCTGTTCAGCGTTCCCTCCGGGACCGTTGGCGATTTCTTCACGTTCTCGCTGGACACCGCCTCCAACGTGACGAGCAGCGTCGATTCGTTCGGCGTGCTGGCCGGCACGTACAGCCTGTTCAAGGCTGACAACACCTACATCGGTTCCTGGAGCCAGAACGCAGCGGACGTCACCGTCTCGCTGGGCGCCGGCAGCTACTACTACTTCGTGAGTGGTTTCGCTCCGAGCACCGCTGCCTACAGCATCGCTTCGGCCGTCACGGCCGTGCCGGAACCCGAGACCTACGCCCTGCTGGCCGCTGGCCTGGGCATCGTCGGCTTCGTCGCCTCGCGTCGTCGCCGCGATTTCTGATCGGACCCATTGGGTTCGACGAGGTTGCCGGGCGGCGGCCTCGAAAGAATTGAGTCTCCCGTATCGCCCCGGTGCGCAAGCGCCGGGGCGTTTTTGTTGGTGGACTCAGTCGTCCAGGCCGGGGAAAAGGCGGTTGGGAAAGACCATGCTGTGACTGGTCCGCACCACATGGCCGTCCTTGAAATGGACGTTGAATCGCAGGCCATAGCCGGACTGGTCGGGCTTCACGGTCCAGTCCCAGACGTCCTCGCCGCTGTTGCGGAAGAACACGCGGCTGCGCTCCTGCCCCAGCTGCCGCGAGACCTGCTCGGGCGTCATGCCGGGCGCGATGCGCTCCCTGGCGGCGGGCGAGAGGCCATCCTCCAGGCTCACCAGGCGGCCATCGGCACCTAGCCTGACCATGTAGCAGTGCTGGCCCATGGGCTGGCTGGAGTACTCCAGCGTGCGCCCGCCATCGGCCTCGGGCCAGATGCGTCGGGGCTGGCCGTACAAGGCCATGACGTCCTCGCCACGGCTCAGTCCCGGTTGCAGCCGCGTGTCGCGATCCGGCGTCGCGCAGCCCGACAGCAGTGCCGCGAGGCCGAGAGCGACGAGGCCGGCTCGCATGTCAGGCCTCAGCGCCGGGCCAGGGCCTTGGCGCAATCGTTGACCAGCGCCGGACCCTTGTAGATCAGGCCCGTGTAGACCTGCACCAGGTCCGCACCGGCCGCGATCTTGGCGCGGGCGTCTTCTCCGCTCAGCACACCGCCCACGCCGATGATGGGGTAGCCCGCCGGCAGCGCGGCGCGCAGCAGGCGGATGACGCGGTTGCTGGCCTCGAACACCGGCGCGCCGGACAGGCCGCCCATTTCTTCCGCGTGCGCCAGGCCTTGCACCTTGTCGCGCGCGATGGTCGTGTTGGTGGCGATGACGCCGTCGATGCCGTTGGCGGTCAGCGTCTTCGCGATGACGGTGACCTGGTCTTCCTCCAGGTCCGGCGCGATCTTCACGAACATCGGCACGCGCTTGCCGCTCTGGGTGTCGAGCTGTTGCTTGCGCCGCTGCAGCGTGCCCAGCAGGGCGTCCAGCGCCTCGTCGCTCTGCAGCGCGCGCAGGTTCTTGGTGTTGGGGCTGGAGATGTTGACGGTGATGTAGTCGGCATGCGGATGCACGCCTTCCAGGCCCAGCAGGTAGTCGTCGGCCGCGTTCTCGATGGGTGTCGCGGCGTTCTTGCCGATGTTCAGGCCCAGCACGCCGCCCGCGGCGCGGAAGCTGTGCGCGCGCTTCACGTTGGCGATGAAGCTCTGCAGGCCTTCGTTGTTGAAGCCCAGCCGGTTGATCAGCGCGTTGGCCTGCGGCAGGCGAAACATGCGCGGCTTGTCGTTGCCGGGCTGGCCCTTGGGCGTCACGGTGCCCACCTCGATGAAGCCGAAGCCCATCGCGCCCAGGCCGTCAATGCAGCGCCCGTTCTTGTCCAGGCCGGCGGCCAGGCCGATGCGGTTGGGGAAGCGCAGGCCGGCCACGGTCACCGGGTCGCTGACCCGCGAGCCGCTCCACAGGCATTGCAATGGCGTGTTCTGTAGCCGGGCGATGGCGTCCAGCGTCAGTTCGTGGGCGTGCTCGGGGTCCAGGCCGAACAGGAAGGGGCGGGTGAGGGCGTAGGGGATCAGCGGCATAGCCCGCGATTCTCTCAGGCCACCTCGTCGCGGTCCCACGGCGGCACGTCGCCCATCTTCTCCAACAGGAAGTCGATCAGCGCCCGCACCTTGGGCGCCGGGTGGCGGCTGGGCAGGTAGACGGCGTACAGCGTGTCCGCGTCGGCCAGCCCGCCCACGGGCTGCCAGTCGGGCAGCACCGCTTTCAGCCGGCCCGCGCGCAGGTCGGCGCCCACGGCATAGGTGGGCAGCACGGCCAGTCCCATGCCGGCCAGTGCGGCCACGCGCAGCGATTCGCTGCTGTTGGCCGTCAGGCCGCTCTCGAAGCGCAGCGCACCGCGCGTCTCGACTTCCGCCTCGCCCAACTCCGCGTGACGGAAGCGCCAGCGGTCGGGCGACTGCAGGTAGCCAAAGCGCAGGCAGCGGTGGGCCGCGATGTCGGCCACCGCTTGTGGTTCGCCGTGCGTCGCCAGATAGGCCGGTGCGGCGCACAGCACGAAGCGCACGGCCGCCAGCCGTCGCGCCACCAGGCCTTCGGAGGGCTTGTGCGTCAGCCGCAGCACGACGTCGAAGCCTTCTTCGGCCAGGTCCACGTAGCGGTCGTTCAGGCCCAGCACCAGTTGCAGTTGCGGATGGCGGGCGCAGAACTCTGCGGCCAGCGCGGTGAACTGCAGATTGCCGAAGGCTGTGGACGTGGACAGCCGCAGCACGCCGCTGGGCTCGTCGCGGCGGCCGGCCAGTTCGGCGTCCAGCGCGCGGGCGTCTTCCAGCAGGCGCAGCGCGCGCTCGTAGACGGCGCGGCCTTCCGCCGTAGGGCTGACGCTGCGCGTCGTGCGATGCAGCAGCCGCGTGCCCAGTTGATCCTCCAACCGCACCACCTGCTTGCTGACGGCCGACTTGGTCGTGCCCAGCAGCCGCGCGGCGCCGGAGAAACCGCGCGCATCCACGACACGGGCAAAGGCTTGCAGGTCTTCAAGTCGGCCCATGAATGGACTCCAAATGGAAACTCTGAACTGAATTTATTGGAGATTGTGTCTGATCGGGTGCTTTTCTAGAGTCCAGTCATCCACTGACTGGAGTTGCTCATGGCCAGCTTCTCGACCTCACTGCCCGCCCGTTCCTTCCGCCCGGGTCCGCTGGACCGCTTGGCCACCGTGCTGGCCGGGTTCAGCCTGCCGCTGCTGTTCATCGTGCTGTGGAGCAGCGGCTACGTCGCCGGCAAGCTGGCGCTGCCGCACACCGGCCCGCTGACGCTGTTGACGCTGCGCTTCGGCCTCGCCGCCGTCGTGTTGTTGGCCGTGGCGGTGGTGACGAAAGCGCCCTGGCCCAAGGCGCGCGACTGGGGCCACCTGGCCGTTGTGGCTCTGCTGATGCAGGTGCTGCATTTCTCGGCCATCTACTTCGCGTTGCGCCACGGGCTGTCGGCCGGCGTCGCGGGCCTGCTGATCGGGCTGATGCCGCTGGCCACGGCACTGGGCGCCCACCTGTGGCTGGCCGAGAAGCTGAACGCCCGCCAGGCGGTGGGCCTCGTAGGCGGGCTGGCCGGCGTTGCGCTGGTGGTGGGCGGCAAGCCCCTGGCCGGCGCCGGCTTGAGCTACGCGCTGGCCGCGCTGGGACTGCTGGGCTTGGTCGCCGGCACGCTGTACCAGAAGCGGTTCTGCGCCCACATGGACCTGCGCACCGGCAGCGGCGTGCAGATGGCGGTGTCGGCGCTGACCGTGGCGGCCGTCGCGGGCCCGACCGAGGGCTTCGCCATAGCCTGGCAGTGGGAGTTGGTGGGGGCCTGGCTGTGGCTGGGGCTGGTGAACTCCATAGGCGCCTTCAGCCTGATGTTCGTGATGATCCGACGCGGCCAGGCCGGCGACGTGGCGCGGCTGTTCTTCCTGGTGCCAGGCATGTCGGCGCTGATGGGCTTCGTGCTGCTGGGCGAGCGGCTGGAGCCGCTGGCCCTGGCCGGCTTCGTGATCTCTGCGGTGGCGGTGTGCGCCGCCGCGGCAGGCCCGGCCCGGCGCTGAGATTCACGCGGCGGCCGGCGGCAGTCGGCAGTCGCGGATCATCAGCTGCACCACCAGCTCCGCCTGCGTCGCCTGCATCCACGCGGGAGCTGCGCAGCAGCAGGCCCAGGCGCTGCGCGTCGGGCCCGCTGCCGGACAGCAGATGGACCTCGAAGACGCGCGCGGTCTTGTCGAAGCTGACGCCGACGTGCAGTTCCGGCGTCAGCGCCTGCTCGAAGCGCTCGACGCCCTCGGCGCTGTTGCTGCGGGTCACCCGCAGCGTGCAGCTGTCATCCAGCGCGAAGCGGCTGCGTTCGGCGCGGTAGGCGGCACCCAGTGCATCCAGCGCCTGCAGCCGTTCCCCGTTGCTGAGGTCGTGCGGGTTGGGCGATGCGGCGTCCTCGGTGGGGTAGCCGGTGCAGCCCTCCAGCAGCACCGCCACGGCGAGCCAGGCGACGATGGAATGAAGGGGAGATGCCATCGCGTCGCCCCGCGGCGGTTGTTGCGGGCAAGCGCGTCGCCAGAACCTTGTCGATGGTCTTGCCGTCCATGTCGACGATCTCGAAACGCCAGTCCTCCCAATCCACCGTCTCGGCCACGCGAGGCAGGCGCCCGGTCAGCAACATCATCAGCCGCTGAGCGTGTGATAGCGGCCGCGCTCCTCCTCCGGCACGGCGGTCAGCGTCAGCCGGTTCTTCAGCTCGGGCACGGGGATGTGCCCGTCCAGCAGACAGGAGCCGTCGTCGCGCTGCACGGCCCAGGCCTGCGCCGGGTCGCGCGGCTGGAAATCGCCGGTGATGGCTTCCACCAGGTGCAGCGTCACCAAGCCCTTGATCTCGCCGTACTCGTCGATGACGAACGCCATGTGCACGTTGCAGCTGCGGAAGTTCTCCAGCAGTTCCATGCCGGTGAGCGTCTCGGGCACGTAGAGAGGCTCCGCCATGCCGGACGGCGGCAGCAGCGGTTGCGGTGCAACTGGCGCGGCAGCACCTGGCGCGCGCTCAAGACGCCGACGATGTCATCGATGCCGCCGCGCACGACGACGAAGCGCTTGGTTCGGCGGGCCGTGCAGCGCGGCGGCCAAGCGGCGACAATCGCAGGCTCTACTGGGAGCCTGGCCAATGAAACCCCTCGACGATCCGCAACACGACCGCGAAGCCGGTTCCCGCGACGAGACCCGCGACACCACGCGCACCGACGACACCCGCATCGGCGCCGTGCGTGCGCTGATCAGCCCGGCGCTGCTGCTGGAAGAGCTGCCCATTCCCGACGCGACGCTGTCGCTGGTGGAAGAGGCCCGCCAGCAGATCAGCGACGTGCTGCATGGCCGCGACGACCGGCTGCTGGTCATCGTGGGCCCTTGCTCCATCCACGACCATGACCAGGCGATGGACTACGCGCGGCGGCTGTTGGTGGCCCGCGACGAACTGAAGCGCGACCTGCTGATCGTCATGCGCGTCTACTTCGAGAAGCCGCGCACGACGGTGGGCTGGAAGGGCTACATCAACGACCCGCGCCTGGACGGCAGCTTCCACATGAACGAAGGCCTGCGCCTGGCGCGCCAGTTGCTGCTGGACGTGAACGGCCTGGGCCTGCCGGCGGGCACCGAGTTCCTGGACCTGCTGTCGCCGCAGTACATCTCCGACCTGATCGCCTGGGGCGCCATTGGCGCGCGCACCACCGAGAGCCAGAGCCACCGCCAGCTGGCGTCGGGCCTGAGCTGTCCGGTGGGCTTCAAGAACGGCACCGACGGCGGCATCAAGGTCGCCAGCGACGCCGTGCTGGCCGCGCGCTCGGCCCATGCTTTCATGGGCATGACCAAGATGGGCACCGCCGCCATCTTCGAGACCCGTGGCAACGAGGACTGCCACGTCATCCTGCGCGGCGGCAAGGCGCCCAACTACGACGCGGCCTCGGTGAACGCGGCCTGCGATGCGCTGAAGACCTCGGGCCTGCGCGAGCAGGTCATGATCGACTTCTCGCACGCCAATTCCAGCAAGAAGTACGAGCGCCAGGTCGACGTGGGCCACGACGTGGCCGGCCAGATCGCCGGCGGCAATGGACAAGGTGACAGGCGCATCACCGGCGTCATGATCGAGAGCCACCTGCAGCCCGGCCGCCAGGATCTGCTCGACGGCCAGACCAAGGCGGACCTGAAGCCCGGCGTCTCCATCACCGACGCCTGCCTGGGCTGGTCGCAGACCGAGCCCCTGCTGCGCGAACTGGCCGCCGCCGTCCAGAAGCGTCGCGGCTGACACCACCTGCTTGCCACTGGCGCCGCCAGGCGCCCACCCATCGCAGCGCGCTCGCGCCGCCGTGGGGCGATCTCCAGGATTCAGCCATTCCCACTGCTGAAACTAGAGATCGCGATGAAACAAGTCCTTGCCACCGCACTGCTCGCCGCCACGTCACTGGCCAGCCAGGCTGCCGACATCACGTTGGAGATCGAAGGCCTGGACGCCAGCCGCCTGCAAGGGGCGAACCTGCTGGTGGCCGTGTTCACCGACCCCGCCACCTGGCTGCGCCAGCCCCAGGCTGCCCATCGCTTCCCGTTGAATGCTGATGCGGCCAGCGGCAAGCTCAGCGTCGTCATCAAGGACCTGCCGGCCGGCCCGCTGGCGCTGAGCCTGTTCCAGGATGTGAATGCCAACGGCCGCGTGGACATGAACGCCATGGGCATGCCGACCGAGCCCTACGGTTTTTCCAACAATGCCGCCGGCAGCTTTGGCCCGCCCAAGTTCGAGCAGGCCGTGCTGACGCCCGCGGCCGGGCAGGTGCTCAAGGTCCGCATGAACTGAGGGGCCGTCATGCTGCAACGTCGCCATTGGCTGGCCGCTGTGCTGGCGGCCGGCTATGCACCTGAACTGCTGGCACAAGGGTTCGCATCGAGCGCGCCGGAGCTACTGCCGCTGCTGGGGCTGGACGGTGAAGGCCTGGATGCCGCCGACACCGTCATCGAAGGCCGGCTGCCGGCCGGTCTGCGCGGCCGCTACTTCCGCAACGGCCCGGGGCTGATGCAGCGTGCCGGCCAACGCTACCGTCACTGGTTTGACGGCGACGGCCTGGTGCAGTCGTGGACGCTGGCGGACGGCCGTGCCAGTCACCGCGCGCGCTTCGTGCAGACCGAGAAGTTTCGCGCCGAGCAGCAGGCCGGCCGCTTCCTGCTGCCGGCCTTCGGCACCGCCATCCGTGCCGAGCGCCCCGTGCGCGGACCCGACAGCGTCAACGTCGCCAACACCAGCGTGCTGCCCATGGGCGGGCGCCTGTATGCGCTGTGGGAAGGCGGCAGCGCGCATGAGCTGGACCCGGTGACGCTGGAGACCCGGGGCCTGAAGGTGTGGTCGGAGGACCTGCGCGGCATGCCCTTCTCTGCCCATCCCAAGGTCGAGCCCGACGGCACCGTGTGGAACTTCGGCAGCGCCAACGGCCGGCTGGTGGTCTATCAGCTCAATGCCGCCGGCGCGGTGGTCCGCCACGCGCTGCTGGACGTCCGCGCGCCGGCCATGCTGCACGACTTCGCCGTGTCGCAGCGTTTTCTCGTGTTCCTGCTGGCGCCCATCACGATGGACATGGCTGCCGTTCGCAACGGCACGGCGATGCTGGATGCGATGCATTGGACCGGCGAGCAGCCCACGCGCGTGCTGGTCGTCGACAAGGCGGACTTCTCCCGCACGCGCGTACTCGAGATGCCCGCCTGCAACGTCTTCCACTTCGGCAATGCTTGGGACGACGGCCGCAAGCTGCGCGTGGACTATGTGCAGAGCGTGGCGCTGCCCGAGCTCAACCTGGCGCTGAACCAAGTCATGCGCGGCGAGCGCTCCAACCGCGACGGGTCCACGCCGCGCGTGCTGGAGATCGACCTGCAGGCCGGCCGCCTGAGCGTCGCCGCGCGCGACGAGTCCGTCGAGTTCCCGGTCGTCGACCCGCGCTTCGTCGCACGGCGCCATCGCCATGTCTGGTACCCCATGGCCACCGATATCGGCGACCGCTGGGGCTTCAACGGGCTGATGCGGCTGGACATCGAGACCGGCGCGCGCGAGCGCTTCAGCTTCGGCGCCGGCACGGTGGTGGAGGAGCATGTGCTGGTGCCCAAGCCCGGCAGCAGCCGGGAAGGCGAGGGCTGGCTGGTGGGCATGGGCTATGACATCGCGCGCCGCCGCAGCTTCCTCAGCGTCTTCGATGCGTTGCGGCTGGCCAACGGGCCGTTGGCCCGCGCCTGGCTGCCCTACGCCGTGCCGTACGGGTTCCACGGCAAGTTCCATCCGGCTTGACCCTGTCCCCTGAACGTGGGCCATGGCGGCCGCGTTCAGGGCACACCGCATTGACAGCCGCGGGCTGCTCAATCTATGGTCGCCGTCGCCAATGAAAGCGCTTTCAGAAAGCGGTTTCAAAAGAGCTGACGGGTGACCGGCATTGCAGTTTGTCGTCGCCACGTCGCGGGAATTTCCCCACGCAGAACCCAGGAGACGACATGCTGAATCTGAAGGCCACAGCGGCCATCACCACCCTCTTGTGCGCAGGCGCTGCCGGCGCGGCCACGTTCAACGGCTTTGCCAATGGCGGCTTCGAGACCGTCGATGGCGGCATTCCCGTCGGCTGGGCACTGGGAGACGCCACCCACCCGGTGCTGTCCACCGACGCCCACTCGGGCGCGTATTCGCTGCTGCTGAGCCGGCCGGGCGGCTTCGGCGGGTCGGGCATGGAGCAGCACTCGGTGGCGCATGGCGGCCTGGCCGCGCTGACGGCGGCCAACGTCGGAGACACGCCCATCCTGAGTTTCTGGGCCAAGGGTGACGCCAGCCCCACCGGCAATGCCAAGTACGTGCTGCGCTACGTGGGCGATGCGGGCGTCCTGTACGACAGCGGCTTCCAGCACTTCGAGAGCAGCCTGGTCAGCTCCAGCTGGACACAGATCAGCTTCCAGGCCGGCGCCATTCCTGCCGGCACGACGGCGGTCTACCTGCTGATGAACACGGCCGTAGGCCCGCTGCTGGATGGCCGCGTCAACGCCGTCTACATCGACGACATCCAGCTGACGCTGACCACCGCTCCGGTCCCCGAACCCGAGAGCTACGCGCTGCTGATCGCCGGCCTCGGCGTCGTGGCCGCCGTTGCCCGCCGCCGCCGCGCCTGAGCCCAAGGAGAACCGACATGCAAACCCACGCCCTCTCCAAGCTCGCCGCCGCGGTGCTGCTGTGCGGCCTCGCCGCCCAGGCCGGCGCCCAGACCGTCGTGCTCGATTCCTATGGTGACGACATCACCTACCTGGAAGGCTGGCCCACGCCGCTGTTCCAGGGCCAGAACGTCGCCATCCCGTTCGACATCGCCGCAGCGACGTCCATCCAGTCCATCCTGACCACCCTCGACGGCACGGGCAGCCTGACGCTGGGCATCCTGTCCCGCAGCGGCGCCTTGCCCACCGCGGGCGGCTGGCTGCACAGCATGCAGCTGACCGACCCCTGGGCCAACACGACGCTGACGCCCACGGGCTGGACGCTGGCTGCCGGCAGCTACTGGCTGGTGGCCGTGCCTGACGCCGGCTTCGAAGGCAGCTGGCAAAGCCCCACCAACAACGCCACGGCCAACTGGGCCTACTCGTCGGGCGGCACGTGGGCGGAGGTGAACACCTCGTTCACCGGCCTGCCGGGCGCCCGCATCACGGTCACCAGTGCCGTGCCCGAGCCCTCCACCTACGGCCTGATGTTCGCCGGCGGCCTGCTCATCGCAGCCGTTGCCCGCCGCAAGACCCGTCACCAAGGATGAACGCCATGAAGCTTCAACACATCGTCGGCGGCGTCCTTCTGGCCGCCAGCGCCGCGGCCTCGGCCAGCGTCACCAGTCCCGTCATCGGCAAGCTGCTGTGGTCCGAGGAATTCAACGCCGCGGCGCTGGACGGCAGCGTCTGGGCCGCCAGCAACGGCAACGGCTGCCAGATCGGCCTGTGCGGCTACGGCAACCAGGAACTGCAGACCTACCAGCCTGGCAACCTCAGCATCGTCAACGTGCCGTTCGAGCCGGGCACGCGCGCGCTGGCCATCACGGCCCGGCGCGAGACCGTGGGTGACAACCAGTTCACGTCCGGCAAGGTCGACACCGCCGGCAAGGTGCAGGTGAAGTACGGCCTGGTGGAAGTGCGCATGGCCACGCCCAAGGTCGGCGTGGGCCTGTGGCCCGCCGCGTGGATGCTGGGCACCAGCCCGCAGGCCTGGCCGCGCAAGGGCGAGATCGACATCATGGAGATGGGCGGCCGCCAGCCGGCCGGCCTGCCGGCCATCTCGCCGGACCAGTTCGTCGGCGCCAACGTCATCTTCTTCCACCCCGACGCCTGCGTGCCGGGCAACGAGACCTGCGCCGCGTCCACCGCCTGGCAGACCAAGAACTGGTACACGCCCAGCCGCTCGCTGGCCAACCGCTTCGTGACCTACCGGCTCTACTGGACCGACACGCAGATGCGCTTCACCGTCGTCGACAACGGCCGCGAGTACGACATGTACAAGTCGCCGATCACGATCGCGTCGTCGGCGCTGAACGAGCCCTTCTACCTGCTGCTGAACATGGCCGTGGGTGGCAACTTCACGCCGGCCGCGACGCCGGCCCAGGTCACCGCGCCGCTGCCGGCCACGACCTATGTGGACTACGTGCGTGTTTACGAGCTGGACGGCAAGGGCGAGGTCAAGCTGGGCCTGGGCATCACGCCGGAGGTCGGCAAGTTCGGTGTGTTCACCGACAACACGCCGGTCGACAACAAGCAGGAGCTCGGTGGCTCGGCGGACTTCTTCATCTGGAACAACGGCTCCATGAGCGGCGGCAGCATCCCGCCGTTTGAAGGGTCCAACGTGCTGGCGCTGAACTATTTCGCGCCCGGGCAGTGGTTCGGCGGCGCCATCCAGTCGCGCCAGGCGCACGACATGAGCGGCTTCCGCGGCGGCAACATCAAGCTGAAGATCAAGGCGCCCGCCAATGTCGCGTTCCGCATCGGCATCCTGGACAACTACACCAACCACCACTGGGTGACCTTCCCCGCCAACACCACCGCCTACGGCCTGGTGCGCAACGGCGAGTGGGGCACGGCCACCATCCCGGTGGCCGAGATCGCGGGGCCGCTGGTGGCGCTGCAGTCCATGAACTCGCTGTTCGAGTTCCTCAGCGTGGACGCCGCGGTACCGACGGCGCCGTTCCAGATCGCGTTCGACGACATCATCTGGGATTCGGGCACCGGCGCTACCGTGCAGGTGGCCACGGCCAAGGCCCAGGTGGCACCGGCACCGACCGCCTCGGGTAGCGCCGCGCAGACCGGCGCCGGCACGCTGCAGTTCAGCGCCTCGGCGTCGGGCTGGGTGGACGTGCACTACACGGTCAACGGCGGCGACGCCCGCACCGTGCGCATGCGCCAGGACGGCACGACCAGCCGCTTCACCGCAGGCGGCCTGGCCAAGGGCGATGTGGTCGAGTACCGCTTCACGGCCTGGGACAACACGCGCCAGCTGGCGACGGATTCCGCCATGAAAAAGGTGGTCATCAAGTAGCCGCGAAGGGGTGGCGCGGGCACCACCCGCGCCATCCGTGAAAATCGGCGTCATGAACCAAGACCAGCTCAAGCAACTCGTCGGCCGCGCGGCCCTGGACTATGTCCCCGCCGGCCAGATTCTCGGCGTCGGCACCGGCTCCACGGTGGACTGCTTCATTGATGCACTCGCCGCCAGCGGCATCCAGATTCCCGGGGCCGTGTCCAGCTCGGAGCGTTCCACGCAACGCCTGGCCAAGCACGGCATCAAGGTGCTGGACGCCGCCGAGGTGACCCGCCTGGCCGTCTACATCGACGGTGCCGACGAGATCGACGGCCGCGGCTTCATGGTCAAGGGTGGCGGCGCGGCGCTGACGCGCGAGAAGATCGTGGCCGACCTGGCCGACCAGTTCGTCTGCATCGCCGACGCGTCCAAGCTCGTGCAGACGCTGGGCGCCTTCCCGCTGCCGGTCGAGATCATCCCGATGGCCGCCGCTCAGCTGACGCGCCGCTTTGCCGAGATCGGCGGCAAGGCCCAGCTGCGCGGCGGTGTCGTCACCGACAACGGCGGCCACATCCTCGATGTCACGGGCCTGTCCATCACCGACCCGCTGGCTTTCGAGAACGACGTCAACCAGTGGCCCGGTGTCGTCACGGTGGGCGTGTTCGCGCATCACAAGGCCAGCGTCTGCCTGCTGGGCGGCGCGGATGGTGTGAAGACGCTGAAGTTCTGAGCGACACCGCATAAAAGGAAAGGGCGCCGAGAGGCGCCCTTTGTCGTTGCGGCTGGCTGCCGCGTCAGAAGGTTTCCCAGTCGCCGTCGTCTGCCGGAGCTGGGGCCGGCGCAGCCTTGGGAGCCGCCACAGGGGCGGGCGTCGCGGCCTTGGGCGCCGCGGCCACCGGCTTGGCCGCAGCAGCGGGCTTGGCGGCGACCTTGGCCGCCGGCTTCGCGGCCGCAGCCGGCTTGGGAGCGGGGGCCTTGGCAGCCGGTGCCTTGGCAGCGACGGCGCGATGCGCTGCACCGCCGAGCTTGAACACGCCGATGACCTCGGTCATGCGGCCCGACTGCTCGCGCAGGCTCTCGGCGGCGGCGGCGGACTCCTCCACCAGCGCGGCGTTCTGCTGCGTCATCTGGTCCAGCTGCACGACGGATGCATTGACGACGGCGATGCCCTCGCTCTGCTCGCGCGCTGCGGCGCTGATCTCGCCAATGATGTCCGTCACGCGCTGCACGCTGGCGACGATCTCGGTCATCGTGGCGCCGGCGGACTGCACCTGCTGGGTGCCGGAGTCCACGCGCTCCACGCTGGCGCTGATCAGGCTCTTGATCTCCTTGGCGGCTTCGGCGCTGCGCTGCGCCAGCGTGCGAACCTCACCGGCCACGACCGCGAAGCCGCGGCCCTGCTCGCCGGCGCGGGCGGCTTCCACCGCGGCGTTCAGCGCCAGGATGTTGGTCTGGAACGCGATGCCGTCGATGGTGCCGATGATGTCGTTGATCTTGCGCGAGCTCTGGCTGATCTGGTCCATCGTCGCGACGACGGCCGACACGGCCTCGCCACCGCGCTGGGCCACCGAGGCAGCCGAGCTGGCGAGCTGGTTGGCCGTCATCGCGGCATCGGCCGTCTGCTTGACGGTGCCGGTCAGTTCGGCCATCGAGGAGGCCGCGTTCTGCAGGTTGCTGGCCGTCTGCTCGGTGCGCTGGCTCAGGTCGAAGTTGCCGGTGGCGATCTCCGCGCTGGCTGTGCCTATGCTGTCGGCCGCGCCGCGCACGTCGCCGATGAGCTTCTGCAGCGCGGCTTGTGTGTCGCCCAGCGCGCCCAGCAGGCGCCCCACGTCGTCGCTGCCGCCGCGGGGGATGGGGTGGGTCAGATCGAACCGGGCCAGCGCTTCGGCGGCTTCGGTGGCCGAATGCAGGCTGCTGCCCTTGCCGCCACTGGTCAGCAGCGCGAACAGGCTCACGCCCCAGGTGATGACCAGCGTGGCGATCAGCCAGCCCTTGGCCGCGCCGCTACCCGACAGGGCAACACCTGCCCCCACGGTCACGACACCGAGCACCACGCCCAGCGCCACCTTCAGCTTTTGCGAACCGCCAGAACCGAACATGCCGTCGTCTCCATCCATACGTAGATAGCCGGCCGCGCCGGCAACACAGCGCAGTGTCACGCGCAGGACGGCGTGGTGGGCGGGCGAACAGCCCTGCAAAGCGGCAATAGTTGCGCGAACGCGTGGCTTAGCGCGTAGGCCTGCGTTGCCGACGCAACGTGAAGCGCAGCGGGTCCACCGCGTCCACCAGGTCGGCCTCCAGCGGACGCGGCGCGCCCAGCGCCAGTGCCGCGACCAGGCGGCCGGCCAGCGCCGCCCAGGTGATGCCCCGCGATGCAAAGCCGGTGCAGACCACCAGACCGTGCGCGCGCGGCTGCAAACGGAGTTGGTCGGCCAGCGGCGCGTCGGGTGCGGGCAGGCCGCCGATCAGTGGCAGCCGGTCGGGCGAAATGAGGCGCCAGGCGACGCGGCCGGCCAGCGGCGCGTCGGGCACGCCGTGCAGTCCGGCGAGGCGGGCGTAGCGGGTCAGGTTCTCGATCTGGTCGGCGGCGCGCAGCGTGGGGTCCAGGTCGCCGTCCTGCGTGGTGGCGCCGCACCAGGCACCGCCCTGGCCGTCGGCGATCGCATAGCCGTCGCCCGCGATGGGGTGACCGGGGCACCAGGGGGCTTGCGCAAGATGGGTCAGCTGGCCGCGCTGCACGGTGAGGTCGTTGGCCAGTTCGCCCAGCAGCGGCAACTGCGCATGGCCGCCGGCCAGCACCACCAGCAGTGCGCTGGCGATGGGCGCGCCGGATGCGTCCAGCAGCGTCCATCCGTCGCCGTCACGGCGCAGCGCGGCGACGCGCGTCTGGAGTCGCAGCGTCGCGCCGCTGGCCTGCAGCATCGCGCGCACGTAGGCCGCCGGGTCAACGGCACCGCCGCCCGGGTAGAACCAAGCGGGGTGGGGCAGGGTGGCGCCGGCCCGTGCCGATGCGGCCTCGGCCGACAGCGGCTCGACATAGCCCGGCACGCCGGCCATCGCGTCGATAGCAAGCCGCGTCTCCAGCCGCAACAGGCCGGGCTGCTGAGGCAGACAGAGGTCGCGCAGCATTGCCTGCGTGGCCAGCGCCGCCGCGCGGTTGAAGCGGGCGTGCGGGCCGTCGTCGGGGTTCAGCGTGCCGTGGAACAGGCCGGCGGGGTTGCCCGAGCTGGCCTGGGCCGGCGCGCCCAGCGCGTCGACCACCGTGCAGGCCACGCCCTCGCGCGCCAGCGACAGCGCGCAGGCCGCGCCCGCCAGGCCGGCACCGATGATGAGGGCCTGCTTGGCGTCGCGCGCCAGTGGTTCGCGGCCGGCCGGGCGCTGCGGCAGGTGTCGTGGCGCGAAGCGGGCGGTGGTCATCTCGGGCTTGCTGGCAAAGCCAGGCGCCAGGCCGACCTCGAACCCCAACGACGCCAGCGCGCGGCGCATCGGTCGGTTGATGCTCCAGGTCGCGATCGTCGTGCCGGGCACGGCGTGCCGGGCCAGGCTCTTCAGCAGCCATTCGTCCCATAGCTCCGGGTTGAGCTTGGGCGAGAAGCCGTCAAGGTAGATCGCATCGGCCTGCAGCACCAGTTGGCGCAGCAGTTCGCGCGCGTCGCCCAGGCCCAGCAACAACTCGACGCGGCCGTCCTCAAAGCCCAGCGTGTGCAGCCCGGCCGTCAGCGGCGGCCAGCGGTCCACCAGTTGCTGCGCCAACTCGGGCAACGGGCTGGCGGCATGCGCGCGTGCGAGGTCGTCAGGCCGCAGCGGATGCTTCTCGACGCTGACGAACACCAGCCGCTCGCAGCGTGCCGGGTCTTGCCGCCAGGCGTCCCACGTGGCGAGGAAGTTGTTGCCCAGGCCGAAGCCGGTTTCCAGCACGACGAAGCGCTGGCGCCCCTGCCAGCGGCCGGGCAGTCCGTTGCCGCCGAGGAACACGTGGCGCGCCTGTGCCAGCGCGCCGGCACGCGAGTGGTAGACGTCGCCATAGGCCGGCGACGCGGGGGCGGTGGGGTCGGAGAAGTCGACCTCGGCGGGGGCGATCTTCATGCGCCCAGGCGCTGCATGTCAGCCGATGTGAGGATGCGCACGGGAGCACCGGGCGCTTCGAGCGCCAGTCGCATCGAGCGCGCAATGCGCTGTGGCGCGATCGGGCGCCACGCAGCGGGGATGAACGCGGCCAGCGGGCGTGCCAGCTTCAGCGACCAGGATTCGCCGCTGCGGTGCGGCTGGCCCAGCGCTTCGCGTTCGCCATCCAGCAGCGATGGGCGCGCAATGACCAGGCGCTCGAAGCCCAGCGCGATCAGTGCCGCTTCGGCTTCGCCCTTCACGCGGTTGTAGAAGACCGACGAGTTCGCGTCAGCCCCCAGCGCCGACACCAGGCCGCAGCGCGTGGCGCCGGCCTCGCGCGCGGCGCGGGCGACGGTCAGCACGGCGTCGAAGTCCGCAGCGCGGAACGCTGCTTTTGACCCGGCTTGCGCCATCGTCGTGCCCAGCGCAATGAGCACGCGGCCGGGCGCGGGCAGTGCGGAAAAGGAAACGGGATCGCCGTAGTCCACCGTCGCGGTGGGCACAGGCAATCCCGTTGTGGGTTTGCGAACGAGCGCGAGGCCCGTTGGCAGTTCGGCGCACAGTGCCCGCCCGACGAGGCCGGTGGCACCGGCAATCCAGTCGGGGCGGGCCTCGGCCATCTTCAGCGTGACTTGGGTTGCGTCAGGCGCGGGCCGTTGTTGTGGCGCGGAGCGCCGCCGTCGCGGCCGGGCTGGCCACCAGCCGGGCGCTGGCCTTGCGGCTTGGGCGCCGTGCGGGCGCCGCCCACACCGGTGTGACCGGCCGGCTTCGCGCCGCCATGGCCTGCATGCGCCTGCGGCTTGCCACCGGCCGGACGACCACCGTCGCGCTGGCCGCCACGGTTGTCGCCGCCACGGCCACCGCCGCCGCCATTGCCGCCACGACCACCCCGGCTGGCGTGCTGCGGCGGGTTGGGGTTGCGGCCGCGGCTGCCGTTGGGGTTCAGCACGGTGCGGCCCAGAACGATGGGCTCGGCGCGCTCGTTCGGGTCGGGCGCGAAGCCGGGCACGACTTCCTTGGGGATCTCGCGCTTGATGAGCTTCTCGATGTCGCGCAGGAAGCCGTTCTCGTCCACGCAGACCAGGCTGACCGCCTCGCCTTGAGCGCCGGCGCGGCCGGTGCGGCCGATGCGGTGCACGTAGTCCTCGGGCACGTTGGGCAGCTCGAAGTTGACGACGTGGGGCAACTGGTCGATGTCGATGCCGCGGGCCGCGATGTCGGTGGCCACCAGGCAGGTCAGGTCGCCCGACTTGAAGTCGGCCAGCGCCTTGGTGCGCGCGCCCTGGCTCTTGTTGCCGTGGATGGCCATCGCGCTGATGCCCTGGTCGTTCAGGTAGTCGGTCAGGCGGTTGGCGCCGTGCTTCATGCGCGTGAAGACCAGCACCTGGTGCCAGTCGCCCGACTTGATCAGGTGCACCAGCAACTCCTTCTTGCGCTCGCGGCCCACGGGGTGGACCTTCTGCGCGATCTGGTCGTTGGTCTGGTTGCGGCGGGCCACCTCGATGAGCGCCGGCTGGTTCAGCAGGCGGTCGGCGAGGTTCTTGATCTCGTCGCTGAAGGTGGCGCTGAACAGCAGCGTCTGCTTCTTCTGCGGCAGCAGGGCCAGCACCTTCTTGATGTCATGGATGAAGCCCATGTCCAGCATGCGGTCGGCTTCGTCCAGCACCAGGATCTCGACCTTGGACAGGTCCAGGTTGCCCAGACCCGCGTGGTCCAGCAGGCGGCCGGGGGTGGCGACGAGGATGTCCACGCCCTTCTTCAGCTTGTCGACCTGGGGCTGCATGCCCACGCCGCCGAACATGACCATGCTCTTCAGGTCGGGCAGGTACTTGCCGTAGGTCTGCACGCTTTCTTCGACCTGGGCAGCCAGTTCGCGGGTGGGCGTCAGCACCAGCGCGCGCACGGCCGGGCGGCCGAACTTGTTGGTGGTGCGCGGAGAAGCCTGCAGGCGGTGCAGCAGGGGCAGCGTGAAGCCGGCGGTCTTGCCGGTGCCGGTCTGGGCGCCGGCCATCAGGTCGCCGCCTTGCAACACGGCGGGGATCGCTTGGGCCTGGATGGGAGTGGGGGAGGTGTAGCCGGCGTCGGCAATGGCCTTCAGCAACGGAGCTGCAAGGCCGAGGGTGTCGAAACTCATCGAATCCAAAAAGGGGAGGGCACGCCAACAATCACCGGGGCTTGCCGTGCCGCCGGGGAGGCGACACCAGTCTTCGGGCAAGCCAGGCCGCGTGCGGGGCTGCTGAAAAATGAAACGCCGCGCAAGACTGAGAAGCGCGGCGTCGGGTGGCATTCTAGCCGCTGCCCCGTGATTGTTTATTTAGAAACCGTGACCCAGTCCATGCTGGCCCAGTTGTTGGGCGAATGCGGTAGGCTGATCTGCTTGCGCATGGCCCAGGGGATGACCTGCCGGTGCAGCGGGATGATGTTGATCTGCTCGCGGTAGGCCTGCAGCGCGGCCTTGACCAGGCCCTCGCGCTTTTTCGGGTCGACCTCGATGGTGGACGCGGCGGCCAGCGCGTCGGCCGCGTCGTTGATGATGCCGCCGTAGTTGGCCACGCCCACGCCCTGCTCGCCGCGGTTGCGCAGCACCGGCGTCAGCATGACCTCGGCATCGGTGGAGCCGCCGCCCCAGCCGGTGACGAACAGGCTGGTGTCGAACTTCTCGATCTTGGGGAAGTACAGCGTGCGCGGCATCGCGTTGACCTTGGTGCGCACCTTGACCTGCGCCCACATGCTGGCGAGCGCGATGCAGATGCGCTCGTCGTTGACGTAGCGGTTGTTGGGGCAGTCCAGCGTCACGTCGAAGCCGTCGGCGTAGCCCGCCTCGGCCAGCAGCCTGCGCGAGGCGGCGGGGTCATAGGGCAGGCGGCTCTCCAGCGCCGGGTCGCCATAGGCGCCGCGCGGCGACGAGGTCAGGCCGCCGGTGGGCAGCGAGTAGCCGTTCATCAGCTTGGTCTTGATGGCCTCGATGTCGATGGCCTGGTACAGCGCCTGGCGCACGCGGCGGTCCTTGAAGGGGTTCTTGCCGCCGGGCACGTCGCCGTACAGCAGCTTGTCGCGCGTCTGCTCCATGCCGACGTAGACCAGCCGGTTCTCCTGGCCGTCCACGACCTTCAGGTGCGGCGTGCTGCGCAGGCGGGCGACGTCGCGCGGCGGCGGATCCAGCACGAAGTCCACCTCGCCGGAGATCAGCGCCGCCGTGCGGGTCGCATCGTTGCTGATGGGCAGGTAGGTGAACTCCTGCAGATTGCCCTGGAACTTGTTCCACCAGTTCGGGTTGCGCTTGAACACCGTCTTCACGCCGGGCTGGCGGCTGACCAACATGAAGGGGCCTGTGCCATTGGCGTGCTGGCTGGCGTAGGACTCCTCCTGCTGCTTGAAATTCAGCGGCCGCGTCACGCGGTTCTGCTCGCACCACTTGCGGCTCATGACGAACAGATTGGCCAACAGTTCCGGCACGATGGGGTTGGGCTTGTCCAGTGTGAAGACCACGGTCAGCGGGTCCACGGCCTTGGGATTGCCCACGGCATTGGCGTAGACACGCTGCGGCGCGTTGTCGTCGCGCAGGCGTTGCATGGAGAAAACGACGTCGTCGGCCGTGAACGGCGTGCCGTCGTGAAACTTGACGCCCGCGCGCAGCTTGAAGCGCCAGATCAGCGGCGTCACCTGCGTCCACTCGGTGGCCAGCGCCGGGCCTATGCTCATGTCCTGCATGCGCCGGGTCAGCGCCTCGTAGACCTGGTTGTTCAGGCTGTTGGTCATGACCTCGTTCTGCGAATGCGGATCGGTGGTCTGCATGTCGCCCTGGCTGGACCAGCGCAGCGTCTGGGCCTGGGACAGGCCGGTGCTGGCAACGAGCAGGGCGATGAAAAGACGGCGCATCTGACCTCCTGGATTCGGGCTCGGCGACAATAGCAGGCATTGCAGGCCTCCCCCGGGGCCTGCCGCTGTTTCAAGTCCAAGGAAAACCATGGCCCAGTACGTCTTTAGCATGAACCGTGTCAACAAGACGGTTCCCCCCAAGCGCCACATCCTGAAGGACATCTCGCTGTCCTTCTTCCCCGGCGCCAAGATCGGTGTGCTGGGCCTGAACGGTTCGGGCAAGTCCACGCTGCTGAAGATCATGGCCGGCGTCGACAAGGAGATCGAGGGCGAAGCCATCCCGATGCCCGGCATCAAGATCGGCTACCTGGAGCAGGAGCCCAAGCTCAACCCCGAGCAGACCGTGCGTGAAGCGGTGGAAGAGGGCATCGGCGGCGTGCTGGCCGCCAAGAAGCGCCTGGACGAGGTCTATGCCGCCTATGCCGAGCCGGACGCCGACTTCGACGCGCTGGCCGCTGAGCAGGGCGAACTGGAAGCCATCATCGCCGCCGCCGGCTCCGAGAACACCGACCTGCAGCTGGAACTGGCCGCCGACGCGCTGAACCTGCCGCCGTGGGACGCCGTCATCGGCGTGCTGTCCGGCGGCGAGAAGCGCCGCGTCGCGCTGTGCCGCCTGCTGCTCTCCAAGCCCGACATGCTGCTGCTGGACGAACCGACCAACCACTTGGACGCCGAATCCGTCGAGTGGCTGGAGCAGTTCCTGCAGCGCTTCCCTGGCACCGTCGTGGCCATCACCCACGACCGCTACTTCCTCGACAACGCCGCTGAGTGGATCCTCGAACTCGACCGCGGCCACGGCATCCCGTGGAAGGGCAACTACTCCGACTGGCTGGACCAGAAGGAACGCCGCCTGGAGCAGGAGCAGAAGAGCGAAGACGCCCGCGCCAAGGCGATGAAGGAAGAACTCAAGTGGGTGCGCTCCAACGCCAAGGGCCGCCAGGCCAAGAGCAAGGCCCGCCTGGCCCGCTTCGAGGAACTGAGCGACGTCGAATACCAGAAGCGCAACGAGACCAACGAGATCTTCATCCCCGTGGCCGAGCGCCTGGGCAATGAGGTCATCGAGTTCGAGAACGTCAGCAAGAGCTTCGGCGACCGCGTGCTCATCGACAACCTGAGCTTCAAGGTGCCGGCCGGCGCCATCGTCGGCATCATCGGCCCCAACGGCGCCGGTAAATCGACGCTGTTCCGCATGATCCAGGGCGTGGAGCAGCCGGACTCGGGCACCGTCAAGATCGGCAAGACCGCCAAGCTGGCCTTCGTGGACCAGAGCCGCGCCAGCCTCGCCGCCGACAACACCGTGTGGCAGGACGTGTCGGGTGGCCTGGACAACATTGTTGTCGGCAAGTTCATCATGCCCAGCCGCGCCTATCTCGGCCGCTTCAACTTCAAGGGCAACGACCAGCAGAAGCTGGTCGGTTCGCTGTCCGGTGGTGAGCGCGGCCGCCTGCACCTGGCCAAGACGCTGGCCCAGGGCGGCAATGTGCTGATGCTGGACGAACCGTCCAACGACCTGGACGTCGAAACGCTGCGCGCGCTGGAAGAAGCGTTGCTGGAGTTTGCCGGCTCGGCCATGGTCATCAGCCATGACCGCTGGTTCCTGGACCGCATCTGCACGCACATCCTGGCCTGCGAGGGCGACTCGCAGTGGTTCTTCTTCGACGGCAACTTCCACGAGTACGAGGCCGACAAGAAGAAGCGCCTGGGCGAGGAAGGCGCGCGCCCCAAGCGCATGCGCTTCAAGCCCATCAAGTAAGGGCGAATGTCAACGGGGGTGGACATCGGGACACAGTTCTTTACCCCGGACCCAAAGATCGCTCACAGGGCCCCTGGAAGATGAAGCCACTCACTCTTCTTCCAGGAGACCCCTGATGAAAGCCTTGCAGATCAAGAACCTGTTGCGTGTCGGTGCCGTGGCTGCGGCGCTGGCCGTGGGTGGCGTTGCGGCGCATGCCGCGCCGGGCGGCCCCGGTGGGCATCACCGCGGCGGCCTCGCCGCTGCGGCACCCGGCATGCTGTTTGGCGGCCACCTGCTGGAACTGGTCAACGCGACCGACTCGCAGCGCAGCCAGATCGAGGCCATCTTCAAGGCCGCGCGCCAGGACCTGTCCGGCCAGCACGAGACCGGCCGCAAGCTGCACCAGCAACTGGTCACGCTGTACGCCGCGCCCAACGTTGACGCCGCGGCCATCGAGGCGGTGCGGGCGCAGATCTCGGCCCAGCACGAGACGGCCTCCAAGCGCCTCAGCCAGGCCAGCATCGACGCCGCCCGCGTGCTCACGCCCGAGCAGCGCGCCAAGATCGCCGAGACCCTGAAGAAGCGCCAGGCCCGCATGGCCCAGCGCCGTCAAGGTTGATTGGGCCGGGCCGGGAGTTCTGCGATGCTTGAGGTTCGCACCCCCGGCGCCGAAGCGCGCCGGCCTTCGTATTCCCCGTTGGTACCGCTGATGACCGCCAGACTCCTGCTCATCGACGACGACGCCCGCCTGACCGGCATGGTGGGCGACTACTTGCGAAACGCCGGCTTCGAGGTCAGCACGGCCGGCAATCTGGCGCAGGCCCGTGAGGCCTTGAACCAGGGCCGTTTCGAGCTCATCGTGCTGGACATCATGCTGCCCGATGGCGACGGCCTGGACTTCTGCCGCTGGCTGCGTGGCGACCCGCGCTGGCGCCACCAGCCCGTGCTGATGCTGTCGGCGCGTGGCGAGCCCATGGATCGCATCCTGGGCCTGGAACTGGGTGCCGACGATTACCTCGCCAAGCCCTTCGAGCCGCGCGAGCTGCAGGCCCGCATCAAGGCGCTGCTGCGCCGGCTGGAGCCCAAGCTGGACGGCGACGAGGTGCTGCGCTTCGGCCGCCTTGAGATCGACCTGGCCGCCCGCGTCGCGCGGCTGGACGGCAAGATCTGCGACCTGACCAGCCACCAGTTCGACCTGCTGGTCGTGCTGGCGCAAAGCCCCGGCCGCGTGCTGTCGCGCGACCAGATCATGGATGCGCTGAAGGGCCACCCGCTGGAGGCGTTTGATCGCTCCATCGACGTGCACATCTCGCGCATCCGCGCCGTCATCGAGGACGACCCCAAGACGCCGCGGCGCGTGCTGACCGTGCGCGGTGCGGGCTACGTTTTTGCCCGCAAGCAAGACGCGGACACCGACGCCGCGTGAAGTCGCTCTACGTCCGCATCTACCTGACGCTGGTGGCGCTGCTGCTGGCGTTCGCCTTCGGCTCGGCCTGGCTGTTCCAGCGCCATATCGAGCAGGAACGCGGCAACGTCGAGATTGCGGCGAATGAGCGGCTGAACGCGATTGCCGACCTGCTGCGCCTGGCGCTGCCGCCGGCCACGGCCAGCCGCGGTGAACAGGCCGAGGCGTTCAAGGAGTGGGGCGGGCGGCTGCGCATGCCGCTGGCGCTGGAGGATGGCGAGGGCCGCATCGCCGCGACGGCGGCCTTCCTGCGCCGCGTCGATGACCCGGGCGCCGTCGTCGTGCGCGCCAGCCTGGGTGACGGCCGCAACCTCGATCTCGTCCGCACGGTGCGCCCGCCCGGCGCCCCGGCCGGCGCCAGCGGGCCGCAGGGCCCTGGCGCTCCTCCCGCGGCCGGAGCAGCGAGGCCCGCGCGCTTTGAAGAAGGCTTGTGGAATGCCCCCTGGACGGCCCGGGCCGGCGGGCCCGGCACGCCGCAGGTGTCCACGCTGGCCGTCGTGCTGGTGCTGCTGTTCGTGGGCGTGGCCGTCGGGGCGTATCCGGTGGTGCGCCGCCTGACGCGCCGGCTGGAGTCGCTGAAGCGAGGCGTCGAGCGGTTCGGCGCCGGCCAACTGCATCACCGCGTCGATGACGGCGGCCGCGACGAGGTGGCCGCACTGGCCACCAGCTTCAACCAGGCCGCGGCGCGCATCGAGACGCTGCTCCGCTCGCACCAGACCTTGTTGGCCAACGCCAGCCATGAGCTGCGTTCACCGCTGGCGCGCCTGAAGATGGCGTTCGCGATGCTGGACGAGGCCGGGCCGGCCCAGCGCGACAAACTGACGCACGAGATCCACGTGAACATCGCCGAGCTGGACGCGCTGGTCGAGGAGGTGCTGCTGGCCAGCCGCCTGGAGGCCGGCAGCTCGCTGGGCGACTCGCATCCAGTCGACCTGCTGGGACTGGGCGCCGAAGAGGCGGCCTGTGTGGACGCGAACTTCGAGCCCGGCACCGACTCCGCCCGCGTCGACGGCCAGGAGCGGCTGCTGCGCCGCGCACTGCGCAACCTGCTGGAGAACGCGCGCCGCTACGGCGGGCCGGACGTGGAACTGGGCCTGCGCCCGGTCGCCGGCGGCTATGAATTCATCGTGGCCGATCGCGGTCCCGGCGTGCCGGACGAACTGCGCGAGCGCATCTTCGAACCCTTCTACCGCCTGCCGGGCCATGCCGAGATGGCGGGCGGCGTGGGCCTGGGGCTGAGCCTGGTCAAGCAGATCGCCGAACGCCACGGCGGCAGCGTGCGCTGCCTGGCGCGTGAGGGTGGTGGCAGCCGCTTCGTTCTGTTCCTGCCGGCCGGTAGAAGCTGATCAGCGGTTCTCGTCGAACACC
The DNA here is from genome assembly GCF_031458115.1 of Roseateles asaccharophilus. Lineage (GTDB taxonomy): Bacteria > Pseudomonadota > Gammaproteobacteria > Burkholderiales > Burkholderiaceae_C > Pelomonas > Pelomonas asaccharophilus_A. Next base: position 159,032 of record NZ_JAVDXV010000006.1, on the reverse strand, counting down.
CGCTTCAGCAGCAGGCCGAGCAGCAGTGCGGCTGCCAGCAGGCCGGCAGTTGCTGCCTGCCAGAAGCCCACGGCACCGTTGCCGTCCGCGCCGAACGCGAGCACATAGCCGCCGCCAATGCCCAGGCCCCACAGGGCGATGACGTAGATGATCATGGGCAGCGTCGCGATCTGGTAGGCGCGCAACACATGCGCCGCCACGGTCTGCAGGGCGTCGCCCAGATGGAAGAACCAGACCCACACCAGCAGCGGCAGTGCCGCCGCAGCGGCCTCGGGGTTGTCGGTGTACAGCGCGACGATGGGCTCGCGCGCCAGCGCGACGATGGCGCCCACGGCCGCGGCCACGAGGGTCGTCAACACCATGGCGTGCCGGCCGACGATGCGCGCCTCGCGCTTCTGGCCAGCGCCCAGGTGCTGGGCCACCAGCGTGAGAGCGGCCATCGCCAGCGCCAGCGCGATCATGAACATCATCGCCACGAGGTTCACGGCGATCTGGTGGCCCGCCACCGGTGTGGCGCCCAGCCGCGCGATGAAGAAGGCCATGAAGGTGAAGCCGGTCACTTCGACGAGGATGGAGCCGCCCATGGGCAGGCCCAGTTTCACCAGACCCAACAGTTCGCGCCATTGCGGTCGCGTTTGCCACAAGTGCGGGATCTGAAAGGGCAGGTAGAACGCATCGCGCCGCAACAGCACCAGCGCGGCCAGCGCCTGCCCGGTCAAGGCGATGGCCGTGGCCCAGCCGCAGCCTGCCACGCCCATCGCCGGGATGGGGCCCCAGCCGAACACCAGCACCGCGTTCAGCGGCACCTTGGCGGCCAGGCCTGTCAGTTGCATGGCCATGACGGCCTTGGGCCGGCTCACCGCCGTCGAGAAACCGCGGAAGGCGGTGAACAGCAGTGCGGCCGGCAGCGCGAAGGCCTCGGGCCGCGTGTAGGCGCGCACCTTGTCGGCCTGCGTCGCGTCCAGTTGGGCCAGCCAGATGAAGGGGTCGGGGAACCACAGCATCAGGCAGCCGGGCACGCACAGCAGCACGGCCAGCCACTGCGCCTGCACGAAGCTGTGACCGGAGGCGGGCAGGTCGTTGGCGCCGAACTGCCGACCGGCGATGGGCCCCACGGCCAGCACCACGCCCATCAGACCCACGAAGATGGACACGTAGGCGGCGGAACCCACGGCCAGCGCGGCCAGGTCCTGCGGGCCCACGCGGCCCATCATCAGCGTGTCCACCGTGCTGAACATCATCACGGCGAGCTGGCCCACGAGCACAGGCCAGGCCTGTGGCACGAGGCGGCGGACGCTGTCGATGAAGCGGATGCGGCTGTCGGTCATCGGGCGACGCGTTCGGCATAGCGGTTGAACCGCCAGGCCGTGCCTTCCTGCGTGATGCGCTGCCAGACGATGCGCTTCTCGAACGGGCCAAGCCCCGGCCAGTGCTGCACCTCGTCGAAGGTGCGGCCGCAGCCTTTGCAGACCGGGTCGCCCTGCGCGGTGGAGCAGATCGCGATGCAGGGGGAGTCGGGCGTGGTTTCGTACCAGTCCAGCCAGGCGCCCAGTGCCTTGTCACTCAAGGCGTCGACGTCGATCTCGGTGGCGCGTGTCCAGGCCAGCAACGCGTAGGCCTCGGCCAGTGCGCGCACTTCGGGCGCGGCGCTGACGCCGTCAGGGGAGGGCGAACGCTCGCGCCACCAGTTGATGGCGGCCTCGAGGTCGGTGACGTGGATGGTCTCGGGATTCAAGCGACCAGCCCCATCGCCGCGCGCACCTCGCGCAGCGTCTTGCGCGCCACCGCGCGGGCGCGCTCGGTGCCCAGTTCCAGCGTCCATTTCACCTGCTGCGGATCCAGCGCGGCGGCGCGTTCGCGCCAAGGCGCCTGTTCCTTCTGGATCGCCTCGATCAGCGGCTGCTTGCAGTCCAGGCAGCCGATGCTGGCCGTGCGGCAACCCGTGTCACAGGCTTTGCGCGTGGCCTCGTCCGTGTAGATGACGTGCAGCGGCCAGACGGGACAGCGTGCCGGGTCGCCGGCGTCATCGCGGCGCACGCGCTGCGGGTCGGTGGGCATGGTGCGGATCTTGGTGGCCGTGGCCTCGGGCGAATCGCGCATCGCGATCGCGTTGTCCGCGCTCTTGCTCATCTTCTGGCCGTCCAGCCCCGGCATGCGGGCGGTTTCGGTCAGCAGCGCCTGGGGCTCGACGAACACGGGCGCGTCGGCCGCATACAGCCGGTTGAAGCGCCGCGCGACCTCGCGGGTCACCTCCACGTGGGCCGCCTGATCCTCGCCCACCGGCACGCCGGCCGGCTTGTAGAGCAGGATGTCGGCCGCCTGCAGCAGCGGGTAGCCGAGGAAGCCGTAGGTGGCCAGCTCGGGGTCGGCGGCAACCTGGTCCTTGTAGCTGGGCATGCGCGCCAGCCAGCTGGACGGCGCGCACATGGCCAGCAGCGTGAACAGCTCGGCGTGCTCCGGCATGCGGCTCTGCAGGAACAGCGTGCAGCGCTCGGGGTCGACGCCGGCGGCCAGCCAGTCGGTGACCATGTCGTAGGCGTGACGGGCCAGCGTCTCGCCGCTAGGGCGTTGCGTGGTCAGTGCATGCCAGTCGGCGACGAAGAAGAAGCAGTCGTGGCTGTCCTGCAGCCGGACCCAGTTCTTGAGGGCGCCGTGGTAGTGGCCGAGATGCAGTGCGCCTGTTGGGCGCATGCCCGACAGGACGCGCTGGCGGGTAAGGACGGGTGTCGTCATGGGGCGCGGATTGTCGTTCATGGCCGCCAGCCTGCCGGTCGGCATGGGGTGGGCGGCCTACACTGCCTGCCCATGAAGAGACTGGTGATTCTGATTTCGGGGCGGGGCTCCAACATGGAGGCCATCGTGAAGGCCTGTCAGGCCGAGGGCTGGCCTGCCGAAGTGGCCGCCGTCATCAGCAACCGGCCCGATGCGGGCGGGCTGGCCTTCGCTGCCCAGCACGGTATTGCCACGGCCGTCGTGGATCACAAGGCCTATGCCAGCCGTGAGGAGTTCGACGCCGAGCTGGCCCGGGTCATCGACGGTTTTGCTCCCGATCTGGTCGTGCTGGCCGGCTTCATGCGAATCCTGACGCCGGGTTTCACGGCCCGCTATGCGCGCCGCATGCTGAACATCCACCCGTCGTTGTTGCCGGCTTTCACGGGCCTGCACACGCATGCGCGGGCCATCGAGATGGGCTGCAAGATCGCCGGCGTGACGGTGCACTTCGTCACCGCCGAACTGGACCACGGCGCCATCGTCATGCAGGCCGCCGTGCCCGTGCTGCCAGGGGACGATGCCAAGGCGCTGTCGGCCCGTGTGCTGACGGCCGAGCACCACATCTATCCGCAGTCGGTGCGCTGGTTCGTCGAGGACGCGCTGGTGTGGAACGGCGAGAACGTCCATCACCGCGACGGTGCGGCGCAGCAACTATTGCTGGTTTAGGCCTCGCGCGGCCGTCGTGCCTTCTGTCGGTCCGAGAGCTGGGCCGCTCCCGAGCCGGCCCGTCTGGCGATGTGCTTGCGGCTCGATGCCGCAAGCATCGCCGTCCCCACGGGGGACCGACCAGGCTTGCCCGCGTTCAGCGCGGCAAGGGTGGGCGAGGGGCTCCAAACATTTCAACTGACCAGTCCTGCCAGGATGTTGATCGACATCGCCAGCACGCCGGTGTTGAACACGAAGGACAGCAGCGCCTGCAGCAGTACGAGCCGGCGCATGGGCCGCGAGCTGACCACGACGTCCGACGTCTGTGACGTGGCGGCGACAGTGATGGAGAAATACAGGAAGTCGCCGTAGTCCGGCGGGCCGTCGTCGCCTGGGAACTCCAGGCCGTGGGCGGCCTTGTCGTCGCGGTGGTAGAGGCTGGCATAGGCGATGCCGAACTCCACCGGCAGCAGCAGCCAGGAGCCGGCGACGGTGGCCAGCGCGAACAGCACATGGCCGGGTGCCTGGGACTGCCGCGCGGTCTGCAGCTCCAGTGCGATGGCGGCCAGGCTGGCCAGCGCGCCCAGCGCAGCCAGCAGCAGCATCACCGGCGTGCCCTCGTTGAGGCTGCGCGCGCGACGTTGCACGTCCTGCGCGCCGGCACGGCCCAGCATCATCCACAGCGCCAGCGGCAGGTAGATCCAGATCACCAGGTTCCAGCCCAGTAGCAGCCGGGTTTGCCAGGCTACCGACCCCGGCCAGACGAAGGCCAGCAGGCTGCCCACCACCACCGCCGTCATCAGTCGGGGCCTCAGGCGCAGCTGGTTCCAGAGATTCATGCGAGGGTGGCGAAGGGGCTTGGGATAATGGCGCCATGCATCCTAATGCCCTGCTGGAGCTGTGCGCCGAGCTGATCGCCGCCGTCAACAAGCTCGACGCGCCGGCCGACGCCACCGTCTCGGCCTTTTTCCGCCAACACAAGAACCTGGGCCAGCGCGAGCGCGCCAGCCTGGCCGAGACCGTCTACGCGCTGCTGCGCGAGCGGCTCAAGTTCCAGAATCTGGCCCAGAGCGGCCATGGCCCGGTGCCACGCCGGCTGGCCATCCTGGCCTGGCGCGGCAACGCCGGTTTCATGCGCGGCGCGCTGAGCCCGGCCGAGCTGCAATGGCTGGACCAGGTCCAGGCCATCGACACGCGAAGCCTCGCGCCCAAGCTGCGCCACAACCTGCCGGACTGGCTGGTCGAGCCGCTGCAGACGCGCCTGGGCGACGAGGAGTTCTGGAAGCTGGCGGCCTCGCTGAACGAGGCGGCGCCGCTGGACCTGCGCGTCAACACGCTGAAGCTCAAGCGCGAGGAGGCTCAGGCGCAGCTGAAGGCCGCCGGCGTTGAGGCGCTCCCGACGCCTTACTCGCCGCTGGGCCTGCGCGTCGATGGCAAGCCTGCGCTGCACAAGATGGAGGCCTTCACCAGCGGCGGCGTGGAAGTGCAGGATGAGGGCAGTCAGTTGCTGGCCCTGTTGCTGGCGCCCAAGCGCGGCGAGATGGTGGTGGATTTTTGCGCTGGCGCCGGTGGCAAGACGCTGGCGCTGGGCGCGCTGATGCGCAACACCGGCCGGCTCTACGCCTTCGACGTGTCCGGCCACCGGCTGGATGCGCTGAAACCGCGCCTCGCGCGCAGCGGCCTGTCCAATGTCTACCCGGCCCAGATCGCCCATGAGCGCGACGACCGCATCAAGCGCCTTGCCGGCAAGATCGACCGCGTGCTGGTGGACGCCCCTTGCTCCGGCCTGGGCACGCTGCGCCGCAACCCCGACCTGAAATGGCGCCAGACCCCCCAGGCCGTGACGGAGTTGCAGGCCAAGCAGCGCGCCATCCTGGCCAGCGCGGCCCGCCTGGTGAAGCCGGGCGGCCGTTTGGTCTACGCCACCTGCAGCCTGCTGGACGCCGAGAACGAGGTCATCGCGGCCGAGTTTGCCGCTGCCCACCCCGATTTCAAGCCGCTGGACGCCGCCGAGGCGCTGGCCAAGGCCCAGGTCGAACAGGCGGATGGCCTGGTCGAAAACGGTGCGTTGCGCCTCTGGCCGCACCGACACGCGACGGACGGTTTCTTCGCCGTGGCCTGGGAGCGGGCGGCTTGACCCGGGTCAAAGACCGCGTCGCATCACACGGCTACGCTTGAATACGGTGGGCTGAACCCCTTGTTTTTGGGGGCGCGCCTCTACAATTGACTTTCCTTCGCATGGCCCCGCGGGCCGAGGTCCTGGACGCATGAACGCATTCTTCGACGCGCTGCTGAACTGGCTGGCCAATGGCTTTGCCGATCTCAGCGCCTGGCAATTGGTGGTCTACACGCTGGTGGTGACCCACATCACGATCGCATCTGTCACGATCTTCCTGCATCGCTGCCAGGCGCACCGTTCGCTGGATCTGGGCCCCATCCCGTCGCACTTCTTCCGCTTCTGGCTGTGGCTGACCACCGGCATGGTCACCCGCGAGTGGGTGGCCATCCACCGCAAGCACCACGCCAAGTGCGAGACCGAGGAAGACCCCCACAGCCCGCAGACCCGCGGCCTGAAGAAGGTGCTGGCGGAAGGTGCCGAGCTGTACCGCGCCGAGGCCAAGAACGCCGAGACCATCGCCAAGTACAGCCGCGGCACGCCCGAGGACTGGATCGAGCGCAATGTCTACATCAAGCACAGCGCGCTCGGCGTGGCGCTGATGCTCATCATCAACGTGACGCTGTTCGGCGCCATCGGCGCCACCATCTGGGCCATCCAGATGGCCTGGATCCCGATCTGGGCGGCCGGCGTCATCAACGGCATCGGCCACTACTGGGGCTATCGCAACTTCGAGGCGCCCGACGCATCGACCAACCTGACGCCCTGGACGCTGATCGTCGGTGGCGAAGAGCTGCACAACAACCACCACACCTACCCAACGTCGGCCAAGTTCTCGGTCAAGCCCTACGAGTTCGACATCGGATGGATGTATATCCGTGGCCTGGAAATGCTGGGTTGGGCCAAGGTGCGCAAGACGGCACCCAAGCTGAGCCTGGGCGAGATCAAGCCGGCGGATGCCCGCACGCTCGAGGCGCTGATTGCCAATCGCTATGAAGTCATGGCCAGCTATGCGCGTGACCTGAAGGCGGCCTGCGCTGCCGAGTTGGCCAAGATCCAGGCCGAAGGGGGCAAGCACAGTGAGCGTTTTGCCCAGTTCAAGCTGGCCACGCGCTGGCTGCATCGCGACGAAGAGCGCATCCCGGCTGGCGTTCACGGTCACCTGGCCCATGCGCGCGCTGCCAGCCCGGTCATCGACAAGCTGGTCACCATGCGCGAGGAACTGCGCCAGATGTGGACTCGCACCAATGTCTCGGCGGAGCAACTGGTTGCCGATCTCCAGGCCTGGTGCCGTCGCGCCGAGGAAAGCGGTATCGCCGAACTGCAGGCCTTCTCGATGCGCCTGCGCGCGGCCCAGGCCTGATCTATCGTTTCGCACAGGTAAAGGGGTGTCCATTCGGACACCCCTTTTTTCTTGTTGGGTCTAGACTTGCCTCTACACCACCGTTGATTTAGGAGGATGTCATGAGCTACCGCTCTATCGCTCTGGGCCTACTGGCCCTTGGTTCCGTCGCTGCGCAGGCAGACGTCACCGTCAATTTCGTCCAGCCGGACAAGTTCTCCGACATCAAGGACAACAGCGGCTTCCGCGACAAGGAGGTCCTGAAAGACATCGAGGCCCACCTCGTCGCGCAGGCGCAGAAGGCCTTGCCGGGTCGGGATGTCCGCATCGACGTGACCGATGTGAACCTGGCTGGCGAAGTGGAGCCGTTCTGGCGCAGCGCGCAGTGGATGCGCGTCATGCGCACCGTGACGCTGCCGTCCATGGAGTTCAAGTACGAGGTCCGCGAGGCCGGCAAGGTTGTGCAGCAGGGCGAAGTCCGCTTGCGCGACATGAACTACCAGGATGGCTTCAACAGCTACTCCAGCAGCGAATCGCTCCGCTATGAGAAGCGCATGATTGATCGCTGGTTCAAGCAAGAGTTCAGCCCGACGGTCGCGGCCGCCCGCTGATCTCAAGCGCCGAAAACACAAAACCCGCCAGCGTTGCCGCTAGGCGGGTTTTGTTTTGGGAGATCGCGGCGGCATCAGATGCCGCCGTGCTGAATCACTTCAGCTTGATTTCCTTGTACAGCACGTGCTTGCGTGCCTTGGGGTCGAACTTCATGAATTCCAGCTTTTCGGGCGTGGTCTTCTTGTTCTTGTTCGTGGTGTAGAAGTGGCCGGTGCCCGCGGTGGACTCCAGCTTGATCTTCTCGCGGCCGCCTTTGGATGCCATGGTCGTGTTCCTTTATTCGGTCAGTGAGCGATCAGAGCTCGCCCTTGGCGCGCAGATCGGCGACGACTTGGTCGATGCCGACCTTGTCGATCAGACGCAGAGCGGCGTTCGAGATGCGCAGACGCACCCAGCGGTTTTCCGATTCCACGAAGAAACGGCGGTATTGCAGGTTCGGCAGGAACCGGCGCTTGGTTTTGTTGTTGGCGTGGGACACATTGTTCCCGACCATGGGCTTCTTGCCCGTGACTTGACAGACGCGTGCCATGACGCTTCTCCACTCTGACGTTTGACCAGTTGCGCAAGAACACCCGCGCAACCCATTGACCGCAAATGCCTGCTAAATCCAGCGCTCGAAAGTGATTTCAGGGCCAGACGCGATCCATCCGGCAGGCAAGCCCGCGAGTATAGAGGAAAACCCGCCGACCCGGAAGGGACTGCGACGGGTGGCCGTGATCAGCCGTTCTCCTGCTCCAGGAAGCGCTGCGCGTCCAGGGCCGCCATGCAGCCCGTGCCGGCGCTGGTGATGGCCTGGCGGTAGACGTGGTCCTGCACGTCGCCGGCAGCGAACACGCCGGGCACGCTGGTCATCGTCGCGAAGCCGTTCAGGCCGCTCTTCGTGATGATGTAGCCGTCCTTCATCTCCAGTTGGCCCTTGAAGATGTCGGTGTTGGGCTGGTGGCCGATGGCGATGAAGCAGCCATGCACCTGGATGTCGGTCTTGCTGCCGTCCTTCACGTTGACCGTGCGCACGCCCGTCACGCCGGACGCGTCGCCCAGCACCTCTTCGAGTTGCTGGAACAGGTGCAGCTTCATCTTGCCGGCGGCGACCTTGTCCATCAGCTTGTCGACCAGGATGGGCTCGGCGCGGAACTTGTCGCGGCGATGGATCAGGTGGACGGTGCTGGCGATGTTGGACAGGTACAGCGCCTCCTCGACGGCCGTATTGCCGCCGCCAACGACGCAGACTTCCTGGCCACGGTAGAAGAAGCCGTCGCAGGTGGCGCAGCCGCTGACGCCGCGGCCCATGAAGGACTGCTCCGATTCCAGACCCAGATACTTGGCCGAGGCGCCGGTGGCGATGATCAGCGCGTCACAGGTGTAGACGCCGCTGTCGCCGGTCAGCGTGAACGGGCGCTTGGAGAAGTCGACGCTGTTGATGTGGTCGAACACGATCTGCGTCTGGAAGCGCTCGGCGTGCTGCTGGAAACGCTGCATCAGCTCCGGACCTTGCACGCCCATCACATCGGCCGGCCAGTTGTCGACCTCGGTCGTCGTCATCAGCTGGCCGCCCTGGGCCATGCCGGTGATCAGCGTGGGCTTCAGGTTGGCGCGGGCCGCGTAGATGGCGGCTGTGTAGCCGGCCGGGCCGGAGCCGAGGATGAGCAGGCCGTGGTGTTGGGTATTTGCGGTCATGGCGAGGGAGGTGAGGGCGGCGGGCGGGCTTGCAAGTCGTCTCTGAGGACCGTTGAAGTGAAAACCCCAAGACCGTTCATGGAGGCAAGGCCTGCCACATGTGCAAAATGCACGCCATTTTAGGCAGGCGCATTTACGGTCGCCGGCCTGGGGCTCAAACCTGGAGAGTGCATATGGCGATGATTTCCAACCTGGACCTGATCCGCCGGGTTCCGTTGTTCTCGATGCTGACCACCGATCAGGCCCAGTCCATCGCTGACAGCGTCGTCAAGCGCCGCTTCAAGCGCGGCGAACTCATCGTCGAGCAGGGCACCAAGTCCAACGCGCTGTTCATCCTGCTGAACGGCCGCGCCCGCGTGCTGACGGCCGATCATCGCGGCCGCGAGGTCATCCTGGCCGTGCTGCAGTCGGGCGACTACGTCGGCGAGATGAGCCTGATCGACAACGAGCCGCACTCGGCCACCGTGCGCGCCGAGGTGCAGACCGACATGCTGGTGCTGGGCCGCCTGGAATTCGCGCGCTGCCTGCCGGAAGGCAGCAGCCTGGCCTACGGCATCCTGCGCGGCCTGGTGGCGCGACTGCGCAACGCCGACCGCCAGATCGAGTCGCTGGCGCTGCTGGATGTCTACGGCCGCGTGGCGCGCACGCTGCTGGACATGGCCGAGGACGAGAAGGGCATCAAGATCATCCGCGGCAAGGTGTCGCGCCAGGACATGGCCAAGGTGGTCGGCGCATCGCGCGAGATGGTCAGCCGGGTCATGAAGGACCTGGAGGAGCGCGGCGTCATCGAAACGCTTGAGAACGGTTCGGTGGTCATCAAGGAACGCCTGACCCACGATTGACGGTGACAATGCGGGGATGAGTTTTCCCCTCGGTTCCCTGCTGGGCGGTGACGAGGCCGCCAGCGAAGCCGCCAGCCCGCCCAAACCCACGCGCCGCCAGGCGCCCAAGCGCGAGGCTGCACCTCCCTCGACCGCGTCGCGGCTGCTGCGCACGCCGCTGTGGTTGGCCTTGACGGCCATCCTGCTGGCGCTGCTGGTGTTGGCGCTGGTCACGCACGATGTGCGCGACGCCGCCTTCAGCACCAGCGGCCAGCGCGACCTGGTGGGCAATCGCGTTGGCAGCCTGGGTGCATGGCTGTCGGACGGCCTGCTTTTCGTCTTCGGCTTCTCTGCCTGGTGGCTGCCGCTGCTGGCCCTGCGTGGCTGGCTGCGCAGTCTGGCCGGCCTGTTGCGCCATGACGTGCCTGCGGCGCTGCGCTGGAGTCAGCGGCTGCGCTGGTGGGTCGGCGTCATCCTGCTGATCGCCGCCAGCTGCGCGCTGGAATGGAGCCGGCTGTACGCGGTGGAGCCTCGCCTGCCCGGTGCGGCCGGTGGGCTGGTCGGCTACACGCTGGGGCCGCTGGGCATGAAGGGCCTGGGCTTTGCGGGCTCCGGCGTCGTGTGGATCATCCTGCTGTTGACCGGCATGTCCTGGGCACTGCGCTTCTCCTGGGGCCATCTGGCCGAACGCATCGGCGAGCGCATCGAGCAACTGCGCGAGCAGCAGATCGAAAAGCGCGAGATCAAGGCCGACCAGAAGGCCGGCCAGCAGGCCGTGAAGGAGCGCGAGCAGGAGGTCGAGGTCGAGCGCGAGGCCGAGCGCCAGCTGGAGCGAGACCTGGGCATCGAAGACGTGCCGCTGGTCATCGAGGCGCCGGTCGTCGAGGTGCCGCAATCCACGCGCGTCGCCAAGGAGCGCCAGCAGACGCTGTTCGCCGACTCAGGCGACGCCAAGCTGCCGCAGGTCGACCTGCTGGATGCCGCGCCGGGCCGTCAAGAGACGGTGACACCCGAGTCGCTGGAGATGACCAGCCGCCTCATCGAGAAGAAGCTGCGCGACTTCGGCGTGGAGGTGCACGTCGTCGCGGCCCAGCCGGGCCCGGTCATCACGCGCTACGAGATCGAGCCGGCCACGGGCGTGAAGGGCTCGCAGGTCGTCAACCTCGCCAAGGACCTGGCGCGCTCGCTGAGCCTGGTGTCCATCCGCGTCGTCGAGACCATCCCGGGCAAGAACTACATGGCGCTCGAGCTGCCCAACGCGCGGCGCCAGACCATACGCCTGTCGGAGATCCTGGGTTCGCAGGTGTATGCCGATGCCGCGTCCATGCTGACCATGGGCCTGGGCAAGGACATCGTGGGCCTGCCGGTGGTGGCCGATCTGGCCAAGATGCCGCACTGCCTGGTGGCCGGCACGACCGGTTCGGGCAAGTCCGTGGGCATCAACGCGATGATCCTCAGCCTGCTCTACAAGGCCGAGGCCCGCGACGTGCGCCTCATCCTCATCGACCCCAAGATGCTGGAGATGAGCGTCTACGAGGGCATCCCGCACCTGCTGGCGCCGGTCGTCACCGACATGAAGCAGGCCGGCAACGCGCTGAACTGGTGTGTCGGCGAGATGGAGCGGCGCTACAAGCTCATGTCCAAGATGGGCGTGCGCAACCTGGCCGGCTACAACAAGAAGATCGATGAAGCCAAGGCCAATGGTGTCAGCATCCCGAATCCGTTCGCGCTGAACAACGACGAGCCCGAGCCGCTGGAGCGCCTGCCCTTCATCGTCGTCGTCATCGATGAGCTGGCCGACCTGATGATGGTGGTCGGCAAGAAGATCGAAGAGCTGATCGCCCGCCTGGCGCAGAAGGCGCGCGCGGCCGGCATCCATCTGATCCTGGCCACGCAGCGGCCGTCGGTGGACGTCATCACCGGCCTCATCAAGGCCAACATCCCGACGCGCCTGTCCTTCCAGGTCAGCTCCAAGATCGACAGCCGCACCATCCTCGACCAGATGGGCGCCGAGGCGCTGCTGGGCATGGGCGACATGCTCTACATGCCCTCGGGCACGGGCCTTCCCATCCGCGTGCACGGCGCCTTTGTCAGCGACGACGAGGTCCACCGCGTTGTGGAGTACATCAAGTCGCAAGGTGAACCCAACTACATCGAAGGCATCCTCGAAGGCGGTGTGCTCGACGGCATTGACGGCGAAGCACCCGCACCGGGCGAGGCCGCCGGTGAGCAAGACCCCATGTACGACCAGGCAGTCGCCATCGTCCTACAGCATCGCAAGGCGTCCATCTCGCTGGTGCAGCGCCATCTGCGCATAGGCTACAACCGTGCGGCTCGACTGCTGGAGCAGATGGAGAAATCTGGCTTGGTAGGCGCGTTGGCGTCCAACGGCAGCCGCGAACTGATTGTTCCGAAGCGAGACGAATGAAGAAGCACCTGATTGCCCTGACGCTACTGTTGAGCGGCCTGGCCCACGCCGACGCGGTCGACGCGCTGCGCGACTTTGGTCGCGACGTGAAGAGCGGCAAGGCCAACTTCACGCAGACGGTCACGTCGCCCGACGGCAAGCGCAAGAAGGTGTCCAGCGGCAGCTTCGAGTTCCAGAGACCCAACCGCTTTCGCTTTGCCTACGCCAAGCCCTTCGAGCAGACCATCGTGGCCGATGGCACCAAGGTCTGGATCTACGACGCCGACCTGAACCAGGCCAGCTCCCGCAAGCTGGCCGATGCCCTGGGCGCCACGCCGGCGGCCTTGCTGGCCGGCACCGACCTCGAACGCGACTTCACGTTAAAGGCCGCGGCGGCCGACGGCGGGCTGGAATGGGTTCAAGCGGTCCCGAAGCAGGCCGAGTCCACCATCCAGACACTGAAGCTGGGCTTCAAGGGCAAGGACCTCGCCGCGATGGAAATCGTCGACGGTTTCGGCCAGCGCTCGCGGCTGGACTTCAGCGCCGTGCAGGCCAACGTGGCCCTGGGCGCTGAACGCTTCCAGTTCAAGCTGCCGGCCGGGGCCGACCTGATCGAGCAGTGAACTCGCTGTTCGACGACGAGCCCCTGCCCGACGCCACCCCTGCGCCGGCGGCACCGCTCGCCGGCATCCCGCTGGCCGAGCGCCTGCGTCCCAAGACGTTGGACGAGGTGATCGGCCAGCGCCACCTGTTGGGCCCCGGCATGCCGCTGCGTGTCGCCTTCGACGCCGGCCGCCTGCACAGCATGATCCTGTGGGGCCCGCCGGGCGTCGGCAAGACGACGCTGGCGCGGCTGATGGCCGGCACCTTCGATGCGCAGTTCATCGCGATCTCGGCGGTGCTGGGCGGTGTGAAAGACATCCGTGAGGCCGTCGAGCGCGCGCAGGTCGCTGCCGCACAGGGGCGACGAACGGTGGTGTTCGTTGACGAGGTGCACCGCTTCAACAAGGCGCAGCAGGACGCCTTCCTGCCGCATGTCGAGGCCGGCCTGTTCACCTTCATCGGCGCGACGACGGAGAACCCCAGCTTCGAGGTCAACTCGGCGCTGCTGTCGCGTGCGACGGTGCAGGTGCTGAAGAGCCTGGACGCCGAGGAACTGGGCCAGCTCATCGCGCGCGGCTCGGAGGAGCTGGGCATCACGCCACCCACTCCCGAAGCCGCGCAGCGCCTCATCGGCTATGCCGACGGTGACGCGCGCCGGCTGCTGAACGCGTTCGACACGTCTGCCTCGCTGGCGCAAGGCGCGCAGATCGACGAGGCGCTGCTGGAGCGCGCTTTAGGCGAACAGCTGCGCCGCTACGACAAGGGCGGTGACCAGTTCTACGACGTCATCTCGGCGCTGCACAAGTCCGTGCGCGGCAGCAACCCGGACGGCGCGCTGTACTGGTTCGCGCGCATGCTGGATGGCGGCGTGGACGCCCGCTACATCTCGCGCCGCCTCATCCGCATGGCCAGCGAGGACATCGGCCTGGCCGACCCGCGCGCGCTGCGCATCACGCTGGACGCGGCCGAGGCCTATGAGCGCCTTGGTTCGCCCGAAGGCGAGTTGGCGCTGGCCGAGGCCGTCGTCTATCTGGCCGTGGCTGCCAAGAGCAATGCCGTCTACAAGGCCTTCAACGAGGTCAAGGCTTTCATCAAGCAGGACCAGAGCCGCCCCGTGCCCGTGCACCTGCGCAATGCGCCCACCAAGCTGATGAAGGAGCTGGGCTACGGCCACGCCTATCGCTATGCGCACGACGAGCCCGATGCCTACGCGGCCGGCGAGCAGTACTTGCCCGATGGGCTGGAAGGGCAGGGCTGGTATGCCCCCGTGCCGCGCGGCCTGGAGTCGCGCATTGCCGACAAGCTGGCCGAACTGCGCCGGCTGGATGATGAAGCGGCTGCTGGCAGCTAGCGCGCTGCTGCTGGGCCTGGCGGCCCAGGCGGCAGACGGCCCCACGCTGGCCCGCGTGCGCGACACCGGCGTCATCGTCATCGGTTACCGCGCCGCGTCGCTGCCGTTCTCCTATCTGGATGCGCAACTCAAGCCCACCGGCTACAGCATAGAGCTGTGCGAACGCATCGTCGCCGCGGTGCGCACCAGGCTCGCGCTGCCTGACCTGGAAGTGCGCCGCGTGGAGGTGGCTTCAGCCACGCGCATGCCACTGGTGGCCAACGGCACGCTGGACCTGGAGTGCGGCATCACGACGCACAACGCCGAGCGCGAGCGCACGCAGGCCTTCTCGCTGACCACCTTCATCGCTGAGACGCGGCTGCTGACGCGTGGTCCCGAGCGCGTTCAGGGCCTGGCCGACCTGCGGGGGCTGCCGGTGGCGACGACGGTGGGCACGACCAGCATCCAGCATCTGGCGAAAGTCAACGAGCAGCAGGCGCTGGGCATCCACATCCTCGGCGGGCTGGACGACCCCGAGGGTTTCCAGCTGCTCAAGAGCGGCCGGGCCAAGGCCTTCCTGATGGACGACGTGCTGCTGCGCGCGATGCTGGCCCAGCAGGGCGCGGCCGCGGCGGAGTACCGCATCTCCGAGCGCGCCTTGACCATCGAACCCTACGCGCTGGGCCTGCGTGGCGGCGACCCGCAGTTCAAGGCGCTGGTGGACGACGTGATCGCCGGCCTGTATCGCAGCGGCGAGATCCATGCGATCTACCGTCGCTGGTTCGAGTCGCCCCTGCCGGCGTCGGGGCTGAACCTGAAGCTGCCGATGAGTGCGGCTTTCCGGCGCGTCATTGCGAATCCGACCGACTCGCCGGATCCAGAGAAATACCGCTGATCAGCGGAAGTCATCCAGCACGATGCCGTGCCGGTGCAGCTTGTCGTACAGCGTCTTGCGCGGCGTGCCCAGCAGCTCCATCGCCGCGGGCACCTTGCCCTGCGTGCGGCGCAGCGCCTGCTCGATCAGCGTCTTCTCGACCAGATCCATCTGCCGCGCCAGATTCAATGAAGGCGCGGCTTCAAGCGCGGCCTGCGGGTCCAGGTCGTCCAGCGCCAGCACGAAGCGGTCGGCCGCGTTGCGGATCTCGCGCACGTTGCCGGGCCAGTCGTGCGCCATCAGCTCGCGCAGCTTTTCCGGTGTCAGCTCGGGCGCCGCGCGCTCGTAGCGGGCGCAGGCCTGGGCGACGAAATGCTCGAACAGCAGCGGGATGTCCTCGCGGCGCTCGCGCAGCGGCGGCAGGTTCAGCGTCGCGATGTTGAGACGGTAGTAGAGGTCGTTGCGGAACTCGTTGCGCTGCGCCTGCTCGCGCAGGTCGCCCTTGCTGGCGGCGATGAAGCGCACATTGACCGGCAGTTCCTCGTTGGAGCCCAGCCGCTCGATGCGCCGCTCCTGCAGCACGCGCAGCAACTTGATCTGCAGCGCGATGGGCATGGTCTCGATCTCGTCCAGCAGCAGCGTGCCGCCGTTGGCGTGCTCGATCTTGCCGATGCGGCGCTTGGCCGCGCTGGTGAACGAGCCGGGTTCGTGGCCGAACAGCTCGCTCTCGAACAACGCCTCGGGCAGGCCGCCGCAGTTGATGGCGACGAAGTGGCGATCGCGGCGGGCGCTCTGGTCATGCAGGCAGCGGGCCACCAGTTCCTTGCCCGTGCCGGTCTCGCCGACGATGAGCACGTCGGCCGACGTGCCGGCCAGGTTCAGCACCTGGCGGCGCAGCTGCTGCATGGCCGGGCTTTGCCCGAGCAGCGCGGCCTCGATGCCGCTGGCCCGCTGCAGTTGCTGGCGCAGCTCGTCGGCCGAGTGGCGCAGCGTGCGCAGGTCCAGCGCGCGGCGGGCGACGTCGATGAGGCGCTCGGGCGCGAACGGCTTCTCGATGAAATCGTAGGCGCCGGCGCGCATGGCCTGTACGGCCATGGTCACGTCGCCGTGCGCGGTGATGAGGATGACGGGAATGCTGGCGTCGGTCGCCTGCGCATGCGCCAGCAGCGCGCGGCCGTCCATGCCGGGCAGACGCACGTCGCTGATGACGATGATCTGCGCGCCGGGCTGGATGTGCGGCAGTGCCTCTTCGGCGCTGCGGCAGGGCACGACGGCGAAGCCTTCCAGCTCCAGCGTCTGCGTGAGGCTGACCCGCACCGGCAGGTCGTCCTCGACGAACACGACCTTGTAGCCTTCAAACATCTCTCGAATCTCCTGTCGCGTCCCACGTGTCGACCGCCAGGTCGAACTCGAAACTCATGCCTTGCTCCAGCCGTTCGGCGCGCAGCGTGCCGCCGAACTCATGCACGATCTTGGCGGAAATGACCAGGCCCAGGCCCAGGCCTTCGCCAGCGGGCTTGGTCGTGAAGAAGGGCTCGAACAGGCGCGCGAGGTCGGCGTCGGCAACGCCCGGGCCGCTGTCCTGCACGCGCACGCGCACGCGGCGGCCATCGTCCAGCGATTCGGTCTTGATCAGCAGGCGGCGTTGGGACTCGCCCTGCATCGCGTCGATGGCGTTGCCGAACAGGTTCACCAGCACCTGTTCCAGCCGGTTGGCCTCGGCCTGCACGCGCAGACCCGGGGGCACGTCCACGGCCACGTCCAGCCCCAGCGCGCGGCTGCGGTGCTCCAGCAGCAGCAGCGCCGCGCGCACGCTGTCCAGCAGCGACGCGCTGCCGGCCACCTGCTCGTCGGCCTTGCGTGCGAAGCTCTTCAGCTGGCGCGTGATCTGGCTCATGCGCTCGACCATGTCGTCCATCAGCTGCAGGTTGGTGGCGACGGCGTCCTGTCGGCCGCTCTCCAGCAGCCGGATGGAGTTGCGCGCCAGCGCGCGCAGCGCGGTCAGCGGCTGGTTGACCTCATGTGACAGCCCGGCCGACATCTGACCGAGCACCGCCAGCTTGCTGGCCTGCAGCAGCTCGCCCTCGGTCTGCAGGCGCTGCGCGATCTGCGCCATCAGCGCGTCGTTGGTCTGGCGCAGCTCGGCCGTGCGGCTGTCCACCAGCTGCTCCAGCTGCGCGTGCGCCTGGCGCAGCTCGGCCTGGGCCTGTGTCAGCTGACGCAGCGCGCGGCGGCGCGATGACAGGTAGAGGATCAGCAGGCCGATGCTGGCGCCGCCCGCCGCGCCGCCCCAGGCGGCGAGCTGGGCCTGGCGGCGCACCTCGCCCAGGTCGGACAGGGCCACCAGCCGCAGCCCCAGCGGCAGGATCTGGCGCTGCTGGGCCAGCAGGTTGGGTGCGCCGGGCAGGCTCACCGGCGTGCCCTCGTGGGCCTGCAGCGTGGCGGGCAGGTCCAGGTCGGGGCCGATGGCTTGGGGATAGCGCGCGCTGGCCTGCAGCGCCGCGCGGCGCGAAGGCTCGGCGCGGTCCAGCACGGCGTAGCGCCAAGCCTGCACGGAACTCATGATGACCACGTCCTGGTCGTCCGCCACGAGGATGCGCTCGCGTTGGCTGCGCATGCCCATGTCCACCCAGGTGGCCTCCAGCGGCGCGAGGTTGAAGCGCACGACGATGGCGCCCAGCGCGCGGCCGGCCTGGCGCAGCGGGTGCAGCATGTAGAAGTCGGTGCTGCCGGTCGTGTCGTCGGCGGCAAAGAACTGGCTGCGTTCCTGCGCCAGTGCTTCGACCAGCCGGGGAGGCGGGGCCAACACTTCGCTGGCGGACAAGACCTGGCCTTGCGCATCGGTGACGAAGATCTGGTGCGTGCCGGCCCGCACGTTGATGCGCGCCAGCATCTGACTGGCGACGCGGCGGCGCTCGGCGTCCTGCGGCGCGGCCACCAGTGCCTGCAGCGTGGGGTCTATCGCCAGCAGACTGGGCAGGTAGGCATGGCGACCCAGTTCGGCGGCGAGGTTGGAGGCGTACAGCTCCAGCCGCTCGGTGCTCAGCGCGGACAGCTGCTCACGGCCGCTGCGCTCGCTGAGTGCGTGCGCGAACGCAAAGCCCAGCACCATCAGCAGGCCGGTCAGGAACAGATGGAAGCCCGGCCGGCCCAGCAGCCGGGCCAGGTGCAGCGCGCGCGGGCGTAGGGAGTCGGGCACAAGCATGGCGAAGAGGCGCCAGTGTGCCCATCTGCCGCGCGCTGTGGCGGGTCGGCATCGGGTTTTTTCGGGGTTGGCGAAAAGCCGCTCGGGCGGCGTGCGGTTTGTGCGGATTTCCGCCCACCCTGCGCGCGTCGACACTCGTGAAATCCGACCTTGACCGCTGGCGTGGGACGGATCAAACGCCCGGCCCACTCCAACGGTCGGTGAATACCCTTGAAACGGGCCGATTGGCACGAGGGTTGCGATCTCTGCGCTGTCGCGTGGCGCATGCTGCGCCCAACAAATTAGCTGGAGCCCTCATGGAGACTCTGATTCAACAGATCATCAACGGCCTGGTGCTCGGGAGCATGTATGCCCTCGTCGCGCTGGGCTACACGATGGTCTACGGCATCATCAACCTGATCAACTTCGCGCACGGCGAGATCCTGATGGTGGGGGCCATGGTGGCCTGGACCGTGGTCACCTTCCTCGCCGATTCGGGCCTGCCGGGCTGGGCGCTGATGCTGATCGGCCTGGCCTGCGCCATCGTCGTCTGCGCGGTGCTGAACTTCTCGGTCGAGAAGATCGCCTACCGGCCGCTGCGCAACGCGCCGCGGCTGGCACCGCTGATCACGGCCATGGGCATGTCGCTGCTGCTGCAGGTGCTGGCCATGATCATCTGGAAGCCCAACCCCAAGCCCTTCCCGCTGCTGCTGCCCACCGACCCGTTCGACCTGGGCGGCCCCGTCATCACCGTCACGCAATGCCTGATCCTGGGCCTGACGGTCTGCATCCTGGCGGCACTGATGTACCTGGTGAACTACACCAAGCTGGGCCGCGCGATGCGCGCCACCGCCGAGAATCCGCGTGTGGCCGGCCTGATGGGCGTGAAGCCCGACTTCATCATCTCCACCACCTTCGTCATCGGTGCGGCCCTGGCCGCCGTGGCGGGCCTGATGTGGGCGGCCAACTATGGGACCGTGCAGCACACCATGGGCTTCATGCCCGGCCTGAAGGCCTTCACGGCCGCGGTGCTGGGCGGCATCGGCAACCTGGCCGGTGCGGTCGTGGGCGGTCTGCTGCTGGGGCTCATCGAGGCCATCGGCGCCGGCTACCTGGGCGACCTGACCGGTGGCGTGCTGGGCAGCCACTACGCCGACATCTTCGCCTTCGTGGCCCTCATCCTCGTGCTGACGCTGCGGCCCTCCGGACTGCTGGGCGAACGCGTGGCCGACCGCGCCTGACGGGAGCAGAACATGCAAGCCAAGAAACTCATCACCTTCCTGCTCGCGGCCGTGGGCCTGCTGGTCGTGCCGCTGTTCGCCCAGCAGTTCGGCAGCGGCCCCGTGCGCATCATCGACCTGGCGCTGCTGTACGTGCTGCTCGCGCTGGGCCTGAACATCGTGGTCGGCTACGCCGGCCTGCTGGACCTGGGCTACGTGGCCTTCTACGCAGTGGGCTCGTACATGTTCGCGCTGATGGCCAGCCCGCACCTGAGCGAGAACTTCGAGGCCTTCAAGGCGGCCTTCCCCAACGGGCTGCACTCGCCCATCTGGTTCATCATCCCGCTGGCGGCCGGCATTGCGGCGCTGTTCGGCGTCGCGCTGGGCGCGCCGACGCTGAAGCTGCGCGGCGACTATCTGGCCATCGTGACGCTGGGCTTCGGCGAGATCATCCGTGTGTTCCTGAACAATCTCGAGCATCCGGTCAACGTGACCAATGGCCCGCGCGGCATTGGCCAGATCGACTCCTTCCACATCTTTGGCATCAACCTGGGCAAGTCCTGGCAGATCGGCGATTACACGCTGCCGTCGGTGACCCTGTACTACTACCTGTTCCTGGCGCTGGTGGTGGGCAGCGTGATCATCTGCTACCGGCTCGAGCAGTCGCGCATCGGACGCGCCTGGATGGCCATCCGCGAGGACGAGATCGCCGCCAAGGCCATGGGCATCAACACCCGCAACATGAAGCTGCTGGCCTTCGGCATGGGCGCCACCTTCGGCGGCGTGGCGGGTGCGATGTTCGCGAGCTTCCAGGGCTTCGTGTCGCCCGAGTCCTTCAGCCTGCAGGAGTCGGTGATGATCGTCGCGATGGTGGTGCTGGGCGGCATCGGCCACATCCCCGGCGTCATCCTGGGCGCGCTGATGCTGGCGGCCCTGCCGGAGGTGCTGCGCTATGTGGCCGGCGACATCCAGCAGATGACGGACGGCCGCATCGACGCGTCCATCCTGCGCCAGCTGCTGGTGGCGCTGGCCATGATCACCATCATGCTGATCCGTCCGCGCGGCCTGTGGCCCGCGCCGGAGCATGGCAAGCCGGCTCCTGCCGCAAAGTGAGGAGAGGCACGACATGACCACCCACGACAACATCGTCCTCAACGTCAGCGGCGCGTCCAAGCGCTTCGGCGGCGTGCAGGCCCTGTCCGACGTCGGCATCCAGATCCAGCGCGGCCAGGTCTACGGCCTGATCGGCCCCAACGGCGCCGGCAAGACGACCTTCTTCAATGTCATCACGGGCCTGTACACGCCCGACGGCGGCAGCTTCTCGCTGGGCGGCACGCCTTACACGCCGCAGGCCGTGCACCAGGTCGCCAAGGCCGGCATCGCGCGCACCTTCCAGAACATCCGTCTGTTCGCCGACATGACGGCCATCGAGAACGTCATGGTGGGCCGGCACATCCGCACCAAGTCCGGCCTGTTCGGCGCTGTGCTGCGCACGCCCAAGTTCAAGGCCGAGGAGGCCGCGATCAAGGCGCGTGCGCTGGAGTTGCTGGAGTATGTCGGCATCGCCAAGTACGCGGACTTCAAGGCCCGCACGCTGAGCTATGGCGATCAGCGACGTCTGGAGATCGCCCGAGCCCTCGCCACCGATCCGCAGCTGATCGCGTTGGACGAGCCCGCCGCCGGCATGAACGCGACCGAGAAGGTCGTTCTGCGCGAGCTGATCGACCGCATCCGCAACGACGGCCGCACCATCCTGCTCATCGAGCACGATGTGAAGCTGGTGATGGGCCTGTGCGACCGCGTGACGGTGCTGGACTACGGCAAGCAGATCGCCGAAGGCACGCCGGCCGAGGTGCAGAACAACGAGAAGGTGATCGAGGCCTACCTGGGCGCTGGTCACAAAGCACATTGAGCGGGGCACAGAACATGGCAGAAGCAAAGCAAACCCTGCTCAAGGTCAGCGGTCTGAAGGTGGCCTACGGCGGCATCCAGGCCGTCAAGGGCGTGAATTTCGAGGTGCGCGAGGGCGAACTGGTATCGCTGATCGGCGCCAACGGCGCGGGCAAGACGACGACGCTGAAGGCCGTCACGGGCCTGCAGCCGGTGGCGGCCGGCGACGTGTCCTACCTGGGCGAATCCATCAAGGGCAAGGGCGCCTGGGACCTGGCCAAGAAAGGCCTCGTGATGGTGCCCGAAGGCCGTGGCACGTTCACGCGCATGACCATCGTCGAGAACCTGCAGATGGGCGCCTACAACCGCAAGGACGGCGAGATCGACGCCGACATGGACAAGGTCTTCGGGCTGTTCCCGCGGCTGAAGGAGCGCGCCAAGCAGCTGGCCGGCACGATGTCCGGCGGCGAGCAGCAGATGCTGGCCATGGGCCGCGCGCTGATGGCTCGCCCCAAGGTGCTGCTGCTGGACGAGCCGTCCATGGGCCTGTCGCCCATCATGGTGGACAAGATCTTCGAGGTCGTGAACGACATCCACCAGCAGGGCGTGACGGTGCTGCTGGTCGAGCAGAACGCCAGCCGCGCGCTGCAGCTGGCCAACCGCGGCTATGTGATGGAGTCGGGCGAGGTGACGATGGAGGGTGAGGGCAGTGCGCTGCTGAACGACCCCAAGGTCAGAGCGGCCTACCTCGGCGAGTAAATCGGCGAGACAACGAAAAAACGCCCGGCACTGCCGGGCGTTTTGCTTCAGGCCTGCGAGATCAGGCCAGCTTGACGAGCTTGCTGCGCGCCCAGTCGTCGGCCACGCGGGCGGGCGTCGAGTCGGCCACCTGCACGCGCTGCAGCAGCTCCTCCACGCGCTCGCCGATCTTGCTGACCTCGGCCATGACGGCGGCTTCCTCGCCTTCACCGCGGTATTCGCGTGCCACGCTGATGATGCCGCCGGCATTCACCAGGTAGTCGGGCAGGTAGCAGATGCCGCGGCGCTGCAGCGCATCGCCGTCGGCGGGCGTGGCGAGCTGGTTGTTGGCCGCGCCGGCGACGAGCTTGGCGCGCAGGGCCGGCACGGTCTGTTCGTTCAGCGAAGCGCCCAGCGCGCAGGGTGCCAGCACATCCACATCGGCCGCGAGGATCTCGCCCACGGGGACCGCCACCGCGCCGAGCTGCGCCACTGCGCGTTCGACCTTGGCCGCGTCCACGTCCGCCACCACCAGCTTCGCGCCGGCTTGGTGCAGGAACTCGGCCAGATGCCAGCCCACCGCGCCCAGGCCTTGCAGCGCGACACGCACGCCGTCCAGGGATTTGCGGCCCAGCACCAGGCGCACGCCGGCCTGGATGGACACGAACACGCCCCAGGCCGTCTTGGGGCTGGGGTCGCCGCCGAACGCGCCTTCGCGCGGGATGCCGCTGACGAAGGGCGTGTGGGCCTGCATGCCACGCATGTCGGCGGTGGTGGTGCCCACGTCCTCGGCGGTGATGTAGGCGCCGTTCAGCGACTGCACGGCGCGGCCGAAGGCGGCGAACAGCGCGGGGCGGTCGAACTGGCCTTCGGGCTTCAGGATGACGGCCTTGCCGCCGCCGAAGGGCAGGTCGGCCAGCGCGTTCTTCAGGCTCATGCCCTGCGACAGGCGCAGCGCGTCGTTCAGCGCGGCGAGTTCGGTGTCGTAGTGCCACAGGCGGCAGCCGCCGAAGGCGGGGCCGCGGGCGGTGCTGTGCACGGCGAGGATGGCCTTGAGGCCGGTGGCCGGGTCGGTGGCGAGCAGCACGCGCTCATGGGCGGCTTGCTCGGGCAGGCCGAAGAGAGAGGTCGTCATGGTGTAGGCGCTTTTGGCGCAGCAGTGATGGACAAACGGCCGCGCTGGGTAAGCGCGGCCGTGTCGAATTCTAGGCGTTGGGTAGCGTCAGGGGCCCTGGAAGCCGCCGCCGCGCAGGGTGATGACCAGCGTATCGCGCCAGCCGCGCTCGCCGGCCACCAGCGGTTGGATGGGCGTGGTCTCGTGGATGACGCGGGCGTCGTCCAGCAGCAGCGTGGTCCAGGGCTCGGTCATCGTGAAGCGCTGGCCGGCCGGGCCGTCGGCCTCGAACACACGCGACTCGCCGCCCTTGATGCCATGGCGGCCCACGAACAGCACGGCCACCAGGTCCACGCCATCGCGGTGCGCGCCCTCGGGCGTGGGGCGGCCGATGCCGTCGCTGGTGTCGATGCGGAACGGGTGGGCCTCGATGAACCAGCGCTGCTCGCCGCGCAGCGTCGAAGCCGTCCTGGCCAGCCCCAGCAGCAGCGCGCGCCAGGCCGGCGATTCGCTCATCTCGGTGGCCAGCGGCACGAACCAGCGTTGGATGCCGCCGTGCAGCGCGTTGTAGTCCAGCGGCTGCCAGTGCGCGCGGTGCGGTTGCAGCGTCAGCGCATCGCCGTCAGCGACGAAGCAGCCGTGGCGGCGGAAGCGATAGCGGCCGCCGTCCTTCAGATAACCATCGGGCGGCAGGTCGTCCCAGCAGGGCTTGAGCGCATCGAGGTCGCTGGCTGACACGCCCAGTACGGCCAGCGACGACGGCGCCAGCACGGCTTCGCCATCGCGCTTGAGCGCGTCAATGACCTCGGTGGGAGCAGTCCAGGGCGGCTCGAACATCGTGTCACTCAACCGTTGGTGTGTTTGTCTGCTTCCGATGTGAACGCATCCGCGTAGAACTCGCTCTCGGGCAGTCCGCATTGCGCGACGAAATCGCGGTGCGCCGAGTCCACGACGATGGGGGCACCGCAGGCATAGACCTGGTGGCCTGCCATGTCCGGCAGGTCTTGCATGACCGCGTGGTGGACAAAGCCCGTGCGGCCGGTCCAGCCGGCGTCGGCTTCGGACAGCACCGGTACATAGGTCAGCGTGGGCCATTCGGCCGCGACCTGCGCGATCCAGTCGTGCAGGTAGAGATCGGCCTGCTTGCGCGCACCCCAGTACAGCACCATGGGTCGCGTGGACCCGATGTGGCGGGCCCGCTCGATGATGGCCTTGATGGGCGCGAAGCCGGTGCCACTGGCCAGCAGCACGATGGGCTTCTCACTGTCCTCGCGCAGGAAGAAGCTGCCGAACGGCCCTTCCATGCGCAGGATGTCCTTCTCCTTCAGCGCGCCGAAGACGTGGTCGGTGAACTTGCCGCCGGGCATGTGGCGGATGTGCAGCTCGATCTGGCCCGGCAGCGAGTGGGGCGCATTGGCCATGGAGTAGCTGCGGCGCGAGCCATCGCGCAGGATGAATTCGACGTACTGGCCGGCGCGGAACTGGAAGTTCTGGTTGGCGGCCAGCTGCATGGTCAGCACGGCCACGTCGGGCGCGGGCTTGAGCATGGCGGCGACGCGGGTCGGTAGCTTCAAGACGGGGAATTCACCCGCGCCGGGTACCGTGCGGGCCTCGATCGTGCAGTCGGTCTGGGGCCGTGCACAGCAGGTCAGCACGAGCCCGGCTGCCTCCTCCTCGGCCGACAGCGCCTTGGGCTGGTGGTTGCCATGGATGACGGCGCCTTCCAGCAGCTTGCTCTTGCAAGAGCCGCAGGCGCCGTCCTTGCAGCCGTAGGGCAGGCCCACGCCGTTGCGGATGGCGGCGGCGAGCAGCGTGTCGTCGCCCTCGGTGTGATACGTGCGGCCGGCGGGCTGGATGGTGATCTGGTAGGACATGAGCGCAAAAAAGCAAGCGGCCCCGCATCGAAGCCCGGGGCCGTAGACTGCCCGCCATTTTGCCGTACCCCCGAATGACCCCGAGCTTGCTGATCATTGGCTGTGGCGACGTGGGCTTGCGCGTGCTCAAGCTTCTTGCAGATCGCTGGCGCGTGTACGCGCTGACGTCCAGCCCCACACGCGCGCCGGCGCTGCGTGCCGCGGGCGCCGTGCCGCTGGTGGGCAACCTGGACGACGCGGCCACGCTGTCACGGCTGGCCGGCCTCGCGGACCTCGTGCTGCACCTCGCGCCGCCGGCAAGGGAGGGCGACACCGATGCGCGCACGCGCAAGCTGCTCGGTGCGCTGGCGCGGCGGCCTCCAGCGGCGCTGGTCTATGTCAGCACCACGGGCGTCTATGGTGACTGTGGCGGCGCACTGATAGACGAGACCCGCGCGCTGAGGCCGGCGACGGACCGTGCGGCCCGCCGCGTCCATGCCGAGGCGCAACTGCGCGCGTTCGGCCGGCGCCATGGCACACGTGTGGGGCTGCTGCGCGTGCCGGGCATCTACGCCCGCGACCGCGAGGGCGGGCATCCACGCGAAAGGCTGGCCAAGGGCACACCGGTGCTGGTGCGCGAGGACGATGTGTTCACCAACCACATCCACGCCGACGACCTGGCCCGCGCCTGCCTGCTGGCGTTGCTGCGCGGCCTGCCGCAGCGGGCGGTCAACGTCTGCGACGACAGCCACCTGCTGATGGGCGACTACTTCGACCTGGCCGCCGACCTGGCCGGCCTGCCACGGCCCGAGCGCATCACGCGCGCGCAGGCGGCCGAGCGCATGAGCGCGATGCAGCTGAGCTTCTGGAGCGAGTCGCGGCGGATCTCGAATGACCGCCTGAAGCGCGAGCTGCGCCTGCAGCTGCGCTACCCGACGCCGCAGGACGGCCTTTAGCCGCGCCGGCGCGGCGAGCGCCAATGGCGGATCAGCAGCCAGGCGCCCAGCATGCCGCCCAGGTGGGCGAAGTGCGCCACGCCGCTGGCGCGGCTGAAGCCCAGGATCAGCTCCAGCCCGCCGAAGATCGCGACGAAGTACTTGGCCTTCATCGGGATGGGCGGGATCAGCGGCACGATGATGCGGTTGGGGAACAGCATGCCGAAGGACAGCAGCAGCCCAAAGATCGCGCCCGAGGCGCCCACCGTGGGCGCATTGGTGCCGATGGCGAAGGTGAAAGCCAGCTGAACGGCCGCTGCGCTCAGCGTGCTGGCGACCAGGATCTGCGTGTAGCGCTTGGGCCCCCAGACGCGCTCCAGTTCACCGCCGAACATCCACAGCCCCAGCATGTTGAACAGCAGGTGCATGAAGTCGCCGTGCAGGAAAGCGTAGCTCAGCGGCTGCCAGGGCAGGAAGGCGCCCGATTGCAGCGGCCACAGCTCGAACCAGAAGGCCAGCGAGGGGAAGAGGTAGAAGAAGCAGAAGGCACCGACGCAAGCCAGGATGAAGGCTTTGGTGACCTGAGGCAGCGGGGGCATGGGGTATGGACTGGGCGCCGTATGAGGCGCATCGCATCGGGGGAGCCGATGCTTGCCGGCCAAGTATGCCAGCGCAATGAAAGCCGTTTCTTCTGGTGCCCGGGGCCGGACTCGAACCGGCACACCTTGCGGCGGGGGATTTTGAGTCCCCTGCGTCTACCGATTTCGCCACCCGGGCCCGTCGGAAACTGCTTGCTCGCCGTTGCAGCGAGGGGTCGCATTATGCACTCGGCAAGGCTCGGTCTTTGGGAGCACTGCCACAATCGCCCGCCATGAACTATCCGACCCTCGAAGACGTCATCGGCAAGACGCCGCTCGTGCGCCTGCAGCGCGTGCCCGGCGCCGATGCGCGCGGCAACGTGATCCTGGCAAAGCTGGAGGGCAACAACCCGGCCGGCTCCGTGAAGGACCGCCCGGCCATCAGCATGATCAAGCGCGCCGAGGAGCGCGGCGAGATCAAGCCGGGCGACACGCTGATCGAGGCGACCTCGGGCAACACCGGCATCGCGCTGGCCATGGCTGCGGCCATCCGCGGCTACCGCATGGTGCTGATCATGCCGGAGGACCTGTCCATCGAACGTGCGCAGACGATGAAGGCCTTCGGTGCCGAGTTGATCCTGACGCCCAAGACCGGCGGCATGGAGTACGCCCGCGACCTGGCCGAGCAGATGGCCAACGAGGGCAAGGGGCGCGTGCTGGACCAGTTCGCCAACCCCGACAACCCGCGCGTGCACTACGAGACCACCGGCCCTGAACTGTGGACGGATACCGGCGGGCGCATCACGCATTTCGTCAGCGCGATGGGCACGACCGGCACCATCACCGGCACGTCGCGCTTCCTGAAGGAGAAGAACCCGGCCGTGCGCATCATCGGCGCGCAGCCGGCCGAGGGCTCGCGCATCCCCGGCATTCGCAAGTGGCCCGAGGCCTACCTGCCCAAGATCTACGATCCGACGGGTGTGGACGAACTGGTGCTGGTCAGCCAGGCCGATGCCGAGGACATGGCGCGCCGCCTGGCCCGCGAAGAGGGCCTGTTCGCCGGCATCTCGGCGGCGGGCGCCTGCTGGGTGGCGCTGCAGATTGCCAAGCAGGTCGAGAACGCGACCATCGTGTTCGTCGTCTGCGACCGCGGCGACCGTTATCTCTCCACCGGCGTGTTCCCGGCGTGAAGGCGCCCGCCTACTGTCCCGACTGCGCGACGCCGCTGGCCGCGATCACGCTGGCCGAGGACGGTGGCGACAAGACGCGGTTGCGCTGCCCGGCCTGCGGCTGGACGCATTGGAACAACCCGACTCCCGTGCTCGCCGCCGTCATCGAATGCACGGACCGTGACGGTCAGGTGCTGCTGGCCCGCAATGCCGCCTGGCCGGGCAAGTTCTTCGGGCTGATCACTGGCTTCATGGAGGCGGGTGAGAGCCCCGAGGACGGCATCCGTCGCGAGATCGCTGAGGAAACTTCGCTGCAGGTCGACGCGCTGAACCTGCTGGGTGTCTGGGACTTCCAGCGCATGAACCAGATCATCATTGCCTATCACGCGCAGGCGCGCGGGGACATCAAGCTGTCGCCCGAACTGGCGGAGTACAAGCTCATCGCGCCTGAGGACGTGCGCTGCTGGCCGCAGGGCACAGGGCAGGCTTTGGCCACCTGGATGCGCTCCAAAGGCATCGAACCTCAGTGGCTCGACCTGTCGGGCATGAAGCGAGAATGAACCCCATGGACGTCCAACGCGAGATCGACACCCGGGGCCTGAACTGCCCGCTGCCCATCCTCAAGGCCAAGAAGGCCTTGGCGGAGATGCTGAGCGGGGAACTGCTGCGCGTCGTTGCCACCGACCCCGGCTCACTGCGCGACTTCCAGGCGTTTGCGCGTCAGACCGGCAACGAACTGGTGGAGCAGGAAACTGCAGGCGCGGAATTCATCCACATCCTGCGCCGACGCTGACCAGCGGGTCAGAGCCCCAGACCCTGCAGGAATTCCTTGAAGCCCGGGCCCAGTTGCGGGTGGGCCAGCGCCAGCTCGACGTTGGCCTGCAGGAAGCCTTCCTTGCTGCCGCAGTCATAGCGCTTGCCTTCGTAGCGGAAAGCGAACACCTTCTCGCGACGCAGCAGGCCGGCGATGCCGTCGGTCAGCTGGATCTCGCCACCCACACCGCGCGGCTGGTTGGCGATCTCGTGGAAGACGCCCGGCGTCAGGATGTAGCGGCCCGCCACGCCCAGGCGTGACGGCGCGCTTTCGGGGGCCGGCTTCTCGACGATGCGGTTGACGTCCATCAGGTCGTCATTCACGTGCGTGCCGGCCACGATGCCGTAGCGGCGTGTGTGCTCGGGCGGCACTTCCTGCACGGCCAGGATGGAGGCACGCCAGTCGGCGAACTGCTCCACCATCTGCTTCAGGATGCCGCGGCCGGGCTGAGGACCCACCATCAGGTCGTCAGCCAGCAGCACGGCAAAGGGCTCGTTGCCCACGAGGCGCTGGCCGCACAGCACGGCATGACCCAGGCCCAGGGCCTGCGCCTGGCGCACGTAGATGCATTCCATGTCGGCGGGCTTGACGCTCTGGACCACTTCCAGCAGTTCCTGCTTGCCTGCCTTCTCCAGCGCCACTTCCAGCTCGAAGGTCATGTCGAAGTGGTCTTCGATGGGGCGCTTGTGGCGGCCCGTCACGAAGATCATCTCGCGCACGCCCGCCTCATAAGCCTCTTCGACCGCGTACTGGATCAGCGGCTTGTCGACCACCGGCAGCATCTCCTTGGGCTGGGCCTTGGTGGCCGGCAGGAACCGCGTGCCAAGGCCCGCGACCGGGAAGATGGCTTTGGTGATGGGCGAACGGGGCGAAGACGGCATGGTTACACTGGGTTAGCAAGGTTCAGGCCATTCTGTCACGCCAAAGATGACAGTCCTGACCCCTGAGTTGGGCACAAAGAACAATGAGCGTTCTCATCCTGGAACCCCTGGAAGCGGAAGTGGTGCAGTGGCTCGGCGAGCGCCACGACGCGCGCTTCGCGCCCGAGTTGGTCGGGGACCCGGAGGGGTTGAGCGCCGCGTTGCAGCATGCGCGCGCACTGATCGCGCCGCCCGATGTGCGCATCGATGCGGACCTGCTGCGCGGGGCTCGCCAGCTGCGCGCCATCGGCCGCGCCAGCGGCGGCGGCGAGAACATCGACGCCGATGCTTGCCGCAATGCCGGCGTGGATGTGGTGCGCTCGCAGACGTCGACGGCCAGCGCCGAGGCCGAGTTCGCGATGGGGTCGCTGCTGAGCCTGCTGCGGCGCGTGCCGGTGGAGGGCAGCGATGGCCTGAAGGTAGGGCGTGAACTGGGCTGCGCCACGATCGGCCTGCTGGGCCTGACGCCTGCGGCCCGCGTGATGGCCCAGCTGCTGCAGGCCTTCGGCGCCCGCGTCATCGGCTACGACCCCGGCTGCCATCCGAACGACAGCATCTGGGCGCGCTGGGGCATCGAGTCGGTGGGCCTGAAGGAGCTGGTGCAGCACGGCGACGGCCTGGTGCTGCTGCTGCCTTACTTCGAGCGTTTCCGTGGCCTGCTGGGCGCGCGCCAGCTGGAGCATGCGCGCGCTGGCCAGGTGCTGGTGGTGCTGAGCCAGTCGGGCCTGGTCGATGACGCGGCGCTGGCACGCGTGCTGCGCAGCGGCCAGATGCGCGCGGCGTGGTTCGATTGCATGGAGCCTGGCGTGCTGGATGCGGGCCGCCCGCTGCACGGCATGCCGACGCTGCAGGTCACGCCACGACTGGCCGGCACCACGCGCGAGTCGCGCGTGCGCGCGGCCTGGGCCGTGGCCCGGGCCATCGACGAGCTGCTGGCCGAGGCGCCTGCCGCCGGGCAGGCAAAGAAGCGCGCCGTCGCCTATTAAGCCAGGCGGGCCAGCTGCTCGCGCAGGCGGGCCACCGTCTCCTTGAAGCCGGCCACGCGGGCTCGCTCCTGCTCCACGACGGCGGCTGGTGCGCGTGCCACGAAGCTTTCGTTGCCCAGCTTGGCCTCTGCCTTCACGATCTCGCCATCCAGGCGGGTGATCTCCTTGGTCAGCCGCGCACGCTCGGCCTCCACGTCGATCTCCACCTTCAGCGCCAGCTTGGCCGCGCCGTGCACCAGCACCGGCGATGTGGCGCTCTGCTTCGCGAACTCGGCCTCGTCGGCGATCAGCTCGACGCTGCTCAGCTTGGCCAGCACCTTCAGCACGGCGGCGGCTTCGGTCAGGAAGCTCAGGTCGCCGCCCACCAGCAGCGGCACGCGCTCGGCGGGGCTGAGGTTCATCTCGCTGCGCAGGCTGCGGCAGGTGCCCACCACTTCCTTCAGCTGGGCCATCCAGGCGTCGGCGTTGGCGTCGATGCGCTCGGGCGCCGCGATGGGATAGCCGGCCTGCGTGATGTAGTCCACCGTCTTGCGGCCGGCCACCGGGGCGACGGTCTGCCACAGCTCTTCGGTGATGAAGGGGGCGATGGGGTGCAGCAGGCGCAGCGTGGTCTCCAGCACGCGGATCAGCGTGCGGCGCGTGGCGCGCTGCTGGGCTTCGTCGCCGGTCTGGATCTGCACCTTGGCGATCTCCAGATACCAGTCGCAGTACTCGTCCCAGACGAAGCTGTAGACCGCGTTGGCGACGTTGTCCAGGCGGTACTCGGCAAAGCCTTGCGCCACCACCGCTTCCACGCGCTGCAGTTCGCTGACGATCCAGCGATCGGCCTGGCTGAACTTGTTGTAGCCGGGCGGGCAGTGGCCTTGCGCATTGGCAAGGCCGCAGTCCTGGCCTTCGCAGTTCATCAGCACGAAGCGGGTCGCGTTCCAGAGCTTGTTGCAGAAGTTGCGGTAGCCCTCGCAGCGCTTGGTGTCGAAGTTGATGTTGCGGCCCAGCGAGGCGTAGGACGCCATCGTGAAGCGCAGCGCGTCCGCGCCATAGGCCGGCATGCCGTCGGGGAATTCCTTCTTCACGCGGGCGGCGACCTTGGGCGCCGTCTCGGGCTTGCGCAGGCCGGTGGTGGACTTCTGCGTCAGCGTGTCCAGGTCGCAGCCCTGGATCAGGTCCACCGGGTCCAGCACATTGCCTTCGGACTTGCTCATCTTCTGGCCCTGCGAGTCACGCACCAGGCCGTGGATGTAGACGTCCTTGAACGGCACCTGACCGGTGAAGTGCTTGGTCATCATGATCATCCGGGCGACCCAGAAGAAGATGATGTCGTAGCCGGTCACGAGCACGGAGGAGGGCAGGAACAGCGACTGCTCCAGCGTCTTCTCGGGCCAGCCCAGCGTCGAGAACGGCACCAGCGCCGACGAGTACCAGGTGTCCAGCACGTCGGGGTCGCGCGTCAGCTCGCCCACATAGCCGGCGGCCTTGGCGCGGGCCTGCGCTTCCTCTTCGCTGCGCGCGACGAACAGCTCGCCGTTCGTGCCGTACCAGGCCGGGATCTGGTGGCCCCACCACAGCTGGCGCGAGATGCACCAGTCCTGCAGGTTGCCCATCCAGTGGTTGTAGGTGTTGACCCACTGCTCGGGGAAGAACTTCAGCTCGCCGCTGGCCACCGCCTCGATGGCGCCATCGGCGATGCTCTTGCCGCTGCTGCCGGGCTTGGTGGTGGCGACGAACCACTGGTCCGTCAGCATGGGCTCGATGACCTGGCCGGTGCGCTCGCAGCGCGGCACCTGCAGCTTGTGCTTCTTCACTTCCACCAGCAGGCCCAGCGCCTCCAGGTCGGCAACGACGCGCTTGCGGGCGACGAAGCGGTCCAGGCCGCGGTAGGTCTCGGGGGCGTTGTCGTTGATGCGGGCCTGCAGGTCCAGCACCGAGATCATCGGCAGGTTGTGGCGCTGGCCGACGGCGTAGTCGTTGGTGTCATGCGCCGGCGTGACCTTGACGACGCCGGTGCCGAACTCACGGTCCACGTAGTCGTCGGCGATGACGGGGATCTCACGGCCGGTCAGCGGCAGCGTGACCAGCTTGCCGATCAGCGCGGCATAGCGCTCGTCCTCGGGGTGGACCATGACGGCCACGTCGCCCAGCATGGTCTCCGGGCGCGTGGTGGCCACGACCAGCGAACCCGAGCCGTCGGCCAGCGGGTAGCGGATGTGCCACAGCGAGCCGTCTTCCTCTTCCGACGACACCTCCAGGTCCGACACGGCGGACTGCAGGATGGGGTCCCAGCTGACCAGGCGCTTGCCGCGGTAGATCAGGCCTTCCTCGTACAGCCGCACGAAGGTCTCGACGACCACGCTGGACAGTTTCTCGTCCATCGTGAAGTACTCATGCGCCCAGCTGACCGAGTCGCCCAGGCGGCGCATCTGGCTGGTGATGGTGTTGCCCGACTGCTGCTTCCACTCCCACACGCGGGCGACGAAGTTCTTGCGGCCCAGGTCGTGGCGGCTCTGGCCGGCGGCCTGCAGCTGGCGCTCCACGACGATCTGCGTGGCGATGCCGGCGTGGTCGGTGCCGGGCACCCACAGCGTGTTGTCGCCCAGCATGCGGTGGTAGCGCGTCAGCGAGTCCATCACCGTCTGGTTGAAGGCGTGGCCCATGTGCAGCGTGCCGGTCACGTTGGGCGGCGGCAGCTGGATGCTGAAGGAGGGCTTGGCCGGGTCCAGCGTCGGCGCATACAGGCCGGCGGCTTCCCACTTGGGGCCCCAGTGGGCTTCCAGGGCGGCGGGTTCGAAGGACTTGGCAAGTTCGGTCATCGCGGCGTCGCCCCATGAAAACGGGGCGGAATTGGGCTTTTGGGGGACCCGCGATTGTAGGTGCCGCACCGGGAGCCACCCCGGTGCGGCCGAACGCGCGTCAGCGCGTCTGCAGCTTCAGCTGCAACGGGCTGCCGGCGCCGAAGTCCAGCGCCATGTCGAAGCGCTCACCCGGCCGCACGGGCGGGCCGTACAGGTGGTCTTGCGTGTCGAACACCAGCACCAGCCGGTGGCCGGCCGGCACGTCGTAGCCGGTGGCAACCAGGTCGAAGCTCAGGTCCTGCGACTGCCCCGGCGTGGCCGTATGCAGCGCGCGGGCGCCGTGCGTGATCAGCGTGCCGAAGCCGGCCGCGTCCACGTCGTACAGATAGGCCACCAGCATGCCACGCGCCCGCGACGGCACCACGCGCAGCTTCAGCGCCGGCACGCCGCGGACCTTCAGCGGCTGGCTCAGCCACGGCCCTTCATAGCGCACGCCAAAGGCCGGCAGCACGGTGGGCATGTGGTTGATGACCGGCAGGCCCACGCTTTCCATCAGCGGCGACAACACGGGCAGGGGGCCGGTGGTGGCCGACGTGTCCAGCGCGTTGCCGATGCTGTCGCGGCCGCTGGTGGCGCGCTGGCCGGTCTTCAGTTCGCCGGCAATGCCGCGCCAGCACAGGCAGGACAGCTCCCAGCGCAGCGCGCCGCGCGGCGTCAGCTGGTAGTCCAGCGTGCGCAGCTCTGGCGCCGGCCAGCCCGACAGCGTCTCGCGGTAGCCCTTGAACTTGGGCTGCAGCGAGATCGCCGGCTCGCTGTCGATGCCGTTGGCGCGGCCCCTCAGCCAGCGGTCCATCCAGCGGTGCGCCTCGTCCCATACCGGGTTGGCGATGTCCAGCAGCGCGCCCGGCAGTTCGGCCGACGCATGGATGCCCGGCTGCAGCAGCAGCTTCTTGGGCACCGTCAAGGCGTTGAACATCGCCAGCGTCGAGTTGGGCGAGAACATGTCGTCCTGCCAGTTCTTGCCGATGAAGACCGGCGCGCCACGGGCGTTGATCGCCTCCACCGCGCTGCGCGGCGAGCGCGGCCAGCCCCAGGCGGCAATCTCGGCCAGCTTGGCCGCCGGCGTGTCGGGGTTCTGGATCGCCGCGTTGTACTCGGCCACGATGGGGTCCAGCCGGCCCGTGACCTGGCCCGACAGCTGCAGGATGTTCAGCCAGGTCGGGTTGGGCACCTGGTTGGCATACATCTGGTCGATCAGTGTCGCCCAGCCGGACAGCGCCACGGCCGTCTTCAGCCGCGGCTCCTTGCCCAGCGCCAGCAGCGACAGGCCCGCGCCGTAGGAGATGCCCGCCGCGCCCACGCGGGCCGGGTCGGTGGGTGTGTTCGCCAGCGTCCAGTCCAGTACGCCGCTGACGTCGGCGACGTCCAGCGGCCCGGCCACGCCGATGACGCCATCCGAGTCCCAGAAGCCGCGCGTCGTGTAGGCCACGGCGATGTAGCCGTCGCGCGCCATGCGGTGCTGCTGACCCAGGTACTCGAAGAACTCGGCCGAGGCCCAGCTGCTGATGAAGATGACCGCCGGGTACTGGGCCGGCGCGCTGCCGCTGCTGGCGCCGGCCGGCAGGAACACATTGGCGGCCAGCCGCACGCCGTCCGGCCGCGTGACCTTCAGGCCGCGGATGAAGCAGGTGCCGTCCCTGGGCGAGACGACGCCGGGAAGCGCCAGCGGCGTCGTGAAGGTGGCGGCTTCCAGCGGTGTGGGGGCGCGGCAGGCCAGCGTGGCGGCCTGGGCGCCGGCCAGCGCCAGCAGGCCGGCCGCAACAGCGAATCCGCGGGCGGCGCGGCGGCGCCAACCCTGCAATGCGAGGTTCATGCATGTCTCCGTCGGGCGTGGAATGAAGACGGCCGGCATGCCCGATAAAAGCACGACCGTTCGTTTTATTTTTGGAGGTGCGGACGGGCAGCGATCTGGGGATATCCCGCCCTCCACGCTTGACGTTGCGGCGGCGGAACGATCGGGTCGGGTTGGGGAGGGTGCCAGGGCGCGCGGGCGTGTTAATGCCGGCGCCGCAGTACAAAACGAAACCCGGCGATACGCCGCCGAGATGCTTGGCGCGGCGCGGGCGGCCAGCATGGGCGCCATCTCCAACCCGCCGGATTCCCGCCATGAACCTGTTTCGCCGCTGGCACGCGCACCACGAATTTCGCCACCACTTTGGCCACGGCCGCCATGGCCACGGCTTCGGCCATCACGCTGACGGTTTTGCCTATCTCCTCGTCGCACGACTGGGCGCCAAGCTGGGCCTGGACGCCGAGCAGCAACGCCGCCTGGCCATCTGGCTCGAACAGCTCCAGCGCCAGCGCGACGCGCTGAAGCAGTTCGCGCGCGGCCCCGAGGTGGCCGACCTGATGGCCGGCGAACAGTTCGCCCGCGAGCCGGCGCAGCGGCTCATCGACGCGCGGCTGGACTCGCTGCGCGAGGCCGGGCCCGGCGTCATCGCGGCCTTCGCGGACTTCTTCGACAGCCTGGGCGCCCAGCAGCGCGAGCTGCTGCGCTCCATGACGCTGCGCCGCCGGGGCTGCGGGCAGAATTGATGCGCAATGCACCGACTGCTGCTGATTGACGACGACGAGGCGCTGGCCGGGCCACTCGCGCAATACCTGGCCCGCTTCGACCTGCAGCTGGAGGCCGTCACGCGGCCCAGCGAGGCGCTGCCCCGGCTCGCGGCCGAGCGCTTCGACGCGCTGATCCTGGACGGCATGCTGCCCGAGATGGACGGCTTCGAGTTCTGCAAGCGGCTGCGCGCCGGCAGCGAGCCCTGGCGCGACATGCCGGTGCTGATGCTGACCGCGCGCGGCGACCTGACCGACCGCGTCGTGGGCCTGGAACTGGGCGCCGACGACTACCTGCCCAAGCCCTTCGAGCCGCGCGAACTGGCCGCGCGGCTGCAGACCATCCTGCGCCGCACGCGCTTCGCGCCGCCGCCGGCCGCGGCGCCGCAGCCCCTGGCGCTGCTCCGCTTCGAGGGCCTGCAGATCGACACGGCGCGCCGCGAGGTGAAGGCTGGTGGTGGTGCGATCGAGCTGACCGGCACCGAGTACGAGCTGCTGGTGATGCTGGCCCGCGAGCCGGGCCGCGTGTTCTCGCGCGACGACATCCTGAACCGGCTGCGCGGCCAGGAGGCCGAGCTGTACACGCGGGCCGTGGACATCCTCGTCAGCCGGCTGCGCCGCAAGCTGGAGCCGCTGGCGGCACTGAAGACATTGCGCAACGCCGGCTATTGCTTCGCGCTGCCTGAGAAACCGTGAACCACCCCTATGACCACCGCTGGCGCGAGCGCTGGCAGCGCAAGCATCTCAAGCGCGCGCGGCGCATGAGCCGCGACTGGGAGTACCGCTGGCGCGTGCGGCATCGCTGGCACCAGCGCTGGCATCGCCATCACAAGCACTTCAAGCATTCGCTGGGCGCGCGGCTCATCGCGATCTTCATCGTGCTGGCCTGCGCCAGCAGCGTCATCCTCTGGGCGTCCATGGGCAGCGCCTACGGGCTGCTGTGGGCCGTGCCGGCGCTGCTGGTCGTCACGGGCCTGGCCTTCGGCATGATCCGCCACATGGTGCAGCCGCTGCATGCGCTGGCGCAGGGCGCCGAGGCCTTCCGGCGCGGCGAGTTCTCGCACCGCGTTCCCATCATCCACGGAGACGAGATCGGCGACCTCGCGCAGCGCTTCAACCAGATGGCCGCCGACATCCAAGCCATGCTGGATGGCAAGCGCGCCTTGCTGCTGGCCATCAGCCACGAGTTGCGCAGCCCGCTGACGCGCGCGCGGCTGCATGCCGAGCTGGTGGGCGAGAGCGGCTCGCGCGACGCGCTGCTGGATGAGCTGGCGCAGATGCGCGACCTCATCACCGCGCTGCTGGAAAGCGAGCGGCTGGGCAGTGGCCACAGCGCGCTGCAGCTGTGCGAGGTGGACATGGCCGCGCTGGCCCGCGAGCAGGCGCAGCCGGGCGTCGAGTTGCACATCGATCCCGACCTGCCGACGCTGCAACTGGACCGGCTGCGCGTGCAGCTGCTGCTGCGCAATCTCGTGCACAACGCGCTTCGCCACAACGATGCGGCGCGCGGTCCGGTGCAGCTGACCTTGCAGCGCGCCGGGGCCGGCGTGCGGCTGGTGGTGCGCGACTTCGGCCCCGGCGTGCCGGCCGAGGCGCTGCCGCAGCTGGGCCAGCCCTTCTACCGGCCCGACGTGGCCCGCACGCGCCACGAGGGCGGCGTGGGCCTGGGCCTGAGCCTGTGCCGGCTGGTGGCCGAGGCGCATGGCAGCCGGCTGGAGCTGCGCAATGCGGAGCCGGGCTTCGAGGCCGCCGTGCGCTTCAGCTAGGGACGCGGTCGAACCAGGGTTGCGCCGCTTCCAGCTCGGCGGCGAGTTGCAGCAGCAGGCCGTCCTCGCCCGGCGGCGCAATGAACTGCACGCCCAGCGGCAGGCCGTCGGCGGTCCAGTGCAGCGGCAGCGAGATTGCCGGCGTGCCGGTCAGGTTGGCCAGCTGCGTGAACGGCACATGGCGCAGGCTGTTGGTGGCCATCTGGCGGATGACGCCCTCCAGAAGCCCCGCGCGCTTCAGCAGGCTCAGCAGGCCCGACGCGCGCAGCGCATTCAGCACCGCCACCTGCGCGGCCGGCGGATCGCCGGTGCCATGCGGCACCGGCGGCGAGGCGAGGGTGGGCGTCAGGTAGACGTCGTAGCGCGCATGCAGCGCGGCCAGCGCGCGGGCGTAGTCGTTCCAGCGGCCCAGCTCCAGCGTCAGCCGCTCGGCGGACGTGGCGCGGCCCAAAGCGGCGATGAGGCGGGTCAGCGGCTCGAAGTCGGCCTCGCGCCCGCCCGCGGCGACGGCCTGGCTCAGCGTGGCCGGCACCTGGCCGAAGTAGATGTGCAGATAGCTGTTGGCGAGCGCGCGGCCGTCCAGGTCCGGCTGTGCCGGCTCGACGGCATGGCCCAGGCTTTTCAGCAGCGCGGCGCTGCGCTCGACGGCCAGGCGTGCTTCGTCGTGCACCGGCTCGCCGATGGGCGATTCGGCGCACCAGGCGATGCGCAGGCGGCGCAGCGGTGTGCGCAGTTGTTCGGCGAAGGAGGTTTGGGGGCAGGGCAGCGCGACCTGGTCGCCGGGCTCGGGGCCGGCCAGCACGTCCAGCGCCAGCGCGGTGTCGCGCACGCTGCGTGACAGCACGCCCTCGCTGCTGGCGCCGAACCAGACCTCGCCCTGCTGCGGCCCCACCGACACGCGGCCGCGTGACGGCTTCAGGCCCACCAGGCCGCAGCAGGCGGCCGGGATGCGGATGGAGCCGCCGCCGTCGTTGCCAGCGGCCATGGGCAAGACGCCCGAGGCCACGGCCGCTGCCGCGCCGCCGCTGCTGCCGCCGGTCGTGCGGGTGACGTCCCACGGGTTGCTGCTGCGGCCGAAGGCCTGCGGGTCGGTGACGCCTTTCAGCGCCAGCTCCGGCGTGTTGGTCTTGCCAAAGATGACGGCGCCTGCGTTCAGCAAGCGCCGCACCACGTGGGCGTGTTCGCGCGCCGGTGACAGGCCGGCGAGCGCGCGGCTGCCGAAGCCGGTGGGCAGCCCGGCGTAGTGCTGGGCCGCGTCCTTGATGAGCAAGGGCACGCCGGCCAGCGGGCCGGCCGCAATGCCACGCGCGAGCTGGTCGCGCGCGGCGTCTGGCATCAGCCGGCAGACGGGGTTCAGCCGGGGTTGGACTTCGGCCAGCCGGGCCAGTGCCAGGTCGAGCAGTTGATTGGCGCTGACCCGGCCTGCCGCCACCTCGGCGGCCAGCGAGGTCGCGTCATGGCGGCGGTAGGCGGTGAAGTCCATGTCGGCTTACATCAGCAGGTGTTCACCTGCGTTCTCGCCCCCGAG
The DNA here is from genome assembly GCF_031458115.1 of Roseateles asaccharophilus. GTDB lineage: Bacteria > Pseudomonadota > Gammaproteobacteria > Burkholderiales > Burkholderiaceae_C > Pelomonas > Pelomonas asaccharophilus_A. The sequence continues at coordinate 119,736 of NZ_JAVDXV010000006.1, read as the reverse complement.
GATCACGTAGTTCACCTTCTTCAGGTCCGCCAACTGCGTGCCGCCCGAATAGGAGATGGAGCTTTGCAGGTCTTCCTGCATCTCGCGCAGCGTGTCGGACAGCTTGCCCTTGACCGGCTCCAGGATGCGCTTGCCTTCCACGTGGCGGTACTCGCCCTTGTTGAAGTCAGACGCCGAGCCGTAGTACTCCTTGAACAGCTTGCCGTCGACCTCGACGGTCTTGCCGGGCGACTCCTCGTGGCCCGCGAACAGCGAGCCCACCATGACCATGCTGGCACCGAAGCGCACGCTCTTGGCGATGTCGCCGTGGTGGCGGATGCCACCGTCTGCGACGATGGGCTTGGTGGCCACGCGGGCACACCACTTCAGCGCCGACAGCTGCCAGCCACCGGTGCCGAAACCGGTCTTCAGTCGCGTGATGCAGACCTTGCCCGGGCCCACGCCCACCTTGGTTGCATCCGCGCCCCAGTTCTCCAGGTCGATGACGGCCTCGGGCGTGCCCACGTTGCCGGCGATGACGAAGGTGTCGGGCAGCTTGGCCTTGATGTGGCCGATCATGCGCTGCACGCTCTCGGCGTGGCCGTGCGCGATGTCGATGGTCAGGTAGTCGGCGCCCAGGCCTTCGGTGGCCAGGCGGTCCACCAACTCGTAGTCGGCCGGCTTCACGCCCACGCTCAGGGACACGATCAGGCCCTGGTCGCGCATGGAGCGCGCATAGGCCAGGCTGTCCAGGTCGAAGCGGTGCATCACGTAGAAGTAGCCCTCCCGGGCCAGCATCTCGGTGATGGACTCGTCCACCACGGTCTTCATGTTGGCCGGCACGACCGGCAGCTTGAAGCGGTGTGGTCCGAACTGCACGGAGGTGTCGCAGTCGGAGCGGCTTTCCACGCGGCACTTGCGGGGCAGCAGCAGGATGTTGTCGTAGTCGAAGATTTCCATGTCAATGGTGTTCACAGTTGCGGCGCGCGTTCATGCAGTGCGCGACCTGGGCTGCGAGCGCTTGACTTGGCTCTGCCGGCTTCGTGCCCGCGTTTGCAGCGGGCAAAAAAAACCGGACGCCAAAATTTGGGCCCGGTGATTGATTCTACGCAGGCCGCGCGGGCAGGGAAGCCGTGCCGTATTGGACCTGCAAGCCGTGCGCCAATGCAGCCTTGACCATGGCGTCGGCGCCGGCCGATGCGCCGCCAATGCGCAGCAGCAAGTCGCAGCGCTCCAGCAGCGCCTGGGCATGCGGGTGGAACACGCAATTCCAGATGGCGTCGCCGCGTCGACCGCCTTGCGCTTCGATCAGCGGCAGCGTGACCCACTCGCCCAGTACCGGCACATGGCCCAGCGCCGCGACCTCGACGGCGGCGTCCTGCATGGCTTGCACATTCGCAGCGATGAGGTCGTCGCGGTCATCCGTCCCGCTGCGGTAGGGGCCGGCGATGAAGACCAGCAGCGGCCCGGCCTTCGGCGGCGGGCCGAACACATGCCGCTCAGCCCAGCGCAACAGCATGATGGTTTTCGCATCGACGATCTCGCCGGCCTCGACCTGGCGCATGGCCTCGTCGAAGTCCAGTTCGAAGCGAGCGATGTCCTCGCCTTCGTCGACCAGGCCGCCGCCGTCGCCCACCAGGTCACGCTCCTCGTACTCGGCGGCGAAGAAATGCAGCTTCTCGGTCACCGAGCCGGGGCTCATGTAGGCCTCGAACAGCGGCTGCACCTCGCGCAGCCGCACGCCGGCCTCCTGCTCGGCTTCGGCGCGTATGCAACTGACCGGATCGGCTTCGTCCAACAGCCCGGCGACCGTCTCCACCATCAACTGCTGCCAGCCGTTGACGAAGACCGGGTAGCGGAACTGCCGCGTCAGCATCACGCGGCGGCGTGCGCGCTGGTAGAGCAGCAGCGTGGCGCCATTGCCGCGGTCATAGGTCTCGCGGTCCTGTGTCTGCCAATCACCGCTGCTGCGCAGGAAATCGAAGCGCGTGGTCTTCAGCGTGTACCAGTTGTCGGACAGCAGCTTCACCTGCTGCACGTGGACGCGTTCGGACAGCGGCAGATCGGAAATGCGGGTTTCGGTCGGTGGTTGCATGAATTTTCCTGAATTGAAAATAAATCATGCAAAATAACGCAAAACCATGCAACCCCGCAGATGCTGACCGAGCAACGCCACCTGGCCATCCTGGATGAGCTGCAACTGAGCGGCCGCGTGCTGGCGCGCGAGCTGGCCGAGCGGCTGGACGTGTCGGAGGACACCATCCGCCGCGACCTGCGTGACCTCGCCGCGCGCGGCGTGCTGCAGCGCGTACACGGCGGCGCGCTGCCGGTGTCGCCCGCGCTGGCCAACCTGGCGCGGCGCGGCGCCATCGCGGTGGACGAGAAGCGTGCGCTGGGGCGGCTGGCGGCTTCGCTGATCGCCGACGGGCAACTGGTGTTCGTCGATGGCGGCACCAGCACGCTGGCCCTGGTGCAGCAGCTGCCGGCCACGCTGCGCGCCACCATTGCCACGCACAGCCCCGTCATCGCCGCGGCGCTGATCGAGCACCCGACGGTGGAGGTGTTGATGCTGGGTGGCCGGCTGTTCAAGCATTCCGGCGTCGCCGTGGGGGCCGGCGTGGCCCAGGCCATCCAGGCGCTGCGAGCGGACTGCTATTTCCTGGGCGTGACCGGCGTGGATGCCGAGTTCGGCCTGTCCACCGGCGACGCCGAGGAGGCGCAGGTCAAGGCCTTGCTGATGGCGCAGGCGGCCGAGACGGTGCTGATGGCCAGCAGCGACAAGCTGGGCAAGGTGTCGCCCTACCGCGTGGCGCCGCTGGCCGCGCTGTCCACGCTCCTCGTCACGCCGCAGGCCGATCCTGCGCTGCTGGATGCGCTGCGCCGACCGGGCCTGGACGTGCGGGTCAGTGATTGAAGAACTTGCGGTGGATGCGCCGCGTCGTTTGCCACACGGCCAGCAGCACCAGCGGGATGGACGCACCCGCCGCCACCTCCGGCGCCACCGGCAGCCAGCCCTCGCTCTTCAGCGCCTTGAAGCCGTACAGCAGCAGGCTGACCACGTAGTAGGTGATGGCCGCCAGCGACAGGCCTTCCACGGTGGCCTGCATGCGCAACTGCGTGCGCTGGCCATCGCCCAGCTGCGTCAGCAGCTGCTGGTTCTGCGCCTCGGTGGCGATGTCCACGCGCGTGCGCAGCAGCGCGCTGGCGCGCGTGATGCGCTGCGACAGGCTGGACAGGCGCTGGGCCGTGGCGTCCACGGTCGCGATGGCCGGTGACAGGCGGCGCTGCATGAACTCGCCCAGCGTCTGCGTGCCGGCCACCTTGCCCTCGTGCAGCTCCTCGATGCGCGACTCGACGATGGCGTGATACGCCAGCGTGGCCCCGAAGCGGTACTGGTGCTGGGCCGTCGCATGCTCCACGCGGGCGGCGGTGGATATCAGGTCGTCCAGCAGCTCGGCCTCAGACGCGCCGCGCGCCTGCAGCCGCGCGGTGATGGCGGCCAGGGTGGCCTCCAACTCGGCCAGCGTCGCGCTCAGCGCTTTGGCCGCGGGCAGGCCGCGCAAGGCCATCAGACGGTAGGTTTCCAACTCCAGCAGGCGCTGGCAGATGCGGCCCGCGCGCGTCTCCGGCGTGCCGGGCTCGGCCAGCACGACGATGTGCTCGAAGCCGGTGGCGCGCATGTGGAAGTCCGTGACCACCAGCGAATGCCCGCCCATCGTCGACGCGACGACGGCCTGCTCGCCGAACCAGGCCTGCGCCTCTGCCAGCGCACTGGGCGTGAAGGCCAGCGACCGTTCGACCATGACCAGCTTGATCGCCGCGATGGTGCGGCCGGGGATAAGCCCCAGCCAGTCCGGCGCGACGCGGAGCGCCAACCGGTCCAGCGCCTGCGGTGAGGCTTGCGCGTCGGCTGGCAGCGGCTGCAGGATGGAGTAGCGCGTGAACTCGGCATGGCGCTCCCATTTCATCGAGAAGCCGCCGCAGCGCAGGCGCACGAAATTGCCACTCAGCGCCGTCTCGGCCAGGTCGTGCTGGCCCGGCAGCAGGCGCAGATGAGCCAGCTCATCGGCACGGCTGACACCGTCGTTCAATACGGCGATGTGGACGATGACGGCCGGCAGCCGGATGCGGGCCGGCGGCCGGGCGTGCACCTCGTTGTGCAGCGTCAGGCGCAGCGCGTCGTCGGGGGGCAGGAGACTGTCTTCGTGCATGGTCGAACGCTAAAGGCGACTGAAGGCACCGGATTGGCTCGATAAAATTTCAGCCTTCGTACATCAGCAGGGCGACCTCTTCATGCAAGCTTCATTCCCGCCCGTCGTCATTTCCGGCACCGGCCTGTACCGCCCCCCGCACGTCATCACCAATGCCGAGTTGGTGGAAGCGTTCAATGCCTACGCCGATCGCCAGAACGCGCTCCATGCCGACGCGATCGCGGCCGGCGAACGTGCCGCGATGACGCACTCCAGCGTCGAGTTCATCGAGAAGGCCTCCGGCATCAAGCAGCGCTACGTCATCGAGAAGGAAGGCGTGCTGGACCCGGCCCGCATGTACCCGCGTTTCGCGCCGCGTGGCGACGACCAGATCTCGCTGATGGCCGAGATCGCCGTCGACGCGGCGAAACAGGCCTTGCAGCAGGCCGGCAAGACCGGCGCCGACATCGACGCCGTGCTTTGTTCGAGTGCCAACATGCAGCGCGCCTACCCGGCCATGGCGGTCGAGATCCAGCAGGCGCTGGGCGCGGGCGGCTACGGCTTCGACATGAACGTGGCCTGCTCGTCGGCCACCTTCGCGCTGGAGCAGGCCTACAACGCGGTGCGCTCGGGCGCGAGCAAGTGCGTGCTGGTCGTGAACCCCGAGATCACGTCGGCCCATCTGGAATGGCGCGACCGCGACTGCCACTTCATCTTCGGCGACGTCTGCACGGCCGTCATCATCGAGCGTGCCGACACGGCCACCGGCAGCGAGCAGTGGGAGATCCTGGGCACGCAGCTGGCCACGCAGTTCAGCAGCAACATCCGCAACAACTTCGGCTTCATGAACCGCGCCGAAGACCGCGACCCCAACGCCCGCGACCTGACCTTCTATCAAGAAGGCCGCAAGGTCTTCAAGGAGGTGGTGCCCATGGCGGCGGCCCACATCGAGACCCACCTGGGCAAGCTGGGCCTGGAGCCCACGCAGGTCAGCCGCTACTGGCTGCACCAGGCCAACCAGGGCATGAACCAGCTGGTCATCAAGAAGCTGGTGGGCGCCGACGCCGGCGACGAGGTCGCGCCGCTGATCCTGAACGAATACGCCAACACGGCGTCCGCGGGTTCCATCATTGCCTTCCACCACCATCGCGGCGACCTGAAGGCGGGCGACGCGGGCGTCATCTGCTCCTTCGGCGCGGGTTACTCCATCGGCAGCGTGGTGGTGAAGAAGCGCTGATCAGCGCGGCGCGACCGCGCATGGTGCGTGCGCGTGGTGAATCCTTGGCACGACAGGGCGTCGGCGGCACCGGCGCATCCGCTAACGTCCGGTTCCAATCGATCTATCCCGAAGCTTCAATGCCGTTTCTCTGCGTCCGCGTCGCCGTTCTCTGCCTGTTGACTCTTGGGCTGCAATGCGCCACCGCACAAGGCCTGACGCGCAAGCAGTACGAGATGCGTGTCGAAAAGCTGGGGACGCGGCTGGGCCATGCGGCCATCCGTTCCTCGTTGCCGATGAACCGCCGTTACGCCGAGCTGGACGATGCCGAGAAAGCCAGGGTGCGGGCCGACTACGAGGGCATGCCGGCTGCAGACGAGCCGCCGTACCCGGCCGAGGGCATGCTGCCCGTCTTCGTGGCCATCAAGGCGGCGATGGACAGGCTGGGCACGCAAGGGCAACTGACGCTGGTGGCCGATGTGGACGCCAGCGGCAAGGTGCAGCACGTGGACACGTTCGGCAGCGTGGACGTCGATTTCGCCCGCTTCGTGTCCGGGGTGATCGTGGCGACACCGTTCAAGCCCGGCGTCTGCGCGGGCAAGCCGTGCGCGATGCAGTCCGTGCTGCGGATGTCGTTCAGCAGCGTCGAGCAATAGGCGGCACTGGCCGGCCTACCGGTCAGCGCGGAAGCCTGAACTGCGCGACCAACTCGGCCAGCCGTGCGGCCTGGTCCTTCAGGCTTTCGGCGGCAGCGGCGCTTTCCTCCACCAGCGCGGCGTTCTGCTGCGTCATGTGGTCCAGGATGGTGACGGCCGAGCCCACCTGGCCGATGCCCTGGCTCTGCTCGCTGCTGGCCGTGCTGATCTCGGCGATCAGGTCGCTGACCTTGCCGACCTCGATGACGATGCTGCGCACCGTCTCGCCCGCTCGTCCCACCTGCAATGAGCCCGCTTCGACCCGCTCCACGCTGTTGCCGATCAGGCTCTTGATTTCCTTGGCCGCGTCCGCCGAGCGGCCGGCCAGCGAGCGCACCTCGGAGGCCACCACCGCGAAGCCGCGCCCCTGCTCGCCGGCCCGCGCGGCTTCCACCGCCGCATTGAGTGCCAGGATGTTGGTCTGGAAGGCGATGCCGTCAATGACGCCGATGATGTCGGCGATGCGGCGCGAGCTGGCCGAGATCTCGCTCATCGTGCTGATGACCTCACCCACCGCCGCGCCGCCGCGTTCCGCCACGGCTGCAGCGGAACGCGCCAGCTCCGTGGCGCGCTGAGCGGTCTCGGCGTTGTTCTTCACCGTCGCTGTCAGCTCTTCCATCGCCGAGGCGGTCTGCTCCAGGCTGCTGGCCTGCTCCTCGGTGCGCTGGCTGAGGTTGGCGCTGCCCATCGCAATCTCCGCCGAGCCCGTGGCAATGGACTCCGCACTTCCGCGCACCTGGCCGACGATGTGAGCGAGGCTGGAACCCATCTGCTGCAGCGCCAGCAGCAGGTGGCCGGTTTCATCGCGCGTGTGGCCTTCGACGTGGTGGCTGAGATCGCCACCGGCCACCGTCTGCGTGTGGCGCACCGCGCGCTCGAGCGGCTGCGTGATGCTGCGTGCGGCCAGCAGATTGAAGCCGAGCAGCAGGGCCGCACCCAGCACGGCTGCGGCGATCAGCAGCATCCGCGCGCTTGATGCTGAAGCGGCGCCGGCCGCATCGGTCGCGCGGGCGAACTCCTGGATCAGGTCGCTGAGCTGTTCCATCTCGGTTTCCAGCGTCTTGAACGCGGCCGCGAAGGCCGGCAGGCGTGCCTCCGCCGCGGCGAGGTCGCTGCCCGCGAGCTTGACAACCTCGTTGGCGCTGGTGATGTACGCGTTCAGCTCGCCTTCGGTCTTGGCGACGGCCGCCGTGATCGCCGCATTCAGCGACAGCGATTTCAGCTCTCCCATGTGCTCGCGGAACTGCTCCGTGTGTTCGCCGATGTCCTTCTGCACTTCGGGCATGTCGGCCGTGTTGCCCTTGAGGCCGGCGAGCACCGCGCGCAGCACGTCGCCGCGCAGCGCGTCGTGCATCATGTCCGCCTCCAGCTGCGCGCGCAGCGCCATGTTGGAGCGCGCGACGGACTCCGCCGTGCCCGACATCGTGCCCAATGCCAGGTAGCCCACCAGGCCCACGATGGAGACGAAGGCCAGCCCCATCAGGCTGAGCGCCAGCAGGCGTTGGCGGATGTAGAAGTGCATCGCGATCTCCTTAGAAGCGGGCCGACAGGCCCACGGTCCAGGCCAGGTCGGGTGCGTTCTTGTTGATGCCGCGGGACATCGCGACGTCGACTTGCAGGTCGTGGTTCAGCAGATAGGCCAGGCCGGTGTCGAAGGTGACCACGCTGCCGCCGCGCCGGCTGGACGCGAGCTGCTGGCCCGATATCTCCAGGAAGCCGCGCAGCCGCTCGGTGAAAGACTTGCCGACCACGCCGGCCAGGATGGCACCCACGTATTGCTTGCCCTGCTCGTCGCGGTCACGGTAGATCCCGGGCATCACGCCAGCCGACCAGCCGCCGGGCAGCTCCCATTCGGCCACCATGCGCAGCGACGGCCGCAGCCCCTGGCCGCGGAACGGCCCCGAGCCGCTGTCCACATCCACATGCAGCAGCCAGGCCAGGCCCGGCGTGCCGGTCTCCTCGTCGCCATCGCGCTGGTGCCATTTCACGCCGATGGCCAGGTCCGACCAGCCGCGCTCGCGCGTCGTGACACCGGCTTCTTCGACCTTGGCACGCAGCCGTCCATCGGTCTCGAAGCGCAGCTCCCAGGTCTCGGCAATGCCCACGCGCAGCAGTGTGGGCGTGCTGGCCACTCGCGCCTTCACGCCGCCCTGGCGGTCGCGTTCCCAGGCCAGGCTGGTCTCGATCTGCCAGCGACCCTTGCCGACCACGTTGCTGGACTCGACGAAGTCCGGCCGGTCGGTGGCAATGGTGTCGTCATCGTCGGCCCAGGCCGGGCCTGCCAAGGCCAGGGCCAGCAATCCTTGCAGCAGCGCAACGTGGGTTCTCACGGCGGACTCCCTCGGGTGGATCGGCTAGCGGCCCACTCTAGCGGAGCGATTGCGGCTTGGCGACCGGGGTGGGTCAGGGCTTGAGCTATCGTGCCGGCCCATGAGCGATCTGAGCTTCTTCTGGCACGACTATGAAACCTTCGGCCGCGTGCCGCGCCGCGACCGCCCCGCGCAGTTCGCAGGCCTGCGCACCGACGCCGAGCTGAACGAGATCGGCGAGCCGCTGATGCTGTACTGCCAGCCAGCGCCCGACTATCTGCCCGACCCCGAGTCCTGCCTGTTGACCGGCATCCTGCCGCAGCACTGCCAGGAGCGCGGCGTGCCCGAGCACGAGTTCGCCGCCAGCATCGAGACCGTGCTGGCGCTGCCCGGCACCGTGGGCGTGGGCTACAACAGCATCCGTTTCGACGACGAGGTGACCCGCCACCTGTTCTGGCGCAACCTCATCGACCCCTATGCGCGCGAGTGGCAGAACGGTTGCGGCCGCTGGGACCTGCTGGACGTCGTGCGCTGCGCCTACGCGCTGCGGCCTGACGGCCTGGAATGGCCCAAGCACGAGGACGGCCGGCCCAGCTTCAAGCTGGAGCACCTGACCATCGCCAACGGCGTGGCCCACGAGGCGGCGCACGATGCGCTGTCCGACGTGCGCGCGACGGTGGCGCTGGCGCGCAAGTTGCGCCAGGCCCAACCCAAGCTGTGGGACTTCTGCGTGAAGCTGCGCAGCAAGCAGGCGGTGTGGGACGAGATCGGCGTCGGCAAGCCCTTCCTGCACATCTCCGGCATGTACGGCCCCGAGCGCGGCTGCATCGCGCTGGTGTGGCCGCTGGCGCCGCATCCCACCAACAAGAACGAGCTGATCGTGTGGGACTGCGCGGCCGATCCGACCGAGCTGCTGAGCCTGAACGCCATCACCATCCGCGAGCGCATGTTCACCAAGCAGGACGCGCTGCCCGAAGGCGTCACGCGGCTGCCCATCAAGACCATCCACGTCAACAAGAGCCCCATCGTCATCGGCAACCTGAAGACGCTGCAGCCCGCGATGGCCCAGCGCTGGGGGCTGGACATCGACGCCCAGCTCGCCAATGCCTGGCTGCTGGCCGACAAGGGCCGCCTGCTGGACGGCTTGTGGGGCGACGTCTTCCAGCGCGAGCCGTTTGCGCCGGCCGACGTGGACGAAGACCTCTACGGCGGCTTCATCGGCAACGAGGACCGCCGCGCGCTAAACCGCGCGCGGACCATGACGCCGGAGCAGCTCACCGAGCGCGCCGGCCAGGGCAAGCTGGCCTTCCAGGACGGGCGGTTGGACGAGCTGGTGTTCCGCTGGCGCGCGCGCAACTTCCCGGCCAGCCTGTCGGCCGAGGAGGCCGAGCGCTGGCACCAGCACTGCGGCGCGCGGCTGCACGAAGGCGAGGGCGGTGCGCAGACGCTGGCGGCGTTCATGGAGCGCATCGATCAGCTGGGCGAAAGCGCCGACGAACGCGGCGAGGAGATCCTGTCGGCGTTGTATGACTACGCGGAGCAGATTGCGCCGTAGGTTGGCGTGAGCGCAGCGAACTCCAACATCAGGGTCGCGCGGCGTTGGGGTTCGCCCAGCTCACCCCAACCTACCGCGCCAGGTACTTGTCCCGCAGCTTCGTCTGCCGGTCGCTCAGCTCCACCTCGCGCCCCTGGATGAACACGCGCTCGATGCGCGTGCTCTGCTCCAGCGGGTCGCCGTCGGCGACGAACAGGTTGGCCAGCTTGCCGACCTCCAGCGAGCCCAGTTGGTCGGCCACGCCAAGAATCTGCGCCGGGTACAGCGTGACGGCCTTCAGCGCCTCGTCGTCGGGCAGGCCGAAGGCGCGCGCATGCGCGGCCTCGAACGGCAGGTTGCGCTCGTTGGTGGAGTCGCGCCCGCCGGAGGCAATGCACCAGCGCACGCCGGCCGCGGCCAGCCGCGCGGGCAATGAAAACAGCGCATCGGGCGCGTCGTCGCGGCGCATGGGCAGGCGGTTCAGGCCGGCGATGATGACCGGCACCTGCCGCTCGCGCAGCGTGTCTGCCACGCGCCAGGCGTCGGCGCCGCCGACGATGACCAGCTTCAGCCCATGCCGTGCCGCGAAGTCCAGCGCGAAGCGGATCTGCGCGAGGTCGTCCGCATGCATGAACACCGGCCGCGCCGGCGCGGCACCGGGCGTGGCGGGCAGCACCGGGCGCATGGCTTCCCAGCGTGTGTCGATGGGCGTGGCGGCGTCGGCCGTGCGCGCCAGCGCATAGGCGCGGGCGTTGTCGAAGGTGTCGTCCAGCAGCTTCAGCCGCGCCTCGGTGGTACGCCGCATGTCGGCCAGCCGCGCCTCGGGCTGGGTGGGGAACAGTGCGCCATTCAGGCGCAGTCGCGGCACCGTGATGTGCAGGGCCACCTCGGGCCGCAGCGCCATGTCCTGCCAGTTCCAGCCCTCCAGTTGCAGCAGCGCCGACGTGCCGGTGACCAGCCCGGTGCGGCCGGCCTCGGGCACCGCCAGCGCGGCCAGTACGCCGCCGCCGCGCGTAACCGGCAGCAGCTCGCTGTCGGCATTGAAGGCCACCAGCGCGCGAGCATTGGGGTTCAGTGCGCCGGTCTCGTTGCTGTCCAGCGTGGCGCTGACGGAGCGGGTCTCGACCAGGCCCAGGCTGGTGTTGGCCGCCACCATGCCGGGGTAGACATGGCTGCCGCCGAGGTCCACGACCTGGGCGCCAGCCGGCACGGTGACGTTGGTGCCCAGCGCCTTGATGCGGCCGGCTTCGATCAGCAGGCTGCCGTTGGTGATGGCAGGGCCGCTGACCGGATGCAGCGTCGCGTTGCGCAGCAGCAGCGGCTCGCGCTGCGGCGGGGGCGGCGTGTTGGGCGTGGCGTGCGCGGCGAGCGTGGCGGCTAGCAATGCGGTGATGAGAGGAAGCTTCATGTCAGTAGGCATCCAGGGTGCATTCATGCCAGGCATCGCCCGTGAAGTAGCTGCCGCGGTCGCGGTTCATCTGATGCAGCCAGCGCTGCAGCTCCAGCTGGTCCAGCGCTGCGGCCACGGGCGAGGGCGGTCGGCCCTCGGGCGGCGCCGCGGCCTTGGCGCGTTCGGGCAGCGCCAGCGCCACCAGCCGCGCGCGCTCCACGCGGTCGCGCTCGCGCAGCTGCGCGTCCTCGTCGCGGCTGAAGTAGCGGCGGCCGTCTATCCAGGTCTGCTCGGCGCGCGCGGCACTGGACAGCGGATGCGCACTCCACAGCACGAAGTCGGCGTCCTTGCCCACTTCCAGCGAGCCCACGCGGCCCTCGATGCGCAGCTGCCTGGCCGGGTTGATGGTCACGAACTTCAGCGCATCCGCTTCGGTCATGCCCCAGGCCTTGCCGCCATAGCGTAGCGCCTTGGCGGCTTCGGTGTTCAGGCGGCGGGCCAGCTCGTCGCTGTCGGAGTTGAAGCTGGTCAGCACGCCGGCCTTCTGCGTCATCGCGCCGCTGTAGGCAATGGCGTCCTGTACCTCGACCTTGTAGCCCCACCAGTCCGAGAAGCCCGACGCGCCGGCCCCCAGCGAGGCGATCTCCGGCGCGACCTTGTAGGCTTCCAGCACATGCTGGAAAGTGGCCACCTCCAGGCCGAACTCCTTGGCCAGCGCGACGAACATCAGGATCTCGTCGGCGCGGTAGCTGTGGATGTGCACGACGCGCTTCTTCTCCAGCAGCTGCACCAGCGTGTCCAGCTGCAGGTCGCGCCGTGTGTTCGGGTCGGCCTTGCGCTGCTCGCGGTAGGTCTTGGCGGCCAGGAAGGCGTCGCGCATGACCTGTTCCACGCCCATGCGCGTGGTGGGGTAGCGCGGGTCGCCGTCGGTAGCCGGGAAGTTGGCGCGCTTGACGTTCTCGCCCAGCGCGAACTTGATGCCGGGCTTGGCACCCTCGAATTTCAACGCCTCGCCGTCCAGCCCCCAGCGCAGCTTGATGACCTGGTTCTGCCCGCCAATGGCATTGGCCGAGCCGTGCAGCAGGTTGGCGCTGGTGACGCCACCGGCCAGCTGGCGGTAGAGGCTGATGTCGGTCGGGTCCACCACGTCGCCCACGCGCACCTCGGCCGTCACCGAATGCGCGAACTCGTTGATGCCGCGATGAACGGCGGTGTGCGAATGCGCGTCGATGAGGCCGGGCGTCAGGTGCTTGCCTTGCGCATCGATGACGATGGCGCCGGCCGGCGCGGCCAGGCCCTTGCCGATGGCGGCGATGCGGCCGTCGCGTACCAGCAGGTCGGTGCCTTCCAGGATGCCGGCGGCGGCGCTGGTCCACATCGTGGCGTTGCGCACCAGCACGGCGGCCGGCCGCTCGGGCGGCGCCGCGCGGCCGAACACGCCGGCCGGGTATGTGGCGGGCGAAGGCGCCGGGACGGCCTGCGCTTTCGGAGGCGGTGGCTCGAAGGGCGCGACGCGCATGGCGGTCCAGGCCTGCGTGCGGCCGTCGGCCCGTGTCAGCGCGCCGCTGAGCGCGGTGCCGCGGCCTTCCAGCCGCAGCGGGTCGCCACGGCCATCACAGGGCCAGCGCAGCAGCAACTCGCGACCGCGCTGCTGGAGTTCGCAGGCGCGGCCATCGATCTGCAGCGTGGGCCGCGCCCGCGTGCCGGCAATCTGCCAGCTCTGCTCGGCGCCGTCGGCCGGCTTCACGGTCCAGCGGCCGCGCGCGTCGAAGCGATCCCAGGCGACCGTGGGCAGCGGCAGCCCGTCGACGAAGGCGATCTCGACCTCGGCCTGCTCGCTGGTGAACAGGTCGCCGCTGGCCACGACGACGTTCGCGACCTGGCCCCCAGCCAACCGGCCCAGGCGCGGTTGACCCAGCAGCCGGGCGGGCGTGGTGGTCAATGCAGCCAACGCGGCATCGGGGGCCAGCCCGCGCTGCACCGCCTGGCGCAGCCGCGGCCAGAAGTCCTTGCCGACGTCCCTCAAGCCCTGCGTGGAGATTGCGAATTCCACGCCCGCGGCCTGCAGCGCGGCCGCGTTGCCGGGGGCACGCTCCCAGTGCTGCAGCAGGTGCAGCGGCACATCGAGCGCGCTCTCGGGTTGCTCCACCTCCGGCGCGGCCGGGTAGGCGAGCGGCACGATGACGGGCAGGCCCAGCGCCTTCAGCTGCGCGGCCTTGCGGTACTCGGCACCGGTGCCCTGCGCGATGAGCTTCAGCTTGAACTCGTCGCGCAGCCGCGCGATGCGCAGCAGGTCTTCCTCGTCCAGCGCTTCGTGTATGACTGGCTGCCTGCCGGCCAGCACCGGCGCCAGCGCGGCGAGGCTGGCATTGAATTCGCGCCGCTCTCCGGTGGGCGCGGGCGCGGCGGCCCACTGCGCATTCAGCAGCGTCTGGCGCTGCAGCGCGATGTTGCCCATCAGCGACGTGGGGTAGTTTGGCGTCGCGCGAACGCCACTCTCGAAGTCGATGGCCTGGTACTCGTGGGCCAGGTGCTGGGCCACGTCGGCGCTCAATACCAGGCTGCGCGCGTCGGCGCCATCGCGCAGGCTGATCAGCGTGCTCTGGCCGCGGAACACCGCGCCGGCCGGCGGCAGCGACAGCGCCGCCGTGAAGCCCAGTTCGCGCAGGGTCTTCACGTCCTCGGGCCTGACCTCCAGCGCGCCGGCCTGGCGGAACTCCGCGCGTACCCAGCGCTGCCCCGGTGTCAGCCCCTTGGCCTTGGACGCCTCCGTGCGCACCTGGCCCACGCTGCTGGCCGCGTCGATGAAGCCCGCATAGACCGTGCGCCCCGGCAGGTGCCAGACGCGTGCGCCCGCTGGCGGCTTCAGCCCGGCGCCGGCGGCGACGATGACGCCGTCCTTCATGACCAGCGTGCCGTTCTCGATCACGCGGCCGGGCTCCAGCACCAGCCGAGCGCCGGTCAGCGCATGCCAGCGTGGCGTCGCGTCGCGCAGGCCCTGAGGGATTTCACTGAGTTGCTGGGCCTGGGTGAGGCCGGTCAGCAGCGCAAGCAGGGAAAGCGGCAGCAGGCGCATCGTTGCGTCGTGTCTTGATGCTGCGGTGGCAGCGAGGCTGCGGACTCTAACCCCGTGATCTGCGTCATGGCCGAAAGCCGGCAGTCCTGCGATAGTCGGGCCTAGAAGAGAGACCAGGAGACCTCATGAGCAGCGCTGCCAACACCCCCGCTGAAGATCCCACCGGAGCCCGCCTGCGTGCGCTGCTGGTGCGCGCCCCCACCGCCGTCGCTTTCGTGTCCGGTGAGCGCTTTGAGGTCGTCAGCGAGGAGTTCAACCACCTGTTCGGCTTCGGCGACGACACCGACCTGACGGGTCAGGCCACGCGTGCCGTCCATACGACAGACCTGGCGCACGCCGGCCTGCACGAGCGCGCCGCTGCGGCCTTCACCGCCGGCCGGCCGCTGGACGAAGAGATCGAGTACGTGAAGCGAGACGGCCATCGCTTCTGGGGCCGCCTGCAGGCCTCGCCGCTGAACTGGGAGTCGCCCACGGCCGAAGCGCTGTGGATCGTCGAGGACGTGACCGCCGCGCGCGCGCAGCGTCTGCAGCCGACCTGGACCGCCAAGCACGACACCGTCACCGAACTGGCCAACCGCCGCGAGTTCGAGCGCCGCCTGGCCGAGCACGTGGGCAGCCGCCGCGGCGACCCGGTGTCGGTGCTGTGGCTGGACGTCGACAAGTTCAGCGACGTCGTCAAGGACATGGGCGCCGAGGTGGGTGACCATTTCCTGTACGGCCTGGGGCAGATGCTGATCGGCAAGGTGCGCGCGTCCGACCTCGTCGCGCGGCTGGAGGAAGACCATTTCGCCATCCTGCTGCCCGACTGCGACGCCCATTACGCACAGATCATTGCCGAGAAGATCCGCGCCGCCGTGGCCGCCTACCGGCTGCGCTGGGGTCTGCACCGCACGCGCGTGAAGGCGTCGGTGGGCGTGGTGCAGATCCAGGCCACGCTGACCACCGTGGACGCCGTGCTGGGCGGCGCCTCGCTGGCCTGCACCGAGGCCAAGGCGGCCGGCGGCGACAGCGTCCGCGTGTTCGTTCCCGCGGGCGGCTACGAGGAATTGGCGGGCTGATTTCACGTTTGGTGACGCCGCAAACGCCGGAGATGCGGCTTTTTTTGCGGTTTGTTCTAAAGTTCAGGTCAGCGCGGTCGATGTAACGGCCAGCGCTCCCGCACACTGAACCCCCATGAACGTCGCCGTCTCCACCGCCCTGTCCGGCATCTCTGCCGCGAACGAGCGCCTGCGCGCGTCGGCGTCCAACATCGCCAACCTGGCGACCACCAACCAATCCCGCCCCAGCGTCGAGCCGACCAACGTCGACAAGGTGCCCGAGCGCGAGATCAACCCGGCCAACGAGGTTGTGGAACAGCAGTCTGCGGCCTATGCGTTTGTGGCCAACCTGAAGGTGTTGCAGACGCAGATCAACACCACGGGCGCACTGCTGGATATCAAGGCCTGAGCGGCCTACCCCATGCGAAAGCGGCCCGTGGGCCGCTTTTTTCATGCCGCAACTTCAGGACTTCTCGACCCGCATGGGCTGTCGGGCCCAGCTTCCGGGCAGGTCGCGCAGCACGGCCTGGGCATCCAGCGAACGGATCGGCACGGCCAGATCGTTGGGAATGCGCTGGTGCGCGAGCAGCGCCATGTAACGCAGCGCCGACACACGCAGGAAGGACGCGAAGTTGCCGACCGCGCCGCGTGCCTGCACCAGCTCGTCGTGCAGCCTCTCGATGAGTTGCACGACGCTCAGGCCGTCGCGCGCTGCAATCTCCTCCAGCACCTCCCAGTGCAGGTTCTCCAGACGGATGCTGGTGATCACGCCGTGCAGCCGCACCGAGCGCGTGCGCGACTCGTAGGACTCCGGGTTGGCGCTGACGAAGACCTCGCACATGGCTCACCTCCTCGCGGCATTCTGCGACACAGGCATCAGTGGCTGATGCGGGTTCCCAGCACGGCCAGGAACTGGGCGATCCACGCCGGGTGCGCGGGCCAGGCGGGTGCGGTGACGAGGTTGCTATCGGTGACGGCCTGGTCCACGGGGATGTTGGCGTAGCTGGCGCCCGCCAGTTCCACTTCAGCCGCGCAGGCCGGGTAGGCCGAGACCTTCCTGCCACGGATGACGCCGGCCGCCGCCAGCAGTTGTGCGCCGTGGCAGATGGCGGCGATGGGCTTGCCGGCCTTGGCGAAGTGCTGCACCAGCGGCAGCACGCCGGCCACGGTGCGCAGGTACTCGGGAGCGCGCCCACCGGGGATCACGAGGCCGTCGTACTCGGTGGGCTGTACGGCATCGAAGCTGGCGTTCAGCGTGAAGCGGTGGCCGGGCTTTTCCGAGTAGGTCTGCGCACCTTCGAAGTCATGGATGGCGGTGAACACGAAGTCGCCCGCCTGCTTGCCGGGGCAGACCGCATCGACGTGGTGTCCGACGGCCAGCAAGGCCTGGAAGGGCACCATGATTTCGTAGTCTTCGACATAGTCGCCAGCCAGCAGCAATAGCTTCTTGCCCATGCGTGTCTCCTTGTGGTGGAGCGGCGATTCTGGGAAGGGCTGGGGGCGGGTGGGTAACAGCGGGCTGTTTGTGGGGGTCAAGAAAAAGCCCGCCGGGCTTGCGCGCGGCGGGCTGTCTGTGGGGCCTTCAGGCTCAGGCCGTCACTGCCTTGGCGGCTTCCGCGTACTCCTCGATCTGGTCGAAGTTCATGTACCGGTAGACGCTGGCCTTGTCCGCGTCGATGACACCCATCTCCTTCAGGTACTCCTCCTTGGTCGGCAGGCGACCCAGGCGGGACGCGATGGCTGCCAGTTCCGCCGAGCCCAGGAACACATTGGTGTTCTTGCCCAGGCGGTTGGGGAAGTTGCGGGTGGAGGTGGAGATGACGGTGGCACCTTCACGCACTTGCGCTTGGTTGCCCATGCACAGCGAGCAGCCCGGCATCTCGGTGCGCGCACCGGCCGTGCCGAAGGCGGCGTAGTGGCCCTCCTTGATCAGCTCGCTCTGGTCCATCTTGGTCGGCGGGGCGACCCACAGCTTGACCGGGATGTCGCGCTGGCCGCCCAGCAGCTTGGCCGCGGCGCGGAAGTGGCCGATGTTGGTCATGCACGAGCCGATGAAGGCTTCATCGATCTTGGTGCCGGCGACTTCGGACAGGAACTTGGCGTCGTCCGGGTCGTTGGGGCAGCAGACGATGGGTTCCTTGATGTCGGCCAGGTCGATCTCGATGACGTGGGCGTACTCGGCATCCTTGTCGGCTTCCAGCAGGTCGGGCTTGGCCAGCCAGGCTTCGACCTTCTCGATGCGGCGCTGCAGCGTCTTCGCGTCGGCATAGCCGTCGGCGATCATGTTCTTCATCAGCACGATGTTGCTGGTGAGGTACTCCTTGATCGGCTCGGGGTTCAGCTTGATCGTGCAGCCAGCGGCCGAGCGCTCAGCCGAAGCGTCGCTCAGCTCGAACGCTTGCTCGACCTTCAGGTCAGGCAGGCCTTCGATTTCCAGGATGCGTCCCGAGAAGGCGTTCTTCTTGCCGGCCTTGGCCACGGTCAGCAGACCGGCCTTGATGGCGTACAGCGGAATGGCATGCACGAGGTCGCGCAGCGTCACGCCGGGCTGCATCTCGCCCTTGAAGCGCACCAGCACCGATTCGGGCATGTCCAGCGGCATCACGCCGGTGGCGGCGCCGAAGGCCACGAGGCCAGAACCGGCGGGGAAGCTGATGCCGATGGGGAAGCGGGTGTGCGAGTCGCCGCCAGTGCCGACGGTGTCGGGCAGCAGCAGGCGGTTCAGCCACGAGTGGATGACGCCGTCACCCGGACGCAGGGCCACGCCGCCGCGGTTGCTGATGAAGGCAGGTAGCTCGCGGTGGGTCTTCACGTCCACCGGCTTGGGGTAGGCAGCCGTGTGGCAGAAGGACTGCATGACCATGTCGGCCGAGAAGCCCAGGCAGGCCAGGTCCTTCAGCTCGTCGCGGGTCATCGGGCCAGTCGTGTCTTGCGAGCCCACCGTGGTCATCTTGGGTTCGCAATACGTGCCCGGACGCACGCCCTGGCCTTCCGGCAGGCCGACGGCGCGGCCGACCATCTTCTGGGCCAGCGTGAAGCCGGCCTTGGATTCGGCGGGCGCCTGCGGCAGGCGGAACTGCGTGGAGGCGGGCAAGCCCAGGAACTCACGCGCCTTGGCGGTCAGCGAACGGCCGATGATGAGGTTGATGCGGCCGCCGGCGCGCACTTCGTCGAACAGCACATCGCTCTTGAGCTTGAACTCGGCGACGGTCTCGGTGCCCTTCACGAGCTTGCCTTCATAGGGCAGCACGTCGATGACGTCGCCCATCTCCAGCTTGGACACGTCCACCTCGATGGGCAGCGAGCCGGAGTCTTCCTGCGTGTTGAAGAAGATGGGGGCGATCTTGCCGCCCAGCGTCACGCCGCCGAAGCGCTTGTTCGGCACGAAGGGGATGTCCTGGCCGGTGGCCCAGATGACCGAGTTGGTGGCGGACTTGCGCGAAGAACCGGTGCCGACGACGTCGCCGACATAGGCGACGAGGTGGCCCTTCTTCTTCAGGTCCTCGATGAACTGCATCGGGCCCCGCTTGCCGTCTTCCTCGGGCTTGAAGGCCGCGTCGGAGCGCGTGTTCTTCAGCATGGCGAGGTAGTGCAGGGGGATGTCCGGGCGGCTCCACGCATCGGGGGCGGGCGACAGGTCGTCGGTGTTGGTTTCGCCGGGCACCTTGAACACGGTGACGGTGATCTTCTTGGCGACTTCAGGGCGGCTCGTGAACCACTCGGCGTCGGCCCACGACTGCATCACTTCCTTGGCCTTGGCGTTGCCCGCCTTGGCCTTGGTGGCGACGTCGTTGAAGTAGTCGAACATCAGCAGCGTCTTCTTCAGGCCGTCGGCGGCCACGCCGGCGACGTCGGCGTCGTCCAGCAGCTCGATCAGCGGATGCACGTTGTAGCCGCCCACCATGGTGCCCAGCAGCTCGGTGGCCTTGGCCTTGGAGATCAGGCCGACGGCGATGTCGCCGTGCGCGACGGCGGCCAGGAACGAGGCCTTGACCTTGGCGGCGTCGTCCACGCCCGGGGGCACGCGGTGGGTCAGCAGGTCCAGCAGGAAGGCGTCTTCACCGGCCGGCGGGTTCTTGATCAGCTCGATCAGTTCGGCGACCTGCTTGGCGTCCAGCGCGAGAGGAGGGATGCCGAGGGCGGCGCGCTCGGCGGTGTGTTGGCGGTAGGCTGACAGCATGGGGGGACTCCTGGGAAGAAAGCGGGGACGAAGAGCGTTCAGGCCTTGGGCGCGATGACGCGCAGGCCCTTGAAGTAGTCACGGAAGAAACCCGCGTCGCGGGTGATCAGGCCCTGGCATTGCAACAGTGCGTGGGCGCCGATGAGGAAATCGGGGACGGTGCGCTTGATGTCCTGCGGCGTCGCGCTGGCGGCCAGGCGCTGGCGGTAGCGGCGCTGCATTTCGCCGGCCCGCAGCGCGGCACGCAGCTCCAGTGGCGAAAAGCCGATGCCGATGGCCTCCAGCGTTTCCAGCACGATGTCGCTGTGACCCAGACCCGCCACCACCTCGCTGACGACCACCTCGCAGGCCACCACCGGACCGGTGGACAGCGCGCCGCGCAGCAGCTGCTCGGCCTCGTCCGCAGACGGGCCGTCGCCGATGTAGTCGACGAGGATGGACGTGTCGACGGCGATCATGCCGACTCGTCGGACGGCGGCGGGTAGGGGTCGCCGGGCGCGCGGCCGCGCAGTTCGCGCATCACGTCATCGGTGGTGACGCCGGGCGGCAGCTTGATGCGGCCGCGCATCTTGGACAGCGCATCGCCGACGTCCTTGCGCAGGATGATGCGGCCGCCGTCCAGCTCGACCTTGAGCGTCGTGCCCTTGGTCAGGCCCAAGGCGTCTCTTACGGCTTTGGGCAGCGTGATCTGCCCGCGTTCGGCAACGGTGGCTTCCATGGCGCCTCCAGCGGCTGGGTCGTCGCGGAGGCGGCGGCTCAGGTATGCATCAGAAAGTATGTATTCATTCTACATACCCGAGCTGGAGGTTTTCAAGCCAGATGACCCGTGGGCCGGATCACTTGCCGCTGGGCGTGATACCCAGGCTGCTGCGTGCGGCCGCGGCGGCTTCTGCCTCGGGGTCGGCGATCTTGGCGGCCTTGGCGGCTTCCATCAGCTTGGTCTGTTCGGGGTGGATGCATTCGTCCAGCAGGCGCTGGCCGATCTTGGTGTCCAGCAACATGGACTTGTTGGCGATCTGGATCATCAGCGTGCGGCCAGTGACGTCTTCCAGGCGCAGCGCGCCGGTGGACGACAGCACGGGCTTCATCGTGATGCGGTGCTTCTTCCACATGACGTCGACATAACCGGCCATCTTGGGATGTTTGGCGATGTGCACCGTCTCCTTGAACTCGCAGCTGTAGTCGCCCAGGTAGGCGCGCTCGGCCGCGGCCAGCTGGGCTTCGTCGGCATCCACCAGCACGGGCTCGGGGGGCGGCGGCGGGGTGGTCTTCTTGGCTACGGCCTTGGTGGCGGGCTTGGGCGCTGGCTTGGCAGGCGCCGGCTTGGCGGCGGCGGGCTTGGTGGCAGCCGGCTTGGGTGCCGGCGCCTGGGCGAGTGCGGGCAGGGCGGCGCAAAGGATCAGGGCAGCGGCGCTGCCGCGGAGCGAAGGAAACAGCATCGAGGGGTGGGGGGAAGGGGTGGAAAAGGGCGGCGCATGATGGCCGCAAAGCGGCCGCGCATCCGTGAGCAGATGTAGGGATTGTCGAGCGCCGCCCAGGGGCGGCAGGCCCGTGCTTTACCCGATGGATGCTGGGAAAAACGCGCGCCGCGCGTCGGCCGGCAGCTCGCGCCCGGTGCGCTGGGCGCGCTCCAGCACGGTCCAGAAATAGCGATAGCTGGCGCGGTCGTGCAATCGATCACGGAAGGACGTGGGTGCCCAATGCGCGGCCTGTGCGGCCAGCAGCAGGTCGGCCGCTTCGACGATCTCGTCCGCGGCCGGTGCGAAGGCCTCGATGATGGGGCGGATCTGGTCCGGGTGGATGCTCCACATGCGCGTGTAGCCGAACTCGCGGGCAGCCCGGCGTGCGGCGGCCGAGAGACGCTCGGCGTCGCGGAACTCGGTGACCACGCAATGCGACGGCGTCTTGCCGTAAGCATGCGCGGCCGCGGCGATCTCCAGCTTGGCGCGCACGACCAGCGGGTGCTCGAACTGGCCCGGCAGTTCCATCGCCGTCTTCGGGATCGCGCCGCCATGCGCGGACACGAAATCCATCAGCCCGAAGGACAGTGATTCGATGCGCGGGTGAGCGGCGATGCGGAATACGTCGCGCAGCGCGCCGTGCGTTTCGATGAGCACCTGCAGCGGCAGCTTCGGCTGGCCGTGGCGCTCGCAGGCCGCGTCGATGGCGGCGACGGCTCGCTCCACATCGTCGGCGCCGTCGGGCTTGGGGATCATCAGATAGGCCAGCCGCGAGCCGGCCTTGGCGATCAGCGTGTCCACGTCGGCCTCGAAGGCGGGGTGGCCCCAGGGGTGGGCGCGGGCGCCCACGCGGCCGAAGCGGTTGGCGGCGCTGGCAGCCAGCTCGGCGATCAGCAGCGCATGCTCGGCCTCGCCGCCCACCGGCGCGCCGTCCTCGGCGTCCAGCGTGATGTCGAACACCGGACCCAGCTCGGCCTGCAGCGCCAGGCTCTTGCGCATGCGGGCCTCGACACCGCAGTAGTGGTCGACGACCGGAAGCGTCGGCCGCGGGGCCTCGTGACTGAACAAGGCGGCGTGCGGATGCAAAAGCGTGGTCATGGCGCCACTTTACCGAGCCGAGGGCGAGCAATCTGCACTGTTGCGCGAGCCGTGTCCGTGCCAGCATCGCCGCACAACAACATCTGGAGACATCCATGTTGCAGCTTGAATCCCTCAGCTGTGCGCGGCGTCTGGCCCTTCAAACGCTGGGTGCGGTGGTCGGCGTGCTGCTCGTCGCGGGCTTTCTTCTGTACTCCGAGCGCGCGCTCATCATGAACGAGCGCCAGGCCGCCGTGCGGCAGGCCGTGGAGACGGCGCATGGCGTGGTGGCGCATTTCCACGCACAGGTGGCTGCGGGCAAGCTGCCCGACGCCGACGCGAAGACGGCCGCGATGGCCGCGGTGAAGGCCTTGCGCTACAGCGGCAACGAATATTTCTGGATCAACGACATGACGCCGCTCATGGTCATGCACCCCATCAAGCCGGAGCTGGACGGCAAGCCGCTGACGGAAAGCAAGGACCCCACGGGCAAGCCGCTGTTCGTCGCGATGGTGGACATCGTCAAGGCGAAGGAAGCGGGTTTCCTGCCCTATATGTGGCCCAAGCCGGGCAGCGAGCAGCCGGTGCTGAAAGTGTCGTACGTGAAGGGCTTCAAGCCCTGGGGCTGGATCATCGGCTCGGGCGTCTATGTGGACACGGTCAATGACGCCGTCATCCAGCGCGCCTGGAAGGTGGGCCTGGGCGTGCTGGCGCTGGTGGGCGTGCTGCTGGCGTTGGGCTTGGCGATCACGCGCAGCATCACGAAGCAGCTGGGCGGCGAGCCGGCGCAGGTCAATGCCATCACGCGTGAGCTGGCGCAGGGCGACCTCAGCGTGGACATCCCCATCCAGGCCGGCGATCAGGCCAGCGTCATGCAGGGCGTGAAGGCCATGCGCGACAGCATGGCCAGCATCGTGCAGCAGGTGCGCGACGGCTCGGAGTCGGTGGCCAACGCCAGCTCGGAGATCGCGTCGGGCAACCAGGACCTGAGCGCGCGCACCGAGAGCCAGGCCAGCGCGCTGCAGCAGACGGCCGCCTCCATGGACGAGCTGGGCGCGACGGTGCGCAACAACGTCGACAACGCGCAGCAGGCCAACCAGCTGGCGCAGGCCGCGTCCACGGTGGCCAGCGAGGGCGGGCAGGTGGTGCGCCAGGTGGTCGAGACCATGAAGGGCATCGACGACAGCTCGCGCCGCATCGGCGACATCATCTCGGTCATCGACGGCATCGCATTCCAGACCAACATCCTGGCGCTGAACGCGGCCGTGGAAGCCGCGCGTGCGGGTGAGCAGGGCCGCGGCTTCGCGGTCGTGGCGGGCGAGGTGCGCTCGCTGGCCGGCCGCAGCGCCGAGGCGGCGCGCGAGATCAAGCAGCTGATCACGCAGAGCATGGAGCGCGTGGGCCGCGGCAATCAGCTCGTCGACCAGGCGGGCGAGACGATGGAGAAAGTCGTCAGCAGCATCCAGCGCGTGACCGACATCATGGGCGAGATCAGCTCGTCCAGCGCCGAGCAGAGCTCCGGCGTCAGCCAAGTGGGTGCCGCGGTCACGCAGATGGATCAGGCCACGCAGCAGAACGCCGCGATGGTAGAGGAGATGGCCGCCGCCGCCGCCGGCCTGCGCTCGCAGGCGCAGCAGCTGGTGCAGACGGTCTCAACCTTCAGGCTGCCGGCCTCACGCTGAACGGCGCGGCCATGAAAAAGGCCTCCCGCGGGAGGCCTTTGCTTTTGCCGGAACGGCTTACAGCAGGTGCTTGACGCCGTCCTGCTCGTCCGTCAGTTCCTTCAGCGTCTTGTTGATGCACTCCTGCGAGAACTCGTCGATCGCAATGCCTTCGACGATCTTGTACTCGCCGCCTTCGCAGGTGACGGGGTAGCCGAACATGACGTCCTTGGGGATGCCGTACTCGCCGTTGGACGGGATGCCCATCGTGACCCACTTGCCGTTGGTGCCCAGGGCCCAGTCGCGCATGTGGTCGATGGCGGCGTTGGCGGCCGAGGCGGCCGACGACAGGCCGCGGGCGGCAATGATGGCGGCGCCACGCTTGCCGACGGTGGGCAGGAACACTTCACGGTTCCACTGCTCGTCGTTGATCAGGTCCTTGACCGATTGCCCGTCGATGGTTGCGTTGCGGTAGTCGGCGTACATCGTGGGCGAGTGGTTGCCCCACACGGCCAGCTTCTCGATGCCGGCAACGGCCTTGCCGGTCTTGGCGGCGATCTGCGAAGCGGCGCGGTTGTGGTCCAGGCGCAGCATGGCGGTGAAGTTCTTGCGCGGCAGGTCCGGCGCCGACTTCATCGCGATGTAGGCGTTGGTGTTGGCGGGGTTGCCCACCACCAGCACGCGCACGTTGCGCGAGGCCACGGCGTTCAGGGCCTTGCCCTGCACGGTGAAGATCTGGGCGTTGGCGGCCAGCAGGTCGGCGCGCTCCATGCCGGGGCCACGGGGGCGGGCGCCGACCAGCAGGGCGTAGTCGGTGTCCTTGAAGGCGGTCATCGGGTCGCTGTGGGCCTCGATGCCGGCCAGCAGCGGGAAGGCGCAGTCTTCGAGTTCCATGATCACGCCCTTCAGCGCGTTCTGAGCCTTCTCGTCGGGGATTTCCAACAGCTGCAGGATGACGGGCTGGTCCTTGCCCAGCATTTCGCCGGAGGCGATGCGGAACAGCAGGGCGTAGCCGATCTGGCCGGCAGCGCCGGTGACGGCGACGCGAACGGGTTTCTTGCTCATGGAGGTCTCCGAGGGGCAGTTGAAAAGTCTGGGGCGAATCCCGTCAAGTGTACGGGGTGGCCTGTGCTGCAATGGGTCCATGCCCCCAAGCAAGCCCAGGTCTCCCGCACCGCTTTACGAGCAGATCCGCCAGCTCATCGTGGCCGCGCTGGCCGCTGGCGAGTGGCGTCCGGGTGACGCCCTGCCCAGCGAGGCCGCGCTGGCGCAACGCTTCGGTGCCAGCCCTGGCACGGTGCGGCGCGCGATGGACGAGCTGGCGGCTGAACATATCGTCGAGCGACGACAGGGCAGCGGCACTTTCGTGCCCACGCACGCGGCGCCGCGCCAGCAGTTCCGCTTCCTGCGACTCGTGGCGGACGACGAGGCCGAGGGCTTCACCCGCGAGCTGCTGGGCTGCCGGCGCCTGCGCGCCAGTGCCGAGGTGGCGCGTGCGCTGGGGCTGCGCACCTCCGAGCCCGTCATCGAGGTGCGCCGATTGCTACACCGTCGTGGCCGACCCGTCGTGCTTGATGAACTTTGGCTTGCGGAACGGCATTTTGAGGGATTGACCGCAGAAGTGATGGCGAGGCACCCGGGCACGCTGTATGCGCTGTTCGAGACGCGTTTCGGCGTGCACATGGTGCGCGCCGAGGAAAAGCTGCGCGCGGTAGCGGCCACGCCCGAGGCCGCGCAGTTGCTGCAGGTGTCCCCGGGGGAGCCGTTGCTCAGCGTGGAGCGGCTGGCCTTCACCTACGGCGACCGCCCGGTCGAGCTGCGCCGGGGCCTCTACTACACCAGCAGCGACCATTACCGCAACGAGTTGAACTGAAACTGACGATGGCGCGGTGCAGCAAAGTGCAATGGTCGGGTTAACGCATGGCTCTAGAATCGTTTGGTTTCACCCCGATTACGCAGGTTCGATATGACGGATAGCGCCAAGACAAGACCCGTATACAGAAATATTCACGTCACCCAGATCGTCAGCTACCGTCTCCCGCCCGCGGGCATCGTCTCCATCCTGCATCGCATCAGCGGCCTGCTGATGTTCCTGCTGCTGCCCTTCGTGGTGTGGATGCTGGACGCCAGCCTGACGTCCGAGATCTCCTACGACAGCTTCACCAACGTGTTCGCCGCCGGTTACGGCGTGCTGCCGGCCTGGTTCATCAAGCTGGTCACGCTGGGCCTGATCTGGGGCTATCTGCACCACTTCATCGCCGGCGTGCGGCACCTGTGGATGGATGCCACGCACAGCGTCAGCAAGGCCCAGGGCCACAACTCGGCGCTGGTCACCCTCGTGCTGAGCGTGCTGCTGACGCTGGTGGTCGGCGCCAAGCTGTTCGGTCTGTACTGAGCCCCAAGAAAGGACAACAACAATGAGCACTTTCGGCTCCAAGCGCATCGTCGTCGGTGCGCACTACGGCCTGCGCGACTGGCTCGCGCAGCGCGTCACGGCCGTGCTGATGGCCTTGTTCACCGTTGCGGTGCTGGCCCGTTTCGTCATGCCCGGTGAACTGGGCTACGACCACTGGTACCAGGTCTTCGCGCCGCAGTGGATGAAGGTCCTGACCTTTGTGGCCATCCTGTCGTTGACGTACCACGCCTGGGTCGGCGTGCGCGACATCTGGATGGACTACGTGAAGCCGGTGGGCATCCGCCTGGCCCTGCAAGTGTTTTCGATCGTGTGGCTGCTCGGCTGTGCCGGTTGGGCAATCCAGGTGCTGTGGAGACTGTGAGATGACGGCAAAGACAACTGGAAAAATCGCGACCCGCAAGTTCGACGTGGTCATCGTCGGGGCCGGTGGCTCCGGGATGCGCGCCTCCCTGCAGCTGGCGCTGGCCGGCCTGAACGTGGCCGTGCTCTCCAAGGTCTTCCCGACCCGCTCGCACACCGTCGCTGCGCAAGGCGGCATCGGCGCCTCGCTGGGCAACATGAGCGAGGACAACTGGCACTACCACTTCTTCGACACCGTCAAGGGTTCGGACTGGCTCGGTGACCAGGACGCCATCGAGTTCATGTGCCGTGAAGCGCCCAAGGTCGTCTACGAGCTCGAGCACTTCGGCATGCCGTTCGACCGCAATGCCGACGGCACCATCTACCAGCGCCCCTTCGGCGGCCACACCGCCAACTACGGCGAGAAGCCCGTGCAGCGCGCCTGCGCCGCGGCCGACCGCACCGGCCACGCGCTGTTGCACACGCTGTACCAGCAGAACGTGCGCGCCCGCACACAGTTCTTCGTCGAGTGGATGGCGCTGGACATCATCCGCGACGCCGAAGGCGATGCCGTCGGCGTGACCGCGCTGGAGATGGAGACCGGTGAGGTCCACATCCTGCACGCCAAGACCGTGTTGCTGGCCACCGGCGGTGCCGGCCGCATCTTCGCGGCCTCGACCAACGCCTTCATCAACACCGGTGATGGCCTGGGCATGGCGGCGCGCGCCGGCATCCCGCTGGAAGACATGGAGTTCTGGCAGTTCCACCCGACCGGCGTGGCCGGCGCGGGCGTGCTGCTGACCGAAGGCTGCCGCGGCGAAGGCGCGATCCTGCGCAACAGCAACGGCGAGCGCTTCATGGAGCGCTATGCCCCGACGCTGAAGGACCTGGCGCCGCGTGACTTCGTCTCCCGCTCGATGGACCAGGAGATCAAGGAAGGTCGCGGCTGCGGTCCCAACAAGGACTACGTGTTGCTGGACATGACCCACCTGGGTGCCGAGACCATCGCCAAGCGCCTGCCGTCGGTGCTGGAGATCGGCCACAACTTCGCCAACGTCGACATCACGAAGGAACCCATTCCTGTCGTGCCGACCATCCACTACCAGATGGGTGGCATTCCGACGAATGTGCATGGCCAGGTCGTCATCCCGAAGAACGGCAAGCACAACGACATCATCAACGGCCTCTACGCCGTGGGCGAGTGCTCGTGCGTGAGCGTGCACGGCGCCAACCGCCTGGGCACCAACTCGCTGCTGGACCTGATCGTGTTCGGCCGCGCCGCCGGCAACCACATCGTCGATTTCAACCTCAAGACGAAGTCGCACAAGGACCTGCCCAAGGACGCCGCCGACAAGACGCTGGCCCGTCTGGCGCGCCTGGAATCGGCCACCGATGGCGAGTACGCGCAGAACATCGCCAACGACATCCGCTCGACGATGCAGAAGCATGCCGGCGTGTTCCGCACGCAGGCGTCCATGGACGAAGGCGTCGCCAAGATCAAGGAAGTCGCCAAGCGCGTCGGTGGCATCGGCCTGAAGGACAAGTCCAAGGTCTTCAACACCGAGCGTGTCGAGGCGCTGGAAGTTGAGAACCTCATCGAAGCCGCGCAGGCCACGATGATCTCCGCGGCCGCCCGCCCCGAGAGCCGTGGTGCCCACGCGCACAACGACTACCCGAACCGCGACGACGCGAACTGGATGAAGCACACGCTGTGGTACTCCGAAGGCAACCGCCTGGACTACAAGCCGGTCAATCTCCAGCCGCTGACGGTTGAGTCTGTTCCGCCGAAGGTGCGGACGTTCTAAGCACAAAGAGCAAGACATGAAGCGCACCTTCCAGATCTACCGCTACGACCCCGACAAGGACGCCAAGCCCTACATGCAGACCCTCGAGATCGAACTCGACGGTCACGAGCGCATGCTGCTGGACGCCCTGGTCAAGCTGAAGGCCGTGGACCCGACGCTGTCCTTCCGCCGCTCCTGCCGTGAAGGCGTGTGCGGCTCGGACGCGATGAACATCAACGGCAAGAACGGCCTGGCCTGCCTGACCAACATGCGGACGCTGCCCGGCACCATCGTGCTGAAGCCGCTGCCGGGCCTGCCCGTCGTGCGCGACCTCATCGTCGACATGACGCAGTTCTTCAAGCAGTACCACTCGATCAAGCCGTATCTGGTCAACGAGAATCCGCCGCCCGAGAAGGAGCGCCTGCAGTCGCCCGTCGAGCGCGAGGAGCTGGACGGCCTGTACGAGTGCATCCTGTGCGCGAGCTGCTCCACGAGCTGCCCCAGCTTCTGGTGGAACCCCGACAAGTTCGTAGGCCCCGCCGGCCTGCTGCAGGCCTACCGCTTCATCGCTGACAGCCGCGACGAAGCCACGGCTGAGCGCCTGGACAACCTCGAAGACCCGTACCGCTTGTTCCGTTGCCACACCATCATGAACTGCGTGGATGTCTGCCCCAAGGGCCTGAACCCCACGAAGGCCATCGGCAAGATCAAGGAACTGATGGTCCGCCGCGCCGTCTGACGACATGACTGAAGTGATGGTCCCGATGATCGACGAACGCGCGCTGTCCAAGCTGCGCTGGCGCTGCCGTCGGGGCCTGCTTGAGAACGACTTGTTCATCGAGCGCTTCTTCGCCCGCAAGGGCGAGCAGGTCAGCGTCACCGAGGCCGAAGGCCTCACGGCGCTGATGGACCTGTCCGACAACGACCTTCTCGACCTGTTACTGCGCCGCAAGGAACCCAGTGGTGAAATCGACACCGCTGCGGTGCGCGAGGTTCTCGCCGAGCTGCGCACCTGAACCGCTTTCAAAACCCTAAGGACTGCACCATGACCCCGTCCGACGTCAAAGCCACCCTGTCGTTCTCCGACGGCAGCCCCTCGATGGACCTGCCGCTCTACAAGGGCAGCATCGGTCCGGATGTCATCGACATCCGCAAGCTGTACGCGCAGACCGGCAAGTTCACGTACGACCCCGGCTTCCTGTCGACGGCCTCGTGCAACTCCACCATCACCTACATCGATGGCGACAAGGGCGAGCTGCTGTATCGCGGCTACCCCATCGAGCAGCTCGCTGTGAACTGCGACTACCTCGAGACCTGCTACCTGCTGCTGTACGGAGAGCTGCCGAACGAAAGCCAGAAGGCCGAGTTCGAGAACAAGGTCATGCACCACACGATGGTGAATGAGCAGATGCAGTTCTTCCTGCGCGGCTTCCGCCGTGACGCCCACCCGATGGCCGTCATGACGGGCCTGGTGGGCGCGATGTCTTCGTTCTATCACGACAGCACGGACATCAATAACCCCGAGCACCGCGAGATCTCGGCGATCCGTCTGA
Organism: Roseateles asaccharophilus; assembly: GCF_031458115.1. GTDB lineage: Bacteria > Pseudomonadota > Gammaproteobacteria > Burkholderiales > Burkholderiaceae_C > Pelomonas > Pelomonas asaccharophilus_A. The sequence goes on along the minus strand of NZ_JAVDXV010000006.1, from coordinate 89,840 downwards.
TTGCCAAGATGCCCACGCTGGTGGCCATGGCCTACAAGTACACGATCGGCCAGCCCTACATCTATCCGCAGAACGACCTGAGCTACGCCGGCAACTTCATGCGCATGATGTTCGCCACGCCATGCGAGGAGTACAAGCCCAACGACGTGCTGGTGCGCGCGATGGACCGCATCTTCACGCTGCACGCCGACCATGAGCAGAACGCGTCGACGTCGACCGTGCGCCTGTGCGGTTCGTCGGGCACCAACCCGTTCGCGGCCATCGCGGCCGGCGTGGCCTGCCTGTGGGGGCCCGCTCACGGCGGCGCCAACGAGGCCTGCCTGAACATGCTGGGCGACATCCAGAAGAACGGTGGCGTGGCCCGCATCGGCGACTTCATCAGCAAGGTCAAGGACAAGAACTCCGGCGTCAAGCTGATGGGTTTCGGTCACCGCGTCTACAAGAACTACGACCCGCGCGCCAAGCTGATGCGCGAGACCTGCCACGAGGTGCTGAACGAGCTGGGCCTGCAGAACGACCCGCTGTTCGAGCTGGCCATGAAGCTGGAGAAGATTGCGCTGGAAGACGACTACTTCGTCGCCCGCAAGCTGTACCCGAACGTGGACTTCTACTCGGGCATCGTGCAGCGCGCCATCGGCATCCCCGTGCCGCTGTTCACCGCCATCTTCGCGCTGGCCCGTACGGTCGGCTGGATCGCCCAGCTCAATGAGATGATCGGCGACCCCGAGTACAAGATCGGCCGCCCGCGCCAGCTGTTCGTCGGCGCCGCACCGCGCGACGTCAAGCCCATCGGCCAGCGCTGATCCGCTCTAGCCTGACGCGAACCCCTCGGCCTACCGAGGGGTTTTTTCATTTGGAGACCTGATGTCCGTTGCTGAGATCCTCGTCCTGGGTAGCGTCAACCGCGACCTCATCGTGCACGCGCCGCGGCTGCCGTTGCCGGGCGAGACGCTGCGCGGCCAGCGCTTTGGCTCCTGCCTGGGCGGCAAGGGGGCCAACCAGGCGGTGGCGTCGGCGCGGCTGGGCGCCAAGGTGGCGCTGGCCGCCCGCGTGGGCCTGCTGGAGAACGGCGCGGCCATGGTCGAGCAGTTGAAGGGCGAGGGCGTCGACACGCGCGCCATCGCCCAGCCCGCCGACGAGGTGCCGGGTGTTGCGCTCATCGTCGTGGGCGCCGAGGACGCGGAGAACCAGATCGTCACCGTCGCCGGATCGAACGGCACGCTGCCGCTGGCGCAGGTGGAGGCGCTGGAACTGGCGGGCCTGCGCTGGCTGGTGGCGCAGCAGGAGCTGCCGCTGGAAAGCATTGCCCGGGCCTTCGAGCGGGCTCATGCCGCGGGCGTGAAGACGCTGCTGAATGCGGCGCCCTATCGGCCCGGCTGCGAGAGCCTGCTGCCGCGGGTCGACCTGCTGGTCGTCAACGCGCTGGAGGCGCAGGCCCTGGTCACGACGCTTGGTGGCGGTGCGGCTGAACCCGAGGCGCTGGCCCAGACGCTGCGCGCCAAGGGCCCATCGGCCGTGCTGGTGTCGTTGGGCGCCGAAGGCCTGTGCTGGGTTGATGCGCAAGGCACGCGCCGTGTGCCTGCGCGGCGCGTGAAGGCGGTGGACACCGTGGGCGCCGGCGACACGCTGGTTGGCGCGCTGGTCACCGCACTGGCCGAAGGCCAGGCCATCGAAAATGCACTGAGCTTCGCCCAAGCCGCCGCGGCCATCGCCGTGTCGCGGGCCGGTGTGCAGGATGCGATGCCGCATCGAGACGAAGTCGAGCAACTGCTCAAGAACTGAATCCCACAAGGAGAACAAGATGTCCCAGACCCTGCTGCTGCCCCGCTGGCTGTTGTCGATGAAGCCCGGCGAAGACACGCTGGAGAACCATGGCCTGCTGATCGAGGGCGAGCGCATCGCCGCTGTCGGCCCGCGCGACGACCTGATCGCGAAGTACCCGCAAGCCATGCGCGTGGAACTGCCCGAGCAGATCCTGATCCCCGGTCTCATCAACGCCCACGCGCACTCGGCCATGACGCTGCTGCGCGGCGTGGCCGACGACGTGCCGCTGATGGACTGGCTGCAGAACCACATCTGGCCACTCGAGAAGAAGTGGGTCAGCGAGGAGTGGACGTATCTGGGCTCCAAGCTCGCCGCCGCCGAAGGCCTGCGCAGCGGCACGACCTACATCAACGACATGTACTTCTTCCCGACCGCGATGGCCCGTGCCGCCGTGGACTCGGGCGTGCGTGCCGCCGTGTCGATGAACGTCATCGACTTCCCGACCGGCTATGCGTCGGGCCCGGACGACTACATCGCCAAGGGCGTGGCCGCCTACGAGCAGTACAAGGGCGAGACGCTGCTGGACTGGACCAGTGCACCGCATGCGCCCTACACGGTGTCCGACGAGACCTTCATCAAGCTGCGCGATCTGGCCGAGAAGCTGGACATCCAGATGCACTGCCACATCCACGAGACGGCGGGCGAGGTCGAGGACGGCATCAAGGCGCATGGCGTGCGCCCCATCACGCGCCTGGACAAGCTGGGCCTGTTCAGCGAGCGCATGATCGCCGTGCACATGGTTCACCTCAACGAGGCCGAGATCGAGCTGATGGCCAAGAAGGGCGTGCACCTGGTGCACAACCCCAACTCCAACCTGAAGCTGGCCTCGGGCGTGATGCCGCTGAAGGCGCTGGAAGCAGCCGGCGTCAACACCATCCTGGGCACCGACGGTGCGGCGTCCAACAACCGCCTGGACATGTTCGGCGAGATCCGCTCGGCCGCGCTGCTGGCCAAGGGCATCACGGGCGATCCGACGGTGGCGTCGGCCCGCACGGCGCTGGAGATGGCGACCATCCGCGCCGCCAAGGCCATGGGCCGTGCCGACGACCTGGGCTCGCTGGAAGTGGGCAAGCTGGCCGACGTGGTGGCCGTGTCGCTGGACAGCATCGAGTGCCAGCCGGTCTACAACCCGGCCGCGCAACTGGTCTACGTGGCCGGTCGCGAGCACGTCAGCAACGTGTGGGTGGGTGGCCGGCAGGTGCTGAAGGAGCGCCAGCCGACGACCATTGACGTGCCGTCGCTGCTGGCCGAAGCGTGTGATGTCGTCGGCCGCATGAAGGCCGGCTGATTTTGAAGCCGCTCGCCCAGACCCGCCCCGCTGAACGCGGGCGGGTCTGGGCGGTCTCCCGACGGGACGGCGATGCTTGCGGTGTTGACCCGCAAGCACATCGCCCGCGGGCCGGCTTGGGGCGGCCCGGCGCTCGGTCCGCGCTGGGCTTTAAAAGCTCATTCGAGCGCCCACGCGGTACTGCCGCCCCAACACGTCATACAGGAACGGGTTGATGCCGTAGCCCGTGCCCGTCTGCGGCGCGGCCACGGGATCCACGTCAGTCAGGTTGTCGACCTTGAAGTACACGCTCAGGTTCTTGTTGACCTTGTACGAACCGCCGATGTCCCAGTAGAACGCGCCCTTCATCTGGTTGTTCAGGATGGTGGGTCGAGTCACCGTGGAGACCGGGCAGCTGGCCTGGCACTCGATGTATTCGTTGCTGTAGACGCCGTCGCTGATCCAGCGCTGCGAGACCGTGAAGCTCGCGGTGTCCGTCTCCCACGACTGCGAGAACTGGCCCTTCCACTTGGGCGTGTTGCCGAGGTTGACGCCCGCGGCTTCGCTCGGGATGGTGCCCACGACGCCCGAGTTGGTCTTGAAGCTCTTGGTGTGCGTGGCCAGGCCGCGCAGCGTCAGGCTGCCGGGCAGGCCCACGCCGCCCAGGTTGAAGCGGTAGACGCCTTCAAGGTCGAAGCCCTTGTTGCGCATGGAGGCCAGGTTGAAGGCCTGCAGCGTCACGTACTTGGTCGCGCTGACCAGGTCCATCGCCGCGCAGATTTCCTGGTTGCCGGCGACGCACAGGTCCACCTCCTGCTGGGCGTTCAGCGAAGAGATCACGTCGTCAACCTTGATGTCGAAGTAGTCGATGGAGGCGCTGAAGCCCGGCGCCCACTTCGGCTGCGCCAGCACCAGGCCCAGCGTCGTGTTGCGCGCGATTTCCGGGCGCAGGTTGACGTTGCCGATGGTGCGTTGCTGCACGGTCAGCGTGGTGCCCTGGTAGTTGACGGTGTTGTTGACGACCAGCGGCGCGGCGAACAGCTCGCTGAGGTTGGGGGCGCGCACGTCCTGGGACGTGACGGCGCGCACGCGCAGGCCGTCCATGGCGGTCTTCCAGGTGGCGCCGACCTTCCAGGCACTGACGTTGCCCGAGGTGCTGTAGTCCGTCTGGCGGCCGGCCAGGTTGAGGTTGGCTTCACCCAGGCTCGTGGACTTGAACAGCGGCAGGTTGAACTCGATGAAGGCTTCCTTCACGTGGTAGGCGCCCTTGGCGTTGTGATAGTTGCCGGCGTACCAGTTGTTGCCGATGGCGGTGTTCAGCAGCGGGTCGGCCGGGTACTGCGGTGTGTTGGGTGTTTCGGGGAACACGCCGTTGCCGTAGGGGTCGCCGATGACGTAGTACTGCTCGCGGCGCGCCTCGGCACCGAAGGCCATGGCCACCGGGCCGGCCCACAGCGAGAAGGGCTCGCCATTGATGTTGAAGGCGGCGACCGACTGGCGTTGGCGCGAGTACTGGCGTGGGCCATCGGCCGGTGCGATGTAGGCCCAGGCGTCGGGGGCAATGGGGTTGTCGCCAATGATGTTCAGCGGCTTGCAGCCCGACGCGGCCGCGGCGGCGTTGCGGCAGATGATGGTGTTGTTGGGCCCGCGCACGGCGTCGATGGCGGCGTTGTAGCGCGCGTTCAGCGTCATGTTCTCGACGTTGATGTCGATGGTGTTCTGGCCATGTGCCGCGTAGGCGTCATAGGTCCAGCCCTTGCCGAAGGCGTCGAACTTGCCGTTGGCGCCCACCACGGCGCGCAGCTGCGTGCGCACCGGGTTGACCTCGATGTCCTTGGGGAAGATCGCGTTGGCCACGCCGTACTGGAAGCTCGTGATGTTGTTGGCCGCGCAGGCCGCCGCGATGGACGCGGGCAGGTAGGGATTGCTGCACTGGATGGTCAGGTTGGCGTTCTTGGCCGCGCCGGGGTTGGGCGTGAACAGCGAGTCCACCTTGCCGTAGTTGAAGCTGGCGTAGACCTCGTGGTCGTCGTTCAGCTCGAAGCTGCCGCGTACATAGGCCACCTGGCGGGACATGTTCATGCCCAGCGTCGTGCCGCCGCCCACCGTGCCGGTCAGGTCGCCGCCGACGCAGAAGGGCGTCACGCAGCCGGTGACGGCGCCGGTGCCGGTGGGCACGCCGTTGGAGCCGTACTGGAATTGGTAGGGCGTGCCGCCCGGGCCGAAGGCCGTGCCCTGCAGCGGGCCGTTGGTGATGAGCCCGTACTTGGAATACTGGAACTGCTGGGCGTTCTCGATGAAGGTGTACTGCGGCTTGCCGTCGTTGGTCTGGCCGATGGGGCGCACCTGGAAGGCCGGGTTCTTGAACCAGGTGCGGCCGTTCGCGCCGGCGCCGCCGAAGCGGGGGGAGGGCACGCCCTTCTCGCGGGCGTACTCGATGCTGGCGGTCAGGTGGCCGCGCCCACCGGCGAAGCCCGTGCCCCAGGCGGCCTGCAGCTGGCCGTTCTTGTCGTCGCCGTAGTTGGTCTGCCCGCCCGCCACATGGCCCTTGAAGCCGGTGAAGCGCTTGTCGGTGATGAAGTTCACCACGCCGCCGACGGCGTCCGAGCCGTAGGAGGCGGACGCGCCGCCGGTCACCACGTCCACCTGCTTGACCAGCAGTTGCGGGAACTGGCTCACGTCGGTCACGCCGGTCACGTTGGCGCCGATGACGCGCTGGCCGTCGATCAGCGTCAGCGTGCGGATGGGGCCCAGGCCGCGCAGGCTCAGCGAGCTGAGACCCTGGATGCCGGAGCTGGTGCTGTTGGTGCTGGTGGTGCGGCCCGTGCTGCCCTGCAGCGCGGGCAGGTCGGCGATGGCGTTGAAGAGGTTGGGCTCGGCGCTCTTTTCCAGGTCGGCCGCCACCATGCGGGTGGTGGGCGTGGGCTGCGTGAAGCCGCGGGCAGAGATGCGCGAGCCCGTCACGACGACGGTGCTCAGTACGTTGGAACCACCACTGCTGTCCCCGGCGGGCGGGGCGGCTTCGGCCGTCTGCGCTTGAGCGGGCAGGGCCAAGCTGGCACAGGCGGCCAGCGCGGCGAGGTGGATCAGGTTCTTGTGACGGGAAGTGTTCATGTTGTCTCCTGAATATGGGCAGCGGAGCTGCCTTGGGTACCGGCAGGCGGCGTTGTTTCCTAAACAAACTTGTTTAATGGATAGCGCTATCCCGGTGCTTCCAAAAAAATCGAGGCAAGCTCGAAGTCATTTGGCGGACAGCGCCGTCCCCCCATGAAGATTGGTAAACGGCTTGAGCCAATCTTCTTTGGGATTGCGCTATCCTAGGCGCCTATTCGGTAGCTCGGTATGGGGGATACTCTCTAGCCATGCCCCATCGCACACCGCCGCCCGCCGCCCCCGCCCGACGCACCCGGGCCACCGGCCGGGTGACCCTGGCGGACGTGGCAGCGGCCGCAGGCGTCAGCCCCATCACCGTGTCGCGCGCGCTGCGCGGCGAGCGGGCCGTGGGCCACGAACTGGTGGAACGCGTGCAGGCCGCCGCCGCCGAATTGGGCTACGTGCCCGACCCCGCCGCGCGGGCGCTGGCGTCCAGCCGCAGCTCGCATGTGGCGGTGCTGATCCCCAAGCTGAGCAACACGCTGTTCGTCGAACTGCTGGATGCCGCGCAGACCACGCTGGTGGCCGGCGGCTTCCAGGCGCTGATCGGTGTCACGCATTACGACGCGGGCGAGGAGGAGGCGGTGCTGCGCAGCTTCCTGGCGCACCGGCCGGCCGGCCTCATCGTGACCGGGCGCGACCACAGCGCCGCGGCCACGAAGCTCATCGAAGCCAGCGGCGTGCCCTGCGTGCACGTGATGGAACTGGACACCGAGCCCGGCTGCTACAGCGTGGGCTTCTCGCAGCGCGAGGCCGGGCGCGCCATCACGCAACACCTGCTGGACTCCGGTCGGAAGCACGTCGCTTACGTTGCCGCCCAACTGGACCCGCGCACGCTGGAGCGCGGAGAGGGCTATGTGCAGGCCATGCAACAAGCGGGCTTCGGCGAACGGGTGTTCAAGCTGCAGACGCCCGAGCCGTCGTCCATGGCCTTGGGCGGGCAGATGCTGGAACGCGTGCTGAAGGAAGCGCCCGACACCGACGCCATCTTCTTCTGCAACGACGACCTGGCCCAGGGCGCGCTGCTGGCCGCGTTGCGGCTGGGCGTGGCGGTGCCGCAGCGCGTGGCCGTGGCGGGCTTCAACAACCTGCCGGGCAGCGACCAGATGCTGCCGTCGCTGACCACCGTGGCCACGCCGCGCCGCGAGATCGGTGAGCAGGCGGCGCAGATGCTGATCAAGCTGATCCGCGGGCTGCCGGTGGAGACGCCGAACCTGGACCTGGGCTTCCAGGTCCTCAAGCGGGCAAGCGCGTGAGCCCCTCGCCCAGGCCGCCGCGCTGAACGCGGGCGGTCTGGTCGGTCCCCCGAGGGGACGGCGATACACGCGGCATTGAGCCGCGTGTACATCGCCAGACGGGCCGGCTTGGGAGCGGCCCGGCGCTCGGCCCGAATACGCAATGCCTCAGGCCAGGTCGACGTCCAGCCGGTACTCGCGCCCGGCTTCGATATTGCGCACCAGGCCGCCAGCCAGCGGCTCGCCATCCAGCAGCACGCGGGCCACGCCCGTGCGGCGCACCTGCAGCTTGAAACGTGCGCCGCGGAACTCGCGTTCGGCGCTGAGGCTGTCCCAGCTCGACGGCAACTGCGGCTTCACCAGCAGCCCTTCGGCATGCCCACGCAGGCCGCACAGGCCTTCGATGACCGAGCGATAGGCCCAGGCCGCCGTGCCGGTGTTGAACAGCTGGCTGGAGCGGCCGGCGGTACGCGGATATTCCTTGTGCGCGCCGCGGTAGTAGTTCGGGATGAACACCGGCATCTGGCCGCGCTGCAGCAGGTCGGCCTCGTTGGGCCCGGCCACCATCGCGCGCAGCGCGCGCCAGGCGCGGTCGCTCTCGCCGGCGTCGTACAGCGCGTGGATGTAGAACGCCGCCGCGTGGTTGTAGACGGCGCCGTTCTCGGCCGAGCCGGGGTGCTTCTGCGTCACTCGGCCCACGTCGTCACGCATGCGGGGGTAGGGCGGGTTGAACATGGCTACGCCGTGCGGCGTCTCCAGCTGTTCCTCGATGGCGGCGAGCATCTTCACGCGTTGCTCATCGCTGGCCGCGCCGCTGAGCATGGCCCAGGACTGAGGGTTCAGGAAGATGCGACCGGCGGGGTCGGTGCTGATGCCGAACTTCACGTCGTCGTCCGTGATGCCGCGGGCAAACCAGTCGCCGTCCCACAGTTGGAGGTTGGCGGCGTCGTTCAGCTCCTGCGCAGCGGCCTGCCAGCGCGTGGCGGCGTCTGAGCGACCGGCGTCGGCGCTGATGCCTGCCCACAGCTTCATCGCGTAGGCCGCAGCCACGGTCAGCCAACCGGACACGCCGCGGCCCTTGTAGCCCACCATGTTCATCGGGTCGCACCAGTCGCCCTGGGCGATGAAGCTCAAGCCCCGCGCATCGCGGTCCTGGTGCAGCCAGTCCATCGCGGCGTCGAAGCGCTGGGCTACGGTCTGGCCCATCACGTCCACGGCCAGCAGCGCGAAGTCACCGGTCTCGTCCAGGTAGGCCTGCAGGCAGACGGGCAGCCACACGCAGTGGTCGGTGTGCGGCACCTGGTTGATGTACTTCAGCTCCGCGCCTTCGAACAGCAGGATGCCGTCGGGCATGGCGCCATTGGCTTCCTGCTGGCTCAACGCATGCAGCAGCGCGCCGCGCGTGACGCTGGGTGCGATATACGCCATGCCCAGGTTGTCCTGCAGGTAGTTTCGGGTCTGCGGATCGGTGCTGAGGCGGTTGACGTCGCCGTGATAGAAGACCTGGCGTGGCAGCCAGTGGTTCACGAAGCGGTCGAAGGCGGGGTCGGGCGTGGTGATGCGCAGGCAGCCGCTGCCGCTGGCGATGTAGTCGGCATAGGCCGCGCGGGTGCGAGCGAAGCCGGCGGCGCTGAGGTAGGTCTCGCGCACCGTCGCGATCTCGGCGTCGTCCAGCGCGGGGCCGAACAGGAAGCGCCAGCTCTCGCTGCCGTTGGCGGCCAGCGAGACACGGTACTGCACGCAGGCGGCCGGCGTTTCGTAGCGGGCATCGCCACCGGCCAGCGTCTTGACTTGCAGCGCGCTGGGGTTGTGCAGGCCGCCTTCGCCTTCGAACGCCGCCTGGCAGGCTTCCCACGCGTCGGGCGTGCGCTCGCAGAGGAAATAGGTCTTGTCCTTGAGATCCTTGTTCTTGAAGTAGTCCGCCACCTTTTGATAGGGCGTGATGCTGCTGGCCACGATGCCGCCCAGGTCCGCGCGCCATTCGGCGGACTGGTTCATCCACGACATGTAGCCGATGGGGAAGTAGGGCACCACGCTGACGCGCCGGGGCCGGCCCGACAGGTCGGTGACGCGCAGCTCCCACAGCTCCACCACGTCGTCCGTCGGCAGGCCCAGGCGCATCTCCACGCGCAGTCCCAGGTGCTCCACGGTCCAGGCCAGCTCGCTGGCGCCGGCGGTGAAGCTGAAGCGGTCCACCTTGGCCCGCACCGGCTCGTAGGGCGCGGAGAACAACTCGCCCGTGTCCTCGTCCTTCACGTAGACGAAGCGGCCGGGGTGGTGCGCGTAGTAGGCCTGCTCCGGCTGCATGAAGGTCTTGGCCTGCAGGTTGGGGGCGTGCGCGTACTTGGCCGGTTCGGGCTGCATGAACTGCGCGGTGGCGTAGCCCCGGCAGGTCATCTGGATCATCATGCGGCGGTTCCACAGGAAGCCGCCGGCTTGCGGCATCGCGGTCGGGCTGGTCAGTTCGCAGCGGGCGCCGTTGTCGTGGTGGTGAATCATGGTCAAGCCTAGAAACGGCAGTTGGGCGCGCCCGAGGGGCTGGCGAGGCGGGTCGCTGGCAAGGCGCGGCGACGCTGCGGGCTCGTGCCCGCGAGGAGAAGCAACGCCGCCAGCGGCGCGAAGCGCCAGACCAGTGGGCGGGCAGCGCTGCTCACCGAAGTGGTGAATGTGGCGACAGGAGTAAGGTGTTGATGCACGAGGACTTTCGATGAATAGCGAGCGGTCAACTGCCGTTTCTAGGCTAGGTCTTTCGCGCGGCCAGGTCGCTCTGGATGCGCGCCATCGTCGGGTTGTCCAGCGTGTAGAAGATCATCAGCACGGCGGCCATCAGCGTGAACAGGGCGGGAATGACCGACATCAGCCAGACGATGCCGGCCTGCGAGTCGGCCGACTGCGCCGCGTTGGGCACATAGCCCAGCGCCGTGAAGATGGCGCCGATGACGCCTACCGCCACGGCTGTGCCCAGCTTCTGCGCGAAGGAGCTGGCGGCGAAGGTCATGCCCGTCGCGCGGCGGCCGTTGCGCCATTCGTTGAAGTCGGCCGCGTCGGCCAGCATGGAGAAGTTCAGCGGCGACTTGGGGCCGAGCGCCAGGCCCAGCGCGATCTGCAGCGCATACATCAGCCAGATCTGGCTTGCGTCCACGAACAGGAAGGCCGCCGACAGCACGGTGGAGATCAGCATCAGCCCGATCATCAGCTTGCGCTTGTCGATGAAACGGGCGAGGAAGGGCGTGAGCGCCGTGCCCGCGGCGGCGGCCAGCAGGTAGGCTGGCACGAAGGTGGCGAGCAGCTCGGGCCGGTTGACCACGTACTTGAAGTAGTAGGCCGCGCTGGTCATGCGCAGCGTGATGCTGACCATGATGATCAGCGCCAGCAGGAACAGCAGGATCCACGGCTTGTTGCTGCGCAGGTCGGCCAGGTCTTGCCGCACGGTTGCGGGTTGCTGCACGGGCTGCACGCGCTCCTGCGTGGTGCTGAACGTGATGCCGAAGATCAGCCACGCGGCGACACCCCAGAACACCATGGTCAGCGTCCAGCCCATCGCGGGGTCGCCGCCGCCCAGCCATTCCACCAGCCTGGGCGAGACGGCCGTGACGATCATGCCGCCCGTGAAGCCGCAGACGAAGCGCGACGCGTTGATCGCATTGCGCTCGCGCGCGTCGCCCGTGATGACGCCCGAGAGCGCGCTGTAGGGCAGGTTGACGGCGGTGTAGACCGTCATCAGCAGCAGGTAGGTCACGTAAGCCCAGACCAGCTTGCCCGTGGGGCCGAGGTCGGGCGTGGTGTAGGTCAGCACGCCCAGCACGGCCAGCGGCAGCGGCACAAACAGCAGGTAGGGGCGGAACTTGCCCCAGCGCGTCTGCGTGCGGTCGGCGAAGGCGCCGATCATGGGGTCGGTGAAGGCGTTGAAGATCTTCACGACGAACAGCATCGTCGCGGCCGCGGCCGCGGTGATGCCGAACACGTCGGTGTAGAAGATCAGCAGGAAGGTCGAGATGTTGGTCCAGTAGAAGTTGAACCCCATGTCGCCCAGGCCGTAGCCGACGATCTCGCGTTGGGTCAGGGCGGGATGCTTCATCGCGGTCTCAAGGGGCGAGCCAATCGCAGACCTCGGCCTGCAGGCGGTCCAGCGGCTGGCAGGCGTCCAGGTGGATGACGCCCGGCTCTCCCACTGGCGGCTCCAGCGTCTCGAACTGGCTGTCCATCAGGCTGGCGGAAAAGAAATGGCCGCCGCGCGTCGTGACCCGCAGGCTGGCCTGGTCCTTGGCGATGTCCAGGAAAGCGAAGCGCAGGCCCGGCGAGGCGGCGCGCAGCTGGTCGCGGTAGCTGAGCTTCAGCGCCGAGCAGGCCAGCAGCACGCCGGGGCGCTGCTGCAACTGCTCCGCCAGACTGGCCAGCCAGCTGGCACGGTCTTCATCGGTCAGCGGTTCGCCGCGCGCCATCTTGCTGCGGTTGGACTCGCCGTGGAACTGGTCGCCCTCCAGCCAGACGCGACCCAGGCGTTTCGCGAGCGCGGAAGCCAGCGTGGATTTGCCGCTGCCGGCCACGCCCATGACGACGAGGGATGCGGGCGCGTTGGAACTCATCTGCAAGAGGGGCTGGTTTGTTGTTGGATAGCGCTATCCTAATCGCAGTCATGAGCGTTGTGATCCGTAGTTCCCCGCAAAGAGGTGGCGGGGGCGTTCTTTTGAGGCCTACTGCGCCCCCACACGGCCGCGCGCCGGAGATTGGAGACGCATGCAGCACCGAATTCGCAACACGCTGGCCGCCGCCGTCGCGGCACTCGCGTTGGTTCAGCCGGCCCTGGCCGCCGACAAGCTCGCACTGGTCGTGAAAAGCCTGGGCAACGGCTTCTTCGACGCCGCTCGGCAGGGTGCGCAGGAAGCCGCCAAGGAATTGGGCGGGCTGGAGATCGTCTACGCCGGCCCGGCCAAGCCCACGGCGGAGGGGCAGGTGGAAATCGTCAACGCGTTGATCGCCCAGCGCGTGAAGGCCATCGCCATCTCCGCCAACGACCCCGACGCGCTGGTGCCGGTGCTGAAGAAGGCGCAACAGCGCGGCATCAAGGTGCTGTCCTTCGACTCCATGGTGCGCAAGGATGGCCGGCAGCTACACCTCGCGCCGTCCAGCACGCCGCTGATCGGCGCCAAGCTGGCCGCGCTGGCGCTGGACGCGTCACCCACTGGCGGCGAAGTGGCCGTGCTGTCCGCCACCGCGCAGGCCACCAACCAGAACGCGTGGATCGCCGCGATGAAGACGGCGCTGGCCACGCCGCCCTATGCCAAGGTCAAGCTCGTCAGCGTGGTCTATGGCGATGACCAGACCGACAAGAGCTACCGCGAGGCGCAAGGCCTGCTGAAGAGCCACCCCAACCTCAAGGTCATCGTCGCGCCGACGACGGTAGGCATCGCCGCCGCCGCCCGCGCCGTGCAGGACGAGCGCATGGTGGGCAAGGTCTTCGTCACCGGCCTGGGGCTGCCTTCGGAGATGGTGGGCCACGTGAAGGGTGGGGCGGTGAAGAGCTTTGCGATCTGGAACCCGGTGGACCTGGGCTACTCGGTCATCCACGCCGCCAACGCATTGGTGAAGGGTTCGGTCAAGGGCATGCCGGGCGAGGTCGTGCCGCTGGGCCGTGTGGGCAAGATGACGCTGGACGCAAACGCGGAAGGCGCGATGGCGGAGCCCTTCACCTTCAACGCGGGCAACGTGGACAAGTTCGCCAAGATGTACTGATGCTGCAACTGCGTGGCATCACCAAACGCTTCGGTCCCACGCAGGCACTGCGCGGCGTTGACCTGGACCTGGTGCCCGGTCAGGCGCTGGCGCTCATCGGCGAGAACGGCGCCGGCAAGAGCACGCTGGTCAAGACGCTGACTGGCGTGCATGCGCCGGACGCGGGCGAGATCCTGCTCGACGGTCGGCCCGTGCGTTTCGCCCGCACGCAGGACGCGCAGGCGCTGGGCATCGCCGCCGTGCATCAGGAGACCGTCGTGTTCGACGCGCTCTCGGCCGCCGAGAACATCTTCATAGCCCGCCCGCCGACGAAGCGCGTGGTGGGCATCAGCATCGTGGACTGGCCGCGCATGGAGCGCGAGGCCCAGCAGTGGCTGGACGTGGTGGGCGCGCAGTTCCCCGCCCGCACGCCGACCGGCGAGCTTGGCATCGCCCAGCGCCACCAGATCGAGATCGCCCGCGCGCTGTCCATGCGGGCCCGCGTCGTGATCCTGGACGAGCCCACGGCCGCTTTGAGCCAGGCCGAGATCCATGAGGTCTACGCGCTGGTTCGCCGCCTCAAGTCGCAGGGCGTGGCTGTCATGTTCATCACGCACAAGTTCGACGAGCTGTTCGCCGTGTGCGACCGCTACGTGGTGCTGCGCGATGGTGCCTCCGTCGGCAGCGGCGACATGGCCACGGCGCAGGAATCGGACCTCGTGCGCCTGATGGTGGGCCGAGCCGTGGACGACATCTACCCGCCGCGCCGTCGCACGCCGGGCGACGTGGCCCTGCGCGTGACCGGCTTGAGCCACCCGACCGAGTTCGCCGACCTGTCTTTCGAAGTCAGGCGCGGCGAGGTGCTCGGCTTCTACGGCCTCGTTGGAGCCGGCCGCAGCGAGGCGATGCTGGCGCTGATCGGCCTGAAGCCCGAGGCGACCGCGAAGGTCGAGATCGAAGGCCGGCCCGTGGACCTGCACGACCCCGCCCAGGCCATCGCCGCCGGCCTGGCCTATGTGCCGGAGGACCGTCGCCAACAAGGCGCGCTGCTGGACCTCCCCGTGGGCGCCAACCTCACGCTGCCGGCGCTGGCCGGGCCGCGCCATGCCCGGCACGGCAAGCTGTCCCGTGGGCCCTGGCTGTCGGCCGTGCGCGAGAGCGGCTTTGCCCAAGGCCTGATAGACCGCCTGCGCATCAAGACCGCGTCGCAGGATGTGCCCGTGGCCAGCCTGTCCGGCGGCAACCAGCAGAAAGTCGTCATCGCCAAATGGCTGGGCCTGCAGCCGCGCGTGGTCATCCTGGACGAGCCCACGAAGGGCATAGACATTGCCGCCAAGCAGGCTGTGTACGAGCTGATCGAGGAGATGGTGCAGCAGGGCCTGGCCGTCATCCTCGTGTCGTCCGAACTGCCCGAGGCCATGCATCTGGCGGACCGGGTCATCGTCATGCGCCGGGGCCGCCAGGTGGCGGAGTTCGCTCATGGTGCGCCGGCCGAGGCCATCGTCGCGGCGGCGTCGGGCGTGGAGGTAGCCACACCATGAAGCGCGACCACCTACTGCTCGCCGTCATCGCCGCTATCGTGCTGCTGGTGGGTTGGCGCGCACCCGTCTTTCTGACAGGGCGCAACGCGCTGGACATCGCCAACGAGTCCGCGCTGCTGGCCATCCTCGTGGCCGGCCAGGTCGTCGTGCTGCTGACGCGCGGCGTGGACCTGTCCGTGGCGTCCAACCTCGCGCTCACCGGCATGGCCTGCGCGCTGGTGGGCAAGGCCTTGCCGGGCACGCCCATAGGGGTGCTGCTGTTGCTGGCCATCACCATCGGCGGCCTGCTGGGTGCGCTGAACGGCGTGCTGATTGCCCACGCCGGCCTGCCGCCCATCGTCGTCACGCTGGGCACCATGTCGCTCTACCGTGGCGCGGTGTTCGTCGCGTCCGGCGGGGCCTGGGTGTCCGAGCAGGACATCCACGCCGCCATCAAGTCGCTGCCCCGAACCGACCTGCTCGGCGTGCCGCTGCTCATCGTCATCGCGGCAGTCGTGGTGATCGCGATGGCCGCCTGGCTGCGCTGGCGACCGGCGGGGCGCGAGGTCATCGCGTTGGGCAACAACCCCGGTGCGGCGGCTGTCGCCGGCATCCCGCAGCGTCGCCGGCTGATGCAGGTCTATGTGCTGTCCGGCGCGCTGGCAGGCCTCGCCGGCGTGTTGTGGGTGGGGCGGTACGCCATTGCCTTCACCGAGCTGGCCGCAGGCTACGAGCTGACCGTCATCGCCGCCTGCGTCATCGGCGGTGTCAGCATCGCGGGCGGCATTGGCACCGTGGGCGGCGCGATGCTGGGCGTGCTCTTCATCGGCGTCGTCAACGCGGCGCTGCCGGTCATCCACGTGTCGCCGTTCTGGCAACAGGCCATTGCCGGCGCGGTCATCCTGCTGTCGGTCGCGTTCAACGCAAAGGCGAGGGCGGCCAAGGGCCTGCCCATCCTGGAGAGGCCGTCTGCATGAAGGCGCTCAACACCTGGGAGCGCGTGCTCGCCGGCCTGGTCGTGCTGCTGTACGTGGGCTTCGGCTTCGGCATCGACGGCTTCCTGTCGCCCTACGCGCTGGCGGACAGCACGGTCAACATGTCCGAGCGCCTCATCATCGCGATGGCCATGGCCATGCTCATCGTGGCCGGCGAGATCGACCTGTCCATCGCCGCGACGATGGCGCTTTCCTCGCTCGCCATGGGCCTGGCCATGCAGGCCGGCGCACCCCTGCCGCTGATGCTGCTCGCCGCCGTCGTGACCGGCGCGGCCTGCGGACTGCTGAACGGCTGGCTGGTCACGAAGCGCGGCCTGCCATCCATCGTCGTCACCATCGGCACCTTGTCGCTGTACCGCGGCCTGGCGCTGGTGCTGCTGGGCGACCAGGCGATCACCGGCTACCCCGAGGCGCTCAGCACGCTGGGCAACGGCACGATGGGCGACCTGATCGGCGTGGAGTGGCTCATCGTCCCCATCGAGTTCGCCATCGCGCTGGTGTTCGCCGCCGCCGTGGCGGTGTGGATGCACCGCACCGTGCACGGCCGGCGCGTCTACGCCGTGGGTTCCAACCCGGTCGCCGCCCGCTTCAGCGGCATCGCGGCAGACCGCTACCGGCTGGGCTTGTTCGTCTTCGCCGGCATCGCCGCCGCACTGGCCGCCGTGCTGCTCACGGGCCGCATCGGCAGCACCCGCCCCAACCTCGCCGCCGGCTGGGAGCTGGACGCCATCACCATCGCGCTGCTGGGCGGCGTGGCCATCCAGGGCGGGCGGGGCAGCATGGTGGGCGTGGTGCTGGCCGCGGTGCTGCTGGGCGCGTTCACCTTTGCGCTGGGCATGCTGAACGTGCCGGGGATCGTGATGTCCATGGTGGTCGGCGGGCTGCTCATCGGGGCGATGCTGCTGCCTCGTCTGTGGCCGCGTCGCTGAGCTGCAGCCTCGCTGGTGTGCGCGACGCCCGCTGAATCCGCAAACCCCACGCCCGGTCGCGCTTGTGGCAGCACGCCTGACGAGGATCAGTGTCGGCGTCTCAGTACCTGTCCGCCGTCGATATGGACAGAGACATAACTAGACTACGAGATGCATAGGACTTGGGGGAGTGAATAGATGATCAGTCGCGCTGCGCGATTTCTGGGTGTACTTTTCCTTTCGTTCCTGTTGTCTGCGTGCGGCGGCGGCGGGTCTGCGGCCGGAGGTGGATCGGGCGCTCCCGGTCCGGCAGCAGGAAGTGGGCTGGTGCCTGCGGCCCCCAGGCCCGGTGCGACCCTGATCGCCGATGCGACAGTCCTGCGTCCACTGATCGACGGGGCCAGTTGGGGCTATGCGGGCACCGATACCTTGAACGGTGTCAGTACGAGCTACAGCAACACGGTCTCCCAGGTGGTCAGCAGTGGCATCTTGACCGAGCGCGCCAGCAATGCATTTCGCGATGGCGTGGACTCAGCCACATTGAGCGCGAGCGGCGGCACTGTCTACAGCAGCGCAGTTGCGGCGCTCACCGGGATCTCGACACACCTGATCAAGTATCCGGAGTTGCGTTCACCGGTCCGGCTGAACGATCAGGTCACCGTGCTGGACCAACGCTTCTCCGACATCGGCATCGATTCGGACGGGGATGGCAAGCGCGAGTCCGGCGAACTTGGCATCTACCGCATCGTTGTAGGCCTGGAGGATGTCATCATGGCCAACGGAGCAACGCGGCGAGCCGTCCGTGTCGACATGTTTGCCATTGCCAGGGTGACCCTGTCGTCGACCGGTGGGACCTCGCCCGCCACCCAGGTGGCTCTGCAATCTACGTGGTACGCCGAAGGCATTGGCGTTGTCAAACAACGCCTGACCACGCCGGTCTCCGCGACCAGCAATCAGGTGGTCGAGGAGGTCTTGACCTACTTTGACGGCATCACCAAGGGATTCGGCGCCGTGCCTGCCGTGCAGGTGCGTATGGCAGCTGACGCGGCCGTGGACCCCGATCGCCCGCTGGAGTCTGCAATTTCAGTCGTTGGGTTTAGCGATCACGCGGTGCTGATCGGTGACTTCGTTGGTTCGCAGTCCACTCGTTCGACCGCGATCAGCAGTGTCGATAAGCGCGGGCAGGTGACCCGCACCAGCCTGTACGCCGGCTTGCAGCGAAGTGGTTTTGTCGCGCTGGGTGATCGATTGCTCGCGGTGGTGACGGCAGACAACATGGCCAGTTCATGTCAATTTGAGTTGATGCACTTTGATGCCCATGGCGTTCGGGCCACCGGCCGCGCCAACAGCGTCATCACCATCCGACCCGCCTTGGGGCAGACGCTCTGTTCCGGCGTTCCTCAGGTGCGGTTCGCCGTGGACGGAAGCCGACTGTGGGTGGCCATGGTGCGGCGTTCGCTGAGCAGCAGCGGCTGGGTGACGGACCTTGTAGTTCGCCCCTTCGATGCCGAGGGCAACCCGTTGGCGGATGAGACGACCGTGTTCTCAGCCAACCGCCTCTTGTCCACTGTGTCGGCCGTCAGCGACGGGCTCACCCTTCAGTCTGCTTCGGCAGCGGGCGGAAAGGTGGTGGTGGGCTACCTGACGGACGGCAGCGGAAAGCTCAAGCTCGCGTCTGTCACCGATGCCGGTGTCGTGACGCGGACCGAGTACGCACTGGCGACGGCAAGGCTTGATGCCGCGGCTTTGCTCGCTACTTCGAAGGGCGCGGCCTTGCTCTGGCAAGGACCGGAAGACCCGGTGCTGCGTGTGGCGCCTGCGCGTGGGGCCCTGTTGGACGTAAACCTTCTTCCCCAGTTGTCCAGCGGCAATGGTCTTGATGCGCAGAACCTGCCGGGGGCGCCGACCGCATGCGCCGGCGCTTGCCTGCAGTTCATGAGAGGCCCGGGCGATTCGATTTGGGTTGGTAAGGCGGCGCTGCCGAGCGACGCGCCGGGCGTGCTGAGTTTTGCCAGCTACAACGCGAGCGCGGGCGATTTGGCTGCACAGTCCGCTTCGTTGGCTCAGTTCAGCCTGGCAGACATTGACGAGCGCGGGCAGGCGATCAATCAATTCCACGTCATCCCGTTTGCTGATCGGACGCTGGTCGTCGCCTCTGCGCGCAACAAGCTCTATACCAAGGTTTTTTGGCAGCCTTAGGGAGTGCTCATGCGCCAATCCTCGATCCGGTGCAGCCGGCGCGCGTAGGCTCCGACGTGGGATGGTGTTGGGCCATGTGTGCTGCGGGCTCCGCGGTCGGTACGGCTCGCGTCCTGGTACTACGGCAGTAGCCGGGTTGTCACGTCAGGTGACGCCCTGGTGTCTACGGTCGGCCCATTCGGCCCCGGGTATTTGCGTCGCGAAAGCCGGGCATATCAAGCACGCTGTGGGCGTGAGCGGATCCCGAGCCTTGTCTCAGTAGAATCCCGTGCTTCCGCACGCCGTCGCTTGCCCGGGCGCGTGCCTCCCGAGAACCGCGCGTCCGCCCGCGCCCAGACTCCCCGGATCCCATGGCCCTGACCCCGCAGCTGACCCATTTCGAGGGCGGCAACGCTCTTTCCGACTTCCGCGCCCAGGCCTTGCTGGCCGGATTGCAAAAGGTCAGTGGCCGCATCACCGGCATCAGCGCCCGTGCGGTGCACTGGGTATGGACCGAAGGGGCGCTGGACGCCGAGACCCGCGAGCGCTTCGCCGCGCTGCTGACCTATGGCGAGCCGGCCGCTGCGGGCTCGGAAGGCGACCTGATCGTCGTCACGCCGCGCTTCGGCACCGTCAGCCCCTGGGCCTCCAAGGCCACCGACATCGCCCGCAACTGCGGTTTTACGCTGAAGCGCGTGGAGCGCGTCGTCGAGTACTGCATCACGACCAAGAGTGGCCTGCTGGGTGGCGCCAAGCCGCTGAGTCAGGACGAGCTGAACGCCTGCGCCGCGCTGCTGCACGACCGCATGACCGAGTCGGCCTGCTTCACCCGTGAAGACACGGCCCATCTGTTCGATGAGCGCACGGCCGAGCCGCTGGCGCACGTGGACGTGCTGGGGCAGGGTCGCGCGGCGCTGGAAAAAGCCAACGTCGAGTTCGGCCTGGCGCTGTCGGTCGACGAGATCGACTACCTGGAGACCAACTTCAAGAAGCTGGGCCGCAACCCCAGCGACGTGGAGCTGATGATGTTTGCGCAGGCCAACAGCGAGCACTGCCGCCACAAGATCTTCAACGCCAACTTCATCGTCGACGGCGAGGCGCAGCCGCTGAGCCTGTTCGGCATGATCCGCAACACCGAGAAGCTGAGCCCGCAGCACACGGTCATCGCCTACTCGGACAACGCGGCCGTCATGGAAGGCCACGCCATCGAGCGCTGGATGCCGGCACCGCAGCCGGGTGCCGCTTACGTGGCGCGCCAGGAGCAGGCGCAGGTGCTGATGAAGGTGGAGACGCACAACCATCCGACAGCCATCTCGCCGCACCCGGGCGCTTCGACCGGCGCGGGCGGCGAGATCCGCGACGAGGGCGCGACCGGTCGTGGCGCCAAGCCCAAGGCGGGCCTGACGGGCTTTTCCGTGTCCAACCTGCATCTGCCGGGCCTTGCCGAGAGCTGGGAGCAGAACCCGGTCGGCAAGCCGGCGCACATCGCGTCGGCGCTGCAGATCATGGTGGACGGCCCGCTGGGCGGCGCGGCCTTCAACAACGAGTTCGGCCGGCCGAATCTCGGCGGCTACTTCCGCGTCTACGAGCAGGCCGTGGACGGCGTGCAGCGCGGCTATCACAAGCCCATCATGATCGCGGGCGGCCTGGGCGCCATCCGCTCGGACCTGACCAAGAAGATCGAGTTCCCGGCCGGCAGCCTGCTGATCCAGCTGGGCGGCCCAGGCATGCGCATCGGCATGGGCGGCAGCGCCGCGTCGTCGATGGCGGCGGGCACGAACACGGCCGACCTGGACTTCGACTCCGTGCAGCGTGGCAACCCCGAGATCGAGCGGCGCGCGCAGGAAGTCATCAACCACTGCTGGGGCCTGGGTCAGGACAACCCGGTGCTGGCCATCCACGACGTGGGCGCCGGCGGCATCTCCAATGCCTTCCCGGAACTGGTCAACGACGCCGGCCGCGGCGCGCGCTTCGACCTGCGCAAGGTGCCGCTGGAAGAGTCCGGCCTGGCACCCAAGGAAATCTGGTGCAACGAAAGCCAGGAGCGCTACGTGCTGGCCATCGCGCCGGACAGCCTGGACCGCTTCGCCGCGATGTGCGAGCGCGAGCGCTGCCCGTTCGCGGTGGTCGGCGTCGTCACCGAGGAGCGCGACCTGAAGCTGGTCGATGAGCAGTCCGGCGACGATCACCCCATCGACATGCCCATGGACGTGCTGCTGGGCAAGCCGCCCAAGATGACGCGCGACGTGAAGCGCGTGGCCCGTAGCGGCGGCACGCTGGACCTGAACGGCGTCAAGCTGGAACAGGCGGCGTTCGACGTGCTGCGCCACCCGACCGTGGCGTCGAAGCGCTTCCTCGTCACCATCGGCGACCGTACCGTGGGCGGTCTGAACCACCGCGACCAGATGGTGGGCCCCTGGCAGGTGCCGGTGGCCGACTGTGCCGTCACGCTGGCCGACTTCAAGGGCTTTGCCGGCGAGGCCATGAGCATGGGCGAGCGCACGCCGCTGGCGTCCGTCAACGCGCCGGCATCCGGCCGCATGGCCGTGGCCGAGGCCATCACCAACCTGCTGGCCGCGCCCATCGAGCTGCCGCGCGTGAAGCTCAGCGCGAACTGGATGGCCGCCTGCGGCGAAGCCGGCGAGGACGCCGCGCTGTTCGACACCGTGAAGGCCGTGGGCATGGAGCTGTGCCCGGCGCTGGGCATCTCGATTCCGGTCGGCAAGGATTCCTTGTCCATGCGCACCAAGTGGGATGACAAGCAGGTCACCGCGCCGGTGTCGCTGATCGTCACCGCGTTCGCCAGCGTGGCCGACGTGCGCGGCACGCTGACGCCGGAATGGCAGCGCGAGGACTCGGCGCTGATCCTGGTGGACCTGGGCCAGGGCAAGCACCGCATGGGCGGCTCCATCCTGACGCAGACGCTGAACCAGTTCGGCGGCGATGTGCCGGACCTGGACGAGCCGCAGTCGCTGGTGTCGCTGGTCAACGCCGTCAACGAACTGCGCGCCGCCGGTCAGCTGCTGGCCTACCACGACCGCTCCGACGGCGGCCTGTGGGCGGCGGCCTGCGAGATGGCCTTCGCCGGCCAGACCGGCCTGAGCCTGAACGTGGACATGCTGGTCACCGAAGGCGACGGCATCAGCGACAGCCGCGCCGAGATGGGCGACTCCAAGAACTGGGCGGCCCAGGTCAGCGGCCGCCGTGACGAGCTGACGCTGCGCGCGCTGTTCAGCGAGGAGCTGGGCGCGCTGATCCAGGTGCGCGCCGCCGACCGCGATGCGGTCATGCAGGTGCTGCGCGCGCACGGCCTGTCCAAGCATTCGCACGTCGTGGCCAAGCCGAATGCGGCGCGTCAGATGGAAGTCTGGCGCGATGCGAAGAAGGTCTTCAGCGCCGACCTGACCACGCTGCAGCAAACCTGGGACGAGGTCAGTTCCCGCATCGCCCAGCTGCGCGACAACCCCGCGTGTGCTGCTGCCGAACACGCTGCAGCCGGCAAGGCCGACGACCCCGGCATGCACTTGCACCTGACGTTCACGCCGGAAGCGCCCTTTGTGTCGACCGGCGCCAAGCCCAAGGTTGCCATCCTGCGCGAGCAGGGCGTCAACTCGCACATCGAAATGGCCTACGCGATGTCGCTGGGCGGCTTCGACAGCTTCGACGTGCACATGAGCGACCTGCACAGCGGCGCGGTCAAGCTGGACGGCTTCGCGGCCTTCGTCGCCTGCGGCGGCTTCAGCTACGGCGACACGCTGGGCGCCGGCGAAGGCTGGGCGCGCTCCATCATGTTCAACCCCGTGCTGGCCGAGCAGTTCCGCGCGTTCTTCGCACGGCAGGACACGCTGGCGCTGGGCGTCTGCAACGGCTGCCAGATGCTGGCCGCGCTCGCGCCCATCATCCCGGGCGCCGACGCCTGGCCGCGCTTCACGCGCAACCAGAGCGAGCAGTTCGAGGCGCGGCTGTCGTTGGTGGAAGTGCTGGAATCCCCCAGCGTGTTCTTCCAGGGCATGGCCGGCAGCCGGCTGCCCATCGCCGTCGCGCACGGCGAGGGTTACGCCAACTTCGCGCGTCAGGGCGATGCGACCAAGGTCATCGGCGCCATGCGCTACGTGGACAACCACGGCGCGGCGACCGAGGCCTACCCGTTCAACCCCAATGGCAGCCCGGGCGGCCTGACCTCGGTGACCACGGCCGACGGCCGCTTCACCGCGCTGATGCCGCACCCGGAGCGCGTGTTCCGCAATGTGCAGATGAGCTGGACCAGCGGCGACCGCGCACAGCACAGCCCGTGGCTGCGCATGTTCCAGAACGCGCGCAAGGCGCTGGGTTAAACGGCGTCCACTTCGAGCAGCAGCCGATCGAGACCTTCTTCGGTGCCTCGCCGGCGCTGCTCGATGTCTATGTGACCATCGAAGTAGGCCAGTTGCTCGGTCAGCTTCAACGCTGAACCGGACGGGGTGTCCGCGAACTCGGCCGTGACCAGCGACGCCGACAGCGCCTTGCCGCCTATCGCCATCGAGTACGCGAACACGATGCGCGACTCGGCCACGATGTCCAGGAACACCTTGTCCACGGCGATGGTCGTGCCGTCGTCCAGCCGGCTGCGGTAGGTCTCGAGGCCACCGACGCGAAAGTCCATGCTGAATTCGGTCGCGCCGGTCTCGGCGTGGCAATCGTTCCAGCGCTGCTTGGTGGCCGGGTCGGCCCAGGCGGCGAACACGCGGGCGGCGGAGGCCTTGAAGCGGCGTTCGATGACGAAGCTGGTGTGGGCGGTCGGGGTCACGTCTTGTTGTCCTGTTCTGCAAGCAGCGCGTCCAGCGCGTCGAACTGGCGGTGCCATTGCGCCTTGCGCTGGCTCACCCAGTCCTCCAGCCCGGTGAAGGCGTCCGGCGCGATGCGGTAGGTGCGCACGCGGCCGGCCTTGTCGGATTCGACGAGGCCGCCAGCCTCCAGCACGGCGAGGTGCTTCAGCGCCGAGGGCAGCGCGATGTCCAGTGGCTTGGCTAGATCCGACACCGAGGCGGGCCCGCGGGCGAGCTGGTCCACCATCGCGCGGCGGTTGCCGTCGGACAGCGCGGCGAAGAGGCGGTCCAGCCGCGCGGCGTCAGTCGGCGAGGAAGCGTGCGGGGAGGGCATGGCGCAACGGGTAGTAGGGGAAGACGGGGCGGGCTTCGACGATGCAGCGCCAGACCGACGGCCGGGCCAGCAGGCGTTCGAAGTAGGCCGCCAGCAGCGGATGCTCGGGCCCGAAGGGGCGGATGACGGCCGCATAGAACAGCGAGGGCGCCGCGGCGCAGTCGGCCATGGAGAACGATCCGCCGGCGGCCCAGGTGCGCTCACCCATGCGGCTTTCGATCAGGTCGTAGGCCTTGCCGAGGTCGTTGACGATGCCGCTCAACGCGGCCGCGTCGCGTTCGGCCTCCGGGCGCAGCAACTGGGCCACGTAGCGCTGTGCGGGTGTCATCACATAGCAGTCGAACAACCGGTCCCACAACCGCACCTGCAATTGAGCGTCGAAGTCGTCCGGGATCAGCGGGACCGGGCCCGGGTGGCGATAGTCCAGGTACTCGATCTGCACCGAGCTTTCGGGCACCACGCGCTCGCCGTCCACCAGCAGCGGGATCTTGGCGGTGGGCCACAGCGCGGCATAGGCATCTCGCGAGGCGGGATCACCCAGGTTGACGCCCTGGAGCTTGAACGGCGTGCCGTTCTCGTAGAGCGCGATCAACACCTTCCAGCAGTAGGAGGACAGCGGGTGGTAGTGCAGCGTGAGCGCCATGAGCCTCTCCGTTCAGTTTCCGATATGGCTAAGTTTATTGAAACTTTCCAAAATTGGAAACTGTTGAGCCAAAGAAAAGCGGGCCGAGGCCCGCTTCATGGCACTTGTGTGCCTCAGTCGTGCACGACCGCCGCGGCCTGCAGCCGCTTGTTGACCCGCAGCGCGATCAGCGTGCCCAGGCAGCCCGACATCAGGTAGGCCGTCAGCGAGATCAGCCCGAACTGCGACGACAGGTACAGCGCGACGACCGGCGCGAAAGCGGCTCCCAGCAGCCAGGCCAGGTCGGCCGTCAGCGCGGCACCCGTGTAGCGGAAATGGGGCAGGAAGTTGGATGTGACCGAGCCAGCCGACTGGCCGTAGGACAGGCCCAGCAGCACGAATCCGATCAGCAGGAAAGCCGCCTGGCCCGGCTTGCCGCCGCCCAGCATGAAGGGCGCGGCCACCGCGAACACGCCGATGGCCACGGCCAGCGAGCCCAGGAAGTTGCGGCGGCCGACCTTGTCGGCGATCAGCCCCGACATCAGCATGGCCACGGCGGCAAAGGCAGCGCCCAGCAGCTCCATCTTCATGAAGTCGTCGATGCCGGTGGGGTCGGACAGGGCCACCCAGGACAGCGGGAACACCGTCACCAGGTGGAAAAGGGCGTAGCTGGCCAGCGCGGCAAAGGCGCCGATGACGATGTGGTGGCCTTGCGCGGGCAGCAGCTCGTGCAGGTGGGCCGGGTCCAGCTCGTGCTCCTCCATGCGCTTTTCGTACTCGTGCGTGACGACCAGGCGCAGGCGGGCGAACAGCGCCACCACGTTGATGGCGAAGGCCGTGAAGAACGGGAAGCGCCAGCCCCAGGACAGGAAGTCGTCGCTGTTCAGGCTGCTGTAGACGTACAGGAACACGCTGGACGCGACGAGGAAACCCAGCGGCGCCCCCAGCTGGCCCAGCATGGCGTACCAGCCGCGGCGCTCGGGCGGCGCGTTCAGCGCCAGCAGCGACGGCAAGCCGTCCCAGGAGCCGCCCAGCGCCAGGCCCTGGCCCACGCGGCACAGCGCCAGCAGCACGATGGCCGTCTCGCCGGCCGTGTTGTAGCCGGGCAGCAGGCCCATGGCCACGGTGGAGCAGCCCAGCAGGAACAGCGCGACGGTCAGCTTGGTGGACCGGCCGAACTTGCGCTGGATTTCCATGCCGATCAGCGTGCCGACGGGTCGGACGACAAAGGCCAGCGCAAACACCAGGAAGGCGTACAACGTGCCGGTGAGTTGGTCGGTGAACGGGAAGAAGACCTGCGGGAAGACCAGCACCGAGGCGATGCCGAAGACGAAGAAGTCGAAATACTCGGAGGCGCGGCCGATGATGACGCCCACCGCGATATCGCCGGGGGCGAGGTCCTCGTCGGTGCGGGTGGTCAGCGGGCCCGACTGGGGGGAAGTGAGGGTACTGCTGGGGGCCATGGGGGGCTTGTCTCCGTCTATGCCTTGGACAAAATGTCCAATCGTTGATTTACCTCAATCAACTTACATTCCATCGCTGCGTGCAAGATCGTTAACCCTCGCGCGTGACTCAGGATGTACCCCAAAAAGTCTCTCACAGCCAGCGCTGCGGTCTTGTCGGCCAGCTTCGCATTGAGCGGTTGCAACGGCATCGTCATGAAGCCTCATGGCGACATCGCCCAGCAGCAGGCCGATCTCATCGTCACGTCCACGCTGCTGATGCTGCTGATCATCGTCCCGGTGATCGTGCTGACGCTGTTTTTCGCGTTCCGTTACCGCCAGTCCAACACCGAGGCGACCTACGCGCCCGACTGGGACCACTCCACACGGCTGGAGCTGGTGATCTGGGGCGCACCGCTGCTGATCATCATCGCGCTGGGCGCGATCACGTGGATCACGACGCACAAGCTGGACCCGTACCGGCCGCTGGACCGCATCGCCGAGGACCGGCCCGTGCCCGCTGGCGTGAAGCCGCTGGAGGTGTACGCGGTCTCGATGGACTGGAAGTGGCTGTTCATCTACCCCGAGCAGGGCATCGCCACCGTCAACGAGTTGGCCGCACCGGTGGACCGCCCCATCCACTTCCGCCTGACGTCCACGTCGGTGATGAACACCTTCTACGTGCCCGCGCTGGCCGGCATGATCTACACGATGGCCGGCATGGAGACGCAGTTGCATGCGGTCATCAACAAGGCCGGCGTCTATGACGGGATGTCCGCCCATTACAGCGGCCCCGGTTTCTCCGGCATGCGCTTCAAGTTCCACGGCCTGTCCGACACCGACTTCGAGCGCTGGGTCGCCGACAGCAGGGCTGGTGGCCACGCGCTGACGCGCGAGGACTACCTGAAGCTGGAACAGCCCAGCGCCAAGGAGCCGGTGCGCCGCTACGCCAGCGTGGAACCGGGCCTGTGGGGTGCCATCGTCGACCGCTGCGTGGACGGCAAGAAGATGTGTGCCAGCCAGATGATGGCAATCGACGCCGCCGGCGGCGCCGGCAAGGGTGGCGTGGCCAGCACCATGCGCAGTCCCTGGCGCGACGTGGCCGGCGTGCAGCGCGAGCGCATCGTCGTCGCCGCGCTGTGCACGCCTACCAACCCGCTGGGCTTGCCCATCGAGACCGCCGCCGTCACTGGCGCTGCGCTGAAGAACTGAAAGACGCCCGATGACCGCCCCCGTCTATCCCGACGAACTCCACCCGGTCTTCGGCCGGCTGGGCCTGCACGCGCTGCCGCTGCACGAACCCATCCTGATCGCGACCTTCATCGCCGTGGTCCTCGGCGGCCTGTTCGTGTTCGCGCTGATCACGAAGTTCAAGCTGTGGGGCCACCTGTGGCGCGACTGGATCACCAGCATCGACCACAAGAAGATCGGCATCATGTACATGATCCTGGGCATCATCATGCTGCTGCGCGGCTTTGCCGACGCCATCATGATGCGCGCCCACCAGGCCATGGCCTTCGGTGACAACGCCGGCTTCCTGCCGCCGCACCACTACGACCAGATATTCACGGCGCACGGCGTCATCATGATCTTCTTCGTCGCCATGCCGCTGGTGACGGGCTTCATGAACTATGTCGTGCCGCTGCAGATCGGCGCGCGCGACGTGGCCTTCCCGTTCCTGAACAACTTCAGCTTCTGGATGACCGCCGGCGGCGCCATCCTGATCATGATCTCGCTATTCGTCGGCGAGTTCGCCAAGACCGGCTGGCTGGCCTTCCCGCCGCTGTCCGGCCTGCTGGCAAGTCCTGACCCCGGCGTGGACTACTACCTGTGGTCACTGCAGGTGGCGGGCATAGGCACCACGCTGTCCGGCATCAACCTGATCGCGACCATCATCAAGATGCGCGCGCCGGGCATGACGCTGATGAAGATGCCCGTGTTCACGTGGACGTCGCTGTGCACCAACGTGCTCATCGTCGCCAGCTTCCCCGTTCTGGCCGCGACGCTGACGCTGCTGACCGCCGACCGCTATCTGGCCACCAACTTCTTCACGAACGACCTCGGCGGCAACGCCATGCTGTACGTGAACCTGATCTGGATCTGGGGCCACCCGGAGGTCTACATCCTGATCCTGCCCATCTTCGGCATCTTCTCGGAGGTGGTGTCCACCTTCAGCCGCAAGAAGCTGTTCGGCTACGCGTCCATGGTCTACGCGACAGTGGTCATCACCATCCTGTCGTACCTGGTGTGGCTGCACCACTTCTTCACGATGGGCTCGGGCGCCAGCGTCAACAGCTTCTTCGGCATCACGACGATGATCATCTCCATCCCGACCGGGGCGAAGATCTTCAACTGGCTGTTCACGATGTACCGTGGCCGCATCCAGTTCGAGGTGCCCATGCTGTGGACCGTGGGCTTCATGATCACGTTCACCGTGGGCGGCATGACCGGCGTGCTGCTGGCCGTGCCCGCGGCGGACTTCGTGCTGCACAACAGCCTGTTCCTGATCGCGCACTTCCACAACGTCATCATCGGTGGCGTCGTGTTCGGCATCTTCGCCGGCATCAACTACTGGTTCCCCAAGGCCTTCGGCTACCGCCTCGATGCCTTCTGGGGCAAGGTCAGCTTCTGGTGCTGGTTCATCGGCTTCTGGGTCGCGTTCACGCCGCTGTACGTGCTGGGTCTGATGGGCGTCACGCGCCGCGTCAGCCACTTCGAGGACCCGTCGCTGCAGATCTGGTTCGTCATCGCGGCCATCGGCGCGGTCATCATCGCGTTCGGCATCGCGGCCTTCCTGATCCAGATCGCCGTCAGCGTGTGGCGCCGCAAGGAGCTGCGCGACACCTCGGGCGACATCTGGGGCGGCCGCACGCTGGAGTGGTCCACGTCGTCGCCGCCGCCGGACTACAACTTCGCGTTCACGCCGGTGGCCCACGAGATGGATGCCTGGCACGACATGAAGGCCCGCGGCCACCAGCGCCCCCGCACCGGCTTCGTGGACATCCACATGCCGCGCAACACCGGCGCCGGTTTCATCATCGCGATGCTGGCCACGGCGCTGGGCTTCGCGCTGGTGTGGCACATGTACTGGATCGCGCTGGCGCTGTTCGCGGCGACGGTCATCGCGGCCATCGTGCACACCTTCAACTACGACCGCGACTACCACATCAAGGCCGACGTCGTGACCCGCTCGGAAGACGAGCGCAGCCGTGCGCTGGACGCACTGGCCTGACAGCGAACGCAACACCATGACTGCAAGCGTGACCGCCACCTCCGGCTCGCCGGTCGTCTTCTACGACGACGGCCACCACCATCCGCCCAACAGCACCATGCTGGGCTTCTGGCTCTACCTGATGAGCGACTGCCTCATCTTCGCGGTGCTGTTCGCCGTGTACGCCGTGCTGGGCCGCAACTACGCGGCCGGCCCGTCGGGCGCCGACCTGTTCGACCTGCAGCTGGTGGCCATCAACACGGCGCTGCTGCTGTTCTCGTCCATCACCTATGGCATGGCCATGGTGGGCATGCAGGCGCGCAAGAAGGCGCAGGTGCTGGGCTGGCTGGCCGTCACGGGCCTGCTGGGCCTGGGCTTCCTGGCCATCGAAATCTACGAGTTCCAGCACTTGATCCACCAGGGCGCCGGCCCGGCGCGCAGCGCCTTCCTGTCCAGCTTCTTCACGCTGGTGGGTACGCACGGCCTGCACGTCACCTTCGGCTGCATCTGGCTGGTCGTGCTGATGGTGCAGGTGCAAAAGCGTGGCCTCACCGCGCCCAACCGCCGCCGCCTGATGTGCCTGTCGATGTTCTGGCACTTCCTGGACGTCGTCTGGATCGGCGTCTTCACCTTCGTCTATCTCATGGGAGTGATGTGATGGCAGGCAATCACGATCATGGCGACGACCATTTCGATGGCGAGCAGGACTTCCACGTCAGCGTGAAGGGCTACGCCGTCGGCTTCGTGCTGTCGGTGCTGCTGACAGCCATCCCGTTCTGGCTGGTCATGGGCAAGGTGCTGCCCAGCCCCAAGATGACGGCCTTCATCATCCTGGGCTTTGCGGCCGTGCAGATGGTGGTGCACATGGTGTACTTCCTGCACATGAACGCCAAGGTCGAGGGCGGCTGGTCCATGCTGGCGCTGCTGTTCACGGTGGCGCTCGTCGTCATCATGCTGGCCGGCTCGGTCTGGGTCATGTATCACATGAACACCAACATGATGCCCACGCCCGATCCCGCGGCGATGCGGAACATGTAGGCCCAGGCTGAGAGAGTGCCCTGAAGATGGAATGGATCCCGGTCGGGCTGGTGGCGTTCAAGGCGGTCGTGTTCTGCACGGGGATGTATCTGGCCATCAAGTGGCACTACGACCAGGGCAAGAAAAAGAAGCGCGACGACACCCGCAAGCCCTAGGCGATTGACATGATCCGTGCCGCGCGCATCGCGCTGATCGCCGCCACGGCGCTGGCCAGCGCAGGCTTCGTGGCGTTGTGCGCCTGGCAGGTCCAGCGCCTGGGCTGGAAGCAGGACCTCATCGCCCGCGTCGAACAGCGGCTGGCCGCCGCGCCAGTTGCATCGCCGACCGCTGAAGTCGGCAAGCCCGACGAGTACCGCCGCCTGCGGCTGCAAGGCCGCTTCGAGGCCGGCTCGGTGCCGGTGCAGGCCAACACGGAGCTGGGTGGCGGCTACTGGGTGCTGGCGCCGTTGCGGCTGGACGATGGCCGCGCCGTGCTGGTCAACCGCGGTTTCGTGCCACCCGCGCAGCGCAGCATCGAATCGCCTGCCGGACCCATCGAGCTGACCGGCCTGCTGCGCCTGACCGAACCCCACGGCGGCCCGCTGCGTGCCAACGACCCCGCCGCCGGCCGCTGGTTCTCGCGGGACGTGGCTGGCATTGCCGCGCAGCTGAACGTTCCCGGCCCGGTGGCGCCGTTCTTCGTCGACGAGGCCGCCGACCCCGCCCAGCCGCAGCGATGGCCACGTCCGGGGCTCACCGTCGTGCGCTTCGCCAACAATCACGCCGTCTACGCCGCCACCTGGGCCGCGCTGGCGGTCATGGCGGCCGCTGCCGCCGGCTGGTTGTGGCGCGAGGAACGCCGCCGCCCCGGAACATCGAATTGACCGAACTCGACCACCTGCCCGCACCCGCCGCCGAGGCGCCCGAGCGTCGTGCCGGCCAGGCCAACCTGCGCCAGCTCATCGAGCTGCGCTGGCTGGCCGTGGGCGGCCAGTTGGCGACCGTGCTGGTGGTGCACCTGGGCCTGTCCATCACGCTGCCGCTGGCCGAGATGCTGACGCTGCTGGGCGTGCTGGTCGCGTTCAACCTGTTCAGCCTGTGGCGCAACCGGCTGTCCAGCCCGGTGTCGCAGCTGGAGCTGTGCATCGCACTGCTGGTGGACGTGGGCGTGCTGACCGGGCAGCTGTATCTCGCCGGCGGCAGCGACAACCCCTTCATCTACCTCTACCTGCTGCAGGTCGCGGTTGCGTCCGTGCTGCTGCGGCCGGCCTACCTGTGGGCCATCGTGCTCAGCACGGTCACCGGCTTCGTGCTGCTGACGCAATGGCACCGCCCGCTGCTGCTGGACCCCACCGAGCCCACCACGCTGTCGCCCAACTACCTGGGCGGCCTGCTGCTGTGCTTCCTGCTGAACGTGGGCCTGCTGGCCGTGTTCATCGTGCGCATCAACCGCAACCTGCGCCAGCGCGACGCCGAGCTGGCCGCCGCCCAGCAGCGCGCCGCCGAGCAGACCCACATCGTGCGCATGGGCCTGCTGGCCAGCGGCGCCGCGCACGAGCTGGGCACGCCGCTGGCCACGCTCAGCGTCATCCTGGGCGACTGGGCCCACATGGCGCCGTTCGCCGCCGAGCCGGAGCTGCGCGAGGAGATCGAGGAGATGCAGCGCCAGATCCTGCGCTGCAAGGCCATCGTCACCGGCATCCTGATGTCGGCCGGCGACATGCGCGGCGAGGCGCCCCGGCTGGCCACGCTGCAGAGCTTCATCGACGGACTGGCGGCGCACTGGCGCGCGGCGCACCCGCAGGCCGAGCTGGCGCTGCAATGCGAGGCGCTGCCGGACGTGCAGATCATCTCGGACAGTGCGCTGCAACAGGTCGTCGGCAACCTGCTGGACAACGCCGCCGAGGCCGCGCCGGGCACGCCGCTGACGCTGGCCGTGGCCTGCGCAGACGGTGAGACGCTGTCGCTGAGCGTGCTGGACCGCGGCCCGGGCTTCGACGCCGAGCGGCTGGCGCATTTCGGCGAGCCCTACCAGAGCAGCAAGGGCCAGCCCGGCCGCGGCATGGGCCTGTTCCTGTCCGTCAACGTCGCGCGCACGCTGGGCGGGCGGCTGGAGGCGCGCAACCGCGAAGACGGCGGCGCCGCGGTTACCCTGACACTGCCGCTGGCATCGCTATTGCCCAGACCCGCTCATGCCTGAAGACGACCGCCTGCTGCTCATCGTCGAAGACGACGACAGCTTCGCCCGCACGCTGACCCGCTCCTTCGAGCGCCGCGGCTGGCGTGTCGTGCGCGCCACCGGGCTGGACGACATGAAGACGCTGCTCGACGCATTGCCCGACGAGCAGGAGCTGGGCCACGCCGTTGTCGACCTGAAGCTCGCCGGCGGCGCCTCGGGCCTGACCTGCGTGCAGCACCTGCACGGCTGGGACCCGGAGGTGCTCATCGTCGTGCTGACCGGCTATGCGTCCATCGCCACCGCCGTGGAGGCCATCAAGCTGGGCGCCTGCCACTACCTCGCCAAGCCGGCCAACACCGACGACATCGAGGCCGCGTTCGCGCGCAAGCAGGGCGACGCCGACGTGGAAGTGACCGAGCGCCAGACGGCTTCCATCAAGACGCTGGAGTGGGAGCGCATCCACGAGGTGCTGGCCGAGACCGACTTCAACATCAGCGAGACCGCCCGCCGCCTGGGCATGCACCGGCGCACGCTGGCACGCAAGCTGGAAAAGCAGCGCATCAAGTGAGCCGCTCGCGCAGCGCGTCGCGCAGCTCCGCCCAGCTGTAGCTGGCCTGCGCCGCCAGCAGCCCGGCCTGGCCGAACACCGGCGTCAGGCCATAGCGCTGCAATGCAGCGGGCAGGTCGGCCCGGCCGCTGATCGCATCGGCCAGCCACTCGCCGGCCACCGTCGTGGGCGCCACGCCATGGCCGCCGAAGGCCTGCGCGAACCACAGGCCCGGCGCCAGCTGGCCGATCTGCGGCATCTTGTGCCGCGCATAGCTCATCAGCCCGCCCCAGGCGTGCTCGATGCGTACGCCGGCCAGCTGTGGGTAGACCTTCAACAGGTCGGCCTGCAGCATCTGTGCGATGCGGGCCGGGTCGCGCTCCTGGATGGAGATGCGCCCGCCCCACAGCAGCCGGCGGTCGGGCAGCATGCGGTAGTAGTCGAACGCGAAGCGGTTGTCGTACAGCGCTGATGCCGTGCGTATGGGCGCGTGCACCAGCGGCTCGGTCGCGATGACGTAGGTGGCGATGGGCAGGCGCGCGCCGGTCAGCGCCGGCAGCAAGGACTTCAGGTAGGCGCCGCCCGCAACAACGACCTGGGCCGCACGGATGGCGGCGCCATGCCCCGTCCGCAGTACGAAGCCGTCTCCGGGTTGCCGGTCCACGGCCATGACGGGGCTGTGCTCGTACACGCGGCCGCCGGCCTGGTCGATGACGCGGGCCAGTCCCAGCGCGTATTTCAGCGGATGGAAGTGGAAGGCGTCGCGCTCCAGCAGCGCGCCGCCGTAGCGCTCGGTGTCCAGCCATTCGCGCACCTGCGCCGGCGCGATCTCGTCCCAGACGACGCCGAAGTGCTCGCGCAGCCAGCGCGCCTGGTCACGCAGCTGTCGTTCGGCGTGGACGCTGTGCCGGAACCAGTTGACGAGCAGGGCGCCGCCTTCGACCTTGTCGCAGGCGATGGCGTGAGCGTCTATGCGTGAGCGGATCAGCGCGACGGCCTCGCGGCTGCGCGCATACAGCTCTCGCGCCGGCCCCAGGCCCAGGTCGTTCACGAGGTCCACCGCGTCGCGGCTGTAGCCGCCGAAGACGAAGCCGCCGTTGCGGCCCGAGGCGCCGTTGCCGATGGTCTGCGCCTCCAGCACGGCCACGCTGGCGATGCCACGCTCCTGCAACCCGCGCGCCGTGGCCAGCCCGGCAAATCCGCCGCCAAGCACCGCAACTTCAACGGCGTGATGCTCGCCGGCCAGCGGCGCGAAGCTCAGGCTGGGCGCCGTGGCGGCGTAGTAGGTTTGCGTTTGCATGCGCGGGCGCGATGGGTTCGGTTTGGCGGACCCAATGTAGCCCGGCAACCGTTCACGGCCCTTCTTCGAGCGCCCAGGCGCAGCCGAGCAGCGTCATCCCGAACAGCAGCGCCAGCAGCACGCCCGAACTGGCGCCGAAGTCCGCCGCCAGCCATTCGCTCGTGGCCAGGTCCATCAGCGGTGACGGCGCCAGGGCCAGCCAGGCCAGCAGGCCGCCAGCGATGGCCGCCACTGGCAGCGGCCAGGCCCGCCGCTTCGGGCGCGGCGGCAGGGCGCGCATCACCCGCGCGGCGAATCCGTCGTCCGCGACGGGGCCTTCGAACTCGTGGCGCAGCCACGCGTCCAGTTCATTGTTTTGGATGTCGCTCACGGGGAAGTTCCTTGCATGGGGTGCGGTGCCCAATCCCGCAGCAGCTCGCGCAAGCGGGCCTTGCCGCGCATCACATGGGTCTTGACGGTGCCCAGCGGCATGTCCAGCACCTCGGCGGCTTCCTGGTGGCTGAGGCCCAGCTGTTCGCAGTACAGCAGTGCGGCGCGTTGGTTCATGGACAGGTGCTGCAAGGCGGCGGTGAGGTCGAGGCGGAGTTCCAGGTCTTGCGGATCGGCATCCGCCGCGTGGTCGGCGTCCGGGTCCAGCGCAACGGTCTCTGCCTGCCGGCCGTGGCTGCGCAAGAACTGCAGGAAGCAGCTGTGGGCGATGCGGTAGAGCCAGGTGGCAAAGCGCGAGTCGCCGCGGAACTGCTCCAGCTTGCGCCACGCCAGCACGAAGGTCTCCTGGGCCAGGTCGTCGGCCATGGCCGCATCGTGGCCCAGCAGTCGTCGCAGCTGGGCACGCACGAGCCCTTGATGCCGGCGCACCAGCGCCTCGAAGGCGCGGGTATCGCCATCGCGGACGGCGCGTTCCACCAGCGCCGCATCCAGGCGTGACTGCCCATCACGGTCATCCATGCCCGCCGCCGCGACGGCTCAGGAACCAGTGGGTCAGGTAGCCCAGGCCCAAGGCCATTGGCAGAAGCCCCAGACCCCACAGCTCCGCCAGCGGCCGCCCGACGTGATAGTGCAGCGGCAGCACCAGCAGCGTGAGGCTCAGCCCGATACCACCGGCCAGCAGCACCAGCGCGCGGCGGAGGTCGCTGGGGGGCTGGGTGGCTTCTCCGGGCAGCATGGGTGGCACGGCAACTCCGGATTGGGCGAGCTTCAGCAGGAACTCGTAGCGCATCTCGGCACGGGCGCGTCGGTAACGCAGCACGAGGGCCGTGAGGAGAACGGGGGCCAGCAGCACCACCCCCGGGATGAGCAGCATCGGTAGGAATTCCATCGTAGTCGCCGGTTGGGATTGATCGGTTCAGTGTCGACTCAGCGGCCAGTGCCGAGAGATGCATCGAGCAACGCGCTCAACCATTCCCGCATCGGCATCGCCGCGTGATCCTGGTTGGCGAGCACGATGATCACCAGGCCGTCGTCCGGGTAGTGCATGAACTCGGCCGAAATGCCTGGCGCGCCCCCGTTGTGGCCGACCCAGCGCTTGCCAGAGGCCGGGCCGATGGCGAACAGGTAGCCGTAGCCGATGGGGCCGGGTTGCGTGTAGGGCTTCCACAGCACTTCGAGCTGGCTGCGGCTGAGCAGGCGTTGCTGGCTGAGTGCCCGCGAGAACCGGTGCAGGTCGAGGACCGAGGCATAGCCGCCGCCGGCAGCGGAGCCACTCAGGCCCAGGTCCTGCTGGTTGTCGAGCCATTGACCGCCATCGGCCGGGATGTAGCCGACGGCGAATCCCGCTTTCGCGTCGTCGCGCCGGAAGTGGTCGCTGTGCTTCATGCCCGCCGGCTTGTAGATGTGCTGTCGCACATAGTCTTCGTAGGTGCGGCCGCTCAGCGCTTCGATGATGAGGCCCAGGATCACCGGGCCGCCGTTGCTGTACTCCAGTCCCTCGCCCGGCTTGAACAGCAGTGGCTGATCGACGAAGGTCTGCAGGAACTGCTGTTGGGTGGCGATGCGATGCTTGTTCGCCGCGTAGGCGTCGTTCCAGTAGGAGCCCACGCCCGAGGTGTGCGTGAGCAATTGATGGATGGTCACCTGATCGCGGATCGCCGCGTTCGGGAAGTTGGGGAGGTGCTTGCCCACGGTGTCATGCCAGTCCAGCTTGCCGGCCGCCTGCAACTGGGCGATGGCGATGGCCGTGAACATCTTGTTCATCGAGCCCAGGTTGATCGGCGTGGCCAGCGTGTTCGCACGGCCCGATTGCCGATCCGCCAGGCCGATCGCCTGCGCGTGGATGACGGCATCCCCTCGCGCCACCAGCACGGCACCGGAAAAACGCTGGGCACCGTATTCCGCGCGGAGGTGGGCGGCAATGGTGTCCGGCAGTTCCGCCGGCTTGACCGTCGGGACGAGGGGCGGCAGCGGCTTGACGCCGAACCGGTCGATCAAGGGCTGCCGGCCTTCAGCGTGCTGCAGCGTCAGCATCAGCGCCACGCGACGCCCGTCTTTCAGCGTGTAGTGCAGTTCGCCTTCCTGGTCGTTGCCCAGCACCACCGTGGGTGCCAGGGACGCCATCGCCGGCCCGAGCATTTCCGCCAGCATGGTGAACGTCTCGTTCAGCTTGTCTTCGCCCCGGCGCTGCACGATGCCGGCGCTGAAATGCGCTTTCAGCAGCCCCGCGCGTTCGTTGGGCTTGGCTGCCACGGCC
Organism: Roseateles asaccharophilus; assembly: GCF_031458115.1. Classification (GTDB taxonomy): domain Bacteria; phylum Pseudomonadota; class Gammaproteobacteria; order Burkholderiales; family Burkholderiaceae_C; genus Pelomonas; species Pelomonas asaccharophilus_A. The sequence continues at coordinate 52,905 of NZ_JAVDXV010000006.1, read as the reverse complement.
TGCCAGAAATGCAGCGCTTGCTGCTGCATCGCTGGCCGAGCGGACGCGCTGCCCGCCACGGCGCCACCCGCTGCCGGCCCTTCAGCGGCCATGCCGGCGCCAGGCGTCGCCAGGCCAAGCGTCAAGAGGCAGGCGAAAGCCATCCGCTTGGCCAAGGTTCCATGAAGTGTAGAAATTTCCTGCTCCTTCTCGCGCCGCAACAGGGGCGTTTCGAAGGCTTAGATGCAGACAGGGGGCGGCTTGGATTCAGCGTGTCCGAAATTTATTGCCGAGGTGCTCTTGCTACTTAAACTGCCACCACTCAAGGCTCTTTCTGAGCGGACCCCTCGCTACCTCGGTTTGGTATGCCGGGAGCGGGGTTCAGAATGAAGGTAGGGAAGGGGCAGCGAATGCCAAGTGCTTACGTGTACTTCAGAGTTGCCGGAAATGATCTGCCGCTTGCAGACATCACATCGATGCTCGGGATTGATCCCACCGACAGTTGGAACCGCGGTGACCCCAGCAAGTACAACCCATCGCGCCCTGATAGTGGGTGGTGCCTGCGTGCACGTGCTCAGCTTCGCGCTGAGCGGCAGTAGTCGAGTCGCCCCGCTTGCCTGGGCGGACGGGGGCAGGCAGGCTCAGAGTCCCGCCAGCAATTCGTAGGAGCGCCGCCTTGCCGCGTGGTCGTGCACCGCGCAGGCCACGATGAACTCATCCGCCTGCGTGCGCTCGCGCGTGGCGGCCAGGCCGGCGCGCACGGTCTCGGGCGAGCCCACGACGGCCTCGTTGAGCATGCGCTGCACCTGCAGCTTCTCGGCCGGCGACCACAGCGCATCCATGCTCGAAACCGGCGGCGGCAGCTTGCCGCGCTGGCCGCGCACCATGCCGAGAAAGCGCTGCTGCGCCGACGTGAACAGGAATTGCGCCTCCTCGTCGGTGGGCGCCACGACGACGTTCAGCCCCACCATCGCATGCGGCTTCGGGTGCCGTGCGCTGGGCTTGTAGGTGCTTCGGTAGATCTGCAGCGCCTGCATCAGCATGTCGGGCGCGAAGTGCGATGCGAACGCGAACGGCAGGCCCAGGTAGGCGGCCAGTTGCGCGCTGTAGAGGCTGGAGCCCAGCAGCCAGATCGGCACCTCGGTGCCCTGGCCCGGCACCGCGCGCACGACCGCATGGTCGGCTGCGGGCGCGAGGTAGCTTTGCAGCTCCAGCACATCATTGGGGAAGGCGTCTTCGCCGGTGGTCTCCAGGCTGCGGCGCAGCGCGCGCATCGTGGGCCGGTCGGTGCCCGGTGCGCGGCCCAGCCCCAGGTCGATGCGGCCGGGGAACAGCTCGGCCAGCGTGCCGAACTGCTCGGCGATGGTCAGCGGCGCATGGTTGGGCAGCATGATGCCGCCGGCGCCCACGCGGATGCGCCGGGACGCGGCCGCGAGTTGGCCGATCAGCACGGCCGTGGCGGAACTGGCCACGCCCTCCATGTTGTGGTGCTCGGCGACCCAGTAGCGCTGGTAGCCCAGTTCGTCGGCGAGCTTCACGAGGTCCAGGCTGTTCAGCAAGGCCTCGCGGGTGGTGGCGCCTTCGACGACGGGTGCCAGGTCGAGGATGGAGAGCGGGGGCAGGGCGGACGACATGCGGGCATCTTGCCGGCATGGGCTTGACCCCATCAGCTCGGGGATTTGCGCAACTGTGCTTTGAGCCAGGGACCCAGCCGCGCCTCGTAGGCCGCGGCGTTGAAGGCATGCAGGTCCACATGGGCCGCCCCTTTCACCGGCCACAGCGTCTTGGGCTCGCGGGCGGCGGCGAACAGCGCCTCGGTCTCGGGCCAGCGCGTGTGCAAGTCTTCGGTGCCCGAGGCCAGCAGCAGCGGCGCGTTCACGCCGGCGATGGCGTCGACGGGCCGCAGTTGATCGGTGCCAAAGCCCAGGCGCAGCGGAATCTGCACCAGCAGCAGCGGCGCCAGCGCCTGGCTGGCGGCCGAGCCCAGGCGCATCGAGAGCCGGTCGTGCACGGCGTCGGTGATGGTGGGATACACGGACTCCAGCACCAGCACGTCCAGCTCCGGCTGGCGTTTTGCAAACAGCAGCGACGCACCGCCCAGTGACACGCCGATGGCGCCCACCGGCTCGCCGGGCATGCGGGCCCGCAGCCAGGCCAGCGCGGCCTGCACGCCGTGGGCCTCGTGGCGGCCGAAGCTGATGCGCTCGCCGCTGCTCTCGCCGTGCGAGGGCAGGTCCACGACAAGCGAGGTGATGCCCTCGCGCTGCAGCCAGCGGGCGCGGGCCAGCATCTGCAGTCGGCTGCCGCGCACGCCGTGCAGAAGCAGCATGGCGCCGTGGCCCTCGCGGCCGGGCAGCAGCCAGCCGGCCAGATGCTGGCCATCGCCGTAGGGAAGGGTGACGGCTTCGGCATTGACGCCTGGCGGCGGCGCACCGACCGTGGCTCGCACGGGCCGCGTCAGCCATTCGCCGGCGGCCAGGCTCAGTCCGGCCAGCAGCAGGGACAGCGCCAGCAGCGCGCTCAGGCCCCGCTTCACGCGAGGTCCATGGCGCGCCGCAGCGCGGCGGCGTTGTCGGCGCACAGGGGGCGGAAGGCGGCGCTGATGCGCACGTCATCGGCCGCGGTCTGCCAGAAGCTCAATGCGCGCGGGGCAACGAGCTGCCAGCGTTCGCGCTCTGCCGGCAGCGGCAGGGCCGGCTGCAGCGGCGGCGACGTGACCTCGCCACCGGCCTGCGGCGCGTAGCGCATGGGCAACTGGTCGTAGCTGGGTGCCAGGCGCAGGCCCGCGGCGTCGTGGAAGAAGCCGAGGTTGCCGCCATGCATGTCGCTGTTGCCAATGAGCTGGCCGAACAGCTGGCGCTGCGCCACGCGCTCGGCGTCGGCGGCGCTCAGCAGTCCGCGCGCGGCCAGGGTGGCGGCCACGCGGGTCCAGTCGTTGGTGGCCTCGCCCGCGAGGCCCGCGTTGGCGCTCTCCAGGCTGACGACGCCACGCCGGCCGTGCAGGCCCACACGGTCAAAGCGCTCGCTCTCCAGGAAATGCCGCCCCTCGTGCGCCAGCAGCCGCGTGCGTGCGGCGTCGTCGCCCAGCGCCTGGGCGGCCAACTGCTCGCACACCAGCAGGTCGCGCCAGCGCTGCACGGTGGCCGAGTCGTCAGCGCCGCTGAACTTGACGACGCAATGCGGCGTGGCCATGCCGGGCAGTTCGCGTGTGGCGGTGAACTTGGGGAACTCGCCGCCGGCCGACGAGCCGGGCAGGGCGCCGTCGAGTGCCTGCGCGGCCAACGCCGCGTAGGCGCCGGGCGTGTCGGCTGCGCTCAACGGCGGCGTCAGTGCCAGCCGGGCATCGAGAAAGCGCCGCAGCGCCGTGTCGCCCGCCAGCAGCTCGCCGGGCAGGTCGTCGCCGAAGTGGTTGAGGCCGAGCAGCAGCGCGTCGTCGTCCCAGTCGCGCGGATCGGGCGGCAGGCCCAGCCCGGGCGCATGCCGGCGCGCGAACGCGCGGCCCAGAAAGCCCTGCGGGCGCAGGTCGTACAGCGGGTAGGGCAGGCCATCGTGCCAGCCGTCCCTCGCCTCGTCGGCGCTGGGCCAGGCCGGCGCGCTGGCGTCAAACTGGCAGCCCTGGGGCCAGATCGGCCGCAGCAGACCCACGGCTTGCGGGCGGCCGTCGGTATCTATGCGGTAGACCGGCGTCTCGACGCGCTGGCCGCGGAACTCGCGCCGCCACGCGATGCGCCGGCGGCGCGTCTGCCCGGCGGCCACGACCGCGTCGCCGGCCGTGGCGATCAGCCGTTGCGCGGTCTTCGTGGAGCAGCCCAGCGCCGCGGCGATGTCGGCCAGGCCCAGCGGGCCGCGTGGGCGGAGCAGGCGTTCGAGGCTGGGCAGGTCGGCGGACATGGGTTCAGGAGGTGTGTCCCGAATTTTGTCCTGAATTGAATTTAAAAATCAATTAATTGACAATGACTTGAAGTGATTGTCGTGTGAATCGTGTCCTGAATTTCTGCGGTAATTCAGGCGTTCGGCATCAGCGTGCCGCGCACCAGTTGCGCGTCGCCCGGGTGGGCCTGCAAGCGGGCGCCGGACTCGCGCATCAGCGCCAGCATGCGCCGGTTCTCGGCCAGCACGTCGCCGAACAGCTGTTGCACGCCCTGCCGGCGGGCCTCGGCGACCAGATGCGCCATCAGCCGCCGGCCCAGGCCGCGGCCCTGCCAGTCGTCGGCGACGGCCAGCGCGAATTCGGCGCGCGTGGGCTGCTCGGCGTCGAGCACAAAGCGTGCATCGGCAACGACGGGCAGGCCAGGCTCCAGCGCCTCGACGACCCACACGCGGTGCAGCCGCTGGTCCACATCGGTCAACAGGGTCAGCAGCGCCGGGCTCAGCTCGCGCAGGCCGAAGTGGAAGCGCTGGTGGCGCGAGTCCAGCGACAGGCCGTTGAAGAAGGCCTGCTCCGCGGCGCGGTCGCGCGCCGTCAACGGGCGCAGCCGTGCCATGCGACCGCCGGGCAGGTGCCAGTCCCGTGCTTGCGATGCGACCGCGACAGCACCCGCCGCGAGCGCGGTGGTCACGGCCGCGCTCCGGGAGCCGGCCGCAGGTCCAGCACCGCCCGCGGGCTCAGCGCGCTGACGGTCACGCCCAAGTCGCCGGGCACGACGAAGCACTGGCCCGGCTCCAGCACGATGTCTTTGACGTCCTGGTCGACCGTGATCCACAGCGTGCCCTCGCTGCTGCACAGATGGGCGGCGCGCGCGTGGGGCAGGCGCGAGGTCTGGCCGCGTTGCAGGACCAGCCGGGTGTGGGGGACATCGATCATCATCATTCGCTCCTTGCATGCTTAAGCGGCATGGCACATGCTGCGAATGCTGATTGCTGAAGCCCTTGCCGACAAACGATGATTCGGAAGGCTTCGCATTCCTCCAGATCATGTCAACCAAGCCGATCGACCGTTTGCCGCCGCTGCAGCTGCTGGCCTCCTTCGAGGCCGCCGCTCGGCATCTGAGCTTCACGCAGGCGGCCGAGGAGCGCTTCGTCACGCAGTCGGCGATGAGCCGGCAGATGCGCGCGCTGGAGGAGGAACTGGGCGTGACGCTGTTCGAGCGCCGCCACCGGGCGCTGGCGTTGACGGAGGACGGCCAGCGCCTGTACTCGGCCTGCTCGACCGCGCTGAACACCTTGCGGGTGGCCGTGCGAACCGTGCGCGAGCCGCACCAGCGCCAGGTGCTGGCGCTGACGACGACACCGGGTTTCGCGTCGCTGTGGTTGATCCCACGGCTGACGGCCTTCACACGCGCCCACCCGGGCATCGACGTGCGGCTGGACGCCGGCCTGGGCAACCGCAACCTGGCCAGCGAGGGCTTCGATCTGGCCATCCGCTACAGCCCGGTCGGCGCCGCGCAGGGCAAGCAGCTGTTTGCCGAATCCATGCTGCCCGTCTGCAGCCCGCGCCTGGTGGGCGAACTGGGCCTGCCGCTGCGCGAGCCGGCCGACCTGGCCCGCCACACGCTGCTGCACCTGGCCATGGACGGCGACAGCGCCGGCATGCCCGCCGAATGGGAGCCCTGGCTCGGCGCCTGGGGTCTGGCCGACCTGCGGCCGGCCGCGCGGTTGAGCTTTTCCAGCTACTCGGAAGCGATTGCCGCCGCCGTGGCGGGGCAGGGCGTGGCGCTGGGGCGGCGGCCGTTGGTGGACGGGTTGCTGGCATCGGGCCAACTGGTCACGCCGTTCGACGCCGGCATCGCGTCGGCGCGGGCCTACCGGCTCATCATCGACCCGGCGGCCCGCACGCGGCCGGCGGTCAAGGCGTTTGAGCAGTGGCTGCTGGCCGAGTGCCGGGGATGAGCGACACCAACCGACCCCGCCGCTGCCATTCCACGGCCGCCAGTCCACCCACGAAGAGCGCTTCCGCCGTGAGGTGCAGCAGGCCGAACACCGAGGCCTCGCCGGCAAAGTGCCAGGCCAGCCCCACGCAGACGCCGGCCCAGGCCAGGTTCGCGGCAATCAGCAGGTGCACGGCAAACACCGACCGCTGGCGGCGCCAGACCAGCGAGAACGAATAGCAGGCGTACAGCACATTCGCCGCGGCGATGAACAGCATCAGCGCCAGCGGCAGCCGGTACAGATCGCTCAGCCAGCCCGCCAGCAGCAGCCCCAGCAGGCCGGCCACCGCGCCGGCGCCGGCATCCAGCCACAGCAGGCGGACTCCTTGGCCCATTGCGCGGCGAAGGGTCAGCCGGCGAGGCCGGCGTAGACGTGCTGCACGTCGTCGTTGTCGTCCATTGCCGCGAGGAAGCTCTCCACCTCCTCCAATTGCTCCGCACTCAGGCTGGACGCCGCGACCGGGTTCTTGGGCCGGTAGCCCAGCTTGGCGCTCAGCACCGTGAAGCCCTGGGCCGGCAGCGCGCGGCTGACGAGGTCCAGATCGGTCGGATCGGTCAGGAACACGGTGACGCCGTCCTCGTCGGCCGGCAGCAGGTCTTGCGCGCCGGCCTCGATGGCGGCCATGTCGGCATCGGCCCCGGGTGTGGCCGGTTCGGCCTCGATGAGGCCCACATGGTCGAAGTCCCAGCTCACCGAGCCCGGCGTGCCCTGCTGCCCCTTGCGGAACAGCACGCGCATGTCCGACGCGGCGCGGTTGGTGTTGTCGGTCAGCACCTCCACCATCACCGGCACGCGGTGCGGCGCAAAGCCTTCGTAGATGACCTGCTCGAAGTGCACGGTCTCGCCGGTCAGGCCGGCCCCCTTCTTGATCGCGCGGTCCAGCGTGTCCTTGGGCATGGACACCTTGCGGGCCGCCTCGACGGCCATGCGCAGCTTGGCGTTGTCCTTGGGGTCAGCGCCGTTGCGCGCCGCGATCATGATGTCCTTGGCCAGCTTGCCAAAGAGCTTGCCCTTGGCGTTGGCGGCGATGTCTTTGTGTTTGGCTTTCCATTGCGCGCCCATGGGGTGTCGTCCTGTTTGTCGAGGGAGCCCTGTGTGACTTGGGCGGGGGCGCTACTTTACGAGGTCGTCGTGGGGCGCTGCGCCGGCACTCGCCGGAACGCGCGACGATGGCGTCAATCCGAACTCCCCAACACCGCCACCACTTTCCTCGTCTGCCCCGCCCGCCACACGGTCAGCGTGACCTTTTCCCCGATCTGCCTCGTCTCCAGCAGCGACAGCATGTCGTCCAGGTCGGCCACGGCTTGGCCGTCAACGGCGGTGATGACGTCGCCCTGCACGATGCGCCTCAATCGGTCGTAGCTGAACGGCTTCAAGCCGGCCGCGGCGGCTGGACTGCCGCTGCTCACCTCCACCAGCAGCACACCCTTGGGTGCACCCAGCGCCTGCGCCAACTGTGGGGCACCGGCCGAAACGCCCAGTGCCGGCCGGATGAAGCGCCCGTCGCGGATCAGCCGCGGCACGATGCGGTTGACTTCGTCCACGGGAATCGCGAAGCCGATGCCCGCGCTGGCCCCGCTGGGGCTGTAGATCGCCGTGTTGACGCCGATCAGCCGCCCGGCCGAGTCCAGCAGCGGCCCGCCCGAGTTGCCCGGGTTGATGGCCGCGTCGGTCTGGATGGCGCCCTTGATGGTGCGCCGGGTGACCGACTCGATCTCGCGGTTCAGCGCCGAGACGATGCCGGTGGTCAGCGTCTGGTCCAGCCCGAAGGGGTTGCCGATGGCGTAGACCTTCTGTCCCACCTGCAGCTCGCGGCTGCTGCCCACGGCAATGGCGGGCAGCTTGTCGCGCGGCGCCTCGATGCGCAGCACGGCAATGTCGCGGTCGGGGAAGGCGCCCACCAGCCTGGCTGGGTGGCTGCTCTGGTCGGCCAGCGTGACGGTGGCGCGGTCGCCGCCCTGGATGACATGGAAGTTGGTGACGATGTGGCCATCGCCGTCCCACACGAAGCCGGTGCCCGTGCCGCTGGGCTGCTCGTGGGTGCGCAGCGAGAAGAAATCTCTTTGCACGGACAGCGTCGTGATGTGAACCACCGACGGGCTGACGCGCTTGAAGACGCCGATGTTGTTCATCTCTTCGGCGTCCAGCGCGCCGCGGGGGGCGATGGCGCGCGGCTGAGCCTGAACCTGTGGACGCGGTTGCGCCTGTACGGAAGGGCCGGTGGCCAGCGTTGCGACAAGTGTTAGGGTGAGCAGGCGCTGAAGCATGGTGATGTCATGTTGGCGAAGCCAATGGCGCGCATTTTGGGTCCGTGCAGCGTGCTGTCGGCGGCGCGGGCCATGCATGCGTTGTAGCGGCATTGCTCGGCAAGGGAAGGTTGACAATGAAACGAATGGCTGTGGGTCTGGTGGTGGGGCTGGCGCTCGGCAGCGGTGCCTGGGCACAGCAGGTGTGGAAGTGCGAGGCGAACGGCCAGGTGCGCTTCAGCGACAAACCCTGCCCCGGCAGCGGCCAGCCGGTGTCGGCGCGCAGCCTGCAGCCCAATGTCGTGGACAGCATCAAGCCGGAGGTGGTGCGCGCCACGCTGGGCGGTGCGCCGGCATCGGGCGCGGCTTCGGCGCCGCCCGCACGGGAGCCCGCCGGCAATGTGTGCCCGGCGGACGGCGAGATCGCCAACATGGAGGTCCGCGCCAACTCCACGACGCTGGGCGACGCCGAGCGTCAGTTCATGCAGGACGAGGTGCGCCGCGCGTGGCAGTGCCGCAAGGGCCAGGGCCGCTACACCGACGCGGACTGGGCCATCAGCCGCCAGGCGCAGGCCCGCCAGACCAACACCGGCTCCCGGGACCGCCGCGATGCACGGATGCGCGCCGAGGCCATGCACAGCGCGGCCGACCCGGACGAAGGCGACCGCATTTCGCGACGCCGTATCGCCGAGGAGCGCGTGCGCCAGCGCGAGCAGCAGCAACAACAAAACGGTTTCACCCAGCGCGGCATTCCGAAGGGCCAGAATCCGGCTTCCTCGCCGACGTCCTGACCCTGCATGCCCGCGGCCGCTGCCGACACCGCCCCCCGCTTTGACCGCCTCGACGCCTTGCGCGGCGCCGCCATCGTCTGGATGGCGGCCTTCCATTTCTGCTTTGACCTGAATCACTTCGGCTGGATTCGCCAGGACTTCTATGGCGACCCGGTCTGGACCTGGCAGCGCACGGCCATCGTCAGCCTGTTCCTGTTCTGCGCCGGCGGCGGCCAGGCGCTGGCCGTCAGGGCGGTCCAGGGCGCGGCGCGTTTCTGGCGGCGCTGGGCGCAGGTGGCCGGCTGTGCGCTGCTGGTGTCGCTCAGCTCGTGGTTCATGTTTCCGAACAGCTGGATCAGCTTCGGCGTGCTGCACGGTATTGCCGTGATGCAGGTGCTGCTGCGGCTGGGCCTGGCCCGGCTGCCGGACGCCGCGCTGCTGGGGCTGGCGGCGCTGGCCATTGCCGCGCCGTGGCTGGTGCAGCATCCCTTCTTCGACACGCGCTGGACCAACTGGCTGGGGTTGGTCACGCACAAGCCCATCACCGAGGACTACGTGCCGGTGCTGCCCTGGCTGGGCGTCATGCTGCTGGGCTTTGTCGTCACGCGCATGCGGCCGCAGCTGTGGGTGGGGCCGGCGCCCGCGCCGCTGGCGGGGCTGGGACGCTGGTCGCTGAGTTTCTACATGGTGCACCAGCCGGTGCTGATCGGCGGGCTGATGGCCGTGCAGGTCTTGCGTTGAGGAGACAAACGATGAAGAAGATGCTCGTGGCGGCCACCGCCTTGTTGATGTCGGCGCTGACCGCCGCCGCCCCGTTCACCTGGCCCGGCGGTGCCAAGGCCGCCGTCAGCCTGGGCTATGACGACGCGCTGGACAGTCAGCTGGATCACGTCATCCCGCAGCTGAACAAGCGCGGGCTGCGCGCGAGCTTCTACATCCCGATCAATGGCCCCACATTGCCCCAGCGGCAGAACGAATGGAAGGATGCGGCGGCGGCCGGTCATGAGTTGGGCAACCACAGCCTGTTCCACGGCTGCTCGGCCAAGGGGCCGGGCCGCGATTGGGTGCAACCGCAGCGCGACCTGGAGCGCCAAATGGCAGCGCAGGTGCAGGAGCAGGTCATTGCCGCCAACACCTGGCTGCAGGCGCTGGACGGCAAGACGCGCCGCACCTTCACGCCACCTTGCTTCGACATGCAGGCCGGCGGGCAGGATTTCGTGAAGGCGCTGCAGCCGCATTTCGTCGCCTACCGCGCGGCGGCGCCGGCGCTGACGACGGACACGGCGCAACTTGACCCCTACGCGATGCCGGCCTACTTCGTCGAAGGCTGGACCGGCGAGCAGCTGATCGCGCTGGTCGAGAAGGCGGCAGAGCAGGGCGCGCTGGTGTCGCTGCTGTTCCATGGCGTGGGCGCCGAGCACCTGAGTGTCACGAAGGAAGCGCACGATCAACTGCTGGACCACCTGGCGAAGAACAAGCACCGCTTCTGGACCGACTCGATGGTCAACATCATGGAGAACGCACGCCGCCAGGCGGGTCGCTGACAATCCCGGCCATGAGTTCGCCCAAGTCCGTCCTGTTCGGCTTCCATGCCGTCACCGTCCGCCTCAAGACCCACCCTGATTCCGTTGCCGAGGTGCATTTCGACCCCGCGCGGCGCGATCAGCGCATGCGCGCCTTCATCGAGCGCGCCAAGGAGGCCGGCGCCAAGCTGGTGGAGAGCAGCGATGAGCGCCTCACCCAACTGGCGGGCAGTCCGCGCCACCAGGGCGTGGTGGCCCGCGTGTCGGTCATCGCCCAGCTGCATTCGTTGGACGACGTGCTGGACGCCGTGGAAGGCCCGCCCTTGGTGCTGGTGCTGGATGGCGTGACCGATCCGCACAACCTGGGTGCCTGCCTGCGCGTGGCCGACGGGGCCGGCGCGCACGCGGTGGTGGCGCCCAAGGACCGCGCGGTGGGCCTGAACGCCACGGTGGCCAAGGTGGCCAGCGGTGCGGCCGAGACCGTGCCCTACCTGATGGTCACCAACCTGGCACGTACCTTGAATGAGCTGAAGGAACGCGACATCTGGGTCGTCGGCACCTCGGACAAGGCGGAGCGCTCCATCTACGACGTCGATTTCAAGCGCCCCGTGGCGCTGGTGCTGGGTGCCGAAGGCGAGGGCATGCGCCAGCTGACGTCCAAGACCTGCGATGAGCTGGTGCGCATCCCGATGGCCGGTGCCGTCGAGAGCCTGAACGTGTCCGTCGCTTCGGGGGTGTGCCTCTACGAAGCCCTTCGCCAACGCAGCCGATAATTCTGACTATTCAGAAAAACTAGGAAGCCCGTCATGGCCGTCATCGAAGTCACGCACCCCCTCGTCAAACACAAGATCGGCCTAATGCGCGAGGGCGAGATCTCGACGAAGAAGTTCCGCGAGCTGACGGGCGAGGTGGCGCGGCTGCTGTGCTACGAGGCGACCGCCGACTTCCCGCTGGAGAAGACCACGATCGAGGGCTGGTGCGGTGCGGTCGAGGTGGACCAGATCGCCGGCCGCAAGGTCACCGTGGTGCCCATCCTGCGCGCCGGTCTGGGCATGCTGGACGGCGTGCTGGACATCCTGCCCAACGCCAAGGTGTCGGTGGTGGGCCTGGCGCGTGACCATGAGACGCTGAAGCCGGTGAACTACTTCGACAAGTTCGTCGGCAACCTTGAAGAACGCACGGCACTCATCATCGACCCCATGCTGGCCACGGCCGGCAGCATGATCGCCACCGTCGACCTGCTTAAGGCGCGCGGCTGCAAGGACGTGCGGGCGCTGGTGCTGGTGGCCGCGCCGGAAGGCGTGAAGGCGCTAGAGACAGCCCACCCGGATGTGCGCTGCTGGACGGCCGCCATCGACAGCCATCTCAATGACGTGGGCTACATCATCCCGGGCTTGGGTGACGCGGGCGACAAGATCTTCGGAACGACATGAAGCCCCCCGCCTGGTCGCGCCGCGCTGAACGCGGGCGCGGCCAGTCGGCCCCCCGAGGGGGCGGCGATGCTTGCGGCATTGAGCCGCGCGCACATCGCCCTTGGCGGGCCGGCTTGGGAGCGGCCCGGCGCTCGGCCCGCAAACTCATCGCAGCACGTTTCGCAAGGCCTGGCGCAGCAGCGCCAGGCCTTCGTCCATTTCGGCCGCACTGATGTTCAGTGCCGGCATCAGCCGGATGAGGTGAGGGCGCGGCGCGTTCAGCAGCAGGCCCACGGGTTCCAGCGCCTGGGCGGCGGCGACCACGTCATGGGCCACGTCGACCGGCAGCACCAAAGCTCGCAGCAGGCCCAAGCCGCGCTCGCCCACCAGTCCGTGCTCCCGCGCGATGGCTTGCAGGCCTTGAGACAGCTGTTCAGCTCGCGCCTGAACCTCGGCCAGGAAGTCGGGTCGACACACCTCGTTCACCACCGCCAACCCCACGGCCGCCATCAGCGGGTTGCCACAGAACGTGCCGCCCTGGTCGCCGGGCTCGAAGCAGTTGAGTTCCTCCTTGCACAGCAGCGCGGCCAGCGGCACCCCGCCGCCCAGGCCCTTGGCCAGCGTCATGAGGTCCGGCTCCACGTTGTACTGCTCGTAGGCGAAGGCCGTGCCGCAGCGGCCCACGCCGGTCTGCACCTCGTCGGCGATCAGCAGCACGCCACGCTCCCTCGTCAGCGCGCGCAGCTCGCGCACGAAGCCGGGGTCTGCGACAACGACGCCGGCCTCGCCCTGCACCAGCTCGATCATGACGGCCACGCTGGCCGGCGTCAGCGCGCGCTCCACCGAGGCGATGTCGTTGAGCCGCGCTTTCGAGAAGCCGCCGGGCATGGGTGGGTAGATGTCGCCCCAGCCGGGCTTGCCGGACGCACTCATCATCGCCAGCGTGCGGCCGTGAAAGCTCTGCTCGAAGCTGACGATCTCGTGCGCGCCGCCCCGCATGCGGCTGCCCCAGCGGCGCGCCAGCTTCACGGCGCCTTCGTTGGCCTCGGCGCCCGAGCTGGCGAGGAAGACGCGGTCGAAGCAGCTCACGGCCACCAGCCGCTGGGCCAGGTCCAGCAGCGGGCGGTTGTAGTAGGCGGGGCTGGGGTTGAGCAGGCGCAGTGACTGCGCCAGCAGGGCTTGCGTGATGACGGAGGGGCTGTGCCCGAGGCTGTTCACGGCCCAGCCCTGGATCAGGTCCAGATGTCGCTTGCCGCCCTCGTCGGTCAACCAGGCGCCCTGGCCTTCGACGAACACTGTGTCCGGCCGTTGTGTGATGGTGATGAGGTCCTGTCCCAGCTTGCTCATGGCATTGCTTCCGTGTTGATGGCCGCCAGTGTGGGGCGCCTGTAGCATGGCCGCCATGACGCAGTTCCCACCTTTTCTGCCATGACCTGTCGCATCGCCTTCGTGCTGTTTCCGGGCTTCCAGCAACTGGACCTGGCCGGCCCCATGGCCGTGTTCGAGGTGGCGCAGCGGGCCCGGCCGGGCAGCTATGACTGGCGGCTGGTGGCCAGCGCGCCGCCCGCGGTGCGCAGTTCGGCCGGCGTGGCCTGGCCGGTGCAGGGGCTGCCGCGGCGCTTGAGCGACCTGGACCTGGTGATGGTCATCGGTGGCGACGGCGTGGACGCGGCCTGCCGTGATGCCGTGTTGATGCGCTGGCTGCAGCGCGCCAGCCGGTCCGGCGCCCGCATCGCCAGCATCTGCAGCGGCAGCCTGGTGCTCGCGGCGGCGGGCCTGCTGGACCATCGCGCCGCGACGACGCATTGGTCGCGCGGCCGGCAGTTCGCGACCGATCATCCCGACGTGCGCCTGCAGCCCGACCGCATCTACGTGCGCGAGCCGGCCCGGCGCGGCCTGCCGGAGTTGTGGACCAGCGCCGGCATGACGGCCGGCATCGACCTGTGCCTGGCGCTGGTGGCGCACGACCACAGCGAGGACGTCGCGCGCGAGGCGGCCCGGCAGCTGGTGGTCGAACGCCGCCGGCCGGGCGGGCAGTCGCAGTTCTCGCCGCTGCTGGAGTTGCAGCGCCCCGATGGCCGCTTTGCGGCGCTGCTGGACGAGGTGCGGCGCGACCTGCGCCAGCCGCATGGCGTGGAGGACCTGGCCGCGCGCGCCTGCATGAGCCCGCGCCACTTCGCGCGCTGCTTCCGCGACGAGACCGGCGCCACGCCCGCGCAAGTGGTGGAGCGGCTGCGCGTGGAGGCCGCGCGCGCTGCCCTGGAAGGCGGCGCGGCGTCGGTGCTGCGCGTGGCCGAGGACTGCGGCTTTGGCAATGCCGAGCGGATGCGGCGCGCCTTCGTGCGCCGGTTGGGTCGGCCGCCCGCCGCGTTCCGGCCGTGAACATTCACCGCGCTGATCCCTGAGCGGGCTCCCTTGCGTCAGTACCAGCAGGCAAGCCAATCCGGCGCGCCAGCCCCCGACTCAAGGAGCCCACCATGGCAACACTCAACACCCCCACCATCACCCTTGGCGCCACGGCCGCCGGCAAGCGCGACGTGACCGTCGCCGGCACGATGACCTTCGACGCCAGCGACGTCGGCAAGACCTACCGCCTGGAGATCGAGCTGTACGGCGAAGACCTCGCCGGCGACCAGCTGCCGGCCAGCGACGGTGGCTCGGATGACCTGATCAGCACCTACATGTGGCCGGTGGGCGGCCTGCTGATCCGCCCCTACAAGGCCGTCACGGTGCTGGCCGCCGGCAATGTGAGCTACTCCGAGAAGCGCGCCATCGACACCGGCAAGCTGGACGAGGACAGCGGCACCGTCGTCGTCGGCTGGGCCGACATCAACACGCCCATCATCATGCCGCGCGCCGACGAGGTGTATGCCCGCGTCACGCTGGGCGCCTCGCCCACGACCAAGCGATCGGCCACGCAAGCGGGCTTCGGCGTCTAAACGAAGCCCAGCGCGCCCAGCACGCCGCCACCCAGCACCATCCAGACGAGGCCCAGCTTCGTCTTCAGGGTCAGCCCCACGGTGGCGGCGATCAGCGCCAGCGCGCCCCAGCGGTGAGCCTCGTCGCGCAAGAAGGGCAGGGCCAGCAGCCAGCCCGTCGCGATGATCAGCCCGAGCGTCAGCGGCATCATGCCGGCCGAGAACGCGCGCAGGCCCAGGTGGCCGCGGTTGGCGCGCATCCAGCGCGTGGCGGCCAGCGTCAGCACCGTGGACGGCAGCATGATGCCGGCCATCGCCGCCGCGGCGCCCTCCAGGCCTGCCACGTTGAAGCCCAGCACGGCCACGAACAGCACGTTGGGGCCGGGCGCGGCCTGGGCCAGTGCGATGGAGGACGTGAAGCCGGACTCCGTCAGCCAGCCCGTCCGGTCGACGAGAAAGCGGTGCATCTCCGGCACCGTCGAGATCGCGCCGCCGATGGACAGCAGCGACAGCGTCAGGAAGTGCAGGAAGAGGTTGAACAGGTCTGGTGAGGCCATCTCAACTCTTCTTGGCGGTGCATGGCCGCTCCCGAGCCGACCCGCACTGGCGATGTGCATGCGGCTCGATGCCGCATGCATCGCCGTCCCCTCGGGGGACCGGCCAAGGTACGCCTTGGACGAGGGGCTTCACTTTCTGAGTTTCCACCACGCGATGACCAGGCCGCCGCCGCCCAGCAGGGCCAGCACGGTGATCAGCGGCCAGCGCAGCAGGCCGATCAACACGAAGGCAGCCACCGCGAGGCCGGCCGCCAGCGGACGGCCGAGCGGGCTGGTCTTCAGCGCCGGCAGCAGCTTGATGCCGGTGGCCAGGATGAGGCCGGCCGACACGGCGCCCATGCCGCGCAGCGCGGCCAGCGCCGTCGGGTGCGCCGCCAGCTGATCGAACGCCGCGGCCAGCACCAGCACGATGAGGGCCGGCACCACCAGCATGCCGGCCAGCGCGACCACCGCACCGCGCAACCCGAAGAAGCGGTCGCCGACCATCATCGACAGGTTCACGACGTTGGGTCCGGGCAGCACCTGCGCGATGGACAGCGTCTCGACGAACTCGTCCTTGCTCATCCAGCCCAGGCGCTCGACCAGTTCGCGCTGCGCCACGGCCAGCACCCCGCCGAACCCTTGCAACGCCAGGCGCGTGAACGCCAGGAACAGGTGGGCGAGCGACTGCGGGCGGTTCAACGCAGGACTTTGAGGGCGTCGGGGTTGACGATGTTCGTCGGCTCGGACTTGATGAAGTTCAGCACGTTGTCGAAGGCCGCATCGAAGTACAGCTCGTAGCTGTCCTGCTCCACGTAGCCGATGTGCGGCGTGCAGACGGCGTTCTCCAGCCGCAGCAGCGGGTGGCCCTGCAGGATGGGCTCGCTCTCGAACACGTCGATGGCGGCCATGCCGGGGCGGCCGCGGTTCAGTGCCGACACCAGCGCGCCCTCGACGACCAGCTCGGCCCGCGACGTGTTGACGAACAGCGCGGTGGGCTTCATGTGGGCCAGATCCTCCGCCGTGACGATGCCGCGCGTGGCGTCGCACAGCCGCAGGTGCACGGACAGCACATCGGCCTCGGCGAAGAAGCTCTCGCGGCTGGCGGCCGCCTGGTAGCCGTCGGCCTCCGCGCGCAGCCGCGAGGATTCGCTGCCCCAGACCATCACCTTCATGCCGAAGGCCCGGCCATAGCCCGCCACCAGCTGGCCGATCTTGCCGTAGCCCCAGACGCCCAGCGTCTTGCCGCGCAACACCAGCCCGAGGCCGAAGTTGGCCGGCATGGAGGCCGACTTCAGCCCGGCCTGCTGCCAGGCGCCGTGCTTCAGGTTGCCGATGTACTGCGGCAGCCGGCGCATGGACGCCATGATCAGCGCCCAGGTCATTTCCGCCGGCGCGACGGGGTCGCCTCGGCCCTCGGCCACGGCAATGCCCAGCCGCGTGCAGGCGTCCACGTCGATGTGGCTGCCGACCCGGCCGGTCTGCGAGATCAGCTTCAGCTTGGGCAGCTTCTCCAGCAGCTGGCGCGGAAAGGCGGTGCGTTCGCGGATCAGCACCAGCACTTCTGCATCACGCAATCGCACGGACAGCTGGCCTATGCCCTTGACCGTGTTGGTGAAGACCTTGGCGTTCAGCGGTTCCAGCTTGGCGGCACAGCGCAGCTTGCGTACCGCATCCTGGTAGTCGTCGAGGATGATGACGTTCATGGGCAACAGGTTTTGCGGGGCATTGTGCCGTGGCCCGTCATACCCTCCGGGGGAGCTGGCTACCATCGGTTTCCCGATGACAGGAGACATTCGATGACGCAGATTTCCATGCACGGCGCCAGCGCGCCGGCCTTCGCGAAGATGCTGGGCAACATGCTGAACTGGCTGGAGGCCGCCAAGGCCCACGCCGAGGCCAGGAAGTTCTCAACCGACGTCTACCTGACGCTGCGCCTGGCGCCCGACATGCTGCCCTTCACGAAGCAGATCCAGATCGCCAGCGACGCCGCCAAGGGCTGCGTGGCGCGCCTGGCCGGCCAGGAGATCCCGAAATACGAGGACAACGAGGCCACGCTGGACGAACTGGCCGAGCGCATCCGCAAGACGCGCGACTACGTGCTGTCGGTGCCCGAATCCGCCTTCGCCGGCAGCGAGACCCGCGAGATCACCATCCCGCGCCGCACCGGCGACCCGCTGAAGTTCGACGGCGTCACCTATCTGCGCCATTTCGCGCTGCCGAACTTCTATTTCCACGCGACAACGACCTACGCGCTGCTGCGCCACGCCGGCGTCCCGCTGGGCAAGGGCGACTATCTCGGAGGCTGATTTGGGTGAAAACCCGGCCTTCAGCCGCGAATAGTGCTCAGGGGACGGTCCAATTGCACGGATCCAAGACAGTGCAGCGGCGCAAAATCCGGAGTCAGGTGCCGCCATCTCGCCCCGGGCTGGGTGGCGTGCCGTCTTTACCGGAACCCAATGCCGCCGACACCATGGACATCGCCAGTCCGAGCATGCAGACCCTGAGCGTCCCGCAAGCGCTGCAACCCGAGTGGGAGCAGCTGATGGCGGCCGTCCAGTCGCGCAGCCTCGCGCTGCCGGAGCTGATGTCGCGCGCCAACCAGCTGCAGGCCGAAGGCCAGGCGGACTTGGCCGGCCAGCTCTATCAGGCCTGGCTGGACCACAACGACGGGCCGATGCGCCTGGTGGCGCTGTACAACCTGGGCACGGTCTGGTCGTCGCTGCGCCGCAACGAGGACGCAGCGCGCATCTACCGCGAGGCGCTGGCGCTGAAGCCCGACTTCCTGCAGGCCCGCGTGAACCTGGGCCACCAGCTGGAGCATCTGGGCCAGAAGGAAGAGGCGCTGCAGACCTGGCGCGACGTGGCCGACAGCGACACCACCGTCGAGATCATGGGTGCCGCGCCCGACGAGATGCGGCTGCACGCGCTGAAGAACATGGCCCGCCTGCTGGAGCAGGAGCGCCGCTTCCCCGAGGCCGAGGCGCTGATGCGCCGCTCGCTGGAAATGCGGCCCGAGCAGCCCGACGTGCTGCAGCACTATGTGCATGTGCGCCAGAAGCAGTGCGCCTGGCCCATCTACGAGCCGGTGGGTGAGGTCACGCCCAACCAGCTGCTCAGCAACACGTCGCTGCTGGCGATGCTGAGCTACAGCGATGACCCGGCGCTGCAGCTGATGGTGGCGCAGCGTTTCGTCAACGAGAAGGTCATCAAGTACAAGGGCCCGCCGCTGCACGCCCGCGTGAAGCGCCAGGGCCGCATCCGCATCGGCTACCTGTCGGGCGACCTGCGCATGCACGCAGTCGGCTTCCTGACGCCGGAGATCTTCGAGCTGCACGACCGCTCGCGTTTCGAGGTGTTCGCGTTCTGCTGGAGCGGCGACGAGGCCAGCGCCCAGCAGGCGCGCATCCGCCAGGCGATGGATCACGTCATTCCGCTGCAGGGCCGCAGCGACGAAGAGGCCGCTCAGCTGATCGCCGCCGCCGGCATCGACGTGCTGGTGGACCTGCAAGGCCTGACCAACGGCGCCCGCCCCAACATCCTGGCCTACCGGCCGGCGCCGGTGCAGGTCAGCTACCTGGGCCTGCCGGCCACGTCGGCGGTGCCGGGCGTGGACTGGATCATCGCGGACCGCTACGTGATGCCGCCGGAGTACCTGCCGTACTGCACCGAGCGGCCCATCTATCTGAAGCATTGCTACCAGTCCAGCGACCGCAAGCGCCCCGTAGGCCCCAAGCCCACGCGCAGCCAGGTCGGGCTGCCGGAGGAGGCCTTTGTCTTCTGCTCGTTCAACAACAACCACAAGTACACGCAGCAGATGTTCGACGCCTGGATGCGCATCCTGGCGGCCGTGCCCGGCTCGGTGCTGTGGCTGCTGGCGGACAACGAGAAGGCCCGCGAGAACATGCTGGCCAACGCCCAGCGCATGGGCGTCGACGCGTCGCGGCTGTATTTCGCGCCGCGCGCTGCGCCGCCGGACTACCTGGCCCGCTTCCAGCTGGCCGACCTGGTGCTGGACACCTTCCCGTTCAACGCCGGCACCACCGCCAACGACTGCCTGTGGATGGGCACCCCCATCCTGACGCTGAGCGGCCGCAGTTACATCTCGCGCATGGCCGGCAGCCTGCTGAATGCGGTCGGATTGCCGGAATTGGCGACCCAGACGCTTCAGGATTACGAGCGCATGGCGATACAGATCGGCATGCAGCCAGCCCGTTCACAGTCCTACAAGCGCTACCTGGCTGAATTCGGCCGCTCGTCGCCGCTGTTCGACATGCCTGCGCTGGTGCGCGACATGGAAGACCAGTTCGAGACCATGGCGCTGGCGCGCCGCTGACACGCTGAACCGGAGACCAACGGGTGCCTCAACGCCGCGACGACTTCTTCGACCCACCGGGCGCCGGTGGTCGACGCGGCCTGCACCTGGCCGAGGCACCGCCTGCGCCGCCGCGCCGGCCCGAGGCCGAGGACGCGCCGGGTGCCGGTGCTGATCTGGGCGACCCGCTGCTACATGCGCTGGTCTGGCTGACGCAGTACCACGGTCGCCCGCGCTCCGCCGCGTCGCTGCGCGCCGATGGCGCCGCCGACGGCTCGCTGGCCCCCGACCAGGCCGTGCGCCTGATGCGCGAGGCCGGCTACGACGCTGCCATGCAGCGCCGCCCGCTGGCCCAGATCAACGGGTTGATGCTGCCGGCCGTGCTGCTGCTCAAGGGCGGCGACGCCTGCCTGCTGGTGCGCCCGCTGGCCGAGGGCAGCGACCGCTTCGAGGTGGTCTTCCCCGGCGCCGACGCCAAGGCCGTCGAGGCCTCGCTGGCCGAGCTGGAGGGCGAGTACAGCGGTTTCTGCCTGCTGGCAAGCCCGGCGGAAGTGCCGCGCTCGCAGGCGCGCGCCCACCACCACCTGATCGAGCTGGACCGCACCGACCACTGGCTGTGGGGCACGCTCAAGCGCTTCATGCCCTACTACAAGGGCGCGATGCTGGCGGCACTGCTCAGCAACGTGCTGATGCTTGGCACCGGCATGGTCACGGCCGTCATCTACGACAAGGTCATCCCGCACCAGGACGCGATGGCCACGCTGTGGACGCTGGTCATCGGCGGTGCGCTGTGCGTGGTGTTCGACCTGTTCGCCAAGCACCTGCGCGCCGACCTGATCGACCTGGCCGGCCGCAAGGCCGACCTCATCATCGGCTCACGGCTGTTCAAGCACATCCTGTCCATCCGCATGGAGCACAAGCCCGCGTCGGCCGGTTCCTGCGCGCACTACATGGGCCAGGTGGAGACCGTGCGCGACTTCTTCGCGTCGGCATCCATGTCCGTCATCAGCGACGTGCCGTTCATCTTCGTGTTCGTCGGCATGGTGTTCATGGTTGGCGGCCCGCTGGGCTGGGTGGTCACGTTGACCGTGCCCATCATGCTGGTCGGCATCTTCCTGCTGCAGCACCTGGTGCGCCGCTCGGTGCGCACCGGCATGGCCGAGCACGCGGAGCTGCAGGGCAACCTGGTGGAAGCGCTGGAAGGCCTGGAGGACGTGAAGACCTCCGGCGCGGCGCCGCAGTTCCAGCACCGCTACGAGATGAGTAACGCGGTGGCGGCCGAGTCGGGCCACCGCATGCGCAGCATGCACGGGCTGATCAACCACCTGTCGCAGTCCATGTACCAGGTCAACACGCTGGTCATGCTGCTGGTGGGCGTCCACCTGATCCGCGAGGGCGTCATCACGCAGGGTGCGCTGATCGGCTCCATCATGTTCTCCATGCGCGCGCTGGCGCCGCTGGGTGCGCTGGTGGGCCTGGTCACTCGTTACCAGGGCGCACGCGCCGCGATGCAGAGCCTGGACACGCTGATGAGCAAGCCCACCGAGCGCCAGGTGGGCCAGGCCTATGTGCCGCTGAACCAGGTGACCGGTCGCGTGGGCCTGAACGACGTGGGTTTCAGCTACCCGCCGCCGGTGCCTGACCAGGCGGCGCCCAAGGTGTTGAACGGCGTGTCACTGCGCATCGACGCGGGCGAGCGCGTCGCCATCCTGGGCCGCATCGGCAGTGGCAAGTCCACCGTGCTGCGCCTGCTGGGCGGGCTGTACCAGCCCACCGAGGGCCTGGTGGAAGTGGAGGGCATAGACCTGCGCCAGGTGGACCCGGCCGAGTACCGCTCGCACGTGGGCTTCGTGTCGCAGGAGCCGCGGCTGTTCCACGGCTCGCTGCGCGACAACGTGCTGATGGGCCGTGGCGACGTGGACGCGGCGCGGCTGGTGGAAGTGGCCAAGCTGACCGGGCTGGACCGCCTGGTGGCCGGGCATCCGCAGGGCTGGGACCTGCAGGTGGGCGAGATGGGCGGCCTGCTGTCCGGCGGCCAGCGGCAGCTGGTGGCGCTGGCGCGTGCGCTGGTCAACAAGCCCAAGATCCTGCTGATGGACGAGCCCACCAGCTCCATGGACGCGCAGTCCGAGATGAGCTTCCTGCGCCAGCTGAAGCAGGCGTCGGAAGGCGTCACGCTGGTGGCGGTGACACACCGCCCGGCGGTGCTGGAACTGGTGACCCGCGTGGTGGTCATGGACAACGGCAAGGTCGTGCTGGATGGCCCGCGTGACAAGGTGCTGGCGGCGCTGTCCGGCGTGCGCCCGGCGGCCGAGCAGCAGCCGGGTGTGCACATGCACCCCAGCGCGCAACCGGTTCAAAGGCAAGCCTCGGTCTGACCAAGACTGAGTGAGCGCGATGGCGGGTGGTCGACAGGAAGGCATGTTCACGAGCGCATTGGCGAATGCGCTCGCCGACGAACCCTTGCCGCGCTCGATGTGGGCGCTGTACCTGCTGGCGGCGGCGATGGTCGTCGCCATCGTGTGGGCCAGCATCGCCGAGGTGGACCAGATCAGCCGCGTGCAGGGCCGCGTCGTGCCCGAGGCGCGCGAGCAGGTTATCGCCAGCCTGGACAGCGGCCTGCTGGCCGAGCTGAAGGTGCGCGAGGGCGAAGAGGTGCAGGCGGGCCAGGAACTGGCGCGGCTGGACCCGACCCGCGTGGAAGCGCAGGAGAACGAAGGCGCGCTGCGCCGCACGGCGATGCGCGTGGCCGTCGCGCGGCTGCGGGCCGAGGCCTATGGCGGCAAGTTCGAGCTGCCGGCCGACGTGCCGGCCAAGTCCGAAGCGGTGGCGCTGGAAAGGCAGGCCTTCGAGGCCCGCCAGCGGCTGCTGGACGAGGCCGTCTCCAGCCTGGATCGCAGCATCGGCCTGCTGGCCCGTGAGTTGAAGGTGGCGCAGGACCTGTCGGCCAAGGGCCTGATGTCCGAGGTCGAGGTCATGCGCGTGAACCGCCAGATCAACGACCTCCGACAGCAGCGCCAGGAGCGCGTCAGCCGCTTCCGCCAGGAGGCCAGCCAGGAACTGGCGCGGCAGGAGAATGAGCTGGCGGCGCTGGACGAGCAGCAGGTCGTGCGCCAGGACGCGATGAAGCGCACCGTGCTGCGCTCGCCGGTGCATGGCATCGTGAAGGCCATCCGCATCACGACGCTGGGCGGCGTCGTCACCAGCGGCTCGCCCATCATGGAGATCGTGCCGCTGGGCCCCACGGTGCTGATCGAGGCGCGCATACCGCCCAGCGAGGTGGGCTTCATCCAGGTCGGCCAGCGCGCCATCATGAAGATCGCCGGCTACGACTACAACATCAACGGCGGCCTGGAAGGCAAGATCGAGGTCATCAGCGCCGACACGCTGGGCGACAACGAGAAGCTGTCCGCCGCCACCGGCGACGCGCGCTACTACCGCGCGCTGGTGCGCGCCGAGCAGAACACGCTGATGCGCAACGGCGAGCCGCTGCCGGTCATCCCTGGCATGGCGGCCACGGTCGAGATCAAGACCGGCGAGCGCACGGTGCTGAGCTATCTGCTGCGGCCGCTGCTGAGGTCCCAGGAAGCGTTGCGGGAACGTTAGCCCCTCGCCCAGCCCGCCATGCTGGACGCAGGCGTGCTGGTCGGTCCCCCGAGGGGACGGCGATGCGTGCCGGTTCGACCGGCACGCACATCGCCAGAGCGGGCCGGCTTGGGAGCGGCCCGGCGCTCGGCCCGGTGGAATAGCGGCCCGACGGCACTGCTTCTCCAGCCTTTCGCTCGGGGGTGCACATGGTCTAGTGGAGCCCGTGCTGTCTCCTGCCGTAGTTCCGAACATGCGTGCCCTCCATCGCCTCCTGCCACTGGCTCTGGCCTGCGGCATTGCCATGCCTGCGTGGGCGCAGCTGCGCTGTGGCGAGGACGACGCCGCCGTCGTTGCCGACAAGGCCAGAGGCGTGGACCTGTCCATCGCCTCTGCCGACCCGCGCGGCCAACTGGTGTCGCTGGTGGACACGGCGCTGCGCCGCAGCGAGCAGATCGGCGCCGCCACGCTGTTGGCCCAGGCCGCGCGTGACGACTGGGTGCAGGCCAGCGAGGCCAACAAGCCCAGCGTGAACGCCACGGTCAGCGGTGCCGCCGCGGGCCAGCATGTCAACGGACTGCGCCAGCAGCAGGCGCAGTCGCAGCTGACGCTGGGCTTCAGCATGCCGCTGTGGGACGCCGGCCGCACCGCCTCCAACAGCGCCTGGCGCGCGCAGCTGGCCGAGGCGTCACGGCAAGGCCTGTTCAACGCCGAGCAACAGATCTCGGTGCAGGTCGTCAACTTCTCGCTGGACCGCGGCCGCCTGCTGCTGCAGGCGCAGATCTACCGCCAGTACATGCGCCGCATGGCCTGTCTCGTCGAGGCGCTGGAAGGCGTCGTCAAGGTCGACAAGGGCCGCGCCAGCGAGCTGATCCAGGCGCAGAAGAGCCAGATGACGGCCGAGCTGTCGATGGAGCAGACCATCAGCGCGCTGCGCTCCACCGAGTTCCGGCTGAAGCGCCTGGTGGGCGACCAGCTGCCGCCCAGCGCCAGCTACGCGGCCGTGCTGAACCAGCTGCCGGACCTGGAGAACCTGCGCCAGGCGGCGGCCCAGTCGGCCGACGTGCTGGCGCTGCAGGCCAACTCGCGCGCGCAGCGCCGCTATGCCGAGAGCGTGTCGGCCCAGGGCAAGCCGCAGGTCAACCTGGGCGGTGCCGGCGTGGCCACCGTGACGAACAAGGGCAGCAAGGCCGGCGAATGGAACGCCGGCGTCAGCCTGACCGTGCCCATCCTGCAACCGGGCCAGCAGGCCGCCGAGCAGGCCGCCAGCAAGCGCGCCGAAGCGGCCGAGGCGCAGGTGCGTGACGCCCTGAACGCCAAGGTCTACCAGATGAGCGACCTCTACAGCTCGGCCGAGGCCGCGCTGGATCGCTCGCGCCGCATCGTCGAGATCCTGCGCAACAGCGAGCGGCTGCGCGCCGCGACGCTGGTGCAGTGGCAGCAGATGGGCCGGCGCTCGCTGTTCGACGTGATGGGCGCGGAGTCCGACTACTATTCCCTGCGCGTCGCCCAGCTCAGCACGCTGTTCGAGGCGCAGCAGGCGCTGGCCCTGCTGTGGTCCCTGGGACCGGGCGTGATGTCTGCGTTGAGGTAAGCCCCGGCCGCCGTTGGCGGCCTTTTTCCGTCTGGATCCGTCTGGAGAGCGAGTGAGCGAAGTCGTCGCGGTGCTGCCGCCCCACATCCCGCAGCAGGGGACGTGCCGATGCCAGGCCTGATCGCCGTCGCCCATCGCCTGGACCTGCCTTCAGCGGCCTTGCTCGTCGAGCAGCAGCAGGCGCGGGTGCTGCTGGTCGACCCGCTGAACCATGCCCGCGTGCTGCACCACCCCCTGCCGGAACCTGAGGTCTACACGCGCGTGGACCCGGCCGCGACCCGCGCTGCCGCGATCGACGCGCAGGCCCGCGCGCTGGCGCTGAGCCGCGCGCTGGCACCGTTGCTGCAGCGCCTGGCGCCGGGGGCCGATGTGGTGCCCTGGTCGGCGCACCGCTTCCAGCAGTTCTTCTGGACCGCCTTGGGCTATCGCGCCGTGTGGCAGCAGGCCACCGCCGAGCTGCGCCCCGAGCACTGGCATGTTCTGCTGCCGCGCCAGCCGCATCGCTATGGCGCGCACTCCTTCGTGCCGGGGCTGATGCTGGTGGAGCAACTGCGCGCCCGCGGCCTGCCGCACACGGCCTACAGCTTCGACGTGCCGACGCTGGAGGGCAGCCAGTTGCCGGACCTGCGGCAGTTGCCGGGCGACGTGGAGCTGCTGTGCCACCTGCCCACCTGCTTCCACGACGCCGAGTATTTCCGCCAGGAGCTGCTGGCCAGCGGCCTGCGCTGCGGCGTGCTCAGCGCCGAGGTCTACGACGTGGCGCTGGAAGGCCTGCCGGCCAGCGGGCTGGTCGACAGCGCCGTGGTGCGCGGGCTGCTGCCGCCGGCCGCGCTGGCGTTGCTGGACGAACTGGCCGCCCCGGTCTGCGCGCTGCTGCGCGCGCATCTGCAGCCGCTGCTGTTGAACGCGAACTTCCTGGAAACCCAGGTGCAGGCCTTGTGGCAGGCGCTGCAGGCGCAAGGCCTACTGTGCCTGTGGCTGGAGCAGCATTTCGCCGGCCGGCTGCCGCGCCGGCTGCTGCTGTCCAACCACGATTCCACCGTGCACGGCGCGCTGCTGAGCTTCGCGGCCCGGCACCGGCTGCCCGTGACCATGGTGCCGCATTCCAAGGTCTTCAACCAGCCGGTGTTCAACAGCGACGGGCTGCAGGTGCAGTGCCTGCACCACGGCCTGCAGGATGGCCCCTGCGTGGACCTGGGCGGCCGCGCGCTGCTGGCGCAGCGGCTGGCTTTCCCGGGCGCGTGGCAGCAGGAGGAGGTCACCGCGCCGCGCCTGGCGACCGTCGGCGTGGTGCTGAACGGCCTCAGCGCCAATGGCGTGAGCCTGCTGAACTTCGAGGACTACGCCGCCGGCCTGCGCCAGCTCGCCGAGGGCTGCCGCGCGCTGGGGCTTGCGCTGCGCTGGCGCATCCGGATGGCCGAAACGCCGGCCCTGCTGCTGGCCGAGCGGCTGGGGGTGCCGGCCGACGACCTGTTCGCCGGCGCGCAGGGCAGTCTGCTGGACTTTGGCCGCGGCTGCGACCTCGTCATCGGCTACGACGCGCCCACCTCCGGCCTGCATGAGCTGCTGGGTGCCGGGCTGGCAGTGCTGCAGGCCGAGATCCGGCCGCTGGCGGGCGACGAGTGGAGCATCGTCGATGCCGGCGTCGCGCCGCGCATGAACCTCGTCGAGCTGCTGGCGCGGCTGCGGCTGCTGGCCGCCAATCCGGCTTATTTCCGCGATTTCCGCGCCGGCCAGCACCGGCTCGTGCTGGCCCGCCAGGAGGGGGCGCAGCCGCTGCGCCACTGGCTGCGTCACTAAGCTACCGCGGCGCGATCGTCAACTCGAAGTCCCGCAGCGTGCCGCCGGCGCGCGCGGTGTCGTCCAGTTCCGCCAGCGAGAACTTCAGCCGCGTGAACGGGGCGGGGCTGGCGTGCCGGTGGCTCAGCATCGGCACGGCCGCGCAGCGCGTCGGGTCCCAGCGCAGCGCCAGCAGTGGGCCACGCGCGTCCTCAAGCAGCAGCTGGCCATCGGTGGCGCCGAAGCCGGCGGTGCTGGACACCAGCGTGGACGCCGGCTCGGCGTGCGCGGCGGGCTGGTCCAGCACAAAGGTCTCGGGCGCCGGGCCGCCCTGCGTGCAGTGCAGCCGCAGCGGCTCCTGCAGATGTTCGTGCAGCAACGTCAGCACGGCCACGCGCAGGCTGCCCAGCGGGCGCGAGACGCCGTCGAAGTGATAGCCCAGCGTGACCCGCTCCGTGGCCAGGTCGATGCCGATGCGCTTCTCCAGCTGCCCGTCGGCGAAGCGCAGCCGGGCGCGCAGCAGCAATTGGCCGTCGTGCGCGGCGAACTCGGGCGTCACCCATTCGAGGTCGGCCAGGCGCTGGCGAGTCACCGGCGACTCCAGCAGCACGCCGCCCGAATAGAAGTCCGCGCCCAGTTCGATGCTGTCGAAATAGCCCTGATCCAGCGTGCCGATGACCGGCCGCCCACCGGTCGACGCGAAGGCCAGCGACGCGATGGTGGCGCCGCGGCGCAGGTTCAGCGTCATCGACACGCCGGGCGCGGTCAGCGCCAGCAGGATGGCGGAGGGGTCCAGCGCCAGCGTGACACCGGCGGGCGGCGTGAAATGCTCCAGCGTCTGCCACGCCAGCGTGTCGGCGGTGGCGGCGGTGGCCGGTCCCAGCTTGTCCAGCCCCGCCGTGCGCCGCTCGCTGGCCAGCTGCCAGCGGGCGTCGGTGATGTGGGTGCGCAGGTCGCTGGCCCACAGCTCGCACAGCGCGCGCCAGGCTTCCGGGTCCTGCGAAGCGCTGGCCTGCAGCGCCGCGCAGAGGCGGTGGCAGTCGGAGTTCAGCGCTAGGTCGTCGCGGCCCGTGACGGACCAGCGGTTGATGTTGTACTTGGCCTGCTTCTTGACCGGGATGGGGTGGGCCACCGACGACAGCCGCCGTGCCTGGCGCGGCAGGCGGGCCTGTAGCTCGGCCAGCGCGGCCGACGGGCTGAGCCACTGCAGGCCCAGGTCGGCCTCGAGGCGGTCGCACAGCTGGGCCAGCCGCTGCCACTCGCTGTCGCCGCTCAGCACGGCCTCGGTGGTGAAGCGGCCGGGGCGGAAGTCGAAGATCTCGGCGTCGTTGCAGTAGATGGGCAGCAGCGTGCCGTCGCGCGCCGCGCGCCGCTGCACGTAGGCCAGGTACTCGGCCATGGGCTTGTCGCCATGCACGACGCGCTGCAGGCTCTGGAACAGGATGGAGTCGCCCCACAGCACCGGCAGGGCCGTGGCGTCGTCAGCCTCGCCGCAGCCCAGCGCGTGCGTGGGCGTCGCGCCCAGCGGCGCACCGGCCAGGCCCAGCGCCAGGCGCACGTTGTCGCGGTCCATGACCAGGCCGCGGTAGCCGGCCTCCGCGTAGACATCGACCATGCCGGTCGAGTAGGCCATCTCGTTGACGAGCACGATGGCGGGCGTCGTGCCCAGCAGGCGGTGGTAGGCCTCCAGCCCCAGGCGCTGGTTCCAGCGGTTGGCCTCAAACGGCGCCAGCGGGCCGATCATCTGCGTCCAGCCGCTGCCTATCAGCTCGCAGCGCCCGGCCTTCAGCAGCTCGCGGAACTTGCGCACCCAGGCCGGGTCCAGCGACTCGATCTGCTGCAGCGTCCAGCCGGTCAGCTCGATGCCCAGCGGCAGGTGGCGCTGCTCGGCCAGGCGCAGCAGCGGCCAGTAGCATTTCGCGATGACCTCGGGGTACAGCTCGGTCTTGATCGACGAGAACGCCAGGTTCAGGTGGAACAGCAGATAGCCTTGGGGCATGGTCAGGTCAGCAGGGCTTGAATGGCGCGGGCGAGGCGCTCGCCGCCGGGCGTGTGGAGGTGATCGCGTGCGCTGCGCGAGAGCGTCGCGGCCTGGGTCGCATCCTGCATCAGGCCGGCCAGCAGCTGGGTGGCCTCGCGCTCATCGGCAGCCACCCGTGCCACGCCGGCCGCTGCCACGGCCGCGAGTTCGGCATTGTCCTTGCTCCCGTAGGGCGAGAACACGACGGTGGGCACGCCCAGGTGCAGCAGCTCGTAGAAGCTGACGCCATAGACCGTCACCGCGTAGTCGCTGGCGCGCATCAGCGGCTGCAGCCCGCTGGGCGCCACGTGCTCGCGCCAGCCCAGGCGCGGCCGTGCGGGTAGGGCGGGCGGCTGGGCGTAGGGGCCGGTCACCCAGTGCACCTCGCTGCCGTCGGGCAGCTGCGCGTCGATCAGCGCGGGCCAGTGTTGGCCCAGGTGGGTGGCGTCGCTGCCGCCGGTCAGCGCCAGCACGCGCGGGCCGGGCTGCCAGGGGCGTGCCGGCGCGTCGCCGTCGATGAGGTAGCAGTCCCAGCCGTGCAGGATGGGAGCACCGTCGGGCAGGCCCGGTGGCGGCACGAAGTGGAAGGTCGGCATCAGCACGAGATCCAGCTCGGCGCGCAGCGGCAGCAGCGCGTCGATGGCCACGAGCTTGCGGCCGGCGCTGCGCCAGCGCCGCAGCCAGGCGGGAAAGTCGGCGGGGATGCGCTGGGCTTGAAGGTCCAGCACCAGCACATCGGCCACGGCGCTGTCGATGGCTTCGGCCAGGTCGCCGCCGGGCGGAATGACGCGGTGCTCGAACGCCGCCAGGCCGGCGTGCACGAGGGGCTCGGCCTGCACCAGCAGCTGCACCTCGGCCTGCGGCAGGCGCTGCAGCGCGCGGGCGGCCACCAGTGTGCGACTCAGGTGGCCCAGGCCGACGCCGGTGCCGGCCTGGCAGGCCAGCAGCACGCGCGGCGCGCGGCCTATGGGCATCACGCCGCTTGCAGGCGGGCGCGCATCTCCAGCAGCGGGCGCAGGCCGTCGCTCGGGTCGGCACGCCAGAGCCGGTCGGGCAGTTCGGACGCCACGGGCGCCTTCACGCCGTCGCCTTCGGCGCCGAAGCCGATGGACAGGTCGCGGATGACCGCGCCGATCTGGTCGGGCAGCCAGCAGTGGCCGGCGGCGTACTCGTCGCCCTGGCCGTCGAGGTCGATGTGGAACTCCACCATGGAGGCGCCGTAGCGGTGCACGGCGCGGTGGATGACGCCGGGTTGCACCGTATGGTCGGACCAGCCGACCGCGCAGCCCGTGGCCTGGCGCAGCGTCTCGATGGCGGCCAGGTTGGCCTCCTGGTAAGGCGTCGGGTAGGCCGAGGTGCAGTGCAGCAGCGTCGGTGCGGCGCAGCCGTTCTTCTTCAGCACGTCGGTGGCGTGAACGATCTCTTCCATGGTGGCCATGCCCGTCGACAGCACGACGCCCTTGCCGGTGGCCGCGCAGGCGGCGAGCAGGTCATCCCACATCAGCTCGTAGGAGGCAACCTTGTAGAAGTCCACGTAGGGCGCGAGTTCTGCCACGGCTTCCAGGTAGAAGGGCGTGCAGCTGAAGGCGACGCCGCGGCTCTTGCAGCGGTCGGCCAGCCTGGGCAGGAAGTCCAGCGGCAGCTCCCAGGCCTTGCGCTTGAGCAGGTCGGGCTTGCTCTTCAACGCTTCGGGCGAGAACAGCGACTCGACCTTGAACAGCTGGAACTTGACGACGGCGCAGCCCACCTCGGCCGAGCGATCAATGAAGTCGAAGGAGCGTTGCAGGTCTTGCGCGTGGTTGCTGGAGACTTCGGCGATGAATGGGACGTTCACGGGGCCCTCCGTTGCGGCGGTTGGGGTATGTGGTGGATGCGGCGGGCGGCTTCAGGCGGCCGGCTCGACCTCGATGCGGATGGTGGCGCGTGCGCGCGCTATGGCGGCCTGCGCCTGCGCCTTGTCGTCGCCGACGCCGATGACCCAGCAGAAGCGGCAGCCGTTGTCGATGTACTCGGTGACCACATCGCCGACCTGGCGCGTGACGATGACCTGCTCGATGCCGGGCAGGGCGCGCGCGGCTTCCAGCCCTTCGATGGCCTTGATGCGGCCGGGCGGCGGGAAGATGCCGGCGCAGATCGCCGTGCGGTGCTGGCGCGGGCGGATCAGCGCTTCGTCCAGCGGGCGACCCAGCGAAATCTCCATGACGGCGCGGATGGGGTCCTGGCCGGTGGACAGCGGCGTCGTGTACTGCGAGTGGAAGCCGCCGCTGAGCCGCGCGGGCATCTCCAGGATCATGGGGCCGCTGGCGGTCATGATCATGTCGGCCTTGGCCGGGCCGAAGGTGATGCCCAGCGAATCGGCGGCCGCGTCCACCACCTCGTAGATGCGGCGCTGCGTGTCGTCGCCCAGCAGCGAGGGGTCGTTGTGCGCGGTCTCGATGTGGAAGGGGTGGTAGCCGAACTCGCGGTCGGCCATGCCGACGTGGTAGTGGCGGCCCTGCCAGACGATGGTCTCGACGCTCTGCTCGGCGCCCACCACGTACTGCTCGACGATGGCCGTGCCGGTGCGCGACGCGGCGCGTGCCTGCTCCAGCGCCTGCGGCAGTTCCGCCTCGGATTCGATCTTCATGCTGCCGCGCGAGGCCGCGTTGTCCACGGCCTTGACGATGGCGGGGAAGCCAGTGCGCTTGAGCACCTGGCGTGCTTCTTCCAGCGTCTGCACCTCGGCGCCGAACGGCGTGGGGATACCGTCGCGCAGCCAGCGCTCCTTCATCAGGCCCTTGTTGTTGGAGCGCTGCGCGACGTCGAGCGGGATGCCGGGCAGGCCCAGCGCGTTCGTGACGGCGGCGACGGTGACGGCGATGTCGGAGCCGGCGAAGGCGGCGCGCAGGTTGAGACGCTCGCGATGCTCCAGCGCGAAGCGCACGTGGCCGTCCACGTCCTTGGAGTCGAGCACCACGGCCTCGTCGCACAGCGCGAAGCCCGGCGCATTGGCGTTGCGGTCGGTGGCCACCACGCGCAGGCCCAGCGCCTTGGCGGTCTTGATCGCGGGGATCTGCATCATGCCCGCGCTGACGATCAGGATGGCTTCTTGGGAGGGAGTGGACATGGTGTTCAGGGGTTCTTGACCAGCCACAGCACCAGCGTGTCGCCGAAGCCGGACTGTTTGGCGATGCGGTCCATCGCCCGCTTGTTGACGGCGGGCACGACGCCGCTGTCGTTGCCGCTGCCGAAGCGCACCTGGCCGCGCATCGAGAAGCCGGCCTGCGAGGCGAAGCGGATCAGCGCGTCCGGCGTGAACAGGTTGATGTGCTCGGTCGGCATGAAGTAGCGCCAGTCGGCGCCGAAGGCCTCGGAGATGAGGCCGATGACGGGCGTCTCGACCAGCAGCCAGCCGCCGGGCGCCAGCAACTCGTACGCATGCTGCAGGAAGTCCTGCGGCCGCGGCAGGTGCTCGATCAGGTGCCACATCGTGAGCACGTCGTAGCGGCCCTGCAGCGCGAGGAAGTCGGTCCGCTCGCAGTCCAGGCCGCTGGCGCGCGCCGTCGCGATGCATTCGGCGCTCGCATCGACGCCGTGGATGCGTGCGGCACCGCTGTCGGCCAGCATGTGCAGGAACTGCCCGGTCGCGCAACCGACGTCGAGCACGGCCTTGCCGGCAAAGCCGTCCGCCGGCAGGCCGAGGTCGGCGAAGGTCAGCAGCTTGTCGCGCCTGAACGCCTCATAGCCGGCCTCGCTGAGATAGTCGGACTGCGCGGTCTTGTGCGACTGGTAGTGCTCGTAGTAGTCGGCGATGTCGTCTGCCGACGGATAGGGGTGCTGCCGCACGACGCTGCAGCCGGCGCATTGCACGTAGCGGGCGCCTGCCTTTTCGCAGACCAGCCGGTAGTCGCCGCAGGCGCACAGGGCGCAGGCACGGTCGTCGAGTTCGGTCGTGCTCATGCGGGCGCGCCTCCTTGTAGTCGTTGGTACAGCGCGTCAACGGCCGCGCTGCTGTCGTAGACGGCGCGGTTGCCTTCGGGCCAGGAATGGCCTTCGACGTTGTAGCCGTCGTCGCAGAAGATCAGGTTGCCGGTCAGGTGACGTTGCGGCACGCAGGTGGCCAGCAGCGTCTCGGTGATGCCGTCGAGCGAGGCGAAGCGCTTGGTGGGCGTGTGGGCCAGGATGGATGCGGCGCGCGGCGTCGGCTTGCCGTCGGCCGGGTCGCGCAGCAGATGGCGGTTCAGCGCGGTCTCGACGGTGCCGGGCGCGACACCGTTGACGCGCACGCCATGGGGTGCAAACTGCGCCGCCGCGGTCTTGATGAGGCCTTCCAGCCCGTGCTTGGACGCGTTGTAGCCGTAGGAGCCGTACAGCGACAGCCGTGACGCGTTGGAGGCCAGGTGGATGAGGTGTCCGTGGCGCTGCGCCAGCAGGCGCCGGCCCAGTACCTGCGTGATGACGAAGGCGCCGCGCAGGTTGACGGCGATGACGCGGTCGAACTCGCTCAGCAACTCCTCGGCGTCGTCACGCAGGAAGTCCATCGGCTTGTGGTGGGTGCCGGCGAAGTTGATGACGATATCCACGCGGCCCAGTTCGTCGAAGGCCTGGTCGGCGGCGGCCTGCAGCGAAGCCAGCGACGCGATGTCGGCGTCGAGGTGCCGCACCCCGGCCTGCGCGGGCGCGTTGCGGCCCAGGTTCACCACGCGGGCGTTGCGCTCCAGCGCGGCCGCCAGGAAGTTGCCGCCGATGGCGCCGCTGGCGCCGATCAACACCAGGTTCGTGTCGTTCAGCATGCCGGGCGTTCCCAGTTGAAATAGCCGGCCGCGTTGCCGTGGCAGATCGCCTCCAGCACGCCGCCCAGACGCTCCACGTCGGACGGCACCAGGCCGGCCAGCGCCTCGCTGGCGAACAGGTTGCACATCAGGCGGCGGAAGTAGTCGTGGCGCGAGAACGAGAGGAAGCTGCGCGAGTCGGTGACCATGCCGACGAAGCGCTGGGCCAGGCCCACCGCCGACAGCGCGTCGAACTGCGCCAGCATGCCGCCGGCCGTGTCGAGGAACCACCACGCGGGGCCGTACTGCACCTTGCCTGGCACGCCGTCTTCGAAGAAGTTGCCGGCAATGGTGGCGAACAGCAGGTTGTCGCCCGGGTTGGAGTTGAAGAGGATGGTCTTGGGCAGCTTGCCGGCCCGGTCCAGCGCGTCGAGGAAACGGTTCAGGCCGCGGGCCTGGTCGAAGTCGCCGATGGAGTCGCAGCCGGTGTCAAGCCCGACGCGCGCGAAGATGCGGCTGTTGTTGTTCCGCAGCGCGCCCAGGTGCAGCATCATGACCCAGCCACGCGCATGGTTCCACTCGGCGAAGCGCTGCATCAGGAAGCTGCGCCATTGCGCCAGCTGCGCGCCGGACAGCGCCTCGCCACGCAGCAGGCGGTCGAACAGGCCGGCCGCTTCGGCGCCGCTGCAGTCGACGGCGTCGATGGATTCGAGACCATGGTCCGACACGCGGCAGCCGAGGTCGTGGAAGTCCGCATGGCGGCGCTGCAGGGCGTCGAGCAGGCCGGCGAGGTCGGTGACGGGCAGGTCGACGACGGCGCGCAGGCGTTCCAGCCAGGTATTGAAGGCGGCCGCATCGTGCAGCGCGCAGGCCGCGTCGGGCCGGAAGGTCGGGTAGACGGCGGTGCCGAAACTCTCGTCGGCGCGCAGCGCGGCGTGATGGGTCAGCACGTCGGCCGGGTCGTCGGTCGTGCACAGCACGCGGACGTTGCGGCCCGCCAGCAGCCCGCGCGGCGTGCAGGCCTCGGTCTGCAGCAGCGCGTTGGCCTCGTCCCAGATGCCTTGCGCGGTGGCCGGCGTCAGCTCGCGCGCGATGCCGAAGGACTGGCGCAACTCCAGCCGGTTCCAGTGGTGCAGCGGATTGCGCAGCGTGTACGGCGCCGTGGCGGCCCAGGCCTGGAACTTCTCGAAGTCACCAGCCGAGCCACTGCACATCGCCTCGGGGATGCCGTTGAGCCGCATCGCGCGCCACTTGTAGTGGTCGCCGCGGATCCAGACATCGGTCAGGTTGGTGAACGGCTTGTTCGAGGCCAGCACGTCCACCGGCAGGTGGCTGTGGTAGTCGATGATCGGCAGGGCCTGGACGCGTGCGTACAGCTCGCGAGCCAGCGGGCTGGCGAGCAGGAAGCCGTCGTCAAGTGGGTTGCTCATGCGGGGGAAGGGGAGTCGTCTATCTTGCGCGCGAAGGCTAGCACTTCGCGACCCAGGCCCAGGCCGGCGAAGGCCCGGTGCAGTCGCGACTTCAGCGCCCGACCCGTCTCGCCGCCGGCACGCAGGTTCATCTCCAGCGTCTTGCGCATGGCATGGGCCTGCCGGCCGAGGGTGTCGTTGCCGATGTAGTTGTGGCCCATCAGCAGGAACAGGTCGATGGGGAAGGTGGTCTCGACATGGCGCACCTCGAAGCCGCAGCGCTGAACGAGCCGGGGCAGGGTGTCCGTGTCGAAATAGTTCAGGTGATGGGGCGGTGCCACCCACCAGGGCGCAACGCCCATGCTCTCGTTGAGCACGCGCTGGAAGGGGTTGAAGTCGTTGGGCACCAGCGCCACCAGCATGCCGCCGGGAGCGAGCAGGCCGTGCACGAGGCGCAGCATGCCGGCCGGGTCGGGCAGGTGCTCCAGCACCTCGCCGAGGTTGACGACGTCGAACTGGCCCAGCGTGGGAGCGGTTTCCTCGTTCAGGAACATGGACCGTACGTCGAGCTTCAGCACCTCGCGGCTGTAGCTGCTGGCGCGCTCCGAGGGCTCGACGCCCATCACGTTCCAGCCACGCTCCCGGCCGGCGGCCAGGAACAGGCCCGGGCCGGAGCCGATGTCCAGCAGGCGGCGGCGTCCGGCCGGCAGTTCGGCTTCCAGCCGCTCGTAGCGCTCGGCATAGACCTCGTCCCACCAGGCTTTGTCTTCCAGGTAGCGCTCGATGTAGAGCGGCTTCTCCTGCGTGTAGTACTCGTGCGAGTAGATGTGCTCCAGCTCCTGCGGCGTCGGCAGCGGCAGCGTGTGGCTGAAGCCGCAGGCCTCGCAGGCGACGACATCGAAGCCGTTGACCGACTGCAGCAGCGGGCCGGTGTGGACGCAGCCGTCGGCGGCCTGCCAGGATGGGGTTGCGCTCAAGGCCTCACTCCTTGGTCAGGCGCTGGAAGCCCGCGTGGTGCGGCGGCGTGTCCAGCAGCGCATCGGCGGGCAGGGCGGCCAGCCGCGCGAAGACCTCGTCGCAGGCCTGCGCATAGGCCGCCATCTCGGCATCGCCGTGGGCCAGCGAGGCCTTGAACTGGCGGAAGCCCAGGAAGCCGCGTTGCAGCATCTCGACCGTGAAGCGCGTGTTCAGGGCCACTGCCTGCGGGTGCTGGAAGCCGAAGGCGGCCAGCGTGGGCAGGCCCGACACGCTGATGGACAGGCCCGCCTTCGCCGCGGCGGCGGTCCAGATCGCCTTGGTCTGGTTGCCCAGCGCGATCAGGCGCTCCTCGGCGCGTTCGCGGCGGTATTTGCGCAGCGTGGCCAACGCGGCCGCCGGGCCGACGCGGTCGGTCCAGTTGGTGCTGGAGATGAACGTGGTCTGTGCCGCCTGCATGACGCGCTCGGTGCCGAGCACGGCGGACATCGCGTAGCCGTTGGCCATGGACTTGGCGAACACGGCGATGTCGGGGTTGATGCCGTAGCGGCGGTGGATGCCGCCGGCGCACATGCGGTAGCCGCTGGTGATCTCGTCGAACACCAGCACGGCGCCGATCTCGTTGGCGATCTCGCGCAGCTTGCGCAGGTAGTCGTCGGGTGCTTCCTCGCCGCGGGCGGGCTCGATGATGATGGCGGCGATCTGCCCTTCCTTGCCCTTGATCGTGTCGCGCAGCGAGTCGATGTCGTTGAAGTGGAAGGGGATGGCCGTGCCGGTGAGGCCGCGCGGCACGCCGTTGGGCTGCAGGCCCGGCATCAGCTGGCCGTCCAGGCCGTCGCGCTCGCCGAGGTTGGCGGCCAGGTACCAGTCGTTCCAGCCGTGGTAGCCGCTGAACAGCACGGTGTCGCGGCGCGTGTGGGCCCGCGCGATGCGCACGGCCATGCCCATGGCCTCGCCGCCGCTGCGCGCGTAGCGCACCATGCCGGCCCAGGGGTGCAGGGCTATCAGCGCCTCGGCCAGCTCGACTTCCTCGGGACAGTTCAGCGAGCTGTTGACGCCGCTGCGGATGGCGGTGACGACGGCGTCGTCGATCTCGTCATCGGCGTAGCCGAGGATGCAGGCGCCCACGGCCATGATGGACATGTCGATGAACTCGCGGCCGTCCAGGTCCCAGACGCGGCAGCCCTTGGCCTTGCTGTAGTACGACGGCCAGACGTCGGGCGCGAACATCTCCGGCCGCTTGGACAGCAGCTGCGTGCCGCCGGGAATCAGGTCCTTGGCCTGGCGGTACAGGGCCGGTCCTCGGCCGGTCTTCAGTTCATCAAGGCTGAGCATGGTCTTGTTGCTTGTCGGCTTGCAGGGATTTCAGATAGCCCGCGTTGCGGGTGATGTCGGCGTTCAGGGCGGTGAGCTGCGGCTCGCGTTCCAGCAGGGCCAGCACGTCCGCCGCGCCGAAGGGCGCTGCGCCGTCGCGGTACAGGCGGCCGAACACGGCCTGCAGGAATTCGTAGTCGCGTGGCTCGTCCAGCGTCCAGCGGTGGTGGGCCAGGCCGGTGAACTTGCGCACCGCGCCGAGCTTGAACCACTCGGGGTGGTTCTCGATGTAGGGGCCCACGTGCTCACGCTCGGAGGGCAGCCGCGCCTCGCGGTGCGCGCGGGCGATGGCGCTGGCGGCGAAGACGGAGCAGTCCAGCCCGTCGGGAAACTCGCCGGCCAGGCTGCAGAAGTCGTAGCCACCGGCCACGAAGGCGTCGACCACCTCGTCGACGATGGCCGGATCCAGTGCCGGGCAGTCGGCGGTGATGCGCACGATGGCGTCGGCCCGGTGGGCCTGCGCGGCCTGGTGGTAGCGGTCCAGCACGTCGTGCAGGCTGCCGCGCCAGCAGGCGACGCCGGCCTCGCGGCACCAGGCCTCGAGGGCGTCGTCAGAGGCGTCGGTGGACGTGGCCACGACGACGTCGTCCACTCGCTCGCAATGGCGGACGCGCTCGACGACATGGGCCAGCACCGGCCGGCCGGCCAGCGGCATCAGCACCTTGCCCGGCAGTCGCGTGGAACTCATTCGGGCTTGGATGATCGCGACGACGTGCATGGTGGGGGCGAAGTGAGGGTCGCCCAGTATGGCGCGCCGTGCATGGCCGGGGCCCGGGATTTGACGGCGAAAAGCGCGCCGTTTTGCGGCGCCGGGTGTAGGTTCGGCCCGGCTCTAAGGCCAGCGGCGCGGATCCCAGGCGTCGGCGTCGGGGCTGGCCAGCTCGGGCCAGTGCAGCGGGCGCGCGTGCCGCCAGGCGGCGGCGATCTCGTCGAACTGCGCCAGCGTCTCGACGCCGACCACGCAGGCCGCCACGCCGGGCAGGCCCTGGACGATGCCCAGCGCCGCCTCGGTGGGCGCCTGGCCGGCGTCCGCGCAGCGCTGCTGCCAGCGCTGCAAGGCCGTGGCCGCGGCGGGTACGCGGACGGCGCCACGCTCCGGCGCCAGCAGCAGGCCTTGCAGGAAGGCCGAGCGCACATGCAGCTCCACCTCGGTGAACGCGGGCTGTGCGGCCAGGCGCTGGTCCAGCGCATTGCCGGGGAGTTGGGCGACCTCGATGTCAAGCCGTGCCCGCAGGCGCTGCAGTTCCTCGGGGGCGTAGCAGGAGACGCCCAGCCGCAGCGGCCGGCCTGTCTCGCGCAGCGCGGCGCGGGCGATGGCCCACAGCGCATCGCCGTCCTCGGCTTCGAGGTCGGCGACGCTGTGGAAGAGCAGCGCGTCCAGCCGGTCACCCAGCCGCGCCAGCGAGCGCGCCACGCTGGCCTGTACGGCGGCCGGCCGCTCGGCGGGCGCAAGGCCGCCCAGCGGCGCGATCTTGCTGATGATGCGGAACGGGTGGGCTCCGCACAGGTCCGCCAGCCGGGCCTCGATGTCGCCATAGGCGGCGGCCGTGTCCAGGCAGCGCACGCCGGCCTGCCAGGCGGCGTCAAGGATGCGAGCCGCCGTGGTGGGGTCGACCTGGTGACCGCGGCCTACCGCGCCGTAGGCGAGGCCGAATTGAACGGTGCCGAGAGCGAGTTCCAAGTCAGTTGCCCATGGTGTTTTCCACCATCCTGGGCGCATGAAGCCGGGGTCTTGCGGGCCGAGCGCCGGGCCGCTCCCAAGCCGGCCCGCGTGGGGCGATGTGCTTGCGGCTCGATGCCGCAAGCATCGCCGTCCCCACGGGGGACCGGCCGGGCGTGCCGGCGTTCAGCCGGTGCAAGACCGGGCGAGGGGCCTGCTTCACCTCAGGGCTTCAGCAGTTCTTGCAGCGCGGCGACGACGCGGTCCTGGTCGGCGTCCGTCATGGCCGGGAACAGCGGCAGCGAGATCGTGCGGGCGTAGTAGTCCTCGGCGGCGGGGAAGTCGCCGCGTTTGAAGCCCAGCGCCTGGTAATAGGGCTGGGTGTGGATGGGGATGTAGTGCACCTGCACGCCGATGCCGCAGGCACGCAGGCCTTCGAACACGGCGGCGCGGCTGATGCGTTCCAGCACGCTGTCGTCCAGCTCGATGGCGTACAGGTGCCAGGACGACTTGGCCTCGGCATGCCGCGGCGGTGTCTTGACGGGAAGCGTGCGCAGCAGGTGGTCGTAGCGGCTGGCCAGCTTTTCGCGGTGCGCCTGCATGTCGGCCAGGCGGCGCAGCTGGGAACGGCCCAGCGCGGCCTGCAGGTCGGTCATGCGGTAGTTGAAGCCCAGATCCTGCTGCTCGTACGTCCAAGGGCCGTCGGGCGTGTCTTGCATCTCTTCGGCGTTGCGCACCATGCCGTGCGAGCGCAGCAGGCGCAGGGACTTGGCCAGTTCGGCGTCGCGGGTGCAGGCCATGCCGCCTTCGGCGGTGGTCACGACCTTGACGGCGTGGAAGCTGAAGACGGTGATGTCGGCCCAGTCGGCGCCCATGGGCTTGCCGTGCAGCGTGGCGCCGGTGGCGTGCGAGGCGTCCTGCAGTAGCTTGAAGCCGTAGCGGTCGGCAAGCGCGCGCAGCGCGGGCCAGTCGCAGGGCAGGCCGGCGAAGTCCACCGGGATGACGACGCGGGGCAGCGTGCCCGCGGCCTCGGCGGCAGCCAGTTTTTCGGCCAGCAGCGGGATGCTGAGGTTGCGGGTGGCGGGGTCGATGTCGATGAAATCGACGCTGGCGCCGCAGTAGCGCGCGCAATTGGCCGAGGCGAGGAAGCTGTTGGTGCAGGTCCAGACGCTGTCGCCCGGCTCGACGCCCAGCGCCAGACAGGCGATGTGCAGCGCGGCCGTGGCGTTGCTGACGGCCACGGCATGGGGCAGCTGGTGAATGGCCGCGAACTCCGCCTCGAAGGCCGGCAGTTCCTGGCCCTGGGTCAGAAAGTCGGAGCGCAGCACGGCCGCGACGGCGGCGATGTCGTCCTCGGTGATGTCCTGGCGGCTGTAGGGCAGCGGGCGGACGCTGATCGGCGAGGGCTTGGCGACCGCCGGCACCTTCAGTCGCGGCAGATAGCGCAGCGCGGTGATCACGGCGGCAGGCGAGGGCTCGGACCGTTCCTGCTCGTCCAGCAGGTCGCGGACCATGGTGTTGTCGACCTGCAGGAACACCGGCGAACGGCGTGCACCATCAGCGACTGCGCTGGCTCTGGCAAGGGGAGTGGAGGCCATGTCTGCTTCCTCGTGAGATGTATGGGTGCAAGCCAAGTGTCGGTATCAGCTCCGTCGTGCGCCAGGGCACAGGGCCAGTACCCGGTCACGTTCGATAGATCGGCAGTATGGGCTCAGGCTGTAGCCCCCCGGAACGGGTAACACTGAGAAATAGTTGTCTGTCTTCACGGACTTGGCGGTTTCTTCGGCGGCTGCGGATGGTACGGCTGATCGGTTCAGCGACTGTCCCAGGCCTTGACGTCCTGTAACGGGCAAAAAGCGCGCCCGCACAGGGGTATTTCCGGCCAGCGCGCCGGCCGCAGGATGTAACACGGTGAACGCCAGGAATATCCGCGCTTTGCCGGCGGCGCGACCTGCTACCGTGCCGGCCCATGAGCGACGCCCAGCCCCCCTTCATCCACAGCCATGCCCTGGTGGAGAGCCCGCACATCGGCGCCGGCAGCCGCATCTGGGCCTTCGCCCATGTGCTGCCCGGCGCCCGCATCGGCCGCGACGCCAACATCTGCGACCACGTGTTCATCGAGAACGAAGTGCAGGTGGGTGACCGCGTGACGGTGAAATGCGGCGTGCAGCTGTGGGACGGCGTGCAGGTGGACGACGACGTCTTCATCGGCCCCAACGTCACCTTCTCCAACGACCCCTTCCCGCGCAGCAAGCAGCGCCCCGAGGCGCCGCTGCGGACCTGGGTGCGCAAGGGCGCCAGCATCGGTGCCAACGCGACCATCCGCCCCGGCCTGACCATCGGCGCCGGCGCGATGGTGCAGGACGGCGCCGTCGTGACCCGCGACGTGCCGCCCAACGCCATCGTGACCGGCAATCCGGCCCATGTGATCGGCTATGTGGACACCGGCACCCGCCCGGCCGAGCCGGCCCGCCGCGTCAGCGCCGACGACCTGGTGTTGCAGGTGCCCGGCGCGGCGCTGGTCAAGCTGCCCAAGGTCATCGACATGCGCGGTTCGCTCACGGTCGGCCAGATCGACGCGCAGCTGCCGTTCACGCCGGAGCGCTTTTTCCTCGTCTACGACGTGCCCAGCCGCGAGGTGCGCGGCGAGCATGCGCACAAGGCCTGCCACCAGTTCCTGGTCTGCGTGAAGGGCAGCTTGAGCGTGGTGCTGGACGACGGCCAGTTGCGCGACGAGGTGTTGCTGGACAGCCCGCTGCTGGGCCTGCACATCCCGCCCATGGTCTGGGGCATCCAGTACCGCTTCAGCGCCGATGCGGTGCTGCTGGTGCTGGCCTCCGATCCCTACGACCCGGCCGACTACATCCGCAGCTATGACGACTACCTCGCCGCTGTCACCGAGCAACGCCGTGGCTGACGCGCCCATCCCCTTCCTGGACCTGCAGCCGGTCTACCGGGCGGCCAAGGCCGACATCGACGCCGCTTTGCTGCGCGTAGCCGGCAGCGGCTGGTTCCTGCTGGGCGAGGAGTTGAAGGCCTTCGAGCGTGCCTATGCGCAGAGCGTGGGCGCGGCCGACTGCGCCGGCGTGGCCAACGGGCTGGACGCGCTGGCCTTGGGGCTGGAAGCGCTGGGCGTGGGGCCGGGCGACGAGGTCATCGTGCCGTCCAACACCTACATTGCGACCTGGCTGGCCGTCAGCCAGTGCGGTGCGACGCCGGTGCCGGTGGAGCCCGACCCTCGCACCTACAACCTCGATCCGGCCCGCATTGAAGCCGCCATCACGCCGCGGACCAAGGTGCTGCTGCCGGTGCACCTGTACGGCCTGCCGGCCGACATGGGCGCCATCAACCTGATCGCTGAACGCCACGGTTTGAAGGTGCTGGACGACTGCGCCCAGGCGCATGCCGCGATGTACCACGGCCGCCCGGTGGGCAGTCTGGCCGATCTGTCCGCGTGGAGCTTCTACCCGGGCAAGAACCTGGGCGCGATGGGCGACGGCGGCGGCGTGACCGGCAACGATGCCGCAGCCATGGCCCGGGTGCGCGTGCTGCGCAACTACGGTTCCAAGGTCAAGTACCACAACGAGGTCAAGGGCCGGAACTCGCGGCTGGACGAGATCCAGGCCGCCGTGCTGGCCGCCAAGCTGCCGCTGCTGCAGGCCCAGACCGAGGAGCGCCGCCGGCTGGCCGCAATGCTGCTGGACGGCCTGGCCGGAGTGCCGCTGCAGCTGCCCGTGGTGCCGGAAGGGCTTGACTCGGCCTGGCATCTGTTCGTCGTGCAGCACGAGGCGCGCGACCGGTTGCAGGCCGATCTGGCGAAGCAGGGCATAGGCACGCTGATCCACTACCCGGTGCCGCCGCACCGGCAGCCGGCCTATGCCGAACTGGGCCTGGGTGAGGGCGCCTTCCCCATCAGCGAGGCCATGCACCAGCGCGTGCTGAGCCTGCCGCTATGGCCGGGGATGACGGATGCGCAGGTGGAGCGAGTGGTGAAGGCCGTGAGGTCCGCGGCCTAGTCCTTGGCCGGCACCGGTCCGCGCGAGCGCGCCGGGTTGCCCACCCACAGCTCGCCTGCCGGCACATCCTTGGTGACCACGCTGCCCGCGCCGATCAGCGCGCCGGCGCCGATGCGCACGCCGCCCAGGATGGTCGCGTTGGCGCCTATGGACGCACCGCGTTCGATGACCGTCTGCTGGAATGCCGCCGGCCGCTGACGCGAGCGCGGCACGCGGTCGTTCGTGAACGTGGCGTTGGGGCCGATGAAGACGTCGTCCTCCACGCGCAGGCCGTCCCACAGCTGCACGCCGGACTTCAGCGTCACGCGGTCACCGACGATGACGTCGTTCTCCACCAGCACCTGCGCGTTGACGTTGCAGTCGGCGCCGATGCGGGCGCCGGACAGAATCACGCAGAACTGCCAGACGCGCGTGCGCGGCCCGATGTGGGG
Organism: Roseateles asaccharophilus; assembly: GCF_031458115.1. Classification (GTDB taxonomy): domain Bacteria; phylum Pseudomonadota; class Gammaproteobacteria; order Burkholderiales; family Burkholderiaceae_C; genus Pelomonas; species Pelomonas asaccharophilus_A. The sequence goes on along the minus strand of NZ_JAVDXV010000006.1, from coordinate 9,744 downwards.
GCTTTGCACGTCGGCCAGCGGGTGGATCTGGGGCGAGTCGTCGGTCGGCGTCGGCATGGGCGGGTCAGATGAGCGGCGTCCAGCCCGCATCATCGTCCAGCCCGCGCTCCCGCCATGGCAATCGTTGAGCCGGCGCGACGGTCGGCTCGGCCGTCGTCTGCGGTGCGGCGCTGTCCGAGCTGCTGCCCAGACCGGCCAGCAGATCGGTCGCCGGCGCGCTGAGCAGCTCGCTGGCCGCCGGCAGCGACGCGGCTTCCTCGGGCGCGTCCTTGGCGAACCAGACGTCCGCCATGTCGTGGCGCTGGCCGTCGGCCGTGGTGAAGCTGGAAGTCAGGCCCAGCAGGTTGCCGTGGTCGGTCGCATCGCCCTTTTGCGCATTCAGGTCCAGCGACACGATCTGCAATTCCGCCAGGCGTTTCAGCTCGCCTGCGTCGGTGACGCCGTCGTGGTTGGCGTCCACCCAGACCTGCAGCTGCGCGAACGCTGCGTCGGCGGCGCTGAGGTGGCCGTCGTGGTTGTCGTCCAGCGCCAGCATGGCGGCGTAGCCGTTGCCCGCGCGCAGGCCGTTGGCCAGCTGGGTGCCGGCGCCGAACAGCTCCTGGCCGCCGTCGATGAGGCCGTTGGCGTTGAGGTCGCGCACCAGCAGGCCGTCGCCGCCGCCCACCCAGCCCCATTGCTGGGCGTTGCCGGTGCCGTTCAGGTCGAACTGCACGCCCTGGCTGGCCGCCCGCGTGTTCACGCCGCCGCCGTCCAGGTCCAGAACGATGGGCGTGGCGGCGAACAGCGCGTCCACCTGGCCGGGGGTCATCGCGGCGATCTGTGCCGGCGTGAAGGCACTGACCTGCGTCATGCTCAGGCCGCGCATGTCGGCGCTGTCCAGGCCGGGGATCTGTTCGGGCAGCAGCGCCACCAGCTGCGCGGTGGACAGCGAGCGCAGCTGCGCCGAGCTGAGCATGTTCAGGTCTTCGGTCTGGAAGGCCTGCATCTGCTCGGTGGAGAAGCTGGCCAGCGTGCGCGTGCTGAACGACGCGACCTGCTGCGTCGTGAACGACGCGATCTCCTCGTTGCTCAGCGTGCGGACCTGGGCCGAGCTGAGCACCTGGATCTGCTGCGTCGTGAACGCCGGGATCTGGTCGCTGTGCAGCGCCTCGAATTGCGCGGTGCTGAGCGAGCGCAGCGCGCTGGTGTTCCACGCGGCCAGGTCCTCGCTCTCGATGGACGCCATCTGCTCAGTCGTGAATGCACGCACCTGGCGGGTGGTGAAGGCGTTCAGGTGGTCGGCGTCGAGGGCGGTGATGGCGTCGGTGGCCAGCGCGGCGATCTGGCGCGTGTTGAAGGCGCCCATCTGTGCGGACGTCAGCGCCTGCAGGTCCGCGCCGCTCAGTAGCGCGACGTTTTCGGTCGACAGCTTGTCGAGCTGGGCCGGCGACAGCGCGGCCAGCTGCTCGCTGCTGAGCGCGTCGAAAGCCTCGGTGCCCAGCGCGTTCAGCGCGGTGCTGGACAGTGCGGCGATCTGCTGCGTGCTCAGCGCGATGGCCTGCACGGCACTGAGGATGCCGATCTGGCTGGACGTCATGCCGTTCAGCGCCGCGGTGCTGAGGCCGGCGATGTCGTCGGCGTCGAACAGCGTCAGGTCGTCGGTGGAGAGGCCGCGCACCTGGGCGCTGGTCAGCGAGCCCAGCAGCGTGCTGCTCAGCGCCGAGACCTGCTCGGAGCTGAGGATGTCCAGCTGCGCCGACGTGAAGCCGCGGAACTGCGCGGTGCCGAAGGCGTTCAGGCCGTCGGCGGTCAGCAGCTGCAGCTGGTCGCTGGTGAAGGCGCGGATCTGGCCGGTGCTCAGCGCCGCGATCTGCTGCGACGTGAAGTTGGGAATGATGTCGGTGCTCAGGCCCGCGATGCCGGCGGTGGACATCAGGCGCAGCTGTTGCGAGCCCATCTGCGCCATCTGGCCCAGCGTCAGCGCGTTGGTCTGCTGGGATGTCAGCGACGCCATGGCGGAGCTGCTGAGGCCTTGCAGCGCGTCGGCCGACAGCGCGGCGAAGTCTTCGGTGCCCAGCGCGCGCACCTGAGCGCTCAGCAGGGCGGAGACCTGCTGGCTGCTGAGCGACGCGATCTGTTCGGTCTGCAGCCAGGTCATGGCCTGCGTGCTCAGGCCGCGGATGGCGCCGGTGGTGATGGCGGTGACGTCAGCGGCCTCGATGGCGGCGATCTGGGCCGAGCTGAGCACGGCCAGCTGGCGGCTGCCCATGGAGGCCCACTGCGAGTCGCTCATCGCGATGACGTCTTCGGTCTCCAGCCCGCGGATCTGCGCCTCGCCCAACGACGCGATCTGGCGCGATGTCAGGAAGGAGATCTGCGTCGTGTCCAGCAGCGTGATCTGCTCGCTGCTGAGCGCGCGCAGCGCCTGCGTGGAGACCTGCGGGATCTGGTCCACCGTGATGCCCAGCAGCTGCGAGGCGGTCATGCCGCGCAGCTGCTCGGAGCCGAAGGCGCCGAACAGCGTCGGGTTGATGGCGGCGATCTCGTCGCTCTCGATGGCCTTGATCTGGGCCGAGCTGAGCGTGGACAGCTGGCGGCTGCTCAGCAGCGACAGCTCGGTGGCGCCAAACGCCGAGAACTGCTCGCTGCTCAGCGAGCGCAGCGCCGTCGTGGACAGCGACCCGAGGTCGTCGACCACGATGGCCATGATCTGCTCGGTGCTCAGCCGCGACAGCTGCGCCGTGGTCAGCGCGCCGACCTGCAGGCTGGTCAGCGCGGTGAGCTGGTCCGGCGTCATCGCGGCGATCTGCGCGGCCTTGAACGCGGCGATGCCGCGCGTGCCCAATGCGACCAGGTCTTCCAGCTCGATGTTGGCGATCTGCGCGGTGGTCAGCAGCGCCAGCTGCTTGGCCGTCATGGCCGACACCTGCGCGGTGGTCAGCGCGGCCAGCGCGTCGGTCGTCAGGTCGCCCAGTTGGCGCGTGCTCAAGGCCGCCACCTGCGCAGGCGTCAGCAGCGCGGCCTGGCCGGGGTCCAGGTTGCGCAGCTGGTTGGCGGTCAGGCCTTGTATGGCGGACGTCGTGATCGCGCGCAGCGCTTCGGCCGACAGCCACGGCATTTCATCGGTGGCGATCTCGGCGATCTGCTTGGAGGTCAGCGCGGCCAGCTGGCGCGAGCCCATCGCCGACCACTGCTCCAGGCTGATGTCGCGCACCTGCTCGGCGCTGAGGCTGCGCAGCGTGCTGGTACTGAGGGAGGCGATGCGGGCGGCCGAGAACTGGTCCCAGCGGTCGGCGGCCAGGCCGGTGATCTGCTTGGAGGTCAGCGCGGCCCACTGGTCGCCGGTCAGCGTGTTGAGCTGTTCGTTGGTCAGCGCGCTGAGCTGCGCGGACGTGAGGCTGGCGACCTGGATGGTGCTCAGCAGGTTGAGTTGGGGTTCGCCCAGGCTCTGCAGCTGGCCGGCCTGCAGGCCGCGCACGGCGCTGGTGCTGATGGCCGTGAACGAGTCGGTGGCGAGCACCGTCAGCTGCTCGGGCGTCAAGCCGGTGATCTGCTTGGAGCTGAGCGCGGCGGTCTGCGCCGTGGAGATAGCCTGCACCAGCGGCGTCTCCAGTGAGCCGAGCTGGGTCGGCGTGATGGCCTTGAACGCGCTGGACGACAGCGCGCCGAAGTCCTCGGTCTGCAGCCCCGCCATCTGCGCGCCGGTCAGCGCGACGACCTGCTTGGAGCTGAGCGCGCCGAACTGCTGCGTGTTCAGCGTGTTCAGCTGCTCGGGCACCAGACTCTGGATCTGGTTGCCGGTCAGCGAGCGCACCTGGCCGGTGGACAGCGCCTCGATCTGCTCGGTGCTCAGTGCGTTCAGCAGCGCGGGCGACAGCGACTGCAAGGCCTTGGTGCCTATGGCCTGCAGGTCAACCAACTCGATCGCGCGTACCTGGTCGGAGGACAGGCCGTTGAGCTGGGCCGAGGTCATCGCCGTCACCTGCGCGGTGGTCAGCGCCACCACCTGCTCGGTGCTAAGGGCCGCCATCTGCGCGCCCTTGAGCCCCTTGATGCTGGCGGTGCGCAGCGCGGCCATGTCGTCGACCTCGATGGCGGCGATTTGCTTGGTGCTGAACCCGGCCAACTGCGCCGAGCCCAGCGCCTGGATCTGCTGGCTGCTGAGCGCAATGATGTCGCCGGTGTCGAAGGCCGCGATCTGCTTGGAGGTCAGCGACGCGATCTGCCGGGTGGTGAGGCCGCCGACCTGCTCGTCGCTGAGGCTGGCGATGACCTGGTCGCGCAGGCCGCGGATGGCGCCGGTGGACATCGCCCCCAGCGCGTCGGCGGACAGTCCGGCCAGCTGGGCGCTGGACAGGCCCACGGCCTGGGCCGATGTCAGGCCGGCGAACTGGCGCGTTTCCAGCGCCGCCACCTGCTCCACGCTGAGCGTGGTGATCTGCGCGGACGTGAAGCTGGCCAGGCCGCGGCTGCCCAGCGCCACCAGGTCTTCGCCCGACAGTGCCGAGATCTGCGTCGTGCTGAGCCCGCGGATCTGCGCGCTGTTCAGGCCTTGCAATTGCTCGGGCGTCAGCGCGTCCAGGCCGGCCGTGCCCAGCGCGCTCATCTGGCTGGCGCCCAAAGCGGCGATCTGCGTGGGGCTGAACTGCTGGAGCAGCTCAGGGGCCAGGCTCGCCAACGTGGTCGACGAGATCGCGCGTATTGCCGACGTCGACAGGCTCGCCAGCGCCTCCGGCGCCAGCGCGCCCAGCAGTTCGGCACTCAGGCCGGCACCCTGGTTGCCGGTGAAGACGGCAGCTTGTTCGGGCGTCAGGCCCTGCGCCTGCTCGACGCTGAGCGCACGGATCTGCGCGGCACTCAGCGCGGCCACGGCCTTGGCGCTCAGCGCGCCCAGCTCCTCGGGCAACAGCGCGGCCATCAGGTCGGTGGTCAGCGCCTTGACCTGGGTGGGAATCAGCAGCGCGACCTGGTCGACGCCCAGCGCGGTGAACTGGTCCACCGACACGACGGCCAGCTGCTTGGGCTGCAGCGACGCGACCTGGCCGGGCGTCAGCGCGCCGAACTCCTCGACGGTCAGCGCGGCGACCTGTGCCGTGTTCAGCGCCTTGATGACCGCGGTGCTCAGCACCTGCAGGTTGTCCAGCGGGAACGACGTCATCAGGTCCGCCGACAGCTTGCTGAAGGCGGTGGGCTTCAGCCCCGCCACCTGCTCGGCCGTCAGCGCCGCGATGTGCGCCGGCGTGAAAGTGGCCCACACCGCCGCGCTCAGTGCATTCAGCTCCTTGGTCGTGAGCTGAGGCAGTTGCTCAGGGGTGGGGGTATTGACGGTGGCCATGGCTCGGCGCCCTCAGGGCGTCAGGCGGGGTAGGGGATTCCCCTCCATTGTGAGTAACGTCGGTGGCACCTGTGAGCACCACCGACGTCATTACTGCGACTTCTTGATCAGATCAGCGGCGGTTGACGATTCAGTTCGTCTTCCTCCGGCGTCTTGGGCTTCACCGCCAGCAGCGGGTCGACCGTCGGCACCGGCGCCGTGACCAGGTTGGCCTCCGGCGTGGAGCCCGGCAGCGTCAGCTCGCTCGGTGCGGCCAGCACGTCGCTGAGCTGCAGCTGCACGGTGGCTTCGTCGCCGCTTGCCGCCGGTGCCGTCGTGCTGACGGTGCCGTTCGGGTCGCGGCTGAACCATACGTCCGCCATCTGGTGCGTCGCGCCGTCCACTGTCTGGTAGCTGCCCACCAGGCCGATCAGGTTGCCGTTGTCGACCGCCGTCGAGCTGTTGGAGTGCAGGCTCAGGTTGGCGATGCCAAGGTCGGCCAGGCTCTTCAGCTCGCCGGCGTCGGTGACACCGTCGTGGTCGGCATCGACCCACACCTGCAGCTGCTTGAACGCTTCATCGGATGCGTCCAGCTTGCCGTCGTGGTTGCTGTCGAGCGCCGACATCGCCGCGTAGCCGTCCTTGGCGCGGGTGCCGTCAGCCAGCAGCGTGCCTTCACCGAACAGCTCCTTGCCGTCGTTGATGATGCCGTCGCCGTTGATGTCGCGCACCAGCAGGCCGTCGCCGCCGCCGACCCAGCCCCACTGCTGCCAGACACCGCGACCCAGCAGGTCGTAGCTGACGCCGTTGGCGGCCGCCGTGGTTTCCACGCCGTCACCGTCCAGGTCCAGGATGATGGGCGAGACCTGTGCCGGGACCAGCTGGTTCAGCTGTTCGCTGGACATCGCCTGCACCGCCTCGGACGTGAACGCTCCGGCCTGCGCCATGGACAGCTTGCCGAGGTCGGTCGCGTCGATGCCGCGGACCTGCTCGCTGGTCATGGCGTGCAGTTGCTCCGTCGTCAGCGAGACGAATTGCGCCGAGCTGAAGGCCTTCAGGTCTTCGCTGCCCATCGCCACGATCTGCTCGGTGCCGAAGCCGCGGAGCGCCGACGTGCTGAACGCCGTGAAGTCGGTGCTGTCGAGTCCGACGATCGCCTCGGTCTCGAAGGTCCGGATCTGCTCGGACGTCAGCGAACTCAGCTGTGCCGTTGTCAGCGCGGTCAGCTGGGCCGACTCGAAGCCGGTGAACTGCTCGCTGGTCAGGCTGCGCAGCTGCTGCGTGCTCAGCGCGACGACGTCGGCCGTTTCGAACGCGGCGATCTGCTCGGTGCCCAGACCATCCAGCTGGGTGGTCGTCAGCGACGACACCTGGGCCGTGGTCAGCGCGACGATCTGCTCCGTGCCCAGAGCGGCGATGTCGTCGGACGCAAACCCGCGCAGGGAGGTCGTCGTGATGACGGCGAGGTCCTGCGTCTCGATCGCGCGGATCTGCTCGGTGGTCAGCACGCTCAGCTGTGCGGACGACAGGACCTTGAACTGATCGGTGGTCAGCGCCTGCACGTCGGCGGTTTCCATGCCGGCGACCTGCTGGGTCGTCAAGCTGGCGACCTGGGTCGTGGTCAGCGTGCCGATCTGCTCGGTCGTCAGCGCATTGAGCTGCTCGGTGGACAGCACGCGGATCTGCGTGGTCGTCAGCGCACGCAGGTCCTGCGTCTCCAGCGCCGCCATCTGCTCGGTGCTCAGGCCGCGGAGCTGCTGAGTGGTCAGCGACTGGATTTGTGCCGTGCTCAGCGCCTGGATCTGCTCGGTCGTGAATGCGTCGATGTTCTCGGACGTGATGCCGCGAATGGCAGCCGTCGTCAGCACCGCCAGGTCGGCGGTTTCGATGGCGGCCAGTTGTTCGGTGGTCATCGCGCCGACTTGCGCGGATGACAGCGCCTTGAACTGGTCGGTGCCCAGCGCCTGCAGGTCAGCCGTCTCCATGCCGGCGACTTGCTGCGTGGTCAGGCTGGCGACCTGAACCGTGGTCAGCGTGCCGATCTGCTCGGTGGTCAGCGCGTTGAGCTGCTCGGTGGACAGCACGCGGAGCTGCGTGGTGGTCAGCGCACGCAGATCCTGCGTCTCGAGAGCCGCCATCTGCTCGGTGGACAGGCCCTTGAGCTGCTGGGTCGTCAGCGATTGGATCTGGTTGGTGCTCAGCGCACGGATCTGCTCGGTCGTGAACGCATCGATGTTCTCGGACGTGAGGCCACGCAGCGCTGCCGTCGTCAACACCGCCAGGTCAGCGGTCTCGATGGCGGCCAACTGCTCCGTGGTCATCGCACCGACTTGGGCGGACGACAGCACGCGGAACTGGTCAGTGCCCAGCGCCTGCAGGTCAGCGGTTTCCATGCCGGCGACTTGCTGCGTGGTCAGGCCCACGATCTGCGCGGTCGTCAGCTGGCTGACCTGCTCGGTGGTGAGCGCGTTGAGCTGTTCGGTGGACAGCACGCGGAGCTGGGCCGTGGACAGCGTGCGCAGGTCCTGCGTCTCCAGCGCGGCCATCTGCTCGGTGGACAGGCCCTTGAGCTGCTGCGTCGTCAGCGACTGGATCTGCGCCGTGGTCAGTGCGCGGATCTGCTCGGTGGTGAACGCGTCGATGTTCTCGGACGTGATGCCGCGCAGCGCAGCCGTGGTGATCACGGCGACGTCAGCGGTCTCCAGTGCCGCCAGCTGATCGGTGGTCAGCGCGCCGATCTGGGCGGACGTCATGGACCGGAACTGGTCCGTCGTCATCGCTTGCAGGTCGGCAGTTTCCAGCGCGGCGACTTGCTGCGTGGTGAGGCTGCTGATCTGGATGGTGGTCGGGGCGGAGAACTGCTCGGTGGTCAGCGAGTTCAGCTGCTCGGTGGCCAGCACGCGGATCTGGGCGGTGGTCAGCGCGCGCAGGTCTTCAGTCTCCATCGCGGAGATCTGCTCGGTGGACAGGCCCTTGAGCTGCTGCGTGGTCAGCGACTGGAACTGGTTGGTGCTCAGCGCACGGATCTGTTCGGTCGTGAATGCGTCGATGTTCTCGGACGTGAGACCACGCAGCGCTGCCGTCGTGATCTGCTTGAGGTCTTCGGTCTCGATGGCAGCCAGCTGTTCGGTCGTCATCGCACCGACTTGAGCGGACGACAGCACGCGGAACTGGTCGGTGCCCAGCGCGCGCAGGTCAGCCGTTTCCATGCCCGCAATCTGCTGCGTGGTCAGGCCAGCAACCTGGGTCGTCGTCAGCGTGGCGACCTGCTCGGTCGTCAGCGCATTGAGCTGCTCGGTAGACAGCACGCGGATCTGGGCGGTGCTCAGGGCGCGCAGGTCTTGCGTCTCGAGAGCTGCCATCTGCTCGGTGGACAGGCCCTTGAGCTGCTGGGTCGTCAGCGACTGGATCTGTGCCGTGCTCAGCGCACGGATCTGTTCCGTGGTGAATGCATCGATGTTCTCGGACGTGATGCCGCGCAGCGCAGCCGTGGTGATCACGGCGACGTCAGCGGTCTCCAGCGCAGCCAGTTGATCGGTGGTCAGCGCGCCGATCTGGGCGGAGGACATGGACCGGAACTGGTCGGTCGTCATCGCCTGCAGGTCGGCGGTCTCCAGCGCGGCAACCTGCTGCGTGGTGAGGCTGCTGATCTGGATGGTCGTCGGGGCGGAGAACTGCTCGGTGGTCAGCGAGTTCAGCTGCTCGGTGGCCAGCACGCGGATCTGGGCGGTGGTCAGCGCGCGCAGGTCTTCAGTCTCCATGGCGGAGATCTGCTCGGTGGACAGGCCCTTGAGCTGCTGCGTGGTCAGCGACTGGAACTGGTTGGTGCTCAGCGCACGGATCTGTTCGGTCGTGAATGCGTCGATGTTCTCGGACGTGAGACCACGCAGCGCTGCCGTCGTGATCTGCTTGAGGTCTTCGGTCTCGATGGCAGCCAGCTGTTCGGTCGTCATCGCGCCGACTTGGGCGGACGACAGCACGCGGAAGTGATCGGTGCTCAGCGCGCGCAGGTCAGCGGTCTCCATGCCCGCAATCTGCTGCGTGGTCAGGCCAGCAACCTGGGTCGTGGTCAGCGTGCCGACCTGCTCGGTCGTCAGTGCGTTGAGCTGCTCGGTGGACAGCACGCGGATCTGGGCCGTGGACAGCGTACGCAGGTCCTGCGTCTCCAGCGCGGCCATCTGCTCGGTGGTCAGGCCGCGGAGCTGCTGCGTTGTCAGCGATTGGATCTGACCCGTGCTGAGGGCTTGGATCTGCTCGGTCGTGAACGCGTCAATGTTCTCGGACGTGATGCCGCGGATGGCGTTCGTGGACAGCACGGCCAGGTCGGCGGTCTCGATGGCCGCCAACTGCTCGGTAGTCATCGCGCCAACTTGGGCGGAGGACAGCACGCGGAACTGGTCGGTGCCCAGCGCCTGCAGGTCAGCCGTTTCCATGCCGGCGACTTGCTGGTT
>NZ_JAVDXV010000005.1:0-475213 GCF_031458115.1 Roseateles asaccharophilus | reverse complement strand
ACCCCATAAGTGTTCACGTGTCCGCCTCCTTCTAAGCGGACAGATGTTCACTACCGAGGCACGGTCAGATCAACATGTGTTCCCTGGCTGCTTACTGTTCACCCGCTTCAGGGGTGAACGTTAGAGCGAGGCTGCAAGCGCGTACTGCCAAAACATCATGCGGGCCTATTTGGCTGTACAGCAGGGTGATGGGCCGACGAGCGGCGACGGCAACTTCTAGCGTTTCTGCGGTTGGTCTTCCGGTGCTTCCTAGCATTCGCGGCCGAATACCGCGAGATGCATCTTTTTCCGGCGTTGGCAGCATGGTCGGAGTGCCAATCACACCAATAGCTTGCGGGCCTTCGCAGTTGGCGTCGGCAAACGTGTGAACCATAGCGAAAGCCTCACTACCTACATATCGCACCCGAACCTCCGACATTGCCCCACTTGTTGGCTGAATGTAGTGGGGGGTACATCCGGCTAGTGCCGCGCAGAGAAGAGTGAAGGATGGTGTGAGGGAACGCATTTTCAAGATGTGGACGTGACGCACGGTAAGAGCACTCGATGCAGTGCACTCATGGACTACTGCACTTTGTTGGTCACGATGACTATGCCAACAAAACAGCGGACAGCAGCAGCACGAAATTACGGATGCGACTTTGAACTGCGTTGAGCAAGGGCATCACACAAGATCAGGGCTGCAATAGCTCCCGCCACCAGCAAGCCCAGCCCGCTGAGCGTCGCCGCGATGGGCACCCCGGCGGCTTCGCATCCCGCATACGCTGCCAGCATCACCAGCACGCCCAGGTTCTCGTTGAACCCCTGCACCGCAATCGACCGCCCCGCGCTCAGCAGCGTGGCACCGTGGTGCTGCAGCAGTGCGTTCAGCGGCACCACCATCGCGCCGCCCACCGCGCCAACCAAGCAGAGCACCACCGCGGCCAGCGCCACGTCGCTGACCTGCGCCACTACGGGCATCAGCAAGCCCAGCATCACGCCCGCCCACAGCCCAAGCCGCGCCTGGTGCAGTGCCAGCCAGCGCCCCGCCGCCGCCGCGCCGCCGATGACACCCACCGCCACGGCCGCCTGCAAGTAGGCTGCTTCGCTCAACGGCAGCGCCAACGCCTCGCCCGCCCAGCGCAGCACCGCGAACTGCAGCGTGGCGCCCGCGCCCCAGAACAGCGTCGTCGCCGCCAGTGACAGCCCGCCCTCGCGGTCCCGCCACAGCGTGCGGTTGGCCGCGCGGAACTCGCGCAGCAATGTGGCGGGGTCATGCGCCTCGCTGCGCTGGCGCCTGCCGCTGTCCGGGATGCCGGCATTCAGCCCGCTGCTCAGCGCGTAGATCAGCAGCAGCGCGGCCAGCGAGCCGGTCAGCTTGTCGGCTGGCAGTTGCAGCCAATCACCCAGAGCGGCGAGGTCCGAGGCCAGCCAGGCCGGGCTGACCAGCGCGCCGCCCAGCACCGCGCCCAGCAGCGCGGCGGACACGACGGTGATCTCTATCCAGCCGTTGGCCTTCACCAGTGCTTCCGGCTCTGCCAACTCGGTGATGAGGCCGTACTTGGCCGGCGCATAGGCTGCCGCGCCGACGCCGACGACGGCCAACGACAGCACCGGGTGCAGGCCGGCGGCCAGCATCAGCAGGCCGAGCATCTTGACGAGGTTCATGGCCGCCATCACGCGGCCTTTGGCGAACGCGTCGGCCAGCGGGCCCACCCACGGCGCGAAGACGACATACGCCAGCGTGAAGCCGAACTTCAGCAGCGGCGCCCACCACGGCGCGAAGCCTTCTTGCGCCAGCAGCGCGATGGCAACGATGAGCAGCGCGTTGTCGGCCAGCGCGGAAGCGAACTGCGCACCGATGACGAGGCCAAAGCCGCGCGGCAAGGTGGCGCGTCGGCAGGGAACGGAAGCGGTGGCATGCACGGGCGCCGCACTGTGGCGGCGATGCGTGAAATGCCGATGACGCGCGTTGCGTCAGGGCAGCGGGTGCACGCGCTCTTCGCGGTCCCACTGCCGTGTCGCGGCGGCCTCGACGAAGACCAGCGCCTTCGCATCCAGCGCGCACACGCCGTCGTCGGGCACCAGGTGCAGCGCCTCCACCAGCACCTTGCCGCCGTCGTCATGGCCTATGGCCTTCAGGTGCGCATAGGCCTGGCGCACGAAGGTGGCGGCGGTGTCGTCCTGCGCGAGCTGCTGCGCGGCGGCGGACGACAGCACCAGCGCCACCGCGTCAAACGCCGCCGCGGGGCTGCCGGCCAAGCGCGCATCGGGCGCCTGCAGCGTACCGTCGCTGAGTTTCGCGCCGCCGATCTTGGGCGCGAGCTTCTGCACCTTGGCGCCGGCCTTGCGCAGCGCCTTGTCGACGGCAGCGAGCTTCTTCGCGTCGGAATCGTCGCTGTAGACGATGGCCACGCAGCGGTCCTGCAGCGAGGGCGGGGTCTTGTCGATGATGCTCAAGGCGGGGGAGGGCGGCAGGTCCTGCACGGGCGCGGCAGGTTTCGCGGCGGGCGGCAGCGTGGCCAGCCCGAGGCCGTTTGCGACGCGCTGGGCCAGGTTCGCGTCGATGACGCGCAGGTGGCCCACCATGCGCTCGCGCACGGCGGGCGTCTCCACCTTGCTCAGCTCGAAGACGAGGGCCGACGCCATGTGCGCCTGCTCCAGCGGGTTCTGGCTGCGGAAGAAGAGGCGCGCCTGGCTGTAGTGGTCGGCAAAGCTCTCGGGGCGGATGCGCCCCTTCGCATCGGGCTCGGCCGGCGCGGCAAAGCTCTGGAAGCCGCGCGGTGCTTCATAGGGCGCGTCGCGCTCCAGGCTGCTGGGCTCGTAGGCGACGCGGCCGGTGGGCACGCGGGTCTGCATGTGGCCGTCGCGCGTCGTCGTGTGGAAAGGGCACTTGGGCGCGTTGATGGGCAGCTGGTCGAAGTTGGGCGTGCCCAGCCGCGACAGCTGCGTGTCCAGGTAGCTGAAGAGCCGGCCCTGCAGCAGCGGGTCGTTGGAGAAGTCGATGCCGGGCGGGATGTTGGCCGGGCAGTAGGCGACCTGTTCGTTCTCGGCGAAGTGGTTCACGGGGTTGCGGTTCAGCGTCATGCGGCCGATGACCTTGAGCGGCACCAGTTCCTCGGGGATGAGCTTGGTGGGGTCGAGGTGGTCGAACGGGAACTCCGCGGCGTCGGCCTCGCTGAACAGCTGCACGGCCAGGTCCCAGGCCGGGAAGCGGGCATCCTCAATGGCCGTCCACAGGTCGCGGCGGTGCGCGTCGGGGTCCGCGCCTGCGAGTTGCACCGCCTCGTCCCACAGCGTGCTCTGCAGGCCCAGCACCGGCCGCCAGTGAAACTTGACGAAGGTGGCGCGGCCCTTGGCGTCCAGCAGCCGGAAGCTGTGCACGCCGAAGCCCTCGATGAAGCGCAGCGAGCGCGGGATGGTGCGGTCGCTCATGGCCCACATGATCATGTGCATGCTCTCGGGCATCAGCGAGATGAAGTCCCAGAACGTGTCGTGCGCCGACGCCGCTTGCGGGAAGCCGCGGTCGGGCTCCATCTTCACGGCGTGCACGAGGTCGGGGAACTTCATCGCGTCCTGGATGAAGAACACGGGGATGTTGTTGCCCACCAGATCCCAGTTGCCCTCGGGCGTGTAGAACTTGACCGCGAAGCCGCGCACGTCGCGCGGCGTGTCCACCGAGCCCGCACCGCCGGCGACTGTGGAAAAGCGGCAGAACACCGGCGTCTTCACGCCGACTTCGGTCAGTACCTTGGCGGTCGTGACCTTGGCCAGCGACGTGTGCAGCTCGAACACGCCATGCGCCGCCGAACCGCGCGCATGCACGATGCGCTCGGGGATGCGCTCGTGGTCGAAGTGCGTGATCTTCTCGCGCAGGATGAAGTCTTCCAGCAGCGTGGGCCCGCGGCTGCCTGCCTTCAGCGAGGTCTGGTTGTTCGTGACCGGGATGCCCTGGTTGGTCGTCAGCGGCGGGTGCGTGCCGACGGCAATGTGATGGGGCTCGCCGCCGGAACCGACTTGCACCTGGGGCGAGGGGGCGGATGGGGGCGACTTGGGCATGGGGGCTCCTGGCAATTGCGAAGCACTCTAAGAAGCTGGTCTGCGCGGGGCTGTAGGACTTGGCGCTGGATACACCTTGGGTCACCTGGTGACGGCTGTATGCAATTACAGTGTTGGCATGGAAGTCCAGACCAAGCTCGCCATCCTGGCGGACGCTGCCAAGTACGACGCCTCCTGCGCCAGCAGCGGCACGGAGAAGCGCGACTCGCGCGACGGCCAGGGCCTGGGCTCCACCAGCAACGGCATCTGCCACGCCTACACGCCGGACGGCCGCTGCGTGTCGCTGCTGAAGGTGCTGCTGACGAACTGGTGCGTGTACGACTGCCTGTACTGCATCAACCGCAAGTCCAGCGACGTGAAGCGTGCGCGCTTCAGCATCGACGAGGTCGTGCAGCTGACGCTGTCCTTCTACCGGCGCAACGTCATCGAGGGGCTGTTCCTGTCCAGCGGCATCATCCGCACGCCCGACTACACGATGGAGCAGGTCATCGAGGTCGCGCGGCGGCTGCGCGAAGTCGAGCGCTTCAAGGGCTACATCCACCTGAAGACCATTCCCGATGCGTCCGCCGAGCTCGTCGAGCAGGCGGGGCGCTATGCCGACCGGCTGTCCATCAACATCGAGCTGCCCAGCGCGCAGAGCTTGAAGGCGCTGGCGCCCGAGAAGGATGCCGGCGGCATCGAGCGCACGATGTCGCGGATCCACCTGCGGCTGCAGGCAGCGCGCGAGGCCAAGCGCGAAGCCGAGGCGGTGCGCTCGCTGCCTGGCGCTGCGGCGGCCAGCGCCAGGCCGCCGTCATTCGCACCGGCGGGCCAGAGCACCCAGCTCATCGTCGGCGCCGACGCGTCCGACGACCGCACGGTGCTGCAGCTCTCCAGCCGGCTCTACACCGGCCAGCGCCTGCGCCGCGTCTATTACTCGGCCTACAGCCCCATCCCACACGCCAGCCGCCAGTTGTCGGCTCAGGCCGCACCGCTGCTGCGCGAGCACCGGCTCTATCAGGCCGACTGGCTGATGCGCTTCTACGGCTTCAACGCCGACGAGATCGTCACCGAGGCCGGCTTCCTGTCGCTGCACCACGATCCCAAGCTCGCGTGGGCGCTGGCGCATCCGGCTTCGTTCCCGTTGGATGTGAACCGCGCGCCGCGCGAGCTGCTGCTGCGAGTGCCGGGGCTGGGTGTGGGCTCGGTGGACAAGCTGCTGGCCGCGCGCCAGCACCGCCGGCTGCGGCGCGCCGACCTGCTCGCGCTGGGCCCGGCCGTGAAGCGCGCGTTGCCCTTCCTCGTCGCCGTGGACCACCGGCCGCGAGCGGCCGATGTGCAGGCGCTGGTGCGGCCCGCGGCGCCGCCCCGCCAAGCCACGCTGTTCGCATGAACCTGCCGCTGCGCCACCCGTCTGACTGGGACGGCTTTGCCGCGCAACTGCCGGCGCTGTTGGCCTGCGGCCATGCGGCCTGGACGCACGACGTGGGTGTGCAGTCGTCGCTGTTCGGCGCGCAGGCCGAGCTGGTGTCTGGCGCGTGGGCGCCTCCTGCGGGTTGGGACGACCTTGGCCGCCGTGTCGCCATGCATGCCGACGACACGCGCTACGCCCGGCTGCTCGCGTTCGCGCGGCGCTTGCAGCGCGAGCCCGCGCTGTGGTCCGACGTGCTGGACCCCGAGCGTCGCCGGCTGCAGTCGCTGGCCCGCCAGGTGGACCGTGAGATCCACAAGATGCACGCCTTCGTGCGCTTCCGCGAGGTGGCCGACGAGCGCGCCGCGGGCGGCCGCCGGCATGTGGCCTGGTTCGAGCCGGCGCATCACATCCTGCGCGCCGCCGCGCCGTTCTTCGTGCGTCGATTCGCGCAACATCCTTGGGCCATCCTGACGCCGCGCGGTTGCCTGCGTTGGGATGGCCAGCGCCTCTCCGGCGCCGGTCCGGCGCGCCGAGAGGATGCGCCGCCGGAAGACGCCGGCGAGGCGCTGTGGCTGACCTACTACCGCAGCATCTTCAACCCGGCGCGACTCAAGGTTGCAGCGATGAAGAAGGAGATGCCGGTGCGCTACTGGGCACAGATGCCGGAGACGCAGCTGATCAGCGAGCTGGTGCGCGATGCGCCTGCCCGCGAAGGGCGCATGCGCGACGTGTGACGGGGCTCACACCCTTTCGAACAGCAGCGCCAGCTGGCTCGCGATCAACAGTTCCTGTCGCGTCCAGGCCCGCGTGGCGCGCGCGTCCACCAGCCACAGCGCGCCGGCCAGTTGGGCGCCTTCGTACAGCGGCACCTCGATGCGCGCCTCGGCCGCGCCGCTCATGCCGGCCAGTTCGTCATGGCAGGGGTGCAGCGCGGCGTCGGGCAGCGCCAGCGGCGCGCCGTGCCGGGTCAGCAGGTTCACGTAGCGCGGCTGCGCATCGCTGTTGATGCCGCCGGCTCCCAAGGGCCAGCGGATCACATGTGCCAGACCAAGGATGCGCGCGCTGGCGGCTTTCAGCTCGGCGAGCGCCTCGGGCGGCGTGGTGGCGGCCAGGCGTTGGCGCTGGCTGGACAGCTGCAGCAGCAGCTCCTCCGGTGTGACCGGCGCGCCCGCTTCCTCTGCGGGTGGCGCGGCCAGCGTCGTGCGTGCGGGCAGGCTGAGCCGCTCGATCTCGGACTGCAGGGCCAGGTGTTGCCACAGGTGGTCCAGCGCGCCGGCGGCGTCGCCTTCGGCCTGCAGCAGCTCGGCGAGCTGGCGGTGTGCCTGGCGCGCCTGTGCGCGGGCCTGGATGCGCTGGGCCAGTGCCAGGCCGTGTCGCGTGGAGCGCACGGCGGAGGGGTTGTCGCCACGCGCCAGCGCGATTTCGGTCCAGGTGCGGCTGGCGGCGGCCTCCAGCCAGGGGTAGCCCTGGCGGGCCGCGATGTCCAGCGCCAGCCGGCAGTCGGCGACGGCCCAGTCCATGCGCTGGCGGGCCAGCGCGGCGCGCGCCAGATGCCAGTGCGCCTCGGCCTCGAACACGCGGTGTGCGCCGCGCCGCGCGGCCGCGAGGCCGTGGCTGAAGTGGCGCTCGGCGGAGGGCAGATCACCCGTCTCGAAACTGCCCACGCCGATGTTCAGCGCCAGCTTGGCGGCCAGGTAGCTGTCATCGCTGTCCTTGCTGCCTTGAGCGAGATGCTCGGCGGCATCGCGCATCTGCCGCAGGCCGCGCGCCCAGTCGGCGTGCGCGTAGTGGATCTGCCCCAGGCCGATGCGCGCCGCCACGCCGGCTTGGCAGTGGCCGCTGACTTCGGCGAGGTCCAGCGCGCGCGACCATTGCTCGGTGGCGAGCTGGTACTCGCCCTGCTGGTAGGCAATACGACCCAGCGCTTCGCAGACGCGCGCCGCCTGCACCGGGAAGTGACCCGCGGCGGCCAGCGCGCCGGCCTGCTCCAGCGCGGGCAGCAATTCCAGTGCGCGGCCGCGTGGCTCCAGCAGGCCGAAGCGGGCATACAGTGCATCCACGCCGACAGCGGTGTCGGCCGCGGCGAACGCTCCGGCGCTCAATGTTTCCAGCAGCCGGTCGGCCACGGCGGGGTGGCGGCGCGACACGCGGCCGATACGGCCCAGCAGGTCGGCCAAGGCCGGGCTGGCAGCAGGTTGCAATGTGAACACGGCGGCGTTGGCGGGTTGGTTTCTCACTGGTATTCTTGTCGATTCCAGGGCTGCGCCGCGCTGGGACTGGGGACAGTCCTAGCCCCGAATAGGTGGCGCAGACCAGTTTAAAACCAATTGACGACCCCCGTCGTTGGTATTAGAGTGGTATCGACTCATTGATGTCGACCATGCCACTCGTTCTTGATCCCGCTCTGAAGACCTCCCGCAACTCCGGCCGCCCCGTGCGCTGGTGGGTGGGCATCGATGGGGGCGGTACCAGCACACGGGCCCTGGTGGCCGACGAGCAAGGTCGCATCGTGGGCCGCGGCGAGTCCGGCGCATCGGCGCTGAACCAGGGCACCGAGCAGGCCTGGCGCCACATCGCCGAAGCCATTCAAAAGGCCGGCGTGCCGGGGCTGGAGCTGCGTGAATGCGCGCTCGGGCTGGGCCTGTCGGGCACCGGCGTCCCGGCGCAGTTGCAGTCGTTTGTGGCGGCCGACCCCGGTGTCGCACGCTTCACGCTGGTCACCGACGGCATGGTGGCGTTGCTGGGCGCGCATGGCGGTCGGCCCGGTGCGCTGCTGATTTCGGGCACCGGCTCCGTCGCCGAGGCGCTGCTGGAAGACGGCAGCCGCCGCATGACCGGCGGCTGGGGCTGGCAGATCGGCGACGAGGGCAGCGGTGCCTGGCTGGGCCAGCAGGCGATGAAGATCGCGCAGGCCGCGTTTGATGGCCGCGCCCCGCGTGGTTCGCTGGCCGAAAACGTTTACGCGACCGTGGGCGCCAGCCGCGAACAGTTGCTCGCGTTCTGCGCTCAGGCGGGGCAGGGTGGCTATGCCGGCCTGGCGCGCCTGGTCTTCGACAACGAACACAGCGACCCCGCCGCGGCGGCGCTGCTCGACGCCGCGGCACGCGCGCTGGACGCGCTGGCCGAGGTGCTCCACCCCAACTTGCCGCTGGCGCTGGCCGGCAGCATCGCGCAGCGCCTGGGCGCGCGCCTCAGCCCGGCCTTGCAGTCCCGCCGCGTCGAACCCCAGGGCGAGCCGGTGGCCGGCGCGCTCTGGTTAATCCAACAGGAAACGATGTCCGCATGAGCGCAACTTTCGACTTCAAGCCCGATCCCAACGCGGCGTCACCTCTTTATATGCAGCTGGCGCAGAGCCTCGCGACCGCCATTCGCGATGGCGTCTTCCACGCCGACGAGGCGCTGCCGTCCGAGCGCGTGCTGGCCGAACAGCTGGAGCTGTCGCGCGTCACGGCGCGCAAGGCCATCGACCGGCTCGTCGAGCAGGGGCTCATCATCCGCAAGCGCGGTTCGGGCAACTACATCGCGCCCAAGCTGGAGCAGCCGCTGACGCGCCTGACCAGCTTCTCCGAAGAGCTGCACCAGCGCGGCTTCGTGCCGGGCTCGCGCTGGCTGCTGCGCGGCTTCACGCCGGCGGCGCCGGACGAGCAGCTGTCGCTGGAGCTGAAGAGTGGCGAGCGCGTCGCGCGACTGGAGCGGCTGCGGCTGGCGGACTCGGTCGTCATGGCCTATGAGGTCTCGGTGCTGCCGCAGAGCGTGCTGCCGGATCCGCAGAAGGTCGAATCCTCGCTGTACGGCCACCTGGGCGAACGCGCGCCGGTGCGTGCGCTGCAGCACATCCGCGCGCTGAACGCCGACGCCAAGCTGGCGGGCCTGCTGGAAGTGCCGCTGGGCGCCGCCGTGCTGTTCATCACCCGCGTGGGTTATCTGGCCTCGGGCCAGGCGGTCGAGCTGACGCATTCCTATTGCCGCAGCGATTACTACGACTTCGTCGCCGAGATGCGCAGGGACTGATGAAACTCGAAGGCGACATCGTCACGCCGCAGGGCGTGGTCCGCGGCCATCTGCACATCGAGCAGGGCCGCATTGCGTCCGTCGCGGGCGCTTCCCTGGACTCGGCACGCGCCGGCGAGGACGGTCGGCCCGTGCTGCTACCCGGCTTCATCGACATCCACGTGCACGGCGGCGGCGGCCGCGACACGATGGAGGGCGGCGATGCCATCCAGGCCATCGCGCGCCGCCATGCCCGCCACGGCACGACCGGCATGCTGGCGACGACGATGACGGCGCCCATCGCTGACATCGAGGCCGCACTGAAGGCGCTGGGCCCGGTCTGCCGTGAGCGTGTGCCGCAGTCGGCGCGCGTGCTGGGCGTGCATCTGGAAGGTCCGTACATCAGCCCCGGACGGCTGGGCGCGCAGCCGGCCTACGCCATTCCCGCGACGCTGGATGAGGTCATGCGCCTCAACGAGTTCGCGCCCATCAAGGTGCTGACCATCGCGCCCGAGATGCCCGGCCACATTGCGCTGATCGGCCCGCTGCGCGACGCCGGCATCCGCGTGCAGATCGGTCACAGCAACGGCAGCTACGACGACGGCGTGGCCGCGATCAACGCCGGCGCGGCCGGCTTCACCCACCTGTTCAACGCGATGAGCGCGCTGCATCACCGCGAGCCCGGCATGGTTGGCGCCGCGCTGGCCCATGCCCAGCATGCCGAACTCATCCCCGACCTGATGCATGTGCACCCCGGCGCCATCCGCGCGGCGCTGCGCTGCATCCCCGGCCTGTTCTGCGTGACCGATTCGACCGCCGCCGCCGGCATGCCCGATGGCGAGTACCGCCTTGGCGAGCACACGGTGCAGAAGTGCATGGGCGGTGTGCGCCTGGCCGACGGCACTCTGGCCGGCAGCGCGCTGACGATGGATCAGGCACTGCGCAACTTCGTGCAGAAGCTGGACCTGCCGCTGGAAGACGCCGCGCGCCGCGTGTCGACGGTGGCCGCCGATTACCTGGGTCTGTGGGACCGCGGGCGCCTTGCTGAAGGTGCCTGGGCCGACGTGGTGGTGATGGATGCCGCACTGCAAGTGCGGCGCGTGTTTGTGGAAGGTGAAGAGATCGATGTCGTCGTTGATGCTTGAAGAGGCGCTGAGCGCGCCCGACGCCGTGGCCCGCCAGTTGGCGGCCGACCCGCTCAGCTACGCCCGCCTGGGCCAGGCGCTGCAGGAGCAGCCGCCCGCCGGCGTGCTGACCATCGCACGCGGCAGCTCGGACCACGCGGCCCACTACCTGGCCTACCTGGTCATGGCGCGCCTGGGCCGGCTGGTTACTTCGCTGCCCATGTCGCTGATCACGCTGTACCAGAGCCGCCTGCACTGCGAGGGCCTGCTGTCGATGGCGTTCTCGCAGTCGGGCCAGAGCCCCGACCTGATCGCGCCGACCAAATTCTTCCGCGAGGGCGGCGCCCGCACGGTGGCCTTCGTCAACGCGGCCGGCTCGCCGCTGGCCGCCGCCGCCGAGCACGTATTCGAGCTGCACGCCGGCCCCGAGAAGAGCGTCGCCGCGACCAAGAGCTACATCGCCCAGCTGGTGGCCGGCGCCCGCGTCGTGGCGGCCTGGCAGCAGGACGATGCGCTGCGCGCCGCGCTGAACGTGCTGCCCGTCGCGCTGGAGCAGGCCAGCAAGCTGGACTGGAGCGCAGCGCTGCCGGTGCTGAAGGACGAGGACCGCCTGTTCGTGCTGGGCCGCGGCACCGGCCTGGCCGTCGCGATGGAAGCGGCGCTGAAGCTGAAGGAAACCTGCGGCATCCAGGCCGAGGCCTTCTCGGGCGCGGAAGTGAAGCACGGTCCGATGGCACTGGTGCGCGACGGCTACCCGCTGCTGGTGTTCGCGCCGCGCGGCCCGGCCCAGGCCGGCCTGATCGCCATCGCCGAAGAGATGAGCACCCGCGGCGGCCGCGTGCTGCTGGCCGCGCCGCAGGGCACGCCCTGCGCGGCAGGCGTGCAGATGCTGCCGCTGGTCACCACCGGCAGCGAGGACCTGGACCCCATCGCGCTGGTGCAGAGCTTCTATCCGATGGTCGAAGCCCTGGCGCGTGCGCGCGGCTTCAACCCCGACGTCCCGCCAAACCTGGCCAAGGTCACCAAGACCCATTGACTGACATGGCCCACCCCGTACCGGCTTCGCCGGCCCCCTCAAGGGGGCGCCGCCAGTGGCCCGGCCAAGCCGGTTCCACGGCGGCCGCTGGGTGGGACCGGCGCACTGCCACGACGCTGCTTCCTCAGGAGCATTCATGAATTCATTCGACCCTGGCCGTCTCGTGATGGTCGACATTCCCGGCAAGGCACTCGACGCCGAGACCGCGGCCTTCCTGCGCGAGCAGAAGATCCGCTCCGTCTGCCTGTTCCGCAAGAACATCGGCACCGAAGACGAAGTGCGCACGCTGATGCGTGACCTCATCAAAGTGCTGGGGCCCGAGGCGCTGATCGGCATCGACCAGGAAGGCGGCGCCGTCGTGCGCGTGACCTTCCTGCCGCAGCCGCCGTCGGCGATGGCACTGGGCGCCAGCGGCGACGCGGACCGCGCCGAGGCCGTGGGCGCGGCGGTGGCGCGCGGGTTGAAGTCGCTGGGCATCAACTGGAACTTCGCGCCGGTGCTGGACGTCAACAACAACCCGGCCAACCCGGTCATCGGCGAGCGCAGCTTCTCCAACGACCCGGTCGAGGTCTCTCGCCTGGCCGCCGCGTGGATGCGCGGCTCGCTGCGCGAAGGCGTGGCCTGCTGCGTGAAACACTTCCCCGGCCATGGCGACACGCATGTGGATTCTCATCATGCGCTGCCGACCGTCGACAAGACCCGTGCCGAGCTGAACGCGCTGGAGCTGGCGCCGTTCAAGGCGCTGGCCGGCCAGGCGCCGGCCATGATGACGGCCCACATCGTCTACCCGCAGATCGACCCCGAGCGGCCAGCCACGCTGTCGCCCGAACTGATCGGCGGCATCCTGCGCCGCGACTGGGGCTACGACGGCGTCGTCATCACCGACGCGCTGATGATGAAGGCCGTGGCCGAGCGCTTCGGCTATGCCAAGAGCGCCGTCATGGCCATCACGGCCGGTGCCGACATGGTGCTGGCGCAGGGCTCGCCGGCCGAGCAGCTCATCGCCATCAACGCGCTGCGCGACGCGTTCGCCAGCGGCCAGCTGACGCAGGCCCAGGGCGAGGTCGCCAACACGCGGCTGGACAAGCTGGCCGCCGCCTACCCGGCGCGCTTCGTCGACGACGCAGCCGCCCGCGCGGCCGACCACGAGCTGATGGCCCAGGCCTGGGCTGCCGGCCTGACCGCGCTGCGCGGCGCCAGGCCGCCTGCGCTGAACACGCCCATCCGCGTCATCGTGCAGGGCGACGTGCCCACCGACATGGTGTCGGAAGCCGGCCCCACGGGCCGCCAGGCCGTCGCGCTGTTCGAGGCCTTCACCGACGCGCAGATCCAGATGGTGGACGACATCGCGCAGCTGGACTGGACCACGGTGCCCAAGGACGGCCGCGTCAACGTGCTGGTGTCCACGCGCCGCGCGCGCTACGGCCTGGCCGCCAGCGAGTGGCGGCCCGACCTGCACCTGTCGCTGTGGAACCCGTATCAGGCGCTGGACGTGCACGGCCCGACGTTGCTGACCTGGGGCTTTGCGCCCGGGGCACTGGCGGGGCTCAAGGCCTGGCTGGAAGGTAAATCTGAAGCGACCGGCCGCGCGCCGCAGGGACTGCAATGAGCCAAGAACGGACTCCGATGCGGTGGGTGCCCACCCTGTACTTCGTGCAGGGCATGCAGTTCTTCGTCGTCATGCTCATCGCGGGCCTGATGTTCAAGAACCTGGGCGTGGCCAATGACCAGATCGCGCGCTGGACGGCCGTGCTGGGCCTGGCCTGGGCCATCAAGCCGCTGTGGAGCCCGTTCCTGGAGCTGGCGCGCAGCAAGAAGCTCATCGTCGTCGCGATGCAGTACGCGGGCGCCGTGGGCCTGGGCCTGATGGCGCTGGCGCTGCAACTGCCGCACTGGTTTGCGGCGGCCATCATCGTGCTGTTCCTGATCGCCTATGCGTCGGCCACGCACGACATCGCCTGCGACGGCCTCTACATGTCGTCGCTGGACGAGAAGCGCCAGGCCGTCTACGCGGGCTGGCAGGGCGCGTTCTTCAATTGCGCGCGCTTCTTCATCACCGGCGTGGTGCTGAAGATCGCCGGCTCGCTGGAAACCAGCATGGGCGCGGCGAATGCATGGTCCACCGTGTTCCTGATGCTGGCCGGCCTGGTGGCCGTGCTCGCCACCTACAACGCACGCACGTTGCCCGGCACGCTGACCACCGAGCACAGCGAGATGACGGCCTCCGGCGTGGCCGCACTGCTGAAGGAGGTCGTCATCGATTTCTTCCAGAAGCCCGGCATCTGGCGTGCGGTGCTGTTCATCGTCATGTTCCGCTTCGCCGAAGGCCAGGTGCAGACCATCGGACCCTTGTTCCTGCTGGAAGCGCGCGACAAGGGCGGCCTCGGTCTGACGACCGGCCAGGTCGCCGACGTCTACGGCTGGGTGGGCACGGGCTCCTTCCTGGTGGGGTCGGTGCTGGGCGGCTGGGTGACCAGCCGGCTGAGCCTGAAGCGCGCGATGCCGCTGCTGGTGCTGGCCATGTGCGTGCCCAACGTGACCTTCTACTACCTCGCGTCCGCGCTGCCCGCCGACCTGCCGCACATCGCCGCGGCCGTGGGCATCGAGATGTTCGGCTACGGCTTCGGCTTCGTCGGCATGATCCTGTACATCATGCAGGCCGTCGCGCCCGGCCGCTTCCAGACGGCCCACTACGCGCTGGGCTCGGGCGTCATGCAGCTGGGCTTCATCCTCAGCAAGTCCATCAGCGGCGACATCCAGCTGGCCATGGGCTATGAGAAGTTCTTTGCCTGGACCATCGCCTGCGGCGTGCCGGCCCTGCTGCTGCTGCTGTGGGTGCCCATGCCGCGCAAGAGCCAACCCACCGAGGCGGTGCCCGCATGAAATTCGCGCTGACCCTGCTGGCCGCCGTGGCGGCCCCCGCTTTCGCCAACGGCGAGTTCTTCGACGACTTCTCGCAGGCCGATGTGGCTGCGCTGCGCGCCAGCGGCTGGGTGCTGCGCGAAGGCGGCGGCCACCCGGGCCTGCCGGGCACGCGCTTCGCGCCGGGCCAGTTCTCCGTCGCCGGCGGCCAGCTGAAGCTGCGCCTGGACACCGACGGCACCGTCGCCGGCACCGTGCAGCCGCAGCTGTGCGCGGCGCGCAAGTTTTTGTGGGGCACCACCACCGCCCGCGTGCGGCTGCGCGACACGGGCTTCAAGGACACCATCGTGCAGGCCTTCTACCTGGCTGGCCCGCTGAAGCATGACTTCGACCCCGACTTCAGCGAGGTCGACTTCGAGTACCTGCCGCACGGCGGCTGGGGCGCGCCGGACACGCGGCTGTACGGCGTGTCCTGGCAGACCGTGCGCGTGGATCCCTTCCTGCCGTTCAACAGCGCGGGCCAGCACAAGGGCTCGCACGACGGCTGGCACATCCTGACCGTGCAGGTCGAGGCCGGCCGCGTGCGCCACTTCGCCAACGACAAGCTGCTCAACGAGGCCGCCGGCCGCAACGTGCCGGTGAAGCCGATGGCGATCAGCTTCAGCCACTGGCTGTCGGGCGGCGCCACGCCTGGTGCGCAGCGCTCGCACGAGTTTGAGGTGGACTGGGTGCTGCACGCGCAGGGCCAGACCGTCACGCCGGCCGCCATGCAGGCGCGCGCCGCGGAACTGCAGCGCCAGGGCGTGGCCCGGCGCGACACCGTGCCCGAGTCGGGCCTGACCAGCGAGTGCAACATATGAACAAGCGCTTCCTTCTCGCGCTGGCCTTCGCGGCCTCGCTGGCCCAGGCTCAACCGCAGTCCGCGCCCGTCGTCGGCACCTACATCCTGGCCGAGCGCGGCGTGGGCGTCGTCGAGCAGCTGAAGCCCGGCCGCGTCTCGCACATCCTCTACGCCTTTCTGCTGATCTGCGGCGAAGGCCAGCGCGCGCAGGACGGGGCGGCCTGCAAGGGCCAGCCCAAGTTCGGCATCCAGCCGCATGCGGACCAGGAGATCTTCTCCGCCGCCTTCCAGCGCCTGAAGCAGCGCGACCCCAAGGTGCAGGTGCTGGCCTCGGTCGGCGGCTGGGGCGGGTCTGACCCGTTCTTCCACCTGGCGGCGACGCCCGAAGGCCGCGCTGCCTTCATCAAGCATTCGACCGACTGGCTGCGCGCCCATCCCGGTTTCGACGGCCTGGACATCGACTGGGAGCACCCCGGCAACAACGGCGCCGCCAACGGCGTGCAACTGGGCAGCCCGGCCGATGGCCAGCGCTTCGTGACGCTGATGCAGGAGCTGCGCGCGGGCCTGGACGCGCTGGGCCGCGAGACCGGCCGCCGCTACGCGCTGACCGTGGCCATCAACACCACCAAGGAACAGCTGGTGCGCATGCCCATGGGCCTGGCGGCCAAGTCGCTGGACCTGGTGTTCATGATGACCTACGACTTCACCGGCCCGTGGACCAAGCACGCCGGCAACCACACGGCGCTGCGCAGCGGCAAGCCCGGTGCGGACAGCCTGGAGAAGTCCGTCGCCGACCTGAAGGCAGAGGGCGTGCCGGTGGAGAAGATGGTGGCCGGCGTCGCGATGTATGCGCGCGGCTTCGACGGCGTGAAGGCCGACGGCACCTACGCCAAGCCCTGGCCCAACGCCGATGGCTCGACCGCGTTCAAGGACGTGGCGGCTCTGGGCAAGCAGGGCATGAAGCCGGTCTTCGACAAGGCCTCGCAGTCCTGGGCCATGGTGGGCGACGGCAAATACGTCGGCTACGACGACCCGCGCGCGGTGCGTGCCAAGGTGGCGTTTGCGAAGAAGATGGGCCTGGCCGGTGTGTTCGCCTGGGAGCTGAGCCAGGACAACGGTGAAATCCTCGACGCGATGAACACCATGCGCGCGAAGCCGTGAGTCACGACCGCCGCATCGCGTCGGTGGACGCGCTGCGCGGCCTGGCCGTCGCGGCCATGCTGCTGGTCAACAACCCCGGCGACTGGGGCGCGGTGTACGCCCCGCTGCAACACGCGGCCTGGCACGGCTGCACGCCCACTGACCTGATCTTCCCGTTCTTCCTGTTCATTGTCGGCGTGTCGGCCGCGCTGGCGTTGGGCCCGCGCGTGGATGCGGGCAGCGCACCGGGGCCGCTGCAGCGGGCCGTCGTCATGCGCGGCCTGCGCATCGTCGCGCTGGGTCTGGCACTGCACGCGCTGGCGTGGTGGCTGCTCGCCAAGCCCGAGTTCCGCGCGATGGGCGTGCTGCAGCGCATTGGCTTCTGCTTTGCTGTCGTGGGCGTCGCCGCGCTGCAGCTGCGCACGCGCGGGCAATGGCTGCTGCTGGCGGCTTTGCTGCTGGGCTATGGCGGCCTGCTGATGGGCAGCGCCACGCTGGACAAGCTGGGCAGCCTGGCGCAGCAGGTGGACACGGCCGTGCTGGGCCGTTTTGCCTATGAGTGGAATGCCCAGACCGGCATCGCCTTCGACCCCGAGGGCCTGCTGTCCACGCTGGGCGCGCTGGCGACGACGATGCTGGGCCTGATCTGCGGCGAGGTGCTGCGCCGCCGACGCCTGCGCCGGCTGGTGACCATGGGCCTGGCCTTTGCCGTGGCGGGCTGGGTCTGGTCGGCCTGGCTGCCGCTGAACAAGCAGCTGTGGACGCCGTCCTTCGTGCTGTGGACCGGCGGCCTGGCCGCGCTGGCGCTGGCCGGTGCCCATGCCTGGGTGGATCGGCGCGGGCACCGCCCCTGGGGCCGCGCCTTCGGGCTGAACGCGATCGGCGCCTACGCCGGCGCATGGCTGGCCACGGTGCTGCTGGCCGCCACGGGCGCGATGGCGCCGCTGTATGCCACCGTGTTCGGGCCCATAGGCGCGGCCTGGGGGGCGCACGCGCAATCGCTGGCGTTCGCGCTCGCGTTCGTGGCCGTGTGGGCCGCTATCGTCTGGGCTTTGGACAAGCGCGGCTGGTATTGGAAGGTCTAGGAAGGTATGAAGACCCGACGCATCGCCATCCTCGGCGGCGGCACGGCCGGCTGGCTGGCCGCCAACCACCTGGGCTATGAGCTGCATGCCGACCCGGACGTGCAGATCACCGTCATCGAGTCCGCCGACGTGCCCATCATCGGCGTTGGCGAAGGCACGGTGCCGGCGATCAAGACCTCGCTGCGCAAGTTCGGCATCAGCGAGGCCGACCTCATCGTCGCCTGCGACACCACGTTCAAGAACGGCATCAAGTTCCAGGGCTGGCGCGACCCGGCCCGGCATGGCGAGCGGCACTTCTACTACCACCCGTTCGCGTCGCCCTTCCCGGCGGGCCTGGACATCACGCCCAGCTGGCTGGAGGCGCCCGACGCGCGGCCTTTCTCGGACGTGTCCATCAGCACGCGGGTTGCCGAAGCCGGGCGCTGCCCCAAGCGCATCGAGTCGGCGCCCTATGTGGGCGACGTGGATTACGCGTACCACGTCAATGCGCACAAGTTCGCCGCGCTGCTGTCCGCGAACGCGCAGCGGCGCTTCGGTGTGCGCCACCACATCGCGACCATCGTCGACGCCGAGCGCGACGAGTCCGGCGCCATCACGGCGCTGAAGGCCAAGGACGGCGAGCGCCTGCCGTTCGATTTCTACGTGGACTGCAGCGGCTTCGCGTCGCTGCTGGTGCACCGGCACCTGAAGGTGCCCTTCGTCGACAAGTCGCACCAGATCCTGACCGACACGGCGCTGGTGCAGCAGGTGCCGCTGGCCGGCGCCGAGATCCCGCCGTACACGCTGGCGCAGGCGCATGAAGCCGGCTGGATCTGGGACATCCCGGTCACGCAGCGGCGCGGCACGGGCTTTGTCTATGCCAGCGCGTTCATGAGCGAGGCGCAGGCGGTGCAGGGTTTCGCTCGCTACCTGGGCGTGCCCCCCGACTCGCTGTCGCCGCGCAAGATCGCGATGAAAATCGGCTACCGCCAGCAAGCCTGGGTGCACAACTGCGCGGCGCTGGGGCTGGCGCAGGGCTTTGTCGAGCCGCTGGAAGCCACGTCCATCCTCGTGACCGACTTCGCCGCCAACCTGCTGTCGCGCAACTTCCCGCGCCAGGCCGGCGACGCCCACGCGCTGCGCGGCGGCTACAACGAGGCGGTGGCCTACACGTGGGAGCGCATCATCGACTTCGTGCAGCTGCACTACCACCTGTCGGACCGCACGGACTCGGACTTCTGGCGCGAGAACCGCCGCGCCGACCACCTGTCGGACCTGCTGCGCGAACGCCTCGCGCGCTGGGCCGTGCGCCACCCGCTGAAGAGCGACTTCGCCAGCCGCTTCGACCTGTTCGACGTCGACAACCACCTGTACGTGCTGTACGGCATGGGCTTCGCGACGCGGCCGCTGCCCATCTCTGCCGACGAGCGGCGCGAGAGCCTCGCGCAGTTCGGGCAGGTGGCGCAGCAGGCGCAGGCGGCCATCCACGGCCTGCCCGGGCATCGCGAATGGCTGGACGGCCTGCGCGCGGCCTACCAGCCATGACCGACGATCCGTTCGCGATCCGCATGCCGCCCGAGGTGCGCTCGGTACGTGTGGGCGGGCACCAGGTGGTGCTCATCGACGACTTCCTGGCCGACCCGCGGCCGCTGGCCGACGCCGCACGAACGGCAAGCTATGCGCCTTACCCCGGCGTGGCCGAACGCAAGGGCTACCCCGGCGTGCGCGCGCCGGTGCCGGCCGACTACTCGGCCGCGCTGACCGCGCTGGTGGAGCCGCTGGTGCGCCAGAACTTCGGCGTGCCCGACACGCTGGCGCTGCACAAGAGCGAATGCGCGTTCTCGCTGACGACGGTGGCGCCGGGCGAGCTGGGCGCGCTGCAGCGCACGCCGCATTTCGATGCCAGCTCGCCGCACCACATGGCCGTGCTGCTGTACCTGTGCGACGACGCGCACGGCGGCACCGGCTTCTACCGCCACAAGGCCACCGGGCTGCAGCAGATCACGGCCGGCCAGGTCGACGCCTTCGAGCGCCAGCGGGTCGCCGAGTTGGATGCGCAGGCGCCGGCGCAGCGCTACTTCGACGACTCGGACGACTGCTTCGAGTTCCTCGGCATGATGCCGGCGCGTTTCAACCGGCTGGTGGTCTACCGGGGCAGCCTGCTGCACTCGGCCATCGTGAACCCGCAGCGGCTGAGCGCCGACCCGCGCACCGGGCGACTCACCGTCAACAGCTTCTACGACTTCTGGTGAACCGAGCGCAGATGGCCTGAGCTTCGCGGGGGCGGCTCCTGCGCGGCGGCCTGCGACAAGCCGGCCAGGATGCCGCACTGCGACGCCGCCTGGCCCGTGCCGCAGCGCTGGCGCAAGTCCTTCAGCTGCCGCTCCAGCGCGCGCAGTTCGCGGATGCGCTGCGACACGTGCCCGATGTGCGCGTCCAGCAGCGCGTTGACGTCGCCGCACTCGGCGCCGGGGTCGTCCTTCACGCGCAGCAGCGTGCGCACCTCGGTGAGCGACATGTCCAGCCCGCGGCAGTGGCGGATGAACTGCAACCGCTCCAGTTGCGCCGCGTCGTAGACGCGAAAGCCGCCCTCCGTGCGCGCCGGCGCCGGCAGCAGGCCCTCGCGCTCGTAGTAGCGAATGGTTTCCACCGGCGTGGCGGAGGCGGCGGACAGTTCACCGATCTTCATCGAGCCAGTGTAGGCACTTGACTCTGTAGCTGCTCCAGGGTTTCCAATCTCCCTGAATGCCACTGGAAGCCTTGCCGTGACCCACGCCCCGCATCCCCATCCCGCCGAAGACGATTGCTGCGGCAGCGCACCTGCGCCAAGGCGTCGGATTCCCATTGCTGTTGTTGCTGCACCGGCAGCTCCGACGGAGGACAGCTGCTGCGATGGCAATCACCACCACCATCATCACGAGCCCGCTGCGCCCGCCCAGCCCACGCCCGACGGCGCATTGCTGCTGCGCATCCCGGCGATGGACTGCCCGGTGGAGGAGGCGCAGATCCGCCGCGTGCTGGAGCCGTTCACGCATGTGCAGCGGCTGCAGTTCGACCTGCCGGCTCGCACGCTGGCCATCGTCGCGCCCGCGGGCGACTGGCCGGTGCTGACGGAGGCCATCACCAAGGCAGGCTTCCAGGCCGAAGCGCTGTCGGCACCGCCGTCGGCTGCCGAGACGGCGCGCGCGCAGCGGGTGGAGATGTTGCGGCTGGGCGCCGCCTTGGGTGTCGCGCTGGCCGCCGAGCTGATGCACCTGCTGGGCGACCACACCGCCACCTGGCAGATTGCCGGCATGGCCGTGGCGGCGCTGGCCATCGCGCTGTCGGGCCTGGCGGTGTTCCGCAAGGGCGTGGCGGCGTTGCTGCGCGGCCAGCTCAACATCAATGCGCTGATGAGCGTGGCCGTCATCGGCGCCTTCGCCATCGGCCAGTGGCCGGAGGCGGCCATGGTGATGGCGCTGTACTCGCTGGCCGAGCTGATCGAGGCGCGCTCGGTGGAGCGCGCGCGCAACGCCATCGCGGGGCTGCTGGCGCTGTCGCCGCCACAGGCCGAGGTGAGGCAGGCCGACGGCCGTTGGCTCACGCAGGACGCCGCCGCCGTGGCGGTGGGGGCGACCGTGCGGGTGAAGCCGGGCGAGCGTCTGGCGCTTGACGGTCGTGTGACCGCGGGGCAGAGCGCGGTGGACCAATCGCCGGTCACGGGTGAAAGCATTCCGGTCGACAAGGCGGCGGGCGACGAGGTCTATGCCGGCACGATCAACCAGGGCGGCGCGCTGGAGTTCGAGGTCACGCATGCGGCGACCGACACGGTGCTGGCGCGCATCATCCATGCGGTTGAGGAAGCGCAGGGCCAGCGTGCGCCCATGCAGCGCTTCGTCGACAAGTTCGCGGCGGTCTACACGCCGGCCGTGTTCGCCATCGCGCTGGCGGTCGCGGTGTTGCCACCGCTGCTGCTGGGCTGGGCGTGGCTGGACGCGATCTACAAGGCGCTGGTGCTGCTGGTCATCGCCTGCCCCTGCGCGCTGGTGATCTCCACGCCGGTGACCATCGTCAGCGGGCTGTCGGCCGCCGCGCGGCGCGGCATCCTGATCAAGGGCGGCGTCCATCTGGAGCAGGCGCGCCGGCTGCGCGTCGTCGCGATGGACAAGACCGGCACGCTGACCGAGGGCCGGCCGCGGCTGGTGGCGCATGGGCTGCTGCCGGGGGCGACGCCCGAGGCGCTGGAGATCGCGCGCAGCCTGGCGGCACGGTCGGACCATCCGGTCTCCCGGGCCATCGCGGCGGGCCTGGACGCGGGCGAGCTGGCGGTCGACGGCTTCGCCGCCGAGATGGGCCGGGGCGTGCAAGGCCGCATCGCCGGCCAGGCCCATGTGCTGGGCAACCACCGCTGGATCCACGAGCGCGGCCAGTGCACGCCCGAGCTGGAAGCGCTGATGCAGCAGCACGAGCAGCAAGGCCGCACGCTGTCCGTGCTGGCCGGCGAGGGCGGGGCGCTGGCCTGGTTTGCGGTGGCCGACACCGTGAAGCCCAGCAGCCGCGAGGCCGTCGCTGCCCTGCAGGCGATGGGCGTGCGCACGGTGATGCTGACCGGTGACAACGAGGCCACCGCGCGGGCCATCGCGCAGCAGGTGGGCATCACCGAGGTGCGCGCGCAATTGCTGCCCGAGGACAAGCAGCGTGCGGTCGCCGAACTGGGCACAGGCGGTGAGCCGGTGGCCATGGTGGGTGACGGCGTCAACGACTCGCCCAGCCTGGCCGCCGCCGCGGTGGGCTTCTCGATGGGCGCGGCCGGCACCGACATCGCCAAGGAGGCGGCCGACGCGCTGGTCATGAACGACGACCTGCGCCGCGTGCCCGAGACCATCCGCCTGTCGCGCAAGACCCATGCGGTGCTGTGGCAGAACATCGCGCTGGCGCTGGGCATCAAGGCGGTGTTCTTCGTGCTGGCCGTGCTGGGCAGCGCCACGATGTGGATGGCCGTGTTCGCCGACATGGGGGCCAGCCTGCTGGTCGTGTTCAACGGCTTGCGCCTCTTGCGTGGCGTGAAATGAAAAAGGCCCGGCAGATGCCGGGCCTTCGTCGTCAGGGCGGGATGGCCGCCGATCAGAACTTGGCGGTCAGACCGATCTTGTAGCTGGTCTCGCCCTTGAAGGACCAGGCGGGGTAGCCGGCCTTCAGCGGATCCTTGTGCAGGCCATCGGCCGGCAGGCTGGTGGACATCACGCCGTACTGCACATCGTCCTGCTTGGTCAGGTTGATGGCCTCGAAGCTGAGCTTCAGCCACTTGTTGATGTTCCAGCCGAAGCTGGCGTCCAGCGTGCCGTAGCTGTCGTGCATGCGGTTGCCGTACCAGTAGGCGTTCTCACGAATGATGTACTTGGAGCGCCAGTTGTAGGCCAGGCGACCGAAGTAGGCGGCGGTCTCGTAGTAGCCGACCATGTTCACGTTGTGCTTGGACGACTGCGTGAAGATGCCCAGGTTGTCAGCGAACGATTGGGCCGGTGCCGTGCCTTCGGTGAAGGTGTAGTTGGCAACGACGCCGAAGCCGTTGTTGAACGCGTGGTTGGCTTGCAGCTCCAGGCCTTGCAGGCGGCCGCCGCCGGCGTTGACGAAGCTCTGCACGGTCCAGTTGTCGACCTTGGTCAGCGGGTCCACCAGGCCGATCTTCTGGTTCAGCGCCACGTTGGTGGTGATGAAGTTCTGGACGTCCTTGTTGAAGTAGGTCGCCGACAGCAGGTTGCCCTTGCCGTAGTAGTACTCCAGGCTCAGGTCGACCTGGCTGGACTTCATGGGCTTCAGGCCCACGCTGCCCAGCGTCCAGGTTTCATTGCCGGCGCGGTCGTCGTTGTAGCCGGACACGGACACGCCGAACATGTTGGCGAAGTTCGGGCGCGTGATGGCCTGGGCGGCGGCGGCGCGCAGCACCAGGTCCTTGCGCAGGTCGAACGCGAAGTTCACGCTGGGCAGCACATCGTTGTACTTGGCCGTCTTGACGTCGTGGCTGCGGCCCCAGTTCGCGTTGCCGGCGTAGTCACCGGCGGCCAGTGGCGTGCCGTCGAACTTGTAGCCGGTGCTGGACACCTTGGTCGAGATGAAGCGCAGACCGAAGTTGCCGCGCATGTTGCCCGACTCGAACTCGAACATGCCGTAGGCCGACGTGTTCTTCTCGTTGAGTTCGCTGAACGCGCTGCGGTCTTCGTTCCAGCCGGTGATGTTCTTCAGCGTGCCGGCCACCATCGCGTCCACGTTGGGGCGCGGGATGTTCCAGCTGGCGGCTTCGGCCGTGCCGGCGAACAGGCCGGACGTGGCCGACGTGGCGATGGTCGACGCCCAGATCGGACGGAAGGCGCGCTTCTCGAACGTGTGGTCGGCATAGCGCAGGCCAGTCTTGAAGCTGTTGATGGTGCCCCAGTCGAGGTCGAAGGTGGCGTCCATCTGCAGGTACTTCTCCTGGTCCTTGTTCGGCGCACGCGACGTGGCCCAGGACTGCGGACCCATCTGCGTGGGCAGGTTGGCGGCGGTGAAGGACTGGTTGGACGTCGGGCTGATGACGATCTGCTTGCCCGTCGCGTCGATGGTGCCCTGCCAGGCGGGGCGGCTGAAGCCGGCGTCCCAGTTGCCGGCCTGGTAGTTGGCCGTCAGCTTGGTGCCGCCTTCGGCCTTGGTCACGCCGGCGACGAGGTCGTACTTGGCGTTGCCCGTGCGGTAGTGGGCGTCAAACGTCGCGGTGTCGGACGTCATCTCGGCGGCGCGCGCCCAGACCTGGAAGAACTGCGTGGGCAGCGGGTTGGCGGCCGTGGTCGAGCTGTAGACGCACATGCCCTTGGGGTTCCACGCCGACTTCACGTCGGTGTTGCGCTTCGTGCAGTTCGTCGAGTTCTCGGGGTCCTGGAAGATGTAGTCGCTGCTGTTGCTGTTGTCGCCGACCAGCTTGAGTCGCAGCAGGTTCAGACCCAGGTCCAGACCTTCGGCCGGGCGGGCCTGCAGCGTCACGTTCAGCGCGTCGCGCTTGCGGTCCTGGATGAAGGCGGTGGGGGCGATGTCGCCGGACCAGCGGTTGTCGGCTTCGATGCCGTTGCGGATGTACGCGCCTTGCGAGTGCGCGCCGGCGGCCAGCACGCCGAAGGTCTTGGCCTGGTTCTTCCAGCTGAACAGGCCCGAGACTTCCTTCTCGGCGTCGCTGATGGTGCCCTTGCCGTACTTGACGCCGACGAAGCCGCTGTTGGCGGCCATGTCCAGCGGCTTGCGGGTCTTGACGATGACCGTGCCACCGATGCCGCCTTCGGTCAGGTCGGCCTGCTGCGACTTGTAGACCTCCATGCCGCCGATCAGCTCGGAAGGCAGCAGCGAGTAGTTGAACGAGCGGTCGATGTCCAGCTGGTCATACCAGCCGGTGGACGCGACGGTCTGGCCGTTCAGCGTCGTGTAGGTCATCTGCGGGTCGGAGCCGCGGATGGAGACAGTGGCGCCCTGGCCGAACGCGCGGCCCACCGAGATGCCGGGGATACGGCCCAGCGCCTGGCCCACGTCGGAGTCCGGCAGCTTGCCCACGTCTTCGGCCGACACGGCGTCGACGACGGCGGTGGAGTTCTTCTTGATCGTGGCGGCGCTCTCCAGCGAGGCGCGGATGCCGGTGATGACGACCTGGTCCAGCTGGGCGGCGGGAGCGGCGGCTTGCTGGGCCTGGACGGCGAGCGAAGCGCCCAGCAGTGTCAGCGACACAGCGGCGGCGATGGGGGTCTGCTTGACCTTCATGAACTGAATCCTCGTAATGGCCATGGTTCGTTGCAGGGTGGCTGCCTCGGGCCGGTTGCATACCACCTTGAGTCCGGTTGTCGTCTCGTTTGTTGTTGAATGCGTACAACCAATGCAATGCCACTATAGCCATCGATAAATCCACTTTGCTACCAATTTGATGCCAGTAGTTTCCCGGGTGGCTCATGTATTCCTCTATGACGAATGGCCGGGCTACCAGGGAGTCGCGAGGCGGCTCAGGCCGACTGGTATTCGAGAGGCCTGCTGCTGACCTGTTGCGGGACGGCGACGAAGCGCTTGCGTTGCGGCAGGTTCTCGTCGTCCAACACGGAAGTGGCCTTCATCTGGTACAGGGTTTGTCGGTGTTGGGCGGCATGGGTGAACCGGGACAATGCCGGCCGTGAAGCCCGTGGAAATCTGGTCGGCGGCCGACGAGCCGCAGTTGAAAGAGCGCCTGGCGCGGCGCGCCGAGCCGGTGCTGCTGGCGGGTCTGGTGGCGGACTGGCCGGCCGTGCAGGCAGGGCGCCAGGCGCCGCTGGCCATCTGCGACTATCTCGGCCGCTTCGACCGCGGCGCGGAGGTCATGGCCACGAAGACCCGCGCGGCGGCACGCGGCGTCATGGGCTACAACGACGCGCTGACCGACTTCGCCTTCGTCAAGGCGCGCATGACGCTGCCGGAGTTCATGGGTCACCTGGCGGCCTACCTGCCGGCGAGCCATGCACCGGCCATCGCGGCGCAGTGCGCCAAGGTCGGCGACGTGATCCCGGGTTTTCTGGACGACAACCGACTGCAGGCGCTACCCGGCGTCGTGCCCAACTTCTGGCTGGGCAATGCGCTGACGGTGCCGGTGCATCACGACCATCCGCACAACCTGGCCTGTGTCGCGGCCGGGCGGCGGCGCTTCACGCTGTTCGCGCCGGATCAGGTGGGCAACCTCTACATCGGCCCGCTGGAACACACGCCGTCGGGTGCTCCGATCTCGGTGGTGCATCCCGACGCGCCGGACTTCGAGCGCTATCCGCGCTACCGCGATGCGCTGGCCGCGGCCCTCGTGGCCGACCTGGGGCCGGGCGACGCCCTCTACATCCCGCCGCTGTGGTTCCACCAGGTGCAGGCGCTGGAGAAGGTCAACCTGCTCATCAACTACTGGTGGCCGGTGGCAGTTGAGAAGGACCTGCCCGCGCCCGCGCACGCGCTGCTGCAGGCCATCCAGGTGCTGAATGCCTTGCCCGCCACCCAGCGCGAGGCTTGGGCGGCGATGTTCGGGCACTACGTCGTGCAGCGCGAGCAGGACCCGGCCGCCCACATCCCCGAGGCCTGGCACGGTGTGCTGGCGCGGCGGCAGGATTGAGGTGCCCATGCAGCCGATGAAGGAGATGACCGGCGTCACGCGCGAGCGCTTCGAGCGCGACGTGGTGCCGGGCTACGAGCCGGTCGTGCTGCGCGGTGCCGTCGCGCACTGGCCGCTGGTGGCGCAGGGCCGGGCGGGCCTGGAGCCCTGTCTGCAGTACCTGATGGGCTTCGACGGCGGCCAGCCGGTCGATGCCGTGCTGGCCAAGCCCGATGCGACGCGGGCGTTCAGCTACCGGCCCGATCTGGCGGGCTTCAACTTCATGCATGACCAGCGGCCGTTCGCCGCGTTGTTCGAGCAGCTCTGGCGCTACAGCCACTTCCCCGAGCCGCCCAGCCTGGCCGTGCAGAGTGCGCTGGTGTCCGAGGCACTGCCGGGCCTGGAGCAGGCCAACCGGCTGGCGCTGCTGGACGTGACCATCCCGCCGCGCATCTGGATCGGCAATCGCGCAACGGTGCCCGCGCACTTCGACGATTCGCACAACATCGCCTGCGTGGCGGCGGGGCGGCGGCGCTTCACGCTGCTGCCGCCGTCCTGCGCGCCGCTGCTGTATCTGGGCCCGCCGGACTACGCGCCGACGCCGGCACCCATGTCCACCGTGCCCGACCTGCACCGCGCCGACACGGCGCGCTTCCCGCTGCTCGCGCAGGCGCTGGAGCGCGCCGTCGTGGCCGAGCTGGAGCCGGGCGATGCGATCTACATGCCGCCGCTGTGGTTCCATCAGGTCGAGTCGCTGGCTCCGCACCTCAACATCCTGATGAACTACTGGTGGCGGCCGCTGGCGGCGCCGCGACGACCGGACGATCTGCACCTGGCCGCGCTGCGCCTGGCCATGCTGGCGTTGCGCCACCTGCCCGACGGCGAGCGCGAGGGCTGGCGGGCCTTGTTCGACCACTACGTGTTCGGTGCGCTTGGCGAGAGGCTGTCCCACCTCCCGCCGGACCAGCGGCACCTGTTCGGGCCCATCGATGCCGACCGCGATGCCGCCGTGCGCCGGCAGCTCATCGACATGCTGACGCGCGCGTGACGCTCCGCTACCAGGCGTAGACCTGCAGCAGCTTGTCGCTGTTGCCCGGCGGGATGTTGGCCAGTAGTTCGCGGTGGTCGGGGAAGTTGCCGAGGCTGCGCGCGATGAAGTGATCGACGGCCGCCAGGTCGTGGCGGGCCTGGTGGGCGGTGGGGGGCACGAGGTCCTCGGCGTCGGGAAAGATGCCCATGCCGGCGAGCAGCGCGTACCAGGACACGGCAGGGTAGCCCTGGCCGAAGCGTCCCGCCTTCAAGGCGGTCACGAGCGGCTTGCGGGACATCCAGGTCATCAGCACCGCCTGCAAGGACTCGGACAGGCGCATGTTCTCCGCGTTGGCTCGCCAGTACTCGGTGTCCGTCCGCGAGTTGGTCTTGTAGTGCGCGACGATGTAGTCCCGCGTGTTCTCGAAGCGTTGCCGCATCGCCTCGTTGAACTGCGCCTGCGCGTCGGGCCCGAGCGCGCGCTTTTCCAGCACCTCCACGAGCATCGATGCGGTGACCTGCACGTACAGCAGCGCCGTGGCCTCCAGCGGTTCGATGAAGCCCTGCGACAGCCCGATCGCCACGCAGTTGCGGTGCCAGATCTTCTCCATGCGGCCGACGCGCATCTTGAGGTGGCGGGCGGGAATGTCTGCATCCAGCAGGCCCAGGTGGCGGCGCAGTTCGGTCTCGGCTTCGTCGGCCGAGCAGTGCGCGCTGCTGTAGACGTAGCCGTTGCCCTGGCGGTGCGTCAGCGGGATCTTCCACGCCCAGCCATGGCGCAGCGCGGTGGCGACGGTCTGCGACTCCAGCGGTCCGTCCAGCGGCGTTGGCATCGCGACGGCGGCGTCGTTGAAGAGGTTCTCGCCGAAGCCGATGAAAGGCGTCTGCAGCGCCTTGCCGGTCAGCAGCGACGCGAAGCCGGTGCAGTC
This sequence comes from Roseateles asaccharophilus, assembly GCF_031458115.1. Taxonomy (GTDB): domain Bacteria; phylum Pseudomonadota; class Gammaproteobacteria; order Burkholderiales; family Burkholderiaceae_C; genus Pelomonas; species Pelomonas asaccharophilus_A. The sequence goes on along the minus strand of NZ_JAVDXV010000005.1, from coordinate 446,682 downwards.
GACGAAGAGGTCGGCTTCCAGCGTCTCGCCGCCGTCCAGCTGCAGGCCGGCGATGTCGCCTTGCTCGTTCAGCAGCACGTGGTTCACGTGGCGCTGCAGATGCGTCACGCCGCGCGCGACCGCCTTGCGGCCGAGGAACTGGCCCAGCAGCGTCGCGTCGAAGTGATATCCGTACCAGACGTCGAACGGAAAGTTGGCGTCCGCGCGCGGCCCCTTGGCCTGGCGGGCGAGGGCGGTCGACAGGAAGAAGCGATCGGGGTGGGCGTCGACGTTGGCGCCTTCCAGTCGGGCGTGCACGTTGTCGACGAACGGATGCATGGTCATGTTGTCCAGCATCGACACGAACGGGTGGAAGTAGCGCTCGAAGCCGGGCTTGGTGGACCAGCCGTCGAACGTGATGCCGCTCTTGTAGGTGGCGTTGCAGGCCGGCATCCATTCGGACTCCTCGATGCCGAGGATCTCGAAGAAGCGGCGCAGCCAGGGCGTCGAGCCCTCGCCCACGCCGATGATGCCGACCTGGGGGGACTCCAGCACCGTCACCTTCAGCCGCGGGCCGTAGGCCGTGGTGGCCAGCATCAGCGCCGTCATCCAGCCCGCCGAGCCGCCGCCGACGACGCAGATGTGCTTCACCGGCGGTGGCACGTCCGTGCTGCCGCCCAACGGGCGGGAGGCGATGTACTTGTCGATGATGGTGGCGGTTTCGCTCATGGCCTGGGCAAAAAAAAAGGGAGCGTGGACTGCACGCTCCCTTTCGATTTTGGTGGGTGACGGCCACCGCGGGAACCCGAGGGTTCCGCGGTGCCGGCCTGCATCAGAACTTGACGCGGGCGGTCAGGTAGTACTGGCTGCCGTTGCGGTAGATGGCGCGCGGCTGCAGTTCCGAGGCGTAGTACTTCAGCTTGGGGTCGTTCAGGTTCTGGCCGTCAAGGCTCACGCTGAAGCTCTCGCTGAACTTGTAGCCCAGCGATGCGGACAGCACGCCCGTGCCCTTCTGGAAGTACTTGGTGCCGCGGTCGTTGCCGACAAAGATGTCGTCGGTGTAGCTGTAGTTCACGCGAGCCGAGAAGCGTTCGTTCTCGAAGAAACCGCCGAGCGTGAACGAGTTCTTCACGTTGCCGCGCAGCACGTCGCCGGTCTCGTCCTCGCCATCCGCATAAGTGTAGTTGGCCATCACGCCGAAGTTCGCGGCGATCGGCGTTTCGAACGCGAACTCGACGCCCTTCACGCGGGCCTTCTTGTTGACCGGACCGGTCACCAGGAAGTCGCGGTTTGCGAGCTGCGGATTGCCGCCGACCTGGTTCGTGTTGATCAGCAACACCGGGTAGTTCGCGCGGAACGTGCCATCGGTGATGTAGCTGCTCATGTCCATCAGGAATGCGCCTGCCGACACGAAAGCACGCGGAGCGAAGTACCACTCGATGTTGCCGTCGAAGTTGGTCGAACGGACCGGCTTCAGCTTCGGGTTGCCGGCCGTGCCGCCGCCCACCACGGTGTTGTCCAGGAACATGCCCGTGGAGTTGAGGGCGGTGTAGCCGGACAGCGCCGTGTAGTCGGCACGGGTGACCGTGCGGTTCACCGCCAGACGCGCCACGATGTCGCTGCGTAGGTCGATCCGCACGCTGGCGCTGGGCAGCCAGTCGGTGTAGGTCAGGTCAGACGACGTGACGGTGTAGTTGCCGAACGCCGAACCGGTGATCGTCGGGGTCTCGCTGGCGAGGCTGGCGCGGAACGAGCTGGAGCTCTGCTTGGTGCGCACCGCGCGCAGACCCACGTTGCCGCTCCAGCCATCGCCCATCAGGTCGCCCTGGACATACGCGGCCGTGGAGTTCTCTTTCACCGAGTACTCCTGCTCCGCCCAGCGACGGGTGACCGGGTCACGGGTGGTCACGCGGCGGTTGTAGTCGGCCAGCGCCTCCGCGGTGATGAACGGGATGTTGGTGGGGAAACCGCTGCCCAGACCGCTGCCGAAGTTGCTGGGATAGCTGCCGCCGAAGGCCGGCAGCGTGTAGAACGAGTTCTGCGGGGCATCGACCGTGGTGCCGTTCGGACCGGCAACCGAGCAGGCGCTCGGTTGGCTCCAGTCGAATGCGCCGGCGCGATAGGGTGTGCCGCTCGCGCAGCCCGGGCCCTGGGCCACGATGGGGTCGGTGTAGCGCTTGTGCTGGGCGCCGCGCACGCCGAACTTCAGCGTCTTCAGCACACCCACATCGAGGTCGTACTCGCCGTCGATCTGGGCCCAGGACTCTTTGTCGTGCACGACAACGTTCTGCGCGCCGAAGATCCAGTCGGCGCGCGTCGTCGGGTTGGTGAAGCTGAACGACGGCGCCGTGTCCGTGCCATTCAGCGAGTAGCTGGCGCGCGAGGAGACGATTGCCAGTTCGACAACGTCCTGGCTGAGCGTCTTGCCCTTGCCGCGCGACGTGCCGGCATTGGCCGTGAACGTCAACGCGTCGCTCACCTTGAGCCTGGAGTCCACGCTGACGAAGCCGGTTTCAGCAGACGCCTTGCGGCTGATCAGGTCGTAGTAGCCGGCGGTCGACGGCGTGGCCCAGTTGAAGGTGGCCTTCGTCAGCGTCTTGTTGCCGTTGCTGTCGGTCTTTACCTCATAGTCGGAGATGGTCGCGGTGTTGAGCAAGCCGCCGCGAGGCGCCATCAGGTAGTTGCGGTTGTAGTTGTCCGCTTCCATCTTGGACGAGAACGCCGTCAGCACGGTGTCGAAGTTCGCGTTGGGCTTGATCTGCGCGCGGATCAGGCCGCCCTTGCGCTCGCGCTCCTGCGTGAAGAGGGCGGAGCCGATCAGGTCGGGCGTGAACACGCCGTTCAGGTCCGGACGCGCGGCGACCAGGGCCGGTGCGGTCGTCGCGTCGAGCTTGTTGATATAGCCCAGCGCTTCCACGCCGTCACGACGCAGGCTGCGCTGCTCCGAGAAGGCCTGCACCATCAAGCCGAAGGTGCGCGCCTCGTTGCGGAAGTTGAGCAGCGCCGACAGTTGGGGGTCGGTCTTCTTCGGCAGGTCGGCGTAAACGGCGCCCACGCCGACTTCTGCGGTCAGCGACTTGGCGAAATCCAGCGGGCGACGGGTGATGATGTTGACAGAACCAGCCGTGCCGCCTTCCACCAGAGAGGCCTCGGAGCTCTTGCGCACCTCGACCCGGCTGACCAGCTCGGAAGGCAGCAGGGAGAAGCTCACGCTGCGGCCGACGCCTGCGCCGGTCTGGTCCAGGACAAACCAGTCGCCGTTGGCGATGCCATGACCGTCGACAAGTGTTTGAGTCAGGCTGGGATTGGTGCCGCGCAGACCGACGCGATCCCGCTCGTCGAAGCCGCCCGAGCCGCCGGCGGGGCTGTTCAGCACCGTCACACCCGGGATGCGGGCCAGCGAGTCGGCCACGTTCTTGTCAGGCATCTTGCCGATGTCCTCGGCCGAGATGACGTCGATGTGGGCGTCGGCATTGCGCTTGACGCTGAGCGACTTCTCCTGCGATGCCCGGATGCCGGTAATCGTGACCGTGTCGAGCTGCTGAGGCGTCGGAGCCTGTTGCGCGAATGTGGTGCTGCTGGCGCCGAGCAGAGCGATGAGCACTGCCTGCGAGATGGGGGTCTGTTTGACCTTCATGTACTGTTCCTCGTTGTGGCCAATGAAATCGTCGGCGGTGGCGGGACAGCATGGCTGCGTACCACCTTCAGTCCGGTTGCTGCTGCTCGATGCCCTCATGCAGTCATGCATCCACTGTAATGCCACTGTAACGATTGATAACGCCACTTTGCTACCAGTCTCTACCGGGGAGTTTCCCGGGTGGTGCCTCCGCTGACCTCTATTCAAGGGTGCGTCACCTCTGGGAGACTGGGTTGGCGGCCTTGAATTGGCATTTGATTGGTATCTTTCGGTGAGCTTGCTGTGTTGCTGCCGGGAGACGATCCAGTGCCTGGGCGTTCGCTGCGGGATTTGGTTTGGGTTCGGTGCCGGATGGGTCCCGAGTGGTTGCGCCGCGCCTCGGGCGCGTTTTCCCGGTGACAGGCTTCCGTTCAGAGGCGCGTGCCGCAAGGGCGCTCCGTGCTCGTGCCTGGCTGCGCGTGAGGCGCCATCGCCGGCGCTCGCCCGGCTTTGTGTTTTGTGAGGCGTCTGTTGCGCCGTCTTTGTTCTGTGCTATAGTTGCGGGCTTGCCTCAGGAGGGGTGGCCGAGTGGTTAAAGGCAGCAGACTGTAAATCTGCCCGCATTGCGTACGCTGGTTCGAATCCAGCCTCCTCCACCAAAGCATGCAGTCCGCAGTTGGTTGCATGTCGAGGTCAGCAGCCCCCAGGGCGGGAGTAGTTCAATGGTAGAACCTTAGCCTTCCAAGCTAATGACACGGGTTCGATTCCCGTTTCCCGCTCCATTTGTGGGTGGCTTGGTTGTCAAAGCGTCGACACCGGTTTGCCGGCCAGTTCGTCTGGCGTCAAACCCGTGCCGATGCCCTTGTGGCTCAGTGGTAGAGCACTCCCTTGGTAAGGGAGAGGTCACGCGTTCGATCCGCGTCAAGGGCACCACAGCTTTTCTCTTTTTCTACTCGTCTCAACGGGTTCGCCTCAGGAGCGCAAGATGGCAAAAGGCAAGTTTGAACGGACCAAGCCGCACGTGAACGTGGGCACGATCGGTCACGTGGACCATGGCAAGACGACGCTGACGGCAGCGATCGCGACGGTGCTGTCGAAGAAGTTCGGCGGCGAAGCCAAGGCGTACGACCAGATCGACGCGGCTCCGGAAGAAAAGGCCCGCGGCATCACGATCAACACCGCGCACGTCGAGTACGAGACGGCCAACCGCCACTACGCGCACGTTGACTGCCCCGGCCACGCCGACTACGTCAAGAACATGATCACCGGTGCCGCCCAGATGGACGGCGCCATCCTGGTGTGCTCGGCCGCTGACGGCCCGATGCCCCAGACGCGTGAGCACATCCTGCTGGCCCGTCAGGTCGGCGTGAAGTACATCATCGTCTTCCTGAACAAGTGCGACATGGTCGACGACGCCGAGCTGCTCGAGCTGGTCGAAATGGAAGTGCGCGAACTGCTGAGCAAGTACGACTTCCCCGGCGACGACACCCCCATCATCAAGGGCTCGGCCAAGCTGGCTCTGGAAGGCGACGCCGGCGACCTGGGCGAGCAGGCCATCATGCGCCTGGCCGATGCGCTGGACACCTACATCCCGCAGCCGGACCGTGCCGTTGACGGCGCCTTCCTGCTGCCGGTGGAAGACGTGTTCTCGATCTCGGGCCGCGGCACCGTGGTGACCGGTCGCGTCGAGCGCGGCATCATCAAGGTCGGCGAAGAGATCGAAATCGTGGGCATCCGCGAAGTCCAGAAGACCACGGTCACGGGCGTCGAAATGTTCCGCAAGCTGCTGGACCAAGGTCAAGCAGGCGACAACGTCGGCATCCTGCTGCGCGGCACCAAGCGTGAAGACGTCGAGCGCGGCCAAGTTCTGGCCAAGCCCGGCACCATCAAGCCCCACACCCACTTCACTGCTGAGATCTACGTTCTGAGCAAGGAAGAAGGCGGCCGCCACACCCCGTTCTTCAACAACTACCGTCCCCAGTTCTACTTCCGCACGACGGACGTGACCGGTGCCGTGGAGCTGCCTAAGGACAAGGAAATGGTCATGCCCGGCGACAACGTCGGCATCACCGTGAAGCTGATCGCTCCGATCGCCATGGAGCAAGGCCTGCGCTTTGCTATCCGTGAAGGCGGCCGTACCGTCGGTTCGGGCGTCGTCGCCACGATCCTCGAGTAAGTTTTCAGGCCACAGGGGCATAGCTCAATTGGCAGAGCGTCGGTCTCCAAAACCGAAGGTTGGGGGTTCGAGACCCTCTGCCCCTGCCAACAGTCGCTGATCACGACGGTTGGTATCCTGGCTAAACAAGCATCGGCCCGCGAGAGTGATCTCGGCGGGCCTTGCTGCTGATGGCTACGGCCTGTGGCAGCGTCTGAAAGTCGCTTCCGGGCGGCGCGTGAAAGTGAACTGATGGCGAATCCTCCTCAAGTCGAGACCGTGACCAGCGGTGCGGACAAGGCCAAGTTGGCCGCAGCGCTGCTGTTGCTGATCGGTGCGCTGGTGGCTTACTACGGCTTGGCGAAGCAAGGCGCCCTGGTGCAGTGGGCCTCGTTGATCGTGCTGCTGGCAGCTGCCGTGGGCGCGTTCTTCCTGTCGGAGCATGGCAAGTCGTTGATTGCCTATGGCCGCGACTCCGTGCGCGAGGTCAAGAAGGTCGTCTGGCCCACCCGCAAGGAAGCGACGCAGATGACGGGCTATGTGTTTGCCTTCGTTGTCGTGATGGCCTTGTTCCTGTGGATGACGGACAAGACGCTGGAGTGGGTGCTGTACGACCTGATCCTGGGCTGGAAGCGCTGATCGCAAGGAATTCGAATGTCTGAAGAACAAGTCGTCACGACCGAAGCTCCCGCCGGCCTGCCCAAGCGTTGGTACGTCGTTCATGCCTACTCGGGCATGGAGAAGGCTGTCGAGCGCAACCTGCGCGAGCGCATCGACCGCGCCGCCATGCAGGACAAGTTCGGCCGCATCCTGGTGCCGACCGAAGAAGTCGTCGAGCTGAAGAACGGCAAGAAGGCCGTCACCGAGCGCCGCTTCTTCCCGGGCTATGTGCTGGTCGAGATGTTCATGGACGACGAGTCCTGGCATCTGGTGAAGCACACGTCCAAGGTGACGGGCTTTGTCGGCGGCGCCAAGAACCGCCCGGCTCCGATCTCGGAAGCCGAGGTCATGAAGATCGTCAACCAGATGCAGGAAGGCGTCGAGAAGCCCCGGCCCAAGGTCGAGTGGACTGTCGGTGAAGTCGTGCGCGTCAAGGAAGGTCCCTTCACCGACTTCAACGGCTCGGTCGAGGAGGTCAATTACGACAAGTCCAAGGTGCGTGTGTCGGTCACGATCTTCGGTCGTGCCACGCCGGTGGAGCTGGACTTCGCGCAGGTCGAAAAGGTCTGACGCGCTAGAATCGCGGGCTTTGGTCGGCGCGCCCTGAGCGCTGACCCGTGACCAGTCTGCAACGAGAGGCGGACAAGAGGAGCAAAGGTAAGGACTTCGGTCCGAGTCCGATGCGCTAGCACTCAGGTGTCCAGGCTTGCCGCCCGGGCGCTGTTTGGAGAAAACATGGCAAAGAAGATTGTCGGCTTCATCAAGCTGCAAATTCCGGCCGGCAAGGCTAACCCCTCGCCGCCGGTGGGTCCTGCGCTGGGTCAGCGTGGCCTGAACATCATGGAATTCTGCAAGGCGTTCAACGCCCAGACTTCGGCTGGCGGCTTCGAGCCCGGCATGAAGCTGCCGGTGGTCATCACCGCGTTCGCGGACAAGAGCTTCACCTTCATCATCAAGTCGCCCCCGGCGACCGTGCTGCTGAAGAAGGCCGCGAAGATCGAGAAGGGTTCGCAACGTCCTCACCTGGACAAGGTCGGCAAGCTGACCCGCGCCCAGCTGGAAGAGATCGTCAAGATCAAGTCCAAGGATCTGACCGCCGCTGACGTCGACGCCGGCGTCCGCACCATCGCCGGCTCCGCCCGTTCGATGGGCATCATCGTGGAAGGGGTCTGACATGGCCAAGCTCACCAAGAAGCAAAAGGCGCTGGCTGGCAAGGTCGAGTCGACCAAGCTGTACGCGCTGACCGAAGCCCTGGACCTGGTCAAGAGCCTGGCTTCCGCCAAGTTCGATGAGTCCATCGACGTGGCCGTGCAACTGGGCATTGATGCCAAGAAGTCTGACCAGGTCGTGCGTGGCGCCGTCGTGCTGCCCAACGGCACCGGCAAGACCAAGCGCGTCGCCGTGTTCGCCCAAGGCGCCAAGGCTGAAGAAGCCAAGGCCGCTGGCGCCGACGTCGTCGGCATGGAAGATCTGGCCGAGCGCGTCAAGGCGGGCGACATGCCCTTCGACGTGGTCATCGCCTCGCCTGACACGATGCGTGTCGTCGGTACGCTGGGTCAGATCCTGGGCCCGCGCGGCCTGATGCCCAACCCCAAGGTCGGCACCGTCACGCCCGACGTCGCCACCGCCGTCAAGAACGCCAAGGCTGGCCAGGTCCAGTTCCGCGTCGACAAGGCCGGCATCATCCACGGCACCCTCGGCCGTCGCTCGTTCGACACCGACAAGCTGGAAGGCAACCTGCGCGCGCTGATCGAGGCCCTGAACAAGGCCAAGCCGGCTTCGAGCAAGGGCATCTACCTGCGCAAGGTCGCCGTGTCCTCGACGATGGGCGTCGGTGCTCGCGTCGAAATCGCTTCGATCAACGCTCAAGCTACCGCGGCTTGAACGGTAACCAGGCCGCAAGGCCTGGGGCACTGAATCTGCGCGGGGCGAGTCTGGCCCCGGGCAACAAAGATTGGTGGGGCGCTGCCCGGGCAACCGGGTGGCGCGTCATCCAAGACCGCTGGTGGAGACCCCTTAAATCGAAGTCGCCGATTCGTCGGTGGTGGAGAACCAGCGCAGATGGCGGTCCCGCTGAAAGGAATTCTTTTCCTGACAGATGGTCGCTGAATCCCTGGCGCTCTCGAAGCCGCAAGGCCGAGGGAGCAAATGTGAGGAGTAGACCTTGAGTCTCAATCGCAACGAGAAGGCAGCCGTTGTCTCCGACGTCGCAGCGCAAGCTGCCAAGTCGCAGACGCTGGCGTTGGCCGAGTACCGTGGCCTCACCGTGGAAGCCTTGAACAAGCTGCGCGTCGATGCGCGTGCCAAGGGTGTCTATCTTCACGTGCTGAAGAACACCCTGGCTCGTCGCGCCGTCGCCGGCACCCCGTTCGAAGCGGCTGCGGAGAGCATGGTCGGCCCGCTGATCTACGGCTTTTCGGAAGACGCTGTCGCGGCTGCCAAAGTCATCGCTGACTTTGCCAAGACCAACGACAAGCTCGTCATCAAGGGTGGTGCCTACGGTGGCAAGGCTCTGGACGTCAATGGCGTGAAGGCTCTGGCCTCCGTCCCGTCCAAGGAAGTCCTGCTGTCGCAGATCGCCGGCCTGCTGCTGTCGCCGGTGCAACGCACCGCGGCCGTGCTGGCTGCCCTGGCTGCAAAGCGTGGCGAAGGCGCCGCTTCCACGGAAGCTGCTGCTGAAGCCCCGGCCGCAGCCTGATCGACGACCAATCACGCGTTCATACGCAACCCATCTGTTTTTAGGAAATTAATCATGGCATTCGATAAAGACGCTTTCCTGACCGCCCTGGACAGCATGTCCGTTCTGGAACTGAACGACCTGGTCAAGGCAATCGAAGAGAAGTTCGGCGTGTCCGCCGCTTCGATGGCTGCTCCGGCCGCCGGTGGCGCTGGCGGCGGTGCCGCTGCTGCTGCTGAAGAAAAGACCGAGTTCAACGTCGTCCTGACCGACGCTGGCGCCCAGAAGGTTGGCGTCATCAAGGCCGTCCGCGAAATCACCGGCCTGGGTCTGAAGGAAGCCAAGGACCTGGTCGACGGCGCTCCGAAGAACGTCAAGGAAGGCATCTCCAAGGCCGACGCCGAAGCCGCTGTGAAGAAGCTGGTCGAAGCCGGTGCCAAGGCCGAAATGAAGTAATTCATTGGGCGGGCGTTCTCGCCCGCCACCGGATCCGGCTTGCCGGATTCATGAAAAGGGGTTGCCTTCGGGCATCCCCTTTTTCGTCTTTACGGGTTTGTCCCCGTAGAGGACAGCTGAAAGAACCGCGCGCGGTATGATGCGCGGTTCTTTCACGTGTTCTCTGATCCGACTGCAGAGAACCAGTTTGGTCGGACTTGGGTGCAATGCCCGAGTTGTCCGCCAGCGGTTGGTAGTGGCCAACCACCAAGCTAGGCAGCCGCCCGTCCCGGGCGCGTGAGCCAGCCAGTCGCCGCACACGGTGCGCTCCACGGCCGGGAGCGCACTCGACACGGAGTGTTTATGGCGCAAGCAACCCCCTACAGCTACACCGAGCGCAAGCGGATCCGCAAGAGCTTCGGCAAGCGCGAGAGTGTCCTCAACGTTCCTTATCTGCTCACGATGCAGAAGGACAGCTACGTAGCCTTCCTGCAGAAGGACGTGGCCCCCGCCAAACGCAAGCCCGAAGGGCTGCAGGCGGCTTTCCTGTCGGCGTTCCCGATTGTTTCGCACAACGGGTTCGTCGAGATGAAGTTCCTCGAGTTCAACATCGCCAAGCCGCCGTTCGACACCCGTGAGTGCCAGCAGCGTGGGTTGACCTATGCAGCCGCCGTGCGCGCGCGCCTGCAGATGATCATCTATGACCGCGAGTCGCCCCAGGCGAAGACCGTCAAGGAAATCAAGGAGCAAGAGGTCTACATGGGCGAAGTGCCCCTGATGACCGACTACGGCTCCTTCATCGTCAACGGGACCGAGCGCGTCATCGTGTCGCAGCTGCACCGTTCGCCGGGCGTGTTCTTCGAACATGACAAGGGCAAGACGCATTCGTCGGGCAAGCTGCTGTTCAGCGCCCGCATCATTCCCTACCGCGGGTCGTGGCTGGACTTCGAGTTCGACCCGAAGGACATCCTGTACTTCCGCGTCGACCGCCGCCGCAAGATGCCGGTCACGATCCTGCTGAAGGCCATCGGCCTGAACCCCGAGCAGATCCTGGCCCACTTCTTCGTGTTCGACAACTTCCGCCTGATGGACGTTGGCGCGCAGCTCGAATTCGTCGCCGACCGCCTGAAGGGTGAAGTCGCCCGCTTCGACATCGTCGACAAGAGCGGCGCCGTCATCGTCGAGAAGGACAAGCGCATCACCGCCCGCCACGTGCGCCAGCTGGAGCAGTCCGGCACGCAGCACATCTCGGTGCCGGAAGACTTCCTGGTCGGCCGTGTGCTGGCCAAGAACATGATCGACGCCGACACCGGCGAGATCATCGCCAAGGCCAACGACGAGCTGACCGATGCGCTGCTGAAGAAGCTGCGCGCCGCCGGCGTCAAGGAAGTCCAGGCGCTGTTCACGAACGAGCTGGACGAAGGCGCCTACATCTCGCAGACGCTGGCGTCTGACGAGACCGCCGACCAGCTGGCCGCCCGCGTCGCCATCTACCGCATGATGCGCCCCGGCGAGCCGCCGACGGAAGACGCCGTCGAGGCCCTGTTCAACCGCCTGTTCTACAGCACCGACACGTACGACCTGTCGCGCGTCGGCCGCATGAAGTTCAACGCGCGTGTCGGCCGTGACACGCCGGAAGGCACGATGAACCTGTCCAACGAGGACATCCTTGACGTCGTCAAGATCCTCGTCGAGCTGCGCAATGGCCGCGGCGAAGTGGACGACATCGACCACCTGGGCAACCGTCGCGTGCGCTGCGTGGGCGAACTGGCCGAGAACCAGTACCGCTCGGGCCTCGCCCGTATCGAGAAGGCCGTCAAGGAACGTCTGGGCCAGGCCGAGACCGAAGCCCTGATGCCGCACGACCTGATCAACTCCAAGCCGATCTCCGCGGCGCTGAAGGAGTTCTTCGGTGCGTCGCAGCTGTCGCAGTTCATGGACCAGACCAACCCGCTGTCGGAAATCACGCACAAGCGTCGTGTTTCCGCCCTGGGCCCGGGCGGTCTAACCCGCGAGCGCGCCGGCTTCGAAGTCCGCGACGTGCACCCGACCCACTACGGCCGCGTCTGCCCCATCGAAACGCCTGAAGGCCCGAACATCGGCCTGATCAACTCGTTGGCGCTGTACGCTCAGCTGAACGAGTACGGCTTCCTGGAGACGCCGTACCGCCGCGTGGTGGACGGCAAGGTCACCGACCAGATCGACTACCTGTCCGCCATCGAGGAAGGCAAGTACGTCATCGCCCAGGCCAACGCGACGTTGAACGCCGAGGGCTCGCTGAGCGACGAGCTGGTCTCCGCCCGTGAGAACGGCGAATCGGTGCTGACCTCGCCCGAGCGCATCCAGTACATGGACGTGGCGCCGACGCAGATCGTGTCCGTCGCGGCCTCGCTCGTGCCGTTCCTGGAGCACGACGACGCGAACCGCGCGCTGATGGGCGCCAACATGCAGCGTCAGGCCGTGCCGGTGCTGCGTCCCGAGAAGGCTTTCGTCGGTACGGGCGTCGAGCGCGTCGCCGCGAAGGACTCGGGCACCGTGGTGGCCGCGCGTCGTGGTGGTGTCGTCGACTACGTCGACACGAACCGCATCGTGATCCGCGTGAACGATGACGAGACCGTGGCCGGTGAGGTCGGTGTCGACATCTACAACCTGATCAAGTACCAGCGTTCCAACCAGAACACCAACATCCATCAGCGCCCCATCGTGCGCCGTGGCGACAAGGTGGCGGCCGAGGACATCATTGCCGATGGCGCCTCCACCGACATCGGTGAACTGGCTCTGGGCCAGAACATGCTGGTCGCGTTCATGCCGTGGAACGGCTACAACTTCGAAGACTCGATCCTGATCTCGGAGCGCGTCATCGCCGAAGACCGCTACACCTCGATCCACATCGAGGAACTGGTGGTCAACGCGCGTGACACCAAGCTGGGTTCGGAAGAAATCACCCGCGACATCCCCAACCTGTCCGAGCAGCAACTGGGCCGCCTGGACGAGTCGGGCATCGTCTACATCGGTGCCGAAGTGAACCCGGGCGACGTGCTGGTCGGCAAGGTCACGCCCAAGGGCGAAACCACGCTGACGCCGGAAGAGAAGCTGCTGCGCGCCATCTTCGGCGAGAAGGCTTCTGACGTGAAGGACACGTCGCTGCGCGTCGACCAAGGCACCAGCGGCACCGTCATCGACGTGCAGGTCTTCACCCGTGAAGGCATCCAGCGCGACAAGCGCGCCCAGCAGATCATCGACGACGAGCTGAAGCGCTACCGCCTGGACCTGAACGACCAGCTGCGCATCGTCGAGAGCGACGCCTTCGACCGTATCGAGAAGCTGCTGGTCGGCCGTGTCGCCAACGGCGGCCCGCAGAAGATCGCCAAGGGCACCAAGATCGACAAGGACTACCTGGCTTCGGTCGAGAAGTTCCACTGGTTCGACATCCGCCCGGCCGAGGAAGACGTTGCCAACCAGCTCGAGTCCATCAAGAACGCGCTGGACCAGACCCGCCACAGCTTCGACCTGTCCTTCGAGGAGAAGCGCAAGAAGCTGACGCAGGGCGACGAGCTGCCCGCCGGCGTGCTGAAGATGGTCAAGGTCTACCTGGCCGTCAAGCGCCGTCTGCAGCCTGGCGACAAGATGGCCGGCCGTCACGGCAACAAGGGTGTGGTGTCCAAGGTCACCCCGATCGAAGACATGCCCTACATGGCCGACGGCACGCCCGCCGACATCGTGCTGAACCCGCTGGGCGTCCCGTCGCGGATGAACGTGGGCCAGGTGCTGGAAGTGCACCTGGGCTGGGCCGGCAAGGGCATCGGCCAGCGCATCGGCGACATGCTGCAACAGCATTCGAAGGTGGCTGAGCTGCGCAAGCTGTTCGACCAGCTCTACAACCAGAGCGGTGGCAAGACCGAGAACATCGACGACCTGTCCGACACCGAAGTGCTGGAGATGGCCGAGAACCTCGCCAAGGGCGTGCCCTTCGCGACCCCCGTCTTCGACGGCGCCAAGGAAGAGGAAATCCGGGGCATGCTGAAGCTGGCCTACCCGGACGACATCGCCGCGCGCAAGGGCCTCACCGAGACCCGTACGCAGGCCTGGCTGTGCGACGGCCGCACCGGCGAGCAGTTCGAGCGCCCGGTCACCGTGGGCTACATGCACGTGCTGAAGCTGCACCACCTGGTGGACGACAAGATGCACGCCCGTTCGACCGGCCCGTACTCGCTGGTCACGCAGCAACCGCTGGGCGGCAAGGCCCAGTTCGGCGGCCAGCGTTTCGGTGAAATGGAAGTCTGGGCGCTGGAAGCTTACGGCGCGTCGTACATCCTGCAGGAAATGCTGACGGTCAAGTCCGACGACGTGAACGGCCGCACCAAGGTCTATGAGTCCATCGTCAAGGGCGAGCACGCCATCGAAGCCGGCATGCCGGAATCGTTCAACGTGCTGGTCAAGGAAATCCGCTCGCTCGGCATCGACATCGAGCTCGAGCGCAACTAAGGAAGGAAAAGGAAGACACCATGAAGGGACTACTCGACCTTTTCAAGCAATTCACCCCGGATGAGCATTTCGATGCCATCAAGATCGGCCTGGCGTCTCCGGAGAAGATCCGCAGCTGGTCGTTCGGCGAGGTGAAGAAGCCCGAGACCATCAACTACCGCACCTTCAAGCCCGAGCGTGACGGCCTGTTCTGCGCCAAGATCTTTGGCCCGATCAAGGACTACGAGTGCCTGTGCGGCAAGTACAAGCGCCTGAAGCACCGCGGCGTCATCTGCGAGAAGTGCGGCGTTGAAGTCACGCAGACCAAGGTGCGCCGCGAGCGCATGGGCCACATCGACCTGGCCGCGCCCTGCGCCCACATCTGGTTCCTGAAGTCGCTGCCGTCGCGTCTGGGCCTCGTGCTCGACATGACGCTGCGCGACATCGAGCGCGTGCTGTACTTCGAAGCCTACGTCGTCGTCGACCCGGGCATGACCCCGCTGAAGAAGTTCTCGATCATGAGCGAGGACGACTACGACGCCAAGCGCGTCGAGTACGGTGACGAATTCATCGCGCTGATGGGCGCCGAAGGCGTGAAGAAGCTGCTGGAGGACATGGATCTCGACATCGAGATCGACCGCCTGCGCAACGACATGACCGGCTCGGAGCTCAAGGTCAAGAAGAACTCCAAGCGCCTGAAGGTCATGGAGGCCTTCAAGAAGTCCGGCATCAAGCCGAACTGGATGGTCATGGACGTGCTGCCCGTGCTGCCGCCGGACCTGCGTCCGCTGGTGCCGCTGGATGGCGGCCGCTTCGCGACCTCCGACCTGAACGACCTCTACCGTCGCGTCATCAACCGCAACAACCGCCTGGCCCGTCTGCTGGAGCTGAAGGCCCCTGAAATCATCGTGCGCAACGAAAAGCGCATGCTGCAGGAAGCCGTCGACTCGCTGCTGGACAACGGCCGCCGCGGCAAGGCGATGACCGGCGCGAACAAGCGTGCCCTCAAGTCGCTGGCCGACATGATCAAGGGCAAGAGCGGTCGCTTCCGTCAAAACCTGCTGGGCAAGCGCGTCGACTACTCGGGCCGTTCGGTCATCGTGGTGGGCCCGACGCTGAAGCTGCACCAGTGCGGCCTGCCCAAGCTGATGGCGCTGGAGCTGTTCAAGCCCTTCATCTTCAGCCGTCTCGAAGCCATGGGCATCGCGACGACGATCAAGGCTGCGAAGAAGGAAGTCGAATCTGGCACGCCGGTGGTCTGGGACATCCTGGAAGAAGTCATCAAGGAACACCCGGTTCTGCTGAACCGCGCTCCGACGCTGCACCGCCTCGGTATCCAGGCTTTCGAGCCCGTGCTGATCGAAGGCAAGGCCATCCAGCTGCACCCGCTCGTCTGCTCGGCCTTCAACGCCGACTTCGACGGTGACCAGATGGCCGTCCACGTGCCGCTGTCCATCGAAGCGCAGATGGAAGCCCGCACGCTGATGCTGGCCTCCAACAACGTGCTGTTCCCCGCGTCCGGCGAACCGTCCATCGTCCCGTCGCAAGACGTGGTGCTGGGCCTGTACTACGCCACCCGCGAGCGCACCAACGGCAAGGGCGAAGGCCTGATCTTCACGGACATCCCGGAAGTGATCCGCGCGCTGGAGAACGGCGTCGTCGAAATCACCGCCAAGATCAGTGTTCGTCTGACCGAATGGACCAAGAACAAGGAAACGGGCGAATTCGAGCCCGAGACCAAGCTCGTGGACACCACGGTCGGCCGCGCGCTGCTGTCGGAAATCCTGCCCAAGGGCCTGCCCTTCAGCAACATCAACAAGGCACTGAAGAAGAAGGAGATCAGCCGACTGATCAACACCTCCTTCCGCAAGTGCGGTCTGAAGGAAACCGTCGTGCTGGCCGACAAGCTGCTGCAAAGCGGTTTCCGCCTGGCCACGCGCGCCGGCATCTCCATCGCCATCGACGACATGCTGGTGCCCGCCCAGAAGCACACGCTGATCGAGCGCGCCGAGAGCGAGGTCAAGGAGATCGAGCAGCAGTACGTCTCGGGTCTGGTGACCGCCGGTGAGCGCTACAACAAGGTGGTGGACATCTGGGGCAAGGCCGGTGACGAAATCGGCAAGAAGATGATGGAGCACCTGAAGGTCGAGAAGACGGTGGATCGCAACGGCAAGACCGTCGATCAAGAGTCCTTCAACTCGATCTACATGATGGCCGACTCGGGCGCGCGGGGTTCCGCAGCCCAGATCCGCCAGCTGGCCGGCATGCGGGGCCTGATGGCCAAGCCTGACGGCTCCATCATCGAGACGCCCATCACCGCGAACTTCCGCGAAGGCCTGAACGTTCTGCAGTACTTCATCTCCACCCACGGTGCTCGTAAGGGCCTGGCGGACACGGCGCTGAAGACCGCGAACTCCGGCTACCTGACGCGTCGTCTGGTCGACGTGACGCAGGACTTGGTCGTCATCGAGGAAGACTGCGGCACCGACAACGGCATGGCCATGCGCGCGCTGGTCGAAGGCGGTGAAGTCATCGAATCGCTGCGTGACCGCGTCCTCGGCCGCGTCACCGCCATCGATGTCGTCCACCCCGAGACGCAAGCCTCGCTGCTGGGCGCCGGCAACATGCTGGACGAAGACGTCCTCGACGTGCTGGAGCAGGCGGGTGTCGACGAGATCAAGGTCCGCACGCCGCTGACCTGCGGCACGCGCTTCGGCCTGTGCGCCAAGTGCTACGGCCGTGACCTCGGCCGCGGCGGCCTGGTCAACACCGGCGAAGCTGTGGGCGTCATCGCCGCGCAGTCCATCGGTGAACCCGGCACGCAGCTGACGATGCGTACCTTCCACATCGGCGGTGCCGCTTCGCGCGCTGCCGTCGCCTCCAGCGTCGAAGCCAAGTCGGACGGCATCATCGGCTTCAACGCCACGATGCGTTACGTGACCAACGGCAAGGGCGAGCTGGTCGTGATTTCCCGTTCCGGCGAAATCATCATTGCCGACCCACACGGCCGCGAGCGCGAGCGTCACAAGGTGCCGTACGGCGCGATCCTGAACATCAAGCCCAGCCAGGTCATCAAGGCCGGCCTGGTGCTGGCGAACTGGGATCCGCTGACCCGCCCGATCATCACGGAATTCGCCGGCAAGGCGAAGTTCGAGAACGTCGAGGAAGGCGTGACCGTCGCCAAGCAGGTGGACGAAGTGACCGGTCTGTCGACGCTGGTGGTCATCGACCCGAAGCGCCGCGGCGCCGCCAAGGTCGTGCGCCCGCAGGTCAAGCTGCTGGATGCGCAAGGCCACGAGGTCAAGATCCCCGGTACCGACCACTCGGTGGCCATCGGCTTCCAGGTCGGCGCGCTGATCCAGATCCGCGACGGCCAGGACCTGCTGCCCGGTGAAGTGCTCGCCCGTATCCCGGTCGAAGGCCAGAAGACCCGCGACATTACCGGCGGTCTGCCGCGTGTGGCGGAACTCTTCGAAGCCCGCTCGCCCAAGGACGTCGGCGTGCTCGCCGAGCAGACCGGCACGGTGTCGTTCGGCAAGGAGACCAAGGGCAAGATCCGCCTGCAGATCACCGATCCGGACGGCAAGGCCCACGAGGAGCTGGTGCCCAAGGAAAAGAACATCCTGGTGCACGAAGGCCAGGTGGTGAACCGCGGCGAACTGATCGTCGACGGCGCAGCAGACCCGCAGGACATCCTGCGCCTGCTGGGCATCGAGGAACTGGCGCGCTACATCGTCGACGAAGTCCAGGACGTGTACCGACTGCAGGGCGTGAAGATCAACGACAAGCACATCGAGGTGATCGTTCGCCAGATGCTGCGTCGCGTGCAGATCACGAACCCGGGCGACTCGCACTACATCCTGAACGAGCAGGTTGAGCGTTCGGAGCTGCTGGACACCAACGACAAGCTGCGCAAGGAAGGCAAGATCATTGCCACCCACGCCGACGTGCTGCTGGGTATCACCAAGGCCTCGCTGTCGACGGATTCCTTCATCTCCGCCGCGTCCTTCCAGGAAACGACCCGCGTGCTCACCGAGGCTGCCATCATGGGCAAGCGCGACGAGCTGCGTGGCCTCAAGGAAAACGTCATCGTCGGCCGCCTCATCCCCGCGGGCACCGGCATGGCCTTCCACGAAGCGCGTCGTGCCAAGGAAGCCATGGACGACGCCGAGCGCCGCGCCATCGCCCTGCAGGAAGCTGAGGAATTGGCTGCCGCGCAGATGGCCGACGTGGACGCCGGTACGGGCAGCGCCGAGTAATCCGCGCCGCTCGCCCACAAAAGCCGCCCTGGTCCGCCAGGGCGGCTTTTTCATTTCAAGCGTCCGGTGACCAGGTCTCGGGCTTGACGATCAGCAGGCCGCGCGGTTTCGCGCGCTTGGCGAGCGCGAGCAGCGCCTTGTCGCGGGATACCAGCCAGCGCGCACCGCGGGCCAGCGCCAGGTCGATGAACTTCTGGTCATCCGGATCACGGCACACCAGCCGGCCTGCGAGCGGTTGCTGCGGCGCAGTTTCTACGGGATGCGCGTGCGCGTCGAACTGCGCTTCGATGTGGGCCAGGTCCGGCCCATAGCTCGCTGCCACGCCGCGTCCGAGCACGTGGCGAATCTCGTCTCGCATCGCTGCGGCAACCAGCCAGCGCAATCGGCCCGAGGTCAGCGCCGCGGCCAGCGCCTGCACGCGGGCATCGTTGAACACCAGCCAGTCCATGACGACCTGGGTGTCGACCACGATGGCGGGCCGGCTGTCGTGCGCTTCGTGAACGGGCAGGGCGGGAGAGTCTGACGGGGGCATCCGCACAGCTTACCTGCCGCCCTTGTGCCGAAAACCCTGACGGTCTACAATCGCCGGCTCTCCGCCTTTTGGGCGCGTTTTGCCATGGGCGCACGCAAGTGCGCTGGGTGCGCGCCAGCAAGCGGAGGTCACTGACTTCAAACGGGAACAAGTCGTTTATGCCAACCATCAATCAACTCGTGCGCCAAGGCCGTGAAGCCGAAGTCACGAAGTCCAAGTCGCCTGCGATGCAGAACTGCCCGCAGCGCCGCGGTGTCTGCACCCGCGTCTACACCACCACGCCGAAGAAGCCGAACTCCGCTCTGCGTAAGGTCGCGAAGGTGCGCCTGACCAACGGTTTCGAGGTCATCTCCTACATCGGCGGCGAAGGCCACAACCTGCAAGAGCACAGCGTCGTGCTGGTGCGCGGCGGCCGTGTGAAGGACTTGCCCGGTGTGCGTTACCACATCGTGCGCGGCTCCCTTGACCTGCAAGGCGTCAAGGACCGTAAGCAGGCCCGTTCCAAGTACGGTGCCAAGCGTCCGAAGAAGTAAATCGTCTGTTCGGGCTCAGCTCCATAGCTGACCCAACGTTGTTGCGGCTGCTGAATGTCTCAGCAGGCCGAGTAAGTGGATGACCCCAGACGTCGGTGGTTGTCCAGCGGAGGCAGGTCAGGAAGACCGTCTCCAACTGAAGCAAAAGGAAGAGTGCCATGCCACGTCGTCGCGAAGTACCCAAGCGCGAGATCCTGCCGGACCCCAAGTTCGGTTCCGTCGATCTGTCCAAGTTCATGAACGTCATCATGGAGTCGGGCAAGAAGGCTGTCGCTGAGCGCATCATTTACGGCGCTCTGGACCAAGTCGAGAAGAAGATCGGCAAGGACCCGCTGGAAGTGTTCATGGTCGCCCTGAACAACGTGAAGCCCATGGTTGAAGTGAAGTCCCGCCGGGTCGGCGGTGCGAACTACCAAGTTCCCGTGGAAGTTCGCCCCGTCCGCCGGATGGCCCTCGCCATGCGCTGGCTCAAGGAATCGGCGCGCAAGCGCGGTGAGAAGTCGATGGCCCAACGCCTGGCCAACGAACTGCTGGAGGCCGCTGAAGGCCGCGGCGGCGCGATGAAGAAGCGCGACGAAGTTCACCGCATGGCAGAAGCCAACAAGGCTTTCTCGCACTTCCGCTTCTAAACTCACCGTCTTTCAGCCGCCTCGGGTTTCCACCAACCCGCTGGCGGCTCCTGTCTTCTGGAGCAAACCATGGCCCGCAAAACCCCCATCGAGCGCTACCGCAACATCGGTATCTCCGCGCACATCGATGCTGGCAAGACCACCACGACCGAGCGCATCCTCTACTACACCGGTGTGAACCACAAGATCGGTGAAGTGCACGATGGCGCCGCCACGATGGACTGGATGGAGCAGGAGCAAGAGCGCGGCATCACGATCACGTCAGCCGCGACGACCTGCTTCTGGAAGGGCATGGACATGTCCTACCCCGAGCACCGCTTCAACATCATCGACACCCCCGGACACGTGGACTTCACCATTGAAGTCGAGCGCTCGATGCGCGTGCTGGACGGTGCCTGCATGGTCTATTGCGCCGTGGGTGGCGTGCAGCCCCAGTCGGAAACCGTCTGGCGCCAGGCCAACAAGTACAAGGTGCCCCGCCTCGCGTTCGTCAACAAGATGGACCGCACCGGCGCGAACTTCTTCAAGGTCGTCGACCAGATGAAGACCCGCCTGAAGGCCAACCCCGTGCCCGTGGTCATTCCCATTGGTGCCGAGGAAGGCTTCAAGGGCGTGGTGGACCTCTTCAAGATGAAGGCCATCATCTGGGACGAAGCGTCCCAGGGCATGAAGTTCACCTTCGAAGACATCCCCGCTGACCTGGTCGAAGTGGCCCAGGAATGGCGTGAGAAGCTGGTTGAGGCTGCCGCCGAAGCCACCGAAGAGCTGATGAACAAGTACCTCGAGACGGGCGACCTGTCCGAGGAAGAGATCAAGCTCGCGATCCGTCAGCGCACCATCGCGACCGAGATCCAGCCGATGCTGTGTGGTACCGCCTTCAAGAACAAGGGCGTGCAGCGCATGCTGGACGCCGTCATCGACTTCCTGCCCTCGCCGCTGGACATCCCGCCGGTCTCGGGTACGGACGAAGACGACCAGCCGATCACGCGTCAGCGTACCGACGAGGAGAAGTTCTCGGCGCTGGCCTTCAAGCTGATGACCGACCCCTACGTCGGCCAGCTGACCTTCGTGCGCGTCTACTCGGGCGTGCTGCAGTCGGGTGCCACCGTCTACAACCCGATCCGCGGCAAGAAAGAGCGTATCGGCCGTATCCTGCAGATGCACGCGAACCAGCGTGAAGAAATCAAGGAAATTCTGGCCGGCGACATCGCCGCCTGCGTGGGTCTGAAGGACGTCACCACGGGCGAAACCCTGTGCGACCCCGAAAGCATCATCACGCTGGAAAAGATGATCTTCCCGGAGCCGGTGATCTCGCAGGCCGTCGAGCCCAAGACCAAGGCTGACCAGGAAAAGATGGGTATCGCGCTGGGCCGCTTGGCTGCCGAAGACCCGTCCTTCCGTCTGCGCACCGACGAGGAATCGGGCCAGACCATCATCTCCGGCATGGGCGAGCTGCACCTGGAAATCATCGTCGACCGCATGAAGCGCGAGTTCGGCGTGGAAGCCAACGTCGGCAAGCCGCAAGTGGCCTACCGCGAAACCATCCGCAAGACCGCGACCGACGTCGAAGGCAAGTTCGTTCGCCAGTCCGGTGGTAAGGGCCAGTACGGTCACGTCGTGCTGACGCTTGAGCCGCAAGAGCCGGGCAAGGGCTTTGAGTTCGTCGACGCCATCAAGGGCGGTGTGGTTCCCCGTGAATACATCCCCGCGGTCGAGAAGGGCATCATCGACAGCCTGCCGAACGGCGTTCTGGCCGGCTTCCCGGTTGTCGACGTCAAGGCCACGCTGACCTTCGGTTCGTACCACGACGTGGACTCGAACGAAAACGCGTTCAAGATGGCCGCGTCCATGGGTTTCAAGGAAGCCATGCGTCGCGCCAGCCCCGTCATCCTCGAGCCCATGATGGCCGTGGAAGTCGAGACGCCGGAAGACTATGCCGGTACGGTCATGGGCGACCTGTCCAGCCGTCGCGGCATGGTGCAGGGCATGGACGACATGGTCGGCGGCGGCAAGGTCATCAAGGCCGAAGTCCCGCTGAGCGAAATGTTCGGCTACTCCACGTCGCTGCGCTCGGCCACGCAAGGCCGCGCCACGTACACGATGGAGTTCAAGCACTACTCCGAAGCGCCCAAGAACGTTGCCGACGCCATCATCACGGCGCGCGGCAAGTCCTGATCGACTTCTGAATCGAATCGTCTTCACAGCGGCCCACCCGCTTCGCCAGTCGGCGGGAACAACGGGCGCTGTGGAAACGCTAAACCAACAGACTGGCGAAATGCTCTTTTCTGGAGATTGAAATGGCAAAAGGCAAGTTTGAACGGACCAAGCCGCACGTGAACGTGGGCACGATCGGTCACGTGGACCATGGCAAGACGACGCTGACGGCAGCGATCGCGACGGTGCTGTCGAAGAAGTTCGGCGGCGAAGCCAAGGCGTACGACCAGATCGACGCGGCTCCGGAAGAAAAGGCCCGCGGCATCACGATCAACACCGCGCACGTCGAGTACGAGACGGCCAACCGCCACTACGCGCACGTTGACTGCCCCGGCCACGCCGACTACGTCAAGAACATGATCACCGGTGCCGCCCAGATGGACGGCGCCATCCTGGTGTGCTCGGCCGCTGACGGCCCGATGCCCCAGACGCGTGAGCACATCCTGCTGGCCCGTCAGGTCGGCGTGAAGTACATCATCGTCTTCCTGAACAAGTGCGACATGGTCGACGACGCCGAGCTGCTCGAGCTGGTCGAAATGGAAGTGCGCGAACTGCTGAGCAAGTACGACTTCCCCGGCGACGACACCCCCATCATCAAGGGCTCGGCCAAGCTGGCTCTGGAAGGCGACGCCGGCGACCTGGGCGAGCAGGCCATCATGCGCCTGGCCGATGCGCTGGACACCTACATCCCGCAGCCGGACCGTGCCGTTGACGGCGCCTTCCTGCTGCCGGTGGAAGACGTGTTCTCGATCTCGGGCCGCGGCACCGTGGTGACCGGTCGCGTCGAGCGCGGCATCATCAAGGTCGGCGAAGAGATCGAAATCGTGGGCATCCGCGAAGTCCAGAAGACCACGGTCACGGGCGTCGAAATGTTCCGCAAGCTGCTGGACCAAGGTCAAGCAGGCGACAACGTCGGCATCCTGCTGCGCGGCACCAAGCGTGAAGACGTCGAGCGCGGCCAAGTTCTGGCCAAGCCCGGCACCATCAAGCCCCACACCCACTTCACTGCTGAGATCTACGTTCTGAGCAAGGAAGAAGGCGGCCGCCACACCCCGTTCTTCAACAACTACCGTCCCCAGTTCTACTTCCGCACGACGGACGTGACCGGTGCCGTGGAGCTGCCTAAGGACAAGGAAATGGTCATGCCCGGCGACAACGTCGGCATCACCGTGAAGCTGATCGCTCCGATCGCCATGGAGCAAGGCCTGCGCTTTGCTATCCGTGAAGGCGGCCGTACCGTCGGTTCGGGCGTCGTCGCCACGATCCTCGAGTAATCACTGCGTGACCGTGCACCGGGTGGCTGCCGCCCGGTGTTCACATCGCTCTTTAAGGAAAAGTCATGCAAAAGCAAAAGATCCGCATCCGTCTGAAGGCGTTTGATTACAAGCTGATCGACCAGTCGGCGCTCGAGATCGTCGAGACCGCCAAGCGAACCGGCGCCATCGTCAAGGGCCCCGTGCCGCTGCCGACCCGCCTGGAGCGTTTCGACATCCTGCGTTCGCCGCACGTCAACAAGACCAGCCGCGACCAGTTCGAGATCCGCACGCACCAGCGCCTGATGGACATCGTCGACCCGACTGACAAGACGGTTGACGCGCTGATGAAGCTCGACTTGCCTGCCGGCGTCGACGTCGAAATCAAGCTGCAGTAAATCCCAGGCCTTCGGGCTTGCGACATAAGGCCCCGGTCCTGTCTCGACAGGCCGGGGCCTTGATCTTTCGCGTGGTGGGTGGCGCAGCGCTTGCATTGGGAGAATCCCTCGCGCTATACTCGCCAGCTTTTCCGGGTTGGCTCCTGCTTGCTCGGATATTCGCGCAGTGCTTCGCAAGGTGTTCCAAGTGAGGCGCTGCACAGGTCAGCCCGGCCAATCGATGTCGGGTGTTCGCAATAGCTTCTGAGGCGTGAGCTGATGGGGCTGGAGAAAAACATGAGTCTGAGCAACCGTCTCGGTTTGCTGGGCCGCAAGGTGGGCATGATGCGCATCTTCACGGACGATGGCGATGCCATCCCTGTGACGGTGCTGGACGTGTCCAACAACCGCGTGACCCAGGTCAAGACCCAAGAGACCGACGGCTACAGCGCCATCCAAGTGGCGTTCGGTACGCGCAAAGCTTCGCGCGTCACCAAGCCCGAAGCCGGCCACCTTGCCAAGGCAGGTGTCGAAGCCGGTGAAATCCTCAAGGAATTCCGCGTCGAAGCCGACGTCGCCGCCCAGTATCAAGCTGGTGCGACCGTGCCGGTGACGCTGTTCGCGACCGGCCAGCTGGTCGACGTGCAAGGCACGTCCATCGGTAAAGGCTTCGCGGGCACCATCAAGCGCCACAACTTCAGCTCGCAGCGCGCGTCGCACGGTAACAGCCGTTCGCACAACGTGCCGGGCTCGATCTCCATGGCGCAAGACCCGGGCCGCGTGTTCCCGGGCAAGAAGATGACCGGCCACATGGGCGACGAAACCGTCACCACCCAGAACCTGGACATCGTGCGCATTGACGAAGCTCGTCAACTGCTGCTGGTCCGCGGTGCGGTCCCGGGTTCCAAGAACGGCCACGTCGTCGTCCGCCCGGCCGTCAAGGTCAAGATCAAGAAGGGAGCCAACTGATGCAGCTCGAGCTCCTGAACGAGCAGGGTCAGGCCACCTCCAAGGTGGACGCACCTGACACCGTCTTCGCTCGCGACTACAACGAAGCACTGGTTCACCAGGTCGTCGTCGCCTTCCAGGCCAATGCCCGTCAAGGCACCCGCGCCCAGAAGGACCGTGAACAGGTCAAGCACTCGACCAAGAAGCCTTTCCGCCAGAAGGGCACCGGCCGCGCTCGCGCCGGTATGACCTCGTCGCCGCTGTGGCGCGGGGGTGGTCGCATCTTCCCGAACCTGCCTGACGAGAACTTCTCGCACAAGCTGAACAAGAAGATGTACCGCGCTGGCATGGCTGCGATCCTTTCGCAGCTGGCCCGTGAAGGCCGCCTGGCCGTGGTGGACTCGATCGCGATCGAAGCCCCCAAGACCAAGCTGCTGGCCGCCAAGTTCAAGGCCATGGGCCTGGACTCGGTGATGGTCATCGCCGACACCGTGGACGACAACCTGGCCCTGGCCTCGCGCAACCTGGCCAATGTGCTGGTCGTCGAGCCGCGCTACGCCGATCCCCTGTCGCTGGTCTTCTACAAGAAGGTGCTGGTGACCAAGGCTGCGGTCGAGCAACTCAAGGAGATGCTGGCATGAGCGCCCCCAAGTATTCCGAAGGCCGCCTGGCCTCCGTGCTGCTCGCGCCCATCGTGTCCGAGAAGGCCACGCAAGTCGCCGAGAAGCACAACCAGGTGCTGTTCAAGGTCCTGCGCGACGCCACCAAGCCCGAGATCAAGGCCGCTGTTGAACTGATGTTCAAGGTCGAGGTCGAGTCGGTCAGCGTGGTCAACGTCAAGGGCAAGGCCAAGCGCTTTGGTGGCCGTGCCGGCCGCCGCGACCATGTCAAGAAGGCCTATGTGGCCCTCAAGGCTGGCCAAGAGCTCAATTTCTCCGGGGAGGCCGCGTAAATGGCCATCGTCAAAGTCAAGCCGACTTCGCCCGGCCGCCGTGGCGTCGTCAAGGTGGTGCACAAGCACCTCCACAAGGGCGCACCCGAAGCTTCGCTGCTGGAGCCCCAGAAGCAGAAGTCCGGCCGTAACAACAACGGTCACATCACGATGCGCCACAAGGGCGGTGGTCACAAGCACCACTACCGCGTCGTGGACTTCAAGCGCAACAAGGACGGCATCCCCGCGAAGGTCGAGACCATTGAGTACGACCCGAACCGCACGGCCCACATCGCGCTGGTGTGCTACGCCGACGGCGAGCGCCGCTACGTGATCGCCCCGCGCGGTCTGGAAGTGGGCGCGACCATCCTGAGCGGCGCCGAAGCGCCGATCAAGGCTGGCAACACGCTGCCGATCCGCAACATCCCGGTGGGTTCGACCATCCATTGCATCGAGCTGCTGCCTGGCAAGGGCGCCCAGATGATCCGTTCGGCCGGCACCTCCGCGGTCCTGATGGCTCGTGAAGGCATCTACGCCCAGATCCGACTGCGCTCCGGCGAAGTCCGCCGTGTGCACATCGACTGCCGCGCCACCATCGGTGAAGTGAGCAACGAAGAGCACAGCCTGCGTCAATACGGCAAGGCTGGCGCGATCCGCTGGAAGGGCATCCGCCCGACCGTTCGTGGCGTCGCCATGAACCCGGTGGATCACCCGCACGGTGGTGGCGAAGGCCGCACCGGCGAGGGCCAGGTCCCTGTGTCGCCGTGGAACACCCTGACGAAGGGCTACCGCACTCGCAACAACAAGCGCACGCAGACGTTCATCGTCTCGCGTCGCAAGAAGTAAGGGCTAGGCCATGACTCGTTCGCTGAAGAAGGGCCCCTTCGTTGACCACCACCTGCAGGCCAAGGTCGACAAGGCAGTTGCCAACAAGGACAAGAAGCCCATCAAGACCTGGTCGCGTCGCTCGACGATCCTGCCCGAGTTCATCGGTCTGACGATCGCCGTGCACAACGGCAAGCAGCACGTGCCGGTCTATGTGTCTGACCAGATGGTCGGCCACAAGCTGGGTGAATTCGCACTGACCCGCACCTTCAAGGGCCACCCGGCCGACAAGAAGGCCGGGAAGAAGTAAGGACTAGAGACGATGGAAACCAAAGCAATCGTCCGTGGCGTCCGCCTGTCGTGTGACAAGGGCCGCCTCGTGGCCGACCTGATCCGCGGCAAGAAGGTGGATCAGGCCCTCAACATCCTGACCTTCACCCAGAAGAAGGCGGCCGTGATCATCAAGAAGGCGCTGGAAAGCGCCATCGCCAACGCCGAGCACAACGACGGCGCTGACATTGATGACCTCAAGGTCACCTCGATCTACGTCGAACAGGGTGCCACGCTGAAGCGCTTCTCGGCTCGCGCCAAGGGCCGCGGCAACCGCATCAGCAAGCCCACGTGCCACATCTTCGTGGCCGTCGGCAACTAAGGCGTTAGGAAGACTATGGGACAGAAAATCCATCCGGTTGGCTTCCGCCTTCCTGTCACCCGTAACTGGGCTTCGCGCTGGTACGCGAACAACCAGAACTTCGCCAGCATGCTGGCCGAAGATCTGCAGGTTCGTGACTACCTGAAGGCCAAGCTCAAGAACGCCGCTGTTTCGCGCATCCTGATCGAGCGTCCCGCCAAGAACGCCCGCATCACGATTTTCTCGGCTCGCCCGGGCGTCGTGATCGGCAAGAAGGGTGAAGACATCGAAGCGCTGAAGGCTGAGCTGACCAAGCGTCTGGGCGTGCCCGTCGCCGTCAACATCGAAGAAGTGCGCAAGCCTGAAGTCGATGCCCAGCTGATCGCCGACTCGATCACCCAGCAGCTCGAAAAGCGCATCATGTTCCGCCGCGCGATGAAGCGCGCGATGCAGAACGCCATGCGTCTGGGTGCCCAAGGCATCAAGATCATGAGCGCTGGTCGTCTGAACGGCATCGAAATCGCTCGTACCGAGTGGTATCGCGAAGGTCGTGTGCCCCTGCACACCCTGAAGGCCGACATCGACTACGGCTTCTCGGAAGCCAAGACCACCTACGGCGTCATCGGCGTCAAGGTCTGGGTCTATCGCGGTGACCGTCTTGCCAATGGCGAGGCTCCGGTCATCAACACCCCCGCAGGCGCCGAAGACGATCGTCGCCCGCGCCGTAACGCCCGTCCGGGCGCTCCCGGTGGCCGTGGCCGCCCGGGTGGCGACCGTGGCCCGCGTGACGGAGCAGACCAGCCCGCTGCCGCCGCCCCCACGGGTGACGCAGCCAAGCCCGCCGGTAAGCGCGTGATCCGCAAGGCTCCCGCCGCCGGTGAGGCCAAAGGAGAATAAACATGCTGCAACCTAATCGTCGCAAGTACCGCAAGGAGCAGAAGGGCCGCAACACTGGTGTTGCGACTCGCGGCGCCGCGGTGTCTTTCGGTGACTTCGGCCTGAAGGCCACGGAACGCGGCCGTCTGACGGCTCGCCAGATCGAAGCGGCTCGCCGTGCGATCTCGCGCCACATCAAGCGTGGCGGCCGGATCTTCATCCGCGTGTTCCCGGACAAGCCCATCTCGCAGAAGCCCGCCGAAGTTCGGATGGGTAACGGCAAGGGCAACCCCGAGTACTACGTTGCCGAAATCCAGCCCGGCAAGGTGATCTACGAGGTCAACGGCGTCCCCGAGACGCTGGCTCGTGAAGCGTTCACGCTGGCTGCTGCCAAGCTGCCGCTGCGTTGCACCTTCGTGGCCCGCCAGGTCGGTACCTGAGGAAGACACCATGACGAAAGCAACTGAACTCCGCGCCAAGGACGTCGCTGCCCTCGAGAAGGAAGTGACCGACCTGCTGAAGGCACACTTCGGCCTGCGCATGCAAAAGGCTACCCAGCAGCTGACCAACCACAGCCAGCTGGGCAAGACCCGCCGCGACATCGCTCGTGCCAAAACCATCCTGGCGCAGAAGAAGAAGGAGGCCACGAAATGACTGAGGCCCAAGCCAAGAACACCCGCACCCTGGTCGGTCGCGTGGTGAGCGACAAGCGCGCCAAGACGGTCACCGTCCTGGTCGAGCGTCGCGCCAAGCACGAGCTGTACGGCAAGATCGTGGCCCGTTCCCGCAAGTACCACGCCCACGACGAAAAGGGCGAGTACAAGATGGGCGACGTCGTCGAGATCAGCGAAGGCCGTCCGATCTCCAAGACCAAGAGCTGGGTCGTGACTCGCCTGGTCGAGAAGGCCGAGATCGTCTAAGAAGACACCGGTCTCATGACCGCTGCACAACCGGCGCGCTGGGCAACTGGCGCGCCGGTTTTTCAATTGAAGAACACCATCCCATCAGGAGCCACACCATGATCAAGATCGGCGACAAGCTGCCCGCCGGCAGCCTGCAGGAATTCATCGAAGTGGAAGGCGAGGGCTGCTCGCTCGGCCCCAACAGCTTCGACATCGAGAAGGCCACGGCCGGCAAGACCGTCGCGATCTTCGCGCTCCCCGGCGCCTTCACGCCGACCTGTTCGGCCAAGCACGTGCCCGGCTATGTCGAGTCCGCAGAAGCCTTCAAGGCTGCCGGTGTCGACGAGATCTGGTGCGTGTCGGTCAACGACGCCTTCGTCATGGGCGCTTGGGGCCGTGACCAGAAGACCGCTGGCAAGGTTCGCATGATGGCCGACGGCAGCGCCGCGTTCGCGCAAGCCACTGGCCTGACGATGGACCTGACCGCCAAGGGCATGGGCGTGCGCTCGCAGCGCTACTCGATGCTGGTCAAGGATGGTGTCGTCAAGACGCTGAACATCGAAGCCCCCGGCAAATTCGAGGTGAGCGACGCCGCCACGATGCTCGCGCAGGCCAAGGCCGCCTGAGCCATCGGCCTCCGCGGAAAGGTCGGCGACACCGGCCCTTCAAAAACTTCTGCGCCAGGCATTGACGGCCTTCGGGTTCTCGCTGCATAATGCGCAGCTTCGCCGAACGTCAGGCCCGTGAGCACCCTCGCTTGCAACTGCCTGGCTTCGGATCCGCCCTCAACCGTCGGGCAGCGCTGGTGAGAACCAAGCTGAACGATTCACGGGCCCAAGACTGACCGACGCGTCGCGCTGCAAAGCAGGCAACTCGGGGCAAGTTGGGGACAGACATGATCCAAATGCAATCGCGGCTTGATGTCGCGGACAACACTGGCGCTAAGTCCGTTCAGTGCATCAAGGTGCTGGGCGGCTCCAAGCGCCGCTATGCGCACATTGGCGACATCATCAAGGTCAGCATCAAAGAAGCTGCCCCGCGTGGTCGCGTGAAGAAGGGCGAGGTCTACAGCGCCGTGGTGGTTCGTACCGCCAAGGGCGTGCGCCGCCAAGACGGCTCGCTCGTCAAGTTCGACGGCAATGCCGCCGTGCTGCTCAACGCCAAGCTGGAGCCCATCGGCACCCGCATCTTCGGCCCGGTCACGCGTGAACTGCGTACCGAGCGCTTCATGAAGATCGTGTCGCTGGCCCCCGAGGTGCTCTGAGCCCCCACTGTCTGAGGTAAGCCATGAACAAGATCCGTACCGGCGACCAGGTCATCGTGTTGACCGGCCGCGACAAGGGCAAGCGCGGCACCGTGTCCGCTCGCACTGACGCCGACCACGTGGTGGTCGAGGGCGTGAATGTCGTCAAGAAGCACGTCAAGCCCAACCCCATGAAGGGCACCACCGGCGGCGTCGTCGACAAGACCATGCCCATCCATCAATCCAACGTGGCGATCTTCAACGCCGCTTCCGGCAAGGCCGATCGCGTGGGCGTCAAGCTCGTCGACGGCAAGCGGGTGCGCGTGTTCAAGTCGACCGGCGAAGAGATCAAGGCTTAAGAGGTCCGTCATGGCTCGTCTGCAAACGCAATACCGCGAAAAAATCGTGCCCGGCCTGGTCGAGAAGTTCGGCTACAAGTCGATCATGGAAGTGCCGCGCATCACCAAGATCACGCTGAACATGGGCGTGAGCGAGGCCGTCGCCGACAAGAAGGTCATGGACCACGCCGTTGGCGACCTGACCAAGATCGCCGGCCAGAAGCCCGTCGTCACCAAGTCGAAGAAGGCAATCGCCGGCTTCAAGATCCGCGACAACGTGCCCATCGGTGCGATGGTCACGCTGCGCGGCGTCCAGATGTACGAATTCCTGGACCGCTTCGTGACGATCGCGCTGCCGCGCGTTCGTGACTTCCGTGGTATCTCCGGCCGCTCGTTCGACGGTCGTGGCAACTACAACATCGGCGTCAAAGAACAGATCATCTTCCCCGAAATCGAATACGACAAGGTGGATGCTCTGCGTGGTCTGAACATCAGCATCACGACGACTGCCAAGACGGACGACGAAGCCAAGGCGCTGCTGGCTGCGTTCAAGTTTCCGTTCAAGAACTGAGGTGAATCGTGGCAAAACTCTCGATCAAACAACGTGAGCTGAAGCGCGAGGCGCTCGTCGCCAAGTTCGCCAAGAAGTACGCGGAACTGAAGGCCATCATCGACGACAGCAAGAAGTCCGATGAAGAGCGCTACGTCGCTCGCCTCGAGCTGCAAAAGCTGCCCCGCAATGCCTACCCCACTCGCCTGCGCAACCGCTGCGAGCTGACGGGTCGTCCGCGCGGCACCTTCCGCAAGTTCGGCTTGGCCCGTAACAAGATTCGTGAACTGGCCTTCAAGGGCGACATCCCCGGTGTCGTCAAGGCCAGCTGGTAATCGGCCGACAGGAGTAATCGCAAATGAGCATGAGTGATCCCATCGCCGATATGCTGACCCGCATCCGCAACGCGCAGATCGTCGAGAAGACGAACGTTGTGATGCCGTCGTCCAAGCTGAAGGTGGCGATTGCCAAGGTCCTGAAGGACGAAGGCTACATCGACGACTTCGCCGTTCGCGGCGAGGCAGCTCGCCCCGAGCTGGAAATCTCGCTGAAGTACTACGCTGGCCGCCCGGTCATCGAGCGTATCGAGCGCGTCAGCCGTCCCGGCCTGCGCATCTACAAGGGCCGCCACGACATTCCTCAGGTCATGAATGGCCTGGGCGTCGCGATCGTCACGACCCCGCAAGGCGTCATGACCGACCGCAAGGCGCGCGCTGCCGGTATCGGCGGCGAAGTGCTCTGCTACGTCGCCTAAGCGAAGGAGTAGGAAACAATGTCCCGCGTTGGAAAAATGCCGGTCAACGTCCCGCAAGGCGTGGATGTGACCGTGTCCGCTGACTCGATCAGCGTCAAGGGCTCGCTCGGCACGCTGGTGCGTCCGGTCAACAAGCTCGTCACCGTCAAGAACGAAGCCGGCAAGCTGAGCTTCGTGCCCGCCAACGAGTCGGCCGAAGCCGATGCGATGAGCGGCACGATGCGCGCGCTGGTGGCCAACATGGTCAACGGCGTCAGCAAGGGTTTCGAGCGCAAGCTGAACCTGGTGGGCGTGGGTTTCCGTGCCCAGGCTCAAGGCCAAAAGCTCAACCTGCAGATCGGCTTCTCTCACCCCGTGGTGAAGGACATGCCGGCCGGCATCAAGGTCGAGTGCCCCACCCAGACCGAAATCATCATCAAGGGCGCTGACCGCCAGGTCGTCGGCCAGATCGCCGCCGAAGTGCGTGCCTTCCGCCCGCCCGAGCCCTACAAGGGCAAGGGCATCCGTTACTCGGATGAGAAGGTCTCCCTCAAAGAGACCAAGAAGAAGTAAGGAGCAGCGCCATGATGACCAAGAAAGAACAACGCCTGCGTCGTTCGCGCCAGACCCGCGCTCGCATTGCGATCCAGCGCGTGGCCCGTCTGACGGTGTTCCGCTCCAACCTGCACATCTACGCCCAGGTCCTGTCGGAAGACGGCGACAAGGTGCTGGCTGCTGCTTCCACGGCCGAGAAGTCGGTTCGCGAACAGGTGAGCAACGGTGGCAACGTCGCTGCTGCCACGCTGGTCGGCAAGCTGATCGCCGAGAAGGCCAAGGCTGCTGGCGTCGAGAAGGTCGCTTTCGACCGCTCGGGCTTCGCCTACCACGGCCGTGTCAAGGCACTGGCCGAAGCAGCCCGCGAAGCCGGTCTGCAGTTCTGACGCATAGGAATACGAAATGGCAAAGTTTCAACCCCGCGGCGCGCAGGCTGAAGGCAACGACGACGGCCTGAAGGAAAAGATGATCGCGGTCAACCGCGTCACGAAGGTGGTCAAGGGCGGCCGTACGCTGTCCTTCGCTGCTCTGACGGTGGTCGGCGACGGTGATGGCCGTATCGGCATGGGCAAGGGCAAGGCCAAGGAAGTTCCGGTGGCCGTGCAGAAGGCCATGGAATCGGCTCGCCGCAACATGATCAAGGTGCAGCTCAAGAACGGCACCGTTCACCACAACGTGATCGGTGAGCACGGCGCCTCGCGCGTCATGCTGGCCCCGGCTCCCGTCGGTACCGGCGTCATCGCCGGCGGCCCGATGCGCGCCGTCTTCGAAGTGATGGGCGTGACTGACATCGTGAGCAAGAGCCACGGTTCGACCAACCCTTACAACATGGTCCGCGCCACGCTGGACGCTCTGAAGCGTTCCACGACGGCGTCGGAAGTCGCTGCCAAGCGCGGCAAGACGGTTGAAGAAATCTTCAACTGATCGCCTTAGCGGAGCACAAGATGTCTGACAAGAAAACCGTGACGGTCAAGCTGGTGCGCAGCCCCATCGGCTGCCGCGCCTCGCACCGTGCCACCGTGACCGGCCTGGGTCTGCGCAAGCTGAACAGCCAGTCCACGCTGGAAGACACGCCCGCCGTGCGCGGCATGATCAACAAGATCGCCTATCTGGTGCAGGTGCTGTAAGCGCCGCGCACCTCGAGGACAAGACGATGGAACTCAACACGATCAAGCCCGCAGCGGGCGCCAAGCATGCCAAGCGCCGTGTCGGCCGTGGCATCGGCTCCGGCCTGGGCAAGACCGCCGGTCGCGGTCACAAGGGTCAGAAGTCCCGCGCTGGTGGCTACCACAAGGTCGGCTTCGAAGGCGGTCAGATGCCGCTGCAGCGCCGCCTGCCCAAGCGTGGCTTCAAGTCGCTGACGCTGAAGTACAACGCCGAGATCACGCTGACGGACCTGCAAGGTCTGGCCGGTGAAGAGATCGACGTGTCGACGCTGAAGGCCGTCGGCCTGGTGCCGCAGCTGACCAAGTCGGTCAAGGTCATCCTGGCTGGCAAGATCGAACGCAAGGTCGCGCTGAAGGGCGTGAACGCCACGAAGGGCGCCAAGGCGGCCATCGAGGCGGCTGGCGGCTCGGTCGCCTGATCCGGCACACAAGGAACTGATCCAGCGTGGCTACCAACGCGAATCAGCTGGCCAAGAGCGGCAAGTTCGGCGACCTGCGTCGCCGGCTTGTGTTCCTGCTGCTGGCCCTGGTCGTCTACCGCATCGGGGCGCATATCCCCGTGCCCGGTATCGACCCGGCGCAGCTCGCCAAGTTCTTCGAAGGTCAGGCGGGTGGCATCCTGAGCCTGTTCAACATGTTCTCGGGCGGTGCGCTGTCGCGCTTCACCGTGTTCGCGTTGGGCATCACGCCTTACATCTCCGCGTCCATCGTCATCCAGTTGATGGGATATGTCGTCCCGACACTGGAGCAGTTGAAGAAGGAAGGCGAAGCGGGACGTCGGAAGATCACGCAATACACACGCTATGCGACGCTGGGTCTGGCGTTGTTCCAGAGCCTGTCGATTGCACTGGCGCTGGAAGGTTCTGCGGGCTTGGTTGTGAGCCCTGGCTTCGGGTTCCGCGTGACCGCGGTGTCCAGTCTGGTGGCCGGCACGATGTTCCTGATGTGGCTGGGTGAGCAGATCACCGAGCGTGGTCTGGGCAATGGCATCTCCATCCTGATCTTTGCGGGTATCGCAGCTGGCTTGCCCGGCGCGATCGGAGGCCTGTTCGAACTGGTGCGTACCGGCGCAATGGGCTATGGCACGGCACTGTTCATCGTGGCACTGATCGTGCTGGTGACCTATGTCGTCGTGTTCGTCGAACGTGGTCAGCGCAAGATCCTGGTGAATTACGCCAAGCGCCAGGTCGGCAACAAGGTCTATGGTGGCCAGTCGTCGCACCTGCCGCTGAAGCTGAACATGTCGGGCGTCATCCCGCCGATCTTCGCGTCGTCGATCATCCTGCTGCCGACCACGGTGGTGAGCTGGTTCGCGACCGGTGACGGCCTGCGCTGGCTGAAGGATCTGGCTGCCATGGTGGCGCCGGGTCAACCGATCTACGTGCTGTTGTATGCCGCGGCGATCGTGTTCTTCTGCTTCTTCTACACGGCGCTGGTGTTCAACAGCCGCGAGACTGCTGACAACCTGAAGAAGAGCGGCGCGTTCATCCCGGGTATCCGCCCTGGTGACCAAACAGCCAAGCACATCGACAAGATCCTGTCCCGGCTGACGTTGGCTGGCGCGATCTACATCACCGCAGTGTGCTTGCTGCCCGAGTTCCTGACGCTGAAGTACAACGTTCCGTTCTACTTCGGCGGCACATCCCTGTTGATCATCGTCGTCGTGACGATGGACTTCTGGGCTCAGGTACAGAGTTACATCATGAGTCAGCAGTACGAGTCACTGCTGAAGAAGGCCAGCTTCAAGCCCAGTTGAGGGCGGCGAGCTGTTCTAAGGAAAAGTTTGTTTTAACCCACACGAAGATTTGGCATGTCGAAAGACGACGTCATTCAAATGCAGGGCGAGATTCTGGAGAACCTCCCCAACGCAACGTTTCGTGTGAAGTTAGAGAACGGGCATGTCGTCCTCGGGCACATCTCCGGCAAGATGCGCATGCACTACATCCGCATCCTGCCTGGTGACAAAGTGACCGTGGAGCTGACGCCCTACGATTTGAGTCGTGCTCGCATCGTGTTCCGGGCGAAGTGAGCTGTTTGAACCCCCGGGAACGCGTCAAGAGCGCAAAAAGAGTTAGGCCAAGGAGCAGACCATGAAAGTTTCGGCATCCGTCAAGCAGATGTGCCGCAATTGCAAGATCATCCGCCGCAAGGGTGTGGTGCGCGTGATCTGCACCGACCCGCGCCACAAGCAGCGCCAAGGCTGATTGGCCGCACGACAGAATTAGAGGACCACCATGGCACGTATTGCTGGTATCAACATTCCGCCGCAAAAGCACACTGAGATCGGCCTGACCTCGATCTACGGCATCGGCCGTACGACCGCTCAGAAGATCTGCACGACCTGCGGTATTCCTTTCGACAAGAAGGTCAAGGACCTGACTGACGGCGATCTGGAAAAGATCCGTGACGAAGTCAACAAGCTGACCATCGAAGGCGATCTGCGCCGTGAGCAGTCCATCAACATCAAGCGTCTGATGGATCTGGGTTGCTATCGTGGCTTCCGTCACCGTCGTGGCCTGCCGATGCGCGGCCAGCGCACCCGTACGAACGCCCGCACCCGCAAGGGTCCGCGCAAGTCGGCTGCGACCGGCAAGAAGTAAGCTGCCCGAACTGAAAGAAGGTCAATATGGCAAAGGCTCCCAACAATTCGGCGGCTCAACGCGTTCGCAAGAAGGTCCGCAAGAACGTTGCTGACGGCATCGCGCACGTTCACGCTTCGTTCAACAACACCATCATCACCATCACCGACCGTCAAGGCGGCGCCCTGTCGTGGGCTTCGTCGGGTGGCCAAGGCTTCAAGGGTTCGCGCAAGTCGACGCCCTTCGCAGCCCAGGTGGCGGCTGAAGTGGCCGGCCGTGCTGCTCAAGAGCAAGGCATCAAGAATCTGGACGTCAAGATCAAGGGCCCGGGCCCGGGTCGTGAGTCGTCGGTGCGTGCCCTGGCAGCTCTGGGCATCCGCATCAACTCGATCTCCGACGTGACGCCGGTGCCGCACAACGGCTGCCGTCCGCAGAAGCGTCGTCGTATCTAATTCGACGTCTGAGTCCGCGCACCTTCAGGTGACAAGGATTTTGCAGATTCGGATGACGGTGCGATAATCGCGCGTTTTCCCGGAGCCGGCGGGCACTTTCGTGCCGCGCCGGCTTCAGTCTTGAGTCAGCTTCATGTTGGGGCTGCTCATAAGCCCACCGTCCAAGCCCACAACAACACCGGCTGGACTCGCGTCAGGCACCCCCTGGCGTCAGATTGAACAAGGACACTCAAAGTGGCACGCTACCTCGGCCCCAAGGCCAAACTTTCCCGCCGCGAAGGCACTGACCTGTTCCTGAAGAGCGCCCGCCGCGCCATCAGCGACAAGGCCAAGTTCGACAGCAAGCCCGGCCAACACGGCCGCACCTCGGGTCAGCGCACGTCTGACTTCGGCCTGCAACTGCGCGAAAAGCAGAAGGTCAAGCGCATGTACGGCGTGCTGGAGCGTCAGTTCCGCCGCTACTTCGCTGAAGCCGAGCGCCGCAAGGGCTCGACCGGCGTGAACCTGCTGCAACTGCTGGAATCGCGCCTGGACAACGTCGTGTACCGCATGGGCTTCGGCTCCACCCGCGCAGAAGCCCGTCAGCTGGTTTCGCACAAGGGCATCGTGGTGAACGGCGAGGTCGTCAACATCGCCTCCTACCTGGTCAAGGCCGGTGACACCGTCGCCGTGCGCGAGAAGGCCAAGAAGCAGCTGCGCGTGACCGACTCGTTCAAGCTGGCCGAGTCCATCGGCCTGCCGGCCTGGGTTCAGGTCGACGGCACCAAGCTGGAAGGCGTGTTCAAGAAGGCCCCGGACCGCGATGAGTTCGGCGCCGAGATCAACGAATCGCTGATCGTCGAGTTGTACTCGCGTTAATGTTTTCCCCGCCGACCACGCCTGCAAGGGTGCGGTCGGCGTTTCCTCGTCCGGGCATTCGCCCCTCGAAGGCTCTGCCCGGCTGGTCCTCAGCCTTATCGGTGTAACGAACCGAGGGTATTGAAAGAAAGACCTCATGCAAACCAACTTGCTCAAACCCAAGTCCATCAACGTGGAGCCCCTGGGCGGTCATCGCGCCAAGGTCACGCTGGAGCCGTTCGAACGCGGCTACGGTCACACCCTGGGCAATGCCCTGCGCCGTGTGCTGCTCTCGTCGATGGTGGGTTATGCGCCGACGGAAGTGACGATTGCTGGCGTGCTCCACGAGTACTCGGCCATCGACGGTGTGCAAGAGGACGTGGTTCACATCATGCTGAACCTGAAGGGCGTCGTCTTCCGCCTGCACAACCGTGAAGAAGTGACCCTGGTCCTGCGCAAGGAAGGCGAAGGCCCCGTCACCGCGGCCGACATCCAGACCCCGCACGACGTCGAGATCATCAACCCCGAGCACGTCATTGCCCACCTGTCGCAAGGCGGCAAGCTGGACATGCAGATCAAGGTCGAGAAGGGCCGTGGCTACGTGCCCGGCACGATGCGCCGCTTCGGCGACGAGCCGACCAAGAGCATCGGCCGCATCGTCCTCGACGCCTCGTTCTCGCCCGTCAAGCGCGTCAGCTACGCCGTCGAGAACGCCCGGGTCGAGCAGCGTACCGACCTGGACAAGCTGGTCATGGAAATCGAAACCAACGGCGCCATCTCGCCCGAGGAAGCGATCCGTGCCTCGGCCAAGATCCTGGTTGAGCAACTGGCCGTGTTCGCCCAGCTGCAAGGCACCGACCTGGTCGACGCCTTCGACCAGCCGGCCCAGCGCTCCAGCAGCTTCGACCCGATCCTGCTGCGCCCGGTCGACGAGCTCGAGTTGACCGTGCGTTCGGCCAACTGCCTGAAGGCCGAAAACATCTACTACATCGGCGACCTCATCCAGCGCACCGAGACCGAGCTGCTGAAGACCCCGAACCTGGGTCGCAAGTCGCTCAACGAAATCAAGGAAGTGCTGGCTTCGCGCGGTCTGACTCTGGGCGCCCGCCTGGAAAACTGGCCGCCGCAAGGTCTGGACAAGCGTTAATTTTTGGAAGGGTGGCGCGCTGACCAACGCCACCCGGTGCACCCGCCAGTACCTGATCCGGCTGGCGGCATTAATGAAGTGAAAGGAAAAGCACCATGCGTCACCGTAACGGCCTCCGCAAACTCAACCGCACCAGCGCCCACCGCGCTGCCATGCTGCGCAACATGTGCGTTTCGCTGCTGCAGCACGAAGCGATCAAGACCACGGTCCCCAAGGCCAAGGAACTGCGCAAGGTGGTTGAGCCCCTGATCACGCTCGCCAAGGAACCCACGCTGGCCAACCGCCGCCTGGCTTTCGACCGCCTGCGCGACCGCGACATCGTCACCAAGCTCTTCAACGAGCTGGGCCCGCGCTTCAAGACCCGTCCGGGCGGCTACACCCGCATCCTGAAGATGGGCTTCCGCGTCGGCGACAACGCCCCCATGGCCTACGTCGAACTGGTCGACCGCGCCGAAGGCGAGACCGCTGGCGAGGCCGCTGAATAAGCACATCAGCTTCCGCTGACCCCGAAAGACCCGCCTCGAGCGGGTCTTTTTTCGTCTGTACATCGGCTGCCCGCCCGTTGGACGGGCGCCTGAATGCGGGGGCGCTGGAACTCAACGGCCCGCATCGCTACTCATCCCGGACGCGACCGCCAGATCGAGGGCAGGCCAGGACTCGGGCACAGGCTTCGTCGGGCGGCTGCTCGCAGCGCCGCCCCCACCCTTCGTCCGGAACCGCCTCTTGTCGCTCGCCCGCCCGTTGATCCCAGCGCTCCGCCGTCTCGCTGCCCGCCTGTTGCCGGGCGCGATGCTGACGGTCGGGCTGGGCGTCGCGGCAGCCGCCACGCCGCCGGTGGTGCCGCCGGCCAGTGAGCTGGCCCGCCCGCCCGAGGTGGCGCGCAACGCTGAGCTGCCGCCCGAGCGCCCGCCGGTGGCGCGCGAACTGGGCAAGCCCGACGATGAGTTGCGCATCGACGTGCCCGCCTACACGCTGGCCGCCGACGCGCCCGCTGCGCTGCGCGCGGCCTTGCCGGGCCTGACGGCGGCCTTCACCGGCAAGGACAAGGGCTTCGAGGACCTCGTCAACGCCGCCAACGAGGTCACCCGCTTCCTGCAGCGCGACCTGGGCTACTACCTGGGCTACGCCTACATCCCCGAGCAGGTGTTCGACGGCCAGGGCGTACGCATCGCCGTGCTGGAAGGCCGGCTGGACCGCGTGGTGCTGAACTGGAGCGAAGGCCTGCCGGTGCGCCGCGAAGTGGTGGAGGCCTACCTGCAGCGCCTGAAGCCCGGAGACGTGCTGACCGTGGACGCCGTCGAGCGCACGGTGTTCCTCATCAACGACCTGCGCGGCATCGTCACGCGGGCGGAGGTGCGGGCTGGTTCCCGCCCCGGCACGGCCACGCTGGTATTCACGCCGCGCGCCGAGGCGCGCTACAGCGGCAGCGTGGATGCCGACCTGAACGGCTCCGAGGTCATCGGCGGCCAGCGCCTGGGCGGGCAGGTCATCATGGCCAGCCCGTTGGGCCGCGGCGACGGGCTGTCGGCGTCGGTCCTGAGCTCGGCCACCGGCGGTCTGCGCTTCGCTTTGCTGGGCTACACCAGCCCCATCGGTGCCGACGGCTTCAAGGCCGGCGCCTCGCTGTCGGCCGTGCGCTACCAGCTGGACACCGACGAGTTCCCTCTGGACCTCAGCGGCACGGGCACCACGGTCAACCTGTTCGCGCTCTACCCCTGGGTGCGCTCGCGCAACCTCAATCTGTTCGTGCTGGGCTCGGCCGACGTGAAGCGCTATGTCGACAACGTCGCATCGCTGGCCACGCGCAAGCGGGTGGATGACGTCAACCTCGGCTTCAGCGGCGACTTCCGTGACAGCCTGCTCAGCGGCAGCGTCAACACCTTCGAGCTGAATCTGTTGCAGGGCCGTCTGAAGTTCGTCGGTGGCGCACCCAGCGGCAGCGACGACGCGCCCACGTTCCGCAAGCTGACCTTCTCGGCATCGCGGCTGCAGAACCTCATCAGCGGCCGGCTGCTGGCCTACGCCACCGTGCGCGGCCAGTGGGCGATGTCCAACCTCGACTCCACCGAACAGTTTCGTGCCGGCGGCCCCAACGGCGTGCGCGCCTTCGGCCCCGGCGAGGGCACGGGCGACAGCGGCACCGTGGCCAGCCTGGAACTGCGCTGGCTGCCGCCGGCCAGCCTGTTCGGCAAGTGGTCCAGCGAGCTGGTCATGGCCGCCTTCTTCGACGGCGCCTTCGTGCAATACCGGCACGACCCCGCCCTGATCCAGCGTGAGCCGTCCTATGTCAACCGCGGCTGGCTGGGCGGCGCCGGCCTGTCGCTGGTGTGGGCTCGCGCCGGCGCCTATGCGCTGCGCATGAGTCTGGCCACGCCCACGCATGGCCGCGCGGCGGTCGAAGACCAACACCGCAAAGTGCGCTTCTACGCGCAGGGCTCCTGGAACTTCTAAAGTGAAGAAGCCCCTCACCCAGTCTCGCCCCGCTGAACGCGGGCAAGCCCGGTCGGTCCCCCGAGGGGACGGCGATGCTTGCCGGTTCGACCGGCAAGCACATCGCCAGAACGGGCCGGCTTGGGAGCGGCCCGGCGCTCGGCCCGCCAGCTTCATGCACAGGCTCAAGCCGCTGGGCCTGGCCCTGAGCCTGGCGCTCGCCTATCCGCTTGCGCAGGCGCTGCCGCAGGGGGCGCAGGTGGTGCAAGGCCAGGTGCAGCTGTCCACGCCGCAGCCCGGCCACGGGCTGATCCAGCAGGGCAGCGACAAGGCCATCATCAACTGGCAGAGCTTCTCCATCGCGGCCAACGAAAGCCTGCGCATTCAGCAGCCCGGCGCGTCATCCGTGCTGCTGAATCGGGTGGTGGGCGGCGACCCGTCGCTGATCCTGGGCCAGATGCAGTCCAACGGCCGGGTCTTCCTGGTCAACCCGCGCGGCATCGTGTTCGGCCGCGGCTCGCAGGTCGATGTGGGCGGGCTGGTCGCGTCCACGCTGGACCTGTCCGACAGCGCCTTCCTCGCCGGCAACTACCGCTTCTCGGCCGGTCCAGGCGCGGGCGGCCTGCAGGCAGACGGCAGCATCACCGCCACCGACGGCACCGTCGCGCTGCTGGCGCCAAAGCTCGATGTCGGCGGCAGCATCCAGGCGCGCCGCGTGGGCCTGGTGGCGGCCGGCAGCGTCACCGTGGACGTCGAGGGCGACGGCCTGGTGCTGTTCAACCTGCGCACCGACGACGACCGCGATGTCGCGCTGAAGTTCAGCGGCCATATGCTCGCCAACGGCGGCAGCGTCGAGCTGCGCGCGCAGGCGCGTGCCGGCGCGGCGGG
Source organism: Roseateles asaccharophilus (assembly GCF_031458115.1). Classification (GTDB taxonomy): domain Bacteria; phylum Pseudomonadota; class Gammaproteobacteria; order Burkholderiales; family Burkholderiaceae_C; genus Pelomonas; species Pelomonas asaccharophilus_A. The sequence continues at coordinate 404,867 of NZ_JAVDXV010000005.1, read as the reverse complement.
CCAGGTGTTGAACATGGACGGCGTCGTGCAGGCGCGTGGCCTGCGCCAGCAGGGCGGGCGCATCGTCATCGACGGCGGCACGGCGGGCGACACGCTGGTCGCCGGCACGCTGGATGCCGTGGGCGAGCAGGGCGGCCATGTCACGGTGCTGGGCGGGCGTGTGGGCCTGCTGGATGCCGCGCGGCTGGACGCCTCGGGGCGGCTGGGCGGCGGCCTCATCGAAGTGGGCGGCGGTTTCGAGGGGCAGGGCACGGCGCACAACGCGGCGTCCACCTGGATTGCCGCCGGCGCGCGCCTGCAGGCGGATGCCGTCGAGCGGGGCGATGGCGGCCTGGTGTCCGTCTGGGCCGACCAGCGCACGGACGTCTATGGCCGCATCTCCGCCCGCGGCGGGCGGCTGGGCGGCAACGGCGGCTACGTCGAGACCTCGGGCAAGCGGCAGCTCAACATGCCCACCGGCGGCGTGGACGTGTCGGCGCCGCTGGGCCGTGCGGGGCAATGGCTGCTGGACCCGGCCAACCTGACCATCAAGAGCGCCGCGGACGCCAATGTCACCACGGCCACTCCCTTCCAGCCCAGTGCCGACGGCGCGGTGCTGGACGTCGCCACGCTGAACGCGGCGCTGGCCGCAGGCACGGGCGTCGTCGTCAAGACCGCCACGGGCGTCGGCACTGCGGGCGAGGCTGGCGACATCCTCGTCGAGGCCGCCATCGTGGGCAGCGCCGGCTCGCTGACGCTGGAGTCCGTGGGTGGCATCAGCTTCTCGGGTGCCGGCGCCATCAACGCGGGGGCCGGGGCGCTGAACGTGCTGCTGAAGGCCGAGGGTGGCATCACCACCGGCGCGATCACCACCGGCGGTACGGCGACGCTCGACGGCAAGGGCGCAATCTCGCTGGGCGCCACCACCAGCGGCGCGCTGAGCGTCACCACGACGGCCGCCAACACCATAGGGCAGACCGGTGCGCTGGACATTGCCGGCAGCGCCTCCTTCACGACGGGCACCGGCGCCATCACGCTGAACCACGCGTCCAACAGGCTGCGCGGCACGGTGAACCTCAGCGGCGGCACCGCCGCGGTGACCAATGGCGGCACGCAAGGCCTGACACTGGGCAGCGTCGCCACCGGCAACCTCACGGCAATCACCGGTGGCGGCAACCTCAACCTGGGGGGCGGCAACGTGACGGGCGTGCTGATCGCCAGCAGCAACGACGGCAACATCACGCAGGCCAGCGGCGCCGGCGGGCTGACGGTGACCGGCGCCGCCACGCTGAATGCGGGCATAGGCAGCGTCGCGCTGGACGGTTTCAGCAGCGCCGGGCTGGGCATCACGTCCACGGCCGGGGCCATCAGCCTGGGGGCCGTCACGGTCACCGGCGCCGGCACGCTGAACGCGACCACGGCAGGCAGCGGTGCCATCACGCAGACGGGCGGCAGCATCAGCGTGGGCGGTGCCGCCACGCTGGGCACGGCCAATGGCGCGATCACGCTGGACGACTTCAACAGCGCCGGACTGACCGCCACCTCCACGGCGGGTGCGATCCGGCTGGGCTTCGGCACCATCGCCGGCGTGCTGAATGCGACCGCGTCCGGCAGTGCGGGCATCACGCAGGCCGCGGGCGGACTCATCGTCACCGGCAATGCCGGCATCAACGCGGGCACGGGCGCCATCACCTTGAACGACGCCGCGAACGACTGGCGCGGCACGGTGGCGCTGACCGGCGGCACCACGGCCATCACCAGCACGGCCAGCGGCACGACCGTGCTGACGCTGGGCGCGTTGAACACCGGCAACCTCACCGCGAGCACCGCGGGCGGCGCGCTGACGCTGGGCCATGGCACCGTCGGCACGCTGACGGCGAACAGCGTCAATGGCGACATCGTCCAGGTGGGCGGGACGAGCCTGACCGCGGGCGGCGCCGTCACGCTGAACGCCGGCAGCGGGGGCGTCACGCTGAGCGACCTCACCAGCGGCACGCTGGGCATCACGTCCACCGCTGGAGTCATCAGCCTGGGCGACCTCAGCGTCACCGGCACGCTGACCGCCACCACGGCGAGCACCGGCGCCATCACGCAGACGGGCGGCAGCATCGGCGCGACCGGCGCCGCGACGCTGGGCACGGACAGCGGCGCGATCACACTGGGCAACTTCAGCAGCGCGGGCCTCACGGCCACGTCCACGGGCGGAGCGATACGGCTGGGGGCCGGCACCATAGCCGGCGCGCTGAACGCGACGACGGCCGGCGGCGCCGCCATCACGCAGGCGGCCAACGGCCTCATCGTCACCGGCAGTGCTGGCATCAACGCGGGCACCGGCGCCATCACCTTGAACGACGCCGCGAACGACTGGCGCGGCACGGTGACACTGACCGGTGGCGCCACGGCCATCACCAGCACGGCCAGCGGCACGACCGTGCTGACGCTGGGCGCCGGCACGGTCGGTGCGTTGACGGCCAGCACCGCCGGCGGCGACATCACCCAGGCCACCGGGACGACGCTGACGGCCCACGGCCTCGCCACGCTGCACGCCGGCAGCGGCAACATCACGCTGGGCAGCTTCAACAGCGACGGGCTGACCGCCACCTCCACGGCCGGCGCGATCCGGCTGGGCACCGGCACCATAGCCGGCGCGCTGACCGCGACGACGGCCGGCAGCGCGGGCATCACGCAGGCCGCGGGCGGCCTCGTCGTCACCGGCAATGCCGGCATCAACGCCGACAGCGGCGCCATCACGCTGAGCGATGCGGCCAACGACTGGCGCGGCACGGTGGCGCTGGCCGGCGGCACCACGGCCATCACCAGCACGGGCAGCAGCGCGAGCGTGCTGATGCTGGACGCGTTGAACACGGGCAACCTCACCGCGAGCACCCTGCAGGGCACGCTGACGCTGGGCCATGGCAACGTCGACACGCTGACGGCCACTACCGGCAATGGCGACATCGCCCAGGCCGGCGGCACCTTGACGGCCAGCGGCGCCGCCACGCTGCACGCCGGCAGCGGCGGCATCACGCTGGGCAACTTCAACAGCGGCGCGTTGAGTGCCACCTCCACGGCCGGCGCCATCCGGCTGGGGGCCGGCACCATCTCCGGCGCACTGGACGCGACGACGGCCGGCGGCGCGGCCATCACGCAGTTCGGCAGCGGTCTGATCGTCACCGGCATCAGCACGCTGAACGCCGGCAGCGGCGGAGACATCACGCTGAACCTGGCGGGCAACAGCCTGCGAGACACCGTCAACCTGACTGGTGCCACGACGCAGGTGAGCAACAGCGGCGCACAGGCGCTGACGCTGGGCACGCTCAGCACCGGCGCGCTGACCGCCACCACAGGTACCGGGCTCCTGACGCTGGGCAGCGGCAGCGTCGGCACGCTGACGGCCACCACCAGCAACGGCCACATCGCCCAGTCGGGCGGCACGCTGACGGCCAGCGGCATGGCCACGCTGGACGCCGGCAGCCGCAACATCACGCTGGGCAACTTCAACAGCGCCGGGCTGAGCGCCACCACCACGGCCGGCGCGATCCGGCTGGGTGCCGGCACCATCAACGGCACGCTGGGCGCGACCACGGCCGGCGGCGCGGCCATCACGCAATTCGGTGGCGGCCTGGTCGTCACCGGCAACGCCGGCATCAACGCGGGCAGCGGCGCCATCACGCTGAACGACGCGGCCAACGACTGGCGCGGCACCGTCGCGTTGACGGGGGGCACCACCGCCATCCGCAGCGGCGCCAGCAGCACCGCGGTGTTGAACATCAGCTCGCTGGACACCGGCGCGCTCACCGCCAGCACCGCGGGCGGCACGCTGACGCTGGGCGCGGGTGATGTCAACGGCACGCTGAACGCCAACAGCGGCGGCGGACTGCTCACGCAGACCGGCGCGGGCCTGCATGTCACCGGCGCGGCCACGCTGACCTCGGGCACCGGCAACATCAGCCTGACGGCCGCGGACAACCAGTGGAACGGCGTCACCCTCAGCGGCAACTCGCTGAGCCTGGCGTCGAACGGCGCCCTGAACATCCTGGGCCTGACGCAGCCCGCGAACAGTGCGCTGTCGCTGTCCAGCACCGGCAACCTCAGCCTGGGCGCGATGACCGACATCGACACCGGCAGCGCCAACCTCAGCCTGACGACCGGCGGCAGCTTCACCGCCGGCGGCAAGCTGGCCGGGCAGAACGTGTCCGTCACCGCCCAGAGCGGCCTGACGCTGGGCCACGACATCACGGCCGTCGACAGCTTGGCGCTGACGACCAGCGGCGGCGGCATCAACCAGACGGCCGGCACCATCCGTGTCACCGCCACCAACGGCACCGCGACGGTCAATGCCGGCGGCGGCTCCGCGATCAACCTGGGGGGCGTCGCCAACCAGTTCGGCGGCGCCGTGAGCCTGACGGGCGGTGCGACCACGCTGAACGCCAGCGGCGCGCTGACGCTGGGCGCGCTGGACACCGGCGACCTGGATGTCACGGCGGGTGGCGCCATCACGCAGAGCGCCGCAGCCATCGTGCGCGGCACGGCCACGCTCGACGCCGGCACCGCCGACATCACGCTGATGGCCGCCAACGACTGGCGCGGCGCCATCACCGCCACGGGCGGCGCCGTGTCGCTGAAGAGCATCGACGACCTGCATCTGTTCGCGCTGACGCAACCGGCCAACCGCGCGCTGGTGCTGGAGACCGTCAATGTACTGACGCTGCCGACCGGCACCGGCAACATCAACACCGGCACCGAGGCGCTGACGCTGTCCAGCCAGAGCGGGGTGTTCAACACCTTCGGCACGCTGACCGGCGGCAACATCACGCTGCGCGGCCAGTCGGCCACGCTGGCGCACAACATCGAGGCCACGGGCACGCTGGTGGTCGAGACCAGCGCCGGCGCGATCCATCAGACCGGGGGCTTCATCGAGGCCGACGGCGCGAGCCAGTTCAACGCCGGCAGCTTCGGCATCACGCTGAACCGGCCGCTGAACGACTTCAAGGCGAGCGTCAGCCTGACCGGCGCCTCGGTGGCCATCACCGACAAGAACGCGCTGCAACTGGGCGCCAGTGCGATGTCGGGCAACCTCGTCGCCGCAGCCGGTGGCGCCATTTCGCAAGAGCTGCTCACCTCGCTGCGCGTGGACGGCACGGCCGGCTTCAACGCCGGCACCCACGCCATCACCTTGGCGAACGCAGGCAACCGCCTCGCCGGCACCGTCAGCCTCACCGGCGGCGCCACTCAGTTGACCGACAGCGGCGCCGTGCAGCTGGGCGCCAGCAACGTCGCGTCCCTCGTGCTGACCACGGGCGGCGCGGTCAGCCAGACAGCGGGCTTGACCACAGGCGCGCTGACCGTCGATGCCGGCAGTGCCGCCATCACGTTGAGCCACGCCGGCAACCAGCTGGGCGGCACGGTTGCGCTGACCGGCGGCGCCACCCATGTGCGCACCACCGGCGCGCTGACGCTGGGCGCGCTGGACACCGACGCGCTGACGCTGCAAGCGAACGGCGCGCTCAACCTGGGCAGCGGAACCGTCGATGGCAACCTGGCTGCCAACAGCGGCAACGGTGCAGTCACGCAGACCAGCGATCTCGATGTGACCGGCACCACCGGCATCCAGGCCGGCACGGGCAGCATCACGCTGACCCGAGGCGGCAACAGCTGGGGCGGCGCGTTGAGCCTGGCTGGCGGTGCGACGCTGGTCAGCAGCAACGGCGCGCTGACGCTGGGCACGCTGGCCGTGGGCGCGCTGACGCTGGACACGAACGGCGCGCTGGATCTGGGCCAGGGCAGCGTGGCCGGCGCGCTGACGGTCAACACCCATGGCGCTGCCGTCACGCAGACCGGTGCGCTGAGCGTCACCGGCGCCACCAGCCTGCAGGCCGGTGCCGTCACGCTGATGGAGGCCGCCAACCAATGGGGCGGCGCGGTGCAGCTCACCAGCGGCGCGACGCAGCTGACCGGCACCGGCGCGCTGACGCTGGGAACCTTGGCCACCGGCAACCTCGGCGTGACCAGCAGCGGCGCGCTGAACCTGGGCCGAGGCGTGGTGACGGGCGACCTGACCGCCAGCAGCGGCGGCCATGCGATCACACAGGCGGGTGCGCTGCAGGTCACCGGTGCCGCCAATGTCAACGCCGGCACCGGCAACATCACGCTGGCCAACACCGGCAACCAGCTGCAGGGCGCGCTGTCGCTGACCGGCAATGCGGTGACCTTGTACAACCAGCCCAGCCTCGTGATGGGCACGCTGAGCTTCAACAGCCTGGACGCCACCAGCGCCGGCAGCATCACGCTGGGCAGCGGCACGCTGAGCGGCGCGCTGAGCGCGCGCGCGCTGGGCGGCCCCATCACGCAGATCGCCGGCGGCCTGACGGTGGCCGGCGACAGCACGCTGCAGGCCAGCAGCGGCATCACGCTGACGGCCGCCGGCAACCACTTCCAGGGGTTGGTCAACCTCAGCGGGGGCACGGCGGCGCTCAGCAATGCCGGCGCCTTGCGCCTGGGCAGCCTGGCCACATCCGACCTCACGGTGAATGCGTCGGGCGCGCTGGACTTGGGCAGCGGCAGCGTCGGCGGCGCGCTGAACGCGACCAGCAGCGGGGCCATCACGCAGACCGGCGCGTTGTCCGTCAGCGGCGCCGCCACGCTGGACGCCGGCGGCGCGGACATCACGCTGGAGCAGTCGGGCAACACCTTCGGCGGCCCGCTGGGCCTGCGCGGCGGCACGGCCTTGCTGCGCAATGGCGGCGCGCTGAACCTGGGTTCGCTGAGCCTGGGCGCGCTGACGGTGTCGTCCGGCGGCCTGCAGCTGGGCACCGGCAACATCGCCGGCGAGCTGAAGGTCGACAGCAGCGGCGTCATCACGCAGGCCGCGGGCGGCCTCGCCGTGGGCGGCGCGACGACGCTGAACGCCGGCAGCGCCGACATCACGCTGGCCGACGGCGGCAATGCGCTGGCCGGCCTCATCAGCGTGCAGGGCGGCAACGTGAGCCTGGCCACCAGCAGCGCGCTGCGGCTGGGCGCGTTCACGGCGCGGCAGCTGACGCTGAATGCGGGCGGCGACATCGAGCTGGGCGCCGGCAGCGTGGCGGGCGACCTCAGCGCCACCACGCGCGGCCGGCGCATCAGCCAGACCGGCGCGATGCGCGTGGATGGCACGGCCGGCTTCATCGCCGACGGCAGCCTCGTGGAGCTGGTGCTGGGCCAGGCCGGCAACCAGCTGCTGGGCCCCATCCAGATGCGCGGCATCAACGGCGGCAGCTTCGTCAGCGCCGACATCAGCAGCGCGCTGGACCTCAGCTTCAGCGGCGACGTGCAGACGCTGAAGCTGTCCAGCGGCGGCGTGCTGACGCTGGGCGGCGGCAACAACACCACGCTGACCGCTGCGGCGGTGCGTGGCATCCGCCAGACCGGCGCGCTGCGCGTCAGCGGGGTGACCACGCTGACTGCCAATGGCGCTGCACTGGCCGTGGATCTGTCCCATGCGGGCAACGACCTCGGGCGGGTGAACCTGCAGGCCGGCACCGGCAGCCTGGGCCGCGTGCAGCTGCGCGACGGCGACATGGCGCGCCGCGACGGCCTGCGGGTTGCGGGCGACGCGGCCCAGCTGGAACTGACGTCGGCCGGCGCGCTGGATCTGATCGGCGGCCGCTACGGCAGCCTGGCTGCAGACACGGCCGCAACCGGCGCCGCCATCACGCAGAGCGGCGCGTTGACGGTCACCGACCTCGCGACGCTGAAGGCCGGCGCGGGCACCATCACGCTGACCCATGCCGACAACCAGCTGCCCGCCATCGCGGTGGGCAGCGCCGGCGTGGCGACCTTGTCCAGCGCCGGCGACTACACGCTGCGCACCAGCACGGTGTCCACGCGGCTGGATCTCGGCGGCGCCGGCGCGATCCGGCTGGAGGGGCCGTTGTCCGGCAGCGGCGAGCTGGTCATGAACGGCAGCCACAGCCTGACGCTGCAGACCGCGCAGGGCTACACGGGCGGCACGCGCATCCGCTCCGGCACGCTGGTGCTGCAGGGGCCCGACGCCCAGGCCGGCAGCGGTGCCGTGAAGCTGGAAGCCGCCGGCACGCTGGACCTGCGCGACGGTGCCAGGCTGGGGGCCGAGCTGGTGATCCAGGGCGGCACCGTGATGAACAGCGCCGGCGGCGGCACGCTGGCCGGGCCGGTCACGCTGCAGTCCGACCTGCGCGTGCTGACCCGCGCCCCGCTGGCGCGCGCCGCGCGCGCGGGGCTGCTGGCCGGTGGCGAGGGCCTGACGATCAGCGGCGCCATCGGCGACGGCGGCGCGGGCTGGGGCCTGCGCCTGGATGGCGGCGGCACGTTGAGCCTGGCGGCGGCCAACCACTACAGCGGCGCCACGCAGGTCAATGCCGGCACGCTGCGCGCCGATGCGGCCGGCGCACTGCCGGCCACCAGCGCCATCCAGCTGGCGGCCGATGCGCGCCTGGTGCTGGGCCACGACCAGACCGCCGGCTCGCTGAGCGGCGCCGGCGCGGTGGACCTGGGCGCCTTCACGCTGGCCACCGGTGCCGACGGGAGTGACACGCGCTTCGATGGCGACATCAGCGGCACCGGCGGACTCACCAAGACGGGCAGCGGCCGCTTCACGTTGGGCGGGAACGGCGCGCATGACGGCGCCACGCGCGTGGCCGGCGGCGAGCTGCTGCTGGCCGGCGCTAACGCATTGAACGAACGCACGGCCGTCAGCGTGGATGCCGGCGCGACGCTGACCGTGCAACAGGACATCCGGCTGGGTTCGCTGGCCGGTGCCGGCACGGTGGACGTGCAGACCGCGCAACTGGCCGTGGGTGCCAACGGCGGCAGCACGCGCTTCGATGGCCGGCTGACTGGCCGGGGTGGATTGGTCAAGCTGGGCGCCGGTGAGTTCACGCTGGCGGGCCGGCACGACCTGGCCGGCGATGTGCAGGTGGCCGCCGGCCGCCTGCAACTGGACGGCGCGGGCGTGCTGCCCACGACGACCGGCGTCGGCGTGGCTGCGGGCGCGACGCTGGCGCTGCTGTCAGACCAGCCGTTGGGCGCGCTGGACGGCGCGGGCCACGTGGCGCTGGGCGCGCACACGCTGACGCTGGGCACCAGCGGCCGCAGCAGCCGCTTCGACGGCGTCATCAGCGGCAGCGGCGGCCTCGTGAAGCAGGGCAGCGGCACGCTGGGCCTGGGCGCGGCCAATGTCTACACGGGCAGCACGCACGTCAGCGGCGGCACGCTGTCCTTGCATGTGGCCCAGGCCTTGCACGGCGCCAGCACGCTGGCCGTGGACGCCGGCGCCAGCGTGCAGGTCAACGCCGACCAGGCCGTCGCGTCGCTGTCCGGTGCCGGCGCGCTGGCCTTGAACGCGCGCCTGGCGCTGGGCGCGGGCGGTGCCGACAGCCGCTTCGACGGCGTCGCCAGCGGCAGCGGCAGCCTCGTCAAGCAGGGCCTCGGCACGCTGACGCTGACCGCCGCGCAGCGCAACAGCGGAGCCACCGTCATCGAGGCCGGCAGCGTGGCGCTGACGGCCGCGGGCAGCCTGGGCGAAGGCGAGATCCGCAACCAGGGACAGCTGCGCCTGGAGCGCGACGACCCGCTGCAGCTGGACCAGGCCATCACCGGCAGCGGCAGCCTCGTCGTCGCGCGCGGCCAGGTCACGCTGGCGAACGCCGCCAACGCCTACACCGGCGCGACCGACGTGCAGGGCGGCAGCCTCATCACCACGGGCGCCGAGCGCCTGCCCGACGCCAGCGCCGTGCGCGTGGCGGCCGGCGCGCAGCTGCAGCTGGGCGGCGCCGAGACCATCGCGGCCTTGCAGGCCGCCGGCAGCGTGCGCCTGGCCGGCAACCTGACGACGCAGGGCGAGCAGGTCTACACCGGCAGCCTGACGCTCACCAACCCAGCCGGCCTGACGCTGAGCGGCAGCCGCATCGATGCCAGCGCCAGCAGCAATCAGTTCGGCATCGGGCCGCTGGGCTTGCGCGGCGGCCAGGCGCTGGTCACGGCGAAGGACGGCCTGGTGCTGGGTGACGTGACGCTGTCCGGCGGCGGTCGCATCGAGGCGCCGCGGCTGCAGCTCGATGGGGCGCTGAAGCTGTCGGGCGGCAACCTCACCCTCGTCGCCACGGCAGCGCCCGACGACGCCAAGGCCACGCCTCAGGGCACGGCCCAGGTGCCGGTCGCCGGGCTGGCCATGGCCACGGCCGAGGCGACCGTGCAGCAGGGTGCGTCCGGCGCCATCACGGTGGACGAGGGCGCCAGGCTGGCAGTTCACGCCAGCGGCGGCGGCTCCGTGCTGTTGGGGCAGGACGCCAACGATTTCAAGGGCCAGCTCTCGGTGCTCAGCGGTGCCGGCTACAACACGGCCTGGACGCCCAATGCCAAGGGGCAGTACGCAGTGCAGTCGCTGGTGCGCGTGGCGGGCAAGCAGGTGCTGGTGGGAGACGCCGGCATCGAGGCTGACGTCGTCAGCATCCGCGCCGAGCGGCTGGGTACGGTGGACGAGGCGCAACTCGTCGCGCGTCTGCCCTTCGACGAGATCGTTCTGGGCCGCGCGCTGTCGCTGCCCGCCATGACGCTGGAGCTGGCGCCCGGCGCCTTCACGGGCTCGGGCAGCTTCGGCGCCATCAACGGCCGGCCGCTGCGCGTGGTGGTGGGCTCCACGGCCACCGGTGCGCGCACCAGCGGCCCCAATGCCGGCTACCTGACCGTGCTGCCCAAGGACGGCGCCCAGGGCGCGGTGGCGGTGGTGCTGAGCGGCCCCGTGATCGGCAGCCAGCCGGCATCGGGCGGGCCGGGCTATCGCTTCTTCCACGATGGGGCCAGTCAGGCAACGGAAGTCCCGGTGATCTATAACGGAGTCCTGCCGCTGACGCCCGCCGCCTCCGGTGCGCTCTCCTCCATCAACGGCGACGCCGAGGACGCCCGCCGGGCGCGCTTCCAGGAGACGGTGCGGACGGAGAACGTGACCGTGCGCCTGCGCTCCGGCGTCATCGCCGAAGTAGGCCCCGGCCGCGCCTCCACGCAGGGCAGCGAAGGCGCCGCGCCGCCGGTGCAATGCGACCCCGCCGCCCAACCCGTTCTGAGCTGTAAGTGATGTCCAACGAATCCGATGTGACCCTGCCTGACCCACGCCGCCGCCGCCTCGTGTGCGGTTCGCTGTTGGGCGCTGGCGCGCTGCTGGGGGCGCCGCGGGCGCTCGCGCAATACGGGCGCGAGGCGCAGCAGGCCAAGCCTGTTCAACCCCCCGCGCAACCGCCCGCCCCGCAGGCGGCGCCGGCCTCGGCCGCGCAGCCGGCCGCCGCAGCATCTGCTTCGGAGCCCGCCGCGCTGGCGCCCAGCAGCGAGATCCGCCTGGCGCTGCTGCTGGGCAACCGCAGCTACCCGCAGCCCTTCGACCTGCCGCCCATCCCGAAGAACCTGCGCGACCTGGAGGGCGCGCTGGCCCGGCGCGGCTTCAAGGTGACGACCGCGCTGGACCTGGACCTGCCAGCGGCCCGCCGCGCGCTGGACGCCTTCGTCACCGAGGCCGCCAGCAGCCCGCCGGATGCAACCATCTTCTTCTACTTCGGCGGCCACGGCATCCAGGTGGATGCTGCCAACCTGCTGCTGCCGGCCGGGCTGAACCCGTCGGCGCGCGCCGATGTGCTGCAGACCGCCAGCGTGCAGTTGCTCAGCGATGTCGTGCGCCGGCTGCCGCCACGGCGCGACGGCATGGTCATCGCCGTCGTGGACGCCTGCCGCACGGGCCTGAAGGCCGGCGAGGTGGCGGGCCTGAACCAGGTCGAGGCGCCGCCGGGCTGCCTCATCAGCTTCTCCACCGCGGCCGGCAAGCCGGCCATCGCGCCGGCCGTCGAGACGCAGAACACCTTCTACACCGGCTCGCTCGTGAAGCTGATGGGCAGCGTGTCGGATCAGACCACCTTCCCCGAGCTGATGCACCTGGTGCGCACCGACGTGCGCGAGACCATGCTGAAGCATCCGGTCGCCGCTGTGCGCGAGCTGGCACAAGACCCCTTCATCGCCGACCACACGCGCGTGCGGCTGACCGTGGAGCCCAAGCGCGCCGGCCCGGCAGCGCCGATCGTTGCGGACATCGACGAGGACGACTGGCTGAAGAAGCTGGAGCAGATGGCTTGGCCCGCCGAGGTCGTGCAACTGTGCGAGACCTTCCTGGAGGCGCGGCCGCAGAGCCCGTTCGCGCCCGGTGTGCAGGTGGCGCGCGATGGCGCCCGCACGGCCGTGAAGGCGCTCAAGCGCAGCGACGTGCGGCTGTACCGCGCAGCGTTCACGCTCAGCGACGACATGCCCGGCGAGCAGCGCCAGGACCTGCTGCGCTGCGGCCGCGGCGACAAGGACGCGGCGGCCCGCATGGCCGCGCGCTTCCGCAACTTCAGCGGTTCGTCGGCGACGCAGTCACGCTACGAGGGCTGGCTGCAGTTCGCCGTCGCGTTAGGCAACGGTATTGCCAGCTACGAGCTGGCGCTGCACTTCCGCAACACGGGCCAGCCGCTGCTGGCCTCGCAGTTCGAGTCACGCGCCCGCGACCTGGGCTACACGCCGCCGCCGGACCTGGATAACGTGCGCAAGTAGCAGCTTGCGGGAACCGGCGCCGTGCCGGAGTTACACATGCAGAACGCCACTGCAGTGAGACCCCATGGCCAAGGCCCACATCGACCTGAGCGCGACCGAGTTGTCCGCCAAGGTGATCTCCGAACTGGAGAACAAGCTCGACGGCAAGACCTTCAACTTCAAGACCACCAACGCCGAACTGGACCTGGACGGCAAGTTCATCGACACGGTGCGTTGGCAGGCCAAGCTGTGGGAGACCGTGGTGGAGGCCAGCGGCGTCAAGTCGCCCGGCAAGCCGCGCAAGATCACCAGCAACCTGGAGGAGCCCGGTACCTACAACGTCGAGCTGGAATTGTGGGACCGCGTGCTCAAGTTCAAGGTGGCCATCGCCGCGCCTGCCAGCGGTGACAAGACGCCGCGCGCGATCAAGCGCAACAGCAAACCGCCGCACGTGAAGGTGCACCTGCGCGGCGCCAACCTGAAGGCGTGCCCGGCCAACTTCGTCGTCGACCTCAAGGACTTGATGACGCAGATGGGCAAGACCGCGAGCTACAGCTACGTGGGCGGCGGCGGCAGCAGCGGCGGCTGGGACCCGCGCTTCGCCAAGCACCAATGCCACGAGCAGCCAGGCAAGGGCTGGAAGGCCTACATCGACGAGCCCAGCATGGGCACCGGTACGACCTGGCGCCTGTATTTCGAGCTGGACTTCGACATCCCCACCAAGACATTGAATGTCAACCTGACCCAGGTGTCGCAGGACCACTAGGCGCCTGCGCGACTGACCCTTCCCCTCCAACTGCCACAGGAGTTCTCCCATGCCCGGACTGAGACAAGGCGTCGTCATCGACGTGCCGAACTGGAAAGTGCCCGTCATCGCAAAGAAGAAGCTGCTCAAGCAGCCCGAGATCGCGGTGGACATCAAGTTCACCACCGAGGACGTCAAGGAGATGCCCGACAAGCAGTTCAAGGTCTTCGAGCAGCAGTTCGAGAAGCGGTTCACGCCCGAGTTCAACAAGATGAGCAATGGCTGGTTCGGCGACATGCAGAAGGCCATGGACACCACCGAGGACGCGCTGGACAAGCTGTCCAAGGACAAGAAGGGTGACGTCAAGAAGTTGATGGAGCAGGTCGTCGACAAGACGAATGCCAACCTGGTCGCCAAGTGCAAGACCTGGATCGAGATGGCGCGCAAGCTCGCCCAGAAGGCCTATGACGAGGCCTACGAGGCGTCCATCAAGGAGATGAAGCTCAAGATCACCAAGGCCAAGGCCAAGATCGGGGTCAAGATCGCCATCATGGTGCTGCTCACGCTGACGGCGGCCGCCGTCACCATCGCGGCCAGCGTGGTCACCATGGGCGCCGGCGCCGCCATCGCACCGGTGGTGCTGGCCGCGCTGGTGACGGCCGGCAAGGCGCTGCTGGGCTCGGTCTCCGAAGTGACCAAGAGCTATGACGTGCTGGCCAACACGCTGGCGGCCGTGGAGGCGGATGCCAAGGCCATCCTGAAGTCGGCGGTGGCCTTGAACGCGGCCAAGCAGAAGACCGCCGGCACGTGGGACAAGGTCAAGGCCTTCAAGGCCTACATGTCGGCCGATGTGGAGGCGCTGGACAAGCATGTGGGCCAGCTGGACAAGTTCGCCGCGGTGGCGCGCGACAAGACGCTGCGCCAGGTCAAGGAACTCCAGGAGATCGCCGATCAGCTGGCCAAGGCCAAAGCGGGCAGTCCCGAGGCCGACAAGCTGTACGCGGAGTCGATCAAGGTGCAGAAGTCCATGGACGGCGCGTTCAAGGCGCTGGCGGAGATCAGCGAGGTGAGCAAGCAGGCGCTCGACGCCAAGGAGGCCGCCAAGAAGTTCAGCCCCGAGGATGTCACGAAGGCGATGCCCAAGCTGGTGAGCAGCCTGACCAAGCTGAAGACGGCGGTGGGTGTCATCAAGGAGGTCGCCGGCCCGATCAAGACCATCGTGACCGGCGCGCAGAAGATCGCGGCCAAGAAGTAGGCCAGGCGCAGGGCGCCCGGCCTCGAACCGGGCGCCTCGGTTCCGTCAGCCCAGCGAGGCGAGCAGGGCTGCCAGCTCCGGATCCATGCCCTCGTCGGCCGACCCCGCGCTCGCGTCGTCGGCCGGCGAGTCAGCGCCGCCAGCCTCGTCGCCATCGCCGCCGAGGCTGGCCAGCAGCGCGTCCAGGTCGTCGTCGCCGCCACCGCTGCTACCGTCGTCACTGCCGTCCGAGCCGCCCAGGCTGGCCAGCAGGTCGTCGGCGTCGTCACTGGACGACGCGTCGCTGCCGTCGCCAGTGTCCTGCACAGCCGTCTTGCCCGGCCGCGCCGCCGCTGCGCCGTCCGGCAGCTTGGCGCGCACGCTCATCTCGATGCCCGCGCGCGCACCGGCCTTGGACGCCGCGCCGGCCGCGGCGATGCTGCCCAGGCCAGACAGCCGCACGACCGGCTCACCCTTGTGCGCCACCAGCGCGCCAATGCCGTAGGCACCCAGCGCCGACACGGCCGCGGCCGACAGGAAGCGCTCCGTGCAGGGCAGGGCCGTGCTGTCGCCATCGGCATCGACGAAGTGGTGGAAGGGCAGATCGTTGATGGTGGGCGTGCCGCCCTGGCCGGCCAGCGCCGTCAGTGCCAGCAAGGTGGGGTGCCCCCACAGCATGCCGGTGAGGCCGTCGGCCGCCGTGAACTCCTCGAACGCGAACGACGAGATCGGGTCGCTCTTCTTGCCGTACGGGTGGCGCAGCAGGAAGCGCGGACCCAGCAGGCTCAGCCGCTTCGCCTCGGGCAGCGCCTTCAGCGCGGCTAAGGCCTCGGCCACCAGCGGGTGCGGTGGCTTCTTGGGGTTGGCGAGGTCGTCCACCGCCATCGCGGTGAAGAAGGTCGCGCCGGCGGCGTTGGCGACCTTGGCCATGCGGCCCAGCAGCTCGGTGTGCGGCGGCGAGGCCTCGAAGTCGTACAGGCCGGCGATGTAGGTGTAGCCGCCGTCCTTGCTCTGGCTGGGCTGCTCCACCAGCAGACGGTACAGACCGGTCTCGGTCAGGTCGTCGCCGGCGCTGAGGTCGGCGGCGAACTCCTCGGCGCTGACGTCGATCAGGTGGACCTGCAGCATCGGCCCCGTCTCCAGCCGGCGCAGCAGGAAGTCCACGCCGCGCCACAGCGACTCGGCGGTCTGGAAGTCGGCCTGGTGCAGCACGGCGCGCATGCCGTCGGAGATGGCGCCGTCCAGCGCCGCCAGCAGCGCGGTCTTCTCGGGCTTGGCCGACGGCACGATGAACGGGCCCACCACGTCGCGCAGCAGCGCGTCGATGCCGCCGCCGTCGGCCGGCGCGCTGGCGCGGCCGGTCAGGCGGGCGAAGTCGTCCAGCTTGGCGCCTGCGGCCGGTGCGGCGCCGCGCGAGCGCAGGCCGCGGCCGGCGCGCGAGGCCTTCTTCTTCACGCCGGTCAGCTTGGCGACGTCGGCGGCGGCCTTGTCGAACGTGGCGGTGTTGTTGAGCCGCTTGCGCAGGTCCAGCAATTTCTTGAACAGGTCCAGCTCTCGGTACAGCGTGTCGGGGTGGAAGGACTCCAGGTCGTTGAGCTGCACCTCCACGCCGCCGCGCTTGCTGCCTATGGGCAACGTCAGCGTGATGCCTTGCTGGCCCAACCAGTCTTCGAGGTTGTCGAACTCGACCGACTTGGGCTTGCGGCGCGCGAGGTCGGGCCCGGTGTCCAGCCGGCCCGACGCGGCACCGGCGCCGAAGTCACCCAGCAGCGCGATGCGCACGGGGCGCTTGGCAGCCCAGGCCGGCGGCGCAGCGTCCAGTTCGCCGTAGTTGGGGGTCCAGTCACTCTTGGGCATGGGGAGTCCTTCAGAAGCTGTGAATGGACGCCGCGCGGCCGAGCAGACCGTCGCGGCGTTGCCAATCAAGGCGCAAAGCGGAGTCGCAGCGCGTGCTGCGGCGAGCATTTGCAACGCCGAGTGGCGACGTTGCGGCGGGATGAGCGGGCGTGTGGTGTTCGTTCACAGCTTCTCAGGGCCTGAACAGCGCGGCGAAGGCCGCGCCGCGGGGCAGGGCGGGGTGCACGCTGGGGGCGGCGCCGGCATGCAGCCACAGGCTGCAGCCGTGCAGGCCATCCCAGGCGGCTTGCGCCAGCAGCGCGCTCAGCTCGGCAGGCACGGTGCTGTCGGGCGCGGCGGGTAAAGGTCGGATTGCGTTGGCCAGCGCGGCGTCCAGCGCCTCGGCGGTCCAGTCGTCGTGCAGCGCGGCGACGGCAATCTCCTCCAGCTGGCCGGCCCACTGCCACAGCGCGGCGATGTCAGTGCCGCTGGGGCGTGGCAGCGGCGCGCTGACGACCACCAGCGGGAAGTAGCGCCCCACGCGGTCCACCGACGGGATCATGACGCCCACGCGCAGGCCTTCGCCCGAGCCATCGGGCAGCGAGCCCGGCAGCAGCGCGAAGCGCCAGGCGGGGCTGGCCAGGTAGTCGTTCAGCCAGCTGTCGGGCGCGGCCTCGCGCAGCTGGTGCAGGCCATCGGCCATCCAGCCGTCCCACTGCGCGATCCATTCGGGCGTGAGCCGCCGCGACGCGAAATCACCCAGCGCGGGCAGCTTGCCGTACCAACCGGGGATCACGTCGGGAACTCCGAACACGACCACAGAGACACAGAGACACGGAGGAATTCAGAGGCCTTTCTCTGTGCCTCTGTGCCTCTGTGGTTGCATTTCTGTATGGACGGCATCACAGCGCCCCCGGGCAGCGGAACTGCTGCAGCTCACGCAGCCGGAACGGGTTGAACACGCTGCTGGCCGTCACTTCCAGGCGGGCGCGGCCGCCGTCCAGGTTCATGACGACGATGAAGCGTTCGGGCTGCTGTGGCGAGCCCTGCACCTCGAAGCGGTCGAACAGCCGGAACAGCGCCCACGGGCCTTCGAAGCTGATGGGCGCGCCGCCACCGCTGAGCTTGATCTGCGACGACAGCCGCTGGCCGGGCCACTGCAGGCTGACGACCTGGTTGCTGCCGGCGGTGAACTTGCTCACCTGGCCGTCGATGTCCAGCGTCAACTCCTTCAGCCCGTCGCTCAGCTCCAGCGCGCGCACGTCCACGCGGAAGGCCGGCGCGCGGCCGCCGCCGCGGAAGAACACCTCGCGCACGCGGGTCGCGCGCTGGAAGTCGGCCAGCGCCGCGGGCGACACCGGCCGGCTGCCATCACCGGTGGGCCGGAAGCTCCACGGGTTGGTGCCCACGTCCACCAGCGGGCTGAGCTTGCGGGTGAAGAAGTCGTCCATCAGCCCGCCCGGCGCGAAGAACTGGCCGAAGTCCTCGGGCAGCACGTCGACCTTGGAGCCTTGCGCCACCGGATAGCGGCCGGCGATGGCGCGGGCGCAGAAGTCGGCCACAGGCTGCAGCTCGCCGGTCAGGCTCTGACGCTCGACGAGGCGGCTCTGGTTGTCCGACGCCTCGGCCAGCGCCTCCAGCGCGCTGCGCAGCGGCTCGGGCTGCTGGCCGGCCGCGGCCTTCAGCTTGCCGCCGCCACCGCCCGCGGGCGGCGGGGACTTGCTCTTCAAGGCCTCCTGCACCGCGTTCAGCTGCACATAGACCTCGTTGAACATCTTCATCACGTCGTCCAGCGGCGGCGGCGTGCCGGTGACCAGGCGGCGCAGGCCGGCGAAGTGGTCGTCGACGATCTTCTCCAGCGGCCCGTCGGCGCGGATGGCCGCGGGCGCGCGCACCTGGTTGCCGGCCAGCTTGGCCAGCTCGCCGCCCTTGGCGAAGATGGCGTCGTCGGTGCGCTTGTTCAGTTCCTTGTTGATCGTGTTGGCGTTGTTGACCGGCTCGATCAGCGTGGTCTCGCGCGACGCAGCGCGCAGGAAGGCGGCCAGCGGCGAGTCCACCGCCGACAGCAGCCGCGACACGGCGATGCCGCGGTCCAGGCCGTTCAGCTTCACGAGGCGCACGTCGGCGAGGTAGGCGTCCCAGACCTTGACGTACTCCTCCAGATAGAGCCGGCGCACGCGCTCCACCAGCATCTTGTCCTCGGCCTGGCGCTTGGCCGTGGCGGGGTTGGTGCCCAGCACCCAGGCCTCTTCCTCGGCGAGCTGCTTGGCGGTCTTGTCCACCGAGGTCTGGAAGGCCTTCTTGTAGCCGTCCTTCGTGAACATGCCGGGGATGCCCTGCGTCAGCGGCTGGCCGCTGGCGCGCTCGAACACGTTGGGGCTTTGCGGGCCGGCCGCGGCGGCCACCGTGAACGGGGGCAGGTCGCCGTCGATCTGCGCGCGGCGCAGGCGGCTGAAGATGCGGTACTCCAGCGGGTAGGCGCCCAGCATCTCGCGCACGCTGGCCACCAGCGTCTTGTCCATGGGCTGGGCCACCTCGAAGCTGCCGCGCGACAGCAGCGCCGACAGGTGGTTCTTCAGCAGCGCCACCTTCTCGGTGCCCAGGCTGCCTTCCAGGTTGGCATCCCAGTCCAGCCCCACCCAGGCTTCGAGGCCCGGTGCGTCCAGATGCTCGGGCGTGTAGAGCATCAGGTAGGCCTTCAGCGACTCGTAGGCGAACTCGAGGTTGTCGCGGTTGGCCGTGCGCAGCCGCTCCTCCAGACGCGCCGCGACGCGCGGCGCCAGCGCGCGCTGAAGCACGCGGTGGTAGGACACCTGCGCGCCGGCATCCAGCTTGTCGCCCTGGAACAGGCCGAAGCCCAGCCGCAGCGGCGGGTCGCTCAGCGCGAAGCCCGGCGGCTGGGCCGCATCACGCAATGCGGCCAGTGCCTCGGGCAGTGCGGACGGGTCGCTGCCCGACGTGGGCGGCAGCGCCGTGACCGTGTCGCGCAGCGCGGGCAGCTTGGCCTCGATGTCGGCGATGTAGCCCTTGTTGCCGATGTAGCTGAAACCCCAGCCCACCAGCAGCGTCAGCGTGACCAGGCTCAATGCGGCCAGGCCCGCCAGGCGCAGTCGCGCGCTGCGGCGCTCGACCTGCGCGTTCTGGCCCACCAGGCCTTGCTCGAGGAAGATGACCTTGCGCAGCAGGTGGTTCAGGAAGTAGCTGCGGCCCTTGGCCGCGGCCGGCGGCGTGAGGCGCCGCTCCACGCCGAAGGTGCGGGCGAGAGCCCCAAGCACGCGGTCGATGGGCGTGCCTTCCTGCGTGCCGCTGGTGAAGTAGACGCCGCGCAGCCGCGGCGCCTCGTCCAGCGTGCCGGCGCCGCCGAACACGGTTTCCAGGTAGCTGCCCAGCAGGCCGCGCAGGCCGCCGAACTGCTGTGGGAACGCGAAGATGACGGCGCGCTTGAGCGTGTCGCTCTCGGCCTCCATGCGCTCGATGAGGCGCTCGCGCAGCCGCTTCTCCAGCGACGCGAACTCGCTGCCGAAGTTGGCCATGATCTCTTCACCGGGCTGCGTGGACAGCGGGAAGGTGAAGCCGAAGACCTGGTCGCGTTCCTCCTTGCCCATCGGGCCGAAGGTCTCGTTGAAGCCGGCCAGCAGGTCGCACTTGGTGACCATCACGTACACCGGCACCTTCACGCCCAGCCGCTGCTGCAGCTCCTGCATGCGGCCGCGCATGCCGGCGGCCTGCTCCTTGCGCTGGTCGGGCGGCAGGGCCAGCAGGTCCTGCACGGAGATGGTCAGCAGCACGCCGTTGATGGGACGGCGCGGACGCGCCTTGCGCAGCAAGCCGAGGAAGGTGTCCCACGCGGCGGCGTCGGTGTCCTTGTCGGAGTCCTGCGTCGCGTAGCGGCCGGCGGTGTCGATGAGTACCGCCTCGTCGCTGAACCACCACTCGCAGTTGCGCGTGCCGCCCACGCCGCGCACGCTGGCCTGGCCCAGCTTGTCGGCCAGCGGGAAGTTCAGGCCGGCGTTCAGCAGCGCCGTCGTCTTGCCCGAACCGGGCGCGCCGACGAAGACATACCAAGGCAGTTCGTACAGCGAGGTGCCGCCGCTGAACAAGCCCTTCTTCGAGCCGGGCGCCTTCTTCAGCAGCGCGATGGCCTGGCCGAAGCGCTCCTGCAGCACCGCCTCTTCCTTGGCGGCGGCGGAGGGGCCCGAGCCCATGCCCTTGACCAGCGCGGCGTTGATGCGGCGCCGACGCATCTGCGACCACACCAGCCGCAGCAGGCCCAGCAGCCAGACGACGGCCAGCGCGATCCAGCGCGCAAGGCTGGAGTCCAGCGGGCGGTTCTCGCCGAACGCGATCAGCGGGCCTACCCACCAGACCAGCGCGGAGATGACCAGCAGGCCGAACACGCCCAGCGTGATCGGGTGGAACAAGATGGACAGGAATTTCTTCATGATCAACGGTCCTGCACCATCAGCGTGACTTCGACGCGGCGGTTCTTGGAACGGCCGGCCGGCGTGGCGTTGTCGGCCACGGCCTCGGCATCGGCGCGACCTTCGGCGCGCAGGCGGTTGGCTTCGACGCGCTCCGACAGCAGGTTGCGGAAGGCCTCGGCACGCGCCTGCGACAGATGCCAGTTGGACGGGAAGCGCAGCGAGCGTATGGGCTGGTTGTCGGTGTGGCCGGTCACCAGCACCGGGCCCTTCATGCGCTGCAGCGCCTCGGCGATGCGCAGCACCAGCGGCCGCAGTTCGCTGCTGACCTCGGCGCTGCCGGGGTTGAACAGGCCGTCACCCTTGATGGTGACGATGGACTTGTCGGCCAGGTCGTTGACCTGCACCAGCCCGGCCTTGATGTCGTTGTCCAGCAGCCCGGCCAGCCGCGGCGCGGCCGGCGGCGGCGTGGGCGCGGCGATGGCGGCGGTTTTCACGTCGAAGCCGCGCAGCACGGCGAAGGCTTCGTCCGATGCGCCGTTGATGGCTAAGCGCAAGCCGCCGTACACGACCAGCAGCAGCAGCGCCGTCGCGGCCGCGATGGCCCACAGCGGCAGCTTGTGGCGCAGCCCCTTCTCGGCCGGCTCGGCGCCCTGCCAGCGCGGCGACAGCGCCGGGTCGGGCGTCTGGCCCTGGCGCAGCATCTGCGCGAGGCGCGAGCGCACGCCGTCCAGCTGCGCGCGGCCGTTGTCGATGACGCGGTAGCGGCCCTCGAAGCCGAAGGCCAGGCAGACGTACAGCAGCTCCAGCAGGTTGCGGTTGGCCGGCACGTTCTCGGCCAGCTTGGCCATCAGCGCAAAGACCTTCTCGCCGCCCCAGGACTCGTTGTGGAACTGCACCAAGAGGCTTTGCGACGCCCAGGCGCCGGAGCCACCCCAGGGCGTGCTGGCGGCGGCTTCGTCCAGCAGCGTGCACAGGATGTAGCGGCCGGCGATGACCTGCTCGTTGGGCAGGCCCTCGGCGCGCGCCTTGGCCTCGAAGGTGCGGATGCCCTCGGCCAGCGCCTCCTTCAGCCCGGCCGGGTTGGGGTGCTGCGGGCTGTGGCGCACGCGCGGCGCGGCCGACAGCAGCGGCATGGCGGCGGCCACCAGCGGGTTCAGGCTGGCGGTCGTCAGCGCCTCCAGCGCCATGGGCGCTTCCTTGCCCATGGGGCCGGCGGGCATGCCGACGGGCGGCTGGCCACCGGCCGGCCGGACAGGCGGCTGCGGCGCCGTCGTCGCGCGGCCTGCGCTGGGCTTGATGACCGTGCGGTCCTGCCCGAAGGCGGCAAAGGGATCGTCGTTGTTGGGGTCGCTCATCGCGTCAACCGATCAAGTAGTCAGGCGCACCGCCGGGCGGCAGTGCATTCATTGGCGGCGCAGCCCGCCAACCCTCCAGCGGCCGCCGTGGAACCGGCTTTGCCGGGCCACTGGCGGGCCTTGCAGGCCGCGCTGGGCGTGGCCGCCCAGCTCCTCACCAGGCACAGGCGCGCTACCGGCGCCCCTGTGTCCGGGCTCGGCCCCCTTGAGGGGGCTCGCGAAGCGAGTAGGGGGTGGGTCACGATCTAATTGCCCAGAACTCAAGTTCCAAACCCGGGAACTCGCCGGCGATGTGCAGGGCCAGGCCGCCCGAGGATTCGAGCTGCTTCCACAGCTCGTTGCCGCGGGTCTCCAGCTCGAAGTAGTTGTGGCCCGCGTGGTAGGGGATCTGCCGCGGCGCCACCGGCAGCGGGCGCAGCGTCACGCCGGGCAGCTGCAGGTTGACGAGGTCGCGGATGCGCTCGACCGGGCCGATCTTGACCTGCGTCGGGAAGCGCGCGCGCAGCGCGTCGCCCGGCAGCTGGGCCGACACGGCCAGCACGAAGGTGGCGCTGCGCTGCAGGTTCACGTCCGGGATCAGTGCCACGCGCACGCCATAGGCGCGGTCCTGCAGCTCGATCGGGATGGCCGTCTGCTCCATCACCATGGACAGCGACTGGCGCAGGTCGTCGATGACGGGCTTGAAGGTGGCGGCCAGGTCGTCATGCAGGTAGTCGGCGTAGGCGGTGGGGCGGCGGCTGTCGCGGAACGTGGCCAGGTCGCCGGCCAGCGCCAGGCACTCGCTGTACAGCCGCTCGGGGTGCAGCACGGACACCGAGCGCAGGTGGTTGAACGTGGCCTGGTTGCGGTTGACGGCCTCCAGCAGCAGGAAGTCGGCGATCTCGCCGACGCCGCCGCGGCCGGGGGCCGCCAGGCGGGCGGCCAGCGCCTCGCCGCGCTGGTGCAGCAGGCCGCACAGCTCGCGCACATAACCGTCCAGCACCGGGTGGGCCGGCGCGTGCAGCAGCGGCGGCACGAAGGTCGGATCCAGCACCACGCGGTTGTCGGCGCGGCGCTCCACGACACGGGCCACGCCCAGCGTCGCGTAGCCGTCGCCGGCGTCGCGGGCCAGCATCAGGCGCAGGTTGAGCCGGCCGACCTGCAATGCGGCGTCGCGGTCCAGCTGGGAGTTGCTGTCGCCCACGCTGACCTCGGCGGCCAGGAAGCGCGCGCCCATGGAGCCGGCGGCTGCTTCAGCATCGGTCTCGACGACGCCGGGGCGCTGCAGCGTGACGGCCAGCACGACGATCTCGTTGCGGGCGTCGGCCGGGATGTCCAGCGCGGCCGGCGCGGCGTCGCTGCCGGGCGCGGAGAAGGCGGTGCCGTCGGGCAGCAGGCCCTGGGCGGCGGCCAGGCCCACCTTGCCCAGCGTCAGCGATGCCTCGTCCAGCGTCAGCGCCGAGTAGCCCCAGGCATAGGGCAGACACTGCTGCAGGCGCTGGCGCCACTGGTGCTCCCAGTGGCGGTCGTGCTGCTGGAAATGCTGCGGCTGGAGGAACATGCCCTCGGTCCAGATCACTCGGTCGCGCCAGGTCATGTGTGGGGTCGCCTCAACGGAAAAAACGGACAGCGCGGCCCAGCCGGACCACGATCAGGCCATGAGTGACTGCCGGGCGCGCTTGGTTCCCGTCGGGAACCATTTGGCGCTGGCTGCCACTCAGTCCGCGACCGTACCGTCGACACGAGTGCCCCTCATGAAGCAGCTTCGCCCCCTTCTTGCCCTGACTCTTTGCAGCCTGGCCTTCGCCGCCCAGGCTCAGGCGCCGGATGCCGCCGCGTCGGCGCCCGCCTCGGTGGACCTGGGCAAGACCGTGCCCACGGCCGAAGCCATCGCCGAGGGCCTGTTCCCGGACGACAAGTGCAAGGAACTGGAGGCCAACGGCTTCAAGTGCATGGGCTTCAAGCCGGCCACGCGCTATTCGCTGCCGGCCACCGCGTTCAAGGTGGGCTCGGCCGAACTGCCTTCCACGCTGAAGCGTCAGCTGGACGTGTTCGCCGACGTGCTGAAAACCAAGAAGAACACCGACCGCAAGGTGCGCATCATTGGCCACGCGGACGCCTCCGGCACGCCGGCGGCCAATCAGGCGCTGTCCATCAAGCGGGCCGAGTCGGTGCGTGACTACCTGGTCGGCAAGGGCGCCGACGTCGGCATGCTGGAGATCGAGGGCGTCGGGTCCAAGGACCTGAAGAACCCGAAGAAACCCAACGCCGACGAGAACCGCCGGGTGGAAATCGGTAGGAAGTAGACCCCTCGACCGGTCTTGCCCTGCTGAACGCGGGCAGCCCGACCGGTCCCCCTAGGGGACGGCGATGCTTGCGGCATTGAGCCGCAAGCACATCGCCAGCGCGGACCGGCTTGGGGCGGCCCGGCGCTCGGCCCGGAATGGCCTCGGCTTCAGGGGACCATCTCCGTCATTTGGCCCGGCATCGCGAAGCTGACCACGCCGGCGTAGGCGCACATCAGCTTGGACGTGTTGTTCAGCACCGGCATGTTGGCCAGCATGACCGTGGGCGCGCCCGGCACCCAGGGGCCCGGAAAGACGGGCACGCAGGGCATTGGCGTGAGCACGCCCAAAGCGGCTGCGGTGGCCGCGGCAACCGTCGGATTGGCCGGGCTGTTGCACATGCCGAACGGCGGGATGTTCACCATGGGCACGTTGTCCATGATGTTGGCCGCCGCCATGTTGCTGGTCATCATCTTGTTCTTGGGCAACACGTTCAGCGTACTGGGCGCGGCGCCGAAGGTGCAGTTCATCACCGCACCGGTACAGCAGTGTTGAGGCATGGCGGCTCTCCTCAGTCGGTGCCTAGCCAGAGGGCCAGGGCGGTGAAATTGTCATGGTTGGGCTTGGCGGCGGCGGCCAGCTGCACGCGTTGCTTCAGGTCGTCCAGCCAGGCCTGCGGTTCCGGCGCGAAGGACAGCGCGGACGCGATCTCCTCGTCGGTGATCCATTCCCACAGTCCGTCCGTGCACAGCATCAGCGCCTCGCGGCCCTGCAGCGGCCAGGGCTGCTCGGACACGCTGATGTGCAGGTCGTTCCCATCGGTGCCCAGCGCCGAGTACAGCTCGCTGCGCTTGGGGTGCACGCGCGCGCCGGCCTCGTCCAGCAGGCCGCCGTCGATCAGCGACTGCACCAGGCTGTGGTCGTTGGTGCGCTCGGCCAGCCGACCGTCGCGGAACGCGTAGAAGCGCGAGTCGCCGCAGTGGCCCCACAGCGCGGTGCGGTCCTGCAGGTCGATGGACAGCACCACCACCGTGGAGTGCATGTTGCGCAGCTGCGGGTTGGCGGCGCGCTGGGCCAGCAGCGCGCGGTTGGTGTCGCGCAGCAAGGCCTCCAGCGCCTGCGGCTGGTGGGCCGGAATGGCCGCATAGCCCTGCAGCACATGGCTGACGGCCAGCTTGGACGCGATGTCGCCACCGCCATGCCCGCCGGCGCCGTCGGCCAGCACGCAGCACAGGTAGCGCTCGGAATGCCAGTGGCCGCAGGCGTCCTCGTTGTAGTCGCGGCCGCCTTGTTCGGACATCAATGCCAGTTCGATGTGCACAGGCCCCTCCGTTATCGTTGTTCTGATTGCAGCGCGTCGAGTTGGGCCTCGTAGGCCTTCAGGAACTCGCGGCCGAAGACCTGGTGGAAGTCGTCGGACAGCTCGCCGGCGATCTGTTGGTACTCCTGCTGGAAGACCGACCACAGCTGCGCCTTGCGCGCGGCCGGCAGTAGGCTGGACAGCACGGACTTCTGCGTCAGCCGCGCCTCGAGCACGCTGGGGTCGAAGCGCTGCAGCAGGCCTTCCAGCGCGGCACGCATGCCGGCCAGGAAGGCCAACTGGTGGGCGCGCAGGTCGTCGAACGCGTCGCGCATGGCCTTCTGCGGCTCGATGAAGCCGCGCACCGTCGGGCCCAGCAGATGACCCAGCGCGACCTCGGCGGTGGGCGAGAACTTCAGCGGGTTGTTCTCGCGCGCGACGATCATCGTGGCCTCGGCGCGCACCTCGCGTTTCAGCGCCGCGCGGGCGACCAGCAGGTCCACTGTGCCACGCGCCGACTCGTGGATGAGCTGGCCCAGCAGCCGCATGAACTCCGGCGTCAGGCCGCCGGCCGGCAGGCCGGGCATGCCCAGTCCTTCGCGGAAGGCCGCCAGCAGCGCGGCCTGGTCGGCCGGCATCGCCGCGGAGACCGGCGCTGTGGCCACCGGCGGCGGCATGACGGCCGGCGGCGGGGGCGGTGTCATCAGCGGGGCTGCAGCGGCCTGCGGCGCGGCGACCTGCGGCTCGGGTTTGCGGCCGGCGCGGATGATGGTGCGGCCTTCGCCGCCCTTGTCGTTCCACGACACGACGGCGCCGGACAGGGTGTCTGACGGGTCCAGCACCGTGGTCTGCGGGCGCGACCTCTGGGCAGGCGACAAGGCGGGCGACGCGGCGGACGGCTGCGCCGGCGTGGACGGCGGCAGGAAGGGCCGGTTCAGCTCCGATGTCGTGTCGGGCAGCGCCTGGCCAGCCGCGGCGGGCAGCATGCCCAGCGCCTTCAGCGGGTCGCTGTGGCCGGCCATATTGGGCTGGGCCACGGCCTCGCCCAACAGGCTTTGCGCGAGCGGGTTGCTGGCCGGCGCGGGGGCGCCACCCAGGCCGAACAGCAGGTCCAGCGAGTCGCCGCCGGCACCGCCACCGGGGCTGCCGGGCAGGTCGGGGATCAGGGGCGCGGGCGCACCGGCGCCCATGTCCAGGCCCAGCGCGCGCGCGCCGGCGGAGGGTGCAGCGGCCTGTTTTTGCGCGGGGGGCGGCGCGGCAAACGGGTCCCAGTCGGCCGGAATGCCGCCGAAGGGCGCGGGAGCGGGCGGTGCCGCATAGACCGAAGGGGGCGTGGGGGCCGCGGCAGCCGGTGCCGGTGCGGCGCCAAACAGGCCCAGCGGGTCCACCGGGGCTTCGCGTCGAACGCCCGGCCGCGTGGCGGGATGCTGGGCGGGGGCCAGGCCGAAGAAGTCGGCGAATGGGTCGCTGGCCGCCCCAGCCGCGGCGGCGCCGGCTTCCACGCTGAGCGTGTAGCCGCCGATCTGCAGCTGGTCACCGGCCTTGATGGCGGCCTCGCGGCCCTTGCCCAGCTGCTCGCCGTTGACGCTGATCGGATTGCTGCCTTGGTCCACCACCGCGAAGCCGCTGTTGGCCCGGAACAGCACGCGGGCATGCACGCGCGACACGGTGCGCTCGGGGTCGGGCAGCACCAACTGGTTGGTGTCGGCGCGGCCGATGTCACCGCCCAGTTCGTCGAACTGCGCGGACAAGGGCTGGGCCAGCGGCTGGCCGTTGTAGGAGGTGACGGTGAGGCGGATCATGAGAGCGAGTGTCGAGGCGAACGGTCAACGCAGGACATAGACCTTGCCTTCGATCAAGGTGAGCCGCAAGGGCCAGGCGGCATTCGCCTGGGTGTCGTCGTTCTGCGTGGACAGCACGGGCGTGCCCAGCGGGTTCAGGCACTCCAGCAGCCGGCCGCCGGCGACGCTGCGCAGCAGCAGCGTCTGCGCCGTGGGCGGCTGCAGCGTGGCCAGCACGCCGCTTTGCCACAGCTGCTGCACCTGCTCGCGCAGCGCGGCCGCGCCATGGCCGGTGGGGCGTTGGTAGGCGTGATCCAGTTCCTCCAGGCGCAAGCGGCAGGCGGCCAGCAGCGTGTCGGGGTTGCCGCGCGACAGGTCGAACGCGATGCGCTGCAGCGCGGCCAGCACGAGGTTGCGGTCCTGGGGGCCGGGGTTCAGCACCGGCGCGTCCATCCAGCGCCAGCGCGGGAAGCCGACGGGCAGCTCCAGGTCCTGGTGTTGCACGGTGGGGGCGTCGAAGCTGCTGCCCTCGTCGACGGCCCAGACCACTTCGGCCATCACGCGCACGGCTTCGTCCGCCAGGCTCTTGCCGTTGCGCAGCAGCACCAGCCGCGCGCGCGCCTGCGCGGCGCGGGCGGCCATGCGCGGCTGGGCCGGCGCATCGGGCGCGGCCACGGCCAGCGCCACGGGCGGCGGCGCGACGACCAGGCTGAGGCGGTTACTGCCGTTCTGCAGGTACTCGTGCACGGTGATCGACTGGCTGCCCGCGCCGGCCGGCAGGTTCAGCACCGGCACGCCGTTGACCAGCACCTCGACCGGCTCGCCGCTCGTCTGCACATGGAGGCACATGAGCCTGTCCATCAGCCCGCACTCCAGTCGATCAATGTCAATGCCGGCAGCAACTCGCGGCGCTGGCGCTGCGTGCCGGTCAGCGGATCCTGGCGCAGCAGGTTCACGTACACCGGCTCGATGGCCAGCTTGTAGAACCACTGCTGGCCGCGGCCGTCGGGGCGGGGGCGCAGGCCGCATTCGCCCACCACGGCGCCGCGCAGCTCGGGGGCCAGCGGCCCGGCGGACAGCAGTGCCGGCTCGCCGATGGCGATGGCCTCCACGCTGAGCGCGAACGGCAGGCGCCAGGTGGCCTTGGCGTGCTCCAGGCCCTGGCCTTCGGTGGCTTGCGCGCCGCGTTGGTCCAGGCTCATGCGCCAGTCACTGCGGCCTTGCGCGCGCAGGCTGACGCGGGCGCGGCTGCCGGCCCAGTCCAGCTCGCCGGCCAGCCGCAGGTCCAGCACCAGCGCGGCGAAGTCGATGCCGCCCAGCAGCCGCAGCGCGACCGAACCATCGGCCTCATGCTGCCAGCCCCAGCTGATGTCGGCCTGGCCCAGCAGCGGCGACAGTTCGGCCTCAAGCCGGCCACTGCTGCCGGCCATCTGGCGCGACCAGGCGTTGTGCAGTTTCTCCAGCCCGGCACGCGCCTGCGGCTGCAGCTGCTGCCAGGCTTTCAGCCAGGTGGGCACCGCGAGTGTCTGGCCGTCGGCCTCCAGTTGGCAGGACGTGAGCGCGGGTGCTGAGGGCGCCGCGGGCGCTGCCGCCTCCTGTGGCCAGGCCAGCGCCGGTGTGGCGCCGTGGCGGACCTGCACCAGCCGCTGCGTGGCCGCGTGCACGCGCAGCTCCAGCGCGATGCTGCCCAGCGGCGCGCCGGCATCGCGGATGCCGCAGCTGCCGACGTTGAGCGTCTGCACATCGGGCGGCTCGCCATGGGCGATGCCGGCCGGCGGCAGCTGGGCGTCGAGCGGCGGCGCGTGCAGCGTCAGGCTCAGGCGGGCCGTGTCGGCGCCGCGCCAGTGCAGGCGGCCGGCGCCGCTGTCGTGCCTGACCTCGGGATGCGAAGCGCCGCAGTCGCCCAGCGCATTGACGGCCAGCTGAAGCCGCGCGCTGGCGCCGGCGCCCGACGCGCGGCTCAGCACGGCCAGGCTGCGCGGCTCGTCCGGCGGCGCGGTCAGCGTCTCGGGGGCGGGTGCCCACGGCGCGAGGTCCACGCGCCGCCAGTTGCCATCCTGGCCCTGGTAGGCCTGCAGCGGCTTGGGTTCCACGACGGCAAAGCCGACAGCGGCGAGGTCGCAAGCGGTGGGGCGGGGCGGTGGCGGCTGGTCCAGGAAGATGCTGCGGCCGCGCGCGGCCTGGGCCAGCCCGGCCTCGACGGCCGCCAGCGCCTGGTCGAAACCGGCGGGCGTCAGCGCGTCGCCGGCCTGCCGGGTGTGCGCCGTGCGGTGGCCCAGCTCCTCGCGCGAGCGGTGGGTCAGCTGGTGCAGCCGCAAGGTCGGGCTCAGCGCCGCATCGGCGCCTATGGCCGCGGCCCATTCGAAGCCGGCGCGGGTCTCGAAGCGCGCGCCCCACAGGCAGCACAGCGACGCATAACGTGCCAGGTCGGCGGCATGTCGCAGGCCCAGTGCCTGCCCGCAGTCCAGCGCCAGCTCGACGAACGCCGGCCAGCGGTCCTGCAGGCGCTGCGCGACCTCGGGCCAGGCGGCGCCCAGCAGCTGCAGCAGCGACGCCGCATCGCGGCGGGACTGCAGCGCTTCGACCTGGTCGAGTTGATCGGGGGTCAGCTGCAGCATCAGGCTACCCGTTCGCGCACTTGGCGATCCAGCACGCCGTCCAGCTTCTGCCACCAGGTCCAGCGGCGCGCCTGCGGCACGACCAGTTGCTGGCCGGCGGCGAAGAAGGCGTCCAGTTGCGACGGCGCGAGGCCCGGCATCAGCATCGTGAGCAGCTCGTGATCCCACCAGCGCCAGGGGCGGCGGCGGCCGTCCGGGGCGCGCACTTCGGCGAGGTCACGGCTGTGCTCGCGCATGGCCAGCAGCGGCCGCGCGGACGTCATCAGCACGCCCCAGCCGTCGTAGGCGACACAGGCCTCGCCCACCAGCCAGGCGGTGAACTCGGACTCGGGCTGCAACTCGACGATGTAGGCCGCGCGGGCCGCGGCGTCGGCCGTCAGCGCGCCGCGTTGCAGGCAGTCCCAGCCCATGGTCTGTGCGGCTTGAAGCCTTGTGGGCAGCCCCGCCAGCACGCTGCCGTCGATGACGGCGTGCACGCGGGCGTCTGGCCGGCTCCACAGTGCCGAGGGGATCTGGGCCGTGGCCAGGGCGGCACCGTTCAAGCCGCGCCTCCTCCGTCATCGGGTGCGGGCGCGGGCGGTGGCGGCGCCGCGGGATCGGCGGCCGCCGCAGCGTCGGCGGCGGCTTGTGCCTCGGCGGCCTTGGCCGCGGCGTACGCGGCCTCCGACTCGGCGACCACTTCGTCGGCGCTCTTGCCGGGCTCCTGCGCCGCGGCTTCCGCCGCCTTGGCCTCGGCGTAGGCGGCGTCAGAGGCGGCCACCACCTCGTCGGCGGTCTTGCCGGGCTGCTGGGCCGCAGCTTCGGCGGTCTTGGCCGTGGCATAGGCGGCCTCGGCTTCAGCCTGGGCCTGTTCAGCGGTCTGCTTGGAAAGCTCCGCGTTCGCGGCGGCCTCGGCGTCCTTCAACGCGGCCTGGGAGGCGGCGGCGTCCTTGCTGGCCTGCTCGGCCGCCTTGTCGGCCTCCTCCTTGGCCAGGCGCTCCTCTTCCTTCTCGGCCGCATAGGCGGCTTCGGCCGAGGCGATCGCGTCGGCGGTCTCGTCGGTGACCGGAGCCGGGCTGTCGTCAGGCGCGGCCGGGGCTGGAGCCGCTGCGGCGGCAAAGCCCACGGCCACCGCGCCGCCGGCGGCCAGTGCCGCGGCGCCCGCGGCCAGCGCACCGGCGCGCAGCGCCGAGACGGCGCCTGCACCCGGCAGTGCGCCGGCGCTCATGCCGCCTGCGCCCGCGCCCGCCGTCGCGCCGGCGCCGCCGGCGGCCGGCGTGCTGGTGCCGGTGGCCTCCTTCAGCGGGTCTTCGAACAGCTTGTCGTAGTCCTTGACCTTGGCCGGCGTCAGCAGTTCCTGGTTCTTGGCGTCCTCGGGGGCCTTGGGTTCGGCCGCAGCCGCGCTCTCGGCCGCACCGGCGGAGCCACCGCCGCCGCCGCAGTTGACCTTGACCAGCGGCCCGTCGATGGTGACGCCCGCCGGGCCCAGCGTGATGACCGAGGCGCCGCAGACGATCTTGATGCCCGCGGTGGCCTCCAGCACGATCTCGGCGCTGCCCTTGGCCTTGACGTTGACGCCCTGCATCAGCAGGTCGGCCGTGGCCTTCAGCGACAGCTTGGCGCCCGCCTCACCCACCAGGTTGCCCGTGGTCTTGATGTTGGCCGCGCCGCCGCTTTGCAGGTTGATGTCGCCGCCGGACTTGACGGCGGTCTTGCCGGTCACGTCCAGGCCGTAGTCGGCACCGACCTTGGCGTTGTAGTCCTTGTCCAGCTTGAGCTGGTAGGTGGCGGCGCCGGTCGTGAAGATGTCGCCCGCGACCTTGGTGTGCAAGTCCTTGCCCAGGTCGTGCATGACGTCCTTGCCGACGTTGACGTACCAGTTCTCGCCCACCACTTCCTGGCGAGTGAGCTTGACCTTCTTGGTCTCGTTCATCTCGATCCAGTCGAAGGCGTCGGCCTTCACGTGGCGGTGGAAGTCCTTCTGCGACTGCAGCCAGATGTACTCGCCGTCGGTCTTGTCGTCGAAGCGCAGTTCATGGCGCGCATCGGCCTTGCCGTCCTTGGTGGAGTGGGTGCGCCAGCCGCTGATGTCCGAGTTGTCGGGCAGCGGGTAGGGCGGCACGTTGACGTCGTTGTGCACCGAGCCCGTGATCAGCGGCCGGTCGGGGTCGCCGCCCAGGAAGCTGACCACCACCTCATGGCCCACGCGCGGAATCATCCACAAGCCCATGTTCTTGCCGGCCCAGGGCTGGGACAGGCGCAGGTAGCAGGAGCTGTTCTCGTCCTTCTTGCCGAGGCGGTCCCAGTGGAACTGCACGCGGATGCGGCCGTGCTTGTCGCAGTCCACCTCGGTGCCCGACTTGCCCACCACCACGGCGGTCTGCGGGCCATACATGATGGGGCGCGGCGTGCGCCGCTGCGGACGGAAGGCGTTGCCGTCCTTGGGAATGCACATGAAGCTGGCGAGCACGCCGTCGCGGCGCTGGTGCACGGCCTTGAGGTCGTCGATGGCCTCGTGGTCGGCGAACTCGGCGCTGAAGTTCATGCTGACGACCACATAGGTGTCGTCATCGGCCGGCGTCAGCGCGTCCTCCAGCTCGAAGTAGGTGCCGACCTCCAGGTCGTTGGCATTGGTGGTGCCGGTGAACACCTTCTGCAGCGACTGCAGCTCCTCCAGCCGCAGCTTGGCGAAGCGGTTCATCATCGTGGTGGCCGGCTGCGAGGCGTCCTTGACCTGGTTCAGCACGGCGCGGGCCGGGTACTCGTAGACCTCGGCGGGGCCCCGCTTCTCGGTGGCCGCCATCATGCTGGCGGACTGCGTCTGCTCGATGGCGGTGGCGGTGGCGAGGTAGTCGTAGTCGCGCACGACGGCCTTGATCGAGTGCACTTCCTCGATCAGGCTCCAGTCGACGATGCCGGGCTTGCCGGCCTCCAGCTTGTGCGACCACTGGATGGTCTTGGTGCCGGTCTTGGCCTCGTGCTTGTCGAGCGCGTCGATCAGCACCAGCGTGTGGGTGGTGCTGGTGTGCTCGAAGAAGTAGTAGACGCCGAACTCCTCCAGCAGGCGGCTGACGAAATCGAAATCCGACTCGTTGTACTGGACGCAGTACTCCAGCGCCTTGTCGACGCCGGTGTCCTTGACCCGCCATTCGAAGTCGGGGCTGTAGGGCGTCAGCACGGCCTTGACGATGTCCTTGACGCTCTTGTTCTGGAACACCTTGGAGTTGCGCGTCTTGGTGGCGAACCACAGCCACGGCCGCATCGTGATGCGGAAGGACTCGAACCGGCCATGGCGCTCGCCGCGCTGCGCCTCGGTGATGTAGCCGTTGAAGTTGCGCTTGGCGCCATGCGCTATGGAGACGTTGGCGCGCGTGCCCAGCAGCTTGTGCAGGTTGATGGTCTCGCGCACGCCCAGCATGCTGACGTTGCCGACCAGGTCGACGTTCCACTCCGGCAATTGGCCCAGCTGCTCCTTGCCGTCCATGCGCAGGACCAGCAGCTTGTCACCACCCAGCGTGGTGGTGATGGACATCACAGCATCGCTCATGCCAGGCTCTCCGCGTCGCGATCAGGCTTAGTCAAAGCTGTAGCTGAAGTCGCCATCGGCGACATCCAGCGCCACGCGCGCCAGCGGCTGGCCCGAGGCCGTGCGCGACAGGTATTCGATGGAGACCTTGGGCAGCACGGTGTTGGTCAGGATGGCGTCGATGATGCGGCCGCCGGATTCGGCGTTGTTGCAGCGCTTGACGATCAGCTCGACGGCCGCGTCGCTGTACTCGAACGGGATGCGGTGGTTCTCGGCCACGCGCTTGACGATGCGGTTCAGCTGCAGGCGCACGATCTTGGCCAGCATCTCGTCGGACAGCGGGTAATACGGGATCGTGACGATGCGGCCCAGCAACGCGGGCGGGAACACCTTCTGCAGCGGCTCGGTCAGCGCCGTGGCCAGGGACTCGGGGTCGGGCAGCAGCTCGGGGTCGCGGCACATGTTCATGATGAGCTCGGAACCGACGTTGCTGGTCAGCAGGATGATGGTGTTCTTGAAGTCGATCAGGCGGCCTTCGCCGTCTTCCATCCAGCCCTTGTCGAAGACCTGGAAGAACAGCTCGTGCACGTCCGGGTGGGCCTTCTCCACTTCGTCGAGCAGCACGACGCTGTAGGGCCGGCGGCGCACGGCCTCGGTCAGCACGCCGCCCTCGCCATAGCCCACATAGCCCGGAGGCGCGCCCTTGAGCGTGGAGACGGTGTGCGACTCCTGATACTCGCTCATGTTGATGGTGATGACGTTCTGCTCGCCGCCGTACAGCGACTCGGCCAGCGCCAACGCCGTCTCGGTCTTGCCGACGCCCGAGGTGCCGCACAGCATGAACACGCCGATGGGCTTGCTGGGGTTGTCGAGCTTGGCGCGCGAGGTCTGGATGCGGCGGGCGATCATGTCCAGCCCGTGCTGCTGGCCGATGACGCGCGCGCCCAGCGTGGCGCCCAGGCGCAGCACGGCTTCCAGCTCGTTCTTGACCATGCGGCCGACGGGAATGCCGGTCCAGTCGGCGACGACACTGGCCACGGCCTGCGCATCGACGGACGGCAGGATCAGCGGTGCGTCGCCCTGCAGCTCCGTGAGTTGGGCCTGCGCGGCGTGCATCTCGGCCAGCAGCGCGTCGCGGTCGGGGCTGCCGCCGGCGTCGGCCGGCTGGTCGCCGCCGCGCAGCTTGGCGCGCAGGTCCAGGATCTTGGCGACGACGTCCTTTTCCTTCGTCCAGCGGGCTTCCAGCTCGCCGAGGCGGGTGCGCTCGGCGGCCAGCTTCTCCTCGACCAGCGAGCCCCGCTCGCCGATGTGCACGCCGACCTGGGCCTCGCGGGCGATGATGCCCTGCTCGATCTCCAGCGACTCGATGCGGCGCTTGCAGTCCTCGACCTCGGCCGGCATCGCGTGCTGGCTGACGGCGACGCGGGCGCAGGCGGTGTCCAGCAGGCTGACGGCCTTGTCGGGCAGTTGGCGGGCCGGGATGTAGCGGTGCGACAGCTTGACGGCGGCCTCGATGGCCTCGTCCAGCAACTGGATCTGGTGGTGCTTCTCCAGCACGGTGGCCACGCCGCGCAGCATCAGGATGGCCTTCTTCTCGTCGGGCTCCTCGACCTGCACGGTCTGGAAGCGGCGGGTCAGCGCCGGGTCCTTCTCGATGTACTTCTTGTACTCGGCCCAGGTCGTCGCGCCCACGGTGCGCAGGTTGCCGCGCGCCAGCGCCGGCTTCAGCAGGTTGGCCGCATCGCCCGTGCCGGCGGCACCACCAGCGCCAACGAGGGTATGGATCTCGTCGATGAACAGGATGATGGGCGTGGGGCTCTGCTGCACCTCATCGATGACCTGGCGCAGGCGCTGCTCGAACTCGCCCTTCATGGACGCACCGGCCTGCAGCAGGCCGATGTCCAGCGACAGCAGCGTCACGCCCTGCATGCTGGGCGGCACGTCGCCGCGCGCCAGGCGCAGCGCGAAGCCTTCGACGACAGCCGTCTTGCCGACGCCGGCCTCGCCGGTCAGCAGCGGGTTGTTCTGGCGGCGGCGCATCAGGATGTCGACGATCTGGCGGATCTCGTCGTCGCGGCCCGTCACCGGGTCGATCTCGCCGTTGCGGGCCTTCTCGGTCAGGTCCACCGTGAACTTCTTCAGCGCCTCCTGGCGGCCCATCGCGGCCGGCGCCATCGCGCCCGAGGCCTCACCGGGCTGGCCGCTGCTCAGCGCGCTGCCGTCGGTGGCACCCAGGCCGGCTTCGCCGGTCTTGCCCACAAGGCTGGGCAGCTTGTCGCCCAGGTCGTCGGCCTTGATCTTCTCGAACTGGCGCGAGATGCCGAACAGCGCCTCACGCAGCGTGCGCGTGTTCAGCAGCGCCACCAGCAGGTGGCCGCTGCGCACCTGGGCGTCGCCGTACATCAGCGTCGAGTAGACCCAGGCCTGCTGGATGGCGTGCGTGATGTGCTCGGAGAAGTCGCTGATGGACGTGGAGCCGCGCGGCAGGCGGTCCAGCGCGGTCGTCACGTCGCGAGCGAGTGCTGCGGCGTCCAGGCCGTAGTGGCGCACGATGGCCGCCACGTCGGACTCGTTGTTCTCCAGCAGCTGGGTGATCCAGTGCACCAGCTCCACATAGGGGTTGCCCCGGAGCTTGCAGAAAACGGTGGCGCCCTCGACGGATTTGTAGGCCAGCGGGTTGAGCTTGCCGAAAAGGGCTTGGCGGCTGATGTCGGTCATTTGCGGTTCTCCTCGGTGCTAAGTGACCGGGGCCGCCGTTCGGTTCCGCTACATCTGATGCTTTGGTGCCAAGGACGGCCCCAGCGGTTCCCGGCAGATGCTTTCGACGTTCATCAGCAACTGGTCGGCCCGTTTGCGCGGGCGCTTGCTGTTCAGCCAGGCGCTGCGACCCAGTTGGCCGACTCCGGGCTGGCGGCCCAGCGGCCAGGCGGGCACCTCGGCCGGCTTCAGGCGCAGGCGCACGTCCCATTCGAACTCGTGGCCCACGTACTGGCGCACCATGGCCTGCAGCGCGGGCAGGTGCGGGCCGTAGGGCAGGAAGGCCTGGAACTCCGTCCAGCTCAAGGGGCCGATCTCGATGCGGAACTTGTGCTGCACGTCCCAGACCTGGCCGCCCAGCATGGCGCCACGGCCCAGCGCGACGCCGTCGTGCCTGACCAGGCGGGTGCGCTCCTCGGGCTCCAGCGTCATCCAGTGGCCGCTGAACTGGTGCACCTGGGCCGGCACGCGAAAGCGCAGCGCGATCCAGCTTTGCAGGCCGTCGGCGTCGCGGGCCGAGCGGGCCAGGCGGCCCGCGAAGTAGAGCTTGGAGAAATCGCCCAGGGCGTCGCGCTCGCGCAGCGCGGGCTCGGCCAGGCCGATGAGCGCGCCGACGTGGCGCACGACGGGCGCGTTGCGGCCGCGGTCCATGCCCACCACCGGGTGGGAGCGGGCCCAGGCCCGGTAGAACAGCAGGCCGAAGCGGTGCAGCAGCAGGTCGGCGAAGGCCGCGAAGGTGCGGTCGCCGTGGTGCATGGCCCGTTCGCGGGCGTACTCGGTCAGGTGCGTGGGCAACGCGCCGTTGGGGCCGAACAGGCTCATGACCCGCTGCACCAGCCGAGGCGCGTGGCCGTCGCGCGCGTCCAGCTTGGTGATGGCCGTGGGCGCGAAGTTCAGCGCCGGCTCGCTGGCGAAGCGCACGGGCTCGTCGCCCGGGCGCAGCGCGTCGCCCAGCCGCGGCTTGTCGGGGTGGGCGGCCTCGATGCGGCGCAGCGCCTGGAACAGGTCGAAACGGCCCGGTCGCTGCTTCAACGCATCGAAGATGTTCACAGGATGGCCCGCGCGCCGGGCAGCGGATGCCAGCGCTTCAACTCGCCGCGCGTGCGCGACACCAGCAGCGTCTGCACGAAGCTGTTCATCGACACATGGCGGCTGAAGTAGTGGTGCAGCACGGCGCCCAGCAGCGCGGCGCTGCCGCCCTCGAAGGACAGCTCGTCCACCGTGACCTGCACCTCCAGCCCGCGGCCGAACGCGATGGGGCCCGGCGCCGGGTGGCGGCGCACCACCGGCCGCGTGGCGACCGAGCGCACGCCCTCGATCTGGCGCAGCAGGCCGGCGTTGGCGCTCTGGCCGAACAGGCCCAGCAGCTCGCGCAGCGCCAGCGCGCCGCGCTCGGCGTCCTCGTCCACCAGCGACAGGTAGTTCAGCGACAGCAGCGACAGCAGCCGCCAGGCCAGCGGGCCTTCGCGCGTGGCGCTGACCGGTCGCGACGGGCCGGCGACGACGGCGATGGTCTCCACCGGCGCGCGGGTCTCCAGCGTCAGCCCGCCGTGGTCGCGCCCGGTGGGCATGAACAGCGGCAGGTCGCGGTTGGTGCAGCGCACCTTGGCCGCCAGCTGGCGCAGGTCGTCGCGGTAGGGCGCGCGCTGCAGGTCCACCAGCGCCAGGAAGACCTCGCTGCCGACATAGGCCGAACGCGGCCCTTCGCGCTTGGCGCGGTCGCTGGCCAGGCGCGGCTCGCGCAGCAGGCTGAAGTAGCCGGCCGCGCCGCCGGGGTCCACATGCGGCACGTCGAACAGCGGCAGGAACTGCAGCTCGTCGCTGTCGTTGGAGAAGCCAGCGACGGAGGCGACGTCGAAGACCTCGTAGTCGTTGCCGGCCAGCCGGTCCGGGATGACCTGGAAGGCCGTGCTGCTGTCGTCCACCGCGATGCGCTCGGCGCGGCGCTCGAACAGGTTGATGGCCGGCACGCAGTTCAGGCTGAAGTTGGCCGGCTCGCCGCCGCCCTCCAGGCTGGGCTCGTAGCGGTCGAACAGCAGCACCAGCTCGAAGGTGTTGCCGGGGCAGGCCGCGAAGCTGGCGCGCAGGCCGGCCACGTCCAGGAACAGGAAGCGCTGCGGGAACGCGAAGTACTCCTGCATCAGCCGCGTGCCGGACAGGCCGCGCAGCGTCACGGGCAGCATGGCCTCGTCGTCGGCCAGGCCCACGTGGCGCACCCAGCCGGGCGGCAGGAAGTTGCGGCGCGCGTCCTTGCCGCCGGGGCCGGCCAGCACGCCCACGCAGCGGCAGGTGGCCAGCTCGTGCAGCTTCAGCGCCACGTCCTGCAGGCCGCCCATGAAGAAGCGCAGGCTGTCCAGCGGCAGCTTCGCGAAGCTCATGCCGTCGGGCAGCGCCAGCTTCACGCGCACGCCGCTCTTGGGGCGTTCGCGCAGCGGCAGGCCGCTGAGGTTGATGTCGGTGGCGCTCAGGAAGTACTCGACCTGCGTGACCTGGATGGGCGTCAGCGTCACCGGTTGCGCGGTGCGGAACTCGCAGCGCGTGGGGCCGAGCGACGTGGGCTGCGACATCAACGCGCTGCCGCGCGGCAGCGTGAAGCCGGCCATCAGGTTGGGGTCGTTGCTGGGCTCCAGCTTGGCCACCAGCATGGACGGGATGGGTGCGCCGAGGTTGGGGCAGACGATGTCCAGCAGCGCCTGGGCCAGCCGCGGGAACTCGGCGTCCTGCTTGAGCTGCACGCGAGCGGCCAGGAAGGCCGAGCCCTCCAGCAGCCGCTCGACATACGGGTCGGCCACTTCCAGGCCTTCCATGCCGAGGCGGCCGGCGATCTTGGGGAATTCGCGCGCGAACTCGCCGCCCATCTCACGGAGATAGCGCAGTTCCTGGTTGTAGTAGCGGAGGAGGCGGGGATCCATGGACAGTGGAGGCGTCAGGCGATGCGCTTGACCTTGTACTTGGTGGGGCCCACTTCGGAGAGCACCTTCAATGTCATGCGGGCCTTGAACTTCGGGATCAGGTAGAGCAGCACGTCGTCCTTCTTGTACGGGCCGGTGTTGGGCGCGCCGGACAACAGCATGACGCCCTCGGAGCCTGTCGTGACGTCGGGTGCGCCCTCGGGCACCTTGAATTCGACGGAGTCGACGTCGGTGGGCACCGGCTTGATCTCCTTGCCCTTGTCGTCCTTGGCCGGTTCCTTGAGCTTGCCGTCCTTGGGCTGGACGTGGCCGCCTAGCACTTTGCGCTGCATCGTGAATCCTTGGTCTAGGCGCGCAGGTCGCGCACCGCGGCCTGGCCGGTGTCCACGTCCACGTCGGCGCTGAGCAGCAGTTCCAGCGGCACGGGCTGGTTCCACATCTGGCCCTTGATGGTCAGGCGCAGGCTGGTGGGGCGGATGCCGGTGGTCATGTCGTTGGCGATGCGGACCTCGACGGTGTTGGGGTCCAGCCGCGGTTCGAAGCGGACGATGGCCTGGCGCAACTGGGCCTCGATGAGCGGGAAGTTGTGCACGCTCATGGTCTGGCCGGTCAGCGGCAGGATGCCGAAGTTCAGTACCGAGTCGGCGGCGTGCGGCACGCTCTTCCACAGCGCGGTGCGCTCGGGGTCGTCGCGGTTGCCGATGTCGGGCTCCTCGCAGACGGCGTTGAACAGCCAGGACAGGTCGCGCAACACCGCCTCGCGCAGCTGCTTGCGGGTCAGCATGCGCGCGTCCAGCGCCTCGACCCGGCTGTCGGGCTCGTGGTCGGTGAGCCGGTCGAGCAGCGAGGGCTGGAGCCGGTCCTGGGCGCCCAGGCCGGCCATCAGGCGGCCTCGTTGCTATCGAAGGTGATTTCCCGGATGGCCATCAGGTCGTGGTCGCCCACGTCGCTGGCCAGCACGCGCTGGCCCAGGCCGGCGTAGCGCTCCTCGCCGGGCAGGGGCTCCCAGACGGTCTTGCGCGCCAGGTTGATGAGGCCGTCGTCGCTCTTGTCGGAACCCACGTAGCGCGTGGGCACCAGCGCCACGCTGTTGCCGCCGTTGGTGAAGCTCAGCTGCGCAGGCATCCAGACGCAGTCGCGCAGGTCTTCGGGCTTGTCGAAGCTGATCTTGGCCAGATTCTGGAACGGCACCCAGGTGTAGTGGCCGTTCAGGCAGACCTCCAGGATGGGCCCCAGGCGCGAGTCGGCATCGGCCAGCCATTCGAAGCGCTGGCCGTCGATGGCTCCGGCGCTGGTGGGCGCGGCGTCGAAGGCCTTGGCGGCGAGATCGACGGCGAGCTGGTCGTGGCCTTCGCCCTGCTGCCTCAGCGACTCGATGAGCTGCGCCACCCAGGCCTCGGGCTGGCCGAACACGACGGGCGTTCGCTTGCCGGCGAACACCTGCGCGCGCAGCAGCTCGCAGCGGATGGCGTGGCCCACGGTCTCGCGCATGGGGATGGCCAGCTTGTCCATGTCGGCGACGACGTTGAGCTGGGTGTGCGCGCGTTCCCACTGGCCCAGCACGCTGAGCAGCTGCGACATGAAGGTGCGCAGCTTGGGGTCGGCCGGCTTGGCGCGCACGGCCTCGGTCAACTTGGCGAGCGCGGTGCGCGGGTCGCCGGCACGCAGCGCCTCTTCGGCGGCTTGTTGGGGTGTCAGGTCAGAAGCCATGGCCGCAGTCGGTACAGAAGCGCGCGGAGCGCGGAAGGGTGATGCCGCAGGCGGGGCAGCTCTTGTGCGTGCTGGCCATGTCGAAGCCGCACTCGTGGCAGAAGCGCCCGCCCTGCGAGGCCGTCTGGCAGTTGGGGCAGGCGGCACCGCCCGAGGCCGCGCCGTAGCCGCCTTGCGAGCCATAGCCTCCGCCCGAATTGGCGGCGGCCTTGGTGGCGCAGTCGCGGCAGCTGCCGGCGTTGCCGTCCCAGCATTCGCGGCCCACCCATTTGCGGCAGCCGGTGCAGCGCTCGTACAGCGCGGCCGCGAGTGCGCGGGCCTCTTCCAGTGCTTCGGCCTTGGCGCCGCTGCCGCCCGCTTCGGCGAAGGCGCCCGTCGCGCGGCTGGCCTTGCTCAAGTCATGGAACATGAACGCGAAGCGGCTCAGCCAGCCCGTGATCTGTCCCTTGCGGTAAGGCCTGAACGCCGAGCGCGAGGTCTCGCCGCACTTCTCGCAATAGAACTCGAACTGGAAGCCCGCCGACACGTCGCTCATGGACGTGCTGACATCGCGGTAGTTGGTTAGAGACAAGCCGAACCCCCGACGCATCCGAACGTGTTGATGACCAAGCGGCTGCCGTGGAACCGGCTTTGCCGGGCCACTGGCAGCGCCCCCTTGAGGGGGCCGGCGAAGCCGGTAGGGGGGGAGCTCATATTGGCGAACCAATGTTCTTCATCGTGAACGCGCGCATCGTCGCCTGCGTGGCGGTCTTGACGACGGCCTGGCCGACGTTGCCGTGCGAGTAGTGCGATGGCGGGTTCTTGTAGACGTAGGCCAGCGACCCGAACTCGCAGGTCCACTCTTCCATCATCTCCGTCATCGTGTCGGTGACGGCCACCTCCAGCTTGTATTCCAGCAGGCGGATCTTCTGGATGGTGAACACCAGCGACGTGCCCTCGATGACGTTGGTCGAGCGCTTGTGGATGGTCAGCGTGCCGGACGGGAAGATGTCGCCGGCCTTCATCGAGTTCAGCATCTGCGTCGTGGCGATGTCCACGCGCTTCTTGAACTTGAACTCGAAGTTGGGGTTGCGCCCTTCCAGGTCGCTGCGCTTGTCGGCCACGCGCTCGTCGAAGCCCTTGCTTTCCGACTGGCGCTTCACGGCCTCGTTGGCGTCCTTGTACTTCTCCTGGAACTTGTCCAGCGAGTCGCGGATCAGCCGGTCGTGCTTTTCCTGCAGCGCCTCACGCTCCGCGCCCTGCGCCTTGCTCATCGCGCGCTTCAGCGAGGCCTGGGCGGCCGTGACGTCGCCCTTCAAGGACTTGAACTGCTGCAGCACGCTGCTCTCCTGCGAGATCAACGACTCCTTCTCGCGGAACATGTCGTCGCGCACGTCGTTGTTGACGCGCTCTTCCTCGTTGTGCAGGTTCCACTCGAGGCTCTCCAGCAGCACCTGGCCCTGGAACAGGTGCGAGACCGACTCGCCCGCCACCGGCACGCGGGTGGGGCGGAGCAGGATCATGTAGATGTCGGCGCCGTTGTCAGCCATCAGAGGAGTGCCGTCGGGTAGAAGAAGGGGGCGGTCGGCAGGTTGTCCTTGCCCAGCGTCTTCAGATACATCATCTTGATGCTCTTGAAGTTCAGGGTCCAGTCCTCGGTGACCTCCTTGGAGAGGCCGTCGTCGGCGACCGCCAGCTCGCAGCTGGCGAAATGGCCCATCGTGCAGACCAGCGTGAAGCCGGGCTGGTGGATGGCGCGGCCCTGCTGCTTGATGTGCAGCACCGTGATGGAGGCGCTGACGATGGGCAGGTGGTTGTCCAGGCAGAAGTGCATCTGCGACGACGCCACGTCGAAGCGCTTCTTGAAGGTCAGCGGCTCCATCTTGATGGAGACCGACTTGCCCAGTCCGGCCATCGAGGCCGCGGCGGCCGCGACGGCGGCCATGCCGCTGCCCTTGCTCTTGGGGTCTTTCAGGGCCTTCATGCCCCAGCCGAACTCCAGCAGTTCGACGGAGCCCTCGGCGCCCTCGAGCAGCCCCTCGCCCACCACCGGCCCGGCGCCGGTGATGAGTTGCATGAAGATGTTCGAACGACTCATGTGTGGTCAGCGAAGCGCTGCGGCGGCGAGAGCGAGAAGCATGCAGGCAAGTGGTGCCTGACCCAGCGGCTGCCGCGGAACCGGCTTTGCCGGGCCGCTGGCAGCGCCCCCTTGAGGGGGCCGGCGAAGCCGGTAGGGGGTGGGCTGATCAAGCCGAGGGCGAGGCCGTGCCGGCAGGGATGTCCCAGTTGTAGGTCTTGGCGGCCTGCAGCTTGCCGGTCTTGTTGTCCTGCGGCTTGTATTCGATCTTGACGGTCTTGAAGACCATCTCGACCTTCTGCTGCACGGAGCCTTCCTCGGTACCGTTCTGCTGCACCTTGGTGATGAACACGCCTTCCATGGTCATCGTGAAGTAGGTCTCGGGCGTGGCCGAGCCGGTGGTCTTCATCATCTGCAGCTCGACCTTGGGGAAGGCCTTGCCGGTGCAGATGTAGCCCATGATGACCGTGGAGGACGTGTCGAAGTAGTGCTCCCAGTTCATCTTGCCGGGGTTGGGCTTGCCAACGGAGGCGCCGCCGCCCTTGGTCCAGCTGGTCTCGGCTTCGATTTCCCAGTCCCAGCCCTGGATCTCGATCCACTTCTCCTTGCCCTTCTGGATGGACTCGCCATCGGCCTTGTCGAAGAAGGTGATGAATGCATTGACTGCCATGTTGTTGCTCCTTTAGAGGTTCAGATTGCGCGGGATGCGGTGGTGATGGAGGTGACCCGTCCTGCTCCCGCGCGGGGCGAGTTCTCGCGTGTGATCAGCTCGATTTCTCGGACGGCAGCTTGGAGACCAGGCGCAGCGACACGGTCAGGCCTTCGAGCTGGTAATGCGGCTTCAGGTAGAACTTGGACTGGTAGTAGCCGGGCGCGCCATCCACTTCCGACACCTCGACCTGCGCGGCCGCCAGCGGGCGCGTGGCCTTGGTCTCTTCCGACGAGTTCATCGGGTCGCCGTCGACGTAGTTCAGGATCCAGCTGTTCAGCCAGTCTTCCATCGCATCGCGCGACTTGAACGAGCCCACCTTGTCGCGCACGATGCACTTCAGGTAGTGGGCGAAGCGGTTGCAGGCGAACAGATAGGGCAGGCGGGCGGCCAGCGCGGCGTTGGCGGTCGCGTCGGCGTCGTCGTACTCCTGGGGTTTCTGCAGCGACTGGCCGCTGATGAAGGCCGCGAAGTCGCTGTTCTTGCGGTGCACCATCGACAGGAAGCCGTTCTTGCTCAGCTCGGCCTCGCGGCGGTCCGAGATGGCGATCTCGGTCGGACACTTCATGTCCACGCCGCCGTCGTCCGTCGGGAAGCTGTGCGTGGGCAGGTTGGTGACGGCGCCGCCGGACTCGATGCCGCGGATGCGCGAGCACCAGCCGTACTGCTTGAACGAGTTGTTGACGTTCACCGCCATCGCGTAGGCCGCGTTGGACCAGGTGTACTTGTTGTGGTCGGCGCCCTCGGTGTCTTCCTCGAACGCGAATTCGTCCACCGGTGCGGTCTTGGCGCCATAGGGCACGCGCGACAGGAAGCGCGGCATGCAAAGGGCCAGGTA
The DNA here is from genome assembly GCF_031458115.1 of Roseateles asaccharophilus. Taxonomy (GTDB): domain Bacteria; phylum Pseudomonadota; class Gammaproteobacteria; order Burkholderiales; family Burkholderiaceae_C; genus Pelomonas; species Pelomonas asaccharophilus_A. The sequence continues at coordinate 360,277 of NZ_JAVDXV010000005.1, read as the reverse complement.
GCGGGCGTCGTCGCTCTCGCGCAGCGAGCGCCAGGCGGCGTATTCGGGCGTCGTGAAGATCTTGGTCAGGTCGCGCGGGTTGGCCAGCTCCTGCCAGCTTTCCATCTGCATGACGCTGGGCGCGGCACCGGTCAGGAAGGGCGCGTGCGCGGCGGCGGCGATCTTGGACATCTCGCCCAGCAGCTCGACGTCGGGCGGCGTGTGGTCGAAGTGGTAGTCGCCCACCAGGCAGCCGTAGGGCTCGCCGCCGAACTGGCCATACTCCTCTTCATAGAGGCGCTTGAAGATGGGCGACTGGTCCCAGGCCGTGCCCTTGAAGCGCTTCAGCGTCTTGCCCAGGTCGGCCTTGGAAACGTTCATCACGCGGATCTTGAGCTGCTCGTCGGTCTCGGTGTTGTTGACGAGGTAGTGCAGGCCGCGCCAGGCGGACTCCAGCTTCTGGAAGTCCTCGTGGTGCATGATCAGGTTGATCTGCTCCGTGAGCTTGGCGTCGATGGCCGCGATCATGGACTCGATGGTCTTGACGGCGTCGTCGCTGAGCAGCGCCGTGTTGGACAGCGCCTGCTGCGCCAGCGTCTGCACCGCCTGCGCGACGGCACCGCGCGCCTCGTCGGTCTTGGGCTTGAACTCCTTGTTCAGCAGCGCCGCGAAGTCGTTGCCTTCGAAGGTGACGCCGGCCAGGGCCGATGCTGACTGTTCCGCTTGGGTCATGTGTGGACTCCGGTCGTATCTTTGAACTGGGGCTGCGGCTTACTCGCCCTTGGGCGCGTCGGTCAGCGTCTTCAGCAGCGTGGGGTCGGCCAGCACCTTGGCGATCAGGTCGCCGGCGCCGCTCTTGCCGTCCATGTAGGTGATCAGGTTGGACAGTTGCTGGCGGGCTTCCAGCAGCTTGCTCAGGCCCTCGACCTTGCGCGCCACGGCGGCGGGCGAGAAGTCGTCCATGCTCTCGAACGTGATGTCCACCGGCAGGCTGCCCTCGCCGGTCAGCGTGTTCTCGACGTTGAAGGCCACGCGCGGCTTCATGGACTTCATGCGCGAGTCGAAGTTGTCGACATCGATCTCGAGGAACTTGCGGTCGGCCACCGGCGGCAGCGGATCTTCCGGCTTGCCGGACAGGTCGGCCATGACGCCCATCACGAACGGCAGCTGCACCTTCTTCTCGGCGCCGTACAGCTCCACGTCGTACTCGATCTGCACCCGCGGGGCCCGGTTGCGGGCGATGAATTTCTGGCTGCTCTTGCTCATCTCAATGCTCCTTGCGGACGGGATTCAGGGTTCGACGTGGAAGAAAGGGGTGGCGCTCATCACATGGACTCCAGGCTCTCGGGGTCCACGCCCAGCATGCGCGCGACTTCGCCGACGGCATCCGGCGCGAACTCGCGCACCAGCTGCAGGAAGTTGCGGTCGATGAGGCGCTGGGCCCGGCGCAGCAGATTGGCGGCCGGGTTGGTCGGTTCGTTCTTTTCCAGATAGGCACACACCAGCTCGATGGCGCGCACGGCATCGGCGCGGCTTTCGATGGCGCCCAGGCCACCACCACCGCCGCGGCCGCGGCGGGCCGGCGCGGGCGACTCGTCGTCGCTGTCGCCGGAGATGCCCAGGTCGCCCAGCATGCTGGCCAGGTCGTCCGAGTCGGCGCTGATGCTGGCCGGCTGCGGCGACACCGACGCGACGGCGTCCAGCATGCTGCGCAGCGCGGAAAAGTCGGGCAGCTCGCCGTAGCCCAGCCGGTTGGACAGGCACTCGTTCAGCGCATCCAGCGAGGCCAGCGCGTCGCTGGCCTGGGTCTGCACCTGCGGGTTGTCGGCCACGGCGTCGGCCAGCATGTTCTCGATCTGGCCGCGCGACGGCGGCATCTCGTCGTCCCGGGGCACCAGGTCGCCGACGGCGACCTCGATGTCGCGCACGCTGATCTGGCCGATGCTGCGGTCGTTCAGCACCAGGCTGGCGCGCAGGTCGCCCAGCGTGGACTCCAGGCTGACCAGCTCGTTCAGCACATTGACGCGGGCATAGGCGTCGCCGTCGTCGGGCCGGGGATGGAGTTCGTCCCACCAGCGCAGCAGCAGCTGTTCGAACAGCCGCAGGCTGGGCGCCAGCACGGCGAAGCCGTCCAGCCGCAGCCGGGCGCGCAGCTGCAGGTTGGCCACGCGCAGGTCGCGGGTGCGGCCGTTCAACTCCTCGGCCTGGCTGGCCACGGCGCGCCAGTCCGGCGGCTCGGCCGGCGCGAACTGGGTTTCGGGTTTGCCCGCAGCCGCCTGGGTCAGCGCCAGGAAGTCGTTGTCATATTCCAGGTCGGGCCCGCAGGCGTCGTCGTCCGACACAGGCTCCAGCCAGGGCGCGAGCACGGGATCGCTGCTCAGCGACTGGGCGGGATCGGTCGTGTCGAAGGAGGTGTCCATGGAGGTCGGGGAAGGGGGCAGACGGATGCTCGGCCGGTAAGTAACGGGCTGCGCGGCTTAGTTCCCCCCGGGGTTGCGGGAACGTATCGGGCCCGGATGACACTCAGCCTGTTGGACGCCGCAAACCCTGCCCAAGATGAACCCCACCGCCCCCAGCGCCCCCGAGGACGACGACGCCACCATCATCCGGCCGGTCGGCGGGCCGCTGGAACAGCCCACGGTGTTCAGCGGCGCACCGGCAGCCCCGGCCGAACCGCCTGCGGCACCCGCCCTGCAGGCGCCGGCCGGTAACGCGCTGCCTGTCGGCAGCCGCCAGGCCGAGTTCGAGGTCGTCAGCGTGCTGGGCGAGGGCGGCTTCGGCATCGTCTACCTGGCGCGCGACCACGCGCTGGAGCGCATGGTGGCGCTGAAGGAATACATGCCGTCGGCGCTGGCGCTGCGCGGCGAGCAGTCCCAGGTGCGGGTGCGCTCCGAGCGCCACCGCGACACCTTCGAGGCCGGGCTGAAGAGCTTCATCAACGAGGCACGGCTGCTGGCCCAGTTCGACCACCCGTCGCTGGTCAAGGTCTACCGTTTCTGGGAGGCCAACGGCACGGCCTTCATGGTCATGCCCTTCATCGAGGGCAAGACGGTGAAGGACACGCTGAAGGAAATGGGCGAGCCGCCGTCCGAGGCGTGGCTGATGAACCTGCTGGCGCCGCTGACCGAGGCGCTGCTGGTGCTGCACGGCGAGAACTGCTATCACCGCGACATCGCGCCCGACAACATCCTGCTGCTGCGCGGCAGCGGGCTGCCGCTGCTGCTGGACTTCGGCGCGGCGCGCCGCGTCATCGGCGACATGACACAGGCGCTGACCGTCATCCTGAAGCCCGGCTACGCCCCCATCGAGCAGTACGCCGAGGTGCCCAGCCTGAAGCAGGGGCCGTGGACCGACGTCTACGCACTGGCCGCCGTCATCTACTGCGCCATCACCGGCCGCACGCCGCCGCCCAGCGTGGGCCGCATCGTCAAGGACGATTACGTGCCGCTGGCCCAGCTCGGCGACCTCACGAAAGGCCGCTACAGCGACCGCCTGTTGCAGGCGGTGGACCGGGCGCTGCAGGTCATGCCGGACAACCGCACCGCGTCGATGGAGGAGTTCCGCGAGGCGCTGGGCCTGGCGGGCAGCTACACGCCCAAGCCGGGCCAGATGGCCACGCTGATCCAGGCGCCGCCACCGCCGCCTGCGGCCGCGGCGGCACCCGAGCCGGCAACCCGCAGCCGCACGCCGCTGCTGGCCGTCCTGGGTCTGGCCGGCGTGGCCGCGGCGGGGCTGGCCGCCTACCTGTTGACCCGGGAGCCTGCCCCGGTCGAGGCCGCCGCCACGCCCGCGGTGCAGGCGCCTGCCGCTGCCCTACCGGCCGCGGAGCCCGCGCCGCCGCCGGTCGCCGCCGCGCCGCTGGACCTGCATGGCCAGTTCCAGCAGCTGGCGTCGCGCCACAGCGCCGGCTTCGACGTGCTGGCCCAGGCCGAGCGCACCCAGCTGCGCATCGACCGCGACGAGCTGCGCTTCAGCGTGACCAGCTCGCGCGACGGCCATCTCTATGTGCTGCTGGCCGGGCCGGACGGCAGCCTGATGCAGCTCTATCCCAATGACAAGGCGGGCGGCAAAGGCAACAACCGCGTCACCGCCGGCCAGGCCGTGAAGCTGCCGCAGGACAGCTGGCCGCTGAAGGCCGGCGAGCCGGCCGGACTGCATCACTTCCTGGTGCTGGTGACGGCGGAGCCGCGCAGCTTCACGCCCTGGTCCACCGGCAAGGACAGCGCCTACGGCTTCCTGTCGCTGCCGTCGCAGGCGCCGGCCACGGGGGCCGACCCGCGCGCGCCCAGCTGGCTGCTGGGCCTGCCGGACTGCGGCCGGCCGACCTGCGCCGGCGAGTTCGGCGCGGCGGTGTTCGGCGTCGAGGCGGTGCGCTAGGCGTTGCTCCCTAGCGCGGCGGGGGAACCCGGCCGCATCGGCGGTTACCCAGTCAATGCCCGGCAGGTGCGGTGTTGCGCCAGGCCGGGATCACCGCAGAACCCTGGACCGCGTGCTGAAACCGACCCTGCTTCCCGTCGCCGCTGCATCGGCGATGCCCGATTCCTCCCGCCTCGAGGCCTTCATTGGCGCCGCGGCCACGGGTCGATTGCTGTGGGCGAGGTGGATAGACGGGGAACTGGAGGTTCGTGGCGGGCCCACGCCCGATGTGCCGGTTTCGGACCAGATCGGCCACCTGTTCGTGCTGGCGCTGCGTGAGCGCTACGGCGACGCCGCCAGCGCGGTGGCCGAGCGTGAGTGGCGGCTCAGTACCAAGCCGCGTCGGCTGCTGCCGGCGCGCACGGTGCGCCGGGCGGTGGCCTGCGCGGAGGCGGCGCTGAGCCTGCTGCAGGCGCAGTCACATTTGCTGCAGTTCGAGTTCTCGGCGCAGTTGCTGGGCTGGCGTTTCCGGCGCGTGGCCGAGTCGCTGGGCCTGGACCCGGTCAGCCTCGGCAGCGAGCGCCGGCGCGCGCTGGACCAGGCGCTGGAGGCCGAGTTCCGGGTGGCGCCGGCCGACGCCGACGCGGTCGCGACACGGCTGCGCGAGCTGCTCGTGACGGCGGCGCATTGATGTCCGTGATTTAGTTCACGGCGTTCGGGCTTACCCACGCCCGCGAATGCGGGGGAGGGTGGAAAGCCCTGTCGCGGTTGTGCCGGCGACGGCGTCTGATCAGACAGGGCGGCCAATCGGCCGCGTCACACGCCCGGAGCCCGCGATGCAGCCGCAGTGCCTTCAGATCCGCCAACCCGTCGTTGCCAACCCGAACGTCATCTTCTCGGAGTTGTTCGGCGAACACCGTGACCGCCTCTACCGCTTCGTGCTGCGCCACATCGGCGACAGCACCGAGGCCGAGGAGCTGTCGCAGCAGGCCTTTGTCGAGGCGGCGCGCACCTTCGAGCAGTTCCGCGGCGAGTCGCAGCTGTCCACCTGGCTGTACGGCATCGCGATGAACCTGGTGCGCAACCACCTGGCGCGCGCGCCGTCGCGGCTGTACCGCTTCGAGGACGAGTCCGCGCTGGACGCCACGCCCTGCAACCAGGCCGACCCCGAGCAGCAATGCCACCTGAACCAGCTGATGCTGCTGCTGCAGAACGAGCTGGACGGTCTGATGCCCGAGATGCGCGAGGTGCTGCTGCTCGTCGCGATGGACGACATGAGCTACGAGGACGCCGCCGCGCTGCTGTCCGTGCCCATCGGCACCGTGCGCAGCCGCGTGTCGCGCGCGCGCTCGCATCTGCGCACACGGATGCAGGCCCGCGGCGCGCAGCTGCCTTTCTGACCCGCGGGTCATTTCAGCGCGGCTGGGGCATCCAGCGCACGTCGCCCTCGCCCAGCACCGCCACATCGGCCCCCTGACGGGCCAGTTCGCCACGGTTCAGCGTCAGCGCGCCGGTCAGGCCGCCGAACGCGGGCAGCACCAGCGCGTGTGGCCAGCGCACGAAGCAGGGCCGCCGCAAGCGATCGCCTGCGCGGCTGCCCAGCACGACTGCCGGATGCAGGTGGCCTGCCAGCGTGAAGCCCGGTGCGCCGATGGGTGGCGGCTCATGCGTCGCGGTCAGCGGCCCGAGTTGCAACGCACCGTGGACCGTCGTGATCGGCAGGCCATCGGGATGGATGCGCCGGTCATGGTTGCCCAGCACCAGCAGCGTCTCCACCCGAGTCGCGAACGCGGCTACCGCGGCCAACAGCGGCGGCGTCAACCCCTGCGCGCCATGCCAGAAGTCGCCCAGCACGACGAGCCGGTCCGCGCCCACATCAGCGATCCGCGCCTCCAGCGCCGCCAGCGTGCGCGCGCTGCTGCCTGCTGGCACCGGCTGGCCCTGCGCGCGGAACGCGGCGCCCTTGCCCAGGTGCAGATCGGCCGCGAACAGCGTGCGCGCCGCCGGCCACCAGACCGTGCCGTCGGCCTGCAGCCACAGCGTCTCGCCCGCGGCGTCCACGCGCAGGCTCACCGGCGCCTCCGGCGTTCGCGGGATCGCGGGGAGGCCTTGTCGCGTTCCTGGCCGAAGGCGAGCCGCTCGCCCACGTCCTGCGGCGCCGGCCCGCCGCCGGCCGCCGCCTCCAGCTCGGCGAGCATGCGGGTCAGCCGCTGCGCCAGCGACTCGGTCGTCACGCGCTCGCGCAGCATCTCGACCATCAGTGGAAAAGCCAGCGGCGAGGTGCGCGCCGGCCGCTGCAGGTCCAGCGGCAGTGCGGCCAGGCGATCCAGCGTGCGCGCCAGTGAATCGACGTCCAGCTCGGCCGACAGCAGTTCCTCCTCGGCCTGGCGCAGCAGCCGGTTGCCGGGGTCGTGCTGGCGGAAGACATCGAAGTACAGCGAGGCGGAGGCCTGCAGCTGGCGCTGGCTGCGCGCCTCGCCGGGATGGCTCTGGAAGATCAGGCCCGAGATGCGCGCGATCTGCCGGAAGCGCCGCCGCGCCAGCTCGCTGGCGTTGATGCTGGCCAGCACCTCCTCGCGCAGCGTCGCGCGGTCCACGGCGGCGAGCAGCCCGGGCAGGCGGGCGGCCCAGTCCAGCTCGGTGGCGCTGAGCAACTCCATGCCGTAGTCGTTGACAGCCACCGTGAACGTGGCGGGCGTGTCGCGCCCGATCCGCCAGGCCAGCAGCCAAGCCAGACCCAGGTGCACGACGCGGCCGGCAAAAGGGTAGAGGAACAGGTGGTGGCCGTCCGACGAGGTCTGCACCTCCGCCAGCAGGCGGTGCGGCGTCGGCAGCGCCGACCACTCGCCCTGCAGCTTCAGCAGCGGCGCGACGAAACGCATCTCGCGGTCGGGGTAGCGACCATGGGCGGCTTCGTCTAAGCGCTCCAGCATCGCGTCCGCCAGCGTGTCGGAGATGGGGAACTGCCCGCCATTCCAGCGCGGCAGCAGCGCGCGGCCTGGCTTGGCCACACGCACATAGGCGGTCAGCCCCTCGGTGCGCACCAGCTCCAGTGCGCGGCCGCCGAGCAGGAACACATCGCCCGGCTTGAGCCGCGCGATGAAGCCTTCTTCCACGGTCGCGATGCGTCCGCCGGCCATGAATTGAACGCTCATCACCGCGTCGGACACGATGGTGCCGATGTTGCTGCGGTGGCGGCGCGCCAGCCGCTGATCGGGCACGCGCCAGACGCCTTCGTCGTCCGGCACGACGCGCTGGAAGTCCGGGTAGGCGCGCAGGCTGTCACCGCCATGGCGCACGAAGGCCAGCGCCCATTGCCAGGCCTCGTCGCTGAGCCGGCGGTAGCTGGGTGCCGTGCGCACCTCGGGCAGCAGCTCGTCGGGGCGAAAGCCGCCGCCCAGCGCGACGGTGACGAGGTGCTGCACCAGCACGTCCAGCGGCGCCTCGGGCGGGCGGCGCGGCTCGATGCGGCCGGCCTGCACGGCGGCGCGCAGCGCGGACGCCTCGACGATCTCCAGGCTGTGGGTCGGCACCATGGTGACCTTGGAGCGCCGCCCCGGCGCGTGGCCGCTGCGGCCGGCGCGCTGCAGCAGCCGGGCCACGCCCTTGGCCGAGCCGATCTGCAGCACCTGGTCCACTGGCAGGAAGTCCACGCCAAGGTCCAGGCTGGCGGTGCAGACGACGGCCTTGAGCTGGCCGGCCTTCATCGCGGCCTCGACCCAGCGGCGCAACTCAGCGTCAATGGAGCCGTGGTGCAGCGCGATCAGCCCGGCCCAGTCCGGCCGTGCATCGAGCAGCGCCTGGAACCAGCGCTCGCTCTGCGAACGCGTGTTCGTGAACACCAGGCTGCTGGCGGCGGACTCGATCAGCTCGACCACGGCCGGCAGCATCGTCAGCCCCATGTGACCACCCCAGGCGAAGCGCTCGATGCGGGGCGGCAGCAGCGTGTCGATGGCTATCTTCTTGTCCTGCGCGCCGCGCACCAGCACCGCCTCGGGCGCGAGCACGTCGCGGGCCTCGTCGAGGTTGGCCAGCGTGGCCGACAGGCCCCAGGTCATCAGCGCCGGGCTCCAGCGGCGCAGCCGCGCCAGCGCCAGTTGCAGCTGCACACCGCGCTTGCTGCCCAGCAGCTCGTGCCATTCGTCGACGACGACCAGCCGCACGCGCTTCAGCACGTCGGGGGCGTCGGCGCGCGACAGCATCAGGCTCAGCGATTCGGGCGTCGTCACCAGCGCCGTGGGCCAGCGGCGCTGCTGCGACGCGCGCTCGCCGGACGTCGTGTCGCCGGTGCGGGCCGCCAGCGTCCAGTCGGGCGCCAGCGCGCCGGCGGCGTCCTGCAGTGCCAGCAGCGTGTCATGGCTGAGCGCGCGCATGGGCGTGACCCACAGCACCATCAGCGGCGCCTCCGACTTGCCAAAGGCCTGCAGCGCACCCAGCCAGACGGCCAGTGTCTTGCCGGCACCGGTGGTCGCGTGCAGCAGGCCGGAGTGGCCCTGCGCCATGGCCCTCCAGACATTGCGCTGGAACGCGAACGCATTCCAGCCGCGCGCGGCCAGCCAGTCACTCACCCGCATCGGCGGCCACCCCCATCAGTGCGCGCAGCGTGTCCAGCGTGTCGGCCTCGTGCAGCGGCTTGTCGTCGCGGATGCGCAGCATGCGCGGGAAGCGCACCGCGATGCCGCTCTTGTGCCGCGTGCTGGCCTGTATGCCCTCGAAGCCCAGCTCGAACACCAGCGACGGCCGCACGCGCCGCACCGGCCCGAACTTCTCCACGGTCGTCTGCCGCACGGTGCGGTCCACGCGCTTGATCTCTTCGTCGGTGAGACCGGAATAGGCCTTGGCGAACGGCACCAGCGCGAGTTCGCCGCCCGTGGCGTCCAGCGCGGCTTCGGCCTCCGCCGCATCGCGCGGCGCGCGGCTCCAGACGGCAAAGCTGTAGTCGGTGTACAGATTGGCGCGGCGGCCGTGGCCGGCCTGGGCGTAGATCAGCACGGCGTCCACGCTCAGCGGCGCGACCTTCCATTTCCACCACGCGCCCACCGTCCGCCCGATGCCGTAGGCCGATTCGCGGTGCTTCAGCATCAGGCCTTCGACGCGCCGCTCTCGCGAGCCCTCGCGCGCGGCGGCGAGCGCAGGCCAGTCGGCGTCGGGCAGCAGGGGCGACGTCGCGATGCCCAGGCGTTCCAAGAGCGCGCGACGTACGTGCAGGGGTTCCTGGCGCCGGTCCACCCCCTCACTTTCGAGCAGGTCGTAGGCCAGCAGCCGAACCGGGGCTTCGGTCAGGATGGCCTTGGACAGCTTGGTGCGGCCGATGCGCTTTTGCAGCAGCGCGAATGGTGCGGGTTCGGGCTCGCCGTGATGCCAGGCCAGCAGTTCGCCGTCGACGACCGTGCCATCCGGCCACGCGCGCGCTTCCAGCTCGACTTCGGGGAAGCGCTCGGTCACCAGCTCCTCGCCGCGCGACCAGATCCACACCTGCCCGTCGCGCTTGACGACCTGCGCGCGGATGCCGTCGTACTTCCACTCGGCCAGCCAGTCGCTGCGCTCGCCCAGCGTCGCGGGCTCATCGGGCAGCGCATGGGCCAGGAAGAACGGGTAGGGCTGGCCGCCGCGTGCACCGCTTGCGTCGTCGACCCACAGCGCCTGGAAACGCTCGGCCGTCGGCGGGGTGTCGATGCCGGTGTAGCCCATCATGCGCTGCGCGATGCCGGCGGCATCGGCGCCCGACCATTCCGCCAGCGCACGTTGCACCAGCAGCTTGCTGACGCCCACGCGAAAGCCTCCGCCCACCAGCTTGACGAACATGAAGCGCTCGTCGGCGGACAGGCCGTTCCACGCCGCCAGCACCGCCTCGCGCCGCCCGGCGGCATCCATTGCCCGAAGCGGCAGGATGCGCTGCTCCATCCAGTCGGCGAGCGGTTCATCCAGCCGGTCCACAGGGTCCGGCAGCACATAGGCGATGGCCTCGGCGAGGTCGCCGGTCACGGCATAGCCGGCCTCGAACAGCCACTCCGGCAGGCCCGCGGCTTCGCAGGCCAGCGCGCGCAGCTCGGCGGTCGGCACGGCCCGGCGCGGCGTGCCGCCGGCCAGCAGGTAGACCGCCCATGCGGCATCGCGCGCGGGTGCGTCGGCGAGGTAGCGCTTCACCGCCGCCACCTTGGCCAGCGTGGACGTGCTTGCATCCAGCGCCAGGTACAGCGCAACGAAGCGCTTCATGCCGCGGCCTCCACGCCATGGGTCTCGTCGCCGTACTCCGTCGCGAACGCCTCGGCCTGCAGGCCCAGTTCGCCCAGGTAGCGCACCAGCGCCCCCTCGTCGCCGTGCGTGACGATGACGCGCTGCGCGCCCGTCGCACGGATGGCCGACAACAGGCCCGGCCAGTCGGCGTGGTCGCTGAACACGAAGCCGCGGTCCACGCCGCGCCGGCGTCTTGCGCCGCGCAGCCGCATCCAGCCGCTGGCGAAGGCGTCGCTGTGCGGCCCCATCGCCTTGGCCCAGCGGCTGCCCTGCACCGCGGGCGGCGCAATGACCAGCGCGCCGCGCAACGACTTGAAGTTCGTGTCCGGCGTGACCGTCTCCACCTCGGGCAGCGCGATGCCGGCTTCCCGGTAGGCGGTGTTCAGCCGCGCGACCGCGCCATGCACGAGCACCGGCCCGGGCGCATGCGCGCCGGCCAGCCCGGCGATCAGGCGCTGCGCCTTGCCGAGGCTGTAGCCCATCAGCAGCGCATGCCGGCCTTGGCGCCCGCAGTCGGCCCACCAGGCGTGCATCTCGCTCAGCACTTCCGTTTGCGGCGCCCAGCGGTAGATGGGCAGGCCGAAGGTGCTCTCGGTGACGAAGACATCGCAGCGCACCGGCTCGAACGGCGCGCAGGTGGTGTTGCAGTCGCCCGCGCCGCTGACGAAGTAGTCGCCCGCGACCACCCACACCTCGCCGCGATGCTCGATGCGGACCTGGGCCGAGCCCAGTACATGTCCGGCCGGGTGCAGACTCAGCGTCACTTCGCCGATGCGGCGCGTCTCGCCATAGGCCAGGCCGTCCAACGACGCGTCGTCGCCCAGCCGGGTGCGCATCAGGCCCAGGCCGTCGCGGTGAGCCAGATAGGCGCCGTGGCCCGGCCGGCAATGGTCGGCATGGGCGTGCGTTATGACGGCCTTGTCGACCGGCAGCCAGGGATCGATGAAGAAGTCGCCGGGCTCGCAGTACAGGCCCTGCGGGCGACGCGTGACCAGATCGGGCATGAGCGCAGTGTGCCCAAGCCAGGGTGCTGCGCGTCCGCAGAGAGCCCATCTCAGGGTTGCGGCTGACTGCGTTGTCGCTTGCCGGCCTACACAATCGCGCCGGCACTAGAAAGCGCTTTCATGATGATGTTCCGAACCCTGGCTGCCGGTCTTGCGCTGGCTTGCTCATCCCTGGCTGCCGCGCCGATCGGCGGCCCGCACACCGACCCCCAGGGTCGCACGGCCGTGCTCGTGGGCCAGACCCGCGACGGCATCCATCACTACATGCTGGACAGCCGCATGCCGCTGCCCTGGGGACTGACGATGTATGTCGCGCCGACGCTGGACTCCGGCGGCTTCACGCTGGCCGACGGCAGCCGCAGCAAGACCGCCAGCTGGTACGCCGAGGGCTTCGGGCCGCAGGACCTGGCCTTCATCACCGGCACGCCGCAGCTGCAGGGCAGCGCGATCGCCGTGGGTTTCTGGATGGCCAACCAGCTCGACGTGGACCTCGCCACCGGCAGCAACCGCAGCGGTAGCAACGAGGGCAACCGGCTGTGGGCCAATGTGCAGCGCATGATCGGCGACCTCAAGGCCACGGGCCGGCCGGTGCTGCTGCGCATAGGCTACGAGGCCGAGGGGCCGTGGAACGGCTACTGGCCGTCGGCCTACAAGACGGTCTGGTCCAAGATGCGCGCCGAGATCCGCGCGCAGAAGGCCGACAACATCGCCACCGTCTGGCAGCTTGCGGTGCTGTGCCCGTCGCATGACGCGTGGAACGCCGGCATCACGCCGGGCCGGCTCATCGCCGCTAAGCCGCTGGCGCTGGATGGCAAGGCGCGCGGGACGGTGCAGAACGTCGACATGAACAACGTCGGCGCGGTGCTGGACGCCTGGTATCCCGGCGACGACGCCGACTGGACCGGCGTGTCCGTCTTCGACCCGCAGGACTGCCACGACGGCTACGGCACGTTGCAGACGGTCGTCGACCACCTGAAGAAGAAGGGCAAGCCCATCCTCGTCGCCGAGGCCGCCGCGCGCGGCTTCGACTACGACGTCGCGACCGGCCTCTATGCCTATCGCCAGACCGGCAAGCCGGTGCGCGAGAAGCTGGCGCCGGAACAGGTCTGGCGCGAGTGGTACCAGCCCTTCCTCGCCTTCGTGCGCGCCAACCGCGACAGCATCCGCGCGGTGGCCATGATCAGCGACGACTGGCAGCGCTACACGCACTGGCAGTGCCGCGTCGATGCGCAAGGCAAGAAGCTCGCGGGCTGCAACGAGGGCAACTGGGGCGACACGCGTCTGGACGTGAACCCGCGGCTGCGCGCGCTGTGGCGGGCCGAGCTCAGCGCCGACGGCAAGTACCTGGCAGACAAGCCTGCCGCACAGCCTTGAATCGATTTCTTGGCGATCTGGCCAAGAAGGCCAAAACTCGTATATACTGCTAGCTTCAGTCGCGGGGTGGAGCAGTCTGGTAGCTCGTTGGGCTCATAACCCAAAGGTCGTCGGTTCAAATCCGGCCCCCGCAACCAAATTAAAAGAACCCGCTGAGTCGCAAGCTCAGCGGGTTTTTCTATTGCGGCCTGCGTTTCGCCCGTGTCGGCGTTGCGGGCTTCGATGGTCAGCAGTTGCAGTACCGCATGTTCACCATTCATTGGCGCCGACAGCCCCGTACGTTCAGTCCCTCAGCGGATCTCGAGACCGCTTGCGACGTCCAGCGGTGCCGGTAGCGCTCGGGGCTCACGGGCCGCTCGGTCCGTATGCGGCGTATCGGGACTTGCGGTCGGCAGGGCCCATCCATTGGGACGAGGCGGCCTTCAACGGCGCCTGGGTGCTGACGACCTTCGACGGTGTGCAGAGCGCGTTGAAGGATCCGCGCCTGTCGGCGCACCGCACGGCGGGATGGATCCTGCGCCGGGAGCTGCGCGCGAGCGGCAGCGGCGCGCGCCTGTCCGACATGCAGCGGCTGTTCTCCAGGGCCCTGCTGTTCGCGGACAAGCCCCGCCATCCGCAGCTGCGCGCCCTCATGTCCGCACCTTTTCAGCCTGCGGGGTTGGCGGCGATGCAGCGCGCTATCGTCGAGATCACGGCCGAGCTGCTGGACGACATCGACCGCCGCACGGCCGCCGACGCGACGTTCGACTTCATCGATGCCTTCGCGAAGCACTTGCCGTTGCGCGTGATCGGCAAGCTGCTGGGCGTCAGCGTCGAGGCGTCCGACGAGTTGCTGGCCAGTTCCATCGATGTGGCCGGCTTTCTCGGCTCGCTGTCACCCACGCAGGACGAAGCGAGCACTGCGGCGGAAGGCATGTTGACGCTGGCCGAGCATCTGGAGTGCGTCATCGCGCAACGGCGGTTCGACGACCAGGGGCTGGTGGCGGCGTTGTTGAGACATCACGAAGCCGGCCGGCTGGAGTCCTTCGAGGAGCTGCTGTCGCAGGCCGTGATGATGTTGTTCGCCGGGCTGGAGACCACGCGCCATTTCCTCGGCACGGGGCTGTACTGGCTGTTGCAGGAGGCCGACCGGCTGGCGATCGCCCACGCGCCTCAGCGACTCGCCACGGCAGTGCGGGAGCTGCTGCGCTGGGACAGCCCGGTGCAGTACACGGCGCGCCGGGCGACCTGCGCGTTCCAACTCCACGGCGTGGACATCCAGCGCGGCGACCTGGTGCTGCCGCTGCTGGGCGCCGCCAATCGCGACCCGGGTCGGTACGCCGATGCCGAGTCGCTGGAACTGGGGCGGCAGGTCGGCATGCCGATCTCGTTCGGTGCCGGCCCCCATTTCTGCATGGGGGCACAACTGACGCTGCTCGAGGCCGAGCATGCATTCAGTGCCTGCCTGAAGAGATGGCCCCAGTTGCAAGTGGCGGCCGAACCCGTCTGGCTGTCGTCCCCGCTCTATCGCGGCATGAAGTCGCTGCACCTCAGTCGTGGTGCGATGTCATACAACTGCTCAAATAGTTGAGCAGCCCTTTCCCGGCGTTCCCACCTACCATCCCATTTCCGACCCACCGGCCATGTGGCCGAGCGTGAGCGTGTGGGGCGGTGCGCGACACCCTGAATCTGGATTCGAGGTGTTTTCCATATGGAGATCCGGCAGAAGCCGGTCGGGACATCCAGGGCGAACACATATGGGTGGAATATTTCGCGCTGCAATTCTGGTGGCAATGGCTGCGTTCACCCCGATGGCGCATTGCGCGGAACCCGTGGCCGGCAGTATGAAACCACCGGCGGCACCTGCAGAAATCATGGCTGTTCTGCAGCGCGTCGCGGATTACCAGATCACCGCCATGGCCGCCGGGCTGAACCCGATCAAGACGGGTGAAAGCTACCCCAATCCCAGGGGCTGGGTGCAGGCTGCGCTGCTGGTGGGCATGACCGAACTGGCAGACCGCAGTGCCGATCCGCGCTATCGGCAATTCATCCTGCAGCGCGGTGAAGCCAATCAATGGAAACTCGCCGCCCGCAAATACTTTGCGGATGACCAGGCCATCGCGCAGGCCTATTTGTGGGCGGCCAGGAATGGCGCGGGAGCGATTGCGGCGTCGGAGGTAAAGGCTGAATTCGATGCCATCCTGGAGAAACCCTCCATGGTGGCGCTGGAATTCACCGAGCATCGCGCCGGCACTGGTTTTGAAGCGCTGGGCTGCCAATCCCGCTGGTGCTGGTCGGATGCATTGTTCATGGCGCCCGCCATCTGGTTTGAATTGAGCAACCAGACCGGCGACGCCAGGTATGCGGCGTTCGCCAAGAAGGAGTTCTGGGCCACGACGGACTACTTGTTCGACAACTCAGAGAACCTGTACTTCCGCGACTCCCGATTCTTCACGCGTCGCGACGCGGCGGGGCGCAAGCTGTTCTGGAGCCGGGGCGTGGGTTGGGCGTTCGCGGGCCTGGCGCGCATCATCGACCGGCTGCCCGAGCGCGACGCGGACCGCGCGCGCATGGTGGCGCTGTTCCAGCGCATGGCGCAGCGGCTCAAGGCGCTGCAGAAGGATGACGGCTACTGGGCGCCGTCGCTGCTGGCCAATGGGCCCGACACCCCGCCCGAATCCAGCGGCACGGGCTTCTTCACCTACGGCCTGGCCTGGGGCGTGCAGCGCGGCGTGCTCGACCGAGGCGCCTACGAAGCCTCGGCGCGCAAGGGCTGGGCCGCGCTGCTGCGGGCGGTGCATGCCGACGGCAAACTGGGCCATGTGCAGCCGGTCAGCGACCGGCCTGACGACGTGAGCCGCGACGACACGCAGCTCTACGGCGTGGGCGCCTTCCTGCTGGCCGGCACCGCGATGGCCGACCTGGCGTCGACGACGCCGGCCACCGGCCCCCACGCGCTGCGGCCGCCCACGGCCGAGGAGCGGGTGCCCCGCGCGGTCGCCCGCCACGCGCCCGACCGGGCCGACGACCTGATCTGGGAGAACGACAAGGTCGCGCACCGCATCTACGGGCCGGCGCTGCAGAAGGCGGAGCCGCCGTCCGGCTCGGGCATCGATGCCTGGGCAAAGAAAGTGCGCTGGCCCTTCATGGACCGGCAGCTGAAGACGCCCAACTACCACGACGACCACGGCGAGGGCCTGGACTTCTACGGCGTCGGCGGCAGCCGCGGTGTGGGCGGGCTGGGCATCTGGTTCGACGACAAGCTCTGGGTCTCGCGCAACTGGGCCTCGCACCAGATCCTGCAGAGCGGATCGGACGTGGCGTCCTTCCAGGTGAGCTACGCGCCGTGGCCGGTGGGCGTGGACCGCCGCGTGTGGGAGACGCGCCGCTTCACGCTGCTGCTGGGCTCTCACCTCACGCGGCTGCAGTCGCTGATCGAGTCCGACCGGCCCGGCGACCTCATCGTCGGCATCGGGCTGAACAAGACGCCGGTGGGCACGGCCAGGGGCACGCTGACGGTGGACGCGAAGCGCGGCCTGTTGATGTTCTGGACGCCGGCCCACGCCAGGCATGGCGCGATGGGCACGGCCGTGCGCGTGGAGCCCGCGATGGTGGTCGACGCCGGCGCCGACGCCGACAACCACCTGATCCGCGTCCGCGTGACGCCGGGCCGGCCCTTCGTCTACTACATCGGCTCCGCGTGGGAGCAGGGGCTGGACTTCAAGACCCGCGAAGCCTGGGAAGCCCATGTGGCCGCCCAGCGGCTGGACTTCGACCCGAAATAGAGAGCCACGATGAGCATCTTGCGCCGCACCTGGATGGGCCTGATGGGCCTGCTGCTTTGCAGCTTCGCGCACGCCGCCGACGCGCCGCGCACCGAGACGCTGATGTTGAGCGGCACCGGTCCGGACGACGCGGTACCCTGGGACTTCACGATCAGCGGCGGCCAGCGCGCGGGCGAGCAGGCGCGCATCCTGGTGCCGTCCAACTGGCAACAGCAAGGCTTCGGTCACTACCAGTACGGCTACTACAAAGGCCCGCGTGCGGCCGACACGGCGATCTACAAGCGCCGCTTCACGGTGCCGGCGGAATGGCAGGGCCGCACGGTGCGCGTGGTCTTCGACGCGGTAATGACCGACACGCTCGTGAAGATCGATGGCCAGGAGGTGGGACCCGTGCATCAGGGCGGCTTCAACCGCTTCAGCCACGACATCACGCGCTGGGTCACGCCGGGCAAGGCGCACGAAATCGAGGTGCAGGTCAGTGAGGCCTCCGCGGCGACGGCCACCGACATCGCGGAGCGCCACGGCGACTACTGGGTGTTCGGTGGCATCTACCGGCCGGTGTGGCTGGAGGCCTCGCCGGCGCAGTCCATCGCGCACGTGGCCATCAACGCGCAGGCCAGCGGTGAGCTGACGGCCGACGTCACGCTGCGCGCGCCGCGCACGGTGACCCGGGTCGTCGCGCAGGTCGCCACGCGCGATGGTGCGGCGGTGGGTGGCCCGTTCGCCGTTGCCATCCCCGCCGGCGGCGCGGGGCGCGTGCGCCTGCAGGGGCGCATCGCGCAGCCGCGGCTGTGGTCCGCCGAGACGCCGCACCTGTACCAGCTGCAGCTCACGCTGTTCGACGGCGACAAGGCGGTCCATCAAAGCAGCGAGCGCTTTGGTTTCCGGACCTTCGAGGTGCGCGAGGGCCAGGGCCTGTACTTGAACGGACAACGCATCATGCTCAAGGGCATCAACCGCCACAGCTTCCGACCAGAGACGGGCCGTGCCGTGTCGCGCGCGCAGGCGTACGAGGATGCGCGGCTCATCAAGTCCATGAACATGAACGCGATGCGCGTGGCCCATTACGCGCCCGAGAAGGCCTTCCTGGAGGCGGCGGACGAGCTGGGCCTGTATGTCATCAATGAGCTGAGCGGCTGGCAGAAGGCGCATGACACCGAGGTGGGCCGCAAGCTGGTGCGCGCGCTCGTGGAGCGCGACGTCAACCACCCGAGCATCATCATCTGGTCCAACGGCAACGAGGGCGGCTGGAACCGCGAGCTGGACGTCGACTTCGCGCTGCACGACCCGCAGGCCCGGCCGGTCATCCATCCCTGGGAGCCGTTCGGCGGCATCGACACCAAGCACTACCCGCGCTACCCCGACCTGCTGCGCCGGCTGTCGGGCGACATGCTGGTGCTGCCCACCGAGTTCCTGCACGGCCTGTTCGACGGCGGCCACGGCGCGGGCCTGGACGACTACTGGCGCGCGATGAAGGCCTCGCCGCGCGGCGCTGGTGGCTTTCTGTGGAATCTGGCGGACGAAGGCCTGGTGCGCACGGACCAGGGTGGGCGCATCGACCTGTTCGGCAGCTACGCGCCGGACGGCATCGTCGGCCCGCACCTGCAGAAGGAGGCCAGCTTCGACACGGTGCGGGAGATCTGGTCGCCCGTGCAGATCGCGCCGCCCGTGCTGGACGGCCGTTTCGACGGCGTACTGAATCTCAGCAACGAGTACGACTTCACCGCACTGAACGAGGTGCGCTTCCGATGGGAATGGCTGCGGTTCGCGGGGCCGCAGGACCGCAGCCACGAGGCGCGCGTGCTGGCCCAGGGCGACATGGCGGGGCCAGGTGTTGCGCCCCAGGCGGCCGGCGAGCTGAAGCTGCCGCTGCCGGCGGTGTGGCGGCAGGCGGATGCGCTGCGCCTGACGGCTGCGCGAGGTGACGAGTCGCTGTGGACCTGGGTCTGGGCCGCACCGGCTCGACCATCGGCCGCAACGGGGCCGCGCGCCGGCACGCCCACCGTCATGCGTGACGACGACAGCATCCGGCTGCAAGCCGGTGCCGTGTCGGCCCGCTTCGATGCGCGCACGGGCCTGCTGCTTGAAGTCGCCCGCGGCCGCCATGTGCAAGCTCTGTCCAACGGCCCACGCCTGGTCGTCGCGCGGCCCCGGCCGGCGGCCGAGCCGGACTGGCAGGCGCCTACCGCCACCGGCGATGGCGTCTACGAATTCCCCCGCGCGACGATGGCCAACATCGCCAGCATCGATCTGCGGCTGGCCGAGACGGACGGCTGGGCCGGCTTCCGGCTGGAGCTGTCGGCCGATGGCCAGCGCTGGAAGACCGTGTATGACAGCGCGCGCGTGGCGCGCGACGGCCAAACCCACATCTTCCCGCCGCAGCCCGTCAAGGCCGTGCGCGTGACGCGGCTGGCCGGCGCCAGGCGCACGCCCACCGTCGTCTCGCTGCGTCTGGCCTTCGAGCCCGAGCGCTTCGCGGTGCCCGGGCTGCCGGTTGCGTTGATGACGGGCACGGGGCCTCAAGGCGCCTGGCTGGAAGCGCCCGGCGCGGGTGGCCTGGAGCGCGTGCGCTGGACGCTCGGCGAGGACGGCCTGCTCGTGCTGGACTACGCCTACCCGCTGCAAGGCGCCGTGCTGTACCACGGCATCGGCTTCGACAGCCCGTTGGCGACACTCAGCGGCATCCGCGCGCTGATGCGCGGGCCGAACCCGGTCTGGCAGAACCGCCTGCGCGGGCCGGTGCTGGGCGTGCACGACATCGCGTCGCCCGCCGGCTACTACGCCGACCCGCGCTGGCTGCGCTTGAACTCGACGTCAGGCAGCCTGGTGCTGGAGAGCGAGGGCGCGGGCTTCCTGCAGCTTGGCGCGCGGCTGGCGGACTTTCCGACCACCAGCGTGGACTTCCCGGCCAGCGACATCGGCTTTCTGCATGCCATCCCGGGCATGGGCGCCAAGATGCAGGCCGCCGAGCTGACGGGTCCCGCGGGCGGCCCGTCGACGGCGACGGGCCACTATTCAGGCCGCCTGCGGCTGCGCTTCTGACCATGAATCCACTGAACATCAAGGACTGCCTGCGCCTGGCGGCACTGGGGCTTGCGCTGGCCACATCAGTCGCGCAGGCGCAGACCGCCCAGGCCGGCAAGCGCGTCTTCGACGGCAACTGCGCGATGTGCCACACCGTGTCGCCCGATGGGCGAGCGTTGATGGGGCCGGGGCTGCACGGCGTGGTCGGGCGCAGGATCGGTGGCGCTGCCGGCTTTGGCTACTCCGACGCGCTGGGCAGCCTGGGCGCGCTGGGCAAGACCTGGACGGCGGCCGAGCTGGAGCGCTATCTCGCCGACCCCGCGCGCTTCGCTCCGGGCACCACCATGCCGGTCAGCGTGGCGGATGCGGGCCAGCGTGCCGAGCTGGTCCGCTACCTGGCGCAGCTCACGGGCGGCCAGCCCGCGAAAGCCGCCGCCCGGCCGGTCACTCCACCCATCAAGCCCGCCGACGACCCCGGCCACTGGAGCGCCGACAAGCCGGGCCGCATCCACGAGCTGAAGGTCTCGCAGTTGCCCAAGCCCTATGCCACCGAGAGCGCCAGCAACGGCCCGCGCACGGTGCCGCGGCCCGAGGGCGTGCTGCCGTCGGTGCCGGAAGGCTTCAAGGCGCAGCTGTGGGCTCGCGACCCCGACCGCGGCCGCGTGATGGTGAAGGCGCCCAACGGCGACATCTTCATCTCGTCCACGACCAAGCGCCTGGTCAAGGTGTTCCGCTCGTCCACCGGCGAGACGGCCGACACCATCAGCACCTTCGCGTCGGGCATGGACCGGCCGTTCGGCATGGCCTTCTGGCCGACAGGCGCCAACCCGCAGTACCTGTACGTGGCGTTCGTGAATGCCATCGTGCGCTACCCCTATCGCAATGGCGACCTGGTCGCCGCGGGCGAGCCGGAGGTGGTGGTGCCCCGACTCAGCGCGGCGGTGGGCTCGCACTCGTCGCGCACGCTGGCGTTCTCGACGGACGGCCGCACGATGTTCCTGTCCATCGGTTCGGCCACCAACGTGGCCGAGAACATCGGCCGTGCGCCGCCCGTGCCCATCGCGACCTGGGAAGCCCGCCACGGCCTGGGCGCGGCCTGGGGCGAAGAGGAGGGCCACGCGCTGGTGCTGGCCTTCGATCCCGACGGCAGCAACCGCCGCACCTTCGCCACCGGTCTGCGCAACTGCGTCGGCATGTACGTGCACCCGCGCAGCGGCGAGCTGATCTGCAGCATCAACGAGCGCGACCTGCTGGGCGACAACCTGCCGCCCGACTACCTGACCCGCGTGAAGCCTGGCGCCTTCTATGGCTGGCCCTGGTACTACATCGGCTCGCATGAAGACCCGCGCTTGGCCGGCCACCGGCCCGACCTGCGCGACAAGGTGACCGCACCGGACCTGCTGCTGATGGCCCATTCCGCGCCGCTGGGCATGGTGATGTACGAGGCTGCGCCGAACGCGCCGGCCGCCTTCCCCAAGACTTATGACGGCGACCTTTTCCTGGCCTTCCACGGTTCCTGGAACCGCCACACGCGCGCCGCATCCAAGGTCGTGCGCGTGTTCATGAAGGACGGGGTGCCCACGGGCCGCTACCAGGACTTCATGACCGGCTTCGTCGTCAGCGACCGAGAGGTCTGGGGCCGCCCCAGCTCGGTGGCGGTGCAGGACGACGGCTCGGTGCTGGTGGACGACGATGTGACGGGCGAGATCTGGCGCGTGTCGCCGAAGTAGGGCGGTCCGGCCGGAGCGACGCCGCGCGCGGCTAAGCTATCGCCCGTGAAAATCGTCTGTATCGGGTGGGGCTCGCTGGTCTGGAAACCGGACGTGCTCCGCTGCAAGGGGCCCTGGCAAACGGGCGGCCCCCATCTCCCCCTCGAATTCGCCCGCACTTCGCGCGACGGCCGGCTGACGCTGGTGCTGACCGCGGACGGCGCGCGCTGCCCGACCCGCTGGGTTGAACTGGACTACGCGACGCCCGCTCAGGCCCAGGAGGCGCTGGCCGGCCGCGAGGCCTCCGGCCCCGACTCCATCGGCCTGTGGCCGGGGCCCGAACCCAGGCACGAGGTCGGCGCCGCCGACATTGCGCAATGGGCCGCGGCCCAGGGCGTGGACGCGGTGGTCTGGACGGCGCTGAAGCCGCGCTTCCTCGGCGAGTTCGGCCGCGTGCCGACCGGCGCCGACGAGGCGTTGGACTACCTGCGCGGCCTGGACGCCGAGACGCAGGCCAAGGCGCGCGAGTATGTGCAGCGCGCCTGCGCCGACCAGCGCACGCCCATCCGCGAGGCCATAGAGCAGCAGCTGGGCTGGCTGCCTGAGTCGCGCGACTGATCAGCGCGCGGCCAGCTGCTGACGCAGCGCCGCGTTCTCGGCTTCCAGTTCGGCCACGCGCTGCAGCAGCGACTCGATCGTGTGCTGCGGCGCCGGCGCGGCAGCGACCGGGGCCTCCGCTTCGGTTTCGGGCGCCGGTGCGGGCGTGCGGCGGCGGGATTCGCGCACGCGCTTGGCCGCCTGCTTCAACTCCTCGGCGCCGGCGGTCGCGGCTGCGGCCTGCTCCTGCGCGGGCAGCGTCGCCACGGCCGCGGCGGCGCTGATGGACACGGCGCCGGCCTTCACGGCGGCCACCAGCTCGGGCGTGCCCTGCTTCTGGATCTTCTCGATCAGCACCACCTGGCTGCTGCTCAGGCGCGCGGCCTTGGCCAGCGCCTCGCGCGTTTGCAGCGCGTCGGCGGCGGCCGCGGGCGTCACAGGTTCAGCGACCTGTTCGGGTGCGGGTGCAGGGGTGTCCTGCGCCGCGCTGCGCGCGCGCCGGTCGGCGACGATTTCGCGCTTTCGCAGCGCCAGCACGCCGCGCTGGAAGTCCGAGATGCTGCGCCGGCCCAGGTGCTGGTCGATCATCCACAGGTGCACGTCCTCCATGGACTTGAAGCGCGTGTTCTGCACCGTCTGGAAGGGCAGGCCGTGCTTGGTGCAGATGCCGTAGCGGTTGTGGCCGTCCACCAGCACATTGCCCCACAGCACCAGCGCGTCGCGGCAGCCCTCGGCCAGGATGCTGCGCTCCAGTGCGTCGTGTTCTTCCGCCGTCAGCGGGTCGATGTAGGCCTTGAGTTCTTCGTTGACGACGATATCCATGGAACCGGATGCAAGCGCGGAGCTAACCAAAAGGGGGCGGATTCTAGAGAGCCCCCAACCCGCTAGCGCTGCAGCCGCCGCGTGTTGATGCGCGGCACCGGTGGCTCCTTCATGCCAACGCCCAGCTCGAAGCTCGGGTATGGCGGCTGGTTGTAGGCGGTGTTCTGCCAGGCGACGGCAACGCGGTACTGCGCGTCATGCATCAGCGTGGGCAGGCGGCGCTCGGTCGGGTGGGGCGTCGTGTAGACGTACAGGAAGCGGCTGTCCTCGCTGCGCCACACCACCTCCTCGCGCCAGTCGCCCAGCAGATCGGCCTGCACGATGGGCGTGTTCTTCGTGCCGTTGCTCTGTACGGCGCCGGCCGCCTCCAGCAGCGTGCGCGACGTGCCGGCGGTCCAGTCCCATTTGTTGATTCGATTGCGGTCGAACAGCTCGCGCAACTCGTCGCCATCCCACCAGGTGACGAAGCTCATTTCGCGCGGGCGCTTCACGCCGTCAACGGGCTTGCCTTGGGCCGTGTAGAGCACGTCCGAGTTGCTGGCCCAGGCCTCCGAACCGGCGTGGCGCGGGTCGATGTCTGCGGCCACGCCGCGGCCGGTGTCCTTCTCGGCCGGCGTGCTCCACAGCACCTGGCCCGTCTTCGCGTCCAGCATGGCCGAGCCGATTCCGCCATTGCGCTGCGGCACCTCGTGCGCGCCGAACCGCTCCAGTCCGGGGCGTGTCGGATCCAGGTCGCCCACGGCCATCGCGTCGCCGTGCAGCAGGCCGGAGGTCCACAAGCCCTTGCCGTTGTCGTCCACCGTCATCGCACCGTAGATGATCTCGTCGCGGCCGTCGCCGTCCACGTCGGCCACGCTGAGCTGGTGGTTGCCCTGGCCGCCGAAGGCCCTCTGATCGCCCTCGGCGCTGTCGAAGGTCCAGCGGCGCGTGAGCTTGCCGTCGCGCCAGTCCCAGGCGGCCAGCGTCGTGCGGCCGTAGTAGCCGCGCGCCATGACGATGCTGGGGCGTTCGCCGTCCAGGTAGGCCGTGCCGGCCAGGTAGCGGTCGGATCGGTTGGCATAGCCGTCGTCCCAGACCTCCTTCATCTGCGCCTCGGTCGGCGCGTCGGTGCGCGGGTCACGGGCTGGCCAGTAGGGCGCGCTGGCCAGCGCCTTGCCGGTCAGGCCGTCGAACATGGTCAGGAACTCGGGGCCCTTGACGATGCGGCCCTGCATGGTGGCCACCATGCTGCCGTTGGCCAGCACCTTGGCGCCGGTGCGGTCGCGCGTGGGCCGCTCGCCGTCGCTCTCGCGCCAGTCGGCCTTGGCGTCGCCCAGCACCTGTCCGGTGCCGTCCACGGTGCCGTCGCTGGTGCGCACGGCCAGCTCGGCGCGGCCGTCGCCGTCGTAGTCGTAGACCTGGAACTGCGTGTAGTGCGCGCCGGCGCGGATGTTGGGCCCGAGGTTGATGCGCCACATGCGCCGGCCGTCGAGCTGGTAGGCGTCCAGATAGACCTCGCCCGTGTAGCCGCCGAAGGCGTTGTCCTTGGCGTTGGTCGGGTCCCACTTCAGGATGAACTCGTAGCGGCCGTCGCCGTCCAGGTCGGCCACGCTGGCCTCGCCGGCCGTGTAGCTGTAGGCCTCGCCGGCCGGCGTGGTGCCGCCGGCGGGCGGCTGCAGCGGCAGGCTCAGGCGCCCGCCGGCCCAGACCGGCGCGGGCGCGCTCGTGGCCACGTCCTTGCCCTGCACGCGGGTCTTCACCACATAGGTCGCCCGCGGCGAACCCGCCTTGTCGACGAGGTTGGTGGCGCCGGTCAGCGGCCGGGCGTTGAGCTTCTCGCCGTCGCGGTAGACGTCGAACTCGGTGCCCGGCGCGTCGGTGGCCAGCAGCCGCCAGCTCACCAGCACACCGCCGTCCTGCGCGGGCACGGCCACGGCGCCACGGTCCAGGAATTCCAGCCAGCGGGCAGGGGTCTGCGCGCTCAGTCCGGTTGCCAGCCCCAGCGCGGCCATGCCGGTGATGACGCGATAACCAAGGGGATTCATGGCGGCTCAGTCCTGTGCAGCGGGGTGTCGAACCATCGTAGGACCGGCCACCCGTCGGCAACGGTCAACGCGTTGCGCGATTCGCGGGTCGCGCCGGCCGGCGCCGGCCGGCACCGGGAAGTGGCAGTTCATCCGCCCCCGCTGGCGGTTCATCGCCTGCCGCTCGCGGCGCGCCACGCGGCTGAAGACACTGCATTCACTGACACAGCAAACCCACCGGAGCCCGCCATGAACACCTTCGCCAAGACCTTCACCGTCGCCATCGCTTCCGTCGCCGCGGCCGCCGCAATCGGCGCGGGCCTGGCCGACCGCACGGCCGCGCCGGTCGCCGGCGTCGTGACGCTGGAGCGCGTGGTGATCGTCGGCAAGCGGGCCGAGGTGCCGGTCGTGGCCAAGCTGCCGCGCGTGGTCATCGAGCACCGCCGCGACACGACGACGGTGGCGTCGGCCCAGCCGGCCGTCTGGCTGGTCTGAACACCCCGCTGCCGTCAGTCCCCACCCGCCGCTGGCGGGTTTTGTTTTATCAGGGCGCCAGCCAGCGCCGCAGGCAGTTCTCCAGCAGCTCCGGCTCGATGGGCTTGGCGACGTAGTCCGACATGCCCGCCGCCAGGCAGCGTTCGCGTTCACCGGGCATGGAGTTCGCGGTCATCGCGATGATGGGCGTGTCCGCATGGCCGGGCAGCTGGCGCAGCCGCGCAGTGGCCTCGAAGCCGTCCATGCCCGGCATTTGCACGTCCATCAGCACGGCATCGAAGCGCTGGGCCGCGGCCATCTCCAGCGCCTGCGCGCCGTCGGCGGCGATGTCCACCCGCAGGCCGAACGCTTCCAGCAGGCCCACGGCCACCAGCTGGTTGATGTCGTTGTCTTCCACCAGCAGCACACGGCCTTGCAGCCGCACGCTGTCGGGCTGCCAGGCCTCGGGCTCGGGGCGGCGTATCAGGTCGGCGCCCAGCATGACGCCGTACAAGGTGTCCAGCAGCGTGGAGGGCGTGACGGGTTTCTGCAGCAGGCCGTCCAGCCGGTGCGGTGGCATCGCCAGCGCCGCGCGGGCGCGCTGGGCGTCGCCCGGGCGGGTGTCCAGGAAGCGGCGGGCGATGCGGTCGTAGAGGTCCGTGCGGCCCAGGCAGCGCCTGAGGCCGTCTTCAAAGCACACGCTGGAGGCCTGCAGCAGACGGCGGCGTCGATGGAGGAGATCACGTCCACCGTGCCAGAACGCCGACAACGCCCGCGCCGCGGCGCAGCTGTCGCAGAGCGCCCGCGAGGTGGCCCAGCGCGGCGGCAGCGTCGTGCAGAGCGTCGTGTCGACGATGCAGAACATCACCGACAGCTCCAGGAAGATCAACGACATCATCGGCACCATCGACGGCATTGCGTTCCAGACCAACATCCTGGCGCTGAACGCGGCCGTGGAGGCGGCCCACGCGGGCGAGCAGGGCCGCGGCTTCGCGGTGGTGGCGGGCGAGGTGCGCACGCTGGCCCAGCGCAGCGCGCAGGCCGCCAAGGAGATCAAGACGCTGATCGGCCAGAGCGTGGAGAAGGTCGACACCGGCGCCCGCCTGGTGGGCGACGCCGGCAAGACCATGAAGGAGATCGTGGCCCAGGTGCAGCGCGTCAACGACCTGGTCGGCGAGATCAGCTCGGCCAGCCACGAGCAGACGCAGGGCATCGAGCAGGTGGGCCAGACGGTGTCGCAGCTGGACCAGGTCACGCAGCAGAACGCCGCGCTGGTGGAGGAGTCCGCCGCGGCCGCCGAGAGCATGCGCCATCAGGCGCAACACCTGGCACAGACCGTGGCGGTGTTCAACGTGGGCAGCCATGTGGCGCCGGCGGTGGCGGCCAGGCCGGTGGCGAATCCTGCCGCGCCGCGCGCGGTGGCGGCTCCCAAGGCTGCGGTCCGTGACGTGCCCAAGCCCGCGCCCAAGCCGGCTGCACTTGAGGTCGAGCCCGAGGGCGCCTGGGCGTCCTTCTGAGCGGCTAGGATGCGCCAGCCTCCCGCATCGGCGCGTGCCGGGCGGGGCTTTCTACTGGCGCATCGGTGTATCTCAAGAACCGCCTCCGCATCCTGCTGTTGCTCGTGCTCCTGCCGGTCGCCGGCGTGGGGGTGGTGGGCACGTGGCTGCTGGTAGAGCGCGAGATCGAGGCCGTTCAGGCCGGCACCTGGGAGCGCACGCGGGCGCTGGCCACCGCGATGGACGCCCGGCTGCAGGCCAGCATCACCGCGCTGCAGGTGCTGGCCACGTCGCCGGCGCTGGCGGCGGGCGACCCGGACGCGTTCCGGCCCGAGGCGCAGCGTGTGCTGGACGCCGGCGGCGAATCCTGGCGCAACCTGCTGGTGTCCGACGGCGGCAGCGGCGGTCTGCGCCTCAGTGTGCAGACACCCGGTGCGACGGTGCTGTCGCAGCCCATGCATGCGCAGTCCGTGCGCGAGGCCGCGCGCACGGGCCGGCCGGCGGTCAGCCCGGTGATCCGGGCCGAGGGGCGGCCGCGGTCGTTTGCCGTGCACGTGCCGGCGGCTGCGGGCGGCCTGGTGCTGTCGTCCGTGCTGGAGGCGAGTGTCATCGACCACCTGCTGGCGGCGCAGCCGCTGCCGGGCGGCTGGACGGTGGCGGTGGTGGACGCCCAGCACCAGTTCGTCATTCGCCGCCCGGCGTTGCCCGACGGCGTCGGCATCAGCGATTCGCTGCGGCGCGCACTGGACGCGCCCGCGCATGGCTGGACCCAGGGCCGGCTGAAGGACGGCCGCGAGATCTACCGCACTGTGCAGCGCTCGGCGCTGTCGGGCTGGGCCATTGCCGTGGCCATTCCCAAGGACGAGGTCGAGCAGAGCCTGCATCATGTGCGGCTGCTGTGGCTGGGTTTCGGTGTCGTGCTGGCCGGCTGCCTGGGCCTGGCCTGGTGGCTGGCCAAGGGCGTCGCGCGGCCCATCGCGGCATTGGCCGAGGCGGCGCCGGCGCTGGGGCGTGGCGAAGCGCTGGCGCTGCCCGAACCCGGGCCGGTGGCCGAGGTGCGCCAGCTGTACGAAGCCTTGCAGCAGGCCTCGGCCCGGCTGCGCGAGCGCGACGACCACCGTGAGGCGGCCGAGGCCGCGCTGCGCGCCGCCAACCAGGCCAAGGACGAGTTCCTGGCCATGCTGGGCCATGAGCTGCGCAACCCGCTCAGTTCGTTGTCCAACGCGTCGGCGCTGCTGCAGCAGGCCGCGGCGCGGCCCGACGTGGTGCCCATGGTGGCCGGCGTGCTGAGCCGCCAGGTGCACCAGATGACGCGGCTGGTGGACGACCTGCTGGAAGTGGGCCGCGTGACCGCGGGCAAGATACGCCTGCTGCCCGAGCCGCTGGACCTGGCCGAGGCCGTGCGCGCCGCGCTGGCGACGCTGCAGGGCAATGCGCGCATGGCCGCCCACCGCGTCGAGACCGAGTTGCAGCCGGTTTGGGTGCAGGCGGACGGCGCACGGCTGGAGCAGATCATTGCCAACCTGATGGACAACGCGTTGAAGTACACCCCGGCCGGCGGCCGCATCCACATCACCGTGCGGCGAGATGGCGCCGACGCGCTTCTGCAGGTGGCGGACGACGGCCAGGGCATGTCGGCCGAGCTGGTGCGCAGCGCCTTCGACCTGTTCGTGCAGGGCGAGCGCGCCCCGTCGCGCGAGGCCGGCGGCCTGGGACTGGGCCTGACGCTGGCGCAGCGGCTGGCGCAGCTGCACGGCGGCTCGATCACGGCCGCCAGCGCGGGCGCGGGGCAGGGCTCCACGTTCAGCGTGCGCCTGGCCGCCATCGAGACGCCGCCCGACTCGGCGGGTGCTCCGCCGCCCGCCGGCCCGGCGGCGCAGCGCCTGGTGCTGGTGGTGGAGGACAACGCGGATGCGGGCGAGAGCCTGGTCGCGCTGCTGGAGCTGCTGGGCCAGCGCGCCGAATGGGTGGGCACGGGCGAGGGCGGGGTGCAGCGCGCGACGGCGCTGCAGCCCGACCTGGTGCTGGTGGACGTGGGTCTGCCGGACATCGACGGCCACGAGGTCGCGCGCCGGCTGCGCGCGCAACCGGCCACGCAGGCGCTGCGGCTGGTGGCGCTGACCGGCTATGGCACGCCCGAGGACCGCCAGCGCGCGTTGGCCGCCGGCTTCGACGACCATCTGGCCAAGCCCATAGGCCTGCCGGAGCTGGAGCGCTTGCTAGGCGGCTGAAGGGCCGGGCGCGGCCGGCAGCAGCACCGTGAAGCGCGCGCCCGCGCCGGGCTCGCTGTGCACCTGGATGCTGCCGCCGTGGGCCTGGACGAAGTGCTGGCTGATGTACAGCCCCAGCCCCATGCCGGGCGACTGCGCGGCGGCGGGCAGGCGCTCGAACTGCTCGAAGACCTTGCGCTGGTCGGCCAGCGGGATGCCCATGCCCTGGTCGGTCACGGTCAGCCGCGCCATGCCGTCCGGTGCGCGGTCCACGTCCACGCGCACGGGCCGTCCCTCGCCGTAGCGCAGCGCGTTGCTGAGCAGGTTCACCAGCACCTGGCCGATGCGGCTGTCGTCCCACTCGCCGACGATGCCGTCCTGCGCCTCCAGCCCCAGCGGTACGTCGCGGTACAGCGCGGTGAAGTCGGCCACGATGGCGCGCGCCAGCTCGCCCAGGTCGGCGTGGCGAGGGCGTATCGACAGCTTGCCGTGCTGGATGCGGGCGATGTCCAGCATGTCCTCGATGAGACGGGTCATGCTGCGCACCTGGCGCGAGTCCTTGGCCAGCATGGACTGCAGGCGCTCGCCGTTGAAGTAGGCAAGGTCGCCGCGGTCCAGCCGGCGCTGGCGCAGCTCCACCTCCAGCGCCATGACGCCCAGCGGCGTGCGCAGCTCGTGCGTGACCATGGACATGAACTCGTCGCGCATCTTCAGCGCGCGCTGCAGGTCGGCCTGCGCGGCCTGCAGAGCGGCCAGCAGACCCTCCTGCTCGGCGCGCGCCGCCTCCAGCTCGACGAGCTGCTGACGCAGCTCGCGGCTCTTGGCGTGCAGCTCGACGAACACGCGCACCTTGCTCTTCACCGCGTGGTGGTCCAGCGGCTTGTAGAGGAAGTCCACCGCGCCGTTTTCGTAGCCGCGGAAGGTGTACGACTGCTCGCGGTCGGCGGCGCTGACGAAGACGATGGGCAGGTGCGAGGTGCGCGAGCTGCCGCGTATCAGCTCGGCCAGCTCGAAGCCCGACATGCCGGGCATCTGCACGTCCAGCAGCGCCAGCGCGAATTCGTGCTCCAGCAGCAGCGACAGCGCCTCCTCGCCGGACGTGGCCGTGTAGATGGCCAGCTGGTTGTCGCGCAGCAGCGCCTCCAGCGCGACGAGGTTCTCGGGCAGGTCGTCGACCAGCAGGATCTTGACGGCCTCGCTCATGCCGCTGCTCCCAGCCGCAGCAGCGTGTCGCGCAGGCCCTTCAGCGGCAGCACCTGGTCGGGGGTGAAGCGCGCGAGGGCGGCGCGCGGCATCGTGGCGACCTCGGCCTCGCCGGGGTCCTGCACGAGCGTCAGCCCGCCGCGGGCCCGGATGGCCGCCATGCCGTCGGCGCCGTCCAGGTTGGCGCCGGTCAGCAGCACGCCGGCCACGGCCGGGCCATAGGCGTCGGCGGCGGACTGCATCAGCACGTCGATGGACGGGCGCGAGAAGCTCACCGGCGGCTCGCTGCTGAACGCGAAGCTGCGGTCGCTCTCGATCAGCAGGTGGTAGTCGGCGCCGGCCACGTAGATGGCACCGGGCTGCACCACTTCCTTGTCGCGCGGCTCGTGCACGGGGCGGCCCAGGTGGTGCGTCAACACGCTGGCCAGCTGGCTCTCGTGGCGCGGCAGCAGGTGCAGCACGATGGCCAGCGGCAGCGCAAAGCCGGCCGGCAGCGGCGCCAGCAGCGCCAGCAGCGCGGCGACGCCGCCGGCGGACGCGCCGATGACGACCAGTTCGATGCGGGGCGGCTTCATCGCTTGCGGAACAGCCGCTGGCGCAGCGCCACGGGTTCGAAGACGTCGGCGTGGATGGAGAAGTCCAGGCTCTCCTTGCTGCCGATGCCGAGGAAGCCGCGATGGCACAGCGACTGCGCGAACAGCCCGATGGCGCGGTCCTGCAGCTTGCGGTTGAAGTAGATCAGCACGTTGCGGCAGCAGATCAGGTGGGTCTCGGAGAACACGTGGTCGGTGGCCAGGCTGTGGTCGGCGAAGGTCACACGCTTGACCAGCTCGCGGTCGAAGCGCGCCGCATCGTAGGCTGCCGTGTAGTACTGCGAGAAGCCCGCCGTCCCGCCGGCGGCCTGGTAGTTGCGCGTGTACTGCTGCAGCTCGCTCAACGGAAAGATGCCCTGCCGTGCGCGGTCCAGCGCGGCGGGGTTGATGTCGGTGGCGTAGATGATGCTGCGCTCCAGCAGCCCTTCCTCGTGCAGCAGGATGGCCAGCGAGTAGACCTCCTCGCCACTGGCGCAGCCGGCCACCCAGACCTTCAGCGACGGGTAGGTGTGCAGCACCGGCACCACCTGCTGGCGCAGCGCCAGGAAGAAGTCGGGCTCGCGGAACATCTCGGTGAACGGGATGGTCAGCATCTCCAGCAGCTGCGCGAAGGCCTGCGCGTCGCGCAGCACCAGGCCCTGCAGCGCCGACACCGAGTCGCAGCCCAGCGTGTGCATCGCATGCAGCACGCGGCGCTTCTGCGACGCACCGGAGTACTCGCGGAAGTCGTGGTTGTAGCGCGTGTAGATGGCCTCCATCAGCAGGCGCACTTCGAGGTCGAAGACTTGCTGCGGCATCAGCGCACCTTCCTGCATTCGGGCCGAGCGCCGGGCCGCTCCCAAGCCGGCCCGTCATGGCGATGTGCATGCGGTTCGACGCCGCATGCATCGCCGTCCCCGCGGGGGCTGAGCCCGGACACGTTGCGCCCGGTGGGCGCGACGTGCCTGGCGAAGGGCTGAGGTGCGAGCCGAAGCGCGGCCTGCAAGGCCGGCCAAGGTACGCCTTGGACGAGGGGCTTCATACCCGTTCGATGCCGGGCAGCCAGACGCGCAGCAGGGAGATGAGGCGATCGGTCTCGATGGGCTTGGCCAGGTAGTCGTTGGCACCGGCGCGGCGGCATTGCTCCTGGTCGTCGCGCATTGCCTTGGCGGTGATGGCGATGACCGGCAGCTTCTGCCAGCGCGCGTCGGCGCGGATGCGGCGCGTGGCCTCCAGACCGTCCATCACCGGCATCATGACGTCCATCAGCACGAGGTCGATGTCGCCGTTGGCGGCGTCCAGCTTCTCCAGCGCCTCGGCGCCGTTGCGTGCCGGCTCCACGATCAGGCCGCGCTGCTCCAGCACGGCGGTCAGCGCGAAGATGTTGCGCATGTCGTCGTCCACCAGCAGCACCTTGCGGCCTTCGAACACCTGTTCGCGGTTGCGCGCGGTGCGCAGCATGTCGCGGCGCTCGCCGCTCATGCGCGATTCGACGCGGTGCAGGAACAGCGTGACCTCGTCCAGCAGCCGCTCGGGCGAGCGTGCGCCCTTGATGATGATGGAGCGCGAGTAGCGGTTCAGCTGAGCCTCCTCGTCGCGGCTGAGGTTGCGGCCCGTGTAGACGATGACCGGCGGCGACGTCTGCTCGGGACCGCGCGCGGCCATGCGCGCCAGCAGCTCGTTGCCGTCCATGTCGGGCAGCTTGAGGTCGATGATCATGCAGTCGAAGTGCTGCTCGTCCAGCAGCCGCAGCGCTTCCTCGCCGCGCTCCACGGCCACCACCTCGATGTCGTCGTCGGCGATCAGGTGGGCGATGCTTTCGCGCTGGCGCTGGTCGTCCTCCACCAGCAGCAGGCGGCGGACGGTGTCGGTGCCGTGGCGTTCCAGCTTGCGGAAGATCTCGACCAGGTCTTCGCGCGTGGTGGGCTTGATCGCGGTGCCCACGGCGCCCATGGGCAGCGCGATGTCGCGGAAGTCCTCGCCGGCAATGATGTGCACGGGGATGTGGCGGGTGCGCGGATCTTCCTTGAGCCGCTGCAGCACGGTCAGGCCCGAGCCGTCGGGCAGGCGCACGTCCAGCAGGATGGCCTGGGGCAGGTGCGCGGTGGCGAGGGTCAGCGCCTCCTGCGCGTTGTCGGTGACGAGGCAGCGGTACTGCATCTCGTGGGCCAGGTGGTACAGGATCTCGGCGAACTTGGCGTCGTCCTCCACGACCAGCGCGAGACGGCGCGGCGGCGCGTCGGGCGTCAGCTCGGCGCGATCGTCGTCGAAGGCGGGCGCGGCGCTGAGGCGCTCCGGCACGGGCACCGGTGCCAGCCGGGCCACCGGCGGCAGCGTGGGCATGGCCGCATCGGCCGGCTGCGGCATCTGCGCCTCAAGAGGCAGCAGCAGCGTGAACTGGCTGCCTTCGCCCTCCACGCTGCTCAGCTCGATGTCGCCGCCCAGCAGCCGCGACAGCTCGCGCGAGATGGACAGGCCCAGGCCCGTGCCGCCGTAGCGGCGGTTCAGCGCGCCGTCGCCCTGGTGGAAGGCCTCGAACACGCGCTGCTGCTGCGCCGGCGGGATGCCGATGCCGGTGTCGTGGGCGATCAAGGCGATGCGCTCGCCGCGCGGCTCGACGACCAGCGTGACCGAGCCCCGCTCGGTGAACTTGATCGCGTTGGACAGCAGGTTGCGCAGCACCTGCTCCAGCCGCTGGCCGTCGGTGACGAGGGTGGCCGGCAGGCCCGGCGCCAGCTTCACGGCGAACGCCAGCCCCTTGTCCTCGGCCAGCGGCTGGAACAGCCGGCGCATCGCTTCGGCCAGCGCCTGCAGTTCGACCGGGCGCAGCGTGACGTCCAGCTTGCCGGCCTCGACCTTGGCGAGATCCAGGATGTCGTTGATCAGTGTCAGCAGGTCCTTGCCGGCGTCGTGGATGGTGCCGGCGAACTTCAGCTGCTCGTCGGTCAGGTTGCCCGGCTTGTTCTCCAGCAGCAGCTTGGACAGGATCAGCGAGCTGTTCAGCGGCGTGCGCAGCTCGTGGCTCATGTTGGCCAGGAATTCGGACTTGTAGCGGCTGGCGCGCTGCAGGTCCAGGGCCTTCTCGCGCAGGTCGGCCTGGGCTTGCGTCAGCGCGGCGTTGCGGCGCGCCAGCGTGTCGGACTGCTCGCCCAGCTGCACATTGGTCTGCTCCAGCTCGGCACGCTGCTCCTCCAGATGCAGCTGGGATTCGCTGAGCACGCGCGACTGCTCGGCCAGCTCCTCGTTGGCGGTGCGCAACTCCTCCTGCTGCACCTGCAGCTCCTCGTTGAGCTGGCGGGTTTCCTCCAGCGAGCGCTGCAGGCGTTGTGCGGCCAGAGAGCCTGCGATCTGTGAGCCAAGCGTCTCCTGCAGCTGTTCCAGCAGCCGGGCTGTGCGCGCGCTCGGCGCTTTCAGAAAGCCCAACTCAAGCACTACGTTGACGCGGCCCTCGTGAAGTGCGGGCACGAGCATGACGTCGGCCGGTCGCAGGTCGCCCAGGCTGGTGGCGACCTTCAGGAAGCCGGCTTGCAACCCGCTCAGCCGCAGCGGCTTGCCGTCGCGCCAGGCCTGGGCGACGAGGTTGTGCTCGGCCTGTGGCAGCGAGTCAGCGTCGTCGGACAGCCCGTGCGCCGCCACGCAATGGAGGTCACCTTCCTCGCCCGCCGTGAACGCAGCGCCGATGACGACGTCCGCACGCTCGGCCAGGAAGCGCAGCGTCTGCTGTGCGATGGCAGCCGGTGTTCGCTCGGCCAGCAACCGCTCGCCCAACTCGGCCTGCGCGCCGCGCAGCCAGGCGCGTTCTTCTGACTCCGCGCCGGCTTCGCGCATGCGGTCCATGGCGCCGCCGTACTCGCGCGACAGCGTCGTGATGTCGCGCCGACCTGCCCAGGCGATCAAGCCGCTGACGATGATCAGCAGCGACACGAAGATCGCGACGGCCATCCATGTGAAGGACTGCGCCTCCTCGTTGCGCTCGCGCAGCAGCCGTTCCTCGGCCGCGATGAAGGCGCGCAGTTCACGGCGGATCTCGTCGAACAGCTGCTTGCCGCGCTGTGAACGGATCAGCGTCTCCACCGGCTGGCTGGCACGGCGCAGCGCGATGGCGTCGCGCGCGAAATCGTCCCAACGCAGCGCCAACGCGCCGACACGGCGCAGCCGGTCCACCTGTTGCGCGTTGTCATTCACCAGCTGCTGGGCGGCCTGCACGTCGGCGGCGAAGCTGGCGCGGCCGATGGAATAGGGCGCCAGGAAGGTGTCTTCGCCGCTGAGCAGGAAGCCGCGGAGGCTGCTTTCCTGGTCCGAGGCCTTCAGCGCCAGGTCCTGGCCCTGCGAGATGACGCGGTGGGTGTGATCCACCCAGTTCAGCAGCCGCACGAGGTGCAGCAGCAGCGCGACGAACACCAGGATGCTGGCCAGGCCCATCAGCAGCGGCAGCCCGACGTTCCTCGTCAGGATGCGGCGGAACAGGCCCGAATGCTCGGGCGTTGTCTCATTCATGGGCGTCCTTGTTGTTCTGTTTCGGCGGACGCGGACCGTCTTGCAAGGCCCCGCAAGGCCCGGCCGCCGCGGTGGAAATCGGAAAAATTTGCCGTTAAATCAGTTCAACGGTGGGAAAAACCGCCTCAGATTCTCAACCGTCAGCGGCTTGCACAGCACGTGGTCCACGCCTGCCGCCAGAGCCTGGTTGTGCTCGTCGTCGCCGCTGCGACCGGTCACGGCGATCAGCACGATGTCGGAGCCGTGGGCGGCGCGCAGCCGCTTGCTCAGCTCGCAACCGTCGAAGTCGGGCAGGCCCAGGTCCAGCAGCGCGCAGACGGGCTGGTACTCGTTGACGGCCTGGATGGCGTCCTGCGCCGTGGTGGCCACGCGCACGCTGTAGCCGTCGAACTTCAGCAACTCGCTCAAGGTCTCGCAAGTGTCCACATCGTCATCAACGAGTACGACGCGGAAGTCCTCTGTGGTTGCCATGATTGCTCCTCTAGCCGTGCTTGCCGCCCAACCCGCCGCAAGAACGTTCCCGATGCGGTTTCGACACTGCTTGTAACGGGTAGTCAGCAAGCCGCGTGCCAGCAGCGGCTGTCGTCCTACAGAGTGGCGCGGTGTGCGCGGATGCCGGCGCCGCTCGTCGTTGCCCATAGTCCAGTCACGCGGCGAGACGCCGCCTTGGAGGCCACGATGAGCACGCAGACCCGCCGCCTGATCCGCCATGCCCCGCCGCTGTGGATGACGCTGACGGCAGCGGCCATCGTCGCGGCGTTGCTGCTGGGCAGCTTCATCACCATCCTGCACGACCACATCCGCCACAGCGCCGAGGTGCGGCGCATGTTCGGCCAGCCCGCCCCGCATGCCGGCTCGGCCCGCCACGTGGTGGCCACGGCGGCCGTGGCGGGTCAGGTCTTGCCGGCGGCGCCTTTGCGCTGAACCTCAAAAGATGAAGCCCGGGGCCGTCTGGCGCCCGGGCTTGCACGGGAAACAGAAGGGCCGCCGTTTGGCGGCCCTTTGTCATTTACTGGAAGTAGCGGGCCTTGGCGCTGGCCTGGCAGCTGTCCTTGGCATTGCCGCTCATCGAGTCGCAGCGCTCATTGGCTGCCTTGTAGTCAGCCTTGAGCTTGGCTTCCATCTGGTCGTTCTGCGCCTCGGCGATCTTCTTGTTGGCCTTCAAGTCGGCCTTGGCCTTGTCGTGGGCGGCCTTGGCGTCGGCGGTGCAGACGTCCTTGTCATTGCCCGACTTGGCGTCGCAGACCTCCTTGGCCACCTTGTACTTGGCCTCGTAGCGGGCCTCCAGGTAGTCGTTGCGGTCCTTGGCGTTGCCGGTGTACTGGTACTCCAGATGGGCCAGGGCGACCTTCTCATGGCCCTTGGCGCGCTCGACGCAGACGTCCTTGGCATTGCCCGACATCGAGCTGCAGTTGTCGCGCTCGGTCTTGAACATCGCCTTCACTTCGTCCTTCGCGGTGGCGTAGACGGGCTGGGTCAGATTGGCCGAGGCGGCGCCGGCCAGGCCCACGAGGGCCAGTGCGCACAGCAGACGGGGGGCTTGGAATCGGGTCGTCATGGGGCTCTCCTTTGCGTTGATGGATGGCGGCAGCTGGCGAGCCAGTTGCCCCGCTGGTCAGCGTAAGAAAACGCCGGTGCGCGACCTGTCGGCGCTGCCGCCTGTGCAGCGTCAGACAACGCCGGCATCAGGCCGACTGCAGCCGCTTCACCGCGGCCGCCAGCGTCTGGCGCGCCTTCCAGTAGCCGGCCCACGGATCGTCGCCGCCCGCGAAAGACAGGTACTCGCGCGCGGTCTTCACCGTCCAGTGCGCGCCGCTCTTCAGGGTGTCCAGCTGCTCCCAGGCCACCGGCATCGACACGCCCATGCCCGGCCGTGCACGCG
This sequence comes from Roseateles asaccharophilus, assembly GCF_031458115.1. Lineage (GTDB taxonomy): Bacteria > Pseudomonadota > Gammaproteobacteria > Burkholderiales > Burkholderiaceae_C > Pelomonas > Pelomonas asaccharophilus_A. The sequence continues at coordinate 323,074 of NZ_JAVDXV010000005.1, read as the reverse complement.
CCGAGAAGGCCGCCGCCGTGGTCTGCCCGTGGCCGTTGCGCAGGTAGTCGATGAAGATCTTGCCGACGCGGTTGGCCGGGCCGCTCTTGGCGACGAAACGCTGCGGGATGGCCTTGGCGATGTGCTCCACCGCTGCCTTGGAGAAGGCCTTCACGGCGTCGGCATCCAGCTTGGGCGCCAGCGGCACGACGACATGCAGCCCCTTGCCGCCGCTGGTCTTGAGCCAGCTCTGCAAGCCCAGCTCGTCCAGCAGCGTGTGCATCAGCCGCGCGGCTTCCTGCAGCTGCGGCCAGCGCACGCCGTCGCCGGGGTCGAGGTCGAAGACGATGCGGTCGGGCTGGTCGATCTTGCCGATCTTGGCGTTCCAGGTGTGGAACTCGACGACGTTCATCTGCGCGGCGCTGACGATGCCCTTCAGCGTGTGGATCTCCAGCAGCGGTTCATGCCCGGGCCACAGCGCGGCGTCGAGGTCGACGACGCCGGGCATCTTCGCCTCGGAATGCTTCTGGAAGAACAACGGGCCCGCGATGCCCTGCGGCGCGCGCACCAGCGACACGGGCCTGGCTTTCAGGTGCGGCAGCAGCCAGTCGGCCACGCTCTCGTAGTAGTGCACCAGGTCGATCTTGCGCAGGCCGGTGGACTCGTCGATGACGCGGTCCGGGTGGGTGATGACGGTGGCGGTCTTGCGCGAGGCGGGTGGTGTCATGGCGGTGTTCTCCTCGCGGGTGATGGACGCGGGCGGCTTGTCGGTGCGCACGCCGCGGAAGCTGGCGTGGCGGATATGTCCGTCGGGCGTCCATTCGCCGAAGCTCACCTCGACGACAAGCGTGGGCTTCACCCAGCGTTCGGCGCCGCGCTTGCGCTTCGTCCAGCGGCCCGGCTCCAGCTCGGCGGGGTCGAGTTGCGGCGTCTTCGTCTCCAGCTTCTTCAGCAGCTGATGCAACTCCCGGCCCTGCGCCGTGTTCCAGCCCGTGCCAACCCAGCCCGCGGAGCGCAGCCGGCCGCCCTCGTGATAGCCCAGCAGCAGCGCGCCCACCTCGCCGGGCGAGTTGCTGCGGTCGCTGAAACCGGCGACGACGAACTCCTGGCGGCGCTGGCACTTGAGCTTCAACCAGGTGTCGCTGCGCTTCGAGACATAGGGCGCATCCGCGCGCTTGAGCATGACGCCCTCGAGCCCCAGCTGGCAGGCCGCGGCCAGCATCTGCGCGGGTGCGGCGGGCAGTTCGGGGCTGAAGCGGATGCGATCGCCGGGCTTGCCTTCGAGCAGTTGCTGGAGTGCGGCGCGGCGGCTTCGCAGCGGTACGGCGCGCAGGTCGAGGCCGGCATGGAAGGGCAGGTCGAACAGGAAGTAGACGATGTCCTCGCTGCGGTGCTTGTCGATGGCGTTCTGCAGGCGGTTGAAATCGGGCAGGCCGTTGTCGCCCAGCATGGCGATCTCGCCGTCGTACCAACCGGCGCCGAGCTTCAGCGCCTGCAGCGCGGTGGCAACGGGTTGCAGCTGTGCGGTCCAGTCGTTGCCCTGGCGTGTGAACAGCCGCGCCTTGCCGGCGCTGACGCGGGCGAGCAGGCGATAGCCGTCGAACTTGCTCTCGACGACCCAGTCGCCGTCGGCGGGCGCGGTGGTGGCCAGCATGGCGAGCTGAGGCGTGAGCGTCTGCGGCAGCGCGGCGCGCCTGGCCTGGGACAGGTCGGGCGCTGCGTCGCGCGGGGCCCGCCCGCGGGGCTCGCGGTCCTCGGCCAGGCCCAGCGGCTGCTCGATGACGCTGTCCGGCAGCGCGGTGATGACGTCGTACTCGCGGTGCGGCCGAGCCCAGGCGTCGCCGCGCTTCTTGAACAGCAGCCAGTGGTCCTGCTTGAACTGGCCGGGCTTGGAGATGCGCACCAGCTCCCACAGGCCGGCGAGCTTCTCGCCGTGCAGGTGGAAGACGAGCTTGCCGTTCTTCATGCCGTCGCGCGCGTTGCCGACGGGCTCCCAGGTACCGCGGTCCCAGATGATGACCTTGCCGGCGCCGTAGTGGCCCTTGGGGATGCTGCCTTCGAAGGCGTTGTAGCTGACCGGGTGGTCTTCCACGTGGATGGCCATCTGCTTCTTCGCCGGGTCGTAGCTGGGGCCCTTGGGCACGGCCCAGCTCAGCATGACGCCGTCCAGCTCCAGCCGGAAGTCGTAGTGCAGGTGCGAAGCCCAGTGCTTCTGGATGACGAAGGCGAGCGCCTTGGCGCGGCGTCGTGCGCGGCGGCCCTCGGGCTCGGGCGAGGCCTTGAAGTTGCGCTTGGCGTTGTAGCGCGCCAGTGGCGCGTCGGCGGCCATGGCAGAGCCTGCTTCCGTGGCGTTAGCAGGCCCTAGCGGTGCGCGCGCTTTCGCGGCGCGGGCTCTGCCGTGGCGGTCGCGCGCTTGGTGGTCTTGCGCGCCGCGGCCGCACGGGGCTTCAGCGTCGTCACGTTGGACGTCTTGTGGGCCTTGGTCGGCGCCGCGGCGGGCTTGGACTTGCTCACCCCGCCCAGGCTGGCGCGCAGCGCGTCCATCAGGTCAATGACCTTGCCGCTGCCTGTCGCCTCGTCCTCGGAGCGGGACGACGCGACCATCTCCTTGCCCTTGACCTTCTGCTCGATGGCCGCGAGCACGCGCTGCTTCTCTTCGTCGACGAAGTCGTCGGGGTCGAAGCTGTCGGCCGCGATCTGCTCCACCAGTTGCAGGGCCAGCTGCAGCTCCTGCTTGGAGACCGAGGGCTTGGGGATGTCCAGCGTCGACAGCGAACGGACCTCGGCCGCATAGCGCAGCTGCTGAAGGATGAGCCCGTCGTCGGTGGCCCGTATCTGTACGACGTATTGCTTGGTCTTCCACGACCACTTCGCCAGCGCACAGCGTTCGGACTTGCGCAGCGCCTCGGCCAGCAACGCATAGGGCTTGTCGCCGCGCTTGTCCGGCGCGAGCAGGTAGCTCTTGTCGTAGTAGATGGGATCGATGGACGCCAGCGGTACGAAGCTGACGATCTGGATCACATGGCTGCCGCCTTCCTCCAGCGCCTTCAGCTCCTCGGGCGAGAACAGCACGAAGTGGTTGTCCTCGACCTCATAGCCCTTCACCATGTCCTTTCGCTCGACCACCTTCTTCGTGCGCTCGTTGACGTACTGCTGCTTCAACCGCGAGCCATCCTTGGCCAGAAGATTGAAGCGCAACTCCGAGCCGGCCTCGGTGGCCGAGAACAGCTTCACCGGCACGTGCACGAGGCCGAAGCTCAGCGACAGCGAGGCGATGGAACGGGCATTGGTGGCCATGAGGAATCTCCGGATTCGTATTGCGGGCCGAGCGCCGGGCCGCTCGCAAGCCGGCCGGCCAAGGCGATGTGCATGCGGCTCGATGCCGCATGCATCGCCGTCCCCTCGGGGGACCGACTGGGCTCGCCGCGTTCAGCGGGCGAGACCGGGCGAGGGGCTAACAGTCCCCTTACATCCAGGGGAAGCCGTAGTAGTCATACACCTTGCGGCCGTAATCGTCTGTGTAGTTGGGTGCTTCGTCCTCGGTGTAGCGCGGCGCCTTCTCCAGCTGGGCCTTGTCGATGTTGACGACGTAGCCGTCCTTGTCGGTGTCGTACTTCAGCATGTTCCACGGCAGCGGGTAGCGGTCCGTGCCCACGCCCAGGAAGCCGCCGAACTCCAGCGCGGCGTAGCGCACCTGGCCGCTGCGCTTGTCGATGACGAGGTCGTCGATGGAGCCGAGCTTGTCGCCCTGCAGGTTGTAGACGTTGGTGCCTTCGACCTTGGAAGAAGAGATGGTGGGATAGGACATGGTGTGCTCCTTGATTCAGGTTGCAGACATGGCGGCATCGGGGGCTGCCGCCGTGGTGGGTTCACCAGTCCTCAATATGCCCTTGGGGCCTCCCGGTGGAGGTCGGGGTGGGCGCCCTCTGCCTGTAGGCCTGAACCGACGCGCCTCAGCCGTTAGGGCCTTCGCGACCTACTCCCGTCGGTTGAACAGGCGCTGGCGCCGTGATCAGCGAGCGGTGCGCCGCGGCGCCCGTGAAGGCGCCGTCGCCCACGTTGACGGCCACGTTGGCGAAGGCGCGTGCCGCATCGCCGCAGGCGAACACGCCGGGCACCGTCGTCTCGTTCATCGCGCTGCGGCGGATGCTGGGGCCGGCCGGGCCTTCGTCAAAGGCGCAGCCCAGCTGCTCAGCCAGCGGACTGGCCATGCGGGTGCGGGTGGCGACGAACAGGCCCGCCAGCGCCAGCGTGCGGCCGTCGGCCAGGTGCACGGTGATGTCGCCGTCCACGCGCTGCACGGACGTGGCCTCCACCGTGACGCCGCGTGCGGCCAAGTGGGCGGCCTGCGTCGCATCGGGTGTCACGGCGGAGTTCAGGAACAGCGTCGTGGGGCCCCAGTCCGGCAGCAGCAGCGCCTGGTGCAGCGACGACTCGCCGGTGGCCAGCACGCCCACCGGACGCTGGCCCAGCTCGTAGCCATGGCAATAGGGGCAGTGGAAGACGCTTCGGCCCCAGCGCTCAGTCAGGCCGTCCACGGCGGGCAGTTCGTCGGTCACGCCGGTGGCTAGAACCAGCCGGCGGCCGCGCAGCTCGCGATCGGCCAGCGTGACGACGAAGCCTTCACCATCGGCCCGCGCCGCCAGCGCCTCGCCGTTCACCCATAGCACGGTGGGGTAGGCCAGCAGCTGCGCGCGCGCATCGGCCACGATGTCGCCCGGCGCGCGTCCGTCCTGACCCAGGAATCCGTGCGAGTGGGCGGCGAAGCGGTTGCGCCGCCGGCCCGCGTCGACGACGGCAATGCGCTTGCGTGCGCGGGCCAGCTGCAGTGCCGCCGACTGGCCGGCATAGCTGCCGCCGATGACGATGACGTCGAACTCAATGCTCATGGGATGCTCCTCGGCCCGACGACTGCAGGCGGTGATGGAAGTCGCGCGACAGCTCGGCCAGCGTCACCTGGTGCAGCCGCTTCAGCAGCAGCGCCTCGGCTTCGGCATAGGCCGCGCCCAGCGCGCCGTTGACGGCTTGTTCGACAAGGCAGCGCGGCTGCTCGTCGCGGTGGCCCACGGCCAGGAAGGGCGGGGCGCCCAGGGCCGCATGGATGTCGCCCAGCGTGATGCGTTCCAGCGGCAGGCCCAGCACCCAGCCGCCGCCATGCCCCTTGGCCGAGGCAACGAAGCCGGCCTTGCGAAGGCCGCCCATCAACCGGCGGATGACCACCGGGTTGGTGTTCATTGCACGCGCCAGCTGCTCGGAGGTGGCGGGCTCTTGCGTCTCGGCCATGTGCAGCAGCACATGCAGGACGCCGGAAAGGCGGCTGTCTCGTTTCATGAAACTACTGTAGTTTCATGAAATTGACCCTGCCGCGGCAGGGTCAATGTCCGTCAGGAAGCGTTGGTCGTGACCTCGATGCGATGGCCGTCCAGGTCCTGGAACATCGCGCCGAAGTAGGTCTCGCTGATGTCGGGCCGCAGGCGCGGCGTGAAGATGTCCTGCGCGGTGCCGGCTAGCGCGGTTTCGTGGGCAGCGGCCACGGCCAGGCGGCTGGGGGCGGTCAGCGCGACATGCAGGCCGCGCGCCGTCACCTCTTCGCCGGCCGCCACCGGATACAGGAAGAAGCACCAGCGCTCGGGCGTGCCGAACGCGGCCTCGCTGCCGGTGTCGCGCAGCAGCTGCAGGCCCAGCGGCGCCAGTACCTGGCGGTAGAAGTGGACGGCGTCGGCGTAGCGCGTGGTGCCCAGGGACACGTGGTCGATCATGCGGGGAACTCCTTGTTGGGATGCCAGTCATGCTAGGCAGGGCGTGCGCAGAATTGCGGCAAGATGGCCCGCCCCAACGCCGTTTGCCCGCAACTTCATGCCCACGCCTGCCGCCGAGCTGGACCGCTTCGACCATCAACTGCTGACGCTGATGCAGGAGGACGCCGCGCTGACCGCCGAGCAACTGGCGGAGCGCGTGGCGCTGTCGGTGTCGGCCATCCAGCGGCGGCTGAAACGGCTGCGCGAGCAAGGCGTCATCCAGCGCCAGATCGCGGTCGTCGATGCCACGCAGGTGGGGCGGCCCACCACCTTCATCGCCGGCCTGCAGGTCGACAGCGAGCGGCCCGAGCCTATGGCCAGGCTGCGTGCCTGGCTGGGCGCCGAGCCCGCCGTGCAGCAGGCCTTCTATGTGACCGGCGAGGCAGACTTCGTGCTGGTGGTGACCGCTGCCAACGCGGCGGCCTACGAGGCCTTCATGACGCGGCTGCTGGCCGACAACCCGCCGGTGCGCCGCTACTGGACGCAAGTGGCGATGGCGGTGCTGAAGCGCGGGCTGACGCTGCCAATCGCCTGAATAAGCCTGAAATAAACATGACACGCCCTGGCGTGTATGGCGGCGCAGACTGCGCAGCACGACGAACTTCGTGCCTGTCTGCACCATGTCATCCCTCACCCTTTCAACCGCTTGCGGCGTGGTCGAACTGCGCCAGTACACGCTGCACCCCGGCCGGCGCGACGCGCTGATCGACCTGTTCGACCGCGAGTTCGTCGAGACGCAGGAGGCCGTCGGCATTGATCTGCTGGGGCAGTTCCGCGACCTCGACGATGCCGACCGTTTCGTCTGGCTGCGCGGATTCACCGACATGGCCGCCCGCGGCGCGGCGCTGCCGGCCTTCTACGGCGGGCCGGTCTGGGCCGCGCACCGCAACGCGGCCAACGCGACGATGGTGGACTCCGACGACGTGCTGTTGCTCCGCCCGGCCTGGCCGGACGCCGGGCTGCCCGCCGTGGCGGCCCGCGTTGCGCAACCGGCGGGCGTGCTGCTGGTGCGCGTGCTGCATCTGCGCGAGGCGCCCGATGCCGAGTTGCTGACGCTGTGCCGCGAGGCCCTCGTTGTGGAGCTCAAACAGGCCGGTGCCCTGCAGCAGGCCTGGTACGCCAGCGAACCCGCGGCCAACAACTTCCCGCGCCTGCCGGTGCGCGAGGGGGAGCAGGTGCTGGTGGCGATGGCGCTGTTTGCCGATGCTGCGGCCACCTGGCCCGCCGAATTCGACTCACAGGTCCAGCGCTGGTTGGCCCGCCCGACGCAGGCCCTGCGCCTGGCGCCCACCACCCGTTCCTCACTGCACGCCTGAAACACCATGAGCACATCGCAAGACTTCGACTTCCTTATCGGCCGCTGGAAGATCCGCCACCGCCGCCTGAAGCAACGCCTGCTGGACTGTCAGGACTGGGACGAGTTCGACGGCGAATGCCGCATGTGGCCGCTGCTGAACGGGTTGGGCAACATCGACGACAACGTGCTGCAGCTGCCCGACGGCCCGTACCGCGCGTTGTCGATGCGCACCTTCGACCCGGCCACCGGCCAATGGGCCATCTGGTGGGTGGACGGCCGCAACCCACACCGGCTGGACCCGCCGGTGGTGGGCGGCTTTGAAGGTGGCGTGGGCGAGTTCCAGTGCGACGACGAACTGCGCGGCCAACCCATCCGCGTTCGCTACATGTGGACCGATACGACCACGGGCAGTCCGCGCTGGCAGCAGGCGTTCTCGCCGGATGGCGGCGCGACCTGGGAGACGAACTGGGTGATGGACTTCGAGCGGCTGGCCGAAGCCGGATGAAACTCAGCGGGTGGCTATCGCCCCGACGATGGCCTGCAGCAGCCCGGCATCCAACACCTTGCCCGTCGCGCGGTCGAAGATCGCAAAGCCCTCGGGCTTGTTGAACACGCCGTTGTCCCAGTACACCGGCACCAGGCCACGCTGGTGCGCCGAGCGCGTGATGTAGGCGTTCCAGTAGGCGCGGTACCGGGCGTTGCCGGGTTCGCTTGGGCGGGCCACGGCGCCGTATTCGCCGAGGATGACGGGCACGCCCTTGGCGATGAAGTGGGTCTTCATCCTGTCGAACTGCTTGTCGGCGTGGCTCTCTCCGCCCCACGACGCGGCGGCCTTGATGTCGGTGGCGATGCGGCCCCATTGCCAGACCTTGCCTTCGTTGTTCAGCGTGAACTCGTAGGGGTCGTAGTAGTGCACTTCCATCATCAGCCGCTGTGGCGTCGGGTCGGTGGGCAGCACGGCGAAGTCCACCGTGTGATCGATGTTGGTGTTGAAGCCCTGCACGATGAGGTGGCGGCGCGGGTTGTGGCCGCCGGTCGCGCGCACGGTCGTCACGAAGGTCTGGTTGAAGCTGTTCTGAGCCCTCACATACTCGGCCGTGGGTTTGCCGTAGTCGCCCTCCACCATGACCTCGTTGGTGCCGGCGAACAGCAGGCCTTCGTCGTGGTCCTTGAAGTGCTCGGCGATCTGCGTCCAGTAGCTCGCCAATCGGCGGTTGACTTCGTCCTGGTGTCTGGCCGTGGGCTGCATCCAGCCACCATCCCAATGGATGTTGATCATGACGATCAGGCCGGCCTCGCGAGCCCAGCCGACGACCTCGGTGACGCGGGCCATCCATTCCGGCTTGATGCGGCCTTGCGCGTCGGTGTACTGCTTCCAGGACAGCGGGATGCGGATGGACTTGAAACCGGCGGCCTTGACGGCCTGGATCAAAGGCTTCGTCGTGCGCGCATTGCCCCAGGCGGTCTCGCCGCCGATGGCTTCCAGGGAATTGCCGAGGTTCCAGCCCGGCGCCATGTCGCGGGCCAGATCAGGGCTGCTGACCTCGCGCCAGGGCGCGGCCTGGGCGGCCAGCGAGACCAGGGTGAGCAGCAGGGCAGCGATGAGCTTCATGGCTTGTCTCGTTCTTATTGGGCGGCTTCGACCAGCGCCTTGATGATGTCCGGGTAGACCTGCGCGCCAGTGGCGCGGTTGAACAGGCCGGAACTGTGGTTCTCGGTGGGGGCGCCGGCGTCCCAGCCGCCGTCCCAGTGGATGTTCAGCATCACGACCAGGCCGGCCTTCTGCGCGAAGCCCACCACCTCGGCCACGCGGGTGGGCCAGGCGGCGGAGATGTTGTCGCCGGCGTCGGCGTACTGCTTCCACGCACACGGGATGCGCGCGGTCTTGAAGCCGGCGGCCTTGACGGCGCCCATCTGCTTGCTGAGTTGCAGGCTGGTGATGTCGTGCATGGTGCCGGCGCGGCCCGGCGTGGGCGCAGGGGCCGGCGCCGATGTCGCTGCAACCGGTGGCGGCGGCGCGGCCGGGCTGCTGCCGCCGCCACCACCGCAGGCGCTCAGCGGGACCAGCGCAGCCAGGATCTCGCGACGCTTCATGCCCCGGCCTTCTTCAGGCTCAGCAGCACCACGTCGTGGCTGCGCAGCTTGAGGGTCACGGTGGCGCGACCGCTGGTGCCCACGGTCAGCTCGCGTTGAACCTCGGGCTTGTCGGTCGTCAGGCCTTGCAGCCTGGCGAGCTGCTGCGCGTCGAGGTTCTTGGGCGAGCCCATCTTCAGATAGGCCGTGTGCGCGTCGTTCACCTCATAGCCGGTGCGGCGCTGCGTGAGCTGGTAGCGGCCGGGCTTGAGGTTGCGCAGCTCCACCGTCGCGGTGCCCAGGTCCTTGGCCGGCTGCGGCTTGCCGAAGAAGCTGCGGTTGCTGGCGTTCTGGTCGGGCAGGCGCCAATCCCAGATCAGCGCCTGCAGCTGGTCGTCATCAAGGGCGGCCCAGGTGTGGGCGTCGCTGCTGGGCACTTCCTTGCCCTTGAGCGCCGCGAGGTATTTGTAGGCGAACCAGACCGGCTTGCGCACGCCCTCGCGGGTCATCATGCCGAAGCCGCCGTGGAAGGGCGCGTCCGGCGGGCCGGGTTCCTCGAACAGGTCGCTGTAGACCCAGTAGCTCATGTGCTGGACGAGGCCCTGTGTCTGCTTCAACTTGGTGAGCACATAGGGCGCGCTCATGTAGCTGTCGTGCACGAGGTCGCGCGGGTTGTAGCTGGTGCTCCACTCGGTGAAGAACAGCGGCAGGCCGGGCAGGTGCGAGGCCTCGATCTGCTGGCGCACGCGCTTCACGTCGCCGACGATGGCGTCCGGTGACTTGGACAGTTTGCGGTCTTCCTTGCCGAACTCGTCCAGGAAGCCTTCATCCACGCCGTAGGTGTGCGTGGTGACGAAGTCCACCGGCGTGTTGGTGGCCTTGGCATGGGCCAGGAACTCCGGCACCCAGGCCGCGCCGGCCGTGGACGGGCCGCCCACGCGCAGCAGCGGGGCGATGGTCTTGATGGCCTTGGCGGTGCGCGTGTAGAGGTCGAAGTAGGCCTTCTGGTCGGCCTTCTCCCAGAAGCCGTCGAGGTTGGGCTCGTTCCAGACCTCGAAGTACCAGTCGTGCACCTCGGCCGTGCCGTAGCGGTTCAGCAGATGGCGGATGAAGGCTTCGATCAGCGCGACCCAGCCGGCGGGCTCGGGGTGGGAGGTGTTGCCCTCCCAGTAGAAGATCTTGTTGTCCGAGGTCTTCAGCGCCAGCGGCGTGAAGCCCAGCTCGACGAAGGGCTTGATGCGGCGCGCCAGCATCGCGTCGTAGAGCTTGTCGATGTTGGTGAAGTCGAACACCAGCTTGCCGGCCGCGTCGCGCGTGACGGTCTCGAACACGTCGTGGAAGACGGCGTGGAAGCGCAGGTAGCGAAAGCCCAGCTCGTCCACCGTCGTTTTCAGTTGCGCGAGAGCATCGGGGCGATAGGTGGTGCCCGGGTAGTCGGCACCGACGCAGTGGTCGAAGAAGCGATCCAGCGGCTCCTTGGCCTGGGCGACGTCGAGCACGATGCGGCGTGGCTGGGGCGCGGCGGCATGGGCGACGAGGGGCATGGCGGCAGCGGCGGCCAGAACTTGGCGGCGGGAGGGGGTCATCTCGGTCTTCCTTGAGGAGAAATGCAACCACGGAGGCACAGAGGCACAGAGAAGTGCTCTCTTGCTTTCCTCTGTGCCTCCGTGCCTCTGTGGTTGCCTTTTGAATTCACCGCAGTCCGCGATAGACGAAATTGCGCGCGCGGACTTCACCATTGCCCGCGCTGAACAGCGCAGGCCGCAGGCTGACGAAGCCGCCGAACACGTTGTGATGCAGGCCCGAGACCTCCATCTGCCAGGAGTGCTGTTTCCAGGTGGTGCCGCCGTCGTGCGAGTAGTGCCAGGTGACGACGTTCTCGCGGTTGGTGACGCGGATGTGGACGCGCTTCGTGGCCATGGCCTCGCGCATCCAGCCATGCTCCTGGCCATAGCCGTAGGTCAGCATCTGCGTGGTGCTGAAGGCGATGCCCACGTGGCCGCGCTCTTCGTAGAACAGCGCCAGGCCGCCGTGAGCGTCGCCGCTGACCTCCAGCTCGACGGTGATCTCGAAGCTGCGGTCGCCGGTGGCGCAGGTCAGCGGCGAGGATTCGGGCAGCGACGTGCCTTTGCCCTTGATGACCAGCGACTTGTCCTCGAAGCACAGGCGTTTCGCCTCGTCGGGCCCGGGTGCGTGGAAGGCCCATTGCAGGCCGAGCCTGCCTGACGAGAAATCGTCGGAGAGCGCAAAGCCCGCCTTGCTGGGCTTGCCGCCGCGCGGCTTGGGCAGGGGCTTGTCCAGCGTGCCGCCTTTGGCGCGCAGCCAGCCGTCCTTGGTCCACTCCACCGGCTCCAGCAAGGCCTGGCGGCCCAGCGTGCGCATGCCGTTCTCGTAGCCGTGATAGACCATCCACCAATCGCCCGCCGGGCCTTCGACGACGGTCGCGTGGCCGCGTGACCACCAGGGCTCGTTGATGCTCTGCGTGCGCACGATGGGGTTGTTGGGCGCGTCCTCCCACGGCCCGTGCACGGAGCGCGAGCGGGCGACCGTCACCATATGGCTGGTGGGCGGCCCGGCCGTGCCGCCGACGGCGCTGATCAGATAGAACCACTCGCCGCGCTTGAACAGCTTCGGCCCCTCGGGCGCGAACATCTCGACGACCCATTCCTTGGGGTATTGCCAGGGCTTCCAGGCCTTGTCTTCCAGCGGTCCGTCGGTGGCCAGGCCGTCGTCGGTCAGCCGCACGCGGCGGCCGCCGTTGACGAAGAGGTAGCGCTTGCCGTCCTCGCCCACCACGTGGCCGGGATCGATGCAGCCGGGCAGCTTCAGGTCGATGGGCGCGCTCCAGGGGCCGCGAATGTTGTCGGCATGGATGACGTAAGTGCCCGTGCCGTTGTCCTGCAGCACCGGGATGTAGAGGTAGAAGCTGCCCTGGTGCTTGATCAGGTCCATGGCCCAGACGGTGCCTATGGGCTGGTGCAGCGCGGCGGTGATGGGCGTCCAGTTCACAAGGTCCTGCGAGTGCCAGGTGACGGCGCCCGGGTAGGACTGGAAGGACGAGAAGGTCATGTAGTAGTCGGCCCCATCCTTCAGGATGGTGGGGTCGGCGTGGTCGCCGGCGACGATGGGATTGATGTAGGTCCCATCGCCGCGGTCGGCCTTGCGCTGGCCTTCGATGCCGACGCCGGGCTTGGGCACCGCGGCGGCGGCTGGGACGCTGGCGCCGGCCAGCGCCAGTTGAAGCGCGTGGCGGCGCGACATCGTCATACCGTGCCCCGCTTGGCTTCCAGTTGGCCACGGATCTCCAGCATGCGCGACTCCGTCAGCGGGAAGCGCAGGATGGCGATCAGCGCCAGCACCAGGCCGATGACCGGAATGCCCGACAGCAGGATGCGGATCCAGAAGATGGCCTCGGGTGTCTGCGCGCCTTCCTTGGCGGCATCGAAGCCGGTGAACTGCAGGATCCAGCCCGAAGCGAAGACGCCGACCGCAATGCCAACCTTGGAGATCCAAGACTGGCAGGCCGAGAACGAGCCCTCGCGGCGCTGGCCGGTCTCGGCTTCGTCGTAATCGGCGATGTCGCCGATGGTGGCGGCGTACAGCGTCCAGAAGCCCGAGCCGGTGAAGGCGACGAAGCCGCAGGCGAACAGCTGCAGGTAGGGGCGCTCGGGGTCGTACAGCCACCAGTCGCCGATGAAGGCGCAGATGGCCAGCGTCAGCACGACCGCCAGGCCGGTGCGCTTGCCCCAGCGCCGCGAGATCCACGTGAAGAAGGGAATGCCCGCAAAGCCGAAGCCCATGCCGGCCAGGCCCATCGCGGTGTTCCATTGCGTGGCCAGCTTCACGTCGCCCTTGCAGACGTAGTAGACGGTGGCGTAGTAGCCCAGCGCGCCCACCATGGCCGTGCCGATGCTGTAGGCCAGCGACATCATCATTACCGCGCGGAAGGGCTTGCAGCGCAGCGTGCGCCACAGCGTGTCGGTCAGCGGGATGTGGGTCTGCGAGTGCGACACCAGCTTTTCGTAGTAGCGCTCGCGCGTCAGCAGGAAGATGGCGATGGAGACCGCCACCATGACGGCGCCAAGGATGGCGCAGTAGGTCTGCGCACCGCGCAGGATGTCGGGTTTGCCGGTGAGCGGGTCGTTGAAGATGGCCAGCGTCGTGAACTGCGCGGCGAAGAACATCGCCAGCTCCGGGCCCTTCTGGATGGCGTTGCGGATCGCCATGACGGTGGTGCGCTCGTGGTAGTCCGGCGTCATCTCCGCGCCCAGGGACACCCAGGGCATGTTGAAGCAGCTCATCACCGGCACGTAGATGATCATGCTGACCAACATGAACCAGAAGTACTGCATGTCGGTCCAGCCCTTGCCGACGGCGAACATCAGCGGCAGGCCGATGCCGGCCAGCACACCGCCCACGAGGATGAAGGGGCGCCGCCGCCCGTAGCGCGTGCGCGTGTTGTCGGAGAGCCAGCCGAAGAGGGCGTCGGAGCCGGCGTCGATGACGATCTTGATCGCCTGCACCGTGGAGATCAGCCCCGGCGCCACGCCGAGGAAGATGTTGAAGACGTGGAAGGCCAGCGAGGCGTAGAGCCAGTGCCCCCACATGTCCAGGATGGAACCGAGGCCGAAGCCGATCTTCTGCTTGAGCGGCAGGCGGTCGGTCGTGGAAGGCACGACCTGTGCCATGTGGAGGGTGCTGGCGTTCACAGGATTCGTCGCTCTTTGATGATGTCGGAGTAGTAGCGGGCGGACAGCTTGGGCGTGCGTGTCTGCGTGGCGAAGTCGCAGTGCACGATGCCGAAGCGGCGCTGGTAGCCGTCTTCCCATTCGTAGTTGTCGATGAAGGACCACAGGAAGTAGCCCTTCAGCGGCACGCCGTCGGAGATGGCGCGGTGCACCTCGCGCAGGTGGCTGCGCACGTAGTCCCGGCGATGCAGGTCGAACACCTCGCCGTTCACGACGGGTTCGGTGTCGTAGCCGCAGCCGTTCTCGGTGATGTAGATGGCCTGGTGGCCGTAGGCCTCGTGGCTCAGCCGCGTGCCCCAGTACAGGCATTGCGGCGTCAGGCGCAGCCAGGTGCTGTCGGCGCGCGGGTAGTTCACCGGCGTGGGCAGCGCTTCGGGGCCGGCCTTGCCGGCACGCACATAGGTGGCGCTGTAGATGTTCAGGCCGAGGAAGTCGGTGGGCAGGCTGATGAGGTCGAAGTCGCCGGGCTGCACGTCGGGCGCATCGGCGCCCACGCGCTTCAGGAAGTTGTCGGTGTACCTGCCGGCGTGGATGGCGCCGAGGATCTGCGCGTTGCGGTCGATGAACCAGGCCTTGGCGGCGGCGATGTCGGCCGGCTTTTCCGTCACCGGCACGGCCACGCTGCAGTTGTCGGTCAGGCCCACCTGCGCGCCCTTGCCGCCATGCTTGCGCACGGCCCTCACACCATGCCCGTGGCACAGCAGCGCATGGTGGTAGGTCTGGTTGACGACCTTGTTGCTTTCCTTGCGGCCCGGTGCCTTGCTGCCGGTGCCATAGCCCAGCAGCGTGAAGCAGAGGATCTCGTTCAGCGTGATCCAGTGCTTCACATCCTTGGCGAAGGCCTTCACCACGGTGTCGGCGTACTGCGCGAAGGCGTCCACCGTGACGCGCGAGGTCCAGCCGCCGCGGTCTTCCAGCGCCTGTGGCAGATCCCAATGGAACAGCGTGACCCACGGCGTGATGCCGTGCTTCTTCATGCTGGCGAACAGCCGGTGATAGAAGTCCAGCCCCGCCTGGTTCAGCTCGCCGTCGCCCTTGGGATAGATGCGCGGCCAGGCGATGGAAAGGCGGTAGGTCTTCATGCCGAGGGACGCCATCAGCGCGAAGTCCTCGTCGAAGCGGTGGTAGTGATCGCAGGCCACGTCGGGCGTGTCGCCGTTGTGGACCTTGCCGGGGATGCGCGCGAAGCGGTCCCAGACGGACTCGCCCTTGCCGTCCTTGAAGGCCGCACCTTCGATCTGCGCCGACGCCGCTGCGACGCCGAACACGAAGTCGGCCGGGAAGGGGCTGTCGTAACCCAGCGCGATCTTGCGCGCGGCGGGCGCGGCAAGGGTGGCGGGTGTCAGCGTTGTCAATGCGGCCGAAGCAAGCAATTGACGGCGACGGGCAGAGCGGGGCGAAGTCATGGGCGTGGTCCTCGTTAAGCCGCAGGCGGGCGACAGGCCCGTGGCGGCGCGAGGAATATAGGCGGCTTGGTTCCGTGCGGTTTCACGTCAGGTCACAGGATCCTGCGGGTCTTGATGACCTGCGCGTAATAGCGCGCCGACAGCTTGGGCGTGCGCGCCAGCGTCTCGTAGTCGCAATGCACGATGCCGAAGCGGCGCTGGTAGCCGTCTTCCCACTCGTAGTTGTCGATGAAGCTCCACAGGAAATAGCCCTTCAGCGGCACGCCGTCGCTGATGGCCCGGTGGGCTTCGCGCAGGTGGTTGCGCAGGAAGTCGCGGCGATGCAGGTCCAGCACCTCGCCGTTCACCACGGGCTCGTCGTTGTAGCCGCAGCCGTTCTCGGTGATGTAGAGGGCGGTGTGGCCGTAGCACTCGGCCGCGAAGCGCGTGGCCCAGTAGATGCATTGCGGCGCGATGTGCAGCCAGGGGCTGTCGGCCTTGGGGTAATTGGCGGGCAGGGCCACGGGCTCCCACTCACCGGCCTTGCCGGCACGCACGTAGGTACCGGTGTAGATGTTCAGGCCGAGGTGGTCGGTCGGCAGGCTGATGAGGTCGAAGTCGCCGGGCTGCACCTCGGGCGCATCGGCGCCGACGCGGGCCAGGTAGTCCGCCGGGTACCGGCCGGCGTGCATGGCGCCCAGCACATGGGCGTTCTTCTCCAGGAACCAGGCCTTGGCGGCGGCGATGTCTTCGGGCGTCTCGGTGACGGGGATGCACACGTCCAGGTTGTCCGTCAGGCCCACCACGGCGCCCGCGCCGCCGAACTCGCGCACCGCGCGCACGCCATGGCCGTGGCACAGCAGCGCGTGGTGGAAGGTCTGGTTGACGACCTTGTGGCTCTCCTTGCGGCCCGGCGCCTTGGTGCCGTAGCCGTAGGCCAGCAGCGTGAAGCAGCGGATCTCGTTCATCGTGATCCAGTGCTTCACCTCGCCGGCAAAGGCCTTGACGATGGTGTCGGCGTAGCGCGCGAACGCGTCCACCGTCACGCGCGAGGTCCAGCCGCCGCGGTCTTCCAGGCTCTGTGGCAGGTCCCAGTGGAACATCGTCACCCACGGTTCGATGCCGTGCTTCTTCATGCTGGCGAAGAGGCGGTGATAGAAGTCCAGGCCCGCCTGGTTCAGCTCGCCATCGCCGTTGGGGTAGATGCGCGGCCAGGCGATGGACAGGCGGTAGTGCTTGTAGCCCAGCGAGGCCATCAGCGCGAAGTCTTCGTCGAAGCGGTTGTAGTGGTCGCAGGCGATGTCGAGCGTGTCGCCGTCGTGCACCTTGCCGGGCGTGCGGGAGAAGCGGTCCCAGATGGATTCGCCCTTGCCGTCGACGAAGGCGGCGCCCTCGATCTGCGCGGAGGCGGCGGCAACGCCGAACAGGAAGTCGTCGGGGAAGGGGCTGGAGTAGGTCAGTGCGGTCATGGGGTCAGGGTCGTGGCGCCGTCAGGGCGTCATGAGGGAGGTGAGAGGGACGTCCAGGCTGCGGGCCCAGATGTCGTAGCCCTGCGGACTGAGATGCAGGAAGTCCGGCAGGATGTCCTTGGACAGCGTGCCGTCGGGGTTCGTGAGTCGTGGGCCGATGTCGAGGAAGACGATGTGCTTGCCGTCGGCCAGTGCCGGCAGCAGCGCGTTGATCCTGGCGTTGTGGCGGCGCAGCAGGTCGTCGGGCTTCTCGCCGCGCGGGAACAGCGCCAGCAGCAGCACGGTGGCCTGCGGTTGGCGCTGGCGGATCTCGTCGAGGTTCTTCTTGATGCCGGCAACGGTCAGCGCCGGGTCTTCCAGCCGCTCGCCGGTGTTGTTGGTGCCGATCATGACGACGATGGCCTTCGGCGCCATGCCATCCAGCTCGCCATGCTGCAGCCGCCACAGCAGGTTCTCGGTGCGGTCGCCGCCAAATCCCAGCGCGACGGCGTTGTGCCTGGCGAAGTGGCTGGCCCAGGCCGCCTTGCCTTCGTTCTCCCAGCCCTGCGTGATGGAGTCGCCGAGGAAGACGAGGTCCACGCGCCGGCCTGCGTCGCGGTGCGCCTTGATCTCGGCGAGCTTGGCCTCGTGGCGCGGCAGCCACCAGTCGACGGCCCAGGATTCCTGCAGCCGCTCGGGCGTGACGGACTGCGTGCGGTAGTCGGGGCAGGCGCTGGTCGCCTTGCCCGTCTTGTGGATGCGCAGCTTGGCGATCTTGATCTCGCCGCTGCCCGTGCCTTCCAGCGTGAACGGCACGTCCACCTTGCTGAAGTCGTCGCCCTCACGCCAGAAGCAGGTCAGCGCGAAGCTCATGTGCTGCGGGCCCTTGCCGATCAGCTCGCGGCCTGCGAACAGGAAGGGGATCTTGCGCTCGCAGTCCTTGCCGCAGCCCAGCTTGAACTTCATGCCGCCCTTGGCCAGGTCGATCACGTCGAGGTCGAACTCGACCGTGCCCCGTGGCAGGTGGCCACGCAGGTCCAGCGGCTTGCCGCCTTGCCAGCGCGCCTGCGCGATCCAGGTGTTGCTGAACTGCAGCGTGACCGAGCCGTCGTCACCGCGTTTGGCCGCGACGCGGCTGTTGGGCACGCGCGGGTTGGCGGGCTTGGGTACGGTGACGTTGTCGCCCGTCAGCCGGGCCTCGCCTTCGAAGTCGGTGATGGCGATCTGCCAGCCTTTGTCCAGTGGGACTGACTGCGTTGTCGGTGCGGACGCGGCAAGGGCCGAGAAATGCAACCACAGAGACGCAGAGGCACAGAGAGACCACCAAGCGCTCTGTGTCTCTGTGTCTCTGTGGTTGTCTTTGAGTTGCTTCATGTCAGCGCAGATCCTTGGCGGTCAGCGTGCGCGCCTGGCCGGGCTTGAGCTGCAGTTCGATGACACGCTTGCCCACGCGAACGCGCCCCCCGCCGGCGCCCGCGGCGGAGCGCACCGTGGCCCGCGTCGGCTTGCCGCCTGCCCACGCGATGTCGACCTCGAAGCCGCCGCGTGCGCGCAAGCCCTTGACCGAACCGTCGCGCCACGCCGCGGGCAGCGCCGGCAGCAACGTGAGGGTGTCGTCGTGCGACTGCAGCAGCATCTCGGCCATCGCCGCCGTGGCGCCGAAATTGCCGTCGATCTGGAACGGCGGATGCGTGTCCAGCAGGTTGGGATAGGTGCCGCCCTGGTGCACCTCGGCGCCCTCGCGGGCCTTGCGCGCGCCGGGCCGGGCCAGCAGGCCGCGCAGCAGCTGGTGCGCGTGATCGCCGTCCTGCAGCCGCGCCCAGAACGCAATCTTCCAGGCCATGGACCAGCCGGTGCTGACGTCCCCGCGCGCCAGCAGCGTCTTGCGCGCGGCCGCGGCCAGTTCGGGCGTGCGCGCGGGCGAGATCTGCCGGCCGGGGAACAGCGCGTAGAGGTGGGACACATGGCGGTGCGTGTCCTTGGGCGTGTCCAGCACCGGGTCCTTCAGCTCTTCCAGCCATTCCAGCAGCTGGCCCCAGCTGCCGATGCGCGGGCCGGCGAGGCGGTCGCGCAGGGATGCGGCATGCGCCTGCGCCGCCTTGTCGCCCAGCACCGCCGCGGCCTGCGCCATGTTGTCGAAGTGGTCCCACAGGATCTGCTGGTCGTAGGCCACGCCGTCCTGGATGGGGCCGTGCTCGGGCGACCAGCCGTTGGGCGCAACGAGCCGGCCGTCGGGCAAGGCCTTGAGCCGGTCTTCCCAGAACTCGCCCACCTCCTTCAGCAGCGGCCAGGCGACGTCGCGCAGGAAGGCCTTGTCCTGCGTGAATGCGTAGTGCTCCCAGAAGTGGCGCGCATACCAGGCGTTGCCGGTCATGTTCCAGAGGTAGCCCTGGTGGCCGAAGGGATTGGTCTCGGTGCGAAGCGTCCAGCCGCGCGTGGGCTTGCCGTCGGCGCGCAGCATGGTCTCCTGCGGCGGCTGCACGGAGTTGTCCCAGGGCGGAATCTCCGGCGGCAACGTCGATGCATCCTGCAGCGCGAGCGCAGCGCGCTCGGACACGGCCTTGCGCCATTCGGGCACAAGGCGTTGCACGAAGCGGTGGAAGGGCCTTGCAGACTCGGCCAGGTTGGTCGGCTCGGCCGGCCAGTAGTTCATCTGCAGGTTGATGTTGGAGTGGTAGTCGCTGTTCCACGGCGGCTGCAGGTGGTCGTTCCACAGGCCTTGCAGGTTGGCGGGCAGCGAATCGCGCGAGCTGCTGACCAGCAGGTAGCGGCCGAACTGGAAGTACAGCGCCTCCAGTTCGGGGTCGTTGCCGTTCTGGGTGTAGGCGGCCAGCCGCGCGTCGGTGGTCAGCGCGCGGCGCTCGGCCGGGCTGGCGCCGAGGTCCAGCTGCACGCGGCCCAGCAGCGCGCGCACGTCGCGCTCGTGGGCCGCCTTCAGCCGCGGCCAGGCGGGCGCGGCGGCGACTTGGGCCTGTACGCGCGGCAGCGGCGGCTTGCCGTCGGCAAAGCTGGTGCCCGCGCCGAGGATGAGCGTCAGTGCGCTGACGCCGCGGAAGGTCAGCGTGTTGCCGTCGATGGCGACCGTGCCGCCTTCGTTCAGCACGCGCAGCTGGCTGGCGTAGGCCAGGCCGTTGGGCAGCGCGCCGACGGCGGTCAGCGTCTGGTGGGCGGCGCTCAGGGCCGCGCCGTGGCGGTCGGTCAGCGAGATGCGGCCGCCGTAGGCGCCGGAGCGGTCGGCCGTCAGCCGCCATGCAATGACTTGCGCCGGGTGGCTGGCGATGGCCTCGCGCGTGAAGCGCACGCCGGCCTGCGTGTAGCTCAGGCGGTTCACGGCGCGCGCGATGTCCAGCTCGCGGCGGTAGCGGCTGGCCGGGCCGACCGCGCCGTCCAGCTCCAGCACGACATCGCCGAAGGGCTGGTAGGCGCCCATGGTCTTCGCGTCGCCGGTCCACAGCGTGATGTCGTTGAACTGCAGCCGGTCGCGTTCGACCTGGCCGAACAGCATCGCCCCCAGGCGGCCGTTGCCGATGGGCAGCGCCTGCTGCTCCCAGCCCTGGGGCGTGTCGGGCGCGGGCTGGGCGTAGTGCAGCACCAGCTCGCGCGCCTGCAAGGGCAGCGCGAGGCACAGCGTCAGCGACAGCAGCAGGCGGCGCAGCATGAGCATCAGCGCGCGCGCCCCATCTTGACCTTCAGCATCACCGGTTCAGCCGGCAGGTTCAGGCCGTAGTCGACCTGGTCGCCGTTCCACACGCGCTCCATGATCCAGCGGCCCTGGGCGTCGAAGCGGCCCTGCTCGGCGCGCAGCATCATGCCGCTGGTGCCTTCGCCCGGCTCCATGCGGACGCGCACGCGCTGGCCAATGATGAGGAACTCGTCGGCGCCGATCTGGGCGATGGCGGCGCCGCCATCGGGCTCCTCGGTGCCGGCGGCCGGCTTGGCGAACTCGCCGCCCCAACTGGATTCGCCGAAACGGCCGAGGCGGTAGGTCAGCTTGGCCGTCCAGCCGGGGAAGTCGAGTTGCTGTGGCTTGCGGTCGTCGCCCTCGCCGGTGCCCTGCACCTTGCCCTCGAAGGACCACTGCGCCCACTGCCGCTGGATGGGCGCGAACATGCGGTAGACGCGCTCGAAGGGCTCGACGAGCTTGCGGTCCGTGGCCAGCGTGCCGAGCGGGTGGTTGCTGTAGTTGAAGTAGTCGGTGCCGAACGGCGAGATGCCGATGGCGCCGCGACCCAGCATGGCGTAGATGAAGCGCGCATAGGCTGGCTTCGTGCCGAACTCGGGCACCCACAGCGCGTTGTCGGGGCGCTGGAAGAGCTTGAGGTTGGCGTTGACCTGATCGGACTCGGGCCGGTAGATGTCGGGGCCGACGATGTCGATGGCCGGTGCGGCGGCCTTGTAGATGTCGATGACGTCCCAGGTCGGCCCACCGCTGGCGAAGTTCTTGTTCCAGGGCTTGGGCGGTTGCTCCAGCGGGTCGCGCAGCGCGTTGTTGACGTACATCGGCAGGTCGTACACCGCGCGGCCGGCGGCGGCGATCTCACCGATGTAGCGGGCCACGGCCCAGGCGTGGAAGTATTCGTCGGCGTAGTCGCCATAGACCTGGCGCCAGTTGCCGGATGCGGCGGCCTTGGGCTTCTGACGCGCCAGCACGGCGGCGGGCACGGGCTGCTCGAAGGCAGCCTGCGCGTCCTTGCCGAAGTCGCGCACCAGGCCGTAGGTGCCGACCTCGTTCTGCACCTGCACCATCACCACGGTGCGCTCGGTCGAGTCGATCTTCCGGATGTGACTCATCAGCGCGACGAAGGCGCGCTTGTCCGCCTTCAGGGTCTCGGCGCCGAAGGGGCTGAGGCTGTAGTTCGGCTTGCCGTCCTGGTCGAGGTTGGGCAGGAACCGCTTCGGGTTCAGCTTGACCCACTCGGGGGTGTACTGTGCGCTGGTGTTCTTCCAGGTTGCGAACCACAGGATCACCAGCTTCTTCTTCTGCTGGCGAGCCTCCTTGACCAGCGTGTCGACGAAGTTGAAGTCGAACTTGCCCTCGACGGGCTCGACCTGCTCCCAGGCCACCGGCATCAGCACCGTGTTGGCCTGCAGGTCGTTGGCGGCATCCCAGACGCCCTTGAGCGCGAGCGGATAGTTGCTGGAGTTGTGCGCCTGCGCGCCGAGGATGAGGAAGGGCTTGCCGTCCACCAGCAGCGCGTGGCGGCCGTCCTTGGAAACCAGGCGCGGCAGTTCGGCAGCGCCGGCGGTGTTGAGCAGACAGGCCAGGGCCGCCGCGAGAATGAGCTTCTTCATCGTATTGCGGGGTTGCAACGAGGGGCCGGCGGCCTCCCGATGGGGAGACCGCCGGAATCGCCGGAGATTAGAACGAGTAGCTGGCCTGCACCGAGTAGCGGCGACCGGTGTAGTTGACGGCGCGGGTCATCAGGCCGATGTTCTGCTGCATCAACTGGCGGGCCAGCGCGTTGTTCAGGTTCTGCGCTTCCAGGCTGACGCTGAACTTGTCGGTGATGCGGTAGTTGACGCCGGCGTCGACCTGGCCGTAGTCGTCGCTCCAGGTCGGCAGCGCGAAGGCGACGCTGGTGCCGTCGGCCAGGCGGCCGTCACCGCCCCGGGTGCCGTTGACGTTGACGCCCTGCAGGTACTTGGAACGCCAGCTGTAGGCCACGCGCGCCGAGAACGGGCCGTAGTCGTACAGCAGCGCCAGGTTGTAGGCGTTCCTGGACAGGTTGGTCAGCGGCAGGTTGCCGAACGTGCGCCCGTCGGTGTCACAGCCGTTGATGTTCAGGTTCAGGTTGTCGGCATTGGTGCTGGTGCCGGCGCAGAACGGCGTCGTGACGGGGTTGTAGGGCCTGGTCTTGCTGTCGACGTAGGTGTAGTTGGCCTGCACGCCGAAGCCCGACATCCAGCCCGGCAGCATGTCCAGGTAGCGCTGGAAGGCGATCTCGAAGCCGCGGGCGTGGCCCTTTGCGCCGTTGACCGGCGACGTGACGGTAAAGTTCAGCGGGTTGCCTGCGGCATCGCGCAGCACGGTCGTGGCCGACTGCTTCACGATGATGTCGTCCAGCTGCTTGTTGAACAGCGCCAGCGTCAGTGAGCCGTTGCGGGCGAAGTACCACTCGGCCGTCAGGTCGAACTGCGTGGACTTGACCGGCTTCAGCAGCGGGTTGCCGTTGGCCGTGCCACTGAGGTTGACGGCGTCGACGATGACGGAGTCAGGCACGCCCGGCGTCGTGCTGGGCACGGTGCGCTTGGTCGTCGTCAGCTCCATCGACGTGTAGGCCTGCATGTCCGCGAAGTCGGGGCGGGACACACCCTTGGCGACGGCGGCGCGGAACTGCAGCTTGTCGCTGGCCTTGAAGCGCAGGTTCAGGCTGGGCAGGAAGTTGGTGTAGGTCTGCTCGGCGGCCATCGGCGCAGCAAAGCTGGGGATGACGGGCACGGGCACGCCGCTCACGGGTGCGCCGGCCGGGATGCCGGGGTTGTACGTGAACACCGTGTAGCCGGCAGCCTTCATCTCCGTGCGCACGGCGCGCAGTCCGACGTTGCCGTCGATGGGCGCGCCGGAATCGGTGAAGTCGAAGCGCAGCTGGGCGTAGGCGGCCTGCGTGCGCTCGTGCTGCTCGTTGTCGCCCGCCGGGTTGGTGCCGAAGCTGGCCGGCGACCATGCCGGGCAGTCGCCGTTGGCGCCCTTGAGCTCCTGGCAG
Organism: Roseateles asaccharophilus; assembly: GCF_031458115.1. Lineage (GTDB taxonomy): Bacteria > Pseudomonadota > Gammaproteobacteria > Burkholderiales > Burkholderiaceae_C > Pelomonas > Pelomonas asaccharophilus_A. The sequence continues at coordinate 299,642 of NZ_JAVDXV010000005.1, read as the reverse complement.
CGGATGTCGTGGTACCTGTGCACCGTGGCGTAGCCGTTCGGGTAGTCCTTGGCCAGCGACACGTCGGGCACGTAGACGGCCGGCACGCTCTGGCCGCCGAAGAAGTTGTTGAACGTGTGCAGCCGGGTCGGGGCGTTGAAGCGCGGGTCGCTGAGGTAGGCCACGTCGCTGATGTCCCAGCCGCGCTGCCAGGTCTGCGTGATGGCGGACCAGTTGTAGTCCGGCACCGTCTTGGTGGTCTTCGCATCGCGGTCGGTCAGGCGCACGCCGAAGCTCAGGTCCTGCAGCACGGCGTGGTCGAAGTTGAACTTGCCGTCCGCGCGCCAGGCCTTCTGCTCGGCCTTGCTGCGGTCCAGGTGTTCCATCGTGAACGCCCAGTAGTAGTTGCCCTTGTTCTGCAGCGAGGCCAGGTCGCTGGCGTCGAACACCACGCGCGGCGTGGAGCCGTTCAGGTCCAGCGTCTCCTTGGGCATCAGCAGGCCGGTGGCGACGGTGGAGTCGAAAGCGTTGGTGTCGGACTTCACCAGTTGCAAGTCTGTACTGAAGCTCCAGCGGTCGCTGGCCTTCCAGGCGAGGTTCCAACCCAGGTCTTTGGTCTTGGAGTTGCGCTTCATGTAGCGCGTGTCAGCGCCGAAGTTGACGCCGCCGTCGGCTGGCGCGGTCAGCGTGCCGCTGACGAAAACGTTGTTGCTGTTGTACTTCGCATCGCTGCTGATGACGAGGTTCCAGGGATTGGTCTGCGCGAACAGCGCGTTCTCATCCCACTGCATGCGGTACTTGGACTGGAAGTAGGTCAACGAGCTGCTGAGGTTGTCCTTCTTCCACTGAAGTGCGCCGTACAGGCCGTTGCGGTTGCGCTCGAAGTTGGAGTCGCGCCACTGCGCCCCCTTCGGCACCCAGTGCGTGCCGTCCACCTTGTAGTAGGGCTCTACCTGCCACAGGTCGGTGCGGGTGGAGCTCTTGCTGTGAGCCAGGCTCAGCAGCATGCCGACGTCGCCCAGCTCGGTATTCCAGCGGTTGGACAGCAGGCCGGAGGCCGCGGGGCTGAACTTGCCCTGCAGCTCGTTGTACTTGCCCACGGCCGTGACGTGGCCCTTGAAGCCGGGGTTGTCGAAGGGCATGGCGGTGCGCAGGTTCACCAGGCCGCCGATGGAGCCTTCAATCTGCGAGGCCGACGGGTTCTTGAACACGTCCACGGCGGCCAGCAGTTCCGGCGGCACGTCCTCGAAGTTCAGCGCACGGCCGCCGTTGGCGGAGAAGGTGTCGCGGCCGTTCACCTCGGAGCGCACGTACGACAGGCCGCGGATGTTGACGCTGGAGCCTTCCACCGAGTAGTGCTCGGGGTCGTTCTTGGCCATGGTGCGGTCGATGGTCACGCCGACGACGCGCTGCAGCACTTCGGTGACGGACTGGTCCGGCAGCTTGCCGATGTCGTCGGCGACGATGGAGTCGACGATCTCGTCGGCGTTCTGCTTGATCTTTTGCGCCGATTCCAGCGCCGCGCGGCGGCCGCTGACGACCACCGTCTCGACCTTCTGCACGGGCGCGGAAGCTGCAGTTGCCGGCGCGGCCGGGGTCTGCGCCATCGCCAGGCCACTGCAGAGCAGGGCGGCCTGGGCGGCGGCAAGGGAAATGGCGGTTCTCTGGTGCTGGTTCACTTTTGTCTCCTCTCGATGTGCTCGTTGGCACGGGGGCTGGTCTGCCGGGTATTGCTACGGGTTCGGCGGGAATGGAAGCGGGATCAACATCGCGCGCGGCGGCTGGCGCTGGCTGCGGCTCTAGGGGACGTCATGTCAGCGTCGACGGTGGGCTCGTGGTCAGGGCGTCGCGCGCGAGGCAGGTCAGGCGCAGAAGCGGTTGACGAGGTTCTCCAGCACCTCCTGGCGGCCGGAGACGGGGGCGATGTCGACGTTCTTCGCGAGCACCTCGTCGGCCAGCTCGGCCAGCGAGCGCTTGCCGTTCAGGATGTCCTGGCCGGCCGGCGTGTCCCAGCCGGCGTAGCGCGCGTCCTGCGCCTGCTTGAGGCGGCCGTCGACGATCATCTTTTCGGCCACCAGCAGCGCCTGGGCGCAGACGTCCATGCCGCCGATGTGGCCGTGGAACAGGTCGGCCGCATCGATGGACTGGCGGCGCACCTTGGCATCGAAGTTCAGGCCGCCCGAGCCCAGACCGCCGGCCTTGAGCACCTCGTACAGCGCGATTGCCGTCTCCGGCACGTTGTTGGGGAACTGGTCGGTGTCCCAGCCCAGTTGCGGGTCGCCGCGGTTCATGTCCAGGCTGCCCAGGATGCCCAGGGCCCCGGCCGTCGCGATCTCGTGCTCGAAGCTGTGGCCCGACAGCGTCGCGTGGTTGGCCTCGATGTTGACCTTGACCTCGTTCTCCAGGCCGTAGCGCTTCAGGAAGCCGTAGACGGTGGCGGTGTCGAAGTCGTACTGGTGCTTGGACGGCTCGCGCGGCTTGGGCTCGATGAGGATGGCGCCCTGGAAGCCGATCTTGTGCTTGTAGTCCACCACCATCGTCAGGAAGCGGCCCAGCTGGTCCAGCTCCTGGCCCAGGCGCGTGTTCAGCAGCGACTCGTAGCCTTCGCGGCCACCCCACAACACATAGTTCTCGCCGCCCAGCTTGAGCGTCGCGTCCAGCGCGTCGCGCACCTGCAGCGCGGCCATCTTGAAGATCTCCGGGTCGGGGTTGCTGGCCGCGCCTGACATGAAGCGACGGTGGCTGAACAGGTTGGCCGTGCCCCACAGCAGCTTGAGGCCCGTGGCTTGCTGCTTCTCGCCGAGCACGTCGACGATGCGCTTGAAGTTGTCCTGGCTTTCGCGCGGCGTGGTGCCTTCCGGGGCCACGTCGCGGTCATGGAAGCAGTAGTACGGGATACCCAGCTTGCTGAAGAACTCGAAGGCGGCGTCGGCCTTCAGCTTGGCGAGCTCCATCGGCGAGCCGCCCTGGAACCAGGGGCGCTCGAACGTGGCGCCGCCGAACGGGTCCAGGCCGGTCCAGACGAAGTTGTGCCAGTAGCAGGCCGCGAAGCGCAGGTGGTCCTCCATGCGCTTGCCCAGCACGATGCGGTCCTTGTCGTAGTGCTTGAAGGCCAGCTCATTCTGGCTGTCGGCGCCTTCAAAGCGGATGGGCTGGATGTATTCGAAGTAGCTCATGGGAAATGTCAGGCGCCGCGCAGGCGCTGGTAGAGATCACGGAAACGCGCCAGGCGGGGAGCCAGGCGCGCATGACGTTCGGGGTTGGCGGCATGGCGGGCCGCGACGGGTGGACGGGTGCAGACGCGGTCGACATCGCCGTCCGCGGCCAGCCAGCCCAGGCGGGCTGCGCCCAGGGCGCCGCCGGCCTCGCTGCCGCTGTGCACGACGATCTCGACATGCAGCGAATCGGCGATCAACTGCGCCCAGTACGCGCTGCGCGCGCCGCCGCCCACCAGCGACAGCGTGCACACCTCGGTGCCCGCCGCGCGCAGCGCATCCAGGCCGTCGGCCAGGCCGAAGGCCACGCCTTCGAGCACGGCGTAGGTGCAGTCGGCACGCGTCGTGGCCGTCTTCAGGCCGTGGAACACGCCGGGTGCGAACGGGTCGTTGTGCGGCGTGCGCTCGCCGGCCAGGTAGGGCAGGAAGAGCGGTGCTCGCTCGATGACTGCGTTGTCATCGGACGTCGAAGAAAGCTCGTCCAGCAGTGCGGCCTCATCGCTGCCCACGAGCGTGCAGAACCAGCGCAGGCAACTGGCGGCGGACAGCATCACGCTCATCTGGTGCCAGCGCTGCGGCAGCGCATGGCAGAAGGCGTGGACTGCAGATGCGGGGTTAGGCCTGTAGCGGTCGTTGACGACGAACAGCACGCCCGAGGTGCCCAGCGAGATGAAGCCGTCACCCGGCTGCGTCGCACCGATGCCGATGGCGCTGGCCGCGTTGTCGCCGGCCCCGCCGGCCACGACGACCTCGGGGCACAGGCCCCAGGCAGCGGCCAGTTCGGGCTTCAGCAGGCCGCTGATCTCGTTGCTCTCCACGACGCGCGGCATCTGCGCGCGGCTCAGGCCGGTGGCGGCCAGCAGTTCGTCGGACCAGTCGCGGCGGGCGACGTCCAGCCACAGCGTGCCGGCGGCATCGGACGGGTCGGACACCTTGGCGCCGGTCAGCTGCAGGCGCAGCCAGTCCTTGGGCAGCAGCACGCTGGCGATGCGCTTGAAGATGTCGGGCTCGTGCTTGCGCACCCACAACAGCTTGGGCGCGGTGAAACCGGGCATGGCCAGGTTGCCGGCGATGTCCAGCAGCCGCGGCGCGCCAGTGGTCAGCTCGGCGCACTCGGCATGGCTGCGGCCGTCGTTCCACAGGATGGCCGGGCGCAGGATGGCATCGCTGTCATCGAGCAGCACGGCGCCATGCATCTGGCCCGACAGGCCGATGCCGCGCACGGCAGCGAACGCCGCTGGATGCGCGGTGCGCAGCTGGGCGACGGCAGCCTCGGTGGCCTGCCACCAGGCCATGGGGTCTTGCTCGGACCACAGCGGCTGCGGGCTTTGCAGCGTCAGCGCGCTGCCGGCGGTACCGACGATGCGGCGCGTGTCGTCGAGCAGCAGCAGCTTGACTTCCGAGGTGCCGAGATCAATGCCGAGGAACATCATGCGGCCTCTTCGGTTTCGCTCATCGCGACGCCCGTGTCTGCCAGCGGCAGCGCGGGGCGGGTGAGTCGGTAGCGGGCCAGCGCAGCCGCGCCAATGGCCACGGCGTTGGCGCCGAAGCGAGAGACGCGCACGGCCGGCGGCGGCAGGTTGGCCGCGGCGGCGTAGTCCAGCAGCGTGTCCAGCGCGGGCTTCAGGAAGGGTTCGCCCAGCTCGACGACCGAACCGCCCAGCACGATGCCGGCGGGGTCGTAGGCCGTGGCCAGGTTCTGCAGCAGCACGCCCAGGTAGCGGCCTGCGGAGTTGACGGCCTTCAGCGTCAGCGGGTCTTCGTCCACCAGATGAGCGCGCACCTCGGCCAGCGAGCGCAGCGCGGTCGGGTCCTCGCCCTCATCGTCCTTCTGGCCCAGCATCGCGCGCGTAGCGATCAGCGCTTCGGCGCAGCCGCGGCGACCGCAGGAGCAGCGCGGGCCACCCAGCTGCAACACCATGTGGCCTACCTCGCCGGCAAAACCGCGGCTGCCTGTCAGCAGCCGGTCGCCGACGATGACGCCGGCGCCCAGGCCCTGGTTGATGGACACGTACAGCAGCGGATCGGCCGCGGGCGTGGGGTTGAACTCCAGCTCGCCCAATGCGGCCACGTCGGCTTCGTTCTGGATGAAAAGCGGCGCGCCGGCCAGCGTGCTGTCCTGCAGCTTCTCGCCCAGCAACTCGCCGAAGGCCACGTCGCGCCAGCCCAGGTTGGGTGCGAAGTGCAGCACGCCGCGCGCCTCGTTGACACCACCTGGCAGGCCCACGCCGATGCCCAGCACCTGCTGGCCCGGGTCCAGCTGCTTGCGCAGCTTCAGCAGCGCCGTGGCCAGGCTGGTGATGCAGGCCTTGGCGCTGCGGCTGGCGCCGAAGTTGGCAACGGTGCAGGCCTTGACCTCGCCGGTCAGCGAGGTGGCGACGACGCGCACGGACTCGATGCCCACCTCGGCGCCCAGCAGCAGCAGGCGGCCGGGGTCGATGAACAGCGGGGTGGGGCGGCGGCCCAGGTCGCCGGTGGCGACGACCTCACGCTCGACCAGCCAACCCTCGGCGACCAGTTCGCGCACCAGCAGGCTCACGGTGGATTTGGTCAGGCCAACGGCGCCGGCCAGGTCGGCACGCGACAGCCCCGGGTTGGCACAGAGGTGCCTCACCAGCGCCATGCGATTGATGACCTTGAGCAGCTGTTGGCTGCCGGCGGCTTCGGCCTGCAAGCTTGTCTCCTAGTAGGGCCTGTCAGGGCAGGCTTTTGAGCATATTAGTTCGGCCGTCGCACGAAGTAAATTGGGTAAAAGCCCCTAGCGCGTTTGGTGTCCGCGCAACGAAGATCGCGCCGCTCGCTGCCCTTGACGTGGTCAGGCCGGCGTATGCGCGAATGCCTTGTCAGCCTCCCGGCCCGGCCCCGTCGGGATGGCTGCGAACAAAAGACTGACAGTGGCCGGCGTCGCCGCCGGCCTATCGGAGACAAAGGAAGCCACTCGATGAAGTTCACTGACGGACAGTGGATGCTTCAGCCGGGCGTCGCCGCGCATTACGCGGCCGAGGCCTATGCGGTTGAAGTCCACGCAGACCGGCTGGTCGTGCTCGCCACGACCCGGCCCATCAAGCACCGCGGCGACACGCTGCAAGGCCCCACGCTGACCGTGACACTGACGTCGCCCAGCAGCGGCGTCGTCCGCGTCAGCGTGGAGCACTACACCGCGTCACAGCCGCCGCGGCTGCACGTGCCCATGCCGGGCGCCGACCACCCCGCCGTGCGGACGGCCGAGACCGACACGCATGCGACGCTGACCTCCGGCGCGATCTCCGTCGAGCTGAAGAAGGGCGAGGGCTGGAATCTCGTCTTCCGCGAGGGCGGCCGCGTGCTGACCAAGAGCGACTGGCGCAGCCTGGGCTACATCCACTGGGGCGCCAAGGGCAACCATGTGCACGAGCAGCTGACGCTGGCCGTGGGCGAGAACATCTACGGCCTGGGCGAGCGCTTCACGCCGTGGGTCAAGAACGGCCAGATCGTCGAGAACACCAACAAGGACGGCGGCACGGCCTGCGAACAGGCCTACAAGAACGTGCCCTTCTACCTGAGCAGCCGCGGCTATGGCGTGCTGGTCAATGAGGCGGGCCCGGTGTCCTTTGAGGTCGGCTCGGAGAAGGTGGCGCGCGTGCAGTTCAGCCGCGAGGGCGAAAGCCTGGACTACTGCGTCATTGCCGGTCCCACGCCCAAGGACGTTGCGCGCCGCCTGACAGCGTTGACAGGTCGCGCGCCGCTGCCGCCGGCCTGGAGCTTCGGCCTGTGGATGACGACCTCGTTCACGACGCAGTACGACGAGGCGACGGCCACGCATTTCATCGACGAGATGGCGCGGCGCGAGCTGCCGCTGTCGGTCTTCCACTTCGACTGCTTCTGGATGCGCGAGTTCCAGTGGTGCGACTTCGAGTGGGACCGCCGCGGCTTCCCCGAGCCCGAGGCGATGCTCAAGCGCCTGCATGCCAAGGGCCTGAAGATCAGCTTGTGGATCAACCCCTACGTGGCGCAGAAGTCGCCGCTGTTCGCGGAAGGCGTGAAGCACGGCTACTTCATCAAGCGCACGAACGGGCTCACGTTCCAGACCGACCTGTGGCAGCCCGGCATGGCCATCGTGGACTTCACGAACCCGGCCGCCAAGGCCTGGTACCAGGGCCATCTGCGCCGCCTGCTGGCTGGTGGGGCTGACTGCTTCAAGACCGACTTCGGCGAGCGCATCCCCAGCGAGGGCGTCTGCTACTTCGACGGCTCCGATCCGGTCGAGATGCACAACCTCTACGCGCTGCAATACAACCAGGCGGTGTTCGAGCTGCTGGAAGAAGTGCAGGGCAAGGATGCGGTCGTCTTCGCGCGCTCGACCTATGCGTCGGGCCAGCGCTTCCCGGTGCACTGGGGCGGTGACTGCTGGTCCACGTTCGAGTCCATGGCCGAAAGCCTGCGCGGCGGCCTGTCGCTGACCACCTGCGGCTTCGCGTTCTGGAGCCATGACATCGGCGGCTTCGAGGGCAACCCGCCGCCCGCCGTCTACAAGCGCTGGATCCAGTTCGGCCTGATGTCCTCGCACAGCCGCCTGCACGGCAGCAGCAGCTACCGAGTGCCATGGCTCGTGGACGAAGAGAGCTGCGACGTGCTGCGCATGTTCACGCGGCTCAAGCACCAGCTCATGCCTTACCTCTACGCGAAGGCCGTAGAGGCGACCGAGACCGGCGTGCCGATGATGCGTTCCATGCTGATGGAGCATCCGCACGATCCGGCCTGCGCGCCGCTGGACCGGCAGTACCAGCTGGGCAGCGCGCTGCTGGTGGCGCCGGTGTTCACCGAGGACGGCGAGGTCGACTTCTATCTTCCGGAAGGCACGTGGACCCACCTGCTGAACGGTGAGAAGAAGCAGGGCGGGTGCTGGCATCGCGAGCGGCATGACTTCCTGTCCATGCCGCTGTACGCGGCGCCGGGAAGCGTCATCGCCTGGGGTCCGGAGACCGAGAAGCCGGACTACGACTACGCCCGCGGCACGGTGCTGCGCGTGTTCGAACTGGCCGACGGGGCGAGCGCGGACTTCGAGGTCGCGGCGCCGGCCGGCGGCTACGCGGCGCGTGGCACGGTGAAGCGCGAGGGCGGCAGCTACGTCGTGCGCATCGCCGAAGGCGCGTTGCGTGACTGGTGCGTGGAAGCGGATGGCCGTCGCAGCCCCGTGCTGGCCGAAGGCCTGGAGCTTCGCTGGGGTGCCTGAGCCCCGTGACCGGCCCGCGCGCGCTGCGGGCCGGCTTCGATTCACCGGGCGACGACCCGATGTTCGCCGTCAGACAACGTTGTCAGAATCCGCCGCCATGAAATCTGCCTCCCTTTTGCTGCGCCTCGCTTCCTCACTGCTGGCGCTGGCCGTGCTGCCTGCAGCCGTGCAGGCGCAGTCCGCCGCCACCAACCAAGTCGGCTACCTGCCGGGTGCCGCCAAGTGGGCGGTCCTGCCGGCCGCTGCGTCGGGCGAGTTCCGCGTGGTGCGCGCGGGCAGCGACACAGTCGTGTTGCGCGGCGCGCTGGGCCCGGCACGCACTTGGGCGCCCGCGGGCGCCGACGTGCGCCTGGCCGACTTCTCGGCGTTGGCCCAAGCCGGCGACTACGAACTGCGCGTTGACGGCCTGCCAGCCGCGCGCGTCCGCGTGGCTGGTGACGCCTATGCGGCACTCACCGCCGCCAGCCTGAAGGCCTTCTACTTCAATCGCGCGGGCGTTGCGCTGGACGTCCGCCACGCCGGCCCCTGGGCCCGTGCTGCAGGCCATGCCGACACCGATGTGCTCATCCACGCGTCCGCCGCCAGTGACAAGCGCCCCGAAGGCAGCCGCATCTCCGCACCCAAAGGCTGGTACGACGCCGGCGACTACAACAAGTACATCGTCAATTCCGGCATCACTGTCTACACACTGCTGGCTGCGTACGAGCAGTTTCCGGCGCTGTTCAAGGCGCAGAACCTCAACATCCCCGAGAGCGCCGAGAACGACAAGGACCTGCCCGACGTGCTGGACGAGGTTCTGTGGAACCTCGAATGGATGCTGGCCATGCAGGATCCCGCCGACGGCGGCGTCTATCACAAGCTCACCAACAAGAGCTTCGATGGCACGGTCATGCCGCACGAGGCGCGCGGCGACCGCTACGTCGTGGCCAAGGGCACGGCCGCCACGCTGGACTTTGCCGCCGTGATGGCGCATGCCAGCCGCGTGTTCAAGCCCTTCGAGGCGCAGCGGCCGGGCCTGTCGGCGCGCATGCGCCAGGCGGCGATCGCGGCATGGGGCTGGGCGCGGGCCAACCCCAACCTGCCGTACAAGAACCCGCCCGATGTGCGCACCGGCGAGTACGGCGACGCCAAGCTCGACGACGAGTTTGCCTGGGCCGCCGCGGAGCTGTACCTGACCACCGGGGACGCCTCCTACCGCGAGGCCTTGAAGCTGGAGACGCTGCCCGTGCGCATCCCCGGCTGGGGCGATGTGATGGGCCTGGCGTGGACCAGCCTGGCGCAGAACCGTGCACAGCTCGGCAAGGCCGATGCGGAACTGGTGGCGAAGCGCGTGCGGTCCTTCGGTGACGAACTCGCCGCGAGCTGGCAGGCCTCGGCCTACCGGCTGACGATGGAAAGCGCGACCGACTACGTCTGGGGCAGCAACGCCCATGCGCTGAACCAGGCGCTGATGTTGATCCAGGCCTATCGCCTCAGCAACGAGCGCGCCCAGCTGGATGCCGCGCAATCGGTGCTGGACTATGTGCTGGGCCGCAACCCGTTGGGCCAGAGCTATGTGACCGGCTTCGGCAGTAAGCCGCCGCTGCACCCGCATCACCGGCCGTCAGAGGCCGACGGCGTGGCGGCGCCCGTGCCCGGCTTCCTCGCCGGCGGCCCCAACCCCGGCCGCCAGGACCAGAAGAACTGCCCCACCTACCCATCGGCGCTGCCGGCGCTGGCCTACATCGACCACTACTGCAGCTACGCCAGCAACGAGGTCGCCATCAACTGGAACGCGCCGCTGGTGTACGTGTCGGCGGCCCTTCAAGCGCTCACGCCCAAACCCCGTTGAGGGTTGGCAGCAGAACCACCGACACAGCCATGACCACGCCCCACCGCCACCTCCTCACCTGGGTGCCGTCGCTCTACCTCGCGATGGGCTTGCCCAATGTGATGGTGGGCGTCGTCGCGGCCATCATCTACAAAAACCTCGGCGTGTCCAACGAGGACATCGCCCTCTACACCTCGCAGCTCTACCTGCCCTGGGTGCTGAAGCCGCTGTGGGCGCCGCTGCTGGAGGCCTACCGCAGCAAGCGCTTCTGGGTCATCAGCATGGAGTTCACGATGGCGGCCGCGCTGGGCCTCATCGCGTTGGTGCTGCCGCTGGCCGACTTCTTCAAGCTGTCGCTGGCCTTCTTCTGGATCGTCGGTTTCGCCTCCGCCACGCAGGACACCTGCGCCGACGGCGTGTTCATGACCACCGCCTCCAAGAAGGACCAGGCCCGCTACGCCGGCCTGCAAGGCATGTGCTGGAACATGGGCGCGGTCGTCGCGTCGGGCCTGTTCGTGTCGCTCACGGGCTATCTGCACAAGCACATGGGCATGAACTGGGTGCAGTGCTGGACCGTCGTCGTTTTGATCGCCGCGGCGGCGATGGCCGCCTTCGGCTTGTGGCATGTGCGCGTGCTGCCGCCGGGCTCGCCGCCGACCAAACATGGCGAAGGCGTCGTGGGTGCCCTCAAGGCCAACGTGACGATCTGGGTCGCCTTCTTCCAGAAGCCGCAGATCTGGGTGATGCTGGCCGTCATCTTCTTCTACCGCTTCGGCGAAGGCTTCATCGAGAAGTTCGGCCCGCTGTTCCTGCTGGATGCGCGCGCCGCCGGCGGCCTGGCGCTGGACAACGAGACGCTGGGCCACATCAACGGCACGGTCGGCACGCTGACCTTCATCGCGGGCGCCTTCCTCGGCGGCTTTCTCGTCGCCCGGCGCACGCTGCCGCACAGCTTCTTCATCCTGGCCCTGGTGCTCAACGTCCCGCACCTGACCTACTTCTACCTGGCGCAGACCCTGCCGACGGACACGCTGACCATCGCCGTCATCGTCTCCATCGAGAAGTTCGGCTTCGGCATGGGCTCGGTGGGCCACATGCTTTACATGATGCAGCAGGTCGCGCCCGGCCCCTTCCGCATGGCGCACTACGCGATGGCCACCGGCGTCATGGCGCTGACCAAATGGGGCACCGGCAGCGTCAGCGGCCTGATGTGGAACCACGTGCAGCACAACTACGTCAGCTTCTTCGGCTGGGTGCTGGTGTTCTCCATTCCGCCGGTCATCCTGGCCTGGCTGGCTCCCTTCCCACATAACGGCCACGACGAGCCCACCGAGGCCGCCCACGGCCATTGAACAAGACACAGACCACCGGAGACAACCGAACATGAAGACCACGATGTGGCGCCTGGGCGCGCTGATGTTGATGCCCCTGCTGGCCGCGCTGCCCGCGCAGGCCGCCGAGCAGCACGAGTCGCTGAAGCTGGATGCCCCCAAGCCCAAGCTGCTGCCCACGCCGCCCATGGGCTGGAACTCGTGGAACAAGTTCAAGTGCGACGTCAGCGAGAAGCTGATCCGCGAACAGGCCGACGCGATGGTGTCCAACGGCCTGCGCGACGCCGGCTACAAATACATCGTCATCGACGACTGCTGGCAGAAGAGCCGTGACGCCGACGGCAACATCCAGGCCGACCCCGAGCGCTTCCCCAGCGGCATCAAGGCGCTGGCCGACTATGTGCACAGCAAGGGCCTGAAGTTCGGCATCTACTCTGACGCCGGCGCGCTGACCTGCGGCGGCCGCCCCGGCAGCGCCGGCCACGAGTTCCAGGATGCGCGCCAGTACGCCAAGTGGGGCGTTGACTACCTGAAGTACGACTGGTGCTTCACCGGCCCGCGCAATGCCGAGGCCGCCTACACCATCATGGCCAAGGCGCTGCGTGAATCGGGCCGCGACATCGTGCTGTCCATCTGCGAATGGGGCACGCACAACCCCGAACGCTGGGCGCCCAATGTGGGCCATCTGTGGCGCACCACCGGCGACATCTTCGATGCCTGGCAGGGCAAGAAGGACTGGTCCATCGGCATGGTCGACATCCTGGACCGCAACGTCGACAGCTGGCGCCACGCCGGCCCCGACCGCTGGCCCGACCCCGACATGCTGGAGGTGGGCAACGGCGGCATGACCGTCACCGAGTACGAGAGCCACTTCTCGCTGTGGGCCATGCTGGCCGCGCCGCTGATGGCCGGCAACGACATGGCCAACATGAGCGCCGACACGCGCCGCATCCTGACCAACAAGGACATCATCGCGGTGGACCAGGACCCGCTGGCCCAGCCCGCGCGCCGTGTGCGCAAGGACGGCGACCTGGAGGTCTGGACGCGCCCGCTGCAGGGCGGCGACATTGCCGTCGTGCTGTTCAACCGCGGCGCCAAGGCCACCGAGATGTCGGCCGACTGGGCGTTGCTGAACCTGCCCGCCGGTTCGCGCGCTCAGACGCGCAACCTGTGGAGCGGCGAGGTGAAGAAAGGCGTCACGGCCCGCGTGGGCGGCAGTGTCGCGTCGCACGGCGTGCTGATGTGGCGCATCACGCCGGAGCTGGCGCGTTGAAGCGCTGGCTGGCGATGGCGGCATTGCTGAGCGCCGGCCTGGCGCAGGCCGCCTGCGGCCCCGACGCGCTGGGCACGTCCCGCTCGCTGACGCTCAAGCGAGAGGGCGCCGCCTGGGGCAAGGCCCAGCATGCCGCGTTGCCCACGCTGCAGCCGGGCGAGATCGTGCTGACCTTCGACGACGGCCCGCGGCCCGAGTCCACGCCGGCGGTGCTGAAGGCGCTGGCCGACCACTGCGTGCTGGCCACGTTCTTCGTCAACGGCGAGCCGCTGCGCCTCCATCCGGCGCTGGCGCGCCAGATGCGCGATGCCGGCCACACGCTGGGCATGCACGGCTTCAGGCACGACCACTTCTCGCAGCTGTGGTCCGTCTCCCAGATCGCCGACCTGGACGCGATGACCGCCGCCTACCGCGAGGTGCTGGGCGCCGAGCCTGCGTCCTGGCGCTTCCCCTTCCTGGAGGAAACGCCCGCGATGCGCGCCGCGCTGCGCGAGCGTGGCGTGACGGTCATGTCCATAGACGCCGGCGCCGAGGACTGGCTGCCAGACCAGACGCCGCAGATGCTGGCGGACAAGCTGCTGGGCCAGTTGACCAGGAGCGGCGGCGGCATCGTGTTGCTGCATGACGCGCAGGACCAGACGGCGAGGGCAATGCCGTTTCTGTTGCAGACGCTGAAGGCCAAGGGGTATCGGGTGGTGCACCTGCGCTGGGAGTGAGCGCGCAGCGTCAGCTGGGTGGATGTTGTCTGCTGTCTCTGAAAGCTGGCGTCTGCTCGTTGCATTGCCGGGAGTCCCGCCCGGCGGCGGGGTAACTTTCTTCTGCGGCGCCAGAAGAAAGTCACCAAAGAAGAGGCGCTGAACCGCACACCAGCGCGACGCCGCCTTCAGCGGCGCGCGAAAACGACCGACTGCGTTGCGCACAGATGCGAGCCGCTGCGCTCTCGCGCCTGACTTGTGACGAGCAGGCCTCGTCGCACCACCTGCCCGTCCGACGCGCGGCTGCACGCCGTGCTCGCCAGAAAACCCAATGCAGCGCCGCCCGAGCGGCGTGGATGGTTCTGCAGGACGAACACGGCGTTTCGCTATGCTGCAGCGCACCACGAAGGAGCCGCCATGGATCTCGACCCCGAAGGCCTTTCCACCCGCCGCGCCGTGCTGGGCGATGCGTATGTCGACGCGGCGCTGGCCAAGGTCACGCCGTTCACGGAGCCGCTGCAGGAACTGGTCACGCGCCACGCCTGGGGCAACACCTGGCAGCGGCCGGGGCTGGATCTGCGCACGCGCAGCATCGTCACGGTATCCATGCTGGTGGCGCTGGGGCGCACGCATGAGCTGAAGACGCATGTGCGCGGCGCGCTGAACAACGGCGTGACGGTGCAGGAACTGCAGGAGATCTTCCTGCACGCCAGCGTCTACTGCGGTTTCCCGGCGGCGGTGGATGCCTTCCGCGCAGCGGCCGAGGTGGTGGACGGGGTGGCTTGATAAACGCCGCTCAGGCCAGCACGACCTCGATGCCTCGCCCGCGCAACTGGTCCACGATGCCCTGATCCGCGCCGCTGTCGGTGATCAGCACATCCAGCTGCTCCACCGGCGCGATGACGGACAGGTTGCGCTTCATCAGCTTGGACGCGTCCGCCACGGCGACGACCTGGCGGCTGATCTTCATCATCTGCGCGTTCAGCTGCGCTTCCAGCAGGTGCGGCGTCATCAGGCCGATGTCCGGGTCCAGGCTGTCGACGCCGAGGAACAGGCGGTCGGCATACAGGCCTTGTAGCGCGGCCACGGCTTGCGGGCCCGACAGCGAATACGAGTTGGGCCGCAGCTGGCCGCCCGGCATGATGAGGTTGATGTGCGGCACGGTCGCCAGCAGCGCGGCGATGTTCAGCGCGTTGGTGATGACGTTCAGCGACGTCAGGCGCAGGCCGCGGATCTGCTTGGCGATCTCCTCCGTCGTGGAGCCGGAGTCCAGCAGGATGGTCTCGCCGTCGCGGATCAGCTTCGCGGCCTCGGCGGCGATGCGGGCCTTCTGCTCGTGGCGCAGCTTCTGCTTGACGCCGATGGGCACTTCCTCGGTGTCGCGCTGGGCCAGCGCGCCGCCGTGCGTGCGCAGCACGGCACCGGTGGAGGCCAGTGCGTTGAGGTCGCTGCGTATCGTGACGACGGAGGTGCCGAAGCGGTCGGCCAGCTCGTCCACCGTCACGCGGCCCTGGTTCTGCACCAGCTCGCGGATCAGCCGGCGCCGCTCGTCGATGAGCAGCGGGCTTTCGGTTTTCGCGAGGGTGGGGGCTGAGGCAGGCATGCAGGATCGAAAGGCGGTGGGCCGACTTTCGAATGATATCGACGGGTCTACGCGAGCTTGCCTAGGGCTTCAGCCGACAAGGGCTGGCCGGCCAGCCGAGCGGCATACAGCGCGGCACCCACCTCAGGCCCAAAACGCGGGCGCTTCAGCACGGCGCCGGGCAGGCGACGGGCCAGTGCGGCTTGCAGCGGGCCCAGCACCAGTTCACCCGACGCAAAGACGCCGCCGGAGTAGGACACATCCACCGCCGTGCCCGCCGGCAGGCCGAGGTTGCGCGCGGTGCCGGCGGCCAGCAGCGCGAGTTCGTCGCCGGCGCGCACCAGCAGTTGGCGGGCCTGCGCGTCGCCCGCATTGGCGGCGGCTGTGGCCAGTCGGGCGAGCTGGGCCAGTTCGCTGCGGGCGGCGCTGCCGTTGATCTCGCCGCACAGGTCCAGGTCGACCTTGAGATCGAAGTGCTCGCGCACCAGGTCCACCAGCGGGCCGGGCTCGGCGCGGCCGTCCACCATGCGCGAGAACAGCGCCAGCACCTCGCGGGCCAGCCAGTGGGCGGAGCCTTCGTCGCCGAAGACCTCGCCCCACCCGCCGCAGCGCGCGCTGCGTCCTTGCCATTCACCGTAGGCGATGGAGCCCGTGCCAGCGACGAGGCTGATGCCGTCGGCCCCGGCGAGCGAGCCGGCCCAGCTGCAGACCATGTCGTTGCCGATGGTGCTGCGGGGCACGACGCCGGCGAGCAGCGTGTCGAACGAGGCCAGCAGCTCGCTGTCCTCGCCATGCGCGGGCAGGCCGGCGAAGGTGTGGGCCAGGTCAGCAGCGCGCAGGCCGGCCTGCGACAGCGCCGCCTGCACGCCGTCGCGCAGCAGCGCGCGCAGCGCGTCGAAGCCGATCTCCAGGTAGTAGCTGGTCGTGGCCTCGTGGCGCGCCAGCAGCCGGCCACTGCCGTCAATCAGGACGAAGGCGGTCTTGGTGCCGCCGCCGTCGATGCCGAGAAACATGGGACTCATCCTTGGATCAGAGGATGGATGGTGACACCTTGGACGACTCGGTTCACGGTGCCCGAGGCGCTGGGCGTGTCGGGCGTGATGCCCAGCTGCAGCGAGGCGAGCAGCGCCAGGCATTGTGCGAACACGAGGGCGATCGGCGCCAGCGCGAGGTCGGGCGCGCCGGCGGGCAGCGCGAGCGCCACGTCGTCTGCATGCGTGGCCGCGCCGGCGGCGCCCAGGGCGAGCACGCGAGCGCGGCCTTCGCGGCGCAGCTCGTTGAGCAGGTCCAGGTCGTACTGGCGGGTGTAGGGGTCGTTGGACAGGAAGATGACCACCAGCGTCTTGTCGTTCAGGATGGTCTTGGGTCCGTGGCGGAAGCCCAGTGGCGAATCGGCCAGCGCGACGAGCTTTCCGTCGGTCAACTCCAGCAGCTTCAGCGCGGCCTCGCGGGCCAGGCCTTGCAGCGTGTTGCTGCCGAGGTAGACGACGCGCTCGAAGGGCTGGCCATCGGTCAGCGTGTGCAGGCGGTCGGCCTCGGCGCCCATCAAGGCGGTGGCGGCCTGAGCCAGCGCTGTCACGGGTTGCAGCGGCAGACCGAAGGCCCAGACGGCGGCCAGCAGCATGCCGGTGAAGCTGGAGGTCATCGCGAACGCGCGGTCGTGCGTCTCGTCGGGCAGCAGCAGCACATGGGCGTGTGCCTGGCCGGCCAGGCGCTGGTTCAGCGTGCCCTCGGCGGCGCAGGTCACGACGAGGTGGTGGCTGCGCTTGACGATGCGGTCCGCCAGTTCCACGGCGGCCAGGCTCTCGGGGCTGTTGCCCGAGCGCGCGAACGACACCAGCAGCGTGGGTACTTCGGGCTGCAGGCATTGCTCGGGGCTGGAGACGATGTCGGTCGTGGCCACGGCCTCGACACGGATGCCGGGGCGCTGGCCCAGCAGCTTCAGCAGCGCGGGCGCCAGCGTCTGGCCGATGAAGGCGGAGCTGCCGGCACCGGTCAGCACGATGCGCAGGTCGGGCAGGGCCAGCAGCGGGTTCAGGAAGGCGTCCAGCGCGGGCCGCTCGGCCTGCACCTGTTGATGGATGGCTTGCCAGACGTCGGGCTGGTGGGCGATCTCGCGGGCGGTGTGCGTGCCGCCGCGTTGCGCGAGGTCAGTGGGAGCGAGGTGAAGCAGGGTCATGTCGGAATCAATCAAGCAGCGCAGGCATGCAGGTAGGGGCGCAGGGCCTGGACAGTGCCGTCGCGCAGCAGCGCGTCGGTGTGCGTGGTGATGCGGCCGTCGCGCACGGCCTCGTACTGGCGGGGCAGGTACTGGCTCAACAGCGTCAGCGGCGGCGGCGACGCGTCCAGCCGGGCCAGCATGGTGTTGCAGGCCTGGCGCACGGCGGGGTGGGCCCAGTAGTAGCGGATGCGGTCGCTCAAAGAGTAGGCGAGGTCCACGTCCAGCCGCGCCGGGTCCTGGTAGTAGCCGCGCCAATGCTCGGGCTCGCCGCGCATGACGCCCAGCACGGTGTCGACCAGGCCTTCGCCCTCGCCCACCCATTCGCGCTCCACGGCGGCCAGCGCCCACAGCGTCTCGCGCAGCGCGAAGGTCACGCCGGGGCCCACCTTCAGGATGGCGAAGTGGTCGCGCGCCAGTTGGGCCAGGCGCTCGGGGGTCTGGTAGTCCGTCGAGTGCGCCTCGAAGACGAGGCCGGGCTGGCTCTCGATGAAGGCGCTCAACGCGCGGGTCTTCTCGGGGCGGTAGTCGATGACCTTGTGGTGGTCGAACTCCACGCCGGGTTGCACGACCATCGCGACGACGCGCTCCCAGGCCAGGTCCAGCCCCGCACGGGCGAAGGCGTGCCGGTGCAGTTCCAGCGTGGACGACGCGGCCCCGGGCGACGTGACGGCCAGTTCGCCCAGGTCTTCGTGCGCGCCACCGGGCACGGGCACTTCGGTGCCGATGACGTAGACGGGCGGCTCGCCGCGGTCGGGCGCGTCGCGCCATGCTTGTTCAGCGGCCAGGCACAGACGCACGGCGCGCGCGGCGATCTCGGGCTCGGGCAGCGGCACGGGGTCGTCGGCGCAGCTCATGGAGCAGTCGAGGTGGATCTTGCGGAAGCCCGCGGCCACGTACTGCGCCACCATGATCTCGGCCTTGGCCATCGCGGTTTCGGCGGGCAGCTTGCGCCAGGCGTTGGGGCCCAGGTGGTCGCCGCCCAGCAGCAGCAGCTCGGGGGGCAGGCCTTCGTTGGCTGCCATCTGCTGCACGTAGCGACGGAAGTCCAGCGGCGTCATGCCGGTGTACCCGCCGTCCTGGTTCACCTGGTTGGACGTGGCCTCGATGAGCGCCGGGCGGCCCTGGGCGGCGCACTCGCGCAGCGTGGCGGCGATGACGACGGGGTGGGCGGAACAGACGGACGGGATGCCGATGGCCTTGCCATGGGCGGCGAGCTTGTGGCGGCGCACGAGGTCGAGCATGAGCTTCATGCGGCGTCTCCTTGAACGGGTTGGGAAGAGGAAGAAGAGGGTGTTTCGGGCTGCAAGGCCAGCAGCAGCGCGGCCAGCAGCGCCAGCGCCACGCCCAGCAACTTGGTGCCCGCGGGCATGGCGCCGCTGAGGGCCATGGACAGCACGGCCGTCAGCAGCGGCGCGCCGGCATTGACCAGCGGCGACACGACCAGCGCCTTGCCGTAGCGGAAGGCGTAGACCAGCATCAGCGCGCCCACGGCGTTCAGCACCTGGGTGGCGGCCGCGAGGCCCGGGCCGCTCCAGCCCCAGTGGATGGGCTGCGAGAAGTCGGTCAGCCACAGCGCGGCCGGCACGCAGGCCAGGCCGCCCACGGTCATGTAGAAGAAGATGCTCTCGGCGCTGGTGCCCACATTGGCCAGCTTGATGAAGTAGGCCTGCAGGCCCCAGGCCGCCATCACGATGAGAGCCAGCACGAACCACAGGCCCAGGCCTTCGCCGGCCTGGCCCAGCTGCAGGTCGAACAGCGGCAGCGAGCACAGCGCGAGAGCTATGCCCGCGACGCCCAGCTTGCCGGTGCGTTCGCCCAGCAGGCCGAAGGACAGCGCGATGGTGATCGCCGGCGACAGCGACACGATGGGGAAGATCAGATAGGCCGGGCCCAGTTGCACCGCACGGAACAGCAGCATCTGGCCACCGGCGCCCAGCAGGCCCACCGCCAGGCCCAGCACGATGGAACGGCGATCGCGCTGGACGCGCCAGCCGACGCGGGCCAGCACGATGAGGGCGGGTGGGATCATCGTCAGCGCCCACACGACGTAGATCAGCGTGTCCGGGAAGCCGTGCTGCGAGGGCAGGCCGGTGAAGGCGCCCCACACGCCCCACAGCAGGGTCGAGATCAGTGCATAAGTGAGCCAGTTGCTTTGCATGGGCGAGGTCTTTTCGTCAGTCGGTGGTCGTTGTCGACAACTTTCGAGCGAAAGCATAAACGAACAAAAACGAAAACACAACGGCGAAAGTGCTTTCGTATGCCAAATCCCGCGCTTGAGGGATCAATCCCTGTATAGCTCAGCGAGTTCTCTCTATGTCAGCCCCACGGAAGCCTTTCGTGGCATGATTCATCGAAAGCATTCGGTATACGTGAAAACCATATACGAAATCAAACGAAAGAATTCGTAGACTTGCGGCAAGCCGGCTCGGGGCACTTTCCGGGGCTGGCAAACCGCACCGGGGGAGAGCTGCCCCGGCATCTACAAGCAGATTGCCTCGCGCTGCCCTGACGGCAGCCACGACAGAAAAAAGGAACCGTTTGATGAGTCCTCGACTGCAACCCCGCCCGCAAGACCAGGCCGCTGCCCGCTTTGCCTTGCACCCGCTGACCGTTGCCGGCCTGCTGGCCCTGGCCGCGTTTGCCGCCCCCGCGTTCGCCCAGGACGCCGCCACCAAGCCCGAAGCCGAGACGCTGGACCGCGTGGAAGTGACCGGCACCCGCGCCAGCCTGCAGAAGTCCCTGACGCTGAAGCGCAATGCCGCCGGCGTGCAGGACAGCATCAGCGCGACCGAGCTGGGCCGCTTCCCCGACAACAACGTGGCCGACTCGCTGAGCCACATCACCGGCGTGTCCATCTCCCGCACGGCCGGCGGCGAAGGCCAGAAGGTCAGCATCCGCGGCTTGGGGCCCGAGTACACGATCACGACCTTCAACGACCGGCTGCTGGGCACCGACAGCGCCGGCCGCTACTTCGCCTACGACGTGCTGCCCGCCGACGTCATCAGTGGCGCCGACGTCATCAAGTCCACGCAGGCCTCGATCATGGAAGGCGCCATCGGCGGCCTGGTGAACCTGCGCTCCGCCAGTCCCTTCGACCAGAAGGGCCAGCGCGGCCTGCTGCGCCTGGAGGCCGACCGCAACCAGATGAGCGAACTGAATGGCCAGAAGCTCTCGGCCACCTACAGCAACACCTTCGGCGACCAGTTCGGCGTGCTGCTGGGCCTGGTGTACGCCAAGCGCGATGTGCGCACCGATACGGCCGGCAACGACGGCGGCTGGAGCCGCAATCCCATCCCCAGCGACCCCAGCCAGTTCTGGCAGTGGGGCAACACCTGGGGTGGCGCCATCGACCCCAACGGCAACGGCCAGCTCGACCTGAATGAAGAGGGCTTGATCGGTCCGGGTCAGTTCCGCTTCGGCTCCATCATGGAGAACAAGAAGCGCCTGGCCGTGTCGGGCAAGGTGGAATGGCGGCCCAGCAGCGACCTGAAGGTCGTCGTGGACGGATTCAAGACGCGTCTCGATTCACCGCAGGTCGGCTACCAGCTGTCCTTCTACCCGCTGTATGCGCCGGGCCGCTGGTCCAACATGAAGATCACCAACGGCGTGGTGACCGACCTGACGCTGGCCAGCACCGACCCCGAGATGCGGCTCAACCCCGAGCTGTTGAACAAGACCGAGTACCGCGTCGTCGACACCGCCTTGTACGGCGTCAACGCGGAGTGGAAGCTGTCGCCGTCGCTCAAAGTGAAAGGCGACCTCTACGAGTCCACCTCCAAGCGTCATTCCGGCGGCAACGACAGCTACGTCGTGCTGCGCATGAACCAGCCCAACGTCACGCGCATCCAGCTCAACGGCGGCGCCGTGCCCGACGTGAAGACCACGTTCGCCGACGGCCGCGACCTGCAGACCGGCCTGGCGCAAGGCCTGTTCAAGGCCAGCGACTTCAACACCCACTACTACAGCCGCGCCGGCGACAACATCGACGACAAGATCAACGGTGCCAAGGTCGATGCCGAATGGTCGCTGGACCGCTTCTACATCGACAAGCTGAAGTTCGGGCTGAACCAGACCAACCGCAAGAAGTCGCGCGACCTGATCAACAACGCGCTGAACTCCGGTGCCGACCACTACTCGGGCCAGAACGCGATCAACGTCGGCGCACTGGGCGGCAACGTCATCAACCAGTCGTTCAGCCCCAAGGGCTTCCTGGACGACGTCGGCGGCAACTTCCCGCGCAGCTTCCTTGGCTTCGATGTCGCCAACTACGCCGAGGCGCTGAAGGCCTGGGACGGCAAGCCCCGTCCGGGCGGTGGCGTCTACAGCTCCACCATTTCGGCGCCGCAGTGGAACCCGCTGCAAAGCTACCGCGTGACCGAGAAGACGACGACCGCATTCGTGCAGGCTGACCTGTCGGGCGAGAGTTGGAATGCGGACGTCGGCGTGCGCTTCGTGCGCACCAAGACCACGGCCCAGGCCTGGGACGCGAAGATCCTCGACATCATCACGAACGGCCCGTGGAACTACCAGGCCGTCTATGCGCCGCCGTCCACGGTGCAGCAGGAGTCCACCTACAACTTCGCGCTGCCGGCCTTCAACTTCACCTACCTGCTGACCAACGACCTGCAACTGCGCCTGGGCGCCGCCAAGACCATGGCGCGCCCCGCGGTGGACAAGCTCGCGCCGACGAACACGACCGAGGGCATCTCCTGGGGCGACTTCACCCAGGTCTACGGTGGAAACGCCGAGCTGAAGCCCTACAGCGCCCGCCAGGTCGACGCGTCTCTGGAGTGGTACTACTCGAAGGACTCTGCGCTGACCTTCGCCGTCTACCAGAAGAACATCAAGAACCAGATCACCAACCTCTGGCTGTCGGGCCAGGACATCGGTGCGCCGGGCGGCCGGCTGTTCAATGTGCAGCGGCCCGTCAACGGCGACAAGGCCACCGCGCGCGGCTTTGAGGTCGGCTTCCAGCACCTGTTCGACAACGGCTTCGGCGTGCGCGCCCAGTACACCCGCAACAAGTCGCGCGCCTGGGTGGCCGATGTGGAGCGGCCGCTGGAAGGCATCGCACCGGCGACCGCATCGCTGGGCGTGCTGTACGAGCGCGGCCCGTGGAGCATGAGCGCCACGGCCGACCGCACCGACGGCTTCGTCACCGCCACCAACGTCATTGGCGCGAACTTCAACGAGACCGCCAACGCCGTGACCTGGGTCACCGCGCAGGTGGCCTATGAAGTGAACCAGTGGCTGCGCATCAGCCTCGAAGGCAACAACCTGACCGATGCGGTGCAGGCGCCCAAGCTGGGCAACGGCAATGTCAGCCTGCCCAACGGCTACTACCGCTACGGCCGCGCCTTCACGCTGGGCGCCAGCATCAAGTTCTGATGAAACCTCTTGTCTCCTCCGTTGCCGCCCTGCTTGCCGGGGCGGCTTTTTTCACCGCGCAGGCGGCCGAGCCCAGCTACACGATGGCCGACTACGCCCGCGTGGCCAAGGTCGACGTGCACCTGCACCTGCACAACGCAGCGCCGGCCTTCATGGAAGCCGCGAAGCGCCAGAACTTCAAGGTGTTGACGATCAACGTCGACTACCCCGACTTCCCGCCGCTGGCCGACCAGCAGCGCGTCGCGATCGAGTTGCAGAAGCAGTTCCCCAAGGACGTGGCCTGGGCGGCCAGCTTCTCGGTGGACGGTTACGACCAGCCCGCCTGGCTGCCCGCCACACGCCAGCGCATCGATGCCGCCATGAAAGCCGGCGCCGTGGGCGTGAAGGTGTGGAAGAACATCGGCATGAGCCTGCGAGGTAGTGACAAGAAGCTGGTCATGATTGACGACGCCCGCTTCGCGCCGCTGTTCGACGACTTCGCGAACCAGGGCATCCCGCTGCTGGGCCACCAGGGCGAGCCGCATAACTGCTGGCTGCCGCTGGAGAAGATGACGGTCAACAATGACCGCGAGTACTTCAAGGCCCACCCGCAGTACCACATGCACCTGCACCCCGAGATGCCCAGCTGGGAAGCGCAGATGGCCGCGCGCGATCGCATGGTGGCTGCCCACCCCAAGCTGCGCTTCATCGGCGTTCACCTCGCGTCGCTGGAGCGCGATGTGGGCGAACTGGCCGCCTTCCTCGACAAGTTCCCTCACGCCGTTGTCGATGTCGCCGCGCGCATCGGTCAGTTGCAACACCAAAGCCAGAAGGACCGCGAGCGCGTGCGCCGCTTCTTCATCAAATACCAGGACCGCATCCTGTACGGCAGCGACATGGCACAAGCCCCCGACCAGGACGGCGCCGCGCTGGGCCGCGAGGCCGAAGGTGTGTGGCGCATGCACTGGCGCTACTTCAACACCGCGGAGTCCTTCAAGGTGAGCGATCTGGACAAGCCCGTGAAGGGCCTGGCGCTGCCGCGCGCCGTGGTGGACAAGCTCTACCGCACCAACGCCGAACGCGCCTTCCCTGGCGCCTGGGGAGCGAAGCGATGACGGCTCGCCGTGCATTCCTGCAGTGGCTGGGCGCCGCACCGCTGGCCACGCAACTGCCGCTGGCCGCGCATGCGGCCGAAGGCATGGGCCATGTGCGCCTGCAGGACGCTCTGGTGTCGCTGCAGTTCGACGAGCAGATGCGCAGCCGCATCGTCAGCCTTGCGCCAAAGCAACCCGTCGCGCTGACGGGCTTCGATGCGAGCGAACACCTGGTCGTCAACGGCAAGCCGCTGGCGCGCTTCACGCTGCAGCAGGCCGAGCCGGGCAAGGCGGCCACGCCGTTTGGCGCGGGCCAGGTCTTGCGCCTCGTGGGCCGTTCGACGGACGGCGTCGAGAAACGCGTCACCGTGACGCTGCTGGATGAGCATCCCGGTGTCGCGCTGCTGGACGTCAGCTACACGAACACCGGCAGCAAGCCGCTGGCCGTGGAGGCCTGGGTCAACGCGGCCCACCGCCTGGCCGCCGCGCCGCGCCACGCGGGCGGCTGGTGGACCTACTCAGGTGCCAGCCACGCCGACCGCCGCGACTGGGTGCAGCCGGTCAAGCGCGGCTTCGATCAGCGCAACTTCATGGGGATGAATGCGTCGGACTACGGCGGCGGCACGCCCGTCGTGGATGTCTGGCGCCGGGATGTCGGCCTGGCCGTCGGCCATCTGGCCCTTCAACCGCAGCTCGTCGCGCTGCCCGTGAAGGCCAGCGGCGACCAGGTCGACATTTCTCTGCGCGGCGACACGCCGCAGACGCTGGCGCCCGGTGCCACGCTGACGACGCCGCCCAGCTTCATCGCCGTGCACCGTGGCGACTTCTATGTGCCGCTGGACCGCTACCGCCGCCTGATGGCCGCGCAGGGCCTGGCCGCGCCCGAGCCGCCGCAGAGCGCCTACGAGCCGCAGTGGTGCGCCTGGGGCTACGAGCGCGACTTCTCGCTCGACTACGTGCGCGCCACGCTGCCCAAGGTGCAGGAACTGGGCTTCAAGTGGGCCGTGCTGGACGACGGCTGGCAGGTCAAGACCGGCGACTGGACGCCCGACCTCGCCAAGTTCCCCAAGGGCGAGGCCGACATGAAGGCGCTGGTGGCCGACATCCATGCCCGCGGCATGAAGGCCCGGTTGTGGATCGCGCCGCTGGCCGTCGCGCCCGGCAGCGACGAGCTGCACAAGCACACCGACCTGCTGCTGCTGGACAAGGACGGCGCGGTGCAGGACGTGACCTGGTGGAACAGCTTCTACCTGTGCCCGGCCTACGAGAAGACGCAGGCGCGCCTGGCTGCGACGATCAAGATGATCATCGGCGACTGGGGCTTTGACGGCCTCAAGGTCGATGGACAGCACCTGAACGGCGTGGCGCCCTGCTACAACCCCAAGCACAAGCATGCGCGGCCGGAGGAGTCGGTCGAGGCGGTCGCTACCTTCTACAAGGTCATGCATGACGTGGCGCATGCGGCCAATCCGGAAGCCGTCCTGGAGGTCTGCCCCTGCGGCACCAGCTACGCCTTCCACAACATGCCGTTCATGGACCAGGCGCCGTCGTCCGACCCGCTGTCCAGCTGGCAGGTGCGCCACAAGGGCAAGACGCTGAAGGCGCTGATGGGTCCGTGGTCCGCCTACGCGGGCGACCACGT
Organism: Roseateles asaccharophilus; assembly: GCF_031458115.1. Classification (GTDB taxonomy): domain Bacteria; phylum Pseudomonadota; class Gammaproteobacteria; order Burkholderiales; family Burkholderiaceae_C; genus Pelomonas; species Pelomonas asaccharophilus_A. The sequence goes on along the minus strand of NZ_JAVDXV010000005.1, from coordinate 274,221 downwards.
GGAGCTGAGCACCGGCGGGCAGGACTTCGCGTCCAGCGTCGGCATCGGCGCCGTCGTGGCCACCAAGTTCACCTGGCCGGTGGACCCCAAGCCCAAGGACTCGTTCCTGCTGACGCCCGAACGCGAGGCGCACTGGAAGACCTGGGTGGACCTGTACAACAAGCAGCGCCTGGCCGAAGGCCGCTACCGCGGCGAGCTGTACGACCTGGGTTTCGACAAACCCGAGACGCACGTCGTCGAGCGCGGCGGTGCGCTGCACTACGCGTTCTATGCGGAGCGCTGGGACGGCCCGGTCACGCTGCGGGGCCTGAACGCTGGCCGCTGGACGGTGCGTGACTCGCTGAGCGGCAAGGAACTCGGCAAGGTGACGGCAGACAAGCCCACGCTGCCCGTGCGCTTCACGCACAGCCTGCTGATCGAGGCGCAGCCTGACGCACCCGACACGCTGCCCGTCGCCTTCGCCGGACCCGTGAAGCAGGTCGGAGCCGACGGCTTCCCGCTGGCCTCGCAATGGGCCGATGCGCCAGCCACTTTCTTCCGTCACGACTGGCGAGGCAGGGCGCTCACCGGCCCGCAGTCCACCCGCGTGCAGCTGCTGCGCGGTGCCGACCAGCTCTACCTGCGCTTCATCTGCAAGTACGAGGCGCTGAGCACGTTTGAGCGCGCCGGCTCGGCCACCGACATCTGGCCGCTGTGGGAGCGCGACGTCGTCGAGGTGTTCCTGCAGGCGCCGGAGCGCGCCGGGCTGAAGAGCTACCGCGAGGTGGAGGTGTCGCCCAACGGGCTGCTGCTGGAGATCGCCGTCGAGGCCTCGGGCAAGAAGCGCGTCGCCGGCGAGAGCCGCGCGAAGGCGCACATCGATGCCAAGGGCAAGGTCTGGACGGCCGAGCTGGCCGTGCCCATGCGCGGCCTGGAGGACGGCTGGCGCCTGAACCTGTTCCGAGTGGAAGGTCGTGAAGGGCAGGGCGCGGGTCGTGTGTACTCCGCATGGAGCCCGACCAACACCGCCACGCCCGACTTCCACGTCCCCGCCGCCTTCGGCCGCCTGCTGACCTCCGCATGAAGCTGCTCGCCCTTGCCTCCCTGCTCGCCGCGTTCTCGGCGCAAGCCCAGCAGACGCTGGAAGCCACCGGCCGCTGGCAGCACCAGCCGGTGGGCCATGCGATGACACCGCCCATGGGCTGGTCGAGCTGGAACGCGTTCCGCGTCGATATCACCGAGAAGAAGGTGATGGACTCGGCCCAGGTCATCGTCGACTCCGGCCTGGCCGCCGCGGGCTACCGCAGCATCAACATCGACGACGGCTGGTGGCTGAAGCGCCGCACGTCCGACGGCCGGCTGCTGGTGCGCACGGGGCTGTTTCCCAGTGCCCATGTAGGCGCCGGCAAGGACTCGTCGCTGCGGCCCTTCACCGACCGCATCCACGCGATGGGGCTGAAGGCCGGGATCTACACCGACATCGGCCGCAACGCCTGCTCCCAGGCCTATGACGCCGACAGCCCCAACCTGCCCGAGGGCACGCATGCCGAGCGCGAGGTGGGGCTGATGGGCTTCATGAAGCAGGACGTCGCGCTGTTCTTCGGCGAGTGGAACTTCGACTACCTGAAGGTGGACGGCTGCGGCCTGTCGTCTTACGGCCGCGACCGCCCGCACGTGGCCTCGGGCCAGTACCGCGAATACAAGCCGACCATCGTCGAAGGCAGCATCAACCAGTCCGACATCGAGGGCACGAAGAAGCTCTATGCCGGCTTGAAGCAGGCGCTGCACGAGGTGCGCCCGCGCGGCGACTACACGTTGTCGGTCTGCCTGTGGGGCACCGTCAACGTGCGCTCCTGGGGCCAGGACTACGGTTCCATGTGGCGCACCAGCCGCGACATTTGGAAGGGCTTCGCCCAGATGGTGCACAACTTCGACACCGTCGCCACACGCGAGTTCTACGCCGGCCCCGGCCGCTGGAACGACCCCGACATGCTGGAGATCGGCAACGGCGACTTTGGCGACAGCCACCTGCTGGAGGCGCGCACGCACATGGGCCTGTGGGCCATCATGGCCGCGCCGCTGATGATAGGCACCGACCTGTCCAAGGCTTCGCCCGCCGTCATCGACATCCTGAAGGCGCCCGAGGTCGTGGCCATCAACCAGGACCCGGCCGGCCATCAAGGTGTGCTGGCCTACGCAGACAGTGACCGCCAGATCGTCGTGAAGACCTTGGCCGACGGTCGCAAGGCGGTGCTGCTGTTCAACCGCACCGGCGCACCGGCGAAGTTCACGCTGACGGCCGAGCATCTGAAGATGGATGCCACGACGCCCATCGCGCTGCGCGATGCGTGGGCGCGTGCCGATGCGGGCAGCTTCACGGGCAAGCGCGAGTTTGAGCTTCAAGCCCGCGAGGCGCTGTTGTTCACCGCCACCGGCAAGCATGTGCTGCCCAAGGGCTACTTCGTGTCCGAGCGGCCCGGCAGCGTCTACGTTGCCCGAGACGGCATCCGCGCGCTGGAGCAGGACCCCGTCGTCTACCGCGCGCTGGCGTCGTGGTCCACCACCGACAACGGCGGCACCCGCCCGGCCTATGCCGGCTGGGGCGGCCCGCGCGCCGACTCGACGCCGTATGACCAGGCCTTGAGCGTGCAGCGCCAGGCCTTCCGCCACGGCATCGGTGTGCTGGCCGACTCGCGCCTGCAGGTGCAGGTGACGCCCGGTTCGCAGCGTTTCACGGCCAAGGTCGGCGTGGACGACTCGACGCGCGGCAAGACCGCCGGCGTCAGCTTCGAGGTCTGGGGCGACGGCCGCAAGCTCGCCAACACCGCGCCTCTCAAGTTCAACCAAGCGGCGCGCGAACTCAGCGCCGACCTGCGCGGCGTGAAGCTGATCGAGCTGATCGCGCGCCAGCATGGGGCCGACACCGCAGGCCCCGTCGTCGTGACCTGGGGCGAGGCTCGCATCGAGTAGACCCTCTCGCACCGATTCCCGTGGCGTGAGCAGGCCCTCGCCTCTCCACGCGCCTTCCTCTCCCGCTCTCCATGGCACCGGTCGCGCCGGTGCCCAGGCCGCGCTCGCGCTGACGCGGCCTGAATCACCCAGTCCAGCGCACTGCGTGTCTACAACTTCGGGCCTGACGCCCGATCTTCTTGAGGAGAACCTGATGCACTCCATGCGTCCCTGCCCCCTGCCGCGCACCCGCAGCGTGGTGAAGCTCTCGGCCCCGCTCGGCGCGGTGCTGCTGGCCGCCTTGCCTGCCACCGCAACCGCCGTGCCGGTGGTGTCCAACTCGCTGAACGCCTGCCTGGAGGCCAAGGTCGACACCTGGGACATCCGCCTGGCCGCCTGCAATGCCGGCGCGCTGCAGGACTTCGTGCTGACACCCGTCAGCAGCGGCAGCAGCATCGTCACCATCCGCAATGCGCAGGCCAACCTGTGCGTGGCCGCCACAGGCACCAGCAACGGCGCGTTCGTCGAACTGGGCACCTGCCAGCCCACGCAGGCGCGCCAGCGCTTCCAGACGGTCGCGCTGGCCGGCGGCACGACGTCGCAACTCAAGCTAGCCGCCCACAACCTGTGCCTGACCGCGCCGGCCCAGGTGGGGCAGGTGGGCTTCTCGGTGACGACCTGCAGCACCAGCAGCACCAGCCAGGCCTGGCGATTCACGACCACTGCGCCGGCGCCCACGCCCGGCCCGGCGCCAGGCCCCGCGCCGGTGGAGACCAGCTTCACCGCCAGCACCGCCGAGATCGCCAACCCTGAGCGCGGCATGTACGTCTGGGCCGCCGACAACCTGCTGCAATGGACGCAGGCCAACGCCGACTCGCAGTTCCAGCAGGGCTACCGCGTGGTGTACGCCCCCGTGCGGCTGGATGCCTATGCCAACACGACGCTGCCGGCCAGCGTGCTGACCCAGCTGACCAACAGCTTCACGATCGCGCGCCGCGCCGGCCTGAAGCTGGTGCCGCGTTTCCTCTACAACTACCCCGAGAACGAGACCGAATACCAGAACGTGAAGGACGCGCCGCTGGCGCGCGTGCTGGGCCACATCGACCAGCTCAAGCCGGTGCTGACGGCCAATACCGACGTCATCGCCTTCCTGCAGGCCGGCTTCATCGGCGCCTGGGGCGAGTGGCACACCTCGTCCAACAACCTGACCGACACAGGCCCACGCACGCAGATCCGCGACGCGCTGCTGGCCGCGCTGCCGGCCGACCGCTTCCTGCAGCTGCGCTACCCGGCCTATCTGATGGCCTGGGCGCCCAGCGTGCCCGGCTGGCGCGATGGCTCCGCCGCGTCGCGCATTGGCGCGCACAACGACTGCTTCCTGGCTTCGGCCACCGATGTGGGCACCTACAGCGAGAACGCCAGCGAGCGCACCAACGAGCGCAACTACATCGCGTCGCTGTCGCGCGTGGCGCCTTTCGGCGGCGAGACCTGCAACCCGGCCGACGAGGAGAACCCCACGCCGCGCACCAGCTGCACCGACATCCTGAACGAGGGCCGGCAGTTCAACCTGACCTACCTGAACGACAGCTACTACCGCGACATCTTCCATGTGCGCTGGGAGCAGCAGGGCTGCATGGCCGAGGTCAAGCGCAGCATGGGCTACCGCTTCGAGTACACGACGCTGCGCCACAGCGACGCGGTGACGGCGGGACAGTCGGGCACGCTGCTGCTGACGGTGCACAACCGCGGCTGGGCGCGCGCCTTCAACCCGCGCGCGGTGCAGCTGCTGCTCAAGCACAAGACCAGCGGCGCCGTCGTGCGCCTCGCGCTGCCGACAGCGGACCCGCGCACCTGGCTGCCCAACACGACCACCACCGTGTCGGCCGGCTTCACCGTGCCGTCGGGCACGCCCACGGGCGCCTACGACGTGTTGCTCGCGCTGCCCGACGGTGCCGCCTCGCTGGCCGGTGACGTGCGCTACAGCGTGCGCCCCGCCAACGCCGACAACAGCGCCAAGGCCCAGGCCTGGGACGCCACGCTGGGCGCCTTCCGCGCGGGCACCACGCTCACCGTCCGTTGAAGAACCCATCCAGGAGAAACACATGTCCAACGTTCGACTGAAGCTCGCCGCCGCAAGCCTGCTGGGCCTGGGCGCCACGCTGACCGCCGCGGCCCCCACCGGCTTCGGCATGGTGGCCTACTGGGGCGAGACCGCCAGCACCTATGGCGGCCAGATTCCCAGCGGCGCCTACGTCGTCATCAACCCCAACAGCGGCGCCACCGGCCTGAACGCCAGCCAGGTGACGAACTGGAAGGCCGTCATCGCCAACATCCGCGCACAAGGCGGCAAGGTGCTGGGCTATGTGGCCACCGGCTACGACTACAACACCGCCGACGAGCTGGGCCGCTACAACGCGATCAACGCCAACCTGAGCGCCTACAAGACCGCGCTGGGCGGCGTGGACGGCTTCTTCTTCGACGAGGCCGCGTTCGACGACGCTGCGTTGAGCGACACGCAGAAGTGCAATGGCACCGCGCCGAAGTTCAGCGCCGTGCGCGCCAAGATGGCCGCCACGGGCACCAGCGGCACCGTGGTTTGGAACACCGGCTGGCCGGGTGCCAGCAGCTGCTTCGTCAGCGCGGCCAGCTATGGCGAGCACATCGTCATGTACGAGGCCCGCTACAGCGACTACGTGGCGGCGGCCAGCTGGCTCAACGGCGGCGTGCAGAACCTCGCCACGTCGCTGGGCGTGAAGACCTGGCTGCTGCTGCACTCCGCCACGCAGGCCGAGATGCGCGCGACGCTGCAGGGCACGGCGGCCAACTACGTCTACGTGACCAGCATGACCTACAACCCCAGCCTGCCCTGGGGCGGCCCGATCTGGAACTACACGCCCACCTACTGGGGCAACAACGGCCTGTCGGGTTCGGAGCGCTGGTGCCTGAACAGCCTGAAGACCGGCGGCAGCTGCTGAAGGAGGCGACATGAAGCGTTTGAAGACCCTCATCGCGACGCTGGCCCTTGCCGCCGCGTCGCCCTTCGCATCGGCCATCGAGCTCATCGTGCCGGCCTATTTCTACCCGTCGTGGATGCCGTCGCTGAACGAGTGGCACCAGCTCAGCTGGGCCGCCCAGCAGGGCGCGCAGGTCACGGCCATCATGAACCCGTGGAACGGGCCGGGCACGTCGTTCAACAGCGACTACGCGGCGTCCATCAACGACCTGCGCGCGGCCGGCGGCAAGGTCATCGGCTACGTCTACACCTGCTACGGCATCAACCTGTGCACGCCCGAGGTGCCGCCCACGCGCTCCACCTCCGAGGTGGTGGCCGATGCGCAGAAGTACGCCGACTGGTACGGCGTGGACGGCGTCTTCCTCGACGAGATGGCCACGCAGCCCGGCGCGCTGCCGTTCTATCAGACGGTCAGCAACGCGCTGAAGGCCGCGCATCCGGGCTGGGAGATCGTCGGCAACCCGGGCGTCACGCCCACGGCGGGCTACAACGCGCTGGCGGACACGCTGATGAGCTTCGAGGGCTCGTACACCGACTTCGTCAACGGCCCCTTCCTCGCCGGCCTGACCAACGCCGCCGGCACCGGCGCCATCGTGCACACCGTGATGACCGAGGCGCAGATGCATGAGGTGATGGGCCTCGCGAAGCAGCACGGGCTGGGGGCGATCTATATCACCGACGGCACCATGGCCAGCGGCAACCCCTATCTGCACCTGCCCAGCTACTGGCAGGCGGAGGTGCTGGCCGCCACGGCGCCGGTGCCGGAGGCCAGCCAGGTCGCCATGCTGGGCGTTGGGCTGGGCTTGTTGGCCTTGCTGCGGCGTCGACGTTCAGCCTAGACGATCAGCGCGGCGGCGCCGCTCAAGATGACGCGCCGCCTCGGTCAGCGCGGGCGTCATGGCCGCCCAGCCGAGCGCCAGCACCAGCAGCGCGCTCGTCTCATCGGGGAAGCTGCCGGCGCCCAGCCGCACCGCCGCGAGGTAGGACAGCGGCCCGCCCGCCGCGCCCAGCGCCGCGGCCAGCAGCGGCCGGCCGTGCAGCCACGCCAGCGGCCCGCGCAGCAGCGTTGCGAACAAGGCCCACAGCGCCAGGATCCATGGCGGCGCCAGCGCCGGCAGCGGGCCTGGCGATGCATAGACCAGCAGGCCGATCTGCAGCATCGCGGTGTCCCAGCAAAGGCCGATCAGCAGCGCCAGCGCGGTCAGCCGCAGCTCGTCGCCGCGCGCGTTGCTGGTGGCCCAGGTCAGCGCAACGACGGCCGCGACGGCCAGCATGCCCAGTGGGGCATGCCCGCGCGGCGCGCCCAGCACGCAGGCAAACCACGCGGCCTGGAACAGCGTGAACCAGGCGAGGCCTTGCAGCAGCAGGCGGGCCTTGGGCGACGAGGAGAGCACGGGCATGGCGGGGCGCAGTGGTGTCGATGCCTGCACTTACGCAGCACGCGCCGGCTTGGACCACCGCAGCCGCGTCGAGCCCCCTGCAAACCCTCGCCTCAGGCACGCCTGGCTATGAAATTCAGCGCGCGATCTATCGCGTTTCCTGATGCCTCGTTGCTCCGATGTAACCCATATGAAATCTCGATAAGACAACAGCCCCCGAGGAGACGGCGATGCTTGCGGCGTTGAGCCGCAAGCACATCGCCAGGCGGTCCGGCTTGGGGCGGCCCGGCGCTCGGCCCGAAGACCCAACGCTTGCGCACAATGGCTCGCTCATGAAGAACCGTTTGCTGCTCGTGCTGCTGCTGGCCTTCGGGCTTGGCGTGCTGGCCTGGGCCTGGTGGCCTGGTGCCGCGCCAACGCCCGCTGCGGTCGAGGCGCCGACGAAGCTGCGGGCACCGACGCTGCTGGCGCTGGGGGGCGCAGCCACCGAGACCGTCGCGAGCGCTCCGGCACATCGTCAAGCCTCTGGCTGCACGCCCATCGCGCCGCTCCCTCCGCATGAGGCAGCGCTCGCGACACAGCGCGCGATTGCCGCGCTCACCAGCGCGTCGGGCGGCGACGCCGTGCTGGCGCTGCTGCTGCAGAAGCCCGCCGCGGAGGACCGGGCCGCGCAGCTTCCGTGGGCGCAGCAGGTGCGCGACGCCGCGCTGCGCTCGGGCGATGTTGCCGCGCTGCGCTGGGCCGCGGGCGCCTGCATCCAGCTGCCGCAGGCCACCGTCTGCCGGCGTGAGTTGCTGCAGCAGCGGCTGCGGCTGGAGCCCGACAACGGCCTGCACTGGCTGGAATGGCTGCATGAAGACCCGGCCTCTGCCGACGAGGCCTGGACCGGCCTGGCCGCTTCGCGCCGCTGGCTGGAGCGGCCCGGAGCCTGGCTTGAGCGGCTGGACCGTGCGTTGCCGCCGAACTTGCCCGCGCCGCACCGCCAGGGCTTGCTCAACAGCCTCGCCGCACGCGAGGCCGACTGGGCGCCACCACCGCCAGCTGATCTTGGCCAGGTCTGCGGCCACTGGGGGCCAGGTCATGCGCTTGGCGCCGCATGCCGCCACGCGACCACGTTGATGCTGACGAAATCCGACTCGCCACGTGCGCGCCAGCAGGGCGAATCCCTCGCGCAGCTGACGGGCCAGGAGGTGCCGCCGCCCCCCGCCGTGGTGTCGCCTGCAATCAAGCCGCTGAGAGATTGCGCCGCCTAGGTAGCGCGCCTGAGCACGGGCGCGAACACGCTTCCTAGACTGGCCTCGACCGCACCGAGCAGCACAGGCGCGGCAGCGCGGCAACCCGTGGGGGCCGCGCATTCCAACGACTGGAGACAAGCTCAATGTTCACTTCTTCCTCGAGCGGGCGCCGTGGCGCGCTCCGACTGGCCGCGGCCGCCTGGCTGTCACTCAGCTCCTCGGCCTGGGCCGCCTGGGGCATCACCGACGCCAGCGGCGTGCTCACCGTGGACACCGGCGCCGGCCTGGTGTTCAAGGTCAACAAGAGCAGCGGCGACATCACGTCCATCAAGCTCAACGGCGGCAGCGAACTGCAGGGTCAGACCAAGTTCTCCCACATCAGCTCGGGCTTGGGCGCGCCGGCCACCTACGCGTTCTCGCCGTCGGGCACCACGGCCGTCATCACGATCACGGCCTCCACGCTGAAGCACTACCTCGTCGTGCGCCGCAACGAGAACTCCATCTACATGGCCACGCACATCACGGCCGAGCCGGCGGTGGGCGAGCTGCGCTGGATCACGCGGCTCAATGGCAGCGTGTTCACGGGCGTGCCGACCGAGTCCAACCTGCGCAGCAACACCGGCGCCATCGAGAGCAGCGACGTGTTCGGCATGAGCGACGGCAGCTCGCGCTCCAAGTACTACGGCAACCAGCGCGCCAAGGACATGACGGTGCGCGGCGTGACCGGCAGCGGCGTGGGCGTGTTCATGGTCTACGGCAACCGTGAGAGCGCGTCGGGCGGCCCGTTCTTCCGCGACATCCAGAACCAGAGCGGCGGCGACACCGAGGTCTACAACTACATGAACTCGGGCCACAACCAGACCGAGGCCTTCCGCATGGGCCTGCACGGCCCCTACGCACTGGTGTTCACGACGGGCAGCACGCCCGCCGCGCCGGACATGAGCTGGATGTCGGGCCTGGGCCTGCAGGGCTGGGTCAGCGGCCGCGGCAAGGTGGTGCTGAACGGGCTGTCGGGCATGGACACGGCCTATGCGTACACCGTGGGCTTCGCGAACAGCACGGCGCAGTACTGGGGCACCACGTCCGGCAGCGGCTCGGTGACGGTGGCCAACATGAAGCCCGGCACGTACACGATGACTGTGTACAAGGGCGAGCTGGGTGTCTACACCGAGCAGGTGTCCGTCAGCAGCGGCGGCACGACGACGCTGAACACCCGCGCCATCACGGCCGACCCGTCCGCGCAAAGCGTGCTGTGGCGCGTGGGCCAGTGGGACGGCACGCCGCTGGAGTTCCTCAACGGCCAGACGCTGAACATCCGCCATCCGTCGGACAGCCGCAACCCGTCCTGGGGCCCGGTCACCTATGCGGTGGGCAGCGCCACGAACAAGTTCCCCGGCGCGATCTGGAAGAGCGTCAACAGCGGCACCCAGATCACGTTCAACCTGACCAGCGCGCAGCTGGCGGCCCGCACCATCCGCATCGGCATCACCGCCGCCTACGCGAATGCGCGCCCGCAGATCAGCGTCAACAGCTGGACCTCGGCCGTGCCCAGCCCGTCCACCCAGCCCGACTCGCGCTCGCTGACCATAGGCACCTACCGCGGCAACAACACGACCTTCACCTTCGCGGTGCCGGCCAGCGCGTTCGTGGCGGGCACGAACACCGTGACCATCAACGCCGCATCGGGCAGCGGCAGCACCGCCTACCTCAGCGCGGGATTTGCGGTGGATGCGGTGGACATGTACTGACGACGCAAAAGGCGGGCGGTCCGACGCGTGCCCGCCGGACTACCCGCAGGCGGGCGCTACGGCTTCATCGCCCAGGGCTCCGGGCACTTCCATTCTTCCTCGGGGACCTTGCGCAGCGTGTTGATGCTGATGTGGGGCCAGCGGATCAGCCCGGGTGGCATGTCCAGGCGCGGGAAGAAGTCCAGACTGACGTCCTGCAGGTACTGCAGCACGAACAGCGCACCGTCCAGCGGATCGGGTTCGGCGAGTTCGTGGATCCAGAACGTCGACGCCATCTGGACAGCGACCTGCTCGATGCTCAGCTCATAGACCAGCGTGACGACGAGCTGATCCTTCTCGCCCCGGGGTCGCGTCTCGGTGACGCCCCGGTTGGGCACCTTCTCGTCGATGAACGAGAACCGCAGCGTTTCCTTGTACTGGTTGAGCAGCAGACGGAACGGCGGGCCGGCGGGGTTGGGGAACGGCAGCGCGATCATGTTCCAGCCCGTGTCGCCGCTGACCCACTTGCCCGGCAGGTGCTGCAGCGGCCCCGAGTCAACGCCCGGCGGAAGAACGGGATAGCGATGGAAGCGGCGGTGGGGAAGGGCTTGGACATGCCTGGCCGTGACATCTCGTTCTACTTGCTTCATGTTGACGTTCCTCGAATCGGTGGTGGGTCGCCCAAACGGAGGCAAGCTGAGGATCTTCCTGCGACGGCCATCCGGTGCCTGAATCAAAGGGGGCGGGTTTGACTCGCGGAAAGTCTGTTGCAGCGCCGGCCGGCCTGCATCCACCGTTGTGACGGGACATGCCGCTGGCCTGACGCAACCGTAGAACTGCTGTCAGTGGCAGGGGCGCCAGGACCTAACCCAGCCTGGCGTGGACTCGGAGCAACCGTTTCGTGGCCCGAGATTTCACTCAGACCAGGCCGTGCCGCACAGCGGACAGCCCATCGGCTTGTCGCCCAGGCGCAGCCGCATCGTCACGTCGCCTTCGCACGCGGCGCACAGGCCACTGTCCGGCACATGGCCCAGCAGCGCGTCGCGCCGCAGGATGCGCGCCCGCTGCGCCGCGCTCTTGCGGGTCGGCGACTTGGCTTCGTCTTCCAGCAGCTTCTGGGCCGCACGCTTGAGAGACTTCAGCTCGCGCAGCGGCTCCTGTTCCAGCTCGGGATTGCCGAAGTACAGATGCCCGCTGGACGGCGAGGCGACCTCGATCACCAGCTGGCCATAGCGCGTGTCGTCGTTGACGTCCACGCGGTAGAGGCCGCGGCAGGTCAGCTCAGCGTCGCGCTCGTCGGCCAGGCTTCGGGGCTTGGTGGTCAGGTCGTTGAAGAAGCGCTCCAGGTCGCGCCGCGCCAGGCGCAGCCGGCCGAAGCAGCCCTGCTTGCCGGTGGTGCGGATGACGAGGATGCCGGCCTCCAGCGCCAGCACGAAGTACTTGCCGACCACGGCCCCCGGCGCCGGCAGGCCGGCGGCCTCGAAGACATCGGCATAGATGCCGGCCGGCAGGCGCGCGGCGGCCCGCGACTGGGCGCCACCGCCGTCCTGGTCTGCCGCCACATAGGCGTCGAGCAGCTGGTTGAGGAATTCGTCGTTGCCGTGCAGCAGCTGGGCCAGTCCGTTGGACTCGCGCAGCAGCGCGGGCGCCTGGCGGTGGATCAGTTCGGCAACCTCGCGCGTGTCCGCCAGGTGCTTGCCCACGCCGCCGGTCTGCCCGCGTAGCAATTGCTCGTAGGCGGTCATGCGTGCGACCTGTTGGGCGTACTGGGCCTTGGCCTGGGCGTGGCCCTGCTCGTGCCCCAGTCGCCAGGCCTGCGCGCTGGCGTTGGCCTTGGATTGGCGTTGCAGGATCAGCAGCAGGGCCAGCACACAGCACAGCACCAGCAAGGCCGCGTAGATGACGATCTCAAACATTCGCCTTCCAGGAGGGGGTCGGGGTTCTCACCGGTCGATTCTCGGGGCTGCCCCGGTGGAACCGTCCCGGTTTCCCCGCTTCGAGTGAACGATGCCACGTTGCGACGTGATGTGCTCGCGCGCTTGAAGGCGGAGAAAAGGCCCGGCGACCTGGGAGATCGCCGGGCCTGGGGCCGCATCGGGCGCATCCGGCTTACGCGGCCAGCGCCGCACGTGCGGGAACCGCCGCGTAGTGGTCCAGCTGCATCGTGAACTGCGCCCGGCCGGAGCTGAGGGCGCGCAGCTGGCCGATGTAGCCAAACATGCGCTCCAGCGGCACGTGCGCCGTCACGACCACCGCGTTGCCGCGGCTGTCCTGGCCTTGCACATGGCCGCGGCGGCGCAGCAGGTCGCCGATGACGTCGCCCACATGGTCGGCCGGCGTGATGACCTCGACGGCCATCACCGGCTCCAGCGCCACCGGCGCCGCCTTCAGCACGGCCTCGCGCAGCGCGGTTGCGGCGGCCAGCTCGAAGGCCAGCGCGGACGAGTCGCGCACGTGGGCGCTGCCGTCCACCAGCGTGGCCTCGAAGTCCACCAGCGGGTAACCCGCGAACGGGCCGGCCTGGGACGCCTTGCGGATGCCGGCCTCCACCGCCGGGATGAACTCGCGCGGGATCGCGCCGCCCACCACGCCGTTCTGGAAGCGGAAGCCCTCACCGCGCGGCAGCGGCGCGATGCGCAGCGTCAGCTCGGCGAACTGGCCGGGGCCGCCGCTCTGCTTCTTGTGCACATGGCGCACTTCGGCCGCGGCCGTGATGGTCTCGCGGTAGGCCACCTGCGGGCGGCCCACGGCCACGTCCACGCCGAAGCGCGAGCGCAGCTTCTCCACGGCCACCTCCAACTGCAGCTCGCCCATGCCGGACAACAGCGTCTGGCCCGAGTCGGCGTCCTGTCTAAGCCGCAGCGACGGGTCTTCACGGACGAGCACGCCCAGGCCCTTCGCGAGGGCCGCGGTGTCGGCGTGCTGGCGGGCTTCGATGGCGACGTCGATGACGGCCTCGGGCACGGCGATGCTTTCCAGCACGGTCGCGTCCCTTCGGTCGGCCAGCGTGTGACCGGTCAGCACGTCCTTGAGCCCGACGATGCCCGCGATGTCGCCCGCGACGAGGGCGTCGCGCTCGACACGCTGGTCGGCATGGATCTCGTACAGCCGCGACACGCGCTCGGCCTTGCCGGTGCTGGCGTTGAAGACCGTGTCGCCGCGCTTCAGCGCGCCGCTGTAGACGCGCACGAACGCCATCGCGCCGTGGTCGTCGGCGGTCAGCTTGAACGCGAGGGCAGACAGCGGGCCGTCCGTCGCGACGGCGCCGTGTGCTTCACCGGGCGCGGGCAGATAGGCCACCACCGCATCCAGCAGCGGCTCCACGCCGCGGTTGCGGAAGGCAGAGCCGGCCAGCACGGGTACGAAGGCGCCCGCGATGGTGCCGCGGCGCAGCGCCGTGCGCAGTTCGTCCTGGCTCGGTTCGGCACCGCGCAGCCAGCCGTCCAGCAGTGCATCGTCCTGTTCGGCGGCTGCTTCGAGCAGGCGCGCGCGGGCGGCCTGGGCGGCGGGCAGCAGCTCAGGGGGAATGGCGTCCATGCGCGGCGGCGTCTTGGCGTCGTCGCGGTCCCAGACCAGCGCCTGCATGGCGAGCAGGTCCACCACGCCGCGGAAATCGCCTTCCGCGCCGATGGGTAGCTGCAGCGGCAGCGCGCGCACGCCCAGGCGCTCTTCGAGGGAAGCGACGACGCGGCCGAAGTCCGCACCGATGCGGTCCAGCTTGTTGACGAAGGCCAGGCGGGGCACGCGGTACTCGTCCGCGAGGCGCCAGTTGGTTTCCGTCTGCGGTTCCACGCCGGCCACGCCGTCGAACACGACGACGGCAGCGTCCAGCACGCGTAGCGAGCGGCGCACCTCGAGGTTGAAGTCGATGTGTCCGGGCGTGTCGATCAGGTTGATCTGCGTGCCGTGCCAGTGCACGGTGGTCGCAGCGCTGTGGATGGTGATGCCGCGGGCGCGTTCCTGCGGGTCGAAGTCCATCGTCGTGGCGCCGTCGTGGACTTCGCCGATGCGGTGGTTCTCGCCCGTGTAGAACAGGATGCGTTCGGTGGTGGTGGTCTTGCCCGCGTCGACGTGCGCGATGACGCCGATGTTGCGCAGGTTGCGGAAGTTCGATTTCGAGTTCATGGTGGTTCCTGATTCGGGGTGTGTTGCCAACCCCGGGTCAAGGAACCACGGGATCAGCGCGAGGACAGGACGCCGAAGCGCGCACGCGACAGGTAAGGCCGAGCCGCGCTCCGGCGCTCGGGAATCGTGGCGATCAGCTTGTCGAAGGTGCGGGTATGCATGTGGAACTCAGGTCAGGAAAAACAAAACCCCGGGAGGTGCGAGCCTGCCGGGGTTGCTGTTTGGGCGGAACCGGAAGGCTTTGCGCCTTCCGAACACGGTCGAAGGGCGCTCAGGTGTTGAGGCGGGCTTGGATCGTGTGGTTGAGCTTCATGATGGGCGTGATTGTGAGCCGACCTGAAATCTGGGGCTGGTCGTGGGGCTTTCAAGGCTAGGCTAGGGAATCAGAAGGAGACGCCCATGGACCGATTTACCGGCGGCTGCCTGTGCGGCGCCGTCCGCATCGCGGCGACAGGCCGCCCCTGGCGCGTGGGGCTGTGCCATTGCATGGACTGCCGCAAGCACCACGGCGCGCTGTTCCATGCGTCGGCGATCTTTCGCGCGGAGGCGGTGACGGTCACCGGCGACACGCACGACTACCGCGGCCGGCATTTCTGTCCGCGCTGCGGCTCACCGGTGTTCGGTCGCAGCGGCGACGAGGTGGAGGTGAACCTCGGCGCGCTGGACGCGCCGGACCAGCTGACGCCCACCTACGAGCTGTGGACCGTGCGCCGCGAGGCGTGGCTGCCGCCCCTCCCGCTGGCGCGGCACTACGAGCGCGACCGCGAGGGCGACGGCCGGTCGGAGCCCTAGATCTTCAGCGGCGTCGCCGCGAGCTGTTCGGTGCTGGCCTGGCGGTACGGCGCGCACAGCTGCTCGACATAGGCCTGGTGCGAGGGCAGTGCGGCCACGGTGCGCGCGACCTTGAGGTGGATGTCGCCCAGGAAGTTGCCCAGCTCGGCCTTGCCCATCAGGTCGGCCACCGGGTGGTAGCTCTGCGGGGTCAGGCCCTGGCCCATCATGACCTGGATCCACGAGTTCAGCGCGAACAGCTCGTCGCTCTGGTGGAAGACGCGCCCACTCTCGCGGAACAGCTCGATGCGGTGCTTCAGCGAGGCAGGCACTTCCATCGTGCGCACGTGGTTCCACAACGCGGAGTCGCGCCGCTCGGTCACGTGGTAATGCAGGATGACGAAGTCGCGGATGTGAGCCAGCTCGCGCTCGCACTGCTGGTTGAACTCGGCCACGTCGGCCGGGTTGATGCCGCGGGTGGGGAACAGCTGCATCAACCGGATGGCCGAGCGCTGGATCAGGTGGATGCTGGTGGACTCCAGCGGCTCGATGAAGCCGCTGGCCAGGCCCACGGCGATGCAGTTGCGGTGCCAGACCTTGTGGCGCTGGCCCGGCGTGAACTTGATGACACGGGGCTGGATCAGCAACTGGCCTTCGACGTTCTTCTTCAGCACGTCGGGCGCGTCGGCGTCGGCGAGCTCCTTGCTGCTGTAGACCAGGCCATTGCCCACGCGGTGCTGCAGCGGGATGCGCCATTGCCAGCCGAAGGGGTGGCAAATGGAGCGCGTGTAGGGCCAGGCCTCGCGCACCGATGCCGTCTGCACGGCGACCGCGCGGTCGCAGGGCAGCCAATGCGACCAGTCCTCGTAGCCCACGCCCAGTGCCTCGCCCATCAGCAGCGAGCGGAAGCCCGTGCAGTCGATGAACAGGTCGCCATCGATGCGCGAGCCGTCCTGCATCTGCAGTGCGGTGATGTCGCCGTCGCGGCCTTGCGGGCCGTCCATCAGCACAGCGGCGATCTTGCCCTCGATGCGCTGCACGCCGTGCTGCTCGCTCATCGCGCGCAGGAAGCGGGCGTAGCGGCCTGCGTCCAGGTGGTAGGCGTAGTTCAGGCCGTTGCGCGGCAGGTGGGCGAAGCGGTTGGCATAGGCAGCCACCGTCTCGGTGTTGTAGTCGGTGTAGGTCTTGGCGAGGCCTTCGGCGTGGCCCTTCAGCCAGAAGTGCTGGAAGCCGGCGCTCCAGTGGTCGGTGCCGGTGGTGCCGAAGGAGTGGAAGTAGTCCTGGCCGATGTCC
Organism: Roseateles asaccharophilus; assembly: GCF_031458115.1. Classification (GTDB taxonomy): domain Bacteria; phylum Pseudomonadota; class Gammaproteobacteria; order Burkholderiales; family Burkholderiaceae_C; genus Pelomonas; species Pelomonas asaccharophilus_A. Next base: position 257,750 of record NZ_JAVDXV010000005.1, on the reverse strand, counting down.
TTCCAGCCCTCGAAGGCGATGCCCAGCTTGAAGGTCGCGTTGGTCGCGGCCATGAACTCGGCTTCGTTGATGCCCAGCAGGTTGTGATAGGTGTGCAGCGCGGGGATCGTGGCCTCGCCGACGCCCACGGTGCCGATCTCCTCGGACTCGACGAGCTTGATGTCCAGCTGTTTTCCCATCAGCTTGCTCATCAGCGCGGCCATCATCCAGCCGGCGGTGCCGCCGCCGGCGATGACGACGCGGCGGATGGGAGTGGAGGAGGTGTTCATCGTTTCAGTTGCGTCAGCAGGTGGGCGCGCGACTTGCGCATCGTTAGTTCGCCCACAGGGCCCAGCAGGCCCTGCGCGCTCGGCGGAATGTGTTCCCAGGTGGTGGCGTCGGCGCCGAAGACGAAGTGCTGGAAATGGTGCTGCCAGATGCGGCGCTCCTTCTCCGGCAGGTCCTTGATCGTCATCAGCGCCAGGTGCAACGCGCTGACGGGCGAGTCCATGTACTCGGGCGTCTGGCGCCACCAGGCGTTGATGAGCAGGTTGAGCGGCGACAGGCCCTCGATGTGGTGGAGCCACATGCTGGGGATGAAGACGGCGTCGCCCGGCTCCAGCTCGGCGACGAGGCCGGCGTCCAGCGCGCGGCGGAAGCGCGGGAAGCGCTCGAAGTCGGGCGCCGTGAAGTCGACGAGGCTGATGGGCTGGCCGGCCGGCGTGGGGTCCAGCGGGCCCATGTAGAGGTTGTGGATCTGCTCAGGCGGGAACAGCGTGAAACGGCGCCGCCCGGCGGCCACGACGGCCAGGTTGTCCGGCAGGTCGTAGTGGGCCGCCACACGACTGCGGTTGCCCAGCCACAGGCTGACCAGCGCGTCGCGCCCGCCCAGGCCCAGGCGGTTGACGTCCAGGAAGCCGGGCAGCACGGCGTCCACTGTCGTGGAGCCCACGTACAGCGCGGGCGCCACGGGCGCATGGGCCAGGCCCAGCAGACCGGTCAGCACCTGGTCCAGCGTCGCGTGGTGGCGCGTGAAGTTGAAGCTGCAGAGCGTCTCGTCGGCGTAGAACGCGCGGCCGCCGGCCTCGGGTGGAATCTGGAACAGGCCTATGCCCATGCCGCGGTAGAAGCCCATCAGGTAGCGGGCCAGTGCCTCGTCGGACTGGCGTGCGGCCTGCACCACGGGCCAGTGCGCGAAGCCGCCGCGCACGACGAAGGGCGCGTCGCCGGTCAGCAGTTCGGCGGGCAGCGCATCGGGGTCGAACGCGCCGGTCCAGACCGGGATGTCACGCATGTCAGCCCCGTGCGACGGCGCGGGTATGCCGCTCCAGCAGGCCTTGCAGCTGCATCAGCGACGCCAGCTGCATGTAGATGGGCAGCAGATGGCCTTCGCGCTGCAGCGCCTCCAGCGCGTCGCCGGGCAGCGCGGCCAGGCGCTCTTCGTGGATGGTGTACAGGCCCGAGATACGGCCTTGCTCGCCATCGGGCAGCGCTATGTCCAGCGCGAAGGGCTCGAGCAGCTGGTGGCGGGTCAGCGCCGCGATGAACGCCGGCAGGTGCTGGGCCTGGGCATGCAGGTGCTCCAGCAGGTCGACGACGTGGTCCAGGTAGTCGCTGTGGCCGCCGTGCGGCATGAAGATGGCGGTGCCGGATTCGGCGTCGCCTTCGGCCACGAGGCGTGGGCTGTCCAGGTCGATGTGCAGCTGCAGGTCGTCGCCGCTGCGGCCGATCATGAAGGGGTCGCGTTGCAGCGCCATGGGCACCACGGGCGCATCCCAGCCCTGCTCGGTCAGGTAGAGGTTCTGGCCTTCTTCCAGGCCCATCAGCACGATGGGCTGGAAGCCAGCTTCGCCATCGACATGCTGGAAGACGATGGGGAAATGGGCCTGCAGCTGGCGGAATTCGGCGGGCAGGGCCAGCACGGACCGGCGCGCGTCGCCCAGGGCGGCGGAGCGTTCGGTGCGCACGCGCAGGTGGCGGTGGGCGACGTTGTTGAGGGCAGCGGGACGGGTCATGACGGCAGGCCGTGCTGAAGGATGTGTTGGATGAGGGCGCGGTGGCTGGGCAGCGCCGGCACGAGGCGGCGCACCTGGCGGGCCGCCTCGTCGAAACAGGCGCGGCCCGCCTGCAGTTTGGCGGCAGAGGCGATGGGGCTGTCAGGGCGAAAACCCATGCCGTAGAGGATGTACTGGTAGCTGGCCGCAGGGAAGACCTCGTCGATGCGGCCGAAGTCGTGTCGGGCCGGCGGGCGCAGCCGCCAAAGCGGCAGCAGTTCGCGCAGCCGCTCGGGCCAGGTGGCCGGGTCGCGGTGGGCGCGCCAGTAATCGCTGTCGTCGCGTTGGCTGAGCGCGTAGTGCAGCTTCAGGAAGTCGATGACGCGCGACCAGCGGTAGGCAAAGTCGTCGTTGAAGCGGCGCGCGACGGCGTCCATGCCGGCGCGGCTCATGGGCAGTTCGTCGCACAGGCGCTGGGCCGACAGTTCCACCAGCGCCAGCGCGGAGGCTTCCAGCGGTTCGATGAAGCCGCTGGACAGGCCGATGGCCACGCAGTTGCGCACCCAGAAGCGCTCGCGGTAACCAGGGTCGAAACGGATGGGCCGCGGCGTGCCGCGCTCAGGCGGAGCGCCGCTACGGTCCAGATAGGCCTGCAGCGCGGCGTGCGCCTCATCGTCGCTGGCATGGGCCCGCGAGTAGACGGCACCGACGCCACGGCGCGACGGCAGGCCGATGTCCCAGATCCAGCCCTTGCTCCAGGCGGTGGCGATGGTGACCGAGGCCAGCGGCGCGTCGGGCGTGGCGTAGGGCACTTGCAGCGCGAGGGCGGCGTCGTTGAACAGCACGTCGCGCTCGCTCTTCAGCGGCACGCCGAAGTGCTGGCCGATGAGGCGCGCGGCGAGGCCCGAGCAGTCGATGAAGAGGTCGGCCGCGAGGGCGCCGTGGGCGCGGGTCTGCAGCGCGGCGATGTCTCCATCGTCCTTGGTCAGCACGGCATCGACGTGATCGACGACGTGGCGCACGTTCAGCTGGCTGACCGCGTGCTCGCGCAGCGCCTGGCCGAACAGGCCGGCATCGAAGTGATAGGCGTAGTTGGCGACGGCGCCGAATTCGGGGGTCTGCGCCTGCTTGGGCGCGCGGCCGCTGTCGCACAGCTGCGGCGACGGGCTGACGGCATTGGCAAAGGCCGTGGCAGGCTCGGCGGCCAGCCAGGCCGGCACGGCGTCCACGTCGCCATGGCCCACCGGCAGCATGAAGGGGTGGTAGTAGTGCTCGCCGGCCGTGCCGGTCGCCCAGCCGTCGAAGCGCGAGCCCTGCTTGAACGAGACCTGACAGCGGCGCACGAAATCGGTCTCTGACAGGCCGATGCGGCGCAGCGTGTCGCGCATGGACGGCCAGGTGCCTTCGCCGACGCCGATGATGGGCACCTCGCTGGATTCGATCAGCGTGACGCGCAGTTCGGGATGCTCGGCGGCCAGCAGCGCCGCGACCAGCCAGCCGGCAGAACCGCCGCCCAGTACGAGCACGTCATGAATTGGGTCGCTCACGGCAGGTCATCCAGAAACAAAAAAAGCCGCTCGCGCGGCCTCGCCAAACGGCGAACAAGAGCGGCACCCCAGAGCGCAAGCGCCGCCGAACCAGACTGTGCACCACAAGGAAGCCGGGTGTGATCCTGACTTTCCTTGCCCCCGAAGGAGGGGCGGGCCGGACGCCGTCCGGCCCGGGCTCTCAGGCTCAGAACTTGTAGCGCGCGCCGACCATGATGCGGCGGCCCAGCTGGGTGACGCCACCCAGTTGATGCTCGGTCCGCAGATGGGTGCGGGTGTACTCGTCCGTCAGGTTGATGGCTTCGATCTGGAAGCGCAGGTGCTTGTTGAAGTTGTAGCCTGCGCTCACGTCCCACTGGCCGTAGGGCTCGACATACAGCGGCTGCGCACCTTCCGCGCCACCGTAGTTGGCGACGAGGAACTTGCCACGCCAGTTGTAGGCCGCGCGGACGCTGAAGGTCTCGTTCTCGTAGAAGCCGACCAGGTTGCCCGAGTCGCCCATGCCCACCAGCACGTCGGTCTGGCTGCCCTTCTTGGCGAGGTCGTAGTCCAGGTCGGAACGAACCTTCGTGAAGTTGGCCGACACGCCGAAGCCGTTGCTGAACGTGTGTTGCGCGTTCAGCTCGATGCCGTTGATGGTGGAGCGGCGGGTGTTGTTGACGAAGTTGGCTCGCTTGAACATCAGCAGCGGGTCAGTGGGCTGGGCGGTGATCGTGCCAATGGCCGGACCCAGATCGGGGCGTGCGGCAACGCCGGGAGCAGTCGCGCGGTTGGCGAAGATCCACGTGCGGATGCAGTTCGTGTTGCCCGCGCAGTTGCCGGCCGTGTTTGCTTCGTTGTACAGAGCGCCGCCAATGGGGGTGCGCACGTCGAACAGCGAGACGCTCTCGTTGATGCCTTCGTTGTAGTCCTTCAGACTCTTGCGGAAGTAGCTCGCGGCGACATAGCTGCTCTTGGCGTAATAGTGCTCCGCGGAGAAGTCGAGGTTGCGCGAGTGCAGCGGCCGCAGGTTGGGGTTGCCAACGGAGGCCTCGCCGCCATCCACGCGGGCCAACTGGTTGATGCGCTGACCGCCCTGGATGGCGTTCCAGCCCGGACGACCGATGGAGTGGCCGTAGCTGAAGCGCAGCTTGGTGTCGTTCGTCAGGTCTGCGCTGAGGTCGATGGAGGGCAGCACATAGTCGTACTTGCCGTCCTTGGACGCGGAACGAGAGCCCGAGAAGCTGATGGGAACTTCGTTGTCGGCGACCCAGGCTGCAGCAGCCACGGGGATTTTCTCGGTGGACGGCGAATGGACCTTGGTGCGCTCGTAGCGGACGCCGACAGCCGCGTCCATAGGAACACCCCAGTCCCAGGCCAGGTTGTATTGGCCGAACAGGGCTTCCGACGTTTCCTTTGTCCGGAAGTCGTCAACGAAGTCCCACGAGGCCTTCAGCAGCGCGTCGGAGCCCAACTGCTTGATGGCTGCTGCGCGCAGGTCCTCGAAGTTGAAGTTGAACATCTGGTTGAACATCCGCGAGTCACCCGAGCCCGGAATGCGCTCGAAGTACTTGCTGATGGAGTCCAGCTTGAAGATGTTGTCCGGCATCGCGGCCGGACCGCCGGCGATGTTGGCGCCCCAGGTGTCGCGCTGCACATTGGAGAAGGCCGAGCGGTTGTCGACCTCGGTCAGCGTCAGGCCAAAGTCCAGGCTGCTGTCGGCGTTGATCTTCCAGTTGCCGCGGGCCTGCACCTGGCTGACCTGGTTGCGGTGGTAGCTGTTGCCGAACACCGTGCCCTGCAGCTCCATGCTGGCCGGGCTCAGCGTGCCGGTGCCGGCGATGTTCATCACCGGGAACTTGTTGCTGAAGTCGACGAAGGTGTTGCCACGCACAAAGGCGGCGGTGCCCATCGTCACAGCGGTGCCCAGGTCGTCGGCGGCGCCGGACGTGGCGGTGGAGCGGTGGGCGTCGAAGTCGAAGCTCAGCGCGTCGGTGGCCTTCCACTTCAGGTTCAGGCCGACGGAGCGGTTCTTGTTCTTCGTGTTGATGCGCGAGGTGCCCATCGCCAGGTCAGCACCGTTGAAGCCTTCGCCATAGATCAGCGGCGACGACGGCGAACCTTGGCTGAACTCACCGAACTGGCCGCCATAGTTGAACCAGGCCGAGATGTCGTTGCGGCGCTGCGTGAACTTCTGCTCCGACATGACGAAGTCCAGCGTCGCGGTCACGTCCTTCACCGGGCGGGCCTGCAGCACCAGCTGGCCGTTCAGGCGCTCGCGGTGGATGCCGACGAAGGCGTAGTTGATGTTCTGCGGAACGCTGTAGAGATCCGTCGGGCCCGGACGATTCTTTATGGTGGTCGACGGTCCGGCGGGCAGGGCGCCCCAGCCGCCTTCGTTGCCCACCCAGCTCTTCCAGCCGTTGGGCACGGTGGCCTGGTTGTAGCCGGAGTCGCGCTCCTGGTAGGTGCCGATCAGCGCGATGCCGAACATGCCGTCGGCGGTCTGCGTGCTGTAGATGCCGTTCAGTTCGGGCGTGACGCTCTTGCCCTTCTGCTCACCGGGCGAGCGACTGGCGGATTCGTCGTTGACGAACTTCACGCCGACCTGGGCGATGGTTTCCTTGGTATCGAACGGACGCGGCGTGCGCACGTTGATGGTGGCGCCCATGCCGCCCGTGGGGCTGGCGGCGCGGCTGGTCTTGTAGACCTCCAGCGCGGCGACGCCGTCGGACGCGAGGTTGGAGAAGTCGAACGAGCGCGAGGCCGGTGCACTGCTATCAATGCTGGCGCCGGGCATCTGGCGGCCGTTCAGCAGCACCAGGTTGAAGTCGGGGCCCATGCCGCGCACGGTGACGCGCGTGCCTTCGCCGTTGTTGCGGTCGATGGACACGCCGGAAATGCGGCTCAGCGATTCAGCGAGGTTGGTGTCGGGGAACTTGCCGATGTCTTCGGCCACGATGCCGTCGACCAGACCCGAGGCCTGGCGCTTCAGGTTGACCGAGGACTCCAGCGAGCGGCGGATGCCCGTCACGACGACGGTCTCCAGCTGCGTGGTGCTGGCCATCGCCTGGGGCGCGACCGTGCCGACGGTGGGTGCGTTCTGTGCCTGGGCCGCGGCGCCCACGAACAGCAGACCGCTGGCAGCAGCCAGACGGGTCATGCGAAGGGCGGGACGAGGGTGTCTCATTCACTTGTCTCCTGAGTTGTGATCTTGTCGTGACGTCCCCGAAAGGACTGAAAGCGCTTTCAACAATACTTGATTGGCAGCGCTTTCAAACTAGGCAACACCCTTGGTCCGCAGCTTGTAGGCAACAGTTGGGACCGTGGGTATCGCAGTCGCTGCGGCCTGCCGGAACGGCGGTTTCGTCCCGGTGGGATCGAAACTCCGTTTCGGTCAGGCAGCAGTCCGCCCCTGACGCAGGCACGCTGAAAACGCGCCTTCTGAAAGCGCTTTCATTGAATGATGAAGACTATCCGGTGCAGCGGCCACATGGTTTACCCCAGCCGTACAACAGAGGGTGGCACCCGCGGCGCGCGCGGGCGAGGGGAGTCAGCGCAGCAGGCGGCGCGTACTCTCGCGCACGATCAGCTCGGGCCCGGGCGGCTGCGCTTTGGGCTGCTCGCCGCGCAGCATGGCCAGCATGGCGGCGGCGGCTTCGGTGCCGATCTCGTAGACCGACTGGCGCACGGTGGTCAGCGGCGGCATCGTGTAGCGGGCCATGACGACATCGTCAAAGCCCACCATGGAGACGTCGTCCGGCACGCGCAGGTTGCGGCGGTGCAGGCCCAGGCAGGCACCCATGGCCATTTCGTCGTTGGACACGAACAGCGCCGTGAAGGACACGTCGCGCTCCAGCAGCCGGCTGACGGCGAGCATGCCGCCGGCGGCCGTGAAGTCGCTCTGCACGACCAGGTCGGGCTCCACGGGCAGGCCGGCCGCGGCCATGGCGGCCAGATAGCCGTCCTGGCGCTCGACGGCGTCGTCGTGCATCAGGTCGCCGGCAATGAAGGCGATGCGGCGGTGGCCTTGATCGATCAGGTGCTGCGTCGCGAGCCGCGCGCCCAGGCGGTTGTCGAAGCTGAAGCTGTAGATGCGCGGCCCCTGCACCTGGCGCCCCACGACCACGGTGGGCAGGCCGCCGGCCAAGCTCACCAGCTGCTCGTTGGGCAGCCGGCCGGCCAGCACGATGATGCCGTCGACCCGGCGTGACAGCAGCGCCTCGATGGCCTTGCGCTCGTCGTCCTCATGCCAGTTGCCGGACACGAACAGCGGCACGTAGCCGGCGCGCTCCAGCTCGCGCTCGATGCCCAGCAGCGCTTCGCCATAGAACGGGCTTGAAATGATCTGCGTGACCACGCCGATGGACATGGTCTTGCCGCCGGCCAGGCCACGGGCCACCGGGTTGGGCCTGAAGCCCAGCTCGCGGATGGCGGCCTCCACGGCCTCCTTCTTGGCCTCGCTGACCGCGGCGGTGCCGTTCAGGATGCGCGATACCGTGCTGGGCGACACGCCGGCCAGTTCGGCCACCTGTTCGAGCGTGACGACGCCGTCGGGGCGGCTTGACTGCGCTTTCTTGGCGGGGGGCGTCTTGTCTTTCATCGGGGGTCCGGGCAGGTGGCCGAGTGTAGGCGGGCTGCGGATTGATGGTTTTTGCGCAAGCCGAGCGCCGGGCCGCTCCCAAGCCGGCCTGCGGGCGATGTGCTCGCGGCTCAATGCCGCGAGCATCGCCGTCCCCTCGGGGGACCGGCTGGGCTGGCCCGCGTTCAGCGTCGCCAGACCGGGCGAGGGGTCCTCACAGCTTGGTGAAACGGATCCAGTTGATGTTCCACCCGCCCTGCGCCGCGAACACGCCGACGTTGTAGGTGCCGGCATTGATGTTCACCGTGTGAGACACGGTCTGCCAGTTCTGCCAGCCGCCGGTGTTGGGCACGCCCACCTGGCCCAGCGGCACACTGCCGGCGTTCAGGTCCAGCGACAGCGTGCCGCCGTTCGGGCTGGCCACACGGTACTCGACGCGGTAGGCGCCGCTGGTCGGGAACGAGATGCCGTTGTAGGCCATCCAGTCGTTGGTCTCTATCCAGCCGACGTTCTGGCCGCCCTCGGTGCAGGCCTCGGTCTGCACGCCGGCCTGGGCGTTGAAGGCTTCGGCCTCGACCTGGCGCGTCCAGCCGGTACCGACGCGAGAGACGACGATGGACGTGGCGCGGTCGTTGAAGGCCTGGTCCACCAGGCAGCCGCTGTCACCGGTACGGGTCACGCTGGCGCCGCTGAAGTTGTCGCCGTCGAACAGCTGCACCTGCCAGCCGGCGTTCACACGCAGAGACGACAGATCGTTGTCGCTGATGCCGCGGGCCTGCAGCTGGGCGCGCGTGTAGCTGCCTTCGGACAGCGCGGCCGCGTAGCCGGTGTAGTTGCAGTGCTGGTAGACCGTGGCGACACCGCTCGTGGCCGGCGCGTACACGCGCACATAGTCCACATGCATCTGGGCCGGCAGCGCCGCCGTGTTGACGTTGAAGCCCGGCCAGTTGCCGCCGATGGCGAAGTTCAGCAGCAGGAAGAAGTCGTTGTGGAACTCGCTGGTGCCGTTGACGCCGTTGGCGATGCTGGCCTCGTGGTACTTCACGCCGTCCACGTACCAGCGGATGGCGCTCGCATCCCATTCCACCGCGTAGACATGCCAGTCGGTCACGCTGGTCGCTACGTTGCCGCTGTACTGGGCGTACTGGTTGTTGTGGTCCTGCCAGTGGATGGTGCCGTAGACCTTCTGCTCGTCGTTGATCTTCTCCATCACGTCGATCTCGCCGGAGGCCGGCCAGCCGACCTGCGGCAGGTTGGCGCCCAGCATCCAGAACGCCGGCCAGGCGCCGAGGAAGGAGGGCAGCTTCATGCGCGCCTCGATGCGGCCGTACTTGAAGGTCTTGATGCCCTGCGTCTTCATGCGGGCCGATGTGTAGGCCATGCCGCCGAAGTTCTCGCGCTTGGCCGTGATGACCAGCGCGTTGTTCACGATCGTCGCGTTCTCGCGGCGGTAGTACTGCAGCTCGTTGTTGCCCCAGCCATTGGCGCCGGTGCCGGTCTCGAAGACCCAGTCGGGGCCGATGCTGCCGTTGAACTCGTCGCTCCAGACGAGTTGCCACTGGGCATGGGCGAGTCCGGCGGCGGCGGTCAGCAGGCCGGCCAGGACGGGGCGGATGAGGGATCTCAGCAATGTCATGGGGGATGTCTCCAACAGGTTGTGGTGCCCGCCGCCTGTATCGGCGACTTGAAAGCGCTTTCAATGTTGCGCGGACTGAGGCCAGGATGGCAACAGGGTGCGTGTGCCGGAACTCAGGGACGGGCGGACCCGGAGGTGCGCCTCCGGTGGCGATGCAAAAAGGCGCCCGCAGCGCATGGCTGCGGGCGCCGGGCCCAGCAGGTCAGGGCAGCGCGTTCAGCGCGTTGCGCACGCCGGTCGAGAACGACTGCCCATCCTTCTTGTCCCAGTTGATGGACCAGGTCATCACGCCGCTGAACGTCGGGTAGGCCACGGCAGGCTTGATCGCGCCGCATTGCGTCAGCTTGGTCAGGCAGTTCAGTGCCGCGGTGATGGTCGCGACGCTGGCCTGGCCCGAGTTGGCCGACGACGGGCCGGACGGGATGCCCAGCGACACTTGGTCCGGACGCAGGCCCTGGAAGCTGTAGGTGCCGGTGCCGTTGTTGGTCGTGAAGCCTTCGATCAGCATCTTGCTGGCGGCCACCAGCATGTCCACGCTGCCCTCGGCCAGACCTTGCGTCGCGTACGGCGTGTAGAGCGCACCGTTGTTGTAGTACTGCACGTGCAGCAGGTTCAGCTCGTTGCGCAGCCCGTCGATCAGCGGCAGGTAGGCACCCCAGATGCCGCTGTAGGCCGCGTAGCCGCCCTGCACATACGGATGCTCCGGCGCCATCGACAGGTAGAAGCTGGACCCGATGCGCGCCTTCAGCTGCTTCACGGCAGTGATGAGGTTGTTGATGACCGGCGCACCAGCCGTCACGCCGGCGCCGCTCTCCAGGTCGATGTCGATGCCGTCGAAGCCGTACTTGCGGATGATGGCCTCGACCGTGTTGACGAAGTTGGCCACGTTGGTCGCGTTGTTCAGCGTGACCGTGCCGTTCTGGCCGCCGAAGGACAGCACCACCTTCTTGCCCTTGGCGCGCGCGGCCGCGATGTCGGCGATGAACTTGGCTTCGCCGCCGGAACCCGGATCCAGGTTGAAAGTGATGCTGCCGTTGCCGCCGTCATCGGCGAACGCCACGACGATGACGTCGTAGGCATTGGGCACGTCGGCGATCGGGAAGGTCGGACCGGACGGGTTGGTGAAGTTGTGCCAGTAGCCGACCAACTGGTGCTTGCCGTTGGGAGACGGCGACGGCGCGGGACTCGGGGACGGGCTGGGAGAAGGGCTGGGAGAAGGGCTCGGGCTCGGGCTGGGAGACGGCGAAGGTGCCGGCCCGCCCGTGGTGCAGGCGCCCTGCGAGGTCCAGGGCTGGCCGCTGCCGGTGGGGCCGCTGTTGGTGGCGGGGTCGTTGCCCTGCGTCCACCAGTTGGCCTTGTAGTTGGTGGTGCCCTTGGAGGCGATGGCGCCGCCGCTGTAGGCGGTGGCAGCGACCCAGGCGGGCGCGCAGCTGCCGCTGGGGGCCGGGGCGGGCGTCGGTGCCGGCGTGGGTGCAGGCGCCGGAGCCGGTGTCGGCGCGGGGGAAGGCGACGGCGTGCCGGAGGCCGGGCCGATGTCGGTCCACAGCGACGCGTTGGTCGGGTTCCAGCCGGTGGACGCATAGTCGGTCTGGTTGACGTTGGCGCGGTACAGGCGCCCCTGGTAGGTCACGACGGTGCCGGCCGTGTAGTAGGTGTCGGGGGCCCAGGCGGGGTAGCTCTGGGCGAAGGCGGCGGTGGCCAGTGTCAGCGCGCCGGCCAGCAGCAGGGACTTGGCGCCGCGCGGCAGCGGAGGGCAGGAAATCATGGGGTCTCCAATCGACGATGGAAAAAAGCCGCCGGCCGAAGGGTCGGCGCGGCGGCGATCAGCTCAGGCGAGATAACGGCTTACTTCCAGGGTGCGTTCTGCAGCGCCGGGTCGTCCACCAGCTGCAGCACGCCGGACACCTTCTTGCCGATGGTGCCGGGCGAGCCCACGGTGGCGCTGCCGCAGGCGCCGTTGGCGGTCTTCAGCGCCTGCCACAGCATCGCGCCATCGCGCGGGTTCTTGTTGGCGAGGGTGCTGGTGACGACGGCGTTCAGGTAGCGCTCCACCGAGTACGGCTGGTTGATGGTGGTGCCGTAGCTGTTCTTCAGGATGACCGAGCCGGTGCATTGCGCATCGGCGTTGTTCACCACCAGCTGGCCGCCGGCCCAGCCCTCGGGCGCGGTCTCGAAGCCAATGGACACGATGGTGCTGCTGGGGAACAGCTGGCGGTACTGCTTCCATGCGGTCACGCCGTCGTAGTTCTCGTAGCGCGCGTCGTAGCTCATGATGTTGACGAGGTTGAACGCGGTCTTCAGCGCCGGGTAGGCGTTGACGAGCTGGCGCTCCAGACCGGCCTTGCCGCCCCAGTAGCTGACGCCCACGCCCGCGCACTGCGGGTCGTTGGCCGTCGCGCCGGTGCAGTCCGCGCCGGTGGACCAGCCGGCCACGCTGAGGATGCGGCCGCCGCCGGCCAGGTCCACGGCCTTGCGCATCGCCTTCACGGCGCCGGCATAGCCATCCAGGCCTTCGATCTCGTAGTCCACGTCCAGGCCGTCAAAGCCCACGTCCTTCATGATGTTGGCCAGCGCCGTGATCGTCGGGCCGCTGCCCGCGTGGCCTTCGGCCGACAGCGTGCCCCAGCTGTTGTAGGTGGCGCCGCCCACGGCCAGGATGACCTTGATGTTGCGGGCGTGCAGCACGTCGATGGCGGCCTTGATGTCCGAAGGTCGCCCGTTGAAGTTGATGCCGGTGCCCGACCAGTTGTTGGCCGCCATGCCGCCCCACGTGAAGTTGGGCTGCGCGAACGCCGCCACCACATGCGTGTAGTTGGCCGGGATGCGCGCGAAGTTGCTGGCCTGGAAGACCTGGTTCATGGTCTTGCCACTGGCATCAAACCAGTTGTCGCTCCAGCTCGGGTAGTAGACCGTGTAGGCGCGCGAGGTCTGCGTGGCGGACTTGGCGGCCGGGTCGGTCAGGTCCGGCGACGGCGAGGGAGCCGGGCTGGGCGACGGGCTGGGGCTCGGAGACGGCGAGGGTGAGGGCGACGGGCTGGGCGAAGGCGCCGGGCCGGTGGTGCAGGCGCCCTGCGAGGTCCAGGGCTGGCCGCTGCCGGTGGGGCCGCTGTTGGTGGCGGGGTCATTGCCCTGCGTCCACCAGTTGGCCTTGTAGTTGGTCGTGCCCTTGGAGGCGATGGCGCCGCCGCTGTAGGCGGTGGCGGCAACCCAGGCGGGCGCGCAGCTGCCGCTGGGGGCCGGAGCAGGTGTCGGTGCCGGCGTGGGCGCAGGGGTGGGAGCGGGTGTCGGCGCGGGTGTGGGGGCCGGCGACGGTGCGGGGCCGGAGGCCGGGCCGATGTCGGTCCACAGCGATGCGTTGGTCGGGTTCCAGCCGGTGGAGGCGTAGTCGGTCTGGTTGACGGTGGCGCGGTAGAGGCGACCCTGGTAGGTCACGACGGTACCGGCCGTGTAGTAGGTGTCGGGGGCCCAGGCCGGGTAGCTCTGGGCGGCCGCCGCGCCGACAGCAAAGGCGGCGGCGGTGATGACGGCGAGGCGGCGCAGCTGATGCGCGGGGATGCCGAAGTAGGGCTGCTTCATGGGGAAACGTCCTGTCTTTTGCGAAAGCTCGTGGTGGTTGGAAGGGGTTGCGACCAGCGCAACCTCTCTGCGGCTGGCCCGCCTCTCCGTGCGGGCTCTTTGAGCTGGCTTCAACTGGTATGCATCCAGTTCTCGACATCTGCCACCTCTTGAATACCACTTTGCAAACCAGCGGCGCCGCAGTCACCGGGGAAAACCCAGGGTTCATGTGACAAAACGTTGCCGGTGCCGGCGCCTGGCTCAGCCTTCGTCTCGGGTTGTCCTAGGGTTTGTGCGGCTTGGGGCTGTGCACCGGCACAGCGCACAATCTTGAAAGCGCTTTCAAACCATGTCTTCTACCCACGATCTCTCCCGCCGGCACCTGCTGGCCGCCGCACTGGGCGGCGCGTCGGCCCCCTGGCTGGGGGCGGGGCCGGCCCTGGCCGCCACCGACCGGCAGCCCCTGACCGTCGCGGCCTTTCCGCTGGTGGATGTCATCGCCAAGGACTTGCTGAAGGACTGGGGTCGCACCCACCCCGGCGTGCGCACGCACGTCATCAGCCGCCAGTACGACGACCACCACACGGCGATGACGACGGCGCTGTCCACGTCCGGCCACCTGCCCGACGTCATCGCGCTGGAGACCAGCTACCTGGGCCGCTTCTCGCTGGGTTCGGGCCTGGAGGATTTGTCCGCCCCTGCCTTCGGCGCCGAGCGCTTCAGGGACCAGTTCACGCCGTTCGCGATCGAGACGGCCCGCAACCGCCAGGGCGCCATCGTGGCCATGCCCAGCGACATCGGCCCCGGCTCGCTGTTCTACCGCGTGGACCTGCTGGCGCAGGCCGGGCTCAAGGAGGCCGACCTGACCGGCTCGTGGGACGGCTATGTGGAAGCCGGCAAGCAGCTCAAGGCCAAGACCGGCGCCTACCTGATCGGCGACGTGCGGCTGCTGAAGGACATCATCGTGCGCGGCGGTACGCCGGCCGGCGAGGGCCAGTTCTTCGACAACCAGCAGCGCCCGCAGATCACGTCGCCGCGCTTCGTGCGGGCGTTCGAGCTGGCCAAGAAGGTGCGCCAGCTGGGCCTGGATGCGCGGGTCGAAGTCTGGATGAACGACTGGGCCGAGATGCTCAAGCGCGGGCGCCTGGCCACCGAGATGTCGGGCGGCTGGATGGCCGGCCAGATGGCCAACTGGGTGGCGCCCAACACGGCGGGCAAATGGCGCGTGGCGCAGCTGCCCGAGAACACCTACTGCTCCTATGGCGGCACCTATTACGCGATCCCGCGCCGCTCCGCGCCGGAGCGCAAGCAGCTCGCCTGGCAGCTGGTGCAGGAGCTGACGCTGGACCGCCAACGCCAGCTGGACGCCTTCCGCTCGCAGGACGCCTTCCCCGCGCTGCTGGCCGCGCAGCAGGGCGACTTCTTCGACCAGCCGCTGCCCTTCCTCGGTGGCCAGAAGGCACGCCAGCTGTGGCGCGACGCCGCGCAGCGCATCCCCGTCGTCAAGATGCACAAGCAGCACAAGTTCGCCGACGAGGTCATCAACGCCGAACTGGACAACGTGCTCGAGTACGGCAAGCCCATCCCCAAGGCGCTGGAAGATGCGCAGGCGCTGCTGCTGCACAGGGCCAACCGCTGACCATGAGATTCCGCATCCCCGCCCGCTGGGCGCCCTATCTGCTGGTCAGCCCCTTCCTGATCCTGTTCACGGTGTTCGGGCTGTTCCCGCTGCTGTTCTCGGCCTGGCTGGCGTTCCAGTCGTGGGAGCCCACCAGCGGCATCGAGTCCATGAAGTTCGTGGGCCTGGACAACTTCGTCTTCGCGCTGACCGACGGCTGGTTCTGGAAGTCGCTCTACAACACGCTGTGGCTGGCCATCGTGTCGGGCGTGCCGCAGCATCTCGTCGCGCTGCCGCTGGCGGTGTTCCTGCACCAGGCCTTCGGCCGCTGGCGCGGACTGTTCTCGGGCGCCTACTTCCTGCCCTACATCACGTCGACGGTGGCCATCGCGATGCTGTTCGGCTCGCTGTTCTCCACCGACTACGGCCTTGTCAACCAAGCGCTGCACGCGCTGTTCGGCACCGAGAACATCAACTGGATGCGCTCGCCCGATGCGATCAAGCCGGCCGTGGCGATGGTGGTGTTCTGGCGCTACGTGGGCTTCAACCTCGTGCTCTATCTGGCCGCGCTGCAGACCATCCCCAAGGACCTCTACCAGGCCGCGACGCTGGACGGCGCCAACGCCTGGCAGCAGTTCTGGCGCATCACGCTGCCCAGCATCAAGCCCATGATCCTGTTCGGCGTCACGCTGTCCATCATCGGCGGGCTGCAGCTGTTCGAGGAACCCTTCATCCTGACCAACGGCAAGGGCGGCTCCGACCAGGCCGCGATGACCGTGGGCATGTACCTCTACCGCCTGGCCTTCGACTTCAGCGACTTCGGTGGCGCCAGCGCGCTGGCCTGGATCATGTTCGGCGTCATCGCGGGGCTGACCTGGCTCACGAACAAGGCGTTTGCAGACCGGCGAGGCGCGGCATGAACAAGACCTCCAAGCTGCTGGCCTACGCCATCGTGGGCATCGGCGCGCTCATCATGCTGGCGCCGTTCTACTTCATGTTCGTGTTCGCGACGCAGTCGCGCACCGACATCTTCAACGTGCCGCCGCCGCTGTTCTTCAGCACCGAGCTGCTGAACAACATCGCCGTGCTGACGACGCGGCTGCCGTTCTGGAAGAACGTCGGCTGGAGCCTGTACGTGGGCCTGATGTCCACCGCGCTGACGCTGCTGTTCTGCTCCATGGCCGGCTACGCATTCGCGCTGCTGGAGTTCCGCTTCAAGAAGGCGCTGTTCGCACTGGTCATGGGGACCATGATGGTGCCGGCCTTCATGAACATGATCCCCAGCTTCATGGTCATGGACGCGCTGGGCTGGATAGACACGCACCGCGCGCTGTACCTGCCCGGCGCCGCCAGCGCGTTCGGCATCTTCCTGATGCGCCAGTTCGCGGCGTCCACGGTGCCCAAGGAGCTGCTGAACGCCGCGCGCATCGACGGCGCCAGCGAGCTGGGCATCTACTGGCGCATCGCCCTGCCGCTGATGAAGCCGGCGCTCGGCACGCTGGGGCTGATCACCTTCATCAGTTCATGGAACAACTTCATGAATCCGCTGATCGTCATGCGCACGGCCGAGAACTACACCCTGCCGCTGGCGCTGCGCAGCCTGTTCAGCACCACGTCCACGGAGTGGGGCGCGCTGATGGCCGGGTCGGCCATCGCGACGCTGCCACTCATCGTCCTCTTCGTCATCTCGTCGCGCCAACTGATCGCGGGCCTCACCGCGGGCGCCGTCAAATAAGGGGGTCTACGAACGCTACGAGGATCGGATGCGTTGCCACTCAAAAGCCCGCGAGCAAGGCGCGGAGTCGAAGCTGGGGTCATCCCCAGCGAGGCTTCGCAACGCCGCGCGCGGGCTTTTGAGTGACAACCCTTCGGGAGAGGGTCTGTGCAGGCGCATGGCGTTGTTGTGCGCCTTGCCTGGGCATGAGCCCAGGCTGCGTCGCACGCCTAGCCCTGCGCCTGCGCAGACCCTCTCGCACCGATCCTCGTAGTGTTCGTAGACCCCACCCGCTCCATGTCATTGCACCGTCAATTTCCGCCCGATTTCGTCTGGGGCGTCGCCACCAGCAGCTTCCAGATCGAGGGTGCGGCCTTCGAGGACGGCAAGGGCGAATCCATCTGGGACCGTTTCTGCAAGCAGCCCGGCGCCATCGCCGACGCCAGCAACGGCCATGTCGCCTGCGACCACTTCCACCGGCTGGATGAAGACCTCGACCTGATCGCGTCGCTGGGCGTCAACGCCTACCGCTTCTCCATCGCCTGGCCGCGTGTGCAGGCCAACGGCTACGGCGAGTTCAACCCCAAGGGCCTGGACTTCTACGAGCGCCTGGTGGATGGCCTGAAACGCCGCGGCATCCAGGCCTGGGCCACGCTGAACCACTGGGACCTGCCGCAAGGCCTGCAGGACCGCGGCGGCTGGAACGACCGCGACACCGTGCACCGCTTCGTCGACTACGCCCGCCACGTGCAGGCCCGCCTCGGCGATCGCATCGCCGGCCTGACCACGCACAACGAGCCCTGGGTCGTCGCGACGCTGGGCAACGAGCAGGGCATCTTTGCCCCCGGCATCAAGGACCGCAAGATCGCCACGCAGGTGTCGCACCACTTGTTGCTCAGCCACGGCCTGGCCATGCAGGCGCTGCGGGCCGACGGCGCCAAGAGCCAACTGGGCATCGTGCTCAACCTCAGCTCCTGGGTGCCCGCCACCGCCATGCCCGCCGACATCGCCGCCGCCCGGCTGGCCGACGCGCATGGCCGCCGCTGGTACACCGACCCGCTGTTCAAGGGCAGCTATCCCGAAGACGCGCTGGCCGACCTGGGCGCCGATGCGCCTGTCGTGCAAGCCGGCGACATGGAAGTCATTGCCCAGCCCATGGACTACCTGGGCGTCAACTACTACACCCGCGCCGTCATGTCCGCCAGCGGCGAGGCCTGGAACGCCAAGGCGCGTGGCCTGCCGGTGTCCGACATGGACTGGGAGATCTACCCGCAAGGCCTGACCGACCTGCTGGTGGGCCTGAAGAATGACTACGCCAACTTGGCGCCGGTCTACATCACCGAGAACGGCGGCGCCTTCCCGGACAACCAGATCCAGGCCGGCGGTGTGCAGGACGACGACCGCATCGACTACCTGCGCACCCACATTGCCGCCGTTGCCAGCGCGATGCAGCAGGGCGTGCCCATGGCCGGCTACATGGTCTGGAGCCTGATGGACAACTTCGAATGGGCCAGCGGCTACCTGAAGCGCTTCGGCATCGTGCACGTGGACTACGACACGCTGGCCCGCACGCCCAAGGCGAGTGCCGACTGGTACCGCCAGTTCCTGCGCGACTGGCGTGGCTGAACACCGACAACGACAACCGGAGACAACGATGCAAGAGATCACCCGCGCGCCCGCCCCCTGGCGCGGCCTGCTGCCCGTCATCGCCGCCGCGCTGACCGCCTGTGGCGGCGGCGGCACGGCCGTCGCGGCGCCGACGCCAGCCCCCGCACCCGCAGCACCGGCCCCCGCGCCCAGCACCTGGACGCTGACCTGGAGCGACGAGTTCAACGACGCCGCCGGCACCGTGCCGAAGGCCGCGCACTGGAACTACGACCTGGGCAACGCCGAGAACAACGGCTGGGGCAACCGCGAGCACCAGTACTACACGTCGAATGCGCGCAACGCGCAGACCGACGGCAACGGCATGCTGGTCATCACCGCCGAGAAGGCCACCAACCCTGGCCCCTGCTGGCACGGCAAGCCCTGCGAGTACACGTCGGCGCGCATCCACAGCAACAACAAGGTCAGCTTCACCTACGGCAAGGTCGAGGCGCGCATGAAGCTGCCCACCGGCAAGGGCGTCTGGCCCGCGTTCTGGACGCTGGGCACCGACATCGCCACCAACCCGTGGCCGGCCTCGGGCGAGATCGACATCATGGAGTTCGTGCCGCAGACGCCCAACTCCACGTACGGCACGCTGCACGGCCCCGGCTACTCCGGTGCGCAGGGCATAGGCAAGCCCATCGACCTCGGCGCGCCGGTGGTGAACGACTTCCACACCTACACCATCATCAAGCGGCCCAACGAGATCATTTGGTACGTCGATGGCAAGGAGTTCCACCGCCTGACGCCGGCCCTGCTGCCGGCCGGCGGCAAGTGGGTGTTCGAGAAGCCCTTCTTCGTCATCCTGAACCTGGCCATCGGCGGCGACTGGCCCGGCGCGCCGGATACCACGACGCCGGCGTCGTCCAAGATGCTGGTCGACTGGGTGCGCATCTACAAGGAAAACTGATCGCGCGGCCCGCCTGGTGAAGCCGGCGGGCCCTGCATCAACCGCCGGTGTGCCGGGCCATTGCGGGCGCCGGCGTTGCCGGCACCTTCACGCTGCCCGCACTGCTGCCGCTCCATGCAACGTCTGCTTCGCACCCTGACCTTGATCGCCGGACTGCTCAGCGCAGCGGCCGCGTTTGCCGTCGAAGTGAAACTCCCCTTCGGCCACCTCGTCACGCCCGACGGCGTGGCGCTGCTGAACCGCGAGGAGAAGCCCGACAAGGCCGGCAACCCGGCGGGCATGGCCGTGCTGTCGCGCACCGACGACCCGAAGGCCATCTTCATCCTCGTGTGGAACTACGCCGAGCCCGATCCGGCCAAGCCCTATGACCCGCTGGACGGCGCGGTCAAGATCGGCAATCCGTTCGACAAGAGCCTGACCCGGGATGCCGCCAAGCCCGCGCTGGTGGGCGGCGTGGAAGGCGGCCGCTACGAGGGCAAGCTGCCCAACGGGCAGCGCGCCATCAGCTATGTGGCCGTCAAGGACGGCCACCGCCTCGTCGTGCTGCTGAAGGGGCCGCCGGGCAGCCCCTACAAGGAGCTGACCGACGCCTTCGCCAAATCGGTCGAAGGCTTTGTGTGGCAGGCGCCGGCCGCGCAGTAGCGGCCGGCTTCCGGCGCGTCGCGGCGCTCGCCGGCACCGACGGATAGGAAGAGGACGTTCTGGCGGGCATGCAGTTTGCCGGTGGCCGCAGCCGGGTGCATGTGGACATTCGGCCTATGCTTGCCCACTGTTCTCTCCCGAAGCTCAACATGCAGTTCGCCCCGTCAGAAGCCCTGTCCCTCGGCCTGGAGCTGGAACTCCAGATCGTCGACCCTTCGACCGGCCAGCTGTCGGCGTCTGCGCCGAGGTTGTGCCAGCAGTTGCAAGAGACGCCGCAGGGCCGGCATTACGCGCTGGAGGCGACGCGCTCCACCATCGAGATGAATTCGTCGGTGCAGCACGATGCTCAGGCGCTGCGCACCGAGATGCACGCTCTGGTCGGGCAACTGCAGGACGTTGCTTCGGCCGAGGGACTGGCCGTGCGCGGTGGCGGCACGCACGTGGCGCAGTTCTGGAACGAGCGCATCCTGACCGCCACGGACCGCGCCCACGTGTTGGACCGGCGCTTCGGCTTTCTGCCCAAGCGCTTCTCCACCTACGGCATGCATGTCCATGTGGGCATGCCCGACGGCGAAACCGCGCTGCGCGTGGCCAATGTGCTGCAGGCACACACGCCGTTGTTCATCGCGATGGCCGCGGCGTCGCCCTTCCTGCAGCACGGCGACTCGGGCTTCGCCGCCTGCCGGCCGCTGGAGCCGCTGGTCTACCCGCATGGCGGCCCCATGCCGCACCTGTTCGACTGGGCGCACTTCGAGTCGCTGGTGCACGAGCTGTGCGCCACCGGCATCGCCGAGACGCTGAAGGACATCTACTGGGACGTGCGGCCCAAGCCCGAGTTCGGCACGGTGGAAGTGCGCGTGTTCGACACACCTCTCAGCGTGGACAAGGCCGTCAACCTCGCCGCGTTCACGCGCGCCATCGCCGCACTGGCGCTCGCGGGCACGCTGAAACTGCCGCAGCCGCGCCGGCACGTGACCGAAGGCAAGGTCAGCCGCTTTCTGGCCTGCCGCGACGGCCTGCAGGCGCGCCTGTTCGACCCCGTACGCGCCGACTGGGTGACGGGGCGCGACTGGGCGCTGGACCTGTGCGCGCGCATCGCCGCCGAGCGGCCCACCCCCACTGACCAGGCCGCGCTGCAGGCGCTGGCCGACGGCCTGGCCGGCGAGGAAGACCATGCCCGCATGCGCGCGCTGTGGATCGGCCTGTCGCCCAGCGGCGAGCTGCCCAGCGGCGGCGCACCCGACACCGAGACTCTGGCCGCGTACTCCGCGGCTGTGTGCAAGCAGTTGCGCGGGTAGATGGCCACCGGTCGGGGCGCGGCCATGCCGTGCAGCCGGCCCCATACTCTGCGCAGTCCAAACCCGGCCCTGGCGCCGCCTTCGTTCATGTCACTGATCCGTCACGCCTTTCTCGCCGGCATCGCTTTGTGCGCTGCCGCAGCCGCCCATGCCGCCGACGTGCCCGCCAGCGTCGAAAACTCCGTCGTGAAGATCTTCACCACATCGCGCCTGCCTGATCTCGTGCGCCCCTGGAGCAAGAGCGCGCCGCGCGAATCCACCGGCAGCGGCGTCGTCATCGAGGGCCGGCGCATCCTGACCAACGCGCACGTGGTGCTGTATGCCAGCCAGGTGCAGATCCAGGGCAACCAGTCCAGCGAGAAGATAGGCGCGCGCGTCGAGTTCATCGCGCCGGGCATGGACCTGGCCGTGCTGAAGCTGGAGGACGAGTCCTTCTTCGACAGCCGCCCGCCGCTGAAGCGGGCCTCGCACCTGCCCGCGGTCAAGGACGCCGTGATGGCCTACGGCTATCCCACGGGCGGCTCTGGCCTGTCCATCACCAAGGGCATCGTGTCGCGCATCGAGTTCACCGGCTACAACGCGGCGGTGGCGGGCCTGCGCATCCAGATCGACGCGGCCGTCAACCCCGGCAACAGCGGCGGGCCGGCGCTGGCGGGCGAGGAGATGATCGGCCTGACCTTCGCGCGCCTGGGCTCCGGCGACAACATCGGCTACATCATCCCCAACGAAGAGGTCGAGCTGTTCCTGGCCGACATCGCCGACGGCCGCTACGACGGCAAGCCGGCGCTGTTCCAGAGCATGCAGCCGCTGCAGAACCCGGCGCTGCGGGCCTTCGCAAAGGTGCCCAAGGGCCAGACCGGCGTGCTGGTCAGCGACCCGCTGCCCGAACCCGGCAACCCGTTCAAGCCATGGGACGTGCTGACCCATGTCGGCGACGTGCCGGTGGATGACGAAGGCATGGTGCGCATCGGCGAGCAGCTGCGCGTACGCGCGCCCTATCTGCTGCAGAAGCTGGCCAAGAACGGCACGGTGCCCATGCGCGTGCTGCGCGGCGGCCAGAGCGTGACGCTGCAGGTGCCGGTGCGCAACGAGCCCAACCTGCTGGTGCCGATCTCGCTGAAGGGCGAGTTTCCGCCCTACTTCATCTACGGCCCGCTGGTGTTCTCCACGCCCACGGTGGAGCAGATCAGCGGCCTTGGCGCAGGTGCCCTGGGTGCGGCCCGCGCCGGCAACCCGCTGGTGACGAAGCTGAACGAACGCCCGGCGTTCCCCGGTCATCAATTGGTGTTCGTCAGCTCGCCGCTGATGTCCCACAAGATTTCGCGCGGCTACACCAACCCCATGCTGCGCGTGGTGGAGAAGGTGAACGACACGCCGGTCAAGAACCTGGTGCATCTCGTCGAGCTGCTGCGCGACGCGAAAGGCGAGTTCGTCGTGTTCGGCTTCGCCGGCGAAGGGCCGGACACGCTGGTGCTCACACGCGCCGAGGTGGCTGAGGCCACGCAGGCCATCCTGGAGGACAACGGCATCCGTGCTCAGGGCTCTCCCGAGCTGCTGAAGGTCTGGGGTCGCTGAGCGCCAAGCAAAAAAGGCCCACCCTGTCCGGGTGGGCCAAGGGACGCGGCGGGAGGATCCGCGTCCTGGGAGTCCCGGTGCTCAGAAGCTATGGCGGATGCCGGCCACGACTTCCGTCAGGTTGCGGTCGTTCACCGTGGTCAGGCCCGCCGGGATGGCACCCGCCGCGCGGCTCACATAGCCCACGCCGTCGTTCTTGAAACGCGTGACCGAGCTGTACAGCGCCGTGCGCTTGGACAGGTCGTACTGGTAGCCCACGCCGAAGGCCTGGGTCTTGCCGTCCGCCAGCGCGCCGTCGTTCTTGCTTTCGACGTACTGGCCCTTGAACAGGTGCTGGCCCAGCCGGTAGCTGGCGCCCAGCCAGTAGCCCTGGCCGTCGCGGTCGGCCGCGCTGCGGTCGTCGACCTGCATGACACCACCATTGAAGCGGAAGCTGTTCCAGTCGTAGGCTGCCGCCGCGGACACGGTGCGCAGGTTCTGGCCCAGCGCGTCGGCCTTGTCGTCCACCAGCGAGACCATCGCGTCCACGCCGTGGCCCGTGTACCGGCCGTAGATGTCGGCGACGCGGTTGTCGGTCGTGCCGCCGGCGACCTCGCCCATGCCCCACAGCGCACCGGCGCTGAAGCCGCCGTAGTTGACGCTTTCCAGCTTCACCGAGTTGTTGACGCGCGCCGGGCCGCCGTTCGCAGCGGCGGAGACGTTGCCGCCGCGCACCGGCTCATAGCCGCCGAAGCCGCCGATGACGGCCGTGCTGGCGCCGGTGCCGACGTTGGAGAACTGGCTGAACTCGTTGGTCAGCGTGTAGATGCTGCCGTATTGCCGGCCCAGCGAGACCTTGCCCCAGGGCGTGCCCAGGCCGACGAAGGCCTGGCGGCCCCAGAACGCGTTCTGGCCATACGTGCCGTCATCGACATTGATGCCGGACTCCAGTGTGAAGAAGGCGCGCAGGCCGCCGCCGAGGTCTTCATTGCCGCGCACGCCGAAACGCGAGCCGGACAGGCCGCCGGATTGCACGCGCGTCTGGCGCGCCGCGCCGTCCAGCACCTGCACGTTGGCGTCGAGGATGCCGTACAGCGTCACCTGAGGGCCGCTGGACTGGGCGAAGGCGGCGGAGCTGGCAGCCAGGGCCAGCGCGGACAGGGCAAGGATCTTGGTCTTCATGGTCAGGTCTTTCGATCAACTGTCGGGTCACCGGTGGGTGACCGCTCACAGGCCGGCACATCGGGGATGGACCGGAGATCAAAAGACCGCGACGCCGGAACGGACTGTTCCGGATTCGTCTTCAATGGCGCGCTGGCACCGCGTTAACGTTCGCGCGGCTCAGTCGCGTCGGAACGCGATGTCCACGTCCGCCGTTCGCGCCTGCGGCAGCGGCGCGAACTGCCATTGCAGGATGGCTTCGGTGGCAGGTCTTGCCAGGCGGCGCGGCACGCCCGGTGCGGCTTCGGCCTGGCTCACCCTGCCGTCGGGCTGCACGGTGAGGCGCACGCGCACATTGCGCGAACCGGCGCCCAGCGTGGCCTGGACGTCGGGCGTCAGCACGGGCGCCACGAAATGCTGCATGCGCAGCGGTGCCTCGTCGGGGTCGTCGTCGTCCGGTTCAGCCGGCACAGCGGGCGGAGTGCTGACGGGTTCTTCGCGCGGCAGCGTGGCGGCGGGTGGTGCCTGCCAGGTGCCGGGTGCGGGCTCCGTGGCCTCCTGCTTCGGGGCGACGGTCTCCGCGAGTGCCGGGCTGGGCGTGACGGGCTCGGTTGGCTGCGTTGCGGCGATGGCCGGTGCGGGCGTGGCCTGGGCGGGCCGGTCAGTGCGCGCCGCAGGTTTGGCGGGTGCGCGCGGTTTGCTGGCGCCCGCGTCCGCCGCCGGCTTGCTGCGGATGGTGTGGAACTTGATGACGCTGAACACCCGCTCCGCTTCTCGCTGTGCGCGTTCCTCCGCCGCCGTGAGCGCGGCGGGACTGATCTGCGCCGTGGCCAGCAAGGGCAGGGCCAGCGACAGGGTGGTCAGCAGTCTGGAGCGTGAGGGCATGGTTGGGGTTCGGCAGGGGCCGGCGATTGCAGCAGCTTTTCATGACAGTCTCGCAATTGCCGTGCCGGCCCCGCCCCTTCAGACCTCCAGGCGGTCTCCCGCGGCGTCGAACCACAGCGTCTTCGTCGCATCGAAACCAAAGCTGACCTGGGCGCCGTCCGCCACCTCGGGCTGGCCCGGCAGCACGGCCGACACGGTGGTGCCGGCGCTGCGCATCCAGACGACATGCTGGTTGCCCAGCGGCTCGACGAGCTGGATCTCGGCGGTGAAGGGCCGGCCCGCGCCCAGTTGCACGTTCTCCGGCCGCACGGCCAGCGTCAGCACCTCGCCCTGCGGGCGCGACGCCAGCGCAGCCGGCAGCGGCAGCGTCAGCGCGGGCGACACGAAGCGGCCGCCTTCGCCCACCTGGCCCTCGATGCGGTTGATGGCCGGCGAGCCCACGAAGCCCGCCACCAGCAGGTTCTTCGGCTTGTCGTAGACCTCAGCCGGCGTGCCGATCTGCTGGATGACGCCCTGGTGCATGACGACGATGCGGGTGGCCAGCGTCATTGCTTCGACCTGGTCGTGCGTCACGTAGATCATCGTGTTGCCCAGGCGGCTGTGCAGCAGCTTCAGCTCACGGCGCAGGTCGGTGCGCAGCTTGGCGTCGAGGTTGGACAGCGGCTCGTCCAGCAGCAGCACCTTGGCCTCACGCACGACGGCGCGGCCGATGGCCACGCGCTGGCGCTGGCCGCCGGACAGCTGGCCGGGCCGGCGGTCCAGCAGCGGGCCCAGCTGCAGCATGTCGGCCGCCGCGGCCACGCGCTTCTCCAGCTCGGCCTTGGGCGTCTTGGCCATCTTCAGCGGGAAGGCCAGGTTCTCCTTCACCGTCATCGTCGGGTACAGCGCATAGCTCTGGAACACCATGCCCACGCCGCGCTGGCTGGGCTCGGCGTGTGTGGCGTCCTTGTCGCCGATGTGGATGCTGCCGCCGCTGACCGGGTTCAGCCCGGCGATGGTGTGCAGCAGCGTGGACTTGCCGCAGCCCGACGGGCCCAGCAGCACGAGGAACTCGCCGCTGTTGACGTCGAGGTCCAGCCCCTTGATGACCTCGTGGTTGCCGAAGCGGATGTCGAGGTCCTGGATGTGCACGCGGGTCAAGGTTGTCTCCTGTTGTCGGTATTGAGCGTCAAGATGCCGGCGAGCGTCTGCTGCGCCGTCTGTGCGGGAATGTCGCGGTTCCAGAAATCGCTGACGGCACGTTCGAGCGCCGTCAGCTGTTCGGGCGTCAGCAGCGATTCGGCATTGGGCACCAGCCGGCCGGCGTCGCGCAGCGCGGTCGCGCCGATCTGCGCGCAGGCGTCCAGCGTGCGGGTGTCCAGATCGGTGCGCACGGGCACCGAACCCTTGCGCGCGTTGAAGGCCAGTTGCGTGGCCGGTGCGGTGGCCACGCGGGCCAGCAGCTGTTGCGCGGTGCGGGCGGAGCCATCACGGTCCTTGGGGAACACCAGCACGTCGCCATCGACGATGTAGGGCGCGCGCGGCGACAGGCCCGGCGTGCAGCCGAAGTCGCGCCCCGGCTGCAGGCCCGCCTGCAGGAACTCGGCCTTGGCCCAGTCGCCCATGAAGGCCAGGCCCGCGCGGCCGCTGGCGACCAGCGCGGTCGTGTCGGCCCAGCTGCGGCCGGGCGAGGCCTTGTCGACATAGCGGCGCAGCTTCTTGTAGCTCACCAGCACGTCGCGCAGCGCGTCGCCCTGCAGCGCGGCGGGGTCGCGGTCGCGCAGCACGGCCAGGTACAGCTCACGGCCACCCTGGTTGGCCAGCATCGCGACGAACAGCGCGCGGTCCTGCCAGGGCTGGCCGCCATGGGCCAGCGGGATCAGGCCGGCGGCCTGCAGCTTGTCCAGCGCGGCGAACAACTCGTCCATGCTGCGCGGCTCCTGCTTCACGCCGGCCTTGGCCAGCGCGGCCTTGGAACTCCACAACCAGGCCGGCATGTGGATGCTGATGGGCACCGCGTAGATGTGGCCGTCGATGCGCACCGCATCCAGCAGCACGGCGGGCAGCACCTGGGCCCAGCGGCCATCGCGCGCCACGTCGTCCATCGCGGTGAGCCGGCCCTCGCGCGCCAGGCGCTGGAAGCTGCGCGACGGGTTGAACTGCGCCGCCAGCGGCGGGTTGCCCGCCGCCACGCGCTGCAGCACCGCGGCGCGCGCCTGCTCGGACGCCGTCACGGCCAGGTCGCGCCACTGGCCGCCGGCGGCGCGGTAGGCATCGGCCAGCGCATGCTTGGCGGCGGTCTCGCCGGGCGAGGTCCACCAATGCACCACGTCCGCCGCTGGCGCGGCCACAGCGGCGCACGCAGCGAACAGCAGGGCAGGGGCCAGCATGCGCGGAGAGAGCATGCCGGCATCATTACTGATTATTAATAGTCTTAATATCGTATTAACCATGAGCGCGGCCGCCGCTACAGTCGCGCCATGAACCTGCTGCTTGCCGAAGACGACCCCGTGCTGGCCGACGCGCTGCAGCAGCAGTTGTTGAACGCCGCGTTCAAGGTCGAGTGGGCCGAGAACGGTGCCGTGGCCGAATACCTGCTGAAGAAGCAGGACTTCGACATCGCCGTGCTGGACCTGGGCCTGCCGCTGGTGGACGGCCTCACCGTGCTGAAGCGTGTGCGCGACGCCGGCCGCACGCTGCCCATCCTGGTGCTGACCGCGCTGGACGCGCTGGAGCACCGCGTGGCCGGGCTGCAGGCCGGCGCCGACGACTACCTGACCAAGCCCTTCGACTTCCCCGAGCTGGAGGCGCGGCTGCAGGCGCTGCTGCGCCGCAGCCGGCCGGCCACGCAGACGCAGCAGCTGCGCCAGCTGACGCTGGACCGCGCCGCGCGCCGCGCCAGCGTGGCGGGCCAGGCGCTGGAGCTGAGCCCGCGCGAGTGGGCGCTGCTGGAGCTGCTGGTGGCGGAGCGCGACCGCGTCGTCACCAAGGCGCAAATCGTGCAGGCCTGGAGCGGCGATGGCGACGAGGCCAGCGGCGGCTCCATCGAGGTCTACATCCACCGCCTGCGCAAGAAGCTCGAAGGCTCGGGCTTGGCCGTGCGCACCGTGCGCGGGCTGGGCTATCTGCTCGAAGCCGCGTCATCTTGAAGCGGATCGCCGGTCGTTCGCTGCACCGGCAACTGCTGCTGTGGCTGCTGCTGCCGCAGATCGTGCTATGGGTCGTGGCCGCCTTCGGCGCCTACCGGCTGGCCACGCGCCACGCCGATGAGCTGACCGACGCGTCGCTGCTGCAGGCCGCCCGTGCGCTTGCGCGCCAGATCCGGCCCACGGCCAGCGGCCTGTTCGTGGACCTGCCGCCCTCCGCGCAGGACATCCTGGCCGCCGACCCTGAGGACCGCGTCATGTACATGGTCAGCTCGCCGCCGGGCCAGCTGCTGCTGGGCGATGCGCGCATGCCCGCGCCGCCCCACAGTGCGCCGCTGGGGCAGCCGCTGTACTTCGATGCCACCGTGCCGGAACCCATGCGCGTCGTGTCGCTGGACCTGCACCTGGCCGCCGCCGGCGCCGCGGAGGCGACGCTGCGCGTGCAGATCGCCCGCTCCAGCGCGCCGCGCGAGCTGCTGGCGCGGCGCATGTTGCTGGATACGGCGCTGCCGCTGTCGCTGCTGATCGCGCTGATGAGCGTGGGCGTGTGGGCCGGCATACGCCGCGGCCTGCGGCCGCTGGCCGAGCTGCAGGCGCAGATGCAGGGCCGACGCGCCGACGCGCTGGACCCGGTGCAGCT
Source organism: Roseateles asaccharophilus (assembly GCF_031458115.1). Classification (GTDB taxonomy): domain Bacteria; phylum Pseudomonadota; class Gammaproteobacteria; order Burkholderiales; family Burkholderiaceae_C; genus Pelomonas; species Pelomonas asaccharophilus_A. Next base: position 229,284 of record NZ_JAVDXV010000005.1, on the reverse strand, counting down.
GCGCGCCGCGCCGCCCGAAGTCGGCGCGCTTGCCGGCGCCGTCAACGAACTGCTGGACCAAGTGCAGCAGAACCTGCAGGCGCAGCGCCGCTTCATCAGCGACGCGGCCCACCAGCTGCGCACACCGCTGGCGGGGCTGAAGAGCCAGACCGAGCTGGCGTTGCAGGAAGCGACCGATCCGGCGCTGCGGCAGCGGCTGGAGCGTGTGCACGAGAGTGCCGTTCGCGGCGCGCGGCTGGTGTCACAGCTGCTGGTGCTGGCGCGCGCCGAGCCCGAGGCGGTGGCGGCACAGGGCTGGGCGCCGGTGGACTGCGTGCGGCTGGTGCGGGACGTGGCGGCCGAGCAGGTGCCGCGTGCGCTGGCCGCCGGCTGCGATCTGGGTGTGGAGCTGCCCGACGAGGGCTTGCAGGTGCAGGGCGTGGAACTGCTGCTGCGCGAGGCACTGGTCAACCTCATCGACAACGCGGTTCGCTATGCCGGCTCAGGTGCCGCGATCACCGTGCGGCTGCGCCGCGTGGGCGACGACCTGTGGCTGGACGTGGAGGACAACGGCCCCGGCCTGGATCCGTCCCTGCGCGAGCGCGCCTTCGAGCGCTTCGTGCGCGGCGCCGCGCATGGCGAGGGCTGCGGCCTGGGCCTGGCCATCGTCCGCGAGATCGCGGAGCAGCATGGCGGCAGTGCGCAACTGTTGCCTGCGGCGCCGCGAGGTTGTATCGCTCGATTGACCTTGCCCCTGTACCGGCCCAGTCCGCCCTGACTGGCGACAATCGAGGCTCTGCCCACAAAGCAACAGCCATGACCACCCGCACCGTACACGGCGCCTGCCCCCACGACTGCCCCGACACCTGCGCGCTGCAGGTTACCGTCGAGAACGAACGCGTCATCAAGGTGCAAGGCCGCGCCGAGCATCCCAACACCCATGGCGCGCTGTGCACCAAGGTCTCGCGCTATCCCGAGCGCACGTATCACGCCGAGCGCCTGCTGCACCCGCTCAAGCGCATCAGCAAGAAGACCGAGGCGCCGCAGTTCGTGCAGGTGAGCTGGGCCGAAGCCATCGCCGACATCGCGGCGCGGCTGAAGGCGATTGCAGACCCTCAGTGCATCCAGCCCTACAGCTACGCCGGCACCATGGGCCTGATCCAGGGCGAGGCGATGGCCGGTCGGCTGTGGAATGCCCTCGGTGCCGCAAGGCTGGACCGCACCATCTGCGCATCCGCCGGCGGCGCGGGCCTGGCCGCCACCTATGGCCACAAGCTGGGCATGCACACGCGCCATTTCGCGGGTGCCAAGCTCATCATCATCTGGGGCAGCAACAGCATCACGTCCAACCTGCATTTCTGGACCTATGCCAATCAGGCCAAGCGCGAGGGCGCCAAGCTCATCTGCATCGACCCGCGCAAGACCGAGACCGCGGACAAATGCCACCAGCACATCGCCGTGCTGCCCGGCACCGACGGCGCGCTGGCGCTGGGCCTGATGCATGAGCTGATCCAGAACGGCTGGCTGAACCAGGACTACATCGCCAACTATGTCGACGGCTGGGACGAACTGCGCGCCAAGGCGCTGGCCTGGCCGCCGGAGCGCGTGGCCGAGGTCTGCGGCATCACCGCCGACGAAGTGCGCGGCCTGGCGCGCGACTACGGCGACCGGGACGTGATGGAGGCACCCGCCGCCATCCGCCTGAACTACGGCATGCAGCGCGTGCGCGGCGGCGGCAATGCGGTGCGCCTGATCGCGCTGCTGCCCTGCCTGACCGGTGCGTGGCGGCATGAGAGCGGCGGCATGCTGCTGTCGGCCTCGGGCTGGAACGCGCCCTACAAGAACCCGAACCTGGAACGCCCCGACCTGCTGGCCGGCCGCACGCCGCGCATGGTCAACATGAGCACCATCGGCGACGCGCTGCTGCAGGCCGATCCGCCCATCCAGGCGCTCGTGGTCTACAACAGCAACCCGGTGGCGGTGGCGCCCGAGTCGCCCAAGGTCGTGGCCGGCTTCCAGCGCGAGGACCTGTTCACGGTCGTGCTGGAGCACTTCATGACGGACACGGCCGACCTGGCCGACTATGTGCTACCGGCGACGACGCAGCTGGAGCATCTGGACGTGCACACCAGCTACGGCCACACCGACGTGCTGATGAACCAGCCGGCCGTCGCGCCGCTGGGCGAGGCCAAGACCAACACGCAGATCTTCCGCGAGCTGGCGGCCGCGATGGGGCTGATCGACCCCTGCTTCTCGGACAGCGACGACGACCTGGCCGCCCAGGCCTTCACCTCCAACATCGACATGGCCCTGCTGCGCGAGCAGGGCTGGCAGCCGCTGCCCATCGCCGAGGCGCCGTTCGCTGAAGGCGGCTTCCGCACACCCAATGGGCGCGCGCAGGCGGCCGGCGCCGACTACGTGCCCAACTACGAGAGTGCGCTGACCACGCCCGAGCTGGCCACGCGCTACCCGCTGGCGATGATCTCGCCGCCGGCGCGCAACTTCCTGAACAGCAGCTTCGTCAACGTGAAGAGCCTGCGCGACATCGAGAGCGAGCCCATCATCGAGATGCATGCCGATGACGCTGCCGCGCGCCAGCTCGCCGATGGCGCCCGCGTGGCGGCCTTCAACGACCGCGGCCGCTATGTCGCCACGCTGAGGGTCAGCAAGCGCGCCCGGCCCGGCGTCGTCAACGGACTGGGCGTGTGGTGGCGCAAGCTGGGCTTGGACGGCACCAACGTCAACGAGGTCACGCACCAGCACCTGACCGACCTGGGCAACGCGCCGGCCTTCTACGACTGCCTCGTTGAGGTGGAAGCGGCTTGACCCAGCGCCTGCTGCTGCTGGCGTCACTGCTGGCTCTGGCCGGCTGCAGCGCCGTGGGCCACTGGAGCCAGGCCGCCGGCGGCCACCTGGGCGTCGTGCGCGCCGCCAAGCCGGTGGACGACTGGCTGGCCGACCCCGCCACGCCCGCCGACCTGGCCGCGCGCCTGCGGCTGTCGCAGCAGATGCGCGACTTCGCCAGCACGAAGCTGGCCCTGCCCGAGAACAACAGCTACCGCCGCTATGCAGACCTGAAGCGCGCGGCGGTGGTGTGGAACGTCATCGCCGCACCGGAGTTCGGCTTCACGCTGAAGACCTGGTGCTACCCCATCATGGGCTGCGCCGGCTACCAGGGCTGGTTCGACCTGGACGAAGCCCGCAAGCAGGCCGATGCGCTGAAGGCCGAGGGCTGGGAGGTGCAGGTGCAGGCCATTCCCGCCTACTCCACGTTGGGCTGGAGCCGCATGCTCGGCGGCGACCCGCTGCTGAATACCTTCATCCGCTATGCCGAGGGCGAACTGGCCGCGATGATCTTCCACGAGTTGTCGCACCAGCGCGTCTACGTCAGCGACGACACCGGCTTCAACGAGGCCTATGCGACGGCCGTCGAGCTGATCGGCGCACGCCAATGGCTGGCGGACAAGCCGCAGGCGCTGGCAGCCTTCGAGGCCGGCCGCGAGCGCCGCGCCGCCTTCCTGAAGCTGGCCCGCGAAGGCCGCGAGCGGCTGCAGGCCATCTATTCAGGTCCGGCCGCATCCAGAGCCGCCGCCAAGGCCGCCGTGATGGCCGAACTGCGCGAGCGCGCAGCCAAGGAGGCGCCGGGCTACGAGGCCTGGTTCCAGCGCGCCAACAACGCGAACTACGCCATCCTGTCGGCGTACCACGACCTGGTGCCGGCCTTCGAGCGGCTGTACGAGCGCGAGGCCCGCGACTGGGTGAAGTTTCACGCGGCGGTGGAGCGGCTGGCGGCCGAGCCGCGCGAGCGGCGCCGGGCTACATTGCGGGGCCTTGAGGGAGGCATCCATGACACTGATCCTGCGCCGCGCCCGACCCAGTGATGCTGCGGCGATGGCCCAGCAACTGGCCGATCCGGACATCTTTCCCGGCCTGCTGCAACTGCCCTATGCCCACGAGGAGGTCTGGCAGCAACGCCTGAGCGCGCCGCCCGTGGCCGGCTCGGCGGAAATGCTGCTGCTCGCCGAGCGGGACGGCCAGATCATCGGCAGCGCAGGCATTCACCCGGCGGGCACGCAGGTGCGCCGCCGCCACTCGATGATGCTGGGCATCTCGGTGCTGAAGTCCGCGCGCGGCCAGGGCGTGGGCGATGCGCTGATGACGGCGCTGCTGGACTACGCCGACAACTGGGCCCAGGTGCTGCGCATCGAGTTGACCGTCTATCACGACAACGCGGGCGCGATCCGGCTGTACGAGCGGCATGGCTTCGAGCACGAGGGCCGGCTGCGGGCCTATGCGCTGCGCGACGGCGTCTATGTGGATGCGTTGGCAATGGGGCGGCTGCATCCGAAGCAGCCGATGGTGCGAACCTAGACTAACCTCGCGGCGCTGCGAACGAGCCCGTCGAGTTGGCGTTCAAGCTTGCGCAGCCGTCTAGAAACCGCGTCGCGATTCTTGGCTTCTTTCATCCAGCCAGGAAGGCGGGAGAGCAGTGACGCATTGCCGGCGTTGAGACCGCGCTCCCGCAGCGTTGCATCAACATGCGCCTTCATCACTTGAAGGTGTGCCGCGTTGTATGCCCACACGGCACCGTGACGGCCTGTATCCACGAGGCAAAGCGGCATGCCGAAGTGAGGGTCAAGGCAGTCGGTGCCCTCCAGAAGCACATGGGCATTCAGCGCCACGACTGATTTGCGATTGCATGCCTCACAGTCGACTTCCATGGACGAGATTACTTCACGAGGCCAATCGGTCTGCTTGATGCGCGGCTGTAGCCACTGGTGCCCGCAGTGACCGCAAGGGCGCCTGCCGGTATGAACGACTGGACCAACCCAATCGCCACGTGACGAGTCAAGCGAGAGATTGCACTCTTCGCATTCGAAGCTCGCGTGCCAGCGCCTGCCTTCAAGGTCAGCGCCGACCAAACCGGGGAAATGGCATCGGATGCATCTCACCCAAACCTCGCCAGCAAAGCAGGCAAGGAACTTGCCGTTGTCTGTATGGCGATTCACGGCAACGCCTGCCCCCGCGCCGTCACATACAGCCGGTACCACTCGTCCCGGCTCAGCTGGATCTTCACCGCATCACCGCAGGCCCGGATGCGCTCCGCATTGCCGCTGCCAATGACCGGCTGAATCCCCGCCGGATGTCGCAGCAGCCACGCCAGCAGCACGGCGTTGGCCGTCGTGCGGTGTGTCTCGGCAATCTCGTGCACGACCTTGGCCGCCGCTGAGCCCGACGCATCGTTGAACCGTCCCTGCGCCAGCGACCCCCAGGCCTGCAACTGCACGCCGTGTTGCTGCGCATACTCCAGCGTGCCGGCCCAGGCCATGCAGCCGGGCCTGGCGTTCGCCTGCGGGTCGTTGAAGGTGGTGCCGGCATCGACGAAGTCCAGCTTGGCCAGGCTCATCTCCAGCTGGTTGGCCACCAGCGGCTCGCTCAGCGCCATCTGCAGCCAGCGCATCTGGCCGGCATGCATATTGGACACACCCAGATGACCCACCTTGCCGGCCGCCTTGAGTCGGCTGAAGGCGCGCGCCACTTCGGCGGGCTCCATCAGCGCATCGGGGCGGTGCAGCAGCAGGATGTCCAGATGCTCCACGCCCAGCCGCTGCAGGATGCCGTCCACGCTGGCCTCGATGTGCGCGGCGCTGAAATCGAAGCGGCCCACGTGGGTGTCATCCGCGAAGCGAATGCCGCATTTGCTCTGCAGCCGTATCCGCGCGCGCAGGGTTGCGTCGCGCTTGAGCAGTTCGCCGAACACGGTCTCGGCCTTGCCGCGGCGGTAGATGTCGGCGTGGTCGAACAGCGTGATGCCGATGTCCAGCGCGGCCTCGACGGCTGCGTGGGCGTGGGCGATGTCGGCCTCGGTGACGGGGCCGCCGTTCCAGTCGCCGCCCAGGGCCATGCAGCCGTAGACCAGCGGCGTGACGTCGCGGAGATGGGTTTGCAGCGGCAGCGGGAAGGGCATGGCTCAGGCAATCGATGTGGGGCCGGCATCATGCGACACCGCCCGCCTGCCGCGCCACCCGAACAACCCGGCCACGGCGCCCGCCACGCCGCCGATGACGACGGCGACGCCGGCCAGGCGCGCCAGCGCCTGCTTCTGGCCGGCGCTGAGGCGCCTCTTGCGGCGGCTGGGGTGGTGCACCAGTTCCTGCATCAACGCGATCTCGTGCTGGCGTTCCTCGACGAGGTGGCCTATCTCGCTGCCGACCTCGAAGCGGCGCGCGAGGTCGCGCACGGCATCCAGCTCGCGCTGGCGAATGCGCAGCCCCGGCGCCCGCAGCGGGCTGCCCATCGCCCGCGCGCGCAGGAACAAGGCCTTGGCGGCGAGGCGGTCGGGTTGGCAGCCCCAGCCGGCGTCCAGGCAGGCGGCGAGGTTGAAGGTGGCGTCGGCATGGCCTTGCGACGCCGCGGTGATGTACAGCACCACGCCGCGCGGGGCATCGGCGGCGCCGCCCCAGCCGGCCACGAGTGCGCGGCCCAGGTGGAACTTGGCGGTCACGCTGCCGGCGGCCGACGCGTGCTCCAGCCGGATGCGTGCCTGCTCGGGGTCGCGCGGCAAGCCCAGGCCTTCGAGTTGGCACCAACCCAGCAGCGCCAGCGCCTCCGCATTGCCGGCGTCGGCCGCGACACGGAACCAGTACACCGCCTGCTCATGGTCGGGCTCGGCCGCATGCAGGTGCTCCAGCCCCGTGCGGAGCGGGGCCGTGGCATACGGGTCGGGGTCGACGGGTCGCATGAATCCTCCCTGGACGTCGCCGGCCAGCTTGGCTGCCGGCTCTTGCGGCGCCAGAGTATGCGTGCAATCGCCGGGTCAGCGTGGTGCTGCGCCTTCTCGCGTAGAGTGCGGCGCACGACACCAAGGAGAGCCGCCGTGGCCGAGATCCGCATTCACCGCGACCATGACTTGGGCCTCAAGAAGGCCCGCGAGCTGGCCTGGAAATGGGCCGAGAAGGTCGAAGAGAAGTTCGACATGGAATGCACGGTGCACGAGGGCGACGACGAGGACACCGTCGAGTTCACGCGCTCCGGTGTGAAGGGTGAGCTGACCGTGTCGGCCAGCAGCTTCGAGCTGGTGGCACAGCTGGGCTTCTTGCTCGGCGCGTTCAAGACCACCATCGAGAGCGAGATCCAGAAGGAGCTGGACGCGCTGCTGGCGGCCAAGAAAAAACCGGCTCCCAAGAAGAAGCCGGATTAGCGTCTTACCCGGCGGCGCCCCCTTGAGTGGACCGGCGAAGCCGGTAGGGGGTGGGTTACTTCAAGCCTTCGATCAGGTCGACGTACTGCTGCATCGCGTCGTCCTGCGACGTGCCCTTCAGTTCGTTCCAGGCGTCCCACTTGGCGCGGCCCACCATGTCGGTGAAACCGGGGCGCTTGTCCTGCACGTCGCCCGTGCTGCCCTGCTTGTAGAGGGCGTAGATCTTCAGCAGCGTCATGTTGTCCGGCCGCTCGGGCAGGTTCTTCGAATCGGCGACGGCGGCTTCGAATTGGTCTTTCAGGCTCACGGGGTTCTCCAGGCTGATTCGAGGGGTTCGAGTTGGTCACAATCGAACAACGGGCCGCCGAGTTTAGGCCCGAGCAAAACGACTTCCGAGGAGACGCATGGGCCAGACCAGCGAACGCATGTCCAAGGTGGATACCGCCTGGCTGCGCATGGATACCGAGGCCAACCTGATGATGATCGTCGGGGTCTGGTCCATACGTCCCGGCATCACGCTGGGCGCGCTGCGCGAGCGCGTCGCCGAGCGGCTGTTGCAGTACCCGCGCTTCCGGCAGCGGGTCGTCGAGGATGCACTGGTCGGCGCGCAGTGGGTGCTGGACCAGGACTTCGACATCGCCAACCACGTCGTGGGCGAATTGCCGCTGCCGCTACGGGGCCAGTCGCGTGACGAGGTGCTGCGCGAGCGCGTGGCCGAGCTGTGCAGCCAGCCGCTGGATCCCGAGCGGCCGCTGTGGCAGATGCAGCTCATCGAGGACATGGGCGACGGCACCAGTGCGCTGATCTGCCGCATCCACCACTGCATTGCCGACGGCATCGCGTTGATCGCGGTCATGCTGTCCATCACCGATGGCGGCAAGGCGCCGCCTCAACGTTCAAGTTCGGGTGCGCGCCGCCAGGCCGAAGAGCCGCACGAGGCGGACTGGCTGCTAGACGCCTTTCTGCGTCCGATGAGCAACATGACCGTGAAGGCCATAGGCCTGGCGGGCAAGGGCGTGTCCAAGGGCGTGGACGTGATGATGAGCGGCAACACGCCGGTGGATTCCTCGCTGGAGATGGCCCGCATGGGCTATCAGGCGGTGTCCGACGTGGCGGCCTTCGCGCTGATGCCGGACGACTCGGCGACCCGGCTGAAGGGCAAGCCCGGCACGCGCAAGACGGTGGCCTGGGATGACAGCCTGTCGCTGGACGATGTGAAGGCCGTCGGCAAGGCGCTGGGCGCGTCCATCAACGATGTGCTGCTGGCCTGCGCGGCCGGCGCGATCGGCAAGTACCTGGCCGACAAGGGCGAGGACCCGGCGGGCAAGGAGATCCGCGCGATGGTGCCGGTCAACCTGCGGCCGCTGGAGCAGGCCTGGCAACTGGGCAACCGCTTCGGCCTGGTGCCGCTGGTGCTGCCCATTGGCATCGCCAACCCGGTGGAGCGGCTGTTCGCGGTGCGCGCCCGCATGAGCGAGCTGAAGGGCAGCTTCCAGCCGGTGATGGCCTTCGGCCTGCTGTCGGTGGCCGGCCTGCTGATCAAGCCGGTGCAGCACGCGATGCTGAACCTCTTCGCGAAGAAGGCCACGGCCGTGATGACGAATGTGCCCGGCCCCGCCGAGGCGCTGAAGTTCTGCGGCTCGACGGTGGAAAAGGTGATGTTCTGGGTGCCGCAGTCGGGCGACATCGGCATGGGCGTGAGCATCCTGACCTATGCAGGCCGGGTGCAGTTCGGCCTCATCACCGACGCGGGGCTGTGCCCCGACCCCGAGGCCATCATCGAGAACTTCGCGCCGGAATTCGAGAAGCTGCTGATGCTGGCGTTGATGATGCCTTGGGCCCGCGACGCTTGAACGGAGCCCCCCGCCCAGGGGGCGGCGATGCTCGCGGGGTGTGCCCCGCTCGCACATCGCCAGACGGGCCGGCTTGGGGCGGCCCGGCGCTCGGCCCGAAAGGCTCAGCCGCGAGTCGCGGTGTGCGGATTCACTTGGGCTTGACCGCGGTCACCGGCGTCGGCTTGGTGGCCGGCGCCTTCTTGACCTTGGCGAGGCCGGCGGCGGTCGGGTAGGCTGCCATCACCGTGGCCGGGTCGGCCTTGTCCAGGTAGGCGGCGTACTGCGCGTCGTCGCAGGGCTTGGCGTCGTTGTAGTAGCGGTTGTCGCCTTTGTAGCGCTCGCCACTGAACGCCGGCGCCGGGCTGCCGGTCGGGTTGTAGTACAGGTAGCTGGCATAGCTCTGTGCGCAGCCGTCGCGCAAAACAGCCTGGGCCAGGGTGGCCGGTGTTTCGGCAGCGTGGGCGGCCAGCGAGCTGACCAGGGCCGTGAAAGCAATTGCGAGGTGTCTCATGGCAAGACCTCCGCGTTTCAGGGGTAACGGAAGATTACGCCTGTCGAACCGCAATTGCACGTGCCTGAATGCACATCGTCGGCCATGAAAAAAGGCGCCCGCTGGGGCGCCCTTTTTTAGACCGCAGGACCGATCAGAGGCGGAAGGGCTCGACCTTCTTCTTCGTGGTCGGGCGGCCGGCGGCGGTCGGGTAGGCGGCCATCACCTTGGCGGGGTCAGCCTTGTTGTCCAGGTAGGCGGCGTACTGGTGCTCGGTGCAGGCCAGCAGCTTGCCCGGCTTGGCTTCGCCCTTGTACTTGCCGTTGGCGTAGACGAACTGGTATTCATTGGCGGCCACCGGCGTCGCGATGCTGCTGGTGTCGCTGTAGCTCTTGGCGCACTCGGCGCGCAGTTCGGCCTGCTCGGGCGTGGCCTTGTTGCCGGCTTGGGCAGCGAAGGCGGTGACGGCGGCCAGGGCGGGGATCAGGAACTTCATGAGGCTGTCTCGCGAAAGTGATTGGAGTGCGGAGCGAAGCTTACGCCGCCACCGCCCGCAATGCACCGGGGGTGCATCCCGCAGGCGGGGGTAGGGGAAGCGTGAACTCCGTCACGGTTCAATCTTCCAGTTCAGCCTTGGCCAGTTCGATGTCCAGCAGCTCCATTGCGTCCATCGCCTCGCAGGCGGCCGCGTCGGTGTAGAGCTGTTCGGCCACGTCCATGCGCTTGTCGCCTTCCAGCATGACCAGACCGTTGGCGCGCTCGATCATCGCGATCGCGCTGGTCGGGTTGAGCTTGATGGCCTGCTCGAACATCTTCAGCCCCGTGGCGGTGTCGGCGCCCTGCGTCTTGCCGAGCAGCTTGCCGACCTTGTCGATGACCTCGGCATGGAAGGCGCCCAGCGCGATGTGCGCGTCGGCATGCTTGGGCGCCAGCTTGATGGTGGTTTCCAGCGCCGTCTTGACCTTGGTGCCCAGGCCTTGCGCCAGCGCCTTGGCGACGCTGATGCCCTGGCCATAACGGCCCAGTGCGTAGGCCTGCCAGTACCAGGCGTTGGCGTTCTTGGGGTCTTCTTCCTGCTGGGCTTCGGCGCGCTCGGCGATCTCCAGGAACATCTCCAGCTTCACCGCTTCCTTCTTCTCGAGGTAGTTGGCGTAGATGCCTTGCGCCTTGTTGGCGACGGTGAGACCCGCGCCGCCGGCGGCCAGGCCGGCGTCATAGGCGGCCTTGAAGTCGCCGGCGTGGAAGTGGATCCAGGCCTGCTGCACGTCGGCGTCCTTGGGGAAGGGCTCGGCATCGCCCGCGTGCAGCCGGGCCCAGTGCTTCTTCAGCGTGGCCGGGGTGTACACGAACGCGCTGTTGTCGTGCGGGAAGGCGGTCCACTTGGCCATCGCTTGTCTCCTTCAGGATTGTTGGTAGTTGCCCGCGAGCTTGAAGAGGTGATCCTTGGATGCGGGCTCGAGGTAGGGTAGCAGCAGGCTCAGCGCGTGGAAGGCTCCGCGCATCAACGCGGCGCCGGCGCGCTCGGGCTCCAGCGCGTGGCGCGGGTCGCGCACGTACTCGTAGCTCAGCCAGTAGCTGACCACCACCACCATCGCGTTTGCGGTGGGCGCCGCCTCGCGCAAGTCCATCTTCAGCGCGCCACCCAGGTGCAGGCCCGACAGCACGTGGCGCATGGCCTGCTCCTTGGCGGCCAGCAGCGCCTGGAAGTGCGTCTCCAGCTTGCGGTTCTTGAACAGCAGATCGTTGAGATCGCGGTACAGGAAGCGGTGCTTCCAGATCAACTCGTACAGCATGTGGAAGAACAGCCAGGCGTCCTCCACGTTGCGCACGTTGTCGGCTGCGGCCAGCAGCTGGTTCAGCTCGGCCTCGTAGCGGCCGAACAGCGCGTTGACCAACTCGTCCTTGGCCGGGTAGTGGTAGTACAGGTTGCCCGGGCTGATCTTCAGTTCGGCCGAGATCAGCGTGGTCGACACATTGGGCTCGCCAAACGCGTTGAAGAGGTCCAGCGTGACCTCCAGGATGCGTTCAGCGGTGCGGCGGGGTTTCTTGGGAGCGGGCATGGGCCTGGGGATTCTGGCAGCGAACGCTGCGGGGCATAAGCAAGCGCGATTTCCTTCGTTCGCCGCCGGTGCATGGGGCCCTAGCCTGACGGTCTTCACAACGACGCGCCATGAGTTCCGTCCTTCACTTCCCCACCAACCCGGCGCCGCTGTCGACGGCCGACGCGCTGGCGCTGGCCGAGCCGGTGGCCCGCCAGCTGGCCGAGACGGCCGTCGCGCGCGACCAGGCCGGCGGCCATGCGGCGCGCGAGCGTGAACTCATCCGGGACAGCGGCCTGCTGGCGCTGACCGTGCCGCAGGAGCTCGGCGGCCTGGGGGCGTCCTGGCCCACGTTCTACCGCGTGCTGCGCCGGCTGGCCGAGGCCGACAGCGCGCTGGCCCATCTGTTCGGCTTCCATCACCTGCAACTGGCCAGCGTGCAGCTGTACGGCACCGCCGAGCAACAGCGGCGCCTGCTGGGCGAGACCATTCGGCGGCGCTGGTTCTGGGGCAATGCGCTGAACCCGCTGGACCGCCGGCTGCTGGCCGTCGATACGGACCAAGGCTGGCGGCTGGACGGCGCCAAGAGCTTCGCATCGGGCTCCGTCGGCGCCGACATGCTGACGTTCTCCGCCTGGCACGAGGGCATGCAGGCCGCGCTGATCGGCGTGCGGCCGGCCGATGCGCCAGGCATCTCCGTGCGCGCCGACTGGGATGCCTTCGGCCAGAAGCAGACCGACAGCGGCACCGTGTCGTTCGACGCCGTCGCGCTGCCGCGGGCCGACGTGCTGCAACCGCCCGGCAGCGTGCCCACGCCGCGCACGACGCTGCGCCAGCAGATCGCACAGCTCATCCTCGTGCATTTGTATGTGGGCATCGCGCAGGGCGCGCTGCAGGCGGGGCTGCGCTTCACGCGCGACGAGTCGCGGCCGTGGTTCCAGTCCGGCGTCGCCGCTGCGGTGGACGACCCCTTTGTGCAGCACCGCTGGGGCGAGCTGTGGCTGCAGGTGCGTCCCGCCGAACTGTTGGCCGATGCGGCGGCGCAATCGCTGCAGCAGGCGCTGGGCCGCGGCGACGCCTTGACTGCCGATGAGCGCGGCGCCGTGGCCATTGCGGTCGCCGAAGCCAAGGTGCTGGCGCACCGCGCGGCGCTGTCGGTCAGCCAGCAGCTGTTCGAGCTGACCGGCGCGCGCGCCACGTCGGGCCGCTATGGGCTGGACCGCTTCTGGCGCAACGCCCGCGTGCACACGCTGCACGACCCCGTCGACTACAAGCTGCGCGACCTGGGCCGGCATGCGCTGACCGGCGCCTGGCCCGAGCCGACGCCGTACTCCTGATCTCACTCAAAGAAGAACGAGCCCATGCAAAGACGCCACCTCCTCCAACTGGCCGCCGGCGGCCTCGCCGCACCGGCGCTCGTGCGCGCCGCCGGCGAGCCGCTGCGCGAACTGCGCCTGGACTACGCGACCTACTCACCGGCCAGCCTGGTGCTGAAGCGCTCCGGTTGGCTGGACGAGGACTCCAAGCAGCGCGGCACCGCGGTGAAGTGGGTGTTCAGCGCCGGCAGCAACCGTGCGCTGGAGTACCTGAACGCCAACAGCCTGGACATCGGCTCCAGTGCCGGCCTGGCCGCGCTGCTGGCCAAGACCAATGGCAACCCCATCCGCGCGCCCTACATCTTCTCGCGGCCGGAGTGGACGGCACTGGTCGTGCCCAAGGACTCGCCCATCAAGACGCTGGCCGACCTGCGCGGCAAGAAGATCGCCGCGACCAAGGGCACCGATCCCTACCTGTTCCTGCTGCGCGCGCTGCACACCGTGGGCCTGAAGCGCAGCGACATCGAGCACGTGAGCCTGCAGCATGCCGATGGCCGCGTGGCGCTGGAGCAGGGCCGCGTGGACGCCTGGGCGGGCCTGGACCCGCTGATGGCCGCCAGCGAGCTGAACACCGGCGCACGGCTGCTGTACCGCAACGTGGCGTTCAACACCTACGGCTTCCTGAACGTGCGCGAGGACTTTCTGAAGCGCTACCCGGAGGACGTGAAGCGCGTCATCGCCCACTACGAGCGTGCGCGGCTGTGGATACAAGCCAACACCACCGAGGCCGCGCGCATCCTGGCCGACGAGGCCAAGGTGGACCTGCAGGTGGCACTGCTGCAGCTGAAGCTGCGTACCGACCTGACACAGCCGCTGCCGTCGCAGCAGCATGTGCAGGCGCTGCAGGCGGCGGCGCCCATCCTGCTGGACGAGGCGCTGGTGAAGCCGGGCTCCGACCTGCGCGCGGTCATCGCGTCGCTGGTGGACACGCGCTTCGCGGCCGGGCTGGTGAAGGCCTGATGAACACCGCCGCCGACCGGCTGCCATTGCCGCGCACCGCAGGCGCGCCGGCGGCGCTGCGCTGGCCGCGGCGCGCGCTGGGCCTGGTGGTGCCGCTGCTGTTGCTGGGCGGCGTGGAGCTTGCGGTGCGCAGCGGTCTGGTCGAGGGGCGGCTGCTGCCCGCGCCCACCGAGGTACTGAGCGCCTTGCTCGGGCTGGGTGCGGCAGACGTGGCGGGCCATGTGGGCGCCAGCAGCGGGCGCGTGGCCTTGGGCTTCGTGGCCGGCGCGTCGCTGGCGCTGGTGGTGGGCGCGCTGGTGGGGCTGTCGCAGCTGGCCGAGGCGCTGCTGGACCCGTTGTTCCAGGCGCTGCGGGCCATCCCGTCGCTGGCCTGGGTGCCGCTGCTGCTGCTGTGGCTGGGCATAGACGAGGCGCCCAAGCTGGTGTTGATCGCCATCGGCGCGTTCTTCCCGGTCTACATGGGCGCGGTGGCCGGCATCCGCGACGTGGACCGCAAGCTCGTCGAGCTGGCGCGGCTGTATGGCTTGTCGCGTGTCGCGCTCGCGCGTCGCGTGCTGCTGCCGGCGGCGGCGCCGGCCGTGCTGACGGGGCTGCGCAACGGTCTGAGCCTGGCGTGGATGTTCATGGTCGCGGCCGAGCTGATCGCGGCGACGCGGGGCCTGGGCTATCTGCTGACCGATGGCCGCGAGATGGGCCGCGCCGACCTCGTGTTCGCGGCCATCCTGTTGCTGGCTGCCTTGGGCAAGCTCAGCGACGGCCTGATGCGCCGCTGGGAGCGGCGCGCGCTGGCCTGGCGTGACAGCGTGGGTGCCTCTCGATGACCGCCGTTCTGGACTTGCATGTGCAGGCCAAGCGCTTCGGCCAGCGGCTGGTGCTGTCCGACGTGCGGCTGCGGCTGGCGGCGGGCGAGGTCGTCAGCCTGGTGGGTGCCAGCGGCTGCGGCAAGAGCACGCTGCTGCGCATCGCGGCGGGGCTGGACGACGACTTCACGGGCCGCGTGACGCTGACCGCGGGCGCGGGCGTCGTGTTCCAGGAACCGCGGCTGTTCCCGTGGTTGACGGTGGCGCAGAACGTCGCCTTTGCCGCCGGGGCGCCGCCGGCCGACGAGCGCGCACTGGCGCTGCTGGCCGAGGTGGGCCTGTCCGGCCATGAGCGGGCGTTGCCCAAGCAGCTCTCGGGCGGCCAGGCGCAGCGCGTGGCCATCGCCCGCGCGCTGTTCACCCAGCCGCGCCTGCTGCTGCTGGACGAGCCGTTCTCCGCCGTCGATGCCTTCACGCGCATGAAGCTGCAGGACCTGCTGGCCGAGCTGGCTCGCCGCCACGGGGTGACGCTGCTGCTGGTCACGCACGACTTGGACGAGGCCGTGCTGCTGGGCGACCGGGTCGTGGTGCTGGGCAGCGAGGCGCGCGGAGTCGTGGACGACATCGCCGTGGACCTGCCGCGCCCCCGCGCCCGGAGCGACGCGGCGCTGGCCACGGCGCGTGGCCGCGTGCTGGACGCGCTGCACGAGGCGCACGCGCTGTAGTCGAAACGCCAGGCGGCTGCAGCGAAGGGGGCAATGTGGCGCCTCCCTAGAATCCCGCGCCATGCCGAATCCGACCGCGCCGCCCGCCATCTCGTTCGAGAACGTGAAGAAAACCTACCGGGGAGGGCAGCTGAAGGCGCTGGACGGGGTCACGTTCGACATCCAGCCCGGCGAGTTCTTCGGCCTGCTGGGCCCCAACGGCGCCGGCAAGACCACGCTGATCAGCGTGCTGGCCGGCCTGGCCCGCGCCAGCGAGGGCCGAGTGCGCGTGATGGGTCACGACGTCGTGGACGACTACGCCGCCGCCCGCAAGGCGCTGGGCGTGGTGCCGCAGGAGTTGGTGTTCGACCCCTTCTTCAGCGTGCGCGAGACGCTGCGCATCCAGAGCGGCTACTTCGGCGTGAAGAACAACGACGCCTGGATCGACGAGCTGCTGGCCAACCTGGGCCTGGCCGACAAGGCGCACGCCAACATGCGCCAGCTGTCCGGCGGCATGAAGCGCCGCGTGCTGGTGGCGCAGGCGCTGGTGCACCGGCCGCCGGTCATCGTGCTGGATGAGCCCACCGCCGGCGTGGACGTGGAGCTGCGCCAGACGCTGTGGCAGTTCATCGCCCGCCTGAACAAGGAGGGCCACACGGTGCTGCTGACCACGCACTACCTGGAGGAAGCCGAGGCGCTGTGCCAGCGCATCGCGATGCTGAAGCAGGGTCGCATCGTCGCGCTGGACCGCACGTCGCAGCTGCTGGCCGGCACGCACTCGACGATGCTGCGCTTCAAGACCGACGCGGCGTTGCCGCCGGACATCGCGGCACGGGCCCGGGTGACTGGGCGCATCGTGCAGGTGACGGCCCACGATGCCGCCGAGGTGGAGAGCACGCTGGCCGCGCTGCGCGCTGCGGGCGTGGCGATTGAGGACCTGGAGATCGGCCGCGCCGACCTCGAAGACGTGTTTCTCGAAATCATGCAAGGAGCGCACGCATGAACGGCGCCGGGACTTTGTTCTACAAGGAAGTGCTGCGCTTCTGGAAGGTCGGCGCCCAGACGGTCGGCGCGCCGGTGCTGACGGCGCTGATGTATCTGCTCGTGTTCGGGCACACGCTGGAAGATCATGTGAAGGTCTACGACTCGGTGGGCTACACGCAGTTCCTGATTCCCGGCTTGGTCATGATGAGCGTGCTGCAGAACGCGTTCGAGAACAGCTCGTCCAGCCTCATCCAGAGCAAGATCACCGGCAACCTCGTGTTCCTGCTGCTGACGCCGTTGTCGCCGCTGGCCTGGTTTGCCGCCTACGTCGGCGCGGCCGTCGTGCGCGGCCTGGCGGTAGGGAGCGGCGTGCTGGCGGTGACGGCCTGGTTCGCGCCGCCGGGGCTGCACAACGTCCTGTGGGTGCTGGCCTTCACGGTGCTGGGCGCGGGCCTGATGGGCGCCCTGGGCCTGATCGCCGGGCTGTGGGCCGAGAAGTTCGACCAGATGGCCGCCTTCCAGAACTTCATCATCATGCCGATGACCTTCCTGTCCGGCGTGTTCTATTCGGTGCACTCGCTGCCCAGCTTCTGGCAGGGCGTCAGCCACCTGAACCCGTTCTTCTACATGATCGACGGCTTCCGGCGCGGCTTCTTCGGCGTCAGCGATGTGTCGCCGTGGATCAGCCTGGCCATCGTGGCGGGTGCTTTCGTGGTGACTGCCGGGGTGGCTCTGTCGCTGCTGAAGCGCGGTTACAAGATCCGGTCTTAAAAGGGTCGTTTGCGCAGGTCCGAAGGGGGCCGCGCGAACCCTCCCTAAAATCCGGGGTTTCCCCCAAGGACCCCGTGATGGCCGACCCCACCCCGCAACAAGTGCGCGATTTCATTGCCGCAGGCCTGCCCTGCGCGCATCTGGAAGTCGAGGGCGACGGCCGCCATTTCTTCGCCACCATCGTCTCTAGCGAGTTCTCGGGCCTGACCCGCATCAAGCGCCACCAGCGCGTCTATGCGGCGCTGGGTGACCGCATGCGCGAGGAGATCCACGCGCTGTCCATGAAGACGCTGACGCCCGAGGAGTGGCAGCAATGAGCGCCGCGGGCCTGACCCTCGCGCTGTCCAAGGGCCGCATCTTCGAAGAGACGCTGCCGCTGCTGCGCGCTGCCGGCATCGAGGTGCTGGAGGACCCCGAGACCTCGCGCAAGCTCATCCTGCCCACCAACCGCGACGGCGTGCAGGTGGTGCTGGTGCGCGCCAGCGACGTGCCCACCTATGTTCAGTACGGCGGCGCCGACCTGGGCGTAGCCGGCCGCGACGTGCTGCACGAACAGGCGCTGGCT
Source organism: Roseateles asaccharophilus (assembly GCF_031458115.1). Classification (GTDB taxonomy): domain Bacteria; phylum Pseudomonadota; class Gammaproteobacteria; order Burkholderiales; family Burkholderiaceae_C; genus Pelomonas; species Pelomonas asaccharophilus_A. The sequence continues at coordinate 211,580 of NZ_JAVDXV010000005.1, read as the reverse complement.
GAAGGAGGCTCCCACGGCCTGTACCAGCCGCTGGACCTGAAGATCGCCCGCTGCCGCATGAGCGTGGCCACGCGCGCCGACTTCGACTACGCGGCGGCCGTGAAGCAGGGCTCGCGCATCCGCGTCGCCACCAAATACACCGAGATCGCCCGCCAGCATTTCGCCGACAAGGGCGTGCATGTGGACCTGATCAAGCTCTACGGCTCCATGGAGCTGGCACCGCTGACCGGCCTGGCCGACGCCATCGTGGACCTGGTCTCCACCGGCGGCACGCTGCGCGCCAACAAGCTGGTGGAGGTGGAGCAGATCATGGACATCTCGTCTCGCCTGGTCGTCAACCAGGCCGCCCTCAAGCTGAAGCGCGACCTGCTGCGCCCGCTGATCGACGCTTTCGCCTCCGCCATCGCATGACGCTCATCCGCCAACTCTCGACCGCCGACGCCGACTTCACCGCCCAGTTCGAGCGCCTGCGCCATTGGTCTGCGGAGACCGATGCGGCCATCGAGGGCCGTGTGGCCGAGATCCTGGCCGACGTGCAGGCCCGCGGCGATGCCGCCGTGCTGGAGTACACCCACCGCTTCGACCGCCTGGGCGCCGACAGCGTCGCTGCGCTGGAGATAGTCCAGGCCGAACTGCAGGCCGCGCTGGCCTCCATCACGCCCGCCCAACGCGACGCGTTGCAGGCGGCCGCCAGGCGCGTCCGTGCGTATCACGAGCGCCAACTCGAAGCGAGCGGCCGCAGCTGGAGCTATCGCGACGAAGACGGCAATCTGCTGGGCCAGAAGGTCACGCCGCTGGACCGCGTGGGCCTGTACGTGCCCGGTGGCAAGGCGGCCTACCCGAGCAGCGTGCTGATGAACGCGATTCCCGCCCATGTGGCCGGCGTGCAGGAAATCATCATGGTCGTGCCCACGCCGGACGGCGTGCGCAACCCGCTGGTGCTGGCCGCTGCCGCCGTGGCCGGCGTGCACCGCGTGTTCACGATAGGCGGCGCCCAGGCCGTCGCGGCGCTGGCCTACGGCACCTCGACCATCCCGCGCGTCGACAAGATCACCGGCCCGGGCAACGCCTATGTGGCCTCGGCCAAGAAGCACGTGTTCGGCCAGGTCGGCATCGACATGATTGCCGGCCCCAGCGAGATCCTGGTCATCGCCGATGGCACGACGCCGCCGGACTGGGTGGCGATGGACCTGTTCAGCCAAGCCGAGCACGACGAGCTGGCGCAGAGCATCCTGCTGAGCCCCGACGCTGCCTTCCTGGACGCCGTACGCACCAGCATGGAGCGCTTGCTGACGACGCTGCCTCGCGAGGCCGTCATCCGTGCGTCCCTGCAGGGCCGCGGTGCGCTGATCCACACGCGCTCCATGGAAGAAGCCTGCGAGATCAGCAATAGCATCGCGCCCGAGCACCTGGAAATCAGCGCCGCCGAACCGGCGCGCTGGGAGCCGCTGCTGCGCCATGCCGGCGCGATCTTCCTGGGCGCCTATACCAGCGAGAGCCTCGGCGACTACTGCGCCGGCCCCAACCACGTGCTGCCGACGGCCAGCACCGCGCGCTTCTCGTCGCCGCTGGGGGTCTACGACTTCCAGAAGCGCACCAGCCTCATCGAGGTCAGCGAGGCCGGCGCGCAAAGCCTGGGTCGCATTGCCAGCGAACTGGCTCACGGCGAAGGCCTGCAGGCCCACGCGCGTGCGGCAGAACTCCGATTGAAGTCCCAGGCCTGAATCGACTAGGCTGCGGCGATGTCCTTGCAACGCCGTGACCTTCTCCTGACTTCGGCTGCGGTGGTGTTCACGCCCGCCGTCGCCGCGCCGCGCCCCCTGCGCATCCCGCATGTGTCGGCCCGGGCCGAGCTGGAGCGCAGCTATCCCGCGCAGTTGCTGGAGCAGGCACTGGCCGCCGCCGGCATGCCGGTGCAGCTGGAGCCTACGACCGAGCTGATCCCGCAGAACCGGGCCTTGCAGGAGCTGGGCCGCAAGCGCCGGCTGGACGTGGTGTGGACCATGACCTCGGTCGAGCGCGAGCGCCAGGCGTGGCCCGTCCGCGTGCCCATCTTCAAGGGCTTGTTCGGCTGGCGGTTGCTGTTGGCCACCACGGACGTGGCTGCGCGCATGCGCGAGGTGCGCTCGCCCGGCGAACTTCGGCAGTTCTCCATGGTGCAAGGCCTGGAATGGCCCGACACCAGCATCCTGCAGGCCAACGGCATGAACGTGGTCATTTCGCCCAGCTACGACGCGATGTTCAAGCAGGTGCGCCTGGGCCGCGCGGACGCCTTCCCGCGTTCGGTCGAGGAGATCTGGTGGGAGGTGGAACGCTATGGCCAGGGCCTGACCGTGGTGCCCGACATCTGTCTGCATTACCCGGCGGCGATCTACTACTTCGTTGCGCCCGAGGAAAACGAACTGGCCGCCGCAATCGAACTCGGCCTGACCCGCCTGCGCGCCAATGGCGCCTTCGACCGACTGTTCGAGACCCACCACGGACAGGATCTGGCGCGCGCCAAGCTGGCGACACGCCGCGTCATCGAGCTGCGCAACCCGCTGCTGCCACCGCAGACGCCGTTGAACAAATCCGAGCTCTGGCATCGGCCTTAACGAGACACGAAGTTCGTGGAACACGAACTTCGTGTACGCTTCGGGCCATGAAGAACGTTACCGTGTCCATGGATGACGCCGTAGCCGAATGGGCCCGGCTGGAGGCGGCGCGGCGCAACACCAGCGTGTCGCGGCTGCTCGGTGAGCTGCTGGCCGAAAAGATGCAGCACGACGATGCCTACGAGCGCGCGCTGCAGGACTGGCTGCACCGCGAGCGTTCTTGGTCATCCGACGGCCAGCCCTATCCGGGCCGGACATGAAGCCCCTCGTCCAACGAGTACGTCGGCCCGTCCCCCGAGGGGACGGCGATGCATGCGGCGTCGAGCCGCACGCACATCGCCATGACGGGCCGGCTTGGGAGCGGCCCGGCGCTCGGCCCGTGAACGCATTGACATGAATTTCAAAGATCCCGTCTTCGTCGACACCTCCGTGCTGCTGTTCAGCGAGGACGGCGCCCGCCCGGCCGAGCGCGAGCAGGTGCTGGCCTGGCTGCGCGAGCTGTGGGCCACGCGCAAGGGGCGCGTCTCCGTGCAGGTGCTGAACGACTTCTACCTGCTGGCCACGCAGCGCGTGACGCCCCCCATGCCGCAGGGCGACGTGCGCGCCGAGGTGCGCCGCTACCAGCACTGGCAACCCTGGTCGGCCGACCAAGCCACCGTCGAATCCGCCTGGTCGCTGGAAAGCCGCTTCGGCCTGCCATTCGCCGACGCGCTGGTCGTTGCCAGCGCCAAGGCTCAGGGTTGCACCCGGCTGCTCAGCCTCGCGCTGCCGCACGACGCGCAGTACGACAGCGTGCAAGTTCTCAACCCTCTCGTCGCCACACCATGACTGACCGCCTGCAGCAAGCCCTGGACCGCATCCGCCCCGACGTGCGCGCGGCCCATGCCTACGCGGTCCAGCCCAGCGCCGGTGTCGTGAAGCTGGACATCATGGAGAACCCATTCCGCCTGCCGCCCGAGCTGCAGCGCGAACTGGGCGAGCGGCTCGGCGCCGTGGCCATCAACCGCTACCCGGCCGAGCGCACCGCCGAGCTGGCCGCCGCGCTGCGCAAGCATGCGGGCGTGCCGTCGGACGTGGGCATCACGCTGGGCAACGGCTCCGACGAGCTGATCAGCCTGCTGACGCTGGCCGTGGCCCAGTCGGGTGCGGCCATCGTGTCGCCGCTGCCCAGCTTCGTCATCTACGAGATGTGCGCCCAGCACCAGCGGCTGAACTTCGTCGGCGTGCCGCTGCGCGCAAGCGACTTCGAGCTGGACGAAGCCGCCATGCTGGCCGCCATCGAGCAGCACCAGCCGGCGCTGGTCTACCTGTCCTACCCCAACAACCCCACCGGCAACCTGTGGGATGCGGGCGCCATCGAGCGCATCGTCGCTGCCGCGCCGGGCCTGGTGGTCATGGACGAGGCCTACCAGCCGTTCGCGGCCAGCGACAGCCTGGCGCTGATGGCCCGCCACCCGCACGTGCTGGTCATGCGAACGATGAGCAAGTTCGGCTTGGCCGGCGTGCGCATCGGCTACCTGCTGGGCGTGAAGACGCTGGTCGACCAGATCGAGAAGCTGCGTCCGCCGTTCAACATCAGCGTGTTGAACGCCGAGGCCGCGTTGTTCGCGCTGGCCCACGCCGACGTCTACGCCGCCCAGGCCGCCACACTGCGCGCCGAGCGCGAGCGCCTGTTCGCTGCCTTGCAGGCGCTGCCCGGCATCGCCCCCTGGCCCAGCCAGGGCAATATGATTTTGGCCAGAGTCAACGACGCAGCCGCCACCTTCGCTGCGCTGAAGGCCCGGGGCGTGCTGATCAAGAACGTTTCCGCCGCCCACCCCTTGCTCGCCAACTGCCTGCGCATCACCATCGGCACACCGGACGAGAACTCCCGCCTGCTGGCCGAACTGCCCGAATGTCTATGAACGCCCCCCGCACCGCCGAAGTCACACGCAACACCCGCGAGACGCGCATCACCGTGCGCGTCAACCTGGACGGCACGGGCCAGTCCAAGCTGCACACCGGCATCGGCTTCTTCGATCACATGCTGGACCAGATCGCCCGCCACGGCCTGATGGATCTGGACATCCACTGCGAAGGCGACCTGCACATCGACGGCCACCACACGGTGGAAGACGTGGGCATCACACTGGGCATGGCCATCGCGAAGGCCGTGGGCGACAAGGCCGGCCTGACGCGCTACGGCCACAGCTATGTGCCGCTGGACGAGGCGCTGTCGCGCGTCGTCATCGACCTGTCCGGCCGCCCGGGCCTGCACATGGACTGCAAGTTCACGGCCGGCAGCATCGGCGCGTTTGATACGCAGCTGACCTTCGAGTTCTTCCAGGGCTTCGCCAACCTGGCGCTGGCCACCGTGCACATCGACAACCTGAAGGGCCACAACGCCCATCACCAGGCCGAGACCATGTTCAAGGCCTTCGGGCGCGCGCTGCGCATGGCCACCACGCCGGACCCGCGCTCGGCGGGCGTGATCCCGTCGACCAAGGGCTCGCTGTGACAAGAACCGTCGCTGTCGTCGACTACGGCATGGGCAACCTGCGCTCCGTGTCGCAGGCCGTCATCCATGCCGCGGAAGGGCAGGGTTTTGACGTCGCCATCACCTGCGACCCCGACGTGATCCGTGCCGCCGAGCGCGTCGTGCTGCCGGGCCAGGGCGCCATGCGCGACTGCATGGCCGAGCTCGCCGCGTCTGGCGCCAAGGAAGCCGTGCTGGAAGCCGCCGCGAGCAAGCCGCTGCTGGGCGTGTGCGTCGGCATGCAGATGCTGCTGGACCACAGCGAGGAGCAGGACACGCCGGGCCTGGGGCTGATCCCCGGCCGCGTGCAACGCTTCCGGCTGGACGGCCGGCTGCAGGACGACGGCAGCCGCTTCAAGGTGCCGCAGATGGGCTGGAACCGTGTGCACCAGCCGCGGGCCCATTCGGTGTGGGATGGCATTCCCGACGAGAGCTGGTTCTACTTCGTGCACAGCTTCTACGCGACGACCGCGTTGCCAGAACACAGCGCCGGCGAGACCGACTATGGCCTTCGCTTTACCTGTGCCGTGGCGCGGGATAACATTTTTGCCACCCAATTCCACCCCGAGAAAAGTGCCGCGCTGGGCCTTGCGCTCTATCGCAACTTCCTTCACTGGAACCCCTGACCGGCGCCAGCCGGTCTGCACGTTCTCGCTCCCCTTCCTCTTCTCTCAGCCCCTCAGCCCTCGGCCATGCTGCTGATCCCTGCCATCGACCTGAAAGACGGTCGCTGCGTCCGCCTCAAGCAAGGCGACATGAACGACTCCACCACCTTCGGCGAAGACCCCGCCGCGATGGCCCGCCGCTGGGTGGATGCCGGCGCGCGGCGTCTGCACCTGGTGGACCTGAACGGCGCGTTTGCGGGCAAGCCCGTCAACGAGCCGGCCATCAAGGCCATCATCAAGGAGGTGGGCGACGAGATCCCCATCCAGCTGGGCGGCGGCATCCGCGACCTCGACACCATCGAGCGCTACCTGGACGATGGCCTCAGCTACGTCATCATCGGCACGGCCGCGGTGAAGAACCCCGGCTTCCTGAAAGACGCCTGCAGCGCCTTCGGCGGCCACATCATCGTGGGCCTGGACGCGAAGGACGGCAAGGTCGCGACCGACGGCTGGAGCAAGCTGACCGGCCATGAAGTCATCGATATGGGCCAGAAGTTCCAGGACTACGGCGTCGAAGGCATCATCTACACCGACATCGGCCGCGACGGCATGCTGACGGGCATCAACATCGAGGCCACCGTCAAGCTGGCCCAGGCGCTGACCATCCCCGTCATCGCGTCGGGTGGCCTGTCCGACATCGCCGACATCGAGCGCCTGTGCGCGGTGTTCGGCGAAGGCGTCGAAGGCGTCATCTGCGGCCGCTCCATCTACACCGGCGCGCTGGACTTCGCAGCCGCCCAGGTGCGCGCCGATGAACTGATGGCGGCGGCTGACTGAAGCTTCAGCTCGGGCGGCGGCGCTTCGCGAGAGCGAGCACGCCCAGGCCTGCCAGCATCAGCGCGTAGGTTTCGGGCTCGGGCACCGCGGTCACGAACGCGCGGATCTCGCCGCCGGGGAACGTGTTGGTGTGGATGTTGAAGTAGGCCTGGCCGGATGCGAGGTTGCTGATGAGCCGGGCTTCCGCTGCCGCCGCGGTGCCGCCGCTGGCGGTTCGGAAGGTATTGCCGTATTGCGTGGGGTCGGTCAGGTCAATGATGCGGCTGTAGGAGCCGGCCGAGCCGCCCAACGGAAATCCCGGCAGCATGGTGCCGCCGTCAGCCAGGGCGACACCCGCCGTGCCGGTGTTGGGCGCAGCGGTACAGCAATGGATATGGGCGTTGGTCGTCAACCCCGACAGCCCCGCCCAGGTTGCCTGGATCAGCAACGTGTGGCCATCGCTGTCGTACTCCAGCGCCAACGTACCCGATCCGGTCGCGCCCAGCGCTTCCGCACTGAAGCTGCCGGCGAAGTAGGTCGTGTGTGCCGACGCTGTCGCCGATGCGAGCAGGAGCGTGGCCGAGAGCAGGGTCGAGGAAGCAAGTCTCATCGTCGTCTCCGTGGTGTGGGTTGTGAACCTGCGATTGGGCGCCGCACCCCCAGCGCTGAGAACCCCCTAACCATCGAAGGAATAATCCAGGCTCGTCCCCTGTTTCAGCTGCCATGCTCGCCAAACGCATCATTCCCTGCCTCGACGTCACCGCCGGCCGCGTGGTCAAGGGCGTCAATTTCGTGGGCCTGCGCGACGCGGGCGACCCGGTGGACATCGCCGCGCGCTACAACGAGCAGGGCGCGGATGAACTGACCTTCCTGGACATCACCGCCACCAGCGACGGCCGCGACCTGATCCTGCACATCATCGAAGCGGTGGCTTCCCAGGTCTTCATCCCGCTGACGGTGGGCGGCGGCGTGCGCGCCGTGGCCGATGTGCGGCGGCTGTTGAACGCCGGTGCCGACAAGGTCAGCTTCAACTCCGCAGCCGTGGCCGACCCCGAACTGATCCGGGCCGCCAGCGACAAGTACGGCGCGCAGTGCATCGTCGTGGCCATCGACGCCAAGCGCCGCGCCGATGGCAGCGGCTGGGATGTCTACACGCACGGTGGCCGCAAGAACGTGGGCCTGGATGCCGTCGAATGGGCGAAGAAGATGGCCGCGTACGGCGCCGGCGAGATCCTGCTGACCAGCATGGACCGCGACGGCACCAAGAGCGGCTTCGATCTCGAACTGACCCGCGCCGTGTCCGAGGCCGTGCCGGTCCCCGTCATCGCCTCGGGCGGCGTGGGCTCGCTGGACGACTTGGCCGACGGCATCACGAAGGGCGGCGCCGACGCGGTGCTGGCCGCCAGCATCTTCCACTTCGGCCAGCACACCGTGGGCGAGGCGAAGGCGCTGATGGCGGCGCGTGGAATCCCTGTCCGCCAGTAATCGCCGTGGGTGAAATCCGCATCATCGGCGGCCAGTGGAAGCGCTCCAAGCTGCCCGTGCCTGACGCCCCCGGCCTGCGCCCCACGTCCGACCGCATCCGCGAGACGCTGTTCAACTGGCTCGGCCAGACGCTGACCGGCTGGCGCGTGCTGGATGCCTTTGCCGGCAGCGGCGCTTTAGGTTTCGAGGCGGCGTCGCGGGATGCTGCCGAGGTCGTGCTGGTGGAGCGTGATGTGAAGCTGGCCGCCGGCCTGCGCGCCAGCGTGCAGCGGCTGAAGGCCACGACGATGAAGGTCCACGCGGCCGATGCGCTGCCCTGGATGCGCGCCGCGCCACGCGGCAGCTTCGATCTCATCCTTCTGGACCCGCCGTTCGCCGCCGACCTGTTCGACCAGGCCCTGGCCGCGGCGCAGCCACTGCTGGCCGAGGGCGGCCTGATCTACGTCGAATCGCCGCACGAGATCGCCGCGCCTGCCGGATTCACCGCGTGGCGCGAAGGGCGGGCCGGGGCCGTGCACTACCGGCTTTTGCGCGCAGAGGACAATCCAGCCCTATGACCTCCCGCACGCAGATCACCGCGATCTACCCCGGCACCTTCGACCCCATCACGCTGGGGCACGAGGACCTGATGCGCCGCGCCGCCGGCATGTTCGAGCGCCTCGTGCTGGCGGTGGCCGTTGGCCACCACAAGAAGACCATGTTCACGCTGGACGAGCGCCTGGCCATGGCGCAGGAAGTCGCGGCGTCGCTGGGCAATGTGGAGGTGTTCGCCTTCGACGGCCTGCTGCGCGATTTCGTGCGCACGCACAGCGGCCGCGTCGTCGTTCGCGGCCTGCGCACCGGCGGCGACTTCGAATACGAGTTCCAGATGGCCGGCATGAACCGCAAGCTCATGCCCGAGGTCGAGACCATCTTCCTGACGCCCGGCGAGAAGCACCAGTACACGTCCAGCACCTTCGTGCGCGAGATCGCGACGCTGGGCGGCGAGGTGGCCGAGTTCGTGCCGCCCGGCGTGTTGGCGCGCTTGAACGAGAAGTTCAAGGGGAACTGATCATGGCGTTGATGATCACCGACGAATGCATCAACTGCGACGTCTGCGAACCCGCCTGCCCGAACAACGCGATCTCGATGGGCGAGGAGTTCTACAAGATCGCGCCCGACAAGTGCACCGAGTGCGTGGGCCACTTCGACGAGCCGCAGTGCGTGATGCTGTGCCCGGTGGCCTGCATTCCGGTCAACCCGGCGCATGTCGAGACGCGTGAGACGCTGATGCAGAAGTACCAGCGCCTGACCGCTGCGGCTAGTTAGCCAGCACCGCCTTCAGCACCTGCGCCAGCCGCGCGCCCGCGATGGTCAGCTGTTGCCGCTTGATCGCATCAGCCCGGGCGCCGTAGCCGCCGGGCAGGTGGACGTTCCAGTGGTCGCCCTGGCGGGCCGAGAACTTCAGGCCGTCGAAGGCCAGGCGCGCCTGTTCCAGTGACTGCGTGGCCCAGCGAGCCGGCCAGTCGGTCGGTTCGCCCGTGTTGGGGTGGATCTTGCGCGCCTCGGCCAGCCAGGCAGCGTCCACGCGGGCGGGCTTGAACCTGGCGGGCACGCCGTCCCAGACGGTGTGCATCCTGACCGGCCCGAACCCGGCCGTGACCGGCGCGGCGCCCGATGGCGGCCGGGCCGGCGCGGGCGGCTTGGCGGCGATCAGCCACAGGCTGTTGCCGCCCACGGTGAAGGTGTCGCGCTGGAAGCCGGTCTTGTCGGGGTCCACGCGCCGGCCCAACTCGTCGAGGTAGACCGAGCCCACATGCAGCGGCTGGTGCAGGTCGCCGACCAGGTGGGTCAGCACGATCAGCGCCTCGCGCGGGCTTCTGAAGTTGGGCGGGCCGGACGTCGGCTGGCCTTGCAGCACCAGGATGGCCTGTCGCAGCGCGCCCACCACGTCGTCCGCGCGCGTGCCGACAAAGCCTTGCACGTAGCGGCTGCGTTGCAGCGCGATGTCGGCGTAGTGCGTCTGGCGGTGGCAGCTGTCCTCGTCCAGCCCGACGTGGCATTGCCGGTCGTTGCGGCGCACGTAGTCGGCCATCTCGGCGATGCGCGCGGGCGTCTCCAGCGGCGCGCACTCGGGGTATTTGCCGGGCGAGGGGTAGGTGTAGTCCTGGCTGGGCGAGATGCCCTTCACGCAGTCGGCCCAGATGGACGCCTGCTGCAGCGTCATGTCGCCCAGCAGCGCCTGCACGCGGGCCTCGGCGGCCGTTCCCTTCAGCAGTCCGGCGGCGATGGTGGCAACGGTCTGGTGGCCATCGGGCCCCCAGGCGTGGGCCAGCAGGGGGAAGGCGGTGAAGGCGAGGGCGAGCAGGCGGCGCATGCCGCCATTCTCAGTCGATCAGGCCCGCGATCCTGCCCGCCTGGAAATGCAGGTCGATGAAGTCGGCCAGGCCGTCGAACACCGAGTCCAGCGGCCGGCCAGTCTGGCCGAACAGCGCCTGCAGCACGGCCGGCTGCTCGAACAGGCCGTGCGCATAGACGCCCAGCACGCGGCCCGCCTGCCAGCCGATCGCGTCGCCCGCCGCATTGCGCAGCGCGACCTGCGGCGGCGGCAGGCCCGCGTGCGGCTGCGTGCGGCCGTGGCGGATCTCGTAGCCCCCGGCCTGCACGCCGGCCAGCGCGGCCCAGGGTCCGTCCGTCGCGTCGAAGCGCAGCGCTGTGTTCTGCAGCAGCTTCTCGGGCTCGAAGGCCGTCACCAGCGGCAGCAGGCCCAGGCCCGGTGCATTGCCGTCCACGCCGTGCGTGTCGATCAGCGCCTCGCCCAGCATCTGCAGGCCGCCGCAGATGCCCAGCACGCGGCCGCGGTGGGCGTTGATGGCGAGGTCCAGCTTCTGCGCGCGCAGCCAGGCCAGGTCGGCCGTGGTGGCCTTCGAGCCGGGCAGGATGATCCAGTCCGCGCCTTGCAGGTCGCGCGGCTCGCGCGCCCACGACAGGCGCACGCCGGGCAGCTGGCGCAGCGGCTGGAACTCGTCGAGGTTGGAGATGCGCGGGTAGGCGATGACGGCAATGCGCAGGCCTTCGCCGGTGCTGGCGTCGTCAAACACGCCGTCCTCCTCGGGCAGGCCGTGGCCACGCCACATCGGCAGCGTCGCGATGGTGGGCACGCCGGTCAGGCGCTGCAGCTGCTCGGGGCCGGGCGCCAGCAGGCCGGCGTCGCCGCGGAAGCGGTTCAGCACAAAGCCCTTGACCTGCGCGCGCACGTCCTCCGGCATCAGCTGGTGCGTGCCGTACAGGTGGGCGAAGGCACCGCCGCGGTCGATGTCCGTGACCAGCAGGCAGGCCGCGTTGGCGTCGCGCGCGGTGCCCAGGTTCACGTAGTCGGTGGGCGACAGGTTGATCTCGGCCGGCGAGCCCGCGCCCTCGATGACCACCACGTCGTTCTCGCGCAGCAGCTCATGCAGCGCCGCGCGGGCGCGCGGCTTCAGCAGCGCGCTGCGCTCGCGCCACGGCAGCCGTGACAGCTCCTCGTCCACCTGGCCCAGCACGACGACCTGGCTGCGCGTGTCGGCCTCGGGCTTGAGCAGCACGGGGTTCATGCGCACCTCGGGCACGCGGCGCGCGGCCAGCGCCTGGAAGTACTGCGCGCTGCCGATCTCGCCCATCAGCCCGTTCAGGCCCGGCACGACCCGCGCGTTGTTGCTCATGTTCTGCGCCTTGAACGGCGCGACCTTCAGGCCCTGCCGCGCATACCAGCGGCACAGCGCGGTGGCCAGCCAGCTCTTGCCGGCGCCGCTGGTGGTACCCAGCACCATGACCGCTTTTCCTCGGCTCATGAATCTTCTCCCTCGATTTCAAGCAGCGCCTGCTGCAAGGCCTGCTGCGCGGTGGGCGGCTGGGCCGACACGCGCACCCAGCCTTCCAGCCCGAACGAGCCTGCATCCCGCACGCGGATGCCGCGCTCGCGCAGCCGCAGCGCGTAGTCGGGCCGTGGGGGGCGGGCCAGCCAGAAGTTGGTATGGCTGGCCTCTTGGTGCCAGTCCAGGTCCGCCAGCATCGCGCGTTGCGCGGCGGTCCAGCCGCGCAGCGTCGCGCGGGCATCGGCCAGCCAGGCCTGCGTTTCGTCATCCAGCCAGTGCGTCAGCATCGCGACGCCCTCGCTGGAGAGCACCCAGCTGGGCGCCAGCGACAGCGCCTGCGCCCAGACATCATCGGCCGCCGACGCGATGGCGTAACCCGCGCGTATGCCGGTCAGGCCCAGCGCCTTGTTGGGGCAGATGAGCTGCCAGGCGCCGGGTGGCATTGCGGGGGCCGCGCCCTCCAGGCGCAGCGGCTCGTAGGCACGGTCGACGATGACCAGCGCGTCCAGTGCCGGCCAGGCCGCGATGCTGTCGCCGGTGGGGTTGCAGGGCTCGCAGATCCAGACGACGGCGGGCGCCGTGGGGCGGATGTCGGCGGGCCGGGCATAGGGCTTCACGGCCAGGCCCAGGGCCTGGGCGGCGAGCGCGTAGTCGCCAAAGCCGGGCTGCGGCACCCACACCTCGCGGCGGCCGGCGAGCAGGGCGGCCAGCGTCAGCCGGCGTATGCCCTCGGCGCCGCCGGCGGTCGGCAGCACCAGCTCCGCGTCACCGAGCCGCCGGCGCAGCGCGCGGTAGCTGGGGTCGGGGTAGGCGTGGCGGTCGGCGCGCAGCACGGCGGCCAGCAGTGCGGGCGGCGGGCCCAGTGGGCTGGCGTTGGTGGAGAAGTCGAAGGCCGCGGCCGGCCCGTCGTCGGGGCCGCCGTGTTCGGGCAGCAAGGGGGTGTGGGTCATGTCCTCAGCATGTAGGCCAGCAGCGCCAGCAGCGCGCCACCGGCGACGACAGCATGCCGCGCCACGGCGCGTGCGGCGTGCAGGTCGTCGGGCGAGGGCTGCCGGCCGTCGGCGTGCAGCACATAGACGCCCGGCTTGCCCAGCCGCAGACCCAGCCGCAGCGCCATCGCCGCCATCGGCCAGCCGCTGTTGGGCGACGGCGTGCGGCGGGCTTCGTGCCACAGCCGCAGCGTGGGCCAGGTGATCAGCAGCGCCGTCAGCCGCGCGGGGATCCATGACAGCGCATCGTCCGCGCGCGCGGCCCATTTGCCGCTCCATTCGCGCTCGTCGCGGTAGCCCCACATCGCGTCGGCCGTGTTCGCGAAGCGGTAGATGGCCGCGCCGGGCAGGCCCGCGATGGCGAACCAGAACAGCGGTGCGATGACCGAGTCGTTCAGGTTCTCGGCCAGCGTCTCGATGGCGGCCTCGCGCACTTCGGTGGCGCTCAGCTGGGACGTGTCGCGGCTGACGAGGCGGGACAGCCGCGCCCGCCCGGCGTCCAGCGACTCGCGCAGCGCCGTCTCCACGGCCATCGCCTCGTCGGCCAGCATGCTCCAGGCCAGCAGCGGCTTCAGCAGCAAGCCGATCAGCACGGCCGCGGCGGCCAGCCGCCAGGGCGACAGCCAGGGCTCAAGCCGCAGCAACACCTGGCCCTCCAGCCACAGCGCGATGAAGGCGACGAGCGCAGCCCCCAGCAGCCAGGCCAGCGCACCGGCCACAAAGGCCAGCGGCGCGGGCAGCCGGGTCAGCTTGAACCAGCCCAGATAGCGCCCCATGCCGACGACAGGATGCATCCAGCTGGGCGGCTCGCGGAGACGGTCCACCAGCAGGGCCACGAGCAGGGCCAGGGGCAGCAGCAGGCTCATCACAAGGGAGGCAGCCGCGCCAGCAACCCGGTCTTCAGACAGGCGGGGCGGCGGCTCCAGGCCAGCAGGCCGTCGCCGGGTTCGGCGTGCTGCGTGGCGACGTCCAGCAGCGCGTTGACGCTGACCTCATCCGGCGCCAGCTGCCCGAACAGATAGCTGTGCTTGCCCGCGCCTTGCAGCGCCGCCGTGCAGCTCTGCTTGCAGGCCGCAAGACAGGCCTGGCCGCGAATGGCCAGCGGCAGGTCCCGCGCCAGCGCCTCGTTCTCGACGGCCTCCAGCAGCCGCTGGCCCTGGCCGTCGTTGCACGTCGTGCAAACCGTCAACACGCTCATCAGTCTTCAATGCCGCGCTGCGCCGGCACGCCGGCCTTGTAGTGGTGCTTGACCAGCGTCATCTCGGTCACCGTGTCCGCGAGTTCAATCAGCTCGGCCGGCGCACCGCGGCCCGTCAACACCACGTGCACATGCGAGGGGCGCTCGCGCAGGCAGGTCAGCACCTGCTCCAGCGCCAGCCAGCCATAGCGCAGCGGATACATGATCTCGTCCAGCACGACGAGGAAGTGGTCGCCGCTGCGTATGGTGGCCTCGGCGCGCGCCCAGCCTTCGCGCGCCAGCTCGGCGCTGTGATCCAGGTCCTTGCTCTTCCACGAGAAGCCGTCGCCCAGGCCGATGATGGGCACGCCCAGCTGCTCGAACACGCGGTGCTCGCCGAAGCGGGCGCTGGGCACCTTCATGAATTGATAGATCAGCACCGGCTTGCCGCGGCCGTGGGCGCGCAACGCCAGGCCGAAGGCCGCGGTGCTCTTGCCCTTGCCGTTGCCGGTGTGCACCAGCACCAGGCCGCGCCGCTGGCCGGTGGGGATGACGCGCTCGCGGTCGACGGGGGGCTTTTCAATCTCCATCTCGGTTCTCACTCCAGAAGTCCTGCATCACCATCTCGCTCAACAGCCGGCCCTGGCGCCAGCCCTGTTGCTCCAGCATGGGCGCCTCGTAGAAGCGCTCCACCGGCCCCAGGCACAGCAGGCCCAGCGGCTGCGCGCCCGTGGGCAGGCGCAGCAGCTCGGCCAGCGGCGCGGGCTCGATCATCGACACCCAGCCCAGGCCCAGATTCTCGGCACGTGCCGCCAGCCACAGGTTCTGCACCGCGCAGCCGGCGGAACATAACGCCATTTCGCGTGGCAGCGTGCGCCGGCCGAACACGGTGCCGTCGTCCGGCGGCAGCACCAGCGCCAGCAGCTCGGCGCAGTCGCGCAGGCCTTCCACCTTCAGGCGCAGGAACTCGGCGCCGCGCTCGCCCAGCGCGACGGCGGTGGCCTGGCGCTCGGCTTCCACCAGCGCGGCGATGCGCTCGCGCCGTGCGGCGTCGGCGATGCGGATGACGCGCCAGGGCTGCATCAGGCCGACCGATGGCCCCTGGTGCAACGCCCTCAGCAGCCGCTGCAGCTGCGCGTCGGGCACCGTGTGGCCCGGCTTGAAATGGCGCGTGTCACGGCGCAGCGCGATGGCGCGGTAGACCGCGTCGCGCTCGGTGGCGTCGAAGGCGTACTGGGCTTCGCTGCTCATCGTCGGTTTGTCATGCAGTGGTGACCCGGTCGGGGCGACGGCGGTGGTGCTGCCAGGCCGCCCCCAGGCTCATCAGCAGCGCCATCGCGACCCAGGCAAGGGCTTGCGAGAGGCGGTCGGCCAGCGGCGCGGCAGGGGTGGCTTGCTGCGGCTGGCGTTCCAGCAGCAGGCCGCGTGGTGGGGGCGGTGGCTCGGCCGGTGCCGGTGCGGCGGCCTGCGGCGCGGGCGGCATGATCTCGCGCACCGGCGCCAGCGTCTGCTCGGCCGCCCACTGGCGCACGCCGGACAGCTCCTGGTGCAGCGGCGCGTCGCGCGTCAGCGTGCGGTAGGTGGAGGCCAGCTGCTCGCGCGTGGCGGCGTCGGGCTTCCAGTAGCCCAGGCGCTGGGCCTGGATCATGCGTTCCAGCGCTTGCGCGTAGGCCTGCTTGTTCTGCGTCAGCCATTGCGGCAGGCCGAGGTTCTGCTTGTCGCGCACGAGGTTGTCGAACAGGCTTTGCCAGTGGTCGGGTCGCACCGTCTCGGGTGCGATGGCCTGCCAGCCGAAGGTGTACTGCACGGCCTTCAGCACCTGCAGCGTGCCGGCCCAGCCCTCGGCCTGCTGGGCCTTCAGCCAGCCAGGGTGCAGATAGCGCGATTGCATCTCCATCGCGATGCCGCGCGTGGCGCTCTCGGTGTGGGTTTCGCTGGCGTCCTGCAGCTGGCTGACGTGCAGCGTCAGGCCCTGCTTGCGGCCGGCTGCGCGTGCCGCGGCGGACAGGCCGCCCAGGTACTGGAAGGGGTCGTCCGAGCTGAGCATGGAATACAGGTGCGAGCTGCGCGACATCAGCGCCGCGTCGCTGCGCTTGAGGTGCTCGCCCAGTGCCTGCGCGGCCGCGGCGGGGCGGGACAGCTTCAGCGGCTCGCCGTTGACATAGGGCTGGCTCATGCGCTGCAGGAACAACTGGCCCAGCCGCGCGTCGCCGGCCTTCAGGCCGTCGGCCTGCGCGGCCTCGGCGATGCCGGTGCCGTAGTCGCCCGTCGCATTGCCGAACACCCGCGCGCGGCCCAGCGCCTGCGCCTCGGCGGTGGGCAGGCCCTTGCGGCGCAGCTCGGTGGCCACGGCGGCACTGTGGCGCGCGATGCCGCCTTCGGGCTCCGCCTTGGACACGGCCGCGACGGCCTGGTCCAGCAGGTTCATCAGCGCGGGGAACTGGTCGCGGTAGGAGCCGGTGATGCTGAGCAGCACATCCACGCGCGGGCGGCCGTCCTTCAATCCGGTTGCGGGCAAGACCTTCACGCCGGTGGGCCGGCCGCTGTCGTCCCAGACAGGCGCCACGCCCAGCGCCACCAGCGCCTGTGCCTCCATCAGCCCCTGGTGGCGCAGCGTCTCGCCGGCCCACAGGCTCAATGCCAGCCGGGTCGGTGCCTGTCCTTGGGCCGCCTGCTCGGCATACCAGACCTCGAACAGCGTCTTGGCGACTTCGTAGGCTTGTTTGGTCGGCAGGCGGTTGGGGTCCAGGCCGGCAAGGTTGCGGCCGGTGGGCAGGCTGTCGGGGTTGCGCAGCGGGTCGCCGCCATAGGCCGCGGTCAGGAAGCGGCCGTCCAGCGCGGCCAGCAGGCCGGGCAGCTCGCCTTCGGTGGCGAGGCGCCGTTTCAGTTCTTGCGCGCGCTCGGCGAGCTTCAGCAGCGCGGGGGTGTCGATGGGCTTGCGGGCGGCGCGGTTGGGCACGTAGCCGTCGGGTTCCGGCGGCCTCAGGTCGAGAACGCTGGCCGCCTGCGCGTCCTTCAGCGCGACCTCCAGCCAGCGCCCAGGGCGCGACGTGGCCACGCGTGTGTGGTCGATCAGAAAGGCCTCGTCGATGTCCTCCCCCAGCGCGTCGATCAGTGGCTGGCGCAGCATCTGCAGGATGGTGGTGCGGCGCGCGGCCACGGCGGGCACCTGTCCGAACACGGACAGGCCCTGCGGCTGCGAGCTTTGCGCCAGGCGGTCCAGCCAGGGGTGCAACAACTCCAGGAAACCGGTGAAGTCCGCCGCGATCTGCTCGGCCGTCCAGCCCAGGTCGCGGTGCAGCTGGTGCTCGACGAACTGCGCCACCATCTGCCGCTCCAGCGCCTGGCGCGTGGGGCCGGCGTCCACGGTCTCCCATTCGTGCATCAGCTCGTGCATGTGGGCCATGCGCGCGTTGAAGCCGGCCGGTGCGAAGCTGGGTGTGCGGTGACTCACCATCACGGCGCGACCGCGGCGCTTGGCGGTCAGGCCTTCGCCGAGGTTGTCGACGATGTAGGGGTAGATGACCGGCACGTCGCCCAGCGGCAATAGCGCCTCGTCCATCACGTCCAGCGCACGCAGCTTGCCGGGCGCCCATTCCTGCGTGCCGTGCGTGCCGAAGTGGATCAGCGCATCGGCCTGCCGGCGTGCCCACAGGTAGGTGGCCAGGTAGTGGTGCGACAACGGCGTCTTGCTCTTGTGCATGAACGGGTCTTGCCCGCGCTTGAGCGTCTCCTCGCGCGGCGGCTGCGGCAGCACGCTCAAGTTCCCGCGCTGCAACCGCGGAATGACGAAGACCTTGCGGCCCTGGTGCTCGATGACGTAGCGGCTGCTGGCCGGCGCGCCCCACTGGGCCTGGATGCGCTGGCGCAGCGCTGCGGGCAGCGTGGCGAACCAGGCTTCGTAGTCGGCCACCGGCAGCGCAGCGGCTTGATCGGCGGCGAGCAGTGCGCGCAGGTCGGCGCTGGGGTAGTAGGCGGCGATCAGCGGCTTCAGCTGGCTGATCCACTGCTCTTCAGCCAAAGGCTGCACGCGGTAGCCGGTGCGCAGCAGGCCTTGCGACACGGTCTCCAGGCTGCGCGGCACGTTCAGGAAGCTGGCGCCGAAATGGTCACCACCGGGCGGGTAGTTGTAGACAAAGGCCACCAGCTGCTTGTCGGCCACTGGCTTGTTCTGCAGTGCGATCAGGTGCTTCGCTTTGCCGATGACCGCATCCGCCTGGCGGGCGATCAGCCGCGGTTCGCGGCCGCGCTCGCCGTGGGCCACGACCAGCAACGGGTCGATGGCGCCGGCGCCTTCGGGCTGGGCAAAGTAGAAGGGCAGGTCGCTCATGCCCAACCCCGTGTCGCTCGCTTCCCAGCCGGCGGCGGGGCCGGCGCGGTAGGGCAGCGTCTGCAGCACGGGCACGCCCCAGCGCTCGAACAGCGGCTGCAGCGCGCCGGCCTGCGGCAGCAGCGCGTGGTTGACGATGATGCTGGCGAAGGGCTTGCCGCCGGGCAGCTCCATCAGCGGCGCGAGCGACTCGCCGGCCAGGTGGGAACTGAACACGGCATAGGCGAACAGGCCTTGCGCTTCGAAGCGTCGCAGCCAGTCGTCCAACCAGCCGGTGGCGCCCTGCACGAAGTGGTAGCGGTGCAGCGGCAGCGCGACGGCCGGGCGGTTGCCGGCAAGGCGTGCCAGGTCTTTTGCGTTGGCGACGAGATGCTGTGGGCCGGGCAGGTCGGGGTGGTAGAGGCCGCGCTGCGGCAGCAGCGCCGGTGCGGGCAGGCTGTCGGGCGCGGTGCCCGTCAGCAGCGCAAACGCGGCGCGCGTGTTGGCCACACCACCCGCCTGCAGATAGGCGCGCAGGCTGCGGTTGCCAGCCGCGGGTTCGCCGGCCGTCACCCAGGTGGCGGGCTTGCCGGCGCGCGTGACGGCGTCGCCGACCAGGCTTTGCAGCTTGGCTTCGACGCTGGCATGCGGCGCGTCGATCCAGACGGTCTGTGCGGCCTTCAGCGCCTGCTGCAGCTCGCGGGTCTGAGCATCGTCCAGCGACGTGGTGCGCAGCGGGTAGTCCAGCGACTTCACGGTGATGCCCGCGGCGGCCGCCTCACGCTCGATCAGCGCATGGCGGGTCTGCGGCGTCACGTCCAGCGTGATCCACAGCAGTTGGGCGGCGTGCGCGGTCATCGCCGCCAGCGCGAGGGCTGCGCCAAGAAGGAAGCGCCTCAAGGCTTGGCGGTGCCGGCGTTCTCTTCCGGCACGTAGATGATGTTGCCGTCCTTCAGCTTGTAGGCCACGCCGGCGCGCACGCCCTGGCCTTCGCTGCTGCCGCCGTTGCCCTTGTAGCGGACCTCCTGGCCCTTCTCGCGCACGACGATCTCCATGTCGGGCTCGCCGGGGCGCTTGATGATGGTGACGTTCTCGTCCGCCGTGGCCTGCTGCTGCAAGGCCACGGCCGTCAGTAGCGCGACGACCAGCACGAGGAACACGTCCACCAGGTTGACGGCCGACAGCATGGGGTCGTCGTCTTCCTCGTTGAGGATGGACAGGTGTTTCATGCGCGCGCTCCCAGGCGAGGCGGGTTGTTCGGGCCGAGCGCCGGGCCGCTCCCAAGCCGGCCCGTCTGGCGATGTGCGTGCCGGTCGATCCGGCACGCATCGCCGTCCCCTCGGGGGACCGGCCAAGGTACGCCTTGGACGAGGGGCTCACTCATACGGCGCCTCGCGTGGCGCGGATGCTCACCAGCTCGGCCATCAGCCAGCGGCGCTTGAAGGAGTACGCGACCAACCCGATGGCCGCGGCGGCCAGCGCCAGCACGACGCCGGCGAACGCGCTGCTGAACACTGCCAGCGCCTGCTGGCCTTGGCCGGCGGCCACGCTCTGCAGTGCGGGGCCCAGTGGCACCATCGTCGCGATCAGGCCCAGCAGCGGGCTCACGCGGCCCAGCAGCCGCAGCGGCTCCAATTGGTGCAGCACATGCAGCTCGATCTCCTCGTCCGCCTTGTCCTGATGCCCAGCCAGCGCGCGGTAACCGGGCTTGCGGCGCTGCAAGGCCTCCATCAGCGTGGCGCCCGCCACCCACAGCGAGTAGACGAAGCTGCAGGTCACGAGGATGAGCACGGGCCACAGCAGGGCCTGGGCGATGTGGGCGAAACCTTGTTCGAGCATCATGCGGGGGCGTTCAGGAAGAAGGCCGCGACGGCCTGCGGGTTGGACGGGAAGTAGTGATGCAGGTAGCTCGCGCGCAGCGAGCCCTGCTGGTACAGCGCCTCGGCGGCCTTGCCACCGTTGGGGTTGGTGGCGCGCGCCAGCGGCTGCAGCGGCGTGTCCAGCGTCGAGTAATGGAAGGTGTGGCCGCGCAGCGGACCTTCGGGCCAGTCGATGCTTTGCAGGCCCAGCGCCGCGAGGCGCGGCTGCACGTGCGCTCGGCCCGGCATCAGGCCGGCCATGCGATGGGCCTTGCCGGCGGCGTCGGTCAGCTCGTCCAGCAGCGCCAGCATGCCGCCGCATTCGGCCAGCAAGGGCTTGGCCGCAGCCACTTGTGCCGCCAGCGCGGCGGCCAGCGTCGGGTGGCTGCGCAGCGTCTCGGCATGCAGCTCGGGGTAGCCGCCGGGCAGCCAGGCAGCGTCGCAATCGGGCAGTGGCTCATGGCGCAGCGGCGAGAAGAAGCGCAGCTCAGCGCCAAGCTCGCGCAACAGGTCCAGGTTCGCCGGGTAGATGAAGCCGAAGGCCGCGTCGCGCGCGATGGCGATGCGCCGGCCCTGCAGCAGCGGCGGCAGCGGCGGCTCGAGCTCGGCGTGGAACTCCACCGGGCAGAAGGCCAGGCCCGGCCGCAGCGCGGCCTCCCAGGCGTCGGCCCAGGCGTCCAGCTGCGCGTCCAGCTCCGGCTGCTCCAGCGCCTGCACCAGCCCCAGGTGGCGCTCCGGCAGGCTCAGCTGAGGCTGGCGCGGCAGCGCGGCGATCAGCGGCAGGTCGGCCGGCAGGCCTTCCAGCAGCATGCGGCCGTGCCCCGGGCTGCCGACGCGGTTGGCAATGACACCGGCGTGATGAACGTCGGCGCGGAAGCGCTGCAGGCCCGTGGCCAGTGCGGCGAAGGTCTGCGCCATGGACGATGCATCGATGACGCAGACCACCGGCAGGCCGAACGTGGCCGCCAGGTCGGCGCTGCTGGGGTTGCCGTCGAACAGCCCCATGACGCCTTCGACGAGGATGAGGTCGGCCTCACGCGCGGCCTCGGCCAGCAGCTGCTGGCAATGCGCAAAGCCTCCCATGAACAGGTCCAGCTGATAGGCGGGGCGGCCGCTGGCGCGTTCGAGTATGCCGGGGTCCAGGAAGTCGGGCCCGGTCTTGAACACGCGCACGTGCTTGCCGCGGCGCGCATGCGAGCGCGCGATGGCGGCGGTCACGCTGGTCTTGCCCGAACCGGACGACGGCGCGCTGATGAAGAGGGCGGGGCAGGAGGTCATTGGGGCACCCTTCGGCCTGCGGCCTGTCCCGCCGGGCGGAAGCGAACTTGCTTGGAGCGGTCCGGCGCGGCGTTCATGCGTTCAACGCGACCCAGCGGTCGCCGATCTGGAAGATGGACAGCCGCTGCTGGAACACCTGCTGCAGCGCCGTGTGCGTGGCGGTGTCGTGCGGCGCGCCCTGGTGGACGATGCGGCCGGCGTCCATGACGACGACACGGTCGGCCTGCAGCGCGATGTTCAGCTCGTGCAGCACCGACACGACGGTGCAGCCGTCGGCGACGCGCTGGCGCACGATGTGTACCCAGTCGCTCTGGTGCGGCGGGTCCAGGTGGGCCAGCGGTTCGTCCATCAGCAGCAGCGGCGACTCGACGGCCAGCGCGCGCGCCAGCAGCACGCGCTGGCGCTCGCCGCCCGACAGCTGCGCCAGCGGCCGTGCGCGCCAGTCCCAGCTCTGCGTCTGGCGCATCGCGCGCTCCACGGCGGCGTGGTCCGCGGCGCTGGCCGGGGCCAGCCAGGCCTGGTGCGGCAGGCGGCCCAGCATGGCGACGTCCAGCGCGGCCAGTTCGTCGGCGCTGGTCTCGTTCTGGCCCAGCCACGCGAGCTGGCGGGCGCGTTCGCGGGCGGGCCATTGGTCCCACGCGCGGCCTTGCAGCTGCAGCGTGCCGTCGAAGGGCAGCAGGCCGGCCAGCGCGCGCAGCAGCGTGGACTTGCCGGCGCCGTTGGGGCCGACGACGGCCGTCCATGCGCGCAGCGGCGGCGCGATCTGCAGCGCATGCAGGATAGGCGTGCCGCCCAGGCGCAGCTCGCGCAGATCCAGCGTCAGCAGCGGTGCGGCGCTCATCGCACGCCTCCGCGCACATTGCGCCGGTGCATCAGGTAGAGCAGATAGCTGCCGCCCAGCAGCGCCGTGATGATGCCGACCGGCAGCTCCTGCGGCGCAATGACCCAGCGCGCGCCGATGTCGGCCGCCAGCAGCAGCATGCCGCCGGCCAGCGGGCTGAGCAGCAGCAGCGTGCGGTGCGTGATGGCACCGCAGCTGCGCACCAGGTGTGGCGCGACCAGGCCCACGAAGGCCACCAGCCCGCATTGCGCGACGGCCGCACCCGTGGCCAGCGCCAGCACGGCGATCAGCAGCAGCCGCACCAGCGGCAAGCGAACGCCCAGCGAGCGCGCGGTGGCTTCGCCCAGGCTCAAAGCATCCAGCGTGCGGCTGCAGCCCAGGGCCACCAGCATGCACAGCAGCAGCGCGGCGGCCATGATCTGCACGGCGCTCCAGCCCACATAGCCGGTGCTGCCCAGCATGAAGGCCTGCATGGCCCGCATGATGTCGGGGTTCATCAGCGTCAGCAGTGCCGAGCCCGAGCCCAGCACCACGCCGACGACGACGCCGGCCAGCAGCAGCCGCAGCGTCTGCTCCACGCCGCGCGCCAGTACCAGCGTCAGCAGCACGGCGCCCACCGCGCCGACAAAGGCCGCGCCGGTCATGCCCACGCGCAGCGCCAGCGCCGTGGCGGCGGGCGACAGGCCCATCGCGAACAGCAGCATCGCCACGCCCAGCGACGCGCCGGCCGAGCAGCCCAGCAGATAGGGGTCGGCCAGCGGGTTGCGGAACAGGCCTTGCGCCACGGCACCGGCCAGCGCCAGCAGCGCGCCGGCCGTCCACGCGCCCAGCGAGCGCGGCGCGCGGATGTCCCACAGGATCATGGACATCGTCGGGTCGGCGTTCAGCCAGGGGCTCCAGCCCGTGCTGCCTATGGCCAGCCCCAGTGCCAGCAGCGCGGCGCTGCCCAGCAGCAGCGCGACCAGCCAGAGTCGGTGGCGAGCGGTCATCAGCGCATGCCGCCGGGCGGCGCGTTGAACGGCGTCGTCGGCAGCGGCACCGGGCCCGCAGCCGCTTGCCGCAGGCAGCGCGCCATCAGCGCGGCGGCCTCGCCCATGCGCGGGCCGGGGCGCACCAGCACGTCGGATTCGTTGGGCACCCAAACGCAGATCTTCTGTTGCTTCACGGCGCGTATGCCGCCCCAGCCGGGGCGCTGCGGCAGACCCGACGCGCTGCGCTGGCCCACCATGATGAGCTGCGGGTCGGCGCGCACGACGAACTCGGGGTTCAGCTTGGGGAAGGGCCCCAGCTCGGCCGGCACGATGTTCTTCGCGCCCAGGCGCTCCAGGATCTCGCCGATGAAGCTGGCGCGGCCGGCCGCGTAGGGCGCGGCGTCGACCTCGTAGTAGACGCGCAGCGCGCGTGCCGCCGGCGGCAGCTGCTGCGCGTGAAAGGAGATGGCGCCGTCGATGCGATTCCAGATGCGCCGCGCGTCGTCGGGCTTGCCCAGCACCTGGGCTACCTTGCCCAGCACGCGCTGCACGTCGCCCATGCTCCGGGGCTCCAGCGCGACGACCTTGAGGCCCAGCGCCTCCAGCCGGTCGATGACGCGGGCC
This sequence comes from Roseateles asaccharophilus, assembly GCF_031458115.1. Classification (GTDB taxonomy): domain Bacteria; phylum Pseudomonadota; class Gammaproteobacteria; order Burkholderiales; family Burkholderiaceae_C; genus Pelomonas; species Pelomonas asaccharophilus_A. The sequence goes on along the minus strand of NZ_JAVDXV010000005.1, from coordinate 187,684 downwards.
GACACGCCCAGCAGCACGACGTCGGGCTTCAGCGCGACCAGCGCCTCGATGCTGGTGTCGTCCAGCCCGCCCAGCTTGGGCAGCGCGGCAGCGCTGGCCGGGAAGTTGGAGAAACGGTCCACGCCGACGAGCTTGGCGCAGTCGCCCAGCTCGCAGACGGTCTCGGTCAGCGAGGGCAGCAGGCTGACGATGCGCTTGGGCACGCCGGGCAGCGTGACGGTCGCGCCGCGGTCGTCCTGGACCGTGACGGGCGCGGCCGAGGTCAGGCCCGTCAGCGCGAGCAGGGTGGTCGCAAGAATCAATCGCATCGTCATTCTTTGTCTTCCTTTTCCACCGCTCGGGTCCAGGCCTGGCCGGCCACCATCAGCGTCAGCTTGCTGCAGCGGCTGGCCACGGCCTGGTTGAGCCGGCCCAGCTCGTCCACATAGAAGCGCGCCTCGCGCGACATGGGGGTGACGCCCCAGCCCACCTCGTTGGACACGAACAGCACGGGCGACTGCAGCGCGGGCAGCGCGTCCAGCAGCGCCTGGCGCTCGGCCTGCCAGCCGGCCAGGTCGGGTTGGCCGTCCATGGGCATCAGCCAGTTGGTCAGCCACAACGTCAGGCAGTCCACCAGCAGCAGCCGGCCGGGGGCCGCCGCATCACGCAGTGCCGCCGTCAGCGCCAGTGGCGCCTCGACGGTGGCAAAGCCCGCCGGCCGGTCGGCGCGGTGCTGGGCGATGCGGGCCTGCATCTCCGTATCAAACGCCAGCGCCGTGGCGACCACGGTGACGCCGTGCGTGGCGTCGGCGCGCAGCCAGGTCTGCGCCAGACGCTCGGCCTGGCGCGACTTGCCGCTGCGCTGGCCGCCGACGATGAGGTGGTGGCTGGCCATGGCGCGGTCGTCCTTACAGCTGCGGCGTGAAGCGCAGACCCACAAAGACCTGGCGCGGCGAGGCCGCGTAGCTGCGGGCGGTTTCGTAGGCGTGGTCGAACACGTTCTCCACCTTGAACTGGAGGCTCAGCCGGCGCGACATCGCGACTTGCGCGTCCAGATCCAACAGCGTGTAGCCGCCCAGCTTGAAGCCGGTGTTCAGGTTGTCGGTGCGCTTGCTGCTCGCCAGCACCTGGCCGCCCAGCGTCCAGGCGCCGACGTCGGTTTCGGCGCGCAGCGTGCCGTGCGTCTTGGCGCGGCGCGCCAGCAGCTTGCCGTAGTGGGCCGAGGCTTCGTCCACGTCCTTGGGCGCCTGCAGGTCCAGCGTGCCGGACAGCCGCACCGGGCCCAGCACGGTGCCGCCGCGCAGGCTCAGCCCTTGCAGCAGGCCCTCGCTGACGTTGTCGTAGCAGCCATAAGGGCTGGGGCAGGCGCCAGGCACGCTGTAGATGATGAGGTCGCGCACCTGGTTGCGGTAGGCCGTGACGCTGAACTCGTCGCGGCCCGCGGCGTAGTGCAGGCCCAGCTCGGCGTTGCGGCCCTTCTCGGGGCGCAGGCTGGCCTTGCCGCTGTCGGAGAAGCGCTGGTACAGCGACGGCGCGCGGAAGGACGTGCCCACCGACGCCTGCACGCGCCACGCCGCGCCCAGGCGGTAGCCACCGGCCACCGCGCCGGTGCTGACGCCGCCGAACTCGCTGTCGCGGTCGCGGCGGGCATTGAGCTGCAGCGACAGCGGGCCGCTGGCCCAGGTCCAGCCGGCGCCGATGGCGTCCTGGTGGCGCTCGCCATGGCCGGGGCGCGTGGCGGCGATGAGGCCGGTGTTGTCGAGCTGGTCCTCGCGGCGCTCCAGCACGCCTTGCAGCGTGCCAACAGCGCCCAGGTTCCAGCTGCTGTTGAAGGCGTAGGTGCGCACGCGCGTCTTGGTGACGTAGGGGCTGGGCTGGGTCTCGTAGCGCTCGCTGGACTCGCCCACGCTCAGCTCGCTGCGCAGCGCAGGAGTCCATTGCGCGGCCCACGCGACGCGGGTGGCGCGGGTGTCGGAGAGGGTGCGGTCGTCGGTGCGGGCGGTGGCGGTCGAGTCGTACTCGGAGTTGACGTGGCTGCTCAGCGCGCTCAGCTCCACGCGGTGCTCGGCAGCCAGCTGCAGGCCCAGGCGCAGGCTGGCGTTGCGGCTCTGGTAGCCGTCGTCGTCGGGCGTGAAGGTGGCGGTGGCGGGCGTGGGGCGGGCATTGAAGCCGTTGCTGCTTTCGCCGGCTGCGGCCAGCGAGTAGTCCACGATGCCGGTGCGGCCGCTGACGCTGGCGTCCACCTTGGCCAGGCCGCGGTTGCCGATACCCAGTCCCAAGTCGACCACCGGTTTGCCGTCGCCCTTGCGGGTGAAGATCTGAACGACGCCGCCGATGGCGTCGGAGCCGTACAGCGCGCTGGCCGGGCCGCGCACGATCTCGACGCGTTCCACCTGGGCCAGCGGGATCGCGTTCCACGACGCGCCGCTGCTGGCCTGCGAGTCGATGCGCACGCCGTCGATCAGCACGGCGGTGTGGCGGGTGTCGGCGCCGCGCACGAACATGCTGGTGTTGGCGCCCGCACCGCCGTTGCGGATCATCTCGAAGCCCACCTGGCGGCGCAGCAGATCGGCCAGCGAGCCGAAGGCCTGACGCTCGATGTCGTCACGCGTGAGGACGGTCATGTCGGCCAGCACGTCGGACAGCTTCTGCGGCGTGCGCGTGGCGGTAGTGACGACCGTGTCGAGCTTGTTGGTCTGCGCGTGGGTGGACGCTGCCAGCGCGAATGCCGACAGTGCGAGCAGCGGCCGACGGGCCGCGATGAGAGCTTGGGACATGAAGAGGAACGCAAACGAACAACCAGCCGCGCTGACCCCCGCAGCAAGGCTGAAAAACGGCTTGCCGCTGATGGCGCGGCAGGCCCCCTCGTTGGCCGGTATCCGGGCTGATGGACATCCGTTCGACGCCTTCCCGGTGCTGGGCACCAGTGGCTTCTCGGTCGAACAGTGAGGCGCAGGGGCCTCGTCCACTTACCGTTGCGGGGACAGCTCAGGTTAGATCTGCAGTGAAACTGCTCGTCCTCCTGATTCCCGTTGAACTGCACCCGGCTTGGAACCGGGCGCGAGCACCAACGGCGCGCATTCTATCGGCCGGCGTTGGCGACCGGCGGTGGCTTGCGGGGCTTGGCGGTCTGCGGTGGCTTCAGCACCACGACTTGCGGGCTGCTGGCGGGCGGTGGCGGTGGCGGCAGCGTCTGCAGCCCCACATGCTGGCTGCGCATGCGGCGCGCCTCGGCTTCGCTCGCGCGTCGCGCGGAGGCCAAGGCCGCGGCCCGCTTCACGTCGGACAGGTGGCGCTCGCGCGCGGCCTTGCCGTCGGCGGCGCTGGGTTCGTCATAGTCGACGGGCGTGTTGGCGCCGCTGCCGGTGGGGCAGGGCGAGTCGCGCAGGTCGCGGCCCTCGGGGCCGCAGCGATAGACCTGGGCACGCCGCTGCTGGGTCTGGGCGTCGGCGGGCAGCGCGACGCACAGGGCCAGGAGCAGCGGTAACAGCTTCATGGCTGCGGAGTGTCCACCGGCGGCGCCGGTTTGGGGGGCTTGGGCCGTGGCGGCTTGGCGTGAATCTTGGCCAACGCCTTGTCCATCTCGCCGCGCAGCATCAGCTCGACGGCGGCATAGCTCTTCTCGATGCAGTCTTCCACCGCTTGGCGCTCGGCCAGCGGTGGCTTGCGCAGCACGTAGTTGGCGACCTCAGCCTTGTGGCCCGGATGGCCTATGCCCAGCCGCAGCCGCCAGAAGTCGCCGCTGCCGAGCTGGGCGCGCATGTCGCGCAGGCCGTTGTGGCCGCCATCGCCGCCGCCCTTCTTGAACTTCATCTCGCCGGGCGGCAGGTCCAATTCGTCGTGGATGGCCAGGATCTCTTCCGGCGCGATCTTGAAGAAGCGCGCCAGCGCCGCGACGGACTTGCCGGAGACGTTCATGTAAGTCATGGGCTCCAGCAGCCAGATCGGGCCGCTGGCGCCAGGGGCGTTGTTCACGCGCGCGACGAGGCCGTGATAGGCCTTGTCGGGCGACAGGCTCACCTTGAGCCCGCGGGCCAGGCCATCAATCCACCAGAAGCCGGCGTTGTGGCGGGTGTCTTCGTATTCGGCGCCCGGGTTGCCCAGGCCGACAAGCAAGCGAATCATGGGGCGCGATTATCGAGGGCCGCAAAAAGCAAAAGGGCCCCGGAGGGCCCTTTCGGTAGGCAGATGCCAGGCAGGAATTACTTCTTGCCCTTCTTGCCCTTCTTGTCGTCGGCGGCCGGAGCGGCGGCGACAACGATCTCTTCGACCTTGGGCTCAACCGGCGTCGCGATGACGGGGTTGGGCTTGCCGTGCGTGACGACCCTGATGCCCGCGGGGATCTTGATGTCGTTGACGTGCAGCGAGTGACCCTTGGTCAGACCGGAAAGGTCGATCTCGATGAACTCGGGCAGCTGCTGCGCCAGGCAGGTGATTTCCAGCTCGGTGACGACGTGGTTGACCGTGCACTTGTCGGTCTTCACGGCCACGGAGTTCTCTTCACCGATGAAGTGCAGAGGCACCTTCTTCGTGATCTTGGTCGTGCCGTCCACGCGCTGGAAGTCGATGTGCTGGACTTGCGGCTTGTAGGGGTGCATCTGGAAGTCGCGCAGCAGGACTTGCGTGACCGAGCCGTTCAGCTCCATGTCCAGCAGGGAGCTGTGGAAGGCTTCCTTCTTGAGGGCGTGGTACAGCGCGTTGTGATCGATTTCGATCAGAGCGGGCTCACCGGCGCCATAAACAATACCCGGCACCTTGCCGGCCACTCGCAGGCGGCGGCTCGCTCCGGTCCCCTGCAGCTTGCGCTCAAAAGCGACGAACTTCATGGTTTATCTCCAAAAAGAGAAACGGCACCCGCGACCAGGCGCCGTTGAAAAAGCCGTCTTGCGACGGCGACGAATTCCGATCAGAAGTTGTTGTTCTGCTCGGAGAAGAGGGAGGTGACCGACTCGCCGTCAGAGATGCGGCGGATGGTCTCGGCAAACAGGAAAGCCACCGACAGCTGGCGGATGTTCTTGCACGCCTTGGCCGCGTCGGTCAGCGGAATGGTGTTGGTGATGACGACCTCGTCCAACTGCGAGCCGGCAATGCGCTCGATGGCCGGGCCCGACAGGATCGGGTGGGTGCAGTAGGCGTAGACGCTCTTGGCGCCGCGCGCCTTCAGCACCTCGGCCGCCTTCACCAGCGTGCCGGCGGTGTCGATCATGTCGTCCATGATCACGCAGTTGCGGCCGTCGATGTCGCCGATGACGTGCATCACTTCGGACACGTTGGCGGCCGGGCGGCGCTTGTCGATGATGGCCAGGTCGCAGCCCAGCTGCTTGGCCAGCGCGCGGGCGCGCACCACGCCGCCCACGTCGGGCGAAACGACCACGAGGTTGCTGTAGTTGCGGCTCTTCAGATCCGACAGCAGCACCGGCGACGCGTAGATGTTGTCGACCGGGATGTCGAAGAAGCCCTGGATCTGGTCGGCGTGCAGGTCCATCGTCAGCACGCGCTCGACGCCCACGGTTTCCAGCAGGTTGGCGACAACCTTGGCCGAGATGGGCACGCGCGTGGAGCGCGGGCGGCGGTCCTGGCGGGCGTAGCCGAAGTAGGGGATCACGGCGGTCACGCGGCGGGCGCTCGAGCGCTTCAGCGCGTCGGCCATGATCAGCAGTTCCATCAGGTTCTCGTTCGTCGGCGCGCAGGTGGGCTGGACGACGAATACGTCGCGGGCGCGGACGTTCTGCTGGATCTCGACGGCGACTTCGCCATCGGAGAAGCGGCCCACAACGGCCTTGCCCAGCTCGAGACCGAGATGGGTTGCGATTTCTTGGGAGAGAACCGGGTTCGCGTTGCCGGTGAAGAGAACCGTATTGAGCAGCACTGGGAGCCTCTGGTGTCAGTCAGTGGCCCGCTGAAGCAGAGCCGGTTCAGCGAAGTATCAGAAGAATTTGGCAGGGGAGGAAGGACTCGAACCCTCGCATGTCGGAATCAAAATCCGATGCCTTGACCAACTTGGCGACTCCCCTACACAGGACCCGGCCTGGCGGCCGAACCCGTAAACCTTCTCAGTCGGCCCAACCGCCAAGCGGATGCTGAGCCAGACTGCGGCAGATTCGACCGGTCCACCCTGCAGGCCTAGCCTGCAGCAATGTCGCCAGGGACTGGTCGTCCTTGCCTGTTTCTCCTTCCCCGAGCACCGAGAACACCGCTGCACCCGAGCCCGTCATCCGGGCATTGCCGAATTGCTTCGACATCAGATCCAGCGCTTCTCGTACGTCACTGCTGATCGCTTCTGCCGCAGGCTGGAGGTCGTTGCGACCAAAGCCTTGGGTGATTTGTTCTGCAGCCCCGTCCGAGGCAGGAAAGCCCGCGACTATAGCCAAGTTTTCGGACCTTGCCAACAAGGGGCTTGAAAAAATTGCGGGCGTCGACAGTCCGGCCGGTCCCTTGAGGACGGCGAAACGTTGCTCAGGCAGCTGGATCGGGTGCAGGATTTCGCCTATGCCTTCGACGAAGGCCGGACCGCCGCCGAGGAAGAAGGGCACGTCGGCGCCCAGTTTCAGCCCCAGCGTCAGCAGGCGTTGCAACGGCAGGTTCAAGTCCCAAAGCCGGTTCAGCGCGAGCAGCGTGGTGGCGGCGTCCGACGAGCCTCCGCCCATGCCCGCGCCGGCGGGCAGGCGTTTCTCCAGATGGATGTCTGCGCCCAGCGTGCAGCCGGTCTCCGCCTGCAGCAGCCGCGCGGCGCGCAGGCACAGGTCGTCGGCCGGCAGGTCTCCACCCAGCACGTCGTGGCGCTTCAACTGGCCGTCGGCGCGCAGTTCCATGTGCAGCGTGTCGGCCCAGTCGATCAGCACGAAGACTGACTGCAGCAGGTGATAGCCGTCGGCGCGCTTGCCGACCACGTGCAGGAACAGGTTCAGCTTGGCCGGTGCGGCCAGGTCATGGAGTGCTTTCATCGCCCCCATCCAGTTTGGCGCGCAGCGTGACGACCGGATCGGCCAGGCGCGTGGCGACCAGCGCCGGCAGCTTGGGCTCGATGCGCCAGCCCAGCTGCTCGAAGCCGGTGGCCGTCTTCTGGTGCGGCGCCGCGGGCCAGGGCCTGGCCTGCAGCCAGTCGAACAGCGCGGCGACGGGCACGGCCTCGCCCAGCAGCTCGCGGGTCAATGCGTCGAGGTCGTCGAAGCGGCGTTCATCGTCCGGGGTCTTCAGCGTGACCAGGCCCGGCTTCCAGCTCGCACGCGCGACCAGCGAACCCAGCGGCGACGTCAGCTCCAGCCGGCCGGCATGCGGGCCGCCAAACAGCTCGAAGCTGGCTGCGCCGCCGGTGCCGCGCTTGTGCGCGTCGCCCGCCACGGTCACGCTGATGCGGCCGCCCAGCCGTGCCTCGCCGGTGGGCGTTGGCGCTGCCTCGCGCGGCAGCTGTGCACAACCCGCCAGCGCGAGTGCCGCTGCGAAAACGGCGGCCCTCAAGGCTGGACCTTCAGACGTTGCATGGTCTCGCGCAGCGCCTCGTTGTCGGGCTCGCGCTGCTTCGCCTCGGCGAACACACGGCGAGCCTCGTCCTGCGCGCCGCTGACCCACAGCACCTCGCCCAGGTGGGCGGAGATCTCCGCGTCGGGCCGGCCGGCGTAAGCCTGGCGCAGCAGCCGGGTGGCCTCGGGCAGATTGCCCAGCCGGAATTCGACCCAGCCCAGGCTGTCGACGATGAAGGCTTCGCCGGGCGCCAGTTTCAGCGCCTGCTCGATCAGCTGCTTGGCCTCGGGCAGGCGCACATTGCGATCGGCAAACGAGTAGCCCAGCGCGTTGTACGCGTGATGGTGGTCGGGCTTGATCTGGATGACCCGGCGTAGCAGTGCCTCCATCTCGGCGAAGCGGCCCAGCTTCTCGCTCATCATGGCCTGCTCGTAGATGAGGTCGGTGTCATCCTTGAAGCGCTCGGTGGCGGCCTTCAGAGTCGCGAACGCGCCGGCCGTGTCGTTGTGCTCGCGCTGCAACTGGGCCTCGACCAGCAGCGCGCCACGCACGTCGTCGTCGCTGGCGTCGGCGGCGGGCTTCAGCAGCTTGCGGCCCTCGGCCAGCTTGCCCTGGCGGGCCAGCAGGCTGGCGCGGCGGTACTTCACGCCCATGCTGTCGCCGTCCACCTTTTGCAGTGCGGCCTCGGCGGCCTTCAGGTCGCCGCGCTGCTCGGCCGCTTGCGACAGCATCAGCCAGGCGCCCTGGCGGCCTTCGGCGCGCGCGCGGACCTCGGCGTCGGTGCCGGCGGCCGGGGTGTCCAGCAGCTTCAGGCCTTCGCGTAGCGCCACTTCGGCCGCGGCCGCGTGCTTGAGTTCGAGCTCGATGGCGCCCAGTGCCAGCCAGACGGCGCCGTTGTCGGGCGTCTGTTCGGTCAGCACACGGAATTCGCGCGCCGCCTCGGCCGGCCGCTGCGCCTTGACCAGTGCACGCGCATAGGCCTGGCGCAGCGCATGCTGGTCGGGCTTGCGGCGCAGCCGCTCGGCGATCAGCTCCTCGACCCTGGGTTCGGCCGGCAGCAGTTCCACGGCCAGCTGCATCGCGTCGTCGCCGTCGGGCAGTGCCTGGCTCAGTTCACGGGTCAGCACCAGCGCGCGGGCGTTGTCGCCGGCGTTGATGGCCAGTCGCGCCTCGGTGAACAGCGCGGCGGGCTTGAGCGCGCCGGTCTGCGCCTGCAGCACCGGACCCAGCGCGGCCAGCACGGCCTTGGGGTCGGGCGCGCGCTGGAACAGGCGAGGCAGCGACACGATGAGGCCGGGGCGCTGCACGGTGGGTGCCACGCGCAGCAGGGTGGCCAGTGGCATGGGCACCTCGGCGGGCTTGTTCAGCAGCGCCAGCAGCTGCACCACGGTCTGATGGCCGTCGACTGAGTCCGGCACCGTGTCGGCCCAGGCGCGTGCGGCCATCAAGGCCTGGTCACCGGCGCGCTCTTTCAACGCGATCTGCACGACGCGCTTGAACAATTCCTCGTCGCCGGTGCGGCGGGCGGCGTCCAGCAGCACCTGGAAGGCCACGCCGGCCTGGCCGCCGCTCAGCTCCAGTTCGCCGATCAGCAGTTGATAGAACAGCGGCGCGTCCATCGCCGAGTTGTTGACGGGCGCGGCGGGCGCCTCCTGGGCCTGGGCATGCAGGCCCAACGCAAGCAGGGCGGCGGCGCAGACGGCGCGGCGGACGGGGAGAGGCATTCGTACTCCAAGGATCAGGCGCTGATTATGATTTCCGTCCCATGCCCGAGTTGCCCGAAGTCGAAGTCACGCGCCGCAGTTTCGCGGCGGCCATCCAGGGGGCTCGCGTCACGGGCCTGCGCCTGGGAAAACCGCTGCGCTGGCCTCTGGGCGTGGACCCCGAAACGCTGCTGGACAGCCGCGTCGGCGACGTGCAAAGACGCGGTAAATATTTGTGGCTTCCGCTTCAGGAGCGCGGTGGACTGCTGATGCACCTGGGCATGTCGGGTTCACTGGCCTTTCTTGACGCGACGCCGGCGGCCGGGCCGCACGACCATTTCGACCTGCACACCGACCGCGGCCTGCTGCGGCTGACCGATCCGCGGCGCTTCGGCGCCGTGGTCTGGGGCGCGGCGCTGGATGCCGACCCGGTGGCCACGCTGCTGGCAGGGCTGGGCCTGGAGCCCTTTGACGCGCGTTTCGACGGACTGCATCTGCATGCCGCTTTGAGCGGCCGGCGTGTGCCCATCAAGCAGGCATTGCTGGCGGGCGACATCGTCGTGGGCGCCGGCAACATCTACGCCTGCGAGTCGCTGTTCATGGCCGGCATAGACCCGCGCCTGCCGGCGGGCAAACTGAGCCGGCCGCGCGCTGACAGGCTGGCCGCCGCCGTGCGCACCGTGCTGGGCCAGGCGCTGGAGGCAGGTGGTACGACGCTGCGCGATTTCCGCGATGCGCATGGCGTGGCTGGCAGCTTCCAGATGCAGGCGCAGGTCTATGGCCGCGAAGGCGAGGCCTGCCGGCGCTGCGGCACGGCCATCAAGCGCATCGTGCAGGGTCAGCGCTCAACCTTCTTCTGCCCGTCATGCCAGAAACGCTGATGGAAGACTTCGGCAAGACCGTCGTCGCCTGGCAGCGCCGCCACGGCCGCAACAGCCTGCCGTGGCAGAACACGCGCGACCCCTACCGCGTGTGGCTGTCCGAGATCATGCTGCAGCAGACCCAGGTCACGACCGTGCTGGGTTACTACGAGCGCTTCCTGGGGCGCTGGCCGCGCGTGACCGACCTGGCCGCGGCGACGCTGGACGAGGTGCTGGCGCAATGGGCAGGCCTTGGCTACTACAGCCGCGCGCGCAATCTGTACGCCTGCGCCAAGGCTGTGGCCGAGCTGCATGGCGGCGAGTTCCCGGGCAGCGCGGCACAGCTGCAGACGTTGCCTGGCATAGGCCGGTCCACCGCTGCGGCCATCGCGGCCTTCTGCTTCGGCGAGCGCGTGGCCATCCTGGACGGCAACGTGAAGCGCGTGCTGTCGCGCGTGCTGGCCTTTGACGGCGATCTGGCCAGCAGCGCGGTCGAGAAGCGGCTGTGGAACCATGCCACCGAGCTGCTGCCCGAGGAGGGCGTGGACCGTTACACGCAGGGGCTGATGGACCTGGGCGCGACCGTCTGCACGGCGCGCTCGCCCGACTGCCTGATCTGCCCGGTGCAGCCGCTGTGCCGCGGCCAGGCCCAGGGCGACCCGACACGCTACCCCGTCAAGACCAGGAAACTCAAGCGGGGCCGGCGCGAGAACTGGTGGCTGTGGGTGGAGCGCCAGGGTCAGGTCTTGCTGCAACAGCGACCGCACACGGGCGTCTGGGCCGGGCTGTGGACCTTGCCGATGTTCGACGACGAGGCCAGCGCGCACGCGGCGCTGCCGGATGCGCGGCTGGAGCCGCTGCCGCGCATCGAGCACGCGTTGACGCACTTCGACTGGGTGCTGCACACCTTGCGCGGCGATGGTTCTGAGGGCTTGACCCCTGGCGGCACCTGGGTGGCGCGCGAGAAACTCGCGGACTACGCGCTGCCGGCGCCGTTGAAGAAGTTGATCGAGGAGAGTTGAATGAGGGCCGAACTGAAAGGTGGCATCGAGTACGCGATCATCACGCTGCTGATTGCCGGCCTGTGCCTGTGGTCGCTGATCAGCGGCGCCCAGGAAGAGGATCCCGCGCCCGCCGTGATGGTGCTGTCCGGGCTGGGCGTGCTGATTGCCGGAGCCATGCATTGCGTGTTCATGATGCAGCTGGTGCGTCGCACCGGCAGGCCCTTCCTGCCCTGGTTTCTGGGCATCGTGCTGCTGATGCCGCTGGGCACGGCGGTGCTGCTGGCCACGCTGCTGGGCGAGTCAGAGGCTTCTGAAAGCTGACAAAGTTGCATCAATGCCGCATTGCCTGACCCCGCCGAAAGGGGCAAAGTCTCCCGAACAACTCAGGAGACCGGCGTGGATTTCATCAAGAACCTGCGCGTGGGTGCGCGACTCGGCCTGGCATTCGTCGTCCTGCTGGCGCTGATGCTCGCGATGGCGGGCATGGGAGCGCTGCTGACGAAGTCCATCAACCGCTATGCGGAGTTCTATCCCGAGAACGTGCTGCCGTCGCTGCGGCTGATCCATCAGATCGACGGCGCCATCGGCGATGCGCGGCGGCTGGAGCTGCAGCACATCATGGCCGATGACGACAAGGAGAAGAAGACGTCGTCGGCCCGCATCGCCCAGGCGCGCGCGGAGCTGAGCAAGGGGCTCAAGGACTACGAGGCGCTGATTGCCGACGCCGAAGACCGTGCGCTGCTGAAGAAGGTCAGCGAAGGGCTGGCCGTCTACCTGGCTCATCAGGACAAGGTGCTGAAGGCTTCTGACGAGAGCGGTGCCGACCCCACGCAGGCGACGGCGGCCCGGGAGATGTCGCTGGGGGCTGTGCGCACTGTCTTCTTACCGTTGCGGGATGCAGTCTCCAACTGGTGGGCGTACAACGAGAAGCTGGCCGCGCAGGCCACCAGCTCGGCGGAGGCGGCCTACCAGCGCGTGCTGGTGATCTTTGGCATCGCGTCCGTCGTCGCGCTGGTCCTGGGCGTCTTCGCGGCGCTGACCATCACACGCTCCATCACCACGCCGCTGCAGCGCGCGTCGGAAGCGGTCAAGGCGGTGGCCGGCGGCGACCTCACCTTGAGGCTGCAAAGCAGCTCGCGCGACGAGCTGGGCCAGCTGCTGAGCAGCCTGGACGAGATGACGCAGAACCTCGCGCGCATGGTGTCCGGCGTGCGCCAGGGCTGCGAGCAGATCAACGTCGCGTCGGCCGAGATTGCGCAGGGCAATGCCGACCTGTCGGCGCGTACCGAGAGCCAGGCGTCCAGTCTCGAAGAAACGGCCGCGTCCGTCGAGCAGATGGCCGCGCAGATCAAGGCCAACGCCGACAACGCGCGTCAGGCCGACCAACTGGCCAACCATGCGTCGGAGACGGCCAAGGCCGGCGGCGAGGCGGTGGGCGAGGTGGTGTCCACGATGGACGCGATCTCGCAGTCCAGCCGCAAGATCAACGACATCATCGGCACCATCGATGGCATCGCGTTCCAGACCAACATCCTGGCGCTGAACGCGGCCGTGGAGGCCGCGCGGGCCGGCGAGCAGGGCCGGGGCTTCGCGGTCGTGGCCGGCGAGGTGCGGCTGCTGGCGCAGCGCAGCGCCGAGGCGGCCAAGGAGATCAAGAGCCTGATCGGCGACAGCGTCACCAAGGTCGAGAGCGGCAGCGCCCAGGTGCTGGCCGCGCGCGACACCATCGTGCAGATGGTCAACGAGGTGCGCAAGGTGACCGACCTCGTCGGCGAGATCACGGTGTCCAGCCGCGAGCAGAGCGAGGGCGTGGGCCAGATCAACGCGGCCGTCAGCCAGCTGGACCAGGCCACGCAGCAGAACGCCGCGCTTGTCGAGCAGACCGCCGCGGCGGCCGAGAGCATGCGCATGCAGAGCACCAAGCTGAACGAGGCGGTGGCGGCCTTCCGCGTGGATGCCGGCGCACCGTCGGTGCGCAGCGCGCCCACGAAGCCGCCTGCCGCGGCCAAGGCGGCGCCTGCCAAGCCCTTCGCCAGGCCGGCCCCAAAGCCCGCCGCCAAAGCAGTGATGCCGCCCGCGCCGGTCGCGCCGCCCGTCGTGGCGCCCAAGCCCGCAGCGCCTGCGCCGAGCAGCGCCGAAGGCGACTGGGAGACGTTCTAGAACAAGCCGGCCAGGCGCCGCACCGCGTCCTCGGCCTGCGCGCGATCGGGCCGCAGGTCGGCGCTGCCGAAGTCCTGTCGGCTCTGCGTCGCGATCAGCAGGCCGTCGCGCCGCGGCAGCGCGACGATGCTGTGGCCGCGGTAGATCAGTGCGTAGTCCACCTCGGGCTGTGGGATCAGCCGGGCCGTCTGGCCGCGCACGGGCGTCAGGCTGTCATCGCCCAGCAGCGTGCGGGCACCGTCGCCCGTGCAGTTGACGACCACGGCCTCGGGCAGCCGCGCGAAGTCGCGCGCCGAACGCAGCTCGCGCTGCACCAGCCGGCCGCCGTCGCGCGCGAAGTCGTCCAGCAGCAGGCGCTGGTAGGCCGGGATGTTGAACACCAGCTGCGTGAAGCGGCGTGCGTGGGGCGCGCGGAAAGGATGGTCGCCGCCGGCCAGCGCCAGGCCCCGCGGCCGCAGGTCGGCCACGCGCGGTGCGATGTCGGGATAGTCGGGCTCGCCGTCGTAGGGGCTGGGTACGGGGCGGTCGAATCCGTCGTCGCCGACGACATAGCCGTCATGCCATTCCACCGGGCCGGACGGCAGGCCCAGATAGCTCTGGTGCACCTTGAACGAGTCGCGCGCCATGGCTTCCCAGTCGGCGGTCCATGCGTCGGTGGCGAACTCGCTCGTGACGACGCGCGACTCGGGCGTCCACAGCCCCGTGGCGGCCGACGAGTGCACGCGGGGCGGCCTGTCCTTGGCGTAGACGGTGACGCGGTAGCCCGCCTGCTGCGCGCAGCGCGCGGTCGTCAGGCCGATGGCGCCGGCGCCGACGACGGCCAGGCGTTGCCCCGGCCGCAGTCCGGTGGCGCGCACCTGTTCCAGCGCGCGCTGCGCCGAGCCCCAGGACAGCGACCAGCCGCTGCCGCCGTGGCCGTAGTGATGGACCACGGTCTTGCCGTGCAGCCGCTGCGTCTCCAGGCGCGGCCCGCGGGCGCGGAACGGGCGAATGCCCACCGTGATGTCGATGATGCGGTCCACGTCCAGCCGCATCGCGGCGGGTGCGCGTGGTGGCGCGAAGTCCAGCGACCAAGCGGGCAGGGCAAAGCCCGCGGCGCTGGCCGCGAGCAGATGGCGTCTTTGCATGGGTTTGCCTCAGTCCCGCTGGCGCGCCAGCGACTTGCGGATCAAGGCCGCATCGCGCAGCCGGTTGGCGGAGCCATCGGCATCCAGCAGCACGACGGTGATGGGCCGCTTGCCGTTCAGGATGCGCATGGCCAGACAGCGGCCGGCTTCCTCGGTGTAGCCGGTCTTGGAGACGCGGATGTTCCAGCCCTTGCTGCCCACCAGCCGGTTGGTGTTGCGCAGCTCGCGCGGACGGCCGTCGACCGTGGCCTTGGCCTTCTTCACGCTGGTGATGCGCTCGATCTCGCGATAGCGCGCCGCGGCCGCCGTGATGACGGCCATCTCCTTGGCCGTGGAGGTGTTGTCCGGCGACAGCCCGGTGGCCTCGGCGATGCGCGTCTGCGTCAGGCCCAGCGAGCGCACCTTGGCGTTGACGGCCTTCACGAAGCCCGCCTCGCCGCCGGGGAAGCTGCGGGCCAGTGCCGAGGCGGCGCGGTTCTCGGACACCAATAGCGCCATCTCCAGCGCCGTCTGGCGCGTCATCTGCGTGCCGACCCGCACGCGCGAACGGCTGTGCTTCAACGTGTCGACGTCGTCGCCGGTGATGCGCAGCTTCTCGTCGGGGTCCAGCTTGGCGTCCAGCACGACCATCGCGGTCAGCAGCTTGGTCAGCGATGCGATGGGCACGACGGCGTCGGCGTCGCGCGCCATCAGCACCTCGCCGGTCGCGTCGTCGATGACGGCCACATGCTTGGCATTGACGGGCAGCTTCAGCTGCTGGGCCGGCGGCGTCTTGGCCTGCGGCGCCACGGCTTGAGCGGCCGGCGCCGGTGCATCGGCCGGTGGCGCGGGGCTCTTGGCCTGCACGACGAAGCTGGTCGCCGCGATCAGCAGCGCCGGCAGCGCCAGCTTCCAGCCGGTGGCCTGCGGGCGGGGCGCCAGCAGGCGCTCGATGCGGCCCAGCAGGTTGCCGCCGCGGGCGGCCAGCGCGATGGTGGGCGCGCTGCGGGGCGCGTCCAGCTCCGCCAGTTCGTGCAGCGCCCGCGCGAGGCGGCGCGCGTTGCCCGGCAGCTCGGCCGAGATCTCGTCGGCCACCAGTTCGCGCTCGGCGCGCATGCGGGCCGACAGCCACCAGACGACCGGGTGGAAGAACAGCAAGGCCTCGACGGCGCTTTGCAGCAGGTTGGCCGCGTAGTCCCAGCGGCGCACATGGGCCAGCTCATGGGCCAGCAGCGCTTCAACGAGGTCGACGGGCAGGCGGGTCAACAGCGCGGCGGGCAGCAGCACGCAGGGCTTCAGCGTGCCCAGTGCGATGGGGCCGTCCAGTTCGGGCAGCAGGCGCAGGCTGACGGGGCGGCGCAGGCCCAGCCGGCGGGCGAGGGCGTCCAGCCGCGCCTGCCATTCGGCCGGCGCCGGCGTCGAGCGGCGCCGCGTGCGGCCCACCCAGGCGAGGCCCAGCGCCAGCCGCGCCAGCATCAGCGCCGTGCCCAGCGCCCACGCGCTGACGAGGGCCGGCATCTGCTCCAACAGCGGCGGCAGCTCGCCGGCGAACTCGGCGTCGGCGGGCGACAGGTCCAGGCATTGCGCAAGCGGCAGGCCCAGGCAGGCCAGCAGGCTGATCGCACACACCGCGTAGCGCCAGCGCGCCGAAGCGCCGCGCAGCACGGCCAGCAGCAACGCCGCGACCGCGCCCACCACCGCGCCTTGCCAGACGAAGTTCACGAGGGCCAGACCCCAGGCATTCATCGCGATGTCCAGGTTCATCCCTGCTCTCCGTTCTTCGTCAGCAGCTGGCGGATCTCGGCGCGTTCCTTCGCGCTGACGTGGTTCTTCAGCGCCGCGAGCACCAGCGCCTTGCCGGAGCCGGCGAAGGCCTTGGCGATGAAGTCCTTGACGAGGGACTGCTGCAGCTTGTCCTGCGCGTGCACCGGCGCGTAGAGCTGCGGCCGCTGGCTTTCATCGCGGCTCAGCAGGCCCTTGCCGTGCATGACCTGCAGCTGGCGCAGCACGGTGGCATAGGTGGCGTCGGGGCGGTCGGGCAGCAGGGCCTCGTGCACGGCCTTGGCGTCGGCCGGGCCCAGGCGCCACAGCACCTGCAGCAGGTCCAGCTCGGCGGCGGTGGGGCGCGCGGCGGTGGGAGCGGTGTTCATGCTGCGCAGCATAGATGTTCTAGAACTTGGTGTCTAGAACTTGTGTTCTGCATTGGCTGAGTGCTGGGCCTGCGCGTGTCGCTGGTTGAGCAGCGCCTGCTGCCGGAGCTGGCCAAGGTGCACGACCTGGCCGGGCTGCGGCGCTTCAGTGTCGGCCAGGGCGTGGCCTGGCCCGTTGTGGAGGTCTACAAGGCCAGCGGCCTGCAGGTGTCGACGGTGGCCGGCTACGAGAACCTGTTCCGCATGCTGCTGGCCGGCCGCTTCGATCTGTTTCCGCGCGGCGTGGGCGAGGTGTTCGACGAGTTCGACGCGCGGCGCAGGGGCATGCCGCGCCTGGCCATCGACCCCAGCCTGCTGCTGGCCTACCCCTACCCGTATCAGTACTACGTCGCCCCCAGCCAGTCAGCGCTGGCGGCGCGGGTCGAGAAGGGCTTGCTGGCGATGCAGGCAGATCGTAGCTTCGATGCGCATCCGTCGCGGCACCACGGCCCTTCGGTCGCGCGGGCGCGCTTGAGCAAGCGCCGCGTGCTGAAGTCGTCCAACCCGAACATGGGGCCAGAAGGCGAGCGGGTGCTTGATGCAGCGCTGGCCTACTGGCTGAAGCCGCCGCCGGTCAGGCGCTGAGCCTCAGCGGGCGTCCAGCTCGCGGTGGCGCTTCAGCACATGGCCGTGATGGCTGAACTGGCGCGCCAGCATCTCCACCAGATACACCGAGCGGTGCTGGCCGCCCGTGCAGCCGATGGCCACGGTCAGGTAGCTGCGCTGGTCGGCGGCGAAGTTGGGCAGCCAGCGCGACAGGAAGCCGGCGATCTGGCCCATCATCAAACCCACCTCGGGCTGGGCCGCAAGGTAGGCCGCCACCGGCGCGTCACGGCCGGTCAGCGGGCGCAGTTCGCGGTCGTAGTAGGGGTTGGGCAGCACGCGCACGTCGAACACGAAGTCCGCGTCGCTGGGCACGCCGTGCTTGAACGCAAAGCTCTCGAACACCAGCGTCAACTGGCTGGACGCGTTGGGGCCGACGAGGTCGCCCAGCCAAGCGCGCAACTGCGCCGGCCGCAGCTGGCTGGTGTCGATGACGGTGGACTCGGCCTTCAACCCGCCCAGCAGTTCGCGCTCCAGCTTGATCGCGTCCAGCAGCAGGCGGTGCTTGTCTTCCTCGACGCCGTCCAGCGCGCCAAAGCCGGTGTCGCGGCCCTGCTGGCGCAGCGGGTGAGGTCGGCGCGTCTCGGAGAAGCGCCGCATCAGCGCGTCATTGTTTGCGTCCAGGAACACCGAGCGCACCGCCACGCCGCGCGCGCGCAGCTCCTTCAGCAACGGCAGCAGCAGCGGCAGCGAACTGGCCGAGCGCACGTCCACGGCAATGGCCACGCGGCGTTCGCCACGCTGCTGTTCCAGCTTCAGGAAGTCCAGCAGCAGCTCGGCCGGCAGGTTGTCGACGCAGAAGTAGCCCGCATCCTCCAGCGCATGCATCGCAACTGACTTGCCGCCGCCGGACATGCCGGTCAGCAGCAGAACATCGCCGTGCAGATCCGTGTCGCTGCTCATGACTTGGCCTTCCTCCTGGTACTGGCGGTCGACGCGGCCAGCATCTCCTCGGCATGCGCCAGGCTGGTGGACGACAGGCGCTCGCCGCCCAGCATGCGTGCGATCTCCGCCACGCGGGCCTCGCCGGCCACGGGGCTGACGGAGCTGACCGTGCTGCCACCTTGCAGCGCCTTGGCGACCACCAGATGACGGTCCGCGCAGGCGGCCACCTGCGGCAGGTGGGTGACGGCCATGACCTGCCGCTCGCGTCCCAGCTGCTTCATCAGCCGGCCCACGGTCTCTGCCACGGCGCCGCCAATGCCCACGTCGATCTCGTCAAAGATCAGCGTGCCGGGGGCGTTGTCCGTCGCGGCCTGGCTGGCCGTCACGGCAATGGCCAGCGAGATGCGCGACAGCTCGCCGCCTGACGCCACCTTGGCCAGCGGCCGCGGCGTGCTGCCGGCGTGGCCCGCGACGAGGAACTCGGCGGACTCGGCACCCCAGCTCTGCGGGCCGTCGGTGGGCAGCAGCGCGATGTCGAACTGGCCGCCGGCCATGCCCAGTTGCTGCATCGCGGCGGTGACGGCCGCTGCCAGCTCGGGCGCGGCTTTCTTGCGCAGCTTGGTGGCGGTGGCGGCCTGTTTGTCGAAGGCTTCGCGTGCGGCGGTCAGCGCGGCTTCAAGCAGGGCGGGGTCGCTGGCGGCATCCAGCGCGGCCAGCTCGGCACGCCACTGCGCCAGCAGCGCCGGCAGATCCTGCGGCTGGCGACGGTAGCGGCGCGACAGCGTCATCCATGCCGACACGCGCTCGTCCAGTTCGGCCAGGCGGGTTGGGTCCAGGTCGGTCTTGTGCAGATAGGCGGCCAGCGTATGGCTGGCATCCTGCAACTGCGCCTGCACGTCGCGCAGGGCCTGCACGGCGGGCAGCAGGCGGGCATCAAAGTCCAGCACGCGCTCCAGCTGGTCCAGCGCCTGCGCCGTCAGCGATTGCGCGCTGGGCTCGGCCTCGTCCAGCCCGTCCAGCGCCGACTTGGCGGCGTCCAGCAGCGACTGGCCGTGGGACAGGCGCTCGTGCTCGGCATTCAGCTCGTCCCACTCGCCCTCCAGCGGCGCCAGGCCATCCAGCTCGCCGATCTGCCAGGCGAGGCGCTCGCGTTCGCGCAGCGCATCGGCCTGTTGGCCGCGGGCCTTTTCCAGCGCTTCGGCGGCCTGTTTCCAGGCGGCGTGCGCACGCGCCAGCGGCGCGGCGTCCAGGCCGGCGAAGCCATCCAGCAGCTCACGCACGGCGGCCGGGCGGGTCAGGCCTTGCCAGGCATGCTGGCCGTGGATGTCCAGCAGATGGTCGGCCAGCTCGCGCAGCTGCGTGACGGTGGCCGCGCCGCCGTTGATCCACGCGCGGCTCTTGCCGGCGGCATCGATGACGCGGCGCAGCAGCAGCGTGTCATCGCTGTCGAAGCCGGCCTCGTCCAGCCATCCACGCAATTGCTGCGGCGTGTCGAACTCTGCGCAGATCTCGGCCTTGGCCGCGCCTTCGCGCACGACGCCCGCGTCGCCGCGGCCACCCAGCGCCAGCTGCAGCGCGTCAATGAGGATGGACTTGCCCGCGCCGGTCTCGCCGGTCAGCACGGCGAAGCCGGGCTCGAAATCCAGTTCGAGCGCGGGGACGATGACGAAGTCCTTGAGACTGAGGTGCCGCAACATGATTCAGAGGTACCAACGGAGTTTGCGACGCAGCGTCGCGTAATAGCTCCAGCCCTTGGGGTGCAGGAAACGGACCTGATGCTGGCTGCGCCGCACGGTGATGGTGTCGCCGTGCAGCAGGCTGGTCAGGCTCTGCATGTCGAAGTTCACCGACGCGTCGCGTCCGGCGACGATCTCCAGCCGCACCTCGCCGCTGTCGGGCAGCACGATGGGGCGGTTGGACAGCGTGTGCGGCGCGATGGGCGCCAGCAGCCAGCCGGCGATGCTGGGATGCATGATGGGGCCACCGGCCGACAGCGCATAGGCCGTGGAGCCGGTGGGCGACGCGACGATGAGACCGTCGGCGCGCATGTTGGCGACGAACTGCTCACCCACCGACACCTTCAGCTCCACCATGCCCGCCGTGCCGCCGCGGCTGACGACCACGTCGTTCAGCGCCAGGCCCGAGAAGATGGACTCGCCGTCGCGCAGTACCGCGCCTTCGAGCATCGCGCGCGACTCCACCTCGTGGTCGCCCGCCAGCACCGGCGCGAGCGCCTCGCGCCAGCGTTCGATGGGGATGTCGGTGATGAATCCCAGCCGCCCCTGGTTGATGCCCAGCAGCGGGATGCCGTGGCGCGCCATGTCGCGCGCGAAGCCCAGCATCGTGCCGTCGCCGCCCACGACGACGGCCAGGTCGCAACGGCGGCCCAGTTCGTCGTTGGACAGCGCGTCGTAGTCGGTCATGCCGGTGGCCTGGGCCGTGTCCGCTTCCAGCGAGACATCCAGGCCGTGACTGCACAAAAACTCGGCAATCTCCTCCAGCACCGGCCTGATGCCCGGCGCCTGATGCTTGCCCACGATGGCGACATGTCTGAAGCGCTCGGCCATGCGGCAAATTACACCACGGGGTTTCGCCCGTCATGGGAGGAAACGGGCAGATTTCAGTCAGTGGGTGCCAGAGCTACTCGCTGCGCTCGGGCGGTCTGGCACGCAAGACATAAGATTGCTTCATGCTCGACGAGCGCTCCAAATCCCTGCTGAAAACCCTGGTCGAACGGTATATCGCCGACGGCCAGCCTGTCGGCTCGCGCACGCTATCCAAGGCTTCCGGGCTGGAGCTCAGCCCCGCGACCATCCGCAACGTGATGGCCGACCTGGAGGAACTGGGCCTGATCGCCAGCCCGCACACCAGCGCCGGCCGCATCCCGACGCCGCGCGGCTACCGCTTGTTCGTCGACACCATGCTGACGGCCCAGCCCAGCCTGGTGGGCGTGGACGCGGTGCCGCTGCAACCCGACCAGCCGCAGCGCGTCATCGCCAGCGCGGCGCAGCTGCTGTCCAGCCTGTCCAACTTCGTGGGCGTCGTCACCGCACCCAAGAAGCCCAGCGTCTTCCACCACATCGAGTTCCTGCGCCTGGGCGAGCGGCGCGTGCTGGTCATCCTGGTGTCGCCCGACGGCGACGTGCAGAACCGCGTCATCTTCACCACCCAGGACCTCAGCCAGAGCGAACTGGCCGAGGCCAGCAACCGACTCAACGCCGGCTACGCGGGCCTGACGTTGGAGGCCGTGCGCGAGCGGCTGCGCCACGAGGTCGACGCGCTGCGCGGCGAGATCGGCCAGCTGATGAGCGCGGCCGTGCAGGCAGGCACCGAGGCCATGGCCCAGCAGGACGAGCAGGTCGTCGTCTCCGGCGAGCGCAACCTGCTGACCGTGCAGGACTTCAGCCACGACATGGGGTCACTGCGCCGGCTGTTCGACCTGTTCGAGCAGAAGACCCAGCTGATGCGCCTGCTGGACACGTCCAGCCGCGCCGAGGGCGTGCGCATCTACATCGGCGGCGAAAGCCAGGTCGTGCCGTACGAGGAGCTGTCCATCGTCAGCGCGCCCTACGAGGTCGACGGCCAGGTGGTCGGCACGCTGGGCGTCATCGGCCCCACGCGCATGGCCTACGACCGCATGATCCAGATCGTCGACATCACGTCGAGGATGGTGGGGCAGGCGTTGTCTCAGCGCTGACTAGAATGCGCCCCTTCCAACCGGGGGCCGTTAGCTCAGTTGGTCAGAGCAGAGGACTCATAATCCTTTGGTCATTGGTTCAAGTCCAATACGGCCTACCAGAATCAAGCACTTGGCGCGTTGCGGCAAGTGCTTTTTTCTTCGGACTTCCAGCAGGAACCCAGGGCAGGCGAGACTTCAGCACGCGAGTGGGACAACTTCCGCTACCAGACGGTCGTTGTGCGCTGACGGCTCGCGGCCGCGCCGCGGCGGGAACACGGCAAGTGCGGGGAGCAAGCCCGCGTTGATCGCGAGATCCATGCCGTGGTGCCAGGTCGCGGGTGCCTGCTCGACGCAGCCCGCACCGGCGCCGCTTGGCGGCAAGGCCAGCAGCAGCGGCTCATCCAGCAACTGCAGCAACTCCTGGCTGGCGGCGTGCCCTGCGAAGTACAGCAGTGCAACGCCCTTGGCACCCGACGCCAGCCGGCGCGGCACGCGGCGCGTGCAAGGCAGCGTGAAGCTGGCGGTGCCCGGCGCCCGCTGGCGGATGGCGCGGTAGGCCTGGTCGTCGATGTGCAGCCAAGCTGCGGCCTGTGCGAGGTCGCGGCACAGAAGCACCGGTGGGTCGCGGTCATCCAGTGCGGCCAGGCGGGTCAGCCGCTGGCTCGCGGCCTTGTCTTCGAGGCGGCAGCCGAGCAGGTAGCCCGCCACGGTAGGCAGCAGCGCGATGTCGCCATCGCGCAGTCGCTCCGCCGCTTGCTGTAGCAACCGGGGCTGCGGGTTGCCTGGGTGGACGACGAGATGCTGAAAGCGCGGCATGGCGGGCTCCTTCAGGGCTTGGTCTTGCTGCCCGGCGTCGCCGAGGCTTCGTCGGCCTGCAACGTCGCGTCCGGGGTCTTGAACAACTTCCAGCGCCCGCCGCCGGTCAGTTGCAGCACGCGGCGGTGGAAGCTGGCGACGGCGGCACGGTGGGCGATGCTGATCAGCGTCGTGCCGCGCTCGCGCAATCGTTCGTACAGGCGCTTCTGGTTGGCGTCGTCCAGCGCGCTGGTGGCTTCGTCCAGGATGGCCACACGCGGCGCATGGACCAGCAGCCGCGCAAAGGCCAGGCGCTGCTGCTCGCCGCCGCTGAGCACCTTCTCCCAGTCCTCCTTGCGGTCCAGGCCACTCTCGCTCTCGGCCAGGTGGCGCAGCTGCACCTCGTCCAGCACCTTCAGCAGCGCGTCGTCGTCCAGCTCGGTGTGCGTGCTGGGGTAGATGAGCTGGCTGCGCAGCGAGCCGGTCTGCAGGTAGGGGCGCTGCGGCAGGAAGAACACGTCCTCCTGCGGCGGCTGGTCGATGCGTCCGCCCCCTTGCGTCCACAGGCCCGCGATGGCCCGCAGCAGCGAGCTCTTGCCGCAGCCACTGGCGCCGGTGATCAGCAGCGATTCGCCGGCGGGCACGGTCAGCGACAGATCCTTCACCAGCACGCGGTCGCTGTCGGGCGCCTTCACGGTGACGTTGGACAGCTTCAGGTCCTGCGCCGGCTGCAGGTCGATGCCGGCGGCCGGCGGCTCCTGCTGCAGCTTCTCGGCCATCACGTGCAGGCGGTCGATGCCGGCGACGAAGCGCGACAGGCTCTCGAAGTTCTCGACGATCAGCGACACCGCGCTCAGCACCGCCGCGAACGCGCCCGCGGCCTTGACGGCTTGGCCCACCTCCAGCGCGCCAGACAGCACCTGGCCCGCCAGCACGACGAAGGGCACCAGCAGGCTCAGCTGGCTGAACGAGCGCTGGAACAGGTTCAGCAGGAACTGGGCGCGAATCATCTTCTTCGTGTTCAGCAGCGCGGCGCGCAGGCGCTGGTCCAGTTGGTGGCGCTCCTGCTCTTCGCCGCGGTAGAAGGCGATGGACTCGGCGTTCTCGCGCAGCCGCATCAGCCGGAAGCGGAAGTCCGCCTCGCGCTTGAGCTGCCAGAAATTCAGCCGGATCAGCGGCCGGCCGAACAGGCCGATGGACAGCACCGTGCCGATCAGCGCATACGCGATCAGGAAGCCCACCAGCATCTTCGACAGCCCCCACAGCACCGTGCTGAACGCGACCAGCTGCATGGCCGAGCCGAGCAGAATCAGCATGAAGTTCAGCGAGCGGCCGGTGAAGGTGTTGATGTCGTCGGCGATGCGCTGGTCGGGGTTGTCGACGCCGGCCAGCCGGAAGTAGGCGCGGTCGCCGAGATAGGCGTCCAGGTAGCGGCGCGTCAGCCAGCGGCGCCAGTCGTTGGCGTACGCGTCGCGCGACGCGTAATAGAACGCATAGACCGGCACCGCGATGCCCACCACCCACAGCATGCCGCGCACGGCTTCCCAGAAGCGCTCTTCGTCGCGCGCTGCGAGCGCCGAGGTCAACTCGCCGGTCTTGTCATTGATGAGCACCGCCAGCTGCGTGTCCAGCAGCATCAGCGCGATCAAGCCCACCAGTACCGCCCATGCCACGCGCTTGCGGTCGCCCATCCAGTAGGGCTTGGCAACCACGAGGAAACGCCCCCAGGCGGAGGGCGCATCGGCGGCGACGGTAGCGGTGGTCATGGAGCAGGTTGCAGAGGTCTCGACGTTGCCAAGGCTAGGCCTGAGATGTCACCGGGCGTGTCGGACGGCGCGCTGTGCCCGCGTCACCCGCCAACTCGATTGACGGGATGGGTGGGCGAGGGCGGTAGCAGTAAGGTCGGCCGCGTTGTCAACGAGATGGAGTCCGCGCGATGAGAGCGATGAAGAATCTGGCCGTGGTGGTGGCGACCTTGTGGGTTGGCGTGACCGTGCAGGCCGCGTCGGTGGCGCCCGTGGCCGCCGAGAACGGCATGGTGGTGACCGCCCAGCACCTGGCCACGCGCGTGGGCGTGGACGTGCTGAAGGACGGCGGCAACGCGGTGGATGCGGCCGTGGCGGTGGGCTACGCGCTGGCCGTGGTCTACCCGGCGGCCGGCAACCTGGGCGGCGGCGGCTTCATGACCATCCAGCTGGCCGATGGCCGCAAGACCTTCCTCGACTTCCGCGAGAAGGCACCGCTGGCCGCCACGGCCAACATGTACCTCGACAAGGACGGCAACGTCATCAAGGGCCTGAGCACGCGCAGCCACCTCGCGGTGGGCGTGCCGGGCAGCGTGTCGGGCCTGGAGTACGCGCTGAAGCGCTACGGCACGATGAAGCGCGCCACCGTCATCGCGCCGGCCATCCACCATGCGGAGAAGGGCTTCGTGCTGGACCAGGGCGACATCGACATGCTGCACAGCGCGACCGACGATTTCCGCAAGGACCCGGCCACCGCCGTCATCTTCCTGAACAAGGGCGAGCCGTTCCAGGTGGGCCAGAAGCTGGTGCAGAAAGACCTCGCCAACACGCTGAAGGCCATCCGCGACAAGGGCGAGGCGGGCTTTTACAAGGGGCCGGTGGCCGCCGCCATCGTCGCCAGCAGCCAGGCCGGCAAGGGCATCCTGCAGCAGGCCGACTTCGACCAGTACGCCACGCGCGAGCTGAAGCCGGTGGAGTGCGACTACCGCGGCTACCGCGTCGTGTCGGCGCCGCCGCCCAGCTCGGGCGGCGTCATCATCTGCGAGATCCTGAACGTGCTGGAGGGCTACCCGTTGAAGGAACTGGGCTTTCGCTCCGCGCAGGCCGTGCACTACCAAATCGAGGCCATGCGCCACGCCTATGTGGACCGCAACAGCTATCTCGGCGACCCCGACTTCGTGAAGAACCCGCTGGAGCGTTTGCTGAGCAAGGAATATGCGGCCCAGATCCGCGCGGTCATCCAGCCGGACAAGGCCGGTGTGTCCAAGGACATCAAGCCCGGCGTGGCGCCGCACGAGGGCAGCAACACGACGCACTACTCCATCGTCGACAAGTGGGGCAACGCGGTGTCGGTGACCTACACGCTGAACGACTGGTTCGGTGCGCGGCTGACCGCCGCCAAGACCGGCGTGCTGCTGAACGACGAGATGGACGACTTCACCGCCAAGGTGGGCGTGCCCAATCTGTACGGCCTGGTGCAGGGTGAGGCCAACAAGATCGAGCCGGGCAAGCGGCCGCTGTCGTCCATGAGCCCCACCATCATCAGCAAGGACGGCAAGCCGGTGATGGTGGTGGGCACGCCGGGTGGCAGCCGCATCATCACCGCCGTGCTGCACACGATGATCAACGTCATCGACTACGGCATGGATGTGCAGGAGGCGACCGACGCACCGCGCTTCCACCAGCAGTGGCTGCCGGAGGCCACCAACGTCGAGGACTTCGCGCTGTCGCCCGACACGCGCAAGATCCTGGAAGGCTGGGGCCACAAGTTCGCCGAACCGCAGCCGGCCAACCACCTCGCGACCATCCTTGTCGGTGCACCGAAGCTGGGTGGCAAGCCGGTGGGCAAGAACCGCTATTACGGTGCCAACGATCCGCGGCGCAACTCGGGGCTGGCGGCGGGCTACTGATCGAACAGGCCGCCGCGAGCGGCCTGCCTTAGAACGTCGCCTGCATGAAGCCGCTGTTGCGCACCAGGCCGCCGATGGCGCCGCTGCGTGCGCTGGCCATCAGTTCCTTCTTGGTGTCGAGGATGTGCACTTCCAATAGCGCGGCAACCTGATCGGCATCGCGTGCACGGGCGGCCTCGACGATGCGGAAGTGGTCTTCCTGCGGCTTGTCCTTGCCGGTGGCGCGAGACATGGCGGCGTGCGTGTAGCGGTCGGTGTTCAGGCAGAACTCCTCGATCAGCCGCACCAGCCGCTTGTTGTTCGCCGGCGCCGACAGCGCCAGGTGGAAGCGCCGGTTGTGCTCGGCCCATTCCGGGATGGTCTGCGCTTCTGAATAGGCGGCCAGGATGGCCTCCATCGCCTGGAAATCGCGCTCCACCATGTTGGGCACGGCCAGCCTCGCGGCATGGCATTCCAGCGCGACGCGGATGTCCAGCAGCTCGCAGATGTCTTCCACGCTCATGCCAGCCACGACGGCGCCGCGGTTGAGCTGGTGCGCGATCAGGCCCTCGGCTTCCAGCTGGCGCAGCGCCTCGCGCACGGGAATGCGGCTGGCGTTGAAGCGCTCGGCCAGCGCGTCCTGGCGCAGCGGCGTGCCGGCAGGCAGCGCGCCGCTCAGGATGTCCTCCCGCAGCTGATCGCGGATGTCCTGGTGCAGGGCCTTGGCTTCCTTCATGGCGGGCATGTCTTGTCTCGTCGGGCGATTTGTTCTGTGTGGCGCCACCGCATCGCCACGAAGGCTGCCTGCGGGTAAAGCCCATTGTCCAACAGGATCCTCCATGTATAAGATTGGATCCAATCAGTATTTGAATGTATTCATAAGGTGATGAACAGGATTCAAGAAGCCGGCGCATCCGCCACACCCGCTCGCACCCAATGGGGGCAGCCCCGCTATGCCGCGCACAACGAACCGGTGCTGGGCTATGCCCCTGGCAGCGCCGAGCGCGCCGCGCTGGCTACCGAACTGCGCACGCAGGGCGAGCGCACGGTGGACGTGCCGCTGGTCATCGCCGGCCGTGCGGTGATGACCTCCACCCAGGCCGACGTGGTCTGCCCGCACGACCATGCGTACGTGCTGGCGCGCACGGCGCAGGCCGGCCAAGCCGAGGCGCAGGCGGCCATTGCCGCATCGCAGGCCGCCGCGGCCGACTGGGCCAGCTGGCCGCTGGAAGCGCGCAGCCGCATCTTCCTGAAGGCCGCCGAACTGCTGGCCGGCCCGTGGCGCCAGCGGCTGAACGCCGCGACCATGCTGGGCCAGAGCAAGACGGCCGTGCAGGCCGAGATCGACTCGGCCTGCGAGCTGATCGACTTCCTGCGCTTCAACGTGCAGTTCGCGCAGGAGATCGCCGCGCAGCAGCCGCTGTCGTCGGTGGGCGTGCGCAACAGCACCGACCACCGGCCGCTGGAAGGCTTTGTCTACGCCGTCACGCCGTTCAACTTCACGGCCATCGGCGGCAACCTGGCCATCGCACCGGCGCTGATGGGCAACACGGTGATCTGGAAGCCGTCGGCCACGGCGTCACTATCCAACTACCTGTTCATGGAGTTGCTGCACGAGGCCGGCCTGCCGCCGGGCGTCATCAACTTCCTGCCCGGCGACGCGCAGGCCATCAGCGCCGAGCTGCTGGCCTGCCCGCACCTGGCGGGCATCCACTTCACCGGCTCCACGGCCGTGTTCGACCAGCTGTGGCTGCAGACGGCGCAGAACCTGCCGACCTACCGCGCCTACCCGCGCCTGGTGGGCGAGACCGGCGGCAAGGACTTTGTCGTCGCACATGCGTCGGCTGACGTCGATGCGCTGTGCGTCGCGCTGCTGCGCGGCGCCTACGAGTACCAGGGCCAGAAGTGCAGTGCCGCGTCGCGCGCCTACATCCCGGCGTCGCTGTGGCCGCTCGTGAAGGCGCAGCTGCTGGACCTGATCGCCACGCTGCGCATGGGTGATGTGACCGACTTCGGCAACTTCATGGGCGCCGTCATCGACCGCCGCGCGTTCACGCGCCTGTCGCGTGCCATCGCCGCCGCGCGCGACGACAGCGGCGCGCAGGTGCTGACCGCCGCCAACCCCGACGACCGCGTGGGCTACTTCGTGCCGCCGACGCTGGTCGAGGTGGCGGACCCCACGCATGCGCTGATGACCGACGAGCTGTTCGGCCCCGTGCTGGCCGTGCATGTGTACGCCGACGCGACGTGGCCCGAGCTGCTGAAGACCGTGGACACCAGCACGGCCTACGCGCTGACCGGCGCCGTCTTCGCGCAGGACCGCGCGGCGCTGGCCGAGGCCGATGCCGGGTTGCGCAACGCGGCCGGCAACTTCTACGTGAACGACAAGCCCACCGGCGCCGTCGTCGGCCAGCAGCCCTTCGGCGGCGCACGCCGCAGCGGTACCAACGACAAGGCCGGCTCCGCGCTGAACCTGCTGCGCTGGGTGTCGCCGCGCACCGTCAAGGAAACGCTGGTGCCGCCCACCGACCACCGCTATCCGCACATGGCTTCGGCCTGAACCCGATCCGCTTCCCACCCCAACCTGGAGATTCGCTATGACCTCTCGACGCCTGTTCGCTTCCGGCCTGTTGTTGGCCGCCGTCCTGCCTGCTCACGCGCAGGACACCATCAACATGGGCGCCGTGCTGTCGCTCACCGGCTCCAACGCCACCGTCGGTGAAGACGTGCGGCGCGCCGTCGTGCTGGCGGCCGAGAAGGTCAACGCGTCCGGCGGCGTGCTGGGCAAGAAGTTCAACGTCATCATCGAAGACTCGGGCGGCAACGCGACGACGGCGCTGAACGCCGCGCGCAAGCTCGTCAGCGTCGACAAGGTGCCGGTGGTCATCGGCGAGTACAGCTCCGGCATCACGCTGCCGACGGCCCAGTACCTGGTGAAGGAAGGTGTGACCCACATCAACATCGCCAGCACCAGCATCAAGATCCGCGATCTGGGCGCCACCTCGTTCAACCTCATCGGCCTGGAGAACCTGGGCAACAAGTTCTCGGCCGCCGATGCGTGGGCGCTGGGCTACCGCAAGGTGGCCATGATGGCGCCCAACAACGCCTACGGCCAGGGCGTGGCCCACGGCTTCCGCGAGGAGTTCACCAAGCTGGGCGGCCAGATCGTCAGCGAACTGCTCTACACGCAGGGCCAGAGCACCTACCGCCGCGAGCTGCAGCAGATGTCGCGCGCCGAGCCCGATGCCTACATCTACACGGCCTACGGCCAGGAGTCCGCGGTGCTGAACCGCGAGGCCATGGAGCTGGGACTGCGCGCCAGGCCCTGGTACGCGATCCTGCTGAGCATGAGCCTGTCCGACACGCCGGCAGACATCGCCAAGGGCCAACTGGGTATGGAGGTCGGCAACGTCTACGGCGACGCCGGCAAGGCCTACCAGGCCGCGTTCAACGCCAAGTACAAGGAAGGCACCAAGACCTCGTACACGGGCTATGCGTACGACGCCGTCATGCTGACCGCCGCGGCCATCAACAAGGCCAAGTCCACCGAGCCGGCCGCCATCCAGGCCGCGCTGAAGGAACTGGGCAAGGGCGGCTACGTGGGCGTCACCGGCCCCATCGCGTTCGACGCCGACCGCCAGCGTATCGACCCGCCGTACGCCAAGCTGAAGTACGACGGCAAGGTCGTCCCCCGCTGATCTCCTCGCTCCCGCACTGATTACTCCTAGAGCCCCCCACCCGCACGGTCTTGGCCGTGCGGGCTGGGTCAGGCCGCCCCTGCAGTTCCCCAATGCTTCAATTTCTCATCGACACGCTGTTGCGTGCTTCGGACCTGGCGCTCGTCGCGCTGGGGCTGAGCATGGTCTACGGCCTCGTCAAGTTTCCGAACATCGCGCACGTCCAGTACGCGATGCTCGGCGCCTACCTTAGCTTCGCGCTGCGCGCCGCCGGTCTGCCGCTGGTGGCCGCCATCGCCGTGGCCTGCGTGCTGACAGGCGCGCTGACGCTGCTCCTGCACCTGCTCGTCTTCCGCCGCCTACTCAAGTCGGGTCCCGCCATCACGATGATCGGTTCGCTGGCCGTGTCCATGCTGGTCGTGGCCGTCATGCAGGGCTTCGCCGGCTCGTTCCCGCGCATGTTCAACCTGCCGGTTAGCGCACCCTGGCAGTTCGGCGGCGCGATGCTGACGCCGCTGCAGGCGACGACGCTGGGCGTCAGCCTCGCCGTGCTGGCGGCCTTTTGCGGCCTGCTGTTCTACACGCGCATGGGCCGCGCGCTGCGGGCGCTGTCGAGCAACGCGCCGCTGGCCGCGGCCTCGGGGCTGAATGCCGAGGGCCTGACGCGTGGCGTCAACTTCGCCAGCGGCGCGCTGGCGGCGCTGGGCGGCTCCATGCTGGCGCTGTCCAGCGGCGCCCACATCAACCTGGGCCACGACATGCTGCTGCCGGTGTTCGCCGCCGCCATCCTGGGCGGGCTGGGCAACCCGATGGGCGCGGTGGCCGGCGCGGTGCTGATCGCGCTGACCGAGACGGCCGTCACCAACATCAACTTCGGCCCGCTGCTGCAGCTGCTGGGCGGCCAGAACGCGATGGTCTTCATGCCGGTGTCGTACATCGGTGCCGCGTCCTTCCTGATGCTGCTGCTGGCACTCCTCTTCAAGCCCTACGGCTTGTTTGACCGGGAGGTGCGCCGTGTTTGATTTCCTCGTCTCCTCCTTCACCATCGCCGGCATCTACGGCCTGATGGCGTTGGGCCTGAACCTGCAGGCCGGTTGCGCCGGGTTGCTGAACTTCGGCCACATCGCGTTCGCGGGCCTGGGCGCCTATGCCACCGGCATCGCCATCCAGGCGGGCTACCCGCCCGCCGCGGGTGCGGCGCTGGGTATCACGCTGGCCTGCGGCCTCGGCTGGTGCATCGCACGGCTGGGCCGCCAGTTGGCGTCCGACTACTGGGGCATCGCCACGCTGGCCATCGCCGAGATCCTGCGCACCGTCGCCACCAACGAGGGCTGGCTGACCAACGGCGCGCAGGGCATCAGCGCCATCCCGTCGCTGTTCGAGCACTGGCCGCGGCCGTGGGATGCCATCGGTTTCCTGCTCGTCGTGCTCGCGCTGCTGGCGCTGGCCGCGTGGGCCTGCACGCGCATCGCCGATGGCCGCTTCGGCCGCGCGCTGCGCCTGATGCGCGAGGAGCCAGCGCTGGCCCGCTGCATGGGCTACGACCTGAAGTCGCTGAAGACGCGCGCCATCCTGGCCGGCGCGGCGCTGACGGCCATCGCCGGCTCGCTGTATGCGCACTACATGAGCTTCGTCGGCCCCGACTACCTGCTCGCGTCCGAGACCTTCGTGCTGTGGACCATGCTGATGATCGGTGGCATCGGCAACGCCTCGGGCGTGCTGGTGGGCGTGGGTCTCGTGCAGGCGGCTTACGCGGCGGTGCCGTTCGCGAAGGACGCGTTCCACCTCGACTCCGACGTCTCCGGCGCGCTGCGCCTGGGGCTGATCGGCCTGATCCTGCTCGCCTGCCTGATGTGGCGCAGCGAGGGCCTGGTCAAAGAACAACTGCGCAAGATCCCATGACGACGAGCACACACCAACCCATTCTCCAGGTGCGCTCGCTGGCCAAGGCCTTCGGCGGCAACAAAGTGCTGCAGGACGTCAGCTTCGACGTGCAGCCTGGCGAGATCGTCGGCCTGCTGGGGCCTAACGGCTCGGGCAAGAGCACGCTGCTCAACACCATCACCGGCTTCGAGGCCATCGATGCGGGCCAGGTCTTGCTGCAGGGCAAGTCCATTGGCGCGCTGCCGGCCCACCGCATCGTGTCCGACGAGGGCGTCGGCCGCACGTTCCAGCTGCCGTCCATGCCCACCAAGATGTCCGTCATCGAGGTGGCGATGGCGGCCGCCACGAAGCAGCACGGCTTCTGGGGCACGCTGCTGAACAGCCGCGCCGCGCGCGACGCCGAGGCCGCCGCGCGCGCCAAGGCCACCGCGCTTCTGGACGAACTGCTGCTGACCAAGGTGCGCGACCTGCCCGCGTCGGCGCTGTCCGGCGGCCAGAAGAAGCTGCTGGGCATCGTCTGCGCGCTGATGGGCGAGCCACGCCTGCTGATGCTGGACGAGCCCACGGCCGGCGTGCATCCCAACCTGCGCAACGACATCGTCAGCGCGCTGAAGCGGCTGAACGAACAGGGCATGACGCTGGTGGTCGTCGAGCACGACATGCATTTCATTCGCGAGTTGTGCACCCGCTGCGTGGTGCTGGATCGCGGCCACATCGTGGCCAGCTGCGCACCGGCCGAGCTGGCGCAGAACGAACGCGTGCTGCAGGCCTATCTGGGCGGTGGCAACAAGCACAAGGAGGCGGCATGAGCGCCCGGGACATGATCGTCGTTGAAGACGCCATCGCCGGCTACACGCCGGAGGTCGACATCCTGCGCGGCATGAGCGTGCGCGCCGGCCACGCCGAGATCGTCACGCTTCTGGGCCCCAACGGCTGCGGCAAGAGCACGTTGCTGAAGACCATCGCCGGCTTCCTCACGCCGCGCAGTGGCCGCGTGCTGCTGGAAGGCCAGGACGTATCGGTCATGCCGGTGCACCGCAAGATCCAGCGCACGGGGCTGGGCTTCGTGCCGCAGACGGAGAACGTCTTCACGTCGCTGACCATCCGCGAGAACCTGCAGGTCGGCGGCCACCACCTCGCCGACAGGCAGGTGCGCGAGCGCATGGACGAGCTGTGCGCGCACTACCCGGTGCTCAAGCGCAAGTTCAACGACCCCGCCGCGTCCATGTCCGGCGGCGAACGCCAGATCCTGGCGCTGGCCCGTGCGCTGATGCCGCGCCCGCGCATGCTGCTGCTGGACGAGCCGTCCGCCGGCCTGTCGCCCAAGATGCTGGGCGAGGTGTTCGAAGCCATCGTGAAGATCCGCGACAAGGAGGGCGTCTGCATCCTGATGGTGGAGCAGAACGCGATGGAGGCGCTGCGCATCTCCGACCGCGCCTATGTGCTGTCCATGGGTCGCGTCGCGCTGACCGGCGCGGCCGCTGACTTGATGGACGACCCGCAGGTGCGCGAGCTCTATCTCGGCGGCCGCGCCGCCTGAGCCATCGCAGCAGCAGCCATGCCACGCATCGCCCTCGCATTGCTGCTGCTGTTCGCCACCTTGCTGGCGCGGGCACAGGCGCCCATCCTGCTGGGCACCAGTGCGCCGTTCAGCGGCGCGTTCGCCGAGTACGGCCAGGAGTACCGCAAGGGCGCGGATGCCTGCCTGGCGCGGATCAACGCGGCGGGCGGCGTGCGCGGCCGGCCCGTCCGCATCGATTACCTGGACGATGCCTACGACCCTACCCGCACGCAGGCCAATGCCCGCGAACTGCACAGGCGTGGCGCCGTGGCCTTCGTCAACCTCGTCGGCACCGGCAGCCTGCTGGCGCTGGCTCCCGTGCTGGACGAGCTGAAGACGCCCGTGTTCGGCGTGTCCAGCGGCGCAGCGCAGCTGCGCGAGGACAAGCCCGGCCAGCGCTGGATCTTCCACACCAAGGCCAGCTATGCCGACGAGTTCCAGGGCTTCGCGCGGCTGCTGCCCACCATAGGCATGACACGCCTGGCGCTGGTCTACCAGGACAACGCCTTCGGCCGTGCCGGGCTCGCCAGCGCCATGGCCGCCATGCCGTCGCAGCCCGAGCCCATCGTGCTGGGTCAAGGCACCGACGCGCTGGCCCGCGCCGTGCAGCAGGCCCGGGCCGCCGAGCCGCACGCGGTGCTGCTGATCGCGGCCGGCGCGCAGGCGCCCGAGTTCATCCAGGCCTACCGCGCGTCGGCAGGCACGAGCGCGCGCGTGGCGGTGCTCAGTGTCGTCGGCGGGCGGCTGCTGACCGACAAGCTGGGTGAGCAGGTCGCCGGCATCATGACCTCGCTGGTCTATCCCAACCCCTGGAGCCCCGGTCGCCGTGCGAGCCGCGAGTACCAGACCGCCATGCAGCCCACCGGCCAGCCGCTGTCGCTGCTGGGCCTGGAGGGTTGCCTGAACCTGCGCTTCGCCGTCGAGGCGCTGAAGCTGGCCAGCCCCGACGCCAACGGCGCCGCGCTGCGCCAGGCCGCAGAGCGCGGCATCCACCTGGACCTGGGCGACTTCCAGTTGCGCCTCAACCCCGGCAGCCGCAGCGCGTCCCGCTACACGTCGCTGGGCATCTACCGCGCCAGCGGCCGAATTTCTGAATGACGTCCGAATGAAGCTCTTCGCCTCCACGCTGTCCCTGCGGGCCCTGCTGATCTCGACGATGGCGGCGCTCGCGCTGCTGCTGGCTGCGCTGGGCGGTCTGGGCCTGCACAGCCTGCACGGCGCCAACGAGGACCTGCGCAACATGGTGCAAGCACGGCTGCGGCCGATGGAGCAGTTGTCGCGCGTCAGCGCCGCGCTGGACCAGAGTCGCGCGGGCGTCGTGTCGGCCATCGTCAGCCCGCTGGAGCTGGAGCGCGACATGCAGGCGTTGGATCTCGTGCTGCAGCGTGGCGACGCCGACTGGCTGGCCTTGCGCGCCAGCCCGCAGGACGCGCGCTTCGACGAACCGGCCCGGCGCTTCGAGGCGCAGCGCGACGAGTTGCTGAAGCAGGGCGTGGCGCCGGCGATGGAGGCGCTGCGCGCGTTCAACGTGCCGGGCGCGACCGAGCTGTACGGGCAGAACCTGCTGCCGCGCTTCGGTCCCGCGCGTGCCACGCTGGACGAGCTGGTCAGCCTGCAGCAGCGCCTGGCGGCCGAGGACTATGAGGCTTCGCAGGCGCATCACCGCGTCGTGCTGGTCGTGTCGCTGGCCGCCGTCGCGGCCGGGCTGCTGCTGTGCGGCGTTGCCGGTTGGCGGCTGGTGCAGGCCATCTCGGCCCCGCTGGACCAGGCCGTCGGCATCGCGCAGCGCGTCGCCGCGGGTGATCTCAGCCAGCACATTGCCGCCGGCGGCCGCCAGGAGACCGCGCGCCTGCTGGCGATGCTGGCCGACATGAACCAGGGCCTGCAGCTCATCGTGCGCGAGGTGCGCGCTGGCACCGAGCAGATCGTCAGCGCGTCGGGCCAGATGGCCGTGGGCCATGCGGACCTGTCGGGCCGCACCGAGCAGCAGGCCGCCGCCATCCAGCAGACCGCCGCGACGATGGCGGCGCTGACCGAAGCCGTGGAGGGCAACGCTCGCCATGCCGCTGAGGCCGACGCGCTGGCCCGGGGGGCGGCCGATGTGACGCGTGCCTGCGGCGACACCGTGGGCCGCGTCGTCACTCAGATGGCCGCCATCGAGCAGGCAGCGGGCCGCATCGCCGACATCGTCGCGTTGATCGACAGCATCGCGTTCCAGACCAACATCCTGGCGCTGAACGCCGCCGTCGAGGCCGCGCGCGCGGGCGAGCAGGGCCGCGGCTTCGCGGTTGTCGCGAGCGAGGTGCGCGAGCTGGCGCAGCGTTCGTCCGGCGCGGCAAAGCAGATCCGCCAGCTGATCGACGCCACCGCCGATCCCATACGCGCCGGTGCCGCGCTGGCCGGCGAGGCCGGCCAGACCATGGGCCGCGTCGTGGGGCAGGTCGGCGAGGTCAGCGCCCGCGTGGAGGCCATCGCATCGGCCAGCCAGCGCCAGCAGCAGGACATCGCCGCCACCGGCGCCGCCATCCAGGTGATGGACCAGGGCCTGCAGCAGAACGCCGCGCTGGTGGAGCAATCCAGCGCGGCCACCGAGGCCTTGCAGCAGCAGGCCCAGGCGCTCGCGCGGCTGGTGCAGCGCTTCCGCCTCGACTGATTTCCGCGGGCGGCCCGTGCGGCGCCTGCTTTCTCCCCGCGTTTCCTTCAACAACCAGGACTCAAAGATGAAGAACCGTCTGAAAACCCTCGCGCTGACCGCTGCGCTGTTCGCCGCCGCAGTGCCCGCCGTCGCGCAGACCGCCACCACCAACGTCACGCTGTACGGCCTGCTGGACGTCTACGTGCAGCATGGCAAGGGCACCGCGACCGGCTGGGCGCTGCAGTCCGGCGGCCAGAGCGGATCGCGCCTGGGCGTGCGCGGCAGCGAAGACCTCGGCGGCGGCCTGTCGGCCGTGTTCACGCTGGAGAACGGCATCGCGGCCGACACCGGCACCGTCACGCAGGGCGGCGTGTTCTGGGGCCGCCAGGCCTTCCTCGGCCTGTCCAGCAAGGAGTGGGGCGCGCTGACGGCCGGCCGCCAGTATTCGCCGCACTTCTTCGCCAGCGTCGCCAACGACATCTTCGGCACCGGCGTGGGCGGCGGCTTCGCCAGCTTCGTGACGACGACGGTGTTCCGCGTCGACAACTCCGTGACCTATGAACTGCCGAAGATCGCCGGCGTGCTGGGCGGCTCCGTCATGCAGTCGGCCGGCGAGGGCGGCGCTGCCGGCACCAAGGCCACCAGCGCCCATCTGCGCTACGCCAGCGGTCCTGCCGGCCTCAGCCTGGCCTATCTGCAACGCAACACGGTCGAGAAGCAGAAGCTGCTGTCGCTGGCCGGCAGCTACGACTTCAAGGTCGTCAAGCTGGTGGCGGGTTGGCAGGACGTGAAGAACCTCACCGGCGCGCTGGGCGCCGCCGACGACCGCCGTGAGGTCTGGCTGCAGGCGGCCATCCCCGTCAGCGCCTCGGGCACCGTGCAGCTGGGCGCGGCCCAGGCCAAGGCGAGCGGCGCCACGGGCAAGGACGCCAAGCAGTGGACGGCCGGCTACTCGCATGCGCTGTCCAAGCGTACCAATCTGTACGCGATCTACACCCAGGTCGACAACGGCACTGCCACCAACTACACGACCGGTGGCGCCACCGGCGCCGGCCCGGCCGTGACGGCCGGCGTGGACGCCACGGCGCTGACCTTCGGTGTTCGCCACAGCTTCTGAGTGGTTCGTCATTGAATTGACACGCGGGAGCACGAGCATGCCGGGTTTCACCAAGGATCCTGCATGCGACTGCGCTCCCTGCTGCCGGCGTGGGCCGTGCTGTGCGGGCTGGCGATGCCGGCCAGCGCGCAGCCGCTCGCGCTGGCCTTCTCCGACTTCTTCGCCCAGCCCATAGGTCCGCGCGGGCTGCAGCCCAGTGCCGCGCTGAAGGCAGCCGCCGGGCGCGAGGTGCGCATCACCGGCTTCATGGTGCGGCGCGAGAGGCCGCAGGCCGGGCAGTTCCTGCTGACGCCGCGGCCCGTGACCATGGCCGAGCATGCCGACGGCGAGGCCGATGACCTGCCGCCGTCCACCGTCACCGTGCAGCTGGACGCCGCGCATGGCGACCGGCTCGTCGCCTACCAGCCCGGCCCGCTGACGCTGACCGGCCGCCTCGAATTCGGCCCCGCCGAGGACGCGACCGGCCGCATTTCCTGGCTGCGCCTGCAGCTCGCGCCTGCCGCGCTGGCCGAACTGCCGTCCGCCGCCCAACCCGCCCACTCGCATTGAGCCGCCTCATGAAGTCATTGCTGCTGTTCGCCGCGCTCGCCGCCGGCTCCGCCATCGCCGCCCCTACCGTGACCCGGCTGACGCCGCCCAGTGAGCTGTTCGCCAGCGGCCTGCCCGAGCCGGTCATCGCGCGCTTCCTGCCCGGCCAGCGCTTCGACCTGCAGGCCACCGTGAAGGCCGACGCCGGCCAGAAGATCATGGCCGTGCGCTTCCTCATCGCCGGCAAGCCGGTGGCGGAAAACACGGCGCTGCGCGACTGCGCCAGCGGCTGCGTGAAGGGCCTGACGGCCGAGTCGGCGGTGGCCAGCGTGCGCGCCGTGTCCATGGCGGCTCCCGGCCGGCATGAGTTCAGCGTCGAGGCCACGCAGACCGACGGCCAGAAGGTCGTCGCGAAAGGCAACTTCGACATCGTGCCGTTCACCACCGCGATGGGGCCCAAGGTCAGAAACCTCATCATCGTCGTGGGCGACGGCATGGGCGCCTCGCAGCGCACCGCCGCGCGCATCGTGCACGGCTACGCGCAGGGCAAGGCCAGGCAGCCGCTGGCGATGGACGGTTTCAGCGCGACCGCCATGGTCAAGACCGCGTCGCTGAACAGCATCGTCACCGACTCGTCGCCCGGCATGACGGCCTATGTCAGCGGCAACAAGAACAACAACAATGAAGAAGGCGTGTTCCCCGACGACACCGTGGACGCCTTCGACAACCCGCGCGTCGAGTACCTGTCGGAGTACCTGCACCGCACGCAGGGCAAGCAGCTGGGCATCGTGACGACGGCCGATGTGTTCGACGCGACGCCGGCCGGCAACGCCGTGCACACCAGCAACCGCAGCGCGGGCACCGGCATCGTGGACCAGTTCTTCGACGACCGAGCTCGCACCGGCCTGACGGTGCTGATGGGCGGCGGCCGCAAATGGTTCCTGCCCGCCGGCACGCCGGGCTCCGCGCGCAGCGACAGCAACGACTACGCGTTCTCGGCCAGCGACGCGCACACGGCCGACATCGTCAAACGCTGGGGCGCGGCGCCAGGCGCGATGGACAAGGGCCGCGACCTGATCGCCGACTTCCAGCGCGCCGGCTTCCAGTACGCCGCGACCAAGGCTGATCTCGACAAGACCGACGCGGCCAGGCCGCTGCTGGGTCTGTTCGCGTTCTCCAACATGAATGTCGCGCTGGACAAGATCAACGGCCGCCGCGGCAGCGACAAGAACGGCCTGGGCGGCGGCAGCGTCGTCGCCGATTACGGCCTGCCCGACCAGCCCATGCTTGACGAGATGGCCGCCAAGGCGCTGGACGTGCTGAAGAAGGCGCCCCAGGGCTTTGTGCTGATGATCGAGGGCGCGTCCATCGACAAGCAGGCGCATGCGATGGACACCGAGCGCTGGATGCTGGACACGCTGGAACTGGACCGCGCCGTGCGCGTCGCGCAGGACTTCGCCGCCGAGCGGGGCGACACGCTGGTCATCGTGACGGCCGACCACGAATGCTCGGGCGCCGCGCTGATCGGTGGCGCGCTGGTCACCGACAAGGCGCTGCAGGAACTGGCCGGCAAGAAGGGGGTGGCCAACCTGCGCAATGCCGTGGTGGGCCCGTATGAGAAGGCCGGCTTCCCACGCTACAAGATCGCCGCGGACGGCTATCCCGAGACCACGGACATCGACTACCGCATGCTGGTGGGTTACGGCGCGAACGCCGATCGCTACGAGGACTGGCGCACGAAGAAAACGCCGCAGCGCGACAGCCAGCAGCCGTTCGGCACCGAGGCGCCGCTGCGCTGGTACCCCGCCAACGCGATGGAGCG
Organism: Roseateles asaccharophilus; assembly: GCF_031458115.1. Taxonomy (GTDB): domain Bacteria; phylum Pseudomonadota; class Gammaproteobacteria; order Burkholderiales; family Burkholderiaceae_C; genus Pelomonas; species Pelomonas asaccharophilus_A. The sequence goes on along the minus strand of NZ_JAVDXV010000005.1, from coordinate 148,402 downwards.
CGACGACGCCGTGGGCGAGTACCTCGTCACCGGCCAGGTGCCGGGCGACTCGGCCGTGCACACGGCGACCGACATCCCGCTGTCCGCCTACGGCCCCGGCGCGCTGGCCTTCACGGGCGTCATCGACAACACCGACGTGTTTTTCAAGCTCGCGCAGGCGGCGGTGAGGGGCGTCGTGGCACCGGCCGAAAGTTCGGGCGCGAGGAAGCCATCCAAGCCCAAGCGCTGACCTTTGTCAGGGGTTTGCAGGCGGCACGATACTGGCCGCCCCACAAGGAGACCCCTGCCCATGAAGACCTGGCTCATCGCTTCGTTTGCTCTCGCCGCCGCCGCGGCTCAGGCCCAGACGGCCGACCCGCTGAAGGCCGCCGTGGCGGCCGACCACCGCACCGTCGGCAACGTGGCCCGCGACGCGGCTCGTCACCCCTACGAGACGCTGAGCTTCTTCGGCATCAAGCCCACCGACACGGTGGTGGAGCTGGCGCCGGGCGGTGGCTGGTACACCGAGATCCTGGCGCCCTATCTGCGCGAGCAGGGCCAGCTCTATGCCGTGGCCGGCGCCAGCACGCGCTTCAAGGCCAAGATGGATGCGCTGCCGGTCTATGGCAAGGTCAAGATCACGACCTTCGACGCCGCCAAGGGCCAGGTCGAGATCGCACCGGCCGGTACGGCCGATGCCGTGCTGACCTTCCGCAATGTGCACAACTGGATGGACAACGGTACTGCGCAGGCCGTGTTCGACGCCGCCTTCAAGGCGTTGAAGCCGGGCGGCGTGCTGGGCATCGAGGAACACCGCCTGCCGGCCGCGCGTGCGCAAGACCCCAAGGCCAAGAGCGGCTATGTGCATGAGGCCGTGGTCATCAAGTTCGCCGAGACCGCCGGCTTCAAGCTGGCCGCCAAGAGCGAGGTCAATGCCAACCCCAAGGACACGGCCGACCATCCGGATGGCGTGTGGACGCTCCCGCCCACCTACGCGCTGAAGGACAAGGACCGCGCCAAGTACCAGGCCATCGGCGAAAGCGACCGCATGACGCTGAAGTTCGTGAAGCCCTGATGGAGGCGGCGGCATGAGCGTCCACGCGGTCGTCGGTTTTGGGCGCCTCGCGCGGGCGCTGGTGCCGGCGCTGCGTGAGGCCGGCGAGGCGGTCGTCGTCGGCCGGCGCGAGCCGGGTGACGGCGAGTTCTCGTCGGCCGACGCGGCACGCCAGGCCGACTGGGTCTGGCTGACCGTGCCCGACGACCACATCGCAGCCACCGCTGCTGCGTTGCCGTGGCGGCCGGGCCAGCTGGCACTGCACTGCAGCGGCGCGACGCCACTGGCCGCGCTGGCACCCGCGCCGGCCGCGGCGGGTTTTCATCCGCTGAAGCTGCTGGCCGGCGACGCGGGGCTGGCCGGGGCGCACGTGGGCATCGAGGCCGATGCCGCCCATGCGCCGGCGCTGCAGGCGCTCGCCATGGCGCTGGACCTGCAGCCGCTGCTGCTGCCGTCGCCCATGTCGCCGCCGGCCCGCGCGGCGTATCACGCGGCGGCCAACCTTGCCGCCAGCGGTGTGCTGGCGGTGCTGGCCGAGGCGCAGTCGCTGTGGACCGAGGCCGGGCTGGCCGGCAATGCGTTGCCGGCGCTGCTGCCGCTGACCCGCGGTGCGCTGGCCACGGCCGAGGCCCGGGGCTTGGCGGGCGCCGTGTCCGGCCCCATCGCCCGCGGCGACGCCGGCGTGCTGGCCCGGCACCTGGACGCGCTGGTTGGCGCCGGCCTTGACGCTGACCTGCTGCTGGCGTTGGGCCGCCGCCAATTGGCGCTGGCGGAGGCCGCGGGGCGGTTGGATGTGGCAAAGGTCTCGGCCTTGAAAGCGCTGCTGGCGGCGCGATGAAACCGTTTGCAGGGCCCGTGAAAAAGGCCGCGTTCGACTCGCGGTCAGGTGTGGATGGCGGCGGAGTGGCGTCCTAAACTGCTTCGCAGCCCGTCGTAGTTGCCGGGCGCACCTCAGGGAGTTCCACATGTCCGACGCGTCCATCCAGACCCAGATCAAGGCCGATGCGGCCCAGGTTTTGAAGGGCGTCGTCGCCGAACTGCCTGATGCGCGCGAGCGCCTGGCCTATGTGCGCAGCATGACCGAGCAGGCAGCCACCAAGGTGCTGAACCTGGTGGAAGCCGCGCAGGAAGACGCCGAGGCCGTGCGCAAGAAGGGCCGCGAGCTGTCCGATGCGCTGAACCGCCTGGCGCTGTCCAGCAACATCAGCCAGGACCGTGCCCGCGCGCTGATGAAGCTGTGCGCCGCCTATGCCTCCGACGCCGCCAGCTTCGCGGCGCGCGAGAAGTCGCTGCACACCGAGATCATGATGTCGCAGGACTTCCAGGATCTCTCGGGCCAGGTCATCAACAAGGTCACCAAGATGCTGGAGCGTGCCGAGCCGCCGCTCAACGACTTGATCGCCTCCATGCCCGCCACCACGGTCAGCGTGGAATCGCAGGACCTGACCGGCGTGCAGACGCCCGACAAGGCGCTCAAGCAGGACGACGTGGACGACCTGCTGGCATCCCTGGGCTTCTGATCAGTTGGGGACAGAGCTGCTCGCTGCGCTCGAGCGGTCTGTCCCGCAAGGTCATCAGATCCAGCCAGCCGGGTCCAGCCGGTAGTAGCCGCGCAGCTCCGCGTACAGCGCCGGATGCCCCGCGGCCAGTTCCACCGGCCGCTCGAAGAACAGCTCGCTGACGACGGCGAAGAACTCCGCCGGATCGGTCGCGCCATAGGCGTCGATCAGCCCCGGTTCGCCGCGCGCCAGCCGCCAGCGCAACGCATCGAACTCGTTCTGCATCACCGTGGACCAGCGCCGGTAGGCCTCGGCGGTGGGCAGCGCGGGCGCACCGTTGGCCGGGCCGCCGGCCTGGTCCAGTTGGTGCGCGAACTCATGGATGACCACATTGTGGCCGTCGCCCGGCGTTGACGCGCCGCGCCTGACCTCGTCCCAGGCCAGCAGCACCTGGCCCTGGCTCCAGCTCTCGCCGGCCAGCACGCGGCGGTGGTCGGACAGCACGCCGCCCTCGTTGACGGGCCGGTCCACGACGAAGGCCGTCGGGTACAGCAGCACCTGGCGCAGCTCCGGGTAGAGGCCGCGCGCCGCGCCCAGCAGCGGCAGACAGGCCAGCGCGGCGATGGTCACGCGCATCTCGTCGGTGACCTTGAGGCCGCGGCAGCCGAGGATGGGTTTCTCGGCGAGGAAGACCTGCATCAAGCCCTTGAGCCGCAGCTGCTGGCGCGCCGGCAGGCGGGCCACCAGCGGCACATGGCGGCGCAGCAGCCGGCGCCACGCGGGCGGGAAGGGCTGGCTCGCGATGCGTTCGCGACGGCGGCGCACCCACAGCGGCCACAGGCCGATGGCGGCGGCGGCCAGCAGCGCGATCAGGAAGGCGGTCAGCAACGGCATGGGCGGCAACTGGGTGCGCTGTGGTCGTTTGCAAGGGGCGTGGCCGCATAACATCGACCGGCCACAACACTGGGAGTCCGCATGCTGCCTGCCTTGTCCCGCCGCGCCTGGGCACTGCTGGCCGCCGGCCTGGGCCTGTCCGCCCGGGCGCAGACGCCGCCCGCCGCAGAGCCCGCCCCGCTGCCACTGTTCGCCGTGCAGGTCCGCACGGGCCCGCGCTGGGACGCGGCCAAGCCGCCCACGGAGCAGGCCTTCTTCCGCGAGCACAGCGCCCACTTGAAGAAGCTGCGCGACGCGGGTCACATCGTCGTCGGTGCGCGTTACGCGGACGTGGGCTTGCTGGTGGTCGCCGCGGCCGAAGAGGCCACCGTGCGCGCGCTGATGGACGAGGATCCGTCGATGAAGGCCGAGACCTTGCGCTTCGACGTTCATCCGTTCAACGTGTTCTACGGCGGCACGCTGCTGCAGCGGCCGCGGCGCACGTGACGCTGCGGCCCTGGCAGATCCTGCTGGGCGGCATCTGCGCGCTGGTGCTGACCATAGGTCTGGCGCGCTTCGCGTACACGCCGCTGCTGCCCTTGATGCAGGCCCAGGCGGGCCTGGGTGTGGCCGACGGCGGGCTGCTGGCGGCCATCAACTACGCCGGCTACATGAGCGGCGCGCTGCTCGCTGCGTGGATAGAGAGCCCGGTCTGGCGCCAGCGCCTGTACAGCTGGGGCCTGCCGCTGGCGCTGGGGGTCACGGCGCTGATGGGCTGGAGCACGTCGTTCGGCCTGTGGGCCGTGTCGCGCTACCTGGGCGGGCTGTGCGGCGCGGCCGGCATGCTGCTGGGCTCGGGGCTGGTGCAGGGCTGGTTGATCCGCTCCGGGCGTCGGCCGGAGCTGGGCATCTATTTCATCGGCCTGGGGCTGGGCATCGTCGTGTCGGCGCTGGGCGCGATGGGCATGACGCAGGGCGGCCTGGACTGGGCCGCGCAGTGGCAGGGCTTCGCGCTGCTGGGCCTGGTCTTTCTGTTGCCCGCCTGGGCTTGGCGGCCGCCGGTGCCGCCGCCGGCGCAGAAGGCCGTGGCGGGCACGGCGCCCAGTCGGCGCTGGATGGTGCTGATGGTGTTGGCCTACTTCTGCGCCGGCTGGGGCTTCGTCATCAACGCGACCTTCACGGTGGCCATCGTCGAGAAGCAGCCAGTGTTGGCAGGGCAGGGGCCCTGGGCCTGGCTGCTGGTGGGCCTGGCGGCCACGCCGGCCGTGTTCCTGTGGGACCGCGTGGCACGCCGGCTGGGCGACGTGGGCGCGCTGCTGATGGCCTTCGGCCTGCAGATCGTGGGCGTGCTGCTGCCGGCGCTGGCCGGCGGGCTGGTGGCGGCGCTGCTGGGCGCGCTGCTGTACGGCGCCACGTTCATCGGCATCGTCAGCCTGACGCTGGCGCTGGTCGGGCGGCGCTCGCCGGCCAATCCGGGAAAGGCGATGGCGCGCCTGACGCTGGGCTATGGCGTCGCGCAGATCAGCGCGCCCGCGCTGACCGGGCACATGGTGGAGGCCAGCGGCAGCTTCGATGCCGCGCTATGGCTGACGGCCGCCGTGATGGCAGCGGGCATGGCCGCGCTGGTGGGCGTGCTGCGGGAGTCTCGCGCTTAGGACCCGGCGTCGCGCGTGGCAGCGCCAGGCCTGAGGTTGTCGCCCACGCGCTGCGCGGCGGCACGTTCGGCTTCGCGCTGGGCCGCGGTGCGGCAGCGCGTGGTCGGCAGGCTGCTGCCCACGCGGGTCTCGCGCTCGCAGCTGACGCTGTCGGCCGCCACCTTCGTGTCGGTGGCTGGTGGCGCCGAGGCACAGGCAGCCAGGGCGAGGGCGGGCAGCAGGATCAGCAGTCGTGTCATGGTGGATGCCTTGTGAGCAGGGGCGCAGGATAGCGTGGCTGAGCGGGTGGCGGCGCTGAATGGATCAGACGCCGGGCTTCTTGCCGTCGCGCGTGCGGCGCGTGGCCTCGACCATGGCATCCACGTCACGCTGGTCCATCTGGCGGTCGGCCGCCGTGCGGCAGCGCACCATGTGCAGCTTGCTGCCGGTGGGCTGCTCGCGCTCGCACTGAGCGCCGTTGTCGAGCGCGGCGAGCTGGGGATCGGGCGTGCCGGCGCAGCCGATGAGAGTGGCGGGCAGAAACAGCAGGGCGGCGAGGCATTTCATGGGGAATGCGGTCGATGAGGATCGCGCAGGATAGCGCGGACCGCTTCCAACTAACGGCGGTATCGAGCAGATCAGCTGCCCTGCAACCGCTTGTCGACGCGTTGGCGGCGGGTGGCTTCGGTCAGCGCGTCGACGTCGCGTTGGTCCAACTGCCGCTCGGCCAGCGTGCGGCAGCGCATCATGAGCAACTTGCTGCCGGTGGGCTGCTCGCGCTCGCATTGCATGCCGGCGTCGAGCTTGGCGACCTGTGGGCCGGGCGTGCCTGCGCAGCCGACCAGCATGGCAAGCGGCACGAGGAGAGGAATGGCGAGGCGTTTCATGGCGACTAGGGAAAGCCGTGGTGCCGCGTGATTGGACGCCCGGTCGGAAGCCGACAGGAGCGCCGCATCATCAATCGGTGGGACGGCGCCGCACAAAGCAGCAACCAAGTAACGCTGTGTGAACGGACGTCATCCGACGCGGCCACCGGCCGGTTAGAGGCGGGCGGTCGCGTCTTTGCGGCCGGGAGTCGCCTCATGAATCGTCTGGCTGCGGCCATCGCCGTGATCTCTTCCGTGGCCCTGTTGTCGGGCTGCATCATCGTGCCGCACCGTCATGGCGGCCACCACCACCATCGCGGCTACAGCAGCGGCGGCCACCATCACGGCCAGGTCTACGGGCCCGGCTACGGGCAGCCGGGGCGGCGCTGATGCGCGGCACCGGTTTCGCACCGGCGCTGCTGACCGCAGCGCTGCTGTCGGGCTGCGTGGTGGTACCGGCGCATCGCGCCGGCTACTACGGTGCGGCGCCGGTGGTCGTCGTCGATGCGCCACCGCCACCTCAGCAGGTCGAGGTGATGCCGGCCATGCCCTATCCCGGCGCGGTCTGGATCAATGGCTACTGGGGCTGGCGTGGCGGCCGCCACCACTGGGTGCCGGGCTATTACGAGCGCCCGCGTTCGGGCTATCGCTACGAGCCCAATCGCTGGGAGAGCCGGGGCGGTCGCTGGCATCTGCGCATGGGCGGCTGGATCAGGCTGTAGTTCACACCCGCTCGATGACGGTGGCGATGCCCATGCCGCCACCCACGCACAGCGTCACGCAGCCGGTCTGCAGGTCGCGCCGCTCCAGTTCATCCAGCAGCGTGCCCAGCAGCATGGCGCCGGTGGCGCCCAGCGGATGACCCAGCGCAATGGCGCCGCCGTTGACGTTGACGCGCTCGGGGTCCAGCCCCAGGTCGCGCATGGTCTTCAGCGGCACGGCCGCGAAAGCCTCGTTGATCTCCCACAGGTCCACGTCGGCGGCTGCGATGCCGGCCTGGCGCAGCGCCTTCTGGCAGGCCGGCGTGGTGCCGGTCAGCATGAGGGTGGGTTCGCTGCCGGTCACGGCCGCCGCGCGGATGCGCGCGCGTGGTCTCAGCCCGGCCGCTGCGCCGCCGGCGCGCGAGCCCACCAGCGCCAGCGCCGCGCCGTCGACGATGCCCGATGAGTTGCCCGCATGGTGGCGGTGCTCAATGGCCGCGGCCCGGGGGTACTTGCGCAGCGCCAGCGCATCGAACTTGGCGCCCAGCTTGATGAAGGACGGGTTCAGCGCGGCCAGCGTGTCGGCGGTCGTCTGCGGGCGGATGGTCTCGTCCTCGGCCAGCAGCAGCGTGCCGGCCGCGTCATGCACGGCCACGACGGCGGGGGCGAAACGTCCCTCGGCGCGGGCCGCCGCGGCGCGCTGGTGGGAGCGGGCGGCATAGGCATCCAGCTGCTCGCGCGTGAAGCCTTCCAGCGTCGCGATGAGGTCGGCGCTGATGCCTTGCGGCACCAGGCCTATGGCTTCGATGACGCGCGGGTCCAGCAGCCAGGCGCCGCCGTCGCTGCCCATGGGCACGCGGCTCATGCTCTCCACGCCACCGGCGACGACCAGCTGCTCGAAGCCGCTGGCCACCTTGGCGGCCGCGAGGTTGACGCTCTCCAGCCCAGACGCGCAAAAGCGCGACTGCGTGACGCCGGCCACCGACTGCGCCCAGCCCGCATCGAGCACGGCGATGCGCGCGATGTCGCCGCCTTGCTCGGCTATGGGCGTCACGCAGCCCAGCACGACGTCGTCGACCAGCGCCGTGTCCAGCTGCAGCCGCGCTTGCAATGCTTGCAGCAGCGTGCGCACCAGCCAGATCGGCGTGGCTGCGTGCAGCGAGCCCTCGGGCTTGCCCTTGCCGCGCGGCGTGCGGCAGTGGCCGTAGAGGTACGCGTCGAAGCTCATGCGTCGCCGCTGGACGCCTGGCGCCGGCCGCTGCGGCGCTCCTTGTCGGCGGCCTTCTCGGCCTCACGCTGGGCGTCCTTGCGCGCCTCTTCGTCGGCGGCGGCTTGGCGCCAGGCCGTCATCTCGTCTGGCGTCTCCAGCGTGATGCGGCCCAGCAGGCCTTGCCGGTAGTCGATCAGCAGCGCCTCGGCGGCCTTGTGCATCTGCACGCCGCCGCCGCGCACCTTGGCGCCGCGCTTCAGGCCTATGGCCTCCAGCACGGTCTCTTCGTCGCCCAGCTCGGCCAGCCCGTAGCGCTGCTGCAGCGCGTCGGGGTAGCGGCGCTTCAGCACGTGGATCAGCTCCAGCGCCACTTCCGCCTCGTCGAAGGCGTTGCGGCCTATCGCGCCGCTGGCGGCCAGGTGGTAGCCGCTCTGCTCGATGGCGATGCGCGGCCACAGCATGCCGGGCGTGTCGAACAGGTAGAAGCCGTTCTCGAGCACGATCTTCTGCTCGATCTTCGTGATGCCGGGCTCGTCGCCGGTCTTGGCGGCCCGCTTGCCGACCAGCGTGTTGATCAACGTTGACTTGCCGACGTTGGGAATGCCGCAGATCAGCACGCGCAGCGGCTTGGCGAGGTCGCCGCGGTTGGGCGCCAGTTCGCGGCAGGCCTTGATCAGCGCGCGCGCCGGCGCCTTGTCGCCTGCATCCAAGGGGATGGCGCGGGTGTGCGGCTGGGCGTTGTAATGCGCCAGCCAGGCGGCGGTCTGGGACGGGTCGGCCAGGTCCTGCTTGTTCAGGATCTTCAGCGCCGGCCGGCCGGTCGTCAGCGCGGCCAGCAAGGGGTTGCCGCTGGAGCCCGGCAGGCGGGCGTCAAGCAGTTCGATGACGACGTCCAAGCCCGCCTTCACGCGATCCTTGATCGCCTGGCGGGTGGAGTTCATGTGGCCGGGAAACCAATGGATAGGCATGCGGCAAGGGTTCTGGGGATTGCAGGGCGCGGATTTTCAGGCCTTACATCCAGTTGCCCGGGTTTGTGCGTATGGGCTCAGCATTGTCATGTCGTTGTGGGGTGAACATGAGATTCCAAGGAACATTGAGTGCGTGGAACCCGGATGCCGGTATTGGCCGCATCCGACCGTCGGGCGGTGGTGAGGAGGTCTTCGTGTCGCTGGCCGCCTTCCCTACCGATGGCGAGGGACCGCGCCTGGACGAGCCACTGAGCTTCGAAATTGTGACGGGGCGTGACGGACGCAAGCAGGCTGCCGGCCTGATGCGCGTGCTGGCCCCGCAGGTCAGTTCAGCGGCGTTGCGCGAAGCCGCGGGCGTGGGCCGGCTGCGCTTGCGCCAGTCGCAGAAGCGCCGGCGCATGGGCCTGGCGGCCGGTGCGATCGTTGCGTTGGTGCTGGTCGTCGGCGGCGCACAGCTGTGGCAGCCCGAGGCATCCGGCGAGGTGCGCGTGGGCATGCGGCGCTGAGGTGTTGAAGCGCTGAAATGAAAAACGCCGCGTGAGCGGCGTTCTTGTTTTGCGGGAGCGTGCGCTCAGTCTTCGTTCTTGAAGACCAGCTTGACCTCGTGGGAGGCCTTCTCACCGGGTTCGAACTTCCACTCCATCAGCGCGGCCTTCACGGCGCGATCAAACACGCGCTTGGGCTCGGCCTCGACGATCTCGACGTCGCTGACCTTGCCGTCGGCTTCGATGATGAGCTTGGCCTTCACCGAGCCGGTGGAAATCCCCTTCTTGGCGGCCTCGGCCGGGAACTCCGGCGGCACCTTCTTGACGACCTTGGGGGCGGCTTGGGCCGCCAGAGCCAGCATCAGGCTGGCGGCGAGGACGGTGGCGGAACGCAGGAATGACGACATGGCAGACCTCTCGAAGAATGGGTGGCTGGTGGCGGTCAGGCCGCGCGGAAGAAGCCGACGGCTTCGATGAGGCGGGTGGAGCTGTCGCGCAGCGCGTCGGCCGAGCGGCTCAGTTCTCCCACCAAGCTGGTGTTCTGCTGCGTGGCCTTGTCCAGCTCGTTCATCGCGCCGTTGACGACGCCCACGCCGGTGGCCTGCTCCTGGGCCGAGTGCGAGATCTCCTCGATCAGCTGGCCCATGTTGTTGACCTCGTCCACGACGCTGCGGATGGTGACGCCGGCGTTGTTGACCAGCGTCGTGCCGTTCTCGACCTTGACGGTAGATTCCTGGATCAGCACCTTGATTTCCTTGGCGGCACCGGCGGAGCGCTGAGCCAGCGCGCGCACTTCGGCGGCCACCACGGCGAAGCCGCGGCCATGCTCGCCGGCGCGGGCGGCTTCGACGGCGGCGTTCAGCGCCAGGATGTTGGTCTGGAAGGCGATGCCGTCGATGACGCCGATGATGTCGCCGATCTTCTTGGAGCTGGCGCTGATCTCTTCCATGGTCTCGACGACCTTGGAAACCACCGAGCCACCGTTGCTGGCGGCCTGGCGGGCCGTCACGGCGATGCCGGCGGCGCGGCGGGTCAGGTCGCTGGCGCCCTTCAGCGTCGAGGCGATCTCTTCCACAGACGCGGCGGTGTTCTGCAGGCTGGCGGCGGAACGCGTGGTGCGCTCGGCCAGGTTGGAGTTGCTGTCGGCAATGGAGCCCGAGTTGGAGGCGACTTCGCTCGCGGCAGTGGACACGTCGCGCAGCACGCCGGACAGCGCGTGCTGCATGTCCTTCATGGCCTGCAGCATCTGGCTCAGTTCGTCGCGGCCTTCGACGCGGATGTCCTGCGTCAGGTCGCCGGAAGCGATGGCCTCGGCCGCCTGCTGGGCCTTGCGGGCCGGGCCCACGATGGAGCGGGCGATGACCAGGCCGCCACCGACGCCGACGACGACGGCAATGACGACCAGCACGCCGGTGATGATGACCGACGACTTGGCCAGGTTGACGCCGTCCGTGGCCAGTTGCTTGCCGCTCTCGAACTGCATGTCGACCAGCTTCTTGATGCCGTCCTGCAGCGATTGCTGCGCCGGGCGCAGGTCGGTGATCAGGCTCTCGCGGGCCTCGTCCGGGCTGCCGTCGGTCTGGATCTTCTGGAATTTCTCCAGCGCGGCCAGGAACTTGGCCTTGTGCGCCTTCACCTCGGCGACGACGTTCTTCTCGTCACCTTCGGCTGCGCCGCCTTCCAGCGCCTTGAGCTGCGTGTCGCTCTCGGTCAGCGCATCAGCAATGGCCTTCTTCTGCTTCTTGATGGCGCCGGCGGTGTCCAGCAGCAGCAGGTCGCGCACGGCGCGCGAGATGATGTTGACCTGGTTCTCCAGCGCGTTGGCGGCGCCGATCTTGACCAGGCTGGAATTCGCGGTGCGATCCAGGTCCTTGGCCAGCCCGCTGGCGTTGTTGGCGCCGTAGATGCCAATGCCCACCAGCAGCAGGATCAGCAGGCCGAAGCTCGCGGCCAAGCGTTGGCCAATACGCAGTTGCGTCAGGAAGTTCATGCGATTCAGGTCCTCTTGCGTCAGGCTGCGGGGGGTAGGGGCGTTGCTCAGCCTGTTTCCAACGATCACTTTAGAGCGGGCGGCTCGTTTTTTTCGCCCCTCCCTTGGGGCTGGCGCGCAGTGTGTCGCGACCTGTGACGATTTGAATCCTGACCGTGAGCTGACCTCGTGAAGTCGTTCACGACGGCTCGTGGCGGTGCAGCGACTTTCGGGTTTCAGCGGGCCGTCGCGGCGGCCCGCAGGCGCAGCACTTCCACCCCATCCACCTCGCCGGCCGCGTTGCCGAAGGCCTGGCGCAGGTGGCTGGCAAGCGCCGCCAGGTCGTCGGGGCCCAGCGTGCCGGCGAACGGCGGCATGCCGTAGGGCTGCGGGTGGCCCGGCGTGGCCGGCGCGAAGCCGCCGCGCTCGATGACGCGGATCAGGTTGGCGGCGCTGGCCTGGGTGACGAGGCGGCTACCGGCCAGCGCCGGGTAGGCCAGGGCGCCGGAGGCATCCCGCCGGCCCTCGCCCTGCTCGCCGTGGCAAGTGGCGCAATGCTCGCGGTACAGCGCCGCGCCCCGCAGGCGACGGCGCGGGTCCGGCTGCGCGGGTTCCGGGCGGGTGACGGCCTGCTCGGGCAGGCTGCGCAGGTAGCTGCTCATGGCGGCGAGGTCGGCATCGTCCAGCGCCGCCGTGCTGCCCAGGATGACCTCGGCCATGGGGCCTTGCGCGCTGTGGCCGTCGGCATGGCCGTCGCGCAGCCAGCGGCGCAGCGTGGCGTCCGGCCAGCGCTGCACGCCGGCCTCGGCGGGGTCCAGCAGCGACGGCGCCTGCCAGCCGATGCCGGCCAGGAAGCCGCCGCGGAAATCGGCCGCGCCGCGGTCGCCGCCCAGCACATCGCGGCCGGCGTGGCAGGCGCTGCAGTGGGCCAGCCCCTGGCTCAGATAGGCGCCGCGGTTCCACGCGGCGTCGCGGCTCGTGTCGGGCTGGTAGACGGCGGGGCTGAAATAGAGCGCCCGCCAGGCGGCCAGCGCCAGCTGCGTGCCATAGGGCCAGCGCAGTTCGTGGGCGCGGCGCGGCGCATCGACCGCGGGCTGCGCCATCAGCCAGGCGTGCAGCGCGTCGGCGTCCTCGCGGGTGACCTTGCTCGTGTTCGTGACCGGGTGGGCCGGCACCAGCAGCCGGCCGTCGCGGCTCTGGCCCAGGTGCAGCGCGCGCCAGAAGTCGTCGGCGCTCCAGCCGCCCAGGCCGCTGGCATGGGGCGTCAGGTTGGACGAGAACACGGTGCCGAACGGCGTCGGGATGGCGCGGCCGCCGGCCAGGCGCTCGCCGCCGCGCGCCGTGTGGCAGCCCATGCAGTTGCCCACCGCGGCGAGATAGGCGCCGCGCACCGGCTCCGCAGGCGCACCCGCTGACGAAGCGCCTGCGGGCAGGTTGCGCTGCCACGCCAGCAGCAGGCCGGCCGCCGCCACCGACGCGACGACGAGGAGCACCAGGATAGTCAGCAGCCGCTTCATGGGGCGACTCCACCGCAGCGCACCGGCGCCGGGGCCGCCAGCGCGGCGGCGGGGTGCGGGTCAGTCGGCATGGGTTGCCCGGCCAGGAACTGCGTGATCGCGTTGATCTCGGCCGGTGTCAGCGCCTTGGCGATGTCGGCCATGCAGTCGGGCGCCTGGGCGCGGCGCTGGCCGCTGCGCCACGCGCCCAGCTGGCCGTTCAGGTAATCACGCGACAAGCCCAGCAGCCCGGGCAGGGCGGGCTGCGTGCCGGTCAACCGCTCGCCATGGCAGGCGGTGCAGGCTGGCAGCCGGCGCGCGGCGTCGCCTTTTCTGATCAGTTGTTCGGCGCGGGCCAGTTCGGCCGCGGGCAGCGTGGGCTTCTGCAGCGGCGGGTAGGGCAGGTCCAGCGACGCGAAATGGCCGGCCAGCTCCTTCAGATAGGCATCGGACAGCGGCGCCACCAGCTCGCTCATCAGCCCATAGTCGCGCCGGCCGTCACGGAAGTTCAGCAGCTGGTTGTAGAGATAGCCGGCGGGCTTGCCGGCCAGCCGGGGGTAGTAGCCATCGGGCGCGGCGCGGCCCTCCTTGCCGTGGCAGCCGGTGCATGCCAAGGCCCGCTGGGCGAGCGTGTCGGGGATGGCCTGGGGCTGGGCCTGGGCGGAGGCGGCCAGCAGGCACAGCGTGGCGGCAAGCGAACGGATCACGGAGGACATGGCCCGTCATCTTGCCTGCGCCGGGCGGGTTGGATAAGGAGCAGATCAGCCCGCCTGCAACCGTATCAGCTCGCCCAGCCGCTCGACGGCGGCGGCGAGCGCGGGTGTCCAGGGCTGGCCGCTGTTCAGGCGCAGGCAGTGCCTGAAGCCGCCTTCGGCCGAGAACAGCGGCCCGGGCGCGAGGCTGATGCCCTCCTTCAGCGCGGCGTGATGCAGCACGAGGCTGTCGTGGCCCGCAGGAAGTTCCACCCACAGGAAGTAGCCACCCTGAGGCTGCGTCACGCGCGTGCCGGCAGGGAAGTGCTGCAGCACCGCAGCCCGCAGCGCGCGCTGCTGCGCCGCCAGAGCGCGCCGTAGGCTGCGCAGGTGGCGCTCGTGATCTCCACCCTCTAAATAGTGGGCAATGGCCGCCTGCGCGGGCCAGGAGCCCGACAGGCTCTGGCTGAGCTTGGCGCGCCGCAGCGCCGGCGCGAAGCGGCCGGCCGCCACCCAGCCCACGCGCCAGCCCGGCGCCAGCGTCTTGGCGAACGAGCCGGCATGCAGCACGCCGCCCTGCGTCGAATAGGCCTTGGCCGGCAGCGGCGGTGGGCCGTCGTGCTGCAGTTCGGCATAGACATCGTCTTCGATGAGCGGGATGGCGTGCCGCTCCAGCAGTTCGACAAGCGCGCACTTCTTGTCGGCGGGCATCAGGCCGCCCAGCGGGTTCTGGAAACTGGTCATCAGCCAGCAGGCGGTGGGCGCATGGCGTGCTATCAGTGCGGCCATCGCGTCCAGGTCGGCGCCGGTGGCCGGGTCGGTGGGCACTTCCACGGCGCGCAGGCCCAGGCGTTCCAGCGCCTGCAGCGCCGCGTAGAAGCCGGGCGACTCGATCAGCACCGCGTCGCCCGGCCGCGTCAGCAGCTGCAGCGACAGGTTGAGCCCCTCCAGCGCGCCATCGGTCAGCACGATCTCGTCGGGCGTGATGCTCATGCCCAGCCGCAGGTAGCGCAGCGCGATCTGGCGCCGCAGGCCTTCGTGGCCGCCGGGCAGTTGCTGCGTCAGCTCGGCGGGCACCAGCCGGCGGCTGCCGGCCGCCAGCGCGCTGCGCAGCTTGTCAAATGGAAACAGCTCGGGGCTGGGAAAAGCCGACCCCAGCGGCGCGTGCACCTCGTGTCCGCCCGTGCCCAGCAGTTGGAACACCAGCTCGCTGACGGCCACGGGCTGTGGGTCGCGTGCGGGCAGCGTCACCGGGGCGGCCGGGGGCGCGACGAAATAGCCGGAGCGCTCGGCGGCGCGGATCAGGCCGCGCGCTTCGAGCAGGTGGTAGGCCTGGAACACCGTGGCGGCGCTGCAGCCGCGGCTGGCCTGGGTCTGGCGCACCGAGGGCAGTCGATCGCCGGGGCGCAGCGTGCCGCCGTGGATCAGCTGGGCCAGTTCGTCGGCCAGCCGGCGGTAGCGCGGCGGCTCGGCGCTCACCGCGCGCCGAACACGGCGGTGCCCACACGCACCATCGTGGAGCCGGCGGCGATCGCGTCTTCGAGGTCGGCGCTCATGCCCAGCGACAGCGTGTCCAGCGCCAGGCCGTCGGCCTTCAGTACGGCGAACAGCGCCGCCATGGCCTGGTGCTGGGCCAGCGCGCCGGGGCCGGGTTCGGGAATGGCCATCAAGCCGCGCAGCTTCAACCGCGGCAGCGCCGCGACCTGGCGGGCCAATGCGCTCACTTCGTCGGGCAGCAGGCCGCTCTTGCTGGCCTCGGCGCTGATGTTGACCTGCAGGCAGATGTTCAGCGGGGGCAGCCCCGGCGGGCGCTGGTCGGACAGACGCTCGGCGATCTTCAGCCGGTCCACGCTGTGCACCCAGTCGAAGGTTTCCGCCACCGGCTTGGTCTTGTTGGACTGCAGCGGACCGATCAGATGCCATTCCAGCTCGGCGCGCAGGTCGCTCAGCTCGGCGACCTTGGCCAGCCCCTCCTGCACATAGTTCTCGCCGAAGGCGCGGGCGCCAGCGGCGAAGGCTTCGCGCACGGCGGAGCCCGGGAAGGTTTTGCTGACGACCAGCAGCTGTACCGCGTCGGGTGGACGGCCGGCTGCGACACATGCCTCAGCAATGCGGGTTTTGACGGCTTGGAGGGAATCCGAGATGGCCATAATGAAACGAGCACTCCACGGAACATCATGGACATCACTCAGCTGCTGGCATTTTCGGTCAAGAACAAGGCCTCCGACCTGCACCTCTCCGCCGGCCTGCCGCCGATGATCCGCGTGCATGGCGACGTGCGCCGCATCAATGTCGAGGCCCTGGACCACCGTGCGGTGCACGACATGGTCTACGACATCATGAACGACTCCCAGCGCAAGGTGTACGAGGAGACGCTGGAGGTCGACTTCTCGTTCGAGATCCAGGGCCTGGCGCGCTTTCGCGTCAATGCCTTCAACCAGAACCGCGGCGCGGGCGCCGTGTTCCGGACCATTCCCAGCAAGATCCTCAGCCTGGAGCAGCTGGCGGCGCCCAAGGTGTTTGCCGACCTGGCGCTGAAGCCGCGCGGCATGGTGCTGGTGACCGGCCCGACCGGCTCCGGCAAGAGCACCACGCTCGCTGCCATGATCAACCACCTCAACGAGAACGAGTACGGCCACATCCTGACCATCGAGGACCCGATCGAGTTCGTGCACGAGTCCAAGAAGAGCCTGATCAACCAGCGCGAGGTCGGCCCGCACACGCACAGCTTCAGCAACGCGCTGCGCTCGGCACTGCGTGAAGACCCGGACTGCGTGCTGGTGGGTGAAATGCGCGACCTGGAGACCATCCGCCTGGCGCTGACGGCCGCGGAAACGGGTCACCTGGTGTTCGGCACGCTGCACACCTCGTCGGCCGCCAAGACTGTCGACCGTATCGTGGACGTGTTCCCAGCCGCCGAAAAGGAAATGGTGCGGGCGATGGTGTCGGAGTCGCTGGTGGCGGTCATCTCGCAGAGCCTGTGCAAGCTGAAGGACGGCACCGGCCGCGTCGCGGCGCACGAGATCATGCTGGGCACGTCGGCCATCCGCAACCTGATCCGCGAAAACAAGGTGGCGCAGATGTACTCGTCCATCCAGACCGGCAACTCGCAAGGCATGCAGACGCTGGACCAGAATCTGACCGATCTGGTCCGCCGCAACATCATTTCGCCGGCCGAGGCGCGCGCCAAGGCCAAGTTCCCGGAAAACTTCCCAGGCTGATCGGCGCAAAGGAAAACCATCATGGAACGCGATCAGGCCTCGAAATTCATCAACGACCTGCTGCGGCTGATGCTGTCGCGCAAGGGCTCCGACCTGTTCCTGACCGCCGAGTTCCCGCCCGCCATCAAGGTGGACGGCAAGATGACCAAGGTGTCGCCGCAGCCGCTGTCGGGCCAGCACACGCTGCAGCTGGCGCGGGCCATCATGAACGACAAGCAGGCGGCCGAGTTCGAGCGCACCAAGGAGTGCAACTTCGCGATCTCGCCGCACGGCATCGGGCGTTTCCGCGTCAACGCTTTCATCCAGCAGGGCCAGGTGGGCCTGGTGCTGCGGACCATCCCGTCCACGCTGCCCACCATCGAATCGCTGGACCTGCCCGTGGTGCTGCGCGAGGTGGTGCAGGCCAAGCGCGGCCTGGTCATCGTGGTGGGCGCCACCGGCTCGGGCAAGAGCACGTCGCTTGCCGCGATGATCGACGAGCGCAACGAGACGACCTATGGCCACATCGTGACCATCGAGGATCCGATCGAGTTCGTGCACCCGCACAAGAACTGCATCGTCACGCAGCGCGAGCTGGGCCTGGACACCGACAGCTGGGAGGCCGCGCTGAAGAACTCGCTGCGCCAGGCCCCCGACGTCATCCTGATGGGCGAGCTGCGTGACCGCGAGACCATGGACCACGCCATCGCCTTTGCCGAGACCGGCCACCTGTGCATGGCCACGCTGCACGCCAACAGCGCCAACCAGGCGCTGGACCGCATCATCAACTTCTTCCCCGAAGACCGCCGCCAGCAGCTGCTGATGGACATCTCGCTGAACCTGCGCGCGCTCGTGAGCCAACGCCTGCTGCCGCGCCGCGAGGGCAAGGGCCGGGTCGCCGCGGTCGAGATCCTGCTGAACTCGCCGCTCATCTCCGACCTGAT
Organism: Roseateles asaccharophilus; assembly: GCF_031458115.1. Taxonomy (GTDB): domain Bacteria; phylum Pseudomonadota; class Gammaproteobacteria; order Burkholderiales; family Burkholderiaceae_C; genus Pelomonas; species Pelomonas asaccharophilus_A. The sequence goes on along the minus strand of NZ_JAVDXV010000005.1, from coordinate 130,832 downwards.
CTTCAAGGGCGAGATCAGCGAGATCAAGGAGCTGATGAAGCGCTCGCGCGAGCAAGGCATGCAGACCTTCGACCAGGCGCTGTTCGACCTCTACGAGGCCGGCAAGGTGACGTACGAAGACGCGCTGCGCAACGCCGACTCCGTCAACGACCTGCGCCTGCAGATCAAGCTGAACAGCGAGCGCGCGCGCAGCGGCGACCTGTCCAGCGGCACCGAACACCTGACGATACTTTGACCACCCCGTACCGGCTTCGCCGGCCCCCTCAAGGGGGCGCCGCTGGCGGCCCGGCAAAGCCGGTTCCGCGGCGGCTGCTGGGTCATTCGCAGCCACGAGATTCAGGACGCATCCGCACATGAGCGCACGCACTTACGACTCGGTTCCTTCCCGCCGCGTTGCCTTCCTGGGCCTGGGCGTCATGGGGCATCCCATGGCCGGGCACCTGGCGCGCGCCGGCCATCAGGTCACGGTCTACAACCGCACCATGGCCAAGGCCGAGGCCTGGGTGAAGGAATACGGCGGCACGTCCGCGGCCACGCCGGTCCAAGCGGTCAAGGGCGCGGAGTTCGTGTTCTGCTGCGTGGGCAATGACGACGACCTGCGCTCGGTCGTGCTGGGCGACAGCGGCGCGCTGGCCGGCATGACGGCGGGCGCGGTGTTCGTGGACCACACGACGGCGTCGGCCGAGGTCGCACGCGAACTGCATGCCGAGGCCGCAACGCGCGACATCGCCTTCGTCGATGCGCCGGTGTCAGGCGGCCAGGCCGGTGCGGTCAACGGCGCGCTGACGGTCATGTGCGGTGGCGACGCCGCAGCCTTCGACGCGATGAAGCCGGTCGCGCTGAACTTCGCCAAGGCCGTGACGCTGCTGGGCGGCCCGGGTTCGGGCCAACTGGCCAAGATGGTCAACCAGATCTGCATCGCCGGCCTTGTGCAAGGTCTGGCCGAGGCCGTGCGCTTCGGCCAGAAGTCGGGCCTGGACATGGTCCAGGTGCTGGATGTCATCGGCAAGGGCGCGGCGCAGAGCTGGCAGATGGACAACCGCGGCAAGACCATGATCGAGGACAAGTTCGACTTCGGCTTCGCCGTCGACTGGATGCGCAAGGACCTGGGCCTGGTGCTGGACGAGGCGCGCCGCAACGGCGCGCGCCTGCCGGTCACGGCGCTGGTGGACCAGTTCTATGCCGACGTGCAGGCGCAGGGCGGCAATCGCTGGGACACGTCCAGCCTGATCAAGCGTCTTTGACTTGATGGGGCGCTGCCGCGCCCTCCTGGTTTACTGTGCCTTCGGCGTGTAGCGAGCGAGCTCTTCCTCGCTGATGATCTCGAACGCGCGGATCACCTTGCGCACGCCGCTGATCTGGCGCGCGATCTCGGTGGCGCGGTTGGCCTCGCGCTCGGTCACGCGGCCCAGCAGGTAGACATTGCCGCGCTCGACCACCACGTAGAAGGCGTTGCTGATCAGGTCCTTCGCGTCGATCAGCTTGGCCTTGATCTTGCCCTGGATGACCACGTCGTTGGAGCGGCCGCTCAGCGAGCTGTTGGGCCCCACCGCGACCTCATTCATCACCTTCTGCACGTTCTCGACGCCGCCCACCAGCGTCTCAATGCGGGCGCGCGTGTCTTCCGAGTTGGCCTCGCCGGTGATCAGCGCGACGCGGTTGTAGCTGTTGACGTTGATGTGGGCCTTGTCGCCGATCTGCTCGCGCAGGCGCGCGCCGGCCTTGATCTCGATGCTCTCGTCTTCGAGCTGGGTGCCCGAGGTGCGGCGGTCAGTGGCGACATTGACGCCGCCCACCATCGCGCCGCCGATCAGCAGCGGCGCGCAGCCGGTGGCCAGTGTGCTGGCGAGGACGGCGGCGGTCAGGGTCAGGGAAAGCTTCTTCATTTGGGGGTTCCAATCGGGTTATTCGTCGCTGCCGAGCAGTTGAACGTCGACGGCGTCGGCCAGCGCATGCAGCAGCACGCGTTGGGCTTCGATAACGCGCGGCTCGCGGGCGTGGCTGACGCGGATCTGGATGTCGGTGTCTTGCAGCAAGCCGCGCCATTCGTCGGTGGTGCCGCCGGTCAGCGCGATGACGCTCATCTCCTGCGAGTGCGCCACGGCCAGCGCGGCGGACCAGGCGTCGCGCTGCTCGCGCAGCGGCTCCAGCATGACCAGCACGTCGCCCGGGTGGCCGTGGGCCTGCAGCAGCCGCGCCAGGTCCAGTCCGGCGGCGTCGCGCGCCTGGGCGGACAGGCTCCAGGCGGCGAGGCCGGGGCGCTCCTGCTCGAAGCGGCCGGCCAGGCGGGCGGCCAGGTAGTCGGCGTCCAGCGCCGCCAGGCCCTGCGCGGCGCACAGGATGCGGTTGCCGCCGGTGATGGCGTCCACCACCATCTGCGCGGCCATTGCCAGCGGGCGGGCCAGTTGTTCGGCCGTTTGGTAGAGCAGGTCGGCGCTCTCGAAGAACTGCTGCTGTATGCGTTGCTCAATCATGCGGCGCGAATGATAGGGTCAACCCGCATCGAAGGCGGATTGCAGCCAGTTCAGCTCGTTGCCGTCGATGGCCACCACGTCGAAACGGCAGGGCGGCGGGGTGGCATGGCGCAGCAGGTAGTGCTGCGCGGCATAGATGAGTCGCTGCTGCTTGCGGGCCGTGACGCTGGCCGCCGCGCCGCCGTGGGACATGTCGATGCGGGCCCGCACCTCGACGAACACCAGCGTGCCGTCGCGATCGCTCATGATGAGGTCCACCTCGCCGGCATGCCGGCTGGGGCCGGCGGCGACTCGATAATTCCGCTCCAGCAGGCGCAGGCCTGCGCGCTGCAGATGCGCCAGCGCGGCGTCCTCCGCCGCGTCGCCGCGCGTCTTGGTCGCCGGTTTTGATCGAGAGCCCCAGTTGAACATTGACGCTTCCCTGCTCAGACAGGCCGCACAGGCGGCGGCCGGCGGCCAGCAGTATCCGGCCGCCACGCTCTACCTGGTCGCCACGCCCATCGGCAATCTGGCCGACCTGTCGCTGCGCGCCATCCATCTGCTGGGGCTGGTCGACGCGCTGGCCTGCGAGGACACGCGCCAGGGCGGCGGCCTGCTGCGCCACCTGGGCCTGCACAAGCCGCTGATCGCCGTGCACCAGCACAACGAGCGCGAGGGCAGCGCGGCCGTCATTGCACGGCTGGCGGCGGGCGAGCGCGTGGCCTACGCGTCGGACGCCGGCACGCCGGCGATCTCAGACCCCGGCGCGGTGCTGGTGCAGCAGGTCGTGGCCGCCGGCTACCGCGTGCTGCCGCTGCCGGGCCCCAGCGCCGCGGCAACGGTGCTCAGCGTGGCAGGCGACGTGGCGGCCACGAGTTTTGCGTTCAGCGGCTTTCTGCCCACCAAGGCCGGCGAGCGCCGCACGGCGCTGCAGGCGCTGCTGGCCGTCGAAGGCCAGAGCCAGGTGGTGTTCGAGGCACCGCACCGCATCATCGAATTGATCGCGCTGCTGGCCGAACTGGCGCCCGAGCGCCGCGTGACGGTGGGGCGCGAGCTGACCAAGCAGTTCGAGTCCATCCACACGGCCGAGGCCGGCACGCTGCCGGCGTGGCTGGCAGCCGACGCGCAGCGCCAGCGCGGCGAGTTTGTGCTGGTGCTACATGCCCGGGCACCGCAGGCGGCGGCGGACGATGACCTGCCGGCCGAGGCGCTGCGCGTGCTTGCCCTGCTGGCGGCGGAACTGCCGCTGAAGCAGGCCGTGGCGCTGGCCGCGCAGGTCACCGGCGCACCGCGCAACCGGCTTTACGACGCGGGGCTCAAGCTCAAGCGCGGCGGCGACGAGTGAGCAGGCAGCCGGCGGCCAGGCCCAGCGCCATCAGCAGCGCGGACGTGGGCTCCGGCACGGCGGCAGCCAGCAGGTAGACGCTGCCGTTGCCGACGGCGTAGAGCGCGCCGTCGCTGCCTTCGCCGAAGCTGGTCAGCTGGAAGCCCGCGAACGGCGAGTCCAGGGCCGTCATGGTGCCGCCGCTGTAGCTCCAGATGCCGCCGCTGACGAAGTCGCCGAAGACGTACTTGCCTTCCAGGCTGGCGTCGGCGCCGCCGCGGTACACATAGCCGCCGATGACCGTGCCGCCCACGTCGCGGCCGTAGTCGAACAGCGGGTCCGTCATGCCGGGTGTCGCCGGGCCGCCCACGCCGGGCGTGGCGATGCTGCCTTCGCGCACGCGCCAGCCATAGTTGGCGCCGCGCCCCAGGCCGGCCGCGGCGGATGCAAAGTTCACCTCTTCGCGCGCACCCTGGCCCACGTCCGCGAGCCACAGGTCGCCGGTTGTGCGATCGAAGCTGTTGCGGAAGGGGTTTCTCAGGCCGTAGGCCCAGATCTCGTCATTGCCCGCCGTGCCGACGAAGGGGTTGTCTGCGGGCACCGTGTAGCCGCCGGTGGCCGCGCTGCCGGGCGTGACGCGCAGCAGCTTGCCGAGGTTGCTGTTCAGGTTCTGGGCGTTGTTGTCGGGATCGTTGCCGCTGCCGCCATCGCCGGTCGCGATGTAGAGGTTGCCCGGGTCGGCCGCGCTGAAGCCTATCCAGCCGGCCTTGTGGTTGTTGCGGCCGGCCGGCTGCGCGACGGTCAGGATGGTGCGCTCGCTGTTCACATCGCCTTTGCCATCGGCGCCTAGCGTGTAGCTCGCGACGACGGTGCTCAGCGTCGTCTTGTCGATGTAGTTGACGTAGAAGCGGCCGTTGGCGCTGAAGTTGGGATCGAACGCCAGCCCCAGCAGGCCACGCTCGCCGCCGGTGTCGACCTTGCCGCTGATGTCCAGCCAGGGATCGGCCTGCCCCACGACCTTGATGACACCGGCCTTCTCGACGACGAACAGGCGCGAGTCGCCCGCTGCCGATGCGAGGAACAGCGGGTCCGTGTAGCCGGAGCTGACCAGCGTGGCGGCGAAGGCCGGGACGGTGGCCAGGACAAGGCCCGCGGTGGCAAGCAGAGACTTATTCATGCAGCGCTCCGGGTTGGTGCAGGAGCGCTGGATGCTGTGCCTGCGCATGAGCGCCCGACATCCCTAGCAGCGCCCGGCCGCGAACTGTTTTGTTAGCGGCCGTTTCAGATGACCCGCGCCTGAAAAGCCGGGACAGCGACCACAGCTTCAAGGGCTTCCTAGAATCAAGCCATGATCGCCGTCGAACCCACCCTGGCCCGCCTGGCCACCGCCCGCTCGCAACTGCTGGAGCCCTTCGGCCTGACCGAAGCGTCGCTGAGCCAAGCGCTTCGCCTCATCACCGAGCACCGGGTCGACGACGCCGACCTGTACTTCCAGACCACGCGCGCCGAGGGCTGGAGCCTGGAGGAAGGCATCGTCAAGAGCGGCTCCTTCAGCATCGACCAGGGCGTGGGCGTGCGCGCGGTGGCCGGCGAGAAGACCGCGTTCGCCTACTCGGACGACATCTCGCTGGACTCGCTGCTGGACGCGGCCCGCACCGTGCGCACCATTGCCGCCGCGGGCCAGAGCAAGAAGGTGAAGGTGCCGTCGCAAGGTCGCGTCGCCGGCAGTCGCGAGCTGTACGGCGTGGCCGACCCCATCGCCAGCCTGGACAGCGCCGCCAAGGTCGCGCTGCTGGAGCGCGCCGAGAAGATGGCCCGCGCCAAGGACCCGCGCATCGTTCAGGTGATGGCTGGCCTGGCCGCCGAGCACGAGGTCGTGCTGATCGCGCGTGCCGACGGCACGATCGCGGCCGACGTGCGCCCGCTGGTGCGGCTGTCCATCACCGTCATCGCCGAAAGCAACGGCCGCCGCGAGGTGGGCTCGGGCGGCGGCGGCGGCCGTTTCGGCCTGGCCTATTTCACCGACGAGATGATCGCCAGCTATGTCGAGCAGGCCGTGCACGCGGCGCTGACCAACCTGGAGAGCCGCCCCGCACCGGCCGGCGAGATGACCGTCGTCGTCGGCCCGGGCTGGCCCGGCGTGCTGCTGCACGAGGCCGTCGGCCACGGGCTGGAAGGCGACTTCAATCGCAAGGGCTCCAGCGCGTTCTCCGGCCGCATCGGCCAGCGCGTGGCGTCCAAGGGCGTGACGGTGCTGGACGACGGCACCATCCCCGACCGCCGCGGCTCGCTGAACGTCGACGACGAGGGCTGCGCGAGCCAGCGCAATGTGCTGATCGAGGACGGCATCCTGAAGGGCTACATCCAGGACGCGATGAATGCGCGGCTCATGAAGGTCAAGCCCACCGGCAACGGCCGCCGCGAGAGCTACGCCCACGTGCCCATGCCCCGCATGACCAACACCTACATGCTGGGTGGCAAGGACGACCCCAAGGAGATCGTCGCGTCCATCAAGAAGGGCTTGTACGCGACCAACTTCGGCGGCGGCCAGGTCGACATCACCAGCGGCAAGTTCGTGTTCTCGGCCAGCGAGGCCTACTGGGTGGAGAACGGCAAGATCCAGTACCCGGTCAAGGGCGCCACCATCATCGGCAACGGCCCGGACGCGCTGACCCGAGTCAGCATGATCGGCAACGACATGGCGCTGGACACCGGTGTGGGCGTCTGCGGCAAGGAAGGCCAGAGCGTGCCGGTGGGCGTGGGGCAGCCGACGCTGCGAATTGACGGGCTCACGGTGGGCGGCACGGCTTGAAGCCAGCCTTGGCATCTCGCGAACGCCTGAACCTACCAGCGTGCTAGATTCCGTTCCCATGTTCCGCGCAGCTTATTTTGGCTTTTGGTTTTTTCCCCGCCCCGGCGGTGGAGAGTCCTGAGCGCGCGCGCTGAACACAACAGAACTCCCCAAAAACCGCCGAGGCCGCCAAGCCCGGCGGTTTTTTCATTTCAGAGGTGCCCCCGATGAACGCCAAAGTCTCCTCCGTCCAACCCGAAGCCCAGCGCTGGTACTCCCAGGACGACAAGACCAGTGCCACTGACGACGAGCGCATCGTCGACGTGACACCGCTGCCGCCGCCGGAGCACCTGATCCGCTTCTTCCCCATCAGCGGCACACCCGTCGAGACGTTGATCGGCCAGACCCGCCAGCGCATCCGCAACATCATGGGCGGCAAGGACGATCGGCTGCTGGTCATCATCGGCCCCTGCTCCATCCACGACCCCAACGCGGCCATCGAGTACGCGCGCCGCCTGAAGGTCGAGCGTGAGAAGTACGCCGGCACGCTGGAGATCGTCATGCGCGTCTACTTCGAGAAGCCGCGCACCACCGTCGGCTGGAAGGGCCTCATCAACGACCCCTACCTGGACGAGAGCTACCGCATCGACGAGGGTCTGCGCATCGCCCGCCAGCTGCTGCTGGAGATCAACCGCCTGGGCATGCCGGCCGGCAGCGAGTTCCTGGACGTGATCTCGCCGCAGTACATCGGCGACCTGATCTCCTGGGGCGCCATCGGCGCGCGCACGACCGAGAGCCAGGTGCACCGCGAACTGGCGTCGGGCCTGTCCGCGCCCATCGGCTTTAAGAACGGCACCGACGGCAACATCAAGATCGCGACCGACGCCATCCAGGCCGCGGCTCGCGGCCACCATTTCCTGTCGGTGCACAAGAACGGCCAGGTAGCCATCGTCGAGACTCGCGGCAACGCCGACTGCCACGTCATCCTGCGTGGCGGCAAGGCGCCCAACTACGACGCCACCAGCGTTGCCGAGGCCTGCGCCGACCTGGACAAGAGCAAGCTGCCGCAGCGCCTGATGGTGGACTGCTCGCACGCCAACTCCAGCAAGCAGCACCAACGCCAGCTGGACGTGGCGCGCGACATCGCCGGCCAGCTGCGCGAAGGCAGCAACGCCATCTTCGGCGTCATGGTGGAAAGCCACCTGAACGACGGCGCCCAGAAGTTCACGCCGGGCAAGGACGACCCGGCGGCGCTGCAGTACGGCAAGAGCATCACCGATGCCTGCCTGGGTTGGGATGAGTCGCTGGCGGTGCTGGATGTGCTGTCGGAAGCGGTGAAGGCCCGACGCTGATCAGGGCTGGGTGCCGTCCGCCATCGCGCGGACCGCATCCAGGTTCGGGAAGGTGGACTGCCCCGCGCCTACCAATGGGTAGTACATGACGTCGGTGCGCAGCATGTACTTTGTGCCCGCGGTGACGACAGAGCCGCGATGGCGCAGGCGGTGCGGGAAGACGACGACGTCGCCCTGTGCACCGCGAACTTCCTTGAGCGTGCCTTCGACATCGAAGGTGGTCTTACCGCGCTCGTAGTCGTCGCTGAGATAAATCAGCAGCGTCAGCTGGCTGCGTTCGCCGTTGCTGCGCTCGAACGGCCCGTCGACATGCCAGTCGAACTTCTGCGTCGCCGTGTAGCGGTAGAAGCGGAAGCGCTCGTTGAGGCCCGCGAGGCCTCGTGCCGTCCAGACGGGCGGCAAATCCAATGCGACGCGTCGCCATACCTCCAGAGCCAGTTCGTGGCTGTCGAAGATGACGCGGTCGTTGTTGCGCACTTCGCTTTCGAAGCGCGCACCGGTTTCGGTATTGATGGTGGCGGGCTCGAAGCCGAAACCTTCGGCCTGCTGGATGAAGCGCGCGCAGTCGGCGGCTGAGAAGACTTGGGGCAGGCGATTAATGCCGTGTCCGAGGCTGATGGGAGCGGTCATGACGAGATGGGTTTACGCTGACGGGTTTGGCGCTGGCCCGGCCTTGAAATCGGCGCGGCCGGCCTCAGGTGGCCGCCCTCAGGGCGGCGATGCCCAGCGTTCCCTAAAGTTTTCTCATTGCCATGACCAAGCAAACCCACGCCTTCCAAGCTGAAGTCAAACAGATTCTGCACCTCGTCACGCACAGCCTTTACTCCAACAAGGAGATCTTCCTGCGCGAGTTGGTCAGCAACGCCAGCGACGCCTGCGACAAGCTGCGCTTCGAGGCGCTGGACAACGCGGCGCTGTTCGAGGACACGCCCAACCTGGAAGTGCGTGTCAGCTTCGACGAGGAGGCCAAGACACTGACCATCAGCGACAACGGCATCGGCATGAGCGCCGACGAGGCCGCCGCGCACCTGGGCACCATCGCCAAGAGCGGTACGCGCGAGTTCATGGCCAAGCTGGAAGGCGACCAGAAGAAGGACGCCCAGTTGATCGGCCAGTTCGGCGTGGGCTTCTACAGCGGCTTCATCGTCGCCGACCGCATCACCGTCGAGACGCGCCGCGCCGGTCTGCCGGCCGATCAGGCCGTGCGCTGGAGCAGCGAGGGGACCGGCGAGTACGAGCTGGAGACCATCACCAAGGCCGGTCGCGGCACCGATGTCATCCTGCACCTGCGCGACGGCGAAGAGGAGTTCCTGAAGACCTGGCGCGTCAAGTCCACCATTGCCAAGTACAGCGACCACATCTCGCTGCCCATCCTGATGAAGAAGGAGACCTGGGACGCGGAGAACGCCAAGCAGGTCGTCACGGATGAGTGGGAGCCCGTCAACAAGGCCTCGGCGCTATGGTCGCGTTCCAAGAGCGACGTCACTCAGGAACAGTACGAAGAGTTCTACAAGCAGATCAGCCACGACAGCGAGGCGCCGCTGGCCTACACGCACAACCGCGTGGAAGGCCGCAGCGAGTACACACAGCTGCTCTACATCCCGGCCAAGGCGCCGTTCGACCTGTGGAACCGCGACAAGCGCGGCGGCGTGAAGCTGTACGTGAAGCGCGTCTTCATCATGGACGACGCCGAGGCGCTGATGCCGGTCTACCTGCGCTTCGTCAAGGGCGTCATCGACTCGGCCGACCTGCCGCTGAACGTCAGCCGCGAACTGCTCCAGGAAAGCCGCGACGTGAAGGCGATCCGCGAGGGCTCGACCAAGCGCGTGCTGGGCATGCTGGAGAGCCTGGCCAACAGCGAAGACCAGGCCGACAAGGACAAGTACGCTGCGTTCTGGACCGACTTCGGTCAGGTGCTGAAGGAAGGCATTGGCGAGGACCACGCCAACCAGGAGCGCCTGGCCAAGCTGTTCCGCTTCGCGTCCACGCAGGCCGACGCGAACGTCAGCCTGGCGGACTACGTGAGCCGCATGAAGGACGGCCAGGACGTCATCTACTACATCACCGCCGACAGCCTGGCCGCCGCCAAGCACAGCCCGCAGCTGGAGATCTTCCGCAAGAAGGGCATCGAGGTGCTGCTGCTGACCGACCGCGTCGACGAGTGGATGTTGAGCCACCTGTACGAGTTCGACGGCAAGCAGCTGCAGTCGGTCGCCAAGGGTGCCGTGGACCTGGGCAAGCTGCAGGACGAGGACGAGAAGAAGAAGGCCGAGGAAACGGCCGAAGCCTTCAAGCCGCTGCTGGACAAGCTGAAGGACGCGCTGAAGGATCGCGCCAAGGACGTGCGCGTGACAACCCGCTTGGTCGACTCACCCGCCTGCATCGTCGTGGAAGAGGGGGATGTCTCGGGCCATCTGGCGCGCCTGCTGAAGCAGGCCGGCCAGCAGGCGCCGGTGTCGCTGCCCACGCTGGAGATCAACGCCGAGCATGCACTGGTGAAGAAGCTCGATGGCAGCGCCCAGTTCGACGACCTGGCGCAAGTGCTGTTCGACCAGGCCGTGCTGGCCGAAGGCGGTCACCTGGAGGACCCGGCGGCCTATGTGAAGCGTGTCAACGCGCTGCTGCTGGGCTGAAATCGCTGTCCAGAATGGTGCACAACGCGCCGGGAGGCGGCAGTTGTGCGCTATTGCCGGGATTTGTGACAGCGATGCGACAGATCCCGTCAGCCGGGGCTTCCGGTCGGGGCGATGAGTGGCTACCCTGCTGGGGTTTTCACCTAATTCTGACTAGATGGTCCAGTTTGAGCCCCGCGAGGCCGTCGCCGCCGTTCCGGCAGCGATGGTCACCCGCCGCCTGGTGCTGCGTCCTCCCAAGGACAGCGATCTGGACATCCTGATGGCCTTGTACGCCGATCCGGCGGTCAGCCGTTTCTGTGCGGCCGCCACGCCCCAGGGCCTGGACGCGACACGGGCGCAACTGCAGGCCTGGCTGGCGCACTGGCAGACCTATGGCTTCGGCCACTGGGCCATTGCCGAGCGCGAGAAGCCCGACCAGCTCATCGGCTTTGGCGGCCTGATGCATCGCAGCGTGGCCGGCCATGCGGGCCTGTTCCTGTACTACCGCATCACGCCGCAGGCGTGGGGCCGCGCGCTGGCGTCCGAGATGGCGCTGCACGCGATGACGCAGGCCTTCGAGCAGCGCCGCGAGTCGTCCGTCGTGGCGGCGGTGCTGCCCAGCAATGCGCCGACGCGCAAGACGCTGGAAGGCCTGGGCCTGCGCCTCAAGGGCACGCTGGCCGACGGCCCCGGCAGCGCTGCGGCGCTGCTGTATGAGCTGAATGCCGACCGCTGGGCCAGCTTGCCGCACGGCGAACCCGAGGCCGTTGCCTTCGCCGCTTAGTCCAGCGGCCACACGGGCCGGGGCAGGTGCTTGTAGGGCAGCCGGCCGAGGTCCGATGCCAGGCTGCCGGGTGTATCGGCATACACGACCGAGGCTGCCATCGCATCGAAACCGGAGCGGAAGTGCTGCGTCGACTTCACGACGACCAGTCGTTTGGCGGTGGGTTCGACGCCCAGCTCCTTGAAGCAATCGGGCGAGAACACCTGCTGGCGAGTGCTGTTGAGCACGATGTCTACGCCCTGCGCACGTACGGCCACCGCAGCGCCCAGCGCATCCTTGCCGCCTGGCGTCAGGCTGCGCTGGTGTGCATCGGCGCGGCAGGCCAGCACCTCGACGTCCAGGTCGACCGGGTCGCCGGACATCGGCCCCACCTTGCCGCCGATGCGTAGCGGCAGCCGCGCGCCGACGCCCGCCGACATGGCGATCGCCACGGCCTGTGGATCCCAGATCATGCCCAGTGCCACATCCCGGATGCCGCGATTGAGCAGCTCACGCAGCACGAAGGTGCTGTCGCCTGCCGCACCGCCGCCAGGGTTGTCGGCGGTATCGGCCAGCACGACGGGACGGCCGCCAGCCCGCTGCATCGCGGCTTCGGCTTCATCCAGCGCCGCGTTCAGCGGCAGCCGGTTGGCGGCCGCGCGCTCGCGCAGGCCGTAGAACGTCTCGGCCAGTTCGCCCAGCAGTTGCGTGGCCGCCTTGCCGGCGGCGGGTGTGTCCTGTGCGAGCACCAGCACGGCGGCGCTGGTGTGGGGCGTGTCGGACCACGGAAAGCCGTGCAGTGCCGACACCGACACGATGCCCGGCACCGCCTCCTCGCTGGTCTGCAGTTGCCGGACAAAGTCGCGCATGGGCGGCTGCGTCGTGCCGAAGATGCCCAGCAGCGGCACGCGCCGCCATTGCGTGCGTATCGCCAGTTCGCCGCGCGCCATCGCGCTCAGCATCGCGTGCAACTCCTCGCCGCGGGCCGCGTAGTCGATGTGCGGGTACTCCTTGCAGGCGACCAGCACGGCACCCGACTCGACCATGGCCGGGCTCAGGTTGCAGTGCAGGTCCAGCAGCGCGCCCAGCGGCACGCGCGGGCCGATGAGTGCGCGCACGCGCGTCAGCAGGTCGCCTTCGCAGTCGGGGTAACCGTCGGCCAGCATGGCACCGTGCAGTTCCAGCAGCACCGCGTCGACGGCGCCCAGGCTCAGCGACGCGCGCAGGTCGTCTAGCAATTCGTCGCGCAGCTTCTCGTAGTCGACACGGGACAGCGGGCCGGCCGGCTGCGCCTGCGCATACAGGCCCGGCAACAGCGTGTCGCCCTGCCGCGCTGCGGCGGCGATGACGCCCACCAGATTGGGCTGCGCTGCGATCTGCTGCAGCGCCTTGGCATCGCCGCGGTGGATCAGCACGCCATCGCGGAACGACTGCACACTGGTGGGCAGTGGCGAGAAGCTGCTGGTTTCGTGCACCAGCCCGGCCAGGAAGAGCTTCATGTCAATAGTTCTGGTTGAAGCCGATCAGGTGGTGATATGTGGCCACGATCAGCAACACCGCGAAGGCCAGCACCCACACGATGGCCAGCGCCTTGGTCCAGCGGTCGCCGACCTTCAGTGCGCTGCGCGCATGCAGACCGGCCACGACCAGCCCGCCGATGACGGACACCGCCAGCGCCAGTTGTGCCAATGGCAGCACGAGGCTCGCGTCGCCCAGGCTTTCCAGCAGTGCCACGACCCAACCCCACAGCCCCAGCGCCACGATCGCCAGCACGCTGGCGCCGCGCACCCACGTGACCTGCTTGGTCGGCGGCACGGCCACGTGGTGGCGGCGGCGCAGCACGGCGGCCACGGGCCACAGCAGCACCGTCAGCAGCAACGCGACGATGGCCAGCCCAGCCATCACCAGCACCACGGGGCTGGCCATGAAGGGCACGGGCTCGAAGATGAAGGCGAACACGAAGGGCTCCAGCCCCCAGTGCTTGACCTTGCCGTTCTCGACGATGGCCTGCAGCCGGCGCTTGCCGTGTTCCTCCTCCCAGAAATAGGGCTTCACCTCTCGGTAGGTGCTGCGGGCACCGGCCAGGTCGATGGACAGGCGTCCATCCTCCAGCGCCTGGACCTTCAGCGGGCTCAGCAGCTGCAGCACGGACAGCCACGTCGAGTCTTCGCGGCGCGTGTTGCGGTAGGCACCGGCCATCTGCTGCGCGTGCAGCTTGGCGGTGGCCTCGTCCACGGCCGGCTTCGTGGCCGGGCGCTGGTCGGGCAGGTAGCGGTCGGCGAAGGCTTCGAACAGCTTGTCGCGAAGCCAGGCGCCCTGGCGTTCATGGCCGGCGGCGTTGACCGATACATACAGGCCGATGCCCTTGTCGACGAACAGCAGCAGGTCGCTGTGGAACAGCACGGTATCGCCGCCGTGCGCCAGCACGCGGTGGCCATTGATGTTCTGCTCGTAGAAGCCCAGGCCTATGCCCATCAGGTCCGGCAGCGGTTGGGTGAGCTGGCCGAACATCTGCTTGACCGTCTCGGGCTTCAGGATCTGCGCATCACCCAGCCGACCCTGCTGCAGCATGGCGCTCATGAAGCGGCCCATGTCCGCGCCAGGCGCCGACATGCTGCCGGCGGGCGGCATGCTGATGATTTCGAAGCCCTTGGGCTTGTCGTCCCAGGTCATGTAGCCCTGCGACATCTGGGCTTCCAGCGCCTTGGGCAGCGGCTGGCGGAAGGTGGACTGCTGCATGCCCAGCGGGGCGAACACCTGTTGCTCCATGTAGTCGTCGAAAGGCTTGCCGCTGACACGCTGCACGATGTAGCCGGCCAGCGCCGTCGCGTAGTTGGAGTAGCCAGGCGTCGTGCCGGGGTCGTAGACATAGGGCGGGATGTAGCCCTTCAGCACCTTGCCAAGGTCGGGCGTGGCGGGTGTGTAGGTCAGCAGGTCGCGCGCGGTCTCCTCGAAGCCGGTCGTGTGCGTCATCACGTGGCGCAGCGTCAACGCCTTGCCGTTGCGGCCGGGGATCGCGAAGTCCAGGTACTTGTTGAGGTCGACATCAAGCTCAAGCTTGCCCTGCTCGACCAACTGCATGACCGCCACCCAGGTGAACAGCTTGGACACCGAGCCGGGGCGGAACAAGGTCTTGTGCGGGTCGACGGGCAGGCGCTTGTCCCTGTCGGCGTGGCCGTAGCCCTTTTGCAGCAGCGGCTGGCCGTCCTTGACCACCACCACCACGGCGCCCGGCACGCGCGCGGCACGCAGCGCGCTGGGCATCAGGCCGTCGATGAAGGCCTCGGCATCGACGGCCGTGAGCGCCGTGCCCGACGTGGGCGCAGGGGCAGGCGTTTCCGGCGCCGTGACGGCGGCGGGCGGTGTGACGGTCGGCGCGGGGCCGGTCTGGGCCAGCGCGGCGGCGCACAGCGCCAGCGCCTGCAGGCCGATGAGCATCTTCTTCATGCGGGATCCCGTGGTCATCAGAAGTTCAGGGTCAGGTTGGCGCCCAGCGTGCGCGGGGCGACCGTCGTGACATTGAGTGGCAGGCCGAAGGCGGTGAGTGCGGTGTCGGCGCCGAGGATGGCGCGCTTGTCGGTCAGGTTGCGCACGAAGGTGGCCAGCTGCCAGCGGCCGATCTCCCATCCCCATTGCGCGTCCACCAGCGTGTAGCCCGGCTGGCTGAAGTTGGGCACCGAGCTGCCGGCCGAATCGAAGCCAGCGTTGCGCTGGCCCACGCGGCGCAGATTCAGCCCCGCATAGGACGGGTGGCCTGCCAGATCGAAGGCATAGCGCGCGCCCAGCGTGAAGGCCAGCCTGGCCGTGTTGGGCATGCGCGAGCCGGCGGGGCCCAGGGCGGGTGCGTCCTCGGTCAGCTTGGGGTCGGTCCAGGCCAGGCTGCCTTCCAGGTTCCAGTGCGCATCAACCTTGTACCGGGCCGCCAGCTCCAGGCCGCGCACGCGCGCCTTGCCGGCGTTGACGACGATGGTGCTGGCACCCACGGCCTTGGGCTGCTGCAAGTCCTTCCAGTCGATGTTGAACAGCGCCGCCTCGAGGTTCAGGCGCTTGTCCAGCAGGTCGGCCTTGTAGCCCAGCTCGTAGCTCCACAGCGTGTCGTGGCCGAAAGTGGTGGGTGTGCCAGGGATGACCTGGCCGTTGGCGTCGATGGCCGGCGAGTTGGGGCCGCCCGGCCGGTAGCCGCTGGCGGCGCGGAAGTAGACATTGCTCTGCTTGTCGATCGCGTAGCGCAGCGTGGCGAGGTAGGTCTTGGCCGTGTCCTCGCTGGGAGCCGACGAGTTCAGCTGCTCGTTCACGTAGACCGTGTAGACCTGATCGTTCCTGGCGACGCGCGTGCCCAGCGTCAGCGACCACGTGGGATTCAGGTTCCACGTCACGTCGCCGTAGAACGCGCTCTCGCGGTACTCGGACGGTTGGCCGGTCGTGGTCAGCGTCATGTCGCCGCCCCCACCCGCGACCTGCGCCCACAGGCGCTGGCCCACGTGGCCGGTCTCCTTGGTGCGGTAGTAGCCCAGCAGCCATTCGACGGTGCCGCGCTGCGAGGTCAGCCGCAGCTCCTGTGTCTGCTTGCGCAGTCCATAGGCGTTGTTGAGCGACACGAAGTCGAATGCCGGGTTGTTGCCTAGCAGCGCGGTAGCGTCCTGGCCGGTGGCGCCGTCCTGGCGCTGCGCCGATGCGATGGCATTGAAGCGTGCCAAGCCGAAGTCGTACTCGAAGTCGGCCGAGCTGAGCCGTGTCTTGAGCTGGTAGGCCTCGCCGGTGTCCAGGTGGCGCGTCAGGTCACCGTAGACCGGCAGCCCCTTCGCGGCGTCGTACTCGACGACATTCAGACCGTTGCGCTGGATCTTTTGCTGCGTGTGGGCCAGGCGCAGCTTCATCTTGGCGACGGGTTCGATGAGCACCGACACGCGCGCGCCGCGCGTGTTGCCGTCGTTCACGTGATCGCCCGCGGCCTTGCCCACCGCGTTGATGTAGCCGCCCTCGTGATCGTTGAAGGCCGACACGCGCAGCGCCGCCACATCCTGGCTCAGCGGCACGTTCAGCACCGCGTGCTCGGTGTGGCCCAGCCCGCCATTGCGGGCCTGGCGCACGCCCAGGCCCAGCTTGCCCGAGAACTGCGAGCTGTCGGGCTCGTTCGTCACGTACTTGAGCAGGCCGCCCATGGCGCCGGCACCGTACAGCGTGCCTTGCGGGCCGCGCAGCACCTCGATGTGGCGCAGGTCCAGCAGCGACAGGTCCAGCGCGGTGTTGGCGCCGCCCACGAAGGCGCTGCTGGAACCGAAGGCCACGTCGTCGATGTACATGCCCACCGTGGCGATCTGCTGCTCGCCGACGCTGACGCCGCGCATCGTGACGGCGCCGCGGCCCGGGCCGCCGGAGGTCTTCACGTCCACGCCCGGCAGGCCGCCCACGTAGTCGCTCAACGACGTGGCGCCAGCGCGCTCCATGGCCTCGGTGCCCAGCGTTTCCACGCGCAGCGGCACATCGCGCACCGGCTCACGGCGGCGCGTGGCCGTGACGGTCACGATGTCGAGCTTCTCGACGACGTCGCCGGAGGCTTCCGGCGCTGTGGCGACAGCGGCCTGGGCCCACAGCGGCCCCGAGCAAAGTGCGGCAAGGCCCGGCACCAGCAGGGCCGCAAGCTTGTGGCGCTTGTGGCGCCGGAGGTGTGCTGGCGGCGTGCCGAAACGAGCGAAGCGGATGGACCGGCTCATGGCATCTCCTGGATCAGGAATGGTTGTTTGATCCATGAAGTTTCCAATTTGGAAAATTCTTTCCTATCGGTGGAAACCTTAGATGAAGCGCAGAATCTTCCTAAGGGCAACTGGGGAGGCGCCCCGCCCTGGGGCGTCACCTAAGATGGAATCGGATTTCCTCCAGAGAAATGGCCAACTCCACCCCCACTCCCGGCGAACACATCCGCAGCGTGCGCAAGCGGCTCGGCCTGACCTTGAGTCAGGTCGGCGAGCGCACGGGCCTGGCGGTGTCCACGTTGTCCAAGCTGGAGAAAGGCAACGTCTCGCTGTCCTACGACAAGCTGATGCTGCTCAGCCGCGGCCTGGGCGTGGACATGGCCGAGCTGCTGCACGATGCCCAAGGCGCCCGCTCCGCGCCCAGCGGTGGCGGCCGGCGCGTGGTGCACCGCGCGGGTGACGGCCAGGTCGTCGACACGCAGAGCTACAAGCAGACCTACCTCGCGTCCGAACTGCTGAACAAGCGTTTCACGCCGCTGATCGCCGAGGTTCGCGCGCGCACGCTCGAGGAGTTCAAGGCCGAGTTCGGAGACCTGATCCGCCATCCCGGCGAGGAGTTCGCCTTCGTCATCGAGGGCGAGGTGGTCTTCCATTCCGAGCTGTACGCCCCGGTAACGCTGAAGCCGGGCGATTCCATCTTCTTCGACAGCGAGATGGGGCATGCCTACCTGAGGGCGTCGGACGAGACCTGCCGGCTGGTCGCCACCTGTGCGCCGCGCAACGGCCAGGATGAGATGGCCCAGCACTTTCTCGAGGCGTCGCAGCGCCTGGCCGCGCCGCCGGCGTCGGCGTCGCCCAAGGCGGCACGGGCTGCCGCCAGGCCAAAGCCCAAAGCTACGCGGCGCTAGTGGCTTCCACGCGCCGCAGCAGCGGCCGCAGCGCATACAGCGCCAACGCGGCGGCGCCGGTGATCGCACCCAGCAGCACGAAGAAGCCCGTCGTGCCCAGCGGCTCCATGTAGCGGCCCACGACGCCGGACAGCAGGTTGCCGCCGAACGACGCGAGGAACCACGCCGCGATGATGGTGGCGCCCATGCCGCGCGGAGCCAGCCGCGCGAACAGGCCCAGCCCGACGGGCAGGATGTACAGCTCCGCCAGCGTGTAGACGATGAAGAAGGCGCCCACCCACAGCATGCTCACCGGCGTGCCTCCATGCGTGGCAGCCAACAGCGCCAGCATCAGGTAGGACAGCGCGACGCCGGCCGCGCCCCATGCCATCTTGGCCAGCGACGATGGTTCGCGACCACGCTCCGCCGCGCGACGCCAGCCGGCCACGACGAAGGGCGTGAACAGGAACACCAGCAGCGGATTCAGCGACTGCATCCACGTGACCGGCACCGTCATGCCCCACAGCGCGCGGTCGACACCGGTCTCGGCCCAGACCGCCAGCGTGTTGCCGCTCTGTTCGTAGCCGCTGCGGAACACGACGACGGCCAGCCCCACCAGCAGCAGCGGCACGAAGCGGCCGGCGCCGGTCGCGGCCGGTGCGTCGGCAGCAGCGGCCTGCGAGCGCGGCCGGTCCGGCGGCAGGTGTCGCCCGCCCAGCACATAGATGGCCAACCCCAGGCACATGCCGACGCCGGCCGCACCGAAGCCCCAGTGCCAGCCATAGACCTCACCCAGCGTGCCGCACACCAGCGGCGCCAGCAGCGCGCCCAGGTTCACGCCCACGTAGTAGATGTTGTACGAGCCGCCGCGGCGCGGGTCCTTCTCGTCGTAGAGGTCGCCAACCTGGCTGGGCAGGTTGGGCAGGAACAGGCCGTTGCCCAGCGCGATGAGCACCAGCGCGGCGAAGAAGGCCGACTCGAACGCCAGCACGAAATGGCCCAACGCCATCAACGTGCCGCCAATGAGGATGGCGCGGCGCCGGCCCAGCCAGCGGTCGGCGAGGTAGCCGCCGAAGATGGGCGTCAGGTAGACGCCGCCCGCATAGGCGCCGTAGATCAGCGACGCATCGGCCTGCGCAAACTGCAGGTGCCGGATCATGTAGTAGATCAGCAGCGCCTTCATACCGTAGAAGGAGAACTTCTCCCACATCTCGGTCAGGAAGAGCACCACCAGGCCGCGCGGCTGGCCGAACCACTGCGCAGGATGGTGTTGCGGTGAGGTCTGCAGGGAAGCGTCCACTCGATCTCCTCAAGGCGGGGTTGGATGCGCCGGCTTCGGCGTTGCCCAAAGATTTTCGTGATGGTACATTTATTTTCCAAATTGGAAAATTCATGCAGCCATGGGTCAAGAGACAACGAAAAATGTGGATTGCATCGTCATCGGCGCCGGCATCGCAGGGGCGTCAGTCGCGGCCTCGCTGGCGGGCGAGGCGAGTGTGGCGGTGCTGGAGATGGAGCCCCATGCGGGCTACCACTCCACAGGCCGGTCCGCGGCGCTGTACTCGGCGCTGTACGGCAATGCCACCATCCGCGCGCTGACGCGGGCCAGCCTGGGCTACTTCCGCACGCCGCCGCAGGGCATGGTCAAGCAGGCATTGCTGCGCGAGCGGCACACGCTGTTCCTTGTCGGTGCGGGTCAGCTGGACCTCGTCGCCGGCTTCACGGCCGATGCAGATGTGCGCGAGCGCACGACGACGCTGAACGTGGAAGAAGTATTGGCCCGCGTGCCGCTGTTGCAGCGCGAGCGCATCGCCGGCGCTCTGCTGGACGAGACGTCCGCTGACATCGACGTGGACCTGCTGCACCAGGGCTTCCTGCGCGCCGCGCGCGCGGCCGGCGCGCAGCTGTACCTGGACACGGGACTGCAGGCACTGGAGCGTGAAGGCGGCAAGTGGCTGGCCCGCACCGCCACCGGCAGCTTCCGCGCCGGCATCGTCGTCAACGCGGCTGGTGCGTGGGCCGACGATGTGGCCGCGCTGGCGGGCATCGCGCCGGTGCCGCTGCAGCCGCTGCGCCGCACGGCGGTCCTCGTCGACCTGCCTGACGGCGTGGACGCGACGCTGTGGCCGGCCGTGGTTGCCATTGACGAGAGCCAGTACTTCAAGCCCGACGCCGGCCTGCTGCTGATCTCGGCTGCCGACGAGACGCCCAGCCCGGCCTGCGATGCGCAGCCCGAGGAACTGGACGTCGCCATTGCGGTGGACCGCTTCGAGACGCTGACCGGCCAACCCGTGCGCCGCGTGCGCCACCGCTGGGCCGGCCTGCGCGTGTTCAGCCCCGACCGCACGCCGGTCGTGGGCTTCGAGCCGTCGGTGCCGGGCTTCTTCTGGTGTGCAGGTCAGGGCGGCTATGGCATCCAGACCTCGCCGGCGCTGGGCCGTGCGGCTGCCGAGTTGGCGCTGGGCCGATCGCTGCCGCGCGATCTCGCGGACCTCGGCGTGACCGCGCAGCAGCTGTCGCCGCAGCGTTTCAGGCCGGGAAGCGCCTGAGGCCGGCCAGGTCCAGCACGCGCAGGCCGCCGTACTCGATGCGGATCAGCTGCGCCTCGCTCAAGCCGTGCAGCGCCTGGTTCACGCGCTGGCGTGAAAGCCCCACCAGATAGCCCAGTTCCTGCTGCGTGATGCGCAGCCAGTTGCCCACGCCCGGGTACAGCAGCGGGTGGAAGAGGGCGGCCAGGTTGCGTGCCACGCGCACGTCGGGGTCGTGGATGCGGTCGGTCTCGCGTGCCGCGATGAACTGGCCCAGTCGTTCGTTCAGCTGGTTCAGCACGAAGCGGTTGAACGCGATGCTGCCGTCCAGCAGCGCATGGAAACTGGCGATGGGCAGGCCCGCGACGACGCTGGGCCGCAGCGCCTGGATGTTGTAGCGGTAGCTCTCGCGCTTGAGCAGCGTGCCCTCGCCGAACCAGCCGCCGGGCGGGATGCCGGTGAAGGTCACGGCCTGGCCGGTGCTGTCGTCGTTGTTCATCTTCAGCAGCCCGTCCACCACGCCGAACCAGAAGGTGGCCGGCCGGCCGATGCGGCACAGCCGTTCGCCAGGGGCCGCGTCGGCCACCTCCAGCGCGGCGACGGCCAGCTCGCGCTGTGCGCCGTCCAGCAATTGCAGCCACGGGATGGCCTCCAGCTCCGCCGGGCTGGGGCGGCGGGCGCGTTGACGCAGCGGCAAAGGCGCGAAGTCGGCCATCGTGTGCGGGAAAGTCTGGGCGGTGAAGACCCGTAAATTGTCGTCGTACCGACAGATGGGCGTCAAAGTCGTGGCCAGAATGGGTCGCACAGACGGAGGCTCCAGCCCCCGCAACGGAGACAAGCTTGACGGACACCTTCCCCCGGCTCCTGCTTGACCATGCCGCGCAACGGCCGCATGCGCCCGCGTTGCGCGAGAAGGCGTTCGGCCTGTGGCAGACACTGAGCTGGGGCGAACTGGCCGCGCTGGTGCAGGACCTTGCGCTGGGCCTTGCGGCAGCCGGGTTGAAGCGCGGCGAGCACATCGTCGTCATCGGCGAGAACCGCCCGCGGCTGTACGCCAGCATGCTGGCCGCGCAGTCGCTGGGTGCCGTGCCGGTGCCGCTGTACCAGGACGCCGCCGCCGCCGAGTTCGCCTTCCCGCTGACCAATGCCGAGATCGCGTTCGCCGTCGTGGAAGACCAGGAGCAGGTCGACAAGCTGCTGGAGTTGCGCGCGCAGTGCCCGCTGCTGTGCCATATCTGGTTCGACGATCCGCGCGGCCTGCGCCATTACGACGAGCCCGGACTGGCGTCGCTCGATGCGCTGGCGGAGCAGGGACGCGCAGCGCACGCCAGCCGGCCAGACTTCTTTGCCGCCGAGGTGGCGGCTGGCGGTGCGGGCGATATCGCCGCGCTGTTCTTCACGTCGGGAACGACCGGCAATCCCAAGGGTGTCATCCACACGCATGCGACGCTGATCGACCGCGCCCGCGCGGGCCAGCGCTTCGACCGTCTGACGCCCGACGAAGAAGTCTTGGCCTATCTGCCGCCGGCCTGGATTGGCCAGAACATCTTCAGCTTCGCGCAATGGCTGGCGGTGGGCTATGTCGTCAACTGTCCGGAGTCGGCCAGCACCGTCAGCATCGACCTGAAGGAGATAGGCCCGACCTACTACTTCGCGCCGCCGCGCGTGTTCGAAGGGCTGCTGACGACGGTGATGATCCGCATGGAAGACGCCGCCGCGCCCAAGCGCTGGCTGTTCGACCGCTGCATGGCGCTGGCCCGCCGCGTCGGCACGCGGCTGATGGATGGCGAGCGCGTGGGCGTGCTGGACCGCCTGGCCTATGCGTTGGGTGATGTGCTGATCTACGGCCCGCTGCGCAACACGCTGGGCTTCTCGCGCGTGCGGGTGGCCTACACGGCGGGCGAGGCCATAGGCCCCGACCTGTTCAGCTTCTATCGCGCGATCGGTATCAACCTGAAGCAGCTCTACGGCTCCACGGAGACTGCCGTGTTCGTCTGCCTGCAGCCCGATCGCGAGGCGCGCGCCGACACGGTGGGCGTGCCCATCGACGGCGTGGAGATCAAGCTGGCCGACAACGGCGAATTGCTGGTGCGCTCGCCCGGGCTGCTGAAGGGCTATTACAAGAACGACGCCGCCACGCGGGAGGCGCTGGACGCTGAGGGCTGGTTCCACACCGGCGACGCGGGCTTCCTGACGCCGGGCGGCCACCTGAAGATCATCGACCGCGCCAAGGACGTGGGCCGCTTGCAGGGCGGTGCCTTCGACGGCGCGATGTTCGCGCCCAAGTACGTGGAGAACAAGCTGAAGTTCTTCCCGCACATCAAGGAGGCGGTGTGCTTCGGCGATGGGCGCTCGTCGGTCTGCGCCTTCATCAACATCGACTTTGAGGCCGTGGGCAACTGGGCCGAGCGCCGCAACCTGTCGTACGCCGGCTATACGGACCTGGCTGGCCGCGACGCGGTGTACCAGCTGATGCTGGAGTGCGTGGAGAAGGTCAATGCCGACCTGGCGCGCGACGAGCTGCTGGCCGGCAGCCAGATCAGCCGCTTCCTCGTGCTGCACAAGGAGCTGGATGCCGACGACGGCGAGCTGACGCGCACGCGCAAGGTTCGCCGCGGCGCCATCGCCGAGAAGTACGGTGTGCTCATCAATGCGCTGTACGACGGCAAGGCCTCGCAGTACATCGAGACGCAGGTGAAGTTCGAGGACGGCCGCACGTCGCTGGTCGCGGCGGACCTGCGCATCGTCGAGGTGAAGACCTTCCCGGCCGTGAACGGCGCAGCTGCATGAAAGCCATCGGCGACGTCGTCCTCGACGTGAAGAACATCTCGCTGGCGTTTGGCGGCGTGAAGGCGCTGACCGACATCAGCTTCGACGTGCGCGAGCACGAGGTGCGCGCCATCATCGGCCCCAACGGCGCGGGCAAGAGCTCCATGTTGAACTGCATCAACGGCGTCTACCAGCCGCAGCAGGGCCAGATCACGCTGCACGGCAAGACCTTCAAGGGCATGAGCCCACGCCAGGTCGCCGAGATGGGTGTAGCGCGCACCTTCCAGAACCTGGCGCTGTTCAAGGGCATGAGCGTGCTGGACAACATCATGACCGGCCGCAACCTGCGCATGAAGCGCGGCCTGTTCTGGCAGGCGCTGCACCTGGGCCCGGCGCGGCGCGAGGAAAGCGAGCAGCGGGCGGTTGTGGAGCGCATCATCGATTTCCTGGAGATCCAGGCGCACCGCAAGACGCCGGTGGGGCGCCTGCCGTATGGCTTGCAGAAGCGCGTGGACCTGGGCCGCGCGCTGGCGATGGAGCCCAGCTTGCTGCTGCTGGACGAACCCATGGCCGGCATGAACGTGGAGGAGAAGCAGGACATGTGCCGCTTCATCCTGGACGTCAACGACGAGTTCGGCACGACCATCGTGCTGATCGAGCACGACATGGGCGTGGTGATGGACATCTCGGACCGCGTGGTGGTGCTGGATTACGGCAAGAAGATCGGTGACGGCGTGCCCGACGACGTGCGCAGGAACGAAGACGTGATCAAGGCCTATCTCGGAGCGGGGCACTGATGGGACCATTCCTCGAAACCCTGATCGGCGGCCTGATGGCCGGCATGCTGTATTCGCTGATCGCGCTCGGCTTCGTGCTGATCTTCAAGGCCAGCGGCGTCTTCAACTTCGCTCAGGGCGCGATGGTGTTATTCGCCGCGCTGGCGATGGCGCGTTTCTCGGAATGGATACCGCAGTGGACCGGCCTGAGTTCGAAGCTGCTGGTCAACGTGCTGGCCTTCG
Organism: Roseateles asaccharophilus; assembly: GCF_031458115.1. Classification (GTDB taxonomy): domain Bacteria; phylum Pseudomonadota; class Gammaproteobacteria; order Burkholderiales; family Burkholderiaceae_C; genus Pelomonas; species Pelomonas asaccharophilus_A. The sequence goes on along the minus strand of NZ_JAVDXV010000005.1, from coordinate 106,638 downwards.
CGGTGGCGCTGGCGCTGATGGTGGTGCTGGCGTGGCTGGTCCAGAAGCTGGTGCTATCGCGGCTGGTGAACCAGGAGGGCATCACGCTGCTGATGGCGACCTTGGGCATCACCTACTTCCTGGACGGTTTCGGCCAGACGCTGTTCGGCTCGGCGATTTACAAGATCGACGTGGGCATGCCCAAGGACCCGCTGTTCCTGCTGGAGCAGACCTTCCCCGGCGGCATCCTGGTCGGGCAGGAGGACTTGATCGCGACGGTCATCGCGGCGCTGCTGGTGGGCGTGCTGAGCCTGTTCTTCCAGTACACCGGCACGGGTCGCGCGCTGCGCGCGGTGGCCGACGACCACCAGGCCGCGCAGAGCATAGGCATCCCGCTGTCTCGCATCTGGGTCATCGTCTGGAGCGTGGCGGGCTTCGTCGCGCTGGTGGCCGGCATCATCTGGGGCAGCAAGCTGGGCGTGCAGTTCTCGCTGTCGCTCGTCGCGCTGAAGGCGCTGCCGGTGGTCATCCTGGGCGGGCTGACCAGCGTGCCCGGCGCCATCGTCGGCGGGCTGTTGATCGGCGTTGGCGAGAAACTGTCGGAGGCGTACCTGGGGCCGATGCTGGGTGGTGGCATCGAGATCTGGTTTGCCTACGTACTGGCGCTGGTGTTCCTGCTCGTGCGGCCGCAGGGGCTGTTCGGGGAAAAAATCATCGACCGGGTCTGAGCATGCTCTACCGCGAAAACGGCCAGTTCAAGACCTCATACGCGGCGGACTCGCAGATCTTCGCGATCCGCCAGGATCGCGTCGCCATCGCGCTGCTGCTGGCGGTCGCCGTTGTCGGCGTGCCGCTGCTGGCCGACGAGTACCTGCTGCGTGCCATCCTCATCCCCTTCCTGATCCTGGCGCTGGCCGCCATCGGTCTGAACATCCTCGTCGGCTACTGCGGCCAGATCTCGCTGGGCACCGGCGCCTTCATGGCCGTGGGCGCCTATGCGGCCTACAACTTCTTCGCCCGCGTGGAAGGCATGCCGCTGATCCTCGCTCTGCTGCTGGGCGGGTTGTCGTCCACCGTGGTGGGCGTGTTCTTCGGCATCCCGTCGCTGCGCATCAAGGGGCTGTACCTGGCGGTGGCGACGTTGGCGGCGCAGTTCTTCACCGACTGGGCCTTCCTGCGCATCAAGTGGTTCACGCTGGATTCGGCCTCGGGCTCGGTCAGCGTGTCCAACCTGGCTGTGCTGGGCCTGCCCATTGACTCGCCGCTGCAGAAGTATTTGTTCTGCCTGGCCTTCGTCGTCGTGTTCGCGCTGATCGCGAAGAACCTCGTGCGCGGCCACATCGGCCGCTCGTGGATGGCCATGCGCGACATGGACGTGGCGGCGGCCGTCATCGGAATCCGGCCGGTGTCGGCCAAGCTCAGCGCGTTTGCGGTCAGCAGCTTCATCGTCGGCGTGGCCGGCGGGCTGTGGGGCTTTGTCTACCTGGGCTCCTGGGAGCCGGCGGCGTTCAGCATCGACCGCAGCTTCCAGCTGCTGTTCATGGTCATCATCGGCGGCCTGGGTTCCATCATGGGCGCGTTCTTCGGCGCGGCCTTCATGGTGGTGCTGCCCATCGCGCTGGCGCAGCTGCTGCCGTGGCTGGGCGGGCTTGTCGGCCTGCAGGTGGACACGGCCATGGTCAGCCATTTCGAGTACATGATCTTCGGCGCGTTGATCGTGTTCTTCCTCATCGTCGAGCCGCACGGCTTGGCCAAGCTCTGGTCCACGGGCAAGGAGAAGCTGCGTCTCTGGCCCTTCCCGCACTAAGCAGCAAACCACGGAGACAAACGATGAAGCTCAAGGCAATTGCACTCACGCTGGCCGCACTCGCTTCGGCCGGGTCCGCCTTCGCCCAGGCCAAGGAGCAGTTCTTCCCGGTGCTGGTCTACCGCACCGGCGCCTACGGCCCCAACGGCACGCCGTGGGCCAACGGCTATGTGGACTACCTGAAGCTGGTCAACGCGCAGGGCGGCATGAACGGCGTGAAGATCAGCTTCGAGGAATGCGAGTTCGGCTACGCGACCGACCGCGGCGTGGAGTGCTACGAGCGGCTGAAGGGCAAGAACGGCGGCGCCACCGTGTTCCAGCCGTTGTCCACCGGCGTGACCTTCGCGCTGACTGAGAAGGCGCCGGCCGACAAGATCCCGCTGATCACCGCCGGCTATGGCCGCAGCGAAAGCGCCGACGGCGGCGTCTTCAAGTGGAACTTCCCGCTGATCGGCACCTACTGGATGGGCGCCGACGTGCTGATCCAGCACATCGGCAAGAAGGAAGGCGGGCTGGACAAGCTCAAGGGCAAGAAGATCACGCTGGTCTATCACGACAGCCCCTATGGCAAGGAGCCCATCCCAATGCTGACGGAGCGGGCCAAGACGCATGGCTTCGAGCTGGCCACCATCCCGGTCACGCACCCCGGCGTGGAGCAGAAGAGCGCCTGGCTGCAGATCCGCCAGACCCGGCCCGACTACGTGCTGCTGTGGGGCTGGGGCGTCATGAACACGACGTCGCTGAAGGAAGCACAGGCCACCGGCTATCCGCGCGACAAGATGTACGGTATCTGGTGGGCCGGCGCCGAGCCGGACGTGAAGGACGTGGCCGACGGCGCCAAGGGGTACTCCGCGCTGACCATGCAGCACGGCGTGCACCCTGACTCCAAGGTCGCCAAGGACATCCTGCAGCTGGTGCACGGCAAGGGCCAGGGCACGGGGCCGAAGGATGAAGTGGGCCAGGTGCTCTACATGCGCGGCCTGATCTCGGCCATGCTGGGCGTTGAGGGTGTCAAGCGCGCGCAGGAACGCTTCGGCAAGGGCAAGGTCATGAGCGGCGAGCAGGTGCGCTGGGGGCTGGAGAACCTGGCGCTGGACCAGAAGAAGCTGGACGCGCTGGGCCTGGCCGGCGTCATGCGGCCGGTTTCCACCAGCTGCGTGGATCACATGGGCTCGGCCTGGGCGCGCGTGCAGACCTGGGACGGCGCGAAGTGGAACTTCACGTCCGACTGGTATCAGGCCGACGAGCAGATCATCCGGCCGCTGGTGAAGGCCGCGGCGGACAAGTACGCGGGCGAGAAGAAGCTCGAGCGACGCACGCCGGCAGATTGCCAGAGCTGATGTAAATGCAACCTCAGAGGCACGGAGGCACAGAGGAAATCGTTTCTCTGTGGGCTGTTCCTCCGTGTCTCTGTGACTCTGTGGTCGAATTTTTGGACTCCCGATGAACACCCAAGCTCCATTGCTGGACGTCAACGGCATCGAGGTCATCTACAACCACGTGATCCTGGTGCTCAAGGGCGTCAGCCTGCAGGTGGCCGAGGGGCAGGTGGTGGCCTTGCTGGGCGGCAATGGCGCCGGCAAGACCACCACGCTGCGCGCGGTTTCCAACCTGCTGGAGGGCGAGCGTGGCGCGGTGACCAAGGGCAGCATCGAGCTGCGCGGCGAGCGCATCGAGAAGCTGTCCACGGCCGACATGGTGGCGCGCGGCGTCGTGCAGGTCATGGAGGGGCGGCATTGCTTCGCCCACCTCACCATCGAGGAGAACCTGCTGACCGGTGCCTACACGCGCAAGGACGGCAAGGCGGCGGTGCACGACACGCTGGACAAGGTCTACACCTACTTCCCGCGCCTGAAGGCACGGCGCGGCAGCCAGGCGGCCTACACGTCGGGCGGCGAGCAGCAGATGTGCGCCATCGGCCGCGCGCTGATGGCCAACCCGAAGATGGTGCTGCTGGACGAGCCCAGCATGGGCCTGGCGCCGCAGATCGTCGAGGAGGTGTTCGAGATCGTGCGCGACCTGAACACCAAGGAGCGCACGACCTTCCTGCTTGCCGAGCAGAACACCAACATGGCGCTGCGCTACGCCGACTACGGCTACATCCTGGAGAACGGCCGCGTCGTCATGGACGGTGCGGCCGCGGAGTTGCGCGAGAACGAGGACGTCAAGGAGTTCTACCTGGGCGTGGGCGGGGAAGGACGGCGCAGCTTCAAGGACGTGAAGTCCTACAAACGTCGCAAGAGGTGGCTGGCATGAGTGACGAGACATGGGATATCGCGCCGCCGCCGTTCAACGCGGACTCGGCGCTGCAGACGATGAAGCGCTTCGTGCGCGATCAGCGCGTGCTGGCGGAGCGCGGCGACGGCTGGATGCTGGGTGCCGACCTGGTGCTCAAGCTCGCGGTGGACGGCGCGACGGTCAAGGTCCAGCTGGCCAAGCGCCCCGCGCGCACGCCCGAGTGGGACACCGTCACGCTGAAGTCGGCCACCGAGCTGCGCAAGCTGCAGGACGAAATCAAGCGCCGCCTGACGCGCTGGAAGGATGACGAGTGAGCACCGACGCGTTCTTCGACGCGCTGGAGACGCGCGACCCCGCGGAACGCGAGGCCGCGCTGCTGGCCGCGTTGCCGGGCCAGATTGCGCATGCACAGCGCAGCTGTCCCGCCTACTCCGAGCTGCTGGCCGGTGTGGATGCTGCGGCCATCACGACGCGCGCGGCGCTGGCGCAGCTGCCGCTGACGCGCAAGAGCAGCCTGGCCGCAGCCCAGGCCGCACGCCGCGCGTTGCGGCTCGGCGGCTACGCTTCAGGACCGCCGCGGCGCATCTTCCAGTCGCCCGGGCCGCTGTATGAGCCCGAGCCCGACGCCGACTCGCCGGACCCCTGGCGCATCGCCCGCGCGCTGCATGCCGCCGGCATCCGCGCAGGCCAACTCGCGCACGTGGGCTTCAGCTACCACCTGACGCCGGCCGGCGCCATGATGGAGGGCGGGCTGCGCGCCATAGGCGCGGCGAGCTTTCCGGGCGGCGTGGGCAACACCGAGCAGCAGTTGCAGGCCGTGATGGACCTGCAGCCCGAGGCCTATGCCGGCACGCCCAGCCTGTTGCGCATCCTGCTCGACAAGGCCGCAGAGGCCGGCCAGGCGATGCCCTGGCTGCGGCGCGCGCTGGTCAGCGGCGAGGCCTGCCCGCCGCCGCTGGTGGCGTGGTTCGCGGAGCGCGGCGTGACAGTGCACCAGTGCTACGCCACGGCCGACCTGGGCCTGATCGCCTACGAGACCCCGGCGCGCGAGGGGCTGGTCGTGGACGAAGGCGTGCTGGTCGAGATCGTGCGCCCCGGCTCCGGCGACCCGCTGCCCGACGGCGAGGTGGGCGAGGTGGTCGTGACGACGCTGTCGCCCGGCTACCCGCTGATCCGCTTCGCGACGGGGGACTTGTCGGCCGTGCTGCCTTCATCGCATCCAGCCAGTCCTTGCGGCCGCACCAACCAGCGCTTGCGGGGCTGGCTGGGCCGGGCCGATCAGTCGGCCAAGGTGCGCGGCATGTTCGTGCATGCGGGTCAGGTGGCCGACATCGTGCGGCGCCATCCGGAGGTGCGGCGTGCGCGCCTTGTCGTCAGCGGCGAACTGGCGCAGGATCAGGTCGAGTTGCAGGTGGAATTGTGGAAACCCACAGCCGCCGGCCTCGTGGAAAGCCTGATGCTGACGGCTCGTGACCTGACCAAACTTCGCATCGAAGTCGTTCTGCTGCCAACCGGCAGCCTGCCCAACGACGGCAAGCTCATCGAAGACCGTCGTTAACTGTTGGAGACAAACCCATGCGCACCACCCTGCTGCTGGCTGCCGGCCTGATGGCCAGCCTGCCTGCCCTGGCCCAGTACCCGGGCGACAAGCCCGTCACCATCGTCGTGCCGTTCGCGGCCGGCGGTCCCACCGACAAGGTCGCCCGCGACCTGGCGGAGGCGCTGCGCAAGCCGCTGGGCGCCACGCTCATCATCGAGAACGTCGGCGGTGTCGGCGGCACGCTGGGCGCCAACAAGGTCGCCAAGGCCGCGCCGGACGGCTACACGCTGCTGCTGCATCACATCGGCCTGGCCACCGCGCCGTCGCTGTACCGCAGCCTGCCGTACAAGACGCTGGAGGACTTCGAGTACCTGGGCCTCGTCAACGAAGTGCCCATGACGCTGATCGGCCGGCCCACGCTGCCGGCCAACAGCTACGGCGACCTCGCGAAATGGCTGGAAGCCAACAAGGGCAAGATCAACCTCGCCAACGCCGGCGTCGGCTCGGCTTCGCACCTGTGCGGCCTGCTGTTCCAGCAGACCATCAAGATCGACATGACCACCGTGCCCTACAAGGGCACCGCGCCGGCCATGAACGACCTGCTGGGCGGCCAGGTCGACATCATGTGCGACCAGACCACCAACACCACCAGCCAGATCGAGGCTGGCAAGGTCAAGGCCTATGCGGTGATGTCGTCCAAGCGCCTGACCAGCGGTGCTCTGGCCAAGCTGCCGACGGCCGACGAGTCGGGCGTGAAGGGCTTCAACCTGGCGATCTGGCACGGCCTGTACGCGCCCAAGGGCACGCCCAAGGCCGTGGTCGACAAGGTCAACGCGGCGCTGCGCGTCGCGCTGAAGGATGCCGACTTCCACAAGCGCCAGGAAGCGCTAGGTGCGGTCATCGTCAACGACGCCCGCGTCGGCACCGCCGAGCACAAGAAGTTCGTCGAGGCCGAGATCAACAAGCTGGGCCCGGTCATCAAGGCCGCCGGCCAGTACGCCGACTGATCGAAGCCCTCCCTACAACGGCCGCCATGCCTTGCATGGCGGCCGTTTTTCATTCAGCCCGCGTTGATCTTGTCGACCACCAGCCGATGGTCATCGTCCAGCACCCAGACGTCCTCGTAGTCCACCTCGAACAAGTGGCCATCGGGGTCGGTGAAGTAGCCGGCCACGCCCCAATGCGTGCGCGTGGCCGGCTTCACCAACCGGCCGCCGGCCTCCACCGCCTTGGCCAGGATGCGCGGCACTTCCTCGGGCGACTTGGCGATGTAGATCAGCCCCACGCCCGCGAAGCCGCTGCCTTGCGGTGATGCGAAACCCGCGTCCTGCGCGAACGCCTCGCGCGAGATCAGGCACAGCGCATAGCCGCCCAGGTCGAACTTAGCGAAACCGTCGTTGCCGGTCGGCGAGCGCGACCAGCCCAGCGCCTCGAAGAAGGCCGTCGACCGGGCGACGTCGGCCACGCCCAGCAGCAGCAGATGCAAGCGCTGGCGCGGCGACAGGCCTTCGTGGGCGGGCGTGGGATAGACGGTTCCGGCGGGCTGATCGAGCATGGAGGGCAAGCCTGAGAATGAATCGGCGCGCATGCTAGGGCCTACTCCCGTAGCGTTAACAGGCCCTGTCGACGCCTTCGCGCGCATGGGTTACGGCCTTGGCACAACCCCGGCGTTGCATTCGGTCCACAGCGGGTTTGTGCGCGGATTGACGTGTGAACGTGGACGCAGAAGAATGCGTGAAAACGTTTACATGGCCGGCGCAGCAGTGCAGCCGGCAACACGGATGAGACAACCGTTCCCGCCCGGCTTCTTGTGGGGCTGCGCGACCTCCGCCTATCAAATCGAAGGCTCGCCGCTGGCCGACGGCGCCGGCGTCAGCAACTGGCACCGCTTCGTGCGCACGCCCGGCCGCGTGGCGGGTGGCGACACCGGCGACGTCGCCTGCGACCACTACCGCCGCATGAAGGACGACGTCGCGCTGATGCGCGAGCTGGGGCTGACCGCCTACCGCTTCAGCATCGCCTGGGGCCGCGTCTTGCCCGAGGGGCGCGGCAAGGTCAATGCGGCCGGCCTGGGTTTCTACGAGCGGTTGGTGGACGAGCTGCTGGCCAACGGCATCCAGCCCATGGCCACGCTCTACCACTGGGACCTGCCGGCCACGCTGGACGACCGCGGCGGCTGGACCAACCCCGACATGCCGGACTGGTTCGCCGACTACGCGCAGGTCTGCTTCAAGGCGCTGGACGACCGCGTGCCGCTGTGGGCCACGCTGAACGAGCCCTGGGTCATCGCCGACCAGGGCTATATGCACGGCAACCTGGCGCCCGGCCACAAGAGCGCCTACGAGGCGGCCATCGTGGCCCACCGGCTGATGCAGGCGCATGCCAGCGCGGTGCAGGCCTACCGGGCCGTTGGCAGGAACAAGATAGGCCTGGTCGTCAACATCGAGCCCAAGCACGTGCCGGCCGACGCGACCGATGCCGACCGCCACGCCGCGCAACTGGCCGACGCCTACATGAACCGGCAGTACCTGGACCCGGCGCTGCTGGGCCGCTACCCGGACGAGCTGTGCGAGGTGTTCGGCGAGGCCTGGCCCGATTGGCCGGCCGCCGAAGTGGAAGCGTTGAAGCAGCCCATCGACTTCCTGGGCCTGAACTACTACACCCGCGCCGTCGTGCGCCACGATGCCAAGGCCTGGCCCGTGCCGGTGGTTCCTCAGCGCCAGCCCGGCGGCACCTATACCGAGACCGGCTGGGAGCTGCACCCGCAAAGCCTGGCCGACACGCTGGTGTGGATGCACGAGCGCTACGGCGGCCTGCCGCTGTACGTGACCGAGAACGGCGCCGCGTTCTACGACCCGCCCACGGCGATCAATGGCGAAGTGAACGACCCACTGCGCCAACACTATCTGCGCACCCACATCGCCGCCGTGCAGGACGCGATGGCACGGGGCGCCGACATGCGCGGCTACTTCGCATGGTCACTGTTCGACAACCTCGAATGGGCGCTGGGCTTCGCCAAGCGTTTTGGCCTCGTGCATGTGGATTTCCAGACACAGCAGCGCACGCCCAAGGCCAGCGCGCGCTACTACGCTCGCGTCATCGCCAGCCATGGCGCAGACCTGGACCTGCCCTGATGAACTTTCCTGCCGCAACGATCAAGGATGTGGCCCGTGTGGCCGGCGTGTCGGTTGCGACCGTCTCGCGCGCGCTCAACGGCGCCGAGAACGTGCTGCCGCACACGCGCCAGCGCATCCTCGACGTCGCGCGCGAGCTGCGCTATGCGCCGTCCGGCGCCGCGCGCAGCCTCATCACGCGCAAGACCGACACGGTCGGCGCGCTGCTGCCCGACCTGCACGGCGAGTTCTTCTCCGAACTGATCCGCGGCATCGACCAGGCCGCCCGCGCGCGCGGCCTGCACCTGCTGCTGTCCAGCTCGCACGATGACGCCGACGAGGCCGCTGCCGCGCTGCGCGCGATGAATGGCCGTGTGGACGGGCTGGTCGTCATGTCGCCGCATGCGGACGACGACTTCCTGGCGCAGAACCTGCCGCACAACCTGCCGGCCGTGCTGCTGAACTCCGGCGTGCGAGGCGCGGCGCAACGCGTGTTCGCCATCGACAACTATGGCGGCTCCCGCGAGATGACCGAGCACCTGGTGCGCACCGGCCGGCGCCGCATTGCCTTCCTGGGTGGCCCGCAAGCCAACTTCGAGGCGCGCGAGCGCGAGCGCGGCTATCGCGCGGGCCTGGGCTCCGGCGTCGGCCCGCACCAGGAGCCCTTGCTGCTGCCCGGCGACTTCTCCGAGGCCGCGGGCCAGCGTGCCGGCGCGGCGCTGCTGGCGCTGCAGCCGGGCCAGCGGCCGGACGCCGTCTTCGCCGCCAACGACATCATGGCCATCGGCCTGCTGGGCGCGCTGCAGGCCGGCGGCGTGCGCGTGCCGGACGACATCGCGCTGGCCGGCTTCGACGACATCCCGGTCGCCCGCTACGTCAGCCCCGCGCTGACCACCATGCATGTGCCCATCGCGGCACTGGGCAGCCAGGCGCTGGACGCGCTGGCCGACGCCCTCGACGCCCCCGCCGCCAGCGGTGAGGCCACGGTCATGCCCGTGCAACTGGTCGTGCGCCGCTCCTGCGGCAGCAAGGCCTGACCCCGCTTCGTTCCAGTCCGTTCCCAGAGCACCAACACAACACACAGGAGACAAGGACCATCATGAGCACGCTTTCCCGCAGCAAGCCCTGGCGCCGCCAGGCACTCGCCACCGCCGTCGTCCTCGCTCTGGCAGGCACGGCCTCGGCCCAGGTCAGCACGGCCACCCTCAAGGGCCAGGTCAAGGCCGCCGCCGGCCAGCCCAGCGCCGGCCTCGCCGTCGTCGCCGTCAACACGGCCAACGGCGCCACCTACCGCGGCCAGACGCAGGCGGACGGCAGCTACACGCTGCTGGGCCTGGCGCCGGGCAGCTATGAAATCCGCGTGGGCAACGCCAAGAGCGAACGCATCACGTTGTCGGTCGGCGAGACCGCGGCCGTGGACCTCCAACTCGGCACGACCGAACTGGGCCGCGTGACCATCGCGGGCACCGCGCAGCGCCAGGGCGTGCGCGACTCGCAGATGGGTACCAGCGTGTCGGCCAAGATGATCGAGAGCCTGCCGCAGACGACGCGCAACTTCCTGTCCAGCGCCGACCTCGCGCCGGGCGTGGCCTTCTCCAGCGACGGGAGCGGCAACACCAAGATCCAGTCTGGCTCGCAAAACTTTGATCATGTAAACGTCTTCATCGACGGCGTGGGCCAGAAGAACAACATCCTGCGCGGCGGCGTCAGCGGCCAGGACGTGTCGCGCGGCAACCCCTTCCCGCAATCGGCCATCGCCGAGTTCAAGGTGCTGACGCAGAACTACAAGGCCGAGTTCGACCAGGTCAGCAGCGCGGCAATCACGGCCGTCACGAAGTCCGGCACCAACGAATTCCAGACCCAGGCCTATGTGGACCGCACCGGCACGAACTGGCGCGGCAAGTCGCCGTTCGAGAAGGAGCGTGAGGCCAACGGCGTGACGCTGCCGCCGTCCGAGAAGTACGAGTACGGCGTCAGCGTGGGCGGCCCCATCGTCAAGGACCAGCTGCACTTCTTCTTCGCCTACGACGGCAAGCAGATCGAGGATTCGCGCCAGGTCGTGCCGCGCGAGACCGACAAGCTGCCCACCAGCGGCGGCGTCATGCCCACCGTGCTGGCGGCCAAGGGCAACCATGTCGACAAGTTCACCGAGCACCTGCTGTTCGGCAAGATCGACGCACAACTGAACGACGAGCAACACCTGACGCTGTCCATGCGGCTGCGCCGCGAAAGCGACCACATCGCCGAGAACCGTGAACTCAGCGCGCCGGGCAACGACAAGGACCGCAAGAACGACGAGACCCGCGTCGACCTGAAGCACGAGTGGTCGCGCGGCGACTGGCTGGCCGAGAGCCGCATCGGCGTCGAGGACTACCACTGGAACCCGCGTTCGCGCGCCACCACGCCCTTCATCAAGTACAAGGTGTCGACCGCCACGCCGCAGCTGCTCAGCGCGTCGCAGGACGTGGTCTTCGTCGGCGGTTCGCCCGATGCGCAGGACCGCCGCCAGAAGGGTGTGTTCGTGTCCGAGGATCTGAGCTACACCGGCATCAAGGGCCATGTCATCAAGGCCGGCGCCAAGTTCAAGGACATGAAGTACGAGCTGGGCGGCACGTCGCGCTCGGTGGACGTCGTCGAGGCGCTGATCGACCGCGCCACCGGCAACCCGTTCTACAGCGGCGGCAGCTGCACCGGCACCAACATCACCAACGGCGGCAACAACAGCGACCAGTGCAAGATCGACCGCGCACTGGCGCCGGTGGCCGTCAACATCAACAACAAGCAGTACGGCTTCTACCTGCAGGACGACTGGACCGTCACGCCGCAGCTGGAGTTGAACCTCGGGGTCCGCTACGACTACGAGGACAACATGCTGAACAACGACTACAAGACGCCGGCCGACCGCGTCGCCGCGCTGAAGGCGCTGGACGTGCCGCGCTACGGCATCACGCCGCCGGCCGGCCAGACCTATGCGCAGTCGCTGGCCAAGGGCGGCATCAACATCGACGACTTCATCGCCACCGGCAACTCGCGCAGCGCCTACAAGGGCGCGTTCGCGCCGCGCGTCGGTTTCTCGTTCGACGTGCTGGGCGACCGCAACAGCGTGCTGTTCGGCGGCTGGGGCCGCAGCTACGACCGCACGATGGCCAACCATGCGCTGGACGAGATGCAGAAGAACGCGTCACCGGGCGGCGAGATCTGGCTGATCCGCAATGAGTTCAAGATGCCCTATGCCGACCAGCTGACCTTCGGCCTGCGCCAGGCGCTGGGCGGCTGGAACGGCGAGATCGCCGTCGGCCGCGTGCACGCCAAGAACCAGTTCACCTGGTACGGCGGCAACCGTGACGCCAATGGCGGCTGGGCCACGCAAAGTCCCATCGATCCGCTGTGGGGCGGCCCGAACGGCTTCGGCACGCTGATCCTGGGCGACTTCGTCGGCGCCAGCAAGACGGACTCCCTCTACGGCAAGCTGGAGAAGCCCTACACCGCCGCGTCGGGCTGGACGGCCACCATCGCCTACACCTACAGCGATGCCAAGACCACCAACAAGGAGTGGACCAACGACATCTTCGACTGGACCGTGGGCAAGCCGGGCCGCGGCTACAACCCCAGCACGCTGGTGGACGAGCACCGCATCGTCGCGGCCTTCATGACCGACAAGCTGCTGCCCTGGGGCATGACGTTCTCGACCAAGGCCACCTGGGCCAGCGGCATGCCGCGCCGGGTCACGTCCTGCGCCGCGGGCTGGAACCAGTGCGTCTACGTCGAGGGTGACGCGCCCAGCTTCCGTCAGGTCGACCTGAGCCTGGGCAAGGAGTTCGGCTTCGGCCAGCACCGCTTCACGCTGCGCGGCGACGTGCTGAACGTGTTCGGCGTCGAGAACTACGGCGGCTTCGACGACTGGGGCGGCGGTCCGGTGCCGGCCGGTGGCAAGGCCAACCAATACGGCGGCGACAACCTCAACGTCGGCAAGCCCAACGCCATCCGTGGCGACAACCGTACCGTGCGCCTGGTCCTGAGCTACAAGTTCTGACCTCGGCCTGGAAAAGGGAGCCGGTCACCGCCGGCTCCCACAATTGCTTCACATCATGGATCTGCTGACACGACGTGCGCTGCTGGCGCAAGGCACGGGCCTCGCGCTCGCAGCGGCGCTGCCCGCCTGGGGCCTCGCGCCCACACCGGCCAGCGAGGCCTTCCTGGCCGACCTGGAACGCCGCACCTTCGACTTCTTCTGGGAGACCACCGACCCCAGGACCGGCCTGGCGCCGGACCGCTGGCCCACGCCATCGTTCGCCAGCATCGCGGCCGTGGGCTTCGCGCTCAGTGCCTATCCGGTGGGCGTGGCGCGCGGTTACATCACGCGCAACCAGGCGCGCGACCGCACGCTGACGACGCTGCGCTTCTTCGCCGGCCTGCCGCAAGGGCCGGGCAAGACCGGCGTGGCCGGCTACAAGGGCTTTTTCTATCACTTCCTCGACATGAAGGAAGGCCTGCGTTTTGCGCAGTGCGAGCTGTCCACCGTCGACACGGCCCTCCTGCTGATGGGCGCGCTGCATGCGCAGAGCTTCTTCGACGCCGACCAGCCTGAGGAGGCCAGCATCCGCGGCCTCGTGGACGAGTTGTACGGCCGCGTCGACTGGGCCTGGGCCCAGGTGCGCCCGCCGTCCGTCGGCCACGGCTGGACGCCGGAGAAGGGGCACATCCCCAACGACTGGAAGGGCTACAACGAGGCCATGATGGTCTATCTGCTGGCGCTGGGTTCGCCCACGCGGCCCGTCAAGCCCGAGGCCTACGATGCCTGGATCAGCACCTACGACCGCAGCTGGGGCGAGAGCTACGGGCAGAACCTGCTGCGTTTCCCGCCGCTGTTCGGCCACCAGTTCACGCATTGCTGGGTGGACTTTCGCGGCATCCGTGATGCCTACATGCGTGGCAAAGGCCTGGATTACTTCGAGAACTCGCGTCGCGCGACCTATGTGCAACAGGCCTATGCCAAGGCCAATCCGCTGGGCTGGCAGGGCTACAGCGACGAGGTCTGGGGCGTGACCGCCAGCGACGGCCCGGCCGACATCACGCTGCCTTACAAGACCACCAGCGGCAAGATCGAGAAGCGCCGCTTCATCAGCTACGCCGGCCGCGGCATGGGTGAGCACGACGACGGCACGCTGGCGCCCTATGGCGCCGGCAGCTCCATCGCCTTCGCGCCGGAGATCTGCATTCCCGCGCTGATGGCCATCAAGCAGCGCTACCCGCACACCTGGGGCCGCTACGGCTTCTGGGACGCGTTCAACCCCAGCTTCAACTACCCCGACGTGAAGCTGCAGCACGGCCGCATCGAACCCGGCAAGGGCTGGGTGGACACCGACATGCTGGGCATAGACCAAGGCCCCATGCTGGCCATGATGGGCAACCACAAGGGCGAGCTGATCTGGAGCGCGATGCGCAAGAACGCGCACCTCGTGAAGGGGCTCAAGCGCGCAGGCTTCACAGGCGGCTGGCTGGGCTGACCCCGTTCATGCGCCGTCGCAGTCTGCTTACCGCCGCTGGAGCCGCAGCCCTGACGGGCTGCGCCCGCGACACCGGAACCACCACGCTGCGCTTCTGGGCGATGGGCCGCGAGGCCGAGGTGGCGGCGGAGCTGATTGCAGGCTTCGAGCGCGAGCAGCCGACCGTGCGCGTGAAGGTCGAGCAACTGCCGTGGACGGCCGCGCACGAGAAGCTGTTGACGGCCTTCGCCGGCGACGCGACGCCGGATCTCGCGCAGGTCGGCAACACCTGGCTGCCCGAAATGCAGGCGCTGGGCGCGCTGGAGCCGCTGGAGCCGTGGATAGAGCGCACACCGGTGATGCAACCGGCCGACTACTTCGACGGCATCTGGGCCACCAACGCGCCCAACGGCCAGCGCGTGGGCCTGCCGTGGTACGTGGACACGCGGCTGCTGTTCGTGCGGCAGGACCTGCTTGAGCGCGCCGGCATCCCGCGCATCCCGCAGGACTGGGACGAGTGGCGCAACGCGCTGGCCCGCCTGCGCGAGCACGGCATGGCAACGCCCATCCTGCTACCCACCAACGAGTTCGAGCCGCTGCTGGCGCTGGCGCTGCAGCAGCCCGGCGAGGTGCTGCGCGACGGCGGCCGCTTCGGCAATTTCTCATCGCCGGACTTTCGCCGCGCGTTGGGCTTCTATGCCGAGCGCTTCGAGCGTGGTGACGCGCCGGGCCTGACCAACAACCAGGTCGCCAACCTATGGCAGGAGTTCGGGCGCGGCACATTCGCGTTCTACATCTCGGGCCCGTGGAACATCGGCGAGTTCAAGCGCCGGCTGCCCGCCGAACTTGACGATGCGTGGACCACCGCGGAGCTGCCCGGGCCGAGGGGCCTGGGCGCGTCCGTCGCCGGCGGCGCCAGCCTGGCGATGTTCAAGCGCTCGCGCCACAAGCCCCAGGCCTGGGCGCTGATCAGCTACCTGAGCCGGCCCGATGTGCAACTGCGGTTCTATGAGCTGACCGGCGACCTGCCGCCGCGGCGCAGCACCTGGGCCATGCCGCTGGAGGGCGGCGCGACGCTGGCCGAGGATCGCCACGCCGCCGCGTTCCGCCGCCAGCTGGAGCGCGTGCGCCCGACGCCGGCCGTGCCGGAGTGGGAGCGCATCATGCAGGAGATGCAGTTGGCCGCTGCGCGGGTGGTCGGCGGGCGCGACAGCATCGACACCGCGGTGCGGGGCCTGGACTCGCGGGTGGATGGAATCCTTGAGAAGCGTCGCTGGATGCTGGATCGGGCGAAGGCATGACCCGGCACGGCCGTCGCGAATCTCTCGCTGCCTGGGCCTTTGCCGCCCCGGCATTGATCGTCATCGCGCTTTTCTTCGGCGTGCCGGTGTTTGCCGGCCTGGCGCTCAGCCTGACCGACTTCGACATCTACGCGCTCGCCGATCTGCGCAACCTGCGCTGGCAGGGCTGGGACAACTACGTGCATGTGCTGTCCATGCCGCTGTTCTGGCAGGCGCTGGGCAACACGGCCTACTTCGTCGTGCTGGGCGTGCCGCTGTCCATCGTGTTGTCGCTGGCCGCGGCCGTGCTGCTGCAGAGCAAGCTGGTGCGCTTCAAGCCGGTGCTGCGCACGGCGCTGTTCGCGCCGGTGGTGACGACGCTGGTGGCCGTGGCCGTCATCTGGCGCTACCTGTTCCACGTCAAGTACGGCCTCGTGAACTACACGCTGCAGTCCATCGGCATCGACCCCATCGACTGGCTGGGCGACCCGCATTGGTCCATGCCCACCATCATCGGCTTCGCCGCGTGGAAGAACTTCGGCGGCAACATGATCATCTTCATCGCCGCGCTGCAGGCCGTGCCGCACGATTTGTACGAAGCCGCGCGGCTGGACGGTGCGCGCAGCTGGGCGCAGTTCCGCTTCATCACGCTGCCCAGCATCGCGCCGACGCTGCTGATGGTCACCATCCTGACGACGGCCGGCTACTTCCAGCTGTTCGCCGAGCCCTATGTGATGACGCAGGGCGGCCCGCTGCAGAGCACGGTCAGCGTGCTGTACCTGATGTACGACGAAGGCTTCAAGTGGTGGAACCTGGGCCTGGCCTCGGCGATCGCCTTCGTGCTGTTCGTCATCATCGTGGCGGTCAGCAAGGGCTTGATCGCGCTGCAGCGCCGCTGGACCGGAGAGGCCGCATGAAGCGCATCGCCGTCAATGCGCTGCTGTGGGCCTTCGCGCTGCTGGCCGTGTTCCCGCTGGTGTGGATGGTCTGCGTGTCACTGATGCCGGCCGGCAGTGCCTCCAGCCTGCCGCCACCCTTGTTGCCGCGCGAGCCCACGCTGGTTCACTACGAGAAGCTGCTGGGCGACGGCGGCCTGAAGCGCGCCTTCATCAACAGCCTCGCGCTGGCCATCGTGGCCACGTTCGTGTCGGTCAGCTTCAACACGCTGGCCGGCTACGCGTTCGCCAAGCTGCGCTTCAAGCACCGCGAGCGCGTGTTCGGCCTGCTGATCGCCGCGCTGGTCATCCCCGGCCAGGTGGCCATGCTGCCGTTGTTCCTGATGCTCAAGGGCATGGGCCTGGTGAACACCTGGATGGGTGTGCTGATCCCGAGCATGGCGGGCATCTTCGGCATCTTCCTCGTGCGCCAATACGCGCGCGGCGTGCCGGATGAGTTGCTGGAGGCGGCACGGCTGGATGGCGCCGGCGAGTGGCGCATCTTCTGGAACATCGTGCTGCCGACCTTGAAGCCGGTACTGGTCACGCTGGCCGTGTTTGCCTTTCTGGGCAGCTGGAACGATTTCATGTGGCCGTTGATCGTGCTGACCGACGGCGAGATGCACACGCTGCCGGTGGCGCTGGCGGCGTTGTCGCGCGAGCACGTGCAGGACAGCGAGCTGATGATGGCCGGCGCGGTGATCACGGTGCTGCCGGTGCTGGCCTTGTTCATTGCCTTGCAGCGCTATTACATGCAGGGTTTGTTGATGGGAAGTGTGAAGTGAAGAAGGCGTTTGCGCTGGTCCTGTTGCTGGCGGCTCCCTGGGCCGGTGCCGCCGTGCTGGACGACATGAAGGACACCACCGTCTGGAAAGCCACCGCCTCCGACCAGGTCAAGGCAGCGCTGCGCCGTGACGTCAAGGACGACAGCCTGTGCCTGGACTACGACTTCGCGGGCGTGTCCGGCTATGCCGTGCTGCGCCGCGAGCTGCCGCTGGACTGGCCCGCTGACTTCGCGCTGACCGCGCAGCTCAAGGGCAGCAGCAGGCACAACGATGTGCAGATCAAGTTTGTCGACGCCAGCGGCGACAACGTCTGGTGGGTCAATCGCCCCGCGCTGGCGCTGCCCGACACGCTGACCGACATGAGTTTCAAGCGCCGCCATGTCGCGTTCGCCTGGGGCCCCACGACCGACCGCACGCTCACCCGCAGCCAGTTCATCGAGTTCGTCGTCGTCGCCGGCCAGCAGCAGGGCGGCGGGGCAGGGCAGTTGTGCGTCGGCGCGCTGAACCTGGAGCCACGCGAGCCGGCGCCCGACAAGTGGCCCGAGCCGAAGCGCAGGCTCGGCGGCGGCGAGTTGACGCTGGACTTCCAGCGCCTGCGCGAGTTCAACGGGCTGTGGTTTGCCAGCGGCGCGGCCACGCGCGTGGAGGTGTCGGACGACAACCGGCGCTGGAAGCTGCTGTCCTCGCGTCCGGGCCGCGCGCTGTTCCTCGGTGAACAGGAGTGGCGCTGGCTGCGCATCCGCCATGAGGGCCGCAAGCCGCCCGAGGTCGAGCTGCGCGATGCCGCGCAATGGCCCGACCGCAATGCGGCCGTGACCGAGTTGGCCAAGGCGCTTCCGCGTGGCGAGCTGCCGCGTGGCTTCATCGGCGAGCAGAACTACTGGACCGTCGTTGGTGTGGACGGCGGCGCGCAGCGCTCCGGCCTGGTCAGCGAAGACGGCGCCATCGAGCTGACCCGAGGTGGGCCCAGCATCGAACCCACCATCCGCCTGACCGATGGCCGCTTCATCACCTGGGCCCAGGTGCGCGCCGAGCACAGCCTCGTCGAGCATGCGCTGCCCGTCGTGCAGTGGCGCCATGCCGACGTCGAACTGCGCATCGAGGCAGGGGCCGACGGCCAGGCCCAGAACCCGCAACTGCTGGCGCGCTACACGCTGCGCAATCCGACGAGCAAACCGCAGCGGGTCGCGCTGCTGCTGACGCTGCGGCCCTGGCAGGTCAATCCGCCGCAGCAGTTCCTGTCCACTCCAGGCGGCATCAGCCCGCTGCCGGCGATCGCGTGGGCGGATGGAAAGCTCAGCGCCGCGGGCCTGAACCTGAAGCCGCGCGAAGCACCGGCCGAGGTCCGCGCGGCGCCGTGGAGTGCCGGCCCCGGCATGGCCTCGCTGCTGCAGTCCGCGCCGCTCACGGATCTGGCCGACACCGAGGGACTGCCCTCCGCCGTCATGCGCTTCGATGTGGACCTGGCGCCGGGCCAGTCCCGCACGCTGGGTTGGGTGTCGGGCGCTGGCGTCGTCGATGCCTCAGCGCTGGACACGCGCCTGGCCGTCGCCGCCGCCCAGTGGCGCGACCGCCTGGGCGTGCTGGAGCTGCGACTGCCGCCGCAGGCCCAGCCCGTGGTCGACACCATGCGCGCCGCACTCGCGCAGATGCTGATGTCTCGCGAGGGCCCGGCGTTGCGACCGGGCACGCGCTCCTATGCGCGGTCATGGATACGTGATGGCGCCATGATGGTGGCGGGCCTGGTGCGCATGGGCGAGGCCAAGGCGGCCGAGGAATTCGTCGACTGGTTCGGTGGCTACATCTTTGACAGCGGCAAGGTGCCCTGCTGCGTGGACCAGCGCGGCGCCGATCCCGTCGTCGAGAACGACAGCCATGGCCAGTACCTGTACGCCGTCGCCGAGCTGTGGCGGCACACGCAGGACCGCGCGCTGCTGCAGCGCCACTGGCCCAAGGTGCAGCGCGTGATGGCCTGGATGGAAGCGCTGCGCCAGAGCGAACGCCAGCCCGGTGCCGATCCAAGGTTCAAAGGATTGATGCCGCCGTCCATCAGCCACGAGGGCTACAGCGACAAGCCGGCCTACTCCTACTGGGACGACTTCTGGGCGCTGCGCGGCTACAAGGACGCGGTGCAGATCGCGCAGGCGCTGGGCGCCGCCGCACAGGCCACAGGCTGGGCCGCGATGCGCGATGAGTTCGAGGCGGACCTCTCTGCCTCGATCGCCGCGACGGCCCAGCATTTCAAGCTCGACCACATCGCCGGTGCCGCCGACCGCGGCGACTTCGATGCGACGTCGACGACGATGGCGCTGAATCCGGCCCAGGCCGAAGCCAGGCTGCCGGTCGAGCTGCTGCGGGGCACCTTCGACCGCTACGTGAAGGAGGCCGATGCACGCATCAGCGGCGCCAAGATTTGGCGCGACTACACGCCCTACGAGCTGCGCAACGTCAGCGCGCTGGCCCGCCTGGGTCGCGTGGATGATGCGCACCGGCTGCTGGCCTGGTTCTTCACGCACCAGCGGCCGGCCGGCTGGCACAGCTGGGCCGAGGTGGTGCTGCCCGACGCGCGCGAGCCGCGCTTCCTGGGCGACATGCCGCATGCCTGGATCTCGTCCGACTACCTGCGCGCCGCGCTGGACCTGCTGGCCTACGAGCGCGAGGCCACCGGCACGGTGGTGCTCGGCGCCGGCCTGTCGCCCGCGTGGCGTGCGGCCGGCGACATCGGCGTGACCGGCCTGTCCACCGCCTGGGGGCGACTGGACTACCGGCTTCTGCGCCGCGCCGACGGCGGCTGGACGCTGCACATCGACCGCCGGCCCGAACGCCTGCCCGGTGAATTGCGCCTGGCCTGGCCGGGTACGGCGCAGTTACCGCGCGCTAACGTCGAATCTGCGCTGCTCACATGGCAGGGCCGCGAATTGCCCCTCCCAACCGGCGCGACGACCATCCACCTGGAGCCCATGCCATGACGATCTCCCGCCGCCAGCTGCTGTTGACGAGCCCCGTGCTGCTGAGCGCCTGCGCCGCGCTGCCACCCACCGTGCCGCCCGGTCTGGCGGCCGGCGAGCAGCGCGCGTGGGAGCTGGAGGGAACGCGCTTCTGGATCTGGCTGCCGCGCGAGTACGCGCAGCGCAGCGAGCGCTGGCCGTTGGTGATCTTCCTGCACGGCTCCGGCGAGCGCGGCACCGACCTGCAGAAGGTCAAGGTGCATGGCCCGCCCAAGCTCATCGCCGCCGGTGCCGCCTGGCCCGCCATCGTCGTCAGCCCGCAGTGCGACGACAACCAGCGCTGGGACCCCGAGCGCCTGCACCGGCTGCTGGTCGCGCTGAAGGCCAGGCTGCATGTCGACGCGCAGCGCTGCGTCGGCACCGGCCTGTCCATGGGCGGCTTCGGCATGTGGCAGTGGGCGACGGCCCATCCGCGCGACTTGGCGGCCATCGCGCCCGTCTGCGGCTTTGGCGACCCGGCCCAGGTGGCCGCCATGCGCGGCGTGCCCGTGCGTGCCTATCACGGCGACCAGGACACCGTGGTGCCGCTGGCGCCGCACGTGGCCTGCGTGGACGCGCTGCGCGCCGCGGGCGGCACGGCCTCGCTGACCATCTACCCCGGCGTGGGCCACGACTCGTGGACGCCCGCCTACAACGACCCTGAACTGCTGCCCTGGCTGTTGGCGCAGAAGCAAACATGACTCCGCACCTGATCCGCAACCAAGCCGGCCTCGAAGCCGAACTGCTGTCCCATGGCGCACTGCGCCGGCTGCAGCTCGCGTCGGGGCTGCTGCTCAACCTCTTCCCCGGCAACGAGCTGGAAGGCGGCCCGGCCAACATCTGGCTGCGCCGGCGCGATGCCGGCGGTGACTGGCGCGCCGTGCCGCTGCTGGGGCCGCTGTCGCCGCTGAGCGTGCACATGGCCGAGGGCGCATTCGAGATGCGCGGCGTGTGGGACGGGCTGGCGCTGCGGCTGCAGTTGCGGCTGGCCGAAGACCAGCCCACGCTGTTCTGGCATCTGCAGGCCATCAATGACAGCGGTGCCGCCTGCGACATCGCGCCCGTGCTGGTGCACGACATCGGCCTGGCGGACTACGGCGCGGTGCGCACCAACGAGTTCTACGTCAGCCACTACATCGACCTGCAGCCGCTGCGGCATGCGCAGCACGGCGTGCTGCTGGCGGCGCGGCAGAACCAGGCGCAGAAGGGCCAGCATCCCTGGCTGCTGGCCGGTTCGCTCCGGCGCGCCGAGAGCTTTGCGACGGACGCGGCACAGGTCTGGGGCCATGCGGCCCGCGACGGCACCGTCGTGCCGCCGGCCGTGCTGGCCGGTCTGCCGGGCACGCGGCTGCAGCAGGAGCATGCGCTGGTGGCGCTGCAGGACGAGGCCCTGACGCTGAAGCCGGGCGAGAGCACATCGGCCGGCTTCTTCCTGACGCTGCGGGCGCATCACCCCGAGGCCAGCAGCGATGCCGACCTGGCCCTTCTGCCCGCGCTGCTGGCAATGCCGGAGGCCCGACCCTCGGCGGCGCTGGAGGAGCCCGGCCAGCCGCTGGCGGCCAGCCTGTTCGCCACGGCACAGACCTTCCCCACCATCGATCTGGACGAGGCTGCCTGCGGCGAGCTGTTCCCCGGCGAACGCCGCCACGAGGAGCGGCTGGACGGCCGGCTGCTGAGCTTCTTCACGCCCGATGCCGGCCACGTGGTGCTGCGCGCCAAGGAGCTGCTGGTGCAGCGCCCGCACGGCCACATCCTGCGCGCGGGCGACCACCTCGTGCCCGACGAGGGCGCGCTGACGTCCACCTGCTGGATGGGCGGCGTGTTCCATTCCATGCTGACGCAGGGCCATGTCAGCATCAACCGCATGCTGTCCACGCAGCGCAGCCTGCTGGGGCTGTTCCACAGCGCTGGCTTGCGGCTGTTCGTGCAGCCGCAGGCGGAGGACTGGCAGCTGCTGGGCCTGCCGTCGGCCTTCGAGATGCAGCCGCAGCGCTGCCGCTGGATCTACGCCCACCTGGGCGGCGTCATCGAGGTCGTCGCCGCCGCCGGCGCCGCGCCGGATGCGATGACGCTGACGCTGCGCGTGCTGAAGGGCCGCGGCCTGCGGCTGCGCGCGACCCTTAACCTCGCGCTGGGCGGCGACGACGGCGCCGCGCCCGACAAGCCCGTGTGGGAGCACAGCGGCGAGCGGCTGCGCATCACGCCGCCCGAAGGCAGCGCGCTGGCCGAGCGCTTTCCGGAGGGGGCGCTGGTCATCGAGGCGCCGGGCATCACCATCGTCGGCGACGACGGTCGCCTGTACGACGACGGCGTCAGCCGTGGCGAGTCCCTGGTGTGCCTGGACTTCTCACCGGGCCATGCATTCACGCTGACGCTGCGCGGTGAACTGCTGGACGTGGCGGCGCCGCCCGCCCAACCGCTGGCGCTGCCGAAATGGCGGCACACGGCGCTGGCGCAGCTGCACGACATCCTGCCCTGGTACGCCCACAACGCGCTGGTGCACTACCTGTCGCCGCGCGGGCTGGAGCAGTACTCCGGCGGTGGCTGGGGCACGCGCGACGTCTGCCAGGGCCCGCTGGAGATGCTGCTGGCGCTGGGCCAGACGGCGCCGGTGCGCGACCTGCTGCTGCGCGTGTTCAGCGCGCAGAACGCCGATGGCGACTGGCCGCAGTGGTTCATGTTCTTCGAGCGCGAGGCGCAGATCCGCGCCGGTGACTCGCACGGCGACATCGTGTTCTGGCCGCTTCTGGGCCTCGCGCAATACCTGATCGCCAGCGGCGACGCGGGCCTGTTGGACGAGGTGCTGCCCTTCCATGACGACGTGCCGGCATCGCTGGCCGTGCACGTGGAGCGGGCGCTGGCGCTGATCCGCCGGCGCGTGGTGCCCGGCACGGGCCTGGCCGCCTACTGGCATGGCGACTGGAACGACTCGCTGCAGCCTGCCGACCCGGCGCTGCGCGAGCGCCTGTGCAGCGCGTGGACCGTCACGCTGCACCACCAGATGCTGCACACGTTGGCGCGAGCATTCGGTCAGCTGAGACGCGGCGACGAGGCCGCACGCCTGGTGGCCGAGGCGGCTGGCGTGCGCGCCGAGTTCCAGCGCCTGCTGGTGCAGGACGACGTGGTGGCCGGCTACGCACTGTTCCCCGAGGCCGGCGGGCGCGAGCTGTGGATACACCCGACGGACCAGCGCACCGGCCTGCGCTACAGCCTGCTGCCGATGATGCACGCTGTCATCGACAGCCTGTTCACGCCCGATCAGGCGCGCACGCAGGCCGCGCTGATCGAGCAGCACCTGAAGGGCCCCGACGGCGCGCGCCTGTTCGATGCGCCGCTCCCCTATCGCGGCGGCCCGTCGCTGCTGTTCCAGCGCGCCGAGACCAGCACCTTCTTCGGCCGCGAGATCGGCATCATGTACATGCACGCCCACCTGCGCTATGCGCAGATGCTGGCGCACCTGGGCCATGCCGAGGCCTTCCTGCAGGCGCTGATGCAGGCCCACCCCATCGCGCTGCGCGACCGCGTGAAGAGCGCCAGCCCGCGCCAGGCCAACTGCTACTACTCCAGCTCCGACGCCGCCTTCGCGGACCGCTATGTGGCCCGGGCCGAATACGGCCGCGCACTGGCCGGCGAGGTGGCGCTGGACGGCGGCTGGCGCATCTACTCCAGCGGCCCCGGCATCGCGCTGGGGCTGGTCATCGGTTCACTGCTGGGCCTGCGGCTGGAGCAGGGCGAACTGGTGGTGGACCCCGTCATGCCGCCGCAGCTGGACGGCCTGCAGGTGCAGCTGCAACTGGCCGACCTGCGCTTCGAGCTGAACTACCGCGTGGGGCCGCGCGGCCATGGCGTGGAGCGCGTGCGCGACGAGGCCGGCGCGGAGCTGTCCGCCACGCGCCGCCCGCATGCCTACCGCATGGGCGCGCTGGCGCTGCCGCGGCCGGCGCCGGGCAGCGTCAACCGCTGGACGGTGGAACTCGGCTGAACCGCGGCGCGAGCCCGTCAGGGCTTGCCCGCCTCCGCCGGCACCTGCTTGACCGGGCCGACCTCCACCGCGCCGCGCACGGAGCGGTAGGCGGCCTGTTCGACGAGCTTGTTGAGCTGCGTCACCAGCTCGGCCGGTGAGACCTGCTCGACAACGTCGATGGACTTGGAGTTCGGGTCGCTGTACTTGGTGTGCGTGAACTGCGGCTTGCGGGCGACGACGGCCAGCGTCTTGGCGTCCAGCGTCACGCGCTCGAACGAGATGAAGGGCGCCACATAGGCCTTGTCCTTCTGCTGCTCGCCTGTGCGCGGGTTGATGGTGGTCTGGTCCGGGTCGGCGAGATCCTGCTTGCGGTCGATGCCGTCCTCGTCCAGCAGTTCCCATTGGTTGCCGGTGGGCTTGACGTAGATGCCGATGCCGCCCAGCCGGTTGGGCATGCCCTCGCGCGTCTCCCAGGAAAAGCGCGGCAGGATGGCTTCGATGCGGTCCCAGTCGGCGCGTTGCGGCATCTGGGTCAGGCGCTCGCGCAGCGCATCCAGCACCAGCGCATCGCGGGCCTCGAAGGACGCGTTCTTCAACTGTTCTGCGAGCCCGGGGTTGGCACTCCAGCGCAACATGATGCGGCGCGAGTTGGGCTCCTCGGCGGCGAGTGCGCTGTCCAGCCCGCGCAGCACCGACATGTTCAGCAACTGGGGGTCGATCTGCAGCGTGCGGCGCGAGAAGTCGTCGATGCTGCTGGCGCGCTTGCCGCGCTGCTTGACGATGCTGAGCTGGTCGCCGAGCGTGGAGATGAGGGCGATGGTCTGCGTCGGTTTGGCGGCCTCCTCGGCCGGCGCGGCCAAGGGCAGCGAGATCGCGATGGCAGCCAGCAGTCGTTTCAGCATCAACTCACCTCCCCAGGTTTCTTGGGGGCGGATGCTAATGCCAGGATCAGGTGTTCCGGGCTGCGTTGCTCAGGCGGCAACTTCCACGAAGACAAAGTGCTTGCGCACCGGCTCCAACACCTCGAACTCGCCCTCGAAGCCCGGCGGGATGACGCCACCCTGGCCGGGGCCGACGTCCACGGCGCCGGCCGACCCGTGCACGCGCACGCGGCCCTGCAGCACATGGAAATACTCCTGGCGGCCAGCGGGGAAGACGATGCGCCAGCGGCCCACCTCGCATTCCCACACGCCGGCGCTCATGGGGCCGGCTTCGTGCAGCGTCCAGGTGCGGCGTTGCGGCGCGCCTTGCACGCGGCGGTCTTCGCGGGGCTGGTCCAGCGCAGGCGCGCGGCCATCGGTCGAGTCGATCAGGACGATTTCAGGCGTCATCAGTTCATCCGCATGGGAATGGTCACGGGGCCGTCGTTGACGAGGTGCACCTGCATGTCGGCGCCGAACTCGCCCGCGGCGACGACCGGGTGCTGCCGGCGCGCGAACGCCAGCGTGTGCTCGTAGAGCCTTCGTCCCTGTTCGGCCGGCGCCGCACCCGAGAAGCTGGGCCGGTTGCCGCCGTTGGTGTCGGCCGCCAGCGTGAACTGGCTGACGATGAGCAGGCCGCCGCCCACGTCCTGCACGCTGCGGTTCATCTTGCCGGCCTCGTCGCTGAACACGCGCAGCTTCAGCACTTTGGCGATGAGTTTCTCGGCCGTCGCCTCCGTGTCGGTCGGCTCGGCGCAGACCAGCATCAGAAAGCCTTGCTGGATGGCGCCGACGACGGCGCCGCCCACTTCCACGCGCGCCTCGCGCACCCGTTGCAACACCGCGATCACGTCAAATCCTCTTCATCCAGGTTGTGCGCTTCCATGTTCATCGGCAGCAGCTGGATGCTGGCGCGCAGCCCCGGCACTGCCTTCATCAAGGCCTGCTCGACCTCGCCGCGCAGCGCGGCCGCACGGCCCAGCGTCCAGCCGGCCGGCAGGTGCATGTGCAGGTCGACGAAGCGGCGCTGGCCGGCGACGCGGCTGGCGATGTGGTCGAAGCGCACGGGCTGCGCCTGCCGTTGGCGCTCCAGCACGGCGTGCACCGCGGCCAGCGATTCAGCGTCCAGCGCCTTGTCCATCAGCCCGCCGCTGGATTCGCGCAGCAGGTGGATGCCTTCACGCAGGATGTTCAGCGCCACGGCCGCGGCCAGCAGCGGGTCCAGCCAGTGCCAGCCGGTGGCCATCACGCCGAGCAGGCCGGCGACGACGCCGACGGAGGTCCACACGTCGGTGAACAGGTGGCGGGCGTCGCCCTCCAGCGCCATCGAGCGCACCTCGCGCGCCTTGCGCAGCATGGCCCAGGCCAGCGCGCCGTTCAGTGCCGTACTGAACAGCGTCAGACCCAGACCCAGCCCCAGGCTTTCCAGCGGCTGCGGATGGCGCCAGCGGTCCACCGCGCCCCACAGGATGCCCAGCGCCGCGGCAATGATGAGGATGCCCTCGAAGCCGCTGGAGAAATACTCGGCCTTGTGGTGGCCAAAGGGGTGGTTGTCGTCCGCCGGCTGCGCGGCCAGCGTGACCATGGCCAGCGCAAACAGCGCACCGGCCAGGTTGACGAAGGACTCCAGCGCGTCGGCCGCCAGGCTCACCGAGCCGGTCCACCACCAGGCGGCCGACTTCAGCGCGATGGTTGCGAAGGCCGTGGCAACAGAGAGTTTCAGATATGCGCTGGCTTGCATGGCTCGGCATTCTGCGGGCATCACACAGGCTTCCTAGAATTGCGCCAAAACCCGGAGTCCCCCGCATGAGCACCCACACCACCGACGTCTCCCACATCGCGCCGCGCGAGAAGGCCGAGATCCTGTCCCAGGCGCTGCCCTACATCCGCAAGTTCCACGGCAAGACCATCGTCATCAAGTACGGCGGCAACGCCATGACCGACCCGGAACTGCAGCAGGACTTCGCCGAGGACGTGGTGCTGCTGAAGCTGGTGGGCCTGAACCCGGTCGTCGTGCACGGCGGCGGCCCGCAGATCGAAGGCGCGCTGTCGCGCCTGGGCAAGAAGGGCCAGTTCATCCAGGGCATGCGCGTCACCGACGAGGAGACGATGGAAGTCGTCGAGTGGGTGTTGGCTGGCCAGGTTCAACAGGACATCGTGGGCCTGATCAACGCCGCCGGCGGCAAGGCCGTGGGCCTGACCGGCCGCGACGGCGGCATGATCCGCGCGAAGCAGCTGAAGATGGTCGACAAGGACGACCCGGCCAAGGAGCACGACATCGGCCAGGTTGGCGATATCGTCTCCATCGACCCGTCGGTCGTGAAGGCACTGCAGGACGACCAGTTCATCCCTGTCGTCAGTCCCATCGGCTTTGGCGAGAAGAACGAGAGCTACAACATCAACGCCGACGTGGTGGCCGCCAAGCTGGCGACGGTGCTGCAGGCCGAGAAGCTGCTGATGCTGACCAACATCCGCGGCGTGCTGGACAAGCAGGGCGAACTGCTGACCGAGCTGACACCCCGTCGCATCGACGAGTTGGTGGAAGACGGCACGATCAGCGGCGGCATGATCCCGAAGATCGCCGGCGCCATCGACGCGGCCAAGAGCGGTGTCAACGCGGTCCACATCATCGACGGCCGGGTGCCGCATTCCATGCTGCTGGAAGTCCTCACGGACCAAGCCTACGGAACCATGATCTCGTCTCGATGAGCAGACATCCCAAGATTTGGCTGTTCGACCTCGACGACACGCTGCACAACGCGTCGCACCGGGCGTTCAAGGAGCTGAACGCGTCGATGGCGGCCTACATGGTGACCTACCTCGGCCTCACGGACGAGGAGGCGGCGAGGCTGCGCAACCGGTACTGGGAACGCTACGGCGCGACGCTGACCGGCCTGCAGCGCCATCACGGCATCAAGCCGGCGCATTTCCTCGCCGAGACGCACCGGCTGCCCGGCCTGGATGCGCATCTGCATGGCCACGCCCATGACCTGGCCGCGCTGCGCCGTCTGCCGGGGCGCAAGTTCCTGATGACGAATGCGCCGCGCAGCTATGCCGAGCGCGTGCTGGCGGCGATCGGCCTCAGCAGCGCCTTTGAGGGGCTGATCTGCGTGGAGGACATGCAGATGTTCGGCCACTCCCGACCCAAGCCGGATACCCGCATGTTCCGTGCGGTATTGGCGCGGCTCAAGCTCAAGCCCGAACATTGCATCCTCGTCGAGGACACGCTGATGCACCAGAAATCGGCCCGCAGCCTGGGGATGTCCACCGTCTGGATGCAGCGCTGGCTGCGCAAGACGCCCGATGGCCGTCGCCTGCAGCACCGGCCGGCCTACGTGAGCCGGCGCGTGCGTTCGCTTGCGGCGCTGGCGAGGTCCCCCCAGTTCTGAAGGAAAGCGTGAATGGGCGACGGGGTATCCTCGTCGGACAATCCGCCGTCCGGCAGCTAGAGAGATTTCCAGAGTCAATGACCCCGTTCTCGGTCCTCATCGTCGAAGACCAGGCCCGCTTCCGGGAGGCTTTCACGCATGCGCTGAGCAGCGTGCCCGATATCGAGTTGCTTGGCATTGCCCCCGACCTGCCGCAAGGCCGGCGCATGTTCGACCAGCTCCAGCCCGATGTGCTGCTGGTCGACCTGGACCTGCCCGGCGGCAGCGGCATCGAACTGATCCGCCACGCGGCCCAGACCCGTCCGCAATGCGAGGTCATGGTGATCTCCGTGTTCGGCGATGAGCAGCATGTGGTATCCAGCATCGAGGCCGGCGCCACCGGCTATCTGCTGAAGGACAGCCTGGCGCTGGACCTGCCGGGCCAACTGCGCTCGCTGCGCGCCGGCGGCAGCCCGATCAGCCCCGTCATCGCGCGCCGGCTGCTGGTGCGTCTGGCGCCCGGCGCTCAAGGGTCCACCGGCCCGTCGCCCGAGGCCATGGCGGCCACGCTGGCCGACGAGGAGGTCGTGGCGCTGTCCGAGCAGGAGTCGCGCGTGCTGCACCTGGCGGCCAAGGGTTTCACCTTCGACGAGATCGCGCAGTTCATGCAGGTGTCGCCGCACACGGTGATGACCTATGTGAAGCGCGTCTATCGCAAGCTGCACGTGCGCTCCAAGGTCGAGGCGATCTACGAAGCCCGTCGGCTGGGCTGGCTGCGCGATTAGCATCCGGCGCATGGACGCCGATCTGCCCGCTGACAGCCCCAGCCCCACTCCCAAGAAGCGCCCCAAGCCTGGCGAGCGCCGCACGCAGATCCTGCAGGTGCTGGCCGGCATGCTGGAGCAGCCGGGGGCCGACCGCGTCACCACCGCCTCGCTGGCAGCCAAGCTGGATGTCAGCGAGGCGGCGCTGTACCGGCATTTCGCCAGCAAGGCGCAGATGTTCGAGGCGCTCATCGATTTCATCGAGAGCAGCGTCTTCGGCCTCATCCACCAGATCGTCGACGCCCCCCAGCCCATGCCGGGGCAGGCGGCGCGCATTGCCAGCGTCATCCTGCAGTTCGGCGAGAAGAACCCGGGCATGACGCGCGTGATGGTGGGCGACGCGCTGGTCTACGAACACGAACGGCTGACCGCGCGCATCAACCAGTTCTTTGATCGCGTCGAATCCTCGCTGCGCCAGGTGCTGCGTGCCGCCGCCGAGGCGCAGGGGTCGCTGACGCCCACGGTGCATGCCAACGCGCAGGCGTCGGTGTGGGTCTGCTTCATCATGGGCCGGCTGCAGCGCTATGCGCGCTCGGGCTTCAAGCGGCTGCCCACGGAGCAACTGGAAGCATCCCTCAAGTCCATCGGCTAGGCATCTGGCTCCTACACTGGCGGCATGTCTGCCGCTTTGGAATCCTTCCTGGCCCGCGCCGAGGGTCTATTGACCCGGCTCGAGGCCGTCCTGCCCCATGCCGCGACGGCGCCCGACTGGGCCGCGTCCACCGCCTTCCGTGCCCGCCGCCGGCATGGTGCGCTGTGTCTGGAGCCGGTGAAGGCGGTCAGCCGCATCCGGCTGTCCGACCTGCAGGAAGTGGAGCCGCAGAAGGAAAAGCTGCTGCGCAACACGGCCCAGTTCGTTGCCGGACGGCCGGCCAACAACGTGCTGCTGACGGGCGCCAAGGGCACCGGCAAGAGTTCGCTGATCAAGGCGGTGCTGAACGAGTTCGCCGACCGTGGCCTGCGCCTCATCGAGGTCGACAAGGCCGACCTGGTGGACCTGCCAGACCTCGTCGAACAGGTCGCGGCCCGCCCGGAGCGCTTCGTCGTTTTCTGCGATGACTTGAGCTTCGACGAAGGCGAGGCCAGCTACAAGGCGCTGAAGAGCGTGCTCGACGGCTCCATCGCGGCGGCCAGCGACAACGTGCTGATATACGCCACCAGCAACCGCCGCCACCTGCTGCCCGAGAAGATGGTGGACAACCTCGCCGGCACGCATGGCGAGCACGGCGAGATCCACCCGGGCGAGGCGGTCGAGGAAAAGATCTCGCTGTCCGAGCGCTTCGGCCTGTGGATCAGCTTCTACCCGTTCAGCCAGAACGAGTACCTGACCATCGTCGCGCAGTGGCTGCGCCATTTCGGACTGGACGACGCCGCCATCGAGGCCGCGCGCCAGCCAGCGCTGATCTGGGCGCTGGAGCGCGGGTCGCGATCGGGCCGCGTGGCCTTCCAGTTCGCACGCGACCGCGCCGGCCGCGGCGCCGTGGGCGAGGCAGAACCGGCGCTGCGCATCCGCGACTATGGCCAGGCGCCGGAAGGCCTGGACCATGTCTGAAGCCGAACGTGTGCCGGTCGAAGTGGCCGTGGGCGTGCTCGTCGAGCGTGATGCAGCGGGCCGGGAAGGGCGCTTCCTGCTGACCTCACGCCCGCCGGACAAGGTCTACGCGGGCTATTGGGAATACCCGGGCGGCAAGGTCGAGGCCGGCGAAACCGTCGAGCAGGCGCTGGCCCGCGAGCTGCGCGAGGAACTGGGCATAGAGATCGGTCCGGCCCACCCGTGGCAGACGCTGGTCATGGACTATCCCCACGCCCGCGTGCGGCTGAACTTCTGCAAGGTGTTCGACTGGACGGGTGATTTCCAGATGCTGGAGGGCCAGCAGATGGCCTGGGCGGACCTGCCCGTGCAGGTCAAGCCCGTGTTGCCCGGCACCATCCCCGTGCTGCAATGGTTTGCCGCCGAGCGCGGGCATTCCGGCCCGACTCACCTAGACTGAAAAGATGAGCTGGATCGACGAAGTGAAATGGGATGACAAGGGCCTGGTGCCCGTCATCGCCCAGGAGCAAGGCACGGGCGACGTGCTGATGTTCGCGTGGATGAACCGCGAGGCGCTGGCGTTGACGGCCGAGCGCGGCCAGGCGGTCTATTTCAGCCGATCGCGCAACAAGCTGTGGCACAAGGGCGAGGAGAGCGGCCACTTCCAGCAGGTGCACGCCATCCGCATGGACTGCGACAACGACGTCGTGCTGCTGACCATCACGCAACTGGGCCACGAGCCGGGCATCGCCTGCCACACGGGCCGGCACAGCTGCTTCTTCCAGAAGCTGGAGAACGGCGCGTGGACGCCGGCCGAACCGGTGCTGAAGGACCCGAGCAAGATCTATGAGTGACGACATCCTTTCCCGCGTCGGCGCGGTCATCGAGTCCCGCAAGGGTGCCGATCCCGGCACCAGCTACGTCGCCAAGCTGTTCGACAAGGGGCTGGACAGCATCCTGAAGAAGATTGGCGAGGAAGCCACCGAGACGGTCATGGCGGCCAAGGATGGCGACCCGCAGAAGCTGGTCTACGAGGTGGCCGATCTGTGGTTCCACAGCATGGTCGCGCTGGCCCATTTCGGCCTGAAGCCCGAGGACGTGCTGGCCGAGCTGGCGCGGCGCGAAGGGCTGTCGGGCCTCGCGGAAATCGCGGCACGCAAGAAGGACTGAACATGCAGACAGGCAATCTCGAAGTCGCTCCCACCGTCGACGGCCAGCAGCTGCAAAGCCTGCGCAACCTGACGCTGGTGACCTACGTCCTTTACGCGGTGGGCGTCTTCACCGGCCTGCCGGCGCTGATCGCCATCATCATCAACCACGTGAAGGTGGGCGATACCGAGGGCACGATCTACCGCAGCCATTTCAGCTGGCAGATGCGCAGCTTCTGGTGGAGCCTGCTGTGGGCGTTCCTGGGCTGGATCACCGTCTTCATCGGGGTCGGCTTCGTCATCCTGGCCGCCAACTGGATCTGGCTGGTCTACCGTTTGGTGCGAGGCTTCCTGGCCTGGAACGACGGCCAGCCCATGCCGGTCTGAACAGCAAGGATTGGAGGGAGTCGACATGCAGGCAGCCATCCCGGCGCAAGACGCCAGCGTCACGCCCACCGCGGCCGCCCGGCGCTTGAGCCTGGTGCTCTACACGCTGTACGCGCTGTCGTTCTTCTCCGGCGGCTTGACCGGCCTGGCGGCCATCCTGATCAACCACATCAAGTACGGTGACGTCAGCAAGACGCTGTACGGCAGCCACTTCCGCTGGCAGATGCGCACCTTCTGGTGGACCGTGCTTTGGTGGGTGGCGCTGCTGGGCAGCCTGCTGGTGATCTGGTTGGGCATGGGTCGCGGCAACTTGGGCAGCGTCGCCTGGTTTGTGGCGGTGGCTTCGATGGTCATCAACCCGCTGTGGGTGATCTACCGCCTGATCCGTGGCTCGCTGGCCTGCATCGATGGCCGGCGCATGCCGGTCTGAACAAGGAAATCAACATGTCCCACGACCCCAACTGCATCTTCTGCAAGATCGTTGCCGGCCAGATCCCGAGCAAGAAGGCCTACGAAGACGAGGATGTCCTGGCCTTCCATGACATCAACCCCTGGGCGCCGGTGCACGTCCTCATCATCCCGAAGCGCCACATCGCGTCCCTGGCCGACGTGACCGAGGCCGAAAGCCAGTTGCTGGGCAAGATGACCGCGCTGGGCCCGCGCCTGATGAAGGAACTGGGCGTCACGAATGGGTTCCGCCACGTCATCAACACCGGGCCGGACGGCGGGCAGGAGGTGTATCACCTGCATCTGCACGTGATGGGTGGCCCGAGGCCCTGGTTGAAAGGCTGACGCCGGACCCAACCTAGGGCTTGCGCCCGACGCAGGGTGTGGCTGCGGCCTGCTCGGCCCTGTCACAGGCGTCACCTAGAATTTGAGCCAGTCCTTAAGGAGTAGACATCATGGGTGGTTTGAGCATTTGGCACTGGCTGATCGTTCTGCTGGTCGTCGTTCTGATCTTCGGCACGAAGAAGCTGAAGAACATCGGCAGCGACCTCGGCGGTGCCGTCAAGGGTTTCAAGGACGGCATGAAGGACGGCAGCAGCCCCGAAGCCCCGCCGCAGCAGGTCGCCGCCAACAAGGCCAACGACCCGAACACGGTCGACGTCGACGCCAAGACCAAGTCCTGAGCTTGAGAAGCTGTGCGTCAGCCCCTCACGCCCGCTCATCCCGCCGCAACGCCGCCACTCGGCGTTGCAAATGCTCGCCGTGGCACGTGCCACGGCTGCGCTTGGCGCCTTGATTGGCGCCGCTGCGACGGTCTGCTCGGCCGCGCAGGGCTAACCCACAGCTTCTAAGTGCTTGACTTCGGCTTTGACAAGATAGCGCTGATCGGCGCGGTGGCGTTGATCGTCATCGGCCCCGAGAAGCTGCCCCGCGTCGCCCGCACGGTGGGCACCTTGCTGGGCAAGGCGCAGCGCTACGTGGCCGATGTGAAGGCCGAGGTCAACCGCTCCATCGAGCTGGAGGAACTTCAGAAGATGAAGTCCCAGTTCCAGACGGCGGTGAACGACGTCGAGCAGAGCGTGCGCCAGGAGGTCGATTCCGCCACACAGGCGCTGAACGACACCTGGAGCGACGCGACCGGCACGTCCCACGACTACGGCCTGGCGTCGCTGGCGCCCGAGTACCGCCATCCGAAGAAAAACTGGCGCCTGAAGCGCGGTGCGACGCCGCTGTGGTTCAAGCAGAAGGCCGGCGTGCGCCGCCATACCCAGTCGGGAGCCGCCCGGGTGGCGCGTTTCCGGCCTCCCGGCTTGAATCGATGAGTTCCTCCTTCCAGAAGCCCGACCACGACGAACTGGCGGGCACCGAGCAGCCCTTCGTCGCTCACCTGATCGAGCTGCGCAACCGGTTGCTGTACGCGGCCTACGGCCTGGGTGCCGCGATGGCGCTGCTGGCGATCTGGCCCGGCCCCAGTCGGCTCATCGACATCATTGCCGCGCCCATTCGCGCCCACATGCCGGCTGACGCCAAGCTGATCGCGGTGGGCGTGTTCTCGCCGTTCTTCATCCCGCTGAAGGTGTTGATGATGGCCGCAGTGCTGCTGGCGCTGCCCTGGCTGATCTACCAGGCCTGGGCTTTCATCGCGCCGGGCCTGTACAGCCACGAGAAGCGCTTCGCGCTGCCGCTGATCGTGTTCGGCAGTGCACTGGCCTACGGCGGCATCGCATTCGTCCAGTTGTACGTGCTGGACCAGATGTTCTTCTTCATCCAGAACTTCACGCCCGAGTCGGTCGCGGCCACGCCCGACATCGCGTCCTACGTGGAGGCCATCCTGGGCCTGTACATCGCGTTCGGCATGGCCTTCCAGGTGCCCATCGTGGTGGTGCTGCTGGTGAAGGTGGGGCTCGTGACGGTGGAGCAGCTGACGGCGTTCCGCGGCTATTTCATCGTCGTGGCCTTCGTCATCGCGGCCGTCATCACGCCGCCCGACGTGTTCTCGCAGCTGGCGCTGGCCGTGCCGATGTGCTTCCTGTACGAAGCCGGCATCTGGGTCGCGAAGTTCTTCCTCAAGAAGACGCCGGCGGCGGCCGACGACGCCGAGTCGCCGCCCCAGACCTGATCACTCGTCCGCGGCAAGCGGCTGCGGGCGGCGCGGCCGTTGGGCCACGGCAAGCTGGAAGTTCAAGGTCTTGCCGTTGCGCTGCACGCCGACGTCCACCTGGCTCTTGGGCTTCAGCGCCGCGACGCTGGCCAGCAATTCGGCGGGTGACGTGATGCTGCGGTCGCCGACGCGGATCAGCACGTCGCCCGGCTTGATGCCGGCCTTGGCTGCCGGGGCGTCGTTCTCCACGCCGCCGATCAGCACGCCCTTGGCGTCGCCCAGATTCAGCGCCTCGGCCAGCTCGGGCGTCAGCTCGCGCGTCTGCACGCCGATGTAGCCGCGCGCCACCGAGCCGTCCTTCAGGATGGCCGTCGCCACCTGGCGCGCCACGTCCACGGGGATCGCGAAGCCGATGCCCAGCGAGCCGCCGCTGCGCGAGAAGATGGCCGTGTTGATGCCCACCAGCCGGCCGTCGGCGTCCACCAGCGCGCCGCCCGAATTGCCGGGGTTGATGGCCGCGTCGGTCTGGATGAAGTTCTCGAAGGTGTTGATGCCGAGCTGGTTGCGACCCAGCGCCGACACGATGCCCGAGGTCACCGTCTGGCCCACGTTGAACGGGTTGCCGATGGCCAGCACCGCATCGCCGACCTGCAGGCTGGCGGCATCGCCCAGCGGGATGGCCGGCAGGCCCGGCAGGCTGATCTTCAACACGGCCAGGTCGGTGTCGGGGTCGGTGCCGATGAGCTCGGCGCGGGCCTGGCGGCCGTCGGTCAGCTGCACCTCGATGTCGGACGCGCCGTCCACGACGTGGTTGTTGGTCAGCAGCACGCCATCGCCGGAGATGATGACGCCCGAGCCCAGACCTTGCTGCGGCATGCCGCGCGGCGGGCCGAACGGGAAGTTGAACGGGAAGCCGTTCTCATGCCCGCGGCGGGCGGCCCGCGACGGCGCCTTGCTGGCCGTGATGCTGACGACCGCGGGCGCAGCGGCGCGCGCGGCCTGCGCAAAGCCGGTTCGCATGACGGAGGCGGCGGGCGCGGGTGGGGCCGGGGGCAGGGCGATTTCGCGCGCCGTCTCGGCGACGGGGGCCTGGCGCCAGCGCGATTGCTGCAGCCATTGCGGCTTCAGCGTGGCGATGACGAAGATGACGCCCAGCGCCACGGTGACCGCCTGCGCGAAAATCAGCCAGAGCCGTTTCAACACCCCATACCTCTCAAGCCATGACCGAACGCGCCGCGCTGGAGCGCCACCTGAACCAGTTGCTGGAGCCAGCACGCTTCAAGGATTATGGGCCGAACGGTCTGCAGGTCGAGGGCCGTGCAGAGGTCGCCCGGCTGGTCTGTGGGGTCACCGCCAGCCTCGCGCTGATCGACGCGGCCATCGATGCGGGCGCCGATGCCATCCTGGTCCATCACGGCCTGTTCTGGCGCGGCCAGGACGGCCGCGTGACTGGCTGGATGAAGCAGCGGCTGGAGCGGCTGATACGCCACGACGTGAACCTGTTCGCCTATCACCTGCCGCTGGATGCACATCCTGAGTTGGGCAACAACGCGCAGCTGGGCAAGCGCCTGGGCTGGGCGGCCGATGCACGCTTCGGCGACTCGGAGCTGGGCTTCATCGGCTCCATGGCGCCCACCACGCTGGACGCCATGGCCACGCAGCTGCGCACGCTGACCGGCCGTGAGCCCGTGCTGGCGCCCGGCGACGGCAGGCCTCTGCGCCGCGTGGCCTGGTGCACGGGCGGCGCGCAGGGCTATTTCGAGGCCGCGATCGCGGCCGGCGTCGATGTCTATGTGACCGGCGAGATCTCCGAACCGCAGGCCCACTACGCCCGCGAGACCGGCGTGGCCTTCATCGCGGCCGGCCACCATGCGACCGAGCGCTACGGCGTGCAGGGCGTGGGTGAGCGAGTGGCTGCGGACCTGGGCCTGGACTACCGCTTCATCGACGTGCCCAACCCCGCCTAAGCGTGCCCCAGCGCATAGGCGATGGCTGCGCGCACGGCGGTGACCTGCGCCGCGATGCATTGCTGCGGCGTCGTGCGCGGGCTGTCGGGGTAGACCTCGGTGGTCGTGCTGAAGCGCGCGCCCGTGATGGCGGCGCACAAGCCCTTCTTCGCCACGGCGAAGCTGATGACGCCGGGTGATTGCAGTGGGCAGCCGATGATCTGGCCGTTGGCGTCGGGTGGAGCGATGTGGGTCACCTGCGCCACGGCGTCGATGACGGCGCGCTGGAAGGCCGGCTGCGGCCGCTCGGCGTCGTCCACGAGGTAGAAGCCGTCCGGCACGACATCGGGCACGAAGGCCTCGCCATCGCGGGCCGCCAGCGCGGGCCGGAACTCGGACTCGTCGGAGTCCGTCGTTTCGTGCAGGTCGATGTGCATCAGCGTGCGGCCGCGCAGCGGCGCGAGCAGCGCCACCAGCGCGGCGGACTCCCCGGCCGGGCTGCCCTCACGGAAGTTGCGGTTCGGATCGAGCGCGTCGCGGTTCCAGCGCTGGATGCGCTCGTAGGCCCACGGGCTGACGCAGGGCGCCACCAGCAGGTTGGCTCGGCCGGCCTGCTCCAGCCCGTGCTCGCGCAGGAACTGCAGCGCGCCCAGCACGCCGCTGGTCTCGTAGCCATGCACGCCGCCGGTGACGACAAGCGTGGGCAGGTTGGCCCGCCAGTCGCGGCTGCGCACAACCATCAGCGGGAAGCGCTCACCGTCGTAGACCAGCGCACCGTATTCGCTGACATCGAAGGTCCGGCGCAGCGCCTCGATTGCCGCGAGCACGTCCCTCGCGTAGCTGCGGTGCCGGTGCACGCCGGCCCGCCAGGCCGCGATTTCGGAGGCGCCCCAGGGGTGCCCGGGTGTGCCGATGGGGTAGGGGGATGCGTTACTCATCGTGACCCGCAGTCTGCCAGCCTCGTCGTGACGTGATGAAAGAATGCCGGCATGACTGTGAACACATCCGCCGCGCCGCTGCTCGTCACGATGGGCGACGCCTGCGGCATCGGCCCCGAGATCATCGTCAGCCTGTGGCGGCGTGAGGCGCCGCGCGACGCGGTCGTCGTGGGTCATGTGGAGGTGCTGCGCCAGGCCGTGGCGGCGCTGGGCGCGGACTTGGTCGTGGCCCAGCTGCAGCGTCCTGACGAGGTCGTGCCGCCGAATTGCCTTCCGGTCTGGCAGCCCAGCGGGCTGCCGTCCGATCTCGCCGATGTTCCGCTGGGCCGTGTCGACGCGCGCGCCGGCGCGGCGGCCGCACGTTGTATCGAGGCGGCGGTCGAGGAGATCCTGGCGGGCCGAGGCCGGGGCCTCGTGACCGCGCCCATCCACAAGGAGGCGCTGCACGCGGCCGGCTCGCCGCATCCGGGGCACACCGAGATGCTGCAGGCGCTGGCCGGCGGGCCACCGGTGCGCATGATGCTGGCCAACGAGGAGCTGCGCACCGTGCTGGTCACCATCCACTGCTCGCTGCGGGACGCGATCGCGCGGGTGACGCGCGAGTCGGTCGGCGAGACGCTGGCCATCACCGATGCCGCGCTGAAGCGCATGGGCGTTGCTGCGCCGCGCATCGCCGTGGCGGGGCTGAACCCGCATGCCGGCGAGGGCGGCTTGTTCGGCGACGAGGAAATCCATCACATCGCGCCGGCCGTCGCCGACGCGCGCGCGGCTGGCATGGACGCCAGCGGCCCCTACGCGCCCGACACGATCTTCATGCGCGCCCGCCGCGGTGAGTTCGACGTAGTGGTCGCGATGACGCACGATCATGGGCTGATCCCGGTCAAGTACCTGGGCGTTGAACAGGGCGTCAACGTCACGCTGGGCCTGCCGTTCGTGCGCACCAGCCCCGACCACGGCACGGCCTTCGACATCGCGGGGCGTGGGCTGGCCGACCCGGCCAGCCTGGGCGCGGCACTCGCGATGGCACGCCGGCTGCTGGGTGCCTCCAGTTCATAGGCGGAGGCCCCATGCATCACCGGACCCTGCTGATCGCCGCCGCTCTGCTGGCCTTGCCGGCTGCGCTGCAGGCGGCCGAGGCCTACAGCGTGACGGTCGCGTTTGATGCGCAGTTCGACGCTCAAGGGCGCATCGCGCAGCTGCAGCCTCACGAGGAAGCCATGGCGCCGAGCGGCTTCTGGAGCGCCGTGAAGCAGCGGGTCGTGCCACTGCGCATCTCACCACCGCGTGACGCGTCGAACCAGCCCGGCCGCCTCAGCACGGGGCTGTACGTGACGCTGCAGGTCACTCCCGACGCTCAGGGCGGGCGGCTGCAGATCACGGGCATGGATGTGCGACCTCTGGTGCTCAAGCGTGCGTACGCGGCCTATCCGGAGGAGTTGGTCAAGTCTGCTGGCTGGGTGGGCGCGGTCGACGCGCAATGCCTGGTGGGCGCCGACGGCCGTTGCAGCGAGGTGAGGGTCAGGGCGCTGCCGGGCATGCCGCCGTCGCTGCTGCGCTGGGCCAGCGACACGATGGCGCTTTGGGAGTTCAAGCCGCCGCGCATCGACGACCGGCCGCTGGCGGCGACGGTGCGTGAGAGCTTTGACCTTGCCACGCCCGACATCGCGCCGGTGAACTTCCTGCAACGCGGCAGCGGCAACGCCAACTTCCGCTGGTAGCCGCAATCAGCGGCCGGCACCGCCCAGCGCGGCGAGCTGCGCACGGGTGCGCGCCGTGGCGCGCTCCAGCAGGTGGGCGGTCTCGTAGGCGCGCATGCGGCCGGCCTCGCAGAGCTTCTTCAGCATGCGGGCCGTCATCGTCACCGTTTCCTGGTGGCGGTTGCCGTGCGTGAAGATGAAGAAGCTGCGGCCCGCGCTGACGTGGGCCAGGCGCATCTTCTGCCACTCGGTGCCGGTGTGCATCTGGTAGGCAAAGCCCAGCTGCATGTTGTCCATCAGCTGCGCGCCGCTGCTGGGCTCGGGCGGGGCCTCGGCGGCGGGCAGGCCGTCGATGGAGATGTCCACCGCCTGCATGGGCTCGGCGGCGGCCACCGCGTCGTTGCCGGACAGGTCCAGGTCGACCTCGCCGTTCCAGTCGACGTTGGCCTCCTCCACCAGGCCCAGGCTCTTGGCCTCGGCCGGCGTCAGGCGCTGGCTGGCGTCCAGGTCGGCGGGTTGGGTCTCGCCGGCCACCGGCTTGCTGAGGTCGGCCTCGGCCGGCGGCGGTACGCCGAAGATCTGGTCCAGCTGCTTGATGAGCAGGTTGGTGTCCAGCGCGCTGGGCGCCTGGCCCTTCAGCGACTCGGCATGCGCCGGCAGCAGCGCGCCGAAGAAGTCCTTGCGCGGGCCGTCGGGCCAGCGGATCAGGTCCAGCCCCTCGTTGAGGGTGCGCATCAGGTTGGGCAGCTCGCGCAGGAAGTCCGCGCGCGCCGCGGTGCCGCCCTTGGGCTGCACGCTCATGACCAGGCTGCGGCCCAGCGTGCGCAGGCGCAGCGCGCGCTCGGGCGCGCCTTCGCGCGAGGCCAGCACGATGGCCTGGCTCCAGACGCCGGCCAGGAAGCTGCGCAGGAACTCCTGCATCGGGACCTTGGCGAGCTGCTGCTGCAGTTGCAGCGCATAGCGCTGCTGCAGGCGCAGGTCGGTCTCGCGGCGCTCGACGACCGCGGCGGCGTCGCCGCTGGCCTTCAGCGTGTTGCGCGCCTGTTCGGCGATGAAGGCTTCCAGCGCATCCAGCTTGGCCGTGTAGACGTCCATGCGGTCGAAGTCGCCGTTGGCGACGTCTTGCACGAGGTCTCGCACATGGGCCAGGAAGGCGCGGCCGGGGTCTTCGGCGAAGTCGTCGAACGCGCAGGCCAGCGAGGCCATGCGGTTGACGAACTGGCGCACCGGGTGGCGGCGCGACGAGAAGAAGGTTTCGTCGCCCAGCGCGACGCGCAGCACCGGCAACTGCAGCCGGGCCAGCAGCCGCGCCATCTGCGGCGGCACCTTGGGGTCGGACAGGATCTGGTCGAACAGGCTGCCGACCACATCGATGACCATGTGGTCCAGCCGGCCCGTGGAGGCGTTGCGCAGTTCGTCGCGGTGCTGATGGATCAGGTTGGTCGGGATGGGCAACTGGCCCCAGGCGCTGGGCTCGCCGGACAAGGTGTCCAGGCCCATGCGGCTGGAATGGCCACCGCCGTCGAAACCGCCGCCTTCGTAGCCGCCGGGCGTCTGCGCCAGCCGGCGCAGCAGGTCCATCATCTGCGGATCGACACGGCCCATGCCGCCACCACCGCCGCGGCCGCCATGACCGCTGCCCAGGCCGCCGCTGCGGCTGCTGCCGCCACGACCGAAGCCGCCGCCCAGGCCGCCGTGGCCCGAGGAGCCGTAGCTGCCCGCGCCACCGCGCGTCGACATGGCGCCATGCCCGGAGTCGAATTCGCCCGGTTGCGTGGCACCGCCCAGCGAGGCGTTGCGCGAATTGCCGTCGGGTGACGCGCGAACGCGCAGGTCCTGCGGGCGCAGGCCGCGCGAGCGCAGCAGTTCGGCGATGTCGCCATAGCACGCGCGCATCTCCTGCGCGAGCGAGCGGGTCAGCTCGTCCGTCAGCGTCTGGCGGCTCAGCGGGTCGTCGGTGATCGCTTGAACCGCGTCCAGCAGGGCCTGGCCCACCAGTTCGGGGCGCAGTGGGTTGCGCTCGCCGGTCTGGATGCCCGCGATATAGGACTCGACCTCGCGCAACTCCCACTCGCACTGGTGGCCGATGGCCAGGCCGATGCGGTCGGCTGCGACGAGGTTGTTGACCTGGTCGTCGTCCATCAGCGACAGCTCGCCCCAGTCCTTCTTGGGCGGCGCCGCGACGGGCTTGGGGTCGCCTTGCTCGGCCGTGATCTGGCGCCGCAGGCTCTGCAGGAAGCGTTGCAGGAACGTGCCTTGTTGCTGGCGGAAGACGAATTGAGCCGCGAGCAGCGCGTCGCGCCGCTTGACCTGGCCCGCCGACAGCGCCGACAGCCCCAGGCCTTCCGCGCAGCGCTCGGCCGCCTGCTCGCCCGCCAGTCGGAGGCGGGTCAGCGAGGCTTCGAGGTGCGGATTGAGGCGGATCTCGGGCGCGTTCATCAACAAATGGGCACGGGAAGTCCCTGAAAGTATCGCGCCGGCAACATGTGCGGGTTTTCGCGATATGCCAACTCCGTGACAAAAAAAAGCCCGGTAACCATTGCTTACCGGGCACGCGGGGCCAGAAAAGCGCCTAGCGCTTCAGCGAGTCGCGGATTTCGCGCAACAACTGGATGTCTTCCGGCGTGGCTGGCGGCTCGGCAGGAGCGGGCGCCGGCTCGGCGCGCTTGAGGCGGTTGATCTGCTTGATCATCAGGAAGATGACGAAGGCCAGGATCATGAAGTTCAGCGAGACGGTGATGAAGCTGCCGTAGGCCAGCACGGCGCCTTCCTTCTTCGCGTCGGCCAGCACCGTCGTGGTCTGGCCGGCCAGCGGGATGAAGTAGTTGCTGAAGTCCAGGCCGCCGAAGATCTTGCTGACGACCGGCATGATGACGTCGCCCACCAGCGAATCGACGATCTTGCCGAAGGCGCCGCCGATGATGACGCCGACCGCCAGGTCGATGACGTTGCCCTTGACGGCAAACTCCTTGAACTCGGAAAAGAAACTCATGCGCAAGGCTCCTTGAAGACCGGCGGAAGTGTAGGCAGGGATGTTGACGGCTGGCCTCATGACGCAGAAGGCGGGTAAACCTGTGGTGCCGCCGGCACCGGGCCGGGCGGATCGCAAACCGGCGTCCGCTAGAATCCTCGGCTGCCCCGAATAGAAGTCTCTTCAGAGGACCCTCATGAGTGACCAGCAAGTGGACCAAGGCAAACGCACCTGGTTGATCGCGACCAGCTGCGCCGGTGCCGTTGGTGGCGTCGCGACCGCCGTTCCCTTCGTCAGCACCTTTGCGCCCAGTGAGCGAGCCAAGGCGGCTGGCGCCCCCGTCGAGGTGGACATCTCCAACCTCAAGCCCGGCGAGAAGCTGACCGTCGAATGGCGCGGCAAGCCGGTCTGGATCGTGCGTCGCACGCCGGAACAGCTTGAGGCCCTGAAGAAGCACGACGGCGAACTGGCCGATCCGAATTCCGACCGCAAGGCCTATCCGACGCCGGAGTACGCCAAGAACGGTCACCGCTCGATCAAGCCCGAGTACTTCGTCGCCGTGGGCATCTGCTCGCACCTGGGCTGCTCGCCCAGCGACAAGTTCGCCGCCGGCGCCCAGCCTTCGCTGCCGAACGACTGGGCGGGCGGTTTCCTGTGCCCCTGCCACGGTTCGACCTTCGACATGGCCGGCCGCGTGTTCAAGAACAAGCCTGCACCCGACAACCTCGAAGTGCCGCCCCACATGTACTTGTCCGACGCCAAGCTGCTGATTGGCGACGACAAGAAGGCCTAACTAGAAAACGGGACGAGACATGGCTGAATTCAAGGAAGCCCCTGCCGGCGCCTCGGTGGGTGTGAAGACGATGACCTGGCTGGAGAACCGGTTCCCGACCGCGTTCGACGCTTACAAGGTCCACATGTCGGAGTACTACGCTCCGAAGAACTTCAACTGGTGGTACATCTTCGGCTCGCTGGCGCTGCTGGTGCTGGTGATCCAGATCGTCACCGGCATCTTCCTGGTGATGCACTACAAGCCGGACGCGGCCCTGGCCTTCGCGTCGGTCGAGTACATCATGCGCGACGTGCCCTGGGGCTGGCTGATCCGCTACATGCACAGCACGGGCGCCTCGGCCTTCTTCGTGGTCGTCTATCTGCACATGTTCCGTGGCCTGATCTACGGCAGCTACCGCCAGCCGCGCGAGCTGGTCTGGATCTTCGGCTGCGCGATCTTCCTGTGCCTGATGGCCGAGGCCTTCATGGGCTATCTGCTTCCCTGGGGCCAGATGTCGTACTGGGGCGCCCAGGTCATCGTGAACCTGTTCGCTGCCGTGCCTTTCGTCGGTGAAGACCTGGCACTGATGATCCGCGGCGACTTCGTCGTCGGCGACGCGACGCTGAACCGCTTCTTCAGCTTCCACGTCATCGCCGTGCCGCTGGTGCTGCTGGGCCTGGTGGTCGCCCACCTGCTGGCGCTGCACGACGTCGGCTCCAACAACCCCGACGGCGTCGAGATCAAGAAGGGCCCGAAGGACGCGAACGGCAAGCCGCTGGATGGCGTGCCCTTCCACCCGTTCTACACGGTCCACGACCTGTACGGCGTCTGCCTGTTCCTGATGGCCTTCACCGCCATCATCTTCTTCGCACCGGAAATGGGCGGCTACTTCCTGGAGTACAACAACTTCATCCCGGCCGACCCGCTGAAGACGCCCGCGCACATCGCGCCAGTCTGGTACTTCACGCCGTTCTACTCGATGCTGCGTGCGACGACCGACCCGATGGTCAACGTGCTGTGCGTCATCATCGGCATCTCGGCCATCGTGAGCTTCCTGAAGGGCAAGTTTGGCGGTCCGGCCAAGGTCGTGCTGCTGGTTGCTGCTGCCGTGCTGATCTTCCTGCTGAAGGTCTTCGACGCGAAGTTCTGGGGCGTGGTCGTCATGGGCGGCGCCGTCATCATCCTGTTCTTCCTGCCCTGGCTGGACCACAGCCCGGTCAAGTCCATCCGCTACCGTCCAGACTGGCACAAGTGGGTCTACACGGTATTCGTCGTGTTCTTCCTGGTGCTGGGCTACCTGGGCATCCAGCCGCCCAGCGACATGGGCACGCTGGTGGCGCAGGCCGGCACGCTGTTCTACTTCGGCTTCTTCCTGCTGATGCCGTGGTGGAGCCGCCTGGGCACGCCCAAGCAGGTGCCTGATCGCGTGACCTTCCACGCCCACTGAGACGCGGAGCAAGAACACCAATGAAAAAGCTGATTGCGATCCTGCTGGCCTCGCTGAGCCTGAGCGTTGCCCAAGCGGCCGGCGGCGGCATCGAGTGGGACAAGTTCCCCAAGGAAAAGATGTCGGACATGGCGGCGTTGCAGAACGGCGCCAAGCTGTTCGTCAACTACTGCCTGAACTGCCATGCGGCGGCCTTCCACCGCTACAACCGCATGCGCGACATCGGTCTGACCGATGCCGACATCAAGAGCAACCTGCTGTTCGCCGCCGACAAGGTGGGCGACACGATGAAGGTCAGCCTCAACCCGCAAGAGGCCAAGGACTGGTT
Organism: Roseateles asaccharophilus; assembly: GCF_031458115.1. Lineage (GTDB taxonomy): Bacteria > Pseudomonadota > Gammaproteobacteria > Burkholderiales > Burkholderiaceae_C > Pelomonas > Pelomonas asaccharophilus_A. The sequence continues at coordinate 61,699 of NZ_JAVDXV010000005.1, read as the reverse complement.
CGGTGCCAACCCGCCCGACCTGACCGTCATCGCCCGCTCGCGTGCCGACGTGTCCAAGGGCTCGGGTGCCGACTACCTCTACACCTACATGCGGAACTTCTACCGCGACGACACCAAGGCGACGGGCTGGAACAACCTGGCCTTCCCCAGCGTCGCGATGCCGCATGTGATGTGGGAACTGCAAGGCCAGCGCGCCGCCAAGTTCGAGGAAGTTGCCGACCCGCATGACGCGAGCAAGAAGATCCACGTCTTCGCCGGCTACCAGCAGCTGACACCCGGCACGATGACCGAGCGCCAGTACGACGAAGCCGTGGCAGACCTGGTCGCCTACATGCAGTGGATGGGCGAGCCGGCACAAGGCCAGCGCTTCCAGCTGGGCGTCATCGTGCTGATCTTCCTCGGCTTCCTGACGATCTTCGCCTGGCGCCTGAACGCGTCGTACTGGAAGGACGTGAAGTAAACCTTTGAGTCCCGGCACCGCCCGAAGGTGGTGCCAAACACGCAGTGGGGCGGGCTTTCAGCCACCCACTGCGTTTGCTTTTTCAGCGCGGCCACCGCTGCGCTGTGTTTTGATTGACTGACCCCTCGGGAGCCCAAGCCATGATGGTCCTTTACTCCGGTACCACCGACCCCTACTCGCACCGCTGCCGTTTCGTGCTGTTCGAGAAAGGCATGGACTTCGAGATCCGCGACGTTGACCTGTTCGCGAAGCCTGAAGACATCGCACTGATGAACCCGTACAACGAGGTGCCCATCCTCGTCGAGCGCGACCTCATCCTGTACGAATCGCACATCATCAACGAGTACATCGACGAACGTTTCCCGCATCCGCAGCTGATGCCCGGCGACCCGGTCGCTCGCGCCCGCGTGCGCCTGTTCCTGCTGAACTTCGAGAAGGAGCTGTTCGCCCACGTGAATGTGCTCGAAGGCCGTGGCACGACGGTCAAGGCGACCGACAAGCAGCTGGAAAAGGCCCGCTCGCAGATCCGCGACCGCCTGACGCAGCTGGCGCCCATCTTTCTGAAGAACAAGTACATGCTGGGCGACGACTTCTCGATGCTCGACGTGGCCATCGCTCCGCTGCTGTGGCGCCTGGACTACTACGGCATCGACATGTCCAAGAACGCGCTGCCGCTGCTGAAGTACGCCGAGCGCATCTTCAGCCGCCCCGCCTACATCGAGGCGCTGACGCCCTCGGAAAAGGTCATGCGCCGCTGATCGGCCCACCCCCTACGCGCTTCGTGCGCCCCCTCGAGGGGGCACTGCCTGCGGGCTGGCAAAGCCAGATCCGCGGCAGTCGCTGGGTTTATTGACGTATTGCGCCCTCAGTGGGCCGCTGTCGTAGATGGAAAAAACGCAAGGTGGCGAAGGTGGAGCAGGTGGTGGCACCTCCACGCGCCCATACCTGATCCGCGCGCTGCATGACTGGTGCACGGACAACGGCTTCACGCCCTACATCGCGGTCCATGTCGACCGTTCGGTGCAGGTGCCGATGGAGTACGTGTCCAACAACGAGATCGTGCTGAACATCGGCTTCGACGCGACCAGCGGCCTGGATCTCGGCAACGAGCACATCCAATTCAAGGCCCGCTTCGGTGGCGTGGCGCGCGAGATCATCGTGCCGGTGGACCATGTCGTGGCCATCTATGCGCGTGAAAACGGGCAGGGCATGGCTTTCCCGGCGCCCGAGCCGTTGGCCGAGGGCGCTGTCGTGCAGCCTGCGCCCGTTGCGTCCGAGCCGCGGCGAAGCGGCCTGCGCCTGGCCAGCGAGACGGGTGACGATGAGGGCGATGACACCCCGCCTTCGCCCGATGCACCCGGTGGCGGCCCGCGCCCCACGCTCAAGCGCATCAAATAGCGAATCCGCGCGCGAGCGCGGTCCGTGAGCGGGCTAGAATCCGCGTCCTGTTTTCGCCGGCTTAGCTCAGTTGGTAGAGCAACCGCCTTGTAAGCGGTAGGTCATCAGTTCGAATCCGATAGCCGGCACCAAAGAGAGCCCGCTGCTTCACCGCAGTGGGCTTTTCCTATTTCTGCGCCAGCTTGATGCGGATGCGGCCCGGCAGGCCGGCCTGTGTCAGCAGCCCTTCCAGGCGCGGCAGCAGATGGCGCAGCTTGGCCGCGACCGCGGCGTTCGCGACCAACAGGCTCCAGCCATCCTCGTCCAGCGGGCCGGGCTGGACGCTGGCCATCAGGGTGCCGGGCAGCGCCGGCGCGATGACGCGCAGCCGGCGCCGCGACGCTTCCAGCCGTTCGCCCAGCCGGACCAGGCCGTCATGCGCACGCAGCGCCTGCGCGACCGGCATGGGTTCCGGCACGCTGGCGCGCAGGCCCTTGGGGGCGAGATAGCGGGGCGGGGACATGGCGTCAGTGTAGTCAGGCGACCGGGTCCGCATTGGGGGCGCTGCTAAACTGCACCGCTTTTGCGCGGCCCAGGCAAGTCCTGCTTGCAATGCGCTTTCGCGCCCCCAGATTCGCGCCTTCGCCCGACACGCGTCGGCCCTGACGGCGCCCGCCCACCCCACATCCAGCATGTTGCCCAAGCTTCTCACGTCGATTTTCGGTAGCCGCAACGAGCGCCTGCTCAAGGAATACCGCCGCACCGTGGCGCAGATCAATGCGCTGGAGCCGAAGTACGAGGCCTTGAGCGACGACGAGTTGCGCGCCCAGACCGAGTCCTTCAAGCAGCGCCTGAAGGACGGCGCCACCGTCGACCAGATCCTGCCGGAAGCCTTCGCCGTCTGCCGCGAAGGCAGCAAGCGCGCGCTGAAGATGCGCCACTTCGACGTGCAGCTGATCGGCGGCATGGTGCTGAACGCCGGCAAGGTCGCCGAGATGCGCACCGGCGAAGGCAAGACGCTGATGGCCACGCTGCCGGTCTACCTGAACGCGCTGACGGGCAAGGGCGTCCACGTCGTCACGGTGAACGACTACCTCGCGCGCCGCGACGCCGAGTGGATGGGCAAGCTCTACAACTTCCTGGGCCTTTCGGTGGGCATCAACCTGCCGCAGATGCCGCGCGAGCAGAAGCAGGCCGCCTACGCCGCCGACGTCACCTACGGCACGAACAACGAGTACGGCTTCGACTACCTGCGCGACAACATGGTCTACGAGACGGCCGACCGCGTGCAGCGCGGCACGTCCTACGCCATCGTCGACGAGGTGGACTCCATCCTCATCGACGAGGCGCGCACGCCGCTGATCATCTCGGGCCAGGCCGACGACCACACCGACGTCTACCTGAAGATCAACAGCATCGTTCCTGGCCTGAAGAAGCAGATCGGCGAACTGGACCCGCGCACGGGCGAGGGCGTCATCGAGCCGGGCGACTTCACGGTGGACGAGAAGTCCCACCAGATCCACCTGACCGAAGACGGCCATGAGAACGCTGAGGCGCTGCTGGCGCAGGCCGGCCTGATCGCCGAAGGCGCCAGCCTGTACGACGCGGCCAACATCACGCTGATGCATCACCTGAATGCAGCGCTGCGGGCCCACCACGTCTATCACAAGGATCAGAGCTACGTCGTGCAGAACGGCGAGGTCATCATCGTCGACGAGTTCACCGGCCGCCTGATGTCGGGGCGCCGCTGGAGCGATGGCCTGCACCAGGCCGTCGAGGCCAAGGAAGGCGTGCAGATCCAGGCCGAGAACCAGACGCTGGCCTCCATCACGTTCCAGAACTACTTCCGCATGTACGGCAAGCTGTCCGGCATGACGGGCACGGCCGACACCGAGGCCTACGAGTTCCAGGAGATCTACGGCCTCGAGACCGTCGTCATCCCGCCGAACCGGCCGACCATCCGCAAGGACGAGCTGGACCTGGTCTACAAGACCGACAAGGAAAAGTACGCCGCCGTCATCGAGGACATCCGCGCCTGCCACACGCGCGGCCAGCCGGTGCTGGTGGGCACCACGTCCATCGAGAACTCGGAGCTGATCTCCAACCTGTTGAACCAGGCCAAGCTGCCGCACAACGTGCTGAACGCCAAGCAGCATGAGAAGGAAGCGCAGATCGTCGCCCAGGCCGGTCGCCCGGGCGTCATCACCATCGCGACCAACATGGCCGGTCGCGGCACCGACATCGTGCTGGGCGGCAACGTCGAGAAGCAGATCCAGTTCATCGAGGCCGACGAGTCCATCGCCGAGGCCGACAAGGCCGCGCGCATCCAGCAGCTCAAGGACGAGTGGCAAGGCCTGCACGACAAGGTCAAGGCCGAGGGCGGCCTGCGCATCATCGCGACCGAGCGCCACGAGAGCCGCCGCATCGACAACCAGCTGCGTGGCCGTGCCGGCCGCCAGGGCGACCCGGGCTCCTCGCGCTTCTACCTGTCGCTGGACGACCAGCTGATGCGCATCTTCGCCGGCGAGCGCGTGCGCGCCATCATGGACCGGCTCAAGATGCCCGAGGGCGAAGCCATCGAGGCCGGCATCGTCACGCGTTCCATCGAAGGCGCGCAGCGCAAGGTCGAGGCCCGCAACTTCGACATCCGCAAGCAGCTGCTGGAGTACGACGACGTGTCGAACGACCAGCGCAAGGTCATCTACCAGCAACGCAACGACATCCTTGAGGCGGACCAACTGGTGGCGCAGATCGCGTCGCTGCGCGCGTCCACGCTGACCGATGTGGTCCGCACCTACGTGCCGGCCGAAAGCGTCGAGGAACAGTGGGACCTGCCGGGCCTGGAGCAGGTGCTGAAGGACGAATGGCAGCTGGACATCCCGCTGTCCGAGCTGGTCAAGAAGAGCGACTCCATCACCGACGAGGAAGTGCTGGAGCTGGTCATCAAGTCCGGCGACGAGCTGTTCCAGACCAAGCTGGACCGCGTCGGCATCGAGCAGTTCAACCCGTTCATGCGCATGGTGCTGCTGCAGAGCATCGACCAGCGGTGGCGCGAGCACCTGGCCGCGCTGGACTACCTGCGCCAGGGCATCCACCTGCGCGGCTATGCGCAGAAGAATCCCAAGCAGGAATACAAGCGCGAGGCCTTCGAGCTGTTCTCGCAGCTGCTGGACCTGGTGAAGATGGAAGTCACCCGCACGCTGCTGAACGTGCGCATCCAGTCGCAGGAAGAGGCCAGCCAGGCCGCCGAGGCGATGGAGCGCCGGGCCGAGTCCGTCTCCAACGTGACCTACCAGCACCCCAACGAGGATGGCTCCATCAGCCAGGACGTTGACCCTGCCACTCTGCTGGAGCGGTTCGGCCACATCGGCCGCAACGACCCCTGCCCCTGCGGCAGCGGCAAGAAGTTCAAGCTCTGCCACGGCAAGCTGGCCTGATTTCGTCAGGCGTGAATCCGTCACGGGCCGGCTTTGCCGGCCCGTTTTCATTGGTGCAGCCACGCTGCAAGGCCCACCCATGTGGGGGGGAAAGCGTGCGTTTGAGCACGGAGAGACCCCAGGGCCACACGCATGGGGGGTGCCTGGGCCAGCGCCACCCCCCTAGAGTGCAACCCAAGTCGCCCCGTCAAGGGTTTCCCCGATAGAAGTATCAGAAAGTCCAGAATGAAAGCCCTGTTTGCAGCCGCAGCAATCGCCCTGGCCACCAGCGCGTCGGCCGGTACGGTCAGCTACAGCAACTACACGCACCAGGACCCCACGGGTTTCGGTCAGAGCTTCGAGGACATCTACAGCTTCTCGCTGAGCAGCAACACCTGGGTCAGCGGCATGCTGAACACCGGCTCCGAAGCGGGGGGGCTGCCCCTGATCGATATCCAGTCCGTCATCCTGCGCCGTGTCGGCGATACAGGCCTGGGCTGGGCCGAAACGATCGCCATCGACTGGGACGTCGCTGATGGCGGCTTTGAGCAGTGGGCCTTTGGCACCCGGCAGCTGAGCGCCGGTGAATGGCAGCTCCAGATCGCCGGCATCAGCTATGCCGACAAGTCCGGACAGGGCTATGCCGCCGCGCTGGAACTGCCCGAGCCCGGCAGCATCGCGCTGGCTGCGCTGGCCCTGGTGGGCGCGGGCGCCTCCACCTTCCGTCGCCGCAACAAGGCCTGAGCCCTTACAGAACCGGAACCCTCCCATGAAGAGCATTGTTGTCTCCAGCCTTCTGAGCCTCGGACTGCTGGCCTCCCAGGCCGCTGAGGCCATCACGATCAAGTGGCAAGGCGTTGATGCAGCCGGCGTCAAGCTGAGCACCGCTGACGGTACGGCCACAACCAGCGGCTACTCGACGACCGCGTTGAACTACACCTACGTCGCAACGAACGAAAGCTTCCTGGCCTACTGCATCGAACCCAGCCAGGGCAACGGCCGCGCCGGCATCGCGCGCGAGTACGACGTGGGCGGCTTCACCGGCGTGCAAGCCCAGCATCTGCAGGCCCTGTTCTCCACCAGCTACGCCAGCCTGTCGACCTACAACGACAAGGCCGCCTTCCAGCTCGCGCTGTGGGAACTGGTGCGCGAGACCGGGACCACGATGGACTTCTCTTCTGGCAGCTTCAAGCTGACCAGCACGGACGCCAACAGCGTGGCCGTCAGCACGCTGGCCAACAGCTTCCTGTCGAATGCGCTGGCTTACACCGGCCCGGCCAAGTACGAGCTGACCCGCCTGAGCAATTCCACGCTGCAAGACCTGGTCGTCGCCACGCCGCTGGCCGCCGTGCCCGAACCCGAGTCCTACGCGCTGTTCCTGGCCGGCCTGGGCGCCATCGGCCTGATCGCGCGTCGCCGTCTGCCGCGCTGATCGGCAGCGCCGCTTCACGGCTTCTTGCAAAGGCTCCTTCGGGAGCCTTTTTGCATTTGGAAGCGCTGAACAAGTCCCTCGCGCGCAGCGCATCCCCGCTTTGGGTGATCCGCTGCGTTGCAAATGCTCGCCGGGTGTTCAACCCGGCTCCGCTTTGCGCCTTGCGGCCCATCCCAACCGCGGCGCGCTGCATCGCGGAGACTTGTTCAACGCTTCCTTAGAATCCCCGCGCTTTCCCTGACTCCCACCGAGCGCGCCATGCCCGTCAATCTCACCGCCCCCGATCCCGCCACCCTGTTGCCCGTGCCGGGCGTGCGCCTCGGCGTGACGATGGCGGGGGTGCGCAAGGCCAACCGGCGCGACCTGACCGTCATCGCGCTTGAAGAGGGCGCGGCGGTCGCCGGCGTGTTCACGACCAACCGCTTCTGCGCCGCACCGGTGCAGGTCTGCCGCGAACACCTGGCCGGCGGTTCGGCCGTCCGCGCGCTGTTGATCAACACAGGCAATGCCAACGCCGGCACCGGTGCCGACGGCTTGGCTCGCGCCCGCGAGACCTGCAAGGCATTGGCCGGCCTGATCGGCTGCACGCCCGAGCAGGTGCTGCCGTTCTCCACCGGCGTCATCATGGAGACGCTGCCGGTGGACCGCATCACCGCCGGCCTGCCCGCCGCGCTGGCCGCGCTGAAGGGCGACAACTGGGGCGAGGCCGCCGCGGGCATCATGACCACCGACACGCTGCCCAAGGCGGCGTCGCGCCGCATCACCATTGGCGGCGTGCCGGTGACGCTGAGCGGCATCTCCAAGGGCGCCGGCATGATCCGCCCCAACATGGCGACCATGCTGGGCTTTGTCGCGACCGACGCCAACATCGCGCCCGCACTGCTGCAGCCCCTGGTGAAGGAGGCCGCCGACGCGTCCTTCAACCGCATCACCATCGACGGCGACACGTCCACCAACGACTGCTTCCTGCTGATCGCCAGCCGCAAGGCGGCGCATGCCGAGATCACGTCGCTGGACAGCGCCGACGCGAAGGCGCTGCGCGAGGCGCTGATTGCGCTGGCGCAGGAACTGGCCCAGGCCATCGTGCGCGACGGCGAGGGCGCGACCAAGTTCATCACCATCACCGTGGAAGGCGGCCGCGACGAGGCCGAGTGCAAGCTGGCGGCCTACGCCATCGCCCACTCGCCGCTGGTCAAGACCGCGTTCTTCGCCAGCGACCCCAACCTGGGCCGCATCCTGGCGGCGGTGGGCTATGCCGGCATTGGCGACCTGGACCAGGGCCTGATCGACCTGCACCTGGACGACGTGCACGTCGTCACGCGGGGCGGCCGCCGGCCCGAGTACCGCGAGGAAGACGGCCAGCGTGTCATGAAGCAGACCGAGATCACCATCCGCATCGGCCTGAACCGCGGCGCGGCCAGCGCCACCGTCTGGACCTGCGACCTCAGCCACGACTACGTGACCATCAACGCCGACTACAGAAGTTAGTCCACCCCTACCGGCTTCGCCGGCCCCTCGAGGGGCGTACCGCGTGGCCCGGCAAAGCCGGATCCACGGGTGCCGCTGGGTTAAACCCGAGGTGACCATCGGCCAGTTCAAGAAGCGCGTAGACAATCCGCCCCTTCTTGAACCCAGGACTTCGCACGATGAAGCTCGCCCTGACCGCCGTTACCCTCGCGGCCATGCTGACCACTGCCGCCCACGCCCAGTCGCTGACCTACCCCGTCACGCGCAAGGTCGACCAGATCGACGCGTATCACGACACGGCCGTCGCCGACGCCTACCGCTGGCTGGAGGACGACAACAGCGCCGAGACCAAGGCCTGGGTCACCGCGCAGAACGTCGTCACCGACAAGTTCCTCGAAGCCATGCCGCAGCGCCTGCCGGCGCGCCGCATCTACACCGAGCTCTACAACTTCGAGCGCTTCGGCATCCCCTTCAAGGAAGGTGGGCGCTACTTCTGGAGCCGCAACGACGGCCTGCAGCAGCAGAACGTCATCTACACCGCGGCGTCGCTGAAAGACGCGCCGGTCGTCGCACTGGACCCCAACGGCTTCTCCAAGGACGGCACGGTGGCGCTCAGCGGCCTGGTGCCGTCGCGCGACGGCAAGCTGCTGGCCTACGGCGTCGCCGGCGCCGGCTCCGACTGGCAGACCTGGAAGGTGCGCGACCTCGCCACCGGCAAGGACCTGGACGACAAGATCGACTGGGTGAAGTTCAGCAGCGCGGCCTGGACGGCCGACGGCAAGGGCTTCTTCTACTCGCGCTATGACGCGCCCAAGGAGGGCGAGAAACTCAAGGGCGCCAACTACTTCCAGAAGCTCTACTACCACCGCCTGGGCACGTCGCAGAGCGACGACGTGCTGGTCACCGAGAACCGCGATGACAAGGAATGGGGCTTTGGCGCCGACGTGTCCGACGACGGCCAGCTGCTGCTGATCAGCGTCTGGAAGAGCGCCGGCAGCAAGAACGGCCTGATCGTGCTGCCGCTGCCCAAGGGCGCGTTCGCGGGCGGCAAGCCCCAGCCCATCACGCTGGACTTCGACGCGATGTACAGCCCCGTTGCCGTCACCGGCGGCAAGCTCATCGTGCGCACCGACAAGGGCGCTCCACGCGGCAAGCTCATCAGCATCGACCTGAAGAACCCAGCGCCGGCCGGCTGGAAGACGCTGGTGGCCGAAGGCCCCGATGCGATGACCAGCGCCTCCGCCGTGGGCGGCCGCTTCCTGCTGAGCTACCTGAACGACGCGGCCACGCTGGTGCGCGTGCACGGCGCCGACGGCAAGCGCCTCAGCGATGTGAAGCTGCCCGGCATCGGCTCGGCCGGCGGCTTCGGCGGCCGCTGGGACGACCAGGAAACCTTCTTCAGCTACACCAGCCTGACCACGCCTGCCGAGATCCATCGCTACGACGTGAAGACCGGCAAGATCGAGCTGTTCAAGAAGCCCAAGACGGCCTTCAACGCCGACGAGTTCGAGACGCGCCGCGAGTTCGTCACCAGCAAGGACGGCACGCGCTTCCCCATCTTCATCGCCGCCAGGAAGGGCCTGAAGCTGGATGGCAGCAACCCCACGCTGCTGTACGGCTATGGCGGCTTCAACGTGAACATCACGCCGGGCTACGGCGTCACGGCGGCCAGCTGGCTGAAGATGGGCGGCGTCTACGTCAGCGCGTCCATCCGCGGCGGCGGCGAGTACGGCTCGGCCTGGCATGAGGCCGGCACCAAGCTGAAGAAGCAGAACGTCTTCGACGACTTCATCGCCGCCGGCGAGTGGCTGGTGAAGCAGAAGATCGCCAGCCCGGCGACGCTGGCCATCAACGGCGGTTCCAACGGCGGCCTGCTGGTGGGCGCCGTCGCCAACCAGCGCCCCGACCTGTTCGCCGCGGCCGTGCCGCAGGTGGGCGTGATGGACATGCTGCGCTACCAGCACTTCACCATCGGCTGGGCCTGGGCCACGGACTACGGCACCAGCGCCGACAGCCCGGAGATGTTCAAGGCGTTGCACGCCTACTCGCCCCTGCACAACATCAAGAGCGGCGCGAAGTACCCGGCCGTGCTGATCACGACGGCCGACCACGACGACCGCGTCGTGCCGGCGCACAGCTTCAAGTACGCCGCCGCGCTGCAGGCCGCCGACACCGGCCCGGCGCCCAAGCTGATCCGCATCGAGGTGAATGCCGGCCACGGCGCCGGCAAGCCCACGTCCAAGATCATTGAGGAGCGCAGCGACATCCTGGCCTTCATCGCCAACACGATGAAGCTGGAAGTGAAGTGACGGCGACGGTCGCGATCCGCGACCTGGGCGTCGGCGATGCCGACGCCCTTGTGGCGCTCTACCAGCACCTGAACGCCGGTGATGTGCCACCCACCGCCGAGGCGGTGCGGGCGGTGTTCGCGCACCCCGGCATGCGCCACTTTGGCCTCTTTGTCAGCGATGCATTGATCGCCAGCTGCAACCTGGCCGTCATTCCCAACCTGACGCGCGGCGGCAGCAGCTATGGCGTCATCGAGAACGTCGTCACGCATGCCGAGCACCGCGGGCGAGGCCATGGCCAGGCCGTCGTGCGCCATGCCGTCGACCAGGCGCTGACCGCGGGTTGCTACAAGGTCGTGCTGACCACCAGCCGCAAGGATCCCGCCGTGTGGGCCTTCTACGAGCGCTGCGGCTTCGACGCGGGCGACAAGCGCGCCTTCGTCATCCGCCGGCGTTAGAAGTTCACCGCCTTGGTCTTCAGCCCGCGCGCGACCAGCGTCGCGTTGATGAGCTGGGCCTGCTCGCGGCTGGGGAAGGGCCACACGGTGGCGCGCCAGCCCTCGGGCGTCTTGATGACATCGGCCTGCAGGGCGTCCGGGTTGCTGTGCACGCCCACCAGCCCGGCCTTCATCTTGACCAGCAGCGCCTCGGCGTCGGCCTTGCTGCCGGCCGGCCCCACCAGCGCGACGGCTTGAGTGCCGGGGGCTTCGGCCATGCGGGCCAGGCGCGGGTCGGGCGGCTCCGCCTTGGCGGGTTCGGTGGTCTTGGCGGGTGCTTCGACCGGCGTCGCGGGTGCCTTCTCGACGGGCTTCTCGACCACGGATTCCGGCGGCTTGCCGCCGCCCAGGGGCGGCAGGCGCTTGCCATCGGCGCGCTCCACCAGGCGCGGGCGGATGTCGGGTGTCGGTGCATCGCTGGCGGCCGCTTCAACCGCTGACGCTGCGGCCGATGCCGCTGCCGGAGCTGACGCTGACGTCTCGGATGCCGGCGCGGAGGCCGCCGCCGATGCGGGCGCCATCACCGCTGGGGCGGACGGCAGCGGCCCGGGCGCAGGCATCGACGCCGCAGAAGCCGCTGCGGCAGGTGCCGGCGGCACGGGCGCGGGCGCGCTGCGCGGCCACAGCAGCCAGGCTGCCACCGCGGCGGGCACCAGCAGCACGGCGGCCGCGATGCCCACGCGCACCGGATGCCACAGCCGGCTGCCGACGATTTCCGACGGAATGCCGCGGCCCGACAGCACGCGCGTGCGGGCGCCGCCCACATCCACGCCGGCGCTCATCAGATACAACTCGAACGGCCAGCCGCCGCGCTTGGCGGCCAGCGCCTCGTCGATGACGATGACGCGCCAGGGCCGCGTGTCCGGCGTGGCCGGCGCCTCGGCAAAGCCGTGTGCCAGCGCAAAGGCCTCGATGCGCGCCGGGCTCAGGCCGGGAATGAACTTCTCGTTGAAGGCGCGCCATTGCGTGCGCTTGCCCCGCCCCAGCAGCTGCGGCAGCCGTGCGGGCAACTCCTTCAGCCGCTGCAGCCAGACCGCCCCGCGCGAGGCCGGCGGCGAGCCATGCAGTTCGTCGAAGGCGCTGACCGCGTCGGTCAGCACCGGCTCGACGAAGCCGCCGGCCTCGGCGGACGTGCGCACGAAGGGCAGGGCCACCACACCGATGGTGTGCACATCCTCCACGCCGATGCGGCGTGCGAGGGGGTGGCGGTTGTGCCAGTCAACGATCTGTTCGGCCAGGCGCTCCATGACTCATCGATCATCCCCGACGCCGCATGCGACGACCCGGGAAACAGCAGGGTCAACTCAGGCCAGTTGCTTCAGCAGCCAGGCGTTCAGGTCGGCGATCTCTTCCGCGCACACGGAGTGCGGCATGGGGTAGTCGTGCCACTCGACGTCATGCCCCAGCGCGCGCAGCGCGTCGCGGCTGGCGGCGCCGCGCGCATGCGGCACGATGGGGTCCTGCCGGCCGTGGGCCATGAAGATGGGCAGGTCGGCGTTGGCCGCATGGCGCTCGGCCGTCGCGGTGCCGGCCAGCGGCAGATAGCCCGACAGGCCCACCGCGCCGCCCAGGCGTTCGGGATAGCGCAGCGCCGTCATCAGCGTCATCGCGCAGCCCTGCGAGAAGCCCATCAGCACGATGCGGTTGGCAGGCATGCCGCGCTCGCGTTCGGCATCGATCAGCGCCGCGATCATCTGCTGCGACTCGCGCAGCCCGCCCTCGTCCTCCTCCCGCACGAGGTCGGTGACGCGGATGTCGTACCAGGCCCGCATCACATAGCCGTTGTTGATGGTCACCGGGCGCTGCGGCGCGTGCGGGAACACATAGCGGATCGGGCCGATGGCGGTCAGGTTCAGTTCGCCGCAGATGGGCACAAAGTCGTAGCCGTCGGCGCCCAGCCCGTGCAGCACGATGAGGGTCGTACGCGGGTTGGGGGCGGTCTCGATGACATGGGTCTCAAGCATGGGGATTCCAGTCTTTCTTCAACAGTTCAAAGCGGCGGTCGCCGTGCGCATCCAGGCCTTCGCCGGTGGGCCGCCAGCCGGCGCGGCGGTAGAAGGCCTCGGCCCGTGAATCGGGCTGCGTGCCCAGGTCCAGCCGCGCGTGGCCTTGTTCGAACAGCCAGGCCACCATGACGTCGTGCAATTGGCGGCCATGTCCCTTGCCGTGCAGCGGCGGGTCCACGAACATGGCCCAGATGTGGCCGTCGCGGGCGTCCCCGATCGCGAAGCCGGCAAGGCGGCCGGGTTCGAGTTCGACGACCCAGCCGCGGCCATGGTCCTCGAGGTAGGCGTGCAACTCGGCATCGGAGATGCGGCCCGGGGTCAGCGTGTTCTCGGTGACGGCGTAGCGCACACGCCAGAGTTCGGCGGTGTCGGCGCGGGTGGCTTGGCGCAGCAGCATGGGCCGCATTCTCGCGGCCTGCGCCGGCGGCTTGCTCGTCAGGGCTCGCGGTGCGGCAGCAGCGCGGCGTCGATCGCGCCGAGCAGGTCGTCTTTCAAGAAGGGCTTGGCGATGCGGCGGAACGCCTTGAACGGCTCGGCTTCGCCGGCGGATGGGGGCTGCGTCGCGGCGCTGATGGCAATGACGGGGATGGCGGCCGTGCGGAGATCCCCGCCGAGCAATTCGAGGGCCTGGCGGCCCGTGAGTTCCGGCATGCGGTTGTCCATGAGGATGACCTGCGGCTCGTGGGCCAGCGCCAGCGCGATGCCTTCGCGGCCATTGCTCGCGATGACGAGGCGCAGGTCGGGGCGCGTGCCCAGCAGCGTCCGGACCAGTTCCTGGCTGGACGGGTCGTCTTCCACGAGCAGGACCGTGCGGGCCTGCGGCGCCCCCGCTGCGGCATCGGGTGACGCCTCGGTGCCGGCGTCGAAGTCCGCGGCCCGGCCTCGGGCCAACTCGACCCAGAAGCAGCTGCCGACGCCGGGCTGGCTGTCGACGCCGATGCGGCCGCCCATCTGCTCGACCAGATGCCGCGTGACGACCAGCCCGAGGCCGGTGCCTTCGGCGGCGTCGTCACCGTCGCGGCTGCGCCCCAGGCGATTGAAGGCTTCGAAAAGCTGGCCCACTTGGGCTGGCGTCAACCCTTCGCCGCCGTCCCGCACCTCGATGCGCACATGCTCGCGACCCCCCGGCAGCACGCGCAGTTCCAGAGGCCCCCCCGGTCGGTTGTACTTGATCGCGTTGGACAGCAGGTTCAGCAGCACCTGCTTGAGCCGGGTGCCGTCGGCCACCACCAGCAGGTCCTCCGGCGGGACGTCGAAGCGGGGCCGCAGGCCGTGCGACTCGGCCTGCGGCATGACCATGGCTTCGCATGCCGACAGCAGGGCCTTCAGTGGCAGCAGCTGCAGGTTCAGCCTGAGCTTGCCGGCTTCTATCTGCGCCAGGTTGAGCATGTCGCCGATGAGCTTCAGCAGATGCTCGCCCGCCTTGTGGATGTGGCCGTTGAAGACCGCCTGGCGGTCGGCATCGTAGCCATGGCCGGGTTGGGCGAGGAGCTGCGAGAACCCGAGGATGGCGTTCAGCGGGGTGCGCAATTCGTGGCTCATGTGGCTCAGGAACTCGCTCTTGGCCTGGTTGGCGCGTTCGGCGGCCCGTGTGGCCGCGACGAGATCCCGGTTGGTGGCCTCCAACTGGGCCGTGCGCTCCGCCACCCGCTGCTCGAGCCGGGTGTTGAGATCGTGGATGGCCGCCTGGATCCGCTTCTGGGCGGACATGTCTTGCAGCGTGCTGAACCAGCGCAGGCCGCCGCCTTCCAGGCTGGACGTCTCGGCCGGTTCGTTGACCTGCGCGATGTGCACGATGGCGCCGTCCGGGCGCACGATGCGGTACTCGATCTCGACCTTGCACCGGTTCCGCGCGGCCGCCAGGCTCTTGCTTCGATACATCGCGCGGTCGTCCGGATGCACGACGCGGTTCATCCAGTCGCGCGTCGTGACTGGCATGTCCTGCGGCGCATAGCCGGCCAGCACCGGCAGCGTCTCCGACCAGCGCTCGAAGCTGCCGTCCGGGCGGCTCACGACGTGGCTGAGCTTGGCCATGCCCTGCGCGCGGCGCAGCGCAGCCTCGCTCTCCTGCAGCGCGGCTTCGGCGCGCACGCGCCCGGTCACGTCCAGCGGCGCGACGAAACGGGCAGGGCGGCCTTCGTAGCGCAATTCATGTGAAGTGATCAGCACGAAGATGATCGTGCCGTCCTTGAACCGATGTCGCCAAACGCCGCTGCTGAAGACCTGGGCCGGCGTGAGGCGCACCGACTGCTCCACGGCGCCGATGTCCTCCGGCGGGCGGATGTCGCGGATGGTCATCGCCAGGAACTCGTCGCGCGTGTAGCCGTATTTCTGGCACGCCACCTCGTTGACGGCCAGGAAGCGCAGCGTTTCGAGGTCATAGACCCACATGGGCAGCGGGTTGGCCTGGAACAGCTGCCGGTACCAGCGCGGATCGGTATGGCCGCTGGCGCGCAGGCCTAGGTCTCGCGACCGCGCGCCTCGCAGCGTGGTCCTGACAGGGCGCCTGGGTGGCTTGGAACTGTGGAAGGCCGACATTCCCGCTCCGGGTCGATGCGCGACGGGCCGCCCGGCCCGCTGGCCGACTCTAAGCCCATTGCACGGGCCTGCCGGCCTTTGCGGCGAATCGTTACGTGCGTGGCACGCGTTCGCCACCCGCTCGAGGGGCCTGGCCTGCGCCCGGTCGCCGAACGGCGGCGGGCGTTGTCGTCTTCTGCGCGACAAGCACCGGCGGGGCCCGCGGTGATGATGCGCTGCATGGGAAGCCTCTACCTCGTCCGTCACGGCCAGGCCAGTTTCGGCGCGGCCGATTACGACCAGCTCAGCGCCAAGGGCCACGAGCAATGCCGGCTGCTGGGCGCCTACTGGCGCGAGCGCGGCCAGCGCTTCGATGCGGTGTTCACCGGCACCTTGCGCCGCCATGCGCAGTCGCTGGCCGGCATCGTCGAGGGCTATGGCGAGGAGCTGCCCGCCATCGCGCTGCCGGGCCTGAACGAGTACGACAGCGAGGCCGTCGTGCGCGCCGTTCACCCGGAGCCGCTGGCCAAGCCCACCGACCCGGAGACGGTCAAGCAGCATTTCCGGCTGCTGCGCACGGGGCTGCTCGCGTGGATGCGTGGCGAGTCGCAGCCGCAGGGCATGCCGGCCCATGTGGACTTCCACGCCGGCATCGTCGATGCGCTGGCGCGCGTGCTGGCCGTCGGCGTGGGCCGGCAGGTGCTGGTGGTGTCCAGCGGTGGCCCGATCTCGACGGCGGTGGCGCATGTGCTGCAGGCGCCGCCCGAGAGCCTGGTGGAGCTGAACCTGCGGCTGCGCAATGCGTCGCTGACCGAGCTGGCCTACAACCGCGAGCGCTTCCATCTCGTCACGTTCAATACCTTGCCGCATCTGGACTCTGCCGAAGCGCGGGGGCTGATCAGCCACGCTTGAGACAATCCGGCTCGATGTTCACGAGCCTGATCACCCCACCTCCCGCGCAGACCGCGCCCGCGCATGAGCGCTTCCTGCACCTGATCCGCCTTGCGCTGGCCGGCGGCCAGTTCGGCAAGCTGCTGCTCTCGGGCCCGGTTGGCGACGATGAGGATGTCGAGCGCCTGACCGTGCGCGCCATTGAACTGCGCGGTGAGCCAGCACTGACTTTCCTGTGGCGCCACCGGACGAAGGACGTCACGAAGAACCATGCGCCTGAGGCCGGCTTGGCCGAGATCGCCGCGCTGCTGGGCGCGCGCTTTCGCAACGCCCACCTGCACACGGCTTCCGAAGAGGTGCAGTTCGCCGTCAGCCGCAAGGGCCGCGAGACCTTGCGCGTGACCCGCCTGGATGCAGGCAGCGACGCCGAAGCGCCGGCACCGGCCGCGCACGACAAGGCCAAGCATCGCCCGCTGGAGATGGCCCACCCGGTCTGGTCGGCGCTGGGGCTGACGCATCTCGTGAAGGGCCAGCCGGCGCTGGTGCCGGCGATGGCGCGCAAATGGAAGCAGATCAACCGCTTCGTCGAGATCCTGTCGTCCGCCGTTGACGAGGCGCAGCTGCAAGGC
The DNA here is from genome assembly GCF_031458115.1 of Roseateles asaccharophilus. Lineage (GTDB taxonomy): Bacteria > Pseudomonadota > Gammaproteobacteria > Burkholderiales > Burkholderiaceae_C > Pelomonas > Pelomonas asaccharophilus_A. The sequence continues at coordinate 44,719 of NZ_JAVDXV010000005.1, read as the reverse complement.
CCCGTGCGCGTGGCCGACTTCGGCTCCGGCAAGGGCTATCTGACGTTCGCCGTGCACGACTGGCTGCAGGCGCAAGGCCTGGCACCGCGCGTCACCGGCATCGAGCTGCGCGACGACATGGTCAGGCTGTGCGCGGCCGTCATCGCCAACGAGCAGCTCCAGGGCATACGCTTCGATCAGGGCGATGTGCGCACGCAGCCCGTGCAGCCGCTGGACGTGATGATCGCGCTGCACGCCTGCGACATCGCGACAGACCACGCGCTGCACGTGGGTCTGCAGTCTGGCGCCCGCGTCATCATGAGCTCGCCCTGCTGCCACAAGGAGCTGCGCCCGCAGATGACGATGCCGGCCGTGCTCAGGCCCATGCTGCAGCATGGCATCCACCTGGGCCAGGAGGCCGAGATGGTGACCGACTCGCTGCGCGCGCTGCTGCTGGAGAGCCAGGGCTACCGCACGCAGGTGTTCGAGTTCATCGCGCTGGAGCACACCAGCAAGAACAAGATGATCCTGGCAGTGAAGGCACAAGGCGCCGCGGCCGAGGCGCTGGCCGCGCGCCGGCCCGAGCTGCTGGCGCAGATCGCCGAGATCAAGCGCTTCTACGGGCTGCGCGAGCAGCGGCTGGAGCAGCTGTTGTCCATCGGATCAGCGTGAGCGCAGCCGCCGGCTGGCGGTGCCGCCCACCAGCACCAGGCCGGCCAGCAGCATGGCCCAGGTGCCCGGCTCGGGCACCGGCATCGCGCTGGTGACGAAGTGGCTGTCCGTGGCCAGGCCGTTGGCGGCCGTGAAGCCGAAGTACACGGGCTCGCCCACCAGGCCCAGGTCCGCGAAGCTGACCGCCGCGCTGACGGTGAACGTACCCAGATCGAGGTGCTCGATGGTGCCGGTCAGCGTGCCGGCGTGGTCGTCCAGCCCCGAGGGGGCGAAGCTCAGCGAGGCGTACCACTGGTAGTTGGGGTCGCGGATCGCGTCGCCCAGGCCGGTCTCGGTGGCGGCCAGCGGCGTGACCGAGCCGCCGGACAGGATCTGCAGGCTGGGCGACACCGGCTTGCCGTCGAAATGGAAGGTGTCGATGGCCAGCGCGATGCTGCGGCTGCTCAGGCCCTCGTAGCCCAGGCCGGAGCCCGCGTTGCCCAGGCCGGCGACATCGCTCAGCGTGAAGGTCAGGCCGTCGCCGCGCAGCTCGCTGCTGACGGGGATGAAGAAGTGGAAGTTGAAGCTGAACGACTGGTTGAAGTCCAGCGCCAGCGCGCCGGGCGCAAAGCCGGCGCCGCTCATGCCGCCGCCGCTGGCCGGCGGCGTCAGGATGAGGTTGCTGTAGGTGAAGCCGTTGCCCGGCGTGTCGTTCTGCGCCGTGGCGTTGCCGAACAGCGTCCAGGTCGTGAAGTCGGTGAAGGTGAACGCCAGGTCGGCGCCTTGCTGGGCCTGGGCGGCCAGCGTGGTGCAGAGCAGGGCGGAGGCAAGCAGGCGGCGAGCGATGGTCATGGAGGACTCCTCTTTCAAGCCGCGCCAGTCTCTGGAGCACCCGTTAGGCAATCGTTAGCGGCGACGGCCCCGTGGCCCCCGCGGTCCGGGGGGTAGAGGCAGGGGGCGCCCCCTATCATTTCGCGCCATGGCCCTCGCCCACACCAAGACCCGTGCCCCCCAGCCCCGCGAGGGCTTGCTGCTGCCCCGGCCGGGACTGCTGGCGCAGGTCGAGCGGGCGCTGGCCGAGCAGCGCGTGCTGCTGATCAATGCGCCCGCCGGCTATGGCAAGACGGCGCTGCTGACGCAGGCGCTTGCCGCCCGGGGGCGCGACACCGCCATCGCCTGGGTGGCGCTGGACGAGGGCGACGACCTGGGACGGCTGCTGGACTGCCTGTTCGCCGCCTTCGAACCCTTCGACCCACCGTGGCGCACGGCGCCCGAGGGGCTGCGCGATGCGGCGCTGCGGGGCGGCGGCGAGATCACCGCCGTGGCCGATGCGATGCTGAACGCGCTGGAGGCCTGCGAGGTCGAGCGCGGGCTCATCGTGCTGGACGACGTCCACCACCTGCAGGACGCTGCTTCCGTGCAGTTCCTGGACCGCTGGCTGGCCCGCATGGGCTGGCGCTGGCGGCTGGTGCTGTCGGCACGGCACGAGCCGCCGCTGCGCCTGGCCCGCCTGCGCGCCACGGGCGAACTGGCCGACCTGGGCCCGGCCGAACTGGCGCTGGCGCGCGACGAGGTCGAGCGACTGGCCCACACGGCGGGCCTGGACGGCGAGGCCGCCGCCGGCCTGTACGAGCGCTGCCAGGGCTGGCCGGCCGGTGTGCGTCTGGTGCTGGGCATGAAGCAGGGCCAGCGCCTGCCCGCGGCCATCGACCGCGCGACCTTCGACTACCTGGCCGCCGAGGTGCTGGACCGGCTGGATGCCGGCCTGCGCGGCTTCCTGTTGCGCAGCAGCGTGCTGTACGAACTGGACGTCGCGCGCTGCCAGGCGCTGGGCGAAGGCGCCCACGTGCCGGGTTGGCTGGCCGAGATCGAGCGGCTGTCGCTGTTCGTCACCGTCGTGGATCTGGCACCGCACACGCTGCGGCTGCACCAGATGTTCCGCAACATGCTGCGGCAGCGGCTGCGCCAGGAGCAGCCCGACGTCCATCGCGAGCTGCTGGAGCGGGCCGCGATGCTGGAGACCGACGCGATGCGCCGGCAGGGCCTGCTGTTGGCCGCCGGCCGCCCCGAGCGCGCCGCCGAGCTGCTGCTGGCCGACGGCGCGCTGCTGATGAACCAGCTGGGCGCGCAAGGCCTGCTGGACCTGACGCGCCGCTTCGATGCCGGTTTCGCCGACACCAACGCCGAGCTGCACCGCGTGAAGGCACTGGCGCTGTGGGTGCTGTGGGAGGCGCAGCAGGCCGAATGGCATCTGAGCCGCGCCGAGGCGCTGTTCGAGGCGCGCGGCGACGACGCCGGCCTGCGCGCGTCGCGCGCGCACCGCAGCATCCTGTTGATCGCGCAGGGCCGGCTCAAGGAGGCTGAGGCCTTGCTGCGCGACCTCGATCCCTTCGCGCTGTCCGGCGAACTGCGCCGCATGTCGCTGCTGGGCCGCACCTGGCATGCGCTGGAGAGCTGCCGTTTCGATGCGGTTGCGCCGCTGTTCGAGGCGCTCGTCGCGGAGCTGGAGCAGTCGACGTCGCTGGAGGCCTGGTACACCGGCTCGCCAGCGCCGCGGCAGATCAGCTGCGCCGGCATGGCGCTGCCCGTGGACCGCTGGTACCGCGGCGCGATGCAGGTGCTGGGCGACCGGGCGCTGCCATTCGGCGTCAACGCCCACATGGCCCAGGCCTGGAACCTGTTCTGGCAGGGGCGCCTGCCGGATGCACGGCAGTGGCTGGCGCGCGCCGAGTCCGACGCGGCCTGGTTCGGCCGCCTCATCATTGCGCGCAACCATGGCCAGGCCCTGCACGCGATGCTGGACCTGATCGCCGGCCAGCACGACTCGGCGCTGGAGCTGATGCGGCTGCGTCTGGCCGAGCATGTGCCGGGCTACGGCATCTGGGGTGAATGGCATGCCACGTTCTTCATGTCGCGCATGGCCGCGGCCTGCGGCAACCGCGCGGCGCTGACCGAAGGGCTGGCGCGCCTGGCGCGGCTGGGGGCCGATCTGAACGATCTCGTCATGCCCTACCGCCCGCGGCCGCTGTTGGGCTTGCAGGCCCAGCTGGCGGCGCTGGAGGGGCGGCGTGCCGACGCCATTGCCGCCTGGCGTGGCCTGCTGGCCGACGGCGAGAGCGGCGATCTGCTGGGCCAGCTGGCCGAGGCCCGGCTGCTGCTGGCCGAGGCGCTGCTGGAGCAGAGCGACCGTGCCGGTGCGGCGCAGGCGCTGGCACCGGCCCTCGCGCGGCGCGAGCCCGGCGGCCTGATGTGGGTGGTGCCGCGGCTGCTGCGCGTGGCCGGCGAGGATTGGGGCGATCTGCTGGACACCGGCGACCTGGCCCGCCTGCGCGGCTGGGCCGATGCGCTGAGGCCGGCGACGCAGGAAGTGCTGCCGGTAGCGCCGGCCGACGAGCGTCTGTCGCAGCGCGAGGCCGAGGTCATCGCGCAGATCGCCGCCGGCGCGAGCAACAAGCACATCGCCCGCGCGCTGGACCTCAGCCCCCACACCGTCAAGCGGCATGTGGCCAACATCCTCGACAAGCTGGGCCTGAACTCGCGGGGTGAGGCCGCGGCGTGGTGGAACAGTCAGCGTCAGGCGGCGACCAGGCCGGGCGCGCTGGGCTGACCCACCGCCCGGCACAGCTTGGCCCAGGCCGTGTCGTTGAGCCAGGCGCGGGCCGACGCGAGCACCGGGGCCTGCACGGCGGCTGGCATGCCGCCGACCACCAGCGCCCGCTCGGCCGGTGACAGCGCCGGGATCATCCAGCGCAGCACGTCGCCCATCTCGCGCGGGCCGATGCTGGCCAGGATGCGGCCGTGGATCTCGAACAGCTCCGCGTCCGTGTAGGCCGCCCACAGCGCCTGGTTGTGGCGGCTCTCCTCCACGGCCATGTGCTCGAAGTTGTGCGCGACGAAGCCGGCGAAGCGGCGGTACAGCCGTTGCGCCGCGGCGGGTGAAGGCATGGCGCGCAGCGCGGCGCCTTCGGCCCGCAGCGTGGCGATGGCGTCCAGATGTTCCTCGTGCTCGGCCTCGATGGCGGCGCTGGCGCCGGCGCGGCGGGCCTCGATGGCCGGGTGCATGTAGGTGTTCTCCTTCTCCACGTGGTGGGCGGCGGCGTCCAGCAGCGCGTCCAGCTGGGCCAGCGCGGTGGCCAGGTCCAGCGGGTCGTCGATATCCATGCGGCCCAGCTGCTGCAGCGTGTCGGTCATGAATAGGCGCAGGGCCTTGTGGATGTGGGCGTAGAGGTCGAGGCGGGCGGGGTGGGTCATGCGGTGCTCCTGTTGAGGCCGCCAGTGTTCCGGCGGGCGCCGCCGCTGCCATCGCCCCAACGGGCCAGCCCCGAAGAGCCATGCCATGACCTCGGTCATGGCTCCTTGGTATTCCTCACATTGGCTCGTCGGGGCGATGGCCGCGGCAGACGCGCTCGGCACAGTGCCGGCCCATGCAACGCCTCGCCGTCCTCCTGCTGCTGCTCGCCGCCTCCGCGGTGCGCGCCGGGCTGCCCGATCGCCTGAGCCAGACCGGCCTGGATGGGGCGGCGGTGAGTGCGTTCGAGCCGCGCTTTGCGCTGTGGAGCGACGGCGCCGCCAAGCGGCGCTGGATCGCGCTGCCGCCGGGCGCGCAGGTGGACGCGGCCCAGCCGGACGCCTGGCGCTTTCCCGCTGGCACGCGGCTGTGGAAGGAGTTCAGCGTGGCCGGCCAGCCGGTCGAGACCCGCGTCATCACGCGGGAGGCCGATGGCCGCTGGACCTTCGCCAGCTACGTCTGGCAGGGTGATGACGCCGTCCGCGCGCCGGCCCGCGGCCTGCAGCTGACGCTGCCCGGCGGGCGGCGCTACGACGTGCCGTCCACCGGCGACTGCATCGCCTGCCACGGCGGCGCGCGCAGCCCGGTGCTGGGCTTCGCCGCGCTGCAGCTGGGGCCGGCCGTACCGGCTTTGCTGCGCGACGGCTTGCTGAAGAACGCCCCCGCCGCCTGGGCCACGCAGGCGCCCGACTTCATTGCCGCCAGCGCGGCCGAGCACGCCGCGCGCGGCTATCTGCACGGCAACTGCGCGCACTGCCATTTCGACGGCGGCGTGCCCGTGCCGCTGCGGCTGGCGCTGGATGTGGGCGCCGCACCCGTGTCAGTGGATGGCGCCGCCGTGCTGCGCCGCGCCGGCACGCGAAACCCCTACCAGCAGATGCCGCCCCTGGGCACCCGCGAGGTCGACGCCCTGGGCCTGGCACTGCTGGCCCGCCATTTCAAACCGGAGAACCCTTGATGAAGATCCTCATTCCCCTGCTCGCGCTGCTGGCCGGCGGCGCGCAGGCGGCCGACCGCGTCGAGCGCGGCCGCTACCTCGTCAACACCAGCGGCTGCACGGACTGCCACACGCCACTGAAGAAGGGCGCCCATGGCCCGGAGCCCGACCTCGCGCGGGCGCTGTCGGGCCACCCGGAGGGCTTCGTCATCACCGCACCGGTGGCGCCGCCGGCCGGCCCGTGGATGGTGACCATCGCCGCCACCGGCACGGCCTACTCCGGCCCCTGGGGCCTGAGCTTCTCGGCCAACCTGACGCCCGACCTGGAGACCGGCCTGGGCCGCTGGAGCGAGAACGACTTCCTGCAGACGATGCGCACCGGCCGCCACCTGGGCCGCGGCCGACCCGTGCTGCCGCCCATGCCCATCCCCGTCTACAGCCAGATGACGGACGACGACCTCAAGGCCGTGTTCGCCTACCTGCAAAGCCTGCCCGCCATCCGCAACAAGGTGCCCGAGCCCATCGCGCCCGTGGCCCGCTGAACCCATCTCTGGAGAACCTCATGAAGCGCTTCACCTCTCAAGCAGGCCTGTTCTATGCGCTGGTGTCGTCCGTGGCCATCGTCGCCGCCGGCGTGCTGGCCCTGCCCGATGCCGCTTTCGCGGCCACGTCGCCGTGCGAGGACCGCGCTGCGCTGCAGCAGCGGCTGGATGACTTCGATGCCAGCTGGAACGCCAGCGACGCCTGGGGCCTGACGGCGCAGTTCGCGATGCAGGGCAGCCTCGGCGCCGCCGGCGAGCCGGGCCGCCAGGCGGTCTACCGCGAGCTGATCGAGCGCCTGGGCCGGGCACCGGCAAAGCGCCAGACGCGGCTGGTGCGCGCCACTGATGTGGGCGGAGCCTGCATGGTGGATGTGCAGGTCAGCAGCGGCGAGCGCCGCGAGGCGGGGCTCTTCCTGCTGGCGCACACGCGCGAAGGCGGCATCGTCGCCATGCGTTGAAAAGAAAGAAGCCCCGCCGGCAACAGCCGTCGGGGCGCAAGAGCGCCTCACACCGCCCGGGACATCTTCTTGCGAAGACGTGGGGCTGCGGCGTGCATCACAGCGCAGGCGGCCAATCTGGCGACACCCTCGCGGGTGACGCAACGCAGGCCTGTGGGAAACGCGAAGCCAGTCCCCCGCGAGCGGCGCATCCCTGCCTGGGGCGCTCTGCGGCGTTGCAAATCCTCGCCATAGCCGGGCTATGGCTGCGGTTTTCGCCTTGCAGCCCATCCCCAGTCAGGGCGCGCCGCATCGCGAGGACTGGCTCCACGTTTCCGTAGCGTCGCGGACGGCGCGCGCGCCGTCTCGCCAGGGGCCGCAGCGTTGCCGGGGGCCGTGCACTGGTGACGGGATGAATCATCGGGGCTGCGGCCGTGAACGATGCCGCGATCAACCCCGGCCGGCCCCCGCTAATTCATTGGACTGTTTTTACAGGTCGAAACGGACATTCGCCAGCACCGTGCGCCCCGGGTAGGGATGGAAGTTCCAGTACTCGGCGTCGTTGATGTTGTCCACGCCGAGGCTGGCGCTCCACTGCCGCGTGATGCGCCAGTTCAGCTTCACGTCCGCCGTCAGGTAGCGGCTGAAGCCCTGGTAGGCCATGCCGTTGAAGTCGGCGTTGTTCAGGTTGCCGTACTGAGAACTGCCGTAGCGGGCGCCGAACGACGCGTCCAGCGCCTGAGTGATTGCGTAGCTGATGAGCGCACTGGCGCGCCAGCGCGGCACGCGCGGCTGCTGCTTGCCCACCGTATCGCCCGGCGCGGCGACGAAGCCGGCGTTCTCCTGGATGGTGGAGTCCGCATAGGTCAGGCTGGCCTGCCAGCGCCAGGCCTTGGCCATCTCGCCGCGGCCGGCCAGCTCCAGCCCCAGCGTCTCGATGCGCCCGATGTTCTGCACGCTGGACACCGATCGGCCGTTGATGACGGTGGACTGGCTGTACAGCGCGTCGTGCGTGTTCTCGTGGAACACGGTGGCGCGCAGCTCGGCGGCTTCGGCATGCCACAGCGCGGACAGCTCGCGCGTCCAGCCGCGTTCGGCCTTCAGGCCGGGGTTGGTGACGGGGTCGCCCTCGACATAGGCGCCCGTGCTGCTGACGCCGCCCTGGAACAGCTCGCCCACGGTGGGCCAGCGCACCGCGCGGCCGATGCTGACGCGCAGGTCCAGCGCATCGCTGGCGGCCCAGCCCAGCGCGGCCTTGGGCGACAGCTCGGTCTCGAGGCGCGCGGCATAGCCCACGGTCTGGCCTGTGGACGCGGTCTTGCTGCCGTGGTCGGCGCGCCAGCTCTCGTGGCGCAGGCCCAACACGGCGCGCAGGTCGGTGCGCAGCTCCATCACGCGTTGCGCGAACGCGCTGGTCAGCGTGGTCTCGCCGTTGAACGCGGTGAACGGCGTCAACGTGCCGTCGGTCCGCCACTCACTTGCGTTGTCCACGCGCTGGCGCCAGACATGGTGTTCGCGCTGCACGCCGCCCTCCCAGCCGCCGGCCGAGGCCTTGGCGGCCAGCGTGGTCCAGCCGCTGCCGTCCAGCCGGGTGACCCGGCCTGGGCCGCCGGTGCGCGCCAGCGGCTGGGCGCTGCGGTCCTTGGCGTAGTCGAAGTGGCTGGCGGCCAGCTCCCAGTTCAGGCCGTCGGCCACCGTGCGCTTCAGCGTGGCGCCCAGCAGGCGGTGCTCGGCCTCGTCACGCGTCAGCCCGAACTCGTTGGCGGCCAGCGTGTAGCCGCGGCCGGCAATGCTGATGGGGCCGCTGAACACCGGCTGGCCGGCGGCGTCGCGCAGCCAGCTCTGGCTGGTGGCATTGGCCGTGTTGCGCCACAGGCCGCCCAGCAATTGCGCGCGCAGTTCGGGCGTGGCCTGCCAGGCGAGGCGCAGCCGCGCCTGATCCTGCACCGTGTGCATCTGCGTGGCAGAACCCAGCAGCCACCAGGGCTGGCCGAAGCGGTCCTGGCCGGCGACGGCGCCGGTGACCGGCACCGCGTTGGCGGCGGGCGCGGTGGTGGCGACGGCGCGGGTCGGGAAGGTCAGCGGCTGGCCCTCGTTGTCGTGGCGCGAGAGGCCCAGCGACCAGCTCCAGTCGCCGGCGCGGTCGGCCAGCGACGCGCTGGCGTGGCGGCCCTGGTAGCGCGCGTCGTCGCTGCCGTAGCGCCAGCGCTGCTCGTACAGGCCGGCCTCGGCATGGGCCTCGAAGCGCTGCGGGCGGCGGGTCTGGTAGTCCACGACGGCGCCGACCGAGTTGCCGCTGTAGGCGGCGGAGAACGGGCCGTACAGCACGTCCACGCGCGCGATGTCTTCCGGCGCCACCAGGCCCCAGCGCGGCGTGAAGCTGGCGCCATTGCCCAGCAGGTTGGCCAGCGGGATGCCGTCCACGAAGACCAGGGCCCGCGCGCTGTTGCCGGTGCCGGAGGCGCGGGTGGACAGCACGGCATGGTTGTAGTCGCCGGGGTAGCGCTTGCGCACCAGCAGGCTGGGCAGGTACTTCAGCGCGTCCTCGGCGTCGGTGGCGTTGATGCTGCGGGCGATGTCGGCGGCGGTCAGGCCTTCCAGCGTGGTGGGGATGACGGTGGGCAGCGAGGTGGCGGTGCCGCCTTGGACGGTGACCAGGCCCAGGGCGGTGCGGGGGCTGTCTTCCTGGGCGACAGCGGGCGCCATGGCGGCCAGGGCCGCCAGCGCGAATGGATGGAGTTTCATGACGGATGCAAGCAGAGTCGGCCGCGCAGGCGTGCGCGGCAAGGCCACCGCGCGGCGCGGTGGCGACGGTCGGGGACTCAGGCTTGCAGGGGAGGGGCGCGTGCGGCGGCAGGCCGCCACGCATGCGCGGTGACCGGCGCGCTCCAGAAGCGCTCGGGGGCTTCGAAGCCCAGCTCGCTGCGCAGCGGCAGCAGCATCGGGGCGGGCGGCGGCGCCAGGTCGGCCGCGGCCAGGTGGCAGGCCGGGCAATGGCCCTTGGCCAGCAGGTCCAGCGCGGCCTCGATGGGCTGCGGCTTCAGCGCGTTGGGCGAACTGGCCGAGCGGCAGATGTCCTGCCAGGCCGAGAAGTCGCCGCGCGCGTGCGCCAGCGTCGCGCTGATGCCCGGCGCCAGCACGCCCAGCACGAACACGGCCAGCCACCACCAGGAGTGGCGGCGCGCGCGGGCGTGGGTCAGCGTGGGCATGGCGGGCCGCATTCTAGGCAGGCCGCCGGGGCGCGTCAGAACCGGTGGCGCATGCCCAGCGACACGCTGTTGCCAGCCGCGAGGCCTTCGATCTTGTCGCTCATGCCGACGAGATAGACGTCCGTGCGCTTGGACAGCCAGTAGTCATAGCCCACGGTCCAGGTCTTGCGGCCAGCGCCGGCGCTGGGGCTGATCTCGCCGTACTGCGCCAGCAGCTTGCCGGCACCGATGGGCACGCTGGCGCCCACCTCGTAGATCTTGTAGTCGACGCGGCGGGTCAGGTTCTCGGCCTTGGCGTACTGGCCGAACAGCTTGACGGCGCCGAAGTCGTAGGAGCCATTGGCCATCCACACCGAGGTGTCGTCCACGGCCGCGTCCTTCTGCACCTTCTGGTAGACCAGCGCGCCGGCCAGCGGGCCGTTCACGTAGGTGCCGCTGGCGGCCACGTTGCGGCCGCCCGAGCCTTCGCCGGCGGCGACGAAGGCGCTGGCCGTGAAGCCGCTGTAGTTGGGCGTGGTGTAGAGCACCGAGTCGCTCCAGCCGGAGTCGCCGGTCACCGTACCGCTGGTGAAGATGTGGCGGATGGTGGGCGAGTAGCCGAAGGAGTCGCCGAAGGCATTGAAGTTCAGCGCCGCGACGAACAGCGTGGTGGTGTTGCGGCCCAGCTTGACCGTGCCCCACTCCTTGCTGGTCAGGCCCACGTTGGCGTTGCGGGCCCAGAAGTTGTCGGTGTTGGAGCGGCCGCTGTTGCCGATGTCGGCGCGCAGGAAGCTCTCCAGCTGGAAGGTGGCGGCCACGCCGCCGCCCAGGTCTTCCATGCCGCGGAAGCCGAAGTGGCTGGTGGTCATCTTGCCGCTGTCGGCGGTCTTGATCGACGCGTTGGTGCCGGCCACCTTGCCGGTGCCTATGCTCATGTCGATCAGGCCAAAGGCAGTCACGCTGCTTTGTGCCAGCGCGGGGCCGGCGGCGAGAGTGACGAGAGCAGACAGCAGCGCTTGTTTCTTGTTCATGGTTCTCCTCAGGTGTGAATCAGGATTGGCTGCCGCGGTGCGCCCAGCCGGTCATGCGGCGCTCGACGACGGCGAAGAATTCGTACATGGCCATGGCCATCGCGCCCACCACCACCAGGCCGGCGAAGGCCAGACCCATCTGCATGGAGGAGCCGGCCGAGATCAGCAGATAGCCTATGCCTTCGTTGGAGGCGGTCATCTCCGACACCGTGGTGCCGACGAAGGCCAGCGTGATGGAGACCTTCAGCGCGCCAAAGAAGTAGGGCATGGAGCGGGGCAGGCCCACCTTCCACAGCACGTCCGTGCGGCGCGCGCCGAGCACGCGCAGCACGTCCTCCAGCTCGGGCTCCAGCGTGGCCAGGCCGGTGGCGATGTTGACCATGATGGGGAAGAAGCTGATCAGGAAGGCTGTCAGCACCGCGGGCCCCACGCCGATGCCGAACCACACGACCAGTATGGGCACGAAGGCCGCCTTGGGCAGCGCGTTGAAGCCGGTCATCAGCGGGTACATGGCCGAGTAGGCCAGCTTGGAGCTGCCCATCAGGCAGCCCAGCAGCACGCCCACGACGATGGAGATCGCGAAGCCCAGCATCGTGACCCACCAGGTGCGCCAGGCATGGCCCAGGATGACCATGTGGTGCTCCCAGAACTGCTGCGCGATGCGCGAGGGGCTGGGGAAGATGAACTCCGACACGTCGAACAGGCCGCACAGGCTCTGCCAGATGCCGAGGATGAGGACCAGCAGGATCCAGTGGGCCTGGTTGCGCAGTTTCATTGGGCGATCTCCGCGCCGGCCTTCTTCAGCGCGCCGATGTGGCCACGCAACTCATGGACGATCTCGCCGAACTCGGGCGTGTAGGTGACGTCCAGCTCGCGCGGGCGCGGCAGGCCGACCTCGCGCTTCAACAGGAAGCGGCCCGGGCTCTTGCTCATCACGTAGATGGTGTCGGCCAGGAAGACCGACTCGCGCAGGTCGTGCGTGACGAGGATGACGTTGAAGCCCTGCGCGGACTGCAGGTCGCGCAGGATGCACCACAGCTCCTCGCGCGTGAATGCGTCCAGCGCGCCAAAGGGCTCGTCCAGCAGCAGCAGCTGGGGCTCGTGGATCAGCGCACGGCAGATGCTGGCGCGCTGCTGCATGCCGCCGGACAGCTGCCAGGGGAACTTGTCTTCATAGCCGGCCAGACCCACGCGGGCCAGCAAGGCGCGGGCGCGGGCCTCGAACTCCTGGCGCTTGTGCTTCAGCTCGGAGCGGAAGGGCTCCACGATCTCCAACGGCAACATGACGTTGGCCAGCGTGGTGCGCCAGGGCAGCAGCGAGGCCGACTGGAAGGCCATGCCGCTGATCTTCAGCGGGCCGTGCACGGTCTTGCCGTCCACGCGGATCTCGCCACGGGACGGTGGCTTCAGGCCCGTGGCCAGCTTCATGAAGGTGGACTTGCCGCAGCCCGACGGACCGACGATGGCGATGAACTCGCCGCGCGCGACCTTCAGGTCTATGGCTTCGACAGCAAACTTGCCCTGCTGCAGCAGCTCGTCGTTGTAGGCGAGCCAGACATCGCGGAAATCGACAAACGCCTCCATGCTCACTTCTTGGCCGGCAGGATGTTCAGCTCGGCGGCGCTGGGCAGGAAGCTGCCGTTCCACACGCTGCCGGCGTCCACGCGCGTCTTGGTGGCATAGGTGTCGGACACCTGGCTGGCCATCAGCGACAGGCGTGCTGCGTTCAGCTGGCCGAAGCCTTCGGCGCGTGCATCCGGGCTGGCGATGACGTCGGCGATGGCCATGCGCAGCCGGCGCTTTTCCAGGTCCACGTTGATGATGCCGTCGCGCTCCTTGACGAAGGCAATGGCGTCGTCGGGCTTGGCCAGCACCTCCTTGGCGCCCTTGGTGAAGGCGCGCAGGAAGGCCTTCAGCGCTTGCGGCTTCTCCTTGATGAACTTCGGGCTGGCGATGATGACGTTGCCGTACAGCTTCACGCCGTTCTCGGCGTATGGGAAGACGACCACGTCGGCCGCCTTGGCGCCGCGCGCTTCCAGGTTCAAAAGCGACGTGAACGAGAAGCCGGTGATGGCATCCACGTCACCGCGCATCAGCATGGTCTCGCGCAGCGGCGGGTCCATGCTGATCCAGTTCACGGCGCCCAGCTTGTTGGCCTTGGCCAGGATGGGGAAGCCGCGGCGGCCGGCGTCGAACACCGGCGCGCCCAGCTTCTTGCCGGTGAGGTCGGCCAGGCTCTTGATGCCCGACTTCTTCAGCGCCAGAACCGCGGCCGGCGTGTTGTTGTAGACCACCATGACCGCCACCGGCTTGTTGGGCGCGTCGGGGTTGTTGGCGTGGAACTCCATCAGCGCGGCCATGTCCGCGAAGCCGATGTCGTAGCTCCCCGAGGCCACGCGCGTCACCGCGCCGCCCGAGCCGTTACCGGCGTCCACGGTCACGTCCAGCTTCTCGGCCTTGAAGTGACCCTTGGCCACCGGCAGCAGGAACAGCGCGGCGGGGCCTTCGAAGCGCCAGTCGAGCTGGAACTTGATGGGCGTCTCCTGGGCCTGCGCCTGTGTGTGGACGAATGGCGCGGTGATCAGGGCGAGGGCGGTGAGCAGCTTGCCGACGTGCTGGGTGAAGGTCATTCGGTTTCCTTGAGAGGCGTGCGACGCAGTGATTCCCTGCACTACACAAGTTCCATGCCTGCAGTGGTGCGGGTCATGGCGTCGCGAAAACGCCGTCTGCACCACGGGCGATCGACGCTTGAGCGCTCTCGCCCTGATGTGGTGCGGCGATGTCAGTACTTGGCGAAGTTGGCGGCCACGCGCTGCTGCAGATAGTCCTCGGCCGTGATGGGCGCGTACTTGCCCGAGGGGCTTTCGATGAGCACGTCGCGGTTGGCCTGCGCGAAGAACGCGAGGCTGTAGCGCGCGCCCTGGTACTCGTCCGGGCCAGGGTTCTTCACGCGATGGAAGTTGGACGGCAGCTGGTCGTCGCTCCAGCGCATCAGCATGTCGCCGATGTTGCAGGTGATGAGGTCGTCGGCCGGCGTGATCGGCGTCCAGGCCTGCGAGTCCATGTCCTTGCCCGGCAGCAGCTGCAGGCCGCCCTGGCCGGCACGCTGGAAAAGCAGCGTCAGGCAGTCGAAGTCGGTGTGCGCACCGGCCCGCCACAGGCCCAGGCGGTCGCGCTGGTCGGGGGCTATGGCGAAGTAGTGCAGCAGGCGCAGCGTGCTCTGGTAGGCGGGCTTGGACGGGTCGTGCGCGATGCTGAAGAAGTCGTCTGCGAAGCCCAGCTTGGTGGCAAAGCAGGACAGCACGCGCATGCCCACTGCCCAGGCCTGCCGCTCGAAGTCCAGCATCGTGGCCTGGAAGCCGGGCAGCTCGTCGTCGGGCCACAGGCCGGCCATGTGCGGCCGCGTGATCTGGTAGGACTCCTTCTGGTCGGGCGTGCCGGTGGAGGGGCGCACCTGGGCGCGGCTTTCCCAGCCGGCGTTGAACTGCTTCTTCAACGGGTGCCGGGCCTTCACCGCCTCGGGCAGCGCGAAGAAGCGCTGGGTTGTTTCGAACGCCTGCGTGATGACGCCCGGCGCAATGCCGTGGTTCTTCAGCTGGAAGAAGCCCACATCGACGGCGGCGTCCCAGAGCTGGTCGGCAATCTCGGCGCGCCGGGCGTCGAAGTCGGCCAGGTCGATGACGCGCACCTCGCGCTGATGGGTCTCGGAGCCCATCGCGCCCATGCGCGACTCCTTCTGCAGTTCCTGCATCATGTTCATGGTGACTCTGCTTCAGCGGTGCCAGAAGGCGTTGTGGGGTTCGAGGGCTTCGTCGGCGAGCGCCGGGCCTAGCACCTCGAAGGGTTGGGAAGACGTGGCGAAGACCTCGCGGCAGGACATCTCCAGGTCGTCGGCGCCGGCCTGCAGTGCTCGGAAAGTCCTCAGGCTGACGGCGTCGATGCCGAAGACGACGCGGCGTATGCCCGACCAGAAGATGGCGCCCGCGCACATCACGCAGGGTTCGCCGGAGGCGTACATCGTGGCGCCGACGAGCGCGTCGCGTGGGTGCGCCTGCGAGGCGGCGCTCAGCGCATTGACCTCGGCGTGCCGGGTGCAGTTGCCGGTCTCGGTGTTGTCGTTGCGGCCTTCGCCGAGCAACGTGCCGCTGCGGCTCACGACGACCGCACCGAACGGCCGGTTGCCGCGCCAGCCGGCTTCGGCCGAGAGCTGGATCGCGCGGCGCAGATACAGCGCATCGCTGTCGTTCAGGGCGTCGCTCATGGTGCTCAGGCCTTCGGCGCGCGCTCGGCCATGGGCGGCAGGAAGCGCAGGTCGTAGACGCCGTCCAAGGCCGGCTTGGCCTTCAGCCCGAAGGTCTCGCCGACCGAGGCGATCTGCTGCTCCACGAGCGCGCGGTGCACGCCACCCAGGCCATGCTGGCGCGTGTCGGCGCCGCTCACATAGCCGGCGGTGATGTTCCAGCGCGCCACTTCGGTCGCCGCATTCAGCAGCGGCTCGCGGGCGAGGACATGGGCCATCGCGCCAGCCGGGTCGGCCAGCGTGTCGTGCAGCCCGCGCTGCGTGGCACGCAGAAAGCCGGCGACGGCATTCGGGTTGGCGGCGGCCAGCTTGGTCGACGCGAGGATGGCGTTGCCATAGAGCTGCAAGCCGGCATCCGAATACTTCAGCACCGCGAGCTGCTCGGCCGGCACGCGCTGGAACAGCGACACCGCGGAGTCGTGGAAGTAGGTCGCGCCGTCCACGTCGCCGCGGATGAGGACGTTGTCGCGCTGCGAGAAGTCGGTCGTGACCCACTCGAACGCGTCAGCCTTCATGCCCAGCTGCTTGGCGGCCATGGGCCAGGCGCGGCGGGTCGACTCGACGGCGGCGGCGGCGATGCGCTTGCCGGCGATGCTGCGCCAGTCGTTGGCGAGGCCGCGGTCGCGGCGGCCGATGATGACGAAGGGCGCACGGTTGTAGTACTGGTAGACGGCGCGCACGAGGTCGGCGCGGCCGGCATCGGCGTTGAACTCGATCAGCGAGCTGATGTCGCCGAAGCCCAGGTCGTAGGCGCCGCTGGCCACGCGGGTGATGGAGGCCACCGAGCCGCTGCCCACATCGATGCTGACGTCCAGCCCCTGTTCGCGGTAGTAGCCCTTGGCCAGCGCGACGAAGAACGGCGCGACCTGGCCGGTGACGCGGAAGTCCAGCGTGAACTTGATGGGCGTCAGCCTGGCCGGTGCGGCGAGCGCCGGGGCGGGGAGGACCGGCGCGCAGGCGGCGGCGAACTTGAGCAATTGGCGGCGGTGCATCAGCGAGCTCCTGGACGAATGCATTCAGTCTAGGAATCGCGCAGGCATGGCAAAAGCCATGCGCGGGCCATGTGGCCCATATCGCTCAGGCCATGTTGGGCCTCAGGTGGGCCGCGTCAGATCCTGGGCGACGGCATTGACCTGCTCACGCAGCCACCGGCTCGCCGGGCTGGCGTGGCTGCGTTCGTGCCACAGCTGGTAGAAGTTCATCGGCGGCAGCTCGCTGGGCGCGCGCGTGATGACGAGCGGCATCATGGCCGCGTAGTGCTCGGCGAAGCGGCGCGCGGTGGTGAAGACGAGGTCGGAGCGCGTCAGCACATAGGGCACGAGATTGAACTCCGGCACCGTCGCGGTGATGCGCCGCTGGTAGCCGGTCTTCGCGAGTTCGCCGTCGATGGGGCCCGTGCGCGGTGCGGTGCCCGCGTGCGGCACGAGGTGGCTCATGCGCAGGTAGCGCGCCAGCGACAGGCGCCGCTCCTGCGCGAAGGGATGGCCTTCGCGCATGATGCAGACCACCTCGTCGCTGTAGAGCGGCCCCAGGCGCAGATCCTCGCGCGGCCGCGGCTCGTTGCTGACGACCAGGTCGATGTGGCCGGCGTCCAGCGCCTGGGCGATGTCGAACGCCGGGTCGACCGGCCGCACATGGACGGCAATGCGCGAGCCGGCCGCCGTGACGCGCGCGATCACCTCGGGCAGGAAGGTCGGCGCGAGGCTGTCCGCCGAGGCGATGACGAAGGCGCGCTGCGTCGTCGCCGGGTCGAAGCCGCTGCCGGCGCCCAGCCGCGCCACCTGCGACAGGATCTCGGACAGCGGCTCACGCAGCAGCGCGGCGCGCTCGGTCGGCACCAGGCGCGACCCGCTGCGCACCAGCAAG
Organism: Roseateles asaccharophilus; assembly: GCF_031458115.1. Lineage (GTDB taxonomy): Bacteria > Pseudomonadota > Gammaproteobacteria > Burkholderiales > Burkholderiaceae_C > Pelomonas > Pelomonas asaccharophilus_A. Next base: position 27,500 of record NZ_JAVDXV010000005.1, on the reverse strand, counting down.
GGGTCGCCCAGCACGGCACGCAGCCGCTGCAGCTTGCGGCTGACCGCCGGCTGGGGCTGGCGGGTGCGCTCGGCGGCCCGCGTGACGCTGCCTTCCTGAAGCAGCACGGCCAGCAACTGCAGGTCGGCGAGGTTCAGCGCGAGCAGCTGCTGCAGGTCGGCGCCGTCGCCACGACGCGACTTCATCGCGGGCGCTTCCGTGAGCGGGGCACGAGGCGGTTCACGTTTCGCGACTCAGGCGGGCGACAGCAGGTCCGCCACCGTCCGTGCCACCACCTGCGTGGCGCGCTTCAGGTCGTCCAGCACCAGATGCTCGTCGGCCCGCTTGGCATTGCTCTCCAGCACCGTGCGCGGGCCGGCGCCGTAGATGGCGGCCGGCACGCCGTGCGCGGTGTACAGGCGCACGTCGGTGTACAGCGGCGTGCCGGAGGTGGGGATGGGCTCGCCGAAAACCGCTTCGGCATGCTTCTGCAGCGCGGCGATCAGCAGCGCCGCGCCGGGCAGCGGCTGCATGGAATGGGCCAGCAGCAGGCGCTTGATGTCCAGCGTCACGCCGGGGCTCTGCGCGACGGCGGCGGCGATCAGCGCGCGCAGTTCGGCCTCGACCTCGGTGGCGTCTTCCTCGGGGATCATGCGGCGGTCCAGCTTCAGCACCACCTTGCCCGGCACGACGTTGGTGTTGCTGCCGCCCTCGATGCGGCCCACGTTCAGGTAGGGGTGCGTGATGCCGGGCACCTGCGACAGCCGCGTGCGCAGCACGTCGTTGTGCGCGTACAGCGCCGTCAGCAGCTTGTTGGCGGCCTGCAGCGCGTCCACGCCCGTGTGCGGATAGGCCGCGTGCGAGGCCTGGCCCGAAAGCGTGACCTCAAGCTGCAGGCAGCCGTTGTGCGCCGTGACGACCTGGTAGCTGAAACCGGCCGCGATGAGGAACTTGGGCCGCGTGATGCCTTCGCGCAACAGCCAGCCGGGGCCCAGCTCGCCGCCGAATTCCTCGTCGTAGGTGAAGTGCAGCTCCACCGCACCCTTCAGCGGCAGGCCGGAATTCTTCAGCGCCAGCAGCGCGAAGGTGTAGGTCGCGAAGTCACTCTTGCTGACCGCGGCGGCGCGGCCGTAGAGCTTGCCGTCGACGATCTCGGCGCCATAAGGGTCATGTGTCCAGCCGTCGCCGGGCGGCACGACATCGCCGTGCGCGTTCAGCGCGACGGTGGGGCCGTAGGTGGAGAAGCGGTGCCGCACGACCAGGTTGGTCACCGACTGCATGCCCGCCGCCTGCACGGCCCAGCCCGGCGCCGGGTGCTTCTCGACCGTGAAGCCCAGCTCGGTCAGCAGCTCCGCCGTGAGGTCCGCATGCGGCGCGTTGTTGCCGGGCGGGGTGTCGGTGGGGATGCGGACGAGTTGCTGCAGGAAGCGGACTTCGTCTTCGAAGTGATCGGCGATCCAGGCGTCGGTGACGTGGGTGGAGGAAGACATGGTCAAAGCGTCCTGTGCAAACCTTGTGGGGCCCGGATATGTAGCGTGGTCATTCCCAGACGAAGGCCGTCTTGGCATCGAACGGGTGGGTGGCTTTCCAGTGCCGCGCAATGTCCAGCCGCCGGCACACCCACACGCGGTCATGGGCCTCGATGTGGTCGAGAAAGCGTTGCAGCGCCCGCATGCGCCCGGGCCGCCCCAGCAGCCGGCAGTGCATGCCGATGCTCATCATCTTGGGACTGTCGGCGCCCTCGGCGTACAGCACGTCGAAGGTGTCCTTCAGGTACTCGAAGAACGGCTCGCCATGGCTGAAGCCCTGCGGCAGCGCGAAGCGCATGTCGTTGCAGTCCAGCGTGTAGGGCACCACCAGATGGGGCGCCAGGCTGCCATCGGTCTTCTTCACCTGCATCCAGAACGGCAGGTCGTCGCCGTAGTAGTCGCTGTCGTACTCGAAGCCGCCGAAGTCGGCCACCAGGCGGCGCGTGTTGGGGCTGTCGCGGCCGGTGTACCAGCCCAGGCCGTGCGGGTCCCGGCCCAGCGTCAGGCGCTTGAGGCTGGCCATGGCTTGCGCCATGTGGGCGCGCTCGGTGTCCTCTTCCATGTTCTGGTAGTGGATCCAGCGCCAGCCGTGCGAGGCGATCTCGTGGTCCAGCTCGACGAAGGCCTGCGTCAGGTCCGGGTGGCGCTCCAACGCCATGCCCACGCCGAACACGGTCAGCGGCAGCGCGCGCTGCTCGAACTCCTTCAGCAGCCGCCATACGCCCACGCGCGATCCGTACTCGTAGATGCCCTCCATGCTCAGGTGTCGGGCCGGGTAGCTGGCCGGGTTGAACATCTCGGACAGGAACTGCTCGCTGCCGGCGTCGCCGTGCAGCACCGAGTTCTCGCCGCCTTCCTCGTAGTTCAGCACGAACTGCACGGCCACCCGCGCGCCGCCGGGCCACTGCGCGTGGGGCGGGTTTTCGCCATAGCCGATCAGGTCACGGGGGTAGCGGGGTGTACTCATCCCTACACTTTGCCTGAAGCAATCGTCGATTCCGCCTCGGAGTTCCCATGGGCAAACTGACAACACATGTGCTGGACACCGCCAACGGCTGCCCGGCCGCCGGCATGGCCGTGCGGCTGTACCGATTCGATGCGGAAGGCCCCAAGTGGCTGCGCAGCCTGCACCTGAACGCCGACGGCCGGGCGGACGCACCGCTGCTGGAGGGCGCGGACTTCCTGGCCGGCCGCTACCGGCTGGTGTTCGAGGTGGCGAGCTATTTCCGCGCCCGCGGCACCGCGCTGCCGCAGCCAGCCTTCCTGGACGAAGTGCCGCTGGACTTCGGCATCGCCGACGCGGCCAGCCACTACCACGTGCCGCTGCTGGCGTCGCCGTGGAGTTATTCCACCTACCGTGGCAGCTGAAGCGCTGATCCTCGTTACGGTCTCCCGCACCAGCGGCAGCGTGCCGCGCGAAGAGGGCGCCTGGATGACCGTGACGGCCAGCGCCACCACCGGCACCGTGGGCGGCGGCCATCTGGAGTTCGACGCCATCGCCCGTGCCCGCGCGGCGCTGGCCGGCGGCGCGTTGGAAGCCGAAGTGCGCTATCCGTTGGGCCCCGGCCTGGGCCAGTGCTGCGGCGGCGTCGTGTGGCTGCGCTTCCAGGCCATTGCCGCGGGCGAAGACCTGGCCGCTTACCTGCCCGTGCCGCCACTGCGTCCCGTCGCGCTGTTCGGCGCCGGCCACGTGGGGCTGGCCATCGCCCGCATCGCGCGTGATCTGCCGCTGGCCCTGCACTGGGTGGACAGCCGCGAGGCCGCCTTTCCCACCCAGCCGCCCGAGCCCCATTGGCAGCAGGAATCGCTGGACTCGCCGGCCGACGCGGTGCCCGACCTCGCCGGCGGTTCGGCCGTCCTCATCATGAGCTACAGCCATGCCGAGGACTTCAACATCGTCGCCGCCTGCCTGAAGCGCCAGCGCGAACGCGGCGACCTGGCCTTCATCGGCCTCATCGGCAGCCGCAGCAAGTGGGCGAGCTTTCGTCAGCGCCTGGAGGCGCGCGGCTTCACGGAGGGTGAACTGGCCCAGGTCGTCTGTCCCATCGGCGTGCCGGGCGTGCCGGGCAAGGAGCCCGCCGTCATTGCGGTGGCCGTGCTGGCGCAGATGCTGGCACTGCCGCCGGCGTCAGCGTGAGGCTGCGGCCTGGCTGGGCTTGCAGGCGCTTGTTCTCGCTGGCGACCTCGCGCTCGTAGTCGGCCCAGGCCTGCTGGATCTCGCCGCGGTCGCGCATGCGGCGCAGCGCCTTCTCCAGCGGCGCCACCCAGGCCGCCCGCGACTCGTGCACGCCGTGGAACAGCGCGCTGCGGGCCAGCGGCGTGGCCACCCGGCACAGCGTGCCCCCGCGCGTGTCCACGGGCACCTCGGCCATCCACGGCGTGGTCAGCACCAGCGCAAAGTCGGCCGCGCCGGCGCCCAGGTTCAGGAAGGCGTCGCTGGGCGTGTTGGCCGGCACGCGCGAGGCTTCGGGCAGCAGCGCCTCCACGGCCGTCATGCCGCGCTGGTAGCTGATGCGCCGCCGCGCCAGCTCCTCGGCGCTCAGCGCAGCGGGGCAGGGCGGTCGGCCAAAGGCGTAGACATGCAACTGCAGCAACTGCACATCCACCTTGCGCACGATGGGCGTCTGCTCGAAAAAGGCGTCCACGCGCATGGCCACGCCGTCCAGGCGGCCGGTGGCCAGTTCCACCTGCACGCGTGGCAGCGGCCAGGGCAGGAACTCGACCTGCATCCCCAGCGAGGCATAGGCCTTGCGCAGCAGCGCCTCGGCCGGCGGAAAGTAGCTGCGCTCGACATTGGTGGCCAGACGGACCACCGGGGCCTCCTGCGCCAGCACGGGGCCGGCGAGTGCCAGTGCAATAGTGGCGGCGAACGAACGGGCACAGGATGTGCAAAGGAGCATGGGCCGATTGTGGGTTCGCGGAGCGGCGCGTGGTGCGCGGGTGACGCGTGCCTGCCTACACTCGCGCCCAGTCGCAGCGGTGTCGGGGGCCATGTTGGCCCCTGCGGACGCGACGCTTGAGGCCCCACAGCACCCGCCGTGGTGGGGCCGTGCGAGAACCCGCCGCTCATGGACATTTATCTCCTGGACTGGGCCAACCTGCTGCTGCGCTGGCTGCATGTCATCACCGTCATCGCCTGGATAGGCGCGTCGTTCTACTTCGTCTGGCTGGACAACCACCTGCTCAAGCCCACGGCCGAGGACCTCAAGGCCAAGGGCGTGGACGGTGAGCTGTGGGCCGTGCACGGCGGCGGCTTCTACAACCCGCAGAAGTACATGGTGGCGCCCGCCAACCTGCCCAAGGACCTGCACTGGTTCTACTGGGAGAGCTACTGGACCTGGATGAGCGGCTTCGCGCTGTTCGTCGTGCTCTATCTGTGCAACCCCAGCCAGATGCTGATCGACACCCGCGTGCACGAATGGGGTGCGCCCTGGCATGCGGTGCTGGCGGCCATCGGCTTCCTGTTCGGCGGCGCGGCGGCGTACGACATCGCCTGCCAGACGCTGGGGCGCACGAAGGACGGCGGCATCGGCAACGACGGCCGCGTGATGGCGGTGGTCGTCGTCGTGGTCATCTTCGCGAGTTGGCTGGCTTGTCACCTGTTCGCCGGCCGTGCGGCCTTCCTGATCGTCGGCGCGATGCTGGCGACCATGATGACCGCCAACGTGGCGCACTGGATCATCCCGGGCCAGAAGAAGGTCATCGCTCAGATGCGTGCGGGCCAGAAGCCTGATCCCATCCATGGCCAGCGCGGCAAGCAGCGCAGCGTGCACAACACCTATTTCGGCCTGCCGGTGCTGATCGCGATGCTGAGCAACCATTACGGCATGCTGACCCAGCACGCGCACAACTGGATGGTCCTGTGCGTGCTGATGGCGGCGGGCGTGGCCATCCGCATCTTCTTCGTGAAGCGGCACAAGGGCGTCAACAGCTGGGGCTCGGTCGCGCTCGCGCTGGCGCTGCTGGCCGGGCTCATCGTGTGGATGGCGCCCAAGCCGCAGCCGGCCGTCGCGGCGGTGGCGCCCGTCACGCTGGAGCAGGTGCAGGCCATCGCCACGCAGCGCTGCCTGATGTGCCACACCGGCGACGTGGCGCAGAAGGGCGTGCGGCTGGACACGGCCGAGACGCTGACGGCGCACAAGGCGCAGATCCACCAGCAGGTCGCCGTGCAGCGCCTCATGCCGCTGAACAACGCGACGGCCATGACCGAAGAGGAACGCGCGTTGATGGCGCGTTGGGCCTTGCAGAAATGACAGTCGACCCGCGCGCCTTGCTGCGCCAGCTGTACGACGTGGCCGTCGCGCGGGCACTACCAGCACGGATGCTCGCGGCGCACCTGCCGTCGCCGCCGAAAGGCCGAACGCTCGTGCTGGGCGCCGGCAAGGCGGGCGGCGCGATGGCGCAGGCGCTGGAGGCGGCCTGGCCCGCCGAGGCGAAGCTGTCCGGGCTGGTCATCACGCGCTATGGCCACATTCCCACAAACTGGCGGCCGCGCTGGCTGGAGGTCGTCGAGGCCGCTCATCCGGTGCCCGACGCGACCGGCCTGGCCGCCACCGAGAAGCTGCTGGCGCTGACGCGTGGACTGACGGCCGACGACCTGGTCATCTGCCTGATCTCTGGCGGCGGCTCCGCGCTGCTGAGCCTGCCTGCGCCCGGCCTGACGCTGGCGGACAAGCAGGCCGTCAACCGGGCACTGTTGAACAGCGGCGCATCCATAGGCGAGATGAACTGCGTGCGCAAGCACCTGTCCGCCATCAAGGGCGGGCGCCTGGCCGCGGCCTGCGCGCCGGCCCGCGTGCTGACGCTGGCGATCAGCGACGTGCCGGGTGACGACCCGGCCGTCATCGCTTCAGGCCCCACGGTGGCCGACCCCACCACCTGCGCCGATGCGCTGACCATCTGCCGCCGCTACAAGATTGACCTGCCCGCCGCCGCCCGCGCCGGCCTGGAGTCGGGCGCGTTCGAGACCCCCAAGCCCGGCGATGAGCGGCTGGCCGGGCATGCGCTGGTCATGCTGGCCACGCCGCAGATGAGCCTCGAAGCCGCTGCCGACGCCGCGCGGGCGCAAGGCATCGCGGCCCATATCCTCAGCGACGAGATCGAGGGCGAGTCCCGCGTCGTGGGCGGCCTGCATGCGGCGCTGGCCCGCGCGGTCGCGCGACGTGGCCAGCCCTTCGCCAAACCTTGCGTGATCCTGTCCGGCGGCGAGACGACCGTGACCGTCGGCGCCTCCAAGCCGGCAGGCAAGGGTGGCCGCGCAACCGAGTTCCTGCTGGGCTGCGCGCTGGCCTTGCAGTGCGAGCCGGGCGTCTACGCGCTGGCCGCCGACACCGATGGCATCGACGGCGTGGGCCCGCACGCCGGTGCGCTGCTGACCCCCACCAGCCTGGGTCGCGCCCGCGCCCTGGGCCTGAATCCGCAGGCGCTGCTGGACGCGCACGACAGCGCCAGTTTCTTTGCCCCCCTGGGGGATTTACTGAGCGTTGGCCCCAGCTTTACCAACGTGAACGATTTCCGCGCGCTGCTGGTGCTCTAGTCCTAGACTGGTTCGCATCCGAGTTCAGGAAGGAGTCAACGATGACTGCAGCTGCCGAGCGTTTCTTCGTCAAGCACAACGCCCTGCCGACCATGCCCGAGGTGGCCTCCCGGCTGCTGAGGAGCTTTGACGACGACAACGTGGGTCTGGCCCAGATCGCCGCCCTCATCGAGAAAGACGGGGCGCTGACCGCCAAGGTGCTGCGGCTGGCCAACTCGGCGCACTACAGCCCGTCGCACCAGATCTCCACCGTCATCGACGCCGCCCATGCGTTGGGCCTGGAGACGCTGCGCAACCTGGCGATGGCCGCCTGCCTCAGCGGCGCCTTTCCCAAGGTTCAGGGTCTGGACCGTACCGTGTTCTGGCGCCACAGCATCGCCACCGCGAACTACTCGCGCATCCTGGCCCGCATGCTGGGGGCCGACAGCGCCACCACCGACACCGCCTACCTGGCCGGGCTGATGCTGCGCACCGGCCAGCTGTTGATGGCCATCGACGAGCCCCACCTGGTGGCCGACGTGGAGAGCCACGCCGCCGAGCCGGGCAGCCGCTTCTCGCTGGAGGAGCACCGCTTCGGCTGCACGCATGCCGACGTGACCGCGTCGCTGGCGGCACACTGGCATTTCCCGGACCGCATGGTGGAGGCGTTCAAGGACGCCAACACGCCGCTGGAGATCCGCCCGTTCTCGCTGATCGCCGCGGTGCTGCATGTGGCCGAGGTGCTGGCCGATGCGGCCGAGCATCACGACGAGCCCGTGCATGCGCTGAAGGTGGCCGTGCCCGAACTGATCGAGCATCTGCACCTGGACCTGGACATGCTGGCCGCCAAGGTGGCCGCCGCCGGTGATCCGTCGGCCGAGGTGGAGCAGATGCTGCACTGAGCATCCGACCCTGAGCCGCCGCACAATCGCGGCGGCAGAGCAGGGAGAAGATGCTGATGACCAAGAAGTTCTGGCCGGCGCTGTGGCTGGCCCTGTCCTTTGGGCTGGCCGTCGCGCAGACGACAGCGGCCCCCAAGCCCGCTGCGGCAGGTGCCGCCAAGCCGGCGAAGCCCGTCAACGCTGTGAAGGCGGCGCCGGCATCCCCCTATCCCGCCGTGCCGGTCGGCGCCGGCTACCGCTTCGGCCCGGTGCCCGGCTGGGTCAAGCCCGTGCCCGAGGCCAGCGCGTCGACCGCCAAGCCGGCGGCGCCCGGCACCAAGGCCAGGCGTGATCCGCTGGTTGACTTGCAGATCCAGGTCGCGCCCAAGTCGGCCACCGTCGGCTGGACCCGCCTGCAGCGCGTGGCGCTGGACACGTCCACGCTGCGCGAGGTGTCGGAGCCGCAGATCGGCTTCAACCCGGCCTACCAGCAACTGGTCATCCACCAGGTGGCCGTCATCCGCGACGGCCGGCGCGAGGACCGGCTGAAGGATGCACGCATCGAGCTGATGCGCCGCGAGCAGCAGCTGGAGCGCCAGATGATCGACGGCGTGCGCACGGCGCTGGTCGTCATCAACGACGTGCGCGTGGGCGACGTCGTCGACGTGGCCTACAGCATCGAGGGCGAGAACCCCATCTTTGAAGGCCACTTCGCCGCGCTGCTGACGCTGGCGGACGACGTGCCCATCGACCGCCTGCACCTGCGCATCGAAAGCCCGCCCGACCGGCCCCTGCAGGTCAAGGGCCTGGCCACGGCGCTGCAGCCGGAGCGCTTCGAGGAGGGGGGCCGCCAGGTGCTGCGCCTGGTGAGGGAGCAGGTCGCGCCCGTCACCGAAGAGGTGAACACGCCGCCCTGGTTCAAGGTCTACCCGGCGCTGCATGTCAGCGACTACGGCAGCTGGGCCGACGTGAACCAGTGGGCCCAGCGGCTGTTCGCGGCCGAGCCCGCGGATGCGGCGCTGGCCGAACGCGTGGCCGCGATCCGGGCGCAGGGCGGCACGCCGCAGGAGCAGGTGGCCGCGGCGCTGCGCTTCGTGCAGGACGAGGTGCGCTACTTCTCCGCCAGCCTGGGTGAAAGTTCGCACCGCCCCAAGCCCGCGGCACGCACGCTGGCCGAGCGGCTGGGCGACTGCAAGGACAAGGTCGTGCTGCTGAACGCGCTGCTGACCGGCCTGGGGCTGGACGCGCGCCCCGTGCTGGTGTCGGTGTTCCGCAACCGTGGCGTGTTCGGCTTCCTGCCCTCGCACAACGTGTTCGACCACGTCATCAGCCGCGTGCAGTTGGGCGAGCAGGTCTATTTCCTGGACCCGACGATGAACGGCCAGGGCCTGTCGCTGGAGCGGCGCGGCTACTTCCCCTATGGCGCCGGGCTCGTCGTCGGCCCCGGCACCGAGGCACTGACGGCCATCGCGCCGCCGGCGTTCGCGGTGGACAGCATGAGCTTCCGCCAGGACTGGAACCTGGCGGACTTGAAGAAGCCCGCGCAGTTGCGCACCTCGTTCAAGGCCGCCGGCCTGGCGGCCGAGCGCTGGCGCGCCAACGCGGCGCAGGCCGGCGTCGACCGTCTCGCCGAGGCCGTTGGCGGGCAGTACGTGAAGGCGGTGCCGGGGCTGGTCAGCGTGGGCGCGCCGGAGCTGGTGGACGACCGGGCCAGCAACGAGATCGAGTTGAAGCTGGCCTTCGAGCACCCGGCGCCGGGGCGCTATGGCCGTGGCCAGCTGGAGGTGGAGCTGCCGGCCATCGAGCTGGTCGATGCGTTCGCGCTGCCGCCCGAGGCGCGCCGCCGCCAACCCTTTCTGCTGGACCCGCCGCGGCTGATGGAGCTGCGCGTCAGCTTCACCGGCCCGCAGCCCTTCACGGCCGCGGCGCCCGCGCCGCAGCAGGTCAGCGACAAGCACTTCGGCTTCCAGGTGCGCGTGGAGGCGCAGAACGGCGCGATGGTGGTGGCCAGCCGCTATGAGCGCCGTGGCGACGAGGTGCTGCCCAGCGATCTGGAGACCTACCGCGAGCGCGTCGGCCGCGCGCGGCAACTGCTGAGCAGCCGGGCGCGGCTGGTGCTGATCGACTTCCGCGACAAAAAGCTGGAGGACGAGTTCAAGGCCATAGACCGTCGCATGGCCAAGTTCAGCGCGGGCCGGCCCGATACGCTGCTGCAGATCCTGCAGGCCAACGAGATCACGCGATTGGCTGGCACGCTGCTGCTGCCCAAGCTGGATCCCGCCGGCCGCCTCGCCGCCCGCGTGTGGGCCGAGCGTGCGCAGGCCAGCAACCTGCTGGGCGACTTCGAGGGCGCGCTGCTCGACGCCGAGGCGGCGCTGAAGACCCAGCCGCCCGCCGAGGAGGCCGCCGCGGCGCTGGAGGCCAAGGGCGTGGCGCTGGTGGGCCTGGCCCGCCCGGCCGATGCGCTGGCCGCATTCAACGCGCAGGCGCAGCTGGGCAGCAGCAGCCCGCCCGCGGGCTGGCTGGGTACGGCGCACTTCATGCTGGGCGACTATGCGAAGGCAGAGTCCGTGCTGCGCGACGTGGCCGCCAACACCACCGGCGAGTCACGCCACTTCGTGCTGCTGTGGCTGTACCTGGCCGCCGAGCGCCAGGGCGGCCGGGGCAAGGCGGCCATCGCCGACGACGTTGCCAATCTTGATGCCGGCCAGGACGAATGGGGCGGCCAGTTGCTGCGCTACCTGGGCGGCGCGCTGGACCGCGATTCGCTGCTGAAGGCCGCCAAGGCCAAGCCCGAGCATGAGCGGCTGCGCCTGGCCGAGGCCTATTTCTTCATCGGCCAGCAGCTGGCAGCCCAGGGCCGGCGCGGCGACGCGCTGCCGTGGTTCGAGCGCACCTTGAGCACGCAGGCCGTGCCCTATCGCGAGTTCACGCTGGCGAAGTGGGAGCTGAAGCGGCCTGGCGCGAACTAGGGCCTGTTAACCCTACGGGAGCAGGCCGCGGTGAGGCCAGAAGGCCCGCGAGCAAGGCGCAAAGCGGAGCCGGGTTGAACACCCGGCGAGCATTTGCAACGCCGCGCGCGGGCTTTCTGGCCTCAACCCGAAGGGAAGGCCCTCTGCCAGGGGCCACTCCGCGTTGCACCACTTGCTCGCATATCAATGCGAGCGGCGCGCTGCGCCTTGATTGGCCCCTGGCAGAGGGCCTTCGCGACCTACTCCCGTAGGGCTAACAGGCCCTAAAGGCAACCGGCCTCTGGAGGCTTGCTGGGCGCGCCGTAGCTGAACTGCGCCCACCGCGCTTGCGGGCCGGGCTGCAGCGTGAAGACGTGATGGAAGCTGGTCTCGCACAGATCCACCAGCTTGGGGCCGCCCAGAGCGGCCAGCACGGCAGGCACCGTGTTGCTGTGGCCCACGACCAGCACCACGCCCGTCTGCGCGCGCACGGCGTCGGCCACGGCCTGCACATGGCCGGCCTTGGCGTCCACCACCAGCGGCTGTAGACCCGAGGCCTGGGCCAGTGGCGCGGCCGTGTCGCGCGTGCGGCGGTATTGCGTCGTGACGATGGCGTTCACGCGCAGCCCGGCGAGCGCCTGGGCGAGCGCGGCGGCGCGTTGCTGGCCGGCCGGCGTCAGGCCCGGGTCGCCGGCGGGCTCGGTGGCGCGTTCGGCATGGCGCACCAGGATGACCAGGTCGGGCTGGGCGACAAGGGGGCTTGTCAGCAGACAGGCCGTCAGCAGGACGGAAAAGCGCTTCATCGCGGTTCCTGAAGGGAGATCGAGGCATTCTCGCCAGAGGCGCCAGTTACCATCCCGGCCCCATGCTGTTCCCTGCACATCCGGTCCATGGCCTTGCCTTTTGAACTCCAGGTCGGCTGGCGCTACATCCGCGCCGGCCGCGGCGGGCGGCGCAACGCCTTCATCAGCTTCATCTCCGGCGCGTCCATGATCGGCATCGCGTTGGGGGTCATGGCCCTCATCGTCGTGCTGTCGGTCATGAACGGCTTCCAGAAGGAAGTGCGCGACCGCATGCTGAACGTCATCGCGCATGTGGAGCTGCTGGACTATGCCGGGCAGGCGCTGCCGGACTGGCAGGCCACGGCCACCAAGGCGCGGCAGAACCCGGCCGTCATCGGCGCGGCGCCCTTCATCGCCACGCAGAGCCTGATCGCGCGCGGCGACGACATGCGCGGCACGGTCATCCGCGGCATCTCGCCGGCCGACGAGGCGCAGGTCACCGCCCTGGGGGCGCAGCTGAAGGACGGCGCGTTCGCCCGCCTGCAGCCCGGTGCCTGGAACATCGTGCTGGGCGCCGAGCTGGCGCGCCAGCTGAACGTGGGCGAGGGCGACAAGATCACCGTCGTCGCACCGGGCGGCCAGGTGACGCCGGCCGGCGTCGTGCCGCGGCTGCGCGCGTTCAATGTGGTGGGCACGTTCAGCTCGGGCCACTACGAATACGACTCCAGCCTGGCGCTGGTCCATGTGGACGACGCGGCCAAGCTGTACCGCACCGGTGGCCCCACCGGCGTGCAGCTGAAGCTGAAGGACGTGCACGACGCCCGCCGCGTGGCGGCCGACCTGGCCGGCAGCATGGGGCCGGAGATCCTGGTGCGGGACTGGACCCGCTCCAATGCGGTGTGGTTCGACGCGGTGCAGATCGAGAAACGCATGATGGGCATCGTGCTGACGCTGATCGTCGCGGTGGCGGCCTTCAATCTGGTGTCCACGCTGGTCATGACGGTCACCGACAAGCAGAGCGACATCGCCATCCTGCGCACGCTGGGCGCCAGCCCGCGCTCCATCATGGGCATCTTCATCGTGCAGGGCGCGGTGTCGGGTGTCATCGGCACGCTGGCCGGCGTGGCGCTGGGGCTGCTGATCGCGTTCAACGTCGATGTCATCGTGCCCTTCATCGAACACATGCTGAACGTCAGCTTCCTGCCGGGCAGCATCTACCTGATCAGCCAGATGCCCAGCGATCCGCAGCAGGCCGACATCGTCCCCATCGCCGTCACGTCGCTGGTGCTGGCCTTCCTGGCCACGCTCTATCCCAGTTGGCGTGCCAGCCGCGTGCAACCGGCGGAGGCGCTGCGCTATGAGTGACGTCATCCTGCAGGCCCAAGGCCTGACGCGCCGCTTCAGCGAAGGCGGCCTGGACGTGACCGTGTTGCGCGGCGTCGACCTGACGGTGAAGAAGGGCGAGACCTTGGCCATCGTCGGAGCCTCGGGCTCCGGCAAGTCCACGCTGTTGCACCTGCTGGGCGGTTTGGACGTGCCCACGCAGGGTGGCGTCACGCTGATGGGCAAGTCGCTGGCGGGCATGGACGAGGCCGCACGCGGCCAGTGGCGCAACCAGCACCTGGGCTTTGTCTACCAGTTCCACCATCTGCTGCCCGAGTTCAGCGCGCTGGACAACGTAGCCATGCCGCTGCGCATCCGCCGCCAGACGCCGGCGCAGGCGCGCGAGACGGCCGCGCAGATGCTGGCCCAGGTGGGCCTGAAGGACCGGCTGCAACACCGGCCGGCCGAGCTGTCCGGCGGCGAGCGCCAGCGCGTGGCCATCGCGCGCGCGCTGGTCACGCACCCGGCCTGCGTGCTGGCCGACGAGCCCACCGGCAACCTGGACCGCGACACGGCCGACGCCGTCTTCGCGCTGATGCTGGAGCGCTCGCGCCAGCTCGGCACCGCCTTCATCCTTGTCACCCACGACCGCGACCTGGCGGCGCGCTGCGACCGGCAGCTGCGTCTTGTCGCGGGTCAATTCCAGCCCTGAGTTCCATGACGACCCCGCGCTTCATCCTCAAGCTCTCCTGCCCCGACCGCGCCGGCATCGTGCACGCCGTCACCGGCGTGCTGCTGCGCGAGGGCGGCAACATCATCACGTCGCACCAGCACGGCGATGCCGACCATGCGCGCTTCTTCATGCGCATCGAGTTCGAGGCCGCCGCCGAGGAAGCTGCGCTGCAGGCCGCGTTCGCGCCGCTGGCCGCCGAGTTCGCGATGGACTGGGAACTGGTGGCCCGCGCCCGCAGGACCCGCGTGCTGCTGCTGGTCTCCAAGCTGGGCCACTGCCTGAACGACCTGCTGTTCCGCGTTCAGACGGGCCACCTGCCCATTGAGATCCCGGCCATCGTCTCGAACCACCGCGACTTCTACCAACTCGCGGCCTCGCACAACATCCCCTTCCACCACTTCCCGCTGCTGGCCGCGACCGATGAGCAGAAGGCGGCGCAGGAAGCCAAGATCCGCGACGTCATCGCCGAGAACCAGATCGACCTGGTGGTGCTGGCGCGCTACATGCAGATCCTGTCACCCGAGCTGTGCGAGCACCTCAGCGGCCGGGCCATCAACATCCACCACAGCTTCCTGCCCAGCTTCAAGGGTGCCAAGCCATACCACCAGGCCTACGAGCGTGGCGTGAAGCTGATCGGTGCGACGGCCCACTACGTGACCAGCGACCTGGACGAAGGCCCCATCATCGAGCAGGAGGTCGCGCGCATCGACCACAGCATGCCGCCCGAGCAGCTCGTGGGCATTGGCCGCGACATGGAATGCGTGGCGCTGGCGCGCGCCATCCAGTGGCATGCGGAGCACCGCGTGCTGTTGAACGGCAACCGCACGGTCGTCTTCCGTTGAAGGGGCTGGCAGTGTGGATCGATACCCACTGCCACCTCGACGCGGCCGAGTTTGATGCCGACCGTGACGCCGTGGTCGCGCGGGCCCGCGCAACAGGCGTCACGCAGATCGTCATCCCGGCCGTTGCAGCCGGCAACTTCGACACCGTGCGGCTGCTGGCGATCCGCCAAGGCTTCAGCTATGCGCTGGGCATCCATCCACTGTGCGTGATGGGTGCCGGGGCGGGTGATCTTGATCGGCTTGCCGAGGCGCTGGACACCCACGGCATCGATCCCAGACTCGTCGCCGTTGGCGAGATCGGCCTGGACTACTTCGTGCCGGGCATAGCCCCTGACACCCAGCAGCATTTCTACGTCGAGCAGCTCAAACTCGCCAAGCGCGCCGGACTGCCGGTGCTGCTGCATGTGCGCCGCAGCGCCGACAAGCTGCTGGCCGGGCTGCGCCGCGTCGACTTTGCGCACGGCGGCATTGCGCACGCCTTCAACGGCAGCGAGCAGCAGGCCCAGGCCTTCATCGATCTCGGCTTCAAGCTCGGCTTTGGCGGCACGCTGACCTTCGACCGCTCGCTGCAGATCCGCCGCATCGCGGCGACGGTGCCCGAGAGTGCGCTGGTCATGGAGACCGATGCGCCCGACATTCCGCCGCACTGGCTCTACAAGACCGCCGCCCTGCGCGAGGCCGAGCCCGGCCAGGCGCGCAACGAGTCCGCCGAGCTGCCGCGCATCGCGCAGAGCCTGGCCGAGCTGCGTGGCTGGACGTTGGAACAGACGGCCGCCATCACCTCGGCCAACGCACGTGCGGCGCTGCCGAGGTTGGGCGCCCTCAGCTCACTTTGAAGTCGAAGGTCTGGACGATTTCCTGATCGGCCTCTGCGGCCAGGCAACGGTAGCCCGCAATGGCCGAGCCGATGCGATCTGAAAGTCCGCGAGGGCCACGACCTTCGATGCGTATATTTTCGATGCTGCCGTCGGCTTTGAGCAGGAAGCGGGCGACGTAATGGAATTCGCCGGTGGCTCGCGTGAGCACCATCTGCGGCGGGGGCATGGTGGGGCAGCGGCCCTTGGGCAATTTGATGGCCGCGGACGCAGCGCTGGCAGCGGGCATGGGAGCCTTGGCTTCGGGTTCAGCCGCGTGGCAGGCCAGTGTGGCGCAGAGGGCGATGGACAGCAGGAGCAGTTTCTTCATGGGGTCGAGACTCAGGAGAAATTCAACGTCAGTTCGACGCGGTCGCCCACGTTCAGCCGGCCCGCACCGCTGCCACGTGCGTAGACGCCGAACTGCACCGGTGCACCGGGTGCCCGCTCGGCACTGAGCCGGGTCAGCGTGTCCAGCGCCGGGGGCTGCCGCTCGCCGGTGGCAGGGTCCACGGTGGGCATCACGCAGCGCACGCAGACCGTCGTGCGCTGCAGCGACAGCTGGCCGATGCGGGCCTGGGTCAGGATGTCTTCGATGAAGGGCGGCAACTCGCCGCCGTCCTCGGCCTGCAGCACGATGTTGGGCCGCGCGCGTTGCGTCGCGCCGTTCAGCGGTTGCGGATTGGCGGCCCGCCAGGCCTGCAGCGAGCCGTCGCCCACCAGGTGCAGCGCGTTTAGCACCGGCCGCCGTTGCGCTTCGATGCTCAGGCGCACGAGGCGCAGCCGCTCGCCGGTCGTGGCGCGCAGCAGCGCGGCGGCGTCGTCGCCGCCGTCCCAGGCCAGCAGCCGATCAAAGTCCTGGCGCTCGCCGTTCCAGCCGCGCACCTCGACAGCCTCGCCGCCATCGGCCGGCAGAGCCAGAGCGCGGCCCTGTGCCTGCAGCTCCAGCGTGCTGCCGTTCAGCCGCGCATGGACCAGCGCCAACCGTGGGTGAGCGCCCATCCACGTCAGTTCGCCGCCGGCGTCGATCACGCCCCAGCTGCGGTCGCCGACGGGCCAGCCGTCCTCGCCCAGCGACAGGCTGTCGACCGTCTCACCGGCGCAGGACTTGACCGGATAGCGCCACAGCGTGGCGATGCGTGCGATCAGGTCAGCCATGGCTGACCTCGATGCGGGGGCTGAGACACTGCGGGCTCGTCATCGTCATCCATGTCTCCCTTGAAAGCCCGCGCATCCTCGCAGCGTCACCGCGCGCTGACCAGTCCCCCGGCAACGACCCCGGCGCCGGACCGCCTGATCGGGCTGGCACCGGTCGTCGACGCGGACGTGCGCGTGCTGGTGCTGGGCAGCTTCCCGGGAGCGGCATCGCTGAAGGCCGCTCAGTACTACGCCCATCCGCGCAATGCGTTCTGGCCGGTGATGGCGGCGTTGCTGCGGGAGCCGGAGCTGACGGCCCAACCCTATGCACAGCGCCTGCAGGCGCTGCTGGCCGGCCGCGTGGGGTTGTGGGACGCCGTTGCCTCCTGCCACCGCGAGGGCAGCCTGGACACCGCCATCGCCGAAGCGCTGCCCAGCGATCTGACGCAGCTGCTGCAGCGCCTGCCCGCGCTGCGCGCCATCGCCTGCAACGGCGCGCTGGCCCACCGCGAGACGCTGGCGCTGCTGGGCGACCCCGGCGTGCCGGTACTGCGCCTGCCGTCCACCAGCCCGGCCCACGCGGGCGTGGCGCTGGCCGACAAGATCGAGGTCTGGCGCGCGGCGCTAGCGCCGCACCTGGGATGATGGGTGCATGACGGCCAAGAAAAGAAATTGGGTTCCTGCCACGCTGAGCGAGTTCGACGGCGTGCGCTTCCTGCATCTCGACTCGATCTGGGTGCAGGGCGCCATGCGCATCCGCAAGCCCGACCAGCTGGAGCTGGAGTACATCCAGCGCATGTGTGCCTGGATGCTGTGGCGCGACGAGGCGGAGCTGGGCCAGGGCCACGCGGTGCAGCTGGGCCTGGGCGCCGCGGCGCTGACGCGCTTCAGCCTGGGCCAGCTGAAGATGCGCACCACGGCCGTGGAGATCAACCCCGAGGTCATCGCCGCCTGCCGGCAGTGGTTCCGGCTGCCGCACGACGACGCGCGCCTGGAGGTCGTCAACGGCGACGCGGCGCGCTGGGTCACGGATGACGCCCATCTGCAGACGGCAAACGTGCTGAATGTGGACCTCTATGACCACGAGGCCGAGTCGCCCGTGCTGGACGACGAGGACTTTTACGCCGCCTGCCGCGGCGTGCTGTCGGACGGCGGGTTGATGACCGTCAACCTGTTCGGCCGCAGCGCCAGCTTTGCGCGCAGCGCGCTGCGCATCGCCCGGGTGTTTGGTTCGGACCAGGTCTGGAGCCTGGCGCCCACCAAGGAGGGCAACACGGTGGTCGTCGCGGCGCGCGGTGTTCAGGTGCCGCACCGAGACGTGTTGGAGCTGCGCGCGGCTAATATCGAATCGCGCTTCAGCCTGCCGGCGCGCAAGTGGTTGCGCCTGGTGCGACCACTGCCCATGAGCATCCTCAACGCCCTTTGAGCCCGCCCTCGATGACGACCAAGTCCAAGCCCTTGGCTCCCGCCCCCAAGTCCGACGGCCGCCTGGAATGGCGCACGTTGCTGAAATGGTTGATGGAGGACGGCCTCATCGATGAGTCCCAGGTGCAGCGCACCGAGCAGCGCCTGGGCGCCGGCGACAGCTCGCTGCACCCGCTGGTGCGGCTGGGGCACGCCAATCTCGTGCACCTGGCCACGGGCAAGACCATGGACGTGGACGCGCTGGCGGAGTGGCTGGCGGTGCGAGCCAGGCTGCCCTATCTGCGCATCGACCCATTGAAGGTGGACGTGGGCCGCGTGGGCGACGTGATGTCCATCGGCTATGCCGAGGCCAAGCGCTGCCTGCCCGTGCTGTTCGGTGTCAACGACGTGACCGTCGCGACCTCCGAGCCCTTCGACACCAGTTGGGTGGCGCAGATCGAGTCGCACGTGCGCAAGCCGGTCAAGCTGGTGGTGGCCAATCCGCTGGACATCGCCCGCTACACGACCGAGTTCTTCACGCTGGCCCGCTCTGTGCGCGCGGCCACCAAGGCCGGCGAGCAAAGCCAGGTGGCGAGCTTCGAGCAGCTCGTGGAACTGGGCCGCGCGAACAAGCAGTTGGACGCCAACGACCAGGGCGTCGTGCAGGTGGTGGACTGGCTGTGGCAGTACGCCTTCGACCAGCGCGCCAGCGACATCCACCTGGAGCCGCGCCGCGAGATGGGCGTTATCCGCTTCCGCATCGACGGCGTGCTGCACACGGTCTACCAGCTGCCGCCCACGGTGATGAGCGCGATGACGTCGCGCATCAAGCTGCTGGGCCGCATGGACGTGGTGGAGAAGCGCAGGCCGCTGGACGGCCGCATCAAGACGCGCAACCCGGCCGGCGATGAAGTGGAAATGCGGCTGTCCACGCTGCCCACCGCCTTCGGCGAGAAGATGGTCATGCGTATCTTCGACCCCGACACAGCGGTCAAGGACCTGGCCTCGCTGGGCTTCGGCCAGCACGACTCGGACCGCTGGGAAGGGCTGGTCAAGCAGCCGCACGGCATCATCCTCGTGACCGGCCCCACCGGCAGCGGCAAGACCACGACGCTGTATTCGACGCTGAAGCGGCTGGCGACGGACGAGGTCAATGTGACCACCATCGAAGACCCGATCGAGATGATCGAGCCGGCCTTCAACCAGACTCAGGTGCAGAACCAGCTGGACTTCGGCTTCGCGGAAGGGCTGCGCGCGCTGATGCGCCAGGACCCGGACATCATCATGGTCGGCGAAATCCGTGACCTGGAGACGGCCGAGATGGCCATCCAGGCGGCGCTGACCGGCCACCTGGTCTTCAGCACGCTGCACACCAACGATTCGGTCTCGGCCATCACGCGGCTGCAAGACCTGGGCGTGCCGACCTATCTGATCAGCGCCACCGTCATCGGCGTGCTGGCACAGCGGCTGGTGCGCACGCTGTGCGTGCACTGCAAGCAGCCGGACCCGCTGGTCACGCGCGAAAGCCTCAACGAGCTGGTGAAGCACTGGCGCCTCGGTGGCGGTGTGAAACCGTACAAGCCGGTGGGCTGCCTGGAGTGCCGCAACACCGGCTTCCGCGGTCGCGCCGGCCTGTATGAGCTGCTGACCGTGACCGAAGGCGTGAAGGGCGCATTGGCCGACTTGACCGCACTGCGCCGGCAAGCCATGCAGGAGGGTTTGCGTCCGCTGCGATTGGCCGGCGCGATGAAAGTCGCCGAGGGTGCGACGACGGTGGAAGAGGTGCTGCGCAGCACGCCCGCCTGGGAAGGTTGATCCGTGTAATCCACAGGCTGAGGGCCTCCCCCCGCTGACAGAATCGCTCGACGTTGTTCGCGCCCTCCCGCGGCGCAATGGAGACAAGAAGCGATGAAGATCAAAAGCCAGCGGGACTTCTGGTCCGGGATGCTGTTCCTGGCAGTGGGTCTGGGCTTTGCGTGGGGTGCGACGGAATATTCCTTCGGCACATCCGCTCAGCCAGGTCCCGGCTATTTCCCTTTCGGTTTGGGTGTGCTGCTCGCCTTGATGGGTGCGCTGGTGCTGTTCAAGGCCTTGACGCTGGAGTCCGAAGGGGGCGATCCCATCGGCCCCATCGCGTGGCGCCCCTTGCTGGTCATCATTGCGGCGATCACGCTGTTCGCGGTGGCGCTGCCGCGCCTGGGCCTGATCTGCACGCTGCCGTTGACCATCATCCTGGCTTCTCTGGCGGGGCAGGAGTTCCGCCTGCGTGATGTGTTGCTCAGCTGCGTGGTGCTGACTGCCGGCAGTTGGGCGCTGTTCATCCTCGGACTGAAGCTGACCCTGCCGGTCTGGCCGGTCTTTCTGAACATCTGAGGACGAACATGGAACTGCTGAACAACCTCGGACTGGGCCTGCAGACGGCATTGAGCCTGCAGAACCTGTTCTATGCCTTCTTTGGTGCGGTGCTGGGCACGCTGATCGGCGTGCTGCCGGGGCTGGGCCCCGTCGCCACGATCGCGATGCTGCTGCCGTCCATCTACACGCTGGATGCAACGCCCGCGCTGATCATGCTGGCCGGTATCTACTACGGCGCTCAGTACGGCGGGTCGACGACCGCCATCCTGATCAACGTGCCGGGCGAATCCAGCTCGGTCGTTACAGCCATCGACGGCTACCAGATGGCCCGCCGTGGCCGCGCAGGGGCGGCGCTGGCCGCGGCTGGCCTGGGCAGCTTCTTCGCCGGGTGCGTGGGCACCATCATCATTGCCGCCTTCGCACCTCCGTTGACCGAACTCGCGTTCAAGTTCGGCTCCGCGGAGTACTTCTCGCTGATGGTGCTGGGCCTGGTGGGCGCCGTCGTGCTCGCTTCGGGCTCGCTGCTGAAAGCGATCGCGATGATCGTCCTCGGGCTGCTGCTGGGGCAGATCAACACCGACGTCATCACGGGCACGGCGCGCTTCTCGTTCGATGTTCCCGAGTTGACCGACGGCATCGGCTTCGTGGTTATTGCCATGGGCGTGTTCGGCTTCGGGGAAATCATTGCCAACCTGGGTCAGCCCGCCGAGCACCGCGAGGTGTTCACCAAGGAGGTCAAGGGCTTGTGGCCCACGCGTGAAGACTTCCAGGATGCGTGGCCGGCTGTTCTGCGCGGCACGGCCTTGGGTTCGGTGCTAGGCGTGCTGCCCGGTGGCGGCGCGTTGCTGGCAGCGTTTGCGTCGTACACGCTGGAGAAGAAGGTGACCCGCAATCCGCGCGTTCCCTTCGGCAAGGGCGCCATCCAGGGGGTGGCCGGGCCTGAGAGCGCCAACAACGCCGGCGCGCAGACCAGCTTCATTCCGATGCTGACGCTGGGCATCCCGCCCAATGCCGTCATGGCGCTGATGGTCGGCGCGATGACCATCAAGGGCATCCAGCCCGGTCCGCAGGTGATGACCAGCAACCCTGAGCTGTTCTGGGGCCTGATTGCATCGATGTGGCTGGGCAACCTGATGCTCATCGTGCTGAACCTGCCGCTGATCGGCATCTGGATCAAGCTGCTGACGGTGCCCTACCGCTTCCTGTTCCCGGCCATCGTGGTGTTCTGCTGCATCGGTACCTACTCGCTGAACAACAACAACTTCGACGTCTACATGACGGCGGGCTTCGCGCTGCTGGGCTATGTCTTCTACAAGCTGAGCTGCGAACCGGCGCCGCTGCTGCTGGGGTTCATCCTGGGCCCGATGATGGAAGAGAACCTGCGCCGCGCGCTGCTGCTGGCGCGGGGCGACTGGAGCACCTTCCTGACCCGCCCGCTGTCGGCTGGCCTCCTGATCGCTGCAGCGCTGATGATCGTGGTCGTCATGCTGCCATCCATCAAGAACAAGCGCGAAGAGGCGTTCCACGAAGAGGCGTAGCGCCTCCTATCTATATAGCGTTCGGCGCCACCGTCGCGAGGCTCGCGCTGAAAGCAATCAAACGAACACCCATGGTCCGCCAGGCGCCATGGGTGTTCTTCATTGCGCAGAGCAAAAGTTGTCGAAACTCTTGCCCGCCCCCAAATTCCTGTGCTACAGTCGTGGGCTTCGCTGATCACAGCACTGAGTTGAAAGACGCAGGGCCAGTTGGCGGAGGCGGGTCGAAAGGTCTGGGCGGATCGAGAGAGTCGCCGAGTGCTTCGAAAATAATTTTTCAAAAGTACTTGACGACAGATGCGAAAGCAGTTCAAAATCCCATCTCTTTGCTGCTGACAACAAATCGCGAAAGCGGATTGATTGAAAGCAACAAGGAGGCCGAGTCGGCTGCTGATGAAAATCAGCAAAGTGTTGAGAAAAGAAATTTTCAAAAATACTTGACGACGAGGCAAAAAGCGGATTAGAATCTCGCTTCTGTGCTGATGACGACAAACGAAGTCAGCAGCGCAAAATGAAGAGTTAAGACTCTGAAGTTTGCGATGTTCTTTAAGAATTAACAGCCGATAAGCGTGGGCGTTTGAGGCGAAGTGATGTTGCAAGGTGACTTGCAACGGTCCTTCGGACTTTAAACGCTCACGGAAATTAGATTTGAATCATGCAAATGGTTTGAGTCGATTCCGTTGAGTAAATCAAGATCGAACTGTAGAGTTTGATCCTGGCTCAGATTGAACGCTGGCGGCATGCCTTACACATGCAAGTCGAACGGTAACAGGTTAAGCTGACGAGTGGCGAACGGGTGAGTAATATATCGGAACGTGCCCAGTCGTGGGGGATAACTGCTCGAAAGAGCAGCTAATACCGCATACGACCTGAGGGTGAAAGCGGGGGATCGCAAGACCTCGCGCGATTGGAGCGGCCGATATCAGATTAGGTAGTTGGTGGGGTAAAAGCCTACCAAGCCAACGATCTGTAGCTGGTCTGAGAGGACGACCAGCCACACTGGGACTGAGACACGGCCCAGACTCCTACGGGAGGCAGCAGTGGGGAATTTTGGACAATGGACGCAAGTCTGATCCAGCCATGCCGCGTGCGGGAAGAAGGCCTTCGGGTTGTAAACCGCTTTTGTCAGGGAAGAAACGCTCTGGGTTAATACCTCGGGGTAATGACGGTACCTGAAGAATAAGCACCGGCTAACTACGTGCCAGCAGCCGCGGTAATACGTAGGGTGCAAGCGTTAATCGGAATTACTGGGCGTAAAGCGTGCGCAGGCGGTTATGCAAGACAGAGGTGAAATCCCCGGGCTCAACCTGGGAACTGCCTTTGTGACTGCATAGCTAGAGTACGGTAGAGGGGGATGGAATTCCGCGTGTAGCAGTGAAATGCGTAGATATGCGGAGGAACACCGATGGCGAAGGCAATCCCCTGGACCTGTACTGACGCTCATGCACGAAAGCGTGGGGAGCAAACAGGATTAGATACCCTGGTAGTCCACGCCCTAAACGATGTCAACTGGTTGTTGGGAGGGTTTCTTCTCAGTAACGTAGCTAACGCGTGAAGTTGACCGCCTGGGGAGTACGGCCGCAAGGTTGAAACTCAAAGGAATTGACGGGGACCCGCACAAGCGGTGGATGATGTGGTTTAATTCGATGCAACGCGAAAAACCTTACCTACCCTTGACATGTCTGGAATCCTGAAGAGATTTGGGAGTGCTCGAAAGAGAGCCAGAACACAGGTGCTGCATGGCCGTCGTCAGCTCGTGTCGTGAGATGTTGGGTTAAGTCCCGCAACGAGCGCAACCCTTGTCATTAGTTGCTACGAAAGGGCACTCTAATGAGACTGCCGGTGACAAACCGGAGGAAGGTGGGGATGACGTCAGGTCATCATGGCCCTTATGGGTAGGGCTACACACGTCATACAATGGCCGGGACAGAGGGCTGCCAACCCGCGAGGGGGAGCTAATCCCAGAAACCCGGTCGTAGTCCGGATCGTAGTCTGCAACTCGACTGCGTGAAGTCGGAATCGCTAGTAATCGCGGATCAGCTTGCCGCGGTGAATACGTTCCCGGGTCTTGTACACACCGCCCGTCACACCATGGGAGCGGGTTCTGCCAGAAGTAGTTAGCCTAACCGCAAGGAGGGCGATTACCACGGCAGGGTTCGTGACTGGGGTGAAGTCGTAACAAGGTAGCCGTATCGGAAGGTGCGGCTGGATCACCTCCTTTCTAGATTGATCGCGCCTCGTAGGTTCCTCGGGACTTGCAGAGCAAGATCGCTAATAGAGCGAAAGCTCAAGCACTTAGTTTCAAGCGCCCACACTTATCGGCTGTAAACACAACAGTGAGTGAATATCGTGTGAGCCTGGGGAGCTGGCCTCGACAGGCTGGTGATGACAGGCAAACGCAACGAAGTTCGCGTGGGTCTGTAGCTCAGTCGGTTAGAGCACCGTCTTGATAAGGCGGGGGTCGCTGGTTCGAATCCAGCCAGACCCACCACGGATTGCAGAGAAATCTGTACGGGGGATTAGCTCAGCTGGGAGAGCACCTGCTTTGCAAGCAGGGGGTCGTCGGTTCGATCCCGTCATCCTCCACCAGTTCACTCATTAGGTTGGCAAACCTCAGCGGAACGCGAGTTCTGTTGAGGTTTGCCAGTCTTGATCGAAAGATCGGCTGTTGTTCTTTAACAATTTGTAGAGTCGAATCAGCGTTGTTAGCGGAAAGCGTCTCCTGACGCACCGTGCCGCTAACAATGATTTTGATTGCGTCAAACATAGACTTCAACTAAGCAAGAAATTGATTAGGTATGAAGAACGGCGTAACGCGTGAATACTCAAAAACAGTTTAGATCTGCGGATCTGAATTGAGTCCTTGACGACACTGCAGTCAGCGGTGTCAAAGTTATAGGGTCAAGTGACTAAGTGCATGTGGTGGATGCCTTGGCGATTACAGGCGACGAAGGACGTGATAGCCTGCGATAAGCTTCGGGGAGCTGGCAAATTAGCTTTGATCCGGAGATTTCCGAATGGGGAAACCCACTCCGCAAGGAGTAACTCTGACTGAATACATAGGTCATTGTGGCGAACCGGGTGAACTGAAACATCTCAGTAGCTCGAGGAAAAGACATCAACCGAGATTCCGAAAGTAGTGGCGAGCGAAATCGGAGTAGCCCTCGCGTTTTAGCAGTTTGCATATCAGAACGGAATGGAAAGTCCGGCCACAGCGGGTGATAGCCCCGTATGAGAAATGTAGATTGTGGAACTAGGCGCGAATAGAGTAGGGCGGGACACGTGAAATCCTGTCTGAATATGGGGGGACCATCCTCCAAGGCTAAATACTCGTAATCGACCGATAGTGAACAAGTACCGTGAGGGAAAGGCGAAAAGAACCCCGGGAGGGGAGTGAAATAGATCCTGAAACCGCATGCATACAAAAAGTAGGAGCCCGAAAGGGTGACTGCGTACCTTTTGTATAATGGGTCAGCGACTTACATTCAGTGGCGAGGTTAACCGAATAGGGAAGCCGTAGAGAAATCGAGTCCGAATAGGGCGAATAGTCGCTGGGTGTAGACCCGAAACCAAGTGATCTATCCATGGCCAGGATGAAGGTACCGTAACAGGTGCTGGAGGTCCGAACCGACTAGTGTTGCAAAACTAGCGGATGAGCTGTGGATAGGGGTGAAAGGCTAAACAAACTTGGAAATAGCTGGTTCTCTCCGAAAACTATTTAGGTAGTGCCTCAAGTATTACCTGCGGGGGTAGAGCACTGTTTAGGCTAGGGGGTCATGGCGACTTACCAAACCTTGGCAAACTCCGAATACCGCAGAGTACAGCTTGGGAGACAGAGCACCGGGTGCTAACGTCCGGACTCAAGAGGGAAACAACCCAGACCGCCAGCTAAGGTCCCTAAAATTGGCTAAGTGGGAAACGAAGTGGGAAGGCTAAAACAGTCAGGATGTTGGCTTAGAAGCAGCCATCATTTAAAGAAAGCGTAATAGCTCACTGATCGAGTCGTCCTGCGCGGAAGATGTAACGGGGCTAAGCCAGTTACCGAAGCTGCGGATGCATAGCAATATGCGTGGTAGGAGAGCGTTCTGTAAGCCTGTGAAGGTGGGTTGTGAAGCCTGCTGGAGGTATCAGAAGTGCGAATGCTGACATGAGTAGCGTTAAAGGGGGTGAAAAGCCCCCTCGCCGAAAGCGCAAGGTTTCCTACGCAACGTTCATCGGCGTAGGGTGAGTCGGCCCCTAAGGCGAGGCAGAGATGCGTAGCTGATGGGAAACAGGTCAATATTCCTGTACCGATCAATAGTGCGATGTGGGGACGGAGAAGGTTAGCTCAGCCAACTGTTGGATATGTTGGTTCAAGCGTGTAGTCGTGCTCTTTAGGCAAATCCGGAGAGCTTAGATGAGGCGTGATAACGAGTCTGCTTGCAGACGAAGTGAGTGATACCCTGCTTCCAAGAAAAGCCACTAAGCTTCAGCTATTGACGACCGTACCGCAAACCGACACTGGTGCGCGAGATGAGTATTCTAAGGCGCTTGAGAGAACTCTGGAGAAGGAACTCGGCAAATTGACACCGTAACTTCGGAAGAAGGTGTGCCTTTAGTAGGTGAACCATTTACTTGGGGAGCCCAATGAGGCCGCAGAGAATCGGTGGCTGCAACTGTTTATTAAAAACACAGCACTCTGCAAAGACGAAAGTCGACGTATAGGGTGTGACTCCTGCCCGGTGCTGGAAGATTAAATGATGGGGTGCAAGCTCTTGACTGAAGTCCCAGTAAACGGCGGCCGTAACTATAACGGTCCTAAGGTAGCGAAATTCCTTGTCGGGTAAGTTCCGACCTGCACGAATGGAGTAATGATGGCCACACTGTCTCCTCCAGAGACTCAGCGAAGTTGAAATGTTTGTGATGATGCAATCTCCCCGCGGAAAGACGGAAAGACCCCATGAACCTTTACTGTAGCTTTACATTGGACTTTGAACAGATCTGTGTAGGATAGGTGGGAGGCTTTGAAACCAGGACGCTAGTTTTGGTGGAGCCGACGTTGAAATACCACCCTGGTGTGTTTGAGGTTCTAACCTTGGCCCGTTATCCGGGTTGGGGACAGTGTATGGTGGGCAGTTTGACTGGGGCGGTCTCCTCCCAAAGTGTAACGGAGGAGTTCGAAGGTACGCTAGTTACGGTCGGAAATCGTGACGATAGTGCATTGGCATAAGCGTGCTTGACTGCGAGACTGACAAGTCGAGCAGGTACGAAAGTAGGACAAAGTGATCCGGTGGTTCTGTATGGAAGGGCCATCGCTCAACGGATAAAAGGTACTCTGGGGATAACAGGCTGATACCGCCCAAGAGTTCATATCGACGGCGGTGTTTGGCACCTCGATGTCGGCTCATCTCATCCTGGGGCTGTAGCCGGTCCCAAGGGTATGGCTGTTCGCCATTTAAAGAGGTACGTGAGCTGGGTTTAAAACGTCGTGAGACAGTTTGGTCCCTATCTTCCGTGGGCGCTGCAAGATTGAGAGAGCCTGCTCCTAGTACGAGAGGACCGGAGTGGACGCACCTCTGGTGTATCGGTTGTCACGCCAGTGGCATTGCCGAGTAGCTAAGTGCGGAAGAGATAACCGCTGAAAGCATCTAAGCGGGAAACTCGTCTCAAGATGAGTCTTGCCGGGGCCTTGAGCCCCCTG
>NZ_JAVDXV010000004.1:0-481939 GCF_031458115.1 Roseateles asaccharophilus | reverse complement strand
CCCCATAAGTGTTCACGTGTCCGCCTCCTTCTAAGCGGACAGATGTTCACTACCGAGGCACGGTCAGATCAACATGTGTTCCCTGGCTGCTTACGGACCTCATGCGCTGCAATGCAGTCCTTCCCACACCATCAGACCCGCGCCCGCCGCACCTCCTTCAGCTGCGACGCCATGCAGAACCACAGCGCCGCCCACCCCGCCCCAAACGCCCAGCCGGCCAGCACGTCGCTGGCCCAGTGCACGCCCAGCATCACGCGGGTGACGCCGATCAGCACGGCCATGAAGGCGGCGATGGCGACGACGAAGGCGCGCAGGTGCAGGCCGTCGTGGCGCTGCGCCACCAGCACGCCCACGGTCAGGTAGAACACCGCCGACATGCTGGCGTGGCCGCTGGGGAAGCTCAGACCCTCCTGCACCAGCGCCGCGAACTCGGGGTCGGGCCTGGCGCGTCCGAAGCCGGCCTTGAGCGCGGTGACGGCCAGCGCACCGGTGCTCATCGCGACGCTGACGGCCACGGCCCGCGCCGGCCGGCCCACGCAGGCCAGGTAGATGGCGGCCAGCACGGTGAACAGCGTCAGCACCGGCGTGCTGCCCAGGCTGCTGAACTCGCGCATGACGGCTTCCACCAGCGGGTGCGCGGCGCGCCACTGCTGGGCCTGGAGCAGCGCGGCCTGGTCCCAGTGGCGCGTGTCGTCCTCGCGCATCTCGCCGGCCAGCGCCGCAAACAGGCTCAGCGCCAGCATCGCAAACGCGAACACCAGCCAGCGGCGCAGCCGGGGTGAAGGGTTGCGCAGGTTCATGGCTCGCGGCCCAGCAAGGCCTTGGCCGCGTCAACGCGCAGCGCCAGCGGCGCGGTTTCGTCGTTCAGCACGCGTTGCAGGAACTGGCGCGGGTTCACGTCGGTGCCGGCGTCTGGGCGCGGCGCGGCCGCCGGGGCCAGGGCTTGCATCGCCGCCTCGAACGCCGCGGGCTTGATGGGTGCCAATCGCGCCAGCAGGTCGGCCTGGCCGTCGGCGCCGGGCGGGATGTCCAGCCAGGGCGTGTCGGCGAACACCGGTGCGAGGTCCGGCGCGACGAAGGCGGACCAGTTGCCCGTCGCGGCGTCCTGCGCGGGAATGGCCGGCACGGTGGCCAGCGCGCGCACACGCGCCGGCGCGATGCCGGGCAGA
Organism: Roseateles asaccharophilus; assembly: GCF_031458115.1. Classification (GTDB taxonomy): domain Bacteria; phylum Pseudomonadota; class Gammaproteobacteria; order Burkholderiales; family Burkholderiaceae_C; genus Pelomonas; species Pelomonas asaccharophilus_A. The sequence continues at coordinate 480,770 of NZ_JAVDXV010000004.1, read as the reverse complement.
TAGCGCGCTTGCAGCCGCGCGAGAAAGTCCGCCGCGCGCGCGGCGCTGACCGGCTGCTGCAGCGAGAACCACAGCTGCAGCCCGTCCGTGCCGGACACGGCGATGCCAGGCGCCGGCAGCTGCAGGTCCGCCTGCACGCCGCGCCAGAGCTGGCCCAGTGTGTCCCAGTCGGCCGGGCGGGCCAGCTCCAGCAGCAGCGCGCGCACGCGGTCGCCCTCCTGCGTGGTGGATGGCGGCGGGTACAGGCGCTGCAACTCGGCTTGAAGGCGGTTCATGGCGCGAATCTAACCGCTACGCCTGCCACACCCCATAGCCCTTCTCGCGCAACGCAATGCCCAGTTCGACTTCCATGTCGCGCGCGGCCTCGTAGGGCATGGGGTTGTAGACCTCATACAGCTCCGGCAGCAGCCGCTCGCCGTACTTCAGCACGAAGCGGTTGGCCTGCACGCCGGCCATGTGGCGGTCGAAGCGCAGGTCGGGGTCCAGCCCGGTCATGCCGACGTAGACGCAGGGCTTGGTGATGTCGTGATCGGGGTTGGCGTGGCGGAACGCCGGCTCGTTCCACACCTGCTGCGACAGCAGCACCACGTAGACGTGGTGGTGGTGCGGGCGCGGGCGACGCGGCATGGCGGGCTCGTCAGGGCTTCGCGTCGACGCGCAGCACCGGGTACAGGTTCAGCCGCTCATCCCAGCTGGGCGCGCGTCGGTAGAAGAACTCCAGCCGGGCCTTGGGGTCGGCCGCGAACTTGGCGTCGTCGCGCAGCCGGGCGGCGAAGGCCTCGCGCAGCGCCGAACTGGCGGCCAGCTGCTCGCGGGCGACCTGCTCGGCCACATAGGCCTCCATGTATTCCTTGGGCTCGAACGCGGTCGCGAAGCGGCCCCAGGTGGCCATGGAGTCGGGCGCGTCGGGCTCCAGCAGGTGCATGGCCACGGCGGCCAGCGGCTGCGCGATGGGCACGAACAGGCTGCCGGCCGGCAGCTCACGCGTCTCGGCGGCCCAGCGGCCGGTCAGCGTGACGCGCTGGCGGCCCTCGGTGGTGGCGGCGTCGCGCGTGACGCCGTCAGCCCGCCAGGCCTGCGCCGGCAGCGACGCGTGGCCCTGCTTCAGCCGCTCGAAGCGTACGCCGTGCTGGGCTAGTTTTTCGGCCACCCAGCCGGCGTGTTCCGTCGGCACCAGATAGCCGGCGCCTGGCGCGGCGCGGACGACGTCGGGCAGCACGCGGTCGCGCAGCGGCACGCGCCAGATCTCGGGCCGGGTTTCGTCGTAGCGCGTCATCAGCGCGCCGGAGATGTCGCTCGCCGTGCGGGTGTAGGCGTAGCCGCGGAATTCGATGGTGCGCGCCTCGTCGCTGGCGCGCCAGGTCAGCGCCAGCTCGGTCAGCGGGCGGGCATCGGCGGCTTGGGCGGCGCGCAGCCAGTCGCGGCCGTGGCGGGCCACCTGGTCCAGCACGGCGTCCACGGTCTGGCGGGTCAGGCGCACGCGGTGCGGGTAGGGGCGCCAGCTGTGCGTCTCCACCAGCATCGCGAAGCGGTTGCGCAGCCGGAAATAGCCCTGCGAGAAGCGCGGCGTCGACACGCTGTCCTTGAAGCCGCTGGCCGGGTTGTCTTCCTCGATGAAGGACGGGTAGAACGGCAGCGGCAGCGCGCCCTGGGCGGCCAGCGCGTCGATGACGCCGTCGCGCCAGGCGCGGCCGGCCGCGCGCAGCGGCGCGTCGCCCGAGTGCAGCGGCTCCACCATGATGGCGATGTCGTGCTCGAACTGCGCGCCGTTGGTGGCGTGCAGGTCCACGGTGACCAGCGGGTCCCAGTCGCGCACCAGGCCCAGCATGGCCTGCATCTCGGGCGCGTCGGCCTTCAGGTAGTCGCGGTTCAGGTTGAGGTTCTGCGCGGTGGTGCGCCAGCCCATCTGCTCCGGGCCGCGCTGGTTGGGGCGGTGCCAGGGGCCGAAGCGCTCGTGGCCGTCCACGTTGAACACGGGCACGAACACCAGCACCTGCTTCTGCAGCGCGCCCGTCTTGGCGAGCTGCTCGCGCAGCGCGAGGAAGCCGGCGTCCTTGCCGTCGATCTCGCCGGCATGGATGCCGCCCTGCACCAGCGTGACCGGCAGGCCCGCGCGGCGCGCGGCCGCGGGCGTCAGCGCGCCGGACTGGCTGGCCACCAGCGCCCACATCGGCCGGCCCTGCGGCGTGGTACCGAATCGCGTGCAGCGCACATGGCGCGGATGGGCGCGGGCAAAGTCGCGGCACAGCCGCCCCACCTCTTCGTAACGGCCCGTCTGCACGAAGCCGCTGCGTTCGGCGTGCGTGGTCAGCGGCGCGGCGGTGGCGGTGGTGAATGCCAGGGATGCCAGCAACGGGAAGAGCAGGGATCTGAGCATGCAGGGCGCGGGTTCGACGAGAGGCCGCGATTATTCAATCGCAATGCGGCCCGCCCCGGGGCCTCACCCAAACCTGGTATCGGGAAGCTGCAGCAGGCTGCGTGGATGCAAGCGCGTGGACGGCCAGCCGGTGGGCGGCGGGTGGACCGAGTCGAGATGCGCGCCGCGCGCGGCGGCCAGGCCGTCGCGGTGGGCCAGCTCGACGAAGGCCTGGGTTGCCTCGCGTGTCAGTGCGTGTGCATACAGAAAGCCCTGGCCGACGTCGCAACCCAGCTCGGTCAGCACCTGCTGCTGGGCCTCGGTCTCTATGCCCTCGGCCACCGTACGCAGGCCCAGCGCGCGGGCCAGATCGTGCACGGCGGACACGATGGCGCGTGCCGTCGGCCCGGCGCGCGGGTGGTCCAGGTCGGCGATGAAGGCGCGGTCGATCTTCAGCTGGTCCAGCGGCAGGCGGCGCAGATAGGCCAGCGACGAGAAGCCGGTGCCGAAGTCGTCCAGCGCGATGTGCACGCCCACGGTGCGCAGCCGCGCCAGCAGGTCGATGGCGTGCTGGCTGTCCTGCAGCAGCGCCGATTCGGTCAGCTCGATCTCGAGCCGGTCGGCGGCCAGGCCGCTGTGCTGCAGCGCCTCCAGCACATGCTGCTCCATGGGGCTGCGCTCGAACTGCAGCGCCGACACGTTGACCGCCACACGCAGCGTGCCGGGCCAGCGGGCGGCGTCGCGGCAGGCGGTCTGCAACGCCCAGGCACCCATCGCGACGATGAGGCCGCTGTGCTCGGCCAGCGGGATGAACACGGCCGGCGGCACGAGGCCGCGCGTCGGGTGGCGCCAGCGCATCAGCGCTTCGAAGCCCAGCACCCGCCCGCGGGCCAGGTCGATCTGCGGCTGGTAGTGCATCTCCAGCTGGCCGGCATCCAGCGCCAGGCGCAGGTCGGCCAGCAGCGCCACGCGGTCTTGCGCTTCGTGCTGCAGCGTCGGCTCGTACAGCACCAGCCGGTCGCGCCCGGCGGCCTTGGCAGCGAACAGCGCCAGGTCGGCCGCGCGCAGCAGCGGGTCGGGCGCCTGCGCATGGCGGGGCGCGAGGGCGGCGCCTATGCTGGCGCGCACGTCGACCTCGTGGTTGCCCAGCGTCACCGGCACGCGCAGCGCCGTGCGCAACTGTTTGCCCAGGCGCTGCAAGGCCTCGGGGCTGAGCTCGCCGCGCAGCAGCAGCGCGAACTCGTCGGCGCCCAGTCGCGCGACCAGGTCGCCATTGCCGCGCCGCGCGGCCAGGCTGTCGCGCAGGCGTTCGCCGACTGCGGCCAGCAGCTGGTCACCGGCCGCGTGGCCCAGGCTGTCGTTGACCTGCTTGAAGCAGTCCAGGTCCAGCAGCAGCACCGTGCACGGCGACGCCGCATCGCCTTGGAGGTGTGCCGCCAGCTGGCGGTGGAACTGGTGGCGGTTGGCCAGGCCGGTGACGGTGTCCTGGTTGCTGATGCGCTGCAGTTCGCGTTCGCGATCGCGCACGACCGTGACGTCGCTGCCCACACCGCGCCAGCCGGCCCGGCCCGCCAGCCGCCGTGCGCTCAGCGACCACCAGACGTCGGTGCCGTGCAGGCGCAGCCGCAGGTCGTGGTCGCGCAGCGGCGCGCTGCCCATCAGCGCGCTGCCCAGCCGCCCGAGGCGCTCGCGGGCATCTTCGTCATGCTCGGGCAGTAGCCGCGCCAGCAGGCCCAGCAGCGGCTGTCCGGCCAGTGCCTCGGCCGGCTGGCCGAGGTGGTCGGCCAGGCGCTGCGACACATGGCGCAGCCGGCCGCCGCGGTCGATCTCCCACAACCAGTCGCTGGCCTGGTGCTCGAAGTCGTGCAGAAGCAGCGACACGGTCATGCGGTCGCGCGCGGCGGCGTGATGCGCCAGCCGGCCTTGCAGGAACAGGCGTGCGTTGAACAGCGCCGTCAGGCACAGCAGCGCGCCATACGCAGGCAGCAGCGGCAGCAGCCCGTCCATCCAGGTCACCGGCAGCCAGGCGATGCCCAGCGCCAGCGTCGTGCAGACGCCCAGCACCCAGGCGATGGCGGCCACCGGCAGCAGCGCGAACATCCAGGCCGCGCAGGTGATGGCGCCGGCCATGCCGGCCACCAGCGGCGGCTGCAGGTGGGGCGGCACGTGCAGCGCGGCCAGCAGCACCAGCGCGGCGTCCAGCACGCCGCAGGCCAGCAACGCCAGCGCCAGCAGCAGGCTGGCCCGAGCCAGGCGTCGCGGTGCGCGCGGCCGGCGGCGCTCGCGCCGCCACAACAGGCAGGTGCTGCCGTTCAGTGCGATCAGGCCCAGCAGCGTGGCGGCGAGCCAGGCGGGATCGGCGCGCCAGCCGCCGGCGGCCAGCAGCAGCACGGCGGCAATGGCCGTCGCCACGGCCGCCGCGGGCAGCTGCCTGACGACGGCGCGCCACTGGTCGGCGCGCAGGCGCTCACGGGCATCGGCATCCTCGCCCGGCACGTGCCAGGCGATCGCGAGCAACTCACCCAGGCCCGCCAGTGGCGGCCGTATGGAAGGGGGCGAAGGCTCGACCATGGCGAGCCATCCTAGGGCCGCTCACGCCGCGCGCGGTGTGAGGCAATCCCGTAGTGTGAACAGGCCCGCGCCGATCAGCGCTCGGCGGTGTTCTCGCGCAGCATGCGCTGCATCAGCACGAAGAAGCGGTCATAGAACTCACCGGCGGGAATGGTCTCGGACGCGACCTTCACCAGCGAGTCCTCGGTGGACGACAGCGGCACGGAGATGGAGCCCAGCGCGCTGACGCCCAGGCTGGCAGCCTGCGCGTTCTTCTTCAGCACATAGCGGTCCTGCTGCGCGCTGACATAGGCGGTGGCGACCTGGTTCTTGGGGCCGTCGCCCACGCAGACGACGTTGAAGCCGATCTCCACATGCACCTCGCCCTCGGGTTGGAAGCGCTTGGCGCCCTGCACCAAGCCGTTGCCGGCCTTGCTGATGACGTAGCCTTGGCTCAGCAGCGCGCGGCGGGCGGCCTCGCAGGTGTCGTCCACCGGGGCGTCGAACAGGCGGGAGAAGGTTTCCTCGGCGGCGAAGCTCTCGCCCTGGTAGACCTTCTTGGACTTGTCGGACGCCTTGGGCAGGCCGCCGCAGCCGGCCAGCAGGGCGCCGAGCAGCAACGGCAGGAACAGCGAACAGAAACGTGGCATGGGCGGCATTATTCAGTGCCATGACAAAGCGGCCCGCCGGCAACGGTCATGCCTGCGTTGGCGATGACAGGGGCGACCCGGACAGAATGGCGCCATGAAGCGACGCCTGATGCTGAACCTTCCCCTGCTGGCCGCCGCGTCGGAGGCGGGTGCCGAGACTGCCATCGGCGGCCACGGCATGGCCGTGTTCGGCGGGCGCGAGGGCTTGTACGCCTCGCACCTGCCGATGTTCCACGCGCCGCATGACAGCCAGGTCGTGCTGCGGCTGCACCTGGCCGACGCCACCGCCGACCGCGCGCTGCGCGACGAGCTGGCCACCCGTCCGCGGCTGTGGACGCTGGACCCCGAGCCTTTTGACCTGCTGCGCCTCGCGCCCGGCCATGCGCAGCCGCTGCGCGAGTTCAAGGCGCGCTTCTTCGAGGGCCATTTCGAGCGCGGCGGCAAGCCACAGCCCGGCGAGCAGCGCGTGGTGGTGGACGAGGTGCTGCTGTTCCGCCGACTCAAGGCCGCGCCGCGCGAGGCGGGCAAAGGCCGCTACCGGCTGGTGGGCAAGGGCAGCGAGTGGTTTGCGTTCAAGACCATCGACCGCCGGCCGGACTTTGATCACATCGTGCGGCTGGACACGCCGCTGGTGCGCAGCGAGGTGGACGTGGCGTTGCAAGGTCTCACCCGCCCTGACGCGGCCGTGCAGCAGGCTTTCAAGGCCAGGGGCCTGACCGAGATCTATTTCGAAACCGAAGACCTGCGCTGACCGGGAGTTTGCACGCCGCTGGCAGTGATGCATCGCTCATTTGTCGATGCACGCTTGACAGGCGTGCTACTCTGTCCGACATAGATTCGCACAAGACCGTTTTCTCAAGGTCTTTTCTGCAGCCCCGCAGGCCACCCCCTGGCCTCTCTTGCGAGCGGCTCGCTTCAGCAACTCCCCCGGTGAGTGTTCTTGAGTGTTTCTGTCTCTGCACGGCGTGCGCCATGCGGAGGGTTTTCTCCATCTCTAATTTCCAAGGAAACATCATGACTACGCAATCCGGCACCGTGAAGTGGTTCGACGACGGCAAGGGCTTCGGGTTCATCACGCCTGACAACGGCGGCAAGGACCTGTTCGCCCATCACAGCGAAGTGCAGAACAGCGGCGGCTTCCGAACACTGGCTGAAGGCGCCAAGGTTGAATTCGAGGTCACGCAAGGTGCCAAGGGCCCCCAGGCGTCGAAGATCCGCACGCTTTGAGCGTGCAACTGCGGCGCTCGTCGAGCGCCATCGGGCCGGCACCCGCCGGCCCATTCAACAGAAGAAGAACAACATGCTCAACAACAAGAAACTCATCAAGCTCGGGAGATTCCTGATCTCCCCGATGGTTCAGGAAAGATGCGACGGCGGCTTTGACGCTCTCGTCTCCATCCGATCCGGCCGCGGTACAGCCAGCGTGGACCGCATCATGCGGTTCTCTCCCAAGTTCAGCCGTACGGACGCCGCGTTGCGCTACGCCACAACCCAAGGCGTGGCCTGGGTTCGTTGCCAGTGATGCCGCGAGGGTTACCCACCGCGCCGCAGGGCAGTCAAGTACATTGAGTTCATTCGGGGCACGCTGCAAGTGACACCGCCCCACGCTGATTTGCTTGAAGCGCCACCGGCGGAAGCGTCGCCCCTGACGGGACAAGTCCTTGAGAGGAGTTGCCCCTTGTCATTCCCATCCAACTCACCCGCCCCCGAAGAGGTCTCGCCGACTGAAGCGGGGTCGGCGCACGGCGATGTACCTCCCACGCCGGTTTCCGCCGAGCACGCTGAACTGCAGCGCCAGGGAGCCAAGGCGGCCGCGCGAGGCGAGGCGCAGGCGTCGAACCCGATGCTTGAAACGATCAACCAGCCTGTCGCCACGGGAGAGACCGAACGAGTCTGGTCGGATCGCCGCGATGCCTGGGACCGCGGTCACGACGCCCAGCAACGACCGGCGGTCTCGCGGGCGCGCCTGCCTGACGGCATCGCAGCCAACGAGCGCGATCAGGATGAGGCACTGTTCGGCGTCACCCGCGTGCTGACCTTCGCTGGCGCCAAGGGTCTGACATCGGCCAGTGGCTTTTTCTTCGAACGGGACAGCCGGCTCTTCCTCGTCACGAGCCGTCATGTACTGTTTGATGCGCCGACGGGGCACGCGCCCGACCGGATAGAAATCAAACTCCATACCGATGCGCGGAATCTGACCAAGTTGGCCACGCTGTCGATCTTGCTGCATCGTGGCGGCCTGACGGTGTGGAGCCAGGCGCGCGATAGCGTGGGAGAGGTCGATGTCGCGATTCTGGAGCTCGACCGGACCGCGTTGCCGGTGGATTGCGTCGTGCGACCCTTCGGGCCCCAGCACCTTCCGGTTGGATTCGACCTGTTCGTGGTGGGCGACCGACTGGCCATCCCAGGTTTTCCGCTCGGCTTCTTCGACACCGTGCATCACTTGCCCGTGGTGCGGCAAGCCAGTGTTGCCTCCTGGTATGGCGTGCGGTTCCAGGGCCAAGGCTACTTTCTCACCGATGCACGCATGCACCGCGGCAGCAGCGGCGCCCCGGTACTCGCGCGAGTCGAGCCCGCCTCTGCGGGTCGACCGCGCTGGTGCTTGCTGGGTGTGCATTCCAGCCGCATGGACATGGCCTCGCGCGATGCGGTGCTCGACGAATCCCTGGGTTTGAACTGTGCCTGGTATGCCGACGTGCTGCTCCTCCTGACCTCCGGCGCGAGCCAAAACCACCCATGACACAACCTCTACTCCAGGCCGCCGATCTGCGCGGTGCTGCGCGCCTCACCACCGATGCCGTGGCCGGCTTGGCCAGCCTCGTGGAGGCCATGCATGCGCGCATCGCCACGCTGCCCCGAATCCCTGGCCTGGGCGACGCGACGGACGTGGACGAACGCACACAGGGCGTCACGGGCCTTGTCTACAAAACCGTGCGCGGCGTGACCCACCTGACGGGCGGCACGCTCGACGCCTTGCTCGGCTGGCTGGCGCCGGCGCTGGCAGCCCCTGATCCGCACCAAGCGCCCCGCCCCGAGCGCGAGGCCATCCTTGCGGCGCTCAACGGCGTACTGGGCGACCACCTCGCGACGACAGGCAACCCGCTTGCGATTGCGATGCAGTTCCGGCGCGCAGGCCGGCCACTGCCGCTGGAGCGTCATGCGATTCGCTCGCGTCTCGGCGCCGCGACGCCCAAACTGCTGGTGCTGCTGCATGGGCTGTGCATGAACGACCTCCAGTGGCACCGAGAAGAGCATGACCACGGCGAGGCGCTCGCTCGGGAGTTGGGTTACACGCCGGTCTATCTGCACTACAACAGCGGTCTGAGCGTATCGACCAATGGTCGCATCCTGGGGCACCTGATGGAGGGGCTGTACAGCGTCTGGCCCGTGCCCATTGAGCGTCTGACGATGATCGGCCACAGCATGGGCGGGTTGGTGGCCCGCAGCGCCATCCACCATGGCGCGCAGATGCAGCGAGGCGGTCTTCGCTGGCCGGGTCGCGTGGACGACCTGATTTGCCTGGGCACGCCGCACCATGGCGCGCCGCTGGAACGCATGGGCCACGGACTGGACTTGTTGCTTGGCGCCGCGCCGTACGCCGCGCCGCTTGCTCGCCTGGGCAAGGTCCGCAGCGCGGGTATCAACGACCTTCGGCTGGGCAGCATCGTGAGAGGGTCTGCCGCGGCAGATGACACGCGTGGTGCAGACCACGTCGCCTTGCCGGGCGGCACCCGTTGCTTTGCCATTGCCGCCAGCCTCGGCCCCGCCTCTGGCAGCCTGAAAGCGCGAGCCTTCGGGGACGGCCTGGTACCTGTCGCCAGCGCGCTGGGCCAGCACGGCAACCCAGACCTCCGCCTGGGATTCGCACCGGAGCGCCAGGCGGTCGTGCACGAGACGGGCCACCTCGATTTGTTGTCGAGTACCGAGGTCGCGGCGCTGATGACGGGGTGGCTGAGGTGAGGATCTTGCTCCTGTGATGGCAATGAGCGGCGCAACGCGCTCCAGATGGCCAGGCGGGTGATTGGAGCAGCGCGATCATCTCGTGTGATCTGCGCGTGGAGAGGGTTCGATACATTCACTTCCAGCTCGACACTTCGTTATCAACCACCTTTCGCGCGAGGAGCCCCATGGACAAACCCAGCGTCACCCTGATCCAGCGTCAGGGCTACCAGTTCGAACATCACTACGCACCCAGCATCCCGGTGCTGTTGTCCGACGAACCCGCGCCCATGGGTACCGGCCAGGGCCCCGACCCGGTCGAGCTGCTGGCGTCGGCGGTGGGCAACTGCCTCAGCGCGTCGTTGTGGTTCGCCAGCCAGAAATACAAGGACGATCCGTCGCCGCTGCGCACCGAGGTCAAGGCGACCGTGGGCCGCAACGAGCGCAACCGCAACCGCGTGCAAGGCCTGGCGGTGGATCTGCACCTGGGCAAGCCCGCCGCTGAGCTGGGCCACATCCAGCGCGTGCTGGACACCTTCGAGGACTTCTGCACCGTCACGCAGAGCGTGGCGCCCGCCATTCCGGTGACGCTGCGGGTGCTGGACAGCACCGGCGCCGTGCTGAAAGGCTAAGCGGGCATTTCGAGGCCAAGCTCTTTCAGGATCGCCTCGCGCAGCTGATCCATCTCGGGGCTGATGAGCCGCCGCGGATGCGGCATGTCCAGCTCGAAGCGGGCCTGGATGCGCGTGGGTCGGGGCGACAGCACGAAGATGTGATCGGCCATGTAGAGGGCTTCGTCCACGTCGTGGGTGATGAGCAGCACCGTGTGCTTCTCCTCGGCCAGGATGCGCAGCAACTCATTGCGCATGCGCAGGTTCATCAGCGCGTCCAGCGCGGAGAAGGGCTCGTCCAGGTACAGGATCTCGGGCTTCACGATGAAGGCCCGCGCCAGCTCCACGCGCTTGAGCATGCCGCCCGACAGTTCGTGCGGGTAGGCGTTCTCGAAGCCCTTCAGGCCCACCATCGCGGCGTAGTGGTCGGCCAGCGCGGCGTCGCCGGCCTTCTCGCCGGTCAGGCCGAACATCAGGTTCTGCTGCACGGTCAGCCACGGGAACACCGAGCCGTACTGCGAGATGACGATGCCCTGCGGGCTGGGGCCCGGGTGCGGCCGGCCGTCGATGAGCAGCTGGCCACCGTCGGGCTTCTCGAAGCCCGCCAGGATGTTCATCAGCGTGGACTTGCCGCAGCCCGACGGGCCGACGATGGCGACGAACTGGCCTTCGCCGACTTCGAAGTCCACGCCGGCTATGACGGGAAGCAGCCCGCCCTTGGCGGCCCTGAAACCCTTGGTCAGGCCCTTGACGCAAATCTTGGGCTTCATTTCAGCGGACATAACGCCACCTGACAGTCTTCAGTTTTTCGAGCAGGCGCGTGATGCCGTCCAGCATCAGGCCGATCATGCCGATGAGGATCATGGCCGCGATGACGAGGTCGTAGCGGTTGCCGGCGTTGCGCGAGTCCATGATGAGATAGCCCAGGCCCGAGCGCAGCGCGATCATCTCCGCTGCGACGACCACCAGCCAGGCCACGCCGATGCCGATTCGCATGCCGATGATGATCTCGGGCAGCACGGCCGGGATGACGACGCGGCGGAACAGCGTGCCGCGCGACACGCCGAAGTTGGCGGCGGCGCGCAGGTAGCGGCGGTCGATGGTGTGCACGCCCGACGTGGTCTGCACGATGAGCGGGAACACCGAGGCCATGAAGATCAGAAAGATGGGCGAGGCCTCGCCCACGCCGAACCACAGGATGGCCAGCGGGATCCACGCGATGGGCGAGATGGGCCGCAGCATCTGGAAGATGGGGTTGAAGGTGCGGTAGGCGCCGCTCACCCAGCCCATCCACAGGCCCAGCGGGATGCCGATGAGCATCGCGGCGCCGAAGCCCATGCCTACGCGGTACAGCGACGCGGTGATGTGCTCCCACAGCGTGCCGTCCTCGGCCAACTCCAGCGTGCCGGTGACGACCTGCCACGGGGTCGGGAAGATGGGGCTTTCGGTGTGGTCGACGATCCACCACCAGACCGCGATGACGGCGGCGATGACGGCCAGGGGCGGCAGGATCTTGCCGATGCGGGAGTTCAAGAGGCGGTCTCCGTTTTGGGTTGTTTCTTCCAGTGCTGCCAGCGCCACTGCAGCCGTTGCCAACCCGGCTCGGGCGTCGGCGCGACGACGACGGCCATCTGGCCGCTGGCGTGGGCACTGCACGCGAAGCTGTAGGTCGACGCCACCTCGAACGGCAGCCTGAAGCTCTGACCCGGCATGATGAGCACGGGCCCGAACTGTTGCGGCACCTCGTCCTTGTTGCGCAGCAAGAGCTGGTCGTTGAGGCCCAGCGTCAGGTGGATGGTGTCGGGCAGGATCTCCTCCCTGCTGCCGGCCATGCGGCGCTTGAAGGTGCCGGGCGGGATCTCGAACAACTCGTCTCGCGTGGGAAGCTCCAGGGGGGCGAACGCGGCCCAGCCTGCGGGAGCCAGCAGCGCCACCGGCAGAAGCCAGAGCAGACGCTTCACTTCTGAGCCAGAAGCAAGCGGAGGTCGTGCACGAAGTCCTTGGCCTCGTGGCCGTAGGGCATCATGGCCTTGAGCCTGCCAGCGCGGTCGATGAGCCAGACCGAGGTGGAATGGTTCATGCCATACGCGTTGGGCTGCTTGGACGCGATCTTCTCGGCGACGACGCCATAGCGCTTGCGCATCGCCTCCAGCCGGGCCGGCGTGTCGGTGCCGCCCACGAAGGTCGTGTCGAAGGCGCGCAGGTAGGCGCTGATGCGGTTCAGGTCGTCACGCTCGGGGTCCACCGTCACGTAGATGACCTGCACGTCCGTGGCCGCCGCGCCGAGGTCCTTGCGCGCCTGGGCGAGCGTCGCCAGCGTCGTGGGGCAGACCTCGGGGCACAGCGTGAAGCCGAACACCAGCATGACGACCTTGCCCTTGAACCGGGCGAGGTTCAGCTCCGCGCCGTCGCTGCCCTTCAGCGAGAACTCCGGCGCCGCCTGGGCGGGTTCGAAGACGCCGGCCTTCAGGCGCGGCGCGTTGGCGAGTGCGGAGGCGGGCAGGGCCGCCAGCAACAAGTAGCGACGTTTCATATCCGTGATCCAGGCCGCTTGCTTCGGGCCGAGCGCCGGGCCGCTCCCAAGCCGGCCCGTCTGGCGATGTGCTTGCCGGTCAATCCGGCAGGCATCGCCGTCCCCTCGGGGGACCGACTGGAGCTGCCCGCGTTCAGCGGCGCAGGGCTGGGCGAGGGGCTCACAGTCATAGCGGCATGGGCGCGGCCTTGGCGGCCTTCACGAAACTCTCGTCCACATACTTCTCATAGGCCACCGGCGTCTTCAGCGTGCCGGCTTCCATGGAGAGCTTCATCAGCTCGTCGAACTCGGCGCGGATCATGCGCAGGTCGCCATAGGTCACGCGGTCCGTCGGGTTCTCCATCACGAAGCGCAGGATGTTGGGGTCCTGGTTGAAGTACTTGCGGCCCGCGGCGATCTGGATGGCCTTTTCGCGGTTGGCCTGCTGCTGGTCCAGCCAGTTGCCGGCGCCCTGGATGTGGTTGACCAGGTCCTGCACCAGCGGCCGGTTCTCCTTGATGAGTTCCTCGCGCACGGTCAGCACGCAGCAGATGTAGTTGCGCCATTCGTCGCGCGTCATGCGCAGCGGCCGGGCGTAGCCGGCGCGCTGGGCGGCGGCGCCGAAGGGCTCGCCGGTGCAGTAGCCGTCCACGGCCTTGGCGTAGAGTGCCGCCGGCATGTCGGGCGGCGGCATCTCGACGATCTGGATGTCCTTGGGCGTCATGCCCTCCTGCGTCAGCATCTTGCGCAGGAACAGGAAGTCCACCGCGAAGCGGCTGGGGATGGCGATGCGCTTGCCCGTCAGGTCCTTGAACTTCTTGTAGGGCGAGTCGGTGCGCACCATGATGACGGCGCCCGAGCGGTGACCCAGCGAGACGATCTTGACCGGGATCTTCTTGTCCGCCAGATCCATGACCAGCGGCGCCAGCATGTAGGCGGCCTGGATGCCGCCGGTCATCAGCGACTCCTTGATCTCCGGCCAGCCGTTGTACTTGCTGTACTCGAAGCGGAAGGCGTCGCTGCCGGCCGCCTTGTTGCTGTTGGCGCGGGCCATGCAGGCCACGGGCAGCGTCAGGTTGCAGGTGACCGGCAGGCCGCCGACGATGAGCGGCTTGGGCGCGGCCAGCGCCGCGGTGGCGGGCAGCAGCACCGCGGCCGCCAGACCTTGCAGGACGTGGCGGCGGTCGAGGCCGGCTGGCGAGGATGGGGGGAATTCGGGAGTCATGACGGGCTGATGCGCCAATTTGCCCGCTTCCCGCAGGCTGTCCATCCGGATTCACCGAATTGTGCCTATGTACCTACGCGTCACCGCCGGGCGCCCGGGCAAGAAAAAACGCCGGCTGGCGCCGGCGTTTGCGAGGGGGGCGCGAGGCCGATCTCAGGGGTACAGGCCACGCTCCTCGCGCGCCTGCAGCACCCGCGTGCAAGCCACCGTGAAGGCCGCGGTGCGCAGCGGGATCTTGTGCTGCTCGCCCGTTTCCCAGATGTGCTTGAACGCGCCGATCATGATTTTGTCCAGGCGCACATTGATCTCGTCCTCGGTCCAGAAGAACGAGCTGAAGTCCTGCACCCACTCGAAGTAGGAGACGGTCACGCCGCCGGCGTTGGCGATGACGTCCGGCACCACGGTGATGCCGCGGTCGGCCAGCACGGCCTCGCCGTCAGGCGTCGTCGGGCCATTGGCGCCTTCCAGCACCAGGCGGGTCTGCAGCGACTGGGCGCGCTCGGCGGTGATCTGGCCTTCCAGCGCGGCGGGGATCAGCACGTCGCTCTTGACGTTCCAGAAGTCCTCGTTGGCGATCATGTCGCCGCCCTTGAAGCCGGCCACGCCGCGCGTCTGCGCCACGTGGTCCAGCAGGTTGGTCATGTCGAAGCCGTTGCTGTTGACGAGGGTGCCCGTGTGGTCCTGCACGGCGACGATCTTGGCGCCGTTGGCGGCGAACAGCTTGGCGGCGATGGAGCCGACGTTGCCGAAGCCCTGCACGGCGATGCGGGCGCCGTCCATTTCCATGTTCAGGCGGCGCATGGCTTCGCGGCCGACGACGAACACGCCGCGGCCGGTGGCGGCCACGCGGCCCAGCGAGCCACCCAGCGGGATGGGCTTGCCGGTGACGACGCCGGTCGCCGTGGCGCCGGTGTTCATCGAGTAGGTGTCCATCATCCAGGCCATGATCTGGCCGTTGGTGTTGACGTCAGGCGCCGGGATGTCCTGGTTGGGGCCGATGATGATGCCGATCTCGCTGGTGTACCGGCGCGTAACTTTCTCCAGCTCCTTCAGCGACAGCATGGCCGGATCCAGCCGGATGCCGCCCTTGGCGCCGCCATAGGGCAGGTTGACCGCGGCGTTCTTGACCGTCATCCAGGCCGACAGCGCCATCACTTCTTCCAGCGTCACGTCCGGGTGGTAACGCACACCACCCTTGCCGGGGCCGCGCGTCAGGCTGTGCTGGACGCGATAGCCCTCGAAGTGGGCGATGGTGCCGTTGTCCATCTCGATGGGGATGTCCACGATCAGCGCCCGCTTGGGGCGGCGCAGCGTCTCGACCCAGCGGCGCAGGTGGCCCAGATAGGGTTCGACGGCGTCGATCTGCGACAGATAGGTGCCCCACGGACTGTTGCGCGTGGGCGAGACGAAGGACAGGTTGGGCATGAAACGCTCCGTAATTTTTTAGTGGGCGAACGGTAGCGCGAAGCCGGGGTTCGTCGCTACAACTTGTCTAGCCAAGTGGGTATGCGCTTATGCAAGCCGTGCATGGCTTTGAGGATTCGTGAGGGATTTCACTGCGGCCTGCTCGTTCGGGCAACAAAAAACCCGGCCTGGGCCGGGGTGGGTGTGGAGCGCTACTTCTTATGGGGTGGCCAGCGCCCGCTTGAAGTCCGCATCGTCGAACAGCTTGCCGGTCAGCGTCTTGTAGAGCGCGCCGTACTGGTTGATGGCAGCCGGCAGCGCGATGGCGCCGACGAAGGACGAATCCCAGGACGACTCGGCAACGATCTCCTTGTCGAACAGCGTGCTGCCGGCGCGCTTGACCTGGATGCGGGCGGCCAACCGGCCCTTGCCGGTGCCTATGGCGGCGTCCACCATGCTGTCGGTCAGCTGGCCTTCGATGACGAAGTTGGACTTCGCGTCCAGCAGGCCCGCGGCAGTCAGCTCGGTGGCGATCTCGTCGCGCAGCTGGCCCGCGAAGCTGCCCTCTCGGCCCCGATCGGCCCGTGGATCGCTTGTCCGCGGTTGCTGCGGAGGGCGACTCTGGCCGGCGCGGACTATAGGTACGTGCCCGGGCGTCGCTTGCCCGCACTATCCCGGGTTTGAGGGCGAACGTGACGAATACCATCGCCCGGTGACCTCCCTCGACCTCGCCCTCCTCTATCTCGTCGCTGCGGTGCTGGGCGTCGTCGCTTGCCGCTCGCTGAAGCTGCCGCCCATGCTGGGCTATCTGGTGGTGGGCGTGGTCATAGGTCCCAATGCGCTGGCGGTGGCGCAGGACTCGGCCAGCATCAGCTATCTGGCCGAGTTCGGCGTCGTGTTCCTGATGTTCTCCATCGGGCTGGACTTCAACCTGCCCAAGCTGCGCGCGCTGAAGACGGCCGTGTTCGGCATCGGCATGGCGCAGGTGGCCATCACGGTGGCCGGCGCCATCGTCGGCAACGCGCTGCTGATCTACGCCTTCGCGATGCTGGGCCGCGCCTGGGAGATGCAGTGGCAGGGCGCGCTGGTGCTGGGCGCCGCGATGGCCATGAGCTCCACCGCCATCGTCGTCAAGCTGATGGCCGAGCGGCTGGAGGTGGAGAGCCCGCACGGCAAGCTGGTCATGGGCGTGCTGCTGTTCCAGGATCTGGCCGTGGTGCCGTTGCTGGTGCTGATCCCGGCGCTGAACAGCGGCGCCGAGGAGATGGCCAATGCGCTGGCCATCGCGGCCGCGAAGGCGACTGTCGTGCTGGGGCTGTTGCTGTACGGTGGCCAGAAGGCCATGCGCTGGTGGCTGACGCTGGTGGCGCGGCGCAAGAGCGAGGAGCTGTTCATGCTGAACCTGCTGCTCGTCACGCTGGGCCTGGCCTGGCTGACCGAGCACGCGGGGCTGAGCCTGGCGCTGGGCGCGTTCGTGGCCGGCATGCTGATCTCGGAGACCGAGTACCGCCATCAGGTGGAGACCGACATCCGGCCCTTCCACGACGTGCTGCTGGGCCTGTTCTTCATCACCATCGGCATGAAGCTGGACTGGCGGCCGCTGGTGGACCACTGGTGGCTGGTCATCCTGCTGACGGCACTGCCGGTGGTGGCCAAGTTCGTGCTGACGGCGGGCCTGGTGCGGCTGTTCCGCCAGCCGCCCGGCGTGGCGCTGCGCACGGGCCTGTACTTGGCGCAGGCCGGCGAGTTTGGCTTCGTGCTGCTGACGCTGGGCGCGCAGCACAACCTGGTCGCCCCGCAATGGGTCAGCCCGGTGCTGGCGAGCATGGTGCTGTCCATGCTGGCCACGCCCATCCTCATCATGTACAGCAACCGCATCGTCATGAAGCTGTCCAGCAGCGACTGGCTGATGCAGTCGGTGCAGCTGACCACCATCGCGAAGAAGAGCATCAAGGCCGAGGCCCACGTCATCATCTGCGGCTACGGCCGCTCGGGCCAGAACCTGGCGCGGCTGCTGGAGGGCGAGCACATCCCCTACATGGCGCTGGACCTGGACCCCGACCGCGTGCGCCAGGCCGCCGCGGCCGGGCAGAGCGTCGTGTTCGGCGACGCGGCCAAGGTGCAGAGCCTGATGGCGGCCGGCCTCGCGCGCGCCAGCGCGGTGGTGGTCAGCTATCACGACACGCCGTCGGCGCTGAAGATCCTGGATCTCGTGCGCGCGCATGCGCCCAAGGTGCCGGTGATCGTGCGCACCATCGACGACAGCGATCTGGAGAGGCTCAAGACGGCCGGCGCCACCGAGGTCGTGCCCGAGGCCATCGAGGGCTCGCTGATGCTGGCCTCGCATGCGCTGGCGCTGGTGGGCGTGCCCATGCGCCGCGTCATCCGCATCACGCGCGATGCGCGGGACCAGCGCTACGGCCTGCTGCGCGGCTATTTCCACGGCGCGGACGACGACACCAGCGACGATGCCGAGCAGGAGCGGCTGCGCTCCGTCACGCTGCCCAGCGCTTCGGCGCTGGACGGGCAGGCGGTCAGCGAGCTGCTGCTGGCGCAACAGGGCCTGGGGCTGGTGTCGCTGCGCCGCGCCAACGGCGCCGTGCTGGTGCCCGACGACGCCACGCGCGTGGCGGCGGGCGACACGCTGGTGCTGTCCGGCACGCCGGAGGCGCTGGCGCTGGCCGAAGAGAGGTTGATGCGTTAGCCGGGCATGGCCGGCCGCTCCGCCCGCACGCGGTTGCGGCCCTCGCTCTTGGCGAGATAGAGGGCCTCGTCGGCCCGGCCCACCAGGCTGGACAGGCTGTCGCCCGGGCGGTACTCGGCGCAACCGCCGCTCAGCGTCACGCGCAGCGGGCCGGTCGCGGTGGGGAAGGGCGTGTCCGCGACGATGCCGCGCAGCCGCTCGGCGAACTCCAGCGCCGCCTGCGGCCCGCCGTGCAGCAGCGCGATGAACTCCTCGCCGCCCCAGCGCCCCCCCAGGTCGGACTTGCGCAGCACCGCGCGCAGCCGCCGCGCCAGCTCCACCAGCACCTCGTCGCCCACGTTGTGGCCGTGCTGGTCGTTGACGCGCTTGAAGTGGTCCACATCCACCAGCAGCAGCGTCAGCGCGCCGCCGTGCCGCTCGGCCGTGTCCATGGCGCGCTGCGCCTCGGCGCTGAAGCAGCGCCGGTTGGCGATGCCGGTCAGCGCGTCCTCCTGGGCCAGGCGGTTCAGCTCGCGCTCGGCCTGGCGCCATTCCGTGATGTAGTGCTGGATGGACACCACCACTGGCTGCCCGTCCACGTCGAAGCAGCGCCGCTTGAACACGACGCGGAAGCACTCCTCGCCGGTCACCGGGAGCACGCTCTGCTCCTCCTTGACGATCTCCTCGCCCCGCAGCACCTGCTGGTCTTCCAGCAGCGAGGTCTCGCCGACGCCGGCGCGCGGTGCCAGGTCCATCGCATTGAGCCCGATCAGCTCCTCGCGGCTCATGCCGCGCAGCCGCACCGCGGTGGCGTTGACCATCACGAGGCGGCTCTGCGCGTCCTTGATGTAGATGGCGTCGGGCAGCAGGTCGATGAGGTCCTGCACGAACTGTTCGGTGCGCAGACGCAGCTGCACCTCGCGCTCCAGCGCCTGCTTGTGGCCGCGCTCGGCCACGCGCCATTCGGTGATGTGGTGGTCGATGCCGACGACCACGGGCTTGCCGTCCAGGTAGACGCCGCGGCGTTTGCTGATGATGCGGAACACTTCCTCGCCGGTGTGGTGGCGCTGGGTGTGCTCCTCCTTGCGCAGCTCGGCGCCGGCCAGGATGCGCTCGTCTTCTTCCAGCGACAGCGCGCGGTTGGCGGTGTCCTCGGCCCGCCCCACCAGCTGGCCGGCCAGCACGTCGGCCTTGCTCATGCCGTGGTAGCGGGCGAAGGCCTCGTTGACCATCACGTAGCGGCCGCCCTGCTGCTTGACGTAGGTCGGGTCGGGGATGGCGTCGATGAGGACCTGGGCGAACTCCCGCGAGCGCTCCGCCGCGGCGGTGCGGCGCCGTTCGGTACGAGTCAGGCTGTTCAGCGTCGGCGCGAAGGCCGCCAGGCCCACGACCAGCGCCGTGGCGCCGGCGGGCGCATCCAGCAGCACGCAGGCGCCGGCCACCAGCATGGCGGGCAGGGCCAGCAGCAGCGAGCGCACGAGTGCGGCAGGCGTCACGTCAGGTCGGTCATGGCACGAAGAGATCGGCCAGCCTATCAGGCTCAACGCGCCAGGTCTGCAATGGATTGCCGGCTGGTCAATTGAGGCAGCAGGCGGCGTGAACCTTCCACGCTCAGGTGGCCGGCATCGCGGTAGAACGCCAGGCCGTCGGTGTCCACCGTGCGACAGATGCCGGCCTCGCACAACGACGCATCCAACCACAGCACCGGCACGCCGGCCTCGCGCTCGAAGCGTTTCAGCAGCTTCGCCACGCGCTGCGGCAGCGGCGGTGCGTCGGCCAGCACGATGCGGCAGTCGGCCGGTGCGCCCAGCGTGAACTGGCCCTGCTGGCGGCGTGCTAGGCAGGCGCCGGCGTCGAAGGGGCCCCTGGGCGGCGCCGACACCCACACCAGCCGACGGCCCTGCGCGCGCAGCGCCTGTGCCAGCCGCGTGGCCGCTGCCACCAGTTCGTCCTCGGCTTGCGCAGCCGGAACCTCCCGCTCCTGGTTGCCGTCCAGCCGCAGCAGGCGGCCGCCGGGAAGTCCCAGGTATTGCTCCAGCAGGCTGGACACCAGCACCACCTCCGGCGCCGTGGGCGTGGCCAGGCCCTCCAGTACCGAGCGGTTGAAGCGCTCGCACTGCCGCGCCCAGTCGCGCGTGAAGCTCGCGCCGGCCGGTGCGTCGGGATTCCACGGCACCAGGCCCGGCAGCGGGCCGCAGGACGACTCGGTGATCTGCACCAGGCCCGGCGCCATCGCGGCAAGACCCGGCACCAGGTGCATCGCGTACGAATCGCCCCACACGGCCCAGCGTGGCAGCGCCGCATTGCGGCATTCGGGCTTGTCGACCCAGCGCTCCCATTGGTCGCAGCTGACGGAGAAGCCGTGGTTGGGGCGGCGCGCATCCGTGCCGGCGGGCTGCGAGGGCGCCAGCAGCGGCAATGCGGCCAGCAGCGCCGTCATGGCCAGCACCGCACCCCAGCCACGCGCCCCTTGCGGCAGCGGCCAGCGCCGCGTCGGCTGCTCAACCCCGCGCCACAGCAGCCAGGCCAGCGGCAGCGCCAGCGCGCCGGCGATGAGCCGGGCCTGCGCCAAGCCCGGGGCGTGGGGCAGGCCCACCCAGGCGTTGTTGACGAAGGCGATCAGCGGCCAGTGCACCAGGTACAGCGAGTACGAGATGTCGCCCAGCCACACGACGGGTGCCAGCGCGCGCGGTGCCTGCGCGCGGCCGCGGCTGAGCAGCAGGGCCGCTGTCGCCAGCGCGACCAGCAGCGCATTGGCGCCCGGATGGCCCAGGCCGCCCCAGGCTGGCAGCGGTGCGGCAGGCAGCGTGACCAGCAGCAGCGCTGCAGGCAGCCGGGCCGCGGCCGGCGCGCTCCAGCCGGCCGCATGCGCCCAGGCCGCGAGCGAGCCTATGCCCAGCTCCCAGGCGCGGCTGGGCAGCAGGTAGAAGGCCGCGCTGGCGTCCACGCGTTGCAGCGCCAGGCCCAGCAGCAGGCTGGCCACTGTGAGCAGCGCCAGCACCCCAAGGCCGCGCCGGCCGGTACCGATGAGCATCAGCAGAGCCGGCAGCAGCAGGTAGTACTGCTCCTCCAGCGACAGCGACCAGAAATGCAGCAGCGGCTTCAGCTCGGCCGCCACGTCGAAGTAGCCGCTCTGCATCCACAGCACCGCGTTGCTGACGAAGCCCAACGCGCCCCAGTGCTGGCGGGCCAGGTCGGCGCGCTCCAGCGGCGCCAGCCACCACGGCGCGGCCAGCAGCGTCAGCGCCAGCACGACGTAGGCGGCCGGCAGCAGGCGGCGCGCACGCCGTGCATAGAACTGCGCCACGCTGAAGCGCCCTGCGCGCAGCCCGGCCAGCACCTGGCCCGTGATGAGGAATCCCGAGATGACGAAGAACAGGTCCACGCCCAGGTAGCCGCCGGGCAGCAGCCCCGGCGCGGCATGCTGCAGCAGCACGGCGGCAACGGCGAGGCCGCGCAGGGCCTGGATGTCCCAGCGGTAGGTGGGGTCGGCGGTCGTTGACATGGCCGGCATTGTTGCGGCCGCCCGCACCCCCGCAGTTCTGATGCCTGGGTGACAAGCGCGCGGCGTCGGCTGGGCCACACTGGCAGCCGTCCCACAGGAGCCGCGCATGAACTTCGACTACAGCCCCAAGGTCACGCAGATGCGTGAGCGCCTGCTTGCGTTCTTCGAGGCGCACATCTACCCGAACGAGCTGCGCTACCTGCAGGAGGTCGAGGCCAACCGCCGCGCCGGCAATCCCTGGCTGCCGACCAAGGTCATCGAGGAGCTGAAACCCAAGGCCCGCGCGGCCGGGCTGTGGAACCTGTTCCTGCCCAAGTCCAGCCGGGCACCGGAGGGGCTGAGCAACCTCGAGTACGCGCCGCTGTGCGAAATCATGGGCCGCGTGTTCTGGGCGCCCGAGGTCTTCAACTGCTCGGCGCCGGACACCGGCAACATGGAGACGCTGGAGCGTTATGCCAGCGAGGCGCTGAAGGACAAGTGGCTGGAGCCGCTGCTGGCCGGAGAGATCCGCTCGGCCTTCCTGATGACGGAGCCGGCCGTGGCCTCCAGCGACGCGACCAACATCGAGTGCCGCATCGAGCGTGATGGCGATGACTACGTCATCAATGGTCGCAAGTGGTGGAGCAGCGGCGCGGGCGACCCGCGCTGCGCCGTCTACATCGTCATGGGCAAGACCGACGCCGAAGCGGGCCGCCACGAGCAGCAGTCCATGATCGTCGTGCCGGCCGACGCGCCCGGCATCACCGTGCTGCGCCCGCTGACCGTGTTCGGCTACGACGACGCGCCGCACGGCCACATGGAGGTGGAGCTGAAGAACGTGCGCGTGCCGGCCGCCAACATCCTGCTGGGCGAGGGCCGCGGCTTCGAGATCGCGCAGGGCCGCCTCGGTCCGGGCCGCATCCACCACTGCATGCGCAGCATCGGCGCCGCCGAGCGCGCGCTGGAACTGATGTGCGAACGCGCGATCGCGCGCACCGCGTTCGGCAAGACGATTGCGCAGCAGACCGTCACGCAGGAGCGCATCGCCGAGGCGCGCTGCAGCATCGAGCAGGCGCGCCTGCTGACGCTGAAGGCCGCCTACATGATGGATACCGTAGGCAACAAGGTGGCCAAGGCCGAGATCGCGATGATCAAGATCGTCGCGCCCAACATGGCGCTGCGGGTCATCGACTGGGCCATCCAGGTGTTCGGCGGCATGGGCGTGTCCGGCGACACGCCGCTGGCCATGATGTGGGCCCACCAGCGCACGCTGCGCCTGGCCGACGGCCCGGACGAGGTGCACCGCAACTCGCTGGCCAAGCTGGAGCTGGCGCGGCACATGAAGCTGCCGGCCGACAAGGTGAGCATGCCGGTGACGCGCGGCGGCTGACGCCGGCGTGCGGGCGCGCCGCGAGAATGCGGCGATGCTCACGATCCCTCCCCTGCGCCGCCGCGCGGCCCTGGCGCTGCTGGCGGGGCTGTCGGCGTGCGGCGACCCGGCCTCGCGCAGCCCCGACCGCACCGATGCCGCCTGGCACCGCGCCGATCTGGACCGGCTGCTGTCGAGCTGGCTTGCGCACGCGCCGCGTCTCGACGGTGGCTTCCAGCTGCGGTTCAACCGCGCCTGGCAGGTCATGCCCGAGGCCGAACTGGAGCTGACCGGCCAGGCCCGCCTGGTGTTTGCTTTCGCGGCCGGCCATGAGATCACGCAGGATGCCCGCTATCTCGCCGCCGCCCGACGCGGCGCGGACTTCCTGCTGGCGCATTTCGTCGACCCGGTGCATGGCGGCTTCTTCCACACGGTCACGCCCGAGGGCCGCCCGCGCGCGACCTTCAAGATCGCCTACGGCCACGCCTTCGCGCTGCTGGCGCTGGCGCAGCTCTACCGCACCGGCAAGGACGCGCGCCACCGTGACGCCGCGCTGCGCGCCTGGAGCGCCATCCAGACCGGCTTCTTCGACGGCCAGGGCGGCCTGTTCAACGAATGTGCGGCCGATTTCAAGCCCACCCGCGGCGTGCGTACGCAGAACCCGGTCATGCACATGTTCGAGGCCTTGCTGGCCCTGCACCAGGCCACTGGCGACGCGGGCGTGCAGGCCGGCGCACGGCGGCTGGGCGACTTCGTGGTCTACAAGCTGCTGCAGGGCCAGCCGGAGTCCGCCGGCGGCGGCGCCTGCATCCCCGAGTGGTTCGACGATGCCTGGCGGCCGCTGCCCACCCGCGCCGCCGGCGGCTACATCGACCTGGGCCACCAGTTCGAATGGAGCCATCTGCTGAACACGGGCGCGGTCATCTCGCCCGTCTATGGCCAGGTGGCCGAGCGCGTGCTGGCCTATGCGCTGGCCGCCGGCTACGACGACAACGATGGCGGCTGTGGCAGGCGGGCCTTCCCCGACGGCGGGCGCGTCGACATGGGCAAGGGCTGGTGGCAGCAGGCCGAGTGCCTGCATGCGCTGGTGGTCACGGCGCGCGCCACGGGTCGCAACGACCTGTGGCGGCGCTACGAGCAGACGCTGGACCTTGTGCGGGACCAGCTCGTCGATGCCGAACGAGGCAGCTGGCAGGCCGCCGATGCGCTGCCGTGCAAGCGTGGCGGCTGCAAGGACGAGCAGCCCGACCCGTACCACATGGTGTCGCTGCACCGCACGGCGCTGCAGCCGCGCGGCGCGTGACACGCGTCAGGTCTTCGCGGCAGCCAGTACGAAGTCCGGGTGGATCTGCCGCAGCCCGTGGCTGGCGAAGCGGATGCTGACCGATTCGGCGCTGCAGTCCTGCACCTCGCCCCAGCCGAAGCGGCGCACGCGCACGCGCTGGCCCGGCTCGTAGGCCCGCTGAGCGGTGGGCTGCATGTCGCTGGCATCCTCGGCGGCCTGCTCGGCTTTCAGCAGCGCGTCGAAGCGCGCGCAGCTGTCGCAATGGCCGCAGCGCGTGGCGCCGCCGTCCAGTGACTCGCCGAAGTGGGCCAGCACGCTGGCCCAGCGGCAGCCGCCGGCCTTGGCGTAGAGCACCATCGCCGCGAGGCTGTCGCGCTCGCTTTGCTGGCGCTGCTGCACGGCGGTGGCGGCGGCGTCGATGACTGCCTCGGGCTCGCGCTTCGTTGAAGGCCTCAAGCCGGCGGCCTCGCTGCCACGCACGGCGCGCACGGTGCGCAGCGCCGCAAGCACCTGGTCCAGCCGCCGTTGTGGCAGCCGGGCCATCTCGGCCAGCGTGGCCGGCAGCCAGCCGCCCTGCGGCGTGTGGCTGACCAGCGCGCGCCAGACGGTACCCAGTTCCTCGCGGCTGGGCACGCTGCCGCCGGTGAAGAACTGCTGCAGCGCGCGGTCACCCTCGCGGAACAGCAGCACGCAGTCGGCCGGCTCGCCGTCGCGGCCCGCGCGGCCGCATTCCTGCACATAGGCCTCGATGGACGCCGGCATCTGCGCATGCAGCACCAGCCGGATGTCGGGCTTGTCTATGCCCATGCCGAAGGCGTTGGTCGCGACCATCACGCGGGTCTGGTCGCGCATGAAGGCTTCCTGCGCCGCTTCGCGTTCCGCCTTGTGCAGCTTGCCGTGGTACAGGCCGGCAGCGATGCCCGCCTCGACCAGCTGGCGTTGCAGTGCCGTGGCCTCGCGCACGGTGGCGCAGTAGACGATGGCGCTGCCGCCTTCCAGCGTCTGCAGGTGTTGAACGATCAGCTCGCGCCTTGCAGCTTCCGTCTGCGGCAGCTCCACGGCCAGGCGCAGGTTGTCGCGGTAGACGCCGTGGCACAGCACGCCGTCGCGCGGGATGTCCAGCGCGTCGCGGATCTCGCGCTGCACCGGGCCCGGCGCCGTGGCCGTCAGCGCCAGCACGGGCGGGCGGCCCAGCGCGCGGCGGGCGTCGCGCAGCGCGCTGAACGCGGGTCGGAAGTCGTGGCCCCACTGCGCGATGCAGTGCGCCTCGTCCACCACCAGCAGGCCCACGCGCTGCTCCTGCAGCAGGCCCAGCGTTCGTGCGTCGGCCAGGCGCTCGGGCGTCGTGAACACCACGCGCACCGCGCCGCGCTGCAGCAGCGCCTCGTTGGCCAGGCGCCGGTTGGCGTCCAGCGCGGAGTTCAGCGCCACGGCCGGGACGCCCAATGCGTTCAGCGCGTCGCACTGATCCTTCATCAGTGCAATCAGCGGCGAGATGACGACGGTCAGCGCATCGCTGAGCACGGCGGGCAGCTGGTAGCACAGCGACTTGCCGGCCCCGGTGGGCATGACGGCCAGCGTGTTCTCGCCCTGCAGCACGCGAGCGATGACCTCGGCCTGGCCCGGCCGCAATGAGCGCAGGCCGAACACGCGTTTCAGAGTCGTGCGCAGCTTGGCTGGCGTGACAGGCTCGCGCGGCGGCAGCTTCTCGGGCACGGGCTTAGGTGTGGGGCCGGGCGCGTCTTCGCGCGGGCCGGTCGCCACGCGCGCCGGCGCGGTCATCACGGCGGCGGTCATTCGGCCACCTTGCGGCGGCAGCCCAGCACGCGGGTCACGTGGTTCAGCACCTCGGGCGCCCAGCCCATGCCGATGTGGCTGGCGTTGACCTCGATGTCGCGCGCCAGCGGCCAGCAGCGGCCGTGCGTGCAGGCCTCCCACGACACGACGCCGTCGCGGCGGCTGTACAGCGAGATCGTCGGCACCGGCGGCGGCTCGGCCAGGCGCTCGCGCAGCGCGACCTCGGCGGGCGCCGGCTTGCCGTTGAGCAGGCGGAACAGCCAGCCCACATGCGTGTCGTCCACGCCGCCGTTGAACGGCGTGCCGATGGTGATGACGTGGTGCACGCGGTCATGCCAGCGCTTGGCCAGCTCGCGGGCGTAGAAGCCGCCCAGGCTCCAGCCCACGAGGCTGACGTCGCGCGCCGGCGCCACGCGGTCATGCAGCGAGTCGGCCAGGCGGTCCAGCCAGGCGTCCACGTCGCCGCGCGGGCCGATGTTCATTCCCTGGCCCCAGTCCAGTGCGCGAAAGCCCGAGCGCTCCAGATGGCGGCGCAGCGGCCATAGCGTCAGGCCGTCGGTGCCCAGGCCGGGGAACAGCACCACCGTGTGGCCGGCGCCGGTCTGCGTGGGTGCCTGACGCGCATGCTTCAGTGCGGCCCAGGCCTCCAGCGTGGCGCGAACCGGCTCGGAGGCCAGCAGCGACAGCGCCGGGCGGCGTCGGGGCGTGACGAGGGATTCGGCCGGCACAGAGGCCGGCAGGGCACCGGGCTTGGGCGACAGGGGCAACGAGGTTGTCGTCATGGTGGGAAGCGGCGGCGCCGGTGGATGGTTTGTGGCTCGATGCTGGCGTGGCCTGCGCAAACGCGGTGCCAGCGCGATGGCTGAGGCCTTGTAGGACAGCGGGTGAAGACGGCGGCTTCCTACGAGCTGGGCTGGCCCTTGGCGCCACACTGCGGCCACGATGGACGCGATGCTGAAGCCCTATCTCACGGCGCTGCTGGTGCTGGGCGTGCTCGACGGCTTGTGGCTGGGCTGGCTGATGCGCGGCTTCTACCGCCGACACATCGGGCAGCAGATGGCCGAGCGTCTGCGCTGGCGGCCGGCGCTGCTGTTCTATTTGAGCTATCCGGCGGCGCTGATCGTGCTGGCCTTGCTGCCCGCCGGCCAGCCGCCGGCGCTGCAGGTCGCGCGTGCGGCGCTGGTGGGCCTGGTGGCCTACGGCGTCTATGACTTGACCAACCGCGCGACGCTGCGCCACTGGCCGCCGAAGCTCGCGCTCGTCGATGTGGCTTGGGGTACGTTCGCGAGCACCGCCGCCGGCGCCGCGGCGGTGTGGGTGGCACAAGGCGTCGGTTGACAGCCGACAATGCGGCCATGGCCAAGACCGCACCCCGACTCAGCCCCGAAGAGACCAAGCGCGTCATCGCCACCGCCTGGGACGACAAGCCGCCGTTCCGCAAGGTGCTCATCGAGCATGGCATCGGCCATGGCGAGTTGGTGGCGCTGCTCAAACGCGAGCTGACGCCGGCGGCCTACAAGTTGTGGGTGTCGCGCACCAAGGCCGCCAAGGCGCCGGTGTCCAAGGGCACCTGGCCACACGGACGCTGATGGGAGGCGGTCACGCGCCGCCGCCCATGCCCGCATAGCGCCGCAGCGCGCCCGACACCGAGAGCAGCAGCACGCCGCCAGCGAAGCTGATGGCCGTCACCACCAGGTACAGCGACAGCCCGGTGGGTTCCAGCCAGCCGTAAAGCTGGCCGGCCAGCAAGCCGGCGGTGGCCTTGGCCAGCATCCAGGCGCCCATCAGCGTGGAGCCCCAGCCGGCGGGCCCGTAGCGCGACACCACGGCCAGGCCTATGGGCACGACCAGCAGTTCCGCCACCGTCTGCACGCCGATGACGCCCACCATCATCCAGGCCGGCACGACCTCGCCCTGGGCGGCCAGGCCCTGCAAGGCCTGCAGCAGCAGGAAGCTCACGCCGAGGATCAGCATGCCGAGGCCCTGCACGCGGAACTCCGGCCAGTCCAGCCGCGCCAGCAGCCGCGCCGACGGTGGCGCGAGCAGGATGACCAGCACCGGGTTCACGGCGAGGAACTGCGCGGCGGTCAGCTCCAGGCCGAGGAATTGCGGCGAGACGTGGTCGCGCACGAACAGCGTCATGACGCCTGCCGCCTGCTCGTAGCCCAGGTAGAAGCAGATGGCTACGACCGACATCAGCAGGATGACCTGGATGCGGCGTCGCGCCGACGCATCAGTCCATGCCGCACGCGCAGGCTCCGGCGCGGGCGGCGGCACCGGAGGCAGCCAGCGCCAGCCGGCCATGAACACCACCACGCCGATGGCCATGCCCACCGCGGCGGCCATGAAGCCATATCCCCAGCCGTGCCGCTGGGCCAGATATCCGCCGATCAATGCTGACAACGCCGCCCCTATATTGATTCCCATATAGAAGACCGTATAACCACTCTGGCGGCGGGCGTCGTTCGGGGTATAGAGCGCGCCCACCATGGCCGTCGTGGTGGGTTTGAAAAGGCCAGTGCCCACCGCCAACAAACCCAATGCCAAACCAATGGGCTGGTCCAGCCCCAGCGCGATATGCCCGGCCATCATCAGCGCCATGCCCAGCACGACGGCGCGGCGCTGCCCCAGGAACCGGTCGGCCAGCCAGCCACCGAAGATGGCGCAGAAAAACGCCGAGCCGGTATACATGCCATATACCGAAAGCGCATCGGCTCGCGAATATTGCAGGGCCTCCACGAGATACAGCACCAGCAGCGAGCGCACCCCGTAGAAGCTGAATCGCTCCCACATTTCAGAACCCGCCAAGACAAACAGGCCGGCCGGCTGGGATTGAGTTTTAGGTGGGTTGGGCAAGGCCTCGGCTGACATGGTTTGTAGTGCGTCGCGCTCAATTTACGACAGGGGGCGTGGGAGCAGCATCTGAACCTGCCGGAGGTCGTGTGACATCTCAGTGGATACCCGTGGTAACGATGCGAAAAGCAGCATCACCAATTCCAAAAATGTGATTAGTCCGGAATCAGTGAGCCCCCTAGCATCATTTCAAACCCCAGCTCCACCCGGCCCCTACGAGGCCGGGACGGCTGTCAGGTTGGCCGCTCCCCCTCATAACGATCCCGGAGACAACATGAACACACCAGCCCTGGTGCCGCAGCGTGCGGGCGCCAAAACCTCTCGTTTCGCCCTCAGCCTGACGGCCGCCGCCGCGCTTGCCGCCCTGTCCACCCCTGCCGTGGCGCAAGAAGCCGCCAAGGGTGAGGCGCAATTGGAAACCGTGGTGGTCACCGGCGTCAGGGCCTCGCTGACCAAGAGCCTGGCCAACAAGCGCACCAACGACCAGGTGGTCGAATCGGTGGTGGCCGAGGACATCGGCAAGCTGCCTGACAACAACGTCGTCGAGGCGCTGCAGCGCGTGACCGGCATTCAGGTCACCAACCGGGCCGGTGGCGAGGTCGGCACCATCTCCATCCGCGGCCTGCCCGACATCGCGACGACCTGGAACGGCCGCAACATCTTCACCGCGTCCGGCACGCAGGTGGCGCTGCAGGACATCCCGTCAACGCTGGTTCGCCAGATCGACGTTTACAAGACGCGTGACGCGAGCCAGCTGGAGAACGGCATTGCCGGCCAGATCGACGTCAAGTCGCTGCGCCCCTTCGACTTCAAGGGCGCGAAGCTGTCGCTGCTGGCCCGCGGCACCTATCTGGACCCCGCCGAGAAGTGGAACCCGCAGCTGAGCGCGCTTGCCAGCAACCGCTGGAAGACCGACCTCGGCGACATCGGCGCGTTGGTCAACCTGTCCATGGTCAAGACGGACTACCGCAACGAAAGCGTGACGCCGGGCGCCATGGTGCCGTTCACCAGCCCCAATGCTTCCGAGCAGCCGGCCGGCTACACCCCGCTGCAGCGCATCTTCGACAACAACGTCTGGACGCCTGGCACCTACACCGGCCTGCCGCAGAAGGCCGGCTCGACGCTGAACTTCAACGGTACGCAGCGCCCCTACTACCTGGCGCGCGATGCCGTGTTCCAGAGCGATGTGGCAGGCCAACGTGAGCGCCCCGCCGCCAATGTGGCCCTGCAGTGGCAGCCGAACGATGATGCCGTCTACACGTTCGAGGCGATGTACAACGGCTACCGCGACAAGTCGTTCAACCGGCTGCTGTTCACCTTCGTGGACTGGTGGGGCAATCTCGGCGCCAACCCCGCTGGGACGATCACGACATTCCCGGGCACCAACGTCATCAAGACGCGCACCGTGAATGACGTCTACAGCTTCAACAGCGGCGACTACACCACGTCGGCGACCGATTCCTACATCTACGCGCTGAACGGCAAGTGGAACATCGGCGACCGCCTGCGGCTGGACGGCGACATCTCGTACCAGACCAGCAAGTACCACTCGGAATTCACCGCCACCCGCATCGATCGCGTGTCGCCGTCGGTCACCGTCGACTTCCATTCGGGCGGCGGCAACATGGCGTTCAAGTTCAACAACAACGCCGACCTTGTGGACCCCACCAAGTGGAACGTGGCGCAGTTCTACGACAACGCCAACCGCAACGAAGGCAGCGCGGCCACCGCCACCCTGAACGGCACCTATGAAGCCGACTGGGGTCCGGTGAAGACGCTGAACTTCGGCTTGCGCTTCGACAGCCGCAAGGCCTCGGAGGCCAACCGCACGCAGTCGGCGTTCCTGGGGCGCAACCTGGCGTCGCTGGGCGCGGCCTACTACCACGTCAACTCGAACTTCGGCACCGACATCTCGGACGTGCCGCGCACCTGGATCGAGCCGAACGCCTACTACATCCGCGACAACATCGATGCGTGGCGCAAGCTCTACAACTCGGTCGACGCGAACTTCCTGACCACCGACAAACTGTTCCTGCAGAAGACCTTCGACGTCAAGGAAGACACCACCAACCTGTTCGTGATGGCGGACTCCGAGCACCAGCTGTTCGGCCGCCCTCTGCGCGCCAATTTCGGCGTGCGTTACGTGCAGGTCGACACCAGCATGACCGCCTACAGCGTCAACGCCACCACCAAGGTGGTGACGCCGACGAACGGTGAAAAGACGGCCAGGAAGTTCCTGCCCAGCCTGACGCTGCGCTACGAGCCGGTCAAGGATGTGCTGCTGCGCTTCAACTACGGTGAAACGCTGCGTCGCCCGGGCTTTGGCGACCTGAACCCGGTGCTGCAGCTCAGCGACGACGTGTCCCGCGTCGGCTACGGCGGCGGCAGCGGCGGCAATCCCGGCCTCGAGCCGACCCGCTCCAAGAACCTGGACCTGACGGGCGAGTGGTACTTCCAGAAGGACAGCGCGCTGTACGGCACCGTGTTCCAGCGCAAGATCGAGGGCCTGGTGGTGCCGCTGCGTCGCCGCATCCACGTCGACCCGGCCAACGATCCGTTCCGCAACTCGACTTCGGGCGGCGACCACACCAATGGCTATGACTACGTCATCAGCTCGCCGGTCAACGCGTCCAACGGCAAGATCAGCGGCCTCGAACTGGGCGCCATCTACTTTCCGAAGGGCCTGCCGGGTCTGCTGGACGGCCTGGGCTTCCAGGGCAGCGTCACGCGGCTGACCTCGTCGCAGAACGTACCGACCGCCGACAGCGCGGGCAACATCGTGTCCCAGCTGGAGTCGCCGTTCTTCGGCGTGTCCAAGCTGTCGTGGAACGCCACGCTGGCCTATGAGAAAGGCCCCGTCGGCGCACGCCTGTCCTACGTTCGTCGTGCTGCCTTCCTGGCAGCCAATGAAGCCGCGCTGTTCGCCAACCCGATCGGCATCTGGCGTCACCCGGAAAAGAGCGTGGACTTCCAGCTGACCTACAACCTGAACGACCGCATGGCCTTCGACATCAGCGGCGTCAACCTCACCAACGAGATGCAGCAGCAGTACTACAAGTTCGGCGACGCGGGCAGCCCCGAGCTGACCAACTTCGGGACGGTGCAGACCGGACGCTCCGTCTCGGTCGGCTTCCGCTGGAAGCTCTGATCCTGCGAGGCTGAAACTCTTCCTCGTTGCGGGCGTTGCACGGGCCTCCCGGGCAACGCCCTTTTTTTGTTCCCTGCTGTACTTCCATGTCCGATCTGCTTGAGCCGCTGATCCGCCAGCGCGCCGACCCCCACATCTCCGCCCAAGCCGACGCCTTGTACTACTTCACCGCGTCGGTGCCGCAGTACGACCGCATCGAGTTGCGCCGCGCGACCAGCATCGACGGCCTGGCCAACGCGCCGGCGTTCGTCGCCTGGCGCAAGCCCGACACAGGCCCTTGGTCCGAGTTGATCTGGGCGCCGGAGCTGCACTTCAACCAGGGCGCCTGGTATGTCTACTTCGCGGCAGCCCACACTCGCGCGCTCGACCATCTGGGCATGTTTCAGCACCGCATGTACGCCATCCGGAACACGTCGGTCGACCCGTTCACCGGCGATTGGGAGTTCCTCGGCCAGGTCGATTCCGGCATCGACAGCTTCTGCCTGGATGCCACCACCTTCACGCACCAGGGCCAGCTGTACTACCTGTGGGCGCAGAAGGACCCGGCCATTGCCGGCAACTCCAATCTCTACATCGCGCCGATGAGCACGCCCTGGCAGCTGGCCGGTGCGCCGGTCATGCTCAGCAAGCCGGAGTTCGACTGGGAGTGCCGCGGCTTCCTGGTCAACGAGGGGCCGTCGGTGCTGCAGCGCCACGGCAAGGTTTTCATCAGCTACTCCGCCAGCGCGACGGACGAGAACTACGCGATGGGCCTGCTGTGGGCGGATGAGAACGCCGACCTGCTGAACCCGGCCAGCTGGCACAAGTCGCCCGAGCCGGTGATGCGCAGTTGCGCCGAAGACAGCGTCTTCGGCCCCGGCCACAACAGCTTCACCGAAGGCCGCTCGCCCGACGAGGTGCTGCTGGTCTATCACGCGCGCACCTACACCGAGATCGAGGGTGACCCGCTGTGGAACCCTGACCGCCACACCTTCGTGAAGCCCATGCGCTGGAGCGCTGAGGGCATGCCGCTGTTCGGCCGGCCTTCACGGCTCGATTGATATCAATTTCTATATCGGTACACAGCGGAATTTGATTGGATTGCAATTCCCCCGCCGCCTAGCATCTTTGTAAAGCGGGCCTTCCTGCGCGCTGTCGAACGACTCCGAGACAAGACATGACGACTGAGGACAAGAAGAGCAAGGTCAAGCTGCGTTCCGCCGAGTGGTTCGGCACCCAGGACAAGAACGGTTTCATGTACCGCTCCTGGATGAAGAACCAAGGGATTCCGGACCATGAGTTCCAGGGCAAGCCCATCATCGGCATCTGCAACACCTGGAGCGAGCTGACGCCGTGCAACGCGCACTTTCGCAAGCTCGCCGAGCATGTGAAGAAGGGCATCCTGGAAGCGGGCGGCTGGCCTGTCGAGTTCCCGGTGTTCTCCAGCGGCGAGAGCAACCTGCGCCCCACCGCCATGCTGACGCGCAACCTCGCCAGCATGGACGTGGAAGAGTCCATCCGCGGCAATCCGGTCGATGCCGTCGTGCTGCTGGTCGGCTGCGACAAGACCACGCCCGCGCTGCTGATGGGCGCGGCCAGTGTGGACGTGCCGGCCATCGTCGTCACCGGCGGGCCGATGCTGAACGGCAAGCTCAACGGCAAGAACATCGGTTCGGGCACGGCCGTATGGCAGCTGCACGAGCAGGTCAAGGCCGGCGAGATCAAGATGCACGACTTCCTGGCCGCCGAGGCCGGCCACTCGCGCTCCGCCGGCACCTGCAACACCATGGGCACGGCAAGCACGATGGCCTGCATGGCCGAGTCGCTGGGCACGTCCCTGCCGCACAACGCCGCCATCCCCGCCGTCGACGCGCGCCGCTATGTGTTGGCCCACCTGTCCGGCATGCGCATCGTCGACATGGTGTGGGAAGACCTGCGCCTGTCCAAGGTGCTGACCAAGGAGGCGTTCGAGAACGCCATCCGCGTCAACGCGGCCATCGGCGGCTCCACCAACGCCGTCATCCACCTGAAGGCCATCGCCGGCCGCATGGGCGTTGACCTGGAGCTGGAAGACTGGACCCGCATCGGCCGCGGCACGCCCACCGTCGTGGACCTGCTGCCCTCGGGCCGCTTCCTGATGGAAGAGTTCTATTACGCCGGCGGCCTGCCGGGCGTCATCCGCCGCCTGGGCGAGGCCAACCTGCTGCCCAACCCGGCCGCGCTGACCGTCAACGGCAAGAGCCTGTGGGAGAACTGCAATGACGCGCCGATCTATGACGACGAAGTTATCCGCCCGCTGGACAAGCCGCTGATCGAGGATGGCGGCATCTGCATCCTGCGCGGCAACCTCGCGCCGCGCGGCGCCGTGCTGAAGCCCTCGGCCGCCACGCCCGAGCTGATGAAGCACCGCGGCCGCGCGGTCGTGTTCGAGAACTTCGACGACTACAAGGCCCGCATCGGCGACCCCGATCTGGACGTGGACGCCAGCTGCATCCTCGTCATGAAGAACTGCGGCCCCAAGGGCTACCCGGGCATGGCCGAGGTGGGCAACATGGGTCTGCCGCCCAAGATCCTGGCCACCGGCGTGAAGGACATGGTGCGTATATCGGATGCGCGCATGAGCGGCACCGCCTACGGCACCGTCGTGCTGCATGTGGCGCCCGAAGCGCGCGCCGGCGGCCCGCTGGCCGTTGTGCAGGAAGGCGACTTCATCGAGCTGGACTGTGCCGCCGGCCGTCTGCACCTGGACGTGTCGGAGGAGGAACTTCAGCGCCGCCTCGACGCCTGGGCCGCCGCGCAGACCGTGGACCCGGCCGACGCCACCGGCTACCGCAGCCTCTACGTGAAGCATGTGCTGCAGGCCGACGAGGGCTGCGACTTTGACTTCCTGCGCGGCTGCCGCGGCTCTGCCGTGCCGCGCCACTCGCATTGAGCTGAATACCAAAGGCAACCACAGAGGCACAGAGACACAGAGGAAAGCCTTCCTTTTGTTCTCTGTGTCTCTGTGCCTCTGTGGTTGCATTTCCTGCATTGGAAAACTGACATGAGCAACACTATCCAAGGAACAGCCCTCATCGGCGGCGAAGCCGTGCGCGGCAACGGCGCGGCCTTCCAGGGTTTCGACCCCGCCAAGAACGAAGCGCTGGGCCCCGACTTCCACTCGGTGGACGTCGCCCAGGTGAACCAGGCCTGCGAGCTGGCCAACGTCGCGTTCGACGCCTTCCGCTCGACGACCGACCACGAGCGAGCCGATTTCCTGGAGCAGATCGCCGCGCAGATCCTGGCGCTGGGCGACGACCTCATCGTCCGCGCCATGGCCGAGAGCGGCCTGCCGCGCGCCCGCCTGGAAGGCGAACGTGGCCGCACGATGAACCAGCTGAAGCTGTTCGCCGAGCTGCTGCGCGAAGGCAGCTGGCAGGACGCCCGCATCGACACCGCCCTGCCCGCGCGCACGCCGCCGCGGCCCGACCTGCGCCTGCGCTTCATCGGCGTCGGCCCCGTCGCCGTGTTCGGCGCCAGCAACTTCCCGCTGGCCTTCTCGGTCGCCGGTGGCGACACCGCCGCCGCGCTGGCCGCCGGCTGCCCCGTGGTCGTCAAGGGCCACCCCGCCCACCCCGGCACGTCCGAGCTGGTCGGCCGCGCCATCGTCGAAGCGGTCAAGCTGTCCAAGCTGCCGGCTGGTGTGTTCGCGCTGCTGCCGGGCAACGGCATCGATGTGGGCGTGGCCCTCGTGAAGCACCCTGCCATCCAGGCCGTGGGCTTCACCGGCTCGCGCGCCGGTGGCCTGGCGCTGATGGCTGTCGCCGCCGCGCGCCCGCAGCCCATCCCGGTCTATGCCGAGATGAGCAGCATCAACCCCACCATCCTGCTGCCCGGCGCGCTGGCCAAGCGCGGCGCCGACATCGCCACCGGTTTCGCCGGCTCGCTGACCATGGGCGTGGGCCAGTTCTGCACCAACCCCGGCCTGGTGCTGGGCATTGAAGGCGCCGACTTCGATCGCTTCGCGACGGCCGCCGCCGAGGCGCTGAAGCCCGTGCCCGCGGCGACCATGCTGACTCCCGGCATCGCCGGCGCCTACCAGCGCGGCGAGGCCTCTCTGGCTTCGCAGGCTGCTGTCGAGCCGTTGCTGCGCGGCGAATCCACCGCGTGCAAAGGCGCGCCCAGCCTGTTCAAGACCACCGGCGCGGCCTTCCTGGCCAACCATGCGATGTCCGCCGAGATCTTCGGCCCCACGTCGCTGCTGGTGGCCTGCAAGGACGAGGCCGAGCTGCTGGCCGTCATCGAGGGCCTGGAAGGCCAGCTGACCGCCACGCTGCAATTGCAGGACGACGACGAGGCCGACCTCGCCATCGCCCGTGCGCTGCTGCCTGCGCTGGAGCGCAAGGTGGGCCGCATCCTGGCCAACGGCTTCCCGACCGGCGTCGAGGTATCGACGGCCATGGTGCACGGCGGCCCATTCCCGGCCACCAGCGACGGCCGCAGCAGCTCCGTCGGCACGGCGGCCATCCAGCGCTTCCTGCGCCCGGTCAGCTATCAGAACCTGCCGCGTGCACTGCTGCCGGCCGTGCTTCGCGAGCCCAACGAGCGCGGCGTCTGGCGCCGCCGCGACGGCGCGCTGACGCGCAACTGATGAAGCCTCGTGCGCCTCGGCGCACGAGCACGGATCACAAAGGCCCGGCCACAGGGTCTGTCGGAAATTTCCCGAACCGCGACATACAGGAGACTAAGTACATGAAAAAGCAACTGCTGGCCCTTGTGGCCACGCTAGTGGTGGGCGCTGGCGTGCACGCTGCCGACATCAAGGTCGTCGTCAGCGCCGACCAGCCCGGCCCGGTCATCCACCGCAACATCTATGGCCAGTTCGCCGAACACCTGGGCACCGGCATCTACGAAGGCATGTGGGTGGGTCCCGAGTCCAAGATCCCCAACGTGCGTGGCTGGCGCAAGGACGTCGTCGCGGCACTGAAGGACCTGAAGGTGCCGCTGGTGCGCTGGCCCGGCGGCTGCTTCGCCGACGAGTATCACTGGCGCGACGGCATCGGCCCGCGCAACAAGCGACCGGTCAAGGTCAACACCCACTGGGGTGGCGTTCCCGAGAACAACGCCGTCGGCACGCACGAGTTCTTCGACCTGGTCGAGCAGCTCGGCGCCGAGGCCTACGTGAACGCCAACATGGGCACCGGCACGCCGCAGGAAGCGGCCGAATGGCTGGAATACATGACCGGCGAGGGCAATGCCACCATCGTCGAGCAGCGCCGCAAGAACGGCCGCGACAAGCCCTTCCGCGTCCACTACTACGCGCTGGGCAACGAGACCTGGGGCTGCGGCGGCAACATGCGCCCCGAGTACTACGCCGACCTGTACCGCCACTGGGCCACCTTCCTGAAGACGCCGGCGCACAATCGTCCCAAGTTCATCGCCAGCGGTGGCAACGACAAGGACACGACGTGGACCGACGTGCTGAGCAAGCAGGTCAAGCACAACATCGACGCCATCGCCCACCACGCCTACACCTTCCCCAGCGGCAAGTGGGAAGGCAAGGGCTCGGCTGCCGGCTTCCCGGAGAGCGAATGGGTGTCCATGCTGTCGCAGGTCAAGAAGATCGACGACGTGCTGGCCGCCAGCAAGGTCATCCTCGACAAGAACGACCCGCAGAAGAAGATCGCGCTGTACTTCGACGAGTGGGGCAGCTGGTACGACCCCGAGCCCGGCAGCAACCCCGGCTTCCTGGTCCAGCGCAACACACTGCGTGACGCGCTGCTGGCAGCACTGCACTTCAATGTGTTCCACAGCCATGCGGAACGCGTGCAGATGAGCAACGTGGCCCAGATGGTCAACGTGCTGCAAGCCATGATCCTCACCAGCAAGGACAAGCTGGTGCTGACGCCGACGTATCACGCGTTCAAGCTCTACATCCCTTTCCAGGACGCGACCTCGCTGCCCATCAAGGTCGAGAACAACCCGACCTACAAGGTCGACAAGTTCGAGATGCCGACCGTCAGCGTGACGGCCGGTCGCGGCAAGGACGGCAAGGTCTGGGTGGGCCTGGTGAACTCCAACGCCACCAAGCCCGCCGAGCTGGATCTGCAGCTGGGCGCCAACGCCCCCAAGGCCGTCAAGGGCCAGGTCCTGACTGCCTCCGCGATGGATGCGCAGAACGAGCTGGGCAAGGCACCGCAGGTGGTGCCGACCGCCTTCGAGGCCCAGGCCACGAACGGCAAGCTGACCCTCAAGCTGCCGGCCAAGTCCATCGTCGTCGTCGCCGTCGAGGGCTGATCCCCAACCCGCCATGCCCGGACCGTCCTCGCGGACGGCCCGGGCTTTGCCGTGGGCAAGTGCTACGGCGGCATATCGAAACCGGGATCGAGAACGCCCGGAATGTCATTGGTGTGACGGTGCGTGGCCTCCTAGGCTCTGCGCGCTCATAACGATGCCAACAGGAGACACATAGACCATGGCACTGCACAACCGCCGCGACATCCTCGCGGGCACGGCCGCGCTCGCCCTGACCGCCTGCGGCGGCGGTGGTGGCGGCAGCCCGGCGCCTGCGCCCAGCCCGATCACGCCCCCGCCTCCTCCGCCCCCACCGCCGCCGCCTCCGCCGCCGCCGCCGCCGCCGCCGGCACCCCCGCCGGCCGTCAGCTTCACGAACGCATCGGTGCACGACCCGTCGGTCATCCGCGCCGATGGCCAGTTCTACGTGTTCGGCTCGCACCTGGCCGCGGCCAAGACTCCCGATCTGCTGAACTGGACCAAGATCGGCGACGGCGTCAACAACGCCAATCCCATCTTCGGCGGCAAGGTGCTGACCGAGCTGAAGGACACGCTGGACTGGGCGCAGACCAACACGCTGTGGGCACCCGACGTCGCCAAGCTGGCCGACGGCAAGTTCTACATGTACTACTGCGCCTGCAAGGGCGACTCGCCGCGCTCGGCGCTCGGTATCGCGGTCGCCGACAAGGTGGACGGCCCCTACGTCAACAAGCAGATCCTGCTGAAGTCCGGGATGTGGGGCCTGCCCAGCGAGGACGGCACCGTCTACGACGCCACCAAGCATCCCAACGCCGTGGACCCGGCCGTCTTTGCAGACGCCACCGGCAAGCTGTGGATGGTCTATGGCTCGTACTCGGGCGGCATCTTCATCATGCAGCTCGACGCGACGACGGGCCTGACCCTGCCGGGCCAGGGATATGGCAAGCACCTCATGGGCGGCAACCATGCGCGCATCGAAGGGGCCTACATCCTCTACAGCCCGGAGAGCCAGTACTACTACATGTTCGTCTCGTTCGGCGGCCTGGACGCGGTGGGCGGGTACAACGTGCGCGTGGCACGCTCGCGCAATCCCGACGGACCGTATGTGGACGGCGCGGGCAAGGACATGGCCACAGTCAAGGGCGCGACCGGTACCGTCTTCGACGACGCCAGCATCACGCCCCACGGCATGAAGCTCATGGGCGGCCATCAGTTCGCCAACGCGGCCGGCGAGACGGGCACGGCCCTGGGCTACACCTCGCCCGGCCACAACTCGGCGTACTACGACGCGACGACCAAGCAGTACTTCATCATCTTCCACACGCGGTTCCCGGGCACCGGCGAGGCCCACGAGATCCGCACGCACGAGATGCACATCAACGAGGACGGCTGGCTGGTCATCGCGCCGCTGCGTTATGCGCCGCTGAGCCTGG
The DNA here is from genome assembly GCF_031458115.1 of Roseateles asaccharophilus. Taxonomy (GTDB): domain Bacteria; phylum Pseudomonadota; class Gammaproteobacteria; order Burkholderiales; family Burkholderiaceae_C; genus Pelomonas; species Pelomonas asaccharophilus_A. Next base: position 441,240 of record NZ_JAVDXV010000004.1, on the reverse strand, counting down.
CCAACCCGGCGCAGACCACCGACGTCAGCGCAGCCCAGGCCGCCGGCAGCTACAAGCTGGTCAACCATGCCAAGGACATCGCAGCCGCAGCGAAGCAGTCCGTCAATGTGGTGCTGAACGCGGACGGCACGGTCAGCGGCGGCATGACCGGCACGTGGACGCACAAGGGCGGCAACAAACTCAGTGTGGTGAGCGGTGGAACGACCTATGCCGGGGTACTGTCGCGGCAATGGAACACCAACGCGAATGCCTTCGTCGTGAGCTTCAGCGCACTGTCGTCGGGCGGCGTGTCACTCTGGGCCATCCGCACGGGAGCCTGACGTGAGGAAGCTGCTCGCCTCGCTGGCCCTCGCACTCGCGGCCCACGCCGCCGGCGCGGCGACGCAGCTGTTCCCGCTGGACCGCGTGCGCCTGCTGGACGGCCCCTTCAAGGCCGCGCAGGACACCGACCTCAACTACCTGATGGCGCTGGACGCCGACAAGCTGCTCGCGCCCTTTCTGCGCGAAGCTGGCCTGCCGGCCAAGTCGCCCACCTACGGCAATTGGGAGTCCACGGGCCTGGACGGCCACATGGGCGGCCACTACATCTCCGCGCTGGCGCTGATGGTGGCCTCCACGGGCGACGCGCAGGCGAAGCAGAAGCTCGACTACGTCATCACCGAGCTGAAGCGCTGCCAGGACGCGCTGGGCACGGGCTATATCGGCGGCATTCCCGACGGCGGCAAGGCCTGGGCCGAGATGAGCGCCGGCAAGCTCAAGGTCGACAGCTTCTCCGTCAACGGCCGCTGGGTGCCTTGGTACAACATCCACAAGGTCTTCGCCGGCCTGCGCGATGCGTGGGTCTACACCGGCAACGCCGACGCCAAGGCCATGCTGGTGAAGCTGTCGGACTGGGCACTGCGCCTCACCACACCGCTGACGGACGCGCAGATGCAGGACATGCTGCGCGCCGAGCACGGCGGCATGAACGAGGTGCTGGCCGACGTGTCGCAGATGACCGGCGACCTGCGCTACCTGGCGCTGGCGCGGCGCTTCTCGCATCAGGCCATCCTGCAGCCGCTGGCCCAGAGCCAGGACAAGCTGACCGGCCTGCACGCCAACACGCAGATCCCCAAGGTCATCGGCTTCGCGCGCATCGCGCAGATCACGGGTGAAGACGATGGCCGCCAGGCGGCCGAGTTCTTCTGGCGCACGGTGGTGGACAAGCGCTCTGTCGCCATCGGCGGCAACAGCGTGAAGGAGCACTTTCACCCCGACACCGACTTCAAGCCCATGCTGAACGAGGTGGAAGGCCCGGAGACCTGCAACAGCTACAACATGCTGAAGCTGACGGCGCTGCTGGCCCAGGCTTCGCCCGACAAGGCCGGCTACGCCGACTACTACGAGCGAACGCTCTACAACCACATCCTCGCGTCCCAGCATCCGCAGGGCGGCTTCGTCTATTTCACGCCCATGCGGCCGCAGCACTACCGCGTCTATTCGCAGGTGCATGACGGCATGTGGTGCTGCGTGGGCTCCGGCATCGAGAGTCATGCGCGGCATGGCGAGTTCGTCTACGCGCACGACGCCGACAGCCTCACCGTCAACCTCTTCGTCGCCTCCACGCTGGACTGGCGCGAGCGCGGCATCAAGCTGATGCAGAACACCCGCTTCCCCGACGAGTCGCGCACGAGGCTGACGGTGGACGGCGCCGGCACGTTTGCTCTGAAGGTTCGCTACCCCGGCTGGGTGGCGCCCGGTGCGTTGAAGGTGAAGCTCAACGGCAAGCCGGTCAAGGTGACCGCCAAGCCCGGCGGCTACGTCGAGCTGGATCGTGCCTGGAAGGCCGGCGACACCGTGGACGTGGAGCTGCCCATGCGCACGACGCTGGAGCCACTGCACGGCATGAAGAACTACGTGGCCGTGCTGCACGGCCCCATCGTGCTGGCCGCCAAGACGCCGCAGCCCGGTGAGTCGCTGAACTTCCGCGCCGACGCCTCGCGCATGGGCCACATCGCCCACGGCGCCGTCTGCCCGCAGGAGGCCGCGCCCGTCTTCGTCAGCGACAAGGACGATTTCATCCGCCGCTTCAAGCCCGTGCCCGGCCAGCCGCTGACCTTCACGGCGCCCGGCCTGATCCAGGGCGGCAAGGGCGCCGACAAGCTGCAGCTGATCCCGTTCTTCCGCCTGCACGACTCGCGCTACATGCTCTATTGGGGTCGCTCCACGCCGGCCCAGCAGAGCCTGATGCGCGCGGACCTGGCCAAGGCCGAGGAGGCGCGGCTGGCGCTGGACGCCATCACCATAGACCAGGTGGCCCCCGGCGAGCAGCAGCCCGAGTCCGACCACTTCTTCAAGGGCGAGGGCGCGGAGAACGGCATCGCCCCGGCCGGCCGCTGGCGGCATGCGAAAAAGTGGTTCAGCTATGTGCTGAACGACCCCAAGGCCGAGGCCCGTGTGCTGCGGCTGAGCTTCTCCACCCGCGATGCCGGCCGGCGTTTCGACCTGCTGGTCAATGGCCAGCCGGTGGCCGATATCGAGCTGGCATCGGACGCCAGCCGGGAAGAGATCTACGTGCGCGACTTCACGCTACCCGCTGAGCTGGTGAAAGCGGCTGGCGGCAAGCTGGAGGTCAAGTTCGTCGCCAAACCCGGCTCCATCGCCGGCGGGCTCTATGGCCTTCGCCTGGTTCGATAACGAAACTGATATCACCGTGGGCGGAAATGTCATTGCGCAGCATCGCCTCTGTTCCTAGCATCGGCCCACAACTCGGAGACAAGCCCATGAAACTCATCGCCCGCCGCACGCTGATCGCGGTCGCCCTGTCCCTGCCCGCCTTCGGCGCGCTGGCCGCACCGCTGACCATGGGCTTCTCCCAGGTTGGCGCCGAGAGCGAATGGCGCACCGCCAACACCGCGTCCATCAAGTCCGCGGCCAAGGAAGCCGGCGTCACGCTGAAGTTCGCCGACGCGCAGCAGAAGCAGGAAAACCAGGTCAAGGCCATCCGCAGCTTCATCGCGCAGAAGGTGGACGTCATCGCCTTCTCGCCCGTCGTGGAATCGGGCTGGGACACCGTGCTGAAGGAAGCCCAGAAGGCCGGCATCCCCGTCATCCTGACCGACCGCGCCGTCAAGGTGGCCGACCCGTCGCTCTACGTCACCTTCATCGGCTCCGACTTTGTCGAGGAAGGCCGCAAGGCCGCCAAGTGGCTGCTGGAGCGCGCGGCCAAGACGCCGAACGCCAGCCTGAACATCGTCGAGCTGCAAGGCACCGTGGGCTCGGCCCCGGCCATCGACCGCAAGAAGGGCTTCGAGGAAGTCATCAAGACCAACCCCAAGCTGCAGATCATCCGCTCGCAGTCCGGCGAGTTCACGCGCGCCAAGGGCAAGGAAGTGATGGAGTCCTTCCTGAAGCAGCGCGACAAGAAGATCGACGTGCTGTACGCGCACAACGACGACATGGCCATCGGCGCCATCCAGGCCATCGAGGAAGCCGGCCTGAAGCCGGGCAAGGACATCGTCATCATCTCCATCGACGGCGTGCGCGGCGCGTTCGAGGCGATGAAGGCCGGTAAGCTCAACGTGACCGTTGAATGCAACCCGCTGCTGGGCCCGCAGCTGATGCAGCTGGCCAAGGACGTGGTCGCCAAGAAGCCGGTGGAGAAGCGCATCACCGTCATCGAGGGCGTGTTCCCGGCCGAAGTGGCGGCCAAGGAATTGCCGAACCGCAAGTACTGATTTCTGGTTGATGGGGCTCGCTAGTCGTGGGAGCTGCTTGTCGCGTGAGGCCCAGCCGGGAGTTCGCCCCGGTGGGCGACCTACTTTCTGAGCGACCAGAAAGTAGGCAAAGAGTCGCCCCCGCTCCGTCGGCCCTCTTCGAGGGCTTCCCTGCGATGCTCGGAACCCAGGGCCCGCACGGAACTCGCGCCGCTACGCTTTGCTCAAACAGCCGTGCGGAGTCAGTTCTTGAAACGTGCTTCGCACGCGCCCTGGGCTCCTGCGCTTCTCGGCTCCTCCAAAGGGGTGTGAAGGAAACAGCCGAACAGCCAGCAGCCAAACCCGGAAGCCGTTCGCACCAAAGTACTTCTCTTCCCGCCTTTAGCACCGCCGGGAAACGCAAGTCCCGAAGCCCGCGAGCGCAGCTCGCCTCAAGCACTGACTCACGACGACTGTTCGAGCAGAGCGTAGCGACGCGAGTTCGGCGTGGGGCTTCGGGACTTGCGTTTCTCGGGAACCCCGAAGGGGCGGTGCGGTCGGGAGTCGTTTCTTTGCCTACTTTCTTGTCGACACAAGAAAGTAGGTCGCCCGCGGGGGCGAACTCCCCGCACCACTCTCGGCGCCAACCAAGCGGTGCGCAGACATGACAACAACAACCCAACCCGTGCTGGAACTCTCCGGCATCCACAAAGGCTTCCCCGGCGTCAAGGCGCTGAGCGACGTCTCACTGCGCCTGTTCCCTGGCGAAGTCCACGCACTGATGGGCCAGAACGGCGCCGGCAAGTCCACCCTCATCAAGGTGCTGACGGGCCTGTACCAGCCCGACGCCGGCATCATCACGCTGGACGGCAACACCATCGCCCCCAAGCGCACCGAAGACGCGCAAGACCTGGGCATCCGCACCGTCTACCAAGAGGTCAACCTCTGCCCCAACCTCAGCGTGGCCGAGAACATCTGCGCCGGCCGCTTCCCCCGCAAGTGGGGCCGCATCGACTGGGCGGCGGTGAACGCCGAAGCCGAGCGTGTGCTCAAGCAGATGGACCTGGACATCGACGTCACCGCGCCGCTGTCGCAGTACTCGCTGTCCGTGCAGCAGATGGTGGCCATCGCCCGCGCACTGCGCATCTCGGCCCGCGTGCTCATCCTCGACGAGCCCACGTCCAGCCTGGACGATGCCGCCGTGCAGCGCCTGTTCACCGTGCTGCGCCGCCTGCGCGACCAGGGGCTGGCCATCCTGTTCGTCACCCACTTCCTGGACCAGACTTACGCACTCGCCGACCGCATCACCGTGATGCGCAACGGCGAGACCGAAGGCGAGTACCTGGCCGCCGACCTGAGCCGTCTGGCCCTGGTCAACAAGATGATCGGCGCTCCGCCCGACCAGCAGCCCACCCGCCTGGACAGCCGCGCCAGCGCCGGCGGCGAGCAGATCATGAAGGCGGATGGCCTGGCCCGCAGCGGCGCCGTGCAGCCGCTGGACATCACCCTCAAGCGCGGAGAGGTGCTGGGCCTGGCTGGCCTGCTGGGCTCCGGCCGCACCGAGGCCGCCCGCCTGCTGTTCGGTGCCGACGCGGCCGACGCGGGTCACATCGACATGCATGGCAAGAGCCGACGCTGGCACTCGCCGCGCGACGCCATTGCCGCCGGCATCGCCTTCTGCTCCGAGGACCGCAAGCACGAGGGCGCCATCCTGGACCTGTCGGTGCGCGAGAACATCCTGCTGGCGCTTCAGGCCCGCACCGGCCTGCGGCTGTGCATGAGCCTGGAGCAGCAGCAGGCGCTGGCGGACGACTACATCAAGAAGCTGGGCATCAAGACGTCGAGTGCCGACACGCCCATTGGCCAACTTAGCGGCGGCAACCAGCAGAAGGCCTTGCTCGCGCGCTGGCTGGCTACCGAGCCGGCCGTGCTCATCCTCGATGAGCCCACGCGCGGCATCGACGTGCGCGCCAAGGAAGACCTGATGGATGCAGTGCGCGCGCTGGCGCACAAGGACGACGGCAGCGGCATGGCCGTGCTGTTCATCTCTTCCGAGCTCCCCGAAGTCCTGCACTGCAGCGACCGCGTCATCGTCATGCGCGACCGCCGCGCCGCCGGTGAATACCAGCGCGGCGAGCTGGACGAGCGCAGCGTGCTCGAAGTCATTGCCGCCGAACCGGCCGCCGCCACCGCATGAGTTCCCCGACCGTGAGCCTGACCCCATCCCCCGCCAGCGCCGCCGCTTCGCGCCGGCCCTGGCAGCACCCGCTGTTCCGCCCGCTGGCCGCGCTGGCGCTGCTGCTGGCCATCGCCGCCGTCAGCGTGCCGGGCTTCCTGCACCTGGAGATCAAGGATGGCCGCCTGTACGGCAACCTCGTCGACATCCTGCACCGCGCCGCGCCGCTGATGCTGGCGGCGCTGGGCATGACGCTGGTCATCGCCACGCGTGGCATCGACGTGTCGGTGGGCGCCATCGTCGCCATCTCGGGCACCGTGGCCTGCGTGCTGGTCTCCAGCCATGGCCTGGCCGTCGCCTTCGGTGCGGCGCTTGGCGCCGCGCTGCTGTGCGGCCTGTGGAACGGACTGCTCGTCGCCGGCCTGGGCCTGCAGCCCATCATCGCGACGCTGATCCTGATGGTGGCCGGCCGCGGCTTGGCGCAGCTGCTGACCGACGGCCAGATCATCACCGTCTACGAGCCCGCCAGCTTCTTCTGGCTGGGCGCTGGCTATGTGCTGGGCCTGCCAGTGTCGTTCTACGTCGTCGCCCTCGTGGCGGGCCTCACCGCGCTGCTGATGAAGCGCACGGCGCTGGGCCTGTTCATCCAGACGGTCGGCATCAACCCGGTCGCCGCGCGGCTGGCCGGCGTGCGCACGGCGGCCATCGTGTTCTTCGTCTACGTCTACTGCAGCCTGGGTTCGGGCCTCGCGGGCCTGCTGATCTCGTCCAACATCAAGAGCGCCGACGCCAACAACGCCGGCCTGCTGCTGGAGCTGGACGCCATCCTGGCCGTCACTCTCGGCGGCGGCCAACTCGCCGGCGGCAAGTTCAGCCTGCTCGGCAGCCTGATCGGCGCCCTCATCATCCAGACGCTCACCTCCGCCATCTATGCCCTGGGCGTGCCGCCGCAGGTGACCATGGTCGTGAAGGCCGTCGTCGTGTTCGCCGTCTGCATCTCTCAGTCGTCCATCTGGTCGTCGCGGAGGTCTGCATGAACGCACTTCGTTCAGCGATGGCCGCGCCGTCGTTCACCACCTGGGTCAGCGTTGCGCTGATGGTGCTGCTGTTCGCCTTCGGCGCCACCAGCTACACCGGCTTCGGCTCCACGCAGGTGGTGCTCAACCTGTTCATCGACAACGCCTTCCTGCTGGTCATCGCGGTGGGCATGGGCTTCGTCATCCTGTCCGGCGGCATCGACCTGTCGGTGGGCTCCGTGCTGGCGCTCACGACGATGGTGGCCGCTTGGTTGCTGCAGGTTGCGCAATGGCCGGCCGAGCTGGTCATCGTTGTCGTGCTGCTGGGCGGCGCGGCGTTCGGCGCGCTGCAAGGGCTGGTCATCCACGTGTTCAAGTTGCAGGCCTTCATCGTCACGCTGGCCGGCATGTTCCTGGCGCGCGGCCTGTGCTTCCTGATCAGCGTGGACAGCATCACCATCGACGCGCCGCTGTTCGTCACGCTGTCGCAGACGCAGATCCCGCTGTGGGGCGACGCCTTCCTGTCGCCCGGCGCCGTCATCGCGCTGGTGGTGCTGGGCCTGGGCCTGTGGCTGGCGCACTGGACCGCCTTCGGCCGCACCGTCTACGCGCTGGGCGGCAACGAGGCCTCGGCGCTGATGATGGGTCTGGCCGTGGGCCGCACCAAGGTGGCGGTGTACGGCCTCAGCGGCTTCTGCGCCTCGCTGGCCGGTCTGCTGTTCGCGTTCTACATGCTCAGCGGCTACGGCCAGCATGGCCAGGGCGTGGAGCTGGATGCGATTGCCGCCGTCGTCATCGGCGGCACCGTGCTGACGGGTGGCTATGGCTATGTGGCCGGCGCGCTGTCGGGCGTGCTGGTGCTGGGCCTGATCCAGACGCTGATCGCCTTCGACGGCACCTTGAGTTCCTGGTGGACCAAGATCGTCATCGGTGCGCTGCTGTTCGTGTTCTGCGCCGTGCAGCGGCTGCTCTCCCTGAAGAAGAAGGTTCAAGCCTCATGAAGAAGATACTGACGATGGCCGCCCTCGTGTGCGGCCTGGGGATGGCTCACGCCGCCAATCCGCTGTTCGCGCCTCTGTACACGGCCGACCCGGCCGTGCTGGTGGATGGTGGCCGCGTCTACCTCTTCACCGGCCGCGACGAGGCCGAGCCCGAGGGCAAGGACTACGTCATGCACGAGTGGCGCGTGTTCTCCAGTTGCGACATGGTGAACTGGAAGGACGAGGGCATCCCGCTGAAGGCGACGACCTTCGCCTGGGCCAAGGGCCGCGCGTGGGCGTCTGACATCGTCAAGCGCAACGGCAAGTACTGGTTCTACTCGACGGTGGAGCACGCCACGGTGCCCGGCTTCTCGGTCGGCGTCGCGGTGTCGGACTCGCCCACGGGCCCGTTCGTCGATGCGCGCGGCTCGGCGCTCATCACCAACGACATGACCAAGCAGACCGACATCGCCTGGGACGACATCGACCCCGGCGTGTTCGTTGATGACGACGGTCAGGCGTATCTGTACTGGGGCAACACGGTGCTGAAGTACGCGAAGTTGAAGGCCAACATGACGGAGCTGGACGGACCGATCCAGGCCGTGCCGGTGGCCAACTTCGTCGAGGCGCCGTATCTGCACAAGCGCAAGGTGGGCGGCAAGGGCTTGTATTACCTCAGCTACTCGCAGCACTTCCCCGAAGAGACGGCCTACATGACGGGGCCGTCACCGGTGGGCCCGTGGTCGCCGCAGGGTGTGGTCATGGAGCGCAACACGAAGACGAAGACCATCCATCAGGCCTTCTTCGACTTCAACGGGCGCAGCTATGTGGCGTATCACAACGCCGAGTTGCCTGGGGGCGGGGAGTTCCGGCGGTCGGTCGCCGTGGAAGAGTTTTCGTACCGGGCGGACGGGACGATTCCGTTCATCCATCAGACCAAGGCGGGGCCCAGGGCGAATCCTTCTGCTGCTTGCAAAAAGTGACGGTTTTTGTGGGGCGCTCTCGGGATGAGAGCTGCCCATCGAGAGATTGCCGGGATGCGCGCCCGGCAGCGCGGTAACTTTCTTCTGCGGGGCCAGAAGAAAGTCACCAAAGAAGAGGCCCTGAACCGCACTCGGCCTTCACGGCGCCATGAGCGGCGCGCGAAAACTCTCTGCGTCATTCCGCGCAGACGCGACCCGCATCGCTCTCGCTGCTGTCCCTGTGACGAGCACCACCCCTCGCCCCTTCACGCCCGTTAACGCCGGCTGCACGCCGGGCTCACCAGGGTTCTGAAGTCAGCGTCGCTCGGGCGACGCGACGGCTTGTGTAGGCTGGGGTGAGCATCGCGAACCCCAGCGCCGCCGTCGAGAAACCGTTGGGGTTCACTTTGTTCACCCCAACCTACGAGCTTGCAAGAAGTGAACGTGCTGGTGGGTTGCTGTCGGGACGAGAGCTGCCCATCGAGAGATTGCCGGGACGGACTCCCGGCAATCTCTCGATGAGCAACCCTCTTCGCAAGAGCAAGCGGCGCATGTCCGCCGCGCTCAAGCCGGCCTGAGGACGCGGCGGTAGTTCACCTCCACCGCGAGCGCTTCATCCCCCGTGGGCGTGATGTTGAACATGCGGATATCCAGGTGCTCGGCATCGGGTTGCGACACCTCCGTTCGCCAGCCCCAGCGCTCGCCGCCAGCGCCGTCACCGTAGCTGCCGAGCGCGCCAAAGCGTCCGTCCTCAACCTTGCCGGTGCTGAACATGATCGACGTGCCGGTGCCGAAGCTCTCGCCCCAGGCGCACTCGAATGCTTCGTCGTCGAGGTGGTAAGCCCACAGCGCGACGCCATGGACAGGATCGCCGCCGCAGGTGCCTTCGTACTCATGCAGCAGGAACCGTCCGCCACCCACCAGCCGGATGCTCCCGCGCTGCATTGAGTCTTCAGCGGGCTTGCCGGGCTCGAACCACAGCCGGAACCGACCTTCCCAGTCGCCGGCCATCGCGGCCAGCCGATGATGGACGCCGCCAGGCGCGGCGGATCGCAGGAACGCTTCTTTGCTCATGAGGCCTCCACAGGGCGGCCAGGCGCGCAAATGCGCGCACAGCCAATCCGGATTCGCCATCCTAGCGACGGCGTCGCCGCTTGCCCTGACACTCCCCGCATGCGCCACCTCACCTTCGACCTCACCGACAGCTCCGACGACATCCTCACGCTGGAAGCCATGGCCTCCACGCGCGAGGCGGAACACGCGGCCGTGATGGCCGAGGTGGAGCAGGTGAGGGCGTGGGCGCAGGCCCAGTTCGGCGGTCGCCAGGGGCCGGTGGAGGACGGCAACGCCTGGGACCACGAGCTGCTGATCCAGCACGAGGAAGGCGGGTGGATCACCGTCACGCTGACGTTCAGCGCATCACCGGAGTTCGCCGACGCCTTCCAGGCGGTCTTCGTCAGCCCTGAGGACGACTGACGCGAGCGGTTCACGCCGAGCCGTCACACTGCGCCCATGCACTTCGACCAAACCACCCCCATCCTGCGCAGCTTCGACGAAGCCAAGGCGCGCGAGTTCTATGTGGACTTCCTGGGCTTCACCATCGACTGGGAGCACCGCTTCGCGCCGGGCATGCCGCTGTACATGCAGGTGTCGCGCGGCGACTGCGTGCTGCACCTGAGCGAGCACCATGGCGACGGCTGCCCCGGTGCCGGCATGCGCATCCGCGTCAGCGACATCGAAGCCTTCCACAAGGAACTGAGCGCCAAGCATTACGGCAATGCCCGCCCCGGCCTGCAGGACACGCCCTGGGGTTCGCGCGATGTGTCGGTGACCGACCCCTTCGGCAACCGCTTGACCTTCACCAACGCGGTGAGCACCTGAACCTGGCCAAGCCGAGCCGCCGGAGCGGCGCCGCGTGGGGCGGAAGGCGCGGTGGTTTGGGCTTTGATGAGCGGCTCTCTTCCCAAGAGCAAACGAACCCCAACCGAATCCAGCAACGGTCAGTACAAATCCCGCGCCGCCAACCTCACCTCATGCAGCAACTGCCTCGCCCCCGGCGACATCAGATGCCCCTCACGCGTGATGATCCCGAAAGCATCCATGTGGCAAGGCAGCTCGATGGGCAGGATCGCCAGCACATTCAGCGACGCGTAGTACCGCGCCACCTCCACCGGCATCACATGCAGCGAATCCGTCTGCTGCAACAACGCCGTGATCAGCAGCAACGCCGTCGTGTCCACGCAGTTGCTTGGCGGTTCCAGAGCGGCGCGCCGGAACATCAGCTCCCAGCGATGCCGCAATACGCTGCCGGGCGGCGGGAGGATCCACGGCTGGTCGGCGAGGTCCGCCAGCTTCAGGTTGTCTTCCTTCAGCAGCGGGTGGCCCACGCGCGCGACGGCGCATGCGGGCTCCACCGTCAGCTCCTCGTAGTGCAGGCCGGCAGCCGCGTCCTCTTCGAGGATGCGGCCGATCATGAAGTCCAGCGATCCGCGCTGCAGCATGTCCAGCAGCACCTTGCTGCTCTCCATGTGCACGCCGATGCGCAGCTTGGGCGCCTGCAGCTTGATGCGCGAGATGGCGCGTGGCAACAGGCCCATGGCGGGGGTCATGATGACGCCCACTTCCACCTGGCCCGACAAGCCGTTCTTCAACGACACGATGTCTTCGTGCGCGGCCGACAGCGAGGTCAGCGCCATGCGCGCGTGGCGGATCATGGTCTCGCCGTACAGCGTGGGCTCCATGCCGCGCGGATGGCGCTCGAAGAGCTTCACGTCCAGCATGTCCTCCAGGTCCTTCAGCTGTTTGGAGGCGGCCGGCTGGGTCATGCAGAGGACGTCGGCGGCGCGGTGGATGTTGCGCTCGTCGTCCAGCGCGATCAGCAGCAGCAGCTGGCGCGTCTTCAGCCGCGCGCGCAGGAACCAGTTGGGGTTGGGGCTGGCGTCGGTCAGCGAACCGTCGTCATCGTCGTCGTCGCGCGCCATGGTGGCTTTCTTAAGCAAGGTTCACCCGTCCGTCTTCGGCCAGGACCGTGGACAGGTCGTCGCCGGTCTCTTCCAGTTGCACCAGCGTCGCCTGGCGGGCGCCCAGCGAGTCGCGGGCCTGCAGCGCCGTCAGGATGGCCTTGTGGCGTGGCAGCGAGAGTTCGTGCGTGTTGGGCAGCTGGCTGCTCAGGATGATGGATTCGCGCAGCGCCAGCGACAGCATGTTGCCGATGTAGGCCAGCAGGTCGTTGCCGGTGGCCTCGGCGATGCGGCGGTGGAAGGCCAGGTCGGGCTCCAGCAGCTCGGCGGTCGTCGTGGCGGCGGCCATGCCGTCGTAGGCGGCGGCGATGGCCGTCAGCTGCTCGTCGGTCGCGGCCTTTGCGGCCAGCGCGGCGGCGGCGGGCTCGAAGATGCGGCGCACTTCCAGCAGCGTGCCCACGAAGTCGCGCTGCGGCTGGGCCTGGATGAGCCAGTACAGCACGTCGGGGTCCAGCATGTGCCACTCGTTGCGCGGGCGCACGCTCGCGCCGGCGCGCTGGCGCGACACCACCAGGCCTTTGGCCACCAGCACGCGCACGGCCTCGCGCAGCACGGGCCGGCTGATCTCATAGCGTTCCAGCAGATGAGCTTCGGGCGGCAACTTGTCGCCGGGTTTCAGCTCGCCGCCGACGATGGACAGGCCCAGGTCGCGCACGATGCGGGCGTGCTGGCTCTTGCCCTCGGGTTCGGCGGAGTAGGTGGAGTGGTCGGCACGCGTTCTCATCGGCGGCAGGCTACCAAATGCTCGCATTGCGTCCTATCAGCGAAAGCGCGCCACGAAGCCGCCGCGGGGCGCCAACGTCAGCTTGGCCGACGTGGCGGAGAGCTTGCCCTCGCTGAACTCGCGCGGGCCGTCGCCGTCGGTGATGAACTGGCCTTCCTTGGCGCCCAGCCAGGCCAGGTCCAGCGTCAGTTCACGGGGCTGCTCTTCGCCGTTCATGCCGGCGATGAACCACTGCTTGCCGGCGCGGCGCGCCAGCACGACGTACTTGCCGGGCTCGCCGGCCAGGAAGCGCACCTCGTCCCATGCCCGCGGCAGCTCACGCAGGAATCCCTTCACGTACGCCGGCACGGTGGCCATGCCTTCGGGCGTCTCGGCGTAGTGCTGGATGCCGGACAGGAACACGACGCTCTCGGCCAGCTCGAAGCCGTTTCGCGTGGCGCGCTTGATGTTGGGGATGTCATGGAACACCATGGGTGTGAAGTCCATGGGGTCGAACAGGTTGCGCGTGAAGGGCAGCATCACCGAGTGGGTGACGACCTTGTCCTGGTCTTCCTGCGTGAAGGTGGCGAACTCGAAGCCCTTCACGGCCTCCACGGTCATCAGCTGAGGGTAGGTGCGGCTCCAGCCGCGCGGCAGCGTGGCGCCGTGGAAGTTCAGCAGCAGACCGGTGGCCGCCGTCTCCTTCAGGATGTCCACGTAGTAGGCGATGGACGAGGCACCGTCGCCGCCGAAGAAGTCCACCTTCAGGCCCTTGATGCCGATGGCCTTCACGCGGGCGAATTCCTTGGCGCGGTCGGCCTTGGTGAGCAGCGCGTTCTTGGGGCTGTACTCGGTGTCGTTCCAGGCGCCCGAGGAGTTGTACCAAGCCAGCAGGCCAACGTTTTTGGCCTTGGCTTGCTGGGCCAGTTCCTTCATCTTGGCGTCGCCGATCTTGCGGTCCCAGTCGGCGTCCACCAGCGTGTAGTTCCAGCCCATGTCGCCGGCGTAATCGATGAAGCGCTTCTGCACGTCGTAGACCGTGCCGTCATCCTTCAGGATGGCCCAGCTCCAGGACGCATGGCCGGGCTTGAGCTTGGCCTTGTCGAACGCGATGGCGGGTGCGGCCAGGTCGGTGCCCAGCGTGGACTCCATGACCGTCTTCAGCGGGCCGATGGCCAGCACGCGCCACGGCGTCGTCAGCGGGCCGTTCACATCGGCCAGCAGGTGGCCGTTGGTGTTGACTTCGCTGGCCTCGGGCAGGCCTATGCGGTAGGTGCCACCCGTGGAGTCGCTGGCCAGACGGGAGGCGTGGAAGCGGCCGTCCATGCCGGCCTCGGTCAGCGCGACCCAGTTGGCGCCCGAGCGGAACAGCGCCGGGAACACCCAGCCGGCGTGGCTGGGTGCCTTGCTGCCCACCGGCACGTCCATCTGGTAGTGCTCTTCGTAGGACGGGTTGGTGCGCTTCCAGCCCGTCTTGGCAACGGACATGGGTTGCAACCATGCGCGGGCTTCCGGCGAGAAGGCGAAGCTGGTCAGCTCGTCCTTGAACTGTTTGCGACCGGGGCCATCCACCGTGTAGCGCAACGCCAGGCCGTCGTCGGAAGCGCGCAGCGTGACGGTGAGCTTCTGGCCGGAGGCGTTGGCCACGGTGAAGGCCTGCTCGTTGGCGCGGTAGTCCACGCGGCTCTTCTTGCCGGCGGCCAGTGTGTACTGCTCATGGTGGGCCTTGACCTGGGACGTGGCGACGAGCTTGAGGCCATTGGCGTAGTCGCCCTGCTCCAGCACCAGGCCCAGGCGCGACGGCAGCAGCACTTTCTCGCCGGCGCGCTGCACCGTGTAGACCAGTTGCTGCTGGTCGTTGACCGAAACATCCACCTGCAGCTGCCCGTCGGGGCTGCTGAGGGCTTGGGCGAAGGCGGGTACAGCGAGCAGAAACGAGGCGATCAGGCGCATGGTCGATCTCACAGTGAACAGGAACCGTCGGCGACGGGGGTGCCGAAGTCAGGGAAGCCGTCGTTGCGCCAGCCAAAGGCCTGCACGCGGGTGTGGCGGTTGGGGTCGTTCAGCGGGTCGCCCACGATGTCGCGGTAGTTGCGGGCGTGATAGACCAGCAGGTCGGTCTGGCCGTCGGGCGTCGTTGTGAAGCTGTTGTGGCCCGGGCCGAACTGGCTCACCGATTCGTCGGTGGTGAACACCGGCGTGGGGGACTTGCTCCAGCTCTTGGCATCGAGCAGGTCCGCGCTCTGGTCCGCCCACAGCAGGCCCATGCAGTAGTTCGCGTCGGTGGCGGCGGCGGAGTAGGCGATGAAGACGCGGCCATTGCGCTTGAGCACGGCGGGACCCTCGTTGACGCAGAAGCCGATGCGCTCCCAGGCCAGGTCGGGGCGCGTGATGACAACGGGTTCGGTTGCCAGCGTCCACGGGTTGGTCAGTTCGGCGATGTAGAGGTTGCTCTCGGTCGGCGGGCTCTTCTGCGCCCAGCACAGGAAGCGCCTGCCGCCATGCTCGAAGGGCGTCGCGTCCAGCGAGAAACCTTCCTCGGGCGTGGCGATCCGGCCGCGTTCGACCCAGTTGTCTTGCAACGGATCGGCGCCCTCGCACTCAAGGACGTACATGCGCAGCTTCCAGATGTCATCGCGCTCGGAGGCTGCGAAGTAGACATACCAGCGGCCATCGATGCGGTGCAGCTCCGGCGCCCAGACGTGGAAGCTCATGGGGCCGCTGTCGTGCCTGCGCCAAATCACCTTCGTCGGCGCGGTTGACAGGCCGGCAATGCTGTCAGCGCTGCGGATCTCGATCGCGTCGTAGCTGGGCACCGATGCGGTGAACCAGTAGCGGCCGTCGACGAGCGTGATCTGCGGGTCGGCGCGTTGTTCGATGAGGGGATTGTTCCAGGCGGTCATGCGCGGGCGGCTTTCGTGACGATGACGTTCCACGAGGCGGGCTTGAGCTTCACGCTCAGACGGTCGCCAGCGATGGCAATGCCGTCGAGAGCTTGGGGCGCGACGCGGTCGGGCGCGTCGGCGGTGTTGGTGGCGTTCAGGTCTGCCGAATGCAACTGCTCGGCGCTGATCAGTTGGCGGTCCACGCCGAGGCCACGCAGCGTGACGGACAAGTCCATCTCGTCGGTGAGGCTGCGGTTGAGCAGGAACACCGCTGTCTGGCCTGTCGCCGCGTCGTCCACGACGCTGGCGCACAGATAGGGCAGTTCGCCGTGCTTCGCGTTCGCGTAGCCGGGCGACTTCACCACCGCGCGCAGCACATCTCCATGCGCCCAGCGCGCCGCTTGAGCAAACGGATGGAAGATGGTCTGCCGCCAGGCCGCGCCGCCCGGCTCGGTCATGATGGGCGCGATGACATTGCACAGCTGGGCCATGCAGGCGACCTTGAGCCGGTCCGCATGGTTCATGAACATGGTCAGCATGCCGCCGATGAGCAGAGCGTCCTCGGCCGTGTAGATCTCTTCCAGAAGGCGTGGCGCTTCGGGCCAGCCCGCTTGCTTCAAGTGCTCGCCGTGCCGCGCGCGGTACCAGACGTTCCACTCGTCGAAGGACAGCTTCAGGCGCTTTGTCGAGCGCTTGCGCGTCGCGACCGAATCCGCAATCGCGACCGTGTCCTCGATGTAGCGCGCATTCGTCTCGATCTGAGCGAAGAAGCTCTCGGTGGACGTGTCCGCCGGCGGCTTCACGAAGTAGCTGTGCAGCGACAGGTAGTCCACCTGCTCGAAGCAGTGCTCCAGCACGCGGTCTTCCCAGACGCCGTAGGTCGGCATGTCGTAGGCTGACGAACCACACGCGGCCAGCTCGATGCTCGGGTCCACCCAGCGCATCAGCTTGGCGGTCTCCTTGGCGATGCGGCCGTACTCGTCCGGCGTCTTCTGGCAGATCTGCCAGGGGCCGTCCATCTCGTTGCCCAGGCACCAGAACTTGATGCCCAGCGGCTCTTCCGCGCCGTGCTCGCGCCGCAGGTCCGACAGCGCCGTGCCGCCGGGGTGGTTGCAATACTCGAGGTAGTGCCGCGCCTCGTCCGGCCCGCGCGTGCCGAGGTTGACGCCGAACATCGGTTCAATGCCGACCTTCTTGCACCAGGCCATGAACTCGTGCGTGCCGACCTGGTTGGTCTCGGTAGAGAACCAGGCCAGGTCCAGCCGGCGCGGGCGCTGGTCTTTCGGGCCAACGCCGTCTTCCCAGTTGTATCCGGACATGAAATTGCCGCCGGGATAGCGAACGATGGTCGCGCCCAGCTCCTTCGTCAGCTCGGCCACGTCACCGCGAAAGCCATGCTCGTCGGCGGTGGGATGGCCCGGTTCGTGGATACCGTTGTAGACGCAGCGGCCCAGGTGTTCGACGAAAACGCCGAACAGGCGGCGGTCCAGTGGGGCGATGTCGAAGTCGCGGTCGACGGTGAGGGAGGCTTTGAACATGTCAGGTCCGGGGAAATGCAACCACAGAGTCACAGAGGCACGGAGAAGGGCTCTCGCTGCATTCGCTCTGTGTCTCTGTGCCTCTGTGGTTGCCTTTGGTTTTCATGTCAGCGGCGAGCCTTGGACAGAGCCTTGTTGACGCGCTTCTCCACGCTGGCCTGCACCTCGGCCACGGGCTTGCCCGACAGCAGCAGGTTGGCCACGTCCTCGCCGATCAGCAGTTCGATGTTGCGTTGCGTGGGCACGTTGCCCGGCATGGACGCGCCGGTGGTGGTGATCTCGGCCAGCGACTCGCGTTGCGGCAGCGCGCGGAAGGCCTCGCTCTGCGCTACCGTCTTGCTGACGGGCAGGTGACCGGTGCGCGACCATTCGGCGGTGCGCTCCCAGACGAACTTCAGGAAGGTGAGCGCCGCTTCGTGGCCCTTGGCATCCGTCGTGCCGCCCTTGAAGAGCGCCCACGAGTGGCCGTCTGCGAACACGGCCGGCTTGGCGTACAGCTGCGCGAAGGGGCGCACGGCGTATCCGCCCTGCAGCGGTGAGTCGGCCTTCTGCGATTCGCGCAGGAACTGGTCAATCGTCCACGTGCCCACGACGACAACGCCGGCCTGGCCGTTCAGGAAGGCCTGATTGGCGGCTGCGTAGTCCAGGTTGGGCCGCACATGGCCTTCCTTGTAGAGCGCCTGCATCAGCGCCAGCGCGTTGACGACGGCCGGCTGCTGCATGTTGATGCTCTTGCCGTCTTCGGCGAACAGGGCGGTGCCTTGCTGGGCCAGCAGCGTCTGGAAGGTGCGGTTGTTGGCGGCGGTCTCATTGGCCACGGCCCAGGCGAAAAAGGGCTTGCCGGTCTTCTGCTTGAACTGCCGCGCCTGCGCCAGCAGCTCCTCGGGCGAGCGCGGCAGCACCGGCTGGCCGTCGGCGCCCAACAGCCCGGCCTGCTTCATCAACTTCGTGTTGATGTGCCACAGCCAGGCCCAGGTATCGAAGGGCAGCGCGTAGGTCTGGCCGTTGAACGTGGTGCCCTTGCGAGCATGTTCGGTGAAGTCGTCCACCGGCACGCCCACGCGGGCGAAATCGGCGTCCAGCGGCAGAACCAGCTTGCGGCGCACATAGTCGCCCAGCGCCGATTCGTGCATGACGGCCACGGTCGGGATGTCCTTGGACACCAGGCGGGCGGTGAGCTGGTCGTAGTACGGACCCCACTCGCCGATCTGCGTGCGCACGACGATGTCGGGGTGCGTGGCGTTGAACTCGTTGACCAGCGTGGTCACGATGCCGCATTCGCCGACGCCTTCGGACGCCTTGTCCACCTGGCCGAACTGAGATTCGCAGCTGCCGAAGAAGCGCATCAGCGTGATCTCGGTCTTGGCCGGATCCTTCGCGGCCGGGCCGCAGGCCGCGAGCAGCGCGGCGCACAGTAGAAGGGCAGCGCGCTTCATCATGACTTGCCCGTCCCGGCGACGGCCGTCACCAGATGGCGTTGGAAGAACAGATACAGCATCAGTGCCGGCACGCCCGCGAACACGGCTTGCGCCATCAGGAAGCCCAGACCTTCCGACTGCGCGAAATTGGTCTGCGTGGACGCCAGGCCGCGGGTCAGCGTGTACATGTCGGGCTGCGTCGCGATGACCAGCGGCCACAGGTAGTCGTTCCAGCAGGCCAGGAAGGTGAAGATGCCAAGCGTCGCCTGGGCCGGCAGCGTCAGCGGCAGGATGATGGTCAGGAAGGTCTTGAAGCGCGAGGCGTTGTCCAGCATCGCGGCCTCTTCCAGCTCCGCCGGGATGGCCTTGAAGTACTGCGTCATCAGGTAGACGCCGAAGGGCGCGGCCAGGCCAGGTAGTGCCAGGCCGGCAATCGTGTTCTGCAGGTTCCACTCCGAGAACAGCCGGTGCAGCGGAATGAACACCGACTGCGCCGGCACGGCCAGGCCGAACATGACCAGTGCGAACAAGACCTTTCGGCCCGGGAACTCGCAGCGCGCGAAGCCGTAGCCGGCCAGCGACGACAGCACCAGCACGCCCACCGTCTGCAGCAGCGCGACGAGGGCGCTGTTGCCCAGCCAGCGGAACACCTGCGAGGTCTGCAGGATGTCCAGGTAGTTCTGCAGCGTGTACGGCGGCGACAGGAACACGTCGGTGTGCCGCAGCAGGAACTCGTTGGGCTTGAAGGACAGCGCCAGCACCCACAGCAGCGGGGCCATCCAGGCCAGTGCCAGCAAGGTCAGGCTGATCATGACCGCGCGGTCGAACCAGCCCTTTCTGAGCATGGGGTTCATCGCGCACCTCCCTTGCGATCACGTTCCAGCCAGAGCTGGGCGGAGACGCCGATCAGCATGATGGCCAGCAGGATCTGCGAGGCCGCCGTCGCGTAGCCCAGCGACAGCTGCATGAAGGCCTGCTCGTAGGTGAACTGCACGATGGACCGCGTGGTGTTGTTGGGCCCACCGTTGGTCATCAGCATGATCTGCGGAAAGACCTGGAACTGGCGGATCACCTCGATCAGCGTGACGAGGATGACGGCACGCTTGAGGCTGGGCAGCGTGATGTGCGTCAGCACGCGCCAGCGCGGCGTGTTGTCGAGGGCTGCGGCCTCGTAGATATCGCCCGGAATCTGCTGCAGCGCCGACAGGAACATGATCATCGGCAAGCCGATGATCCACCACACCGTGACGAGAGCGATAGTGAGCAGCGCGAGGTTGTCGCTGGTCAGCAGCGGCAGCTCGGGAATGCCGAGGGCCGCGAACATCTGCGCGATGAGGCCGCGCTCGGGCATCAGCGCGAGCTTCCACACCAGCGTGATCAGCGTGACGGAGAACACCGACGCGCAGAAGAAGGTCGCGCGCAGGAAGGTGGCGAGCTTGCCGGGGCGGTTCAGCGCCAGCGCCAGCATCAGCGACAGAATCACGAAGATGGGCGTGCTGATCGCGACGAAGCGGATGGTGTTCCACACGACCTGGTGGAAGACCTCGTCGGCGAACAGCTCCTTGTAATTGGCCAGGCCCACCCAGAAGCTGTCGTCAGAGAGCAGGTCGTGGTCGTGGAAACTGATCCAGATGCCTTTGGCGAGGGGCCAGAGGAGGAGGAGGACGTACAGCGTTACGAAGGGCAGTACGAAGAGGGCGTATGCCGGGCGTGAGGCGCGAATGCCGACGGTTTGTGCACTCATTGGGATTGCTCCGGCTGGGGTGGGTTGCCGCCTACGCCCATGCCGGGATGCGCGCCCGGCAGCGCGGTAACTTTCTTCTGCGGGGCCAGAAGAAAGTCACCAAAGAAGAGGCCCTGAACCGCACACGACCGCGACGCCGCCGTCAGCGGCGCGCGAAAACGTCCGCTCGTCATGACGCGCAGATGCGAGCCGCTGCGCTCTCGCCTACCACTTGTGCCGAGCACCAGGGATCGCCCCTTCACGCCGGTTGACGCCGGCTGCACGCCGGGCTTATCCGTTGAATACGACGCCGCTTGGGCGGCGTGGCGCAGTTCGTAGGTTGGGGTGAGCGCAGCGAACCCCAACATCGAGCGTCGTAGGTGCGCGGCCGCCTTCACGACAAGGCCTCCGCGTGATGAGCGCGCCCGCTCTCGTCGAACAGATGCGCGTCCGCCAGGTCCACCGTGACATGCACATGCGCGCCCAGCTTGGGCGACTGGCCCGCAGCGACGGTGACGATGAGAGGCGTCTCGCCTTCGAGTTTCAGGTGCGCCAGCGTCCGCTCGCCGAGGAACTCGACCAGCTCGACGCGGCCGCGCAGCGGGCCTTCCTCAGCTACGCGCAGGTTCTCCGGCCGCACGCCCATCACCAGGCCCTGCGATGGCACGCCGTCGGTCGATACGTGCGTCGTCACCACTTGCCCGCCCGGCACCGTCACGGCAACGCGGCCACGCGCATTCGCCGTGCGCTCGACGGGCACAAAGCCCATGCCCGGTGTACCAATGAAGCTGGCGACGAACTTCGTCGCCGGCCGGCGGTACAGCTCGGCCGGCGTCGCCACCTGTTCGATGGCGCCGCCCTTCATGACGACGATGCGCGTCGCCAGCGTCATCGCTTCGATCTGGTCATGCGTGACGAACACCATCGTTGCGCCCAGCCGCTGGTGCAGCTGCGCCAGCTCCAGCCGCGTGCGGCCGCGCAAGGCGGCGTCCAGGTTGGACAGCGGCTCGTCGAACAGGAAGATGCCCGGCTCCTTCACCACCGCGCGCCCAATCGCCACGCGTTGACGCTGGCCGCCCGACAACTGCCCCGGCTTGCGGTCCAGCAGCGTGTCCAGCTCCAGCATGCGCGCCGACTCGGTGATGCGCTTGGCGATCTCGTCGGCCGGAATGCCTATGTTCTTCAACCCGAAAGCCAGGTTGTCCCGCACCGTCATGTGCGGGTACAGCGCGTAATGCTGGAACACCATGGCCACATTGCGCTGGCCCGGCGCCGCATGCGTCACGTCGCGGTCGCCGATGGCAATGCGCCCGCCAGTCACTTCCTCCAGCCCCGCGATCATGCGCAGCAGGCTGGTCTTGCCGCAGCCCGAGGGCCCGAGGAAGACAACGAACTCGCCCTGCGCCACGTCCAGCGACAGGTTCTCGATGACCTGCACCGCGCCGTAGCGCTTGCAGATGTTCTCCAGCTTCAGGCCAGCCACGTTGGGTGTCTCCGGGTCATTCTTCTTTGATCTGCGGCCAGCCGTCTGCGGACCAGCTCAGTTGCGCGATGCGCAGGTGCGGCCTGCCGCCGCGTTCGGTGTCGTAGGCGTGGTGCACCATCAGGTCGCCCACCACGTCCTGGTGCCCCGGGCCCTTCCAGCGCGTGCCGGTGGCGGCCAGCAGCTGGGTGCCGCCCGCGTCCATCAGGTCCTTGCCGTCGCGGTCCAGGTAAGGGCCGGTCACGCTGCGCGAGCGGCCCACGCGGACGTTGTAGGTGCTCTCGGCACCCTTGCAGCACAGGTCGTAGGAGGCGAACAAATAGACCCAGTCGCCACGCCGCACGATGGTGGGCGCCTCGATGGCCGGGCTGCGGGCGATAAAGCGCGTGGGGCCGGTGGGCTTCAGCGTCTTCGCGTCCAGCTGCGTCACGCGCAGCCCGCCCCAGAAGGAACCGAAGCTCATCCACAACTTGCCGTCGCGGTCGACGAACAGGTCGGGGTCGATGGCGTTGAAGTTGTCGGTCGCCACGCTCTGCACCACCAGGCCGTCGTCGCGCCAGTCGCTGCCATCGGGCGTGGCGCTGCTGGCCAGGCCGATGGCCGAGCGGTTCTTGCCGAAGGTGGAGATGGAGTACAGCACCCAGGTGCGGCCGGCATGCTGGAAGACCTTGGGCGCCCAGATGTCCAGTGCCTTCTGCTCCGGCACAGCCTCGGCCCACCAGGCAGGGGCTTCCTTGAAGATGGGCGCCAGGCGACGCCAGGTCTTGCCCTGGTCGGTGGACTCCAGCCGCTGCAGGCCCTTCCCCGTGGTGAAGACGAACCAGCGGTCGCCCTGGATCAGCAGCGTCGGGTCGTGCGCGCCGGTGTCGCCTTGCGGCTCCACTGCGGCGACGGGCGCGGCCAGACACAGCGCCAGCAGCGCTGCGAATGCCGCACGCATCACTTGCCCCAGCGCAGGACCAGGGGATCGAGTCGCTTGGCCGCGTCCAGCAGGCCGGCGCGCACTTCGGGGCTCATCTCGGGGAAGGGGTGGCGGGGGGCGTCGCTCTTGATGACGCCGCCTTCCTTCATCAGCGCCTTGGCGGTCAGGATGCCGCCCTGACGGTTCTCGTAGTTGATCAGCGGCAGCCATCGGCCGTACTCGACGACGGCGGTCTCGCGGTCACCGGCGTGGAAGGCGTCGAAGATCTTGCGGATGCCGTCGGGGAAGCCGCCGCCCGTCATCGCGCCGGTGGCGCCGGCGTCCAGGTCGGCCAGCAGCGTGATGGCTTCCTCGCCGTCCCACGGGCCCTCGATGGCGGCGCCGCCCACGCGGATCAGCTCGCGCATCTTGCTGGCGGCCTGCGGCATCTCCAGCTTGAAGTACTTCACGTTGGCGATGTGGGTCGCCATGCGCGCCAGCAGCGGCACCGACAACGGCGTGCCGGCCACCGGCGCGTCCTGGATCATGATGGGGATGTTGATCCCATCCGACAGGCGCTGGTAGAAGCCTTCGATCTGGCCTTCGGACACGCGGAAGGTGGCGCCGTGGTACGGCGGCATGACCATCACCATCGCGGCGCCCAGCGATTCAGCCAGCTGGCTGCGTTCGATGCAGATCTGCGTGGAGTAGTGCGTCGTCGTGACGATGACCGGCACGCGGCCTGCGACATGCTCAAGGATGGCGCGCGTCAGCGTCTCGCGCTCGGCGTCCGACAGCACGAACTGCTCGGAGAAGTTGGCCAGGATGCACAGACCCGTGGAGCCGGCGTCGATCATGAAGTCGACGCAGCGCAACTGGCCGGGAAGGTCCAGCGTGCCGTCGGCGTTGAAGATGGTCGGAACGACGGGGAAGACGCCGCGGTAGGGGCGGGTGGCGGAGGCGCTCATGGTGCGGTCCCTTGTCTCTGGGGAAGTTGGATCAAGCGCCGACGGGCGGCGCACGGCCGGCTGTCATCGCTGGCATGTCGCCATTAAAGTATGACTATTTATGCAAGTTCATTGGGGTTAACCCGAAATTTGCCGTCTTTGCAAACAAAAAAGTATGACTAATAATTCGATCCATCGTCCGGTCGCAGAAGCCGGAGAGCATTTCCCGGAGACATTCCCATGAGTTCCTACGCCCGCTATCCCAGCCTTCAGGACCGGGGCGTCCTGATCACCGGCGGGGCCACCGGCATCGGTGGAACGCTGGTCGAAGCCTTTGCCGAGCAGGGGGCCAGGGTCGCCTTCATCGACCTCGCCGCCCAGGAAGGCGAAGCGCTCGCGGCCCGCCTGGCCGGTTCGCGGCACGCGCCTCAATTCATCGCAGCTGACCTGAGCAACGTCGAGGCGCTGCGCTCAGCCGTCGCCACGCTGCGCGAGCGCGCCGGCCCGTTCACCGTGCTGCTGAACAACGCCGCCAACGACAAGCGCCATGACGTCGAGGAGACGACGCCCGAGTTCTGGGACGCCAGCACTGCGGTCAACCTGAAACACCAGTTCTTCACCGCCCAGGCCGTGTTGCCCGACATGAAGGCGGCCGGTGGCGGCAGCATCGTCAACTTCGGCTCCATCAGCTGGATGCTCAAGCAGGGCGGCATGCCGGCGTACACGGCCAGCAAGGCCGCGGCCCAAGGCCTGACGCGCTGTCTGGCGCGCGACTTCGGTCCTCACAAGATCCGCGTGAACACGCTGGTTCCGGGCTGGGTCATGACCGAGAAGCAGCTCAAGCTCTGGGTCACCGAGGAGACCAAGCAGGAGATCGCCAAGGGCCAGTGCATCAATGGGCCGCTGATGCCGCAGCACATCGCCAGCATGGCGCTGTTCCTGGCCGCCGACGATTCGGCCATGTGCACCGCGCAGGACTTCATCGTCGATGGAGGCTGGGTCTGATGCAGCGCCGCGACTACGGCCAGCTGCCCGACGGCCGCGTGGTGCACGAGTACACGCTGGACAACGGCCTCGGCCTGAAGCTGACCGCCATCACGCTGGGCGGCATCGTCACCGGCCTGTGGGTGCCGGATGCGCAGGGCCACAGCGGCAATGTCGTGCTGGGCTTCGACAACCTGGACGACTATGTCCACCGCAATCCGTCCTTCGGCATCATCGTGGGCCGCTTTGGCAACCGCATTGCTGGGGGCAGCTTCGAGCTGGACGGCCAGATCCATACGCTGGCCCGCAACGATGGCCCCAATTGCCTGCATGGCGGTATCGAGGGCTTCGGTCATCGCCTGTGGTCTGCCGAGCCCGTCGACCCTCGCCCCGGCGAGGCCGAAGCGCTGCTGTTCAGCCTGACCAGCCCGCATGGCGACCAGGGCTTCCCCGGCGAGCTGAAGGTGAATGTGCGCTATTCGGTCAGCGCGACCGACAACAGCTGGCGCATCGATTACGAGGCGACGACCGACCGCGCCACTGTCGTCAACCTCACGCGCCACGATTACTTCAACCTTGCCGGCCACGGCAGCGTGCTGCACCATCGCCTCACGCTCCCGGCTTCGCGCTACAGCGAGGTGGACAAGCATCTGATCCCGCAGCGCCACGCCGCCGTCGAGAACACGCCGTTCGACTTCCGCGCGGCCACGCCCATCGTCGCCCGCATCCGCCAGACCCATCCCCAGTTGCTGCTGGCCAAGGGCTACGACCACAACTGGCTGCTGGATGGCGCACTGGATTCGCAAGGCCTGCGTGCCGCCGCCACGCTGGAAGACCCCGCCTCCGGCCGCCGCATGGACATCCTGACCAGCGAGCCGGCCATCCAGTTCTATTCCGGCAACTTCCTGGACGGCAGCCTGGCTGGGCCCGAGGGCCGCATCTACCGCCAGGGTGATGGCCTGTGCCTGGAGACCCAGCACAACCCGGACTCGCCGCACCACGAAGCCAGTGCCGACTGGCCCACCACGGTGCTGAGGCCCGGCGAGGCAAGGCGCAGCACGACAATCCATCGCTTCTCGTGAACCGCTGAGACCGTCGCATGGACCTGCCCGCCCACCAACTGACGATGACCGTGCTGATGACGCCGGACACCGCCAATTTCTCCGGCAATGTCCACGGCGGCAACATCCTCAAGCTGCTGGACCAGGTCGCCTATGCCTGCGCCAGCCGCTATGCCGGCCGCTACGTCGTCACGCTGTCGGTGGACCGGGTCATCTTCCGCCAGCCCATCCACGTGGGCGAACTGGTGACCTTCCTGGCCAGCGTCAACCACACCGGCACCTCGTCGATGGAAGTGGGCATCAAGGTGGTCGCCGAGAACATCCGCACGCAGGAGTCGCGTCACGTGAACAGCTGTTACTTCACGATGGTGGCCGTGGGCGACGACAACAAGCCCGTGCCCGTGCCGCCGCTGCGCCCCTTCACCCCCGAAGAGCGCCAGCGCCATGCCAACGCCATCCGGCGCAAGCAGGCCCGCGCCGCCCTGGAATCCAGCTCCCAAGCCCGTCCCGATGAGCAAGCCTGAACATCCCTTCGCCCTCGTTCTCGCCCAGGCCAACAGCCTCGGTGAAGGCCTGCAATGGCACGCCGCCAGCGGCCGCTGGTGGTGGACCGACATCGTCGGCTCCTGCATCTACGGCTGGACGCCCGGTGCCGCCACAACGCTGCAGGTGCGCCTGCCCGAGCGCGTGGGCTGCTTCGTTCACACCCGTTCCGGTGCCATCCTGCTGGCCATGGCCAAGCGCCTCGCGCGGCTGAAGCTGCCCGACCTGCAGGCCACCGGCGTCATCGACGCCCAGCCCGAAGAGATCGCGCTGATCGAGTCGCACCTGCCCAGCACCCGCAGCAACGACGGCCGCTGCGACCGCAGCGGTGCCTTCGTGTTCGGCACGCTGGATGAGGCTGAGCCGCGCCAGACCATCGGCGGCTTCTACCAGTACAGCCTGGCCAAGGGCCTGCGCCGCCTGCCGCTGGACGGCGTGGCCATTGCCAACAGCATCTGCTTCAGCCCCGACGGCAAGCGCATGTACTACTGCGACTCGCCCACGCGCCGCATCATGGTGTGCGACTACGACTCGGCCAGCGCCCGTGTCAGCGAGCCGCGCCTGTTCGTGAAGAAGGACGTCGAGGCCGCGGAGCCCGACGGCTCCACCATCGACGCCCAGGGTTGCCTGTGGAACGCCGAATGGGGCAACGCGAGCGTGACCCGCTACGCGCCGGACGGCCGCCTGCTGGCCCGCTACAGCGTGCCGGTGCGTGACGTGACCTGTCCTGCATTCGGTGGTCCCAACGGCGATCAGATCACCGTGACCACCGCCCGGGTGGGGCTCAGCAGCGCGGACCTGATGTCCATGCCGCAGTCGGGCAGCCTGTTCGGCATGAGCATCGCGGCGGGGCTCTACCTGCCCGAGCCGCTGTTCAACGACGACTGAGCCGGTTGCCTCAACCGCTCAACGGCTTGAGCGAAGCGCCGTTGAGACGGCCCCGGAATTGAGCGAAATTGCGGCACCCCAGCTTGCCTGCCGTGCCGCCATGTGTGCTCAGTTGCCGTCCCTGCCCGCGCTGCGCCGCTCGATCGGTCGGGTGCTGCTGGGCGGGCTGATGCTGACCGGCCTGCAGCTGGCCGCCGCGCAAGCCATCTCCGGCCCGCAGCAGACGCGCATCAACCTCGAAGGCCAGACCGCCCAGCCGCTGCGCTACACGCCTGACGGTGAAGACTTCGTCATCCACAACGGCGCCGAGTTCTTCAACCGCCCGCTGTACGGCGGCCGCACTGGTTTTCGCGTCGATGGTGGCGACAAGCCCGAATTCATCCTCTACCTGCCTGGCCGCGGCGGCAACCTGCGCCTGGCCGTGCGCACGCCCGCCGGTGCCCGCTGGCTGCACGAGGCCACGTCCATCACCACGCGCTACCGCCCCGGCGAACTGCACCATGACATCCGCGATCCGCTGCTGGGCGACAAGGGCAGCCTTGCGCTCGTGGCCGTGGCCACGTCCGGCACCGAAGGCCTGCTGATCCGCGCCGAAGGCCGTGCGCTGCCCGCCGGTACCGAGCTGGTGTGGGCCTATGGCGGCGTCACCGGCCAGCGCGGCCGGCGCGATGGCGACATCGGCACCGAGAGCGTGCCCATCAGCCGCTACTTCCAGTTCCAGCCGCAGTTCGCCAACGGCAACCGCTTGGTGATCGGCGGTGACGGCTTTGTGCTCGCCGCACCCGCAGCTCTCATCGCCGGCACGGTGCCCGCTGGCGCGCAGAAGCACCTGGCCGCGGCGAGCGACTGGGACTCTCTGCCCGCGCTGTTGGCGCCATCCGGCGCAACACCCGACACCGCCATTGTGGTGGGCCGCGCGCCGCTGCAGAACAGCCAGCCCGCCTGGCTCGCGCTGCAACGGCTGGCCGATGCCGCCCGCTCGCAGGCCAGCGCCGCCGCGCAGACCTACGCGGAGGTGGGCGCCCCTCGCCCCGCCACGCGCGGCACGCCGCTGGCGCCGCGCTTCAAACCAGACGAACTGCCCGCGCTGTTCGCCAAGGAACAAGCCCACTTCAAGGCGCTGCGCCACCAGATCCGCATCAACACGCCCGACCCGTACTTGAACGCCGCCGTCGGCGCGATCAACGTCGTCAGCGATGCGCTGTGGGACGACGACGCCAAGGCCATCCTGCACGGCGCCGTCGCCTGGCGCGTGCCGCTGCTGGGCTGGCGCGGTGCCTATGCGCTGGACGCGCTGGGCTGGCATGACCGCGCCAAACAAAACATCGAGACCTGGATCGCGCGGCAGAACGTCTCGCCCATTCCCGCGCAGCTGCCGCCTCCCGAAGCCGAGACCAACCTCGCGCGCAGCCGGACGGCGCTGCACTCCAACGGCAACCTGACCGCCTCGCACTACGACATGAACATGGTGTTCTTCGACGCCCTGTTCCGTCACCTGCTGTGGACCGGCGACCTGAACCTCGCCCGCCGCGCCTGGCCGGTCATCCAGCGCCACCTCGCCTGGGAGCAACGCCTGTTCCGCCGCGATTTCGACGGCCTGCCGCTGTACGAGGGCTATGCCAACTTCTGGGCCAGCGACGACGTGTTCTACGGCGGTGGCGGCACTACGCATGCGTCGGCCTACAACTACTACGCGTTCCGCAGTGCGGCGCGGTTGGCGAAGCTGCTGGGCGAGGACGGCAGCGCCTACCACCGCGAGGCCGACCTCATCGCGCAGGCCATGCGCAAGCACCTGTGGATGCCCGACCGCGGCGCCTTTGGCGAATACCGCGACAGCCTGGGTCTGCAGCGCCTGCACACCAGCTACGGGCTGTGGAGCTTCTACACCACCGTCGACTCCGAAGTGCCCACGCCGCAGGAGGCCATGCAGATGACGAGGGACGTGTTCTGCGCCTTCAAGCCCATTCCCGTGCACGGCGCCGGTGTGCCGAAGGACGTGGGCTACCGCGTACTGCCCAGCACGGACTGGATGCCCTATGCCTGGTCGGTCAACAACGTCGTCATGGGCGAGAACCTGCACACGGCCTTGGCGATGTGGCAGGCCAACTATCCCGAGTACGCCTTCACGCTGGCGAAGAGCGCGCTGATGGCCAGCATGAACATGGGCATCACGCCGGGCAACGTGGGCTCCATGAACTACCTGGACCACTACCGCCGCGAGTCGCAACGCGACTTCGCCGACGGCACCGGCGTGACGGCGCGTGCGCTGGTGGAGGGGCTGTTCGGCGTGAAGCCCGATGCGCTGGCCGGTGTGATGACGGTGCAGCCGGGGTTTCCCTCTGCATGGAACGACGCCGAACTGCAGCACCCCGGCGTGGGCCTGGTCTTCAAGCGTGAGGGTATGCGCGAGCGCTGGCAGATCACGCAGCCGGCGGCGCGCTTCAAGCAGTTGCGAATCAGGTTCCCTGCCTGGGGCCGTGAGGTCGAATCGGTCACGTGGAACGGCCGGCCCGTTGCATGGAAGTCCAACCCTGCAACTCACATGGTGCTTCTCGAGCAGCCGTGGGCAGGGCAAGCGACCGTCGTGGTTCAGTGGCGCAAGGGGCAGTGGCCCAACTATCGTGTGCCCAACTACACGCAGGGTGTGACCCGGATCCCGAATTGGACCGTGGCGACGGACGCCGTGTTTGAGTCCATCTCGCTCGGAACCCACTTCAACGACCGCGTCACCGACCTCTTCAAGCCCGGCAAGTACCTCACGCCACGACCGAGCGGCGTGTCGCTGACGCTGCCCTCCCAAGGCGCTGGCGCCTGGGCCGGGCACGTGAACGAGCTGCCCGCCATCGACGACAGCGGCCTGCGCCGCGTGGCGGCCGAGCAGGGCGGTGCGATCAAGCTGCCCAATGGTCTGCCGTTCGCCACACCCGCCGCACCCGAAGCCCGCAACATCGCCTTCACCTCCCGCTGGGACAACTATCCCAGGGAGATCAGCATCCCGCTGACTGGCCAGGCGCGCCACGCCTACCTGCTGATGGCTGGCACCACCAACTTCATGCAAAGCCGTATCGACAACGGCGAAGTCATCGTGGAGTACGCCGACGGCAGCCAGGCGCGGCTGGCCCTGCACAATCCCACCACCTGGTGGCCCATCGAGCAGGACTATTTCATCGATGACTACCAGTTCCAGCGCCCCGGCCCCACGCCACCGCGCGTGGATTTGAAAACCGGCCTGGTGCGCCTGCAGCCCACCGGCCGTGCAGTCCCCGGTGGCGCCGCCACCGTGCTGGACCTGCCGCTGGACCCCGCCAAGTCCCTCGCACGCCTGACGTTGCGCACGCTGAGCAACGACGTGGTGATCGGCCTGATGAGCCTGACGCTCGACCGCCGCTTGCCCTGACATCCTCCCCAACCGAGGTCGCCGTTTTGAAGCTGTTCACTCTCCTGCTGGCTGCGCTTGTCGTGCTGCCCGCGTCTGCCCAACCCATTGATCGCGCCGCCGTCGTCGCCCGCCATGCGGTGCGCAACACCGGCCTCAACCCCGAGTCCGCGCTGACCGTCGGCAACGGCGACTTTGCCGTCACCGTGGACGTGACCGGCCTGCAGAGCCTGGAGCGCATCTACTACGACAACGGTCTGCCGCTGGAGACGCGCAACACCTGGAGCTGGCACAGCTTCCCGAATCCCGACAAGCTGCGCTTCGAGGACACGCTGGCGCCCGTGCCCTTCCACGGCCGGCAGATCCTCTACCCCATCCACCAGAACACGCCCGCCGGCCGCTACTACCGCGAGAACCCTCAGCCCATGCCGCTGGGCCAGTTCCAGTTCATGCTGTTTGGTGAGGTGATGCGCAGCGAGGACATAGCCACCGTCAACCAGACGCTGGACCTGTGGACCGGCATCGTCACCAGCAAGCTCACCGTGCGCGGCCAGCCGCTGGAGGTGACCACCGCCGCCCACGGCAGCGCCGCCGTGCTGGCCGTGCAGGCCCGCTCGCCGCTGATCGCCAGCGGCGACCTGCAGGTGCGCGTGCGCTTCCCTTACGCCTACCGCACGTCCATCGCGCACAAGCCGCCCTTCATCTGGGAGAAGCCGGAAGCGCACCGCAGCACGCTGACGCAGGTGGCCGCCGGCCACGCCCGCATTGCCCGCGAGTCTGACGGCACGCGCTACGACACCGAGCTGCGCTGGAGCACGCCGGCCGAGTTCACCAGCGCCTCCACGCCGCAGCTGGCCGCGCCGCACGACTACCGGCTGCGTGCCACGTCGGGCGACAGCATCGCCTTCACGGCAGCCTTCGCCGATACCGAGCATCCGGCCGCTAACGAAACGGTCGCCAGCACGATCGCGTCCTCCAAGCAAGCCTGGGCCGATTACTGGACCAAGGGCGGCATGGTCGATTTGAGCCAGGCCACCGACCCGCGCGCCAAGGAGGTCGAGCGCCGCACCATCCAGTCGCTGTACCTGATGCGCGTGAACTACGGCGGCAGCTTCCCGCCCGCCGAGACGGGGCTGCAGCACCTGAGCTGGTTCGGCAAGCACA
Organism: Roseateles asaccharophilus; assembly: GCF_031458115.1. Lineage (GTDB taxonomy): Bacteria > Pseudomonadota > Gammaproteobacteria > Burkholderiales > Burkholderiaceae_C > Pelomonas > Pelomonas asaccharophilus_A. Next base: position 409,798 of record NZ_JAVDXV010000004.1, on the reverse strand, counting down.
ACTCCGAGGTCTACGTCTTCCACGCCGCGCAGTTCTACCAATGGGGCCATGTGGACCTGCTGGAGAAGGGACTGGCCTGGTACTTAAGCCACCTGCCCAAGGGCATCGCGCAGGCCAAGACCGAGGGCTTTGACGGCGTGCGCTGGCCCAAGATGTCGGGCCTGGACGGCCGCCCCACGCCGGGCGGCATCAACCCCTACATCATCTGGAACCAGCCCAACCCCATCTACCTGGCCGAGCTGGTCTGGCGCGCCAAGCCGACGAAGGAAACGCTGCAGCGCTACGGCGAGCTGGTGGCCGAATCCGCCAAGTTCCTCGCCAGCTTCGCGCACCGCGACCCGGTCACCGGCGTTTACCACCTGGGCCCGCCGTTGAAGAACGTCAGCGAAAGCACGTCGGTGGAGCTGGTGCGCAACCCGACGTTCGAGGTGGCCTTCTGGTACTACGGCCTGCAGCTCGCCCAGCAATGGCGCCAGCGGCAAGGCCTGGACCCCGACCCGCTGTGGGCCGACGTCATCATGAACCTCCCGCCGCTGCCGCAGCAGGACGGGCGCTACCTTGAGATCGAAGGCATCCGCGACCTGTTCGGGCCGGGCAAGCGCGGCGCGCCGTCGTCCATGCTGCTGGCGCTGGGCTATCTGCCGGCCACGCCCAAGATCGACATGGAGACCACGCGCCGCACCTTCCACGCCGTGCATGCGCAGCGTGGCGACGACGGCGGCTGGGTCAGCTGGCAGATGGGCCAGGGCGCGCTGACCGCGGCGCGGCTTGGCGAGCCTGAGCGCGCCGTCAGCATCCTTGCCAACACCGGCGCCGCCGCGCGCTTCATGCCCAGCGGCTACAGCCGCCGCCCGCGCGACCCCGAGGGGGCGGTGGCCTACCTGCCCACCAACGCCGCCTACCTGATGGCGATGGGCCTGATGGCCGGCGGTTGGGACGCCGCACCGAAAGTGCCCGCCCCGGGCTTCCCGAAAGACGGCGCCTGGACCGTGCGCGCCGAAGGCCTGCTGCCGCTGCCATGAGGCGACTTCTCGTCCTCGCGCTGCTGCCCGGCGCCGCGTTCGCCGCCGTCATCGGCCACAACACGCCCGCGCCCAAGATGAGCGTCGCACGCCTGGCCGAACTGCCTGCCGCGCAGCGCCCCGCCTGGCAGGCCTATCTGGAGCGTTCCGACCGCCAGGCCGCCTTCGACCGCGCCACGCTGGCCCGCGAGCTGAAGCCCGGCGACACCGTGCCGCCCCCGCCCGTGGCCGGCAAGACGAACGCGCCGCTGGACCGCGAGCCGGCCTGGTATGCGTCCGCCGAAGCGCAAGCCATCGCCACCACCATCCTCAGCTTCCAGACCCCCAGTGGCGGCTGGAGCAAGAACCAGAACCGCGCCGGCCCGCCCCGCCTGCCCGGCCAGCGCTACGCCAACAACGCCGAGACGATGACCGTCGGCAGCGGCAGCTTCGACGAACCGCGGGACCGCTTCTGGACCTTCGTCGGCACGCTGGACAACGACGCCACGCACACCGAGATCCGGTTTCTCGCGCGCGTGAACCAGCAGCGCCCCAAAGACGAGTACCGCGCTGCCATCCAGAAGGGCGTGCTCTACATGCTGACCGCCCAGTACCCCAATGGCGGTTGGCCGCAGAACTACCCGCTGGAAGGCGGCTTTCACGACGGCATCACGTTCAACGACGAGGCCGTCTCCGAGGCCGCCGCACTGCTACAGGACGTAGCGGAGGCCAAGCCCGAGTTCGCCTTCGTGCCCGCGCCGCTGCGCCACCGCGCCGCTGCCGCCGCAGCCAAGGCCGTGGACCTCATCCTCGCCGCGCAGGTAAAGGTGGACGGCCGCCTGACCGTCTGGCCGCAGCAGATCGACGCGCTGACGCTGGCGCCCATCTCCGCCCGCAACTACGAGCCGCGCGGCCTGGCCAGCGCCGAGAGCGCGGGTGTGCTGCTGTTCCTGATGCATCAGCCTCGCCCCACGCCGGCGATGAAGGCGGCCGTCGAGGCTGGCATCGCCTGGCTGAAAGCCCACGCGCTGTACGACCATGCGTTCGCGATGACGCCCGACGGCCGCAAGCTCGTGTCGCAGCCGGGTGCCGGTCCGCTGTGGTCGCGGGTCTATGACGTCTCCACTGGCCGCCCCATCTTTGGCGACTGGGGCAAGACCATCCACGACGACGTCAACGAGATCTCCAAGGGACGCCGCAACGGCTACACGTGGTGGGGCACCTGGCCGCAGAAGGCGCTGGACGCCTACCCGCGCTGGAAGGCGTCCAACCCCTGATCGGGTTAACGCCTGCCGGGATCTGACCTGCGCAGGCGCCTTGGTCCTACATGGCGGGCGACCCGCTGGGCCTAAATTTGATTCCGGGCGCAGGCCTCAGCAAATTCCAGGAAAAGCATCGACGCGCCAGCGCGCTTGATGTCCGCATCGACCCAGTGCGTCGTAGCTCCTGGACCCCGCATGAGACCTGCGCCTTCTTTCGTTGCGTGCCCGGCTACTTCCCGATGCAGAAGCTGCTGAAGATGACGCCCAGCAGTTCATCCGCCGAGAACGCGCCGGTGATCTCGCCCAGCGCGTCGTGAGCCAGGCGCAGCTCCTCGGCCAGCAGGTCCAACGCCGCATCTCGTTGCTCGGCGATGGCGCGTGCGAGTTCGAGATGCTCAGCTGTCCGTGCCAGAGCCTGCACATGGCGCTCGCGGGCGATGAACAAGCCCTCGGGCACGGCCTGCCAGCCGGCGGTCTTGAGCAGGCGCTGACGCAGCGCCTCGAGGCCCTCGCCCGTCTTCAGGCTCAGTGCGATCTCGCCTTGAGGCGCCGCTGCGAGATCAGCCTTGTTGAAGACCTGCACGATGCGGCCAGCATCGACACCCGACAGCCGCGCGCGAATGCGCTCATCCTCGGCCTCGTAGTCGGGCTGTCCCACGCGGCCCAGGTCGTGCAGGAACAGCACGACGTCGGCGTCGGCGATGGCATCCCAGGAGCGCGACACACCGATGCGCTCGACCTCGTCGGCCGTGTCGTCGCGCAGGCCGGCCGTGTCGGTGATGTGCAGCGGCACGCCTTCGATCTGAATGGTCTGGCTGACCTTGTCGCGCGTCGTGCCGGGGATGGGCGTGACGATAGCCAGTTCGGCGCCGGCCAGCGCGTTCAGCAGCGAGCTCTTGCCGACGTTGGGCTGGCCCGCGAGCACGACCTTCAGGCCGTCGCGCAGCAGCGCGCCTTGGCGCGTGCGGGCCTGGACTGCGTTCAGCTGTGAGGTCAGACGGTCCAGGCGTCCGAAGGCGTCTGCCTTCTCGAGGAAGTCGATCTCCTCCTCGGGGAAGTCCAGCGTCGCCTCCACCAGCATACGCAGCTGAATCAGCTGGTCGCGCAGCAGTCCCACTTCGTTGGAGAGCGCGCCGCCGAGAGCCCGGCTCGCGCTGCGCGCGGCGGCCTCGGTGCTGGCATCGATGAGATCGGCCACGGCTTCGGCCTGGGCAAGGTCCAGCTTGCCGTTCAGGAAGGCGCGCTGCGTGAACTCGCCGGGCTCAGCGAGGCGGACGTTGGCGCCGGCCGCGATGACACGCGCCAGCAGCAACTGCATGACGACGGCGCCGCCGTGGGCCTGCAACTCAAGCACGTGCTCGCCCGTGTAGGAGTGAGGTGCGGGGAAGTGGATGGCCAGGCCCTGGTCGATGGCCTGGCCGTTCGTGTCGCGGAACGGCAGGTAGGTCGCTTCGCGCGCCTTGAGCGTCCGGCCGCAGACGGCGGCGATGAGCGGGGCCAGGTCTTGCGGCGATGACACGCGCACGATGCCCACAGCACCGCGGCCCGGTGCGGTGGCGATGGCGGCGATGGGGTCGGCGTGTCGGGCGAGCATGGGCGCGATTGTGGCGGCCCCCAAAAAGAAACAGCCGCTCGGATGAGCGGCTGCATCAGGTGTTGGCGCGGGGGAGGCCGGGTTCGAGTGCTCTCGTGAGCCTCGTCCGGGCCGGTGTTCTCTGCCCCGCGTCGCCATTGAACTGCCGACGCTCGGCAACCGGAAGCCCCTGGCTGGGGGGCTCGTGCAGATTCACGTGATTCAGTTCACGCCCATCTGCTTGTTGATCATCCATTGCTGAGCGATGGACAGGATGTTGTTCGTCAACCAGTACAGCACCAGGCCGGCCGGGAACACGAAGAACATCACGCCGAAGGCGATGGGCATGAACCACATCATCTTCTGCTGCATCGGATCGGCGGCCGGCGGATTCAGCCAGACCTGGAACAGGCTGGTGGCCATCATCAGCAGCGGCAGGATGAAGTAGGGGTCGCGCACCGACAGGTCGGTGATCCACCAGATCCACGGTGCCTGGCGCATTTCCACGGTGGACAGCAGCACCCAGTAAAGCGCCATGAAGATGGGCATCTGCAGGAAGATGGGCAGGCAGCCGCCGATGGGGTTGACCTTCTCCTCGCGGTAGATCTTCATCATTTCCTGCTGCATCTCTTGCGGCTTGTCCTTCAGGCGCTCCTTCATCTCATTGATGCGGGGCGCCACGGCCTTCATCTTGGCCATGGACTTGTAGGCGCTGGCGTTCAGCCAGTACAGCGCGATCTTCAGCAGCACGACCAGCGCGACGATGGTCCAGCCCCAATTGCCGATCAGGTTGTGCAGCTTGTCCAGCAGCCAGAACAGCGGTTCGGCCAGGATGGTCAGCATGCCGTAGTCCTTGACGCGCTCCAGGCCGGGGGCCAGGGTCTTCAGGTGGTTCTCCTCCTGAGGACCGGCGAACAGCGTCGCGTTCTGCGTGGCGGTGGCGCCCGGCGCCACGGTGGGCAGCGTGAAGACCATGCCGGTGGCGTAGGTGTCACCCTGCACGCCCAGCTGACCCGGCAGCTTGCGCACGAAGAACTCGCGCTTGCCCGGCTCGTTGACCAGCCAGGCGCTGGCGAAGTAGTGCTGGATCATCGAGACCCAGCCGTCGTCGGCCTGCTTCTGGATGTCGACCTTGTTCTTGTCGATGTCCTCGAAGGTGATGGTCTTGAACTTGGCCGTGTCGTTGTAGACCGCCGGGCCCGTGAAGCTGGGCGTGAACGCCGCACCGCCGGTGACGGTGGAGCCGTCGCGCACCAGCTGCAGGTAGACCTGCGGCGTCACGGGCGCGGTGCCGGCGTTGACGATTTCATGCGAGACGCCCACCGTGTAGGCGCCGCGCTTGAACGTGAAGGTCTTGACCAGCTTGACGCCGCCGACCTCGGCCGACTCCAGGCGCAACTTGACCTCGTCCTGGCCGGCGGCCAGCTCGCGGGCGCCTTCCACGGCCGTCATCGGCGTGTGGTGCGTGGGCAGCACACCCTGCGCGCTGACCAGGCCGGTCTGCGCGCGGTAGTGCTGGGCAGCGTTGAACAGCACGACTGGTTCGGGCGTGAACGGGTCCGGTTTCTTCCAGCGCACCATCTGCAGCAGCTGGTCCGTGACCGTGGGGTCCGGTGCCGTCAGGTACTTGGGCAGCTCGGCGCGAACGATGTCGCCGCCCAGCGTGTCGACGGTGACCGTCAGCACGTCGGTGCGGATCGTGATCTTCTCGGACGGCGCTGCCGCGGGAGCGACGGCGGTCGGGGCCTGCACCGTGCCGCCGGCCGTGGCGGCCGGCACGCCGTTGCCGGCGGGGCCGCTCGCGGCGGTCACGGCCGGCTTCGGGGCGGCGGGGCTGAACATCGAAGGATGCCCGTTGTGCTTCTGCCAACCGTCCCAGAGCAGGACGAGAGACATGGTGAACACCACCCACAGCACGGTGCGGCGAATATCAGTCATGAGGAGACTCGGACGAGGAAGACGACGACGCGCAGGCGCGCGTCATGGAGGAAGACGGGATGAGCCGGGAAAACAGCCGCGGCGCATTGTCAGGCACGGGATCGTGCCCACCGTCGCACCAGGGCTGGCAACGCAGGATGCGGTGCACCGTCAGGTAGCTGCCGGCCAGCGCGCCATGTTTTTCCAGCACGGCCAGCGAGTAGCACGAGCAGGTCGGCTCGAAGCGGCAGGCATTACCCAGCCAGGGGCTCAGCATCAGGCGATAGCCACGCACGATGGCCATCAGCAAGCGGGCAGGCCAGCTCGGCGTCATGCGGCGGCCTCGGGGCTGGGCGCGGGCGCTGGTTTGCGGGCCTGCGGCTTCATCGCCCGGTCCAGCAGCTGCGCCAGTTCCGCGCGCACGGCGCTGCGCAGCGCGTCGGATGCGGCGCTGGGGAACTTCTGGCGGTCAACAGGTGAGCGCAAGCGGACGACCCACAACCCCGGCGGCATGCCGGGCCGCTCCGCAAATGCGGCGCGGATCTGGCGCTTCAAGAGCTGGCGCGTCACGGAGCGCTTCGCGTGCCGCTTGGGAACGACCATGCCCACCCAGCAGCCGTCAGGCACGCAGGGCAGGTTGGGATCCACAGCGTTGTGGGTAACTGGTGCGCCACCTGTTGATAACTCGGCTTGAGCTGTGCGCAACTTCGCGGCGACCCAGGGGCTGGGTGCCGGGTTGGCAGACAGGTGGTGCAGCGCGAAGTGAGCGCTGCGGTCGCGGCTCGGGCGGGCGAGAACCCGCTCGAAATCCACCGGGCGCTGGATTCGACCGATCATCGGAGGCCCGGCAGGCGGACGGCGCCTTGGGGCGCCGCCTTTTGCGACAAGACCTTAGACGGCCAGGCGCTTGCGGCCCTTGGCGCGGCGCGCGGCGATGACGGCGCGGCCGCCGCGCGTCTTCATGCGCACGAGGAAGCCGTGGGTGCGGGCGCGGCGGGTCTTGGAGGCTTGGTAGGTACGCTTCATGGGGAACCTCTTTAAAAGGCTTGTTTGCTCCGGACGCAGCGGTTGGCGACCGGCCAAGAACTTGCAAGCGGACTTGCAAAACGATGCGCAGGGCAAACACTCGCCGATGCGCGAAAACCCGCGATTACATCAGAAGCCGAGCGGCCGGTCAATAACTCGGCGCTCTCAAGCCGGGTTTGCCAGGGATTGACCCCCTTCGAAATTCTGTGGATAACCCACGCTTCGGTGGGCGCCGCATCCGTACAATCCGGCCGCTCGAAAACAAGTTTTCCACATGAGCCTAGAAGAACACAACGGGGCGGATGGGGCGCAAGAGCGGGCAATGGGCGTAGCGGGCATCAACACGGCGGATTGGGCATCGGACCTTTGGCGGCGCGGCTGTGAGCGCCTGGCCACCGAGCTGCCCGAGCAGCAGTTCAACACCTGGATCCGTCCGCTGCCGCCGGCCACGGTGGTTGGCGAAGGCGCGGGCGCGGATGCCGCCAGCGCGCTCGTCGCCACGCTGAAGGTGCCCAACCATTTCAAGCGCGACTGGATCCGTCGCCAGTACGCCGCCCGCATCGAGGCCATCCTGACCGAGCTGGCCGGTCGACCCACAAGGCTGGAGTTGGCGCTGTCCGCCCGCGAGCCGCAAGGCATTGCCGTGCCCGGCGTCCTGCCGCCTGCGGTGACCGCCGCTGCCGTGGCGACGCCGGCGGCCTCCGCCGAACCCAGCGCTGCGCTGCGGCCGGTCGTCCAGTCCGTGGCTTCCCCGATCGTGCTGCCGTCCCAGGCGCCCGCCTCGGCCAAGCACCGCATCAACCCGCAGCTGACTTTCGACACGCTGGTGCCCGGCCGCGCCAACCAGATGGCCCGCACGGCGGCGCTGCACGTGGCCGGCGCGCCCGGCGTCACCTACAACCCGCTGTTCATCTACGGCGGCGTGGGCCTGGGCAAGACCCACCTGATCCACTCCGTCGGCAACGCGCTGCTGAAGGACCGCCCAGACGCCCGCGTGCTGTACCTGCACGCCGAGCAGTTCATCTCCGACGTGGTCAAGAACTACCAGCGCAAGACCTTCGACGAGCTGAAGGCCAAGTACCACTCGCTGGACCTGCTGCTCATCGACGATGTGCAGTTCTTCGCCGGCAAGGACCGCACGCAGGAAGAGTTCTTCAACGCCTTCGAGGCGCTGCTGGCCAAGAAGGCGCACATCATCATGACGTCGGACACCTACCCCAAGGGGCTGGTGGACATCGACGAGCGCCTGACCAGCCGCTTCGACGCCGGCCTGACGGTGGCCATCGAGCCGCCCGAGCTGGAGATGCGCGTCGCCATCCTGATCAAGAAGGCCGAGGCCGAAGGGCAGCCCATGCCCGAGGACGTCGCCTTCTTCGTCGCCAAGAACGTGCGCGCCAACGTGCGCGAACTGGAAGGCGCGCTGCGCAAGGTGCTGGCCTACGCCAAGTTCTCGCACAAGGAGATCAGCATCACGCTGGCCCGCGAGGCGCTGAAAGACCTGCTTTCCATCCAGAACCGCCAGATCGGTGTGGAGAACATCCAGAAGACGGTGGCCGACTTCTACAAGATCAAGGTCGCCGACATGTACTCCAAGAAGCGCCCGGCCAGCATCGCGCGGCCGCGCCAGATCGCGATGTACCTGGCCAAGGAGCTGACGCAGAAGAGCCTGCCCGAGATCGGCGAGCTGTTCGGCGGGCGGGACCACACGACCGTGCTGCACGCGGTGCGCAAGATCGGCGGCGAGCGCCAGAAGAACACCGAGCTGAACCAGCAGCTCCACGTGCTGGAGCAGACGCTCAAGGGATGACAGGCAGGGGTTGACCAAGGGTTGACCCGCATCGCCCTGGCAACCCTGCCAGCCCGGACGGGCACCGTTTCCGGGCGACAATCACAGCTTCACGCGCGCGCGCGTTTCAAGGCGTGATCCCGCCTGAAATCTGTCCCCCAAAGATCCCTCCAAAGAGGCCCTCATGATCGTTTTGAAAGCTCCCCAGGATCAGGTGCTCGGCGCGCTGCAGGCGGTGTCCGGCATCGTCGAGCGGCGGCACACGCTGCCCATCCTGGCCAACGTGCTGATCCGCAAGACCGGCAACCAGGTGGAGCTGACGACGAGCGACCTCGAGATCCAGGTCCGCACGACGGTGCAGTTCGACGGCGACGCCGCCAACCTGTCCACCACCGTCGGCGCGCGCAAGCTGATCGACATCCTGCGCGCGCTGCCCAGCGACCAGACCGTCAGCCTGACCAGCAACCAGAACAAGATGACGCTGCAGGGCGGCAAGAGCCGCTTCACGCTGCAGACGCTGCCGGCCGACGACTTCCCGCTGGTGCAGGAAGCCGCCGACTTCGGCCCCGCGTTCAGCGTGCCGCAGAAGGCGCTGAAGGGCCTGATCAACCAGGTGCACTTCGCGATGGCGGTGCACGACATCCGCTACTACCTGAACGGCATCCTGTTCGTCGCCGAAGGCAAGAACCTGACGCTGGTGGCCACCGACGGCCACCGCCTGGCGCTGGCCCAGGCCGAGCTGGACACCGACATCCCCAAGCAGGAAGTCATCCTGCCGCGCAAGACTGTGCTGGAACTGCAGCGCCTCTTGAAGGACGGCAAGGACGACGACGCCATCGAGATGCGCTTTGCCGGCAACCAGGCCAAGTTCAGCTTCAGCGGTATGGAGTTCGTGACCAAGCTTGTCGAGGGCAAGTTCCCCGACTACAACCGCGTCATCCCCAAGAACCACAAGTTCCGCCTGACGCTGGGCCGCGCCCCGCTGCTGGCCAGCCTGCAGCGTGCCGCCATCCTGACCAGCGAGAAGTTCAAGGCCGTGCGCCTGACCTTCGAGCCGGGCCTGCTGAGCATCGCGTCCAGCAACGCCGAGCAGGAAGAGGCCAAGGAAGAGATCGAGATCGACTACGGCGGCGACAAGATCGAGACCGGCTTCAACGTGACCTACCTGATGGACGCGCTGTCCAACATGAGCCAGGACATGGTCTGCATCGACCTCAACGACAGCGCATCGAGCGCGCTGCTCACCATCCCCGACACGACCGGCTTCAAGTACGTCGTCATGCCGATGCGGATCTGACGCCACCCAGACGACCGCATGCCTAGCAGGCGGGCCCACGCGGCCCGCCTTGCCGTTTCAAGAGTTTCCTGAAAGTCCCCGATGAGCGACAACGCCACCCCCGAAAACACCCCGGCACCGGCTCCCGCGCCGGCACCCGCCGCCTACGACGCCAGCTCCATCCAGATCCTGGAAGGCCTGGAAGCCGTGCGCAAGCGCCCGGGCATGTACATCGGCGACACCTCGGACGGCACCGGCCTGCATCACCTCGTCTTCGAAGTCGTCGACAACTCCATCGACGAAGCGCTGGCCGGCCACTGCGACGACATCGTCGTCACCATCCACACCGACAACTCCATCTCCGTCATCGACAACGGCCGAGGCATCCCCACCGGCGTCAAGATGGACGACAAGCACGAGCCCAAGCGCTCGGCCGCCGAGATCGCGCTGACCGAACTGCACGCCGGCGGCAAGTTCAACCAGAACTCCTACAAGGTGTCGGGCGGCCTGCACGGCGTGGGCGTGTCCTGCGTGAACGGCCTGTCCAAGTTCCTGCGCCTGACCGTGCGCCAGGGCGGCAAGGTGCACTTCCTCGAGTTCGCCAAGGGCATCCCGCAGGACCGCGAGATCGTCATGGTCGACGGCGTCGAGACCAGCCCCATGAAGGTCATCGGCGAGACCGACAAGCGCGGCACTGAAGTCCACTTCCTGCCGGACACGGAAATCTTCCAGCAGAACAACGACTACCACTACGACATCCTCGCCAAGCGCCTGCGCGAGCTCTCGTTCCTGAACAACGGGGTCAAGATCCGCCTGGTCGACGAGCGCAACAACAAGGAAGACAACTTCGCCTACGCCGGCGGCGTGAAGGGCTTCGTCGAGTTCATCAACAAGGGCAAGACGACGCTGCACCCCAACATCTTCCACGCCGTGGGCGAGAAGGTCAGCGAGCAGGGCACGACGGTCGGCGTCGAAGTGGCCATGCAGTGGAACGACGGCTTCAACGAAAACGTCCTCTGCTTCACCAACAACATCCCGCAGCGCGACGGCGGCACCCACCTGACCGGCCTGCGCGCCGCGATGACCCGCGTCATCAACAAGTACATCGAAGACAACGAGCTGGCCAAGAAGGCCAAGGTCGAAGTCGCCGGTGACGACATGCGCGAAGGCCTGGCCTGCGTCGTGTCCGTGAAGGTGCCGGAACCCAAGTTCAGCTCGCAGACCAAGGACAAGCTCGTTTCGTCGGAAGTGCGTGCCCCGGTGGAAGACATCGTCTCCCGCCTGCTGACCGACTACCTGCTCGAGAACCCGCTCGACGCCAAGACCATCTGCGGCAAGATTTTGGACGCCGCCCGCGCCCGCGAAGCCGCCCGCAAGGCCCGCGAGATGACCCGCCGCAAGGGCGTTCTCGACGGCCTGGGCCTGCCCGGCAAGCTGGCCGACTGCCAGGAAAAAGACCCCGCCCAGTGCGAGATCTACATCGTCGAGGGTGACTCCGCCGGCGGCTCCGCCAAGCAAGGCCGCGACCGGAAGTTCCAGGCCATCCTGCCCCTGCGCGGCAAGATCCTGAACGTCGAGAAGGCCCGCTACGAAAAGCTGCTCACGTCCAACGAAATCATCACGCTCATCACCGCGTTAGGCACCGGCATCGGCCGCGGCGCGGGCACCGATGACTTCAACCCCGACAAGCTCCGTTACCACCGCATCATCATCATGACCGACGCGGACGTGGACGGCGCCCACATCCGCACGCTGCTGCTCACCTTCTTCTACCGCCAGATGCCCGAGCTCTGCGAGCGCGGCCACATCTACATCGCGCAGCCGCCTCTCTACAAGGTCAAGGTCGGCAAGCACGAGCAATACCTGAAGGACGCGCCCGAGCTCGACGGCTTCCTGCTCAAGGTCGCGCTGCAAGACGCCGCGCTCGACACCGGCACTGGCGACACGCTGAAGGGCGACACGCTTGACACGCTGGCCCGCAAGTACGTTGCCGCGCAAAGCGTCATCGAACGCCTGTCCAACTGGATGGACGGCGAAGCCCTGCACACGCTGGCCAACGGCCTGGTGCTGAAGGTCGACACCCGCGAAGACGCCGAAGCCAGCGCCGCCGCGCTCAAGGCCGCGCTGCACAACGCCGAAGTCACGGTGGAAACCGACCCGCGCACCGACAAGCTTTTCCTGAAGATCGCCCGCATCCACCACGGCAACGTGCGCGCCAGCGTCATCCACGCCGACTTCGTGCACGGCGCCGACTACGAAGTGCTGGCCGACGCCGGCCAGAGCTTCCAAGGCCTCATCAAGCCCGGCGCCGTCGTGCGCAAGGGCGAGGGCGAGAAAGCCAAGGAAAGCAAGGTCGACGACTTCCGCGCCGCCATGGCCTGGCTCATGAGCCAGGCCGAAAACGCCGTCGGCCGCCAGCGCTACAAGGGCCTGGGCGAGATGAACCCCGAGCAGCTGTGGGAAACGACGATGGACCCCACCGTGCGCCGCCTGCTGCGCGTGCAGATCGAAGACGCCATCGAGGCGGACAAGGTGTTCACGATGCTGATGGGGGACGAAGTTGAACCGCGTCGTGACTTCATCGAAACGAACGCGCTGCGCGCGGGCAACATCGACGTTTGATAGTGCATGGCGCCGCGACTCTCTGATTTGACGAGTGTCGCGGCCGTGCGGGCCGCGCTCGACGAATACGAGCAACTCGGCAAAGAGGCTTTCTTGCGGAAGTACGGCTTCCGCGAGGCCGCCAGTTACCTTGTCAGGAATCCGCGGACCCAAGCGTTGGCGGATTCCAAGGCCATTGCGGGCGCTGCGCTGGCCTACCAGTACCCGGAGAGCGGCGGCCTCGGCCCCAAGGATTTTTCGGGTGGAGCTGCCACCGTGCAGCCTGTGCTGGCGCAGCTGGGCTTTGAGGTCGTCCATCAAGTGGCGCCATCAAGCGGTGGCAGCACGGATTGGTCGTCGGAAGAGGTCGCTGCGACGGTGGCGGACTACCTGTCCATGCTGCTGGCGGAGTTGAGTGGTCAGGCGGTCAATAAGAGCGCGCATCGCCGCGCGCTGCTCAGCAAACTCGATGGCCGCACGGAAGCGGCCATTGAGTTCAAGCATGGCAACATCAGTGCGGCCATGCTTGAGCTGGGCTTGCCTTACATCAAGGGCTATCAGCCCAGGGCCAACTTCCAGCGCGACGCCTTGTTGCGAGAGATCGAGGCGCAGGTGATTGGCCATCAACGTCTGGACGCCGTGGTCATGGAATCGGCGCGCCGCGAAGCCGTAGAGCTTGAACGCGACGACTTCATCTCGGTCAAGGAAGCTCCGCCGGAGACAAGCCTCGAAGCGCGCGAGCCGATGCCCTGGCAGCCGCGGCGCGCTTTTCGCCGTGATTACCTGGAACAAGAGGCTGCCAACCGATCGCTTGGGCGTGCAGGCGAGGACTTCGTCGTGCGGTTCGAGCGATGGCGCCTGCAGCAACTCGGCCTTGGGTTACTCGCCGAGCACGTTGAGCATGTGGCCAAGACTCGCGGCGATGGTCTGGGCTATGACGTGCTGTCCTTTGCTTCAGACGGTGCCGAGCGCTTCATTGAAGTGAAAACCACGGCCTTTGGCAAACGGACGCCCTTCTTCGTGTCGTCCAACGAAGTGGAATTCGCGCGAGCCAGATCAAAGCAATTCAGTCTCTACCGGGTGTTCGACTTCAGAGCAGAACCGCGCTTGTTTGAACTGCATGGCCAGATCGAATCGCATTGCATGCTGGACCCTCATACGTTCAAGGCGAGCTTCGCTTGACCTGACGGGCGCTGTCCGCTCACTTGAATGCCGCTTGATGCTCGCGGCAGTACTGGGTGCCACCAAAGCGCTGTGGGTTGTTCCAGCAGAACTTGCCCTCCGGGAAGCTGATCTTGCAGCCGCACCGGGCACAGATCAGTCGCTTCTCCGATGGGGCTTCCGTGGTGGTCGCCGCGGCTGGAGCAGACGCTTGCTCTGAACGGGCCGATCGTGCTGCGCCAACGGGCATCTCGCGAGGCTTCATGAAGTCCGGCAACGTCAGCAGGTCGGCTGGCCTGTGCTGGCGCACCAACATCTCTGCCCATTCCTTGACGGTATCTCGGCCTCGCATGTTGATGGCGCCGGCCAGTACCGTCAGTGCCGAAGCGTCCTCCACCCATCGCCCACGCCACTGCGCGAACTGGTCAGCCTTGATGACGTTGCTGGTGTCCAGCTTCTTGGCGTCCGGCCGCATGATGATGGCCTTGGGATGGAACATGACAAGGTGATGGAACTTGGGCTGTGATCCCAGCCTGCCCGTGATGCCCAACTTGTCCAGCAGCTTGGACAGCACTCTGGCATGTCGTTCGCTTTGCGCCAGCGGAGAAGGGACGCCGAACTGCTTGCCGCTCCCGTAGCGCACCGTGAACTCACCGACCTCATTGATGTCGACGTGACCGGCGTAGCACTTGGTCTCCACAAGGATGAAATCCATCAGGCGGTTCATCACGAGGTGATCGATCTGTGCGACATCACCGTCCACGACGAAGCGCAGGTCGTGCAGCACGGCCGTGTTCTGCCCGTCCCGCATCACGCTGTCGATATGAAAGGCCGCATCGCGCTCGCCGTCGATGCCCTGCTTGACGCTCCAGTACTCATCCTTGAGCCAGGACTTCTGGCGCACGTCCAGAAGCGGTGAGGCCTGAAGGCTCTCCAGCAACTGCAGTCGCTTGGTCTTGTCGTCAGCCTGCTTGATGAGCATGGCCCCTCCTTGTTGCTAACGCACTCTACAGGCTGACTGCGAGAGGGCGTCGTGACTGGCGAGCAGAAACACACGCCTGAGCTACTGTCGCGCTTCGAGTTCCCGTCTCAGCCAACCAGTGATCCAGCCGCCGTTCATTCAGATCCATGCCCCGTTCTTCTGCAATGCCGGGCCGAACAGGTGACCCTTTGCAAACCCGTGCGGCCAGTTCAACGCTCGGTTCGCGCAAAGCCGCTGGCGACCTAGCCCGGCCAGGTCTGGATGACGATGTAGCTCATCCCGCCCATGGTCGCCATAGGCTTCTCGCGAAGGCGCACACAATGCAGCCTCTTGCGAATCAACATCGCGCAACACTTGCCAGAACGCGACGAAGTACCCTACGGCTGGTCCACCGGATCAACACAGCCCACGTGCTTCGCGCACGCACAGCGCGCCCCTCATCTTGGCGATCAGCGCAATTGATCGCAACTCACCTCCAGGCTTCTCAATGAAGCCCCTCTCCATGACCCGCACACCGCGCATTTCCCCCCTCCTCCCCTCCCTCCTCGCCACCGCCCTCCTGGTCGGCCCCGTCGTGGCCGCTGAAGCCGCTACCCACAAGACCAAGGCCCAAGCCGCCGCGGCGCGCAAGGCCAAGTCGGCCGCACCCGCCGAACAGGCCATGACCACCGATGCCAACGGCCGGTCGATCCCGTTGCTGCAGAACAAGGCCTGGGTGCTGATGGACTACAGCACGGGCCAGATCCTGGCGTCGTCCAACCCGGACGAACCGCTGCCGCCCGCGTCGCTGACGAAGATGATGACCAGCTACCTGGTCGAGCAGGCGCTGAAGACCGGCAAGGTCAAGCCCGACGACAAGGTCACCATGAGCGAGAACGCCTGGTGCCGCGGGGGCAAGAACGGCGACAGCTGCATGTTCGTGCCGCTGAACGCGCAAGCCTCGTTGATGGACATGCTGCGTGGCGTGGTGATCGCCAGCGGCAATGACGCTTCCAAGGCGCTGGCCGAACACGTGGGCGGCTCGGAGGCGGGCTTCGTCGCGATGATGAATGCCGAAGCCGCCAAGCTCGGCATGACGAAGACGCATTTCGAGAACTCGGATGGCCTGCCGGGCGCCAACCACAAGGCCTCGGCGCGTGACCTGGCCGTGCTGGCCGCGGCCATCATCCGCAACAGCCCCGAGTTCTATCCGATCTACGCCGAGCGCGAGTTCACCTACAACAACATCAAGCAGGGCAACCGCAACGCGCTGCTGTACACCGACCCGACCGTGGACGGCCTCAAGACTGGGCACACGCAGGAAGCGGGCTATTGCCTGACCGCCTCGTCCACGCGCAATGGCATGCGCCTGATCTCGGTCATCCTGAACGCGAACAGCATGCAGGCCCGGGCCGACCAGACCCGCGTGCTGTTCAACTGGGGCTACGCCAACTTCGAGCAGGCGACGCCGGCCCAGGCGGGCGCGGCGCTGACTACGCCCAAGGTGCTGTACGGCGTGGTGCCCGAGGTGGCGGCCGGCGTGCCCACGGCGTGGTCGCTGGTGGTGCCGAAGGGGCAGGCGGCCGCGGTCAAGACCGAGGTGATGCTGAACCCGGGCCTGGAGGCCCCCATCGCCAAGGGCGCGGTGATCGGCAAGGCCGTTGCGGTGGCCGACGGCAAGGTGCTCGGCGAGGCGCCGGTCGTCGCGCTGGCCGATGTGGAGCGGGCCGGCTTTTTCCTGCGCATCAAGCAGCGCGTCGCCGGCTGGTTCTCGAAGTAGCCAGGCTGTGGGCCGTCAACGCCCGATGGCGGCCCACCAGATGCCGCCCCACAGGTGGTCCAGGTAGCGCTCGTCGCGGTACATCACCCCGTTATGCCCCAGCGCCGTGACGAACACGCGGCCCTTTTCGAACTGATGCCACCAGCTCACCGGGTGGTCGGCGCCCATGCCCTTGGCGACCTGGCCGGGCCAGATCTTGGTGGGGTCGTAGGTGCGCTCGTCCACGTTCAGAACAGGGTTCACCTTCACGCCGTGCGGGTTGCTGAACTCGTACCACTCGTCTGACCAGACCCACTTGTCCGGCAGGCCGAAGGTGGCCGGGTGGCTGGCATCGGCCTTGGTGACGACGGCCGTCTGCAGCATCGGGTGGATCACGAACGACCTGCCAACCAGCTTCTCGTACCAGGGCCACAGGCCGGGCTTGCTGATGATGGCGCGGTGCACGACGACGGCGTTGCCGCCGGCCTTCATATAGCGCTCGAAGCCGGCGCGCTGGGCCTCGTTGAATTCCTCGCCCGAGCTGTTCAGCAGCACCACCGCCGCGTACTTGCTCAGGTCACCTTCGAAGGCCCAGGGCTGGGCCGCCCAGGTCAGCTCGAAGGCGTGCAGCTTGGCCAGCTTCTCGAAGCTCTCGCGCGCCACCGGGATGTACTCGTAGTGGTACTTCGTCGGCATGGCCAGCACGAGGATGGCGAACTGGGTGTCGGCCGCCAGTGTGGGCGTGGCGGCGGTGCCCAGCGCGATGGCGGCTGCGGCGAGAGTCTTCTTCAAGGGCATCACGGGGCCTTTGCTGCAGAAGGAGGCAGGGGTGTGGGGTCCAGGTCGAGGTCCACGCGCTGGCGCACCAGCTCGAAGCCGCCGGCCCGCTCGCGCACGTCGTAGAGCTTGCCGCGCGCGTTCTTGAAGGGGCGGTGCACGACGAGCATCCATTGCCCGTCCAGCGTGCGGAACAGCATGCCGTGGCCGCTGCCCTTGGCCAGCCAGACGGGCAGGTGCTCCCACTGGCCGAACAGGTCGCCGGACTTGGAGCGCGACAGCGTCTGGAAGTAGCCGTCGTCGCCCCAGCTGGACCACAGCATGTGCAGGCTGCCGTCGGCCGTGCGGTAGAGCTGCGGGCCGTCGGTGACGATGATGCCCTGCCCTTGCTGCGGCCTGGCGGCGGGTGAGGCATTGCCGCGGAACAGCTCGCGCGGCGGGGCGATGGCGCGCAGTTCGTCGTCCAGCCGCACGGCGGCGAAGGCGCCCACGCGCAGTTGCAGCCATTCGTGGGCGTAGACCATCCAGGGCTTGCCTTTCGGGTCCACGTAGAGCGTGCCGTCCAGCGTCATCAGCTCCTTGGACACGACGGGCTCGCCGTCGCGCACGAGCTTGAACGGGCCGTTAGGCTGGTCCGCCACCGCGAGCACAGTGCTGCGGCGGTAGGTGCGCTGGCCCGGCACGGGGCTGGGTTCGGTGAGCGGCAGGCTGTCGTTGTGTACGGTGACGAAGAGATACCACTTGCCGCGCCAGTGATGCACCTCGGGCGCCCAGCAACCCTCGGTGGCCCAGACGCCTTCGGGCAGCTGGAACACCAGCTCGGGCTGGTTCCAGTGCTTGAGGTCGCGGCTGCTGTAGGCCATCACGCCGATGGCCTTCCTGCCGGTGAACGCCGGGTGGTTCTTCGTGAACAGCCAGTACGTCTTGCTGGCCGTGTCGGTCACGATGAAGGGATCGTGCAGGTCCATGTCGGGCAGCGTCATCGTGGACGTACCCCAGGCGGGCAGCGCACCGGCCATGGCCGCACCGGCGAGCAGGTCGCGCCGTTTCATCGTGCGGCCTCCTTGTTCAGCAGGCCACGCTGGCGCAGCCAGTCCTCTGCGCGGCGCGGCCAGGCGGACGCGGTGCCCAGGCCATCGACCATGCCGATGCCGTGGCCGCCTTGCTCGAAGACATACAGCTCGGCCGGCACGCCGGCGCGGGTCAGCGCCTGGAAGTACAGCAGGCTGTTGTCGGCCGGCACGGCCGGATCGCGCTGCGTGTGCAGCAGCAGCGTGGGCGGCGTGGCGGCCGTCACCTGCTTCTCCACGGACATCAGCGTCAGCAGCTCCGCACTGGGGCTGCCACCCAGCAGCGCCTTGCGCGAGCCGGCGTGGGCGGTGGGGTCCGTCATCGTGATGACGGGGTAGACCAGCACGGCGAAGTCGGGCCGCGCGTTCACGGCATCCAGCGCCGCGCCGGTGCGGCCGTCGGCGTGGTCGAACAGCGTGCTGGCGCTGGCCGCCAGGTGGCCGCCGGCCGAGCTGCCCATGACGCCGATGCGCTTGGGGTCCACGCCGAACTCGGCGGCGCGCGAGCGCACGAGCCGGATGGCGCGCAGCACATCCTGCAGCGGCGCGGGGTGGCCCCACTCCTGCAGCCGGCTCTTCAGGATGAAGGTGGTGACGCCCAACGTGCTGAGCCAGGCCGCGTACTGCTGGCCCTCGCGGGCGTTGGACAGGAAGGTGTAGCCGCCGCCCGGGCACAGGATGACGGCGGTGCCGTTGGGCCGGTCCACGGCGGGCGGCACGATGGTCAGCGTGGGCAGCGACACGTTGGCGATGCGCCCGCCTTCGTCCACCCGCTCGGGGCCGAGGTCGCCGCGTGCAGCGGGGGCGTCGGCGCGCCGGGCGGCGGGTGTGCCTTCGGGCCAGAGGGTCAGCGTGGTGGGCGGTGCGGCAAGGGTCAGCATGGGCAGCAGGGTAGCCAACAGCAGGAGGCGGCGTTTCATGCGGCCAGTTTGCCCGGGCGGCTGCCCGGGAACGCTCAGCGTTGTGACGAGATCAGGCCGCGTTGCTCAGCCAGCTGCCCACCCGCTGCATCGCCGCCGGCGTGCGCGCCAGGCTGCGGTGGTCGGTGCCGGCCAAGCGATCCACCGTGACGTCCGCGCCTGCGTGGCGCAGCGCGTCCACCAGCGCCAGCGAGTGCACATGCGGCACCTGGCAGTCGTGCTCGGCCAGCAGTACCAGCACATCACAGGTCAGCGCGCGCGCGGCGGCGCCGCTGTCCAGCGGTGAGCGCAGCCACGGCGTCAGTGGCGCGATCAGCGGGTTGCGCCGCAGCACCGCGCGCAGGCTGTTGAACGGCGTGATGAGTGCGACGCCGGCCGCTGGCCGACTCGCCGCAGCGCGACGCGCCGCCAGCTGCATGGCCACGCCGGTGCCCAGGCTGCGGCCGGCCAGGTGCAGTGCATCGTTCGGTAGCCCCAGTCGCGCCAGGCCCCAGGCGGCGATGGCTTCGGCGTCGGCCACGCAGGCGGTCTCGCCGGGCCAGCCGCCGCTGTCGCCCAGGCTGCGGTAGTTGAAGGCCAGCAGCGCGCAGTCGTCGGGCAGCCAGCCGGCGAGGTCGGGTGTCCAGGCCACGTGCTCGTTGCGCCCGCCAAACCACAGCAGCAACCGCCGCGGCACGGCGTCCAGCGGCGTGGTCAGCCAGCCCTGCAGCCGCACGTCGCCGGGGCGGTCCAGCCAGACCGCTTCGGCGCGGCGACGCGCGGCCGCCGGGCCGGGGTCGGTGCGGCGGATGCGCCAGGTGCGGCCGAACAGCAGCTTGCCCTGCAGCAGGATGATGGCGGTCATCAGCAGGCACCAGGCAAGCAGCGCCCAGGCCCAGGCGGGAGCGGTCATGCGTGCAGCCTACGCGGCGTGCATGACAACAGGGTGAGGCGGCAGCGCCGCCGTCACGCCCCGGTTGAACGCGTGCCGCCGTCGCCGAAGCTGAAGAAGAAGCAGGCGCCCTGGCCCGGCGTGCTCTCGGCCCAGACCTTGCCGCCGTGGCACTCGCAGATGCGCTTGACGATGGACAGGCCGACGCCCGAGCCCTCGAAGCGGTGGTCATGCAGACGGTGGAAGGGCTTGAACAGCTGCTGTCCCTTGTGCGCATCGAAGCCTACGCCGTTGTCCTTGACGCAGAACACCGGCGCGCCGGGCCCCGGTGAGACCCCCACGTGCACCTGTGGACGCTGCACGCTCCCGGTGAACTTCAACGCGTTGCCGATCAGGTTCACCAGCACCTGCCGCGCCAGCTTGCGGTCCACGTGGATGGTGGGCAACCGGTCGACTGCGACCGGCAGCGGCGGTTGCGAGGGCGGCTGCAGCGAGGCCAGCACGTCGTTCACCAGGCCGTTCATGTCGACGGCCTCCAGGTTCAGGCTCGCGTCGCTGGCCCGGGCCAGGGCCAGCAGCGAATCCACCAGCTGCCCGGTGACGTCGGCCTGCGTCGCAATGACTTGAAGGAAGTGGGTCGCCTTGGCCGGCTCGTGCGCGGCGACGAACTCCTGTGCCAGCCGCGCGGCATTGGCGATGCCGCCCAGCGGCCCGCGCAGGTCGTGCGACACACTGCGGTTGAAGCTCTCCAGGCCTTCGATCACGTCATGCAGCTCGGACGTGCGCTGCGCCACACGCTGCTCCAGCGTCTCGTTGGCCACGGACAGTTCCCGCGCGGCGCGCTTGCGTTCCTCGACCTCGATGGCCAACTGGTCGGCCGTCTGCTTGATCTTCTTGTAGAGACTGCCGTTCTCGTAGATGCGCCCGGCCTGGGCGGCGTAGGTTGACAGCATGCGCTCATCCTGGCTCGTGAACGCCGGTGCCCCCAGCTTGTCACCCAGCAGCACCCATCCATGGGTGCGCTGCAGCGACGCGATGGGCGCGATCAGGCCGCTGCCCAGCGGTGGCAGCTGTGCCGGCAGCTCCGCGCCGTCCCGCGTCGTGAAGCGCCGGGGCCGGCCGTTTCCGGCCATCTGGCTGAACCAGCTGGCGTCGGCGGCCAGGGCCTGCATCGCCTTGGCCTGTGCAGGCGCCAGGCCGTGCGTGCTGATGTAGGCCAGCTCCTCGTCGGCCTGCTCGCGCACGGCCAGCACCGCGTAGCGCGCACCCAGCAGCTCGCGGGCGCCGCGGCAGACCTTGTCGAGCATGACGTGCGGGTCGTGTTCCGAAGCCAGTTGCAGGTTGAGTTCGGTCAGTGCCGACAGCCGGCGGTTGGCAGACTCGAGCTCGCTGACCTTGAGCGCGAGCTTGTCGGTGAGCAACCGCAGGTGCTCGCGGTCGAACTGCTGAGCATTCGCCACCGGCTCGGCGGGAGAAGTTCCGGTCAGGGAGCGTTCGATGGTGCGCAGGATCTCGTCCGGCTCGGAGGGCTTCATCATCACCGTCGACACGCCGCAGGACCGCGCCAGGCTGCGGGCCTCCCGTTCCATGAAGGTGGCGGTGTAGAACACTACTTCGGTGTGCGCGATGGCCGGATCGGCGCGCAGCTGCCTGACGAACTCGTAGCCGTCCATCGTGGGCATCAGGATGTCGCAGATGACGAGATCCGGATGCTGCTCGCGGACCTGCGCCAATGCCAGGTGGCCGTCCGCGGCTTCCAGCGGCTCATGGCCGGCGTACTTGAGCAGCGTGACGATCAGCTCCCGGTTGGAGACCTGGTCGTCGACGACAAGAACTTTGGACATGGGTGGTCGCCTCAGGCGGCTTCAGGCTTCGGTGTCCGGCCGAGGCAGGCGGAGGTCAGCCGGGAGATAGGCCTCGATCTGCGCCACGAACTTCTCGGGCTCGATGGGCTTGGACAGGTAACCGTCGAATCCGGCATCGATGACCTTCTGCCGGTCGTTGGGCATGGAGAAGGCCGTCACCGCCACGATGACCGTGCCTTCGCTGCCCGGGGTCTGGCGCAGCCGGTCCAGCACCTGGTAGCCATCCAGCAGCGGCATCTGCAGGTCGCAGACGATCAGGTCGGGCCGTTCGCGCAGCGCCATCTCCACGCCCTGCGCGCCGTCCCGCGCTTCCAGGACGACATAGCCGCTGTACGACAGGAGGTAGCGCACCAGCTCCAGATTCGCCGCGTTGTCTTCGATGACGAGGATGCGTGCTGCCACGGTTCACCCCTGGGTAAGAAACAGCGAGAAGCTGCTGCCCTTGCCTGCCTCGCTGCTGAACACGATCTTGCCACCCAGCAGCTCCGCCAGCTTCTGGCTCAGGTGCAGGCCCAGCCCGGTGCCCTCCGGCGCGTTGGGGCGGGCGGTGTTGACGCGGCTGAACGCGGTGAACAGCTTGGCATGATCGGCCAGGGGGATGCCGACGCCGGTGTCGTCGACGCGGATCTCCGTGCGCTGCGGGCCCGCTGCAGAGGCCGGGACGACCCGCAGCGTCAGGCGCACGCCGCCCTGCTCGGTGAACTTGATGGCGTTGCCGGCGAGGTTGAAGACGATCTGGCTCAATGCCCGTCGGTCGGTCCGCAGGATGACAGGGTGGTCGGGCGCGCGCACGCTGAACTCCAGCCCCTTCTCCTGGGCCTGCGGGCGCAGCGTGGCCGCCACTTCGTCGAGGACGGTCTTGCAGTCGACGGCCTCGACCGCCAGCTCCACCTTGCCAGCCTCGATCTTGGAGACGTCCAGCAGGTCGTTGATCAGCGCCAGCAGGTGGCGGGCGCTGGTCTGCACGGTGCGCAGCTGCTTCTGCTGCTCGTCGTTCAGCGGCCCGGGCAGCTTCATCAGCAGCGTGCCGGTGAAGCCGATGATGGCGTTCAGCGGCGTGCGCAGCTCATGGCTCATGCCGGCGAGGAAGTGGTCCTTGGCCCGGTTGGCGCTGGCCAGTTCCTGGTTCTTCTCCTGCAGCGCCTTCTCGAAGCGCTTTCGCTCGCTGGCGTCGCGGATCGCGCTCATGACGAAGGAGCTCTCCTCCGTGCGCAGCGGGCTCAGGCTGATCTCGATGGGGAACTCGCTGCGATCCTTGCGCAGGCCGGCCAGGTCCAGCCCGGAGCCCATCGCACGCTTGCGGGGCTGCAGGAAATAGTTGGAGCGGTGTCCCACGTGGGCGTGGCGGTAGCGCTCGGGCAGCAGCGTCTCGACCGAGCGGCCGCGCAGCTCGCCGGACTCATAGCCGAACAGTCGTTCGGCCTGGCTGTTGGCGATGACGATGTGCCCGGTGGAGTTGGCCATCACGATGCCGTCGGGCATGGACTCCAGCAGATCCCGAAAGCGCGCCTCCATCAGCTTGGCGTCGCGCAGCACCTTGATGTGGGTCACGTCCTTCTCGGCGGTCAGCACCATGGCGGTGCCGTCGGAGGCATGCACGCGTCGAGTCGACACATCCACGTAGAGGAGTGAGCCGTCCTTGCGACGGCGCACCGATTCGTAGGTGCCGCCGCCCTGGGTCAGCGCCTCGGCCAGCCGCTGGCGCTGTTCGTCGACGCGGTCTTCCGGGATGACCAGGTCGTTCAGCGAGCGGTCACGCACCTCGGCCAGGCCGTAGCCAAAGATCGCGTCGGCACCGCTGCTCCAGTGCACGACATGACCCTGGTCGTTGAGCAGGATGAGTGCGTCCGGCGACTGGTTGGCCATCAGCGCGAGAGCTTCGTCTTGCATGGGCGCAATCCTCCCTGGATCCGCTGGTTTGGGCCATTACAGCAGTTGCGGCCCAGCTTGGCTATCCGCCACTCCGCCGGTGTTGTGAGGGCGCTAGAACTCGCTCCGCAGCCCCGCTTGCGGCCGCCCCTAGCTGCGGCTGCCCCGAATTGCGGACGGCCGCATCTGGCGCCGCCTCGCGCTTGCGAATGCAATGGCTGCGCGACCGAAAACCACCTATCTCCTGGAGCATCGCATGACCACGATTCAAGCCACGAGCACCACGTCGTTCAACGCGACGTCGGCCGTGAACTCGTCCAACCCCACCAACGCCAGCACGAGCGTCATCGGCGGGAAGGCGGTGTTCGAGAACGACAACTACCGCATCACCGCGGGCGACAACAACGAAGTCCACATCCTCAACAAGAACAATGGCGAGACCACGCGCATCTGGGGCGACCCGCACGTGGACATCAACGGCAAGCACGAGTTCGACTTCTGGGGCACCACCACCTTCGCGCTGGAGGACGGCACCAAGGTCACCATCGAGACCGTGGACGCCGGCAACGGCATGACGCTGGCCAGCAAGGTCAACATCACCAATGGCGACTACGGCGTGCAGATCAGCGGCGTGGACACCACCAAGGTCGGCGACCTGAAGGTCAACGAAGCCGCCGGCTGGGGCGAGGTGCTGGACTGGACGCACGCTGACGGCAACGTGCTGCAGGAGAACCCGGCCGGCAAGGGCTACCTGGCCGTGGACTCCAACGGCCAGATCCAGAAGGTCGACCAGGCGTACATCAACAAGACCGACCTGCAGCTGAACCCGGGCCTGGACCCGGCCACGCAGCAGCGCGCCAGCGAGTTCGCGCAGAACCTGCTCAGCGCATTCAGCGGCCTGCTGTCGATGACGTTCAGCGGCGCCTTCCTGGGTGCGCTGGCGGCGTCGCTGGATGGCGATGCGCAGCGCGCGCCGGACACCGCCACGCGAGACGCCAACCGCTTCTCGCTGACCGTGATCCGCCTGGAGTTTTGAAACCCCTCGCCCAGTCTTGCCTCGCTGAACGCGGGCAAGCCTGGTCGGTCTTGCAGACCGCGCAGCCGACAGAGCGGCTGCTCTTCGGCAGGCACAGCAAGTCCACAGGACTTGCCGTGTCCGGCCTCAGCCCCCGACGGGATGGCGATGCTTGCGGCCGCGGGCCGCAAGCATCGCCTGACGGGCCGGCTCACTGAAAGGAGATTTCCATGAGCGCACTTGCAGTTGATGCCGGTTCCGGCACCAGGTCGTCACCGGTCACCGCCCGTGACCCCGCCGCCGACGTGGTGGCGCGCGCCACCGATCCGCGCAGCGGACAACTGGACACAGAACGCCTGGCTGGTTGGGTCGTGGACGCGCGCCGGAGCGACCCGCAGCAGGCCGAGGCGGCGCATGCCGCCATCGAGCAGCAGCTGCTGGCCTCGGGCCGTCTCACCGAGCTGGGCCACTATCACCAGGACGTGCAACAGGCCGCGGCCCGCGACGGCATGCTGCCGGACGCGGTGCCGAACGGTCTGTGGGCCGCCGGCCAGACCTGGGTGAACCAGGGCGGCCAGGTGCTGCGTGACAACCCCATCCTCGTCAAGCGCTGGGAATCGACCACCAGCGCCTGGACGGGCAAGGGCGGTTTCACGCGCGGCCTGACCGACCTGCTCACCTCCAACGGCATTCAAGTCGGCCAGACGGTGCACGCACCGCCGCCCGGCTCGCTGAACGCGTCGTCGGGCGTGCCCTCCTCGGTGGCCAACAACACCAACGGCGCGCTGGCGCGCGACGCCATCGCCGACCGCTGGCGTGCGGCCGGCGCGCAGGTGCAGATCGAGGTGCCGGTGCAGGGTGGCGCACGCCGCATCGACGTGGTGGCTCAGCCACCCGCGGCCGACCCGCGCTATGCGCAGCGCATCGAGATCGAGTCCAAGGCCTACCGCGCCGGGCTGGACCCCGACATCCGGGGCCAGGTCGCGCGCGACGCCGAGGCGCTGGCCGCCAACCGCGGCATGCGCGGCGCCGGCCAGGTGCTGGAAGGCATCGGCAAGGTGGCCCGCCCGGTGGGCGTGGTGCTGGACGCGGTCTCGCTGACCCAGGCCTACCAGGCCGACGGCAACCGCATCGGCGAGAACACCGGCCGCACCGCGTCCGGCGTGGCCGACGGCGCGCTGGGTGCCTGGGGCGGTGCGGCGGCCGGTGCGGCCATAGGCACGGCGCTGTTCCCCGGCGTGGGCACGGTGGTGGGCGGCGTCATCGGCGGCATCGCTGGAGCCGTTGCAGGGGACGCCGGCGGGCGCGGCATCTTCGATACGGTAAAAGGCTGGTTCTGACCCCGACCGGCCCCTGACGGGCGGCCCAAAAGGTCGCCCGTCACCGCTTCAACGCTGCCAACGATGCTGAACCTGATCCAACGCTGGCTGGGCGGCGCCCGGCCCGGCTGGGACCTGAGCGACTACCCCCCTTTCGAGCTGCCGCACGCCGGCAGCGGCGCCGCGCTGAGCGACGCGCAGGCGCAGCAGAACCTCGCCTACTTCCAGGCCACGCTGGCGCCACGCCAGCGCGCGCTGCGCGACTGGCTGCTGGCCCACGGCGGTCCCGACGCGCAGGCGCTCGCCGGCGTGGAATACGCCAAGGCCCTGCAGGCCTGGGCGCGGGCGCACTGGCCGCAGCTGCCGGCATTTGCACGCCTGCCGGCACACAGGCCCTGGCCCGATGCCCCGCGCAGCGGTGACTTCATCGTCAACAGCCTGCTGGGCGACCTGGGCACCAGCCTCGGCGAAGCCATACGCCGCGCCAACGCACGCTGGCGCTGGGGCCTCGACATGGACATCCAGGATCTGGCCGACGACATGGCCACGTCGCGCCGCGTCGTGCTGCTCGCCGAGCTGACGCGCCCGGCCGAGCAGACGACGGAAGCCGTGCTGGACCCCGAGGCCTCGGTGTTCGGCGCGCACCGCTTCCCGGACTCGCCGGACTTCGTCTACCTGGACTCGTGGGCCACGATGGTGGGCGACGCGGTCGCCGGGCGGCACTACGACTTCTGATTGCGGCCAGCCGCAGCGGTCGCTCGCGCGAATTGCGGGCAGCAGCTGGCACGCTAGGCGCCGCGCGCATGCAATGGACCTCGACTCCCATTCGTCGAGGAACGACCCGTGCCCCAAGCCCTGGAATCCACCAGCTGGCGACCCGCCGCGTCACGACCACCCACACCGGGAGCCGTCTTCGCGCAGCGCGGCGACCGCCCCGCTGATGTCGCCCAGCGCTACGGCGTCGACGAGCACGCGCTGCTGCAGGCCAACCCCGGCCTGCAAGAAGACCAGCACCTGCTGCCAGGGCAGGGCATCCGGCTGCCCGAGGTCGAGGAATCGGGCCTCTCGCCGGCTGTGGCGGGCATAGCAGGCGCCGTAGGGCGCGAGGGCCTCGTAGGCGTGCTGCAGGGCAAGGCGTACGAGGCCGGCAGGCGTGCTCCGCAGCAGGCCTTCAGCGGCACGGTGTTGCGTTCCGTGCCAACTGCCCACGAGGGCGGCGTGCTGGACCACAACTTCGGATCACCTGGCCGCTACAACGCGCCCGGCCAGGGCATGCTGTACACCGCGCCGGATGCGGCCAGCGTGCTTCACGAGGGTGCCGCCATCACGCCGCTGAGCCTGACCCGTTACGACGCGAACGGCCATGTGGCCTCGACCGGCAAGGCGGCCGGTCTGGTGCGAGCCATGCCTGCCGACCCTCGTGCCTACGCGGATGGGCCGCTGGCCAAGACGGCGGGCGACCGCAGCACGCCGGCTGCAGGCCATGAGAACCCGCAGAAGAAGGCGGACGGCCCTATCGATCGCCTGCGTCAGGGCGCCAACGGCGCGCAGCAGGGCTACACGCGCGCCTCGTCCGCGCGCTATGGCGCGGCCGGAGGTGCGGCCGCGACGCTGATCGACGCGAGCCTGCGGGCGGGGCGTGGCGAGCAGGTGGCCGCCGCGGAGGTGGCGGGTGCCGTGGCCCAGAACACCGCACTGGGTGCGGCGGGCGCCAAGGGCGTGGATGCGCTCGCACCGAAACTTGGGCGCTTCGGGATGGTCAAGGCCGGCGGCGCGGTGGGCGCGCTCGTTCAGGCCGGCGTGAGTGGCATCGACAACGCCCAGGCCTACCGTGCCGGCCAGACCAGCGGCGCGCGCGCCGTGGCCAACACGGTGGTGGACACCGGCACTGCGGCGGCTGCGGGCGCCACCGGTGCCGCGGTCGGCGCGGCGGTGGGATCCATCGCGCCGGTTGCCGGCACGCTCGTGGGCGCGGTGATGGGCTTCGGTGTGGGCGTGGGCGCGCACTACGCCATCGGTGCCATCGACAAGGCCACCGGCATCACCAGCGCGGCCAAGGACGCGCTTGCGTCCGGCCTGCAGTCGGCGGGCGAGCGCGCGTCGAAGGCGTGGAACGCGATCAAGCTTTGGTAAGGTCTGCGGTCCTGCCGCTGACCGCCACCATGCCCGACCTGGACTTGCGAGCCCTGCCCGCCGAGCTGCAAGCCGCCTTGCACCAGGCCTGGCCCGACTGCCCCGAGGCACAGCGGCGAGCGCTGCTGGCGCCGCGCTGCTGGTCGGGCTGGCAGCCCACCTGGCCGGGCCGGGTGTGGGCGTGGGAACCCCGCAGGCGGTGGTTGCGGCCGTTCCGGGCGCGCGAGTACCGGGAGATCGCCGAGGCCTTGTTCGTCGACCATGTCGGCGACGTGCTGCGCAAGCACGAGCCGCGGCTGTTCGACCCCGCGCAGCCGTTCTTCGACACGCCGTGGACGCAGGCCCGCGTGCTGCTGCGCAGCCCGGAGCCGGCCGTGTTCAGCGACGCGGAGTTCTGGGCGATCGCGCAGCAGCTGTGTGGCGGCGACGTGGCCCACGCCACGGCCACCGCGGGGGACTGGGCGCAGGGCATGCGCGCGGACGGCGCCGTGCGCGGCTGGCGCCGCGAGGGCTGGCTGCTCAATGCCGTGGCCGTGCTGGAGTCGTCCGCGGCGGGCACTTTTCTCTGAGCGCGCCCCGTCGAAACGTCAGCGCAGGATCAAGCCCTGCGGGCCGATCTGCATGCGTTCGATGGACATGCCGAGTCCGGCTTCCAGGTTGGCCTTGGCCGCGTCGCGGAAGTGCTGCTCCTCGTTGGGGCTGGGCTTCTGCTTCAGGTGCTCGCGGTAGACGGCCATGAAGGTGCCCACCATGGCCAGTTGCTCGAACATCGAGCGCTTGGCCGCGGCCGTGCTCTGCGTGAACGCAGCGTTCTGCGCCAGCATGCCTTGCATCTGGATGACCAACGCCTTGAAGTCCGCATCGGGCACTTGCTGCTGCGTGTAGGCCGCGAAGTTGCCGGCAATGAACGCCGCCACGCCGGCGGCCACGTCGTTGGGCGTCAGGCCCAGCTGTGTCTCCAGCTTCTGCCAGAACAGGAAGGACTCCTGATAGGCCTTGTTCATCGCGGCCCGCTTGTCGGCGGGAAATCTCTGGGCCAGTTCGGCGGCGGACTGCGGCACCTGTGAAGGGCCGTTGACGACGATGGGCGTGCCGCCTCCGCCGAGAGCGACGGCTGGTGCCGCGGCAGCCGCGGGCTTGAGCGCGGCGGGAGCGATAGGTGCAGCGGTGGCGCCGCCGGCGGCCGGCTTGCCCAGCATGCCGCGCATCTGTTCGGCCAGGCTGAGCGACGGCGCGAGCTGTGCTGTCGCGGCGCCCGCTGCGAAGGCCAGGCCGACCGCCGCAAGGCGAAGGAGGGACAAGCGTGACATGGAATCTCCCATGCGGTGAAAGGTGAAGAGGAAGACGGGCTGCTTCAACGCGTGCTCACTTGTTCAGCCTGAGGCTGCCGCTGCCGACGTACACACTGGTGCGGTCGGCATTCACGGGAAAGCTCAGCAGCCGCTCCTGGCGACCGTCGTCGTAGTGCAGCGTCAGCACATAGCCGCTGAGCTGGTAGCGGCCGCGCCGGCTGGCGCCGTCGTCGGTCTTGCTGGAGCTGAAGGCGCCGCTGGTGCCCATGGGACCGGCCACCGTGCCGCCGCCGGTGCTGCTGCTGCCGCTGCCATCGCCGTGTGAGGATGCGGAGATGTTGGCTCCGTTGATGCCCGCCAGACTGCCCGAGGTGCCCAGCGAGCTGTAGCTGCGCTCGAAGCGGCCGTCCTTGGTGAACCGGATGCTGCGCTTGGATGAAATGCCACCAGCGAAGTAGCTGCCGGCAAACGAACTGCTGCTGAAGCTGCCCTCCAACCGCATGTTCTGTGGCCAGGGCTTGACGGCGTGATGCTGCTTGCGATCCCAGCCGCCGTCGGGGCGGCCGTCATCGTTCTGGTCCTGCACCTCGTAGGCGCCACTGCTGCCACGCCAGCGGCCCCACTGCTGCGGCTCCAGCTGCCGCGATGCGGCCACGTCCAGCTGATCGGGCGGCATGTCGGTGCGCCGGTAGGCGGTGCCGTCGCGCAGCAGGAACAACACGTCCTCTTCCCAGCTGCTGCCATTGACGTAGTTGCCCTTGCCGTGGATGACGATGGCGGCGATGTCTTTGTCCGCCAGGCCCTTGCCCGGCGGGCTCATCACGCGTTTCAGCACGACGGGCTTGCGCACCATCGGGGTCTGGGGCAGCGTCGAGGGTGTCAGGCCCGAGGCGTCGCTGACGAGCGCGGCCCTGGCCAGCGTGGATGAGTAGGTGTCCAGCGACGTCAGCAGGCCGCGCAGCACGATTTCGCGCCCCACCCAGGCCTCGGCGTTGAACCTCAGCATGACAGTGTGCGGGATGCGCCGGTCGACACTCTCCTGCACGAGCTGGAAATCGTCGCCGTCATCGCCCCAGCGCTGCACGCGGCCCTTCACGTAGACCTGCCCCAGGCGGCGTATCGCTTCCTCGTCGGAGATCGCGGTCCAGGTGCGGTCCTGCTGACCGGCCAGTGTGGGCAGCTGGCTCACGAGCAAGACCTGGCCTCTGGGGGTGCCCGGTGCGATGTCCGGCAGGCTGGGCTTGTGCGCCACCTCGGCCTGCACCAGTGCCTTGGCGGCCGCGTGGGCCTGGGGATACATGGCGCTGACATCCATGCCGGCGCCTTGCAGGTCCTGGCCCAGGCCGGCGCAGACCTTGTCGGGCGCGGCCTCGGCCAGGATGCGATCGCGCATGGGGTCGGTGATGGTGTCCCACGAAGGGATGCTGCTCCGGCGCCGCTTCACCGACAGCACGACGCTGCGCAGTGCCGCGAGCTGGTGGCGTTCGCGCCAGGCCACCCAGGCGGCCCTCGCCTGCGGCGTCGACGGCGCGCCAGCGTCCTCACAGGCCTCGATCGAGGCCTCGGTCATCACGTCCAGGCTGACAGCGCTGATCAGCTGGGAGATGGTGGCGGGGTCTGGCGCTCCCGGTGCGGCGGCTGCGCAAGCGGCCGCGAAGACCAGGGCCGGCAGGGTGCTCGCTGCCGGCGAGAGAGAGCCGCAATGCGGCCTCATGGCAGCCAGGATGCGGCGCCGCAGCTGGACAGCCAGGCCGTCTGGTTGTTGGCGGCCTTGACGCGCACGCCGTGCTGGACGTCCAGTGTGGGCCAGGTGATGGCCTCGCGCTCGGCATCGGCGGAGTACACGAGGATCTGGCTACTGCGGCAGCCTGTGGTGCCGCTGACCGTCTGCGGTGGCGGGATGTCGTCGTAGGGTGATGGCGGGAAGATCGGCGCGGTCTGCGTGGCCGACATGTCCAGGTGCACGACGACCCAGCGGCCGTCCGGTGACCAGCTGGGCGTCATGAACCAGAAGGTCAGCGGCGAGGTTTCGTCGGCGCGGGTGAGTCGGTGCAGCCGGGTGCCGTCGATGTCGGCCACCCACACGTGCCGGTCCAGGCCGCTGCCGCGCCGCTCCGTCCAGCTGAAGGCGACGCGGCGGCCATCGGGGCTGGCGACCAGCGTCGTCATGCCCGACACGAAGCCCTGCCAGTCGGAGGCCTTGTTGCTGGGCAGCGCCAGGCGTGCCACTTCCGTTTCGGTGCCGCTGGCGGGCGACGACACGATGAGGCGGTTCTCGACGAGGTAGGCGTAGCGGCCGTCCGGCAGCCAGGTGACCGGGTTCTCGATCAGCGAGGCGCCGGTCAGCAGCGAGCCTCGCTTGACGACGGCGCCAGTCTCGACGTTCATGACGGTGAGCTGAGCGTCCTCGGCCGCGTTGCGGTGGAAGGCCAGCGCCATCTTGCCGTCGGGCGATAGCAGCGGCGGGCTTTCCAGGCTTCCGGCGATCCGCCATTCATGGCGGGGCGCCGTGCTGGCGGCGTTGTCGAAGACGGCGATGCGCGCGTTGGGCCCCGCGTCGGTGGCGAGCTGGATGTCATTGACACGCATCAGCCGCGGCGACATCGCCGTCGAATGCCATTCGTCGCCATCGGTGGAGCCGGGCGCCTTCAGGCCCGAGGCGGGCAGCGCGCGCATTTCTCCGGTCCGCATGTCCACGACCGCAGCGCCCGGCCATGCCGAGTTCACCAGCAACTGCCCGGGCAGCGTCGTGTTCTGGAAGGTCTTGAAGGCCGAAGGCGGCGCGGGAGCGGGAGCCGGTGCAGGTGCAGGTGCAGGTGCAGGTGCAGGTGCAGGTGCAGGTGCAGGTGCAGGTGCAGGTGCAGGTGCAGGTGCAGGTGCAGGTGCAGGTGCAGACACGGGCGGGGGTACCGGCGCTCCACCGCCATCGCCGCCACCGCCACCACAGCCGGCCAGCGCGATGGTGCAGGCGAGCAGGGGCAGCAGCCGGTCGACGGCACAAGGGGAAAAGACAGCGGGTCGGGGGGCGCGGAGCAGTGTCATGGAGTGATCGGTAGGTAGGGGCCGGCCTGGCGGGGAGCGAGTGCCGTCTAGCGTGTGGCCGAGGCTTGCGAGATCAGGCCCTGGGGGCCGATGGCGACCTGGTCGGGCGGCACCTGAAGCATGCGGGTCAGCGTCTCGCCACCTTGCGTGCGCATGCGCTCGCGCAGCGCGTCGGCGCCGGGTGCGCGCGGGTTGCGTTGCCAGGTGATCTGGCTGCTCGCCAGCATCATGCCGGTGACGGCCAGGCTTTCGTAGGTGGTGGTGCGGTCGCCGTCGGACAGCGACTGCAGTGCCGCGCTGCTGGCCAGGCGCTCGCGCATCTGCGTCACCAGCGGCACGA
The DNA here is from genome assembly GCF_031458115.1 of Roseateles asaccharophilus. GTDB lineage: Bacteria > Pseudomonadota > Gammaproteobacteria > Burkholderiales > Burkholderiaceae_C > Pelomonas > Pelomonas asaccharophilus_A. The sequence continues at coordinate 376,962 of NZ_JAVDXV010000004.1, read as the reverse complement.
AGTACTGGTCGGGGAAGGGCTGGTTGTTGTAGGCCATCCAGGCGCCGGCGATGCTGCTCGCGAGAGCCACGCCGAGGTCGCCGGATGGCAGGCCGAACTTGCGGATGACCTGTTCGTGAAAGCCCAGCGCCTGCCGGTACGCCGCGCCGCCGGCGGCGGCCTGCTCACGCGGCAGGCCCTGCGTCATCACGGCAATGCCCTGGCCGTTGCTCTGCGCCAGCGGCAGGCTGCCGGGGCGCTTGTAGCGGTCCTTCAGCGGCTGGTTGTCCCAGTGGTGCAGCGTCTTGTTGATGTTCTCGTGATACCGCTGGTTGGCGATGACGTTGATCGAGACGTTGTGCGGGATCTCGTAGACGTTGACGAAACCCTGTGCCAGGCCATGGACCCCACAAGTGCCAACGGCAACCGCCAGGGTTGCCTGCTTGAAACGCGTCATGTGCTTCTCCGGTGGTTTGTATATCGACATCAGCTCACGACCGCTCCTCGTCCGGGCCTGCGAAAAATGGGGCGGGCCCACGCCCGCCCCATCACTTGCTTAGCCCTTGCGAGCGGCTTGAGACAGGCCTTCACCGATGGCCTTGATGGCGCCTGCGAAGGCGTTCTGCATCAGGCTGAACATCTGGCTCGTGCCTTGCATTTCCATCGTGGCTTCGGCGTTGGCCTTGGCGGCCTCCTTGCCTTCGCCGCCGGCGGTGCTGGCGATCTTGTCGCTCAGCTCGACCATCTTGGACGCCTTCTGGCCCAGCGCGCTGCCCATGGCCTTGGCCAGGGCCTCCAGCCAGCTGCCGCCCTTGGTGGTCTTGCCACCGCCGACGCTGCCGCCCTGGCCGTCGTCCTGGTTCTCCAGGTTCTGCTTGACCAGCTTGACCAGCGCCTGGGCGAGGTCGTTCTGGAAGTCCTTGAAGTTGTCGCCGACGAGCTGGCTGGCCTGCTGCGAAGCCTCGGCGCTGACCGGCTGCTGCAGGCCGCCGATGATGCTGTCGATCTTGGACTTGACCTCGTCGGCCAGGAACTTGGGCATGCCGTGCTCTTGCTGCAGCGTGTCGACGGCCTGCTTGGTTGCGTCGCCGATGGCCTGCTGCAGCATGTTGCCGATGGCCTGGCCGATCATGGCGCCGATGGGGCCGCCGAAGATGCCACCGACGATGCCGCCCACGGCGCCCAGGATGCCGCCCGAGCCACCGCCGCCCAGAACGCTGCTAACTGCTGATCCCATGTTGATCTCCAAAAGTTTGAATCGCGGCACCGGGCCGCTGGGGTTGCTTGAAAGAGTGGGAGCATCTGAAGGCGGTGGCGACTGAAGAAAACACCGGCTTCGCTGCGTGTCTTGTCGGCAAGGTCTGAATCAAACTCTGCGGCGTTGACGGGTTGGATTACAGGGCGTCGGGTCCGGCCTGCCTATATGCGGCTGCTCCTAATTCGTCGGGCGCGGCGCTAGGGCTGGCCGCAGTCGGCATCTCCTGACGGCCCAACGCAGCTGACAGCGCGGGCAGGTCCAGGCCGAGCTGGCCGCGCAGGCTGTTGCGCGCCATCCAGACGGCCGAGGCCTGCTGCGCCTTTCCCTGGCGGCTGGCCTGCACGGTCCACTCGCCCAGCGCCACGGCCAGCATCGCGAAGCGCTCGAACGCGTCCTGGCGCTGCGCGAGAGGCGCGTCGTCCCACGGCATCTCGTCGACGACCCAGGCCTCCAGCCAGCGCGTGGTCGCCTGCCAGCGGGTCGCGTCGAAGGGCTGTTCGTCCAGCGCCTGGCGGCAAGCGCCCAGATAGGCGGCCAGCGCGCGGCCCAGGTCGTCCTCCGTGTCGTCGCTCGCGAGGTGGCTGCGGTAGTGGTCCAGACACCGCTTGATGAGTCCGTCATGCTGACCCGGCTGGCCCACGCCCAGCAGCTCGGTCATCGCGCCGCCCAGCTGGGCGGTGTGCAGCGGGCGCGCAGGCAGCCGCCAGCGCGAGCCGGGGCCCACCATCGCGGTGTGCACCGTGTCGGCGAAGGGCGCGTGCGCCAGGCGCGACTTGGCGACGGCGCGGGCCAGGGTCAGGCCCAGGGCCTGCTGCCACGGCAGCGGAGAGGTCTTGTGGTTCATGGCGGTGGTGAGGTTGGAGAAGCCGTTCCGCCACGTTGCAGGCGCAGTCGCTGGCGGGGTGTGAGGGAGGCGACGCGCGCCCATGTCGGCGCGTCGAGCGCATGGAAATCGGAGGGCTGGCCTTCGTAGCGCGCGCGGCCGCGCGGCGTGAAGCCCAACGCGCGCAGGCAGGCCGCGGCGCTGTGGTTGTCGGGGTGGCAGATGCCCCAGACCGTGCGCCGGTCCAGGCTGCCGAACGCATGGCGCAGCAGCACCTCGCCGCCGCTGAGGCTCAGGCCGCTGCCCCAGTGCGCGGGCGTCAGCCGGCTGCCCAGTTCCACGTCGCCGGGCTGGATGGCCAGGGCTTCGGTGCCGGGGCTGGCCTGCAGCGGCATCAGGCTGAACCAGCCGGCAAAGCGTTCGAGCCCGCCGCTGCGCGCCGCGCAGCGCCAGATGCCCAGGCCGGGGTGGCGCCGGTAGAAGCCACCGAGGCAGGCCGCGAAGTGCTCGGCCCAGGCCGGTTCGTGCAGGGGCTGCGCATCGGGCAGCAGCGCACGCACGCGGGCATCCGCATGCAAGGCCTGGATGTCGGCCGCGTCGGTGGCGGTGAACTCGCGCAGCGACAGCTTGCCGCAGCGATGGGCAAAGGCGCTCATCGGTCGTCCCCGGGCTTGGTCCCAGGCAGCGGCCAGCGCGCCAGCAGGTTGATGCCGCCGGCGGTGACGCCCAGCATCCAGCGCTCGCCGGCGTGGTCCATCAGCACGACGCGTTCGCGCGTGCCCACCGGCAGCGCGCGCACGAACAGCAGGGCATCCGTACTGCGCGCCGGACCCATGCCGCGGTCCTGCAACCGCCGCCAGCCGCGCAGCAGCAGATAGGCCAGCATCAGCACGAAAGCCAGCGCGACGACCGTGCTGGCGAGGTTGAGCATCAGTTCCGTCATGGGTCAGGCCGGCGCCGCGCGGGCGTCGATGTCGGGGTGGCGGGTCAGGTCCTCGCCCGGCGCGGGCCGCGAGCGCGGCGGCTCGGGCGGCACGTCGGCACGGCGGTGCGGGTCGGCCTGCGCGGCCTCCCACTTCAGCTGCTCGCGCACGCCGTCGGCCCAGATGATCACTTCGGCCAGCACGTCGAACAGGTCGGGCGGCACGACCGCTCCCTCCTCGCAGCGCGCCAGCAGCTCGCGGGCCAGCGGCACGTTGCGCACGATGGGCACGCCGGCTTCCTCGGCGGCCTCGCGCATCGCCCGGGCCACGTGGTCCTCGCCCTTCGCGCTGACGGTGGGCACCGGGCAGCGGCCGGGCTCGAAGTCGATCGCGATGGCCACGTGCGTGGGGTTCACGACCAGCGCGTTGGCGCCGCGTGCCGCGCTCGTCTGGTTGCGCTGGCTCCATTCGGCGTGCGCCTGCTTGCGCTGCTGCTTCAGATGCGGATCGCCTTCGCTCTCCTTCATCTCCTGCTTGATGTCGCGCATGCTCATGCGCAGCTTCTTCGTGAAGCGGTGCTTGGTCCACACGGTGTCCAGGAAGGCCACGCCCATGAAAACGCCCACGGTCCAGGCCAGCGTCGTGACGGTGGCCTCCCACACCAGCGCGCCGAAGTGCTGCACCGGCCGGTCGCCGCCGGCCGCCAGCCGCATCGCGTCGGGCAGCAGCACGAGCGCGACCACCCAGCCTATGCCCAGCAGCAGCGTGGTCTTCAGGATGCCCTTCAGCAGCTCGACCAGGTTGTCCAGCGAGAACATGCGCTTGATGCCCTCGGCCGGGTTCAGGTGCTCCATCTTGGGCGCCACCTTCTCGAACGCGAGCACCGGCCCCGCCTGCAGGTACTCCACCAGCGTGCCCAGCGCCGCCACAGGGATCATCAGCAGCGCCACCAGCAGCACCGCCAGCTCCACGCTCTGCCAGCCCAGCAACGCCGCGACATGGCCGAAGCCTTCCGCGCGCCAGCCCGCCGCGATGCGCGTGAACATCGCCTCGCACAGCGCCGCCGCGCGCTCGGTGCCCAGCTGCAGGCAAAGCGCGCCCATGACCAGCCAGGCCAGCAGCGTGGCCGTGCTCGTCAGTTCCTTGCCCTTGGCGATGTCGCCCTTCTTGCGGGCGTCCTGCAAACGCTTGTCGGTGGGCTTCTCGGTTTTGTCGCCGCTGTCGTCGGCCATGGCTCCCTAACACCTATTACTAGGGGGTGCGAAAGTTGATTGTGAAAACTTGTTGACGGCTTCGTGGCCATACCTATATCTAGGGAGGCCATTCACCATGCAGTTAGCAGGGTTGCGACACGTCGTGGGACCGAACGATGCCCGGTCCGGAAACCCCCGCGGTGCGTCAGTTGTGACGACGCGTAAACGTGGGGGGAGGCCGCTTGCATTAAAGGAGCAATGTCTACGGACCAGTCAGTTACGTTTGCTTTCAACGGTCAACCTGTCTGAAGACCTTCACCGCATAGTCCGGCCCGTTTCGAGAACTGGGACACGGAATTGCTGCAACACCAAAGCCTTTGCAAGCTCATGGCGACCACCGCGTTGGCGGCCGTCGCCGTGGCCGCACAGGCGCGGCCCGACTGCCGGTCGGCTGCGGCCGAGGACTTGCTGGACGCAGCGCCGTCGGCAGGGGCCGAGGGCTTCGCGCTGACGCGGCGGCTGTGCGCCGCCAAGCTGGTGCGCCGTTCGTCGACCGCTGCATTGCCGGCGCGTGAGCCGGTGGTGGTGCGCGCCGAGCCTGTCACCGCCCAAGCGCGCCCATCCGTCCCGGCGCCTGCTCCGCGCCCGTTGCAGGTGGTCACCACCAGGGACGCGTCCGGCCAGGCCCGCATTCGCACGCTGGCGCCGCTGATGGCCGACGTCGCGCAGCGTCACGACATCGACCCGCTGCTGCTGCACGCGGTGGCGCACATCGAATCGCGCCACCAGAGCCAGGCCGTGTCCCATGCGGGGGCGCGGGGGCTGATGCAGGTGATGCCGGCCACCGGCCGTGGGCTGGGCGTGGCCGATGCGCGCGACCTGCTGACGCCAGAGGCCAACCTGGAGGCGTCGGCCAAATACCTGAAGCAGTTGCAGGCGCGCTTCGGCAACGACCTCGCGCTGGTGCTGGCCGCCTACAACGCCGGCGAGGGCGCGGTGGAGCGCCATGGCCGGCGCGTGCCGCCCTTCGCCGAGACGCAGGCCTATGTGCGCAACGTGCTGGCGGTGTACGCCGAGCTGCGCCGCTGGTTCGGCGGGGGCCGCGCATGAGCAGCCTCAAGCGCGACGGACTGTCGGGCTATTTCGCCGCGGCCGATGTGCCGCGCGAGGGCCTGATCGCGCGCTTCAGCGACCTGTTCCTGGTCACGGGCATCGTGGCCATCGTCGCGCTGATGGTGCTGCCGCTGCCGCTGTGGCTCATCGACCTGCTGGTGGCCGTCAACATCGCATCGGGCCTGGTGCTGCTGCTGATCGCGGTCTACGTGACCGGTCCGCTGGAGTTCTCGGTCTTCCCCAGCGTGCTGCTGATGACCACGCTGTTCCGGCTCGCCTTGTCCATCGCGACGACGCGCATGATCCTGCTGCACGCCGATGGCGGCCACATCATCGCGACCTTCGGCAAGATGGTGGCGGGCGGCAATATCGTCGTGGGCCTGGTGGTGTTCCTCATCATCACCGTTGTGCAGTTCATCGTCATCGCCAAGGGTGCCGAGCGCGTGGCCGAGGTGGCGGCGCGCTTCTCGCTGGACGCGATGCCCGGCAAGCAGCTGTCCATCGACTCCGACCTGCGCTCCGGCCTCGTCGACAAGGACGAGGCCAAGCGCCGCCGCCGCACGCTGGAGCTGGAAAGCAAGCTGCACGGCAGCCTGGACGGCGCGATGAAGTTCGTGAAGGGCGACGCCATCGCCGGCATCGTCATCATCCTCATCAACCTGCTGGGCGGTCTGGCCATCGGCGTGCTGCAGAAGGACTTGTCGATGGCGGACGCGGTGCACCGCTACTCCATCCTGACCATCGGCGAAGGCATGGTGGCGCAGATCCCGGCGCTGCTCGGCGCGATGGCGGCCGGCCTGCTGGTCACGCGCACCAACGACGACGAGCACGACCGCCACCTGGGCGACGCCATCCGCAAGCAGCTGGGCGCCAAGCCGCGCGTGCACCTGATGGCCGCCGGCATCTGCCTGCTGCTGGCCACGGTGCCGGGCTTCCCGCCGCTGGTGTTCGTGCTGCTGGCGCTGGTGTTCGGCGCGGCCGGCGTGATGCTGTCGGGCTGGGGCAAGGACTGGCTGGCCCAGCACCTGCCGCAGCGCAAGCGTGCCCGCCCCGAGCCCGCCGCACTGAAGACCGCGCAGCCGCGCGTGCGGCCGTCCGTGCCGCTGCTGCTGGAACTGCCGCAGCCGCTGCTGGCCGACGGCGGCATGGCGGTCACGCGCGCCGTCGAGTCCATGCTGGACGAGCTGCAGCTGGACCAGGGCCTGCCGCTGCCGCGCGTGGCGTTGCACGGCCGCGTGGGCCGCGACGGCTGGCGCCTGCTTGCGCACGAAGTGCCGCTGTCCGAAGGTGCCCACACGCCGGACGCCTTCGCACTGGCCGAGCAGGTGCGCCAGGCGCTGCGCCGCAACGCCGCGCTGTTCATCGGCATCCAGGAGACCAGCGAGCTGCTGAACCGCGCGCAGGCCGAGCTGGCCGACGTGGTCAAGGAAGTGCTGCGCGCGCTGCCGGTGCAGAAGGTCACGGAGGTGCTGCGCCGCCTGGCCGCCGAGGAAGTCTCCATCCGCAACCTGCGCGACATCCTCGAGGCGCTAGCCGAGGCGGCGCAGCGCGAGAAGGACGTGCAGGCGCTGACCGAGATGACGCGCATCGCGCTGCGCCGCCAGACCCACCACCGCGTCTGCCCGGACGGCGAGCTGAAGGCGCTGCTGCTGTCGCCCGAGCTGGAGTCGCTGCTGCGCGGCGCGCTGCACGTCAGCGGCGGCGTCGCGCAGCTGGCCGTGGCACCCGAGCAGGCGCGCCAGTTCGCCGCCGAGGTGCAGGCCCAGGTCGACGCGCTGCGCCCGCAGGCCATCGTCTGCGCCATCGACCTGCGCGCGCACCTGCGCAAGCTGCTGGAGGTCGAGTGCTTCGACACGCCGGTGCTGTCCTTCCACGAGCTGCTGCCCACGCTGAGGCTGACGCCGCTGCTCCACCTGCCCCCGCCGGGGCAGCCACCTCTCGACGCGCCGCCCCCCGCCGCGCTGCTCGCCGCATGATGTCCACACCCAAGATCGCGGCAGCCGTCACGCTGCTGCTGGCCCAAGCTCTGCCCCTGTCGGCCGCACCGCTGCCCGACGGACTGCGTCCGGTGAAGCTGGAGGCGCGCGACCAGCCCATCGAGCAGTTCCTGCAAAGCCTGTTCTCGGGCAGCGACATCCCGGTCGTCGTCAGCGGCGTGCAGGGCCAGGTCAACGGCCGCTTCGAGGGCCCGCCGGCCAGGCTGGTGCGCGATGTCAGCCGCGCGTACAACCTGCTGAGCTACTACGACGGTGGCGTGCTCTACATCTCGCCGGCCGGCGACACGCAGACGCGCAGCTGGCTGCTCGCGCCGGTCGCCAGCGCCCAGGTGCAGCGCGCGGCGCAGGCACTGCAGCTGCCCGATGCACGCAACACGCTGAAGTCCGGCGACGACGGCGCGCTGCTGGCCGTGGGCGCCAAGCGCTTCGTGCAGCAGGTGGATGAGCTGGTGCGCCAGGTGCGCCCCGCCTCCGCCGCGATGGCCGTCAACGCGTGGGCGCCGCCCGCGCAGGCGCAGCCGCTGCCCGACTACCGCATCTACTACCTGCGCTATGCCTGGGCGCAGGACGTGCCGATGAGCTTCGGCGGTCAGCAGACCACGCTGCCCGGCGTCGCCAGCATCTTGCGCTCGCTGGCCGGCCAGCCCACGCGGCCGCGCCTCGCGCAAGCCAGCGACCCGACGCGTGCGCAAGGCAGCCAGCGGCTGCGCGGTGGTGCCATGCGAGGCACCACCACGCTGGGCCTGGTGGACGAGGCCGCGCCGCGCGGCACCGACGTGCTGGTGGCCGGGCTGAGCCAGGCCGGCTACGCGACGCCGGTGGCCGACCACCCCGAGCCGCCGCCCGCGCCCAACGACTTCAGCCCCCGCATCGAGGCCGACCCGCGCCTGAACGCCGTCATCGTGCGCGACCTGCCCGAGCGGCTGGAGCGCTACGGCGCGCTGATCAAGTCGCTGGACGTGGAGCCGCAGGCGCTGGAGATCGAGGCCACCATCATCGACATCAACACCGACCGCATGCGCGAGCTGGGCATCAACTGGCGCTACAACCGCGGCCTGTCCAGCCTGATGGTGGGCAACGGCACGGCCAGCGACCTGCGCCTGAACGGCCAGCAGGACGTCACGCCCAGCAACCTGGGCGGCACCATCTCCGCCGTCATCGGCGACCGCTACCCCTTCGTGGCCCGCATCACCGCGCTGCAGCGCGACGGCGCGGCCAAGGTCGTCAGCAGCCCGCAGGTCGTCACGCTGTCCAATGTGGAAGCGGTGTTCGACAACAGCTCGACGTATTACGTGCGCGTGGCCGGCCGGGAGGAAGTGGACCTGTTCAACGTGACGGCCGGCACGCGGCTGCGGGTGACGCCGCATGTGTTCAAGGACGACCGGGACGCCGACGGCGTGCCCCGCATCAAGCTGCTGGTGCAGATCGAGGACGGCGGCCTCACGGGCCAGACCGTGGACCAGCTGCCCATCGTCGAGCGCTCCGGCATCAACACGCAAGCGCTGATCTCCGAGGGCGAGAGCCTGCTGATCGGCGGCATGGTGCGCGACAGCTCCAACGCCGGCGTCGACAAGGTGCCGGTGCTGGGCGACATCCCGCTGCTGGGCAACCTGTTCAAGACGCAGCGCAAGGGTGGCCAGCGCGTGGAGCGCATGTTCCTCATCACGCCGCGACTGGCCAGCAGCAAGGCGGCGACCGACGTGATGCAGAAGGCCCGCGAGCCGCTGCCGCAGACCGGCGCCACGGACCTTTCGGCAGCGCCCCCCGAGCCCGTGGCCGTTGCCACGCCCGTCGCCGTGGCCGACCCGGGCCAGCCGCAGTAGGAGCGCATCGCCATGGCCAACAAGTCCAGGACTCTTGTCGACGCGCTGGAGCTGCGCGTGCTGGCCGGTCGCCAGGCCGGTGCCCGCGCGCGGCTGGACCCGCAGCAATCGCTGCTGGTCTGCGGCCTGAATGCGGCCAACCAGGGCGACACGCAGTTCGCCGACATCCTGTTGTCCAGCCAGGTCGACTTCCAGGCGCGCCTGGTGCCCGCCGGGCAAGGCCGCGTGGGCCTGCAGCTGATCTCCGGCGAGGCGCAGCTGGCGGGGCGCGCGCTGCCGGCCGGCAACGAGGTGCGGCCCTGGGCGCCGGGCCAGCCGCTGCAGCTGGGCGATGCCCGTGTGGCCTATGGCCCGGCCGAGGTGGAGCACTGGCCCGAGCCGGTCATGCACGACGGCCCCGAGCTGCTGGCCGGCCCGCGCACGCTGCAGCGCAAGGCCGCCGCGCCGGCAGCCCGCCACCATCCGGTCGTCGAGGGGCTGCTGACGGTGCTGGGCCTGGTCATGGTCATCGGCGGCGCCGCGGTGGCGATGCACGGCGGCACGCTGCGCGAAGCCGGCCGGGCCATCGCCGGCGTCATGCCGGCCACACCGGCGGCCGCGCCCGCCGCACCGCCCGATGCGATGGCGGCGGCGGTCGACGTGTTCCGCCTGCACGGCATTGCCGCGCAGGGCAGCTGGTCGCCCGAAGGCGAGCTGGTGCTGCGCACGCAGGAGCGTGACGGCGCCCGCGTGCAGGCTGCCGCCGCTGCCGCGCGCCGCGACGTGGCGCGCCTGCCCACGCTGCGCGTCGACAACCAGCCGCCCGCCCCCACCGGCACGGCCACCGCGGGCGCGCCGGCGCCGGACGACCCGGCCAAGCGCCTGGTCGCCGTCGTCGACAACGCCGACAGCCCCTACTTCGTCACCGCCGACGGCAGCCGCTACTTCAGTGGCGCGCTGCTGCCCAGCGGCCATCGCGTTGTGCAGATCGCCGAGCGCGCCGTCATCGTCGAGCGCGACGGACTGCGCACGCGGCTGGTGCTCTGAACCCCGGCTTCCCCCACCCCTCCCACCAGGAGTCCACCATGTCCAACACGCTACTCAACGCTCTCGCCTCCACGCCTGCCACCAGCACCAAGTCCAGCAGCGGCGGCTCGTGGTTCGAAGCCATGGCCGATGCCTGGGGCCAGGCGCTGGACAAGCAGGCCGCCAACATCGAAACCAAGTCCGCCGCAATGAACACCGGTGGGGACAAGCCTGCCGACGTGACCGAGCTGACCGCGATGTCGCTGAAGATGAGCTTCCTGGCGAGCAGCTCGCACACCGCGATCTCGACGGTGGGCTCCGCCCTCGAAACCATGGCCCGCAAGCAGTGATGACGTCCGGCCTCGCCATTGCGCCGGCCGCGCTGCAGGACGTGCAGCTGGGCGCGGGCGCGTCGTTGTCCCGGCTGGCGCAGCTGGCACCCGGCGGCGACGCCGCCGGCTTCGAGCGCGCGCTGGCGAGCGTCCAGCAGCGCATGGACGTGCGCGCCACCGAGTCAAGCGCGCAGGCCATGCAGCGCCTGGTGCAGCCGCTGGACCACATCAACGCCGAAGCCGCTTCGCTCGGGCGCGACGCCCGCGCGGCCGCGGCCTCGGGCCAGGAGCTGACGCCCGGCGAGCTGGTCAACCTGACCGTGCGCTGCCAGGAGTTCATGTTCCATTGCCAGTTGACCTCGAACATCGCGAACCGCACGTCCGAAGGTCTTCAACAGCTGTTCCGGCAGCAGTCCTGAAATGAACACCGAAGACCACCACGGAGACACGGAGACACAGAGGCGAGCACAGAGAAGCAATGCCCTTCTCTGTGTCTCTGTGCCTCTGTGGTTGCATCTTCCAAGGAAGGTGTCGCGCAGCCTGGCCGTGCTTGCCCTGGCCAGTCAGCTCGCCGCCTGCGGCGACCAGACGCTCTACGCCAAGCTCGACGAGCGCCAGGCCAACGACATGGTCTCCACGCTGCGCCTGGCCGGCGTGCAGGCCAACAAGCGTGCCAAGGAGGACGGCTTCGAGGTGCTGACCGCCGAGGCCGACTTCGCCCGTGCAGTGCAGATCCTGAAGGCGCAAGGCCTGCCGCGCGAGGATTTCGACAGCCTGGGCAAGGTGTTCAAGCGCGAGGGCTTCGTGTCCACGCCGGTGGAGGAGCGCGCGCGGCTGATGCATGCGCTGTCGCAGGAGCTGTCGCACACGCTGACCAGCATCGATGGCGTGCTGCAGGCGCGCGTCACGCTGGTGGTGCCCGAGCGCCATCCGCTGTCCGACAAGGTCCAGCCCTCGTCGGCCTCCGTGATGATCAAGCACCGTCCCGGCTTCAATGTCGAGGCGCTGCTGCCCAAGGTGCGCGCGCTGGTGGTCAACAGCGTGGAGGGCCTGCCCTACGAGAGCGTGTCGGTGGTGGCCTTCGCGGCGGAGCCCGGCCCGGCGCTGCCGCCCACGCCCGACAACCGGCCCGAACCCGCGCTGGCGATGGCCATCACGCTGGGCGGCGTCAGCCTCGGTGCGGCCGGCTGGCTCGCATGGCGCCGCCGCCGCGCGGGCGAGCAGGATCAGCCGGCGCTGCAGGGAGCCACCCATGACTGAGCGCCGCCTGCGCGCGCGCATCGCGCGCCACCTGCTGGACGACGCGCCTGCGGAGGCGCGCACCTTGAGCTGGTCGCAGCTGGATGCCGCGCCCGCGTGGCTGGCATTGGAGCGAGCGGAGCTGCAGGCGCTGGCGCTGCGCTGCGGCTCCGTGCTGGCCGCGCCGGCGCTGCGCCTGTGGATCGCCGGGCCGCTGCGTGAGCTGGCGCGCTCGGCGCTGGGCCCCACCTGGTGGCGCGCGTTGCGCAGCACGCCGGACTGGCCGCCGTTGCCGGCTGGCCTGCCCGCCCCGCTGGCCGACTGGCCCCAGGTCGGCACGCCCGAGGAGCTGGCCCAGCAGTTCTCCGAGGCCGGCTGCGCCGTGTTGCTGGCCGGCGTGCCGCATGGCGCACTGCGGCATGCGGCCAGCCGCCGGCTGGGACCGATGGCCGCCTGGGTCATGCCGCAGGCAACGGCACTGGCCGTGCTGGGCGAGACGCTGGCCTTGCAGCAGCGGGTGGCCGCATGAGGAGCTTCATGCTGTGGCAGCGCGATGCGCAGTCCCGCGTGGGCATTGCATCCGACCGCCGCGTGCTGCGTGCGGCCGAGGTGCCGGCGCTGCTGCGCGCGCAGGAGCTGCTGGACGAACTGCACCACCTGGCGGCCGACGAGCAGCGACGCGTGAGCGCGGCATGCGATGAAGCCCGTGCCGAGGGGCTGGCGCAAGGCCTGGCCGACGCCCAGGCGCAGTCGCGTGCTGAGGTCGACGACGAGATCGCACGGCTGGCGCGCGCGCACGAGCACCTGCGCCAACGCCTGCAGCACGATGTGGCGGCGCTGGCGCTGGATGTGTTCCAGAAGCTGCTCGGCCAGTTGCCGGCCGACGAACGCCTGGCCCGCCTGGCCTTGCAGGCCGCGCGCGAACTGCTGCCGGCGCGCACCTGGCGCCTGCACGTGCATCCGTCGCAGCTGGGCAGCCTGCGCGCCGCGCTGCAGGCGGTGGATCCGGGCGACCAGGCAGGTCTGGCCGGCGCCGAGATCCTGGCCGACACCGAGCTGGCTGATGGTGATTGCCGCCTGACCACCGAGTTCGGCACCGCCGACGCAGGCCTCGCTACCCAGGTGCAGCGCCTGGCTCGTCACTGGACATCGCAGCCGTGAGCCCCGCCCTGAGCGCCATCGCCACCGACGGCCTGCGCCGCAACCTGCAGCGCGTGCGCACCGTCGCTACGCTGGGCCGCGTCGTGCAGGCCGGCGGCACGCTGATGCGCGCCACGGGTGTGCAGGCGCGCGTGGGCCAGAGCTGCCGCGTGTTCGACGCGCTGCATCCGCACGAGCCGGGCCTGCTGGCCGAGGTCATCGGCTTCCAGGGCCATGAGGCGGTGCTGGCACCGCTGGGATCGCTGCAAGGCCTGCCCGTGGGGGCGGCGGTGGAGGTGCTTCAGGAGGTGGCGCAGTTGCCCAGCGGCAAGGGCCTGCTGGGCCGCGTCATTGATGCCTTCGGTCAGCCGCTGGATGGCGGCCCGACGCTGGATGACTTGCCGCGCGTGCCGCTGTACCGCGATGCGCCGTCGCCGCTGCAGCGCCGCCCGGTGCACGAGCCGCTGGTGTGCGGCGTGCGCGCCATCGACGCGCTGCTGACCGTGGGCGAGGGCCAGCGCCTGGGCATCTTCGCGATGGCCGGCGGTGGCAAGTCCACGCTGCTGGGCATGCTGGCGCGCAGCACGCGCGCCGAGGTCAATGTCATCGGCCTCATCGGCGAGCGTGGCCGCGAGGTGCGCGAGTTCCTGGAGGACAGCCTGGGCGCCGATGGCCTGGCGCGCTCGGTGGTGGTGGTGTCCACCTCCGACCGGCCGGCGCTGGAGCGCGTGCGCGCGGCGCATGCGGCCACGGCCATTGCCGAGGGTTTCCGTGCGCAGGGTGCGCGCGTGGTGCTGATGATGGATTCGGTGACCCGCTTCGCGCGCGGCCTGCGCGAGCTGGGCCTGGCGGCGCACGAACCCGCCGTGCGGCGCGGCTATCCGCCGTCTGTCTTTGCCGAACTGCCGCGGCTGTTCGAGCGCGCCGGCAACGACGCGCACGGCTCCATCACCGCGTTCTACACGGTGCTGGCCGAGGACGAGGAGGGCAGCGATCCGGTCGCCGAGGAGGTGCGCTCCATCCTGGACGGCCACCTGGTGCTGTCGCGCGCGCTGGCCCAGGCCCAGCACTACCCCGCCATCGACGTGCTGGCCAGCGCCAGCCGCGTGTTCACGCGCGTCACCACGCCAGAGCAGCAGCGAGATGCGGCCCATCTGCGCGCGTTGATGGCGAGGCACAAGGAGGTGGAGTTCCTGCTGCGCGTGGGCGAGTACCAGGCCGGCAGCGACCCGCTGGCCGATCAGGCCATCGAGCGGCTGCCGCAGATCAAGGCCTTGCTGCAGCAGGGCTCGCACGAGATCAGCGACTGGGACGGCTGCCTGCAGCACCTGCGGGAGATCGTGTCGTGAGCCTCTCGAGAGAAGACGGTCGCCAGTGGCTGCGCCTGCGCCAGCTGCGCGTGCTGCGCGCCCGCACGGCGCTGGCGGCGGCCCAGGATCAGGAATGCCAGGCGCTGGCGGTGGTGGCCGAGCGTGAGGAGCGCATCGCGCAGGGCCGGATGCGCTTGTCCGCGCTGGCGCTGCACTGGGGTGGCGAAGGCAGCGTGGACATGCCGCGCTGGGGCCGGCAACTGCAGGTCCATCGCGACGCCGTGGCCGAACGCCTGGAGCGCGACGAGTACGCGCTGCTGGACGAGCAGGAGACGCTGGAGCAGGCGCGCGCGCTGGTCGCGCAGCGCCGCGCCGAGCTGGCACGTGCCCAGGCCCGCGAGTCGGCGGTCGACGCGACGCTGAAGGACCAGCGCCGCGTGCTGCTGCTGACCCGCGAGCAGCAAGCCGAACTGGAGGCGGAAGACGCCTGCCGCCCCTTGCATTGACGACATCGTGATCGCACTGAATCTCTTCTCATCACAGGCCAGCGCAGGGACCGACGTCGCGCCGCTCGAGTCCGGGGAGCTGGACTGGCGTGGCGCCTATCTGCGTGTGCAGGCACAGGAGCCGGCGCCGCTGGCTGCGGTGTCGTGCGATGCACGTGTGCCAGACCAAGCCCCGCAACCGCGCCAGTGGCCGGACACCTCGGAAGTGATGTTGCAGCCCGAGCTGCAGCAGAGCCCCTGGCCCGTTCTGCCGCAGTTCGTGCAAGCCAGGCCATCGCAGCCCGACGCGCGGCCTGCAGTGTCGGCGGTGTCGCGCGCGGAGGCCCCGGAGCCCCAGTCGCCGGCCGTGCCGCAGCCATCACTGCTGCCCCGGGTTCCTCAACTGCCGCCCGAGCCGTCACTCGCGCCGACGCCGCAGGGGCCCACGGTCACGGTGCAGCGCATCGAGGCGCTGCTGTCGCAGCAACCGCTGCCGCCGTCGCGCGTCTGGCAGGTCGAGCTGTCGGCGGCTCAGCCCGGCTGGCAGCTACGCGTGGAGCAGCTGCAACCCCAGGCGCCGTTGCGGCTGGACCTCAGCGTGCCGGCCGCGCTGCAGCCGCAGGCGCGCCGCCAGCTGGCCGAGCTGGACAAGCGATTGCGCGAGGCCGGCCACGATGTGCTCGGCGTCCGCCTGCACGACAGCCCGCGTGTGCGACGCCAGCGTGTGGATGAGGTGCCCTCATGACCAGCATCACATCCATCCAGGCGCTGAACCCGGCCGAGACCTGGCAGGCCTGGCTGCAGCAGGCCGCCAACGAGACCGAAGCTGCGCCCGCCGGCGAAGCGCATGCGCCGGAGCAGCCCGCAGCGGCCGCACCGGCGCCGGCCGCTGCCGTCGCACCCCAGGCCCTGGGACCGCTGGCCGCGCCAGCCGAAGCCCATGCTGCAGTGCTACCGATGGCCCCGGTGCTGCTGACGCCGCTGAGCCTGCAGCAAGGGCCCGAGTTGCGCTGGCGCGTGCAGGACGGTTCGGCCTGGCGCCACCTGTTCGACATGGCCGGTGACGATGACGAGGTCGCCACCGACTCCGAGCTTCCGGACGAGGTGCCCGAGCCGGCCGCTGACGCCATGCCGGCCTGGGCCGTGGCGCTGATGGACCGACTGCGCGAAGCCGCCGTGGCGCCGGATTCAGCCTTGCGCATGCGCGCCGCGCTGCAGTCCTGGCGCGTGGGCCTGCCGGTGCTGCTGGCCAGCCCGGCCGGCCTGGCCAGCCTGCAGCCGGGCCGCGATGCGGCCAGCTGGTGCTGGCGCCGCTGGCCCGCGCGCTGGCGCACGGCACGGCCTGTCACCGGCGAGCGCTGGTGGGCCGTTCGCGTGGGCCTGGCGGCGCAAGGGCGGCCGCGCACGCTGCGTGAGTTGGATGCCGGCTTGCGCCTGGCACCCGGCCAGGTCAGTTGCGAGCTGCGGTTGGATGGCATCGCACCCGGCATTGCGCAATGGGCCGAGGTGCTGGTGCAGGCCCCGGCCAGCCCGGCGCTGCGCACGCTGCTGGGGGCGCGGCCGTCGCTGACCTGGCTGTTGTGCAGCCAGCCGCTGTGGCCGAAGGAGGACGTTGCATGAACCGCATGGATGCCGACCTGCTGCATGCGCTGGGTGACCTGGACGAGGCGCTGGCCATCCTGGATGGCGACTTCCTTGTTGCGCTCAACGCGCCGATGGAAGCGCTGCTGCCGGGCGAGCCTGGCGGCCTGGCGGCGGACTGGGCCGAGCCCTTGCATGGCCTCGCCAGCGCGCTGGCCGCGCCGCTGGGCCAGCGCTGCCGCTGCGGCGTCAGCGGCGAGTACGTGGCGCAGCGTGTCGCGCTGGATGCGCGCCATGTGCTGCTGCGCCTGCAGGATGAGCGCGCGCGGCTGCACCACCTGCAGCGCCAGCTGGATGATCGCGAGGGCTTGCTGTTCACGTCGCGCTCGTTGACCGTCAGCGAGATGGGCAGCGTGCTGGCGCACGAGCTGAACCAGCCCATAGGCGCGACGGCCAACCTGCTGCGCGGCCTGAAGCTGCGGCTGGCGCGCCGCCATCCCGACGACGTCGACGAACTGGCCGCGCTGGACAAGGCCGTGGCGCAGGTCAGCTATGCGAGCCAGATCATTGGCCGGGTGCGTGAGTACACGCAGTCGCGCCAGCCCAAGGTCGAATCGCTGGACCTGGTGGCGCTGGTGCACCAGAGCCTGGCGCTGCTGGACTGGGATCTGCAGCGCGAGGCCGTGAGGCTGGAGCTGGACCTGCCGCGTGACGGCGTGCCGGTGCAGGGCGACGCGGTGATGCTGCAGCAGGTGCTGATCAACCTGCTGCGCAACGCGCTGGATGCGTTGCGGCTGGACCGGCCGGACGACCCGCTGATCGATATCTCGCTGCAGGTGGCCGGCGGCCGCGCCGAGCTGCGCGTGGGCGACAACGGACCCGGCATCACGCCGCAGACCGAGGCCCGCCTGTTCCTGCCCTTCAGCTCCACCAAGCCCAACGGCATGGGACTGGGGCTGTCGATCTGCCGCTCGCTGATGGAGATGCACCAGGGCCGCCTCTGGTTCACGCGGCGTGAGGCCGGCGGCTGCTGCTTCCACTTCGCGCTGCCCGTGCTGGCGGCCGCGACGAATCAACCTGTTCTGGAGAACACCGCATGACACCCCGACAGATCTACGTGGTGGACGACAACAACGAGTTCCGCGACTCGCTGCGCTTCTGGCTGGAAGGCTTCGGCTGCCAGGTGCGCGACTGGGGCGACCCGCGCGATGCGCTGCAGTCGCTGGCCCGCGTGGCTGTGGGCACGACCTGGCCCGAGTCCACCTGCCTGATGCTGGACGTGCGCATGCCCGAGCTGTCGGGGCTGGACCTGCACGACGCGCTGCGCGAGCGCGGCATCCACCTGCCCGTCATCTACATGAGCGGCCACGCCGACGTGCCGCTGGCCGTCGCCGCGATGCAAAAGCGCGGTGCCGTGTCGCTGCTGGAGAAGCCGCTGGACGACACGGCGCTGTCGGCCGCGCTGGATCGCGCGTTCGCGCCGGCCGATGTGGACACCGCCATCGACACCGACGTGGAAGGCTCGCGCGAGGAGTTCGAGCGCCGCGCTCAGACGCTGTCGCCGCGCGAGCGCCAGGTGCTGGCGCTGGTGGTCAAGGGCATGATGAACAAGAACATCGCGGACGAGATCAAGCTGTCGCTGAAGAGCGTCGAGCTGTACCGCTCGCGCGGCATGCGCAAGATGAAGTGCCGTTCGATCACGGAGCTGACCCGCATGATGGTCAGCCGTCGCGCATGAGTTCGCTGCCGCAAGCCGCCAGCCAGGCGCTGGGCTGGCATTTCCTGTCGGGGGCGGCGTCCTTGAGCATCAGTGCCGACGACTTTGCGCCGCGTGAGCTGCCGCCCTGCGCGGCCGAGGCGGCCGTGGTGCTGGACCTGGCCGGCGAGCTGCTGGACGGGCTGGCGGCCGCCGGCCTGGCGCCCGATGCGCGCTGGCAGTGGGTGGCGCAGGGCGGTGGGTTGTCTGGGGCGCAGGCTCAGGCCCTGTGGCGCGGCACCGAGGCGCAGGCGCGGCTGACGCTGCCGTGGGCGGCGCTGCGTGCGCTGGCGGAGGCGCCCGACGTGCCGGGCCTGCTGTGGCAGGCCACGCCCGCCGAGCATCTGCTGGCGCAGTGGCAGCTGGACGACGACGAGGTCGCCGCGCTGGAGTCCGGCGGCCTGCTGCTGCTGGAGGCGCCGGTGTGCGGCCGGATGCGCGCGCGTGGCGAGGCACCCGAGGGCTTGACCTGGCAACTGGTGTCGCGCTGGGAGCAGCCACTGCCGGCCGCCCTCGTCATGGGCTGGCAAGGGCCGGCTCCGTTGCCGCCCGCGCCCTGCCAGCTCATCGAGGCGGCGCGGCCCGATGCCGTGCGCGCCCGTGGCCGGCTGCTGCCCTGGGGCAGTGGTCATGCCTTTCGTATCGACACGATCTAGGCCCAGATCCGGCAGTTGACCGCTCGCTACTTCTCCAAAGTCTCGATGCCTGATTCCCTTGGTCGTTTTGCAATGTTCGGCGCGCCGGTGAATACCGCTGCCTGCCCGCTGGCCTGGCGCTTCGGCCCGCCGGCAGCGTTGCTCCTCCTCGCGGGCACCAGCCCGCTTCGTCGTCGCGCCTTGCCCGCAGGCCGCCTCGCCAGTCCCTCGGGCGCGCCCAACTGCCGGATCTAGGCCATGGACCTCAGCAGCTTCACGCCGGCCTCGGCCCTCATCACCGTCGTCCTGCTCGCGCTGGCGCCGTTTGTGGCGGTCATGGTCACGTCCTTCACCAAGCTGGTGGTCGTGCTCAGCCTGCTGCGCAACGCGATGGGCCTGCAGCAGGTGCCGCCCAACGTGGTCATGAACGGCCTCGCGCTCATCCTCAGCATCTATGTGATGTACCCGGTGGGCGTGCAGATGCAGGAGCGGTTGACCGCCATGCCCACGGTCGCGGCCAAGTCGTCCACCAGCGACCTGCTGGCCGCGGCGGACCTGGCCAAGGAACCGCTGCGCGAGTTCCTCATCAAGCACAGCCGCCCCCTGGAGCGCGCCTTCTTCCTGAAGACCGCGCAGCGCAGCTTGTCCGAGGAACAGGCCAAGGCGCTCACCGAGCGCGACTTCCTCGTCATCGTGCCGGCGTTCACGGTGAGTGAACTGACGGTGGCGTTCGAGATCGGCTTCCTGATCTTCCTGCCCTTCCTCGTCATCGACCTGGTCATCTCCAACATCCTGATGGCCATGGGCATGCAGATGCTGTCGCCCACCACCGTGTCGCTGCCGTTCAAGCTGCTGCTGTTCGTGCTGATCGACGGTTGGGTGAAGCTGACCCACGGCCTCGTGCTCACCTACCAGACCTGACATGAACAGCGAAGTCATCCAACTCACGCAGCAGGCCCTGTGGCTGGTGCTGTTGCTGTCCGCGCCGCCCATCATCGTGGCGGCCGTCGTGGGGCTGCTGATCGCCTTCGTGCAGGCGGCCACGCAGCTGCAGGAGCAGACGGTGCAGTACGTGGCCAAGTTCTTCGCCATCGTCATCACCATCTTCATCACGGCCTCGCTTCTGGGCGGCAGCCTGTACCGGCTGGGGGACAAGGTGTTCAGCGAGTTCCCCGGCCTGGTCAAGATCAAGCATTGATGTACGAGATCTGGGTCAGCTCGCCCGCAGATGCGGCGCTGCTGCTGGGCCTGTCCACGATGCGCGTGGCGGTGGCCTTCCTGCTGATCCCGCTGTTCACGCAGGACCTGATCCCGGCGCTGATACGCAACGCGCTGTTCATCGCGCTGGCGCTGCTGGGCCTGCTGGTGCAGGACATCAAGCCCATGCAGCTGAGCGCGTTGCAATGGGCACAGCTGTTCGGTCGCGAGGCCATGCTGGGCGCGGCGCTCGGCTTCCTGTACGCGGGGCTGATGTGGTCGTTCGAGATGGCGGGCCAGCTCATCGACACCAAGGTGGGGTCGTCGCAGGCCCAGGTGCTGGACCCGCTGTCCGGCCACCAGACCTCGCTGACCGGCGCCTTCCTCGCGCGGCTGGCGAGCTGGGTGTTCATGGCCTCCGGCGGCTTCATGCTGTTCGCGGCACTGCTGCTGGACAGCTACGCGCTGTGGCCGCTGCACGGTGATTGGCAATTGCTGCCGCGCGGCATGCTCGCATTCGAGGCGGAGTTCGGCCGCATGCTGCGGCTGGCGCTGATGGTGGCGGCGCCGTCGCTGGTGCTGCTGTACCTCGTGGACGGCGTGCTGGGCCTGATCAACCGCTATGCGCAGCAGCTCAACGTGTTCAGCCTGTCCATGTCGCTGAAGGCCGTCGTGGGGCATCTGGTGCTGCTGCTGCAGCTGGGCAGCCTCGTCACGCTGATGAACGACGAGCTGCTGGCGCGGCCGGGCATCGTGCGCGATGCGTTGCGGCATCTGTTTGGTTAGGGTCTGCGAACGCCACGGTGCGTGCCGTTCACTGACCCTTGCGGCCGACCCTAGCGGCGACACGTTCTGAAACAGCGGCACCCGCAATTGCCGCGCCGGCGCGGCTGGCCTGAAATGGAGGCCACTACCGCACAGGGGTTGCCATGATCTCGTTGAACCGCGCCGACACGGCCCGCAGCACCACGCACGATGCACCACCGGGCGACGGCCCCGGCGTCGTCGTACAGCCGGGCGACACGCTGCAGCGCATTGCCGCCGAGCAAGGCGTGCCGCTGCAAGCCCTGATCGCCGCCAACCCGCAGCTGCGCAACCCCGATGTGATCTACCCCGGCACGCGGCTGGCGCTGCCCGAGGCGGGCCGCCACACGGTGAAGCCGGGCGACACGCTGCACGCGATCGCGCAGCAGCACGGCGTGGGCCTGCAGGCGCTGATCGCCGCCAACCCGCAACTGCGTGACCCGGACCGCATCCACCCGGGCGACACCCTGCGCCTGCCGCCGCGGCAGGCGGACGAAGTGCGCAGCACCGGCCAGGCGCTGAAGGCGCTGGTGGACACGCTGCTGCCGCTGTACGTGATGAACCCCGCCTACCAGAAGGCCACCTACAACACGGCGGTGGCCATCGGCAACATCGTCATGACCTCGCGCACGCACACCCACGACGTGGCCGTGCCCGACGGCCACCTGCTGCGCGGCACCGCCAGCGAGCTGCTGGCAGACCAGCAGCGTGGCGCGCCGCTGGATCTTCGCCGCTTCACCGACCCAGCGCTGGGCTCCGACGCGCTGGCCGCCATCGTCATCGGCAGCGCCGAGGGCACGCGCCGCCCGGACGGCGGCTTCACGCGCGCCTTTGGCGGCCACACCGACCCCGGCAACGCGGTGCACAACCGGGGCTCGTTCTCCTACCAGCATGCCGCGAGCAGCCCCGCCGATGCCGACCGCCGCCAGCTGCAGACGCTGCAGGGGCGCCTGCCCGCCTATGAGGCGGCCGCGCGCGCGGCCGGGCTCAACGCCAATGATCCGCGCCTGGCGTCGGCCTACCTGGACCTCTACAACCAGTCGCCCACCGCCGCGGCGCGCTTCCTGAACCAGATGGGCACCTTGGCCGGCCAGCCCATCACGGCCGGCAGCATCACCGACCTGCGCGTGAACAGCTTCGTCGACGCCAGCACGGGCGAGCGCTTCCGCCTCGCCAATGGCGGCCAGGCCGGCAGCGGCTTCGTCAACATCGCGCGCAACCAGCTGGGCCGGGAGCCCACCGAGGCGCAGGTTCAAGCCGTCATCCGGGCCGACCAGCAGCGCCGCACGACGGCGGTCGAATCGGCGTTGAACGCGCAAGGCCTGCTGGCTGCCGCTCCCGCTGCAGCGGCGCCGGCGGCCGGCGGCGCGCCGCGCTGGCTGCAGATCGCGCGTGGTGAACTGGGCACGAACGAGGTCCGCGGTGCGCGCGACAACGCCCGTGTCGTCGAGTACCACCAGACCACGACGCTGCGCGCCAACGATGACGAGACCTCCTGGTGCTCTTCCTTCGTCAACTGGACGATGGAACAGGCCGGCGTGCGTGGCACCGACAGCGCCGCCGCGCGCAGCTGGCTGAACTGGGGCCGGGCGGTGCCCATCGATGCGGCGAGCGTGCGGCCCGGTGACGTCATCGTGTTCCCGCGCGGCAACAACCCGGCGCAAGGCCATGTGGCCATCGTCGACGAGGTGCTGGCCAACGGTCGCGTGCGCGTGGTGGGCGGCAACCAGTCCAATGGCGAAGGGCAGCCGGATGGTGTGACGGAATCGGTGCGATCTCTCGCCAGTGCGATCGGCGTGCGCCGCGCGCCGTGACGACAGGCGTCGCCCATTTCATGGACGAGAGGCGTTGCGTGCGCAGCCTATGCTGGCGCGCATGAGAACCGCCGTTGTGCTGACCTTGCTGGCTGCGGGCGCCGCGAGCGCGCAGGTGGGCACCCCCCCGCCGACGCTGCTGGTCTGCAGCTCCGGCGAAAGCCTCACCGCCAGCGTCAGCCACGACGCGACCGGTGCCCCGCTACGAGCCGGCGTCAGCGTCACGTCCGGCACGCGCGAATGCGATCTGCAGACGCAGGGTGCCGCTGCTGCAGCCGATGGGAGCTGGCGCTTCGAGTGGACCGATGCCGTTGTCGGCAACATCCGCTATCGCGCGACGCTGCGTCGGGCCGGCACGGGTGGGTTCACGCTGGCGTTGCAGCCGGCGCGATGCGGTGGGCTGGCCTTGCCGGCGTCGGTGACGCTGGCGCCAGCCGCACCCGGCTGCGAGGCTCGCGAGGATCGCGACGGCGCCTTCCTGCTGTTCTGGCGCCAGCTGCGCGACGCGCTGACCCGCCGCGATGGCGAGCTGCTGCAGCGCCTGGCGCTGCAGCAGCCCTCGTTCATCGAGGGGCCGGACCTGATGAAGGCGCCCGCGTCACTGCTGCGCCACTCGGCGGCCTGCCTGGCCACCGTGACGACCACCGACGGCCGCAGCGACCTCGGTCAGTTGCTGAAGGCCACCGACAGCCCGCGCTTGGACATGCCGCCGCTGTCGCGCCGCGGCGCCGCGCGTGTCAGCGTGGGTGGTGCGATGACGGCGGCTTGGACACCGCAGGGCTGGCGCATCGAGTCGCTGAACGCCGACCGCGCCAGCTTCGCGGGCTGCAAGCCGACGAATTAGGGGCAGCCGTAGTCGCCAGCGCATGGCGTCGTCGTTAAGCTGACCCCATTCCTCACCTTCCAACTACCCAGCCATGATCGGCGCTCCGCTGCCACCGACCTCCGCCTCGCTGTACGCGACCGCATCGCGGCCGCTGAGCGCACCGGCCGGCTCGCAGCCGACCTCCTGGCTGGACGGCCTGGGTGCAGGCGGCGCCGCCAGTCTGCGCGCCGACGTCACGCCGGAGCAGCGCGGCCTGTCCGTGCAGCAGCACGCCGAACGCGTGCTGTCGGCCCTCGTTGGTTGAATTGCTGGCCCAGCCGCGCTGGGCCGACGCCGCCCAGGCGCTCATCAGCGGCTGCGTGGACCTGGGGCCGCGACA
This sequence comes from Roseateles asaccharophilus, assembly GCF_031458115.1. Lineage (GTDB taxonomy): Bacteria > Pseudomonadota > Gammaproteobacteria > Burkholderiales > Burkholderiaceae_C > Pelomonas > Pelomonas asaccharophilus_A. Next base: position 353,350 of record NZ_JAVDXV010000004.1, on the reverse strand, counting down.
GGAGGGCGCCGTCGCGCTGATGGAAGCCGTCTGCGTGGGACTGGGCGACCAGCTCTACCCGGCCTTCCTGCGCGTGCTGACCGAGGTCAACCAGCGCGGCGAGTACGCCGCACGGGCCGCGGTCGCGCAGACCCTCATGCAGTCGCTGAGCCAGGGCCGGCTGCCCAGCGGCTCACGCGCCGCCTGGGGCGCGGTGCCGTCGGGCGCGCTGCGGCGCAGCCTGGGGCCCATCGAGTACCTGTGCCTGGCCGCCTGGCCGCAGCGCGGCAGCGCGGAGCTGTCGCCCGCGCAGTTCCAGACGCTGGCCGGCGCTGTGCTGGAGCTGATGGACTGTGACCCGGACGCGCGCAGCCGGTATGCCGACCACCTGTGTGCCGTCGCCGACGACCCGCTGGATGGCACGCTGCCGCGCGAAGTCCGGGCGGCGCTGCGCGCTCTGGCAGAACGTTGGCGTGAGCATCCCGATGCCAGCCAGGCCTGTGCGGCCTTCGTGAACGGACTGCTTCGCGCCCGGCCGGCCTGAGTTGCAGGCCAGCCGGGACAAGGCTCAGGGCGTCGCAGTCAGTTTCGCCGCGAACGCCTTGTGCACCGCCAGCAGCGCCGCGGCACGGTTGGTCTGCACCTGGATCAGCGCATCCGCCGCGGCCAGGCGTTCCTGCTCGGTGGTCAGCAGTGCGTAGAAGTCGGTCACGCCGGCGTCGTAGCGCTTGAAGGCCAAGTCACGTGCACGCACGGTGGCGTCGGCGGCCGTGGCCTGGGCCTGGGCCTGCAGCTCGGTCTCGCGCAGCGTGGACAGGCTGCCCTGGGCATCCTGCAGCGCGACGAGCTGGGCCTGCTCGGCCCCCGCCACGGCCGCATCGAAGCCGGCGCGGGCGGCGCGTTCGTCGGCCGCGCGGGCACCGAAGTCCAGGAAGTTCCAGTTCAGCGCGCCGGCGATGCTGCCGACCCGCGTGGCGCTCTTGAACAGGTCGGACGTAGCGCCGGCGCTCCAGCCGATGGAGCCGGTCAGGCCGATGCTGGGCCAGCGCGCGGCCCAGGCGACCTGCGCCCGCGACGCGGCGGCTTGCGCGCGCGTGGCGGCGGCCCGCACGTCCGGGCGTGCGGCCAGCAGGCCGGCCGGGTCGGGCAGCGTGCCGAGGCTGATGAGGCGCGGCTCGGGCATGGCGGGCAGCGGGTCGCTGTCGGCCTTGTCGCAATCGGCCGGTGGCTGGCCACGCAGCACGTCCAGCTGCAGGCGGGTCAGGCAGGCGGCGTTGCGCAGCGCGGGCACGCTGGCGGAGGTCTGCGCGACCAGCGCCTCAGCACGCGCCTGGTCCAGCGCGGTATTGCGGCCGGCACCCACGCGGGCCTTCACGAGGTCCAGCAGCTGGTTCTGCACGGTCAGCGTTTCCTTGGCCAGCTTCAGGCGGTGGCCCAGGCCGATCAGCTGGGTCTGCAGGTTCAGCGCGGTGCCGGCCAGGCTGAGCTGGGCGGCGTCGCGGTCCAGTGCGGCGCTCTGCGCGTCATAGCCGGCCGCCTGCGCATTGGCGGCGGCGCGGCCCCACAGGTCGATTTCCCAGGCCGCATTGGCGTTGACGCCGTAGGCGTTGAAGGTGCTGTAGTTGCCGTTGGCGTCCGGAGCCCGCTGGCGGGCTGCACTGGCGCCCACGCCGACGGTGGGCAGGCGCTGCGCGCCGGCCGAGTCAGCCAGCGCCTCGGCCTGCCTGAGCCGTGCGGCGGCCGCGCGCAGGTCGCGGTTGTTGGCCAGCACGTCGTCGACGACGCGCTGCAGCTGGGCGCTGTCGGCGAAGGCGGCGGTCATCTGAGCGGCGCCGTTGGTGCTCGGCGGCAACTGCGAGAACTTTTCAGGAGCCAGGTTGGCCGGGCCCTGCGACAGGCCGGGCGCGGCGCAGCCGGCCAGCACGGCGGCGGCTGCGAGGAGGGTGAGTCGGGCTTTCATTTCAGTGGCCCTTCGTGTGCGTGGGTTCATCGTCGATGCCCGGATGGAAGGCATGGGCGGAAGCGTCGATCTGCTCCTTCAGCGCGCGGGCGCGGGCGCGGCGCTTCTCGGTGCCCTTGCGCAGCAGCGCGTAGAACACCGGCGTCAGGAAGATGCCGAAGAAGGTCACGCCCAGCATGCCGGCGAACACGGCGATGCCCATCGCGCGGCGCATCTCGCTGCCGGCGCCGGAGCCCAGGATCAGCGGGATGACGCCGGCGCAGAAGGCGATGGACGTCATCAGGATGGGGCGCAGCCGCAGGCGGCAGGCCTCGATGACGGCGTCGGCGACCGACTTGCCCTGCTCCTCCAGCTCCTTGGCGAACTCGACGATCAGGATGGCGTTCTTGCAGGCCAGGCCCACGAGCACCACCAACGCCACCTGCGTGAAGATGTTCAGGTCCCCTGCCTGCGCGAACGGCGGGAAGTGCGAGATCCACACGCCGAACAGCGCCGACAGGATGCACATCGGTACGATCAGGATGATGGCCAGCGGCAGGCTCCAGCTCTCGTACTGCGCGGCCAGCACGAGCACCACGAGCACGACAGAGAACAGCAGCACGGCCGCCAGCGTCGGGATTTTGACGGTCGTGCCGGGCACCGCCACGTCGCGGGTCAGGCGGTCCTGGTAGCTCAGGTCGGTGAACTCGTAGCTCATGCCGCGAGGCAGGCCCTTGAGCAGCTGCTCGATCTCGGCCTCGGCCTGGCCCGACGAGAAGCCGGGGTTGGGCGCGCCGTTGATGTCGGCGGCCGGGAAGCCGTTGTAGCGCGTGACGCGCGTCGGGCCGAAGGTCGGCTCCACGCTCATCAGCGAGCCCAGCGGCACCATCTCGCCGGCCTCGTTGCGGGTCTTGAGCTTGGTGATGTCGTCGGCGTTGGCGCGGAAGGGCGCATCGGCCTGCACGATGACCTGGTAGGTCTTGCCGAACTTGCTGAAGTCGTTGACGTACAGCGAGCCCAGGTTGATCTGCAGCGTGTCGTAGATGGAGGCCAGCGGCACGCCCATCTGCTTGGCCTTGGTGCGGTCCACGTTGGCGAACAGCTGCGGCACGTTGATGTCGTAGTTCGAGTACGGCGTGCCGATGCTGGTCTTGGGGTTGCCGTAGACCTGGCCCAGCGTGCCCCACACCGCGCCGTACAGGGCCTGCTCGCCCTGGCTGCTGCGGTCCTGCACCTGGATCTTGAAGCCGCCCGCAATGCCCAGGCCGTCCACCGGCGGCGGCGGCACGACGAACATGCGCGCGCCCTGGATCTGTTGGATGGCGCCGTTGACCTGGCCCAGGATGGCTTCCTTGCTGAGGTCGCGCGAGGTGCGCTTCTCGAAGTCGGCCAGACCGAAGAACACGATGCCCTCGTTGGGCGCGGCCGAGAAGCCGGCGCCCGACAGGCCGGGGAAGGCCACCGAGTCGACGATGCCGGGCACCTTCAGCGCGATCTCGCTCATCTTGCGGATCACTTCCTCGGTGCGGTCCAGGCTGGCGCCCGCGGGCAGCTGCGCGATGCCGATCAGGTACTGCTTGTCCGGCGCGGGCACGAAGCCGCTGGGCAGGCGCGCGAACAGCAGCGCGGTGGCGCCCAGCAGCAGCGCATAGATGATCAGCGCCACGGACTTGCGCTTCAGGATGCCGGTCACGCCACGGCCGTAGTCCTCCGAGCGGCGGTGGAAGAAGACGTTGAACCAGTGGAAGAAGCGGCCGAAGACCTTGTCCATGCCGCGCATCAGCGCGTCCTTGGGCGCGTCATGCGGGCGCAGCAGGATGGCGGCCAGGGCCGGCGACAGCGTCAGCGAGTTGAAGGCCGAGATCAGCGTGGAGATCACGATGGTGACGGCGAACTGCTTGTAGAACTGGCCCGAAAGGCCCGGCACCAGCGTCAGCGGGATGAACACGGCGCACAGCACCAGCGCGATCGCGATGATGGGGCCCGAGACCTCCTGCATCGCCTTGATGGTCGCGGCGCGCGGCGTCAGCCCGTCCTGGATGTTGCGCTCGACGTTCTCGACCACCACGATGGCGTCGTCCACGACGATGCCGATGGCCAGCACGAGGCCGAACAGCGTCAGCGTGTTGATGGAGAAGCCCAGCAGCAGCAGCACCGAGAACGTGCCCACGATGGACACCGGCACGGCGACCAGCGGGATGATGGACGCGCGCCAGGTCTGCAGGAAGATGATGACGACGAGCACCACCAGGGCGACGGCCTCGAACAGCGTGCTGACGACCTTGTTGATGGAGGTCTGCACGAAGCGCGTGGGGTCGTAGACGATGTCGTAGCTGACACCCGGCGGGAAGCCGGGCTTCAGGCGCTCCATCGTGGCGCGCACGTTCTCCGAGATGGCCAGCGCATTGGAGCCGGGCGCCTGGAAGATGGCGATGGCCGCGGCTTCCTTGTTGTTCAGCAGGCTGCGCAGCGCGTAGGTGTTGGCGCTGATCTCCACGCGGCCCACGTCACGCAGGCGCACCATGGCGCCGGTGCGGGGTTCGGCGCGCACGATGACGTTGGCGAACTCTTCCTCGCTGGTCAGGCGGCCCTGCGTGTTGATGGCCAGCTCGAACTCCGTGCCCTTTGGGGCAGGCGAGGCGCCCACGACGCCGGCGGCGACCTGCGAGTTCTGTTCGCGGATGGCGCCCACGACATCGGCGGCGGTCAGGTTGCGAGCGGTGAGCTTCTGCGGGTCCAGCCAGATGCGCATCGCGTAGTCGCCGGCGCCGAAGGTCTGCACCGAGCCCATGCCGGGCACGCGCAGCAGGTCGTCGCGCACGTTGAGCGAGCCGTAGTTGCGCAGGTACAGCGCATCACGCGAGTTGTCCGGGCTGACCAGGTGGACCACCATGGTCAGGTTGGGGCTGCTCTTCTCGGTCGTCACACCGATGGTGCGCACGATGTCGGGCAGCCGCGGCAGCGCGCGGTTGATGCGGTTCTGCACCGCCGTCTCGGCGGCCTCGGGGTTGGTGCCGATCTTGAACGTGACCGTCAGGCTCATGCCGCCGTCGCCGGTGGCCTGGCTCTCGAAGTAGAGAACGTTCTCGAGGCCGTTGATCTGCTCTTCCAGCGGCGAGGCCACCGTTTCGGAGATCACCCGGGGGTTGGCGCCGGGATATTGGGCGCGCACGACCACCTGCGGCGGCGCGACCTCGGGGTACTCGGAGATCGGCAGCAGCGGGATGGCCAGTGCGCCGATCAGGAAGATGAACAACGACAACACGGTCGCGAAACGCGGCCGGTCGATGAAGAAGCGTGAGATGTCCATGGGCTACCGCCTTGGGATTACTTCGAGGCGGCCGAAGCGGGAGCAGGCGCCGGGGCGGGCGCGGCACCGGGCTGGCCGGGTTGTGCGGCCGGGACGGGCATGCCGTTGGCGTCCACCTTCAGCACCTGCGGCGTGACCGGCGCGCCGGGCATCGCGCGCAGCACGCCGTCGACGATGACCTGCTCGCCGGCCTTGATGCCTTCCACGACGCGCATGCCGTTGATCAGCGCACCGGGCTTGACCGGGCGCGGCTGCACGATGTTGTTGGCGCCGACGACCAGCACGACCTTGCGGGTCTGGTCGGTCGTGATCGCGCGCTCCGGCACGACGACGCCGGTGTAGCTGCCACCGCCGCCGATCTTCAGCCGTGCGTACAGGCCGGGCGTGAATTGACCCTGCTTGTTGTCGAACACCGCGCGTGCGCGGATGGACGCGGTGGCCGGGTTCAGACGGTTGTCGACGAAGTCCAGCTTGCCCGCGTGCGGGTGGCCCTGCTCGTCGGACAAGCCCATGGACACCGACACGCTCGCCGGCTTGGCCGCGCGCATGTAGCGCAGGTAGGCCGCCTCGCTGGCGTCGAAGTAGGCGTAGACCTTGTCGTTGGAGACCAGCGTGGTCAGCACCGGCTCGCCCACGTTGACCAGGTTGCCCGGCGTCACATTGGCGCGCGAGGTGCGGCCGCTGACCGGCGCGACGACGCTGGCGTACTCGACGTTGAGCCTGGCCTGCACCAACGTCGCCTCGGCGGCCTTTTGGTTGGCTTCGGCGCTGCGCAGCGCCGAGCGCAACTGGTCGATCTCCTGCTGGCTGACCGCGTTGACGCTGACCAGCTTCTCGGAGCGCGCCAGGTCGGTCTTGGCGAGTTCGGCCTGCGTTTTTGCTGCCGCAATCTGCGCCTCGGCGCGGGCCACCTCGGCCCGGTAGGCGCGGGCGTCGATGGTGAACAGCGGCTCGCCCTTGCGGACGAACTGGCCTTCCTTGAAGCGCACCGCCTGCACGGTGCCGGACACCTGGGCGCGCACCTCGACGGTGTCAGGAGCCTCCAGCCGCGCGGTGAATTCCTCGAATTCCTGGATCTCGCGCTGCGTGGCCGGCGCGACGGACACCGGCGGCGGGCCGCCCGCGTGGCCTGGGCCGCCCTGCTGCTGGCCGCAGGCGGCGAGGAGAAGGAGGGCGGCGAGAGGGGGCAGGGACAGCGCCAGATTTTTCTTGGACATGAAGTGCTCCGAGTGCAAGCGCGGGACTCTAGCCATAACACCTTGTCCGTGACTTAGTCCCGTCCTAATCCCGGGGGCTCTGCTGACATTACTTGTCAACAGCCGGAAACCGTGCACAAAAAAGCCGCCAGGGCTCTCGCGCTGGCGGCTGGTGGGTTGCGCACGGGTTTCATGACCCGGCGGCAGCGGTCAATGGACGCCGTGCATCCACTTGCGCATCAGCGGTGTCATGGCCATCAGCACCAGGCCGGCGGCGATGGGGATGACCGTGAAGATCAGGAAGAACACCGACATCGAGTACGTGGACGAGATGTGGTCGATGTAGGAACCGGTGGAGCCGGCGATCTTGTTGGCGATGGCCGAGTTCAGGAACCAGACGCCGAACATCAGGCCCAGCAGGCGCGCCGGCGCCAGCTTGGAGATGTAGCTCAGGCCCACCGGCGACAGGCACAGCTCGCCCATCGTGTGGAACAGGTAGGCCAGCGTCAGGAACATCATGCTGACCTGGGCGGTCTTGGCGCCCTGCGGGATGCCGGCCGAGCCGTAGGACAGCACGGCGAAGCCCAGGCCCAGCAGCACCAGGCCCACGCCGAACTTGACCGGGCCGGACGGATTCCACTTCTCCTCCCACATCTTGGAGAACATCGGCGCCAGCACGACGATGAAGAAGCTGTTGAGCACGCCGAACCAGGTGGCAGGCACCTCGCTCTGCTCCATCGCGAACTCGCGGCCCAGCATCCACAGGCACAGACCCCAGATGATGGCGAAGGCCAGCGCCAGCGAGGCGTTGGCCATCGCGTACTTGCCGCCCGTGGAGCGGTAGAGCTTGAACAGCAGCCAGGACAGGATGGCGGCCGGCACCAGCGTCATCGCGGTGTTGATGATCTTGAAGATCAGGCCGCTGCTGCCGCTGAGCGTGCGGTCGGTGTAGTCGGCCGCGAAGATGGTCATGGAGCCGCCGGCCTGCTCGAACGCGAACCAGAAGAAGATCGTGAAGAACGAGAAGACGAAGATGGCCTTCAGGCGGTCGGCGACGATGTGCTGGGGCGTGTCGTCCTTGGCTTCGGCGGCGGCCGCGCGGGCGGCGGCCTCGGCATCGACCTTGTCGCCGATGGTGCCGAACAGGCCCTGGCTGAGCCAGAACTGCAGCGCGCCCAGGATCATGAAGATGCCGGCCAGTCCGAAGCCCAGGTTCCAGGAGATCTTCTCGCCGATGTAGCCGCACAGCGAGATGCCGAAGAAGGCGCCGGCGTTCACGCCCATGTAGAACAGCGTGTAGCCGCCGTCACGGGCGCCTTCGTTGTCCTTGGTGTAGAGCTGGCCGACGATGGCCGAGATGTTGGGCTTGAACAGGCCCGTGCCGAACACGATCAGCCCGAGGCCCGCGTAGAACGTCGGCACCGTCTCCATGAACAGCGCGATGTGGCCGGCTGCGATGATGAAGCCGCCCAGCAGCACGGAGCGCCGTGTGCCCAGGATGCGGTCGGCGACATAGCCGCCCAGGATGGGCGTCAGGTAGACGAACAGCGTGTACCAGCCATACAGGTCCAGCGCCTGTTCACGCGTCCAGCCCCAGCCGCCCTTGCTGGCCTCGGCGATGAGGAACAGCACCAGCAGCGCGCGCATGCCGTAGTAGGAGAAGCGCTCCCACATCTCCGTGAAGAACAGCACGAAGAGCTGATGGGGCTGGCCAATGATGGTGGCGCGCTCCGATGCGGGCAGGCCGTGCGCGGCCGGATTGGCCGCGGGGGAAGTGGTAGTCACGTCGTTCGTTCCAGGTGAACCCGATAGGGCGGCGACGCGGGCGGTAGCCCGCAGGACAGGTCGGCGATTGTCCCCGTCTGTCGACGCGTTTCCGCGGGGGGCTACCTCGGGATTCCCCTGGGGTCAGGGCGCCGCGGCGTGCGAGCGCCCCGGGACGGCGGCGACCGCCGGATCACGTTCCGGCAGGATGTAGACCAGGCTGGAACCCTGACCCAGCACCGGCAGCACGACGTTGTCAAAGAAGGCCGGGTCCACGACCACGCAGCCCAGCGTGATGCGGGCCTGGTCAGGGCTGCCGGAGGCCAGCCGCTCGGGGCGGCGTTCGCCGGCCGGCGCCGGGCGCAGCCGGTGGATGGCCAGGTTGGATTCGTAGTCGAACCAGACGACGCGCTCGCCGCTGAGGTTGCGGCCCGGCTGGGCTTCGAAACGACCCGCGGGCGTCACGCGCTCATGGGTTCGGAGGGCGGAAGGCGCCTTGCCCCGCGCGCTGGCGGGTTCCTGGTCGCCGGGCGTCATGCCCAGCAGCGCGGCGGTGCGGCCGACCAGCGTGCCGTCGGCGGCGTAGATGGACAGCGTGGCCTGGCGCTTGTCGACGATGGCGAACGGACGGCTGTCGGCGACGTCATGCGCGACCGGCCGCAGCGTGGCCGCCGCGGCGGCCATGCCCATGGCGACCCCTGTCGCGCTCAATCCCAAGATGCCGGCCCTGACCCGGCGTGCCCAACTGCTGCCCACTCGATGCCCCGCTGTGCTGCGGCGGCGCGACCTCGCGCCTGCCTGGCGGGCAGTCTAGGAATCCGGGCTTGTAACCGACAGGCGACAAAGTCACGGCCGGGCGTTGTTACCTCGTCCGAGAGCGGCCTGGGCGTACTGGCGCGGCGGCTGGCTGGGGGCGGCGTCGGGGAAATAGGCCGTCAGCGCGCTGCGTTCGGGCAGCACGTAGACGACGCCGCGGCCCTTGCCGATGCGGGGCCAGACGGTCTCGTCGAAGAACGCCACCGGCACGTTGATGCAGCCCCAGCTGATGCGATTGTCGGCCGCGGTCTTGCTGGCCAGGCGCTCCAGGCGGCGCTCCTTGGGGTTGGTGGCGCGCACGCGATGCATGGACACGGCGGCGTCGTAGTCTACCCACACGACGTCCTCGTTCAGCGCGTTGCGCCCGGGCGCGGACTGGAAGCGGCCGGCGGGCGTCGTGCGCTCGTGCGGCTTGACCTGGTCGATGGGCCGGTCGCCGATGCCAGCGACGGTGTGGTCGCCTGAGGCAAAGCCCAGCAGCACGGGGCTGTCGCCGACAAGGCGTCCGTCCGGCGCGAACACGTAGATGCGGGCGCGGCGCTTGTCCACGATGACGAAGGAGCGGTCACCGTTGTCGGCTTTGCGCACGGCCCAGGTGGCCACGCGCATCACGTCGGCCGGCGCAGGGACAGTGCCGAAGTCGACCTGGCGGGCGACGACGGGCGGCAGCGAGGGGATATCCGGAGCCTGGGCAGTCATCGCCGGCCGTGCCGGCGGCAAAGGGGCCGGACTGCGCTTGAGGCGAGCGCCAAAGGCGATGTAGAGGACGACCAGTGCAGCAGCGGCGATCAGGCCGCCCTGCACCAGGCCGGAAATGACGTCGCGCCGCCGCGAGGTGGCGGCGTCGACATCGGCGGGCGGCCCGAATCGCATGGCTAAGCGGACTTGCCCGTCAGCGCGGGTCAGTTACGGTCGGCGCGCGGAGCGGGCTCGGTGTAGCTGGTGTCGCTGGTGGTCGTCGCGGCGGGGATGCTGGGATCCGTGGCCGTCGTCGTGGTCGTGTCGGCAGGCTGGGCCGGCATCGGCTGGTCGACCGGCGGCTGCTGCTGTTGCAGCTGCTGGTCTTGCTGCGCCGTGGTATCCACCGGTGCGGCATTCGGGTCGGCCGGGGTCTGCTCGCTGGGCAGCGCGGTCGTGCTCATCGGCTCGGTCTGTGGCTGGTCTTCCGACTGGGCGACGGCAAAGCCGATGCCGGAGACGAGGAAGGCGGCGGTCAGAGCCGAGGTAACGGTCTTGATGCGGGACATGAGGGACTCCTTTCAGTCAGTGCGGTGGCCGACTAGGGAATGCCGACCGGCGGGTGCCGGGCATTTCCACCGCGGCTGAGTCCACTCTAAGACTCGCCGTTAGGCGATGGCGTCGGTCCCTGGCACGGAGTTTTGTAGGAGCTGTCCCGCAGTCGAATCAACCACTTACGAGCGGGAACAAAAGCCCGCTGCAGTTGTTCGACTTGCAATCAAACGTCATTGGTGCGCCCGTTCATGGTGCGCTTTGAAGGCGTCAGAGCTTGAAGTCGTAGTCGATCGTCAGCGGCGCGTGGTCGCTGAACAGCTGCCCGGTGTAGATCGCCTCGGTCCGGGCCAGCGCGGCGATGCCTGGCGTGGCCAGGTGGTAGTCAAGCCGCCACCCGACGTTGTTGGCGCGGGCGTTGCCGCGGTTGCTCCACCAGGTGTATTGCTCGGCCTTGCTATTCAGTGTGCGGAACACGTCCACCAGCCCGCCTCCCGCGTCGGCATCGAACAGCCGGGTCAGCCAGGCACGCTCTTCGGGCAGGAAGCCGCTGTTCTTCTGGTTGCCGCGCCAGTTCTTCAGGTCGATCTCCTTGTGGGCGATGTTCACATCGGCCACCAGGATGAACTCGCGCTCGGTCTTCAGCGCCTGCAGGTGCGGGTACAGGGCGGCGAGGAAGCGATACTTGACCTGCTGGCGCTCCTCGCCGCTGGTGCCGCTGGGGAAGTAGACGCTGATGAGGCTGAGCTTGCGACCCGGCTTGTCGAAGCGCTTCTCGACCCAACGGCCTTCCAGGTCGAATTCGCCGATGCCCAGCCCCGTGACGACGTCGCTGGGCTCTTCCTTCGTGTACAGGCCCACGCCCGAGTAGCCCTTCTTCTCGGCGTAGTGGAAGTGGCCATTGAGCTTGTCGCAGCTGCGGAACTTGTCCTCGACGACGTCCGCCTGCGCCTTCAGCTCCTGCACGCCGACCGCGTCCGCCTGCTGGCGGTCCAGCCAGTCGAAGAAGCCCTTGCTGGCGGCGGAGCGGACGCCGTTGAGGTTGGCGGTGATGAAGCGCATGAGGAGAAATGGGAATGGAATCTGTCTGTCCCAGTATCGCAGTGCAGCAAAAGCACAACACCGGTCACGCCGTCATCACCAAACGGTCACGCAATATTTACTATCCCGTCGCATTCCAGAGGCACCACAAGTGTCCGGCCTGACTTTTCTCCCGTCTGCTCATCGTCAAACCGAGGATTTCACATGCCCACCCACCGCATTCCTCCGACCCTGATCGCGCTGGCGCTCACCGCGGCCTTCCCGATGCAGGCCGCTGTTGCCCAGACCGTCCCGGCACCCGAGGCCAAGAAGGACGTCAACCAGCTGGAGGCCGTCATCGTGACCGGCAGCCGGCGCGCCGAGAACCTGAAGGACGTGGCGCTGTCCATCTCGGCCATCAAGTCGGAAGAGCTGGATACCTACAACGCCAGCGGCCAGGACATCCGCGCGCTGTCGGGCAAGGTGCCCAGCCTGAACATCGAGTCGGACTACGGCCGCACCTTCCCGCGCTTCTACATCCGCGGTCTGGGCAATACCGACTTCGACATGAACGCGTCGCAGCCGGTCGGCCTGGTTTATGACGACGTGGTGCAGGAAAGCATCGCGCTGAAAGGTTTCCCGGTGTTCGACATGGCCCAGGTCGAGCTGCTGCGCGGCCCGCAGGGCACGCTGTTCGGCCGCAACTCGCCGGCCGGCGTCATGAAGTTCGACTCCGCCCGGCCCACCAAGCGCCTGGAAGGCTACGCCAACGTCGGCTTCGGCCGCTGGAGCGCGGCCAATCTGGAAGCCGCCGTCAACGTGCCGGTGAACAGCGACCTGCAACTGCGCGTCGCCGGCCTGGTGCAGCGCCAGGACGACCGCGTGCACAACCCGATGGCTGCCAGCCTCGGTGCGACGGCCGATCTCGAGGGCTACAGCGACAAGGCCATCCGCGTGCAGGCGCTGTACAAGAGCGGTGGCTTCGAGGGTCTTTTCAAGGTTCAGGCGCGTGACTTCGACGGCACGGCCACGACCTTCCGCGCCAACATCATCAAGAAGGGTACCAACGACTTCGTCGACGGCTACGACGATGCCTTCTACCCCACCGACGGCTACAACTCGCAGTCGCTGAAGTCCAGCGAGGTCAGCGCCCGCCTGCGCTGGGATTTCGACGGCCTGTCGCTGTACTCCATCACGTCGCACGCGCGCGCCAAGTTCTACAGCCGTGGCGATGTGGACGGCGGCTTCGGCGCGCCCTATGCGCCGCCGTCGGGCCCGAACTACGGCGGCCAGCCCGCCAACATCCCGTTCGACGCACAGACCGCCGACGGCATCCCCTATCTGCGCCAGACCACTCAGGAGTTCCGCCTGCAGTCCAACACCGCGGACGCGATGCAGTGGATCCTGGGCCTGTACTACTTCAACGAGAAGCTGCAGGTGGACAGCTTCAACTTCGACAGCTTCAACGCCGGCGACACGCAGAACGGCTATGCCGTGCAGAACCAGGAGGCCAAATCCTGGGCCGCCTTCGGTAACGTGAAGTACGCGCTGACGCCTGACCTCAAGCTCACCGCCGGCCTGCGCTACACCAACGACAAGAAGGACTTCGACGCGGCCCGCACGCAGACGCCGTTCGGCGGCGCGAACGTCGGCCCGCTGCGCGCCAACCCGAGCTCTACGAACTGGAGCTGGGACCTGGGCGCCAACTACGCGTTGAGCAAGACCACCAGCCTGTTCGCCCGCGTCGCCACCGGCTACCGCGCGCCCAGCATTCAGGGCCGCGTGCTGTTCGGCGACACGATCTCGGTCGCGAACTCGGAGAAGGTGTTGTCCGTGGAGGCCGGCTTCAAGGCCGACCTGCTGGACAACACGGCCCGCATCACCGGCACTGTGTTCAAGTACCGCGTGAAGGACATGCAGCTGACGGCCGGTTCGGGCGCCACCAACCAGAACCGCCTGGTCAACGCCGCCAAGGCCGAGGGCCAGGGCTTCGAGATCGACGCCCAGGCCATCATCGCGCGCGACTGGCGCACGACGCTGGGCTTCTCGTACAACGACACGCAGATCAAGGACCCGGGCCTGTTCGTCGCGCCTTGCGGCGCACCGTGCACGATCCGCGATCCGGCCGGCCCTCTGCCGGGCACGGTCAGCATCAACGGCAACGACCTGCCGCGCGCACCCAAGCTGGTGTGGAACTGGACGCTGAAGTACAGCACCGAGCTGGCCGGGGGCGAGCTGACCGTGCTGACCGACTGGGCGTACAAGGACAAATACAACATGTTCCTGTACGAGGCCGTCGAGTACCGCGCCAAGTCGGCGCTGGAGGGTGGCCTGCGCGTGGGCTACGGCTGGGCCAACGGCAAGTACGAGGTGGCGGCCTATGGTCGTAACATCACCGACCACCGCCAGGTCGTCGCTGCGATCGACTTCAACAACCTGACCGGTATCGTCAACGAGCCTCGCAGCTACGGCGTTCAGTTCAAGGCGAATTTCTAGTCATTGAGGGATGGACCTGACCGTGTAATCGCGGGCAGCTCCGTCCCCAACTGATTCAGCGGGTTCGTCGGAACGACCTGCAGGACGACAAGCGGGCCTGACCTGCGACTCGGTGAAAACCACGCTCGGCCCGGCCCCTTCTAGGGGTCGGGCCTTATTTATTGACCCCTAGAATCTTTGCCACATGTTTCCCGCCGCCGACCCTCTCGCCCAGTCCTTTGTCGCCTTTGCCGTGGAGGCGGGCGTGTTGCGCTTCGGCGAGTTCAAGACCAAGGCCGGCCGGCTGAGCCCGTATTTCTTCAACGCCGGCCTGTTCGACGACGGCGCCAAGCTCGGCAAGCTCGCCGGCTTCTACGCCGAGCGCCTGATCGCGTCGGGCCTGGCCTTCGACATGATCTTCGGCCCGGCCTACAAGGGCATCACGCTCGCTGCGGCTGTTTCGATGGAACTGGCCCGGCGCGGTCGCAACGTGCCGTTCGCCTACAACCGCAAGGAAGCCAAGGACCACGGCGAGGGCGGCACGCTGGTCGGCGCGCCGGTCAAGGGTCGCGTGCTCATCATCGACGATGTCATCTCCGCCGGCACGTCGGTGCGCGAGTCCATCCAGATGATCGAGGCCGCCGGCGCCACGCCTTGCGGCGTCAGCATCGCGCTGGACCGCCAGGAGAAGGCGGCCGAGGGCGGCGTCGACAGCCCGCAGTCCGCCGTGCAGCAGGTGCAGCAGCGCTACGGTTTGCCCGTCGTTGCCGTCGCCGGACTGGCCGATCTGCTGGCCTATCTGGACGGCGAGCCGGAACTGGCCGCCTACCGTCCGGCCGTACTGGCCTATCGCGAACGCTACGGCGTTTGAGAGGGTGATGCGCGCGCTGCTCGTCGTCGGCCTGCTGCTTGCGTCGTCCGCCTGGGCCGCGGAGACGACGCCGGGCAAGGGCATCTACACCTGCACGACGAGCGACGGCCGCAAGCTGACCAGCGACCGCCCCATTGCCGAATGCACATCGCGCGAGCAGCGCGTGCTCAATCCCGACGGTTCACAGCGCACCACGCTGCCGCCCTACCTCAGCCCCGAGGAGCGCGCGGTCAAGGAGGCGGCCGACCGCCGCGCGGCCGCAGAACGTGTGGCAGCGCAGGACGCCATCCGGCGCGACCGCACGCTGATGCAGCGCTACCCCACCGAGGCGGCCCACCAGCGTGCGCGCAACACCGCGCTGGACGACGCCAACAAGGCCACGCGCATCTCCGAGCGTCGCATCAAGGACCTCGGCGTGGAGCGCAAGCCGCTGCTGGACGAGGCCGAGTTCTACAAAGGCAAGCCGCTGCCGGGCAAGCTCAAGCAGGCGCTGGACGCCAACGACGCGGCCGTCGAAGCGCAGGAGGTGCTGGTCGAGAACCAGAAGGCGGAGATCGTGCGCATCAACGCGCGCTTCGACGCCGAACTCGCCCGGCTGAAGAAGCTGTGGGCCGGCGCCGCGCCCGGCTCCATGCCGCCGCTCAGCGAGCTGCCCAAGACGACGCCGCCCACGACGCCCAAGCGTTGAGTCCCTCGTCCAGCCGCACTCCGCTGGACGCGGTGCGTCTGGCCGGTCCCCCGAGCGGGCGGCGATGCTCACGGCATTGAGCCGCGAGCACATCGCCAGCTGGGCCGGCTCGGGAGCGGCCCGGCGCTCGGCCCGAATACCGCCCTCGAAAGTTCAGCCGAGCTTCTTCTTCAGCAGCTCGTTCACCAGCGCCGGGTTGGCCTTGCCCTTGGTCGCCTTCATCGCCTGGCCGACCAGCGCGTTGAACGCCTTGTCCTTGCCCGAGCGGTACTCGTCGACCGACTTCTGGTTGGCGGCCAGCACCTCGTCGAGGATGGCCTCGATGGCGCCGGTGTCGCTGACCTGCTTCAGGCCCTTGGCCTCGATGA
Source organism: Roseateles asaccharophilus (assembly GCF_031458115.1). Lineage (GTDB taxonomy): Bacteria > Pseudomonadota > Gammaproteobacteria > Burkholderiales > Burkholderiaceae_C > Pelomonas > Pelomonas asaccharophilus_A. The sequence continues at coordinate 337,694 of NZ_JAVDXV010000004.1, read as the reverse complement.
CGGCATCCACGTCGTTCGCCTCACCGGTCCACAGCGACTCGAACACCTGCTTGGCGGCGTTGTTGGAGATGGTGCCGTCCGAGATGCGGCCGATCAGCCTGGCCAGCAACTCAGGACCGACCGGTGCGGCGACGATCTCGCCGCCGTCGGCGTTCAGCCGCTTGCTGACCTCGCCCATGACCCAGTTCGCCACCAGTTTCGGCGTCGCACCCGCGGCCTTGGCCGCCTCGTAGTAGCGCGCCGTCGCCAGGCTCTGCGTCATCATCGTCGCGTCGTAGGCCGGCAGGCCGTCGGCGCTCTCGAAGCGGGCGGCCATGACGGCCGGCAGCTCGGGCATCTCGCCCCGCACGCGTTCCACCCATTCCGGTGCGATGACCAGAGGCGGCAGGTCGGGGTCGGGGAAGTAGCGGTAGTCGGCCGAGTCTTCCTTGCTGCGCATCGCGCGCGTCTCGCCGGTGTCCGGGTTGTAGAGCACCGTGGCCTGCTGGATCTTGCGGCCGTCCTCGATCTCGTCGATCTGCCAGTTCACCTCGTAGTTCACCGCGTCGACGAGGAAGCGGAAGCTGTTGAGGTTCTTGATCTCGCGGCGCGTGCCGAAGGGCTCGCCGGGCTTGCGCACCGACACGTTGACGTCGCAGCGGAACGAGCCTTCCTGCATGTTGCCGTCGCAGATGCCCAGCCACATCACCAGCGCGTGCAGCGTCTTGGCGTACTCGGCGGCCTCGGCGCCCGAGCGCATGTCAGGCTCGGACACGATCTCCAGCAGCGGCGTGCCGGCACGGTTCAGGTCGATGCCGCTCTGCCCGTGGTAGTCCTCGTGCAGGCTCTTGCCGGCGTCTTCTTCCAGGTGGGCGCGGGTCAGGTTGACGACGTGCTTCTTGTCGCCGACGAAAAACTCCACCTTGCCGCCTTGCACGACCGGGATCTCGAACTGGCTGATCTGGTAGCCCTTGGGCAGATCCGGGTAGAAGTAGTTCTTGCGCGCGAAGATGGACAGCGGCGCGACCTTGGCGCCGACCGCCAGGCCGAAACGGATGGCCCGCTCGACGGCCGCGCGGTTCAGCACCGGCAGCGTGCCGGGCAGCGCCAGGTCCACGGGCGAGGCCTGCGTGTTGGGCTCGGCGCCGAATGCGGTGGAGCTGCCGCTGAAGATCTTGCTCTGCGTGGAGAGCTGGACGTGGTTTTCGAGGCCGATGACGACCTCATAACCGCGGATGAGTTGGGAAGTAGGCATGTTCAGAGTCCCGAGGGCGCGGCGCGGTGCCAGTCGGTGGCTTGCTGGAGGGCGTGTGCGGTGTGCAGCAGCTGGCCTTCCTTGAAGTAGTTGCCGATCAGCTGCAGGCCGACCGGCATGCCGCCGGCGCCAGTGCCCACGGGCACGCTCATGCCGGGAAGGCCAGCCAGCGAGCCGGGCAGCGTGAAGATGTCGGCGAGGTAGGCCTGGGTCGGGTCGTCCTTGCCCTCGCCCTGCTTCCAGGCGACGGTAGGCGCCACCGGGCCGGCGATGACGTCGCACTGCGTGAAGCACTGCTGGAAGTCGTCCGCGATCATGCGGCGCAGCTTCTGGGCCTGCAGGTAGTAGGCGTCGTAGTAGCCGTGCGACAGCACATAGGTGCCGATCATGATCCGGCGCTTGACCTCGGGGCCGAAGCCCTCGGCGCGCGTCTTCTTGTACATATCGAGCAGATCGTCGTAGTTCGATGCGCGATGGCCGAACTTGACCCCATCGAAGCGGCTCAGATTGGAGCTCGCCTCGGCCGGGGCAATGATGTAGTAGACGGGGATGGCCAGCTCCGTGCGGGGCAGGCTGACGTCCACCAGCGTGGCGCCAAGCTTCTCCAGCTCGGCCAGACCGGCGCGTACGGCGGCGTTCACGTCCGAGGACAGGCCGGCCGGGAAGAACTCGCGCGGCAGGCCGATGCGCAGGCCGGCCAGCGGCTTGCCGGCGCTGGCGCCTTCGCGAGCGGCGACCATCTGCGCGTGGAAGTCCTGCGGGGGCTGCTCCACGCTGGTCGCGTCGCGCTCGTCGAAGCCGCTCATGGCCGACAGCAGCAGCGCGCAGTCCTCGGCCGAGCGGGCCATGGGGCCGGCCTGGTCCAGGCTGGAGGCGAACGCGATCATCCCGTAGCGCGAGCACACGCCGTAGGTGGGCTTGATGCCGGTGATGCCGGTGAAGCTGGCCGGCTGGCGGATGGAGCCGCCGGTGTCGGTGCCGGTGGAGCCGGGCACCAGCCGGGCTGCGACGGCCACGGCCGAGCCGCCCGACGAGCCGCCGGGCACGCGGCCCAGGTCCCAGGGGTTGTGGGCCGGGAAGTAGGCGCTGTTCTCGTTGGCCGAGCCCATCGCGAACTCGTCGCAGTTCAGCTTGCCCAGGGAAACCGTGCCGGCCGCGTTCAGGCGGGCGACGACCGTGGCGTCGAACGGGCTGCGGTAGCCGTCCAGCATCTTGGAGCCCGCCGTGGTGGGCATGTCGGCCGTGACGTAGATGTCCTTGTGCGCCAGCGGCACGCCCGTCAGCGCGCCGCCGTTGCCGGCGGCCAGCAGCGCGTCGGCCGCGGCCGCGCGGGCCAGCGCGCCATCGGCGTCAACGTGCAGGAAGGCGCCCAGCTGCTTGTCGTGGGCGGCAATGCGGTCCAGCAGGCCTTGCGTGACCTCACGGCTGGACAGGGCGCGGCTCTTCAAGGCGGCGGCCAGCTCGGCCACGCCCATGTCGTGAACGGACTTCATTCGATGACCTTGGGAACGAGGAAGAGGCCGTCCTCGACGGCCGGGGCGCTTTGCTGGTTCAGCTCGCGCTGGTTGCTCTCGGTGACGGCGTCCTCGCGCAGGCGCAGTTGGACCTGCTGGATGGCCGACAGCGGCGTGTACAGCGGCTCGACGCCGGCAGTGTCCACGGCACTCATCTGGTCCACGATCTTGAAGAAATCGTTCAGGTTGCCGAGCAGGGCCTCGGACTCGGCCGGTTGCAGTTGCAGGCGAGCCAGGTTGGCGATGCGGCTCACGTCGTCTTGGGTGAGGCTCATGGGGGCGTTTTTAGGTGTAAGGATTGAGCCGAAAAGCGCATGGCAACAGGCTCAAAACAAGGGTGTTCGGTTATTATCGCCGCCCATCTTCATGGCCTTCGAGGCTGCCCACTCAGCGACGTTTTCGAGTCGCAGGCGGGGCGGCCTCGTTGCTTATCCAGCCTCCCGTTTTTCGAGCCGCGCCTCATCGGCGAGGCTCCCCGTGCCACACCATGCTCGCCTCCCTGCGCCGCTACTTCTCGACCGACCTCGCCATCGACCTCGGCACCGCCAACACCCTGATCTACGTGCGCGGCAAGGGCATCGTCCTCGACGAGCCGTCGGTGGTGTCCATCCGCCACGAGGGCGGCCCCAACGGCAAGAAGACCATCCAGGCCGTCGGCCGCGAGGCCAAGGCCATGCTGGGCAAGGTGCCCGGCAACATCGAGGCGATCCGCCCGATGAAGGACGGCGTGATCGCCGATTTCGTCGTGACCGAACAGATGATCAAGCAGTTCATCAAGATGGTCCACGACAGCAAGACCTTCAAGCCCAGCCCGCGCATCATCATCTGCGTGCCCTGCGGCTCCACGCAGGTCGAGAAGCGCGCCATCCGCGATGCGGCCCTGGGCGCCGGTGCCAGCGAGGTCTACCTGATCGAGGAACCGATGGCTGCCGCGATCGGCGCGGGCCTGCCGGTGGCCGAGGCTTCGGGCTCCATGGTCGTCGACATCGGCGGCGGCACGACGGAGGTCGGCGTCATCTCGCTGGGCGGCATGGTCTACAAGGGCTCGGTCCGCGTGGGCGGCGACAAGTTCGACGAGTCCATCATCAACTACATCCGCCGCAACTACGGCATGCTGATCGGCGAGCAGACCGCCGAAGCCATCAAGAAGAACATCGGCAGCGCCTTCCCGGGCTCCGAGGTCAAGGAGATGGAGGTCAAGGGCCGCAATCTGGCCGAAGGCGTGCCGCGCAGCTTCACGATCTCGTCCAACGAGATCCTGGAAGCCCTGACCGACCCGCTGAACCAGATCGTCTCCGCCGTGAAGAACGCGCTGGAACAGACGCCGCCCGAACTGGGCGCCGACATCGCCGAGCGCGGCATGATGCTGACCGGCGGCGGCGCGCTGCTGCGCGACCTGGACCGCCTGCTGAGTGAAGAGACCGGCCTGCCGGTGCTGGTGGCCGAAGACCCGCTGACCTGCGTCGTGCGCGGCTGCGGCATGGCCCTGGAGCGCATGGAGCGCCTGGGCTCGATCTTCACCTCCGACTAATCCCAGCTGAGCGCCCGGCGCGCAATGCCCCTCGGCACCTTAGATCGCAATCCCCCGCCGCTGTTCCGCCAGGGTCTGTCGGCGCTGACCAAGCTCGCGCTGTGCTCGGCGCTGGCGCTGCTGCTGATGGTGGCCGACGGCCGCTTCAAGCTGATGCAGCCGGCCCGCGCCGCGCTGGCGCTGGTGCTGCAGCCGGTGCAGCGCCTGCTGCTGACGCCCGTGGATGCCTGGGAGACGGGCGGTGACTACCTGCGTGGCACCCAGCGCGCGATGGCCGCCGAGGACCTGGCCCGCCGTCAGCTGGCGCAGCAGGCCGAGCGGCTGTCGCGCGTCGCGGCCCTGCAGGCCGAGAACGACAGCCTGCGTAAGCTGCTGACGCTGCAGCCGGCGCTGACCGTGCCGTCGCTGGCCGCCGAGGTGTTGTTCGAGGCGTCGGACCCGTTCTCGCGTCGCGTCGTCATCGACCGTGGCGCGACGCAGGGCGTGGCGGCGGGCTCGCCGGTCATCAACGAGGCCGGCGTGCTGGGCCAGGTGACGCGTGTCTACCCGCTGTCCGCCGAGGTCACGCTGCTGACCGACAAGGACGCGGCCATCCCACTGCTGAACGCCCGCACGCAGATGCGCAACGCCGCGTCCGGCCGCGCGGACGGCGCGGGCATGGAGCTGCGCTTCCTGGCCGCCAACGCGGACATCAAGGTCGGCGATTCGATGATCACGTCGGGCCTGGACGGCATCTACCCGCCGGGCCTGCCAGTGGCGCGCGTGTCCGCCGTCGAGCGGCGCGGCGACTCCAGCTTCGCGCAGGTGCAGCTGGCCCCCATCGCCCAGCCCGACAGCGCACGCCACGTGCTGGTGCTGCTGCCGCTGGACCGCCACCTCGCGGCCAAGAAGGAGGCCGAGGTCGCCTCGGCGGCCGAAGCCGCCTCCGCCGCCGAGGCCAAGGCCCACGCGCGCGCGGTCAAGAAGGCCGAGCGTGCCGAGAAGGCCGCAGCGAAAGCCTCGGGAGCCGCACCATGATCATGCCGCGCGCAGCCGAGAAGCTGCTGCTCCCCGCCAACCCCTGGTTCATTGCGCTGTCGCTGCTGGTCGCGCTGATGCTGGACATGATCCCGATGGGGCGCCTTGCAGCCATGCCGGACGTGCTGGCCGTCGTGCTGGCGTTCTGGGGCGTGCACCAGCCGCGCCGCGTGGGTGTGCTGTGGGCGTTCGCGTTCGGGCTGCTCATCGACGTGCATGACGGCGCCGTGCTGGGCCAGCATGCGCTGGCCTACAGCGTGTTGAGCTTCGGCGCGATCACGCTGCACCGCCGTCTGGCCTGGTTCAGCCTGCTGGGGCAGGCGCTGCAGATCCTGCCGCTGTTCGTCGTCGCGCATGTGCTGACGCTGATCGTGCGCATGGCCGTGGGTGGCATGTGGCCCGGCTGGCCGGTGCTGCTGGCGCCGTTCTTCGAGGCCGCGCTGTGGCCCATCGCCAGCGCGCTGCTGCTGGCGCCGCAGCGACGCGCGCCGGACCGCGACGCGCATCGCCCGCTTTGATCCCCGGCTAGGTCGTCGAAGTGGTCGTCCTCAAGAACCTCCACCAGGAGCTGGCCCGCTTCCGGCTGCGCGTGCTGGCCGCGGTCGCCTTCGTGCTGTTCTGCTTCGGGCTGCTGGTGGCGCGGCTGGTGTGGCTGCAGATCGTGCAGCACGACGACCTGGCCGAGCGCGCCGAATCCAACCGCATCGCCGTCGTGCCCATCGTGCCCAACCGGGGCCTCATCAAGGACCGCAACGGTGTCGTGCTGGCCAGCAACTACTCGGCCTACACGCTGGAGATCAACCCCGAGAAGGTCGTGGACCTGGACGCCACCATCGAGGCGCTGGGGCAGATCGTCGACATCCAGCCGCGCGACAAGCGCCGCTTCAAGCGCCTGCTCGACGAGGCCAAGCACACCGATTCGCTGCCCATCCGCACCAAGCTCACCGACGAGGAGGTGGCCCGCTTCACCGCGCAGCGCTTCCGCTTCCCCGGCGTGGAGATCAAGGCGCGGCTGTTCCGCTCCTACCCGCTGGGCGAGATCGGCTCCCACCTGATCGGCTACATCGGCCGCATCAACCAGGCCGAGAAGAAGGCCATGGACGACTGGGAGGAGGAGGACCTCGCCAATTACCGGGGCACCGAGTACATCGGCAAGCTGGGGCTGGAGCAGGCCTACGAGCGCGAACTGCACGGCACGACCGGCTTCGAGCAGGTCGAGACCAGCGCCGGCGGCCGCGCCGTGCGCCGGCTCGACCACCGCCCGCCCACGCCCGGCAACACGCTGAACCTGTCCATCGACATCAAGCTGCAGGCGCTGGTGGAGCAGCTGTTCGGCGAGCGTCGCGGCGCGCTGGTGGCCATCGATCCGCGCAACGGCGAGGTGCTGGCCTTCGTGTCCAAGCCCACCTTCGACCCCAACCTGTTCGTCGACGGCATCGACGCGGACAGTTGGCGCGAGCTGAACGAGGACATCGACAAGCCGCTGCTGAACCGCGCGCTGCGCGGCACCTACCCGCCCGGCTCCACGTTCAAGCCGTTGATGGCCATGGCCGCGCTGACCAGCGGCAAGCGCGGGCCGCACGTCGTCATCCAGGACAACCTGATCTACAGCTTCGGCGGCCGCAACTTCGGCAGCCCCGAGGCCGACCGGCCCGGCCCCAAGGACATGCGCGCGGCCATCGTGTCGTCCTCCAACGTCTATTTCTACGACCTCGCCAACCAAATGGGCGTGGATCTGATCCACGACGAGCTGTCTCCCTTCGGCTTGGGCCGCAAGACCGACATCGACCTGCTGGGCGAGGTCACCGGCGTGCTGCCCTCGCAGGAATGGAAGCGCAATTACTTCCGCAGGAGCCCGGCGAACCAGAAGTGGTTCCCCGGCGAGACCATCTCACTGGGCATCGGCCAGGGCTACAACAGCTTCACGATGCTGCAGATGGCCAGCGCCTACGCCACCGTCGCGTCCGGCGGCCAGCGGTTCAAGCCGCGCCTGGTGCGCGAGGTGGAGGACGTGACCCGCCACGAGCAGCGCCGCATCGCCAGCGACGCGCTGACGCCGCTGCCGCTGAAGCAGGCCGATGTGGACGTCATCCGCAACGCGATGAACGGCGTGACGCTGGAGGGCACGTCGCGCCAGGTCTTCATGGGTGCCGCCTACCAGAGCGGCGGCAAGACCGGCACGGCCCAGGCCGTGGGCCTGCGGGCCGGCGAGCGCTACAGTGCGATCAAGGCCGACGAGCGCAAGCGCGACCATTCGCTGTACGTGGCCTTCGCACCGGTGGCCCAGCCCACCGTGGCGCTGGCGGTCATCGTCGAGAACGCCGGTTGGGGCTCCGGTGCCGCCGCGCCCATCGCGCGCCGCGTGTTCGACTACCTGCTTGCCGGCACCTACCCCAGCGAGGAAGACATCGCCAAGACAAAGCTGGGGCAGACCTTCGCGCCCATCGGCGCGCCGCGTCGCGCGGCCGAAGTGCCCCTGGTGGGCCCGGCCGCGTCGGCGCCGGCGGCTGCGGCATCGGCGGCGTCGGCGCCCGCATCAGCATCTGCCCCCAGTTCCGGAGCCTCGCGATGACCGTCATCGAGCGCCCGCCGCTGCTGAGCCGGCTCAAGCCCTGGCTCAGCGGCTTCGACATCCCGCTGTTGCTGGCCATCTTCTGGCTGTGCGCCTGGGGCCTGCTGTGCATGTACTCGGCCGGCTACGACCATGGCACCCGCTTCGTGGACCACGCCCGCAACATGGCGCTGGGCCTGGGGCTGATGTTCATCGTCGCGCAGGTGCCGCCGCAGCGGCTGGCCGCGCTGGCGGTGCCGCTGTACACGCTGGGCATCGCGCTGCTGATCGCGACGGCGCTGTTCGGCATCTCCAAGAAGGGCGCGACACGCTGGCTCAACGTCGGCATCACGCAGATCCAGCCGTCGGAGCTGCTGAAGATCGCGACGCCGCTGATGCTGGCCTGGTGGTTCCAGCGCCGCGAGAGCGTGCTGCGCTGGCCCGACTTCATCGCCGCCTTCGCGCTGCTGCTGCTGCCCTTCCTGATGGTGGCCAAACAGCCCGACCTGGGCACCGGCATCCTGGTGCTGGCCGCGGGCCTGTACGTGATCTTCTTCGCCGGCCTGCCGTGGAAGCTCATCCTGCCCGCCGTCGTGCTGGCCGGCGCTGGCATCCTGGCGCTGGTGGTCAGTGAGGACAAGATTTGCCAGCCCGACGTGACCTGGCCGGTGCTGAAGGAGTACCAGCGCCACCGCGTCTGCACGCTGCTGGACCCGAGCAAGGATCCGCTGGGCAAGGGCTTCCACATCATCCAGGGCGAGATCGCCATCGGTTCCGGTGGCATGACCGGCAAGGGCTTCATGAAGGGCACGCAGACGCACCTGGAGTTCATCCCCGAACGCACCACAGACTTCATCTTCGCGGCCTTCGGCGAGGAGTTCGGCTTCATGGGCGCGCTGGCGCTGCTGGCCGGCTTCACGGCGCTGATCCTGCGCGGGCTGATCATCGCCTCGGACGCGCCCACGCTGTTCGGCCGGCTGCTGGCCGGCGCGGTAACGCTGTCCTTCTTCACCTATGTCTTCGTCAACATGGGCATGGTCAGCGGCATCCTGCCCGTGGTGGGCGTGCCGCTGCCCTTCATCAGCTATGGCGGCACGGCGATGGTGACGCTGGGGCTGTCGCTGGGTATGCTGATGTCCATCGCGAGAGCGCGCAAGCTGGTCAAGACCTGAGACTCAGGCTGCCGGGCCCGCGGGAAAGCGGATGGTGAACCGCGCCCCCGGCCCTTGCCCATCCGGCGATTCCCCGCCCGCCGCGCGGCGCACGCGGGTGTCGTCCAGCGTCAGCTCGGCCTCGTGCTGCTGCACGATCTCCTTGACGATGGCCAGGCCCAGGCCCGACCCCTCCACGCCGCTGCCCAGCGCGCGGTAGAAGGGCTGGAACACCTTCTCGCGCTCGCCCGGCGCGATGCCCGGCCCGGTGTCTTCCACCTGCAGCACGACCACCTGGCCGAACGGGTCCTCCACGACGCGCACCGTCACCAGACCGCCCGCCGGCGTGTACAGCAGCGCGTTGTCGACCAGGTTGCGGATCAGTTCGCCGATCAGCACAGGCTGGGCGTGCACGCGCAGCCGGCTGTCGTCCGGCAGCACGCCGTCGTAGCCCAGGTCGATTCGGCGCTCCAGCGCGCGCGGCACGAAGTCGCGCACGGTGTCGATCGCGACCTCGGCGAGGTTGACCGGCTCGCGCCGCATGGCCTGCTCGGCGTCCTCGGCGCGCGCCATGGCCAGCAGCTGGTTGACCATGTGGGCCGCGCGCTCGCTGGCGCGGGCGATCTGGGCCAGCGAACGCTTCAACTCCTCGGGGTTGGAGCGGCCCGCATCGATCTCGCGCTGCACCAGCTCGGCCTGTGTGCGCAGTCCCGCCAGCGGCGTCTTCAGCTGATGCGCCGCATCGGCCAGGAAGTGCTTCTGCCGGCTCATGGACGAGTCCAGCCGCGCCAGCAGGTCGTTGATGGCCTGCACCAGCGGCGCCACCTCGTCGGGCACGCGCTGCTCATCGATGGGTGACAGGTCTGAACTCTCGCGCGAGCGGATGCGCCGCTGCAGCTCGTTCAGCGGCGAGATGCCGCGCGCCAGCGCCAGCCACACCAGCAGCACGGCCAGCGGCAGGATGACGAACTGCGGCAGGATGACGCCCTTGATGATCTCGTTGGTCAGCCGCGAGCGCTTGCCCAGCGTCTCGGCCACCTGAACCAGCAGGGTCTTGCCGGGCGCGGCCTGACCCTCGGGCTGCACCCACAGGTAGGCCACGCGCACGGCGTCCGTGCCCACTTCGTCGTCGCGAAAGCGGAGTTCGCCCGGTGGCACCGGGGCTTCCTCGGTGGGCACCGGCAGCGTCGCGTCGCCGCTGAGCAGCTCGCCGCGCAGTCCCAGCACCTGATAGAAAACCGTGTCCGACGCGTCCGCGCGCAGCAGCGCCGCGGCTTCGGGCGCCAGCGCGTTGCGGTCACGACCTCGCGACGGTGCCTCCGCCGCGGCCACCTGCTGGCCCAGGCTGCGGGCGACCTCGCCCAGTTCACGGTCATAGGGGCGGTTGGCGATGCCCTGCGCCACCAGCCAGGTCAACGCGACACTGATCGGCCAGATCAGCAGCAGCGGCGCGAGCATCCAGTCCAGGATCTCGCCGAACAGCGAGCCCTGCTGCGGGCTGGCGCCGTCTTTTCCGGCCATGGATTACGAGGCGATCTTCTCGAGGCAGTAGCCCAACCCGCGCACCGTCGCGATGCGGATGGGGCCCTGCTCTATCTTCTTGCGCAGCCGGTGGATGTAGACCTCGATCGCGTTGTTCGAGACCTCCTCGCCCCATTCGCACAAGCGCTCGACGAGCTGGTCCTTGCTGACGAGACGACCCGCGCGCTGCAGCAGCACCTCCAGCAGCGACAGCTCGCGCGCCGACAGCTCCAGCATCTGGTCGTTGATGTAGGCCACGCGGCCGGTGGCGTCGAACGTCAGCGGCCCGTGCTTGATGACGCTGCTGGCCGTGCCCAGGCCGCGGCGGGTCAGTGCTCGCACACGAGCCTCCAGCTCTTGCAGCGAGAACGGCTTGGCCATGTAGTCGTCGGCGCCCAGGTCCAGCCCCTTGACGCGCTGCTCCACGCTGTCAGCCGCCGTCAGGATCAGCACCGGCATCGTGGAGCCGCGTGCGCGCAGCTTGCGCAGCACCTCCAGCCCGTGCAGCCGCGGCAGGCCCAGGTCGAGGATGACCAGGTCGAACTCGTGCGTTGCCAGCGCCGTGTCGGCCTCGGTGCCGCTGGACACGCGGTCCACCGCATAGCCCGAGGCGCGCAGGGCCCGCAACAGGCCGTCGGCCAGCACTTGGTCGTCTTCCGCGATGAGGATGCGCATGCTCTTGTCTCCAGCGCCGATGTTAGGCGCTGCGTCGGTGGCTCATCTCATGAGCCACTTCAGGCCTAGGATGCTCATCAAGCCTGAGGTCATCGCTGCCCGGGATCGGGGATTCAAACTACTGTACAAACATACAGATTGCCCCATAATTGCCGCATTCACCTGGAGATTCGAATGGACGCCCCCGTCAAAGCCCTGAACACCGAAAAAGCCAAGGCCCTGCAGGCCGCTCTCTCGCAGATCGAGAAGCAGTTCGGCAAGGGCTCCATCATGCGGCTGGGCGAGGGCGAGGTGCTGGAAGACATTCAGTCGGTCTCCACCGGCTCGCTGGGGCTGGACATCGCCCTGGGCATCGGCGGCCTGCCGCGCGGCCGCGTCATCGAGATCTACGGCCCTGAATCCTCCGGCAAGACCACGCTGACGCTGCAGGTCATCGCCGAGATGCAGAAGATCCAGGGCACCTGCGCCTTCATCGACGCCGAGCACGCGCTGGATATCCAGTACGCGCAGAAGCTGGGCGTCAACCTGACCGACCTGCTGATCAGCCAGCCCGATACCGGCGAACAAGCCCTGGAGATCGTCGACGCACTGGTGCGCTCTGGCTCCGTGGACCTGATCGTCATCGACTCGGTCGCCGCGCTGACGCCCAAGGCCGAAATCGAAGGCGAGATGGGCGACCAGCTCCCCGGCCTGCAGGCCCGCCTGATGAGCCAGGCGCTGCGCAAGCTGACCGCCACGATCAAGAAGACCAACTGCACGGTCATCTTCATCAACCAGATCCGCATGAAGATCGGCGTCATGTTCGGCTCGCCCGAAACCACCACCGGCGGCAACGCGCTGAAGTTCTATGCCTCCGTGCGCCTGGACATCCGCCGCATCGGCTCGATCAAGAAGGGCGAGGAAGTCATCGGCTCCGAGACCAAGGTCAAGGTCGTCAAGAACAAGGTCTCGCCTCCGTTCAAGACCGCCGAGTTCGACATCCTCTACGGCGAGGGCATCAGCCGCGAGGGTGAGATCGTCGACATGGGCGTCGTGCACAAGATCGTCGACAAGTCCGGCGCCTGGTACGCCTACAGCGGCGAGAAGATCGGCCAGGGCAAGGACAACGCCCGCGAGTTCCTGCGCGAGAACCCCGACATTGCCCGCGAGATCGAGAACAAGATCCGCGAAGCGGTTGGCGTCGCCCCGCTGGGCGCCGTCGAGGCCGACGAGGCCTGAGCCGGCGCTCCCGGCCAGCTGGCCGCATGGCGATCCGCGCACCGCTGTCGCTGAAGGCGCGCGCTATCGGGTTGCTCGCCCAGCGCGAGCACAGCCGCGCCGAGCTGCGGCGCAAGCTGCTGCGCATCGAGCAGCAGCAACGACAGAAGCAGCGAGCACAGCAGTTGGCGGCGCTGGCGGATGCCGACGCCGGTGACGTTGCCGAACTGACCGACGACGTGGATGCAGTTGCCGAGCCGGAGTCCAGCGTCGACGCGTTGCTGGATGCGTTGGCGGCCGACGGGTACCTCGATGAAACCCGCTTCGTCGAGTCCCGGCTGCACCTGCGCGCCGGGCGTTTCGGCGCCCAGCGCATCCAACAGGAGCTGGCCCAGCACGGCCTGAAGCTGGATGCGGAGCAGCAGGCCGCGCTGCGGGCCTCGGAGCTGGAGCGTGCCCGCGAGGTCTGGCACAAGCGCTTTGGCAGCGAGCCCTCCCGCGAGCCGACCGAACAGGCGCGCCAGACGCGTTTCCTGCTGGCCCGAGGGTTTGCCCCCGATTTGGTGCGCCGCTTGCTGCGGGCCTAAGGGGTGCTTGACCGAGCGCGCAGGGGTTGTTTTTACCCTCCGTGCTACATTGCCGCCTGCCGCCAGAACGGCGGTTCATCCGGTTACGGGCCCACGGCTCGTCGGCAAAGCAGCCAAACCACCGGTCAAACCGCCCTCCCGGCCTGGCCCGGGTTGTTCCGCCTGCGCTCTCCATGCCCGTCGTCCAATCGTCCATCCAGCGTCGTCCGCTGCACCGCCGCGCCCTCGATGTGCAGGTGTTCGCGCGCGATGACGGCTTGTTCGATGTCGAAGCAAGCCTGATCGACACCAAGACGCATGACGTGCCGTTGGCCGGCCAGACCCGCAATGCGGGCGATCCCATCCACGAGATGCACCTGCAGCTGACGGTGGACGCGCAGCTGACCATCACCGCTGCCACGTCGGACACGCGCTGGATGCCTTATTCGGGCGCCTGCGACGAGCACGGCGACGCCTATTCGCAGCTGGTGGGCCTGAATCTTCTGAAGGGCTTCCGCCAAGCCGTCACCGAGCGCCTCGGCGGCACCCGTGGCTGCACCCACCTGACCGAGTTGTGCAACATCCTGCCGACGGCGGTGATCCAGGCCATGGCCGGCTCCGTCATTGACACGCGCGAGGGCGACCTCGCCGCCGGCACGCCCCCGTTCCAGCTCGACCGTTGCCACGCGCTGCGCCGCGATGGCGCGACGGTCGCCACGTTCTATCCTCGCTGGCATCTGGTGACCCCAGAGCCGGCTTCGACCGCTTCCTGACTTCCCCGACCCGAAAGACCCAGCCATGAAAATCCACGAATACCAGGGCAAAGAAATCCTGCGCCAGTTCGGCGTGCCCGTGCCGCGCGGCATCCCGGCCTTCACCGTGCAGGAAGCCGTTGAAGCCGCACAGAAGCTGGGTGGCCCGGTCTGGGTCGTGAAGGCCCAGATCCACGCTGGCGGTCGCGGCAAGGGCGGTGGCGTCAAGGTCGCCAAGACCATTGACGATGTGAAGGAAAAGGCCGAAGGCATCCTGGGCATGCAGCTGGTGACGCACCAGACCGGCCCGGAAGGCCAGAAGGTCCGCCGCCTGTACATCGAAGACGGCGCCGACATCAAGAATGAGCTGTACGTCTCGCTGGTCACCGACCGCGGCACGCAGAAGGTCGCCTTCATCGCATCGAGCGAAGGTGGCATGGACATCGAAGAGGTGGCCCACAGCACGCCCGAGAAGATCATCACCGAGATGATCGACCCGCTGACCGGCCTGACCGAAGCCCAATCGCGCAAGATCGCCGGCGCCATCGGCCTGACCGGCGGCTCCGTCGACCAGGCCGTCGACATCTTCGCCAAGCTCTACAAGTGCTACATGGACACGGACGCGTCGCTGGTTGAAATCAACCCGCTGAACTGCGACTCGAAGGGCAACCTGATGGCCCTGGACGCGAAGTTCAACTTCGACGCCAACGCGCTGTTCCGTCACCCCGAGATCGTCGCCTACCGCGACCTCGACGAAGAAGACGCGGCCGAAGTCGAAGCCTCGAAGTTCGACCTGGCCTACATCTCGCTGGACGGCAACATCGGCTGCTTGGTGAACGGCGCCGGCCTGGCGATGGCCACGATGGACACCATCAAGCTGTTCGGCGGCGAGCCGGCCAACTTCCTGGACGTCGGCGGCGGTGCCACGGCCGAGAAGGTCACCGAGGCCTTCAAGATCATGCTGAAGAACCCGGAAGTGAAGGGCATCCTGGTCAACATCTTCGGCGGCATCATGAAGTGCGACACCATCGCCGAAGGCGTCATCACCGCCTGCAAGGCCGTGAACCTTTCCGTGCCGCTGGTCGTGCGCATGAAGGGAACCAACGAAGAACTGGGCAAGAAGATGCTGGCCGAATCCGGCCTGCCCATCATCGCCGCCGACACGATGGCCGAAGCGGCCACCAAGATCGTCGCCGCCGTCAAGTAAGCCCAGGAGTTCCACACCATGTCGATCTACATCAACAAAGACACCAAGGTCATCACCCAGGGCATCACCGGCAAGACCGGCCAGTTCCACACGCTGGGCTGCCAGGCCTATGCCAACGGCAAGAACGCCTTCGTTGCGGGCGTGAACCCCAAGAAGGCCGGCGAGAAGTTCTCCGAAATTCCCATCTACGCGACGGTCAAGGAAGCCGCTGGCCAGACCGGCGCGACCGTGTCCGTCATCTACGTGCCGCCCGCCGGCGCTGCTGCCGCCATCTGGGAAGCCGTTGAGGCCGACCTGGACCTGGCGATCTGCATCACGGAAGGCATCCCCGTCCGTGACATGCTGGAAGTGCGCAACAAGATGAAGGCCAAGGAAGCCGCCGGCGGCAAGCGCACGCTGCTGCTGGGCCCCAACTGCCCGGGCCTCATCACGCCGGAAGAAATCAAGATCGGCATCATGCCCGGCCACATCCACCGCAAGGGTCGTGTCGGCGTGGTCTCGCGCTCTGGCACGCTGACCTATGAAGCCGTGGCGCAGCTGACCGAACTGGGCATTGGCCAGTCGTCGGCTGTCGGCATCGGTGGCGACCCGATCAACGGCCTGAAGCACATCGACGTCATGAAGGCCTTCAATGACGACCCGGACACCGACGCCGTCATCATGATCGGCGAGATCGGCGGCCCCGACGAGGCGGAAGCCGCGCGCTGGTGCAAGGCCAACATGAAGAAGCCCATCGTCGGCTTCATCGCCGGTGTCACCGCGCCTCCGGGCAAGCGCATGGGCCACGCCGGCGCGCTGATCTCGGGCGGCGCCGACACGGCCGATGCCAAGCTCGCCATCATGGAAGAGTGCGGCTTCACGGTCACGCGCAACCCGTCCGAGATGGGCAAGCTGCTCAAGGGCCTGCTGTAATCCGGGCCTAGTCCCGAATCAAAGGCCGTCGGGTTCCCGACGGCCTTTTTTCATTTCCGGCCATGGAGCACCTCGACGCTGCCTTCTTCTTCGCGCTGCTGAAGATCGTCTGGGCCGACATCCTGCTGTCCGGCGACAACGCGGTGGTCATCGCGCTCGCGACCCGCAAGCTGCCGCCCCGGCGTCAGCGCCAGGCCATCGTCGGCGGCGCCGCTGCGGCCATCCTGATGCGAGTGACGCTGGCGCTGTTCGCCGTCAGGTTGCTGGAGTTGCCCTGGCTCAAGCTGGTGGGGGCCGCGCTGCTCGTGTGGATAGGCACGAAGCTGATGAACCAGGCGGACGAGGAGGCGGAGGTGGGCGAGGCCGATGGGCTGTGGGCCGCCGTGCGCACCATCCTGCTGGCCGACCTGGCGATGAGCCTGGACAACGTCGTCGCCATCGCCGCGGCCGCCAGCGCGGCGGCGGCGCCGATGAGACCCATCCTGCTGCTCATCGGGCTGGGCCTGTCCATCCCGCTCATCATCTTCGGCAGCACGCTGCTGCTGAGGCTGATGCAGCGCTTCCCGGCCATCATCACGCTGGGCGCGGCGCTGCTGGGCTTTGTGGCCGGCGAGATGGCCGTCACCGATGCTGCGCTGAGAGGCTGGTTCGACACCAACCTCCACGACCTGGCCTTCACGGTCGGCATCGCCGGCGCCATCCTGGTGGTTGCGCTGGGCCTGATCCGGTCGCGGCGCGGCTCCGCCTAAGATCGCCGCATGGCTAGCGGCAAACCCGGCTTCTGGAAACGCCTCGTCGGCCGCGGTGCGGACGCCCCTCCCAGCGAGCTGTCCACGCTGCCCGCCGTGCAGCAGACCCACGCCCCCGGCGCCTCGTCGGTGCAGGACAAGCAGGCCGCCGCGGCGCCCGACCTGCGCGACTTCGAGATCGGCGCCGAGATCGGCCGTGGCGCGATGGCCATCGTCTACAAGGCCACTCAGCGCTCCACCGGCCGCCAGGTCGCCATCAAGCGGCTGGCGCTGAGCCGCGAGTTCTCCTCCGAAGACCTGGCCGATGTGCGCGACCGCTTCATGCGCGAGGCCCGTGCCGCGCGCGCGCTGGAGCACCCGGACATCCTGCAGGTCGTCGATGCCGGCCAGGACGGCGGCGACGCCTGGATCGCACTCGAGTACGTGCTGGGCCGCGACCTCAGCCTGTTCACCAAGGGCGGCCAACTGCTGCCCGCGCGCGAGGTGGTGCAGCTGGGCGCTCGGCTGGCACGCGCGCTGCACTACGCGCACAGCCAGGGCGTCATCCACCGCGACATCAAGCCGGCCAACGTGATGGTGGACCGCGTCAACGGCAGCCTGAAGCTGATGGACTTCGGCATCGCCCGCGTCGGCGATGGCAGCCGCACCCGCACGGGCCTGGTGCTCGGCACGCCGTCCTTCATGTCGCCCGAGCAACTGGCAGGCTTGACGGTCGATGGGCGTAGCGACCTCTACTCGCTGGGCGTGCTGCTTTACCAGCTGCTGACGGGCGTGCTGCCGCACCAGAGCGACTCGATGGCGCGGCTGATGCAGCAGATCGCCACCGAGCCGGCGCCTGACGTGAGGATTCACCGCCCCAGCCTGCCCGAGCCGCTGGCGCTGGTGCTGGCGGTGGCGCTGGAGAAGCGCCCCGAGCTGCGCTATCCGTCGGGAGAGCAGATGGCGCGCGACCTCGAGGCCGTGCTGGTCATGGGCCTGCAGGCCGATCCGCCCGTGCCGGAAGCCTCGCCCCCCCAGGATCCGGCCTTCGCGCAAACACTGCGCTTGACGCCCGAGGAAGCAGGGCAGAATCGCCGCTCCGCCGCCCCCGCCGGCGAGTCCCACGAGCCCCCACAAGCCTCATGACCCTGGAGTTCTTCAGCGCCACCGACGTGGGCCGTGCGCGCGACAACAACGAGGATTCGGTCGCGCTCGACGAGGCGGCCGGCCTGGCCGTGCTGGCCGACGGCATGGGCGGCTACAACGCAGGCGAGGTTGCCAGCCAGATGCTGACCAGCTTCGTCAGCACCGAGCTGGGCCGCTGGCTCAAGGATGCCGGCCGCGAGGCCCGCGCCGGCGAGGTCCGCCGCGCGATGGACATCTGCGTGGACAACGCCAACCGCGCCATCTTCAACGCCGCCAACACCAACCCGCGCTATGCCGGCATGGGCACGACGCTGGTGCTGGGCGTGTTCCGCCCCGAAGGCCTGCTGCTGGGCCATGTCGGCGACTCGCGCGGCTACCGCATGCGGGCCGGGCGGCTGATGCAGATCACGCGCGACCATTCGCTGCTGCAGGAGCAGATCGACGCCGGCCTGCTGACCGTCGAAGAGGCCGCCTTTTCCAGCAACAAGAACCTGGTCACGCGTGCCGTGGGCGTCGAGGACACGGTGCTGATGGAGATGCACCTGCACGAGGTCCAGCCCGGCGACACCTACCTGTTCTGCTCGGACGGGCTGTCCGACATGCTGGACGACGACAGCATCGCCGGCCTGCTCAACAGCCATACGGCTTTGCCCGAAGCTGCCCAATCCCTGATCAACGCGGCCAATGACAGCGGCGGCCGCGATAACATCGCGCTCATCCTGGCCCGCGCAGAGGGCCGTCAACGTACCGAAGGGCGGGGCTGGTGGCCCTTCGGCCGACGTGGCGGCGGCAACTGACTCCACGCCTGAAGAGTCATGGCGCGCACAACAGAACATTGAGGTCATTCATGGGCAAACTGGTGGTTTCGCTCGACGGCGTCGTGATCAAAGAGGTACAGATCACCAAAGACAAGACCACGCTGGGTCGGCGGCCGTACAACGACATCGTCATCGACAACCTTGCGGTGTCGGGCGAGCATGCCGTGCTGCAGATGGTCGGCAACGACGTCTTCATTGAAGACCTCAACTCCACCAACGGCACCTACATCAACGGCAAGGCCATCAAGAAACAGTTGCTGGCCGACAACGACACCGTTGAGATCGGCAAGTACAAGATCAAGTTCCTGCTGAACGACGGCGGTGACTACGAGAAGACCATGATCCTCAAGCCGGGCGCCTTCCCGCCGGCGACCGGGACCAGCCCTAGCTCCTCGTTCGGCTCGCTGGGCAATGCAGCGCCTATCGGCCCGGCCTCCATCAAGGTGCTGACCGGCGCCGCCGCCGGCCGCGAGGTCGCGCTGAGCAAGGTCGTCACGACGCTGGGCAAGCCTGGCGTGCAGGTGGCTTCCATCACCAAGCGGCCCACGGGCTATGTGTTCGCCCATGTCGAGGGTAGCCAGCGCCCCAGCGTCAACGGCATCCCTTTGACCGGCGAATCGATTGCACTGCGCAGCGGCGACCTCATCGAGCTGGCCGGCACGCAGATGCAGTTCGTGCAGACTTAGACCACCCCCTACGGCCTTCGGCCGCCCCCTCAAGGGGGCACTCCCAGCCGCCCGGCAAAGCCGGATCGGCGGGAGTCGCTGGAGGGAGCAGCCGGCTTCGCGGCTGCGTGTGATTTCCTACCGGCGGGTGCGCTCCCAAGTCGGTATTCCGACCGGCCAGTCCCCCCTTCGGGTGCTTACATTCTTGGCTCTGCCTCGCCCGATGCGAGGTTCCGATTCCAGCCAAGCACCCGATGAAAATCCGCGTCCTGGGTTGTTCCGGCGCCATTGCGGCCGGCTACAAGACCACCGCCTTCCTGCTCGACGACGATGTGCTCATCGACGCCGGCACGGGCGTGGGCGACCTGCCGCTGGATGTGCTGGCGGCCATCGACCACATCCTGCTCAGCCACTCGCACCTGGATCACGTGCTGGGCATCCCACTGCTGGCCGATGCCGTGCTGCGCCTGCGCGCCGCCGCCGGCAAGCCGCCCATCCAGGTCCACGCATTGCCTGAGACGCTGGAGGCGCTGCGCCGCCACATCTTCAACGGCGCGATCTGGCCCGACTTCACGAGGCTGCCCAGCCGGGACGCCCCGGTGCTGAGCCTGCATCCCTTCCAGATCGGCGACCGCCTGGACTTGGGCGGCCGTGCCATCGAGGTGCTGTCGGCCGCGCACACCGTGCCGGCGGTCGGCTTCGCCGTCGATGCCGGTGCGGCCAGCGACCACGCCCACTGGGTCTACACCGGAGACACCGGTCCCAACCCGGCGCTGTGGCAGCGCCTGTCCCAGTTGCGCCTGTCCCACCTGGTCATCGAAACCGCCTTCAGCGACGACGAGTGCGAACTGGCCCATATCAGCCAGCACCTGTGCCCGGCCGACCTGGGCCAGGAGCTGAAGCAACTGGCCGGCAGCGTTGACGTGCGCATCACGCACATCAAGCCGGGCGAGGTCGAGGCCGTCATGCAGGGCGTGCAGGCGCTGGACAGCGCGCATCGCATCACAGCGCTTCAGGCCGGGCAGGAGATGGATCTCTGAGGACTGATAGCTTTCATTGAGAACGGCGCCCTTGGGCGCCGTTTTTGTTGGCTGACGTTTCTTGTTCCGGACTGCTTGAGTGACACAACACGTCGGCCTGAAGTGACGGTTTTTGTCAGAACCGGCTCGGGCGGCCAGTAAATCGTGCGGTTTCGCACGTCAGAGGTGGGTGCCAGACCTGGCACGCCCCCTGCATTCAAGGGGTCTGCCCACCCACCCACTCTTGCTGGAGTACAGACATGCAAATGAAGCAAATCGCCCAAAAGGGCTTCACCCTGATCGAACTGATGATCGTCGTGGCGATCATCGGCATCCTGGCCGCCGTGGCCATTCCCCAATACAAGGACTACACCGCCAAGGCCAAGGTCGGCAACGCGCTGTCGTCCGTCGACTCCTTCAAGAACGCCGTGGCCCTGTGCGGCCAGGAAGAAGGCGCGCTGACCAACTGCAACCAGACCGGCATCCTGTCCGCTGCCACCTTCACCAAGACCAATGAAGTGACCAGTGCCACCATCACCGGCGCCGGCGTGATCACGCTGACCTTCGAGGCCGCCAGCAAGGTTGGCAACGACCTGGGTGGCAAGACCATCGTCTTCACGCCCACGCTGGGCAACTCGGCCGTGACCTGGAAGATCGTGGCGGACTCCACCATCACGAACGCCACGCTGAAGACCGCCATCGAGAAGAACAGCACCGGCACCTGATCCTCGGATTGGTACGCGAAAAGGGGCTTCGGCCCCTTTTTCTTTGGCCTCATCATGCGTGGGCGACCAGGCCGCCTTCACGAAGGCGAGGCCGAGTCAAGCCCCTCATGTCCTTGCCCTCTCATCGCCATCAACGCGCCGAGCCCCTGGTTCTGGCATCGGTGCCCCTTCTGCTGGCCACGGTGCCGCTTTTGCGTTCCGGTGCCTGGGCACCCATTGACGTCCAGCGCCTGCTGCAGGTGCTGGGCCTGTTGATCGCCGGGTTCTGCTGGGCCCTGTCCATCCGCAGATCCGGCCTGGCGATGCCTCGCGTCGCCAGGCACGCATTGGTGCTTTGGCTGCTACTGGCCCTGGCCTCGGCGGCCAGCGCCGCGCAGACCCCGGCCGCTCTGCAGGAGATTGCCCTACTGGTGGGCTGCCTGATTTTCATGGACCTGATGCGCCGCTGCGACGTGCGCCGGAGTGCGCTGTGGGTCTCGCGCAGCGTTGCACTCGGCGCAGGCATGTATGCCTCGGTGGTGTTGCTGGTTTTCGCTGCGGCCACCGCAAGCGGGGACTCGCTCTACATCAGCTCCTTCGTGTTTGGATTCGACAACTACCGTTTCCTGAGTCACTCGCAGACCGTGATTCTTCCGCTTCTGGCTGTAGCGGCTGCATCCGACCCCCAGCAGCGCTGGCGCCGCTCCGCGTTCGTCGTGCTGGTGCTGCAGATCGCACTTCTGGTGCTGACGCGGGGGCGGGCGACGATGCTGGGCGTCGCCATGGCCGCGCTAGCTGCGGTCTGGCTTTTTCGCAAGCCGGACGCCGCCAGGCTCGCACGCACCTTGGCGTGGGCTGCGCTGGGTGGCACGCTGGTCTACTGGGTGGTCCTGCAAGGTCTGCCGGCCTTGCTGGGTTTGCCCTGGCTTGAAAGAGCCGATCCGGCGGCCAGTCTGGGCAGCGGGCAGGAGCGCCTGCTGCTGTGGGCTCATGCACTCCAATCTGCATGGCGATCGCCCTGGCTGGGCATTGGGCCCATGCACTACGCCGCCTTGCACCTGGACCCGGGAGCGCACCCCCACAACATCTACCTACAGTGGCTGGCCGAGTACGGTGTGATGGCCGGGGCGCTGATGGTGGTCGCGTTGCTGCGTGTGATCTATGTCGGCGCACAGCGCCTGCGTGCCGAACGCCAGCCTACGGTGTTCGCCCTGGGTGTCTGGATCGCCTGCACGGGCGCCGTCCTCGACGGGCTGCTCTCGGGCAACTTCGTCATGCCGCTGTCGCAGTGCTGGATTGCCTTCGCCTTCGGCCTGCTGCTGCACTTGACGCAGTCACCCACTGTAGGCTTGGCCAACGGCGGTCAATCGGCGGTTGTGACGGCCGTCGGACTGATGTTCGTTCTGGGGCTCTCGGCCAAGGTCGCCGCGGATCTCGGCAAAGACCCTCCCTATGCCGGCGAAGCGCTCCAGTACACCGCGCCTGACAAGTCTCTCGACCCTCGTTTCTGGCTGCACGGTCGCATTTAAAGGTATGGGGCATCAGCCGTGCCATCATGCGCGCCCATGTTCGCGCAGACCCCTACGTCGCCCTTCGTCCTGATGCTGGCGGCTGCCGCCGCCCTGCCGCCGCTGCTGGCCTACAACCAGACCCCGGCCGCCACGCTCTACAACCAGCTGCTGGCCCTGGCCGGCTGGGGCGTTGCGCTGATGTTGTGGGCGCGCAGCGCGCCGTCCTGGCGTGACGGGCTGAAGAGCCCCGCCGCACTGGCGCTGGCGCTGCTGCTGGTCGCGCCCATGACCTCGGTGGTCTGGCGTGCACTGCCGTTGTCGCTGGGCCTGGGGGCCACGGCCATCATCGGTGCCGGCCTGGCCGTGCTGTTGCTGGCGCAAGGCCTGTCCGCGCCAGCGCGCCGGCAGGCGGCCGAGGCGCTGTGCTGGGGCCTGCTGGCGACCGGCCTGCTCAGCGTGTCCGTGAGCCTCATCCAGGTGTTCGTGCCGGCAGGCGCCGATGGCGTGCTCATCGCCCGTTCGGGCATCGTGGGCCGCGCGGTCGGCAACCTGCGGCAGCCCAACCACCTGGCCAGCCTGATGATGTGGGCCGCCGTGGCCGCCGTCTTCATCACCGAGCGGCGCGGCATGCGCCGCGCGTTGCCGCCGCTGCTGTTCGCTTTCGTCTTCACGGTGGTGCTGAGCGCGTCGCGCACCGGCTTCGTCGGCATCGCGATGCTGGCCATCTGGGGCCTGGTGGACCGCAGCCTGTCGCGCAGCGCGCGGCTGAGCCTGCTGGCCACGCCCGTGATGCTGGCGTTCAGCTGGTGGCTGATGGCGCAATGGGCGGACAGCGGCCATGCCTTCGGCGCCGCGTCCCGGCTGTCGGAGGGCGCCGGTTCGCCGTCGCGCCTGGCCATCCTGCGCGATGCCTGGGCGCTGACGCTGGCCCATCCGCTGCTGGGCGTGGGTTGGGGCGAGTTCAACTTCGCGTGGAGCTTGACGCCGTTCCCGAACCGGCCCGTGGCCTTCTTCGACCACACGCACAACCTGCCCTCGCAATTGGCCGTTGAGTTGGGCCTGCCCTGGGCGGGCCTCGTGCTGGCGCTGCTGTGCTGGGCGCTGTGGCAGGCCTCGCGCGGGGCGTGGCGGGCCAGCGGCGACGACGCCGCACTGCGCCGCGCGGCGCTGATGATCGTGCTGACCATCGGCTTGCACAGCCTGCTGGAGTACCCGCTGTGGTACGCCTACTTCCTGCTGCCGGCCTGCTTTGCGCTGGGACTGGCGCTGCCGACGCAGGGCAGCACGGGCGACAGGGTCTCGGCCGGCCCTTGGGCCTGGATCGGCGGCCTGCTGGTCGTGGGCAGTGCTTTTGCGCTGTGGGACTACAGCCGCATCGTCGCGATCTACAAGCCCAGCGAGGATGCCGTGCCGCTGACTGAGCGCATCGCCACCGGCCAGCGCTCGCTGTTCTTCAGCCACCAGGCCGACTACGCCGCGGCCACCAGTCTCGTGAACGGCCCGCTCGCGCTCGCGGCGACGCGGCGCACGGCCTTCAGTCTTGTGGACGCGCGGCTGCTGATGCACTGGTCCCAGTCGCTGCAGGCCACCGGTGACATTGAGGGCGCGCGCTACGTGGCGGATCGTCTGCGCGAGTTCCGCAACCCGACGGGAGACAGCTGGTTCAAGGCGTGCGAGAACCCGGTGGAGGCGCGGGCCATGCCGCAGTGCCACCCGGCCTCCACGGTCATCGACTGGCGCACGCTACGCTGATTCGAGCGCCCGCCACTCGCCGCTCTTGCCGCCCTGCTTCTCCAGCACGCGCACGCGGTCGATGACCATGCCGCGGTCGGCGGCCTTGCACATGTCGTAGATGGTCAGCAGGCCCACCTGAACGGCGCACAGCGCCTCCATCTCGACGCCGGTGCGGCCCAGCGTCTCGACCTGCGCGCGGCACAGCACGCGGCTGCCGGCCTCGTCCAGCTCGAACTCGACCTTCACGCGCGTGATGGGCAGCGGGTGGCACAACGGCACGAGGTCGCTGCAGCGCTTGGCGCCCTGGATGGCGGCGATGCGCGCCACGCCCAGCACGTCGCCTTTCTTGGCCGTGCCGCTGGCGATCAGCGCGAAGGTCTCGGGCTGCATGCGGATCTCGCCCGCAGCGACCGCCACGCGATGCGTCTCGGCCTTGGCGGACACGTCCACCATGTGGGCTTCGCCCTGGGCGTCGAAGTGGGTCAAGGGGCTGGTCATTTCAGGCGCTTCATCTTCACGAAACATACAGGTTTCGAGTTGAAGGCATCATAGACAGCCGGCTGCTGCCGACCGGAGCCCCTTGTTCGATGAAGAAGTTTGCCGTCTCCCGCCCCCTGCTGAGCTTGCTCGCGGCCGCCACGCTGGCCTTGCCCGGCGCGCCGCTGAACGCGCAGGTGAACCTGCCGGCGCTGGGCGACTCGGTTTCGCAGGACCTGGACGTCAATGCCGAGCGGCAATTGGGTGATCGCTACATGCGCATGATCCGCATCGATCCTGCCTATGTGCAGGACCCGCTGCTGCGCGAGTACGTCGACAGCATCTGGAATCCGCTGGTGGCGGCGGCGCGCAAGCTCGGCCACATCAGCGACGACACGCAGAGCCGCTTCGCGTGGGAGAACTTCCTCGTCGAGGACAAGAGCGTCAACGCGTTCGCGCTGCCCGGCGGCTTTGTCGGCACGCACCTGGGCCTGATCGCGATGACGGTGTCGCGCGACGAACTGGCCTCGGTCATCGGCCACGAGATCTCGCACGTCACGCAGCGCCACATCGCTCGCCGCATCGCGGGCGACTCCAAGAACAGCATGCTCGCCATCGCGGGCCTGCTGCTCGGCGTGCTGGCCGCATCGCGTGGCAATGTGGACCTCGCCAACGCGGGCATCGTGGGCGGCCAGGCGGCGGCTCAGCAGATGTCGCTGAACTTTTCACGCGACATGGAGCGGGAGGCCGACCGCGTGGGTTTCAACGTGCTGGTGGAGGCGGGCTTTGCCGGCAGCGGCATGGTCAGCATGTTCGAGCGCATGGAGCAGGCCTACCACCTGATGGACTCCGGCGCCTACCCGTACCTGCGCAGCCATCCGCTGACCAGTGAGCGCATCGGCGACGCCCGCACCCGTCTCGCGCTGGAGCCCTTCGCGCGTCCGCGGGGCCTGGCCGAGCATGCGCTGATGGCCGCGCGCGCCCGCGTGCTGATGGATCAGCGCGTGGATGCGTGGCAGGTGCTGGAGAACTACGACGCCGGCGCGCGCAACATCAAGGAAAGCGGCGGCTACGAGCAGCTGGGCGCGCGCTACGCGGCCGCGCTGTCGTCCATCAAGCTGCGCAACTTCGACCGTGCCGACGCGACGCTGCGCAGCGCCGAGCTGACGCTGCAGCTGCTCAACCCCAGCCCCAGCGAGACTGTCGCGGCCAGCCGGCTGCTGACCTATCTGCGCGCCGAGCTGGCGCAGGCGCGCGAACGTCCCGCCGACGGTGTCGCCGCGCTGGCCAAGCTGGGCGGCGAACGCTCCCGGCCGCTGCTGTTGCAGCGCGTGGGTCTGGCCCTGGCCTCGGGCCCGGCCACCAGCGCCGGCCCGGCGCTGCGTGAAGCGGCTGACGCGCTGCAGACGCATGTCAGCCTGAGCCCCAACGATGCGTATGCCTGGGCGCAGCTCGCGCTGGTCTGGGAAAAGCTGGGCCACCCGCTGCGCGCCATCCGCGCGCGCGCCGAGACGCATGCGGCCGCGGGTGACCTCAACGGCGCCATCGACCGCCTGCGCTCCGGCCTGCGCCAGTCGCGCGGCCCCGATGCCGACCAGGTGGAGGCCTCGGTCATCGACGCGCGGCTGCGCACGCTGGTCTACGAGCGCCAGTCCATCCTGGGCGAGATGTACCGCGGCCGCTACATCCCTCCCGACGTGGAACTTCCGAACTAGGCGTTCAGTCGGACGGAAACAGGCGTTCGACGACCACCTCGATGATCATGCCGCACAGGCTGTAGATCAGCGAGCCGATCAATGCGGCCCAGAAGCCTGTCACGGCCAGGCCGTCCAGCACCGAGGCGGCGGCCCAGAACATCAGCGCGTTGATGACGAACAGGAACAGCCCCAGCGTGAGCAGCGTGGCGGGCAGCGTCAACAGCACGAGGATGGGCCGCACGATGGTGTTGAGCAGGCCCAGCACCAGCGCCGCGATCAGCGCCGATGTGAAGCTCGTCACCACGACGCCGGGGTAGAGATGGGCGACCAGCAGCAGCGCGCCGGCCAGCAGCAACCAACGGATGAGCATCTTCATGTTGCCCAGCATACAAAAGCCAGGCAGCAACAATCGGCTGTTAATGGGAATAATTCGCATTCAGTGATAGCATCGTGGGCTTGATCCACCTGACTGTCTGGCGTGACCTCAGCCACCCCCGTCATCGTTGAATCCGATTCGCCCGCGCCGCAGCGCGTGGTAATGGCGTCTGGCCTGCCGCCCGCGCGGGGTGACGAGCTGGGGCCGAACGGCCGGCGCGCTTTGATCGGCGGTGTCGTGGCCCTGCACCTGGTGGGCGGCTGGGGCCTGCTGCAGGTGCAGGCCGTGCGGGATGCCGTGCGCGAGGTGGCGCCGGTGCTGATGGTCAACATGATCGCGCCGCCGGAGCCGCCCAAGGCCGCGCCGCCACCGCCGCCGCCCGCACAGCCCAAGCGGATGGCGCCGGCCCCGGCGCCCATCATTGCCGCCGCCCCGTCGCCCACGCCGGCCCCCGCTGCCTTCGTCACGCCGCCGCCCGATCCGGTGCCGCCCGCGCCGGTCGAAGTGGCCGCCGCGCCGCCCGCTCCTGTGCCCGCACCCCCGGCGCCGGTGTCCCTGCCCAAGCAGGTGCCGCCCAGCGCCGTGCGCTACGTGAAGCTGCCGGACCTGAACTTCCCGGCGCTGGCCAAGCGGGCCCGCGAGCAGGGCACGGTCGTGCTGCGCATCACCGTCGACGTCAATGGCCGCCTGAAGCACGCCACCGTGCACCGCTCGTCCGGTTTCGAGCGCATCGACCAGGCCGCACTTCGAGACATCCAGAGCGCGCGCTTTGCGCCGCAGACCGAAGACGGCAAGGCCGTCGAATGGCAGACCCTGGCCCCGCTGGCCTACGAACTTTGAACGCTAACTGAGAAACAACATGGACGCCACCGCCATCGCTGCTGCCGCAGCGCCTGCCCCGGGCTTCGGCCACTTCATCGCCCAGTCCGACGCTGTCGGCAAGTTCCTGCTCGGCGTGCTGGTCGTCATGTCCATCGCGTCGTGGGGTCTCATCCTGGCCAAGGGCGTCACGCAGTTTTTGCGCGGCAAGCGATCGATGACCTTCCTGGACTTCTTCTGGAACGCCCGCTCGCTGGATGCGGTGCAGGCCGAGCTGAACACGCATGGCGCTCGCGACCCGTTCTCGCACCTCAGCGCCCATGCGCTGCACGCCCAGGCCCACCACGCCCGCTATGGCGCCGCCAAGTTGTCGGAAGCCGGCACGGCCAATGACTTCATCACGCGGACCATCAAGAAGGTGCTGGACGAGGAGACCACGCAGCTGGAGTCGGGCCTGACGACGCTGGCCACCATCGGCGCGACGGCGCCGTTCGTGGGCCTGTTCGGCACGGTCTGGGGCGTCTATCACGCACTGCTGGCCATCGGCATGAGCGGCGCCGGCACGCTGGACAAGGTCGCCGGCCCGGTGGGCGAGGCGCTGATCATGACCGGCATCGGCCTGGCCGTCGCCATCCCCGCCGTCATCGCCTACAACGCCTTCACGCGCAGCAACCGCGTGTTGTCTGCGCGGCTGGACGCGTTCGCCTACGAACTGCACAGCTTCCTGACGCTGGGCGAGGCGCCCGGCGCCGGCGTGCAGACCGCCACCGTGCGCCCGCTGAAGCCGGCGACGGCCAACTGAGGCGCGCACCATGGCCTTCGCCTCCTTCGACAGCAAGCGCAGCAACGCGCCCGTTGCCGAGATCAACATGGTGCCGTTGATCGACGTCATGCTGGTGCTGCTGGTCATCTTCATCGTGACGGCGCCGCTGCTGACGCACGCGGTCAAGCTGGACCTGCCCAAGGTCAGCTCGCAGGTCAACGAGGTCAAGCCGGACAAGATCGAGTTCGCCATCGACGCCCAGGGCCAGCGCTACTGGAACGGCGAGGTGGTCACGCGCGAGGAGGCCGCACAGCGCTTCCTGGCCGAGGGCAAGAAGCCCACGCAGCCCGAGGTTCATCTGCGCGCCGATCAGGAATCGGCCTACAAGGCGGTCGCGCAGACGCTGGCCGACGCCTCCAAGGCCGGCCTGACCAAGGTCGGCTTCATCAGCGAACCCGAACGCTGACCGCGCCGTTCCGGCGTGGCACGTCGCTTGGATGCCACGTGCCATCACCCCTGCGCCAAAAAGTCTTTTCACCTATTAATGAGAATCATTATCATTAATGTTTCTGCGAGCGGCCACGCCGCCCGCGAATAGCAAGCCAGGCGTTCCCGGCCCGTTGCGACCCTCGGTCGGCACGGGCGGGCACGGCAAGCCAGCGCCTAGAAATCGAACCCCTGGAGCCCCCCCATGTCCATGATCAAGAGCCGCAAGCACAAGCTTGCCCCCCACGCCCTGGCCGCGCTGGCCGCCAGCCTGAGCCTGCCCGTCGCCGCCCAGCAGGCGTCCGCCGACGCCAAGAAGGATGAGGCCGCGCTGCCCACCGTGAAGGTGCAGGCTGCCAAGGACGTCCCGTTCAAGGCCGACGTCAGCGCCTCCTCCAAGATCACGCAGACGCTGCTGGAGACGCCCAAGACCATCCAGGTCGTCAAGAAGGAAACGCTGCAGGAGCAGGGCGCCGTGTCGCTGATGGAAGCGCTGCAGAACACGCCCGGCATCACGATGCAGCTGGGCGAGAACGGCAACACCTCGGCCGGCGACACCTTCCAGATGCGCGGCTTCTCGCTGCAGACCTCGACCTTCGTCGACGGTGTCCGCGACCTGGGCGCCGTCACGCGCGACGTGTTCAACCTGGAACAGATCGAGATCGTGAAAGGCCCGGCAGGTGCCGACACGGGCCGCGGCGCGAGCGCCGGCTACATCAACCTGATCAGCAAGCTGCCCCAGCTGGACACCATCACCGACGCCACCGT
Source organism: Roseateles asaccharophilus (assembly GCF_031458115.1). Lineage (GTDB taxonomy): Bacteria > Pseudomonadota > Gammaproteobacteria > Burkholderiales > Burkholderiaceae_C > Pelomonas > Pelomonas asaccharophilus_A. The sequence continues at coordinate 308,155 of NZ_JAVDXV010000004.1, read as the reverse complement.
CACGCTGGGCGACGCCAGCCGCAAGCGCGCCACGCTGGACACCAATTTGCGCCTGGGTGAAAGCATCGCCGCCCGCGTCAACGTGATGGCCCAGGACAACGGCGTCCCCGGCCGCGACTTCGTGAAGAAGAAGGGCTGGGCGATCGCGCCGTCCGTGGCCTTCGGCCTGGGCACGCCGACGCGCTTCTACCTGTTCTCGCAGCACGTGCGCCAGGACAACAAGCCCGACGGCGGCATGTCCACGATCGGTTTCGAGGGCTTCTACAACGCCACGGCCGAGGTGCGCAACGCGACGCGACGCGCCACCAGTCAGTACTACGGCAGCAGCAGCGACTACGAGAAGATCGACGCCGACATGGTGACGGCCAAGCTGGAGATGGATCTGGGCGGCGGCACGACCATCCGCAACATCTCGCGCTACGGCCGCACCCACATGGACCGCGTGCTGACCGGCATCAACGCGATCACGGCCGTCACGCCGGCCGATCCGAGCACCTGGACCATCAGCCGCTCGCGCCAACGCGTCAACCAGACCAACGAGATCCTGGCCAACCAGACCAGCCTGAACACCTCGTTCACGCTGGCCGGCATGAAGCACGACCTGGCCACCGGCATCGAGCTGATGCACGAGCAGCAGCTGACGCTGGGCGTGGGCACGACCGCGCAGACCATCAACGGCGTGACCTACGCCGCCGTGGCAGCGCCCGCCGCCAACCTGTACAACCCGAACCGCGCCGACGCGATGGGCACGCCCTACCTGACGGGCGCAGACTCCGAAGGCAAGACGACCACACAGGCCCTCTACGCGTTCGACACCGTCAGCGTCACCGACGCGCTGAAGCTCAACGCCGGCCTGCGCTACGAGCACTTCAACATCTCGACGCTGTCGTCCGCCATCGCCAACAACACCATCAACCGCACCTCGCTGCGCCATGGCGACTGGATCACGAGCTGGAACGTCGGCGCCACCTACAAGCTGGCGGACAACGGCACGGTCTACGCCGCCGCCGCCAACTCCGTGACGCCCCCGGGCAGCGCCAACTTCACGCTGTCGGCCTCCGGCCAGGCCGCGGCCACGGCCGAGCCGCAGGAGACCAGCAACTACGAGATCGGCACGAAGTGGGAGCTGCTGGACAAGCGCCTGAACGTCAGCGCCGCGCTGTACCGCACCGAGAACGACAAGCAGGTCACGCAAGACCCGGTCACGCAGGCCAGCATCCAGAACGGCAAGACCCGCGTGGAAGGCATCGAGCTGGCCGCCGTCGGCCAGATCACGAACTTCTGGCAGATCACCGCCGGCCTGCAGACGATGAAGATCAAGCAGCTCAACCAGCAGAGCGTCAACAGCACCACCGGCGTCGTCACCGTCACCGACGGCGTGCGCTGGTCGCCGGACTTCTCGGCCACGCTGTGGACGTCCTACCAGTGGGGCGACCTGACCGTCGGCGGTGGTGCGCGCCACATGGCCGAGCAGAAGCGTGTCGTCACCGTCGCCGCCGCCGGCGCTACTCCGGCCAACACGCCCAACCTTCCGGCCTACACGGTGTTCGATCTGATGGCTGCCTATCGCGTTTCCAAGCTGGTCAACCTGCAGCTCAACGTCGCCAACATCACCGACAAGGTCTACATGCAGGCCCTGAACAACGGCGGCTCGCGCCTGTTCCTGGGCGCACCGCGCTCGGCGACGGTCACGGCCCGCTTCTCGTTCTAATGGGTCTTTCGAGCTAGCCAACCCCAAGCCCGCGCCGGCTCCGCACCGGGGCGGGCTTGGTCATTCCAGCCATGCTGCTTCATATCCCCGCCGTACTGAGCAAGGACGATGTGCGCGAAATGCGCCGCGGCCTCGACGCCGCCGACTGGACCGATGGCCGCCAGACCGTCGGCGAGCAGGGCGCGCAGGTCAAGCGCAACCTGCAGCTGCCGGTGGACCATCCCGTCGGCAAGCAGATCGGCGACCACATCCGCCAGGTGCTCGCCCGCCACCCGCTGTTCATCTCCGCCGCGCTGCCGCTGCGCACGCTGGCGCCGTTGTTCAACCGCTACGAAGGCGGCGGGCACTACGGCATGCACGTGGACGGCGCCGTCATGCGCCAGTCCGGCACCGAGCAGCCGCTGCGCAGCGACGTGTCCACCACTGTGTTCCTCAGCGAACCCGACGAATACGACGGCGGCGAACTCATCGTCTCCGACACCTACGGCGAGCACGAGGTCAAGCTGCCGGCGGGCGACATGGTCGTCTACGCCAGCAGCAGCCTGCACCGCGTCGAGCCCGTCACGCGCGGCGCGCGCGTGGCCTCCTTCTTCTGGACCCAGAGCATGGTGCGCGACGACGCCCGCCGCAGCATGCTGTACGAGCTGGACCAGACCATCCAGCGCCTGCGCGCACGCCTCGGCGACGACGACGAGACCAAGGCCTTGACCCACCACTATCACAACCTGCTGCGGCAATGGGCAGACCTGTGACCTCATCCAAGCCCCGCGCCTCCGATGCCGCGCGCCGCGCCGGCTGGCTCAAGCAGCTGCACAGCTGGCACTGGATCAGCTCGGCCATGTGCCTGGTCGGCATGATGCTGTTCGCCATCACCGGCATCACGCTGAACCACGCCAGCAGCATCGAGGCCAAGCCAGCGATCGTCCAGAAGCAGCTGCAGCTGCCCGCCGAGCTGGTGGCCCAGCTGCGTGCGCCCGACGCCGCCAAGGACGAGAAGAAGCCCGTGCCCGCCCCGCTGCGCGAGTGGATGGGCAAGCACCTGGACCGCAGCTTCGACGCCGCCACCGACGCCGAATGGACGCCTGACGAGATCTACGTCGCCCAGCCGCGCCCGGGTGGCGATGCGTGGCTGCGCATCGATCGCCAGAGCGGCGCCGCGGAGTACGAATCCACCGACCGTGGCTGGATCTCCTATCTGAACGACTTGCACAAAGGCCGCCACACCGGCACGGTCTGGAGCTGGTTCCTCGACATCTTCGCCGTGGCCTGCCTGGTGTTCTGCATCACCGGCCTGCTCATCCTCAAGTACCACGCCACCCACCGACCCAGCACCTGGCCGCTCGTCGGCATCGGCTTCGTGCTGCCGGCGCTGCTGGCGCTGCTGCTCATCCACTGAATCTTCCCTCCCGCGAGAACCACCATGACCCGTCGTTCCCTCACTCCCACCGCACTCAGCGCCATCGGCGCGCTCGGCGCCCTGAGCGTCGGCAGCTCCGCCTGGGCCGCCACTGTGCAGCTCAAGATCGAGGTGCCGCGCCTGAACGTGGCCGAGTACCACCGCCCCTACATCGGCGTGTGGCTGGAGAAGGCCGGCGAGCCCGCGGCCGCCGCGCAGCTGGCCGTGTGGTACGACCTGAAGAAGCCCAACAACGGTGGCACCAAGTGGCTGAAGGACATGCGCCAGTGGTGGCGCCAGGGCGGCCGCAACCTGACCATGCCGGTCGACGGCGTCAGCGGCGCCACGCGCGCGCCGGGCGAGCACGTCATCTCATTCGACAAGCACCCCAACCTGGACAAGCTGCCAGCCGGTCAGTACGAGATGGTCATCGAGTCCAGCCGCGAAGCCGGTGGCCGCGAAGTGCAGCGCATCCCCTTCACCTGGCCCATCAAGGCCGCCGGCGAAGTGAAGGCGCAAGGCGAGCACGAGTTGGGCGCCGTGCAGCTGACCGTCAAACCTTAAGGAGACCTGCCATGAGCTTCATTCACCGCCTCGCGCCCCTCGCCCTGGCCGCTGCCCTGCTGCCGCTGAGCGCCCATGCCCACCTGAGCTGGCTGCTGCCCAACCAGACGCAATTCGGCGCCGGTGGCCGCGAAGCCCCGGCCGCGGCCTTCGATGCCGCCGTCTCCGAAGACCTGTTCATCTTCGAGCGCGGCCTGAAGCTGGACACGCTGCGCATCACCGGCCCGGACGGCAAGCCGCTGGAAGCCGAGAACCGCACCAGCTCGCGCCACCGCGAGAGCTTCGAGGTCAAGCTGGCGCAGGACGGCACCTACCGCGTCAGCAACGTCAGCCAGGCCATCATGGGTGCCTACAAGCAGGGCGGCGAGACCAAGCGCTTCCGCACCACGCAGGCCAACCTGGCCAAGGACGTGCCGGCCGATGCCGAGATCACCAGCTTCGCCGTCACGACGACGCGCCAGCAGACCTTCGTCACGCGTGAGGACTCCAGCAAGTTCGCGTTCGCGCCCGAAGGCCAGGGCCTGGAGCTGCTGCCGCTGAGCCCCGTCACCGACCTGAGCCATGGCGACACCACGCGCTTCCGCCTCGTGCTGGACGGCAAGCCGCTGCCCAACGCCACGCTGCGCCTGCTGCGCGACGGCAACCGCTACCGCTACAAGATCGGCGAAGAAGCGCTGAAGAGCGACGACAAGGGCGAGTTCACCGTGAATTGGAGCGAGCCCGGCCGCTACCTGATCGGCGCCAACTTCGGCGAGCGCCCGGCGCAAGGCCAGCCGCAAGGCACGCGCGAGGCGCCGCTGCAGCGCGCGTCCTTGAGCGCGACCTTCGAGGTCCTGCCCAAGTAAGTCTCGCGTGACCGCTGTCGCCGCGCTCGAACCCCGCGTGCTGGTGCCGCTCGCCATCCGTGGCGAGCCGCCGGCCTGGGGCCAGGTCACCCATGAGCTGCAGGGGCAGAGCATGGGCACGACCTGGTCGGTGCGCTGCGTCGGCCCGCGCGAGTTGCGGCTGGAGGCCATCGCGCGCGCCATCGACACGGCGCTGGCCGGCGTCGTCGCGCAGATGAGCCACTGGGAGCCTGGTTCCGCGCTGAGCCGCTTCAACGCCGCGCCAGCCGGCCACGAGCAACTGCTGCCACCGGCCTTCGCGACCGTGATGGACGCGGCGCTGCGCGTCGCGGCCGCCAGCGATGGCGCCTACGACCCGGGCGCCGGCGAGTTGGTCGCGCTGTGGGGCTTCGGCCCTGCGGGCCTGCGGCCGCGCCATGACGAGCCGGGCTTCACGCTGCCCGGCGATGCCGCCATCGAGGCTGCCCGCCGCTCCTCACGCGCGCTGCGCTGGGACGCCGCCACGCGCCGCCTGACCCAGCCCGGCGGCGTGCGCCTGGACCTGTCCGCCATTGCCAAGGGCTATGCGGTGGACCGCGTGTCCGACGTGCTGGCCGACTGTGGCCTGCCCGACCATCTGGTTGAGATCGGCGGCGAACTGCGCGGCGCCGGACTCAAGCCCGACGGCCAGCCCTGGTGGGTGGAGCTGGAGCCACCGGCACCCGACTGCGGCCTCGCGCCCACGCGCGTCGCGCTGCACGGCCTGGCCATTGCCACGTCCGGTGACTACCGCCGCTGCTTCATCGACGCCGACGGCCGGCGCCGCCCGCACACGCTGGACCCTCGTACCGGCCGGCCGATCGAGCATGGCATCGCGTCGGTCAGCGTCGTGCACGACAGCGCGATGTGGGCCGACGCCTGGTCCACGGCGCTGACCGTGCTGGGGCCGCAGGCCGGTCTCGCGCTCGCGGTGGAGCAGGGCCTGGCCGCCCAGATCGTCTGGCGCGACGACGACGGCAGCTTCCGCGAAGCCTGGACGCCTGCGCTGCAGGAACTGTCGCTGTGATCACCGACCGCCTGCCTTTGGCGATCGCGCTGATCGCCCTCTACCTGCTGCTGTGTGCCTTCGTCACCTGGCGGTTCCGGCGCAAGCTGCGCCTGCAGGCCGAGGCCGCCGCGCAGCTGCTGCCGGCGATGGCCGGCGCCGGCGCGCCGCCCATGTGGGTGCTGCACGCCAGCCAGACCGGCCAGGCCGAAGACCTCGCGCTGCAGACCGCCCGCGCGCTGCACGTGGCCGGCCAGCCCGTGCGGCTGGCGGCGCTGGGCAGCATCCGCCCTGACGAGCTGCGCGGCGCCACGCATGCGCTGTTCGTCGTCAGCACCTACGGCGAGGGCGACCCGCCCGACGCCGCCACGCCTTTCTGGCGTGCCGCGCTGGAGGCTGCGCCCGACCTGAAAGGTCTGAACTTCGGCGTGCTTGCGCTGGGTGACCGCACGTACGACCACTTCTGCGGCTTCGGTCGCGAACTGGATGCGTGGTTGCAGCAGGCCGGCGCCAACGCGCTGTTCGAGCGCATCGACGTGGACCGCTGCGACGCCGCCGCGCTGGAGCACTGGCGCCACCAACTGGGCCATATCGCCGGCACCGCCGACATGCCCGCGTGGGAAGAGGCTCACTTCGACCCCTGGCAGCTGGCCGCGCGCGAGCACCTGAACCCCGGCAGCGCCGGTGGCGGCGTCTTCCACATCGAGCTGTTGCCGCCCGCGGGCCAGGCCCTGCCCGACTGGCAGGCCGGCGACCTCGTGCAGGTGCAGCACGCGAGCGAGCCCGGGCGGCCACGCGAATACACCGTCGCATCGCTGCCGGCCGACGGCCGCGTGCACTTGATGGTGCGCCAGACGCAGCGCGACGACGGCAGCCTGGGCCTGGCGTCCGGCTGGCTGACTGCGCAGTCGCAGGTCGGCGACACCATCGCGCTACGCGTGCGCAGCCATGCCGCTTTTCGCATCGGCGAAAACGCCGCGCGGCCGCTGATCCTCATTGGCAATGGCACGGGCCTGGCCGGCCTGCGCGCCCATCTGAAGGCGCGTGCCGTTGCCGGCGCTCCGCCGGCCTGGCTGGTCTATGGCGAGCGCCAGGCCGCGCATGACGCGCATTACGACGGCGAGCTGCAAGCCTGGGCCGCGCAAGGCCTGCTCGCGCGGCTGGACCGCGTCTACTCGCGCGACCAGGCGCAGCAGCGCTATGTGCAGCATCTGCTCGCCGAACAGGCCCACACGCTGCGCGAATGGCTTGCGAAAGACGCCGCCATCTACGTCTGCGGCAGCCTGCAAGGCATGGCCACGGCGGTCGATGAGGTGCTGCGCGAGACCCTTGGCGAAGCGCAGATCGACCACCTCATCGAGCAGGGCCGCTACCGCCGCGACGTGTACTGAACGTGCATCGACCGGGGGCGCAGTGATGCAGGCCCGCTACAACCCCGATGTTTCCTGGGCGGATACGCGTTTCCTCCTGGGAGAAAGCCTTCTCTTTCCCTAGAGAAGCGCAGTACCATCGCCGCCGCAGGGTGCTAGAGAGTATTGAAGGCTTACGCGGCCTTCACCCGGACCCGGCACATCAACAACCTTTGATGGAGTGAATCGACATGGCAACTGCGAAGAAGGCCGCGCCCGCGAAGAAGGCGGCTCCGGCCAAGAAGGCCGCCCCGGCGAAGAAGGCGGCTGCGCCCGCGAAGAAGGCAGCTCCGGCCAAGAAGGCCGCTGCTCCTGCGAAGAAGGCAGCCCCGGCCAAGAAGGCCGCTGCGCCCGCCAAGAAGCGCACGCCCAACGCCGCCTTCATGAAGGCCCTGACCCCCAGCGCGGCTCTGGCCGCCATCGTCGGCTCGGCACCCCTGCCGCGCACCGACGTGACCAAGAAGGTCTGGGAATACATCAAGAAGAACAAGCTGCAGGACGAGCTGCAGAAGCGCGTCATCAACGCCGACGCCAAGCTGAAGGAAATCTTCGGCAAGGCCAAGGCCGACATGTTCGAGATGACCAAGCTGATCAACAGCCACCTGAAGTGAAGCGGCGCCGCGCTCGCCGCGGCCTCGCCTCCGACAAACCCGGCTTCGGCCGGGTTTTTTCTTGCCTTGTGGCTTAACAGGCCCTAGTCCAGCAAGCCCTGCAGCGCGCGCTGCAGTTGCGGCACGTCAATGGGCTTGAGCCAGTAGTCGGCAAAGCCGGCCTCGCGAGCCGCACGGACGATGGCGCTGGGGTCGTCGGCCGACAAGGCCACCCAGCGCGAATGCTGGATCGCATCCGCCAGGCTGGGGTCGGCCACGGCCTGGCGGCGCAGCTCCAGCCCCGTCATGTCGGGCAGGTTCATGTCCACCAGCACCAGGTCGGGCCGCTGCTCGGCGAGTGCCTGCAGGGCCTCCGCGCCGGTCTCGGCGCAGCGCAGCTGCCAGCCCGGCAACTGCCGGAGCACCTCTTCCATCAGGATCAGGTGGATGCGGTCGTCTTCGACGTAGAGCACCTGCGGGGAGGCGTGAGCGGACATGGAGCGATCGGGGACTGCAAGGAAGCGGTCGGCACGATAGCAGCAATGGCCGGCGGTGCACCCTGGCTGCTTTTCCAGGTTTTGCGTGATTTATCTCACCCCCGGCACACCCCGCCTTCGGGGGGATTCAACGGGTACAAACCCTAGCCATCCCTAATACTTGGGCCATGCGCCCTGGTTCGGGCGTGCCGCCGTCGTCTGGCCCCTCATGTCCCTGATCGCCACCCTCGCCCTTGCCGTTTCGGCCGGGTCCACGCTGCCCCAGTGCAGCTGGGACCGCCCCGGTGCGAACCCCTTCATGGGTGATGTGGTCGCGGCCGTCGACCGCTACCGGGACATCCCGGCCGCCACGCGCGACAAGCTGAAGGCGCGCATGCAGGCCCGCCAGTACGACGACATGGTCGTCATCGAGCGCGACGCGATCAAGGGCCAGGCCACCTACGCGCCGGAGATCCGCGACATGCATTTCGGCCCCGGCGCCGTCTGCACGACCGTCACGCGCACGAAGTGGACGGCCAAGACGCAGGAGCGCGGCCTGGTCTATTGCGAGGACGGCCAGTGCATCCTGGTGCCCACGGTCTGCCGCAACGTCAGCCGCATCCGCCGCCTGGAGAAGCCGGCCGCGATCGCGCCCAGCCAGGCCACCAACGTCGCCTCGTCGGCCCGCGCCGAAGAGACGGCGCCGCTGGAATTCGAGGCCCCTGGCGCTGGTCCCATGGCCGCCGCGCCGGCCGACAGCTTTGCCGGCCAGTCCGGCGCTGCCTCACTGGGCGGCCCGGGCGAGGCCGCGCCCAGCGCCAGCTTTGCCAGCCTGGGCGGCACGCCGGCGACGGGCCCCAGCGGTTCGGGCGGCCCCCAGCTGGTGGGCATCGGCATCCCGTCGCTGCCACCCGGCACCGTGCGCCCCACCGAATCGCTGCCGGGCGTGACGCCGGCCGTGCCCGAACCGGGCACCTGGGCCATGATCGCCGCCGGCCTGATGGTCATCGGCTTCCGCGCCAGGCGCGGCCGTCGGGACTGATCAGCGCTTCCTGAGCAGGGGTGCCAGATAGCGCCCCGTGTGGCTGGCCTCGCAGGCCGCCACGTCTTCCGGCGTGCCGGCCACCAGCAGCGTGCCGCCGCCCGCGCCGCCCTCCGGGCCCATGTCGATGAGCCAGTCGGCCGTCTTGATGACGTCCAGGTTGTGCTCGATGACGACGATGGTGTTGCCCGCGTCGCGCAGCTGGTGCAGCACCTTCAGCAGCAGTGCGATGTCGGCGAAGTGCAGGCCGGTGGTGGGCTCGTCCAGGATGTAGAGCGTGCGGCCGGTGTCGCGCTTGCTCAGCTCCAGCGCCAGCTTCACGCGCTGCGCCTCGCCGCCGGACAGCGTCGTCGCGCTCTGGCCCAGCTTCACATAGCCCAGGCCCACGTCCAGCAGCGTCTGCAGCTTGCGCGCCAGCGTGGGCACGGCGTTGAACAGGTTGAAGGCGTCCTCCACCGTCATGTTCAGCACGTCGGTGATGTTCTTGCCTTTGTAGAGCACCTCCAGCGTCTCGCGGTTGTAGCGCCGGCCCTGGCAGACGTCGCAGGGCACGTAGACGTCGGGCAGGAAGTGCATCTCCACCTTCAGCACGCCGTCGCCCTGGCAGGCCTCGCAGCGGCCGCCGGCGACGTTGAAGCTGAAGCGCCCCGGTCCGTAGCCGCGCTCGCGCGCCGTGGGCATCTCGGCGAACAGCTCGCGGATGGGCGTGAACAGGCCCGTGTAGGTGGCCGGGTTGGAGCGCGGCGTGCGGCCGATGGGCGACTGGTCGACGTTGATGACCTTGTCGAACGCGTCCAGCCCCTCGATCTCGTCGTGCGTCGCCGGGTCGGCATGGCTTTGGTAGAGCTTCTTCGCGACGGCGGCGTACAGCGTGTCGTTGACCAGCGTGCTCTTGCCGGAGCCTGAGACGCCGGTCACGCAGGTCAGCAGGCCGACGGGCACCTCGACGCTGACGCCCTTCAGGTTGTTGCCGCGGGCGTTGACGATGCGCAGCTTCTGGTCCTCGAACGCCTTGTGGCGCTGGGCCGGCACCTCGATGCGCGCCGCGCCGCTGAGGTATTGGCCGGTCAGCGAGTTGGGGTCGGCCGCCACCTGCTCCGGCGTGCCCTGCGACATGATCTTGCCGCCATGCACGCCGGCGCCCGGGCCGAGGTCCAGCACCCAGTCGGCGGCGCGGATGGCGTCCTCGTCGTGCTCCACGACCAGCACCGAGTTGCCCAGGTCGCGCAGCCGCCGCAGCGTGGCGATCAGGCGGTCGTTGTCGCGCTGGTGCAGGCCGATGCTGGGCTCGTCCAGCACATACATGACGCCTGTCAGGCCGGAGCCGATCTGCGAGGCCAGCCGGATGCGCTGCGCCTCGCCACCCGACAGCGTGTCGGCGCTGCGGTCCAGGCTCAGGTAGTTCAGGCCCACGTCGTTCAGGAAGCGCAGGCGCGACGAGATCTCGCGGATGACCTTGTCGCCGATCTCGGCCTTGTTGCCCTTGAGCTTGAGCCCTTCGAAGTAGTCCAGGCACTCGCGCAGCGTCGAATGCTCCACCTCGTAGATGGGGCGGCCCTTGAAGCCGGCTGCGGCGTCGGCCGGTTGCAGCACCACATGCCGGGCCTCGCGGCGCAGGCGTGAGCCTTCGCAGCTGGGGCAGGGCTTGGCGGCCATGTAGCGCGCCAGGTCTTCGCGCACGGCGGCCGAGTCGGTCTCCTTGAAGCGGCGCTGCAGGTTGGGCAGGATGCCCTCGAACGGGTGCTGGCGCTTCACCGAGCGCTTCTTGCCGCTGGTCGTCTCGGCCTGATAGACGAAGCTGATGTCCTGCTCGCCCGAGCCGTGCAGCAGCACCTGCTGCGCGTCCGCGGGCAGGCTCTCCCATGGCGCCTCGACGTCGAAGCCGTAGTGCGCCGCGACCGATTCCAGCAGCGAGAAGGTGTAGGGATTGCGGCGGTCCCAGCCCTTCACGGCGCCGCTGGCCAGGCTCAACGTCGGGAACGCGACGACGCGGTCGGCGTCGAACACGGTGGTCTGGCCCAGGCCTTCGCAGCTGGGGCAGGCGCCCACCGGCGAGTTGAACGAGAACAGCCGCGGCTCCAGCTCAGGCAGCGAGTAGGAGCAGACCGGGCAGGCGAACTTGCTGGAGAACAGGGTCGTGGCGCCCGAGTCCATGTCCAGCACCAGCGCACGGCCCTCGGCCAGGCGCAGCGCGGCCTCGAAGCTCTCGGCCAGGCGCTGGCGCAGCTGGTCGTGCGAGTCGGCGCGCAGCTTCACGCGGTCGATGACCACGTCGATGTCGTGCTTCTCGGTCTTCTTCAGCGCCGGGATGGCGGGCGCCTCGACGGTGGCGCCGTCCACGCGGAAGCGGATGTAGCCCTGGGCCTGCAGGTCCTGGAACAGCTCGACGAACTCGCCCTTGCGGTCGCGCACCACCGGCGCCAGCAGCATCAGCTTGCTCTCGTCGGGCAGGGCCAGCACGGCGTCCACCATCTGGCTGACCGACTGCGCCTCCAGCGGCAGGTGGTGGTCGGGGCAGAACGGCGTGCCGGCACGGGCGTACAGCAGGCGCAGGTAGTCGTGGATCTCGGTGACCGTGCCGACCGTGGAGCGCGGGTTGTGCGAGGTCGCCTTCTGCTCGATGGAGATCGCGGGCGACAGGCCCTCGATGACGTCCACATCCGGCTTGTCCATCAGCTGCAGGAATTGCCGCGCGTAGCTGGACAGGCTTTCCACATAACGCCGCTGGCCCTCGGCGTAGAGCGTGTCGAAGGCCAGCGAGGATTTGCCCGAGCCCGACAGCCCCGTGATGACCACCAGCGCGTGGCGCGGCAGGTCGACGTCGATGTTCTTCAGGTTGTGGGTGCGCGCGCCGCGCACGCGGATGAATTTCGACTCAGGGAGCGACATGGGAGTTTTCACAAGCGAACCGGCCATGATAGGCCGCCAGAATGCGACGCTCAAAACCGACAGGGAGGTCCCGTTGAGGACGATATTCGGTACCGCAGTCATCGCATGGGCAACGCTGGTCGGGCATGGGGCCGTTATGGCCGCCGAACCGCCGCCCGTCAGCGCGTTCTTCAAGCGGCCCTCCGTGCGCGCGCCCAAGCTCAGCCCCAGCGGCCGCTACCTCGCCATCCAGGCGGCGGGCCGCAACGACCGCATGTGGCTGGCCGTGCTGGACCTGCAGGACATGAAGTCGCCCAAGTTCGTGGCCGGCTTCAACGATGCCGACATCGCCCACCACCATTGGGTCAACGAAGACCGGCTGGTGTTCGACGTGTCCGACTCGCCGGACGGCACGACCCGTGTCGTCGCCCAGGGGCTGTGGGCGGTGGACCGCGACGGCAGCAAGCAGCGCCAGCTCATCAACAGCGACAAGCACTTCATCGGCACCGCGACGCTGATCAACGACCGCCGGCTGGACATCAACTGGACCCTGCGCGGCGTGCCGCCGGGCCTGGACGGCAACGAGGTCATCGTGCTGCGGCGGCCCTGGTCGGACGACAGCGAGGCCATGGGCGTGCAGCTGGCGCGGCTGGACACGCGCACCGGCCTCATGCGCACGATCAGCCAGGGCATTCCCGACTACACGCGGCGCTGGCTGCTGGACTGGCGCGGCGAGCCCTATCTCGTCGAGACCGAGCACCAGGGGCGCGTGCGCAGCTACCGGCGCGATGCGGAAGGTCGCTGGCAACCCTGGGTGGAGGACGACCCCCAAGCCCGCAAGAACCCGCTGCCCACCTGGGTGGGGCCCGACGACCTGATGCTGGGCGAGCAGGGCTCACGCGGCTACGCCGCCGTGTTCAAGCTGGACCCCAAGACCGGCCGCAGCGACGGCGAGCCGCTGGTCTCCACACCCGGCTATGACTTCGAGGGCAGCTTCATCACCGAACCCGGCAGCGGCCGCCTGCTGGGCGTGCGCTACGAGACCGATGCGCCGGGCACCGCCTGGCTGGACGCCGGCATGAAGGCCGTGCAGGCCGACATCGACGCCCGCCTGCCCGGCAGCATCAACCTCATCGAGTGCCTGCGCTGCGTCGGCGCCAGCCATCTGGTCGTCACGTCGCTGTCGGACCTGCGGCCGCCGCTCTACTACCTGTACAAGACGGCCGACAAGTCGCTGCAGCCGCTGGCGGGCACGCGACCCGACCTGCCGCCGGCCGCGATGGGCCAGCGCGACTACCACCGCGTCAAGATGCGCGACGGGCTGGAGATCCCGGTGCTGGTCACGCAGCCGGCCGGCGGCGTGAAGCGCGCGACGCCCACCGTCGTGCTGGTGCATGGCGGGCCGTATCTGCGGGGCACGAACTGGGCCTGGGAGCGTGATGCGCAGTTCCTCGCCAGTCGCGGCTACCTGGTGCTGGAACCGGAGTTCCGCGGCAGCACCGGCTACGGGTGGCGCCACTTCCGTGCCGGCTGGAAGCAATGGGGGCTGGCCATGCAGGACGACATCGGCGACACGCTGGCCTGGGCCGTCAAGCAGGGCTGGGCCGACCCCAAGCGCGCCTGCATCGCCGGCGCCAGCTACGGCGGCTACGCGGCGCTGATGGGCGCGGTCACACAGGCCGATCTGTTCAAGTGCGCGGTCAGCTGGGTGGGCGTCACCGACATCGGGCTGCTGTCCAGCATCTCCTGGAGCGACGCGTCCGACGAGTGGCGCAAGTACGGCATGAGGCGCCTGATCGCCGATCCGGCCACCGACGCCGAGCAGATCAGGAAGACCTCGCCGCTGCAGCGCGCCGCCGAGGTGCGCCTGCCGCTGCTGGTGGCCTACGGCGCGGAGGACCGGCGCGTGCCGCTCAAGCACGGCACCGACTTCAAGTCCGCGCTGCGCGCCGACCAGCCGATGGAATGGGTGGTCTACGGCGACGAAGGCCATGGCTGGTTCAACCTGAAGACCAACGAGGACTTCTGGGGGCGCGTGGAGCGTTTCCTGGGGCGTCACATCGGCAACGCGAGCACACCATGAAGTTCACCGCGCGCCAGGCATCTCGGGCCTGCGAACCGACCATTCATCCCGGCCGCCTGCAACTCACCACCCGCGCCTGACGCTTCATCGCAGCGGCGTGGCGGCGTGGCGGCGGGCGGTGCCTTTGCAGAAACTGCTTCCATCGACACAGCAATCCCGCTGTGAAAACACCGAAAGGAAGCATCATGAAAGCCACCGTCCTGATCCAAGCCGCTGCCGTCGCCGCGTTCGCGTTCACCGCCTTTGCCGCCCATGCCGCGCCGCAGGACGTGAAGACGCTGCCACGCGTCGTCATCACCGGCAAGGCCACGCCCGAAGTCGCCCAGCTGCCGCGCGTCGTCGTCGTCGGTGCCAGCGAAGCCACGCTGCTGCGCCAACAGACGCTGGCCGCTGCCAAGAGCAACACGCGCCGCGCCTGAGCCTCGCATGACGATGACCGACATGCACGACGTTCGAGCCGAGTCGCCGGCGCAGCGGGCCGGTGGCCGCGGCTGCGCCGACGACTCGGCTTGAACTCCAGGTTCCAGCGCTTGCCACGACCTCATTCGGGGGGTTTTGCCGGACCACCTGCCGTTACATCTCTGAAAGACAATCGGGCCTCTTATCGGAGCCCGTTGTGAAAGAAGAGCTGCGCAAACGCCGGTCCTGGCTGGATGGCTTCATGGCCTATCCCGCCCCGGCCGGCCTGACCGAAACCCAGCTGCGCGAGAACATCATCCTGCTGGACCAGGCTCTGTACGGGCTCTGGAACCTGGGCCACAACCTCATCTTTGCGTGGACGCCCGAGGCCAAGGGCCTGCGCGTGCTGGTGGCGCCGCATCCCATGCTGACCGAGTTCGCGCTCGGCGACGGCACGCTGCCGCAGCCGGAGCTGACGCGCCGCGCGCGCCTGCTCGACAAGCTGCTGTCCAACCAGGAGCACCTGGACGCCCATGCCTTCGACGCCGTCAGCGCCGCTTTGGGCATCAAGCCGCAGTTCATCGAGCTGCCGTTCTCGCCCGAGCGCAAGCTGGGCCTGCCGTTGATCGCGGCCATCGCCGCGCGCTACGGCGTGCGCATGGTGGAGGACCGCGCCGTCATCCTGTTCGACGCAGTGGGCTTCTCGCTGCTGACGCCGCTGCAGCAGGTCGTGCAGCTGAACAGCCTGTCCTGCTCGGTCAACGCGGCCTACGCCAAGCTGCTGGACCGCGAGATCAACATCAATTTCGCGCGCACCACCACGGGCGACGGCTTCTACATCTGGAACCGCATGCGCGGCGTGGAGGCCAACGTCGAGCTGTACCAGCTGATGCAGTTCATCCTGGCCGACAACGCGCTGGCCCAGGAGCGCGCCACTCGGCCCGAATCGGTGCCGCGGCTGCGTGCCTGCTTCCACGTCGGCTCGCACTACGAGTTCTATCAATCCGAAGGGCTGAACCCGACCTCGTTCAGCTACTTGGTGGGCCAGGTGACGATCGAGCTGGCGCGCATGATCGACCATGCGATGCCGGGCCAGATCCTGGTGGGCAAGTTCAACACGCTGATGCACGACGAGGCCACTGGCGAGGACGTGCGCATCGACAGCCTGGACTTCGTCGAGCGCACGCGGGCCCCGCTGCGCAGCCTGAACGGCCTGAAGCTGGCCGGCTCCGAGGTCGACGAGATCGCCTGCTACCTGACCGGCCGCCGCGACGGCACGGGCCTGTGGGGCATCAGCGAGTACCAGATGGCCGACAAGCACGGCTTCATCCACCGTGTCTACAACGCCAAGATCAACATCCACCGCCGCAACGGCGAGCCCATCTACCTGGGCCTGCGCGAGGAAGACCTGCCGATGGACGTGCCGCGTACCGTGGCCGACACGGATTTCACGCCGATGCAAGCTTGATGAAGGTCTGACGCCGCCCCAGGTTAGGGCGGCGCGTCAAGAACGTCATTTCTACTGATCCGCCCCAGGGCACTGGCGCTAGGATGACCGTCGCTGTGACCGAGTCCCCCGCCCCCCTCACGGCCCCGACGGCTGGCAGCCCCGCCAGCGTCGGCCAGCGCCGCCTGCTGACGCTGCTGTTCGTCGACCTCAGCGGTTCCACCGCCATGGCCGAATGGATGGAAGCGGAGCACTACGCCGCCATGCTGGCCGGCCTGCGTGAGCTGTACGAGCGCATCGTGCCCCACCACGGCGGCGTCATCGCGCGCATCCAGGGCGACGGCATGCTGGCCGTGTTCGGCCATCCCGAGGTGCGCGAGGACGATGGCCGCCGCGCCACCGAGGCCGCGCTGGAGCTGCATACCGCCGTGCGTGGCCTGGTGCCTCCCGGCCCCAAGCCCGCCGACTTCCCCGGCCTGACGCTGCACAGCGGCATCCACGCCGGCATCGTGCTCGTCAACGACGGCGACCAGATGCGCGGCCGTTTCGAGCTGCTGGGCAACGCGCCCAACATCGCCGCGCGGCTGTCCGAGGCCGCCAAGCGCGACGAGATCATCGCCAGCGAAGAGAGCCTGGGCCTGCAAAGCCAGTTCTTCGAGACCGGCCCGCGCTTCACGCTGCAACTGCGCGGCCGCGCGACGCCGCTGGCCGCCTACCGCGTGCACGGTCGCGCCGCCGTGGGCAGGCGCTTCGAGGCCAGCGTGCGCCGTGGCCTGGCCCCCTTCGTGGGCCGTGGCGGCGAGCTGGCCGCGCTGGACGCGGCCCTGGCCCGCACGCTGGCCGGCAACAGCCACTGGCTGGGCCTGCGCGCCGGCGCCGGCGTGGGCAAGACCCGGCTCACCGAGGAATTCCTGCGCCGCGCGGCCGACCAGGCCTGCCAGATCCACCGTGGCTACTGCGAGAGCTACCTCAGCGCCGAGCCGCTGCAGCCCTTCCTGCAGATGCTGCGCGCGATGGGCGGGCTGGCCGACCGTCCGCAGGACGCGCCGCCCGAGCTGTTCGCCGCGCAGCAAAGCGAGCCGGCGCAGCGCGCCGACGCGCTGCTGGCGCTGCTGCTGGCGTTGGCACGCCGCACGCCGCAGGTGGTTTGCATCGACGACCTGCAATGGGCCGACGATGCATCGCTGCGCCTGCTGCACCGGCTGCGCGCCGCCGCCCACCGCGAGCGCCTGCCGCTGCTGTTGCTGACCGCCAGCCGGCCCCAGCCCGACCAGGCCGGCAGCGCGCCGCCCGACGCCAACGACGCGCATGCCGACGTCATTGAGTTGCCGCCGCTGACCGAGACGGAGGCGGCCCGCGCCGTGCAGCTGCTGCTGCCGCAGATCGACCCGTTCATCGCGTCCGAAGTGCAGCGCCACGCCGGCGGCAATCCGTTGTTCATCGAGGAGCTGTGCCACGCCGCGGCCGATGCGCGGGGCGGGCTGACCGAGGGACAGAGCAGCGCCGCCTGGCTGGCCGCGCTGGTCGAGTCGCGCGTGGGCCGGCTGCCGCCCGAGCAGGCCAGCCTGGTGAGGCTGGCCGCCGTCATCGGCAACGTCATCCCGGTGTGGCTGCTGGAAGCGCTGACCGGCTGCGGCGAGCGGCACCCGGCCGTGCAGGCGCTGGCCGCGCAGGACTTCATCTTCCCGGACCAGCGCCCCGGCCATCTGCGCTTCAAGCATGGCATCACGCGCGACGTCGTCTACGAGGCCACCGGCCTGCACGAGCGCCAGGCCTTGCACCGCCGCATCAGCGCCGAGCTGGCCGCGCGCGGTGCCGCCGCCGCGGGCCAGTTCCACGAGCAGCTGGCCTATCACGACGCCGCCGCCAACGACTGGCCCTCCGCCGCCCGCCACGCCGAGGCCGCCGGCGACCAGGCGCTGGCCGCGTCGGCGCTGGACCGCGCCAAGAAACAGTTCCGCGCCGCGCTGGCCGCGCTGGAGTTCCTGCCCGACGACGAGCATCGGCGCCGCCGCTGGGTGGGCATCGCGCAGCGCCTGGGCATGGCCTGTGTGTTCGACGCCTCGCAGGACGACCTGCGCGTGCTGCGCCACGCCGCCGGGCTGGCACAGGCCGACGGCGACGCCGGCCTCATCGCGCGCACCGAGTACTGGCTGGCCTACGTGGGCTATGCGCTGGGCGAAACGCGCGACAGCCTGCGCCATGCGCGCGCCGCCGTCGAGACCGCCCAGGCCTGTGGCGACAACGCGCTGCTGGCCCAGCTGCCCGGCACCGTGGGCCAGCTGCAGGCCGCCGCGGCCAACTACGCCGAGGCCTTGCCCATGCTGGACCTGGCCATCGCCCGCCAGCGCCAGCGCGCCAGCAAGAGCGCCATCAACCAGATCGGCCTGTCGTTCTCGCTGTGCTGCCGCGCCTATGTGCTGGGCGACCAGGGCCGCTTCGAGCAGGCGCACGAGATCTTTGCCGAGGCGCTGGCGCCGTTCGACGGCAGCGGCCATGCGGTTGAAGCCAGCATGCAGGGCTGGCGCGCCGCCGTGCTGCTGTGGCAGGGCCGTTGGGCGGAAGCTCGCCAGGCGGCGGCCGTCGCGCACCGCGTGGGCGCGCAGGTGCGCAGCATGTTCACCTGCGCGATGGGGCATGCCGCCGGCGCTTACGGGGCCTGGATGCAGGACGCCGACCCCGCGGCGCGCCAGCACATCCTGGATGCCACGGCCTGGCTGGCGCCGCGCGGCGGTGGCCTGTACAGCAGCTTCCAGCACGGCTGGCTGGCCGACCTGCTGTCCACGCAGGGCGATGCCGGCGCGGCGCGCCACCACGTGGCGCTGGCGCTGAGGCGCGGCCGCCAGCACGACTGGATTGGCGGCGCGATGGCCTACCGCGCGGCCGCGCGCCTGGCCGCCCGCATGGGCGACGCGCCGCGGGCGCGCCGCTACCTGGCGCTGGCGCGCGGCGCCGGCGAGCAGCGCAACTCCGACCACGAGGCCGCCGTCACGGCGCTGCTGGAGGCCGAACTGGAGCTGGACGACGGCTGGCGCGCGGCGCTGGAGCGGGCGCGGATCGAGTTCGAGCGCATGGGCATGACCGGCTTCCTGGAGCGCGCCCGGCAACTGGGCGGCGGCTGAGCCCTCTACGAGTCGGCAACGAAGTTACGACTTGCTCGTCGTTGTCGCGAGCTTCGTGAAACTCCGTATCCATAAAAACAGAACGATGTTTCATGATTGCATCGCGATGCGCGGCGGCAAGGCCGCGCCGACCTGACGTCGCCGCGCCCCTCGCGCGCGGATCGGCCGGTTGCGACCTGACGTCGGCACTGGTTCCTCCCACCACACCGCGACCGTGCCGGCGCCCCCTGGGCAGCCGGGCGGCGCAGGCTGCGCGTGCCTGGACGGATACCGCGCCGCCACAACGACAGGAGACAAACCATGAAGAAGATCACCCCGCCGCCGCTGCCCACGGTCCGCACCGCCGGCACCGTGATGGGCCTGCTGCTGGCTGCCACGGCTGCCCACGCGGTGGACTGGCCGTCCGGCTACTCCAAGTGCGCCGACGAAGGCGAGACCTGCAAGGCCGGCACGGCCACGCGCCCCGTGTCCTTCGGTATCAAGGACAAGTGGGTCATCAAGAACCTCAGCGGCAACATCGCCTGTACGACGGCCACCTTCGGCTCCGACCCCAACCCCGGCCTGACGAAGAAGTGCGCCGTCGGCCCGGTGGGCACGCCGGCCCCGACGCCCGCACCCACACCAGCTCCCACGCCAGCGCCTACCCCGGCGCCGACACCCGCCCCCACGCCGGCTCCGACGCCTGCCCCCACGCCCGCGCCCGCTCCGGCCGGCCACAGCGGCGGCTATGCCGGCACGGTGACCGGCGGCGGCAACGCCACGGTGCAGACGGTCAGCACCGCCGCGGCCATGCAGGCCGCCATCAACGCGTACACCGGCACCGGCGGCCTGGTGCTGCGCTACACCGGCACCTTCGACTTCAACTCCATCACCGACTCCTGCGCGCAATGGCAGAAGCCGGCCGGCACCATCGTCGAGATCAAGAACAAGAGCAACATCACCATCGAAGGTGCCAACGGCTCGTCGGCCAACTTCGGGCTGGCGATCAAGGCCAATGCGCAGAACATCATCATCCGCAACATGACCATCGGCCTGCTGCCTGGCTCCATCGACGCCATCGGCATCGAGGGCCAGAGCGGCGGCACGCCGGGCTACATCTGGATCGACCACAACACGCTGTTCAGCAGCACCAAGGAGTGCAGCGGCGCGGGTGACCTGGAGTTCGACGGCCTCATCGACAGCAAGGCCGGTGCCCACCACATCACCTACTCGTACAACTACATCCACGACCACCAGAAGGTCGGCCTGATCGGCTCCAGCGACAGCGACGCCAGCGACCGCTACATCACCTTCCACCACAACTACTACCAGAACGTCACGTCGCGGCTGCCGCTACAGCGCGGCGGCTACACCCACCTGTACAACAACCTGTACAGCGGCGTGAAGACCTCCGGCGCCAACATCCGCATGGGTGGCTACTCGCTGATCGAGGGCAACTGGTTCGAGAACGCGCAGAACCCGGTCACGTCGCGCGACTCGTCGTCCATCGGCTACTGGCAGCTGCGCAACAACAACATCAGCAGCCCGGCCGACTTCTCGACCTACGGCATCACCTGGGTGGCCAGCGGCTCGTCGCCGTCGCGCGACGCGACCGACTGGACCACCACGGCCAACTTCCCGCTGGGCATTCCGTACAGCTACTCGCTGCAGGCGCCGTCCTGCGTGAAGCAGAAGCTGCCGGCGGCGGCGGGCGCGGGGACCAACTACGCCAAGGTCAGCTGCTGACCCTCCGACGAGCCGGTGCCAGAGGGCGCCGGCTTCCTCGGAAACCGCTCGTGCATCGATGAAATGGTGCTGAGCGCCTCGCAGGCCGCGACCCTAGGATCCGCGGCCTGCCATGACGACCCCGCTGCACGACCGCTACTTCATCACCCTGTACGCCGGCCTGGACGAGGCCACCTGCCGAGCGGTCATCGAACGCTTTGACAGTGACGAGGGCAAGCGGCAGGGCCGCATTGGCGGCCCGGGCCAGGCGGCCCAGGCCGAGCAGGTCAAGCGCTCATGGGACCTGGAGATCCGGCACGACGGCGACTGGCAGGAGATCTTCCAGCGCATCCATCCGCGCATCCAGGCTTTCATCCTGCAGTCTTTCGACCTGCAGGCCACCGGCTACAAGATCCAGATGTACCTGCGTGGCGACGGCCACTTCCGCTGGCATGCGCATTCGGTCGGCGGCAACACCGGCGACCGCGTCGTCGCGATGGTGCTGTACTTGAATGATGTGGCCCGCGGCGGCGAGACAGAGTTTTTCCACCAGGGGCTGAAGATCCAACCGCGCGCCGGGCAGCTGGTGCTGTTCCCGGCGGGGTGGAACTACATGCATTGCGGGCATGTGCCGGAGTCGGGGGACAAGTACGTCATTTCGACGTTCATCAGGATCAAGGGCTGATCGACAACGGCGCTGTCGCTCGCGGCCTTCAAGGCGGACGGTTCATCTGGACAAGATCACTGCCAGCAGTGCCGCCCAGCTCAAGCCTTCAGCGACACGGGCCGCCGCAACTTCATCCGCTGACAACGGCTCGAGCGATACGCGATGCCAGTGCCACAGATAGAACCCCAAGGCCGAAGCCACCCCCAGCAGCAGCGGCCAGCTAGACCCGGCGGCCACGGCGGCGAAGCCGCAGGCCGTGATGACCAAGGCGGCCACCACGACTCCCAGGCCGCCCGAGCG
Source organism: Roseateles asaccharophilus (assembly GCF_031458115.1). Lineage (GTDB taxonomy): Bacteria > Pseudomonadota > Gammaproteobacteria > Burkholderiales > Burkholderiaceae_C > Pelomonas > Pelomonas asaccharophilus_A. The sequence goes on along the minus strand of NZ_JAVDXV010000004.1, from coordinate 286,508 downwards.
ACGTTGGGCAGACGAGTAGCTGTGGCAAGCGCTGCAGCGAGCCGGCAACGTTGGGTAGGACAGCCACTTGCGGAAGTAGCTGATCGTCAGGCCGCGACAGGTCGGACAGGGGTACATGGGACCGCTGGTCACTCGATTGGCGAAGCCTATACCCCCATCGCCACCACCGTCTGCGCCCCCGTAGACCGCAGCACCCCCGCATCCAGCACCGCCGCGATGACGCCCAGCATGACGCCCATGCCCATGCCGTAGCCTGAACAAGCGTGCGGCGGCGGTCCCTTGGGGTCGGCGCGGTCGCCGCCGAAGGCGACATGATGGCGCAGTGGGTCCTGCTGTGTGGCGGAACCCAGGCCCACCACCAGCACGCGGCCGGGTTCCACGTCCACCTGGCCCAGCTTGTGCGCCACGCGGGCCTTGCGCCAGATCTGGAACGGCGTTGGGCGTTGGTTCAGCGTCGCGACCATCGTGGGCCTCAGCCGCGCCACGGCCTCGGCGTAGGGACGCAGGCCGCTCGCGTCGGCCGCCACCTCGTTCCACAGCGGCTGCAGCTCCCACAGCTTGCGCGTCTGCGTCCACGCCACCAGCACGGTCAGCAGATTGGCGTGCGTGGTGGGCGGGAAGCCCAGCATGATGCCGGCCAGCGTGCGCGCGGGCAGGTCGGGCGTGGCGCCCGGCACGGCCTTGGCGGCGGCGATGATCTTTGCGGCAAGCGGCGGCAGCTGGGTGCCCGGCTCGGCCAGCCAGGCTTCCGTCGCGGCCAGGAAGCGCTTGCCGGCGGCGCGGCCCTCGGCCTTCACGGCATCGGTCGGGTAGGGGCCGAACACATGGCGCGACACCTTGAACAGGTCGCGCGGGCAGCGCGGCGCGACGCTGCCGACCTCGGGCGCGCCGGCATAGGCCTCGGCGTGAAACTCGGTGCCCCAGATGTGGCGGCCGTCGGGCTGGCCGAACCAGGCCTTGCACAGCGCGGCCAGCACGCCCTCGCTGAGGCGCTCGAAGTCCAGCGGCGTGTCGGTGGGCAGGTCCTTGGGCTTCTGCGACTCGGGGAAGGCGGCCAGCAGCGCGCGGGCTTCGCCCTTCAAGCTCTCCAGGCCCTTCTTGGCGATGGCGTAGGCGGTGCGGTAGCACTGCTCTTCGCTGTAGGCCTCGATGGCGGCGTTGATGGCGGGCGCCTGCTCGCGGTGGCCGGTGTCGTCGTCCAGGCCCAGATAACCCACGCCGATGGAGTCGTGCATGCGCTCGCCGTATCCGCTGTTGGAGTAGCGGTCGGGCACGTTCCGCAGCACCTCGCAGACGCGCTCGGCCGCACCCACGAGCACGCCGTAGGCCGTGTCGACCACGCCGCCGGGCTGGGCGCGCACCCAGGCCCAGGCCTGGTCGCGGGTGGTGGTGTCTTCCAGCCACAGCTGCATCGCGGCCTTGTCCTGCAGGTCGGGCGTCTTCAGCGGCACCGGCGTGGGGGCGGGCAGGGGCAGGGGCAGCTCGACCAGGCCCGGCAGGCCCTTCAGCGCGGCGATGGACGGCACGAAGAAGTAGGCGCCCCACTGCAGCGTGACGAAGGGCTCGGGGCCCAGGTCGATCTCGTAGGCCTTGCCCGCATGCTCGAACGGGTACAGGCGCGGGCCCGCGCTGCCGTCGACGACGCCCAGCAGCGGGTCGGGCTGGCCGGAGTAGCCACCGCTGGCGTTACCGCCGGCGATCCAGCGCTGCACCACCTCGAACTGCTCGGCCAGGTGGGCGTTGTAGGCCATGAAGACCAGGCCGCGGTCCTCGTCGTCGGGGGCGTCGGCATGCACCGGCGCGCCGTAGCTCATGCCGCGGCGCAGGATGCGTGGCATGCGGTTCTTCGCGAAGGCCTCGTCGGCCTCCAGGTCGCGCGGGTTGGCGCGGCGGATGTGCGAATGGAAGGGGCAGGCCGAGCCCAGCGCATCCTTGGCGTAGTTGAAGTCGTTGCCGGTCACCGTGGGCACGGCCATCGAGCGGCCGTCCTGCCAGCGGCCCATCAGCTTGGCCAGCACGAGGTCATGGTCCAGGCCTATCTTCTCGGCCTGCTTGTAGGTCTGGCGCGCGAAGCGGCCGGTGTACTGGCGCAGCTTGCGCACGACCAGGAAGGTGCCGCGGTCCAGCAGCGCGTCGGGCTGCTCGGGCACGGCATAGCCCTTGTCGCGCTCGGTCGGGAAGCCCTGCAGGATTTCGCCGGTCTTGACCTGGTCGCTCCAGGCCTCGCCCGGCGCGCTGCCGTCCAGCGTGGGCTGGCTGATGCCGTCCTTGAAGCCGAAGTGCTCCTTGTCGGCCGCATTGCTGCGCATGGGCTCCATGGCCATCAGCGCCAGGCCCGTGCCCACGGTCAGGGCCTGGGCCAGTTCGCGCAGGCGCTGGTCGTCGGCATCGGTGAAGAACTCGCCCGGCTCGGCGGCCGGGAAGCGCAGCTGCACCAGCACGTGGGCGTCAGCGGGGGCGATGCGGTCCACCTGGTTGACGTGGGGTGCCAGCGCCCAGTGCGTGGGGTGGTTGTGGCGCACGTCGCCCAGCAGGCCGGCGCGTGCGGCCATGCCTTCCTTGAAGGCCTGCGGGAAGCGATCCAGCCGCGCGGCGGGCACGCCCAGCGCCTTCAGGCCCGACAGCGTCAGCGCCACCTGGCGCCAGACGCCCGGCTGCGCGGGGTCGTCGTTGTCCTTGTTGACCGGCGCGGTGCTGAGCCAGGCCACGGCCTGCGCCGGCTGGGCCACGCGCAGCAGCACCAAGCCGCCGCGGTTGCCGGGCGGCTTGGTCAGGATGCAGCACTGCAGGTCGCCGGGCTTCAGCGACAGCGCGCGCGCCTGTACCGGCGGCTCCGGCACGACCTGCTCGAACCAGGCCAGCATCTCGTGGTGGCGCTGGCGCAGCTGGCCGCCGGGCGTAGCTCCGCCGTTGTTGGGGAACTGCTCGGCGGTGTTCAGCTCGCGCAGCTCGAACAGCACGTCGTGCGTGGCGCGCAGCAGGCAGTCGCGGTCGGGCGACGTCGCGCCGAAGAAGCGCTGCAGCGTGAACAGCCCCGCCAACGGCACCAGCCCGCGCGCGGCCATCGCGAAGCGGTCCTTGTCGCCGTTGGGCAGCGGCTGCACATCGCCGGAGGCCGGCGCGCGCAGGCGGTTGAACTCCAGCTCGCTGGCGCGGCCACGCTGGGCGGCCTCCAGCTTGGCGAGGTACTCGGCATCGCTGACGGTGCGGCCGGACTCGATGAACAGGAAGTCGGCCGACACCTCGTGCTCGCGCACCCAGCGCGCATAGGTCTCGAAGCTGCAGTTGCGCGACAGCTGGTAGTTCTCGGTGTGGCACAGCATCAGGTCCAGCGTGGTGCCCAGCTGGTCCCAGATGACCCGCATGTACGGTTCCCAGCCGCCGTCGAAGTTGACGCTGAGCAGCAGCCGGTCGGGCGCGCCGTCCTTGCCGTCCACGATGCTCCAGCGGAAGGAATGGACGATGCGCCAGCGCGCGACGATGTCGGTGTAGGGCGAGGCCGGTGTGCTGGACTCGCGCGAGCCCAGCCGCAGGCCGTTGAGCGTCTTCAGCACCTTGCGCAGCCGGTCGACGTAGGTGACGACCTCCAGCGCGTCGACGAAGCCGCGCTTGATGTCGGCCAGCAGGTTGAGATCGGTGATGCCGCCCAGTTGGACGTCGTTGCCGCGTGCCATGTTGTTCTCCCTTTGAGGGCGCCGAGTATGAGCGCGCTCGGCGGGCCGTGGCGTGCACGCAATCGGCAAGATTGACCACGGCGTTCATCCGCGCCAGCCGCAGCTCGTCGGCGGAAACCGGCAACCTATCGCAAACCCCAGGACGGGCAAACCCTTGGCGGGCACATTCACGCTCACCAAACCGGGAGAGCCACATGAACCGCATCAGCACCACCACCCACCGCATGGCCCGCCTTCAGGCCGCCAGCGCCTTCGTCCTCGTCGCGATGACCGCGCTGACCGGCGCGGCGTGGATGAGCATCGCGGCGCCGGAGCAAGGCCCCACCGTGGTGAAGCTGGAGCGCGTCGTCATCGAAGGCACGCGCACGGCCGAGGTGCAGCAACTGCCGCGCGTGGTGGTCACCGGCCGCCGCGACCCGGCCGCCGACGCTGTGCGGGTCGCCAGCGCCAACTAGGGCCTGTTAACACTACGGCAGTGGGTCGCGTTGAGGTCCTAAACCCTGTCTGGCGGCGCGCCCTGATCGCACTTGCGACAGGCGAGCCGCTGGCCCAGGACGCCGGCCCGCCCCTCGGCGGTCTGCGTCCACGGCCGGTTCTGCAAGGGCGGATCGTGGCGCGTGTGCTGGTTGTGGCCACAGGCCAGCTCCGCGACCCAATGGCCCTCGTCATCCAGATGGAAGCCGGTGATCGGCTGTTCCATCAGCGACCCAAGACTCTCAGGATCTCCCGCCCGTAGGCCTCGAGCTTTTTGGCCCCCACGCCGCTGATGTCGCCCAGCTCCGTCAAGTCACCCGGCATCACGCGGGCCATCTCGGCCAGCGTCGTGTTCTGGAAGATCACATAGGCCGGCAGGCCATGCTCCTTGGCCACCTCCGAGCGCCAGGCCTTCAGCGCCTCGAAGCGCTCCTGGGCCTCGGCGTCCAGGCCCAGTGACGGATCGGCCTTGGGCTTGGCCGTGCGGCCGGCCTTGCTGGCCTTGCCGCGCGACTTCTTCTCTTCCGCTTCGCGCAGCCGCACCTCCACCTCGCCCTTCAGCACCGCCCGGGCGCTGTCCTGCAGGGCCAGCGTGTTGAACTCGCCTTCGGCCGCCACATGGCCCAGCGCGATCAGCTGGCGCAGCACGGCGCGCCATTGCTGCTCCGACAGGTCGGCGCCGCAGCCCCAGGTGGACAGGCTTTCGTGGTGGTACTGCTTCGTCTTGTCGGTCGCCTTGCCGCGCAGCACATCGATCAGGTGGCCCGCGCCGAAGCGCTCGCCGCGCTGGTGGAAGCGGTAGATGCAGGAGAGCAGCTTGCGCGCCGCCTCGGTGCCGTCCCACGTCGCCGGCGGGCTCAGGCAGTTGTCGCAATTGCCGCAGGGCGTGCTCTCTTCGCCGAAGTACGCCAGCAGCCGCACGCGCCGGCAGTCCGTCGCCTCCGCCAGCGCCAGCAGCGCGTCCAGCTTGCCGCGCTGGCCCTGCTTGAAGACCTCGTCCGCCGGGCTCTCGTCGATCATGCGGCGCTGGTTGACGACATCGGCCAGGCCATACGTCATCCACGCCTGGGCCGGCGCGCCGTCGCGGCCCGCCCGGCCCGTCTCCTGGTAGTAGGCCTCGATGTTCTTGGGCAGGTCCAGGTGGGCGACGAAGCGCACGTCGGGCTTGTCGATGCCCATGCCGAAGGCGATGGTGGCGACGATGGTGAGCCCTTCCTCGCGCAGGAAGCGGTCCTGGTGGCGGCGGCGCACGTCGGCGTCCAGGCCCGCGTGATAGGGCAGCGCGTTGATGCCCTCGCTCTTCAGCCACTCGGCCGTTTCCTCGACCTTCTTGCGGCTCTGGCAGTAGATGACGCCGGCTTCGCCCTCGTGCTCGTCGGTGATGAAGCGCAACAGCTGTTCGCGCGGCGAGCCGTTCTTCTCGACGATGAGGTAGCGGATGTTGGGCCGGTCGAAACTGCTGATGAAGACGCGCGCGTCCTGCAGCTGCAGCCGCTCGATGATGTCGGCGCGCGTCAGGTCGTCGGCCGTCGCGGTCAGCGCGATGCGCGGCACTTCGGGGAAGCGCTCGTGCAGCAGGCTGAGCTGCAGGTACTCCGAGCGGAAGTCGTGGCCCCACTGGCTGACACAGTGCGCCTCGTCGATGGCGAACATCGACAGCAGGCCGCGCTCGCGCAGGCTTTCCAGCTGCGCCAAAAAGCGCGGCGTCGTCAGCCGCTCGGGCGCGGCATACAGCAGCGTGAGGCGCCCGCTCATCATCTCGCGCTCGATGCGGCTGGCCTCCTCGCCGGTCAGGCTGCTGTTCAGGAAGGCCGCGTGCACGCCGGCCTCCTCCAGCGCGCCGACCTGGTCGTGCATCAGCGCGATCAGCGGGCTGACGACGATAGCCACGCCCTGGCCGCGCGTGTGGCGCAGGATGGCCGGCACCTGGTAGCACAGGCTCTTGCCGCCGCCGGTGGGCATCAGCACCAGCGCATCGCCGCCGGCAGCCACCTGCTCGACGATCTCGGCCTGCTGGCCGCGGAAGGCGGTGTAACCGAAGACTGCTGACAGGACCTGGTGCGCAGCGGATTGCAGGTCGTCGGTGGGGCTTGGAAGATGCACGGGCGGATTCATTCAGCCGCCATTGTCCCCGGAGACCTTCCATGCCCACACCCGCCGAATTGCGCGACCAACTGATCCGCAATTTCCACGACGCCCCTCGCGAGCGTTTCGTGCGCCCACCGCTGTACGACACCGAAAGCGCCCCGCTGTCCAACGGCACTGCCGCCAGGAAGCTTGGCGCCGGATTCGACATCCTGGCGCCCGGCCAGATCGGCTGCCCCTACCACTTCCACCATGCGCAGGAGGAGATGTTCGTCATCCTGCAGGGCGAGGGCACGCTGCGCGTGGCGGGCGAGCGGGTGCCCATCCGCGCGGGCGACACCATCTTCATCCCGCCGGGGCCGGCGTACGCCCACCACATCATCAACACGTCCGACGCGCCGCTGCACTACCTCAGCATCAGCACCCAGGAGAGGCCCGAGGTCTGCGAGTACCCGGACTCAGGCAACGTGGGCATCTTTACGCCGGGGCTGCGCTTGGTGCAAAAGCGCGATGCGGGGCTGGACTATTGGGACGGCGAGGCCTGAAGGCGCCTCACCACTTGCGCTGCCCCCGCAGCGACCCGGCGGGATCACCGGCGCTGCCGGCGGCCGTCTTGTCGATCAACCGCAGCGTGCGGGGCTGGCGGCCCGCCAGCACTTCCGTCGTGACGTCGCGCAGCACCATCACGCGGTGCTGCCGCTGCCACGCCGCCCACAGGCGCGCGGCGTGCTCGTCGACGCCCGGCGGGCCCGACAGGGCGTAGACGCTGCCGGTCTTGGACCGGGCTTCATCGCCTCCGGGGCTGACCTGCGCGAGCGCCGACGACACCTTGGCGCAGTTGTCCGCGCTCAGGAAACCCACGAGGTGCCAGGACGGTGCGTCGTAGTTCGGCACCTGGACCTCCCACGCGCGCCACCGCACCAGGACGAGCCTGGCCGTGCTTTCGGCTTCGAGCGGCAGGACGATCATCGGGTGCGCGGCTGTGGAGGCGGGTGCTGGCAGTCTGCCGCGCACCGCTGTGCCGCCGCCTAGGACCGGACACCGTCGCAGTTGTAGGACGGCGCGCCGTTCGGCGCATCCTCAGTAGTGCGGTGGCAGCTCGTCGCGCAGCGTGCGCGGCGCACCGGGCTCTGCGGAAGCGCGGTCGCGCAGTTCCACCAGCTCGCGCACCAGCCGGTCGATCTGGTCCTGCTGGCGCACGACGACCTGGTTCAACTGCTCGATGGTGTCGTCGGCGAAGCTGGCCTTGATCTCCAGCTCGGTGATGCGCTGCTCCAGCGTCTGCAGGGTGGTGTCCATGCCCGTATTGGGCCAGATCAGCGCTTGTCGCCCGGCTTTTCGCCCTTGGCCGAGATCGAACCCATGCCCGACACGGAGCGTTGCACCGAGGGCTGGCCGTAGTAGTCCACCGAGCCGACGCCGGAGATGTGGGCGGCCAGATCGTCGGTCACCCACAGCAGCACGTTGCCCAGGCCGCTGACATTGACGCGCGCCTTCTGCGCCTGCAGCCGGTCGGCGATGACCTTGCCCTTGCCGGAGATCTGCAGCGCCAGGTCGTCGACGCGGCCGCCCAGCTGGCCGTCGCCGGCGCCGCTGATGCCGAAGGTGAGCTGGCGCGCGTCCAGCTGGTCCAGCCGCACGTTGGCGGCGCCGCTGATCGTCAGCCGCAGCTGGTCCGTGCGCAGCGGGCCGGGCGCATGCACGTCGCTGGCACCGGACACCGACAGCTGGCGCAGCTGGCGCATCTCGACCTGCACGAAGAGCTTGTCGGTGTGCCAGAACTTCCAGCCGCCTGCTGGGCGGATGACCAGCTGGCGGCCGTGCAGCTCAACCGCGACGCCCTTCTGCACGTCGGCGTCGCCGGCGATGAAGGCCTGGTCGCGCTCGCCCTGCACGATGACGACGCGCGCCGCACCGCCCAGTTCCACCCGGTCGAAGGCGCCGGGCATGTAGACCTTGCCCGGCCCGGCCGGCAGCGCGGGGGCGGCCGGCAGCGGCGGCAACGCGGGTTGGGCCGGCTGCGCGGGCAGCGCCGGCACCGCGTGGGGCGCCACGTGGGGTGCGGGGGTGGGATGCGGTGCAGGCGCCGGGGGCGGCGTCTGGGCCTGGACCAGCCCCGCGGCGAACAACAGCAGCATCAGCGCGGACGTTTTCACAACGATTGCTCCCTCAGCATCTTGGACACCTCGCGGTTGGCCGTGATGCGCGTGCCGTCGCGCAGCTGCACGACCAGCTGCGAGTTCTCGTCCGGCGTCAGGCTGTCGACGAAGTCCAGGTTGACGATGCAGCCGCGCTGCACGCGCAGGAACCTGGCCGGGTCCAGCTTGGTCTCGAATTCGGCGATGGGCAGGCGCACCAGGAAGCTGCGGCCCTTGCTGGTGATGGCGGTGTACTTGTTGTCCGAGCGCAGGCACTCGATGGCGTCCACCTGCAGCGGGAAGATCTTGCCCTGGTCGCGCACCAAGAGGCGCGTCAGCGGCGCGTCGTGCGGCGCTCCCAGCGCCTGCACCATCTCGGCCGCCGGATTGACGGCCAGGGGCGCGGCGTCGCGCAGCGCATGGGCCACGGCCTCGTCAAAGCGCTCGCGCGAAAAGGGCTTGAGCAGGTAGTCCACCGCGTGCAGCTCGAAGGCGGTCAGCGCGTGCTGGTCGTAGGCCGTCGTGAAGATGATGCGCGGCTGGTACTCGTCGCCCTGCAGTGCCTGCACCACCTGCAGACCGGTCAGGCCCGGCATCTGGATGTCGGTCAGCACCAGCGCGGGCTTCAGCGCGCGGATCTTGTGCAGCGCGTCCTCGCCGTCCTCGCAGACGGCCACCAGCTGCAGGCCCGGCGTGGCCTTCACCCAGTCGGCCAGCGCATCGGCGGCCAGGGGTTCGTCTTCGGCGATCAGGACGGTCGTCATGTCTGCCCCTCGGTCGGTGAATACACCGCCCGATCCCCCGAGGGGATGGCGGTACGGCTTGGGGCGGCCCGGCGCTCGGCCCGCCGCCACGTTGTTGAAGATCGGTTCATGTCTGGGGGATGAAGAGGTCGACGCGGAAGCCGGCGCCGGGGGCGGTGTGGATGCGCAGGCGGGCCTGGCCCTCGTAGTCCAGCGCGAAACGCTTGCGCAGCGCCGCCAGGCCCACGCCGCGGCGCTGGCCCGGCTTGGGCTCCAGCGCCTCGGGCTCGCAGCCGGGGCCGTCGTCGGCCACGGCCAGGTCCAGGCCGTGGTTCAGCGCATTGCGCCGCGCGGTGATCGTCACGCAGCCGCCGGCCTTGCGCGGCGCCACGGCATGCAGGATGGAGTTCTCGACCAGCGGCTGCAGCGTCAGCGGCGGCAGCTCGTCGGCCATCACGCGCTCCTCCAGCTGCCAGTCCACGCGCAGCCGGGTGCCCAGGCGCAGCGCCTCCAGCGCCAGGTAGTCGCGCAGGAAGTCGATCTCGTCGGACAGCATCACGCGGTCGTCGGCGCCGCGCTTGGTGTCCAGCACATAGCGCAGCATGGACGCGAACTTCAGCAGCGCGGCCTCGGCACCGGCCGGGTCCTTTCGGGTCAGCGCGATCAGCGAGTTCAGCGTGTTGAACAGGAAATGCGGGTTCAGCTTGCCGCTGATGGCCGACAGCTCGGCCTTGGCCAGCGCGCTCTCGGCCTGGGCCGCGGCCACGGCCGCCGAGCGCGCCGAGCGCGCCTGCAGCACGGCCGTGAAGGCGGTGGCGATGGTGGCGTAGACCACCAGGCCCCAGACCGAGCGCCACAGCAGCCCGGCCACCAGCACGGCGCCGGCGTGGTCGCTGCCGAACAGCGCCGCGTTGACGCCGAACTCGCCGGCCTGCCACAGCGCCGAGAACGTCACCGCCGCCAGGATGTGGGCCATGGCCGTGGCGGCCGAGCCGGCGTCGCTGCCCTGCAGCCGCCGCACGACCGGCCAGACGGCGATGCCCAGCAGCATGGGGGCCCACAGCATCGTCGTGGCCTGGTAGACGGCCAGCCAGAACGGGTCCAGCCCGCGGTCGAACTCGCTGCCGGCCAGCACATACAGGCACCAGGCCAGCGCGCAGCCGCCGGCGTAGGCCAGCCAGAGGCGTCGGTTGGAGCTGGGGGCGAGCGTGGTCATGGCTTTCATCTTAGGGAGGGCGGGTGCCGGGCCGGCCGGCGGGGAGACGAAGTGCGGGCCCCGGGGTGCGGGATGCGGTCTCCGGGGTGTTGCTGACGGGCCCTGGCGGGGCCCGCCGGCATAATTCGCCCCCTTCCCCATCGAATTTCAGGCGAGCGTCATGGCCAGCGTCAACAAAGTCATCATCATCGGCAACGTCGGCAAAGACCCCGAGGTCCGCTACAACCCCAGCGGCGGCGCCTGGGTCACGCTGAGCCTGGCCACCACCCGCAACTGGAAGAACCGCGAGACCGGCGAGCGCCAGGAAGAGACCGAATGGCACCGTGTCGTCTTCAACGACCGCCTGGCCGAGATCGTCGGCGAATACGTCCGCAAGGGCCGCCCCCTGTACGTTGAGGGCCGCCTGAAGACCCGCAAATGGCAGGACAAGGAAGGCCGCGACACCTACACCACCGAGATCATTGCCCAGGAAATGCAGCTGCTGGGCGGCCGTGAAGGCATGGGCGGCGGCGACGAAGGCGGCGGTGGCGGCTACAGCCGTGGCGCTGGCGGCGGTGGTGGCGGCGGCTACAGCCGCGGTGGCGACGGTGGCGGCGACGACTTCGGCGGCGGTGGCCGCCCGGCGGCGCGCCCGGCCGCGACCCGCCCCCCGGCCCCGCGTGCGCCCGCCCCGGCGCCCAAGGCGTCGACCGGCTTCGACGACATGGACGACGACATCCCGTTCTGACGCCACCCGATCCAGACGGACGACATCAGGCCCGCGGCAATGCCGCGGGCCTTTTTCATGCGCCCGCCTAACTGCACCATCCCCGGCTCTGGCAGCCCCAGCCCGGGGCGGAATGCGCCGGCGCAGAACTGCGCGGTGCGTGGCAGCAACGTGAGGTGAGTCGCGTCAATCCCCGTCTCGGCCCGAGATAGCACCTGCTCGCGGGGGAGTGTGACGAAGTTGGCACGGAAACAGCTTGTTGCAGCGCACAAACCAATGAAGGTTTGAGGAGGGAACCCATGCGCGCCAAGTATTCGAAGTTCATATTGGCGGCCGCCGCGCTGGTGGGCTCGGTCTCTGCATTCGCCGCCGTGCCGCCGGTCAAGCCGGAGGCTTCGACCGTGTCGGAGGCGACCGCCGCGGGCGCGCCGACCGTCAGCCCGGTCACGACCTGGACCGGCTCCGGCTATATCACCCCGGGGTCCTCGACGCTGACGAGCGCTGAGAAGGACGTGGTCATCGCGCCTACGGTCACGACGCCCGAGACCTACGCGCTCTTCGCCGCCGGCCTGCTGTTCGTGGGCCTGCGGCTGCGCAACCTCAGGGGCTGACGCGATCAGCGTTTGGGCTGCGCGGGCCTGGAGGCCGCCGCGTCGCGCTCGCAGGCCGCCTTCTCGCTGCCGCTGCTGGCCAGGCAGCGCGCCGCGGCGTCATTGACGACGCCCGACGCCCGGCCGGCTGGCACGGAGGCGGCGGCTGCGGCAAGGATGGTGCTTTGCCTGGACCTGAGCGGCACCGAGATCTGCGGGATCACGCGCTCGTCCGGGCGCTGCACGCCGGGTTCCTTGGCGTTTTCGGCGGCCGTCAGCACCGGGTTGCGGGCCGGAACGGTCTTGGAGGCGGCGGTCGCCGGTGCGCTCGCCGCGGCGGCCTGCGCGCAGGCCGCGCCACTGGCCGCTGCCAGCCAACCGCCAACAAGAAGGGTCAGGGCGAGTTTCATGGGGCACCGCGCGATTCCGTTGCGATGCACGGAGTCTGGAATCGCGGCGCCGTCGCGCTTGTAGGAGGCTGGCTTGCGATCTGCGGCGTGGCTTCCGATCTTCTACGGCAGCTTGGGCGCTGACGGGCGGTGGTCGAAGCTCAACACCCGGGCCAGCCGCCAGCCCGTGGCCTCACGCTTCCACAGGTGCACGAACTTCGCCTCCTCTGAGCCAGGTTCGCCCTTCTTCGCAAAGACGTGTCGGCCGATCTGCACGGCGCCATAGCCCTGCATCGGGTAGACCTCCAGGCTGCCCGGCACCAGCGTGCGCGTGACGCCGTTGTCGCGCGGGCAGGACTTCATCACCTTCACCGCCTCGCCAAAACTGGCCCCGGTTTTGTCGTGATAGAACTCGGCGTCGTCGGTGAAGATGGCCCTGAAGCGGGCGGCGTCACAGGTCACGAAGGCGGCCTCGAACAGAGCGGCGTCCATGCGGGCGAGTTCGTCATGCAGCGGCCCTGAACGAGTGGCGTCCTGCGCCAGACCCGGCAGGCTCAAGGCCGCGATGAGCACCCCGGTCATCCACTGGTGTGGACGCATGAACGAGCCTGCGGTGTGCCGCGGCGTAGCGAGTGGACGCATGAAGGTTCCTTGCAAAGCCTGAATGTCGGCCGGCAGTTTGCAAGGGGCAGTGGCGTGTCGCGAGTGGAACGTGACGAAGCGCGTCGGCCCATGGATGGGCCGGCGATGCGGCGGACAGCCCGCTCGGGCTCAGCGCGCCAGGTAGAAATCCATCGGAATCAGCTGCACCGCCCATCCGCCTTCCTCGCCCAGCTGGGCGGCGGGGTGCAGGGACGCGAGGCGCTGCGCCTCCTCGTCGCTGTCCGCTTCGATGATGAACAGGCCACCGACGACCTCCTTGGTCTCGGTGTAGGGCCCGTCGCTGATGAAGGTGGTGCCGCCGCGTGGGCGCAGCGTCTTCCAGCGGTCCAGGTCGGCCAGCGACGCGGCCACCAGCACCTTGCCGGTGGCGCGCATCTTCTCGTCCAGGGCCGGGCATTGCCCCACCAGTTTCTGGACGTCGTCCGGCGCCATCGCGGCGAACTTCTCGGGGGTGTAGAAGGCAAGGCCGAGGTATTTCACGGGGGGCTCTTTCGGGTGGTGATGCACTGATGACGAAGACCGGCGCCGTAATTCGACACGCCCGGAAAAGAAACTTGTAACCCACCCGCCCCGCGACGGCCGTCGCGGCTACAGCAATCCCATCAGCAGCAGCACGATGAGGATCAGCACCACCAGGCCGAGACCGCCGGTTGGGCCGTAGCCCCAGCTGCGGCTGTGCGGCCAGGTCGGCAGGGCGCCGACGAGCAGCAGGATCACGATGACGAGAAGGATGGCGCCGATGCTCATGGCTGTCTCCTGGGTGAGCAGTGAATGGCCACGACGAGCGGATGCTTGCGGGCCTGCACCACTGTCGGTGACGGCCTGCGGTGCAGGTGTAGGTCCGGGCTGAAGCGCCCGTAGGGCGACGCGAGGCGCGCGGTGTCAGTCGCCCCGCGCCGCGCTGGGCGCGTGTCCGATCACGCGTTTGAACGCGCGGCTGAACGACGCCTCCGACTCATAGCCCAGCCGGTCCGCCGCCACGGCCACGCGCATGCCGTCCTGCGCGATCCAGCGCCGCGCCTGGAACATCTTGACCTTGGCCACGTACTTGGCCGGGCTCTCGCCCATGGTGCGCGTGAAGGCCTCGGCGAAGCTGGAGCGCGACGCGCCCATCAGCGCGGCCATGTCGGGCACGTTCCAGTCGCGCTCGGGCTCGGCGTGGATGGCGGCGATGACCTTGCCGACCTTGGGGCAGCGCACCGCGGCGACCCAGCCGGTGGCGTCGCTGCAGCCGCACTCCACCCATGCGCGGATGATGCTGGCCGCCAGCGCATCGGCCAGCCGCGCCAGGATGCCGCAGGCGCCGATGCGGTCCAGCGCAACCTCGCGCTCCATCGCGTCCAGCAGCGCCGGCACGGTGGCGTCCTTGGCCGCCAGGTCGCCGGCCAGCATGACGGTAGGCATCATCGCGATCAGCGGGTGCAACGGATCGAGGTTGAAGCGCAGCGCGCCGCAGAACATCACGTCGGGCGGCGGCCCGCCGTCGACCGGCGTGCCTTGCAGTTCGCTGCCCACCAGATAGATGTTGTCGGCCACCGCCACGCGCGACAGCGTGTCTATGTCCACCGTCGGCACGTCTGGCGCGCTGGCCAGGATGTGGAAGCTGCCGTGCGGGATCAGTACCGCGTCGCCGGGGTTCAATCGCTGCCAGTCCGTGCCGGCCGTGCGCAGCCAGCAGCCTCCGCTGGCGACGAAGTGAAAGCGCGCCGCCGCCTGCGCGGGGAAGGCCACGGCCCAGGGACCGCGCATCAGGCAGCGGCCGTACTCGACGCCGTCCAGCCGCAGGCCCAGCAGCACCTGGGTCAGCGTGTCCGGGCCTCGGGGGTTGGTGGCGCTGGAGGAATCGTCAAGCATTTCGGCTGTTTCGGCATTCAAACGCCGGAATGCTATGCCTAGCATGAACCCGTTAGCCACTCCAAGGTCTTTCGGTGTCCTCCTCCTGCTCCACCTGCGCGGACCCTGTCGCCGCAGCCGCCCCCACCAGCCACTGGCCCGCCATCGCGTCGCTGTCGCTGGGCGTGTTCGGCCTCGTGATGGCCGAGTTCCTGCCGGCAAGCCTGCTGACCGCGATGGCCACCGATCTGGGCGTCAGCGACGGCACCGCCGGCCAGGCCGTCACGGCCACGGCGCTGGTGGCCGCCGTCGCCGCGCCCTCGCTTCCGCTGCTGACGCGGCAGCTGGACCGGCGCGTCGTCATGCTGGCGTTCACGCTGGTGCTGCTGCTGTCCAACGTGCTGGCGGCGACGGCGTCCAGCCTCGCCGTGCTGATGACGTCGCGCGTGCTGCTGGGCATCGCGCTGGGCGGCTTCTGGTCCATGTCGGCCGCGCTGGCGCTGCGGCTGGTGCCGCCGGCGCAGTTTGCGCGCGCCATGTCGGTCATCCTGACCGGCGTTTCCGTGGCCACCGTCTGCGCGGCGCCGCTGGGCGCGTGGATGGGCGAGGTATGGGGCTGGCGCAGCGCCTTCATCGCGGCCGGTGTGGTCAGCCTGCTGACGCTGGCCGTGCAGCTCGCCACGCTGCCGGCGCTGCCGCCGCGCGACAAGCCCGATCTGCGCGTGCTGGCCGAGCTGCTGCGCCGCCCGCCGGTGCGCGTGGCGCTGCTGGCGGTGCTGCTGGTCGTCTCCGGCCACTTCGCCGGCTTCACCTACATCCGGCCGCTGATGGAGCAGATCACGCACCTGTCCGTCGCGACGATCTCGGCGGTGCTGCTGGGCTACGGCGTCGGTGGCTTCTTCGGCAACCTCGCCGGCGGCTGGCTGGCCGGGCGCAGCGAGCGCCTGGCCATCGTGGCCGGCGGTGCGCTGATCGCCGTGCTGGCGGCCAGCCTGCTCGTCGCCGGCAGCTCGGCCTGGGTGACGGCCATTGCGGTGACGCTGTGGGGCTTCGCGTTCGGTGCCTTCCCCGTGGGCTTCCAGACCTGGATCGTGCGCGCCGCACCCGACCAGGCGGAGGGCGCCGGCGGGCTGATGGTGGCCGGTTTCCAGATCGCCATCGCCGGCGGCGCCATCGGCGGCGGCCTGTTGGTGGACCGCATCGGTGCGCTGGGCGGCCCGGCTTTCGCAGTGGTGGCGCTGACGCTGGGCGCGTTGCTGACCCTGCGTCACGGCCCCCGTCCCGGAGCTGCGCAATGAACCGCCGTCTGACGCTCGCCAGCCATCCGCAGGGCCTGCCGGGGCCGGAGCACTTCCGCCTCGACGTCCAGCCGCTACCCGAGGCCGCCGATGGCCAGGTGCTGCTGCGCACGCTGTACCTGTCCATCGATCCCTACATGCGCAACCTGCTGGCGCCCATCGGGCCCGGCTATGCGCCGCCGGTGCCGCTGGGCGGCGTCATCGTGGGCGGCACGGTCAGCCAGGTTGTCGAGTCACGCCACGCGGGCTTCCAGGCGGGCGAACTGGTGCTGGCCAACGCCGGTTGGCAGGACTACGCCACCAGCGATGGCAGCGACCTGCTGGCGCTCGGCGACATGGCGCAACCGTCGCTGGCGCTGGGCGGTCTGGGCATGCCGGGCTTCACCGCCTACGTGGGCCTGCTGGACATCGCCCAGCCCCAACCGGGCGAGACCGTGGTGGTGGCCGCGGCGACCGGGGCGGTAGGCAGCGTCGTGGGCCAGCTCGCGAAGCTGAAGGGCGCACGCGTCGTGGGCATTGCCGGTGGCGCCGAGAAATGCCGCCACGCGGTCGAGGTGCTGGGCTTCGACGCCTGCATCGACCGCCATGCGCCCGACCTGGCCGGGCGGCTGGCGGCGGCCTGCCCGCAGGGCATCGACGTCTATTTCGAGAACGTGGGCGGCGATGTGCTGGCGGCCGTGCTGCCGCTGCTGAATCTGCTCGCCCGTGTGCCGGTGTGCGGCTTCATCGCGCACTACAACGACACCGCGGCGCCCGCGCCGGGGCCCGACCTGGCCACGCTGCTGGCCCGGCGCATCAAGCTGCAGGGCTTCATCATCCTGGACCACTACGGCGAGCGCTTCGACGCCTTCCGGCGCGACATGGCGGCCTGGCTGGCCGAGGGCCGCATCCGGCTGCGGGAGGACGTTGTCGACGGCCTGGAGCAGGCGCCCGCCGCACTGGCGCGGCTGCTGCAGGGCGGGAACTTCGGGAAGACCGTGGTGCGCGTGGCTGGCGGGCCCGGCGACGCCTGAAACTATTTTTTGCGCGGGGTGCATCCAGACCCGCCTCTCCTGGCTAGTGCAAGGGTGAGCTTCGGCCACATCGCCAACCCCTCCCACCAACAGTCAGGAGATCACCATGCAAAAACTCATTGCTTCCGCCGCCGCGACTGCCGCCGCACTGGGCCTGTCCGCTTGCGCCCACATGGCGCCGTCGACGCCCGTCTTCAGCCAGGCCGCGTTGCCCGATGCCGTCAAGGTGCCCGCCGGGCACCGCGTCGTCATGGAGACCGTCGGCGTGGGCGAGATCACCTACGAGTGCAAGCCCAAGGCTAATGCCGCGGGTGCGTTCGAGTGGGTGTTCGTCGGCCCCAAGGCGGACCTGAACAACCGTGCAGGCGTGAAGCAGGGCAGCTACTACGGCCCGCCGGCCACCTGGGTCTCCAACGACGGCTCGCAGTTCACCGGCACGCAGGTGGCGGTGTCGCCGGCCACTGCTGGCAGCATCCCGCTGCAACTCGTGAAGGCCAACCCGGCCACCGGCGTGGGTGTCATGAAGGACGTGACCTATGTGCAGCGCGTTGCCACGAAGGGCGGCGTCGCGCCGGCCTCGGCTTGCGATGCCGCCGCCGTGGGCCGCAAGGAGATCGTCAAGTACCAGGCCGACTACATCTTCTGGAAGGCCGCCTGACGCTCGGCTCGGGGGTGAGCTAGAGTCCGCGCGGCTTTACCCATCCCTGGCCTTCCGCTTGCCCACCACCCCGACCCCGTTCGACTATGAAGCCGCGCTGCTCGCCTGCGCGCGGGGCGAGCGTTTCGCGCTGCGTGCACTGTACGAACGCGAGGCGCGCTGGCTGCTGGGCGTGGCGCTGCGCATCGTGCGCGACCGCGCGCGCGCCGAGGACGTGCTGCACGACGCCTTCATGCAGGTGTGGGACCACGCCGCCACCTTCCAGCCTGCGCTGGGGTCGGCGCGCGGCTGGGTCTACACCGTCGTGCGGCATGCCGCGCTGAAGGCGGTGCGCGAGCCGGGCCGCATGCAGGTGATGGACGTGACCGAACTGACCGCGATCTCCGACGCCCGGCAGCGCGATGCGGGCGTTGAGGACGACCGCGCGCTGGACACCGACAGCCTGGAACGCTGCCTGCAACGCCTGGACGAGGCACGCCGCGCCTGCGTCGTCCACGCGTTCGTCGATGGCTACACGCACGAACAGATCGCGCAGCGGCTGAACACGCCGCTGGGCACGGTCAAGTCGTGGATCAAGCGCAGCCTGGCGAGCCTGAAGGAGTGTCTGGCGTGATCGACCTGCACGAATCCCAGGAGCGCGACACCGCCGCCGGCGAGTACGTGCTCGGCACGCTCAGCCCCGAGGACCATGCGGCCGTCGCCGCCGCGCTGCCGGGCGACGGCGCGCTGCGGGCGGCCGTCTACGCGTGGCAGGACCGCCTGCTGGCCTTGAGCGCCCATGCGGCGGCCGAGTCGCCGGCGCCGGCCGTGTGGCAACGCCTGTCGCTGGCGCTGGACGCCCGCACCGCGCCGGCCCGGCGAACCGGCGACGCGGCGCGCTTGCCGTGGTGGCAGGCGCTGCGCTTCTGGCAGGGCGTCAGCGCGCTGGCGGTCGCCGCGACGCTGGTGCTGGCGCTGCGCGTGCACGCGCCGCTGCCGCCGGCCGAGGGCGCGCGCTTCGTGGCTGTGCTTGAAAGCCCCGACGCGGCGCGCGTAGCCGGCTGGGTGGTGGAGTTGCAGGCTGGCGGCACGCTGCGCCTGGTGCCGGTGGGCGACACGCCGCCCGTGCCGCCGGGCCGCGCGCTGCAGTTCTGGACCAAGGCGCAGGGCGCGGCCGGTCCCACCTCGCTCGGGCTGGTGCGCGCCGGCCAGACGGTGCAGATGCCGGTGGCACGCCTGCCCGCGGTGGAGGCGCAGCAGCTGTTCGAGATCACGCTGGAGCCCGAGGCCGGCTCGCCCATCGGGCGGCCCACCGGGCCCATCCTGTTCGTCGGCCGCACGGTGGCGCTGTGAGCGCCGCGACGCTCACCAGGTGGCCGCGTAGGTCACCATGACCCGGCGCGCGGACGGGCGCAGCGTGACCTTGCTCTGCGAACCCAGCTTGTAGCTGAGCGCGCCGCGCAGGCCGGCCACCCCGCCATCCTTGGGCTTCTCGAAGGCCATGCGCGAGGCCCAGCCGGTGTCGCGCTGCCAGACCGGAGCCTCCACGCCGCCGCTGAACTTGCGTGTCACGTCGTAGCTGACGCCGGCCCACACCGCCTCGCGCACGGCCGCCTGCGGACTCTGCAGCCCGGAGGCGCGGGTCTGCTGTTCCAGGCCGAACTGGTAGCGCCAGCGGGACTGTTCGCGCTGGCGGGCCAGCCACTGCGGGTCGCGCCAGTTGAGTTCGGGGTCGGGGGCCGCAAAATTGCTCGCCCCGGTGGTGGCGGACTGACCGGCCAGCGGCACGCCGTTCAGCCCCACGTTCTGCGCCTGCGCGGCGCAGGCCATCCACAGGCAGATCCACGATGCGATCAAGCGGCTGGTCATGATGGGCTCCGAGGCGGGGGGAGTGAAGGCTCTTGCGATGTCTCCATGATGGAAAACCGCCGCCGCGTCGGTTGTCGGCCCGTGGCGCCGATACGTATCGGACAACGGCGACGCGCCGTGGGCGTCGCCTCTCGCAGCGGTCAGCCGCCGCCTACAGCGGGACTTCCGCCGCGCCGATCGCCGCACGAACCGCGGCGCCCGATAGTGGAGTCGCACCACCACCGAGACCGCGCCATGATCCATCCCAACATTTCTTCCTCGCGGGTCGAAGGCACCAGCGTCTACAACCTGGCTGGCGAGAAGCTGGGCAGCATCGACGACCTGGAGATCGACAAGCGTTCAGGCCTGGTGCGCTACGCCGCGCTGGCGTTTGGCGGCTTCCTGGGCCTGGGCAGCGACCGCTTCCCGCTGCCGTGGAGCATGCTGACCTATGACGCCGAGAAGGACGGTTATGTCGTCAATCTCGACATGGAACAGCTCAAGGTCGGTCCGCGCTACCCGGTGGACGCACGGCCCAGCTACTCGGACGAGTACGGCCGTGGTGTGTACGACCACTACGGCGTGCCTTGGGGCGTCTAGGGCTGACAGGCCTGGATCGGAGCCACCATGAAGCGCCTCGTTCTGCTGCTGTTGACCGTGAGCGTGCTGGCCGTGGGCGCATTGACCGCCTGCCGCCGTGAGGTGCCGGCGCCGTTGCCGACGCCCGACAAGCCGCCCACGCCCACCGTCGCGCAGACCTATTACGCCTAGGCCGCATCCAGCGCCTCCAGCAAGGCCTGGTGCAAGGCCTCGGGCTGCAGCGGCTTGGTCAGGAAGGCCGCCATGCCCAGCTGCGCGCATTGCGCGCGCTCAGCCGGCGTGGCGCTGGCCGTCAGCGCCAGCACCGGCGCGGTGATGCCGGCGGCGCGCAGCCGCCGCGTGATCTCCGTGCCGGCCATGTCCGGCAGGTGCAGGTCCATCAGCACCGCGTCGAAGCCGTCATTCGCGGCTTCGTGCAGCGCGCTGGCCCCGTCGCCGGCCACGGTCACTTGCAGCGCGCCCTGGGCCAACACGGCCAGCGCGATCTCCTGGTTGACCGGGTTGTCCTCCACCAGCAGCACGCGCCGGCCGTGGCAGCGCAGGCGCAGGCGCTCGGCGGCCGACAAGCCCGTGCAGGGCGATTGCGGCAGGCGGGCGCACGGGTCGCGCCGCAGCCGGGCGGTGAACCAGAAGCGCGCGCCCTGGCCCGGCTGGCTGTCCACGCCCACCTCGCCGCCCATCATCTCGGCGATGCGCCGCGTGATGGCCAGGCCCAGCCCCGTGCCGCCGTGCCGGCGCGCGGTGGAGGCCTCGCCCTGCTCGAAGGCGCTGAACAGCCGTGCCGCCGTTTCGGGGTCCACGCCCGGTCCGGTGTCGCTGACTTCGAACCTGAGCGTCACCGCGTCGGTGTCCTGCGCCAGTACCGACACGCGCAGCCCCACCTCGCCGTGATCGGTGAACTTGACCGCATTGCCCACCAGGTTCAGCAGCGCCTGGCGCAGCCGCGTGGGGTCGCCCAGCAGGCCGTCGGGCAGGCCGCCGGCGTCCAGCTTCAGTGCCAGGCCCTTGGCCTGCACCTGCGGGGAGAACATGCCCAGGCTCTGCTCCAGCAGCTCGGGCAGCGCCAGCGGCAGCTGCTCCAGCGTCATGTGGCCGGACTCGATCTTGGACAGGTCCAGCACGTCGCCGATCAGCAGCATCAGGTGCGAGGCCGCGCCGTCGATCTTGGCGATGCGGTCGGCCTGGCGCTCGTCGTGCGGCGACATGGACAGCAGCCGCGTCAGCCCCACGATGGCGTTCATGGGCGTGCGGATCTCGTGGCTGATGTTGGCCAGGAAGGCGCTCTTGGCCTCGCTGGCGGCGTTGGCCTGCGCGGTGGCCGCGGTCAGTGCCGCGGTGCGTTCCTGCACGCGCAGCTCCAGCTCGTTGTGCGACTGCTCCAGCGCATCGATGGCGGCGCGGCGCTCGCTGATGTCCAGATGGATGCCCAGCGCGCGTACGGGCTGCCCTTCGGCGTCGCGCTCGACGACCTGACCGGCGTCCAGCACCCAGATCCAGTGCCCGCCGCGGTGGCGCAGGCGGTGCTCGCAGCGGTAGCCGTCGGTGTGGCCGCGCAGATGCGCCACCAGCGCGTCGGATACCGACGGCCAGTCGTCGGGGTGCACCA
The DNA here is from genome assembly GCF_031458115.1 of Roseateles asaccharophilus. Lineage (GTDB taxonomy): Bacteria > Pseudomonadota > Gammaproteobacteria > Burkholderiales > Burkholderiaceae_C > Pelomonas > Pelomonas asaccharophilus_A. Next base: position 264,995 of record NZ_JAVDXV010000004.1, on the reverse strand, counting down.
GCGCGCGCCAGCTGTCCACATGCGGCGTGATCTCCTCCAGCCGGTAGCCCAGCATTTCGGCCCACCGCGCGTTGACCTGCATCGTGCCGCTGCCGACATGCCAGTCCCACACGCCTAAAGCGGCGCCCCGTAGCGCCAGCGACAGCTGCTGTTCGTTGTGCGCCAGCCGCTCGGCATGCTGGCGCTGGTCGGTCACGTCGCGCGCCACCACGTAGCGGGGCTCGCCGTCGCCGGGCAGGCTGCCGCGGTTGACGCGGTACTGGCGCGGGCCGGCAGGGGTCTGCCAGGTCTCGACGTCGGCGGCCTCGTCGGGGCCGTGCAGCATCAGGTCGGGCAGCCGGCCGGCCAGCACGACGCCGGGTGCTGGCGTGGTGGCGAGCCCGGCCACGCGCGCGGCCTCAGCGTTGCAGTGCAGGCAGCGCGCGCTGGCGTCGAACACGAACACGATGACGCCGGCCTCGGCCAGCACGGCGTCCAGCACGCGCAGCGCGGCATCACCCAGTGGCTGGGCGCGCTCGCGCTGCGCCCGGCCCAGCCGCAGCCCGGGCAACCGACGCCACCAGGGCAGCGTGCGCACGATGACGGGCAGTGGCAGCGTGCTCATCACGCCGCCTTGCGCAGCGCCGCCAGGCGCACATGGGCACCCACCCGGGCCAGCAGCACCAGCGGCCGCAGCGGCAGCTCGACGCAATCGGCCGCCCCCAGCGCCAGCGCCAGCTCGTCGTCGCCGTTGCCGGCCATGAACAGCACGGGGATGCCGCGCGTCTCGGCGTCGTCCTGCAGCCGGCTCAACAGGCCCAGGCCCGGCTGGTCGGCCACGTCCTCGCCCAGCAGGATGAGCTGCGGCGCGGGCTGGGCCTGGGCCAGGCGCAGCAGCGCGGCGGCGCTGGTGGCGCTGCGCACCTGGTAGTGCGCCTCGCGCAGCAGGTCGGCGGCGGTCTCGGAGGCGGCGCCGGCCAGCAGCACCAGCGGTGCGGCGTCGGTGTGGGGCAGGGACAGGTGGTGCATGGCTGCATCTTGGGCGCTGTCCGCCGCCGACGCGAGGGCCGGCGGCGAGGCTTCCGGCAATTCCGACGGTGGCTGACAAGAATCCCCTACAAGCCGTGCATGGCGCCCGGGTGGCTTTGCAGGGAAAGTCCGGACATGCCGAATGGATGCAACCTTTCATGCGCGGCGCCGGACCCGGCGACCCGAACGGGCACCAGAATGGCCACATGACCTGCGCATGGCCACCCCGGAGTTGACCCCGTGAAGCAGGCCGCCACCCGACTGACCTGGCGCTTCGCGCTGCTGCCGGCACTGGCGGTGGTGGCGTTGACCGTCGTCATGCTCGTGTGCGGCTACGGACTGCTGGGCGCCGAATTGACCCGGCGTGCGCTGGCCAGCCACCAGCAGCGCGCCGACCTGCTGAGCCTGCAGCTGCAGCTGTCGCTCAGCGACGCGGTGGGCCAGGTGCAGTCACTGGCGCGCTCTCCGCTGCTGCGGCCCGGTGTACCGCCCGATCGAATCCGCGCCGAGCTGGATGACCTCGTCGCGCGCTCTCCGCGCTTTGTCTGGGTGGGCCTGGTGGCACCAGACGGCCGCGTGCTGTCGGCCAGCCGTGGTTGGCTGGAAGGGCAAGGCATCGCGCACCGTCCCGTGTTCGCGCGCGGCCGCCGAGGCATGATGGGCGACGTGCACCCGGCCGTCTCGCTGGCGCCGTTGCTCAACCAACTGCAGGACAACACCACCGAGCTGATCGACATCGGCGAGCCGGTACGTGACGAGGACGGCAAGCTGGTGGCGGTCGTCTGCGCCCATCTGGGCCTGCAGTGGGTCAGCGAGCAGTTGGCGCTGAGCCTGGGCGCGCCCGAGGCCGCCGCGCAAAGCGGCATGCAAGGCCTGGTGCTGACCACCTCGCCGGTGGAGCGCAGCGTGGTGCCTGGCACGGTGCCGCCACCGCGGCTGCCCAGCGACATCCAGCAGGCCCAGGTCTGGCTGGGCGACGACGGCAGCCGCCGGCTGCTGGCGCAGTCGCAGGTGCGCGACCCGCGGCTGCTGCCGTGGCGCACGGTCGTGCTGCAGGATGAGGCTCAGGCGCTGGCGCCGCTGCGGGCGTTCGGCGCCACCATGCTGTGGATAGGCATAGGCACAGCGCTGCTGCTGGGCGGCGCCGGCTTCTGGGCAACGCGCCGGCTGCTGCTGCCGTGGGACCCGCTGTTCGATGCCGCGCTGGCCGGCCAGGATGGCGATGCCGCCGCCGTGGCCGCGCGCGTGCAGACGCTGGTGGCCGCGCGCGCGCAACCCACGCCCACCGAGAAGCTGCTGGGCTGGCTGGCGCGCGACGCCGGCAACCTGCGCCGCGCGCTGGACCATCTGCCCGTGGCCATCGCGCTGGCCGACCGGGACCTGCGCTGCGAGCACGTGAACCCGGCCTACACGCGGCTGCTGGGCTGGACGCCCGACACCGCGCGCGGCCGGCTCGTCGGCGAACCGCTGCTGGACGCGCCAGGCCGCGAGGCCTGGGCCCGACTGCTGCAGCGGTGGCAGGCCGAACCCGGCGAGTTCGTGTCGCGGCTGGAGGCGCTGTCGCCCACCGGCGCCGCCGTGGCCGTGCAGCAGCATCTGGTGCCGATGTTCGATGCGCGCGGTGGGCTGGTGGGCGCGCTGGCGGTCGTGCACGACATCCGCGCCGAGCGCTGCGCACGCCTGCACGCGCAGGCGCTGGACGAGCGGCTGCGCGCGCTGGCTGACGCGGCGCCCGACACCTTGCTGGCGCTGCTGGACGTGGACGGCCGCGTGCTGGAGTGGAGCCCCGGCGCCGAGCAGATCAGCGGCCACGCGGTGCCGCAGGCGCTGGGCCAGACGCTGGACGCGCTGCTGCCTGGCGCCGAGGCGGCGCGCGACTGGCTGCGCAGCACCCACCTGGACGGTCGCTGCGCGCTGCTGCTGCAGCAAGGCGACCGCCTGTTGACAGGCTCGCTCTACCGCCTGGGCCCGGCCTCGGGGGCCGCCTGCTTCGGCGTCATGCTGCGGCCCGGTGGCTTGTCCGGCAGCGCCAGTTCGCGCGAGGTCCTGACATTGCTGAACCGCCGCCTGCTGGAGCAGGAGAAGGAGTCCGCCCGCAAGCTGGCCCGATGCCTGCACGACGAGCTGGGCCAGAGCCTGGCCGCGCTGCGCCTGCACTGGGAGGCCTTCCGCGGCGCCGATGCCGATGCGCGCGAGCGCATGGAGCCGCGCATCGCCAGCCTGGTGGTGCTGGCCAACCGCCAACTGCGCGGCGTGCTGGGCGATCTGCGCCCGCCGTTGCTGGACGAACTGGGTCTGGCCGCCGCGCTGGACAACGAGATCCGCCAGCACGGCGGCGACGGCAGCGTGCGCGTGGAGTTGCAGGCCGGCGAAACCGCGCAGCTGCAGCGCTGGCCGGCCGACATCGAATACGCCGCTTTCATGATCGGCCGCGAGGCGCTGCTGAATGCGCTGCGCCATTCGCGGGCCCGTGTCATTCGCGTCAGCCTGGACGGTGACGAGGGGTTGCTGGAGCTGGTCGTCAGCGACGACGGTGTCGGCCTGCCGGCCGAGGGCCGGGACGACCCGGCCAACCAGCTGGGCATCATCGGCATGCGCGAGCGCGCGCTGACCATCGGTGCAAGTCTGTACGTTGACGGCCGTGCGGGTGATGGCACCATGGTCGCGCTGACCTGGATGCCATGAGCCGGATCTACCTGATTGACGACCACGCCATCATGCGCGACGGCTTGCGCGTCGTGCTGGAGTCGGCCGGCCATGAGGTCGTTGGCGAGGCCGCCGGCCCGACGCCCGCGCTGGCCGAGCTGGGCCGGCTCATGCCCGAAGTCGTGTTGCTGGACCTGCGCCTGGGCCAGCGCTCCGGCTTCGAACTGCTGGACGAGTTGCGCAAGCGCGGTCTGCGGCTGCGCGTCATCGTGCTGACCATGTCCGACCAGCCGCGCCACGTCGCCGAGGCGCTGAAGCTGGGCGCCTGCGGCTACTTGCTGAAGGGCTCGCCCAGCGCCGAGGTGCTGCAGGCCGTGAAGGTGGTGGCCGAGGGTGGCCGCTTCCTGAGCCCGCAGGCGGCCGAGTTCGCCGCCGCGATGCTGACCGGGGGTGACTCGCGCGAAGGTGCGGCCACGCTGTCGCCGCGCGAGCGCCAGGTGCTGCTGCTGGTGGCCCAGGGCGCGACCAGCAATGCCATCGGCGAGGCGCTGCACCTGTCGCCGAAATCGGTGGATACCTACCGCAGCCGCTTGATGAAGAAGCTGGGCCTCAACGACATCGCGGCGGTCGTCAAATGGGCGCTGCGCGAGGGCCTGATCAGTCTCGACGAAAACTAGGAGCTGGCCACGATGCGCGCCGCCAGCAGCGTGACGCTGCGGCGGTAGGCGTCGGCCAGCGCGTCGGCCTGGGCGCTGCACGGCAGGCTCAGCTCGGCCGCGCCGGGTGCCGGCAACGTGGTGCCGGCCGGCGCCTGCAGCGGCAGCCAGTGCCAGCGCGCCCGTAGCTTCAGCTGCAGCCCGGCGCCGTCGCTGCGGGCCAGCCATTCGTCCACCTGCACGATGAGGCGCAGCGACTCGCCGTCGGGCGCGTGCTGCTTGCCCACGGTGACCGGGTAGGGCTGGCGCAGCCGCCACAGGTCTTCGCCCAGCACGCGCGGGAGGGCCTCGCGCAGCGGCTCGGCCCAGCGCGCCTCGGGCAGCGGGCGCAAGCCCGCACTGCCTTCGGCGACCAGCAGCTCGTCCCGGTCCAGCAACTCGGGCAGCGCCACCTGCGGGCTCAGCACCCAGGCGCGGTTGTCCTGGCCGGGCTTGCGGTCTTCCGGCAACGGCGGCGTGCCGGTCAGGCCGAAAAGGCGGCGCGGCGGTGCGCTGCGCGTGGCGCAGCCGGTGAAGAGAATCGCGGCGCCCAGCAGGAGCAGCGCGTCGCGTCGATGCAGGGTCGTCGTCATTTGCCGGCCTCCACGGGGGGTGTCGAATCGGGCTGGCGGCCCAGCAGCAGCTGCTGCGGCTGCGCATCCAGCGAGCGGGCCAGCCCGCGCAGCGCCCGCGCGGCCTGCGACAGCTCGCGCATCGTGCGCTCGGTCTGCTGCAGCAGCGGGCCGTCGCTGTCGGCCGCGTCGCGCAGCGACACGCTGGCCTGGGCCAGCTCGTTGATGGCGCGCTGCAGGTCGCGCACGACCGGGCCCTTGGGGTCGAGCAGCTCGTTGGCCTTGTCGGCGCCGCTGCCCAGCTTGTCGGCCGCGCTGGAGACCTTGTCGCCCATGCGGTCCACGCTGGCCAGCGCGCTCTCGGCGCCGCGCGTCAGCGGCGCGGCGCGCTGCTCCAGCTGCGCCGCGAGCCTGCGCGCATGGCCGGCGGTGGCGGCGAAGTCCTTCAGGCCTTGCTTCAGCTCCGGCGCGGCGATCAGCGTGCGCGCCGAGTTCGCGATCTGGCTGAGGTCGTCGACGATCTTCTTCAGGTCCACGCTCTCCAGCTGCGTCTTCAGCGCCTGGAAGGCGGTGGGGCTGGTCGGGATCTCGGTCGCGTCGCCCGAGTAGCCGCCGCGCAGCTTGCCCTTGGGCGTGGTGCGGATGTCCAGGTCGATGTAGAGCTGGCCCGTCAGCAGACTCTGCGTGCCCAGCTGCGCGCTCAGGCCGCGCGCGATCAGCTCGGGCAGTGCGTGCGCGATGTCGTCGTTGTCGGCGCGGCCGTCCAGGCCGCGCACGGCGTCGGCCTCCAGCTCGGCCACCACCGGAATGGCGAAGGTGTCGCTCTGGCGGTCGTAGTGCACCGTCACGTCCGTCACGTCGCCGATGCGCACGCCGCGGAACACCACCGGTGCGCCCTTCTGCAGCCCGAACACCGAGCCGGAGAAGAACATCACCACGCGGTGCGGCTGGTTGAACCAGTTGCGGCCCGGCAGCACGACGAGGGCCGTGACCAGGATGGCCAGCGCGGCGACGACGAAGGCGCCTATGGCCAGCGGGTTGGCGCGGCGTGGCTTCATGCCGGCACCTCGCCGCGGTTCAGGAACTCGCGCACGGCGTCGGGCCCGTGGTCGCGCAGCTCGGCGGGCGGGCCCAGTGCCGTGGCCGTGTGGGCGTCCACGTCGAGGAACAGCAGCCGGTCGGCCACGGCGAACAGGCTGTCCAGTTCATGCGTGACCAGCACGATGGCCGTGCCCACGTCGTCCTTCAGCCGTTTGATGAGGTCGTCCAGCCGCGCGGACGTCAACGGGTCCAGGCCGGCCGAGGGTTCGTCCAGGCACAGCAGCGGCGGGTCCAGCATCAGCGCTCGCGCGATGGCCGCGCGCTTTTTCATGCCGCCGGACAGCTGCGACGGCTCCTTGTCGAACGTGGCCGGGTCCGGCAGCCCGGCCAGCGCCAGCTTGAAGCGCGCCTGCTGCTCGCGCTGCGTCTCGTCCAGCTCGGTGTACAGCTCCAGCGGCAGCATCAGGTTCTCGCCGACGGTCATGCTGCTCCACAGCGCGCCGGCCTGGAAGGCCACGCCGATCTCGCGCCGCGGCGGGTCGTCGCCGTGCACGTCGCGGTCCTCGCCGCCGGCCACCCAGGTGACCGTGCCGGTCTTGGGCGTCTGCAGCCCGATCATGTGTCGCAGCAGCGTGCTCTTGCCGCAGCCGCTGGCGCCGCAGATGGCCAGCACCTCACCGGCGTTGACGTCGAAGGTCAGCCCGCGCTGCAGCTCGCGGCCGCCGGCGTGCAGGCTCAGGTTCTCGACGCGCATCAGCACCTCGTCCGTCATTCAGATGCCCAGTCGTTGGAAGATGACCGTGAGGGTCGAAGCCGCCACCACCATCCAGACGATGGCCTGCACGACGGCCGCCGTCGTCGCCTCGCCGACCGCTCGCGCGCTGCGGCCCGCGTTCAGCCCCTGCCGGCAGCCCGCCAGCGCCACCAGCGCGCCGTAGACGCTGCCCTTGAGCAGGCCCACGAACAAGTCCTCGCCGGTCAGCGCCTCGCGCGTGGTGGCGAGGTAGGCCGCGGCCGGCACGTCGTACAGCACCACGGCCACCGCGCCGCCCACGGCCAGGCCGGCCAGGCCCGCGCACAGCGTCAGAAGCGGGCCGGTGACCAGCAGCGCCAGCATGCGCGGCAGCACCAGGTGCTCGACCGGGTCCACGCCCAGCGTCGTCAGCGCGTCGATCTCCTCGCCGGCGCGCATGCTGCCGATCTGCGCCGCGAACGCCGCGCCCACGCGGCCCGCCAGCACGATGCCCACCACCAGCGCGGCGATCTCGCGCACGACGCTGATGGTCACGAGGTCGGCAATGAAGCTCTGCGCGCCGAAGCGTTGCAGCTGCTCGGCACCCATGTAGGCCACGATCAGGCCCACCAGCGTGCTGACCAGCAGCACGATGGGCAGGCTGCGCGGGCCGGTCTGCTCGACTTGCCACAGCCAGTCGGACAGCCGCATCGCGCTGCGCCCGCGCGCCAGCCGGCCCAGGGCGCCCAGCAGTTCGCCGACGAAGACCAGCGTCTTGCGCCATTCGGGTTCCGCTGCAGGCTCGCTCGCGGCATCAGTGCTGGGCTTGGCTTGTTCGGCCTGCGGCAGGCTCAGGCCCAGCAGCGGCTGCAGTCCCTTGGGCAGGCCGTCCAGGTCCAGCGTGACGCCGGCACGTGCCAGCGGCGCCAGCGCCTGCCATAGCGTGGCCGCGAAGGCGGGCTGCCAATGTGCCAGCGCACTGCAGTCGAAGCTCACCAGCGTGCCTTCAGACATGGGCAGGCCAGCCGGCGGCGCGGGGATCTGGCCATGCTGCCAGTCGCCCCCCAGCACCAGTCGCCACTGCGCCCCGTCGCCCTCCCAGCGCCCATGGCCGGCCGCGCCGGCGGGTTCGGCGGCGGGCGGAATCAGGGGTGCGGGCAGGGCATGAGACATGGCAGGGACATGCTCTGTTACGAATGACCCGCGAGCCCCCGGACGCCGGCTTCGTGCGCTGTAGGACGGCGCGCCGCCACGAGGAGCGTCGGTGTTCGACTACAGACCGTCGGCCGCTGGGATGACCGCGCGCGGGCGCGACGACGCCCACAGTGGACCCGTCACGGAGAAACGCCATGAGAGTCACTGCCACCACCCCCGTCGCGCCGACCGGCGATGCCGCGCGGCCCCAGGGCCCGTCGCTGCCGCATGAGCGCGATCAGCAGAACGCATCCACCAACCCGCACCCCGATCCGCAGATGCGCCGGGCCGCGCGCGATCTGAATCAGGGCCAGGTCGATACCGACCTGCGCGCCACGCCCGGCCTGGATGCCGAGCGGCGCGGCGGCATGGTCAAGGGCGGAGAGAGCGGCGCGTCGAAGCCAGTGCGCGGGCGTCGTTAGGGCCTGTTAACACTACGGCAGTGAGCCGCCTTCCCTTAGGGTTGAGGTCAGAAAACCCGCGCGCGGCGTTGCAAATGCTCGCCGGGTGTACAACCCGGCTCCGCTTTGCGCCTTGCTCGCGGGCTTTCTGGCCTCAACGCGACCCGCTGCCGAAGTGTTAACAGGCCCTACGTCGCCAGCTGCTGCACGACCTGGTTGCGCCCCTGCGCCTTGGCTTGGTAGAGGCCCGCGTCGGCGCGGTTGATCAGTGCGTCCAGCGACTCCTGTGATCGCGCCGTCGCGACGCCGATGCTGACGTGGCAGCAGGGCAGCTCGGGGTCGGCACAGGTGCTGGCGCGGATGCGCTCTGCCACGGCCAATGCCTGGGCCGCATCGGTGTCGGGCAGCAGCGCAACGAATTCCTCGCCGCCGTAGCGGCCCAGCACGGCCGGCCGGCGCAGCACCGCATGGGCGCGCGCGACGAAGTCCACCAGCACACGGTCGCCCACCACGTGGCCGTGCTGGTCGTTGACCTGCTTGAAGTGGTCCAGGTCCAGCATCAGTACCGACAGCGGCCGGCCCTGGCGGCGTGAGCGCGCCAACTCGGCCTCGCCGGTGGTGAACAGCGCACGTCGCGTCAGCGCGCCGGTCAGGCTGTCGCGCGTGACCAGGCGTTCAAGCTCCTGGCGCAGGTGCTCCGAGGCCATCAGGACCGTGCCTATGCTGGTCAGCAGCGTGCCGAAGGCCAGGCCCAGCAGGTAGACAACCTGCATGGGCGATGGCGTGAACAAGCCTTCCTGCGGCGACATGAAGGGCGCGCTGAATGCACGGGCCAGGATGATGGTGCTGCTCAGCGCCAGCACGATGGCGGTGAAGCGGGTCGCGAAGCTCTGCATGGGCTGGCGGGAGATGATGCGTGCGTGCCAGGCGCCCACGCCGCCCAGCAGCAGGCCCATGAACAGCACGCGCCAGCCGTAGGGGCCGGTGAAGAAGCGCATGAACAGCAGGATGAGCAGCCCGATGCCCCACAGCAGCGCCTGCGCGCGGGCCGACAGCGGCTGCTCGAAGAAGCGGTAGGTGCCGGCCAGGAACAGCGCCGCGCCGGCAAACATCAGTGCATTGGCCAGGCCCAGGGACAGCAGTTCCGGCACCATGCCGCGCAGCGTGAACAGCAGCGCCGACGCGAAGGCCACCAGCGGTGCGGCCGTCCAATGGCCCAGGCCATGGATGGACGGCGGGTAACTGCGGCGCTGGAAGAACATCACCAGCGCCATCAGGCAGCCCATCACGCCCGTGACGCCGCTGATGGTGCGCAACTCCAGCATGTCGAGCACGCAATGCCCTCCGCTCGTGGAATTGCGAGTCTAGGCTTGTCGGCCGGGGCGGATGGCGGGCTGGCGGGGGTGAATGGTGACAGGGAGCCGCGCTGCCGCGGGCACACTGCGGGGCCATGACGCTGATCCCGCGCCGCTGGCGCCTGCCCTATGTCGCGCTGCTGACCGTCGTCGCCCTGCTGCTCAGCGCGTCGGCGCTGGAGGCCTACCGCCTGGGTGGCGGCACGCGGCCGTGGGAGCCCTTCCTGTGGGAGTTCAGCTCCATCGCCGTCATCGGCGTGCTGGTGCTGGGTATCCATGCGCTGGTCGGCTGGCTGCAGGGGCGCCCCTGGCCGCAGCAGCTGGCGACGCACGCGCTCGCGCTGCCGCTGTTCAGCGTGCTGCACATCGCCGGCATGTTCGGGCTGCGCCTGCTGGTGTATGGCCTGGTGGGCGTGGACTACCGGCCCGATGGCATCCCGACGCTGCTGGTCTTCGAGGGCGGCAAGGACGCGGTCAGCTACATCAGCTTCTGCCTGATCTCGCGCGGTGTCTGGATGGCGCAGGCCGCCGCGCAGGCGCGCGTGGAGGTTGCCGAATTGCGGCTCGCGCGGCTGGCCGACCAGGTGCAGCCGCACTTCCTGTTCAACACGCTGAACCTGATCTCGTCCGTCATGTACGAGGACGTGGCGCGTGCCGACCGGCTGCTGTGCCAGCTGGCCGACCTGTTGCGCCAGACGCTGGCGGCGCAGCAGCGCGTGGAGCACACGGTGCGCGAGGAGCTGGCGCTGGTGGAGCCCTTCCTCGCGCTGATGCAGGCGCGCTTCGGGCCGCAGCGGCTGGTCGTGCAGATCGACGCCGAGGACGCCGCGCAGGACTGCCGGCTGCCGGCGCTGCTGCTGCTGGCGCCGGTGGAGAACGCGGTCAAGCACGACGTGGCGCGTCACCTGGGGCGGGTGACCGTGGTGGTGGCCGCGACCGTTGAGGGCGGGTGGCTGCGGCTGCGCGTGTCCAACCACGGCGACCGGCCCGTGCCCGAGCCGCAGCCCGACCCCGACGGCGGCCTGGGCTTGCGCAACCTGCGCGAGCGGCTGCAGGCGCGCTACGGCGGTGCGGCGCGCGTGGACTTCGGCCCCGATGGCGACGGCATGAGCCTGACCGTGAGCGTTCCATGCGTGTGCTGATCGTCGACGACGAACCCGCCGCGCGCGCCAAGCTGCGCCGGCTGCTGGCGGCCGAGGCCGACGTGGCCGAGTTGCTGGAGGCGCCCGACGCGCCGGCCGCGCTGGCGCTGGTGCGGACGCTCGCCGCGCCGCCCGACCTCGCGCTGCTGGACATCGAGATGCCCGGCGGCAACGGCGTGCAGCTGGCCGCCGCGCTGCGCGAGCGCGGTGTTCGCTGCGTCATCTTCTCGACGGCGCATGCCGAACATGCGCTGCAGGCCTTCGAGCTGGCCGCGCTGGACTACCTGCTCAAGCCCTATACCGCCGAACGCCTGGCTGGCGCGCTGGCGCGCGTGCGCGAGCTGCTGGCGCGGCCCGCCGCGCCGGTGGGCGAATGGTGGGTGGACGGCGAGCGCGTGAAGCTGGCCGACGTGCAGTGGATCGCGGCGGCCGACAACTACATCGAACTGCACCTGCCGCCGCGCTGCCTGCTGGAACGCGCCACGCTGGCCGAGGCCCTCACCCGCCCCGGCTGGGCCGCGCGCTTCCTGCGCGTGCACCGCAGCCATGCGGTCAGCATGAGCCATGTGCAGCGCGTGCAGCGGCTGGCCAGTGGCGAGGCGCTGTTGACGCTCAGCGGCGGCGAGGTGTTACGCGTCTCACGGGGCTATCGCGATGTGCTGGACGCATTCGCCCCGTAGCGCCCGCCACTCGCCCCGCCGCGCTCGCGCGCCCTGCGCGGCGCCGCGAAGCTGGCGGCCATGCACACCCACCGCCTCCCCTTCCTCGACGGCCTGCGCGTTGCCGCCTTTGCGCTGCTGATCCCGTACCACGTCGGCATGTATTACGTGACCTGGGACTGGCACGTGAAGAGCCCCGCTGCCAGCGGCGTGCTGGAGCCCTTCATGCAGCTCAGTTCGCCGTGGCGGCTCTCGCTGCTGTTCCTCATCGCCGGCGCGGCCTGCCACGGGCTGTTCGCGCGGCGCGGCGCCCTGGGAACGCTGAAGGACCGCTCGCTGCGGCTGTTGCTGCCGCTGCTGTTCGGCATGGCCGTCATCGTCACGCCGCAGGCCTATTACGAAGTGCTGACCCAGGCGCCCGAGCTGCTGCCGGGTGATGGCGGCTATCTGGACTTCTGGCGGCGCTATCTGCAGGGCGGCGCCCTGTGCCGTGGCGACGACTGCCTGGATGTGCCGACCTGGAACCACCTGTGGTTCCTGTCCTATCTGTGGGTGTACGCGGTGGTGGGGGCTGCACTCGCGTCGCTGCGCCTGCAGCCGCGCGAGGTCGATCTGCCGGCCTGGGCCTGGCTGCTGCTGCCCGCCGTGCCGCTGGCGCTGCTGCGCATGTTCGTCATGCCGCACTGGCCCAGCACGCACGACCTGGTGCATGACCTCTACAACCATCTGCAGTACGGCCTGGTGTTCGCCATCGGCTGGGCCAGCCGCACGCCGCTGGCGCAGGGCCTGTGGCCGGCCGCGCTGCGGCTGCGCTGGGTGGCGCTGGGCGTCTCGCTGGCCGGCTGGGTGGTGGTGGTGGCCTTCAACCGCCACTACGACGACTTGAAACACCTCGAGGGCGTCGTCGCCGCTGCCCGCGCAGTGCGTGGCGCGCTGACCTGGTGGTCCATCGTGGCCTGCTGCGGCTGGGCGCAGCGCGCCTTCACGCGGGAGTCGCCCGCGCTGCGTGCGGCCGCGGCGGCGGTGTTCTGCCTGTACATCCTGCACCAGAGCGTCATCGTCGTGCTGAGCCAATGGCTGAAGCCGCTGGCCCTGCCCTGGGGGCTGGAGGCGGTGCTGCTGATCGTGCTGACCTTCGCGATCTGCGCGCTGGCCTACCTGTGCGCGCGCCGCGTGCCGGGGTTGGCGCTGCTGCTGGGCATACAGCGGCGGCCGCGTGCTGCACCGACGGGGGTGCTAGCGTCCGCGTCATGAAACCGCTTCTTGCCCTCCTGGCCCTTGCCACCGGCGCCATCGCGCAGACACCGCCCGCCGCTGAACCGGCCTACGCCACCGTGCGGCCCATGATTGCCGAACAGCAGCGCCTGGTCGCGCCCCACGCCATCGAGATCGGCGAGATGGTCGAGCTGGGCGGGCTGAAGCAGTGGGTCACCATCCGTGGCGCCGACCGCGCCAACCCGGTGCTGATCTATGTGCACGGCGGGCCTGGTGCCGCGGAGTCGGGCCGCAGCTGGCCCTACCAGCGCGGCTGGGAGGACTTCTTCACCGTCGTGCAATGGGACCAGCGCGGCACCGCCAAGACGCTGCGCCACGGCGGCGAGGCGGCCAACAAGGCCCAGCTGACGCGCGCCCGCATGGCGCAGGACCTGGTCGAGCTGATGGCGCTGGTGCGCGAGCGGCTGGGCCAGCAGCGCGTGGTACTGCTGGGTCATTCCTGGGGCAATGTCATCGGCATGGATGCGGCAATGTCCAGGCCCGATTGGGTCAGCGCCTATGTGGGCGTGGGGCCGCTGATGAACCTGCAGGCCAACGAGCGCGCGCAGTACGAAATGCTGCTGGCAGAGGCCCGCAAGCGCCAGGACGCGACCGCGCTGGCCGAACTGGAGGCGATTGCGCCGTACCCGGGCGACGGCGACATCCCGTTCGCCAAGGTCAATGTGGCGCGCAAATGGGTGCAGGCCTACGGCGGCTTGGCGGCCTACCGCGACAACGCCAACTTCTTCTACCGCGCCGCGCGGTTGTCGCCGCACTACGAGTTCGAAGACCGGCTGGCCATCGACCAGGGCGGCCAGCTGTCGGTGCCGGCGCTGCTGCCCGACATGAAGCGGGCCGACCACACGCAGATCCGCGCGACGCGCTTCCCGGTGCTGATGTTCCTGGGCCGCCACGACCTGACGACGCCGGCCTCGGTCATCGAGCCCTGGCTGGCACAGCTGAAGGCGCCGGTGAAGAAGATCGTCTGGTTCGAGCACTCGGCGCACCTGGCGCCGCACGAGGAGCCGGGGCGCTTCCTCGTCAGCCTGGTCGAGCAGGTGCGACCGCTGGCGCTGCACTCTCGCTAGCCGGCTGGACCGGCGTGAACAGCGGCGCGGCCATGCGCACGGGCGTCACGTCCAGCCGCACCTTGAGCACCGTGTAGTCGTCGCTGCCCAGCGCGTTGCTGAACCAGCCCATGGTGCCCAGCCCCTTGTAGAGCCGGAACTCAAAGCCCAGCTCGGGTGACAGGTCGCCGGGCCGCGGCCGCACGCGGTAGGCCAGGCCGCGCACCTCGGGCGAGCGACCGTCCAGCAACTGCGACATCGCGGTGACGATGGTGTTGTCGGCCAGGATGTCCAGGAAGTAGTGGTCGAACTGCAGGAAGGGCCGGTAGTCGGCGGATGCCGGGTCCAGCTTCTGGTCGCGCAGCTTGTGCGCGGCGGGCGTGGTGACACCGGTCTTGAGGTCGTGCTTGTCGCCGCGGTCCAGGTAGCTGATGACGGCGCCGCGCACATTGAAGGCCGGCAGCCGGGCGTCGGACGAGGCCTCCGACAGGTCCACCAGCAGCGCGCCGCGCGCGCCGATGATCTCGACCTCGTGGTCCTTGATGACGGCCGCCGAGTTCTCCTCGATGCCCAGGCCCTGCGTGTAGCCCAGCGCCCGCATTGCGGGCAGCATGCGGCCGATGCGGCCACGCTTGAGGAAATGCTGGTCGACGAACAAGCCCGAGTTGACGAAGCCCAGGCCCTGGTCGTACTCGCGCTTGTCGCGCCACTGGCCCTTCAGGATCTGCATGTTGTCCGGCGCGTCGCGGAACATGATGCGGCTCATGATGGCCGCGCCGGCGCTGGTGCCGGCCACGACGCCGCCGTTGTCGAACACCTGGCGTATGGCCTTGAGCATCGCGGTCGGCTCGCCGCCGGGCTGCAGCGTGTCGACGATGTACTCCTGCGCGCCGCCGGAGAAGAACACGCCCTTGGACGCAGCGACCTTGGCGATCAGCGCGGGGTCGTTCAGGTTGGCCTGCCAGTCCACGTCCTTCTGGCGCGGCGCGACGGGGATGGCCTCGGCGTTCGCGCCGCGGCGGTTCAGCGACGCGACGATGAGGCCGGCGCTGCGCTCGGGGTTGGCCGCGGCCGTCGCGAACACGGCGATGCGCGCGCCGGGGCCGCCGGCCTCGTCGACCACGCGCTGCCAGACGGCGTCGTTGTCGCTCTTGGTCGCACCGCCGATGACGATGGCGGTGCCCGCCTGAACGGTGAGATGGAGGAAGAAGACCGCCGCGGCGGTCAGGCGCAACAGGAGGGCATGCATGCCCCGAGCTTAAGCGGCCGCTTGTGCGGGGATGCCCTCGCTGAGCCAGATGCAGTCGCCCTGCTCGAACACGCGCACCTCGCCGGGCTGGAAGGCGGCCCAGGCCTCGTCGTGCGTCAGCGGCTCGGTGGCCACCAGCGTCATCCGGTCGCGCGGGCCGTTCAGCGTGGCGAGGTCTACGCTGAGGTCGCCGTCGCGCAGCCGCACATGGCCGAACGGCGGCTGGCGGCGCAGCCAGTGCAGCCGGGTCGACGCATGGGCCAGCATCGCGCGGCCGTCGGTCAGCAGCAGGTTGAAGCGGCCGTGCTCGGCGATCTCGTGGATCCACGGTGTCAGCGTGGCGGCCAGTTCGGGCCAGTCGGGCAGTTGCGAGCCGAAGTGCTGCTGCAGCCGCTGCATCAGCCAGCAGAAGGCGCGCTCGCTGTCGGTCTGGCCGCTGGGGCGGAAACTGCCGTCCAGGGCCGGGTGGAAGTCCTTCAGGTCGCCGTTGTGGGCGAACACCCAGGTGCGGCCGGCCCATTCGCGGCGGAACGGGTGGCAGTTCTCCGGTGCGCGCACGCCCTGGGTGGCCTTGCGGATGTGGGCAATGATGTTGCGCGCCTGTACCGGGTGATGGCCGTAGTGCGAAGCCAGGTCGGAATCCGCCGCGGGGCGGTCCTCGACGATCACCTCGCACTGCTCGCCGGCGTGGAAGGCGACGCCCCAGCCGTCCACATGGTCCGCCGTGCGGCCGCCGCG
Source organism: Roseateles asaccharophilus (assembly GCF_031458115.1). Lineage (GTDB taxonomy): Bacteria > Pseudomonadota > Gammaproteobacteria > Burkholderiales > Burkholderiaceae_C > Pelomonas > Pelomonas asaccharophilus_A. Next base: position 249,241 of record NZ_JAVDXV010000004.1, on the reverse strand, counting down.
GGCGGCAAAGCCGCGCAGCGAGAAGTTGGCGGCGGCGGGCAGGCGGCTGTTGAGGGCGAAAAGCTCACACATCGGCGTAGCGAGGCGGTGGTGGTTGCCAGGGAACGCCTTCAGTCTGAACTCGGATGACAGCCGCGCCTAGGAAACTTGTCGCATGAGCACATGATGTCTGCGTGCGAACCGTGGCTTAGTTCTCAGTCCCGGAGCGTGCGCATCGGCAATCCCTAGCTTGACGTGTGTTGTGAATGCCGCCACGGCGTGATTCGTTCACACACACATCCTGCAACATTTACGCCCGCGGCCAGACCCGTCCTCCTACCCTTTGCGGAAGGGCTCGCCGAGTGAGCCGAGGAGAGCTGGCATGTGGATGACCGAGTTCGTGTTGCCGGGGCAGGCGCCCAATTCCCGTCCTCGTGAACGCCGGGGGGCGGCGTCGCTGTCCAACCAGTGGCTGGGCCTGGTGCTGGAGGAGCTGGATCACGGCATCGTGCTGCTGAACGGCGCCGGCCGGGTGTTGCACACCAACCTCGCGGCCCGCGCGGCGCTGGATGACAACCACCCGCTGGAGGTCGTGGGCCCCCACCTGCGTGCGCGGCTGCTGACCGATGCCGTGCCGCTGGCCGACGCGCTGGAAGGCGCCGAGACCAGCGGGCGCCGCTGCCTGCTGCGGCTGGGCGACGACCGCGCCGAGTGCGGCCGGGCTAACGTCGTGGTGGTGCCGTTGAACCGCGATGTCAGCCAGGCGGCCGTGCTGCTGATCCTGGAGCGCCGCCAGCTGTGCGGCGACCTGGCAGCGCAGTGGTTCGCGCTGCGCTACCAGCTGACGCCGGCGGAGACCGAGGTGCTGAAGGCGCTGGCCAACGGCGTCAAGCCCACCGACGTGGCGCGCCGCCAGGGCGTGGCCATCTCCACGGTGCGCAGCCAGATCCAGAGCATCCGCGCCAAGAGCGGCGCCGACAGCATCGGTGAACTGATGCGGCAGCTGGCGCTGCTGCCGCCGCTGGTGTCGTCGCTGCGGCCGGCCAAGATGGTCAATTGAGTCCGTGAACTAACATCCGGCGCGCCGTGGTGCCCATTGCACGCGGCAGTCCGGATGGCTGAAGACACGCACGACAACGAACTCCTGGTCCTGCCGCCCTCGCTGCGGCTGCTCGCCGCGCGCGGCATGGCACGCAGCCACCGCAAGGGCGTGGTGCTGATCGAGGAGGGCTCGGTCGGCGACAACCTCTACCTCGTGCTGGCTGGCACGCTGCGCGCGTACAGCAGCGACGCGCGTGGCCGCGAGATCACCTACGGCGTCTACGGCCCCGGCGAGTACGTCGGCGAGATGAGCCTGGACGGCGGCCCGCGCTCGGCCAGCGTCATCACCGAGTCGGCCAGCCGGCTGGTCATGGTCACGCGGGCCAGCCTGCTGACCCACATCAGCGAGCACCCCGAGTTCGCGTTCGAGCTGCTGACCAAGGTCATCCGCCGCGCGCGTGCGGCCACGCTGTCCACCAAGCAGCTGGCGCTGAACGACGTCTACGGCCGGCTGAAGAACCTGGTGGACCAGGCCACCGGCGACGGGCAACACCTGGCGCTGACGCACCAGGGCATGGCCCAGCGCCTGGGTTGCTCGCGCGAGATGGTGTCCAAGCTGGTCAAGGACCTGGAACTGGGCGGCTATCTGCGCCGCGTGGCTGCCGGCGAGTACCAGCGCCTGAAGACGCTACCGGCCCGCTGGTGATACAGCCGCCGCCTTGAGCGGCGGCGCGACCGGGAAGCGCCGATCAGGCCTGGGCGCGCGCTGGTAGAGCCCGGCCACCTTGGGCAGGCTGGCCTGGATCTCCTGGATGCGGGTCGTGTTGGCCGGGTGGGTGGACAGCCATTGCGGCGGCGCGCCCTTGCTGGCCGACATCATCTTTTCCCACAGTCGCACGGCGGCGGATGGGTCGTAGCCGGCGCGGGCCGACAGCTCGATACCGACGAGATCGGCCTCGGATTCGTCCTCGCGGCTGAACCTGAGCTTGGCCAACTGACCGATGCCGCCGGTCACTGTGCGGCCCAGGTTGCCCAACCCGAACAGCGCGGAGATGCCTTCGACGACCACGTCCGTGCCGAAAGATTTGCCCGCCCGCTCGCGCGCATGCTCGCGCAGCGCATGCGCCACCTCGTGGCCCATGATGGCGGCAACCTCGTCGTCCTCCAGCTTGAGCTTCTCGAGGATGCCGTAGAAGAAGGCGATCTTGCCTCCTGGCATGCAGAAGGCGTTCAGCTGTGCGTCGCCCAGCAGGTTGACCGCCCACTTCCACTGCCGCGCGCGGCCGTTCCATTCATAGCTGTGTGGAATGATGCGGCCCGCGATATAGCGCAGCCGCTGCAGTTGCTCGTTGGTGGCCGGCGCGAGGGCACCCTGCTGCTGGGCCTGCTGCATCATCTGCGCGTACTGCTGGCTGCCGCCGCGCTCGATCTCGTCGGCCGAGATCAGGCCGGCAAAGCGGCTCTTGGGGCCGACTTCCACGCCCTCGCGCGCCCAGGCGGGCGCGAAGGCGGCGGCGCCGGTGGCAGCCAGCAGCCCGGTGAACAGGCGGCGGCCGCGCCGGGCGGGTGGCGCGCAGCGACCGGCGGCGCAGTCGGCGCAGGCTCCCAACATCCGTTGCGGCAGGTGGCTGAGTTGCAGGTCGTCGCGGACGATGAAGTCGTGGGCATCCATGGGCGGCATTGTGCGGTGCGTCGTCACCCGCGGTCGTAGGACTGGCGACAATCCACGCATGGACAGCCAGCAATTCCGCGCCGCTCTGGGCATGTTCGCCACCGGCGTGACCATCGTGACCGTGCGCTCGGCGGACGGCGGCCTCGTGGGCCTAACGGCCAACTCCTTCAACTCCGTGTCGTTGGATCCGCCGCTGGTGTTGTGGAGCCTGGCGCGGCGGGCCGGCTCGCTGCCGGTGTTCACGCACGGCACGCATTACGCGATCAACATCCTGGCGGCCGACCAGAAGGAGCTGGCCCAGCGATTCGCGATGCGCGACATCGACCGTTTCGCCGGCGTCGCCTGGCGCGAGGGCGCGGGCGGCGCGCCGGTGCTGGACGGCGCCGTCGCCGTGTTCGAGTGCGCCAACCGCAGCCGCTACGAGGAGGGCGACCACGTCATCTTCGTCGGCGAGGTGGAGCGCTGCACCGCGCGGCCGGGCGCGCAGCCGCTGATCTTCCACGGTGGGCGCTACTTCACCGAGTTGCCGATCTGACGATTTGTCGATTTCGAGTGGCCTGAATCGTCGAGACTGCAGAGGGATGTCCTCTGCCCCCACATCAGGAACCACCATGCCCAGCACCGTCACCTTCCACCGCGTCCTGCGCTGCCCGCCGGACCGTGTCTACCGCGCCTTCACGACGCCGGCCGCCATGGCCAAGTGGCTGCCGCCGTTCGGCTTCACCTGCACGGTCTACGAGATGACTGCCAAGGTGGGCGGCAGCTACCGCATGGCCTTCACCAACCACACCACCGGTGGGAGCCACGGCTTTGGCGGCCGCTACCTGGAGCTGGTGCCCGGCGAGCGGGTGCGCTACACGGCCACCTTCGACGACCCCAACCTGCCCGGCGAGATGCAGACCACCGTCACGCTTCGCGCCGTGTCCTGCGGCACCGAGGTGCGCATCGAGCAGCAAGGCATTCCGGACGTGATCCCCGCCGAGGGCTGCTACCTCGGCTGGCAGGAGTCGCTGCTGCAGCTGGCCCAGCTGGTCGAACCGGAGATTCCGCAGTAACTCAGGCGAGGCGGCCCGCCGGCAGCGCCGCCGGTGCCGTGCCCAGGGCCCGCCAGCGCCAGGCGAACAGCGCGGCCGATGCTGCAACCGTGCTCACGGCCAGCAGCCACAGCGGCACGTCCTGGTAGCGTGCCAGCAGGTACAGCAACCCGGCCAGCAGGAAGAATGCGAACACCGGCACCACGGCACTGAACGCCGTCGGTGCTCGCAGCCGCGCGGGTTGACGGGTCAGGTTGATCGCGCTGATGGGCAGCACGGCCAGCGGCAGGCACAGCAGCCAGGGGCTGTCGGCCAGCAGGCCCAGGGCCAGCAGGATCAGGCTCGTGATCAGCCAGCCGACGAAGGCGTCCCGCAACTGTAGCCGCGCCACCGCATGGTTCAGTGCGGCCCCGCGCGGCATGCCGGGCAGCAGGCACAGCAAGGCCTGTTCGCGTCGGCTCTGGAAGAGTACGCCGGGCAGCGCGAACGCCGGGTTGTAGCCCATGCTGGCGATGGCAACGCCCATGCCGAAGGCGCCATTGCGGAAGATCACGCTCATGTCGGCCGGCGTGGTGGCGAACACGATGCCGAAGATGCTCATCACCAGTGTGGCGATGCTGCCCACCGCCATCAGCTGATACAGCCAGTGCTGCGGCCCGTGCAGCACGATGGCGGCGCGAGCCATCACGTGGCGCACGTCGCCGTTGTCGGCGCGTGCCAGCAGGCGCTGCTGCCAGGCGTCGAAGGCGATCGAGTAGGGGCGGGTCAGCCATTCGAAGGCGCGCCCCCAGATGGCGGGGTTGGCCATCTGCTTGCCCTCCAACTGCATGCGCATGGCATTGCGCATCAGCGTCTGCCGGGCGTAGCGCGCCTGATGCCGGGCGCCGCCGTCACCGAAGGCGGCCACCACCAGCACCGCCTCAACCAGCAGGCCCAGCAGCAGCATGGTGCCCGTCTGCGCCTGCCAGGCGGCGGCAAGCGCACGACCCAGCGGGGCCAGCGGCGCGGCCCACAGGCCCGTCAGCGGTGACAGCAGCGTCAGCGCCAGCCACAGCCACACCATGCGCGACGACCACAGCAGGAACACGGCGATGAAGCCGCAGCTCAGCAGCAGCACCTGCCAAGGGGCGTTGGGCGGGAAGATGGCCCACAGCAGCAGCGTGCTCAGCGCCGTGCACAGCGCCCAGCCTGCCAATGCGGCGTGGCGCAGTGTGCGCAGATGGCCGGGCACGGTGCGGGCCGCGCTCGGGTGGTTCTGCTCCTGCAGGTTGCCGCAAACGGCCAGCCAGAAGCCAAGGACGACCAGCAGCGCCATGCCGGCCACCAGCATCCAACTTGCGCGCTCCGGCAGCCAGATCAGGCCGGCCGCGCAGACCAGCACCACCAGCGCAGCGACGAACCGGCGCCCCCACGGCGCGTTGAGATCGCGCTGGCGCCAGAAGGCCAGCAGCACCTGCGAATGGCGGGCCGCGGCGCTCATCAGGTCAGCTCCGTGAACAGGTCGTCCAGGTTGACGCGCTCGCCCGCCACGCCCGCCGGCAGCGCGGCCTGGGCCGGCAGCCGCGCCAGCACGCGCTCGCGGCCGGCTTCCAGCGGCGTGCGCTTCAGCGGCTCGGCGCCCAGACGGCCCATCAGCGCGGCCATCTCGGTGACGCTGCCGGTAAAGGCGCGCACCTGGTCCAGCAGCTCGTCGAGCGGCGCCTGCAGCGCGATACGGCCTTGCGACAGGAAGGCGATGTTGAAGGCGACGCGCTCCAGGTCCGACAGGATGTGGGTGGAGAACACCACCGTGGCACCGCGGTCCAGCACCTGGCCCACCAGCTCGCGCAGGAAGTCGCGTCGCCCGGCCGGGTCCAGGCTGGCTACGGGCTCGTCCAGCACCAGCAGGTCGGGCTCGTGGGCCAGCGCGCGGATGATGGACAGGCGCTGCTTCTGGCCGCCAGAGAGCTTGCGGATGGGCTGGTCGGGGCGGATGTCCCAGCGCGACATCAGGCCCTCCACCTTGGCCTCGTTCCAGCGCGGGTAGAAGCTCTTGAAGTACGCCAGCAGCTGGGCCGGCGTGAAGCCCTCGAACAGGTCGCTGTGCTGCGGCACATAGCCGATGCGGGCGCGCGTGGCGTCGTCCAGCGTCAGCGCGTCCTGGCCGAACAGCTGCACGTGGCCCGCGTCGGGCTCGCGCAGGCCCAGCAGCGTCTCCAGCAGCGTGGTCTTGCCGGCGCCGTTGCGGCCCAGCAGGCCCACGACCTGGCCCGGCTTCAGTGACCAGTCCAGGCCGTCCAGCACGGCAGGGCTCTTGGGATAGGCCACGCTCACGCCGCTCAGTTCGGCGCTTGGGGTGTCGGTGTGAGGGAAGTGCGGGGTCATGGGGCTTCTTCCAGGATGGTCTTGAAGAGTTGCAGGGCCTGGGCCTTGGACAGCTCCAGTTGCCGGGCTTCGGTGGCGGCCTTCTCCAGCGTCGGGCGCAGCAGCTCGACGCGGTCGGCGGCGGACTGGGCGCGCTGGTGCTGCGCCGCAACGACCATGGACAGGCCGCGCCGGCGCTCCAAAACCCCCTCCATTTCCAGCATCGAATAGGCCTTGGAAATGGTCATCGGATGCACGGCCAGCGCCTGCGCCAGCTCCCGCACCGACGGAATCTCGTCGCCCGCCTTCAGCTGCCCGGCGGCCACGCGACGCTTCACCTGCTCGATGAGCTGGCGGTAGATGGGCTCGGGCGAGCCGGTGTTGATGTGGACGAAGTGGGTGGGATCCATGCGTACTGCCAATGTGTACTAGTACGATAGTACACGTGGACGGTTGGCGTCAAGCGATCCGGTTCAAGGCGGCGATGGTTCAATGCGCTCCCCGAAATTTCTGCTTCGCATCTCTTGCTCCCGTTGCTGCGCTGTATTCCCCTCCTCGCATGCCTGACCGCAGCGCTCCCGACCCTGGCGGCGGCACCACCCGCCGACGTTGCACGACTGCCTTCCTCCTTCGCCAGCTGCCCGGACTTCTTCCTCGGGCAGAAGCCGCCTGCCTTGCCGGCGGCGTCGAAGCGCCGCGAGCTTTGTTTCGACGGCTTCGCCGTGCTGCACAGCGTGGAGACCCGGACCCCGATCTATGCCGCCCAGCGGCTCAACAGGCGCGCCCTGGGGGGCATCAAGCGCCAGAAGTCGGATCGCTTCTTCGCCGAGGCGCGCTTGCCGAGCGCCGAGCGCGCCTCGCTGGACGACTACAAGCGGTCCGGCTACTCCCGGGGGCACCTGGCGCCTGCCGGCGACATGGCGACCGAAGCGGCAATGGCGCAGTCGTTCTCGCTGGCGAACGTGGTGCCCCAATCCATGCGGCACAACTCCGGCGCGTGGTCAAAGATCGAGGAGGACACCCGCAAGTACGTCCAGCGTGCGAAAGGGGATGTCTACGTCGTGACCGGAGCAGTGTTCAGCACCGGCGGCGAGCGGATCGGCCGCAACGGCGTGGGCGTGCCAGACCACCTCTTCAAGCTCGTGCATGACGTGCATACCGGGCAGACCTGGGCGCACTGGCAGGCCAACCAGGACGATGAGCGGCCGGGCCGCCCCATCAGCTATCAGGAACTGGTGCGACGGACATCCATCGATTGGCTGCCGATGCTCGGCCCCCAGGCCAAGCTGACGTTCCCGGTCAGGCGCTGACCTGTTGGCGGGGGCCGTCAACCTCTTCCGCACCCGTGAGGCTGCATTGAGGTAAGTTTGCGACTGAATGAACTCCCACAACAGTCCCGCCATGCGCCATCTGCTGATCGCTACCGCTCTCTCCGCCGGCTTCGCCGCTCACGCCCAGGTCAAGGTCGACGACCCCTGGGTGCGCGCCACCGTCGCGCCGCAGAAGGCCACCGGCGCCTTCATGCAGCTGATGTCCGCCAAGGCGGCCAAGGTCGTCGCGGCCAGCTCGCCGGTGGCGGACATGGTCGAGATCCACGAGATGAAGATGGATGACGGCGTCATGAAGATGCGTGCCGTCGACGCGCTGGCGCTGCCGGCCGGCCAAGCCGTGGCGCTGAAGCCGGGCAGCTATCACGTGATGCTGATGGGCCTCAAGGGCCAGATCAAGGCCGGCGACACCGTGCCGCTGACGCTGACCGTGGAGGGCGAGGACAAGCAGCGCAGCACGGTCGAGATCAAGGCGCAGGCACGAGTGAAGTGAACTGATGTATCGCGTTGACGCCAGCACTCCCGACGGCTACGTGGCCGTGCTGGACGGCTGGCGCCAGGCCGGCGTGGCGGCGCTGCGCGACGTGGTCCGCGAGGCCGCGCCGGGCCTGGAGGAGCGGCTGAAGTGGGGCCATCTTGTCTATTTCGGTGGCGGCCCGGTGCTGCTGATCCGCGCCGAGGAAAGCCGGCTGCTGTTCGGCTTCTGGCGCGGCAAGCGGCTGCTGCACCTTGAGCCTCGCATGACTGGTGGCGGCAAGTACGAGTTGCGCACGCTGGAGCTGCGCGAGCACACCCCCTTGGAGCGCCCAGCCGCGCTGGCGCTGGTCGCCGCGGCGGTGCGCTTGAATATGGAGCTGGGTGACCCCACCCGGCCGGGCCGAATGTAAAGCTGCTTCAGACGCTGCAGGTGCTGCCGAAAACGCCGATAACACCTGGGAGTCACACATGGCCATCACCGTCAACAGCAACAACACAACTTCCGCTGCGGCGGCCGGTACCGCGTTGCGCCAGGCTGAGCGGCCGGACTCCGAACGGGCGTTCGAAGCGCTGGACAGCGACGGCAAGGGCTACCTGACGGTGCAGGATCTGCAGGCCGTGGTCGTCAGGATCTCCAGCGCGGGCGCGCAGCGAGCCGAGGCGGACGACGCCCCCGCGGCGCCCAGCGCCGAAGAGACACTGGCCCGTCTGGACGGCGATGGCAAAGGCCAGGTGACGCGGCAGGAGTTTGAAGCGGCCGAGCCCCGGCCGGCGCCGGCCCAGGACGCCACCCGCGCGGGTGGTGCGTCGACCGCGGCCCCGCAGGCCGCGCCCTCGGGCGGGGGCGCAGCGGGCGCGCCGTCTGCCACGAGCGCCAGCAGCATCAACCAGACCTATGAGCCAGCTGACACGGACGAAGATGGCCAGGTGTCGGCCCGGGAGCAGCAGGCCTATGACGCCAGGCTGGCCGCCGAAAAGGCGGCGGCGCAGACCGCCGGCAGCAGCCGCAACGTGGAGGCCGATGCGGCCGTCAAGGCCTACGCGGCGATCGAGCAGCTAAGCCGGGGGCCGGCGGCCTCCTGATCGGGCGCTACGGGCAGTTCAGGCGCGGTCGGCGACGCGGGCGATGCCTGCCGCCAACTGCGGCCACAGCGGCTCGGGCAGGTCGTGACCCCAGCCGGGGATGATGTCCAGTTGTGAATCCGGGATGCGCCGCGCCAGATCGTGCGCGGCGGCGACGGGGATCAGCGCGTCGTGCTGGCCATGGATGACCAGCGTGGGCGCCGAGATGCGCGGCAGGCGGTCCGCGCGGCGGTCGTCGGCCGCGATGGCCACCAGCTGGCGCGCCACGGCCTGGGGCCGGAACGAGCGCCGTACGCCCACCGCGATGCGTTCGCGCAGCTGGCGCGGCTCCGGCGGGTAGCCGGGGCTGCCGATGACGCCGTACAGACTCACATAGTGGTCCAGGATGTTCTCGAGCTTCTGCTCGGGCGTGCTGGCCCGGCGTGGGCGCGACAGCAGCGCGCGTCGCACCTTCAGGCTCTCGGACGGCAGGCCGCGGTCACCGCTGGTGGTCATCATCAGCGTCAGGCTCTTCACGCGCGACGCGTGCGCAAAGCCCAGGTGCTGCGCCACCATGCCGCCCATGGACGCGCCGCACACATGGGCCTGGGCAATGCCCAGCGCGTCCAGCACGCCCACGGCGTCGCGGGCGAGGTCGGCGATCTGATAGGGCGCCTTCACCGGCAGCCGCAGCGTGTGCAGCAGCGCCGCCAGCGGGATGTTGGGCAGGCCCAGCTCGTCGAAGGGCTGGGACAGGCCCACGTCGCGGTTGTCGAAGCGGATGACGCGAAAGCCCTGGGCCACCAGCTCGTCCACCAGCCCGTCGGGCCAGGCGACGAGCTGCATGCCCAGGCCCATGATCATCAGCAGCGGCTCGCCGCTGTCCGGGCCATGCACCTCGACCTCAAGGCGCACGCCGTTGCAGGAGAGCTGCATGCCCGCTGGGTCAGCCCAGATCGACCTGGCGCTCGATGACGCGGGACACCAGGCCGTAGGCGATGGCCTCGTCGGTGCCCATCCAGAAGTCGCGCTCGATGTCGATGCGCACGCGCTCCAGCGGCTGGCCGGTCTCGCGGGCGATGACGGCGGCGATGCGCTCGCGGGTGCGGATGATTTCCTTGGCCTGGATCGCGATGTCGCTGGCCTGGCCGCCGGCGCCGCCGGCCGGCTGGTGGATCATGAAGCGTGTGTTGGGCAGCGCGACGCGGCGCTCCTTGGGCACGGACAGATAAATGTGCGTGCCGGCGCTGGCGACCCAGCCCGTGCCGACCACCGTGACCGGCGCGCGCACGAAGCGGATCATGTCGTGGATGGCGTCGCCGCTCTCCACATGGCCGCCGGGCGACGAGATCAGCAGCGTGATGGGCGCGTCCGACTCCTGGCTCAGCGCCAGCAGGCGGCGGCAGGTGGCGTGGGCCATCTTGTCGTCGATCTCGCCAAAGATCATCACGAAGCGGCCCTTGAAGAGCAACTGCTCTTCCATCTTCTCGGGGGCGTCTTTCTTGGCGGCCTTGTCTTTTTCGTCGGCGGCGAGGGTGGAATAGTGCATGGTCAGGATCCGGGTTGAGGGCGATACCTTACCGCGAGAAGCGGGTCACGCGTCGTCGCCCCTGCTTTGCCACCACGCCAGGCTGCCGATGACGATGAACAGCAGGAAGCCCGTTGTGCTGGCGATGACGGTGCGCACGATGAGATGCGAGAGCGCGCCGGGCTGGCCGGCAGGTGTCAGCGCCCAGGCCAGGCTGGCGCCGATGACGGTGGCGCCGACCAGGCCAGCGAGCAGCAGGCGCACCCGTTGCCCGTCGCGGGCGGGGTCAGGAACCTTGGTCTGCAGGTGCAGGCAGCGCCGGTAGGCCAGTGCCAGCGCTACCAGACCGACGAGGGTGCTCAGGTGTTGCAGCAGGTTGAAGACGCGGAACTGCCGGCCTACCGCATCGAACAGCGGTTCGTTCAGGCCGGGTACGAGCAGGACGCCCCAGCGGCCCGCGTGCGTGAAGGCATCCCAGACCACATGCGTGACGGCGCCCAGCAGCAGGGACGCCACGGCCACCACCAGCCATGGCGCTGCATGCTGGGCGGGCTGAAGCCCGGCGCGGACCAGTTGGCGGTGTGGTGCCGGCAGCAGCACCGTCAGCGGCCGGTGCCAGCGCTGCAACAGTGCGAGCAGCAGAAGCCCCAAAGGCAGGCAGACGGTGACGATGCCGAGCGGCGAATGGCAGAAGCGCGCCCAATCGAACATCGCCACGTGATAGCCCAGGTCCGGGCTGATGGCCCCGAGGATCAGCGCCGGCAGAGACAGCCAGCGCGGGCACAGCGAACGCAGCGGCAGGACGGCCGCGGGGTGGGCGAAGGTCCAGGGCACCGGGCCGTCTCGCTGGGGTCAGGTCTTGTAGAACCACCGCCGCGCGCCCTTGGGCTCGAACGGCTTCCAATCCCCTTCAGGCTGCGCCAGGCGGTCCGCCAGCGCGTACAGCGCGATGGGGTTCACGCCCAGGCCGATGTGGCTGGCCTGCACCTCGATGTTCTCGGCCAGCGGCGACGGCTCGTTGACGCTGCAGCGCCAGGCGACGACGCCGTCGCTCTTGGAGTAGATGGACGTCGTCGGCACCGGCGGCGCCTGGCGGATCTGGGCCAGCAACTCGTGATCGTCCGCCACGGTCTGGCCGCTGACCAGCTCGAAGAAGCGCCAGGCATTGGTGGCGCGCGGGTGGCCGGTGAACGGCGTGCCCAGCGTGACGACGCAGCGCACCAGCTCCGGCCTCATCTTGGCCAGCTCGCGTGCGTAGATGCCGCCCAGGCTCCAGCCCAGCAGGCTGACCTTGCGGCCGCCGTGGCGGCGGTGCAGGTCGACGAGGTCGGCTTCGATCTTCTCCAGCACGCCCGCACGCGGCCCGAAGTTGAAGCCCTGGCCCCAGGGCTGGGTGGAGTAGCCCAGCGAATCCAGCAGCGCGCGAAGTGGTGCCGTGGTCAGGTCGTTGGCGCCCAGGCCGGGGAACACGAGCACCGGGTGGCCGTCGCCCTTGGGCAGCTTCTTCATCCACGGCAGCGCGGCCAGCAGCGCCGCGTACTCCCAGGGCGCGCGGCCCTCCAGCATCAGCAGCCAGGCATTGGGGGCTCGCAGGTCGGCCCAGTCGTGCGATGAGGGTGTGGGCGTCGTGGAGCGGCGTGGGGTGCGCGGCGAGCGGGAGGCGGGCATGCGAGGAGCAGAAGCGGGCAAGGCCTCTGCATTGTCGGGTGGCGTCGGGTTGCCCTCAGGGCGTGCTTGCCCTGGGCCGGGGTGTCGCTTTGGCGACGCCGTCTCGCGTCAGCGCTTGGAGTTGCGCCAGAGGTCGCGCAAGTCGCGCAACCATTGGTGCTGCGTGCCGACGGTGTAGCGCTGCGGATCGCGCGCGGCCTGGCGGCTGCGCCAGTAAAGCCACAGTGCCGCAACGACGTACAGCGTCGGCATCCACAGTCCGCGATGTCGGTTGGCGCTTTCGGACAACACGATGACAAGCTGCAACAGGGCGACCAGGAAGACGATGTTGGCGCCCTGGTAGTCGTCGCGTAGCAATCCTTCGCAATGCGGGCATTGCAGCCGAAACGTCGTGGGTCGCCACCATGGCACCTTTGGCGGCCACAGCACCTGCGCTGCCGCGGCGAAGCGCTGTTGGCAATGCGGGCAGCTGTACTTGGCCGGCGGGCTGGGTGGTACGGCCGTCAGCTCCGCTTCGCAAGTGGCGCAGACGGCATCGAGTGAGGGCAGGGCTGCACCACAGCCTTGGCAATGAATTGGTTCCTGCGTCACTGGTTGGCCCCATCCTTTGATGCCGGCTGGGCCGGGCATTTGGCCGCCTTGGGCGACGCTGCACTGCGCGGGTCGAAGGACTGGCTCAGGTCGTAGGTCGCCTGGGCGACCAAGAATGCAGCTGGCAAGACGATCAAACCCATCAAGCCCTGCAGCTCGGCGCGCCAGCCGGACACCGCAATGGTGTCGTGCATCGGCCTGGAGTGCAGCGGCGGCGCATAGCCGCCGCGAAGTATCTGGATGGACTGCCAGACCAGCGGGGCGATGCCGAGAAAAAGCACGACAGGCAGACCTGGAAACATCAGGAGCAGCAGCAGGCGCAAGGTTTCCGCCGCACCCAAATGCCCACACAACCAAGCGAGCGTGTCGTGCGGCTTGATGAGCTCGATACCGTAGACGAGACCAAGGCCCACGAGGGCGAATAGAGCCAGCTTCCAACGCGCAATGGGGCGACGCCCTCTGAGGATGACGGCGCGGGCACTGGCCGGGTAGCGGGCAAGTCGCTCTTCGATAGGGAGCGGTCCCAGCTTGAGCTGCCCGCGCGCAACGCCCACCAGCAAGGCGAGGGCTACGACCAGCAGCGACCCCAGGCCGACCCAGTCCCAGACATCCATTTCCGCGAAGACCATGCCCGCGAAGGTCATTCCGCTTTCGGCGTCCGGCGCAGAACTGGATCGGCACGCTTTTTCATTGCCGCCTTCTTGGCGGGTGTCTTCTTCGCCGGCGCGCGTTTCTTCACCACCGGCGCCGGCTCAGGGGTCTCTTCCACCACCGCCAACGCCTGGAACTCCATGAACGCCGTCTCCACATAGGCCGCCAGCTCGGCCGTCTCCGGCACCGCCTCGCCGCAGGCGATCAGGCCGATGTCCAGCGACTGGTTGTAGGTCTGCACCGTGACGTTCAGCGCGAGGCCGTGCACGGCGATGGAGGTGGGGTAGTTGGTCAGCATCTGCGCGCCGGCGAGGTACAGCGGCAGCTGCGGACCCGGCACGTTGGAGATGACGACGTTGGCGATGACGGGCAGCTTCTCGGCCACCCTGGCGCGGCCGTACAGCATGGCGCCGGCCTGCATCAGCCAGGGGATGCCCAGGCTCGGGAAGTCGGTGGGCATCAGGCTCTTGAGCTGGCCCATCTGTGCCTTCATCGCGCGGCTGGAGGCCATCACGTGCGCCAGCCGCGCGGCGGGGTCGGCCAGGTGGGTGCCCAGGCTCATCAGGCTCATCGTGGCCTGGTTGTTGGACGTGGTGTCGCCGGCCGCGCGCGTGGACACCGGCACGGCGGCGATCAGCGGCTTGCGCGGCAGCGGGCCGTGCTTGGTCAGGAAGCGCCGCAGCGCGCCGCCGATGACGAACAGCACCGCGTCGTTGAGGCTGGCGTGGTGGCGACGGCGCGTGCGGTTCAGTTCGGCCAGCGGCAGCGTGACGCCAGCGAAGGAACGCGTGTCGGACAGGCTGACGTTGAAGCGCGTGCGCGGTGCCGGGCCCAGTTGCGACAGACCGGTCTTGCCGCGCACGACGGCGGTGGTCTGGCTCGCCACGCCGGCGAGCAGGCCGCGCAGCTTGTCCAGCGTCGCGCCGGCCGCGGCGCCGCCGACGTAGCTGGCCGCCATCTGGCCCAGCACGCCGGCCGCGCCGGGCAGGTTGCGGGCGAGCTTGAGGGTTTGACTCAGCTGCTGGCTGACGGCCGTGCGCAGCAGTCCCAGCTTGCCGGGGGCGCTGCGCCGCTTGCCACGTGCCGGCGTGGTCGTCGTGCTGCGCGGCTCGGGTGCGGTGTCGAGGATGACCTGCGCCAGCGCGACGGCGGCCTGGCCATCCACGGCGGCATGGTGCAGCTGCGTGTACAGCGCCACGCGCACCTGGCCCTCGGGGCCGGGCGCGAGGCCGGTGAAGACATGGAACTTCCACAGCGGACGGGCTCGGTCGAGCAGCTGCGGGTGCAGTTCGCCGACCAGCGCCTCCAGCTCGGCCATGCCGCTGTCTTCGGGGAGTGCTATCTCGACGATGTGCTCGTCGAGGTCGGGTTCGGCGTCCACCCAGCCCGGGTTGGACAGGCCCAGCGGCATGCTCAGCAGCTGGCGGCGTAGCGCGGGCAGCTGCGGCAGGCGGGAGCGCATGTGCTCGCGCAGGTCTTCGGCATAGTCGCCGTCGTAGTCGGCTGGCAGTTCCAGCAGGTGCAGCGCGCCCACATGCATGGGCATCTGCGGCGTCTCCAGATACAGGAAGCTGGCGTCGAGTCCCGCAAGTTGTTCCATCCGCTGTCTCCGGCGTTATCGGCCCAGCATACCGACGTTCCCAGCGGAGGCCCTACAGGGCCGACCCCTCCAGCGGCCGCCGCGGAACCGGCTTTGCCGGGCCGTCGGCGGGCCTTGCAGGCCGCGCCGGGCCAGTGGCCCGGCCCCTCGCCAGGCACGTTCGATCCACTGGATCGAACGTGTCCGGGCTCGGCCCCCTTGAGGGGGCGGCCGTCAGGCCGTAGGGGGTGGGCTTATTCGTCCGGCACGAAGATCCACAGCAGGATGTACAGCAGGATGCCGCTGCCGAACGCCAGGAACAGCACGACGAAGATCAGCCGCCAGATCCACGAGTCCACGCCGGTGCTGCGGGCGATGCCGCCGCAGACGCCGCCCAGCCAGCGGTCCAGGCGATGGCGGCGCAGGTTGTTGACGGCGTGCACGGCGGGCGCGGGCGGTGCGCCGTAGGTGGCTTGCGTCTGACCGCTGAGCACGCGGGCCTTGGCCTTGGCGAACTCCTCGTCGTTCAGCACGCCGCGGGCATGCAGGTCGGCCAGCTTGTTGAGTTCGTCAGCGTCGTTCATGTGGGACTCCTCTCGGCGTTGTTGATGAAGCGAAGCCTAGCGGTCCTGTGCGTGCAGACCAGCCATGTGCGACAGGCGGTCGTTTCAGTGGGATACGTCCGGTGTTTTCACCGGACAGATTGCTTCGCTGTGTCTATGTCGACG
Organism: Roseateles asaccharophilus; assembly: GCF_031458115.1. Taxonomy (GTDB): domain Bacteria; phylum Pseudomonadota; class Gammaproteobacteria; order Burkholderiales; family Burkholderiaceae_C; genus Pelomonas; species Pelomonas asaccharophilus_A. The sequence continues at coordinate 233,560 of NZ_JAVDXV010000004.1, read as the reverse complement.
AACTGCCAGAAGTCCTGCGAGAACACCGGCCGGCGGAAGCCGGTCATCCAGGGCTGCTGGATGTCCGTGATGATGCGGTGCGCGTGCACCTTGTAGGCCATGTAGGCGACGGCGATGCGCTTGGCTTCCTTGAACAAGGCCTCGCGCTCGGGGCCATCGGGCATGCCTTGCATGCGGTCGTAGATGGCGTCGAAGCGCGCGTCCTTGAAGCGCGGCAGGTTCTGCGTGCCGCTGGCCGGGCCGTAGTAGCGCTGTAGCGCGCCCTGGCCGTCGGGCTTGTCGGCGGTGGAGCCCACCGGCCACATCTGGTACTTGCCGGACTGCGCGGCCTTCAGGTTCTCGGGCCACTGCTGGATCTTCATCTGCAGCTTGATGCCGACGGCGCGCAGCGCCTTGTCCCACAGCTCGTCGATGGAGCGGCTCAGCGAGTTGGGCTCGGTGTTGCGGGTCAGCACCATGGGGCTGCCGTCGGGCAGGTCGCGCCAGCCGTCGCCGTCTTTGTCGACGTAGCCGTACAGGTCCAGCAGCGCGCGGGCGCGGGCCGGGTCGTAGTCGCTCATCTCGCTCTTGAACTCGGCATCGAAGCCGCTGGCATGCGGCACGAGGGGGCTTTGCGCCGGCACTGCGCGGCCGCGGCGCACCAGCAGGATCTCGCGCTTCACGTCGTAGCTCAGCGAGATCGCGCGGCGCAGCGCGACCTTGTCGGGCGTGTAGCCGCCCACGACCGGGTCTTCCATGTTGAAGCAGGTGAGTGTCATGTCCGGCGCCACCGTGAACACTCCCTGCATGCCGCGCTTGACGAGATTGGGCGCCAGCTTGCCGCCGGGTGCGGCCTGCGTGATGAACTCTTCCGGCACGCGCTCGATGAAGTCGTGCTCGTTGGCCAGGAAGGCCAGCCAGCGCGGCTGGCGCTCGACGATGACGTCGATGACGACGCGGTCCACCATCGGGATGCGCCGGCCTTTCAGCTTCGCGAGGATGGCCTGGCCTTCGGCGTCATCGGCGCCGGGCTGGGCCTCGTAGACGCGCTCGCGGTAGCCGGGGTTGCGCTCCAGCACCATCTGCGAGCTGCGCCGCCAGCCGGTCAGGCGGAACGGGCCAGTGCCGACCGGGTGTTCCATGATCTTGTCGCCGTAGAACTCGACGACCTCGCGCGCCACGGCGCCGAACAGGTCGTTCAGCGCGAACAGCGTCTCGATCAGCCGCGGCCGCGCCTCGCGGGTCTTGACTTGCAGCGTGTAGCGGTCCAGCGCGCGCAGGCCCTCCACCTCGGTGTCGTAGGGAAAGGGCTGCTTGGATTTCAGCACCTGGCTGCGCAGCTCGGCCAGGCCCACGATGCCGGCGCTCTCGAAGCTGACCCAAAACTGCGCGTTGTTGGCCGGGTCGGCGTAGCGCTTCATGCTGTAGACGAAGTCCTGCGCTGTGACCTCGCGCTTCTTGCCCTTGAAGGCCGGGTCGTCGGCGAAGAAGATGCCGGGGCGGACCTTGATCGTGAAGGTCTTGAAGTCGTCGCTGATGGCGGCCGGGCCTTCCGCGATCTGCGGCACGATGCGCGCTGGCCGGGCCAGCGGGTCGTAGCTGTAGAGGGCCTCGAAGATGTGGGCCGTGACGGTGCGCGAGTAGATGTCGGACAGCCGGACCGGGTCGAAGCCGGTCTCGGCGATCAGGAAGGCATAGCGCAGCGTCTTGTCGGACTGCGGGGCCGCACCGGCCGGCAGCGTCAACGTGAGGCAGGCGGCGAGCGTGGCGAGCAGTCGTTTCATCGGGGCTCTACTTTGTTTTGGGCAGTGCGGCGACGTCGATGTCGACGTACTTCCAGTAGTCGCGCACGAAGATGTTGCGGCTGTAGCCCTTGACCCAGGGATGGGCCATGTCGGTCCAGACGCGGTGCACATGGAACTTGTACGGCGCGTAGGCCACCAGCAGGCGCTGGGCTTCCAGCATCAGCGCGGCGCGCTCGGGGCCGTCGGGCAGCAGCTTCTGCTTCTCGTAGAGCCTTTCGAAGGCCGGCAGGTCGAAGCGCGGCTTGTTGGCCTTGCCCTTGGCGGCGCTGGAGCCCAGTGCGAGGAAGGTGTCGCCGTCCGGCGATGTGCCCACCCATCCGACGTTCCACATCTGCAGCTTGCCGACATTGGCGGCCTTCAACTGCTCGGGAAACTTGCCGATCTTGAAGGTCATGTTGATGCCCAGCGCGTCCATGTTCTTCTTCCACTGCTCGGCCAGCTGGCGGCGCTCGCCGTCAGCCAGCGTGGAGTACTCGATGACCAGCGGCTGGCCATCGGGCAGTTCGCGGTAGCCGTCGCCATCCACGTCCTTGTAGCCGTACATGTCCAGCAAGGCCTTGGCCCTGGGCAGGTTGTACTCGCTGTTCTCGGTCTTGAACGTCGGGTCGTAGCCGAAGGCGACGGTGGGCATGGGGCTCTGGCTCTTCAGCGCCTGGCCGCGGCGCACCAGGCGGATCTCCTTGTCCAGGTCCACGGCCAGGTTGATCGCGCGGCGCAGCGCGATCTTCTCGGGCGTGTAGCCGCCCACGACCGGGTCTTCCATGTTGAAGTAGCTGAACGAGATGTCCGAGCGCGGGTAGCGCGTCATCGTGATGCCGCGCTTGACCAGGTTGGGTGCCAGCTTGTTGCCGGGCATCGCGATTGATGCAAAGTCGATGGGCACCTCCTCGATCATCTCGGCCTCGCTGCTGAGGAAGGACAGCCAGCGCGGCTGGCTCTCCTCGATGATGCTGATGACCACGCGGTCCACCATCGGCAGCTTGCGGCCCTGCAGCGCGGCGACCTCGGCCTTGAGCTGGGGGCTGGCGTCGGGCGGCGCCACCTCGGCATAGCGCACGTCGCGGAAGTTCGGGTTCTTCTCGAGCACGATGCGCGAGCTGCGCCGCCACTCGCCCAGGCGCCACGCGTTGGTGCCGACCGGGTGCTCCATGATCTTGTCGCCATAGAACTCGACCACTTCGCGCGCCACGGCACCCAGGAAGCCGGCGTCGCTGAACTGGTAGATGAAGCGCGGGTCGGGCACGCCCAGCTTGAGCTGGAAGGTGTAGCGGTCCAGCGCCTTCAGGCCTTCGACGGGGCGGTCATAGTCGAAAGGTTTCTTGGCCTTCATCAGCTCGGTGCGCAGCTCCGACAAGCCCAGGATCTTCACGTTCTCCAGCAGGTAGAGGTTGCCGCTCTTCCAGCGCGGGTCGTAGTGGCGCTTGACGCTGTAGACGTAGTCCTCGGCGGTCAGTTCGCGCTTCTTGCCCTTGAAGGCCGGGTCGTCGGCGAAATAGATGCCGGGCTTGACCTTCATCGTGATGGTCTTGAAGTCGGCGCTGATCTCCGGCATCTCTATCAGCGTGCTCGGGCGCAGCTTGAACGGGCGGGCGCCGAAGTCGTACTCCAGCGGCGCGTCGAAGATGGCGGCGGCGATGTTCTTGGAGTACAGGTCGGTGATCTGGGCCGGGTCGAAGCCGGTCTCGGCGACCTTGAAGGCCTGGCGCAGCACCTTCTCCTGCGCGTGCGCAGGGGCGGCGGAAAGGGCGCAGGCCAGCAGCAGGCCAGTCAGCAGGGCAGGGAGCTTCATCGCAGCGGTGCAACGTCGGAAAGACGCGAAGTCTAGGGCCGCTGCCCGGACCGCGTTTCACTTGTATAGCCAGGTCCCGGTGAAACCATCAGGCCGGGAGGGCGCCGCGCTCGCATAGACTTCGCCCGTTTCATGATGTAACCCCGCATCGCCGCGGGGTTTGTGGTTTCTGAGGAGCCCCGATGGCGGCCTATCTGATACGGCGCCTGTGGCAAATGATCCCCACCCTGCTGGGGGTCGTGCTGCTGGTGTTTTTCCTGTTCAAGTACTTCGGCAGTGATCCCGCCATCATCCTGGGCGGCCTGAATGCGAGTCCCGAGCAGATCGAGTCCATTCGCGAGCAGCTGGGCCTGAACAAGCCCGTCTGGGAGCAGCTGTGGATCTTCATCCAGCAGATCGTCACCTTCGACTGGGGCAAGAGCTGGGCGACCAACGAGTCGGTGGCCAACCTGTTCGCCACGCGGCTGCCGGCCACGCTGACGGTCACGGTGCCCATCCTCATCCTGGAGGTGCTGCTGGCCATCCCGTTCGCGATGGCCGTGGCCACCGTGCGCGGCAGCCTGACGGACCGCACCGTGATGGTGTGCTCCACGGTGGCCGTGTCCATCTCGCTGCTGGTCTACGTGATCCTGGCGCAGTACTTCTTCGCATTCCGCCTGGGCTGGTTCCCAGTGCAGGGCTGGACCGGCAGCCACTGGACCAACCTGACCACCTATGCGCCGCTGCCCGTGCTGGTGGCCGTGGCCGTCGCGATGGCGCCGCAGATCCGGCTGTACCGCAGCTTCTTCCTCGACGAGATCGGCCATGACTACGTGCGCACCGCGCGCGCCAAGGGCATGACCGAAGGCACGGTGCTGCTGAAGCATGTGCTGCGCAACGCAATGATCCCGATCCTGACCAACGTGGCCGTGCTGCTGCCGGGTGTGCTGGTGGGCTCCTTCCTGCTGGAGGTGTTCTTCTCCATCCCGGGCCTGGGCCGCGAGCTGCTGCTGGCCGTCAACCGCGGCGACTATCCGGTGCTGCAGGCCTTCGCCATCTACCTGGCCGCGCTGACCATGACCGTCAACCTGGTCGTGGACCTGCTCTACAAGCTCGTTGACCCGCGAGTCGTCCTCAAATGAGCGCCGTGACTTCCTCTTCCTCCGGCGGCGTCTGGGCCGCCTCGTGGCGGCGCCTGAAGACCGACCGCGTGGGCGTCGTGTCCATGTGGATCGTCGGCGCCTTCCTCCTCCTCGTGCTGCTGGCCGCCACCGACCTGGTGGCATCCAAGTGGCAGGACGAGATCGGCGTGCCCAACGCACCGCCCACACTGCTGGGCCCGCAGCCGGCCGAGGACACCGGCACGATCGCCGCGCCCAAGGGCCCGAACGTGGACCTGAGCGACATCGACCCGCTGGCGCCGCGCTATGGCGAGTGGGCCGAGCGCGCCGCCAAGTTCAAGACCGACGAGATCGTCCGCGCCGAGACGCTGCCGCTGGGCGGTGACCGCCTGGGCCGCGACGTGCTGGCCAAGGTCGTCAAGGGCGCCGAGATCTCCATCTTCGTGGGCCTGGCCGCGGCCGTCGTCGCGACGCTGATCGGCACGCTGCTGGGCGCGCTGTCGGGCTTCTTCGGCGGCAAGGTGGGCGACTTTCTCGAATGGGTCTACAACGTCTTCACGGCCATCCCCAGCATCCTGCTGATCTTCGCGTTCGCGGCCATCTTCCACCGCGGCGTGGGCTCGGTGGTGCTGATCCTCGCGCTGACCGGCTGGACCGGCATCTACCGCCTGGTCCGCGCGGAGTTCATGAAGCACCGCGTGCGCGAGTACGTGCGCTCGGCCGAGGCCATCGGCGCGAGCCAGTGGTCGCGCATGTTCAAGCACATCCTGCCCAACGTGTCGCACGTGGCGCTGGTGCAGCTGAGCCTGCACGTGGTGAGCTTCATCAAGAGCGAGGTCATCCTGAGCTACCTGGGCCTGGGCGTCAGCGTGGACCAGGTGTCCTGGGGCACGATGCTGGCCGAGGCGCAGAACGAACTGATCCTGGGCCACTGGTGGCAGCTGACTGCCGTGGCGGTGTTCATGGCCGTTTTCGTCACCGCGTTCGCGTTGTTCACCGACGCGCTGCGTGACGCGCTCGACCCCAAGCTGCGTGGTCTGGAGTAATGACGATGCTGCTCAGTATTCAAGACCTCAAGGTTGCCTTCCGCATGGGCAAGGTCGGCGGCGTCATGCAGCGCCAGCTGGCCGTCAAGGGCGTCAGCTTCGACGTGCCGGAGAACAGCACCGTCGCGCTGGTGGGCGAGTCCGGCTCGGGCAAGAGCGTGACCGCCATGTCCATCCTGAACCTGCTGCCCAGCAACGCCGAGCGTGAAGGCCGCATCCTGTTCCAGGGGCGCGACCTGCTGCAGACCGGCCTGAAGGAGTTGCAGGCCATCCGCGGCAAGGACATCGCCTGCGTGTTCCAGGACCCGATGAGTTCGCTGAACCCGGTGTTCAACGTGGCCACGCAGATCTGCGAGCCGCTGATGAAGCACATGGGCATGAGCCGCCGCCAGGCGCTGGCGCGGGCCGAGGAGCTGCTGCACGAGGTGGGCATCCCCGAGCCCAAGCGGCGGCTGAAGGCCTACCCGCACGAGATGTCCGGCGGCCAGCAGCAGCGCGTGATGATCGCGGTCGCGCTGGCCTGCGCGCCCAAGCTGCTGATCGCCGACGAGCCCACGACGGCGCTGGACGTCACCATCCAGCGCCAGGTCATGGAGCTGATGGCCAAGCTCAAGGAATCGCACAAGATGAGCCTGCTGTTCATCTCGCACGACCTGGGCGTGGTGGGCGAGATCTCCGACCACGTCGTCGTCATGCGGCATGGCCAGATCCGCGAGAAGGCGCCCGTCGCGCAGATCTTCAACGACCCGCAGGACGCCTACACCAAGGCGCTGCTGGCCTGCCGCCCATCGCTGACCGAGAACCCGGCGCGGCTGATGGTCATCGACGACCACATCGCCGGCCGCGCCGCGGCCAACGAGGGCAAGGCCAAGGACCCCGACGCGCCCGTCGTGCTGGAGGTGACCGGCCTGCAGAAGAGCTTCTGGCTCAAGGAAGGTCTGTTCGGCAAGCGCGAGTTCAAGGCCGTCAAGGGCGTGAACTTCAAGCTGCGCAAGGGCCACACGCTGGGCGTGGTGGGCGAGTCGGGTTCCGGCAAGACGACGATGGGCCTGACGCTGCTGCGCCTGCATGAGCCCACCGGCGGCCAGGTGCTGTTCGAGGGCAAGGACCTGTTGAAGATGAGCGGCGCCGACTGGCAGCAGATGCGCCGCCGCATCCAGGTCGTGTTCCAGAACCCGTATGCGTCGCTGAACCCGCGCTTCACCATCGCGCAGACGCTGCGCGAGCCCATGGAGATCCACGGCATCGGCACCAGCACGGCCGACCGCGAGGCTCGCGCCGTGGCCCTCTTGAAGAAGGTGGGCCTGGACGAGACGGCCATGGCCAAGTACCCGCACGAGTTCTCCGGCGGCCAGCGCCAGCGCATCGCCATCGCGCGCTGCCTGACGCTGCAGCCCGAGGTGCTGGTGCTGGACGAATCGGTGTCGGCGCTGGACGTGTCGGTACAGGCCCAGGTGCTGAACCTGTTGAAGGACCTGCAGGACGAGTTCGGCCTCAGCTACATCTTCATCAGCCACGACCTGGCCGTCGTCAAGTTCATCTCCGACGAGGTGCTGGTCATGCAGAACGGCGATGTCGTCGAGCAGGCCGCCACGCGCGAGCTGGTGAACGCGCCGCGTGAGGAATACACGCGCCGGCTGTTGGGCGCGGTGCCGCGCGGCTACCAGGGCCAGGCGGGCTGAGGCCCATCGCGGCCCCCGCGTGGAATTTGAACGATCTCGGGTGTGGCAACCGCGACAGGCAGGCGGAACCGCGCTGAAATCCATGGTCCGGGACCACGAATCCCCGCCCCTGCCGCCTCGATGCACCCACCCCTGGCCTCTCGCCCGACGCTGTGCGCCGCGCTGACCGCGCTGGTGCTGCTGGCCGCCTGCTCGCCCGGCGGTGGCGGCGGTGCGCCCGCGTCGCCTGATACGGCGGCGTCGGCGCCCGGCGATTCGGTGCTGGCGCGTGACCTGCAGCGCATCGAGCGCGCGGCGCGCGCCCGGCCCGAGCAGTACGAACGCGAACTGCGCAGCCGCGGTGCCGGCCTGCCGGCAGGCAGCGCCGAGTTGCTGGACATCCTGGCGCTGCGCGGGCAGTTGGCCGCGCTGGCGCGCAACCGCGAGCTGTGCGACCAGATCGCCGCCAGCCTGCGTGCCTGGCCCGCCCCCGACCTTCGTGCCAACGCGGCGGTCGCCGCCGCGTCCGTCAGCGCCGAGTACCTGCGCGCGCACGGCGACCTGCGCGAGGCCCGCAAGCTGGTCACCACCGTCGACGGCGTGCAGCTGAGCAGCGCCGGCGTCGTCTACCGCTGGCGCCACTACCGGCTGCTGGCATCGATCAGCAGCGATGTCGGCGAGCTGGATGCCGCGCTGACCGAGGGCCACCAGGCGCTGCGGCTGGCCGAGCAGACCGGACAGTCCTGGCGCGTGGCGCTGACGCTGGCCGAACTGGCCTTCACGACCTACCGCGCCGACACGCCGGCGCGCGCGCGGCAGATCACGGCCCAGGCACTGGCCGAGGCGCAGAAGGACCCCGACCCGATGACGCTGAACCAGGTCTACACGATGCGCGGCATCGTGCATGCCGACGACAGCGACTCCAGCATCGCGCTGCAGGCCAATTCCGACGCGCTGGAACAGGCCGCGTTGGCTGGTGCCGACTCCGTGCGCGCGCTGGGCCTGGCCAACTTCGCCGACCACCACCTGCGCCAGGCGCGCTACAGCCGCGCGCTGGAACTGGCCGAGCAGGCGCTGCCGCTGGCGCTGGCCACGCGCAACACGGGTGCCGAGAGCGTGGCGCGCTCCAACATCGGCCTGGCCAAGATCGCGCTGGGCCGCGTCGCCGAGGGGCGGCGTGACGTGGAGGCCGCCATTGCGCTGGACGTGAAGCAGGGCGCGGTGGCCTATGCCTCCGACGGCTGGAAGGAACTGGCCACCTACCTGGAGCGTGCCGGCGACCTGGCCGGCGCCGTGACCGCCCAGCGCGAGCACCGGGCCATGATGGACCGCGTACTGCGCGACGAGACCCGCAAGCTGCTGCTGGAGGCCCAGGAGCGCCAGGACGCCGAGCAGCGCGCCCGCGACATCGAGCTGCTGAACCGCGACAACGCGCTGAAGTCCGAGCAGGTTCACCAGCGCAACCTGGCGCTGGCGCTGTGGGCCGCCCTGGGTGGCTGCGTGGCCGTGTCGCTGGGGCTGCTGTGGCAGGCCTTCCGCCGCGTGCGCCGCACCAACGAGGCGCTGGCGCACAGCAACGCGTCGCTGAAGCGCCAGAGCGAGACCGACCCGTTGACCGGACTGGCCAACCGCCGCCACTTCCAGGCGGCGGTGAAAAGCCTGTCCGGGCCCGAGGGGCTGTCGGGCAGCGTCTTCCTCATCGACGTGGACCACTTCAAGCGCATCAACGACAGCTTCGGCCACGCGGCCGGCGACGCCGTGCTGGTGGAGATCGCGCGGCGGCTGCGCGAGGCCGTGCGCGACGACGATCTTGTCGTGCGCTGGGGCGGCGAGGAGTTCCTCATCATCGCCCGCACCCGTGAAGCCCTGTTCGCACCGCAGCTGGCGCAGCGCCTGCTGGACCTGATCGGCAGCCGACCCGTCAGCCACGAGGGCCGCGACATCCCGGTCACCGCGTCCATCGGCTTCGTCAGCCTGCCGCTGCCGCCGCACGGGTTGCGGCTGACCTGGGAGCGCGCCATCGATCTGGTCGACACCGTCATGTATCTCGCCAAGGCGCATGGCCGCAACAAGGCCTACGGCGTGGAACGCCTGCAGGCCAAGGACGCGCTGGCCGCCGCGCAGCTGACGGCCCGGCTGGAGGCCGCCGTGAGCGAGGGCAGCGTGGGCCTGCTGGCCTTGAGTGGGCCGGCTGGCGTCATGCCGCCGTCGGTGAGCGGCTTCTCCACCCTGGAGCCCGGCCCCGGGCCGGCCGCGTCATGAAGGCCGTGCTGCTGAGCGTGGGCCTGCTGGCTGCCGCCGCCGCGACGGCGCAGCCAGCCGCCGCCATCAACGAAGACCGGCTGACCACCATCGTGCGCCGCGCCTTCGATGCGCCGGAGGCCATGCTGGCCGAACTCGACAAGCATCGCCCCACCGAGCCCGCGCGCGAGGCCGCGTGGCAGCTGGCGCGCGGCCGCGTGCTGCTGGCCGGCGGCCAGATCGAGGCGGCCGATGCCGTCGCCGTGAAGCTGACGACGCTGGCAGGCGGCCCCGAGCTGAGCTGGCTGCTGCGCGCGCTGATCCAGGAGCGTTCCGGCAAGTCCGCCGGCGGCCTGGCGCAGCGGGCGCTGCAGGGCCTGCAGGCGCATTGCCCCGAGGGCGACGAGGCGCGTGCGATCCGCGCGGGCAGCTGCGACTTCCGCGCCACCTGGGAGGCCTTGCGCATCGTGCACCGCGAGCAGTACGGCCAGGGCGTGTTCGTCGACGCCGAGGCCGGTTTGCGGCGCGCCACCGCACTGGCGAAGGCCGGCGGCGACCGCCACCTGGTGGCGCTGAGCCAGGGCATGCTGGCGGTGACGCTGCAGGCGCAGGACCAGGTTGACGCGGCCCGTGCCGAGATCCGCGCCGCGCTGGCCGAGGCCGAGGGCGATGCGGCCGCCGCCGCGCGGGTGCACATCTTCGAGGCCGCCGTGGAACGCCGCTCGCGCAACCCGGCCGGCGCGCGCACCGCACAGGAGGCCGCGCTGGCGCTGGCCGAGCAGGCCGAGTTGCCGCACCTGGCCGCGCAGGCACGCTCCAATCTGGTCGATGCCTACATGCACCAGGGGCTGCTGAAGGAGGCGCTGGCCGCCGGCCAGCAGGCGCTGCCGGTGCTGCAGCGCTTTCGCGACCGCCTTTACCTGCGCGGGCTGCACCACAACCTCGCGGTGGCCCACATCAAGCTGCGCCAGTTCGACGCCGCGCGCCAGGACCTGGCCCGCGCGGCCGCGGTGGGCTCCGACCCCAACGACCTCGTGTCGCGCGCCCGCGAGCTGCGCGAGCTGGGCGACACCTGGGCCGAGGCTGGCCAGTACAAGGAAGCGCTGGCGGCCTATCACGATGAACGCGAGCTGAACGCGCGCAGCAACGAGCGCAATCGCGCCGCCGCGCTGGAGGAACTGCGCCGCAAATACGACAGCGCCGCCAAGCAGCGCGACCTGGACCTGCTGGCCCGCGACGGCCAGCTGAAGGACCAGCAGCTGGAGAACCGCCGGCTGGCCCAGCAGGTCGGCGTGGCCGTGGGCGCGCTGCTGCTGCTGTCCATCACGCTGATTGGCGTCACGCTGTGGCGCATGCGCCGCGCGCAGGCGCGGCTGACGGCCAACCAGCATCTGCTGCGCGCACAGAGCGAGCGCGACCCGCTGACCGACCTGTCCAACCGCCGCCACTTCCTGTCCGTCATGGACGCGCGGGGCCGCGCGGCCGGCGGCGCCGGCTTTCAGGGCGCGCTGATGATGATCGACATCGATCACTTCAAGAACGTCAACGACGAGCACGGCCACGCGGCGGGCGACGCCGTCATCGTGGAAGTGGCGCGCCGCATCCGCGCCGGCGTGCGCGACACCGACCTGGTCGCGCGCTGGGGCGGCGAGGAGTTCCTCGTCTACGCCACCGAACTGGGCGCTGCCGGCCTGGCCCAGACCGCCGAGCGGCTGCTGCGCAGCATCGGCAGCGCGCCCGTTGCGACGCCCGACGGGCCGCTGCGCATCACCGTGTCCATCGGCTTCGCGGCCTTCCCCATCGGCGGCGCCGGCGGCTCGGTGGCGGGCCTGCGGCTGCACTGGGAACAGGCCGTCAACTGGGCCGACATGGTGCTCTACAAGGCGAAGGCCGAGGGCCGCAACCGCGCCGTCGGCATCGCCGCGGTCGATGCGCTGGACCCGGACATGCTCGCCGCCATACTGCAGGACTTCGACGCAGCCTGCCGGCACGGCCAGGTCAGGCTGAGCGTCATCCCCGGACCCATATGAATAGACCCCTCGTCCAAGGCGTACCTTGGCCGGTCCCCCGCGGGGACGGCGATGCTTGCGGCATTGAGCCGCAAGCACATCGCCATGACGGGCCCGCTTGGGAGCAGCCCGGCGCTGGGCCCGGAGAGCTTTGCGCATGAGTTTGATTCGACGCCGCCTGCTGTGCTGGCTGGCGGCCCCCGCCGCCTCCGCTGCACTGGCCCAGCCCACCACCTCCTGGCCCGTGAAGCCGCTGCGCATCGTCGTGCCTTACCCGGCGGGCGGCGCCGCCGATCTGGCCGCCCGGCTGATCGCGCCGGAGTTGCAGCGCAGCCTGACCTTTGTCGTGCACGTCGAGAACCGTCCCGGCGCCGACGGCAACATCGGCGCCGCCGAGGTCGCCAGCTCGGCCGATGGCCACACGCTGCTGATGGGCAGCGTGGGCACGCACGTCATCAACCCGCTGCTGTCGCGCCGCCTGCCCTACGACCCGGTGAAGGACTTCGCGCCGGTGGGCGTGGTCGCCAACGTGCCGCTGGTGCTGGTCATGAACCCGGCCGTCGCGCAGCGCCTGGGCGTGCGCAGCGTGAGCGACCTGGTGCGCGCGGCGACGCTGCAGCCGGGGCGGCTGCTGATCGCGTCGGGTGGCAACGGCACGCCCACGCACCTGTCCGGCGAGCTGTTCAAGCGGCTCACGCGCACCTACATGCTGCACTTTCCGTACCGCAACACGGCGTCGGCGCAGCAGGACGTCATCGCCGGCAACATGGACTTGATGTTCGACGGCCTGCCGGCCGCGCTGCCGCACATCAAGGCGGGCCGGCTGCAGGCGCTGGCCGTGGCCAGCGCGCGGCGCGTGCCCGGCCTGCCGGACCTGCCCACCGTCGAGGAGGCCGGCGGCCCGGTGCTGAAGGGCTTCGAGGCCAGCGCCTGGCTGGGACTGTTCACGCCCAGCAGCCAGCCGCCCGAACAGCTGGCGCGGCTGCAGCGCGACGTCGCTGCCATGCTGGCCGGCCCGCTGCGCGAGCGGCTGGCCGCGCGTGGCCTGTACCCACATGGCGGCGGCAACTTCGCCAGCCTGATCGCGGCGGATACCGACAAGTGGTCCCGGGTGGTCCGCCTGTCGGGCATCAGCGTGGATCCATGAAGCCCCTCGCCCAGTCGTGCCACGCTGAACGCGGGCTCGCCCGGTCGGTCTCCCGAGGGGACGGCGATGCTCGCGGGGTTTGCCCCGCTTGCACATCGCCAGACGGGCCGGCTTGGGAGCGGCCCGGCGCTCGGCCCATAGGAACACCATGAAGCACAGTTGGCGCGCCGACCTGATCGCCGGCGCCGTCGTCGCGGTGCTGCTGATCCCGCAGAGCCTGGCCTACGCGATGCTGGCCGGCCTGCCGCCGCAGGTGGGCCTGTACGCCAGCCTGCTGCCGCTGCTGGCCTATGCGGCCTTGGGCTCCAGCCCGGTGCTGGGGCTGGGCCCGGTGGCCGTGCTGGCGCTGATGATCGCGCAGGCGCTGTCCGGGCTGCCGGCCGGCGTGACGCCGGAGGCCGGCGCGCTGGTGCTGGCCGCCGAGATCGGCGCGCTGATGGCACTGGCGGCGCTGCTGCGGCTGGATGCGCTGAGCAGCCTGCTGTCGGTGCCTGCGCTGCGCGGCTTCGAGAACGGCGCGACGCTGATGATCGCCGCCAGCCAGCTGCCGGTGCTGCTGGGCAGCGCGGCGGCGGGCTTCACGCTGCCCGACCTGGCGCGCACCGCTATGACGGGCGGCTGGGGTCTTTCCAGCACGGTCTGGGGCGCGGTGGCGCTGGCACTGCTGCTGATGTCGCGCCGCATGGGCCTGCCGCTGCTGGCGCGTCTGGCGCCGCTGTTGCTGCTGCTCGGCGCGATGGCGCTGTCGGCGTTCACGCCGGCGGCCCAGGGCGTGGCGCAGGTCGGTGCGTTGCCCACGTTGGCCTTGCCGCTGGGGCTGCCGTCGCTGGATCGCGCGCTGTGGCTGCAGCTGCTGCCCAGCGCGGCGCTGGTGGCGTTGATGGCCTTCGTGTCCAGCTTCGCGGTGTCGGAGTCGCTGGCGCAGCGGCGCGGCGAAAAGCTGCTGCCGGCCGCCGAGCTGCGCGGGCTGGCGGCGGCCAATCTGGTGGCGGCGGTCAGCGGCGGCATGCCGGTGGCGGGCAGTTTTTCGCGCAGCATCCTGCTGCACGAGGCCGGCTCGCGCACGCGCTGGACGCTGGTGTTCGTCGCCGCCTTCATGGCGTTGGCCATGCTGCTGCTGGCCGGGCCGCTGGCCCACCTGCCCAAGCCGGTGCTGGCGGCCACCATCGTCGTCGCGGTGCTGGGTGGCTTCACGCTGCGCCACTACGCCGAGGCCTGGCGCTATGCGCGCGCCGAGGGGCTGCTGATGGCGGCGGTGTCGACCACGGTGCTGCTGTGGAGCGCCGGCGCGGCGCTGGCGCTGGGCGTGGTGGGCTCCATCGCGCTGCTGATCCAGCGCACCGCCCAGCCCCATGTGGCGCGACTGGGTCGCGTGCCGGGCACGCAGCACTACCGCAACGTGGAGCGCTACGCGGTGGAATGCCAGCCCGAGGTGGTGGGGCTGCGCATCGACGAGAGCCTGGTGTTCACGAACGCGCGCGGGCTGGTCGACGCGGTGCTGGCGCGCGTGCAGGAGCACCGCGAGCGCGTCGGCGCGCCGGCCCGAGTGCTGCTGCTGATGGCGCCGGTCAATCACATCGACGTGTCGGGCCTGACGGCGCTGCAGGAGCTGCGCGCCGCGCTGGCGGCCGAGGGGCTGCGGCTGGAGCTGTCCGAGGTCAAGGGCCCGGTGCTGGACCGGCTGCGCGCCGTGGGCTGGCTGGAGGCGCAGGACGTGTCCCTCTACCTCAGCCATCACGAAGGCATGCAGGCCGGCGAACATGCCCTGAGGCCCAGTCTGGCCGACATGGACGCGCCTGGGCAGCTGTAGCGCCGTTCTGCTACCGTCCTGCCCGATGAACGATAAAGAGACATTGCTGGGCATCCGCCGCGGCATTGAAAAGGAAAGCCTGCGCGTGCTGCCCGCCGGGGGGCTGGCGTTGACGCCGCACCCCATCGCGCTGGGCGCCGCGCTGACGCATCCGCACATCACGACGGACTACAGCGAATCGCAGCTGGAGCTCATCACCGGCGTGCATGCCGGTGTGGACGACGTGCTGGGCGAACTGGCCGAGATCCACCAGGCCGTCTACCGCGCGCTGGCCGACGAGCGGCTGTGGGTCAGCTCCATGCCCTGCGGCCTGCCGGCCGACGAGACCATCCCCATCGGCCGCTATGGCAGCAGCAACATCGGCCGCGCCAAGAGCGTCTACCGCATGGGCCTGGGCCAGCGCTACGGCCGGCGCATGCAGACCATCTCGGGCATCCACTACAACTGGTCGCTGCCCGGCGTGGGCACCGACGGCTATTTCGGCGCCATCCGCAACTTCCGCCGCGAGGGCTGGCTGCTGCTGTACCTGTTCGGCGCCAGCCCGGCGTTGTGCGACAGCTTCGTGCACGACCGCGATCACGGCCTGCAGCGCCTGTCCGAGCACAGCCTGTACCTGCCGCACGCGACGTCGCTGCGCATGGGGCGGCTGGGCTACCAGAGCGACGCGCAGGCCAGCATCTCGGTCAGCTACAACTGTCTGGACAGCTACGCCGCGTCGCTGCAGGAAGCGCTGAGCCGCCCGTACGCGGCCTACGAGGCCATCGGCGTGCAGACGCCCGGCGGCGACTACAACCAGCTGTCCACCAGCCTGCTGCAGATCGAGAACGAGTTCTACAGCACCATCCGCGCCAAGCGCGTGATCCGCTCCGGCGAGCGCCCGCTGCACGCGCTGCGCGAGCGCGGCGTCGAGTACATCGAGGTGCGGCTGATGGACCTGGATCCGTTCGAGCCCATCGGCATCGCCGCCGACACCATCCGCGTGCTGGACACCTTCCTGCTGCACTGCCTGAACAGCCCCAGCCCCGGCGACACGCCGCAGGAGGGCGCGCTGAACGCCCGCAACCAGCACCGCGTCGCCGCGCGCGGCCGCGAGCCGGGTCTGGTGCTGGAGCACTGGCAGGGCGGCGAGCGCACGCTGGCCGACTGGGCCGGCGACATCCTGGCCGGCTGCGCGGCCCAGGCCGAGTTGCTGGACGCCGCGCATGACGGCGACGCCTACAGCGCCGCGCTGAAGCGCGTGGCGGAGCGGCTGCGCAATCCGGCGCTGTGCCCGTCGGCCCGCGTGCTGGCGGCGATGGCACAGGACTTCGACAACAGCCATGTGGGATTCATCCGGCGCCAGAGCGATCTGGCTCGCAGCGCCGTGCTGGGCCTGCCGTTCCCGACGGCGCTGCAGCAGCGCTTCGAAGGCCTGGCCGCGCAGTCGCTGGCCGAGCAGGCGCGCATCGAGGCGGCCGACACGCTGGACTTCGAGGAATTCCGACGCCAATACGTGGCACCGGAGCGCATGGAAGTGTGAAGCCCCTCGCCCGGTCGGTCCCCCGAGGGGACGCCGATGCTCGCGGGGCTTGCCCGCTCGCACAACGCCAGACGGGCCGGCTTGGGGCGACCCGGCGCTCGGCCCCTGGGGAACTTCAGACGAAAAAAAGACCCGGTCAGCAAGCTGTCCGGGCCTCCAAGCCCTCGGGTGAGGGCGTCGTTGGGAAATGCCAATGTAGGCCTGTCGACCGCGCCGCAGGGGGCACTATTCACCTGGTGCTGTCGATAATCCTGACATGAGCTCCTTGCACCCCCGCGCCCTCGAAGCCCTGTCCGAAGCCGACCTGGAGCGCCTGCAGGCCTTGCTGGATGGGCTGCCGGCGCCGCTGGAGCCGCTGGACGTCAGCATGCTGGACGGCTATCTGTGCGGCGTGCTGCTGCAGCCCGAGGCCGTGCCGCTGGCGGCCTGGCTGCCGCCCATCCTGGACAGCGAAGGTCGCCCGACGCCGCAGCGCGTGGACGACGAGCTGCTGGCGCTGCTGCGCCGTCGCCACAAGGAATTGAACGTCGCCATCGCCGGCCGGCAGTGGTTCGACCCGTGGATCTTCGAACTGGACGACGACGCGGAACCCAGCGAGACGGTGCTGCCCTGGGTGGCCGGCTTCGCGCATGCGCTGGACGCGCATCCGGCGCTGATGCGCCTGCCCGAGGAACCCCTGCTGGAGCCGCTCGCGGCGATCTACCTGCACCTGGACCCGGATGACCTTGAGGATGCCGACACGCTGCTGGAGGAGATCGAGGATCTGGAGCCACCGGCCGACCTGGAAGAGGCCGTCGAAGGCCTGGTCAGCGCCGTGCTGATGCTCGCCGACGTGTCGCGGCCGTTGAAAGCCGCACCGCGGCAGGCGCCACACGGCGGACAGCGCCGCCGCGGTCCCCCGCCGCGGCGTTGATCACTTCGGCGCGCGTGGATCGCGCGTCTGGCGCTTCATCCAGGCGCTCATTTCAAACAGCGTATGGCCGATGGATTCGCGCGCCGAGTAGCCGTGTGACTCGTGCGGCAGCACCACGTAGCGCACCTGGCCGCCGGTGCCGGCCAGCGCCTGGTACAGGCGTGCCGACTGCAGCGGGAAGGTGCCGGGGTTGTCGTCGCTTTCGCCGTGCATCAGCAGGATGGGCTCCTTCAGCTTGTCGGCGTAGTTGAACGGCGACAGGCGCAGGTAGACGTCCTGCGCCTCCCAGTAGGTGCGGCGCTCGCTCTGGAAGCCGAACGGCGTCAGCGTGCGGTTGTAGGCGCCGCTGCGGGCGATGCCGGCCTTGAACAGGTCGGTGTGGGCCAGCAGGTTGGCCGTCATGAACGCGCCGTAGCTGTGGCCGCCCACCACCATCTGCTGCGGGTCGCTGACGCCCAGTTCCGCCGCCTTGTCGATGATGGCCTTGGCGTTGGCCGTGATCTGCTCGACGAAGCTGTCGTTGACGGTCTTGGGGTTGCCGACCACGGGCATGGTGGCGTCCATCAGCACGACGTAGCCGTCCAGCGCCATCATGACCGGGCTGGTGCCGGCCAGCTGCACGAAGCGGCTGCCCGAGCCGCTGACCTGGCCGGCGGTGGACGCGTCGGTGAACTCCAGCGGATAGGCCCAGACCAGCGTCGGGCGGCGTTCACCGGCCTGGTAGTCGGGCGGCAGGTAGAGCCAGAACGACAGCTCGACGCCGTCGGCGCGCTTGAACTTGACCAGCTCGCGCTTGACCGCGCGCAGCTGCGGCGCCGGGTCGGTGTGGCGGGTCAGCGCCTGCAGCTGCTCGAAGCCGGCGCCGCTGCGCAGCATCAGGTTGGGCGGCTCCGTGGCGCTTTCGCGGCTGGTCAGCAGCCCACCATCAGCCAGCAGCGTGATCGGGCGCTCGTAGTGCGTGGCGCCCGAGCGGAACAGCCGTGTGGCCTTGCCGTCCTGCAGGCTGTAGCTGTCGATGAAGGGCAGCTCGCCGTCCTTGCTGGCGCCGGCGCCGGCCAGCAGCAGGCGGTCGCCGCCGTCCACGCGCACGATGCCGCGGCCGTTGGGCAGCACGCGCATCAGCGGCTGGCCGGGGTCGGCGTAGCGGTCGCGCAGCGAGCGGTCCTGCAGGCGCTGCGGCTTGGCCGCGCCATCCAGTGCGATCAGGTCGGCCGAGATCCACAGGCGGTCGCGGTCGAACTCGGCCACGATGGCGCGGTCACCGGCGTCGACGAAGTTCAGGCTGCTCAGGCGGCCCGCCGTGCGGTGCACCTCGCGGGCCTCACCCTGGTAGGGCGCATCCAGCCGCATCAGCCGGTCGCGGAAGGGCACCTTGTTGCGCTGGTCGCCGCCGTCCAGCGCCTCGACCCAGTAGACGGCGCCATTGGCCTGGGGCGACGCCCAGAAGTTGCGCGGGCCCGTGATGACGCCTTCGACCGGCACGCCTTCCTTGAGCTTGATGGTGCCCAGGTCGCGCAGCAGCCGGCCGTTGAAGTCGCGCAGTTCGACCTGGGCTGCGAAGTCGCGCCAGGTGACCTGGTAGCTGAACGGCGGCACCAGGCGCTCGGTGATCAGCGCGCCCTGGGTGCCGACGACTTCGAGCTTGCTGTACAGCCCCGGCGTGCCGATCTCGCGCGAGGCGCCGGTGGACAGCTTGATGCGGCGCAGCGCCGAGCTGGCGTGGTGGCTGAACAGCGCGGCGTCCTGGCTGTTCTGCAGCAGGTCCTGCAGCGTGCGCTCGGGCGAGTTGCGGCCCATGGACTCCTGGATGACGGGGCCGCTGGGCGCGTCGAACTGGGGCGCGGGGCCGCGCTTGTCGGGCACGGTCAGCGCAATGATCTCGTCCGCCGAGACCCAGGCCACCGAGGTCTCCAGCAGCGTGTTGAGCTTCACGCCCTTGACCTGCCGGACCTGGGCCGTCGCCACGTCGCCCACCCACAGCTCGGTGGCGTTGGCGGTGCGGCGGTTCAGCAGGAAATGACGGCTGTCTGGCGACCAGCGCAGTGCCGAGAAGCCGCCGCCGGCGGGCAGCTTGACGACGCGTTCTGCGGCGTCCGGCTTCGTCAGCTCGCGCAGCGAGAGGGCCTCGATGCTGACCGTCAGCTGCGGGCTGCTGGCGGCCGCGTCGATGCGCAGGCCCGCCAGGCGCAGCACGGGCCGGGCCAGGTCGGCGACGTTGCGGTAGCGCCGCGTGGCGATGCTGGCCAGCGTGCGCTGATCGGGTGACAGCGCGTGACCCGGCAGCGCCGGGGCGTCCAGCACCGCGCGGATCTCGGCGGAGGGTTGCTGGTAGGTCGTGGGCTCGGCTGCGTGGACCGCGGTGGCGGCCAGAGCGGCAGTGGCCCAGGTCAGGGCTTTCAGCATGAGGTGCGGCTCGGGGTGGCGAAACCGCGCAGCGTATCAGCCGCCAAAAAGGCGCTGCGCGTGCAGCCCCAGCCCGGTCGCGACAGACGCGAAGCGGTCGCCGGTGACGCGCGCGGCCTGCGGGAAGCCGGCCGCCATGCCGTCCACCAGCAGGCGCAGGCCCGTGGAGCCGCCGGTGAAGTACAGCGCGTCGACCTGCTCGGGCTTCAGGCCCGCCAGCGCGACGGTCTCGTGGGCGGTGGCGATGATGCGGTCCAGGTCGGCGCGCAGCGCATCGACGGCGGTCTTCTCGCTGAGCGGCAGCACCAGGCCGGTCTCGACGTGGCTGAGGTCCACCGTCGTGTCGGCACCACCCGAAATGGCGATCTTGGCGCCCTCGGCGCGCGCGGCCAGCTCGTGGCCCAAGCGCTCCTCCAGCACCGTCATCAGCCGCGCGTGCTGGCGCACGTCGCTGAACCAGCTCTTCATGCCGCGCCACTCGGCCACCCGCAGCGGCGCGTAGCAGGTGTTGATCAGGTGCCAGGTGGCGAGGTCGAAATAGATGCCGCTGGGGACTTCACGGCTGTTGGGTCCCGTCGCGCGGTAGCCGAAGGCCTGAAGCAGGCCGGCCAGCTCGATGTGGCGGTCGAAGTCGGTGCCGGCGATGTGCACGCCGTGGCTGGCCAGGATGTCGTCGCGGCGCGCCAGGCGCTGCGCGCGCTCGGGGCCCACGCGTACCAGCGAGAAGTCGCTGGTGCCGCCGCCGATGTCGGCCACCAGCACGATCTGCTCGCCCTTGCCCTCGCGGATGGCCTGCTGCTCGAAGTCGAACGCCGCGGCGATGGGCTCGTACTGGAACTGCACGTCGCGGAAGCCCACGGCGCGTGCGCAGGCCTCCAGCTGGGCTTGCGCAGTCGCGTCGCGCTCGGGGTCGCCGTCGACGAAGAACACCGGCCGGCCCAGTACGGCGCGCTCCGGCTCGCCGGCCAGGCGGCGCAGGCGCTTGAGATAGCCGGACACGATGTCCGAGTATTTGGCGCCGCGGCCGCCGCCCACGTCGGTGGTCTGGTCGATGAGCGGCGAGCCGAGGATGCTCTTCATGGAGCGCATCAGCCGGCCGTCGTGGCCCTCGACGTAGGCGGCCACGGCGGCGCGGCCGAAGGCGCGCGGCGGGCCATCGGCGTCGTGCGGGCCCTCTGTGAAATAGAACACGGCCGTGGGCATGGTGCGCTGACCCGGTTCCAGCTCGATGAGCCGCATGCCGCCGTCGGCCTCCGGCACCGCCACGGCGGAGTTGGAGGTGCCGAAGTCGATGGCACAGAAGCGGGAGGCGGCATTCATGGCTTATTTCCGACCTAGGGGCCGGTCCTGAGAGGGGGCGGGGATTCTAGGGAACACAATCGCGCGCCTGTTTCGGAGGAACGATGAAGACGCGCCAATTCGCCCTGATCCTGCTGGTCGCCGCGCTCGCGGGCTGCAACCAACGCTCGGAGCAAGACCTGCTTGCCGCCGCGCAGAAGCGCATGGAGCAGAAAGACGCCGCCGGCGCCGTCATCGAGCTGAAGAACCTGCTCCAGAAAAATCCGGACAACGCCAATGGCCGGCAGCTGCTGGGCAAGGCCTTGCTGGACGCCGGCGATGTGGCCGGCGCCGAGATCGAGCTGCGCCGCGCCTGGGAGCTGGGCGCGCCGCGCGACGAGGTGGCACCGCTGCTGGCGCAGACGCTGCTGTATTCGGGGCAGTCGCGCAAGCTGATCAGCGAGTTCTCCGACCAGAGCCTGGCCGATCCGCCGGCCATGTCGCTGCTGCTGCAGCATCTGTCCATGGCCTATCTGGCGCAGGGCAACCTGACCGAAGCCAAGGCCGCCGCGGTGCGGGCGCTGCAGCTGGCGCCGGATTCCGAGTCGGCCGTCATCGTCAGCACGCGCACCAAGCTGGCCGGCGGTTTTGCCGACGAGGCGATTGCGGCGCTGGACGAGCTGCTGCTGCGCAGTCCCAAGGCGGTGGCGGCGCTGCAGCTGAAGGCCGAGGTGCTGCTGTCGCGCGGCAAAACGGCCGAGGCCGAGCCGCTGCTGAGCCAGGTGCTGGTGCTGGACCCCAACAGCTATGACGCGCGCTCGCTGCTGGTGCGGCTGGCGCTGAGCCGCCAGGAGGTCGATGCCGCGGCCAAGCTTGTCGAGGCCATGCCGCCGGTGGTGGCCAAGAAGCCGCAGGGCCGCTTCCTGCAAGCCCAGATCGCGCTGGCCAAGAACGACGCGGCCAAGGCCAAGGAATTGGCATTGCCGCTGCTGAAGCTGATGCCCAACTACCTCCCGCTGCTGCGCCTGGGCGCCGCGGCGCACCAGCAACTGGGTGAGCTGGCCGACGCCGAGAACCTGCTCAACCAGGCGCTGAAGCTGTCGCCGGAAGAGATGGGCCTGCGCCGCCAGTTCGCCAGCCTGCAGCTGCAGCGCCGCGCGCCGAACAAGACGATGGAGACGCTGCGCCCGCTGCTGGAAGGCGGCAAGGCCGACGCCGAGACGCTGCTGCTGGCCGGCAAGGCGCAGCTGATGCTGGGCAACTTCGAGGGGGCCGACCAGGCCTTTGGCGCGGCCTCCAAGCTGCGCCCCGACGACACCAAGACACAGGCGGCGTTGGCGCTGTCTGCCATCGTGCGCGACGGCGCGACGCCGGGCGGCGCCAGCAAGTCCAAGGCCGATGCGGCGCTGAACCAGCTGCGCGAACTGGCCGCCAAGGACAGCGGCAGCAACTACGACCTGATGCTGGTCAATTCGCTGATGCGCCGCCAGGACTTCCCGGCCGCGCTGGCGGCGCTGGACAAGCTGGCGCCCAAGATGAAGGACAGCGCGGTGCCCGAGGCGCTGCGCGGCCGCATCCACCTCGTGCGTCGCGACACGGCGGCGGCGCAGGCGTCCTTCGAGGCCGCCCACAAGGCCGATGCCGGCTATCTGCCCGCCGTGCTGGGCCTGGTGGCCCTCGACGTGCAGGCCAAGCGCAACGACGAGGGGATCAAGCGGCTGGAGAGCTTCATCGTCAACCAGAAGCATGCGCCGCAGGCGCGCTTGGCGCTGGCCGAACTGTTGACGCAGACGCAGGCATCGCCATCGCGCGTGACCGAAGTGCTGGCCACCGGCGTGCGCGAGGAGCCGACCGAGGCCGGCCTGCGCCTGGCCTATATCGACCAGCTGCTGCGCGTGGGCAGCACCACCGCGGCGGCACAGGCGGCGCAGGAGGCGTCGGCCGCGCTGCCGCTTAACCCCGATCTGCTGGAGCGCCTGGCGCGCACGCAGTTCGCCTCGGGTGACCGCGCCCAGGCCGCCAAGACCTATGTGCGGCTCAACGCGCTGGCGCCCAACCGCGCACAGGGCTGGCTGGGCCTGGCGCAGCTGCGCTTCGTCGACAAGGACTACGCCGGCGCGGAGCGCGAGGTGAAGCGTGCGCTGGAGGCCGAGCCCAATTCCGTCGCCGCCCAGCGGCTGCTGATCCAGCTGGCCGTGCGCCAGGGCCGCGTGGACGAGGCGCTGGCCGCGTTGCGCGAGCGCCAGAAGAAGTACCCGCAGGAGGCCTATGCGCTGATCAGCGAGGCCGAGATCGAGATCGGCCGCCAGAAGCTGGACGCCGCCATTCCGCTGCTGCGCAAGGCCTCCGCGCTGCGCGACCCGGGCGACGCGCCGGTGCGCCTGTTCGCCGCGCTGCTAGCCGCCCAGAAGCGCGACGAGGCGCTGGCTTTCGAGAGCCAATGGCAGGCCGCCCATCCGAACAACCAGGCCTTCGCCGCCGCGACCGCCGACCTGTTGCTGACGCGGGGCGACTTCGATGGCGCGCTGTCGCGCTACGAGGCGCTGCTCAAGCGCAACCCGGACGCCGTGCCGCTGATCAACAACGTCGCCTGGCTGCGCAGCAAGGCCGGCAAGCCTGGCGCGCGCGAGCTGGCCGAGCGCGGCCTCAAGCTCAAGGCCGACGACGCGGCGTTGCGTGACACCTACGCCACCGTGCTGGCCAACGAGAAGGATTTCGGCAAGGCGATAGGCGTGCAGCGCCAGCTGGTCGGCGACCTGCCTGACCAGCCCATCTACAAGCTCAATCTTGCGAAGCTGCTGATCCAGTCCGGCGACAAGGCGGCCGCCAAGCCCGAGCTGGAGTCGCTGGCCAGGCTCGGCGGCAAGTTCGCCCAGCAGAAGGAAGTCGAGGCTCTGCTGAAGACCCTGTGATTCAGGGCTTGCCGTAGAAGCCGAAGGCCATCTCTGGCCGGCGGCCGGCGATCAGTTCGGCCATCGCGCGGCCCGATCCGGCGCCGTGCGTCCAGCCCAGCGTGCCGTGGCCGGCGTTGATCCACAGGTTGCGGGCCTTCAGGCTGCGGCCGATGTAGGGGATGTTGGTGGGCGTGCTGGGCCGCAGGCCGGCCCAGTAGTTGGGCTCGCTGGTGTCGGCCACGCCGGGGAACAGCTCCTCGTAGCGCTTCACCAGCGCCGCGCAGCGCACGCGGGCGGTCGGCGAGTTCAAGTCCAGGTCGAACCCCGACAGCTCGGCCGTGCCGGCAATGCGGATGTGGTCGCCCAGGCGCGAAATCGCGATCTTGCGGCTGTCGTCCAGCAGGCTGACGACGCTGGCGGCCTCGAGCTTCTTCAGCCGCAGCGTGGCCGAGTAGCCCTTGGCGGGATAGATGTTCAGCGATTCGCCCAGCGGGGCGACGAGTGCCGGCGTGTACGAGCCCATCGCGGCGACGAAGGCATCGGCCCGCAGCGTCTTGCGCTCACCGCTGCGCGTGTGCGCGATCTGCACGGCCTCGATGCCGTCGCCGCTGCGCTGCAGGCCCAGCACGTCGTGCTCATACAGAAACTGCGCGCCGCGCTCGGCGCACAGCCGCGCCAGCTTCTGCGTGAAGACCTTGGCGTCGCCGCTCTCGTCGCTGGGCGTGTAGGTGCCGCCGAAGACGTTGCGGCCGAAGCCGGCCAGCGCCGGCTCCACCTTCAGCACCTCCTCGCGGTTCAGCACGCGGCGGTCCACGCCGTGGCGGCGCATGATCTCGGCGCCGGCCGCGCCGTTGTCGAAGTCGGCCTGGCTGGAGAAGAAGTGCAGGATGCCGCGCTCCAGGCGGTCGTACTCGATGCCCGTGTGCGCCACCAGCTCCTTCAGCGACGCGTGCGAGTAGCGGCCCAGCTGCACCAGCTCTTCGACATTGCGCTCGAACGCGGCCGTCGTGCACTGCATCAGGAAGGCCAGCCCCCAGCGCCACTGGTTGGGGTCCAGGCGGGGGCGGAACAGCAGCGGCGAGTCATCGCGCAACAGCCATTTGGCCACCTTGAACGGCGCGCCGGCGTTGGCCCAGGGCTCGCAGAAGCTGACCGAGATCTGCGCGCCATTTGCAAAGCTGGTTTCGAGCGCCGCATCGGGCTGGCGGTCGACGACGACCACGTCGTGGCCTTCGTCCAGCAGGTACCAGGCCGTGGCGATGCCGATGATGCCGGCACCCAGAACGACGATCTTCATGGGCATCCCTGTTCTTGTTAGAGCGGTTGCAGGAGGAGTTGTAAACCCAGGCCGGCCATCAGCAAAGCGACCAGCGCATCGATGACCCGCCAGGTGTGGGCGCTGCGCAGCCGCGGTGCGGCGGCCGCGGCACCAAAACCCAGCAGGCCGAACCACATCGCCGAGGCCACGCAGGCGCCGGCCGCGAACGCCGGGCGCAGTGCCTCGGGGTGGCGCGCACCCAGCCCGCCCAGCAGCACCACGGTGTCCAGGTAGACGTGGGGGTTCAGATAGGTGAAGGCGAAGGCCGCCGACAGCGTGGCGCCCAGGCTGGACGAGGCGCCGGTGGCTTCCAGGCCGGTGTTGGGCCGCCAGGCGCGCTTTGCGGCGAGCACCGCATAGCCCATCAGGAAGGCGGCGCCACCATAGCGGAAGCACTCCAGCAGCAGCGGTTGCCCCTGTATCAACGCTCCCAGCCCGAACACGCCCAGCGCGATCAGCAGCCAGTCGGACAGCGTGCACACCGCGACGACCGCGCCCACATGTTCACGCCTCAGACCCTGGCGCAGCACCAGCGCGTTCTGCGCGCCGATGGCCAGGATGAGACCGGCGCCCATGGCCCAGCCCTGCGCGAAGACGGCGGGTACGTTGCTGGCGGCGAGGGCGGCGGCGGGCATCCGGTCATTCTCGGCAGACGATCCCGATTGAAGAAGCAGGATTCATATTCTTCGCCGTACATTAGAAGTGCTTATGAATGAATTCGATCCCGCCGCGCTGCGCTGCTTGGCGGCGCTGGCCGATGAACAGGGCTTCGAGCGCGCGGCGCAGCGGCTGTCCATCACGCAGAGCGCCGTCTCGCAGCGGCTGCGCACGCTGGAGGCCCAGGTTGGCCAGCCGCTGGTCGTGCGCTCGCGGCCGCTGCGGCTGACCGAGGCCGGCAAGGTGCTGCTGCGCTTCGCCCGCCAGTTGCAGGCCCTGCGCGTGGATGTCGCCCGCGAACTGGGTGAGCGCGTCGCCCCGCAGTCCCGGCTGGCCATCGCCGTCAATGCCGACAGCCTGGCGACCTGGGTGCTGCCGGCGCTGGATGCGCTGGTGCAGCGGGGCCTGCGTGAGGGCTACGGGCTGGAACTGGTCGTCGACGACCAGGATTTCACCCACGACAGCCTGCGCCAGGGCGACGTGCTGGGCTGCGTGACGACGGTGGCCGAGGCCTTGCAGGGCTGTCGCGTCCAGCCGCTGGGCGTCATGCGCTATGTGGCGGTGGCCAGCCCGGCCTTCCTGGCGGCCCAGCTGCCGGACGGTCTGCATGCCGGCAATTTCGGCGACACGCCCTTCCTGGTGTTCAACCGCAAGGACGACAGCCAGGCGCAGTGGGTATCACAGGCCTTTGGCATCCAGGGGCCGCGACTGAGGGAGCGCTTCGTGCCTTCCAGCGAGGCCTATGTGAATGCCGCGGTGATGGGCTGGGGCGTGGGCGTGGCGCCGGAGATCCAGGTGCGCCCCTGGGTCGAGGCGGGGCGGCTGGTCGTGCTCAGGCCCGAGGTCGGGGTCGACGTGGCGCTGTACTGGCACCAATGGCAGCTGCAGGGGCGAGGCGCCCTGCTGGATCAGATCGGTCAGGCGTTGGCGGAAGGCGCCCGGGCAGCGTTGGCCTGATCGTTGATCACTGGGCCGGCGCGGAAGCGCCGTCGGCGGGAGCGGCGACGGCCGTGGCCATCAGCATCGGGGTGCGGCCGGTCGAGCCGGGTTGCACTGCTTGAGCAATCCACAGCGTGCAGGCAACAACCAGCCCGATCACGCCGTTGGCGATCCATTTCAAGACAGCAGAACTCATGCGGGAAAGCCCGGGGGGATGGGAGAGCGCGCAGCTTAAGCGCATCCGCAGGCGTTTGGATCGATGAAGCTAGGGGAGTTTGTTGGTCAATTGCAATCACGCAACGATCACGCAGTGACGCAAAGGGGCCACAGATGCCGATGCCTACGGGCCTCTTGACCCACCCTGAATGTGTGGTATTTGGAGCAGAGGCAATATTTACTCACAGATGGGGGGTTCTCTTGTCATATGGATCCCGCACACTGACTGCACCAAAGCCGATGCTGTTGTCGGCAATTCCAGTGAGGTCCGCCATGCGATTCGTCCCAGCGCTGCGTTTGTTCCGCCGTGACGCTGCCGTTCGCAGCGAGCCGGATCCCGCCGATCTCGGCACCGCTTTCGGCCTGGATGCCTGCCTGGATGGCGGTGGCATCAGCGAGTACCGCAGCCAGCCGCCCAGCGATGCGCTCGAATCCCAATCCGGTCGCGCGATGCAGGAATCGCCGCTGAGCTGGTTGTCGCGCCGTACCGCCTAGAGCTTGGGAATTCGGATCCGGCTCACCATCAGCGAGCCGGACAGCGCGAACATCAGCACCAGCGGGTGCAGCCGGAAACCTGCGATCCACCAGACGCCGCCCCACAGCGCATCGCCGATGGCGCCTTGCGCCGCGGCAGCCCACAGCACCGCGACCAGCACCATCGAAGTCGGGATGGGCGTGCCTTCGAAGTAGGCCACCTTATCCGATCCGGCGCTCAGCTTCTCTGCCGTCACGTTGAAGCGCGCGAGCCGGCTGACGCCGCAGGCGACGAAGAACACCAGCACGACACGGTCGTAGAGGCCTTGCATGCCGCAGCCGTAGGCGATGGCGGCCGGTGCGACGCCGAAGGAGATGATGTCGGCCAGCGAATCCAGCTCGCGGCCCAGCGCCGAACTCTTCTGGCGCCAACGGGCGATGCGCCCATCCAGCACGTCGAAGGCGAGGGCCACTGGAATAAGCGCACAGGCGTAGGTCAGGTGCACCGCGTCGCCGCTCTGCAGGAAGCTCATCACGGCGAACAGCGCGCCCATGCCGGCGCAGGCGTTGCCCAGCGTGAACCAGTCGGCGAGGTGGAACTCGCGGATCATCGAAAAGGGCTTGGGTTTGTTCACGGGCCGGTGTCTCCGCTCGAATCAGGTGTTGGGCATGTGTCGCCGGGGCATCTCTGCCCAAACATGAACGTATTGCGCTTGAACCCCCTGGGCGGGCCTGCTGCAATCTACCGTATTGAGTGCGGCTGTTCCGACCGCGGCATCCTAAGTTTGGGATCGCAGTCTGGCGGCTGACGAAATCAGCAACACCGCGGTCAGGCGCAACCGCCTCGTCACGAGCCTTCCCCAGAATCGCTTTTCACCCTGATTCGGGGGGGGCGTCCAACAAGGTGCGCGTTGATAATTTAGGCGCGAGCACTTCGCTTGCACAGCAGACGCACTCAGGGGAATTGCATGAACAAGAATCGGCTCGAGGGTCACCTGGGCGCCAAGTCCGGCGGACCACAAGTTACCGCCGACGCGTTGGCAGCACCCGTGAATGCCGGTCGTCGGCGTCTCTTCCGAGGCTTCGGGGGCGGTGCGGGGGTGCTCTTGACGGTCAGTGCCAAGTCGGCGTTGGGGGGCGGTATCTGCCAGAGTCCGTCGGCGATGATGAGCGGCAACACCAGTCCACGGCCCGGAACCGGCGTCACCTGCTCCGGTGGCCGTTCGCCTGGCTACTGGGTCCAACCTCAGCATTCGCCGAACTGGGTAGTGGCCGGCGGCGTGTTCCCTCAGTTCAGTGGCCAGGTCGTTGTCTGCACGTCCAGTCTCACCAAGGTTGCGTTCACGGACATCAGCACTCAGGGAACGACGATCCAGAGCATCTTTCCCGGTTGGTCTCCGGCGGTTGCCGGCGTCGGGAACGTGAGCATCTGGTGGGCCATCAACAAGCCGAATGACGCGATGTTCGGTGGGTCTGGCGGTGTAGGCCAACTGCTACGGCACCTGAGTTGTGCGTGGCTGAATGCCGGCTACTTCAAGAGCGACTCCGCGAAATACCCGCTGACCCGGGAGCAGGTGGTCGACATGTGGCTGAAGCTCAAGTCAACCGGCACCTATTGCCCAGGCTCACTCACCTGCACCAAGCCGTGGACGGCCTCCGAGGTGATCACGTACATCAGCAACATGTACGACATCAATTCGCCCGTCGACAACCTGTGCAAGAAGTAGTCGCTCACAAGAGCACTCCCGAATCGGCAGGCTGGGCCATCAGTTCTGGGCGTCTGCTTCAGTTCGGGCCGGAATGGTTGGAATCCGACGAGCGCCTGACCTTTGATGCCTGCTCCGGCGACTATTGGGTGCTGGATTCGCTAGGGCGCCACGTCGTGCAAAGCTTGCTGGACGAAGGCGTTCAATCAACGGTGCAATTGGAAGCTAGATGCAGTCCTGCGGACGCGGATGACATTGAATCTGCGCTAGCGCGGCTGCTTGAAGCTGGGTTGGTAGAACGGGCACTGGCATCCGCCTCCTGAGTGACGGTGTTCGACGCCACCCTGCACATTCCGCCCTTCAACGTCCGGCTCCGCTCGCCACTGGTGGCGGTGCGGCGGCACGTGGAAACCTTCTATCCGCAGGCGACGCTGGAGTCGGGGCGATCCGCCTTCGTGGACTTCAATGTAGAGATCGCGCCGGGTCGTGGCCTGCGCAGGTTCTGGCGGCCGCAAGTGCGTTTTCTGCTGGACGGGACCGAGCCGTTTTTCCCGCTGCCCGCTGCCCAGGCGGCGCCGATGTTCGAGTGGGGCATGAACTGGTGCGTCGCGCAGCGGCCCATGGGCTGGCTCGTGCTGCATGGGGCTGTGCTGGCCCGGGGCGGTGCCGCACTCATCATGCCCGGGTTTCCTGGTGCCGGTAAGAGCACGCTTTGCGCTTCGTTGGCCTTCATCGAAGGCTGGCGGCTGCTCTCGGATGAGCTCACCGTACTGGATCCGGTTGACGGCATGTTGATTCCGCACCCCCGGCCGATCAGCCTGAAGAATGCCTCCATCGACGTGGTGGCGGGTTTTGCGGGGGCTCGCCTCGGACCGATTTACCGTGACACGCGCAAGGGGACCATCACCCACGCGGCTTGCCCACCGGCATCCATGGCCAGCGCTGGCGAGCGTGCGCGGGCGGCGTGGATCGTCTTTCCCCGGTTCGAGGCGGGAGCTGAGCTGCACGTCGAACGCCTGAGCCGCGTGGAGGCGTTCACCTTGCTCTCCGAGCAGTCTTTCAACGGTGATCGCATGGGGAAGGCTGGCTTCGAGGCCTTGTGTGCCATGTTCGACCATGTCACTTGCCATGAGCTGGTCTATGGATCCACGGCCGGCGGTCTTGAAGGGGTCCGTCGGATCTGCGTCTCATGAGCTATGCAAGGAAATCGCGCATTTTGCTGCTGCGTGTGCTCCGCGAGCCGGAACATGCGCAGGCGCTCTCGATTGCGCGATGGTCGGAGCTGGTGGCCACGGCGCGCGACGCCAACCTGCTCGGCGCGTTGGCGGAGCGGCTGGCGTCCGCCGGCGTCCATGCCTGCGCTCCCGCGCAGCTACACCTGCAAGGTGTTCAACAATTGGGCGAGCGACAACACCTATCGATCCGTTGGGAAGCCCATCAGCTGCAGGCGGCGCTGAGCGCGCTGGACATCCCAGTCGTGCTGCTCAAGGGCAGCGCCTACGTGATGGCTTATCCGGAAATCGGGCGTGGACGGCTCTTCGGTGACGTCGACATCCTGGTGCCACGAGCAGCGCTGGGTGATGTGGAAAGCCGGTTGATGCTGCATGGCTGGGCCAGTGCCAAGAGCGACGCCTACGATCAGCGCTACTACCGCGAATGGATGCACGAACTGCCGCCCATGAGCCATGTGCGTCGCGGCACGGTGCTCGACGTCCATCACAACATCTTGCCGTTGACGTCACGCAACGCACCCAACCCGGCAACCATCATCGCGCGCTCCCAGCCACTGGCTGGCCTGCCTGCGCTGCGCGTCCCCTGTCCTGAGGACCTGCTGGTGCATTGCCTCACGCATCTCCTGCACGACGGCGAATTGAACAACGGACTACGCGACCTGCATGATGCCGACCTGATGTTGCGGCGCTTCGCGGCCGAGCCGGGCTTCTGGGCTCGTTTGCAGTCGGTCGCCACGGGAAACGACCTGGCGGCGCCTGTCGCCCTTGGGCTGAGACTTCTGGAGCGCCTTTTCGGAACGCCCATGCCGCAGACACTGGCGGCGGAACTCGAATCGTCGTTCGGCGCCAAGCCTTGGACCCGCTGGCTGGGCAGCTACGAAACGGCTTTGCTGGAGCCCTTCGCAGGCAGAGCCAGCCTGCGTGCAGCCATTGCTCGGCAGCTGATCTACGTGCGCTCCCATTCGCTGCGCATGCCGCTGGGTCTGCTGGCCCGCCACCTCGCACGCAAGGCCTGGATGAAAAGGCGAAGCGCGACGGCCGAAGCCGAGCAAGGCTGATCGCTGCTGATTGGTTCGTTTGAGGAATCGGGGCCGCTCTGTCTCACAGCTGCGCGGCGCCGAAGCTGTCACAGGCCTTCAGGTCGCCGCTCTCCAGCCCCCGCTTGAACCACCGCACCCGCTGCGCGCTGCTGCCGTGGGTGAAGCTTTCCGGCACGACGGCGCCGCGGGAGCGCTTTTGCAGCGTGTCGTCGCCGATCTGGGCGGCGGCGTTCAGCGCCTCCTCGATGTCACCCTGCTCCAGCCAGCCCTTGCCGCGCTGCGACAGGTGCGCCCAGACGCCCGCGAAGCAGTCGGCCTGCAGCTCCAGCTTGACGCTCAGCGCGTTGTATTCGCGTTCGGAGACGCGGCCGCGGGCGCGCTCCAGCGTCTCGGTGGTGCCCATCAGGTTCTGCAGGTGGTGGCCCACCTCGTGGGCGATCACATAGGCCTGCGCGAAATCGCCGGGCGCGCCCAGCCGTTCACGCAGCGTGTCGAAGAAGCCCAGGTCGATGTAGACCTTGCGGTCGGCCGGGCAGTAGAAAGGCCCCATGGCCGATTCGCCGCGGCCGCAGGCGGTGGGCTCGCTGCCGCGGAAGACCCTCAGCCGCGGCATCGAGTACTGCTGGCCGGAGCGCTGGAAGTAGGCCCCCCAGACGTCCTCGGTGTCCGCCAGCACCACCTTGACGAAACGGTAGCCGGGGTCCTGCGCATGCGAATCGCCGGCCGGCGCCTGCTGCTCGACGGGAGAACCGCCGCCCTGCAGCAGCCCCAGCACCGTCAGCGGGTTGACGCCCAGCACCCAGGAGGCCAGCAGCGCGATGACGATGCCGCCCAGCCCCAGGCCGCGCCCGCCTATGGGCAGGCCGCCCCGGCCGCCACCGCCGCCGCCTCGGGCGTCCTCGACGTTCTCGCTCTCGCGCTGGCCTTCCCACTTCATGGCGGTCTCCTGTTGGTCGGGCCATCCTACGGCCGATGACCGCCGGACTGCAGTCCGTCGCGTCTGGCGGGACGCGGCGTGCGGGCCTGGCCACACTGCCGCGCCATCAACGCATCGGAGCCGCCATGAAGCGCCTTGCCATCCTGACCCTGATCGCCGGATTCGCCGCCGGCACCGCGCTGGCCGCCGACGTCGACTGGCGGCTGCGCATCAAGAAGGAGGCCGATGGTTGGACGGCCAGCCTCAGCGGCCCCATGGAATACGGCAGCGGCAAGAACCGCATCAAGGGGTCGGGCGTCCGCGTCGAGAAGGCCCGCGCGTTGCCGGCGTTCAGCAAGCTGCGGCTGGAGGGCTCCTTCGACGTCAGGCTGGCCCAGGCGGGCAGTGATCAGGCCGTCGTCACTGCGGACGACAACGTGGAGCCCTTCGTCGAGACGGTGGTGGAGGGCGACAGCTTGGTCGTGCGGCTGAAGCGCGACGCCGGCTTCATCACGCGCTCGGCACCGGTGGTCCGGGTGGACGCGCGGGCGCTGCAGGCGGTGCTGGTCAACGGCTCGGGCGATCTGACGGTCGAGCAGTTCAAGGGCGACGCGCTGCAGGTCGGCGTGATCGGCTCCGGCGACGTGCACTTCGGCCTGGTCGAGCTGAAGGACTTGAACGTCAACGTCAGCGGTTCGGGCGACATGCGCCTGGCCGGCCGGGCGGATCAGCAGAGCTGGAACGTCAGCGGCTCCGGCGACGTGGATGCACGCGCGCTGTCCGGCAAGGCCGCCAAGGCGGTGCTGAGCGGGTCGGGCGATGTGTCGCTGGGCGTCACCGAGCAGCTGGACGTGCGCCTCAGCGGTTCTGGCGACCTGAGTTATTCCGGCCGGCCACAGTTGCGCCAAAGCGTCAGCGGGTCGGGCGAGATCATGCGCCGCTGAGTTCCAATGGCTGGGTGAACCCTAGCGACCTCTGGTGGCAATCGCTGGCCGACGGGCCGGTGCTGCTGGCCTTGTTCGACGCCGATGGTCGGCTGCGGCTGGCCAATGCGGCGTTCCGTGCCGCCTGGGCGCTGGCGCCGCAGGACACGCCCACGCGGGGCGAGATGGCGGAGGCTGCCCGGGCGGCCGGCGTCGGGCCGGCGGAGGCGTCCGGCGAGCGGCGCAGTGCCACGCGCGCCGGCTACGAGCAGGCCTGGCGCGACGGGCGGCGCTACTGGTGGGTGGAGCAGCCGACGGCCGATGGCGGCTGCACCTGTACCGGCGTGGATGTCAGCGCGCTGCGTGGCACGCGGGTTCCGGCCGGCCAGTTGCTGGGGCCGCAGCCCGGGCTGGAGCTGCTGCAGTCGTTGCTGAGCGATTCGCGCGCCTGGCCGCTGTGCGTCGCGACGACCGCACCCGGCGTTGACCCGCAGGCCTTGCTGGCCCGCATCCGCGGCGAGGACGGCTGCGCCCGGCTGGACGACGGCCGGCTTTTGCTGATGCTGCCGTCCACCGCACCGGCGCAGGCGGCGGCGCTGGTCGAGCGCCTCGGCGGGCTGACGCTGACCGAAGCGCAGTGGGGCGAGTCGGCGACCGAGCTCCTGCTCAGGGCTTGAGCGCCAGGTCACGGCCCTGCGCCTGGGCGGGTGCCGGCAGGCCGGCCACCGCGGCCAGCGTGGGCGCCAGGTCGGCCACTTCGGCACGCGCCTGCATCTCGCCCTGGCCGACGTAGCCGGGGCCCCAGAACAGAAGTGGCACGTGCGTGTCGTACTCGTAGGGGCTGCCGTGCGTGCTGCCGCCGGGGCGGTAGCTGAAGATCCAGTGCGGCTTCAGCACGATCTGCAGCTGTGCGGCGCGCGTCGGGTCGAAGGACTTGCGCATGGCCTCCAGGTACAGCGTGCTCTTGTCGCTGCCCAGCAGCTGTTCGCGCGTGAACACGGCGGACACGCCCGGGAGCTTCAGCAGCTCGTCGCGGGCCGCCGCCTGCACGGCGGCGAAGTCCAGGCCGCGCTCGGCGGCCAGCTTGTCGTTCAGCAGCAGGCCGGCGGCCGAGAAGCCGCGTGCGAGCTTGTCCACGCCGAAGCGTGCTGACAGCGCGCCGTTGACGGCAGCCAGCGCCGGCGCGCTGCTGAAGCGGCCGGCGTCGCGGCCCTGCGACGCGGCCCATTCGGGCGTGTCCGTGAAGCCGTGGTCGGCCGTCAGTGCCAGCACGTAGTTGCCGGCGCCGACGGTCTTGTCCAGGAACTGGAAGAAGGCTTGCAGGTGGCGGTCCAGGTGCAACGTGTGGTCGTGCGACAGCCGCGACTCGGGGCCGAAGGCGTGGTTGATGTAGTCGTGGCTGGACAGGCTGACCGACAGCAGGTCCTGCACACCGCGCTGGCCCAGCTTCTCGTTCGTGACGGCCGCGCGCGCGAAGGCCAGCGTCAGCTCGTCGCCGAACGGCGAGGCCAGCAGGTTGCCGTAGAAGCGCGCGCCAGGCGCGTCCATCTTGTCGCCCATGACGGCGGGCAGGCGGTTGCCGTTGCCGCTGGCGACCTGCCAGGCCTGGCCGTCCGGCACGGAGCGGGCGTAGGCGGCCTCAGGGAGGAGGGGCGCCCAAGTCTTCTGGAAGAACGCGTCGGCAGGCTTGGCGGCGTTGAAGGCGGTCACCCATTGCGGCAGCGCCGGCATGTAGTAGGTGCTGGACGTGAACTTGCCCGTCTCGGTCATGTACATATAGGCCGTGCCCTTGTGCCCGGCCGGCAGGATGGCGCCGCGGTCCTTGCCCGAGATGCCGATGACCTTGGACTGCGGCGAGCGCGCGCGCAGCACGTCGCCCAGCGTCTCCACCTTCAGGTTGCGCGGGCTGGTGCCGGACAGCGGCGCGGTCGGGTTGTCCAGGTACTGGTAGGCGGCGTCGCCGGTGTTGTAGACGGGGTCGCCGGTGGCCGGGTCGCGCCATTCGTTGCTGATGATGCCGGTGCGCTGCGGATAGGCGCCGCTCAGCATGACCGCATGGCCGGCCGCCGTGACCGTGTGGCCGTGGCCGTAGTGGGCGTTGGCAAACCAGCGGCCGCGGTCCAGGAAGCGGGCGAAGCCGTCGGGCGCCAGCTGGTCGCGGTAGCCGGTGACCTGGCGCATGGGCAGGCCGTCGATGACCACCATGACCAGCAGTTTGGGGCGCTGCGCGGCGGCCGGCGGCGGTGGCGTCGTGCTGCAGGCGGACAACGCGGCGGCGGCGATGGCCAGGCCCAGCAGACGGCGGCGGATAGAAATCATGACTCGTTGATGACGGCGGCGGGTGCGCGAGCTTAGCCCGTCAGGCCGGACCGGGCGGCGGGGCCGGGTTTGTCGGCATCTCTGCTAGGGGGCCGCGGTGACCTGGCCCGATACGCGGGGCCTGGACAATGCGAGTCCGCAGCCATGGCCTCGCCCGACGACTTCGACCCCACCCACGTCCTGGACGGCTGGAGCGCCCCCGCGCCCGCGCCGCTGGAGGACCTGGAGCTGAGCGCGCTGCTGAAGGCCGGCAGCG
This sequence comes from Roseateles asaccharophilus, assembly GCF_031458115.1. GTDB lineage: Bacteria > Pseudomonadota > Gammaproteobacteria > Burkholderiales > Burkholderiaceae_C > Pelomonas > Pelomonas asaccharophilus_A. The sequence goes on along the minus strand of NZ_JAVDXV010000004.1, from coordinate 197,970 downwards.
GCAGCCTGGACGCCGCCAAGAAGGCCCGCATGAAGGCGCGCGGCTTCGACGTCGACGATGTGCAGGACGTCGAACCCCGCCAGGCCCGGGCGGCGCGTCCGACCCGCACCGAGGCGCCGTTGCTGGACCTGCGCTTCATGCGCACGCCCACGGATCGCCGCGTGCTGCCCAAGTGGCAGCCTCTGGCCTGGATCGCGCTGGCGCGGCGCGTGCGCGGCGCCAGCGCCGAACTCGTGCAGCCCCCGGGCCGGCCCGTAGTCGTCGAGAACCATGCGCCGCAGTGGTTGTGCGCGCTGTGGCCGCCGCAGCGCGTGGACACGCCGCTGCTGAGCCGCTGGCCCGACCTGGCCATGCTGGTGGGGGCCGAAACCTTGTTTGGCGCGCTGCACCAGGTGCTGGCGGAGCTACCGCCCGATGCGGTCCTGTGGCCCGCGCAGCTGGACGCCGACTGGGCGCTGCTGGCCGAACTGGTGCTGCACCACGACGCCAGCCTGCGGGCCGCCCAGGTGCAGGCGCTGCGTGAGCTGGCCGAGGCGGAGCGCCGCGCCGCCTTCGCCCGCATCAACGACGGCTATGCCCGCCATGGTCGCCTCGCGCTGCGGCGGGCGCGGGGGGCGGCGCGGTGAGCGGCCAGACACCGCTGCTGGAAGTGGCCGACGGCGTGGCGCGCATCACGCTGCGCCGGCCGCGCCAGGCCAACCGGCTGGCCGTCGAGGACCTGGACACGCTGCGCCGCTTCATCGCCGACGTGAACGCCGACACCGCCGTGCGCGTGCTGGTGCTGGCGGGCGAGGGGCGGCATTTCTGCAGCGGATTCGACCTGGGCGCGCTGGGGGCCGTCGATGCCGGCACCCGCTTCGGCGAACTGGCCGATGCGCTGGAGGCAGCGCGGCCCATCACCATCGCGCGCTTGCATGGCGGCGTCTATGGCGGCGCGGCCGACCTGGCGCTGGCCTGCGACTTCCGGCTGGGCGCGCCGGCCGTCGAGATGTTCGTGCCGGCGGCGCGCATCGGCCTGCATTTCTACGCCGGCGGCCTGCAGCGCTTCGTCAACCGCCTGGGGCTGGCCACCGCCAAGCAGGTGCTGCTGGCCGGCCGCACGCTGGACGCGGCCGCGCTGCTGGACTGCGGCTACCTGGACCAATTGCTGGTGGACACGGCCACGCTGGACGCGGCACTGTCCGCGCTGACGGAGCAACTGCTGGCCATGGCGCCGCTGGCGTTGCTGCCGATGAAGCAGCATCTGAACGCCATCGCCGCTGGCCGGCTCGACGAACAGCGCCTGGCGCAAGACATTGTCAGAGCACGTGATTCGGCCGATCTGGCCGAGGGGCAGGCCGCCTGGGCGGGCAAAAGGCCGGCCCAATTCAAGGGGTGTTGAAAGCCCTAGGCCGGGGTTTTGCGACATGGTGGAAAATACAGGGCCCGCGCGCCTGCCCGGCGCCACCCTATTTACAACTCTTCGACAGGACCAGCGTGGCCAAAGAAACCACCAAGACCACCATCGAAGCGGATGGTCTGCGCTACCGCTCCAAAGCTCCCGGCTCGCCCTTCGCAGCCACTTCCTCCTTCGGGGCCGCGACGATGTCGTGCTTCCTCTGCGGCAAGCATCGCCCACGCGCGATGCTCAAGTCGAAGAAGCTGCTGGGCAAGTCCCAGCCGGTGTGCTCGCCCTCCTGCAAAGAGCTGGACGCACAGATCGCCGCCAAGTAAGGCCACCGCCCTGCCGACTGACCGTCGGGACAGGGCCTGAATCACTCACCGCCCCGTCCCCCGGGGCGGTGTCGTTTGCGCCCGGCGCGTCAGCCCTGGCGGAAACAGCGGCCGCAGACGGAGCGATAGCGCGCGTTGCCACCGATCTCGACCTGGGCGCCCTCGGTGACCTTGCGGTTGTTCGCGTCCACGCGCATGTTCATCGTCGCCTTGCGGCCGCAGTCGCAGATGGTCTTCATCTCGTCCATCTCGTCGGCCAGCGCCAGCAGCGTGGCCGAGCCGGGGAACAGTTCGCCCTGGAAGTCCGTGCGCAGCCCGTAGCAGATGGCGGGCAGGTTGCGCAGGTGGGCCAGTTCGTGCAGCTGCTGCACCTGGCGCTTGGACAGGAACTGCGCCTCGTCCACCAGGATGCAGGCAATGCCCGGGCCGTTGTCGCCCTGGCCCATCAGCGCGATGAAGTCGGTGTCGGCGTCGAACTGCTCCACCTCGCGCTGCGGACCCAGCCGCGAAGTGACGAAGCCGCGGCCGTAGCGGTCGTCCAGCCGCGCGGTGAAGATGCGCACGCGATGGCCGCGCTCCTCGTAGTTGTGCGCCACCTGCAGCAGGGCGGTGGATTTGCCCGCGTTCATCGCGGCATAACGGAAAAAGAGCTTGGCCATGGGCTTGTCGGGTCGGAGCCCGCATTGTCCCTGCCGCCCGACCCCGCGGATGGGGGTAGGGGAAGCCCGCGGTTTGGCGCCGTTCGGGCCCGACCCTGGGGTCAGCGAGATGGCGCTGTCATGTTTCGTGTGCGTCAATCCCTCTTTCGTCCTGACCTGTACGAAGCATGAGCAAAGACACCGTGACCGCGGTTCGCCAAGATGGCCTGCGCTACCAGTCGAAAGTGGGCGGTTCGCCCTTCCTCGGCAGTGGACACACCCGCTCCTGCTTCAAATGCGGCAAGCACCGCGCGCCGGCCAGCCTGCAGTCCATCCGGTTGCTCGGTCGCAACGAGGTGGTCTGCAAGCCCAACTGCAAGACGCTGCCGTAGTCATTTCGACGGTTGCGGCCACTGCCGCAGCGCCCGTAAGCTGGCCCGATTCCCAACCGCCGGGAGCGGGCCATGCTGACTTCTTCGAACGCCGTCACGCCGCGCGAGCGGTCCGAGTTCCTGCAGCAGGTCGGTGACCTGGTGCGCCAGGCCGAGGAGTTGGGCCTGTCGGCGGCGCTGTCCGATGCGCCGCGCCGGCGCAAGCCGGGCCTGGCGATAGACCTGCAGTTCTTCCGCAGCGCAGCGGATGGGCGGTTGCGTCCCGTCAGTGGCCTGAAGGCCTTGCGGCCGCTGGGCGACAGCTGGGAGGCGTCGGACCCGCGCCACCGCTGGGGCAGCGTCGATGGCGCGGTCACCTTCGAGATGCTGAGGGCCGCCCCCCGGCCGGCGAGCGCGAGACCCGTGACCGCGGCAATGGCACGTCCCGTGGGTGCGGCGCCGCGCGGGGCCGGCCTGGTGGCTGCCGCCGTCGGCGTGCGTTGCGCCAATGCACGCGATGACGTGCAGACCGTGCAGTTGCTGCTGAACCTGTGTGGCGAGGCGCGCCGCGTGGTGCTGCCCGAAGGGCCGCTGAAGCCCGACGGCGCCTTCGGCCGCAAGACGGCGGACGCCGTGATGGCCTTCCAGCACGCCGCGCTGGGCCCGGCCGCGGTGGATGGCCGCGTTGACCCGGGTGGCACGACGCTGCGCAGCCTGTGCGAGTCGCTGCCGGAGCTGCTGGCGCCGCGCTGTCTGGCCTTGCTGTGCCTGCGCGCCGCCGATGCCGACATCACCGAGTTCGCGCCGCGGCTGCGCGAGGTGCTGGCGGCGCGCGCCATCCACACGCCGCTGCGCCAGGCGCATTTCCTCGCGCAGATCGGCCACGAGTCCGGCGAGTTCCGCTTCCGGGCCGAGATCGCCAGCGGCCAGGCCTACGAGGGCCGGCAGGGCCTGGGCAACACGCAGCCCGGCGACGGCCAGCGCTTCAAGGGGCGCGGGCTGATCCAGCTGACCGGCCGCGCCAACTACGCCGAGTACGGCCGCGACATCGGCCGCGAGGCCGCGCTGCTGAAGCAGCCGCAGCTGGTGGAGACCGACCCGGCGCTGTGCGTGGACGTGGCGGGCTGGTTCTGGGGCAAGCGCAAGCTCAACGCGCTGGCCGATGCCGACGACCTGAACACGCTGACCAAGCGCATCAACGGCGGCTTCAACGGCCTGGACGATAGGCGCCGGCTGCTGCTGCGCGCGAAGTCGCTGCTGGGCATCTAGCGTTGACGCCGGATCCATTTGCATAGCATGATATGCAAATGGACATCGAAGACGTCGTCAAGGAGTTGGGCCACCTGAGCCTGGGCACGCGACTGAAGCGGATCGGCGAGACGCTGCAGGCGCAGACGCAAGCCGTGCTGGCGGCCCATGGCTTCGAGCTGCCGGCCGCCTACTTCCCGTTGCTGGCGGCGCTGGACCGGCTGGGGCCGCTGAGCGTGGGCGAGCTGAGTCAGGCCATCGGCGTCAGCCAGCCGGTGGTCACGCGCTCGCTGCGCGGGTTGGAGGACGACGGTTTCGTCGAGTCCGAGACTTCCGAGCAGGACCGCCGCGTGCGCCGCGTGGCCTTGAGCCGCAAGGGCCGTGGCCTGGTACAGCGCTCGCAGCGCGAGGCCTGGCCCGCCATTGAGGCGGCCGTGGCCCAGGCCTGCAAGGGGCTGCGCGGCGATCTGCTGTCGCAGCTCGCGGCATTGGAGGATGAGTTGGTGCGGACGCCGTTGGTCGAGCGGGTGCCGTCATGAGCGACCTGGACCGGCCCGTGTGGGCCAGCCTGCGCGAGCAGCGCCATTGGGGCCTCGGCGACGAGCGGGCGCGCCGCTTCAAGCCCGACATCAACCGCTTCGCCTCGGCCTGCGACGACAGCGACGCCAGCCTCGCGGCGCTGACCGAGTTGGTCGGGCCGGGCGACGACGCGGTCTATCTGGCCCAGGTGCCGGCCATCGTCGTGCCGCCGGGGCTGGAGATCGCGAAGGCGGCGCAAGGCGTGCAGATGGTGGCCACGCGCTCGCTGGAGATCGACGACGGCGTGCAGGTGCTGGACGACGCCGACGCGGCCGAGATGCTGGCGCTGGCGACGCTGACCGAGCCGGGGCCCTTCCTGCCGCGCACGCACACGATGGGGCGGTTCATCGGCGTGCGCATCGATGGCCGGCTGGCTGCCATGGCCGGCGAGCGCATGCGCTTCGCGGGCCATGTGGAGGTCAGCGGCGTCTGCACGCACCCCGATTTCCGCGGCCGCGGGTTGGCGCGCCGGCTGTCGGCCGCCGTGACGGCGGACCTGCAGCGGCGCGGCCTGCAGCCCTTCCTGCACGCGTGGGCGACGAACACCGCCGCGATCGCGCTCTACGAAAGCCTGGGCTTCGAGCTGCGCGCGATGGTGAACATCGCTGTTCTCAAGCGCCAGCCAGCTTGACTGGCGCAGGCGCCCAACCACCACCCAGCGCGCGGATCAGGCCCACGGTGGCCTGGTACTGCGCCGAGCGCACCTGCAGTGCGGCCCGCTTGTTGGCCAGTTCGCTGCGGCGTGCGTCCAGCAGCTCCAGCTGGCTGACGAAGCCGTTGCGGTAGCGCGAGTCGGACAACTTCAGCGCTTGGCCGGCGGCCGACACGGCGCGGGCGCTGGCCTGCTCCTGGGCCTGCAGCAGCGTGATGGCGCCGAGCTGGTCTTCCACGTCCTTCAGCGCCAGCAGGAACTGCTCGCGGAAGGCGATGGCCGAGCCGTCGAGCTGCGCTTTCGCCGCGTTGACACCGGCCTCGCGACGGCCGCCGTCGAAGATCGGAAGTGCACCCAGCAGGCCGATGCCCCAGGTGCTGGCGCCGCTTTTCAGCAGGTCGGACACCTCGCTGGAGATGCCGCCGCCCTGCGCGGTCAGCGACAGGCTGGGCCACCACGCCGCGCGGGCCACGCCCACGCGGGCCTGGGCGGCTTCGAGCTGGCTGCGCGCGGCGGCCAGGTCGGGGCGGCGCTGCAGCAACTCGGAGGGCAGACCGGCGGGAACGGCGGGCAGCGCGGTGGTCCAGGGCGAGGGCTTCAGGCTGAAGCTGGAGGCGGGCTCGCCCAGCAACACGGCCAGTGCCGTTTCCAGCTCGACGCGGCGGCGGTCCAGCGCCAGCGCCTCGGCCTCGTTGGCGGCCAGTTCGGCGCGCACGCGGGCCAGGTCCAGGTCGGCCACGTCGCCGGCGCGGGCGCGCTTCTCGGTCAGCGACAGCGTCTCGCCGTAGGCGGCCACGGTGTCGCGCACGATGTCGCGCTCGGTGTCCAGCGCGCGCAGCGCGAGGTAGCCGCGCGCCACGTTGGCCTGCACCAGCAGGCGGGCGTCGGCCAGCAGCTGTTCGCGGGCCTGCACGTCGAGCGCGGCAGCATTGCGCTCGTGCAGCAGGCGGCCGCCCAGGTCCAGCTCGTAGGCCAGGTTCAGGCCGGCGCTGTACTGGGTGGTGGCTGAAGCGCCGGGGAGGGCGCCGCGACTGGCGCCGGCCGACGCGCCCAGTTGTGGCAGTCGCGACGACTGCGCCGAGCCCAGCGCGGCGCGGGCCTGGGCCAGCCGGTTGGCGGCGGACTGCACCGTGGTGTTGGTCGTCATTGCGCGGGCGACGAGGTCGTCCAGCACCGAGTCGGCAAAGGGCTGCCACCACGCAGCGGTCAGTGCGGTGGCGTCGTTTGCCGATGCAGCCTTGTAGGCCGTGGGCGCCTGCGGCAGCTGCGACGGGTCGACGCTGCCGACCGAGGCGCAGCCGGCCAGCAGCAGCGCGGCAAAAAGCGAAGTCAATTGGGTTTTCATGATTACTTTCCTCGTTGCGGCAGCGCGTCGATCACGGGCGACGAAGCGGGCTGCGCGGGAACTTCGGGCGCGGCGGGCGCAGCCACCTGGCCACCGTGGTGGCGCAGCGGTGCGTTGCCGGTCAGGCGGCGCACGATGACGTAGAACAGCGGCGTCAGGAACAGGCCGAAGAGGGTCACGCCGATCATTCCGGCGAACACCGCCACGCCCATGGCCTGGCGCATCTCGGCGCCGGCGCCGGTGCTCAGCACCAGCGGCAGCACGCCCATCACGAAGGCCATCGACGTCATCAGGATGGGGCGCAGCCGCAGCCGTGCCGCCTCCAGCGCCGCCTGCATCGGCGTGCGGCCGGCGAACTCCAGCTCGCGGGCGAACTCGACGATCAGGATGGCGTTCTTCGCACTCAGGCCGACGAGCACGATGAGCCCGATCTGCGTGAACACGTTGTTGTCGCCGCCGTCCAGCCAGACGCCGGCCATCGCGGCCAGCAGGCCCATGGGCACGATCAGCAGGATGGCGATGGGCAGCGTCAGGCTTTCGTACTGCGCGGCCAGCACCAGGAAGACCAGCAGGATGGCCAGCGGGAACACCCACATCGCGGAGTTGCCGGCGATCTTTTCCTGGTAGGTCAGGTCGGTCCACTCGTAGCCGATGCCCGGCGGCAGCGTCTCGGCGGCGATGCGCTCCACGGCGGCCTGGGCCTGGCCCGACGAGAAGCCGGGCGCGGCGCCGCCGTTGATGTCGGCGGACAGGAAGCCGTTGTAGCGCAGCGCGCGCTCGGGGCCGAAGCTGGGCTGCACCTTCATCAGCGCGGACAGCGGCACCATCTCGCCCGAGGCCGAGCGCACCTTCAGCGCGCCGATGTCCTCGGCACGGGCGCGGAAGGGGGCGTCCGCCTGCACACGCACGGAGTAGGTGCGGCCGAACTTGTTGAAGTCGTTGACGTACAGGCTGCCCAGGTAGATCTGCATCGTGTCGAACACGTCCGTCACGGCCACGCCCAGCTGGCGGGCGCGGGTGCGGTCCAGGTCGGCGAACAGCTGCGGCACGTTGACCTGGAAGCTGGAGAACAGGCCGGCCAGCTCGGGCGTCTGCATGGCCTTGGCCATGAAGGCCTTGGTGGCCGCGTCCAGCGCCTCGTAGCCCAGGCCGCCGCGGTCCTGCAACTGCAGCTTGAAGCCGCCCGTCGTGCCCAGGCCCTGCACGGGCGGCGGCGGGAACATGACGATGAAGGCGTCCTCGATGGCGCCGTACTGCGCGTTCAGCTTGCCCGCGATGGCGCCGGCGGACAGATCCTTGCTCTTGCGCTCGTCGAAGGGCTTCAGCGTCGCGAACACGATGCCGGAGCTGGAGCTGTTCGTGAAGCCGTTGATGGACAGGCCGGGGAAAGCCACCGCGTGCTCGACACCGGGCGTCTTCAGCGTGATGTCGGTCATGCGGCGGATGACGTCTTCGGTGCGGTCCAGCGTGGCGCCGTCGGGCAGCTGGGCGAAGCCGATCAGGTACTGCTTGTCCTGCCCCGGCACGAAGCCGCCGGGCACGGCCTTGAACAGGCCGGCCGTGGCCGCCACCAGGCCCAGGTAGACCACCATCATGACGGCCTTGCGCGACATCAGCCGCTTCACGCCACTGCCGTAGCGTTCGGAGCCGCTGGCGAACAGCTTGTTGAAGCCACTGAAGAAGCGGCCCAGCACGCGGTCCATGCCGCGCGTCAGCGCATCCTTGGGCGCGTCGTGACCCTTCAGCAGCATCGCGGCCAGCGCGGGCGACAGCGTCAGCGAGTTGATGGCCGAGATCACCGTCGAGATGGCGATGGTCAGCGCGAACTGCTTGTAGAACTGGCCGGTCAGGCCCGTGATGAAGGCCAGCGGCACGAACACAGCCACCAGCACCAGTGCGATCGCAATGATGGGGCCGGAGACTTCGCGCATGGCCTGGTAGGTCGCGTCGCGCGGACTCAGCCCGTTGGCGATGTTGCGCTCCACGTTTTCCACCACGACGATGGCGTCGTCCACGACGATGCCGATGGCCAGCACCAGGCCGAACAGGCTCAGCGCGTTGATGGAGAAACCGAAGCCGTGCATGACGGCGAAGGTGCCGATGATGGACACCGGCACGGCCAGCAGCGGGATGATGGACGCGCGCCAGGTCTGCAGGAACAGGATGACGACCAGCACCACGAGCGCGACGGCTTCCAGCAGCGTGTGGATGACCGACTCGATGGACGCGCGGACGAACTGCGTGGGGTCGTAGACGATGGTGTATTCCACGCCCTCGGGCATCGCCGTCTTCAGCTCTTCCATCGTGGCGCGCACGTTGGCCGAGATGTCCAGCGCATTGCCGCCCGGTGCCTGGAACACCGGCACCGCGACCGCGGGCTTGTTGTCCAGCAGCGAACGCAGCGCGTACTCGCTGGCGCCCAGCTCCAGCCGGCCCAGGTCGCGCAGACGAGTGACGGCGCCACCGGCGCCGGTCTTCACGATGATGTCGCCGAACTCTTCGACCGACTGCAGCCGGCCTTGGGCGTTGACGGACAGCTGCAGGTCAATGCCCTGCAGACCCGGCGACGCGCCGACCACGCCGGCCGCGGCCTGCACGTTCTGGCCGCGGATGGCGGCCACCACGTCGCTGGCGGACAGGCCGTGCTCGGCCACCTTCTGCGGGTCCAGCCAGATGCGCATGGAGTAGTCGCCCGAGCCGAACAGCTGCACCTGGCCCACGCCCGGGATGCGCGCGAGGCGGTCCTTCACGTTCAGCACCGCATAGTTGCGCAGGTAGGTCATGTCGTAGCGCTCGTTGGGCGACGTCAGGTGCACGACCATGGTCAGGTCGGGGCTGCTCTTGACGGTCGTCACGCCCAGGCGCTTGACCTCCTCAGGCAGCCGCGCCTCGGCCTGCGAGACGCGGTTCTGCACCATCTGCTGGGCCTTGTCGGGGTCGGTGCCCAGCTTGAAGCTGACGGTCAGCGTCATCAGGCCGTCGGTGGTCGCCTGGCTGCTCATATAGAGCATGTCCTCGACGCCGTTGATGGCTTCTTCCAGCGGCGTGGCCACCGTTTCGGCAATGACCTTGGGGTTGGCGCCCGGGTACTGGGCGCGCACGACGACCGAGGGCGGCACGACGTCGGGGTATTCCGAGATCGGCAGCGCACGTATCGACAGCAGGCCGCCGATGAAGATCAGCAGCGACAGCACGCCCGCGAAGATGGGACGGTCGATGAAGAATTTTGAGAAGTTCATGGGTGCTCCAGGCAGCACGCGCCCCGCAGGCCGGCTGAACCGGCCCGCTGGACGGGGCTCGCGGTGAGAGGTGGGCTAGATCAGGAGTTCTTGGCGGCGGCCTGTTGCGCGCTCAACTCGGGCTTGGCGTCCATCGCGACGTCCTTGGGCGCGAGCACCGAGCCCGGCCGCACGCGCTGCACGCCGCCGACGACGATGCGCTCGCCGCCCTTCAGGCCGCTGGTGACGACGCGCAGGCCGTTCACGTTGGCGCCCAGCGTCACCGGCCGCCATTCGGCCTGGTTGCCGGCGCCGACGACGATGACGTAGCGCTTGTCCTGGTCGGTGCCGACGGCGCGCTCGTTGACCAGCAGCGCGGCCTCGTTCTTCGCCTGGCCCATGCGCAGCTTGGCGAACTGGCCGGGAATCAGGCCGCCGTCCTTGTTGTCGAACACCGCGCGCACGCGCAGCGTGCCGCTTCTGGCGTCGACCTGGTTGTCCACCAGCTGCAGGCGGCCGGTGGTGGCCTTGTCGCTGCCCGCGAGCATCTCGACCGGAATGCGCTCCATGCCGCGTCGCTCCGCCGCGCCGCCGGGCAGCGAGGCCAGCGCCTCGCGGACGATCTTCTCGTCGGCGTCGAAGCTGGCGTAGATGGGGCTGACCGACACGAGGTTGGTCAGCACCGGCGCGCCGGCGCCTGCCGCGACCAGGTTGCCGGTGGTCACCTCGATCTTGCCGACGCGGCCGGCCACCGGCGCCCGCACCTGCGTGTAGCCGAGGTTGAGCTGCGCCGACTGCAGCGCGGCCTGGGCGGCGCGCAGGTTGGCGGCGCCTTCACGGGCGGCGTTGTCGCGCTCGTCGAAGTCGCGGCGGGACACGGCGCGCTCCTCCAGCAGCGCCTTGGCGCGCTGGGCCTCGCTCTGCGTGTAGGCCATGCGGGCCTGGGCGGCGGCCACCTGGGCCTCGGCGCGGGCCACCTCGGCCTGGTAGGGCGCGGGGTCGATGGTGACGAGCAGGTCGCCGGCCTTCACAAGGCTGCCCTCGCGGAAGTGCACGGCCTGCACGGCGCCCGACACGCGGGCCCGCACGTCCACGCGATCCACGGCCTCCAGTCGGCCGGAGAACTCGTTCCAGGCGGCGACGTCCTGGCTGACGACCTGGGCGACGGACACCGGCGTGGCCGGCGGTGCGGCGGGGCCGGAGTTGGCCTGCGCATTGCTGCTGCCGAATTGCGCAACGCCAATGGCGCCCAGCGCGACCAGGGCGGCGGCGCCGGCGATCAGGCCGACGCGACGGTTGAGACGAGGGGTGGTGGACTGCATTTCTAGTTCGCTCCGAGAAGGGTCAGACGGGAAGATTCAGCGCGCGGCGGGCCGCGTCGCGCAGGAACTCGTGGATGGGATTCAGCGCGTGCTCGGCGGCGACGGCCGGCAGCGTCAGGTCGCGGGCCAGGCCACCGTGTTCGCGCAGCGTGGCGGCGTAGCGGCGCGCCTCGTCGTTCAGCGGGTGGCCGACCTCGCCCAGGATCAGCGCGGGCGCCAGGCCCGACAGCCGGCTGGCGTTCAGTGGCACCGCGTAGGGGTGGTCGGCGTTGGCGCACGTGCCCAGGTAGGCCTGCCAGCCCTTGGCGTAGACGCATTCGCTGCCGCCGCATTCGCCGTCGCGCATGGAGGCGCTGCCCAACTGCGGGTCCAGCATGGGCGAGATCAGCAGCTGGCCGGCCAGCGCGGGCGCATGCTGGTCGCGTGCCATCAGCGACAAGGCCGTGGCGATGTTGCCGCCAGCCTCCTCGCCGGCCACGAACAGCGCGGTGTGCGGGCTGCCAGTCAGCCTGGCCGGCTTGGTGGCCATGGCCTGCAGCGCGTCGAAGGCGGCCGCCAGGCTGGCCGGGAAAGCGTGGGCGGGTGCCAGCGGGTAGTCCAGCGCGACGACGTCGGCACCGGCCGCGGCCAGCAGCTCGCTGCGTTCGCGGGCGTCCGCCAGCGAGCCGCCGGTGAAGCCGCCGCCGTGCAGGTACAGCATCAGTGCGCGGGTGCCGCCGTCGTCCAGCGGCCGGGCCGCCGGGTGGAACTCGGCCGCGAGGCCGGGCGCCGGGCCCAGCCGAAGAGGCTTGGGCGAAGGCCGGACAAGGGAGGGATCTGCCGTTTTGTGCATGGCAGCAAATTTAGGGGCGCGTGTCCCAGGGATAAACGGCCTGGGAAGTGACTCACTTTTCCCCCACGTGGAACAATGAACCGATTCACCCCCGCCAAAGCCCATGGACCGACTCCAAGCGATGCAAGCCTATGTCCGGGTTGTCGAGGCCGGCACCTTCACCAAGGCCGCCGACTCGCTGGACCTGCCCAAGGCCACGGTCACGCGCCTGATCCAGACGCTGGAAACCCATCTGCGCACCAAGCTGCTGAACCGCACGACGCGGCGCGTGACGGTGACGCCCGACGGCGCCGCCTACTACGAGCGTGCGACGCGGCTGCTGGGCGACCTGGACGAGCTGGAAGGCAGCATGAACCAGGCGCGCATGACGCCGCGCGGGCGCATCCGCATCGACGTGCCGGGCGTGGTGGGGCGCGAGATGATCATTCCGCATCTGCCGGATTTCTACGCCAAGTACCCCGACATCCAGATCGAGCTGGGCGTCAGCGACCGCACGGTGGACCTGATCAGCGACAACATCGACTGCGTCATCCGCGGCGGCGACCTGACCGACCAGAGCCTGGTGGCGCGGCGCATCGGCGAATTCCATTTCGTGACCTGCGCGACGCCCGAGTACCTGCGCCGCCACGGCACGCCGGCCCATCCGCTGGAACTGACGCAGCCGCCGCATCGCATGGTGGGCTACTTCTCGGCGCGCTCAGGCAAGGTCATGTCGGACACCTTCAAGCGCGGCGACGAGGTGGTGGAGGTGGTGGGCAACCACGTGCTCGCGGTCAACGACGCGAACGCCTATCTGAACGCGGGGCTGGCCCATCTGGGGGTCGTGCAGGTGACCTGCTTCATGGCCGCGCCGCTGCTGAAGAGCGGCGGCCTGGTGCGGGTGCTGGAGGACTGGACGGTGGATCCGATCCCGGTCTACGTCGTCTACCCGCCCAACCGCCACCTGAGCAGCAAGCTGCGGGTGTTCGTGGACTGGGTGGTTGAACTGCTGGGTTCGCAGAGCACGGCAGGCCTCAAAGTGCGCTGTGCGCTGAGCTGAGCGCTCAGGCTTCCTCGGGCGCGGCGCTGGCCGTCAGCAGCGGCTGGCCGAATTCTTCGTTGGCGGGCGCCGGGGCGTTGATCGCCAGCATCAGGCCCGCCGCCAGCGCCGTGACGGCCGTCGCGGCGGTGATCAGCGTGAATAGGGAACGGGTGTTCATCGTGACTCTCCTTGGGGCCACCGTTGTCGGTGTGCCCATGGATGGTCACTGTAGAAACTTGGGCCTGAATGAGAAAGCCGGGCGGATAGAACGGCGAGTTGCTTTGAACGGAACAATCGCCGCCTGAAAGGCGCTCAGGCCTTGCGCGGTGCGCCTCGGCCCCGTTCCTCCAGCCACGCCTTGGCCGTCGAGAAGTGCCCGCAGCCGATGAAGGGCCGCGGCGGCTTCAGCGCCGACAGCGGCGACGGGTGGTTGGCCTTCAGCACCAGGTGATCTTGTCGCGCCGCCTCGATCAGCGGTGCCTTGGCCTGGGCGTAGCTGCCCCATAGCATGAAGACCTTGGGGGCGGGGTCTTCGGCGGCGGCCTTGATCAGCGCGTCGGTGAGCTGCTCCCAGCCGCGGTTGGCGTGGCTGGCGGCCTGGCCGTTCTCCACCGTCAGCACGGCGTTCAGCAGCAGCGTGCCGCCCTCGGCCCAGCGCACCAGGCTGCCCGTGGGCGGGAAGGGCTTGCCCAGGTCGCGCTGGATCTCCTTGAAGATGTTGCGCAGGCTGGGCGGGAAGGGCACGCCTTCGGGCACGCTGAAGGACAGGCCCTCGGCCTGGCCGGGGCCGTGGTACGGGTCCTGGCCCAGGATGACGACACGGGTCTGCGCCAGCGGCGTCAGCGTGAGCGCGCGCAGCGGCTTCGGCGGATAGATGGTGGCGCCGGCGGCATCGCGTTCGGCCAGATAGGCCAGCAGCTTCTGCCCGACGGGTGACGCGGCCCAGGCGTCGACGACGGGGCGCCAGTCGGTGTCGGGGAGTTCGAGCGGCAGCTTCATGCGAACAGTGTCGCCAATGCCTGGCCCGGGTCCGGCGCGCGCATGAAGGCCTCGCCGACCAGGAAGGCGTGCACGTTCGCATCGCGCATGCGCTTCACGTCGGCCACGCCCAGGATGCCGCTCTCGGTCACCAGCAAGCGGTCGGCCGGCACGCGGGGCAGCAGGTCCAGCGTGGTGTCCAGCGTCACGTCGAAGGTGCGCAGGTTGCGGTTGTTGATGCCCACCAGCGGCGTCTTCAGCGCCAGTGCGCGGTCCAGCTCGTCGCCGTCGTGCACTTCCACCAGCACGTCCAGGCCGATGGCGTGGGCGGCGGCCTCGAGGTCGGCCATCTGCGAGTCGGCCAGGCAGGCGGCGATCAGCAGGATGCAGTCGGCGCCCATCGCACCGGCTTCCATGACCTGGTATTCGTCGACCATGAAGTCCTTGCGCAGCACCGGCAGCTCGCAGGCGGCGCGTGCCTGGCGCAGATGGGCGACCGAGCCCTGGAAGAAGCGCTCGTCCGTCAGCACGCTCAAGCAGGCCGCGCCGTTGCGGGCGTAGCTCTCGGCGATCTCGGCGGGCTTGAAGTCCTCGCGCAGCACGCCCTTGCTGGGGCTGGCCTTCTTGATCTCGGCGATCACGCCGGCATGACCGGCCGCGATGCTGGCGCGCAGCGAGCGCTCGAAGCCGAGCTGCTCGCCGCGGCGGGCCTCGGCCTCCTCGCGCAGCGAGGCCGGTGATCGCCTCGCTTTCGCCGCGGCGACCTCTTCCCACTTCACTTCGACGATGCGATTCAGGATGTCGGTCATCTGTTTGCTCTGCAGGTTCAAAGACTCAGGCCTTGGCGGCCCATGTGCAGCCGCGCGCTGAGCGTGTCGGCGAGCTGGCTGGTCAGTTGATGTTCGGCGCGGTTGGCGCCGGCGCGGGTCTGGAAGATGCGCAGCGGCTTGCCGCCATCCTCGTGGCGGAACTCCAGCGCCAGTGTGCGCCGGCCGTTGCCGCCCACGCAGTAGACGGACCATCCCGCGCCGTCCAGCGTGCGGGCCTCGCCGTCCACGCCCACGGGCTCGATGCGCGCGGGCGCGGCGAGGTGCAGCCGCCAGCCTATGCCGTGGCGGCGCAGCGTGGCGTACAGCGCCATGCCGAGCACGCACAGCGCCAGCGCGATCCAGCCCAGCAGCGCCGATCCCTGGCGGTGGCTGACGACGCCCAGCGCGGCGCCGGCCAGCCCGGTGATCAGCGCGGCCGGATGAGGCTCCAGCCGCGGGCACCACAGCTGGGCCGCGTCGCGCGCGTCCGTCAGCATGCCGCGCAGCAAGGCCTCGGTGGATCTCACGCGGCGCCCAGCTTCTGCGTGGTGGCGACGAAGGCGTCCAGCTTGGCGCGCGCGGCGCCGCTGTCCAGCGCCTGGCGGGCGCGGGCGATGCCGTCGGTCAGCGAGGCGGCCACATTGGCCGCGTACAGCGTCGCGCCGGCGTTCAGCAGCACGATGTCGCGCGCCGGCCCGGTCTGGCCGTCCAGCACGCCGACCAGCATCTGGCGCGACTGCTCGGGGCCTTCGACCTTGAGGCTGCGGTTGCTGGCCATCGCGAAGCCGAAGTCCTCGGGATGGATCTCGTACTCGCGGATGGCGCCGTCCTTCAACTCGCCCACCAGCGTCGTCGCGCCCAGCGAGATCTCGTCCATGCCGTCCTTGCCGTAGACGACAAGCGCATGCTCGGCGCCCAGGCGCTGCAGCACCCGCACCTGGATGCCCACGAGGTCGGGGTGGAACACGCCCATCAGGATGTTGGGCGCGCCGGCCGGGTTGGTCAGCGGGCCCAGGATGTTGAAGATGGTGCGCACGCCCATCTCGCGGCGCACGGGCGCCACGTTCTTCATCGCCGGGTGGTGGTTGGGCGCGAACATGAAGCCGATGTCGCACTCGGCGACGCTGGCGGCCACCTGGCGCGGCGTCAGCTGGATGTTGGCGCCCAGCGCCTCCAGCACGTCGGCGCTGCCGGTCTTGCTGCTGACGCTGCGGTTGCCGTGCTTGGCGACCTGCGCGCCGGCCGCCGCGGCGACGAACATCGAGCAGGTCGAGATGTTGAAGCTGTGCGCGCCGTCGCCGCCGGTGCCGACCACGTCGACCAGGTGCGGCAGCGGGCCCAGCGGCACCTTGTTGCTGAGTTCGCGCATGACCTGCGCGGCGGCGGTGATCTCGCCGATGGTTTCCTTCTTCACGCGCAGGCCGGTCAGCAGCGCGGCCGCAATGACGGGCGACATCTCGCCGGCCATGATGCGGCGCATCAACGTCAGCATCTCGTCGTGGAAGATCTCGCGGTGCTCGATGACGCGGGTCAGGGCTTCGGTGTCGGTGATGGGCATGTCAAAGCTCCCGGCGCTGGGGTTCGTTCTGATGGAGATAGCGGGTGAACAGATCGCGCGGCGGTGGCTCGTCGATCTGCTTCATCAGCATGCCGACATTGCCGCGGTGGTGGCTGCCGTGGTGGATGACGTGGGCCAGGATTTCCTCGCGGCTCATGCGGCCGGCGTCGCCGTCGGTGAAGCGAAAGCTCAGCACCTCCTCGAACTGCTCGGGCGCCAGGCCGCGCACGTAGTCGACGTACCAGCCGTCCACCTCTGCGACCGAATCACGCAGCTCGTCCAGCGTCGGCGTGGCCGCGGTGTTGCTGGCCTCAAAGCCGTGCGGCTCGCCGCGCAGGTGGGCCGCGAAGATGCGGTCCACCGTGTGGATATGGTTCAGCGTGCGGATGGCGATGTGGCGGTTGTCGGATGACAACGACGCACCGGCCAACGCCGCGAAGAACTCGCGGTTGATTGCAGCCTTCTGCTCAAACAGGGAGATCAGCAGCGTGGATGTCGACATGCTCAAGCCTCCTGCAGAAACTCGCGTGTGGCCGCAATGGCGTGGTCGACGCCGGCGGCGTCAACGTCCAGATGCGTGACGAAGCGCAGGCCGATGAGGCCCGTCGCCAGCACGCCGCGCGATTTCAGGTGCGCCAGCAGCGCCGGCGTGCGGCCGTCGCTGACCTGGGCGAAGACGATATTGGTCTGCGGTGGCGTGACGGTGATACCCGGCAGCGCTGCGAGGCCCTGGGCCAGCCGCTTGGCCAGCGCGTGGTCGTCGGCCAGGCGCTCGACGTGGTGGGTCAGCGCATGGTCGGCTGCGGCCGCCAGCAGGCCCACTTGGCGCAGGCCGCCGCCCACCATCTTGCGCACGCGGTGGGCGCGAGCGATCAGGTCCTTCGAGCCGACCAGCATGGAGCCTATGGGCGCGCCCAGGCCCTTGCTGAAGCAGATGGAGACGGAGTCGAAATGCCGAGCCAGCTCGGCCATCGTGCGGCCCGACGCGACGGCGGCGTTGAACAGTCGCGCGCCGTCCAGGTGCGTGGCCAGGCCGCGCGCATGGGCCAGCTCGCAGGCGTCGGCGACATAGCTGGCCGGCAGCACGTTGCCGCTCCAGGTGTTCTCCAGCGCGAGCAGTCGCGTGCGCGCGAAATGCGGGTCGTCGGGCTTGATGGCCGCGGCGATGTCGTCCAGCTTCAGCGTGCCGTCGGGCTGGTTGGGCAGGGGCTGGGGCTGGATGCTGCCCAGCACCGCCGCACCGCCGCCTTCGTAGCGGTAGGTGTGCGCCAGCTGGCCCACGATGTACTCGTCGCCACGGCCGCAGTGGGCCAGCAGGCCGCAGAGGTTGCTCTGCGTGCCGCTGGCCATGAACAGCGCGGCTTCCTTGCCCAGCAGCGCAGCGACGCGCTCCTGCAGCGCGTTGACGGTGGGGTCGTCGCCGAAGACGTCGTCGCCCACCTGGGCGGCGGCGATCGCTTCGAGCATCGCAGCGGTCGGCTTGGTGACCGTATCGCTGCGCAGATCAACAACGGTGGCCGGGCCGCCACCGCCAGACGACGGGGCGTAGTCGGTCACTGATGCCCCCTTCGGCCTGCGGCCTGTCCCCCCACGGGGGTGTGAGCTTGCTTGGGGCGGCCCGGCGCGGCGCTCATGGCCGCAGCTCCAGGAAGTTGCGCAGCATCGCGTGCCCATGCTCGCTGAGGATGGACTCGGGGTGGAACTGCACACCCTCCAGCGGCGTGGCCGTGCCGGCCAGCTCGCGGTGGCGCACGCCCATGATCTCGCCGTCGTCGCTGCGCGACGTGATCTCCAGCACCGCGGGGCACGAGGCCTCCTCGATGACCAGCGAGTGGTAGCGGATCACCGAGAAGTCCTTGGGCAGGCCCGTGTAGACACCGCGCTGATCGGTCGTGATGGTGCTGGCCTTGCCGTGCATCTGTGTCTTCGCGCGGATGATCTTGCCGCCCAGCGCCTGGCCCATGGCCTGGTGGCCCAGGCAGACGCCCAGCAGCGGCTTCTTGCCGATGAAGTGCTGGATGGCCTCCACGCACACACCCGCCTCGTTGGGCGTGCAGGGGCCGGGCGAGAACACGATGTGATCGGGATCCAGCGCCGCCATTTCAGCGACCGTGATCTCGTCGTTGCGCACCACCTTCACGTCGGCGCCCAGTTCACCGAAGTACTGGACGATGTTGAACGTGAAGCTGTCGTAGTTGTCGATCATCAGCAGCATTTAGAAGCCCTCCTCGACGAGTTCGGCGGCGCGCAGCAGCGCTCTGGCTTTGGCTTCGGTCTCTTGCCACTCAAGTTCGGGCACTGAATCCGCGACAACCCCCGCAGCGGCCTGCACATACAGCGTGCCGTTCTTGATGATGCCGGTGCGGATCGCGATCGCCAGGTCCATGTCGCCGGCAAAGCTGAGATAGCCGCAGGCGCCGCCATAGATGCCGCGCTGCACGGGCTCCAGCTCGTCGATCAGCTCCATGGCGCGCACCTTGGGCGCGCCGGTCAGCGTGCCGGCGGGGAAGGTGGCCTTCAGCACGTCCAGCTGGCCCACCTCGGGGCGCAGCACGCCTTCGACGTTGGACACGATGTGCATCACGTGCGAGTAGCGCTCCACGACGAAGGCCTGCGTGACCTTGACGCTGCCGGTGCGCGCGATGCGGCCGATGTCGTTGCGGGCCAGGTCGATCAGCATCAGGTGCTCGGCGCGCTCCTTGGGGTCGGCCTGCAGCTCGGCTTCCAGCTCCAGGTCGCGCTCCGTCGTCGCGCCGCGCGGGCGGGTGCCGGCCAGCGGGCGGATGGTGACCTTGCGTGAGCCGTCGCTGGCGTGCTCTTCACGCACCAGGATCTCGGGGCTGGCGCCGACGATCTGGAAATCGCCCAGGTCGTAGAAGTACATGTAGGGGCTGGGGTTCAGCGCCCGCAGCGCGCGGTACAGCGCGATGGGCTCGGCCTTGTAGGGCTTGGAGATGCGCTGGCCCACCTGCACCTGCATCAGGTCGCCGGCGGCGATGTATTCCTTGGCCTTGGCCACGGCGGCCAGGAAGTCGGCCTTGGCGAAGCCGCGTGTGACCGGGTGCGCCTCGGTGCGCGCCACGCGCGGCACGCTGACGGAGTAGGTCAGCTTGTCGCGCAGCTGCGAGAGCTTCTTCTTCGCGCGGAAATAGGCCTCGGGCTGGCGCGGGTCGGCCCAGACGATGAGGTACAGCCGCCCCGACAGGTTGTCGATGACGGCGATCTCTTCCGACAGCAGCAGCACGATGTCCGGCGTGCCCAGGCCTTCGCCCTTGTGTGCGCGGTCCAGCTTCTTCTCGATGGCGCGCACGGCCTCGTAGCCGAAGTAGCCGGCCAGGCCACCGCAGAAGCGCGGCAGGCCGGCGGGGATCCTGGGCTTGATGCGCTCCTGGTAGGCCGCGATGAAGTCCAGCGGGTTGGCATCAGCCGTCTCGACGATCTGGCCGTCGGTCAGCACCTCGCAGTGCGTGCCGGTGGCGCGGATCAGCGTGCGCGCCGGCAGGCCGATGAAGGAGTAGCGCCCGAAGCGCTCGCCGCCGACGACGGACTCCAGCAGGAAGCTGTTGCGCCCGTGGCCGGAGCCGGCGCACAGCTTGAGGTACAGGGACAGCGGGGTTTCGAGGTCCGCAAAGGCTTCGCTGATGAGCGGAATGCGGTTGTAGCCCTCGGCGGCGAGGCTCTGGAATTCGAGTTCAGTGATCACGTCTCAAACCTTGAAAAGACAGCTTCAGGGCTTGGCGTGCAGCCCGGCGGATGAACACGGGCAACGCGAGGAAAAGCGCGTCAGGGCGCGCCAAGCGGCATCAAACGGCAGTGAACCAGCGACGCCAGGGCCAGGCTCCCCGGTCGCTCGACCCCGTGATGTGCTTGCGCGTGATGAACATGCGGGCCAGTGTATCAGCGGGGTTTTGCGCCGATCGCGCCATACTTCGGCTCACGGAGACGCCGCCATCGCGGCAGAACAATGGAGCGAGATATGCGCGCAATCGTCGTCGCGGCCTGCCTGGCCGTGGGCAGCCTGAGCGGGGGGAGCACCTGGGCCCAGACCGTCGAGGTGAGCAACGTCAAGTACGAGACCGCCCTGGACCTGGCGGGTCAGAAGCTGCAGCTCAACGGTGCCGGCACCCGTTACAAGTTCGTCGTCAAGGTCTACACGGCGGGTCTGTACCTGACGACCAAGGCCGGCACGCCGGCCGAGGTGCTGGCTGCACCGGGCCCCAAGCGCATCCACATCAGCATGTTGCGCGACATCGATGGCAACGAACTGGGCAAGCTGTTCACCAAGGGCATGGAGGACAACGCGCCGCGCGAGGAGTTCGTCAAGTCCATCAACGGCGTGCTGAAGCTCAGCGAGATCTTCGCCAGCCGCAAGCAGCTCAACAGCGGCGACAACTTCTCGGTGGACTATGTGCCGGGCGTGGGCTCGACGGTGCTGCTGAACGGCAAGGCCATCGGCGAAACCATCAAGGAGCCCGAATTCTTCTCGGCGCTGCTGCGCATCTGGCTGGGCGACAAGCCGGCCGATGCAAGCCTGAAGGAAGCGCTGCTGGGCATCAAGAAAGAGCGTCGACGCTAGAACCTGAGACCCCTCGTCCGGCCTTGCCGCTGAACGCGGGCAAGTCCAGCCGGTCCCCCGAGGGGACGACGATGCTCGCAGGGCGTTCCCCGCTCGCACATCGCCAGACGGGCCGGCTTGGGGCGGCCCGGCGCTCGGCCCCCAAGGCAAGAGTGCCGGTCAGTCGAGCCGAACCTCGTCCAGCCGGCTGACATGCTGCAGCGCCGCCACGGCGCGGATGTCCTCGCCGTGGTTGTAGCCATAGGTCACCAGCACCAGCGGGCACCCAGCGGCGTTGGCCGCTTCGGCGTCGTTGCGCGAGTCGCCCACCATCCAGGTCGCCGACGGCGCCGTGCCCAGGGCCTCGCAGGTCTTCAGCAGCGGCAGCGGGTCGGGCTTCTTGCGCTCGAAGTCGTCGCCGCCGAACACGTGGCTGAAGTAGTGGTTCAGCCCCTTGCGCCGCAGCAACTCGCGAGCCGGTGCGCCGGGCTTGTTGGTCAGCACGGCCAGCGGCAGGCCGCGTGAGCGCAGCAGCTCCAGTCCTTCGATGACGCCCGGATAGACGGCCGCATGCTGGCCGTTCAGCGCCGCATAGTGCTGCTGGTACAGCGGCCAAGCGCGGTTGAACAGCGCGGGTGCGCCGCCCACATGGGCCAGCGTCGTGCGCACCAGGTGCTCGCTGCCCTTGCCGATGGTGCGCTCGATGAAGTCGCGCGTGACCGGCGGCAGGCCCAGGTCGGACAGCACACGGCCCAGCACGGCGACGAAATCGCCCAGCGTGTCGACCAGCGTGCCGTCGAGGTCGAGGATGCAGGCTTGCAGGGAAGTTGAGTGGGTCATCGGCTTCATCAGTTTCACGAAAGTACGGGCCTACGATGGGTCACGCCCACTCCGACACGGCACAGTCACCATGGACAAGACCCCGAAAGCGCCCGCGACCGTCGCCGACTGCGCGGCCCAGGAAAACGCGCTGGTGTTCGACCGGCTGAATGCGGCCGATGCGCTGGCCATCGGCCAAGCCATCGTCGCACTGTCGCTGGAGTGGTTCCCGGGCCGGCCCATTGCCATCCACATCGAGAAGGACGAGCACCCGCTGTTCGTCTATTTCATGGACGGCACGACGGCGGGCAACGCCGACTGGGTCATCAAGAAGAAGAACGTCGTGCGCCGCTTCGGCCACAGCTCGTGGATGGTCAGGCAGCAGTTCCTCGAGCGCCAGGCCGACTTCCACAAGGAAACCGGCCTGGACCCCGACCTCTACCGCGCGGAAGGCGGCGCCGTGCCGCTGGTCCTGCGCGGCAAGGGCCGCATCGGCACGCTGATCGTCTCCGGCCTGGAAGGTTGGGAGGACCATGTGCTGGCGGTGGGCGGGCTGGCGTTGTGGCAGAGCCGCAATGTCGGCTAGGCCTTGAGCAGCCCGTCGGCCTTGAACATCGCCTTGATGCCGCGCACCGCTTGGCGGATGCGTGACTCGTTCTCGATCAGCGCGAAGCGCACATGGCCGTCGCCATGGTCGCCGAAGCCGATGCCAGGCGACACGCAGACCTTGGCCTTTTCCATCAGCTGGCGCGCGAACTCCAGCGAGCCCAGCTCGCGGTAGGGCTCGGGAATGCGCGCCCAGATGTACATGCTGGCCTTGGGGCAGTCGACCTGCCAGCCCGCTTCGATCAGGCCCTTGTAGAGCACGTCGCGGCGGCGCTGGTAGCTGGCGCAGATGTCGCTCACACACTGCTGGTCGCCCTCCAGCGCGGCGATGGCCGCCACCTGCAGCGGCGTAAACGTGCCGTAGTCGTGATAGCTCTTGATGCGCGCGAGTGCGGCGACGAGGTCGGGGTTGCCAACCATGAAGCCGACGCGCCAGCCGGCCATGTTGTAGCTCTTGCTGAGCGTGAAGAACTCGACCGCCACGTCCTTGGCGCCGGGCACCTGCATGATGGACGGCGCCTGGTAGCCGTCGAACACGATGTCGGCATAGGCGAGGTCGTGCACGACCAGGATGTCGTGCTTCTTTGCGAGTGCCACGACGCGCTCGAAGAAGCTCAGCTCCACGCACTGCGCTGTCGGGTTGGACGGGAAGCCGAACACCATCATCTTGGGCTTGGGGTAGCTGCCGCGGATGGTGCGCTCCAGCTCGGCGAAGAAGTCCACCTCGCTCGACACCGGGATGGCGCGGATGTCGGCGCCGGCGATGACCGCGCCGTAGATGTGGATGGGGTAGCTGGGGTCGGGCACCAGCACGGTGTCGCCGCGGTCCAGCGTCGCCAGCATCAGGTGAGCCAGGCCTTCCTTCGACCCGATGGTGACGATGGCCTCGCTGTCGGGGTTGATGTCCACGCCGTAGCGGCGCTGGTACCAGTGCGAGATCGCGCGGCGCAGGCGCGGAATGCCCTTGCTGGCCGAGTAGCCGTGCGTGTCGGGCCGCTGGGCGACCTCGGCGAGCTTGGCGACGATGTGCGGCGGCGTGGCCCCGTCGGGGTTGCCCATGCTCATGTCGATGATGTCCTCGCCACGCCGGCGGGCCGCGAGCTTGAGCTCGGCCGTGATGTTGAAGACGTAGGGCGGCAGGCGGTCGATGCGCGCGAAACGGCGCTTGCCGCTGGAAGCGGAAGACGAAGAAGTCATTGGCTGTGTACGTAAGCGCCCGGAACCGTCCGAGCGACGTGGGCGGCGTGTGCCGCACCGCGGGCGACTCTAGCGCATAAGCTGACGGCATGAACCTCACGCTCAGCGTCGATGACGCCACCACCGTGTCCGCACTGTGGCTGCAGCCGCCGCAGCCGCGGGCCTGCTATGTGTTCGCGCATGGCGCCGGCGCGGGCATGGCACACAGCTTCATGGAGGCGTTGGCGCAGGCGCTGCTGGCGCACGACGTGGCCACGCTGCGCTACCAGTTCCCCTACATGGAGCGCGGCTCCAAGCGGCCGGATTCGCCCGCGGTTGCGCAAGCGGCCGTGCGGGCGGCTGTGGCGGCCGCGCGCGAACGCCTGCCCGACACGCCGCTGTTCGCGGGCGGCAAGTCCTTCGGCGGCCGCATGACGTCGCAGGCCCAGGCTGCGCGGGCCATGCCCGGCGTGCGCGGGCTGGTGTTCGTCGGCTTCCCGCTGCACCCGGCGGGCAAGCCGGGCGTCGAGCGCGCCGCGCATCTGGCCGACGTGAAAGTGCCGATGCTGTTCCTGCAGGGCACGCGCGACGAACTGGCCGAACTGACGCTGCTGCAGGGTGTCGTGCAAGGTCTGCAGGAACGCGCCACGCTGCACATCGAGGACGACGCCGACCACGCCTTCCATGTGCGCGTCCGCAGCGGCCGCAACGACGAACAGGTTGTGCAGTCGCTGGCTGCGGCGATCGCGGCGTGGTTCGCTTCCTAGAATTGCGCCGATGAACACCCCCGCCGCCCCCATCGTCTGCATCGGCGGGCTCAACATCGACCGCAAGCTCAAGCTGCTGGCGAGCGCGCTGCCCGGCTCGTCCAACCCTTGCGAGGCGCACGAGACGCCCGGCGGCGTGGTGCGCAACGTGGCCGAGAACCTCGCGCGGCTGGGCCTGCCCGTCGCGCTGGTGGCCGCCATGGGTGACGACGCCGGCGGCCGCATGCTGCTGGAGCAGGCCACGCAGGCGGGCATAGACATGAGCGCCGTCATCCGGCTGCGCCGGCAGGCCAGCGACAGCTACACGGCCGTGCTGGACCCGGACGGCAGTCTGACGTTGGGCCTGGCCGCCATGCCGCTGGTGGAGCGCCTCAACCCCTGGGCGCTGCAGGCCAGCAAGGACCTGCGCGCCGGCGCCGCGCTGGTGGTGGCCGACGGCAACCTGCCCACCGACGCCTGGCCGCTGCTGCTGGGCGAGGCGCGCGATGGCGGCGCGCCGCTGGTCTGCGTGGCCGTGTCCGAGGCCAAGATGGAGCGCCTGCCCGAGCGGCTGACCGGCCTGCACCTGCTGATCCTGAATGCCGGCGAACTGGCCACCGTGGACGCCGACCGCTCGCTGGCGCTGGCCGCGCTGCATGCGCGCGGCGTACAGCGGGTGCTGGTGTCCGAGGGCGCGCGCGGCCTGCTGCTCAGCGAGCCGGGCCAGCCGGCGCGCCACTGGCCCGCGCCGCAGGTGGCCGTGGTGGACGTGACCGGCGCGGGCGATGCGCTGTCGGCCGGCGTCTGCGCAGCGCTGCTGCGCGATTGCGATGATTTCGATGCCGCCGCCCGGCTGGGCCTGGCGCTTGCGGCGCTGACGCTGCAGACCACCGACAGCGTGCATCCCGACCTGAATCCCCAATTCCTCGAAGAACAACAGCCATGAACGAATTCGTCCAGCTCTCGCCCGAGGTCGCCGCCGCGCGCGCCGACGGCCGGCCCATCGTGGCCCTCGAGTCCACCATCATTGCCCACGGCATGCCCTGGCCGCAGAACCTGGAGACGGCCCGCGAGGTGGAGGACGTCATCCGCGCCGAGGGCGCCGTGCCGGCCACCATCGCCGTCATTGGTGGCCGCATCCGCGTCGGCCTGACGAACGAGGAGCTGCAGCAGCTGGCCCAGTCGCCCGACGCGATGAAGCTGAGCCGCCGCGACCTGCCGTTCGCCCTCGCGACCGGCCGGCTGGGCGCCACCACGGTGGCCGCGACGATGATCTGCGCGCACCTGGCCGACATCGCCGTGTTCGTCACCGGCGGCATCGGCGGCGTGCACCGCGGCGGCGCCGAGAGCTTCGACATTTCGGCCGACCTGCAGGAGCTGGCGCGCACGCCGGTGGCGGTGGTCTGCGCCGGTGCCAAGTCCATCCTGGACCTGGGCCTGACGCTGGAATACCTGGAGACGCACGGCGTGCCGGTGCTGTCGGTGGGGCAGGACAACTTCGCCGCGTTCTTCACGCCCGACTCGGGCCTGAAGGCCGACTTCCGCATGGACGACGCCGACACGCAGGCCCGCTTCATCCGCGCCAAGTGGGCGCTGGGCTTGTCGGGCGGCGTGGTCGTCAGCAACCCGGTGCCGGCGGCCCAGGCCATGCCGCGGGAGGAAATCGACGCCATCACCGCCCAGGCGCTGGCCGAGGCGGACCACCAGGGCATCCAGGGCAAGGCCATCACCCCCTTCCTGCTGGCGCGCATCAAGGCGCTGACCGGCGGCAGAAGCCTGGCCACCAACATCGCACTGGTCAAGAACAACGCCCGGGTGGGGGCGCAGCTGGCCCGCGCGCTGCAGAAGCAGGCGTAAAAAACGCGCCATCGGGCGCGCTCAGCAATCTGCGAGCAAAACGGGGTGGCTAATCTGGCCCGACCTTGCGGTCAACCCCCATTACTTTCAGCAGGCTTGCATGCGCGCCACCTCTTCCCTGATTCTTTGCGGCCTCGTCATGGCCGGCCTGGCTGGCTGCGGGCGCAAGGACGATGCCGGCGCCGCCAGGCCCGCCGGGGCGGCCAGCGCGCCGCCGGCGCAGAACGTCAGCGTCGTGCAGGTGAAGCAGGCCGATGTGCCCATCACCGTGGAGGCCAGCGGCACCGTCACCGCGCTGCAGAGCGTGGACCTGCGCGCGCAGACCACCAGCACTGTGGCCCAGGTGCTGGTGAAGGACGGGCAGACCGTCAGCAAGGGCCAGCTGCTGTTCCGCTTCGATGACCGCGCCGACCGCGCCGCGTTGGAAAAGGCCCGCGCCCAGCTCGCGCGCGACCGCGCCAGCCTGACCGACCTGGAGCGCCAGCTCAACCGCGCCAAGGAGCTGAAGGCGCAGAACTTCATTGCGCAGAACGCGGTCGACACGGCGCAGGCCAACTTCGACGCCGGACAGGCGCTGATCCGCAGCGACGAGGCCGCCATCCAGGCCGCGCAGGTCACGGCCGGCTACAACGAGCTGCGCGCGCCCATCGGCGGCCGGGCCGGCATCGTCAACGTCTATGCGGGCAGCCTGGTGCAGGCCAGCGCGACGGCGACGCCGCTGGTCAACATCGCGCAGCTGGACCCCATCGCCGTCAGCTTCACGCTGCCCGAGACGCAGCTGGCCGCGCTGCTGGCCGCCACGCGCGCCGGCGCGCTGGAAGTGGAGGCCGTGGTGCCCGGCGCCGCCAAGGGGGCGGCGGCCGTCAAGGGCCGGGTGACGGCGGTGGACAACCTCGTCGACACGGCCACCGGCACCATCAAGGTCAAGGCCGAATTCGACAACAAGGCCCAGGCGCTGTGGCCGGGCCAGTACCTGCGCGTGCGTGTGACACTGCGCACGCTGCAGGGCGCGACCGTGGTGCCGCAGGCCGCGATCATCATGCGCGGCAACGAACGCTCGGTGTACGTGGTGGGGCCGGACAACACGGCCAAGCAGGCGCCCGTGCAGGTGCGCGCGAGCCTGGGCGAGCAGGCCGTCGTGGAGGGTCTGGACGCGACCGCGCAGGTCGTCATGGACGGCAAGCAGAACCTGCGGCCGGGCACACCGCTGCGCATTGCGACCCCCGCGGCGGCGGCCGCCAAAGCCTCGGGCGCCGGCAAATGAGGATCACCGAAGCCTTCATCCGGCGGCCGGTCATGACCGTGCTGCTGAACCTGTCGCTGGTCATCGCCGGCCTGGCGGCCTGGAGCAAGATCCCCGTCGCCGCGCTGCCGTCGTACAACACGCCCATCATCAACGTCGGCGCGTCGCTGCCGGGTGCATCGCCCGAGACGATGGCGTCGTCGGTCGCGCTGCCGCTGGAGAAACAGTTCTCGACCATCCCCGGCCTGCAGACCATCTCGTCGACCAACACGCTGGGCAACACGTCGCTGACGCTGGAGTTCGACCCGTCACGCAACATCGACGCCGCGGCCGTGGACGTGCAGGCGGCGCTGTTCCGCAGCTTGCGCGCGCTGCCGACGGAGATGACCTCGCCGCCCAACTACCGCAAGGTCAACCCGGCCGACGCGCCGGTGCTGCTGGTGGCGCTGACGTCGCCGTCCATGGACCTGACGGAGCTGAACGACTACGCCGAGAACCTGCTGTCGCCGGGCCTGTCCACCATAGCCGGCGTGGCCCAGGTGTCCATCTACGGCCAGAAGCGCTATGCAGTGCGCATCAAGGTGCGCACCGAGCTGCTGAACCAGCGCAACATCACGCTGGACGAGCTGCAGGCCGCCGTGCGCGCCGCCAACGCCAACACGCCGGTGGGTGTGCTGGACGGCTCGCGCCAGACGCTGACCATCCAGGCCAACAAGCAGCTTCAGCGCGCGGCCGAGTTCGGGCGCATCGTCGTCGCGTCGCGCAACGGCGCGCCGGTGCACCTGAGCGATGTGGCCGAGGTGCAGGACAGCGTCGAGACAAGCAAGACCTACGCGACCTACCAGGGCGAGCGCTCCATCACGCTGGCCATCCAGCGCCAGCCAGATGCCAACACCGTGCAGGTCGTCGACAAGGTCAAGGCGCTGCTGCCGCGCTATGCGGAGCAGATGCCGGCGTCGGTCAGGATGTCCACGCTGAACGACCGCTCGCTGTCCATCCGCGAGTCGCTGCACGACGTCTACCTGACGCTGGCGCTGACCGTGGGCCTGGTGGTGATGGTCATCTTCATCTTCCTGCGCCGCGCGGTGGCGACGCTGATCCCGACCGCGTCGCTGCCGATCTCGCTGATCGGCGCGTTGACGCTCTTGTACGCGCTGGGCTACAGCCTGGACAACATCTCGCTGCTGGGCATCACGCTGGCGGTGGGCCTGGTGGTGGACGACGCCATCGTCATGCTGGAGAACATCGTCCGCCATGTGGAGGACGGCATGAAGCCCTTCGACGCGGCCGTGCGCGGCGCGCGCGAGATGGCGTTCACCATCCTGTCCATCTCCATCTCGCTGGTGGCGGTGCTCATCCCCATCTTCTTCATGCCGGGCGTCATCGGCCTGCTGTTTCACGAGTTCGCCGTCGTCGTGGGCCTGTCCATCCTGGTGTCGGCCGTCGTGTCGCTCACGCTCGTGCCCATGCTGTGCAGCCGGCTGCTGAAGGCCGACGAGCACCACGAGGACGGCGCCATGGGCCGGCTGTTCGAGCGCGGCTTCACGGCCACGCTGAACGCCTACACGCGTACGCTGGACCTGGCGCTGCGCCACCGCGGCTGGGTGCTGGGCGTCGCGCTGCTGAGCTTCGTCGCGACGGTGTGGTTCTACATGGCCATCCCCAAGGGCTTCTTCCCCGAGGAAGATATCGGCCAGATCCAGGCCAGCACCGAGGCGCCCGAGGACACGTCGTTCGCCGCGATGACGCAGCTGCAGGACCGCGTGGCCGAGATCGTCCGCAACGACCCCAACGTGAAGGCGCTCAGCTCTGCCGTGGGCGGCGGTGGCGGAGGCGGCGGCACCAACACCGGCCGCATGTTCATCAACCTGAAGGCACGCGGCGAGCGCGAGGCCATGCCCAAGGTGCTGGAAGGCCTGCGCAAGAAGCTGCGTGCGGTGCCGGGCGTCCAGGTCTACCTGCGCCCGGTGCAGAACCTGCAGCTGGGCGGGCGCCAGAGCAAGAGCCGCTACCAGTACACGCTGCAGTCGGTGTCGGCCGGCGAGCTGGGCACCTGGGCCACCAAGCTGCAGGAAAAGCTGCGCACCGACGAGCGCTTCCGCGACATCACCAGCGACTCGCAGATGCGCGGCCTGCAGGCCAGCCTCGTCATCGACCGCGAGCGCGCGGCGCTGCTGGGCGTGGACATGGGCGAGCTGCGCAACGCGCTGTACGGCGCCTTCGGCGAGCGCCAGGTGTCCAGCATCTACGCCGAGAGCAACACCTACCAGGTCATCATGGAGGCCGGCGACGACGACCGCAGCAGCGAGACCGCCTTCGACAAGATCTACCTGCGCGGCAACAACGGCGCCCAGGTGCCGCTGACGGCCTTCGCCACGGTGCAGCGCACGCTGGGCCCCACGGCCGTCAACCACCAGGGCCAGCTGCAGGCCATCACGATCAGCTTCAACCTCGCGCCCAACGTGCCGCTGGGCGACGCGACGCAGCAGATCGCCGCCTTCACGCAGGAGATCCAGCTGCCGCCCAGCATCATCACCAGCTACGGCGGTGACGCGGCGGTGTTCCAGGATTCGCAGGGCGGCCAGCTGCTGCTGATCGGCCTGGCCGTGGCGGTCATCTACGTGCTGCTGGGCGTGCTGTACGAGAGCTACATCCACCCGCTGACCATCCTGGCCGGTTTGCCGTCGGCGGCGGTGGGCGCGCTGGTCACGCTGCAGCTGTTCGGCATGGAGCTGACCATCATCGCGACCATCGGCATCGTCATGCTGATCGGCATCGTGAAGAAGAACGCGATCATGATGATCGACTTCGCGCTGGACGTGCAGCGCAGCCAGGGGCTGGCAGCGGCCGAGGCGATACGCCAAGCCTGCATCCTGCGCTTCCGCCCCATCATGATGACCACGCTGGCCGCGCTGATGGGCGCGCTGCCCATCGCGCTGGGCCTGGGCGCCGGCGCCGAGCTGCGCCAGCCGCTGGGCCTGGCCGTGGTGGGCGGCCTGATCCTGTCGCAGGCCGTGACGCTCTACATCACGCCGGTCATCTACCTGGCGCTGGACCGCTTCAGCGGCAGCGGCCCAGACATGCGTGAAGTGGCCGAAGCCACCAGCAAGGTCTGATCAACCCAGCTTCAGCCGGCCCTCGCGGCTCTCGGCCAGCAGCCGCGACGCCGCGCGCTCCAGCATGCCGACGACCACGTCGAAGCCCGTTACGGGGCCGAAGTAGGGGTCGGGCACGTCCTGGCCGGCCAGCTCCGGCACGAAATCGGTCAGCAGCAGGATGCGCGCGTGCAGGTCCGGCGGGGCCTTGCGGCGCAGCGCGTCCACATGCTCGGCCTCCATCGCCAGCACCAGGTCGTACTGGCCCAGCGTCTCGGGATCCACGCGGCGCGAGCGCCATTTGCGGTCGAGGCTGTACTTGTGCCGGTCGAGCGCGGCGGCGGCGCGCGCATCCACCGGGCCTCCGCGTGGATCGGCATGCACGCCGGCTGACGCGACGGTCTTGAACACATCACCCAGCTTGGCCCTGAAGATGGCCTCGGCCATCGGCGAGCGGCAGATGTTGGCGGTGCAGACGAGCAGGATGGAAGCCATCGCGATCAGGCCTTCGCCAACTCGGCGCGCATGGCGTCGATGACGGACTTGTAGTCCGGCTTTCCGAAGATGGCCGAGCCGGCCACAAAGGTGTCGGCACCGGCGGCGGCGATCTCGCGGATGTTGTCCACCTTCACGCCGCCGTCGATCTCCAGGCGGATGTCGCGGCCGGACTTGTCGATGATCTCGCGCGCCTTCCTGAGTTTGGCCAGCGCGCTGGGGATGAAGCTCTGGCCGCCGAAGCCGGGGTTCACGCTCATCAGCAGCACCATGTCGACCTTGTCGATGACCCACTCCAGCACGTCCAGCGACGTGGCGGGGTTGAACACCAGGCCGGCCTGCTTGCCTTCGGCCTTGATCAGTTGCAGCGTGCGGTCCACGTGCGCGCTGGCCTCGGGGTGAAAGGTGACCATGTCGGCGCCGGCGCGGCAAAAGGCCTGGGCCAGGCTGTCGACCGGCTGCACCATCAGGTGCACGTCGATGACGGCAGGCGTACCGTCGGGCTTGACCGCGTGCTTGCGCAGCGCCTCGCAGATCATGGGCCCGAAGGTCAGGTTGGGCACGTAATGGTTGTCCATCACGTCGAAGTGGATCCAGTCGGCGCCGGCGGCCAGCACGTTGCGGACCTCCTCGCCCAGGCGGGCGAAATCGGCGGACAGGATGCTGGGGGCGATGAAGTGTTGTTTTGCGGCGCGCATGGCCGCGATTTTAGGATCCCGGCCGCTGGAAGCTGTCTCGCGCCTGCTGCGCGGCCTTCCAGTGGTGGCAGCCCGGCTGGTGGTCGTTGATAAGCCCCATGGCCTGCATCAGCGCGTGCATGGTGGTGGGACCCACGAACTTCCAGCCGCGCTTCTTCAGGTCCTTGGACAGCGCCTCCGACGCCGGCGACTGCGACAGGTTGTGCGCAACGGAGTTCTTCGGCGGCTCGAAGCGCCACAGGTAGGCGGCCAACGAGCCGGTCTCCTGGACCAGCTCCACGCAGCGGCCCGCGTTGTGGATGGCCGCCTCGATCTTGCCGCGGTGGCGCACGATGCCGGCATCAAGCAGCAGCCGGGCCACGTCCTTGTCGCCGAACCGGGCCACCTGGTGAAAGTCGAAGCCGGCGAACGCGACGCGGAAGGCCTCGCGCTTGGTCAGGATGGTTCGCCACGACAGGCCGCTCTGGAAGCCCTCCAGGCACAGCTTCTCGAACAGCCGGAAGTCGTCGGCCACGGGCCGGCCCCATTCCTCGTCGTGGTAGTGCAGGTAAAGCGCATCGCCGGGTGCGGCAGCGCACCAGGCGCAGCGGGGCCGGCCGTCCGGCGGCAGAAACAGGGGTTTGGGGCTCATCGGTACTTTTCAGCCAGCGCGCGCAGCACGCCATCGCGCTCCAGGCGGCGCAGCGCCTGCGTCAATCGCTCTTCATGCGCGGCAGGCAGGTCGGCGCGCAGCGCCAGGTACTGCGGCTCCTCCTGGAACACCGTGCGGCCGAACTTCATCTTGCTGCCCAGGCGCGCATCGCCGATGTGGCGCTGCAGGTTGATGTCCTGGCCATAGATGACGTCGGCGCGGTTCATCAACAGCATCTGCAAGGCCTCGCGCTCCGAGCCCACTTCGGCGATGGCCACGTCGGCCTGCAGCAGCCGTTTCGCCAGCGCCGTGCCGCGCATGACCAGCACGGGCTTGCGCCGGCTGGCCGCGGCCAGCTCGGGCAGCGTGTCGAGATGGCGCGCGTCGTCGGTGCGCTGCACGATGACGTGCCGGATCGTGTACAGCGGTATCGGCGCATAGCGCCACTGCTTCTCGCGCTCGGGCGACTTCAGCAGGCAGAAGAAGGCGTCCACCAGGCCGTCGGCCAGCAGGCGCTCCACACGCTTGAGCGGCACGTGCTGTTCCATGCCGGTGAACTGCAGGCCGGGATCCAGGCGCTGCACGGCCTGCAGGATCTCCATGCAGATGCCGGGACGATTGGGTCCGCCATCGGGGTCGTACTTGACGAGCGAGCCGCTCTGCTGGGCCGTGCGCAGCACCAGGTCTTGGGCCTGAGCCGACAGGCTGAGCAGCACGGTGAATGGCCAGAGCCAGCGCAGCACTTAGGATCACGCTTCCCGATTGATATGGGTCGAGCATAGCGCCCGGCCGGCAAAATCACCTGATGGCCAACCCCCGATTCAGCTGCAGCGTCGCCGTCCAGGCCCTGCCCGAGCAGACCCATCTCGAGCAAGGGCTGTACGCCTTCAGCTACACGATCACCATCGAGAACACCGGCGATGTGATGGCCCAGCTCATCGGCCGGCATTGGGAGATCACCGATGCGCGCGGCCAGGTGCAGGTCGTCGACGGCCTGGCCGTCGTGGGCCACCAGCCGGTGCTCGCGCCCGGGCAATCTTTTCAGTACAGTTCCTGGGCGCAGATCGGCACGCCGCAGGGCACGATGCGCGGGCGCTTCCTGTGCGTGACCGAGGGCTGCGACATCTTCTACACCGACGTCGCCGAGTTTCTCCTGGCCGACAGCGCTTCACTGCATTGAGAAGCCGTGAACGAGCCCCACACGCCCGCTCATCCCGCCGCAATGCCGCCACTCGGCGTTGCAAATGCTCGCCGCAGCACGCGCTGCGACTCCGCTTTGCGCCTTGATTGGCGACGCCGCGGCGGTCTGCTCGGCCGCGCGGAACTCATTCGCAGCTTCTGATTTGACGAACCGGAACTGGGACCTCACCGCGCTGCTGAACGCAGCGGATCCGCAGGCCGCGCTGGCCGAACGCAACCTGTGGCTGGTGCGCCTGCTCGAATGGCTGCGCCATGCGCCGCGCGAGGCCACCGCCGCCGGCACGCCACTGCCGCTGGTCAGGCTCAAGCACCTGCTCAACGTGCTGGAGCGCCACCCCGAGCACGCCTTCAACTTCTCCAGCGTCATTGCCGGCGTCTGGAACGACGTGGATGCGGTGAGCCTGTTCGCCGAGGTGGGCTTTGCGCCACGCATGGCGCTGTGGCACGAGTTCCTGGGTCGGCTGCGCCGCCGCGTGCTGCCGGCCACGACGGACACGCGCGACCTGGCCGCGCTGTTCGAGTTGCTGTTCGGCGACGAGAACGACGAGGACTGGATCGCCGCCATCGACGACGAGCTGCTGGGCCGGCTGGGCCTGCTGTTCACGGCCGCGCCCGACGACGGCTGGCGCGTGGAGATGGCGGCGGCCGTCACGGTGCTGGTCAGCAGCGTGCATGCGGCGGGGCTGTCCGGCCCGCTGCGCGTGCGCATGGACGAGCTGCTGCTGCAGGACAAGCCCTTCCACCAGCTGCCCGCCGCCTGGGAGGCCGTCGAACGCGCGCTGGCGCAGCGCGAGGACGACGTGCTGGCGCCGTCGCTGCAGTTCCTGCGCGCGCTGCTGGACCGCTGCCGCGCCGCCGCGCAGACCGTGCCCGAGCATCTGGAGGCGCACGGCGTGTCGGTGGACCTGATGTTCTCCGTCGAGCAGCTGACCGCGCGGCTGGACCGCATCGAGGCGCTGCTGGCCTGCCTGGTGTCCGACGCGCCGCAGCGCGAGCTGCTGCGCCTGGTGGCCGGGCTGGTGCGCGTGGTGCACGAGCGCCGCAGCCTGCGCACGCTGTTCGCGCGCCACTACTCGCTGCTGGCGCGCAAGGTGGCCGAGCGCAGCGCCGAGACCGGTGAGCACTACATCACCCGCAGCCGCGCCGAGTACCGCGACATGCTGCAGCGCGCGGCCGGCGGTGGCGCCGTCATCGCGGGCACCACCTTCCTGAAGTTCTTCATCGGCCTGCTGGGCTTCACGGCCTTCTGGGGCGGCTTCTGGGCCGGCGTGAATTACGCGGCCAGCTTCGTGCTGATCCACCTGCTGCACTGGACCGTGGCCACCAAGCAGCCGGCGATGACCGCGCCTGCGATGGCCGACAAGCTGCTGTACATCGACCGCGACGACGGGCTGCAGGGCTTCGTCGACGAGGTCACGCACCTGACGCGCTCGCAGGTGGCCGGCATCATCGGCAACCTCGCGCTGGCCGCACCGCTGGTGCTGGCCGTGCAGGGCCTGTGCTGGCTGGCCTTCGGCGCGCCGCTGGTGGGCGAGAAGGATGCGCAGTACGTGCTGCATTCGCTGGACCTGTTCGGGCCGTCGCTGCTGTTCGCGGCCTTCACCGGCACGCTGCTGTTCGCATCCAGCCTCATCGCCGGCTGGGTGGAGAACTGGTTCGTCTTCCACCGGCTGGACAGCGCCATCGCGTGGAACCCCCGCATCGTGAGCCTGCTGGGCCGCGGGCGTGCGCAGCGCTGGTCGCACTGGTGGCGGGCCAACATCTCGGGGCTGACGGCCAACACCAGCCTGGGCCTGATGCTGGGCCTGGTGCCGGCGCTGATCGGCTTCTTCGGGCTGCCCATCGAGGTGCGCCACGTGACACTGGCCACCGGCCAGCTCGCGGCAGCCGTGGGGGCGCTGGGCGTGGGCGTGATGACGACCTGGGCCTTCTGGTCCTGCGTGCTGTGCATCGCCGGCATCGGCATGCTGAACGTGGGCGTCAGCTTCTTCTGCGCGTTCAAGGTCGCGCTGCGCTCGCGCGGCGTGCGGCTGGCGGACCGCAAGCGGGTCTATGCGGCCATACGGCAACGCCTGCGTCGCGAGCCCATGAGCTTCCTCATCCCACCGAAGTGATCACTCGTCCTTGCGCTCGCCGCCCTTGCGGCCCGAGAACATGGTCCACCAGACGATGAAGATGATGATGAGCAGGGCGCCCAGGGCTTCGAGCAGGAGGAGCAGCATGGCGTGGTGGGCACGTGGGGCACTGGCCGCGATTCTAGGAACGCTGGCGGCCTGCTCGTCGCCGCCGCTGCTGCCGCGCGAGCCAACGGCGCCTGCAACTCCGGGTCAGCCGCCGGTCGCGGCGCCCGCCGTTGCCGTCGCGCGCTGGGTCGCCGTCGATTGGAAAGACCTGCCCGGCTGGGGCGGCGACGATCTGATGGCCGCGTGGCCCGCGCTGCTGGCCGGCTGCCAGCGGCCCGCGCCGGGCTGGGCCGAGTTCTGCGCGCGCGCCGCGCTGCAGCCGCCCGCCGATGCGCTGGAGGCCGCGCTGCTGCTGATGAAACACCTGCGCGCCTGGCGGCTGGCGGCCGATGGCGGCGACACCACCGGCCTGCTGACCGGCTACTTCGAGCCCCAGCTGACGGCCAGCCGCACGCGCCAGGGTGCCTTCCAGTGGCCGCTGCACACGCTGCCTGCCGACCCCGCGCTGCGCCGTCTGCCGCGCCGCGACATCGACGGCCATCCGCGCTTTGCCGCGCTGGAGCTGGCCTTCCTCGATGATCCGTTCGCGCTGCTGCAGTTGCAGATCCAGGGCTCGGGTCGCCTCGTCACGCGCGATGAGACCGGCGCCGAGCGCATCAGCCGCGTTGCGTTCGCGGGCCACAACGACCAGCCCTTCGAGTCCGTCGCGAAGGCGCTGCTGGCGCGCGGCGAGCTGGTGGACGCGAGCTGGAAGGGCTTGAGCGACTGGGCGCGCCGCAACCCGGCCAAGGTGCGCGATGCGCTGGCGGTGAACCCGCGTGTCGTCTACTTCCGAGAGGAGGCGCTGCCCGATGCCACACAAGGCCCGCGCGGCGCGCAGGGCGTGCCGCTGACGCCGGGCCGCTCGGTGGCCATCGACCGCAGCGTCATCGCGCTGGGCACGCCGCTATGGCTGGAAAGCACCGAACCGCTGTCCCCCACGCCCATGCGCCGCCTGGTGTTGGCACAGGACACCGGGGGCGCCATCCTCGGCGCCGTGCGCGCCGACCTGTTCTGGGGCTGGGGCGATGAGGCCGGGCTGCAGGCCGGCCGCACCAAGCAGCCGCTGCGGCTGTGGGCGCTGTTGCCCGAAGGCCTGAAGCCCTGATTACTCCGAAACCTTGACGCCCTTCCAGAACGCGTAACGGCCCTTGATCTCGGCCGCGGCGGGCAGCGGGTCGGCGTAGAACCAGACCGCGTCCGGGTTCATCTCGCCATTGACGAACAGGCTCAGGTACTGCGCTTGCCCCTTCCACGCGCAGCTGCTGCGGTGGTTGGAGAAGCTGGTGTATTCCTTCTTCAGCGACTCGGCCGGGAAGTAGTGATTGCCTTCCACGACCACCGTGTCGTCGCTCTCGGCGATGACCACGCCATTCCACACTGCCTTCATCGGTCTTGCTCCAGGACAATCAAAGCATGCGACGCTACCACTCCCACCTCGGCCGCGACATCGTCGTCACCGGCGGCAGCGCCCGGGATCTGCAACCCGGGCAGTTCGGCGTGCTGGCCATTGACGGCGGCGCGGGCGGCTGGTCGGTGGTGCACAAGGGGCCGGGCGGCGACGTCGTGGACCTGAACAACGAGATGCACTTCGAGCTGCCGGAGGACGCGCTGGCGTTTGCCAAGGAGCTCATCGACATGATGGAGGCGCCCTGATGTTCGGAGATCACACGCTCACGCTCACGCTCTACGGCGCCGAGGCCTCGGGCGCCGTTGCCGTGGAGGCTGCGCTGACGCTGCTGGGCCTGCGCTACCAGCTCATCGAGGGCGCCACCTGGGCCGAGGAAGCCGCGCGCGACCGCGTCGCGACCAGCAACCCGATGCGCCAGATCCCGACGCTGGTGCTGCCCGACGGCGAGGTCATGACCGAGAGCGCGGCCATCCTGATCTACCTGGCCGACCTGGACCCGGCGGCCGGCCTGGCGCCGGCGCCTAACGATCCCAAGCGGCGGCAGTTCCTGCGCTGGATGCTGTACGTGTCGTCGGCCGTCTACGCGCTGCACTGGATCAAGCCCGACGTGAAGCGCATCGGCGCGCCCGAGGCCTCGCGCGACGCGGTGGTGGAGGCCGTGCACGAGCGCATCGCGTTCTGCTGGGCCACCATGGACGCGCAGCTCAGCCCCGGCGACTACCTGCTGGGCGACGAACTGACCGTGCTTGACCTGTACGTGGCCGTCGTGTCCCGCTTCGGGCCGTGGCGCGAGCGCTTCGAGGAAGCCGCGCCGCGCATGGCCGCGGTGGTGCACCGCGTGGACAACGATCCGCGGCTGGCGGCGTTGTGGCGCGACAGGTTCCCCGAGGATTGAAAGCAGCGACCGTGGCCCACGATCCCATGTCGGCGTTCGGCATCTTCATCGGTACTTGGAACACGACGGGCGAGGTGCTGGAAACGGCTGCCAACCCGGCCGGGCAACTGGTCGCGACCGACACCTACCGCTGGCTGCCAGGCCGGCACTTCATCCAGCACGACGTGGACGCGCGCTTCGACGGCCAGCCGACGCGCTCCATGGAGGTGATGGGTTACGACACGGCCAAGCGGCGGCACTTCGCGCAGTCGTTCGACGACCAGGGCCAGACCGAGATGTTCGTCGTCGAACTGGAGGGGCGGCGCTGGCGCATCCATGGCAAGACGGTGCGCTTCGATGGCGAGTTCAATGCGCGCAAGAACCGCTTGAGCGGCTTGTGGGAGATGAAGGGGCGCAAGTCCTGGCAGCCGTGGATCCGGCTGGAACTTGTTCGCGCCTAGACTCTGTGCGCTAACGCCGCCTTCAGGAGGTTTGCGCCGAGGCGTCGAGGATCAATTTTGGGCCAGGAGCAAAGATGCAGTCGATTCGCAGCCTTGGGGTACTGGCCGTCTGTTTGAGTAGCCTCCATGGCGCTTCGTCGGCCACTCCCACGGAGGACGCTGCTGCTTGTGCGGCGAAGTACAAGGACATTGCGCCGGCCGCGATGAAGCTTACCTACTGGGAATTCGATCAGACGGAATCGGGCTGGCGGAAGTTGGGAAGCTGCCATCTTGAAGCCTCGCAACTCCTGGCGCGCTACGTCAAAAAACAGGAAGCGGAGCTGCGAGGCGTGCGCTGGCATCTTGCGCAGACGCTCGCGATGATTGGAGAGAACGCACGGGCAGCTGAAGAAGCGATCAATTCGCTGAATCCCGACGAAGCGAAGCAGCACCCGACGTTCAGCTGGAACACGTACGTTCAGGCCACAGTCGCGTTCCTTCGGCAGGATCGTGCTGCTTTCGACGTCCAGTACGAAGCACATCGACTCGCCGCAGCGAAGCACCCCGAGAACCAGATCAACCTGGACGTGCTCACCGGCCTGTCGAAATGCTTCGACAGGCCGTATATTGAAGCGTACGGAAGCTGCCGCAGTGCGCCCTAGCCAGAGGCCCCCGATTCAAACCTGCCCGCCCGCCTTCGCCCCCTTGCCCTGCAGCACCGGCGCATCCGGCATGCCCAGCAGGTCCGCCGCCAGCGCCTCGGCCACTTCGATGCCGTCTACGCCGGCGCTCATGATGCCACCCGCATAGCCGGCGCCTTCACCGGCCGGGAACAGGCCGCGCACGTTGAGGCTCTGGTAGTCGCGCCCGCGGTTGATGCGCAGCGGGGATGAGGTGCGTGTCTCCACGCCGGTCAGCACCGCGTCGGGCCGGTCGAAGCCGCGGATCTGGCGCGCGAAGGCGGGCAGGGCTTCGCGGATGGCATCCAGGCAGTAGCGTGGCAGCGAGCCGCGGTCCTTGCGCTGCAGGTCGGTCAGCGTGACGCCGGGCTTGTAGCTGGGCTGCACATCGCCGAAGTCCTTGCTGACCTGGCGCTTGATGAAGTCGCCCACCAGCGAGCCCGGCGCCAGGTAGCCGCCGCCGCCCAGCTCGTAGGCGCGGCTTTCCCAGATGCGCTGGAAGGCCATGCCGTCCAGCGGGTTCACCGGGCTGCCGTCGCGCTTGCCGTCTTGCCGGTAGTCCTCGGGCGTCAGGCCCACGACGATGCCGGCATTCGCGTTGCGCTCGTTGCGCGAATACTGGCTCATGCCGTTGGTGACGACGCGGTCGGGTTCGCTGGTGGCCGCCACGACGGTGCCGCCGGGGCACATGCAGAAGCTGTAGACCGAGCGGCCGTTCTTGGCGTGGTGCACCAGCTTGTAGTCGGCGGCGCCGAGGATGGGATTGCCTGCGTTGGGGCCGAAGCGCGCCGCGTCGATGAGGCTCTGCGGATGCTCGATGCGGTAGCCGATGGAAAAGGGCTTGGCCTCCATATGCACGCCGCGCGCGTGCAGCATCTGGAAGGTGTCGCGGGCGCTGTGGCCCAACGCGATCACCACATGCGTAGTGCTGATCTGCTCGCCGGACTCCAGCTGCACGCCACGCACCGCGCCGTCCTCGATCAGCAGGTCTGTCACCTTCTGCTGGAAGCGGATCTCGCCGCCCAGCGCCTCGATGTCGGCGCGCATCTTGATGATCATGCTCACCAGCCGGAAGGTGCCGATGTGCGGCTTGCTGACGAACAGGATCTCCTCCGGCGCGCCGGCCTTGACGAACTCGGTCAGCACCTTGCGGGTCAGGTGGCGCGGGTCAGAGATCTGGCTGTAGAGCTTGCCGTCGGAGAAGGTGCCGGCGCCGCCCTCGCCGAACTGCACATTGCTCTCGGGGTGCAGCTTCTGCTCGCGCCACAGGCCCCAGGTGTCCTGCGTGCGCTCGCGCACGGCCTTGCCGCGCTCCAGCACGATGGGGCGAAGGCCCATTTGCGCAAGGATCAGCGCGGCGAACAGGCCGCAGGGGCCGAAGCCGACGACGACCGGTCTCGGGCCGGTGTGCTCGCCCACCTGGGCCAGGAAGTGGTAGCCCGTGTCGGGCGTGGGGCGGATCTGGTGGTCGCCGGCAAAGCGGGCGAGAACCGAGGCTTCGTCGACGCCGTCGGCCAGCGTGCAGTCCAGCGTGTAGACCAGCTGGATGTCGGAGCGCTTGCGCGCGTCATAGCCGCGGCGGGCGATGTGCAGGGCGGCGAGGTCGGCATCTGCCAGTTTCAGCCGGGCCAGCGCGGCGGGGCGCAGCTCGCCCTCGGCGTGGTTCAGCGGCAGGCGGAGTTCGTTGATGCGGATCATGGTGGTCAGGAGTTAGCCGACAACAAAAACAAACAGGCCCCGCAGGGCCTGTGAGTGGTGAACCTTCAGGCGCGTGGCCCGAATGATCAGCCCGAATGCGGGCGCTTGCCCGGGTTCTTCTTCGAGCGGGTGTGCGCGCCGCGTTCCAGGCTGCGCAGCTGGCCGCGGGGGGCCGTGAAGGTGACGCCCTTGGGGGCGGCGGGACGGGGAGTGGCCTTGCGGTCCGCTTCGGTAACGATCTTGTTGCCCATGAGTGGCTCCAGTGAAAACTTAGCCCACAGCAGGGGCAAAACGACGAAAAACGGCGATTTTAGCGGTTGTCGCGGTCACGGCCTAGTGTCCGCAAAACTGCCGATGCGCAGTTCCCAGTGCTTGCGGAACAGTGCGCTCCAACACCAGGGAGAAGCGATGGAAGCGGCACCGGACAAAAAAAGCGCCATGCGCGAGGGCATGGATCGCTATGCGAAGGCGGTCGATACGTTCTGGTCGGGCGAGGCCGCCAAGGGCGAACTGCCCGATGAGGCCACGTTGTTGAGAGGCCGCCGCGAGGCGATGGGCCAGCCAACCGCAGGTCGGACGGAGGCGCTGGCGTTGTCGGGCGGGGGCATTCGCAGTGCGACTTTTTCGCTGGGCGTGCTGCAGGCGTTGGCAGGCCGCCGGCGCGATGCCGGATCGGTGGAGCCGCCCCGGAGCTTCAAGGAATCCATGCTGTCCCGGTTCGACTACCTGTCCACCGTCAGCGGCGGCGGGTTCATTGGCGCCTTCCTGGTGGGCTTGTTCGTCCCGGGACGGCTGCGCAAGGAGGCCAGCAGCGCAGAGAAGGCGGCCAATGACGCCCAGGCTGTGCTGGGCAGCGGGCCGCCCGGGCGCATCAGGGCAGCCGAGTGCCGGGACGAGCACCTGCGTCTGCGCGCGCCGCTGGCGTGGCTGCGCGAGAACGGCCGCTATCTGACGCCCACCGGCACCGGCGACCTGGTCTATGCAGCCGGCCTGGGATTGCGCAACTGGGTCTCGCTGCACGTGGTCATCGGCGTCGCGCTGCTGCTGGCGCTGACATTGATGGCCGTGCTGCGCAGCGCCCTGCTGGACCAACCCTGGGCCGAGGCGCTGTGCCGGCTGGAAGCGCGCTGGCTGAACGAGGCGCTGGCCGGTGCGCGCTTCAGCAAGGAGCCCGCAGACTCGATCTGGTGGAGTACGCTGTTCGTCGCGGCGCTGGCGCCGCTGGTGCTGTGGGTCCTGCCCATGGGCATCGCGTTCTGGACGACCAGCCGCACCCCCGAGGGGCTCAGCAGGCCCATCAATCGCAGCGCGGTGAGCATGGCGGCCGCGGCAGGCGTTTTCTTCTGGCTGGGCCATCACGGCACGGGCGGTTCAACGTTGTTGCAATGGATATGGTGGGCAGTGGCCGGTGTGACGGCACTGGGCGTTCTGGCGCATGTGGTGCTGGCCTGCTTTCAGCCCTTGGCGCGCTTGCAGACCGTGCAGCTGACGCGCGGGCTCGCCAGCGGATTGATCATCGCGGGTGCGCTGGTGCTGCTGGCCGTCATCGAGACGCTGGGCCATACGCTGTACCTGCTGACCGTGACCGGTCCGGCCTGGCTGCCCAGCGTGCCCGCGGCGCTGGGGGCGGCGCTGGCGTGGCTGGGCAAGAAGATCGGCGCGTCCGGCAGCGCGGGCAGCCTGCCCGGCTGGATGCAGAAGATGCCGCTGACGACGCTGGGCGGCATCGCGGGTCTGGCCGCGCTGCTGCTGATCGCGACGCTGTGGGCCTGGGTCGTGCAATGGCTGGCCTGGCAGGGCGAGGCGCCCGGCATGGCGCAGATGGTCAGCCGGGAACACCTCGTGCTGCTGCTGACCCATGCCGCGGCCTGGCTGGTGCTGGCGGTGGGGGTGGGCCAGTTCCCGGCGTTCATCAACCTGTCCAGCCTGCAGAGCTTCTATGCGGCGCGTTTGATACGCACCTACCTCGGGGTCAGCAATGGCGAGCGTTTCACCGGCGATGCCAGCCGCCTGTCCGCCGCCGAACCCATGGCGGGCGACAACCTGGCGTTCGAGACGCTGTATCAGCCGGGCCGGGACGGGGCCAAGGCACGGCTCAAGACCTGGGCGCCTTTGCACCTGGTGAATGTGACGGTCAACAAGACCGTCGACCCCGCCGAGCAGCTGGTGCAGCGCGACCGCAAGGGCCAGCCCATGGCGGTCATGCCCTACGGTTTCGCCATCGACGGATGGCGCAACCTGTTCAAGCCCGTCGGGGGCTTCGCGCCGCCCAATCCGCCCATGCACCTTGGCGAATGGGTGGGAACGTCGGGCGCGGCGTTCTCGACCGGCATCGGCCGCGAGACGACGCTGGGCATGTCGCTGCTGATGGGCGCGGCCAACGTGCGGCTGGGCGTGTGGTGGGCGTCGGGCCAGGACCACAAGGAGCCGCTGACCTGGCGCAACCGGCTGGGCCGCTGGATGGGTGCGATGTTCCGCACCCAGACCTACCTGAGCTACGAGTTCACCGCACGCTTTCATGGCCTGCGCCGGCGCTGGCAGTACCTGTCCGACGGCGGCCATTTCGAGAACACGGCGCTGTACGAGCTGCTGCGCCGCGAGCGCAACGTGGGCCTCATCGTTGCGAGCGACAACGGCGCCGACCCGGCCTACCGCTTCGACGACCTGGCCAACCTGATCCGCCTGGCGCGCATCGACCTGCGCGTGGACGTCGGCGTCGTCAGCGACTTCGGCGGCTGGGAGCATCTGCCCAAGGTGTTCGGCAGCACTGGGCAGTTCGCGGCGGACGGCGGCAAGACCAATCCCGCCGCGCTGCTGCTGAAGGTGCGTCCGCTGGACGACGAGGCCGCGGCACCCAGCTGGATCGTGCTGCTCAAGCCCAGCCCGCAGGCCGGTGCGCCGGCCGATGTGCTGCAGTACGCGAAGACGCATCCGGCCTTCCCCCAGGAACCGACGTCGGACCAGTTCTTCGACGAGGCGCAGTGGGAAAGCTACCGCGGCCTGGGCGAGTACATCGCGGGCCGCGTGCTGGCGCCCGCCGCTTGGGCCGAACTGCAGAGGTTCATGGCCGGCGAGGCGCCGCCGGCCGTCAGCCCGCCGCCTTGAGCCAGCGCTCCAGGTCCGGCAGGTCCATGGGCTTGGCCAGCAGGTAGCCCTGCAGCAGGTCGCAGCCGCAGGC
Organism: Roseateles asaccharophilus; assembly: GCF_031458115.1. Lineage (GTDB taxonomy): Bacteria > Pseudomonadota > Gammaproteobacteria > Burkholderiales > Burkholderiaceae_C > Pelomonas > Pelomonas asaccharophilus_A. Next base: position 154,062 of record NZ_JAVDXV010000004.1, on the reverse strand, counting down.
CTGCACGCAGGCCAGTTCGGCCTGGTTTTCGACGCCCTCGGCCGTGACCGTCAGGCCCAGCCCCTTGCCCACGCCCACGATGGAGCGCAGCAGCGCCTGGCGGCGCGCGTCGCGGTCCACGTCCTGGATGAAGCTGCGATCGATCTTCAGCTCGTCCACCGGCAGGTGTTGCAGATAGGCCAGCGAGGACTGGCCGGTGCCGAAGTCGTCGATGGCCAGCTTCACGCCCCAGCTCTTGAGCGCATGCAGCACGGCGATGGGGTCGGCGCCGCTGGACATCAACCCGGTCTCGGTGACCTCCAGCTGCAGCTGGCTGGGGTCCACGCGGTACTCGGCCAGCAGCGCGGCCAGGCGCACCGGCAGCGACTGGTCCTGGATGTCCAGCGTCGAGATGTTGACGGCGATGCTGATGGGCGCCAGGCCCGCCGCCTCGCGCTCGGCCAGCGTGCGCACGGCGCGCGCCAGCATCCAGTCGGTCACCTGGCGGATGCGGCCGCTGCGCTCGGCGAACGGGATGAAGTCGCCCGGCGGCAGCCAGCCGCGCTGCGGATGCTGCCAGCGCACCAGCGCCTCGGCGCCGACGATGCGGCCGCTCTGCAGGCAGCGCTTGGGCTGCAGGAACTGGCGCAGCTGGTCCTGCTCGATCGCGGTGGCCAGGTCCGACAGCAGGCTCAGGTGCAGCGCACGAGAAGCCTCGGTGCTGGGGTTGTAGACGGCCACCGGCTGGCGCAGCCGCTTGGCCTCGAACATGGCCTGCTCGGCGCGGCGCAGCAGCGTCTCGGTGTCGGCCGCGTGCTCGGGCCAGTGGGCCAGGCCCAGCGACACCGACAGGTCCAGCGCCTGGCCTTGCCAGCTCAGCTTGTGCTCCACCTCGGCGCGCAGCTGCACGGCCAGCGCGGTGCCGTGCTCCAGCCTCAGCACCGGCGCCAGCGCGGCGAAGGTGCCGCCGGCCAGGCGCCCGTAGGCGGCCACGCCCTCGAACAGCGTGCTCAGCTTGGCCGCCGCGCCGCGCAGCAGCGCGTCGCCGGCGTCAAAGCCCAGCACGCTGTTGACGGCCTTCAGCCGGTCCACGTCGATGCAGATCAGCACAGCCAGCCGCTCGCCCTCGGGCAGCCCGGCCAGCAGGCGGTCGCCGTCGGCGATGAAGCGGCTGCGCTGCGGCAGGCCGGTCAGCAAGTCCACGTCGGCCAGGCGGCGCAGCTCGGCCTCGCGCTCGCCGACGGCCTCGGCCATCGTGTTCATGGCCTGCGCCATGTGGCCCAGCTCGTCGTTGGAGTCCACCTCGATGCGATGGCCGTACTGGCCCTGCGCGATCAGCTCGGCACCGTCCTCGGCGCGCTTCAGCGGCCCGACGATGGAGCGCGTGACGCCCACCGCCAGCAGCGCGCCGGCCACCAGCGCCGCCATGCACAGCGCCAGCACGCCTGTGCGGTCGGCGTCGATCTGCTCGCGCAGCTCGCGCGCCTTGGCGGTGCCGGCGCGGTCCTCGCTGGCGGCCAGCTGGTGGATGGCGCCGATGAACAGCGACAGCGCCGCCTCGGTGTCGCTGCTCAGCAGCGAGCGGGCGGAGTCGAAGTCGCCGCGCTCGATGTGCTCGCGCACGCCCTGGAAGCTGCGGCGGTAATCGTCCAGCTGCCCCTTGACCTCACCCAGCCTCTCGCTTCGCGGGCCCGGCGGCAGCACCAGCGCCAGGCGCTGCATCGCGTCGTCCAGCCGGCCGTTGGCGGCGGCGATCTCCAGGTAGGCCGCCGCCTGCAGATCGGGGTCGGGGTTCATCAGCACCAGCAGCTTGCGGGCCACGGCCTCGGCGCTGCGGTTGATCTCGTTGACCGAGTCGCGGATGGCGGCCTGTTCGTCGACGATCTGGTTGACCGCGTCCGACATGTCCTTGAGCCGGTAGACCGACAGCGCGGCCAGCGCCAGCAGCAACAGCAGCATCAGCCCGAAGGCCAGGCCCAGCCGCGTGCGGATCAGCCACCGCCGCGTCAGGCCTACGGGTGCTGCTGCCGGGGCGTTCACGGATGGCGGTACCGGCCCGTCGTCAGGCGCGGGCCCACTGCGTGAGCAGCAGCCGCGCGGTGGCGACGTTGGTGGCGCAGGGTACGTCGTGCACGTCGCAGGCGCGCACCAGCGCGTTGATGTCGGGCTCGTGCGGCTGAGGGGTCATCGGGTCGCGCAGGAAGATGACACCGTCCAGGTCGCCCACCGCCAGCCGCGCGCCGATCTGCAGGTCACCGCCCATGGGGCCACTGAGCATGCGCTCGATTTCCAGCCCGTGCGTGGCCGCCAGGCGCGCGCCGGTCGTGCCGGTGGCCATCAGCGTGCAGCGCTGCAGAAGCGGCAGGAAATCGCCGGCCAGGGCAAGCATGGCGTCCTTGCGGCCGTCGTGAGCGATCAGGGCGAGTTTCATCGGGCGGGGGCCGTGTGTAAAAGCGGCCACGTTACACGCAGTCCGGCCCGCTCAGTGCGAAAGACTGCGCGCTTTTGTCACCCGGCTAGTAACGCTCACTTCACCGTGGCTGCGTCGAGCGGAGCAACTCGTCGGCGCGCGCATCCATCGCCGCACGGGCGGCGGGCGACAGCGTCCAGCCCAGCGGCACCAGCGAGGCGTCCTGCATCTGGTCCAGCAGGCACACCGGCGCATCCGCCGTGCAGCCGCGATCGGGCGGCAGCGGTCGGCCGGCCGCCACGCGCGCCGCCAGCGCGGCCACGGGCTCACGGCCGTGGGCGCCGGTGCCGAGGTTGTTCAGCACCGTCACCGCGGGGCCGAACAGGTCCGCGAACAGCTTCAGGCGCTGCGCATCGCGGGGCGGCAGCAGATCGCGGGCATCGGATTCGGCATAGAGCTTCAGGCAGTCGGGCGGCGGCTCGCCGTGCGACTCGGCCAGCGCCTGCGGCAGGCAGCGCGTGCGCAGCTGGCCGTTGCGTATCAGCACCAGCTGCACGCGGCGGCCCGGAGCGGCGGCCTGCAGATGGGTCAGCAGGTCGGCCAGTGAGGCCGTGCCGCTGTTGTCGTGATAGCCGCCGTCCACCAGGTGGGCGGCGGCGGGCCCGGACGCCGCATGCGGCAGCGACGCCAGCGGGTTGGTGAAAGGGAAGCGGGCCGACGTGTGCGCGGCCGTCACCAGCGCCGGCGAGCGGCGCACGCGGCCGGAGGTCAGCAGGTCTTCGGCGCCGGGCAGGTCGCCGGGCCGCAGTCGCAGCGTGCCCAGCACGGCGCGGTTGCCGCTTTCCACGACGGTGCTGTTCAGCAGCAGATGGGGCTCGCCGTCGCCGGCCCGGCCCAGCGGTTCCGCCAGCCGCGGGAAGGCGCGCATCCACTCCCGCTCGAACGCCATCGCGCGGCTGCGCAGGCCGCAGCCGCTGTTGGCCTGGCACAGCAGGTCGGTGGGCAGCAGGCGCATCCAGACGTCCTCGAACAGCAGGCCGGCGAGCAGCGGCGACAGCGCGTCGAGGCCGTCGAAGCCCCGCTGCACGCAGCGCGTCATGGCCTGCTCGCCCTGCGGCTGGCTGCGCAGGCAGGCACGCCAGACGGCGATGCCCATGGAGCCGCCGGAGACGCCGCTCATCGCGACCACATCCGCCGGCCAGGCCGGTCGCGCGTCCGTGATGCCGGCCAGCACGCGCGCCGTCCAATAGGCCGCACGCACGCCGCCGCCTTCGCTGGCGACCAGCAGCAGCGGTTCGCCCGCCGGTGGCAGCGTGGCCTCGGCGGAGGGCGCGTCGGGCGGCGGCGGCATGGCACGTGCGGCCCAGGCGTCCAGGCCCGCCAGGCCGCCGCACAGCAACGCGGCGGCCAGCGCGCACAGCCCGATGCGCCAGCGGTCGGCAACGGTGTGCACCCGATCGGCCTCGACCCGCGCCAGCACGCCCAGCCGGCCCAGCAGCTCGCGCGAGCGCAACACCAGCACCAGCCAGATTACGGCGCTGACCACGGCCAGCAGCAGCAGCCCGGCCAGCGCCACGCGGCGCAGCGCGGCCAGCGTGCCGGGCACTTGCCCTGCGTCACCGATGACAAGTGCGGGCAGCGTGTGGTTGTCCGAGACCATCCCCACCAGACCGGCCGCCGCCAGCAGCAGCAAGGCCCAGGGGAAGACGGCGCGCTGCTCGGACAGGGCGATCAGCCCCAGCGGCCCCAGCCACCACACCAGCGACAAAGCCAGCACCGCCAGCGCGGCCGGGGCGGTGCCGGTGAGCGCGGGGTCCAGCAGCATCCAGCCCCGCACGCCCAGCAGCAGCGCCAGGGCCACCAGCGGTTGCCAGACCGGCAGCGCCAGCAGGCCCAGCACGCGGCCCGCGCGGCCGGTGGCTGGGGCCGCCACCGGCGCTCGTGGTTGGCCGCCGTGCGAGGGCGGCAGGCACCAGGGGTCGTGCAGCAGCGGCCGCACCGCCGCGACGGCGTTGTAGTAGTCGGACGGCCGCGGCAGCACATGCTGGCGCCGGTGCTGCATCAGCCACAGCGCGATGCCGACGATGGCGGCGGCGAACAGCGCGAGCACGATCAGCGTCCAGAACAGGCCGCCGGGGTCCCGGCTGGCGCTGGCCGCGATGACGGCGTCGCCCGCGACATTGGCGACCAGTGCGGACGCCATCAGCAGTGGCGCCAGCATCAGCAGCCGGGCCCAGGTGCGCGCCCATTCACCGGCCCAGTCGGCCACGCCGTCCAGGGCCGAGACCTCGTAGCCGCTGCGCTTGATGCGGCCGGCCAGCCGCGCCCACAGCCAGCAGGCATGCGACAGCATGGCCATGCCCAGCGCGCCGGCGAGCAGCGCCACCGGCCACCAGGCGTTGAGCGCGGGGCTGGCCAGCGCCAGCAGCACGTCGCGGCATTGGTCCAGCATCAGCGTGAACGCCGCGAACAGCGCCAGCACGGCCAGCACATAGCGGCTGCGGCCGATGATGCCCATGGCCGTCTGCCGGCAGGCGGAGCGGATCTCGGCGTCACGGTTGGCTTGCCGCGTGGGCCGGGAATCGATGTCCAGGCCGAACCACCAGCACAGCCACAGCCCCAGCGGCGGCAGCGCGGCCGCGCCCATGGCATAGGGCTTCCAATGGTGGGCGCGGCCGTCGAACAGCCCGGTGGCATCGGGCTGGCCCACCGGCAGCTGCCAGGCGGCGAGGCTGACGGCCAGCAGCGTCAAGGCCAGCGCGGCCAGCGCCAGCCGGCCGCCGGTGGCGGCCCAGCGGCGCAGCAGCCAGAAGGCCGCGGCGGCCGTCAGCAGTGCGGCCAGCCCCCAGCCGCGCGAGATGCCCAGGCGGGCCAGCCCGCCAAGGTTCTCGATGGCGTCCACGCCCCACAGCGCCAGCAGGGTCGGCAGCGCCAGCCAGCGCAGCGCGCTGATCAGCCAGTGCAGCGGCCCGACCAACTGCAGCGTGCCATGCACCTGGCGCGTCGCCCACAGCAGCGTCAGGCCGTACAGCGGCATGAACAAGGCGGTGTCGATGAGCACGTAGGCGGTCGCCGCCGGCAGGCGCGACTGGCCCTGGCGCCAGACCTCCAGCGCGGTCGCCAGCACGTCGGCGCCCTGCCAGCCCAGCCAGTCCTCGACACCGAAATGCGCCGGCAGCCGCAGCGACTGCTGCAGCGCGAACAGCAGCAGGCCGACCAGCACCATGCCGCCCGCCAGCCAGCTCAGCACCTCGACCGATCGGTTCTTCTCGGGCGGTGCGCCGCCGAGCAGGGCGTCAAGCCAGGCCATGGCAATCCTCGTGAGCCGTCCTGGTTCTGCACTCTAGGCAGCGCTGCGGCCGCGGTCATCCTCAATTCCACTGCCACGCGCTGACAGCAGGCGCAGGCAGCATGCGGACTTTCCATTCCTGAGGCCGTCATGAACTTCCGCCAGCTCCACCAAGGCCCCGACCTGTTGAAGATCGCCAATGTCTGGGACGCCGGCAGTGCGGCCCTCGTGCAGAGCCTGGACGTGCAGGCCCTGGCCACCACCAGCGCCGGCCTGGCCTGGGCGCTGGGCTATGCCGACGGCAACCACCTGCCCATCGCCGAGCACGCCGCGGCCATACGCCGCATCGCCCGCGTCGCGCGTGTGCCGCTGTCGGTCGACAGCGAGGCCGGCTACAGCGACGACCCTGCCGCGGTGGCCGCCAACGTCATGCAGCTCGTCGACGCGGGCGCCGTGGGAATCAACCTGGAGGACGGCGCGGGCGCGCCTGCGCTGCTGTGCCGCAAGATCGAAGCCATCAAGGCCGCGGCGGCTCACGCGGGCGTGGACGTCTTCATCAACGCGCGCTGCGACGTGTGGCTGCGCAACCTGGCACCAGGCCGGGCCGTGGACGAGGTGCTGCTGCGGGCGCGCGACTACGCGGCGGCCGGCGCGGACGGCCTGTTCGCCGCCGGCGTGACCGCTCCGGCCGACATCCAGGCGCTGGTGCAAGGCCAGCCGCTGCCGCTGAACGTGATGGCCCGACCCACGCTGCCGGGCCTGGCCGAACTGCGCCAGCTGGGCGTGCGCCGCTTGTCGGCCGGCAGCGCCATCGCCGAGGCGGCCTGGGGGCGTGCCGCGCGGGCGGCGGCGGGTTTCCTGGCCGCGGGCGGCGGCGCGGAGCTGTTCGACGGCGCAACGCCCTATCCGCAGATCAACGGCGCGTTGGCCGCCGTGGCTCAGTACTGAATGGAGACGCGCAACTGCAGCTCACGCTCCGGCCGGCCGGCCGCATCGCGGCTGCTGACGGTGCCGCGTGGTGCCGGCGCCGTGCTGCCACCCACGCGAGCGGCGGCCTGCCAGCGGTTCATGGGCAGGCTCAGCGTGGATTGGTAGGCGTTGCCCGCGTCCTCGACATCGAAGGTCACCCGTACCGGCGCGTCGCCGCCGGCCCAGGTCGGCGTGACCATGAAGCTCTGCGCGACCTGCCGCTCCTGCGGCCGCGGGTTCGCGTAGATGCGGCGTGTGGCGCCGGCAGGGTTCAGCTCGACGGTGGTCTCCACCCACTGCAGCGGTTCGCGCGACGTCAGCCGCGCGCTGGCGCGCTCGCCGTTCTGCACCAGCAGGCGCTGGGTGGGCACCGAGACCGCCGGCACGGTGGACGTCACGACCCCCGGTCCGCGTGGCGACACGGTGCCCGCCGTGCCGACGACCACCGCACCATCGCGCACGCCGGCCTGGGCCGACGGCGGCAGCGCGCTGTCCACCCAGCGCAGCTCCACCAGCAGTTGAACGGCCGGCGGCGCGGCGCATGCCAGTGCAGGCAGCAGCAGGGACAGCAGGAACAGACGCTTCATGGTTGCGAGCTTAGCCCTGGCGCGTCTTGTCGCGCGTCGGCAAAAGCCGGGGGCCGAACAGGTTGATCGCCAGACCGGCCATCACCAGCGCGGCGGCACTGAGCTTCCAGGCGGGCAGCGCTTCGGCCAGCAGCAGCGCAGAGGCGCCCATGCCGAACACCGGCACCAGCAGCGCCATGGGAACGATGCGCGCCGCCGGGTGGCGGGCCAGCAGCCAGGCCCAGCAGCCATAGCCGAACAGCGTGTTGGCAAAGCTCTGCCACAGCACGGCGGCCCAGGTGCCGGTGTCGGCTGCGGCCAGCGCGATGGTGATGCGATCCGGGCCGTCCACCAGCAGCGCCAGCACCAGCAGCGGCGGCACCCCGAAAGCGCTGCTCCAGACGACGTAGGCCAGCATGTTCACGCTGCCCGCGCGCTTGCCGACGATGTTGCCGCAGGCCCAGCTGAATGCCGCGGCCAGCACCATGGCCAGCCCCAGCGGCGTGGTCGTGCCGTCGGTGTGCATGACGATGACGGCGATGCCGGCCACCGCCAGCGCCAGGCCCAGCCCCTGCGATGGCAGCACGCGCTCGCGGGCCAGCCAGACGGCCAGGCCCAGCGTGAAGAACACCTGCGTCTGGATGACCAGCGAGGCCAGGCCCGGCGAGATCTCGCTGCGCATGGCCAGGTACAGCAGCCCGAACTGGCCCATGCCGACGAACAGCCCGTAGCCGGCGAGGTTGCGCCAGCCCACGGCCGGGCGCGGCAGGAAGAAGCAGGCCGGCACGAACGCGATGGCGAAGCGCAGCACCGCCAGCGTCATCGGCGGCAGCACGGCCAGCGCGTACTTGATGACGACGAAGTTGCTGCCCCAGATGGCCACCACGGCCAGCGCCAGCAACAGGTGCCGCAACGGCAGGGCGGTGCTCATTCCATCGCGCCCGCGTAGCGCCGCAGCAGCGCCGGCAGCACCTCCACCGCAGCCGGCCGCCACGCGCCCATCAGGCAGACCTGCACCCAGTTGCGCTCGCGCAGGTAGGCGCTCTGCCATGCAATGCGGCAGCCCACGCGGGCCAGCCGGTTGCCCAGGCGCTCGCTGGAGATGCCGGCCGGCAGCGCCAGCGTGATGACGCCGGGCTGGGCGTGCGGCGCCGACACCAGCGCGGGCAGGCCCAGTGCCGCGAAGGCGTCGCGCAGCTGCGCATCGGCCGCCTGCGTGGCCTGCCAGTGCGCCGGCCAATCGAGGTTCAGCGCCGCCTCCAGCGCGGCGACGGCGTTGGAGCTTTGCGTGGACGCGACGCCGCCCGCGGCGGCGATGCCGGCCAGGTCCAGCGCGGCCGGCAGCGTGCCGGCGGGCGCGAGGTGGCCGTCGTGCAGCACCAGCGCGAGGCCGGGATAGCTGCCCAGCGCCTTGCCGCTGACGCTGCTGGCCAGCCAGACGCCGCGCACGTCCAGCGGCTGCAGGCCCAGCGCGCTGACGGCGTCCAGGCACAGCGCCGCGCCAACCTCGGCGCAGGCGTCGCGCAGCAGGTCGATGTCGTGGCGCGCGCCGGTGGAGGTTTCGCAGGCGGTGGCCCAGACCCAGGCCGGACGCTGCTCCGCCAGCACGGCGCGCAGCCTCTGTGCGGCCAGCGCTTCGCCCCAGCCCAGCGCCAGCGTCCGGTGCGGCAACCGCCAGCGCCGCGCATGGTCGGCCAAGCGCTCACCGAACTCGCCGCTGGTGATGACCAGGCCAGCGCCGCCACGCCGTGCGATCTGCGCCGCGACCGCATCGTTGGCCAGCGTGCCGCCACCGGGCAGCAGCAGCGCGTCGGCGCAGCCGGTCAGCGCACACAGCCGCTCACGCACGCGACCCACGCGGCGCAGGTGCTCGCTGGAGCGGTGCGACACCGGCGCCGCGCACCAGGCCGCGCGCACGGCGGCCGACAGCGGCACCGGCCCCGGCAGGAAGGACGCCGCCTCGTCGCCGGCGCTCAACTCCAGGTGGGCCACGCGCTCGGCGTAGTCCGGCAGGCGCAGCCACATCGGCTGGTAGACGGCGTCGCCGCTGCCCACGCGCGGGCCGAAGGGTTGGAAGCCCAGGTGCGCGTAGAGCTTCAGTTCGCGCGTGGTGCCGGAGATCAGCGCCAGGTCGCAGCCCTGGTCGCGGAACTCGCGGCCCAGCACGCCGGCCAGCTTGGCGAACACGCTGGCCTTGCGCCAGTCGGGGGCCACGGCCAGCAGCCGCACCTCCATCGCATGCTGGTGGGCGGGCAGGAGGGCGTCCAGGCCGGCCAGCTTGGCATCCAGCGAGAACGGGCGCCGCGCGCGGCCCGCGATCATGCCGACCAGCTGCTCGCCTTCCAGCGCGATGGCGTAGGTGTTCTCGTCGTGGAAGCGGTCCACCAGCCGGCGCTGCGGGTTGGGCGGGTGCTGCGGGATCTCCTCGACGAAGGTCCGGTAGTTGAGCTGGTGGATGGCCTCGAACTCGGCGGCGGTGGTGGCGATCTTGTAGACCAGGGTCATGGCTAGATTCTGTGTCAGCTCGGTGGATCGGTTCGCACGCGGTTGCGGCCGGCCGCCTTGGCGTCATACAGCAGCCGGTCGGCGCGCTCCAGCGTCTGGGTCAGCGTGTCGCCGCGGTTGTGGCCCGTCAGGCCGATGGAGACGGTGATGGCGATGGCGCCGCCCTCGCCGGCGTCGACCCGCAGCGCCGCGATCTGCTGGCGCAGCCGCTCCATGCCGGCGACCGCTGGCGGCATGGCGGTGTCGGGCAGCAGCACGAGGAACTCCTCGCCACCCCAGCGGGCCAGCACGTCGGTGGCGCGCAGCGCGGCCTGGCCGGCTTGGGCAAAGGCCCGCAGCACCGCGTCGCCGGCCGCATGGCCGTGCTGGTCGTTGATGCGCTTGAAGTGGTCCAGGTCGACGACAGCGATGCAGAAGTCGTGGTGATGGCGCAGCGAGCGCAGCAGCTCCTGGTCCATCAGCGCCTGCATCTGGCGGCGGTTGGGCAGGCCGGTCAACTCGTCGCGCGTGGCGATGGCCTGCAGCTGGGCCAAGGCGCGGGCCAGTTCCTCGCGCTGTTGCGCCAGGCGGTGGCGGATGCGGCTGAGCCGCGCGGTCAGCATCGCGACGGCGGGCAGCATGCAGGCCAGCACCAGGAAGTGGATGACCTCGAACGCGGGCGGGTACACCGCCGGCTGCAGCCGGGCCATCGTGGCCATCACGGCGCCGAACACGACCAGCGCGAACAGCGCCAGCCCGTAGGCGCTGCGGGCGCGCAGCTGGAACATGCCGAACATCAGGATCAGCGTGACCACCGGGAACACGCCGCCGCGCAGCGGCCCGACCTGGGCGTAGGCCAGCGCCGCGGCGCTGAGCGCGAAGCCGATCTGCAGGCTGGTCAGCGACGGGTCGCGAAACCGCAGCGACCAGCCGCTGCGTATGGCCGCGTAGACGGCCGCCATGCCGCCCACCGCATAGGCCGTCCACAGCCACGCGAGGGCGCGGCTGCCGCCGGTCAGGCCGATGGCGTGGTGCAGCAGCACGGCGCTGAAAGCCAGCAGCGCCATCGCCAGCGAGGTCTGCCGCAGACGCAGGCGCTGGGCGGGGTCGTCGCCCAGCCAGAGCTTGCCGAGACGTCGGAGTTGCGACATCGCCATGGCCGCAAGCCTAACGCGATGGCGCCCTCAGCCGATGTAACCGGTCAGCAGCGCGCGTTCCCATTCCGGCCGGCCGTTGCGCCGGGCCAGCGCGGCCATCGCGCGGTGGTCGTAGGGCAGCGCATTCAGGCTGCCGTGCCAGGTGTTGCCGGTGCGCTCGACGATGGCGTAGTTCGCGTCGGGCGTGCCGCGCTCCACGACGTAGCGCTCGGGCTCGTCGTCCACATAGGCCTGCAGGCCCACGCTGCCGGGGTTGACGAGCAGCTGGCCGGCGGGCGTGCGCAGCAGGCGCGGGAGGTGGCTGTGGCCGCAGGCCACCAGCGCGCTGGCTTGGCCGTCCAGGCGCTCGGCGATCTCGGCGGCGGTGGCCAGGCGCAACCGGCCGTCGTGCGGCGTCTCGAGGAAGTGCTCGCAGTCGCTGCGCGGTGTGCCGTGGCACAGGAAGACATCGGGCGCCCATTGCTGCGCCGGCTGCAGCGCGCGCAGCCAGTCCAGCTCGGCGGCGCCCAGTTCGGCGCGCGCGTGGCCGTCCGACGCACCGCCCAGCTCGGGCGTCCACTCCAGGATCTGGCGCTCGTGGTTGCCGGCCAGCACGGTCCAGCCCGAGGCCATCAGCCACTGCGCGGTGTCGCGCGGCAACAGCGGGCCGGACAGGTTGTCGCCCAGGCACAGCACGGCGTCCACGCCGCGGCGGCGGATGTCGGCGGCAATGGCTTCGAGTGCGGGCAGGTTGCCGTGGATGTCGGAGACGAGGGCGAGTCGCATGGTGTTTGCTTTCAGGTATTGCGGGCCGAGCGCCGGGCCGCTCCCAAGCCGGCCCGCGTTGGGTGATGTGCTTGCGGCTCAATGCCGCACGCATCGCCGTCCCCGCGGGGGCTGAGGCCGGACACAGGGCGTCCAGTGGACGGCCTGTGCCTGCCGAAGCTCTGCGACCAATGGCCGCAGAGCGGTCCCGGCCAAGGTACTCCTTGGACGAGGGGTTTCATCCCTTGAGATGGCCCAGCGGCAGCGCGCCACCCGCCTTGACCTCGCCCAGCGAGAAGCTGGTGTGGATGTCCTTCACGTTGGGCAGCTTCAGCAGCGTGTTGATGGAGAAGCGCGAGAAGGCGTCGAGGTCGGTGGCCATGACCTGCAGTTCGAAGGTGCCGGCGCCGGAGATGTAGTGGCAGGCGATGACCTCGGGCAGCTGGCGGATCTCGTCCTCCAGCGCCTTGGTGGCCGATGCGGCGCTGCGCTCGGTGTCCACGCGCACGAAGGCCAGCACGCCCAGGCCGATGCGGCGCCGGTCCAGCTCGGCGCGGTAGCCGGTGATGTAGCCCTGCTCCTCCAGCCACTTGACGCGCCGCCAGGTCGGCGCGGTGGACAGGCCGATGCGCTGGGCCAGCTCGGCATTGGACTGGCGGGCGTCGCGCTGCAGCTCGGCCAGGATGGCGATGTGATAGCGGTCCAGCGCGTCGGCGCCGGTGGGTTCGATGCTCATGGTTTGCCCTGGGTTGGCTGTTCTCGATATGAATTGTTCTTCAAAACGGGTTCTAAGAAACGATCTTGCCGTGTGGTGACAAACAGAGCGCAAAAGAGAAAGCATCCCGCGCCCCGCTTTTCCTACACTGGCCGCTCAGGCCAAGTTGGACCACACTGGCCGTAGCCCACGCGCCGCCTCACAAGGGCGGCCGCGTCAGCCAACCAGGAGCCCTACCGCATGAACGCCCCGCTACCCGAGCACATCCTGAAGTCGCTTCAGACGGTCACGCTCGATGACAAGTACGCCCTGGATTCGGGCCGCGCCTTCATGAGCGGCGTGCAGGCGCTGGTGCGGTTGCCCATGCTGCAACGCACGCGCGACGCGATGGCCGGGCTGAACACGGCCGGCTTCATCAGCGGCTACCGCGGCTCGCCGCTGGGCACTTACGACCAGGCGCTGTGGCAGGCCAAGAAGCACCTGGCCAAGCAGAACATCGTGTTCCAGCCGGGTGTCAACGAGGAGCTGGGTGCGACCGCCGTGTGGGGCACGCAGCAGCTGGACCTGTTCCCCGAGAAGGCCAGGTTCGACGGCGTGTTCGGCCTCTGGTACGGCAAGGGCCCGGGCGTGGACCGCTGCATCGACGTGTTCAAGCACGCCAACATGGCCGGCACCAGCAAGCACGGCGGCGTCATCGCCATCGCCGGTGACGACCACATCGCCAAGAGCTCCACCGCGGCGCACCAGAGCGACCATGTGTTCAAGGCGGTCGGCTTCCCGACCTTCTTCCCGAGCAGCGTGCAGGACATCCTGGACATGGGCCTGCATGCGTTCGCGATGAGCCGCTTCTCCGGCCTGTGGGCCGGCATGAAGACCATCCAGGAGATCGTCGAGTCGTCGGCCTCGGTCAGCGTGGACCCGGACCGCGTCAACATCATCCTGCCCGAGGACTTCGTCGTGCCCGACGGCGGCCTGCACATCCGCTGGCCCGACCCGCCGCTGGAGCAGGAGTCGCGGATGATGAACTTCAAGTGGTACGCCGCGCTGGCCTACATCCGCGCCAACCGGCTGAACTACAACGTGCTGGAAGGTCCCAGCGACCGCTTCGGCATCATCACCAGCGGCAAGGCCTTCAACGACACGCGCCAGGCGCTGCACGACCTGGGCCTGGACGATGACACCTGCCGCCGCATAGGCATCCGGCTGCACAAGGTCAACGTCGTGTGGCCGCTCGAAGCCCAGGTGGCGCGCGAGTTCGCGCGTGGCCTGCAGGAGATCCTCGTCGTCGAGGAAAAGCGCCAGATCATCGAGTACCAGGTCAAGGAAGAGCTCTACAACTGGCGCTCCGACGTGCGGCCCAACGTGCTCGGCAAGTTCGACGCCGGTGACGGCGGCGAAGGCGGCGAGTGGAGCGTGCCCAACCCCAGCGACCACTGGCTGCTGCGCCCGCAGGCCGACCTGACGCCGGCCATCATCGCCCGCGCCATCGCCAAGCGGCTGAAGAAGCTGGGCGTGGACAGCGACATCCGCGCCCGCCTGGATGCGCGCCTCGCCGTCATCGACGCCAAGGAAGCCTCGCTGAAGGCCGAGGAAAAGACGGCCGGCGGCGCCGACCGCACGCCGTGGTTCTGCTCAGGCTGCCCGCACAACACGTCCACCCGCGTGCCGGATGGCTCGCGCGCGGTGGGTGGCATCGGCTGCCACTACATGGTCACGTGGATGCCGGGCCGCAACACGGCCACCTTCACGCAGATGGGCGGCGAGGGCGTGCCCTGGGTGGGCCAGGCGCCGTTCACCGACGAGAAGCACATCTTCTCCAACCTCGGCGACGGCACCTACTTCCACAGCGGCAGCCTGGCCATCCGCCAGAGCATCGCCGCCGGTGTGAACATCACCTACAAGATCCTCTACAACGACGCCGTCGCGATGACCGGCGGCCAGACCGTGGGCGAGCGCCCCGAGGGCCACACCGTCCTCCAGATCATGAACAGCGTGATCTCGGAAGGCGTGAAGAAGCTGGTCATCGTCACCGACGACCCGGCCAAGTACGAAGGCGTGGCGCTGGCGCCCGGCGTGACGGTGCACCACCGCGACGAGCTGGACGACATCCAGCGCCAGTTCCGCGAGATCCCCGGCACCACGGCCATCATCTACGACCAGACCTGCGCGACCGAAAAGCGCCGCCGCCGCAAGCGCGGCAAGATGGTGGATCCGGCCAAGCGCGTCGTCATCAACGAGCTGGTCTGTGAAGGCTGCGGCGACTGCTCCATCCAGTCCAACTGCCTCAGCGTGGAGCCGTTGGAAACGGACTTCGGCCGCAAGCGCCAGATCAACCAGAACACCTGCAACAAGGACTACTCCTGCGTGAAAGGCTTCTGCCCCAGCTTCGTCACCGTCGAGGGCGGCGAGCTGAAGAAGCCCAAGAAGGAAGGCCGCAAGAGCCCGTTCGATGCGGCGCTGCCACAGCTGCCGCTGCCAGTGATCCCGAATGCCGACGAGGCCTGGGGCATCGTCGTCGGCGGCGTGGGCGGCACGGGCGTCATCACCATCGGCCAGCTGCTGGGCATGGCGGCGCACCTGGAAGGCAAGGGCGTCATCACGCAGGACGCCGCAGGCCTGGCGCAGAAGGGCGGTGCGACCTGGAGCCACATCCAGATCGCCAACACGCCCGAGGCGATCTACTGCACGAAGGTGGGCACGGCCGAGGCCGACCTGGTCATCGCCTGCGATGCCATCGTGGCCGCCAACAAGGCCACGCTGGCCGTCATGCGCGAAGGCCGCACCTATGTCGCGCTGAACACGCACGGCTCGCCGACGGCCACGCTGGTCAACGACGCCAACTGGAGCTTCCCCGGCGCGGCCTGCGAGCAGGCGGTGGGCAAGGCGGTGGGGCGGGACCACCTGGGCGCCTTCGACGCCGAGGAAGTGGCCGTCAAGCTGATCGGCGACTCGCTCTACACCAACCCGCTGATGCTGGGCTATGCATGGCAGCGCGGCCGCATCCCGCTGAGCTATGACGCGCTGATGCGTGCCATCGAGCTGAACGGCGTGCAGATCGACAACAACAAGGCCGCCTTCGAATGGGGCCGCCGCTGCGCGCACGACCTGAAGGCCGTGCAGGCGCTGTATGCGGCGCAGGCCGTCATCCAGCTGGTCAAGCGCCAGAGCCTTGACGAGATCGTCACCAAGCGCGTGGACTTCCTGACCGGCTACCAGAACGCCACCTACGCGGCCGACTACAAGGCTTTTGTGGACAAGGTGCGCGCCGCCGAAGCGCAGCTGGGCGGCAAGACCACGCTGACCGAGGCCGTGGCGCGCTACCTGTTCAAGCTGATGGCTTACAAGGACGAGTACGAGGTCGCCCGCCTGCACACCGGCATGGGCTTCGACCAGAAGATCGCCGGCATGTTCGAGGGCGACTACAAGGTCGTGCACCACCTGGCGCCGCCGCTGCTGGCCAAGAAGAACGCCAAGGGCGAGCTGGTGAAGCGCCCGTTCGGCGGCTGGATCCGCCCGGCCTTCGGCCTGCTGGCCAAGATGAAGGGCCTGCGCGGCACGGCTTTCGACATCTTTGGCCACACGGCAGAGCGCAAGATGGAGCGCGCGCTGATTGGCGACTACCGCGCCAGCATCGACGCCATCCTCGCCAAGGGCCTGACGGCCGAGCGCCTGGCGCTGGCCGCCGACATCGCGCGCATCCCCGAAGAGATCCGCGGCTACGGCCATGTGAAGGAGCGCCATGTGCACGCCGCCCGCGCCAAGTGGGACGGCTTGATGGCGCAGTGGAAGGCACTGGCCTGACGGCCCGCCGCATGCCGGTTACGGGCCGGCGTGCGGTGACGTCGCTCAGAGCTTCAGGGTGGTGTGCTGCAGGATGATCAGCCAGCGCCCGTCGAAGCGCTGGTAGACAAAGCTGTAGCGCGCGGCCCTGGCCTGGGTCTGGCCGCCGACCTGCTCGCTGAACTCGTACTCGCCGGAGCGCACGGCCGTCTCGCCGAACAGCTGCACATTGCCGATCCGCCAGCGCATGCGCGCGGTGGCCCGCTCGGCCATCTGGTCGAAGTACAGCGGCAGCGACTCGCCGGACAACGGCACGGCCGAGTACTCGTCGTCGGTGATCAGCGCGCCCGGCGCATAGAGCGGCCGCAGGCGTTGCGGGTCCCGGCTGTTGTAGGCCTCCTGCCAGTCCTCCAGCGCCTTCATCAGCTCGTTGACGCAACTGCTGGCGGGATCGTCGCAGCGCAGCGGCGCCGACACGTGCAACCGGGGCCGCATCGAGCAGCCGCTGCCGGCCAGCAACAGCAGCAGGCACGCCAGCGCGGCGGCGGGCCGGCGCGCCTTGTTGATGATCTTCATGTCGGTCTCCCTGTCTTGTCGCGGGATTGAACAACGGCTCGCGCACCGCCACATCCGCGGGAACGCCAATGATGCAGGCCGCACTGCAAGGCGCGGGACATGGTGCGACGGCCTGGCCTCCCCTACAGTGGCGGCCATGCGCAGACGTCTTGCCCTGCCCCTGAGCCTGCTGCTCGGATGGCTGCAGCCGATGGCCCATGCCGAGGCCTTGCTGCTGCGATTGGCGGCGCAGACCGGCCTCCCGCACAAGTACAACGTGGGCGGCGAGGGGCAGCCGGGGTTCTGCCTCGAGTACATCCAGGCGCTGTCGCAGGTCGATCCCGGTCTGAGGTGCAGCGGCCTCGACGACATGCTGCCCACGCTGCGCATCGAGCAGGAGCTGGCGGCCGGGCGTGTGGAGGTGTTCTTCGGCATGCTGAAGACGCCCGAGCGCGAGGCCGCATCGTCGCCGCCATGTGGGTGCTGGAGGTCAACGGCACCGCGGCCCGCCTGCGGGCGGCCTACAACCTGCGTTGACGAACAATTGAAACCGAGCCTGAAACGCGGCTGAATCTGCCCGTTTCAAGAATGCCATCACGGGCCGCAGGCCCCGTGGCCGGTGCTCCTGTCGAGGGGCGGTCACCACCGCACAACCCCTTCAGGAGAACACCATGCAAGCTCGTCTTTCCCGCTTCCTTCAATCCGGCCTCGCCGCCTTCGCGGCCGCCGCCGCGCTGCTGTCGGCAGCGCCCGCCCAGGCCGGGTTGGTCTCGTTCGACTACACCGGCCGGGCCACCAGCGGCGCGACCGTGAAGGGCACGTTCGGCTGGGACACCGACGCGCCCACCATGCCGGGCACCATCGGCGATGGCGGCGTCGTCCTCGCGCTGTACTACCTGGGAGGCGGCTTCGTGACCGGCCAGGTGAGCGGAGGCGTGCTGGATGGCCAGAACTTTGCCGAGCATGACGTGACCTGGCTGCTCAACGACCGTGATGCGACGACCGGTGCGCAAGACAGCCTCTGGACGACCTCGTCGCCGCTGAAGGTCTTGCTGACCGATGCGGACGGGCTTGCCTTGTCCAGCCTGGCTCTGCCGACGACGCTGGATTTGTCGGACTGGACCTATGACGCCCGCGTGCGCATGAGCGACACGGTGAATGAAGAAGACTTCAACCTGCTCAGCATCCGGCTCAGCGCATCGCCGACCGATCCGCATGACCTGCCGGAGCCCGGCTCGCTGGCCCTGCTGTTGCTGGCCGGCGCTAGCGGCCTGGTTGCACGGCGCTTCGCGGCACGTTGAGGCTGGGTGGCGAAGCAGCCATCCCTGACGGAGAAAGCCTGAGCGGGCGCCGGGGCTGGCACCATGGCCGCCATGGTTGAACCCGCTTTGTCACCTGCCCGACGACCGCTGCTGGCCGGCCTAGCTCTTGCCATGCTCGGCGCCATCGGTTTCTCCGGCAAGGCCATCATCGTCAAGCTGGCCTACCGCCATGGCGTGGATGCGGTGACGCTGCTGATGTGGCGCATGCTGCTGGCGCTGCCGTTCTTCCTCGCGATGGCCTGGTGGGCGGGCCGCGGCAAGCCAGCGCTCACAAGGCAGGACTGGCGCGACATAGTCGTGCTGGGCTTCACCGGCTACTACCTGGCCAGCTATCTGGACTTCGCTGGCCTGGCCTACATCACGGCCAGCCTGGAGCGGCTGATCCTGTACCTCAACCCCACGCTGGTGCTGTTGATCTCGGTGCTGTTCTTCAAGCACAGGCTGCAGGCGCGGCAGGTGGTGGCGCTGGCGGTCAGCTATGCCGGCGTTGTCGCGGTGTTCGCGCATGAACTGAGCTTCGAGGGCAGCGCCACGGCCATAGGCTCGGCGCTGGTGTTTGCCAGCGCGGTCAGCTATGCGGTCTACCTGTCGCTGAGCGGCAAGGTCGTGCAGCGGCTGGGCTCGCTGCGGCTCGCGGGCCTGGCCAGCACGGTGGCGTGCGCGCTGTGCATCGCGCAGTTCCTGCTGCTCAAGCCCATCGAGAGCTTCGTGGTGCCGGAGCCCGTGCTGTGGCTGTCGCTGCTGAATGCGACGGCCTGCACGGTGGCGCCGGTGGTGATGGTCATGATGGCCATCGCCCGCATCGGCGCGCCGCTGTCGTCGCAGGTGGGCATGGTCGGGCCGATGAGCACGCTCATCATGGGCGTGTTCATCCTGGGCGAGCCGATGAACGCGTGGATCGCCGTCGGCACGGTGCTGGTGCTGGGCGGCGTGTTCCTGGTCAGCCGCCCCCGTCAGCCATAGAGCACCTTGGGCAGCCACAGCCCGATCTCGGGCCACAGGTATAGCAGCACGATGGCGATGACCTGGATGGCCATGAAGGGCAGCATGCCGGCAAAGATCTGGTTCAGCGTCACATGCGGCGGCGCCACGCCCTTCAGGTAGAACGCTGCCATCGCCACCGGCGGGCTCAGGAAGGCGGTCTGCAGGTTCAGCGCGACGAGCAGGCCGAAGAACAGCGGGTCCACGCCGAAGTGGTCCAGCAGCGGGATGAAGATGGGCATGAAGATCACGATGATCTCGGTCCACTCCAGCGGCCAGCCGAGGATGAAGATGATGAGCTGGCTCAGCACCAGGAACTCCACCTTGCTGAGCTTCATGCCAAGCACCCACTTCTCCACCAGCTCCTGCCCGCCCAGCAGCGCGAACGCGGCCGAGAAGATGGCCGAGCCGACGAACAGCCAGCAGACCATCGCGCTGGTCTTGGCGGTCAGGAACACAGACTCCTTCACCTCGGTCTGCAGCCGCGCCTGGCGGTAGGCCATCAGCGCCCACAGCAGCACGCCGCCGCCGGCGATGGCGCCCAGGGCGGGGCTGACCGGATCGCCGGTCATGCCTTCCTTGTAGGCCACGTACCAGCCCAGGCAGCCCAGCAGCGGCATCCACAGCAGCAGCCAGACCAGGAACACCGGCCGGCGCTCGCCGGGCGCGCGCTTGTTGATGACGGAGTAGATGGCCGCCAGCACATAGCCGCCGAAGGCGCCGACGGCCGCGGCCTCGGTGGGCGTGGCCAGGCCGAAGACGATGGAGCCCAGCACCGCCAGGATCATGACCAGCAGTGGGAAGAAGCTCGTCAGCAGCAGCTTGAAGATCTCGAGACGCTGGAAATTCAGCACGGCGTAGAAGCCCGCCAGCACCGCGGCGACGACGACCCAGCCTATCCAGCCGCGACCGGTGTCGGGAGCTGCCGGCGCCGACGCGACGGGGGCGGCCGCCGAGGCTGGTTCGGCGACGCCGGCGGCGGCGTCTGTTGCGGGCGGTGCGGCCAGTGTGTCGGGCTCGCTGGACGCTTCGGCGGGCGGTTCGGCCAGCGCATCGGCATCTGCCGGCGGCTCGGCCAGCCCGCCCGTGTCGGCCGGCGGTTCCGCCAGGCCGCCCTCGCTGGGCGACGGCGCCTCGCTGCCTATGGCCTGCATGGTCTCGGCCGGTGCCTGCGCCGGCAGCGGGTTGTGCGCATGCAGCCAGGCCACGCCGGCGATGAACAGCGCCAGCGCCACCGGCAGCAGCGCCACGCCCAGCTGGCGCAGCACGGGGCCTTTGCTCGGCTCGCGGCCCAGTGCGCCCAGCAGTGCGGGCAGCGCCGCGCGCGAGCGGCCGCTGCTCAGCCGTTCGGCCAGCGGCGGCAGCGGCACGAAGCGGGCCTCGGCCGACAGCGGCGGCATCAGCGCGGGCTTGAGCTTGGCCAGCAGCACGACGTAGAGGACATACAGCGCCGCCAGCATCAGGCCCGGGAAGAAGGCGCCGGCATACAGCTGCACGACCGACACGCCGGCCGTCGCGCCGTAGACGATGAGCATGACCGACGGCGGGATCAGGATGCCCAGGCAGCCACCGGCCGTGATGGCGCCGGCCGACACGCGCACGTCGTAGCCGCCCTTGAGCATCTGCGGCAGCGCCAGCAGCCCCATCAGCGTGACGACGGCGCCGACGATACCGGTGGCCGTCGCGAACACCGCGCAGGTGAAGATGGTGGCCACCGCCAGCGAGCCGGGCACGCGCGCCATCGCCAGGTGCAGGCTCTTGAACAGCTTCTCGATGAGGTTGGCCCGCTCGACGAGATAGCCCATGAAGACGAACAGCGGGATGGAGATGAGCACGTCGTTGCCCATCACCTTGAAGGCGCTCTGCACCATCAGCGTCAGCGTCTTGCCGGTGTCGAAGTCGTAGGCCAGCCACGTGAACAGCATGCCCATGCCCATCAGCGTGAAGGCCGTGGGAAAGCCCAGCATGATGGCCACGACGACCAGCGCCAGCATCATCAGGCCCAGGTGGCCGCGGGTGACCTGCTCGGCGCTGAGCAGCACGAAGGCCGTGCCGGCGATGATGATCGCCATCAGCACGAAGCCGAACCAGAGTTCCTTGCGGATCTTCATCGTGCAGCTCCCTCGTCGGCACGCACCATCTGCTTGAGCTTGTCGACGTCGACCTCCTCGACGTCCTGCTCGCGGCTGGGCCAGCTGCCGGTCCGCAGGCACTGCGCGCAGCGCACGATCTCGACGAAGCCCTGCAGCATCAGCAGCAGGCCGGCGACCGGGATGACGGCCTTGAATGGATAGATGGGCAGCGGCGTGGCGCTGAAGGTGGACTCGCGGATGGCCAACGCGTCCTGGAAGAAGGTCCAGCCCGCCCAGGTCAGCGCGACGATGCCGGGCAGGAAGAACACGATGTAGAGGGCCAGGTCGATGGCCGCCTGCGTGCGCGGCTGGAAGAAGCCGTACAGCACGTCGCCACGCACATGGCCGCTCTTGGCCAGCGTGTAGGCGCCAGCCATCATGAACAGCGTGCCGTAGCCCATCAGCTGGGCGTCAAGGTTCCAGTCGTGCGGCGCATTGAGGATGTAGCGGGAGAACACCTCCCAGGTGATCAGCGCAGTCAGCACCACGATGAGCCACGCGAACGCCTGGCCTATCCACGTGGACAGGTGATCCACGGCAAGCAGCAGTTTTTTCATGGAAGAGGGGGCCGAAGCCCCCTGGTTGCCGAAGAATCAGGCCTTCTTGCCCGGGGCGGCGCGGAAGTAGTGATTCCACGCCATCTTGAAGTCCACCGTGTAGTCGTTCTGCCAGCCACCCGCGCGCTGGGCGAAGGCCTTCTGGCTGTCCAGCACCTTCTTGAACAGCGGGTTCTCGGCGGCCTTGGCGGCGGTGACCTTGTCCCACGCGGCGAGCTGGGCGCGCAGCACGCTGTCGGGCGTCTTGTAGAACTTCACGCCGGCTTTCTTGAGTTCGCCGTAGTCGGCGCTGTTGCGCTCGATGGCCTTCCAGCTCATGTCGGCGCTGGCCGCCTGCACGGCGTAGTCGATGACCGACTTCAGCTCGGCTGGCAGGCCGTCGTACTTGGCCTTGTTGAACAGGATCTCGAACTGCTCGCCGCTCTGGTGGAAGCTCTGCAGCATGCAGTTCTTCACCACGTCGGGGAAGCCCAGTACGCGGTCGCTCGATGCGTTGTTGAACTCGGCCGCGTCGATGAGGCCGCGGTCCAGCGCCGGCACGATTTCGCCGCCCGGCAGCGGGTTCACGGCGGCGCCCAGCTCCTTGAACACGTCCACCGCCAGGCCCACGGTGCGGAACTTCAGCCCCTTCAGGTCCTCAGGCTTGGACACCGGCTTCTTGAACCAGCCCAGCGGCTGCGTGGGCATGGGGCCGTACAGGAAGGACACGACGTCGATGTTCAGCGCCGCGTACACCTCGGCCAGCAGCGCCTTGCCGCCGCCGTAGTTGTGCCAGGCCAGCACCATGTTCGGGTCCATGCCGAAGGCCGGGCCCGAGCCCCACAGCGCCAGCGCGTTGTTCTTGCCGTAGTGATAGGCCACCACGCCGTGGCCGCCGTCCAGCGTGCCCTTGTTGACGGCGTCCAGCAGCTGGAAGGCCGGCACGACGGAGCCGGAAGGCAGCACCTCGATCTTGAGTCGGCCCCCCGCCATGTCATTGACCTTCTTGGCGAAATCTTGCGCGTACTCGTGGAAGATGTCCTTGGCCGGCCAGGTGGACTGGAAGCGCAGGCTCACGGTCTGGGCCGTCGAGATCATTGGCATCGCCATCGCGCCGGCCCCGGCGGTCGTGGCGGCGGCGGTCTTGATGAAACGCCGACGCGCGGCGGGGGTCTGGGTCATGGCTGTCTCCTGGGTTTTCTGGGAAAGCGCCTCTAACAGATCCAGCGGTCGGCGCTGACCGCTGCGCCGACTGTCTGGCGACCGGCCGGCGGCGCGCAACTGGGTCAAACCCAGGCGCCGCACCGGGCTGTTCAAAATCGCTGAACAATGGCGACAAGGCCGGTGAAACACCTGCCCCCCACGCGAGGAAGACACTGGAGCCCATGATGAGCCCTGCCACCCGCTACACCCCCGTCGCCATCGCGCTGCACTGGCTGCTCGCGCTGGCCATCGTCGGCGCCCTGGGCGTGGGGCTTTACATGACCAGCCTGCCGTTCTCGCCGATGCGGCTGAAGCTGTACAACTGGCACAAGTGGGCCGGCGTCACCATCCTGGCGCTGTCGGCGTTGCGGCTGCTGTGGCGCCTCACGCACCGCCCGCCGGCGGACCTGCCCATGCCGGCCTGGCAGGCCCAGGCCGCCCATGTGACCCACGGACTGCTGTACGCGCTGTTCTTCGCCGTGCCGCTGTTCGGCTGGGCCTACAGCTCGGCGGCGGGCTATCCCATCGTCTGGTTCGGCGTGCTGCCGCTGCCCGACTTCGTGCCCAAGGACAAGGAACTGGCCGACACGCTGAAGGAACTGCACAAGTTTGCCGCCTACGGCCTGGCCCTGCTGGTGCTTGCCCATGTGGGCGCCGCCCTCAAACACCATTTCATCGACCGCGACGGTCTGCTGGCCCGCATCGGGCTGGGCCGTGCCTGAAGCAGAAAGGATTTCCATGAAACGCCTCCTCACCGCCGTGCTGATCGCGGCCAGCGCGCTGGCCGCCCAGGCCGCCGCGACGCTGCAGCCCGCCAAGAGCGACCTGAGCTTCACGTTCAAGCAGATGGGCGTGCCGGTGGACGGCAAGTTCACGAAGTTCGACGCGCAACTGGACTTCGACGCCAAGAAGCCCGAGGCCGGCAAGATCGCGTTCACGGTGGACCTGGGCAGCGTGTCGCTGGGCGACGCGAGCTTCGACTCCGAGGTGGCCAAGGCGCCGTGGTTCGACACCAAGCGCAACGGCAAGGCCACCTTCGTGTCCACCGGCATCAAGCCCACCGGCGCCGGCAAGTACGACGTGGCCGGCAAGCTGACCATCAAGGGCGCCAGCCGCGACGTGGTCGTGCCCATCACGCTGAACGCCGGCGTGGCCGCAGGCAGCGTGGCCATCAAGCGCCTGGATTTCAAGATCGGTGACGGCGAATGGGCCGACACCTCCATGGTCGCCAACGACGTGACCGTCAAGTTCAAGCTGGCCTTTGCGGGCCTGTAACGTCAACCCTCTTCCCACCCCCCGGAGAACCTTCCCATGAAGAACGCCCTGCTGCTCACCGCCCTGATCGCCGCCGCTGGCGCCGCCCAGGCCCAGAGCGCCACCTACACCATCGACCCGACCCACACCCAGGTCGTCTTCGAGGCCAAGCACTTCGGTGTCAGCACCAACCGCGGCCGCTGGGACAAGAAGGAAGGCACCGTCACGCTGGACAAGACCGCCAAGACCGGCAAGGTCGAGCTGACCATCGACATGGCCTCCGTCTCCACCGGCATCGGCCCCTTCGACGGCCACCTGAAGAGCAAGGACTTCTTCTCCGCCGAGGAGTTCCCGACGGCCAAGTTCGTCGGCGACAAGTTCACGTTCAACGGCGACAAGGTCGCCAGCGTCACCGGCGAGCTGACGCTGCGCGGCAAGACCAACCCGGTCACGCTGACGGCCACCAGCTTCGGCTGCTACGAGAACCCGCGCCTGAAGCGCGAGGTCTGCGGCGGCGACTTCGAGACCACCATCCAGCGCAGCCAGTGGGGCATGGGCTACGGCCTCCCCGGCATCCCCGACACCGTGCGCCTGGTCATCCAGGCCGAAGCCATCAAGCAGTAAGCACCCGCCCTGCTGAGCCAGCCCGCCCCTCCGGCGGGCTTTTTCGTTTCCAGGCCCAGACGGCCTGTCGCGCGCCAGTGCAGTTCGTCCGCCGGCCCGGCCGGCGTGTCGCTTCGGCCCCACGCCGCGAAAACCGCTTGCGTACAGTGGCTTCCAACGACGATTCGCAGCCATGACGACCTCTTTCACCCCCAGCCCCCAGCAAAAGCTCTGGATAGAGCGCTGGCAACGTTTTTCCGCCGGCGTGGTGCGCTATTTCCACCTGTATGCCGGCTGGCTGGTGGGCATCAGCTGGAAGCGCTTCGTGCTGCTGTCCGTCGCGCTGATGATCGGCGTGAACGTGCTGAAGAACCTGCCGCCCTTCACCTGGCGCATCAGCCAGCAGATCGAGGAGCGTGAGGAAGGCGCGCTGTCGCGCCGCCAGGCCAAGCTGGAGGCGGACGCCAAGAAGGCCGTCGAGAAGGCCGCAGCGGCGGCCAAGAAGGTGCCCTACGAGCTGAAGATGGACGAGCGCGGCGTGCGCATCGTGCCGGTGCGCCCGGCCTCGGCGGCCAGCGCGACCGACAGCGATGGCGAGCCCGTCAGCGAGCCGCACGAGATCGTCATCGATTTCCCCAAGAGCGCCAAGCCCGAGGACATCCAGGCCGCGCTGGACCAGGCCAAGGAGAAGCTGGAGCAGCTCAAGCACCAGGCCGAAGAGGTGCGCGAGGCCCAGCAGGCCGCCACCGAAGCGCAGCAGGCACTGCAGGAAGCCGCTGTCGACATGGCCCGCGAGGCCATCGACAACCCGCCGCGCCGCCGCATCACCACCGTGCGCATGGGCGACTCACTGGTGGACCTGGCCGTCATCTGGATCCTGGCCTCGGCCGTCATCAAGGCCATGTACAAGGGCCGCATCCAGGCCGAGGTGAAGGCCGCCCAGGCCACCGAGAACGCCGAGAGCGAGGCGCTGAAGCGCCAGGTCGTCGAGGCGCGTATGGCAGCCATGCAGGCCCAGGTCGAGCCGCACTTCCTGTTCAACACGCTGGCCAGCATCGACCACCTGATCGAGGTCGACCCGCCGCGCGCCAGCCAGATGCAGAAGAACCTCATCGCGCTGCTGCGGGCCTCCATGCCCACCATGCGCGAGGCCAACGCCACCGGCGCGGTGCGCGACCTGGGTCGCGAGCTGGCCGTCATCCGGCCCTACCTCGAGATCCTGAAGATGCGCATGGAAGAGCGTCTGCAGACCGAGATCGAAGTGCCCGAGGGCCTGATGTCGGCCGAATTCCCGCCCATGATGATCCAGGGCCTGGTGGAAAACGCCATCAAGCACGGCCTGGAGCCCAAGGCCGAGGGCGGATCGCTGAAGGTCAAGGCCGAGATCCTGCACGGCAAGCTGGCCGTCACCGTGGCCGACACCGGCCTGGGCTTCGGCCGCGCCGCGACCAGCGGCACCGGCGTGGGCCTGGCCAACATCCGTGAGCGCCTGCAGCTGCTGCACGGCAGCAAGGCCAGCGTCACCGTCACCGAGAACCAACCCAGCGGCACCGTGGTGACCATCACCGTGCCCTATCGCAGCCGCAACGACGAAGGAGTGTCCGTATGAAGACCTTGTTCAAGATCCTGTTCGTGGTCACCGCCTTGATGGTGCTGGCTGCGATGTTCGGCGGTTTCGCCCTCATCAACCACCCCGGCTCGGACGTGCACTTCGTGCTGGGCGACGAGGAGATGTTCCTCGGCGGCTTCGGCGACTGGGTGGGCGCCACCGTCGGCCTGTTCGTCGCGGCCATCGTCTGCATCATCGTCGTGCCGTTGGTGCTGCTGCTGGGCGTGGCGCTGCCGCTGCTCATCGTGGGCGGTGTGCTGGCGCTGGTGGTGGCCGGCCTGCTGGGCGTGGGCGCCGTGCTGGGCTCGCCGCTGATCCTGCTGGGCCTGCTGCTGTTCGTCGTGCTGCGCAACCGCAGCCGCGCCAATGCGGCCCGGTCCGCGCAGGTCTGATCTAGCATCGCGGCCATGAGCAACGCACCCATACGCGCCGTTCTGGCCGACGACGAACGACTGATGCGCGAGCAATTGCGCGCCCGCCTGACCGAGGTCTGGCCCGAACTGGACATCGTGGCCGAAGGCAAGAACGGCCTCGAGGCCGTCGAGCTGGTCAAGGAACACCGGCCCGACCTGGTCTTCCTGGACATCCGCATGCCCGGCCTGACCGGCGTGGAGGCGGCGCGCCAGATCGCCCAGTTGCCGGACGACGACGACTGGCTGGTGCCGGAGATTGTCTTCATCACCGCCTACGACCAGTACGCGGTCGAGGCCTTCGAGCAGGGCGTGGCCGACTACGTGCTGAAGCCCGCCGAACGCGACCGCCTGCAGCTGACCGTCGCGCGCATCAAGAAGCGCCTGGCCCAGCGCGACGCGCCGTCAGCCGATTTCAGCGACAGCGCGCCCGTGCCGCTGCAGCAGCTGCTGCACCAGCTGTCGGCGGGCATGAACCCGGCCGCCAAGCCGCAGTACCTGCAATGGATTCAGGCTACCGTGGGCCAGGCCATCCAGATGATCCCGGTCGAGGACGTGCTGTTCTTCATCAGCGACGAGAAGTACACGCGCGTGCAGACCGCCAAGGTCGAAGCGCTGATCCGCAAGCCCATCAAGGAGCTGGTGGACGAGCTGGACCCGCAGCTGTTCTGGCAGATCCACCGCTCCACGCTGGTCAACGCGCGCGCCATCGACGGCATCACGCGCGACTTCCGCGGCCGCCAGCTGGTGGGCGTGAAGGGACTGACCGAGAAGTTGGAAGTCAGCCGCAGCTACACGCACTTGTTCAAGGGCATGTAACTGCGGTTTGAGTGCGGGCCGAGCGCTGGGCCGCTCCCAAGCCGGCCCGCAGGCGAGCGGCTTACTTCTCTACAAACGCCCGTTCGATGACGTAGTCGCCCGGCGTGGTCGTGCTGCCTTCCTTGAAGTTGCGCACTTCCAGCATGGCCTGCATGTCCTTCAGCAGCTCGGGGCTGCCGCACAGCATGATGCGGTCGGTCTCGGGGTCCAGCGGAGGAAGGCCCAGGTCGGCCTGCAGCTTGCCGGTCTGGATCAGGTCGGTGATGCGGCCGGTGTTGCGGAACGGCTCGCGCGTGACGGTGGGGTAGTACAGCAGCTGCTCGCTGGCGAACTCACCCAGGAACTCGTGCTGGTGCAGGTCCACGCTGACGTGGTCGTGATAGGCCAGTTCGTTCACGTGGCGCACGCCGTGCACGAGGATGACCTTCTCGAAGCGCTCGTAGGTCTCCGGGTCGCGCACGATGCTGATGAACGGCGCCAGGCCGGTGCCGCTGCCCAGCAGGTACAGGTTCTTGCCCGGCAGCAGGTAGTCGATCAGCAGCGTGCCGGTGGGCTTGCGGCCCACGATGATCTTGTCGCCCGGCACGATGTGCTGCAGGCGCGAGGTCAGCGGGCCGTCCGGCACCTTGATGCTTAGGAACTCGAGGTTCTCCTCGTAGTTGGCGCTGACGATGCTGTAGGCGCGCAGCAGCGGCTTCCCCGTCTCGGTCTTCAGGCCGATCATCGTGAAATGGCCGTTGGAGAAACGCAGCGCCTGGTCGCGCGTCGTCGTGAAGCTGAACAGGCGGTCGGTCCAGTGATGGACGGTCAGGACGGTCTCTTCGTGGAAGGCACTCATGGGCGGTGTTCTTTGACGGGTTAACCCGGGGATTTTCGCCGATCTGTTATTCAAGAGGCGTATATGGGTCAAGCGCCGGGTTCTATGCGCAGAAGCCTGGCGCCGGCGCCCTGATCCGACACCTTGTCGTCGGGGTTGTAGAGGGCGCAGGCCTTCAGCGACAGGCAGCCGCAACCGATGCATCCGGTGAGCTTGCCGCGCAGCTCCTGCAGCGCCGCGATGCGCGCATCCAGCAGCGGCGCCCACCCGGCGGACAGCCGCGTCCAGTCGGCCTTCGTGGGCGTGCGGCCATCGGGCAGCGTGGCCAGCGCGGCCTTGATCTGCGGCAGCGTCAGCCCCACGACCTGGGCCGCGCGGATGAAGGCTACGCGCCGCAGCACATGCCGCGGGTACTGCCGATGACCGCCCGAGCTGCGGCTGGCGGTGATCAGTCCCTCGGTTTCGTAAAACCGCAAGGCACTCGTCGCGATGCCCGAGCGCTGGGCCAGCTGGCCGATGCTCAGTCGGGGCGTCGGGTCGTGGGGGCTTGACTTCAAGTTCACTTCAACATCGAGCATGGCGGCCATGTTCCCACAGGAGAGCCCACCCATGCTGATGAAGACCGCCACGCCCGCACCCGCCACGCTGGCCCAGTTGCACCACCTGCTGGACGCCGGCCAGGCGCTGTCCGCAACCTTCCGCGGGCAGTTGAGCAACCACCTGCCCATGGCCCAGCAGGCCTTGCTGGAACTGGGCGCATCGGCGCAGCGGCTGCAGGCCTGGACCGAGCACTACGAAACCTTCCTGGAGCCGCGAGGCTGCGCACAGCCCGCCCGCATCGACCCGGCACGGGACCTGGGCCGCCCCGGCAGCGATGCCGCGTGGCGTGAGCATTTCGCCGGCCGCATCGACGCGCTGGGGGCCGCCGAAGCGCTGCGCGAGGCCCTGGCCTTGCTGGTGCCCGGCGCGGGCGCCATCGCCTTCCACGGGCTGATCCGCACGGGGCACGCCGTGCTGGCCGGGCACGACGGCGAACTGGCCGCCGGCCTCGCGCATTGGGCCGCGCACTTCATGCCGCTGCCGACGGTGGAGGACGGCCCACTGCTGGAGATGGCCTACTGGGTTCAGGCGCTGCAAGCCCTGCCGCGCCCGGGCGGCCTGCCGGGCGGCCTCATCACCGGCCAAATGCAGGCTTGGGGCCAGTCGCCCGCCTTCGCGGCCGTCGCCGGCCGGCTGCGCCTGGGGCCCGACACGTTGCGCGACATCGCGCTGCTGGCCGCACGCACCTACGCGGCCACCGGCAACTTCACGGTGCTGCATCTGCTGACGGCCAGCCACGCGATGTCCGTGCTGGAGCCGTGGTGGCCAGCGCCTGAGCTGGCGCGCGGCTTCAGCGTCGCTGCAGCGGCCGGCCTGCTGGCGAGCGGCGCGGCACCGTCCCTGGCGTTGCACAGCCAGCCCAGCCGCCCCTGGCCCGCGCTGATTTCGGCCGCCTGCGAGCAGGACGATGCCCATGTCATCAAGCTCACGCATGCCGCCTGGCGGCTGGGCCGGCGCTGGCCGGACGCGGCCTGGCGCGCCGCGGTGGAGCGTGCAATTCCATTTTGATGGATTTCAATTTCCAGTATGCTGGATGAATGGACATCACCCAACGAATCGGCCGCCGCCTGCACGAGCTGCGCGCCGCCGCCGGCCTGTCGCTGGACGCGCTGGCGCACAAAAGCGGCGTCAGCCGCTCCAACATCTCGCTGATCGAACGCGGCCAGAGCAGCCCCACGGCTGTCGTGCTGGACAAGCTGTCTTCGGCGCTGGGCGTCAGCGTCGCGTCGATGTTCGAGGCGGGCCCGGCACCTGTCGCGCCATCGCCGCTGGCCCGCGTGGCCGAGCAGCCGGTCTGGCGCGATCCCGCTTCGGGCTATGTGCGCCGCAACGTGTCGCCGTCGGGCGTGTCGCCGCTGCAACTGGTGGACGTCATCTTTCCCACGGGCCAGCGCGTGGCCTTCGAGACCTCGGAGCGTGACGCCGACATCCACCAACTCATCTGGATGATCGATGGCGCGATGGAAATCGCCCACGGCGACACGCAGTGGCAACTCAGCGCGGGCGACTGCCTGGCCGTGCAGCTGAACGCGCCCCTCCGCTTCCACAACCCGGGCACGAAACCGGCCCGCTACCTTGTCGCCCTCACCGGAGCCCGACCATGAACATCCGCGAACTCGATGGCGCCGAAGCGCTGGCTCGCGTGGCCGAACTGGCCGATGTGCTGCGTGACTGCGTGGAGGGCGGCGCGTCGGTGGGCTTCATGCTGCCGCTGGCCGACGGGCGCTGCGAGGCGTTCTGGCGCCGCGTGACCGAAGGCGTCGCGGCGGGCGAACGCCACCTGTTCG
The DNA here is from genome assembly GCF_031458115.1 of Roseateles asaccharophilus. GTDB lineage: Bacteria > Pseudomonadota > Gammaproteobacteria > Burkholderiales > Burkholderiaceae_C > Pelomonas > Pelomonas asaccharophilus_A. Next base: position 123,341 of record NZ_JAVDXV010000004.1, on the reverse strand, counting down.
TCGCCGAGGACGAGGCGGGGCGCATCTGCGGCACCTTGTCTCTCGTCATCGACCTGCCCGACAACCAGCCGCACCGGGCCGATGTGTCCAAGATGCTGGTGCATCGCCGCGCGCGCCGCCAGGGCGTGGCCGAGCGGCTGCTGCGGGCGCTGGAGGTGAAGGCGCTCGAACTGGGCAAGACGACGCTGGTGCTGGACACCGTGACCGGCAGCGATGCGTCGCGGGTCTATGAGCGGCTGGGATGGCAGCGCGCGGGGGACATTCCGAACTACGCGCTGATGCCGGACGGGCCGCCGTGCTCGACGACCTACTACTTCAAGCCGATCTGAAGCCTATGCCCCGGCGTTCGCGGACTTCAGGCTTGGCGCGATGCTCCGCCTCCAGTTGAGCCAGGAACTCATCCGGCGTGAATACCTCGCCGAGGATGTCGACCTGCTGACGCACGGCCGCGAAGTCGCCATGCGCCAGGCAGTCCATCGCGTTCAGCCGTGAGCGCTGCTCGTCGGTGGGTGCAGCACCGGCCTCGCGCTCGAACATCGCGAGCCGCTGTTCCGGCTTCAGCGCCTTGAAGCGGATCTTGAACGCGAAGCGCCGCAGCGCCGCCTCGTCCAGGTCGTCGAACAGATTGGTCGTGCAGATGAACAGGCCGTTGAAGCGCTCCATGCCGGCCAGCATCTCGTTCACTTCCGACACCTCGTAGTTGCGCTCCGCATGCTTGCGGCTGCGCAAAAAGCTGTCGGCCTCGTCCAGCAGCAGCACGGCGCCTTCGGTTTGTGCGTTCTCGAACATGCGCGCCATGTTCTGCTCGGTCTCGCCGACGAACTTGCTGGCAATGTCGCTGGCGCGCCGGACCATCAACGGCCGGCCCAGCGCCTGCGCGATGTGCTCGGCCAGCGCGGTCTTGCCGGTGCCGGGCGGGCCGTAGAAGCACAGCTGGCCGCGGCCCTTCTTGCGCAGCGCCTCGACGATGCGCGGGATCTCGAAGCGGCTCTCGCAGTTCAGCAGGTCCAGCGCATAGGTCGTCACGCAGGGGCGGGCACTGTGGGCACCGTCGTTGCGCCCCAGCGCCTTGTCCGCGTTCTGCAGCTGGCGCTCGATGAGCTTCTCGGCATCCAGCGCCGAGCCGGCCAGTTGCGCGAAGCGCACGGCGGTGCGGATCTGGGCCGGCGTCAGGCCGGGCCTCTCGGCCAGCTTGGCGACGAAGTCCTCGCTGACGCTCACCTCGCCCAGCGCCTTGGCCACGAGGCCGCGCCGCGCGCCCGGCGGCGGCGACTTCAGCTCCAGGTGGTACTGGAAGCGGCGGCGGAACGCCGGGTCGATCTGCTCGATGCGGTTGGTGACCCAGATCACCGGCACCGGGTTGGTCTCCAGGATCTGGTTGACCCAGGCCTTGCCGCTGACCGAGTTGCCCACGCTGCCCTCGCCGCTGGCATCCAGCCGGTTCAGCAGCGACGCGGTGTCGCTGGACAGCGGCGGGAACACGTCTTCCACCTCGTCGAACAGCAGCGCGACGTTCTGGCTGGCCTTCAGGAACACCTGGCTGATCTGCAGTGAGCGGTAGCGGTCGCGGCCCGAAAGTGAGTTGCCGTCGCGGTCGGCGTACTCCACCTCGTACAGGTCCAGCCCCGCGGCGGCGGCGGCCACCTTGGCCAGCTCGGTCTTGCCGGTGCCGGGCGGGCCGTACAGCAGCACGTTGACGCCGGTGGCGTGCGAGGCCACGGCCTGGCGCAACAGGCCTTGCAGCAGGCCCAGGTCCTCGGCGACGAACTGGAAGTCGCCCGGCACCAGCGTGCTGGGCGCGGCGGGCCGCGTGAACACGGCCATCAGGTCGTGCGGGCCCTGGTACTCGCGCATCAGCACCGGCGGCAACTGGTCGCTGACCTTCATCAGGTCGGCCAGGTCGGTGATGTTGTGCTCGGAGATCAGGTTCTCCACCATGCCGATGCGTTCCAGACGCGAGCCGGCGCGCAGCGCCTCGGCCACCTCACGTTCATCGACACCGGCGACGGCGGCAATCGCCGCAAACGCCTCCTGCGCGGTGTTGACCTTGAACTCGACCAACGCACCGCGCAGCTCGCGCTGGTAGCGGGCCAGCGTGCCGTACAGCAGGATGGCGCGCTCGGCCGGGTTCAGCTGCAGCAGTTGGCCCAGCGCGTCGATGTTCTTCTCGACCAGCGTGGACTCTCGTTTCAACTGCCGGTCCAGGTGCTCGCAGGTGGTCGCCAGCAAGGCCATCATGTCCTTGGGAGCATCCTTGACGTACTCGTCCAGGTAGAAGAACAGCGTGGCTTCGGAGAACGGGCCGCTCCATTGGCCGAAGCGGTCCAGGAACGCGACATCGGACAAGGCCTCGTGGCCGCGCCACAGCTCGTTGTTGCCGCAGCGCTGGCCAAGATAGCCGCGCAGCCGCTGCAGCACGCGCACGGGCCAGACGAGATGGCGCCCCGTGAAGGACAGCAGGCCGTTGAAATCGCGCCGCAGGTTGAAGCGGCCGGCGTGCTTGACGGTCAGCGTCAGCACGAACTGCGAGCACATGCGGTCCAGCACCGGGGCGCTGTCCAGGCCGGGCGAAGGCAGCACGGGCCCGGGGGCTCGGGATGTCTGCGCGGCGTTGGCTCGCTTCACCATGGATGGGCTCCTTGGCCGACCGGCAGCGGTCGGCGCTGACCCATCTTGTATCAGGCCGAGCGTTGAATCAATGCAACACCAACCCCCAGAGTGTTCAGTGCATCACGACCGGTTGCTGGCCCATCATTGCGTAGCGCTCGATGAACTCGTCGATCTCATCCTCAGAAGGCTGGCCGTCCTCGATGAGCGCCTGCACGCCTTGCTGGAAGGACTCCGCGAGCGCGCCTTCGATGAAGATTTCCTTGCGGGCGAACTTGTCGACGATCTCGAAACCGCCGCGATTCAGTTGCGGTCCGGTGTCTTCCTCAGCCGTCGGCACTTCGAACTGGACGACGATGAAGCTGTCGGAGTTGTAGAGCATGTGCATGGAGTTCTCCTCAAGGCTTCAACTGCGGGTGGGACTTGCAAGTTTCAAGCCCCGCTCGGTACAGATACTGGCAGAACGGGGTTCTGATCGGGTCATCCCCCGCGCCGACAACGTGTAGGAAGCGTCAGGAGTTCACGTCGGCCAACGTGATTTCGAAACCGCGCGTTTCGGGGGCGCCCTGGCGCAGCCGCACCGGCCAGTAGCCGCGCGCCGGGTCCAGCCAGACGTCGATGCCAGGATCGTGCGGCCCCAGCAACTGGCGGCGCAGGTGAAGCGTGCCGGCGTCGCCCGGCTCGGCCTCGACGGCTTCGAACACCCATTCGCGCAGCTCGCCCCGTGGCCCGGCGACCCAGACGCGCCAGCGCCCGCCCGGCGTCGGTGCGGCCTGCACCAGCGCGGCGAGCTGCAGCCACCAGGACAGCCGGTCCTGCGCGCCATCGGGCAACTCCAGCCGGGCCGGGCTGGCCGAGAAGCTGACGCGCCGGCCCTCAGCATCGAAATTGACGGCCTGACGGTCGCGGCCACCCAACTGCGTCGCATAGCGCTCGGGCGCCAGGCCGCCACTGTTCAGCAGGCCCACGCTCTGCTGCGCGGGCAGTGCACGTTCACCGATGCGCTTGCTCAGCCGCAGGCTGTAGCGGCCGTCCGCCTGCGGCTGCCACTCCAGCACGGCCTCGCCGTCCTGGCCGTTCTGGCGCAACCGGTAGGTCCAGGCGGTGGGGCCGGCCAGTCGCAGCGGCGGAGCGCTGGGCGTGGCTTCCACCGTCTGCGGAACCGTTTCGACGGCCGGGGCGGCGGTCGCTGTCGCGCGTGCGACAGGCTGCGGCAGCGCCTGCGGGGCCGGCTCGGGCAGCGCCACCGGGGCGGCTGCTGGCGGCAGCAGCGCCACGCTGACGGGGCGTGCCGGCGCTGCGGCCGTGTCGGGCGGCCGGCGCTCGCCGCCCAGCAGCGCCACATGGGCGAGCAGGCTGGCCGCCAGCACGAGCAAGGCGGCGCGGGGCGGAACGGGCAGGGCGCGCATCGCACAATGCTGCCACTACCTCGCAGACCTCCCATGAAACTCGCCAGCTACGCCGACGGCTCGCGCGACGGCCATCTCGTCGTCGTCTCGCGTGACCTGACCCAGGCCCACTACGCCAGCGGCATCGCCACCCGCCTGCAGCAAGTCCTCGACGACTGGGGCTTCATCGCGCCGCAGTTGCAGGACCTGGCCGTGCAGCTCAACCACGGCAAGCTGCGCCACGCCTTCCCGTTCGAGCCCGAGAAGTGCATGGCGCCGTTGCCGCGCCCGCACGGCTGGGCCGTCGTTGGTGCCGATGGCAGCGTGCGTCGCGAGGCCGGCCAGTTGCTGGGCGCCGGCATGCCGCTGCGCGCCGCGGCGGCGTGCGAGCCGGCGCTGATGGCCATCGCCGGCGATCTGCATGCAGCCAGCGATACCGCCGCCGCGCTGGACGCGCTGCGCTTGTTGGGTCTGGCCGTGGACTGGCGCCTGGACAGCGAACTGCTTGCCACGCATGCCGCGCCGCTGCTCGTCACGCCCGACGAACTGGGCGAGGCCTGGACGGGCGTTCGATTGCAGGCACGCCTGGTCGCGCTGCACAACGGCAGCAAGCTGGAGCCACGTGACGTGGTGGCCGCGCCAGCGGATGCGCTGGTGCGCCTGACCCGGCTGCGCGCGCAGCGCACGGGCCAACTGGCCGGCGTCGCGCTGGGAGCGCTGGATGTGGCGCTCGCGCCCGGCGACAGCCTGCGCCTGGACCTCAAATCCACCGACGGGCAGACCAGCCTGTTCGGTGCCATCGATCTCGACCTGACCCCGCCCGCCGCATGAGCCCGACACCGATCATCATCGACACCGATCCCGGCCAGGACGACGCCATCGCGTTGCTGCTGGCCGCCGCCAGCCCCGAGCTGGAGCTGCTGGGCGTGACCACCGTGGCCGGCAACGTGCCGTTGCGGTTGACGACGCTGAACGCGCGCAAGGTCATGGAGCTGGCCGACCGGCGCGACGTGCCCATCTGCGCCGGCGCGGACCGGCCGCTGGACGTGCCGCTGGTCACCGCGGAGCATGTGCACGGCGACACCGGCCTGAACGGCGTCGACCTGCCCGAGCCCGCGCTGCCGCTGGACGCGCGCCATGCGGTGGACTTCATCGTCCAGACACTGCGCGAACGCGAGCCCGGCACCGTGACGCTGTGCCCGCTGGGACCGCTGACCAACATCGCGCTGGCGCTGCGCCAGGCACCGGACATCGCGCCGCGCATCCGCCGCATCGTGTTGATGGGTGGTGGCTTCTTCGAGGGCGGCAACGTGACGCCGGCCGCCGAGTTCAACATCTACGTCGACCCACAGGCGGCTCACGAGGTCTTCACGAGCAGCGTGCCCATCACGATGGCGCCGCTGGACGTCACGCACGAGGCGCTGACGACCGAGAAGCGCATCGAGGCCATCCGCCGCCTGGGCAACCGCGCGGGCGAGGTGGTCGCCGCGTGGATGGAATTCTTCGAGCGCTACGACGAGGAGAAGTACGGCCAGGACGGCGGCCCGCTGCACGACCCCTGCGTCATCGCCTGGCTGCTGCAGCCCGGCCTGTTCACCGGCCGCGACTGCAATGTGCGCATCGAGACGCGCAGCGAGCTGACGCGCGGCATGACCGTCATCGACTGGTGGGGCGTGACCGGCCTGGCCGCCAACGCCCAGGTGCTTCGACACGTCGACTCCGACGGCTTCTTCGCGCTGCTGACCGAACGCCTGGCGCGCCTGCCGTAGCGCCCGGCTCAGGCTTGCGCTATCGCGGCGGCGCCTGCGTGTTCATCGGTGTTGTCAGGTGAAACCGCCATAGCTGATGCGATCAAGGGTGTCGACATCATTTATGCGAAAGGCCAGAATGCTGGTCTGTAACAGGGTGTGACCCGTTAGAGAGGCCGAAGTCTCCGCCGGGTGCCGGATCCGTGGCCGGATCTCGGGCGAGGAGAGATTGGTGCCGAGCAACGAGAAGCTGCTGGAGGTCATCGCCATCCAGACCGAGGTGGCCCGCCTGGGCCTGGACCTTGGCGGGCTGATGGGCCTCGTGGTGCAGCGCACGCTGGGGCTGGTGGACGCCGATGGTGCCGCCGTCGAGCTGGCCGAGGGCCACGAGATGGTCTACCGCGCCGCTTCGGGCATGGCCCAGGGCAGCCTGGGCCTGCGGCTGCGGCGCGACAGCAGCCTGTCGGGCCTGTGCATGACCGAGGGCCAGGCGATCCGGTGTGATGACGCGCTGGACGACCCTCGCACCGATCGCGTCGCCTGCCTGAGGCTGGGCATCCGTTCCATCTTGCTGGTGCCGCTGCGCCACCAGGGCGAGACGGTCGGCGTGCTGAAGGCCATGTCGCGCCAGGCTTCGAAGTTCGGCGAACGCGACTTGGCGCTGCTGGAGCTGCTGTCGGGCCTGGTGGGCGCGTCCATGTATTTCGCGGCGCGCTACGCGCCCAGCGAGCTGTTCCATCAGGCCACGCACGACGGCCTGACCGACCTGCCCAACCGCGCGCTGTTCCTGGACCGGCTGCGCGCCTCGCTGTCGCAGGCCATCCGCGACGGCCAGCCGCTGGCGGTCATGATGCTGGACATGAACGGGCTCAAGCCCATCAACGACCACTTCGGCCATCGCGCCGGCGATGCCGCGCTGCTGGAGTTCTCGCGCCGCTTGAGCGCCGGCGTGCGCCAGTCCGACACGGCCGCGCGCCTGGGTGGCGACGAGTTCGGCGTGCTGTTGCGCCCACTGGCCGCCGAGGGCGGCCTGGAGGCGACGATGAAGCGCCTGGGCCAGCAGATCAACGGCAGCTTCCAGTTCGAGGGCCGCACCGTGCGCTTCGGCGCCAGCATGGGCGCCGCACGCTTCCCTGAGGACGGCAGCGACTTCAGCCAGCTCATCGAGCTGGCCGACCAGCGCATGTACCAGCACAAGCGGGGCCTGCACCACGCCGTGGCCTGAAAGGGCGGCGGCGGTGGGAAGATGGGTGCTCGCCCATCGAGGAGAGCCACGATGCAACGCCGCCTGCTGATCGCCTGTACGCCCGCCTTGCTGATGCAGCGCCCGGCCTGGGCGCTGAACCTGACCGAGAGTGACGCCAACGCCGGCATACGCGCGGCACTGGAGCGTGGCGCCCATGCGGCCGTGTCGCTGCTGGGCCGGCAGGATGGGTACCTTGGCAATCCGCTCGTGAAGATCGAGCCGCCCGGCTACCTGAAGGACGCCGCAAAGCTGCTGCGCAGCACCGGCCAGGGCAAGCGGCTGGACGAGCTGGTCACCGCGATGAACCGCGCCGCGGAGGCGGCCGTACCGGTGGCCAAGCCGCTGCTGGTGAAGGCGGTCAAGGACATGAGCGTGGAGGACGGGCTGAAGATCCTGCGCGGCGGCGACGACTCGGTGACCACCTTCTTCGCCGACAAGACCCGCGACCCGCTGTACGCGCAGTTCCTGCCCATCGTCACCAAGGCCACCGAGAAAGTCTCGCTGGCCGACAAGTACAACGCCGTCGCCAAGAAGGCGTCCAGCTTCGGCCTGATGCGCGGCGAAGAGGCCAACATCCAGCAGTACGTGACAGGCAAGGCGCTGGACGGCCTCTATCGCATCATCGGCGAGGAGGAGAAGAAGATCCGCCGCGACCCGGTGGGCACCGGTAGCGCCATCCTGAAGAAGGTGTTCGGCAACCTATAGGCCATGAGCGGCATGCCACTCGGCGAGTGACATGTCGGGATACCCGTCGAAACGAGGATCGCCGGGCGAGCCTTCGACGTTCACCCACGGCGCCTTGGAACCGACGAGGCAGTGCACCTGCGACGGCGGCGTTGGCAGCGGCGTGTCGATGGCGCTGGCGTGCGGGTGCACCAGCTCGGGCCAGGTCGGGTCCCACAGCCACAGTGCGCTGCCGCAGCGCTGGCAGAAGTAGCGGCGGGCGCTGCTCTTGTGCCTGCCCTTGCCCGACTTGTTGGGCAGCTTGGCGCGGTAGATGCGCAGGTGCCGCTTGCCCTTGACCTTCATCGTGTGCGTCTGCGCGCCCAGGTTGATCGCATAGCCACCGCCACCGGCCGTCTTGCGGCAGATGGAGCAGTAGCAGCGCATGAAGGGCGTGGGCGCATCGGCGTCGACGGAGAACCGGACGCTGCCGCAGTGGCAGGAGCCTTCGAGGTGCATGGAACGGCCTTTCCAGGGGATGGCGTGCAGGCAGCCATGATGGCCGACAATCCCGCCCTTGCCTGTTTGCTGCCGCGTTGCCGGCTTTGCGATGAATTCCGATCTTCCCGATCCCGTTACCCCGTCCGAAGAACCGGCAGCCGCCGTGCCCGCGCCTGCACCCGAAGCCGCCGCGCCCGAGGCCGTGAGCACGCCCGAGATTCCGGCCGATAGCACCGCGGCAGTGCCCGCAGCCGCCGCCGTGGATGCGACCGCCGAGCTGAAGGCCATGTTCCCGGCGTTGTTCACCGGCAAGGCCAAGCCGGTCAAGCTGCGCATCCAGGCCGACATCCAGGAACGCGCGCCGGGCAAGTTCAGCAAGGCCCAGCTCAGCGGCTTCCTGCGCCGCTACACCGGCAGCACCGGCTACCTGATCGCGCTGACCCAGGCCAAGACCCGCTTCGACCTCGACGGCCAGCCGGCCGGCGAGATCAGCGAGGAGCATCTGAACGCCGCGAAGGAAGAACTGGCCCGCCGCAAGGGTGCCCGCCAGGAGCGGGAGAACGCCGAGCAGGAGCGCCACCGGCTGGAAGCGCAGCAGCGCCGCAACCGCGGCCAGCTGCTGTGGGACTTCGAGCGCACGACGCTGACCGAGGCCAACTTCTGCGTGCTGAAGGGCCTCAAGCCCGAGGAGCTGCCGGGCCTGCTGGAGATCGCCCGCAAGGAGCGCGCCGAGGCACCACCGGCTCCGCCGCGTGAGGCGCGTCGCGATGACCGCCGCCCCGGTGGCGGCCGGCCGGAAGGCCGTGGCGGCCCGCGCCGTCCGGAGCAGCGCTCGGAAGGCGGCCGGCGTGACCAGCAGCCGCGTGGTGATCGCCCGCCGCGTGGCGAGCGCCCTCCGCGTGGTGAAGGCGGCCGCCCGCCGCAGCCGGGCCGCAAGCCCGCACCTCAGCAGGTCGAGCAGGCCGCGCCGTCCCAGATGGCCCAAGCCCTCCAGGCCGCCACCCAGGCGGCGAACGCCGAGCCGGCTGCCGGTCAACAGCCGGCCAAGGACCAGAAGCCCGAGTAATCGGGCCGCTGGTCAAGCTGAGTAGCGCTGCTCCAGATAGGCCAGCAGCGTGCGGATCGTCTGCGCCTCGCCGCCCACCGGGCGGCCTGCGCGCGGCGCGTCGTTCCAGGCGAACAGGTCCACGTGCAGCCAGTCCTGGTCGCGCGGCAGGAAGTCCTCCAGGAACAGCGCCGCGTTGATGGCGCCGGCCAGCGGGCTCTTGCCCGTGTTGACGATGTCGCCGATCGTGCTCTCGATGCCCGCGTGGTACGGCGCCCACAGCGGCATGTGCCACAGCGGGTCGTCCAGCTTCAGGCCCAGGTCCACCAGGTCGCGGGCGGTGTCCATGTGCTTGGCGAACAGCGCCGGCAGCTGGGCGCCCAGCGCCACGCGCGCGGCGCCGGTCAGCGTGGCCAGGTCGATGACCAGGTCCGGCTTGCCCTCCGCCGCATAGGCCAGCGCATCGCACAGGATGACGCGGCCTTCGGCGTCGGTGTTGCCGATCTCGATGTGCAGGCCCTTGCGGGTCTTGATGATGTCGCCGGGCCGGTAGGCGTTGCCCGAGATCGAGTTCTCCACCGCCGGGATCAGCAACTGCAGCCGCACCGGCAGCTTCAGCGCCATGATCAGCGTGGCCAGCCCCAGCGCGTTGGCGGCGCCGCCCATGTCCTTCTTCATCTGGCGCATGCCTTCGCCGGGCTTGATGTTCAGGCCGCCGGTGTCGAAGCAGACGCCCTTGCCGACCAGCGCGAGCTTGGGGTGCTTGGGGTTGCCCCAGTGGATCTCAATCAGGCGAGGTGAGCGCGTGCTCGCGCGGCCAACCGCATGAATGCTGGGGAAGTTCTTCTTCAGCAGCGCGTCGCCGACGATTTCCTCGTAGCTGGCGTCGTACTGCTTGGCCAGCGCCTTGGCGGCCGCGGCCAGCTCGGCCGGGCCCATGTGCTCGGCCGGCGTGTTGACGAGGTCGCGAGTCGCCGCGATGGCGGCGGCCAGCGCCAGGCCGCGCTCGGCGTCGGCGCCGGGCTTGAGCCACAGCGTGGCAGGGGGGCGCTTGGCGGGTTTGTAGAGGTCGAAGCGATAGCCACCCAGCTCCCAGGACATGGCAGCGGCTTCCGGCAGCAGCGCCAGGCCGGCCTCCAACCGGTACTCGCCCTCGGGCAAGGCCAGCGGCAGCGCCGCCAGTGCGAATGGATGGGCCACGTGCGAGACACCGGCGAACACTTGACCCAACCGGCCGTCGGCGCCGGGCACCAGCGCGTGGCTGTCGGGGGCGCCGACGAAACCCACCGTCGCCAGCCAGTGCCGGGTGGCGTCGGGCAGCGTGGGCGCGAGCGCTTGGAAGGCGGCCCGGTCGACGACGGTGATGGGGATGGCCTTGGCCGGGATGGACTTTTTGAGCTTGACGGTCATGGTGGGTTTCACGGTGGTGATACCGGGATTGTCCGCAGGAAAGGAGTGCAAGGAAGTGTGTGGGGCCTGTCAACGCGCCTTGCCGGGGCTGCGTTGTGCCTTCCAATCGCGCCGCAATCCCCGCGAGACGGCCTGGCAACAGGCCCCAAGCCACGATGAAAGTTCTGAACCGCCACGAACCGCAGCCCCGTCGCCTCCCCGCGCCCGAGATCGGCACGGCCTGGACCGCCGAGGAATCCGTCGACAAGGGCCGCAAGCACGAAGCCTTCGATACCGGCTTCTACAGCGGCGAGCGCCGCGGCCTGGCCCGCGCGATGCGCTTCGACCGCAAGCGCTGACAGCCCCAGCCACCCAGGCTTCACCCTCCAGCCCGCCATCCAACCCGGATGGCGGGCTTTGTTTTGCCCGCCGGGAGCGTGGACTTTGCCCGCTCGCAGGGAATCCCCGGCGGGGCGTTCTTGCCGCTGCGCAGAGAATGCGCGCCATGAAAGCCGCCCGCCGTTCCATCGCCTTCGCCTCCGGCGCCCTGATGTTCTGCTTTGGCACGGCCGCGGCGATGCAATACGCCAAGACCGGCCTGCCGCGCCATGTCTACACGATGCTGGGGGGGCGCAACAGCCTGCAGGTCATGCTGGGCGAGGCCCTCGCCATCGCGCTGGTGCTGTTCATCGTCGCGGCGATCTGGGGCTATCTGACGCTGCGTCCGGCGCGCCGTCGCCATCGCCCCTACACCAGCTGGTTCATGGCCGGCATCGGCCTGGCCTGGGCGGGCTGGCTGATCTTTGGTGCGTTCACGTTCGCATTGAAGCCGCGCTCGTACTCGGCGCCGCTGCAGACCATGCTGCTGTCCTCCGGCGCCGCGCCGCTGTTCGGCGCCCTGAACATCTTTGCCGTGCTGGGCGGTGCGTTTGTCGCCGGGCGCGTCGCCAAGAAGCGGCAACTGGCCCTGCCCAGCACGCGTTCGCGCCGGCTTCCCAAGGACCCGGAGCCGCAGCAGGACGCTGGCGACAGCAGTCAGTCCCCGCTGGGGGCGCCCTCGACGGTCTCGCCGCCGCACTGAGCGGGCCTGCATGCCCCGAGCGTCCTGCCCGCGCTGCGAGCGGCCGCTGCCCACCTGCCTGTGCGCCACATTGCCGGTGCCGCCGCTGGCGCACCGCACCGAGCTGCTGATCCTGCAGCACCCGGCCGAGGCCGGCCACGCGAAGAACACGGCGCTGCTGCTCACGTTGGGGCTGCAATCGGCCCGGCTGCTGCGCGGTGAGGTATTCGACGCCGGCCTGGCCGCGCCCGGCACGACGCTGCTCTATCCCGGCGAGGGCACGGCGGCGCCGGCCGACGTGAAGCGCCTGGTGTTGCTGGATGGCAGCTGGCGCCAGAGCCGCCGCCTGCTGTCCGCCAACCCGTGGCTGGCCACGCTGCCGCGCCTGAGCCTGCCCGAGCAGCCGGGCCGCTATGCGATCCGCCGCGCGCACCGGCCGGGTCAGCTGTCCACGCTGGAGGCTGGCCTGCATGCGCTGGCCTTGCTGGAGGGCGGTCCGGAGCGCTTCGCGCCGCTGTGGGCCACGTTTGAAGCCTTCGTCAAAGCCGGGCTTTACAGACGGGAAACGGGGATGACCTAGCATTTCCGGATGCTTTTGCTCTTGCGTCTTGCCCTTTCGGCCCTGCTGGCCGCCCCGTTGTTGGCCTCGGCCGCGCCCTCCGAGGCCGCGACGGAGCATGTGAAGGCCCGTCTCGTGTCCAGCCAGTCGGCCGTCGCGCCGGGCCAGCGCTTCACGGTCGCGCTGGAGCAGGACATCAAGCCGCACTGGCACACCTACTGGATCAACCCCGGCGATTCCGGCCAGGCCACGACCATCGACTGGACCGGCGCGGAGGCCGGCCCCATCCAGTGGCCCACACCGGCCGTGCAGCCTATCGGGCCGCTGGTCAACTATGGCTATGAGGGCCGCCCGGCGCTGCTGGTGGAGCTGACCGTGCCGGCTGATGCCAAGGCCGGTGGCCGCTTCAAGCCGGTGGCCGAGGTGCGCTGGCTGGTCTGCAAGGACGTCTGCATCCCCGAGCAGGTGACGCTGGGGCTGGATCTGCCGGTCGCGGCGCAAGCCCAGGCCGGCGCCGATGCGGCCCAGATCGACGAATGGCGCCGCGCCGTGCCCCAGCCGGCACCGTTCGCGGTGCAGATCAAGCCGGCCGCGCAGGGTGTGCAGATCAGCGGACCGACGGCGGGCGTCACCAAGGCCTATTTCTTCGCCGACACCTGGGGCGCCGTCACGCACAGCGCGCCGCAGGCGCTGAAGGCCCAAGCCGACGGCTGGGCGCTGGACGTGCCGGCCGGCGAAGACCCGGTGAAGGCCGGACAGCCGCTGTCGGGCGTGCTGGTGCTGACGTCGTCAGCCGGCGAGCAGGCCTGGACCGTCTCCGCCCCCATGCCCGAGGGCGCCGGCAAGGGCCCCGCGCCGGCCGACCTCGGCGCACCGGCCGCCGCCGCTGCGGCCGTGGCGCCGGTGGAAAGCGACCTGGGCTTGCTGCCCGCGCTGGCGCTGGCGCTGGTGGGCGGCCTGATCCTGAACCTGATGCCCTGCGTGTTCCCGGTGCTGTCCATCAAGGCGTTGGCGCTTGTGGGCGGCGGCAACCACAAGGCCGAGGGCCTGGCCTACACGGCCGGCGTGCTGGCCAGCTTCGTGCTGCTGGCGGCCGTGCTGATCGCGTTGCGCGCCGGCGGCCAGCAGGTGGGCTGGGGCTTCCAGTTCCACTCGCCGGTGTTCGTGCTCATCGTCGCCTACCTGCTGTTCCTGGTCGGCCTGAACCTGTCCGGCTTCTTCGACGTGGGTGGCAGCTTCACCGGCATCGGCTCGGGCCTGGCCGCGAGGCAAGGCTTGGCGGGCAGCTTCTTCACCGGCGTGCTGGCGGCCGTGGTCGCCACGCCGTGCACGGCACCCTTCATGGGCGCGGCGCTGGCGTTTGCGCTGAGCCAGCCGGCCGCGGTCATGCTGGCCGTGTTCCTGGCGTTGGGCCTGGGCCTGGCGCTGCCGTTCCTGATCCTGGCCTTCTGGCCCGCGGCGCAGCGCTGGCTGCCGCGCCCGGGCGCGTGGATGGACAAGTTCAAGCAGTTCCTCGCCTTCCCGATGTACGGCGCGGTCGTCTGGCTGCTGTGGGTGCTGGCGCAGCAGGCCGGGCCGGATGGCGTGGCGCTGGCGCTGATCGGTCTGGTCGTCATCGCGTTCGGCCTGTGGTGGCGCAACGCCAGCGGCGCGAGCGCCGTCGGCACCGTGGCGGCGCTGGCCGGCGTGGTGCTGGCATTGGGCCTGTCGACCTGGATCAAGCCGGTGGCGGCCGACGTCGCGACGGCCGGCGCTGCTGCCGGCCACGAGCCCTACAGCGCCGAGCGCGTGACCGAGTTGCGCGCGCAGAACAAGCCGGTGTTCATCAACATGACGGCTTCGTGGTGCATCTCCTGCCTGGTGAACGAGCGCGTGGCGCTGTCCCGCCCCGAGGTGAAGGACGCGTTCGCCAAGGCCGGCATCACCTACCTGAAGGGCGACTGGACCCGCGAGGATCCCAAGATCACCGCCGTGCTGAAGGCCCATGGCCGCTCCGGCGTGCCGCTCTACCTCTACTACGCACCGGGCGCCGCCGAGGCGCAGGTGCTGCCGCAGATCCTCACCCCCGGCCTCGTCATCGAGGCTGTTTCCTCCCCTGCAACCCCCCGGAGTTCGACATGATGATGAAACTGCTTCGCCGCTCGCTGATCGCCGCCGTCGTCGCCGCCCCCGTGCTGGCGCTGGCCAATGCCAACGTGGACGCCGCCGCGCCCGCGTTCACGGCCACGACGGCCGATGGCAAGACCGTGAACCTCGCCGACTACAAGGGCAAGACCGTCGTGCTGGAGTGGACCAACCATGACTGCCCCTTCGTCAAGAAGCACTACAACGGCAACATGCAAAGCCACCAGAAGGACGCCGCTGCGCAGGGCGTGGTCTGGCTGCAGGTGATCTCGTCGGCCCCCGGCCAGCAGGGCCATGTCGATGGCGCCACCGCCAAGAAGCTCAACGCCGACCGCGGCGCCGCCCCGGCCGGCACGCTGCTGGACCCCAAGGGTGAACTGGGCAAGCTCTACGGCGCGCAGACCACGCCGCACATGTACGTCATCAAGCCCGATGGCACGCTGGCCTACAAGGGTGGCATCGATAGCATCGCCACCGCCAAGGTGGACGACATCGCCAAGGCCGAGCCCTATGTGAAGCTGGCGCTGGCCGACGTGGCTGCGGGCAAGAAGGTCGAGAAGTCGTCGACGCGGCCCTACGGCTGCTCGGTGAAGTACGCCTCCTAAAAGACCGACAGCCCGGTCTTGGTGACGAAGAGTTCCAAGGCCTGGCGCCCCAGGAAGGAATTGCCCGTCTCGTCCAGCGCGGGCGACCAGACGCACAGCGTGAGGTGGTCCGGCACCACGGCGACGATGCCGCCACCCACGCCGCTCTTGCACGGCAGCCCGATGCGGAAGGCGAACTCGCCGGCCGCGTCGTAGGTGCCGCAGGTCAGCATCAACGCGTTCACACGCCGCGCCTGCGCCGAACTCAGCACCGGCGTGCCGGCCAGCGGGTGCTTGCCGTCGCGGCACAGATAGCCGGCGGCGCAGGCCACCTGCTCGCAGGTCATCGCGATGGCGCACTGGTTGAAGTAGACGTCCAGCACCGTGGCGATGTCGTTGTCCAGCGTGCCGAAGCCCTTCATGAAGTTGGCCAGCGCGGTGTTGCGATAACCCGTGTCGGCCTCCGATTGCGCGACCTCGGTGTCGATGCTCACCGGCTCGCCGCACAGCCGTGACAGCAGCGCCAGCAGCTCGGCCTTGCCGTCACCCAGCGACACAAGGCGATCGGCCACCGCAATCGCGCCAGCATTGATGAAGGGGTTGCGCGGGATGCCCCGCTCCGTCTCCAGTTGCACCAGCGAGTTGAACGGGCTGCCCGACGGCTCGCGGCCAATGCGGTCCCACAGCGCCTCGCCCAGCGCCTTGATCGCCAGCGTCAGCGAGAACACCTTGGACATGCTCTGGATGGAGAAGGGCACGGCGCTGTCGCCGGCCTGCGCCACCTCGCCGTCACAGGTGCGCAGCGCAATGCCGAACTGCAGCGGCGACACCCGCGCCAGCGCCGGGATGTAGCTGGCCACCTTGCCGCCCTCGCCCAGCAGCGGGCGCAACTCGGTGTTGATCTGGTCGAGAACGAGTTGGAAGTCCATGGTTGGATCCTAGACCCCGGGACAATCGCGCGATGCAAGCCCTGCTCGACGCCATTGCCACGATGGCGCTTCCCACCGACGCCCAGCGCCTCTTCCACGGCCGCGGAGGTCTTCACCCCGGCTGCGAGCACCTCGCGCTGGATGCCTTCCCACCGGTGCTGCTGCTGACCTCCTTCAAGCCGCTGGATGACGTGGCTCTGGCCGCCGTCGGCGGCGCGCTGACCGCGCGCTTCGGCGACGCGCTGAACTGGGTCTACCAATCTCGCGGCGAGGGCGCCGAAACGCGCTTGATGATCGGCGCCGTGCCCGAGCCGCACATCGTCACCGAGGCCGGCACGCGCTATGTCGTACACCTGCTGCGCGGCCAGAACCATGGCCTGTTCCTGGACATGGGCGAAGGCCGGCGCTGGGTGCGCGAGCACATCACTTCCGGCGCCAAGGTGCTGAACCTGTTCGCCTACAGCTGCGCGTTCTCCGTCGTCGCGCTGCAGGCGGGTGCCAGCGAAGTGGTCAACGTGGACATGGCGTCAGGCGCGCTCGCCACCGGCCGCACGAACCATGAGCTGAACGGTGTGAAGGCCGGCGCGAAGTTCCTGGCCCACGACATCTTCAACTCCTGGGGCAAGCTGACGCGCGGCGGGCCTTACGACCTGGTCGTCTGCGACCCACCCAGCTTCCAGAAGGGCAGCTTTGTCGCGACCAAGGACTACGCACGGCTGGCCCGCCGCCTGCCCACGCTGCTGGCGCCAGGCGGCCACGCGCTGCTGTGCCTGAATGCGCCGGAGCTGGGCGTGGACTTCCTGCGCGAGGCCGTGGAAGCCAATGCGCCCGAGCTGAGCTTCATCGGCCGCGTGGCCAACCCGGCCGCCTTCCAGGACGTGTCCGAGGACCGCAGTCTCAAGGTTCTTGCCTACCGGCTGTAAGAAGTTCCGCGCGGCCGTCACTACCTGCTGCATGACCGCTTCGAACCCGCAAGACCAGCTCTATCGCCAGGCCATCGCGGCCCACGGCGCCGAGCTGGCCCGCTGCTGCGCAGGCTATGAGCGCGACGCCGCCTTGCGCCAGGAGCTGCAACAGGAGCTGCACCTGGCGCTGTGGCAGAGCCTGGCCGGCTTTCGCGGCGACTGCTCGCTGCGCACCTGGGTCTACCGCGTGGCCCACAACGTCGGCGCCCGCCATGTGCAGCAGCATGCCGGCAAGAGCACCAAGATGCTGGAGCTGGACGAGATCGAGCATCTGCCCGATGAGCGCCTGGACCCCGGCCATACCGAGCGCCGGCTGGACCTGCAGCGCGTGCTTGCGCTGGTGCACCGCCTGGCGCCGCTGGACCGCGAGCTGATGCTGCTCTACCTGGAGGAGCTGGACGCCGCCAGCATCGCCGACATCACCGGCCTGTCGGCGCGCAATGTCGCCACCAAGATCCACCGCATCAAGGCGCTGCTGGCCAGCCAGTTGAGTGCCCCGAGGAGCGCGCGATGACCACGCATACCGCCGAAGACGGCGCCCGCAATCTGTGGCGTGGGCAAGACCTGCCAGCGCTGCAGCCCCTCCAGTCGCAGGCGTTGGCGGAGCAGGCCGAGAAACTGCAGGGCATCGTGTCGCGGCGCAACCGGCGCGAGACCCTCGTCGCGGCCTTGCTCGCGCCGACCTTCCTGTTCTTCGCCTGGTTCTTTCCGCATTGGCTGACCAAGCTCGGCGCGCTGCTCATCGTGGCGGGCGGTGGCTTCACGCAGTGGCAGATGCGCCGCCGTGCGTCGGCGCGGCCGCTGCCCGAGGCCTGGGCCGGCAGCCTGCTGGCCTTCCACCGGGAGGAGCTGGTCCGCCAGCGCGACGCGCTGCGTTCGGTCTGGCTCTGGTATGTCGCGCCGTCGGTCCCCGGCATGGCCTTGTTCCTGTGCGGGCGGCAGATCGAGAACGGCTTCTGGCAGCCGTGGATCTTCGTTTTCGTCGCGGCGGTGCTGGGCGGCGTCGTGCTGCTCAACCTTCACGGCGCACGCCGACTGCAGCGCCGCATCGACAAACTGGATCAACTGACCCGAGAGGACATTGCATGACACGCCACCTGTTCGCCGCCTTGACGTGCCTGCCCATGCTGGCCATGGCGGTGCCAGCGAGCGACGCCGACGTCGAGAAGCTGCTTGCCGACCGCTTCGACAGCGACCGCAGCGGCGCGTGTGTGCAGGCCGCCGTCATCGAGCCGGGCAAGGTCTGGCGCGCCACGCGCTGCGCCGGCACGCGCAAAGACGGCGCACCGGCGGCGGGCGCGGCCTTCGAGATCGGATCGGTCACCAAGACCATGACCGCGGCGCTGGTGGCCGGGTTGATCGACGCGGGCCGCTGGTCGCTGGACGACCCCGTCGCCCGCCACCTGCCCGAGGGCACGGTCGTGCCACGCCAGGGCGAACGCCAGATCCTCGTGCGCGACCTCGTCACGCACACCAGTGGCCTGCCCGCGTTGCCACCCGGGTTGTCCGTCATCGACCCCGCCAACCCGTATGCGTCGCTGACGGAGGCCCAGGTGCTGGCGGCGCTGAAGAAGGTGCAGCTCACGCGCCCCATCGGCAGCCAGCCCGAGTATTCCAATTTCGGCATGCTGGTGCTGTCCATGGCCGTGGCGCGCAGCCATGGCGGCGATCTGGAGGGTGCGCTGCGAGAGCAGCTGTTCAAGCCGCTGGGCATGAACACGGCCTACATCGCCAAGCCGCTGGGCGCCGCGCCCGCCATGGGCCACCTGCCGGACGGTACGCCCACGCCGGCCTGGACCATCGCCACCAACCTGGCCGGCGTCGGCATGGTCAAGGCCACGCTGGACGACATGGTGCGCTACGCCCGCGCCCAGCTCGGCGATGGTCCGGCGGCACTGGTCGCGCAACTGCGCCGCACGCAGCAGCCGCTGGCCCATGGCTTCGGCATGAACTGGGTGCTGCACAAGCGGCAAGGGCGAGACATGGCCCTGCATGAGGGCGGCACGGGCGGCTTCTCGTCGCTGGTGGTGCTGGAACCGGCGGCCAAGCGTGCCGTCGTGGTGCTGGCCGACACGGCGTTGACCGACCTGGGCGGTTTGGGTGATATCGGCCTGGCGCTGCTGGGCAACGAGATGCCATTGCAACCCCGCCGCGCCGTCGAGGCGCCCGCCGCGCTTCGTCAGGCGCTGGTCGGCGACTACGAGCTGGGCCCCATGCGGCTGAAGATCTGGGAGGCCGACGGCAAGCTGATGGCCCAGGCCGCTGGCCAGGGCGCTTTCGAACTGCGCCACGACAGCCGCGGCGACTTCTACCCGCTGGGCCTGTCAGCGCTGCTGCGCCCCGAGCCGCCCGAGATGGACAAACCCGTCGCGCGCTTCATGTGGCACCAGATGGGCGGCCAGACGCAAGCCCGCCGCGTGGGCCTGGTGGAGTCGCCGCCCACCATCACCAACGCCGCCTGGCGCGACTGGGCCGGTGAATTCCAGCTGGCGCCGCAGTTCAGCTTGAAGGTCTTTGAGCGAGATGGCCAGTTGATGGTGCAGGGCAGCGGCCAGCCGGCCATTGCGGCCGAGGTGGAGGGCAAGGACCGCATCGCGATCAAGGCCGTCGGCGCTGTCGTCGAGTTCGAGCGCAATACCGATGGTCAGGTCATTGCGGCCGTGCTGCTGCAGGGCGGGCAGAGGCTGCGCGGCGCCAGGAAACCATAGCTGGCGCAATTCTTCTATACCGCCCCGCCGCCGTGGAGGATGCTCCGGCCACTTCTTCAAGGAGTGGCGATGGAACTTCAGATCAACGGCCAGCCGTACGCCGTGGCGCCAGAGTGGCGCGACGAGATGCTGCTGCACGTGCTGCGCGAACACCTGGGTCTCGTCGGCAGCAAGTTCGGCTGCGGCGTGGGCCTGTGCGGCGCCTGCACCGTGCTGCTGGACGGCACGGCCACGCGCAGTTGCGTGCTGCCGCTGGGTGCGGCGGTTGGGCATGAACTGACGACCATCGAAGGGCTGGCCCGCGACGACGGGCAACTGCATCCGCTGCAACAGGCCTGGCTCGAGGAGCAGGTGCCGCAATGCGGCTATTGCCAGGCCGGCCAGCTGATGAGCGCGGCAGCGCTGCAGCGCGGCAACCCCAAGCCCGACGCCGCCGCCTGCGAGACGGCGATGGCTGGCAACCTGTGCCGCTGCGGCACGCAGCAGCGCATTCGCAACGTGCTCATCAAGGTGGTGCGATGAGCGCCGTGCTGTCCCGCCGTGGCGTGCTGGCCGGGCTTACGGTCGTGCTGTTCAGCGGCTGCGCGCTGCCGGTCATCCCCAAGCGCCCCGCCCCCAAGCTGGAGGATGCGCTGGGCTGGATACGCCATGACGGCGCCGGCCTCTACACGTTGTGGCTGCCGCGTGTGGAGATGGGGCAGGGCATCCTGACCGGACTGAAGCAGATCGCCTGCGCCGAGCTGGGTGTCGCCTGGGATGCGGTGACGGTGAAACTGCCCAGCACGCAAGACATTCCCCGCGTGAAGGCGACGGTGGGCAGCGACTCCATCAAGGACTACGCGCTGCCGCTGGCGCAGGGCTGTGCGCTGTTGCGTGACGCAGTCGCGCGCGGCGGCTTTGCTGCGGCGGGCGACAAGCCGCCCACGCCGCGCTGGCCGACTGCTGATCGGCCCGACCTGCGCCGCCCGCCGCTGGCGCAAGGCGAGGCCATCGTCACCGGCCGCCCGCTCTACGTGGCCGACGTGCGCCGGCCCGGCATGGTGTTCGGGCGCGTGCTGTATGCGCCGCTGTCGCCAGAGTTCGCGTCGTCGCCGCGCGCCTTCGACGAAGCTGCCGCACGGGCGCTGCCGGGCTTTGTGGCGCTGGTGCGCAGCCCGCTGTTCGAGCAGGGCCAGGCGCGGGGCATCGCCATCGTTGCGGCCACGCCGGGGGCGCTGGACCGCATCACCCGCGCGCTGGCCGTGCAGTGGCAGATGCAGACGCCATCCGTCGGTGGGCGCGAGCTGCTGGACGTCGACGCCCGTCTGCCGCACGCCGTGCATGACGACAGCGTGCCGCGCGAGGGCGCCTGGGACGTGGACCTGCGTTTCGACATCCCGCCCGCCACGCACGCGTCCATCGAGCCGCGCGCGGCCGTGGCCGAGTTCGACGCGCAAGGCCGGCTGCAGCTGTGGGTGGGCAGCCAGGATGTGTTCTACCAACGCGACGTCGTCGCCAAGCGCCTGGGCCTGGATGACGACGAGATCACCGTGCACAGCCACCGCCTGGGCGGCGCATTCGGCGCGCGCACCATCTGCACCGTGGAGCTGGAGGCGGCGGTGCTGGCCCGCGCCGTGGGCAAGCCGGTCAAGGTGCAGTGGACGCGCGCGCAGGAGTTCGCCCAGGGCTTTCACCGCGCGCCGTCCCGCCACCGCCTACGCGTGCGGCTCAAGGACGGCCGGTTGCAGCACTGGTGGCATGCCTTCGCCAGCGCACACGTCCTGTTCACCAACGCGGCCATGCCTCCGTGGATGCAGAGCGTGAGCCGCTTCATCGGCGACGCCGGCGTCGCGCGCGGCGCCAAGCTGCCGTACCGGGCGGCCTTGCGCGAAACGCGCTTTGCTCTGCAGCGGCTGCCGGTGCTGACGGGCCCGTGGCGCGGCCTGGGTGCGGGTCCCAATCATTTCGCGGTGGAGTCGACCATCGACGAATGCGCGCGATTGGTGGGTCAGGATCCGCTGGCATTTCGGCTGGCGCATGTGGAGGACGCGCGGCTGGCGCGCGTGCTGCAGCGCGTGGCGCAGGCGGCGAACTGGGGCCAGCCACTTGCCGGCGAGCGCGTGGGTCGCGGTCTGGCCTGCGGCATCTACAAGGACATGAGCTACGCGGCGGTCGTCGCCGACGTGGCCGTGGCGCCCGACGGCGCCGCGCGCGTGCTGCGGCTGTGGTGCGCGCATGACTGCGGCCGCGTCGTCAACGCCAGCCAGGTGCGCGCGCAATGCGAAGGCAATCTGGTGTGGTGCGTGGGCATGGTGCTGGTGGAGCAGTTGCCGTTCGAAGCGGGCGAGGTCAAGGCGGCCAGCTTTGCCGACTCGCCCATCCCGCGCTGGGGCGACATTCCGCAGATGCACATCGAACTGGTGGACGAAGGCGACGCGCCCACCGGTGCCGGCGAGACGGCCATGGTGGCCGGCGGCGCGGCGATTGCGAATGCGCTGCGTGCGGCGACCGGCGTGCGGCTGACGTCGCTGCCTTGGCGACCCACAATGCCGGCCCAGTGAGCATGCCCATCGCCCCGCCCGACTTCGCCAGCGCCGCGATGCTGCGTGTGCTCGCCCAAGGCCTGCGCGAACTGGGCCTGGAGGCGCCCGCCACGCCCGACGGCGCCACCGTGGGCCTGGACGCCAAGCGCGCGTTGCTGCATCACGCCATCCAGCAAGGCGGCATGCGCTGCCTGGCGCTGCTGGGCCGCGGCCTGCATCGCTTCACGCACGACCCCACGCACCGCGCGCTGGCCACGGCCCGCGATGCGCGCGACCTGTTCGAGCGCTGGGCGCGGCTGGAGCGCTACATCCACTCGCGCCACCGCGTACAGATCGTCGCAGTGGGTGTCGGCGAGGCGCGCCTGCGCCATGTGTCGCTGCGCGCGCAGGCGCCACCGCATGCCGCCGAGGACCTGGTGGTGCTGGGCGTGCTGGTGGCGTTTCTGGAAGCCTGCGGCCACACGGGCCTGCAGGCCTGGGCCGGTGCCGTGCGCGTCTATCCGGCCTGCGGTGATGAGGCTCCTGGCGCTGACAGCAGCGAATGGCGCATCACGTGGGCTGCTCACGCCATGCCGTCACGGCCGGCGGGGGCGGACCCGGGCGACCTGGCGCCGGACGAGGTCTGGTCGGGCGATGTGAAGGCCTTGTTCAACGGCTTGGTGGCCCGGCTGCCGGCCGCACCCGCCATGGACGCGCTGGCCCGTGAACTGGGCCGCGCCCGCCGCAGCCTGCAGCGCGAGCTGCAGCTGCAAGGCACGGGCTACCGTCCACTGCTGGCCGAGGCGCGCTACCGCACGGCAGCTTGGTGGCTGTTGCAGACCGATGCGGCGCTGGCCGAGATCGGCTTCCTGTGCGGCCATGCAGACCAGTCGCACTTCACGCGCGAGTTCCGCCGCCGCAGCGGCATGACGCCGGCCGACTACCGGCGGCATTTCGCCGCCGCGAGCTGAGCCTCAGCGGGCCGGTGCCGGCCAGACCGCGCGCAGCCAGTGCGGGCGGGTCGACAGCGTCATCGCGACGCCCACCGCCGAGCCGGCCAGCAGCATGAACCACACCAGCACGGCCATCGTCGCGTGATCCACGGCCAGGCACAGCGCGAACGACAGCGCCAACGCGGCGCCACCGCCCCAGCGCAGCCGCGCCGACGGCGGCGTGGCCGCATCGCCGTGCACCTGCGCCCAGTGCACATCCATGCCCAGCGCCAGCCAGGCCAGGCCCACCAGCGTGGCCGCGGCGGCGGCGATCAGCAGCAGCGACGACTCAGCCATGCGACACCTCGACCACAGTGGGGCGGGCCGAGGCCGCAGTTGCCGGCGCGCGCTGCCCCAGCCGGCGTGCAGCCAGCAGCGCGATGGCCGCGGCGGCCAGCAGGCTCAGGTCCACACCGGCCACGGGCCAGTAGCCGGCCGACAGCGTGCGGCCCAGGTGGTCGCCGGTGGTCACCGCGTTGGCGACGACGGCCGCCACGGCGGTGGCCGCCACCGCCACGCATTGCTCGCGCCAGGCGGGGCTGAACCCGCCCTGCGCGACGGCGCCGTTGCGCACGAAGGCATGCACCAGCGCCAGCGCCCAGGCGCTCCAGAACACGGTCTGCTCCCAGCCGCCCTTGTCGGCCAGCGTGACCGGCAGCAGGCGGTTGGCCAGCAGCATCGCCGCGGCGGCGAACACCATGCCGGTCACCGTCGTCACGGCCAGCGCGTCCACGACGCGGCTGCCCTGCGAGCCGCCCTTGGCATGCTGCTTCTTGCGCTTCTCGACGAAGAAGATGAAGCCGGTGGCGATGCAGACGCAGCCCAGCAGGCCGCCCAGCACGTAGAGCCAGCGCAGCATCCAGTGGCGGAAGTGCTGCAGGTGCAGGCCGGTCAGGAACTCGTTGATGCTGGCGACGGCGGTGCTGGGCGGTTCCTCGCGCAGCACCGCGCCGGTGGTGGCCTTGAAATGAATGCCTTGGCCCGTCAGCGCGACGCGGTCGGTGCCGGCGCGGTAGATGCTGACGTAGCTGTCGGCATCGCCCGGGTGTTGCACGATCAGCGCGCCCACCTCGCCGGCCATGCCGCGCAAGGCCCAGCGGCGCTGCGCCTCGGCCACCATCGCATCC
Source organism: Roseateles asaccharophilus (assembly GCF_031458115.1). Lineage (GTDB taxonomy): Bacteria > Pseudomonadota > Gammaproteobacteria > Burkholderiales > Burkholderiaceae_C > Pelomonas > Pelomonas asaccharophilus_A. The sequence continues at coordinate 99,205 of NZ_JAVDXV010000004.1, read as the reverse complement.
ACCGACGCGATGGGTGCGGCCACGCCGGCCGGCTTGGCGGCCATGCCGGTCTCGCGCGCCTCGATCTTCTCGTGCAGCTCATGCAGGTCATGCATCTGCGTGTGCGCGACGGGGAAGTAGATGCCCGCGAAGATCACCAGGCCCGTGAATGCAAAAAAGAAATGGAAGGGCAGCGCGACGACGCCGGTCAGGTTGTGCAGGTCCAGCGCGCTGCGCTGCGTGCTCTTGTCGCGGCGGAAGGTGAAGAACTCGCGGAAGATCTTGCGGTGCATCACCACGCCGCTGACCAGCGCGGCCAGCATCACCAGCGTGGCGAAGCCGACGATCCAGGTGCCGAGATCCTTCCACTTCAGGTTCAGGCTGTAGTGCAGCGGGTAGAAAAAGCCGCTGCCGATGTTGAGCGCACCCTCGGGCATGACCTCGCCGCTGCGCGGATCGATGTGCCGGATGGCCCACAGCGTCTCTTCCGGGTCTTTGGCCTGGGGCACGGCGAAGCCCCCGTAGACCAGCAGCGTGGGGTCGCGGTGCGTGGTGTAGGCGCCCAGCATGCGCACCGTGTCGAAGCGTTCGGGCACGGGGCCGTTGACCTTGCCTTCCAGCGTGGCGGCTTCCTGCGCGTTGGGCTGCAGCCGCGCGAACACGGGCGCCAGCAGCCGGTCATAGGACGGCAGGGGCTGGGGCTCGAAGCGCGTCTGCGGCTGGGCCCAGCGGTCGATCTCGCGGTCGAACACCGACAGCGAGCCGAAGAAGAAGCACACCATCAGCACGAAGCCCAGCACCAGGCCGAACCAGGTGTGCAGCCATGCCATGGAGAGGCGGAAGTTCTGGAACATCGGAGGTCTCCCGTCTCAGCCCAGCAGACTGCGCTGCAGCAATTGCCCGGCGCCAGCCATCAAGGCGCCGCCACCCAGCAACACCAGCCAGACGCGGCCCATGCGCTGTGCTGCAAAGGTCCAGCAGAACACGACGAGGTAGATCAGCAGGCCCAGGATGCTGCTGAGATGCTCGGCGTCATGGAAGGCCATGCCGGCCGCGTAGAAACCGCTCAGGCCCAGCGCGACGACGCCCCAGCAAAAGGCGTAGCCGCCCAGCACGGCGGCGGCGATACGGGACAGCAGCGGCAGGGCGCGCTGAACGGGGTTCGAGGTGGTGGCGCTCATGGGCGAACTCGGCGGCCGTGCCGAGGGACGGAGTGAGCGCGAAAGTGTACGCTTATTTGCGAATAATTCGCATCTGCATTGCAGCCGCCAGGCCTCCCGGGCCGAGCGCCGGGCCGCCCCAAGCCGGCCCGCCGGGCGATGTGCGCGCGGCTCGAAGCCGCGTGCATCGCCGTCCCCTCGGCGGACCGATCAGGCGTACCCGCGTTCAGCAGGGTGCAACTGGGCGAGGGGTCAATTCAGCTTGCCCAGGTCCGCCAGCAGCTTGTCGCGGGCTTTGGCGTCGTTCACCGCTTCGGCCAGCCGGTTGAAGAACACGGCGCGGCTGTCCGTGCCGGCGGCGGCGCGCTTGGCCAGCACCTTGGCAATGGGGCCCACGTGCTGGGCGAGCAGGGCCTGCGCCTTGTCGATGACCGCATCGTTCAGCGGCCCGCCCAGCATCGTGCCGCCGGATGCTCCGGTGGAGCCCTTGGAGCCACCGCTGGACGGCGTGCCAGCCGTGCCGCCGGCGGTGCGCGGGCTGCTACCGCCGGTCACCAGGCTGGCCTGGCCCAGGAAGGCGTCGCGGGCACGTGCATCGGGCACCTGGTCGGCCAGCTTGCTGTACAGCTCATTGAGGTCATGGCATTCACGTGCCGCGCGGCGCACCAGCACGCTGGCCAGCGGGCCCACGTGCCGGGCCAGCGTCATCTCTACCTGGTTGAGCTGGGCCTTGTCCCAGTGAGACGGTGGCGGCGCACCACTGCCGCTGGACGCGCTGGACACGGACGGCGGCGCCAGCGTGGGCGTCAGAGGCGAGCGGGCCGGGCGCGGCGGCGCCATCAGCACCGTCTGCTCCCAGGCGGAGTCGTCGACGTTGCGGCCGATGGCATCGACCAGCGCCTGCTTGAACTCGAAGGTGGTGGCGTAGCGGTCGGCCGGCCGCTTGGCCAGCGCGCGGGCGATGATGCCGTCGAACCAGCCGGGCCGTGCAACGCCCTCGACGACCGACGGCGGCTCGGGCATGTCGTTGACGACCTTGTACATCAGCGCTTCGGTCGTGCCGACGAAGGGCGCGCGGCCGGTCAGCAGCTGGTACAGCACGACGCCGGCGCCGTAGATGTCCACGCGCCGGTCCATGGGTTTGCCGAGGAACTGCTCGGGCGCCATGTGGCTGGGCGTGCCCACCATGTAGTGGGTCTGCGTCAGGTGCTGGGTCTCGATGCGGGCGATGCCGAAGTCGGCCACCTTCAGCCGGCCGCCGGTCGTCATGATGATGTTGGCCGGCTTGATGTCGCGGTGCCAGACGCCCTTGTCGTGCGCGTGGCCCAGCGCGTCCAGCAGCTGGCTCATGATGCCCACGATGTCGGTGTCGGTGAAGCGCACCTTGGCCGTCAGGTAGCTGGCCAGCGAACGGCCCTCGACGAATTCCATCGCGATGTAGGCGACATGCTGGTCGCGGCCGAAGTCGTAGACGCCCACGATGCCCGGGTGGGCCAGGCGGCCCGCGGCCTGGGCCTCGTTGCGGAAGCGCGAGGCGGCGGCGCCGGGGCTGTCGTCCTCGGTGTCGAGCTGGGTGCGTATGGTCTTCAGCGCGACGGTGCGCTGGATGTCCGGATCGAAGCCCTTGTAGACGACGCCCATCGCGCCCTCACCGAGAACCTCGGTGATGCGGTACTTGCCCAGTTGTTGCGGATGGCGCGTGTCGCTCATCGGGTGGAATGACTCAGGAATCGAGGAGCTTCATCGCTTGCACGACGCTGGCGCGCATGCGGGAGAACGAGTCGGACAGCGTGGCGATCTCGTCCTTGCTGGACGTCTTGAACTCGGGGGCTTCCAGGTCGCCCTGGCTGACGCGGTCGGCCAGCGCGGACAGCTGCGTGACCGGGCGCACGACCAGCATCCAGACCATCAGGTTCAGCACGATGCCCACGACGACGAACACGCCCACCAGCGATGTGATGAAGACCTTGAACACGTTGTCGGCCCGCTGCATCGGCACGCCCAGCGGCACGGACACGATCTGTGCGCCGATGACTTCGTTCAGGTTCCAGCCAAAACCGTTGGCCGGGCCGTACTTGGCCACCATGGTGGCGGGCGCGGCGTCCACGCTGCTGTGACAAGCCAGGCAGGCAGGGTCGGTGATGCGCAGCGGGCGGGCGATGTACAGCGACTTGCCGGCCGGCGTGTCGCGCTCACCCACCGTTTCCTTCAGGTCAGTGGCGCTCCTGAATTGACCCACGACGTCCACTTCCCAGCTCGTCGCGCGGTCGCGCGGGTTGGTGGGGTTCAGCGTCGCTTCCTTGTAGGCGAACTCGGGGTGCTTGGCCAGCAAGGTGTTCAACACCTCGGTCGCGGCGAAGCTGGGCACCGTCTGCGGCAGGAACTCGTGCGTCATTTGCGACGCGAGCAGCGGGCGCACCTGCGTGTTGGTGTAGTTGCGCACGGCCAGCGCCTTCTCCATCAGCATCTGCGCGCTGTTGACAACTTCTTGCTTCGCGTTGTCCTGCAGCAACTGGCGGGCGATGTAGCCGCTGAGCGCGATGCCCAGGCTCATGACCAGCAGGTAGACCAGGTTGAATTTGACGAGCAGTTTCATGGCGATCTCGGTTCGGGCGGCAATGGTAGTGCGCCAACATGGCTGAGTGACCTCATGCCGGTTCCCAGTTCCCTGGCGGAATGCACAAAAAAGAAGGGCGCCCGACCGGAGTCGGGCGCCCTGAGGGGGAGTGAACGAGGCTTCAGCCTTTCACGCAGACCACTTGCTTGAGGGTGTGAACCACCTCCACCAGCTCGCGCTGGGCGGCCATGACGGCGTCGATGTCCTTGTAGGCCGCGGGCGTCTCGTCGAGCACGTCGCGGTCCTTGCGGCATTCGACGCCCTCGGTGGCGGCGCGGTGGTCGGCCAGCGTGAAGTGGCGCTTGGCATCGCCGCGGCTCATCACGCGGCCGGCACCGTGGGAGCAGCTCTCGAAGCTGTTCGCGTTGCCCTTGCCGCGCACGATGTAGCTGCGCGCGCCCATGCTGCCCGGGATGATGCCCAGCTGGCCCTTCTTGGCGCTCACCGCGCCCTTGCGGGTCAGGTAGACCTCCTGGCCGAAGTGCGTTTCCTTCTGCACATAGTTGTGGTGGCAGTTCACCGCCTCGACGTGGGCCTGGAAGTTCTTGTGAATGACGGTCTTGGCCGCCTCGATGACGCGCTTCATCATCACCTCGCGGTTCAGCGCGGCGAACTTCTGCGCCCAGCTGACGCTGCGCACGTAGTCGCCGAAGTAGCGGCTGCCTTCCTCGAAGTAGGCCAGGTCGCGGTCCGGCAGGTTGGCCTGGTGCCGCAGCGCGTCCTGCTTGGCCAGCTCGATGAACATCGTGCCGATGAAGTTGCCCACGCCGCGCGAGCCCGAGTGCAGCATGAACCACACGGCGCCCGCTTCGTCGAGGCAGACCTCGATGAAGTGGTTGCCGCTGCCCAGCGTGCCCAGATGCTGGATATGGTTGGTCTTGGCCAGCTTGGGATAGTCGCGGCACAGCTCGGTGAACTCGGGCTCCAGTTGCGCCCAGGCGGTGTTGACCGAGCCGGGCGGCTTCTGCCAGGCGCCGGGGTCGCGGTTGCCGGGCTGGCGGCCGTGCGGCACGGCGCGCTCGATGGCCGCGCGCAGCGGGCCGAGGTTGTCGGGCAGGTCCTCGGCCTTCAGCGTGGTCTTGCAGGCCATCATGCCGCAGCCGATGTCCACACCGACGGCGGCCGGGATGATGGCCTTGACGGTGGGGATGACCGAGCCGACGGTGGCGCCGATGCCGAAGTGCACGTCCGGCATCGCGGCGATGTGCTTGAAGACGATGGGCAGGCGGGCCGCGTTCTGCAGCTGGCGCTTGGCCTGCGGCTCGACGGGCACGCCCTGCGTCCACAGCTTCAGCGGCACGCCGCCGGGAACGTCTTCGTGGATGTGTTGGGGTTCCATGGTTGTTCTCCAGAATTCTGAGGGGAGCCCGCGTGGACGCGGCATGGCCGGTCCACGGGGCCTGAGGGTCAGCGCAGCTTGACGAGCCCGTTGAGCACCTGGTCCAGACCTCCGAACACGGAGATCTTGTCGATGCGCTCGGCCACGCGTTCCAGCGTCTCCAGCTCCTTCAGACGCAGCGCGACGGGGTTGTCCTCCATCACCTTGGCCGTGTTGAGCAGGGCACGCGTCGCCGCGGTTTCCTCGCGGCGGCGGATCACGTTGGCTTCGGCCGCCTTGCCGGCTTCCACCACCTGGGCCAGGATGGTCTTCATCTCGCCCGGCAGCACGATGTCCTTCACGCCCACGCCGTCGAGCTGCAGGCCGTGGCCGGCCAGCTTCGCGGTGACCTGGGCGGTTACGACCTCGTCGATGACCGACTTGTTCTCCAGCAGCTCGTCCAGCGTGCGGGTGCCCACCGCCGCACGCAGGCCGAACTGCAGCTCGCGGTAGAGGTGGTCGGCCGGCTTGGCGAGTTGCTCGAACGCGCGCAGCACGTCGGTGTAGCGCCAGGTCGCCGAGAGATTCAGCCGCAGCGCGACCTTGTCGCGGGTCAGGATCTCCTGGCCCGTCACATCCAGCGTCTGCAGCCGCAGGTCCACCAGCTCCGCGGCCACGTTGCGGCCGAACTTCCAGAAGGCGTAGGTGCCCGCGGTCAGCAGGCGCTCGACCTTGCCGTCGACGCGCAGCAGACCGGCGCCGGTTGCCGGCACCTCGACCTGCAGCACGCCGCCCAGGCCCGTCATCGCGCGCGGGCGCAGTTGCGGCTGCGCGAGTCGCGCGGCTATCGCCGCGGGCAGCTCGACGGATGCGCGCAGGTCGATCACGTCGAGCTGCACGTCCACCAGGCCGCGCCAGTACAGGCGCCGCGTGGCGGGCGGCAGCACCTCGACGAGCACGCCGTTCTCGGAACGCAGACCGGCCTCGTGCTCGTTCAGCTCGACTCGCACGAACTCGGCTTCGACCACCGCCGGCTCTTTGGCCATCAGGTAGTCGGTCAGCGGGTGCACGAACGCCGGCGCGCTGATGTTGAAGATCTCGGCCTTCAACGTATCCAGCCCGGCGAACAGCCAGTGCGTGCCCGGTTGCAGCATGCGCTCGAAGTCGCCATTGCGCAGCAGGAGGCCGCGCTCGTTCTTGTTCACAGTCACACGCTTGATCGTCATGGTGTTCTCCTTGTGGTGACGCGTGTTTGAAAAGGGTGCCGTTACAGGGACCCGTGCGGACGCCGGATGCCAGGGCCTGGCGCCACGGTGCGCGTTGAACACCCCCTCCCTGAAGGCGTCCGCGGCTGGCCGTGGTGGCAGGGCCCCGCGTGCCCGGCGCACAAGCGCGGGCCGCTGATGCGCGGGTCCGGCCTGAGCCGGGGCGCACGTTCGGCGGGGTGGTCTTGCGACCGATGGTGGTTTGGAGCGGGAGTCGAACCCGCGACCGCAACGTTGTTGACGTTGTGCTCTAACCGTTTGAGCTATCCAAATGGTGGAAAAGAAGGGACTCGAACCCAACCCTTGCGGGACACCATGTCTTTCCTAGATCGACCGATTCCGGCAGGGCGGCATACGCCGTGGCGACAGGTGATGAAGCCTGGTCACGGCGCACCGGCGGGGCGTGGGAACCCTTGCCTGTGAGCCTTTGCCTTCCTCGGCAGATGGGTTGCCGCCTCAGCTGAGGCGAGATCCTTTGGGCAGGCGCGCGGCCAGCCAGTCGTGCACATCGGCGCGGATGTGCCGGCCCTTCAAGATGAAGTCCTCGAAGCGGCTGGGCACGAACGGCGCAAACAGCAGCGGCATGCGGGCCTCGTCCGGCGTGCGGTCGGCCTTGCGGGAGTTGCAGGCGCGGCAGGCCGCGACCGTGTTCATCCAACTCAGGCGGCCGCCGCGGCTGGCGGGCACGATGTGGTCCACCGTCAGCACACGCGAGTCGAACTGTTCGCCGCAGTACGCGCAGGTGCAACGGTCGCGCTTGATGACCTTGCCCTTGCCGTAGACCGGCGTCAGCTCGAAGAGGTTGATCCTTGACGCGCCGCGCAAGGCCACGATGGCCGGCACTTCCAGCCGCGACTGGCGGCCCGTGGCGCTGTTGAAGCCGCCGCGCAACACGGCCAGCGGCTCGGTCCCGGCGGACCAGACGACGGCACCGGTGGCGACCAGCGTGGCGGCGTCCTCTACCGAAATCCAGGCCTGGGGCAGGCCGGTGATGTCCAACTGCAAAACGTCGTGCATGCTGACCTCCTTTCCTGGGCTGGGCACGGGTGTTGAATGAGTGGTCCCCTCGGTCCGAGTCGAACGGACACGCCTCGCGGCCCCGGCTTCTGAGACCGGTGCGTCTGCCATTTCCGCCACGAGGGGACGATGCGTGAAAGTGATGGCGCCGCCAGCGGGTCCCGACCCCGCGACCTCCGGTTCGACAGACCAGCGCTCTTCCAGCTGAGCTATGGCGACATGGAGAAAGTTGGTCCGGGTGGCACGAGTTGAACGTGCAGCCACCTGCTCCCAAAGCAGGTGCTCTACCTGGTTGAGCTACACCCGGATGACTAAAAAGGTTGTCGGTGACGGGTTCCGACGCCGCCCAATCGTTGCGGCCGGTTTGCGCCCCTCGAAGCGTGAGTTCGCCAAGGGGCTTCGTTGAGTGGCTGGTCATGCAGGACTTGAACCTGCAACCTTCGGCTTTGGAGGCCGTTGCGCTGCCAATTGCGCCAATGACCAAGGGAGCTGGTGCCCCGTGCGGGAGTTGAACCCGCCTCTTCGGCTTGAAGGGCCGAGGACCTCACCGGAAGTCCAACGGGGCGTTGTGTTGGTGCCTCGTGAAGGACTCGAACCTCCAACCCCTGGCTTCGTAGACCAGTGCTCTATTCCATTGAGCTAACGAGACATGAAAGAGATGCCATCTCGGCTGTGTCCACACGCGACGCGGCTGGTTTGCGCAAACCAGGGTTGCATCGCTGCACGCGACAGGCGGCCGCCCGAGCGCACATGCACACCGGGCCGGCCGGTGCTTGTGCGTGGGCACACCCGAGATGGGGCAGGGTGGCCGAGCTTGAGCTCGGCGCCTGCCAGTGTTGAGTCGTGCCGATGGGCCGGCACGCACTCGATGCAAGTTGTGAAAGAACGGGCGCTGCGCGCAACACGCAGCGGCGCCGAGGCAGCCCCGGCGGCGAAGACAAAGCAAAAGGCCCGGTTCCTTGCGGAGACCGGGCCTCGAATGAGCATGGAAGGTCGGCGTCTAGCCGGGTCCTTCACCCGATAGGTTGGTGTCATGGCGCTCACGACCCAGGTCGTGTGCATAGGCGGCGACCGAGGCGGGCAAGCCCGCCGGCTTCAGTCTCTGCACCAACTGCGCGGCATCGCACCAGCGCTGGGCGCTGGTGAAGTCGATGACGGTGGCGAGATGGCGGTTCATGGCAGGGCTCGAAGAGGTTCGGTCGTCGGTGGGGTTGATCGGTGAAAGCTCGGTGCGTTGAGCGAATCCGCGCATTGTTAAGAATGTTCACGTACTGGTCAAGCGTCGGCGACCACCTAGAATGAGTGTGAAGTGTTTTAACAACACTCGCTTCGCCAGCCCATCCATGTCCAGCCTCGCCACCATTCGCCGGCTCAACGCGCTGGCGCTGTTCCAGACCTTCGCCGAAGAGCGCATCACCGCGGGCGATCCGCCCAAGGGGCTGGAGGCTGCCTGGGCGGCGCGCATCGGCGTCAGCGGCGCGACCTGGTCCATGGCCAAGAGCGGTGCGCGGCCCATCGGCGACAAGCTGGCGCGCCAGATCGAGCACCACTGCGACAAGCCGGCTGGCTGGATTGACGAGGAGCGCGAGCCTACCGGGCTCACCCCTGCTGAGCAGCAGTTCCTGGCGCTGGCGCTGAAGACCTATCGCGGCACCAACAGCGATGGACGCAAGAAGCTCAGACAGTGGCTGAAGGAGTTCGGCGGCTGAGCGCCCGTCAGGCGGTTTCCGAAGGCTGCTGCTGTCGCGAGCGCATCTCGGAGATGACGACGCAGTTGCGCCCGCGCCGCTTTGCTTCGTAGACAGCGCCGTCGGCCGCCTCGTGCAGCAGCTGCGGGTCGTCGTTGACCTCGTCCGAGCAGGCGATACCGAACGACGCGGTGACCTGCAGCGGCTTGCCGGAGTCCGTGATCACCAGCGCCAGCAAGGCTTCGCGGATCTGGTCAGCCTTCTGCGCGGCCTGCGCCTTGGCGCAATTGGGCAGGATCAGCACGAATTCCTCACCGCCGAAGCGGCAGGCGGCGTCGCTGCTGCGCAGGCTGCGGGCCAGCAGCTTGCCGGCTGCGCGCAGCACGGCGTCGCCCGCGGCGTGGCCGTGGCGGTCGTTGATCTGCTTGAAATTGTCCAGGTCCACCATGACCAGGCTGACGGTTGTCTGGTTGCGTGCCGCGCGCTGCAGCTCCTTGCGCAGCATCTCCTCCATGAAGCGGCGGTTGTGCAGGCCGGTCAACGGGTCGCGCAGCGACTGCTCGCGCAGTTCATGGCGCAGCTTGGCGTTGGACAGCGACAGCGCCACCTGCTCGCAGATGGTCTGCGCCAGCGACAGCAGCGCCTCGCGGTCTGCGGCCTGTTCGTCCAGGCGCAGGTGCATCAGGCCCAGCTCGCCGCCATGGGCGATCAGCGGCAGGCACACGTCCAGCCAGCCGCTGTGCGCCGTGCCGCAATGCGCGCAGCGCAGCGCGCTGTCGGCGGACTGCTGATGCGTCTGGCGGCGCCGCAGGCCCCAGCAGTCTCCGGGCTCGAAGCTGGCGGTGGCGGGCGCGTCCTCGCCCCAGCTGGCGCGCCGCTCCAGGGGGCCGTCGCCGCCATCGCCGAGATAGAGCGCCCCCGATGCGGTGGGCAGCAGGCGCTCGCAGAACACCCGGCAGATGTCCAGTGCCTCGGCCATGGGCATCTCGGTCTGTAGCACGCGCGACATCTCGCCCAGGTCCGAGATCTCGTCATTGCGGCGGCGCAGTGCCTGCATGCCGTGCTCCAGCGCCTCGCTGGTGCCCAGTGCCTGCGCGGCCAATCTCTCTTCGCGGCCCACGGCGCGGGCCATCAGCCGCGCGAGGTAAAGCAGCAGCGCGGCGCTGATCAGCGTGCTGACCAGCGAGAACAGGATGGCGCTGCGTATCTTGCTCTGCAGGTCCTCGGCCAGCGTCGCGCGCAGGGCCTCCTGCAGCCCGCTCAGTTCGGCAACGGCGACGCGCACGGCGTCGCTGTGGTGCTTGCCCTCGGCGGTGCTGATGATGGTCTGCACCGCCGCGAAGCCGGACGTGCGGCGCAGCTGCACGTTCTGCGTCAGGCCCGCCAGGCGTTCGCGGGCGTTGCTCAGCAGCGAGCGCAGCAGCTCCTGCTCGCGCGCCGACGGGTCGGTGAAGCGTGCCGGCAGCTGGTCCAGCGCGCTGGGCAGCGTCGCGATGGCCGCGTGGTAAGGCTGCAGGAATTCCTCGATGCCGGTGATGACATAGCCGCGCTGGCCGGTCTCGGCGTCGATCAGCAGCTCCTGCACCTGGCGCAAGGCCTGCAGCCGGTCCTCCACGCGCAGGCTGGCGTCGCGCACCTCGGTGACCCACACCAGGCTCAGCGGCGGCACGGCGGCCGTGAGCAGCATGATGACCGCGACGGCGATGCCGCCAAACTTCAGGCGCGAAAAGCTCAGGTTCATGGAGCAGCGAGAACCACGGGACAGCGCGCAGTGTCCAGCCTCCTGGGGCTGACGTACAGACCATGAGGACGTGACAGCCCGGCGTCAGCAGTTGGGGGCTTCTCGGGCCATACTGCCGACCCATGCGCATCCTGCTCGTCGAAGACGACGAACAACTCGTCGAAACCACCGCCCGCGCCTTGCGCTCCCAGGGCTGGGTCGTGGACTGCTCGTCCCGCGGCGAGCCCGTGCCGCGCTCGCTGCGCGAAGACGCTTACGACCTGCTCATCCTCGACATCGGCCTGGCCGGCATCGACGGCTTCGAGACGCTGCGCCGCGTGCGCGCCGAGGGCCTGGGCGTGCCGGTTCTGCTGCTGACGGCGCGGGACGCCGTCGAGGACCGCGTGCGCGGCCTGGAGGGCGGCGCCGACGACTACCTCGTCAAGCCCTTCGCGCTGACCGAGCTGGTGGCCCGTGCCCGTGCGCTGGTGCGGCGCAGCCAGGCACGCACCAGCAACCAGATCCAGCTGGCCCGCGTGCGCATCGACCAGGAGGCGCGCCGCGCCTTCATCGACGAGGAGCCGCTGGCGCTGTCGGCCCGCGAATGGGACGTGCTGGGCTACCTGATGGCGCGCGCCGGCAAGGTCGTGTCCAAGGAGCACATCGCGATGGCCAGCAATGCCTGGGACCAGGGCGTCAGCGACAACGCCATCGAGGTCTGCCTGTCGCGCCTGCGCGCCAAGATCGAACCCGGCGGCGTGCAGCTGCGCACCGTGCGCGGCCTGGGCTATTTGCTCGAGGAAATGCCCCAGGGTCTTTGAATGGCTGAAGGCCGCCGCGCCAGTCTGCACCGCCGGCTGTTCGGTTGGCTGCTGCTGCCGCTGATTCTCGTGTTGCCGCTGCTGGGCGTGGCCTTGTACGGCCAGGTGCAGCGCAGTGCGCAGAACTGGCTGGACGAAGGCCTGGAGGACACCGCGCTGACGCTGGCCGGCCAGATCGACCTGCGCGGCGGCGAGCCCCGGGTGGACATCAGTGCCACGATGGACCGCGCGCTGCGCTTCGATCGCCAGGACGATGTCTTCTACCTCGTTCAGGGCCCGCGCGGTGATGTGTTGCAGGGCGACGCCGGGCTGGCCGAGCTGCAGCCGCGGCCTCGGCTGCAGCCGGCCGGCAGCGTCTACTACGGCGACGTGCGGTTGCGCGACCGCGAGCTGCGGCTGGTGCAGCTGGGGCGCGAATGCGGCAAGGGCGCCTGCCAGGTGCTGGTGGCCGAGACGCTGAACAAGCGCGACGCGCTGCAGCGCGAGATCGCCACCTATGTCGTGTTGAACGGCGTCACGCTGGTCGTGCTGCTGGCGCTGGCCGGCTGGTGGGCCATACGCCAGGGCCTGGCACCGCTCACCGGCCTCAGCAGCGAACTGGAGCGCCGCGACCTGCACCGCCTGACGCCGCTGGCGGCCTCGCTGCCGCGCGAACTGGTGCCGCTGCAGGCCGCGTTCAACCGCCTGTTCGAGCGGCTGGGCCGTGCCGCGGAGGCGCAGCGCGAGTTTCTGGCCGACGCCGCCCACCAGCTGCGGACGCCGCTGACCTCGCTGCAGACCGAGATCGAGCTGGCGCTGCTGGAACCGCACGATGCGCGCGTGGACCCGATGCTGCAGCGGCTGCGCCAGCGCGTCGTGCGCAGCGCGCGGCTGGCACAGCAGCTGCTGTCGCTGGCGCGCGCCGAGGACCGCAGCGTGGATGTGGGCCAGCCGCTGGATCTGCGCGACGTCGCCACCGAGAGCGGCCAGGACTGGGCCCACCGCAGTCTGCCCAGCGGCATGGACCTTGGCTTCGAGCTGGCCGAGGCGCCCGCGCTGGGCCACTCCTTCCTGCTGCGTGAGGCGCTGGAGAACCTGATCCACAACGCCGTCAGCTATGCGGGCAACGGAGCCCGCATCACCGTGCGCTGCGGCAGCGGCAGCACGGGCGCCTGGCTGGAGGTGGAGGACAACGGCCCCGGCATCCCGCTGGCGGAGCGACCGGCGGCGCTGCAGCGCTTCCGGCGCGGCGGCAAGGCCAGCGGCACCGGCAGCGGTCTTGGGCTGGCCATCGCGGCCGACATCGCGGCCCGACATGGCGGCATCCTGCAACTGCTGGACGCCCATACGCCGCCGGGCCTGCGGGTGCGCTTGAGCTTGCCCCCATTGCCGGACTCCAGGCCCTAGACTCCCCATCGAACGGACGACCGAGGGAGAGACATGCTGCCCGCCCCCATCCCCGCCGACGACGAAGCCAGGCTGCAGGCGCTGCGCGAACTGCTGATCCTGGACACCCCGCCCGAGGAGCGCTTCGACCGCCTCGTCGAGTTCGCGGCCAGCGAGTTCGACGTGCCCATGGCGTTGATCAGCCTGGTGGACCGCGACCGCCAGTGGTTCAAGGCCCGTGTGGGGATGGAGGTCTGCGAGACCTCGCGCGAGGTCTCCTTCTGCGGCCATGCGATCACGCAGGACCAGCTGTTTGAAGTGCAGGACGCGCTGAATGACCCGCGCTTTGCCGACAACCCGATGGTGGTCGGTGCGCCGCATATCCGCTTCTATGTGGGCGCTCCGCTGGTGGTGCCGGGCGGCGCCCGCGTCGGCACGCTGTGCCTCATCGACGTGCGGCCGCGCGAGTTCGACGACATGGACCGCGCCATCCTCGGCACCGTGCGCGACCTGGCTGTCGCCGAACTGCTGGGGCAGGGCGGTGAGTTGTGAGACCCGCCGTCACTCCTTCGGGCCGGCTGCTGCTGGTCGAACCGCAATTCGTGCTGCGCCGCACGGTCGCCACGATGGCACGCGAGATGGGCCTGGCCGACGTGCAGGAGGCGACCAGCCCGGCGCTGGCCGAGCGGCTGCTGCACGAGCGCCGCTTTGACGCGCTGCTGATCGCGCTGGACGACGACGGCGAGGCGCTGAAGCTGGTGGGCCGCATTCGCGCGGGCGAGTCGCCGTACCCGGCCGATCTGCTGGTCGCCGCCACCGCTGGCAGCTGCGACGTTGAGCTGGCCCTGCGGCTGAAGGAGCTGGACGTGCGCCGGCTGCTGCTGAAACCCTTCAAGGTGCGCGGCATGCTGGAGGCGATCTCCGCGCTGGGCGCGCCGGTGCCGCTGCCCTCATCTTGAAATAGACCCTGCCGGCGGGCCTTTTTGCGGCCACCGACACGCCCGCCCTGGCCTAGCATGGACCACCCATGTCCCGTCTTGCCCTCGTTCCCCTCGCGCTGCTGGTGCTGAACCTGGCCGGCTGCGGCACGCCCGCCAAGCCGCTGCCCATGGTGGTCGCGCCGGTGGATGCGCTGCAGTTGCGCGGTTGGGTGCCCGATGCGTTGAAGGCGCAGGTCGCCGTCGCGCCGGTGCGGGGCGGCGGCGAGACGGGGCGCTGGTGGGGATCCCTAGTCAGCGCCGGCGTGCTGCAGCATGCGCTGGAGGAGTCGCTGCATGCGGTGGGCATGCGCGCGCTGATGCCCGAACCTGTGCCGCGCTTCGAGCTGCAGGCGCATCTGGTGCTGCTGGAGCAGCCCACCGTGCCGCCGCTGGCCGCCACCGTGGGCGTGGCCGTGCAGTACACGCTGACCGAGAAGGCCAGCGGCCGCGTCGTCTACCAGCGTCGCATCTACAACCAGGAAGAGGCTGGCCTCACCGACGCCCTCGTGTCGCCGCCCGACCGCGTGCGCATCGCCAACGAGCGCGCCGTGCGCGCCAACATCAACCTGCTGCTGCGCGACCTCGTCACGCTGCGGCCATGAACGCCGCCCCCCGTTCCGCCGCACCGCGCTGAACGCCTGTGCGTCGGCCCGGCGCTCGGCCCGCAATACCTTCTCAGAGCCGCCGGTGGCCCAGCGCCGGCAACTGCTGGCGCACCTGGGCCAGGCGTGCGGCGTCCAGCTCCGCCAGCGCGATGCCTTCGCCCTCGGGCACCACGGCCAGCACCTCGCCCCAGGGGTCCACGATCATGCTGTGGCCCCAGGTGCGGCGGCCGTTCTCGTGCTTGCCGCCCTGGGCCGGCGCGATGACGTAGCACTGGTTCTCCACCGCGCGGGCGCGCAGCAGCAGCTCCCAGTGCTTCTCGCCGGTTGTGTACGTGAACGCGGCGGGCACGGCCAGCAGGTCGCAGGGGTTGTAGCTGCGGAACAGCTCGGGGAAGCGCAGGTCGTAGCAGACCGACAGGCCGGTGCGCACGCCGCCGGCGTCGAACGCCGTGGGCTGGCTGCCGGCCTCCAGCACGCGCGCCTCGTCGTAGCTTTCGCGGCCGTTGTCGTAGGCGAACAGGTGGATCTTGTCGTAGCGCGCGACGCAGTCGCCGGTGGGCGAGAACACCAGCGTCGTGTTGCGCACGCGGTCGGGCTGCTCGGCCTTGATGGGCAGCGTGCCGCCGATGATCCACAGCCGCAGCTCGCGCGCGGCACGCGACAGCATGGCCTGGATGGGGCCGTGGCCCAGCTCCTCGGCACAGGCCAGCTTGTCGCTGTCCTGGTGGCCCATCAGGCAGAAATACTCGGGCAGCGCGGCCAGCTGGGCGCCCTGGGCGGCGGCGGATTCGAGCAGCCGGCTGGCGGCGACGAGGTTGGCGGCCAGGTCGGGGCCGGAGACCATCTGGCAGGCGGCAATTTTCATGGGCTTGATGCTAGCCCGGAAGGCGCGGCGGAAGTCACGCTTGCCTTGGCGCGGCCTAGGGTCTGCCAGCGGGGCGCCGGCGGTGGGGGCGCCCAAAATCGGGGCGTCATGCCGATGCCCTTGTGCCAGCGGCGCCAGCTGCTGGCGCTGCCCCTCGCCGCCGTGCTGCCCACGGCGCGTGGCGCGGGCATGCCGCCGACGCTGCGCCTGCCGCATCCCGAGGCCTACAGCGGCCACGGCCTGTTCTTCGCCGAGGTGCTGAAGCTGGCACTGGCCAAGACCGCCGACGGCGAGCCGCTGCCCGCGATGACCCACGCGGCGTCCAACCTGCCGCGCGAACGGCTGCGCCAGATGCTGCAGGACGGCCAGCTGGATGTGCTGTGGAGCACGACGACGCCCGAGCGCGAGGCGCAGGCGCTGCCGGTGCGCTTCAACCTGCTGAAGGGCACAAACGAGCTGCGCTTCCTGCTCGTGCGCGCGGCCGACCTGCCGGCCCTGCGCGGCGTGCGTTCCCTGGAGGCGCTGCGCAAGTACCGCGCCGGAGCGGGCACCTACTGGAGCGACGCGCAGATCCTGCGCGCCAATGGCTTCGCGGTCGAGACCGCACCCAAGTTCGACCTGCTGTTCCGCATGCTGAAGGCCGGCCGCTTCGACTTCATCCCGCGCACCCGCGACGAGATCGATGCCGAACTGGCCTTCCACAAGGATCAGGGCTTCGCCGAGCTGCCCGGCGTGGCGCTGCAGTACCGGCAGCCGCTGTATTTCTTCGTCGCGCGCGACCTGCCGCAGCTGGCCGAGCGGCTTCAGCGCGGCCTGGCGCTGGCCGCGGCGGACGGCAGCTTCGATGCGCTGTTCATGGCCCAGCCGGCATTGAAAGCGTCGCTGGCGCAGCTGCGTGGCTACACGGGCCTGCGGCTGCAGTTGAAGGCGCTTTAGGGCTTGCTGGCGGCCGCGCGCGGAGCCGGCGCTTCGTCCTTGTCCACCTTCTCGACCTTGGGATCGTCCCAGGTGCCGGTGATGTGGAACTCGCGCGTGTTGGCCGCCGCCACCGGCCGGCTCAGGATGAGCTGGGCCAGGAAGGCGCCCAAAGCGACCGCCGGGTTGATGGCAGCATAGGCCAGCGACGCGCCACCCGCCGACACCTCCGGCACCACCACGACGCGCAGCTTCTGCGTCTCGGCGGCCAGGTCGGTGCTGCCCTCCACCAGCACGGCGGCCTGCAGGCCGCGGATGCGGATGTTGTCGCTCTTCGCGATGCCGGCGGCGATCTTCACGTCGCCGGTCACGCCGTCGAACACGAAGCCCTCGGCGAACACGTCGCGGAAGTCCAGCAGGAAGCGGCGCGGCAGCGACTGCAGGCTCAGCACGCCCAGGAGGCGCCCCACGCCCGGCTCCGCCTTCAGGAAGGTGCCGCTGTCCAGCTGGACGTTCAGCGTGCCGGCCATGCTGGGGTAGTGCGGTGCCAGCGGCGAGCCGTCCCAGCCGACCTGGCCGGCCAGATGGCCCTTGCCGCCCTTCAGCACCGGGCTGTCCTTCTGGCCCTGGCCCAGCCGCTCCAGCAGCTTGCCGGCGTCGACGATGTCCAGCTTCCAGTCCAGCTGCGTGCGGCGCCGGCCGCTGCCGTCGCCGCCCCAGCGGCCGTTGGCGCTCAGCGTCGCGTCGGGCGACGTGATCTGCAGCTTGTCCAGCTTCCAGTCGCGCGCGGCGGCGGGCGCCTGTGCCAGCACTTGCAGCCGGCCCAGCCGCTTGCCGCGCAGCTCGAAGTCGTCCACCTCGATGTCCAGCGACGGCAGCGGGCTGCTGCTGTCGGCGGCCTTGGCCGGGTCGATCAGCTCGCTGACCTCCTCGGCCTCCGAGCGCGGCAGCGACAGCCGCAGCAGCCGCGCCTGCACGGCGTCGACCTGGCTGCCCTTGACGCCCTTCAACTCGATGCGGCCGGTCAGCTGCTCGGCGTCCACATCCAACCGCCAATTGGCGCCCTCGCGCGCGACGACCGCCGACACGCGGCCCAACTGGCGGCCGCCCACCTTCAGCGCCTGGCTGCGCAGCCCGATCTGGCTGGGCAGCAGGCCGGCCTCGGCGCCGGTGCCGCCGCTCTCGCCGCCGGACAGCTGGGCCAGGCGCTGCTGCCAGGCGTCCAGGTCCAGGCTGGCCACATTGGCTTGCAGCAGCACGCCGCTGGCCGGCAGCGCGGGCAGCTTGTCCTGCACGGCCAGCGCGGCGCGCAGCACCTGCGATGCCGGGCCGGACAGGTCGCGCTGCACCTGCGCCTGCAGCAGCGGCGCGCCGCTGGCGCCCACCTCCAGCCGCATCTCGTCGCGGCCCGCGCCGGTGGGCGACATCAGCAGCCGCAGCGGCTGCACCGCGTCGGCCTCCTTGCGCAGCGGCGCCGGCAGGTCGATGGCCAGGCCTTGCAGGTTGCTGCTCACGCTGAGTTCGCTCTGACCTTCCTTGGTGACGGCCAGCTGGAAGCGGTAGGCCGCCTGGCCGCTGGCGGCCTGGGCCAGCCGCGCGACGGCGCCCAGCTCGGTGGCGCGGCGCAGGCCGTCGGCGGTGGCCTGGCCCTGCACGGCAAAGCGCAGGCTGCCGTTCGCTTGCGTGCCACCTTCCAGGCCGGCGTCGCCGCCCAGCAGCCGCGCCGTCACGCCGGCCAGTTGCAGGCCCTTGCGGTCGAAGTCGATGCGGCCGCGCACGCCGCCCAGCGGCGGCAGCTCGGGGCGCAGCTTCAGGTCCACGCCGCCCAGCTGCAGCTGGCCCTTCAGCGTCGTCTGCGGCGTGTCGTCCAGCGGGATGGCCAGGCCCAGCTTCAGGCCCACGGGGCCCTGCGCGGTGGCGGTGCTGAGCGCATGGCCAAGCCATTCGTCCAGTGGTGACTGGCGCACGAAGCCCAACAGCTCGGGGCCGCCGCCGCGGCCGGTGCCGTCCAGCGCCAGCACGCGGCCGTGGTGCATGTCGGCGATGCCGCCGTTGACGCCGCTCAGCTCGTAGCCGCTCACGCGCGCACGGCCGTTCTTGATCTGCATGCCGGCGCGCTCGAACACCAGCTCGGCGTCCACGCCTTCCATGACCGGCCAGTTGGTGCCGACATCGCTGTGCGGCACATAGGCCAGCGTGACGCCGTGGGCCTGCAGGCCGACGCGGAACTGGCCATTGGAGCGCGGCCCGTCGAACGGGAACTCGGCCAGCTCGCCTTTCAGCCGCACGCTGATGCCACGGGCCTCGCCGGCCAGCAGCGCCCGGCTCAGGTAGCTGCGCGTGGCCGGCAGGCGCAGCGGGATGTAGCGGGCCACGCGGGTGGCGTCCATGCGCTGGGCGCGGCCGCTGAGGTCCAGGAAGCCGGGGCCGGTGGCGCCGGCCGGGCGGCGCCAGATCGCGTCGAACTCGCCGCTGAGGTCCGGCGTCTGCAGCACCAGGTCGCGCAGCTTGACCTCCACCTCGCCGGGCGACTTCGAGCTGGCCTGCGGCAGCAGCCACTGCAGCTGTGTGGTCAGTTGCGTGATGGGCAGCCGCGCCTCCTCGAACAGCCCGGGCAGCGCCACTTCGCCGTCCTGCAGGGCCAGCCGGGCGGAGCCGCCGCGCTCGCTGGCGTCCAGTTCCAGGCTGGCGCCGCGCAGGCCCGGACGGCCCAGGTGGCCGTCCTCGCCGGCCTTGGCGGCCACGGCCAAGCCGTCCAGCTGCGCCTTCACGCGGTAGCTGCGCGGTGCGTCCAGCGTGCCCTGCCAGCGGCCGTCCAGCGCGGTCAGCACGCCGCGCGGCTCCAGCTCGTCCAGCAGCCGGTGGGCGCGTTCGCCCAAAGGCAGGCGCTGCGCGATCTGCGCCATCAGCGCAAAGTCCAGCCGCTGTGCGTTGACCTCGCCGCCCAGCACCATTTCCTGACCGTCCTTGTTCTTGCCCAGCTGCAGCGCCACGCCCCAGTCCGAGCGCGGCCAGACGACGCCGCTGCCATTGGGCGCCGTGCTGACGAAGCCCAGCTGCCTGGCCTGCAGGCTGAGCCTGTCCTTGGAGCGGGCCAGATCCAGCCGGCCCTCGATGTGGTCCAGGTCCAGCTCGGGCGCGTTGTCCAGCAGCTTCAGCCGCACGGCGCGCAGCGCCAGGTCCAGCGTGGCGGCCGTGGGCTGGCCGTTCTTGATGTCGGCCCAGGCGCGCACGGCGCCGTCGCCTTCGCTCAACTGGAAGGGCAGGTCCACATGGCGGCGCAGCTCGCGCAGGTCGGCGCGCGGGAGTTCCGCGTAGACTTGGCCGCTCCATTCGTGGAACTCGCCGGGGCGCTTCAGCAGGCTTTGCGTGAACAGGCCGCGCACCGAGAAGCGCTGGCCCCAGGCGGCGGGCGGCGTGGCGTCCAGCCGCAGCTGGTGGCGGCGCAGGCCATTGCGCATGACGAAGTTCAGGTCGGCCAGCTCCAGCGGCCGGGCGTCGGCGCGCTTCTCGTCCAGCCAGCGAACGCGGCCGTTGATGATGGCCAGCTCGGGTTGGCTGAACAGCCAGTCCAGTGCGGCGTCCGTCGCGCCGGCGTCGGTGGTCTCGTCGGCGGCGTCCAGGTCCATGCCGGCGATGAAGATGCGGCCCTGCGCGTCGCGGCGTATGACCAGCTCCGGCCGGTCCACCAGCAGCTGCGCGAAGCGCGGCTCCAGCACCACCAGCGAATGCGCCGCCAGCACGGCCGTCACGCTGGGCAGCCGCAGCGCCGGGCGGCCGGCGGGGTCGAGCACCTGCACGTCGCCCAGCTCCATGCGGGGCATCCAGCCGCTGGATTCCACCGTGATGCGGCCGATGCGCAGCTCTACCCCCAAGGCCTTTGAGGCTTCCTTTTCCAGCCAGGGGCGCCAGTCATTGGCGTGCGGGAGAATGGCCCAGTGCAACACCGCCCACGCCGTCACCCCCAGCGCCCACAGCAGCGCCAGCAGCAGCAATGCCACGCGCAGCACGCGCCAGCACAGGCGCAAAGGCCAGCTGACGGCGCGGGAGCAATGGTGGAGGGCGGCCGAGAAGAAGTCAGACACGGTGTCAGGGAAGCGCTGAATAAGTCTCCGCGAGGCGGCGCGCCCCGCCTCGGGATGGGATGCAAGGCGCCAAGCACAGCCATGGTTTTGCCATGGCGAGCATTTGCAACGCCGCAGACCGCCCGAAGCGGGGATGCGGCGCGCGCGAGAGGCTTATTCAGCGCTTCCCCGCGCACGTGGAAACCGGCCGGCAGTCAATCTAGCACAGGGTCATGAGCGCACTGTTTCCCGTTATTGCTGAGCACAGCCGCTATGTGCAGCGCGTGCGCCGCCGCTATGCGGCGGAGCTGGGCCGGCTGCCGGCCGGGCTCCCGCACAGCGCCGTCATCGCGGCGCTGATTGACGATCTGGTCGCCGACCGCCCGCTCGCCAGCGCGCTGCGCGTGGCCCGGCACCTGGTGCTGGAGCGCCTGGCCGTGCTGGACGTGGAGCAGGCCGCACCCGTGGAAGA
The DNA here is from genome assembly GCF_031458115.1 of Roseateles asaccharophilus. Classification (GTDB taxonomy): domain Bacteria; phylum Pseudomonadota; class Gammaproteobacteria; order Burkholderiales; family Burkholderiaceae_C; genus Pelomonas; species Pelomonas asaccharophilus_A. The sequence goes on along the minus strand of NZ_JAVDXV010000004.1, from coordinate 78,354 downwards.
CATCACGCTGGCGATGACCCACCTGGCCGAGGTGACGCTGGACCGCGCGCTCGTGGCCGCCCGCGCCGAGCTGGACGCCATCCACGGCGCGCCGCGCACGGCGGAGGGCGGCGACATCGCGTTCTGGGTCATCGGCATGGGCAAGCTGGGCGCCCGCGAGCTGAACGTGTCGTCCGACATCGACCTGATCTATGTCTACGAGGACGACGGCGAGACGCATGGCCCGCGGCCCGTCAGTGCGCACGAGTATTTCTCCAGCGTCGCCAAGAAGCTGTATGCGCTGATCGGCGATGTGACCGACGACGGCCAGGTGTTCCGCGTGGACCTGGCGCTGCGCCCCAACGGCAAGAGCGGCCCGCCGGTCGTGAGCCTGGGCATGCTGGAGGAGTATTTCCTCGTGCAGGGCCGCGAATGGGAGCGCTTCGCGTGGCTGAAAAGCCGCGTCGTCGCGCCGCTGACCGGCCTGGGCGCACCCACCGACCCGCGCACGCTGGCGCTGCGCGACCTGGTCACGCCTTTCGTCTACCGCCGCTACCTGGACTACGGTGTGTTCGAGGGGCTGCGCCAGCTGCACGGCAAGATCCGCAGCGAGGCCAAGGCGCGCGCCGCCGGCCGGCCCGAGCGCGCCAACGACGTGAAGCTGTCGCGCGGCGGCATCCGCGAGATCGAGTTCATCGTGCAGCTGCTGCAGGTGGTGCGCGGCGGGCAGTTTCCCGAGATCCGCACCCGCTCCACCGTGAAGGCGCTGGGCCGCGTGGCCGAGCGCGGATTGATGAAGCCCGAGACGGCCGCGAAGCTGGTGGACGCCTATGTGTTCCTGCGCCGCGTGGAGCACCGCATCCAGTTCCTGGACGACCAGCAGACCCACTGCCTGCCGCAGGCCGACGCCGACCTGGCGTGGATCGCCGCGTCGCTGGGCATGCAGTGCACCCGCGAGGCTTGCGAGCTGTTCGAGAAGCTGGGCGAGGTGCGCGAGCTGGTTGCCACCGAGTTCGATGCGCTGCTGCACGGCGCCCCGCAGTCCGGTGGCTGCACCGGCGGCCAATGTGGTGGCCCCAAGCCCACGGTGGATGGCGAAGACTTCCTCCAGCGCCTGCCCGAGGCGCTGGCCGTGGCCGTGCGTGCGCTGGCGGAGACGCCGCGCGTTCAGGGCCTGCGCGAGGAGTCACGCCAGCGGCTGGCCAAGCTGTTCTACCGCGCCGCGCAGGCGGTCGAGGCGGATGAGTGCTCACTGGATGCGGCCGTGCGCTTCGTCGACTGGGTGGAGCCGCTGCTGCGCCGCGAGAGCTACCTGGCCATGCTGGTGGAGCGCCCGGCCGTGCAGGCGCGGCTGCTGCGCCTGCTGGGCCTGGCGCGCTGGCCCATGCGCTACCTGATGCAGCACCCGGGCGTCATCGACGAGCTGGCCGACCCGCTGCTGCTGACGGCCCGCTTCGACCGCGATGCGTTTCTCGCCGACCTGCGCGACCGCGAGCAGGGCTGGGCCCGCAGCGGCGAGGCCGACGAGGAAGCGCTGCTGGACACGCTGCGCCGCGCCCACCACGCCGAGGTGTTCCGCACGCTGGTGCGCGACGTGGAAGGCCGCATCACCGTGGAGCAGGTCGCCGACGACCTGTCGCTGCTGGCCGACGCCGTGCTGCAGATCGCCATTTCCTGGGCGTGGGCGCGTTTCAAGCCGGCCCACCGCGAGCAGCCGCGCGTGGCCGTCATCGCCTACGGCAAGCTGGGCGGCAAGGAGCTGGGCTACGGCGGCGACCTGGACGTGGTGTTCGTCTTCGACGACGACGACGAGAACGCCAGCGAGATCTACGGCGCCTTCGTGCGCCGCCTCATCAGCTGGCTGACGCTGCGCACCGCGGCCGGCGAGCTGTTCGACATCGACACCGCGCTGCGGCCCAACGGCAACTCGGGGCTGCTGGTCACGTCGCTGGCCCACTTCGAGGCCTACCAGACCGGCCGCGGCAGCAACACCGCATGGACCTGGGAGCACCAGGCCATCACGCGGGCGCGCTTCTGCGCCGGCCCGGCCGACCTGGCGCCGCGCTGCGAGGCGGTGCGCCGCCAGGTGCTGACCGCGCCGCGCGACGTGGACGCGCTCAAGCGCGAGGTGCAGGCCATGCGCGAGAAGGTGCGCGCGGCCAAGCCGGTGCGCGCCGGCCTGTTCGACGTGAAGCACAGCGAGGGCGGCATGATGGACGCCGAGTTCGCCGTGCAGCTGCTGGTGCTGGCGCATTCGGCGGCCCATCCCGAGTTGCAGGACGACCTGGGCAACATCGCGCTGCTGCGCATGGCCGAGACGGCCGGGCTGTTGCCGGCGGGCGTGGGTGTGGCGGCGTCGGACGCGTACCGCGAGCTGCGCCGCGTGCAGCACCGGGCGCGGCTGGATGAGCAGTCCACGGCGCTGGATGCGGAGGCGGCGGCGCCGCTGGCGGATCACCGGGCTGCGGTGAAGGCTTTGTGGCTCGCGGTGTTTGGTTAGTGCCCAGGCCCGCCGGGGCGAACTCCCGGCATGGGCCTTTGCGATGACCAGCGCCAGGGGCTGGCTGGCGCTCTGCGCAGTGCTGGCCGTGCTGTCGTTGCTGGCCTGGCCGCTGCCGCGTGAAGCGCTGGACTGGCAGCCGGGCCTGGTCGCGACACAGTCCTGGCGCGTCGTCACCGCCGCCTTTGTTCACCTGACGCCGCTGCACCTGGCGGCCAACCTCGCCGGCTGTGCCGTTCTGGCGCTGCTGGGCTGGCGTGCAGGCCTGGGCCGCCGCGAGGCGCTGGCTGGCGTTGTTGCGCTGCCATTGGTGCAACTGGGCCTTCTGTTGCGCCCTGAGCTGCAGCGCTACGCGGGCCTGTCTGGCGAGCTGCATGCGCTGGCCGCCATCGCGGCGCTCACGCTGCTGACGCGCCGCAGCCGTGACCACTTCATCGGGGCTGCTGTCGTCATCGGTCTCATCGTCAAGCTCGTGCTGGAACACCCGCTGGGCCCTGCCTTGCGCGCCACGCCGGGCTTCGACTTCGCCGTTGCGCCTTTCGCCCATCTGTCGGGCGCCGTGGCCGGCCTCATCGCCTGGGGCATGACAATGCAGCGCTTTTCCAGACCACCGAGGACTCCGCATGGGACGTGAAGCCCGCTGTACCGCCCACGTCGGCAACGAATCCGCCGAAGTGACGGCCCTGCTCGAATCGACCACCGTCGTGCTGCGCGGCGACCTCAAACGCAAATGGGACATCACCGCGCTGCAGAACCTGCGCGTGGAAGACGGCGGCGCGCTGCGCTTCGAGGCCGGCGACGCCGCCGTCACGCTGCAGTTGGGCGAGCCCGAGGCCGGCAAGTGGTTGAAGAAGCTGCAGACGCCGCCGCCCACGCTGGCTGCCAAGCTGGGCGTCAGCGCCGTCAACCCGGCGCTGCTGATCGGCCCCACCGTCGGCACGCTGGACCCGGCGCTGGCCGAGGCGCTGGCCGGTGCCATCACGACCAATCTGCGCGAGGCGCGCATGCTGGTGGCCGTCATCACCAAGCGGGACGAGTTGGCCCGCATGGCCGACTTCCACGCCGACATGATCTGCAAAACCGTCTGGGTCGTGCACCCCAAAGGCCCCGGCGCCAACCCGTCGGACGCCGACGTGCGGCTGGAACTGCGCGCGCGCGGCTATGTGGACAACAAGACCAGCGCGGTGTCGGACACGCTGACGGCCACGCGCTACGTGCTGAGCGAGCCGCCCGCCAAGAAGCGGGTGCGCAACCGCTGAGCGGCGGCCCTAGATCACGTTGGCCTCGCGCAGAGGCCGGCCGTCCACCAGCCGCTGCGGGCTCAGTGCCTCGATCAGCGGCGCATCCAGCCCCGCGATCAGCCGTGCCATCGAGTGCCCCACGGCGGGCGACTGCTGCATGCCATGGCCCGAGAAGCCGCAGGCGGTGAACGCGTTCGCATAACCCGGCAGGCGTCCCGCGAGGCCGTTGTGGTCGAAGCTGTTCATCTCGTAGTAACCGGCCCAGGCCGAGCGCACGCGTAGCGCCTCCAAGGCCGGCACGCGGGCGGCCAGCACGGGCCACAGCTGCTCATCGAACAGGCCCAGGTCGATGTCGTGCAGCGGCGCGTCGTCCACGTCCTCGCCACGCGGCGGGCCGCCGGCCAGGATCAACGAGCCCTCGGGGCGGAACCAGAAGCCGCTGGGGTCGATGACCAGCGGGCAGTGCGGCAGCATGGCCGGCGTCTCCAGCACGAACACGTCGCGCTTTTTCGCGTGCACGGGCAGCGTGAGGCCCAGCGCGCGACCCAGCGGCGCGCTCCAGGCGCCGGCCGCGATGACGAAGGCGTCGCCTGCGACGCGTGAGCCGTCGCTGCAGCGCAGCGCGGTCACGCGGTCGGCGCTGGTCTCGAAGCCCACGGCCTCGGTCGTCACGAAGCGCGCGCCGCAGGCGATGGCCTTGCGCCGGAACGCGCGGTGCAGCGCCGGGCCGTCGAACCAGCCTTCGCCGCTGAGCCCCAGCGAGCCCAGCGCGAGGTCGTCGACGGCCAGCCAGGGGAAGCGGGCGGCTAGCTGGGCTGGGTCCAGCAGGGCCACGTCCACACCGTCGGCCTGCTGCATCGCTTGCAGTTCGCGCAGCGTCGCTGCGCCCGCGTCGGTCGCCAGGTACAGATAGCCCGGCTCCACCAGGCCCAGCGCGGGCCGGTCGGCGGCCACGGCGAGTTCTTCGGCCGCGCGGCGCAGGAAGCCGAGACTCCAGCGTGACAGCGCGATGTTGGCGGGCTGCGAGAACTGCTGGCGGATAGAGCTCAGCGACAGCGAGCTGGAGGCTCGCGCATACGACGGGTCGCGCTCGACGACGGTCACGCGCGCGCCGTGGTCGCGTGCCAGGAAACAGGCGGTGGCCGCGCCCATCACACCGCCGCCGATGACGATCACCTCAGACATGCTGGCAGCATAGAGGGCATGACCCGCCAGACCCATCTCGACGCCCGCGCCATCGTTTTGCTGCTGCTGTGCTGCCTGCTGTGGGGCATCAACCAGGTGGCCGCGAAGGCGGCGCTGACCGAGATCACGCCGCTGTGGCAGGCGGGGCTGCGTTCGGTGGTGGCGGGGCTGCTGGTGTGGGCCTGGTCGGCGTCGCGCGGCATCCGGCTGTTCGAGCGCGACGGCAGCCTGGGTGGCGGGCTGCTGGCGGGGCTGCTGTTCGCGGCCGAGTTCGCCTGCATCTTCGTGGGCCTGCAGTACACCAGCGCGTCGCGCATGGTGGTGTTCATCTACCTGTCGCCGTTTGTCGTGGCGCTGGGCATGCCCTTCATCGCCAAGGGCGAGACGCTGGCCGCGCGGCAATGGGCCGGCCTGGTGCTGGCCTTCGGCGCGGTGGCCTATGCCTTCGCCGAGGGCTTCTCGGCGCCGCACAGCCCCAACCAGTGGTGGGGCGACGCTTTGGGCGTGCTGGCGGCGGTGCTTTGGGGCGGCACGACGCTGGCCATACGCGGCACGCGGCTGTCGTCAGCCGCGGCCGAGAAGACGCTGCTCTACCAGCTGGGCGTGTCCGCGCTGGCGCTGTGCGCCGCAGCTATTGCGGCGGGTGAACCGCTGCCGCTGCAGTGGTCGCCGCGGCTCGTGGGCCTGTTCGGCTTCCAGGCCGTCGTCGTCACGTTCGCGAGCTACCTCGTCTGGTTCTGGCTGATCCGCCACTACGCGGCCACCAAGCTGGCCGTGTTCACGTTGAGCACGCCGCTGTTCGGCCTGCTGGCCGGCGCGCTGCTGCTGGGCGAGGGCATCAGCGCGCGGCTGGTGGCGGCGCTGGTGGCGCTGGCGGCGGGCATCGTGCTGGTGAGCCGCTGATGTCGCGCCCGTGCCAGGGGCCGCATCCGGCCCTGCCTAGACTGCAGCCTTGTTCCAGGAGACACCCATGATCACCCTCTGCGGCATCCCGCTGTCCAACTACTACAACAAGGTCAAGCTGGCCCTGCTGGAGAAGGGCATCCCGTTCACCGAGGAGTACGTGAAGACGCATTCCCACGACGAGGCGGTGCTGAGCTGCACGCCGCTGGGCAAGGTGCCCTTCATCAAGACGCCGCAGGGCCCGCTGTGCGAGAGCCAGGCCATTGCCGAGTACCTGGAGGCCGCCTATCCCGACACGCCGCGGCTGATGCCGGCCGATGCCTACGAGGCGGCCAAGGTGCGCGAGCTGATCACTTACGTCGAGTTGCATCTGGAGCTGGTGGCGCGCGAGCTGTACGCCGAGGCCTTCTTCGGCGGCCAGGTCAGCGACGGCACGAAGAAGCGCGTCGCGCGCGTGCTGCCCGAGAACATCGCCGCTTTCAAGCGGCTGGCGAAGTTCGGCCCCTATCTGGCGGGTGACCGCTTCACGCTGGCCGACTGCGCCGGCTGGGTCAGCCTGCCGCTGGTGGCGCTGGCGACCAAGGCCATCTACGGCGAAGACCTGCTGGCCGCCGGCGGCGTGGACTGGAAGCCCTACGCCAAGCTGATCGGCGAGCGCCCGCATGCGCTGCGCGTGGCCGCCGACCGCAAGGCGGACCAGGAACGTTCGCTGGGCAAGCGCTGACCCCCAACTTCAAGCCATCGGCGCGGCAATAGTTGCACTCTGGGCGAGGTGGCGCGGCCTAAACTGGCTTGACCCCCCCGCCCTCCGAGTGACGTCATGAAGTTGTCGCGCACCCTGCTGCTCACCCTCGCCGCCCTGTTGCCCGTTGCGCCCGTGTGGGCGCAGGCCGATGCCGAAGCCCGCCTCATCGTTCGCTTCAAGCCGCAGGCCGACAGCGTGCGTGCCAAGGCGCTGGCCTTGCGCGCCACGCGGCAGGAGGCGCGCGAGGTGGCGCAGACCCGCGCGACCGCTCTGGGCATGCGTACGGGCCATGCGCTGCGCGCCGGCCTCAGCATCGACGAGCGCACGCATGTGGTGATGGCCAGCGGCCTCAGCAGCGCGCAGCTGGCCAAGCGGCTGGCCGCCGATCCCGAGGTGGAGCTGGTGGCCGTGGACGGCCGCCGCAAGCGCATGGCCTTGCCCAACGACCCGCTGTTCGGCGGTGCGACGGTCAACGCCGAAACCACATCGGGCGGCATGCAGAACCGCGTCATCGACCAGTGGTATCTGAAGGCGCCCGGCAGCATCACCAACCCGGCGGTCGTCTCCGGCATCAACGCGCCGGCGGCCTGGGACATCACGACCGGCTCGGCCAGCGTCATCGTCGCCGTGCTGGACACCGGTGTGCGCATGGACCACCCGGACCTGTCCGCCAAGCTGGTGGCCGGTTACGACATGATCGGCTTCGGCAACCCCAACAGCAGCGTGGCCACGGCCATCGCCAATGACGGCAACGGCCACGATTCCGACCCCTCCGACCCGGGCGACTGGGTCACGCAGGCCGACATCGACGGCGGCACGCTGGGCAGCAGCTGCACCAGTGCCGACATCGGCGGCAGCTCCTGGCACGGCACGCGCGTGGCCGGCCTCGCGGCCGCGGCCAGCAACAACGGCACCGGCATGGCCGGCGTGGGCTGGGGGCTGAAGATCCAGCCCATCCGCGTGCTGGGCAAGTGTGGCGGCTACGACAGCGACATCATGGCCGGCATGCGCTGGGCCGCCGGCATCGCGGTGCCGGGTCTGCCCGCCAATGCCAACAAGGCCAAGGTGCTGAACCTCAGCCTGGGCGGCAGCGGCAGCTGCGGCACCACCGGGGTCGGTGGCCTTTACCGCGACACGATCACGCAGGTCAATGCGGCCGGCGCCACCATCGTCATCGCGGCCGGCAACTCGGCCGGGCTGGCCGTGGGCCTGCCGGGCAACTGCCCGGGCGTCATCACGGTGGGCGCACTGCGCCATGTGGGCACCAAGGTCGGCTTCTCCAGCGTGGGCCCCGAGGTGACGGTCTCCGCGCCCGGCGGCAACTGCATCAATATCGGTGCCGGCGATCCCTGCCTGTATCCCATGGTCAGCGCCACCAACCGCGGCACCACCGTGCCGACGCAGGCGGACGCCTCGTACACCGGCAGTGGCTCTTCGGTCGGCACCAGCTTCTCGGCGCCCATCGTCAGCGGCATCGTGGGCCTGATGGCGTCGGTGCGGCCCAGCCTGACGTCCGCCGAGGCCACGCAGATCTTGAAAGCGACCGCGCGCGCCTTCCCCACCACGGGCGGCGGCAGCGCCGCCGACGGCAATCCGCCGCAGTGCCGCGCTCCGAACGGGACGGAGCTGCTGGAGTGCTACTGCACGACCACCACCTGCGGCGCCGGCATGGTGGATGCGTTCGAGGCGGTCAAGGCGGCCCAGGCGCTGAACGGCGCGACGGTGGCCATCGCGCAGTCGCCGGCCAGCGGCCTGACGGCAGGTCAGACGCTGTCGCTGACCGCGTCCATCACCGGGCTGGCCAGCGGCCGCACGGTGGCGTCCACCACCTGGAGCATCACCGACAACGGCGGCATCGTCAGCACGTTCGCTTCGGGCGCCGCGACGGCCACGGCCACCATCACGCCCAGCGCGGCCGGCACGTTCACCGTGCGCGCCGAGGTGGTCGACAACCTGGGCTTCGTCTATGGCCAGACGGCCACCATCACCGTGGCTGCGGCGCCGGTGGTCACGCCACCGCCCTCAGGCGGTGGTGGCGGAGGCGGTGGCGGCGGTTCGGCCAGCCTGGCCTGGCTGGCGGCGCTGCTGCTCGCCGCGTTCAGCTTGAAGCGGCCGACGCCGCGGCCGGTGCCGCTGCCGTGCAGGCCTTGAAGCCGGCGGCCAGCGCGGGATCCTTGCTGGCCTTGAGGCGATTCGCCAGCAGCGCGTCGGCCTGGATCACCAGCGTGTGCTGCGACTGGGCGGGCTTCAGCGCCAGCACGCGTATGCCCTTCAGGCCACGCTTGCCGAAGGCCTCCATCTGGGTCTCGGCCTCGGCGATGCTGGCGTGCCGCGTCAGCACGAAGGTCGGGTTCTCGGCCGGCATGCCTTCCAGCAGCTCGTAGTTCAGGCGCAGCTGCTTGTAGGTGGCTTCCTTGCGGGCGCGGAACTCGGGGTCGGCCATCTTGATGGTGGCCACGGCCCACTCGCCGCCCTGCTCGCTGCTGCGCACCTGCGCGTCGGCGCCCATCGCGCGCAGCACGGTCTGGGCCGCGGTCAACGCGGTGTCGCCGTCCAGCGGGCCCAGCTCCAGGCAGCTGCGCTGCGCCAGCGCCGCGACGGCACTGGCCGCCAGCGGCTGGATGCGCTCGGGATGCTGCTGGGCCGCCACGCGCTGCGGCTCGCGGCCAGCCTCCGCAGGCAGGCCGGTGACCGTGTCCAGCCAGCCGCGCGACCAGGCGAAGAAGAGGGCGTTGACCGCCAGCAGCACGATGACCAGCACACGCATCACGGGGAAGTCTCCAATCTCAGGCTGAGTTCGCCGGCGCTGACGGCCTGCAGGCCGTCGGCCGTCTGCAGCAGCAACTCGCCGCGCAGCGACACGCCGCGGGCGACGCCGGATTGCGCGCCCACGCGCACCGGCCGGTCGGCCGTCAGGTCACGTTGTCTGAAGGCCGCCTGCCAGGGCGCGAAGCCGGCGATCTCGAAATCGGCGAGCAGGCCGCGCAGCGCGGGGTCGAGGCGGTCCAAGGCCGTGGCGGCGGTGGCGCCAGGGAGCAGCGTCTGCAGCGCGGCATGGCCGCTGGCGTAGCCGGCGCGGTCCGCGTCGGCTGGCAGCGGCGCCATGTTCAGGCCGATGCCGATCACCACGCCGCGTCGTCCGTCGGCGAGGGCCACGGTCTCGATGAGGATGCCGCCGAGCTTGGCGCCGTCCAGGAACAGGTCGTTGGGCCACTTCAGCTGGATGCGTGCAGCGGCCGGGTCCAGCGCCTCGGCCACGGCACAGCCGACGGCCAGCGAGAGGCCGGAGAGGTCCAGCGCGGCCGGCATCGTCGTCGCGATGGAGAACTTCAGCGCAGCCTCATCGCTCTGCCAGACCCGGCCGTGGCGGCCGCGGCCGTCGGTCTGCACGGAGGCGGACAGGATCAACGGCCCGCCGCCGGCCCGCAGGTGCGCCAGCGCCTCGGTGTTGGTGGAGCCGCATTCGGCGAGGTGGCGCCGCTCCATCAGAAGCTGTGGGCGGACCTGGCGCGGCCGAGCAGACCGCCGCGGCGCCGCCAATCAAGGCGCAAAGCGGAGCCGTAGCAGAGACTACGGCGAGCATTTGCAACGCCGAGTGGCGGCGTTGCGGCGGGATGAGCGGCCGTGAGGGGTGCGTTCACAGCTTCTCTAGCGCTTGGGGGCCAGCATCGTGCCGCGGCACGTCAGCGCACCACACCAGCACGCGAACTGCTTCTTCACCTTGGCGGTGTGGCGCTCGTCCAGCACCAGGCCGTAGTCGTAGAACAGCTCCTCGCCGGGCTCCAGGTCGCGCAGCGCCTTGATGAAGACGCGGCCGTCCACTTCGTCGGCCTCGCAGTTGGGTTCGCAGGCGTGGTTGATCCAGCGCGCACTGTTGCCGCCGTACAGCGCGTCGATGACGAGGCCGCCGTCCAGGTGGAAATAGAAGGTGTGGTTGGGCTGCGCCGGGTCGTGGGGGTGGCGGTCCACCGCCTCTTCCCACGTGATGCGTTCGCCGGTGTACTCGATGATCTTGGCGCCCGCCGGGATGGGCGCCACCGCGTAGACGCCGCGGCCGTGCACGCCGGAATCCCGGACTTCGATCTTGCGGCGAGGGGTTTTAGCGGTCATCGGCGCTGTGGTACGGTGATTTCATGGGTGCGCGCGTGCGTAGGCGTGCGCGCGAGGCCCGGATTGTAGGCAGGGGATTTCAGGTTCTCTGCCAGGGAAACGAAGAGACACGACCCGATGACCAAGACTCTGATCATTGCCGAGAAGCCCTCCGTCGCGCAGGACATCGTCCGCGCACTGACTCCGGTGGCCGGCAAGTTCGACAAGCACGACGACCATTTCGAGAACGACCAGTACGTGGTCTCCTCCGCCGTAGGCCACCTGGTGGAGATCGCCGCGCCCGAGGAGTTCGACGTCAAGCGCGGCAAGTGGAGCTTTGCCAACCTGCCGGTCATTCCGCCGCACTTCGACCTCAACCCCATCGACAAGAACAAGGGCCGGCTCAACGCGCTGAGCAAGCTGATCCGCCGCAAGGACGTGACGGCGCTCATCAACGCCTGTGACGCGGGCCGCGAGGGCGAGCTGATCTTCCGGCTCATCGAGCAGTACGCGCAGCCGGCCAAGGGCAAGCTGAACAAGCCCATCCAGCGGCTGTGGCTGCAGTCCATGACGCCCGCGGCCATCCGCGAGGGCTTCGAGAAGCTGCGCAGCGACGAACAGATGCTGCCGCTGGCCGACGCCGCGCGCTGCCGCTCCGAGGCCGACTGGCTGGTGGGCATCAACGGCACGCGCGCGATGACCGCGTTCAACTCGCGCGACGGTGGCTTCTTCCTGACCACCGTGGGCCGCGTGCAGACGCCGACGCTGTCGGTGGTCGTGGAGCGCGAGGAGAAGATCCGCAAGCACGTCGCCCGCGACTATTGGGAGCTGCGCGCCAACTTTGACGCCCAGGCCGGCCAGTACGAAGGCAAGTGGTTCGACCCCGCCTGGAAGAAGAACGACGACCTGGAGCGCCGTGCGGACCGGCTGTGGACGCAAGCCGAGGCCGACGAGATCGCCAAGGCCGTGCTGGGCCAACCGGCGACCGTCACCGAGGAAAGCAAGCCCAGCACGACCAGCTGCGGCGGCCTCTACGACCTGACGACGCTGCAGCGCGAGGCCAACTCGCGCTTCGGCTTCTCGGCCAAGACGACGCTGGGCCTGGCGCAGGCGCTGTACGAGAAGCACAAGGTGCTGACCTACCCGCGGACGGACTCGCGCTTCCTGCCCGAGGACTACCTGGCCGTCGCCAAGGACACGGCCAAGATGCTGGCGACGGAGGACCTGCCCGGCCCGCTGGCCGCGCTGAGCCAGCATGCGGCCACGTCGCTGAAGGAGGGCTACATCAAGCCCACCAAGAAGGTGTTCGACAACGCCAAGGTGTCGGACCACTTCGCCATCATCCCGACGCTGCAGGCGCCCAAGATGCTGACCGAGGCCGAGGCCAAGCTGTACGACATGGTCGTCAAGCGCTTCCTGGCGGTGTTCTTCCCGCCGGCCGAGTTCCTGGTAACGACGCGCATCTCCAAGGTCGACAAGCATCACTTCCAGACCAACGGCAAGGTGCTGGTGAAGCCGGGCTGGCTGGCCGTCTATGGCAAGGACGTGGACGACGAGGATGCCAACCTCGTGCCGGTGCAGGCCAACGAGGTGGTGCGCACCGAGAGCGTGGACGTGAAGGCGCTGCAGACCAAGCCGCCGGCGCGCTACACGGAAGCGACGCTGCTGAGCGCGATGGAAGGTGCCGGCAAGCTCATCGACGACGACGAGCTGCGCGAGGCCATGGCCGAGAAGGGTCTGGGCACGCCGGCCACGCGCGCGGCCACCATCGAAGGCCTGATCACCGAGAAGTACATGCTGCGCGAGGGCCGCGAGCTGATCCCCACGGCGAAGGCCTTCCAGCTGATGACGCTGCTGCGCGGCCTGGAGGTCGAGGACCTGACCAAGCCCGAGCTGACCGGCGACTGGGAAAGCAAGCTGGCCGCGATGGAGAAGGGCAAGCTGAGCCGCGAGGTCTTCATGGCCGAGATCGCGGCGATGACCGAGAAGATGGTCGCCAAGGCCAAGGGCTACGACCGCGACACGATTCCCGGCGACTACGCGACGCTGAAGACGCCCTGCCCCAAGTGCGGCGGCATCGTGAAGGAGAACTACCGCCGCTTCACCTGCACGGGCAAGAGCGGCTCGGGCGACGACGCCTGCGGCTTCTCCATCGGCAAGATCCCCGGTGGCCGCAGCTTCGAACTGGCCGAGGTGGAGCAGTTCCTGCGCGACAAGAAGATCGGTCCGCTGGAAGGCTTCCGCTCCAAGGCCGGCTGGCCGTTCACGGCCGAGTTGGCGTTGGTGTTCGACGACGAGATCCAGAACTGGAAGCTGGAGTTCGACTTCGGCGAAGACGCCAAGAAGGCCGAGAACGACGGCGAGCCGGTGGACTTCTCCGGCCAGCAGAGCCTGGGCGCCTGCCCCAAGTGCGCGGGCCGCGTGTTCGAGTACGGCAGCAACTACGTCTGCGAGCGTTCGGTAGGCGAGACGGTGACCTGCGACTTCAAGACCGGCAAGGTCATCCTGACGCAGCCCATAGACGCAGCGCAGGTGCACAAGCTGCTGACCGACGGCAAGACCGACCTGCTGGAGAACTTCGTCTCCAACAAGACGCGCCGCAAGTTCAAGGCATTCCTGGCCTACGACAAGAAGGAAGGCAAGGTCGTGTTCGAGTTCGAGCCGCGCGCGGGCAAGCCCGCCGGCAAGGCGGCCGCGAAGAAAGCGCCGGCCAAGAAGGCAGCCGCCAAGGCCTGACCGGAGGCCCGCAAATGCCCCTATGCTCGGGCCCAACGCCCGCGACGGGAGGGGAGGACTGCGGATGGCGCCATTGAGCATGGGCATCCAGGCACGCCTGACGGCCGGCATCGCGCTGGTGGCCAGCCTGCTCGTGCTGGCCGTCGGCTGGTACTGGACCTCTCACGAGGAAGGCGAGCTGCTGCAGGCACTGCAACAGCGCGAGGTGCGCATGGCCGGCCTCATCGAGCGCGGCTTTGCCGGGCCGATCTGGAACCTGGACCATGTCGCCATCGAGAACCTGCTCGATGCCGTCATGGCTGACCCGGAGGTGCATGCCATCGAGTTGCGGGGTTTGGGCCTGCGCGGCGGCCAGGCGCGGCGCGAGCGCGACGAGGCCGCCAGCGGCCCCATCCGCCGCGAGTTCAACATCACCTACCAACCCGCGGCGGAAGCGCCGGGCACGCAGGTCGCGTCCGCGGTGCTGACCTTCCGGCGCGACCTGGTGGACGGGCAGATCCAGCGCACGCAGTTGTTCGTCATGCAGGTGCTGGCCGTCGTGGTCATCGGCATCGTGGCGGCCAGCTGGCTGCTGGTGCATTGGCTGGTGCGCCGGCCGGTGGCCAAGCTGGGCGCGCTGGCCCAGCGCGTGGCCGCGGGCGACCTGGGAGCGCAGGAGCGCATCGAGCGTGCCGACGAGATCGGCGAGCTGACGGCCCGCTTCAACGCAATGAGCCTGAAGCTGCGCAGCGCGGCCGACCAGGTGCAGCTCACCGCCGAGGGCATGCGTGCCAGCGAGGCGCGCTACCGCAGCCTGTTCGAGAACGCGACCGAGGGCATCTTCCAGGCCGATGCCGACGGCCGCGTGCTCAGCATGAACCGCGCGCTGACGCAGATGCTGGGCATGGGCTCGCAGAGCCCGGTGGGTCGCCGCCTGCGCGCGGTCTCGGGGCTGTCGCGCGACGAGATGCTGCGCGTGGTGCGCGTGATGGACGAGCACGGCAAGGTGCAGCAGGCGCAGTTGCAGCTGCGCGGTGCCGGCGGCCGGCCGCTGTGGGTGGAGCTGAGCGCGCACTGGGTCGAGTCCGACGGCGGCGAGCGCCGCGTGGAGGGCATGGTCAGCGACATCTCGCGGCGCCGCCAGGCCGAGGCCGAGCTGACCCGCCACCGCGAGCATCTGGAAGACCTGGTCAACGAGCGCACGGCCGAACTCAGCGAGGCCATGCTGCGCGCCGAGGCCGCCAACCAGGCCAAGGGCCGCTTCCTGGCGACCATGAGCCACGAGTTCCGCACGCCGCTGAACGCCATCCTGGGCTTCACGCAGCTGATGCAGATGGACGCGGCCATCCCCGCCAACCAGAAGGGCAAGCTGCAGCTGATGCGCGACTCGGGCCTGCACCTGCTGGAGCTGATCAGCGACGTGCTGGACATGGCCAGCATCGAGGCGGGCAAGGTGTCGCTGAAGCCCGCGCCCGCCGAACTGCGCTCGCTGGTGGAGATGGCCTGCGACAGCGTGCGCCTGCGCGCCGAGCAGAAGAACCTCAGCTTCGTCATGGACATCGACCCCAAGCTGCCGACGCAGGTGATGGTGGACGGCCAGCGCTTGCGCCAGGTCTTGCTGAACCTGCTGTCCAACGCGGTGAAGTTCACCGACGTGGGCACGGTCACGCTCAGCGCGGCGCTGCTGGAGCCGCCGCACGACGGCCACGCGCGGCTGCGCTTCGCCGTCACCGACAGCGGCATCGGCATGACACCGGCCCAGCAGGCGCGGCTGTTCCAGGCCTTCGAGCAGGTCTCCGACCAATCGCGCCACGTGGGCGGCACGGGACTGGGACTGTCCATCAGCCAGCAGTTGGTGCGGCTGATGGGCAGCCAGATCCACGTGCAGAGCACGGCGGGGCAGGGCAGCAGTTTTTCGTTCGAGCTGCGAGTGGCGCTGGCGTGACCTGGGCGATTGCAGCGAAGCTGGTAGCGATCCTCGTGGCGGTTGCCATCGGCTGGATCGTCGGCCGCATGCGCTGGCTGGGCGGCGGCGAGGCCGGCAGCGACACCGATCCGGCCCGGGTGCTGGCCAATGCGGCCTTCTACATCTTCGTGCCGGCGCTGTTGTTCCGCACCACGGCGCGGCTGGACACCTCCGCGCTGCCCTGGGCCTTCCTGGGCGCGTTCTTCCTGCCGGCGCTGGCGCTGGTGGCGCTGCTGTACGTCATCCACCGCTGGCGGCGCAAGCCCGAGGAGAACATCGTCGCGCCCAGCGTCAAGGCCATCACCGCGGGCTTCGGCAACACGCTGCAGGTGGGCCTGCCGGTGGCGGCCGGCGTGTTCGGCGAGCAAGGCCTGGCCCTGCACATCGCCGTCGTCAGCCTGCATGCGCTGTGCATCCTGACGCTGCTGACCACGCTGGTGGAGCTGGACCTGGCGCGCGAGCGCAGCGGCGGCCACCTGGGCCACACGCTGCTGCAGACCGTGCGCAACACCGTCATCCACCCGGTCGTGCTGCCGGTGCTGGCCGGCCTGGCCTGGAACGCGACGGGCCTGCCCATCCCGGCCGTGGCGGACGAGGCGCTGCAAAGCCTGGGCACGGCCGTCGTGCCGCTGTGCCTGACGCTGATCGGCATGTCGCTGGCCTACTACGGCTGGCCGCGCACCTGGAACGGCCTGCTGGGCATGGTGCTCACCAAGCTGCTGGTGATGCCGGCCGTCGTGCTGGCCATCGCGCACTGGGGCCTGGGCCTGACCGGCATGCCGTTGGCCGTCATCGTCATGATCGCGGCGCTGCCCACGGGCTCCAACGCGCTGATCTTCGCGCAGCGCTACCGCGCGCTTGAGGCCGAGGTCACGGCCGCCACGGTGGTGTCCACCGGGCTGTATGTCGCCACCGCGCCGATATGGCTGGCGCTGCTGGCGTGGCTTTCGCCATGGCAGGGCGGCTGACAGCAAACTCAAAGGCAACCACAGAGGCACAGAGACACAGAGCGTCCTGAAGCAACGATTTCTCCGTGACTCTGTGCCTCTAAGGTTGCATTCCTGCATTCCTTCCTTACCGAAGCTTTCGATGAACGCTCCCACCCCCCGCCGTCTCGTCGCACTGCTGGCCCTGGCCGGCGCGCTGTCCGCCTCGCTGCCCGCCATCGCGGCGCCCGAGGTACAGCAAGGCGCCGTCAGCACGGCCAACGGCCAGCTGGCCATACGCCAGGAGAAGTTCACGCTGCCCAACGGCTTCGAGGTCATCCTGGTGCAAGACCACCGGCTGCCGCTGGTGGCCTTCAACCTGTGGGTGCATGCCGGCCCGCGCGACGAGGCCAAGGGCCAGACCGGGTTTGCCCACCTGTTCGAGCACCTGGTCTTTGCCGGCAGCCGCCACATCCCGCGCGGCGAGTTCGACAAATACATCGACGCCGCCGGCGGCACCGACGCCAACGGCTCCACCAACTTCGACCGCACCAACTACTTCTTCACGCTGCCGTCCAACCAGCTGGAGAAGGGCCTGTGGCTGAAGGCCGACATGCTGGGCTGGATGATCGACGAGGTGGACTCCGTGTCGCTGGCCAACCAGCAGGATGTCGTGCGCAACGAGCGCCGCCAGAGCGTGGAGAACCAGCCCTACGGCATCGTCGAGGAAGCGCTGTACCAGGCGCTGTACCCCGAGGGCCACCCCTACCGCGCGGTGGTCATCGGCTCGCACGCCGACATCCAGTCCATCAAGCTGGCCGACGTGAAGGCCTTCGCCCGCACCTACTACCGGCCCAACAACGCGACGCTGGTGCTGGCCGGCGACTTCGACGCGAAGGAAGCCAAGGCGCTGGTGCAGAAGTACTTTGGCACGATGAAGCCCGGCCCCAAGCCGCCCGAGGTCAAGGTCGCCACGCCGCAGATCACGAAGGAGCGCCGGCTGGTCGTGAAGGACCGCATCGAGCTGCAGCGTGTCAACATCGCGTGGCACACGCCGGCCATGTTCGCGGCCGGCGACGCCGAGCTGGACATCGCCGCCCATGTGCTGGGCGGCGGCAAGGCCAGCCGCCTGTACGGCCTGTTGGTGCGTGACAAGCAGGTGGCGCAGAGCGTCAGCGTCAGCCAGGGCTCGCAGTCGCTGAGCTCGGTGTTCAACATCGAGGTCGTGGCCCGACCCGGGGCGTCGCTGGACGACATCGAGGCGCTGGTGGACGCGGAGATCGCGAAGCTGGCGGCCACGCCACCCACGGCCGCCGAGATCGCGCAGGCCCGCGCCGTCATCGAGACCGAGCTGCTGCAGCGCATGGAGAAGGTCGCCACGCTGGCCGACCTGGTCAACCACTACAACCAGATGGCCGGCGACCCCGGCTTCGTCGGCAAGGACCTGGCGCGCTATGCCGCGCTGACGCCCCCCGGCGTCAGCGGCGCGGTCGCGCAATGGCTGAAGAAGGATGCGCGCGTCGTTGCGCAGGCGCTGCCCGGCGAACAGGTGCTGGCCGCCGAAGTGCCCACGCCGCCCATGCCGACGAAGGCGGCCAAAGGAGAGCGTGAGTCGCTGAACGGCCATGAGGCCTGGCGCCTGAAGCCGCCGGCGGCCGCGGTGCCCAAGCCCTTGACGCTGCCTGCCGCGCAGAGCTTCACGCTCGCCAACGGCCTGACCGTCATCCATTCGCCCAAGGCGGGCCTGCCGCTGGTCAGTGCCAGCCTGGTCGTGCGGGCGGGGCAGGGGGCCAACCCGGCGGACAAGCCGGGCCTGGCCAGCTTCGTCGCCGCGATGCTGCCCGAGGGCACCACCACGCGCAGCGCGCAGCAGATCGCCGAGACCGCCGCGGCCTTGGGCGCCACGCTGACGGCCAGCCCCGGCGCCGAGGAGGCGCGCGTGCAGTTCTCGGGCCGCAAGGCCAGCGCCCGCGAAGGCCTGGCGCTGCTGGCCGACGTGGCGCTGAACCCGGCCTTCGCCGCCCCCGAGGTCGAGCGCGTGCGCGCGCAGATGCTGGCGGCTTTGGCCCAGGTGCGCGAGGAGCCCGCCGCGCTGGCCCAGGCCGTGGGCAACCGCGTGACCTATGGCGAGGGCCACCCGCTGGCCGTGCACGCGCTGGGCACCGAAGCGGGCCTGAAGGCCGTGGATGCGAGCGCGCTGCGCGCGTTCTGGCAGGCCCACTACCGGCCCGACAACGCCGCGCTGGTGGTGGCCGGCGACCTGACCGAGGCCGAACTACGCGCGCTGGTGGAGCCGCTGTTCGGCGCTTGGCAGGGCCAGGGCGCGGCGCCCGCGCGGCAGCCGTTGCCGCCGGCCAGGCCCATCGCGGCGCGCACCGTGCTGGTCGACAAGCCCGGCGCACCGCAGACCGCGCTGGCCGTCGTCGCACCCGGCCCGTTCGCGGGTGCGCCCGACACGGCGGCCCTCAAGGTCATGAACGCCGCGTTGGGCGGCCTGTTCACGTCGCGCATCAACACCCAGCTGCGCGAGGTCAAGGGCTACAGCTACGGCGTGTTCTCCGGCTTCAGCATGGGCCGCGAGCGCGGCCAGTTCGCCGTCCAGGGCAGCGTGCGCACCGACGTGACCGGCCCGGCGCTGGCCGACCTGTGGAAGGAGATCAACGGCATGCGCGCCAAGCCCATGGGCGCGGCCGAGCTGAACCGCGTGCGCAACGCGCAGCTGCTGTCGCTGCCGGGGCTGTTCGACACCAACGGCGCCGTCGTGGCCGGCTATGCGGGCAACTGGTCTTCGGGCCAGCCGCTGTCCACCATCACCGAGCTGCCGGGCAAGTACGCCGCCGTCACGTCGGCCGCCGCGCTGAAGGCCGCGCAGCAGCACCTGCTGCCGCAGCAGCTCATCGTCGTGGCCGTGGGCGACAAGGCCAAGGTGCAGCCGCAGCTGCAGAAGCTGGGCCGCAAGCCGGAGCTGCGCGACGCCGAGGGGCTAACGGTCAAGTGACTCGTACAGCGCCACCAGCTCCTGCGTGAGCTTGTGGCGCGGGTCGAGGTGGATCATGGGTTTTGAAAGCTCATGCGATTCCTTGACCTTGACGCTGCTGGAGAGATAAGGCGCCAGCACTGGCAGGCCCTCGTCCTGCAGCTCCTGCACGACGCGCTGCGGCAGCGACGCGCGGGCCTGGAACTGGTTGACGACGATGCCTTCCACGTTCAGCTCGGGCGCGTGGTCGGCCTGGATCTCCTGCACCGCCTCCAGCAGCCCGTACAGCGCGCGGCGCGAGAAGTCGTCGCAGTCGAACGGGATCAGGCAGCCCTGCGACGCGATCAGCGCCGAGCGCGTGTAGAAGTTCAGCGCCGGCGGCGTGTCTATCCAGATCTCGTCGTACTGCTTGTCCAGCTTCTGCAGCGCATCGCGCAGCTTGTAGATCTTGTAGCGGCTCTCCAGCTTGGCATGCAGCTCGTCCAGCTCGGCGCTGGCCGCCATCACGTGCAGGCCGTCCCAGGCCGTCTCGCTGATGAACTCGCTGCCGTCGGTGTCGCGCACGCTGAACTTCAGCGTCTGGCCGAAGAAGTCGGCCGAGCCGGCCAGGTCGTCGTCGGCCGCGTCGCCCAGCAGGTAGCGCGTCGTGTTGCGCTGGCAGTCCAGGTCGATGACCAGCACGCGCCGGCCTTGCGAGGCCGCGATGGCCGCCAGGTTGCTCGTGATCGTGGACTTGCCCACGCCGCCCTTCTGGTTGAACACCACCCGCCGCATCGCCGCACCTCCGACCGATTGGATGCGGCGATTGTGCACTGCACAAAAGTCAGTCGGCGGACGCTTTTCTCAACGGATGTGGGATGCCGCCGTCGCCATAGCTGCGCACCACCTGCGCGATGACGACCTGGTAGCCCTTCAGCCAGCTGGCCTGGCGCGCCTTGGCCTCGCGGTGGTCGGCATGCTGCATCAGCTGCTGCAAGGCCTCCATCGAGTCCCAGTAGTAGACGTTGGAGACCAGGCCGGTGGCGGCGTTCTCCCAGGCCTCCTCGCCCAGATAGCCGGGGATGGCACGGGCCATGTCCGCGATGCGGCCGTCCAGCGCATGGAACTCGGCGTCGTAGGCGCCGGGGGCGAAGGTGAAAGTGGACGTGAACATCAGCGCATTGTGGACAGCGCGCGTTCGACAAACCGTCGCGGCACCGTCGTCTTGGGCACGCGCACCGGGAACCAGCTGCGGATGTCGCTGTCGACGCCGATGCCGTGCATGACGTTGTAGAGCCCTTTCTTCAGCCCCTGGCCCAGGCCGTCGTGGTCGGTGGGCGTGGGGTCGACAAAGGCGATGTCGTTCTTCGCGAAGCGGGCGTCGGCCGGCAGCGGCTGCAGCGTGACGCCGTACTCCGCCGGGTTCATGCCCACCGGCGAATGCACCGTGCAGGCGAAGCGGTGGAAGAAGCCGCTGTGGATGCAGCCGTTCTCGAACAGCTGGCGCACGTACTCCAGCGCGTCGACCGTGTCCTGCGTCGTCTGCGTCGGAAAGCCGTACATCAGGTAGGCATGTACCAGCACGCCGGCGTCGGCGAGCGCCTTGGTCACGCGGGCCACCTGTTCGACGGAGACGCCCTTTTTCATCAGCTGCAGCAGCCGGTCCGACGCCACCTCCAGCCCACCCGAGATCGCGATGCAGCCGCTGTCGGCCAGCAGCTGGCACAGCTCGGGCGTGAAGGTTTTTTCAAAGCGGATATTGCCCCACCACGAGATGGCCACGCCGCGCCGGATCAGCTCTTCCGCGAGAGCCTTCAATGCCTTCGGCGGCGCCGCTTCGTCAACGAAATGGAAGCCCGTCTGCCCCGTCTCCTTGACGATGGCCTCGATGCGGTCCACCAGCGTGGTGGCCGACGCGGCCTCGTAGCGCGAGATGTAGTCCAGGCTCACGTCGCAGAAGCTGCACTTCTTCCAGTAGCAGCCATGCGCGATGGTCAGCTTGTTCCAGCGCCCGTCGCTCCACAGCCGGTTCATCGGGTTCAGCATGTCCAGCAGCGACAGGTAGCGGTCCAGCGGCAGACCGTCCCAGGTGGGCGTGCCGACGTCGTCAAAGGGCACGTCGGGCTCGACGAAGTTCGTGTACCGAACTGTTGGCCCCCGCGGTCGAGGCTGCGTCTCGACGGTCCCCCCGACGGGGGCTGAATCGCCTTGGGACGGCCCGGCGGCGATTTCGTCGGTGCCGTCGCGCCAGAACGTGCGCACGAGACGCGTCTTCGATCGCTTGCCCGCCACATGCTCCAGCAGCGCCAGCAGCGGCCGTTCGCCGGCGTCCAGCGTCACGTAGTCAACGAAGTCGAACAGCCGCGGCTCCGACAACTCGCGCAGCTCGGTGTTCACATAGCCGCCGCCCAGCACGCAGATCACCTCGGGCCGCGCGGCCTTGACGGCCTGCGCGATGCGCAGCGCCGCGAACACCGAGCCGGGGAAGGGCACGGACAGCAGCACCACGTCGGGGTTGTGCCGTTCCAGCGCCTGCAACGTCAGCCGCTGCAGCGTGCGGTCGATCAGGTGCGGCGGTTCGGCCAGTGCGTCGGCCAGCGGGTCGAAGTAGGCCTGCGCGGCGGCCAGCTTCTCGGCGTAGCGGACGAACTCGAAGCGCGGGTCCACCGCGTCGCGCAGCACGTCGGCCAGGTCGTTCAGGAACAGCGTGGCCAGATGGCGGGCGCGGTCCTGCAGACCCAAAGCGCCGAAGGCCCAGGCGAGCGGGTCTTCGCCCTCCTCGCCGATGTAGTGGTCCAGCGACGCGAAGCGCGCGCCTTCGGGCAGGAAGGCCCGCGTGTTGATGCGGTGCGCCAGCGTCGGGTCGTTGCCTTGCAGGAAGCGCAGCACGCGCGGCGTGGCGGCGGTGATGACGGGGAATTCGCCGTCGAACCAGGCGGTCTGCGGGGTCTGTTGCTCCGGCGGCAGCGCCCGGACGACCTCGCGCAATTCAAGCAGGCCGGCGGGCGAGAACAGCTCCAGCACCAGCGCGAGCGCCAGGTCCACCTGATGCGCGTCGATCTGGCGCGAGCGCAGGAAGCCGGTCAGGTAGGCGGTGGACGGGTAGGGCGTGTTCAGCTGCGTCATCGGCGGGATGACGGCGAGCACGCGGGGGGACGACAACGACATGCCCCGATTGTCGCGGGCGCCGCGTCGGCCGGCTTAGCTGGTCGCCAACTGCAGCAGCAGATCCAGATGCACCGGTGCGCTGCCACGCGCGATGTGCGCCAGGCTGCCGTCTCCGCCCAGCCGCAAGGCCGGCTCGTGGAAGTACATCTGGTCGCGCGCCAGCGGGCCGGCCCGGGCCGCCATCGCGTCGAGCTCCTTGGCGTGCAGGTAGTCCGCCAGGTTGTCGGCCTCGCCCAGCCATTCGTTGAAGAACTGCGCCAGCGACCAGACGGTGCAGCCGCTCTCGGACGTGTGCGGGTTCAGGAAGGACACGTCCTCGTCGCCGTCCTCGCTGAGCTTGCGGTAGTAGAAGATCGTGCCCATCGCACTGAGCGCGATGGGCAACCGGTCCATGTCGGGCTCGTCGCGCATCAGCCAGCCCCACAGGTTGTCGCGATAGACATCCGGATCGATCAGCTGAACCAGCCTCTGGCCGTAGAAGCCGAAGCCGTGCTGCTGCCACAGCGCCAGCAGCGGTGCGGGCAGGTGATCGGCGTAGCGGGCCAGTTGGTCGGCCGTGGCGGGTGTCAGGCCGGCCGACGGCGGATGGCGTTGCAGGAAGGGCTGCAGCTCGGCCGCCGGTGCCGAGGGCTTGCCGAACCGGTCGTAGAGGCGCTGGAAGATGCCCATCAACCGCCCATCCAGCCGGCCAGCTTCTCCGCGATCATCAGCGTCGGCGACGCCGTGTTGCCGCTGGTGATGGTGGGCATCACGCTGGCGTCGGCCACGCGCAGCCCGGTCACGCCGCGCACGCGCAGCCGCGAGTCCACCACCGCGCCCGCGTCGTCCTTGCGGCCCATCTTGCAGGTGCCCACGGGATGGAAGATGGTGGTGCCGATGTCGCCGGCCAGCCGCGCCAGCTCCTCATCGGTCTGGTACTGCGGCCCGGGCCGGTATTCCTCGGGCTTGAAGCCGGCCAGTGCCGGCTGGGCCACGATGCGGCGCGTCATCCTCAGGCTCTCGGCCGCCACGCGGCGGTCTTCGTCGGTGCTGAGGTAGTTGGGCCGGATGGACGGCGCCTGCGCCGCGTCGGGCGATGTGATGTTCACAGTGCCGCGGCTGGTCGGGTTGAGGTTGCTGACGCTGGCCGTGAACGCGTTGAAGCCGTGCAGCGGCTCGCCGAAGGCGTCCAGCGACAGCGGCTGCACGTGGTACTCCAGGTCGGGCCAGGTCTTGTCCGGGCTGCTGCGCGTGAACGCGCCCAGCTGGCTGGGCGCCATGCTCATGGGGCCGCTGCGGCGCAGCGCGTACTCCAGGCCGATCATGGCGCGGCCCAGCAGCGAGGCCGAGCGCGTGTTCAGCGTCCTGGCGCCCTGCACCTTGTAGACGGCGCGGATCTGCAGGTGATCCTGCAGGTTGGCGCCCACGCCGGCGAGGTCTTGCTCGACCTTCAGCCCCAGCCCCTGCAGCAGCGCGCCTGGCCCCAGGCCGGACAACTGCAGAATCTGCGGCGAACCGATGGCGCCGGCCGACAGGATGACCTCGCCGCCCGGCAGCAGCCAGGGCTGCTCCGTGCCCTGCGGCGTGATGACCTCGACGCCGCCGCAGCGCAGGCCGGCGTCGTCGTGCATCAGGCGCAGCCGCTTCACGTGCGCGCCGGTCCACAGCTCGAAGTTGGGCCGGCCCAGACAGGTGGGCCGCAGGAAGGCCTTGGCCGTGTTCCAGCGCAAGCCCTTCTTCTGGTTGACCTCGAAGTAACCTACGCCCTCGTTGTTGCCCGCGTTGAAGTCGCTGGTGGCCGGAATGCCGGCCTCGGTGCAGGCGGCGGCGAAGGCGTCCAGGATGGGCCAGCGCAGCCGCTGCTGCTCCACGCGCCATTCGCCCTTGTGGCCGTGCAGCTCGGCAAAGCCCTCGGGCGCGGTGCCGGGGTCGTCCAGCCGCCAGTGGCGCTCGTGCCGGCGGAAGGCGCGCAGCACGCGCTCCCAGCGCCAGGTGTCGTCACCGGTCAGCTCGGCCCAGTGCTCGTAGTCGCGGCTCTGGCCGCGCATGTAGATCATGCCGTTGATGCTGGAGCTGCCGCCCAGCACCTTGCCGCGCGGATAGCGCAGGCTGCGCCCGTTCAGGCCCGGCTCGGCCTCGGTGTTGAAGCACCAGTCGGTGCGCGGGTTGCCGATGCAGTGCAGGTAGCCAACGGGGATGTGGATCCAGTGGTAATCGTCCCGGCCGCCGGCCTCGATCAGCAGCACGCGCTTGTTGCGGTCCGCGCTGAGCCGGTTGGCCAGCAGGCAGCCGGCGGTGCCGGCGCCCACGATGATGTAGTCGAAACCTTGTTGGGACATGAAGGAGCGCGCTGCGGGAACCCCGCGCGGGCTGCGCGGCGGCGCTAGCGTAATTCACTCCTGGGCCCCGCCACCCCCAAGGCGATACCAGTCCAGCCGCCGGGTCAGCGTCATCACCGCGGCCAGCACGCCGAACAGCAGCACGGCGCCGATGACCAGCGCGGTCTGTTCGCGGCTCAGCAGCACGTAGAGCGCGCCGTACAGCAGCGCGATGCCTCCGCCGAAGGCCAGGCCCCGCAGCCAGCCGCCCAGCATGGCGGCGGCGTACTGCGTCAGCACCGCCGCCGCGGCGCCCGCGGCGATCAGGTAGGACGTGACGAAGGGCAGGTGCTCCGACAGGCTCAGCAGCAGCAGGAAGAACAGGCTCAGCGCCAGGCCCACCAGCAGGTATTGCACCGGATGCACGCGTCGGCCGGTCAGCACCTCGGTCAGGCCCACGGTGACGAAGGTCAGCGCGATGAACATCAGGCCGTACTTGATCGCGCGGTCGCTCATCACATAGGGGTTCACCGGGTCCATCAGATCGACAGCCAGCGTGTCCAGCTCGGCCTTGCCCTGGGCAGCGTCGGCGGCCGCGCGGCTGGCCAGTTCCGATACCTGCCAGCGCGCAGAGAAGCCGGCCTCGCTGACCTCGCGCTCGGCCGGCAGGAAGCGGCCGCCGAAGCTGGGGTGCTGCCAGCTGGACTGCAGGTTCACCGCCGTGCTGCCGGCAGCCGGAACGACGGCCAGCCGCTGCGTGCCCACCACCTCGACGGCCAGGCTCAGCTCCAGCGCCTCGCCGCTGCGCGGCATCGCGATGACGGCGTGCAGGCCCGCCGGGTAGGCGTCGTTCAGCGTGCCGGGCTTCACGGCCAGCGGGCGGCCGTCGCGCTTCAGTTCCACGTCGCGCAGGCCGCGCGCATCGCTGGTGGAGAACATCGCGATGACGTCCCCGCACTCGACGCGGCCGCCCGCGTTCTCGGCCGGCGGGTTCAGCCGCTCGAAGTCATCCCAGCGCGCCGCGATGGTCAGCTTGCCGGCGTAGCTGTTGATCTTGAACAGGCCGCGGTGGCGCGGATCGGGGCTGACGCGCCCGCCGACCTGCAGCTGCGTGGGCGGAAGCACGGCCGCGAAGCCGCGGGTCTGCACGCTGTCCTTGCTGGGCGACCAGGTCTCCTTGCAATGGCGCAACAGCAGCGGACCCAGCAGCGTCTGCGGGCCGGCCTGCGACTGCACGACGCTCTGCTGCGCTTCCTGTTGGCGGGCCTGGCGTTCGTTGACCAGCCCGTCGATCTGCGCCAGCACGGCGCACAACAGGAGGGAGACCACGGCCAGGATGGCCAGCTTGATGAAGAGGGCTCTGTTGTTCATGCCGCCCAGCATCGCGACGCGATGTGAGCTCATAAGGTGCTGCGTGAAGTCAGCGTGAAGGCAAGACGAGTGAAACCTTCAGCCCTGGCATCGCTGCCTCGAACGTGAGGTGCCCGCCATGCAGCTCCATCACGCGCCGCGCGATGGCCAGGCCCAGGCCCGAGCCCTTCACGAGGCTGCCGGGCCGCGCCGTCGAGAAAAAGCGTTTGCCCAGCTGCGCGAAGCCCGCCGCCGGCACGCCGGGGCCAGGGTCGCGTAGCGTGAGGTGGGAGCCGTCGGGCGTGACGCCGACAGCCAGCTCCAGGGTCGAGCCTGCCGGCGCGAAGTCGATCGCGTTGACCAGCACATTGCCGAAGGCCAGTTCCAGCAGCGCCGGGTCGGCTTCCACCGCCACGTCGGCGCGTTCCATCCAGACCACGCGCAGGCCCCGCTGCGCGAGGCGCGGCGCCTGGCGCTCCAGTTGCGCATCGGCCCAGTCGGCCAGCTGCAGGCGCTGGCGCTCGCCAGGTTCCACCTGCGCCTCCAGCTGCGACAGCGCCAGCACGCGTTCCACCAGCGTCTGCAGCCGCGCGGTCTGGTCCAACACCTGGGCGGCGAAGCGGCGGCGGTCGGCCTCGGGCAGTTCGTCCTGCAGCAGCTCGCCGCTGGCGCGCAGCGCGGCCAGCGGGCTCTTCAGCTCATGTGTCAGCGCGCGCACATCGTGCTCCAGTTGCTCGCGACCCTCCAGCCGGCGGCGCATGGCGTCCATCGCGTGCGCCAGGTCGCCCAGTTCGCCGGGCACGTCGGGCGGCGCGAGGTTCTGGCCCGCCTGCACCTGCTGCGCATAGCGGCGCAGCCGCCGCACGGTGGCCACCAGCCACAGCGTGACGGCCACGCCCACGATCAAGCTGGCGGCCAGCAGCGCGGCACCGGCCCTGAACACGCGGCTCTCGGCGCGGTCGATGAAGCGCTGCACGCTGGCCACCGGCTTGGCCACGCTGACGACGCCCAGCCGCCGGCCTTCGCGCTCGATGGGCGCGGCCACCACCAGCACGGTGCTGCGGTCGTCGATGCCGTTGTCGCGCGACGAGCGGGCGCCGTAGTCGCCGCGCAGCGTGCGGGCCACGTCGTTCCATCGCGAATAGTCCTGCCCCACGGCGGAGGGCGTGCCGGAGTCCAGCACGACACGGCCGTTGGCGTCGGTCACGTAGACGCGCAGGTCCAGCGTCTGCTTGTGCACGCCCCAGATCGTCACGTCCACGTCGCGCTTCGCGTAACGCTGCAACTGGGCGGCCAGGCGGCCGTCGGCGGGCGGTGCGCCGGTGGTCATCTCTTCCGCTGCCACCTCGGCCAGCAGGTTGGCCGTGTCCACCATCAGGTCTTCCATGACCTCGCGCACGCTGGGCTTCACTTCGGCCAGGAAGACCTTCAGCAGCAGCACGGCGCTGAGGCCGGCGATCAGGAAGAAGCCGAAGAAGACGCGCAGGCCCAGCCGCATGGCTCAGGGCTCCAGCGAGTAGCCGAGGCCGCGGTGCGTCTTGATCGGGTCGCGCGCCGGCGCCGCCTCGCGCAGCTTGGCGCGCAGCGTCTTGATGTGCGTGTCCACCGTGCGATCGCCGCTGTCGGCGCTGGTGCCCCAGACGGCGTCCAGCAGCGTGTCGCGCGAGTGGATGCGCTGCGGCGCGGCCAGCAGCTTCAGCAACAAGCCCAGCTCCAGCTTGGTCAGGTTCAGCAGCTGGCCGTCCAGTCGCACGCGCGAGCCGTCCACCGTGAAGCCATGGTTCATGGCCGGCACGGGTTGCGCGCGGCGCAGCAGCGCCCGCACGCGCGCCACCAGCTCGCGCGGGCTGAAGGGCTTGGCGAGGTAGTCGTCGGCGCCCAGCTCCAGGCCGAGCACGCGGTCCATCTCGTCGCTGCGGGCGCTCAGCATGATGACGGGCAGGTATTGCAGCGGCCCGCCTCGCAGCTCGCGGCACAGGTCCAGGCCGTTGCCGTCGGGCAGGCCGATGTCCAGGACCAGCAGCTCGGGCGGCGGGCCGCTGCGCAGCCGCTCGCGGGCCTCGGCCAGCCAGCCGCGGTGCTCGACGTCGAAACCCTCGCGGCGCAGCGCGAACGCGACCGTGTCGGCGATGGCCGGGTCGTCTTCCAGCAGCAGGATCAAGCGGTCCAACCTCGGGTGAGTGCCGCGACCAGTTCCGCCGCGCTGCCGGGCTTGCGGCTCAGCGGCAGCGCCTGGCCGGCCCACAGGCTGATGAAGTCGGCCTGGCCCGCCTTGGCGGCGGCCTGGCGCATGGGCCGGCTGGCCGCATTGGGTTGCGGGAAGGCCGGCAAGACCAGGCCCTCCAGCTCGCGCGTGACGCGGTTGGCCACGCCGCGCGCCAGGCGCCCGGAGAACGCGCGGGTCAGCGTGGAGTCGGCGTCTCGGGCCGCCAGCAGCGCCGCGCGGTAGGCCGGCGACAGCGGGCATTCGTCCACCAGCAGGAAGGCCGTGCCGACGGTCACCGCGCTGGCGCCGAGCGCCTGCGCCGCAGCCACGCCGCGCGCGTCGGCAATGCCACCAGCGGCGATGACCGGGATGTCCAGCGCATCGACCAGTTGCGGCACCAGCGCCATCGTGCCGATCAGCGCGCCCTCGGGCGTGCCCAGGAAGCCGCCACGGTGGCCGCCGCCCTCGTAGCCCTGCGCGATGACGGCGTCGACACCGCTGGCCTGCAGCGCCAGCCCCTCGGACACCTGCGTGGCCGTGCCCAGCACGGTGAAGCCCAGGTCCTGCAGCGCCGCCACGCGCGCCGCGCCGGGGTCGCCCATGACGAAGCTGATGGCCGCGGGCTTCGCCGCGATGGTCGCGGCCAGCTGGGCCTCGAAGTCTTCCTCGAACTGCGCGGGCCGCGTGGGTGCCGGCAGCCCCAGCTCGGCGTGCCAGACGGCCAACCGCGCGAGATAGGCGTCCAGCCCGGCGTCGTCCGGCTGCCAGGGCTGGGGGCAGAACAGGTTGATGCCAAAGGGTTGGTCGGTGCGCGCGCGGATGTCGGCCGCGATCTCGGTGATGCGCGCCGGCGCCAGATAGGCCGCGCCCAGTTGGCCAAAGCCACCACCCGCGGACACGGCGGCGACCAGCGTGGCGCTGGACGCTTCGCCGGCCATGGGCGCCATCCAGATGGGCGGGAGGTTGAACAGACCCATGCTGTGCTCCTAGCGGCCACCCGCCAGCGCGGGGAACAGCTTGATGAGGCCGTCGGCCAGCAGCTCCACGGCCAGTGCGGCGAGGATGAGGCCCATCAGCCGCGTCATGATGTTGATGCCGGTCTGGCCCAGCACCTTGGCGATCTTGCTGCTGGCCGAGAAGGTGATGAAGGTCACCAACGCCACGACGACGCCGTAGCCGCACAGGATGGCCAGCTCCCACCAGACGCGCGTCTTGTCGGCGTAGATGACCATCGTGGAGATGGTGGCCGGCCCGGTCAGCAGCGGGATGGCCAGCGGCACGACGGCGATGCTGGCGCCGGCGTCCACCTTGCTGTCGCCTTCGCTGACGTCCTGCGGCTTGGCCTCGGCGGGCTTGGCGTTCAGCATCTGCAGCGAGCTGATCAGCAGCAGGCAGCCGCCGCCGACCTGGAAGCTGGCCAGCGAGATGCCGAAGAACTCGATGATCTTCAGCCCGAACAGCGCCGACAGCGCGATGACGATGCCGGCCGTGCTGGCGCTGACCAGGATGGTCCGGCGCCGCTGCTCGCGCGACAGGCCGCTGGTGAAGTGGATGAAGAAGGGCACCACGCCCACGGGGTTCACGATGGCCAGCAGCGCGACGAGAGGCTTGTAGATGTCCATGGCGGGCGATTGTGGCGGTTAGCCGCCCGCCCTGAGTTCGCGCAGATAGTCCAGCCCCGGCGCGCCGCGCGCGCCCCACCAGCTCAGCAGTTCGCCGTCCACCAGCTGCACGCGTGCCCGCGGGCACAGCGCCTGCGCCTCGGCCACATGCCCGGCGTCGAACCGGTAGGGCTCGGAGCTGAGCAGCACGCGGTCGATGTCGGCCAGCCAGGCTTCGTCGCCGGTGAGCACCGGGTAGCGGCCGGCGCCCAGCTCGCCGCCCTGCACGGCAGGCCAGGTCTGCCAGCCGCCTTCGGCCAGCAGGGTCGAGATGTAGGTGTCGCGTGCCACGGTCATCCAGGGCTGGCGCCAGATCAGGTAGAGCACCCTCTCTACAGGCCGCCGGTCGGCGCGGCAGCGGGCAAGCGCGGCGTCGAACTCGGCCGACAGCGCCGTGGCGCGCTCGTTCACGCCGGGCAGGCCGGCAAAGGCCGCGCGCAGCTGCTCGAAAAGCACCGGGTTGTCCTCGGGCCGGCGGGGGTGGGTCACGATGACCTGCGGCACGAATTCGCGCAGCGAATCGGCCGTCTCGCGGCGGTTCTCGTCAATATTCACGACCACGTGCGTGGGCGCCAGCCGCCGCAGCTTGTCCAGGTTCACGTCCTTGGTGCCGCCCACCTTGGGGATGTCGCGCAGCGCCTCGGCCGGGTGGACGCAGAAGCCCGTGCGGGCTACCAGGTTGGGGCCGAGGCCCAGCGCCACCAGTGTCTCCGTGGCGCTGGGCACGATGGACGCGATTCTTGGGGGATTCATTCCTCTTCGGTCAGCGCCAGATAGACCGCGCAGCAGCCGCGCAGCCAGACCAGCGTGGGCAGCACCAGCGCCAGCGCGAACACCACGCCGCCGCCGATCAACGCCGCCAGCCCCAGGTTGCCGCCCTGCAGCGGCACGCCGCTGGCACCCAGGCCGCGCGGCCCCAGGCCCATGACACCGGCCAGCAACTGGCGCGCCGGCAGCTCGATGCCCGCGCCCAGGATGGCCAGGCCGGCCAGCAGCTGGCTGCCGGTCACGACGACGAAGCTGACCGCCGCCGTCGCCAGCGCCACCATCAGGTAGACGGCGGCCATCAGCAGCGCCGTCTCCGGCAGGCCGTGGCGCAGGCGGCCGCGCAGGAAGGCCAGCACGTCGCGGCTGCGCCCGCCGGCCCAGACCGCCGGCCCGGCCAATGGCCCGACCAGGATGAACAGCACGAAGGCGATGCCGCCCAGCGCCAACACCCCTAGCGGCAGCACCACGGCCAGCAGCGGCGCACCCACCCAGGGCCAGTGCGTGGCCGCCAGCAGGCCGGCCAGCACAAGCACGGCGGCGCCGGCCACGGCCACGCAGGCCAGCACGGCCACCAGCACGCGATGGCCGCTGCGCAGCGCGTCGGCCCAGGCGTCCTGCGGATCCCGCACCGGGCGGCCTCGGGCCTGGTCCATCAGCATCAGGCCGGTGGCATTGACGCTGAAAAAGGCGACAGCCAGCGCCAACCCCAGCCACAGCGCGCCCATCCCGTCGTCGCCGCGCCCCAAAGCGGAGCGTGCCGAGGCCAGCAGCAGGCCGGCGATGCAAAAGCCCATCAAAAGGCCGTAAAGGGCGCGCAAGTTGCGCGGTGCGTCCACGCTTTGGAGCACGCGGGCCAGGGCTGGAAGCAAGGGCGGAGTCATGGGGCGGCGATCGTATCGATGACGCGACGATGTGACAGTCGATTTCCAGGGTTTCTGCTAGCTCTGAAAAACAACACTTGTAAAAGGCCTCTTCTCGAAAGCGCGGACCCCACCACCATAATGAATTGCCTGTGTCTGGACGCCGCACCTTCGCTTGAATGGTTCACGATGGGTTGAAGCTCCACATGGTTTTTTGGTTTTGAGTTAGAGAAGGGCTTCCCCATGGGAAA
The DNA here is from genome assembly GCF_031458115.1 of Roseateles asaccharophilus. Lineage (GTDB taxonomy): Bacteria > Pseudomonadota > Gammaproteobacteria > Burkholderiales > Burkholderiaceae_C > Pelomonas > Pelomonas asaccharophilus_A. The sequence continues at coordinate 46,588 of NZ_JAVDXV010000004.1, read as the reverse complement.
CAAGCTTTATGTGGGCAATCTGGCCTACAGCGTGCGTGACGAATCGCTGCAAGAGGCGTTTGGTCAGTTCGGCACCGTGACCTCCGCAAAGGTCATGATGGATCGTGAGACGGGCCGTTCCAAGGGTTTCGGTTTCGTCGAAATGGGTTCTGACGCAGAGGCGCAAGCCGCTATCAACGGCATGAACGGCCAGGCCCTGGAGGGCCGTGCCGTGGTCGTGAACGAGGCGCGTCCTCGTGAAGAGCGTCCGGGCGGCTTCGGCGGCGGTGGCCGTTCGGGCGGCGGCGGCTTCGGCGGTGGCGGCGGCTACGGCGGCGGTGGCCGTTCCGGTGGCGGCGGCTACGGCGGCGGTGGTGGCGGCTACGGTGGTGGTGGCGGCGGTGGCTACGGCGGCGGTGGCCGTTCGGGCGGCGGCGGCTACGGTGGTGGTGGCGGCGGTGGCTACGGCGGCGGTGGCCGTTCGGGTGGCGGCGGCTACGGTGGCGGCGGCCGCTCCGGCGGTGGCGGTGGCTACGGTGGCGGTGGCTACTGATCCCCTGGCCTGATCCGGCACACACAGCAAAGGCGCCTTAGGGCGCCTTTTCTTTTGCGCGCCGTGGTTGGTCTTGAGTTCGCGGGCCGAGCGCCGTCCCCTCGGGGGACCGCTCAGACCTGCCCGCTTTCAGCGCGGCAGGCTGGGCGAGGGGCTCAGTACCCCAACGTCAACTTCGCAAACAGCTCCCGGCTGCGCGCGAGCCCGGGGCGCTCGCTGGCGCGGTTCAGCCCCAGGCTGAAGATGCGCGACAGCCCGATGCGGTGCTGGAACATCAGCGCCAGTTGGCGGTCGCGGCCGTCCTCGAACGCTAGGCCTGCGTCGGCGTCCGCGCGGCGCGTGAAGCGGGTCTGCTGGTGGATGAGGCGCAGTGAATCCCGTGCGCTCAGGTGCAGCACGATCAGGCTTTGCGCGCTGCGGTCGGTGAACGCGCGGTGGCCGTCCGGTCCGTCCACCCAGCCGAGGCCCAGGCGCTGCTCGAACTCCAGCCACAGCCCGGCGCCCAGCCATGCGGGTAGCGGCGTGCGCAGCTTGGCCTCCATCTGGGCCTGCAGCCCGGTGCCGATGCGGTCGGCGTCCACGTCCAGGCGCCGGCCCCATTCGACCTCGGCGAACAGGAAGCTCAGCACTTCACCCGGGTTGGACTCGAAGCCCAGCAGCAGCGTGCGCGTGTCGTGCAGCCGGCCGCCGCTCCTGGCGCGGTGGCTGTCCAGCCCCACATGGCCCCATACGCCGGTGTTGCGCGCGGCCGAGAACCAGAAGCCGGGCTGGAACAGCCGGTCCACCACCTGGCCGGCGGCCACGTCCAGCAGCGGGTCGGCCAGCGTGCGCGTCTCCTGCAGCTTCAGCGTGATCTCGCTCTCGTGCATGGCCACGCCCATCAGCTCGCGCTCGCCCAGCCGCAGATAGCCCAGCGCCGCAGCCCGGCGCATGCCGCTCTGGCTGACGAAGCCGTTGTCGTTGGCAAAGCGCGGGCTGACCTCCTCCACATTGACGTTGGCGATCCAGTCGGCGTCCTTGTGCTGCCAGCCCACCCAGGCGCGGTGGCCGCGCTGGCGCGCGACGCGCTGCAGTTCGCCCGCCTCATCCACGCCCAGCGTGGTGCTGGACAGCAGCAGGTGGCCGCGCCACTGGTCGCTGTCGCCGGCGCGCCAGACGCCATCGCTGCCGACCACCTGCGTGCCCAGCCCGTGGCCGAAGTCGCGGCGCGACATCAGCCCCGCCAGGCCCACGTCGCCCAGCTGCCGGCGGCCGCGCACGAAGCTGGCCTCGGAGCCCTTGGGCTGCACGCCCATGCGCGTCGCGAACGCGCCGGCGCGCAGCACCGGGCCGCCGCCGGCATCGCGCAGGTGCAGCGCCGTCGCTTCGGCGCCGGCGCCGCGCCAGGTGGCGCGCAGGCCCCAGTCGGGGTCCGTGATGGCGCGGGTGTAGAAGGCGGCGAGGCTGCGGTTTTCGCCAGACTCGTCCGCCTGCGTGGGGCCCACCACGTCGGCGCTTTCGAGGAAGAAGGGCCGCTTCTCCGGCACGCTGAGCGCGAAACGCGTGTTACCGGCCAGTTGCGGTTCATCCAGCTCGACCTGCGAGAAATCAGGATTCAGCGTCGCGTCGATGACCCAGTCAGCGCGCGGCCGCCACTTGAACTCGGCGCCCAGCGAGGCCTTGCGCGCGCGCTGCTGCGTGCCGTCGGCAGCGGTGTCGCGCGTGGAGCGCAGCGTCATCTCGGGCCGGAACGCGATGAAGCCGCGCTCGCGCACCTGCTCCACGAGGTCGTCCAGGCCGTCCAGCGGTTGCAGCTCGGCGATGAAGTGCAGCGCATCCTTGGTCAGCGGTGCGCTGACGTTGAGCGTGCGGTCCTCGCGCGGGATGTTGCGCGCCACCATGACGCGCCAGGGCGCGCCATCCGCATGCGGAAAGCGCAGCGCCGCCAGCGGCCAGCGCAGCTCCACGCTGTAGCCGTCGGGCAGGCGCTGCGCGGCGGCCTGCACGTCGAAGTCGGGCGCCGGGTCTTCGCTGTCCTCCTCGGCGGCGTACAGGCCGTCCTCGACGACGCCGGCCGCGCTGACGCGCACGTACTGGGCCGTGCGGCGGTGGCCCACGGGGTCGATGAAGACGGACACGAAGTCCTGGTCGGCCTTGACCTGGTCGCGCCGGGCCAGCGGCGCGCGGATGCGCTCGGGCGCGGCATCCCAGGCGCGGATGCCGAACACCAGCGCGTCGGCCGTGACGACCACCTGCACGGTGGTGCGCAAGGCGGCGGGCTGCTTGTCGGCAGGCAGGAACTGCACGAAGCGGTCGTGCGCCGGTGCGCGCTGCCAGGCGGCGTCGTCGAGGCGTCCGTCAATCTGCGGCGACGCGTCGCCAGAGGCCAGGCGCGAGGCCGTGGGGTTGTGGGCCCAGGCGGGCAGGGCCAGGGCGAGCAGGCCCAGGCCGAGAAGGCGGAATGTCATGGATGAACGAACCGATGGGCGCCACCGCCCCGGTCGGGCGTGGCGCGAAAGCGAGGCGCCCGTTGGGGGCGGCGGGAGCGGGCGCGCTGGAATGGACGTCAGCGCGCGGGCGTTAGCAGGGGTGAAGAACCTTCAGCATGTTGCTCTCCTCGGCCGCTTCGGTGAACGCGGCAATCGGTGCGAGGCGCGCAGTGTAGCCACGCTTGGCGTGGCCGCGTCACTCGCTCGCGCGCTTCTTGCGCGGCCGACCAGCCAGCGCGCGGTCGTACAGCCAGTTGGGCAGCAGCCGCAGGATCTTGGCCAGCACGCCCATCTGCCACGGGATGACGCGGTAGCTGACCTGGGCGCGGATGGCCCGCACCGCCTGGTCGGCAAAGTCGTCCACGGGCATCAGGAAGGGCATGGAGTAGCGGTTGCCGCGCGTCAGCGGCGTGTCGATGTAGCCCGGCAGCAGCGTGACGACCTTGACGCCGAAGGGCCGGCATTCGCCCCTGAGGCTTTCGCAATAGGCGACGACGGCCGACTTGCTGGCGCTGTAGGCGCCGTGGCCCGGCAAGCCGCGGATGGCGGCCACGCTGGCCACGCCCACCAGCGTGCCGGAGCCACGTTCGTTCATCGCCTCGACAAAGGGATGGAAGGTGGCGGCCAGACCCACGTTGTTGGTCGCGAAGGTGCGGCGCATCACGTCCAGGTCGTCGAACTGCGTCGTGTCCATGCCGATGCTGATGCCGGCGTTGGCGATGACCACGTCGGGCAGGCCCTGGCTCGCGATGCAGTCGCGGCCCGTGCCGGTGATGGCCTCGGGGTTGGCCACGTCGGCGCCGTAGACCTTGAAGCGGGTCACGTCCAGCTGCTGTTCGGCGGCCCAACGCTCCACTTCGGCGGTGCGGCGCGCCACCAGCGCGAGGCGGGCGCCGTCGCGGTAGTAGCGCAGTGCCAGCGCCTGGCCGATGCCGCTCGACGCGCCGGTGATGAAGACCAGTTCGCTCATCGGGCCGCCCTCGGTGCGATCTGGCCCTGGACCTTGCCCGTGAACTTCAGCTGGCCGGTCACGTGGCGGTACTCGAAGTTGCTGGCGTTCAGCGTGGTGCTGCCCTGGCGGATGGTGACCGGCAGGTGGGAGCGCAGGATCTCGCTGTTGGACAAGGCCTGCAGGAACTCGCCGCGCACCTCCATCAGCGCCGTCGCGTTCTCGCCGGAGCCGGGGGCCAGGCGGCGCAGGCGCACGTCGCCCAGCAGCTGCAAGTCGGTGCCGTCGCCGTTGCTGATGGCGCGCTTGGCCACGGCGATGGCCAGGCTGCCGTCGGGCGCGACGGCGCGCACGCGCACCTGGTCGATCTCCACCGTGTCGGTGTCGGGGTAGTGGCGCAGCTCGGTGCCGGCGATCTGGATGTTGAGGCGGCCATCGGCGCCGATGCGCTGGATCTCGAAGTTGGCCATGCGGTAGTCGGGCACATGGCGCAGCGGCGCCGGCTCGCCGGGGTCGCCCAGCAGTGGCGTGTTCTTCACCAGCCACCAGGTGCCGCTGGCCAGCAGCGCCATCAGCAGCAGCGGCAGGTAGTTGGACAGCAGGTTCTGCAGCCGCCACAGCCAGGGCTGGACGCGCTGGCGGCGGCTGGGCAGCGGGGCCGGCAGGGTGGTGCTCAAGTCCGGCTGCTCCCGTCGAGCGTGTCGTGATGCGCGTGCAGCAGCCGCTCGTAGTGGCCGGCGGCCATCAGCAGCAGGTCGCAGAACTCGCGTGCCGCGCCGTAGCCGGCTGCTGCCTGCGTGATGTAGTGCGCCACGCCCTTGGCCTCGGCATGCGCGCCGGGCGGCGCGGCGGCAAAGCCGGCGCGGGCCAGCAGCGGCAGGTCGGGCCAGTCGTCGCCGATGGCGGCCACCTCACCCCACGTGGCGCTGAACTGGGCCAGCAGCGGCGTGGCCGCGGCCAGCTTGTCCTTCACGCCGTGCATGGCGTGCGTGAGGCCCAGGTCGGCCACGCGGCGGCGCACGCCGGGGCTGTCGCGGCCGGTGATGATGACCGGCGTGATGCCGGCCTGCTGCAGCAGCTTCAGGCCGTGGCCGTCCAGCGTCGAGAACGCCTTGACGTCTTCGCCTGCGGCGCCTATGTAGATGCGGCCATCGGTCAGCACGCCGTCGACGTCGAACAGCGCCAGCTTGACGCCCAGGCCGGTGCCTTGCGCCTTGACCAGCAGCTCGGGGGGGAAACGCAGCGCCGGCATCAGATCACCTTCGCGCGCATCAGGTCGTTGATGCTGATGGCGCCCAGCAGCTTCTGGTGCGCGTCGACGACGAGGACGACCGTGATGCGCGCCGCTTCCATCAGGTCGGCGGCATCGACGGCCAGCGCGTCGGCGCCCACGGTGCGAGGCTTGGCATGCGCGACCTCGGCGGCGCTCAGCGCGCGCAGGTCGCGGCCTTGCTCGATGAGGCGGCGCAGGTCGCCGTCCGTGAAGATGCCTTGCACCCGGTCGTCGGCGTCGACGACGACCGCCATGCCCAGCGCCTTCGCGCTCATCTCGCGCATCAGGTCCGTGAAGGATGTGGCGGCGGCCACGCGCGGCAGCGCATCGCCGCTGCGCATCAGGTCGCGCACATGCGTCAGCAGCTTGCGGCCCAGAGCGCCGCCGGGGTGGGAGCGCGCGAAGTCCTCGGCCTTGAAGCCGCGCGCATCCAGCAGCGCGACGGCCAGCGCATCGCCCAGCGCCATCTGCGCGGTGGTGCTGGCGGTGGGCGCCAACTGCAGCGGGCAGGCCTCCTCGGGCACGGCGCTGTCCAGCACGACGTCGGCATGCGCGGCCAGGCTGGACTCGGCACGGCCGGTCATCGCGATGACCGGCACGCCCAGGCGCTTGAGCACCGGCAGGATCGCGTTCAGCTCGTCGCTCTCGCCGGAGTTGGACAAGGCCAGCACGATGTCGCCGGGCGTGACCATGCCCAGGTCGCCATGGGCCGCCTCGGCCGGGTGGACGAACAGCGCCGGCGTGCCGGTGGAGGCCAGCGTGGCGGAAATCTTGCGGCCCACATGGCCGCTCTTGCCCATGCCCATGACGGCCACGCGGCCCCGGCAGGCGAGCACGGCCTGTACGGCGCGGGCAAAGGCGTCGCCCAGGCGGGGGCCCAGTTCGGTCAGCGCGCGGGCTTCGACCGCCAGGGCCTCCTGCCCCATGCGGATGGCGCGCGGGGCGTCGAAATCGGAAACACTCATGCGGGCAGTGTAGACAAGGGGCTCCGCGGGTTTCTACAGGGATCCGGTTTGGTGCACGGTCCTAGACTGGCCCGATCAACATTGTTGACACCACGGAGGAGACACCGTGCAGTGGACCAACGTCGCCGATCCGACCTATTTCCACAAGGTCGTCGATTGCCAGTGGGCATGCCCGGCACACACGCCGGTGCCCGAGTACATCCGCCTCATCGCGCAGGGGCGGCATGACGAGGCCTATTGGGTCAACTGGGTCAGCAATGTCTTTCCCGGCGTGCTGGGCCGCACCTGCGACCGGCCCTGCGAGCCCGCGTGCCGGCGCGGCCGCGTGGAGGAAAAACAGGCCGCCAAGCCGGAGCCCGTGGCCATCTGCCGGCTCAAGCGCGTGGCGGCGGACAGCAAGACGGACGAGTTCCGCGCGTTGATTCCCAAGCCGGCGGCGAAGAACGGCAAGCGCGTGGCCTGCGTGGGCGCGGGGCCGGCCTCGCTGGCCGTCGCGCGCGACCTGGCACTGGAGGGCTATGCCGTCACGGTGTTTGACGGCGAGGCCAAGCCGGGCGGCTTCATCCGCACGCAGATCCCGCGCTTTCGGCTGCCCGAGCACGTCATCGACGAGGAGTGCGGCTACATCCTCGGCCTTGGCGTGGACTGGCGGGCCGGCCAGCGCGTGGACTCGATGAAGGCGCTGCTGGCCGAGGGCTGGGATGCGGTTTTCGTCGGTAGCGGTGCGCCGCGCGGACGTGACCTGAACCTGCCGGGGCGGCAGGAAGCGGCCGAGAGCATCCACATCGGCATCGATTGGTTGAGCAGCGTGTCCTTCGGCCATGTGACGGCCGTGCAGCCGCGCGTCATCGTGCTGGGCGGTGGCAACACGGCGATGGACTGCTGCCGCTCGGCGCGCCGGCTGGGCGCGAGCAGCGTGACGGTGGCCGTGCGCAGCGGCTATGCGCAGATGAAGGCGTCGCCGTGGGAGAAGGAGGACGCGGAGCATGAAGGCATCCCCATCCTGGACTTCCATGTGCCGCTGGCCTTCGAGCATGTGGGCGGCAAGCTGACCGGCATGCGCTTCAAGAAGGCGCAGTCGGGCGAGGAAGTCGTCATCCCTTGCGACGAGGTGCTGATCGCCGTCGGTCAGGAGAACAGCTTCCCGTGGATAGAGCGCGACGCGGGCATTGCCTTCGGCGACGACGGCCTGCCGGTGCTGGACAAGGGCAGCTTCCAGTCCACGCTGCCGCACGTGTTCTTCGGCGGCGATGCCGCCTTCGGCCCCAAGAACATCATCACGGCCGTGGCCCACGGTCATGAGGCCGCCGTCAGCATCGATCGGCTGCTGCATGGCGAGCCGGTCACGCAGCGCCCGCCGCCGCACGTCAACCTGGTGTCCCAGAAGATGGGCATCCACGAGTGGAGCTACGACAACGCCATCACGCTGGACCTGCGCAGCAAGGTGCCCTGGGCCGCCGCCGAAAAAGCGCTGGCCAGCATCAAGGTCGAGGTGGAGCTGGGCTTCGATGCGCAGACCGCGCTGAAGGAGGCGCAGCGCTGCCTGAACTGCGACGTGCAGACCGTGTTCGCGCCCAAGCTGTGCATCGAATGCGATGCCTGCGTGGACATCTGCCCGATGGACTGCATCACGTTCACGGAGGACGGGCCTGCGCTGCGCGAGCGGCTCAACGCGCCGGCGCTGAATGTCGAGCAGGACATTTACGTCGAAGGCGGCCTGAAGACCGGCCGCGTGATGGCCAAGGACGAGGATGTCTGCCTGCACTGCGGGCTGTGCGCGGAGCGATGTCCGACGGGGGCGTGGGACATGCAGAAGTTCCTGCTGGTCACTGCGAAGGCCGGCGCTGCTTGCCGCGACCACGCGACGCGCAAGGAGGTGGCGTGAGCGTGCTCGAAGAAGAGAAATGCAACCACAGAGGCACAGAGGCACAGAGGTACTACTTGAGCGAGCGCGTCATTGGCGCTGCCATGTCGGTACATCGGGAACTGGGGCCGGGACTCCTCGAGGGTGTCTACGAACTTGCCGTAGTTCATGAGCTGGGCTTGATCGGACTGCGGGTGGCGCGCCAAGTTGAGGTGCCCGTCATCGACAAGGGAGTTGACCTCGGCGCCAAATACCGGATTGACCTTCTCGTCGAGGGTGAGTTGCTGCTTGAACTGAAGTCGGTCTCGGCCCTGGAGCCTGTTCACACGGCACAGATGCTGACCTATCTCCGTCTGCTGAGTCTGCGCACGGGATTGCTGATCAATTTCAACGTCAGCCAGCTGCGCAGTGGCATCAAGCGGATTGCACTATGAAGCCAGAGCATCGTGGTTCTCTGTGTCTCTGTGCCTCTGTGGTTGCATTTCTTCTTTCGGGAGACGACACATGAGCCGCATCGAAGCCACCAACGACTTCGTCGTCAAGTTCGCCAACGTCAACGGCTCGGGCTCGGCATCGGCCAACGAGCTGTTCGCGCGGGCCATCCTGCGCATGGGCGTGCCGGTCAGTCCGCGCAACATCTTCCCCAGCAACATCCAGGGCCTGCCGACCTGGTACGAGGTGCGTGTCTGCGAGGCCGGCTGGCTGGGCCGGCGCGGCGGCGTGGACCTGATGGTGGCGATGAACCCGCAGACCTGGGCGCAGGACGTGGCCGAGATCCAGCCCGGCGGCTACCTGTTCTACGACTCCACGAAGCCGCTGCCGCCCAGCGCCTTCCGTCCCGACATCCACGTCATCGGCATGCCGGCCACGGCCATCTGCAACGCCACCTACGACGTGCCGCGCGAGCGCACGCTGTTCAAGAACATCCTCGTGCTGGGGGCGCTCAGCGAACTGATGGGCATTGAGTCAGCCGTCATCGAGACCTTGTTCGCCGAACAGTACAAGGGCAAGGAGCGGCTGCTGGATTCCAATGTGCGCGCGCTACACGCGGGCCGCGAGTTCGCGCGCGACCACCTGTCCGTGCAGCCCTTCGGCCTGAAGGTGCAGCCCGCCGATGCGGTGGGCGACAAGATCTTCCTGGAAGGCAATGCGGCCACGGCGCTGGGCTGCGTGTACGGCGGCGCCACGGTCTGCGCCTGGTACCCGATCACGCCGTCGTCGTCGGTCGCCGAGGCCTTCGAGAAGTACGCCGCCAAGTTCCGCACCGACCCCGCCACCGGCGAGAAGCGCTACGCCATCGTGCAGGCCGAGGACGAGATCGCGTCCATCGGCATCATCACCGGCGCGGGCTGGAACGGTGCGCGCGCATTCACGGCCACGTCCGGCCCCGGCGTGTCGCTGATGACCGAGTTCCTGGGCCTGGCCTACTTCGCCGAGATCCCGTTCGTCGTCATCGACGTGCAGCGTGGCGGCCCCAGCACCGGCATGCCCACGCGCACGCAGCAGGCCGACCTGCTGAGCAGCGCCTACGCGTCGCACGGCGACACGCAGCATGTGCTGCTGCTGCCCGAGGACCCGCGCGAGTGCTTCGAGTTCGCCGCCGACGCGCTGGACCTGGCCGAGCGTCTGCAGACGCCCGTGTTCCTGATGAGCGACCTGGACATCGGCATGAACCAGCGCCTGTGCGCGCCGCTGGTTTGGGACGACGCGCGCCAGTACGACCGCGGCAAGGTCATGACGGCCGAGCAATTGGACGCCGGCCGCGAGTTCGCGCGCTACAAGGACGTCGATGGCGATGGCATCCCGTGGCGCACGCTGCCCGGCACGCATGCGAGCAAGGGCGCCTACTTCACGCGCGGAACCACGCGCAACGAGCAGGCCATTTACTCCGAGCGCGGCGACGACTACGTGCGCAACGTCGAGCGGCTGAAGCAGAAGTTCGCCACCGCCGCGCTGCTGGCGCCGCAGCCGCTGGTGCGTGCTGCCGCGCAGAAGACGCGGTTGGGTGTTCTCTACTTCGGCTCCACCGCACCTGCCATGGATGAGGCGCTGGCGTCGCTGACCGAGGCCGGCATCCACATCGACGCGATGCGGCTGCGCGCCTACCCCTTCCCGCCGGCGGTGGCCGAGTTCATCGCGGCGCACGACACCGTGTTCGTCGTCGAGCAGAACCGCGACGCGCAGATGCGCCGGCTGCTCATCAACGAACTGGAGGTGGCGCCCAGCCAGTTGACGAAGGTGCTGCACTTCGACGGCACGCCCATCACGGCGCGCTTCATCACCGACGCGATCACGCGCCACGTGCATGCGCTGGCCACCGCACCCAGGAGCGCGGCATGACCTACCTCGCCAAACCCAAGCTGCACCATCCGAGTCTCACGAAGAACGCCGTCGGCTACACGCGCCGCGACTACGAAGGCAAGGTCTCCACGCTGTGCGCCGGCTGCGGCCACGACTCCATCTCCAGCGCCATCGTGCAGGCCTGCTGGCAGCTGGACATTGCACCGCACCGCGTCGCCAAGCTCAGTGGCATCGGCTGCTCCAGCAAGACGCCCGATTACTTCCTCGGCGCCAGCCACGGCTTCAACACCGTGCACGGCCGCATGCCCAGCGTGCTGACCGGCGCGTATCTCGCCAACCGCGAGCTGCTGTACCTGGGCATCTCCGGCGACGGCGACTCCGCGTCCATCGGCCTGGGCCAGTTCGCGCATGCGATGCGGCGCGGCGTGCGCATGGTCTACATCGTCGAGAACAACGGCGTCTACGGCCTCACCAAGGGTCAGTTCAGCGCGACGGCCGACAAGGGCTCGGTGGCCAAGAAGGGCGCCACCAACAACGACACCGCCATCGACCTCGCCGCGCTGGCGCTGCAGCTGGGCGCCACCTTTGTCGCGCGCAGCTTCTCGGGCGACAAGGCGCAGCTGGTGCCGCTGATCGAGGCCGCCATGCGGCACGGCGGCGCAGCCTTCATCGACGTCATCAGCCCCTGCGTGGCGTTCAACAACCATGCCGGCTCCACGCGCAGCTACGACCACGTGCGCGAGCACAACGAGGCGCTGAACCGCATCGACTTCATGGACCTGGCGGCCGAGCAGACGGTCGAAGACTCGCCCGAGATCATCGAGGTGCCGCAGGCCGACGGCAGCACGCTGCGCCTGCGCAAGCTGGCCGCCGACTACGACCCCACCGACCGCCTGGGTGCGATGAGCACCATGCAGCTGCGCGCCGCGGCCGGCGAGATCGCCACCGGCCTGCTGTACGTGGATCCCGCCGCCAAGGACTGGCACGCCGCGCAGCGCACGCCAGCGGGTGCGCTGAACGCGCTGGGTGAAAAAGCACTGTGTCCGGGCTCGGCCGCGCTGCAAAAGATCAACGCCGGCCTGAGATGATCCGGCGCCATGCGCCTCCTCCTCATTCCCCTTGCCGCCCTCGCGCTGACCGCCTGCGCCAGCTCCAGCCAGGACAAGGTCACCAACGCCGCCACGACGCCGCTGTCCGACCTCAACGTCGTGCGTGCCGACATCCCCGATGTGCTGAAGGCCGCCGCCGCGGCACCCTATGCGATGCCGGCGGATGCCAGCTGCACGGGCCTCGCGGCCGCCGTGCAGGCGCTGGACGAGGTGCTGGGCCCCGATCTCGACGCGCCGGCCGCCAAGGGCAACACCGGCCTGCTGGAGCGTGGCGAGGACGCCGCCACCGGCGCATTGCAGCGCACGGCCGAAGGCGTCATGCCGTTCCGCGGCTGGGTGCGCAAGCTCAGCGGCGCGGAGCGCTATGCCAAGCAGGTCAGCGCCGCCATCACGGCCGGCGGCGTGCGGCGCGGCTTCCTGCGCGGGGTGGCCGTCGCCAAGACCTGCACGGCGGCGCCGGCCAAGCCGGCCTGAACACAGTCGTTTGCCTGGGCTCAACACTCAGCAAACTTTTGACCATGGGGCGGCAAAGCGGCGCCGGCAGAGTGCGCGGCGATGTCGCCTGTCCGTCTGCCCTGTCCCCGTGCCGCCTTGCTGGCGGCGTTCGTGTTGCTGTTGTGGGCGGTCGTCGGCGCGACCTGGTTCCTGCGCACCTACCTGGGCCTGGTGACGCCCGACCAGGTGCTGTTCCACCTGCAGAACGGCGGCCTGGACTATGCGGACCCGCGCATGCTGTGGCGTGCCTTCCGCTGCCTGGCGGCCGTCGCGGGGCTCAGCCTGCTGAGCCTGTTCCTGCTGCGGCGGCTGCGCCATTGGCACCGGCTGCCGCTGCTGGCCCTGTTGGGCACCGGCGCGGTGGTGTCGGTCAACGCGACGGTGTCCGACCCCTGCCAGCCCGAGCCCGATGGCGGCGACTACCTGGCGCGGCATTACGTGGACCCGTCCCGCGTGCGCGTGCAGGCGCCGGCCGCCAAGCCCGATGTGTTGCTGGTGTTTGTCGAGTCGCTGGACGAGGACTACACGCGGCCGCGCACGCCGGCCGCCGCGTTGCTGCCGCGGCTGACCCGGCTGCAGCAGGACTTCCAGACGCTGGGCCAGCTGCGCAACCTCAGCGGCGCGAGCTGGACCGTGGGCGGCATGTTCAGCGCGTTGTGCGGCCTGCCGCTGCAGCCCGTGGGGCTGATGAGCCACAACTCGCTGGAATTCAGCACGCGCTTCTTCGCCGGCGGCCTGTGCCTGACGGACCTGCTGGCGGCGCGCGGCTGGGAGATCAGCTTCTACGGCGGCGCATCGCTGAAGTTCGCCGGCAAGGGCCATTTCCTGGAAAGCCACGGCGTCACGCGCCGCTTCGGCGCCGAGCAGTGGCAGCAGCGCGGTCTGCGGGTTCCCGCGCAGGGCTGGGGCCTGCTGGACAGCGACCTCGTCGAGCAGGCCTGGGCCGACATGCAGCGCCCGCGCCGGCATGACGACGAGGCCCGCATGGCGCTGCTGTTGACGGTGGACACGCACGGCCCCGCCGGCGCGCGCGACCCCGGCTGCGCGGCGGCCGACGGCCTGCAGGACGACGCCGAGGGCGAGCCCGCCGACATGATGCGCGACGCGCTGCGCTGCACCGATGCCGTCGTGGCCAAGCTGGTGGAGCGCTTCGTCGCCGAGCGCAACGGCCGACCCAAGGTCGTGCTGGTCATGGGCGACCACCTCAACCCCGAGCCGCTGCTGAACGGCGAGCTGCAGTCGGCGCCCGGCGGCCGCACGGTCTTCCATGCACTGGCGCGTTACGACGCCGAGGGCCGTGCGCTGCCGGCCGACGACCAGCGCCGCCTGTTCACGCATGTGGACGTGCTGCCCACGTTGGCCGAGGCCGTGGGCCTGAGCTGGGCGCCGCAGGCGCACCGGCTGGGCCTGGGCCGTTCGCTGCTGGCCGCACAGCGCCAGGACACGCTGGCGGAGCGCGACGGCATGGCCGTCGTCAACGGCCGGCTGTCGTGCCGCTCGCCGCTGTTCCAGCGGCTGTGGATCGGCGAGGTCTAGCGCACCATTTTCACCGGCGCCATGTCGCGCACGTAGAACACGCCGTCCCACTGCGCACCCAGGCCCACGCCGCCACCCATCGGCAGGCCGAAGCTGAACTCGGTGCTGCGCGCCGCGAAGCCGGCCTTCATGCGCCGGGGCGCGTGCAGGAACGCGAACGGCGCGCCGTGGCTGGCGAAGGTCAGCTCCAGGCTGTTGGGGTAGGCGGCGGCGATGGGCTGCGCCTCGCCCGACACGAAGTCCAGGTAGCTGCCCTGCAGCGCCGTCATGTTGACGACGAAGTAGTCGCGGCCCAGCTTCTCGCCCAGGATGTCGCCGGCGAAGCGGTGCGTGTCGTCCAGCTTCACGCCGCGCGCCAGGTGAATGATGTGGCCCCAGACGACCGCCTTGCGGCCGGGGTGCACGTGCTTCAGCTGCCACAGCACGTTGTCGGCCATCGCGCGGTCGCGCTGGTAGTCGCCGCGCCAGAAGCCGGCGGCCTGCGCCTGCAGGCCGTCCAGACTGCGGCACAGCAGACCATCGCCGCCCGGCGCGCACAAGGTCTTGCGCAGGCGCGCGGCGGTGGTGTCGAACACGCGCTGCTCGTCGGCGGGCGGCGCGGTGCGGTCCATCTGCATGAGCTTGTCGGCTACGCGCTCGAACACCGGCCAGTCGGCCGCGTCGCCCTTCAGCTGCGCGTGCAGGCGCGGCAGCAACTGCGTGCGACTCAGGCCGCCGCTCAGCTGGCTGTCTATGCCCGACAGCCGCAGCGGGCGCGGGCCGGCCTGCGCGGCGTCCAGATAGCGCAGCAGCTCGCGGCCGGCGTCGCTCTTGGAGTACATGTAGAAGACATTGCCGGGGCCCAGGTCGTCGGCCTTCTCGCCGCGCCGCATGGCCTCTTGCAGCAGCGCCATGTCGAACACGCCGCTTTCCAGCAGCAGCACGTCGAAGCCCTTCTTCTCATGCAGGTAGCGCAGCAGCCGCAGCCGCACCTGGAACTCCTGCAGGCCGCCATGCGTCTGCTCGCCCAGCGCGACGACGCGGGCGTTGCCGACGGCATCGCCGAAGGCCTGCAGTTGCGCGTCGGTCAGCTCGGCGGGCGAGTTCGCCGCCATGGGCTTCATGCGCGCGCGCACTGCCTCGGTCGTCTCGGCGGCCAGGGCCGGGGTCCCCGTCGCCAGCAGCGCGAGTGCCGCCGCCCACATCGTCCATCGCTTGCTCATCGCGCCTCCAGAAGTGGCGCGCAGCATAGTGAGCGAGTCTTTGGGTTGTCTTAACCCCGGCCCGGTCGGGCGCTTTCGGTGTCGTCCAGGTCGCGGTCGATCGCCTCGACATCGGTCGCATCGATGATGCGGTCCGTGGCGATGTCGGCCGGGTCGGTCTCATCGCCGTCCTCGCCCGAGCCCTCGATGGGCGCGAGCGCCTGGTCGCGGCTCAGCGTCAGGTCCACCGGCTCGCCCGGATCGGCCGCGGGGCGGTTGCCCGCCCCCAGCGTGTCGCTGCCGCTGTCCGTGCCGTCGGACGGGCCCAGCGCTTGTTCATCGGTGCCCTTGGGGCGTCGGGGTGCGGTCGTCGTGCCGACCAGGCTGCTGTGTCCCATGCCGTTCTCCTCAGTGGCGGCCGGCGGCGGGTTGCGCATCGTCCTTGCCATGCTCGGCCGCCTCGATGGCCTCCTGCCTGTCCTTGGCGGACTGCGGGATGTCATTGGGCGTCTTGTCGAGCTTGTGGCCGTCGTCGCGGACGCGACCCACGGTGTCGACGGGCTTGCGGTTGTTCATGCGGGTGTTGGGGGTGGGCATGGTGGCCTCCTTCAATCATGACTGCGAGAACCCAGTCTGCGCCGCTGCGGTGCCCGCAGGCGTAGGACTTGGGCGCGCCGGCCGTAGGACTTGGCTGCTGACACCTCTTGGCACGAGATGCGGCCCGAGGGGTTGCGAAGCCTGTGCCCACCCATGCAACATGCGGCGCTTTCCGCCACGCGACGCCGCGCGATGACCACGAAGAAGACCGCCATCAAGACCGCCGCGACCGCGGTGCGCCACGCCGACAGCCACGATGTCATCCGCGTGCAGGGCGCGCGCGAGAACAACCTGAAGAACGTCAGCGTCGACCTGCCCAAGCGCCGCCTCACGGTGTTCACCGGCGTGTCCGGCTCGGGCAAGAGCTCACTGGTGTTCGACACCCTCGCCGCCGAGTCGCAGCGCCTCATCAACGAGACCTACAGCGCCTTCGTGCAGGGCTTCATGCCCACGCTGGCGCGGCCCGAGGTAGACCTGCTGGAGGGCATCACCACGGCCATCATCGTGGACCAGGAGCGCATGGGCGCCAACGTGCGCTCCACGGTGGGTACGGTCACCGATGTGAACGCGCTGCTGCGCATCCTGTTCAGCCGCGTCGGCAAGCCGCAGATCGGCCCGCCCAGCGCGTTCGCGTTCAACGTGCCGTCGGTGCAGGCCACCGGCGTCATCACGGTGGAGAAGGGCGGTGCCAGCCAGGCGGTCAAGCAGACCTTCTCGCGTACCGGCGGCATGTGCCCGCGCTGCGAGGGCATGGGCTCGGTGTCGGACTTCGACCTGACCCAGCTCTATGACGCGAGCAAGTCGCTCAACGAAGGCGCCATCACCATCCCCGGCTACAGCATGGACGGCTGGTCGGGTCGCATCTTCCGCGGCTGCGGGTTCTTCGACCCCGACAAGCCCATCGCCAAGTTCACCAAGCGCGAACTGCACGACCTGCTGCACAAGGAGGCGACCAAGATCAAGGTCGCCGGCATCAACCTGACCTACATGGGGCTGATCCCCGGCGTGCAGAAGTCCTACCTGAGCAAGGACGTGGAGGCCATGCAGCCGCACATCCGTGCGTTCGTGGAGCGCGCCATCACGTTCCAGACCTGCCCGGAATGCCAGGGCACGCGGCTGTCCGAGGCGGCGCGTTCGGTGCGCATCGCCAAGCTCGGCATCGCCGACGCCTGCTCCATGCAGATCAGCGACCTGGCCGACTGGGTGCGCGGCCTGAAAACTGCGAAGGAGGCGCCTGCGGTCGCACCGCTGCTGCAGGGCCTGCAGCATGCGCTGGATGCGTTCACCGAGATCGGCCTGGGCTATCTGTCGCTGGACCGGCCGTCCGGCACTCTGTCCGGCGGCGAGGCGCAGCGCGTGAAGATGATCCGCCACCTGGGCTCGGCGCTGACCGACGTGACCTATGTGTTCGACGAGCCCACCGTGGGCCTGCACCCGCACGACATCCAGCGCATGAACGAGCTGTTGCTGCGCCTGCGCGACAAGGGCAACACGGTACTGGTGGTGGAGCACAAGCCCGAGGTCATCGCCATCGCCGACCATGTCGTGGACCTGGGGCCGCGCGCCGGCAGCGCGGGCGGCGAGGTGGTGTTCGAGGGCGACGTGGCCGGCCTGCGCGCCAGCGGCACGCTGACCGGCCGCCACCTGGACGACCGCGCCGCGCTGAAGGCCACCGTCCGCAAGCCCACCGGCGCGCTGAAGGTGCGCGGAGCCAGCTCGCACAACCTGCAGAAGGTCGACGTGGACATCCCGCTGGGCGTGCTGTGCGTCGTCACCGGCGTGGCCGGCTCAGGCAAGAGTTCGCTGATCCACGGCTCGGTGTCGCCGCAGGACGGCGTCGTCACCGTGGACCAGGCGGCCATCCGCGGCTCGCGGCGCAGCAACCCGGCCACCTACACGGGCCTGCTGGACCCCATCCGCAGCGCTTTCGCCAAGGCCAACGGCGTGAAACCCGCGCTTTTCAGCGCCAACTCCGAAGGCGCCTGCCCCACCTGCAACGGCGCGGGCGTCATCTTCACGGACCTGGGCCCCATGGCCACCGTGTCGACGACCTGCGAGGACTGCGGCGGCAAGCGCTTCCAGGCCGCCGTGCTGGACTACAAGCTGGGCGGGCGCGATATCGCCGAGGTGCTGGCCATGCCGGTGGCCGAGGCGGTGGAGTTCTTCGGCCAGGGCACCGCGAAAACGCCGGCCGCGCACGCCATCCTGGAGCGGCTGGCCGACGTGGGCCTGGGCTACCTGAGCCTGGGCCAGCCGCTGACGACGCTGTCGGGCGGAGAGCGCCAGCGCCTGAAGCTGGCCACACACATGGCCGAGAAGGGCGGCGTCTATGTGCTGGACGAACCCACCACGGGCCTGCACCTGGCCGACGTGCAGCAACTGCTAGCGCTGCTGGACCGGCTGGTGGACGCCGGCAAGTCCGTCATCGTCATCGAGCACCACCAGGCCGTCATGGCCCATGCGGACTGGATCATCGACCTGGGGCCAGGCGCCGGGCATGAGGGTGGCCGCATCGTCTTCGAAGGACCGCCGGCTTCACTCGTCAAGCAGCGCAAGACGCTGACGGGGCGCCATCTGGCCGAGTACGTGGCCTAGGAGCCTGGGCGGCAGAGGGCGTGGCCCCGGCCCTTCGGGTGAACCTGGCGACGGCGCATGCGGCGTTGCTCGTCGTGGCGGGCACGAGCCCGCGGCCTCCTCGCGCCTTGCCTGCGCCCTCGCCAGGGTCAACGCGGGTCACGCCCTCTGCCGTCCAGGCTCCCAGCCCCGCAGGCACCAAGGTGGTGGCATCCCCAATTTTTGGGGGCACCACCTGTCGCAATCCGGTTCGGCAAAGCGTCTACTACTGCAGAAGACGCCGACATCTATCGCCTGCCGCCATGAATGTCCTGCCCACGCCCCGCCGTCTGCTGAACGCCTTGATGCCGCAGCCCGGAAATCCCGCCAGCGCCGGCCATGGCATCGAGCCCATGCTGGTGCTCGATGCGCTGCCGCCGCTTGCCCCCGAGCCCGATGCGCCGCTGCGCCGCCGCGCCATCGAGCAGGCGCTGGAAGAGGGCAGCCGCCGCGTCTACGAGCCCATGCAGGAAGCCGAGGTCATCGAGCGGCGGGGCTGAGGCCGCAGCGGCTCAAAGCGGCGTTCGCAGCGCCTCGCCGCGCTGCCAGGCGTCCACATTGGCGATGAAGCATTCCACCGTCGCGCGTATGGACTGCGGCGACCAGCCGGCCACATGCGGCGTCAGGATGGCATTGGGCAGGTCCACCAGCGCCTGCGGCGGCTGCGGCTCCCCCTCGTAGACATCCAGCGCCGCGCCGGCGATGGTGCCGGCCCGCAGTGCGGCGGCCAGCGCGGCCGTGTCCACGCAGGAGCCGCGCGCGATGTTGACCACATGGCCGCCCGGGCCCAGTGCGGCCAGCACGGCGGCATCGACGAGATGCGTCGTGCCCGCGCCCCCGGGCGTCGCGACGACCAGGTCGTCCGCCCATTGGGCCAGCGCCGTCACGCTGTCGAAGTAGGTCGCGTCGCCGGCGTCCGCGCGCGGGCGGCGGTTGTGATAGCCGAGCACCATGCCGAACGCGGCCGCGCGCCGCGCGATCTTCAGGCCGATGGCGCCCAGGCCCACGACGCCCAGCCGGCGGCCGGTGAAGCTGGGGACCAGCGGCAGCGCGTCGCGCCACACGCCCGCACGCAGCGCCGCGCCCTGTTGCGGCAGCGCGCGCACGCTGGCCAGCAGCAGCGCCAGCGCGTGGTCGGCCACGCAGTCGTCGTTGGTGCCGGCGCCGTTGCAGACCGCCACGCCCGCCGCCTTGGCCGCGGCGATGTCCAGGTTCTCGTAGCCGGCGCCCTGGGCGGCCAGCAGCTTGAGCCGCGGGCAGGCGGCAATCTCGGCGGCCGTGAAGCCCACCGTGCCGTTGGTCAGCACCAGGTCGACCGCATCGCCCAGCGCCGCGGCGCGGGAGGCTGCGTCCAACGCCTCGATGACGCGAAAGCGCTGCAGCAGCAAGGCCTTGTGTTCGGCGGCGATGGGAACGAGAAGCAGCAGCGTCAGCATGTCAGGGGTCGGATACGGCGGGACCGCATCATGACCCACTCTGCCCCCAGGCTCCTAGGCCAGCAGCTTGAACAGCATGTTCGGATGGATGGGCAGGTTCATCAACCCCGCGAGGCCCATCACGATGCCGGCGACCGTGGGCACCATGGACACGACGAACAGCCACCACAGATGGGTCAGCGCCGTCACGGCCAGCAGCGCGATCGCGATGGCCAGCAGCGCGTCGGACAGATCGAACTGGTCGTCGCGCTTGCCCAGCGCCGTGTAGTCGCTCTGGGCCTTCTCGGCCAGCGTGCGCAGCTCGTCGCGTTTCTTCAGCTGGTCGGCGTGCTTGGCGCGGTAGCCGGCGATGGCCTTGTCGTAGTCGGCCGCCTGGGCGGCCGGCACGCTGGCCTTGGCCAGCTCCAGCGATGTGGCGGCCTGCTCGGCCACGTCGGCGCGGATGGTGCGGGCCTGGTAGTAGGCCCAGTAGTCCAGCTTGTCGACCTGGGCCTGCTGCATGGCCTGGACGATGTTGTCGTCCTTGACCTTGCAGATGCCCAGGAAGGTGGCCAGCACGGCCACGGTCAGCGCGACGATGGCGTTCAGCCGCTCTTCGCGGGCCTCCTTGGCGGCGGCAGCGGCGGCCTGGGTGTCGACGGGTTCGGGTGGGGGCAGGGTGGCATCAACCATGCCCCTGTGTGACGGCCGCGCGCCGGGAGTTCCCGGCGCCGGTGTTCAGCCGCTCTTGCGGTTGCAGCTGGGCGGGTTGGTCATGCCGAAGCTCAGCAGGTTGCCGCCGTTCAGCGTGCAGCTGTACTCCTTGCCGTCCTGCCCCTTGACCGCATAGAAGGTGTTGGTGCCCTCGGTGCGGCGGTTCAGCAGCGTCAGCTGGCTGGGCTGCAGGCCCAGTGCGCCGGCGGCCTCGGACTTGAGGCGCTCGTCGGACAGGTTGTTGGTGGACTGGGCGATGCTGCTGCAGCCGCCCAGCGTGAGCAGTGCGGCCAGCGCGAGGGCCTGGGTGTGGATGTTGTGGGCCATGGGGTCTCCTGTGGATGACCGGCCATGCTAGGAGGGGGTCTCCCGCGCGGGAATAGACCTGAGGGGCAGGTCGGCAGCGTCCGGTGCGGCGAAGGCCTGGCCCAGGAAGGCGCGCAGCTGCATGGGCTTGACCGGCTTGGCCAGCACCAGCAGGCCGGCGTCGGCGGCGCGGCGGGCGTGCTCGCTGCCGACGTCGCCGGTCATCACCAGCGCCGGCAGTTGCGGGGCCAGTGCCGCACGCACGGCAGCCACGGCATCGATGCCGCTGGCGCCGCCGGCCAGCCGCAGGTCGGCCAGCACCGCGTCGGGCCGGAAGCCTTCGGCCAGCCGCTCGCGCGTGCCGGCCACGTTCCCGGCGGCGCGGGCGTCGCAGCCCCAGCCGTGCAGCAGGCCCAGCAGCGCGGCGCGCGAGTCGGCGTCGTCCTCCACGACCAGCACGCGGCGCGCCGCCAGCGGGTCGTGGTCGGCCGGCCGCGCGGCTTCAGGTGGCGGCGCGATGCTGCCGGCCGGCAGGCTGAAGGAAAACTGGCTGCCCTCACCCGGGCTGGACTGCACCTGCAGCGCCAGCCCCAACGCGTCGCTGAGCCGCTTCACGGTGGCCAGGCCCAGGCCCACGCCGAGCCGGCGGTCGCGCGCCGGGTTCCCCACCTGGTAGAACTCCTCAAAGATGCGCGGCAGCTCGTCCTCGGCAATGCCGATGCCGCTGTCCTGCACGGTCACCTGCACGGTGTCGCCGTCCGTCCGGCCCGTCAGGCGCACATGGCCCCGCTCGGTGTAGCGCACGGCGTTGGACACCAGATTGGCCAGCACGCGGGCCACCAGCCGGCGGTCGGAGTGCACGGCGGTCGCGGTGTCGCAGTCGACCTCGATGGCCAGACCCTTGCCGCGCGCCTGCGGCTCGAAGGCGCGGGCGGTCTCGTGCAGCAGCGCGGCCAGCACGAAGTGGCTGCGCTGCTGGCGCTCGGGCGCCACGTCCACGCGCGCCAGGTCCACCAGCTCGTCGACGATCTGCGCCATGCTGTCCACGCACTCCACCAGCCGGGCCGACACGTCGCCGGCATGGCGCAGCCCGCCGGGTGCGCGCAGCGAATGCGCCAGCAGGCCCATCGCGTGCAGCGGCTGGCGCAGGTCGTGGTTGGCCGCGGCAAAGAAGCGCGCCTTGGCCGCGTGGGCCTGCTCGGCCAGCCGGCGCGCGGCGTCGGTGCGCTCGTTCTGCAGCCGCAGCGCCTCGATCAGCGCGGCGTTCTTCAGCCGCTCGGCGCGCGTCTGCGCATGCGCCTGCGCCTGGCGCCAGCCGGCCTGCAGCGTGTACAGCGCGGTGGCGATGACCAGCAGCGCCAGCGTCAGGTGGTAGCCGCCGCCTATCCACAGGTCGCGCAGCGCCAGCGGCGCCATCAGGCCGATCACGTAGACGAAGAACGCCGGGTAGAAGGCCGGCAGGTGCACCGCCGCGCCGATGCTGACCGACGCGAGCACGATGTGCATCAGCGACTCGGCTTCGGAGCGCGTGGGGTGCATCCAGATGAGACTCACCGAGCCCAGCAGCAACACGTGCAGCAGCGTGCTGCCGAAGGCCCACAGCGCCCAGACGGGCAGGCGCTCGCGCGGCGGCCGCAGCCGCAGGTAGCGGCGCGCGCCGACGATGCGCGCCAGGCTTACGGCAGTGAAGGTCACCACCCACAGCGTGGCCACGACCGGCGATGCCTCGCCGCGCAGCGTCACGAACAGGATGATGGCGGCCACCGTGGCCATCGTGGCCACCATGGGCGTGAAGCGGAACAGCGGGTCCAGCTGCTCGGCCTCCTGGCTCTGCAGCCAGGCGGCCAGCCGTCGCGGCAGCCGCACTACAGCAGCCCCTGCTCGCGCGCGCGCACCAGCAGGTGGGTGCGGTTGCGGGCGCCGACGGCGTCCAGCAACGCGGTGACGTGCAGCTTCACGGTGCGCTCGGCAATGCCTAGAGCGCGGGCGATGCCCTTGTTGGGCTGGCCTTGCGCGATCAGCGCCAGCACCTCCATCTGCCGCGCGGTGGGACAGCCGCCCGGTTGTGCGCCGGGCTCGCCCAGCACCGTGTCGCCGCGCGCCACGCGCTGCAGCGCGGCCAGCAGCGCCGCGATGGAGGCCGATTTGCCGAGGAAGCCGCTGGCGCCGGCGGCGCGCGCGCGGGCCACGAGCGCCGCGTCCTCGTCACCGGAGATCAGCACGCGCGCGACGCAGGGAAAGCGCTCGCCGAAGCGGCGCAGCCCGTCCAGCCCGCTGGTTTCGCCGAGGCGGTAGTCCACCAGCACGATGTCCAGCGCCGGCCAGGCCGCGGCCTGCGCCAGCCCCTCGTCGACCGTCGCCGCCGTGCGCACGGCGATGTCGGGCGCGGCCTGGGTCAGCGCATGCGCAAAGCCCACGCCGAACAGCGGGTGGTCGTCGATCAGCAGCAGGTTCATCGGCGTCCGACTGTAGCGAAGGCCATCCCGCCGACCTGCCCTTTGGGGCAGGTGGCCGCGTGGCTGTCTAGGGCTGCACGACGTTGCGGCCCTGGCTCTTGGCGCGGTACAGCGCCGCGTCGGCGCGGGCCAGCACCGTGTTGGCATCGGCGTCGCCGCGCTCGGCCTCGGCGATGCCCAGGCTGGCGCTCAGCGGCCAGTCCTGCTCCAGCCAGCGCAGCGGCGTCTGCTCCACCAGCGCCCGCATGCGCTCGGCCACCAGCGCGGCGCCGGCGATGTCGGTGTCGGGCAGCAGTACGCAGAACTCCTCGCCGCCCAGGCGGCCGAAGCGGTCCACCTCGCGCACGCAGGGCTGCAGCTCCTTGACCATCTGGCGCAGCGCGGCATCGCCGGCCGCATGGCCCAGCGTGTCGTTGAGCTGCTTGAAGCGGTCCATGTCGATCATCACCAGCGCATAGCCGCGGCCGCGGCCCAGCCAGGCGTGGGCATGATCCAGCGCGTGGTCGAAGGCGCGGCGGTTCAGCGTGTCGGTCAGCGGGTCGCGCTCCAACAGCCGCTCGATGCGCAGGATCAATCGCATCAGCACGAGGAAGGCCAGCGTCGCGTTCTGCAGCAGCGTCAGCACCAGCGCCGTCCACAGGAAGGCGATGTTGAACTCGGTGGGCACGCGCATGTCGGGCGTGCCGCCGGGATGGACCAGCGTCTCGAACGCGCGCACCAGCAACAGCGCGCCGATCAGGAACAGCGGCAGCGAGAGAGGCGCCGGCGTGCGCCGGCCGGTGGCAGACGCGCTGAGGCTGCGCCATGCGGTCAGCCCCGCGCCCAGCGACAGCCCCGCGCCCGCCAGGTTGACGACTCGCGCCTGCCAGCGCAGGTCGCCTTCGTAGGGCACAGCCAGCAGCAGCAGGGCCGCGGCCGCCACGACGATGGCGCCCGATTTCCAGGCCAGCCGCCGCGTCGTGATCGCCGATACGGCGGCCGCCAGCAGCGCGAACGACGCCACGGCGGCCACGTCGCCGGTCCAGTAGGTCAGCGCGTCGGGCCGCATGCCGCGCAGCATGTGCAGCGTCAGCGACAGCGCGGCCATCGCGTTGGCGCAGGCCATGGCCAGCGACGCGCGGGGCGCGAGGCGTGCCACCAGCGCCAGCGCCAGCCACACCAGCGTTGCCACGCCCGCGAACATGATGATCGCGGCCAGCAGCGTCAGCGTGTGCGAAGCGGTGATCATGACGACGCCCCGAGCCCGCCCAAATGCAAGGCCACGCAGACGCGGTTGCGGCCTTCGGTCTTGGCGCGGTACAGCTCCGCGTCGGCGCGCGCCAGGCCCACCTCGCCCTGCGCGTCGCCCACCACCGGCAGCGCCACGCCGAAGCTGGCCGTCAAAGGCAGTTCGCTGCCCTGCCAGTGCAGTGGCTGCGCGGCCAGCGACGCGCGCAGTCGCTCGGCGACGACGGTCGCCGTGGCCAGGTCGCCGGGCAGGGCCAGCGGCAGCAGCGCGCAGAACTCCTCGCCGCCCAGCCGGCCCAGGCAGTCGATCTCGCGCAGGCCGGCCTGCCAGACGCGCACGCAGTGCTGCAGCGCCGCGTCGCCGGCGGGGTGGCCGTGCCGGTCGTTGATCTGCTTGAAGTGGTCGATGTCGATCATCACCAGCGCAAAGCCGCGGCCGCGCTGCAACTGGGCCTGCCCGTCGGCCAGCGCGCGCTCGAAGGCGCGGCGGTTCAGCGCGCCGGTCAGCGGGTCGCGGTGCGTCAGGTGCTGGATGCGCATGATCAGCCGCCAGATCATCAGCGCGATGAGGCTGAGCGTGATCGCCGCGGTCACGACGAACCACAGCACCGCGCGGGCCGCGGTGGGCAGGCGGCCCTCCAGCACATGGGCCTCCCAGCCAGGCACCAGCAGCAGCTCGGCGCCGTGCACGAAGGCCAGCAGCGCCAACAGCGCGAACGGCAGCGTCGTGCCGATGCGCACGACGGCCGACAGCCGGTCACCGATGCCGCGCCACACCTCGCGCACGGCCATCAGGCCCAGCACCGTGACGGCCACCGTGCTGGCGAGCTGCGGCGCCAGCCCCGAGCCGCTGGCCAGCCCGGCCGCGATGCCGGCCGCGCCGAGGCCGGCAATCCAGGCGATGTCGCGCGGGCGCTGGCGGCTGCGCAGCATGCGGCGCAGCGCCAGCAGCAGCAACAGCACGCAGCCCAGCAGCGCGAACTCGGGAACGGCCTGGCGCGCCGGCGCGGGCCAGCCGGCCAGGCAGTCGCCGCAGCCCTGCGACACGATGCGCGCCAGGTGCGCGGCCGCCATCAACCGGCCGGCGCGCGGCGCGATGCGGAACAGCTGCGCCAGCGTCAGCCACGCCAATGCCGCCATCAGGTTGAAGAGGGCGCTGACCTTGAGGACCGTCGGGACGTCGAGGAAATCCATGCAGATGACATGCGCCCGGCACGGCCACAATGCGGCCATGTCGGACTGGGTCTTGATCACCGGGGGGTCGCGTGGCATCGGTGCCGCCACCGCGCAGCGCTGTGCTGCCGCTGGATGGGACGTGGCCATCAACTACGCGCAGGATAGCGCCGCCGCCGAGGCGCTGGCGGCCGGATTGCACGCATCGGGCCGCCGGGTGCTGACGCTGCAGGCCGACGTGGCCGACGCGGCGCAGGTGTCCGCGATGTTCGAGCGGCTGGACGCCGCCGGCGGGCGGCTGGCCGGGCTGGTCAACAACGCCGGCATCGTGGCGCCGGCGATGCGGCTGCATGAAATGACCCTCGAACGCTGGCGGCGGCTGCTCGACGTCAACGTTGTCGGCACGCTGCTGTGCTGCCAGCAGGCCGCGCGGCGCATGAGCACGGCGCGCGGCGGCCAGGGCGGCGCCATCGTCAACCTCAGCTCGCGCGCGGCCGAGTACGGCTCGGCGGGCATCTATGTGGACTACGCGGCCACCAAGGGCGCCGTCGACACGCTGACACGGGGCCTGGGCCGCGAGCTGATCAGCGAGGGCATACGCGTCAACGGCGTGCGGCCCGGCATCATCGAGACGGACATCCATGCCAACAGCGGCATGGACGCCAGCGGCGCGTCGTCCACCATCCCCATCCAGCGGCTGGGCCGGCCCGAGGAGATCGCCGAGGCCATCGTCTGGCTGCTCAGCGACGCGGCCAGCTACACGGTGGGCACGATGCTGGACGTGGCGGGCGGGCGTTAGGAGCCTCTGCCGCACAGGCTCCTGGCCGACCGTCGCCTGCACGTGCAGTTCGTCCGGGCGCGGCTGCAGCCCGTCGGGCCGACCGCGACCGCTCCCCCGTGGCTCAGAAGAATCCCGCGCGTTGCCACAACGCCCCGGAGACAAGCCATGACCATTGCCGGTCCCGTTCAACCCAGCCGCGCGGTCGCCGCAGCCGCGCGCCTCTGGTATGTCGTCGCCGCGGCGGGTCTGTTGCTGTTTGCCGCCTATATCTCGATCAGCTACGGCCGCGCCGCGCTGGGCGGGCCGCCGGGCGAATCGCGCATGGCGGCGGGCGACCTGGTGGGACAGGGCGTGCTCAGCGTGCACCTGGTGTTCGCGGCGCTGATGACGGCCATCGGCGTGCTGCAGCTCATCCCGGCCCTGCGCCGCCGCGCGCCGGCGCTGCATCGCAACCTGGGGCGCGTGTTCATCGTGGGCGCCGTGCTGGGCAGTGTCAGCGGCTTCTTCCTGCTTTGGGCGCGCGGCACCGTGGGCGGCCTGCCCATGCACCTGGCCATCAGCCTGAACGGCGTGCTCATCGTCGGCTTCGCATGGCTGGCTTGGCGCAGCGCACGCGAGCGCCGCTTCGTGGACCACCGGCGCTGGGCGCTGCGGTTGTTCATGGCGGCCAACGGCGTGTGGTTCTTCCGCGTGGGGCTGATGGCCTGGCTGATGGTCTGGCAGGCGCCCGTGGGCTTCGACCCCAAGACCTTCACCGGCCCGTTCGTCTACGCGCTGAGCTTCGCGCAGTTCCTCGTGCCGCTGGCGGTGCTGGAGCTGTACCTGCGCGTGCGCGGCCGCGGCATGGCGCTGGTGGTGACGCTCGTGCTGCTGAGCCTGGTGATGGCCGGCGGCATCGTCGGCGCGGCCATGGGCTTGTGGATGCCGCGGCTGCTGGCCTGATCAACGTTTCTCGACCAGCGTCGCTTCCACGCCGCCGTCGTCGAGCAGCCTGGCGGCCGTCGCGCGCGCCTCGTCGGCGTTCGGGAACGGGCCGGCGCGCAGCCGGTGCTGGCGACCCTCGCGCACGATGGTCAGCAGTGGCAACAGGCTGAGGTCGGTCTCGGCGACGCGCTGGCGCAGCGCCTCGGCGGCGTCCAGCTTCGCGAACGCACCGAACTGCAGCCACCAGCCACCGCGGTCGGCGATGGTGGCCGTGGTGTCGCGCTGCGGCGCGCCGGTGGCCGGCGTGGGCACGAAGACCGGCGGCGGCTCGCCGGTCGGGGGCTGCCAGCTGCCGGCGCGGATCTCGGCATAGGTGATGCGACGCACCTCCACCGGCGCCACGCCGCGCAGCACGTCGAGCTTCAGCGCGGCCGTGTAGCTGAGGTCGATGATGCGGCCCTTGTGGAAGGGCCCGCGGTCATTCACGCGCACGATGATCTCGCGGCCGTTGGCCGGGTTGCGCACGCGCGCATAGCTGGGGATGGGCAGCGTGGGGTGGGCGGCCGTCATCGCATACATGTTGTAGACCTCGCCGTTGGCGGTGGGCCGGCCGTGGAACTTCTTGCCGTACCAGGACGCCAGGCCGCGCTCGGCGTAGGCGTCGTCGGCAGTCATGGGCTTGTAGCGCTCGCCCAGCACCTCGTAGGGCTTGTTGGGGCCGCCGATGCGTATGGCTTCCAGCTTCGGCACGGCATCGGGCACCTGCGTCAGGTTGGGCGGCGGGTTGGCCTCGGGGCCATCGCGGCCGCTGGCCACGGGGCGGCTCGCGCAGCCCGTCAGCAGTGCCAGCACGACCAGCAGCAAGGCCAGCCCAGTATGCTGCGCGCTCTGTCTCCAATGCATTGCCATGAGCAACTTTGTCTTTCCTCCGGCCGAAATCCCCAGTGCCGCGGTGCGTGGCACCGAGGCCCGTTACGCGGTGCGACGCATCTACTGTGTGGGCCGCAACTATGCCGATCATGCCCGTGAGATGGGCGCCGACCCGACGCGCGAGCCGCCGTTCTATTTCACGAAGCCGGCGACCGCGCTGACGGCCTCGGGTTCGACGGTGCCCTACCCGACGGAAACCAAGAACTACCACTACGAGATGGAGCTGGTCATCGCCATCGGCGCACCGGTGTTCAAGGTCACGCCGGAGGCCGCCAAGGCCGCCATCTGGGGCTATGCCGCCGGCCTGGACATGACGCGCCGCGACCTGCAGGCCACGGCCAAGGCGGGCGGCAAGCCCTGGGATACGGCCAAGGGCTTTGACCAGTCCGCCATCCTGACCGACATCGCCCGCGTGGCCGACGTGGGCCTGCTGGAGAAGGGTGCGATCACGCTGGCCGTGAACGGCGTGGAGAAGCAGCGCGGCGACCTGGCCGACATGATCTGGAGCCAGGCCGAGATCGTGTCCAACCTGTCGCATCTGTTCCGGCTGCTGCCGGGCGACCTGATCTACACGGGCACGCCGGCGGGTGTGGGCGCGGTGGTGGCGGGCGACGTCATCACGGGCCGCATCGAAGGCCTGGGCGACATCCAACTGACGATCGGGCAGCCGGAGTGATGTTTCAAGAAGAAACGCTGGAGCAGGCCCGCGCGCGCAACATCCGCGAGGCGCTGGCCGAGGACATCGGCCGCTGCGACTGGACGGCCCAGCTGGTGCCAGCCGGCCGGCGCGTGGCGGCGCAGGTGCGCGTGCGCGAGGCCGCGGTGCTGTGCGGCCGCGACTGGTTCGACGGCGTGTTCGCCGCGCTGGACGCGAGC
The DNA here is from genome assembly GCF_031458115.1 of Roseateles asaccharophilus. GTDB lineage: Bacteria > Pseudomonadota > Gammaproteobacteria > Burkholderiales > Burkholderiaceae_C > Pelomonas > Pelomonas asaccharophilus_A. The sequence goes on along the minus strand of NZ_JAVDXV010000004.1, from coordinate 17,903 downwards.
AGCCGCATCGAATGGCTGTACGACGAAGGCGCGCCGATGGCCGCCGACACGGTGGTGTGCCGCATCGAAGCCGATGGCCGCCTGCTGCTGTCGGCCGAGCGGCCGGCCTTGAACTTCCTGCAACTGCTGTCCGGCACGGCGACGATCACGCGCGCCCATGTGGACGCGGTGGCCGGCGCGAGCACGAATCCGAACGGCTGCGCCATCCTCGACACGCGCAAGACCATCCCCGGCCTGCGCCTGGCGCAGAAGTACGCGGTGCGCGTGGGCGGTGGGCAGAACCAGCGGCTGGCGCTGTACGCGGGCATCCTCATCAAGGAGAACCACATCGCCGCGGCCGGTGGCGTGGGCCTGGCCCTGCGCGCGGCACAGGCCTTGAACGCGGGCGTGGACATCCAGATCGAGGTCGAGACCATCGCGCAGCTGACCGAGGCGCTGGACGCCGGCGCCGTCAGCGTGCTGCTGGACAACTTCAGCGAAGCGCAGATGCGCGAGGCCGTCGCCGTGAACGCGGGCCGCGCGCTGCTGGAGGTGTCCGGCGGCGTGGCGCTGGACCAGCTGCGCTGGATCGCGGCCACCGGCGTGGACCGCATCTCCATTGGCCGGCTGACGAAGGACGTGCGCGCCGTGGACTATTCCATGCGCGTGCTGGGGCCGGTCTAGAGCCAGGCCTGGGCGTCGTCAGCGGAAGCGGCGACCGCGCAGGCCCAGTCCCCCGAGCAGCAGCGCCACCAGGCTCAGCGTGCCGGGCTCGGGCAGGCGGCCGTCGTCCGGCTGTGCCGCGCCGGCCAGCAGGAAGATGTCGCCATAGCCGCCGGTGTCGCAGGGGCCGATGGAGCCGCCGTTCAGCAGCGGCGGGCCCGAGGTCCGGTCCGGATCGCCCTTCTTGTCCAGCGTGTTGAAGCAGCCCATCCACACCTGCACCGACAGCGTGTCGTAGCCCTGCGCCTGCAGGTCGCGCGCATCCAGCGTGGGCAGGTAGTTGATGAACTCGACGAGGTTGGAGGCCTGGTTGGTGTTGACCAGTGTGCCGCCGCCGGGACAGCTGGAACCATCGGGGGATGGATAGGACACCGTGGCGTTGACGACGCAGATGGCGCCCACCGTCAGCGCGAAGTCGTCGGCGCCGGGCGTCGTCACTCCGCTGCCGTCGAAGGTCTTGTCCGACACGTACAGCGACGGGTCCTTGAAGAGGTCGCCCAGGTCCAGAGCCTGGGTCTCGAAGTATTTGCTGGCCTTGCCGCCATCCAGGTCGCGCACGGTGACCAGCGCCCAGATCGGCAGGCTGGCGGTGGAGTTCTGCGGGTTGTTGAAATCGAAGGCGATCACCATCTCGTGATACGCGCCATCGAAGGTCAGCTTCTGGTTCAGCGCCGCCAGGCCGATGTCCCAGCTGAACGGCGTGTCGCCCAGCAGGCTGCCGTTGTTGGTGGGGTCGTTGCCGTCGCCGGTGAAGAAATACTTCTTGCCACCGCCGTTGTTGGTCGAGAAGCCGTTTTCCGACGGGTTGACCTGGTCGCCGTTGTCCAGGATTTCGCCGTTGTTGGCCGTGACGACGATGGTGTCGAGCAGCGAGCCCTGGCTGGCAGCGAACGAGTACGGCCCCGTGAAGCCCGCGTAGCTGTTGCTGGCCAGGTAGTCCAGGACCTTGGTCGAGCAGGACACGAAGTTGCCGTTGGTCGCGCAGGCCGCGTTCGGCACGGGATAGGTGGGCGAGTAGACGGGTAGCGGCGCCGCCATCGCCGAGCCGGTGGACAGCAGCAGGGCCAGTCCCCACCGCGCATAAATGCCCCAGGGATTCTTTTTCATGCTTCACCTCGTACGCAGTCTTGAGTGCTGCGGTAAGAAATGAGCATCAACCGGGCCAGACCCCCTAAGTTGTTGATTTCGGCGCACTTGCAAATTGCGCCGATTTCACGCTGTCAGATGCCTCGACACGCTCGAATGAGCGGACACCGTTGTCACCCTTCGCGCTGTGAGAGGGCTGCCGAAATCCGCTTCACCCGAAGGACTGTTAGCCCTTCAGAAAGCTGAGCATCTCGGCATTGACTCGGTCCTTGTGCGTGTCGGTCAGGCCGTGCGGCGCGCCCGGCACGACGACGAGCTTGGCGTTCTTGACCAGCTTGGCCGAGGCGAGCGCGGCGGCGGCGATGGGCACGATCTGGTCGTCGTCGCCGTGCAGGATCAGCGTCGGCACATCGAACTTCTTCAGGTCCTCGGTGAAGTCGGTTTCCGAGAAAGCCTTGATGCAGTCCAGCGTGGCCTTGTGGCCGGCCAGCATGCCGGCCATCCAGAAGCAGTCGATCAAGCCTTGCGACGGCTTGGCGCCCGGGCGGTTGAAGCCGAAGAACGGGCCCGACGCGATGTCCTTGTAGAGCTGCGCGCGGTTGGCGCGCTCGCCGGCGCGGATGCCGTCGAACACCTCCATGGGCAGGCCGCCGGGATTGGTGGCCGTCTTCAGCATCTGCGGCGGCACGGCGGCGATCAGGCCGGCCTTGGCGACGCGCTTGGTGCCGTGGCGGCCGATGTAGCGGGCCACTTCGCCGCCGCCGGTCGAGAAACCGAACAGCGATGCGCCCTTCAGGTCCAGCGCCTCGATGACCTGCGCCAGGTCGTCGGCATAGGTGTCCATCTCATGCCCGCCCCAGGGCTGGCTGGAACGGCCATGGCCGCGGCGGTCGTGCGCGACGACGCGAAAGCCCTGTTCGGCCAGGAACAGCATCTGGCCCTCCCAGCTGTCGCTGTTCAGCGGCCAGCCGTGGCTCAGCACGACGGGCTTGCCGTCGCGCGGGCCCCAGTCCTTGTAGTAGATCTGCGTGCCGTCGCGGGTGGTGATGTGGGTGGCGGTCATCGTGGCCTTTCGAGCGGGTTGAGTTGCTGCCGCGGCGGGCAGCGTGGTGGCGAGGCCCAGGCCGGCGCTGCCAAGCAGCAGGCCGCGGCGGGCGATGGTGGAGTCGGTCATGGATGTCCTCGGGGTGGCTTGATGCAGCCAGTCTCGTCAGCGCCACCGGCCCGCACATCGCCTGCGCGGCCGACGGCGTCCTGGCCGAAAGAGGGATGCCGCGGCGGGCCGCGCGGCCAACACTGACGGCGTCCTTCCCCACCCCTCAAGGAGAGTCCCATGGCCCTGACCGCCACCCCCACCGCTGGCCCGCAGCTGCTGGCGCCCACCGACCATGCGCTGGTGCTGATCGACTTCCAGTCGCAGATGGCCTTCGCCACCAAGTCCATCGACGCGATCGAGCTGCGCAACAACGCCGGCCTCATCGCGCACGCGGCCGCCGGCTTCAAGGTGCCCACGGTGCTGACCACCGTGGCCGAGAAGAGCTTCTCCGGCCCGATGTTCAGCGAGATCACCGACGCCTTCCCCGGCCAGGAACTGCTGGACCGCACGTCCATGAACACCTGGGAAGACGCGGCCGTCATCAAAACGCTGAACGCCATCGGCAAGGACCGCCTGGTGTTCGCCGGCCTGTGGACCTCTGTCTGCATCGTCGGCCCGACGCTGTCGGCGCTGGCCCAGGGCTACGAGGTCTATGTCATCACCGATGCCTGCGGCGACGTGTCCGCCGAGGCGCATGAGCGTGCCGTCGAGCGCATGGTGCAGGCCGGCGCGCGCCCGATGACCTCGCTGCAATACATGCTGGAGCTGCAGCGCGACTGGGCCCGCGGCGAGACCTACGACCTGACCACCGGCATCGCGAAGAAGTTCGGCGGTGCGTACGGTCTCGGCATCATCTACGCCAAGTCGATGTTCGGCGCCCACGAAGGTTGAGCCAGCGAGCACGCCCATGAAGCCCTATCTGCTGTCGCTGGCCGTCGGCCTGCTGGTGGGCGTGATCTACGCCCTCTTCAACGTGCGCTCACCGGCGCCGCCGGTCATCGCGCTGGTGGGGCTGCTGGGCATCCTCGTTGGCGAGCAGTTGCCGCCGCTGGTGCGCAAGCTGTTCGCGTCCGATCCGGTGCAGACCTCTTGGCTGCACCATCAGGTCAAGCCGCACATGTTCGGCGAGCTGCCCAAGTGCGCTGACACGACGAAGGAGACGCGCCGTGGTTGAGCATGCTGACCTGATCCTGCGCGGCGGCCGCGTCACGACGCTGGACCGCGCGCAGCCGCAGGCGCAAGCCGTGGCCGTGCGCGACGGCAGGTTCCTCGCCGTCGGCGACGACGCCGACGTGATGGCCCATGCCGGACCGGCCACGCGCATCGTCGAGCTGAAGGGGCGGCGCGTGCTGCCCGGCCTCATCGACAACCACCTGCACATCATCCGCGGCGGGCTGAACTTCAACCTGGAGCTGCGCTGGGACGGCGTGCGCTCGCTCGCCGACGCGATGGCCATGCTGAAGGCGCAAGTGGCCATCACGCCCGCGCCGCAATGGGTGCGCGTGGTGGGCGGCTTCAGCGAGCAGCAGTTCGCCGAGAAGCGCCTGCCGACGCTGGAGGAGCTGAACGCCGTCGCGCCCGACACGCCGGTGTTCATCCTGCACCTGTACGACCGCGCGCTCTTGAACGCCGCCGCGCTGCGCGCCGTCGGCTACGACCGCGACACGCCCGAGCCGCCCGGCGGCCAGATCCTGCGCGACGCGGCCGGCAATCCCACCGGCCTGCTGCTGGCCAAGCCCAATGCCAGCATCCTGTACGCGACGCTGGCCAAGGGCCCCAAGCTGCCGTTCGACTACCAGCTGAACTCCACGCGCCACTTCATGCGCGAGCTGAACCGGCTGGGCATCACCGGCGCCATCGACGCCGGCGGCGGTTTCCAGAACTACCCCGACGACTACGCCGTCATCGAGCAGCTGGCCCGCGACGGCCAGCTGACCATACGCCTGGCCTACAACCTGTTCACGCAGAAGCCCAAGCAGGAGAAGGACGACTTCCTGCGCTGGACGGCCACGAGCAAATACAAGCAGGGCGACGACTACTTCCGCCACAACGGCGCGGGCGAGATGCTGGTGTTCTCGGCGGCCGACTTCGAGGACTTCCGCCAGCCGCGGCCCGACATGGCGCCGGGGATGGAAGACGATCTCGAAGGCGTCGTGCGCGTGCTGGCCGAGAACCGCTGGCCCTGGCGCATGCACGCCACCTACGACCAGACCATTGCCCGCGCGCTGGACGTGTTCGAGCGCGTGAACCGCGACGTGCCGCTGACCGGCCTGCACTGGTTCTTCGACCACGCCGAGACCATCTCCGAGAAGTCCATGGACCGCATCGTCGCGTTGGGCGGCGGCGTGGCCGTGCAGCATCGCATGGCCTACCAGGGCGAGTACTTTGTCGAGCGCTACGGCGCCCGGGCCGCCGAGGCCACGCCGCCGGTCAAGCGCATGCTCGAGAAGGGCTTGCGCGTGTCCGCCGGCACCGACGCCACCCGCGTCGCTTCCTACAACCCTTGGGTCTGCCTGGCCTGGCTCGTCACCGGCGAGACGGTCGGCGGCCTGCGCCTCACGCCGCAGGCCCACTGCCTGGACCGCGAGCAGGCCTTGCGCATGCTGACCGAGAACGTCACGTGGTTCAGCGATGAAGAGGGCAAGAAGGGCCGCATCGAGCCGGGCGCCTTCGCCGACCTGCTGGTGCCGGACCGCGACTTCTTCGGCTGCGCCGAGAGTGACATCGCCGGCACCAGTTCGCTGCTGACGATGGTGGGCGGCAAGGTCGTCTGGGCCGCCGGCGAGTTCGCGGGCCACGACGAGGCCGCGCCGCCGCCGGCCATGCCCGACTGGTCGCCCGTGCGGCGCTGGGGCGGCTATGGCGCCTGGGGCGAGGAGGGCAAGCCGCTGCAGGCGGTCGTGGCTGCTGCGTGCGCCTGCGCCAGCGCCTGCGGCGTGCATGGCCACGCGCACGCCAGGGCCTGGGGCGCCACGCCGCCGGTGAGCGACCTGCAAGGCTTCTGGGGAGCGCTGGGCTGTGCCTGCTGGGCGGTCTGAGTGGCTGAAGCGGCTGGCCCTGCTGGCGCTGTGCGGCGCCTATCTGCAGGGCGGGCTGGTGAAGCTGCTGGACTTCGACGGCGCCGTCGCCGAGATGGCGCACTTCGGCCTGCAGCCGGCGGCGCTGTTCGCGGTGGCGGTCATCGTGCTGGAGCTGGGCGCATCGGCGCTGGTGCTCAGCGGCAGGGGGCGGCGCTGGGCCGCGCTGGCACTGGCCGTGTTCACGGTGGCGGCCAGCTTCATGGCCAACGCGTTCTGGACCGTCGACGGCCCCGACCGCGGCGCGCAGATGAATGCCTTCTTCGAGCACCTGGGCCTGGCCGGCGCCTGGCTGCTGGTGGCGCTTTGGGATGAGCGCAGCGCCTGAGCGCGGCCGGGCCGAGGCGCTGGCGCCGCTGCGCACGCGGCCCTTCGCCGTGTTGTGGGGGGCCGCCGTCTGCGGCCAGGTGGCTGTCTTCATGCGCGACCTGGCCAATGTCTGGTTCGCCAGCGAGCTGTCCGGCAGCCCGGCCGCGGTCGCACTGGTCCAGGCGGCGGCGACGCTGCCGGTGTTCCTGCTCGCCATTCCCGCCGGCGCGCTGGCCGACACGCTGGACCGCCGCCGCCTGCTGCTGCTGATGCAAGGCCTGCTCGCGGTCGTCGCCGCGCTGCTGCTGATGCTGGCCGCCAGCGCGCGGCTGAGCCTGCAGGCGCTGCTGGTGTTGAGCCTGTTGGGCGGCGTGGGCGCGGCGCTGGCGGGGCCGGCCTGGATGGCCGTCGTGCCCGAACTGGTGGACGCGACCCGGCTGCGCGGCGCGATGGCGCTGAACGCGCTGGGCGCCGACATCGCGCGCGCCATCGGCCCGGCCGGTGGCGGCCTGCTGCTTGCCTCCGCCGATGCGTCGGCCGCCTACGCGCTGCATCTGCTGATGAGCCTGGTGCCGCTAGCCGCGCTGACGGGGTTGCGCCGCGCGCCGTCGCCGCCCGACCCGCCGGCCGAACCCTTTCTGGGCGCGCTGCGCGCGGGCCTGCGCTACAGCCGCGCCAGCCGCGAGTTGCATCGCGTGCTGTGGCGGGCCGCGGCCTTCTTCGGCAGCGCCAGCGCGGCTTTGGTGCTGCTGCCCTGGGTGGCGCGCCGGTTGCAGCCCGACGCGGCCGGCCTTTACGGCGCGCTGCTGGGCGCCACGGGCCTGGGCGCCATCGCCGGCGCGCTGCTGCTGCCGCGCTGGCGGCCCGAGGTGCTGCTGCATGCGGCCACGGCGGCTGCGCTCGCGGCGCTGCTGGGGCTGGCGGGTTTGCAATCGCTGGTGGCACTGCTCATGCTGATGGCCTTGCTGGGCGTGGCCTGGAGCACCGCGTTCACCACGTTGATGGGCGTGGCACGGGCGCTGTTCCCGGCCTGGGTGCGCGGCCGCGGCTTGGCGGTCTACGTGACCGCGTTCAACGGCGCGATGACGCTGGGCAGTCTGGCCTGGGGCGCGCTGGCACAAGGCCTGGGCGTCCCGCGGGCGCTGCTGCTGGCGGCGGCGGCGCTGGGCGGGGGCATGCTGTGGGCCGCGCGCCACCCGCTGCCCGTGGACGAGCGCGGCGCAGCAACCTGAACAAGCGCTACAGCCCGCGTTCCAGCGCGATGCGCGCGGCCTCCGTGCGCGTGGTTGCGCCCAGCTTGCCCATTACGCCCTTCATGTGCACCTTGACCGTGCCCAGCGAGATGTCCAGCGCCAGCGCGATGGCCTTGTTGCTCTTGCCGTGCGAGGCCAGGCCCAGCACCTCGCGCTCGCGTTGCGTGAGGCTGTCGTGCTGCAGGCTGTCGGCGATGCGGCCGGCCGCGACGGCGCTGAGGCAGCGCGAGCCGCGCGCCAGTTGCCGCAGCCCCTGCACCAGCTCCTGCACGGCGCAGCACTGCTGCAGATAGCCGTCCACGCCGGCCTCCAGCGCGTGGCGCACATCCTGCTCGCGGTCCTGCGCGGTCAGCACCATGACGCGCGGCGCCGGCCGCGGCCGCTGGCCGGCCAGCCACAGGCCGCGGCCATAGTCGGCCACGACGACGTCGGCCCCGGTCGCGGGCGCGACGAGCTGGATGTCGATCTGTTCGCTCAGCACGCTGTGCAGACCAGCGGCGAGCAGGGGGTCGGCGTGTTCGACGGCGACGCGGATGGCGGGGTTCATACAGCTTTTCTCCCTGCGAGGGCCGGCGTTGCGCTTGCCCATGGCGTTAGAAACGGATGCTAGGTGTCCGCGCTCGCCCGACCCAGCCCCCACCCAGCGACGCAGCATTCACTCTTTCGGGTGAACGCCATGCTGCGCTGCAGCAGCGACACTCCCGGCATGCCTGCTACCGCTCCCATCCGCGTCATGACCGTGGACGACCACCCGCTGATGCGCGAAGGCATCGCGGCGCTGCTGGCCGCGCACGACGGGCTGGAGCTGGTGGGCGAGGCGGCCGACGGCCAGGCCGCCGTGGAGGCCTTTGCGGCGCTGCGCCCTGACGTGGTGCTGATGGATCTGCAGATGCCCGAGCTGGACGGCGCCGCCGCCATCGCCCGCATCGTCGCGCAGTCGCCCGACGCCCGCGTGCTGGTGTTGACCACCTACCGCGGCGACGCGCAGGCCCGCCGCGCGTTCGCGGCCGGCGCCAGCGGCTATCTGCTGAAGAACGCGATCCGACGCGAGCTGGTGGAGGCCATCCGCCAGGTGCACGCCGGGCGGCGCTACCTGCCCGCCGAAGTGGCGGCCGAGCTGGGCCAGTACGCGCTGCAGGACGAGTTGTCCGCCCGTGAGCTGGACGTGCTGCGCCGGCTGGCGCAGGGCGGCTCCAACCGCGACATCGGCGCCGAACTGGGGCTGTCCGAAGACACGGTCAAGACGCACATGAAGGCCATCCTGTCCAAGCTGCATGCGGCCGACCGCACGCAGGCCGTCGTCATCGCGATCCGGCGCGGCATCGTCGACGTGTGGAATTGAGGTGAACTGGCGCGCCTGGGTTCTCGCGCTGTTGCTGCTGCCGCTGCGGGCCGCCGGCCAGCCGCAGCCGCTGGCCGACTTCGCGCATTCGGCCTGGACCGTCAACGACGGCGCGCCGGCCGACATCTGGACGATGGCGCGCGCGCCCGCGGGCTATCTGTGGCTGGGCACCGGGCTGGGGCTGTTCCGCTTCGACGGCGTGCGCTTCGACCGCTACCCGCTGCGCGACGGCCAGCGGCTGAAGTCCACCAACATCAACGCGCTGCATGTGCTGCCCTCGGGCGACATCTGGCTGGGCCTGTTCGCCGGCGGCACCGTGCGGTTGCGCGACGGCGTGGCCACGGCCTTCGGCGAGGCCGAGGGCATGCCGCCGGGCCGCGTGCTGCGCATCGCGGCCGATCAAGACGGGCATCTGTGGGCCGCGGCCGGCGGCGGGCTGGCGCGCTTCGACGGCAGTCGCTGGCGACGCGTCGGGCCGGAGATGGGTTATCCCGAGCTTGGCGCCCAGTACGTGCTGGTGGACTGCCGCGGTGTGTTGTGGGTGGTGTCGCAGAACCGGCTGTTCTGGCTGGCGCGTGGCGGGCAGCGCTTCCAGGACACCGGCGAGGTGCTGTCGGGCGGCGCCGTGCTGGCCGAGGACCGCGCGGGGCGCATCTGGGTGTCCGATGGCCTGAGCGGCACGCGCCCGCTGCCCGACTACGCCGGTGGCGCCGCACCCGCCAGCGGCCGCGGCCAGCCGCAGATCGCCCATGGCTGGACGGCCCATTTCGCCCGTGCCAAGCAGATGCTGTTTGCCGAGGACGGCAGCCTGTGGCTGACGGAGGCAGGAGTGGGCGTGCGCCGGCTGCGCGATCCGGCCGCCATTCCGGTCGGGCGGGGCATACAGCCCAGCGACGAGCTGGAGACGTTCACGCGCCGCCAGGGTCTGCCGGCCGACATCGTCGTGCCGCTGGTGCAGGGCACCGAGGGCGAGATCTGGGTGGGCAGCAACCACGGGCTGTCGAACTTCCGCAGCCAGCGGCTGCGCGTGGTGCCGGAGTTCGGCACCGGCGAACCGGCGGGCTTCGGCGTCGCGCTGCAGGGCGACGGCGTGCTGGTCGCCAGCGGGCGGCGTGCACTGCGGCTGCTGCCGCCCGGCGCGTCGCAACCCGTCGAGTTGGGCCGTTCAGTGAAGGCGATCGTGCGGGACCGCCAGGGCCAGCTGTGGCTGAGCGATGACGATGGCGTCGCGCGCGAAGTCGATGGACAGTTCGAGCGCGTGCACCTGACGCAGCCACCGCGCGATTACCACGTGCAGGCGCTGGCACCCGACCACTGCGGCGGCGCTTGGATCGCGGTGCCCGGCCTGGGCATGTTCCACGCCGGGCCGGATGGTGCGCGGCGCGACAGGCGGTTCGAGCCCGGCGGCGCCATGCCCACGGCCATCATCGTGGCGCCAGACGGCGACACCTGGTTCGGCTACGACGACGAGGTGCTGCGGCTGCGCGGCGACACCGTAGCGCGCTTTGGCGCCGCAGATGGCCTGCTGGTGGGGCGTACGACCAATCTGTTCGTCAGCGCGGACGGCAGCGTCTACGTGGCCGGCGAGGCGGGCTTCGCCCGCTTCGACGGGCGGCGCTTCGCCGTCGTGACCGCCGAGCGCGACGATGCGTTCGCCCATGTGTCTGGCGTTGCCGAGGCCGGCAACGGCGATCTGTGGCTGAACGGCGGCCGCGGCGTGGTGCAGCTGAGGGCGGCCGACCTGCCGGCGATGTTCGGCCCGGCGCGTCGGCTCAACTACCGGCTGCTGAACTGGCGCGACGGCCTGCCCGGCATCGCTCAGCAGGCCACCGCCGTGTCCACCGCGGTGCGCGACCACCAGGACCGCATCTGGTTCGCGACCAACCGCGCCGTCGCCTGGGTGGACGCGGCCCGCGCGGCGCGCAACGAGAACCCCGGCCGCGTGGAGATCCAGGCGCTGCGGGCGGGCGACCGCAACCACCATCCGACGCCCGGTCTGGAACTGCCGGCCGGCACGCGCAGCGTGGCCATCCGCTATTCGGCGCTGACGCTGGCCGGCGCCGAGCGCGCGCGCTTCCGCTACCGGCTGGACGGCGTGGACGCCGACTGGCAGGAGGCCGACATGCGCCGCGAGGCCACCTACGCCAACCTGGGCCACGGCGACTACCGCTTCCGCGTGCTGGCGGCCAGCGGCGACGGCGTGTGGGGCACCGAGGAAGCGACGCTGGCCTTCCACATCGAGCCCACGTTCTGGCAGACGCGCGGCTTCATGGCCGGTGCGGTGCTGCTGGTGGCGGCCCTGGTGGCCGGCGCCTATGTGCTGCGCACGCGCGCCATCGCTGCGGGCGTGCGCCGCCAGCTGGAGGCGCGCCACCGCGAGCGCGAGCGCATCGCCCGCGACCTGCACGACACGCTGCTGCAGAGCACGCAGGCGCTGATCATCAACGTGCAGGGGGCGGCCAGCCGGCTTCCGGCCGACGCGCCGGTGCGCGGCCAGATCGAGGCGGTGCTGGACCGCGCCGATGCCGTCGTGCTGGAGGCGCGCGAGCGCGTGCGCGACCTGCGCAGCGGCGATGTGGATGGCGCGGAGCTGCTGCAGGTGCTGCAGCAGCTGGGCCGGGAGCTGGCGCACGAATCGGGCCGGCCCGAGCTGGTGTTCCGCGCGGTGGGCAGCGGCACGCCGCGGCCGTTGGAGCGCAGCGTGTTCGACCAGCTGCACCTGATCGCCTGCGAGGCGCTGCGCAACGCCTTCCATCACGCGCAGGCGCGGCAGATCGAGGTGGAGGTGTGCTGGGGCCAGGCCGAGCTGATGCTGCACGTGCGCGACGACGGCGTCGGCATTCCGCCGGCCTGGGTCCGCGACGGCGGCCGGCCGGGTCACTGGGGCCTGCAAGGCATGCGCGAACGCGCGCTGGAGGTGGGCGGCCGGGTGAACCTCGTCAGCGAGTCGCCGGGCGGCACCGAGGTGGAGATCCGCGTGCCGGGCCGTTTCGCCTACAGAGCCCTTCGTCCGGCAGCGCCGAGCTGAACGGGATCACTCGACGCGCGTCTGGTGGCTGGCTTCACGGTGGCGCGCCTCGGCGCGATGCCCCATCCAGCAGTTGCCGTGGAACCGGCTTTGCCGGGCCACCTGCAGCGCCCCCTTGAGGGGGCCGCCGTCAGGCGGTAGGGGGTGGGCTAAGTCTGGAACCAGGGCTCGTTGGGGAGGTCGTCGAACACCTTGCGCAGACCGGCGCTCCAGCCGGTGCGCAGCGACAGGAAGTAAGGGTCGTCGCGCTCGATGCGGTGCGGCGGCTGCATGGCCTGCTCGAACTGGTTGGCGCGCAGCATCAGCATGTCGATGGGCAGGCCCACCGACAGGTTGGACTGGATGGTGGAGTCGAAGCTGACCAGCGTGCACTTGGCGGCCTCGTCCAGCGCCGTGGTCTCGTAGCGGATGACGCGGTCGATGATCGGCTTGCCGTATTTGCTTTCGCCGATCTGGAAGTAGGGCGTGTCTTCGGTCGCCTCGATGAAGTTGCCCTGCGGGTAGACATGGAACAGCCGTGGCCCCTCGCCCTTGATCTGGCCGCCGATGAGGAAGTTGGCGCCGAAGTCCACGCCATGGTTGTGCGGGTCGTCGCCGTCGCGGTGCACCACCTCTTTCAGCGTGCGGCCCAGCAGCACGGCCGCGTCGTACAGGCTGGGCACGTTGAGCAGATGCTCGCCGTCGCCATTCAGGCGCTGGTTCAGCAGCGAGATGACGGACTGCGTGGTCGCCAGGTTGCCGGCCGCGAGGATGACGATCTCGCGCAGGTGCGGGATCTGGAACTGGTACATCTTGCGGAAGCTGGCGATGTGGTCCACGCCCGCGTTGGTGCGGGTGTCGGAGGCGAACAGCAGGCCGGCGCGCAGGCGCATCGCGACGCAGTAGGTCATGGGGTGGTTCCTGCGAAAGAGTTGCAGTCCATGTTACGGCCGGTGCATGGCGGCGGGTCTGACAGACAACAGTCCTTCGGGCCGACAAGCGCGGGGGCGGGTGCTGCCTAGTCTCGGGGAGTTGCAACCCAGGAGATTCACCATGAACGACGACCGCCTTGTGACCTCGCACGACGACGAGCTCAGCACCGAACAGAACCTCAGCGGCCCGGCCGCCGCGCAAAAGATCGCGGAGATGGTCAATGCCGGCAACAGCTGCTTCTTCTGCACGCTGGGACTGAATTCGCAGCTGCATGCGCGGCCCATGACCGTCACGGAAGTGGAGGAGGGCAGCGGCGCGCTGTGGTTCTTCACGGAGATCGACAGCCTGAAGAACATCGAGCTGGACCGCGACCCGCGCGTGACGCTGTTCTTCAAGGAGGGCGACAACGCCGGCCACCTGAAGCTGGACGGCGAGGCCGTGCAGGTCACCGACCCTGCCACCATCCAGCGACTGTGGAGCCCCAAGATGCGCGCCTGGTTCACCGAGGGTGTCAGCGACCCGCGCATCTGCCTGTTGCGCGTGGATCCGGTCAGCGGCGAATACTGGGACAACCGCCACGGCACCGTCATCGCCGGCATCAAGATGCTGTTCGGCGCGATCGTGGGTCAGCGGGTGGACGAGGGTGTCCACGGACAACTGAAGCTCTAGTGAGAGTCGCGCTCGACGATGGAGCCCGAGCTGCCGACGAGCAGGTCCAGGTCGGCGCCGAGATGGGCCTGCTGCACGTGGTCCACGTACAGCTTCACGTAGCCGCGTGAGGCCCGCGGCGCGGGTGGCGCCCAGGCAGCGCGGCGGCGCGACAGCTCGGCGTCGTCCACCAGCAGCTGCAGCCGGCGCGCCGGCACATCCAGCTCGATGAGATCGCCGTCCTGGACCAGCGCCAGCGCGCCGCCGGCCGCGGACTCGGGCGCCACGTGCAGCACGACCGTGCCATAGGCCGTGCCGCTCATGCGGCCATCGGAGATGCGCACCATGTCCTGCACGCCTTGCTCCACGAGCTTGCGCGGCAGGTCCACGTTGCCCACCTCGGGCATGCCGGGGTAGCCGCGCGGGCCCACGCCCTGGAGCACGATGACGCTGTCGGCCGTGATGGGCAGGTCGGGGTCGTCGATGCGGGCGTGGTAGTCCTCCATGCTGCTGAACACGACCGCCGGGCCGCGGTGCTTCAACAGGGCTGGCGTGGCCGCCGAGGGTTTGATGACGGCGCCCTGCTCGCACAGGTTGCCGTGCAGCACGGCGATGCCAGCAGCGGGTTGCAGCGGTTGGTCCAGCGGGCGGATGACGGTCGTGTCGTAGCAGGTCGCTGCGCGGTAGTTGTCGTCCAGCGTCTTGCCATTGATCGTCAGCACATCGCGGTGCAGCAGCCCGCCCAGTTCCTTCATGACGACGGCCAGGCCGCCCGCGTAGAAGAAGTCCTCCATCAGCCGCTGGCCCGACGGCTTCAGGTTGACCAGCAGCGGCACCTGACTGCCGTGGCGGTCGAAGTCCTCCAGCGCCAGTGGCACGCCGATGCGGCCGGCGATGGCCAGCAGGTGCAGGATGAAGTTGGTGGAGCCGCCCACCGCCGCGTTCACGACGATGGCGTTCTCGAAGGCCTGGCGCGTCATCACCTTGGCGGGGGTCAGGCCTTCATGGACCATCTCCACGATGCGCCGGCCGCTCAACTGCGCCATCAGCTTCTTGCGCGAATCGGCGGCGGGGATGGAAGCCATGCCGGGCAGCGTCATGCCCAGCGCCTCGCTCATGACCGCCATCGTCGACGCCGTGCCCATGGTGTTGCAGTGGCCGGCGCTGCGCGCGCCGCAGACCTCGGCCTCGGTCAGGTCGTCGGCCGTGAACTCACCGCTGTCGATCTTGGCCTTCACCTGCCAGTTGAACGTGCCCGAGCCGATCTCGCCGCCGCGGAACTTGCCGTTCAGCATGGGCCCGCCCGACACCACCAGCGCCGGCAGGCCCACGCTGCAGGCGCCCATCAACAGCGACGGCGTCGTCTTGTCGCAGCCCGCCATCAGAACGACGGCGTCGAGCGGATTGGCCCGTAGCGATTCCTCCACATCCATGCTCGCGAGGTTGCGGAACAGCATCGTGGTGGGCTTCATGATGGTCTCGCCCAGCGACATGACCGGGAACTCCATCGGCACGCCGCCGGCTTCGAGGATGCCGCGCTTGACGTTCTCCGCCAGGTCGCGCAGGTGGCCGTTGCACGGCGTCAGCTCGCTCCAGGTGTTGCAGATGCCGATGACCGGCCTGCCGCCGAAATAGTCGTTCGGATAGCCCTGGTTGCGCAGCCACGCGCGGTGCACGAAACCCATCTTGTCGCGCCCGCCGAACCAGTCCTGGCTGCGCAGCTTTTTCTTGCCGTCCGTCACCGTCGTCTCCTCGAAAGGAGGCAAATGGTAGCGCTATCTTGCGGCGCTGACCACGCGTTGGCCGGGCGTTGCCGGCAGGCAGCCCAGGCCGCGCAGCGCGGCCTCGACGGCCTCATCCAGCGGCGTGTGCGGTTCGCGGCCCAGCACGGCCACGAGGCGGGCGTTGTCCATGCGTACCGACTGCCGCCACAGGTAGCGCATCTCGCGCATTTCGCGGAAGGTGACGATGAACAGCCCTGCCAGGTTCAGCAGCCACCACGGCAGCGCGGCGATGCGCGGCGTGCGGCCGTGGCGGGCGGCGACGCGCTGGATGGCCTCGGCCATCTGGCGGCCGGTGGCGTCCCAGTGGCCGGCCATGTGGAAGCTGGCGAAGGCAGGCAGCGTGTCGCGCCGCGCCAGCAACTCGACCATCGTGCGTGCGACGTCGGGCAGGTAGGCCCACTGATGGCCGACGCCGGGCGCGGCCGGGTTGCTGATCGTCTTGACCGATCGGCCTGGCCGGATGAGGCCTTGCGAGAACCAGTTGTTGCCGGCGCGCGGCCCGAAGAAGTCGCCGGCCCGCACGATGAGGACGCGCATGCCGCGTTCGCTGGCCGCGCGCAGGCGCGCCTCCATCTGCGCGCGGATGGCGCCCTTGCGCGTGACCGGACGCTGCGGTGCGTCCTCGCGCAGCGGTTCGGCGATGGCGTCCGGCCCGAAGTTGTAGACCGTGCCGGGCAGCACCAGCGTGGCCTGCTGCGTCGTCGCGGCGGCGATGGCGTTGTCCAGCATCGGCAGCACGAGGCGCTCCCAGTCGCGGTAGCCGGGCGGGTTGACGGCGTGCACGATGACGTCGCAGCCCTGCGCCGCGCGGGCCACGTCGGCCGCCGTGAGCGCATCGCCGCGCAGCCATTCGATGCCGTCGCGCCGCTGCGTTGCCGCCCGCTGGCCGCGCTGCAGCGCCTTCACCGTCCAGCCGGCGTCGCGCAGTTGCCGGGCCACCTCGCCGCCGATGCCACCGCTCGCGCCGAGCACCAGTGCCGTCCTGTCCTTGCCGTTCATCGCCGCTCCTTGAAAGTTGATGACAGGCATTCTGGAAAGCGCCAGCTTCTTTGAAAATTGCCGAGGATCGCGGTGCGGCTATACATTCATGCATGACCGCGACGCCGCCCTGGGATCTGCTGCAGACGCTGCTGGGCGTGCTGCGCGAGGGCTCGCTGTCGGGTGCCGCGCGGGTGCTGGGGCTGACACAGCCCACCGTGGGCCGCCACGTCGCCGCCCTGGAGGCCGCGCTGGGCCAGCCGCTGTTCACACGCTCGCCCACCGGCCTGCTGCCCACCGAGGCGGCGCTGGCCTTGCGCGGCCACGCCGAGCAGATGGAGACCGCGGCCGCGGCGCTGCAGCGGGCGGCGTCGGCACGCGGTGCGGCGGTGAGCGGCACGGTGCGCGTGACGGCCAGCGAGGTGGTCGGCATCGAGGTGCTGGCGCCGGTCTTCGCCACGCTGCGCGAGCGTCACCCGGGCCTGGTGCTGGAGCTGGCACTCAGCAACCGCGTGCAAGACCTGCTGCGCCGCGAGGCCGACATCGCCGTGCGCATGACGCCGCCCGAACAGGGCCAGCTTATCGCGCGGCGCATCGGCAGCATCGACATCGGCCTGCATGCCCACCCGGCCTATCTCGACCGCTGCGGGCGGCCCGCGTCCTTCGCCGACCTGGCGGGCCACACGCTGATCGGCTTCGACGCGGTGACGCCCTTCATCCGCGCGGGCGCCAAGCGCCTGGGCGGCATCACGCGCGACAGCTTTGCGCTGCGCTGCGACTCCGACCCCGCCCAGTTGGCGCTGATCCGCGCCGGCGCCGGCATCGGCGTCTGCCAGCTGCCGCTGGCGCGGCGCGAGCCAGCGCTGGAGCGTGTGCTTGCAGCGCAGTTCCTGTGGCCGCTGGAGACCTGGGTGGCCATGCACGAAGACCTGCGCCAGAACGCCGCCTGCCGCGCCGTCTTCGACGCGCTGGTGGACGGGCTCACGCGCTACGTCGGCGCCTGAACCCTCGGCGTGCCGGGCGGGCCTCCGTACGTCGGTACGGTACCGGCAACAAAAAAGCACTTGGCCGTGAAGCTAAGTGCTTGATGCGCTTGGCGCGCCCGGTTGGGATCGAACCAACAACCCCTGCCTTCGGAGGGCAGGGTACTGGGAGAGCGACGCTGTAGTGCGTTGGCCATTTCTCCTATGAAAGCGTCCCACGAGGTCCCGGGAAATCCATAGACGTTTGGCCCACTTTTGGCCCACTTTGGCCCACAATGGAATCTCCTCGAACGTGGAGGAAGACATGGGTGCAAAGATCGACACGGTGGATTCGCGGACAAGGGCCAAGCCCCGGTCGGAGCCCTACTGGGTGAAGCTGGCCGGTGGCTGCATGCTCGGCTACCGCAAGTTGACGGCGGCATCCATCGGGTCTTGGTACGCGAGGTACAGGGACCCGGAAAATGGTCATCGGTCCAAGACCAGCTTGGGCGACTTTTCGAAGCTGCCACCAGCCCAGCGCTGAATCGCCCCGGATTTCCTAGACACCCGTGAGCCGTTGGGAATGGCGTCGTTCGAACTCGACCGGCGAAGTGTCGCCGGCGGTGCCGTAGCGCCGCTTGGGGTTGTAGAACATCTCGATGTAGTTGAAGACGTCGGCACGGGCGTCATTGCGCGTGGCGTAGACCTGCCTGCGGATGCGCTCGC
>NZ_JAVDXV010000003.1:0-545354 GCF_031458115.1 Roseateles asaccharophilus | reverse complement strand
AGGGGGCGGTGCGGGCTGGGGGCGGTGCGGGTTTTTCGGGGGGCGGGGGGCGGCGCGGGCGCGGCGCTCCGCGGGGGCGGATTGCCGGCCGAGGGGGGGGGGGGGGCCTGGGGGCCCCCCCCCACGACGAACGCGGTGCTCATCACCGACACCATGCACCGCATCGTCTGGGCCAATGACGGCTTCACGCGGCTGACCGGCTACACGCTGGACGAGGCGCTGGGCCGGCAACCGCAGGAGCTGCTGCATTTCGAGCTGACCGACCCCGACACCTTGCACGGCCTGAACGAGGCCATGAGCGTGGGCCTGGGCGGCAAGGCCGAGCTGCAGCGTCGCGGCAAGGACGGCCGGCACTACTGGGCGGACATCGAGATCCAGCCGTTGTTCGACGACGCCGGCGAGCTGAGCGGCTTCATGGAGATCGAGTCCGACATCACCGCGCGCAAGCAGCTGCAGGCACAGGCCGACGAGGCGCGCGGCAGCTTGCAAGACCTCTACGACAACGCGCCCTGCGCCTACTACGCGCTGGACCAGCACGGCCTGTTCCTGCAGATCAACGCGCTGGGCCTGCGCTGGCTGGACTGCACGGCCAAGCAGGTCATCGGCAAGCTCAGCCCGCGCGACTTCTTCTCGCCCGAGAGCCGCGAACTGTTCGACGCTGCCTTCCCGCGCTTCATGCGCGAGGGCCGCGTGTCGGGGCTGGAGTTCGACATGAAGGGACGGCAGGGCGAGGTGCGCCGCGTCAGCCTGTCGGCCACCGCCATCTATGACGCCAGCGGCGTCTACCTGCGCAGCCGCTCGGTGATGTTCGACATCACCGAGACCCACCAGATCCGCCAGCGCCTGCAGCAGCTGACACTGGACCAGGAAGCCATGCTGGAGAGCGACCTGGTGGGCATTGCCAAGGTACGCGACCGCCGCAACGTCTGGCGCAACCAGGCGCTGGAGCGCATGTTCGGCTACGCAGACGGCGAACTGCTGGGCACGCTGTCGCGCCAGCTGTACGTCGACGACGCCGCCTACGAGACGCTGGGCGCGCTGGCCTACCCGCAGCTGAAGGCCGGCAGGCGCTTCCGCACACAGCTGCAGATGAAGCGCAAGGACGGCTCGCTGATCTGGGTGGACCTTTCCGGTGTGCAGCTGCCCGGCAGCGGCGACGAGTCGCTGTGGATGATGGTGGACATCACGCAGAGCAAGGCCCATGAGGCCCGCATGGAGCATGCCGCGCTGCATGACGCGCTCACCGGCCTGCCCAACCGCCTGCTGCTGGGCGACCGGCTCAGGCAGGCCATCAACGCGTCGGAGCGCAACGGCCACGTGTTCGCGCTGGCCTATCTGGACCTGAACGGCTTCAAGCAGATCAACGACACCCACGGCCACGATGCGGGGGACGAGGTCTTGCGGGCCGTCGCGTCGCGGCTGCACGCCGGCCTGCGCGCCAGCGACACCGTGGCCCGGCTTGGCGGCGACGAGTTCGTCGTGCTGCTGTCGCCCACGCAGGGGCGCTCCGAGGCGGAGCTGGTGCTGGGCCGTTTGCTGGACGCGCTGTCCCAGCCCATCACGCTGACCACCGGGCCGCAGGTGGCCGTGGGCAGCAGCCTGGGGCTGGCCAACTATCCGGTGGACGGCCGCACCGCCGACGCGCTGATGCGCCATGCCGACGAAGCGATGTACGCCAACAAGCGCGCCGGGCGCTCGCGCGCGCTGCAACGCTGATCGCGGGCCTGTGCCGGGGCCGACATCAACCAGCCGCACGGCAGATATGGCACCGGGCCAGCATGCCGGCATCACGACCGGGGCCCTGCATGCGCGGCCCGAACTTCCCCGTCCTGCTGGCGCTGATTGCGCTGATCGCGCTGCTGGCCTTGCTGGCCGCCATGCCCGCGCACGCGGCCCCGACGCCAGCGGTCAGGCAGGCTCCACCGTGACGCTCACCCGCAGCGTGGCCACGCCGCCGCCACGCAGCACACCGCGCAGCGGCGCCACGTCGGCGTAGTCGCGGCCCCAGGCCAGCGTCACATGGTCCAGGTCGGCCGGCACCGCGTTGGTCGGGTCCAGCGCCAGCCAACCCTGCTCGGGACACCACAGCTCGGCCCAGGCATGCGACGCGTCCGCGCCGACCAGCTTGGGCGCGCCTTCGGGCGGCCGCGTCAGCAGATAGCCCGACACATAGCGTGCCGCCAGCCCCAGCGAGCGGCAGGCGGCGATGAAGACATGGGCGAAGTCCTGGCACACGCCGCTGCGCTGCGCCAGCGCGTCGGCGGCGCGCGTAGCCACCGTGGTGCTTTGCGGCAGGTAGCGCAGATCCGTCTGGATCTGGTGCATCAGCGACAGCCCGCAGGCCGCCAGCGTGCGGCCGGGCGAGAACGCGCGGCGGGCGTAGGCGGCCAGCGTGGCATCGGGCGCGGCGTAGGTCGATGCCAGCGAGAACTCGTCGGCCTCGTGCATCGCGCGGCCGGCGCGGTAGCGCAGGCTGGCCGCGACGGCCTCCCAGGATGGCCCCCGGTTGGGATCGGGGGCGGGCCGCGGCTGCAGCTGGGCCGTGAAGCGGCTGTCCACCACCAGCTTCTCGTGCACGCGCGCGTGGCCGAAGGTCAGGTGGCGGTTGCCCCAGGGGTCGCGGCGCAGGTGGCGCGCCAGCTCGGTAGCGTCCAACTCCAGGCCGTCCACACCCCAGCCATCGGGCAGCGGGTCGATGTTGAGCCGCCAGCCGCTGACGTGTTGCCAGGGCGTGCTCTGCGGCGCCAGGCAGGCGGCGTGATGGGCCCACTCCACCGAGTCCTCGTAGGTGTACTCGGTGACATGGTGGACCGACAGCTTCACGCTCACTGCCACACCCGCTGTTCTGCGCCGATGACGTGCGTGAAATAACGCTGGCTGATCAGGCTGGACAGTTCGCCCGCCTGCGCGGCCGCACGGCGCAGCCGCTCCACCAGCGCGGGGCCGGGCGCGGCCAGTTCATCCAGCGGCCAGGCCTCGGGCGTGGGCAGTTCGGCCGCGATGTCGGCCGCCCAGCCCGGGTCGTGCCGGGCCAGCTTGGCGAAGCGCTCGCGCATCGTGCGCGCCACCCAGCCCAGCGAGCGCGGGTTCTCGGTGTCGTGCACCAGCAGGTGCAGCAGCGGCGGCGCCTCGCGGCGCGCCTGGAACTGCGCGCGGTAGGTGATGGTGGAGTCGAACACGCCCAGCAGCAGCGCGAAGCCGTCCTCCGTGAGCGCCAGGTCTTGCTCGAACACCTCCGCCAGCACCTCGGCGTGGAAGGACAGCCGCTCCAGCTGCCGGCCGATGGACAGAAGCCGCCAGCCGTCGTCGCGCGTCATGCGGTCGGTCTGCGCGCCGGTGATGGCGGCCAGGTGCGTGTCGGCGCGGGCCAGCACGTTCAGCACGTCGGTGACGGGCGTCGTGGTGCCGGGCCGGTCCAGCACGGCACGCAGGTGCTGCTCGAACTGCGCGGCGGTCTCGTGGATGAGGCGCCAGGTCTCGGGCGACAGCCGCTCGCGCAGCGCCTGCGCGCAGTTCTGCAGCGCGCGCAGGTTCCAGCCGGTGCTGCCGACGCCGGACGCGGGCAGCAGCGCAGCCAGCAACGCGCGCTCGAAGCCGCGCGGGTCGTCGTCGGCAGCCGGCGCATCGGCAGGCACCAGGCCATGGCGACGTGCCAACGTGTCCAGCAGCGGCAGCATGGGCGTGGGCATGGCGCCGCGCTGCACCATGACGCTGGCCTCGATGATGTAGCGCGCCAGCCGCGCGCTGTTCTCGGCGCGCTCCGTGTAGCGGCCCAGCCAGAACAGGTTCTCGGCGGCGCGGCTGGTCACGGTCCAGTGCACGTCGCGCAGGTCGGCCGGCAGCAGCGGCTGGGCCAAGAGCGTGGTGGGGTCCACCTCGCCGTCGGTCATGACCCAGGTGTCGGCGCTCAAGGACCCGCGCTGGATCGACAGCCAGGCATCGGCCAGCGGGTCGCGGCGCGGCGCCACGCGCGTCAGGCCACCGGGCACGACGGTCCAGCCGCCCTGCCCGTCGGTCAGCGCGAACACGCGCAGCACCGCCACGCGCGGCTCCAGCGCGCCGCGGGTCCAGACCGGTTGCTTGGTGGGCTTCACGCGCGCCTGCAGCGTGTAGGCGGTGGGCTCGGCGTCGATGCGCGCGGCCAGCTCACGCAGCGCCTCGTCGCTCAACTCGGCCGCGACGACCGGCGCGAAGCTGCGCGTGGTGCCGCTGGACGAGAACGTGGGCACGACGATGAACTCCGCCAGCCGCGGCCGCAGCGCGCGCCAGGCACTTTCCTCGCCGCACCACCAGCTCTGGATGGCCGGCAGCTGCAGTTGCTCGCCCAGCAGGCTCTCGGCCACCGCAGGCCAGAAGGCCGTCAGGCCGGGGCTTTCCAGCCAGCCGGCGCCGGGCACGTTGGCGACCACCACCTCGCCGGCCCGCGCGGCCTGCAGCAGGCCCGGCACGCCCAGGATGGATTCGGGGCGCAGCTCCAGCGGGTCCAGCCAGGTGTCGTCCACGCGGCGCAGCAGCACGTGCACGCGCTCCAGCCCCGCCAGCGTCTTCAGGTAGACCTTGTCGGCGCGCACGGTCAGGTCGGCGCCCTCCACCAGCGTGATGCCGAGATAACGCGCGAGGAAGGCCTGCTCGAAGTAGGTCTCGTTGCGCGGCCCCGGCGTCAGCAGCGCGACGCGGCTGCGCTCGCCGGCGGGCGATAGCTTCAGCAGCGCCCGCATGAAGTCGCGGTACGTCGCGGCCAGCCGCTGCACGGCCATCTGGCGGAAGGCCTCGGGGAACTGCTGGGCAATGATGAGGCGGTTCTCCAGCACATAGCCCAGCCCAGACGGCGCCTGCGTGCGCTGGCCTACCACCCACCAGTGGCCGTCGTTGCAGCGGGTCAGGTCGAAGGCCAGCACGTGCAAATGCACGCCGCCGGGTGGCTGGCTGCCATGCATCTCGCGCAGGTATTGCGGATGCGCCATGACCAGCGAGGCCGGCAACAGCCCCTGCTGCAGCAGCTTGCGCTCGCCGTAGGTGTCGGCCATGACGGCGTCCAGCAGTCGGGCGCGCTGCAGGATGCCGCTCTCGATGTGCCGCCACTCGTCGGGCTCGATGAGCATGGGCAGCAGCTCCAGCGGCCAGTGGCGGGCCAGCGGTGCGCTGTCCTGGCCTTCCTGGCCCGGCAGCGGCGGGCCGTCGCTGTGCACGTTGTAGCTGGCGCCGTCCTCGAGCACGCGGCGCTGCACGCGCAGCGCCTTGGCCGACAGCTCCTGCCAGCCGGCCGCGCCGCCGGCGGCGAAAAAGCGCTGCCAGCGATCGGTCAGCCCGCCTTGCGGCTCGCCCGCCTCGTTGACCTGGCCCGTCAGCTCGTAGAAGTGCCCGTCACGGCTGCGCAGCGCGACCGACGCCGCCAGCGCCACCGGATCGGGCGTCGGCGCCTCCTCCGGCTCGTCGGGGAGCAGGCTCCATTGGCTGGGGGTCAGCTCGGAAGACATGAAGGGAAAGAAGGCGCGGCGGGGTGGTCGGGGCATGGGTCGCGGCGACGACAAAAGGCATTGTCAAGCAATGTCCGCGCCGCAGTGCCCCGCGCCCAGGGTGGGCGCCGGGTCAGGCTGTGAAGAAACGACGCAGTGCGCGTTCGGCCGCTTCGGGGTTGTCGCGCCAGGCGCCATGGCCCACGTCGGGGAAGCGCTCGAAACCGGCCAGCCATTGCGGCGGGATGGCCGCGGCAATCTCCTCGGCATCCTCGGGCGGCGTGACCGGGTCTTGCTCGCCCACCATCACCAGCACGGGGCACTGCACGTTCGCCAGGCCCGGCCGCAGGTCCATGCCCGGCAGTTCTGTGCGCGTGTGCTCGAACAGGATCTCGGGCTTGAACTGCATCCAGCCGCCTGCGTCGGGATTCTTGGGCCGGGTGTTGTAGAGGTGGCGGCAGTGCTGCTCGTAGGCCGCCCAGGTGTCGGGGCCCGGCCGCTCCCAGAAGTCGCGCGTGGCCTGCTCGGCAGCCGGCCCGCCCAGGCGGCCGAAGCGCTCCAGCTTGCGCGGCAGCCCGAAGTGGTGAGACGTGCTGGACAGCACCACCTTGGCTGGATGCGCCGGGTGCCGCGCCAGGTAGCGCTGCGCGACGAAGCCGCCGAAGCTCTGGCCCAGCACGACGGGCTTCTCCACGCCCAGCGCGTCACACAGCCGCACGACGTCGTCGGCGAAGACGTCCAGCCGCATCTCGTCCAGCGGCCTCGGGCTGCTGCGGCCATGGCCGCGCTGGTCGTAGTAGACGATCTGGAACTGGTCCGCGAAGCGGCTGAAGAAGGGCCGAAAGCCCGTGTGGTCGAAGCCCGGGCCGCCGTGGATGAGGATCAGCGTGGGCTTGGCCTTCAGCGCGCGGCCCTCGGGCACATGGCCGAGGCCTTCGATGTCGACAAAGAGGCGGACGCCGGGTTGGATTTCGATGTGCATGAACTAGTCCGATCGCCCTTGCCGCGCGGACGGCGGGCGCCGGTGGTGGAAGACCGCGACGACGAGCAACTGATCGCCGTCAACGCGGTAGTAGAGGGAGTAAGGAAAGCGACGCAGCACGACGCGCCTGCAGCCTTCCTCGACCTCCGCAAAGCCTGCCGGATGCCGGCAAGCCGATTGCAACGCCGCTTCGAAGGCTCGCGCGAACTCCAGGCCCAGGCCGGGCGCACGCGCCTCATACCAATCCTGGGCATCGAACAACTCGACGCGAGCTTGCGGCCTGAACAAGACGCGCATGGCGTCAGCGCGGCCCCATCCTCGACATCAGCTCGGCACGCACCTGCTCCCAAGGCACCGCGGTCGACGGATCGCTCTCATGCTCGCGCAAGCGCCGCTGCAGCTCCTGGCGCTGCGCATCCGTCAAGCCGGGCACATCAGTGGGCTCCAGCGCAATGCTGTCCCACAAGTCCTCGGCGAGCTGGATGCGCTCGGCGACCGAGAGCTTGCGGAGTTCAGCGAGGTCGATACTCATGCGGCAAGTTTGCCTCAACTCGCCTTGCGCAGATCCAGCGTGAATGGGAACTCCAGGCTGCGCTTGGGCTCACCCACCTCGACGGTGCCCGGCGTGTGCCCTTGTGTCTCGAAGCGCGCCAGCCGGCGGCTCTCGGCCTCGTAGGCGTTGACCGGCAGCGTCGCGTAGTTGCGGCCGCCCGGGTGGGCGACGAAGTAGCGGCAGCCGCCCAGCGATTTCTGCTGCCAGGTGTCCACCAGGTCCAGCGTCAGCGGCGCATGGATGCCTATGGTCGGGTGCAGCGCCGAGGCGGGCAGCCAGGCACGGTAGCGCACGCCGCAGACGAATTCGCCGACGCGGCCGGTGGGCTGCAGCGGCAGTGGCTGGCCGTTGACGGTGATGCGGTGGCGTGGGTCCACGAGGCCCGAGACATGCACCTCCAGCCGCTCCAGCGACGCGTCCACATAGCGCACCGTGCCGCCGGACGAGCCCTCCTCGCCCATCACATGCCAGGGCTCCAGCGCGCCGCGCAGCGTCACGTGCACGCCGCGCGCGGCGAACTCGCCGACCTTGGGGAAGCGGAACTCGAAGTGCGGCGCGAACCAGGCGGCGTCCAGCGCGTAGCCGGCCTCGCCCATGTCCTGCATGACGTCGGCGAAATCGTCGCGGATGAAGTGCGGCAGCAGCCAGCGATCGTGCAGCTCGGTGCCCCAGCGCACCAGCGGCACGCGGTAGGGCGTCTTCCAGAAGCGGGCGATCAGCGCGCGCAGCAGCAGCTGCTGCACGACGCTCATGCGCGCATGCGGCGGCATCTCGAACGCGCGCAGCTCCAGCAGGCCCAGCCGGCCGGTGGCCGAGTCGGGCGAGTACAGCTTGTCGATGCAGAACTCGCTGCGATGCGTGTTGCCGGTCACGTCCACAAGCACGTTGCGCAGCGTGCGGTCGATGAGCCAGGGTTGCGTGTTGTCACCCAGCTTGTGGATCTCGTCAAGCGCGATCTCCAGCTCGCGCAGCTGGTCGTTGCGCGCCTCGTCCACGCGCGGGGCCTGGCTGGTGGGGCCGATGAACAGGCCGCTGAACAGGTAGCTGAGCGACGGATGGTTGTGCCAGAAGGCCAGCAGCGAGGCCAACAGCGAAGGGCGGCGCAGGAAGGGCGAGTCGGCCGGCGTGGCGCCGCCCAGCACGAAGTGGTTGCCGCCGCCGGTGCCGCTGTGGCGGCCGTCGATCATGAACTTCTCGCTGGACAGCCGCGTGAGGCGCGCGGCCTCGTACAGGAACTCGGTGTGCTGGACCAGCTCGCCCCAGTTGTGCGCCGGGTGGATGTTGACCTCGATGACACCGGGGTCGGGCGTCACGGCCAGCAGCTTCAGGCGCGGGTCGCGCGGCGGCGGGTAGCCCTCCAGCACGATCTTGAAGCCAGTGTCCTCGCAGGCGGCCTCGACGGCCGTCAGCAGTTCCAGGTAATGCTCCAGCTTTTCCAGCGGCGGCATGAAGACGTACAGCACGCCGCTGGCCCGGCCCTTGGCCTCGGCCGCCGGGCCATTGGCGCGGCGCGGGTCACGGGCCTCCACGCACAACGCCGTGCGCGTGATCCAGTGGGCGCTCTCGAAGCGCACCGGCGCGGCGGGGTCGGCCGACGCGCTCCACGGCGAGTCGCCCGGCGCAAAGCCGTTGCCCACGGCAAAGCTGTCGCCACGCCGCAGCCCGGGCGTGGGCCCGGACGACGTGACGCCCTGCACCTGCGCCTTGAGCGTGGCCGCCGCCGGCAGCATGCCGCGTGGCGCGAACGGGTCTTGGGCTATCAGGTAGGGGTAGTCGCCCTTGCTGACCCAGGGCAGCGAATCCAGCGGCAGCCGCCAGCCCATGGGCGAGTCGCCGGGGTGCAGGTACAGCCGCTCGTCGCGCAGGAACCAGGGCCCCGTCTGCCAGCGCGCGCCGGCCAGCGCGGGCTCGTCCCCCGCGTGCCGCAGCGGCAGCACATAGCCGACGACGTGGGACAGCCCCTGGTCGAACACGCGGCGCAGGCGCACGCGCTCCATCTCGTCGTCCACGCGCGAGTCGAACGGGTCGACGTTGACCGGCAGGCGACGCTCGCGCCACAGGTAGTAGAAGGTGTCTTCATAGCCGGGCCGCACATGCGTGTCCGGCAGGCCCAGGCGGGCTGTCAGCGCGCCCATGAAGGTCTTGGCGTCGGCGCTGGTGTAGGTGTGGCCCTCGCGCTCGTCGGCGAACCAGTCGGGGTTGCGCCAGCAGGGCTGGCCGTCGGTACGCCAGTAGATGTTCAGCGCCCAGCGCGGCAGCTGCTCGCCCGGGTACCACTTGCCCTGGCCGAAATGCAGGAAACCGCCCTGGCCGTACTCGTCGCGCAGCCGGTGCGTCAGCTGCTGCGCGTACAGGCGCTTGGTGGGGCCCAACGCCTCGGTGTTCCATTCGGGCGCATCGCGGTCGTCGATGGACACGAAGGTGGGCTCGCCGCCCATGGTCAGGCGCACGTCGCCGGCTTGCAGCTCAGCGTCGACCTGTTCGCCCAGCTTCAGCACGTCGGCCCACTGGGCCTCGGTGTAGGGCTTGGTCACGCGCGGCGACTCGTAGATGCGCGTGACGCTCATCTCGTGGTCGAACTCGACCTCGCTCTTGTCCACGCCACCGCTGATGGGCGCCGCGCTGCCCGGCGTGGGCGTGGCGGCCAGCGGGATGTGGCCCTCGCCGGCCAGCAGGCCGGACGTGGGATCCAGGCCTATCCAGCCGGCGCCCGGCAGGTAGACCTCGCACCACGCGTGCAGGTCGGTGAAATCGACCTCGGTGCCGCTGGGACCGTCCAGCGCCTTCTCGTCCGGGCTCAGCTGGATCAGGTAGCCCGACACGAAGCGGGCAGCCAGGCCCAGATGGCGCATCAGCTCCACCAGCAGCCAGCCCGAGTCGCGGCAGGAGCCCGAGGCCTTCTGCAGCGTCTCCTCCGGCGTCTGCACGCCGGGCTCCATGCGGATAAGGTAGGACACGCTGTTCTGCACGCGCTGGTTCAGGTCGACGAGGAAGTCGATCGTCGGCCGCTCGGCGCGCGGGATGTCCTTCAGGTAGGCCGCCAGCAGCGGCGTGGCCGGGCCGGCCTGCAGATAGGGTGCCAGCTCGACCTGCTGCGCCTCGTCGTACTTGAAGGGAATGGTCTGCGCGTGCGGCTCCAGGAAGAAGTCGAACGGGTTGTAGACCGCCATCTCGGCGACCAGGTCCACCGTGACGGTGAACTCGGTCGTCTTCTCGGGGAACACCAGCCGCGCCAGGTAATTCGCGAACGGGTCCTGCTGCCAGTTGATGAAGTGGTTTTCCGGCTCGATGCGCAGCGAGTAGCTCAGCACCGGCGTGCGGCAATGCGGCGCCGGGCGCAGGCGCACGACCTGCGGACCCAGGTTGACCGGGCGGTCGTACTTGTAGCGCGTGACGTGCTTGAGGGCGACGTGAATGCTCATGCGTCAGACCAGGAAGTCGTTGCTGATGTCGTTGCCGAGGTCGGCGACCTTGGCCAGGAAGTCGTCGAGATAGGTGTGCAGTCCCGTCGCGAGGATCTCGTCGATGCGCCCGAAGTTCAGCGCCGCCTCCAGTCGGCCGGCGCGGCGCAGCGTCTCGGTGGACTGCGGGTTGGCCACGCGCTTCAGGTTGCCAACCAGGCGCGACATGCAGTGCGCCAGCGAGCGCGGCATGTCCTGGCGCAGGATCAGCAGCTCGGCCACCTTGTCGGGCTGGATGACGTTGCTGTAGACCTTGCGGTAGATCTCGAAGCCCGACACCGAGCGCAGCACGGCCGACCAGTAGTAGAAGTCGCGCGCCGCCTCGCGCTCGGCGGGGGCGTGGCCCTCGTCGTAGAACTTCACGTCCAGCAGCCGCGCGGTGTTGTCGGCGCGCTCCAGGAAGGAGCCGATGCGGATGAAGTGGAAGGCCTCGTCCTGCAGCATGGTGCCCACGGTCACGCCGCGCGACAGGTGGCTGCGGTACTTGATCCACTCGAACAGCGCGCCGGGGTCGCGCAGCCAGTCGGCCTTCAGCAGCTTGCGGAACTCAAGCCAGGTCTGGTTGGTGGTCTCCCAGACCTCGGTGGTCAGCGAGCCGCGCACCGCGCGGGCGTTCTCGCGCGACGCGCGCAGGCAGTTGAAGACGGAGGACAGGTTGTTCTCGTCGGCGACGAAGAACTTCATGACGCTGCGCGCGTCCACGTCCGTGTAGCCGCTGGCATGCAGCGCGTTCAGCTCGGAGATGGACAGCAGGCTGCGCCATGTCTGCTCGGCCTCGACGGCGGACTGAGGCTGCAGCGTGGTCTGGTACGCGATGTCCAGCAGCCGGGCCGTGTTCTCTGCGCGCTCGATGTAGCGCGCCATCCAGTACAGGTGATCTGCGGTTCTTGACAACATGTTCAGTCCTCCAGAACCCAGGTGTCCTTGGTGCCCCCGCCCTGGCTGCTGTTCACCACCAGGGAGCCCTCCTTCAAGGCCACGCGCGTCAGCCCGCCGGGCACCATGCGCACCGACGAGCCCGACAGCACGAAGGGTCGCAGATCGATGTGACGCGGCGCGATGCCGCTCTCGACGAACGTCGGGCAGGTGGACAGCGACAGCGTGGGCTGCGCGATGTAGTTGCCCGGGTTGGCCAGCAGCCGCTCGCGGAAGGACGCAATCTCGTCCTTGGTGGCGGCCGGGCCGACCAGCATGCCGTAGCCGCCGGCGCCATGCACCTCCTTGACCACCAGCTCCGGCAGATGGGCCAGCGTGTAGGCCAGGTCGTCCTTCTCGCGGCAGACGTAGGTGGGCACGTTCTGCAGAATGGGTTTCTCGCCGAGGTAGAACTCGATCATCTTCGGCACATAGGGGTAGATGGACTTGTCGTCCGCAATGCCCGTGCCGATAGCGTTGGACAGCGTCACACGGCCGGCCTTGTAGGCGTCCACCAGGCCGGCGCAGCCCAGCTGCGAGTCGGCGCGGAACACCTGCGGGTCCAGGAAGTCGTCGTCGATGCGGCGGTAGATGACGTCCACGCGCTTGGGGCCGCGCGTCGTGCGCATGTAGACGAAGCCGCCGTCGACGAACAGGTCCTGACCCTCGACCAGCTCCACGCCCATCTGCTGCGCGAGGAAGGCGTGCTCGAAGTAGGCCGAGTTGTACATACCCGGCGTCATGACAACGACGGTGGGGTCTGACACTCCCGGCGGCGCCACGCTGCGCAGCGTGTCCAGCAGCAGATCGGGGTAGTGGGCCACCGGCGCGATGCGGTGGTTGACGAACAGCTCGGGGAAGAGCCGCATCATCATCTTGCGGTTCTCCAGCATGTAGCTGACGCCGCTGGGCACGCGCAGGTTGTCTTCCAGCACGTAGTAGTGGCCGCTGCCGTCGGGGTGGCCGGCGCGCACGATGTCGACGCCGGCGATGTGGCTGTAGACGCCGCCCGGCACGTCCACGCCCATCATCTCCTTGCGGAACTGCGCGTTGTTCAGGATCTCGTCGGCGGGCACGATGCCGGCCTTCAGGATCTCCTGGTCGTGATAGACGTCGTGGATGAAGCGGTTCAGCGCCGTCACGCGCTGGGCCAGGCCGGCCTGCATGGAAGTCCACTCGGCCGCCGGGATCACGCGCGGGATCAGATCGAACGGGATCAGCCGCTCGGTGCCCTCGCCGCTGTCCTTGTCGCCATAGACGGCAAAGGTGATGCCGACGCGGCGAAAGATCAGCTCCGCCTGTTCGCGCCGCTCGCGCATCAGCGATTCGGGCTGGTCTGCCAGCCATCGCGCGTAGGCCGCGTAATGGGCGCGGGGGGCCTCTGCCCCGGCCGCGGTATTCATCTCGTCAAAGGCGGTCTGCATCGCTTGCTCCTCTCCTCGAGCCGCGACGCAAGTTCCGCGCCCACATGGGCGGCGAATCCTGGTGCGCGCCAGCACCGTTGCAGTGCGGCGCGCCCGCCACAAAGGCGCCGAGGCACCGGATTTATACCGGGCCCCGGTGACCATTCATCGCATATTCAAAAACGCAGTTGCAATCCGGTGCTGACGGAACGTCCCGGCTGAGGCGCCAGACCGCGCAGCGTGGCCACCGTCGTGGCGCTGTAGGCGAGCTTGTTGCCCAGGTTGTCCAGCTTCAGGTACCACAGCGCATCACCCTGGCCCCAGTTGAACTGGCGCGCCAGGCTGAGCCTGACCGTGCCGTAGCCGGCCGTGGGCGTATCGAACTGGGCGACCCGGTCCTGGCGGGCCGCGCCGCGCCATTCCAGCCGGCCCGACCATTCGCCCTGGCGGGCCTCCACGCCCAGCATCGCGCGCAGCGGCGCCAGCCGCGGCAGCGGCTCGCCGGTCTGGGTGTTCTCGCCGCGTACGGCGTCGAGCTGGCCCAGCAGCGCGAACGCACGGTGCGCCTGCCAGCGCGCCTCCAGCTCCACGCCGCGCAGCCGCGCCGGCACCGCCTGGAAGGCGTAGACCGGCAGCTCCTCGCCCTCGTCCTCCACCGTGTCGCCAGTGGCGTTCAGCGCGATGTAGTTGGAGAAGCGCGTCTCGTAGGCGTTGACGTGCACATGGCTGTCACCGCCTTCCCACTTCAGGCCCAGGTCCACGCCGCGCGAACGCTCCAGGCCCAGGTTGGCATTGCCGAGCTCATAGGCCGCGGTGGCGACGTGCAGGCCGTCGGCAAACAGCTCGTAATAGGCCGGTGCACGCTGCGTGCGGTTCAGGTTGGCGCTCAGGCTCCAGGCCCGGTCCAGCGGCAGCACGGCGGACAACGCGACGCTGACCGGGCTGAACTTGCGCGATTGCGCCGCGCCGAAGCGCTCGCCGCCGTCGGAGTCCACCGTCACGCGTTCGGTGCGCACGCCGGCCGACCAATCCACGCCGCCCAGCCTGGCCTGCTCCAGCAGGAAAACGCCGGTGTTGCGCGTGCGCGTGCCGGGCACGAAGGCCTCCTCGCCCAGCGCCGAGAAGTCCATGGACTCGGTCTGCACGCCGAAGACACCCTTCAGCGCGCCGATGGGTGCGTGCTCCAGCTCCAGCCGGCCGTCGGTGCCGCGGCTCCTGAAGGTGGTGCCGACATCCGCGCCCTCCATCTCCACGTGTTCGTAGCGGTTGCGGCTCAACAGCCAGCTGACGCGGCGCACCGGCCCCATGGCCGTGGCCCACTCGCCCGCCGTCGCGACGCGCTGGCGCTGCATGCGGATGGTCACGTCCTCCTCGGACGTGACGCCGTAGTCGGTGTCGTAGTCGTCCAGCGACACGCCGGCATAGCCGCCCGGGAAGAACACCGAGCCGCCCACCGCGCCGCCGTGGCTCTTCGCCGCCGAGTTGCGCACGCTGTCGCGCGTCTCGCCCTCGCTGTCGAAGCGGGGCGCGCGCTGGTCGTCGGCGCGCCGGCCGGCCAGGTCCACATGCCAGCCGAAGCCCGAGTTGGCCTGGCCGCTGCCACCGTCCAGCACGACGGCGCCGCTGCGGTCGCGCGTGGCGCCACCCAGGCGCACTTCCGCCGC
Source organism: Roseateles asaccharophilus (assembly GCF_031458115.1). GTDB lineage: Bacteria > Pseudomonadota > Gammaproteobacteria > Burkholderiales > Burkholderiaceae_C > Pelomonas > Pelomonas asaccharophilus_A. The sequence goes on along the minus strand of NZ_JAVDXV010000003.1, from coordinate 530,920 downwards.
GCCGCTCAGGCCCTTGATGAAACTGCGCGGGATGCGGTTGTCCAGCGTGTTGACGACGCCGCCCACCGCGTTGCCGCCGTACAGCAGCGCCGCGGCGCCGCGCAACACCTCGACCTTGTCGATGACCAGCGGGTCGATCGCCACGCCGTGGTCGAAGCTGAGGTTGGACGCATCCACCGACGCGCCGGAGTTGTTCAGGATGCGCACGCGGTCGCCGTCCAGGCCGCGGATGACCGGCCGGCTGGCGTTGGGGCCGAAGTTGGTGGCCGCCACGCCCGGCAGGCCTTGCAGCGTGTCGCCAAGGTTGGCGGCGCGGGTCAGCACGAGCTGGTCGCCGGACAGCGAATCGCTGGGCTGGGCCAGCACCTGGCTTTTCAGCGGGTTGCCGGTGACGACGACCTTGTCCAGCGACTCGGTGGGGGCGGGGTTGGCCTGGGCGGCCAGGGTGAAACAACCAGCCGCGATGGGCGCCAGGACGAGGGAACGCATGGTGAAGACTTCCGAATCTGAAAACGCAAAGCGCGCGCACCGCCGGGATGGCGGTCGCGAAGAGGCTTGGGGTTCAGACGGAAACGGGCGGCGCGCGCGCCGGGGGCAGGCCCAGGCGGGTGACGCCGGGCGTTGCGGCTGGCGCCGCCTCGGGCGCCGCATGGACGGCCGGGCTGGCCAGCAACGGCTTGGGCGCGGCGGCCGGTGCAACGCCGGCCAGGTGGGCGGCGGTCAGGCAGAGGTCGCAATCGACCAGGTGGACGATGGCCTCGTCGGACCCATCTCCCACGTGCGACAACGCGTGCACGCCCGCCATCGCCTGAGCGATGGGCAGGATCAGGGCCAGCCAGAAAAGCCAGCCGCGAGCGACGCGACGGAAGTTCACGAGCGTAATCCTAAACTCCGGGGCTTACAGAGCCTGAAGTCACCCGCTCATGAAGCTCATCGACACCATCCTGGCCGACGCGGCCGAGATCACGGCCATCCGCCGCGATCTGCACAAGCACCCCGAACTCTGCTTCCACGAGCAGCGCACCGCCGACGTCATCGCCAAGGCGCTGACCGACTGGGGCATCCCGATCCATCGCGGCCTCGGCACCACCGGCGTGGTGGGCATCGTCAAGAACGGCACGTCGGACCGCGCTGTGGGCCTGCGCGCCGACATCGACGCGCTGCCCATGACGGAGCGCAACCAGTTCCCGCACGCCAGCTCGTATCTCGGCCGCATGCACGCCTGCGGCCACGACGGCCACACCGCCATGCTGCTGGCCGCAGCCAAGCACCTGGCGACGAACCGCAACTTCGACGGCACGGTCTATCTGGTGTTCCAGCCCGCCGAGGAAGGCGGCGGTGGCGCGCGCGAGATGATCAAGGACGGCCTGTTCGAGAAATTCCCGATGGAGGCCATGTTCGGCGCGCACAACTGGCCCGGCATGAAGGCCGGCCAGTTCGCCGTGAAGACCGGCCCGGTGTTCGCCAGCAGCAACGAGTTCAAGATCACGCTGCGCGGCAAGGGCTCGCACGCGGCCATGCCGCACCTGGGCGTCGACCCGGTGCCGGCGGCCTGCCAGCTGGTGTCGGCCTTCCAGACCATCATCAGCCGCAACAAGCGGCCCATCGACCCCGGCGTGATCTCCGTGACGATGATCCATGCCGGCGAGGCCACCAACGTCGTGCCCGACTCGGTCGTCATGGAAGGCACGGTGCGCACCTTCACGCTGGAGCTGCTGGACCTGCTGGAGCGCCGCATGAAGGACATGACCGAGCAGCTGGCCGGCGCCTTCGAGCTGACGGCCGAGTTCGAGTTCCGCCGCAACTACCCGCCCACCATCAACCACCCCGCCGAGACCGACTTCGTGCGCCGCGTGCTGACCGACATGGTGGGCGCCGACAACGTGCAGGAGTTCGAGCCGACGATGGGCGCCGAGGACTTCAGCTACTACCTGCTGGACAAGCCCGGCTGCTACTTCCTGATCGGCAACGGCGACGGCGAGCACCGCACCGGCGGCCACGGCATGGGCCCGTGCACACTGCACAACCCCAGCTACGACTTCAACGATGAGCTGATTCCGCTGGGCGGATCGATGTGGGTGCAGATGGCCGAACAGTGGCTGAACACGCCGAAGAAATGAACGAGAACCAAGTCATCGCCGACACCCGCGACTGGGTCGTCAAGGCCGTCATCGGCCTGAACCTGTGCCCGTTCGCGAAGGCCGTGCACGTCAACGAGCGCATCCGCTACGTCGTCAGCGACGCGACCGACCCCGAGGCGCTGCTGAAGGATCTGGCCCGCGAGCTGCTGGCGCTGAACCGTGCCGACCCGGACGAAGTGGACACGACGCTGGTGATCCACCCCCACGTGTTGACCGACTTCCTGGACTTCAACGACTTCCTGGACGCCGCCGACGCGCTCATCGAAGACCTGAAGCTGGACGGCATCCTGCAGATTGCCGACTTCCACCCCGCCTACCAGTTCGCCGACAGCGAGCCGGACGACATCGCCAACTACAGCAACCGCTCGCCCTACCCCACGCTGCACATCCTGCGCGAGGACAGCATCGAGCGCGCCGTGGAGTCCATGCCGGACACGGCGTCCATCTACGAGAACAACCTCGAGACGCTGGACAAGCTGGGGCACGAGGGCTGGGCGGCCCTGGGGCTGAAAAAGTAGCCCTGCTACTCCTTAACCCAGGAGAAACCACCGCCCCCCTTTTTCGGTGAGTTCGCCCGCGTGCGCAGCACCGCGTCGAACCCGCTCTTGCCGCCGTTCCAGATCGATGTCAGCAGGCTGACGACGTCCTCGCGCGTGAAGGGGTCGAGATCGGGACGGAACTGCTTGATCGCCGCAGCCAGCATGTCGCGCGGCAGATCCTGGTGGGTGGCCAGTACGATGAACATCGCGGCATGGAGATCGGGCCAGGCCGCGCACAGGCGCTGGATGCGCACCAGCGCCTCCGCGGGTGCGGCGCGGTGACCGGGCAGCAGCCAATCCAGCGTGTCGTCGCCGCCTTCGTCGTCGGTGGCATCGGCCATCGTCTGTCTCCTCGGGCCGTGATAGTTGTGATTTGGCACTGTGCATCTCCAGTGTCAAGCCTTGCTGTCGGCTGGCTTGCGCAATACCGCACGCTTTGAGCCCCCATTTCCGCGACCTGACGCCTCAGTCATGCGGCAAACTCCGCGGTTGCTCTGACGCCCACTGCCGCCATGCAGCCCAAGACTCTCGCCCTGATCGACGACGACGCCGAGTACTCGGAGTTCCTGACCCAGTTCCTGCAGGAGCAGCAGGGCATCGCGGTCAGCCGCTTCGACGACAGCAATGCACTGCTGGCGTCGCCCGACGCGTTCTCCTTCGACTTCTACCTGGTGGACCTGATGCTGCCCGGCGTCAACGGCGTGGAGCTGATCAAGATCCTGCGCCGCCGCACCGACGCCGGCGTGGTGGTCGTGTCGGGCCGGCTAGGCCCCGAGGTGTTCCGCGAGGTCATCACGGCCGGAGCCGACATGTACCTGGTCAAGCCGGTGCAGTTCGAACAGGTCGCACTGGCCATTGCCGCCGTGCAGCGGCGCGTGGCCAAGCCCTCGTCGGCCGATGCCGTCTGGAAGCTGGATCGTGCCAGCGGCGAGCTCATCGTGCCGGACGGCACCCGCATCCAGCTCAGCGAGGCCGACCGCCAGTTGCTGGAATGCTTCGCCCAGGCCGGTGGCGAGCCCGTCACGCGTGAGGCGCTGCTGAACAAGCTGGGCCGCGAGGTGGCCGAGGGCGAGAGCGACGACGGCCTGTCCGCCACCATCTACCGGCTGCGCCGCCGCATCGAGCGCGCCACGCCCACGCTGGTGCCGCTGCAGAGCAAGTCGCGCGTGGGTTACGTGTTCCGCGCGCCGCTGCAGCTGCTCTAGGCGGCCCCTGCCTCCTTCAAGACCACAGCATTCCGGCCACCGCGCTTGGCCACGTAGAGCGCCGCATCGCTGCGGGCGATCAGCGGCGCCAGTTCCAGGTCATCCGGCGACGCCAGGCTGACGCCGACGCTGACGGTGATCTTGCCCACCTGCGGGAAGGTCGCAGCCTCCACGGCCGTGCGTATCTTCTCGGCCGCCATGACGGCCTCCAGCGGGCCGGCCAGCTCGGGCAGCAGCACGGCGAATTCCTCGCCGCCAAAGCGCGCGGCCACGTCGGTGACGCGCACGCAGGACTGCAGCAATTCGGCCAGCTGGCGCAGCACGGCGTCGCCGGTCGGGTGGCCGAAGCTGTCGTTGATACGCTTGAAGTGGTCCACATCCACCAACAGCAGGCCGTGCACGCGGCCGTTCTGGCGGCCGTAGCGGCGATCCAGCGCCTGCGCCTCGGCCAGCCGGGCATCCAGGCTGCGGCGGTTGTGCAAGCCGGTCAGCGGGTCGCGCGTGGCCAGGTGCTCCAGCTTGGCGTTGGCCGCCTGCAGCTCCGCCGTGCGCTGCTGCACCTGCGTCTCTAGCGTCGCATTGGCCGCCTGCAGGTCCTTCTCGGTCTGCAGCAGCGAGCGGGCCATGGACTGCATGGCCCGGCTGAGGCCGTCCAGTTCGCGCACACCGGGCTGCTCGGGGAAGTCGGGCACGCGGCGCTCGGTCTCCACGCGCGCGGCGATGCGGGCCAACTGCTCGACCGGGCGGCTGAAGCGCCGGGCCAGCAGCAAGGCGGTCAGCGCCAGCGCCGTGGCGGCCAGCACGCCCAGCAGCACCAGCTCGCGGCGCAGCGCGGAGACCGGGCGCATGGCCTGCTCCATGGGCTGGCGGGCCACGATGCGCCAGCCCAGCTCGGCGTTGGTGCGCAACTGCAGCGTCGCCTCGCTGGCCAGGTAGGGCTTGCCGTCGAACACCAGCTCGCCGTCGAAGCGGCCGTTCTCGGGCTTGGGCAGCACGGCGGCACCGGAGGCCTGGGCGGCTTTCAGCGCCTCGGGATAGAGCAGGCGGCCCTGGCGGTCCAGGATCAGCGCGTCGATGCCGCTGCCGGGCAATTGACGGCGCACGACGCCATCGACCAGGCCGGTCACCCAGCGCCAGTGCGCATGCGCGCCGACAACGCCCAGCAACCGACCGTCGGAGTCCCGGATCGGCGCGGCGAAGTCGATGAAGCGGGTGGGTTCGCCATTGGGAAGCGCCGGCAACATCGTGGCGAGCAGCTTGGCCTCGTGCACATCGCCCACGAAGACGCGCTCGCGCGCGGCGATGAACCAGTCGCGCTGCGCGACCGAGCGACCCGTCAGCATGCCGCCGGTGGCCTGCAGCACGGTGCCGTCGGGCGCGACGACGCCCAGCCAGGCGAACTCGTCGTGCAGCGCCTGGCGCCGGTCGAGCGAGTCGCGCACCTCCTGCGAGTCCAACCGCCCGTTGACCAGATGAGGCGCCACGCTGAGCAGCTCGATCTGACGCTCGCGGTCACGCAGCTGAGTGGCCAGCAGTTCCGCGGCGGCCTGCGCGGTCGCGCGCACGGCGGCCTGCTGGGCGGTGAACAGTTCGTCGGTTGCGAGCTTGCCCAGATAGCCGCCCACCAGCGTCAGCACGGCCAGCGACAGGCCACCCACCCACAGGCTGAGCTGGCTGCGCAAGGTGGGCAGCCGGCGCCCAGGCGCAGATGCGGGTGAAGGCGACGGAGACGTGGGGGAAGCGTCTTGGGTGTCGATCATCGGAGTCGGGGGGAGCGGGCAAAAACGAGTCTAGGCCGTCAACCGGCCTGCGGCAGCGTAAGCCTCATGACGGTGCCCAAGGGCCCAGTCCGCAGCAATTCGGCGCTGCCGCCGTGCAAATCCATCACGCGGCGCACGATGTAGAGGCCCAGGCCGTGAGTCGATTCGGTGCCGCCATGGCCACGGGCGCCACGGGTGAACAGCCGCGGCAGCAGCTCGCGGGGAATGCCAGGGCCGGCGTCGGCCACCTCGAACTGCAGCGCGGCGGGTTCGTCGAAGTCCATCACATGCAGCGTGACCGGGCTGATGCCCGGCGCGTACTTCAGCGCGTTGGACAGCAGGTTGCGCAGCGCCAGCCGCAGCAGGCTCATGTCCATCAGCGCGGTGCGGGTGGCCGTGTGGCGGTGCACGACGATGCGGTCGCGCTGATCGCGCGGCAGGTCGGCGACGGTGACGGCGACCAGCGTGTCGATGTCGGTGTCCACCCGCGCGATGCTGGCGGCGCCGGCCAGCAGGCTGGCGGCGGCCAGCGTGTTGTCCACGCCGGCCAGCACCTGGCCCAGCACGGCCTGCGCGCGCGTGAGACGCTGCTGCGCCTGCTGCTCGCCGCGGCCGGCCAGGCTGGCGGCGGCGCTCTGCAGCGCGGCGCTGGCATTGTTCAGCGGCTGGCGCACCTCGTGGGCCAGCACGTCCAGCATCTCGGAGCGCTCATGCAGCAGCCGGTCCAGCTCATGCACATGGTGCTCGGTCTGGCGGCGCATCTGCTGCTCGCGCGCCAGCTCGGCGCGGCGCTCCAGCTCCTCGGTGATGTCGTCCACCAGCGCCAGCGCGCGCAGCGGCCGGCCCTCGGCGTCGTATTCGGCAACGGCCGACACCAGCGCGTCGCGCAACTGGCCGTCGGCGCGGATCAGCTGCACAGGGCAATCGTCCACATGGCCATCGCGCCACAGCGCGGGGCGAAAGACATCGCGCACCTGCAAGCAGGACTGCGGCTCCAGGAAGTCGTCGATGCTGCGGCCCAGCACCTCCTCGCGGCGGTAGCCCAGCCGCTCCAACCAGCGGTCCGACACGCTGAGCACACGCCCCTCGGCATCCACCGAATGCATCAGCGCGGGCGTGGACTCGTACAACGCGCGCAACCGCTGTCGGCTGCGCTCCAGCTCCACCGCGGCGCGATGGTGCTCGGTGACGTCCTGGAAGGCGCCCACCAGCCGCACCGGCACGCCGTCCTGCCAGTCCACCTGGCCCTGGGCCAGCACCCAGATGTCGCGGCCGGTGGCCGTGACCAACGGCAGCTCCAGGCTCCAGGGCTCGCCGTAGCTGATGCCACGCTGCACCGCCGCCTCGATGACCGGCCGTGCCTCCGGCTTGTAATAGCGGATGGCCTCGTCCAGCGTGGGCCGGTGACCGGGCGCCAAGTCGTGGATGCGGCAGGTCTGGTCGCTCCACACGATCTCCTCGGTCTGCAGGTCCAGGCTCCAGCCGCCGATGCCGGCGACACGGCCGGTGCGGTCCAGCAAGGCCTTGCTGTCCCTCAGCTCGCGTTCGGCGCTGATGCGGTCGGTCACGTCCTCGGCAATACCCACATAGCCGGCCAGCTGGCCGTCTGGCGTCAACAGCGGCCGCGCCCGCACCCAGACCTGCCGCGGCAGCTCGTGGCCGGGGTGCCGCAGCCGGTAGCGCATCTCGAAGGGCTGTCGGCGCACGACGCAGCGCTGCCAATGGCCCACCACGGAGGCGGCGTCCTCGGCCGCCAGCGTGGCCGCCCAGCCCGCACCCAGCGCCGCCTGCGCACTCAGGCCGGAGATGCGCTGCCAGTGGGCGTTCGTGTAGCTGAACCGGCCGGCGGCGTCGGCGCTGAACACGCCCAGCGGCGCGATCTCGGCCAGCAGCCGGAACGGTTCGTCCACCGCGGCCTGCCGGGCCTGCACGCGCTCTCGCATCATCAGCGCCTCGGCCGCGCTGCCGGCCAGCCGCGTCAAGGCCTCGCGCTGCGCCTCGGTCAGCTCGCGCGGCTGGAAGTCCACCACGCACAACGTGCCGGGGTGGCTGCCATCGTCCAGGCGTATCGGCACGCCGGCGTAGAAGCGCAGCGGCGGGTTGGCCAGCACGTCGGGGTGGGTCGCGAAACGCTCGTCCAGCTGCGCGTCGCAGACCTCGAACAGCCCATCGGCCAGCAGCGTGTGCGCGCAGAAGGTCTGGGCGCGCGGCGTCTCGCTGCGGCCAAAGCCCACGGCGGCCTTGAACCACTGGCGCTTCTCGTCGATGAGGCCCAGCAGCGCCACGGGCGTGCCGCAGATCTGCGCGGCCAGCGCGGCCAGGTGGTCGAACAGCGGCTCGGGCTCGGTGTCCATGACCTGAAGCGCGCTCAGGCGGGCCAGGCGCTGGTCTTCATCGGGTGGCAAGGCGGGAATCACCATGGTCGCAAGCTTAGCCCCGGGATCAGGGGGGTCAGGCGAGCACGCCCGTCACGGGTCTGTCACACCGCTTGCGGAGCATGCGCGGTTTTGGTCCACCCCGCCCCCCGCCATGAAAACCACCCGTCTGATCCAGGCCCTCACCGCATCCCTCGCCCTCGCCAGCAGCGCCCATGCCGGCCTGCTGGACGGCGCCAGCCAGGCCTGGAGCAGCACGCACACGGGCACGCCAAGCGGCTTCCTGTCCGAGATCGTCAGCTTCGATGCGGCCACCAAGACGCTTTGGGTGTCGGGCGTTAAGGGGGTCAACGTGCTGGACGCCAAGACCGGCGCGTCGCTGGGATTCATCGACACCAGCGCCTGGGGCTCAATCAATAGCGTGGCCATCCACAACGGCGTGGCGGCCTTCGCCATCGAGGCCAATGACCGCAAGCTGCCAGGCGTCGTGCAGCTGTACGACACCACCAGCCGCAGCCTGCTGGCCGGCACCAGCACCATCGCGGTGGGCTCGCTGCCCGACATGCTGACCTTCACGCCGGACGGCAGCCGCCTGCTGGTGGCCAACGAAGGCACGCCCAATGCCGGCGACTACGGCACCCGCATCGGCACGACGACACCGCGCAACTACGGCGTGGGCGCCAACGACCCGGTGGGCAGCGTCAGCATCATCGACGTGGCCAGCCGCTCGGTCGTGTCCACCGCCACGCTGGCCGGCGTGGCGCAGACCGGCAGCCACATCCGCACCAACACGGGCATGGACTTCGAGCCCGAGTACATCGCCGTCAACAAGGCCGGCACGCAGGCCTATGTGAGCCTGCAGGAAGCCAATGCGATGGGCGTGCTGGACCTGCAGAGCGGCAAGTTCACCAAGGTCGTGGGCCTGGGCGCCAAGGACTTCTCGCAGGCGGGCAACGCCATCGACACGCTGAACAACGGCACGGTCAGCTTCCAGTCCGTCGCGGTCAAGGGCCTCTACATGCCCGACGGCATGGCCAGCTTCACCGGCGGCGCCAAGACCTATGTCGTGATGGCCAACGAGGGCGACTTCCGCGAGGACGACGCCGACCGCTCGGCCGCCGGCGGCTCGGACCCGCTGCTGGCCAATCTGCGCATCTCCAACACCGACTCGTCCGCCGGCAACCTGTACGCGGCCGGCGCACGCTCGTTCTCCATCCGCGATGCGGATGGCAACCTGGTCTACGACAGCGGCAACATCCTGGACGTGCAGGCCGCAGCAGCAGGCATCTACAACGACGGCCGCAGCCGCGACAAGGGCGTGGAGCCCGAAGGCGTGGAGCTGATGGAGATTGGCGGCAAGACCTTCGCCTTCATCGGCCTGGAACGCACGACCACCGGCGCCGTGGCGGTGTTCGAGATCGACGTGCTGGACCCCAGCAAGACCAGCTTCGTGCGCATGCTGACCATGGGCGGCCAGATCGCGCCCGAAGGCCTGAAGGGCTTCACGATGGACGGCGTGCACTACCTGGCCGTGTCGGCCGAGGGCGCCGACGGCGTGGGCGCGGGCACCGCGCTGTTCGCGCTGGCTCCGGTGCCGGAACCCAGCACCTACGCGATGCTGCTGGGCGGCCTTGGCCTGGTCGGCTGGATGGCGCGTCGCAGGAAAGCCTGAGCCGCGCCACCAGCAAAAAGGGCGCCGTCACCGGCGCCCTTTTTCATTTCAAGGCGTTGCACGCCCCAGATTGCGTACCCAGAAGGCTTCATATTTGCGATGCCAGCCGGCGGGCTTCACCGCGCCGCCCATCGCGTGCTCGCCGTCCGGGTCCAGGAACAGCTCGACCAGCGACTCCTTGCCCGACTCCAGCAGCGCACGGTAGACGTTGACCGTGTCCTGGTACAGCACGTTGGGATCCTGCATGCCGTGCACCAGCAGCAGCGGCTTCTTCAGGCCGCGCGCCAGCGGCAGCAGCGAGTACTTGCGCAGCACGGGCTTGGTCCGGTCCACCTTGCCGATGGTGCGGCCGCTGTACCAGCTGTTGTAGTTCTCCCATTCCGTCGGGCCCGCGCCGGCAATGCCAGCGGCGAACAGGTCGGGCTTGGTGAACATCGTGTACTGCGTCTGGAAGCCGCCGAAGCTCCAGCCGTTCAGGCCCACGCGCGCCGCGTCCACGCCGAACTGCGCCGGCAACAGCTTGACCAGGTCTTCCAGGTCCTCGGACTGCGGCTCGCCGACGCGCTCCCAGTTCGCGTTGGAGAACTTGCGGCCATAGTTGCTGTGGCCGCGCGGGTCGACGGCGATGGTGACGTAGCCGTGCTTGGCGGCCATGTACTGGCCGAACAGGTAGGCGGTGTTCTGGAAGCTGTCGACCTCGACGATGTGGCGGTCGTTCAGCGGGCCGCCGTACACGTAGACGATGGCCGGGCGCTTGTCCGTCGCCTTCCAGCCGGCGGGCTTGAACACATAGGCCTCGATGCGGTCGCCGTGGCGGTTGGGGTAGGCGAAGCGCTCGGGCTGCAGCAGCTTCAGGTCGGCCCAGGCCTTGTCGGTGCTTTCGGTCAGCGTGCGTGTGGCGGTCTTGCCGTCGGTGGCCAGCAGCTTCAGCTCCGGGCGTTGGGCCCAGTTGCCGGCGTTGGCGGCCACCCAGCGGCCGTCCTCCGACGCGGCGGCCGCGCGGTGGTACTCGCCCGCCGCACCCAGCGCCTGCAGCGCGCCGGTGGCCATGTCAACGCGGAAGACGTTCATCGCCGCCGTGTCGCCCTTGTTGGCCAGCACGAACATGGCCTTGCTGTCGGCCGTGAAGCCGACGACCTGGTGTGCCTCGAAATCGCCGCCCACCAGCGAGCGCAGCGCCTTGGTGGCCACGTCGATGGCATAGGGCTGGCGCCAGCCGGCCTCGTCCAGCGCGAGCACCAGCGTCTTGCCGTCCGGCGTGAAGCGCGGCTTGATGACGTTGACGACCTCGTGGCCCACGTCGCCGCGGCGCTCCAGCACGACCTCCGGTTTTGCCGTCTCGTCGGCCGCGCCGATGTAGACGCGCAGCAACTCCTTCTCGCGTTCCCAGGTCGAGAACGCATAGCGGCTGCCGTCCTTGGCCCAGGCCACGTCGCTCATCTCGAACCAGACGTCGCCGCCGTTGTTCGTGAACACCGGCGCGGGCTGCTTGCGCGGGGCCTCGCCGGCCACCGGCAGCTGGCGGATGTACAGCGCCATGGCCTGGATGTTGCGCTTGTCGTCGGACACCTCGCGGTTGACCTTCTTGGCCGTGGCCCAGCGCTCGCCGTAGTTCATGATCTCGACCTGCTTGGGCGGCGGCGCGGGCTTGTCGTCGGCCGTGCGCAGCGGCGCCTTGGCCAGCAGCGACATCCAGCGGCCGTCCTCGCTGACGGCGGTGTCTGCGATCTTGTACTTCTTCTGCTCGTCGTCCGGGTGCACCAGCTCACGGTTGACGACCTGCACGCCGGCCTGCTTGAAGCCGGTGCGCAGCACGCGGGTCTCGTCGGTGTAGAGCACGCCGCCGTCGTCGGCCGTGTAGCCCACCAGGCGCAGCTCGCGCTGGGTGGCGATCAGCTGCGTGGGCGCCTTGTCGTGGGCCTTCCAGCGGTACAAGCCGCCGCGGTACTGGAACACCAGCTCGTCGGCCTTGCGCGCCCACGCGAACTGGGCCGCGCCGGGGTAGAGGTCGGCGGGCTTGAGCTTGTCGCGGGCCAGCTTCTTCTTCAGCTCGTCGCGCAGTTCCCAGAGTTCCTTGTCCTTGTCCTCGGCCTTCTTCTCGGGCGCCGAGGCGGCGGCGGGCGCGGCCGGCGCGGGCTTGCCGGCGCGCTTGGCGGCCAGCACCGCCATCGCGTACTTCTCGGCATCGGCGTCGACCTTGTCGGCCGCCTTCTGCGCATCGTCCTTGGCCTTCTTGTCGGCCAGTTCCTTCTTCAGGACCGCCAGCTGCGCGGTCTCCCATTGCGACAGGTCCACCTTGTCGCCACGCAGATAAGCCTGCTGCGCGACTTCCTTGGCCTGGCGCTCGGCCCATTCGTCGTTGCGCTGCTTCAGCTTCTTGTCGAAGCGCTCCAGGTCTTCCGGCGACTCGAACGCGGCCATCAGCTGCGGCGACGTCAGGCGCTGCGTCCTGCCGGTCTTGGTGTCGTGCACCCACAGATCGGAGCCGGGTTCGCCGAACGGGCTCCACAGATAGGCCAGGTAGCGGCCGCTGCGGCTGAAGGCGGCGTCCTTGGCGTTCTCGCCGCGGTAGGGCTCGGCGCGGAAGATCTGTTCGAGGCTGGCGGCAGTGGTGGTCTGCGCCTGCAGCGGCGGTGCGGCCATCAAGGCCAGGACGAGGCTGCCGGCGGCAGCAAAAAGCACGGGCTTCAAGGGGTCTCCTGAACACGCCCCCTAGGGTTAGGGGCGGCGAATTCTAGGAAATCGGCTTGTGCCCACCATTCGTCACGGCCGGTCGCCACGGGTTTTCCACAACGACAGCCCCACGCCGCCGGCCAGCAGCGTGAAGGTCACGCTGAGCGACACCACCGCCGGCACCTTGCCGATGATGCCCACGAGGAAGATCTTGCTGCCGATGAACACCAGCACCAGCGCCAGCGCGTACTTCAGGTACTTGAAGCGGTGGATCATGGCGGCCAGCGCGAAGTACAGCGCGCGCAGGCCCAGGATGGCGAAGATGTTGCTGGTGTAGACGATGAAGGGGTCGGTCGTGATCGCGAAGATGGCCGGCACCGAGTCCACCGCGAAGATCAGGTCGACGAACTCGATGACCATCAGCGCCAGCAGCAGCGGCGTCGCGTGCCACACCACGCGGCCCGTGCCGGCCTCGGGCTCGCGCACCAGGAAGGCATGGCCACGCAGGCCCTCGGTCACGCGCACATGGCGCTTCACCCACTTCAGCATCCTGCTGTTGGCGATGTCCGGCGTGCTCTCCGCCGCGAACCACATCTTGATGCCGGTGATGACGAGGAAAATGCCGAACAGGTACAGCACCCAGCTGAACTTCGTGACCAGCGTGACGCCCAGCCCGATCATGATCGCGCGCAGCACGATGACGCCCAGCACGCCCCAGAACAGCACGCGGTGCTGGTACTGCCTGGGGATGTTGAACATGCCCAGGATCAGCGCGATGACGAACACGTTGTCGATGGACAGCGACTGCTCGATCAGGAAGCCGGTGTAGAAGTCCATGCCGCTGTCGCTGCCCAGCCGCCACCACACCCAGGCGCCGAACAGCAGCGCCGCGCTGATGTAGCCGGCCGACAGCAGCAGGCTCTCACGCACGCCGATCTCGTGGTCGTCCTTGTGCAGCACGCCCAGGTCGAAGGCCAGCAGCGCCGCGACGATGGTCAGGAACGCCACCCACAGCCAGACGGCCGTGCCGAGGAAGTCGGCCTGAAGGAACGCGGTCAGGCCATCCATCGGTTCAGCCCGCTGTCAACGCGCCGGCCGGCCGGCGCGATCTGAGGTAGGCCGCTGCAGCCACATGACAGGCCACGCCCACCAGCAGCAGCGGCAACGCGCCCAGCGTCCACGTCACCCAGGCCAGCACCGTGACGCCCCCCGACAGCGATGGCAGCCAGCCAATCAGCGACTGCAGCTGCGGCGCCCAGGTCTCCAGCGTGCCGGCCAGCCATTCGGCCACGAAGGTCGGCAGCCATCCGGCCAGCGGCTCGGGCAGGGTCCAGTCGCCGGTGCCGAGCTTGCCCGCGTGCGCCAGCACCGCCTCCAGCAGCGCATGCGCGGCCCACACGAAGCCGGACCAGCAGGCCAGCAAGGCCAGGGCAATGGCCCACACGGCAACAAACATCACGTCACGATCTCCAGCAAGGCTTGATGCCCTGCAGTGTGGTCGCTGGCGATGGCAGGAAATACCTGCTTGGGTGGCAGCCAGGCTTCGAAAAATCCGAAGCTGGCGCGCTCAGACGACCGCGGGGCCGCTCAAGCGGAACACGCCCACGATGTCGGCCAGGCGCTGGGCCTGCTCCTTCAGGCTCTCGGCCGCGGCGGCCGATTCCTCCACCAGCGCGGCGTTCTGCTGCGTCACCTGGTCCAGTTGGCCCACCGCCTGGTTGACCTCCTGGATGCCCTGGCTCTGCTCGCGCGCGCTGGCGCTCAGCTCGGCCATGATGTCCGTCACGCGCTGCACGCTGGCGACGATCTCGCCCATGCTGGTGCCGGCGGTGCCCACCAGCGAGCTGCCCGCGTCGACGCGCTCGACGCTGGCGTTGATCAGGCTCTTGATCTCCTTGGCCGCCTGCGCGCTCCGCTGCGCCAAGGCCCGCACCTCGCTGGCGACGACCGCGAAGCCACGGCCCTGCTCGCCGGCGCGCGCCGCCTCGACGGCGGCATTCAACGCCAGGATGTTGGTCTGGAACGCGATGCCGTCGATGGTGCCGATGATGTCGGCGATGCGCCGGCTGGCCTCGTTGATGCGCTCCATCGTCGTGACCACCTGGCCGATGATGTCGCCGCCCTGGCGCGCCGCGTCGGCGGCACCGCCGGCCAGCTGGTTGGCTCCGGCAGCCGCGTCGGCGCTGTGGCCCACGGTGCTGGTCAGCTGCTCCATGGAACTGGCCGTCTGCTGCAGGCTGCTGGCGCTTTCCTCGGTGCGCTGGCTCAGGTCCTGGCTGCCCGCGGCGATCTCGCGCGAGGCCACGGCGATGGACTGGCTGGTGGCGCGCACGTCGATCAGCACCGTCTCGATCTTGGCGACGAACTGGTTGAACGAGCGCGCGATGTCGGCGATCTCGTCCCGGCCCTGGTCGGGCAGGCGCTGCGTCAGGTCGCCGGTGCCGGAGCCGATCTGGTCCATCGCATCGCGCACGCGGGCCAGGCCCTTCAGCAGCACGCCAACGGCCAGCGCCGACAGCAGCGCCGCCACGCCGGCGATCAGCACCAGCGCCACGCCCGCATTGCCCAGCACGGCCGACAAGGCGGCCAGCGCCTCGCCGCGGTCGGCGGCCAGCACCAGCGTCCAGTCCGTGCCGGGCACGGCGCTGGAGCGCAGGAAGAGGTCTTGTTCGCCGACGCGGGCCTCGGCCAATGCCGCCTCGGGCTGCGCCGCAAGGGCCAGCAGCGCAGCGTCAAGGGCCGGCGCCCAGTCGGCCACCGGCTTCAGGCTCAGCGCCGCGTTGGGGTGGGCAATGACGCGGCCGCCCTTGTCCACGAGGAAGGCCAGGCCCGACGACGTGGGTTTGATGCGGTTCAGCGTCGCGATGACATCGTCCAGCGCCACGTCGCTGCCGGCCACGGCCTTCAGATCGCCGCCGGCGACCACGGCGCGCGCGAAGGTGACGACCAGCTTCTGCGTGGACGCCGCGATGTAGGGCGCCGTGATGACGGCGGCCTCGGGCGTCGCGGCGGCCAGCTTGTACCAGGGGCGAGCCGTGGGGTCGTAGTCGGCGGCGCGCTGGCGGTCGGGGAAGGACACCATGCGCTTGTCGGCGCTGCCGATGTAGGCCAGGTCCAGCCGGCCCGACTTCAAGGCCTGCTCCAGCGGCGCGCTGGGATCGTCCAGCGCCGCGGCCGGCGCCAGCGCCGACACGATGTCCTGCTGCTTGCGCACCCAGGCGCCCATCGCGCCGGCCTGGGCGTCGCCCAGCGCGACGAGTTCGGCATGGACCTGGCTGCGGGCATGGCGGCTGACGGCCAGGTAGCTGGCCAGCGTGGCGACGCCGACGGCGGCGACGACGATCAGCATGCAGATCGCGATCAGCCGGCTCTTGATGGTGTTCAACATGGGGTGGGTCTTTCGGGGATTCGAATCGGGGCTTTGGCGGCACCGTTCGCGAAAGACATCGCCTCGCCCGGCGTGAAAAGCGCCGGGACGAACAACCCGGGAGGGTTGGCAACCCCGCTATCGTGGCCCGACGGCAGGTGTCGGGCGGTAGACCGGAGGCTTTGCGACCCCGTCTTTCAAGCGGGTGTGCCAGGAATGGCGCAGATTGTTACCGACCATTGGCGCCAATCAAGGGTTAACCCGCATTAACCGCGATGTGCGTGCGATCCGTCACGCCAACGCCGCGAGGGCGTCACTGCAAACATGGGGCTTGAGACCCGCCCGAACCGCCCGAGATACCGCGCCGCAACCACAACGACGGGGAGGCGTCATGACGATGGCGGAGCCGCTGCTGGAACTGCAGCGCGTGGACAAGCAATACCGGCGCGGCAGCAACCAGGTGCAGGCCTTGAGCGATTACTCGCTGGCGCTGCACGGCGGCGAGGTGCTGGGGCTGCTGGGCCCCAACGGCGCCGGCAAGACCACCGCGATCAAGGTCATCACGCAGCTGTGCGAGCCCGACGCGGGCCTGCTGCTGTGGCGCGGCGCGCCGGTGCGCGACAAGCGCTACCTGGGCCGGCTGGGCGTGCTGCTGGAGGGGCGCGGCGCGCTGAACGAGCGGCTGTCGACCTGGGAGAACGCGCGCTACTTCTGCGGGTTGCGCGAGGCGGCTTTCGACCGCGCCCACTTCAACGCGATGGCCGAGCTGCTGGAGCTGCCCGACCCGCGCGCACCGGTGCGGCTGCTGTCCACCGGCAACAAGCTCAAGAGCGGCCTGCTGCTGAGCCTGATCCACCGCCCCGACGTGGCGCTGCTGGACGAGCCCACCATCGGCCTGGACCTGTTCGGCGTGCGCAAGCTCGACGCCCTGGTGCGCTACATCGCGGCCGAGGGCTGCGCGGTGATGATCAGCTCGCACGACCTGCATTTCGTCGAGCGGCTGGCGCAGCGCATCGCCTGCATCCGCCAGGGCCGCAAGGTGTTCGACGGCGCCAAGCAGGACTTCCTGCGCGTGGAGCACGCCTATGCGCTGAGCCTGGCCGTGCGCGATGGCCCGCCGCCGCCGCTGCCCGCCGGCCTGCAGTGGCAGGCGCCCGCCGACGGCCCGCTGCGGCTGGCGCTGCGCGATCACGCGGAATTGTGCCGGGTGCTGGCCGTGCTGATGCCCGCACTGCCCGCGGCCGAGGGCCTGCAGGTGGAGCGGGTCACGCTGCGCGAGAAATACCAGGCGCTGGTCGGTAACGCACAAGAGACAGCATGAAGCGCGCCCTGCCCCACCTGTTCAACGAGCTGCGGCTGATGCTCTACCTGAAGCGGCGCTACTGGTACGAGACCGTGCTGGGCCTCGTGTTCCTGCTGGGCCTGGGCGCGGCGCTGGTGTACGCGGTGGTGACCGTGGGCGGCAAGCCGCTGGACAGCGGCGCGCTGGACACGCTGATCGTCGGCGCGGTGCTGTGGCACTTCGCCGCGGCCAGCTATGCCAGCGCCTCCAACGACATCGCCGAGGAGACGCGCCAGCGCACCGTCGAGCAGCTCTACATCGTGCCCCTGAGCCTGGCCCGCCTGCTGGGCCTGCGCGCGCTGCTGCACCTGCTGGCGAGCGCGATGACGCTGTGCGTGGCGGTGGCCGCGCTGCAATGGCTGCTGGACGGCCGGCTGCAGTCCGACCTGGGCCCGCTGCTCGCGGCAGCGCTGCTGGCCGCGCCGTCGCTGGCGGGCGTGGGCTATGCGGTCGCCGGCGTGCTGCTGCTGGCCAAGCGCGCCGAGCTGACGCATGGGCTGATGTACTTCGCGCTGGTCAGTCTGGTGGCGCTGCCGGCCTTCCCCGCCAACGGCTTCGCGCTGCTGCCCTATGCGCTGGGTGCCGCCGCGGCCAAGGCGGCGGCCGGCGGCGCGGTGATCGACGGCTTCACCTACGCGTTGATCGCCGCCAACTCGGCCGCCTGGCTGGCGGCCGGCGTGCTGCTGTTCCGCACGCTGGAGCGCCGCGCACGCCGGCTGGGCGTGCTGGGGCACTGGTGATCAGGACCGGTTGAGCACCGGCGCCAGCGCCACACCGGTGTGGCTGCCGCTGGCCACCACCGCCTCCGGCGTGCCTTCGATGACGACACGGCCGCCGGCCGTGCCGCCCTCGGGCCCCAGGTCCAGCACCCAGTCGGCCTCGGCGATGACATCCAGGTCGTGCTCGATGACGACGACCGAATGCCCGCCCGCCACCAGCCGGTGCAGCACGCGGATCAGCTTCTCGACGTCGGCCATGTGCAGGCCCACGGTGGGCTCGTCCAGCACATACAGCGTGTGCGGCGCCTTCTGGCCGCGGCGGGTCACGTCGTCGCGCACCTTGACCAGCTCGCTGACCAGCTTGATGCGTTGTGCCTCGCCGCCCGACAGCGTCGGCGACGGCTGGCCCAGCGTCAGATAGCCCAGGCCCACGTCCTTCAGCAGTTGCAGTGGATGCGCGATGGACGGCATGGAAGCGAAGAACTCGACCGCCTCGTCCACCTCCATGGCCAGCACGTCGCCAATGCTCTTGCCGCGCCAGCTGACACCCAGCGTCTCGGGGTTGAAGCGCTGGCCGTGGCACTGGTCGCAGGGCACCTTCACGTCGGGCAGGAAGCTCATCTCTATGGTCTTCATGCCCTGCCCTTCGCAGCCCGGGCAGCGGCCCGCGCCGGTGTTGAAGCTGAAGCGCGCCGGCGTGTAGCCACGCGCCTTGGACTCCAGCGTCTCGGCGAACAGCTTGCGGATGGCGTCCCAGAAGCCGATGTAGGTGGCCGGGCAGGAGCGCGGCGTCTTGCCGATTGGGGTCTGGTCGACCTCCAGCACGCGGTCCACCTGCGCATGGCCTTCGATGCCGTCACAGCCGGTCCAGCGCGCCGGCGCCTTGCGCAGCGGCACCGCGACCGCCATGTTGGCCAGCAGCACGTCGCGCGCCAGCGTGGACTTGCCGGAGCCGGACACGCCGGTCACGGCCACCAGCCGGTGCAGCGGCACGTCCACCGTGACGCGCTGCAGGTTGTGCAGCGACGCGTTCAGCACCTTCAGCTTGGGCGCTTCGGGGTCGATCGCGCGGCGGTCCTGCAGCGGGTGGATCAGCGGCTTGGCCAGCATGCGGCCGGTCGTCGAATCCGCCACCGCGGCCAGCTCCGCCGCCGTGCCCTGCGCGACGACGCGGCCACCGCGCTTGCCGGCGCCGGGGCCGATGTCGATGATGTGATCGGCGCGGCGGATGGTGTCCTCGTCGTGCTCCACCACCACCAACGTGTTGCCCTTGTCGCCCAGCGTGCCCAGCGCCTTCAGCAGGATCTGGTTGTCGCGCGGATGCAGGCCGATGGTGGGCTCGTCCAGCACATAGCAGACGCCCTGCAGGTTGCTGCCCAGCTGCGCCGCCAGCCGGATGCGCTGCGCTTCGCCACCCGACAGCGTGGGCGCGGCGCGGTCCAGCGTCAGATAGCCCAGGCCCACTTCCTCGAGGAACTGCAACCGGCCCAGGATCTCGCTGACCACGTCGCGCGCGATGTCGGCGTCGCGGCCTTCCAGGTGCAGGCCCTGCACCCACTCACGCGCCTGGCCCACGCTCCAAGAGGCCACGTCGCCGATGCTCTTGTCCTCGAACTCGACCGAGCGCGCGGTCGGGTTCAGGCGCGTGCCGTGGCAGTCGGGGCATGGCGCATCGGTCAGGCCTTCGACCTCGGCCTCCTCCGACGGGAAGCTCTGCTCGCGGCCGCGGTTGTCATCGGCCGGCGCGCTGTCGTCCAGCGCCTTGCGCTGCTCGCGCGTCAGCTGCAAGCCGGTGCCCACGCAGCTGCCGCACCAGCCGTGCTTGGAGTTGTACGAGAACAGCCGCGGATCCAGCTCGGGATAGCTGGTGCCGCAAACCGGGCAGGCGCGCTTGGTGGAGAACACCTTGACCGCGCCCACGCCCGCGCCGGTGCCGCCATCCTCCAGGCTCAGCCCGTCCAGCGGGCTCAGCACATGCAGCACGCCCTTGCCGAGGTCCAGCGCCTTGGCCAGCATCTCCCGCAGTTCGGCCTCCCGGTCGACCGACACGACCAGGTCGCCCACCGGCAGCTCCAGCGTGTGCTCCTTGAAGCGGTCGATGCGCGGCCACGGCGACGTGGGCAGGAACTCGCCGTCCACGCGCAGATGCGTGTGGCCGCGGCCCTTGGCCCATTTGGCGAGGTCGGTGTAGACGCCTTTGCGATTGACCACCAGCGGTGCCAGCAGGCCGATGTGCTGGCCCTTGTAGTCACGCATCAACTGCGCCGCGATGGATTCGACGCTCTGCGGCCTGACCGGCGCGCCGTCGTTGACGCAGTGCTGCACGCCCAGCTTCACATACAGCAGGCGCAGGAAATGCCAGACCTCGGTGGTCGTCGCGACCGTGCTCTTGCGGCCACCACGCGACAGGCGCTGCTCGATGGCGACCGTGGGCGGGATGCCCCACACCGCATCCACCTCGGGCCGACCGGCCGGCTGCACGATGGAGCGCGCATAGGCGTTCAGCGATTCGAGATAGCGGCGCTGGCCTTCGTTGAACAGGATGTCGAACGCCAGCGTGGACTTGCCTGAACCCGACACGCCGGTCACGACATTGAACTTGCCGCGTGGGATCTCGACGTTGACGCCCTTCAGGTTGTGCTCGCGCGCGTTGACGATCTTGATCGCCTCGTCGGCCTGGCGGCGCGCCTTGATGAGCTGCTGCAGCGGCCGGCCTTCCTCCACGACGGTGGCGGGACGGTCCATGTGCAGCGCGTAGTCGCGCAGCGCGGCGGCGGTGTGCGAGGTCGGGTGATCGGCCACCGCCTCCGGCGTGCCGACGCAGACCAGCTCACCGCCCTCCGCGCCGCCCTCGGGGCCCAGGTCGATCAGCCAATCCGCCGCGCGGATCACATCGAGGTTGTGCTCGATGAGGATCAGCGAATGGCCGGCGGAAAGCAGCTTGCGCAGCGCCCGCATCAGCTTGGCGATGTCGTCGAAGTGCAGGCCGGTGGTGGGTTCGTCGAACAGGAACAGCGTGCCCTTCTTCGCGACGCCGAAGCGAGGACTGCTGGCGGCCTCGGCGAGGAAACCGGCGAGCTTCAGCCGCTGCGCCTCGCCGCCGGACAGAGTGGGCACCGGCTGGCCCAGCCGCACGTACTCCAGGCCCACGTCGACGATGGGCTGCAGCTTCTGCACCACCGCGCGGTGTTCGCCGAACAGATGCACCGCCTCGGCGACCGTCAGCTCCAGCACGTCGGACACGCTCAAGTCCCTGTCCTTCAGCGCCAGCTTCACGTCCAGCATCTCGGCGCGGAAGCGCTTGCCGTCGCAGTCCGGGCAGCGCAGGTAGACGTCGCTGAGGAACTGCATCTCGACATGCTCGAAGCCCGACCCACCGCAGGTGGGGCAGCGGCCGTCGCCGGCGTTGAAGCTGAACATGCCGGCGCTGTAGCTGCGCTCGACGGCCAGCGGCGCGTCGGCGAACAGCTTGCGGATCTCGTCGAAGGCCCCGACGTAGGACGCCGGGTTGGAGCGCGCGGTCTTGCCGATGGGGCTCTGGTCGACGAACACCGCATCGGCCAGATGGTCCGCGCCCAGCAACTGCTCATGCGCGCCGGGCGCCTCGGTGGCCTTGCCGAACTGGCGGGCCAGCGCCGGGTAGAGCACGTCCTGCATCAGCGTGCTCTTGCCGGATCCCGACACGCCCGTGACGACCA
The DNA here is from genome assembly GCF_031458115.1 of Roseateles asaccharophilus. Lineage (GTDB taxonomy): Bacteria > Pseudomonadota > Gammaproteobacteria > Burkholderiales > Burkholderiaceae_C > Pelomonas > Pelomonas asaccharophilus_A. The sequence continues at coordinate 509,429 of NZ_JAVDXV010000003.1, read as the reverse complement.
CCAGCCGCTGCAGCGGGAACTCGACGGACACGCCCTTCAGGTTGTGCTCGCGCACGCCTTCCAGCAGCAGCTTCGGGGTCGACCCATCGACCGCGCGCTTCAGCCCCATGCCCACATGCTTGCGAGCACCCAGGTACGCGCCGGTCAGCGTGTCGGCCGCGCGGATCTCGTCGGGCGTGCCGTCGAACACGATCTGCCCGCCGCGCTCACCGGGGCCGGGACCCATGTCGATCAATCGGTCCGCCGCCAGCATGACGGCCGGGTCGTGCTCGACGACGACCAGCGTGTTGCCCGCATCGCGCAGCCGCAGCATGGCCTGGTTGATGCGGCCCATGTCGCGCGGGTGCAGGCCGATGCTGGGCTCGTCCAGCACGAACAGCGTGTTGACCAGCGAAGTGCCCAGCGCCGTGGTCAGGTTGATGCGCTGCACCTCGCCGCCGGAGAGCGTGCGGCTCTGCCGGTCCAGCGTCAGATAGCCCAGGCCCACGTCGCACAGGTAGCGGCTGCGGTGGCGGATCTCGTCCAGCAGCAGCTTCAGCGCCTCGTCCAGCATGGAGCTGGGCAGTTGCAGGCCGTCGACGAAGTCGCGCAGCTTGCTGATCGGCAGCTGCATCAGGTCGTGCAGGCTCAGGCCCGGCAGCGCTTCGAGTTGCTCACGGCTCCAGTCGACACCGACTGGCAGGAAACGCTGCTCGGCCGGCAGCGCCGCATCGGCCAGCGCCTTGGCCCCCACACGCCACAGCAGCGCCTCGGTCTTCAGCCGCGCGCCGCGGCAGCTGGGGCATTCGGTGTAGCTGCGGTACTTGGACAAGAGCACGCGGATGTGCATCTTGTAGGCCTTGCTCTCCAGGTAGTCGAAGAAGCGCTTGACCCCGTACCACTGCTTGTTCCAGTTGCCGTTCCAGTTGGGCGTGCCATTGATGACCCATTCGCGGTGCGCCGGCGACAAGTCCTTCCACGGCGTGTCGCGCGGGATGCCGGCCTCGCCGGCGTACTTCAGCAGGTCGTCCTGGCTGTCCTTCCAGGCCGGCGTGGCCAAGGTCTTGATCGCGCCGTTGCGCAGCGTCTTGCGCTCGTCGGGGATGACCAGACCCAGGTCCACACCGATGACACGGCCAAAGCCGCGGCAGGCCTCGCAGGCGCCGAAGGCCGAGTTGAACGAGAACAGCGCCGGCTGCGGGTCGGCGTAGCGGATGTCGCTCTCGGGACAGTGAAGGCCGGTCGAAAAACGCCAGAGTGTTGCGCCGTCGTCACCGACGTGAACATTCACCCGGCCGCCGCCGCGCTTCAAACCCAGCTCGATGGCCTCCATTGCGCGCTGCTTGTCGGCGCCCTGGATGCGGAAGCGGTCAGCCACCACGTCCAGCACCGTTCGACGCACCCCCACGCTTGCCGCTGGCGCGGCGGCGCTGCCCCCCGAGGGGGCGCTCGCGGCTCGGGACGGCCCGTCGCCACTCGGGCCGTCCACCTCGCGCTGCGACTGGATGCGCGTGAAGCCGCTGGCCGACAGCCACTGCTCGGCCTGCTCCGTCGTGGTGCCTCCCGGCAGTTCGACCGGGAAGCTCAGCACCAGCCGCGGGTCATCTGAGGCCGTGCGGGCCATCAGCTCCGCATAGATGCTCTGCGCCGTGTCATGCCTGACCGGCAGCGCGGTCTTGCGGTCGAACAACTCCGCGGCGCGCGCATAAAGCAGCTTCAGGTGGTCGTTCAGCTCCGTCATGGTGCCCACCGTGGAGCGGCTGGTGCGCACCGGGTTGGTCTGGTCGATGGCGATGGCCGGCGGCACGCCGTCCACCTTGTCCACCGCGGGGCGGTCCATGCGGTCCAGGAACTGGCGCGCGTAGGCGGAGAAGGTCTCGACGTAGCGTCGCTGGCCTTCGGCGTACAGCGTGTCGAACACCAGGCTGGACTTGCCCGAGCCGCTGGGGCCCGTCACAACGGTCAACTCGGCCGTGCGCAGGTCGATATCGAGGTTCTTCAGGTTGTGCTGGCGGGCACCTCGGATACGGATCAGACCTTCGGAATCGGACGACATGGCAGGGGCTAAAACAACGAAGGCAAGCAGTGTAGGGAGGCCAAGTGACCAAAACTGTCAGCACCTGCTGCCAGCCGAAAGCAGGAATCGAGCCTTGCAAAGCCGGAAAAGCCTGGAACTGGGGGGAGCGGTTGCGCTACAACGCCGGCTGAGGCAACAATGGCCTCACCCCTTACCGGGGGCATAAAAACAAATCGACGAGGAATGGGATGGACAAGACCAGGCTGTTGTTTGAAGTGCCCACGTATCCGATCTGGCTCGGTGCCGCCGCTGGCGGTGTGGGCGAGGATGCGCCGCAGCCGGGGGTCGACGACGTGATCGCGGCGCCCAGCCAACCGCAGGTGCTGCTGGTCGAGGACAACCACATCAACCAGGTCGTCGCGATGGAGTTCCTGAGCCTGATGGGCGTGCAGGCACGCCTGGCCAAGAACGGCATCGAAGCGCTGGCCGCCTGCGCCGACGCCGCGCCCGACCTGGTGTTGATGGACATCCAGATGCCCGGCATGGACGGCCTGGAATGCGCCCGACGCATCCGCGCGCAGCAGCGCGACGGCCAGCTGCCCGACTTCCCCATCCTCGCGCTGACCGCACACGCGCTGGACGCCGACGTGGCCGCCAGCATGGAGGCCGGCATGGACGAGCACCTGACCAAGCCGCTGGACTTCGTAGCGCTGCGCACGCGGCTGCAGCGCTGGCTGAAGTTGCCGGAACACTGAACCCCTCGTCCAGAACGCCGCGCTGAACGCGGGCGGTCTGGCCGTTCCCCCGAGGGGACGGCGATGCTCGCGGGGCGTGCCCCGCTCGCACATCGCCAGACGGGCCGGCTTGGGAGCGGCCCAGCGCTCGGCCCGCAGTCAGGCACTACGGCCGCGACGAAACAACATCAATTCGGCGCTGGCACGTAGACGTAGCCGACGTTGCGCACGGTCTTGATGACCTCCGGCTTGTCGGGGTTGCGCTCCACTTTGCGGCGCAAGCGCATCACGCGCAGGTCGATGCTGCGGTCGAACACGTCCCAGCCGCGGTTATGGGCCTGTTCCATGATCTGGTCGCGGTTCAGCGGCCGGTTGGGGTGGCGGGCGAACAGGGCCAGCAGGTCGAACTCGGCGGCGGTGATGTCGATCTCGTCGCCACCGGCGCCGAACAGCTTGCGTTGCGACAGGTCCAGCCGGCAAGGGCCGAACGGCACATGCCCCGCGGCCTCCTCCTCGGCAGCGGGCACAGAGGCGGTCACCTGCAGGCGGCGCAACACCGCGCGCACACGGGCCAGCAGCTCGCGCAGCTCGAAGGGCTTGGCGACATAGTCGTCCGCCCCCACCTCAAGGCCGACGATGCGGTCGATGGCTTCGCCGGCCGTCGTCAGCATCAGCACACCCAGCCGCGGATGGGCCTCGCGGAGCGCCCGGGCCAGCGACAGGCCGTTCTCTCCCGGCATGTTGATGTCAAGCACGGCCACATCCGGCACGCGCTGCGCCACCAGCTCGCGGGCCGCTGCCGCATCCTGGGCCTGCATGACCTCGAAGCCATTGCGGCCGAAATACTCGGCCAACAGGGCGCGCAGTTCGGGCTCGTCATCGACGAGCAGCACGGTGGGCGGGGTGGTGTCTGGCATGGCGACGAATGATAGGCAGGGCCGGTCGGTCCGGCGCGGAGCTGAAACAAACGCAACACAAGCCCGGCCCAGATGAAGCCCGGCTGAAACACGCGGCGCCGACAGTGGCGACACCGACAAGGAGCCGCCATGAACTACCGCAGCGACAACCCCTTCACCGACTGGCCGGAAACCATGGCCGTCACCTACCGCAGCGAGGCCTTCGCCGAAGACCTCGACGATGACTTCCCCACCACGCCGAACGTCGGCTGGCATCCGCTCGAACGCCTGGTCGCGATCGTGCCGCTGCTGTGCATCTTCGCCCCCGTGGCCGACGCCTACCTGCGCTTCTAAGGAGCCTGCCATGACCCCGCACCAGATCGCCCTCATCCGCGACAGCTTCGAGCCGCTCAAGCCCCTCGCCGCCGCCGTGGCTGAGGCCTTCTACGCCCAGCTGTTCGCCCGCGACCCGGCGCTGCGCGCGCTCTTCCGTGGCGGCGACATGGCCGAACAGGGCGGCCGCCTGATGCAGATGCTGGCCGCCGCCATCGACCTGCTCGATCGCCCGGCCGCGCTGAACCCGGTACTGCTACGCCTGGGCCAGCGCCATGTGGGCTATGGCGTCGTCGACACCCACTACGACGCCGTGGGCGCCGCGCTGCTGGACACGCTGGCCGCCGGCCTGGGCGCCAGCTTCACGCCCGTGGTGCGCGAGGCCTGGACCACGATGTACGGCCACGTGGTCCGCACGATGCAGCAAGGCGCCGCGCAGCCCGCGATGGCCGCCTGAGTCTCCTTATCATCGGCCGCGCTTGCAGGGAGAGGGCCCGATGACAGAAGCATTCCAGATCCATCCCGCGCCGGAGGCCGGCGTCGGGGAACTCAGCGCCGTGCTGCAGGCCACGCTGCCGCTGCTGACCCGCGTGCTGGACGCCGTGCCCGCCCGCGTGGTGGTGCTGGACGTGGGCGAGAAGCTGGTCTGGGCCAACCATGAGTTCTTCAAGTTCACCGGCCTGCATCCCAGGCAGGTGCTGCAGCAGCCCATAGGCCGCATCGTGGGCGACGTCGCCTATGCGGCCTACGCCGGCGTGCGCGAGCGCATGCGCGGCGGGCAGACCGTGGCCTGGGAGGGATGGACGGACCTCGCCGGCATGGGCCGGCGCTACATGCGTGAGCACCTGGTGCCAGTGGAGATGAAGGACGGCGTGCCGCAGGCGACCATCGTCATGAGCCTGGACCTGACCGAGCTGAAGCTGCGGGAGGCCGAGCTTTCAGCCAAGGTCGCTGAGCTCGAAGCCACCGAGGCGCTGAAGTCGTCCATCTTCGACAACGCGATGGCGGCGCTGGTGTCCACCGACGAGACCGGCCACATCGTCGAGTTCAACCCGGCGGCTGCCACGATGTTTGGCCTTGCGCGCGAGCAGGCGCTGGGTCGCTCGGTGGCCGAGGTCATGATCCCCGAACGCCTGCGCGGCGCGCACGACGCCGGCATGGCGCGCGTGTCGCGCGGCGGCGAACAGCGCGTCATGGGCCGGCGCGTGGAGATGCCCGCGCTGCGCGCCGACGGTAGCGAGTTCCCGGTCGAGATGGTGTTGTGGCGCACGGGTGTCGGCACGCAGACCTTCTACACCGCGTCGCTGTTCGACCTGTCGGAGCGCGAGACCTCGCGCAACGAGATCGAGCGCCAGCGCGAGGCGCTGCGCCAGAGCGAGAAGCTGACCGCGATGGGCAGCCTGCTGGCTGGCGTCGCCCATGAGCTGAACAACCCGCTGTCCATCGTCATGGGGCGCGCGGCGCTGCTGGCCGAGAAGATGAGCGGCAGCCCGTTGGCCACCGACGCTCAGCGCATCCACGAGGCTGCCGAGCGCTGCGGCCGCATCGTGCGCACCTTCCTGAACATGGCGCGCAGCCGCCCGGCCAACCGCAGCGAGGTGGCGCTGAACGACCTGGCCACCGCCGCCATCGACATGCTGGCCTATGTGCTGCGCAGCCACGGCATCAACGTCACGCTGGACCTGCTGCCTGGCCTGCCCCCCGTGAAGGCCGACGCCGACCAGGTGGGCCAGATCGTGCTCAACCTCATCGTCAACGCGCAGCAGGCGCTGGGCCTGCGCGACCACGGCCGCCGCCTCACCGTGTCCACCGGCCTCGCGCCGATGACGCCAGGCGACCGCCGACGCTCGCCACGCATCTGGCTGCGTGTGCGCGACAACGGCCCTGGCATCCCGGTCGAGCTTCGCGAGCGCGTGTTCGAGCCCTTCTTCACGACCAAGAGCGAGGGCGTGGGCACCGGCCTGGGCCTGGCGGTGTCGCGCTCCATCGCCCGCGACCACGGCGGCGAGCTGACCATTCAGGACGACGGCATAGACGGCGGCGCCTGCTTCTGCCTGCAGCTGCCCGTCAGCGGCGAGCCCGAGCCCGGCGAGACCGAACCGGCGCCGCTGGCCGCCGCCGACGACTGCGATGCCCGGCTGCTGGTGGTGGACGACGAGCCCGAGATCGCCGAACTGCTGGGCGAGATGCTGTCGGGCGCCGGCTACGAGGTCATGACCGCCGAGTCCGGCGCCGTCGCGCTGGCCATGCTGGAGGAGGCGCGCTTTGACGCCATCATCAGCGACCTGCACATGCCCGAGCTGGACGGCGCCGGCCTGTGGCGGGAGGTCAAGCGCACGCGCCCGGCCCTGGCCCGGCGCATGCTGTTCGTCACCGGCGACACGCTGTCGCCCACCGCACGGCAGTTCCTGGACGAGGCGCGCTGCGACAGCCTGAACAAGCCCTTTGCCAAGGCCGAGCTGCTGGCGCGCGTGACCGAACTGCTGAAATCCTGAGGGTCGCCGGCGGGCCACCATAATCGTCCGCACAACGACACCGTCAGGAGACAAGCCCATGAAGCGCCGCACCCTGCTGCCCGCCCTGCTGAGCCCCTGGATCGTCCAGGCCCAGAGCACCAAGCCCCAGACCTGGATCGTGCCCTTCCCGGCCGGCGGCGGCACCGACGCATTCGCGCGGCCGCTGACCGCGATGCTGACCAAGCAGATGGGCCGGCAGGTGCTCATCGACAACAAGGGCGGCGCCGGCGGCACCGTGGGCGCCAGCCTGGCGTCCAAGATGGCGCCCGACGGCAACGGCTTCTTTATGGGCGCGGTGCACCACACCATCGCACCGTCCATGTACCCCAAGCTGGACTACCGGCTGGAGGACGACTTCATCCCCGTCGCGCTGCTGGCCAGCGTGCCGCAGGTCATCGTCGTGCACCCGGCGCAAGTCCCCGTGGCCGACCTGAAGGGGCTGCTGGCGACCGTGCGCGCCAAGCCCGGCAAGCTGAACTACGCGTCGGCCGGCAACGGCACCTCGCACCATCTGGCCGGCGAGCTGTTCAAGCTCAACACCAAGACCTTCATCACCCACATCCCCTACCGCGGCGCGGGGCCGGCGCTGTCCGACCTGATCGCGGGCCAGGTGGACCTGATGTTCGACGGCCTGGGTTCGTCGGCCCAGCACATCAAGGCCGGCCGCATCAAGGCACTGGCCGTGGCCGGCGCCAAGCGTGCCGTGGGCTTCCCGGATGTGCCCACCGCGGCCGAGGCCGGCGTGCCGGGCTATGAGGTGTCCACCTGGTACGGCCTGTGGGCACCCAAGGGCACACCGCGCGAGGCCATCACCGCCATGCAGGCCGAGCTGCGCAAGGCGTTCGCGACGGACGAGCTGCGCAACATCTGGCACGGCCTGGGTGCCGAGACGCCCAACCTTTATGGCGACGCGTTCGGGCAGTTCGTCAGCAGCGAGATCAAGCGCTGGGCCGCCGTGGTCAAGGCGTCTGGCGCCAAGATGGATTGAAGTGAACCCCAAAGGCAACCACAGAGCCACAGAGGCACGGAGAAAGCACAGAGAGCGGATTTCTCTGTGTCTCTGCGCCTCTGTGGTTGCATTCCTGCATTCGTTTCGACTGACATGAATCTCTTCGCTGCTCTGCGCGCCGGCTTTCCGGCCGACCTCGACGCCACCGCCATCGACGCCGATGGCGCGCTGTATTCCTGGCGCGACCTGGAGCGCGGCAGCGCGATGCTGGCCAACTGGCTGGGCAGGCTGGACCTGCCCGCGGGCAGCCGCGTCGCGGTGCATGCGGACAAGAGCGTCGAGGGGTTGATCCTGTACCTGGCCGTGCTGCGCGCCGGCTTCGTCTACCTGCCGCTGAACCCGGCCTACCAGGCCAGCGAACTGGAGCACTTCATCACCGACGCCGCGCCGGGTGTGGTGGTGTGCGCCGGCAAGAACTTCGGCTGGGTCAGCAAGCTGGCCTTCCAGCGCGGCGTGCGCTGGGTGTTCACGCTGAACGACGACCGCAGCGGCACGCTGCTGGACCGCGCCACGCAGATGAGCGATGTGCACGAACCGGCGCACCGCGAAGCCAGCGACCTGGCGGCCATCCTCTACACCAGCGGCACGACCGGGCGCAGCAAGGGCGCGATGCTCAGCCACGGCAACCTGCTGAGCAACGCAAAGACGTTGAGAGATTTCTGGGACTGGAAGCCCAGCGACGTGCTGCTGCACGCGCTGCCCATCTTCCACGTACACGGCCTGTTCGTCGCCTCGCACGGCGCGCTGCTGAACGGCAGCAAGATGCTGTGGTTCAACAAATTCGACGCCGCGGCCGTCGCGCGCCGGCTGCCCGAGGCCACCGTCTTCATGGGCGTGCCCACGCTCTACGTGCGGCTGCTGCAGGAGAAGCAGCTCGACACCCGCAACATCCGCCTGTTCATCAGCGGCTCGGCGCCGCTGCTCATCGAGACCTGGCGTGACTGGCAGGCCCGCACGGGTCATCTGATCCTGGAGCGCTACGGCATGAGCGAGACGCTGATGCTGACGTCCAACCCCTGCCGCGCCGAAGACGGCGAGCGCGTCGGCGGCACCGTGGGCCCGGCGCTGCCCGGCGTGGGACTGCGCATCCTGCGCGACGACGGCGAGGCCTGCGCCACCGACGAAATCGGCCATGTACAGGTGCGCGGTCCCAACGTGTTCAGCGGCTACTGGCAGATGCCGGAGAAGACGGCCGAGGAGTTCACGGCCGACGGCTGGTTCAAGACCGGCGACGTGGGCCGGGTCGACGCGCGCGGCTACCTGACACTGATCGGCCGCAGCAAAGACCTCATCATCAGCGGCGGCTTCAACGTCTACCCGGCCGAGGTGGAGGGCTTCATCAACGAGCTGCCCGGTGTGGGCGAGTCGGCCGTCATCGGCGTGCCGCACCCGGACTTCGGCGAGGCCGTGGTGGCCGTCGTCACGGCCACCGGCAGTCTCGACGCCGAGGCGGTGATCGCCGCGCTGAAGACCCGCATCGCCGGCTTCAAGGTGCCCAAGCGCGTCATCGTCATGGCGGAGCTGCCGCGCAACGCGATGGGCAAGGTGCAAAAAAAGCTTTTGCGTGAACAACACGCCGGCCTGTTCAACAAGTAGCAGCCCCTACTCGCGCTCGGGCGCCGAGCATCGCAGAATGACCCGGCGATGATGGATTCCGTCCTGCCCGCGCCCCCGCAGCCCGAACCCGAGCCGCCGCAGCTCGTGCGCCGGCGGCGCTGGCGTGACCGTGCGCTGCTGCTGGCGCCGGTGCTGGCCTTCGGCTCGGTGGTGCTGACGCTGTGGGCCATCGTCGTCTGGGTCGTCGTCGAGCGGCCGCGCGAGCTGCTGGCTGAGCAGCGCCTGCAGCTCGCCGTGGGTGTGCGCGCCATCTCGCTGCAGACGGAACCGGTGCTGCGCCAGGCCGAGCAGGCTTTGCGCACGGTGGACCTGTGGCTGCTGACACGTCGCAGCGACGAGGCGCTGGACGACGCGTCGCTGCGCGAACTGGTGGAGGGCGTGCGCAAGAGCTCGCGGCAGCTGGTAGACGTGGTGCTCGTGTCACCCACCGGGCGGCTGCATGCGCTGCGCGACCAGCCAGATAACGGCAGCATCGCCGGCAGCGCGGTGTTCGAGCAGGTGTCAGGTCTTGTACCCGAAGGCATCACGCTGGGCGCGCCGCTTCAACTGGGCGGTCGTGCTGACGACGGACACACGCGGCTGCCGCTGGTGATGGCGTTGGCGCGGCCGCTGGGCGACTACCACCTGGTCATGGCCTTGATCGACCTGACCGGCGTCATGGCCGCGCAGGGCCCGCTGCCCACCGGCCCGCAGGCGACGCTGGTGATGCTGCGCGGCGACGGCCTGGCGCTGGCGCGCCGCCCCGAGCGGGCCGGCTTCGTGGGGCGCAACCTGTTCGAACAGTTCCCCAACGCGCGCAAGGGCCTGGTGGGCCACGACGGCTTCTACGCCAGCAGCGGCGGCGCGTCGGACGGCCTGCCGCGCATCGGCGCGTTCACGACGCTGCCGGAGTTCGGCATCAAGCTGATGCTGTCCGACACCGAGGACGCCGCGCTGGGCGATCACCGCCGCCAGCGCAGCCTGGCGCTGGCCGTCGCCAGCGCCGCCACGCTGGGCCTGTTCCTGCTGGGGCGCCGCCTGGTGCTGCTGCAGCGCGACGCGCGGCTGCGCGAGGCCACGCTGCAGGCCACCAGCAACGCGATGCCGCTGGGCATGTTCCGCTGTGATGCGAGCGGCCGCATCGTCTATGCCAACGACACCTATCTGCGCGTGCACGGGCTGGAGCGCAAGGACGTGGACTGGGGTTGGACCACGCTGTTGCACCCCGACCTGCGCGGCATGCTGATCCAGCGCTGGAAGCACCACGTCGCGGCCGGCGAACCGGTGCACATGCTGCGCCAGCTGCGCCGCGCGGACGATGGCCGGCTGCGCTGGATCGAGGTGCGCACCGCGCCGGTGTTCGTCGACGGCCACCCCGCCGGCCAGGCCGGCACCGTGGAAGACGTGACCGAGCGCGGCGAGCAGGAGAAGGCCAGCCGCATGCTGAACGCCATCTTCGACATGACGCCCGACTTCATCGGCCAGGCCCGCGAGGGCGGCGACGTCACCTACCTGAACCCGGCGGCGCGCCGCCTGCTGGGTCTGCAGCCGGCAGCGCCGCTGGATGGCATCAACCTCGCGAGCCATTTCTCGGCGGAGCAGATGGACGTCTACGAGCGCGACGTGCGCCCGGCGCTGCTGCGTGACGGCCACTGGCTGGGCCGCGTGACCATGCAGCTGGCCACGGCCCGCGTGCCCATGGACTGCCTGCTGCTGGCCCACCGCGACCCGCGCGGCCGAGTGGAGACCATCTCCATGCTGCTGCGCGACCTGACCGAGCAGCTGGTCGCGCAGCGCGAACGCGAGCGCAGCGAAGCCATGCTGCTGGCCGTCGCGCACACGGCGCGGGCGGAGTTCATCGTCGGCGACACCCAGGCCCGGGTGCTGTTCTTCAACGCCGCCTTTGCGCAGGCGCGCGGCGTCGAGCTGGCCGACTGGCTGGGCCGGCCGCTGGCCGAGCTGTTCGGCCCGCAGGACCATGCCGCGCGGCAGCCGCTGATCGCCGCGGCGCTGCGCGGCGAGACCTGCCAGGTGGACCTCGCCGCGGGCGACAGCCGCGACGCGCGCGTGCTGGATGTGCAATACGCACCGCTGCGCGTGCACAGCGGCGGCATCGAAGGCGTCATCGCCATCGAGGTGGACGTGACCGAGGCGCGCCGCGAGCAGGACCGCCTGCGGCTGGCCTCGCAGACCGACGCGCTGACGCAGCTGCTGAACCGCGCCGGCTTCGAGGACGGCGCGCGCCGCACGCTGGCCGCCGGGCGCCGCACTGCCCTGCTCTATCTGGACCTGGACCGCTTCAAGCCGGTCAACGACCAGCACGGCCACCCCACCGGCGACGCGCTGCTGAAGGCCATCGCGCTGCGGCTGCGGCACGCACTGCGCCCGGGCGACCTGGTGGCACGCATGGGCGGCGACGAATTCGGCGTGCTGCTGCCCGAGCTGCACACGGCGGCCGATGCCGCCACGGTGGCCGACAAGCTGGTGCAGGCCGTGGGCGCGCCGTACCACATCGGCGACCTGACGCTCGATGTGGGCGTCAGCATCGGCTACTGCGTGGCAGACAACGGCGACGCGACGCTGGAGGATCTGGTGGCCGCCGCCGATGCCAACCTCTATGAAGCCAAGCGCGCCGGCCGCGGGCGCTGGCGGGGCTCCAGCCTCTAGGCGGTCGCGACGCCGCTCTTCACTTCTTGAAGGGCCAGCTGCAGCACGCGCGCATCGCTGCTGGCACGGTGGCGGGTCAGCTGCTGGCGCTCGCGCACGGCGTCTGTCACGCCGCGCCAGCGCAGGGCCTCGTCCTCGCTGAGCAGCCGGCGCAGGTCGTCCAGCCGGAAGCGCGGCCGCTGGCCGGCGGCGTCGAACAGCCGCGCCAGCCAGGGGTAGTCCATGGCCCAGCCGTCGCAGTAGACGACCTGGCCGGCCAGCCGCGCGTTCAGCTCGCTGGCCATCCAGGCGGCCGTGCGGCCGTGGCGCTGCAGCAGCTCGCGGCTGATGCCATGCAGGCCCTCGGCCTCGCAGTCCCAATGCTGCCAGTCGGGTTCGGGACGGATCAGCGCGCAGAACAGCCCGCCGTCGGTACCCGCAAAGCCGATCTCGATGGGGTAGCTGCCGCGGCCGAAGCCGGAGGCTTCGATGTCGAGGATGGTGGGCAGCTGCTGCATACAGCTAGTTTGTCAGGCCGCATGCATCTCGTTACACAGGGTTGTCGATGACCTGCTCGTGCTCGAACAGCTGCAGCGCGGCCCGGCCGACCTGGCGGGTGTCCCACCAGGCATAGGCGCCCACGCCGGCCGCACCCACCACCGGCACCCAGCGCGACAGCGCCCGGCTGGCCGCCTGCTTGCCGATGTGCATGCCCACGGCCGAGGCCACGCGCTGCAGCAGCAGTTGCGCCGCCGGCCGAACGATGACGCGCTCACCCACCCGCACGCCCAGGTCGCGCAGCGCCTGCGCGGCCGTGTGGCGGAACAGGCACCACATCATCTGCGCCGGCCCCAGCTCGGCGCTGCGGCCGTACAGCGCCGCGATGTCGGACACCAGCTGGCGCTGGATGTGCCAGACCGTCAGCATCTCGGGGGCGATGGTGGCCCAGCCCAGCGGGCCCGGCGGCAGCGCCAGCGTGCCGGCGGCCAGCGCGGCCTTGGTCGCCGCGCTGTCAATGGCGCGGGCGGCGGCGTCCGCCGGCCGCGGACTGGGCGTGAACTGGCCCGGCGGCGGCTGCACCACCAGCGCCAGCACCTTGTCGCCCAGGGATGGGTCCTTGCTCATGCCTGACTCCCGCCGCTCGATTGCGGCATTTGTGCACGGCCACATCTTGCGCTGAATCCGCAGATGGGCACAGACTCGCACTGCCGCACAGGGCGGCCAGCATAGCCAAACCGCAGCGGCGACATGCCGCGCATCACCAGGGGACGTCGGCATGAGTTTGCTCACCCACATGCGCATCGGTCAAAGGCTGGGCCTGGCCTTTGCGATCTCCATCCTGTTCAGCGTGCTGTTGGCGGCCTATGCGCGCACCGCGTTGATACGCATCAACGACGAGCTGACGTTGATGGTGGATGACCGCATGGTCAAGGTCCATCAGCTCGAATCCATCAAGGACAACGTCAACATCACGGCCCAGTCCGTGCGCAACTCGCTGCTGGTGCCCGACGCCGAAGGCAAGCGCAAGCAGCTGGCGGAGGTGGAGCGCGTGGCCAAGATCAACGCCGCGCTGTTCGAGAAGCTGGACGCCAGCATCAAGGCACCCAAGGGCCGCGAGCTGATCGCAACGGTCACGCAGGCGCGCGGGCAGTTCGTCGGCTCGGTGCGGCAGGTCATCGACATGGCGAACAAGGGCGAGAACGACGCGGCGCGCGACCTGCTGCTGGGGCAGACGCAGGACTTGCAGGTCAAGTACTTCCAGTCGCTGGAGTCGCTCATCACCTTCCAGACGGAGTTGATGCACAACTCCGCCAAGGCCACCGACTCCACCGTGGACTTCGCGGCCATCGCCGTCGTCGTCGCCGCCGTCGCGGCGCTGGCCATAGGCGCGTTAATGGCGCTGCTGATCACGCGCTCGGTGGTCAGCCCGATACGCCAGGCCGTGACGGCCGCCGAGACCGTGGCCGCCGGCGACCTGCGCCTGCACCTGGACACCAGCCGTCGCGACGAGGCCGGCCAGCTTCTGGGCGCGCTGCAGAAGATGAACGACGCGCTGGTGGGCATCGTGGGTGCCGTGCGCGGCAATGCCGACAGCGTGGCCACGGCCAGCGGCCAGATCGCGCAGGGCAATGCCGACCTGAGCCAGCGCACCGAGCAGCAGGCCAGCAACCTGCAGGAGACGGCCGCGTCCATGGAGGAGCTGAGCGCCACCGTGAACCACAACACCGACACCGCCCGCCAGGCCGCGCAGCTGGCCGACAGCGCCGCCCGCGTGGCCGAGAGCGGCGGCCAGGTGATGGGCCAGATGGTGGACACGATGGAGCAGATCACCACCAGCTCCAGGAAGATCAACGACATCATCGGCACCATCGATGGCATCGCGTTCCAGACCAACATCCTGGCCCTGAACGCCGCGGTGGAAGCCGCACGGGCCGGCGAGCAGGGCCGCGGCTTCGCGGTCGTGGCCGGCGAGGTGCGGCTGCTGGCGCAGCGCTCCGCCGAGGCGGCGCGCGAGATCAAGACGCTGATCGGCGCCAGCGTCGAGCGCGTGGAGGCCGGCAACACGCTGGTGGGCGAGGCCGGGCGCACGATGAACGACGTGGTGGGCCAGGTGCGCCGCGTGGCCGACCTGATCAGCGAGATCAGCGCGGCCAGCAGCGAGCAGAGCAAGGGCATAGGCCAGATCGGCGATGCGGTCACGCAGCTGGACCAGGTCACGCAGCAGAACGCCGCGCTGGTGGAGGAAAGCGCCGCCGCTGCCGAAAGCCTGCGCCACCAGGCGGCCCAGCTCGCGGAGACGGTGTCGGCCTTCAAGCTCGACGCCACCAGCGCGCCGCGGCCCGCGCCCAAGGCCGCCGCCAAACCCAAGCCGGCTGTCACGGCCAAGGCCGCTGCGCCGGCCAGGCCCCGCCCGGCTCTGAAGACACCGCTCGCGCCGGTGGCCGCGCCTGCGGCACCGGCCGCCGCGGCCGACGACGACTGGACCTCGTTCTGAGCGAACATGGGGCTCCCGCAATGCCCGGAGCCCCCGCGATGCAGAACGTCCCCTGGCGTGGCGTCTTCCCCGCCGCCACGACCAAGTTCCATGCCGATGAAAGCCTCGACTTCGCCGGCACGGCGCGCCACATCGACTTCCAGATCCGCAACGGCATCCACGGTGTGGTCTGCTGCGGCTCGCTAGGCGAAGCCAGCACGCTGACGCTGGACGAGAAGCTGGCCGTTGCGCGCTGCGCGCTGGACGCCGCCAACGGCCGCGTGCCGGTGCTGGCCACGGTGTCCGAGCCAAGCACGCGCGAGGCGCTGCGTTTCATCGAAGGCGCCAACGCGCTGGGCGTGGCCGGCTACATGGTCATGCCCTCGGTCATCTACGTGGCCGACGCCCGCGAGGCCATGGCCAATGTGCGCAGCTACGCCAACGCCGCGCAGCGGCCGCTGATGGTCTACAACAACCCGGTGGCCTACCGCGTGGACCTGAAGCCCGAGCACTTCGCCGAGCTGGCCGACTGCGAGCATGTGGCCGCCATCAAGGAGAGCAGCGGCGACGTGACGCGCATCACTGACCTGCGCAACCTGCTGGGCGACCGCTACCAGCTCTTCATGGGCGTGGACGACCTGGCCTTCGAGGGCCTGGCGCTGGGCTGCGACGGGCTGCTGGCCGGCGTGGGCTGCGCCTTCCCGCGCGAGACGGTCACGCTGTTCGAGCTGATGCAGGCCGGCCGCTGGGACGAGGCGCGCGCGATCTACCGCTGGATGACACCGCTGCTACACCTGGACGTATCGACCAAGCTGGTGCAGAACCTCAAGCTCATCGACGCGCTGGTGGGCGTGGGCAGCGAACACATGCGCCGGCCACGGCTGCCGCTGGTGGGCACGGAGCGCGAGCACGTGCAGGCGCTGGTGGCGCGCGCGCTGGCGACGCGGCCCGAACACTGCCGGTCGCAGCCATGATGCGCCGCGTCCACGTCATCGATTCGCACACCGGCGGCGAGCCCACGCGGCTGGTCATCGGCGGCTTCCCCGACCTGGGCAAGGGCACCATGGCCCAGCGCCGCGAACTGCTGGCGCGCGAGCACGACCGCTTCCGCTGCGCGACGCTGCTGGAGCCGCGCGGCAGCGACGTGCTGGTGGGCGCGCTGCTGTGCGAGCCGCAGAACCCGGCGCATGCGACGGGCGTCATCTTCTTCAACAACGCCGGCTACCTGGGCATGTGCGGCCACGGCACGATAGGCCTGGTCGCGACGCTGGCGCACATGGGTCGCATCAAGCCGGGCCGGCACGTCATCGAGACGCCGGTGGGCGACGTCGTCGCGACGCTGCATGACGACCGCAAGGTCAGCGTGCGCAACGTGGCCTCGTACCGGATGGCGGCCGATGTGGCCGTACGCCTGCCCACGGGGCAGACGGTCACGGGCGACATCGCCTGGGGCGGCAACTGGTACTTCCTGTGCGCCGACCATGGCCAGATCGTGGACCCCACGCGCGTCGCCGCGCTGACCGATTACGCCGCGATGCTGGGCGAGGCCTTGCACGCGCAAGGCCATCGCGGCGCCGACGGCGCGCCCATCGACCACATCGAGCTGTTCGCGCCGGCGGATGCCGCCATCGCCGACTCGCGCAGCTTCGTGCTGTGCCCCGGCCGCCAGTACGACCGCTCGCCCTGC
The DNA here is from genome assembly GCF_031458115.1 of Roseateles asaccharophilus. Taxonomy (GTDB): domain Bacteria; phylum Pseudomonadota; class Gammaproteobacteria; order Burkholderiales; family Burkholderiaceae_C; genus Pelomonas; species Pelomonas asaccharophilus_A. Next base: position 493,042 of record NZ_JAVDXV010000003.1, on the reverse strand, counting down.
GGCACCGGCACCAGCGCCAAGCTGGCCTGCCTGGCCGCGGCGGGCAAGCTCGCGCCGGGCCATGTATGGCGCCAGGCCAGCGTCATCGGCAGCGTGTTCGAGGCCTGGTACGACGTGACCGAAGGCGGCTCCGGGGCCTGCATCACTCCCACCATCCGCGGCCGCGCCTTCATCAGCGCGGAGGCCTCGCTCATCATCGATCCGGCCGATCCCTTCGGTTGGGGCTTGGGCTGAAGCGCAGCGCTGGCGGCGCCTTAATCGCCGCGGCCGACAAAGGCGCGTATGGCCGCGATGCGGCCGTCGGCGTCGATGTCGAACACGTCGACGACGTAGAGGGTGTCGCGCCCGTCGACGACGATCTCCAGTTCCGCGGCCGCTCCGCCCTCGCGCTCGTAGGCAGCCAGCACGGCGATGCGCAGGCTCTGCACGGCCTCGAAGTTCTTGCGCGTCTCGGCCAGCGCCGCGGCCTTGCCAGCCACGCGGATCTTCCAGTCGCGCAGCGTGATGCCGTCGGCGAACAGCGGCTCGACGGCTGCGAGGTCACGCGCGGCGTAGGCGGCCAGGTAGGTGCGGATCAGGGTCAGATTGTCTTGAGTCATTTCAGCGACGTTGTCTTCCAGGTCATCCAGCAGCTGCGGCGCCGCATCACCAGTCGGCCTCCATCGTGCCGCCGTGCATCTGCATGCTGCGGTCGGTGTAGGCATGCACCTCGAACTTGTTGCCGTCGGGGTCTTGCAACCAGATCTGCCAGGTGTGGTCCCCGCCCAGCTTGGGAGCCGTGTACGCCACGTCCTGCACGTCGAGATGCGCCATCAGGCCGTCAAGGTCGTCCGTCTCCAGGCAGAAATGCACGATGCCGTTGTTGACCACCGCGCCGCGCCCGGGCTCCTCGAACACCTCGAGGTAACACTGGTCCGCCAGCTGCAGGTAGCGGCCGAAGTCGCGCCCCTGGCGCGTGAAGTGGAAGACCTCGGTGAAGCCCAGCTTCTTGTAGTACGACAGCGAGCGCTGCAGGTCGGTCACGTGCAGGCAGACATGGGCAATGCGCTTGAACAGCATCGCGGCTCCTCGAAAGCCGGGGCAAGCGGCGGGTTGCGGGAGCCGGATGCTGACAGATCTGCCTGAAACCTGCCTGTACCCGGCGGGACCGCGCTCAGCCGCGCGGCTCGCAGACATCGCGTCAGCACCCTCAACTTTGGGGATGCGCACTCGCAGCCGCGCACCGACTCTCGCGAGCCTTGAAGGTGGCGGCCGCGGGCCGCATGCGCAAGTCCAGGGAGGATCACATGGCCAACGGATTCCAGGTCGAAGGCAGCAATGCCAACGCACTCTTCACATTGAAGGTTCACCGCGGCGAGGGCATGGCGCTGCTGGCCATGAACTGGAAGCAGGGGAAGCCGCCACGTGACTTCGTCGGCTTCGCCATCGAGTACAAGGAGCCGGGCGGCAGCAAGTTCTTCTCCCTGAAGAATCGCATCACCTTCCCTGCCATGGACGGCTCGGTCAACCCGAACCGTCTGTCGACGCGGCTCTCGCCGATTCAGAAGTTCCGCTGGGTCCACTTCCCGCGCAACGCTGAAATGACCGGCGACTTCGTCTACCGGGTCAGCCCGGTATTCATGGATTCCAGCGGTGGACTCAGCTATGGCGAGCCGCAAGAGGTCGCCATCCAGCTTGCCCGTGAAACCTACCCCGGCAAGCTCAACATCACCTTCACCCGAGGCTTTGTGTCGTCACAGGCCTTTGTGGACAGGTACGTCAAGGAGGGACATGGGGTGAAGACGCTGCTGCCCCTGAAGTCCAAGGACGGACTGGACTTCAAGCCCAGCCACCCTGAAGCCGAGGAGGCATTGGCATGGATGGGTTTCGAGGCTCGTCACGCCATCCTCGAAGTGCTTGACGAAGCCATCGCCGACCCCACCGCCAAGGTCGATGTCGTCGCCTACGACCTCAGCGAGCGGGAGGTCTACCTCCGGCTGCGGAAGCTGGCCAAGCGGCTGCGCATCATCATTGACGACAGCGGGGAGCATGGCGAGGAGGACTCCGGAGAGTCGATCGCGGCGGACCGCCTCAAGAAGGCCGGTGCCGTCGTGAAGCGACACCACATGAGCAACCTGCAACACAACAAGACCATCGTCGTGTCCGGCAAGGTCAAGGCCGTGGTCTGCGGCTCGACCAACTACACCTGGCGCGGATTCTTCGTCCAGAACAACAACGCATTGATCGCCCGAGGCGCGGGTCCGGTGAAGGTCTTCCGCAAGGCGTTCGAGAACTACCTGGCCCACGACAGCAAGACGGGTTTCGGCAAGACGGATTCGGCGTCGTCGTGGCAAGCCCTGGGCATTGCCGGCGTGGACGCCAAGGTCACCTTCTCGCCGCATGGTGAGGACAACTCCGTGCTGGGCGACATCGCCAAGGATGTCCTCACGGCGAAGTCGAGTCTGCTGTACTCGCTGGCCTTCCTGGCGCAAACGAAAGGCTCGATCCGAGAAGCCGTGACGAAGGTGACCGAGAGCCCCGTCTTCACCTACGGCATGGCCGACCGCAAGGTGGAGGGCATCAAGCTGGAGACGCCGGGGGGCAACGCCTACCCCGTCTACCCGGCCGCGCTGGATGGCCATCTGCCCGAGCCGTTCAAGGCCGAACCGTCCGGCCTGTCAGGCGGCGTCGGCACACGGCTTCACCACAAGTTTGTCGTCGTCGACTTCGACACGCCTGCGGCCCGCGTCTACCTCGGGTCGTACAACTTCTCCAACCCCGCCGATCTGCAGAATGGCGAGAACCTGTTGCTCGTGCGCGATCGCCGCGTGGCCACGTCCTACATGGTGGAAGCGGTGCGCATCTTCGACCACTACCACTTCCGCGTGCTGCAATCGCAGGCCGGCGCAAAAACCAAGCTGCAGCTCGCGCCGCCTCCGGCCAAGGCTGGAGCAAAGACGTGGTTCGACGACTACTTCACTCGCCCGCAGAAGATTCGCGACCGCGAGCTCTTTGCCTAGCGAGTGCGCGATTCGAAAGGGGCATACGGCCGCCTCGCCGCGCACCGCTCAGCCACACTGCCCCACGTAGCCACACGCGGTGCAGAAGTCGCAACCGTCCTTGTGGATCATCGTCGCGTTGCCGCATTCCGGGCAGGGCTTGCCGGCCTGCACCTGCAGTGCGCCGGCGGATGCGGCCAGCTTGGGCGCCGGCGCCTGCAGCAAGCCCATGTCGGCCAGCGGCTGGCCCGCCTCGTCAAGGATGCCCAGCATCGCGTAGCGGTGGATGACCAGCCGCGCGACATAGGCCACCGTGGACGGCCAGACCTGCTGGCGGCGTTCACCGTTCAATGACGGCACCGGCGCCATGAAGTGGCCCAGCGGCTCACCGACGTTCAGCAGCTTGCGCAGCTTCATCGCGATCCAGCCGGGGTCCATCACGCGCATGTCCAGGCTCAGCAGGCGCGCAAGGCCGTCCAGCGCCTTGGGGTAGTTGCCCGAGAAGCCCATCGCGCAGGGGCGTGTCACCGTGCCGCCGTCCGGAGTGGGCAGCACCACCTCCTTCAGCGTCAGCGTGAACTGCTCGTTGGTGGCCGGGTTGTCCACGTCCACCGCCCAGGCCAGCGTGCCGGACGTGCCGGTGCGCGGCTCGTAGCGGCTGAACATCGCGTCCACCACCGGCGTGGCGCCGCCGTCGGCCAGCGCGCCGAGCTGCTCGCAGCGCCAGCGGATGACCGCCGCCGTCGCGGCCACGACGCCGGGGAACAGCCGCTTCTCGCCGCTAGGCGGCATGGGCATCTCGAAGGCGCGCTCCTCGGCCACGGTGGCGAGTGCGTCCAGCTTCAGGCGCAGCCAGGCGGCGTCGTTGGTACGCAGGTCCATGGACAGCGTCTTGGCCAGCGCTGACAGGCCGCGCGGCTGCTCGGCGCCATTGACCCAGACCTCGAACGGCAGGTTGCGGCCGAACAGACCGGCGTCGGGGCCTTCCAGCGGCAGCTCACCGATGAACAGCGCGAAGTCGCCGTGCGGATGCTGGATCAGATAGCTCCAGGCCGGGTTGCCGCCGGGCATGTCGGGGCGGCTGGGCCAGCGCAGCGATGCGACGACGGCATTGGGCAGGCGCTCGACGCGCAGGCGCTGGTTGGTGCCGTCGACTTCGGCGCGCAGCGGCTCGGGTTGCTTGACCTCCGGCGTGACGCTGAGCACCGAGCCCAACACGCTGTTGGGCCGGTAGGTGGCGAGGCCCTTGAGCTTGCTCTGCCAGGCCTGGATGTAGAGGTCCTGGAAGTCCTCATACGGGTAGTCGGCGGGCACGTTGACCGTCTTGCTGATGGACGTGTCGACATAGGGCGCCACGGCCGCCACCATGGCCGCATGGTCGGCCGCGCTCAGCTCCAGCGCGGTGACGAAGGCGTCGCTCAGCGGCGCGTCGGCACCGAACAGGTGGCGGTACAGCCGCCAGGCATGGTCCTCGACCGCGTACTCCTTGAAGCCGCCGCCTTCGGTCTGCGGCAGCCGCTTCTTGCGCGTGTAGGTCCACGAGAACGCCGGCTCGATGCCGTTCGATGCGTTGTCGGCAAAGGCCAGGCTGATTGTGCCGGTGGGCGCGATGGACAGCAGGTGGGAGTTGCGCAGGCCTTGCGCGCGGATCTTGTCCTTGAGCCCCTGTGGCAGGCGCGACGCGAAGCTGCCGCCGGACAGATAGAGGTCGGCGTTGAACAGCGGGAAGCTGCCGCGCTCGGCGGCGAGGTCGCTGCTGGCCGCATAGGCCGCGTCGCGCATGACTTCGCTGATGCGGCTGGCCATGTCGCGCGCTGCCTGCATGTCGTAGCGCAGGTTCAGCATCACCAGCGCATCGCCCAGGCCCGTGAAACCCAGGCCCACGCGGCGCTTGTTGCCGGCCTCCTGCGCCTGCGCGGGCAAGGGCCAGGGCGTCACGTCCAGCACGTTGTCCAGCATGCGCGTGGCCACGGCCACGACCTCGGCAAAGCCGGCCTCGTCAAACTGCGGCCTGGGCGAGAACGGATCGCGCACGAAGCGCGTCAGGTCGATGGAGCCGAGGCAGCAGCAGCCGTAGGGCGGCAGGGGTTGCTCGGCGCATGGATTGGTCGCCGCAATCGTCTCGCAGTAGTGCAGGTTGTTGTCGGCGTTGATGCGATCCAGGAACAGCACACCCGGCTCGGCGTGGTCGTAGGTGGAGCGCATGACCTGGTCCCACAGCTCGCGAGCGCGCACCTTGCGGTAGACCCACTGGCCGTCGCCGCGCTGGTAGGCACCGGCCGCGATCTGCTCGGCGCTGGGCTGGGCCTTGTGCGCCAGCTCGACGACGCCGTCCGCCTGCACGGCCTCCATGAAAGCGTCGGTCACGCCGATGGAGATGTTGAAGTTGCGCAGGTCGCCCTCGTCCTTGGCGTGGATGAAGGCCTCGATGTCGGGGTGGTCGCAGCGCAGCACGCCCATCTGCGCGCCGCGGCGGCTGCCGGCGCTCTCCACCGTCTCGCAGGAGCGGTCGAACACGCGCATGTAGCTGATGGGCCCGGACGCATGGCTGCGCGTGGAGCCCACCCAGGCGCCGGCCGGGCGGATGCGACTGAAGTCGTAGCCCACGCCGCCACCGCGGCGCATGGTCTCGGCGGCTTCGGTCAGCGCGGTGTAGATGCCCGGCACGCCGTCCTCGGGCGTCGCGATGGAGTCGCCCACGGGCTGCACGAAGCAGTTGATCAGCGTGGCCGACAGCTCGGTGCCTGCGGCCGACATGATGCGGCCGGCCGGCACGAAGCCGCGTTGCTGGGCGTCGAGGAAGGCGGCGGCCCATTTCGCGCGTTCGGCCGGTTTCTCGGCGGCGGCCAGCGCGCGGGCGACCCGCTCGCGCAGCTCGTCGGGCGTCTGCTCGCCGCCCTTGGCGTATTTCTCGATCAGGACTTCGCTGGAAATGTCCTGCACGGGCAGGTCGGTGGTCGTGCTCACGGTCGCCCCAAATGCTGTATGAAAATACAGTCTACGCCTGTCGGCGCATCCGGTCAGAACGGATTGATGCTCTTCTCGCGCCGGTAGTGGATGTAGCCCACGCTGGCCCCGGCGCGCAGGCCCACGCCCAGGCGTATGGGCGCCAGGGTGATGCCGTTCAGGCGCTGATAGTTGATGCCAGCGCCGCCGATGTAATAAAGGCTGCCGTCCACGCCGGGGAAGCGCTGGTAGATCGCGCTGGCCTTGGGCAGCTTGTAGACCAGCGTGAACACCTTGGACGCGTTGGCGCCCAGGTCGAAGCCGATGGACGGCCCGGCCCAGAACACCTTGTGCGCGCCGCCGCCCTTCATCAGCAGTTCGCCCTCGCCGTAGCGCAGGCCCACGGTGATGGCGGCGCCCGCCTCCTGGCCCTTCACATAGGCATTGGGGCGGCCCTGCTCCTTGAAGGCCTTCTCGATGACCTTGGCCAGGCCCTCTGTGGTCTGGCCGAAGAACTCGGTGGCCGCCTTCAGCACCGAATCCTCGTCGTAGGTGCTGTCCTCGTCGGTGGCCAGCGCCGGCAGGGCCACCGTGCCGGCCAGGGCGGCGAGCTGTTGAAGATGCTGGCGGCGGTCGATCATGGGGGCTCCTGGTGACATTCCCGAAGCGGCCCAGCATAAACAACGCAACGTGAACTTTCGCCGCCTTTTGCCCCTGCACACAACCTAGACTCAACGGACCATGTCGTCCAACCCCGACCTGCAGCGCCTGTCCGCTGCCCTCGAATACGTCGACCTTGCCGCCGGCCTGTACCTGGCGGGCGGGGCCGACCAGGCCGCGCGCCTACTGGCGGCGGCCGCCGAGCAGCAGCTGGGCGACCTGGTGCGCCTGATCGACGCCCCCAGCGCCACCATGGACACCCGCGAGCTTCTGGCCCGCGTGGCCCGCGCGCACCGGCCAGCCGTCGTCGCGCCGCGGCAGTCGGCCGAGCGCGGCTGGGACGACCAACCCACGCAGACCGACGCCGTGCGCGAGGAGACCGTGGCCTTCCTGCGCGCCGCCTGGTTCATGCTGGAAGCCATGGGCCTGGCCGCGCTGGCGCCCGAGCGACTGCAGGAGGCAGTGGACAACAGCACCGTCTTCGGCGGGGCTGGCGCGTTGGAAACCTTCGTCTAGCATCGGCGTTTCATCCCGCCCTGGGGAGACCATCATCAGCACCGAACGCCGCCAATTCGCCCGCGTCGCCTTCGCCGCCGGCGCCGAGCTGATCACCACGCAGGCCTTGCTGCACTGCCAGGTCATCGACGTGTCGCTGAAGGGCGTGCTGCTGCAGCTGCCCACCGGCGCCGTGCCGCAGGTGGGCATGCCCTGCCTCGTCAAGCTGCCACTCGGAAACCCTGAGGACGGCCTGGCCATCGCGATGGCCGGGGAGCTGGCCCATGTGGAGGGCGGCCATGCCGGCGTGCTGTGCCGCAGCATCGACCTGGAGTCCATCACCCATCTGCGCCGTCTCATCGAGGTCAACCTGGGCGACGCGGCGGCTTCTGAACGCGAACTCAAGGCGCTGATTGCCGCGGCTGGCGCCAGCTGATCCGACTTCGTCGCATCGCGCCCCGGCCCGCGCGGCACCGCCCACAATGGGTGCAATGGAGGACCTGACCCCACTGCAAGCCTTTCGGCGCGTCTGCAATCTGCGCATGCTGGCGGGCGTCTATTACTTCTGCCTGCTGTACGCGGTGTCGCGCTCGCTGACCTGGTATGGCGAAGAACGCGGCGACCTCTACGACTTCCTGTTCTCGCTGATCCGCTTCAGCCGCCAGACGCTGCTGACCGGCGTGTCGCTGCTGCTGATGGTGGCGCTGGCCGAGGCGCTGCTGGCCGGCCGGCGCTGGAAGCTGCCCGCGTCCCTGACGCTGCAGGCGCTGGCCGTGGGCACCGGGGCGGCGATGGGCACCTACTTTCGCTGGGCCATCACGCTGCTGGAAGACCCGACCAACAAGCTCAAGCCCGGCTGGTTCCTGTCCACCATCACGATCTGGACGCTGCTGGGCGGCATGGCCTATGCGCTGCTGCAGGTCAGCCGCGCACAGCGCAGCGGCCGCGAGCAGCTGACGCAGCTGTTCCGCGAGCGCGAGACGCTGAAGGCGCAGCAGACCGAGGCGCAGCTGTCGGCGCTGAACGCGCAGATCGAGCCGCACTTCCTGTTCAACACGCTGGCCAACGTGAAGCGGCTGTATGAGACCCAGCCCGAACGCGGCCGCAACATGCTGGTGGCTCTGATCGCCTACCTGCGCGCCGCGCTGCCTGGCATGCGCCGGCATGAGTCCACGCTGGCCGACGAGCTGGAGCTGGTGCGCCACTACCTGGCCATCCTGCAGATGCGCATGGGCGAGCGGCTCTCCTTCGACATCGACGCGCCGGCCGCGCTGCTGTCGGCCCACCTGCCCACACTGGTGCTGCCCACGCTGGTGGAGAACGCGATCAAGCACGGCCTGTCGCCGCTGCCCCAGGGCGGGCACATCGCGATCCGCGCCCGGCCGGAGCCCGGCGGCGGCCTCAGCATCGAGGTGGCCGACAACGGCCAGGGCTTCGGCAGCGCCAGCGGCGGCGCAGGCGTGGGCCTGGCCAACACACGCGCGCGGCTGGCGGCCCGCTTCGGCGACGCGGCCGCGCTGGAGCTGGAGGCGGCCCAGCCGCGCGGCGTCATCGCGCGCGTGCGCCTGCCCGCGGAGGCTCTGTCGTGATCCGCCACTTGCTGCGTTCCTGGGCCTCGCTGCGCTGGCAGGAGGCGCTGGTCTTCGTCACGGCGGGGCTGCTGTTCGGCGCCGTCGACCTGACCTCGCTGCTGGAGTTCAACCCCGGCGACCAGCTGCCGCAGGTGCTGGCCCGCCACCTCAGCGTGCCGCTGCTCAGCTGCATCGTGCTGCTGCTGTGCTGGCTGCCGGCTGCGCGCAGCAGCCCCATCCACCCGGCGCGGCGCGCGCGCCTGGTGATGGCCACGCTGCTGGGCTCGGTGCTGGCGATCGCCATCATCTACCCGCTGATCGCCGCGATGCCCTGGCCGTCCATGTGCGACCTCTATGTGGCCTTCCACGGCAAGCCCAACAAATGCACCAACCACCGCATCACGGCCCTCATCGGCGACGCGCTGTGGGTGTTCATGCCGGCGCTGATGATCGTGGGCGTGCTGGAGTTCCGCGCGCTGCGCCGCCGCCAGGACCAGGCCGTGCAGGACCTGCTGCGCGAGCACAGCCAGCTGCGCCGCAACGCACTGGCCTCGCAGCTGGCGGCCATGCAGGCCCAGGTGGACCCCAAACTGCTGTTCGACGCGCTGATCGCCGTGGAGCAGGCCTATGCGCGCCAGGATCCCGACGCCAGCGCACGGCTGGAGCGGCTCATCGGTCACCTGCGCGTGGCGCTGCCGCGGCTGCGCGACACCGGCGCCTCGCTGGCCGGCGAGGCCGAGCTGATCGCCAGCTACCTGACGCTGCTGCGCGACCTGGGCGGCACGCCGCCCACGCTGGACGTCGAGCTAGGCCCGCACGGCAACCGCTGCCTGCCGCCCATGCTGCTGCTGCCGTTGGTGCAGCGCGCACTGCGACTGGGCCACCCGACCCGCTGCTGGCTGCGCGCTGGCCCGCCGCTGCGCCTGGGCTTCGATGAAGCCGGCCTGTGCAGCGACGACGCCGAGCTGGCCTCGCTGCGTGAGCGCCTGGCCGTGCTGGACGCGAAACTCAGCTGCCACAGCGCCGACGGGCGCACCGAGTTCACCCTGAACCTGCCGACATGAGCCTGTTTGCACCCACGGCCGTTGTTGCCGAAGACGAGGAAGCGCTGCGCGGCGAGCTGGTCGAGCAGCTGGGCAAGCTGTGGCCGGAGCTGAGCATCGTCGGCGAGGCCGCCGACGGCCTGGAGGCGCTGCGGCTGCTGGACCAGCACCGCCCCGACATCCTGTTCCTGGACATCGAGATGCCCGGCGCCAAGGGCATAGACGTGGCCCGCGAGGCCAACGGCCGCGCCCATGTCGTGTTCGTCACCGCCTACGACCAGTACGCCATCGCCGCCTTCGACCAGGGCGCCGTGGACTACCTGCTGAAGCCGCTGGCCGGCGCGCGGCTGTTCACCGCCATCACGCGGCTGAAGGCGCGGCTGGGCCAAGGCCAGCCACCCGCCGGGCTGGGCGGCGTGCTGGACCAGCTGGACACCCGCCCAGTGGCGTCGGCCGGCCGCGCGCCGCTGCGCTGGATCAACGCGTCGGTGGGGCAGACGCTGCGCCTCATCACCGTGGACGAAGTGATGTTCTTCCAGAGCGACAACAAGTACACGCGGCTGGGGCTGAAGGATGGCGAGGCGCTGATCCGCAAGCCGTTGAAGGAGCTCATCGACGAGCTGGACCCGCAGCAGTTCTGGCAGATCCACCGCTCCACCCTGGTCAACGTGAACTCGATCGCCAGCGTGGGCCGCGACTTCCGCGGGCGCATGCAGATCAAGCTCAAGCATGGCAATGAAATGCTGCTCGTTGCCGAGAGCTGTACGCATCTGTTTCGGCAGATGTGAGTTCTCCGGCAGCTGACGGTCCGCTAGGACATCGACATCCCGCCCGGCTTCGGCGCCGGCGGCACGTCCGCCTTGGGTCGCGGCAGGAACAGCTGCAGCGTCAGCCGTGGCGGCGCGTTGGGCGTGGTCATCGTCACGCTGTGCCACTCGGTGTCGGTCATCAGCGCATAGGCGTTGAACTGCGGCCGGATCATCTGGCACTTGACCGGCGGTGCCGACCAATCATGGCGCTCGATGCCCAGGCCCCAGTCCTGCCAGCAGAACGCGCCGCCGTGGTCGGGGTTCCACTCCTGGTTCAGGTAGATGGTCATCGAGTACTTCTCGATGAAGTCGCTGTGCCACGGGATGTAGCTGCCCGCCGGCCACGCGTAGAACATCACCGTGACGCCTTCGTGCCGGTAGGGCAGCTTGCCGCGCTCGTGCAGCTCCGCCAGCAGGTCGTTGGAGAAGGCCTGCTCGATGGGATGCAGCATGACCGGCGCGCTCTGGTGCACGATGCCGGCGTCCCAGATGTTCAGGTTGGTGTTCCAGCAGGCGTCCTTGCGGCGCGCCTCGATGTACTGGAACAGGCGCTGCAACGTCGCATCAGACAGCGCATCGCGCCCGTGGATCACGGCCATGGCAAACACTCCTGCATCGGCAAAACGGCGCCGAGTATGCCGACCGGCTTCGACGTCGGCATCGGGACCGGGTCCCGGGAAACCCTTGTCGCCGGCTTGACGCTGTCCCCTGTTCCAGCGCCGCAGAATCCCTGAAAACAGGAGACCCCCCATGTCCGACAGCCACTACCGCATCTGCCCCTTGTGCGAGGCCTGCTGCGGCCTGGAGATCAAGACCGAAGGCGCCCAGGTCATCAGCATCCGCGGCGCGGCCAACGACGTCTTCAGCCACGGCTACCTGTGCCCCAAGGGCGTGAGCCTGAAGGACTTGCATGAAGACCCCGACCGGCTGCGCACGCCGCTGATCAAGCGCGACGGCCAGTTCGTCGAGGCGAACTGGGACGAGGCCTTTGCCGAGATCGAACGCCGGCTGCTGCCCGTGTTCCGCGAGCACGGACCCGACGCCGTCGCGCTGACCATCGGCAACCCGGCCGCGCACAAGGTGAGTCTCCTCGCCTACACGCCCCGCCTCGTTCGCGCGTTAGGCACGCGCAACGTGTTCAGCGCGTCCACGCTGGACCAGATGCCCAAGCAGCTCAGCGCCGGCCTGATGTTCGGGCACTGGCTGAGCATCCCGCTGCCCGACATCGAGCGCTGCGACTACCTGCTGATGCTGGGCGCCAACCCCATGATCAGCAACGGCAGCCTGTGGACCGTGCCCGACTACCGCGGCAAGGCCAAGGCCATGCGCGCGCGTGGCGGGCGCATCGTCGTCGTGGACCCGCGCCGCAGCGAGACGGCCGCGGCCGCCGACGAGCATCTGGCCATACGCCCCGGCGGCGACGCGCTGCTGCTGGCCGGCATCGCGCACACGCTGTTCGGCGAGGGGCTGTTGAAGCTGGGCCGGCTGGCCGAGCACGTCAACGGGCTGGAAGAAGCGCGCGCCGCGCTGCAGCCCTTCGCGCCCGAAGTCACCGCCGCCGGCTGCGGCATCGCGGCCGACGTGCAGCGCCGCATCGCGCGCGAGCTGGCCGCGGCGCCCCATGCGGCGGTCTACGGCCGCATCGGCACCTGCACGACGCGCTTCGGCACGGTGAACTCCTGGCTGGTGGACCTCATCAATGTGCTGACCGGCAACCTGGATCGCGAGGGCGGCGCGATGTTCGCGAAGTCCGCCGCGTTTGCGTCCAACACGCAGGGCAAGCCTGGCAGCGGCAAGGGCGTGACGACCGGCCGGCGCGCGAGCCGCGTGTCCGGCGCGCCCGAGGTGTTCGGCGAGCTGCCCATCACCGTGCTGGCCGAAGAGATCGAGACCGCCGGCCCCGGCCAGGTCCGCGCGCTGATCACGGTGGCCAGCAACCCGGTGCTGTCAGCGCCGGGGGGCCCCCGCATCGCGAAGGCGCTGGAGCAGCTGGACTTCATGCTGAGTCTGGACATCTACGTCAACGAGACCAGCCGCCATGCCGACGTCATCCTGCCGGGGCTGTCGCCGCTGGAGGACCTGCACTTCGACGTGGCCTTCCCGCAGCTCAGCTACCGCAACCACGCACGCTTCTCAGGCCCGGTGTTCGACGCCCCCGCAGGCACGCCGCAGGAGTGGCAGACCATCCTGCGCCTGTGCGCGCTGCTGGAAGGCCGCGGCCTGGATGTCGACGTGCAGCAGCTGGACGACGAGGCGATTGAATCGGACGTGCGCCGCTTTGCTGGCGAGCAGACGCCGGCCGTGCTGGCCGCGCTGCAGCCCTGGCGCGGCCCCGAGCGGCTGGTGGACCTGCAGCTGCGCATCGGCCCCTTCGGCGACCAGTTCGGTCGCAAGCCCGATGGCATCAACCTCGCGAAGGTCAAGGCCGCCAGCACCGTTGAAAGCGGCGGCGTGGACCTGGGCGCGCTGACGCCGCGCATCCCCGAGCTGCTGCGCACGCCCAGCGGCAAGGTCGAGCTGGCGCCGCCGTCCATCCTGGCCGATCTGGCCCAGGTGACGACGCAGCCCGCGCCCGCGTTCAGCCTCATCGGCCGGCGCGACACGCGCTCGGGCAACAGCTGGATGCACAACCTGCCGGTGCTGGCCAAGGGCCCGGAGCGCTGCACGCTGCTGGTCAACCCGGGCGATGCCGACCGGCTGGGCCTGGCCGAGTTCGCCAAGGTCAAGAGCGCCGTGGGCGAGCTGATCGCACGCGTGGAGCGCAGCGCCGACATGAGCCCCGGCGTCGTCAGCCTGCCGCACGGCTGGGGTCACGACCTGGACGGCGTGCAGCTGGCCGTCGCGCGCGAGCGCCCCGGCGTCAACATGAACGCGCTGCTGGACGACGCGGCGCGCGACCCGCTGAGCGGCAACGCCGTGCTCAGCGGCATCGCGGTGGAGATCACTGCCCCTTGAACAGCCCCTGGAAGGGACGCGACACGGCCAGCGTGTCGGCCGAGCCGCGCAGCCGCAGCAGCATGCCGCCGTCGTCGTCGCGCACGGCGCTGGCGATCTGCGCGCTGGCCACCACGGTGGAGCGGTGCACCTGCTGGAAGCGCGCCGGGTCCAGCTGGGCCAGCAAGTCCTTCAGCGGCGTGCGCAGCAGCGCGTCGCGCTGCTCGCCGGCCTCGGCGTAGACGACACGCGTGTAGCGGCTGTCGGACTCGAAGTAGACGACGTCGGCAACGCGGATCAGCCGCACCTCCTTGCCCACGCCGGCCTGCAGCGTGTCGGGCCAGGCCGGGCGGCGCTGGCTGCTGGAGAGCTGCGCCAGCAGGCGCTGCAGCGCGTCGCCGTCGGCCGCCGGGCGCTGCTTCAGCCGCGCGACGGTCTGCGCGAGGCGCTCGGGGTCCAGCGGCTTGACGAGGTAGTCCACCGCGCCGGCATCGAAGGCCTGCAGCGCGTGGTCGCCGAACGCGGTGACGAACACCACCGGGCAGCGGCCGGCGATGCGGTGCGCGACGTCGATGCCCGACAGGCCCGGCATGCGGATGTCCAGGAAGCACACATCGGGCTCGTGCGCCAGCCACTGGTCCCAGGCGTCGGCGCCGTGCTCGGCCTGCGCCACGATGCGGGCCTCGGGCCACGCCAGTGCCAGCGCCTCGGCCAGCTGCTCGCGGGGCGCGGGTTCGTCGTCGGCAATCAGGATGCGGGTCACAGGGTCTCCGGGGTGATGGTGATCTCGGCACGGGTGCCACCTTCGGCACGGTGCTGCAGCGTGAAGCCGGCACGGTCGCCGAAGTGGTGCTTCAGCCGCTGGCGCAGGTTGGCCAGGCCCACGTCGTCGGCCGCATCATCGGCCAGCCCCAGGCCGTCGTCGTCGACACGCAGCCACCAGCGACCGTCCGGCTCGTGGCCGCCCTCCAGGCGCAGCCGGCCGGCGCCTATCCGGGGCTCCAGGCCGTGCTCGACGGCGTTCTCCACCAGCGTCAGCAGCAGGCCCGGCGGCAGCTCCCGTGGCATCAGCGCGGCCGGCACGTGGATCTCGCCCTGCACGCGCCCCGCCAGACGCGCATCCAGGATGGCCAGGTAGTGGCGCACGGTCTGCACCTCGTCGGCCAGCGGCACCGTGGGGCGGCCCAGCATCTCGGTGCTGCGACGCAGGAAGCCGGTCAGCTCGCGCAGCAGCGGGCCGGCGCGCTCGTCACGGCGGTCCACCCAGTGCTGCAGCGTGGCCAGCGTGTTGAAGACGAAGTGCGGGTGGATCTGCGCCTGCAGCAGCCGCAGGTCGGCCTCGGCGGCGGCGCGGGCGGCGGCGTCGCGTTCGGCCACGAGCTGCAGGCGGGCCAGTTGGCGCTCGCCCGCCGCGCGGCCGGCGCGGGCCACCACGCCCAGCAGCAGCAGGATGCCCCCCCCGATGGGCACGATGGCGAACAACATGCGCTGCAGGCGCTCGACATCCAGCGCGGCGTCGAGGCCGTGCATGCCCATCCGTACCAGCACGGCGGCCGTCACACCCACCGCCAACCCACGCACGAAGCCGCGCACGAGCTTGTTGGGTGCCATCTTCTGCGGCGCCAGCCAGGCGCCCAGCAGCGCGACGCTCAGCCCGATCCAGACGGCTGCGGCAATGCCCAGTGCTTCACCCCAACCGCGCCCCTGGTCGTGCAGCCAAAGGGCCGCGCCGACCAGCACCAGCAGCCAACCGGCCCAGGCCCACGGGCCTTGGCGGGAGTAGAGGTAGGCATCGGCCAGCTCGACCCGCTCGCGCAGCGTCGGTTCGTCGCGGCCGATGCGCTCGTAGTGCGGAAGGGCCCAGCGGTAGTACCAGCGCTGGAAGCGGTTGCCGGTGGCGAGGGGGTTGGTGGTGTGCATGGCCGGCAATCTAGGGGCGGGCCAAGGGGCCGCTGTCGATGGACCGGCGAATCGCATCTGGCGCTGCATGAAACACCGCCGGACCTGCACGAAGCGCCGCCTGTGTCCCGCTGGACACAAAGCGGCTCAACGCCAGACACGCGCCGCGGTCACAGTCCGCCCCAGGCAACGCGGCAGATGTCACGCGCCCTTGGCGGGGCGACACGCACATTCAAGCCCCCGCGCCTAGACTGCTTTCCATCAACCCAGAGGGCAAACCCGTCGAAAGGCGGGGACGCAAAGCTTCCGGCCTACCGCACATCGAGTGCCATGGCAGCGGGGCCGCCAAGGCCGCAAGGTCTTGTCGGGCGTGGCCCTCTTCACTGCAAGACCCGGCCATGCGCAGCACCTCCCTCTCCTGGACCCTGGGCCTCCTGACCGCCGCGGCGCTGACCGCCTGCGGAGGCGGCGATGGCAGCAGCAGCGACGCCAGCGTGACGACCCAGTCCGCCGAGCTACCCGGAAGCGCCACGCTGAGCGTGGGCCTAGACGACCCAGCCGCCGGCGCGCTGGCCCAGCCCAGCTTCCACGCCGCCGCCGTGGAGCTGGACGAGCCCGACAACGCCATCGAGCCTCACCGCACCCTTGCCTCGTCCGGCCTGTCCACCAAGGGCCTGACGCTGGATGTGCTGGACGCCGCCGTGCGCCGCCGCGCGCTGGCCGGTGGCGAGGCCGCGCCGCTGGCGACCAGCACGGTGGTGACGACCTACACGCCGGCGCAGGTGCGCGCCGCCTACGGCCTGCCGGCGCTGACGGCGTCCTCCGCGCAGCTGGGCGCCGGCCAGACGATCTACATCGTCAACGCTAAGCACGACCCCAACATCGCCGCCGAGCTGGCCGCGTTCAACAGCAAGTTCGGCCTGCCCACGTGCACCACGCGCACGCTGGCAGCCACCGCCACGCTGCCGCTGGCCGCCGCGTCCAAGAGCGCCTGCGAGCTGGTCATCGCCTACAGCACGGCCGCCGGCGCACTCACCGCCACGGCCCCCGCCTACGACAGCGGCTGGGCCACCGAGATCGCGCTGGACGTGCAATGGGCGCACGCCATCGCACCGCTGGCGCGCATCGTCCTCATCGAGGCGCCCGACGCCAGCGTCAGCAGTCTGTCCAACGCCGTCGCGCTGGCCAACAAGATGGGGTCGGGTGTCGTGTCCATGAGCTTCGGCGCCGCCGAGGGCAGCTGGACGACCGGCTACGACAGCGCCTTCTCCACCGCCGGCATGACCTACCTGGCCGCCACCGGCGACGACGGCACGCAGGTGCTGTGGCCGTCGGTGTCCAGCAAGGTGCTGGCCGTGGGCGGCACGACGCTGACCTACAGCGGCAGCGGCAGCGGTACGCGCAGCGAAACGACCTGGAGCGGCACCGGCGGCGGCACCAGCGCCTATGTGGCGCTGCCCAGCTACCAGAGCGGCAGCATCGGCGGCTATGCGCGCCGCGCGGTGGCCGACGTGGCCTTCAACGCCGACCCCAACTCCGGCCAGTACGTGGCCCTCATCGCGCCCGGCACGACCGCCACGCGCTGGATCAGCGCCGGCGGCACCAGCCTGGCCACGCCGCAGTGGGCCGGCCTGGTCGCCATCGCCAACGCGATGCGCGCCGCCAATGGCAAGGCCGCGCTGGGCCCCACGCATGCCGCGATCTACCAGCAGATCGGTGCGGTGCCGACCGTCTACGCCGCCGCCTTCAAGGACGTGACCACCGGCAGCCACGGCACGTGCGCCACCTGCGCCGCCGTGACGGGCTACGACACGCCCACCGGCTGGGGCACGCCCAACGCCGGTGCGCTGCTGACCAGTCTGGGTGCCGCCGCCAGCGGCACGACGACGCCCACCACCGTCACGGCGCCGCGGCTGACGACGACCCGCCTCAGCGGCGTGGCGGCCCAGGCCATGAGCGCCAGCATCGGCTACAGCGCGCCCAGCTCCAGTTCGCTGTCCATCGGCATCGCCGGCGTGCCCAGCGGCATGACGTTCACGGCGGCCAGCGGCGCCATCGCCGTCAGCTGGCCCAAGCCGGTGACCGGCAGCTACACGCTGACGGTGACGCTGAAGGACAACCTGGGCCAGACGGCCACCGGCACGGTGGCGGTGACGATCACCGCGAAGTAACCGACCCCAAAAAGAACAACGCCGCCCGAAGGCCAGAAACAACAACGCCGCCCGAAGGCGGCGTGGTAACTCCGTCCGGCGCGATCAACGCAGGCGGTCCGTCTCCAGTTGCACCTTGTCGACGCTGCCGTCCACATTGCGGTGCAGGCGCACGCGGCGCATGCCGTCGGGGCTGACCAGCAGTTCGCTGTTCTCGGCGCGCCAGTTCTCCAGCGGCGTCTCGTCGACGGCAACGCCCACGCGGCGCACGCCGACATGGACGCGCAGCGTGCGGCCGTCGTCCAGCAGGTACTCGCCCTGGGCCAGGCGCAGCATGACCCGGTCGGTCACGGCCGGCACGGTGGGTTCTTGGGCACTCGCGGGCGCGGTCAGCGTCATCAGGGCGAGCAGGGCGGCCGACAGGGTGAGCGGTCGCAGATTCTTCATGGTGGGTACTCCTTTAAACCCGAGGCCAGTCGCCTCGGCAACCCACTAGTGCAAACCCCATGCCAGCTTTTCTATACGTGTTTTCCAGTATTTTTGCCCCAGGCCTGGGCCAAGCTGCGCCAGCAGGGGGAAACCATGCCTCGCGATGGCGCCCAGGGCGCGCGCCTCAGCCCTTGGCTGCGAGCAGCGTCGCCACCTCGGCCGCCGACCTGACGCCCAGCTTGGCAAACACGCGCGCGCGGTGAACCTCCACGGTGCGTATGGACACGCCCAGCTCGTCCGCAATGATCTTGTTCAGCTTGCCAGCGGCCACGCGGGCCATGACCTCGCGCTCGCGGTCGGTCAGGCTGGCCAGCCGGGCGCTGCGCTCGGCGGCCTGGGCGCCCTCGGCCTGCATGGCGGCGTCCACCGCCAGCGCCTGCGCGACGCGGTCGGCCAGCGCGTTGTCGCTGTAGGGCTTCTCCAGGAAGTCGAACGCGCCGTTCTTCAGCGCGGCCACCACCATGGGGATGTCGCCATGGCCGGTCAGGAACAGCACGGGGTTCCTCAGCCCGCGCGCCAGCAGCTCGTCGTGCAGCCGCGTGCCGCTCATGGGCTCCATGCGCACGTCCAGCAGAAAAATGCCCTTGGGTGGCCCTTCTCTGTCCAGCACCTCCAGCAGCGCCGGGCCGCTGGCGAAGGCCCGCACGTCCAGCCCGCGCGAGCGCATCAAAAAAGCCAGCGCGTCGCGCACGCCGGCGTCGTCGTCGACCAGGTGGACGGTGCCTTGGCGGGTATCAGGCATGAGAAAGCTCCGGTGTCAGCGGCAGACTGAAGGAGAACAGCGCTCCACCGCCGGCCGCCTCCTCGGCGTCCAGCACGCCGTGGTGGGCCTCGATGATGGAGCGGCAGATGGCCAGGCCCATGCCCATGCCTTCGATCTTGGTGGTGTAGAACGGCGCGCACAGCTGCTCGATGCGGCGGCCCTGCAGGCCGGGGCCGTTGTCGCGCACGTCGAGGCGCACGAACTCGCCCACGACGCGGCTGGCCACCGTGATCTGGCGGGCCGACTCGCGCGCCTGCAGCGCATCGGCCGCATTGCGCACCAGGTTGATGACGACCTGCTCGATCAGCACCGCATCGGCCTGCACGGCCGGCGTGCCGGGCGCCAGCACCACGTCCAGCGCGATGCCGCGGCGCTGGCAGTCGCGGCGCAGCAGGTCCAGCGCGGCGGTGACGACGTCGTTCAGATCGCAGCGCTCATGGCGCGGCTCGCGCCGGGTCAGGAACTCGCGGATGCGCGCAACGATGCGGCCTGCATGCTCGGCCTGCTGGCCCAGGCGCTGCAGCGCGCCCAGCACCAGCTCGTCCTGCACGCCCAGCTTGGCCAGCGAATTGCTGATGCCGGCGTTGTAGCTGGCAATGGCCGTCAGCGGCTGGTTCAGCTCATGGGCCAGCGTGGAGGCCACCTCGCCCAGCATGGTCAGCCGCGCGTTGTGGGCCAGCGTCTCGACCTCGCGGCGCTCACGCTCGGCCAGCCGCTTGCGCTCGGTGATGTCGATGATGCTGCCCATCCAGCCGATCTGGCGGCCGCCGGCGTCCACCAGCGGCGATTCGTAGACCATCACGTCCAGCAGCCGGCCGCTGCTGTGCAGCCAGCGCGACTCGTAGCCGTCGCGCGGCGCGTCGCCGGCCAGCACGCGGCGGTTGCGTTCGGCCACCTCGTCCAGCGTGTCCGGTGGCCAGTAGGGCATGGGCGGCAGCAGACCCACCAGCTGCTCGGCGCTCAGGCCCACCATGTCGCAGAGCGTACGGTTCACGTACAGCAACCGCCCGTCCAGGTCGCGGGCGCGCAGGCCCACCAGCGCCGAGTCCTCCATGGAGCGCCGCCAGGCGGCCTCGGTGCGGCCGGCGATCTCGGCGCGCTGCACGCGACGCATCTGCCGGCGCAGCAGCCAGCTGGCAACGGCGATCGCCGGCAGGAAGCCGGCCGCCAGCACCCAGGCCAGCGGGCGCACGCCATCGGGCAGCGGCTCGCGCAGCGTCAGCTCCAGCGCCGCGTCGGCCAATGTGGCCTCGGCCAGCGGGCTGGCCCGCAGCGGCCCGGTCAGCGCGACACGGTAGCTGGGGCGGGGGCCTTGCGCGGCGCGCAGCGGCGACTCGGTGCTGGACGCGATGACCTGGTCGGCGCTGTCCACCAGCTGCAGGTCGTACTTGCGCGCCAGCCACCAGGGCACGCCGTGCTTGAGCAGCAGTGCCGGCGCGTAACGCACCACCAGCACGCCGTCCGGCGCGACCGGTGCCGTCAGGTGCAGCGACAGCCCGTCCTCGTAGCGGTTGGCGCTGGAGCGGCCCGGCACCTCGGCCAGCACGCGGTTGCGCGAGTCCAGCCAGGTGACCGACAGCCACAGCCGCCGCAGCCCCGCGTTGACCTCGGGGTGCGCCTCCAGCACGGCCGTGCTGGGCGTTCGGCCGGCCAGACCGGTGGCGATCAGGCGCAGTTGCTGCAGCTCCTCGTCGATGCGGCTGCGCAGCTGCACCTCGGTGCTCAGCGCGTCGGAGATCAGCGTCTGGCGCTGCAGCTCCTGCTCCTCGATGCCGTTGGCCCGCACCCAGGCCAGCACGCCCGCCACGAAGACGAGCGACAGCGCCAGCGGCGCCAGCCACAGGCTGCGGGTCAGGAACGCTCGCACCGTCATCCCCGCAGTCTAAGAAGGGTCAGCGCTGGTAGCGATGTGGAACTCCGCAAATCGCCTGGCGCGACCTGCCCGCAAAATCCGGCTGCATAAAAGCATCCGGCCCTGGAGAGACAACCATGCTGCGCCGCCTCGTGCTCGCCGCCGCTTTGAGCCTGCCCGTGGCCGGCGGGGCGCAGCCGCCCATCGTCATCAAGTTCAGCCATGTGGTGGCGCCCGATACGCCCAAGGGCAAGGCCGCGCGACGCTTCAAGGAGCTGGTCGAGGCGCGCAGCGGCGGCCGCGTGAAGGTGGATGTGTACGCCGACAGCCAGCTCTACAAAGACAAGGAAGAGATGGA
Organism: Roseateles asaccharophilus; assembly: GCF_031458115.1. Lineage (GTDB taxonomy): Bacteria > Pseudomonadota > Gammaproteobacteria > Burkholderiales > Burkholderiaceae_C > Pelomonas > Pelomonas asaccharophilus_A. The sequence goes on along the minus strand of NZ_JAVDXV010000003.1, from coordinate 472,095 downwards.
GGCGCTGCAGCTGGGCAGCGTGCAGATGCTGGCGCCGTCGCTGGCCAAGTTCGGGCCGCTGGGCGTCAAGGAGTTCGAGGTCTTCGACCTGCCCTATCTGTTCAAGGACACGGCGGCCTTCCGCGCCGTCACCGACGGCCCTCTGGGCGCCGAGCTGCTGCGCCGGCTGGAGCCCAAGGGCATCAAGGGCCTGGCCTACTGGGACAACGGCTTTCAGATCATGAGCGCCAACCGGCCGCTGCACCGGGCATCCGACTTCAAGGGGCTGAGGATGCGCATCCAGTCCAGCAAGGTGTTGGACGCGCAGATGCGCGCGCTGGGTGCCATCCCGCAGGTGATGGCCTTCAGCGAGGTGCGCCAGGCGCTGCAGAGCGGGCTGGTGGACGGCACCGAGAACGTGCCCAGCAACCTCTACACGCAGCGCGTCCACGAGCTGCAAAAGCACATGACCCTGTCCAACCACGGCCACCTGGCCTATGCGGTCATCGTCAACAAGAAGTTCTGGGATGGCCTGCCGGCCGACGTGCGCGACACGCTGGAGGCAGCGCTGAAGGACGCCACGACCTACGCCAACGCGATCGCCAGCGACGAGAACGACCTGGCGCTGCTGGCCATCCGTGCCAGCGGCCGCACCCGCATCTACACGCCCACGCCGGCCGAGATGGACGAGTGGAAGAAGGCGCTGATGCCGGTGCACAAGGAGATGGAGACGCGGGTCGGCAAGGCCACCATCGAGGCGGCCTACCGGGCGACCGGTTTCAGTGCGCCCAAATAGGCGGCACGGGACTTGCACTGCACTGGGGCATGAACACGCCCCCGTCCCTTGCCCTGCCCGGCCTGCGCGTGCTGCTGGCCGACGCCGGCCAGCGCCGCAGCCCCGTGATCCGGCTGGAGCTGATCCGCCTGCGCTGCCAACTCGTCGACGTCATCGATCTCGCCGTCCAGCCCGACGCACTACCGGCCGCGCTGACGCGGCTGTCGCCCGAACTGCTGCTGATCGACTGCGAGCAGCCCACGCCCGCGCTGCTGGCCCAGCTGGGTGAATCCCTGCAGCAGCAGCCCCGGCCAGTGCTGCTGTTCGCCGACCAGATGACGGCCGAGCAGATGCGCTCGGCGCTGAACGCCGGCATCAGCACGCTGCAGCTGGCCGGCCTGCCGCCGCAGCGCCTGGGCGCACTGCTGCAGCTGGCGCTGGCCCGTTTCGAGCACGACCAGAGCCTGCAGCGCGACCTGCGCCAGACCCAGACCCAGCTCGCCGAGCGCAAGCTGGTGGAGCGCGCGCGCGGCATCCTGATGCGCGAGCAGGGGCTGGATGAAGAGGCTGCGTTCCAGCGCCTGCGCCAGATCGCGATGGACGGCGGCCAGACCATGGCGGCCGTGGCGATGCGCCTGATTGATGCGGATCAGCTGCTGCGGCCGCGCTGAGGACCCGGGCTGGGGCGGGCGCGCACCAGCAGGCGGCATCAACGCTGCAGATCCTGCGCCACCCGTCCGGCCAGCAGGCGGGCGGCCTGCTGCAGCGACTGCGCGGTGGCCTCGGGGTCGGCCGTCAAGGACTCGAAGTTGCCGAACTCGCGCCCGCGCGTGGTGGTGGACTTGAGTTGCTGCTGGTCGGGCGCCCAGCCGGTCGCGTAGGTGGCCTGCAGCAGGGGCGCGGCCGTAGAGCCGCACATCGGCATGCAGCGTCGGCAGATAGTCATGCCCCGGCGCGGCGACGAAGCCGGCGATGCGGGGCTCCAGCACCAGCAGCGCATCCGCGCCGCCGGCCACGGCGGCGGGGTCAAAGCCTGGTCGCTCCTGCGCCTTGGGCTGCCAGGGCCGCGCGGCGGGGCGCACCTCGTAACCCAGGCGCTGCAGATGCGCCACCACCTGCTCGCGGAACTCCGCAGCCGGCGCAGGAGGTAGCGGCTGCATCCGCTGCGCCAGCCGCGCCTGCTTGTCGGCCCAGTCGGCCTCCACGATGGCGCCGCCGAGGGCGCCAAGAGCGAAGGCGGGGTGCTTGAGATTGCGCACTGCCAGCGGCGGTGGCTCGGGCAACGTAGCCACCGCAATGGAGCGGATGGCCTGCAACTGCCCGGGCTGGGGCTCGATGGGCTTGAGGCCGGCGCAGCCGGCCAGAGCGAGGGTGGCGGCAAGAAGAAGCGCCACCCGGCGGGTGGCACTGTGGCGGCTCGGCCTCATCGGGCACTCCCTGTTCATGTTGTATAGCGAGCATTGAATCGCCCGGCAGAGGGGTGGGCAGTTGCGGGCGCTCCTAGAACTGCGTCTTGCAGATGAGGCCGATCCGGCGCGGGCCGCTGTCAGGTTGTTCCCGCGTGCAGTGCTGTGGCGGCCGCGCCGAGTGACGGGTGGACGCTGCCCAGCCATCTGCGACTGAACGCCCTCAGCGGATCTGCGTCGGGTGGGTCAGCAGGTTGTAGATGTCGCACATCAAGGTCCGGCCGGGCTCGCGCTCACCCTTGTCGAACGAGGCCAGCGCCTGCTCCAGCAGCGCGTCGATCTGCGGCACCTTGTCGAGATCCCGCTTGATGATCTCGCGGCCGGCGCGCCAGTGCGCCATGGGGTCGGCACGGTGGCCCGCATAGCCGGGCGTGTACCAGTCCTGATATTGATCAGGCGGTTGAGAGGTGCCTCCGGCAACGTCCTCGACAAACAGCTGCAGGGCTTCGCGTTTGTTCATGCTGGCGCCAGTCGAGTGCCGCACCGTAGACGAGGTTCAGTCGAGCAGCTTCACGATGTCGCCCTCCGCATGGACATGACGGACGACGGCCGCTGTCGCGCGGTCAAGTTCAACGAGGACCCGCTCAGCGGCACCCTCGCCAGCACCACCGGTGGACAAACTAGTCAACCTCAACCAGCGGCTTCATGATGTCCCCTTCCTGGTAGTCATCGCGGTACTCGAAATCTATCGCGTACTTGCCGCTAGCCTGCAAGCTGACAGTCATCATGTACCAGCGCGGCAGTCCGAGTTCCTGAGTCAGCCGCCAGTGCTTCATGGTCAGCAGGGTCAACCTGTCCAAATGATCGTCTGCTGGCATCTCACGGGACACGCCAGCCGACGACCGGGTATGGAAGTCCAGCGCTCCCACACCACCCGGGGAATATCTCGCCATCAACTTGGCAAGAACCCATCCCTTGATGGAGATGGATTCGAAAAGCGCAAGCGCGATCAACTGCTGCAAGTCATCCAGTTGTTCCAAAGCGGTTTGCATTCAACCTCCGAGCTTATTGGGGAACGTTCGCGTTACCTGCTGACCATCGACCAGTGACTGACACGGAGGTTGGTGCAGCTCAATCTGCCGCCACCACGTTTCAGTCCACCCAACGTGGATGTGGCACGGGACGATGGATGCCGCCCTCCGGATACTCGTCCAGGTACTCGAAGTTCAAGGTGAACTTGCCGGTCCGCTCGACACGGACGGTCATCGTGTACCAGCGCGGTAGGCCGAGTTCGACGGTCTGGCGCCAGTGGTTCATTGCCAGTTGACCGATCTGCGACTCGCAAGGCTCTGAGGGGAAGTCGTAGGCCAACGAGCCATCACTCAACCAGCAGGAATAGACCTCGGCCCTGTAGCTGCCGTCCTCGGGGGCGGCGATCCTGTAGGCCTGCCTGGCCCAGCGCTCGTTCGGCGCTGATCGATGCAGCGTCAGCGCGATCTGCGTAACGAGTTCGTCGAGTTTGGTCACGTCCAGATTGAGCTGCCGCCCTCTAGGCGCTTTTGAGATTTCAGGCAATCCTGGTGGGCTGCGTCAGCAGAACATATATCTTCACCATGAGTCCCCGCCCGGGCTGACGCTCACCGCGATCGAACGATGCGAGGGCCTGCTCCAACAGTTCGTCAATCTGCGGCACCTTGTCCAGATCCCGTTTGATGCCGTCCCTGGCGACGCGCCAGTGCTCGAGCAGGTCGCTGCGATGTCCCGCGTAGCCGATGGAGTTCCACTCCTGATACTCGTCCGGCGGCTGAGAAGTACCTCCCGCAACGTCCTCGATAAACAGCTGAAGGGCTTCGCGTTTGTTCATCCTGGCGTTCCTGGCTTGTTGATGCGGGGAATTGTGCTTCTCGGCACGACGTACGCGCCGCCCATGGCATCGGGACGAATGATCAGCGTGTCATTGGGCCTGATGGCATTCCAGCGCTGCAGTTGCTCGTAAGTACCGTTCTTCGGCGCTAGGCTGACATCCGAGATCAGGTTGCCGCCGATGCGCAAGTCCGGAATTCCCGCCAAGCCGCCACCGCTGATCCGACGGTTCACCGCAAAAAGGTTGCTCCCAGCCGCATCGGGAAGCTTCTCGACGTTGCCGAACTGACGAAGCTCCAGCCGAACCTTCTCATCGATGTAGCTGCCCAATGTGTGCGCGAAGCCCTTAGGGCTAATGGGCAGTTCTTTGCTGCCTATCAGGCGCCTCCCCTCCTCGTAGGCCTGGTTCGTCGCATCCTGCTGCAACTGCAGCACCTTGGTCTCGAATTCCGGCACCGTCATCTGCGACCGCCCCATACGGAGCTCGCGCCAGTTGCCTCCCCAAGTCTCCGTATAGCGCCGGTCGGTCAGGAAGTCGTTGTAGGCCGAGCGCAGTTGATCGACGGTGGCCCCGTAGTCACGCACCGTGACGGCCGCGCCACCTGGCCCTGGAACCAGGGCCATCTGGTAGTTCTCCGACACGTTCGGCATGCCTGCAGCCCGCATGCGGGCACGAAGATCCGCGATCTTCGACTCGGCCTGCAGGCTCTGCAGTTTCTGCAGATCGCCCTGCAACTCCAGTAGCGGCTGGGCAAGACCCGCGATATCGCTCGCGGCGTTGAGCGCAGCATCCCATCGGCCATTCACCGCGATGGACACCGCGCCCCCACCCTTGCCGCCACCGCCCGTCAACTGCATCAACTCTTCCGGGCTGAGCGTCGACTGGTGCCGGACGATGTCCGCGTTCAATTCCCATTCGATCTGCCGCTGCACTTCGTCAAGGCGGTCCTGCTGTTCCTGCGGACTCAGTCCAGCCCATTCGGCCGCCAGGCTCGGGTCGACTGACGGCCGGGCCGGCACTTGCTCCTCCAAGTAGTGCACCGCCATTTCCGCTGCCTCGCCTTGGGTCAGTCCTTGATCGAGCAAGCGCTGGTAGATCACCCCAGCGTTGTCGACAGCAGAAGCCTCGGGATCAACGACTCCAGGCATCAGATTGCCTTCGTCATCGAACACCAACCCGCCAGGCGGCAACGGCGTTACCTCAACGGCCCCCGGGTCCGGCACTGGGAAGGTCTGCACCCCATCCGGATCGGGTGCAGGCGCGGGCGGCGCGACAGGCGCCGGCAGGTGCTCCTGCATCAGCGCCCCCAGCCACTCCTGAGCGAACGCATGCGCCGGGTCATCCGGCGAGCCCGCCGCGCGGATGGCGCTGCTCAGCATGGTGTTGAAGGTGCGAGCGGCCAGCGCTTCGGCAGCACTCATCGTGCCGGCATCGACGGCTTTCTGGATGTTTTCTGCGATGTTGGCGCTGGCCAGGTCCGCCAGGCCGCTGGCGAAGCCGGCGATGACGCCGTCCTTGAAGCTGCCGCCCAGCAGCGCCTGGATGCCGCCCTGCACCGTCATGCGCGCGGCCACACCAGCGGCCGCGCCCATGCCGGCGTCCTTCAGCGTGCTGGTGAGCGTTGGCGTGAGGCCGGCTGCCAGCCCGCCGCTGACAGCGCCGATGAGCACGCCCTTCAGGCTGAGGTTGCCGTTGACCAGCCCGCTGGCTCCCGAGGCCACGGCACCGGTGATGGCACCGCCCACCCAGCCCATGCCCGCCGTGGCGCCGGCGGTCACCCAGGCCGTGAACGCCACGAAGGCGATGGGCAGCGCCTTGTCGAACCAGCTGCGGTGCTCGTAGAGGTTGTCGCGCGACGTGACCCAGCCGAGCTGCGGGTCAAAGCCGATGGCGGTGTCGTCGTTCAGCCGCGGCGCATGGTTCAGGTCGAGGCTGACGAACTCGCCGTCGTACACACCGCTCCACGCATCCAGGCCGACGGCCGGGTTGTCCAGGCTGGGCTGGCTGACCCAGCGCGGCGGGCCACCACTCTCGCTCTGGTCGTGCTGCAGCACGATCTGGCTGTGCGCGCCGCCATAGAAGCGGGCGAAGGCCTCCTGGGCCAAACCTCCCGAGCTCGCACCTTCAGCCAGCCAGGCGTTGGTGAACAGCGCTTCGTCGAAGACGCGCTGGGTGGCCAGCACCGGCACGCCGTTGGCGTCCCGGACGATCTCGGAGCTGTCGCCGTTGCTGACGGTCTGGTAGATGCCCGTGGGCCAGCCGGTCTCGGGGTCGGTGCCGAACTGCAGGGGCACCTCGATCCAGCCCGCGCCGCCGCCGTCGCGCGCGGCCTGCATGGCCGCCGCGTGGGTCTGGCGCACGGCCGCCATGGCCTGGCTGAGCTGGGTCAGCTCGGCATGGCGCTCGGCGCCGTACAGGCGCTGCTGCTCCAGCGCCAGACCGCTGGTGGGTGCGGCGGGCGTGCCGCCGAGCTGATCGCGCAGCCGGGTGATGAAGGGGTCGGCGAGATACAGGTCCAGCTGTCCGAGGGCGCGGGCATCGCCCATGGCCACGCCGGGCTGGGGCGGAGCACCGGCGTTGAGCGCATGCTCCTGCGTGGCCAGCGCCCACAGCTCGGGATGGGCGCCGAGCAGCTGCTGCACCGGCTGGCCGTAGAGCTGGGCCAGCTTGTTCAGGCCGGCGGAGGTTTCAGGGTGGGCCGCGAGGCGCTCGCGGTAGGTCCGCTCGTAGGCGACGTCGTCGAAGCTCAACCATTGCCCCTGCGGGGCGGGCATGCCGCCACCCTCGCGCAGCGTCCACGCCGGCACAAACTCGGGCTGCGCGGCCGCGGCAGCCGCGTCGGGCACGAGGACGGCGCCGTTGATGGGGTTGCCGTCGCCATCGGTGGGCGCGGGGGCCCAGCCGGTGCCGGCGGCCTGCGCCACATCGGCGGGTGGCGCGCTGCGAGCGGCTTCGCGGGCGGCCTCGAAGTCGGCGCGCACGGCCTCCAAGCCGGTCTCGCGCTGCTGCAGCCAGCCCCGGTCGACGGCCGGGCCCAGCGGCAGCTCGACAGTGGCCGCACCGGCGACGACAGGTGGGGCGGCGGGAGCGGGCTCCGCCACGGGCGGCGGCGCTTCCACTGGCAACGCGGCTTCGACAGGCGCTGGAGCGGGCGGCGTGGGCACGGCGGGCTCGGGCGCGGGGACGGGAGCAGGCGCCTCGGCGAACGGTGCGGGCGGCGGGGCCTGGCTGGGCAGTTCGCCGCCCGCATCGCTGTCGCGCTCGAACGGTTCGAAGTGCTCAAGCCCGCCACCGGAATGGCGGTCCCTCAGCGCCCAGCGATCGCCATCGTCCAAGCGCGGCAGCCGGCGTTGCGGGCCCGCCTCGGGCAACAGCACGAAGACGGGGCGCTGCTGGGCCATGTCATGCAGCAACTGGCTGGGCGCTTCTTCGGCCGGCACAGGCGCAGGCTCGGGCTGCGCTTCGGGTGCGCCATGCCAAGGCGCATCGGCGTCGCCATGCACGGGCTCGAAGGCTTCGAACGCCGCGACGCTGTAGTTGTCCAGCCTCATGGGCTCTCCCTGGTTTGGTATTCAGATGGGTGCATTGAACCGGCCGGCCCCGGGCGCGGGCAATTGCGGCCGCTCCTAAAAATGCACCGCGCCCATGCCCTGGGCGCCGCGCACCAACACGCGCTGTGCATCTGCGCACCGCCCCGGCGCAAATGGCTCGCGACAACGCTTGCCGTGCGCCATGCGCGTGCAAATCGACCGCGCGAGGCGCAGCAAAAAGCTGGCACGCAACCTGCTGAAAGGGGTTCGAGGCCTGCAATGGCGCAGACCTCTCGGGCCGGCCGGCTGTGAATCGGCCGGCACTTCGGGACAACGGCGTCCGACCTCCCCTATTGCGTCTTCGCTGCTGAGCGAGCAGCGCGGGCGGAGCGTGGCCACGACGGCGTTGAGCCCAGCATGACTCAGGAGCCCGTGATGACCGTCCGCGACAACTCGACCGACACGCCCAATCTCCAGCGCCGCAGCCTGCTCGCCGCGGCCGCCGCCCTGCCCACCTTCGGCCTCGCCGGTGGCGCCTGGGCCCAGGGCTCGGACAAGCCGGAGAAGGAAGAAGTCAAGATCGGCTTCATCCCGCTGACCGACTGCGCCAGCGTCGTGATGGCCTCGGTGCTGGGCTTCGACAAGAAGTACGGCATCAAGATCATCCCCACCAAGGAAGCCTCCTGGGCCGGCGTGCGCGACAAGCTGGTCAACGGCGAGCTGGACATGTCCCACGTGCTGTACGGCCTGATGTACGGCGTGCACCTGGGCCTGGGCGGCCCCAAGAAGGACATGGCGGTGCTCATGTCCCTGAACAACAACGGCCAGGCCATCTCGCTGTCCAAGGCGCTGGCCGACAAGGGCGCCGTGGATGGCCCCTCGCTGGCCAAGGTGATGGCCGCCAACCCGCGCGAATACAGCTTCGCCGGCACCTTCCCGACCGGCACCCACGCGATGTGGATGCACTACTGGCTGGCCGCCGCGGGCATCAACCCGCTGTCGGGCGCCAAGCTCATCACCGTGCCGCCGCCGCAGATGGTGGCCAACATGCGCGTGGGCAACATGGACGGCTTCTGCGTCGGCGAGCCCTGGAACCACCGCGCCATCATGGACGGCATCGGCATCACGGCCAATACGACGCAGGACATCTGGAAGGACCACCCCGAGAAGGTGCTGGGCACGACGGCCGAGTTCGTGCAGAAGAACCCCAACACCTGCCGCGCCGTCATCATGGCCGTGCTGGAGGCCAGCCGCTGGATCGACGCCAGCCTGTCCAACAAGCTGAAGATGGCCGAGACGGTGGCGCAGAAGAGCTACATCAACACCGGTGTGGACGCGATCAACCAGCGCATCCTGGGCCGCTACCAGAACGGCCTGGGCAAGACCTGGGACGACCCCAACCACATGAAGTTCTTCAACGACGGCGCGGTGAACTACCCCTACCTGTCGGACGGCATGTGGTTCCTGACCCAGCACAAGCGGTGGGGCCTGCTGAAGAGCCACCCCGACTACCTCGCCGTGGCCAAGCAGATCAACCAGACGGCGCTCTACAAGCAGGCCGCCGGCGCGTTGGGCGTCAGCGTGCCCAAGAGTGACTTCCGCTCGACCAAGCTGATGGATGGCGTGGTCTGGGATGGCAAGGACCCGGCGAAGTACGCCGACAGCTTCAAGATCAAGGCGGTCTGATCATGGTTTCTGCAGTCTTCCATTCGCCCAGCGACGGCAACGTCGCCCCCGCCCCGGCCGTCGCTTCCGCGAGCGTCAGCCGGCCCGCCGTCGCCGCCAACGAGGCACCGGTCGCGCCTGCCAAGCCCCAGCGCGACCCCATCGATTGGCGCGGCATCGCGCTGACCGTGCTGCCACCGGTGCTCAGCGTCGCGCTGCTGATCGGCATCTGGGCGCTGGCCACGATGAAGGGCGGCAGCTTCCCGACGCCGCTCGAGACCTGGCAGGCCGCCGTCGTGCTGTTCTCCGACCCGTTCTACAGCAACGGCCCCAACGACCAGGGCATTGGCTGGAACATCCTGAACTCGCTGGGCCGCGTCGGCATGGGCTTCGGCATGGCCGCGCTGGTGGGCATTCCGCTGGGCTTCATCATCGGCCGCTTCCAGTTCGCCAGCCGCATGGTGTCGCCGCTGATCGCGCTGCTGAAGCCGGTGTCGCCGCTGGCCTGGCTGCCCATCGGCCTGCTGGCCTTCAAGGCCGCCAACCCGGCCGCGATCTGGACCATCTTCATCTGCTCGATCTGGCCCATGGTCGTCAACACGGCCGTCGGCGTGCAGCGTGTGCCACAGGACTACCTGAACGTCGCCCGCGTGCTCAAGCTCAGCGAGTGGAAGGTCATCACCCGCATCCTGCTGCCCGCGGTGCTGCCCTATGTGCTGACCGGCGTGCGCCTGTCGGTGGGCACGGCCTGGCTGGTCATCGTCGCGGCCGAGATGCTGACCGGCGGCGTGGGCATCGGCTTCTGGGTGTGGGACGAGTGGAACAACCTCAACGTCAAGCACATCATCATCGCCATCTTCGTCATCGGCATCGTCGGGCTGCTGCTCGAATGGATGTTGATGTCCCTCGCCAAGCACTTCACTTTTGAGGACTGATGCCATGACCAAGCCCTTCATCCAAGTGCAGGACGCCGAGATGGTGTTCACGACCCGCAAGGGCAAGTTCCATGCACTGCAGAACATCAACCTGGACGTGCAGCGCGGCGAGTTCATCACGCTGATCGGCCACTCCGGCTGCGGCAAGTCCACGCTTCTGAACCTGATCGCGGGCCTGCTGCAGCCCACGTCCGGCGCGCTGATCTGCGATGGCCGCGAGATCGCCGCGCCCGGCCCGGAGCGCGCCGTGGTGTTCCAGAACCATTCGCTGCTGCCCTGGCTGACCTGCCTGGAGAACGTGCTGCTGGCTGTCGAGTCCGTGTTCGGCGGCAAGGAGCCCACCGCCAAGATGAAGATGCGCGCCCGCGCCGCGATGGAACTGGTGGGCATGAGCCACGCGCTGCACAAGCGGCCGCACGAAGTGTCCGGCGGCATGAAGCAGCGCGTGGGCATCGCCCGTGCGCTGGCCATGGAGCCCAAGGTGCTGCTGATGGACGAGCCCTTCGGCGCGCTGGACGCGCTGACCCGCGCCAAGCTGCAGGACGAACTGCTGAAGATCGTCGCGCGCACGCAGAGCACGGTGGTCATGGTCACGCACGACGTAGACGAGGCCGTGCTGCTGTCGGACCGCATCGTCATGATGACCAACGGCCCGGCCGCCACCATCGGCGAGATCCTCAGCGTCGACATCCCGCGCCCCCGTGCCCGCGTCGAGCTGGCGGAAGACGCCCGCTACATCGCCGCGCGCAAGGAGGTCATCGATTTCCTGTACACGCGGCATGCTCACGTAGAGAAGGCTGCGTGATGTGAAGCCAGTGCTTGCGGCGTTTAGCCGCAAGCACATCGCCCGCGGGCCGGCTTGGGAGCGGCCCGGCGCTCGGCCCGAGGTCAGGCCATGACCTGGTCGAAGTAGCGCTCGAACGAAGCATCCACCGCAGCACGTGCACCGCCGATGATGTTCAGCCCCCACGTGAAGCCGTAGACATCGTCAAACGCAACGCCGCGCAGCCGCGCCTGCGTTTCGCGCACCAGCGACGGCCGCGCCGGCACATGATTGGGCACGCTGTACATGAAGCTCACGTGGCGCCGGTCCTGGGCCACATGGAGCGAGTCGCCCGCCAGCAGCAGCGCCCGATCAGCGCCCTGCCAATGCATCACCGTGCTGCCGGGGAAGTGGCCCGGGCAGCGCAGCAGCGTTGCGCCGCGCCCCAGGTCCAGCGTGTCGCCGCGCCAGAACTCCAGCCACGGTGACGTGCGGCTGACCCAAAGCCGGTCGTTCTCGTGCACGAAGATGGGCACGCCGCCCAGCGCCTCGCTCCAGCGCACCATGGCCGCATAGAAGTGCGGGTGCGAGATTGCAATGCGTTGCACGCCGCCACGCTGCTTCAGTGCCGCCACCGCCTCGTCGGTGACCAGCGCGGTTGTCTCCCACAGCACGCCGGCCTCGGGCACATGCAATGCGCGCTGTGGGATGCCGAAGTTCGGCGCCACGCCGATGCCGAACAGCTGGTGGTCCATCTCCGCCCGGTTGCGGTGCGTGGCGGACAACTCGGCATGGGTGGTCCAGCCCTGGCCCTGCCAGCCCACGTACTGGCGCTCGTCGCTGCAGATGCGGCACAGCATCGGTGGCTGCGGGCTGGCGTCGTGCTCGGTACCGCAGGTGCGGCACATGAAATGGGGCATGGGGCTCTCCTTGAATCCAGGCCTCCAGCCTAGGCAGGCAGATGGACCAGAGACAGAGCCAAGTTCAACGATTCAAAGGGTGCCAAGTACCTTCGCCAAACGTTTCACTGCTTCCGGAATGCGCGCCGCCGTGATGCTGCCGTAGCCCAGCACCAGCCCCGCCGGGCCGCGACCCTTGCCCCACCAGTAGCGGCTCAGTGGTTCCACGCCCACGCCGGCGCCCCAAGCGCGGCGCGTCAGCTCGTCGGTGTCCACGCCCGGCAGCGCGACGGCCAGGTGCAGGCCCGCGATGGCCGGGTAGACCTGCGCCTTGTCGCCCAGATGCCGCTTCAGCGCCTGCTCCAGCACGCGCCGACGTTCGGCGTACTCTCCGCGCAACCGGCGCACATGGCGCAACAGGTGGCCCTCGGCGATGAAGTCCGCCACCACCGCCTGCGTCAGCGTCGGCGAGCCGAAGCCCGACGCATGCTTGGCCGCCACCAGCGCGTCGCGCGCCCAGGCGGGCGCGACGACATAGCCCAGCCGCAGCGCCGGCAGCAGGATCTTGGACAAGGTGCCCACGTAGAACACGCGGCCGTCGCGGTCCAGCGTCTTCAGCGCGTCCAGCGGCCGCGACGTGAAGCGGAACTCGCCGTCGTAGTCGTCCTCGACGATGACGGCCTGCCGCACCGCGGCCCAGTTCAGCAGCTCGCGCCGGCGCGGCAGCGACATCGCCATACCCAGCGGCGACTGGTGCGACGGCGTCACACAGACGATGCGCGCATCGTCCGGCAACGCGGCCACCACCAGCCCCTCATCGTCCACCGGCGCCGGCGCCAGCCGCGCGCCCGCGCCCTGCAGCGCGGCCCGCTGCGGCGGATAGCCGGGGTTCTCCACCGCCGCCACGGTATGGCCCGGCGTGACCAGCACGCGTGCGATCAGGTCCAGCGCCTGTTGCGCACCGGCCGTGATGACCACATCGTCGGCCGTGCAGGCCACCGCGCGCGACGACGACACATGGCCCGCAATCGCCTCGCGCAGCGCACGCAGGCCCTGCGCGTCCGGGTAGCGCGCCGGCTCGCGCGCGGCCGCCTGCAGCGCCCGCGTGTGCAGGCGGCGCAGCACGTCGAACGGAAAGCCCGCCACCTCCGGCATGCCCGTCTTGAAGTGATACGCCGGCGCCGGGCCGCTGACCAACGAGGCCGGCCAGCTGCCTCCCTCGCCGCGCAGCCAGCGGCTGTCGGCCCAGGGCGCCACGCTGGCGCGGTCCGACACCTCGACCGCCGCCCGCGGCAGCTCGGCCACGAAGCTGCCGCCCGCGCCGCGCGACTCCAGCCAGCCCTCCGACGCCAGCAGCTCATACGCCGCCACCGCCGTGTTGCGCGACACGCCCACCTGCGCCGCCAGCTCGCGCGAGGACGGCAGCCGCAGGCCCGGCGCGAGCCGCCCACTGGCGATGGCCTCGCGCAGCGCCGCATGCAGGCTGGCCAGCCGCGAGCCGCGCGCGGCGAGTTGCAGGTCGAGTTCGAGGGTGGGATGCATGTCGATCAGTCGCGAACCGTCCACAGCAACCCCGTCGCCGCTGCCAACGCCAGTCCGGCCAAGGTGATAGCCCAGTAGTGCTGCCTGCGCGACTTCGGCAACGCCACCATGAGCAATGCCCGTCCTGGCGCATCGGGGTCCACGAAGCAGCAAGCCCGCCGGCGAATCTCCGCAGCGAGCCGCTCAGCCGCATCTGGGCTCTCCGTCCAAGACGAGCGCACGTCCCAACCAACGCGGCTCGCTTGGTAGCGGTGCCCCGACACTTCGTAGTAATAGTGGGCTTCCACCGCGTACCAACGCTTGTGATACGAGCGCGCAGAGTCGAGCTTGTCGACGATCTGAAGTTGAGTCAGCGTCGCTGGAACCTCGACGTAGCGCAGCCCATTCGCGGCTCGGCGCAGGCACGCGGCGCCATAGATGACCAGAGCCAAGCTCAGCAGCGTGAGTGTCAGGAGACCGATCGGCATGTCAATGAGCGCGCCACTTGCAGGATCTGTCGAGTGCGGCACCGACGACCGCTGCGAACACCCCCGCGATGCCCAGGGCAGGCAGCCACCGCCAAAGGAAGCCTCCGACCATCAGCAGCCATGCCGAGACCGCCAACAGCGCAACCCAGCGCAATTGGGACCTGATATCGATGCGCAAGCCCGCGCCGCAATCGGCGCAACGCGCATCATCTGAGACCGTGAGCCGGACACGCCGTTGCAGACTGGACAGCGGTCCACTGATCGCCTGCGCAACAGCCAAAGCAACCGGACCCAGATGGCGACGATCAATGCGACGACCAGAAGGTAGGCCGCAAACACCCAGATTGGCGCGTGCCGATACACGCCGGGCATTGCCAGCACCATCGTGATCACCGGAAGGCCGCTCACCATCGCCCTCTGACGCTCGGTCATTCGCTCGCTCCCTGAGTCGCGACGCGAATATAGGGCCCGCCCGACAAGCGCCCGCTAGAACACCACCTCGGCCCTCAATCCGCCCTCCGGCCGGTTGCTCAACACCAGCACCGCGCCCTGCCTTCGCACCAGCTGCTGCGCGATGTACAGCCCCAGCCCGGTGCCGCCGGTCTCGCGGTTGCGGGAGCCCTCGACGCGGCGGAAGGGCTGGCGCACGCGCTCCAGCTCGGCCTCGGGGATGCCGGGGCCGTCGTCTTCCACTACCAGTCGTGTGACGCCGGCCGCCAGGTCCACGCGCACGCGTGCGCTGCCGGCGTAGCGCAGCGCGTTGCCGACGAGGTTGTCCACCACGCGGCGCAGCGCCACCGCATCGGCCGTGACGACGGCGCTGGGGCCGTCGAAGCTGACGGCGGCGCCGGTCTCGGCCAGGTCGTCGACGGCCGACTGCGCCAGCGCGGCCAGGTCCACGCGCTGCATCGTGGCGGCCTCGGCGGGGCGGAACACCTCGATGACGCTTTCCACCAGCTGGTTCATCTCGCGCAGGTCGTCGATGCAGCGCTCGCGCACGCGGGCCTCGACCTCGCCGGTCTCCAGCCGCAGCCGCATGCGGGTCAGCGGCGTGCGCAGGTCGTGCGAGATGGCGGCCATCATCAGGCCGCGCTCTTCGAACTGGCCGCTCAGCTCGGCGGCCATGCGGTTGAAGACCGACGCGGCCTCGCGCACCTCGCGGGTGCCGTCGTCCTCGGCGAGCTTCGGCGCCGGGCGCCCCTGGGCCAGCGCGGGCGTCAGCTGCTGGGCCGCGCTGACGAGCCGGCGCACCGGCCGCGCCAGCCAGCGCGAGCCCCACCATGCGGCCAGCGCGATGATGAGCAGGCGCACGCCGTAGTCCACGAGGCTGGTGTGCCAGGGCAGCGACGACGGCGGCAGCGACGGGAAGGTCGGCATGCGCCCGCCGCCCATCGCCGGGCCGCGGTCGCCACGCGGTGGCGGGCCGTGGTCGAAGCCATCGTCATGCGCCGGCATCGGTGGTGGGCCAGCTTCGGCGTGCATAGGCGGCGGACCGCCCGGGCCGGGCGCCTGCACGGAGCGCAACTGCACCGCCAGGCTCCACGCCACCAGATGGCTCAGCGCCAGCGCGGCCCACATCAGCAGGAACAGGCGCAGGCCCAGCCGGTCCCAGTCCCGGGCCTTGAAGCGGCTCAGCATGGGCTCACCTCCGCGTCGAACAGATAGCCCTCGCCGCGCACGGTGCGTATCAGCGCGGGCTCGCGCGCGGTGTCGCCCAGCTTGGCGCGCAGGCGCGACACGGCCAGGTCGATGCTGCGGTCGTTGACCTCCACGCCGGGCGCGCGGGTCAGCTCGATGAGCTGGTCGCGGCTCAGCACGCGGCCCGGCCGCTGCACGAAGGCCGCCAGCAGCCGGAACTCGGCGCTGGACAGCGCGATGCCCACGTCGTCGGCGCTGATGAGCTGGCGCGTCATGCGGTCGAAGCGCCAGCGGCCGAAGCGCAGCAGCCGCGTGTCGTCATCCACCGCCTGGGCCAGGCCCTTGTGCACGCGGCGCACCAGCGCCTGTAGCCGCGCCACCAGCTCGCGCGGCTCGAAGGGCTTGGCGAGGTAGTCGTCGGCGCCCAGCTCCAGGCCGATGACGCGGCTCATGGTGTCGCCGCGCGCGGTCAGCATCAGCACCGGCGGCGCGTCGGCCTGCGTGCCCAGCCAGCGCAGCAGCGTCAGGCCGTCCTCGCCGGGCAGCATCAGGTCCAGCACGATGACGTCGAAACGCGTGGCCGCCAGCAGCTGGCGCATCACCTGGCCGTCGCCCGCGGCGTCGACCTGCCAGCCGTAGCCGCTCAGGTAGGCCGTCAGGTTGGTGCGGATCTCGGCGTCGTCGTCGACGACCAGGCAATGTCCCATCATGCGTGCACGCTCATGCAGAAATGCCCACCCTCAAGGTCGCCACATAGCCGGCGCTGACCGAGCCGGTCACCGTGCACAGCTGGGTGGTGTAGCCGTCGCTGAAGATGCCGTCGCTGCTCAGGCTGATGGCATTGTTGTTGGCCGCGCTGCTGCCATAGCCGCTGGTGGCGTAGACGGCGGTGTTGACGTCCGACGGGAAGCACAGCTGCGAGGTGCGCAGCTTGTTGTTCCAGTTGGTGGCCGTGTTGGTGCTGCGGTAGATCTCGAAATGCATGTGCGGCACGCGGCCGGCATAGCAGCCCGGGTAGATGGTCGTGAACGTGGCCGTGCCATCGGCGGCCGTGGCCTGCACACCGCGCAGGTAGTTCTCGCCGGTCACGCCGCTGGAGTACATGGAGTAGCGGCCCAGCGCGTCGCAATGCCACAGGTAGATGGCATAGCCCGACAGGTCGGCGCAGGACGCGTTGGTGTTCACAAGCTCGATGATGACCTGAAGCGGCACGCCCGTGGCCGTGCCGGTGGCGCCGGCAATGCTGGAGCGGATGTCGCTGCGCACGACGCCCGACAGCGCCAGCACGTTGGCGATGCTGCCGTTGGCGCTGTTGGAGCCGTCGCCGGGGTAAGGGCCCTCGGTCTCGCTGGGAATGACGGAGCAGCCGCTGGTGGTGCCGGTGCTGCCACCGCTGGACGAGCCGCCGGTGGACCCCGTGGAGCCGCTGGACGAAGAGGACGACGCGTCGCTGCCCCCACCACCGCAGCCCGCCAGCGCCAGCGCGCCGCTGCCGGCCACGCCGGCGGCACCGGCCCCCAGCAGCCAGCGCAGCGCGGCGCGGCGCTGCAGAGCCTGCTGGTTCAGGCGATTCAGGTCATGGGCCAGGCCCAGGTCGTGGTCATGGTCGTGGTGCATGGCGTCTCCTCGGTGGATGGGATGACTGGCATTGCACCGCCGCGATGTATCGAGCCGGTCGGCAGATTGTGTCGGCGCCGAAACAAGCGGCGTCAGAGGTGGCCGGCGGCGCTGCATTCGGCTGTTCTGGTGAGCACGGCGTGCAGCCGCGCGTCGGACGGGCAGGTGGTGCGATGAGGTCCACTCGTCACAAGTCAGACGCGAGAGCGCAGCGGTTCGCTTCTGGGGGAAATGTCGGCGAACGTTTTCGCGCGCCGCTCATGGCGGCGTCGCGATGGGATGCGGTTCAGCGCCTCTTCTTTGGTGACTTTCTTCTGGCGCCGCAGAAGAAAGTTACCCGGCCGCCGGGACGGACTCCCGGCAATGCAACGAACAGGCGCACGCTCCGCAAAAACATCCAAGAAACCTCACCCCAAGATCAACTGCAACGACCCCTGCAACGCCCGAATCAAATCCTCCAACGCCTGCAGCAGCCGCTCACTGCCCTGATGCATGCGCTGCACCGCATCGCCCTGCTCCACGCGCAGGCCGCGCAGCAGCACCAGCCAGGCCTCGTCCACCGCCGCGAACGCGGGTTGCAGCGCCGGGCCGGCCAGCGGCGTGGCCCGGACCTCGTCGTAGGCCTTGATGAACTCGTCCAGGCCTGCGGCCAGACCGGCGGCGTCGTGGCCAGGCACGACCTGGGCCAGCAAGCCCTCCTTGGCCAGGCTCTGGCTCAGCAGGCGCAGCCGCGTGACCTGGGCCAGCAGGCCCACGGGGCGCTGGCCGGCCCGCTCGGACAGCCGCGCCACCAGCATCTCGCTGGCCTCCAGCAGCCGCTGGGCCGCGCGGTCGCTGCGGGCCAGGTCGGGCGTGCGGGTGCGCAAGGCCGTGTCCAACTGCACCCACGCGGTGGACACCGCGCCCAGCTCCTCGCCCAACTGGTTGCGCAGCAGCTCCGACAGCCGCGCCAGATTGGCGGCCACGCGCTCGCTGGAGGCATCCAGCAGCGCCTGCACCTCGCGCCGCTCCGGCGGCGCCAGCTTGGGCCACTGGCGCAGCGCCTGCAGCTTCACCAGGCGCTGGCTCAGCATGCGCTGCGCGCCGGCGCGCTCCAGCGCCTCGGACAGCTCGGCCGTGTGCACGACGCCGCGTGCCACCTCGGGCAGCCTGGCCTGGGTCTGCATCGCGGTGTTGCGCAGCAGTGCGAAGGCAGCGGCCTCGTCGATGCCACGGGCCTGCATCAGCAAGCCCTTGGCGCGCTCGGTCCACTTGCGCTCGTCCAGCTTGGCCTGGGCCGCGCTGTCGCGGGCCTGCAGCTGGCGCGACAACTCGCCCGCCCACTGCAGGCTTTGCGCTAGCTGGTCGGCCGGTACATCGGCCGGCAGCCACAGCAGCGCACCACGGGCCAGCGCAGCCTGGCGCTGCTCGGGCGTCGGCGGCGGCGACAACAGCACCACGGGCAGGCCAAAGGCCCGATCGGAGTGCATCAACCGGGCCAGCGCGGTGCAATCGGGGCACCACAGCAGTCCGAGTGCCGACCCATCTTCGGGCGGCGCCAGCTCGGAAACGGTGCACAGCGTCCAGCCGCGAGCGGACAAATCGTCCGCCTGGGGCGGGGTGTCGGGGCTGCAGATCAGCAATGAAATTGGCGGTGCGGAAGTGGTGTCGGACATGGCTTCGGATTTCACGCCCCAAAACGGCGCAAGAACCGGGCCAGCTTGCAGCAAGCGCTGCGGGCACGGTGTTTGCGATCAATCGTAGGTGCTGCCTGCAATGGTGCGGGCGGCTTTCCCGCAGCGACGCCTGAGCCGCCCTGGCACGCGTCGTGGGTGGCTTGGGTCGTTGCGCCTGGAGCCCCCCCGATGTCCGCTTTCCAAAACTTCAAAAAGGCCGGCCACTGGCCCACGCTGCTGGCCGCCTTCCTGTACTTTGACTTCTGCTTCGCGATCTGGGTGTTGAACGGTGCGATGGCGCCGTTCATCAGCGAGACCTTCGCGCTGACGCCCGCACAGAAGGGCTTCATGATCTCGGTGCCCATCCTGGCCGGTGCGCTGATGCGCTTCCCGCTGGGCGTGCTGGCGCAGTACATCGGCCGCAAGAACGCGGCGATGGTGGAGATGGGCCTGATCGTCGCGGCCCTCGTTTTTGGCTTCGTGTTCGTCGACAGCTACGACTCGGTGCTGGCCATGGGCGTGCTGCTGGGCATTGCCGGCGCCAGCTTCGGCGTGGCGTTGAGCCTGGGCTCGGGCTGGTATCCGCCGAAGTACAAGGGCCTGGCTATGGGCATTGCCGGCGCCGGCAACTCGGGCACCGTGCTGGCCGTGCTGTTCGCGCCGCCGCTGGCCACGAAGTTTGGCTGGCAGACCGTCTACGGTCTGGCAGCCGCGACCATGCTGCTGCCCATGCTGGTGATGTGGTTCGCTGCCAAGGAACCGCCGGACCGCGAACACCAGAGCTTCCGCGAGCACATCAGCTGCCTGTTCGAGAAGGACGGCTGGGCCTTCAGCCTGATCTACATCGTCAGCTTCGGCGGCTTCATCGGCCTGGCCAGTTTCCTGCCGACCTACTTCTACGACCAGTTCAAGGTCACAAAGATCGAGGCCGGCCAGCTGACGATGCTGGCCACGCTGATGGGCTCGGCCGTGCGCATCGCCGGCGGCGCGCTGTCGGACCGCATCGGCGGCGTCAACACGCTCACCTGGGTGCTGGTGCTGGTGACCGTGTCGCTGCTGGCCTGCGGCATGGCGGGCGGCTCGCTGGTGCTGACGACGCTGCTGTTCATGCTGTGCTTCGCCGCCTTCGGCGCCGGCAACGGCGCGCTGTTCCAACTGGTGCCGCTGCGCTGGCCGGTGACGACGGCCGTGGCCGGCTCGATGATCGGCGAGATCGGCGCTTTAGGCGGCGGCTTCCTGCCCAATGCGATGGGCCAGAGCAAGCAGCTCACGGGCAGCTACTTCTGGGGCTTCGTCGCGTTTGCCGTGCTGGCGGTGGCGATGCTGGTGATGCTGCGCGTCGTGCAGATCCGCTGGACCCGCACCTGGGCCGAGAAGGGTGGCCGCGCGCGGCGCGTGCCGGTCAGCTCCGATGCGGAGCCGGTGCATTACCAGCGCAGCTGAAGCCCAACGACGCCTCTGAATGCAGAAATGCAACCACAGAGGCACGGAGACACAGAGGAAGCCCGCAATCCGGGCTTCTCTTTTTCTGATCTCTTCTCAGTGCCTCTGTGCCTCTGTGGTTGCCTTTGTATTCAGCGCGGTAAGAACAGCAGCCAAGCGATCAACAGGAAGTTCAACAGCGCCGAGATGCCGAACGCGATCTGCCAGCTCAGCGCCGCATCGCGCGGTGGGCGCGACGACTTGATGGACGTGGGCTGATCGCGCGCGGCCAGGCGCTCCAGCGCCATCAGCAGTTCGTCGGCGGTCTCGAAGCGCAGCTTGGCCTCGCGCGCCACCGCCTTCATGACCAGGCGGTCCAGCGGCATCGGAACGCTGGGCTGCAGCCTGCTGACGCTGGCCGGCTCGCGGCGGTAGCGGGCCAACTGGTAGGGCTCGATCTCGCCATAGGGCAGCCGGCCGGTCAGCGACTGGTATAGCGTCACGCCCAGCGCGAACAGGTCGCTGCCCGGGTCGGCCGCTTGCGGTGGGTCGGCCCATTGCTCGGGATTGATGTAGCTGGGCGTGCCGGCATGCAGCTCGCGCATCGCGGCCGACGCGCGTGGGCTCAAGGCGACGCCCAGGTCCAGCACGCGCCACTGGCCGTCATCGCCCAGGTGCAGGTTGCCGGGCTTGATGTCGCGGTGGATGACGCCGGCCGCATGCAGCAGGCTCAAGGAACGCGAGACCGAACTGGCCATGGCCAGCGCCTGCGCGGTGTCCAACGGGCCCTTGGCCAGCAGTTGTTCCAGTGTCTGGCCGCCATGCCAGTCGAACACCGCATAGAAATGCGTCGCGCCATCGGCCGGTGCATGCACGCGCACGAAGCCGCTCTCGCCGCCGCGGCGGCGGTGGCGCGGCGCCTCGGCCAGGCGCAGGCCCAGCCAGATCTCGTGCGCCAGCATGGCCCGCTCCTCGGGGTCGTCGGCGCGGCCGGGGCGCAGCATCTTCAGCGCGACCAGCCGGCCCGTGGCCACCTCGCGCGCCTGCAGCAGCCGGTGCACACCGTTGTCGGCCACCAGCGCGGTGATCTGGTAGCCATCCAGCGTCGCGCCCACGCCCAGCGGGCCGGGGCTAGGCAGCGTGCGGCCCAGCGCGGCGAGGTCGGTGAGGCCGGGGTCGGCCAGGTCCTTGATGTCCAGCACCAGCGCGGTCGCGTTGTCGTGGCTGCCGGCAGCCAGCGCGGCGGCGGTCAGCGCATCCGCCGCCACCTGCGCGACCGGTGTGTTGCGCAGCAGCTCGCCGATCTGGCGCGCCGACAGGCTGCCGTGCACGCCATCGCTGGTCAGCAGCAGGCGGTCGCCCACCTTCAGCTCGCCGGCGCTGTGGTCCAGGCGCAGCGCGTCGTCCAGGCCCAGCGCGCGCGTGAGGCCGGCGAAGTCGCGCCGCTCCATGCGGTGGTCTTGCGTCAGCAACAGGCATTGGCCGTCGCGCAGCAGCCAGGCACGGCTGTCGCCCACGTGGGCCAGCGCGTAGCGGCGGCCGCGCAGCGCCACGGCGGTCAGCGTGGTCAACGCCTCGCGCGGCTGGCCGTCGGGGCCGGGGCGGCGGTTGTGCGAGGCCAGCCAGGCGTTCTGGTGGCCCAGCAGGCGGTCCAGCGCGACGCTGGTGTCCCAGTCAGCCGGCACGCCATGGAAATCACGCAGCAGGCTCATCACCGAGGTCTGCGCGGCCATCAGGCCATCGTTGTTGCCGCCCTCGGCACCGCTGACGCCATCGGCCAGCGCCGCCACCCAGCCTCGCTCGACCTCGTGCGCAGCGGGCGCCTGCACGCCGACGAAGTCTTCGTTGCGAGCGCGTTTGCCCTGCAGGCTGGAAAGGCCGGTGTCGAGTTCGAAGCGCATGGATATAGGTCTTGTTGTGAGCGGAGTATTTCGCGTTTCGGGTCGAGCGCCGGGCCGCTCCCAAGCCGGCCCGTCTGGCGATGTGCGAGCGGGGGCAGGCCCCGCGAGCATCGCCGTCCCCTCGGGGGACCGGCCAGACCGCCGCGTTCAGCGGGTGCGGACTGGACGACGAGCACCATTTCAGGGATGAGTGCACCCGCACCGGGCTTGAAACCGCTTCGGCGTGGGGCGCTGCCGGCCGTGAACCACGGTGCAGCCAGAGAAAAGGCCAGCCTCATCGCTGGCACATGCCTTGCAAAGCAAACGGCAGACCAGCTGTAGGAAAACGGGAATCGTTATGGAGAAAAAGGCGCCACGGCACACAGGCGACCGCCACAGCGGAAGCCCGGTGCACAGCCTGTCTCGACGCGCCGCGCTCGTGCTCGGCACGGCCGTGGGCTGCAGCTTGGCGTTGCCGGCGCAAGCCCGCATCGAGGAGCTGGGCGAGGCCATCGACAAGGCCGGTGCGCAGCGCATGCTGAGCCAGCGCATGGGCAAGGCCTGGCTGGCGCAGTTGCGCCCCGAACTCAGCGACCGGGCTCGCCAGGTGCTGCAGACCAGCGAAGCCCGCTTCGAGCGCCAGTTGGACCTGTTGATGGGCTTTGCGCCCACGCCCGAGATCAGCGGCAGCTTCCGCGCGCTGCAGCGCCGCTTCCAGGACTACCGCGCGCTGCTGCACCGCGCGCCGCGCCGCGAAGACCTGGACGAACTGCTGCGCCGCGCCGGCGAGGTGCTGAGCCTGGCCCATGTGGCCACGGGCCAGCTGCAGGAGCGCTCACGCGAGAGCTCGGCCTGGCTGGTCAACCTGTCGGGCCGGCAGCGCATGTTGTCGCAGCGGCTGGCGCTGTTCTTCCTGGCCGGCCAGCAGGGTGCCCGGCCGCTGCTGGTGCAGAACGAGATCACCAAGGCCCGCAACGAATTCACCACGGCCATGACGACGCTGGCCCAGGCGCCCGAGGCCACGCCGGCCATCCGCGACAACCTGGAACTGGCCCGCAACCAGTGGGTGTTCCTGCAGGCGGCGCTGGGCGGCGAAAGCCAGGGCCCGCAGGCCGCCAACGACGTGTTCCTGGCCAGCGAGAACCTGCTGGTCGTCATGGAAACCGTGACCGGGCAGTTCGCCCGGCAGCTGGGCTAGCGCCCGCACCAAGAACTACTCAGAGACAAGCCGCCGCCATGCTCTTCGGTCGCAAGAAACGCAAGCCCATCTCCATCCCGGTCAAGGCCGTGAAGGAATGGAAGTACACCACCTGCAACTACTGCTCGACCGGCTGCGCCATCGAGATCGGCCTGGGTGAAGACGGCAACGTCGTGACCAGCCGCGGCCACGCGGGCGCGGACGTGAACCGCGGCAAGCTGTGCATCAAGGGCCTGCTGGAAGCCGAGCTGTTCACCTCGCCCGGCCGCGGCACGCTGCCGCTGATGCGCGAGAAAGCCCACCTGCCCTTCCAGCCCACGAGCTGGGATGCCGCACTGGACAAGACCGCCGCGAAGATCAAGGAGATCCAGGCCAAGTACGGCCGCGATTCCTTCGCCGTGGTCTCCACCGGCCAGCTGCTGACGGAAGAGTTCTATACGCTGGGCAAGCTGGTGCGTGGCCAGATCGGCACCAACAACTACGACGGCAACACCACGCTGTGCATGGCCTCGGCCGTGTCGGGCTACAAGCGCAGCTTCGGCAGCGACGGCCCGCCCGGCTGCTACGACGACTTCGAGCACACGCACTGCCTGATGGCCTTCGGCTCCAACCTGCCGGAGCAGCACCCCATCATCTACTGGCGCCTGAAGGAGGCGCTGGAGAAGCGCAAGTTCCCCATCATCGTGGTGGACCCGCGCGTGACGATGCTGGCCCAGTTCGCCGACATCCACCTGCCGCTGACGCCCGGCACGGACACCGTCCTCATCAACTCGATGATGCACGTGATCCTGAAGGAAGGCCTGGAGGACAAGGCATACATCGCGGCCCACACGAATGGCATCGAAGACCTGCGCACGCTGCTGCAGGACTACGACCCCAAGACGGCCCAGCACGTCTGCGGCATCGACGAAGACCGCATCCGCCAGGTGGCGCGCCTGTACGCCAAGGCACCGGCCGCGATGAGCATCTGGACCATGGGCATCAACCAGAGCACGCACGGCTCGGACGGCGTGGTCTGCATCAACAACCTCAACCTCATCACCGGCAACATCGGCAAGCCGGGCGGCACCAGCCTCTCCATCACCGGTCAGTGCAATGCGATGGGCACGCGCGAATGGTCGAGCTGCTCGGGCCTGCCGGGCTACCGCCTGCTGGAGAAGGAGAAGGACCGCAAGACGGTGGCGGACTTCTGGGGCATCGACGAGAGCTTCTTCCCGCCCGCGCGCGGCCTGGCGCAGACCGACATCTTCCCGGCCATCGAGACCGGCGAGATCAAGGGCCTGTGGCTGGTGGCCACCAACCCCATGACCTCCATGCCCAACCAGCCGCGCATCCGCAAGGCGATGGAGAAGCTGGAGTTCCTGGTGGTGCAGGATGTCTATGAAGACGTCGAGACCAACCAGCACTCGCACGTCTACCTGCCCGCTGCCGTGTGGGCCGAGAAGGAAGGCTGCCACACCAACACCGAGCGCCGCGTGAACCTCACGCGCAATGTGCTGAAGCCATTCGCGGATTCGAAGCCCGACTTCTGGATCTTCAACGAGATGTCCAAGCGCTTCCAGGACCGCAACGTCATCCACTTCCCGCCGACGGTCGAGGGCGCGTTCAACGAGATGCGCGAGCTCTCCAAGGGCGAGGGCCGCACGCTGGACATCTCGGGCATGACGCACGCCCGCATCGAAGCGGCACGCGGCATCCAGTGGCCGTACAGCGAGGCGCAGGCGGCAGAGGACGAAGCCCGCATCGGCGCCGCCGAGGCCGGCCACTACGACATGCTGCGGCGCCACGACTTCCTCGGCAGTCCGCGGCTTTACGGCGACGGCAAGTTCCAGACGCCCGACGGCCGCGCCAAGCTGATCCCGGTGCGCTTCGTCAACAACAACGAATGCCCCGACGGCGAGTACCCGTTCTGGCTGAACTCGGGCCGCGTGGTGGAGCATTTCCACACCCGGACCCGCACCGGCAAGATCGGCAACTGCAACAAGTTCAGCCCGACGCCGTACATGGAGATGAACCCGGACGCGGCGGCCGAGCTGGGCATCCAGCACCAGAGCTATGTGCGCGTCATCAGCCGCCGCGGCGATGCGGTCGTGATGGTGCAGCTCACGCAGCGCGTGGGCCGCAACATGCTATTCATCCCCTTCCATTTC
Organism: Roseateles asaccharophilus; assembly: GCF_031458115.1. GTDB lineage: Bacteria > Pseudomonadota > Gammaproteobacteria > Burkholderiales > Burkholderiaceae_C > Pelomonas > Pelomonas asaccharophilus_A. Next base: position 446,710 of record NZ_JAVDXV010000003.1, on the reverse strand, counting down.
CACGACTGCGTGAACCGCCTGACGCTGGGCCTGCTGGACCCGTATTCGCGCCAGCCCGCCTTCAAGCAGAACGCCTGCCGCATCGAGCCCATCGACCAGCAGGAAGCCGCGCGTTTGAACCTGGAACGTCGTGCGTTCTAACCAGAGGTGATCCCATGAAGAATGATTTGCCCCTGGACAGCCTGATCGCCGACGCCACCAAGAGCGCCGCACGCCCCAAGAAGATCTGGGAAATCCGCACCGAGGAACAGCAGTACGCGTTCCTGCAGGACAAGGAGATGGCCGAGCGCAACCGCTATGGCCAAAGAATCGACCTGATCGAGCACGTGAAGGCCGAGGCCCCGCACCTGACGCCGGGCCGCTCGATGTTCATCAACGAGAACCCGGCGGTGGGCACCAACCCCAACCGCAACAAGCAGCACGGCTTCTTCTTCACGGCCGACAACTGCATTGGCTGCCACGCCTGCGAGGCCGCCTGTTCCGAGAAGAACGAGAACCCGCCCCACTTGGCCTTCCGCTCGGTGGGCTATGTGGAAGGCGGCAGCTTCCCCGACTACAAGCGCATGAACATCTCGATGGCCTGCAACCATTGCGATGACCCGGTCTGCCTGCGCGGCTGCCCGACGCGCGCCTACACCAAGCACACCGAATACGGCGCCGTGCTGCAAGATCCCGAGACCTGCTTCGGCTGTGGCTACTGCACCTGGGTGTGCCCGTACAACGCGCCGCAGCTGGACCCGGTCAAGGGCCAGGTCTCCAAGTGCAACATGTGCGTGGACCGCCTGGAAGTGGGCTTGAAGCCCGCATGCGTGTCCGCCTGCGTCGGCAATGCGCTGGACTTCGGCGTCATCGAAAACATCCCCGCCAACCGCGAGCAGGCGCGCGTGGAGATCCCCGGCTTCCCGTCGCCCGAGATCACCCACCCCAACATCCGCTTCCAGCAGATCCGACAGCTGCCGGACGAGATGACCCGCACCGACTCCATGCCGGTGAAGTACCACAAGGACGGCGAAGGCCGCTACCGCCCCGCCATCGACCAGAAGCTGGGCAAGGAGCGCCACTGGAACCTGAAGCGCCTGTCCTCGCGTGAGAACCCGCTGGTGCTGTTCACGCTGGCCGCGCAGATGGCCGCCGGCACCTTCGGCCTGATGTTCCTCGGCGCGCAGCTGGGCCTCGACGGCTTCACGGCATTTGCCGCGTCGGCCATGTACGTGCCGCTGGCCATGCTGTGCTTCGGCCTCGTCGCCTTCGGCCTGTTCATGTCGACGATGCACCTGGGCAAGCCGCACCGCTTCTACCGCGGCTTCAACAACCTGCGCCATTCGCCGGTGTCGCGTGAGGGCCTGGGCATCGCCGTCTTCATGGCCGGCATCGGCGCGCACATCGCGTTCAGCCTGCCGGCCAACACGGTCTTCGCGGGCCTGTTCCAGAGCGTGTTCGGCGTCACGCCCGACGCCATCGTGCCCGCCTGGCTGACGAGCGCCGCCGCCACCGGCGCCGGCTACTTCGCGATGGCCGGCAGCGCCGCAGGCCTGTACTACATGTACCGCTGCTACCGCATCAAGGCCCGCCCGTTCTGGAACCACTGGCAGACCGGCACCTCCTTCGGCGGCAACATGCTGTCGCTGGGCGGCCTGCTGGCCGGCACCGTGCTGGTGGCTACGCTGGGCTTCACCGGCGAGAGCTTCACGCTGGTCGTCCGCGTCGCCGCTGCCGCGCTGTGCGTGGGCCTGCTGCTGGAAAGCGTCGGCCTGTGGGCCCATGGCAAGGACATGGGTAGCGCCGAACACGAAGGCGGCGCCGCGCACTATGTGCTGAGCACCACCTTCGGCAAGACCTACACGCTGCGCAACACGCTGCTGGGCCTGAACCTGCTCCTGGCCGCCGGCCTGCTGGCCAGCCTGCTGGCCTTTGACGGCGTGCACCTGCTGCAGCTCGCCGGCCTGGCCGTGTCGGGCCTGACGCTGGTCGCCACCGCACTGATGGGCCGCGCGCTGTTCTACGTGCTGGTCATCCCGACCACGATGCCCGGCGCCTTCTTCTGGAAGAACAAGGGCTTCGAGCAGCACGCCCGCGACATCGGCCTGGCGAACATGCCGCAAGTGGGCGTCGCACCGCTGAAGCACTGACCATGAAGCTCGCCGACCTGCCCGGCCGCCGCTGCCTCGTCGGCATCAACTACTTCGACCTGGACGGCACGCTGCTGCGGCAGCGCCAGTTGGGCGGCGAGATCCAGAAGGTCGATGCCGAGCAAGGCATCACGCTGGCGCTGCTGCCGAGCGGCGAGTTCGTGCTGCCGCCCGACCTACGCGCCTGGTTCACCGCCCCGCCCGGCCACTACCGCGACGCACCGTCGGGCCTGGACGTCGAGAACCCCGACTACCTCGTCACCTGGGACGTCCACCGCACACAGAGCAATTTCGAGGAAGGCCAGCACGAGTGGTGGGACTGGGTGCCCAACACCGAGCGGCCGCAGGTGGGCTCACCCACGGAGGTCCTGCAATGAACAGCGCAACCCACACCGTCTCCCTCGTCGGCGCCGGCCCCGGCGACCCGGAACTGCTGACCGTGCGCGCGCTAAAGCGCATCGAGGCGGCCGACGTCGTGCTGGCCGACGATCTGATTGACCCGCGCGTGCTCGCGCTCGTGAAGGGCCGGCTGCTGCGCGTCGGCAAGCGCGGCGGCTGCATCAGCACCGACCAGCACTTCATCCACGCGCTGATGATCAAGGAGGCCCGCGCCGGCCAGCGCGTCGTGAGGCTCAAGGGCGGCGACCCCTTCGTGTTCGGCCGCGGTGGCGAGGAGGCAGATGCGCTGCGCGAGGCCGGCCTTCAAGTCGAGGTGGTCAGTGGCCTGACCAGCGGCATCGCCGGCCCGGCCTCGGTGGGCATTCCCGTCACCGACCGCCGCGCGTCGCCCGGCGTCGTCCTCGTCACCGGCCACCCCGGCGAAGGCCGCGCCGAGCCCGACTGGGCGGCGCTGGCGCGCACTGGCCTGACGCTGGTCATCTACATGGGCGTTGCTCGCGCGGCCCACATCACGGCCCGGCTGCTGGCCGCCGGCCTGCGTGCCGATCTGCCGGCCGCCATCGTCAGCGCGGCCCACACGGCGCAACAGCGCCACGCGGTGACGACGCTGGCCGGCCTGCCCGACTGCATCGCGCGTGAGGGGCTGAAGAGCCCGGCGCTGCTGGTCATCGGCGAAGTGGCCGCGCATGCGGCGGCCAGCGATATCGAGCGTCTCGTCAGTTCAGCTTGAACGAGGACACCAGGCCGGCCAGCTTCACCGCCTGCTCCTTCAACGACTGAGCCGCCGCGGCGGACTGCTCCACCAGCGCGGCGTTCTGCTGCGTCATCTGGTCCAGCTGCGTGACGGTGCCGTTGACCTGTTGCAGCCCCGAGCTCTGCTCGGCGGCCGCCGCACTGATCTCGCCAATGATGTCGGTCACTCGCTGCACGGAGCCGACGATGTCGGTCATCGTCGTGCCCGCGTCGTTGACGAGATGGGTGCCGGCCTCTACGCGCTCGACGCTGGCGCCGATCAGCGCCTTGATCTCGCGCGCGGCCTCGGCCGAGCGCTGCGCCAGCGAGCGCACCTCGCCCGCCACCACGGCAAAGCCTCGGCCCTGCTCACCGGCCCGCGCGGCCTCCACCGCCGCGTTCAGCGCGAGGATGTTGGTCTGGAAGGCGATGCCGTCGATGGTGCCGATGATGTCGCCGATCTTCTTGCTGGCCGTGTTGATGTCGCCCATCGTCGAAACGACCCGCGCGACCACCTCGCCACCGCGCCCGGCCGTCTCGGCGGCGGCACCGGCGAGCTGCTTGGCCGTCATGGCGGCATCGGCGCTCTGGCGCACCGTACCGGTCAGCTCGGTCATCGCGCCAGATGCCTGCTGGAGGTTGGACGCCGTCTGCTCGGTGCGCTGCGAGAGATCCATGTTGCCGGTGGCCACCTCGCTGGACGCGACCTGGATGCTCTCCGCCGACTCGCGCACCTGGCCCACGATACCGGACAGCGACCGCTGCATGGCCGCCAGCGCCTGCATCATCGCGGCCGATTCGTCGCTGCCTGCGACCTCCGGAGCGCGCGACAGGTCGCCCTGCGCCATGCGCTCGGCAAAGCGCTTGGCCGCCGTCAGCGGGCCGATGATGGACCGCGAGAGCTGCACCGCCAGCACGCCGCCCACGACGACGCAGACCGCGAACGCCACGAGGAAGCCGAAGAACAGACGCCCCACCAGCGTGTCGACCTTGGCGAACACCTCGTCGCCACGCTTCTTCAGCTCGGCCTCGATGTTGATCAGCATCGCCAGCGCCGGCTCGTAGGCGGTGTCAGCGGCCTTCATGTCCTCCATCGCGGACTGCGCGTCGGCATGGCCGTCGGCGGCCAGCTTGTCGGCCACCGGTGTGACGGTCTTGCGGTAGTCCGCGATCAGTCCGCGGAACTTGGCCAGCGCCTCGCGGCTCTTGTCCTCGGTGCTTATGGCGCCGAAGTCGTCCATCGCCTTGTCCAGCCCGGCCTGGGCCGCGTCCCAGTCCTTGCGCGCACGGGTGATGGCTTCCTTGTTGAATATGGATGCGACCAACGTGGCCGTCGCGGCCTTGCTGCCCAGCAAGTGGCTGCGCGCCGCCACGGTGATGTTGGAGGCCGGGATGAGCTTCTGCGTGATGCCCTGGATGGCCTTCTCGGACACCTTCAGCCCGACGCCGCCGACGGCCACGGTCAACGCCGTCAACACGAGGATCAGGCCGAAAGCGAGCCAGAGTCGGGCCCGGATGTTCAAACGACGCAGCATGGCTCCTCCGCAGCAGATCGACGTTGATATCTCAGGGATTGAAGCAGAAAAGCTCATGGATCATCAGATGACAACGCCGCGGTTCCTGCAGGATTTCTCGGTCGCGCGCCTGGCGCGCCTCGGTTCGACCGACAACGTCCGCAGTCTGCCCAGGACCTGGCGGCTCGACCTGCTGGTAGGCTCGCGCCATCGTTCACGCCACGGCCCCCCATGAGCTTCCTGGCCATCGACATCGGCAACACCCGACTGAAATGGGCCGTCTACGACGACGGCGCCCAGCCCGGCGCGCAACCGCTTCAGCATGGCGCGGTCTTCCTGGAGAACATCGACCGCCTGGCCGACGAGGACTGGCAAGGCCTGGCTCCGCCGCGGCGCATGCTGGGCAGCAACGTTGCGGGCGATGCCGTGCGCCGGCGCGTCGAGGAGCAGATGGAGCACTGGGACCTGACGGCCCGCTGGGTTGTTCCCGCCCCCGAGACGGCCGGCATACGCAACGGCTACGACCATCCGACCCGGCTGGGCGCCGACCGCTGGGTGGCCGTCATCGGTGCGCACGCCCACGCGCGCCAGCGCGGCTTCGACGGGCCGGTACTGACGGTCATGGTCGGCACGGCCGTCACGGTGGACGCGCTGTCCAGCGACGCACAGTTCCTCGGCGGCCTGATCCTGCCGGGCCACGGCATCATGCTGCGCGCGCTGGAAGGCGGCACCGCCGGCCTGCGCGTGCCCACCGGCGAGGTGCGCGACTTCCCCACCAACACCAGCGACGCGCTGACCACCGGCGGCACCTTCGCGATCACCGGCGCCATCGAGCGGATGTACCGGCTGCTGCATCAGCGCGAAGGGCGCGCGCCGCTGCTGCTGATGACCGGCGGCGCGGGCTGGAAGGTCGCGCCGGCGGTGGACGTGCCGCACGAACTCGTCGAAGGGTTGATCTTCGACGGGTTGTTGGCGATCAACGCGGCGCCACGAATCTGAGTGCGCTGGCAACATGCTCAGCCTGGGTGCTGCGCAAATAGAGTTCTGTTGCCTCGGCGCGACCCGACCTAACGCCAGCCGCAGGCTGGTTCATGTGGCTTCAGCCTCAATGCCGCCGGCGACGCGCTGCCAGCAGCTGGCGGGCTGCATCAATGCCCGCCACGTCCGCACGGCGCAGACAGGACTTAGCGCAGGTCGCGGCACTCCGGCCACTCGGCCCTGGCCAGCGGAATCAGGCGTGCGAAGGCAGGCTGATCCATCAGCAGCTTGAAGACCTGATCGGCCAACGACTTCCCTGCATCTGAATCGGCCTCGAAGTGCACGCCCGCCACCTCGCGGTTATAGGCGATGTCGTCGGCAATCGCGATCAATTCCTGCCGGAGCTTTGGAAACAGCTCGGCCAGCACCAGGGCGTAGATGCGTGACTGCGCAGCATGGCCGCTGGGATATGACGGGTGGCCTGGGAAGTCCGGATCCGGCTTGGCGAACATCGGCCGGATGTCGGGCTCGTACGCGCTGGGCCGTGCCGCATTGAACTCGGTCTTGAAGTAGAAGACCACCGCCAACAAGTCGCCGTTGGCCGCCGACATCAGCGCCGACGTCGCAGGACACTTCAAAGGCACGGCACGCCGTTGACGCAAAAGCGTGAACATGCCTGTGGTGACGTCCTGAGCCTGGGCGGCGATGGCATGCGCTCGCTTGGATCGATCCAGGCGTGCCACTTTCTCTTTCTTCAGATCAGCCGCCAGCCTTTTGGCGCTGGGTGGCTCGAGAGTGACTCGTCGCTTCACCAACCAGTCGGTCGGCAGGTGCTTCAGCTCGCGGGTCATGAAGTCTCGAAGCGGCTCGCTCCAATCTTCAGCCGGGAATGGTTTGAGGGAACTGGCCATGTTTCGTCTCGGTTCTGGAGCGGGATTCGGCCCGCCGTTACGGCGGGCCGAAGCGTCAAGGGCTCAACCCTTGTCGATCAAACGGCGAATTTCATCCGCGTCGAAAGCCCGCCACAGGGTGCTCGAAAAAGAGTCCGGCTGTTTGGTCACGGTGAAGACACCGACGCCCATTCGCAGCGCGACCGATGAGTACTCACAAGCGGCCCCTTCGGCCTTTGCCTCGCCACCGTGCACCAATACGCGTTTCACCTTAGGCCACAACGCCTCGATCTGGCCCGCTGTCAGGCCCGACACTTGCAAGGTTGCCGCGCCAGCAGATACCTCTTTGACCTCCGCCACCATCGGCGCTGAAATGGCCAGCAAGTCGGACTCACCGATTTGGACTTCCAGAGAAACAGCAATCTTCGTCATCACATCTCCCGAGGTTGAGTTGAAGAACCGAGCCAGCAGCACACTGCCAAGCCGCGCGCAGGATATCGAGCAGGCCGGCGCATGAACAGCGGCCAAAAGGCTCATCCCTTCGTCGCATGGCTGCTCATGCTCGCGCTAGGCACGATGCTGTCGGCCGACAGCGCGCCCCGGCTTTCACGCATCGACGTGGCCTACCTCGGTCGCATTTCGCCCGAAGTCGACATGCCCTATCAGTACTTCGCCGCGGCTCTGCAAGGCATGCCCGTCGCGTTGCGCTCGCGCTTGAGGGTCAGGTTCATCGCGGCGATGACCACGGACAGCTGGCGATTCGACGCCGCGGCACTGGAAGCCCTGCAGATGCGGCCGGCTGCCATCATTGCGCCCAACACCGCCGCGGCCCGCGCATTCAGGCGCCATCACGCCGCGATGCCGCCCGTGGTGTTCGCGAGCTTCATGGACCCGGTGCTCTATGGCGTCGTGGCGTCCACCTCGCCGCGCGCCGAACCGATCACCGGCATCTGGATCACCGACGACCTCGATGCCAAGAGGCTGGAGTTGCTGCAGGACGCCTACCCTGGTATCAAGAAGGTGGCTGTGCTGATGGACAAGGACTGGGCGAAGAACAGCGACGCAGCCGCCCGGCTGGCCGGCGCCGGGACGCAGCTTGGGCTGCAGGTCACGCTGCTGTTCGCCGAAGATGCCGAGGAAGCCACGCGCGTGTTGGACGGCCTCGCGCCAGACGACTTCGATGCCTGGCTGCTGCCGCCGACCGGGCTTGCGTACTTGAGTTCGGAGCCTCTGCTGGCCCGGCTGCGGACATGGCGCAAGCCCGTCATCACCGGCAGCACCGGTGACGTGACGGCGGGCGCGCCGCTTTCTTATACCGTCGACGACAGCTTCCGCTTCGCTGCCATGGTCGACCTGCTGCGCCGCGTGTTGGAGGGCGAGCCACCCGGCGCGATCCCGATCCAGCGGCCGCCGCCACCCAAGCTTGCCGTCAACGCGACCCCGCGGGACGGATTTCCGATGCCGGCGCCCGGCATCCTGAAGAGAGCCGACATCGTCGTCGCCCGCTGAGGATGTGGACCGGCTGGCTACGTCGCAGAACCTACCGCCCGCTGGCGCGGCGATTCGCCGTCTGGATGAGCGGGTTGACGCTCAGCCTGCTGCTGATGCTGGGCGCTACCGAAAGCTATTTCGGCTACGTCCAGTCCGTGGAACGCATCGAGTTCGCCCAGGAACTCCAGGCCCACGCTGCTGCCCGCGAGGTGGCTGTCTTCATGGAATCCATCCACGCCGGCTTGCGGGGCGTCACCAAGTTGCCTTGGACGCGCCCCGACTTCGATGTTCGCGAGCGTCGTCAGGAGTTCCACCGACTGATGCAAGGCATCCCCGCGGTGATATCGCTGCAGGCAGTCGATCGCTGGGGGCGTGAGCGGTTGATGATTTCGCGCGAGGCAGTCGACCGCGTGGACACGCTCATCAAGGTCCCGGAAGCCAACCTCGCCACCGAAGCGCGCGTGGGTGAGATGCGCACCGGCCGAACCTTCTTCCGTGACGGCGCGCTGCCGATGGTCCGCATCGGCGCTGCCGATGACCAAGGCGGCGTCGTGGCCACCGTCGACCTGCGCCTGCTCGGCGACATCGTGTCCAACCTGCGCCTGCGAGATGGTGCGCTGTCCTATGTGCTGGACGGCAGCGGCATGCTGATCGCGCACCCCAGATCGACGCACGTGCTCGCGCAGCGCGACTTGTCGCGGTCGGCGGTGTTTTCCTCGGCGCGGCAGGCCGCCGCCAGCAGCACCATGCTGCTGCTCGGCGTGGCGGCCCAAGATATGTCGGGCGAGCCTGTCATCGCCACCGCCGTACGCATTCCGGGCACGGACTGGATGGTCGTCATGGAGCAGGCGCGCAGGCTCGCACTGAGGCAGGCCTGGGCCACGCTGACCCGTACCCTTGCACTGATGGCCTTGGGGGGGCTCGCCGCCGTGCTGATCGGCGTCGCATTCGCGCGCAGGATGGCTGCGCCGATCGTGCAGTTGCGCAACGCCACCTCGCGGATTGCCGCAGGCGATCTTGCGACCACGCTGACCGTTCAACGGCAGGATGAGATCAAGGACCTCGCCAACGATTTCAATCGCATGGTGTTTCAGCTGCGCGAGCTCTACGCCAGCCTGGAAGCCAAAGTCACCGAACGCACCGCCGAACTTTCCGACGCCCGTGACATCCTCGCTGCCCGCGCCGAGGAGCTTTCTCAACTGAAAGACGAAGCCGAGCGCGCCAACGCCGCCAAGACCCGCTTCCTCGCCGCCGCCAGCCACGACCTGCGGCAGCCCATGCATTCCATCAGCCTGCTGCTGGGGGTGCTGCAGAGCCGCCTGGACAGCCTCGAGCACGTGGCGTTGGCCGACAAGATCCAGTCGTCCGTCGCGACGATGGAGAGCCTGTTCAGCAACCTGCTGGACATCTCCAAGCTGGATGCCGGCGCCATGCAAGCGCATGTGGAGGACGTGAACCTGGGCTGGCTGCTGCATCGGCTGGAGCAGACCTGGGCGCCGCAGGCGACCGACAAGGGGCTGAAGCTGCGCGTGCGGACCTGCAACGTCGTGGTCAAAGGCGATGCCGCCTTGCTGGAGCGCATCATCGGCAACTTGCTCTCCAACGCGATTCGCTACACGCGCCGGGGTGGGGTGCTGGTGGGCTGCAGGCGACGCGCCGCGGCCGTGGAGCTACAGGTGTGGGACACCGGGCCGGGCATCGCCCCGCGCTACCGCGACGCCATCTTCGAGGAGTTCTTCCGCATCGATGCGCCGGGCATGGGCCAGGAGAAGGGGCTGGGGCTGGGGCTGTCCATCGTGCAGAGGTGCGCCCACCTGCTAGGTTATGGATTGAGCGTGGACAGCCGCGTGGACCATGGCACCGTGTTCCGCCTGACGCTGCCCCTCTCGGCAGCCACGGCCTCGCTGCCTCGCATCCCGCCTCGGCTGTCCGCGAGCCAGCGGGCGCTGGAGGGACGCTTCGTCGTCGTGGTCGACGACGAGGATCTGAACGCACAAGCGCTGGTGGATGCACTGCAGGCCTGCCGCTGCCACGTGGTGGCCGCCGAATCCTGCGATGCCATGCTGGCGCAGTTGCAGCAGCACCTGCGCGTGCCCGACGTCATCGTCACCGATTACCAGCTCGGCGGCGGTCGCGACGGCTTCGAGGTCATTTCACGGCTGCGCCAGCACTATGACGACGACATCCCGGCCCTGATGGTGACGGCCAACACGGACGCGTCGCTGCAGGGCCGCGCGGCCGAGCATGGCACGCGGCTGCTGCACAAGCCCATCGGACTTCAACGGCTGCTGGAGGCGATGGAAGCTTCGCTCAGGCCGGCCGGCACCTCCTGAGCCGGCTCGTCGAAGCGAAGGCCCAACCGGCTCGCCGCGAGCACGGCCTGCGTGCGCGTGGTCACGTTGAGCGCACGCAGCACCGCCGACGTGTGCGCCTTGACGGTGCTCAGCGACAGGTTCAACTGCCGCCCGATGAGCTTGGCCGGCTTGCCTTGGAGCAGCAGGTGTAGCACGTCGGCCTGGCGCGGGGTCAGCCCCAATTCGCCTGGCCGTCGCCCCGAAGGCGGGGCGGGCGCGGCCAGGGCCGGCGGCGCGCTGACTGCGGGCGCTGCACGCGCCGCCAGGAACACGGAAGGCGGCAGGTAGATCCCGTTGGAGAGGATGAGGCGCAGCGCGCCGAGCATCACCTGCGATGTCGAGCTCTTGGGGATGAATCCCATGGCCCCGGCGTCCAACGCGGCCATCACGGTGTCCTTGTCATCCGCCGACGACATGACGACAACCGGCACGGCCGGATGCTCCTGCCTCAGGTGCTTCAGGCCGTCCAGGCCCGACAGACCCGGCAGGTTGAGGTCGATGAGCACCAGGTCGGCATCGCCACGTTGGCCCAGCAGCGCGAAGCCCTCCTCGCAGCTGCCGGCCTCCCAGGTCTCCAGTCCCTCCACGAGAGGTTTCAGCAGCAGTGCGACGCCCTCTCGGAACAAAGGGTGGTCGTCGATCAGCAGAATCTTCATTGGCAGTCTCCCCGCTGCAGTCGATGGTATCGAGACAGGGCGTTGCTGGCGGCACTCCTTGGACCCACCCGTTTGGCCTATCCCTCTGGCCAATGGCGGGCGCCCCCGGCGTTCACCACACTTGATGACAAGAGACGGCGCCGTCGCGTCGCAGAAGCTCAGGGGATGCCATGTTTCACACTGCTGCTGAACGCACATCCGGCCAGCCGGCCCAACCGCACCACGTGCTAGGTGCCCTTCCACAGCCGCTGCTGGTGTTGCTGCCGGACAGGCGCCTGTTTTTCGCCAATGCCAGTGCCGGGCATCTGCTCGACCAGGGCCTGGGGCAGGTGCGTGCGGGTCACCTGATGAGCCTGGGCCAACTCAACGCCCAGCGTCTCGCCGACATGCTGGCGCTGGCCGCCGGAGGCACGTCTTCCCGAATCGGGCTGTGGTTCACGCCCGGCCTGGACACTGGCTGGTTGCATGCGGCGCCGCTGGCACCCGCAATTGCGATCGCGTCGGATTGGCCCGAGGGCAGCGTGCTGCTGGCCGTGCACCTGGACCAGCCCGCGCTGACGCAGGCCGCACGCATCGATGCACTGACGCGCCAGTGTCGCCTCAGCCAGGCCGAGCGCCACGTGCTGCTGCTGCTGGCCGATGGCGAGCCGGTGGAGGCCACGTCCAAGCACCTGGGCCTTTGCGTCAGCACGGTCCGCAGCCACGTCCGCAACCTGCTCGGCAAGACCCAGGCGCCGTCGCTGATGCAGCTGTTGCGCTGGACCGGCAGCGCGTCCGCGCTGCCGCACTGACTCGCCTCAGAGGATGAAGCGGCTCAGGTCCTCGTTGGCGGCCAGCGCGCCCAGCTTGCCGTCAACCGCCGCACCGTCCAGCGACACGGTCTGGCCGCCGCGGTTGGGAGCGTCGAAGCTGATCTCGTCCAGCAACCGTTCCATGACGGTGGCCAGGCGACGCGCGCCGATGTTCTCGGTGCGCTCGTTGACCTCGAACGCGATCTGCGCCAGGCGGCGGATGGCGTCGGGCTGAAGCTGCAGCGTCACGCCTTCGGTGGCCATCAGCGCCTGGTACTGCTTCACCAGGCTGGCATGCGTGCTGGTCAGGATGGCCTCGAAGTCGGCCACCGACAGCGAGTCCAGCTCCACGCGGATGGGCAGCCGGCCCTGCAGCTCAGGGATCAGGTCGCTGGGCTTGCTGAGGTGGAAGGCGCCGCTGGCGATGAACAGGATGTGGTCGGTCTTGACCAGGCCGTACTTGGTGGACACCGTGGTGCCCTCCACCAGCGGCAGCAGGTCGCGCTGCACGCCCTGGCGCGACACCTCGGCGCCGCCGGTCTCCTGGCGCGACGCAACCTTGTCGATCTCGTCGATGAAGACGATGCCCATCTCCTGCGCATTGGTCAGCGCGGCGGAGCGGATCTCCTCCTCGTTGACCAGCTTGGCGGCCTCTTCGTCGACCAGCAGCTTGAAGGCCTCGGCGATCTTGAGCTTGCGCGTCTTCTTCTGCCCGCCGCCGAACTGGCTGAACATGCCCTTCAGCTGCTCGGCCATGTCTTCCATGCCGGGCTGGTTGCCGAACGGCCCCAGCAGCTCCACGCTGGGCTTGGGCGCCAGCAGGTCCAGCTCGATGTCCTTGTCGTCCAACTGCCCTTCACGCAGCTTCTTGCGGAAGTTCTGGCGCGTGGCGTTGTCGGCCTCGCTGCCGGGCAGCAGCACGTCCAGGATGCGATCCTCGGCGGCGTCCTCGGCGCGCGTCAGGCAGCGGCGCGTTGCCACCTCGCGCTCTTCCTTCACAGCCACCTCAACGAGGTCGCGGATGATGGAGTCCACGTCCTTGCCGACATAGCCCACCTCGGTGAACTTGGTCGCCTCGACCTTGATGAAGGGCGCGCCGGCCAGCTTGGCCAGGCGGCGCGCTATCTCGGTCTTGCCCACGCCGGTGGGCCCGATCATCAGGATGTTCTTGGGCGTGATTTCGCCGCGCAGCTTCTCGTCCACCTGCTGGCGGCGCCAGCGGTTGCGCATCGCAATGGCGACGGCGCGCTTGGCGGCCTGCTGGCCGACGATGTGGCGGTCCAGCTCGGAGACGATCTCTTGAGGTGTCATCGAACTCATTCGAGCACCTCCAACGTGTGGTTCATGTTCGTGTAGATGCAGATCTCGCCGGCGATCTCCAGCGACTTCTTGACGATGTCGGCCGCGCCCAGTTCGGTGTTGGCCAGCAGCGCCTTGGCGGCGGCTTGCGCGTACGCACCGCCGGACCCGATGGCCACGATGCCCTGCTCGGGCTCCAACACGTCGCCGTTGCCGGTGATGATGAGCGAGGCGCTCTTGTCGGCCACGGCCAGCATGGCTTCCAGGCGGCGCAGCACGCGGTCGGTGCGCCAGTCGCGCGTCAGCTCGACGGCGGCGCGCACCAGGTGGCCCTGGTGCTTCTCCAGCTTGGCCTCGAAGCGCTCGAACAGCGTGAAGGCGTCGGCCGTCGCGCCGGCGAAGCCGGCGAGCACCTGGTCGCGGTAGAGCTTGCGCACCTTGCGGGCGCTGGCCTTGACGATGGTGTTGCCCAGCGTGACCTGGCCGTCGCCACCGATGGCGACCTGCCAGCCGGTGGGCGTCTGACGGCGCACCGAGACGATGGTGGTGCCGTGATAGACGGCGGCGGAAGAGGATTCGGAAGACATAGGGCCTCCAGATGGGGGCGGAGGCCCACGATGCAAGATCAGTTGATCCGCACCTTGACCTTCGCGTGCTCGTTGATGCCCATCGCGCCGAAGAACAGCGCGACGAGGCGATGCGCGTCGGTGAAGACCACCGAGCGGTTCTCGGTGCGGCGCTGCAGCACCCAGTTCAGCAGGTCGCCCGCGGCCATGAAGTCCAGGCGGATCAGTCTGGTGCAGCAGATGCTGATGAGGCTGGCCTCGCCCACCTCGGCGGCCAAGCCGCGCAGCGTCTCGGAGATGTCGCCGCTGAGCTGGCCCATCAGGTCCAGCTGAGCCACGTTGACGTCGGCGACGCTGGTGTCCAGGAAGCTGGACTGCGCCTCGCCCTGCATGGTGCTGTGCACGGGGCTGTTGGTGGACCCGCCCTCGCTGCCGATGCGCACGCGGCATTTGGCGCGCTCCCAGGACGGGGGCGACACCTCGTAGGTCACGCAGTAGTCGATCGCGGCCTCGTCGAACTGGTCGGGGCGGTTGGCCAGGCGCAGCGCTTCCAGGCGCAGCATCCACAGCGCGGGGTCGGTGTCGCGCTCGCCCACCGGAGCCAGTTCCTTGAGCTGGTTCAGGAAGCGGTCGCCGCCCGCCCAGCGCTGGTCCACCTGCTGGTTGGCCCAGTGACGCATCAGCTGGCGCAGCTGGATGGCGGCCTCGATCTCGATGTCGTCCACCGAGCCCCAGTCGAACACCCAGGGCATGGGCAGCGTCTCGCTGCGCTTCTGCAGCACCGACACCTCGTCGGCCGTCAGCGTTGCCGGTGCGGTCCAGCTGACCTGGCCGGCCTTGGCCATCGGCGAGCGGTTGGACTGGCGCGTGGTTTCGGCCACCAGCTTGGGCATGGAGAACCACTGCGGCGCCGACAGGCCGAACTGCTGCGCGTACTCGACGGCCAGCACCTCGAACTTGCCCTGGGCGCCGGTGGCGCGGTAGTGGTCGAACAGCACCAGCCAGGTCTCGCCATGCAGGTTGCGGCTGCCGCCCGGGCGCACCAGTTCGGTCAGCGCGCGCTCGCTGGTGTCGTAGTCGGCATTCGCGAACGCGATGACGGCTTCGTCCAGCTCGGGGTCATGCACGACCTCCTGCACTTCCATGGGCGCATTGGACTCGGCCAGCGTGAACGACAGCGGCATGTCCAGCGGCGGCAGGTCGGGCAGGCGGCTGGGCGGCGAGTCGGACAGCGGCGGAATGGCCGCGCCCATCGTGACGGCGGCCGGCGGCGTCGGCGCGGACAGGCGCTCGACTTCCTTGGGGCTGGAGAACTCGCTGACGCGGCCGCTGGCGCTGTCCACCACGGGCGGTGGCGGCGCGGACACGGTGGACGCGAACGCCACCGGGCGTGTGCTGGTCTCGAAGAAGCCCGGCTGGTGCTTGGGCGCGGCCTGCGTGGTCGCGAAGCTCTCGCCCACCATCTGCTGCTCGATCTCGTCGATCTTGGCCTTCACGCCCAGGTCGATCTTGGAGCTGGGCTCGCTGATGCGCTCGTCGTCGCCCAGCTTGGACGGCGACGCGGCCAGCGCGGCGAGCTGCTCGGGCGTCAGCCCCTCGCGGCGGATGCGGCGCAGCATGTCGAGTTCGCGCTTGCGCACGAAGTCGTTGCGGCGCTTGCGCTCCACCATGGCGCGCAACTCGGCCTTGGCCAGGTCGCCCTCGGGGTCGTCCTGGCGCGAGTTGATTTCCGACCAGTCCGTGGTCGGATTGGCGACAAAGCGCGCGACCTTGCGGAAGAAGCTGTCGCCTTCCTTCGGATCTGCGGGCTTGGTGTCTGCCATGGCGAGAGCTTAATCTCCAAACATCTTCTGCTTCAGCTCGCGGCGCTGCTGCGCTTCGAGCGACAGCGTGGCCGTGGGCCGGGCGATCAGGCGGCCAAGGCCGATGGGCTCGCCGGTCTCGTCGCAGTAGCCGTAGTCGCCGCTGTCCAGGCGGGCGATGGACTGCACGATCTTCTTCAGCAGCTTGCGCTCGCGGTCGCGGGTGCGCAGTTCCAGCGCATGCTCTTCCTCGATGGTGGCGCGGTCGGCCGGGTCGGGGACGATGGTGGTGTCTTCACGCAGATGCTCGGTGGTTTCGCCCGCGTTGGACAGCACCTCGCTCTTCAGCGTCTCGAGCTTCATGCGGAAGAACTCGATCTGCTTGGCGTTCATGTACTCGCCGTCCGGCATGGCCAGCACTTCGGCATCGCTCAGCTCCGCGCCGGGCTTGCTCTTCCAGGCATTGGCCAGCTTGGGGTCGCCCTTGGCGGCCACGCGCGGCGTCTCGTCGGCGTGGTTGGCGCCGCGTGCAGGCGGTTTCGGGGGCGCGAAGCGGTCGGCGAACCGATTCGCCGGCGCGGGCATCTCCAACGTCGCGACGTCGGCGCCAGCATCAGACTTCTTCGCACCCTTGGGTGCCGCAGTTTTCGGGGCCGGGGTCTTGCTCACAATCTTCTCCTCGATCTGGGTGTGCATCGGCGCGGTGTCAGACCTTGATCCCCACTGCATTTCAGCCGGTGGCCCATTTTTGAGCGCGGCGGATTGTAGCCATGCGAATCAAGGCGCCTTCACCCCCCTGAAACCGGTGTCCCAGGGGGCCAAAAAATCACGCCAGACAACCTTCCAAACCTTGCATCAACACGTCCTTGGGCAGGTCGATGCCGATGAACACCATCTTGCTCTGTTTTTTCTCTCCCGGCATCCACCGCGGGCCGAGATCGGACCCCATCATCTGGTGAACACCCTGGAAGATGACCTTCTTGTCCGTGCCTTTCATGTGTAGGACACCCTTGTATCTGAGCATCTTGGGACCGTAGACCTGCACGATGGCGCCCAGGAAGTCCTCCAACTTGGCCGGGTTGAACGGCTTGTCGGAGCGGAACACGAAGCTCTTGACGTCGTCGTCGTGGTGATGGTGGTGCGGATGGTCGCAGTGCTCGCCATGCTCATGATCGTGGTGGTCGTGATCATGGTGATGATGGTGGTCGTGCGCGTCTGCCTTCAGGAAGTCGGGATCGATCTCCAGCTTGGCGTTCAGGTTGAAGCCGCGCAGGTCGAACACCTTGGCCAGCGACACCTCGCCAAAATGCGCCGTCTGGATGGGCGCGCGCGGGTTCATGTGCTTGATGCGGTGGATCAGCGCCTCCACGGCGGCCGGCTCGACCAGGTCGCTCTTGCTGATGAACAGCTGGTCGGCGAAGCCCACCTGCATGCGCGCCTCCTGGCGCGTGTTCAGTTGCTCGTCGGCGTGCTTGGCGTCCACCAGCGTCAGCACCGAATCCAGCAGATAGGCCTCGGCGATCTCGTCGTCCATGAAGAAGGTCTGCGCCACCGGGCCGGGGTCGGCCAGGCCGGTGGTCTCGATGATGACGCGGTCGAACTGCAGTTCGCCCTTGCGGCGCTTGGCGGCCAGGTCGCTCAGCGTCGTGCGCAGGTCTTCGCGGATGGTGCAGCAGACGCAGCCGTTGCTCATCTGGATGATCTGCTCGTTGGTGTCCGACACCAGGATGTCGGTGTCGATGTTCTCCTCGCCGAACTCGTTCTCGATGACGGCGATCTTCTGGCCGTGGGCTTCGGTCAGCACACGCTTGAGCAGCGTGGTTTTGCCGGCGCCGAGGAAGCCGGTCAAGATGGTCGCGGGAATGAGGCCTTTGGCGGGGGTGGACATGGCGGGGACCGTTTCGAAAGAAGGCAGCCAAGATAGGGGCTCGGCGCCGGGATGCAAGGGGTTGTCAAACCAATCGGCTATTCTGTCCCTTCCGCAATACCCTGACAGCTCCCTTGAGCGAACCGCAATCAGGCAGGCCCCACCGCGGGGCCGCCAAACACCCTCCCGAGGCCCGTGGCCTGCTGGAGCGCATGCTGGAGTTCCTGCACCCCGGGCCGGACTCCAAGACCGAACTGATCGAAACTCTGGCCGATGCCGAGCAGCGCGAGCTGATCGAGCCCGAATCGCGCCAGATGCTGGAGGGCGTGCTGCGCATGGCCGAGCTCTCCGCCGGCGACGCCATGGTGGCCGCGCCGCGCATGGACCTGCTGGATATCGACGCGCCCTACGAGGAATTGCTGGGCATCGTCATCGACAGCGGCCACTCGCGCTTCCCGGTCTACGAGAGCACACGCGACAACATCATCGGCATCCTGCTTGCCAAGGACCTATTGAAGATGCAGCGCGCGCCCGAGCTGAACATCCGTGCGCTGCTGCGCCCGGCCGTGTTCGTGCCCGAGAGCAAGGGGCTGAACGAGCTGCTGCGCGACTTCCGTTCCAACCGCAACCATCTCGCCATCGTCATCGACGAATTCGGCAACACGGCCGGCCTCATCACCATCGAGGACGTGCTGGAGGAGATCGTCGGCGAGATCGAGGACGAGTTCGACGAGCAGAACTCCGAGACCGGCCTGTACACGCTGGCCGACGGCAGTCAGCGCGTCGCCGGTGACGCGTCCATCGCGGCCGTCAACGGAGCCTTCGGCCTGGCCCTGCCGGACAACGACTTCGACACCATAGGGGGCCTCGTCGCCCACGAGCATGGCCGCGTGCCCCGCCGTGGCGAGGTGGTGCGCATTGCCGGCCTGGACTTCGCCGTCATGCTGACGCGCGGCGGCGCGGTGCGCTGGTTCAAGGTCACGCGCGCGCCCGCTGACGAGACTGAGGCGTGAGGCCGGCCATTGCCGCCGCGGTCGCGCTGGGCGCCGGCCTGCTGCAGACCGCCTCCTTCGCGCCCACCGACGCCTGGTGGGCGCAGATCCTGGCGCTGGCGCTGCTGTTCGGCGTGGTCCAGCGCGCCACGCCAAAGGTCGCCGCGCTGTGCGGCGCGCTGTTCGGCTTCAGCTGGCTGGCTTCGGGCCTGTGGTGGCTGCACATCAGCATGCACCAGTTCGGCCACATTCCGTCGCCGCTGGCGGCGCTGGCGGTCGGGCTGCTTGCCGCCTTCCTGTGCAGCTACTACGCGCTCGCGCTGGGGCTGACCGCCCGCTTCATCGCGCCCGGCCGCTGGCGGCTGCTGGCGCTGGTGCCGGCGTGGCTGCTGGCCGAACTGGCGCGGGCCACCTGGTTCAGCGGCTTCCCATGGATCGCCTCGGGCTATGCACACACCGTCGGCCCACTGGTCGGCTGGGCACCCTGGATCGGCGTCTACGGCATCATCGCGCTGGCCGCGCTCGCCGCCGCCGGCCTGGTGCTGCTGAAGGAGCGCGCTTGGACCTGGGGCCTGCCGGCGGTGTTGCTGCCGCTGGCCGGGCTGCTGCTGCCGCAGGACTTCACGACATCGACCGGCCGCGTCGCGCTGTCGTTGGTGCAGCCCAGCATTCCGCAAGACCAGAAGTTCGACGCCCAGCGCTTCGCCACCAACCTCGGGACGCTGGCCGGCCTCATCGATTCAGCGCGGGGCCAGGTCGTCATCACACCCGAGTCCGTCGTGCCGTTGCCGCTGGTGGACTTGGACCCGGCGACGCTGCAGCACCTGTCCCGCCCCGACCGCCCGGCGCTGCTGGGCGTGTTCCTTGGCAATGCGGACGAGGGCTTCGTCAACTCCGTCATCGCACTGGGCAGCGACTACCACTATGGCAAGCGCCACCTGCTGCCCTTCGGCGAGTTCATCCCGCCGGGCCTCGGCTGGTTCGTGCGCGCGATGAACATCCCGCTGGACGACCAGGCCCGCGGTCAGCACCAGCGCGCCTGGTCCGTGGCCGGCCAGCGCTTGAGACCGCTGATCTGCTACGAAGACCTGTTCGGCGAGGACATCGTGCAGAGCGCCGTCGGTGCCGACGCCGCGACCGTGTTCGTCAACGTCAGCAACCTCGCCTGGTTCGGCACCGTGATGGTCCAGGACCAGCACCTGCAGTTCTCGCAGATGCGCGCGCTGGAGTTCCAGCGCCCGGTCGTGCGCTCCACCAACACTGGCGCTACTGCAGCTGTGGACCACAGAGGCCACGTCACCGCGCGCATGCCGTCGCTTGAGCGCGGCGTTCTGGAAGTGACCGCCGAAGGCCGCACCGGCACCACCCCTTACGCGCGCTGGCTGGCCGCGATGGGCCTGTGGCCGCTTTGGCTCGCGGGCGCCGCCACGCTGCTGCTGCTCGCGATGGGCCAGCGACGCCACGCACCGAAAGCCGCATGAAACACCTGCCCCTGATCGGCCGCATCGCGGCCTGCGTCGCCGCGACCATGGCGTGGCCCGCGCTGGCCGCCGATGCCGCGCGACCGCTGCCCGAGATCTACCGTGCCACGCTGCCCTGCCTGGCCCATGTCTTCCAGATGCCGACCGGTGAGCGCCGCGACCCGTTCAACGACCTGTTTCGCGACAAGCCCGCGCCGCGCGCCAAGACAGAGCCGACGAAGACGCTGGAGAGCCGGCGGGAGTTGCCCAACGGCCTGGGGCTGATCTGGGGCGACGGCAGCCTGGTGCTGACGGCGGAGTTCCTCGTGACGAATGGCAGCCCCGAAGAGCTGACCCGGCGCGAATTCGTGCTCGAGGCCGCCGACGGACGCCGGCTGGAAGCCCGGCTGCAGGCCATCGACCGCAGCAGCGGCATCGCGCTGCTCAAGACCCAGGCGCCCCTGGGCCCGGCCTGCCGCTTCGGCGACTCCAGTGCGCTGGAGGTCGGCCAGGCCGTCGTCGCCATCGGCAATGTGCGCGGCCTGCGCCTGTTGATGTCGGCGGGCATCGTCAGCGCATTAGGCCCGACCGATCCGTTCGAACTGAGTGGCGGTGAACCGGCCATCATGACGACGACGGCATCAGGCCCCGGCATGGCCGGGGGGCCGTTGCTGGACCTGCAAGGCCGCGTGATCGGCATGCACCAGGCCATGCTGGTGGGCAACCAGGGCGCCGAAGGCGTGTCGGTGGCCCTGCCCATCCAGCGCGCGCTGGCCGCCGCCGACGAGTTGTTGCGCCATGGCAAGGTCCAGCGCAGCCGGCTGGGCCTGCAGGCCGAGGACGAGCGCCTGCCGGTGGGCAAGGCTGCTCTGCTCGAGGCCCGGCGCACGCCCATCATCGGCAGCCTCCTGGCCGGCAGTCCGGCCGAGCGAGCCGGCCTGCGCGAAGGCGACCGGCTGATCGCCATCGACGGCCAGCCGCTGGCGGACACAGCCGATCTGCGCCGCCGCGTGAACGCCACACGCCCGGGCACCACGCTGCGCGTCGAATTCGAGCGCGACGGCGCCCGCCGGACCGTCTCCATCACCACCGAAGCGGCCAGCGGCGACTGAGGAATGCGGCCCAATAGAATCGGCCACCCCTCATCTGTCTGATCCCATGCTGACCTTCCAGCAAATCATCCTGACGCTTCAGGACTACTGGTCCAAACAAGGCTGCGCGCTGCTGCAGCCCTACGACATGGAAGTCGGCGCCGGCACCAGCCACACCGCCACCTTCCTGCGCGCCCTCGGCCCCGAGCCCTGGAAGGCCGCCTATGTGCAGCCCAGCCGCCGCCCCAAGGACGGCCGCTACGGCGAGAACCCCAACCGCCTGCAGCACTACTACCAGTACCAGGTCGTGCTGAAGCCCGCGCCGGCCAACATCCTGGAGCTGTACCTCGGTTCGCTGGAAGCGCTGGGCTTCGATCTGAAGAAGAACGACGTGCGCTTCGTCGAGGACGACTGGGAGAACCCGACGCTCGGCTGCTGGGGCCTGGGTTGGGAGGTCTGGCTGAACGGCATGGAGGTGACGCAGTTCACCTACTTCCAGCAAGTAGGCGGCATCGACTGCAAGCCCATCACCGGCGAGATCACCTACGGGCTGGAGCGCCTGGCCATGTATCTGCAGGGCAAGGAGTCGGTCTACGACCTGGTCTACACCGACGGCCTGACCTATGGCGACGTTTTCCACCAGAACGAGGTGGAGCAGAGCACCTACAACTTCGAGCACAGCGACGTGGACTTCCTGCTCAGCGCCTTTGCCGCGCACGAAAGGAAGAGCCAGGAACTGATGGTCGAGAAGCTGGCCCTGCCCGCCTACGAGCAGCTGCTGAAGGCCGGCCACAGCTTCAACCTGCTGGACGCCCGCGGCGCGATCAGCGTGACCGAGCGCGCCGCCTACATCGGCCGCATCCGCAACCTCGCGCGCGCCGTCGCGCAGAGCTATGTCGAGAGCCGCGCGCGTCTGGGCTTCCCGATGGCGCCGAAGGCCTGGGCCGATGAGGTCGTGGCCCAGATCGAACTGAAGAACAAGAAGGCGGCCGCGTGATGTCCAACCTGCTCGTTGAACTGTTTGTCGAAGAGCTGCCGCCCAAGGCGCTGAAGAAGCTGGGCGAGTCGTTCGCCGCCGTGCTGGCCGACAGCCTGAAGGCGCAAGGCCTGGCTGCAGCCGACGCCGCCGTCACGTCGTTCGCATCGCCACGCCGCCTGGGCGTGCATGTCGCGAGCGTCGCGCCCAAGGCCGCCGACAAGGCCGTGCAGCAGAAGCTGATGCCCGTCGCCGTGGCCCTCACCGCCGATGGCCAGGCCACGCCCGCGCTGCTGAAGAAGCTCGCGTCCATCGGCGCCGGCCCCGAGGTCGTGCCGCAGCTGAAGCGTCAGCCCGACGGCAAGGCCGAGGCGCTGTTCTGGGACAGCGTGCAGCCGGGCGCCACGCTCGCGCAAGGCCTGCAGAAGGCGCTGGACGAGACGCTGGCCAAGCTTCCCATCCCCAAGGTCATGACCTACCAGCTGGCCGACGGCTGGACCGACGTGAAGTTCGTGCGCCCGGCGCACAGCCTCATCGCGCTGCATGGTGCCGACGTCGTGCCCGTCCAGGCCCTGGGCCTGACCTCCGGCCGCACCACGCAAGGCCATCGCTTCGAGGCCGCGCAGGCCACGATCAGCGTCGACACCGCCGACAGCTACGCTGCGCAGCTGTCCGAGCAAGGCGCCGTCATTGCCAGCTTCGCCGAGCGCCGCGCCGAGATCTCGCGCCAGCTCAAGGGCGCGGCCGATGCGCTGAGCCTGACGCCCATCGACGACGATGCGCTGCTGGACGAAGTGACCGCGCTGGTCGAGCGCCCCAATGTGCTGACCTGCGCCTTTGAAGCCGAGTTCCTGGCCGTGCCGCAGGAGTGCCTCATCCTGACGATGAAGGCCAACCAGAAGTACTTCCCGCTGCTGGATGCCGCCGGCAAGCTGACGCGCCATTTCCTGGTCGTCAGCAACATCGCGCCCGCCGACGCCAGTGCCGTCACGCAAGGCAACGAGCGCGTCGTGCGCCCACGCCTGGCGGACGCGAAGTTCTTCTTCGACCAGGACCGCAAGAAGAAGCTGGAAGATCGCGTGCCGGGTCTTGCCAAGGTGGTGTACCACGGCAAGCTGGGCAGCCAGGGCGAACGAGCCGAGCGCGTGCAGGCGATCGCGCATGCCATCGTCAACCAGCTCAGCATGGCCACGCTGCCCTACACGGTGGAGGCCGACGACGAGTTCAAGGTGCTGGACAGCAAGGTCAAGCAGGCGGCGATCCTCGCCAAGTGCGACCTGCTGACCGACATGGTGGGCGAGTTCCCCGAGCTGCAAGGCATCATGGGCGGCTACTACGCCCGCCACGAGGGCCTGCGCGACGGCGTGGCCATCGCCATCGAGGACCACTACAAGCCCCGCTTCGCCGGCGATGCGCTGCCGCGCAACCACACCGGCACGGTCGTCGCGCTGGCCGACAAGCTGGAGACGCTGGTGGGCCTGTTCGGCATCGGCCAGCTGCCCACCGGCGACAAGGACCCGTTCGCGCTGCGCCGCCATGCGCTGGGCGTCATCCGCATCCTCGTCGAGAAGAACCTGCCGCTGGAACTGCCGGCGCTCATCGACGCGGCCGTGCCGGCGTTCGGTGAGCTGATCACGAATCCTCGTGACGCGCTGCTGACCTTCTTCGCCGATCGCCTGGCCGTCTCCTTGCGCGACCAGGGCTACAGCGCGCAGGAAGTGGATGCCGTGCTGGCGCTGAACCCCACCCGCCTGGGCGATGTGCCCAAGCGCCTGGTGGCGGTGCGCGCCTTCGCGGCGCTGGCCGAGGCCGCGTCGCTGGCCGCCGCCAACAAGCGTGTCGGCAACATCCTGAAGAAGGTTGAAGGCGAGCTGCCCACCGAGGTGAAGCCCGAGCTGCTGCAGGAAGCCGCCGAACAGGCGCTCGCGAAAGCCATCGCCGACGTTCAGCCGCAGGCCGACACGCTGTTCGAGCAGCATGACTACACCGGCTCGCTGAAAGCCCTGGCCGCGCTGAAGGCGCCGGTCGACGCGTTCTTCGACGACGTGATGGTCAACGCCGAGGACCCGGCGCTGCGCGCCAACCGCCTCGCGCTGCTGGGCCGGCTGCATGGCGCGATGAACCGGGTCGCCGACCTGTCCCGCCTGGCGACATAAACCATGCGCGCCGACCACGCCCACGGCATGAAGCTCGTCATCCTTGGCCGCGACGGCACGCTCAACCGCTACCGCGACGACCACGTCAAGGCGCCCGAGGAGCTGGACCTGCTGCCGGGCGCGACGGAAGCCGTCGCGCGGCTGAACCATGCGGGCTGGCACACGGTACTGGCCACCAACCAGGCCGGCATCGGCCGCGGGCTGCTGGACATGGCGTCGCTGAACGCCGTGCACCTGCGGCTCAACCAGCTGCTGGCAGAGAAGGGTGGGCGCCTGGACGCCGCCTTCTTCTGCCCGCACACGCCCGAGGAAGGCTGCGACTGCCGCAAGCCGCTGCCCGGCCTCATCCAGCAGATCGGCGAGCGCTTCGACGTCGAGCTGCCCGAGGTCCACATGGTGGGCGCGTCACTGACCGACCTGCTGACGGCCAAGGCCGCCGGCTGCATTCCCCATCTGGTGCTGACCGGCCCGCTGGGCTACCTCGATGCCGGCCAGCTGGCCGAGCTGCTGGTGGAGGTGCCGCATGCGCGCGTGCACGACGACCTGGCGGCCTGCGCCGAAGCCATCGTCCAGGAGGAGCGCCGCCGCGTCGCCGAGCAGCGCGGCCAGACCCTCGCCCCCGACACCCAGGCCGGAGACCTTCTGTAAATGTCCACGTTGTTGAGCGCCATCCGCTCGCTGATCTTTGTCCTCGTCCTCATCGTGACGGTCATTCCCTGGGCGATGGGCGTGCTGGTGCTGTCCATCTTCCGCCGTGGCGACCCGATCTACTGGGCCTGCGCCAACTGGCTGAAGATCGCCATCTGGAGCGCGCGCTGGATCTGCGGCATCCGCTGGCGCATCCAGGGCATGGAGAACCTGCCGCCCGCCGAGGACCGCACCGCCGGCGTCGTGCTGCTGTCCAAGCACCAGAGCACCTGGGAGACCTTCGCCTACCCGGCGCTGCTGAGCCACCCGCTGGCCTATGTCTTCAAGCGCGAGCTGCTGTACGTGCCCTTCTTCGGCTGGGCGATGGCGCGCATGGACATGATCCACATCGACCGCGGCCGCCGCACCGAGGCCTGGAACAAGGTGCTCAAGCAGGGCAAGCGCCTGGGCGCCCAGGGCAACTGGGTCATCATGTTCCCCGAAGGCACGCGCATCGCGCGCGGCGAAGTGGGTGAGTACAAGACCGGCGGCACGCGCCTGGCCATCGAGGCCGGGCTGCCCGTCGTGCCCATCGCCGCGACGGCCGCGCGCTGCTGGCCGCGCAAGAGCTTCCTGCTGCGCCCCGGCGTCGTGGACATCTCCATCGGCAAGCAGATCCGCCCCGAGGGCCGCGAGCCGGGCGAGCTGATGCGCGAGGTCAAGGACTGGATCGAGAGCGAAATGCGCCGTCTCGATCCGGAGGCCTACCGCAACCCTCCGCCCGCCGGCCTCGCCGGGACCGCCAACCAACACTGAACCCCATGCCCGCCAAGCGCCCGGCTCCACTCCTGCAGGACAGCCAGCTGTCGCTGTTCGACGTGGAGCCGGAGATCACGCCCGCCGAGCCCGGCGCGCCGCGCTCGCGACGCGAGCTGTGGCTGGGCCAGCACCGCGTGGGCTACGAGCTCAAGCGCGCGCGGCGCCGCTCCATCGGCTTCGTCGTCGGGCCGCAAGGCCTGCGCGTCAGCGCGCCGCGCTGGGTGCCCATCGCCGAGATCGAACGCGCGCTGCATCACAAGGGCGACTGGATCCTGCGCAAGCTGGTCGAGCAGCGTGAGCGCCAGCAGCGCATCCAGGCCTCGCGCATCGAGTGGCTGGACGGCGGCCGCCTGCCCTACCTGGGCGAGGCGCTGACGCTGGTGCTGGCGCCCGCCGAGCGCGAGGTCGTGTGGGATGCCGCCACGCGCCAGTTGCGCCTGCCGCTGCCCTCCGGCGCCTCGGCCGAGCAGGTGCGCGACCTGGCGCAGTCCTGGCTGCAGGCGCGAGCCAAGGAAGACTTCCTGCCTAGATGCCGGCAGTTCGCCGAGCGCCTGGGCGTGACGATGAAGACGCTGCGCCTGTCGTCGGCGCAAACGCGCTGGGGCAGCGCCAGCGCCGACGGTTCCATCCGCCTGAACTGGCGCCTCATCCATTTCGCGCCGGCCATCATCGACTACGTGGTGGCCCATGAACTGGCCCACCTGCGCGAGATGAACCACAGCCCGGCCTTCTGGGACACCGTGCGCTCCGTGCTGCCGGACTTCGAGCGCTCGCGCGATGCGCTGCGCGAGGAGTCCATCGTCGTGCAGTGAGCCGCGGCTTGTGAATATTCCCGCGCCGGCATGGCCCGCGCGGGCTCACATTCAGCAACACTCTCGTACATCGCTGTCACACAGGTACCCCAGGGCCGGCAACGCCGGTGGGAGCGAAGGTACCGAGCTAAGCAAGGACGCCGCTGACGATACTCATCGTCAGCGGCGTTTCCATTTGCGCCAATGCGGTGCGCGGTCGACGCACAATCGGCCGACAGTGCCCCAGCTCCCGACGCCCAGGTCGCCTCACCCACCGCATTGCCTGCCATGGTGAAGCGCCGACTCCTGCTGCAGACCCCGCTGCTCGTGGCGCCCGCCGCCCGGGCGGCTGAGCCCACGCGCGTGGTCTACCCGGCCCCGGAATCACCGCTGGACACCCGCTCGCACGACCTTGTGGCGCTGCTGCGCACCACCCTGCAGCGCACCGAAGCCAGCCACGGCCCGTTCGAACTGCTGCCGGCGCCCACCTCCTCCAGCGAAGACCGCCAGCTGATCAACATGGAACAGGGGCGGCTGCCCAACATCGTGTGGGCCTCCAGCACGGTGGAACGCGAGCAGCGGCTGCTGCCGATACACATCCCGGTGCGCCGAGGCCTGCTGGGCTTCCGGCTGCTGCTGATCCACCGGGACCGCCAGGCCGCGCTGCGCCGCATGCGTACCGCGGCCGACCTGCGGGCCTACTCGCTGGGCCAGGGGCCCAACTGGCCGGAAACGCAGATGTTTCGGCAGATGGGTTTCCAGGTGCAGACCGGCAGCTACGAGGCCTTGTTCCGCATGTTGATCAACGGGCGCTTCGACCTGTTCCCGCGCGGCGTCAACGAGGTGTTCGGCGAGTTCGCGGCCCGCCGGGCGGAGCTGCCAGAGCTGGCCGTCGAGGACTCCCTGGTGCTCCACTACCCGCAGGCCTACTACTTCTTCGTCAGCCGCAGCAACCCGGGCCTGGCCGAGCGCGTCGAGAAGGGGCTGCGCCTGATGTTGCAAGATGGTAGCTTCGAGGCGCATTTCTGGCATCACCACGGCGATGCGATCCGGCAGGCACGGCTGTCCGAACGGCGGCTGCTGAAGCTGCACAACCCGCTGCTGCCGCCGGGCACGCCGCTGGGCGACACCCGGCTGTGGTTCGCCCCGAAGACCGATCAGCCGCCGCGGAAGCGGTAGACGCCGTCGGCGCCCAACTCGCGCTGCAACTCGCCCTTCAGCCACAGCGCATGCAGATGCGCAATCGCCTCGCCCATCGCGAACGTGGTCTGGTGCAGGTCCAGCTTGCGCTTGAACAGCACCGACAGCAGCCCGGCCGCATGGGTGGGCTCGGCGCGGCAGGCGGCCATCACCTCGGCCAGGCGCTCGTCGTGGTGTTCCTGCAGCTGATCGATGCGCGGGTGCAGGCCCGTGAACGGCTTGCCGTGTGAGGGCAGCACCAGCGTGTCGGCCGGCAGCTCCAGATAGCGCAGCAACGACTGCAGATACAGCGTCAGCGGGTCGGCCTCGGGCTCCACGTCCACGACGGACACGTTGGTCGAGATGCGCGGCAACACCATGTCGCCGGAGATCAGCAGCTTCGCCTCCTCGCAGAACAGGCTGATGTGCTCGGGCGCATGACCGTAGCCGGCGATGCAGCGCCAGGTCCGCCCACCGATCTCCACCTCGGTGCCGTCCATCAGCCGGCGGTAGCTGGACGGCACCACCGGCACCATCTTGGGGTAGTAGTCAGCGCGTGCGCGGATCTTGTCCAGCGAGTCGGGATCGGTGAGCCCATGGCTGCCGAAGAAGGCCGCCGCCGACGCGCCACCCATGCCCACCGTGGAGCTGCTGGCCAGCCGCGCGAGGTTGAAGTCGGTCGCGCTCATCCACAGACGACAGTTCCATTTCTCGGTCAGCCAGTGCGCCAGGCCCAGATGGTCGGGGTGGAAATGCGTGGCCATCACGCGCAGCACCGGCAGGCCGTCCAGCCGTTCGGCAAAGACCTTGTCCCAGTTCGCGCGCGTGTCGTCGCTGGCGATGCCGCAGTCCACGATGGTCCAGCCCTCGCGGCCGTCGATGCGGTCGCGCAGCAGCCACAGGTTGATGTGATCCAGCGCAAACGGCAGGCCCATGCGCACCCAGCGCACGCCGGGCGCGAGGTCCAGCGCTTCGCCGGGCTGGGGCAGGGTTTCGCCCAGGGGGTAGTGAAGTTCGGACTCTCTCGGATTGCCCATAGCGGTAGGGGTCTGTTCAGACGGTAGGAGTGGGTGCGAGAGGGTCTGCGCGGGTGCAGGGCCAGGCGTGCGACGCCGCCTGGGCTCATGCCCAGGCAAGGCGCGCAACGACGCCATGCGCCCGCGCGGACCCTCTCCCGAAGGGTTGTCACTCAAAAGCCCGCGCGCGGCGTTGCGAAGTCTCGCTGGGGATCACCCCAGCTTCGACCCCGCGCCTTGCTCGCGGGCTTTTGAGTGGCAACGCATCCCACTCCTACCGTCTGAACAGACCCCATTAGACTGACGTTTACGTCAAGTCAGTTTAGCCATGCCCTCCCGCAAGTCTGTCCCCGCCGCGACCGAAGCGACCTTCACGATCACGCAGCTCGCCGCCGAATTCGACATCACGCCCCGCGCGATCCGCTTCTACGAGGAGGCGGGCCTGCTGGAACCGGGCCGCAAGGGGCGCAACCGCGTCTACAGCCCGCGCGACCGCACGCGACTGAAGCTGACGCTGCGCGGCAAGCGCCTGGGACTGGCGCTGCAGGAGATCAAGCAGCTGGTGGACATGTACGACAGCCAGGCCAGCGCGGCGCCGCAGCTGCGCGCCTTCCTGGCCATCCTGGCCCAGCACCGCGAGCAGTTGGAGCAGCAGCGTGACGACATCGAGGTCACGCTGGCAGAGATCCAGCAGCACGAGAAGCGCTGCCGCGCGCTGCTGGGCAAGAGCTGATCCGCTCGACCAAAGCGTTTGAAAATGCACATTCCGCGGGGAAAGCCCTCTGCTTGAGGGCTTGCGCGGCTGACTAGAGTTCGGCCTCCCGACCCCTCCCCAGAACACGCTTTCAACGGAGTCGTCTGTTGTGAACAAGCCCGGATCGCGCCCGCCGCAGGCGTTGACCCTGACCGCGCTGGCCTGCGCCCTGATGCTGACGCTGTCGGCACCGCCCGCTGCCGCCCAGACCGAGCCCGCCAAGCCGAGCGCCGGCCTGGAGCGCGCGCAAAAGGCGGCCGACGCCGTCTTCCACTGGATCAAGCTGAACGGCGAAAAAGGCGCGAACCGCCAGAACCCGCCGCCCGCACCACCGCCACCGCCTCCTCCCGCGCCGGCTGCGCGCAAGGCGGTTGCCGCGGCGCCCCGGCCCGCTCCGACACCGGCGCCGCAGCCGGCACCCGTCGCCGTCGCGGCCACGGCGCCCGAGCCCGCACCCGAGCCGGTCGTGGTGGCCGCTCAGCCTGAGCCGGAACCCGAGCGCGCCCCGGTGATGCTGGCCGCCGCCGCGCCCACCCCCACGCCGGCCGCCCCCATGGCCGCCGCGGCCCGTGCGGTGGAGCCGCCACCGCCGCCCGCCGAAGTGCCGCTGAAACTGCTGGTCAAGGTGGAACCCACCATCCCGCGCCAGCTGGCCCAGCAGAACTTCCGCAACGGCTTCGCCCAGGTGCAGTTCACCGTGTCGCCCGACGGCTCGGTCAGCAAGGCGCAGGTCATCAAGGCCAGCCACAACCGGCTGGGCAACGCCGCTGTCGACGCCGTCAAGCAATGGCGCTTCGCGCCGCTGCCTCAGGCACGCGAGGCCGCGGTGGAAGTGGCGTTCAACAACGTCGACGAGTGAGGTCGCCCTAGGCCGGCGGCGTCGGGCAGCTCTCCAGCAGCGCTGACATCGCCTCCAGGAACACCCGGGTGCGCAGCGGCATCAGCCGGCGCTCCGGGAACACGGCCCAGGCCGTGGAGCCGGGCAGGTGCCAGTCCGGCAGCAGGCGTTGCAGGCGGCCCAGCTCCAGCGAGTGCTGCACCATCAGCCGGTCAACGCCGGCGATGCCCACGCCGCGCAGCGCCATCTGCGCCAGCACGCTGGGCGAGTTGACCAGCGTGCGCTGCATCGGCTTCACGACCACCGGCTCGCCGCCGTCGCGCGCCAGCCGCCAGGGCACCGTCTCGCCCGTGCGGCTCAGCAGCATCAGCCCGTGCATGCTCTCCAGCGCCTGCGGCAGCATGGGCTCGCCGACGCGGGCCAGGTAGTCGGGCGATGCGTACAGACCCCAGTGCGTCGTCGCCAGCCGGCGCGCGGCGAGCTGGCTGTCCTCGTCGAGCGCGCCCATGCGGATGGCCAGGTCAAAGCCCTCGCCGATGATGTCCACCCGCCGCGGCGTCAGGTCCAGCTCCAGCTGCACCTCGGGGTAGTTGATCGCGAACTCGGCCAGCATGCGCGACGCCACCTGCTCGGCGAAGTCCGCCGGCATGCTGACCCGCAGCCGCCCGCTGGGCTTGCTCTGGCGGTGCAGCGCCAGCGCCAGCGCGCCGTCTACCTCGGCCGCCACCACCCGCGCATGCTCCAGCACACCGGCGCCGAAATCCGTCAGCGCCAGCTTGCGCGTCGTGCGCTGCAGCAGCTTCTCGCCCAGCCGCGTCTCCAGCGCGGCGATGCGCCGCGACACGGTGCTCTTGGGCCAGTGCACCCGCTCGGCGGCGCGGCTGAAGCTGCCGGCCTCCATGACACGGGCAAACAGCAGCAGGTCGTCGGCATCAGGCTCCATCAATCCCTCTATTGATCCATTGACGGAACAATCTTATGCAATTCGGCGACTTCTGGTGTCGAGGTAGCAATCCTAGAGTTCATTCCATCGCAACCGACCTCTCACCGGAGTCCCAGATGAACATCCTGCAAATCAACGCCAGCGCCCGCCGTGCCACCGATGCCGAGGGCTCGGTCTCCACCCGCCTGGCCAACGAACTGAGCGCCGGCCTGCGCGCCGCCCATTCCAACGCCACCGTCACGGTGCGCGACCTGACGCTGACGCCCCAGCCCGTGCTGGACGAAGTCGCGCTGGGCGCCCTGTTCACGCCGGCCGACCAGCGCACGCCCGAGCAGGCCGCCCGCGTGGCCCTGGACGACGCGCTGATCGCCGAGCTGCAGGCCGCCGACACCATCGTCATCGGCGTGCCCATGTACAACTTCAACGTCACGGCCCAGTTCAAGAACTGGATCGACGCGGTGGCACGGGCCGGCGTGACCTTCAAGTACACCGAGAAGGGCCCCGTGGGCCTGGTGACGGGCAAGAAGGTCTACATCGTGACCAGCCGCGGCGGCATCCACCGCGACCAGCCCAGCGACCAGATGACGCCCTATCTGCGCACCGTGCTGGCCTTCCTGGGCATGACCGATGTCGAGTTCGTCTACGCTGAGGGCATGGCCTTCGCCGCCGAACAAGGTCTGGCCAGCGCCCGCTCGCAAATCACCCAACTCCTCGCCGCCTGACCCCCACCGAAAGAGAGCCATGAGCACCGTCGCCACTTCCCTTCTGAACCAACCGCGCGAGGTCGAACGCCTTGTCGCCGGTCAGCCGACCAGCGACGGTGCGGGCGTCAAGTTGAACCGCGTGTTGACGAACCAGCTGCAACGCCGGCTGGATCCCTTCCTGATGCTGGACCACTTCGGCACGGACAACCCGGACGACTACATCGCCGGCTTCCCTGACCATCCGCACCGCGGCTTCGAGACCATCACCTACATGCTCAACGGCCGCATGCGCCACCGCGATTCGGCCGGCAACGAGGGCCTGATCTCAGACGGCGGCGTGCAGTGGATGACCACCGGCCGCGGCGTCATCCACAGCGAGACGCCGGAGCAGAACGAGGGCCGCATGGCCGGCTTCCAGCTGTGGCTGAACCTGCCGGGCAAGGCCAAGATGTGCGAGCCATGGTACCGCGACATCACCGCGCCAGAGGTGCCCGAGTTCGAGCACAACGGCGTGAAGGTGCGCGTCATCGCCGGCGCCAGCCACGGCGTGGCCGGTGCCGTGCAGCGCGATGCCACGGAGCCGCTTTACCTGGACCTGCACTTCGCGCCCGGCGCCCGCTTCGAGCAACTGCTGCCGCCCGAGTTCAACGCCTTCGCCTATGTCTATGAAGGCGGGCTGAAGTTCGAATCCGGCTGCCTGGTGCCGACCGGCCGCATGGCCATCCTGGCCAACACGCCGGGCAGCGACGGCGTGCGCCTGCAGGCCGGCGAGCAGCCGACCCGCGCGCTGCTGATCGCCGGCAAGCCGCTGGGCGAGCCCATCGCGCAGTACGGCCCGTTCGTCATGAACACCGAGGCCGAACTGGTGCAGGCCGTACGCGACTTCCAGTCAGGCCGCTTCGCTTGAAGCCACGCATGCCGGGCCCACAATGCCCGGCATGAAGCCCGCCCCTGTGCCGTCGCGTTGACATGGACCGCCTTCAGGCCATGGAGGTGTTCGTCGCCGTCGTCGACCACGGCGGCTTCGCCAGCGCAGCGCGCAAGCTGGACCTGTCGGCCCCGGTCGTGACCCGCGCCATCGCCGAGCTGGAAGCCCGGCTGGGCGTGACGCTGCTGACCCGCACGACGCGCCAGGTGCGCGTGACCGAGGCCGGTGCCCGCTACGCCGACGACTGCCGGCGCATCCTGGCCGACGTGGGCGAGACCGAGAGCGCCACCAGTGGCAGCCGCAGCCGCGTGCAGGGCACGCTCAGCGTCACGGCGCCGGTGCTGTTCGGCAACCTGCATGTGACGCCCATCGTCACCGACTACCTGCGGCGCTACCCGGACGTCGACGCGCACTGCGTGTTCGTGGACCGCGTCGTCAGCCTCATCGACGAAGGCCTGGACGTGGCCGTGCGCATCGGCGAACTGCCGGACTCGACGCTGCGCGCCGTCGCCGTGGGCCGCGTGCGGCGCATGCTGGTCGCGTCGCCGGCCTACCTGGCCGCGCACGGCAGCCCGCAGCGCCCCGACGACCTCGCCCAGCACACATTGATCCAGCCCACCCAGGTCGCGCCCTACCCCGAATGGCGCTTCGCCGAGGGCGGCCGGCCGCTGGTAGCGCGCATCCGGCCCCGGCTGCGCACCACCACCAACGACTCGGCTCGCTCCGCCGCGCAGGCGGGCCTGGGGCTGACGCGGCTGCTGAGCTACCAGGCCGCCGACGCACTGGGCCGCGGCGAGCTCGTGCCGCTGCTGCAGGACTTCGAGCCGCCGCCGCTGCCGGTCAACGTGGTGCACCACGAGGGCCGGCACATGACACAGAAGGTGCGCGCGTTTGTCGACCTGGCGGTGGAGGCGCTGCGGGCCAACCCCACACTCCGCTAGACGTTCTGCGGCGCCCAGTCGCGAAAGCGCCAACGCAGCGGCAGCGCATCGCGCAGCCAGAAACCCTCGTCGAGATGGAAGCGCCATGCACGCTCGGCGCGATCCAGCGCGGCGACATCCGGGCCGCCCCAGACGATCTCCGCGCGGCCCGTCAGCGTCAGCAGGTCGCCGCGCTCGAAGTCGATGAACAGCAGGCCCGCGCGGCCATCGGCCTGCAGGTTGCCCAGCGTCATGAACATGCGGTTGCCGGAGTAGTCGGGCACCAGCAGCGTCCGTTCGTCCTGCTGCACGACGAAGCCGGCGGGGCCGCCGCGGTGCGACACGTCGGCACCCGCCTCGCCCGCATGCGACGCGACGAACAAGGTGTCGGCTGCGGCGACCAGCCATTCCGCGTCGCCATCCAACTGCGCCACATGCTCGATGGCGCGCGGCTGCGTGTCGGCGGCGTCGCGCACCCAGTCGAACTCGCGGCCCTGGATGTATTGCGGGCAGTTGCCCACGGTCTGCTGCACGCGCAGGCGCAGCCCCTCGGGCCCGGCCGCCTGCAGCTGGCCGTTGACGCGGTTGCGCCGCCGCGTGTGCAGCTCGATGCCCAGCAGGCCCAGCGGCGCGCCCGCCGTCAGGCCGGCTGCGGCCGGGTCGCCGGCGATGGGCGTGGTGGCGAAGTCCAGGTGCCGGTCGTCCGTCGCCTTCACAAAGCCGGGCCGCCCGACCAGTACCGTGGCCCAGGGCCGGCCGGCGTCGTCAACGCTACCGGCCAGCATGAAGGGCAGTTGCTCGTAGAAGCGCTGGTGCTGCTCGGGCATGTGGTCGCGCACGACGCGCGTGCCAATCTCGTGCATGCGCTCGGCAACGCCTAGACGGGCTTGCACGGCCACCTCACCGGCATGGAAGGGCTTGTTCATGGTCAGGCCGCCGCGCGCAGGCCGGCTGCGGTGGTCTTGAACGGCACGAAGCCGGACAAGGCTTCGATGCGCGCCAGCCAGGCCCGCAGCGCCGGGTAGGCGGCCAGGTCCACATTGCCCTCCGGCGCGTTGACGATGTAGCTGTAGCCGGCGATGTCGGCCAGCGTGGCATGGTCGCCGACGAGGAAGGGCCGGCGCGACAGCTCGCCCTCCATGACCTTGAACAGCCCGTGGGCGCGGGCGATGACCTCGTCGGCATCGAAGCGCGCGCCGAACACCGTGACCAGCCGCGCCGCGGCCGGGCCGTAGGCGATCAGGCTGGACGCCACCGACAGCCAGGCCTGCACCGCCGCGCGGCCGGCGGGGTCCTGCGGCAGCCAGCGGCCCGCGTCGTCGTACTTGCTGGCGAGGTAGATCAGGATGGCCGTGCTGTCCCAGACGAAGTGGCCGTCATCGTCCAGCAGCGGCAGCTGGCCGAACGGATGGCGGGCGATGAACTCGGGCGTCTTGTGCGCGCGAGCGGCGAGGTCCACGTCGATGAGTTCATGCGGGAGGCCCAGCAGGGACAGCGCGAGTTCCGCGCGGTGGGCATGGCCGGACAGAGCATGGCGGTAGAGCTTGAGAGGCATGGAAGGCTCCGTTGAAGACGGCTTCACTGTGCCCAGCCACGCGCTGCCGCGAAACGGCGGCGGCCGCAAGTCATTCTTTCCGCCACCGACCACAATGCGCGCCATGTCAGACGCCCGCCGCCACAGCCCCGCCGCCGAACGCAACGGCCCACCCATCCTCGCGGAGCTGCAACGTCTGCTGCCGCCCACCGGCGTGATGCTGGAGATCGCCAGCGGCACCGGCCAGCATGCGGCCTTCATCAGCGAAGGCCTGCCCGGCTGGCAGTGGCAACCCAGCGACTACGAGGCCGCATCGCTGCCATCCATCGCCATGTGGTGCGAGGGACTGGAGCGCGTGCGGCCACCGGTCATGCTGGATGTGCTGTCGACGCACTGGCCCGCGCCGCAGGTGGATGCCATCTACTGCGCCAACATGATCCATATCGCGCCCTGGGCCTGCACTGCCGGCCTGATGCAGGGCGCCGCGCGCCACCTCGCGCCGCAAGGGCTGCTGCTGACCTACGGGCCCTACCTCGAGGATGACGTGCCCACCGCGCCCAGCAACGCAGCCTTCGACGCCGACCTGCGCGCCCGCAATGCCGACTGGGGCATTCGCCGGCTGGCCGATGTGGCGGCGCAAGCCGCTGCTGCGGGCTTCACGCTGCGCGAGCGCATCGCGATGCCGGCGAACAACCTGCTGCTCGCGTGGAGTCGAGCCAGCACCTAACGCCGATTCACATCGTCATCCGCCCCCAGCCCGGCGGCGAGGTGGTCGCCAAACGTCCTGACCTTGGCCGACGCGCGCCGCTGCGGCGGGCTGACCAGCTGGATGGGCACCGCGGGGCTGGCCCAGCCCGGCAACACACGCACGATGTCGCCGGCCGCCACCTCGCGCTCGAAAAGCCAGTCCGGCGCGAATGACAGGCCCATGCCGGCCTGCACCGCTTCGCGGATGGCCTCGCCGCTGTTGGTCTGCAGGTTGCCGCCCACCTGCACCGACACCGGCTCGCCGTGACCGTCCTCCCGCTCCAGCGTCCAGGTGTCGCGCGTCTGCAGCTCGCTGTAGACCAGGCAGTTGTGCGCCGCCAAATCGGCGGGCATGTACGGCTCGCCATGCTGCTGCACATAGCTGCGTGACGCATAGATGCCGCGGCGCATCGTCGCGATGCGCCGCGACACCAGGCTGGAGTCCGGCAGCTCGCCGATGCGCACCGACACGTCGATGCCCTGCTCGATGAGGTCGATGAAGCCGTCATTGAGCCGCAGGTCCAGCCGCAGCCCCGGGTGCTGGGCCAGGAAGGCACGCACCAACGGCATCAGCTTCAGCCGCCCGAAGCACACCGAGCAGGCCACGCGCAGCTGGCCCTGCAGCCGGTGCTCGCCCTCGCGCAACTCGCTCTCCGCCTCCGCCACCTCGGCCACCAGCCGGCGCGCCTGGTCCACATAGCGGGCGCCGGCGTCCGTCAGCTTCAGCAGGCGGGTGCTGCGCACCAGCAGGTCGGCGCCCAGTTGGCGCTCCAGTGCCGCCACCTGCTTGCTGACCGCACTCTGCGTGCTGCCCAGCTCGCGCGCGGCCGCCGAGAAGCTGCCCATTTCCACCACGCGCACCAGCGTCTGCATGGCCTGCAAGCGGTCCATTCACCACCTCATCAATTCCTCATTGGAATGAATGTTAGGCGCGCGGCCAGGCTTCCGGCCAGAACAGCCATGAATGACAGTGGCTCCGTCTAGGTTTTCTAACGGGATTTCTGCCATGACCTCGCCCCAAGTCGTTCTCATCACCGGCGCTCTCACCGGCATCGGCCGCGCCACCGCGCTCGCCTTCGCCAAGGAAGGCGCCCAACTCGTCGTCAGCGGCCGGCGCGATGCCGAGGGCGAAGGCCTCGCCACCGAACTGGAAGCCCTGGGCGTGCGCGCCGCCTACATCCGCGCGGACGTGCGCCACGAAGCCGAGGTGCGCTCGCTCATCGAGCAGACCCTGGAGCGCTTCGGCCGGCTGGATGTGGCCGTCAACAACGCGGGCATCGAGGGCGACTTCGGCCCCATCAGCGACACCACCGAGGCCAACTACGAGGCGGTGTTCGACACCAATGTGCGCGGCGTCGTGTACTCGCTGAAGCACGAGCTGCGCGCGATGCAGGCGCAAGGTGGCGGCAGCATCGTCAACGTGTCATCGGTGCTGGGCCGCGTGGGCTACGCCGGCTTCGGCGTCTACACGGCCAGCAAGCATGCAGTGGACGGCCTCACGCGCACCGCGGCGCTGGAAGGCGCGGCGTTTGGCGTGCGCGTCAACGGCGTGGCGCCCGGCCCGGTGGAAACGCCCATGCTGAACCGACTGACCGGCCACGACGAGAACGCCAAGGCGCAGATGATGGCCGGCATGGTGGGCAAGCGCGCCGCTGATCCCGACGAGATCGCCCAGGCCATCGTCTTTCTGGCCAGCAACCGATCGCGGTTCATGACGGGGGAGACGGTGGCCATCGACGGCGGGCATTCGGCGGGGTGAGCCCGATGCCCGAAGTCAGTCCTTCCGCCCGGCGCCCAGATACGTCTCGATCACCCGCGGATCCGCCGCCAGCTGATCCGCCGGCCCGCTGAGGCCGAACTCGCCGGTCTCCAGCACATGCCCGTGGTCCGCCACGCGCAGCGCGGCGCGGGCGTTCTGCTCGACCAGCAGGATGCTGACGCCACTGCGGCGCAGGTCGTCGACGATGGCGAAGATCTCGCGCACGATCAGCGGGGCCAGGCCCAGGCTGGGTTCGTCCAGCATCAACAGCTTGGGCTGCCCCATCAGCGCGCGGCCCAGCGCCAGCATCTGGCGTTCGCCGCCGGACAGCGTGCCCGCGGCCTGCCTGCTGCGCTCCTTCAGCCGCGGGAAGCGGGTGTAGACGCTGTCCAGCCCGTCGCGCCACCTGGCGTTGCCCAACTTCTTGGGCCGCCAGCCGCCCAGCAGCAGGTTGTCTTCCACGGTCATGGTGCCGAACAGCTCGCGCTTCTCGGGCACCAGCGCCAGGCCGGCCAGCACGCGCTCTTCCAGCGTCAGCTTGGCGATGTCCTCGCCCGCAAAACGCAGGGTCTGGCTGCGCGACGGGATCAGCCCCATCAGCGCGCCCAGCAGCGTGGACTTGCCGGCGCCATTGGGGCCGATGACCGTGACGACGCTGTTCTGCTGCGCGACCAAGCTCAGCCCATGCAGCACTTCCGCGCGGCCATAGCCCGCGTGCAGATCCTTGACTTCAAGAAGCGCACTCATTCATCCGCTCCCAGGTACGCCGCGCGCACGGCCGGGCTGGCCTGCACTTCGGCCGGCGTGCCGTCCATCAGCCAGCGGCCGAACTCCATGACGACGATGCGGTCGGTCAGCTTCATGACGAAGTCCATGTCGTGCTCCACCAGCAGCAGCGACAGGCCCTCGGCCTTCAGCTGCCGCAGCACCTCGGCGAGCGCTTCCTTCTCCTTGTGGCGCAGGCCGGCGGCGGGTTCGTCCAGCAGCAGCAGCGACGGGTCGCTAGCCAGCGCGCGGGCGATCTCCACCAGCCGCTGCGGGCCCAGTGCCAGGTTGCCCGCCAGCTCGTGCGCCTGGTCGGCCAGGCCGATGCGCTTCAGCTGGCGCAGCGCCTCGGCACGGGCCTGCATCTCCTCGGCGCGGTCCAGGCCCAGCATCGCGGCGACGGTGCCGCTCTTCGTGCGCAGGTAGCAGCCCAAAGCGACGTTCTCCAGCACCGTCATGTCGGGCACCAGCTTCACGTGCTGGAAGGTGCGAGACAGGCCGGCGCGGGCAATGTCGCGGCTCTGGCGGCCATCCACGCGTTGGCCCAGCAGCTCGACCTCGCCGCTGGTCAGCGGCAGCACGCCGGAGACCAGGTTGAAGGTGGTGCTCTTGCCGGCGCCGTTGGGGCCGATCAGGCCGACGATGTCGCCCGCGCTGATCTTGAAGCTGATGTCGTTGACGGCCACCAGGCCGCCGAACTCCTTGCGGATGGCGCGCACGTCCAGCAACGATGTGCCCGGCCGTGGATGGCTGCGCGCGCTCAGGCGCGGTGCGTTCTCGTCCACCGGCTTCACGCCGCGCGACGGCAACCACCGCGCGATCAGCGGCCACAAGCCATCCGGCGCAAAGCGCAGCACCAGCACCAGCACGATGCCGAACACGATGATTTCGTAGTTGCCGCTGCCACCGAAGATCATGGGCAGCCAGACCTTCAACTGGTCCTCGGCCAGCTTCACCAGCGCCGCGCCGGTGAACGCGCCGCCCACGGTGCCGATGCCGCCCACCACGGCCATGAACAGGTACTCGATGCCGAACTTGATGCCGAACGGCGACGGGTTCACGCTGCGCTGCATGTGCGCGTACAGCCAGCCCGACACCGACGCCAGCAGCGCCGCGATGACGAACATGACGAGCTTGTAGCGGAAGGTGCTGGCGCCCATGGCCTCGGGCATGGTGGCGCCGCCGCCGCGGTTGGTGTTGAGCGCGCGCATGATGCGGCCCGGCCGCGAGTCCAGCAGCCGCGTGACCGCCACGGCGGCCAGCAGCGCGACCAGCCAGATCAGCCAGTAGATGCGGCGCTCGCTCTGGAAGCTGAACTCGCCGATCTGCACCGCTGGCAGCCCCAGCAGGCCGTCGTACTTGCCCAGCACCTCCAGGTTGCCGATCAGGTAGTACAGCGCCAGGCACCAGCAGATGGTGGCCAGCGGCAGGTAGTGGCCCGACATGCGCAGCGTCAGCACGCCGATCAGCAGCGCCAGCACCAGCGTGATGGCCAGCCCCGCCACCAGGCCCAGCCACGGCGACAGGCCCAGCACCGTGCTCAGGTAACCCGTGGCATAGGCGCCCACGCCCGCGAACGCGGCCTGGCCGAAGGACGTGAGCCCGCCCACGCCGGTGAGCAGCACCAGGCCCAGCACGACCAGCGAGAACAGGCCGATGTAGTTCAGCTGCGTGATCCAGAAGTCCGGCACCGGCAGCAGCGGCAGCAGCAGGACCACGACGGCGGCCACGGCCGCAAGATGGGAACGCTTCATCGTCATCAGTGTTCTTCGTGGTGCGGGTCCACAAAGGAGCGCCACAGCAGGATGGGCAGGATCACCGTGAACACGATGACCTCCTTGAACGCACTGGCCCAGAACGAGCCGAAGCTCTCGATCAGGCCCACGCCGATGGCACCGGCCAGCGCCATCGGAAAGCTGGCCAGGCCGCCGAACACGGCGGCGACGAAGCCCTTCAGCCCGATCAGGAAGCCGGTGTCGTAATAGATGGTGGTGGACGGCGAGATCAGCAGCCCCGACAGCGCACCGATGAAGGCCGCCATCGTGAAGCTCAGGGAACCTGCCGCGTCACCCGAGATGCCCATCAGCCGCGCGCCGGTGCGGTTGACCGACGTGGCACGCAGCGCCTTGCCCATCAGCGTGCGCTCGAAGAACACGAACAGCGCGACGATGAGCGCGATGGACGCCGCGAAGATGATCAGCGTCTGGCCCGTGAAGCTCAGCGGGCCCACATCGAAGCGCGCATCCCAGAACGCCGGCGTGCGATAGCCCTCGGCGCCGAAGAACACCAGGCCGATGCCGGTCAACGCGAAATGCACGCCCACCGACACGATGAGCAGCGTCAGCACGCTGGCCGCCGACAGCGCGCGGTAGGCCACGCGGTACAGCAGCGGGCCCATTGCGGTGACCAGGGCCAGCGTCAACAGCACCTGCACGAACAGAGGTAGCTGCTGCGAGGCCACTTGCTTCGTGAGCCCCGCGATCATCAATGGCGGTGTCACGGCTGTGATCACTCGCATGACGATGCGCTGCACTGACCAGCGCTCACGAACCGCCTGAATGCCATCAAGCACGGCACCAGCGACAACAAGCATCACCAGCACCCACACCGTACCCGGCACCTGGCCCGCCTGCAGCGCCGCCAAGGTCAGCGCGCCAAAGGCAACGAACTCGCCCTGCGGAATGAAGATGATGCGGGTGACCGAAAACACCAGCACCAGGGCCAGCGCGACGAGGGCGTAGATGGCCCCGTTGGTCAGCCCGTCCAGGCCCAGGATGGCGGCAATCGTGAGGTCCATGGCGACTCAACTGCGAGTGAGCGGCCATGGTAAGCCGATTTGCCGACCGAGCGGTCGGGGTATTTCCCCAGCGACAAAAAAGGCGCCCCGCGATGGGGCGCCTTGGCTATCACGCGTCGCGATATCAGCTGGAGACGACCAGCTGGTTGTTGACGTGCTTCACGCCGTCCACGGCGGAGGCCAGCGTCGTCGCGCGTTCGCGCGATTGCGCGTCGGGCGCCTTGCCGGTCAGCGTGACCATGCCTTCGCGGGTGTCGACATTGATTTGCGTGGCCTTCAGCTTGTCGTCGGCTACCAGCGCGGCGTTCACCTTCGCGGTGATGCCCACGTCGTTGGTGGCTTGCGACGCATCAGCGGCGGCACGCTCGGCCGTGGCCTCGGCGCTGGCCATGGCTTCCTTGGCGTCCTGGCGCGTTTCGGCGGCAGCTTGCTTGGCGTCGGCGACGGCACCGTCCAGGCGCTGGCCCGCGGTCATGTCTTCTCCCTGCTTGCTGCAGGCGGTCAGTGCGGCGGCCAGGGCCACGGCGGACAGCAGGGAGATGCGTTTGGTAGTGGTGGTGGACAACATGAGGCTTCCTTTCGGGGGTTCCGGGGATGGGGCCTGGGAGGCCGGTGACTCCACTTTGGACGCTGCCGGCGGCGCGGTGTTTCAGTCCACGCGCCGACCGCGTGTCGGACCATGCCGACAGCCCCACGTCCTACAGCCACCGCATGTGCCGTCCCACGCAGGGCCGCCCCGGGCGTGTCCAGCATGTGGGCATGAAGACGAAACGCATCGTCCTAGCCACCGGCGGCGTGCTGCTGCTGACGGCGATCGCCGTCGCCGTGCTGGACTGGCAGGGCTGGCCGGGCCTGGCGCCGCGCCTCGCCGAACGCGCCGGCCACGGCCTGCAGGTCGACGGCGGCACGCGCGTGCACCTGATCTGGAACCCGCGCCTCGCGTCACCGCAGCTGCGAGTGCTGGCCGCCGACGGCCAGCCGCTGGCCGACGCACGTGACGTGCAGCTGGCCTGGCGCTGGAGCGACATCTGGGCCTGGCATCGCGGCGGCGAGCCCCTGCGGCTGCGCCGCGTGCAGGCCGAGTCGCTGGCGCTGGACTGGCAGCGCGACGCGCAGGGCCGCACGCCGTGGCCGGTGCAGCCGCGCGGCGGCGACCGCACGCAGCCCACGCCCATCCCGAAGATCGACGAGCTGGTCATCCGCAACGGCACCGCCAAGCTGGACGACGCGCCGGTGCAGC
The DNA here is from genome assembly GCF_031458115.1 of Roseateles asaccharophilus. Taxonomy (GTDB): domain Bacteria; phylum Pseudomonadota; class Gammaproteobacteria; order Burkholderiales; family Burkholderiaceae_C; genus Pelomonas; species Pelomonas asaccharophilus_A. The sequence goes on along the minus strand of NZ_JAVDXV010000003.1, from coordinate 404,206 downwards.
TGAAGGCCGATGCGCGCTTCTCCACGCAGGCCGACGGCCGCTGGAAGGCAGGCATGCAAGGCCAGCTGCGCGGCCAGCAACTCAAGCTGGAGGCCGAAGCCGACCAGGGCCTGGCCCTGCTGTCCGCGCCCGAAGCCGGCCAGCCGCCAGTGAAGCTGCGCGCCGAGCTGAGCCACGGGCCCGAGCGGCTGGCCTTCAACGGCACGGCCGCGTCGCTGCTGGATGCGCGCGCGCTGGACGGTCAGCTGCAGGTGCGCGGCCGCTCGCTGGCCGCCGTCGGCAAGCCCTTCGGCGTGACGCTGCCCACCACGCCGGCCTTCGATCTCGCCGGCCGGCTGCAGCACGCGTCCGGCTTGTGGCAGCTGGGCGGCGTCAAGGCACGCATCGGCGACAGCCGGCTGGGCGGCGACTTCGCGTTTGACACCCGCCCCGCGCGCCCGCAGCTCACCGGCACGCTGCGCGGTGGCCCGCTGCGGCTGGCCGACCTGGGCCCCGCGGTCGGTACCGACAAGGAGCCCGCCCGCCCGGGCCGCGTGCTGCCCGACCGCAAGCTGGACATCCCGTCGCTGAAAAACATGGACGCGCGCGTCGCCATCGCGCTGACGCAGCTGGACCTCGGCACCCAGACCCTAGAGCCGCTGGCCCCCGTGAACGCGAGCCTGGTGCTGGAGGGCGGCGTGCTGACACTGAACCAGCTGAACGCCGGCATCGCCGGCGGCGAGGTGACCGGCCAGGTACGGCTGGATGCGCGCAACGACACGCCGCTGTGGCAGGCCAACCTGGGCGTGCGCGGCATGGCCGTGGAGCGCTGGCTCAAGCCCGACGTCAAGCCGTTGACCGACAGCCCCATCACGGGCCGCATGCAGGGCGACCTGAACGTGCAGGGCCGCGGCGCCAGCATGGCGGCGCTGCTGGGCAGCCTGGACGGCCCGGTGCGCGTGCGCATCGAGAACGGCAGCCTGTCCCACCTGTTGACCGAGGCCGTCGGGCTGGACGTCGCGCAGGGCCTGGGCCTGCTGTTCCGCGGTGACAAGAACCTGCCGCTGCACTGCGCGCGCGTGGACGGCCGCTTCCAGGCCGGCGTGCTGCGCCCGCGCACGGCGGTCGTCGACAACAAGGACAGCCGCCTGGACCTGGATGGCCGCGTCAGCCTGTCCAACGAGACGCTGGACCTGCGCGTGGTGGCCAAGCCCAAGGACTTCTCGCCGCTGTCGCTGCGCGCGCCGGTGCGCGTGCAGGGCACGCTGGCCGACCCGCGCGTGGCGCTGGAAGGCAAGAAGCTGGCCGGCCGCGGCGTCGCTGCCGTCGCGCTGGGCACGCTGGCCACCCCTGCCGCCGCGCTGCTGGCCTTTGTGGACCCGGGCGAGGACGTGCCGCCGGTGGATTGCACACTGACTCCGAGGGCCAGCGAACCGCCGCGCGCCGCGGCTTCCATAGACCGGAAGAAGGGTTGAGGTAGTGAGCCGCATGCCGAGCGCCGGGCCGCTCCCAAGCCGGCCGGCGGGCGATGTGCTCGCGGCTCAACGCCGCGAGCATCGCCGTCCCCTCGGGCGCTTCGGCCGGACACATTGAGCCCGGTGGGCTCGATGTGCCTGCCGAAGCGCGGCGGCCACGGGCCGCCGCGCGGTCCCGGCTGGAAACGCGCGCGTCCAGCGCCGCGGGGCCAGACGAGGGGCTAACGATTAGCGCCGCCTGTGCGGTTGCTCGTGCACCGCGTCGAGGAACTCGGCCAAGGTCTCGTGGCACGGTCCTTCGGGGCACAGGAACAGCCCTTCCGCCTCGGCCGGCACATCGGTCGGGAAACCCAGCGCGCTCAGCGTGTTGACCGCATCGCCGCACAAGGCCAGCGTGCGGCCGCAGCGCCAGGCCATCTTCAGCAGCGCCTGCAGGCGCGCGCAGCCGGTGGGCGCGGCCCAGACGTCGGAGTTCAGCACGACCAGGCCGTCGGCCCAGTCGGCCGCGGGCGGCGGCTCGCCGAAATCGTCATCCAGCCGCCAGCACAGCAGGCTGACTTCGTCGGTCTGCAGCGCCTCCAGGTCGTCGGCATAGCGGTTCATGACCTCGGCCGTGCCGATCACGCAGATCAGTACATCGGTCGCCTTAGGTCCCCCCGGCGTCAGCCGGGGCGGGCAGTCCGTCTCAGACATGGTTGTCTCCGCGTGATGCTCATGACCGCACTGTCTGCCTGCCCCGTGCGGGTGGGCGTGAGCAGCCGGCGTGACGCCACGTAGGACAACGCGCCGAGACAAAACGAATTGAAACGACACGGGGCTGCTGCCAGTTCCGGGCCGCCCGTCGCGGACACTGGCTCTCATGCCCGCCGCCACAGCCACCGCCGCACCGCCACCCGGCTTCACGCCCTACCAGCGCTTCGCCACCGGCCTGCTGACGCTGCTGCAGTTCGCCGTCATCCTGGACTTCATGATCATGTCGCCGCTGGGCGCCATGATCATGCCGGCCATGTCCATGACGGCCCAGCAGTTCGGTCTCGTGGTCTCGGCCTACGCGTTCAGCGCCGGCGCCTCCGGCATCCTGACGGCCGGCTTCGCGGACCGCTTCGACCGCAAGAAGCTGCTGCTGTTCTTCTACGCCGGCTTCCTGCTGGGCACGCTGTGGTGTGGGCTGGCCACCAGCTTCGAGTCGCTGCTGGCCGCGCGCATCGTGACCGGCCTGTTCGGCGGCGTCATCGGCTCCATCGTCATGGCCATCGCGGCCGACCTGTTCGAGCCCGCGCTGCGCGGCCGCGTGATGGGGCTGCTGCAGGGCGGCTTCGCGGCCAGCCAGGTGCTGGGCCTGCCGTTCGGCCTGTACCTGGCCACGCGCTGGGACTGGCATGCGCCCTTCCTGGCGCTGGTGGCCTTCGGCGCCGTGGGCGGGTTGCTGATCGCGTGGCGCATGCAGCCGGTCGACGCCCACCTGAAGCTGCGCAGCGACCGCAGCGCCTTCGCGCACCTGTGGCACACCGTCGCCAACCGCCGCCACCTGCACGCCTTCGTCATCACGGCGCTGCTGACGATCGGCGGCTTCATGCTGATGCCGTTCGCCAGCGCGTTCTCGGTGCACAACGTGGGCATTGACCTGGACCACCTGCCCATCGTCTACCTCGTCACCGGCATCAGCACGATGTTCGTCGCGCCGCTGGTGGGGCGGATGGTGGACCGCTTCAGCCCGCTGCCGGTGTTCCTCGTGGGCAGCGCCATCACCATCGTCATGGTGGCCATCTACACGCGGCTGGGGCCGTCGTCGCTGACGACGCTGGTGGTCGTCAACGTCATCCTGTTCGCCGGCATCTTCTCGCGCATGGTGCCGTGGCAGGTCGTCGTGGCCGCCATCCCGTCGCCCGAGCAGCGCGGCGCCTTCACGGCCATCAACGCGGCGCTGCAGCAGCTGGCCGGCGGTGTCGCGGCGCTGGTGTCGGGCCACATCGTCGTCATCGCGGCCGACGGCCGGCTGGAGCACTTCCCGTGGGTGGGCAATGTGCTCATCGCCACGACGCTGATCGTCTGCGTGCTGTTGTGGCGGCTTACGCGAACTCCACGCTGACCAGCAGGCCGCGGCCGTCGGGCCCAGCGTCCAGCCGGATGGCGGCGCCGTGGCGCGCCGCGGCGCGTTCCGCGATCGCCAGACCCAAGCCGCTGCCGCTCTCGTCCTGCCCGGGGATGCGGTAGAAGCGCTCGAACACGCGCTGGCGCAGCCCCTCGGCAATGCCGGGGCCCTGGTCGCTGATCGTCAGCGTGCAGCCGCCCTGCGCGCGCGCCGCCAGCCGCACCGCGATGCGGCCGTTCTCGGGCGAATACTTGATCGCGTTGCCGATCAGGTTGTCCACCAGTGCCCAGATGCTCTCCTGGTGCAGCGGCCGCTCGCACGGCGCGTCGGCATGGAAGTCGATGTCGATGCCGCGCTGCAGCGCCAGCGGCGCGGCGGCGGCGAGGCGGTCGCGCACCAGCGTCTCCAGCGACAGCAGCGGCAGCGCCACGTCGTCGCCGGCATCGGAGCGAGCCCGCTCCAGCGACAGCAGTTGCTGCACCAGGTGATTGGCCCGCGCGACACCGTCGCGCAACCGCGCGCCGGCCTCGGCGTCCGCGCCGCGGTTCTGCAGCAGATGGGCGTTGATCTGTATGGCGGCCAGCGGCGTCTTGAGCTCGTGGGCCGCGTCGGACAGGAACTCGTGCTCGTGCTCGATGCGCCGGCGCAGCCGCGCCATCAGGTGGTTGATGGCCACAACCAGCGGCGACAGCTCGCGGTAGGGCGAGACCGGCAGCGGCGTCAGGTCTTGCGCCGAGCGGTTCTCGATGACGGCCGCGAACGCGCGCAGAGGCTTCAGCCCCATGCCGATGATGAACCAGGCCGGCAGCAGCAGCAGCGGCAGACTGAAGATGGTGGAGCGCAGCAGGAAGCTGACGCCCGAGTAGCTCAGCATCCAGCGGTCGTCCACCTCGTGGCTGCGCTCGACGGCGATACCGCTGGCCGCATCGCGTTCCACGGCCTGCACCCAGGCATTGCCCTCGTGCTGCGTGCCGGGCAGCGGCAGCGCGTCGGGCAACTCGGGCAGCGAGTTGTAGAGCAGCTCGCCGCGCTGCCACACGCGCACGCGCACCTGCGAGTGGTAGTCCAGCTGGCGGAACATCTCGGCGCGCACGGCCTCCAGCGCCGCAGCGGCCTCGCGCACGCGGCCGGGCTTGTCGGCCACGTCGGCCAGGTGCATCAGCAGCTCCCGCGCATGGGCCGAGTTCTCGCTGGCGGTGCGCGAGCGCTGCGTCTCGCGCGCCTCCCAGGCCACGTAGATGAAGCCGCACAGCGCGACGAACAGGATCACGCCGCTGAAGCCCAGCAGCAGGCGCTTGAACAGCGACTGCTCAGGTCGCACGTTCTGCCTGCAGCATGTAGCCCACGCCCCGCACCGTGCGGATGTGGCCGTCACCGATCTTCTTGCGCAGGTTGGAGATGTGCACGTCCAGCGTCGCGCCGTCGCTGTAGGGCAGCACGCGCTTCTCCAGCTCGGCCCGCGTCAGCACGCGGTCGCTCTGCTTCATCAGTGTCAGCAGCAGCGCGTACTCGGTCTTGGACAGCGTGACGGCCGTGCCGTCCACCGTCACTCGCATGCGCTTCTCCTCCAGCGCGAGGGTGCCGTTGCTCCACAGCGCCTCGGCCTCGCCCTGCGCGCCGCTGCGGCGCAGGATGGCGCGCAGCCGCACCAGCAGCTCGGGGATCTCGAAGGGCTTGATGAGGTAGTCGTCGGCGCCGTTGTCAAAGCCCTTGAGCCGGTCCTGCAGGCCGTCGCGCGCGGTGATGATGAGCACGGGCACGGTCAGGCCCGCGGCGCGCATGCGCTTGAGCACCTCGTTGCCGTCGCCGTCGGGCAGGCCCAGGTCCAGCAGCACGGCGTCGAAATCCTCGGCCTGCAGCCGCGCCACGGCATCGACGGCCATGCGCACCCAGACCACCTCGTGGCCCTCGTCCTTGAACACCGACAGCAAGGCCTGGCCGATGTTGAGGTCGTCTTCGATCAGATAGATCTTCACGGCGAAAAGTCTAGCGGTGGCGGCCCGTCCTGTGGCCTGGGCGAAACACGCAATCCGCCATCCCATCGGCCGACAACCGCGATGGATAAAGGCCACACGCCCATTCTTCAGATCTGCTTCAGCCGGGAACGAAAGTTGTCTTTAGGGATTCTTCAGTGGCTCACGCTCCGGATTGCGCGGGGTGGCGCCAGCCCGGAGCATCGCGGCCGTTCGCTCAACACATCGGACTCGCGACCCGGTGCACCTGCGACGAACCCGGACCCGACCACTACAACATTCGAGAGGCAAACCCATGGCACACCTGCCAGCCGCACGAGCGCCGCGCCAGCCGCGAGCGCGCGGGCTCCACCCCATCGCCAACGCCTGCGTGCTGCTGCTCATCGGCAGCAGCGCCGCCCAGGCGCAAGAGGCCCCCACGCCGCAGACGCTGGACACCGTCGTCGTCACCGGCATCCGCAAGGGCGTCGAGGACGCCATCGCGACCAAGCGCAACAACACGTCCATCGTCGAGGCGATCTCGTCGGAGGACATCGGCAAGCTGCCCGACGTGACGGTGGCCGAGTCGCTGGGCCGCGTCAGCGGCATCGCGGTGCAGCGCAGCAAGGTCAACGGCAAGGCCGCCGGCGTCAGCGTGCGCGGCATGGCGCCGGCCTTCGGCGGCTCGCTGTTCAATGGCCGCGAGGTGGCCTCCACCAGCGACGCGCGCAGCCCCGAGTTCGACCTGTTCCCGGCCGAGCTGCTCAGCAGCATCCTGATCTACAAGACGCCCGACGCCAGCCTGGTGGGCCAGGGCCTGTCTGCGACCGTCGACATGCGCACCATCCGCCCGCTGGACCACGGCAAGCGCACCATCGCCGCCAACGCGCGGCGCGAGCGCATCGGCGTGGACTCCGGCGTGGAGGTGGGCGAAGGCAACCGCTACAGCCTGGTCTATGTGGACCAGTTCGCCAACCGCACGCTGGGCGTGGCCGTGGCGCTGTCCAGCCTGCGCGAGGACAACGGCGGCGAGCACCGCTTCGACAGCTGGGGCGGCTGGGCGCCGCAGATCGACCACAACGGCCAGCAGGTCACCGTGCCGGGCGGCTTCAAGTACGAGACGCAGCGCCGCCAGAGCACGCGCGACGGCGCGGTCGTCACGCTGCAGTACAAGCCCAACATCGAGTTCAAGACCACGGCCGACATCTTCTATGGCGCCGGCACCGAGAAGACCAAGCAGACCGGCCTGGAAGGCGCCATCGCCTTCGGCGCCGGCATCTACGACCCCAACGGCCAGCTGAGCAACGCGACCATCTCGGGGGGCGTGGCCACCAGCGGCACCATCAACAACTACAAGGGCGTGGTGCGCAACCACATGTTCTCGAACAAGGACCGGCTGCTGTCCCTGGGGCTGAACAGCGAGCTGCGCACCGGCGACTGGCGCTGGGAGGTGGACGCGGCGCACTCGCGCGGCGAGAAGAACATCTCCAACTTCGAGACCACGGCCGGCCAGCCGGGCAATGTGCCGCAGTCCAGCCTGGCAACCATCAGCTGGACCGGCTTCAACGGCAGCAACTTCGCCGACGTGAAGTACACGACCAGCGGCAACTTCGCCGATCGCAACTTCGCGCTGCTGACCGACGTGGACGGCTGGGGCGGTGGCCCCGCCACGCCGCAGGCCGGCTATGCGGCGCTGCCCACCATCGCCGACAAGGTCACCAGCCTGCGCTTCACGGCGCACAACGACCTGGAGTGGGGCCCCATCGTGGGCAGCCGTTTCGGCATCAACCTGAACAAGCGCGACAAGTCGCGCCTCGGCGATGAAGGCCGGCTGTCCGTGCTGAACGGCAGCGACGGCTATGCAGGCGTGAAGATGCCCGGCGAGGGCACGGCGCTGGCGGGTGCCTCCGGCATCTCGGTCGCGTCCTGGGACCCGACCGGCTCGCTGGGCAGCATCTATGCGCTGAACCGCTGGGTGGACGCGACGGTGCTGTCGCGCAACTGGACCGTGGGCGAGAAGGTGGCCACCGCCTACGCCGTGGCCGACGTAGCCGGTGATCTGGCCGGCCTGCCCTACACCGGCAACATCGGCGTGCAGCTGGTGCACACCAGCCAGACCGCCAGCGGCAACCAGGTGGACCTGGCCAAGTGCACGGGCATCACGGTGGAGACCTGCCCCTACGTCGTGCGCACCGACGGCACCAGCTACAACCATCTGCTGCCGTCGTTGAACCTGACCTTCGATCTGGGCAGCCAGCAGCTGCTGCGCATCGGCGCCGGCAAGCAGGTGGCGCGCGCCAACCTGGACAACATGAAGGCCAGCCTGGACTTCAGCGTGCAGACCGCCACGGCGCTGCAGCCCGCGCTGACCGGCTTTGCCGGCAACCCGCGGCTCAAGCCCTACGCGGCCAAGGCGCTGGACGTGTCGTACGAGAAGTACTTCGGCAAGCACGGCTACGTGGCGCTGGCCGGCTTCTTCAAGAAGCTGGACAACTACGTCATCAACTCGCCGCGCCAGTTCGACTTCAAGCCCTACACCAGCCCCACGACGCCGCTGCCGGCCACCGGCCCCTACGCCGGCTCGACGGTGGGCTTCCTGACGCAGCCGGTCAACGGCAACGGCGGCAACATGCACGGCTTCGAGTTCACGCTCAACCTGCCGGGCAGCATGCTGCACCGCTGGCTGGACGGCTTCGGCACGCAGGTCAGCCACTCCTACACCGACAGCTCCATCCGCCTGCCCACGGCCGGCTTCGTGTCGCCGCAGAACGGGCCGGTGTTCAGGGACTCGGTCGCCGAGATCGGCCTGCCGGGCCTGTCCAAGAACGTCACGACGCTGCGCCTGTACTACGAGCGCGCCGGCTTCCAGCTCGCCTGGGCCGCGCACAAGCGTTCGGACTTCATCGGCCAGATCCTGGACTACCGCAGCGACTCGCAGTTCACCTTCATCAAGGGCGAGACCATCGTCGGCGCGCAGGTGGGCTATGAGTTCCAGAGCGGCTGGCTGAAGGGCCTGTCCGTGCTGCTGCAGGGGCACAACATGACCAACGAGCCCTTCCAGGAGTACACGACGGACCGCAACATCGTGACCAACAAGGTGGTGTACGGCAAGACCTACCGCCTGGGCCTCAATTACAAGTATTGAGCCTTTGACGCAGCGCCCGCGCCGTCAGGCGCCGGGCGCTGCCCTCTCTGCATTGACGCCCTCCATCGTGACCACATCCATTCGCGCGCTGGCCGCCGCGCTGCTCGCCTGCGCCGCCTCCTCGTTCGCCGCGCCGTCGCTGCCCGTCGACCAGCCCAAGCCCTATGTGCACGTGCAGCACCCGGCCTGGGCGCGCAGCGCCACCCTCTACCAGATCAACACGCGCCAGTTCACGCCCGAAGGCACGTTCAAGGCCGCCGAGGCTCAGCTGCCGCGGCTGCAGCAGCTGGGCGTGGACATCCTGTGGCTGATGCCCATTCACCCCATCGGCGAGAAGCACCGCAAGGGCAGCCTGGGCAGCCCCTACGCGGTGAAGGACTACCTCGCCGTGAACCCCGAGTTCGGCACGCTGGCCGAGTTCAAGTCCTTCGTCGCCACCGCGCACCGGCTGGGGCTGAAGGTCATCCTCGACTGGGTGGGCAACCACACGGCCTGGGACAACGTGCTGGTGACAAAGCACCCCGACTGGTACGACCGCGACGAGCACGGCGGCTTCCGCCCCACGCCCTGGTACGACTGGGACGACATCATCGACCTCGACTACGCCAAGCCCCAGCTGCGCCGCTACATGACCAACGCGATGCTGTACTGGGTGCGCGACGTGGGCGTGGACGGCTACCGCGTGGACGCTGCCGGCCTGTCGCCGCTGGACTTCTGGGAGCAGGCCGCGAAGGAGCTGCGCGCCGTGAAGCCGGTGTTCCTGCTGGCCGAATGGGAAAGCCGCGACATGCACGCGCGCGCCTTCGACGCCAGCTACTCCTGGACCTGGTGGGACGCGATGAAACTCATCGCCGAGGGCCGCGCCGATGCGACCTCGCTCTACCCCTATTACGCGTGGCACCGCAAGTTCTACCCGCGCGAGGCCTACCGCATGCTCTACACGACCAACCACGACAAGAACGCGTGGGAGGGCACCGAGCAGGAGATCTTCGGCGCCGCGGCGCAGGCCACCACGGTGCTGAGCTTCATCAGCGAAGGCATGCCCATGATCTACAACGGCCAGGAGGCCGGCCTGGCCAAGCGGCTGGCCTTCTTCGAGCGTGATCCCATCGCGTGGAAGGACGGCGCGCCCGAGGGCGAACTGCTGAAGCGTCTCATCGCGCTGAAGAAGCAGCACAAGGCCTTGTGGAACGGCGCCGACGGCGCCGTGATGGAGCCCATTGCCAACAGCGCGCCCAAGCAGGTGTTCAGCTTCCAGCGCGGCAACATCGTCGGCGTGTTCAACCTGTCGGCCAAGCCGGTGGACGTCACGCTGAAGGGCTCGCGCCAAGTAGGCCGCTTCACGGACTTCAGCAACGGTGCTGCGGTGACGATGAATGACGGCAGCACGCTCAGCCTGCCGGCCTGGGGCTGGCGAGTGCTGGTGAAGTGACACCGATGAAATCCAAAGGCAACCACGGAGTCACAGAGACACAGAGAAACAGCAGCTTGGCTTCCTCTGTGACTCCGTGCCTCCGTGGTTGCATTTCCGAGCCCTGAAATGCAGCAACACAACCTCCAACGCATCGTCATCGTCGGCGGCGGCACCGCCGGCTGGATGACGGCCGCCGCGCTGGCGAAGGTGACGAACGGCCGCGTGGCCATCCAGCTGGTCGAGTCCGAGGAGATAGCCACCGTGGGCGTGGGCGAGTCCACGATCCCGGCCATCCGCCACTTCAACCAGCTGCTGGGCATTGACGAGAACGAGTTCATGCGCGAGACGCAGGCGACGTTCAAGCTGGGCATCGAGTTTCGTGACTGGGGCGCGGTCGGCGACCGCTATGTGCATGCCTTCGGCCAGATCGGCCACCGCTCCAGCATCCTGCCCTTCCACCACTACTGGCTGCGCATGCAGCACGCCGGCCGCGCCAGCGACCTGTGGAGCCACTCCATCAACGCCGCCGCGATGGCCGGCCACCGCTTCATGCGCGCGGACACCAGCCAGGGCCACTCGCCGCTGGCCGAGATCGTGCACGCCTTCCACGTCGACGCCGGCCTGTACGCGCGCTGGCTGCGCCGCTACGCCGAGCAGCGCGGCGTGCAGCGCATCGAGGGCCGCTTGCTGGACGCGCAGCTGCATGCCGAGACCGGCCATGTGACCCACATCCGTCTGGCGGGTGATCGCCAGATCGCCGGCGACCTGTTCATCGACTGCTCCGGCTTTCGTGGCCTGCTCATCGAGCAGGCGCTGAAGGTGGGCTACGAGCACTGGAACCACTGGCTGCCCTGCGACCGCGCGGTTGTCGTGCCCAGCACGTCGGGGCCCGACCTGCTTCCCTTCACGCGCGCCACCGCGCGCCCGGCCGGCTGGCAATGGCGCATCGGCCTGCAGCACCGCGTGGGCAACGGCCATGTCTACAGCAGCGCCGCGATGGGCGACGACGAGGCGGCCGCGCTGCTGCTGCGCAACCTTGACGGCGAGCCACTGGCCGAACCGCGCGTGCTGCGCTTCGAAAGCGGTCGCCGTCGCAAGACCTGGCACCGTAACGTCGTCGCGATCGGCCTGTCGTCGGGCTTCATCGAGCCGCTGGAGTCCACATCCATCCACCTGGTGCAGACGGCCATCGCGCGGCTGATCCACTTCTTCCCCGACCGCGGTTTCAACCCGGTCGACATTGCCGAGTTCAACCGCCAGAGCGAGTTCGAGACCGAGCGCATCCGCGACTTCCTGGTCCTGCATTACCACGCCACCACGCGCAGCGACAGCGCGTTCTGGAACCACGTGCGAACGATGGATGTGCCGCAGACCTTGAAGGACAAACTGGACCTGTGGCGCACCGCCGGCCGCATCGTCCGCCACGGCGACGAGCTGTTCTCCGAGGTGGGCTGGCTGCAGCTGCTGCTGGGCCAGGGTCAGCGCCCTGCCGCCCACCATCCGCTGGCCGAAGCCCTGTCCGAGCAGGAAATCGCCGACTATCTGGATGACGCCCGGGCGGTCATCCAGCGCTGCGTGGCGCAGATGCCTTCCCACGCCGACTTCATTGCGGCCCATTGCGCCGCGGCCCAGGAGCCCGTTCCATGCTGAAGCGATTGCTCTGCCTGTTGTCCTTTGTCTGCTGCACCAGCGCGCACGCCGACGAGACGCTGGCCACCGTCACCTCCCCCAACAAGCAACTCGCCGTCACGCTGCAACTGACCGGCGAGGGTCGCCTCTCCTATCGCGTCGATCGCGCGGGCAAGCCCCTCGTCAACGCGTCGCGCCTGGGCCTGCTGCTGACCAACGCCCATCAGCTGGATGGCGGCTTCAAGCTCGTGAGCCAGAGGACCACCGAACGCGACGAGACCTGGGAGCAGCCCTGGGGCGAGAGCCGCCGCGTGCGCAGCCACTACCGCGAGCTGGCGGTGGAGCTGAGCCAGCCGGGGCAAGGCGACCGTCGCATGGCGCTGCGCTTTCGCGTGTTCGACGACGGATTCGGCTTCCGCTACGAGCTGCCCGCGCAGAGGCAGCTGCCCATCGCCCGCATCAGTGACGAGCTGACCGAGTTCGACATCGCCGAGCCCGCCACCGCCTGGTGGACGCCGGCCGGCGAAGCGCTGGTGCTGGAGTACGTGACCCAGCGAGCGCCGCTGGCCGAGCTGGGCCTGGCCAACACGCCGCTGACGATGCGCACGCAAAGCGGCCTGCACCTGGCGCTGCACGAAGCCGCGCTGGTGGACTACGCGTCGATGTGGGTGCGCAAGGTCGGCGGCCAGAAGCTGCGCGCGCAGCTGGCGCCCAGCAGCCAGGGCGCCACGGTGGAGCGGCGCGGCGCGTTCACGACGCCCTGGCGCACGCTGCGCGTGGCCGAGTCGGCCGGCGCGCTGTACGAGTCCAACCTGGAGCTGAACCTGAACGAGCCCAACCAGCTGGGCGACGTGAGCTGGTTCAAGCCGGGCAAGTACGCGGGCGTCTGGTGGGAGATGCATCTGAACCAGTCCACCTGGTCCAGCGGTCTCACGCATGGCGCGACGACGGCCAACGCGAAGCGCCACATCGACTTTGCCGCGAAGCACGGGTTCGGCGGCGTGCTGGTGGAAGGCTGGAATGTCGGCTGGGACGGCAACTGGGTGGGCAGCCAATCGGCGATGGACCACACGAAGGCGATGCCGGACTTCGACCTCGCGGCCGTCACCGCGTACGCCAAGGCCAAGGGCGTGAAGCTCATCGGCCACCACGAGACCGGCGGCAACATCGCGCGCTACGAGCAGCAGATGGACGCGGCCTACGCGCTGTACGCCAGGCACGGCGTGGACGTCGTCAAGTCCGGCTATGTGACCGATGCCGGCACGGCGCAGTTCGCGAACGCGGACGGCAAGGGCACGCACTTCGGCTTCACCGAGTCGCAGGCCGGCGTGCGCCACATGCTGAAGGCCGTGCAGCAGGCTGCGAAGCACAAGATCGCCATCGACACGCACGAGCCGGTCAAGGACACGGGCCTGCGCCGCACGTACCCGAACTGGGTGTCGCGCGAGGGCGCGCGCGGCCAGGAATTCAATGCCTGGGGCGACCCCATCAACCCGGTGGACCACGAGGTCAACCTCGTGTTCACGCGCATGCTCAGCGGCCCCATGGACTACACGCCCGGCGTGCTGAGCCTGAACGGCGCCGGCAACCGCAAGCTGAACTCCACGCAGGCCAAGCAGCTGGCGCTGTACGTGGTGCTGTACTCGCCCGTACACATGGTGCCGGACCTGATCGCCCACTACGAGCGCTGGCCCAAGGCCTTCCAGTTCATCAAGGACGTGCCCACCGATTGGGAAACCACCAAGGTCATCCACGGCGAACTGGGCGAGGTGGCCACCATCGCCCGCAAGGACCGCCGCAGCGACGACTGGTATGTGGGCGCCGTCACCAACGGCGACAGCCGCCGGCTCACGCTGCCGCTGGGCTTTCTGGACCCCGGCCGCCGCTACCGCGCCGAGATCTACCGCGATGGCGACCAGGCCGACTACCGCGATGAGCAGCGCCGCTTCGACCTCGTGACCGAGCAGGTCACCGTGCAATCCACCGACACGCTGCCGCTGCGCCTCGCCCCCGGCGGCGGCCAGGCGATCCGCTTCACTCCTTTACCCAGGTAAGCCATGTCCGCTCCCTCCTCTGCCCTGCCCGCGTCCAGCGCGGGCAGCCGGGCACCTCTTGCCATCGTCACGCTGCTGTTTTTCATGTGGGGCCTGCTGACGGCCTTGAACGACGTGCTGATCCCGCACCTGAAGGCGCTCTACACGCTGAGCTATCTGCAGGCCATGCTGGTGCAGTTCTGCTTCTTCGGCGCCTACTTCCTCGTGTCGCTGCCCGCCGGCCGGCTGATCCAGCGGCTGGGCTACCAGCGCGGCGCCGTGGCCGGCCTGGTGGTTGCGGCCATGGGCTGCCTGCTGTTCCTGCCGTCGGTGCATGCGGGCTATGCGCTGTTCCTGGCCGCGTTCTTCGTGCTGGCCGCCGGCATCACGGTGCTACAGGTGGCCGCCAACCCCTATGTGACGGCGCTGGGTGATCCGCGCACGGCGTCCAGCCGGCTGACGCTGACGCAGGCCTTCAACTCGCTGGGCACGGCCGTCGCGCCGGCCTTGGGCGTGCTGATCCTGCCCGAGGGCAGCCGCGGCGGCGTGCAGATGCCCTACCTGGTGCTGGCCATCGCACTGCTGGTGCTGGCCGGGCTGTTCGCGCTGGCGAGGCTGCCGCGCATCGCCGACGAGGCCACACCGGCCACGCAGCCGGCCTGGGCCACGGCGCAAGCCCACCCGCACCTGCTGTGGGGCGTCGTGGCCATCTTCCTGTACGTGGGCGCCGAGGTCAGCATCGGCAGCCTGCTGATCAACTTCATCGAGGAGGCCGCCGGCATGACCACCGCCCAGGCCTCGCCCTACCTCAGCCTGTACTGGGGTGGCGCGATGGTGGGGCGCTTCGTCGGCGTGGCGCTGATGCGCGTCATGGCGCCGGGGCGGCTGCTGGCCGTGCACGCCGCACTGGCCGTCGCGCTGATCGCCGTGGGCGTCACGACGCACGGGCAAGTCGCGATGTGGGCGCTGCTGGCCGTGGGCCTGTGCAACTCCATCATGTTCCCCACCATCTTCAGCATGGCGGTGCACCGCCTGGGCGCGCACACCGCGCAGGGCTCGGGCCTGCTGTGCATGGCCATCGTAGGCGGTGCGCTCGTGCCGCTGCTGCAAGGGTATGCGGCCGACGTCATCGGGCTGCAGGCCTCGTTCGGTGTGCCGGCGCTGTGCTACCTGGGCATTGCGGCCTACGGTTGGGCCAACGCCAGGCTGTTCCAACAAGGCTGATGAGCACCCTGTGCGCCCAGATCCGCGCCGCGCGGCTGACGCGCACCGAGCGCCGCGTGGCGGACGTGGTGCTGGCCAACCCGGCAGCCGCCTTGCGCACCGCGACGGCGCGGCTGGCGGAGGCGGCGCAGGTCAGCCAGCCGCAGGTCATCCGCTTCTGCCGCGCGCTGGGTTTCGACGGCGTCAGCAGCTTCAAGCATGCGCTGGCCGCCAGCCTGGGCGGCGTGGCGACCGACCCGGGCCACCCGCTGCTGACGCGCAGTCTGCAGGCGCTGGCGCATGTGGATCCCCACCGCCTGGCCGACGCAGCGCGGCTGCTGGCCCGGGCCCCACGCATCGACGTGTGGACCGATGTGGACCGTGCACCGCTGCAGGATCTCGCGCTGGGCATGCTGTGGCGGCTGGGCCTGCCTGCCCGGCCGGCGCAACCCGCGGCACGCGCACCCGTCTCTCTGGCGCTGGGCGCATCCGCCCCGTGGGGCGCAGCGACGACGGTGCTGATCACCGAGCAACCCCAGCCTCGTGCCGCGGCGCTGCAACTGGTCACCGGCAACGAATGCGCGGCGGCGCCCACGCTGCTGGCCACGCTGATGCTGCAGCTGCTACTGGCGGAGATCGCCCAAGATCAGTGCGCGATCTAACGTCGCCACGCGTTGCCGATGGGTAGCCGCTGAGCTATCGTGCAGCGACCACGGAAGCCCGGAGGTCGCATGGGTCTGTCGCCAAGCCGGTTGTGCTGTATCGCAGCAGCCGCCGCATTGGCAGATCGTTGCCGCCGGCCCCTGAGCCCATTGCAGCGCCAGGCGCCGGGCCGATGACGATGCTGCTTCGCCGCTCCGTGTTGCTGGCCCTCGCCCTGGGCTGCGCGGCAGCGCGGGCCGCCGGCGATGACGATGGCAACGTGGAATACCAGGTCAAGGCCGCCTTCGTCTGCAAGTTCGGCAACTACATCGACTGGCCGCCACATGCGCTGGGCAACGGCGGCGAGCCTTTTCGCATCGGCGTGCTGGCCAGCATCGGGGTCGTGGAGGAGTTCCGCCGCACGGCGGCGGCCAGTTCGGTGGGCGGCCGGCCCGTGGACGTGAAGCGCCTGTCGCGCGGCGAGTCGCTGGACGGGCTGCATGTCGTTTTCGTGTCGCGCGGCATGTCCGCTCACACGGCCGACGTCATCGCCGCGTCGCAAGGGCGCCCTGTGCTGACCGTCACCGAGCTTGACCCGGGCGGCGCCACTGGCATGATCAACTTCGTGGTCATCGACGACAAGGTTCGCTTCGATGTTCTGTTAGCGCCAGCGGTGCAGAGCGGGCTCAAGATCAGCGTTCGCTTGCTTGGCGTGGCCAGGCGCGTGGAAGGTAGGTCCTAGCATGTTCAAGATGTCGTTACAGCGCAGGCTGCTCGGCGTCACGATGCTGACGTCGCTGGTGGCCCTGCTCGTCGCGCTGGGCGCCATGGTCGCCTACGACCTGCGCGCGTATCACGAGGCCTGGGTGGCCGACCTGCAGGCCCAGGCCGAGCTGCTGGGCCGCGCGACAGCACCGGCTCTGGAGTTCGACGACCACAAGGTGGCCAGCGAGAACCTGGCGCTGCTGCGGCTGCAGCCCAAGGTGCACGCCGCGGCCATCTACGGCACCGATGGCGACCGATTTGCGTCCTACAGCGCACCGGGCTTCGACGCGCTGCTGCCGTCGCGCGCGCAGGCGGCCGGCGTGCGGCGCGTGGACGGCGACCTGGTCGTCGTGTTGCCGGTCCACGAGGGCGAGCGCGTCATCGGCAGCGTGCTGCTGCGCGCCAAGTACGAGATCTACGAGCGCGTGCTGACCTATCTGGGCATCGTCGCCGCCGTGGTCATCGTCGCGCTGGGCGTGGCGGCACTGCTGTCGACGCGGCTGCAGCGGGCGATCGTTCGACCCATCCTGGCCATCAGTGACGTGGCCCGCGACGTCATGCAGCGGCAGGACTATTCACAGCGCGCGCCCAAGACGACCGACGACGAGGTGGGCGTGCTGGCCGATTCCTTCAACGGCATGCTGGGCGAGATCGAGCGCAGCACGCGCGAGGTGCTGCGGCTGAACGAGGAATTGGAGGCGCGGGTGCACGAGCGCACCGCGCAGCTGGAGGCCTCCAACGAGGAGCTGAAGCTCGCTACCGCGGTGGCCGAGAAGGCCAATCGGGCCAAGTCGGAGTTCCTGTCCAGCATGAGCCATGAGCTGCGCACGCCGCTGAACGCCATCATCGGCTTCGGCCAGCTGCTGGGCGGCGAGGTGGGCGAGCCCAAGCCCGAGCGTCGGCGCGAGTTCGTCGAGCACATCGTGGGCGCCGGCAAGCATCTGCTGACGCTGATCAACGAGATCCTGAACCTCGCGCGCATCGAGAGCGGCCATGTGGAGCTGTCGCTGGAGCCGGTGCTGCTGGACGACGTGCTGGCCGAGTGCCGACGCATGATCGACCCGCAGGCCGCGCAGCGCGGCATCGCGCTTCATGTCGACGCCGGCTGCCGCCATGCGGTGCTGGCCGACCGCATGCGGCTCAAGCAGGTATTGCTGAACCTGATCAGCAACGCGATCAAGTACAACCGCCCGAACGGCTCCGTGCATGTGGGCTGCAGCATGGTGTCCTCGCAGCAGGTGCGCATCTCCGTGCAGGACACCGGGCGCGGCCTGACGCCCGAGCAGCTGGAGGCACTGTTCCAGCCCTTCAACCGGCTGGGCCAGGAGGCCGGGCCGGAGCAGGGCACGGGCATAGGCCTGGTGGTCACGCAGCGGCTCGCGGAGCTGATGGGCGGCGCCATCGGTGTGCAGAGCACGCCCGGCGTGGGCAGCGTGTTCTGGGTGGACCTGCAGGCCAGCGAGATGCCCGCGTTGCCGCGCGCCGAGACCGACTGGGGCGACCTGCCGGGCCTGGCCACGCCGCTGGCCGGCCAGCGGCCGGCGACCGTGCTGTACGTGGAGGACAACCCGGCCAGCCGCAAGCTGGTGGAGGAGTTGCTGAGCCGGCGCGAGGACCTGCGCCTGCTGACCGCCACCGACGGGCGCATGGGCCTGGACATGGCGCGCGAGCAGCAGCCCGACGTGATCCTGATGGACAACAACATGCCCCACATCAGCGGGCGCGAGGCGCAGGCGCTGCTGAAGCAGGACCCGCGCACGTCGCACATCCCGGTCATCGCGCTGACGGCCAACGCGATGCCCGACGCGGCCGCCGCCGGTCTGGCCGCGGGCTTCTTCCGCTACCTGACCAAGCCGCTGGACCCCGGCCTGCTCATCGAGGCGCTGGACAGCGCGCTGGCGACGGCGCGGCGGCAGCGCCGCTGATTGGGCCTGTTCACACCACGGGGGCAGGTCTCAACCCGAACGGAAGGCCATCCGCCAGGGGCCACTCCGTGTTGCACCGCTTGCTCGCATCTCAATGCGAGCGGCGCGCTGCGCCCTGATTGGCCCCTGGCGGATGGCCTTCGCGACCTACTCCCGTGGTGCGAACAGGCTCTAACCGGCCTTGCGCTGGGCCTGCTCTCGCAGACAGGTCAGCATGAGTTCAGCGCCGGGCGACAACTGATGGCCGCGCCTCGTGACGATGCCGTAGGCGTCCATGCGCAGGCCCAGGTCGATGTCCAGCACGGTCAGCTGGCCGGTCTCCAAATAGCCCTTGACCAATTCCTCGGGCAAGGCCACCACCATGTCGGACTGCGCCAGCAACCGTGTGATGACAGGCAGCGACAGCGTCTCCACGGCCTGCTGCGGCTGGTCCAGGCCCGCGGTCAGGAACAGCGAGGTGAGCCGGTCGCGCAGGATGCTGCCGCCAGGCGGCAGGATCCAGGCCTGATTGGCCAGCTCCTGCAGGCGCAGGTCGCTGCGCCCGGCCAATGGGTGGCCGGCGCGCACGATGAGGCTGTGCGGCTCGTCGGTCAGCGGCTCGAAGCTCAGCTGCGCGGCGGACTCGCTGTCCAGCACGCGGCCGATGACCAGGTCCAGCTCGCCGTTCTGCAATTGCTGCGTCAACAGCTTGCTGGTGTCCACCGTGATGGCCACGTGCACGCGCGGCTGGCGCGCCTTCAGCGCGATGACGGCGCCCGGCAGCAGCGTGGCGGACGGCGTCAGCACCGAGCCCACGGCCACGCGGCCGGCCAGGCCCGACAGCAGTTCCATGACCTCCTGGTGCCCGGCATCCAGCTCGGCCAGCGCGGCGCCGGCACGGCGGATCATGACCTCGCCATACCAGGTGGGCGCCACGCCGCGCGGCAGCCGATCGAACAGCTTCACGCCTAAAGCGTGTTCCAAGTCGGCCAGCAGCTTGGAGGCCGCCGGTTGCGTCAGGTTGGCGGCCTGCGCCGCATGCAGGATGGAACCATGACGGCCCAGCTCCACCAGCAGCACCAGCTGACGCGTCTTCAGATGCGAGCGGACGAAGCGGTCGGAGCGGGGATCGGTCATGCGGTGCGGGTGAGGCGTGAGGACTACTCGTGGTACAGCTGGGAGCGCCCGCCGTCGATGAGGATGTCGGTCGCGTTGATGAAGCGCGCCTCGTCGCTGGCCAGGAATAGCGCCGTGTAGGCGACCTCGAGGGGCTCGCCGATGCGCTTCGAGGGCAGCAGATCGATCTGGCGCTGCGCCTCCTCGGGCGGGATGCTTTCCAGCCATTCGACCACGCGCTCGGACAGGATCAATCCCGGCGAAATCGAATTGACACGCACGTTGCGCGCCGCGTACTGGATGCCCAGCGCCTTGGTCAGGCCGATCAGCGCATGCTTGGCGACCGGATACGGAAAGGCATCCGGAATGATGCGATGGCCGTGCACCGACGCGACATTGACGATGCTGCCGCCGCCGTTCTCCAGCATGCCGGGCAGCACGGCGCGGCTGCAATGCAGCGCGCCCTCCAGATCCACCGCGAAGCAGCGCTGCCACTGCTCGGTGGTCATGGCCAGCGGCTCGGCGAACACGTTCATGCCGGCGTTGTTGATCAGCACGTTGATGGCGCCGAAGCGCTCGGCGCCCTGGGCGGCCATCGCGCGCACGGCGGCCTCATCCGAGATATCGGCAGCGATGAACATCGCGCAGGCCTCGCCCAGCTCGGCCAGCAGCGCCTCGCTGTGCGGCGTCTGGCGCAGGTCGTTGACGATGACCTTGGCGCCCTCGGCGACGAACAGCTTCGCGACGGCCTTGCCTATGCCCTGCGTCGCACCGGTCACCAGCGCGGTTTTTCCCTTGAGCCTTGATCCGGCGGTTGACCGCTCGCTACTCATCGAAACCTCTTGCACTGAACAGCTTGTCCAAATCCCCATCTCCACGACATTCACGACGAGCGCTGCACGCCCGCTGGTGCGGCGCCGCAGGCCGCTGGCTGCGTTGCTCCTCCTGGTGGGCACGAGCCCACTGCGTCGTCACGCCTTGCCAGCGACCCGGCTCGCCACCCCCTCGGACGCGCTCAACCGCCGGCTCAAGGCTGCTCATTGCGTGTAGCGCTTCCAGGTGTCCAGCACCGGCAGCGCCTTGCCCTGGAAGTCGAACAGCGTGGTGTTGGACACCACGTTGGGGCCGGGCTGGCCCGTGCCTTCGCGCAGCGCCCAGCCGATCTTGGGGTTGGCGATCATGATGGGGTCCCAGTACAGCACGCCCAGCACGCGCGGGTGCGCCTTGCAGGCGGCCAGCAGCTCGGCCATGAAGTCGCGCTGGCCCTCGGGGCTGCTCATGCTCGCCGGGTAGGGGCCGTTGTGTTCCAGCTGGCCCGGCCAGCCGTCGGGCTTGGTGGGCGCGAAGTTGAAGCCGGCCTCCATGACGAGCAGGTCGCTGTCGTAGCGCTTCGAAATGGTGTCGCAGAAGCTCATCAGCTGGCTGACGTTCTTCTTGGTCCAGAACGGGTAGTAGGACGGGCCGATGACGTCCCATTTCACGCCCTGCTTCCGGGCGTTGTCGAACCAGTCGATGTACTTGGCCTCGTTCCCGCCGTCGTCCAGATGCAGCACGACGCGCGACGTGGGGCTGACGGCCTTCACCGCCGCGTGGCCCACCTTCAGCAGCGCGCCCAGCAGCGGCCAGACCTTGGTGCTGCCGTAGGGATACATCATCCCGTGCTCGATCTCGTTGCCCAGCGATACGAACTCCGGCGGCGTGCCCTGGTCCACCAGCGCCTGCATGACCTCGCGCGTGCGCTGCTCGACGAGCACCAGCAGGCGCTTGAAGCGGGCCATGTTGTCGGGCAGCTTGGCCAGCTCGGCCCGCCAGGCGGTGGGCGGGTCCTGCGTCTTGGAGTTGGTCCAGAAGTCGCTGTAGTGGAACGTGAACTGGATCTGCATGCCCTGCGCTTTCGCGCGGCGCGCAAGGCGCAGCACGTCGGGCAGGTCCATCGAGCCCTCGGGCCAGTACCAACCGTCGTTGCCGGTGCCAGGGCCCGTGCGGTCGTACAGCCGGATGCGCGCGATGTTGTGGCCGTAGCGCTTCAGGATCTCCAGGCAGTCGCCCGGCTGGCCGTCACGGTCCTTGTAGACCGCGCCGGCCTTCTCCAGCCACGACAGCGCGGAGATGTCGCCGCCGGCCAGCAGCGGCGTGGCGGCATGTGCTGCAGGCAGCGCCGCTGCCAGCGACGAGGCCAGCAGGGCGCGTCTGTCAAGCACGACGCTCACCGCGCGTCTTCAGCTGGTCGAGCAAGACCGCCGCCAGCAGGATCAAACCGCGGACGAGGTACTGGTAGAACGCATCGACATTGAGCAGGTTCATGACGTTCTCGACCGTACCCATGATGAGCACGCCGATGACGACGCCGAAGATGCGCGCCTTGCCGCCGGCCAGCGACACGCCGCCCAGCACGCAGGCGGAGATGACGTCCAGCTCGAAGCCGGTGGCCGCGTTGGGCTGGCCGCTGGTGATGCGGGCCGACAGGATCAGGCCGGCCAGCGCGGCGACGACGCCTTGCAGCAGGAAGATCCACACCCGCAGCCGCTCCACGCGCACGCCGGCCAGGCGCGCGGCCTCGGGGTTGCCGCCGATGGCCAGCGTGTTGCGGCCGAACACCGTGTGGTTGAGCAACACACCGAAGATGACGAAGCAGACCACCGTCATCCAGATCGGCAGCGGCAGGCCCAGCACGACGGTGTCGCCGAAGGCGAAGAAGCTCTCGTCGGCGATGCCCACGGCCTGGCCTTGCGATGCAATGAAGGCCAGGCCACGCACCATCAGCATGGTGGCCAGCGTAGCGATCAGCGCGTTGACGCGCAGGTAGGCGATCAGCACGCCATTGCCGGCACCGATCAGCGCGCCGGCCAGCAGGCCGGCACCGATGGCGATGGGCACGCTGCCGGTGCGCTCCAGCACCATGGCACCCAGCACGCCGGCAAAGGCGATGGTGGAACCCACGGACAGGTCGAAGTCACGCGAGGCCAGGCACAGCATCATCGTGCAGGCCACCATGCCGATCTGCGCGACCGACAGCAGCAGGCCGACGATGTTGGCCGACGAGAAGAAGTTCTCGACGGTGAAGGCCAGCACGGTGAAGAGCACCAGGTAGCCCAGCGTCATGCTGTGCTCCTTCAGCAGGGCGCGGGAGGTGGAGTTCATGGCGGGGCTGGGCGACGTCGGCGCCGATTGAGTGGTCGTGTTCATGATCAGTGGACGGCGGCAGAGGCCCCGTCAGGCAGTGCAAGCGCGAGCGCGGCGGTCTCGCTGGCGTCGGCGCGGTCGAGTTCGCCGCTGATGCGGCCGTCACGCATGACGATGAGGCGGTCGGCGATGCCCAGCACCTCGGGCAGCTCGCTGGAGATGACGATGACGCAGCAGCCCGATGCGGCCACGTCGTGGATGATCTTGTAGATCTCGTTCTTGGCGCCTACGTCGATGCCGCGCGTGGGCTCGTCGAGGATGAGCACCTTGAGGCCCGGCTCGGCCAGCCAGCGCGCCAGGATGACCTTCTGCTGGTTGCCGCCGGACAGCAGGCGGATCTCCTGCTCGCGGTGCGGCGTCTTGATGCGCAGCTTCTTGATGAAGTCGTCGGCACGCTGCTGCTCCTGGCCGTGGCGCAGGAACACGCCGACCGACAGGTCGTGGCGCCGGCAGCTGATGTTGATGTTCTCGGCCACCGACGAGTGCGCCAGGATGCCCTGCTCCTTGCGGTCCTCGGGGCACAGCACGATGCCGGCGGCGATCGCGTCGGCCGGGCTGGTGGCGCGCACGGTCTTGCCGTCCAGCAGCACCTCGCCGCCGCGGCGGTGGTCGGCGCCGTACAGCAGGCGCATCAGCTCGCTGCGGCCGGCGCCCACCAGGCCGAAGAAGCCCAGCACTTCGCCGCCGCGCATCGCGAAGCTCAGCGGCTCGGGCAGGCGGTCGCTGCGCAGGCCGCGCGCCTCCAGCCGCACGGGGCCGTGCTGGCGGGCGCGGTAGTCGTAGATGTCCTTCACCTCGCGGCCCACCATGTCGCTGATGAGGCGGTCGCGCGGCACCTCGGCCATCACATCGTGCGTGACGATCTTGCGGCCGTCGCGGAAGATGGTGCAGGCGTCGCACAGCTCGTACAGCTCCTCGAGCCGGTGCGAGATGTAGATCAGCGTGCGCCCCTCGGCGCGCAGGCGCTTGACGAGCTTGAACAGGATCTCGGTCTCGCGGTGCGACAGGCTGCTGGTGGGCTCGTCGAAGGCGATGACCCTGGCGTCCTGCATGACGGCCTTGCAGATCTCCACCATCTGGCGCTGCGCGATGGACAGGTCGTTCAGCCGCGCGGCCGGGTCGAGGTCCACGCCGATGTTGGCCAGCTGCTCGGCCACCTTCTTGCGCGCGGCCTTGTGGTCGACGAAGCCTAAGCGCGTAGGCAGGCGGCCCAGCAGCACGTTCTCGGCCACGGTCAGCTCGGCCACGTACTGCAGCTCCTGGTGAATGATGGCCACGCCCGCGGCGATGGCATCGCCAGCCGACGTGAAGTGGCGCTCCTGGCCGTCGATGAGCAGGCGCCCGCCGTCCGGCTTGTACTGGCCGCCCAGGATCTTCAGCAGCGTGCTCTTGCCGGCGCCGTTCTCGCCCAGCAGGCCCATGACCTGGCCTGGCCGCGCTTCAAAGCTCACCCCGTTCAGCGCCTTGACGCCGGGGAAGACCTTGCTGATGTTGTCGAACTGCAGGGAAGACATGTCAACGCCGATCGGCCGCCCGGAGGCGTTGAGCGCCCCCGCGGGGGGCAGTGAGTGAAACGAACGTGGGGGTCGTCATCACAGCCCCATTTGCTTGCGGATTTCCGCTTGGTTCGCACGCGTCATCAGGATGCCGCTGGTCAGCGTGACCGGCGGCGGCGTCTTGCCGGCCGTGGCCCAGTCGTAGACCATGGCCGCCGTCTCGTAGCCGTGGCGCTTGGGGCTGATCAGCACGGTGCCGAAGAAGCCCGTGGCCGTGGGCTTGGTGAACTCGTTCAGCGCCGTCTGGCTGCCGCCGATGCCGATGGCCAGCATCGCGTCGGCCTTGATGCCGCGGCCTTCACCGGCGCGCACGGCGCCCAGTGCCGCTTCGTCGTTCAGGCCGAAGGCGACCCACTTCTTGAACTTGGCGTTCTTCGTGAACGCGATGTTGGCCGCGTTGAAGGCGCTCTCGGTATCGGTCTTGGCCTGCGGCGCGTCGACGACATTGGCCGCGGGCATGCCGCCGGCCTTCAGCGCGTCGACGGCGCCCATGGTGCGCTCGCGGCCCGTGGGCAGCTGGTCATAGGCGACGCGCAGCACGCCGACTTCCTCCAGCTTCCAGCCGCGCGCCTTGATCTCGGCCAGCAGGCCGGCACCGACCTGTTTGCCGATCTCGTAGCCCGAGATGCCCATGTGCGGGATGTCGGCAATGGGCTTGCCGGCGCCGTCCACCAGCTGGTCGTCCACGGACATGACCTTGAGCTTGTGGCGCTTGGCGGCGCGGTTGATGGCCACGCCCAGCTTCACGTCGGGTGCGCAGATGACGAAGCCGACCGCCTTCTGTGCGGCCAGGTTGTCGATGGCGGCCAGCGTCTTCTCGCCATTGGGCACGCCGATCTTCACCAGCGTGAAGCCCTTGTCCTTGGCGGCTGCTTCAGCGAACTTCCATTCGTCCTGGAACCAGGGCTCCTCAGCCTGCTTGACCAGGAAACCGATCTTGACCGGGTCGGCGGCCTTCGCGGCGAGCGGCAGTGCAGCCAGCGTGGCCAGGCTCAGGATGGTGCGTCGTTGCATCGTCATGTCGTCTCCTTCTCGGTCCATCAATCGTCAAACAAGGTGTCTTCGACGGCCAGCGCCTGGGGCAGGCGCAGGCCGAACAGGCTGCCGGACAGCGGATGCGCCGCCAGCGCTTCGCGGCCCAGGTCCGCGCGGGCGGTGGTGACCATCAGCTGGTCGCCGCCCTCGCCGCCCAGCGCGGGGCAACTGGTGTGCGGGGCCGCGGCGGTGTAGGTTGCCATCAGCCGGCCCTCGGGGTCGTAGCGTGCCACGCGGCCGGCACCCCACTGCGCGTTCCACAAGCAGCCCTCGGCATCGATGACGGAACCATCGGGCTCGGCGTCAGCGACCTCCACGAAGGAGCGCACGTTCTCCACCTGCGCGCTGTCGGCGTCGTAGTCGCACTGCTGGATGCGATGCGTCAGCGAGTCGCAGAAGTACATCGTGCGGCCATCCAGGCTGAAGCAGATGCTGTTGGCGATGGCCACCGCCGGCAAGGCCAGCCGGCGCAACCCGTGCTGCAGCGAGTATTGGTAGAAGCTGGCGATGGCGCGCTTCTCCTTGGCCTCGTTCAGCGTGCCGAACACGAAGAAGCCGCGGCGGTCGGTGCGGCCGTCGTTGACGCGGGTGCGCGACTCGGCGGCGTCCACGGCGGCCAGCGTCTGCAACTGGCCCAGCGCCATGTCGTCGCCCACCGTGGCCAGCGCGATGCGCTTGGCCAGGCCCAGCAGCACACGGCCCGAACGGCAGTGCGCGAAGCTGCCCAGACGGTCCGGCAGCTTGCAGGACTGCGCCTCGGCATCGCCGGGCCGCCAGGCGTTCAGCGTGGCGCCCTGGATGTCGGTCCACCACCAGCGCCCGCCCTGCCACAGCAGGCCTTCGCCCAGCGTGGCGGTCTGCGGCAGGGCCAGTTCGAGCGGGGCCTGCGTCATGGCGTGATGGCGGCGCGGCGAACCGGCAGCAGGCGGGCACCGCGCAGCTCGGCGACCTGCGTATGGCCTTGCGCGAACGTCGGCCGATGCGCGGCATCGATGTAGATGGGCGCGTCGGCGCGCAGCGGCAGCACGGTGAGCTTCAGCTCGGCGCCGGGCTTGAGCGCGAACTGCTTCAGGCCGATCTGCCAGCGCTGGCCGTTGTAGTACCAGTCGTCCAGCATCGTCGTGCCCGAGAACACGCGGCCGATGTCGCCGACGATGTCCAACTCCAGCAGCACATCCTCGTCCTTTGCTGAGGCTTGAGCCGGCAGCTTCAGAGACCAGCTTGCGGCCGTCGCGAAGGCTTCGGGAATGGGCTGCACCGCCGCACCGGCCAGGCCACCCTTCAACACGCGCGGCGCATTGCCGGCCGGGCGCGTGGCTTTGATCTGCAGCGTGGGGGCGTCGCCCGTGCTGGCGACTTCCAGGCGTTGCAGCAGGCCGTCCTGCCTGACCTGCACGCCCGCGCCGCTCGGCTTGGGCAGCGCCGGGAAGACGGCCGCGCGCAGCGGCTGCACACCCACGCCGCGCAGCTGCAGCTTGCCGTCGGCGGTCCAGGCCTGCTGGTCGCTGAACACCAGGCGGCGCTGGCCGGCGATGTCCAGCACGCTCAACTGCGCCAGTTGCTCCGGCGTCAGCAGCAGCACGCTGACGGCGCGGCCGTTGTGGGTGCCGATACGAGCCAACTGGCCATCTGCGGCCAGGACCTTCAGACCTTCAGGCAGCGCAAACTCGGCGGGCACGCCCGCCGTGGTGGCGAACACGTGCACGATGCCTTGTGCGCCGGCATCCAGCCGCGTGACCGGCTGGGCCGTCGCGTAGCGCAGCTTCACGCCGTCCAGGTCCAGGTTGAAGGGCCAGACGAAGTAGGCGCCGTTGGGCAGGTCCACCGGCTTGGCTGGCAGCGTGACGACGCCGCCCGGCAGCTGCACCTCGAAGCGCACGCCGAGCTGGGCCGGCATGGCGTACTGGCGCACGTGGTTGTTGAAGAACAGGAAGCCGCTCTCGCCATTGCTGCGCACGGACCAGCGCGGCGTCTGCAGATCCGTGGGCTTGGCGGGCGAGCGCTCGGGCTGGCGCACGGTCATCGTCGCCAGCTTGCTGCCGTGTTCACGCAGGAAGTAGTGATACGGGCGCAGCTTGGTCAGCACCTCGCGCTGCTGGCCGTCCGGGCCCAGCGGCGCCTGGAAGTCATAGTTGATGCGCGGCGTGTCGTTGTAGCCGCCGCTCAAGCTGCTTTCCTCCAGGCCCGTGCCGCCGATGCCGACGGCGTTGCGGCCGCCGTGGAACATGTAGTAGCCCAGCAGGTTGACGCCCGAGCCGATCTGTACCGGCAGCATGGATGCGATGTCGTCGGGCGACACCAGCGTGCGGCGGCGGTACATGGCGGGCAGGCCTGGGCCGTACTCGGCGCCGAAGAAGGGCACCTTGTCCTTGTCGGTCTCGGCGGTGCCCATGCCGTGCGACTTGGTTTGCGCGCCGAGGTCGCCGCTGACGCGGGTGTCGAAGCGGAAAGCGTGCGTCTCCTTGGCCGGCAGCTCCTTGTCGCTCGTGGCCCAGGGCTCGTCGGGGTAGCCACCGAACACCGGAATGACCTCGCCCGACGGATAGACCGTACCGTCCCAGCCGGTGACGGTGTAAAGCGGCACGTCCATGCCGGCCTTCAGCGCCAATGCCTTGAGCGCGCTGATGTGGGCTTCGCCACGGCCAGCGCCACGGATGTTGTACTCGTTCTCCAACTGCACGCCGACGATGGGGCCGCCGTCCTTGAACAGCAGGCCCTTGATCTGCCTGCCGATCTCGGCGTAGAGCTTCTCGACATGGCCCAGGTATTCGGCGTCGTTGCCGCGCGTGGGCATGGCATCCACCACCCAGTCGGGGATGCCGCCGTAGCGCACCTCGGCGTGCACCCAGGGGCCTACACGCACCACCATGTCCAGGCCCGCCGCCTTGGCGGCCAGCACGAAGCGGCGCAGGTCGCGGTTGCCCTTCCAGTCGAACGCGCCCGGGCGCTCCTGGTGGTGGTTCCACATCACATAGCTCGCGACGACGTCGATGCCGGCGGCCTTCATCAGACGCAGCTGCGCGTCCCACTGCGAAGCCGGCGCGCGGCTGTAGTGATACTCGCCCATGACCGGCAGCCAGGGCTGGCCGTCGCGTAGGAGGTACTGGTTGTTGACGGCCAGCGTCTGGCCCTTGGGCGACACCGCGGTACCCATCTTGATGTGGCCCGTGGTGGGCGCCGGCACGGCGGCGCGGGCGTCCAGCTTCAGCAGCGTGTCGGCGGCGGCGCCCTGGGCGGCCAGCAGCAGCGCTGCGCTCAGCGTGAGCATGCGGTTCATGGTTTGTCTCCGCTCGTTGTTCTTTTGTTGTGGGTCGTCAGAGCGCGCGCCAGGCGTCGGCGAAGGCACGGGCCCGCTGCCCCACCTCCGCCGCGCCTAGCCCCGGGCTGTACAGCGCCGAGCCCAGGCCGAAGCCGGTGGCGCCCGCCTTCACATAAGGGCCCATGCTGTCGGGCGTGATGCCTCCTACCGGCAGCAGTTGCAGCGTCCTGGGCAGCACGGCCCGCATGGCCTTCACGATGGTCGGCGTGACCAGCTCGGCCGGGAACAGCTTGACCGCATCGGCACCCGCGTTCACTGCGGCGAAGGCCTCCGTCGGGGTGGCCGCACCGGGCACGCAGAACAGGCCACGCGCCTTGGCCGCGCGGATGACTTCCACGTCGGCATGCGGCATCACGATGACCTTGCCGCCGGCGGCCTGCACTTCATCGACGGCCTGCACGCTGAGCACGGTGCCGGCGCCGATGACGGTGTCGGCCGGCATGCGGCGGGCCAGGCGGGCGATGGAGGCGCAGGCGTCGGGTGAGTTCAGCGGCACCTCGATGACGCGAAAGCCTTCGGCGTACAGCGCATCGGCGATGCCCTCGACTTCGTCGGGCTTGACGCCGCGCAGGATGGCGACGAGGGGCAGGTGTTGCAGTGCCGTGTCCAGCATGTCAGATCAGCTTCATGGTTTGCGCCAGGGCCCACAGGCCGGCCGGCGCGGTGTTGTCGAGCAGCAGCGGTGCGGGCTGTCCCAGGTGCTGCAGCGCCTGCGCGTAGCGGGCGCAAAGCGCCGGATCGCCGATGAGGGCAACGCGCCGCGAGGCGTCTTGCAGTTCGCTGGTGATCTCGTGGCCGATCAGCAGGCCGGACAGGTAGTCGGGCAGTTGATCGGCGGCCAGTTGCTTGAACAAGCCCAGCGTGCGCACGGCAAAGAGCTGATGGCCCAGACCGCCGGCTTCCTGCGCCGCATCGACGCCCTTCAGAAAGGCTTCGGGCGACGCCGGCGAGCTGCCATCGGCCGGCATCAGCCGGTTCAGCACAGAATGCTGGCGCAGCAGCGCGAACAGCTCGCCGGTCATGTGGGTCGCGAAGCCCGTGACCTTGCCGCCACGCACGCGCGCCCACTTGGAATGCGTACCGGGCAGCACCAGCACCGCGTCCTCCGCCAGCGCGGGCTGCAGCGCCAGCGCGCCGACGATCTGCGTTTCTTCACCGCGCATGACGTCGGGCTGGGCCGCGTCGTCCACCAAGCCGGGGATGAAGCTCAGACTCGCGTCGATGGCCAGCGCCTGGGCGGCCAGCGCCGCCGCGTCGCCCGGGCAGCGCACATAGGGCGCTTCCTTCCAGCCGTACTGGCTGCCCACCATGCCGCAGGCCAGCAGCTTCAGCTGCGGCTGCTCGGCACGCCAATCGCCCACCAGCGCATTCAGTGCGGCGGCATAGACGTCGGCGCCCTTGAGCGTGGCCGCACCGTCGTCGGACTGGCGCGTGGCCAGCACCTCGCCGCTGGCGCCCAGCAGGAAGGCGCGCAGCCGCGTGCTGCCCCAGTCCAGCGCGATGAGCCTGGCTTCAGACATCACCACTCCGCGACGCTGCCGTCGGCGTGGCGCCAGACGGGGTTGCGCCAGTCGGGCGCGTTCTTGCTGGCCTCGATGACCCGCTCCTCGTCGATCTCGACGCCCAGCCCCGGCTTGCGCAGCGGGTTGATGTAGCCGTCCTCGATGCGGAAGTCGTCCTTGTTCTTCACGAAGTCCAGCAGCTCGGCACCCTTGTTGTAGTGGATGCCCATGCTCTGCTCCTGCAGCACGGCGTTGTGCGACACGAAGTCCACGGCCAGGCAGGACGCCAGCGCCACCGGGCCCAGCGGGCAGTGCGGCGCGAAGGCCACGTCGTGCGCCTCGGCCATGCCGGCGATCTTGAAACACTCGGTGATGCCTCCGGCGTGGGACAAGTCGGGCTGCACGATGGCGATGCCGCCGGCCTGGAACACGCGCTTGAAGTCGAAGCGCGAGAACATGCGCTCGCCGGCCGCCAGCGGGATGGCGGTCTGCTCGGCCAGCCTGGGGTAATACTCGGCCTGCTCGGCCAGCACCGGCTCCTCGACGAACAGCGGGCGGTACGGCTCCAGCGCCTTCAGCAGCGGCTTGGCCATGGGCGCGGCGACGCGGCCGTGGAAGTCGATGCCGAACTCGATGTCATGGCCGAAGGCGGCGCGGATCTCGGCGATGCGGGCCACGGCCTCGTCCACCTTGCGCGCGCTGTCGACGATGCCCAGCTCCTCGGTGCCGTTCATCTTGAAGGTATCGAAGCCACCTTCGCGCAGCCGCTTGATGTCGTTGATGATGTCCGCCGGGCGGTCGCCGCCGACCCAGGAATAGACCTTCATCTTGTCGCGCACCAGGCCGCCCAGCAGCTCGTAGACCGGCTGGCCCATGACCTTGCCCTTGATGTCCCACAGCGCCTGGTCGATGCCCGCAATGGCGCTCATCAGGATGGGGCCGCCACGGTAGAAGCCCGCGCGGTACATGACTTGCCACAGGTCGTTGATGCGCGACGGGTCCTGGCCCACCAGGTACTCGGACAGCTCGTGCACGGCCGCCTCGACGGTGCGCGCCCGGCCTTCCAGCACCGGCTCACCCCAGCCGACGACGCCTTCGTCGGTCTCGATCTTCAGGAACATCCACCGCGGGGGCACACGGTAGGTCGTCAGCTTGGTGATTCGCATGAGCTAGAGGGTCGTTCAAGAACGGTCCGCAGCTTAGGAGCGTCAGCTAGTTTGGAAATATTGTTTCTCGATCTTCAACTATTCATATTTCATATAGATCAATCGGCCGCCTTGCGCGCAAACCGTGACCAGTTCATGACCACCCTGAATAAAACCCGGGTTAACCCTTGCAAACCCTGGTGAAAACCCTTAAAGTAAAACCCGTATCAACAAGGAAGCAAAGGGAAAAAAATGGAACTGCTGATCATCACGCTGACGTTCTCGGTCGTGGCCATCGTGGCCCAGCTGAGCGATGTGACCGTCAACAAGTTCGGCGCCAACGCCGCTTGAACTGACGTAGTCAGGGCGCCCTGGAGGCGCCACAACGATGCAACCCGTATGGCCTGCCCTGCGGGTTTTGTCTTTTCTGGGCCGGCACCGCTGTACGGGTCGTTGCACTGATACAGCTCGGCCGCGCCGCACGGGCGCTGTGCCTTGGCCGGCAGCGCGCCGGCCGCTGCAATGCGGGCATGGATGAACTGCTGCCCCTGGCCGGCTACTGCGCGCTGATGTCCGGCACGCCCGGCCCCAACAACATGATGCTGGTCGCCAGCGGCGCCCACCACGGCTACCGGCGCACGCTGCCGGCCATCCTGGGCATCAACGCGGGCGGCGCCGTGCAGACCTTCGCCACCTGCATGGGCCTGGGCGCACTGTTCACCACCTGGCCGGCGCTGCACGCCGCGCTGAAGCTGGCGGGCACGCTCTACATGCTGGTGCTGGCCTGGAAGCTGGCCGGCAGCGCCGCCGCGCAGGACCGCCCGCCCGAACGGCTGGGCTTTGCCGAGGCTGCACTGTTCCAGGCCGTGAACCCCAAGAGCTGGCTGAAGGCCATCACGCTGGCGTCGGTGTTCATGCCGCCGCAACTGGGCATCGTGCCGGGTGCGCTGCTGGTGAGCCTGGTCGGCGCGCTGATCGGCTTTCCCTGCATCTCGATGTGGGCGCTGTTCGGCACAGGCATTGGTCGCTTCCTTGGCAGCCCAGCGCGTCGGCGGGCCTTCAATGCCATCATGGGCGCCTCGCTGGCGGTGCTCGCCTTGATGCTGTTGCGCTGATGTTCTCTCTGGATCGCGATTCCTCCACCCCGCTGGCCGACCAGATCGAGCAGCGCCTGCGCGCGCTGATGACCAGCACTCAGCTGCCGCCCGGCGCGCGGCTGAACTCCATACGCCAGCTCGCGACGCGGCTGGGCGTCAGCCCCAACACGGTCGTCGCCGCCTATGACCGCCTGGTGGCCGATGGCTTGATCGACTCGCGCGGCACGGCCGGCTTCTTCGTCGCCGACGGCGCCGCCGACGCGATGCCCGACGCCACCCGCGTGGAGGCCGGCGAGGAGCAGGAGGCCGTCTGGCTGGCCCAGCAGGCCAACGACCAGAAGGCCGGCGTGCTGCTCGCCAGCAGCGGCGCATTGCCCGCCGCCTGGCTGGAGGACGCCATCCCGGCCGCCACCGTGCAGCGCGGCCTGGCACGCGCCAGTGCCGGCATGGCCACGCGCTGCCCGCCTCAGGGCCTGCCCGAACTGCGCGAGCGCATCGCCGCACTGATGCGCAGCCAGGGCATCGCCGTCGACGCGCGCCGCGTGCTGACCACCTACGGCGGCACGCAGGCCATCGACCTGATCTGCCGCGCCTTCCTGCGCCCCGGCGACACGGTGGCCGTAGAGACGCCCGGCTACTTCCTGCTGTTCGACCGCCTGCGCCAGGCCGGCGTACGCATGCTGCCCGTCGCCCGCCGGCCCGACGGCATAGACCTGGAGCAGCTGGACGCCGTCTGCACCCAGCACCGTCCGCGGCTGCTGTTCCTGCAGAGCGTGCTGCACAACCCCACCGGCTGGGGCAGCACGGCCGCCAACCTGCACCGCGTGCTGATGCTGGCGCAGCGCCACGACCTGCTGATCGCCGAGGACGACGTGCAGGGGCACTTCCACCCCGGCGTGCCGACACGCCTTGCGCAGCTGTCCGGGCTGGACCGCGTCATCTACTACTCCAGCTTCTGCAAGGCCATGAGCCCCGCGCTGCGGCTGGGCTACATGGCCGCCGAGCCGGCGCTGATCAAGGCGCTGATGCGCGAGAAGATCGTGTCGGTGCTGACCACGCCGGCGCTGAACGAATGCGTGCTGCTGGAGGCGCTGGCCGCCGGCCGCTGGCGCAAGCACCTGGACCGGCTGCAGCAGCGCCTGGCGCAGGCGCGCGGCGCCGCGACGCAGCAGCTGCGCGAGGCCGGCGTGCTGCTGGAGCATCCGGGGGAAGGCGGCCTGTTCCTGTGGGGCGCGCTGCCGGCCGGCGTGGATGTGGACGCCGTCGTGAAGGACGCGTTCCGCAACGGCATCCTGCTGGTGCGCGGCGCGACCTTCGCCGCCGACGGCGCTCGCGATCCGCACATCCGCTTCAACGTCGCGTTCGCGCAGCCTCCCAGGCTGGCGCAATACCTGCGCGAGCAGCTCAGCGCCGCCACCAGTGCCCAGCGCGCGCTGGAGCGGGCGCGCCAGGCCGGCGCCGCCGTGCGCTGACACGGCCAGCCAGCCTCGCGCGTACGCACGCCGGGCCGCACCGGATGCGCCGGGCCGCGACATCGCGTCGCGCCTATCGGTGACACGCCCCTGCCGCCATGGGAAGAACAGCCGCGCCCGGCCCGCCAGCGCCCGCGTCGCAATCCCGTGTCGCCGGCAGGGACACATCCACGCCCCGGCGGGGTGCGTAGAACGGTGCAGGCGCCGCCGCAGTAGTCGGGCTGCGTCCTACCGTCCCTGCAACGACGAGGAGCTTCCCATGACCCTGTTCCCAACGCTGACGCCACTGCGCGTCGTTCTTCTGGCGGGCGGCGCGCTGTGCGCCGGCCTGGCCTGCGCGTCCAGCCACCGCGAAGCGCCCTTCATCACCACCGTCCCCAAGGCCGACGCCTCGGACTTCTACATGTTCATGAGCTACGAATCGGGCCGCACCGATTACGTGACGCTGATCGCCAACTACCTGCCGCTGCAGGACGCCTACGGCGGCCCCAACTACTTCTCGCTGGACCCCAACGCGCTGTACGAGATCCACATCGACAACAACGGTGACGCGAAGGAAGACATCACCTTCCAGTTCCGCTTCAAGAACACGCTGAAGAGCACCGCGCTGACCATTGGCGACAAGAGCGTGGCCATCCCGCTGATCCAGTCCGGCGCCGTGGCCGACGTGAAGGCGGCGTCGCTGAACCTCAACGAGAGCTACACGGTGGACATCGTGCGCGGCGACCGCCGCTCCGGCACGCGCGCCGCGCTGACCAACGCCAGCGGCGGTGCGACCAGCTTCGACAAGCCGGTCGACAACATCGGCAAGAAGACCATCGCCGACTACCCCGCCTACGCCGCCAAGCACGTCTACACGGCCGCCATCCCCGGCTGCACGCAGGCCGCCCGGCTGTTCGTGGGCCAGCGCAAGGACCCGTTCGCGGTCAACCTGGGCACCATCTTCGACCTGGTCAACGCGCCGGTCGCCGTCATCACCGACCCGGCCCTCATCAACGCCGCGCCCAACACCATCGACGCCAAGAACGTCACCACGCTGGCGCTGGAGGTGCACAAGAGCTGCCTGGTGGCCGGCAACGAGACCGTCATCGGCGGCTGGACCACCGCCAGCATGCGCCAGGCCCGCATCCTCGACCCGACCCCCAAGGCCGGCCACCAGAGCGGCGACAAGGCCGGCGGCGCCTGGGTGCAGGTGTCGCGGCTGGGCATGCCGCTGGTCAACGAGGTCGTCATCGGCCTGCCTGACAAGGACCGCTTCAACGCGTCCAAGCCCAAGGACGACGCGCAGTTCGCCACCTACGTGACCAACCCCACGCTGCCCGCGCTGCTGTCCGCCGTGCTGAATCTGCCCGGCGCCGCGCCCACCAACCTGCCGCGCAACGACCTGGTCACCACCTTCCTGACCGGCATCAAGGGCGTCAACCAGCCGGCCAACGTCGTGCCGTCCGAGGCGCTGCGGCTCAACACCGCGATCGCCGCCGTGCCCTTCCCGCAGCAGAACCGGCTGGGCATCGTCGGCAACATCCTCGCGCAAGGCAACGACAACGCCGGCTTCCCCAACGGCCGCCGGCCCAAGGACGACATCGTCGACATCTCGCTGGTCGCCGTCATGGGCGGCCTGTGCATCGCCAACGGCGACGGCAACGCTTTGGGCTTCGGCACTGCCTGCAAGCCGTCGGCCGTGCCGCTGGGCGCCACCGTGTTCAAGCTGCATGACGCGGTGGACCAGGCCGTCGTGCCACTGCTGCCCGGCTTCCCCTACCTCGCCACGCCCAACGGCGGCACACAGTGAACCGGGAGCCTGCCATGAAGCGAACCCTTTACCCGACCGCCATCGCCGCGGCCGCGCTGCTGGCCGCCTGCGGCGGCGGTGGCGACGACGACCACCCCGCGCCGCCGGTCGACAAGACCAGCGTGCCCGACAGCGCGCTGGTGTCGTCCAGCGCTTACACGCAGTTCACGCTGACCACCACGGCCGCCAGCAGCGAGACCGCCGAGCCGTTGACGGCCGACCGGGTCATGGTCCCGCCCGCCAGCGAGACCGACGAACCGGCGACCGTCAGTTGAAGTCCGCGCAGGCCCTGCTGCTCGCCTGCGCCACCGCGACCGCCGCCCACGCGGCCCCGCCCTTCACGCCTCGCCTGGATGGCGAGGTCGTGGAGCGGCTGCCCCTGCGCGCTGGCGCGGCGGACGAGCGCGCGCGGCGACGCGCCGAGCAGCGGCAGCTGCTGCAGCAGCCCCGCGATGCGGACCTGGCGCTGCGCCACGCCCGCGAGGCGCTGGAGCGCGGCCGGCGCAGCGGCGACGCACGCGAGCTGGGCAACGCCCAGGCCTGGCTGCAGCCCTGGTGGACCGACGCCGCCGCGCCGCCCGCCGTGCGGCTGATGAAGGCCACCGTGCTGCAGGCGCGCCACGAGTTCGACGCCGCGCTGGTCGAGCTGGAGCGCCTGCCGCCGCCCGCCCAGCTTCCGCCGGCCGTGGCCGCCCAGGCCGGGCTGACGCGCGCGACGCTGCTGCAACTGCGCGGCCGCTGGGCCGACGCGCGCCACCAGTGCGAGCAGCTCGCCGCGCCTCCGCTGGCTTTGGCGCACGGCGAGGCCTGCCTGGCCGAGCTGGACAGCCTGCAGGGCCGCCAGGCGGAGTCCGCCCTGCGCTTCGCCGCACTGGGCCGCCGGCGCGACGCGCCGCAGGCCTGGCTGGCACTGCTGCGCGCCGAGGCCGCCGAGCGGCAAGGCCATGCCGCCGCCGGCACGCTGTATGCGCGGGCGCTGCAGCTGAACGACGACATCTACACCCGCGCCGCCACGGCCGACTGGCTGCTGGCCGCCGGCCGGCCGGCCGAGGTCACCGCCATCGTGCGTGCAGGCCAGCCGGACGATCTGCCCGATGCACTGCTGCTGCGCGCGGCCATCGCGGCCCAGCGAATGAAAGCTCCCGGTGCGGCCTCGATGGCGCAGCAACTTCAGACTCGCTTCGTCGCCGCAGCCGCACGTGGCGACGACGCCGCCCATGCGCGCGAACGCGCCCGTTTCGCGCTGGACGTGCAGGGCGACGCCGCGCTGGCGCTGCAGCAGGCCACGCTGAACTGGCAGCAGCAGCGCGAGCCTGCCGATGCCGTGCTGCTGCTGCGCGCCGCGCGCGCGGCCGGCCGCCCCGACGCCGCTGCGCCGGTGCAGGCCTTCGTGCGCGATCAACGCCTGCACGACCGCCGCCTGCAGGAGCAGCCATGACGCGCTGGCTCGCACTGCTGTGGCTGGCTGCCGCGCCGGCCTGGGCGCATCAGGCCAGCGACGCCTACCTGCAGCTGGCCGTGCAAGGCCAGGCGGTCACGCTGCGCGCCGACATCGCGCTGCGCGACCTCGACCGCGACCTGGTGCTGGACGCCGACGACGACGGCCAGCTGACCTGGGCCGAGGTGCGCGGCCGCGAGGCGGACCTGCAAGCGCTGGTGGCGCGCGACGTGCCGCTGCAGGTCAGCGATGACGGGGGCAGGCCTTGCGCGCCCGGGCCGTTCGCGCCGCTGCAGCTGGCAAGCCGCGGCAGCGGCACGCATGCGGTGCTGCAGCGCACCTGGACCTGCGCCGCCGCGCCCGCCGGCGCCGCGCTGGACTACCGGCTGTTCGCCGCCACCGACCCGACGCACCGCGGCCTGCTGGCCTGGCGCGGCACGGCCGGCGTCGTCGCGCCCGGCGGCGCCCCGTTGCGCCTCGCGCTGGACGCCAGCGCCGCGGCCGACGCGCCGGGCCTGGGCGCCGTGTTCCGCGACGGCGTGCATCACATCTGGATAGGCATAGACCACGTGCTGTTCCTGCTGGTGCTGCTGCTGCCCGCCGTGCTGCGCCGCGAGGCCGGCCACTGGCGGCCCGCCGACGCGTGGCGGCCGGCGCTGTGGCGCGTGGTGGGCATCGTCACCGCGTTCACGCTTGCGCACTCCATCACCCTGGCGCTGGCCGCGTTCGGCTGGCTGCAGCCGCCGGCCCGCGCGGTCGAGAGCCTCATCGCGTTCAGCGTGCTGCTGGCCGCGCTGAACAACCTGCGGCCGGTGGTGGTCGACGCGTCCTGGCGCTTCACGTTCGCGTTCGGCCTGGTGCACGGCTTCGGCTTCGCCAACGTGCTGCAGGAGCTGGGCCTGCAGCGCGGCGACATGGCCTGGCCATTGCTGGCGTTCAACCTCGGCGTGGAGGCCGGCCAGCTGGCCATCGTCGCCGTAGCGGTGCCGCTCGCCTGGGCCGCGCGGCGCTGGCGCGGCTACCCGCGCTGGGTGCTGGGCGCCGGCTCGGCGGCCGTGGCGCTGCTCGCGCTGGTGTGGCTGGTGGAGCGCGCCTTCGACATCCAACTGTTGGGAGGGGAACCATGAAACCGAGCCTGCTGGCCGCGGCCGCGCTGGCCGCCCTGACCGGCGCGGCGTCCGCGCAGACCGTCGCGCTGCAGCGCGTGGAGGTGGTGGGCCGCCACTACGACAACGCGGTTGGCAGCAGCGACGCGGCCTCGCAGGGCAGCGTGCGTGCCGAGCTGATCGCGAGCCGGCCCGTGCTGCGCACCGGCGAGCTGCTGGAGTTCGTGCCCGGCCTCATCGTCACGCAGCACAGCGGCGACGGCAAGGCCAACCAGTACTTCCTGCGCGGCTTCAACCTGGACCACGGCACCGACTTCGCGACCACCGTCATCGGCCTGCCGGTCAACATGCCCAGCCATGCGCACGGCCAGGGCTATGCGGACCTGAACTTCCTGATCCCCGAGCTGGTCACGCGCATCGACTACCGCAAAGGCCCCTACTTCGCCCGCAACGGCGACTTCTCCGCCGCCGGCTCGGCCGACATCGACTACCAGCGCCGGCTGGCCGCGCCGTTCGCGCAGCTGACGCTGGGCGAGGGCCGCTACCGGCGCGCGCTGGCGGCCGGCTCGGCCGGCGTCGGTGCGGGGCTGCAGCTGCTGGGCGCGTTCGAGGCGTTGGGCAATGACGGCCCCTGGCGGCTGCCGGAGGACCTGCGCAAGCGCAACGCGGTGCTGAGCCTGTCCGGCGGCGACCCCGCGCAGGGCGGCGACAGCTGGCGCGTGGCGCTGATGGACTACCGCGCCCGCTGGACCGCGACCGACCAGGTGCCGCAGCGGCTGATAGCCGCCGACAGCTTCAATGGCCGGCCGTTCGGCCGCTTCGACGCGATCGACACCAGCGACGGCGGCGACACGCGCCGCACCAGCCTGTCCGCCGAATGGCAGGGCGACGTGGACGGCCGTGTCACGCGCGTGGCCGCTTACGCGCTGCACTACCAGTTGTCGCTGTTCTCCAACTTCACCTACGCGCTGGAGCGGCCCGACACTGGCGACCAGTTCTCGCAGCAGGACGACCGCGACGTCTGGGGCCTCAGCGCCAGCCACGCGCTGCCGCTGCAGCTGGCCGGCCGGCCCGCGCGCGCCGAGCTGGGCGTGCAAGTGCGCCACGACCGCGCCCGCGTGGGGCTGTTCGACACGCAGGCCCGCGCGGTCATCGGCACGACACGCGACGACCGCGTGCGCGAGACGCTGGCCGGCGCCTGGGGCGAGCTGGGCGTGGAATGGACGCCCTGGCTGCGCAGCATCGTCGGCGCGCGGGCCGACACGGCGCGCTTCCAGGTCGACAGCCTCAGCAACGCCGCCAACTCGGGCCGCGCGCGTCAGACGCTGGTGTCGCCCAAGGCCTCGCTGGTGCTGGGCCCGTGGCGGCGCACCGAGCTGTTCGTCAACGCCGGCCAGGGCTTTCACAGCAACGACGCACGCGGTGTGACCGCCCGCGTGGACCCGCGAAGCGGCGACCCGGTGGACGCGGTGCCCGGCCTCGTGAAGGCGCGCGGCCTGGAGCTGGGCCTGCGCAGCGAGATCGTGCCGGGGCTGCAGACCTCGCTCGCGCTGTGGCGGCTGGCGTTCGACTCCGAGCTGGTCTATGTGGGCGACGCCGGCGCCACCGAGGCCAACCGCCCCAGCCGCCGCCACGGCGTGGAGTGGAACAACCGCTTCGTGCCGCGGCCCTGGCTGCTGATCGATGCCGACCTGGCCTGGACCCGCGCGCGCTTCGCCGACGCCGACCCGGCCGGCAACCGCATCCCCAACGCGGTGGACCGCGTCGCATCGCTGGGCGTCACGCTGCGCGAGCTGGGCCCGTGGTCGGCCAGCCTGCAGTGGCGCTACCTGGGCAGCGCGCCGCTGATCGAGGACGGCAGCGTGCGCTCGCGCGCGTCGCTGACGACCAACCTGCGCGTCAGCCGGCGCTTCGGCACGCGCACGGAGCTGACGCTGGACGTCTTCAACCTCGCCGACCGGCGCGTCAACGACATCGAGTACTTCTACGAGTCGCGCCTGCCCGGCGAGGCCGCCGCGGTGGCCGACCGCCACCTGCACCCGGCCGAGCCGCGCACGCTGCGCGTGGCGCTGCGGCACGATTTCTGAGCCGCGCGGTCCGGCGGGAATCCAAATCAGCCGGCGCTGCGTAGAAAGGCGCATGACGCCCGCCGACCCGCCCGCCCCTCCGCCCACGCCCCAGAGCTTCGCCGACGCGCGCCTCGCCGCGCTGATGGCCGGCGTCGCCGCGGCTGACCGGCGAGCGTTCGACGAGCTGTACCGTAGCACCAGCGCGGCGCTGTTCGGCACCGTGCTGCGCATCTGCCGTGACCGCGGCCAGGCCGAGGAGGTGCTGCAGGAGGTCTACATCACCGTGTGGCGCCGGGCCGCCGCCTTCGACGCGGCGCAGGGCCGGGTGCTGCCCTGGCTCACTGCGATCGCGCGCCACCGCGCCATCGACGCGCTGCGCCACCAGGCCAGCCAGCCCGCCACGGTCAGCCGCCATGGCGGGCTGGATGACGACGAGGACGGCGACCTGCTCGCGCTGATGCCCAGCGACCAGCCCGGCCCGCTGGACCTGCTGGACAACGCCAGCCGCGCCCACGCGCTGGAGCGCTGCATGGGCGAACTCAGCCACCAGCAGCGCAGCAGCCTGGCGCTGGCCTACTACCAGGGCCTGTCGCATGCCGAGGTGGCCGAGCACATGCGCCAGCCGCTGGGCAGCGTGAAGAGCTGGGTGCGGCGCGGGCTGCAGAGCCTGCGGCTGTGCCTGGACCGCGCGGCGCAACGCGTCGGCGCGATGGGGAGAGTGGCCTGATGGACTACGCGCACCCGCAACGTGCCGACCGACTGGCCGCCGAGTACGCGCTGGGCAGCCTGCGCGGCGGCGCACGCCGGCGCTTCGAGCGGCTGCTGCCGTCGCACCCGGCGCTGGCCGCCGCGACCGCCGACTGGCAGGACCGGCTGCAGCTGCTGGCCGGGCAGATCGAGCCCGTCACGCCGCCTGCCAGCGTCTGGCTGGCCGTGCAGACGCGGCTGTTCGGCGCCGCCAACGACGCCCAGGCCGCGCCGCCCACCACGGCGCGGCTGCGCCTGTGGCAAGGCTTCAGCGCCGTGGCGCTGGCCGCGTCCGTGGTGCTGGCGCTGCAGCTGGCAAGGCCGCAACCCGAGGCCGCGCCGGTGGTCGTCGTGCTGCGCAGCACGCCGGAAGGCGTGGACCGCGTGCTGACCGGCTTCGTCGCCAGCGTGTCGGCCGACGGACGCACGCTGGTGCTGAAGCCGCTGGCACCGCTGGCCACGCAGCCGGGCCGCGCGCTGGAGCTATGGGCCGTACCGCGCCAGGGCGAGCCGCGCTCGCTGGGCCTGGTGCAGGCCGGCGACGTGCCCACCACCGTGCGGCGCGCCGGCCTGCTGGACGGCACGCAGGCCTTCGCGGTCAGCCTGGAGCCGGCGGGCGGCTCGCCCACCGGGCGGCCGACGGGGCCCATCGTGTCCGCGGGCGGCATCTGAGGCCTGCCGACACTACGGCACCACGCTGACCCCATCGCCCACGCGGACGGCGCCGCTCTCCAGCACGCGCGCGGTCATGCCGCCGTGACCGCGCATCGCCGCGTAGCCGCCGGCGCCTATGACCTCCTCCATGCGCGAGCAGGGGTGGCAAGGCCCCACGATCTGTATCAGCGCCTCGCCCACGCGCAGGCTGGCGTTCTTCAGCGACAGCAGGTTCAGCCCCGACACGACGAGGTTGCGGCGCAGATCCACCGGGTCAATGGCGCCGGTGCGCGCGAACGCGGCGATCAGCGGCAGATGTTCCTGCTGGATCAGCGTGACCTGCCGCGTGGACAGCTCGGCCTCGCCGCGCAGGCCCAGCCGGTCGTCGGCCAGGCCGATGCCGGCCAGCGCCTGCGTCTCGGTGACGAGCCGGGCCGGATCGCGCGGTGAGCCGCGCACGACGATGGCTTCGATGCGGCCCTGGATGTGAGCCGGCGGTGTCATGAGGTCGCGCAAGGTCTTCATGCCGCCATCATCGGCCCGTTGAAACAAACGCAACGCCCGCCCGTCGCCGCCGAAGCCAAGTTGAAACACCGCCACCCGACAGTGCAGCCTCGACTCGCAACCCCGGTGGCCCCATGTTTTCCGTTTTCAACGACCGCAGCCGCGAAACGCCGCTGGCGCTGAACAGCGACTTCGGCGCGCTCGACGGCCATGCGCTGGAACTGGTGCAGCGGCGCTACGTCGAACGCGGGCTGGCCGTGGCCGGCGAGCGTTTCAGCAGCCGTCATGAGGCCGGCGATGTCGTCTGCACCGCCCAGCATGGCGCGCAAGTGGTGGGCACGCTGACCGTGCGTTTCGACGGTTCGAACGGCCTGAACGCCGACCTGCTGTTCGGGGACGAGCTGCGGACCTGGCGTGCCGCCGGGGTGTCGCTGTGCGAGTTCGGCAGCCTGGCGGTCGACCGGCAGGCGCCCGACTCCCGGCTGTTGCTCGCGCGTCTCTTCCACCTGGCCTACCTCCACGCGCACCGCCGCGCCGGCTGCGAGCGCGGCGTCATCGAGGTCCACCCGCGCCACGTCGCCTTCTACCGCCGCCTGCTGGGCTGGCTGCCGCACTCGACGGCACGTCACAACCCGCGCGTCGACGCGCCGGCGGTGTTGATGAGCTTCGAGCTGTCGATGGTGCGAGCGCAGATCTCGCGCTGGGGCGGGCAACCGGCCTTGCAGGCCCAGGCCCGCAGCCTCTACCCGCTGGCCTGGGACGCGGCCACGGAGGCGGCCGTCCTCGCCAAGCTCGGCTGAGCACGCTCCTTCAACGATTCGGCAGCAGCAACGGCGAGACCTTGCCCGCGTTGGCGCGATAGATGTGCTCCGCGTCCAGCGGCAGCAGCAGGCCCTGGCGCACCAGCGCCTGCGTCGCGGCATGGAACTTCGCCAGATAGTCGGCGCGGCCGGCGTAGCGCTCGGACAGCGGCGCGCGCGGATCACCCGGCGCCTTGGTCGCCGCGTCGACGGCGAACGGGATCGCCGCGCCCGCCGCGCTGCAGCCCTCGCCTTCGGCATGCCCGGCGCCGCGCAGGTTCCAGCCCAGGTAGGTGGCCAGCGGCACGGCGACCTCCGGCGTCGCGATGCCGGCCGTCTCGTTGCCATCGGCGTCGACGGCCGCCACGAGCTGCCGGTAGGGCTTGGACAGCTGCACGCGCGGGATGCCGTCGACATGGTCGGTGACGAACAGCGCGCTGACCCGGCCGGTGCCGGCCAGCGGCACGGGCACCGGCTGCGTGGCGCTGCCATCGGCCACCTTCGGATGGGCCGACGCCGGCGGCGGCGTGCCGTGCACGACCCAATGCTCCAGCGCGACGGCCAGTGCGCGCTCGATGGGCGTCATCGTGACCGGGCTGTTCGCGAAGCGGCAGGTGCTGCCGCTGTCGGGCGGCTTGACGAGGCCGGTCATCACGCCGCCGCCGCCGCCATGCTGCGTGCCGGGAACGAAGTAGTAGCGCACGTTGGCGGGCAGTGGCACGTCGCGGCCGGCGCCGTCGGTCACATTCAGCGAGCCACGCCCGCCCCACCATTCAAAGCTGCCGTCGATCTGCATGACCTTGGGGCAGGTGCTGTCGGCCTGGCAGCGCTTGAGCAGGCCGTCGTGGCGGCCGCTGACGGGGTCGGTGAAGCTGGCGTAGCTGAACGGGAACTGGTCGCCCTGCATGAAATGGTCTTCATGCTGACGCGACCAGCGGCCCTGCTGCGCGAAGCGCACCGCCGTCCACGTGCGGCGGCCGCCGGGGATGACGGCCAGCAGGCCGTCGAACACGGGCTTGCCATCGGTGGCCTTGTTGAAGCCGAGGTAGAGGAAGTCGCGCAGGAAGCGGCCCGACTGCGACGTGCCCTCGCCCAGCACGGCGTCGAAGTTGGTGGCCGGGTCGGCGGGGCAGTCGCCGCCCACCGCGCAAGGCGCGGCCTTCATGTCGTTCAACGGGTTGGGCTGGCCCTGCGCGTCGGTGTTGGAAGACTTCAGGAAATGCAGCAGGTCGCGCACGGCGGCGAAGCCGATCGCCGCGACGCGCGGTTCGGCGGCGCGGTAGACGAAGCTGTAGATCGTGCCGGCATCGGGCGCCACCGTGCCGCCGCCGGCCACGGGCAGCGCCGCGGGCGGCGTGAAGCGCACGGCGACCGTGCCGTTGGGCTGGGTCACGTACTGCCAGTCGGTGACCGGGGCGGACGGCGTGCTGGCGTAGTCGGCCAGGCCGTCGGCATTGCGCCAGGCCGCGCGGGCGGTGAACTGCACCTCGCTGCGGTCGGTCATCGAGGCGGGCCGGTGGTTCAGCGTCAGCGTCGTGCCGCCGCCGGCCTGGTCGGGGATGAACTCCTCGCGGCTCATGCCGGTCAGCGGTTTGCCGTCTGCCGCGGTGGCGATGGGGAAGCGCGTTCCGAGCGCCGCCGTCGCGCCGCGGCCGGTCTGCTCGACGTCGCCCTGCCAGCCGCTCCACACCACCGTGTAGCCGCGCCGCAGCAGCGACGGGAAGTGGGCACCGGGCGCCGCGCCATCGGTCAGCGCGCCGCCGCCGATGAACACGCCCTGCCCCAGCCGGCCGCCGCGGTTGACGACGTCGTAGAACAGGATGCGCCGCGCGTCGCGAGGCAGCTTGGGGCGCAGCACGGCGGCGTCGGTCGAGTAGCGCACCCACCCGTCCGCATCGCGTGGCGCCAGCGGCAGGTCGACGATGTCGGCGTTGTCGGGGTGGGC
Organism: Roseateles asaccharophilus; assembly: GCF_031458115.1. GTDB lineage: Bacteria > Pseudomonadota > Gammaproteobacteria > Burkholderiales > Burkholderiaceae_C > Pelomonas > Pelomonas asaccharophilus_A. The sequence continues at coordinate 359,493 of NZ_JAVDXV010000003.1, read as the reverse complement.
CGGGTCCAGCCGGCCATGAACGATGGCCGTGATGACGACGTAGGGCCCGGCCGCGCCGACCGGTGTGGCGCCGTTGTAAGCATCCTGCGTGGCGACGATCTCGAAACGGTCGACGACACCGGCCGGCGCGGCCAGTGCGCCGGCGCTCATCAACGCAGGAACAAGAAACGAGGTCAGCAAGCGCATTCGAGGTCGGTCCTTTCAGCAGCGCGGCAGCTTACCGCCAGGTCAGCGTCGCCACGCCCGATGCGGGCAGCGTGACGGACACCGAGCGTCCGTTGAACACCGTGCGGAAAGCGCCCGCCGTGCTGCTCTGGTTCAGCACCACCATGGCCTTGCTGCCGTCGGCATTGCGGAAGGCGGCGCTGATGAAGCGGCCGTCGCTGCTGTTGCTGGACGCGATGCGCTCGGCGCCCGGCTTCACGAAGCGCGCGAAGTGGGCGATGGCGTAGAACTCCTCGTTCAGCGTGACGTTGCCGGTGCTCTGGTCAATCGTCACGACGCCACGGCAGGCGTTGCAGCCGCCGTTGTGCGGCTGACCGGTCGGGTCCAGCGCCAGGTTCCACAGCAGCACGGTCTTGGCCCAGTTGCGCGTGCCACCGATGAACATGTTCTGCATGTTCCATTTGAGGTTGCTGCCGAAGTTGCCGACGCCGATGGAGCCTGTGCACTCCGTCAGGTAGATGCTCTTGGCCGGGTAGGCGTTGCGCATGCCGGTCATCGCGCTGACGCTACCGCCGTAGCAATGCCAGGCCGAGCCCTCGTAGTAGGGCTGGCCCTCGTTCATGACAGCCTTGGGGTACCAGTCCAGGTTCCAGTTGTGGTCGAAGGTGAGCAGCTTGACGCCCGTGCCGCTCATCTTGGCCGCCAGGTGGCCGCGCACGAAGTTCAGCTCGTCATACCACTCGTACTTGGCGCCCGGGTAGCTCATGGGCTCGTGGCGCGGCTCGTTCTGGATGGTCATCGCGTCGAAGGTGATGCCGGCGGCCTTGAAGTCGTCGAAGGTGCGGCGCAGATAGGTCGCATACAGCGGGTAGTGGTCGCCGCGCAGCTTGCCCCAGCCCAGCGCCTCGCTGGTCTTCATCCAGGCCGGCGGGCTCCAGGGCGAGCCCATGAAGCTGAGCTGCGGGTTCAGCGCCTTGGCCTGCAGCGCCAGCGGGATGGTGGCGGCGCGGTCATGGTCGATGCTGAAGTCCGCGAGGTCGCAGCACGTGTCGTCGAAGGTGTAGTGGTAGGTCGAGAAGTCCGACGCGCCCAGCGGCAGGCGCAGGTAGCTGATGCCGGCCTGGCCTTCGCCGCTGCCGAACAGCGTCTGCATCAGCGCATCGCGCTGCGTCGCCGTCATACGGTTCTTGATGAGCCAGGATGACGAGCCGGTCAGCGCCGCACCGAAGCCGGCGATCTGCTGGTAGCGCGTGGCTTCGTCGACGCTGATGGTCGTCGCGTCCACGGCGGCGTTGCTGTCGAAGGAGCGCTGGCCGTCCCAGGACAGCAGGCGGCTGCGGTCCGGGTGCGTCACCCACACGCTGGCCTGGGGCGGCGGCTGGGTGATCTGGTAGGACGAGGTCTGGTTGTCGAAGTCGGCCGGCAGCGTGGCGGCGTCGACCGTCAGCTCCAGCACGCGGCCCGTGTGGTTGGCGTGCTCGTACAGCTTCACCGACGCGCCCACCGGCACGCGGACCGAGCTGATGCGCTCGTTCCACACGCGGCCCATCAGCGGGCTGCCGGCGTCGGCGCAGAAGGCTGCGCCGCGGTACTGCGCCAGCTCGAAGAAGCAGACCGAGGCGGCCTGAGCGGCACCGGCCGAGGCGGCGATGAGGGCCGCGGCAAGGGTTCTCGCGAGAGTGTTCATGGTTTCTCCTTCCGGGTATCAACGACGGATGCGGCGGCGGGTTGCCGCAATAGCCAGCAGGCCGGCGCCCAGCAGCGCGAAGCTGCGCGGCTCCGGCACGGAGCTGGCCGTGACGATGCGGAATGGCGCGATGCCGTCGCCGGCCGCGGCCGAGCCGAAGAAGTCGCTCGCATCGCCGTGGAAGGCATACGCGCCGCCCTTGAACGCGGCGCAGGGCGTGCTGATGCCGCAGTCGAACTCGTACAGACCCACATGGGCCGCGGCGCTAGCCCACATCTCGGCGATGACGTCGACCGACTGGCCGGCGGCCAGTACGCCCAGGTCCACGCGATGGTCGGCCGTGACCCAGTCGTAGGCACCGTCCAGGCCGTCGTCGGAGCCGCCCGAGAGGTCGACACCGCTGCGCGTGAAGGCGAGGCCGGCGGCGGTCTGCTGCAGGCTGGCGCCGGAACTGAAACGCGTGGTGCCACCGACCTGGATGCGGGCCGCGTAGCTGCTACCGACAAGCTCGGTGCCCGCAAGCGGCGCATGGGGCGACACGTTGGTGAACAGGCTGCCGCCGGCGATGCTGAAGTACAGGCTGTACTGCAGCGCCGTCGCGCTGTCGTTGGTGATGACATAGCGCAGACGCGCCGAGCTGTGCGCGTCGGCGACGCCTTCGGCCGCGCTGTGCACGGCGTAAGCGCCGTTGCGGTTGGCCCAGCCGACGCTCCAGCCGTTGCCGGCGTCCGGTGCGGTCTCGGACGTGGTGCTGCCGGCAAAGACCGGCGAGGTGGTGGTGTCGGGCGTGCCGGCGTTGCCGTTGGCGCTGGCGCCGGACGTGGCCAGCGGGTTCAGCGCGACGGGCAGCGCCTGAGCCGGCAGGCTCAGTGCGGCGACCAGCGCCGCGGCAGCGATGAAGGAAGGCTTGTGGTGTGCAGCCATGGCAAGGAGCTCCTCGTGTCGTGGAGAAGAACGGAAGAAATAGACCTGCGCCGCGGCGGCGCAGGCCAAGGCCGCGAACTCAGAACCTGTAGTTCGCGCCCACCAGGAACTGGCGGCCGTAGGTCGTGTAGCGCTCGGGCAGCGTGGCGTCGGGGTTCACCGAGCCGCTGCTGATGCCCACGCGGGTGCGGTAGGAGCGGTCGTTCAGGTTGTTGACCTGCAGCGTCAGCGACAAGCCCTTGAACGCACCGTCGTCGAAGCGGTAGCCCAGCTGCGCATCCATCACCGTCTCGCCCGAGATGCGGCTGGCCACGTTCTCGCCGAAGGTGCCGCGCACCGTCGTGACGAAGGGCGAGCGATGCCGGCTGCCGAAGCGGGCCGAGAAGCCGCTGCGCTCGTAGTACAGCGTGAAGTTGGTGGCGCTGCCCGACAGACCGTCCAGCGGCTTCTTCACGTCGTTGCCTTCGTGCAGCGTGCTGCGCGTGTTGGAGTAGCCGATCTGGATGCCGATGCCGTCCAGCGCCGGCGTCAGCAGCGAGCCATCCAGCGTGCCGCTGAACTCCGTGCCGGCCACCATGCCGCCGCCGCCGTTGGCCTGCGTCGTCAGGTTGCCGATGTTGGACACGGGAACGTTGGTGGTGTTGTTGGGGAAGCCGGTGAAGTCGAAGTCGATGACGCGTGAGTAGACGAAGTTCTTCAGGTTCTTGTGGAAGGCCGCCACGGCGAAGTAGCTGCGCTTGCTGAAGTAGTGCTCCAGCGACAGGTCCACCGCGTCGGCGCGCCAGGGTTCAAGGTTGACGTTGCCGCCGTTGCCCTGCCACATCTTGGAGGTGTTGTTGACGGTGATGCCGGAGTAGCCGGCCCGCATGTCCTCCACATTGGGCCGAGCGATGACCTTGGCCGCGGCGAAGCGCAGCAGCGTCTTGGGCGTCAGGTCCATCACGAGGTTGAAGTTGGGCAGCGTGTCGGTGTAGCTGGTGCCGCCCGTCGTTTTGACGGGCGTGCGGGTGACGGAGTTCCACAGCATGCCGTTGCTGGACTGGTGCGAATGCACCACGCGCACGCCGACGTTGCCGTGCACCGGCACGCCCCAGTGGAAGTCGAAGCCGGCGCGCGCGTAGGCGGCCGACACCTCTTCCTTGACGGTCCAGATGCGGCCCGGCGCCTGGTCCACCGCGGCGGCGGCCGTCGTGTAGAGCGAGTTCAGAGCGCCCTGGAAGTCGAAGGCGAGCATGCGGATGCTGCTGCCGGCAAAGCCCAGGTCCACCGGTTCGCGCAGCAGCTCGGTGGGCACGGCCGTGGGTGCGCGGTTGTTCTTCAGGTAGTAGTAGACCTCCGTGCGGTTCATGCTCTTGTTGCGTTCGGAGAAGGTGGCGCCGGTCTCGACACTGTTCAGCCAGCTGTTGTCGAAGCGGCGCGCGGCCGACAGCTTGATGGTCTTGATGTCGTCCTTGACCCGAGGGAACTGGCTGCGGCCGTCACGGCCCCAGTTGGTCGGGTCGCGCAGCAGGATGCTGCGCGTGTCGCTGAAGTCCACCGTGGGGTGGAAGACCGAGCGTCCATCGCCGGTCTCGATGGCGGACGGCCCCAGGCTGATGGGCGCCGAGAAGCCGGCCTGCAGCTCGGCGTTCTGCTCGTTGCGCTTGGCCATCGCGTAGTTCAGGTCGGCCACCAGGCGCCAGTCGGCCAGCGTCAACGCGTTGTTCCAGCCGATGGCGCGGATGTTGTCCTTGCGTTGGTTGAAGCTGGTCAACGCCACGGGCTTGAAACCGCTGATGGTGCCACCGGTGATGATCTTGTTGCCGTCCACCATCGTCGTCTCGACGCTCTGGTAGGTGGTGCCGGCGGCGCGGGTCAGGTCGCCCATGACCGTGCGGCGCGCCTCGGTCTGCTCGAAGCGCGAGTAGTACAGATCCAGCGTGCTGTGGAAGGCGGCGTTGGGCTTCCACTCCAGCACGGCCAGCAGGCCGTCGCGCTTGCGCTCGCGCGAGGCCACGCCCAACTCCATGCCCTGCAGCGCGATGGCGTCGTCCGGCGTGCCGGGAATGGCGATGGCCGGCTTGGTCCACCACCAGCTCTTGTAGTGCTGCTCCTGGCTGGGCGACTCCAGATGCGCAAAGCCCACCGCCACGCCCAGCGTGCGGCCGGCGAACTGGTTCACGTAGGACGCGTTGAGCCGGTTGCCGTTGGCCGACACCTCGGGGTTGAGCTTGCCGTTGTCGTTGCGCTCCAGCCGCGCGCCGATGACGACCTGCCGCCGGCCGTAGTCCAGCGGCTTGAGGCTTTGCATGTTGACCGTGCCCGACAGGCCCTGCGCCGACAGGCTGGCCTCCGGCGTCTTGTAGACGGCGGCGCGGGTGATGAGCTCGGACGGGAATTGATCAAACTCCACCGAACGGTTGTCGCCGGTGCTGACCATCTCGCGGCCGTTGAACAGCGTCACGCCGTAGCGCGGCGCCATGCCGCGGATGCTGATGACGTTGGCGCTGCCGCCCACGCGCTGCATCGTCAGGCCCGGCAGGCGCGAGATCGCGTCGGCGATGCTCACGTCGGGCAGCTTGCCGATGTCCTCGGCCGAGATGGTCTCGACGATGGAGTCGTTGTTGCGCTTGGCGCTGATGGACGACTCCAGACTGGCGCGAAAGCCGGTCACGGTGACGGTATCCAGCTTCCTGTCGCCGGCCGGCGGCTGGGCGGGCGCGTCGGCCTGGGCCAGCGCGGCGGCGGCCAGGCCAAACAAGCCCAGGCAGGCCAGCGCCGTGGGGCGCAGTCCGGAACGATGGACGGAACTCGGGGCGCGATGGCGCATGTCTTGTCTCCTCTTTTATGCGGGCTGGTCCGGTCAGGCGAGGTGCTGGCGGCCGGCTGGTTCTTCATTCATGTAGCATGATTGGAACCGGTTCCAATCAGCGGCCGCAGTCTCCGAGCGCCCGTCCGGGCGATCAATCAACCTGAATGAGCAACCGTTACGCGAGCTGCAAAGGTCGTGGGTTAACCCGCAATCAGCCGAGCTGGCGGCGCACCCAGTCGGCCACGCCGTCCGGGCCGCCGAACTCGTCGACCGAGCGGACCGGGATGCCGGGATGGCGCTCACGCCACATTGCCGCCAGCGAGGCGCCGGGGCCGGCCTCCAGCACGCAGCGGGGCTGGCGCTCGGCGATGGCATCCATGCATTCGTCCCAACGCACGGTGCTGGCGATCTGCCCGGCCAATGCGGCGCCCAGTTGCGCGGGCTGGCGCTGTGCCGCCGCGTTGAAGTTGCAGACCACGGGCACGCGCGCCGGCCGCAGCGGCGTCGCGGCCAGTCGCTGCGCGAACGCGGTGGCTGCGGGTGCCATGGCGGGCGTGTGCGAGGCGATGGCGATGGGCAAGCGCGTGCAGCGCAGACCTGCGCCGGTCCAGCGGGCAGCGCAATCGTCCAGCGTGGTGGCTCCCCCGCCGATGATGACGCGCTCGGCGCTGATGTGGATGGCGATGGGCAGTTCCTCGACCAGCCGCGCGGCACCGGGGCCTTGCACGGCAAGCAAGCCCGTAGCGCGGCCCGCCACGGCCGCGTCCATGGCCTGTGCCCGAGCAGCGGCCAGCGCCAGTGCGGTGTCGGCGTCGAACACGCCCGCCGCCGAGCAGGCGGCCAGTTCGCCAACGCTGTACCCCGCAACGACGCCCGGCACAGGCAGTCGGGCCGCCAGCGCCTGCCAGGCGGCGACGCACACGCCCGTCAGCAGCGGCTGGGCGACGGTGTTGCGGTGCAGCCAGGCCGCGTCGGCCAGACCGTCGCGCCAGTCGCGCCCGAGCTGGCGGGTCAGCGCTTGCAGCAGCGGCGCGGCCTCGGGCCGTGCGTCCAGCCAGGGCAACATGCCGGCATGCTGGGCGCCCTGCCCGGGGAAAAGCAGCGCGAGCATCAGCCCAATCGTTGCAGCCAGCACGCGGCGGCCAGCGTGTCGGCGGCGCCGCCGGGAGACAGGTTGCGGCGCACGAATTCCGTGGCGATGGCCTGAGCTGCTTGCGGACCTTGCGCGGCACCACCGTTGGCAAGGTAGCTGCGCGCCGCGTTCTGCGCAAAGCGCAGGCCTGCCAAGCCGCCGCGGTGGGCCAGGTTGCTGTCGTCCAGCTGCGCGATGACGGCGAACAGCGTGTCCAGTTGCGCCGCTTCGGGAGCGAGACCGCGGGCCAGGCCGGCGCGCAGCGCGGGCACCGCGACATCGAACAGCGTCGGGAAGCCCATGGCCGCTTCGGCCGACGCGCTGCGCAGCCCCAGGCGGCGCGCGGCGATGCCGCCGGGCAGCGTGGACGGTCGCGTCGCGCGGCGGGCCAGCGCGTCACCCCAATGCCGGTCCAGCGCGGCGCGCAAGCCTTGCGGCGTGGGCTTCTCGCCCCGTGCCGCCAGCGCGCCGGCCGATGCGCACAGCAGGCCCAGCATGAAGATGGCGCCACGGTGCGTGTTGATGCCACCGGTGGCCGCCAGCATGCGCGCTTCGGCGGCGATGCCAGCCTGCTCCAGCGCGTCGAATGGCGCCTGGGCCGCACCCAGCTCGGCGATGCGCACGACGTAGCCGCGCAGCGCGAACAGGCTGCGCATGAAGCTGTGGGCATCCATGTCGGCATGGCTGCCGCGGTCGGTCAGCGTGACGAGGCCGGGCTTGGGCGACAGCGCCAGCTCGTCGTACAGCGCCAGCGTGGCGGCGCGGCCGATCTGCTGCGCGCTGGGCGCGACGGTGGCGTGCGCGAGACGGGCGCTCATGCCAGCGCCTCGCTGGGTTCCGGCGTCTCCAGCGATGCGCCGTGCAGCCGTTTCACCAGCAGCGCCTGGGCGCGGCCGGCGCGCCAGGCCTGCCACTCGCGCCAGGCAATGCCGCGGTCACCGGGAAAGATCAGCTCGCCGTCCAGGCGGCAGCCGGTGGACGAGAACGCGGCGAGCGCTGCGGCGACGGCGTCGGCCTGCTCGGCGTCATTCACCGCCACCCACAGGTCCAGGTCGGAACCGTCGCGCAAATGGTCCAGCCCGCTCAGGTGCTGCCAGCCGTGACTGCCGTAGACACGCGCCGTCGCGCAGCAGCCCTGCAGCGCCACGGCCAGCTGGCGGGCTGGCATTCGCGCAGCCGCGGGCAGTTGGGCAGTGATCTTCTCCAGCCGCGGGAACTCGTCGAAGTACAGGACCTCGGCCCGCGTCACGCGCAGCGCGAGGCGCCGGCGGTTCCAGCGCGTCGGGGCGCTGAGGCCCAGTGCGATGCCATCATCGCCCGGTGGCTGGCGCGTGACGACGACGGGCAGGCCCTGTGCGGCCCAATGCAACAGGCAGGCCCTCGCCTCGTCATCCCAATCACCGTCCAGCAGCCTCTGCCAGCCGGCGTGCGACAGCCACGCGATCTGGTGGCGATGCAGCGGGGTCATGGCGCGTCCAGCACCTGCTGCGCAACGCTGGCGGCCATGCGGCGGCCCCCTCTTGCGGCGCCGTCCTGGGCGCGGCGGTCTTCGGTCGGCGCGTGGGCCAGCGCTTCGCGCAACGCGTCGGCCAGGTCGCCCCGCCACAGCTGGCGCACGCCGCCCATCGCCACGTAGTTGCCCACACCGGGCGCGAATACCGGGTTGGATTCGGACAGCTGGGCCAGCAGCGCCTCGGGCAGCTTGGTCACCCGTGCCATGGCCGGCAGCCGCATGACGCGGATCTCGGCCTCGGGCAGTGCGTCGCAGGCGTCGGCGATGAGGCCGGACGTGATGAAGCCGCCGGACAAGGCCTGGTCATACACCAGCCCCAGCACGCGGTGGCCGCGGCGGCGCGCGAGGTCGATGCACATGCCCAGATGCGCCATCGCGCGGTTGATGCCCAGCAGCTCGTCGCGGCGGCGCAGCTGCTGGCCTTGCGTGTCGATGAGCAGCAACAGCGCGCGGCCGGGGTGCTGGGCCATCGTGTCCAGCACCACGCGGGCCTGGGCCAGCGCCAGCTGCACGCCGATGGGCGCGTGGTCGGTGGTGCCGATGACGGTCAGCGGCCGGCCGTCGAACTCGACGCTGCCGCGCAGCAGGTGGCCGTCGCGCGTGACGCCATGAGCGGCGCCGAACAGGCGGGTGGCGAGCGTCTGCCAGTCCATCAGCGGACTCCCAGGGCCAGCACGGCGGCCACGTCGAGGTCGGGGATGCGGGCGGCGTCGGCCACGCCGAGCGAGGCCCACAGCGCGATGCCTTCCGCACCGTCGAAACGGAGTCGCGCTGCGATCTTTGCGTGTTCCGCTTCAAGTGCATCCAGCGTGACAGGTCTTGCTGAATCCAGCGCCGCGATGGCGGCCGCACGGAAGGCCGCCACGTCGTCCTCCACCAGCGTGTCGCAGTCGCCCGTCAGCCAGCGGTGCTTGCCGCCTGTGGCACGCCACACCAGCGCGCGGTCGCGCGAGTCGAACTCCTCGACGCCATGCGAGGCCTCGATGACCTCGGGGCCCGACATGGCGAGACGCCCGATGTCGCTCATGACGATGTGGTCCGCGCAGCGCGCGACGATGCCCATGCCGCCGAAGCAGCCATTGGCGCCGCCGATCAGCACGACGACCGGGATACCGGCCGCGCGCACGTCCAGCAGCGCGCGCATGACCTCGGAGACGGCGATTAGGCCAGCATTGGCCTCGTGCAGCCGCACGCCGCCGGATTCGGCCAGCAGCAGCACGGCGCGCGGCCTGTCCCGCAGCGCGCGCTTGAACAGGCCCACGAGCTTGGCGCCGTGGACCTCGCCGACGCCACCGCCCATGAACTCGCCCTCCTGTGCGGCGACATACACCGTGTGGCCGTCCAGCGTCGCCCGACCGATAACCACGCCGTCGTCGAAGGCCGCGGGCAATCCAAGCTGCGCGAGGTGCGGGCTGGTCAGGCGCTGCGCGGGCGGCAGCCATTCATGGAAGCTGCCTTCGTCCAACAGCCAGGCCAGCCTTTCGCGGGCGGAGCACTCTGCATACGAGGTGATCATGGCTTCAGCTCCTGCGCCGCCTGGTCCAGCCGCAGGCTGACGACGGCGGGTGTGGCGCCCATGTCGTGGATGGACAGCAGCACGCCGGCCAACTGATGGCGCTGATGGAAGTCGTGCGCGACGGCGGCCCAGATGGCGCCGAAGCCGCGCGCCGAGGTTTCGATGTGGATGCGGCAGTCGCTGCCGGCGGCGGGCTCCAGCAGCACTTCGAGATTGCCGGATCCAACGACGCCAACGAGCACCGGCGTGAAGGCGCCGGCCGGCCGCGTGCCGGGGAAGGTGTAGTCCAGGGTTTCCAATCCGGGTGCGTTCATCTCAGTTGTCCATCATGGTGCTGAACGCCGTCCACGGCGCATGAAACTGCGGGCCGGGCGCTGGGCCGCCCCAAGCCGGCCAGCAGGCGATGTGCATGCGACCCAATGCCGCGTGCATCGCCGTCCCCTCGGGGGACCGACTGGGCTTGCCGGCGTGCAGCCGGTGCAAGACCGGGCGAGGGGTCTCTCATCGTGGACCTCACCAGTTGCGGAAGCGCTTGGGCGGGCTGTAGAGGCCGCCCGACGCGCGCACGAGGTCGCGCATGCTGCGTGCGGCGAGCAGGTTGCGAGTGGCGTCGCGCGAATCGATGCCGAGGTCGATGGGCCGCTTGATGACGCCACGGTCGCGCAGGTTCTCCACCATGCGCGCGTCACGTGCCAGCCCCACCGCCGTGTAGCCGGCCACGCCGCGTATGGCCTGCTCACGTTCCTCATCGCTGCGGCACAGCAGCAGATTCGCGATCCCTTCCTCGGTCAGGATGTGGGTCACGTCCTCGCCGTAGATCATGATGGGCGGCAGGTCCATGCGGGCCTGCTCCTGCAGCGTCCATGCGTCCAGGCGTTCGACAAAGGCGGGCTGCATGTGCTCGCGGAAGGTCTCCACCATCTGCACGACCAGCTTCTGGCCGCGTGGCGTGCCGGCCGCACCTTGTCGACCGGCGCGGGCCTGCTCGCCGGCCTTCAGCCAGGCCGGGCTGGCGTGGCGGCGGCCGCGCGCGTCGGCGCCCATGTTGGGCGCACCGCCGAATCCGGCGATGCGGCCCAGCGTCGCGGTGGACGAATTGCCCTGCAGGTCGATCTGCAGCGTGGAGCCGATGAAGAGGTCGCAGGCATAGTGGCCGGCGGCCTGGCAAAAGGCGCGGTTGCTGCGCAGGCTGCCGTCGGCGCCGGTGAAGAACACGTCGCTGCGCGCGCGGATGTAGTCCTCCATGCCCAGCTCGGAGCCGAAGGAGTGCACGGACTCCACCCAGCCGGCCTCAATGGCGGGAATCAGCGCGGGGTGCGGGTTCAGCGCCCAGTGCTTGCAGATCTGGCCCTTCAAACCCAGTGACTCGCCGTAGGTAGGCAGCAGCAGCTCGATGGCCGCCGTGTCGAAGCCGATGCCGTGGTTCAGCCGCTGCACGCCGTACTCGGCATAGATGCCCTTGATGGCCATCATGGCCATCAGCACCTGGATCTCGCTGATCTGCGCCGGGTCGCGCGTGAACAGCGGCTCGATGAGGTTGGGCCTGGGCGCCTGCACGACGAAGTCCACCCAGTCGGCCGGGATGTCGATGCGCGGCAGCACGTCCACGATCTCGTTGACCTGCGCGATGACGATGCCGCCCGAGAAGGCCGTGGCCTCGACGATGGCCGGCGTGTCCTCGGTGTTGGGGCCCGTGTAGAGATTGCCCTGCCGGTCCGCCGCGTGCGCCGCCACCAGCGCGACCTTGGGCGTCAGGTCGACGAAGTAGCGCGCGAACAGTTCGAGGTAGGTGTGGATGGCGCCGATCTCTATGCCGCCGCTGCCGACCAGCTTGGCCAGCCTGGCCCCTTGTGGTCCGGAGAAGGAGAAGTCCAGCCGCTTGGCGATGCCGCTGTCGAACACGTCCAGGTGTTCCGGCAAGGCCAGCACCGACTGCACCATGTGCAGGTCGTGCACACGCTGCGGGTCCACCTGTGTCAGCGCCTGCGCGAGGAAGTCGGCCTGCTTCTGGTTGTTGCCTTCCAGGCAGACGCGGTCGCCGGGCTGCAGCACCGCCTCCAGCAGCGGCACGGCGGCGGCGGTGGCCACCAGCCGCCCGTTCAAGCCCGAAAGGCTGGCGGCCCGCGACAGGCGCTCGCGGCGCTGCTGGTCACGCCGGTTCCAGGCGGGGGCGTTCATCCGGTTCTCCTTGGTTACGCCGGCAGTATGGGAACGCCCCCACCGCCGATCAATCAACTTCGGCGACCAACCTTTACCCCGGCCGCAAGTGTCGGCCGCTGAACGTTCCGCTTTGCGTAAGTGTTCGCCGGCCCGGCTGATTGATCCGCCGACGGCCGCGCGCTTACCGTGCGACGCCCGCACCGCGCTGTGCCATCAGTGCACCGGCAGCCGGCCCACACAAGAGGAGACATCACGATGAAACGCCGCACCCTTCTGCCCGCGATGCTGGCCGCCCCCTGGCTGGCCCAGGCGCAGGGCAACAAGCCGCAGACCTGGATCGTTCCCTTCCCCGTCGGCGGCGGCACCGACGCCTTCGCACGGCCGCTGACCGCAGCGCTGACGCGCCAGATGGGCCGCCAGGTGCTGATCGACAACAAGGGCGGCGCCGGCGGCACGGTGGGCGCCGGCTTTGCCTCGCGGCAGGCGCCGGACGGCAACAGCTTCTTCATGGGCGCGGTGCACCACGCGATCGCGCCGTCCATGTATCCGCGGCTGGACTACCGGCTGGAAGAGGACTTCATCCCCGTCGCGCTGCTGGCCAGCGTGCCGCAGGTCATCGTCGTGCACCCCGGCCAGCTGCCGGTGCCCGACCTGAAGGGCCTGCTGGCCGCGGTGCGCGCCAAGCCGGGCCGGCTCAACTACGGCTCGGCCGGCAACGGCACCTCGCATCACCTGGCGGGCGAGCTGTTCAAGTTGCAGACCAAGACCTTCATCACCCACATCCCCTACCGCGGTGCCGGTCCGGCGCTGCAGGACCTGGTGGCCGGGCAGGTCGAGCTGATGTTCGATGGCCTGGGCTCGTCCAGCCCGCACATCAAGACGGGCCGCGTGAAGGCGCTGGCCGTGGCGGGCGCCAAGCGCGCCGTCGGCTTCCCCGACGTGCCCACCGCCGCCGAGGCCGGCGTGCCGGGCTACGAAGTGTCGACCTGGTACGGCCTGTGGGCGCCCAAGGGAACGGCCAAGGAGGTGATCGCGGCCATGCAGGCCGAGCTGCGCACGGCGTTCGCCTCGGAGGAGATCCGCAAGATCTGGAACGGCCTGGGCGCGGACACGCCCAACCTCTACGGCGATGCCTTCGGCCAGATGGTGGCCGCCGAGACCAAGCGCTGGGCCGAGGTGGTGAAGCGCTCGGGCGCCAAGCTCGACTGAATCTAGGTTGGAGCTCAGCCGCGCGGCGGCGCGGCCTCCAACTCCGCCGAGTGGCTGCGGCAGGCGGCCAGCAGTGACAGCAGGTTGGGGTCGCGCTCGCGCGTGCGCAGGAAGCACACGCTGATCTTCTGCCGCATCTGGAAACGCGGCTGCAGCGGCACGAGGCAGACATTGCGCGGCAGCACGCCGCGGATGCGTCCGGGCAGCAGCGTGCAGCCGATGCCACCGCCGACGAGATTCATCAGCGAGAAGATGTCGTTGGTGGTCATGGCCACGTGGGGCTCAAAGCCCGCGACGCGGAACGCATCGACGAAGCGGTCCTGCGTGACATAGCCCTCGCCCAGCGACACGAAGCGCTCGTCGGCGCAGCGGCTCAGGTCGATCTCCTGCTGCTGCGCATAAGGCGACTGCGCCGGCGCGGCGAAGAAGATGTCGTCCTCGAACAGCAGCTGCGACTCCACGTCGCCGGCACCCTCGGGAAAACCCATCACCGTGGCATCGACGACGCCGTCCCGGAGCTTGCGCAGCAGCTCGCTGTTAGAGCCCAGCACCAGCTCGGCCTGGATGTCGGGCTTGCGCAGCCGCAGCGCCATGATGAGGGCCGGCACGGTGCCGCTGGTCAGCGAGTACAGCGAGCCGATGCGGATGCGGTCCGCCGCGTAGCCGGCGATCTCGCGCGTGGCGCGTATGCCGTGTGACATGGTCTGCAACACCTCGCGCGCCACGTCGGCCAGCGCATGGGCCGCGTCGGTGGGTTGCAGGTTGCGGCCCTCCAGCCGGAACAGGCTGCAGCGCGTGCCCGTCTCCAGCGAGTGCAGCGCGCGGTGCACGCTGACCGCGCTGATGCCCAGCCGCTCGGCGGCGCGCGCGAGGTTGCCGCTCTCCATGAAGGCCAGCAGGATCTCGAGCTTGCGGAAGGTGATCTCGTCGTCGATACGGTTGAGCATGGCGGCGCATCGTAGCGACGGAACCCCACGGTTTGGAAGGCCGCGTGGCGCCGGGCTACTCCACGGAGAGCATCTGCGCCTCTACCAAATGGCCGATGCGAACTACGCCCGTTTACGGATCCCGCGATGGCGCCCGCTCACGACACTGGCGGCCATGGCCGGCCCCGACACCCACGCTTCTCCCGCACCCGCCCGCTCCAGCAGCTTCGCGCCGCTGCGCCAGCCGGTGTTTGCCCTGCTGTGGGTGGCCGCGGTCATGGGCAATCTGGGCACGTTCATGCGCGACGTGGCCAGCTCATGGATGGTCACGGAGTTGTCGGCCAGCCCCGCCGCGGTCGCGCTGATCCAGACGGCGGCCACGCTGCCCATCTTCCTGCTGGCCATTCCCGCCGGCGTGCTGTCAGACATCCTCGATCGCCGCCGCCTGCTCATCGCGCTGCAGGTCCTGCTGGGCGGCGTCAGCGGCGCGCTGCTGCTGTTGTCTGCCACGCAGACGCTGACCGTCGAATGGCTGGTGCTGCTGACCTTCGTGGGCGGCGTCGGCGCGGCGCTGATGGGCCCGACCTGGCAGTCCGTGGTACCCGAGCTGGTGTCGCGGGATGAGCTGAAGAGCGCGGTCGCGCTGAAACCGCTGGGCATCAACATCGCGCGCGCCGTCGGCCCGGCCATCGGCGGCCTGCTGCTGGCCAGCTTTGGCGCTGCCACCGCCTACGGGGCCGACGTGCTCAGCTACATCTTCGTCATCGCCGCGCTGCTGTGGTGGAAGCGCCCCGAGGCCAAGGAAGACGGCCTGAAGGAGCAGTTCGGCGGCGCACTGCGCGTCGGCCTGCGCTACGCGCGCGCCAGCCGAGAACTGCACGTGGTGCTGCTGCGCTCGGCCGCGTTCTTCCTGTTCGCCAGCTCCGTGTGGGCGCTGCTGCCGCTGGTGGCGCGCCAGATGCTCGGTGGCACGGCCGGCTACTACGGCGTGCTGCTGGGAGCCGTCGGCGCGGGGGCCATCGTCGGCGCCTTGCTGCTGCCGCGCCTGCGCGGCCGGCTCGGTGCCGACGGCCTGGTGTTGCTGGCCTCGGGGCTCACGGCGGGCGTGATGGCGGCGCTGGCCGTGGCCCCGCCGCGCTGGGTGGCCGTGCTGCTGATGGGGGTGCTGGGCGTTGGCTGGATCGTCGCGCTGACCACGCTGAACGGCGTGGCCCAGGCGGTGCTGCCGAACTGGGTGCGTGGCCGAGGCCTGGCGATCTACCTGATGGTGTTCAACGGCGCCATGGCCGCGGGCAGCCTGTCATGGGGCCTGGTGGCGCAGGAAGTCGGTGTGCCGCTGACGCTGCTGCTCGGCGCGGGTGGGCTGGCGGTCATCGCGCTGGCCTTCCATCGCATCAAGCTGCCCACCGGCGAGGCCGATCTGCAGCCCTCCAACCACTGGCCGGAGCCTCTGCTCAGCGCGCCTGTCGCGCATGACCGCGGCCCCGTGATGATCCAGGTGGAGTACCGCATCCGCCGCGACGACCTGCCTGCGTTCCTGCAAGCGATGAAGCACGTCGAACGCGAGCGCCGCCGCGACGGCGCCTATGCCTGGGGCGTGGCGGAGCACGCCAGCGAGCCCGAGCGCGTCATCGAATGGTTCCTGGTGGAGTCCTGGGCGGAGCATCTGCGCCAGCACCACCGGGTCTCCAGGGCCGATGCCGAGATGCAGGCCGAGGCCCTGCGCTTGCACATCGGCCCGGACAGGCCGCGGGTGGAGCACTTGCTGGCACTCTGAGCGGGCTCACCTCGCCTGATGACCCGTCACTCGACGGCCGCAGGCTCCTGCTCTGCATGCCGATCCGGCTCCGTGGTGCTGAGGATCTCGTTCAGCACGGACGTGGCGTAGTTCCCGGCGGGCAGGGAGAACGTGAGCACCAGCTGATCGGCTTGCGGCCACTCCCACGACAGGTCCACCGGGCTCGCCACCAACGCGCGGCGCTCCTGGTCCAGCCCGGCGTGCTCCATGCCGTCGCACAAGCTGGCGTGACGTGCGGCCACGCCGTTCTCCAGCGCCTGCGCTTCATCGGTGGTGGGCACGCGGCCTCTTCCCCACAGCGGTCCGGTGGGCCGGCCGGCCTCGTCCATCACGTCGCCGGGCAGGGTCTTGCCCCAGAGTCCCTGCTGAATGCGCAGCGCCAGCACCTCATTGAAGACGAAGGAGCGCACCGCCGACAGGTAGATGCCCTTCTTCTTCGGGTTGCGCACGCGGATCTCGCGCGCCAGCATGGCGCGGCCCTGCTCGACGTTGCCGCCGTCAAAGCCGAAGCGCTGTGCACCAAAGTAGTTGGGCACGCCCTGCGACGCCACGGCGTTCAGATTGGCCTCGATGGCATCGAGGTTGCCGGTCACGTCACGCAACGCGATGCGGAACCGGTTGCCCTGCAGATCGCCGGGGCGCAGCTTCTTCACATGCCGGCTCTGGCCCAGCACCTTGAATTCGGGGTGCTGAAGCTGGGTCAGGTCGGGCGTCTCGCCCTTGGGAAGATAGATGCTGAACCACTGGCGCGTGATGGCGTAGCGGTCCTTGAGGCCGGCGTAGCCCACGTCCCACTCATTGACCCCAGCCGCCACGGCCAGTTGCTGGGCGACGAAGGCGGTGTTCGCCCCGTTCTTCTCGACGTCCAGCCAGAGGTGCTCGCCTTCACCCGCGGGCAACTGCAGCGGCAGCTCGGTCACGATGAAGTCCTCGTTGAGGAGCTTCAGCGTGGCGCTCGCGCCGCTGGCCGGATAGGCGCTGGGCCACGCCGGCAGGGTGGTGTACTGCGCGTCGCTCACTCGACGGTCACGGACTTCGCCAGGTTGCGGGGCTTGTCCACGTCCGTGCCCCGCGCGCAGGCCGTGTGATACGCCAGCAGCTGCAGCGGCACCACGTGCAGGATGGGCGACAGCGCGCCGTAGTGCTCGGGCATGCGGATGACGTGCAGGCCGGCCTCGCTTTCGATGGCGGTGTCGCCGTCGGCAAACACATAGAGTTGGCCGCCGCGCGCGCGGACTTCCTGCATGTTGCTCTTGAGCTTCTCCAGCAGCGCGTCGTTGGGCGCCACGGTCACGACCGGCATCTCCGACGTGACGAGGGCCAGCGGGCCGTGCTTGAGTTCGCCCGCGGCATAGGCCTCGGCGTGGATGTAGGTGATCTCCTTGAGCTTGAGCGCACCTTCCATCGCGATCGGGTAATGCAGGCCGCGGGCGAGGAACAGCGCGTTCTCCTTGCGCGCGAACTCCTCGCTCCACGCGATGACCTGCGGCTCCAGCGCCAGCACGGCCTGCACGGCGACGGGCAGGTGGCGCAGGTCCTTCAGGTGCTCGGTTTCCTCGGCTTCGGTCAGGTGGCCGCGGGTCTGCGCCAGCGCCAACGTCAGCAGGAACAGGCCCACCAGCTGCGTCGTGAAGGCCTTGGTGGAGGCCACGCCGATCTCGACGCCGGCACGCGTGATGTAGGCCAGCTCGCATTCGCGCACCATGGCGCTGGTGGCGACGTTGCAGATGGTCAGCGTGTGCTTCATGCCCAGCGAGCGCGCATGCTTCAGCGCGGCGATGGTGTCGGCCGTCTCGCCGCTCTGGCTGATGGTGACGACCAGCGTCTTGGGGTCGGGCACGCTGTCGCGGTAGCGGTACTCGCTGGCGATCTCGACCGAGGTCGGGATCTTGGCGATGCTCTCCAGCCAGTACTTGGCGGTCGACCCCGAGTAGTAGCTGGTGCCGCAGGCCAGGATCAGGACCTTGTCGATCTCCTTGAACACGCGGTAGGCGCCGTCGCCGAACAGCTCCGGGCTGATGCCGGTCACCGCATCCAGCGTGTTGGCGATGGCCACGGGCTGCTCGAAGATTTCCTTCTGCATGTAGTGGCGGTAGGGGCCCAGTTCGGCCGCGCCGCTGTGCGCGTGCACGGTCTTGACCTCGCGCTGCACGGCGCCGTAGCGGCCCGTCGTCGTGTCCAGGCGGCTCAGCCAGTAGCGGCCCAGCTGCAGGTCCACCACGTCGCCTTCTTCGAGGTAGACGATCTGGTCCGTCACGCCGGCCAGCGCCATCGCGTCAGACGCGACAAAGTTCTCCTGCTCGCCCACGCCCAGCACCAGCGGCGAGCCCTCGCGCGCGGCGACGACGCGGTGCGGCTCGTCGCGGCAGAAAACGGCCACCGCGTAGGCGCCCTTCAGCCGCGGCAGCGCCTGCTGCACGGCGTCCAGCAGGTCGCCGCTGTAGAGGTTGTCGATCAGATGGGCGATGACCTCGGTGTCGGTCTGGCTGTTGAACTGGTAGCCGCGCGCCTTCAGCTCGGCGCGCAGTTCGTCGTGGTTCTCGATGATGCCGTTGTGGACCAGCGCGATGCGGCCGGTGCCGTCGGCGCTGGCGTTGGGGCCGGCCGAGAAATGGGGGTGGGCGTTGTGCACCGCCGGTGCGCCGTGCGTGGCCCAGCGCGTGTGGGCGATGCCGGTGCCGGCCGTGATGCCGTCCTGGTCGGCCTGATGCTGCAACTCGGCCACGCGCGACGTGGAGCGCGCGCGGCGCAGGCCGCCGTCCTGGTGCACGGCGACGCCGCAGGAGTCGTAGCCGCGGTACTCCAGCCGCTTCAGGCCCTCAACGAGGATGGGAACGATGTTGCGCTGACTGACCGCGCCGACGATGCCGCACATGGATTTGCTCTTGCTTCCGTTCTGAGATGACGCATGCTAGGCAAGGCGCAACGGCATATGCATTCAAAATTCACAACAATGTGAATGAAAATTTCCCACAATCGTCAGCAAGAAATTTTCATCCAGAATATCAGCGCAAATGAACGATTTCGACGCCATCGATCTGCGCTTGCTAGACGCCCTGCAGGCCGATGCCTCGCTGAGCAACCAGGATCTGGCCGCCCGTGTGGCGGTGTCGCCGGCCACCTGCCTGCGCCGCGTGAAGCGGCTGGTGGACGCCGGCGTCGTGGAGCGGCGCGTCGCGCTGCTGTCGCCCGACAAGCTGGGCGCGGGCCTGTCGGCCATCCTCGAGATCACGCTGGATCGCCAGGGTGCCGAGCACCTGGATGCCTTCGAGGCCCGCGCCGTGCAGGAAGCCGCCGTGCAGCAGTGCTGGCGCGTGTCTCCAGGGCCCGACTTCGTGCTGGTGGTGCAGGTGGCCGACATGCCGGCCTATCACGCGCTGACGCAGCGCCTGCTGACGCAGCACGCCAACGTGCGCAACATCAAGGCCTTCTTCAGCGTGAAGCGGGCCAAGTTCGACACGCGCATCACGCTACCGCCCCCCTAGTTCAACAGGGGCTCCCCGCAAGCCCGGGGGCAATTTGCCAGCCCGACGGATCCAGAATGCCCGGCCCCCCGCCGTCTGGAGCCCCATATGCACGCCCGCTCGTCCTTCCGTCCCGCCACCCTCGCGCTGGCACTCGCCGGTCTGGCCTCATCGGCCCAGGCACTGGACATCGTGCTGATCCAGAACGGCTCGCTGACCGCCCAGCAGCTCGCCGGCTTCGAGTCGGCCGCCAGCTACTGGGAACGCATGCTGAGCGACAACGTCACCGTCTACATCGAGGTCGGTTTCGGCAACCTGGGCAGCGGCGTGTTGGCCGAGGCCTCGTCGACCAAGACGCTGGTCAGCTACAGCGCACTGCGCGGCCTGCTCACGGCGGACGCTCAATCGGCCACCGACACCAGCGCCGTCGCCCACCTGCAGTCCGGTTCGGCCCTCACCTTCCAGTCCACGCAAGGCAATCTGACCTCGCGCCTGGACAACGACGGCTCCACGAACAACCGGCAACTGTTCCTGACCACGGCCAACGCGAAGGCGCTGGGCCAAACGGTCGGCACCGGCCTGAGCCAGCCCGATGCCAGCATCACCTTCGCGAACGGCTTCGCCGGCAGCTTTGCCTACAGCCGCGTGAACGGCTCCGTGCCGGCGGGTCAGATGGACTTCATCACCGTGGCCGAGCACGAGATCGGCCATGCGCTGGGCTTCGTGTCGGGCGTGGACTTCATCGACAACTGTGCCGGCGCCGCCAACCCCTGCGGCCTCGAGACGGCTGCCAACCGGTTCGAGAACCAGACCATCTTCTATTCGCTGGACCTGTTCCGCTATTCCGCCGCTGGCGTGCTGGACCTGCGCGTGGGCGGCTCGCCCTACTTCTCGGTGGACGGCGGCGCCACCAACATCGCCGGCTTCTCCACCGGGCAGGAGCACGGCGACGGCTGGCAGGCCAGCCATTTCGTCAACAGCGGGCTGACGCTGATGAAGCCCACCGTCAGCTTCGGCCAGTCGTATGACGCGTTCCCGCAGGACCTGACGGCGTTCGACGCCATCGGCTGGGATCTCGCCGCACCGGTGCCGGAGCCCGCCAGCTACGCGCTGCTGATCGGCGGCCTGGGTGTCGTCGCCTGGGCGCGCCGCCGCCGCAACGCCGTCAGCGCTTGAGCAGCCCCAGCCCCTTCAGGTAGTCGCCCTCGGGGAAGCACACGGTCTGCGGATGGTCGGCGGCGGCCGACAGGCGCTCGACGATGTAGCCGTCAACGCCCGCATCCAGGCCCGCGCCGGCGACGATCTTGTGGAACAGGTCGGGCGCGATACCGCCCGAGCACGAGAACGTGTAGAGCAGCCCGCCGTCGTTCAACAGCATGAACGCGAGGCGGTTGATGTCCTTGTAGGCGCGCGCGGCGCGCTCGGCGTGGGCCACCGTGGGCGCGAACTTCGGAGGGTCGAGCACGATGGCGTCGAAGCGCCGGCCTTCAGCCAGGCAGCGGCGCAGCGTCGCATTCACATCGGCATCCCAGGCCTCGTGGCGGCCGGCGTCGAAGCCGTTCAGCGCCACGTGCGCGCTGGCACGCGCCAGTGCCGGGCCCGACGAGTCCACGCTGACGACCTGCCGCGCGCCGCCCGCCAGCGCGGCGACCGAGAAGCCGCCGGTGTAGCTGAAGCAGTTCAACACCGTCTTCACGCCGTATTGCTTCACCGCATCGGCGAAGCGCGTGCGGCTGTCGCGCTGGTCCAGGTAGTAACCGGTCTTGTGACCCTCGGCTACATCCAGCGTCAGCTGCCAGTCGTGCTCGCGGATGGTCAGCGCCGTCTCGCCCTCTCCGCGCAACCAGCCCGTTTGCACCGGCAGCCCTTCCCACTCGCGGGCCTGCGCGTCCGAGCGCTCGTACAGTCGCGCGAGGCCGGTCTCGGCCAGCAGCGCATCGGCAATCACCGCCTTCCAGCGCTCGGCGCCGGCGCTGCCGAACTGCGCCACCAGCGTGTCACCATAGCGGTCCACCACCAGGCCCGGCAGGCCGTCGGCCTCGCCGTGGATCAGCCGCCACGCGTCGGATGCGATCGCCAGCCGCGTGCGCATAGCCACGGCCTGCTTGATGCGCCGCGCAAAGAAGGCAGCGTCGATGCGCTCGGACTCGTCAAAGCTCCAGGCGCGCAGCCGGATCTGCGACTGCGGGCTGAACGCCGCCCACGCCAGAAACTGCCCGTCGGCCGACTCCACGCGCACCGTCTCGCCGGAGTCACCACCGCCGCGCGCGACGGAGCTTTCGAACACCCAGGGGTGGCGCTTGACGAGCGAGCGGTCCTTGCCTGGGCGCAGGGTGATCTTCTTCATCGCTGCAGCACTCCCAACGCGTAGCTGAGCTGCAGATGGGTCAACGGCGTCGACTGGTCGCCGCCGCGGATCGTGCGGAACTGGCCGACGCCGGCGCGCAGCCGCAGCCGCTCGGCCAGCTCCCACTGCGCCCAGACCTCGGCCTGCGTCACCGCGCCGCCGCCCACCTTGACGCCGCCGCCGCCAGCCGCGCCGACCAGCCATTCCGCGCCCACGCGCGTGCGGCCCCACAGCGGGGCGCTTTGCACGCCCAGGCCGAACAGGCCGAACGAATAGGCGCCCGCGCTGCCCACCGCCGCGCTGCCGGCCTGCGCCGTGCCATAGACACGCGGCGAGAACTCGCGCGACATGTTGACGGCCAGATGGCTGACCGACTCCTGCCGCCCGTCCTTGAAGCGCACGCGCGGCAGGTGCATGACGCTGGCACCCAGCTGCTGCACGCGCACAGTGCCGCCGGGGTCGTTCTCGATCAGCCGAGGGGTGCGGTCCAGCGGCATGGCGAGCACCGCGCGCACGAACGGCGCGCTGTAAGAGCCGCTGGGCGCGTGCGTGATGCCGGCATCCACGCGCACGGTCGGCCCCCACGGAGTGATCCAGCGCAGCGTGGGCCCGGCGCGCAGCAGCCAGCCATTGCCGGTGTCCACATCGCCGCCGCCGCCCAGGCCGGCGCCCAGCTGGCCGCCGATGCGAAGCGCCGGCGTGCCGAACGGCGCCCAGTCCTGGCCGATCTGGCCCAGCACTTCCATGTAGCCGTCCACGCCGCCCTTGGCCGCGCCGGCGGCCTCGAAGCCCCACCAGCTGCCGTCGGCCACGTACTGGCGCAGGTCGGCGCCGGCCTTGCCGACCTTGCCCGCATAGGGCTTGCCGGTGCGCGTGCGGCTGGACGCGCGCGGCTTCTCGATGCCGCCCGTCAGCGCGATCTCGTCGAAGCCCAGGCCCGAGCGCCGGCCGGCGCGCGCCGGCTTGCCCGCATCGCTGGGCGGGAAGCTCGCGAAGTCCATCGCCCGGCCCACCGTGAACGCCAGACCCACGCCGCTCTTCACGTTGCCGCTGGGGAAGCGGATCTGCGAGATGCCCACGCCCGTGTACCAGCCGCCGTTCTCGGTGCGCAGCGACAGCTCCGGGCGCAGCATCAGCCCGCCGCCGAAGCGCATGGTCGAGTTGGACAGCCCGCCGCCCGCGCCCACGTACAGGCTGGCCGCCAGATGCGTGCTGCTGTTCAGCCGCCAGCGCCGCTGGCCCGTGAAGCCCACCGTGAAGATGCCGCCGTAGTTGCCCTTGGCCGTGCCGTAGAAGCCGGGGCCGAAGCCCCAGTCGTCGTCATAGGCCACCAGGTAGCTGACCGACGCGAACGCGGTGCGGCCGCCGTCGGGCATCTTCATGCGCGTCCAATTGGCTTCCACCGTGGCGGGGCGCACGGTGTTCAGCGTCGCGAACGGCGTGCCATCGGGCGTGGCCAGCGCACAGGCGGGCAGCAGGGTCAAAAGCGTGACGAGTCGTCGGGTCATTTCTTTGCCCGTGGGTGGGCGGCGTCGTAGATGCGAGCCAGGTGCTGCAGATCGAGCTGCGTGTAGACCTGGGTCGTCGTGATGTGGGCATGGCCCAGCAGCTCCTGCACCGCGCGCAGGTCGCCGCTGGACTGCAGCAGGTGCGAGGCGAAGCTATGGCGCAGCATGTGCGGATGGACATGGGCCGGCATGCCGGCGCTGATCGCGCGGTTGGACAGCATGGTGCGCAGCACCGAGCCGGCCACGCGGTGGCCGCGCGCGCCGACAAACAGCGCCGGCTCGCCGGGCGCCGCGAGTTGATCGCGCACGGCCAGCCAGTCCTTCAGCGCCTCGGCCGCGGCACGGCCCAGCGGCGTGCTGCGGCGCTTGCCGCCCTTGCCCAGCACATGAACTTCCATGGACTGCAGGTCGACCCAGCCGGCCGCCTGGCCGCTGGCCTGCGCGTCCAGGCCGATCAGCTCGGCAGCGCGCAGGCCGGCGCCGTACAGCATCTCGACCATCGCGCGGTCACGCGCCTCCAGACGGGAATCGGCGATCTCGTCCGGCACGTGATTGGCCAGCTGCACGGCGTCGTCCACGCCCAGCGCCTTGGGCAGCGGCTTGGGCGCCTTGGGTGCCTTCAGGCCGTCGAAGGGGTTCAGCGCCACGCGGCCCTGCAGGCCCAGCCAGCGGTAGCAGCTGCGCCAGACCGACAGCAGCAGCGCGATGGACTTGGGCGCCAGGCCTTGCTTGTGCAGCAGCGCGGCCAGGCGCCGCGCCTGCGCGAGGCTCAGCGTGCGCGGGGCTATGGACGCATCGACCAGCATGCCCTGCAACCGCGCCAGGCCATCGGTGTAGAGCTGCAGCGTGCGCGGACTCAGGCGTTGCTGCACGCGGGCGTGCTGCAAATACTCGCCGAAGTCCTCCAGCAACATCAGGCCAGCAGGCCAGCCAGCCCGGCGCTGGCGATCTCGCCCACGCGGGTCAGGAAGTCCGTGCCCATCTCGGCCGTGTAGCGCGTCGGGTCGGGCGAGCCCAGCACCAGCAGGCCGAAGGGCTTGCCGTCGTTGACCTTGGGCTGGGCCAGCGGAATCAGCGCCAGCGACGTCGCGATGCCGCCACTTTCACTCAGACCCAGCCAGCGCGCCGCCTCGAAGCCCGAGTTCACGCCGCAGTAGGGCTGGCTCAGGCTGCTGGCGAAGCTCTTCACGTCGGCGCTGACCGAGGCCGCGAACTCGGCCGCCTCGTGCGCGGGCGCCACGCCCCACAGCCGCAGGCTGGCCTGCGGAATCATGAACTGGTGGCGCAGTTCGCTGAGCAGCACGCCCGGCAGCTCGGCCGGCGTGCCGGCGGCGCGCATGACGGCCAGCGTCCAGCGATGCAGGCGGTCGGCGATGGCGACGTTGTCCTGGCCGTTGCGGATCATGTCGACGACGCGCAGCTCCAGGCCCTTGATCTTGTCGCGCAGCATCTCGGCCTGGCGCTCCTGCAGCGACACGGCGCGCGCGCCATGCGGGTGCTGCAGTTGCACGCTGGCCAGCAGCGCCGCGTGGCGCTCGAAGAAGCCGGGCGTGGCCGCCAGGTAGTTGGCGATGTCGGTTTCGGTGATGCCTTGCACCGCGTCGGCGGCCGGGTTGGAACTCACAGCGTGATCTCTCCGTCAAAAACTCGGGTTGCGGGGCCGGTCATCAGCACGGGGCTGTCTCCGCCCGCCCATTCGATCTTCAGCAGACCGCCGCGCGTCTGCACCTCCACGGCGGCATCCAGCCAGCCCAGGCGTATGCCGGCCACCACGGCCGCACAGGCGCCGGTGCCACAGGCCAGCGTCTCGCCGGCGTCGCGCTCGTAGACGCGCAGCGCGATGCGGTCGCGCGCCAGCACCTGCATGAAGCCGGCGTTGACGCGCTTCGCGAAGCGCAGCTGGTGCTCGATGACCGGGCCAAGCGTGGTCACCGGCGCCGCATCGACATCGTCCACGCGCTGCACCGCATGCGGGTTGCCCATGGACACCACCGCCAGCTCCACGCCCTCCACCGGCCACAGCTCGAAGCCGTTGACGATGCGCGGCACCAGGCCCTGGGCGTCGAACGGCAGCGCCGCGTGCTCGAACACCGGCGCGCCCATGTCCACCGTCACGCGACCATCGTCCTGCAGCGTCAGCAGCAGGCGGCGGTTCATCGTGTCGACATACACCTGGCGCTTGTCCGTCAGGCCGGCGTCCACCACGTAGCGAACGAAGCAGCGCGCGCCGTTGCCGCAGTGCTCCACCTCGTCGCCGGTGTTGTTGAAGATGCGGTAGCGGAAGTCCGCGCCGGCGTCCGTACTGGGCTCGATGACCAGGATCTGGTCGCAGCCGACGCCGAAGCGGCGGTCGCCCAGCCGGCGCATCTGCTCGGGCGTCAGGCTGAAGGGCTGCTTCGTCGCGTCGATGACCACGAAATCGTTGCCGGCCCCCTGCATCTTGGTGAAGCGCACTCTCATGGGCGGCGATTATCGCAACGCCGCCTCTATCGCCGCGGCAAGTCGGGCCTCTCCGCCCTCCCCTTCGTGCCGGTAGACGATGCGCCCGTCCGCGTCGATGAGCCAGGCCGCCGGCCAGTAGCGGTTGCCGAAGGCGCGCCAGATGCCGAAATCGTTGTCCTGCACGACCGCATAGCCCAGCCCCAGCCGCCGCACGGCGGCCTGCACGCCGTCCAGCGGCCGCTCGTGCGCGAACTCCGGCGTGTGCACGCCGATGACCACCAGGCCGCGGTCCGCAAAGCGCCGGTGCAGCCGCTCGATCACCGGCGCGTTGCGCACGCAGTTCACGCAGTCCCAGGTCCAGAAGTCGATCAGCACCGGCCGGCCGCGCAACTGCTGCAGCGTCAGCGGCGGGCTGTTGATCCAGGCCCGGCCCGGCGGCAATTCGGGTGCCGGGCGGCCCGTGACCTGGCCCTGGGCCGACTCCACCGGCGCGGTCAACGCTGCCACCCAGGCGCTGCTGACGTCGGCCAGGCTGGCGCCGGCCGTCAGCAGGATGAGCGCGCCCAAGCCCTGGCGCAGCCGCGCGACGACGCCGGCCCGGCCGCGCAGCCACGCGGCCAAGCGCTGGCCGCCATAGGCCACGGCCAGCATGGGGCCGCCCGCACCGGCCGCGTAGGCGACCAGCAGCACCGCCGCGGCGCCAGGGTCCGTCGCGGCGGCCACCAGCGCCAGGATGCTGGCGAGCGCCGGGCCGGCACAAGGTGTCCACAGCGCGCCCAGGCTGGCACCCAGCGCCAGCGCGCCGAGACGCCCACCACCCTGGCCAAAGCGCTGCGCCAGATCCGCCACGCCGCCCAGCCGCAGCGCCAGTCGCGCCCACAGCGCCGGCCACAACAGCAGCAGCCCCAGACCCAGCAGCGCGACGGCCGCGACATCGCGCACCGCGCCGGCGGACAGGCCCAGCAGCTCCGCCGACGCGCCGAACGCCAGCGCCAGCGCGCTGAACGCGGCGACAAAGCCCAGCACCACCAGCGGCGGCCGCCACGGGTCGGGCTTGCCCAAGCTGCTGCCCAGCAAAGCAGGCAGCACCGGCAGCACGCAGGGGCTGGCGATCGTGGCCAGCCCGGCGCCGAACGCGGCGGCCAGCGGCAGCCAGCCGCTCACTTCGCCACCTCCGCGTGCGGCACGCGCTGCCAGGTCTGCGTCCGGCCGAACATCGGCAGCCCCACATAGCCGCGCAGCTGCAGCTCGCCGCCCTGGCCGACCGACATCAGGCAGCGGTAGGTCTTGCCGTTCTCGCGGTTGAAGATGCGGCCGCGCCACTCGGTCGTCACACGCCGGCCGTCGGGCCGCGTTTCGCTGCTGGAGGGCAGGAAGTCCAGCAGGATGTCCATGCCCTCCTGCGCCGGTTGCGCGTCGGCCGGCATCGCCTCGCCGGGCCGGCTCATGGACTGGTTGGCGACCACGCGCGCGACCTTGCCGCACAAGGCCGCACCACAGGGCGCGACCAGCACCTCCAGGTTGCCGCTGGCCGTCAGCCACAGGCCGCGCGGGTCGGCGTCGGCGCGGGCCCCGCCGGCCAGCAGCGCGATGAGAAGGACAGCAACTCGCATGGATCACCTCGTTCAAGTGGATGGAGGCGCCATTGCAGGGGGCGGCGGTATCGCGGCGATGTCCATGCGTCTCGGCCAGCCACGGCAGACAAAGAGCGATACAAACCGCCGCCATCGCTGGGCTATCGTGCCGGCATGCCAGACCGCATCGACCACCTGCTGCTCGTCGACGACGACCGCCAGCTGCTGGCATTGCTGGCCGAATACCTGCGCGCCGCCGGCTACCGCATCAGCACCGCAACGCGCGGCAGCGAGATGCGCGCGGTGCTGGCACGCGAGGCCATAGACCTGCTGGTGCTGGACCTGATGCTGCCCGGCGAAGACGGCCTCGCGCTGTGCCGCGACCTGCGCGCCCGCGAGGTGGAACCGCTGCCCATCCTGATGCTGACCGCACGCGGCGACGAAGCCGACCGCGTGCTGGGCCTGGAGATGGGCGCCGACGACTACCTCGCCAAGCCCTTCGCGACGCGCGAGCTGCTGGCACGCATCCGCGCCGTGCTGCGCCGCACGCGCCAGCTGCCGCCCCGGCTGAGCCCGCAGCGCCAGGCCCGGCGGCTGGGCTTCCAGGACTGGGTGCTGGACACGACCGCCCGCCATCTGCTGGACCCGGCCGGCACGCTGGTGCCGCTGACCGGCGGCGAGTACCGGTTGCTGCGCACGTTGCTGGACCACCCGCAGCGCATCCTCAGCCGCGACCAGCTGCTGAACCTGACACAAGGGCGCGACGCCGACCCGTTCGACCGCAGCATCGACCTGCTGGTCAGCCGACTGCGCCGCCGGCTGCGCGACGACGCCAAGGAGCCCCGGCTGCTGAAGACCGTGCGCAACGAGGGCTATGTGTTCTGCGCGGACGTCGAGCCCCTGCCCTCATGAGCCTGGCGGGCCGCATCGTCGCGCTGCTGGGGCTGGGCCTGCTGCTGGCCTATGCGCTGTCCAGCGGCGCCTGGCTGGCCGAGCGAGGCGAGGCCATGGGCCGCATGACGCAGGCCTACCTGGGCCGCGACGTGGCCACCGCCGTCGCCGTGCTGGAGCGCCTGCCCGAGGCCGAGCGCCCGCGCTGGCTGGCCAGGCTGGCGCGCCCCCACTACCGCTATGAGCTGGCCGCAGCGCCCGCCGACCTGGCCCCCTCGCCGCAGGCCGACAGCCTGGCGCAGACGCTGGCACGCGAGGTCCGCGTGACCGCGTCGGGCGTGCGCCCGGACGGCGAGCTGGTGTTCGCGCTGCGGCTGGCCGATGGCGCGCCGCTGACCGTGCGCGCGCAGCCGCCGGCGCTCACGCCCTCGGCCGGCACGCTGGCGCTGCTGGCCGCGCAGATCGCCGTGCTGGCCGGCTGCGGCTGGGCGGCCGTGCGCCTGGCCACGCGGCCGCTGCGGCGGCTGACGCAGGCGGCCGAGCGCCTGGGCGCCGACCCGGCCACGCCGCCGCTGGAGGAGACCGGCCCGCGCGAGGTTGCCGCCGCCGCGCGCGCCTTCAACGCGATGCAGGCGCGCATCCAGGGCCATCTGCGCGAGCGCGCCCACATGCTGGCGGCCATCACGCACGACCTGCAGACGCCGCTGACGCGCATGCGGCTGCGCAGCGAGCTGCTGCCCGATGTCGGCGCCCGCGACAAGCTGCTGGCCGACATCGACGAGATGCGCGGCCTGGTGGCCGAAGGCCTGGACTACGCCGCCAGCGCGCACGCGGCCGAGGAGGCACCGCATGCGGTGGACCTGCTGGCGCTGCTGGACGGCCTGGTCTGCGACGCGCAGGACGCCGGCCACGCGGCGCGGCTGCAGGCACCCCACGCGCTGCCGCCAGTTACGACACGGCCACGCGCGCTGCGCCGCGTTGTCGGCAACCTGCTGGACAACGCGATCAAGTTCGCTGGCACGGCCGACGTGGTCGTCACGCCGCAGCCCGGCGGCCTGCGCATCGCCGTGCTGGACCGCGGGCCCGGCATTCCGGCCGAGCAGCTGCAGGCCGCGTTACAGCCGTTTGTGCGGCTGGAGGCGTCGCGCCACCGTGACGGCGGCGGCACCGGGCTGGGCCTGGCCATCGCACAACGGCTGGCTCAGGCACTCGGCGCCACGCTGGAACTGCTGCCGCGCGACGGCGGCGGGCTGGAGGCGCGGCTCAGCCTTCCGGCGTAGGAGGCGCCGCGCCGATGTCGAGGCCGCGCGGCTGCTTGTAGCGGTGATAGCCCCACAGGTATTGCCCCGGCGCGCGGCGGATCAGGCTTTCCATTGCGGCGTTGACGATGGCCGCCGCATCCTCGGCCGACGCGTCCTTCGCGATCTGCGGCGCCGGCAGCACGTGCACGACAAAGCCTTCGCCGCCGGGCAGGCGCTCGCCCCAGATCAACAGCAGCGCCGCGCCGGTCTGCTGCACCAGGCGCGCGGCCAGCGTCATCGTGTAGGCGGGGCGACCGAAGAACGGCGCCCAGACGCCCAGGCCGTCGGGCGGCACCTGGTCGGGCAGCAGGCCGATGACCTCGCCCTTGCGCAGCCCGCGGATCATCTGGCGCACGCCGGCCAGCGAGGCGGGTGCCGTCGCCAGCCCGGGCCGCTCGCGCGAGCCGGCCATCACATCCCGCAGCGCCGCCTGACGGGCCGGGCGGTACAGCACGGTGATGGGCGCCTCGGCGCTGGTGAAGCGCTCCGCGATGGCCTGGGCGCAGATCTCGAAGCAGCCCAGGTGCGGCGTCATGACGACCAGCCCCCGCTTCTCGGCCAGCGCGGCAGCGATCAATTCACCGCCCTCCCAGCGCAGCCGCTCACCGAAGGGCCGCCCCTTCTGCGTGATCCACAGCCACGGCAGCTCGGCCGCCATGCGTCCGGCGGCCGCGACGGCGGGCCGGGCCTGCGCCCAGGGAATGCCCGCCTGGGCCACGTTGGCCTTGAAGCGCTGGCGGTAGGTGCCCGACGCAAGGAACACCAGCCACCCCAGAAGCGCCCCCAATGCGTGCAATAACGCCAGAGGAAGCCGGGACATGCAGCGAAAGAGCCAACCCATGTTTCTTATACTTGGCGCATCGCCGAGTTAATGAACTACTTGCGGGGCGATTCACAAATCCTGCTAAAGCGTTCGCCGCACCTCCTGAGGTCAGGCAACGCCGACCCAAGCAACCAGGAGTTTAAAAGTGGCCAACGACTTCCTCTTCACATCCGAATCCGTCTCCGAAGGACACCCCGACAAGGTGGCCGACCAGATCTCGGACGCCATCCTCGACGCCATTTTTGAGCAGGACCCGCGCAGCCGCGTGGCCGCCGAGACGCTGTGCAACACCGGCCTGGTGGTGCTGGCGGGCGAGATCACGACGAACGCGCATGTGGACTACATCCAGGTCGCGCGCGACACCATCAAGCGTATCGGCTACGACAACACCGAGTACGGCATCGACTACAAGGGTTGCGCGGTTCTCGTGGCCTACGACAAGCAGTCCAACGACATCGCCCAGGGCGTGGACCACGCGTCAGACGACCACCTGAACATCGGCGCCGGCGACCAGGGCCTGATGTTCGGCTACGCCTGCGACGAGACGCCCGAGCTGATGCCCGCGCCCATCTACTACGCGCACCGCTTGGTGGAGCGCCAGGCCCAGCTGCGCAAGGACGGCCGCTTGCCCTTCCTGCGCCCCGACGCCAAGAGCCAGGTCACGATGCGCTATGTGGACGGCAAGCCGCACAGCATCGACACCATCGTGCTGTCGACGCAGCACGCGCCCGAGATGAGCCTGGGCGACAAGATGACGCCGGAGTTCTACGAGGCCATCCGCGAGGAGCTGATCAAGCCCGTGCTGCCCAAGGACTGGCTGACGGCGGACACCAAGTACCTGATCAACCCGACCGGCCGCTTCGTCATCGGCGGCCCTCAGGGCGACTGCGGCCTGACCGGCCGCAAGATCATCGTCGACACCTACGGCGGCGCCTGCCCGCACGGTGGTGGCGCGTTCTCCGGCAAGGATCCGTCCAAGGTCGACCGCTCGGCCGCCTACGCGGCGCGCTACGTGGCCAAGAACATCGTCGCCGCCGGCCTGGCCCGCCAGTGCCAGATCCAGGTCGCCTATGCCATCGGCGTGGCCCGCCCGATGAACGTGACGGTCTACACCGAAGGCACGGGCGTCATCCCCGACGAGCAGATCGCCAAGCTGGTCAACGAGCACTTCGACCTGCGCCCCAAGGGCATCATCCAGATGCTGGACCTGCTGCGCCCGATCTACTCGAAGACGGCGGCCTATGGCCACTTCGGGCGCGAGGAGCCGGAGTTCACTTGGGAGAGAACGGACAAAGCGGCAGCGCTACGCGCTGCTGCCGGGCTGTAAGCCAGGCAGTCGGCCGCGCCAGCGGCCAAGCCGCTTTGGGGCGAAGCTCATATCGCTTGCGATGTGAGCGAAGACCACAAAGCGGCCGCACTGCGCAAGGCCGCCGGCCTGTAAACAGCCGTTTCGTCAGTGAACACCGCCCCACAGGGCGGTGTTTTTCTTTGTACGCCCCCTTGCACCGACATGTAGAGTCAACGCACCGGCAGGGTGCACCTCCGAACGCACCAGCCTGCGGCAACCCTTGGAGGCGGTGATGAAGATGCAATCCTTGAAGATCGGTGCGCGCTTGGGGCTGGGTTTCGGCATGGTGCTGCTGCTGCTCGCCATCGCCGTGGGCCTGAGCTACCGGCAGCTGGCCACCGTGGGCCCGCACATCGACCTGCTCGTGCAGCTGCAAAAGCGCCAGGACACCGCACAGGACTGGCGCACGCAGACGCAGCTCAACGTGACGCGCACCGACGCGGTCGCCCGGGCCGGCGGCTCAGGGCCGGTCGCCGACTTCTTCTCCCCCGTCATCAAGACCACCAGCGAGCGCATCAACAAGCTGCAGGAAGAGCTGACCACGGCCGAGGACACCGAAGCCGGCAAGGACGTGCTCAAGGACATCGCCGCGGCGCGCAAGGCCTATGTGGACATCCGCAACGGCGTGTTCGCACAGCTGAAGGCCGGCGAGGCCGAGGCCGCGCTGCAGGTGCTGGAGGGCAAGATGCGCCCGGCCTCCGAGGCCTATGTGAAGACCATCAGCCGCATGGCCGACTACCAGGGCGAGCGCGTGCGCAGCGAGACCGAACTGGTGCTGAAGGCCGCGGCGCGCACGCAGACCTTGATGCTGGCGCTGGCGGCCGTCTGCCTGAGCCTGGGCGTTGCGGCCGCGTGGCTGATCACGCGCTCCGTCGTGGGGCCGCTGCGCGCGGCCATCCATGAGGCCGAGGAAGTTGGCCAGGGCGACCTGTCGCGCGACATCCGTTCGGAGGGCAGCGACGAGACCGCGCAGCTGACCCAGACGCTGGCCGGCATGCAGCAGTCGCTGCGGCATCTGGTCAGCTCCGTGCGGCACAACGCCGACGAGGTGGCCACCGCCAGCTCCGAGATCTCTCTCGGCAGCAACGACCTGTCCTCGCGCACCGAGCAGCAGGCCAGCGCCATCCAGCAGACGGCAGCCTCCATGGAGCAGCTGTCGGCCACCGTCAAGCTCAATGCCGACAACGCCAGCGAGGCCGACAAGCTCGCGCACGACGCCAGCCAGGTCGCCCGCCAGGGCGGCGATGTCGTCAGCGAGGCCGTGCAGCGCATGCGCGGCATCGAGGACAGCTCGCGCAAGATCGGCGACATCATCGGCACCATCGATGGCATCGCGTTCCAGACCAACATCCTGGCGCTGAACGCCGCCGTCGAAGCGGCGCGCGCCGGTGAACAGGGTCGCGGCTTTGCGGTCGTGGCCGGCGAGGTGCGCACGTTGGCGCAACGCTCGGCCGAGGCGGCCAAGGAGATCAAGGCGCTGATCGGTGACAGCGTGGAGCGCGTGGAGCAAGGCGCCAGCTTGGTCAACCGCGCCGGCGAGACGATGCAGCAGGTCGTGGACTCCATCGGCCGCGTCGCGCAGATCGTGCGCGAGATCAGCGCCGCCAGCCGCGAGCAGAGCACCGGCGTCAGCCAGGTAGGCCAGGCCATCGCGCAGATGGACCAGGCCACGCAGCAGAACGCTGCGCTGGTCGAGGAGAGCGCCGCCGCCGCCGAGAGCCTGAAGCACCAGGCGGACGAACTGGTCAAGCTGGTCTCGACCTTCAAGACCTGAGCAGGCCCGCCCTGCCGTTGCGACTTTCCAGGTCCTGCTGCGACACGACCGCCGCGGTGTAGCGCCGCGTGTTCAGCAGCCGCGTGACGCCCCGGCATGCCCGCTGGCCCAGCAGCGCCGTGGCATAGGGCCCCAACCTCTCGAGGCGATGAATGCCCTGGGCATCAATGACCTCGATCCAATGCACATCGTGAGTTGCGGTTCCGGCAGCCATGCCCGGACTGTGCGCACCTCGTGTGAGGCCAGCAGGGGCGGCATGAAGCCTGTGTGAAGCCGCGAGGCGCGGCCTACACGCTCAAGCGGTATGCGTTCTTGCCGGCGCGCTTGGCCTCGTACATCGCGTCGTCGGACCGGTTCAGCAGCGCGGTCGTGTCGGGCAGCGCGTCGCCGGTCGGATGGATGGCCGCGCCGATGCTGACCGTCACGTCGCAGCGCTGGCCCTGCACGATGAAGGGCTCGCGCATGGCCTTCACGAACTTGTCGGCGACGCCCTGCACGTCGTCCTCGGGCTGGCTGAGCCGCTCCAGGATGATGGTGAACCCGTCTCCGCCCAGCCGCGCCACGGTGTCGGACATGCGCACCGCGGGGTTCGGCGCGGCGGTGTTGAAGCGGTCCATGAACAGCGCGCGGCTGGGCAGGTCGAACAGGCGACCCTAGCCGCAGTGCCGGCGCAAGGCTGGCGACAAGATCAGCCGTGCACGCCGCGCAGCGCGTCGTCCAGCACTTCCACCCAGTGGCGCACCGGCGTGTCGGTGCCGGACTGCAGGTGCTGGATGCAGCCCACGTTGGCCGACACGATCTGCTGCGCCTGCAGCGGCGCCAGCGCGGCCAGCTTGCGCTCGCGCAGTTGCTTGGACAGCTGCGGCTGCAGCACCGAGTACGTGCCCGCCGAGCCGCAGCACAGATGGCTGTCGGCGGGCGCGCAGTCGATCTTGAAGCCCAGTTCGCGCAGCGAGGCCTCCACGCCGCCCTTGAGCTTCTGCCCGTGCTGCAGCGTGCAGGGCGAGTGCCAGGCCAGCGCGCCGGGCTTGGCCTTCAGCCGCGCCTTCAGCGCCGGCACCAGCTCGGGCAGCAGCTCGCTGACATCGCGCGTCATGGCGCTGATGCGGCGCGCCTTGTCGGCATAGGCCGGGTCGTGCGCCAGCAGATGGCCGTAGTCCTTCACCATGACGCCGCAGCCCGACGCGTTCATGACCAGTGCCTCGACCTTCTCGCCCGGCCCGGCCACCAACGGCCACCAGGCGTCGATGTTGCGGCGCATGTCGGCCAGCGCGGCCTCGTGGTCGCCCAGGTGTTCGCGCACGGCACCGCAGCAGCCAGCCTCGTCGGCCACCACCGTCTGGATGCCGGCGGCGTCCAGCACGCGGGCGGTCGCGGAGTTGATGTTGGGCGCCAGCGCCGGCTGCACGCAGCCCAGCAGCAGCGCGACCTTGCGGTTCAGCTGGCGCGTGGGCCAGTCGTGCGCGGTGGCCGGGGCTTTCGGCGGCACCTTGTCCTGCAGGGCCGCCGGCATGAGATTCACCAGCGGCCGCAGCGCCTGGCCCAGCTTCAGCGCGGGCTTGAACAGCGGCGAGGTCATGCCCTCCTTCAGCAGCCAGCGCACGCAGCGCTCGCTGGCGGGGCGTTCGACCTTGGCGTCGACGATGCGGCGGCCGATGTCCACCAGGTGGCCGTACTCGACGCCCGACGGGCACGTGGTCTCGCAGTTGCGGCAGGTCAGGCAGCGGTCCAGATGAAGCTGCGTCTCGCGCGTGGGCTCCACGCCCTCCATGACCTGCTTGATCAGGTAGATGCGGCCGCGCGGGCCGTCCAGCTCGTCGCCCAGCAGCTGGTAGGTCGGGCAGGTGGCGGTGCAAAAGCCGCAGTGCACGCAGCGCCGCAGGATGGCCTCGGCCTCGGCACCTTCGGGCGTGCCGGCGAATTCGGGGGCGAGCGTGGTCTGCATTCAGAGATCGAGGTAAAGCCGCGCGGGGTTGAACACCCGGTGCGGATCGAACGCCAGCTTCAGGCGCTTGTGGATGACGGTCAGCGGCGCGCTCAGCGGTGCGAACGCGCCGGGCGACTTGTCCAGCGCGCGGAACAAGGTGGCATGGCCGCCCACCGCCGCGGCAGCCTCGCGCACGGCGACGGGAGCCAGCGGCGTGACGACCCAGCGCTGCGCGCCACCCCACTCGATGAGCTGCTCG
This sequence comes from Roseateles asaccharophilus, assembly GCF_031458115.1. Taxonomy (GTDB): domain Bacteria; phylum Pseudomonadota; class Gammaproteobacteria; order Burkholderiales; family Burkholderiaceae_C; genus Pelomonas; species Pelomonas asaccharophilus_A. The sequence continues at coordinate 324,014 of NZ_JAVDXV010000003.1, read as the reverse complement.
CCGTGCAGCTTCAGCTCGGGCGTGACGCTGGGCAGGCCCAGCCGCCACAGCCGCGCGCCGCCGGCCACGGCGCGTTCGGCGCCGATGAAGAACTCATCGGCATGGTCGCGCAGGCCGGTCCAGAAGCCGGCGGCCAGGTCGGCCGGAATGACGTCGCCACCCAGCTTGCGCGTGGCCGCCTCGACGGCCGCCACCGCGCCGGCCAGGCGCAGCACCAGCGCGCCGTCCCACCAGGCGCTGGCCTCGATGGGCAGCGGCTCGCCGCCCCAGCGGTTCAGCGCCATCAGCGCGGCACCCTGGTCGAAGTCGAAACGCAGCGTGGCCGTGGCCGCAGGCAGCGGCAACACCTTCAGCGTGACCTCGGTGATCAGGCCCAACTGGCCCATCGCGCCGGCCAACACGCGGCTGACGTCGAAGCCCGCCACGTTCTTCATGACCGTGCCGCCAAAGCTCAGCAGCTCGCCCTGGCCGTTGATGAGCACGGCGCCCAGCAGGTGGTCGCGCACCGAACCCAGCGCGGCGCGTGTGGGGCCTGACAGGCCAGCCGACACCATGCCGCCCACCGTGCCGCGGCCGCCGAAGCGCGGCGGCTCGAAGGCCAGCCGCTGCTGCTGCGCGGCCAGCGTGGCCTCCAGGTCGGCCAGCGGCGTGCCGGCCAGCACGCTGACGAACAGCTCGCTGGGCTCGTAAGCCGTGATGCCGTTCAGCGCCAGCGTGGACAGCGGCTCGCCTTCCATCGGGGACAGCGCCTCGCCGTAGAAATCCTTGCTGCCGTGGCCGGTAATGCGCAGCGGGGCGCGGGCGTCGCGGATGCGTGCCTGCAAATCGTCGAACTTCAAAACCGCTCCAGTTCAGGGAACGCCAGCAGCCCGCGCTTCACATGCATGCGGCCGTACTCGGCGCAGCGGCTCAAGCTCGGGATCTGCTTGCCGGGGTTCAGCGTGCCGGCGGGGTCGAAGGCGCTCTTGAGCTTGAGCATCTGCTCGCGCTCCTCGGCGCTGAACTGCACGCACATGGAGTTCAGCTTCTCGACGCCCACGCCGTGCTCGCCGGTCACCGTGCCGCCCAGGGCGACGCTGCGCTCCAGGATCTCGGCGCCGAACTGCTCGCAGCGGTGCAGTTGGTCGGGGTCGTTGGCGTCGAACAGGATCAGCGGGTGCAGGTTGCCGTCGCCGGCGTGGAAGACGTTGGCGCAGCGCAGGCCGTACTTCTTCTCCATCTGCTGGATGTCCAGCAGGATGGTGGCCAGGTGCTTGCGCGGGATGGTGGAGTCCATGCACATGTAGTCGGGGCTGATGCGGCCGGACGCCGGGAAGGCGTTCTTGCGGCCGCTCCAGAAGCGCAGTCGCTGGGCCTCGTCCTCGCTGACCTGTACGGCCGTCGCGCCGCTGCCGCGCAGCACGGCGTCCATGCGCGCGATCTCCTCGGCCACCTCCTCGGGCGTGCCGTCGCTCTCGCACAGCAGGATGGCCTCGGCGTCCAGGTCGTAGCCGGCGTGCACGAAGTCTTCCACGGCGGCCGTCATGGGCTTGTCCATCATCTCCAGGCCGGCCGGAATGATGCCGGCCGCGATCAGCGCGGCCACCGCGTCGCCGGCCTTGCGCACGTCGTCAAAGCTGGCCATCAGGCAGCGCGCCAGCCGCGGCTTGGGCACCAGCTTCACAGTGACCTCGGTGACGACGGCCAGCATGCCCTCGCTGCCGATGACCAGCGCCAGCAGGTCCAGGCCCGCGCAGTCCAGTGCCTCGGAGCCGAACTCGACGGCTTCGCCCTCGGCCGTGAAGCCACGCACGCGCAGCACGTTGTGCAGCGTCAGGCCGTACTTCAGGCAGTGCACGCCGCCGGAGTTCTCGGCGATGTTGCCGCCGATGGTGCAGGCGATCTGGCTGCTGGGGTCGGGCGCGTAGTACAGGCCGTGCTGCGCGGCGGCCTCGCTGATCGCGAGGTTGCGCACGCCGCATTGCACGCGCGCGGTGCGGGCCAGCGGGTCGATGGACAGGATCTGGTTGAACTTGGCCAGCGCCAGCGTGACGCCCAGCTCATGCGGCATCGCACCGCCGGACAGGCCCGTGCCGGCGCCGCGCGCGACGACAGGAACACCCAGGCGGTGGCAGGCCTTCAGCACGGCGGCCACCTGCGCCTCGCTTTCGGGCAGCGCCACGGCCAGCGGGCGCTGACGGTAGGCGGTCAGGCCGTCGCATTCATAGGGCGTCGTTTGCTCGGCTTGCGACAGCAGCGCATGGGCGGGCAGCAACGGGGCCAGCGCGGCAACAACGGCGGCGCGGCGGGCGGGAAGCTCGGTGGGGGCGTTCAACTGCCGGATCAAGGTTACGTCTTGCGGCGCGCCGGGGCGCGTGGTTTCGCCGTCTTGGCCGCCGGCTTGGGCTTGGGCTTGGCGCCCGCGGCCAGGCCCTTGGCGACGGCGCCGGGCATGCCGGCCGCGCGCTTCAAGGTGTCGCTGGCGGCGTCGAAGCTCTGCTTGACCAGGCTGCCAGCCAGGTTCTTGGCCGCGTCGGTGGCGGTGTCTTTCATGGCCGTGGTGGCCAGCTGCGTGAACTGCTGGCTCAGCGCAGTCCACCACTGCGTGGGGTCGATGGCGGCGGCCGGGTTGGCTGCGGCGGCCTTGGCGGCATCGGCGGCGACCTGGGCCGACTTGGTGGCGGCCTTCACGGTGCGCGTGACGGTCTTGGCCGCCGCCTTCGCCACCGGCGGCGGCTCGGCCGGCCAGGCCGGTACCTCGGGCAGCTTCAGCGTGTCGCGCAACTGCGCCAGCGGCACGTTCATCGTCTGCAGCGTGGACAGCGTCATGCGCTGCACCTCCAGCGCCTGGATGGTGGCGGCCAGCATGCGCGCGTTCTGCTCCAGCCAGAACTGCACCGTGCGCAGCTCCTCGATGCGCTTCTCCAGTTCCTCGGGGTTCAGCGTGGGCGCCACCCACTGGCCTATGCCCGGCAGGGCCGAGCCGGCGTTCTTGACCAGGCCCTGCAGGAAGTCGAAACCGGGCACGAACTTGGTGAAGCTGTTGTCAGTCATGTCTACCTCCATGGCGCGATGCTACTTCGCGGGGCGCAGGGCCTCGACGGTGAAGCCCCGCTCGGCCAGCAGCCGCGGCAGGGCCTGCGGGCCGCTCATGTGCAGCGCGCCCACGGCCACCAGCAGGCGCTGGCCCGGGCCGTGCAGCGCCGCGATGCGCTCGGCGAGGTTCACGTTGCGGTCGTCGTTGATGCGCTTGAACCACGCACGCTCGACCCGGCTGCTGGCGCAGCCGCACCAGCGCGGGTAGTCGGCCAGCGTCTTCATGTCGCCGCGCTGCCAGGCATCGGCCAGCTTGCGCAGCGGTGCACGCATCTCGCCGCGCTGCAGCTGGCGCAGCGCGCCGTCGATGATCTGCGGCAGCTCGCCGGCCGGCGGCGCCATCGCGTCCAGCTGTTCCTGCAGCGTCTCCAGCGCCAGCACCGGCCGGCCCTCGGTCTTGGCCCAGGCCAGCAGCATCAGGTCCTGGCCGAACACCGCGTCGAAGCCGTCGCGGCGCGCCTCCAGCAGCGTCAACAGGCTGAGCTGCAGCATGGCCGGCAGCGGCTCCAGCGCGCCCGGCGGCAGGCAGGCCGCGCGGGCCTGGGCCTGCACGCGCTCGGCCAGCGGCGGCGCCAGCGCTTCGCCCGGGCCAGCGGCGGCCAGCGCCGGGCCCACGTCGGCCGGATCCAGCTCCACGGCCAGCACGTCGGTCTGCGCCCAGGCGGCCCGCAGCGCGGGGCCGGGGTAGGACCAGTCGGCCTTGCCCACGTGCAGGCTGCCGAACAGGTAGCTGCTGTGGCCGTCACGGCTGATGCGCCACAACGGCCCGCGGTCCGGCGCCTGGGCGGCCCAGGTGGCGGATTGCTGGGCGGTGGGCAGCGTCGGGGCGGGCGGGCAGGCGGCCTGGGCGCCGCCGACGAACAGCGCCAGGAGCAACAGGGTTCGGATCATGGGCTGGGGGTGATGCGCAGTTCGCCGGGCTTCTGGCTGAAATGCAGCCGGCCCAGCACGTCCATGCCCAGCAGCGGCGCGGCCAGGTTGGGCAGCACGGTGACGGTGAGACGGCGCGCGCTGACGCCGCCTTCCAGCGTGATGTCGGCACGCGCGGCGAAGCCGTTGACGGAGCCGCCGGCCGTGTGGGCGCGCACGGCGCCCAGCGGCTGCAGGCCCGCACGCTCGGCCAGCGCCTGCGGCAGCGCGGTAGACGTGGCGCCGGTGTCGACGAGGAAGTCCACCTCCACTTCGCCCACGCGGCCGGGCCAGTGGAAGTGGCCGTCGGGCGCGCGCGTCAGCACCACGACGCCGCCGGCCAGCTGGAAGCGGCTGGACTCGCGCTCGCGCTCCCAGAACTTGAAGCCCAGGAAGATCAGCAGGCCGATGAGCAGCCAGACCGTCATCAGCTTCAGGGTGTGGGGCAGATCCGAGCGGGACACAGGAGGGGCCAAGGGTTAGCGTGGGCGCCAACGATAACCGCGCGGCACAAGAATCGGCCGTCATGAAGCTGCCTTTTGCCCTACTGCTGGCCACCTGTGCGACCCTGAGCCACGCGCAGGCCGATCCTTTCGCGCCCGTCGCCTGGATGGCCGGCTGCTGGACCCAGACCGGCCGCGAAGCCGGCTCCGTGGAGCAGTGGATGGCGCCGGCCGGCGGGCTGATGCTGGGAATGGCTCGCATCGTCAAGGGCGGCCGCGTCATCGAGTTCGAGTTCATGCAGCTGCGCGCCGATGCCGAAGGCCGGCTGAGCTTCATCGCCCAACCGCAAGGCCGCCCGCCCACCGAGTTCAAGCTGGCGCGCCAGGCCGAGGCGCAAGCCGTCTTCGAGAACACCGCGCACGACTTCCCGCAGCGCGTCAGCTACCGCCGCATGGCGCCCGACCAGCTGGTGGCGCGCATCGAGGGCGAGCGCAATGGCAAGGTCCGCGGCATCGACTTCGCGATGCAGCGCACGGCCTGTCCCTGAGCGCGCAGCCATGCAGGTCGGCGGCAACGCCATGCGCGGTCGGCGCCTGCGCTGACACACGAGGCGCGCCGACCCTGCCACGATGCCGTCATGCGCCCGTTGAAACGACTCGCCGCCCTGCTGTCCCTGGCCCTGCTGGCGGTCATCGCCGGCTGCTCCAGCCTGACACTGGCCTACCAGCAGCTGCCGCTGGCCGCCGGCCTGTGGGCCAACAGCTATTTCGACCTGGACGGCGCGCAGCGCCAGCGCCTGAAGGACCAGTTGCAGATCTGGCAGGCCTGGCACCGCCGGGAAGAATTGCCGCAGTGGCTGGCACTGCTGAAGCAGGCACACCAGGCGCTGGACGGCGGCGTGACCCGCGACGAGCTGCTGGCGCTGGAGCGCGGCGCCCGCGCCAGTGCCGAGCGCTGCCTGCAGCAGGCCGCACCGCTGGCCGCGCCGCTGCTGGCCAGCCTGCGGCCCGAGCAGTGGGCACATCTGCAGAAGAAGATGGACGAGAAGACCACGGAATGGCGCGAGAAGAACGCCGGCCCGGACGGCGCCGAGGAGCGCGGCAAGCGCTTCTCCAACAACCTGGAGCGCTGGGTGGGTGATCTCGACCGCTCCACGCGCCGCCAGGCCCGCGCCGAAGCCGCGAGCTGGCGCTTCGACCTGACGACCATGGCCCAGGGCCGCGCCACCCGCCAGGCCCACACGCTGGACGCGCTGCGCGCCTGGTCACGCCAGGATCTGGCCGGCGGCACCGCGCTGCTGATGCGCAACCTGCAGCCGCAGCCGGCCGAGCAGGCCTATCGCGAGCAGGTGATCACTGGCGTGCTGAAGGTGCTGAACGGGCTGGATGCCCAGCAGCGCCAGGAAGTGCATCAGCACTGGACCAAGTGGGAGAACGACCTGCGCACATTGCAGGCGGGCGGCTGAGGCTGCTAGAGCCCGAAAAGGTCGTTCAAAGCCTCTCGGTACTGCCCTTGCCCCACCGAGTTGGTGTTGTGGTGCGAGCCCCCCTCCACCAGCACGAAGCGCTTGGGCTCCCTCGCACGCTCGTACAGCTGCTGGCCCAGGTGATGCGGAATCAGCGTGTCGCGGCTGCCGTGCACCACCAGCAGCGGCGAGCCGACCTCGGCCACGCGTGACGCGGCGTCGAAGCGCTGCGTGATCAGCGGCGACACCGGCAGCCAGCCCCAGCGGAAGGTGCTGACGACATCGGGGATGGACGTGAAGCTGCCCTCGACGATGAGGCCGGCCTCGTCGCCCACCTGGCTGGCCAGGTTCACGGCGATGGCGCCGCCCAGCGAGTGGCCGAAGATGAAGCGGCGCGCGCCGGGGTGCTGCTGCGCGACCCAGTCCCAGGCCGCGCGCGCATCCTCGGCGGCCATGGCCTCGGACGGCAGGCCGGCCGTGCTCTTGCCGAAGCCGCGGTAGTCCACGCCCAGCACCGCGAAACCCAGCTCGTGCATGCGGCGCATGCGCGGCGCGCTGCCGCGCACGTCGTAGCGCGCGCCGTGCAGGTACAGCAGCACGGGGGCCTTGGGGTCGGGCTGCGGCAGCCACAGACCGTGCAGGCGCACGTCGGCGCCTCGCGATTCGTCCAGGCGGCTCTGGAACGGGATCCAGACGTCTTCCATGCCCTGGGCCGCGGCCAGGCCGCCCGACCAGGTGCGGTCACCGGGCTGGAAGATCCAGCCGCGCTGGCGCTCGTCCAGCGACGTACAACCGGCCTGCAGCCCCAGCACGGCGGCCCCCAGCGCGGCGATGCCGGCCAGCCGGCGAAGCGAAACGGTACGACTCATGCGCCCATGGTGCCAGGGCCGGCAAATCCCTGGCCCGTGCCAGGAGTCAGCGTGCGCCGAAATCGCGCGCCGGCAGCGTGACGAGATAGGCGTGCAGGCCGCGCAGGTCCACGTCGCTCATCTGCGCCAGAGACTGGAACGGCATGACCGCGATGGCCGCGCCGTCCGGCCGCTTGCCGCTCTTCATCATCGCGACGAAGGCGTCGGCGTTGGCATAGCGCGGCATCGCGCTGCCTTTGCCGGGCGTCAGGTTGGCCGCGGCCGGCCAGTCCGGCGGGCCGCCGGGCACCTTGCCGCCGCCAAAGCCTTCGCCATGGCAGCCCACGCACATCTGCGCCACATAGCGGCCATGCTCGACCGTGACGCCCTCGGGCACCGGCGCGGACGGCGCCAGGCCATGGTCGATCTTGGCGGCAGCGTCCTTGATCAGCCCCAGGCCGTACAGCACGCGCACCGGCGGCGGCAGCTGGATGACGGTGCGCTCGCCGGGCGTGACGGCCGGCAGCTGCTTCGCATGCGCCACCAGCGCGGCGGTATCGGCATCGGTGAAGCGGTTGTAGTCCTCGCTGGGCATGATGATCAGCGGTCGGCCATCGGGCTTGAGGCCGTGCCGGATGGCCCGCACCCAGTCCTCCACGCCATAGCGGGCGGTCACGCCGGCCGGCGTCAGGTTGGGCGCGACGACCAGCATGCCGCCGGCATCGATGACCTTGCGGCCACCGCCATCGGCGCCATGGCATTCGGCGCAGCCGCGCGAATGGAACAGGTAGCGGCCGCGTTCCAGCGCGGCGGCGTCGGTGGGCAGCGTCAGCGGCGCGATGGCCACGTCCACCCGCCGCGCCATCTTGCGGTCGGCCATCAGCCAGCCCGCCACGGCGACCGCAACGGCCAGCAGCAACAAGACGCCTGCGGCCAGCAGCAGCCGCTTCAACAGCTTGGACCCCATACCTTCCCCCTCTTTCAATCCCCCGTATTCCGGGCCGAGCGCCGGGCCGCCCCAAGCCGGCCCGCCGGACGATGTGCGCGCGGCTCAATGCCGCACGCATCGCCGTCCCCCCGGGGGACCCACCAGGCCTGCCCGCGTTCAGCAGGGCGGACTGGGCGAGGGGCCTCAACTCCTCAGCGCAGCTACGGGCGACAGCCGCGCAGCGCGCCGGGCCGGCACCCAGACGGCCACCTGCCCCAGCAGCCACAACGATAGGGCGCCGGCGGGCAGATAGGCCCAGGGCAAACGCGGAAGCTCGTAGCTCTGCATCAACAGCTGGCCCAGGCCCACGGCGCCGGCCGTGCCGATGAGAATGCCGGTGGTCGTCAGCAGCAGGTTCTCGAGCTGGAAGTAGCGGCGGATCTGCTGCTCGGTGGCGCCCAGAGCGCGGCGCGTACCGATCATGCGGGTGCGCTGCTGCACCCAGAAGCTGGCCAGGCCCACGATGCCCATGGCCGTCACCAGCAGCAGCGCCACGCAGACGCCGCCCATCAGCCAGGCCATCGCGCGGTCCTGCGCGTAGAAGCGGGTGCGCATCTCGGTCAGCGTGCGCGCCTCGGTGACGACGCGGCTGGGATCCGCGGACTCCAGCGCGGCCGTCACGGCCTTGATCTGCTGGTTGAGCTGACCGGGTTCGGCGCGGATCACGTAGGAGCCGCCGCCACGCAGCGGCAGGATCATCGCGGCGCCCGCGCCGTTGCCGCGCGCCCGGTGCAGCTGCGTGTGCGTCAGCGTGTCGACGACGCCGATGATGGTCGACGGCGAGTTGCCGAACACGTAGACCGTCTTGCCCACGGCGGACTGGCCCGGGAACAGCCGCTCGGCCATGATCTTGTTGACGATGAGCTGGCCGATCTTGGGCTCGGCGACGCTGAACACCTTGAAGTTGTCCAGCACCTCCTCGGCCGTGAAGTTGCGGCCCTCCACCAGGCGCACGCCGAAGGTCGCCAGCATGTGGTCGTCGGATGCGTACTGGGCCGCGGACACGCGCAGGCCCTTGCTGTCCGGCTCCAGCGACACGCCGCTGTTGTTGCTGTTGTTGCCGTAGGCAATCTGGTTGACCACCGTGACCGACTTCAGCCCGGGCAGCGCGCGCAGCCGCGCCAGGTCCTCGCCGATGACGGTGGCGACCCGCTCCGGCGCCAGCGGCTTGCTGCCGCGCAGCGTCAGCACGGCGATCTCGGACTCGGCCATGCCGCTGTCAGTCTGCAGCGCGTCGACGCGGGTCTGGATCAGGTGCAGCGCGTTGGTGACGATGGCGCAGGTCAGCGCCACCTCCAGCACGATGAGGCCGGCCGCGATCTTGTGGCGGCGCAGCGTGGAGAGGATGGGGAAGAGGTCTTTCATCATCACTGCACCTTGAGCTGAACAGCCGGGGTCACCAGCGCCGCACGCCAGGCCGGCAGCAGGCCCGCCAGCAGGCTGGCCAACAGAGCCAGGCCCAGCGTCAGCGCCAGCATGGACGCGTCAAGTTCGGCCAGACGGGCGTAGTCGTTGGGGCTCTGGCGCACCAGCCACAGGCCGCCCTGCGCCAGCAGCAGACCCAGTACGGCACCGGCCAGGCCCAGCACGCCGGCCTCGACGACGAACTGCCTAAAGATGTCGGCCCGCGTGGCGCCCAAAGCGCGGCGCACGCCGATCTCGCCGCTGCGCCGCAGCGTCTTGGCCAGCAGCAGGCCCACCATGTTGACGATGCAGACCGCCAGGAAGCCGAAGGCCAGCCAGGTCTGCAGCCTCACGTCGGCCGGCAGCACCTTCTGCGCGCCCAGCCAATCCATCACGTTGCGCAGCCGCACATTGGTCGGGCGCTCGAAACGGCCGGCCTTGCGTTGCGCCTCGGAGTAGGCGACCAGGTAGTCGCGGTAGGCCGCGGCATCCTCGGGCTTCTCGAATTCGACCCAGTACTGGATCCACGAGCAGCTGGCCGCCAGGTCCAGCGAGCTGCCGGTGCCGGCGCCGCGGGCCCAGCAGTCCATGTTGCCCCAGTGGCCCATCTTCAGCGCCATCGCGGTGGAGAACGGCAGGTAGAAGTCCTCGGTCTCGGTGTAGCTGCCCAGCGTCAGGTCCCAGAAGTGCGGCTGTACCTTCCAGGGCCGCAGCACGCCGATGACGCGCAGCGTCTGGCCGCGCACGATGACCTCGCGGCCCACGCTGTTGGCGCCGCCGAACAGCTTCTCGTTCAGAGCCGCCGACAGCACGGCCACGCGCGCCTCGGCCTCGTCGTCGGCCGCGTTCCAACCGCCGCCGTGCTGCCAGGGCGCGTCGAACATCGCGAAGAAGTCGGCCGACGTGTAGCGCACGCTGGAGAACGTGGGCTTGATCTGCGCATCGGGCAGCGACACGGCCGTGTTGAAGCCGCTGGACATGGACTGGCGCATGGCCTTCTTGTCGCGCAGCAGCGCCGTCGCATCGAAGCGGGTCAGGTCGAAGGTGGGCTCTTCGCCCGCCTTCCAGCCCACCATGTCGGCCGCATCCAGCTGCACGTTGAACAGCCGCTGGCTCTTGTGCGGAATCGGGTCGCCGGACAGTACGTGATAGACGGTCAGCGTGGTCATGCAGGCGCCTATGCCCAGCGCCAGCGCCAGCACCATCAGCGCCGACAGGCCCTTGTAGGCCAGGATGTTGCGCCAGGCGAGTTCGAGGTAATGCAGAAACATCAGCGTGTCTCCAGAAGAGCGTTGACGGCGGCCAGTTCGGTGTCGCCCAGCGAACCGGCGGCCTGGTGCAGCGACAGCAGCGCCAGCACATGGCGGTGGCGGGCCTGGGTCTGTGCGTTCTGCGCGCCGGCCAGCGTCTGGATGGCGAGCAGCAGGTCGGTGGTGGAGCGCGTGCCCAGCGTCAGGCCGGTGCGCGTGGCGTCCAGCGCGCGCTGCGCGGCGGCCACGGCGGCCTCGGTCGCGCGCAGCTGGGCCTCGCCCTGGCCCACGGCCAGGTGGCGGCCACGCACCTCGCGCAGCACGGCGCGGCGGCCGGCTTCGAGCTGCTCGCGGGCCGCTTCGCGCTGGAAGCCGGCACGGTCGGCCGCGGCGCTGGTGGCGCCGCCGGCGAACAGCGGCACCGTCAGCCGCAGCGCCACCTGCGTGGGCGTGCGGCCGGCGTCAGACAGCGGCACGCCATCGCCGCGCTGGCGCTGCGTGTCCACACCCAGGCTCAGCGTGGGCAGGTGGCCGGCACGGGCGGACGAGATGCGTTGCTCGCTCGCCTGCACCTCCAGCTGCAGCGCCTGCAGCTCGGGGTTGGCCTGCAGCGCGCGCTGCCCCCAGGCCTCGGCGTCATCGGGCAGCGTCTGGGCCGCCAGCGTGGCGCGCAGCGGCTGCAGCGTCGGTGCGGAGGTACCGGTCAGTTGCGCCAGCGACTCGCGCGCATCTGCCAGCTGGGCCTCGGCAGCCAGCGTGGTCGTGCGGGCCAGCTCGCGGTAGGCGCGCGACTGATCGGCCTCGACCTGCGCCGACAGGCCGGACTTGAAGCGCGTCTCGGCCTCACGCACCTGGCGGTCGAAGGCGTCCTCGTTGGCGCGCGCGGTGGCCAGCTGGGCCTGGGCCGACAGCAGGCCGAAATAGGCCTCGGCCACGCGCTCGCGCGCGGCTTGCTCGGCGGCGATCAGGCGGGCGGACTGCGCCGACGCGAGGCTGCGGCTGGCATCCCATTCGCGCAGCGCGGCCAGGTCGACCAGCGTCTGGCTGACGCTGCTGGTCGTGACGTTCCAGCGTGCGCCGCCGCTCTCGCGCAGCTCGCTGCTCTGCAATCGCCATTGCGGCAGCAACGCGGCACGGGCCTCGCGGGCGCTGGCGTCCTGCGCGCCGGTCAACGCGGCGGCCTGGCGCAGCAGAGGGTCGGCCGCGCGGGCCTGGGCCCAGACCTGCAGCAGGTCGTCGGCGCGGGCCGCGGTGGCGGCCAGCAGCGCGAGGACGATGAAGGGAACTCGCATCGTGTGGTCAGGCGGGCAAGGCCATCTTCAATTCGGCGGACAGGTCCACGACCTGGCCGTCGATGACATGCACATTGCGCTGCGCGCGCGCGGCCAGCTGCGGGTCGTGCGTGACCATCACGATGGTGGCGCCGTCGCGGTGCAGCTCCTCCAGCAGCTCCATGACGCTGCGCGCCATCGCGCTGTCGAGGTTGCCGGTGGGTTCGTCGGCGAGCAGCAGGCGCGGCTCGCCGGCCAGCGCGCGGGCGATGGCCACGCGCTGCTGCTGGCCGCCGGACAGTTCGTTCGGATAGTGCTTGGCGCGCGCAGACAGGCCCACGCGGGCCAACGCATCGGCCGCGCGCTTCTTGCGCTCGGCACCGCCCATGCCGCGGTAGCGCAGCGGCACCTCGATGTTGTCCAGCACGTTCAGGTCGGGGATGAGGTTGAACGCCTGGAAGATGAAGCCGATCTTCTGGTTGCGGATGCGCGAGCGCTCGGCATCGCCCATGCGGCTGACGTCGATGCCGTCCAGCTTGTAGGTGCCGGCGCTGAAGGCCTCCAGCAGCCCGGCGATGGTCAGGAAGGTCGTCTTGCCAGAGCCTGAGGGGCCGGTCACGGCAACGAACTCGCCTTCCTTGACGGTGAGGTTGAAGTCGCGCAGCGCATAGGTCTCGACCATCTCGGTGCGGTAGACCTTCTGCAGTTTTTCCATCTGGAGCATGGGGTGTCCTTGCTTTGGCTTGTTGTTGCGTTTGACGGTTGCGTTATCGATGCAGCGGGTGCGCGGCCAGATTGCCGGGAGTCCCGCCCGGCGGCGGGGTAACTTTCTTCTGCGGCGCCAGAAGAAAGTCACCAAAGAAGAGGCGCTGAACCGCATCCCATCGCGGCGCCGCCAACAGCGGCGCCCGAAAACGGCCGGCGGCTTTGCGCCTAGACACGACCCGCTGCGCTCTCGCGGCTGTCCCTATGACGACCAGCACTGATCGCACCTTCACGCCGCTTAACGCCGGCTGCACGCCGGGCTCATCAAGAAATGCCGCGAATGCAGCGTCGCTGGGGCGACGCGTAGGTTGGGGTGCCAACCCCAACGTCGGGCGTCGCGAGGCATGTTGGGGTTCGCGAACCTCACCCCAACCTACGCAGGCCGTCGCGTCGCCCGAGCGACGCTGCATGGGGCTGTTCTGGTGAGCACGGCGTGCAGCCGCGCGTCGGACGGTCAGGTGAGGCCTTGGATGTTGCTCGTGACAAGTCAGGCGCGAGAGCGCAGCGGTTCGCATCTGTGCAGGCTGCTGTCGGCTGTTGTACGGCTCAGCTCGCGCACGTGGTGCTGGTGTGCGGTCCAGGGCCTTTTCTTTGGTGACTTTCTCTTGGCCCCGCAAAAGGAAGTTACCCCGCTGCCGGGCGGGACTCCCGGCAATCTCACGAAGAGCCGCACGTGTCGAGAAGGCATCCATCAACGGCCTCAATCCGCAACGAGCACGCGATCCGCGCCCTTGAAGTTTTCGGCGCCGGAGATGACGACGCGGTCGCCGGCCGCCAGGCCCGACAGCACCTCGACCCGCTCCAGCGAGCGCGCGCCCAGCTTGATCGCGACCTTCTCGGCCACGCCGCCGCGCATCACGTAGGCGAAGCTGCCGCCGCCCTCGTCGACGAAGCTGCCGCGCGCGACGCCCAGCACCTTGTCGCGCTTGTCCAGCAGCACGCGCACCGACAGGCGCTGGTTCTGGCGCAGCTGCTCGGGCTGCTGCCCGTCGAAGCGCAGCCGCGCGGCCACCTCGCCGTTGACCACCTCGGGCGACACCGAGCTGACCAGCCCGTTCCAGCGCTGGCCGTTGCCGCTGATCTCGCCGGGCATGCCGGGCTGCAGCTCGCGGGCGAAGCTCTCGGCCACTTGCATCTGCACCTCCAGCGCCGACAGGTCGATGACCGACAGCAGCCGGGCATCGCGCGCGACGTTCGTGCGGTCGGCGATGAACAGCTGGCCCACTTGGCCGTCCACCGGCGAGCGCACCTGCAGCTCGGCCACCTGGCGCTCCAGGTCGGCCGCCAGCAGCTGCTGGCGCGCCAGCGCGCTTTGCTTGGCCTGCACGTCCAGCTTCAGGCTGTCGGTCTTCAGGCCGCGCAGGTCGCGCGCCTGGTCCAGCGCCAGCTTGGCCTTGGCCAGCGCGTCCTGCGCACGCTCCACCTGCATGCGCGCGGTGGCGCCGGCCTCGAAGGCCTGCGTCTGGCGGGCCAGGTCGTTCTGCGCGGTCTGCTGGTCGATGCGGGCGTTCTCGTAGGCGCTCTGCAGCGCGGCGGTCTGCTGCTTGGCCTCGACCTCGGCGCGGGCCAGGTCGGCGCGCAGCGCATCGACGTTGCTGCGCTCCTGCGCGAGGCGGTTGGTCAGCTCGGGCGAGTCCACGCGGGCCAGCACCTGGTCGCGCTTGACCGGGTCGCCGGCCTTGACCAGCAGCGTGGCGGTGCCGGCGCCCTGGGCGTACAACGTGGGGCTTTGCGCCGCGACGACGCGGCCCTCGCCGGCCACGTCGCGCGTCAACGGCGCGATGGCGACGGTCGCGATGGACAGGCGCTGCGCGCTGACGGTGGTGTCGGCCGACAGCATCTGCTTGATGCGCGGGCCGGCCACGAAGACCAGCAGGCCCGCCACGGCGAGGCCGCCGGCCAGCAGTAGCGGCCAGCGCCGGGACGATTTGGCGAGCGGTCGGTCCTGCTCGGAGGTGTCGCGGAATCCGGTGTTCATGCAGCTCATTTCGCAAGGCGTGTGCCAGCGGGATGTCCGTTACAAATCAGTCACTTGGCGCTGCGGACGCTGTCCGCGGACACTGTCCGGACAGTCCGGCCGATAGCATCCAACCCATGTCCGAACACCGCATCTACTCGACCGCCTTCGCCAAGGTCTACCCGATGTATGTGCAGAAGGCCGAGCGCAAGGGCCGCACGCAGGCGGAGGTCGACCAGGTCATCCAGTGGCTGACCGGCTACGACGCCGCCGGGTTGCAGCGGGTACTGGACGAAGGCTGGGACTTCCGCCGCTTCTTCGCCGACGCGCCCGCACTGAACCCGAATGCCCCGCTGATCACCGGCGTGGTCTGCGGCATCCGCGTGGAAGACATCGAGGACCCGCTGATGCAGAAGTTGCGCTGGCTGGACAAGCTCGTTGATGAGCTGGCTAAAGGAAAGGCGATGGAGAAGATCCTGCGCCGCTAGAAAAAACAAAAACCCGCCAGCGGCGGGTTGGTGGCGACTGACGGCAGCGCGGCTTCAGACGCGGCGCGTGCCTGTCGAGGCGGCGGCCAGCGTGGTCTCGGCACGGCGGCCCTCGATGACGACGCGCGGCAGCTGCGCGATGACCGGCGCGTCGGCGCGCTTGCCGGTGATGACCACGCGCTCCAGCTTGACCACCTCGACCGCAGGCGCTGCGGCACGGTCCGCCAGGCCGACGCCCAGCGCGGCGGCTGCGGCGACGGAAGCGATGGCGATGGCGAAGGTCTTGGCGGCGGTGTTCATGGTGGGCTCCGGTGGGTTGGCTGTGTCAGTGATTGCAGTGTCTGCAACGACTGCCGCCGCCGCGAGCGCCTCGCGATGAATCGCGGGCGGGAGCGGATGAACTGCAGATGCGCGGCGCCGAGCGGCGCCCACAATGCCGGCCATGAACACGCTCCCCACGACCGTCTCGCTGCGCGAGATCACCGCCGACACCGTGCGCGCCGTCACCCAGCTGGCCGTCGCCGAAAGCCAGGCCGGCTTTGTCGCGCCCAACGCGGTATCGCTGGCACAGGCGCTGTTCGCGCCCGAGGCCTGGTATCGCGCGATCTATGCCGGGGAAGAACTGGCCGGCTTTGTCATGCTGGCGGACGAGTCGCTGCGCTCACCCCCGCCTGCGCGGCCGGCCGTGGGCGTGTGGCGCTTCATGGTCGATGCACGCTTCCAGGGCCGTGGTGTCGGGCGTGACGCGTTGCTGCTCGTCATCGAGCACGTGCGGGCCAAGGGACTGTTCAGCTCACTGGCGCTGTCCTACGTGCCCGGCCCGGGCTGCCCTGAGCCGTTCTACCGTGCGCTGGGCTTCGCGCCCACGGGCGAGGTGGACGACGGCGAGATCGTCATGAGCCTGCCGCTGGCTCAGGCGATGCCGGTCGCCACCAGGAAGCAATAGGCCAGCACGGCCACCAGCGTCCACAGTCCGACCGAATGCAACGAGATTCGCGCCATGTCCATCTCCCTGCGGTTGCGGCGGGGCGTCAGGCCCGCACCAGCTTGTCCGCGTGACGCCAAGTCTGCGGTGACTGGGGAAACACTGTTGCCAGTGCGGTTTCCGACAGGCCCAGGTGGCGCTGCAGCACCGGCGCCAGCACCTGGCGGAAGTCGGTGGTCACGGCCAGGTCGCGGCCGTCGGCCAGCGCGGCCTTGTCCAGGCCCGGCCAGTCGCCCAGCACCTGGCCGCCCGCGATGGGGCCGCCCATCAGCCACATGACGTTGCCGCGGCCGTGGTCGGTGCCGCCGTTGCCGTTCTGGCGCACGGTGCGGCCGAACTCGCTGACGACGACGATGACCGTGTCCTTGTAGGCGTCGCCCAGGCCGCGGCTCAGCGCGTCCAGCCCTTCGCCCAGGCTGGCCAGGCGGTTGGCCAGCTGGCCGCGCGCGGCGCCCTGGTTGACGTGGGTGTCCCAGCCCCCCACCGATGTGAACGCGAGCTGGGTGTTGGGATCCTTGCGGATCAGCGTGCCCAGCCGCTGCGCGTCGGCCGCGAAGCTGCGCGCGGACGGCGCGCCGGCGTCGGCCGTCGGGTCCATGGAGCGGCCGCCGCCCATGCCGCCACCACCCATCGCGTTGCCAGACGCCATGCTGCGCGCCATGCCTTCGCGGCCCTCGGTGGTGTCGCGCAGCGTGCCGCTGAGCGGCGCGTCGCCGGCGTAGAGCTTGGCCAGGCCGGCCTGCATCTGCGGGTTGTCGATGGCGCGGCGCTGCAGCGCATTGGGCCCCAGGCCCAGGCTGGCGACGCTCGCGGTGCCCGAGAAGATGCGCGGCGGCGTGTTGCCCTGGCTGATGGCGCGCGTGGGCGCGGGCTCGCCGGGCAGCGCGGCCAGCAGCCGGTTCATCCAGCCGTCGGGCGTGGACTTGCGGCCGGGCGTCCCGGATTCCAGGTAGTCCTGCGCGTCGAAGTGCGACCGCGTCGGGTCGGGCGAGCCGCTGGCGTGCACGAAGGCCAGTTGGCCGCCGTCCCAGTGGCGCTTCAGCATGGCCAGCGACGGGTGCAGGCCGAACAGCGAGTCCAGCTTGATGAGGCCGT
The DNA here is from genome assembly GCF_031458115.1 of Roseateles asaccharophilus. GTDB lineage: Bacteria > Pseudomonadota > Gammaproteobacteria > Burkholderiales > Burkholderiaceae_C > Pelomonas > Pelomonas asaccharophilus_A. Next base: position 307,070 of record NZ_JAVDXV010000003.1, on the reverse strand, counting down.
CCTCGGCGCCCGGCGCGTTCAGCGCGATCTGCGGCCGGCCGGCGGCGTAGTCGCGGTCACCATAGGGCGCAACGACCGACAGGCCATCCACCGCGCCGCGCAGCATGACGACGACCATCTTCTTCTGGGTCGCGCCCTGTGCGCGCACCAGCGAGACCGGCAGGCCGCCCAGCGTGAAGGCACCGAAGTGCAGCAGTTGTCGACGCAGCATCGCGATCACCTTTTCATGAAGTCGGGGGAGGCCAGCAGCAGCGCCACTTGCTGGCCGGCGGGCTCGGCCGCCAGCGTGCGCCGCGTGGGCTCGCTCAAGGCGGCACCCAACGTGCTGCTCAGGCGCTGCGGGCTGACGCCGCTGCGCTGGCCCAGCGTGGTGGCCAGTTGCACGCGCTGCGTCAACGCCTCGGGGTTGCGCCAGGCAGCGGCGGTGTTCTTGTAGCCGTCGGGCGTCTGCGCGCCGTACAGCGGCTGGCCGGCTTGTTGCAGCGCCTGCAGCAGCGGCTGCGGCTGGGCCAGTGGCAGGTCCAGCGCGCGCAGGCTGGAGATGAGGTACTGGTAAGGCGTCTTGAACTTGGCCTGGTAGGCCTCGCGGCTCCAGAACTCGTCGGACTGCATCAGCGTGCGCGTCAGCTCGCGCAGGTCGCCGCCGCTGCTCTTGAAGCTGTCCGCCAGGCGGTCCACCAGCGCCGGCGGCGGCTGGTCGGCCACGAAGGCCTGCGCGAACTTGAAGGCCAGATGCCTGGCGGTGGATGGGTGCGCGGCCAGCACGTCCAGCGCGCGCTCGCCCTCGGCCTGGCCGGCAGCGGGAATGGCTTTGCCCAGCCAGGTCTTGCTGCCGCGGTCGTGGCGGCGCGCGTCGAACTCGAACACGGGGCCCTTGCCGGCGCGTGCGTCTATGCCCCAGCCGGTCAGCATGCGCGCCAGCTCGGTCACGTCGCGCTGGGTGTAACCGCCGTCCACGCCCAGCGTGTGCAGTTCCATCAGCTCGCGCGCATAGTTTTCGTTGAGGCCGCGCTGGCGCGCGCCCTCGCCGCTCGCGCGCGGCTGCATGCGCGGTGCGGCGCTCTGCGCGTTGTCCAGGTAGACCAGCATGGCCGGATGCTTGGCGGTCGCGCCCAGCATGTCGCGGAAGCGCCCCAGCACATGCGGCCGGATGGCGGTCTGCTCATAGTCGGCCACCAGCACGCCCACCGCGTTCTTGCCGGAGAACACATTGAAGTGGTTGAACCAGAACTCGGTCAGCACCTCTTCCAGCTGCGCTGGGCTCTGCAGCGCGCGCGCCAGCCGCGCGGTGCCAGCCTGCAGCACCAGCGGCCTGACCTTCTCGCGTACCGCGTTCAGCGCATCGGCACTGGGCGTCTCGCCCTTGGCCTGCTCGCGCCTGGCCTCGCGGGCCGCGCGCACGGCGTCGCGGTAGCGGGTCATCAGCTCAGCCTGGTCCAGCTTCAGCACTTCCAGGCAGGCCAACCGGGTGGCCAGCGCGTCGGGCTGCGGCAGGCGGCGCGGCTGCAGTTGTTCGTCGAGGAAGCGCGCCAGCCAGCGTTCGGCGCCCTGCTCCGCGATGGCGGCGGCATCGGCCGGGCGTGGGCCGTAGCCCAGGCGGTTCAGCGCATGCAGCGCGCGTTCATCGGCGCTCAGCGGCGAAGCGGCTGCGGCTGTCGCGGCCTGGCCGCGGCGGGTCAGTGCCAGGCCGGCCAGCGCGGCGGCGCTTTCCAGCATGAAGCGGCGGTTTTTCATCGGGCGTCTCCGTGTCCGTCTTTGGACCGGAGCATCCCGCGTTCTGCGCAAGGGCATGTGGCCCACGCGCAAAGAAATGTGTATGCCCCTCGCCAGACCCGCTCCCGCTGAACGCGGGCGGGCCTGGTCGGTCTTGCAGACCGCGCTGCGGACAGTGCCGCAGCTCTTCGGCAGGCACATGCCGCCCACCGGGCGCCATGTGTCCGGCCTCAGCCCCCGAGGGGACGGCGATGCACGCGGCATTGAGCCGCGCGCACATCGCCATGGCGGGCCGGCTTGGGAGCGGCCCGGCGCTCGGCCCGCAAATCCTCGGTCAGCCGCCCAACCAACGCTCCAGGCTGCGTAGCGTGGCCGCCACATCTAGTGGCTTGGTCCAGTAGCCGTCGAAGCCCCCGCGGCGGGCCAGGTCGGCGGCCACGTAGTCGGCCTCGGCCGTCACCAGCAGCGCCGGCACGGCCATCGGCAGGCCTTGGGCGCGCAGTTCGGCCAGCAGCCGGTCACCGGGCACGTCGGGCAGGCGCAGGTCGCACAGCAGCAGGTCAACACGCCCGGCGCCCATACAGGCTCGGGCGTCGGCACCACTGCGCGCCACCTTCAGCTGGAAACCCGGCCTCAGCTCCAGGATGCCTTGCATCAGCATCGCGCTGACCGGATCGTCCTCGACATAGAGCACCACACGCATCGACATGGGCACCCCTCAGCCTCCGCGAGGGCGCAGAGACCCCGGCGGGAAGAACCGTTGTGGGAAAGCGTTGTACATCTGAGACGTCCGTTAGATTTGCTGTGATTATCAAATTTATTGATAAACACAGCTGGACGCATGCCCCTACTCGGGGGCCGTCAGATCAATTGCGCAAAATATTGCAGATCATTGGCCTCAACGTGACGCCAGCGTCCGCAGGCCCTGGGCCATCACGGCCCAGGCCTGGGCGGCCACCTCGCCCTGTTCGGCAGCGGCCTCCAGCGCGCGCGCCTGTGCGGCCAGGCCCGGCTCGCCGATCAGCTCCAGCACGGCCTTGAGCCCATGCACCACGGGCCGCAACGCCACCGCGTCGCTGGCCGCGACGGCGGCCTCGCCCTGCGCCAGGTCGGCACCGAAGCGCTCCAGGCAGCCGGCGCGAAAGCTCTCGTACATCGCGCGGTCGCCGCCGAAATGCGTCGCCACCGGATCGCCCGCGGCGGTGGCGGCCTCGGGCGGCACCGGCGCTTCACCGCGACGCAGCAGGCCCGCGATGGCGCTCAGCAGCTCCTCCAGCGGCACCGGCTTGCGCAGCGTGCAGGCCACGCCCTGGGCCGCCAGCAGCGGGCGGCGCTCGTCGTGAACGCCGGCGCTGAACACCAGCCACGGCGGCGCGCCGGGCGCGCGCGCATGGCCTTCCGCTAGCAGCAGTTCGGCCGAGCCGTCGGGCAGCATCAGGTCGCTGATGACCAGCGCCCAGCCGCCGCCGGCCAGTGCCTCGCGCGCGCCGGCGAGGCTGCGCACCAGGCGGAACTCCACGGGCGGCGCCTCGGGGTCATGGTCAGGTAACTCTTCCAGTGCCAGTTCGACGAAGCGCGCGATGGCAGCGTCGTCCTCGATGAGCAGCAGTCGTGCGGACATGGGCCCATCATCGCCTGTCGCACCGCGCGATGGCAGCGTGGCGCGCTGGGAGGAACCCGCCCCGTCAGGCCGTGGCGGTGGCGCGCGCCAGCAGCGGCGGCAGGGCCGTGACCAGCGCGGTCTTGTGCACCACCGGCACACCGTCCAGCGCAAAGCGGTAGGGCTCGCGCTGGGCCTCGTCCAGCGAGGTCACGACGATGAGCTTGCTGGCCGCGAACTGCGGGTGCGAGCGCAGACTGGTGATCAGCGCCGCGCCGTCGATGCCGGGCAGCAGGATGTCGATGAGCAGCACGTCGGGCTCCAGCCTGCCCGCCAGCGCCAGGCCGGCGATGCCGTCGGACGCGATGTGCAGCTCGGCCTCCGGCAGCTCGCGCTTGACGACCAGGCCGATCAGGTTCTGGAAGTGCACCGAGTCCTCGATGAGCAGCAGCGTCAGCGGCCGCTCCAGGCCGACCGCCACGCCGCCAGACGTGACCGGCGCACCACCACGCAGCTGCAGCAACGCGTCGATGGAGCTGCGCAGGATGCGGCGGTGCCCCCCGGGCGTCTTCCAGGCCTGCAGCTCGCCACGGTCGACCATCAGCTGTACCGAACGGACGGCCATGCCCAGGCGCTGGGCGGCCTCGGTGGTGGAGCAGGTGTCAGGGACGGGCGGGTTGGGTTTCACCCGCGACATTTTGCCGAATTCATCGGAGCTTGCCGATCTGCCTGTATTTGATAGAAATGATCGTGTTGATAATTCAGGCAGCACGCCGGAGTCCCATGTCTTCCACCGCCACGCCGCCCTCCCTGCCCACCCCGCAACCGCTGCCCGGGCCGAACGCGAGCCCAGCACCGGACGAGGCGAGGCTGGCCCACCGCGCTCGCATTGGACACTTGGCCGAGGCGCTGGGCCTCCGCCTGGGGCTGGACCCCGACGCCGCCCAGTTGCTGCGTCTGGCGGCGCCGCTGCACGACATCGGCGAGTTCGACCCCACCGCCGCCGAGTTCGAGCCCGACTGGCCGCTGACCAGCGCCGAGGGGCGCCGCCGCGCCCAGGCGCAACCCCGCCGCGGCGCCGCTCTGTTGGGCGGTTCGCGCCTGCCGCTGTTCGTGCTGGCGGCCGAGATCGCGCTGAACTACCGCGAGCGCTGGGACGGCAACGGTTATCCCGACGGCTTGAAAGGCAAGACCATTCCGCTGTCTGCGCGTATCGTTGCGGTCGTGGACTACTTCGACTCGCTGACCATGCAACGGCGCTTCCGTCCCGCGCGGGCCGACGACCGCGCGCTGGCCATGCTCGCCGAACAGGCCGGCAGCGCCTTCGACCCCGACATCGTGGCCGCGTTCCTGGCCCATGCGCCGGCGCTGATCGCGCTGCGCGACCGTGTCGACGCAATGCAGTCCGCCGGAGGCACGGCGTGACGCGGCGCTTGCTGCCGGTCATCTGGGCCCTGTTCACCTGCACTGCCGCAACGGCAGCCGACACACCCGCCTCCATCGGCGACCGCGTGCGCGGCAGCGGCGAGCTGCGCGTGTGCATCTGGCCCGACTACTACGGCATCTCGCAGCGCAACGCGCGCACGGGCCAGCTGTCGGGCATGGACATCGACCTGTCCGCCGCCTTCGCCGCCGACCTGGGCGTGAAGCTGCGCCACGTGGACTCCTCGTTCGCCACGCTGGTGGACGATCTGCTGCAGCATCGCTGCGACGTCGCCATGTTCGCCGTGGGCGTGACGGCGCAGCGCCAGCGCCAGCTACGCTTCAGCCGCGCCTACCTGGAGAGCGACATCTACGCGGTGACGACGCGCAGCAGCCGTGTCGTGCAGCAGTGGCAAGACCTGGACAAGCCAGGCGTTCGCATCGCCGTGCAGGCCGGCACCTTCATGGAGCCCGTCATGGCCGCAGAACTGAAGCGCGCCACGCTGGTGGTCGTGCGCCCGCCGGACACGCGCGAGCGCGAGCTGGAGGCCGGCCGCGTGGACGCTTTCATGACCGACTACCCCTATAGCCGCCGCCTGCTGGACAACGCCGACTGGGCCCGCCTCGTCGCGCCGCCCGCGCCGTTCAACGTGCTGCCCTACGCCTATGCGGTCAGGCCCGGCGACAACGCCTGGCTGCGCACCGTCGACGATTTCGTCGTCCGCATCCAACGTGATGGCCGGCTGAAGGCCGCCGCCGCCCGCCACGGCCTCAGCGCCATCGTGCGCACCCGCTGATGCCCCATCGCAGCCGCTGGCGTCCGAGCACCATCACGGCCGGCGCCGGCGCCCTGCTCGCCGCCACCGTGCTGGCCGGCGCGGGCTACGGCCTGTGGCGCGAAGACCGCAAGCTGCATGCGGACACCTCCAACCGCCAGGCGCTGGTCGCGCGCGTGCTGGAAGACCATGCCAGCCGCAGCCTGGATGCCGCGCTGGTGGCGCTGACCGGCCTGTCCGACGTGGCCGCGCGCGGCACGCCGCCCGAAGTGCTGCAGGCGTTGATGGGCCAGACCCAGGCCAGCCTGGGCTTCCTGCGCGGCATTGCGCTGGTGGACGCCGACGGCCAGGTTCTGGCCGCCGCCGACCCGGCCGACCGCGGCGTGCGCATCCGGCCCGACGCGCTGGGCGCCTGGCCCGACCCGGGCCGCGACGCCATCGGCGGCTTCCTGGCCGGCCGCAGCCTGGCCAGCCTGGCCACGCACCCCTGGCCCGACAACGCCGTCGCCGCGCCGCCCGGCGTCGGCTTCATCCCGCTGCTGCGCGCGCTGCGCATGCCCGGCCCCGGCGGCGAGCGCACGGTGCTGCTGGCCGCGCTGCTGAACCCGGACGCGCTGGCCAACTTCCAGCAGATGACGCTGCAGGACCCAAGCGCCGCCGCCGCACTGGTGGACCTGGACGGCCGCGTGCTGGCCGCCACGCAGGGCGCCGAGGCCTTGCCCGGCGATCGCCAGGTGCGGCTGCTGCTGCCCGGCGCGCCGCTGGCCGCCATCCGCGCCGGCCGTGAGCATGGCCGCTGGCAGGGCCCCGGCCTGCGCGAGGGCCCGCAGATGACGGCCTACCGCGCGCTGCGCGCCCGGCCGCTGGCCGTCGTCGTGGAGCTGCCGCAGCAGGCGCTGCGTGAGCAATGGCTGGGCACCGCACGCGACCTGGGACTGCCAGCCGTGGTCATCGCGGCCGCACTGCTGGGCCTGTCCTTCGTCGGCGCGGCCGCGCTGCGCGCGCGCGAGCGCTCGCAGGCGGAACTGGACGATGCCCAGCGCCGCACCGCAGAACGAGAACGCGAGCTGAGCGCCATCTTCGGCAGCGTGCAGGACCTGCTGTTCCGCACCGACGCGGCCGGCCGCCTGACCTTCATCAACGAGGGCTACGCCCGCCTCAGCGGGCAGGCGCCGGCCGACGTGCTGGGCCGGCCGCTGAACGAGCTGTTCGGCGACTCGCCCGCTGTCGCATCGCTGTTCGACGCCTGCGCGGACGACGATGTGCGGCCGCGCCAGATGCGCGCCGACTGGATCGCGCCCGACGGCCAGGCGCGCAGCTTCGAGATCAACCTGGTGCCGCTGCGCCGCCGCCCCGGAGAGCTGGAGTGGGTGGGCAGCGCGGCCGACGTCAGCGGCCTGATGCGCGCCCAGGCCGAGCTGCGCGCGCAACTGGGCCTGGCGCGCTCGCTGCTGGCCAGCAGCCCGCTGCCGATGTCGGTGCTGGACGACGACAACCGCTACCTGGACGTCAACCGCGCGTGGGAGCAGTTCACCGGCCGTCGCCGCAACGACGTGCTGGGTCGCAAGGCCGCCAACTACCTGTGCACCGAGGAGGCCGCGCTGCACGACGCGCGCGATGCCGAACTGCTGGCGCGCGGCGGCGAGATGAGCTACGAGGCCGTCTGGCACGGCACCGACGGGCGCCGCCGCGACCTGTTCGTCAGCAAGTCCACCTTCTCCGACGCGCTGGGCAAGCCCATGGGCATCGTGGCCTGCTTGATGGACATCAGCGACTTCCGCGAGGCCGAGCGCGCCACCCGCGCCGCGCGCGACGCGGCGCTGCAGTCCTCGCGCGCCAAGTCCGACTTCATCGCCAACGTCAGCCACGAGTTGCGTACGCCGCTGCAGTCCATCCTGGGCTTCTCGGCCATTGGCTCGCGGCGCACGCGCGACCAGCCGCGGCTGGCCGAGCTGTTCGCCGACGTGCACGAGTCCGGCCAGCGCATGCTCAGCCTCGTCAACGACCTGCTGGACCTCAGCAAGATCGAGCAGGGCGTGGAACCCATGCAGCCCGAGCGGCTGGACCTGCGCCCGCTTGTCGCCGATCTGAGCCGCGAGCTGGCACCGCTGCTGGCCGCACGCGAGCAGCAGTTGCACACCGAGCTGGGCGACGAGGAGCTGGTGGTGCTGGCCGACCGCCGCCGCCTGCAGCAGCTGCTGCGCAACCTGCTGGCGAACGCGATCCGCTTCTCGCCGTCGGGCGGCCTCATCGAGCTGGGCGCGACGCTGGCCGACGACGGTGCCGTGCGCGTGGACGTGTCCGACCGCGGCCCCGGCATTCCGCCCGACGAACTGGAAACCATCTTCGAGGCCTTCGTGCAGTCCAGCGCCACCAAGGACTTCTCCGGCGGCACCGGCCTGGGCCTGGCCATCTGCCGGCGCATCGCGCAGGCCCACGGCGGGCGCGTCTGGGCCGCCAACCGCGACGGCGGCGGCGCCGTGCTGTCGCTGACGCTGCCGGCCACGCGCTTCGGCGACACGGCGCCGGGTGCGCTCTAGAACCCCAACCGCGTCGTCAGGCTGAGCCGGTTGTAGGTGCCGGTCGCCAGGCTGGCCGCGTTGCGGCGGTACTCGTAGCGCAGGCCCACGCTGAGGTGCTCCGACAGCCGGTAGCTCAGCTCCGCGTCGCTGTCCCAGCCCGTGCGACCGTCGGGCCAGCGGTAGGCGATCAGCGTGTTGCTGAAATCGACGCGCGACGACAGGTGCAGCTTGTTCTCCAGCAGCAACGAGACCGCGCGCTCGTACACCCGCCGGTCCAGCCGCAGCAGCTCCAGCATCAGCCGGTCGTAGTTCAGCGTCACCAGCGTGCGGCCGCCGTCGGCCCAGCGCCAGCGCAGGCCGCCGCCCACGCTGGCCTGCACCAGCGCGTAGTCCAGCGCGGGCAGCGGGTCGATGCTGAAGGTGCTGCGGTCCAGCTTGATCTGGCCCAGCGTGACCCAGGGCGAGCGCAGCTCGTGCAGCCAGCGCAGGCTGCCGGACTGGTCGTTGGTGTCGACCGCGCGGTCCACGACCTTGTAGTTGGTCGACAGCGCCAGCTTGATCTCGTCGCGGCGCGACTGCCAGGTGGAGTCCAGGTCCGCGGCCAGGTCGCTGGTGGTGCTGCCGCCATCGCGCCGCCAGTACCCCGACAGCGCGATGGACCACTCGCCCGGCCGCCAGCCCAGGGCCTCGTCCGGCAGAGCCGGCGCGGGCGCAGCCGCAGGCGTGTGTGGCGCGGCCAGCGGCTCGAAACGCGCCTCGGCATCCGTGAAGCGCAGCATGCCGAAGCGGTCGGATCGGAACAGGCCGCCGCCGTCGCTGCGCTCGACCAGCTCGCCCGACAAGGTGTTGCCGTCACCGAACCTGAGCCAGCCGCGTGCCGCCGGCTGCGCGTGCACCAAGGCCGCCAGCAGCCAAGCCATGACGCCCCACCACCACCTCGCCGACACATGAACTCCCGCAGCTGCTGACAGCGCGGCAGTGTGACACCTCAGCCGTGCGTCGCGAGGAAGCGCTGCAGCTCGCGCGTGCGCGGCATGCCGAGCAGTTGGCGGGCCGGGCCCGCCTCCAGCACGCGGCCGCCATGCAGGAACACGACACGGTCCGCCACGCGGCGCGCGACGTCGGCGTCCGCCGTCGCCAGCAGCACCGTCACCCCCAGAGCCGCCACCGCCTGCAGCGCCATCGCCACCTCGCCGTTCAGCTCCACGTCACCGCGGCGCGTGATGTCGTCGCACAGCAGCCACTGCGGCTCGCGCGTCAACGCCCGCGCAATGACCGCGCGCTGCTGCTGGCCGCGCGACAAGGCCTGCGGCAGCGCGTCGAAGCACTCGGCCAGGCCCACCCAGGCCAGGCATTCGCGCGCCTGCGCAGCCGCGGAGATGGGATCGGCCGAAACCGGCAGCGCCTGCATGAGCTGCCGGCCGACGCTGACGCCAGGCAGCAGGTCCAGCCCGCGCACGACCAGCGCGGCACCGTGAACGCCGCTGCCGGGTGCCACGAGGCGGCGCAGCAGGCCGCCACGCGTCCAGCCGTCGCCGCCGATGACGGCCACGATCTCGCCTTCGCCGACCTGCAGGTCCACGCCCTGCCCGCCCGGCGCCAAAGACAGCCCTGCCAGCTCCGCCCCCATGTCCATGCCGGCTAACTCGCAGCTTCCATGCCAGCGGTCACCCTGGGAGGGCGGCGGCATGCGGCGTCCGTGCTGGTTCATGCGGCACCAGCGCGGTGCTGCACGCGCCGCGCCGGCTCAGCCCCGCCGGGCCGCCTCGATGGTGGCGATGTCGATCTTGCGCATGGTCATCATCGCGTCGAAGGCGCGCTTGGCAGCGGCGGGGTCGGGGTCGGCGATGGCGTCGGTCAGCGCGCGCGGCGTGATCTGCCACGACACGCCCCAGCGATCCTTGCACCAGCCGCATTCGCTTTCACGGCCGCCGTTGCCGACGATGGCGTTCCAGAGCTTGTCCGTCTCGGCCTGGTCGTCCGTCGCGATCTGGAACGAGAAGGCCTCGGTCTGCGGGAAGACCTTGCCGCCGTTCAGGCCGATGCAGGGAATGCCGTAGACGGTGAACTCCACCGTCAGCACGTCGCCCTGCTTGCCGTCGGGATAGTCGCCGGGCGCACGGTAGACCGCGCCCACGGCGCTGTCGGGAAAGGTCTGGGCATAGAAGCGCGCGGCGTCCAGCGCGTCGCGGTCGTACCAGATGCAGACGGTGTTCTTGGCGGTCATCGCAGGCTCCGGCAAAGGGATGCCCCAGCTTAAGTCGCCAAGGCGGCCGGCCCGCGCTGCCGACACAATCCGTCGCACTGCAACCGATCTCGCACCATGCGCCTGCTCCTCGTTGAAGACGACCCCATGATTGGCGACAGCCTGCGCGAGTCGCTGCGTCGCCAGGGCTTCGCGGCCGACTGGGTACGCGACGGCCAGGCCGCCGAGGCGGTGCTGGCCAGCGGCGAGCGCTTCGACGCCGTGCTGCTGGACCTGGGCCTGCCCAAGCGCGGCGGCCTGGACGTGCTGCGCACGCTGCGCGCCCGCGGCGACGCGACGCCCGTCATCGTGCTGACGGCACGCGACGCCTTGGGCGACAAGGTCGCCGGCCTGGATGCCGGCGCGGACGACTACCTCGTCAAGCCCTTCGAGCTGGACGAGCTGCTGGCGCGGCTGCGCGCCGTGCAGCGCCGCCACGGCGGCCGCACCGACAGCGCGCTGGCCGTGGCCGACCTGCGGCTGGACCCGGCCACCCGCGAAGTGACCCGCGCCGGCCGGCCGGTGCTGCTGTCGGCACGCGAGTTCGCGCTGCTGCAGGCGCTGCTGGAGCGGCCAGGCGCCATCGTGTCGCGCGCGCAGCTGGAGGACCGGCTGTACGGCTGGGGCGAGGAGCTGGAGAGCAACGCGATCAGCGTCTACATGCACCAGCTGCGCAAGAAGCTCGGCGCCGACCTGCTGCACACGGTTCGCGGCCTGGGCTACTACGCCGGACCTGAAAAGTCATGAGGAAGCTGCTCTCCACGCTGCGCGGCCGGCTGTTCGCGCTGCTGGCCGCGCTGGGCGCGGTGACCGCGCTGGCGGTGGCCGGCGCCACCTACGTCAGCGTGCGCGCCGAGGCCGACCAGCTGTTCGACTACCAGCTGCGCCAGACCGCGCTGTCGCTGCGCGACCAGGGCCGCATCGCACCCGACGAGGCGGCCAGCCTGGCCGACCCCAGCCTGGACTACGTCGTGCAGATCTGGTCCGTGCAGGGGCTGGAGCTGTATTCCAGCCGGCCGCAAGGCATGACCGAGCCGCTGCCGCCGCGCGCGGTGCTGGGCTTCTCCCACCAGCGCCTGGGCGGGCAGGACTGGCGCGTGTTCAGCGCCGCCACGCCGCTGCGCGTGGTGCAGGTGGCGCAGCCGCTGGCCGTGCGCCAGAAGCTGGCGGCCGTGGCCGCGCTGCGCAGCGTGGTGCCGGTGGCGGTGGCGCTGCCGCTGGTGGCCGCGGCCGTGTGGTGGCTGATCGGTGTGTCACTCGCGCCGCTGGCGCGCGTCACGCAGGCGGCCCAGGCCGGCGGCGCCAACGCGCTGGACGCGCTGCCCACGGACGGCCTGCCGGGCGAGGTCGCGCCGCTGGTGGAGGCCTTCAACGGCCTGCTGGCCCGGCTGGCCGCGGCCTTCGATGCGCAGCGCGGCTTCGTCGCCGATGCGGCCCATGAGCTGCGCTCGCCGCTGACCGCGCTGAAGCTGCAGCTGGGCCTGCTGCGCGGTGCGGCGCCGGGCGAGGAGCAGGACACGGCAATAGCCCGGCTGAACGGCGGCATCAGCCGCGCGGCCCATCTGGTCGAGCAGTTGCTGGCACTGGCCCGCGCCGAGCCCGGCGCCCCGGCCGCCGACCTGCCGCTGGATCTGAGCGAGCTGGCCCGCCAGGCCGTCGCCGACGTGCAGCCGCTGGCCGACAAGGCGGGCGTCACGATCGCACTGACCGCCCCCGACCCGCTGCCGCTGGAAGGCGACCCGCAGGCGCTGCGCGGCGCGCTGCGCAACCTCGTCGACAACGCGGTGAAGTACGGCGCCCGCACGGTGCAGGTCAGCGCACTGCGCGGGCCGCAGGGCGCGCGCCTGCTGCGCGTGGACGACGACGGCCCGGGCATCCCGCCCGACGCCCGCGAGCGCGTGTTCGACCGCTTCCAGCGCGGCGAGGACGTCAGCGCCGTGGAAGGCAGCGGCCTGGGCCTGGCCATCGTGCGCGCGGCCGCCGCTCGCCAGGGCGCGCACGTGCAGCTGGGCACCGCGCCGCTGGGCGGGCTGCGCGCCGAGATCCGCTGGCCCGGCTGAGGGCCGCATGAGGAGAGTGAGCCGATGACGAAGACCTGCCTGGCCGCACTGCTGCTGGCCACCCTGGGCACCGCCGCGCAGGCCGCGCCGGTGACGGACTGCCCGCTGCGCGATGCGCCGTTCTCGGTGGACAGCCCGTTGATCGACGTGCTGCTGTCGCCGCGCGCCACCGCGGCGCTGCAACAGGCGTGGCCCGGGGCCAAGGCGCTGCCGGCCTGGCAGGCCAGGACCGAGGTGCCCAGCTTCGCCACGCTGCTGACGCTGCGCTCCATCGCCGGGCAGCCGGGCTTCCCGGACGTTGAACGGCTGGACGCGCAGTTGCGCGCGCTGCCCGTCACCAACGCCGACCGCACCGCCCGCTGCGCGCGCTACGACAACGACGCGCCGCCGGCCGCCATCGCGCCCGGTGCGCCACGACTGCTGGTGTTCGAGAAGGTCAACGGCTACCTGCACGGCCCGGCCATCCAGGCCGCACGCGACGCGCTGAAGGTGATGGCGCAGCGGCACGGCTGGTCGCTGACCATCACCGACAAGGCCGGCGCGATGACGCCGGCCTCGCTGCGCCGCTTCGACGCGGTGATCTTCAACAACGTCAGCGGCGACGTGCTGACGCTGTCGCAGCGCGCCGCGTTCAAGGCCTACATGGAAGGTGGCGGCGGCTTCGTGGGCTTCCACGGTTCGGGCGGCGACCCGGAGACCTTCTGGGACTGGTATGTCGACACGCTGGTGGGCGCGCGCTTCAAGGGCCACCCGATGAAGCCGCAGTTCCAGGATGCGCGCGTCGTTGTCGAGGACCACAGCAGCCCCGTCGTCGCCGGCCTGGGTGAGGGCTGGACGATGAGCGACGAGTGGTACTCGTTCAAGAACAACCCGCGCGCCGGCGGCGCCCGCATCCTGGCCACGCTGGACGAGCGCACCTACACGCCAGGCGACCTGGCGATGGGCAGCGACCATCCCCTCGTCTGGACCCGCTGCGTGGGCCGCGGGCGCTCGTTCTACTCGGCCATCGGGCACCGGCCGGAGGCCTATGCCGAGGCCCACCACCTGCGGCTACTTGAGCAGGCCGTGGTGTGGGCGGCGGGCAAGTCCGCCGCCGACTGCGCGGCCGGCCGCTGAGCGCCGGCCTCAGTCCGCGACCAGCGCCTGCGCCAAGGCCCGCACGCCGGCGAGCTGGGCGCCTTCGGGCGTCATGCAGATCAGCAGCCTCCTGCGCGCCCAGGCGTCGGACAGCGCCACGACCCGCACGCCGTCGCCGCGAAAGCGCGCCGCCGCGCTCTCGGGCATCACGGCCGCACCCGCACCCGCGGCCACCAGTTGCGCAACCGCATCGAAGCTGCCCACGCGAACCCGGTGGCGCGGCACGCGCCCGCTGCGGCTGGCCTGCGCGGCCAGGAAGCGGCTGAGCCCGCTGTCGCGCGCCAGGCCCACCAGCGGGCGCTCCAGCAATTCGCCGAACGCGATGGATCGCCGCGCGCCCACCGGCCAGCGCCGCGGCAGCAGCGCGACGAGCCGGTCGTCCAGCCAGGGCTGCACGACGAGGCCGGACGCGTCGACATGGTCGGCCACGATGCCGATGTCGGCGCTGCCACGTCGCAGCGCGTCCAGCGTCGCGTCGCTGGGCAGCTCGTGCACGTCGACGTCCAGGTCCGGGTTGCCGACGAGGAAGCGCCCCAGCCGCTGCGGCAAGGCCTCCGACATGGCCGCCGTGTTGCACAGCAGCCGCACGGTGCCCCGCAGGCCGTGGCCGAAGCTGGCCATCTCCACGTGCAGCGACTCCAGCTCCGCCAGCACGCGGCTGGCGTGGCGCGCCAGCGCGCGGCCGGCATCGGTGGGCGTGACGCCCGCCTTCGAGCGGTCCAGCAGGCGGGTGCCGGTGGCGTCCTCCAGCGCCTTCAGGCGCGCGCTCGCGGCCGCCAGCGACAGGTTCACGGCCTCGGCGGCGGCCGTTATCGTGCCGCGCGCCATCACCATGGCGAACAGGTGCAGGTCGAACGGGGCGATGCGGTAGTCGACGGTCCGGCGCGCGGGAGCGGTCATGGCGGGCTTCCTACGGAATTGCCGAAGGATAGGCGCGGGTCTGTTGAATGGACTGCACCGACCTGCCCATCGCACGATGCGGCCATGGAAGCAACACCGCTCTGGCCCGTCATCACCGTGTTCGTCATCGCCGGCTGCGTGAAGGGCGTCACCGGCATGGGCCTGCCCACGGTCGCGATGAGCCTGCTCGGCCTGTGGATGCCCGCGGCACAGGCGGCTGCGCTGCTCGTCGCGCCGTCGCTGGCCACCAACCTGTCGCAATGCCGCGGGCCGCATCTGCGCCCGCTCGCGGCACGGCTGTGGCCGGGCTGGGTGGCGCTCGCGGCCGTCACGGCGCTGGCGCCCGGCATCGGCAGCGCCGACCTGTCCAGCGCAGCGAACCGATGGCTGGGCGGCGTGCTGGTCGGCTACGGGCTGTGGGGCCTGTGGCGGCCGACGCTGCCGGACCTGTCGCACACAAGCCGCTGGGCCGTCGCACTGGCGGGAGCGGCGACCGGGCTGGTCACCGCGTTGACGGCCGTCTTCGTGCTGCCCTGGGTGCCCTATCTGCAATCGCTGCGGCTGGACAAGGCGGCCATGGTGCAAGCGCTGGGCCTGTCGTTCACCGTCGCGACGCTGGCACTGGCGCTTCGGCTGCAGACCGTGTGGCCGCCGGGGTGGGATTCGGCGCCGGCATGGGCCGCCACGGGCGCAGCGCTGGCCGGCGCGTTCGCGGGCCTCTGGCTGGGCGAGCGGCTGCGTGGCCGCTTCGACGCGGCGACGTTTCAGAAAGCGCTGTTGCTCGTCTTCATCGCATTGGGCACGGCCAATCTGCTGCGCGCTTAACTTTCGCCTCACCTTCGCCTCATCCAGCACTCACCCTCGATTTCTAAAGTGCCTCTTCGGCTGCGCTGTTGCAGCCCCTGCTGATGAGGAGCACGCCATGACCCAGACCACCAAGTTCACGCTGACCGCCGCGGCCGCCGCGCTGCTGGGGGCGGGCGTGACGCTGACCACCTCGGCGTCCGGCTGGACGCTGCCCGCGCTGTTCAAGGACAAGGCGCCCGCCACGACTGCCGCACCGGCGGAGGCCCCCGTCGCCGTGGCCGCCGCCGTCCCGGCCGCCACGCCTGCACCCGTGCTGCTGCCCGGTGCGCCGCAGCCCAACTACCGCGCCATCGTGCAGAGCCAGGGCCCGGCCGTCGTCGGCATCACCGTGGCCGGCCTGCACAAGACCGAGGGCCCCGCCGTCATGCAGCAAGGCCCCGGCATGGAGGACGACCCGTTCTTCCGCTTCTTCCGCGGCATCCCGGGCCTGCGCATGCCGCAGCAGGGCGGCGCGCAGCCGTTCCGCGGCCAGGGCTCGGGCTTCATCATCAGCAGCGACGGCCTGATCCTGACCAACGCCCACGTGGTGCGCGAAGCCAAGCAGGTGACCGTCAAGCTCAGCGACCGCCGCGAGTTCTCGGCACAGGTGCTGGGCAGCGACCCGGCCACCGACATCGCCGTGCTGAAGGTGGACGCCAAGGGCCTGCCCACCGTGCAGCTGGGCGACCCGAAGCAGGTTCAGGTGGGCGACTACGTGCTGGCCATCGGCGCGCCCTACGGCTTCGAGCAGACGGCCACGCAGGGCATCGTCAGCGCCAAGGGCCGCTCGCTGCCGGGCGACAGCGTGGTGCCCTTCATCCAGACCGACGCGGCCGTGAACCCCGGCAACTCCGGTGGCCCGCTGTTCGACGCGTCGGGCCGCGTCATCGGCGTGAACGCGCAGATCTACTCGCAGAGTGGCGGCTTCCAGGGCCTGGCCTTCTCCATCCCGGTGGACGTGGCGCTGAAGATCAAGGACCAGATCGTTGCGCACGGCAAGGTGGAGCATGCGCGGCTGGGCGTGACGCTGCAGGACCTGTCCGCGCCGCTGGCCTCGTCGTTCGGGCTGGACGCGCCGGACGGCGCGCTGGTGTCCAGCGTGCAGCCGGGCAGCGCGGCGGCCAAGGCCGGGCTGAAGGCGGGCGACGTCATCACGCAGGTGGACGGCGAGCCGGTTCGCGTGGCGGGCGACGTGTCCAGCCGAGTGGGTCTGGCGCGGCCGGGAGACAAGCTGAAGCTGGAGCTGTGGCGCGACAAGAAGCGCGTCAGCGAAACCGTGGCTCTGGGCCGCGCCGACAAAGAGGCGCAAGAGGCCAGCGCCGCGCCGCAGGGCGGTCAGCTGGGCCTGGCGCTGCGCCCGCTGCAGCCGCAGGAGCTGCGCGGCTCGGGGCTGGACGGCGGCCTGTTGATCGAGCGCGTGACCGGCCCTGCGCAGCTGGCCGGCGTGCAGCCCGGCGACGTGCTGCTGGCGCTGAACGGCAAGCCGGTGCAGAACATCGACGAGGTGCGCGCGGCAATGAAGGACAGCCCGAAGTCGGTCGCGTTGCTGGTGGCCCGCGATGGCCAGCAGATCTTCGTGCCGGTGCGGCTGGGCTGACGCCAAGCAACACGCGCTTACATCCGCGCGCCGGAATCCTGTCGAAAGTGACCACGGCCCATCGTCGTCCTCATGAAGGCGGCGATGGCGCCGTCCATTTCACGGAGAGACTCGATGAACTACGTCGACGGATATCTGGTCCCGGTGCCCACCACCAACCGCGAGGCCTATCTCAAGATCGCGCTGGAGATGGCGGCGCTGTTCAAGCAGCACGGCGCGCTGCAAGTCGTTGAGTGCTGGGGCGACGACGTGCCGGAAGGCAAGGTCACGTCGTTCTCCATGGCCGTGCAGCGCAAGCCCGAGGAGGTCGTCGTCTTCTCGTGGGTGGTGTGGCCGTCCAAGCAGGCCCGCGACGACGGCATGAAGAAGGTGATGGAGCACCCCAGCATGCAGAAGGGGCCGGAAGGCATGCCGTTCGACGGGCAGCGCATGATCTTTGGCGGCTTCCAGGTGATCGTGGACGCATAGGGCCTGTGACCCTTACGGGAGAGGGCCGCGCCCGTAGGGGTAACAGGCCCTGACCCCGCAGTCACACGGCATGCCACAGAATGGCGGCCCCACGGCCCGCTGTCTGTTGCATGCCCACGCTGCCCGCTGCCTCCCTGGTTGATGTCGACGGCCACGCCGTCGAGTTCGTGCGTGCCGGCACCGGCGTACCCACCGTCGTGCTGATCAACGGCTCGGGCGGCCCGCTGGCAGGCTGGATGCGCGTGTTCGACGGCATCGCGGCGCGCACGACGACGCTGTCCTACAACCGCCTCGGCGTGGGCCGCAGCGCCCGCCCCGCCACCGCTCAGACTGCTGCCGAGATGGTCGCGTCGCTGCGCCGCCTGCTCGCCGCGCTGCAGCTGGCGCCACCGTACGTGCTGGTGGGTCACTCCTTCGGCGGCCTGGTCGCCAACCTGTATGCGCGCCTGCATCCGGCGGACGTTGTCGGCGTCGTGCTGCTGGAGGCCACGGCGCCGCAGGACCTGACGGCGCTGAAGGCGCACGAGAACGCGCTGCAGAAGGGGCTGGCCTGGCTGATGCGTCGGCTGGCGCCGCCGCAGCGCTGGCACGAGACCGAGCACACCGCGCGCTCCGCCGCCGACTTGGCCGCCGCACCGCCCTTCCCCGCCGTGCCGCTGCGCGTCGTGACTGGCACGAAGCCGGCGATGGCCTGGGCGACGAAACCGGCGCTGCTGCAGGCGCGGGCCACGCATCAACGCGGACTGGTGGCGTTGTCGCCGCTGGGCCGGCAGGTGCTGGCCGACAGCAGCGGCCACTTCCCGCAGCTCAGCGAGCCGGAGCGGGTGGTGAAGGCGGTGCTGGAACTGGTCGACGCCGGCCAGCGGGTTCTGGCCCCCGCGAGCTGAAACGATGAGCGCGTCTCGCTGGGCTCTGATCCTGCTGGTGGCGCTGGCCGGCGTTGCCGCCTTTCTGTTCGCGACGCAGCCGCCGGACACGGAACCCGACGCGACCATCCCCGAACATCACGTCGCCGCATCAGGGCCGCTGCAGGCCCGCGCGCCCGTTGACACCGCGGCGACGACGCAACCACTGGCCGTCATGGCGAGGCCTGCCCTGCCGGCACCGCTGGCGGCCGCCGCTCGCCGTATCGGTTCCGAAGGCTACGGGCCGCACATCGATCGCGCCCAGGTGGGCGACGACGCGGCAGCGGCCTGGGAGGCGGTGCAGTGGCTGCGGGGCTGCGCATCCAACGAGGCGCGGCGCCGCAGCGCGGAGGCCGCGCGCAATCAGGGCGTGGCGCCGGACATGCTGACGCAGTTGATGGTGGAGGCCGACGCCGAGGCGCGGCGCTGCCAGACCGTCACGGCGCAGCACCGCCTGCTGCTGCCGGAACTGGCTGCCCGCGCGCTGCGCGCCGGCGTGCCCGATGCAGCCTCGGCCTATGCCGGCGCCGCCTTTGCCGGCGACCTGGCGCCCCCCCAGCGCCAGCAGGTGGCCGACGCGCTGCGGCGCGACGCCCGCGACGGCCATGCGCCCAGCCTGCTCGCCGCCGCGCAGGCGCACGAGGGCTGGGGACTGGACGACACGGAGCGCCTGGCCTACATGACGGCCTATGCCGAACTGCCCGGCGAGCCGCAGGCCCGCGACCGCGTCCGGCAACTCATCGAACAGCAGCGCATCCGCTTCAAGAGCCTGCCCACGCCGGAGCAGCAGGCGGCGGCCCGGCTGCAAGCGGACCAGATCCTGGCACGGGTGCGCGCCGGAAAGCCATCCTGAGACGGGGTCAGGGCATGCCGTTGCCGACGTAGTCCGCAAACCCCGGCGCGCCGGCCAGCCGCTCCAGCCAGGCCTCCACGGCCGGCAGCTCCACGCGCGCGATGGGCGCGTTCTTCCAGCGCTGCGCCGACAGGCCCAGCACCACGTCCGCCAATGTCAGGTCGCCGCCGCAGACATAGGCGCCGGTCTTGCGCAGCTGCGCCTCCAGCATCCCCATGTGGCGGTTCCAGCTGGCAACGCCGGCCTCGATGGCCTCGGGCGTGGCCGGCTGGCCACGCACCAGTGCCATGAAGGCCACGCGCCAGCTGTTGTTCAGTTCGCCGGCCTGCCAGTCCATCCATTGCTCGACGGTGGCGCGCGCCTGCGCCTCGGTGGGCAGCAGCGTTGTCGCATAGCGCTGCGTGGCGAGGTAGCGGCAGATGCTGTTGCTCTCCCACAGCGCGAAGTCGCCGTCGATCAGCACCGGCACCAGCGCATTGGGGTTCAGCGCCAGGAACTCCGGCTGTTGCGGCGAACGGAAGCCCATGCCCCAGTCCTCGCGGTCCAGGTCCAGGTCCAGCAGCGCAGCGGTCCACATGACCTTGCGGACGTTGAGGGAGGTGAGGCGGCCAAGCAGTTTCATCATGAATCCCGTGTCAGGTGGTGCGGCGCAACCAGAAGCCGAACAGCAGCGCCGTGACATACATGCTGACCGAATACAGCGCCGCCGGCAGCGCGACGGGGAATTGCTGCAGCACGGCCAGCGCCAGGTACAGCGCCAGCGTGGAGTTGTGGATGCCCACCTCGTAGCCAATCGCGATGCACAGCGGTCGCGGCAGCCGCACGACGCGGCCCAGACCGTAGCCGGCCAGCAGGCTCAGCAGGTTGAACACCAGCACCGCGCCGCCCAGGTCGCCCGCGGCGTTCATCAGCGCCTCGCGCTCCTTGGCGATGGCCGCGACGGTCAGCACCAGCAGCAGCACGGCGGACAGCGCCTTCACCGGCTTGTCCAGCCGCGCCGCGATGTCGGGCCGCTGGCGGCGCACGGCCATGCCGATGAACACCGGCACCGCGATGACGGCGATGACCTCGGCCAGCTTCTGCCATGGCAGCGGCACGACCTGGCCGCCTCCGGCGTAGTGCGCAATGGCCCAGTTGGCGATCAGCGGCAGCGTGGCGAGGGACAGCACGGTGTTCAGCGCCGTCAGCGACAGGTTCATCGCGACGTGCCCGCCGAACAGGTGGCTGAACAGATTCGCCGTGATGCCGCCGGGCGACGCGGCAAGCAGCATCAGCCCCACCGCATACAGCGGCGGCAGCTTGAACGCGGCGATGACGCCCACGCACACCAGCGGCAGCACGATGACCTGCAGCGCCAGCGCCAGCACGGCGGCCAAGGGGTGGTCACGCAGGCGGCGGAAGTCGTCCCAGGTCAGCGACAGGCCCAGGCCCGCCATGACGACGGCAAGGACGGCGAGCAGCGCGTTGGTCAGTACGGCGGCGTTCATGAAGGGTCTCCTGGAAGCGGCGGCGCGAGGATAGCGACCGTCCAGCGCCCGGCGTCGTCACACGCGAGACGCACCAGCCCCGGCCCGGCCTCGCCGGCGATGCGCGCATCGCTGAGCGCGGTCAGCTCGCGCAGCAGCACGCTGACACGCTGGTCCAGCCGCTTGGCCAGCCGTGTCAGCGCGACCGGCTCGCCGCCCGGCGCCAGCTCACGCAGCGTCTGCAGCAGCAGGTCCTGCATGCGGGCTCAGCACAACCGGGATGGACTTGGACGTGGGCGTGCGCGCCACCAGAGAGAAGCTCTCCAGCGGCACCAGCGGGTTGGTCTCGGGGTAGTAGCTGGCGAGGCAGCCGCGCGGGATGTCGTAGGCGACGAGCAGGAAGCGTTCAGCACGGCGCTGCTGCACGTCGGCGACGTCGTCCGCACAGTAGAGGCTGGTGATGTCCACCCAGTCACCGGCCTTCAGGCCCAGGTCCTTGATGTCGTCGGCATGGATGAAGACGACGCGGCGATGACCGTAGACGCCGCGATAGCGGTCGTCGTGGCCGTAGATGGTGGTGTTGTACTGGTCGTGCGAGCGCAGCGTGGTGAGCGTGAACACGCGGACGTCGCGGTGACGATCGGCCACGCGCGCCACGGCCAGGTCGGTCGGCATTGCATGCGTGCTGAACTGCGCGCGGCCGCTGGCCGTGACCCACTCGCGCTCGCTGGCCGTGTTGCGCAGCCGGAAGCCACCCGGCGCCTTGATCTTGTCGTTGAAGCCGGCGAAGTCGGGCAGCACGGCGGCTATCTTGTCGCGGATGGCGGCGTAGTCGCCGGCCAGCGCCAGCCACGGCGTGCGACTGTGCTCCAGCGTGGCCGCGGCCATGCGCGCGACCAGCATGGGCTCGGACAGCAGGTGCTCCGACGCTGGCGCATTCATGCCGGCGGACAGATGCACCATGCTCATCGAGTCTTCCACCGTGACGCCCTGCGGCCCCGTGGCCTGCATGTCGATCTCGGTGCGGCCCAGCACCGGCAGCACCAGCGCCTGGCGGCCGTGCACGACATGGCTGCGGTTGAACTTGGTCGTGATGTGCACGGTCAGCTCGCAGCGGCGCAGCGCGCGCCAGGTGGCGGCCGTGTCGGGCGTGGCCGCGGCGAAGTTGCCGCCCATCGCGACGAAGACCTTGCCCTTGCCGTCCAGCATGGCCTGGATGGCACCCACCGTGTCATAGCCGTGCTCACGCGGCGGCTCGAAGCCGAACACCTCGCCCAGCTTGTCCAGGAACGCCGACGCGGGCTTCTCGTAGATGCCCATCGTGCGGTCGCCCTGCACATTGCTGTGGCCGCGCACCGGGCAGGCGCCGGCACCGGGCCGGCCCAGGTTGCCGCGCAGCAGCAGCAGGTTGACGATCATCTGGATGGTCGCCACCGAATGCCGGTGCTGCGTGATGCCCATGCCCCAGCAGACGATGGATCGTTCGGCCGCGATGTAGAGGTCGGCGGCCTGCTCGATCTGCTCGCGCGTCAGGCCCGAGGCTTCGACCAGCGGCTCCCAGGGCTGCTCGCGCAGTTCGGCGATGAAGCCGTCGAAACCCGCCGTGTGCTGCGCGATGAAGTCACGGTCCAGAGCGTCGCGCTCCACCACGCGCTTGCACATGCCCTTCAGCAGCGCGAAGTCGCCGCCCACCTTCAACTGAAAGTAGTGGCTGCTGATCGGCGAGTCGCCCAGCGTCGCCATCTCCAGCGCGTTCTGCGGGTCGGCAAAGCGCTCCAGCCCGCGCTCGCGCAGCGGGTTGAAGCTGACGATGCGCGCACCGCGCTTGCGGGCCGCGCGCAGCTCGCCCAGCATGCGCGGGTGATTGGTGCCGGGGTTCTGGCCGAACACGAGGATGCAGTCCGCCTGCTCGAAGTCCGCCAGCGTCACCGTGCCCTTGCCCACGCCGATGGTGGGCTTCAGCGCCGAGCCGCTGGGCTCGTGGCACATGTTGGAGCAGTCGGGGAAATTGTTGGTGCCGTACTCGCGCACGAACAGCTGGTACAGGAAGGCCGCCTCGTTGCTGGTGCGGCCCGACGTGTAGAAGATGGCCTGGTTGGGGTCCGGCAGCGCCTGCAGCTCGCGCGCGATCAGCGCGAAGGCGGCGTCCCACGTGGTGCGCTGGTAGCGGTCGGTCTGCGCGTCGTAGACCATGGGCTCGGTCAAGCGGCCGGTGGCCTCCAGCTCGTAGTCCGACGCCTCGGCCCATTCCTTCAGCGTCTTCGCACCGATGACCTCGGGCGTCGCCCGCCGCGCCGTCGCCTCGGCGGCCACGGCCTTGGCGCCGTTCTCGCAGAACTCGAACGTGGAGCGGTGGTCGCGGTCGGGCCAAGCGCAACCGGGGCAGTCAAAGCCGTCGGTCTGGTTGGCGTGCAGCAGCGTCTTGGCGCCCTTCACGGCCACGCCCTGCTCGTGCAGATGGTGGGCGACGCTTTTCAACGCGCCCCAGCCACCGGCGGGGCCGTCGTACAGGGCTATCTTCTTTTCGCTCATGGTGGGCAGACTAGCACTACGTCTGGGCAGCCGCCCCGGCGATGCCATCGTTTCATTGCCAATGTGCAGTGAGTGACTTCGTCACGCTGAGCCGTCTGTCACGATGCACGATTTCAACCGCATCTATCGCCCGGTGCGGCCATGGCCAATTACGGCCTGATTGCCCTCGAACTGGGAATACGGCAGCTAGGCTGATTGCAGCAGCGTGTTCGGTTGAAAGACCTGCTATGCCCCGGCGATGGATGCAAGCAGTCTTGGCATTTCGTCATAGGCTCGCACCCACAGTACGTTGATTCCAAGGACATTGGCATCCTGCTCTTCCAGCAGCCGAGCCAAGCTGTTCAACTTGTCGTCGCCACCACCCAAATCAGGCAACTTCTTCAATATGTAATGACTCTTTGCTTTGTCAGTACTTTTCCGTGATGAGACATCGAGCAGTCTCCTCAGGTTCGGGTCCGTCAGGCTTACGCCGACGAATAGGCAAGTGTTCTGTGTGTACTTCGCCAACTGGATCAGGTTGGACCAACTGAAGGGATCGAGAAACTGACCGTGATATGCGTCTTCACTAAAGACAATCTCCGTCGTGTCTGGAATCCTCCCCTTCCGCGGTAGGAACCCATGAACGTGGTAGACGGGAAGCTGATGCGGCTGGTGTTTGATGGACTCGGTGTAAATCGAGACGTTTGGCACCTTGGCGGCAGACAGGTTCTCTTCGATCAGAGCATCGAAATTGAAAGTGACGATGGAGTCGAGAGCCTTCCCTTCGCGACGAGGGCGAGCCAGATCGACTATCGCGTCGAGCAGTTCAGAGGATCGAGCGCTCTTGGCATATAGGGCGTCACGCGTAGTGCGTGAGAAGTCTTTGCCGAGTGTGTTCTTGAGATACTTTCCTAAGATTAGCGCCGATGAGCCGTATCGCTCCTGGAAGGCGCGCGCAACCGCCGTAGTTATGTCGAGTGAATGCTCTTTGGAGAGTCGTTCAATCATCGACTCGAGCAGCGAGAGCAAGAGATCGTTCCACATCGGAACGCCAGCCGCCACTGAGATTCCTGCGCCACAAACAAGTGTTAAGCGACCACTGTTCAAGGCGGCAGCAAGCTCAGCGACATTGGTAGTCGTGGTCTGCGGCGCACCGTCGCGAACGGGTGCCGCGCCGGGGCGCGACTGTTGAGCAAGCGATTCGACAAGCTTGACAATGCCCGCATCGACGTCCTTTGAGATGTCAATGTAGAGGTATGTGAGCAGGTAGCTCGGGACAGAACTTTGATCAACCAAGACTGGAATGATCTTGAGTTCCCGTTTGGATATTTCGCTGAGAGCAAGCGTCGAGAACTCTTGCATCACGGACTTCGAGTTGAGCGAGTTCTCGCTGACGATTAGCAAGAAAACGTCCGCGTTCTCGATTCCTTCTTGAGTCTTCTTCGCGATGTTGTCACCGGGCTTGAGGGTCTCGTTCCACTTCCAAACCTCGTGACCAGCAACCTTCAGCGCGTCTGAGAGCTTGTTCGCGACGCCATCATCTCGTTGGCTGTAGCTGATGAACAGACGCATTGAATAGTCTCCCCAGATCTAACGTGTTGTGTGCGGATCACTCGCGACTCTTGCAAGATATTTGAGCACGCGCTCTTGCCGGCCTGGAACGCTCGCTAAGCGCGATGCCGATCACGCGCCGGCATAACACCGCGACCGACGTCTCGCCGCCCGACTCCCGAGCATGCGCACCTCCGCCGCTATCCTCGCCCCATGCCGCGCGTCCTCGCCTTCCTGCTTCTGTGCCTCGCCCTCGCCGCCTGCAGCGAGGTCGCCAACGGCCCCGGCATGATCAGCCAGCGCGTCGGCGACATCGTGCGTGACCCGTCGGCACGTGAGGTGGATCTCGGCAAGCTGACCAGCTTCGGCTGGGACCGCTTCGTCGTGTTCAAGCCCGGCAGCACGCGCGAGGAGATCTGCGAATTCATCGGCGCTGGCCGCAACCATTGCGGCCGCATCGTGCGCTACACCGTCGTTCCCGAAGATTGCGTGGCCATCGCCTTTGCCTTGAACAACAAGTTGACCCACATCGAACTGCACGCGCTGGCCAATGGCCGGCTCGACTTCACCACGCCGCCGCGCAGCCAGCCGCGCTCGGCGGCCGTGTTCCGCATCCACCGCGAGACGTCGGAGCGAACCTGGCTGGAGCCCAAGTCCTCATGAGGCGCGTGCTCATCATCGACGACCACCCCGGCGTGGGCCAGGCGCTGGAGTTATTGCTGTCGCTGCACGACATCGAGGCCAGTGTCGCCGCGAGCCCCGAGGCCGGCCTGGCACTGCTGGAGGCGCGACTGTTCGGCCTGGTCATCCAGGACATGAACTTCACGGCCGACACGACCTCCGGCGAAGAGGGCGAGCAACTCTTCCGCGCGATCCGCGCGAAGCACCCCGACCTGCCCATCATCCTGCTGACCGCCTGGACGCGGCTGGACGCGGCCGTCGCGCTGGTGAAGGCCGGCGCGGCCGACTACCTGGCCAAGCCGTGGGACGACGCCAAGCTGGTGGCGACGGTGGAGAACCTGCTGGAGCTGGGCGAGGCCAATCGCGAGATCGCGCAGCTGCGCGAGGCACGGGCCACGCGGCGCGCGGCGCTGGCGCGGCGCTACGACCTGGCGGGCCTGGTGTTCGCATCGGACGCGATGGCCAACCTGCTGGAGCTGGCCGGCCAGGTCGCCGCGGCGCCGGTGCCGGTGCTGATCACCGGGCCCAACGGCGCGGGCAAGGAGCGCATCGCGGCCTTTGTGCATGCGAACTCGGCGGCCAAGGATGGCCCCTTCGTCGCGCTGAACTGCGGCGCGCTGCCGGCCGACCTGATCGAGGCGGAACTGTTCGGCAGCGACAGCGGTGCCTACACGGGCGCGGCCAAGGCGCGCGTGGGTCGCTTCGAGGCGGCGGACGGCGGCACGCTGTTCCTGGACGAGATCGCCAACCTGCCGCTGGCCGGGCAGATGAAGCTGCTGCGCGTGCTGGAGACCGGCCAGTTCGAACGCCTGGGCTCCAGCAAGACGCGCCAGACCCGCGTGCGCGTGCTGAGCGCGACGAACGCAGACCTGCGCGCGATGGTGAAGACCGGTGGCTTCCGCGAGGACTTGTTCTACCGCCTCAACCTCATCGAGCTGAAGCTGCCGGCGCTGGCCGAGCGGCGCGACGACGTGCTGCCGCTGGCCGAGCACTTCCTGGCCGGCCGCGCGCGTCTGAGCGATGCGGCGCGCGACGCGCTGCTGGCGCACCGCTGGCCCGGCAATGTGCGCGAGCTGAAGAACGCTGTCGAGCGCGCGGCGCTGCTGTGTGGCGGCGGCGAGATCACGCCAACGTTGCTGGGTCTGGAGGAAGCCGGCAGCAACGGCGGCGGCGCGTGGCGCAACCTGGACGAGCCCAGCCGCGAGGTGGTTGTCGCCGCGCTGGCCGCGGCCGGCGGCGTGGTCAGCCGCGCGGCGACGCAGTTGGGTCTGTCGCGGCAAGCGCTGTACCGGCGGCTTGAGCGTTACGGCATCAACCCATGACGCTGTCCCTGCGCACCCGCGCGCTGCTGTCGCTGGCCACGGCCGCGGCGGTGCCGCCGCTGGTCATCCTGGGCGTGCGGCGCCTGGGCCTGAACGATGTCAGCGCGCTGCTGCTGGCCGTCGCGGTGATGCTGCCGCTGCTGGGCTGGCTCGCGGCGCGCTGGCTGGCGCCGCTGCATCGTCTGACCCGGGCGCTGGAGGGCGCGGTGCTGAGTTACCGCGACGGCGACTTCAGCCTCAATCTCGTCGCCGACGGCCCGCGCGAGCTGGCCGAGCTGACCCGCATGCATGCGGAGCTGGGCCTGGCCTTTCGCGAGCAGCGCCAGCACCTGGCGCAGCGCGAGCTGCTGCTGGACACCGTGGTGCAGAACACGCCCACCGCGCTGGTGTTGACGGCGCAGAGCGAACGCATCGCCATCGCCAACCTGGCCGCACGCCAGCTGCTGAGCGACGGCCGCAGCCTGACCGGGCTGGACTTCCCCACCGTCATCGCGGACCTGCCGCAGACGCTGCGCGAGGCGCTGGCCGGCGACGGCGACCGGCTGTTCACCGTGACGCTGCCCGATGGCTCGGAAGAGACCTTCCACCACAGCACGCGCGCGTTCCGGCTGCAGGGCCAGCCGCACCGGCTGCGGCTGCTGCGGCGCATGACGCGCGAGCTGTCGCGCGCCGAGGTCTCGACCTGGAAGCGCGTCATCCGCGTGCTGAGCCACGAGCTGAACAACTCGCTGGCGCCGATCTCGTCGCTGGCGCACAGCGGCGCCGAGCTGGCGCGCCGTGGGGACACGGCGCGGCTGACGCAGGTGCTGGCCAGCATCGGCGAGCGGGCCTCGCACCTGCACGGCTTCCTGAGCGGCTATGCAGCGTTCGCAAAGCTGCCGGCGCCGCGGCGCGAGGCGGTCGCATGGCCGGCCTTCCTGGAGCGGCTGGCCACGCTGGGCGAGTTCAACCTGGACGGCGATGTCCCGGCGGAGCCCGGCTGGTTCGACGCGGCGCAGATCGAGCAGGCGCTGATGAACCTCATCAAGAACGCGCACGAGTCGGGCAGCGACCCCGACGAGGTCGCTCTGCGCCTGAGCACCGCCGGTGACGAGTTGCGCATCGAGGTGCTGGACCGCGGGCCCGGCATGAGCGAGGCGGTGCTGGCGCAGGCGCTGCTGCCGTTCTATTCGACCAAGCGTGCCGAGCCGGGCAGCCAGGGCGGCACCGGCCTGGGCCTGGCGCTGGCGCGCGAGATCGCCGAGGCGCACGACGGGCGCATCGCGCTGGCCAACCGCGACGGCGGCGGCCTGCGCGTGGCGCTCACGTTGCCGCAGCCTCGATCAGCAGCGTCGCCAGCGCGCTGAAGCTCAGGAAGGCCAGCGCCGTGGACGCCAGGATGATGCGCGCGATGCGGCCGTTGTCGGCGCCGTAGCGCTCGGCCAGCAGCGACACATTGCTGGCGCTGGGCAGCGCGGCCGCCAGCGTCAGCGCAATGACCTGCCCCTGCGACAGCGGTGCGCCCAGCCAGCGCGCGGCGGCCGCCAGGGCGAACACCAGCGCCGGGTGCAACAGCAGCTTGATCGCGGCCACCGGCAGGTAGTGCCGCGGCGGCGTCGTGCGACCGGCCGCGCGGTTGGCGCGGCCCGAGCGGCTCAGCACGGCGCCTATCGTGAACAGCGCCACCGGCGACGCCGCGTCGGCCAGCATCGCGACCGCCTTGTTCAGCGGCCCCCACAACTCCAGCCCCAGGGTGCCGCACAGCGCGCCCAGGCCGATGGACCAGGGCAGCGGGTTGGAGCCCGCGGCCTTCAACGCCTGCACGAAAGCGGCCCGTTCGGCGCGCATGTTGGTGCCGGCCTGGGCCAGAGCGATGCAGACCGAGCTGGTGACGAACAGGTCGGCCAGGATGGTGGAGATGACCACGCCGCCCGCCTGGCTGCCCAGCAGCGCGACGATCAGCGGCACGCCCATGAAGCCGGTGTTGGGGAAGGCCGCCACCAGCGCGCCGAGGGCCGCGTCCTTCATGCCCACGGGCGGCCTCAGCGTCACGGTCACCGTGAAGAACACGATCAGCAGCGCCGCGGCCAGGTAGACGCCCAGTAGCGCCGGGTTCAGCAGCTCGAAGATGGGCGTGTCGCGCCCGAAGCGAAACAGCAGGCAGGGCAGCGCGAAGAACAGCACGAAGCCGTTCAGGCCCGGGATGGCGCTGTCGGGCAGCCAGCCGCGCTCGGCGGCCAGCCAGCCGCACAGCACCAGCGCGAAGAAGGGGAAGGTCGTGGCGAGGACGGCAAGCATGGGGGGCCGTTGGTATGGCTATTGCAAGCCAGTATCCCGGAGCCCGGCCACCCCAGCTTTCGACAACGGCCAGCGCCGCGGTCGCCGTGAGCGAATGCGCGGCCGCCCGGCTTTGTTGCAGCATGGGATGGCGGGGCCCTCCGGGTCACCCCTAATATGCGGTCCATGCGCATGCCCAATGTGAAGCTGCCCCCACCTGCCGCCGCCGCCCCTTTGGACGAAGGCCAGGCGCTGGGCGTCTGGCGGCTGGAGAAGCCGCTGCCGGACGGCGAGCAGGCCCACGCGGGTCAGTGGTACGGCGCCCACCACGGCATGGCCACCGAGCAGAAGGCCGCCGTGCTGGTGCTGGACCGCAGCGACCAGGGCGCCGGCGTCATGCTGCGCTATGCGGACCAGGCCGGCGACCTGGCCCGGCTACAGCACCCGCACATCGCCGTGCCCAGCGACAGCGGCGTGACGCCCGACGCCCACCCCTATCTGATCATCGAAGGCCAGCATGGCGAGCCGCTGCTGCCGCAACTGCACCAGTTGGGCCTGCGCGCGCGCATCGAGCTGCTGGTACAGCTGTGCGAGGCGCTGCGCTCGGCCCACCAGCAGGGCTGGCTGCTGGCCGAGCTGGACCCGGCCATGATCTGGCTCAACCCCGAAGGCCAGGTGCGCCTGATGGGCCTGGGCCTGGCCCGCATCCCCGACCCCACAGACCCCTTCGACCGCGGCCTCAGCCTGGGCGCCGCGCCGGCCTTCGTCGCCCCCGAGCGCCGTGCCGGCGGCCCACCCAGCCTGGCCAGCGAGGTCTATGGCCTGGGCGCCTTCGCCCGCGTGCTGATCTGCGGCTGGGAAGACACGCCCACCGGCCCGGCGCCGCTGCGCGGCAGCGCCGGCGACCAATGGCCGCGTCTGAAGGAAGAGCAGCAGATCAAGCTGGACGCGCTGCTGCGCGCGACGATGGCGGAATCGCCCGAGCTGCGCACGCGCGGTGCCGAAGGCCTGGCCGACGAACTGCGCGAGTGGCTGGGCCTGACCCCGGCGCGCAGCAGCGCCGCGGCGGATCCGCCACCCACCCCGGCCGGCGCCCGCCCGGCCTGGTGGCGCCGGCTGCTGGGGCTGGGCACGGCCACGTCCTGAAGACGGTCGCAGACCTGCGTCCGGGGGATTGTGTGGGGGTGCGCCAGGGGCGACGCTCGGCAACAATGCGGCCCCCATTCGAAGGTTCGCCATGGCCCGCTCGCTGCCTGCATTCCTGACCGCCATCTGCCCCACCCTGCCGCTGGCCAGCCCGCGGCGCCAACGCTGATGGCCGCCGTCGGCGCCACGCCGGCCACTGGCCTGCTGGGCCTGGGCGAGCTGCAGCTCAAGCTGCCCACCACCAGGACGCAATGGCTGGCGCTGGCCGCCGGCCTGGGGCTGGGTCTGATCGGCGCCGAGCTGGCCTGGCACCACCCGCTGTCGGGCCCGCTGGCGCTGGCCGCCTGGGGGCTGGCCGTGCTGGCCGCGGCACTGTTCTGGGTCAAGACGCCGGTGCTGCTGTTTGCACCCTTGCCGCTGATCGGCTTGGCACCGTGGAGCGGCTGGATCAGTTTCGAGGAGATGGACCTTCTCGTCACCGCCTGCGGCTGCGGTGGCTACCTGGCCTATGCGCTGCAGCTCAATGCGCGCGACCGCGCGCCGGCCTGGCGCCATGGGCTGGTGTATTCACCCTTGGCCGTCATGCTGGTGCTGGCCTTCGCGCTGTCCACGCTGTGGAGCGTGAAGCGTGGCTTCTCCGATGCCGGCGGCTTCCAATTCGGCTGGTTCCACGGCTACCACGAGGCGATGAACTCGGTGCGCAATGCCAAGGCGGTGTTCCTGGTGCTGGCGCTGCTGCCGCTGTGGACCGCCGCGGCGGCCGCGCGGCCCCGCGGCTTCTCACGCGGGCTGCTGCTGGGCCTGGTGCTGGCGCTGGCCGGCGGCTGCGCCGCGGCGCTGTGGGAGCGCCTGGCCTACACGGGGCTGCTGGACTTCTCCACCGACTACCGCACGACCGCGCTGTTCTGGGAGATGCACGTGGGCGGCGCCGCGTTGGACGGCTTCCTCGTGCTGACGCTGCCATTCGCGCTGCTGGCGCTGCTGCGCACGCGCTCGCCTTGGCGCTTCGCCATCGGCATGGGCATCGCGCTGCTGGCGGTCTATGCCGTGCTGACGACGTTCTCGCGCGGCGTGTATCTGGCGCTGCCGCTGGCGCTGGCGCCCATGGTCCTGCTGGCGGACGCGCAGCGCCGCCGTGCGGCCGGTGCCGGCCCGGAAAGCAGCAGCCACGCCGACAGCACGCTGGGCGCCGTCGACGAACCGCTGCCACGCCTGGCCAAGATCGGCGCACTGGCGATGGCCGCGGCCTTCGCGCTGGCCGCGACGCTGGTGTTCGGCGGCGGCGGCTACCGCGGCCTGCTGGCGCTGTTCTTCGTCATGGTGGTTCTGCTGACGCTGCCGGCCAGCCTGTGGCGGCCACCCCTGGGGCAGCGGCTGACGGCGCTGATCATGGGCGGCCTGCTCGCGCTGCTGCTGGGCGCGGCCAGCTGGGCGCTGTCCACCGCCGTTCCGAAGGCGGCCTATGTGCTGAACTTCGTCGCGCTGCTGTGCTGCGCAGCGCTGCGATGGCTGGACAAGCCCGACCAGACCCGTCCCATCTACGTGCTGCTGACGGCCACGGCCTGGTTCTGGCTGCTGGCCAGCATGGTCATCGTGGCCGACTACTGGGGCGGCACGACCGGCCGCTACACCTCGCTGGCAGCCGGCCTCGCGCTGGCCAGCGTGTTCGCGGCCATGCTGCTGGAGCACCGGCTGTGGCCGCTGCGCGAGACGGGCGCGGCCGGCTGGCGCAAGCGTGCGCTGCTGGTGGCCGGGCTGGTGCTGGTGATGGCCGTCGTGGCCGCGTTGGGCGGCGGCGCCTACCTGCGCGACCGCGTCGCGACGTGGAAGGAAGACGGCCAGACCCGGCTCACGCACTGGCACGACGGCCTGCGCCTGCTGCACGGCGGCCGGCAATGGCTGCTGGGCAAGGGCTCCGGCCGCTACGTGGCCAGCAATCTCTATGACGGTCCCGAGCAGTACCAGGTCGGCGACTACCGGTTGCGCACCGACGAGGACGAGGCCTTCCTGGCGCTGACCGCCGGCAAGCACATCCAGGGGCGCGGCGAACAGTTCCGCATGAGCCAGCGCGTCGCGACCCCGGCACCCGGCCCGGTCACGGTGACGCTGGTGGGTCGCACCGCGCAGGACGCCGTGCTCGGGCTGCAGCTGTGCGAGAAGAACCTGCTGTACCCCGACAACTGCTTCGGCGCCGAGACCATCCTGAAGCCCGAGCGCGCCGCGGATGCCCCGCCGGACACACCAGCCGCCTGGCAGACCCACAAGTTCAAGCTGGGGCCGGTGACGCAGATGGGCGGCGACTGGTGGGCGCCGCGCTTCGTCACGTTCTCGCTGTCGCTGGGCACGCGCGGCGCGCGCGTGGACATCAGCCGCATCGCGATGCACGACAGCCAGGGCCGGGCGCTGCTGGTCAACGGCGACTTCAACCGCGAGATGGCGCGCTGGTTCTTCTCCAGCGACCGCCATCACCTGCCCTGGCACATCAAGAACGCGGCGCTGCATGTGCTGTTCGAGCAGGGCCTGATCGGGCTGGCGCTGGCGGGCAGCCTGTACGTGCTGGTGCTGGTGCGGCTGAGCTTCGGCCGCGGCCGCGACCACCCGCTCGCGCCGGCCTTCGTGGCCGCGCTGATCGGCTTCGGCACGGTGGGCGCCTTCGACAGCCTGCTGGACGCACCGCGCATCGGCTTCATCTTCTTTGCGCTGCTGCTTTTGGGGCTTGGCCTCAGAGCACTACCCGGCGAGGGCGTAGCCCGAGTGGCATGATGCGCGCCCCATGTCGTCCGCCCCGCCATCCGCCGGCCTCAACCCGGCCCAGCTAGCCGCCGTCCATCACCTGGACGGCCCCTGCCTCGTCATCGCCGGCGCGGGCTCGGGCAAGACCAAGGTCATCACGACCAAGATCTGGCAATTGCTGCAGTCGGGCTACCGGCCCGGCCAGATCGCCGCCATCACGTTCACGAACAAGGCCGCGCAGGAAATGCGCGAGCGCGCCAAGGCGCTGGTGGGCAAGAAGGCCGCCAAGGACCTGGCGATCTCGACCTTCCACTCCCTGGGCGTGCGGCTGCTGCGCGAGGAAGGCACGCGCGTCGGCCTGAAGGAGCAGTTCTCCATCCTGGACAGCGACGATGTGCTGAACGTGCTGAAGGATGCCGGCGGCACCACCGACGCCAAGCAGGCGCAGCGCTGGCAATGGACCATCTCGCTGTGGAAGAACCAGGGCATAGGCCCGGCGCTGGCGGCGCAGGTCGCCGCGGACGACGATGAGCGCTCCGCCGCCGCCGTCATGGTGCGCTACCAGGAGCGCCTCGCGGCCTACCAGGCCGTGGACTTCGACGACCTCATCACGCTGCCGCTGAAGCTGCTGACCACCGACGCCGAGGCGCGCGAGAAGTGGCAGAACAAGCTGCGTTATGTGCTGGTGGACGAGTACCAGGACACCAACGCCGTGCAGTACGAGTTGCTGAAGGCGCTGGTGGGCGACCGCGGCATGTTCACCGCCGTGGGCGATGACGACCAGTCCATCTATGGCTGGCGCGGCGCCACCATCGAGAACCTGAAGCGCCTGCCGACCGACTACCCGGCGCTGAAGATCATCCCGCTGGAGCAGAACTACCGGTCGACGGGCTCCATCCTGCGCGCCGCCAACAACGTCATCGCGTTGAACCCCAAGCTGTTCCAGAAGAAGCTGTGGAGCGAGTACGGCGACGGCGACGCCATCGCGCTGCTGGAGGCCGACGGCGAGGAACACGAGGCCGAGCGCGCCGTGGCGCGCATCCAACAACTGCGCGCCGACGGCAAGGGGCCCAACTTCAAGGACTTCGCCATCCTGTACCGCGCCAACCACCAGGCGCGCGTGTTCGAGCAGGCGCTGCGGCGTGCGCAGATCCCCTACAAGGTGTCGGGCGGCCAGAGCTTCTTCGACAAGGCCGAGATCAAGGACTTGTGCGCCTGGCTGCGCCTGCTGGTGAACCAGGATGACGACCCGGCCTTCCTGCGCGCGGTGACGACGCCCAAGCGCGGCATCGGCCACACCACGCTGGGTGCGTTAGGCACCTTCTCGGCGCAATGGAAGTGCAGCATGTTCGAGGCGCTGTTTTCCGAGAGCCTGGCCACGGCGCTGACCAAGCGCGGCCTGGACAGCCTGCACGAGTTCGGCCGTTATGTGAACGAACTGCAGTACAAGGCCCGCCACACCGAGGGCCACACCGCCGCGCACGCGATGCTGATGGAATGGCTGAAGGACATCGCCTACGAAGCCCACCTGATCGACAACGAGGAGAACGAAAAGGTGGCCCAGGCCCGCTGGGGCAACGTGCTGGATTTCGTGGACTGGGTGGCCAAGCGCTGCGGCGGCCAGCAGAGCGAGGAAGACGGCGTCAGCTTCACCGAGCCCAAGCAGAGCGTGCTGGACGTGGCGCAGACCATCTCCGTCATCCTGAGCCTGGCCGAGCGCGGCGAGGAGCAGGACCAGGTGACGCTGACGACGCTGCACGCGTCCAAGGGGCTGGAATGGCCGCATGTGGTGCTTGCCGGCGTCAACGAAGGCCTGCTGCCGTTCAAACGCGATGAAGAAGAAATGACGGCCGAGGCGCTGCAGGAAGAGCGGCGGCTGATGTACGTGGGCATCACCCGCGCCCGTACGACGCTGGCCGTCTCCACGCTGCGCCGTCGCAAGAAGGGCCGCGACGCGGTGGTGGGCATCCCCAGCCGCTTCCTGGCCGAGATGAAGCTGAACGAGGGCGGCACCCGTGAGGATCCGCGCGAGAAGCTCAAGCGCATGCGCGAGGAACTGGCGGCCAAGGTGGCCGCCCGGGGCGAACCGCCGCGCGATTGACGACAAAACTGCGACGCTGGCAACCGTCTTCAGGGCTTGATCGCCCATTCGCGGGGGTCCCCCCTGAGCGCGTGAAGTCTTCACACCCTGGCCACGCTACGCTGCGAACAATGCGTTCCAGCCCTTCAGTTTCACGGTGAGCCCGCATCATGAAAGCCCTTGTCCTCGCTGTTGCCCTCGCTGCCCTGAGTTCCTCCGCACTGGCCGGCGCCACGCCTGACGCCCAGCCCAAATCGGGGCTGGACTCGCGCGCGACCACGGTGGTGGCGGACGCGGGCCGCTTCGGCTCCGCCGGGCTGACGGCCTTGAACGGCGGCCGCTGGGCCGAGGGCCAGGCCCCGGCCGAGATCGACGGAAGCCAAGGCGCCCTCGTCACGAACGTCGATGCCGGCATGCTGCTGGCGGGCCTGGGCGTGCTCGGCTACATGCTGTTCCGCCCGCTGGCGCGCGCGCTGCGTCGCCAGGAACAGCAACGCCGCGCCGCCGCGCTGGCCGCCACCCTGCCCCACACACCGCAGCGCTGAACTCCTCGGCGTGAACTGCGCCACAGGCCGCACACCCGCCTGAGGGGGCTGCAGAAGCAGGCGTGAAGTCTGCACCCGGCGCCTGCCGGGACTGGCCGAAGAATCGCGGCCATGAAACGCCTCATGCCCCTGCTCGCGCTGGCCGTCTGTGCCACAACCACCGTCGCCGCCCCGGCACCCACGAGCAACCTGCTCGTCAACGGCAGCTTCGAAAGCACCACCGTCGCCAACGGCAGCTGGGTCAATGTCTCGACCACGCCCGGCTGGATCTGGCTGGACGGCCCCGGCACGGGCTTCGAGGTCCGCAACAACGTCGTGGGCCAAGCCCAGGACGGCCAGAACTTCATCGAGCTGGACACGACAGGCAACACGCTGATCGGCCAGTACCTCAACGACCTGGCGGCCGGCGCCCGCTTCGACCTGAACTTCTGGTACTCCCCGCGCGAGTTCCAGGCGGCGTCGACCAACGGCCTCCAGGTGTTCTGGAATGGCGTGCAGCTGGGCGACACGCTGACCCACCTGGGCGGCAGCGGCAACGACTGGTCGCTGCACCGCTACACCGTGACGGCGCAGGCCGGCCGCAACCTGCTGAGCTTCGCCTCCGTGGGCACCAGCGACAGCCTGGGCGGCAACCTCGACAACGTCAGCCTGCGCGCCAGCGTTCCGGAACCCGGCAGCCTGGCGCTGTGCCTGGTCGCTCTCGGCGGCATGCTGCTGGCACCCGGCGCGCTGCGCCGCCGTGCGCAACAGCGTCGTGCGGTCGCGCTGGCCAGCACGCTCCACGGCGCGCCGCGCCGCTGAGCGGCTCAGATCGCCAGCGGGTCGACATCTACGGCCCAGCGCAGCACGGCCTTGTGCTCGCGCTTCAGAGCGATCAAGGCCGGCACCCAATCGCGCAGGAAGGCTTGCAGCCGCCCGCGCTGGCTGGCTTCCACCAGCATCTGCATGCGCTCCACATCCGCCACGCGCGCCACGGCGTGTGGCACCGGCGGGTAGACCAGCACGTGGCTGTCCTGCAACAGCTCCGCCGCCGCGGTCAGGAAGGCCTTGGCCGCCTCCGCCGTGCGGGCCTCGGCGCGCAGCAAGGCCAGGTGCGCGAACGGCGGCAGACCGGCGGACTGGCGCTCGGCCAACTGGTCGCGCGCGAAGCGCTCGTAGTCGTGCCGCGCCAGCGCCTGGTACAGCCCGTGGTCGCGATGCCAGGTCTGCACCCACATCTCGCTGGGCGATTCCCCTGAGGCATCACGCCCCGCGCGGCCGCCGGCCTGCATCAGCAACGCGAACAGCCGCTCAGGGGCGCGGAAGTCGCTGCTGAACAGCGCCCCGTCCGGGTTCACGGCCGCCACGAAGCGGATGCGCCGGAAGTCGTGGCCCTTGGTCACCATCTGCGTGCCGACCAGGATGTCGACCTCGCCGTCATGCACGGCTTTCAGCTGCGCCTCCAGCTCACCCTTGCGGCGCGTGGAATCGGCGTCGATGCGCAGCACGCGCGCGCCGGGCAGCGCCTCGGTCAGCTGCTCTTCCAGCTTCTCGGTGCCGCGGCCAATGGGCGCAATGTCGTGGTTGCCACAGTTGGGGCAAGCCTGCGGCACGCGCTCCGTGAAGCCGCAGTGATGGCAGCGCAACGTTCTGTCGCGCTTGTGGAACACGCGCCACGCGCTGCAATGCGGGCAGTCGCTCTTCCACTGGCATTCGCCGCAGTGCAGCACCGGCGCGTAGCCGCGGCGGTTCAGGAACACCAGGCTCTGCTCGCCGCGTTCCAGCCGCCTTTTCAGTTCGGCCAGCAGCGGTGCGGTCAGCGCGGTCGTCACGCCGGCGGACGGCGGCAGCGCCTTCATGTCGAACAACTTGACCTTGGGCAGCGCACCCCCACCGATGCGGCTGGCCAGCGTCACGCGCTCATAACGACCCGACTCGGCGTGCTGCCAGCTCTCCAGCGACGGCGTGGCCGAGCCCAGCACGACCGGCACCTTCAGGTCGTGCGCCCGCCACACGGCCAGGTCGCGCGCCGAGTAGCGCGCGCCGTCCTGCTGCTTATAGGACGGGTCGTGCTCCTCGTCGACGACGATCAGCCCAAGGTCGGGCAGCGACGCGAACACGGCCAGCCGCGTGCCCAGCACCAGACGCGCCCGGCCCAGGTGGGCGGCCAGCCAGTTCTGCAGGCGCTGCGCCGGCGTCAGCGCGCTGTGCAGCGACACGATGGCCAGCGGTTCGGGCAGCAGCGCCGCGAAGCGCTCTGTGAAACGGGCCTCCAGTTGAGGCGTCAGGTTGATCTCGGGCACCAGCACCAGCACCTGCCGCCCCGCCGCCAGCGCGGCCTCTGCCGCGCGCAGGTAGACCTCCGTCTTGCCGCTGCCCGTGACACCGAACAGCAGCACCGGCTTGATGGCCACATCGCCCGCGATGCGCGCCGCGATGCGTTCGACCGCCTGGGCTTGTTCAGGCGCCAAATCCGGCCGCACCGGTTCGACCGCGCCCCCCTTGGCCGGCTTGCGCTCCAGCTTGCGCAGCCGGGCCGCCAATTGCTCGGGCGACAGTTCACGTAGCTGCGGTGGCAGCACCGCGCTGGCCAGTTCGCCCACGCTGCGCTGGTAGTAGCCGGCCGCGAAGTCCAGCAGCCGGCACCAGTCATCGCCCAGCGGCGGCAGCGCGTCGAAAACGGCCGTTAGCGGCTTCAGGGCCAGGCCTGCGGCGGGGGACGACTCGCCCGACCAGACGACACCCAGCAACTCGCGTTTGCCCAGCGGCACCCGCACCAGCGAACCCGGCGTGAGCGCCTGCTCACTCGCGTAGTCAAGCGGGCCGCTCAGGCCACTATGTTGGGGCGCATCCACCGCGACGCGCAGCACGAAAGGCGCTGCCGCGTCAGCCACCGACAGCTCCGCAGGGTTTGTGAAGTACCGGCTCAGCAAACCATCGCAAGCTCATGATTTGCAAGGGATCTCAGGTTGCCCACAATTTCTGTGGATAAGTTTGTGAGCAAATCGCGTTGACCATCGTTGTCGTGCGCGAGCGTCGCGCACGACGCCCCGAAGTGGCGCTTCGACGCTCGCGCAAACGGCCCTTCAAAATCAATCACTTAGCAACGCCTCGGGAAAACGCGTATTTGCACCGCACCATTCTTCGCCGCGCCCGCTCGCATCCCAATATTTGGGGATAAGTCCCTGGGGACTGTGCAGATTTGACGATCTGTCAAAGCCCCGAACGCAGCCGGCGCGAGTGGCTGTGCACCTCGTCCACCAGTGCCGTGACGCTGTCCGGCGGCGTGAACTGGCTGATGCCGTGGCCCAGGTTGAAGATGTGGCCCGGGTGCGCACCGAAGCTGTCCAGCACGCGGCGCGCTTCGGCACGCACGGCCTCGGGTGGCGCGAACAGCACGTTGGGATCCAGGTTGCCCTGCAGCGCCACGCGGTCGCCCACACGAGCGCGCGCCGCGCCGAGGTTCATCGTCCAGTCCAGGCCCACGACGTCGGCGCCGGCATCGGCGATCTCGTCCAGCCACAGGCCGCCGCCCTTGGTGAACAGGATGCGCGGGATGCGCACCCCGTCATGCTCGGTCTTCACGGCCGCCAGCACCTGGCGCGAATAGGCCAGGCTGAACTGCTGGAAGGCGCGGTCCGCGAGCACGCCGCCCCAAGAGTCGAACAGCATGACGGCCTGAGCGCCGGCTTCGATCTGCGCGTTCAGATAGGCGGCCACCGCGCGGGCGTTGACGTCCAGCATTCGGTGCATCAGATCGGGGCGCGAATACATCAGGCTCTTGACCTGGCGGTAGTCGTCCGAGCCGCCGCCCTCCACCATGTAGCAGGCCAGCGTCCAGGGGCTGCCGGAGAAACCGATCAGCGGCACGCGGCCGTTCAGCGCGCGACGGATGGATGTGACCGCGTCGAACACATAGCGCAGCTTGTCCATGTCGGGCACTTCCAGCGCGGCCACGGCCGCTTCGTCGCGCACGGTCTTCGCGAACTTGGGGCCTTCGCCCTGCTGGAAGCTCAAGCCCAGGCCCATCGCGTCCGGCACGGTCAGGATGTCGCTGAACAGGATGGCCGCGTCCAGCGGGTAGCGCTCCAGCGGCTGCAGCGTGACCTCGGTCGCGTAGTCGGTGTTCGTCGCCAGCCCCATGAAGCTGCCGGCCTTGTCGCGCGTGGCACGGTACTCGGGCAGGTAGCGGCCGGCCTGGCGCATCAGCCAGACGGGCGTGTGGTCGGTGGGCTGGCGCAGGCAGGCGCGCAGGAAGGTGTCGTTTTTCAGCGGGGCGAACATCCGCGGGATTATCCCAGCGGGCACTCCCGCTTCGAACGCGCCCGCCAACCCAGCAGCCCCAGGCCCAGCGCCATCAGCGCCCAGGTCTGCGGTTCGGGCACCGGCGGCGCGGCGAAGCCCTGCGCATAGTCGAAGCCGCTGGCCGAGCGCACGTCATAGGTCGCGGGATCCAGCAGCGCGCCGGTAGCTCCGTCGTACAGGCTGATGCCCATGAAGCTGGCGGTGTTGCCGTAGTCGGCGCTGTAGCTGCAGCCGCCCACCGGCTGCGGCTGGCTGGGGTGCACGGTCGCGAACGAGAACAGGCATTGGGCCGACACCGACAGCCGCCATGACAGGTCGAACTCACGATTGCCGAACAGCGCGGGGCCCAGCCTCATGCTGAAGCCGGTGGCCGTCACGTCGAACAGGTCGGAGTGGGCCAGCGTGTTGCGTTGCTGGCCGCCCGCCAGCACGTCGTGCGTGGCCCAGGTGTGCTCCTTGACCGAAACGCCCCGGCTGCCCACGATCATCGCCAGCTCGGCGTTGACATCCAGCCGCCCCACGCCGCCCTGATCCACATTGGTCTCGATGCGGCCGCCCGCGCTGCCGTGCAGCTGGTAGGCGATGCGCACCACCGTGTTGTCGTCGAGCCCCGCGCCGCTGATGAAGAAGCGGTCCTCGAAACGAGCCTCGCGCAGGCTGCCGCCGAGACCGAACATGCTGCCGTCCGCCGCCGTTGCGCGGCCCGCGCCGAACTCGGCGACGCGCAACCGCCCCAGCTCCGCCGCCATCAAGCCGCTGGTGCCCTGCTGGTTGGCCCAGCTGGCCTTCAGCACATGGTCGGGATCGGGGTTGTAGCGGGTGTTTCCGGGATAGGCCTCGCCGTTGTACGTGACCGTATAGCCCGGCGTGCCGGGGTAGATGGCGACACCCAGATAGGGCGTGCCAGCGGCCTGGGCTGCGGCCCCGGACAGCGCCAGGGTCAGCGACAACAGCAGCGGGGACAGGGTGGTCTTCATGCGGGCCTCGGGGCATGGCAACGAAACAGCTCGTCACCCGCTCCAACGCACGCCGCACCTCGAACCGGACAACGCCGGTCCGTCAGCCTAGGGGGTCAGGCCAGTTCCAGCGACTGCCGGCCCACCCAGCTCTCGCCCGGCTGCAGTTCGATGGGCCGGCCAATGCAGGCGGCCTCCACGCACAGCATCTCCGACCAGCCGTCGGGCGGCATGTCTGCCAGCTGGGCGCAGCGCTCGGGACCGGGGTTCCAGATCACCGCATCGTCGAAGCCCTGGGCGCGCACGACGACCTGGCGGCGATCCTCGGTGACCAGCAGTGGCCGTTCCTTGACGCCGTAGTAGATGCGGTCCAGGTCCAGCACGCCCTTCTCGCCGGTCAGCAGCAGGTCCATGCGCTGCAGCGCGTCGGCTTGCTTCACGGCGTCGAAATAGCGCAGGCCGGCGAGCCCCTCGACGCTGACGGCATCCAGATCCGCCACGCGCAGATAGGTGTGCAGCGCAGTCGTGAACTGCAGGGGCGTGTCGCCCAGGTTCTCGCAGGCCAGCTCGATGTCGATGCTGCGCCCGCCCACGCGCACGCTCAGCTCCAGCTCGAACGCATGCGGCCAGATGGCGCGTGTCGCATCGCTGTCCCGCAAGCGCAGCACGGCCAACGCGTCGTCCTTGCCCTGCTGCTGGCTCACCAGCTCCCACGGCAGCTTGCGCGCGAACCCATGCCTGGGCAGCGGCCCGCTCTCGGCAAATTGCGGAAAGCACACCGGCACGCCACCGCGTATGACCTTGCCGGGCGTGTACTCGCTGCGCGGGGACAGGTAGAGCTGCTCGACGCCACCGGCGGGCAGCCAGGACAGCAGATGACCGCCATGCAGCGCGATGGTGGCGGACGCGCCATCGGGGCTTTGCAGGGTGATGCTGGAAGGTTCGGAGTTCATGTGAAAACGGCGCGCGCAGCAGGCAAAGCCCTATCATCGCCGACTCATTTTTCGGCCCCCTGCGCGCCGCCCGCCGCGATGACCTCTGCCAGCGCTCCGTCCTCCCAGAAACTGGCTTTCGTGCCGGAAACCCGCTTCGGCCTGTGGTTCCTGTCGACGCCGACCTGGCGCGTGCATGTGCTGGGGCGCGCGTTGGCCGACCTGCAGCGCCTGGCGCCGGATGCGCCCCGCGGTGGCGTCATGCTGGACATCGGCACCGGCCAGGGCCATTCGCTGCCCGAGATGGCGACCCGCTTCGCGCCGGCGCAGATTCACGCGCTGGACCCCGAGCCCGACTTCGAAGCCCGCGTGGGCGCCATGGCCAAGGCCTGTCCGGTGCCCGTCACGCTGCATGCCGCACACGCCGAGAGCATCCCGCTGCCCGACGCGTCGGTCGACATCGTGCTGTGCCACCAGACGCTGCACCACATCGTTGATCAGTCCGCGGCGTTGGCCGAGGTGTTCCGTGTGCTCAAGCCGGGCGGCATGTTGCTGCTGGCGGAGAGCACGCGTGCCTACATCCACAGCTGGGTTATCCGGCTGCTGTTCCGCCACCCCATGCATGTGCAGCGCAGCGCGGAGGAGTTCCTGGCGTTGATCCGCGATGCGGGCTTCCACGTCGATGCGGACCGCATCAGCACGCCATACCTGTGGTGGAGCCGCTCGGACCTGGGCGCCCGCGAGTGGCTCGGCTTCGGACTGCCGAAAAACCGCGAAGAGACGCTGCTCAACGTCGTCGCGCGCAAGCCCGGCTAAGGCACCAGGCGCGCGCGACTGCGGCACCACGCGGCGTCGGGCAAGCCATCCATCCGGAGCGGCAGCACCTCCACGCAAGCAACGGCCAGCACGAAGTCGCGCATCGTGGTCACGGCCACATCGGCCTGGGCATCGCCATCGTCGAACACGAGCGCACGCATCTGCGCGAAATCCAGGCCGCGGCCGCGCGCCTTCAGCCACGCCTCTTTCAGCGTCCACCAGGTCAGAAAAGGCAGCTCACGCGCCGCGGCCGGCAACGCGACCAGCTGCTCGCGCTGCGCAATGCCATGGACAGTTTCGGCCAGCGCCAAATGATCTCGCGGACGGCCCAGGCGTTCGAGATCGACGCCGACCGGAACATCGCTCGCGGCGCAGGCCACCATGCCCGAGCTGTGGCTGATGGACACCTGCACGTGGGGAACGCCGTCGACGACGCAAGCGCCGCTGTCGGCGATGGCCAGCGCGGGTGGCACCTCCACCTGCAGCCAACGCTGGACAGCCCGGCGCGCTAGCCAGCGACCGGCCAGGAAGGTGTCGCGGCGCGCGGTGCTGCCCAGTGATTGAAAGCGCGCCTGCTCGGTCGGCGTCAGCCAGTCACCTGGCGCTGCCATACCGGCAAGCAGCTCGGGCTCCGCGGCCAGAAGACAGAGCAGGCTCACACCAGCAAGACGCCGGGCTTACTCCACCTGCGCGTAGGTGCCCTTCAGCGCCACGCCGATGATGATGGCGCCGGCATGGCACTCAAAGTTGGTCGCGTTCTTGTACTCGACCTTCTTGTAATAGCTCACGATGTCGACGACGGCATTGGCCCCCTCGCGCTTGGCACTGTTCTGCAGGTTGATCAGCGCGCTCAGTGCGGCCCATTTGCAGCCGAACTCGTCCGTCTTGCCGACGCCGTTGGTCTTGGGGTTGCTGACTCCCTCGGAAAAGCGTTTGACCACCTTGGGTGTGGCTTGGCCCGCAAGAAAGAACTTGAAGTCCGGGTCCAGCTTGCCCTTGGCTTCGGGCATGGCCAGCACATCCGCGAGAGGAATATGCAGCGTGGTGTCGCGCGCGTGGGCGACGACGCTGCAAGCCAGCAACGTGGCAGCCAAGGTCAGATGTTTGATTTGCATGAGTTCTCCAGATCAATCGCCCAAAAACGCCACCACGGTGAACCGCGGTAGCCCAGAACGGTGCGCGTGCAGGTCAACGCCTCGGAAGCAGGGCAGTCGTCAGTTCCGCGACTTTCTTGTCGGCATCGATGAACTTGTTCATGTTCCCGCCACCGGATGTCGAGTCGTACACGGCCGACCCGCTGTCCTGCCCCGCTTTGAAAACACGGAT
Organism: Roseateles asaccharophilus; assembly: GCF_031458115.1. GTDB lineage: Bacteria > Pseudomonadota > Gammaproteobacteria > Burkholderiales > Burkholderiaceae_C > Pelomonas > Pelomonas asaccharophilus_A. Next base: position 263,421 of record NZ_JAVDXV010000003.1, on the reverse strand, counting down.
CTCGGCGAAGGCCATGTAGAGCGCCAGATCCCATCGCCAGTTGGCACGATAGGTGACGGTCGTGGGGCACTCGGTGATGGACGAGCCGCTGGGCAGGCTTTTCACTTTGTAGCCCTGAGCGCGAATGCTCTTTGCCAGCGCTTCCTCGAAACCAGCGCGCACGTCGGCGGTCTTGATCACGCAGATCTCGTCAGACGCCAGCCCAGAAACCGACTGAACCTGTTGCTTGATCGCGCAAGCCGTCAACACGGACACGCTCGCAACAGCCATCAAAAACCCACGCGACGGCAAGCCAAACTTGGCCATAGATTCCTCCCTCTTGCTTTCTCTTTGCTCTAGTTGAAATGCCGGCTCAAAGCCGGCGCAGGATCAGCGACGTGTTGATGCCGCCGAACGCGAAGTTATTAGACATCGCGAATTCGGTGTCCAGCCGTTGACCGCCGGCCAGCACGTAATCCAGTTCGCCGCAGCGCGGGTCAACGTGCTGCAGGTTCAGCGTCGGCGCGAACCAGCCGGCCTTCATCATCTCCAGCGTCATCCACGCCTCCAGTGCGCCGCAGGCGCCCAGCGTGTGGCCCATGTAGCTCTTCAGCGACGAGATGGCCGTGCGCGGGCCCAGTACCGCTTGCGTGGCCTGGCTTTCGGCCACGTCGCCCTGGTCGGTGGACGTGCCATGCGCGTTGACATACGGAATGGCGCCGATGGGCAGGCCGGCATCTTCCAGCGCCAGCCGCATGGCCTGCGCCATCGTGGCGCTTTGCGGCTGCGTCACGTGCGTGCCATCGCAGTTGGTGCCGTAGCCGACGATCTCGCCCAGCATCTGCGCACCGCGCGCCTTGGCGTGCTCGTACTCCTCCAGCACAAACGTGCAGGCGCCCTCGCCCAGCACCAGGCCGTCGCGGTCCTTGTCGAAGGGGCGTGGCGTCGTGCGCGGCTGGTCGTTGTACTTGGTGCTGGTGGCAAACAGCGTGTCGAACACGGCCGCCTGCGTCGCATCCAGTTCCTCAGCGCCTCCTGCAAGCATCGCGACCTGCTTGCCGCTCTGCACCGCCTCGTACGCATAGCCCAGGCCCTGGCTGCCCGAGGTGCAGGCGCTGCTGGTCGTGATGATGCGGCCGGTAATGCCGAAGAACACCGCGATGTTGACGGTCGCCGTGTGCGACATCATCTTCACGTAGGTGTTGGCGTTGATGCCTTCGATGCTCTTGGCGCTCATCATGCGGCCGAAGTCGCCGATGGCGCTGGGTGTACCGCTGGAGCTGCCGAAGCTGACGCCGAGCCGGCCGCTGGTCACCAGCGGGTCACCGATGAGGCCAGCCTGCTCCAACGCCAACTCGGCCGAACGCGTGGCCATCTGCGCCACGCGGCCCATGCTGCGCATACTCTTGCGGTTGTAACGGTCGGCGGGCAGCTCGAACGGCGCGCAGGGCACGCCCACCTGGGTGTTCAGGCCCTCATAGCCGGCCCACTCGGGAATGCGCTGCACCTTGTTGGTCTCGGCGCGCAGACTGTCCAGCACGGTCTCGGCGTCATGCCCCAGCGGCGACAGCGCACCGATGCCGGTGATGACGACTCTCTTCTTGCTCATCCCACCATCCCCCCGTTGACCGAAATCACTTGTCGCGTGATGTAGGCCGCGTCGTCACTCATCAAAAAACTCACTAGCGCCGCCACCTCTTCGGGCCGGCCCACGCGCTTGGCGGGAATGATTTTCAGCGCTTCCTCGACGAGGCCGGTGTCGATCATGTCGGTCTCGATGAGGCCCGGCGCCACGCAGTTGACGGTGATCTTGCGGCTGGCCAGTTCCACGGCCAGCGCCTTGGTCGCACCAATGATGCCGGCCTTGGCCGCGCTGTAGTTCACCTGCCCGCGATTGCCCATGATCCCGGACACTGACGCCAGCGTGACGATGCGCCCCGGCGCCTTGCGCCGCACCAGCGGCATCGTCAGCGGCTGCAGCACGTTGTAGAAGGCGTCGAGGTTGGTGTGGATGACGGCGTCCCAGTCCTCGCCGGTCAGCGCCGGGAAGGCACCGTCGCGGGCGATGCCGGCATTGCAGACCACGCCGTAATAGCAGCCATGGGCCTCTACATCGGCCAGCAAAGCCGCAGCCGCCGCGTCGCGGTCGGCCACGTCGAACTGCAGCACGCGTGCCGTGCGGCCCAGCGCCGCGATCTCGGCCGCAGCCGCATCAGCCTGCTCGCGCTCCTTGCGGCAATGCAGGACCAGGTCGTAGCCATCACGCGCCAGGCGCAGCGCAATTGCGCGCCCGATCCCGCGGGACGACCCGGTGACGAGCACCGTCTTCATGCTTCTTCTCCATTCAAGAACGCGCTCGGGTCTTCAGGCCCGAACACCGTCAACGTCGCACTGGCCAGCTCCATACCATCCGCGTGGATGCGGCATTCGAACTGGCCCAGACCGTTGTCGGCCTGGTAGGCGCGCGCAATATCCACCTGCAACCGCTGGCCCACCCCAAAGCGCGGCACGCTGCAGCGGTAGCGACGCGTGCCCAGCAGCAGGCCGATGCGCGGCGCTTCGCCGGCCTGACGGCCCTGCCATCCCGCCCAGGCGGCGACGGCCTGGGCCATGTACTCGATACCGACCCACGCGCCCACACCGCCGTCCTGGCTGAACATGCCGTCAGCCGGCACCACCACCTCGGCGCTCAGCCGCTCGCCCTCGGCGGTGATGACGCGGTCGAGCAGACACATGGGGCCGGCGTGCGGCACCAGCTCGGTGATGGGCGGAAACCTGTCAGTCATGACTGAGCACCAGTGACGCGTTGTTGCCGCCGAAGGCAAAAGAATTGCTCATCACATGGCGCGGAGCGGTGGGCAGCCGCTGGCCGGGCATGACGAGCGCGATGGCGGGCAGTTCGGCATCGCGCTGGCCGTCGAAGTGATGCACGGGCAGGCGACCGTCGCCGGACACGGTCAGCCAGGCGATGGCGGCCTCGATGGCGCCGGCCGCGCCCAGCGCATGGCCGGTCAGCGGTTTGGTGGAAGAGCACGGCAGCGCGAGCCCGAACAGTTCGGCCACCGCGCGGCTCTCCATCGCGTCGTTCTGAGGCGTGGCCGTGCCATGCAGGTTCAGGTAGCCGATGTCGGCCGGCGCCAGGCCGGCACGCTGCAAGGCCTCGCGCATGGCCGCCAGCGCGCCGCGACCCGTGGGCTCGGGCGCGGAGATGTGGTGGGCGTCCGAGCTTTCGCCATAGCCCGACAACCGCACGGCAGACGGCTCACGGCTCAGCACGAACAGCGCCGCACCCTCGCCGATGTTGATGCCGCTGCGTGTCGCGCTCATCGGTCGGCAGCGCGCGGCGTCCACCGACTCCAGCGCCGTGAATCCCGCCACCGTCATACCGCACAGCGCGTCCACGCCGCCTACCAGCACCGCGTCGCACAAACCGGCCTTCAGCAGCCGCGCACCGCTGGCCAGCGCCTTGGCGCCGGACGAGCAGGCGGTGGACACCACATAGCGCGGCCCACCCAACCCCAGCAGTTGCGCGAGCATCAGCGCGGGCGATCCCAGCTCCTGTTGCTCGACATGGAAGCCCGACGGCAGTTGGCCGTCGCGGTCCAGTGCGGCGAGCGCCGTTTCGCTCTCGCCGATGCCGGAGGTGCTGGTGCCGAGCACGACGCTGATGCGGTCCGCGCCATAGTGGGCTATTGCGCTGTCCACCTGATCGCGGATCTGCTCCAGCGCGGCCAGCAGCAGCGCGTTGTTGCGGCTGCGCTGTGGCAGTGGCAGGTGCTCGACCGGCGGCAGCGGCGCGTGCACGGCACCCAAGTGCAGCTGATGCTCCGGCCAGACCGCGCCATTCAAAGCCACGCCACCCGGCTCGCTGGCAAACACCGCGTCACGCAGCGCGGCCAGGCCGGCACCAGCAGCGCAGATGACGCCGGGGGCCTGCAGGTACAGCCTCATGCACCCTCCTGCGGTTGCGACTCGATGACCAAGCGGTAGCCCTCCGCCATGTTGACGATCTCCACGATGCTGGCGCTCGGGCGCAGCAGCGTCAGCCGGGCTTGCCCGTCTTGTCGCAGCTCCTGCCCGGCGGCGGTCTGCACCCAGGCCCAACCTTCCGGCAAGGCGGCACGCACGGCCTCAAGAGGCCAGAAGTTCAGGCACAGGTCACGCAGCATGCGGTCGGTGTCCACCTCGGGGGGCAGCATGGGGTGACGCTGCACCTGCAACGCCGCGCCGTCCCAGCGCATCAGCAGCACGCGCTGGCCGTAGGCAAAGCCAGCCAGCAGCAGCTCCTTCGAATCCAGTTGCAGCTGCACCTCGACGCTTTGCGGCGCCGCATCGGGCCGGTCCAGTCGTGTGACGGACAGGCGCTGGCTCAGCGCCCAGCGCGCCTCGCCCAGCGCGGCGGGAGGCAGGCGCAGCTGCGGCAGGCCGCTGGCCTTGGGCGGCGCACTGGCGCACCCGCCCAGCAGCGCGGCGCTCAGCAGCAAGCGACGTTTCATGCGCGTGCAAACCTCAGCAGGCTGTGGCAATAGCCGATGCCGTCGCGCGCGGTCAGCAGCCGCAGGCCGGCGGCTTCGGCCAGGCGGACGTAGTCGGCGCTCTCGTAGACCTTGCTGTTGCCGCTGGCCATCGCAGTGAAGTAGGGCGATGTGTTGATGAGGCAATAGGCCGCGATGTCGTAGCGCTGGCGGTCCCAGAAGGTGTCCATCACCAGCACCTGACCGTTGTCGGCCAGGCAGTCAGCCACGCGCTGGAAGATGCGGGCGATTTCAGCCTCGCCGAAGCAGCTGAGGAACTGGCTCATCCACACCATGTCCATGCCGCCGGGCAGCGTCGTGGCGGCGTCCAGCAGGTTGCGAGGATGCAACTGTGCGCGCCCGCGCAGGCTCTGGGACGCGAGGTTGGCGTCGGCCACGGCCAGTTGCTGCGGGAGATCCACTAGGTGCAGCTCCACGCGCGCGTCGTAGCCCAGCGCGGCGACACTGAACTTGCCGGTGTTGGCGCCGATGTCCATCAACCGGCGCGGCGCGGTGGCGAACACGTCGGGCAGGATGTCGGGGAACGAGGTGTCCGAGTAGTGGTGGTCGAACGCGAACCAGCTCGACTTGGCGGGCTCTGGCAGGTCGGCCAGCGCGGGGTAGATGCTGGACCAGTCGCCCAGGTGCATTAGGCCCAGGGGCTTGCCGGCGTCGAGCGAGCGCTCCAGCTCGAACAAGCCCCGGTAGCAGACGTCGTGGATGAAGTCGTAATTGACGCGCGTGATGTCGTCGGAGATCAGGCAGAAGCCGGTCTTGTCGAGCTGCCAGCGGCCGCCCTCGATGAGCACGACACCCGCCGACAGACAGGACTCCAGTACCAGTTTCAGCGCATAGCGGCTCCAGCGACCGCTCGCCTCCAGTTCGTCCAGCGTGACGCCACGCTCGCCGGCCTCGCCCAGCGCCTGCAACATGCCGCGCTTCCACGCATAGCGCACGCAGTGGAAGACCACCGGGCCGAACGCGATCTTCTGGGCCTCGAAGCGGGCGTCGAAAGCGCGCTGCTTGGGGGGGGAGAAACGTTTGGTCTCAAGCATGGGGTGGCAGGAAGAGTGGGGTGAGCAACCAGGCGAGGAACACGCCGATGAGCAGGGTCAGGCCAAAGGCCTGCAGGGCCGGCGTGCCGGACAGCGCCAGCAGGCCGAAGGAGAGCAAGGTCGATGCCGCGGCCAGCGTCACCGACAGGAAGGGCCGGATCTCGTGCCGGCCCGGTTGTTCGAGCAAAAAGATGCCGTAGTCCACGCCCAGGCCCAGCAGGATGAGCAGCGGCAGGATGTGGAAGAGCTGCAGCGTCTGGCCCGCCAGGGCCAGCAGCGCCACGGTCAGTGCGCAGGCCAGCGCGGTGGGCGCCAGTGCCCGCCATGAGGCGAGGCCGAAGCGCCAGGCCAGCGCGGCCCAGGTGATGGCGAAGCCCAACACCAGCACGCCCGACATCAGCTGCCGGTAGCGCCCCAGCAGGCCGCTGACCTCACCGACCTTGTCGACCCAGGTGACGCCAGCAAGATTAAGCGCGGCCAGCGCGGCGCGCGTGTCGGCCGACTCGGCGCCGCGCAGCAGCACGACGCTGGCCACGCCATCGCCCAGCCGGCCCAGCCACTGCGCACGCACGGGCTCACTGGCGGGGCTGGCCAGCCAGTCGGCCGGCGCGAGTTCGGCAGCGCTTGCGGCGGCTGCCGCGACGGGCTGCCCCAGCCGCTCGGCGAGCACCGGGCGCAGTTCAACGGCACGAAGCGACACCAGCGCCGCATCGGCGTGCTGGCGTTGCAAAGACGGCAGCCAGTCGCTGACGGCCTGCACGCCCAGCCGCATGCCGCGCAGTTGCGCCGTCAGCGTCTCTTCGCGCTGCAGCAGCTCCTGCTCGTCACGCCCCTGCACGACGAAGAACTGCGCCAAGCCCGGCGCCTGCATCAGCCGCGCGAACTCACGCTGCTCGGCGATCAGCGAGGCGGGCGCGGACTGCAGCTGGCGGATGTCGTCGTCCACACGCAGGCGGCTGGCGCCGGCCGCGATCAGCAGCGCCGACGCCACGAACAGCACCGCCATGCCGCGGCCTCTCAAGCTGGGCCACAGCGCGCGGCGCGAGCCCAGCCAGTCGGCGAAGCGCGTGGGCGCCATGCGGCCGTTGCCGTCCAGCAGCGGGAACCACCACAGCACCGTGACGAAGGCCGCCACCAGCCCGACGGCCGAGAACACCGCAATCTGCCGCAGCCCCGGGAACGGCGGCAGCGCCAGCAACGCATAGCCGATCACCGTCGTCGCCATGGCCAGCGTGACGACGGGGATCTGGCGCGTCAGCATCGTCCAGCGCTCATGGGCCGCAAGCCCCTGCCGCGCGCTGAAGTAGTTGCTGCCGTAGTTCTCGGCCACGCCCAGCAGGCTGGCGCCAAACACCAGCGTCACGAGATGCAGCTCGCCGAATACCAGCAGGCTCACCGACGTGGCGACCAGCAGCCCCACGGCCATCGACAACGCCACCAACAGGCGCGGGCGCAACGAGCGGAAGGCCAGCAACGTCAACGCGACGATGCCCACCAGCGAGCCGGCGCCTATGGTGTGGATCTCGCGCTGCGCCTGCTCGGCCGCCACCGCAGCGAACAGCGGCACACCGGCACGGATGACCTTGGCGCCCTGCCCTCGCGCCGCCTGCACGGCGGCCTCCAGACGCGGCTGCAGCGCCTGCTGCGCGCCGACCTCGAAGCCCGAGCCCGGCAGCTCGATCAGCACCAACGCGTAGTGATGATCGGGCGTGGCGGGGTCGGCCAGCATCAGCCGACCGTCCTGCACACGCACACGGCTGCTCTGGCCGCGCTCGGCCAGCCACTGGCTGAAAAGGTTCAGCAGGTCGTCGGCCCAGGCGCCCACGCGCGGGCCGCCAACGGGCTGGTACAGCGCGGCGAGCGCCTGATCGGCCAGTTCGTCGGTTGACGCGTTGGCCAGCCGCTCGCGCGCCTGCGGCGTCAGCAGGCCGGCGCGTACCGGCGCAAAGAGCTGCAGCCAGGCCTGCTGGTCGGACGCATCGACCCGATGCCTCGCCGGCACGTCACCCAGCGCCTGCAGAAAGGCATCTGCTGCACGCTGCGCCTGCACTGCCTCGCCACCGCCGATGAGCACGGTGATGCGGCGCGCGCCGGCGTCGGCCAGCGCCTGTGTGGCCTGCGCCGCCATCGGACGCTGTTCGTCGCGCGGCAGCATGGCCAGCATGTCGGTGACGGGCGCACCCTTGTGCACGCCCCAGTACCAGGCGTTGTGCGCCAGGCAGGCGAGCACGACCACGAGCCACAGGCCCGCAAGGCGCCGAGTGACTAGCTCAAGATTCATTGGAACAGGCCCGGCTCCGGCACATCCGTGCGCGGGTTGGCGAGCTGGATGACGCTCTCATCGCCATTCGCCTCGAACAGCTGGATGCGGCGCACGAAGCCGTCGCCCTCCAGCTCCACGCGCCTGAGCACCTGCTGCAGCGCGCCGGGCTTGGGCACCAGGGCCAGCTGCCAGGTGGCGCGCTTGGTGCCGCCGCTCAGCTCGAACAGGTCGGCCAGGCTGCTGACGTCACCGTTCAGCAGCGAGAACATCAGCGTGTTGATGACGCGCACGGCGGGTTCGCGCGCGGCGTCCAGCCGCATTGCGGTCTGGCCGCCCTGCGTCGCGCGAATCTCGTTTTGCGTCAGTCGCAGCTCGCTGGCGAACGGCTTCACCGTGCGCCACAGCACGCCACGGCCGCGCGCGGCGACGAAGTTGCCGGTGGACACCAGCGGCTTGGCAAAGCCCGGCACCTTCTTCGTTTGCGTGAAGTCGCCGCGCAGCCACTCGGGCCGCTGCAGGCGCTCGCGCACGGCCTGGGCGAGGTCGGGCTGTGCCAGTGCCGGCAACGGCAACAAGCCCAGCAGCAGGGCGCGGCGCTTCATGCGGAGCTCACGCCGAGCTTTTGCCACAGCACCGACGGGCAGACGTACTCCATCTCGCGCGTCGCGATGTTCAGCGCGACCTGGATGGTGTGGGCCTTGTGGATGACCTTGGCCGTCACCGCGTCGCGAATGACGTACTCGACCTTGATGCGGTTCTCCCACTCGACGATCTCGGCACGCACGATGACGCGGCGGCCATAGGGCAGCATGTCCACATACTTAAGCCGCATGTCCACGATGGGCCAGGCGTAGCCCGACTCGCGCATCTGCGGGTAGTCGTAGTCGAAACGCGCCATCAGCGCATTGCGGGCCAGCTCCAGGTATTTGACGTAGTGTCCGTGCCAGACGATGTCCATCGGGTCCAGGTCATGGAAGGCCGGGCTGATCTCGATCTCGTGCCAGAGCTCAGGCATACAGGCTCCAGGCCTGTGCGCGGATGCCGTCGATCAGGCCGCGCAGCTCCTTGTCCAGCGCGCGGTCCTCGACGATCAGCGGCAGGCGCCCGGCCAGGTCGCCCTGCATCACCGCCAGCGCGGGCGTGAGGGCCAGCGGCGCAAGGCGCTCACGCAGGGCCAAGCCCTGGCGCGCGGCGATCAGCATTGCGGCGGCGACCTGCTCGGTGAGGTCCAGCACGCGCAGGCAATCGCGCGCGGCGATGGTGCCCATGCTGACCTTGTCCTGGTTGTGGCACTCGGTGCTGCGGCTAAACACCGAGGCCGGCATCGTCTGCTTCAAGGCCTCGGCCGTCCACGCGGACACGCTGATCTGCAGCGCCTTCAAGCCATGGTTGATGGGCGCGCGCTCGCCGCTGGCACCACTGAGGTTGGCCGGCAGGCCATGGTTGTAGCGGGCGTCCACCAGCAGCGCCAGCTGGCGGTCCAGCAGGTCGGCAATGTTGGCCACCGCCGTCTTCAGCGTGTCCATCGCCATCGCGATGTGGCCGCCGTAGAAATGGCCGCCGTGCAGCACGCGCTCCTCGACGGGGTCGATCAGCGGGTTGTCGTTGGCGCTGTTCAGCTCGTTCTCGATGAGCTGGCGCAACCAAGGCAGCGCGTCTTCCAGCACGCCGATGACGTGGGGCGCGCAGCGCAGCGAGTAGCGGTCCTGCAGGCGGTGATCGTTGCGCGACGGGACTTCGCTGGTCAGGTCGGCACGCAGACGCTCGGCCACGCGCTGCTGGCCGGCATGCGGCTTGGCCGCGAACAGCGTCGCATCGAAGTGATGGGCGTTGCCGGCGCTGGCGACGACGTTCATCGCGGTGATGCGCGTGGCGAGCTGGGCCAGATAGTCGGCACGCGCGAACGCCAGGCAGGCCAGGCCGGTCATCACGGCCGTACCGTTCATGATGGCCAGGCCTTCCTTGGGCCGCAGGCGCAGCGGCGCGGCGTCTGCTGCGCGCAAGGCTTCTGCCGCGGGCATCGTCTCGCCGTTGACGCTGACCTCGCGCTCGCCGCACAACACGGCGGCGAGATAGGACAACGGCGTCAGGTCGCCGCTGGCACCGACCGAGCCTTCGCTGGGGATCAACGGCAGGATGTCGTGGGCCAGCAGCGTCTCGATCTGGCGCAGCAGGTCCAGGCTGACACCCGACAGACCCTGGGACAGCGACGCCAACCGCACGCCCAGCACGGCGCGGGTCTGCTCCGGGGTCAGCAGCGCGCCGGCACCGATGCCGTGATAGGTATAGAGGTGGTGCGGCAACTCCGGCACCAGCGCCGGCGGCACGGCCACGGTGCAGGAATCGCCGTAGCCGGTGGTGACGCCGTAGACGACGCCATCCTCGGCCAGCAGCCGCGCGACGAAATCGGCGCCGGCCTGGATGCGCTGCTGGAACTCGGGCGCGCGGCCCAGTTGCGCCGTGGCCTGGCGGCGCGCCAGCGCGACGATGTCTTCGAGCGCTAGGCGCTGGCCGTCAAACGTGATGAGAGACATCGGGGCGGTCCCAGAAGGCATAGAAGTTGAACCAGTCATACGGCGAGCGCTGCAGTCGCGCGGCCAGCGCGTCGGCAAAGCGGCGCGCATGCTCGGTGAGCGCGGCCTCGCGCGCACGGCGCGGCAGCAGTACGCGCTCGGCCAGCAACTCGAACTCCAGCGCGTAGCCGCGGCCTTCGTGCAGGCTGAGCATCAGGTACAGCGGGCAGCCCAGCAGGCCTGCGATCAGGTAGGGGCCGACAGGAAAGTCCGCGTCGCTGCCGAGGAAGGGGATGCGCACCGTCTTGCTGCCACGCACCGGCACGCGGTCGCCCGCGATCGCGATGAACTCGCCGGCGGCCACGCGCTCGGCGAGCTTCAGCGTCAGGCCCATGTCCAGCTCGGTGACCTCGATCAGCTCCACGCCGCGCTGCGGCTTCAACCGCGCCAGGATGCGGTTGAAGCTCTCGGCATGCCGCGTGTGCACCAGCACGTTGACCTTCAGCTCCGGGTAGGTCTCGGCCAACGCCTGGCACAGCTCCAGGCAGCCCACGTGCGCGGTGACGAGCACGGCGCCCTGTCCGCGGCGGGCCTGCGCATGCACGGCCTCGGTGCCGCGCGCCTGCACCTGCGCCAACGGGTAGCGGCCGGCGATGGCCAACAGCTTGTCCAGCATGGTCTCGGCGAACAGCCGCACATGCATCAGGCCCTCGCGCCAGCCGGCCGTGGGCTGGATGCGGCGCAGATAGCCCAGGCTGTGCGCACGCAGCGTGGGCCGCGCCAGCCAGTAGAACCACACGATGGGCCACAGCAGCGCGCGGAACACGGCACGCCCCAGCAGACGATGCACGAAGAACAGCAACCAGATGCCGGCGACGAAGGTGTCCTCGCCCATCGCGGCCCAGTGACGCTCGCGCTTCATGCCAACACCTTGCGCCACAGCAGCAGGGGCGAGCGCCACAGCATGCCGAAAAACAGCCGCGTATGCATCGCCGAGATCAGCACGTTGTCGCGCAGCGCGCGGAAGTGCGACACGCCGTCTTCTGGGTAGCGCACGCGCGTGGGCAGGTTGACGACCTTCACGCCGGCCCACACCAGCCGCACGGCAATCTCGATGTCGAAGTCCATGCGGCGGCCGATGGACGTGCCGTCCAGCACGCGCAGCACGGCGAGCAGCGGGTAGATGCGGAAGCCGCACATCGAGTCACGCACGGTGAACGACAGTGTGTTGATCCACACCCAGATATGCGTGGCATAGCGGCCGTACAGCCGCGCCTTGGGCACGCTGGCGTCGTAGATCGGGCAGCCGCAGATGAAGTGTTCGGGCGCGGCTGTAGCGGCAGCGACGAAGGCCGGCACGTCACGCGTGTCGTGCTGGCCGTCGGCGTCGATCTGCAGCGTGTGCGTCCAGCCCAGTTGCGCCGCGCGGCGCAGGCCGGCTATCACGGCGCCGCCTTTGCCCTGGTTGACGGTCAAGCGCTCCAGCGTGACACCGGGTTGCTGCGCCAGCGTGTCCAGCACGGCCGCGCAGCCAGGCTCGCTGGCGTCGTCCACCAGCAGCACCGGCAGGCCGTGCGCGCGCAGCGCGGCAACGACGCCCACGACGGGACCGCCGTGGTTGTAGACCGGGATGACGGCGCCTAGCTTCATGCGGTAGTGAACAGCAGCTTGCCGCTGGCGTGCTGGCCCTGCTCGGAGTGGTAGCGAAAAGCCAGCTTGCCCGCCGCCCAGCTGAGGCTCAGCGTGACCCGCTGATGCGGCGTGATGACACGCTGGAACTTCAGCGCCTCCATGCCAGCGAACTCGCCGGTGATGCCGAAGCGCTCGCGGCCGAACAGCTCGGCCCATTCCAGCTGCACGACGCCGGCCAGGATGGGATGGCCGGGGAAGTGGCCGGCAAACTGCGGCAGCGCGGGGTCGATGAGCAGCGTCAGGTCGTGCCCCGCATCCGTGGCGTCCACGGCGCGCAGCGGCGGTCGGCGTGGGTCGAATTCGGCCGCCAGGCGCGCCTGCGTGGCCTTGCCCTGGGCGTTGACGGGCAGCCCGGGCAGGAAGCGGAAACGCCGTGGCAGCGCGACGCGTTCCAGCACGTCGGCCAAGCCGGCTCGCAGCGCTTCGGCCAGCGCACGCTTGCCTTGCTCATCGTGCAAAGCCCACCCGGCGGCACTGGGCACGGCAACGACGCCCAGTTGCTCGCGCGGCTCGGTCATCGTCAGCAGACGCACATCAGCGATCAGTGGCGACGCGCGCAGCGCGGCCTCCACGGCGGTCAGCGACACGCGCTTCTCGGCGATCTTGACGATGCGGTCCGCCCGGCCGCGCAGTTCAAAGCCGCCCTCGACCGCCGCTGCGCGATCCGCGCTGGGCTGCCAGCCGGCATCCATCAGATGCGGCGAGCGCAGCCACAGCGTGTCGTCCTCAATGCGCCATTCGACATCCGGCAAGGCCTGCCAGTGCAGGGCCGCGCGGGGGTTGCGCTGGCGCCAGGCCACGCCGCCGGTCTCGCTGCTGCCGTACACCTCGATGGGCGCCTGACCGAACACGCGCAGGCAATCGGGAACGGCGGCGTCGGGCAGTGGCGCGCCGGAGCTGAAGACCTGGTCCACGTTGGCGTGCGCCAGCAGCGGCAGGCGACTCAGGTGCGCAGGGCTGGCGATCAGCACGGCGCGCGCGCCCGGCGGTGTCAGACCGGCCAGGTCTTCCAGCACGACCAGGCATTGTGCCTGCAGCGCACGGCCCGTGGCCAGCGGCCACAGCACGCGGAACAGCAGGCCGTAGACATGCTGGTGCGACACGCTGCCCAGCACGGCCGCACCTGCGCTGGCGGCACCGAAGGCCTGTTCCAGCGCAGTGATCTCGTCGAAGAGCTGGCCCAGCCGCTTGGGGCAGGTCTGCGGTTGGCCCGTCGAGCCGGACGTGAAGACGACCAGCTGCGGCGCGCTGGCATCCAGCGGCTGGCCGGCCGCTGCAGGCAGCGCCGCGGCCTCGACGGCCGGCAGCTCCGCAGGGGGCGGCACATCGCCCGCAAAACCGTCAACACGCGAGCGCAGCGCCTGCCGGCTGGCCGGCGTCAGATCCCCCGGCAACCAGGCCTGCTTGCCCGACTGCCACAGGCCGAACAGCGCGGCGGCGAAGTGCAGGCTGTCCTGGAAGTACAGCGCGAAGCGTTGGCCGCCGTGCGCGGCAAAAGCGGCCTGCCAGCGGCCCGCGGCTTCGATGAACTCGGCGCCCGACACCGGCACGTCGCGCCGCCAGCCGATGACGGCGGGCGGAGGCAACGTCAGCAGCGCGGCCAGGCGCTGAGCCGGCGTCATGCCGCGGCCTCGCGCGCGTACTTGGCGCGCAGCGCGCGGCGCAGCAGCCATTCGCCGCCCATCAGCAGGCCGATCAGCACGTAGGCGATGAGTCCGTTGTAGAGCGCCCAGACTTCTTCGGTGGCCCACAGCGCCGTGGCCAACGCCAAGCTGCCGTTCAGCACGAAAAAGCCGCACCACACCTGTGTGACGCTGCGGGTGTAGGCCAGCGCGCGGTCGTCCAGCACGGGGTCCTGAAGGCGCGCCAGGCGCTCGGCGATGTTGGGTCCGCGCACCAGGCTGAGGCCGAACACCACCAGCAGCACGGCGTTCACGAGAGCCGGGTAGAGCTTGAGCGGCAGGCTGGCGTTCAGCAGCGCCGTGCTGGCGGCGAGCGCCAGGGCGGCCAGTGCCACCCAGCGCGCCTGTACGACCTGCGCACCGCCCGCCAGCCAGCGCAGACCACCCAGCACCAGCAACAGCAGTGCGAGGTAACGGGGCTCGACATGCCCCAGGCTGAAGTAGACGATCAGCGGATACGCGGCCGTCAGGGCCAGCACCAAGGCCCAGCGCATAGCAGGCCTCGTGTCAGGCGGCGGTCGCCGCCGGCTGGTCGCCGACTTCGGCATCGGCCTTCAGCAGCCCCTGCAGCGCGTCAATGACGTCCTGCACGGTGCGAACGGCCTTGAAGGCTTCGGGCTGAAGGCGCTTGCCCACCAATGGCTTCAGCTTCACGATGAGATCGACGGCATCGATGCTGTCGATATCGAGGTCGTCATAGAGCTTGGCCTGTAGCGAGATGCGCTCGGCCTCGATGTCGAAGGTCTCGACGAGGATGCTGCTGAGGCGATCAAAGATTTCTTGGTCGGTCATGGCGGCACCTCACGCAGCGATCTTGCGATGGCTGGCAACGAATTGCGCCAGCGCTCGGATGCTGGCGAAGTGGCGGCGCGTCTCGGCCGAGTCGGCGGCCATGCTCAGGCCGTAGCGCTTCTGCAGCGCCAGCCCCAACTCCAGCGCGTCGATGGAGTCCAGCCCCAGTCCCTCGACGAACAGGGCCTGCTCTGCATCAATGTCTTCGGGCTTGATGTCTTCAAGTTGGAGTGCCGAGATCAGCAGTTCCTTGATTTCTCGTTCCAGCGCTTGCATGGCTCCCCTTCAACTTCTCGGTCGACGCCCGCATGGGCTGTGAAAAAAACTGGCTCAGACTCTCCGTCAGCCGCCGGGCCGCGCGGCCATGTTCACCACCGGCCGCGACCAGCACGGGCGCGGAGGGTAGGTCGTCGCCGACCTCAATGGTGAAGCACAGCTTGCGCTTGGCGACGGCCCACCACGGCTGCCCTTTGTACAGACCGAGCGGCTCGCAATGGATACGCACCGGCGTGATGTCGAGGCCACCGCGCAGCGCAATCTGCGCCGCACCGCGCTGGATCTTCAGAGCCTGCCCGGGCCGCGACCGCGTGCCCTCGGGAAAGATGATCAGGTTGCTGCCCGCCGCCAACGCATCAATGCAGCCGCGCAGCAGATCGGTGTCGGGATTGTTGCAGATGTAGCCAGTTGCACGCACAGGACCTCGCGTACACGGGTGATCGGCGAGCGTCGACTTGACCACGCAACTGGCGTTGGGCACCAGCCCGATCAGGAAGGCCACGTCGATCAGCGTCGGATGGTTGGCCAGGATCAGCAGGCCGCGACGCTGCAATTTCTCGACGCCACGGACTTCGTAGTCGATCAGCCCCAGCAGACGCATCCAGCCAACGAACAGGCGGAACACTGCCTGCACGACCGTGCGTGCAGCCCACTGGCGGCGCGCCGGATCGGGCAGCAGCAGCGCTTGCAGCGGGAACACCACTAGCCACAGCAACACGCCGCCAACGCCGAACGACACAAACGCGATCGCGGTGGCCACGATGCGCCACACGCGGCCGGGCCACGCAAGCCAATCAGCCATGGCGGCTCCACAGCCAGTCGCCCTGCGGGCTGGACTGGCGCCATTGCGCAGACGATCCAGCCAGGAAGCGCAGCGTGGCCAGATCGGCGGGCAGATGCTCGTCTTGCGGATCACCGGACGGCATGGAGGCCTGCAACCGCAATCCGCAATCGGCAGGCTCCAGCAGGGCGGCCCAGGCGCGCAGCGAGCCGGGGCGCGACTCGAAGGCCTCGTAGGGTTCGGGCAACGCAGACTCCACGGACACCACCAACACCTGCGACGCCCCATCGGCCAGCAGACCGATGGCTTCACAGATGCCGGCTGCCGCACTGGCACCGCCCGCCGACACGGCCGCGTAGTTGGCCGTGTCGTCTCTCGCGATGGAGTACAGGGCGCTGCTGGCGTTATGCACGGACAGGCTGAATGACGTCGGTGACAGGGGCTCGCCCTGGCTGAGTTGGCGCAGCAACGCAACCGAGCGGGCGACCTCACCCCAGCGCGACGCGAACACCACCGGCCCGGTCGGCTCGGCGCCCTGCGCCCACCACGCCACCTGCAGCGCGGCGCGGCCCAGCGGGTCAATGCGCCGCCGCGTCATCGCCGGCACCTCAACCAGCGGCGCCGTCGCGTCCGCGGCAGGCAAGGGCCAGACGGGTGCCTGCAGCCAGCCCGCCCAGGCTTCCTGGGTCTGCAGACCAGGCGCCCAGGCGGCCCAGCGGCGAACTCGGAAGTCGGTCATGGATCAGGTGGCGCCGTACGTTCTAGGGATGGCGGAATTATCGGCAGCCGGGCTGCTTGGCATATAGAGAGCAAGCCCGAAAGCAACGTCGCCGTGAATGTGAAAAAGCACCGCACAAATGCAGAGCGCGGCCCGAAGGCCGCGCTCGATGAAGGCGTCAGTACCGCGCCGCTTACTTCTTGCTGTTGAACTTGCGCAGCGCAGCAATCTGAGCAGCGAGGCCCATCAGTTCGTTCTGGATCGCAGCCTGGTCGAGCTTGTCCTTGGCGTTGCGCAGCGCCTCTTCGGCCTGCTTCTTCGCTTCCAGGGCCTTGGCCTCGTCGAGGTCCTTGCCGCGGATGGCGGTGTCGGCCAGCACGGTCACGCGATTGGGCTGCACCTCGAGGATGCCGCCGGCCACGAAGACGAATTCTTCGCCGCCATCGGCGCGCTCGATGCGCACGGCGCCCGGCTTGATGCGCGTGATCAGCGGCGTGTGCTGCGGCAGGATGCCGAGCTCGCCGGACTCGCCCGGCAGGGCGACGAACTTGGCCTCGCCGGAGAAGATCTGTTCTTCGGCGGAGACCACGTCGACGTGGAGGGTTGCCATGTTCGTTCTTCCTTAGATAACCATTGAGAAGGTCTTGCGAGAGAAGGGGCGAGCAAGCCGCCCCATCAAGCTCACTGGATCTTCTTGGCTTTCTCGAAAGCTTCGTCGATGGTGCCGACCATGTAGAAGGCCTGCTCCGGCAGGTGGTCGCACTCGCCGTTGACGATCATCTTGAAGCCGCGGATGGTTTCCTTCAGCGGCACGTACTTGCCCGGCGTGCCCGTGAACACTTCGGCGACGTGGAAGGGCTGCGACAGGAAGCGCTGGATCTTGCGGGCGCGAGCCACGGCCAGCTTGTCTTCCGGCGACAGTTCGTCCATGCCCAGAATCGCGATGATGTCGCGCAGTTCCTTGTAGCGCTGCAGCACGGCCTGGACGGCGCGGGTGGTGCCGTAGTGCTCTTCGCCGACGACGTTGGGGTCGATCTGGCGGCTGGTGGAGTCCAGCGGGTCGACGGCGGGGTAGATACCCAGCGCGGCGATGTCACGCGACAGCACGACCGTGGCGTCCAAGTGGGCGAAGGTCGTGGCAGGCGACGGGTCAGTCAGGTCGTCCGCAGGGACGTAGACGGCCTGGATGGACGTGATCGAGCCGACCTTGGTCGACGTGATGCGCTCTTGCAGGCGGCCCATTTCTTCGGCCAGCGTCGGCTGGTAGCCCACGGCGGAGGGCATGCGGCCCAGCAGTGCGGACACTTCGGTACCGGCCAGCGTGTAGCGGTAGATGTTGTCCACGAAGAACAGCACGTCACGGCCTTCGTCGCGGAACGACTCGGCGATGGTCAGGCCGGTCAGGGCCACGCGCAGACGGTTGCCCGGGGGCTCGTTCATCTGGCCGTAGACCATGGCGACCTTGGAGTCTTCGAGCTTCTCTTGCACGACGACGCCGGAGTCCGACATCTCGTGATAGAAGTCGTTGCCCTCACGGGTGCGCTCACCCACGCCGGCGAACACGGACAGACCGCTGTGCGCCTTGGCGATGTTGTTGATGAGCTCCATCATGTTCACGGTCTTGCCGACGCCGGCGCCACCGAACAGACCCACCTTGCCGCCCTTGGCGAACGGGCAGATCAGGTCGATCACCTTGATGCCGGTTTCCAGCAGGTCCTGCGACGGGCTCAGCTCGTCGTAGGCCGGGGCCGTGCGGTGGATGGAAGCGGTCAGCTCGGAGGACACCGGGCCGCGCTCGTCGATGGGATTGCCCAGCACGTCCATGATGCGGCCGAGGGTGGCCTTGCCGACCGGCACCTGGATGGTGGCACCGGTGTTGTAGACCTCGGTGCCGCGGCGCAGGCCGTCGGACGAACCCAGCGCAATGGTGCGGACCACGCCGTCGCCCAGCTGCTGCTGGACTTCCAGCGTCAGCGCCGAGCCTTCCATCTTCAGGGCGTCGTACACCTTGGGCATCTGGTCGCGCGGGAATTCCACGTCCACGACGGCGCCGATGCACTGAACGATCTTGCCCAGACTCTTACCGTTCTCTTGGGTGTTAGCCATTTGGTAGTTCCTTCAATTCAAATCTTGTGCGTGCCGAACTCGATCAACCCACAGCGGCCGCGCCGCTGACGATCTCGGAGAGTTCCTTCGTGATCGCGGCCTGGCGGGACTTGTTGTAGACCAGCTTGAGTTCCTTGATCAGGTTGCCGGCGTTGTCGGTCGCGGACTTCATGGCCACCATGCGGGCGGACTGCTCGCTGGCCATGTTCTCGGCGACGGCCTGGTAGACCTGGGCCTCGGTGTAGCGCACCAGCAGCTCGTCGATGACGGTGGCGGCGTCCGGCTCGTAGATGTAGTCCCACGAGTGGCTTGCCTTGTCGGTCGCCAGCGCCTCGGCCTTCAGCGGCAGCAGTTGGTGGATGACCACTTCCTGCTTCATCGTGTTGATGAACTTCGTGTAGGCCAGGTAGACGGCCGACAGCTTGCCTTCGGCGTACGCGTCCAGCAGCACCTTGACGGGGCCGATCAGCGACTCGATGCGCGGCGCATCGCCCAGCTGCGTGGCATGAGCCACGACCTTGGCGCCGATGCGGTTCATGAAGCCGAAGCCCTTGCCGCCGATGGCGACGACTTCGGCCTTCTGGCCCTCACCTTCCAGCTCCTTGAGCTTGTTGGTGGCGGCGCGCAGCAGGTTGGTGTTCAGACCACCGCACAGGCCCTTGTCCGTCGTGACCACGACCATGCCGGCCGTCTTCACGCCCTCGTTCTTGACGAGGAAGGGATGACGGTACTCCGGATTGGCCTCGGCCAGCGCGGCGGCGATGTTGCCGACCTTCTCGGCGTAGGGCCTGGCCGCGCGCATCCGCTCCTGCGCCTTGCGCATCTTGGATGCGGCGACCATTTCCATCGCCTTGGTGATCTTCTTGGTGTTTTCGACCGACTTGATCTTGCCGCGGATTTCTTTGCTTGATGGCATTGATGCTCCTTAGAGTCAGTGGGGGTCAGGGCTTGTCGCGATGATCAAAGCCCTGGCCCGCCTGATCAAGCAAACGACTTCTTGAAGGCCGTGATGGCGGCGTTCAGTTCGGCTTCCGCGTCCTTGTCCATCGCCTGCTTGGTCTCCAGGGTCTGGAGCAGCGCGGCGTGGCTGGTCTTCAGGAACTGGTGCAGACCGTGTTCGAAGGCCAGGACCTTCTTCACTTCGATGCTGTCCATGAAGCCCTTGTTGGCGGCGTACAGCGACGCGCCCATCAGCGAGATGGACAGCGGCGAGTACTGGGCCTGCTTCAGCAGTTCCGTCACGCGGGCACCGCGGTCCAGCTGCTTGCGGGTGGCTTCGTCCAGGTCGGAAGCGAACTGCGCGAACGCGGCCAGCTCACGGTACTGGGCCAGGTCGGTACGGATACCGCCGGACAGCGACTTGATCAGCTTGGTCTGGGCGGCACCACCGACGCGCGACACCGAGATACCGGCGTTGATGGCGGGGCGGATACCGGCGTTGAACAGGTTGGTTTCCAGGAAGATCTGGCCGTCGGTGATCGAGATCACGTTGGTCGGCACGAAGGCGGAAACGTCACCGGCTTGCGTTTCGATGATGGGCAGTGCCGTCAGCGAACCCGTCTTGCCCTTGACCTCACCCTTGGTGAAGGCTTCGACGTAGTCGGCGTTCACGCGGGCGGCACGCTCCAGCAGGCGGCTGTGGAGATAGAACACGTCGCCGGGGAAGGCTTCGCGGCCCGGCGGGCGGCGCAGCAGCAGCGAGACCTGGCGGTAGGCCACGGCCTGCTTGGACAGGTCGTCATAGACGATCAGCGCGTCTTGGCCGCGGTCGCGGAAGTACTCGCCCATCGTGCAGCCCGAGTAGGCCGACACGTACTGCATGGCGGCGGAGTCGGAGGCGGAAGCGGCTACGACGATGGTGTATTCCATCGCGCCAGCCTGCTCCAGGGCACGCACCACGTTCTTGATCGACGACGCCTTCTGGCCGATGGCGACGTAGACGCAGGTCATGTTCTGACCCTTCTGGTTGATGATCGCGTCGATGGCGACGGCGGTCTTACCAGTCTGGCGGTCGCCAATGATCAGCTCGCGCTGGCCACGGCCGACGGGCACCATGGAGTCGATGGACTTCAGGCCGGTCTGCACGGGCTGGTCGACCGACTTGCGGGCGATCACGCCCGGGGCGACCTTCTCGATGACGTCGGTCATCTTGGCGTTGATCGGGCCCTTGCCGTCGATGGGCTGGCCCAGCGCGTTCACGACACGGCCGATCAGCTCGGGGCCGACCGGCACTTCCAGGATGCGGCCCGTGCACTTGACGGTCTGGCCTTCCGAGACGTGCTCGTAGGCGCCCAGAATCACGGCGCCGACAGAGTCGCGCTCCAGGTTCAGCGCGAGGCCGAAGGTCTGGGTGCCGTCCGGGGCGGCCGCGAATTCGAGCATTTCGCCCTGCATCACGTCCGACAGGCCGTGGACACGGACGATGCCGTCCGAGACCGACACGACGGTGCCCTGGTTGCGGATGTCCGCGCTCGGGGCCAGGCCCTCGATGCGGCTCTTGATCAATTCAGAAATTTCTGCAGGGTTCAGTTGCATGTCGGTCTCCCACCCTGGCGCCAAGGCATCA
The DNA here is from genome assembly GCF_031458115.1 of Roseateles asaccharophilus. Taxonomy (GTDB): domain Bacteria; phylum Pseudomonadota; class Gammaproteobacteria; order Burkholderiales; family Burkholderiaceae_C; genus Pelomonas; species Pelomonas asaccharophilus_A. Next base: position 242,484 of record NZ_JAVDXV010000003.1, on the reverse strand, counting down.
GGGGGTTGGATGTTTAGGCAATCAGCGCGGTCTTCATGCGCTCCAGGCGGGCGCGCACGGAGGTGTCGAGCACTTCGTCGCCGACGGTGGCGCGCACGCCGCCGATCAGCGCCGGGTCGACGCTCACGCTCAACGTCAGCTTGCGGCCGAAGCGCTTTTGCAGCACCTCGGTCAGCTCGGCCAGTTGAGCCGCGTCGAGCGGATAAGCACTCTCGACCTGCGCTTCCGAGACGCCCAGGGCGCCGGCAGCCAGCGTGTGGAACTGCGCGACCGCAGCCGGCAGGGCTTCGAGCCGGCGGTTCTCGACCACCGTCTGCAGGAAGTTGCGCACGCCGGGCAGCAGCGCCTGGCCCAGCTCCTTCTCGGCAACCTCGGCAGCCACGCCGACGACCTGGTCGGGGGCGACCTTGGGGTCTTCGGCGAACTGGCGCAGCGCGGCGTCACCCGCCACGGTGGCCAGGGCGTCGAGCTGAGCGCGCCAGGCGGTCAGATCGGCGTTGCGGGCAACCTGGAACAGCGCCTCGGCGTAGGGGCGGGCGATGGTGGCGAGTTCTGCCATGGTCAGAGCTCCTGCTTCAGACGCGCCAACAGGTCGGCGTGGACGCCGGCGTTGACTTCCTTGTGCAGGATGGCCTCGGCGCCCTTCACGGCCAGCACGGCGACCTGCTCGCGCAGGGCCTCGCGGGCACGCACGACCTGCTGGTCGGCTTCGGCCTTGGCCTGGGCAATGATCTTGGCTGCCTCGTCCTCGGCGCGCTTCTTGGCCTCCTCGACGATGGCCGCGGCGCGCTTCTCAGCGTCGCCCAGCAGCTTGGTCGATTCGGTGCGCGTCTGCGCCAGCTGGGCCTCGACCGCCTTGTTGGCAGAAGCCAGCTCGGTCTTGGCACGATCAGCGGCGGCCAGGCCGTCGGCGATCTTTGCTGCACGCTCGTCCAGCGCCTTGGCGATGACGGGCCAGATGAACTGAGCCGTCACCCATGCCAGGATCGCAAACGGGATCCACTGGATCCACAGTGTTGCGTTGATGTTCACGGCTTATCTCCTTTCAAGCCTGAAAGGGGCCGGTGATTACTTCGGCAGGTTGGCCAGCAGGGTCGCGGCGAACGGGTTGGCGAAGGCGAACAGCAGAGCGATAGCGACGCCGATCAGGAAGGCCGCGTCGATCAGGCCGGCCAGGATGAACATCTTGGTCTGCAGTTGGTTCATCAGTTCGGGCTGACGAGCCGAGGACTCCAGGAACTTGCCGCCCATCAGCGCGATGCCGATGGAAGCGCCGATGGCGCCGAGGCCCACGATGATGCCGCAAGCCAGTGCAACCAGACCGAGGATGTCGTTCATTTGAATCTCCAGAGACAGTGAGGGAAAAAGGAAAGGGAAAAGAAAAAACCGGGGATCAGTGGTGGTCGTGCGCCTGACCGATGTAGATCAGCGTCAGCATCATGAAGATGAAGGCTTGGAGCACGATCACCAAGATGTGGAACAGCGTCCAGATCGTGCCGGCAACCACGTGGCCGAAGGCCAGGCTCCAGCCCGAGACGCTCATCGCGAACGCACCACCCATCAGTGCGATCAGCATGAAGACCAGTTCGCCGGCAAACATGTTGCCGAATAGCCGCATGCCGTGGGACACGGTCTTGGCCAGGAACTCGATCATCTGCATCAGGAAATTGAACGGCCACAGCGCCCAGTGGTCGCCGAACGGTGCGGCGATCAGCTCGTGGCCCCAGCCGCCCAGCCCCTTGATCTTGACGCTGTAGTACAGGCACATCAGCAGCACGAAGGTGGACATGCCCAGCGTGGTGGACAGGTCGGCCGTCGGCACGACGCGCAAATAGTCCTTGAAGCCCAGGGCCGGACCGGCGGTGTGCCAGATCTGCGGCAGGAAGTCGACCGGCAGCATGTCCATGAAATTCATCAGGAAGATCCAGACGAACACGGTCAGGGCCAGCGGGCCGACGAAGGCGCGGCTCTTGGGGTTGTCGATGACGCTCTTGGCCTGGTTGTCGACCATCTCAAACAGGATCTCGACGGCGGCCTGGAAGCGGCCCGGCACGCCGGAGGTGGCCTTGCGCACGCCCAGCCACAGCAGGAACACGCCCAGGAAGCCCAGCAGCGTGGCCGTGACCAGCGAGTCAAAGTTGTAGAGGCTGAAGTCGACGATGTCCTTCTGCTTCACGCTCTCGAACGCGAAGTTCTTCTGCAGATGTTGCAGATGGTGGGTGATGTACTCACCGGCGCTGGGCGCGTGCTGTTCGCTGCTCATCGTCTTCGTGACTCAATTTGTTCTTCGAACGGCCCGGCTCAACCACCACCAGGCCCCCAGATGTACCTTCAGGCACGCGATCAGCGCCACCAGCAAGGCCGGCCAGCTCAGATCCCGCACCAGCCACGCCGCCGCCACCAGGATGACGACCGCGAGGCCTACTTTGATCAGTTCCCACACAAGGAACGACAGGAACGCCGCCTGAGCCTGGACAGCCGGGCGACGCAGACCCCAGGCCATGACGGCATGGGGCAACACCACCGCAGCCGCGCCCCAGACCGTGGAGCGCACCTGCTGCGCGGGCGCGGAGCCGAAAAGCCACCACACCAGCGCCAACAAGCCACCGACCGCCGCCTGGAGGGCCACCACCCGCCAGAGCGAGAAGGGCTTTTCACGCGCCACCAAGGCTTGCACCTGCTGGGCGGTCCAGAGCGGCACAGGCTCCGAGTCGGGCGCTTCGTCGTCCCAGCTGTCAACAGGAGGATCGGCAGGACGGACCTTGGTAGTGGCAGTCATGTCGGCGTTGACGGGACGTTGGAGCGCCGACCCAAATGCCGGCCGGCAAAACCACGGGAGTATATGTGGAAACCCGTACGTTCCCAAAACACACCCCACAGACGACGCCATCCACCCGCGTCCACGGGGGGCGTCGCAGCGCGACAGCTTTACAGCCGGCAGCGGTTGGCGGGCAGGCCCGGCACGTCCACTCTGAGCGTCAGCACGGCGCCAGCCCACGGCTCCTGGGCCAGCTCATCGGCCGGGCGCTTGTCGCTGGCCGTCGTGATGAACAGCGTGCGCCGGTCGGCGCCGCCGAAGGCCGGCATCGTGGGGCAGCGCACCGGCAGCGCGATGCCTTCCAGCAATTCGCCGCTGGGCGCATAACGCAGCAGTCGCTTGCCTTCGAACATGGCCACCCAGTAGGCGCCGGATTCGTCCACGGCCGCGCCATCGGGGCGGCCGCCGTAGGTCGACAAGGGTTGATCGGCGGCGCGCGGCGTGAAGCGCGCGAACTCCTGGGCATCGCCCAGCCTGCCCGCAGCCACATCAAAGGCATGGCGCCAGACCGTGTGCGCCTTGGTGTCGCTGCGGTAGATCCAGCGGCCGTCCGGGCTCCAGGCCAGGCCGTTGGACGTCACGATGCCGCCCAGCTGAGCCTGCGCACCGGAGGCGTCGACGCGGTACAGCGACGCCTCCGGCTCGCGCGCGTCGCTGAGCGCACCGATCCAGAAGCGGCCGGCCGCGTCGGGCTTGCCGTCGTTGTAGCGCTGGCGGGCAGGGTCATAGGGCGGCGCGGCCAGCCGCTGCATCTGCCCATCAGCCGTGTCCAAGGCCCACAGGCCGTCGCGGCGCGCCACCACCAGGCCGCCGCCTTCGCGCGCGGCGATGCAGGCGGGTTCGGAGTCCTGCGCAAAGACGTCGGGCGCATCGGCGCCGGCACGCCAGCGCAGCACCTGCTTGCCAGGAATGTCGACGCAGTAGAACTGCTGTTCGTCGGGATGCCAGAGCGGGGATTCGCCCAGCAGGCAGCGATGGGGGCCGAGAGCTTGGATGTCGTAGGAAACCATCCAGGCACTCTAGGCCGTTATCCGAAGTAACTGGGACGGAAGGAGCCCAATTCGGCCTTCAGGTAGTGCGCACCGGGTATCGGGTTGAAGTAGAACGGCGGCACTTCGACGAAGCCCAGGCTTTCATACAGGCCACGCGCCGCCTCCATATCGTCCAGCGTGTCCAGCAGCATGCTGGAGTAGCCCGCCTCGGTGGCGCGATCCATCAGCGCCTGCGCCAGCAGCCGGCCCAGGCCGAAACGGCGGAAGGCGGGGCGCACGTAGAGGCGCTTCATTTCGCAGGCATTGGGGTAGTCGGCATCGGGCAGCGGGCGGAATGCGCCACTGCCGGCAACGGCGCCATCCACGGTGGCCAGCAGCATCAGGCCGCCCGGCTGCTCATAGGCGCCGGGCAGGCTGGCCAGTTCCTCTTCAAAGCCCTGGAAGCACAGGTCCACGTCCAGGCTGTTCGCGTAGTCGCGCAGGATGAAGCGGGTCTCCTGCCAGTGCTCGGAAGTTGCGGGCGTGAAGAGCTGTATATCGGGGCCGGACATAGACGACGCAGTGTAGCCAGCGAGGTCAGCCGGCAAATCCCAAGACTGCACGTCTAGTCTTGGCACTCTTCTTGGTGATCACCCACGTCCGCTGCGCGCACATGAGTGCTCCCCAGAAATCAGCTCCGACCCGCGGCCGGCTCGGCAAAGCCGAGCACGACCCTGCGGGTCTTGGCTGATTTCTTCTCGATCTTGGTGATCAAGACGGCACCGATTTCCACTGTGTTGGAGACGTGCGTGCCCCCGCAAGGCTGCAGATCCACGCCATCAATCTCCAGCACCCGCACCCGCCCCAAACCACGCGGAGGCTGCACGCTCATCGAGCGCACCAGGCCCGGATTCGCATCCAGTTCTTCCTCGGTGATCCAGCGATGCCCGACCGGATGCGCCTCGGCCACCAATCGCGTCAGCCCGGCCTGGATGGCGTCCTTGTCGAAGGGCTCGTCGGTGTGGAAGTCCAGCCGCGCATAGGCCTCGGTGATGGAGCAGCCGTCGACCGGATAGGGCAGCAGCGCGCACAGCAGATGCGTGGCCGTGTGAAAGCGCCGGTGGGCCTGGCGACGCTGCGCGTCGACTTCCACGCGCACCGCCGTCCCAAGGGCAGGCAATTCGCCTTCGATCAGATGGACGATGGCCTCCGGGTGTTCCTTGCTCTTGCGCGTGTCGGTCACGCGCCAGCGCCGTTCGCCGGCCACCAGCCAGCCGGTGTCGCCGGCCTGTCCGCCGCCCAGCGGGTAGCAGACGGTGCGGTCCAGCAGCACGCCACCCTCGCCTTGCGCGATGACGGTGGCGTCGCAGTCCAGCAGCGTCGCGTCCTCGCGGAACAAGTCCTCGGTCCTCATCCGATCACCTCCAGTTCGACCTCGCCGCGCGGCGTCTGCAGCCGGGCGCGCAGGCCGTCGCGCGTGTCGAAGTCCAGCAGTTGCACGGCCTGGTCGGGCAGCGTGTCGGTCGGGTGCGCGTCACCCCATTCGATCAGCACCGGCAAGGCCTCGCGGCGCAGACGGCGGCCGTCGGCGCGCAGCGCGATGCGCCAGCGCAGGTTGCCGCGCGACGCCGCGGTCGCCTCGCCGGCATCCACGCCCTCGCCGCGCCAGTACGCCAGCGCGGCGTCGAGATTCGGCACGCGCGCCACCCAATGGATCAGCCCCGGCCCTTGAGCCAGCCGCTCACGCAGCGCCGGCAAATCTAGATCGAACCAGCGCGGCCGGCCGGGCAGCGGCGCATTGGGGTCGATGGCAATGACTTCCAGATAGCAGCGGGGATGGCGCGGCCCGCTGATGTTGACGAGCCGGTTGTGCGTACCCATCAGCGCATGCTTGCCGCCCGGCTGCGGCGTCACGCCGAGCACGCACTCGCACCAGGCGACGCCTTCGTCCAGCGTTGCGGCGCCGACCACCAGGTGGTCCAGCTCCATGCTCACAGCTTGACCTGCCCGTGGATCAACGGCGTCACATCGCCACCGATCCAGGTCGCCTCGCCATCGCGCACGACATGCACGCGGCCCGCGCGACCCAGCGCCGCGCCCTGGGCTGCCACATAGCGGTCGCCCGCCAGGCCGGCCTCCTGCAGCCACAGCGCCAGCCCGGCATTCAGGCTGCCGGTGACGGGGTCCTCGGGGATGCCCAGGTCCGGCACAAAGGCACGCACCTCGAACTGGCATTCGCCGCCCGCTGGATGCGCGCCGACGACGCCCAGCTTCAGCCCCTGCATCGCGACGAAGTCCGGTTGCAGCGCCAGCACGCTGGCCGCGTCGGGCAGGCGTGCGGCCATCCAGCCGGGACCGTTGTCGCACCAGACCAGGTCCAGCAGCGCCTCGGGCGCGATGCGCAGCGACGCGATGACCTGCGCCCGCTCGGCCGCGCCGACCGGTCCGCTGCGCTTCAGCGGCGGCGCGGCAAAGGCCAGCCGCGCGCCGTCGCGCTTCACGCGCACCAGCCCGATGGCGCATTGCTGCACGACCTCGCCGGGCTTCTTCACGTCGCCGCCACTGGCCAGGAAGGCATGCGCACTGCCCAGCGTCGGGTGGCCCGCGAACGGCAGTTCGCCGCCGGGCGTGAAGATGCGCACGCGGTAGTCCGCCGCGGGGTCGGTGGGCGGCAGCAGGAAGGTGGTCTCGGACAGATTGGTCCAGCGCGCGAACGCGGCCATCTCGTCGTCGGACAGGCCCGCGCCGTCGATGACGACGGCCAGCGCATTGCCCTTCAGCGGCTGCGCGGTGAACACATCGACCTGGGCAAAGCGGCGCAATTGAGTCATGGTTGCTTCAAATAAAGACCGGGTTTGACGATTTCCATGCCGCGATCCGGCGTGGCCAGCGGCGTGAAGCCGCGCGGCGCGTACAGCGATTGCGCGTCCTTGGTGAACAGCATGAAGCGGCGCAGGCCTTGCAGGTCGGCATGCTCCATCAGCGTCTGCACCATCCACGTCGCGAGGCCGCGGCCGCGGTGCGCGTCCAGCACATAGACGTCGCACAGATAGGCAAAGGTCGTGCGGTCGGTGACCACACGCGCGAAGCCCACCTGCCCTGCCCCATCGGCCAGCAGCGCGATGCACAGCGAATGTTCAATCGCGCGCTGCACCGTCGCCAGCGGAATGCCTTCGCACCAGTAGGCGCCGCGCAGGAAGGCATGGGCCGCGCCCGCGTCGATGTCCGCGGGCGCGAAGCTGAGGCGGTAGCCCTCCATCAGGGCGCGTGCTCCATCGCGGGCTCCAGCGCCTCGTGCAGCAGCCGGCCCAGCTTCTCCACGCCTTCATGGATGAGGTCTGGCGTCAGCGTGACGAAGGAGAGGCGCAGCGCGCGCGGGTCGGGCTGGTGCGCGTAGAAGGCGGCGCCGGGCACATAGGCCACGCCGGCATCCACCGCGCGCGGCAGCAGCGCCATCGCGTCCAGGCCCGCGGGCAGGCGGATCCAGAAGAACATGCCGCCCTGCGGCGACTGCCACTCGCAGCCGGCCGGCAGGTGCTTGCGCAGCGCGTCGGCCATCGCGTCGCGGTTGGCCTTGTAGCGCGCGCGGATGGACGGCACATGGCTGTCCAGGAAACCGTCCTTCACGACCTCGTGCACCACGCGCTGGTTGAAGCCGGGCGTGTGCAGGTCGGCGGCCTGCTTGGCCTGCAGCAGCTTCGGGTACAGCTCGCTCGGTGCGATGACGTAGCCCAGGCGGAAGCCCGGCGTCAGCACCTTGGAGAACGAGCCCATGTACAGCGAGCCCTCGGGCCACAGGCTGGACATCGAGGCCGGCGGCGGCTCGTCGAACCACAGGTCGCCGTAGGGGTTGTCCTCGACGATGGGCACGCCGGCGCGCCGCGAGGCCTCGACGACCTCGGCGCGGCGCTGGGCGCCCATCACGCGGCCGGTGGGGTTCTGGTAGTTGGGCAGCAGATAGCTGAAGCGCGTGCCCGGCGCATCGTGCGGCAGCGCCGCGATGGCCTCGGGGCGCGGGCCCTGCTCGTCGCTGGCCAGGCTGGCGAACAGCGGCTCGAACGGCGTGAAGGCCTGCAGAGCGCCCAGATAGGTGGGCGTCTCGACGGCCACCGGCGCACCGGCATCGCACAGGATCTTGCCCACCAGGTCCAGCCCCTGCTGCGAGCCGCTGGTGACCAGCACCTGGTCGGGCGAAACCTTCATGCCCAGTGAAGCGACCCGCGCGGCCACCCATTCGCGCAGCGGCGCATAGCCCTCGCTGGACGCGTACTGCAGCGCCTCGCGCGGCGTGTTAGTCAGCACGCGGTCGCAGGCGGCCTTGATGGCGTCGACCGGAAAGGTGTCCGCGCTGGGCAGGCCGCCGGCCATGGACAGGATGCCAGGCTTCTCGGTGACCTTGAGGATCTCGCGAATGATGGACGGGTTCATGCGCGCGGCACGCCGCGCCTGGGTCCAGACGGTGGTCATGGTTGTCTCGGAAAAGAATTCTTGAAGCGATCAGCCTAGCATCCAGTGGACCGCGGCACGGGCCTGCAAGTCGGTGGAGTCGAACAGCGGCAGCGCGGCGGGAGAGCCCGCCGGCAGCAGCAGACCCAGCTCCGTGCAGCCCAGGATGACGGCCTGCGCCCCCCGATCGGCCAGCGCAGCGACCTGCGCGCGCAGCAGTTCGCGCGACGCCGGCTCGAAGCGGCCGCGGCACAGCTCCTCGTAGATGACACGGTGCACGGCGGCGCGACCCGCCTCGTCGGGCACGATGGCCTCGATGCCGAAGCGCTCCCACAGGCGGTCGCGGTAGAAGCCCTGCTCCATCGTGAAGCGCGTGGCCAGCAGACCGGCGCGCTTCACGCCGGCGGCGCGCAAGGCCTCGGCGGTCGCGTCGACGATGTGCAGCACCGGCAGGCCGGCCGCGCGCTCCACGTCGGCGGCGACCTTGTGCATGGTGTTCGTCGCGATCAGCAGCGCCTCGGCGCCGGCGCGGCGCAGGCCCATGGCGGCCTCGCCCAGCACGCGCGCGGCCTCGGCCCAGTCACCCTCCGCCTGCATCGCCGCGATGGGCGCGAAGTCCACGCTGTGCAGCACCAGCTGCGCGCTGTGCAGGCCGCCCAGCCGCGCGGCGACGCCGCGGTTCAACAGCGCGTACAGATGCTGGGTGGACTCCCAGCTCATGCCGCCCAGCACGCCCAGCGTCTTCATCAGGCGGCCGCCAGCGTGGGGCGCCGCACGGGCGCGGACCAGCGGCTCGGCGCCGGCTGCAGCAGCTGGAAGGCCGCCGTGGGCCAGCCCTCCACGACGGCCTCGCGGCCAGCCGCCAGCGTCAGGCCTTCGCCGGCACTGATCCAGTGGTCGTCGCTGCCGCCGGTCAACGTCACCCACAGCAACCCGTGCGTCACCTGCAGCCGGCGCGGCGCGCGGGTCGCGGCCAGCGTGAGCGCCTGCCCGGCTCCCAGCCGCGTCGTGAATCCATCGTCCATGATCTGTCTCCTCAGTTCACCGGTTGCCGCTTGCCCACCCACACCACGCCCAGCACGGCGACGGCGAAGACGACCGTCATCGCGTCCAGCCGCTCGCCCAGCAAGGGCACGGCGAACAGCATGGACAGGAAGGGCTGCATCACCTGCACCTGGCTGACCCGCAGCGTGCCGCCCAGCGCCAGGCCGCGATACCAGGCGAAGAAGCCGATCCACATCGACACCAGCGACACATAGGCGAAGCCCCACCACGCCGACGCGGCGACCGGCTCGAGCGGCCGCGTCGCCACCGCCAGCGGCACGGTGACGGGCAGGCTGATGACCAGCACCCAGCAGATCACCTGCTCGGCGCTGAAGGCCTGTGACAGGCGCGCGCCACTGATGTAGCCCGCCGATGCGCAGACCACGGCACCCAGCAGCAAACCATCAGCCATCTCCACCCCGCCCGCGCCACGCCAGGCTGCGAAGCCCACCACCAGCGCCAACCCCGCCAGCGCACAGGCCCAGAACCCCAGGCTGGGCCGCTGTCGCAACGCCAGCGCCCCGATGACGGCCGTGGCCAGCGGCAGCACGCCGGACACGACCGACGCATGCACCGCATCCACATGCCGCACCGCAAAGCCCAGCAGCAGCGGCCAGCCGAACACCACGCCCGCGGCCGTGAAGGCCAGCAGCCCCCACTCGCGCCCGCGCGGCCGGCGTGCGCCGGTCAGCAGCAGGTAGGCCACCGACAGCAACCCCGCCACCGCCGCGCGCCCGAAGGCGACAAAGGCCGGGTCCAGCTGCGGCGCCGCGTCGCTGCCGCCGGCCAGCCGCGTCATCGGAATGCTCAGCGCGAACATCAGCACGCCAGCAACGCCCAGCAGCAGGCCGCGCGTCGCATCGGAGGCCGACGTGGTCGACAGCGTGGAGGAAGAGGTGGATAACCCTGACATGAGCCCAGTCTAGGCACAGCGAGCAATACAGCACCGGTACAGTCAGCCACTCAGACCACGAATCTGTATCGCCATGCCCACCGGTACACATCCCCCGCTGCTGCGCGGTGCCAGCCAACCGCTGGCCGACCAACTGGCCGAGCGCTATGCGCAGCGCATCCGCGAACGCCTGCTGCTGCCGGGCGCCCGCCTGCCGTCCGTGCGCGAATGCGCGCGCCAGCACGGCGTCAGCCCGCACACGGTCGTCGCGGCCTATGACCAGCTGCAGGCTGCCGGCCTGCTGGAGGCGCGCCGGCAGCGCGGCTTCTTCGTGCGCGAGTCACGTCCGGCCACCAGCGCGCGCAGCCCTCGGCCCGCCGGTGCGGTGCCGCGCCAGGCGCCCATGGACGCGACCGCGCTGATCCGCGGCATGTTCGAGGCCGACGCTGCGCGCTCGCCGGGCCTGGGCACGCTGCCGGCCGACTGGCTGGACCCGGCGCTGCTGCAGTCGGCGCTGCGCCGGCTGGGCGATGGCGACGGGCTGCAGGTCAGCTACGGCGACCCCAGCGGCGATGCGCGGCTGCGCGACGCGCTGTCGCACCGGCTGGCCGACCTGGGCATCCATGCGTCGCCCGCGCAGATCCTGACCACCAACGGCGCCACGCATGCGCTGGACCTGCTGATCCGCACGCAGCTGCAGCCCGGCGACGCGGTGCTGGTGGACGACCCCGGCTGGGCCATCATGTTCGCGCGGTTGACACAGGCCGGCATGCGGCTGCTGCCGGTGCCGCGCGGCGCCAACGGGCCTGACCTGGACGTGCTGGCCGCGCTGGCCGCGCAGCACGCACCGCGCGCCTACCTGACCGTCTCGGTGCTGCACAACCCCACCGGCCACAGCCTCAACCTGGCCGGCGCGCACAAGCTGCTGCGGCTGGCCGACGAGCTGGACTTCCACATCGTCGAGGACGACAGCTACGGCTTCCTCGCGCCCGAGCACCTGCCACGACTGGCCGCGCTGGACGGGCTGCGCCGCGTGACCTATGTGTCGGGCTTCTCCAAGGTGCTGACGCCGGCCTGGCGCGTGGGCTATCTGGCCGCCGCGCCGGAGAAGCTGACCGCGCTGACCGACATCAAGCTGCTGGACGGCCTGACCAGCTCGCCCGTGCTGGAGCGCGCCGTCGCGCTGTGCATGGAGCAGGGCCGGCTGCGCCGCCACGCGCAGCGGCTGCGCGAGCGGCTGGCACAGGGCCGGCAACGCGTGGCGGCGCTGGCGGCGCGCCAGGGCTTTGCGTGGGCCGCGCCGCCGGACGGCCTGTTCGGCTGGCTGGACGTGGGCGTGGACAGCGAGCGCCTGGCCCAGCCGCTGCTGGACGCCGGCTGGCTGACGGCGCCGGGCGCGCTGTTCAGCGCCACGCGGGCGCCAGGCTCGCTGATGCGCGTCAACATGGCGACGTCGCAGGATCCGGCGTTCTGGCGGGCGCTGCGCACCGCGGTGGACGAGCTGCGCGGTCGCGCCGCGGCTGCCTGACAGCGAAGGGATGCCCACCCTTTTCGGGAGCCTGTCAGGCAGCCAAAAACTTCTCACTCATCGCGGCGTTTGTCACAGGCAGCCTCTGTAGCGGACGGCAGAATGCGGGCCGCCCGGAAGCCGCGCTGCGGCGGCTCCTGAATACCGAACGATCCCGTGAAATTCCTCGTTGTAGACGCCCTGGCCGGCGTGCAGACCTTTGCGCGGCAACTGCTGCAAAGCCTGGGCCATCCCGCCGACAGCATCCTGTGCTGCGCCGACACCGACACGGCGCTGGCCCAGGGCCTGGTCTTCAAGCCGCAGTTCCTGATCACCGACTGGTTTGCCAAAGCAACGCTGACCGGCCCTCAGCTCTATCAGCGTTTGCGTGATGCGCAGCCTGGCCTGCACCTGGCGCTGCTGAGCTTCGACGTGACGCCCGAGCATGAGTTCGAGGCCGAGGCGCATGGCGCCCGCTTCCTGCTGAAGAAACCCTTCACCGCCGACCAGCTGAAGACGAAGATGACCCAGGCGCTGGAGGCGCTGGCCAAGCAGTCCACCAGCTCGCGCAAACCGGCGGCGCGCCCTGTGCTGCCCGTGCTGCCGCCGCAGCCGGTCATCAAGCCCGGTGACAAGGTCCGCTACCAAGGCGCCGTGCATGTGGCGCAGCATGTGGTGCACCGCCACGGCGAAACCGTCGTGCAGCTGAAAGGCCAGCCGGGCTTTGTGCCGCTGGAAAAGCTGCGACCGGCCTAGAAGGCCGCCACCAGGCCCATCAGCAGCGGATAGGGCAACGCCACCGTCGGGCGCAGTGCGCTCTTGAGGTACTGCAGCAGCAGGCCGGCGCCGCCGGGGCGGCTGGCGAGCCAGTCGCTGTGCAGCTGCATCGCCACACCCTCGCCCGACTTCAGCGCGGCCTCGACGACCAGCAGCCGGTCGCCCACGCGGCCCTGGAAGGTCTTCAGCACACCTTCCTGCAGCCACAGCAGCGCGATCAGGCACAGCGCCAGCGTGATGTCCGGCACCAGCAGGCAGGCCGCGAACGCGGCCAGCTTCACGCCCAAGGCCAGCGCCTCGTAGCGCTCGTGCTGGCTCTGCAGCGCCAGCCATTCGTGGTTCAAGGCATTCACGTCAATGCTCCATGGTCACCAGCCTGCGGGCCGAGCGCCGGGCCGCTCCCAAGCCGGCCCGTCTGGCGATGTGCTCGCGGCTTGATGCCGCGCGCATCGCCGTTCCCCTGGGGGACCGACCAGGCCTGTCCGCGTTCAGCGGCATAGGATTGGGGCGAGGGGCCCACTCATTTCGCTTCCAGCACTTCCCAGCGCTCCATCAGCTCCAGCAGTTCGGCGTCGATGTCGCCGGCCCGCTCGGTGACTTCGGCGATGCGCTTGGCGCCCTGCGTGTACAGCTCCGTGCCGTTGAGCAGCGCATTGAGCTGCACCTGCTCGGCCTCCAGCGCGGCGATCTGCTTGGGGATCTCATCCAGCTCGCGCTGTTCCTTGTAGCTGAGCTTGCGCTTGGTGGCGACGACGGGAGCCGGCTCCGGCGCGGGCGGCGTCGGCGCTGCCACCGAAGGCGCAGCCTTGGCCTGCAACGCGGCGGCGCGCTTGGACTGCGTCAGCCAGTCCTCCACGCTGCCCTCGTATTCGCGCCAGCGCGCATCGCCCTCGTAGACGATGGTGGACGTGACGACGTTGTCCAGGAAGCGCCGGTCGTGGCTGACGAGGAAGACCGTGCCGTCGTAGTCGGCCAGCAGTTCTTCCAGCAGCTCCAGCGTCTCGATGTCGAGGTCGTTGGTGGGTTCGTCCAGCACCAGCACGTTGGCCGGGCGCGCGAACAGGCGGGCGAGCAGCAGGCGGTTGCGCTCGCCGCCACTCAGCGTGCGCACCGGCGAGTTGGCCCGCGCCGGCGAGAACAGGAAGTCGCCGAGGTAGCTCTTCACGTGCTTCTTCTGCGTGCCGATCTCGATCCACTCCGAGCCGGGGCTGATGGTGTCGGCCAGCGTCGCATCCAGGTTCAGCGTGTCGCGCATCTGGTCGAAGTAGGCGACGGTCAGGCGCGAGCCCAGGCGCACCGTGCCGCTGTCGGGCGGCAGCTCGCCGAGGATCATCTTCAGCAGCGTGGTCTTGCCGGCGCCGTTGGGGCCGATCAGGCCCACCTTGTCGCCGCGCAGGATGGTGGACGTGAAGCCACGCACGATGGGCCGGTCGCCAAAGCTCTTGGACACGTCCTCCAGCTCCGCGACGATCTTGCCGCTGCTATGCCCGGTGTCGATGTCCAGCCTGACCTTGCCCTGCACGTCGCGGCGCGCCGCGTGCTGCAGGCGCATGGCCTCCAGCCGCTGGATGCGGGCCACGGAGCGCGTGCGGCGGGCTTCCACGCCCTTGCGGATCCAGATTTCCTCCTGCGCCAGCACCTTGTCGAAGCGCGCGTTGGCCAGCGCCTCGTTCTCCAGCTCGTAGGCCTTGGCGGCCTGGAAGGCGGCGAAGTTGCCGGGGTAGCCGCGCAGCTGGCCGCGGTCCAGCTCGACGATGCGGTTGGCCACGTTGTCCAGGAACTGGCGGTCGTGCGTGATCAGCAGCAGCGAGCCCTTGAAGTCGTTCAGCAGGCCTTCCAGCCAGGTGATGGCGTCCAGGTCCAGATGGTTGGTGGGCTCGTCCAGCAGCAGCACATCGGGCTGGGCCACCAGCGCGCGGCCCAGCGCCACGCGCTTCTTCAGGCCGCCGGACAGGCTGCCCACCAGGCGCGAGCCGTCCAGGCCCAGGCGGTGCAGCGTCTCGTCGACGCGCTGCTCCCAGTTCCACGCGCCGATGTGCTCGATGCGCTCCTGCACCCAGGCCAGGTCGTCGTTCTCGTCGTGGCGCTCGTAGCGCTCGCGCAGCGACTTGGCCTCGGCCACGCCCTCGCTGACGACGTCGAAAATGGTCGCGTCGCCGCGCAGTTCGGGCTCCTGCGGCACGTAGACGTTGGTGAGGCCCTGCTGTTGCTGCAGCAGGCCGTCGTCGAGCTTCTCGATGCCGGCGAGGATTTTCAGCAGCGAGGACTTGCCAGTGCCGTTGCGGCCGATGAGGCCGACGCGCTCGCCGGTTTCCAGCGCGAAGTTGGCGCCATCGAGGAGGGCGACATGCCCGAAAGCAAGGTGGGCGTTGGTGAGAGAAAGGACAGCCATGCCGGCATTGTCCCCTCCCGGTTCAAGCGAAGTGCGCGGCGACCTGCTGCATCACGGCCGGATCACTCAGCAAACGGCGATGGCCCAGCCCTTCTGTCACGTGCAGACGGCCGCTTGGCAGCCCGGCCAGCAGCGTCTCGCTGCCGGCGATGGGTGCCGTCACGTCGCCGCGGTCGTGCACGATCAGCGTGGGCTGCTCCACGCGCTCGGCCAGCCAGGCCGGCTCGAAATGGCCCAGCGACACACCCTCGCGCCGCTCGAAGCGCCCGCGCATGCCGGTGGCCAGGCTCTCAGGCGTGCCCATGGCCTGCGCAAACCACTGCAGGAACTGCATGGGCGGCGGCGCCAGCGCCACCAGGGCCACGCGCCGCACCGGTAGGCCGCGGGCCAGCGCATGCGACATCGCCAGCGCACCCAGCGAATGCGCGACGACGCCCTCCCACGGACCGAAGCGCGCCGTCACGGCGAACAACGCGCGCACCCACTGGAACAGGTTGCTGCGCCAGCCGCTGCTGCGGCCGTGCGCCGGCAGGTCCAGCAGCACCGGCTCAAAACCGGCCTGGGCCAGCGTGTCGGCCAGCGCGCGCATCTGCTGCGCGTCGCCCGCCCAGCCGTGGGTCAGCAGCACCTTGGGGCGGCCGGGTTCGAGGTCGCTGCGCTGCCACACGCTGACATGGCCTCCCTCGAAGGGCAGCTGCCGCTCCACCCAGGGCCGCGGCACGGCGCGCGAGCGGGCCAGCCATTTGGTGGGCATGGGCGTGAAGAACAGGCCCATCGCGATGCGCGTGCCCAGGTCGGGCGACACGCGGTGCACGCCGCGCAGCAGGGCCGCCACGCCGCGGGCGGCGGGCGAGGCGAAGAAGGCGGCGGCGGGGTTGTGAGTGTTCATGGCAGGCTCCATATTTCGCACGACCGTGCGATATGTTGGCAAAAAAATTCAGTGGGGTGTTCCGGGCGTCTTCGCGGAGGCCAGCAGGCGTTCCCAGGCCTTGAGGCCGCGCTCGTGCATGCGCGGGTCGTGCAGGAAGCGCGCATCGCGCAGCAGGCCGGCGGAGAGCGCGTCCAGCTCGAAGACGAATTGCTCGATGTCCAGGTCGGCCCGCAGGTGGCCGGCCTCGATGGCCTGCAGCACGGTACGGCGCAGTGCCGCGCGCAGCCGCATGACGCCGTCGATCAGTTGGTCGCGCACGGCGCCTTCGCGGTCGTCGT
The DNA here is from genome assembly GCF_031458115.1 of Roseateles asaccharophilus. Taxonomy (GTDB): domain Bacteria; phylum Pseudomonadota; class Gammaproteobacteria; order Burkholderiales; family Burkholderiaceae_C; genus Pelomonas; species Pelomonas asaccharophilus_A. Next base: position 226,428 of record NZ_JAVDXV010000003.1, on the reverse strand, counting down.
ACTCGAAGGCGCCGGCCGTGTAGAGACAGGAAAGCGCGCGGTCGGTCGTCGTGGCGCGGGCCACCCAACGGCGCATGATGGCGTCCAGCCGCGGCAGGCCGCGCGGCTCCTTCATCGCGGGCACGAAGATGGCCTGCATGAAGCGCCGGTCGTACTCCAGGATGACGGCCAGCTGCAATTGCTCGCGCGAGCCGACGCGGGAGAACACGCCGCTCTTGGAAAGCCCCAGCCGCTTGGCCACCTCGCCGATGGACAGGCTCTCCAGCCCCTCGGCGGCGGCCATGGCGAGCGCGGTGTCGACGATGGCGGCCAGCGTGGTCTCGGCGCGCTCGGTGCGGGTTTCCATGGCCGCAAATTTAGCACGACCGTGCGAAGTCAATCAAGCCAGGCCTGAAGCGTGATGGCGGAGGTGGTCGTCGATGAAGCTGGCGATGAAGTAGTAGCCGTGGTCGTAGCCGGCATGGCGGCGGACGTTCAGCGGCTGGGCCACGGCATCACAGGCGGCCTCGAAGGCCTCGGGGTGCAACTGCTCAGCGAGGAACTTGTCGGCTAGCCCCTGGTCGATGAGGATGCCTTGTGGGTAGGGTGCCGCCGCCTGCGCCCGCATCAACTCGGTCGCGTCGTGCGCGGCCCAGGCGCTCCTGTCGTCGCCCAGGTAGCCGCTGAACGCCTTCTGGCCCCAGGGGCATTGCATGGGCGCGGCAATGGGCGCGAACGCCGACAGCGACTGGAAGCGGCCCGGGTGGCGCAGCGCCAGCGTCAGCGCGCCGTGGCCGCCCATGGAGTGGCCGAACAGGCCCACCTTCGCCAGGCCGTTGTCGCGCTGCACCTGCGGGATCAGTTCGTTCAGCAACCAGCTTTCCATGCGCCAGTGCCTGGCCCAGGGCTCGCGCGTCGCGTCCAGATAGAAGCCGGCGCCGACGCCGAAGTCCCAGGCGTCCGCCTCGCCGGGCACGTTGGCGCCGCGCGGGCTGGTGTCGGGCATCAGCAGCGCCAGGCCCAGTTCGCTGGCCAGCCGCTGCGCGCCGGCCTTCATCGTGAAAGTCTCCTCGGTGCAGGTCAGGCCGGCGAGGAAGACCAGCAGCGCCTTGGGCTCGGGCGGCAGGTAGAGCGCGAAGCGCATGGGCAGGCCGATCTCGGCCGAGTCGTGCTGCAGGAAGCGCTGGACGCCATTGAAGGCGCGGTGTTCGCTGAGAGTTTTCATGGTTCAGCGCCGCAGGAAGCGGACGTGTTTGGGTCGATCGATGGGCAGTGGCTGGCCGGTGGCGGACAAGGTGCCACGCTCCGCGTCGATGCGGAAGACCGTGACATTGCCGCCGTTCTGGTTGGCCGCCACGAGGAAGCGGCCGCCGGGCACGAGGCCGAAGCTGCGCGGCGTGCGCCCGCCGCTGGGCGTGGCGCCCACGAAGCGCAGCGAACCGTCCTGCGCATCGATGGCGAACACCGAAATGCTGTCGTGGCCGCGGTTGGACACGTACAGGAAGCGGCCGCTCTCGTGGACCAGGATCTCGGCCGCGGTGTTGCCGTCGGCACTGGCGGAGGGAGGCAGGCCGGAGACCGTCTGAAAGAGATCCAGCGCGCCGCTCTCGCCATCCACGCGGTAGGCGGCCACGCGGGACGTCAGCTCCAGCGCGACGTAGGCGTGGCGCCCGTTCGGGTGGAAGGCCAGGTGACGTGGGCCGCCGCCGGCCTCGGTGGCGGCGAAGGCGGGCACGTTGGGCGAGAGGCGGCCGCTCGCGGCGTCCAGCCGGTAGATCATGACCTTGTCGATGCCGAGATCGGGCACGTAGGCGCGCGTCTGCGTCGGGTCCGGGTAGATCGCGTGCGGGTGGGGAGCTTCCTGGCGCTGCGCGTTGACGCTGCGCCCCTCGTGCCGAAGACTGGAAACCGCCGGCCCCAGGCTGCCATCGTCCTGGATGGGATAGGACACGACGTTGCCGCCGCCGTAGTTGGCCAGCAGCAGCACGCGCCCGCTGGCATCGATGGACACATGGCAAGGGCCGCCACCGCCCGAGGGCCGGGTGTTGATCAGCATCAGGCTGCCATCACCCTGCACGGCGAAGGCGGCAACTTCTTCCTTCCAGCTCCCGTCAGCGGCGCGGCTGCCGGCCACCGAGTACACCAGCGGCTTGCTTGCGTGCACGGCCAGGAAGCCCGGGTTGCCGATCGCGGCCGCCAGCCGCGGCGGCGACAGCGCGCCGGTTGCCTCGTCCAGCGTGGAGACGTAGATGCCCTTGCTGTCGCCGCCGGTGTCGGTGCCGACGTACACCAGTGTTTCGGCGGCGATGGCGAAGGGCATGAGGGTGGTGAGCAGGGCCAGGGACAGTCGTTTCATGAGGTGGGTTGGTGGCCGCTTTCCGGCATTGGACCTTAGGGCGTGGGTGCTTTGCGAAAAGCCTTTTGACTCGCCCCCATGCTGCCGGGAGTTCTGCCCGGCGGCGGTGTTGACACTCAACCTACGCACACGGCACGTCGCCCGAGCGACGTTGCATTGCCTGGTGAGCCCGGCGTGCGGCCGGCGTTAACCGGCGTGAAGGGGCAATGGATGGCGCTCGTCACAGGGACAGCCGCGAGAGCGCAGCGGGTCGCGTCTTCCCGGACTGAGAGCGCATGTTTTCGCGCGCCGCTCTTGGCGCCGGCGCGATGGGGTGCGGTTCAGCGCCTCTTCTTTGGTGACTTTCTTCTGGCGCCGCAGAAGAAAGTTACCCGGCCGCCGGGACGGACTCCCGGCAATGCAACGATGAGCCGCGACTCTCAACAAACCAAGCTCAGAACTCCACAACCGAGCGGATGCTCTCCCCTCGCCGCATCAGCTCGAAGCCCTCGTTGATGTCTTCCAGCTTCAGCTTGTGCGTGATCAGCTCGTCGATGTTGAGCTTGCCGTCCATGTACCAGTCGACGATCTTGGGCACATCGGTCCGCCCACGTGCACCACCGAACGCAGACCCCTCCCAATGCCGACCGGTGACCAGCTGGAACGGTCGCGTCGAGATCTCCGCGCCTGCCGGCGCCACGCCGATGATGATGCTGCGGCCCCAGCCTTTGTGCGTGCACTCCAGCGCCTGGCGCATCAGCTGCACATTGCCCACGCATTCGAACGAGTAGTCGGCGCCGCCGTCGGTCAGTTGCACGAGGTGGTCAACGAGGTTGCCAACGTCCTTGGGGTTCACGAAGTCGGTCATGCCGAACTTGCGCGCCATCGCCTCGCGGCCCGGATTGATGTCCACGCCGATGATCTTGTTGGCGCCCACCATCTTGGCGCCCTGGATGACGTTCAGGCCGATGCCGCCCAGGCCGAAGACGACGACGTTCGCGCCCGCCTCCACCTTGGCCGTGAACAGCACGGCGCCTACGCCGGTCGTCACGCCGCAGCCGATGTAGCAGACCTTATCGAACGGCGCGTCGGGCCGGATCTTGGCCAGCGCGATGCCGGGCACGACGATGTGGTTGGAGAAGGTGCTGGTGCCCATGTAATGGAAGATGGGCTCCCCGTTCAGCGAGAAGCGCGACGTGCCGTTGGGCATCAGGCCCTTGCCCTGTGTCGCGCGGATGGACTGGCACAGGTTGGTCTTGCGGCTCAGGCAGAACTTGCACTCGCGGCACTCGGGCGTGTAGAGCGGGATCACGTGGTCGCCCTTCTTGAGCCACGGCACCTTGCTCTCCAGCACGACGCCCGCGCCCTCATGGCCCAGCACGGCCGGGAACAGGCCCTCGGGGTCGGCGCCGGACAGCGTGAAGTCGTCGGTGTGGCAGATGCCGGTGGCCTTGACCTCGACGAGGACCTCGCCGTCCTTGGGGCCTTCCAGGTCCAGCGTCTCGATGGTCAGCGGGGCGCCGGCCTTCCAGGCAACGGCGGCTCGGGTTTGGATGGGCATTGCATTTCTCCTTGGTGCTGTACGAATTTAACCGCGGGGCGAGCGCCGGGCCGCCCCAAGCCGGCCCGCGGGCGATGTGCTCGTGGCTCAACGCCGCGAGCATCGCCGTCCCCTCGGGGGACCGACCAGGCTCGACCGCGTTCAGCGCGGCGAGACTGGGCGAGGGGTCGACATCTGGTCAAGGGCGGCGACGAATTCGCGCGCCTCGTGACGGGCCAGCCGCAATCGTCGCAGCAGCCACGGCGTCAAGTCTTGCTGGCCCAGGTGCTCGGGCCAGGCGCCGGCATCGCCGTCGGGAATGTCGGCCGGGTCGGTGCCGGTCATGGGCGCGCCGTTCAGCACGTCCACGCAGGCGGTGCGGGCCAGCGGCAGCGCGGTCTGGGCCCGGGATTCATCGAGCCGGTCGGCGCGGCGCTGTACCTGGTGCTGCACGGCGCCCAGCAGCGCCATCAGCCGGTAGCCATGGCTCAGCGCGGACTCGATCTCGGCCTCGGGCAGCCGCACGCTCTCGGGCTCCACGCGCGTGCGCTGCGCGGCGGCCGCCAGCGCGGCCAGCGCTGTGTAGGCCTGCTGGCGCGAGGCGCGCTGGGCCAGCTGCGCGTCGGCGCTGGGCCGCCACTGCAGCATGTTGCCCGCATGCCGGGCCAGCGCGCCGCGCAGCTGCTCGGCCAGGCGCGGCACGGCGGCGCGTTCCCAGCTGGGCAGCACGAAGCTGAACAGCCAGGCCAGGCCTGCGCCGATGACGGTGTCGGCCAGGCGCTCACCGATGAACGGGTGGCTGGTGGGGTCCAGCATCAGCGGCTGCAGCAGCGCCATCAGCGTCGCGGCCGTGGCGGCCACCCGGTAGCGGCGGTTCACGTACGCATGCGCGGTGCCCACCGCGGCGATGAAGATGATGCTGAGCGCCGGCACCCACTCCACATGCGCCAGCAGCATCACCAGCACGCAGCCCTGCACGGTGCCGATGATGCGTTCGTTGCGGCGCGACAGCGTCTGCTCCAGGTTGCCGCGCAGCACCACGGCCACGCTGAGCATCAGCCAGAACGGGTGTGCCGCCCAGGGCAACATCGCGCCCAGCCAGTAGGCAAACGACAGCGCCAGCGCCGAGCGCAGCGCATGGCGCATCACGTTGGACTGCAGGTTCAGGTGGGCCTTCAGCGCCGTCAGCGGCCAGCCCTCGGGCGATACGAAGGGGGCCAGCTTCTCGGGCGTCCAGGGGCTGTCCACATCGTCAAGCCGGGCCTGGCGGGCCACCATCGCGGCCACGTCGTCCATCATGTGACCCAGCCGCGACTGCAGCGCCGACACGAGATGACTGCGCGAATCGCCCGGCGGCGCGCTGACGTCGGCCAGCCGTGCGGCCAGCGCTGCGCGCCAGGCATCGACGGACACCTCGGGCAGCGGCCGGTCGAAGGCGATGGCGTCGGCCAGCCCGGCCAGCGCGACGGCCAGCTGGCGCAGCGTGTCGGCCAGCGCCGAGCGCCATTGCCGGCCGGGGAAGTCCTGGCCCAGCAGCTCGGTGTCCAGCCGGCTGGCCAGCAGCAGGTCGCGCACCTCGATGAGGCCCAGCACGAGGTCGGTCTGGCGGCGGCTGCGCGGCGACGGGCGCGCGGCGAACACCTGGTCGCGCGCGGCCTGCAGCGCGTCGGCCAGCAGCACGTCGTCGGCGATGGACGCGCGGATTCGCGCCTGCTCGCCACCCACCGCGCCGGCAATGCGTTCTGCGCGCGAGCGCACGCGCTGTTCGGTCGCGCGCAGCGCCTGCACCAGCGCCAGCTCGCGCAGCCGGTGGCGCAGCACCACAGCCGCGCCGCGCGCCCACAGCGCGTAGACGCAGCCGCCCACGGTCACCCAGGCGGCATGCAGCCACGGCGACGTGCTGCCGGCCGTGCGGTCCCAGGCCATCGCGAACACCATCGCCAGCACCGGCGCGAACGACAGCGGCCCGGCGCGCAGGCCCCAGGCCAACGTCATCAGCGACAGGAAGCCGACGACGGCGACCAGCGCCACCGTGGTCGCCAACGAATGGTGCGTCAGGCCCACCAGCAGCGTCACCGCGCCCGATGCCAACGCGGCCGGCAGCACGCGCTTGAACACGCGCTGCGGCGGGTTGGGCACGTCGGTCAGGCTGGCGCAGACAGCGCCGCCCACGGCCGCCAGGCCAGCCGTCTCGCCAAAGGCCAGACCCACACCGATGTGGGTGGCCGCCACGCCCAGCGCGACGCTGAGGCCGTTCAGGTGGGCCGCCTCCAGGCGCTTGAGCAGGGCCGTCACTTGATCAGCAGCTCCATCACGCGGCGCTCGCTGGCGGGCAGTTCATGCACCGACTGCCAGCTGGACTTGATCGGGCGGTAGACATAGCGCGGCGGCGCCGCGCTGGCCATGCGCTGCTTCAGCGGCGCCAGCGTGGCGGCCGCGGCCTCCGGCTGGCCCTGTTTCTGCAGCGCGACCGCGCGCACGATGGTGGCCAGGTCGGACCAGTTGCCCAGCGCCAGCGCGTCGTCGGCGGTCCGCTGCGCGGTGGCGGCATCGCCGTCAACAAGGGCCAGCCAGGCCTGCAGCGCCAGCGTGTCGGGGTCGCGTGGGTCCAGCAGCAGGGCGGCCTTGACCTGCTCGCGTGCCGGCGCGGTGCGGCCGGCGAGCAGCAGGTCCAGCGCATAGCTGCGGCGCAGCGGCAGCAGGCCCGTGCGCAGGCGCAGCACCGCGTCGTACTGCGTGAAGGCCTGATCCCAGCGGCCGGCCAGCGCCAGCGTGGCGGCCCGGCCCCACAAGGCCTCGGGCTGGTCGCCCTGGTAGGCCAGCACGGCGTCGTACGCAGCGAGCGCTTCCGTCACATTGCCAAGCCGGCGGTGATGGTCCGCCAGCGCCAGGTTCACGCGGAAGGCGTCCTCACCCTTCAGCGCCGGCAGCGCGCGGGCCAGCGCGGGAACGACCTCGGCGGCCAGCGGTGCACCGCCATGCCACAACGCATCGGCCGCGCTCACATGCAGCTGACCGCTGCGCGGATGGCGGGCCAGCGCACGCGCCGACAGCTCGCGCGCCGCGTTGCCCTCCAGCGCCAGCGCGTACAGCCGCGCGTTCAGCGCGCTCTCGTCGCCGGGAGCCAGCGCCAGCGCGCGTTCGAACAGCGGCGTGGCATCCGTCAGCTTGCCGTCTTCCAGCTTCTGGTTGCCGGCGTTGACCAGCGCGATGGGCAGGCTGGCCCGCGTGTCGCGCAGCGCGAAGTAGCGCTTCACCAGCGCGCGCAGCGCCGGATCCATCTGCACGAGCCGCTCGCGCACGATCTCGCGGCCATCGAACGCGTCGCGTCTCGGGGACATCTCGGCGTTGGCGCCCTCGGCGAAGTACTCCCACACCGAGCCGCCCGCGTAGCGCGACAGGAAGCCGTTGCGCGTCTTCGCGTCGCGCGCCTTGGCCTTCTGGTACAGCGCCTCGATCTCGCGCGACTGGTTGGCCGTCAGCACGCCGTGCACCTGGTGCGTCAGCTCGTGCAGCACGGTGTTGTATTTGTCGAAGATGTTGCGCTCCACGTCCTCGATGCCGGTGACGGTGAAGTGGCCGCCCATGCCGCGCACGTCGTCCCACAGCCGCGAGTCGTAGTCGATGCGCGCATCCTTCAGCGCATGGGCCTGCGGCGTCTCGGACAGCCGCATCCACATCGGCTTGATGAAGTGCGTCGCGCCGCCTTCCAGCAACACCGGGATGAAGGCCTTCCAAGGCGCAACGGACAAAGCCACGCGCTTCTGGTGGCGCGGCGACAAGTCCTTCCAGTTCAGCACATAGCGCTCGATACCCGGCACCACCGGCATCGGCGTGGCGGCGAACCGGCGTTCGTAGTCGGCGCGGTGCACGTCGATGGCAAAGCGCTGCGATTCCAGCGCCTTGGCGGCGATGGCATGCGCGCGGCCCAGCTGCGGGCAGCGCTGCAGCACGGCCAGGCTGATCGCCAGCGCGTCATCGAAGCGGCCCTGCTCGAACGCGTCGGACGCACGCCGCACATCGGCCAGCAGCACCGGGAACTGGTCGCCCAGGCGGGCGGCGAGCTGCGTGTAGTTCTCGCGCACATAGCCGTTGCCCAGCAGGTAGTGGCCGGCCTCATGGTGCGGGTTCAAGGCGACGGCTTCTTCGGCTGCGGTGGTCGCATCCGCAGCGCGACCCAGGCGCACCAGCGTGTCGGCCAGCGCCACCAGGCCATCGGCCGTGCGCTGGGCGGCCAGGCTGCGCTCCAGCAGCTGCAACGATGTGTCGAACTCGCGCAGCTGGTAGTGAAGCTGGCCCAGGCCGCGCAGCGCCTCGGCCTGCTCGGCCGGCCGCGTGGCCTTGCGCAGCGCGCGCTCGAAGCATTGCCGGGCGCGCTCGAAGTCGCGCCGGTCCAGCGCCAGCCGGCCGGCGGCCAGCAGGTCCACTGCGTCGACCTGCACGTCGACCAGCACCTGGTGCGTGCGGCGGTCAATGGCGGCACCGTCGTCGCGGGCGAACAGCCATTGGTAGATGACGGTGCGCTCGGACGCTGCCGGACGCTCGGCGCGCAGCAGCGCATCCAGCTCGGGTCGTGCGTCGGCGTAGCGCTGCTCGGTCAGCAGCGCGTGCAGGCGCACGGTGTCGGTGGCCGCTTGCGCGGCACCGGGATGAGAGAGAGTCAGGCAGACAGCAAAGGCAACGGCCAGGCGGCGCCAGGGCATGGGGGCAGCTCCTTCAATGGAGCGGCAATGCTAGGGCCTGCTCCCCGTAGCGCGAACAGGCCCTAATCGTCCGACGAGAAGCCCGAGGCCTTGACGACCGGTCCCCAGTACTCGCGCTCGGCCGCCAGCCGCTTCGTGTAGTCCGCCGAGCCCAGGCTCAGCGGCTCGAACCCCAGCTTGGCCAGCGCCTCGATGACGGCCGGTTCGCGCACCGCCGCGCGGGCGATGTCGGCCAGCTTGTCGACCGCGGCCTGCGGCGTCCTGGCCGGCAGGAACAGGCCGTAGCTCTCCACGCCCACGATGCCCTTGAAGCCCTGCTCCTCGAACGTGGGCACGTCGGGCGCGAAGCGCGAGCGGGCCTTGTCCGTCACGCCCAGCAGCCGCACGCGGCCGGAGGCCAGGTGCGGCAGGAAGTCGCCGATGGAGAAGCAGCCGGACGCGATCTGGCCGCCCATCAGGTCCTGCATGCCGGGTGCCGCTCCGCGGTAGGGCGCGTGCGTCAGCTTCAGGCCAGCCGCATGCTCGAACTGGTTGCCCAGGAAGTGCGGCATCGCGCCGGCGGCCGGCGATGCGTAGGCGGCCTTGTCGGGATTGGCCTTGAGCCAGTCGGCCAGCTGGGCTAGCGTCTTCACGGTGCCCGGCACCATCGGGCCCACGCCGAAGCCGCAGGTGGACAAGGCCAGCGGTGCCACCGGGATGAAGTCGGCCGCCGGGTTGTAGGCCAGCTTGCGATAGGCGTGCGGGTAGATGGTGAACATGGACGACGGGCTCAGCAGCAACGTCTGCCCGTCGGGTGCTGAGTCCTTCAACGCCGCGATGGCGATGCGGCCGCCGGCACCCACCTTCTGCTCGACGAGCACCGTCTCGGCCTGCTTGCCGCGCGCGAAGTCGGCGAAGCGGCGGGCCGTGGTGTCCACCGAACCACCGGCCGGGAAGCCGACCAGGATGCGCGGTGGCTGGCCTTGCGCGCGAGCGGCGAACGGTGCGGCCGCGAGCGCGGCAAGGATGTGGCGTCGGTCCATCATGGTTTCTGTCTCCTTGGCTTGTTGTCGGGGGCGGTGTTCTGTGCGGTGGCGACCCAGGCCAGGCGCTCCAGCCCGGCCTTCAATGCAGCGCCCTGCTCGCCCAACGCGGCCAGCAGGGCGCGGTCGTGCTCGGCGACGGCGGCCTCCAGTTTCGCAAGACGGCGCTTGCCGGCGGCGGTGAGGTACAGGCCCCAGGCGCGCGCGTCGTCGGGCGCGTCGCGGCGCTCGGCCCAGCCTTGCGCGGTGAGCCAGTCGGTCAGGCGCAGCGCGCCGCTGCGGTGCAGGCCCATGGCCTGGCCCAGCAGGCCTTGCCGCATGCCGGGGTTGCGGGCGATCAGCACCAGCGCTGCAAAGCGCTGCGGGCTGACGTCCCACTCGGCGGTGGCGCGGTAGAAGTCCAGGTACAGCGCGTTCTGCGCGCGGCGCAGCGCATAGCCCAGCAGCCCGTCCAGCGCGCCGTAGTCCACGCCGGGCACGGGCAGCATCAGGCCTTCGGGATCGGGGCTGTCGGTCTTGGTCACGTCTACAGGTTAGTTTTAGTTGCACAGTGCAACCATCTCGCTTACCCTAAAGCCATGAAAGTGCTCATCGCAGGCGGCGGCATCGGCGGGTTGACGGCAGCGTTGGCGCTGCACGCGCGGGGCCATGAGGTCACCGTACTGGAGGCCGTTCGCGAGCCCAAACCCCTGGGCGTGGGCATCAACCTGCTGCCGCATGCGGTGGGCGTGCTGGACGAGTTGGGCCTGCTGCCCGCGCTGCGCGGCATGGCCGTGGAGACTTCGGCGTTGGTGTTCGCCAACAAGCACGGCCAGGCCATCCACCGCGACGCGCGCGGCGTCTACGGCGGCTACAGCCACCCGCAGTTCAGCGTGCACCGTGGCGAGTTGCAGATGATGTTGTGGCGCGTGGCCGGCGCGAAGTTGACCGTGCTGAGCGGCCAGCGCGTGGTGGGCGTGCGCGACGGCAACGTGGCGCTCATTGAAACCGCCGATGGCCCGCGCGAGCAGGCGGCGGACCTCATCGTCGGCGCCGACGGCATGCACTCCGCGCTGCGCAAGCGCCTGGCACCCGACGAAGGCCCGCCCTGCTGGCGCGGCGTGATGATGTGGCGCGGCACGACCTGGGCGCCGCCCTTTCTTGATGGCCGCACGATGGTGCAGGCCGGCCACAGCCGCGCCAAATTCGTCGTCTACCCGATCAGCACGCCGCGCGCGGACGGCCTGCAGCTCATCAACTGGATCGCCGACCGCCGCATGCGCGAGCCCGTACCGGGCCTGACCGCACCCGATCGCGCCGACTGGAGCCGGCCGGGCCAGCTGGGCGACCTGCTGCCCACCTTCGGCAGCTGGCGCTTCGACTGGCTGGATGTGCCGGGCCTCATCACGCGCGCCGAGCAGATGCTGGAGTGGCCCATGGTGGACCGCGACCCGCTGCCGCGCTGGCGGCTGGGCCCGTCCACGCTGCTGGGCGACGCGGCCCACCCCATGGTGCCCATCGGCTCCAACGGCGCGACGCAGGCCATCATGGACGCGCAGGCGCTGGCCGGCGCGCTGGCCGATCACGCCGACCTTGACGACGCGCTGGCCGCCTACGAGGACGAACGCGGGCCGCTGTGCGCCCGCATCGTCGAGATGAACCGCAAGGAAGGCCTGGACGCCATCCTGGACCGCGTGGAGGCGCTGGCGCCGGACGGCTTCGCGCGGCTCGCCGACGTCATGGACCCCGCCGAGGTGGCGGCGGAGATCAACGCCTACAAGGCCGCCGCCGGCCACCGTACTCGCCCGGCTTGATCGCACCCGGCGCGGCGACGATCATCCGCGGCCATGCCCTCCCAACCGCTAGGCCGTTCGCAGCCGCCGCACGAACGCCACCCGGTCGCCTGGTACCAGCCCGACGTGCTGTGGACCGCCGCGCGCCAGGTGCTGTCCTCGCTGGACCAGCTGCGCAACCGCGACGGCCGCGAGAGCCAGCCCACGCCGATGAAGGTCATAGACCGCAGCCGGCCCGAGGCGGAAGGCGCTCACGCGGGCGAATGCTGGTTCGACTTCATCGCCGACACCGGCGACGGTGGCAACGCCTGCTACGCCGTCGCCAGCGCGGCGCTGAAGAACGAGCTGGTGCTGGAGGGGCAGGTCTTGCCGCGCGGCCAGCTGCTGCTGTTCGGCGGCGATCTGGCCTACCCGGCCGCCAGCACGCACGACTACCGCTACCGCTTCGTCGAGATGTTCGAGGCAGTGCACAACAGCTACGAGCCGAGCTGCGTGCGCGGCCGGCGCCTGACGCTGGCCGCCATTCCGCAGAACCACGACTGGATGGACTCGGCATCCACCTTCAGCCGCTATTTCACGCGCGGCAAGGACTCCGCGCCGCTTCTGGGCGCCAAGATCCCGCAGAGACAGACCTACTTCTGCGTGAAGCTGCCGCAGGGCTGGTGGGCGCTGGGGCTGGACTTCGCGCTGGACCACGACATCGACCGCGACCAGTACGAGCAGTTCGAGGCGCTGCTGAGCGAGAAGGGCCTGACGACCGATGGCCACACGCATCACATCACGGCCGAGGACCGCGTCGTCCTCATCTACCCCGAGCCCTACTGGACGCGGCCCATCGGCGATAACGCCGACCCCAGCCACCCCAAGCGCTACCAGAAGCTGGAAGGCCTGCTGCGCGCCCGCGTGAAGCTGCGGCTGGCCGGCGACCTGCACCACTACCTGCGCTGGGACTCGGTGAACTGGGGCCGGCTCGTCGTCTGCGGCACCGGCGGTGCGTTCACGCACCCCACGCACACCAAGCCCACCACGCGGCCGGTGCGGCTGCAGGAGTTCGACACGAGCGACTGCATCCCGCCCGAGCCGCCCACGTCGCGGCCCGCGCTGCGCATCGGGCTGACGGCGAAGCAGGACGAGGAAGGCTGCGTCTTCGAGCGCGTGGAAGCCACGGCCTACCCGGCCAAGGCGGCCTCCGAGGGCGGCTGCGTGAGCAACCTGCTGGCGCTGTTCCGCCGCGACCCCAGCGGCCGCGGCGGCAACGCCTGGTTCGCCGTGCTGCTGGGCGCGCTGTACTGGTTCAACGCCTACCTGAACTCCATGCCCTTCGTCGCGTCATTCGAAGACGATGGCTTCCAGCCGCTGTGGCGCTTCGGCATGGACGACTATGGGCATGTCCTCGCGCTGTGGCTGAAGGCCATGGTGTTCAGCCCGCTGGGCTTCCTGATCAATGTGCTGATGGCCGTGGGCTGTATCGCCATGGGCCGCGAGACGGTCGGCGAACTGCCGCCCACCGTGGGCCCGATCTGCCGCGCGCTCATCATGTGGGGCATGGGCCTGCTGCATGCGCTGGTGCACGTGCTGGCCATCTACAGCCTGGAGTTCGGGGGACACCAGCTCATCCACGAGCTGGGCTGGTTCGACCCCAGGTCGACGGGCGGCCTGATCTGGCATTCCGTCGGTGTCGGCGTGCTGATGTTCAGCACCGGCGGCCTGGTGGGCGCCTTCATCTTCGGCACCTACCTGGCGGCCATGTCAGGGCTCGGCTACCTGACCAACAACGGCTACTCGGCGCTGGACGGCCAGGACCACAAGGGCTTTCTGCGCTTTCGCATCGACGCGAAGGGCGGGCTGACGGCGTGGTTCATCGCGCTGGACAAGGTGCCACGGCGGTGGAAGCGCAACGCGGGTCCGGGGCCGGTGTGGGTGGCGGACGATGCCGAGGCGTCGGCACCGCGGGTGCGCGACCGCTTCGAGCTGTGATCCGGCTTACTGCAGCCGTGGCGCGCAGCTGAGCCCCACCTTCATCCCCAGGCGCTCCATCGCCGCGCGGTCGTTCAGCGCGGCCGGGTTCTTCATCTTCGAGATCTCAGCCACCGCCCCGTCGGACACGCATTCACAGAAGCTGCGGTACTTGGCCGGCTGCTCCACGGAGAGCCGGGCAAAGGCAGGCGTGCTGCGCGCGCCCGAGCCCAGGCAGTTGGCCATCATGGCCTGGCGACCCTGCGCCAGCGAACCACCGGCGGGCAGCGTCGGCAATGACGAAGCCCAGCGCACGTCGAGCTGCGCGCCCTGCGTGGCTTCCGGACAGGGCTGCGATTGGTAGGCCGTCTTGCCCGCGGCGTCCGTGCACTTGAACACCTTCTGCGCGCTTGCCGGCAACGCCACGGCCGACACCAGCAGCAGCAGGGCCAGGCGCAGGGAAAGCAGGCGGTTCAGGTCGAGTCGCATGATGAAGCGGGCTTTCGAGATGGCAGCGGGCGCGATGCTAGCCGCCGGATTCTTGGCATCGAATGATGCTTTCGCACGATCCGGCCCGCCAGCGCCGGGCAGGATTTACGTCGACATCTCCGCGGCAATCAACCTCACCGGCGCACTGCCGTAGCTGAGGAACTTCTCGTGGAAGGCCTTGAGCGAAAAGCCCGGCCTGGCCTTCAGCTGCTCACGCAGCGCGTGGATCTCGCTGAAGCCTGAGAAATAGCTGGTCAGCTGCACCGACGTCAGCTGCACGCGGCGCCACTTCTCGGCCGCCTCTCGCTCGGTCTGGAAGGCCTGCCGCGTCAGCAGGTCCAGCGCGGCTTTCTCCTCCATGCCCAGCACGTGCACGCTGTAGTCCAGGATGGTGTTGGTCACCGAGCGCAGATGCCACTTGCCCCACATCAGCGTCATCTCCGGTGACGCACCGTAGCCGCTCTCCAGCATCATCAGCTCGCCGTAGACGGCCCAGCCTTCCACCATGGAGCCGCTGCCGAACAGCGCCTTGACCTTGCTGGGCACGCGGTTGGCATAGACCAGCTGCGTGTAGTGGCCCGGGATGGCCTCGTGGATGTTGAGGATCTGCAGGATCCAGTGGTTGTACTCGCGCAGCGTGCTCTCGGCCTGCTCGGGCGTCAGGTCATCCAGCGGCGTGACGTTGTAGTAGGTACTGTCCTGCGGCCGGTAGGGGCCGGGCGCCTCGATGCTGGCGCCGGCCACGCCGCGCTGGTAGGGCGGCGTCTCGCGCACGACCAGGGGCTTGCTGGCGTCCAGCGTCATCAGGTCGTGCTGGCGTATCCAGGCTTCCAGCTGCGGGATCTGCGCGCGGATCTCGTCGACGAAGCGCTCGCGCTTGACATGCCGGTCGCTGAGCTTGGCGATGACGCGGCCGATCAGCGCGAAGCGGTCGGTGGGCGGCACTTCGCTGCCGATGACGCTGGGCCACAGGGCCTGCGCCTGCGTCAGCATGCTGGACAGCACTTCCTCGCGGCGCGCCAGGGCGAGGTCGTAGGTCTGGCGCGCGCTGCGGGCGGACTGGATGTCGTGCTGGAACTTGGGGCTATACATCGCCGCGCCCAGACGCCACGGGCGCTTCGCGCCAGGCAGCAGCGTCTTCAGATGCGCCTGGTAGCCGGCCACGGCGCGGCGGGCGCGCTCCAGGTCGGGCTGCATCAGCGCGCCCAGGCCTTGCTGCTGCGCGTGGGACTCCAGATCTTCCAGCACCGACAGCACGCCCGGCGCCTGCTGCAGCGCCAGCTCGGTGTGCTCACGCGTGACGTTGGCCAGGCTCTTGCGCGCCTCGGCATAGAAGGCGGGCAGCTGCTTGATGCGTGCGTGCAGTGCCTTCACGCGCTGCTGCACGGGCGCCCAGTCGGTGTTGAGGGCCAGGTCGATGGGCGACGCCGGGTTGTGCTCGGCGGGGTTCCAGGCCCATTCGCGCAGCGTGTCCAGCCGCCACAGGTCGCTCTCGAGCTTGGCGATCAGCATGGCGCGGTCCATGCGTTGGGCGGTGTTCAACCCGCTGTCGGACACCGCCTGGAAGCGCTTCAGCCAGCCAGCCAGAAAGCCACGCATCGCGGCGCGTTGCGCGCTGCCGGGCAGCCGCAGCCGCGGCGTGAACTCGAAGCGCCCGGCCATCACGGCCGCGTCGGGATCCTGCTGCCACAGCGCTTCGAGGAAGGCCTCGCTCAAGGTGTCGAAGCCGCGGTCGTCGGCCAGCACGGGCGCGGCCACCAGGCCGCCCAGCGCAACGAAGTGGCGGCGCTTCATGCCAGCGCCGCTTCCAGCGCGTCCACGAACATCTTGGCCACGTCGAAGCCGCTCTGGTCGGTGATCTCCTGGAAGCAGGTCGGGCTGGTCACGTTGATCTCGGTGATGTTCTCGCCGATGACGTCCAGGCCCACCAGCAGCAGGCCGCGCGCGGCCAGCGTGGGGCCGATGGCCTCGGCAATCTCGCGGTCACGCGTTGACAGCGGTCGCGCCACGCCCTTGCCGCCGGCTGCCAGGTTGCCACGCACCTCGCCGCCCTGCGGGATGCGGGCCAGGCAGTGCGGCACGGGCTTGCCGCCGATGATGAGGATGCGCTTGTCGCCCTCGCTGATGGCGGGAATGAAGCGCTGCACCATCACTGTCTGCGTGCCGTCCTTGTTCAGCGTCTCGATGATGGAGCCGAGGTTCAGGCCATCGTCCTTGACGCGGAAGATGCCCATGCCGCCCATGCCGTCCAGCGGCTTCAGGATGATGTCGCGCTGCTCGGCATGGAAGGCGCGGATCTCGGCGGGGTCGCGCGTGATCAGCGTCGGCGAGATGTACTGGGGGAACTCCATGATGGCGAGCTTCTCGGGATGCTCGCGCAGGCTGGCGGCCTTGTTGAAGACCTTGGCACCCTCGCGTTCGGCCTGGCTCAGCAGGTGGGTGGCGTAGAAGAATTCGCTGTCGAACGGCGGGTCCTTGCGCATCAGCACGGCGTCCACGTCGGCCAGCGCGACGTCGGCGGTGGCGTCCAGCGTGAACCAGTCGTTCGCATCACCGGTCAGCGTGATGTGGCGCGCGCCGCGCGCCGTCACGCGGCCGCCGCGCAGCCAGACCAGCTCGCGCGTCTCGCAATGCAGGATGCTGTGGCCGCGCCTGGCGGCCTCGCGCATCATCGCGAAGGTGGAGTCCTTGTAGGTCTTGAACGTATCCAGCGGGTCGGCAACGAACAGCAGCTTCATGGTCGGGTCGGGCAAGTGAATCGAAGCAGTTTTGCACAGCGCCGACGGCTGTGTGTGACCAGGGCCTGTTAACACTACGGGAGCAGACCCTAGCTGCGTCGCCGCCAGCCCGCCACCACGGTCGCGATGCCGCCCGCCACCACGCCCCAGAACGCCGCGCCGATGCCGAAGAAGCCGATGCCGGACAGGCAGACCAGGAAGGTGATGATGGCCGCGTCGCGGTGGGCCTCGTCCTTCAGCGCCGCGGCCAGCGCGCCGGCGATGGTGCCCAGCAGCGCCAGACCGGCGATGGCCATGACCAGCTCGCGCGGGAAGGCGGTCAACAGCATCGCGACGGCGCCGCCGGCCAGCCCGACGACGACATAGAACAGCCCGGCGGCCACGCTGGCGGTGTAACGCCGCGCGGGGTCGTCGTGCGCCTCGCGGCCCATGCAGATGGCGGCGGTGATGGCGGCCAGGTTGAACGCATAGCCGCCGAACGGGGCCAGCAGCGTGGTCGCGGCGCCGGTGACGGCGATGGAGGCGGACACGGGCGTCTGGTAGCCGTTGGCGCGCTGCGCGGCGACGCCGGGCAGGTTCTGCGACGCCATCGTGACGATGAACAGCGGCAGCGCCACGCCCACGGCGGCATGCCAGGTGAAGACGGGCGTGGTCCAGACCGGCAGTGCAAACATCTGCGAGGTGTCCAGGCCCGTGAGGTTCAAGCGCCCCTCACCCAGTGCGTAGGCGCTGCCCACCAGCAGCACGCCCGGCACCGCATAACGCGGCCAGCAGCGCTTGCCGATCAGGTAGGCCGCCGCCATCGCGAGCACCAGGCCGGGTGCGGTCCGCACGCTGGTGACGGCGTCCAGACCGAACTTCGCCAGCACGCCGGCCAGCAGCGCCGATGCGATGGCCACGGGAATGCGGTCCATCAGCTTCTCGAACCAGCCGCTCCAGCCGGCCCAGACGATGAGCAGCCCGCAGACGATGAAGGCGCCTATGGCTTCGGGCATGTTCAGCCCCGACGTGGATGCCAGCAGCGCCGCGCCGGGCGTGGACCAGGCGGTCAGCACCGGCTGGCGCGTCCACAGGCTGAGCAGCAGCGTCGTCAGGCCCATCCCCAGGCCCAGCGCCCACAGCCAGGACGCGGTCTCGGCCGGCGTGGCCCCTAGCGCCACGGTCGCCTGGAAGATGATGGCCACTGAACTGGTGTAGCCCACCAGCACGGCGACGAATCCGGCGACGATGGTGGACGGCGAGAAGTCTTGCAACAGTCGGCTCACGACGCAGCCTTTCTTTCCAGCAACCACAGCAGCAGCGCGCCGCCCGCCAGCACGCCCAGACCCACCAGCGCACCGGCCTTCACATAGACCACGCTGGACCACAAAAGGTAAGCGCTGCACGTGCAGAACAGCAGCGGCAGCCACGGGTACAGCGGCACGCGGAACGGCCGCGGCGCATCGGGCTCGCGGCGGCGCAGCTGGATGACGGCGGCGCCGCTGAGCGTCAGGAAGGCCCAGTAGACCGGCGACAGGTAGTCCACCATCGTCGAGAAGCCGCCGCGCGTCAGCGCGCCGAAGGCAACCAGCAGCAGCGCCACGGCCGACGTCGCGACGACGGCCGCGCTGGGCGTGCCGCGGCGGGCGTTCCATTGCGACAGCTGCCATTCGGCCGCCAGGTCGCGCGCGGCGGCGTAAGTGGTGCGCGGGCCGGCGATGAGGATGGCGTTCATCACCGACAACGCGGTCAGCGTGACGACGCCCACCATGACCAGCTCGGCGCCGCGGCCCCAGACGATGCGCATCAACTCGGCCGCAGGCGCTTCGCTGCGCGCCAGGCCCGACAGGCCCAGCACGCTCACATAGGCCCAGTTGGCCAGCAGGTACAGCGCCATGACGATGGCCAGCCCCCAGAGCAGCGCACGCTGGATGCCGCGGCGGGCGTCACGCATCTCGGCGGACAGCGTGGCCGCGTCGCTCCAGCCGCCATAGGCCAGGAACACGAACACCATGGCCGTGCCCCAGTCGGCCGTGGCCGTCGCGGCCGCTGGCGCCGCCGGCGGCAGGCCGGCGACCTGTTGCGCCGCGGCTCCACCGCCCAGCAGCAGCAAGCCTGAGATGACCAGGGTCATCAGCCCCAACTGCGTGCCCAGGCCGACCTGCACGCCCATCAGGTTCAACGCAGTCAGCACGACGATGAGCCCGGCCGCCAGCCAGGCACTGGCCTGCGGGCCGAGGTCCACCACCTGCGTCAGGTAGTCGCCGAACACGAAGCCCAGCAGTGCCATGGAGCCCGTGTGGATGACAGCGAAGCGCGACCAGGCGAACAGCCAGCCCAGCCGCGGGCCGAAGGCACGGCGCAGGAAGTGGTAGTCGCCGCCGGCGTCGGGGAAGGCCGACGCCAGTTCGGCGAAGCACAGCGCGCCGACAAAGCTCAGCACGCCGCCCAGCGCCCACGCGACATAGAGCTGCCAGGCCTCCGGCAGCGACTGCGCCACCATGGGCGAGGTCTTGAAGATGCCGGCACCAATGACCATGCCCACGCACAGCGCGGCGGCATGTCGCGCGCCCAAGCGGCGCTCGGGCGTGGCAACGATCAAATCTCGACCTTGGAGCCCAGCTCGACGATGCGGTTCGTCGGCAGATGCAGGAAGTCCGCCGCCGCCGCCGCGTTGCGGTGCATGCCGGCGAACAGCTTCTCGCGCCACAGCGCCATGCCCGAGCCTATGGTCGGGATGATGATGTCGCGGCTCAGGAAGTAGCTGGTCTCCATCTCTTCCAGCTGCACGCCCTGCTTCTTCAGCAACTCCAGCGCCTCGGGCACGTCGGGCTCGTTCTTGAAGCCGAAGTGCAGCGCCACCTGCCAGCAGTTGTTGCCCAGCGCCTCGACCTCGCAGCGTTGCTCGCTGCTGACCCAGGGCACCTCGTGGTGCTTCACGGTGACGAAGATGTTCTGCTCGTGCAGCACCTTGTTGTGCTTGAGGTTGTGCAGCAGCGCGTTGGGCGTGCTGCCTTTCTCCGACGACAGGAACACCGCCGTGCCGGACACGCGGGTGGGCGGGTTGATGAACACCGCCTCCAGGAAGGCGGTCAGCTCGATGGCGTCCTGGCGCAGCTTGTCAGACAGCAGCCGGCGGCCCTGCTTCCAGGTCAGCATCAGCGTGAACACGCAGACGCCGATCAGCAGCGGGAACCAGCCGCCGTGCAGCAGCTTCAGCAAGTTGGACGCGAGGAAGGTCACGTCGATGATGAAGAAGATGCCGGTGGCCGCGATGCACAGCGCCAGCGGGTACTTCCAGCCATGGCGGATGACGAAGAAGGTCATCACCGTCGTGATGGTCATGTCGATGGTGACGGCCACGCCGTAGGCGCCGGCCAGCTTGCTGGACGAGCCGAAGAACACCACCGCCACGACCACCAGCGCAAACAGGCTCCAGTTGATGAAGGGCACGTAGATCTGGCCGGTGTCGCGCACGCTGGTGTGCAGGATGCGCAGCCGCGGCATGATGCCCAGCTGGATGGCCTGCTTGGTGACGGAGAAGGCCGCGGTGATGAGCGCCTGCGACGCGACCGTGGCCGCCGCCGTGGCGAGCAGGAACAGCGGGATCTCGGCCCAGTCCGGCGCCAGCAGGTAGAACGGGTTCTTGATGGCGGTGGGGTCGTCCAGCAGCATGGCGCCCTGGCCGAAGTAGTTGATGACCAGCGCCGGCATGACGATGGCGTACCAGGCGATGCGGATGGGTTTCTTGCCGAAGTGGCCCAGGTCGGCGTAGAGCGCTTCACCCCCGGTGACGACCAGCACCACCGCGCCCAGCGCGACGAAGGCCACCCACTTGTACTCCAGGCAGAAGGCCAGCGCGTAGACCGGATTGACGGCCGCCAGCACGCGTGGATTCTCGATGACATGCGGCAAGCCCAGTGCCGCCAGGCTGACGAACCACAGCAGCATGACCGGCCCGAAGGCCTTGCCGATGCCGCCGGTGCCAAAGCGTTGCACGGTGAACAGGCCGGCCAGCACCACCAGCGTCAGCGGCAGCACAGCGTCGTGGTACTGCGGCGCGTAGACCTCGATGCCCTCCATCGCACCCAGCACGGTCATTGCCGGCGTGATGACGGCGTCGCCGAAAAAGATGGCGGTGCCGAACAGGCCGATCAGCATCAGCACGCGGCGCAGTTGCGGCTTGTCGTTGACGGCGTTGGTGGCCAACGCCAGCATCGCGATCAGGCCGCCCTCGCCGTTGTTGTCGGCGCGCAGGATCAGCAGCACGTACTTGATGGAGACCACCACCGTCATCGTCCAGAACAGCAGCGACAGCACGCCCAGGATGTTGTCCGGCGTGGTAGCCACATGGCCGCCGTGGAAGACTTCTTTCAGCGCGTACAGCGGGCTGGTGCCGATGTCGCCGTAGACGACGCCCAACGCGCCGAGGGTCAGGCCCGCCATCGCCGTGGGGCTGCGGGCCGTGTCGGAAGAACTCACTGCAGGGGCACCACCGGCTTGGGGTGGCAAATGTTCGGATGGCGGCATTCTGCGCCCGCTTTTGGTGTTTTGTGCACCGCAGCAATTTCTATTGACTTGCAACGGACGATGCGGCCTCCCAAAGAAAAGCGGCGCCCGCAGGCGCCGCTGATGCCCATTCAGGCAAGGATCACTTGAACACGTAGTCCATCGACACGTTGAAGCGGCGGCCGAGGTGAGCGGTCGTGCCCGAGTCCCAGAACGTGAACGCCGACGGGATGTTGATGGAACGGCGATAGCTGTTGGTGACGTTCAGCAGGCTGGCGGAGATCACCAGGTCCTTGAAGCCACGGTAGGCGCCGCCGATGTCCAGCGTGCCCTCGCGACCCACGAAGCAGCCGTTGGCCTGCTGCAGGATCACGTTGGCGGCCGATGACGAGCTGAGGCAGCCGGCCGTGGTGGTGCGCCACATCGCGTCCTGGTGGTTGTAGCGGGTCCACGCGGACGCGGTCTCGCCCTTCCAGTTCACTTCCAGCGAGGCCTTGGTCTTGGGCAGGTCGACGGTGGAGATGCCCGCCAGGCGCTCCACCGTGCCGCCGGCCAGCACCAGCTGGTCGAAGCGCTTCGTGTAGGTGCCACTGAACTTGCCGCCGAACTTGCCCCATTCGCCCGCAGGCAGGCGCACGTTCAGCTCGTAGTCCAGGCCGGCCGTCTTCGTGTACTGGAAGTTGCCGTACTGGCGGATCAGCGCCAGGATGGGGCCGCTGTTGGCAATACCCGGCAGCCAGGTGGCCGGGTTCGGGTCACGGATCACGGACGCCGCGTTGGCCACCGGGTCCGCATTGAACGCCTCCATGATGTCGACGCCACGCTGCACGCGGATTTCCTGGTTGCGCCGGAAGTACCAGGCGTCCAGGGCCAGGTCGATCTCCTTGCTGGGCGAGATCAGCATGCCCAGCGTGAAGGACTTGGATTCCTCGGGCTTCAGGTTGCGGTTGGCGCTGACGACCGTCGGAATGCTGCCGGCGCCATTGGTCAGCGTGCGGCCCAGCACGTTGCAGTCGCGTAGCACAGCGGGGTCGGCGCGGCTGACGCCGTTGTTGCAACGCAGGTTGTCGACGACCGCGTAGTCCTGGAAGCTGTGGAACGACGCCAGGTAGGAGTCGCCGATCTGCGAGATGGACGGTGCGCGGAAGCCGGTGGCCGCCGTGCCGCGGAAAGCCAGCATGGACGGGATGGCCGCCCACTTGAAGCCCAGCTTGCCGGTGGTGGAGTTGCCGAAGTCGCTGTAGTGCTCGTAGCGCAGGGCGGCCTGCAGCTCGAGGTTCTTCAGCGCCGGCAGGCTCAACTCGGTGAAGGCCGCGCTGGCCTTGCGCTCGCCGCTGGCACCGTTGGCCACCAGGCCGATGTAGTCGCCGGCCAGGTAGTTGGCATCGGGCACCGAGCTCAACTCTTCCTGGCGGTACTCGGCACCGATGGCGATGGCGGCATTGCCGCCGGCCATCTTGAACAGCTCGCGGCTGGCGCGGGCGTCGATGCTGGTGATGGTGGAGTCGCCGGTGTTGATGGCGTCGGAGCCGATGCTGGCAATGGCTTCCGGCGTGTTCATCTTGCCGAAGCGGTAGGTGCCGGACGCGATGGACGCGCTCAGCTTGGACGCGCGCAGGCGGTTCTGCTGCACGCGCTCGTTCTCCTGCTTGCTGTGCATGACGGCGGCGTCGACATCCCAGCCGGCCACCACGCCTTCGATGCCCACCAGGAAGCGGCCGGACTGCAGCGTCGAGATGTCGTTCGAGGGCACGTCCTCGAAGCGATGGATCAGCTGCACAGGCTGCGCCTGCGCGGTGCCGTTGGTCGGATTGTCCGGGTGGCCCACGGGCAGCACGATGGCGGCCTGGCGCAGGAACGAGCCGTCCAGCTTGGGCCAGGTGACGGCCGACGGCGCCGTGGCGGTGCTGAAGATGCCGGTGGTCAGCGTGCGCGGGACGCCGCGTTCGGTGGTCTTGGTCTTGGAGACCATCACGTCGGCATAGGCGGTCAGGTCGTTGCTGATCGCGAAGGTGCCGCGCAGCATGCCGCTGACCTTCTCCTGGGCGGAGATGGCCTCGTCGGCGTTGTCCAGGTTGAAGCGGCACTGGCCGGCGCGCAGGCTGGGGCCGGTGGGGCCCAGGCCGTCCGGACGCAGCGGGACGCCCTGGCCGACGGTGTTCTCGGGCGCGCAACCCGGCAGCGTGCCCAGATAGTTGATGCCGAACGGGCTGCTGTTGGCGACCGAGGCGCCGTTGACGATGGAGCTGCCCGCGGTGCTGGCCGGCACGCGGTAGTAGCTGCTGTACATGGACGCGACCGAGTCCGGCGTGAAGCGGCTCAGGCCGTTGGTAGTGCCGGAGGCCGTCGCGTTCAGGTAGCGGTCGTAGGCGGCCTGGTTGCCGCGGTCCTTCAGGTCGGAGTGCATGACCGAGTCCCGCTTGGAGACGTCGATGCCGCCGAAGATGTTGAAGCGGTTGGTGTCGATGTTGCCGAAGCCGAAGGTCAGGCCGCCGTTGGACTGGCCGCCCACGCCCTTGTCGTTGGCGCTGTAGCCGACGTTGCCTTCGATGCCTTCAAAGTCCTTGCGCAGCACGTAGTTGATGACGCCGGCCATCGCGTCGGAGCCGTACAGCGCCGAGGCGCCATCCTTCAGGATGTCGATGCGGTCGATGGCGCCCTTGGGGATGGTGTTGGTGTTCAGCAGCGTGCCGCGGCCGAAGTTGATGTCCACCGCGCCCACCGGCGCGATGCGGCGGCCGTTGATCAGCACCAGCGTGCCCTGCGAGCCGAAGCCGCGCAGCGAGATCGTCGACAGGCCGCCGACGAAGCCGGTGGCCGCGCCATCCTGGATGGAGCTGGCGTCGACCGCGCTGTTGGCGCGCAGCATTTCGTCGATGGTGGCGTAGCCGGAGCCGCGGATGTCCTCGCGGGTGATGGACTGCACGACGGACGGCGTCGCGCGGTCAATGCGCTTGATCAGCGAGCCGGTGATCTCGACACGCTCGATCTTGTTGGTAGGCTCTGCGGCGGTCTGGGCTTGGGCTTGCGCGGTCAGTACGACCAGCGCTGCGGCAAGCCAGTGCCGGCGCATCGGGGGATTGCGGTGCATGGGAAAAACTCCTGGTGAACCAGCCGGTCGGCTGATCCCACGCACGCTATGAGGCGTCTTACGGATGTGTCAAAAGTGATATGCCCAAAGTCGCGTTTCCCCTTAGTTAACGCGACACAAATTAGCAACACACCCCCCCGGGTTGACCCGGGACGACAGCTTGCGCTCAGGCTGCCTCGGCCTCGGCCTGCGGGTCCGTGGCCTCCAGCTCGTAGCTGGCCGCCAGCATGGCCAGCCGGCCGATGACGCCATACATGTAGAACCGGTTCGGCGCGCTGACACCCGGCTTCTCGCCCGGGCGCGGCAGGTTCAGCGACTCGGCGAAGGCCAGCGGCACATAGCTGGCGCCGGGCGCGTTCAGGTTCTCGTCGATGCCGCGGTTGGCGTGCACGCGGTAGTAGCCGCCCACCACGTAGCGGTCCATCATGTAGACGACGGGCTCGGCCACGGCCTCGTGCACGCGCTCGTGCGTGGGCACGCCTTCCTGCACGATCACCTCCTGGCCCAGGTTTTCGGGCAGCGTCACCGCCAGCGCCTCAATGTCCTTGGCGTCGCGCACCGTCATCACGCCGCGGCCGTAGCTGCCCACGTCGCTCTTGATGATGACGAACGGCTTCTCGTTGATGCCGTATTCCTTGTACTTGCGGCGCACCTTGGTCAGCTGCGCATCGGCGGCGGTCTGCAGCGCCTCCAGGCCCTTCTTGCCGTGCAGGTCCACGCTGGTGGACATGGGCGTGATCAGCCAGGGGTCCATGCCCAGCAGCTTGCCGAAGCGCTTGGCCACTTCCTCGTACGCGCGGAAGTGCTGGCTCTTGCGCCGCATACCCCAGCCCGCGTGCAGCGGCGGCAGCAGGTATTGCTCGTGCAGGCCCATCAGCTGCGGCGGCGTGCCGGTGGCGAGGTCGCTGTTCAGCAGGATGGTGCAGGGGTCGAAGCCCTTCAGCATCAGGCGGCCGCGCTTGCGCACCAATGGCTCGATGAGCAGCGTGCCGCCGTTGGCCAGGCGCAGTTCCTCGGGTTCGGTCTGGGCCGGGTCCAGCGCGCCCAGGCGCACGTTCAGGCCGGCCTGCGTGAAGATGCGCACCAGCGTGGCGAGGTGGTCCAGATAGAAGCTGCAGCGCACGCCCGGCTCGGGGATGAGCAGCAGGTTGCGCGCCTCGGGGCAGATCTTCTCGATGGCCGCCATGGCCGCCTGCACGGCCTGCGGCAGCATCGCGTCGGTCAGGTGGTTGAAGCCGCTGGGGAACAGGTTGGTGTCCACCGGCGCCAGCTTGAAGCCGGCATTGCGCAGGTCCACCGATGCGTAGAACGTGGGCGTGTGCTCCATCCACTCCAGCCTGAACCAGCGCTCGGTGGCCGGCATGGACTCCAGGATGCGGGCCTCCAGCTCGTTGATGGGGCCGTTCAGGGCGGTGATGAGATGCGGAACCATGGCCGAATGATGTCAGAGTCGGGCGGCGCAGTTGGGGACGCCCGAGCGGATCACAAGACGCCGTCGTCGCTGCAGGTACGCCCGCGCCCGGCGTGCTTGGCGCGGTAGAGCTGGTCGTCGGCCCGCGCAATGGCCGCCGCCAGCGCCTCGCCCGGCTGCACGCGTACGACGCCGGCGCTGAAGTCCACCGCGAAGCCCAGGCTGGCCTCGCAGCGCCGCCGCAGCGTCTGGTGCAGGCGCATGTCCAGCCGGCCAAACGCGTCCGGGTCGCTGTGGCGCAGCAGCAGGCAGAACTCCTCGCCACCGTAGCGGCCCACCAGGTCGCTGGCGCGCAGCTCGCCGCGCAGCACCTCGCCGGTGAGCTTCAGCACCTCGTCGCCCGCCGGGTGACCGCGCTGGTCGTTGATCTGCTTGAAGTGGTCCAGGTCCAACATCATCAGCACGGTGGCGTCGTCCGCCGCGCCACCCGCCACGCCCAGGGCGCGGCCGGCCCGGCTCATCCACTCGCGGCGGTTCAGCAGGCCGGTCAGCGTGTCCAGCGAGGCCAGCCGCACCAGCGCCTGCTCCGCCGCATCCCGGTGCGCCAGCAGGAAGCCCATGGTGCCCAGCACCAGGCTGGCGTTCAGCAGCATCAGGTGCGTCAGGTTCAGCGGGTGCGGCGCCGTGAAGCGCGGATAGGCCTCGGGCCAGCCCCAGGCCAGCACGGCGCGGCCCAGCATCAGCAAGGCGTTGGCGGCGGCGGCCACGCCGCACAGCCAGCGCCAGCGCACCTGGCCGGCACCGCGCAACAGCAGGCCGCTGGCCCACAGGATCTGCAGGCTGATGGTGAGGTTGGTGACCACCGTGGCCAGCGGCTGGTCGGGCAGCGCGGCCCAGTGCGCGGCGCCCAGCGTCAGCGGCACGACGCACAGCCAGCGCCGCGGCACGGGCTGGCCGAGGAAGCGGCAGACCGTCAGCGTCATCGCCGACGCCGACGCGCTCAGCACCATGACGCCCAGCGTTGCCAGCAGCACGGGCAGCGTCTGTTTGGCCGCGATCAGCAGGCCGAAGCCCGCCGCCTGCCCCAGCAGCATGAACTGCCAGGCCTGCAACCCGCTGCGCGCGCGAATGCCGACGCCCACGGCCAGCGCCAGGCTCATCAGCAGCGCGTTGACCAGCACCGCCACGAGCAGGGTGATCACATCCATGGCGGGCCAGCATAGCGGCCGGTTCACGGCCGCCAACGAAAAAGCCGCCCCGGAGGGCGGCTTGCGTGACGAAGGGCCGGGCGGAGCCGGCCTTGCCGTCAGATCACTTGTGGTACGCGGTCTCGCCGTGCGACGTGATGTCCAGGCCTTCGCGCTCTTCCTCTTCCGTCACGCGCAGGCCGATGGTCAGGTCCACCAGCTTGAAGGCGACGATGGAGACGACGCCCGACCAGACCAGGGTCAGCAGCACGGCCTTGGTCTGGGTCCAGACCTGGCCGGCGATGCT
The DNA here is from genome assembly GCF_031458115.1 of Roseateles asaccharophilus. Taxonomy (GTDB): domain Bacteria; phylum Pseudomonadota; class Gammaproteobacteria; order Burkholderiales; family Burkholderiaceae_C; genus Pelomonas; species Pelomonas asaccharophilus_A. Next base: position 199,410 of record NZ_JAVDXV010000003.1, on the reverse strand, counting down.
GTAGGCATCCGGCGCCACCATCGCGACGGTGGTCCAGTCGGCGACGAGGCTCGGGCCGCCCAGGTTGGGGCTGTTGAACACGCCGGTCAGGATGGCACCGACGATGCCGCCCACGCCGTGCACGCCGAACACATCCAGCGAGTCGTCAGCGCCCAGCAGCTTCTTCAGGCCGGACACGCCCCACAGGCAGGCGAAGCCGGCGACGATGCCGATGACCAGCGCGCCACCGATGCCGACGTTGCCGGCGGCAGGCGTGATGGCCACGAGGCCGGCGACGGCACCCGAGGCGGCACCCAGCATGGAGGCCTTGCCCTTGAGCAGCGCTTCACCCACGCACCAGGCCAGCACGGCAGCGGCCGTGGCGGCGAAGGTGTTGATGAAGGCCAGCGCGGCGAAGCCGTTGGCTTCCAGCGCGGAGCCGGCGTTGAAGCCGAACCAGCCCACCCACAGCAGCGAGGCACCGACCATGGTCAGCGTCAGGCTGTGAGGCGTGAAGGCTTCCTTGCCGTAGCCGACGCGCTTGCCGACCATGTAGGCACCCACCAGGCCGGCAACAGCGGCGTTGATGTGCACCACGGTGCCGCCGGCGAAGTCCAGCGCGCCCCACTGCCAGATCAGGCCGGCCTTGGCATTCGTCTCATCGACGACGGCAGCGGCCGTGTAGGCATCCGGGCCCGCCCAGAACCAGACCATGTGGGCGATCGGCAGGTAGCTGAAGGTGAACCACAGCACCAGGAAGGCCAGCACGGCGGCGAACTTGATGCGCTCGGCGAAGGCGCCGACGATCAGGCAGGCGGTGATGCCGGCGAAGGTCGCCTGGAACGCCGCGAACACGATCTCGTACATCGGGGTGGCCTTGCTGAAGGTCGCGCCCAGGGCGAAGGTGCCCGCGGCGTTGTCCCAGATGCCCTTCATGAACAGCCGGTCCGTGCCGCCGATGAACTTGTTGCCCTCGGTGAACGCGAAGCTGTAGCCGTACAGGAACCACAGCACGACGATCAGCGAGAAGCCGACCATCACCTGCATCAGCACCGACAGCATGTTCTTGCTGCGCACCAGGCCGCCGTAGAACAGCGCGAGGCCCGGGATGGTCATCAGGATGACCAGCAGCGTGGACAGCATCATCCAAGCGGTGTCGCCCTTGTTGGGCACGGGAGCCGGAGCGGCAGCGGCCGAAGCGGCTTCGGCAGGCGCGGCGGCGGCGGGCGCCGAGGCGGCGTCAACAGCTGGAGCGGCCGAGGCGGCAGCCACGGCAGCAGGTGCCGAGGCCGCATCCTGCGCCCAAGCGGCGGGCGCGAGCAGGCCGGCGGCGAGCGCGAGGCCGGCGAGGAGTTTCTTCATTTTTGGGTCTCCAACGGGATGGTGATGCGACGCTCAGAGCGCGTCATTGCCGGTTTCGCCGGTGCGGATGCGTACAACCTGATCCAGCGGCGACACGAAGATCTTTCCGTCACCGATCTTGCCGGTGCGGGCGGAGGACTCGATGGCCTCGATGACGCGCTCGACGACGTCGTCGTTCACTGCCGCCTCGATCTTGACCTTGGGCAGGAAGTCCACGACGTACTCGGCACCGCGGTACAGCTCGGTGTGGCCCTTCTGGCGGCCAAAGCCCTTGACCTCGGTGACCGTCAGGCCTTGCACGCCGATGGCGCTCAGGGCCTCACGCACCTCGTCGAGCTTGAACGGCTTGATGACGGCAGTGATCAATTTCATGTCCGGCTCCAATGAGTGCTTAGAAGGTCTTCTTCAGACCGATGACGAACGAGGTCTTGCCGAGGAACTTGCCGTTGGCCGGGCTGGCGTAGAAGCTCTTGTCGGCGTCCGTGCCGACGATGGCGCCGCTCAGCACCACGCCCGAGAAGTCCTTGGCCAGCGTCAGCGAGAAGTCGGTGTACGAAGCCACCGAGCTGTGCTTGACGGTCTGGTGGCCCACGTGCGGCGTCAGCGTCAGGCCGTCGCCCAGGTCGAAATTGGCCGTCACGTCGAAGTAACCCGAGCCCTTGCTGTCGGCCACGCCGAACAGGTTGGTCGTGCTGTGCGAATACTTGGCGGTCACGGGGCCGAAGCTCACCGCGCCGTAGATCTCCAGCGTGTTGGCGCTGGTGGGGAGCTTGTTGCTGGGGTAGTAGTACTGCAGCAGGCCCACGTCCAGCGTCAGGCCGGAGGCGACTTCGCCCTTCCAGCCGCCGTACACGTCAACCTCGGCCTTGGCATCGCCGCCCGCATCCTTGATCCACTTGATCGTCGACGCCCAGGTGCCGATGTAGAAGCCGCCAGGAGCCGCGTAGTCGATACCGCCTTGCACCGCAGGCTTCAGGCGCGTCTGCGAGATGCCACGATAGCGGTAGTCGCTGACGATGCTGGCGTTGAACGACAGCGGCGAAGCCTCCTGGGCGAAAGCCGGCAGTGCCGTGCACAGCGCCAAAGCGATCAGCGAGGGGGAAAACTTCATGGCGGAGCTCCTATTCAAGTTGGGGAGGGAACAGTCCGGCGGGTCATTGCAGCTTCCGTGCCAACTGTCACACCTTGTAGGCACCGCACGGATCTGGGCCACGCGCGCCCAAATTGCAAGCAGGCGCACCAACAAAGATCTCAACCATCCCATTTCCGCACAAACAAGGTGCATTTGACCGCTGGCGAAGGCTTCGCACCGGTCAACGCGGCGTCAGGAGCGGGGCCGCCGGCGCACTATGCTGCGCCAACCCCGCGCTGCCGCCAGCCCGCCATGTCCCTCGCCACCGTCCACTCCCGCGCCCTTGATGGCCTCGCCGCCGCGCCGGTCACCGTGGAGGTGCACCTGGCCAATGGCCTGCCGTCATTCACCGTCGTGGGGCTGGCGGACACCGAGGTCAAGGAAGCCCGCGAACGCGTGCGCGCCGCGCTGGCCAACAGCGGACTGGGGTTCCCGGCCAACAAGCGCATCACGGTGAACCTGGCCCCTGCCGACCTGCCCAAGGAGGGTGGCCGCTTCGACCTGCCGATGGCGTTGGGCCTGCTGGCCGCCAACGGCCAGATCGACATGGCGCGGCTGGCCCGTTTCGAGTGCGCGGGCGAGCTGTCGCTGGCGGGCGAACTGCGACCGGTGCGCGGCGCGCTGGCGATGGCGCTGGCCTTGCGCCAGGCGGGCACGGGCCGCGAACTGCTGCTGCCCGAAGACAGCGCCGCCGAAGCCGCGCTGGTCGACGGACTCGTCGTGCGCCAGGCCCGGCACCTGCTGGACGTCGTCGCCGCGCTGCAGCCCGAGGGTGAAGCCCTGCCGGGCGCCGCCGCGCTGCCGCGCGACGCCGCCCACGGCCTGCCCGACCTGGCCGACATCAAGGGCCAGGCCGCACCGAAGCGGGCGCTGGAGATCGCCGCGGCGGGTGGCCATTCGCTCCTGATGGTGGGGCCGCCGGGCACCGGCAAATCCATGCTGGCGCAGCGGCTGCCCGGCCTGCTGCCACCCCTGGACGACGAGGCCGCGCTGGAATCCGCCGCAGTGCTGAGCCTGGCCGGGCAGTTCGACATCGCCCGCTGGGGGCAGCGGCCGGTGCGCAGCCCGCATCACTCGGCATCCAGCGTGGCGCTGGTGGGAGGCGGCTCGCCACCCCGGCCCGGCGAGATCTCGCTGGCCCAGCATGGGGTCTTGTTTTTGGATGAACTGCCTCTTAGGCGTGGCTACTCATGTCTGTCACTTTCACCGTCCGATTACAGCGCTATTACTAAAGCTCATATAGCGCGAAGGGCCTCCTCGCAGCCCTATACTGTCGGGCGTCGACTATCAGGAGGCGCGATGGCAAAGGTCCTGCTTATGGGCTGCCGATGCGAACGCTGCATGCACGAGTGGGTTCCTCGCGAGAAGGACAAAGATCCGACCGTGTGCCCAAGCTGCAAAAGCCCGTACTGGGACAAGCCGCGGCGTGGGGCAGCCGCTGCCCAGGTCCCACCTCCGACGGCAGCCTCATCGCAGCCGAGAACAATTCGAGCCGAGGCTCGGGGGCGAGCAAAGTGAGCAAAGCTAAAACGAAGATTCCGGTGATCTCGCTGTTCTCCGGCGCAATGGGACTCGACCTTGGCCTTGAAGATGCGGGCTTCGAAGTCGTGCTCGCTGTCGAGTGCGATGCGCAGGCTGTAGCGACCATCAAGAAGAACAAACCCACGCTGCCGGTGATCCATCAGCGTATTGAAACGGTCACTTCCGAACAGATCCTGAAGGCGGCCGGCCTAAAGGCCGGCGGCAACTTCGTGGTCTGCGGCGGGCCGTCGTGCCAGTCCTTCAGCACAGCTGGCCAGCGTCGGTCGCTGGCTGACCCCCGTGGCAGCCTCTTCAACCACTTCGTGCGCATCGTCCGCGAGACGCGTCCAAAGTTCTTCGCCATGGAGAACGTCCGCGGCATGCTGTCGGCCGCTTTGAAGCACCGTCCGCTCGACCAACGCGGACCTGGCCATCCGCCATTGGAAGCCGAGGAAGAGCTGGGTTCGGCTTTCAGGGTCATCGTCGATGAGCTGAAGGGCTTGAACTACTACGTCGCGTTTGACCTTCTGAACTCCGCTGACTACGGCACCCCACAAGTGCGCCATCGGCTCATCTTCTTGGGGTCGCGCGATGGCAAGGGCATAGCGATCCCTAAGCCGACACACAGCAAAGATGGTGAAGGCGGCCTTGCGCCGTGGACGACGGTCCGGCAGGCGATCGGCCGCTTCACCGAAACCAACCCCGAAGGCTATCCGCTGCGGGAGACCGAAGCGAAGTACCTCATCCATGTGCCTGAAGGCGGCAATTGGAGGAACCTGCCCCAAGAGATGCAGGAGGAGGCCCTCGGGGGCGCCTATGTGTCCTGGGGCGGCCGCTGTGGCTTCTTCCGGCGGCTCGCTTGGGACAAGCCTTCGCCGGCGCTACCGACCCAGCCCTACTTCCGCGCCACGATGCTCTGCCATCCCGTGGCCTTACGTCCCCTCAGCATCAAGGAATACGCCCGCATCCAACAGTTCCCCGACACCTGGAAATTCGCAGGCACGGTTTCGAGCCGCTATCGCCAGATCGGAAATGCAGTGCCAGTCGGGTTGGGCACCGCCATCGGCCAGGCCATCAAGGCTGCGTGGAACATGCACTCTGGCAAGCGGCCTTTGGGGGTCGTGGAGACGAGCAACAGCGATCTGGTGAAGAAGATGCTGAACCGCCCCGTCACCATCTTGAATCCGCCAAGGATGAGGGGTGAGGCTGATGAGCAGGCGCACGATCTGTGGCGCGAAGTCACGCGTAAGCGCCGGGAGTCTGCACAGGGTTACGCTGCGGCCAAGCCCGCCGCAAAGCCGAAACGCAAAGTGCAAAGCGCCGAACCGCACCGGGAGTCCATGGCCGCCGATGCCTGACTGGGACTGCTGGCCAGCGGATGCAAGTCTGCCGGCATGCTTCGGGCGCAGAATGAGGCCCAGACGGTCTGCACGATGTTCCTCCCTGGCGTCGTCCTCCGACGCCCTCGCGGCTCCTAGTGGGCCGCTTTTTTCGCTTCAGTAGGCTCAGGAAAGATCCCACGCCTCGATCACGAGTTGATGGTCGCGCGGACACCGCTCTATCCGGTCGGCATGGAGCCGCACATGGTCCTGCCAGCCGGCAGGCATCACGTAGTCGTCTCCATAGATGGGCATGCCCCGCTCCACCTGTGGTGGCCCGTCATGGAGCAGGTCGAGGACCGGACCGGCAGGCGCGCGGTATAGGTTGGGATAGCCACCTCGTTGGAGCTTGACGGCATTGCCTTGTGCGACCAACGCCTCAAGCCAGTCCAACCCTTCGACGCCAGCCTCCCAGGACGCCAGCACAGCCACCTCCCCATCCGGGTCGCGCGCCCGTTCGTCGCGGGATTTGGTGGCAACAACGATGGACCATCCGATCATCCTGGCTCCTTTGTCCGGGATTCTCCCTCCAGGCAGCCGGCAAAGCGAGGAGGGCCAGGTCTTGAGCACGACGCTGCCATGGACTCCTGCCTGAGGACCCAGCCAGCGCACAGCGGCCTTCAGTTCGTTGTAAGCCTGTAGCGGCCCGCGCGGCAGACCGCATGGCCGTGGCCCAAGGGCGGCCCCACTGCATCGCCGCTGGCCCCAGGATCTTCGCGGCAAGGCCATACTGGCGGCAGATAGCTAGATAGCTACAGCCCTGCCACGGCCTGCCTTTCATTCCGTAGGAGCCCTCCCTAACGGCCTCGACGCCGTCTGCCACGCGCCCAACCCAGCCGCCCTGTCCCAAGCCTGGTCTATGGGATAGGGGACGGGGTTCTAGGCGCCTTGACCGGCAGGCAGGAGGTCCCTGTCCCAAGCCGCGTCTATGGGGATGAAGGGCCGGAGGCTTCCTCAAGGGGTGCCGGAAGGCCGGGGCTGGGGCCCAGGATGCACCGGCCGGCGGGGGGGCTGTCCCAAGCCCCGTCTATAGCGTGGAAGGGTCAACAGGGAGGCATGATGGACGAGGGCAAGGAAGACGAAGAAGCCGGGCAGCTCGAATCGAGGAAGGCTGTCGAGGCCGCGCGGCGTGGCGATGCGCAGGGGATGGTCAGCGGCTTCTTCGCCGGCGGCTTGGCCGATTGGTTGTCGTGGCGCATGTCCGTGCTGTACCCCAAGCTGCCGGCCCAGGATCGCGAGGACTGCGTGGCGGAGGCGGTCGGCGATGCTTATAAGGCGCTCGTGTCCGGCCGGCGCATTAGCACGTTGCCTGCCTACCTGATGAAGGCGGCTTCGAACAACGCGGTCGACATGTTGCGTGACCGGGCCGGTGAACGCAGCGCGGACGTGGACACGTTCTCCAACGTGCGGGACCCCGCGGTCGAGGCGATCCGGGAGCAGGCCCGCTTGCGGCTGCGCAAGCAGGCCCTGGTCAAAGCGCGGGAGCTGCTGCCGCTGATCGGCATGGACAACATCTGCAAGGTGATGGCCACCATCTTCGATGCCATAGAGGCCGGGATGGAGGAGATTGCAGACAGCGAGATCGCCGACGCGCTGGGCATGAACGAAGAGACGGTGCGGCGCCTGAAGTCCCGGGGGTTTGAGCGGCTGCGCCGACATGCCCGCGAGAAGGGCTACGACCTGGAGAAGTACGAGCGGGCGATCGGTATCACGGAAACGGTGGAAATGGATGATGAAGGGGAAAGCGATGAGTGAATCTGACGATGTGCTGGCGCGCGAGATCGCGCTGTTGTTCGAGCGGGCACGGATCATCTCCGCCGACCTCGGCGAGGAAGTCGAGGCCGTCTTCGGGCAGGCCGAAGTCCCGAAGCTGACGGCGGCCGATGCTGCTTCACTGCTGAACCGCGTGGTCGAAGTGGTGCGCATGCGGCAGCGCGAGCTGGGCCAGACACCCCTGGGCGAGCAGCAGTACGAGGCGCTGATGTCGCAGGTGCGCGCGGCGCGTGCCACCGCTGGCGTGCAGCCGGCACGCCGCGGTGGCGGCCGTGCCCCGTTCCAGGAGTACGGCGGCATTTCGCCCCACCCGGTGAAGCCGGTCCCGGTTTTCCACACCCGCGAGGTGGCGGTCACCGAAGGCTATGTCCGCACCCGTGACCTCGACCTGTGGGACAGCAACGAGCGCATCGAGATCCACCTGCAGCAGTTCCAGCGCAAGCACGCCCGCAAGCCGACCCCGGAAGAGTTGCTGGAGATCATGTTCTCGCGCCTGAAGCTGGAGGGCGTGACCGAGAACGACCAGTTCCAGATCCCGGCGCTGGCCCGCAGCATCGCCACGAACGGCCTGCGCAAGCCGCCGATCCTGGCCAGCGACGGCCGCCTCCTGGACGGCAACCGCCGCCTGGCCGCGTGCTACTACATTCTCCTCAACGACGGCTTCACGACTGAGCAGAAGAAGCGCGTCGACTACATCCTGGTCTGGCAGCTCACCGAGCATTCCACGCCGGCGGACGAGGACTCGGTGATCGTCTCGCTCAACTTCGAGGACGACCACAAGCAGGCCTGGCCCGAGTACGTGAAGGCCCGCAAGGTCTTCGACGAGTACGAAACGGCGATCCAGCTCGAAGGCGGCCGCATCACCCCGGAGCGTGAGCGTCAGATCAAGCGCGACGTGTCGATGAAGTTCGCCTTGGGCAGCGACACCAGGACGGTGAGCCGCTACATCAAGATGGTCCAGATGGCCAAGGAGTTCGAGGACCACCACATCGTCGACCGGGAGCGCGATCGCTTCGAGGTGCAGCACAAGGCGGCCGACAAGTTCCAGTACTTCGACGAACTCTCCAAGGGGTCGAGCCCCGGCGGCGTGTCGTGGTGCCTAGGCCAGAACGAGCCGTTCAAGAACCTGGTCTTCGAGCTGCTCTACACCGACAAGTTCAAGAAGTGGAGCCAGATCCGCGACCTGCGCCTCATCTATGAAAACGATGAAGCCCTGCAGCTGCTGCGCAAGGCGGCCAATACGCCGGTCACGAGCCCCGATGACCTGGACCAGATCCAGGATGACGTGGACGACGCGCTGGCCATCGGGCGCGTGCGCCGGTCCGACCAACGTGCGGTCGGTGCTGATACCCGCATCGAGACCTTCGTGGGCTTCCTGGAAGGCTTGAGCGTGAAGGCCATCGCGGCGATCAAGCCGGGCAACCTGGTGCGGCTGCAGCGCGCGCTGCGCATCGTGAACGCGATGGTGGAGCAGCAGACGGAACTCTTCGCGGAGCCGACTGAAGAATGAGCGCCACCTCCGCCTCACCCGCCGCTGCCTCGCAGGCGCCGCGCCAGCGGCGCAACGACGACCTCGCCGATGTGGTCCGCGACCCCACGCTGGGGGGCACCTACGTCGTCCCCTTTTCCCATGTCGACCCGCACGCGGCGATGCGGGCAGTGCGCACGGCGCTGGGCGGGGCGGCCATCAGGCGCTCAGCGCTTGGCATCCACCTCAAGCCCCAGGACGCCGAGGCCCTGCTGGCGGCCGAAGCCGCGTTGCCGTTCCGGTGGACGGAGGACGCGCGGCGCTTCGTGGCCAACCGTGCACGGGCCAGGGCCACGGTGCCGGCTGTGTGGGACCGTGTGGAGTCGCTGCGCAGCGGCGGCGTGGCGGTGGCGATTGCCCAGCTCGGGAACCGGAAAGACCTGGCCGCGCTCGATGGCCACCAGCTGGTCAATGTGGCGGCGATGACGCTGCCTGGCAGCCCGGGGCTGTGCCTGTTCGATGAACAGGGCGCCGGCAAGACGGTCAGCATGATCTTCGCCTTCGACGAGCTCGTGCGCCGCGACGAGGCAGACTTCATGCTCATCGCTGCACCCAAGAGCATGCTCGGCGAGTGGCCGAAGGATTTCGGCCGCTTCACCGACGACACGTACCAGGTTCGCGTCCTCGACGGCAGCCGCGCCGACAAGCTGCGGCAGCTGTCGGCGCCGGCCGACGTGCTGATCGCCAACTTCGAGACCATCGTGTCGATGGAGGCGGAGCTGGAGGCCCGCATCAAACAGTACGGCGGGCGGGCCGTCATCGCCGTCGATGAATCCTTCTTCATCAAGTCGCCTGACGCGCGCCGGACGATGGCGCTGCGGCGGTTGCGCGAGTGGGCCGACCGCGGTTTCGTGCTGTGCGGCACGCCGGCGCCGAACTCGCCCTCCGACGTGGTTCAGCAATTCAACTTCGCCGACTTCGGCTATGCCTTTGAGGGCGCCGAGCTACCCGAGGATCGTGAGGAATCCCTGCCGGTCGTGCAGAAGCTCGTGGACACGCGCGGGCTCTATATCCGCAACCTGAAGCTCAACGTGCTGCCGGACCTGCCTGGCAAGACCTTCAACCGCGTGTCGGTCGAAATGGAGCCCAGGCAGCACGAGCTCTACCAGCAGGCGCTGAAGGCGTTGGTGGAGGAGCTGCAGCAGGTGAGCGACGAGCAATTCAAGCGGCGCATCACCAACTTCCTGGCGCAGCGGGCCGCGCTGCTTCAGATCTGTTCGAACCCCGCCGGCGTCGCTGAGGACTACGACGGCACGCCCGCGAAGCTGGCTGCGCTCGACGGCATCATCGAGCAGATCGTCGTGCAACAGCGGGAGAAGGTCGTCATCTGGTCTTTCTACACGGGCACGATCGACCTGATCATGAAACGCTACGGCCACCTCGGCGCGATCAGGTACGACGGCACCGTCTCATCCGTGCAGGAGAGGCGCGACGCCGTGTCGAAGTTCCAGACGGACGACCAGACCATGGTGATGGTCGCCAACCCGGCAGCGGCTGGTGCCGGCCTCACCCTGCACCGGGCCCGGTTTGCGGTGTATGAATCGATGTCCAACCAGGCGGCGCACTACTTGCAAAGCCTGGACCGCATCCACCGCCGCGGCCAGGCCCGGCCTGTCGAATACATCGTGCTGCTGTGCCAGGGCTCCATCGAGGAGGAGGAGTACAGCCGGCTCCTACGGAAGGAAGCTGCGGCCCAGAACCTGTTGGGCGACGTCGTGGAACCTCCCCTCGAGCGGGCTGCGATGCTGGCGGAGACGCTGGCGCTGCTGCAGGCGGGACAGGGCGGAAACAGCGTGCCTATTGCGACTTGACGGAGGTTGGGATGAGCTCGGTCGATTGACTGAGTGGATAGAAGCAACGAAATCGGGATGAGCGGGCGCCGCCACGGTGACTCGGCGTCGCTGAGCTGACGCTCATGCTTGCTAGCTACGCCATGCTCAGCGGAAAACGCACTGTGAACTCGCTGCCCTTGCCCTCACCGGCGCTGCGCGCCTCGACATTGCCGCCATGCAGCTGCGCGAACTCCTTCACGAGCGCCAAACCGATGCCCACGCCGCCGCGGGCCAGTGACGTGGAGCGCGTCTCCTGCGTGAACAGCTCGAAGATGCGCGGCAGCATGTCCGGCATGATGCCCACGCCGGTGTCCTCGACCATTAGCAGCGCGTGTTGCCCGTCAGAGCTGCATTTGACCCACACGGTGCCGCCCTTTGGCGTGTACTTCAACGCGTTGTCGAGCAGGTTGGCGATGATCTGTTGGAGTCGCGCCGCATCTGCTTGAACCCAGATCGGCGTGCGCGGCACCGTCTGTACCAGCGCCACGGACTTGGCTTGGAAGCGGGCCTCGAACTCGCGCACCGATTGCGCGACGGCCACGGTCAAGTCGAGCCGCTCCAGGTCCAGTTGAACCTTCCCCCGCATGGTGCGCGTCACGTCCATCAAGTCGTCGGCGAGCCGTTGCAGCAACTGGGTTTGGCGCTCCAGCAAGCGGACCGCACGATCGGTCACCTCGTCGCGGTCTTGGCGACCGGCCAGCAGCGCGGTGGCGGTAACGATGACGCTTAGCGGGTTGCGCAGCTCATGGCCCAGGGTGCCAAGCACCAAGTCCCGGCTTCTCAGATCGGCCGCCGAGGCCTCGAACTGCTGCTGCTGGCTGTCGAGCTGCGTCTTCAAGTCGGTGCGGTCCCGCAGCAGCTTGACGTAGCCGGCAATGCTGCCGTCAGGGTTGCACACCGCGGTCACCGTACCGTTGACCCAAATGTGCGCTCCGTCCTTGCGGACGTGCCAGCGATCGTCATGGGCCGTGCCGCCGTCGGACGCAACGGACAGTTCGTAGTCGTCGAGCCCCCGCTGCAGGTCGTCATCCGTGAACAGCACGCCCACGGGTCGGCCGAGGATCTCCTGCGCGGAGTAGCCCAAGATTCGCTGTGCTGCCCCGTACCAGCCGATCACCACGCCTCTGGGGTCGAGGGCGACCAGTGCGTGTTCCGCGTTGCAGCACACGAACTGGTCGATGAGCGCCCGAGCGAGGGCATGGTCCCCGGAAGAATTTCCCAGGTCCTGGTCAGGGTCGTCCACCGTTTCACCGTAGCGACGAGCTAGCCGATGAAATAGGCGGCGGGCTGATTTGCCTGTAAGGCAACGCCGTCTCGCCTTGACAGAGGAAGCTGATGTGGAGACGCCGCTGGCGCGAGACTACGCCGGAGGACCCTGGCGAGGCTGTCGGCCGAGATCGGCTTTCGCAGGAAGCGGGTGAAGCCGGCCCCGAGGCAGCGCGACTCGGTTTCTGGGTCCGTGTTGCCCGTGACGCACACCGACATCGCGTGTGACACGGCGCCGGGCAGGCGTTGTATTTCTTGCAGCACGTCAGACCCTTTGGCGCCGGCCAAGTCGAAGTCCAGCAGAATCAAGGCCGGCTGGAACAGCTGTGCCACCCTTACACCCGCGGCGCCATCGAAGGCTACGGCAGTCTTGCAACTTTCTTGCATCTGCAGGAGGTAACTCATCGACGTGGCGAAGTCCACGTTGTCGTCAATGATGAGCACCCGTAGCTCGGGAACGCCGCCGTCCATGATCAACCATTCTCCGCAAAGTCGCCTGACACCGCCGACCCCAACTTGAACCCGTCCATCGGCATGTCTTTTGCCCTTTGGTTCGATTCGACTCAAGGAAGATCCATGTGGACAGCGACGAACTTCATGACTGCACCGGGCTGCTGACCGAGCAGTTGGCACTAGTACGGCGGCAGATCCACGAGACGCTCGACGGCCCGACTCGCCTGGTGCCGTGCGATCTTGCCCATCGCGAACTCTGTGACCGCGCCGCGCTGCATGCGCAGGCCCGCGACGAGATCGTGCTGCCGGTGGTGCGTCGCGCGGGTCACGCTGGAGCCGTCGCCACCATCATTGGGCAACAACAGTGCCTAAAGGACGCCTTGGCGATGTGCCTCATTCGGCCAACGTCGCACCCGCAGTGGCGCGAGGCTCTGGAGGCCTTTTTAACGGCCGTGCAGCAACAGATGGCGGGTGATGTGACGTTGCTGGGCCCCTTGCTCAAGGAAGCCACAGACGCGACGCAGCGGCGACTGCTTTGCGAGAGGCTGCAAGAGCGGTTCGATCGGCTGGCACCCCACCGGCACTCCAACGCGCACCTGCGCCTTGCAAAATCGATCTGGCCCGTTCAATCTCCTGACCGGATGCGGGTTGGCACCAAGCCGACGCGCCTTCCCGACCCGCCCCCCCGCGACGCTGCTTTTTCTCCGTAGTAGTCCCATGTCGTCCGGGAAACACCGTCACCGCATGGCATTCCGTGGCCCGGACGCAAGCAGCCAAGCCATCCGCTGGCTCGGCGTGACGCTCGTGGCGCTGCTGTGCATCGTGGCTGCTGCGGGGACGTGGCGCCTGCGCGAGGCAGCGGTGGTGAATGCAAAGGCCCACTCGGATGACCGCGCCATTGCGCTGGCGGCCCATGCGACCCAAGTCTTCTCTGCGGCCCAGTTCCTGCTCGACAACATCATCACCGAGGTGGGCCGGGCCAGTCCGACCTCTACGCAGCAGCTGCGCGAGCTGTTCGGCGGGCGCAGCACCTTTGAGCTGCTGAAGGTCCGCGAGCAAGGTTTCCCGGCCATCGAAGTGGTGTCGCTGTTCGACGCTGAAGGTCAGCTCATTGTGTTCTCGCGCCGCCATCCGGCACCCAACATCAACATCAGCGACCGGGAGAGCTACACCGTGCCGCGCGCAGGGCACAAGCGCGCCTTTATCACCAGCGCGGTGCGAAACCGTGCCAACGGCGCCTGGACGTTCTACATGGTGCGCCGGCTTGAGAGTCAGAGCGGCGAGTTCATCGGCGTGGTGCAAGTCGGCTTGTCGGCGGCCTACTTCTCGCAGTTCTACGAAGAGCTGCGCGCCCAGCCCAACCTGCGCCAGCGCGGCCAACCCGACGACGGCGTGACTATCACCTTGCTGCGCGACGATGGCGCAGTGCTGGCGCGCGCGCCTTTCGATGAGCGTGTTATCGGCCACCGGCTTGCCGGGGAAGGCAACTATGGCGGCGCCCGCGGCGTCACCGACCTGCCTGGCGCATCAACCATCGCCCTCGCCAGGCCCTGGGATGCTGCCGCTGAGACGGCCGACCACAGCCTGGTCAGCCAGCACCGCGCCGATGGCTACCCGGTGCTGGCTGCCGTAGCCATGCACGAGTCGGTCTACCTGCGTGACTGGCGCGCGCAGGCGATGGCCATCGGCGTGTCGACCTTGGTGGCCGTGCTGTGCCTGATCGCCGTGTTCGTATCGATCACCCGGTCGCTGCAGCGGCGCGAGCGGCAAATGGCGGAGAACCAGCAGCTGCGTATAGAGGCAGAAAGCGCGAACCGGGCCAAATCGGAGTTCTTGGCGACCATGAGCCACGAGATCCGCACGCCCATGAATGGCATCCTCGGCACAGCAGACCTGCTGGCGCGCACGTCGCTGGACCCGCACCAGGAACAGCTTGCGCGCACGCTGCTGTCGTCGGGACGCATCCTGCTCGGCATCATCAACGACATTCTGGACATCTCGAAGATCGAGGCGGGGGAGCTGCAGTTCTCCCCTGCACCGTTCTCGCCCCGCGAGCTCGCCAGCGACGTGCGCGACCTGTTCGTCAGCTACGCGTCGAACAAGGGGCTCCACCTGGCCTTGGAGGTGCACGACGATGTGCCGTCCGTGGTGGTCGGCGACGCCGGGCGCATTCGCCAGGTTTTGGTGAACTTGGTGAGCAACGCGATCAAGTTCTCCCAGGCCGGCTCGGTCACCATCAAGGTGCTCATGCCCGACGACGTGCCAGGCAGGAGCGCTGGCCAGAATGACAGCGACGTGGTGACGCTGCGCATCGAGGTCGACGATACGGGGGGCGGCATCCCGGCGGCAGCGCGCGAGCGGCTGTTTCGACCGTTCACACAGGCCGACAGCTCCGTGGGGCGCCGCTTCGGCGGCACCGGCCTGGGACTGGCGATCTCACAGCGCCTCGTGCTGCTGATGGGCGGCGCCATCGACTACCGCAGCACGTTAGGCCGCGGCACTTGCTTCTGGTTCGACCTTCCGCTGGTGCGCACAGAACAACCCGCCGAGGACTTGGCCCCTCCGACGCCGGATCTGCATGAACGCTTCGCCAACTCGGGCGCTGCGCCGCTCACGCCAGCACCCGAGCCGCGCCATTTCGGCCGTCACGTCCTGGTGGTGGAGGACGATGCCGTCAACAGCATGATCGCCGAGGCCCAGCTTGCCACCATGGGCTGCTCCTGCGACGTGGCCTTCGACGGCGAGGAAGCCCTGGCCTGCCTGCGCAAGAACGAGTACGACCTGGTGCTGATGGACTGCATGCTGCCGGGCCTCTCAGGGTACGACGTGACCCAGCAATGGCGGGCTGAGGAACGCGCCACCGGCCGGCCGCGCCTGCCCATCGTCGCGCTGACCGCCAATGCGCTGTCGAGCAACATCGAGCAGTGCCAGGCCGCCGGCATGGACGACTACCTGACGAAGCCGTGCACCGTGGAAAAGCTGGAGACCGTGCTCAACCGGTGGCTGCGCGTCGGGGTTTAACCGCACGCCGCACATGCATGCAGGCCTGCCCACAGCCAAGCGTTGCGGGAATACAAGACCGTCACCGTGACGTGGCACACGCAGGCGGCCACTAGCCCTAGGGAATAAGACCACAGCGCTTTCCTCGGAACGCAGAATCGTGTCTGGGCCTATACCGCTTGGGGTTGCCATTGCGAAGTGAAAATCTGACTGAAGCGTCAACTTCTGACGCCAACCCGAGCGGGCCTGACCTTAAAGCCAAACCCGGTGCCGCTGATGCCATGGCGAAACCTATGAAGCGGCGCCCACCGCTGGTGACCTGGCTGTTCGCCTCGACGGTCCTGACGCTGGTGATCGGCGTGCTGGCCGTCACGCTGCTGGTCGACCGTCTGGTCCACCAGCAGGCACGTCGCGACGCGCTTCGCCTGCTGCAGGCCAATGCGGACGGCCTGCGTGACGCGCTGGACCGCGGTATGGCGCAGCACTTCGCCGAGGTCCGGCTTCTGTCCGGTCTCCAGCAGGTCGCGCAGGCGCCAACGGTGGCCGACGCGCGTGTGGCGCTGGATGGCTTTGTCACCAGCTTCCCGCAGTTCGCGTGGCTGGGCCTTACCGACGCGAGCGGCAAAGTCATCGCCAGCGCCAACGGCCTGCTTGAGGGCGTCAACGTGTCAGCGCGCCCCTGGTTCAAGGGTGCCCTGGCCGGCCCTTTCGTCGGCGACGTGCACGAAGCCGTGCTGCTGGCCAAGCTGCTGCCCGCGCAGAACGAGCCGTGGCGCTTCGTCGATTTCGCTTTCCCTCTCAAAGACGAGCAGGGCCGCATCAAGGGGGTGCTCGGCGCCCACCTGAGTTGGGGCTGGGCCGGTCAGCTGCGGCAGGACCTGTCGGAGCGACTGGCCAAGGAAGCGGGCGCCGAAGTGCTCGTCCTGGGCAGCAACGACATCGTGCTGCTCGGGCCTACTGAGCAGCAGGGCAAGAAGCTCCCTCCGAGCACCGATGGGTCGTTGCTGTGGGCTACGTCGAAGTCGGCCGGCCACGGCGACTTTCGCACGCTGGGCTGGCAAGTCGTGGTGCGGCAGCCGGCGAACCAAGCGCTGGCGCCCTATGACGCGCTGCATGCCCAGACGCTGGCCACAGCAGGCGCCGTCTTCGCGCTGCTGCTGCCGATGACATGGTGGCTGGCCCGCCGGCTCTCGCGGCCTCTGGTCGACGTCAAGAAGGCGCTGTCCGGCCAGGCGGCGATGCCTCGCGATGACGACATCCTGTACGAAGAGGCGCGAGCTCTCAAGCAGGCCTTGATCGAGCACGACGAGCGGCATGCACGTCAGTCCGCCGCACTCGAGGCCATGGCGATGAGCCTGGAAAAGCGTGTCGATGAGCGAACGCGCGAGCTGGCCGACATCAACGACCGCCTGTCTCAATCCATGCGCGATGTCGGGCGCAGCCAGGAGCGCCTGGCGTCGATCCTGCGCCAATCACCGGACGCGTTCGTCTGTGTCGATGCCAAGGGCTTGATCAGCGACTGGAACCCGGCGGCAGAGGCTCTGTTCGGCTGGACGCGTGACGAGGTGCGCGGTCGCCTGATGGCCGACATTCTCATTCCGGCCGTACACCGCCAGGCGCACCACGCCGGCATGGCGGCCTTCAGCAAGACCGGCGAGGGCGCCATCATCGGCAAGCGCCTGGAGTTGCCCACGCTGCACCGGGACGGCTCCGTGATCTCGGCCGAGCTGTCCATCGGTGCGCTCAAAGCAGAGGACGGCTACGCCGCATTCGCCTTCGTACGCGACATCCGCGAGCGCCTGGCCGCGCAAGAAGAAGTCCGGATCAGTCAACACCGCCTGCAGCAGGTCCTGGGCACCATCCCTGCGCTCGTCGGCTACTTCGACCGCGACGCGCGCTGCCGCTACTCGAATGAGCTCGGCCGCAAGCTGCGTGGCCTGGCGCCGGGTGCCGAGATCGGCTTGCACCTGCGCGAGGCCATCGGCGAGCAAAACTACGCCTTGCACGAACCCCACCTGCCCAAGGTGCTCACGGGCCAGCGCGCCCACTTCGAGGGGTCGGTGCGCCAGCGCGGGCAGGACGTGCATTTCCAGGTCCACATGGTTCCCGAGAAGGGTCCCAGCGGCGAAGTGACGGGCTTCTACCTGATGACCTTCGACGTGACCGCACTCAAGGAGGCGCAGCTGCAGCAGGAGCGCGCGCGACGCCAACTGCGCGCGATCACCGACAACCTGCCGGTGATGATCTCGTACATCGATGCCGAGCACCGGCTTCAGTTCCTGAATCGGACCTTCGAGCAATGGACTGGCGTCGCTGTCGCAGACGCCCTGGGCAAGCCCATGCGGGAGGTCATCGGCGAGCAGCTCTACGAGCAGCGTCGTGAACCCCTGGCAAAAGCCCTGGAAGGCCAGCGGGTGGAGTTCGAAGTGGTCTCAGAGGCCTTGGGCGTGCGCCGGGTGCTGCAAACCGCCTACATTCCCGACCGCCCCACCGCCGAAGCCGTGGTGGGCGTCTACACGCTGACAACCGACGTGACGGCGATGCGCGACGCGGAGCGGCGAATGGCCGAGCTTGCGTTGACCGACACCCTGACTGGCTTGGCCAATCGGCGCAATTTCGAGCAGTGGCTGCCGCTGGCGCTGGCGCGCGCGCAGCGCGCCAAGACCGCCACCGCAGTCATGTTCCTGGACATCGACCATTTCAAGCGCATCAACGACACCTTCGGGCACGCCGCCGGCGACGCGGTGCTCGTGACCTTCTCGCAGCGGCTCGCGGCCTCCATGCGCAAGACCGACTTGGTGGCTCGGCTCGCCGGCGACGAGTTCGTGGTGGTCCTTGAGGGTCTGTCTGACCCTGACGTGTGCCACCTGCTCGCGCGCAAGGTCAACGAGGCGGCGCGCCAGCCCTTGCGCTATCAGGACCACGACTTGGCGATGACGACGAGCATCGGCATCGCTTACCTGCCGGCGGGTGTGCACCAGACGGCCGAGGCCATCCTGCAAGACGCCGATGCGGCGCTATACCAGACCAAGGAGCGCGGGCGGGATGGCTACACGACGGTCGAGACCGGTGCCGACGAAGCCGAGTTCTCGACCAGCTCGTTCGCTACCCTTTGACCGTCCTTCCAGCGCAGCGTTGCAAGCGCTGAGGCGCCTCGTCGTCACCGGCTCCCTTCACTGCGGATGACGCTCGCCAGCATCCGCGGCCAGCGTTCGGGCTCGGCGGGCGGTGCGATGCAGAAGTCGAAATCTTCGGGCAATCCGTGCTCACGGCTTCGGCTCAGTGCAACGAATATCGTGCCGCCTCCGCATAGCGGGCGCAGAGCAGCTGCCACGGCAATGCCGTTGAGCTGACCGTCGTCGATGTCCACCAAGGCGACGTTGGGAACGAGTTGTCTGGTGCTCGACAGCGCCTCGTCCAATGAGGTCACGGCCTGCACGTGATCGGACAGCGCGAGCCCTAGTCCAATGTTCTCTGCAACGTCGGGGTCAGTACTGACCACCAGCACGCGGAATCGTGGCGCCTCGGGAATCAGTTCGGGACTACCGTCCCTACTCAGGCCCGTCCACTGGGTCCAGCGTTGCCAAGTCTTTGCCAGGAACGCTGAGATGGCCACTCGATGCAACTACTTCGGAAGAAAGGCTGGCAGCGTATCAGTTGTCCGAGATAGGGAGGGGTCGCGCGAGGCCGCGTCTCACAGATCATGTCCAAAGTTGGCGCTGTCTCAAGGTTACTGTGAGCACCGCTGATCACATCTCAGAGATCATGCCGGAAAGCGGCATTCGGCGGCCGGTCTGTCTCAGGGTTGTTGGCAGAAGTTGGCTAACGGCCTCGGTTCACGGCAACGACACCCCTAAGGTCGTGAGGGACCGGTCCGCCTGGCATCCCACGTTGAATTGGTGCTGGCACGGCCGCGGCGCTGAAGGCAGGCGCAAGCAGGCGCAGACCGCATCTACGGCTTCGCCGCCTTGCGCCCGGTGGCTGAAGCCGTGATGGCGGCACGCTTACGCAGCGCCTCCACTTCCGCCCGCAGCTCCAGGCATAAGTACAGCAAGGCCTTGTCCACCGGCGGCGACGTGCGCCTTGTGGCCTGGCCACCGGTGCCCTGCTTTGGCAGCACGTGGCGAGGCTGCCATGTGGAGCGGATCGCCGCCACCAGGTCGGGGTAGTGGGCGTATAGGTTGGCGCGGCTGACTGCGGCATCCCGGCAGACCGCCGCGACCGAGACAGGCGCGGCCGGGTTGGCATGTCGGCGCAGCGAGATCGCGGCTTGTACGCGCTCGCGCACCGTGCCGGCCGGCTGCTTCATGCTGGATCCTCCCCGACAGCGGCCCGCGCCGGCGCCCGATTGGCGTTCAGCTCCGCCAGCAGTTCCTTGCTGCGGGACAGGCGTCGTTGCACGACCATGGCCGCCTGCTGCCCCACCGCTTGGCTTCCCAGGAAGCGCTCGTCCCTGAGCACGCGTTCCTCCCACCATGCACGGTGCCGCTCGGTCACCACGAAGTTCGAGCAGCCACTACACACATCGGCCGTGCGCTGCGCTTCGTTGGGGCCCTTGGCATCGCCCTGGCAAGCGGACAACGACTTCGAGTACACGCAATAGCCCCAGTCGCATGGTGCCAGCTGCACGCCCTGCGCGATCAAGCGCTCGACCATGGTTTTGAGGGCTGCCTTCCCACGCAGGCCGCCGGCAGGCTTGCCGGACGACATGAACGCCTTGCTGGCCTTGCCAGCGATGTTCCTTGACAAAAGCAGGTCGGCCAGCGACTGGGCAAGGTCCTGGCGGTTCTCGGCATCCAGCAACAGCGCCAGCTCCATGTCGGACCCCACGTAGTAACCGTCGGTGATGGCCCGGTGGGTGTGCCCAAAGTGGTACGCCAACGATTCGAGGACTCGCTTGTCCCTCAGCACGACGAAGCGGGCGAAGGTCTTGCGCGCCGCGTGCGCATGGACTTGGCGCGCGAGCTTCTCGTCATCGGGGAAGGCCGCCCGCGCGAAGGTGCGCATCCTGTTGGTCACCGTCACCGGGGACGCCCGCGTCGGGACGCGCGAGTTTGGGAACACCGCACACCGGGAGGCAGACCCTTGCATCAGCAACCCCTGCTCGCCTGACAGGCCACGAGGCACCGCGAGCATCGAGCGGATGGCGTCCACGGCATCCTTGACCGCACCCGTGATCGCCCAAGTGCGCTGCCGGCCGCCCTTCTTGGCTGCGACGCCTGCAAGGAGCAGGCCGCCTGGATCGCCGTCCTCCGGAACCACGACGCAGTCGATGTCCAACCGGACGGCCTCGCGGGCGCGAAGCCCGACGAGCAGCAAGATTGAGGTGATCGCCGCGCCCTCCAGTGCAACCACCGCTGCCCGCAGCACCATGTACGGCAAGCTTTCCGCCATGGCGAGCTGGTTGGCCAGTTCGCGGAACTGGGGCTCCTGTCCGATCTCCCTGTAGAACGCTTCGCGTCGGCGCCGCGCATCCGAATGCGTCCATCCGACCGTAGCGTTGTGCTCGGCCCAGAGGCGCTCAAGCAGGGACCCTACATATTGCGCGTATGCGTCCGTCCACTGCTTGGCTGCGCGCAGCAATTTCATCGCATCGGCTTCACCAATGGGGCGCCATGGGATCGAAGGCCGCAAACGCATGGCTGAAAGGGCGTCTTGCTCAACGTGGCTGATGTCGAAGGACAACGCGTCGGGCAGGCTCGACCGGAGATCCCAAAGCCACCGCAGCACGCCAACGTGCCGCTGTACGGTGTTCAACGTCACGTCCTTCGAGCTGCCCCGTCTGGGCTGGATCGTTTTCAGGTAGGCCACAGCATCTTCAGGAGACAGGTCGGAGAAGCGCCAGATCCCGTTGGAGACCATCCAATGTACGAGGCGCCGCAATTGTCCGAACCAGTTGCGCACGGTCGTATGGGCCAACGTGCCCCGGTCGCGCCTCGGTGCATTGACCATCGACTCAAGTGCGCATTTAGATGCGGTGATGAGGCCGCTGCGCAGGTGGCGCGGGCCTGCTGCGGAAGGAAAAAGCGACGCCCAATCGATACGGGCATCCTCTCCTGCATACAGTGCTGACACGCGCAGCGACCAATAGCGCCGCCCTTTGTGCTTGATCACGCCTTCCACGGTCACTCCAGGTGCAGCATCGCGGCTGCGGTAGGCAACGACAGGGCCTTCTCGCGGATCGCCGGCGCGACGGCTGGCAGCAGTTCATCCTGGAGGATGAGGCGAGTCGGTTCGTACGCCTCTTTGAAGCGAGGCCACCACCCCTCCTTCAACGAGCGCTCGCGCGCCTCATCCAAGGCGCGCCCGGTGGCCAGCAAACGCGCCACCACCGTCGCGTCGTCGAGCGTTATCAGGGCACCCGGGCAAGTCGCACAGCGATGGAACTGCAGGCACGGTTTTCCGACGATGCTGCCAGGCGCGACGCCGGCGAACGGGTCCGCACAAGAAAAGCCGAACACGGTCTCATGTCCAGCAGGACGCTGTTTGACCGTCGAGTCTCGCACTGCGCCTTCCCGGACGACACCGGACATGAGTTGCCCCTGGAACTTGCGGATCACGGCGTCATGTGCATCCGAGCGGTCTTCGATCCGGGTGTACCTGGCCGTCGTCACCACCGAGCGGTGGTTCAGGCGCCGCTGCGCAGCGACCACGCTGCCAGTCGCCTGGTGGTGCGCAGCTGCACCGGCCTTGCGCAGATCCTTGAAGTCGAACCCGGGCAGCTGGTGCCGTCCGATGAATTGGTCGAGGAGCACGTGCATCATCTGGAACTTCATGGCGCCAACCTCGCGGATCTTCTTCTTTTTGCAGATGAAGAGCTTGTCGCGATCCTCGGGGATGCACTGCTCCAAAAGGCCCTCATTGAGCGCCATCAAGCGGCGGCAGAGTTCAGGCGCAGACCACGTCCTTCCCTTAGGGAACTCGGCGTGCTGCTCCGAATGCGAGCGCAGCTTGAGCCAGACAACGCGCTCCAGGTCCTCACGCAGCGGGTGGTCGCGCAAGCACCCCCTCTGCATGGCAAGGATCGCGTAGGGGTTGCCGCTGGTCTGCGCCAGGATCGCCACGTAAAACGGGAAGATCGCTTCCGTGGTTAGCCAAAGGCGCCCGAGCAGCATGTCGGTACCGCCCATCTTGAACACGCGCGTGCCAAGGCCGACGCGGCTGCTGAAGATGTCCCTGAGCCGCGGCAAGTCACCGCCACCAAGTTCAAGAAGCTTGGAGACGATCGGCGCCAGCTCCGCCTCTTCAGCGTTAGCTGGGCGGCCTTCGATGATCCGGCGGCCTGCCGCAAGCTTGGCCTCTGTCTCTTCGATGTCTGCATAGCAAGCTGCAAGGATCGCCTTCAACTCGGCTGGCGTCAGGGGTGGACGAACCACGGGTGCGGTGCGGACGAACCCTTGCACCAACAGGCTCGTGGCGGGCGACAGCACCGCAGGCACGTTCCTGTAGCACCAGGCGAGCGTTGCAGAGACGACGTTGAGCGTGCTTTGCGCGGTCGACGAGGCGAGGCCCGAAACGGCCAGCCAGTCCCTGAACCTGGACAGCACGTCGTGCGGCAGGTTTGGTTTTTGCTCGACCCCAGCCGCGTTGAGGAACGCTGATAGCTTACGCAAGCACCGCCACGACTGGCGCTGCGCCTCAAGGGACGTATGCCCGAACTGGCCGACGATGGCGCGGGCCAGCGCATTTGCAAGTTCCGGCTTGAAACCGGCGGCGGTGAAGTCGAACGTGTTGATAAGGCGGCCGTTGCTGTACAGGCAGACGGTGCCTCCGTCCACCTCATGGGAGTGGGCCGTCACGCCAGCGTCTCCCCGTACAGGAACTCCAGCGCCCGGACAACCGGCTCGCCGCTGACTTCGACAGCGCGCAAGTAGATCTCAGTGGTCTCGATGGAGGCGTGCCCCAACATGACTTGGAGCGTCTTGAGCGAGTTCATTGCATCACCGCGCCGGTCATACCCTTCAAGTACCCTCAGGACGTGCGCCGCGAAGGTGTGCCGCAGGTGATGCAAGGTCGCCTTGCTGCCGATCTCGTCGGCGCACCGGCGGAACATAGACGTCAGGGCGTGCCGGGACATTGGGCTGCCGTGTCGGTTGACAAAAACCTCGCACGCACCGCTCTCAGGGCGCTCCAGCAACACATACCAATTCGTTTCTTCGACAAGGCCGACTGGTGCGTACACGGTGCACTGCCTGCTGCCCTTGCGGAGCAGGTCGATCGGCAACAACCCCTGATCCACCCTTGCCGCCTCGACCGCCCCGGGCAGCTGATCCAACCGCAGGTCACAGACTTCGAACCTGCGCATGCCAGTCGCCAGCGACCAACGGAACATCAGCCGGTGCGGCATCGGCGCAACAAGGAACAGACGGGACACTTCCTCTCGGCTCAAGAGTCGTGGGAGGCGCCTCACGACAGCTGGCGCAATGCCGAGTCGCTTGATCGACCTGGCATAGCGCCGGGGG
This sequence comes from Roseateles asaccharophilus, assembly GCF_031458115.1. GTDB lineage: Bacteria > Pseudomonadota > Gammaproteobacteria > Burkholderiales > Burkholderiaceae_C > Pelomonas > Pelomonas asaccharophilus_A. The sequence continues at coordinate 175,723 of NZ_JAVDXV010000003.1, read as the reverse complement.
TCAGCCGTTGAGTTTTCGCGGCCTGTCGCGACTAGCCACTTGCCAAGAGGCGATGGCATCGATCCAGACCGCTGGCCCCATTGATGGAACAGCCCCGCCACGGTCACGCGGTGGTTGGCTGTCGTCGCAGCAAGAGGCTTGGTGTGCCCGCCATGGACAAGCTGCGCCCGGAACAAGCCGATGGCCTCTTCATCGGCGTCGCACATTTCGATGCTGCGCTCGACCAGGAACTTGAGCCACACGAGCAAAGCTTCGGCGTAGGTGCGTACCGTGTCACCTGTCCGGCTTCGGCAACGCAGCGCGCGATCCGCCAGGAACAGGGTGGGCTCCCACAACGGCAAGCCTCGGTACAAGATGACAGCTACTACGGGGAGAAGGTGGAACCGGGGAATCAACCCGAGGGGCAGAGAAGTTCCTGCCTGTGCAGCGATGTCAGCCGGTGAGCCCAACTCGCGCGGGCGCAGCAATATCAGCCTGAATGGAAGGCTCTCTCGTAGCATCGGGGAACACTTTCTGCGATTCGGTTCCTCATGCTAAGTACGACGAGTGACGCTCTGAAGTGGACAGACAGGGAAGCTAACCTAATCCCCGAGTTTCCTCGCAGCGCGCTGGAGGCTCTGCGCGAACCGCTGGAGACCGGCCGCATCCTGATCTCGAGAGCCGCACGACAAGCGGAGTTCCCCGCGCGCTTCCAGTTGGTGGCGGCGATGAACCCCTGCTCTTGCGGTCATCTGGGCAATCCTTTGCGCGCCTGCCGCTGCACGCCCGATCAGGTGTCGCGCTACCAGGGCCGGCTCAGCGGCCCCTTCCTGGACCGGCTGGACCTGCTCATCGAAGTGCCCGTCATCCCGCCCCGCGAGCTGCAAGACCTCGCGCCGGGCGAGCCCAGCGTTGTCGTGGCCGAACGCGTGGCCGCGGCGCGCGCACGGGCCGTGGCACGACAAGGCTGTGCGAATGCGCAGCTGCAGGCGCAGGACCTGACCACGCACGCAGCGCTGGAGCCCGCGGCCAAGGCCTTGCTGGAGCGTTCCGCGGAAAAGCTGGGCTGGTCGGCGCGCAGCTTCCATCGCGTGCTGCGCGTGGCCCGTACGGTGGCTGACTTGGCGGATAGCGAGCGAATCGCGACGGCCCATGTGGCCGAGGCGATCCAGTTGCGCCGGGGCCTGCCCGGCGCCCCGTCGGCTTAGGCGCGGACGAACCCGTTCTCGGTCAGGCGCACCTCGTCGCCCACGCGCAGGCCCGGGTCGGCGCTGCGCTCGAAGCGGCGCGTGCGGCCGTCGCGCTCTTGAACCTGCACAACCCACACGGTGTAGCTCTTCTGGTTCTTCTCGATCTCGTTGCCGGCATAGCCGCCGCCGACGGCACCGGCCACGGTGGCCAGCTTCTTGCCGTTGCCGCCGCCGACCATGTTGCCCAGCAGGCCGCCCACGACGGCGCCGCCCACGGCACCCACGCCGCTGGACTTGCCACGGCGGGACTCGGTGTGCACATCGGTCACGCGGGCGCAGTTGCTGCACAACGCCGCCTGACGCTCGACCACGGGCGCCGGGCGGGCCTCGCGAGGTGCTTCGCTGCGAGCCACGCGGGCCGGTGCGGGCGCGGCTGGCTGCGTCGCCGCCGCCACCGGTGTGGGCTCGTCAGGCAGGGTGTTGACCGCCTGCGAACGCCCCACGGCATAGGCGCCGCCAAGCAGCGCGGCGACGATGGCGACACCGGCAACGATCTGGGTGGACTTGACGCTGGGGGTGGACATGAGGGGCTCCGTCATTGTTGTTGGACACCCCATGTTCACGTTTGAGACGACCCGCCGCTTGTAGGACAAGCGCCCGACGCCATGCCGGCGTCGTGACCGAACGTATCAGTCGAGCAATGGCGCTAGCGCGCGGCGCGCGTCAGCCTCACTCAGCCCGCAGCGTGCGGCCCAGTCGGCCAGCTGGTCGTCGCCGATGCGGCCCACGTTGAAGTAGGCGGCATCGGGATGCGCCAGGTAGAAGCCGCTGACGCTGGCGGCCGGCGTCATCGCCATGCTGTCGGTCAGGCCCATGCCGATCTCTTCCGGGGCGAGCACGGCGAACAGGTCGCGCTTGGCCAGGTGGTCCGGGCAGGCCGGATAGCCCGGCGCGGGACGGATACCGCTGTACTTCTCGGCGATCAGCGCCTCGTTGGAGAGTGCCTCGGCCGGTGCATAGCCCCAGAACTCGCGGCGCACGCGCTCGTGCAGCCACTCGGCCGCCGCTTCGGCGAGACGGTCGGCAAGCGCCTTCAGCATGATGGACGAATAGTCGTCATGCGTTGCGAGGAACTCGGCCTCGCGCTTGTCCACGCCCAGGCCGGCCGTGACGGCGAACAGGCCGATGTGGTCGCCTTCGGGCGCGACGAAGTCGGACAGGCAGCGGTTGGGGCGCTTCTGGCCCTCCACCACCGGGCGCTCGGACTGCATGCGAAGCCCGTGCCACGTCATGGCCGGCTCGCTGTGGATGGCGATGTCGTCGTCATTCACGCGCGCGGCCGGGTACAGGCCGAACACCGCATGCGCCTGCAGCCAGCGGCCGTCGATGATCTTCTTCAACATGGCCTGCGCGTCGTTGAACACACGCTGGGCTTCGACGCCGACGACCTCGTCGCTCAGGATGGCCGGATAGGGGCCGGCCAGGTCCCAGGTCTGGAAGAAGGGGCCCCAGTCGATGTACCTGGCCAGCTCGGCCAGGTCGAGGTTCTTCAGCACGCGGCGGCCGGTGAACTTCGGCGCCGGCGGCACGCGGGCCAGGTCCAGCGGTGCGGCATTGGCGCGGGCTTGGGCCAGCGTCACCAGCGGCGTCTTCTTCTTGTTGGCGTGCAGCTGGCGGGTCTTCTCGATGTCGGCCTTCAGCTCGGCGATGTAGGCCGAGGCGCGCTCGTCGCTGAGTAGTTCCGAGCACACGCCCACGGCGCGCGACGCATCGGGCACGTAGACGACCGGACCTTCGTAGTGCGGCGAGATCTTCACGGCCGTGTGCACGCGGCTGGTTGTCGCACCGCCGATCAGCAGCGGCATGTGGCGCGACGCGAAGTACTCGTCACGCTGCATCTCGGCCGCCACGTGCTGCATCTCTTCCAGGCTGGGCGTGATGAGACCGGACAGGCCGATGATGTCGGCGCCCTCTTCCTTGGCCTTCTGCAGGATGTCCCGCGCCGGCACCATGACGCCCATGTTGACGACCTCGTAGTTGTTGCACTGCAGGACCACCGTGACGATGTTCTTGCCGATGTCGTGCACGTCGCCCTTGACCGTGGCCATGACGATCTTGCCCTTGGGCTTCACGTCACCGCCGGCGGCTTCCAGCTGGCGCTTCTCTTCCTCGATGTAGGGCACGAGATGCGCCACCGCGCTCTTCATGACGCGGGCGCTCTTGACCACCTGCGGCAGGAACATCTTGCCCTGACCAAACAAGTCGCCCACGACGTTCATGCCGGCCATCAGCGGGCCTTCGATGACGTGCAGCGGCCGGCCGCCGCCGGCCTTGATGGCCTGCCAGGCTTCCTCGGTGTCGGCCACGATGAAGTCGGTGATGCCATGCACCAGCGCGTGGCTGAGGCGCTCGTTGACGTTTCCGGCGCGCCAGGCCAGGCGCGCCGAGTCGTCCTTGCCGGCGCTCTTGGCGCGGTCGGCGATTTCGATGAGGCGCTCGCCGGCATCAGCGCGGCGGTTCAGCACCACGTCCTCCACGCGCTCGCGCAGCTCGGCGTCGAGGTCGTCGTAGACACCCACCATGCCGGCATTGACGATGCCCATGTCCATGCCCGCCTGGATGGCGTGGTACAGGAACACCGTGTGGATGGCCTCGCGCACCGGCTCGTTGCCGCGGAAGCTGAACGACACGTTGCTCACGCCGCCCGACACCTTGGCGCCCGGCAGGTTCTGCTTGATCCAGCGGGTGGCCTCGATGAAGTCCACCGCGTAGTTGTCGTGCTCCTCGATGCCCGTCGCGATCGCGAAGATGTTGGGGTCGAAGATGATGTCCTCGGGCGGGAAGCCCACCTCGTCCACCAGCATGCGGTAGGCGCGTTCGCAGATCTCGGTCTTGCGCTTGAACGTGTCGGCCTGGCCGGTCTCGTCGAAGGCCATGACGACGGCCGCGGCGCCGTAGCGCTTCACGAGCTTGGCCTGGCGCTTGAACTCGTCCACACCCTCCTTCAGCGAGATGGAGTTGACGATGCCCTTGCCCTGGATGCATTTCAGGCCGGCCTCGATGACGCTCCACTTGGACGAGTCGATCATGACCGGCACGCGCGCGATCTCGGGCTCGCTGGCCATCAGGTTCAGGAAACGCACCATGGCGGCCTGGCTGTCCAGCATGGCCTCGTCCATGTTCACGTCGATGACCTGGGCGCCGTTCTCGACCTGCTGGCGCGCGACGGCCAGCGCCTCCTCGAACTGGCCGGCCAGGATCATGCGGGCGAAGGCCTTGGACCCGGTCACGTTGGTGCGCTCGCCGATGTTGACGAACAGCGTGCCGGCGCCGATGGCGACGGGCTCGAGGCCGGAGAGCTTGAGGGGGGGCGGCTGGATGTTCATCGATGGCGAAGGAGATCGATGAGCGCCGTTGAGAAACGATCCGAGCCTGGGGAAACTCCTCGCAGCGCTCCTCGGATGAGCCGGGAATTCTACGCAGCCGGGCCTTCGCCGTGCCTCAAGCATGGCTCGCGGGCATCGAAGCCCGTTACAGAATCCGCCGATCCATGGCCTCTGAACTCATCCATCTCCCCGCCCGCTCGCTGCGGCCTGGCATGACCCTGCCTTATGACGTCTACGACGCCACGGGCAAGCTGCTGTTCGCCAAGGGCCAGGTGCTGCGCGATTCGCCGCTGGTGCGCTCGCTGGTGGACGGCGGCGCCTGGGTCATGAGCGAAGACACGATGGAGTACCAGCGCGCCCGCGCCCACCGGCTGGACACGCTGGTCATGCAGGACGTGCCACTGGCCGACATCGCGAAGGCCGACACCAGCTTCAAGCTGGACGCACCGCTCGCGCCGGCCAAGGTCGAACTGGGGCCGCGCGAGGCCTGGTCCGACCTGCTGCTGCACACGCACAGCCTGCTGCGCGAGGCGGAGCCGGCGGACTTCCCGGCCCGGCTGGCGCAGATCCGCGACGCGGCGCTGAAGCGGCTGCACGCCCATCCCGACTCGACGCTGCTGCTGCTGGTGTTCGAAAGCAGCCAGGAATACGGCGACTACAGCGCCCGCCATGCGCTGCTGACGCTGCTGCTGTGCGACCTGGTGGCCCAGCAGCTGCAACTGCCCCCGCCGCTGCGCGAGGCCTTGCAGGGCGCCGCGCTGACGATGAACTACGGCGCCAGCGACATGCACGACCGCATGGCCAACCAGACCGGCCCGGCCACGCCGGCCCAGCGTCAGGCCGTCGCCGCCCATGGCGACCGCGCCGCGCAGCGCCTGGCCCAGGTGGGCATTGCCGATCCGGTCTGGCTGACCGCCGTGCGCCTGCACCACGACGCCGGCCCCGGCCCGCTGGCGGCACGTGGCGACGGCGAGAAGCTGGCGCGGCTGCTGCGCCGCATCGACATCTTCGGCGCCCGCCTGTCGCCACGTCGCAGCCGCCTCGCGATGAGCGGCGCCGCCGCGGCGCGCGCGGTGTTCCTGGATGAACTGGGCCAGCCCGACGAGGCCGGTGCCGCGCTCATCAAGGCGGTGGGCCTGTACCCGCCGGGCAGCATCGTGCGCCTGGCCAATGGCGAGGTGGGCCTGGTGTTCAAACGCGGCTTCAGCGCCAACGAGCCGCTGGTGGCCGCGCTGATCGGCAAGAGCGGCAGCCCGCTGTCCGCGCCCGTGCCGCGCGACACGCGCCTGGGCAGCCAGGCGATCGCGGCCAGCCTGGCGCCAGCGGAGCTGAAGCTGCACGTGAACCTGGACACGTTGCTCAAGCTCTAGACCGCCGCCGGCGGTCTTTTTCTTCGCCTGACAACAGGCACTGTGCATACGCACTTGCACAACTGTGCATATCAAAGTAATCTGTGCATACACACTATGCACAGCAGTCTCGTCATCTCTCAGGCCGACGCGCGGCCCATGTACCTGCAGATCACCGAGCAGATCCGCATGCGCGTGGCCGCTGGCGACTGGCCGCCCGGCAAGGAGCTGCCGTCCATCCGCGCGCTGGCGGCCGACCTGAAGGTCAGCGTCATCACCATCAAGCGCGCCTACCTGGACCTGGAGGCCGAGGGCGTCATCGTCACGCGGCACGGCAAGGGCTCGTTCGTGGCGGAGGCGCAGGACCGCATGCAGGCCGCCCAGCGCGCCGAGCTGGACACCCATTTGGCTGCGGCCGGCCGCATCGCGACGACGCTGGGCATGAGCGAAGACGAATTGATGGACCGGCTGCGCCAGGCCATGAACCCACAGGAGCCCGAGGCATGAGCACCGCGACCAAGGCATTCGAGATGAAGGGCGTCAGCAAAACCTTCCGCTTCTTCTCGCTGAACGACATCTCGCTGGACCTGGAGCCCGGCCAGATCATGGGTCTCGTGGGCCCCAACGGCGCCGGCAAGAGCACCACCATCCGGCTGCTGATGGGGCTGCTGACCGCCGATGCCGGCGAGATCCGGCTGCTGGGCCATGCCATGCCCGATCAGAGTGCAGCGGCCAAGCTGGACGTGGGCTTTGTCAGCGACGACATGCGGCTGTTCCAGCACCTCACGCTGGCGCAGCACATGGACTTCGTCGCAGCCATCTACCCCGGCTGGGACGCCGCCTACGCGGCCACGCTGCTGAAGCGCTTCGGCCTGCGCGCCCAGCAGCCGGTGAAGGGTCTGTCCACCGGCGAGCAGGCCAAGGCGCTGCTGCTGCTGGCGCTGGCGCGGCGCCCCAAGCTGCTGGTGCTGGACGAACCCACCTCCGGGCTGGACCCCGTCGCCCGGCACGAGCTGCTGACCGAGTTCATGGATGTGCTGCGCGACGACAGCCGCTCCATCCTGTTCTCGTCGCACAACACGCTGGACGTGGAACGCATTTCCGACCGCATCAGCTTCATCGACCGCGGCCGCGTGGTGGCCGCCAGCGACAAGGAGGACTTCCTCGAACGCTGGCGCCGCGTGCAGCTGCGCCTGCCGGCCGACCAGCCGGCGTGGGCACTGCCCGAGATCGTCGCCTGCGAGCGCGACGGCGGCCTGGCCACGCTGACGGTGGACGGCTTCAGCGACGACTGGCTGGCCCGGCTGGATGCGCCCGTTCAGCAGGTGCAGCGCATGAGCCTGGAAGAGATCTTCGTCGCCACCGTCATGCACAGCCGCCAGGTGCAGGAAGCACAAGCCCAATGAACACGCTGACCGCCAAGCTCATCGCCAAGGAGCTGCACCAGTACCGCTGGATGATGGCCGGCGCCACCGCCGCGGGCCTGGCCGCGCTGCCGATGGCCGCCAGCAGCAAGACGGGCTTCCACATCGCCTTCATCGTCTGGGTCACGGCCGTCATCGCGCTGGCCGTCATGCTGGCCATCTACGGCGTGGGCAACGAGCGCAAGGAGCGCGCCCGGCTGTTCGTGCTGAGCCTGCCGCTGTCGCCGCGCGATTACGTGCGCATCAAGGTGCTGGGCCTGTTCGCCTGCTTCTTCGGCCCCTGGCTGGCGCTGAGCCTCGGCGCGGCAACCCTGATCCTTGTGGCGCCCGACGTGCCGGACGGCCTGCTGCCGTACACCGTGCTGATGTGCGTCTACCTGCTGCTGAACTTCGCGCTGGTGCTGTGCGCAGCGTTGCACATCGCGTCGGAAGGCGCGATGGGCGGCGTGATCATCGTGACCAACATGTCCGTGTCGCTGTTCCTGTCGGCACTGGGCCACGTGCCCGACATCGGCACCCACATGCAAGCCGCTGAGCCGGTCTGGAACACCGCGTTCTGGCTGATCCTGGCTCTCGAACTGGGCGCAACGGCGCTCGCCCTGACCCTGCCCCTGCTCGTCGCAGCGCGCCGCCGCGACTTCCTGTGAGAAGGCATGAGCGAACTCCACACAACCGCTCGTGCCGCCGCGACGCCGCCACTCGGCGTTGCAAATGCTCGCCGTGGGAACCACCACGGCTGCGCCTTGCGCCTTGATTGGCGCCGCCGCGACGGCCCGCTCGGCCGCGCGGAGTCCGCCCACACCTTCTAAGGAATCCTCATGTCACCCCAACCCAACGGCGAGAGGCTGCACGCCCTCGACGCAGTGCGGAGCTTTGCCCTTTTGCTGGGCGTGGCCTTCCACGCGATGCTGTCCTTCATCCCCGGCCTGCCACCGGGCCTGTGGGCGATGACGGACAACTCGCCCAGCGCCTTCCTCGGCGATGCGAGCTTCGTGGCGCACAGCTTCCGCATGACGCTGTTCTTCTTCATCGCCGGCTTTTTCGCGCGGCTGCTGCACCAGCGCCTCGGCACGAAAGGCTTCTGGGCCAACCGCGGCAAGCGCATCGCCATCCCGCTGGTGGCGGGCTGGGTGCTGCTGTTCCCGGCCATCGCCTTCGTCTGGCACCTGGGCCTGCAAAAGGTCTTCAACGGCGCACCGCCGGCCATGCCCGAGATGCACAAGCAGCCCGGTGCCTTCCCGCTGACGCATCTGTGGTTCCTGTACCAGCTGCTGTGGCTGTATGCCGGCGCGCTGCTGGCGCGCAGCGTGCTCGTACGCTTCGACACGGGCCAGGTCTTGCGCGGGCTGGTGGACCGCGCGGTGGCCGGCGCCATCCGCTGGCCGGCCGGCGCGCTGTTGCTGGGCCTGCCGCTGGCGAGCGTGCTGCTGTCCACGCCCACCTGGTTTCCCTGGAGCGGCATTCCCACGCCGGACCAATCGCTGATCCCGCAGCTGCCCGCCACCGTCGGCTATGGCGTGGCCGTCGTGTTCGGCTGGCTGGTGCAGCGGGCGCCCGACGCGCTGGCCGCGCTGCGTTCGCGCTGGGGGCTGCACGCCATGCTGGCCATCGCGTCGTCGGCCGTGTGCCTGTACGTGATGAAGACGCAGCCACCGTTCGGCATGCCGGAGAACACCAAGCTGATGTTCACGCTGGCCTTCGTCGCGTCCAGCTGGGCGTGGAGTTTCGCGATCACCGGCGTGGCGCTGCGCTATCTGTCGGGCCACAACGCCGCCATCCGCTACGTGGCCGATGCGTCGTACTGGATCTATCTGGTGCACCTGCCCGTCGTTGCGGCGCTGCAGGTGTGGGTGGGCCACTGGCCGCTGCACTGGGCGGTGAAGTTCCCCTTCATCGTGACCGTCACGCTGGCCTTGCTGCTGCTGAGCTACCAGGTCCTCGTGCGGCCTACACCCATTGGCAGGCTGCTGAACGGCAAGGCCTACCCGCGCCGCCGGTCGCCGGTCGAAGCGCCACCGTCGCAGCCCGCCGACAACGGCACCGTCGCCTCGCTGTGCGGTGTGTCCAAGCGCTATAGAAATCTCGACGCGCTGAGGCGCGTGGACCTGGACCTCAAGCGCGGCGAGCTGCTCGCACTGCTGGGCCCCAACGGCGCCGGCAAGTCCACCGCCATCTCGCTGTGGCTGGGGCTGAACGAGGCCGATGCGGGCGTCGTCCGCCTGCTGGGCGGCACGCCGCAGGACATCGCCCAGCGCAAAGGCCTGGGCGTGATGCTGCAGGATGTGGAGCTGCCGAAGGACCTGAAGGTCCACGAGCTGATCGCGCTGTCCGCCAGCTACTACGAGCAGCCGATGACGGTGAAGGAGGCGCTGGAGCGCGCCGGCATCGTGGCGCTGGCCGAGCGGTCGTACGGCAAGCTGTCCGGCGGCCAGAAGCGGCAAGTGCAGTTCGCCATCGCCATCTGCGGCCGGCCCCAGGTGCTGTTCCTGGACGAGCCCACCGTGGGCCTCGACATCCAGGCCCGCGAGGCGCTATGGCAGAACATCCGCGCGCTGCTGCGCGAAGGCTGCTCCGTCCTGCTGACCACGCATTACCTCGAAGAGGCCGAGGCACTGGCCACCCGCGTGGCCGTGCTGGCCAAGGGCCGCGTCATCGCCTCCGGCAGCGTGGACGAGATGCGCGCGCTGGTGTCGCGCCGCCACGTGCGCTGCGAGACGACGCTGCCCGCCGTGGAGGTGCGCCACTGGCCCGGCGTGGTGGACGTGAGCTGCAACCACGACCAGCTCGCCATCGTGGCGACCGATGCAGAAGGCGTGGTGCGCCGCCTGCTGGCCGCCGACCCGAATCTCTCCCGCCTGGAAGTCCGTCAGGCCGGGCTCAACGATGCCTTCAACACACTGACCCAGGAGGCCGCATGAACACGCTGACCCACACCGCCCCGGCGCTGCGCGCGCCCTCGTACTCGACCGCCCACGTCTACCTGCTGGAGATGCGGCTGGAGCTGCTGCGCCTGCTGCGCATGCCGGCCTTCGCGCTGCCGATGTTCCTGCTGCCGGTGGGCACCTATCTGTTGTTCGCGTTCGCGGTGGCCGCTGAGGCCGTCGCCAAAGACCCCGACGCCGGCCGCTTCATGTTCGCCGGCTTCTCGGTGATGGCCGTCACGATGGCGGCGTTGTTCGCCACCTGCCCCAACCTCGCGATGGAGCGCGAGCAAGGGCTGCTGACGCTCAAGCGTGCCCAGCCCGCGCCGCCCGGCGCCTGGCTCACGGCCAAGATCGTTGCCGGCGTGGCCTGCGGCGTCATCGCCTACCTGCCCATCCTCGTGCTGGGCGCCGTCACGGGCCAGGCGCAGTTGACGGGCTCCCAGCTCGCCGCCATGAGCGCGGTGCTGGTGGCCGGCACCATTCCGTTCTGCGCACTGGGCGTGATGCTGGGCGCGCTGACCAGCGGCTCCGCCGCGCCGGCCTACGCCAACCTGGCCTACCTGCCGGGGCTGTACCTGTCGGGCGTGTTCTTCCCGCTGCCGAAGTCCATGCACTTCCAGACCGTGTTCTGGCCGCACTTCCACCTGGACCAGCTCGTCTTCGCCGCCGGCGGCGTCGCCAAGTTCCGCTGGATCTCCGTCGAAATGGCTTTCGCGATGCTGCTGGGCTTCACGGTGCTGTGCAGCGGCGTGGCGCTGTGGCGGTTGAGCCGCAAAGGATGAGCCACACCTCCGGATGCGGATGGGAAATTTCAAGACACGCATGACCAAAGCATTGACGCCTGAGCAGACTTTTCGCATGCCTGCTTCTTACTTGCTACGCCAGTGCGCCCTGATGGCGGCGGTGTCGGCCGTGGGTGTCTTTGTCTGGGCCAAGTTTGGCCGAGTTGGAACGCAGGCGGCTCCCTTTGCAGGGCTGGTATTGCTAGCCTTTTTCCTTGTCTATCCGCTGTTGCGCCTGCGAGTTTGGGTCACGCTCTCAGGCGCAGGCATACAAGGCCGAGGCATCTTGGGAGATCGCCGCGCTTTGATAGCCTGGTCTGAACCTGTCATCGTGGAGGCGCACACCCAGCGTCGTGGTGCACCCGGTGTTCGCGTGTTTCTTTTCAACGGCAGAGGCGGACGGCGGTTGTTCCACTCGTTGTTCATCCCCCACCCGATATTGAGGGACAGCAACTTCCGCGCAGCGTTGGCGCTGGTCGCACCGAGCAACCACCCGCTGTTGAGTTGGTAGAAAAGCAAGGGCGGCCCGCAGGCCGCCCTCGTCACTCAGCGCAAATCTCGATCAGCGCTTGGCCGCGCCGTTGGCCGAGGTATCGAACGCGACGCCGTTATCGGTGCGCGTGGCCTTGGCGGAGGCGTTGCCCGAGGCCTGGCCGCCCTTGGGGCCGGTGGTCTGGCCGCTGGCGCTGCCGCCGACCTCCTTCTTGCTCGCGTTGCCGCTGGCGGTGCCGCCCAGGTTCAGCGGCGAGGCCGGCTGGGCGGGCGTCGTCGCGGCGACGGGCGCCGTCGGCGAGGTCGGTGCCGCCGGGGTGGCGGGCGCCGCGAGCGTGGTCGGCGTTGCCGCCGCCGGAGCCTCGTCCTGCTTGAGCACGCCATTCAGCATGCCGCTGCCCTGACCCGCCAGGCTGCCGCTGACGCCGTTGGCCGTGCCGTTCAGTGCGCCGCTGAGGCTGCCGTCGGCGCTGCCGCTGGCATTGCCGGCGGTGGAGGCCAGCGAGCCCGCTGCGCCCTGGCCCGCCGCCTTCAGCTCGCCGGCCTTGTCGGCGACGCTGGTCTTCGCGGCCTCGGCCTGGCCTTGCACGGCGGTCTTCGCATCGCCCACCTTGCCGGTGGCCGTGTCCTTCACGCCCCCCACGGCGCCCTTGGTCTTGTCCAGCGTGCCCTTGACCAGCGAGCCGCCGGCCGAGCCGCTGGCGTTGCCGTTGAGCCGGCCACCCACGTCCAGCTGGCGGGGCTGCAGTGCGCCGTTCAGGCCACCGGTGAGGCCACCGGTCAGGCCGCCACCGGCGCCACCGCCCAGCAGGCCGGCGTGCGCGTTGGAGGCGATGAGGCCGGCCGCCATGGCGACGGCGCTCAGCGTGGTGCGGAAGGTGCGACGGGTTGCAAACATGATGGATCTCCGGTTCGTTGCTCAGGAAGAGCCAGCCATTCCGGCCCTTTCACTGATCACAACGACGGCCGCTGGAAGATCCTTCCGGCGCTGTTTGCAACGCTTTGTGTCAGCGCTGTTGGCGCGCCTGCAACCGCTCGGGGACCACGCGCAAGTCCTCGGCGACGAAGCCGCGGCCGTAGACCGGGTCTCGGCCCGGTGCACCCAGGTCGATGGCCCCCGTCGCCATCCCGTCCACCGCCGCGGCTGCCGCCGCGGGGTCAGGTTGGCGCAGCTGCGCGGCCAGCAGCCCCGCCACCAGCGGCGCGGCGAACGAGGTGCCGCGCGCCACGCCATAGCCGCCGCCGCTGCGGGCCACGGCCATCTCGGCGCCGGGCGCCGACCACATCACTTGCGCCCCCTGCGCCGCCTCCGGCAGCACGCGGCGCGACGCGTTCACGCCGGTCACGCCGATGACGCCGGCATAGCTGGCCGGGAACAGCGGCGGCGCGGCGGGGCCATCGTTGCCCACGGCCGCGACGACCAGATGGCCGCGCTTCACCAGCGCCGCCACGCCCTGCTCCAGCAACCGGTTCTGCGGGCCCACCAGGCTGACGTTGACGACCGCCACGCGTTCGCGTGCCATCCAGGCCAGCGCGCGCACGACGTCCTCGGCGGAGCCGCCGTCGGGTTGGTCGCAGTACACGTCGGCGGCGAACAGTTCGGCCTTGTCGGCCGCGCCGGCAAAGCCACGGTCGCGGCCCACCAGCAGTGACGCGACGGCCGTGCCGTGCTCGCTGGGTACCGGCCTGCCGCCGCAGCCGAAGCTGCCGCCACCGGCGCGGCGCAGGGCCTCGTGGCGGCGGTCCACGCCGCCGTCGATGAGGCCCACGCGGACCGGGCCGGTCTGCTTGGCCGGGGCCCTGCCAGCGGCCGCCACATTGCCGCTGCGCGCATAAAGATGGTTGAAGTCGGCCTGCAGATCGGGCTGCGCCGCACGCAGCTTCTCCAGCGCTTCGGCCGTGTCCAGGCCTGGTGGCACGCGCAGCACCACCTCGTGCAGGTCCAGCTCGGGCCAGGCCTCCTCGCGCAGCTTGATCAACCCCAGCGCCGCCGCTGCCGCCAGCGCCGCCTCACCCGGCGACACCAGCACCAGTTCACGCCGGCGGATCAGCTCGCCGCGCGGGTCGGCCTCGATGACGTCGGGGTGGCGGCGCAGCAGGTCGCGCACCTGGGTCACGCGCAGGTCCAGCAGCGATGTGGTGGACGACAGCAGCTCGGGCAGCGGTTGCAGCACGCGGTCCACGGTGCGGTCCAGCACCCGGTCAACGGCACCTGGCAGGCGCTCGACGCCGGGCAGCCGAGGCAACAGCTGAGCCTGGGCGACGACTGTGGCAGCAAGAAGCGACAGGGCGAAGAAGGCTTTCATCGGTCTTCAGGGGTTGTTCATCAGGATAACGAGCGAGGCAGGGAAGAAAATCCGTGCCTCGCCCGTTGTCCCAGCATCGATGCCCGCAAACCTTCCCGAACTTCGCCGAGAGATCGCCGACCTGCTGCCGCGGCTGCGCCGTTTCGGCCGCACGCTGGCCCACTCCCGCGAGGACGCCGACGACCTGGTTCAGGTCGCCATCGAGAAGGCGCTGACGCGCACCGAGCAGTGGACGCCTGGAACGCGTCTGGACAGCTGGATGTTTCGCATCATGCAGAACGCGTGGATTGACGAGCTGAGGGCGCGCGAGCGGCGCGGCCAGACCTTTGTGCCGGAAGAGGAAGGCGACAACGTGGGCGACGGCAAGGCCTCGGGCGCGCAGCTGGACGCGCTGCTGGTGCGCAAGGCCGTGGCCCGGTTGAGCGATGAGCATCGCGCGGTCGTCGGCATGGTGCTGGTGGAGGGCTTGAGCTATCAGGAGGCCGCCGAGGCGCTGGGCGTGCCGGTGGGCACCGTCACGAGCCGCGTGGCCCGCGCCCGCGAGGCGCTGCAGGAGATGCTGGGAGAGTGGCCATGAATCTGGACGAGAACCAACTGAAGGCCGAGCGCCGCCGCTTGTCGGCCGCCTTCGACGATGTGCTGAACGAGCCCGTGCCGGATCGCCTGAAGGCCTTGCTGGCCGAGCCCGCCCCCGCGGTGGTGGACCTGGGCGCCGTGCGCGCGCAACGCCGGGGCATGTCCAACTGGGCCGCCTGGGGCGGCATGGCGGCGACGCTGGTGCTGGGCACGCTGATCGGCACACGGCTGGCGCCGTCGGGCGGCGACGACGGCCGCGTGGTCGCGAGCGGCGCCATCGCACAGGCGCTGGACCGGCAGCTGGCCAGTGCGCCCGCGGGGCCGGTGGCCGTGCAGATCAGCTTCAAGGCCCGGGATGGCCGCTTCTGTCGCAGCTTTTCGACCGCATCCGCCGCGGGCCTGGCCTGCCGTGAAGAGGACGGCGCATGGGCGCTGCGGCAGTTGGCCCAGGTCAACGAAGTGAAGAGCGACATGCGCCAGGCCGCCAGCAGCCTGCCGCCGTCGGTGCTGGCCGCCGTGGACGCGGCGATGGAGGGTGAGGCGCTGAACGCCGAGCAGGAAAAGGCCGCGCGCGACGCGGGCTGGAAGCCTTGATCAGTCCTTGATGGGGCTGATCTGCACGCTGACGATCTTCCACGCGCCGCCGCGCTTCACGTAGACGTCGATGTAGCGGTAGTGCGTGCTGAAGGGCTGGCCCTGGTAGCGGCCGGTCATGCGCGTGCGGCCGCTGATGAGGGCGGTGTCGCCGTAGACGCGCACCTCGAAGTCCTCGACCGTGTACGGGTCCAGCACCAGGTCGGGCGTGACCAGGCCGTCGACGAAGCTGGCCTTGGTCTCGACGTTGCCACGCGCATCGATCTGGCGGAAGTCGTCGGCCATGTTGGCGGCGATCGCCGCACGGTCCTTCGCGACGATGGCGCGGTCCCAGGCGTCGGCCTGGGCCTTGAGCTTGGCGACCAGCCCGGCCGGAGCGGCCTGTGCGGCGCCGGCCACAACCGCCAGCGCCAGCAGCGCGCGGCGCTTCACTTGGGAATCTCGAGGCTGCGCCAGATGACCTCGGTCAGCAGCAGGCGCGCGCGTTCGAAGTCTTCCTCGTCCAGCTCGGGCTTGCCCATGTAAAGCGAGTACTGCGGCCCCAGGTCGGCATAGGCCTGCGTGGCCGACCACAGCAGGAACATCAGGTGCGTGAAGTCCATGCGCCGGATCAGCCCCTGCTCGGCCCAGCGCTCGAAGCGCGCCACGTCGGCATGCAGCAGCGGCATGACCTGGGACAGCAGCACCTCGCGGTAGCGCGGCGCGCCAGCCATGATCTCGCGCGTGAACACCGCATTGCCGCTGGGCCGCTCGCGGCTGAAGCGCAGCTTGACCGCCACATAGGTCTGGATGGCGGCCTGCGGCTCGACGGCGTCGGCAATGGCCGTCATGCTGGCCATCCACTCCCCCATGACGCTGTTCAGCACGGCCATGTAGAGCTCTTCCTTGCTGGGCCAGTGGTACAGCAGGTTCTGGCGCGACAGATCCAGTGCGGCGGCAATGCTGTCCAGACTCACGCCCTCGAATCCGAAACGGGCAAACTGGCGCTCTGCTTCGGTCAGGATGGCTTCTTGCTTGCGCAGGGTGGTGGCGCGGGGCGTGCGGGTCGTGGCAGCGTTAACAGCGGTCATGCACCGCATTCTGACGGGCACGCACCAAGTGCTTGCTGCGGGTTTTTACGCTTCGGTCAAGTTTTACAGGGTAGTAATGTTTGCTTGTTTTCCACTCGGAGAATCCCGTGGACCTTGCAGATCTGAAGTCCGGCCGACTGGCCCCCGATGACTACGAGCGCAACTTCACCGATGCGCACCCGCCGCTGAACCGCACGCAGGCCCTGATCGAGGCCGAGCGCTGCTACTACTGCTATGCGGCCCCCTGCCAGACGGCCTGCCCCACGGGCATAGACATCCCGGCCTTCATCCAGCGCGTGGCGCAGGACAACGTGCGTGGCGCGGCCGAGGCCATCCTGACGGCCAACCCGCTGGGCGGCATGTGCGCCCGCGTCTGCCCCACCGAGGTGTTGTGCGAGCAGGCCTGCGTGCGCAACACCAACGAGAACAAGCCGGTGGAAATCGGCCTGCTGCAGCGCTATGCGGTGGAGGGTCACTTCGCCACTCCCGGAGCCAAGCCGTTGTTCGAACGCGCCGCAGCAACGGGTAAGCGCGTGGCCGTGGTGGGTGCCGGCCCGGCCGGGCTGGCCGCGGCCCACGGCCTGGCCCGCCGCGGCCATGACGTGGCGCTGTTCGACGCCCACGACAAGCTGGGCGGCCTGAACGAGTACGGCTTGGCGACCTACAAGGTGGCCGGCGGCTTCGCGCAGAAGGAAATCGACTGGCTGCTGAGCATCGGCGGCATCGAACCCAAACTGAACTGTCGACTCGGCCGCGACATCACGCTCGACGGCCTGCTCTCCGCATACGACGCGGTCTTCCTGGGCTTGGGGCTCGCCGGCGTCAACGCGCTGGGCATTGCCGAGCCCGAGTTGGCCGGCCTGCGCAATGCGGTGGACTTCATCGCCGAGCTGCGCCAAAGCCCGCCGTCGGACGTGAGCGTGGGCCGCAAGGTGGTCGTCATCGGCGGCGGCATGACCGCCGTGGACGCCGCCGTGCAAAGCCGCCTGCTGGGTGCCGAGCAGGTCACCATGGTCTACCGCCGCGGCCCTGACGGACTGTCGGCGTCCACGCACGAGCAGCACTGGGCGCAGACCAACGGCGTGACCATCCGCTGCTGGGCGCGGCCGCTGTCTGCCGAGGCGTCCGGCGGCGTGCTGCGCGGCATGCGCTTCGCGGCGACGGCCCTTGAAGGCGGCAAGCTGGTCGACACCGGCGAGCAGTTCTTCATCGAGGCCGACATGGTGTTGCGCGCCATCGGCCAGACCTACGAATCCCAGCCGGCCGGCGCGGCCATCGCGCTGGAGGGCGGCCGCATCAAGACCGACGCGCAATACCGCACCAGCTTGGCCCGCGTCTGGGCCGGCGGCGACTGCAGACACGGTGGCCGCGACCTGACGGTGGAGGCTGTCGAGCACGGCAAACGCGCCGCCGAGTCCATTCACGCTGTTCTGACGGGGGGGGCCCATGGCTGACCTGAACACCAACTTCCTGGGCATCAAGAGCCCCAACCCGTTCTGGCTGGCGTCGGCGCCGCCCACCGACAAGGAGATCAACGTGCGCCGCGCCTTCGAGGCGGGCTGGGGCGGCGTGGTCTGGAAGACGCTGGGCGAGGACCCGCCGGTGGTCAACGTCAACGGCCCGCGCTACGCGACGCTGTGGAGCCAGGACCGCCGCGTCATCGGCTTCAACAACATCGAGCTGATCTCCGACCGGCCGCTGCAGACCAACCTGGACGAGATAGCGCGCGTGAAGCGCGACTTCCCGGACCGTGCGATGGTGGTGAGCCTGATGGTGCCCGTCAACGAGCTGGCCTGGCGCAACATCCTCACCCGCGTGGCCGACACCGGCGCCGACGGTGTGGAGCTGAACTTCGGCTGCCCGCACGGCATGAGCGAGCGCGGCATGGGCTCCGCCGTGGGCCAGGTGCCCGAGTACATCCAGCAGGTCACCGAGTGGTGCAAGAAACACACGAAGATGCCCGTCATCGTGAAGCTCACGCCCAACATCACCGATGTGCGCCACCCGGCGCGCGCGGCCAAGGCGGGCGGCGCCGACGCGGTCAGCCTCATCAACACCATCAACTCCGTGATGGGCGTGGACCTGGACCGCATGACCATGAGCCCGGTCACCGATGGCCTGGGCTCGCACGGCGGCTACTGCGGCCCGGCCGTGAAGCCCATCGCTTTGAACATGGTGGCTGAGATCGCCCGCGACCCGGCCACGGCCGGCCTGCCGCTGAGCGGCATCGGCGGCATCAGCACCTGGCGCGACGCGGCCGAGTTCATCGCCATGGGCTGCGGCACGGTGCAGGTGTGTACCGCCGCCATGGTCTACGGCTTCAAGATCGTGCAGGACATGTGCTCGGGCTTGAGCAACTTCATGGACGAGAAAGGCTATGCGTCGCTGGACGACTTCCGCGGCCGCGCCGTGCCGACCGTGAAGAACTGGAACCAGCTGAACCTGAACTACGTCGAGAAGGCGGTCATAGACCAGGACAGCTGCATCCAGTGCGGCCGCTGTCACGTCGTCTGCGAAGACACCTCGCACCAGGCCATCTTTGCCACCAAGGATGGCAAGCGGCACTTCCACGTCAACGACGCGGAATGCGTGGGATGCAATCTCTGCGTGTCGATCTGCCCGGTCCCTGGCACCATCTCGATGCGCAAGTTGCAAGTCGGCGAGACCGATGCCCGCACCGGCCGCGTCATGGACGGCAGCACGCTGAACTGGACCGAGCACCCGAACAACCCGATGCGGGCCGGGTGCGCCTGAAGGAAGAGACCTCATGAGCCACTACGAAGTGGGCCACTGGATCAACGGCGCCGTGTCACACGGCAGCGGAGACCGTCAGCAGGCCATCTACAACCCCGCCACCGGCCAAGTGCAAGGCCAGCTGCTGCTGGGCAGCGTGGCGGATCTGGACGCTGCCGTGGCATCGGCCACGCAGGCCGCCAAGGCCTGGAGCCAGACGCCGCCGCTGGCCCGCGCCCGCGTGCTGTTCAAGTTCCTCACCATCCTGCAGGAACGCCGCGAGCTGCTGGCCGAGGCCATCGTGCGCGAGCACGGCAAGACCCTGCCCGACGCGATCGGCGAGGTGGCGCGCGGCATCGAGGTCGTCGAGTTCGCGACCGCCATGCCGCAGTTGCTGAAGGGCGAGTACACCGAGCAGATCGCGCGTGGCATGGACGCCTGGAGCATGCGCCAGCCGCTGGGCGTGGTGGCCGGCATCACGCCGTTCAACTTCCCTGCCATGGTGCCCATGTGGATGTACCCGCTGGCCATAGGCTGCGGCAACGCCTTCATCCTGAAGCCCAGCGAGCGCGATCCGTCGTCGTCGCTGCTGATGGCGCGCTGGCTGCAGGAAGCCGGCCTGCCGGACGGCATCTTCAGCGTCATCCAGGGCGACAAGGACATCGTCGACGCCATCCTGGCCCACCCCGGCATCGCGGCCGTCAGCTTCGTCGGCTCCACGCCGGTGGCCGAGCACATCTACAAGGTGGGCACGGCCCATGGCAAGCGCGTGCAGGCGCTGGGCGGCGCGAAGAACCACATGGTCGTCATGCCCGATGCCGACCTCGACGGCGCGGTGGATGCGCTGATGGGCGCGGCCTATGGCTCGGCCGGCGAGCGCTGCATGGCGATCTCCGTGGCGGTGGCCGTGGGCGATGTGGGTGACA
The DNA here is from genome assembly GCF_031458115.1 of Roseateles asaccharophilus. Taxonomy (GTDB): domain Bacteria; phylum Pseudomonadota; class Gammaproteobacteria; order Burkholderiales; family Burkholderiaceae_C; genus Pelomonas; species Pelomonas asaccharophilus_A. The sequence goes on along the minus strand of NZ_JAVDXV010000003.1, from coordinate 155,992 downwards.
AGCTGGTCGCCGCCCTGGCCCCCAAGGTCAAGGCGCTGAAGATCGGCGAAGGCCACGAGCCCGGCGCCGAGATGGGCCCGTTGATCACGCGCGCGTCGCAGCAGCGCGTGGAGCGGCTGATAGCCGAAGGCGTTGAAGCCGGCGCCAAGGCGGTGGTCGACGGCCGCGGCCTGCGTGTGCCGGGCCATGAGGACGGCTTCTTCGTCGGCGGCACCATCCTCGATGGCGTCAGCGCCGACATGAGCTGCTACTCGGAAGAGATCTTCGGCCCCGTGCTGTGCATCGTCCGCGTGCCCGACCTCGCCGCGGCGCTCGCGCTCATCGAAGCCAACGAATATGCGAACGGCGTCGCCATCTTCACGCGCGACGGCCACGTGGCGCGCGAGTTCGTGCACCACATCCAGGTGGGCATGGTGGGCGTCAACGTGCCGCTGCCGGTGCCCATGGCCTTCAACAGCTTCGGCGGCTGGAAGCGCAGCCTGTTCGGCGACCACCACGCCTACGGCCCCGAGGCCATCCGCTTCTACACGCGCCACAAGGCCGTCATGCAACGCTGGCCGGACTCGACCCCCAAGGGTCCGCAATTTGCTTTCCCGCAGAACACCTAACCTCACTGGAAGCAGACCATGACAGACCCCTCGCTGAGCAATCACGATCTCGTGCCCACGACATCCGCCCAGCGAACCTGGGGCTGGAAGGACTTCGCCGCGCTGTGGGTGGGCATGGTGGTGTGCGTGCCCACCTACACGATGGCCAGCTCCATGCTGGACCAGGGCTTCAGCTGGCAGCAGGCCGTGTGGCTGGTGCTGCTGGCCAACCTCATCGTGCTGATTCCCATGGTGCTGATCGGCCGTGTGGGGCCCAAGCACGGCATCCCGTTCCCGGTGCTGGCGCGAGCGTCCTTCGGCGTGAAGGGTGCCAGCCTGCCGGCCGTGCTGCGCGGGCTGGTGGCCTGCGGCTGGTTCTCCATCAACTGCTATTTCGGCGCGCTGGCGCTGCACAGCTTCTTGAACGTGCTGGGTTTCGGCCTCGCCGCGCCGGCCGCGGGCGAGACCATCAGCACGTCGCAGTTCGCCTGCTTCATCGCGTTCTGGGCGCTGCACCTGTGGTTCATCTGGCGCGGCACCGAGTCCATCCGCTTGCTGGAGGTCATCGCGGCGCCGCTGATGATCGGCGCGTCCGCGGCGCTGGTGGTCTGGCTGATGATGAGCGTGCCCAGCGCCCAGCTGTTCGGCCTGCCCGCCAAGGAGGTGCCAGGCGGCCCCAACTCGCTGGCCGCGCTGACCGGGCTGGTGGGCTTCTGGGCGACCCTCGCGCTGAACATCCCCGACTTCACGCGCTTCGCGAAGACGCAGCGCGACCAGGTCGTCGGCCAAGCCATCGGCCTGCCGGTGCCGATGGCGCTGTTCTCCATGGTGGGTGTCATCGGCTTCTCGGCGAGTGCCATCCTGTACGGCAAGGCCGAGCTGTTTCCCGATGCGCTGCTGGCCAAGATGGGTCCGGTGGCCGCGGGCATCGGCCTGCTGGTCATCCTGCTGGCCAACTTGACGACCAACGTGGCCGCCAACCTCGTGTCCCCCAGCTACGACTTCTCGCAGCTGGCGCCCAGCAAGATCAGCTTCCGCATGGGCGGGCTGATCGCCGCCGTCATCGGCCTGCTGTTCATGCCCTGGAAGCTGCTGGCCACGTCGGGCGGTTATCTGTTCACGTGGCTGGGCGGCTATGGAACGCTGCTCGGCGCCATCGCCGGCATCCTGCTGACCGACTACTACCTGATCCGCCGCACCGAGCTGAACAGCACCGACCTCTACCGCCGCGGCGGCGAGTACGAGTACAGCGGCGGCTGGAACGTCCGCGCCATCGTCGCGCTGCTGTTGGGCGTGCTGCCCTGCCTGCCGGGCTATCTGGTGGTGTCGGGCGTGCTGGACAAGTCGGCCGTCGCGCCGGCACTGGTCACGCTGTTCAGCTTTGGCTGGTTCTTCAGCCTGGCCGTGTCGGGCGCGGTCTATTTCTTCAGCATGCCGCGGCAGACGGCAGCACAAGGAGCACACGCATGAGTCTCTTGATCCGCGGCGCGGTCGTCGTCAACGCCGACGCCGAATCACGCACCGATGTCCTCTGTGTCGATGGCCGCATCGCCGCGATGGGCGAGCGCGCCGCTCGCGAGGCGCCCACCGGCACGACGACGCTGGATGGCACTGGCCAGTACCTGATCCCCGGCGGCATCGACCCGCACACCCACATGCAGCTGCCCTTCATGGGCACGGTCACGCAGGACGATTTCTTCACCGGCACGGCGGCCGCGCTGGCGGGCGGCACCACCAGCATCATCGACTTCGTCATCCCCAATCCGCAGCAGCCGCTGATGGACGCCTACCGGCAGTGGCGCGGCTGGGCCGAGAAGAGCGCCGCCGACTACGCCTTCCACGTCGCCGTGACGTGGTGGAGCGAGCAGGTGCACGCCGACATGGGGACCCTGGTGCGAGAGGAAGGCGTGAACAGCTTCAAGCACTTCATGGCCTACAAGAACGCCATCATGTGCGACGACGAGACGCTGGTGAACAGCTTCAAGCGTGCGCTCGAACTGGGCGCCATGCCGACCGTCCACGCCGAGAACGGCGAGCTGGTCTACCTGTTGCAGGCCGAGGTCGCCAAGATGGGCATCACCGGACCGGAAGGTCACCCGATGTCGCGCCCGCCGATGGTCGAAGGCGAAGCCGCCAACCGCGCCATCGCGATTGCCGACGTGCTGGGCGTGCCGATCTACATCGTGCATGTGTCGTGCATCGAGAGCGCCGAGGCGATTGCGCGAGCGCGCGCCCGCGGCCAGCGTGTCTACGGCGAGGTACTGGCCGGCCATCTGCTGATCGACGACAGCGTCTACCGCGACACCGACTTCAACAAGGCCGCGGCCTATGTGATGAGCCCGCCCTTCCGCCCCAAGATCCACCAGGAATTCCTGTGGCGCGGCCTGCAGAGCGGCCAGCTGCACACGACGGCCACCGACCACTGCACCTTCTGCGCCGAGCAGAAGGCCGCCGGCAAGGACAACTTCGCCAAGATCCCCAACGGCTGCGGCGGTGTCGAGGAACGCATGGCCGTGCTGTGGGACGCCGGCGTCAACTCCGGGCGGCTCACGCCCAGCGAGTTCGTCGCCATCACATCGGCCAACGCGGCCAAGCTGTTCAACATGTACCCGCGCAAGGGCGTCATCGCCGAAGGCGCGGATGCCGACCTCGTGCTGTGGGACCCTGCCGGCATCAAGACGCTGAGCGCCAAGACGCAGTTCTCGAAGAACGACTTCAACATCTTCGAGGGCCGCACCGTGCGCGGCATTCCCAGCCACACGATCTCGCAAGGCCGCGTCGTGTTCGCGCGTGGCGAACTGCGCGCCGAACCCGGCACCGGCCGCTACCTGAAGCGCCCGCCGTTCGGCCCGCAGTTCGACGCCGCCGCCAAACGCGCAGCGGACCTGATGCCGACTGCGGTCGCTCGTTGAAGGAGCACTTCATGGACATGCCCACCACCAAACCCGACATCACGAAGCTGCGCGTCAACGGCCAACGCCTGTGGGACTCGCTGATGGAACTGGCGCAGATCGGTGCCACCGAGAAAGGCGGCGTCTGCCGCCTGACGCTGACCGACCTCGACAAGCAGGGCCGCGACCTCGTCACGCGCTGGGCACGCGAGGCCGGCATGACGGTCACCATCGACAAGATCGGCAACGTCTTCATGCGCCGCGCGGGTCGGAGCAACATGCCGCCCATCATGACCGGCAGCCACATCGACACCCAGCCCACCGGCGGCAAGTTCGATGGCAACTACGGCGTGCTGGCCGGCATCGAGGTCGTGCGCACGTTGAACGACCACGGCATCGAGACCGAGGCGCCGATCGAGGTTGCCTTCTGGACGAATGAGGAAGGCTCGCGCTTCGTGCCCGTCATGATGGGCTCGGGCGTGTTCGCCAAGGCCTTCACGCTGGAGCACGCCTACGCGGCCACCGACACCGAAGGCAAGACGGTGAAGGGAGAACTGGAGCGCATCGGCTACATCGGCGATCAGGAGCCCGGCGACCACCCCATCGGCGCCTACTTCGAGACCCACATCGAACAGGGCCCGGTGCTGGAGGACCACGACAAGACCATCGGCGTCGTCACCGGCGTGCTGGGCATCCGCTGGTACGACTGCGTCGTCACCGGCATGGAGGCCCACGCCGGCCCCACGCCGATGGCGCTGCGCAAGGACGCGCTGCAGGTGGCCACCAAGCTGATGCAGGAAGTGGTCGCCTGCGCCCACCGTCACCCGCCGCACGGCCGCGGCACGGTGGGCATGGTGCAGGTGCACCCCAACAGCCGCAACGTCATCCCGGGCAGCGTGAAGTTCAGCATCGACCTGCGCAACGCGACGGACGCGCTGTGCGAGGCGATGGATGCGGACATCCGCGCGGTCGCTGCGAAGCTGTCGCAAGAGAGCGGCCTGCCCATCGAGATCACGCCCGTCAGCGCCTACACGGCCCAACCCTTCCACGCCGACTGCATCGCCGCCGTGCAGAAGGCCGCCGACACGCTGGGCTACAGCAACATGCGCGCGGTCTCGGGCGCCGGCCACGACGCCGTCTACATGGCCCGCCTGGCCCCGGCCGGCATGATCTTCATCCCCTGCAAGGACGGCATCAGCCACAACGAGATCGAGGACGCCAAGCCGGAGCACATCGAGGCGGGGTGCAACGTGTTGTTGCAGGCGATGTTGGAGCGGGCGGGCTGAGCATCTGCGCTGCTTGGTGTGTCAAGCTGCTAGCCCCCGAGTAGTCACTGACACGGGCAGGTGGGGCTAGTTTGTTAGCTTTAGCGGAAATATGCAGTCACGCCCGCCGCTGTACGAATTCCCCCTGCCGACGCTGTAGAGAATGCCGCCGTTTGAAAGCTTCGACTTTTCCTCGTTCTGGAAAACGTCCGACTACGCGACTCGCGAGTACGTTGACGTCACTCCTAACGCTGAAACTCTTGCTGAGGTAGAGAAGCGCCTTGGCTACAAGTTGCCCGCAGCTTACGTAGCACTGGCCGGCAACCAGAACGGGGGGATGCCGATCAAGACAGCACATAGAACCGATGCGCCCACGTCCTGGGCTCAGGACCATGTGGCCATCACCGGTATCTATTCCATTGGCTGGGAGAAGGCGAACTCTCTCTGCGGCAGTTTCGGAAGCCAGTTTTGGATAGAAGAGTGGGGGTACCCGGACATCGGGATTTACTTCGCAGACTGCCCCTCTGCCGGGCATGACATGCTCTGCCTTGACTACCGCTCTTGTGGACCGGCGGGTGATCCCTCAGTTGTGCATGTAGACCAAGAGTTCGATTTCAAGATCACGGCCGTTGCACCGAGCTTTGAGGCGTTCATTGGCTCGCTTGAGGATGGCGCCAACTTCGACATCGACTGATGTAAAGCGCGCATTTCTCAGCCAAGCATCGGTTTCAATGCTCATCGTCGCGCACGCCTAGGTTTGCGGAGGGACTTCCAGAGCGCACCAAGTGCTTGAGGAGAACGCAACTACTCCGGGCATTAAAAAAGCGACCCACGGGCCGCTTCAGCTAGTTCAGCCTTCCAGCTGCCCCAGATCCCGCACCGCCCCCTTGTCCGCCGACGTCGCCAGCAGCGCATACGCCTTCAGCGCCGCCGACACCTTGCGCGGACGCGCCTCGACCGGCTTCCAGCCCTTCGCATCCTGCTCCGCACGACGTGCGGCCAGTTCCTCGTCGCTCAACAGCACATCGATGGTCCGGTTCGGAATATCGATGCGGATGCGGTCGCCGTTGCGCACCAGGCCGATCGCGCCGCCCGCTGCCGCTTCCGGCGAGCAGTGGCCGATGGACAGGCCCGACGTGCCGCCGGAGAAGCGGCCGTCGGTCAGCAGCGCGCAGGCTTTGCCCAGGCCCTTGCTCTTGATGTAGCTGGTCGGGTAGAGCATTTCCTGCATGCCGGGGCCGCCCTTCGGGCCTTCGTAGCGCACCACCACCACGTCGCCGGCCTTGACCTTGTCGTCCAGGATGTTGGCGACCGCCTCGTCCTGGCTCTCGACGACATGCGCCGGGCCTTCGAAGACCAGCAGGCTGTCGTCCACGCCGGCGGTCTTCACGACGCAGCCGTCCAGCGCGATGTTGCCGCGCAGCACGGCCAGGCCGCCTTCCTTGCTGAAGGCGTGGTCATACGAGCGGATGCAACCCTCGGCGCGGTCGGTGTCCAGGCTGGGCCAGCGGCTGTTCTGGCTGAAGGCGACCTGCGTCGGGATGCCGGCAGGGCCGGCCATGTAGAAGGTCTTCACGGCCTCGCTGGGCGAGCGGGCGATGTCCCATTCGTCCAGCGCGTCCTTCATCGTCTTGGCGTGCACGGTGGGCGCGTCCGTGTGCAGCTTGCCGGCGCGGTCCAGCTCGCCCAGGATGGCCATGATGCCGCCGGCGCGGTGCACGTCTTCGATGTGGTACTTGTTGGTGTTGGGCGCCACCTTGCACAGCTGCGGCACGTCGCGCGACAGGCGGTCGATGTCCGTCATGTCGAAGGCTATCTCGGCCTCCTGCGCCGCGGCCAGGATGTGCAGGATGGTGTTGGTGGAGCCGCCCATCGCGATGTCCAGCGTCATCGCGTTCTCGAACGCCTTCTTGCCGATGGCGCGCGGCAGCACCGTGGCGTCGTCCTGCTCGTAGAAGCGCTTGCACAGCTCGACGGCCGTGCGGCCGGCGCGCTTGAACAGCTGCTCGCGGTCAGCATGCGTGGCCACCACCGTGCCATTGCCCGGCAGCGAGAGGCCCAGCGCCTCGGTCAGGCAGTTCATGGAGTTGGCCGTGAACATGCCCGAGCAGCTGCCGCAGGTGGGGCAGGCCGAGCGCTCGACTTCGGCGAGGTCGGCGTCGCTGACCTTGGCGTCGGCGGCCATGACCATCGCGTCGATCAGGTCCAGCTTCTTGATCTCGATCTTGCTGGTGCCGGGCACGGCCAGGCGCACCTTGCCGGCTTCCATCGGGCCGCCGGAGACGAACACGACGGGGATGTTGAGCCGCATGGCGGCCATCAGCATGCCGGGGGTGATCTTGTCGCAGTTGGAGATGCACACCAGCGCATCGGCGCAGTGGGCGTTGACCATGTATTCGACCGAGTCGGCAATGATGTCGCGGCTGGGCAGCGAATACAGCATGCCGTCGTGGCCCATCGCGATGCCGTCGTCCACGGCGATGGTGTTGAACTCCTTGGCCACGCCGCCCACCGATTCGATCTCGCGCGCCACCAGCTGGCCCAGGTCCTTCAGGTGCACGTGGCCGGGCACGAACTGCGTGAAGCTGTTGGCGATGGCGATGATGGGCTTGGAGAAGTCATCGTCCTTCATGCCGGTGGCGCGCCACAGCGAGCGGGCGCCGGCCATGTTGCGGCCGGCGGTGGAAGTCTTGGAGCGGTAGGGGGTGGGCATGGCGGAACCTGGCGGTAGCTCGCGAAAGCGGGAAAGACCGCGATTTTCCGGCACCGGCCGGCCAATGTCTCGCCCAGGCGCTATTCCGCGGCCGTGCCGAAAGCTCGGTTGCGGCTTGCCGAATGGTCGCGGGCCTGCGGCGGGGCTCTCATCTGCTCGCTACAGCCCCTGGAGACCCCGTTGATCCGACGCCTGTTGACCGCCGCTTTGCTGCTCGCTCCGCTGCTGAGCCCCGCCGTGCAACCACCGGCGCCCGAGTGCACCGTGCGGGAACAGGGTTTCGTCGAGATCAATGGCATCCCGCAGTGGCTGACCATCACCGGCCAGGACTGCCGCAACCCCGTGCTGCTGTTCGTTCATGGCGGCCCGGGCAATCCCAACACGCCCTTCGCCGACTCGCTGTTCGGCGCCTGGGCCAAGAATTTCACCCTCGCGCAGTGGGACCAGCGCGGCGCCGGCCGCACCTATGGCAAGAACCTGCCGGTGCGGGAGCTGGAACCGGACGAGTTCACCCGCACACCGCTGACGCTGGACCTGCTGGCCGCCGACGGCATCGCCGTGGCCGAGCACCTGCAGCGCCGCCTGGGGCTGCGCAAAGTCATCCTGCTGGGCAGCTCGTGGGGCTCGGCGCTGGCGGTGGAGATGGCGCACCGGCGACCCGGGCTCTTCCACGCCTACGTGGGCGTGTCTCAGCTCGTCGGCCCGGCCGACCTCATCGCCAGCCATGCCCTCGCGCTGCAGCGCGCCCGCGAGTTGGGTGACCAGCCCGCCCTCGCCACGCTGCAGGCGCTGGGCAGCCCGCCCTGGACCGACCCACGCAGCTTCGGCAAGCTGCGCCGCATCCTGCGCGGCTACGAGGCCCAACGCACCGAGCCCGGCCCGAGCTGGAAGCCCGCCGCCGACTACGCCGCCCCGCAGGATGCCGCCGCGTACGAAGCCGGTGAGGCGTTCTCCTTCCTGAAGTTCGTCGGCTTCAACGGCGACGGCATGCTGTGGCGGTTGAACCTGCTGGATGAGCGCACGCAGTTCCAGCTGCCCGTCTTCCTCGTGCAAGGCGAGGAAGACCTGCTGACGCCGCCGGACACTACACGCGCCTGGTTCGACCGCCTCACCGCGCCGCGCAAGCAGCTCGTCACCGTGCCGCGCGCCGGCCACGACCCCAACGGACCGCTGCTGGACGCGCAGTTCAAGCTGCTGACGGACGAAGTGCTGCCGTTGCTGGCGCGCTGAGCTTCACCGGCCAGGCCTGGGCGACCGCCCAGCTGATCTCCGGCAGCAGGAACAGCAACATCACCGGTGCACCGGTCTGCAGCCAGGTCCAGAACATCCAGGTGCTGAACAGCAGCCGCGTGACCGCATCGTGCCGGCCCAGCGCCGCAGTGGGCGTGCGCAGCCGCAGCCAGGACCAGACCATCACCACGCTGGCCATCAGCAACGCAAACAGCTGGTGCATCGGCTCGAAGGCCGGCAGCGGCTGCCCGCCGAGCGCCTGGTTGACGACGCTGAGCTGGCCGAAGGCGATGGCGAAGGTCCAGGGGGTGGCGAAGGGCGCCGTGACGACGACGTCGTACGCGGCGCTGGCCCAGACGATGCGACGGAACTGGGCGGGGCTGAACGAGGGCATGGCGCACTGGGCAAGTTGCGAAGGCCCGCATGCTCAGGGCTGGACTACGCTCCAGGGTCAAGCCCCCCATCCGAGTCTTTCCATGCAGATCGGCACCCTGTCCGAGCGCACCGGCCTGAGCCGCGACAGCCTGCGCTTCTATGAAAAACGCGGCCTGCTGCAGGCGCGCCGCAGCGCCAACGGCTACCGCGACTACCCCGAGGAAGCCGTGCAGTGGCTGGGCTATGTGCGCACCGCCCAGCAACTGGGCTTCACGCTGGCCGAGATCGCAGCCGACCTGCCGCTGCTGGCGCAGGGGCAGGACGCCGGCCCGGCGCTGCGCGATGCGCTGGCGCGCAAGCTGGCCGATGTCGACGCCCGCATCGCCGGCCTGCAAAGCCTGCGCAACGAATTGGCCACAAGGCTGGCAGAGACGCCTGAAACCGGCGCCAGTTGCCCACTGAGGTCGGCGACTTGACTCAAGCCACCGCGCTGCGCACCGCCTCGCGCACCAACCCGTCCAGCTGGCCGGTGATGTGCGTCATCTCACCCGACACGACGGCGAACTCGCGGCCCGACGCGCCTGCGCGCGCCGCCACCACCTGGGCATTGAACGACACGATGCGTGCGTGCTTGGCGATCTGCTCGATGTCGCCCATGACGGCGGTCAGCTGCCGCTTGGCCGACGCGGCCTGCTGGCGGGCCAGGTCTTCGTAGACCTGGGTCAGCCGGTTGAGCGCGGCCAGCAGCGGCGTGGCGGCATCCACCAGTTGCTCCAGCAGTTCCGGCGCGCTGCGCATACCGGCGCCGATGGCGTCCAGCGCGCGGCGGGCCAGGTCGATGAAGGCGTTGATGCGTTCATCGGCGCGCTCCGGGCCGAAGTAGGCTTCTTCCAGCTCACCGCCCAGCATGACCGGCGACAGCTCGCCTTCCATCAACGAACGGTGGGCGTCGCTGAACGTGGCCAGCGCATCGAGCGACGTGTTCAGCGCGCCCTCGCGACCCTGCGCCGCCAGCACCGCGTACAGCACCAGCCGCTGCGACGTGAAACGCCGCCGGCCCGACAGGTTGATCAACTTGCCAAAGGCCTCGCCGCCCGTCTGCTTGGGGGGCATCCCCGCTTTCGGTGCATGGGCCGGTGCACGGGCGTGGTGCAACATGATGTCCTCCGTGAACTGGGTCACGACCGGTCTGCGCCTCGGCGGCAGCTGCCGATCTCTCACCCTAGGGTTAGCACGGGGCGTGCCAGAGCAGACTGCTCAGGCCAGCTTCTCCAGCCGCCTGATCGCCTCCGCCAGCGTCGTGTCGCGCTTGGCGAAGCAGAAACGCACATGGCCGCGCTCCTGCGGCCGCTGGTAGAACACCGACAGCGGGATGGCGGCCACGCCGATCTCGGTGGTCAGCCACTTCGCGAAGTCCAGCTCCGGCAGGTCCGACACGGCACGGTAGTCCACCGTCTGGAAGTAGGTGCCCTCGCAAGGCAGCAGCTTCAGCTGCGTGTGCGACAGCGCCGCGCGGAAGGCGTCCCGCTTGGCCTGGTAGAAGGCGCTCAGACCCTGCCAGGGCGCTGGGTCGGCCAGGTAGGCCGCGATGGCGTGCTGCGTGGGCGTGTGCACCGTGAACACCGTGTACTGGTGCAGCCGCCGGAACGCGGCAGACAGCGCCGGCGGCGCGGCGACGAAGCCGACCTTCCAGCCCGTCACGTGGAAGGTCTTGCCGAAGCTGCTGATGAGGAAGCTGCGCTCGCGCAGCGCGGCAAAGCGCGCCACGCTCTGGTGCGGCGCCTCGTCGAACACCATGTGCTCGTAGACCTCGTCGCTGACGACGAACAGGTCGTGCTGCTCGGCGATGCGTTCCAGTTCGATCAAGTCGTCATGCGTGGCGACGCGGCCGCTGGGGTTGTGCGGTGTGTTGATGACCAGAGCACGCGTTCGCGGCGTGATGGCGGCGCGCACGGCGGGCCAGTCGATGCGGTAGTCCGGCGTCATAGCCACGCCCACCGGCACGGCCCCGGCCAGCCGGATGGCGGGGTCGTAGCTGTCGTAGGCCGGCTCGATGATGATGACCTCGTCGCCCGCGCCCACGCAGGCGTGCAGCGCGGTGATGAGGCCTTGCGTGCCGCCGGCGGTGATGGTGATGTCGCGGTCGGCGTCATAGGCCGAGCCGTACAGATCGTTCAGCTTGGCCGCGACGGCCTGGCGCAGCGCCGGCACGCCGGTCATGGGCGGGTACTGGTTGTGGCCCGCGGCCATCGCGCTCGTCACGGCCTGCAGCAGCGCCGGATCGGCCTCGAAGTCCGGGAAGCCCTGGCCAAGGTTGATCGCGCCATGCTCGGCGGCCAGCGCCGACATGACGGTGAAGATGGTGGTGCCGGTGTGGGGCAGCTTGGTGGGCAGAACGGGCATGGAGCCGGATTCTGCGCGAGCGCGGCGGCGCTTATGCGGGCGGCGCCTAAGCTGATGCGTGCGCCAACGACTGCCGCACCGCCAGCGCGATCGGCAGCCCGAACGCCAGCGCGAACACCAGCTCGCCCGTGCCGGCCAGCAGCCCGCCCCACAGCACGGCGCGCGTCAGCGGCTTCATCGCGTGGTCTCCGGAGGCCCCTTCAGTTCAACGACATTGCCCTCGGGGTCGGACAGATAGATGGACGGCCCCTCGCCCTCCGCGCCGTAGCGCGGCACCGTGTCGCCCGCCTGCACGCCATGCGCGGCCAGGTGGGCGCGCATGGCAGCCTCGTCAAACGGCTGCACGCGCAGGCAGAAGTGATCCAGGTTGCGCCCCCCCTCCCGGCCCGGCGGCGCGCCGCCCATGCGGCCCAATTGGCCGTCCACGGGCACCAGGTCGATCAGCGCCGCGCCGGCGCGCAGTTGCACCAGGCCGATGGCATCCTGGCGGCGCTCGACCGAACAGCCCAGCACATCGACATAGAAGCGTGTCATCGCAGGCAGGTCGATGACGCGCAGCACGAGGTGGTCGAGGCCTTGCAACTTGATCATGGCTGTTTCACGCAACGGGTCTCGGGCGCCTGCCAGCCCCAGGTGATGCGGGCCTCGCCCTGGTGCTCCCAGAAGCTTTCGTTGGGGCCGGCATAGCGGGCACCGCTGGCGGCGGGCTGCAGCTTCATCAAGGAGCGCTGGCCGGCGCGCTGCGCGACCAGGCTGGGCGGGTCGGTGACGGTATAGAAGTGCGTCGTCAGCGCACTGCCATCGTCGCAGCGCCAGCGCACGCTGGCCTGCACGGGCACGAGACGGTAGCCGGTCTGCAGCTCCAGCAGCCGCTGGCGATAGTTGTCGGCGATGCAGGCGGCACGCGCGTCGTCGCCGGGGCCGGCCTTCCAGCAGTCGTTGCGGCCGCGCAGCCAGCCCTGCTGCTCGGCGTCCAGCCGCGCGCGTTCCTTGCGGGCCGCGTGGCGGCGCGCGGCGGCCAGGGCCTGGGCCATGCGCAGGTCCAGCGTGGCCAGGGCCGCGCGGCGGCAGCTCAGGCCTTCGATGCTGTCGGGGCCGATGCGCAGCCGGCACACCGGCGCCCGCCGCGCGGCATCCAGCGCCTGCTGCACCCGCGCGCACCAGGCCGCGCCCCCGCGCGGCGGCGCTTCTGTCAGCATCAGCTGCCGCTCCACGCCCGCCTGCCATTCGGCCGAGCCCAGGTCGGGCCCGTGCGTGCCGCCCAGGCGCAGTTGCACGTCCAGCTGCCAGCCCGCGTCGCAGGCCGGCGCCGCGGCATGCGCTGCTGAGGCAAGCAGTGCCAGCACGCCCAAGCATCGCTTTGTCGTCATGCAGGCGATTCGATCACGGCGAGGCGCCCCCGTGTCGAAAGTGACGACGGGTTTGTCCCGAGTAACGAAACGAGGCCGCCACGCTCAATAGCGGCATGCAAGTCCAGCAGGCCTTCACCCCATGCAGCCCGACATGAGCGCCGCGCCGGGCCGTCCCAAGCAAGCTCGCTCCCGCCCGGCGGGACAGCGCGCAGCGCGAAGGGTGCACCAGTGAGCTGGCTGACCCGCCTCGGCTTTGTCGCGCCTGGCGCCGCAGCCCGCAGCGACGAGGGCGCGCTGCTGGCCCGCGTCGTCGCCGGTGACGCCGATGCGCTGGCGCTGATCTACCGGCGCGAGAGCGGCTCGGTCTACCGCTACGCGCTGGCGCTGGCCGGCGACGAAGCGGCCGCGCTGGACGCCGTGCAGGAGGCGTTCGCGAAGCTGCTGCACGGGGCGCAGGACTACCAGCCCGGCCGCGGCTCGCTGGGCGCCTACCTCGCCGGCATGGCCCGGCACCAACTGCTCAACCAATGGCGCGACGCGCGCCGCCACGTGCCGCTGGACGACGCCGACGACGGCGAGAGTGGCGAATCCGGCAGCGACCTGCGCCTCGACACCGCCCAGCAGCAGGCCCAGCTCTGGACCGCGATCCGCCGCCTCAGCTGGCCGCAGCGCGAGGCCATCGTGCTGGTGGACCTGCAGGAACGCAGCTACGAGGACGCCGCCGCCATTGCCGGCGTCAGCGCCGACGTGCTGCGCACCCGCCTGCACCGCGCCCGCCAGCGCCTGGCCGACCTGCTGGCCGTGGGAGAACGACCATGACTCATCACGACGACACCACGCCCGACTGGCTGCTGCCCGCGCGCGCGGAGTTCAACCGCCAGCAGCCCGACGCCCAGCAGGACGCCCGGCTGCTGGCCCGCCTGACGCATCTGCAGCAGGCCCGCCGCGCGCACCAGGCCACCGCCGACGCGCACGAGCCGCGCTGGCTGCGCCGGCTGGCCTGGGGCAGCGGTGCGTTGGGCGCCACCGCCGCCGTGCTGATGAGCGCGCTGCTGTTGCTGGACCCGCCCGGCAGCGCGCCGTCCGCGTCGCTGGCCGGCAGCGGATTCATCCCGCTGGTGCCGGAGGGCGAGTTCCGCGCCGCGCTGACGGCCGACCGCGGCATGGCCGTGTGGCTGCAGCCGGCCGAACTGCCGCGCGAGCGACTGGCACTGCTGGGCCTGCCTTTCGACGCCGCGCGCGCCGCCGACATGGTGCGCGCGGAGCTGCTGCTGAACCCCGACGGACAGTTGCTGGCTGTCCGAATTCTGGAATGACGACGGAGAACGACATGAGCAAGACCACCTTCACCACACTGGCGCTGTGCACGCTGGCCCTGCCCGCGGCGGCGCTGGACGCCGACCGACTGACGCGCGACATCGAACGCAGCGTCACGCTGGCGCTGGCCCAGGTGCCCACGCGCATCGAGCTGGGCGACCAGGCGCTGGCCTTTGCCGGCCGCGAGATGGAGACCGGCCGCCCCGTCAAGGGCGCGCCGTACTGCGCCACCGCCGTGCACGAGAACGTGCAGACGCTGGCCGACGGCAACCGCATCGTGCGCCAGCAGCAAAGCCAGCTGTGCCGCGACGGCGAGGGCCGCACGCGCCACGAGGTGCAGCGTGAGGGCGGCCCCAGCATCGTCTACCTGAGCGACCCGGTCGCGAGGGCGAGCTGGATCCTCTACCCCGACCAGAAGCGCATGCTGAAGCTGCGCGGCAACGTGTCGTACAGCGCCTCGCCGGACCCGGCGGCCCACGCCGCCTGGCAGGCGTCCATGCGCGAATGGGGCGAGCGCATGAAGGAGCAGGCCGCGCGCTGGAAGGAATGGGGCGCCCGCGTGGCGGAGGATGCGCGCGCCGTCGACGCCGAGCGCGTGCGGGCGCGCACGCTGCGCGGCGAGCCCGGCGTCGTCATCGAGCGCGACGTGGTGGTGCCGGCCACGCCGGGCGCCAGCGCGCCGCTGGTGCGCCGCGAGCTGCGCGTGCTGCGTGCCGGCGACATGCCGGCCATGCCCGCGCCACCCGCGCCCCCTGCCCCGATGGCGCTGCCGGTGCCGCCCATGCCGCCGCTGCTGCTGCCGGGGCCGCTGACGCTGGCCCTGCCGCGCGAAGGCGGCGCGACCACCGCGCTGCCGGCCAAGGAGATCGAAGGCGTGAAGGTCAACGGCGAGCGCACGACCTGGACCATCGAAGCCGGCAAGATCGGCAACGAGAAGCCCATCGTCATCAGCCGCGAGGTGTGGCGTTCGCCCGAGCTGATGCTGACCGTCTCCAGCCGCGATGCCGACCCGCGCAGCGGCGAGCGCAACTACCGGCTGGAGAAGATCAAGCGCGGCGAGCCCGACCCGGCGCTGATGAAGCCCCCGGCGGACTACAGCGAAGGCGCGCGCCGCAGCGCCGCGCCCAAGGCCAGCGCCGAGGCGCGCTCCTGACTCATTGAGCCGGCGTCGTCGGCGCGGGCTTCAGCAGCCCCGCCAGGTTCTGCGCGATGCCGGTGATGCCCTGGTTGGAAAGGCCGGCGTCCTGCATGACAGCGTCGACGATGGGCTTGGCGATCTGGTACTGCAGGGCCGAGTTCATCACCTGCTCGGGGAAGGTGCCGGCAGCCGCACCGCCCTCGCCTGCCGCGCCGCCCTGGCCCGGCAGGCCGTTGACCGACACGATGCGGATGGAGTCGATCTGCTCCATGGGCTTGACGGCCTGCGCCAGGATCTCGGGCAGTTGCTGCAACAGCTGCGTGCGCACCTGCAGGTCGATCTGCGCGGCCGACAAGGTGTTCAGCGCCTCGTTGATGGCACGCCGGCCCTCGGCCTCGGCCATCGCCGCGGCCTGCTTGGCCTTGGCCTCGATGGTCAGCGCCTCGGCGCGGTCGATGGCCGCCTCCTTCTCGGCGGAGGCCGAGACCTTCACCGCGATGGCGTTCTGCTCGGCATCCTTGCTGGCTTCGATGAGCTGGATGGCCTTGTCGCGCTCGGCCACGGCCACCTGGCGCGCGGTGTTGACGGTTTCCTCGGCCTTCACGGCCTCGGCGCGCGCCAGGTTGGCGGCGGCGTCGGCCTCGGACTGCTCGCGCGATTTGGTGGCAATGGCGATCTGCGTGTCCTGGCGCGCGATCTCGACCTGCTTGCGCTGCTCGGCGCGCTTCAGCTCGGCCTGGCGCTCCTGCTCGATCTCGCGCGTCTGGATGACGAGGTTCTTCTCGATCTCGGCGGCCTTGATCTCGCGCTCGGCCTCGATGCGGCGCTGGCCCACCTGGCGCTCGGCCTCGATCTTCACGGTCTCGGCTTCACGGCCGCGCTCGGCCTGCTGGGCCGCGATCAGCGCGATCTGCTCGGCGCGGGCGGTCTCGATCTCGCGCTTCTGCGACAGCGACGCGAACTCCTGGTCCTTCTCGATGGTCAGCTTCAGGCGCGAGGCTTCCAGGTTCTTGGTGCGCACCTGCACCTCGGTGTCCTGCTCGACGTCATTGCGCTGCTTGCGGCGCGCCTCGGTCTGCTCGGTCAGGCGCGTCAGACCCTCGGCGTCGAACGCGTTGTTGGGGTTGAAGAACTGCTTGTCAGTCTGGTCAAGACTCGTCAGCGACACCGACTCCAGCTCCAGGCCGTTCTTCTCCAGGTCCTCGGCCACGGCGTTCTGCACCGCCTGCACGAAGTCGCGGCGCTTGTCCTGCAGCTCCTGAATGGTCATGGTCGCGGCGGTGGCGCGCAGGCTGTCGACGAACTTGTCTTCCACCAGCGCCTTCAGCTCATTGGGGCTCATCGTGCGGGCGCCCAGCGTCTGCGCGGCGGTGCTGACTGCCTCTTCCGTCTGCTTCACGCGCACGAAGAACGCCGCCGTCACGTCCACGCGCATGCGGTCCTTGGTGATGAGGCTCTCGCGCTCGCGGCGCAGCACTTCCAGCTTCAGCGTGTTCATGTTGACGAGCACGCGCTCGTGGAACACCGGCAGCACGATGGCGCCGCCGTCCATGATGACCTTCTGCCCGCCCAGGCCGGTGCGCACGAAGGCCAGCTCCTTGGTGCTGCGCTTGTACAGCCGCGCAAAGATGAAGCCTATGGTCAGCAGGCCCAGCAGGCCGATGCTGGCCATGATGGTGATGTCGATGATGTTGTCCATGCTTTCGTTCTCTCCCTCAGATCAGTTGCGGATGGGGGTTGGCGATGCAGCGGTAGAACGGCCCCAGCTTGCGCACGACGAGTATCTGCGCGCCTTCCTCGAACACTTCGTCGTCCAGGTCGGGTTCCACCATCAGGTAGTGGACGCGGCCATGCGCATCGCGCACGCGCGCCTGCGCCGCCAGGCCTCGACGCGCGCTGCCACCGCTGATGACGCCGCCCCGCCCCACCAGCGACTGCTCGCTGACGGCGCTGGTCTCGTCGCGCGGAATGATGTGGGCCACCAGCGAGCCCAGCCCGCGCACGGTGGCCAGCCCCGGGGGCACGGCCAGCAGCCCGGCCAGCCAGGCCGGCAGGAAGCCACCGGCCAGGTTGAGCGCGACCTTCTGCAGCGCGTAGCCGAACAGCGCATAGCCCAGCAGGAACAGCAGCAGCAGCACCAGTGCCGGCACGCGGCCCAGATGCAGCCAGCCCAGCACGCGGTCCAGGCCGGAGTCGGGCACGTCGTGGGGCAGCAGGTCGTCGATGAAGTTGCTGGGGCTGAGCGCCACCAGCATGCCCAGGCCTTCCAGCAGCGCGATGGCGACGATCAACGCCACGGCGACGCCGAAGGGCAGCGTCTCGGGCGCGGTGAACAGGTTCATCCAGTCCTCCCAGTGAGCACGGGGCGCATTCTCAGAGTTCTCCGGCCTTCAGCCGCGCCATGCGTTCGGCGATCTTGTGATCGCGCACCAGCTCGTCCAGTTCGCGCAGCTGCGCCTCCTGCTTCAGGTCGCCGGGTTGCGTGCCGTTCAGGCCGGTCTGGCGCTGGTGGATCCTGTCGAACGCATCCACCACCTGGGCCAGGCGCTGGTCGACGGCGGACTGCCCCACCGGCTGCGCCGCCGACGAGGCCGCCGCGCGGCTGTTGCGGAACGCCGCCAGCGCCTCCTGCATCTCGCGCTGCTTGGCCAGCAGCGCCGCGGTGAAGCCCTGCAGCTCCTGCTCCTGGCGGGCCAGGTCGGCCAGCGTGGTCTCCAGCACCGGGATCTGCGCCTCGATGTCCAGCTGCCGCGCGACGGCGGCACGGGCGAGGTCCTCGCGTCCGCTGCCGAGCGCCTGCGCGATCTGGTCGCTCAACGCCTCGTGGCTGCGGTTCAGCCGGGCGTGCTGTTGTTGCGCCAGGTGGCGGTTGGCGCTGACCGTGCCCAGCTCATGGCGCACCTCGTCCACGACCGCGCTGGCCTCGCGGATGGCCTGCTCCATCGCGGCCTGCGGATTCAGGTCCTCGATCTTGTCCAGCAGCGCATGCATGCCGCCGGCGATGACGCGCCCGACGCGGGCCTTCAGGGAATCGCTCATGTCACGCTCCTTTCAAGGTCGAGGCCAGCTCGACGGTGGCGGTCAGGTGGCGCTTTACCACCTCGGGATCAAATGCATGGGCGGAGGCCGTCGTGGCCTGCCGCAGCAGCGACTCGCCCAGCAGCGCGGCGCGGCGCACCAGCGCGTCTTCCAGTTTCGCGGCGTCGTCGGCGGTGGCCGGCGCGTGGCTGATGACCAGCGCCATCAGCGTGGTCACCTGCTCCACCAGCGACCCCAGCACTTCGGAATGCCGCCCTTCGGTGCCCTCGATGCGCACCAGCGCCTCGCGCAGCCGGTGCGTCAGCTCGCGCGCCCAGCCGTGGGCTGCCACATAGTCGAACGCGCCGTCATGCTGGCGCTTCAGCTGCGAAAGCAGCACCCGCAGCTTGTCGCTGTTGGTCGTGGCGCCCTCCACCTGCAGCTGCGCCAGCCACAGGTAGAGGTCGCTGGGGATGCGAGCCGACAGCGGCTCCATCGTGATGGTCTGCGTCGCCATGCGACACCGCCTTCCAATGAATTCCAACGAAAACGAATGTATTCGTTTGAATTCATTTGTCAACACGATGGACGCCGAATGTCGAACTGCTCAGCTCGCGCGCGGCCGCTCGACGCCCCTGTACGTTCGCTGACCGTTTGCGGGCGACCCGCTCTGCCCCTGAGGGGTGTGCAAATCAAGGGTTAGCGCCAATGCCTGCGACCCGCCACGGCGCCCTTTCCTTCCGCATGGAACGCCATACTCGCGCAATACCCGCATACATCCAGAGGGTGCGGCTCGAATTGCAAAGATCAAGACACCACGCCGCCAAGATCAAACTGCTTCACTGCTATGACCAACCCACTCAAACTCCTTCCGCTCCTTGTTGCCCTTACCGGGTGCGCCACCGGCGTTTCTCAGCAAAGAGAGCGTATTGAGTCAGTCCCAGCAGATCAGCGTGCATACCTTCTTGGGACATATGTGGTCAGTTGCCAGCCTCGCGGTGACGATTGCGCTCAGCGACTTGAGGTCATGGGCATGAACTACAAGTCAGTCACCGAACCCTTTGAGGGGGCTATCAAATCAAGGCCAGACACAAAGTACGACTTTGTCGATAGAGATCGCCACGAGAAGGGATATCACTTCTGCATTCCATTCGTGCCGGGAGACTACGAGTTCTTCAACCTCATTCTTCACACGTACTTCGGGGGTGGCACAGACTTCGGGCCGAGGAAGCATGAAGCCTTTTCTCTGCCTTTCTCATTGAAGCCCGGCGAGGCGGTACACATCGGACGACTCAAAGCGTGGCTCGACACTCGGAGCGG
Source organism: Roseateles asaccharophilus (assembly GCF_031458115.1). GTDB lineage: Bacteria > Pseudomonadota > Gammaproteobacteria > Burkholderiales > Burkholderiaceae_C > Pelomonas > Pelomonas asaccharophilus_A. The sequence goes on along the minus strand of NZ_JAVDXV010000003.1, from coordinate 136,383 downwards.
CCTCGCCCCCATGCCTCAATTCAACTCCATCGCACTCCTGACATCTGAGGCTCCACCCGCGCTACGCGAGGCCGCGCGCGCGAAGTGCGAACCAGCGGTGCAATCCAAACCAGTTCGTTATGCACCGCTTCAGGCGAGCGTCGCCAATAGTCCGCGCGTCCGTCACGAATCGGTGCAGTGACGGGGCGCTTGCACACCGCAGGAGCAGCGTGGGCGCGACTTACTTGGCCGACCTCAAGCCGCGCTCAGCATCTCACTGAAGAACTTGTCCCCATGCACACGCGGCTTGTAGGCCGACACGGCCTTGGCGATGGCCGCGATGTGGTCGGGCGTCGTGCCGCAACAGCCACCGGCGATGTTCAGGAAGCCGGCATGCGCGAACTCGCCCACCAGGCGGGCGGTCACGTCGGGCGTCTCGTCGAAGCCGGTGTCGCTCATCGGGTTGGGCAGGCCGGCGTTGGGGTAGCAGCTGACCGCCACATCGCCCGCAACCTTGGCCAGCTCCTCGATGTAGGGCCGCATCAGCGTGGCACCCAACGCGCAGTTCAGGCCGATGGCGATGGGCCGCGCGTGGCGCACCGAGTGCCAGAAGGCGGTCACGGTCTGGCCCGACAGGATGCGGCCGGACGCGTCGGTCACTGTGCCGGAGATGATGACAGGCAGGCGTTCGCCGGTGTCTTCCATCAGCTGGTCCACCGCGAAGATCGCGGCCTTGGCGTTCAGCGTGTCGAAGATGGTTTCGATGAGGAAGACGTCCGAGCCGCCCTCCAGCAGGCCCTTGGCCTGCTCGTAGTAGGCGTCGCGCAGCGTGTCGAAGTCGATGTTGCGCGCGCCGGGGTCGTTCACGTCCGGGCTGATGGACGCGGTGCGCGGCGTGGGGCCCAGCGCGCCGGCAACGAAGCGCGGCTTGTCGGGCGTCGAATACTTGTCGCAGGCGGCGCGCGCGATCTGCGCGGCGACGACGTTCATCTCGTAGGCCAGTTCGCGCAGGTCGTAGTCTTCCTGCGCGACGGACGTGGCGCCGAAGGTGTTGGTCTCGATGAGGTCGGCGCCAGCGGCCAGGTATTGCTCATGGATCTCGCGGATCACGTCGGGCCGCGTGAACAGCAGCAGCTCGTTGTTGCCCTTGAGGTCCTTGTGATGGTCCTTGAAGCGCTCGCCGCGGTAGTCGGTCTCGCCCAGCTTGTAGCGCTGGATCATCGTGCCCATCGCACCGTCGAGCACGGCGATGCGGTTCTGGAGGATGGCCGGCAAGGCCTGGGCGCGGGTGTAGGCGATGGACTTCATGCCGTCATTTTCGCAGCCTTGGCAATGGCCTCACCCAGCTGGGCGCATGAGGCCCTGCCGCCCAGGTCCGGTGTCTTGGGCGCGGCGGGGTCGGCCAGCACCTGCTCAATGGCGGCCATGACGGCATCGTGAGCGGCGCGGTGCCCCTGGAAGTCCAGCATCATGGCCCCCGCCCAGATCTGGCCTATGGGGTTGGCGATGCCTTTCCCGGCAATATCCGGCGCCGAGCCGTGCACCGGCTCGAACAGGCTGGGCCATTCGCGCGTGGGGTTCAGGTTGGCCGATGGCGCCACGGCGATGGTGCCGGTGCAGGCCGGGCCCAGGTCGGACAGGATGTCTCCGAACAGGTTGCTGGCGACGACCACGTCGAAGTGCTGCGGCCGCTGCACGAAGTGGGCACACAGGATGTCGATGTGGAACTTGTCCACCGCCACGCCCGGGTACTGCGCGGCCATCACCTCGACGCGTTCGTCCCAGTAGGGCATGGTGATGGCGATGCCGTTGCTCTTGGTGGCCGAGGTCAACTTGGCGCGCGGGCGGGACGCGGCCAGCTCGAACGCGAAGCGCAGCACGCGGTCCACGCCGACGCGGCTCATGACCGTCTCCTGCAGCACGATCTCGCGCTCGGTGCCGGCGTACATGCGGCCGCCCACGCTGGAGTACTCACCCTCGGTGTTCTCGCGCACGATCCACATGTCGATGTCACCGGGCGCCCGGCCGGCCAGCGGCGAGCGCACGCCGGGCAGCAGCCGCGCGGGGCGCAGGTTCACGTACTGGTCGAACTCGCGGCGGAACTTCAGCAGCGAGCCCCACAGCGACACATGGTCGGGCACGATGGCCGGCCAGCCCACGGCGCCGAAGAAGATGGCGTCGTGGCTGCCGATCTGCTCCTTCCAGTCGGGCGGCATCATGTCGCCGTGCTGCTCGTAGTAGCGGCAGTCGGCGAAGTGGAACTCGTCGAAGTGCAGCGGCAGCCCGAAGCGCTCGGCCACGGCGCGCAGCACGCGCAGGCCCTCGGGCATGACCTCCTGGCCGATGCCGTCGCCGGCGATGACGGCAATCTTCTGCATCACAGATCCCCAAAGAACTCGGCTGCCTCGGCCAGCACCACCTCCGGCACCTCCTCGGCGATGTAGTGCCCGCTGTCCACGGCCCGGCCCGTCACGTTCTCGGCCGCCGCCTGCCACAGCTTCAGCGGCTCGAAGCAGCTGCCGACCACACCCTTGGCGCCCCACAGCACGCGCAGCGGCTGTTTGACGCGGCGGCCCGCGTCGCGGTCGGCGCGGTCGTGCGCCAGGTCGATGCCGGCACTGGCGCGGTAGTCCGCGCAGACGGCCGCGGCGGTGCCCGGCTTCACGACGCAGCGCTCGTACTCGGCCCAGGCCTCGGGCGCGAAGAAGTCGCCGCGCCGGCCCATGCCGTCGCGCAGGTAGGCAATGGGATCGGCCGTGATGAGGCGCTCGGGCAGCGGTGCCGGCTGGATCAGGAAGAACCAATGCCAGTAGGCGCGCGCGAAGGCCTCGGTGGTGTTCTCGTACATGGCCAGCGTGGGCGCGATGTCCAGCAGCATGGCCCGCGCGACGGCCTGCGGGTGGTCCAGCGCCAGCCGGTGCGCGACGCGGGCGCCGCGGTCGTGGGCCAGCACGGCGAAACGGTCATGGCCCAGCGACTTCATCAGCGCCACGGCGTCCAGCGCCATCTCGCGCTTGGCGTAGGCCGCGCTGGCCTCGCCGGCAGGCGGGCGGTCGCTGTCGCCGTAGCCGCGCAAGTCCATCAGCACGACACGGCGGCCCTGCGCCAGCGCGGGCGCCACGCGGTGCCACATGGCCATGGTCTGCGGATGTCCGTGCAGCAGCAGCAGCGGCAGCCTGCCTGAGTCAATGGGGCCGCCCTGGCGGGCATGCAGCGTGACACCGTCGCGCTGGACGGTGAGCGTTTGGAAACCGGTCCACATGCGGGCCATTGTGAACCTCCATTGGGTATAAGCTTTTGTTATGCCCCATGGTCTTGGCCGCGCTTGCGGCCGGCCGGGGCGCTCCGAACAATCTGCCGTCGCCCGAACACCCTGCCCGCCGTCATGAAGCTCGCCGTTCCGCTGCTCGCCCTGTCCGCCGCCCTGCTGCCCGCCGCCGTCCAGGCCCAGGGCAAGCCGCTGATCTACTGTGCCGATGCCAGCCCCGAGGGCTTCGACCCCGGCATGTGGGACAGCGCCAGCACCAATACGGTCAGCTCGCAGATGTTTGACGGCCTGCTGGGCTTCAAGCGGCCCACCACCGAGCTGACGCCCAAGCTGGCCACCAGCTGGGAGATCTCGCCCGACGCCAAGAGCTTCACCTTCAAGCTGCGCCCCGGCGTGAAGTTCCACAGCACGCCGTGGTTCAAGCCCACACGCGACCTGAACGCCGACGACGTGATCTTCACGTTCAGCCGCTTCATCGACCCCAACCACCCGTTCAACAAGGCCTTCACGGCCAACTTCATCTACCCGCAGAACCTGGGCCTGCCCAAACTCATCGCCGGCATCGACAAGGTGGACGACCTGACGGTGCGCTTCCGGCTGAACCAGCCCAACGTGACCTTCGTCGCCAACTTCGCGTTCGCCTGGGCCGGCATCCATTCGGCCGAGTACGGGGCGCAGCTGCTGAAGGCCGGCAAGGCCAGCCAGATCAATGTGCAGCCGGTGGGCACCGGCCCGTTCCTGTTCAAGAGCTATGCCAAGGACGACGTGCTGCGCATGACGGCCAACCCCGACTACTGGGGCGGCAAGCAGCCGACGACCAACCTGGTGTTCAGCATCAGCCGCGAGCCCAATGTGCGCGTGCAGAAGATCGCCGCCGGCGAATGCCATGTGACGGCCGCGCTGCGCGACGTGGACATCGCCGGCCTGGCGGGCAACGCCAACGTCAGCATCGAGAAGATCCAGGCGCTGAACATCTCCTACCTGGCCTTCAACCTGAAGAAGGCGCCCACCGACAAGCGCGAGGTACGCGAGGCGCTGGACATCGCCATCGACCGCGGCGCCATCTTCAAGGCGCTGTTCCCGCGCGGCGACGCGATGCAGGCCGTCAGCGCCTTTCCGCCCGCCATCCCCGGCTACAACAAGAAGCTGAAGAACGAGTTCGACCCCGCCAAGGCCAAGGCCATGCTGGCCAAGGCCGGCTTCCCCAACGGCTTCGAGCTCGACCTGTGGGCCCTGCCGGTGCAGCGCCCCACCAACCCCAACGGCCAGCTGATGGCGCAGCTCATCCAGCAGGACTGGGCCAAGATCGGCGTCAAGGCCAACATCAAGACCTACGAGTGGGGCGAGTACCTGAAGCGCGCCAACAACGGCGAGCACAACGTCTACATGAGCGGCTGGAGCGGCGAGACCGGTGACGCCGACGACTTCCTGACGCCCAACCTCAGCTGCGCGACCAGCCGGGGCGGCATCAAGTTCTGCAACGCCGAGTTCGAGAAGCTCATCGACGAGGCCCGCGCGACGCCCGACCAAGCCAAGCGCAACGCGATGTACGAGAAGGCGCAGGAGATCTTCAAGCGCGAGCGGCCGTGGATCACGATGGCGCACTCCACCGTCTACATCCCCATCCGCAAGGACGTCGTCGGCTTCAAGATGGCGCCGAACGGCAGCGTGGACTTCGAGGGCGTCTACAGAAAGTGACGCTGCGGAAAATGCAACCACAGAGGCACAGAGACACAGAGCAATTCATTTGCTTTTTCTCTGTGCCTCTGTGGCTACGTGGTTGCCTTTGAGTTCATCATGCGTCTACGTCACATCGAAGTCTTCCACGCCATCATGCAGGCCGGCACCATCAGCGGTGCCGCCCAGCTGCTGCACATCTCGCAGCCCGCCGTGACCAAGGTGCTGCAGCACTGCGAGCTGCAGCTGGGCATGGCGCTGTTCGACCGCGTGCGCGGCAAGCTCTACCCCACGCCCGAGGCGCAGCGGCTGTTCGTCGAGATCGACAAGCTGAATCGCGACCTGGTGGGCATACGCCGCCTGGCCGCCAACCTGAAGAGCGGCGAGGCCGAGCAGGTACGGCTGGTGGCCACGCCGGCGCTGGCCACCGCCATCGTGCCCGCCGCGATGACACCCTGGTGCAAGGCCTTCCCGAACGCCAGCTGCTCGCTGGCCACGCACCACACGCGCGAAATCGTGTCGGCGCTGCTGCTGGGCGAGGCCGACCTGGCCCTGTCGCTGCAGGACCCGCGCCATCCCGGCATCAAGGCCGAGGTCATCGCCAGCGGCGCGATGGTGGCGCTGTGCCCGCTGGGCAGCCCGGAGGCACAGAGCGATGGCCCGCTGGGCCTGGCCGACATCCGCACCGAGATCGTCGGCCTGCAGAGCGACGACCCGCTGGCCGGCTTGCTGCACCACGCCGGCGAGGCGCTGGGCCAGCCACTGGCAAGCCGCATCACCGTGCAGACCTACCAGCTCGCCCGCGCGCTGGTGGAGGCCGGCGTGGGCATGACGCTGGTGGACCCGTTCACGGCTGCCAGCGCCGACGTCAGCAGGGTGCGCGTGCGGCCGCTGGCGCCCACGGTCAACGTCAACCTCTACCTGCTCAGCGCCGCCAACGCGCCGCTGGGCCAGGCCTCGCGCCGCCTGGTCAAGTTCATCACCGCGGCCGCATCGGCCCACCTCGCAAGACTCCCGTGATCCCCATCGAAGAGATCGCCAGCCACGCGGACTTCCGGCGGCTGGACTCGCTGCAACACGGCATCGCCGTGGACCTGCGCTACGCCACGGCCGACAACTTCGTGGGCCACTCCGTCTACGAGGGCTTCGACTGCCACTGGCTGCGCCGCGAGGCCGCCGAAGCGCTGGAAGCCGCCGCCGCCTGGCTGGCGCAGCGCCGCCCCGGCTACCGCCTGCTGGTGCTTGACGCGCTGCGGCCGCAACGCGTGCAGCAGCGCCTGTGGGACGAACTGCAGGGCACGCCGCTGACGATGTACCTCGCCAACCCCGAGCGCGGCTCCATCCACAGCTACGGCATGGCCGTGGACCTGACGCTGCTGGACCCGCAAGACCGCGAGGTGGACATGGGCAGCGGCTTCGACGAGATGACGCTGGCCTCCCACCCCGACCACGAGGCCGAACACCTCGCGCTGGGCGCGTTGAAGCCCGAGCATCTGGTCGAGCGTGGCTGGCTGCGCGCGGCCATGCGCGAGGCAGGCTTCCAGGGCATCACCACCGAGTGGTGGCATTTCGACTTCGGCGACCGCATCGCGGTCCGGCGGGATCTGCCGCGGGTGCTTTAGCGAGCCACTGGCGCTAGCCCCGCATCACGCGGGCCAATGCATCAAGGTCCACCGGCTTGACCAGATGGCCGTCGAAGCCCGCCTCGGCCGAGCGCCGCAGGTCGTCGGGCTGGCCATAGCCGGTCAGCGCCACCAGCCGCAGCGTGGCCGCCTGCGGTCGCGCGCGCAGCCGGCGCGCGACCTCGTAGCCGTCCATCACCGGCAGGCCGATGTCCAGCAGCACGAGGTCGGGCACCCATTCGTCGGCCAGGCGCAGCGCGTCGTCGGCGCCGAAGCCGGTGCAGACCTCGTGGCCGTCCAGCCTCAGCATCATCGCCAGCGACTCGGCGGCGTCCTCGTTGTCGTCGATGACCAGCACGCGGCGGCTGTCGCGCGCCGTTGCGGGCGGGGTGTCGGCGACCGGCAGCGGCAGCGTGGACAGCGGCAGGCGAATCTCGAAGGTCGCGCCCGCCCCCACGCCCGCGCTGCTGGCCGCGGCGCGGCCGCCGTGCATCTCCACCAACCGCTTGACGATGGACAGGCCAATGCCCAGCCCGCCCTGCGCGCGGTCCAGCGTGCGCGTGCTCTGCACGAACAGGTCGAACACGCTGGGCAGCATCTCGGGCGGGATGCCCACGCCGCTGTCGGCCACGCGAACGACGGCCCAGTCGCCCTCGCGCAGCAGGCTCAGCTGGATTTCGCCGCCCGCGTCGGTGTACTTGGCCGCGTTGGACAGCAGGTTGACGACGCATTGCTGCAGCCGCGCCGCATCGCCCAGCACATGCAGGCCGGCCTGCGTGGACACGGTCAGCCGGTGGCGGCGCTCCGTCATCGCGGGTGACGCCGCGTCCACCGCGGCCGCGACGACGCCGGCCAGGTCCACCGGCGCGCATTCCAGCTCGATGCGGCCATGCGTGATGCGGGACACATCCAGCAGGTCGTCCACCATGCGCGCCATCTGCTGCACCTGGCGGTCCACGATGTCGACGGCACGGCGCTGCTGGGCGTCCAGCGGCGCCGCGCGCTGCAACAGCTCGGCGGCGCTGCGTATCGGCGCCAGCGGGTTGCGCAGCTCGTGCGCGAGCATGGCCAGGAACTCATCCTTGCGCCGGTCCGTCTCGCGCAGCGCGGCTTCCATGTGCTTGCGCTCGGTCACGTCGAAGGAGATGCCGCTGAGCGCGATGGCCTCGCCGGCCTCGTCCAGCAGCGCCTGCGCGCGCACCTCCAGCCAGCGTGTGTCGCCGTTGTCGGGCCGCACGATGCGCAGCTCCTGCGTGAAGCCGCCGCGCGTGCTCGCCGCGTCATCGATGGCGCGCCGTATGCCGTCCACGTCGTCGGGATGCACCAGCGCAAAACCGCCCTCGAGGTGATTGGCCGACGCGCCCAGCACATCGCCGGCGTTGTCGGACATGGTCAGCCGCCGCGTGCGCAGGTCGATGCTCCAGGTGTACATGCGCGCATTGGCCAGGAACAGCCGCAGCTGCTGCTCGCCGGCGCGGCGCAGCCGGTCCAGCTCGATCAGCGCCGCCACGCGGGCCAGCAGCTCACGCGCGGTGAAGGGCTTGACGAGGTAGTCGTCCGCGCCGGCCCCCAGGCCCTCGATCTGGGCCTCCTCGCCGGCACGCGCCGACAGCAGCACGATGGGCAGCGTGCTGGTGGCCGGGTCGGCACGCAATGCGGCCAGCAGCTCGAAACCGTCCAGCCCCGGCATCATCACGTCGGACAGCAGCAGCGCGGGTCGCTCGCGGCGTATCGCGGCCAGCGCCCGCTCCCCGTCGGCCACATCCTCCACGCGGAAGAAGGGGGACAGCAGGCTGCGCAGGTACTGCCGCATGTCGGCGTTGTCGTCGGCCACGACGATGCGCGCGCCCAGCGTGGCGCGGTAGCGCTCGCCGATGTCGGCCTGCAGGCCGGCCGGGCCGGCGGCGTCGTCGGGCGCGGCGTCGGGCAGCCAGCGCATGGCCTCGCGCACATAGGACGGCGCCAGGCTGGCATGCGGCCGGATGTCCTGGTCGTGCCGCACCTGTTCCGGCGGCAGGTGGGCATGGCCCAGCGGCAGGCGCAGGCTGAAGCGGCTGCCGCGGCCCAGCTGGCTGTCGACGGCGATGTCGCCGTGATGCAGCCGCATCAGCTCCTGCACCAGCGCCAGGCCGATGCCGCTGCCTTCATGCGTGCGGGCCTGCGCACCCTCGATGCGATGGAAGCGCTCGAACAGCCGCGGCACCTCGTGCTCGGCCACGCCGGCGCCGGTGTCCTCGATGTCCACGACCGCCATGCCCTGCTCCTCGCGCACATGCACCGACACGCGGCCCTGCAGCGTGTACTTCAGCGCGTTGGACAGCAGGTTCAGCACGATGCGTTCCCAGTGGTCGCGGTCCACATAGACCGGCTGGGGCAGCGTGGGGCAGCAAACGCGGAAGTCCAGCCCGGCCTGCTCCATCGCGGAGCGGAAGCTGCTGGCCAGTTCACCGGTCAACGCGGCCAGGTCGGTGGGCCGGAAGGTGGATGTGACCCGGCCGGCCTCGATGCGCGAGAACTCCAGTAGCGCGTTCACCAGCTTGGACAGCCGCAGCGCATTGCGCTCCACCAGCGCCAGCCTCTCGCGCTCGGCATGCGGCAGGCCCGGCCGGGCCAGTGCGTCGTGCAGCGGCCCCAGCATCAGCGTCAGCGGCGTGCGGAACTCGTGGCTGATGTTGGAGAAGAAGCGCGTCTTGGCGCGGTCCAGTCGCGCCAGCTCGTCGGCCTTGCGGTGCTGCTGCTCGTAGGCCTCGGCATGGGCCAGCGCCGCCGACAGCTGCTGCGCCACCAGGCCCAGGAAGTCGGTGTAGCGCGCATCCAGCAGGCGGTGCGGGTTGATGGCGGCCACCAGCACGCCCTCCACGCCGGCGTCGGCGGGCGGGCGTATCGGCAGCACCAGCGCGCGGCGCGGTGGCTCGGCCCAGGCGCCGCTGGGCCAGGCGACGCCGTCGGGCAGCGTGACGACCTGCGGCTGCTGCGATGCCAGCACCTCGGCAGCGGGCCACGACGCGGCCCGGGCGGCCTCCAGCCAGGGCCCGGTCTCGCCGGTGGCGCCCGCCAGCGCGAACGTGTTGGCGCCCGGCTTGCGCAGCAGCACCAGCGCGAACGGCAGGTCGCGCGCATGGGTCTCCAGCGCCTCGACACAGCGCCGCACCGCGACATCGACGGTGCGCGCATCGGCGGCACGCGCGGCCAGTTCGCGCAGCAGCGCCAGCTGGCGCTCGCTGATGACGCGCTGTGTCTCGTCGGAGTTGGTGCACAGGATGCCGGCCGGCAGGCCGTCGTCTCCCGGAATGGGGCTGAACGAGAAGGTGTAGTAGGTCTCCTCGCGGTAGCCGTGGCGTTCCATGATGAGTAGCTGGCTCTCGATGAACACGCCGTCGCCGCTCCAGGCGCTGTCCAGCAGCGGCTTCATGTAGTCCCAGATCTCGCGCCAGACGATCTGCGTGGGCTGGCCCAGCGCCTCGGGGTGCTTGCCGCCGATGATGGACTTGTAGGGGTCGTTGTAGAGGTAGGTCAGCGCCGGCCCCCAGCCCACCCAGATCGGCTGGCGCGAGGTCAGCATGATGCGCACCACCGTCTTCAGGCTGCGCGGCCAGCCCGCCGGCGGCCCCAGCGGCGTGGCGGCCCAGTCGAAGGCGCGGATGCGCTCGCCCAATTCGCCGCCGCCGGCGAGGAAGGAGACGTCCAGGTCTCGCGTCGGGTCCAGGGGCGGGTGAGGTGCGTTCATGGGTGCGCGCACGATAACCGCAGCCGCCATGAAAAAGGGCTCCCGAGGGAGCCCCTGTTACCTTGAGCCTGACCCTGACCGGCGGCTCATTTGAACTGCCAGCTCGCGTTCAGGTACCAGAAGCGACCGCGCGGGTCGACAAAGCTGCCGGCATAGCCGGTCACGTGCGAGCCGTAGCTGGACACGGCCGTGAACGGCGGATCCTCGTCGAACACGTTGCGCGCGCCGACGCGCAGCGCCAGCGTCGGCACGGGCTTCCAGCCCACCGACAGGTTCCAGCGGCTGCTGTCCTTGACCTTGTACTCCACGGGCAGGCCCACATTGGCTTCCACCAGGCCGGCGGATTCGGTCCAGCCCTTCACGAACACGTTCTCCAGCGTGACGTTCCAGCTGCCGAGGTTCCAGTCCAGCCCCAACGTGTGCTGCCAGGTCGGCACGGGCTGCACGCCGGCGCCGTCGCCAGCCGTGCCGTCGTACGACACGAACGGCGTGCCCTTGCCGTTCTGCTGCTTCCAGCTGTTGACGTAGGTGCCGGCGAAGCTGGCGCCCAGGCGGCCCATGCCGCCCAGCGGCCAGCTGGCCTTGACGTCCAGGTCGATGCCGCTGGTCTTGAGCTCGCCGAGGTTCTCCACCGGCGTCTCGATATAGCTGATGAAACCGCTGGCCAACCGTTTGACGCGGGCGATGTAGCGCTGGTAGAGCGTCGGGTCGGCCATGATGGCGTCGCCGCCGATGACGCCGATCTGGTCCTTCTTCTGGATGTGCCAGTAGTCCAGCGCGATGGACAGGTCGCGCACCGGCTCGAACACGGCGCCCACGGCGAACTGGCGCGACTTCTCGGGCTTCAGGCTTGGGTCGCTGGACAGGCGCACGTTGAACTGCGTCTCGCAGCGCGGGTCGTTGGCCTGGCCGGGCGGGCATTGCGGGTCCACCAGCGAGTTGGCGGTGTTGGTGAAGGCCGTGGGGCTGTTGACGTCCCACAGCGTCGGCGCGCGGAAGCCCGTGCCCGCGCTGGCGCGCAGCAGCAGCTGACGCGACGGCTGGAAGCGCAGCGTCAGACCAGGATTGAAGGTGCCGCCGAAGTCGTTGTACTTGTCATAGCGCGCCTTGACGGTGGCCTCCCAGCCCTTGGCGAAGGGCATGGAGAGTTCGCCGAACACCGCGTAGATGCTGCGCGACGCGGTCGTGACCGGCACCGAGCCCTCGCCGCCGATGTGCAGGCCCTGCTCGTAGTCGCTGTTCACCGGGCGGTCGTTGGCCTTCTCCTTGCGCAGGTCCAGGCCCAGCGCCAGCATCATGGGGCCGCCGGCCATGGGCATCAGCTCGCGGCTGGCCTTGGCGTCCAGCGCATAGACCGTGCTCTTGGAGCGGCGCATCGCGCCTTCCATGCGGGCGCGCTCCAGCGCGGCCAGGCCGGCGGCGTCCTGCGGGCCGAAGGGGTTGATGACGCCGGTGGCCAGCTCGGCGATGAACCGGCCTTCGTGCAGGTAGTTGTAGTAGTCCAGCGAGCCCTTGGCCTGCGACAGGGTCAGGCCGGCGTCGTAGTCCCAGCCGGCGCGCACGCCGCTGACGCCGGCCACCAGCCGGGTCTGCTCGTTCAGCGTGTTGTTGGTGCGCAGTCCCACGGGCACCGAGCGCATCGCGATCTCGGTGAAGCCGCCGCCCAGCGTGTCGAACTGCGCCGGCGTGTAGCCCAGGCTCAGCAGCAGGTCGCGCGGGAAGTATTTGCTGCTGATGGGCAGCGCGAACGACGGGTAGGTGCCGTCGGCCTTCACGTGGCCCGCCGTGGAGTCGATGGGCACGGCGGCCGTGCGCCCTATGCCCTCGCTGCGCGCGTAGCTGGCCTCAAAGAAGAGCTGCGAGTCGCCGCCCAGGTCCAGCGTCAGCCGGCCGAAGGCGTCGGCCTTCTTGGTGTCGGGCAGGTTCTCCTGCGTGGACGGGTAGATGAAGCGGCAACGCTTGATGGGCGTGCCGTTGGGCGTCGTGTCCGTCAGCGTCTGGATGGTGTTGAAGTTCGGGTCGCAGGCACTGAAGTTGGCGCCCGCGTTGGCATAGGCGCCCGGCGTGATGCCGAAGTCCACCAGCCGGCCGGGGAAGGAGCGGCCCGACGTGGGCGGGGCGGAGCCGGGAATTTCCTCCAGGCCGCGCAGGTACCACTTCTGGGCTATGGACGCGATCTTGGTCTGCTTCTTCACGTTGGCCGTCAGCAGCAGGTTGAAGCCGTCGGTCTTCAGGCCGCCCATGCCGAACGCGATGGTCGCGCCGGTCTCCTTGCCGCCGATGCGCTCCTCGGTGTCGCCGTACTTCAGCGTCAGCTCGCCCTTGTCGTAGTCCTTGCGCGTGATGAAGTTGATGACGCCGCCCACGGCGTCGGTGCCGTACACGGCGGACGCACCGTCGCGCAGCACCTCGATGCGATCAATGGCCGCGAACGGGATGCTGTTCAGGTCCACCGACGAATTGCCGCCTATGGACGCGAACGCGAAGTTGGCCAGCCGCCGGCCGTTCAGCAGCACCAGCGTGGAGTTGGGCCCCAGACCGCGCAGGTTGGCAAAGCTCTGCGCGTAGCCGGCGCCCTGCGTGGTGTCGGACTGCAGCGCCGAGTTCGCGCCGATGCGGCGCAGGATGTCTTCCACGTTGGTGGCGCCGGACTTCACGATCTGGTCGCGCGTGATGACACTGACCGGCAGCGCCGTCTCGGACTCGACGCGCTTGATGGACGAGCCGGTGATGGTGATGCGTTCCAGCTGTGTGCCCGACTGGGCCGCCGCGCCGCCGGCAACACCGGCGCTCAGCAGCGCCAGCGCCAGGGGACGGAGAGAGTGCTTCATGGTCGCTCCTCAGGACTTTGAAGCGGACAGTCTTCGGCGCCACCACGACAACCCACCCCTGCGGGAAGTCAGGCTGTCGCGCACAGGCGCCACCTCAATCAGCGACTGACTTCCAGCACAGGCGGCGCAAGCCGCCCTCGTTCACGTGCGCGCGTGGCGCGCCAGCGCCTGCAGCAGCGCGGCCAGGCTGATGGGCTTGGTCAGGTGGGCGTCGCAGCCGGCCTGCAGCGACTGGCGCGCGTCCTCATCGAAGGCGTTGGCCGTCAGCGCGACGATGGGCGTGCGCGGCCGGCCCTGGGCCGCCTCTTCAAGGCGCCACTGGCGCGTGGCGGCCAGCCCGTCCACGACCGGCATCAGCATGTCCATCAGCACGAGGTCGAAGACCTGGCTGCGCAGCGCCACCAGCGCCTCGGCGCCATCGCGGGCGCGCGTCACGTGGTGGCCCAGCGGCGCCAGCATGCCCTCGATGACCAGCACGTTGACGTCGTTGTCCTCCGCCAGCAGCAGCCGCAGCGCACGCGCGGGCGCCACGCGCTCGGGCCGCTCCAGTGCCGCGTCGTCGGCCGGCGGCGGCGCGACCGGCAGCACGAGGTCGACCTCGAAGCGGCTGCCCTCGCCCGGCCGGCTCTGCACGCTGACATCGCCGCCCATCAGTCTCGCGAGGCTGCGCGTGATGGACAGCCCCAGGCCCGTACCGCCGAACTCGCGCGCGATGGACGCATCGGCCTGCGCGAAGGGCTGGAAGATGCGCTCCAGCCGCTCCGGGGCGATGCCGATGCCGGTGTCCTGCACGCTCAGATGCACGCGGCCGTCGTCGCCGCGCGCCAGCTCCACCGTGACGCCGCCCGTCTTCGTGAACTTGATCGCGTTGCCCACCAGGTTGGTGACGATCTGCCCGACGCGCTGCGCGTCGCCCAGCACCCAGCCGGTGGCCTCCGTGCGCGCGAACACGCGCAGCCACAGGCCCTGGTTCTGCGCGCGTTCGCGCAGCAGCTCCAGCTGCAGTTCCACCAGGTCCACCAGGTTGAACGGGTGCGCGGCCAGCTCCAGCCGGCCGCTCTCAATGCGCGCGTTGTCCAGCAGGTCGTTGATGAGCGCGAACACCTGGCGGCCGGCATGGCCCAGCACCTCCACGTAGTGCGCCTGCTCGGGCTTCAGCGGTGAGCGCGCCAGGATGTCGGAGACCCCCAGCACCGCGTTCATCGGCGTGCGCATCTCGTGGCTGACCTGGGCCAGCAGCTCGGTCTTGGCGCGGCTGCGCGCCTCGGCCAGCTCGCGCTGGCGGGTCAGCTCGCGCTCGCGCTCGCGGGCCGCGCGCTCGTGCGCCACGGCCGTCAGCAGCAGCGCCAGGCCCAGCAGGTACAAGGCCGGCGCGGGCGTGGCCAGCAGCCCGAGACCGACGCCGCCCCAGGCCATCAGCGCGATGCCGAACATCGCCAGGCCGGCCGCCAGCGCCTGGTGGCGCAGCAGCAGCGGCAGCGCGCCGCACAACAGCAGTAGCGCGGTCAACGCCCACACCGGCGCGCCGCGCTCGCGCAGCAGCGGCGGCGGCTCGCTGCCCAGCGCCTCGAACACGGCCGCGTTCAACGCCGTGCCGGACAAGCGGCCTTGCGGCGTCATGACCTCGTCCGCAAAGAAGGCGCTGCTGCCGACGAACACGCTGCGGCCGGCGAGCAGGCGCGGCAGCTCGGGGTCGTCGGCCTCGCCCAGCGCGGCGCGCATCAACCGCTGCCAGGGCAGGCGCGGCAGGTCGCCGCCATCCTGCGGCAGCCGCAATCGCAGGCGGGCCTGCTCGTCCACCGGCCAGCGGCGCGCGCCGGCGATCAGCTCGCCGCCCTCCAGCCGCCATTGGGTCGTGCCATCGGCGCGCAGCCGCGCGGCCAGTGCCAGGCTGGGCAGCGCGCGGCCCTGCACCCGGTGCAGCAGCGGCAGCTCGCGCAGCAGGCCGTCGTCGTCCAGCGCCACCGAGATGACCCCCAGGCTGCCGCGGCCGGGCAAGGCATCCAGCAGCGCGTCGGCCGGCGGGGTCAGCCCCGCCCAGGGAATGCCGGCAGGCGCACCGCCCACCCGCTGCAGCGCTGCCTCCTCGGCGGGCGTGACCGGCGCCAGTTCCACGCTGGCGCGCTGGCGTGGCGCCAGGCCCGCGGCGGCCAGCACGGCGGGCGGGCCGGCGGCCAGCGCCTGCGCGAAGCGCGCATCGCCCTCGCGCGAGCCGGCGAACACGATGTCGACGACGACGAGGCGGGCGCCGGCCTGGCGCAAGTAGTCCAGCATCAGCGCAAAGACCTCGCGCGGATACGGCCACTCGCCCAGCGGCTGGCGCAGCGCCCGCAGCGACGCGTCGTCGATGTCCACGATGATGCTGCCCGGCTGCGCGGCCGCGGGCGGCGCCGCGGCCTGCTCCAGCAGATCACCCAGCAGCCGGTCCACGCGCGGCTGCACGCCGGCCACGCTCAGCAGCGCCCACAGCAGCAGCGCTGCGGGCAGAGCGAGCCAGGGCCAGTGCTGCTTCAAAGGAGAGGTATCA
Organism: Roseateles asaccharophilus; assembly: GCF_031458115.1. Lineage (GTDB taxonomy): Bacteria > Pseudomonadota > Gammaproteobacteria > Burkholderiales > Burkholderiaceae_C > Pelomonas > Pelomonas asaccharophilus_A. The sequence goes on along the minus strand of NZ_JAVDXV010000003.1, from coordinate 120,752 downwards.
GCAGCAGCGGCAGGAACCAGATCCAGCGCGGATAGGGCACCTCGATCATCTGCGTCTGGCCCCAGGGCCCGGGCGCGCCGGCCGCGTTGAAGCCGCGCGCGCGCAGGTAGTACTTGCCGGCTGACGGCTTGGGCATCGCGACCTCGGCCTTGTCAGTGCTGAAGCGCTGCACGTCGGCGCCGTCGAACTTGTCATCCTTGGCCCATTCCAGCTCGTAGCGCACGACGCCAGCGTCGGCGCGCCAGCGCAGCTTGAGCTGGTCGCCGCCCAGGTCGGGCTCCGCCGGCGGCGGCGCCGGTGGCGGCGGCTGGATCTCGAAGCGCTGCGGGTCGCCGAACGGGCCGGCGCGGCCGCCCGCCTCCACCGACGCGACGCGCCAGTGGTAGACGCCATCGGGCAGCTTGGCGTCGAAGCCGGCGGCCGACAGCGGCGGCGGTTGCAGCACCAGCTCCTTGAACTGGGCGTCCTTGGCGATCTGCAGCCGCACGTCGGGCGCGGCGGTGTTGCGCGTCCAGGCCAGCGCGATCGCGCCGTTGTAGCTGACGGCCCCTTCGGCCGGCTGCTGGATGAAGGGCGGCTCGGGTCGGGCCTTCAGCCGGATGTCGGCATCGGCGGCCACGCCCTCCTGGCCCCGCGCGTCGATGGCGCGCACGCGCAGCGTGTAGTCGCCGTCGGGCAGGTCGCGGGCCTCGTTCCACATCGCCACTGGCTCGCCCACGTGGGCATCCAGCAGCAGGCGGTCGAAGTCGCCGCGCGCATAGAGCTGGGCACGCCAGGTGGCCGCGCCCGTCGGGCCACCCACCCAGGCCAGCCGCAGCGGCAGGCGCTCGGCCTCGGGCGCCAGGCCGCTGAGGTCGGGCGCCGGCAGCAGCGGCGCGACGGACAGCGCCTTGCCTTCGGCCAGCAGGCCCTGGCCCGCGGCGACGTCGGCCTTCAACCCGTCGGCATGCACGGCGCCGGACAGCACCTGCATGCGCGTCGCGCCGCCGGCCGTCTGCACGCGGAACTCGGTGCCGCGCACGCCCAGGTTCACATGCGGCGTGCGGATCTCGTAAAGCGGTACGCGCTGCGCGTTGGGCGCCACGCGGCTGTCGGCACCGCCCTGCTGCACGCCCAGGCGCACGGCCGGGATGGCGCCACGGCCCAGCACCAGCAGCTGCTCCAGCGCGACCTCGCTCTCGGGCGGGATCAGCAGCCGTGAGCCGTCGGCGAAGCGCAGCGACGCGCTGGACTGCGCGCCGGTCTTGATGCGGTCGCCGCTGTGCAACTGCGCGCCGGCCGCCAGCGCCTCGCTGGCCGTGCCGCGCTGGCGCGTCACCTGGCCGCGTGCGAACACGGCCTCGGCCACGCTGGCCTCGCGCTTCAGCCAGACCACCGGCATGCGCAGCGTGGAACCGGGCTTGAGGCGCAGCGGGTCGGGCACGCGGTTGAGCTTTTGCAGGTCGCGCCAGGTCTTGGGTGGCGCGAGCCACGCGTCGGTCAGCGTGATCAGCGTGTCGCCCGTCTGGATGCGGTAGCGCCAGTCGGCGTCGGCGCTCTCCGTCTGTGCCCGGGCGCCCAAGGCGGCCAGGCACAGCACGGCAGTCATCAGGATCCTTGTCAGTCTCATCCCGGCCTCCCGTTGGCGCGCGGTCGTCGCGCCATACAGGCTGATCCTAGCGACGGTCCAGAATGCCGGGATCCCGAGGAGGTCCCGATGTCCGCTGTTGTTCACGGCTGCATTGCCTGGCTGAGGTGCCACCGCATCGCCTGTCTCGGACTGATGACGCTGAGCTTCGTCGCCTTCGGCCTGCTGACGCTGGACCTGGTGCGGGTGGTGGGCGCGAACTGGACGCTGCTGTCCGACCACGGCGTGCAGGCGCTGCGGGACGGCGGGTTGCGGCAGTTCGCCGAGCTGGCGCTGAGCAGCATCGCGGCCATGGCGGCCTGGCTGCTGTTCAAGCTTTGCGAGACGCTGCTGGTGCAGTCACTGACCCGCTAGCGCGTCCTGCAACTGCGCGCGCAGCCGGCGCAGCGACTGCAGCTCGCGGTCGGGTGCCTGCAGCGCGGGCCACAGCAGCGCGACCAGGTCGCGGCTGCTGGCCTCCACGTCGATGTGCCGACCGGTGATGACCACCTCCCACAGCATGTGCTCCATGGGCCCGAACACCAGCGAGCGCAGCAGCCGCAGCGGGATGTCCTGCCGCACCTCGCCGGCGTGCTGGCCGCGCGCCAGCAGGTCCATCAACGGTGCGGTGTAGCGGCGCTGCAGTTCGACGAAGCCCTCGCCCAGGTCCTGGCCCTTGGTGCGCCCTTCGGACAGCACCAGCGCGCACAGGCCCGTGCCCTGGATCAGGAACAGCCGCAGATGCGTCAGCACGACGAACTCCAGCTGCGCGCGTATGGGCTGGTCGCGCGGCAGGCCCGCCTCGATGGCGTCGATGATCTCGTCGTACCAGTCCTGAATGACGCGCACGCACAGCTCGCGCTTGCCGCGGAAGTAGGTGAAGACGGTGGCCTCGGAGATGCCCAGGCGCTGCGCGATCTCGGTCGTCGTGGCGCGCTCGTAGCCGCGCTCGGCGAACACCTCGCGGCCCACGCGCAGGATGTCGCGCACGCGCTGCTCGGCCTTGGGGCCGGCCGGGGAGCGGCGCTGCGCGGTGGGGGTGGCGGTCGTCATCGGAGGCGCATTCTGCGCAATTTCTGAGGATCACTCAAGTCGGCATTGCATCGACTTGCACGCTGGATTATTCTGGCGCCCCTTACGCGGCTCACGAGGCCGCCACACAATCAAGTTGAGCCTTGCTTAAGCAGGGCTCGCCGGGAGACTCCATGCCGGTCCTGACCACCCAGCTCAACCCGCGCTCGGCCGACTTCAAGGCCAATGCCGACGCGATGCAAGGCCTCATCGCCGACCTGAACGCCAAGCTCGCCAAGATCGCCGAAGGCGGTGGCGAGGCCGCGCGCGCCAAGCACACGGCCCGCGGCAAGCTGCTGCCGCGCGACCGCGTCGAGATGCTGCTGGACCCCGGCACGCCATTCCTGGAGCTGGCGCCGCTGGCCGGGCTCAACCTGTACGACAACGCGGCCCCGGGCGGCGGCGTCGTGGCCGGCATCGGCCGCGTGTCAGGCGTGGAGTGCGTCATCGTCTGCAACGACGCGACCGTGAAGGGCGGCACCTACTACCCGATCACCGTCAAGAAGCACCTGCGCGCGCAGGAGATCGCACAGCAGAACCGCCTGCCCTGCATCTATCTCGTGGACAGCGGCGGCGCCAACCTGCCGAATCAAGACGAGGTCTTTCCCGACCGCGACCACTTCGGCCGCATCTTCTTCAACCAGGCCAACCTCAGCGCCGAGGGCATCCCACAGATCGCCGTGGTGATGGGCTCGTGCACGGCCGGCGGCGCCTATGTGCCGGCGATGAGCGACGAGACCATCATCGTCAAGAACCAGGGCACCATCTTCCTGGGCGGCCCGCCGCTGGTGAAGGCCGCGACCGGCGAAGTCGTGACCGCCGAGGACCTGGGCGGCGGCGACGTGCACACGCGCCTGTCTGGCGTGGCCGACCACCTGGCCAACAACGACACGCATGCACTGGCCATCGCCCGCAACTCGGTCGCGCGGCTGAACTGGACCAAGGCCAGCCCGCTGGCCATGCAGCAACCCCAGGCGCCGGCGCACGACCCGGCCGAGCTGCACGGCGTGATTCCCACCGACACGCGCAAGCCCTTCGATGTGCGCGAGGTCATCGCCCGCATCGTCGACGGCTCCGAGTTCGACGAGTTCAAGGCCCGCTACGGCGCCACGCTGGTGTGCGGCTTCGCGCACATCGAGGGCATGCCGGTGGGCATCGTCGCCAACAACGGCATCCTGTTCGCCGAGAGCGCCAACAAGGGTGCGCACTTCATCGAGCTGTGCTGCCAGCGCAAGATCCCGCTGGTGTTCCTGCAGAACATCACCGGCTTCATGGTGGGCCGCAAGTACGAGAACGAGGGCATTGCCCGCGCCGGCGCCAAGATGGTGACGGCCGTGGCCTGCGCGCAGGTGCCCAAGTTCACCGTCATCATTGGCGGCTCGTTCGGCGCCGGGAACTACGGCATGTGCGGCCGCGCCTACAGCCCACGCTTCCTGTGGATGTGGCCCAACGCGCGCATCTCGGTGATGGGCGGCGAGCAGGCGGCCAGCGTGCTCTCGACGATCCGCCGCGACGCCATCGAGGCCAAGGGCGGCCAGTGGAGCGCCGACGAAGAAGAAGCCTTCAAGGCCCCGCTGCGCCAGCAGTACGAGGACCAGGGCCACCCGTACTACGCATCGGCCCGGCTGTGGGACGACGGCGTCATCGACCCGGCCGACACGCGCCGCGTGCTGGCGCTGGGCTTGAGCGCGTCGTTGAACGCGCCGATTCCCGACACGAAGTTCGGCGTGTTCCGCATGTAGGCCGGCAGGCGAACCACCGCCGCACCGAAGGCCTCGCGGCGTATGATGCACACAAAGCATCCACTTCATACACATCATGCGCACCAACATCGACATTGATGACGATCTGATGGCCCGCGCCATGGCCGCCGGCCCCTTCAAGACCAAGAAAGAAGCCGTGGAAGCCGGCCTGGCCCTGTTGGAGCGCCAGGCCGCCTACCGCGAGATCCTGAAGTGGAAGGGCAAGCTGCAATGGGGCTGGGACGACGCCGAACCGCGCCTGGATGGCCAGCCCAACATCGTCCGCGCCGCGGAAGCCGAGGCGTCCTACCGGGCAGCACCCGCGCCCAAGTCGCCGGCCAAGCCGGCCGTCAAGCCCGCAGCGAAGGCGGCACGCCATGGTCGTCGTTGACAGCGGCGTCTGGATCGACCTGTTCACCGGCCGGGAGAACGGCGCCACGGCGGCGCTGGAGCGCCTGCTGGAGGAAGGCCAGACGCACCTCGTGCTGCCCGACCTGGTGGTGTTCGAGGTGCTGCGCGGCTTTCGCAGCGAAGGTGACCTGCGTGTCGCCCGCTCGCTGTTCAATGCGCTGCAGATCGACACCGTGGGTGGCGCCGACCTGGCCCACAGCGCCGCCGACCAGTACCGGCGACTGCGCCGCCTGGGCCTGACGATTCGCAACGGCATCGACAGCCTGGTCGCCACCTTCTGCATCGAGCGCGGCTTCGCGCTGCTGCACCGCGACAGGGACTACGACGCCTATGTGGAACACCTGGGCCTGCAAGCCTGGCCCCACCTCGACAGCTGATCCCGCCAGATGATCCTCATCCGCCCTCTGACTGCCGCTGACAGCCTGGACGCGCTCACCGCGCTGCTGCACGCCGCCTACGCCAGCCTGGCCGCACAGGGCTGGAACTTCACGGCCGTGGACCAATCCATGGAGGTCACGCGCGAGCGCGTGTCCGCCGGCCAGGCCTGGGTGGCCGAGCGCGAGGGTCGGCTGGTGGGCACCGTGGCCATCTCCGGCCCCAAGCCGGCGGACGGCAACTACCTGCGCGACCCCGTGCCCGACTGCTACACGCAGCCCGGCCATGCCATCCTGGCCCAGCTGGCCGTGCACCCTGACGTGCGCGGCCTGGGCCTGGCCGAGCAGCTGATGGACGCCGCCGAGACCTGGGCTGCAGCCCAGGGCTACACCCATGTCGCGCTGGACACGGCCGAGCCCGCCGTCGCGCTGCAGCGCCGCTATGCCCGCCGCGGCTACGCGCCGGTGGGCGATGTGCAATGGGCCGGCAAGACCTACCGCAGCGTGCTGATGCTCAAGCCCCTGACCGCCGACTGATCAACAAGGAGAACCGACGATGCGCCGCTCTGTCCTGATGACGTTGACGCTGCTGCCGCTGGCCGGCCCCGCGCTGGCCGACGAGGTCGACAAGCAGCAGGCCGCCGCGATGGCGCCGCTGGCCTGGATGGCCGGCGAGTGGAAGGGCGAATCGACGATGCGCCGGCCCGAGGGCCAGCTGCGCAGCCTGTCGTGGGAGCGCGTCATCGTCGCCGCGGGCGGCACGGCGCTGCTGATCCAGGGTCGCCACCACGCGATCAAGCCGGACGGCACGCCGGGCGACGTGGTGCACGATGCCGCCGGCCTGCTGAGCTTCCAGCCGCGCACCGGCAAGCACCGCTTCGTCGCACAACTGGCCAACGGCCGCAGCGGCGACTTCGAGGCCCGCGTGGAGGGCGACAAGCTGCTGTGGTCCATGCCCGCCGGCGAAGGCCAGCAGATCCGCTACGAGATCCAGCGCAACGCCGCCGGCCAGTGGGCCGAGGAAGGCTTCTTCTGCCGCGGCGAGTCCTGCCAGCCCTTCTTCAAGATGACGTTGACCAAGCAGCCATGAACACCTTGAACATCGCGGTCGAAGGCCATGTGGCCCGCGTCACGCTGAACCGCCCGGAAGTCCGCAACGCGTTCAACGAGGCGCTGATCGCCGAGCTGACCGGCACCTTCAACGCGCTGGGCGCGCGCGAGGACCTACGCGCCATCGTGCTGGCCGCCGAGGGCAAGGCCTTCTGCGCCGGCGCCGACCTGAACTGGATGAAGGCCATGGCCGGCTACAGCTGGGATGAGAACCACGCCGACGCCAGCAAGCTGGCCGACATGCTGTGGGCCCTCTACAGCTGCCCGGTGCCGGTCATCGCGCGCGTGCAGGGCGATGTGTATGCCGGCGGCGTGGGTCTGGTGGCCTGCGCGGACGTCGTCGTCGCGGTGGATGCGGCGGGCTTCTGCCTGAGCGAGGCCAAGCTGGGGCTGCTGCCGGCCACCATCGGCCCCTACGTCGTCAAGGCGCTGGGCGAGCAGGCGTCGCGGCGCTACTTCGTGACAGCCGAGCGCTTCTCCGCCGATGAAGCGAAGCGGCTGGGCCTGGTGCACGAGGTCGTGGCGGCCGACGCGCTGGACGCCAAGGTCGATGAGCTGCTGGCCGCTATCTGCGCCAACGGCCCCGCCGCCGCGCGTGCCTGCAAGCGGCTCGTGAAGGACGTGGCCGGCCGTGAGATCACACCCGAGCTGCGCGACGACACCGCGCGCCGCATCGCCGACATCCGCGCCAGCGCCGAAGGGCGCGCGGGCGTGCTGAGCTTTCTGTCCAAGACCCCGGCACCGTGGACCCACACGCCAACACCATGAACCAAGCCACCCTCGCCGCTGACGCACCCGACCTCGCCCAGGCCCAGGCCGACATGCGCGCGGCCTACTGGCACGGCGCCTTCGGCGTGCTGTGCTCGGCGCTGGCCTGGGGCGTCGCGGCCGCCGTGGCGGCACTCGGAAAACCGCAGCAGGCCGTCTGGACGCTGCTGATCGCCGGCATGTTCATCTTCCCGCTGAGCATGGGGCTGGCCAAGCTCGCGGGCCGCGCCGGCATGCACGAGAAGACCAACCCACTGGGGCGGCTGGCGATGTTCAGCACCTTCGGCCTGCTGGCCGGCTGCGCGCTGGCGCTGGGCGTGGCCACGCAGAAGCTGGAATGGTTCTTCCCGACCATGCTGCTGGTCATCGGCCTGCGCTACCTCGTGTTCACCAGGGTCTACGGCCTGCGCATCTACCAGGCCTGCGGCCTCGCGCTCGCCGCAGCCGGCCTGTTGCTGGGCGCGCTGCTGTTCGCGCCCTCGCCCGAGCTGAAGCCCCTCGGCCCCTTGCTCGGCGCGGCCACGGGCGCCATCATCGAAACCCTGTTCGGCATCACGCTGTTCGTGCAGGGACGAACGGGCCGCTGACCCATGAAGCTCGACGCCGTCCAGCTCATCGCCCTGGCCGCCGCACTCGGCTGGGCCAGCGGCCTGCGGCTGTACCTGACGGTGCTGCTGGTGGGCGTGGCCGGGCATTTCGGCTGGATCGCGCTGCCGCCCGGGCTGCAGATCCTGTCGTCGCCGCTGGTGATGGCCTGCGCCGCGGTGCTGGCCGTCGTCGAGTTCCTGGCCGACAAGATCCCGCTGATCGACAGCGCCTGGGATGCGCTGCACACGCTGATCCGCATCCCCGCCGGGGCGGCGCTGGTGGCCGGGCTGGTGGGCGGCTGGGCGGGCGACCAGGGCCAGGCCTGGGGTATCGTGGCGGCCCTGTTGGGCGGAGGCCTGGCGGCCACGGCCCACACGGCCAAGGCCAGCACGCGGGCGGCGGCGAACACGTCGCCCGAGCCCTTCTCCAACATAGCCCTGTCGCTGATCGGCGACGTGGCCGTGCCCACCATGCTGTGGCTGGCCTGGGCGCATCCGCTCATCTTCTTTCCGTTGCTGGCGCTCGCGCTTCTCGTCATGGCGGTGCTGATCTGGCTTTGCTTCAAGTTCCTGCGCGCACTCGTCCGCCGCGTGCGCCGCTCAGTTCCTGCATGACGTCCCGCATGACCGCTCTCCAAGACCGCAGCCGCAAGGCCGTCTGGCACCCCTGCACGCAGATGGCCCGGCTCGACGCCGTGCCACCGCTGCCCATCGCCCGCGGCGACGGCCCCTGGCTGTTCGACACCGACGGCCACCGCTACTTCGACGCCAACTCCTCGTGGTGGGTCAACCTGTTCGGCCACAGCGACAAGGCCTTGCACGGCGCCATCAAGCAGCAGCTCGACACGCTGCCCCACGTGATGCTGGCCGGCTGCACGCACGAACCCGCCGTGCGCCTGGCCGAGCGGCTGTCCGCCCGCACGGGTGGCGCGCTGGGCCATGTGTTCTTCGGCAGCGACGGCGCCAGCGCCGTCGAGATCGCGTTGAAGCAGAGCTTTCATTCCTTCAAGAACCGCGGCCGGCCGGAGAAGCGCGAGTTCGTCTGCTTGAAGAACAGCTATCACGGCGAGACGCTGGGCGCCTTGAGCGTGACCGACGTGCAGGTGTTCCGCGACGCGTATGACCCGCTGCTGATGCGCGCGCACATCGTCGCGTCACCGGATGGACGGCTGGGCGACGAGGCCGAGGCGCTGGACGCGATGCGCGCGCTGCTGGCCGAGCGCCATGAGCATATCGCCGCCGTCATCGTCGAGCCGCTGATCCAGGGCGCGGCAGGCATGGTCATGTACTCGCCGAGCTACCTGAAGGGCTTGCGCGAGCTGACGCGCGAGTTCGACGTGCACCTGATCGCCGACGAGATCGCGGTCGGCTGTGGCCGCACCGGCACTTTCTTCGCTTGGCAGCAGACGGACACCGACTGGCCCGACTTCATCCTGCTGAGCAAAGGCATCACCGGCGGCACGATGCCGCTGTCGCTGGTGCTGACGACCGACGACGTGTTCGCCGCGTTCTGGAGCGAGGACGTCACGCGCGGCTTCCTGCATTCGCACTCGTACACCGGTAACCCGCTGGCCTGCGCGGCGGCCAATGCGGTGCTGGACCGCTTCGACGCCGGCCAGTTGGACGACAACCGCGCGCAGGCTCAAGCGCTGACGCGCGCCTTCTCGCCTTTGGCCTCACGCGTCACCCATCTGCGCCAACGCGGCATGATCCTGGCCTTCGATGTGCCGGGCGCACCGCCGCGCTTCGCCGAGACCTTCCACCTGAAGGCTCGCGCACACGAATTGCTGATCCGCCCCATCGGCAGCACTGTCTATCTGATGCCCCCTTACCTGATCGACGACACGACCGCGGCCTTCCTGGCCGATGCCGTGACGAAGACGCTGAACGATGTCCTTGCTTGATCACCTGAGCGCCAAGCTCGCCGCCATCTCGGCGCAGAGCCTGACGCGCAAGCTGCGCCGCGCCGACGACGGCACCGCGCCGCGCCAGACCATCAATGGCCGGCCGCTGCTGATGTTCTGCTCCAACGACTACCTGGGCCTGGCGGCGGAGCCGGCGATCGCCGACGCGATCGCGGAAGGCGCGCGCCGCTGGGGTGGCGGCTCCGGCGCGTCGCCGCTGGTCAGCGGCCACAGCGCCGCGCACGAGGCCGTCACCGACACGCTGGCCCGCTGGTATGCGCCGCACGTCCCCGAGGCGCGCGCCATCGGCTTCTGCACCGGCTACATGGCCAACCTCGCCGTCGTCACCGCACTGGGCGACGAGCGCACCGAGATCTTCTCGGAGCAGTTGAACCACGCGTCGCTGATCGACGCCGCGCGCCTGGCCCGGGCCAAGGTCACGCGCTATCCACATGCCGACCTGGCCTCGCTGCGCCCGTTGCTGGCGGCCAGCACGGCCAAGGTGAAGTTGATCGTCACCGACGCCGTGTTCAGCATGGACGGCGACCTGGCGCCGCTGCCCGATCTGCTGAAACTGGCCGACGAGTTCGATGCCTGGCTCATCGTGGACGACGCGCACGGCTTCGGCGTGCTGGGCGAGAAGGGCCGCGGCTCGCTGGAGCACTTCGGCCTGAACAGCGAGCGGCTGATCCTCGTCGGCACGCTAGGCAAGGCCGCGGGCCTGTCGGGCGCCTTCGTCGCGGCCCACGCCACCATCGTCGAGTACCTGCTGCAGGCGGCGCGCAACTTCATTTTCTCGACCGCGTCGCCACCGGCCATCGAGCATGCACTGCTGACCAGCTTCGAGCTGATCGAAGGGCCGCTGGGCGCCGCCCGCCGCGCCAACCTTGTCGCCCGTCAGGCGCAGCTGCGCGATGGCCTGCTGGCCCTCATTGACCACCATCCGCGCCTGGGCTGGTCGCTGACCGACTCCGCCACGCCCATCCAGCCGCTGATCGTCGGCGGCAACGCCGAGGTCATGGCACTGGCCGCCGCGCTGGAAACGGCCGGCCTGCGCGTGCCCGGCATCCGCCCGCCCACGGTCGCGCACGGTACGGCGCGGCTGCGCATCACGCTGTGCGGCACGCACACCGAGGCGGATGTCGATGCCTTGCTGACCGCGCTGGAACGCGCAGCAGCCGCCCAGGAGCAGGCCGCATGAAGCCCCCACACTCGCTTTGCTCACTGCCCCCCGAGGGGGCGCGGGCGCCCTTGGGGCGGCCCTGCGGGAGCCCGACATGAGCGGCCGCGGCTTCTTCGTCACCGGCACCGACACCGAGATCGGCAAGACCTTCGTCACCGCCGCGCTGACACGCGCCCTCATCGCCCGCGGCCTGCGCGTCGCGGCCATCAAGTCGCTGGCGGCCGGCCAGGAGTTCGTCGACGGCCGCTGGGTCAACGAGGACGTGGCCACGTTGCAGGCCGCGCAGAACCTGGACCTCACCGACGGCGAGGTCGGCCCGCTGCAGCTGCGCGAACCCTGCGCGCCGCACATCGCCGCGCGGCTGGAAGGCAAGACGATTGAACGCGAGCCGCTGCTGGCCGCCATCCGCGCCACCGCGGCCAAGGGCGACATCGCCCTCGTCGAAGGCGTGGGCGGCTTCAGAGTGCCGCTGGCCGGCAGCTGGGACACCGCCGACCTGGCCGTGGACCTGGGCCTGCCCGTCATCCTCGTCGTGGGCCTGCGGCTGGGCTGCATCAACCACGCGCTGCTGACGGCCGAGGCCATCCGCGCGCGCGGCCTGCGGCTCACCGCCTGGGTCGCGAACACCGTGGACCCGCGCCAACCCCATGTCGCCGACAATCTGGCCTCTTTGCAGGCCGGCCTGAAGGCGCCCTGCATCGGGCACATCCCCCGACTCACCGACCCGCTGGCCGCGCCAGCCTGTCTCGACATCTCAGCCCTGCTGCTCGATCACGCATGAACCAGATCCAGACCCTCACCCCCACGACCGACGCTGACCGCCGCCAGGCCACGCCCTGGACGGTCAAGGATGTCGTGGCGCTGTTCGACCTGCCCTTCAACGACCTGATCTTCCGCGCGCAGCAGGTGCACCGCGAGCACTTCGACGCCAACGCGGTGCAGCTGTCCACGTTGCTTTCCATCAAGACCGGCGGCTGCGAGGAGGACTGCGCCTACTGCCCGCAGTCGGCCCATTTCGACACCGGCCTGAAGGCCGAGAAGCTGATCCCGCTGCAGGAGGTGATGGAAGCCGCCCGCGCCGCCAAGGCCAATGGCGCGACGCGCTTCTGCATGGGCGCCGCCTGGCGCTCGCCCAAGCCCCGCCACCTGGACGCCATCGGCGAGATGATTTCCGAGGTCAAGGCACTGGGCCTGGAGACTTGCCTGACCGCCGGCATGCTGGAAGACGGCCAGGCCGAGCAGCTCAAGGAAGCGGGGCTGGACTACTACAACCACAACCTCGACACGGCGCCCGAGTTCTACGGCCAGATCATCACGACGCGCACCTATCAAGACCGCCTCGACACGCTGGACCGCGTGCGTGCGCAAGGCCTGAAGGTCTGCTCCGGCGGCATCGTCGGCATGGGCGAGACACGCCGCCAGCGCGCCGGCCTCATCGTGCAACTGGCCAACCTCGACCCCTACCCCGAGAGCGTGCCCATCAACAACCTCGTGCAGGTGGAAGGCACGCCGCTGGCCGGCGTCGCGCCGCTGGATCCGCTGGAGTTCATCCGCACGATTGCCGTCGCCCGCATCACGATGCCGCGCGCCATGGTGCGCCTGTCCGCCGGCCGCGAGGAGATGCCCGAGACCATGCAGGCGCTGTGCTTCCTGGCCGGTGCCAACTCCATGTTCTACGGCGACAAGCTGCTGACGACCAGCAACCCGCAGGCCGAGAAGGACCGCGCGCTGCTGGAGCGCCTGGGCATGCGCTGCTCGACCGAGGCGGAGCTGACGCCGTCGGACGCAGCCGCCAAGGTGCAGGTCTGCACCCACTGATCGCCGGCTGACTCAACGCGCGCCTGCAGCCACCCCGCTCGGCGCGCGCCCCTATCCCGAATCCAAAAGAAGACGGCTGAGGAGACAAGAGAGATGTTCAAGAAGATCCTGATCGCCAACCGTGGCGCTCGCGCCAAAGGCGCGGCCGCGCCAGCGACAGATTGCATGCTGGTCGGCGCAGCCGACCAAGCAGGCGAGTTCACCCCGGGGGCTCGCCATGTTTAAAAAGATCCTCATTGCCAACCGGGGTGAAATCGCCTGCCGCGTTGCGGCCACCGCCCGCCGCCTGGGCATTCAGACCGTCGCGGTCTATTCGGAGGCTGACGCCGACGCACAGCACGTGAAGGCTTGCGACGAGGCGGTGCTGATCGGCGGCCCGGCGCCGCGCGACTCCTACCTGCAGTGGGAGCGCATCCTGGCCGCCGCCAAGGCCACCGGCGCGCAGGCCGTGCACCCCGGCTACGGCTTCCTCAGCGAGAACGAGGCGTTCGCGCAGGCCTGCGCCGATGCCGGCGTCGTCTTCATCGGCCCGCCGCCGTCGGCCATCCTCGCGATGGGCCTGAAGGCCGAGTCCAAGCGGCTGATGGAAGCGGCGAACGTGCCGCTGGTGCCGGGCTATCACGGCGCCGATCAAGACCCGGCGCTGCTGAAGCGCGAAGCCGACCGCATCGGCTACCCCGTGCTCATCAAGGCCAGCGCCGGTGGTGGCGGCAAGGGCATGCGCGCCGTCTACGGCGCCGATGAGTTCGATGCCGCGCTGGCCTCGTGCAAGCGCGAGGCCATCAACAGCTTCGGCGACGACGCGGTGCTGATCGAGCGCTATGTGCAGAAGCCCCGCCACATCGAGATCCAGGTGTTCGGCGACTCGCACGGTGACTGCGTCTACCTGTTCGAGCGCGACTGCTCCGTGCAGCGCCGCCACCAGAAGGTGCTGGAAGAGGCTCCCGCGCCGGGCATGACGCCGGAACGCCGCGCGCAGATGGGCGAGGCCGCCGTGGCCGCTGCGAAGGCGGTCGGCTATGTCGGCGCCGGCACCGTCGAGTTCATCGCCGAGCAGGACGGCCGCTTCTACTTCATGGAGATGAACACGCGGCTGCAGGTGGAGCATCCGGTGACGGAAGCGATCACCGGGCAAGACCTCGTCGAGTGGCAGCTGCGCGTCGCATCGGGCGAACCGCTGCCGCTGAAGCAGCACGAGTTGCGCATGCACGGCCACGCCATCGAGGCTCGCATCTGCGCCGAGAACCCGGGCGCCGGCTTCCTGCCCGCCACCGGCACGCTGGACGTGGCGCGCTGGCCTTCGCACGTGGCCTTCCAGCGTGGCGACGTGCGCATCGACGCCGGCGTGCGCGAGGGCGACGCGATCAGTCCGTACTACGACTCGATGATCGCCAAGCTCATCGTCTGGGGCGAGGATCGCGCGCAGGCGCTGGCCCGGCTGGACACTGCGCTGCGCGACACGCACATCGTCGGCCTGCACACCAATGTCGCCTTCCTGCGCCGCTGTGCCGCGACCGCCTCGTTCTCGGGCGCCGACCTCGACACCGGCCTCATCGAACGCGAAAAGGCGGTGCTGTTCGAGCAGCCCGGCCTGCCGTTGCGTGTGAGCGCCGCCGCTGTCGTGGCGCACACGCTGGCCGTGGAAGGCGCAACGCAGGGCAATGACCCGTGGAGCGCGCGCGACGGCTTCCGCCTGTTCGGCTCGGCCACGCGCCGCTTTGATCTCGAAGCCGGTGGCGCGCACCATGAAGTGCTGCTGTCGTGCCACCACCGCGGCGGCATGACGCTGACGGTCGAAGGCGAGGCGATCGAGTTCGCTGTGAAGTCCAGCGACGCCGAGACACACGAGCTGTTTCTCGGCACCGACCGCATCCGCGTGAAGACCTATGCCCAGGGCGAGCGCGTCGCCGTGTTCGCGCCGTCGGGCTCAGCCGTGCTGACCGAGGTGGACGTCATCGCCCACGCCGGCGACGGCCCGAGCGAAGGCGGCCGCCTGACCGCGCCCATGCCCGGCAAGCTCATCGCCTTCCTGGCCAAGGCCGGCGACACCGTCACCAAGGGCCAGCCGCTGGCCGTCATGGAAGCGATGAAGATGGAGCACACCATCTCGTCGCCGCGTGACGGCAAGGTGGCGGAGCTGCTGTTCGCCATCGGCGACCAGGTCAGCGACGGCGCGGAACTATTGAAGCTGGAAGCCTGACAATCAAGCCATGCTGCGCACAGTGACGATCACCAGCCGCAAGAACCAAGCCTCTGAGGACAGGGCGTATTGGCTCTCACGCCCGCCTGCCGAGCGGCTGGCTGCCGTCGAACAACTGCGGCTTCAGCATGAAGGCTTTGCCGAAGAACCTGATGCTCAACCCCGACTTCAAAGAGTTTGCCGAGTTACTCAACGCGAACGGCGTTGAGTACCTCGTTGTTGGCGGCTATGCGTTGGCCGCGCATGGCCACCCCCGCTATACGGGCGATATCGACTTCTGGTTGAACCCCCACGCCGACAACCTCGAACGCCTGTTGACGACGTTGCGCCAGTTCGGCTTCGGTTCGCTGAACCTGTCGACGGCCGACTTCGCACCAGATTCCGTCATCCAACTGGGCCAGCCCCCCCGGCGCATCGACCTGCTGATGGGCATCGATGGTGTCGCGTTTGAGGACTGCTACGAACGGCGCGAAATCATCACCGTCGACGGGCTGGCGTTGAATTTCATCGGCCTGGATGACTTCAAGGCCAACAAGCGTGCGAGCGGTCGCCACAAGGATCTGGCGGACCTTGACGCACTCGAAGACAAGGATTGAATCGCGATGCCACTGCCCACCCACGTCAAGATCCTCGACGTCGGCCCGCGCGACGGGCTGCAGAACGAGAAGGAGAACGTCGCCACCGAGCACAAGGCGCAACTGGTGGCGATGCTGCAGGACGCCGGCCTGAACGAGATCGAGGTCACCAGCTTCGTCAGCCCGAAGTGGGTGCCGCAGATGGGCGACAACACCGCGGTGATGGCCGCCATCGCGCGCAAGCCCGGCGTGCGCTATTCGGTGCTGGTGCCCAACCTGAAGGGGTTGGAGCCGGCGCTGGCGTCCAAGCCTGACGAGATCCTGGTCTTCACCGCGGCCAGCGAGGCCTTCACGCAGAAGAACATCAACTGCTCCATCGCCGAGAGCCTGGAGCGCTTTGCGCCCGTCATAGAGGGCGCGCACGCGGCAGGCGTGAAGGTGCGCGCGGCGCTGTCGTGTGCGCTGGGCTGCCCGTACGAGGGCGACATCAGCGCCGATCAGGTCGAGGCCGTCGTGAAGCCGCTGCGCGCACTGGGCGTGGACGCCATCGACATCGCCGACACCATCGGTGTCGGCACGCCGCGCAAGGTGCAGGCCGCGATGGAGCGGGCGCTGAAGCACTTTCCGCTCGCGGAAGTCTCCGGCCACTTCCACGACACCTACGGCCAGGCGCTCGCCAATGTCTACGCGAGCATGGAGCTGGGCGTGCACAGCTTCCACGCCAGCGTGGCGGGCCTGGGCGGCTGTCCGTATGCCAAGGGCGCGACGGGCAATGTGGCGACGGAGGATGTCGTCTTCATGCTGGATGGCTTGGGGCTGGAAACGGGCATCAACCTCGACAAGCTGGTGGATGCCGGCGCCTTCATCTCCAACGTGCTGGGCCGCCCGCCGGTGTCACGCGTGGCGCGAGCGGTGCTGGCCAAGCGGGCGGGCTAGCCCAACCTGTCCAGCGCCGTCTCGATCTGCCCGCGCTCATGCTCGCCCAGGCCGCGGCCGGCGCGGCGCAGGCGATCAACGAGGGTGGCATCCACCGGCTTGGCCTGGCCCAGGCGGTCCGCCACGCGCAGCAGCACCTGCAGGCGCTCGAAGCCGCTGTCCATGCCCTCGGCGCTGGCCAGCACGCGCTCCAGGCCCGGCAGGCCCAGCTTGGGCCGGTCCAGCAGCAGGTTCAGCGCCTCACGCCGCTCGAAGCCACTGTCAATGCCACCGGCCGCGCTGACATAGGCCTCGACCAACTGCGCCTCGTCGCCCTGCAGCCGGCGCGCGATCGCGCCCAGCGCCTCGCGCCTTTCGAAGTCGCCCTGCAACCGATGCGCCGCCTGCAGAGCCGCCGCCAGCACCGCCGGATGCGGCGTGGCCGTGACCTGCGCCTCGATGGCCGAACGCAGCTCGAAGTCGCCGTCGATGCGGCCCAGCGCCTCGCTCCAGGCCGCCAGCACGGCCGGCGTGGTGAGCAGCTTGGGCGCCAGCGCGCCCAGCGCTTCGCGGCGCTCGAAGTCGCCATCGATGCCGCCCGCCACCTTCAGCCAGGCCAGTTGCTGCGGCTCGGCCAGCGGCAGCCGCGCGATGGCCTGCAGCGCCTCGCGCCGCTCGAAGCCGCCGCCAATGCGGGCGGCCGCGGCGATGACGCGGTCCTGCGCGGCAGCGGACAACGGCTGGCCCAGGCCCACCAGCGCCTCCAAGCGGCGGCGGCGTGAGTGGTCCTCGCTCGCGCGCTCGACGTCGGCCAGCACGGCATCGATGCCGCCGCGCTCGAACTGACGCTGCGCGCGCACCTTGGGGTCGGTCAGGTGCTCGGCCATGCGCTGCACGGCCTGGGTCCACCAGACGCGCGCGGCGTCATCCATTTGCAGCACATCGCGGCCCACGCGGTACTCGCGCTGGATGCGGCCTTCGCCCATGGACTTGAGCGTCATCTCGCGCGTCAGCCCGCCTTCGCGGTGGCGCACGGTGAGCGTGCCGGTCAGCGACTGCACGTCGTCCTCGGCGTCGTTGAACGCCACCTTGCCGTCCAGCGTCACCGAGAAGCTGCCGCCGGGATAGCGGCTCACCAGGCGCGTGCCGGGCCGCAGGAAGCCGGGATCGGCCAGGCTTTCCAGCCCGAAGCGGCCCAGCATCTCGCGGCCGTCGGTGTGGCTGACGACGACCGCCGGCAGCGCCACCAGGCCGCCCAGCATCGCGGCCACCAGACCCCAACGCAGCGCGCGGCGTTCGCGCGGCGCGGCCTCGCCCTCGGGCTTCAGCAGCCTGCGCACGCGGGCGAACAGCGGCGACCCCACACCCGCCGCGCCGCAGGCCAGCGCCGGGCCATGACGGCCGCCCGGCGCCTTCAGCGCCTCGGCACAACGCAACAGGCTCTGCGCCAGCGCCAGGCGCTGCCCAGCCGGTGCGGCGGCTTCCGCGTCGCAGGCCAGCTCGGCCAGCAGGTCCAGCCGCTGCAGCGCGATGCGGTTCAGCGCCTGCGGCCACAGCAGCGCCTGCATGACGGCCGCAAGCAGCCGCCAGGCCGGGTCGCGCCGGCGCAGGTGGGCCAGCTCATGGCCCAGCACGGCGCGGGCTTCGTCGTCGGGCAGGTCCAGGCACCAGGCGGGCAGGCACAGCTGGCGGCCGGGCGCCAGCAGCGGGCTGGCCCAGCCGGCGCGCGCATGGCGCAGCACCGGCAGCGGCACGCGCATGTCGGCCGAGAGCCCGGCGACCAGCGCCTGCCAGCGCGGGTCGGCCACCACGGCCAGGCGGCACACGGTGCGGCGCAGCCAAGCCCACTGCGCGGCCAGTGCGGCCGCCATCAGCACCGCACCCAGCAGCCAGACCGCCACGAAGCCGACGGCCAGGTCATGCGTCTGGGGCTCGAAGCGCGTCGTGAGGGGCAGCGCGCCCAGTTGAGCGCCGGGCAGTTGGGCCACCGGCGCGTTGGAAGGCAGCGCATCGGTGATCACGGGGGCCGGGTCTTGCACGGCGACCTGCGCGGGTCGCACGACAGGCCCCGGTGCGGGCGCCGCCGTCAGCAGCGGCAGGCTGGCGCTGAGCAGCCCGCCCAGCAGCGCCAGCCGCCACAGCGTCTCCTGCGTGGACGTGGTCACGCGCGCCAGCCAGCCGGCGCGCTCGGCCACCCACAGCGCGCCGATCAACAGGCTGCTGTGCAGCAGGTAGCTGCACAGCCAGGTCAGCAGCACATCGGTCATCGCGCATCTCCCTTGCGTTGCTTCAGCAGCGCCTGCAGTTCGGCTAGCTCCTTGGCGTCCACGCCGCGCGCATCCAGCAGATGCGACACCAGCGCGCTGGCACGGCCGGCGAACAGGCTGTCCAGCAGGCTGCCCACCATGGAGCGCTGCACCTCGCTCTCGCTGACGAGCGGCGTGTACAGCAGCGCCCGCCCCTCGCGCCGGCTGGCCAGCAGGCCGCGCTTCTCCAGGCGTGTCAGCAGCGTGGCGATGGTGGTGTGGGCCAGGTCGCGCTCGCCGCGCAAGGCCTCGGCCACCTCGGCCGTGCTGGCCTCGCCGCGTGCCCACAGCACGCGCATCAGGCTGAGCTGCAGCTCGCTCAGTTGCACATCCCCGCCGCCGGCGTCCTCATCCATGGCAAGATCTTCTACAGTTGTCGTACTACAAATGTAGTTGCAACATCGATGGCCTGACAAGTGACTTTGGGCACCCGGGTTTCAACGCGGGCGCCGGCGGCGCTCGCTGCGATTCAATGGGTGCATTGCGACTACCGCCACACGCCATGCAACGCCTTGCCGCCTGCCTGCTCGCCCTGCTGGGCACGCTGACCGTCCATGCCCAGGAGGCGCCGGCCGCCTACGATGCCGCCAAGGCCCAGGCCTGGGGCGCCAACGACGGCGGCCTGCGCTCCTATGTCTTCGTGCTGCTGAAGACGGGCCCCAAGCCCATGCCGCCCGGCCCCGAGCGCGACGCGATGTTCAAGGGCCATTTCGCCAACATGGAGCGGCTGTCCAAGGAAGGGCTGCTGGTCTACGCCGGCCCGCTGGACGGCCAGAACGGCCTGCGCGGGCTGTTCGTCTTCGCGACGAAAGACGTGGAGACCGCCCGCAAGGCCGTGGAGACCGACCCCGTCATCATCAACGGCGAGATGGTGGCCGACATCCACCGCCACATGGGTTCGGCAGCGCTGATGGCGGTGCCCGAGTGGCATCCCCGGTTGATCAAACCCAAGTCCTGACCGCCGCCCGTTAGCGGCTACGCTAGCGCCCGTTTCAACGGGAGGCTCACCAATGATCCTGGGCATCGACCTGGGCACCACGCACAGCGCGGCGGCGGTGTTTCGCGACGGCGCGGCCGTCCTCATCCCCAATGCCCACGGGGACTACCTGACGCCGTCGGCCGTCGCGCTCGACGAGCAAGGCCACACGCTGGTGGGCCTGGCCGCGCGCGAGCGCGCCGGGCTGCATGCGCAGTCCACCGCGCTGGCCTTCAAGCGCTGGATGGGCAGCGACCGCAAGATCACGCTGCGCACCGGCCCGCATGTGAAGGAGCTGCGCGCCGAGGAGCTGTCGGCACTGGTGCTGCAGACGCTCAAAAGTGATGCCGAGGCCTTTCTGGGCGAGCCGGTCACCGAGGCCGTCATCACGGTGCCGGCCTACTTCAACGAGGCGCAGCGCCGCGCCACCCGCACGGCGGGCGAGATCGCCGGGCTGAAGGTCGAGCGGCTGCTGAACGAGCCCACCGCGGCCGGCCTGGCCTATGGCCTGCAGGAGCGGCCCGAGCACAGCAGCTTTCTCGTCTTCGACCTGGGCGGCGGCACCTTCGACGTGTCGGTGCTGGAGTATTTCGATGGTGTCGTCGAGGTGCGCGCCAGCGCCGGCGACACGCGGCTGGGCGGCGAGGACTTCAGCCGCGCGATCGCGCAGCTGTTCGCCAAGACCGCCGAGGGCCTGAGCGCCGAGGAGCGCACCGCCTGGTTCGAGGGCGAGACCTGGTGGCGCATGGCCGAACAGGCCAAGCGCGACCTCGGCGAACGCGACAGCGCGGAGCTGCGCAGCGTCTGGCGTGACCGCACGCTGACCGCCACGATCACGCGTGCCGACTTCGAGGCCGGCGCGCAGGAGCTGCTGCAGCGCCTGCGCCGCCCCATCGAGCGCGCGCTGGCCGACGCGCAGCTGAACCCGGCCGGCCTGGCCGAGGTGGTGCTGGTGGGCGGCGCCACGCGCATGCCCATGGTGCGCCAGCTGGTCGCACGGCTGTTCCAGCGCCTGCCGCTGCGCAACCTGGACCCCGACCTCGCGATCGCGATGGGCGCGGCCGTGCAGGCCGGCCTGAAGGCGCGCGACGCGGCGCTGGACGACGTGGTGCTGACCGACGTGATGCCTTATTCGCTGGGCATCGTCGCGGCCACGCACATCGCCGGCCGCATGGTCAACGATCGCTTCTCGCCCATCATCGAGCGCAACACGCCGGTGCCGGTGTCGCGCGTGGAGAGTTATCACACGCTGGCCGACGGGCAGCGGCAGATCCTTGTCGACGTGCGCCAGGGCGAGTCGCCCGTGGGCTCGGAGAACCTGCACCTGGGCAAGCTGGAGATCGAGGTCACGCCCGCACCGGCAGGCCAGGCCGGCGTGGAGGTGCGCTTCACCTACGACGCCAACGGGCTGCTGGAGGTGGAGGCGCGCGAGACGCCCGGCGGCCAGCGCCATGAGCTCATCATCGAGAGCCAAGGCGCTCGCCTCAGCGCGGCCGAGATCGCCGCCACGCGCGAACGCCTGCAGTCGCTGAAGCGCCACCCGCGCGACGAGCAGGACAACCGCTACCAGATCGAGCGCGCCAAGCGGCTGTTCGAGGATCGGCTGGGCAACGACCGCCAGATGCTGCAGGACTGGCTGGGCCAGTTCGAACTGGCGCTGCAGACGCAGGACCCGCGCGTCATCCGCACCGCACGCCAGCAGTTCAAGGAAGCGCTGGACAGCATCGACACGTCGTTCAGGTTCTAGGGTCTGTTCACGCTATGGCAATGGGCCGCGTTGTTACCAAAAGGGCCGCGAGCAAGGCGCAAACCGCAGCCGGGTTCAACACCCGGCGAGGATTTGCAACGCAGCGCGCGGCCCTTTTGATAACAACCCTGCGGGAAGGCCCGCCGCCAGGGCCCACTCAGCGTTGCATCGCTTGCCCGCACACACGTGCGGGCGGCGCGCCGCGCCTTGATTGGCCCCTGGCGGCGGGCCTTCGCGACCCATTGCCATAGCGTGAGCAGACCCTAAACATGTGGGAAGAAGACTGGGCCCGGCTGGGCATTGACGCGACGACCGACCTCGCCGCCATCAAGAAGGCCTACGCGGCCAAGCTCAAGGTCACGCGGCCGGACGACGATGCCGAGGCCTACCAGGCGCTGCGCGCGGCCTACGAGCGCGCGCAGCAATGGGCGAAGTGGCAGCGCGAGAACCCCGAGGAGCAGCCGGCCGTCATCGCAGCTGCCGAGCCCGCACCGCCGGTTGAACAGCAGGCGCCGCCCGCCGAGGAGGCCGAGCCCGTGCCGGAGTACGTTCTCCAGCCGCAGCACCTCATCCACGAGCTGGAGCTGCACTGGCGCCGCACGGGCGAGGCCGCGCTGCTGCATGCCTGGGCCGACACCCGCCGCGAGCTGGACCAGCAGCCGCTGAGCCGGCAGGCCGAGTTCTCGGCCGCGTTCGCTCAATGGGCGCTGAGCCTGCCCACCTTGCCCGATGAATTCCTGAAGGCACTGGACGCGCAGTTCGGCTGGCTGAACGATTTCCGCACCGAGCGGCAGTTGGGCGTGGAGTTGGCCCATGCGCTGCACGATGCGTTCGACGAGCGGCTGAGGCCCGCCCCCATCCCCGCGCCCGTGCATGAGCTGGGCGCACCGCTGGTGGGGCTGGACGCGCTTCAGCAAGCCGGCGGCGCCTGGTGGCGGCTGCAGTTGCTGCTGTTGCTGCTGCAGCCCACGCTGGCGCGCAACCAGAGCCTGCTGGGTGCGCAGTGGCTGCGCAAGCTGGGCCTGGACCTGCATGCGCAGCGCTGGCTGGATGCGGGCGTGAAGCGCGGCCTGTGGTGGCGCGTGGGGCTGGCCGGCGCGCTGTGCTTCGGCGGCGGGCTGCTGGTGTTCGGCGACGCGATCATTGCCGGCGCGCATGCGCTGGGCTGGCTGCTGAGTACCGGCGCCGTCATGCTGGTGGGCCTGTTCGCCGCCACGCTGATCGGCGTGGGCCCGACGTTGACCCATGGCCAGAAGCGGCTGGCGCTGCCGCTGGAGCGCTGGCGCCGCCACAGCATGCAGCCGGTGCTGGGGCTGGTCTGGCTGCTGTTTGCCGCCTGGCTGGCCTGGCTGTCCGAGCAGGAGCCTGCGGCCGGGAGCGGCGTGCTGTCGGTGATACCCGACTGGCTGCTGCCGTGGGCCTGCGGGCTGTTCGGCCTCGCGGGGCTGGTCGCGGCCTGGCCGCTGCTGCCGCTGCACGGCTGGGTGGTGGCCGGCCTGTCGCCGCTGGTGGGTTTTTTGTTCATCGCGGCGCTGGGCCGCTGGCTGCCGGAGCCCACCTGCCTGCTGCTGGCGCTGGCCTGGATGCTGCTGGCCGCCGCGGTCCACGAGGAGCGCGTGCGCGCGACCGGCTTCGCGCTGTGGCCGCTGCGCCCCATGCTGAACGCGCTGGCGCTGGCGCAGCGCTGGACCTACTCGGTGGCGCTGCTGCCGATGGCCTGCGCGGCGGCCTACATCGCGCTGAACGATGGCCCGGCGCGCGCCAGCACGGTCTTCCTGATCTGGGTGTTCGGCAACCTGGGCACGGCCTGGCTGCAGGACAAGGCGGACGCCTGGGCGCTGAAGCAGCTGCCCGCGCCCGCCGCGGTTTGAGCACTCAGCCCCGGTTCAGCACCTTGGCCACCGGGTTGGGCCGCAGCCGGTACGCGTCCGGCATGCCCGAGCCCAGCAGCGGGCGCAGGTAGAGGCGGAAGGCGTCGGTCACGTCGGTGCCGCTGGCGTTGATGAACACGTCTTCCATCGTGCGCGTCTTGCCGGCCACGGCGCTCAGCGGCAGCAGCTTGTAGTCCACCGAGTAGTAGCCCACGCGCTGGATGGCCACCGAGCCGTCGCGGTCGCCGTGGAAGGCGCACTGCACGGCCTTCTCGCCGACCTCTCTGGCCTCGCGCTGGTCCACGTCGGACACGCACCCGAGGAAGCTGCGCTGCAGGTAGCCGAAGGTGTCACCACGCACGCGCTTGATGCCCAGCTTGCCCTTGATCTCCTCGCACAGCAGGTCGGCCAGCGCGCCGGTGCCGCTGAGCTGCACGTTGCCGTGCGCGTCGCGCTCCAGGTCGCCGGCCAGCTTGGACAGCATCGGCGCGCCGCTCGCATCGTGGATGCCCTCGCTGACGGCGATGACGCAGCGGCCGAAGCGCTCGTGCGTGGCCTTCACGTCGCGCAGGAACTGGTCGGTGTCGAAGTCGCGCTCGGGCACGTAGATCAGGTGCGGGCCGTCGTCATCGAACTTCTTGCCGAGCGCCGCGGCGGCGGTCAGGAAGCCGGCGTGGCGGCCCATGACGACGCCCACGTAGACGCCCGGCAGCGCCGCGTTGTCGAGGTTGGCGCCGGCGAACGCCTGGGCGACGAAGCGCGCTGCGGAGGCATAGCCGGGCGTGTGGTCGTTACCGACCAGGTCGTTGTCTATGGTCTTGGGAATGTGGATGCAGCGCAGCGGGTAGTTCGCCGCCTTGGCCTCTTCCGACACGATGCGCACGGTGTCCGACGAGTCGTTGCCACCGATGTAGAAGAAGTGCGTGATGCCGTGCGCCTGCAGCACGGTGAAGATCTCGCGGCAGTAGGCCGCATCGGGCTTGTCGCGCGTGGAGCCCAGAGCCGACGCGGGCGTCATGGCCACCAGCTCGAGGTTGTGGCTGGTTTCTTGCGCGAGGTCGACGAAGTCCTCGTTGACGATGCCGCGCACGCCGTGGCGCGCGCCGTAGACCGCCGCCACGCCGGCCTGGCGCCGCGCTTCGAGCACCACGCCCACCAGGCTCTGGTTGATGACGGCGGTGGGGCCGCCACCCTGGGCGACGAGGATCTTCGCGAGACTCATGAGCGCTCCTGGCTTGTCGTCAAAGGACGGCGGAGTTTAGGAGCGCCGGGCGGCAGCGCAATCGGCAGTTCAGCTACGTACTGGGGGGCGGGCAGGCCCCGGCTCAGCCTGCCATGAAAGATTCGAGTTGCTCGGCCGGCATGGGCTTGGCGAAAAGCCAACCCTGGCCCTCGTGGCAGCCCAGCCCGACGAGGTACTGACGCTGCTCCTCGGTCTCTATGCCCTCGGCGATGACGGTCAGGCCCAGGCCACGGCCCAGGTTGACGACCATCTGCGCGATGGTGGAGCCGGCGGTGGAGGTTTGCGCCTCCTGCACGAAGGCGCGGTCGATCTTGAGCCGGTCCACCTGCAGCTGGCGCAGTTGGCTCAAGCTGGAGAAGCCGGTGCCGAAATCGTCGATGGCCACGCTGAAGCCCAGGTGCTTGATGTCGGCCAGCACGCGGCGCACCAGCTCGGCATCCTCCATGGCCATGGACTCGGTGATCTCCAGCTCGATGCTGTGCCCGGCCACATCGCTGTCTTGCAGCGCGCGCGCCAGCATGTCCAGGAAGCCGGGGTGGCGGAACTGCGCCATCGAGATGTTGACCGCCATGCGGAAGTCGGCATGGCCCAGCGCCTGCATCTTCTTCAGCTGGCCGCAGGCGGTTCGCATGACGAACTCGCCGATGGGGATGATGAGTCCGCTCTGCTCGGCCAGCGGGATGAACTGGTCGGGCGGGATGAATCGGTTGTCGGCGGTGCGCCAGCGCAGCAGCGCCTCGGCACCGATGACGCGGCGGCTGCCCAGGTCCACCTGCGGCTGGTAGACGACGAACAGCTGGCTTTCCTCGAAGCCGGTGCGCAGCCCCTTCAGCAGCTTGAAGCGCTCGCGCGCGTCGCTACCCATGGCGGCGGAGAAGTATTGAGACGAGCCGCGCTGGTGCTGCTTGGCACGCTTCAACGCGATCTGCGCATCGAGCAGCAGCTCGGAGCCCACGGCGGTGGACTCGCCCAGCCGCACCAGCCCCGTGGTGGCCGACAGCTGCAGGCGCTCGCCGGACACGACGAAGGGTTCGGCAAACACGCCTTGCACGGTTTCCGGGCAGACCTTGGCATGCTCGCCAAGCACGCCGAAGGTGTCGGCGCCGACGCGGGCCATGGCGGTGTTCAGGCCCAGCATCTCGCTCATGCGATGCACCACGGCCTGCAACACCTGGTCGCCGAAGTGCTGGCCGAAGGCGTCGTTGATGTCGGAGAAGTCGTCGATGTCGATCAGCGCCAGCGTGACGCCGGACGGATCCTTCAGGTTCTTGTCCAGCAGCTCGACGAAGCGGTTGCGGTTGGGCAGTCGCAGCAGCGGGTCGTTGTAGGCCTGGTCCAGCAGCTGGCTGTACAGCAGCACGTTCTCGAACCCGACCGCGATGTTGGAACAGAAGGCGCGCAGCAGCTGCTGGTCCAGGTCGTCCAGGTGGCGGCCCACATCGACCAGCGCGGCCATCGCGCGGCCCTGGCCCATGCCGAAGTACAGGCAGGTGCCGTCGTCGTAGAGGTTCTTCTGCTCGCGCAGGCAGCGCTCCAGGCGCTCGCGCACGGCGGGGATCTTGACCTGTGACAGCGGGCGGTCGATGAGGCCGCTGTACTGCCCTGCCGCGGCGACGATGCGCACCTCGTCGCCCGTCTGGCCATGCACCTGCGCGCAGACCAGCCCCTCGGGCAGGATGCCCAGCAGTGCGCACAGCTGCGTGACGACGCCCTCGGCAAAGCGGCTGAGGCCGCGCATGCGCGACAGCGACGTGCTGCTCTCGACGATCATCTCCAGCCCGAGGCGGTTGGCCTCCAGCGCGCAGATCTGCCGATAGGAGCGCACGGCCGCGGTCAGCACCGTGTACAGCCGCGTGCGGGTCAGCTCGGACTTGGTCTTGTAGTCGTTGATGTCATAGGCCTGCACCGTCTCGATCTCGGGCGCATAGCCCGGCTGGCCGGTGCGCAGCACGATGCGCAGCGCGTACAGGCCCAGCTCGTCGCGGATGTGGCGCACCAGCTGCAGGCCGGCGTCCTCGCTCTCCATGACCACGTCGAGCAGCACCACGGCGAGGTCATCCTCGCTGGCGAGCAGCTGGCGGGCCTGGGCGGCAGACGACGCGTGCAGGAAGATCAGCGGCTGACCTTCGATGGTCAGGCCTTGCATGGCCAGTTCGGTGGCCTTGTGGACGTCGCCGTCGTCGTCGACGATGAGGATGCGCCAGGGCCGGTCGTAGGGGCGATGTTCCAGCTCGGCGTGCTCGGGCTCGTCGAGCAGTTCGAGCAGGTCGTCGTCAACGGCGGGCGTTGTGTCTTGCATGAGGGCGAGGGCTTCGGGCGCGGGCGGCGGCTACAGCCCCGCCGTTCAAGAGCCGCAAGCGTACGGCATCCGCGCAGCCATAGCCACGAAAAGCACGGGCAAATGTCCCGCAGTACGCCTCAACGCTTACCGGGTTTGCCCGGACGCGAGCCATTGGGACGGCCCGCGCCGGTCACGCGCGGCGGCAGACCGGTGTGCTGAGTCAGCACCTGACCCTTGCGCGGCGTGGCCGCTTTCATCGGCGCGGCCGCCGGCTTGGCGCCGGTGGAGTTCTTGCGCCGAGCGCTCTCGTAGCTGCCGTCCGTGACCGGTTGGTAGGTGGGGATCAGATGATGCTTGCCGTTGCCGATGAGGTCGGCGCGGCCCATGGCCTTCAGCGCCTCGCGCAGCAGCGGCCAGTTGTTGGCGTCGTGATAGCGCAGGAAGGCCTTATGCAGCCGGCGGCGGCGCTCGCCGCGCACGATGTCGACCTTCTCGCCACGGCTCTCGTCGCGGCTGATGCCCTTCAGCGGGTTGCGGCCCGAGTGGTACATCGCCGTGGCCGTGGCCATGGGGCTGGGGTAGAAGGTCTGCACCTGGTCGGCACGGAAGCCGTTCTTCTTCAGCCAGACGGCGAGGTTCATCATGTCCTCGTCGCTGGTGCCGGGATGGGCGGCGATGAAGTACGGGATCAGGTACTGCTTCTTGCCGGCCGCGGCACTCGCCGCCTCGAACATCTGCTTGAAGCGATCATACGTGCCGATGCCCGGCTTCATCATCTTGGACAGCGGCCCGGTCTCGGTGTGCTCGGGCGCGATCTTCAGATAGCCGCCGACGTGGTGCGTGACCAGTTCCTTCACGTATTCGGGCGACTGCACGGCCAGGTCGTAGCGCAGGCCGGAACCGATGAGGATCTTCTTGACGCCCGGCAGCGCGCGCGCGCGGCGGTACATCTTGATCAGCGGGTCGTGGCTGGTGTTCAGGTTCGGGCAGATGCCCGGGTACACGCAGCTGGGCTTGCGGCAGGCGGCCTCGATCTCGGGGCTCTTGCAGCCGATGCGGTACATGTTGGCCGTGGGGCCGCCCAGGTCCGACACGATGCCGGTGAAGCCCTTGACCTTGTCACGCATCTCCTCGATCTCGCGGATCACGGAGTCTTCGCTGCGGCTCTGGATGATGCGGCCCTCATGCTCGGTGATGGAGCAGAAGGTGCAGCCGCCGAAGCAGCCGCGCATGATGTTCACGCTGAAGCGGATCATCTCCCACGCGGGAATCTTGGTCGCGTGGTCGTGGCTGCCGTTCTCGTCGGCGTAGCTGGGGTGCGGTGCGCGGGCGTACGGCAGGTCGAACACGTGGTCCATCTCCGGCGTCGTCAGCGGGATGGGCGGCGGGTTGATCCAGAGGTCGCGCTCGCCGTGGCGCTGCACCAGCGCGCGGGCGTTGCCGGGGTTGGTCTCCAGGTGCAGCACGCGGTTGGCGTGTGCGTAGAGCACCGGATCGCTCTTGACCGTCTCGTAGGCCGGCAGACGCACGACGGTGCGCTCGCGCGGCGGCATCGCGATGCGGCCGGTCTTGTGGATCTTGATCGGCTTGGGTGCGTCGGGCTCGTCCTTGGTCGCGCAGCTGTTGTCCTGCGGGATTTCCTGGTACGGGCTTATCAGCTCGTCGATGCGGCCGGGGCGGTCCACCTCGGTCGAGTCAAGCTCGAACCAGCCGTCGGCCGACGGGTCGCCGTCGCGGCGCATGAAGGCCGTGCCGCGCACGTCGGTCAGCGCCTCGATGGGTTCGCGGCGCGCCAGTCGGTGGGCGATCTCGACGATGGCGCGCTCGGCATTGCCGTAGACCAGCAGGTCGGCCTTGCTGTCCACCAGCACCGAGCGGCGCACCTTGTCCTGCCAGTAGTCGTAATGCGCGATGCGGCGCAGCGAGGCCTCGATGCCGCCGATGACGATGGGAACGTCCTTGAACGCCTCCTGGCAGCGCTGCGTGTAGACCAGCGTCGCGCGGTCGGGGCGCTTGCCGCCCTCGCCGCCCGGCGTGTAGGCGTCGTCGCTGCGGATTTTTCGATCAGCCGTGTAGCGGTTGATCATGGAATCCATGTTGCCGGCCGCGACGCCGAAGAACAGGTTGGGCTTGCCCAGAACCTTGAACGCGTCGACGCTGTTCCAGTCCGGCTGCGCAATGATGCCCACGCGGAAGCCCTGGGCCTCCAGCGTGCGGCCGATGACGGCCATGCCGAAACTGGCGTGGTCGACGTAGGCATCGCCCGTGACGATGATGATGTCGCAGGAATCCCAGCCGAGCTGCTCCATCTCCTGCCGGCTCATGGGCAGGAAGGGCGCGGGGCCGAAACGCTTCGCCCAGAACGGGCGATAAGCGGTCAGCGCCTTCGGAACAGTGACGGGCAGGGCAGACATAGCCATCAATTGTCGTTGGACCGGCTCAGAAAAGCACAAAGCCCGCTCGATGAGCGGGCTCAGCGGCAGAGCCGGCGTGAATTAGACCGCGCGGATGTTCGCGGCTTGCAGGCCCTTGGGGCCCTGCTTCACTTCGAATTCCACCTGGGCGCCTTCGGCGAGCGTGCGGAAGCCGCCGTTGTTCTTGATCTCGCTGTGGTGGGCGAACAGATCCTTGCTGCCGTCGGCGGGGGTGATGAAGCCGTAGCCCTTGCCGTCGTCAAACCACTTGACGATGCCGGTCTGCTGGGTGCTCATGAAGTCTTTTCCTCAGGTTTCGTTCTGGAAGTCCCACCGCTCAGCAGCTGCGGGAAACACAACGACCTCGGGGCTCGGACAACAAAAAAATGGCGCCATTGCCTGGCGCCTGGGCGTGATTCTAGCTGGGACGCTCAGGCGGCAATCAGCGCATGGATGGCAATCGTCTTGCCACGGGGGCCAGCGGCGACGCGGCTCTCCTCGAACACCTCGCAGGCGCAGTCGTGGCAGGCACCACAGGCCGTGGCGACGCGCAGGTCATCCTGCAAGGCCTCAAAGCTCGGGCAGCCCGACGACGCCGCAATGGCGATGTCGCGGTCGGAGACGCGGTGGCAGACACAGACGATCATGGTGATGCGCAGTCTAATGCGAATCGGTCTCATTTGCAGAAAAACCGGTTTTGATCAAGGGCTTTCACTGGGGATACTGCGGCAACTCTTCACGAACACAACAAGGAGGCCTCCATGAAAGGCGACCCGCAAGTCATTGCTCACCTGAACGCACAGCTCAAGCTCGAACTGACCGCCATCAACCAGTATTTCCTGCATGCCCGCATGCTGAAGAACTGGGGCCTGATGAAGATGGCCAAGCACGAATACGAGGAGTCCATTGAGGAAATGAAGCACGCCGACAAGCTCATCGAGCGCGTGCTGACGCTGGACGGCCTGCCCAACCTGCAGGACCTGGGCAAGCTCTACATCGGCGAGGACGCCGTCGAGACGATGAAGTGCGACCTCATCATCGAGAAAGCCTCGCACGTGCACCTGAAGGAAGCCGTGGCCTACTGCGAAAGCGTGCGCGACTTCGTGTCCCGCGAGCTGTTCGTGCAGATCCTCGACGACACCGAGGAGCACATCGACCATCTGGAAACCCAGCTGGGTCTGGTCGATACCGTCGGCGCGCAGAACTACCTGCAGTCGCAAATGGGCGAAGCCGGCTGAGGCCGAACGCCCCCTTGAAAAGGCCGCCACCGTGCGGCCTTTGTCGTTTCTAGAGGAAGCGTTCCAGCAGCTTCTTGGACGCCTTGTCCAGCGCCCAGCGGTCCGGCACGTTCAGCTGCAGCCCATGCGTGGACGTGATCAGCAACCGGCCCTCGTCGAGCCGGCGGATGTCTTCCTCGCTCTTCAGCACGAAGTCCACCTCGCCGCGGTCCGTCTCGATGCGCCAGGTACTGGGCGTGCCGAAGGTGTTGACCGAGATCAGCCGCAGCAGCGTCGGGTGGAACTCGCGCGCGGCCAGTTCGGCCTCCAGCAGTTCGCGCGGGCCATCCGGCAGTGCGGACAGGCGCTCCACCCAGGCCAGCTCGTGGCCATGGCTGCCCACCAGGCTCAGGCCTTCGTCGGGCGCCGAGATCGGATGGGCGCGCACAGGCGTCACGCCGGCATGCACGGTGCCGTTCAGGTCGGTCAGCTGCAGCTTGCCGTGAGCGTCCAGCTGCAGGTCGCGGAAGGGCAGTTCGCTCATGCGTTCACCGTGTGGGCATTGGGGTTGGGCGCGACGACCATCAGGCCGCCGTCGTCGCCGGCCTCGGCATCGACACGCCGGGCCTGCGCCTCCCACAGCCGCCAGTAGTGGCCTTGCTGGTCGATCAGCTTATCGTGCGGGCCCAGTTCGACGATCTCGCCGCGATCCATGACTACCAGCCGGTCGGCCTTGCGCAGCGTGCTCAGCCGGTGGGCGATGGCGATGGTGGTGCGGCCCTTCACGAGGTTGTCCAGCGCGCGCTGGATTTCCTTCTCGGTCTCGGTGTCGACGGCCGACGTGGCTTCGTCCAGGATCAGGATGGCCGGGTCGATCAGCAGCGCACGCGCGATGGAGATGCGCTGACGCTCGCCGCCCGACAAGCCCTGGCCGCGCTCGCCGACGAGGCTGTCGTAGCCATGCGGCAGGCGCAGGATGAACTCGTGCGCATGGGCCGCGCGCGCGGCGGCAACGATCTCGTCGCGCGTGGCGTCGGGCTTGCCGTAGGCGATGTTCTCGGCGATGGTGCCGAAGAACAGGAAGGGCTCCTGCAGCACCAGGCCGATGTGGCGGCGGTAGTCGCTCACCTTGATGCGGCGCAGGTCCACGCCGTCGACGCGGATGGAACCCTCGGTCACGTCGTAGAACCTGCAGATCAGGTTCACCAGCGTGCTCTTGCCGGACCCGCTGTGCCCCACCAGGCCCACCATCTCGCCCGGGCGGATGTCCAGGTTCAGGCTGCGGATGACCGAGCGCGATCCGTAGCGGAAGTTGACGCCCTGCATTGAGATGGCGCCCGTCACGTTCTCGAACGGCTGCGGGTTGACTGGGTCGGGCACGTTGGAGACGTGGTCGAGGATGTCGAAGATGCGCTTGGCGCCGGCTGCGGCCTTCTGCGTGACGGACACGATGCGGCTCATGGAATCCAGCCGCGCGTAGAAGCGGCCGATGTAGGCCAGGAAGGCCGTCAGCACGCCCACGGTGATGCTCTGGTGCGCGATCAGCCAGATGCCGACGCCCCACACCACCAGCAGGCCCATCTCGGTCAGCAGCGCGACGCTGGGCGTGAACAGGCTCCAGGTCTTGTTCAGCCGGTCGTTGACGTGCAGGTTGTTGGCATTGGCCTCCTTGAAGCGCTTGGCCTCGCGCCGCTCCTGGGCAAAGGCCTTGACGACGCGGATGCCGGGGATGGTGTCGGCCAGGATGTTGGTGACCTCGCCCCACACGCGGTCGATCTTCTCGAAGCCGGTGCGCAGCCGGTCGCGCACGAGGTGGATCAGCCACGCGATGAAGGGCAGCGGCACGAGGGTCGCCAGCGCCAGGCCGGGGTGGATGCTGAACAGGATGATGGCCGTCATGCCCAGCATCAGCACGTCGGTGATGAAGTCCAGCGCGTGCAGGCTCAGGAACACGCTGATGCGGTCGGTCTCGGAGCCGATGCGCGCCATCAGGTCGCCGGTGCGCTTGTTGCCGAAGTACTCCAGCGACAGGCCCAGCAGGTGTTCGAAGGTGGCCGTGCGCAGGTCGGCGGCGATACGTTCCGACACCAAAGCCAACAAATACGTCTTGGCCCAGCCCAGCACCCAGGACACCAGCGCCGCGCCCAGCAGGCCGCTGAGCAGCAGCGTGACGAGGCTGGTATCAATGGCCTGGCCGTTCTGGAACGGGATCAGCACCCGGTCCATCAGCGGCATCGTCAGGTAGGGCGACACCAGCGTGGCGCCGGTGGCACCCAGCATCAGCGCAAAGCCCAGCAAGAGCTGGCCCTGGTAGGGCCGCGCAAAGCGCCACAGCCGCAGCAGCACCCAGGTGCTGGGTGGTGCGCTGGCCTCGCCGAAATCGAAGTCGGACTCCTCGCCCTCCTCGTCCTCGTCGCGCACCACATGGCCCGACAGGCGCTGCACCTCGCGGTCGAAGGCGTCCACGAAGCGCACGGCCTGCGGGTTGCAAGCCAGCGTGAAACGCCAGCGCGCGAGGCGCCGCTGCGCGTC
Source organism: Roseateles asaccharophilus (assembly GCF_031458115.1). GTDB lineage: Bacteria > Pseudomonadota > Gammaproteobacteria > Burkholderiales > Burkholderiaceae_C > Pelomonas > Pelomonas asaccharophilus_A. The sequence continues at coordinate 87,901 of NZ_JAVDXV010000003.1, read as the reverse complement.
GAACAGCTCCATGAAGGCCAAGCCGCCGTGGTCGCTGAGGCGCAGGCTCTGGCCCAGCGCCAGCGGGAACTCGCTCCAGCTGCCGCTGCCCGGTTCGAGCGCCAGCACCCGTGAATTCGTCAGCGCGATCAGGCCGCGGGCGAAGCGGCCCTGCTCGTCCAGGTCAACCTCCAGCGCAGCCACCACGTTCTCGCCAGCCATGAGCCGGCCCTGCAGGGCGGCGTTGTGTGGATGGGGCGCTTCGACGGGAGGAAGGTCTTGCATTTAGTTGTTGAGTCGACAGGCTGCGGGGCATTCTCCGCTATGACTGGGCGCACAATGTCCCGCGCTGTCCCAGCGCCAATTCCCTATCCCATGAGCAAGAAGAACGACATCCGTCTGCTGCGCATCAACTACCTGCGCGGCCCCAACATGTGGACCTACCGGCCGGTGCTGGAGGTCTGGCTGGACCTGGGAGAGCTGGAGGACTTCCCCTCCAACCTGCTGCCGGGCTTCAACGACCGCCTGACGACCGCCCTGCCCGCGCTGATCGAGCACCACTGCGGCGTGGGCGAGCGCGGCGGCTTCATCGAGCGCCTGCGCGACGGCACCTGGATGGGGCATGTGCTGGAGCACATCGTCATCGAGCTGCTGAACCTGGCCGGCATGCCCACGGGTTTCGGCCAGACGCGCAGCACCAGCCAGCGCGGCGTCTACCGCATGGTGTTCCGGGCGCGTGACGAACAGGTCGCCCGGGCGGCTCTGGCTGAGGGTCATGCGTTGATCATGGCCATGATCAACGACGCGGCATTCGACGTGCCCGCCGCTGTCGCCCGTGTGCGTGACAAGCTGGACGACTGCTACCTTGGCCCGTCCACGGCCGCCATCGTCGCCGCCGCGACCGACCGCCGCATCCCGCACATCCGCCTGAACGACGGCAACCTGGTGCAACTGGGCCACGGCCAGCGCCAGCGCCGCATCTGGACGGCCGAGACCGACATGACCAGCGCCATCGCCGAAGGCATTGCCGGCGACAAGGACCTGACCAAGACGCTGCTGAAGGCCGTGGGCGTGCCGGTGCCGGACGGCCAGGAGGTGAAGAGCGCCGCGGAAGCCTGGGAAGCCGCGCAGGACATCGGCCTGCCCGTCGTCATCAAGCCCAGCGACGGCAACCACGGTCGCGGCGTCACGCTGGACATCGCCAACGAGACCGACTGCGCCGCCGCCTTCAAGCTGGCCGACGAGGAAGGCTCGTCGGTGCTGGTGGAGAGCTACATCCGCGGCAACGAGCACCGCGTGCTGGTCGTCGGCGGCCAGGTCGTTGCGGCAGCACGTGGTGAAGCCGCCTGGGTGCATGGCGACGGCACGCACACCGTGGCCCAGCTGATCGACCTGCAGATCAACACCGACCCGCGCCGCGGCCTGACCGAGGACTTCCCGCTCAACAAGATCCTGCTGGGCGAAGACCCCGTCGTGCTGCTGGACCTGCAGCGCCAGGGCTTCGCGCCCGAAGCCGTGCCGCCCGCCGGCAAGGCCGTGCTGATCCAGCGCAACGGCAACGTCGCCATCGACTGCACGGCCGAGGTCCACCCCGAGGTCGCGCACGCCGTGTCGCTGGCCGCGCGCACCGTGGGCCTGGACATCGCCGGCGTGGACCTGGTCACCGAAGACATCGCCAAGCCACTGAGCGAGACCGGCGGCGCCATCGTCGAGGTCAATGCCGGCCCCGGCCTGCTGATGCACCTGAAGCCGGCCGGCGGCGCACCGCAGCCGGTGGGCCAGGCCATCATCGACCACCTGTTCGCCGAGGACGAGACCGGCCGCATCCCCATCGTCGGCATCGCCGGCTCGCAGGGCGGCCGCCAGATCGCGCGCCTGGTCGCGTGGCTGCTGCACCTGAACGGCCGCCACGTGGGCCTGGCCTGCCGCGACGGCCTGTTCCTGGGCACGCGCCGCGTCGAGAAGGCCAACAGCGCGCGCTGGGATGCCGCCCACCGCCTGCTGATGAACCGCGTCGTCAACGCGGCCGTCATCGAGAACGACCCGGCGTCCATCCTGCGCGACGGCCTGGCCTATGACCGCTGCCAGGTCGGCGTCGTCACCGACCTGGACGGCATTGCCGCGCTGGCCGACTACGACGTGCAGGACAGCGACCAGCTCTACAAGGTGCTGCGCACGCAGGTGGACGTGGTGCTCAGCGAAGGCGCCAGCGTGCTGAATGCGGCCCACGCCCGCCTCGTGGACATGGCCGAGCTGAGCGACGGCGAGGTCGTGTTCTACGCCGAGGACGGCGGCCTGGAAGCCGTGCTGCACCACCGCGACCGCGGCGGCCGCGCCGTGTTCCTGCGCGGCGGCGCCGCCGTGCTGGCGCAAGGCCCGGCCGAGACGCCCGGCGCCAACATCGAAGCCCTGCTGGGCCGCTTCGGCACCGACAAGGCCGACGCCTCCACGCTGCTGGCCGCCGTCGCCACCGCCTGGGCGCTGGGCATCTCGCCCGAGCTGATCGCCGCCGGCCTCGACACCTTCGTCCCCGAACTCCACCTCGCCTGAGCAGGGTCTGTTGACACTATGGCAAGGGGGCGCGTTGTGATCAGAAAGGCCACAGGCAAGGCGCAAATCGCAGCCGGGCTGGTTGCCCGGCGAGGCTTTGCAACGCCGCATGCGGCCTTTCTGATCACAACCCTCCGGGAAGGCCCGCCGCCACGGGCCACTCGTTGTTGCGACACTTGCCCGCACATCAGTGCGGGCAGCGTGCCGCGCCTAGATTGGCCCGTGGCGGCGGGCCTTCGCGCCCCCTTGCCATAGCGTCAACAGACCCTCACAAGAACATGGACGTTTCCCGCACCCGCGCGCTGCGCGGCCCGAACATGTGGAGCCGGCACACGGCCATCGAAGCCGTCGTGCATTGCAACGAGACCGAGCGCTCGCTGGAGCGCCTGCCCGGCTTCGAGGCCAGCCTGCGCCGGCTCTTCCCCACCATCGGCGAACTGCGCTCCGACACCTCGCTGGCCCAGGTGCTGGAGCAGGCCACGCTGGCCCTGCAGGCCCAGGCCGGCTGCCCGGTCACCTTCAGCCAGACGCATGTGACGCCCGAGGCGGGCACCTACCAGATCGTCATCGAGTACAGCGAGGAGGACGTGGGCCGCCTCGCCTTTGAACACGCGGTCAAGCTCATCCAGGCCGCCAAGGAGGGTGGCGAGTTCGACGCCGACGCCGTGCTGGCCGCGTTGCGTGAGCTCGACGAGGACATCCGCCTGGGCCCCTCCACCGGCTCCATCGTCAACGCGGCCATCGCGCGCGGCATTCCGTTCCGCCGCCTGACGCAGGGCAGCCTGGTGCAGTTCGGCTGGGGCGCCAAGCAGCGCCGCATCTGGGCCGCCGAGGTGGATGCGACCAGCGCCGTCAGCGAATCCATCGCGCAGGACAAGGACCTCTGCAAGCGCCTGCTGCAGTCCGCCGGCGTGCCGGTGCCCATCGGCCGCCCGGTCGACTCGCCTGACGACGGCTGGGCCGTCGCGCAGGAGATCGGCCTGCCGGTCGTCGTGAAGCCGCAGGACGGCAACCAGGGCAAGGGCGTGACGGTCAACGTCGTCACGCGCGAGCATTTCGACATCGCCTACAAGGCCGCCGACGAGATCGGCCAGGTCATGGTGGAGAAGTTCCTGCCCGGCGGCGACTACCGCCTGCTGGTCATCGGTGACAAGCTCATCGCCGCCGCGCGCCGCGACCCGCCGCACGTCATCGGCGACGGCCAGTTGACCGTCAAGCAACTGGTCGACAAAGTGAACTCGGACCCGCGCCGCGGTGACGGCCACGCCACGTCGCTGACCAAGATCCGCTTCGACGACATCGCGGTCGCGCGGCTGACGCAGCAAGGCCTGACGCCGGAGTCCGTGCCAGAGAAGGGCCAGCGCGTCATCCTGCGCAACAACGCCAACTTGTCCACCGGCGGCACCGCCACCGACGTGACGGACGACGTGCACCCCGAGGTCGCGGCGCGTGCGATTGCCGCGGCGCAGGTCGTGGGCCTGCATGTCTGCGGCGTGGACGTCGTCGCCGAGAGCGTGCTGCGCCCGCTGGAGGAGATCAACGGCGGCATCGTCGAAGTCAACGCCGCACCGGGCCTGCGCATGCACCTGTCGCCCAGCTACGGCAAGGGCCGCAACGTCGGCGAAGGCATCGTGGGCCACCTGTTCGGCAGCGGCAACAAGGCGGAGGACGGGCGCATCCCGGTCGTCGCCATCACGGGCACCAACGGCAAGACCACGGTGACGCGCCTGATCGCGCACATGTTCGCCAGCTGCGGCCTGAAGGTCGGCATGACCAACACCGACGGCGTCTACGTGGACGGGCGCCAGATCGACAGCGGCGACTGCTCCGGCCCCAAGAGCGCGCGCAACGTGCTGATGCACCCGGACGTGGAAGCCGCCGTGCTGGAAACCGCCCGCGGCGGCATCCTGCGCGAAGGCCTGGGCTTCGACCGCTGCCAGGTGGCCGTCGTCACCAACGTCGGCGAGGGCGACCACCTCGGCATGAACTTCCTGCACACCGCGGAAGACCTGGTGCTGGTCAAGCGCGTCATCGTGCAGAACGTGGCGCCCAACGGCTTCGCGGTGCTGAATGCGGCCGACCCGCTGACGGCCAACATGGCGGCCGTGTGCCCCGGCCAGGTCATTTATTTCGCCGTGGACCGCCACCACCCGCTGATGGCCACGCACCGCGCGCAGGGCAAGCGCTGCGTCTACGTGGACGGCGACCAACTCGTCGCCGCGCAAGGCGTGTGGCGCGAGAGCATCCCGCTGCGCGACATTCCGCTGACGCGCAACGGCGTCATCGGCTTCCAGGTCGAAAACGCGATGGCTGCCGTCGCCGCCGCCTGGGGCGTGGGGCTGGACTGGGACACCATCCGCCGCGGCGTGGGCAGCTTCGCCAACGATGCCGACAACGCGCCCGGCCGCTTCAACGTGATGGACTATCGCGGCGCGACGGTCATCGCCGACTACGGCCACAACGGCGACGCGATGAAGGCGCTGGTCGGTGCCATCGCCGCGATGCCCGCCAACAAGCGCAGCGTCGTCATCAGCGGCGCGGGCGACCGGCGCGACGAGGACATCCGCGTGCAGACCGAGATCCTCGGCGCCGCGTTTGACGACGTCATCCTCTACGAAGACGCCTGCCAGCGCGGCCGCCAGGCCGGCGAGGTCGTCGCGCTGCTGCGATCGGGGCTGGAAGGCGCCACGCGCACGACGCACATCGAAGAGATCGTCGGCGAGTTCACGGCCATCGACCGCGCGCTGTCGCGCCTGCAGCCGGGCGACCTGTGCCTGGTGCTCGTCGACCAGGTCGAGGAAGCGCTGGCGCATCTGGCCAAGCGCATCGCTGAAGGCTGATCAGCTTCTTGAGCACTTGAACGGCCCGCCACTGCGCGGGCCGTTTCACATGCATGCTTCTCGCATGAAGCTGAAGAAGGCCCTGCGCGCCCTCTCCCTGCTCGCCCCGGCGGCGTTCGCCAAGGTGCCACCGCTGGAAGTGGCAAACCCGGACAAGCTGCTGAACATCGTCCCCAAGCTGCCCGCCTTGCCCGCGGCCAAGCCGCCCGCAGCAGCCGACAGACGGCCTACCTGCTCTTCCACTTCAAGGACGAAACGCACGACATCCACTTCGCCACGTCGCCCGACGGCTTCACGTTCACCGACGTGAACGGCGGCCAGCCCATCTTCCTGGGCCGCGTGCTGGCCGAGCAGAAAGGCGTGCGCGACCGCACCTGATGCGCGGGCCCGACGGCGCGTTCTGCGCCTGTTGGCACTACGGGAGCAGGCCCTACTGATACCGCGCCAGCAAGCGGTTCAGTTCGCCATCGGCCACCAGGCCCTGGATGGCCGTGTTCAACGCGTTGACGTCTATCGGTGCGGTGGGCGACAGCGCGCACTGCGCCAGCACCTCGGACACCACCAGCGGCGGATGCAGCGCCAGGCGCACCGCGCCCATGCGCTGCTGATAGCCCAGCGCACGCCGGCCGGTCAGCGCATGGCTGACGCGGCCGCGCTGCAGCTTCTGCAGGTTGGTGGCCGCATCGGGCGCGTCGTCGCGCTTGAAGCCATCACGCAGCGCCTCCGACATCTCCGGATAGACATAGCCGCGCACCGTGCCCACCGGCTGGCCGGCCAGCGCCGACAGCCCGGCGGGCGCCGGCGCCGTGGCGGCACTGACGAGCAGCGCCTGGTCCGGAATGAAGGGGCGGCTCCACGCGAAGCTGCCGGGCACCCACTCGCTCAGGTAGTCGCACAGCAGGTCGCCCTCGCCGCGCTGCAAGGCCTCGGCCAGGCGCTTGCGCGGCACCGGCTTGGCGACGAGTTCGCGGCCCAGCCGGCGCGCCAGCGCGCGGCCCAGGTCCAGGTGCAGCCCCTCGACGACGCGGTCGCCCTCGACGCGCGCCTGGGGCATCTGCGCGCTGGTGTCGATCAGCAGCACCAGCGGCGGTGGCGCCGCCGCGCAGACGAACGAAGCCAGCAGCGCCACCGCGCCGCACAGCCTGCCCACCCGCCGTCGAAACCCTGTCTGCGTCATCGGTGCGCATCATGCCGCCCGGCGCCGGGTTGCGCCCGTGTCGGGTCATGGGCACGCCGTGACCGGCGCACGAAAATGCGGGCGCCATCCCCCGACTGAAGGTGTCTCTTGAGCCGACCCAGCCATCACCGCGACGACGGTTTCCAGAACAACGACGCGGATTTCCAGCCCAAGTCGCTGGCCGACGTGCTGCGCTGGCGCTGGAACGCGTCGCGCCTGGGCCTGCCGCCGCGGCCGCAGGCCCCCATCCCGACGCAGGCCCCCGACCTGGCCTTCATCCGCGCCAACGCGGGCCCTGCCCAGCAGCCGGCCGTGACCTGGGTGGGCCACGCCACCGTGCTCGCGCAGCTGGGCGGACTCAGCCTGCTGACCGACCCCATCTTCTCGGAGCGCGCGTCGCCGTTCAGCTTCGCCGGCCCGAAGCGCGAGCAGCCCCCCGGCGTGGCGCTGCGCGAACTGCCACACGTCGACGCCGTGCTGGTCTCGCACAACCACTACGACCACCTGGACCTGCCGTCCTGCCGTGCGCTCAGCCGCCAGCCCGGCGGCTCGCCGCTGTACGTCGTGCCGCTGGGCCTTAAAGCCTGGTTCGAGGCGCGCGGCATCCGCCGCGTCGTGGAGCTGGACTGGTGGCAGGAGACCCGGCTGGACGGCGTCGACATCGCGCTGGTACCCGCCCGCCACTGGTCGGCGCGCGGGCTGAACGACCGCATGAAGACGCTGTGGGGCGGCTTCGCGGTGTTCGCGCCGGACTGCCAGCTGTTCTTCGCCGGCGACACCGGCTATTCGCGCGATTTCGCCGACATCCGCGCCCGCTACGCCGAGCGGCAACGCGAAGGCGGCTTTGACATCGCGCTGATCCCCATCGGCGCCTACGAGCCACGCTGGTTCATGGCCGACCAGCACGTCAACGTCGAGGAGGCGCTGAAGATGCATGCGGACCTGGGCGCCAAGCGCTCGCTGGGCGTGCACTGGGGCACGTTCGAACTGACGGACGAGCCCCTGGACGAGCCGCCGCGGCAGCTGGCCCGCCAGCGCGCCGAGCTGGGCCTGGCCGACGACGCCTTCTTCACGCTGGCCGTTGGCGGCACGCGCCGCCTCGCGCGCAGGGCTGGTGGGTGACAAACGCCCGGCGTGCGGTCCTACGCGGGGCGCCCGCAGCGGCGCGCACGATGCTGCGCATGCTGCTGACCTTGATGGGCCTCGTCGCCACCGCCTACCTCGCGCTGCTGGGCGCGCTGTGGTGGGGCCAGGAGCGGCTGCTGTTCGTGCCCGAGTCGCTGCCGGCCAGCCACAGCTTCGACTTCGGCCCCGACGTGCATGAGGTCGACATCGCCCGACCGGACGGCACGCGGTTGCACGCGCTGCACCTGCGGCTGCCGGCACCGCGCGGCGTCGTCTTCTATCTGCACGGCAATGCCGGCAACCTGCAGACCTGGTTTGGCCACGCCGACTTCTACCGACAGGCCGGCTACGACCTCTTCATGCTGGACTACCGCGGCTACGGCAAAAGCGGCGGACGCATCAGCAGCGAGGTCGAGCTGCGCGACGACGCCCGCGCGGCCTGGCAGCAGATCGCATCGCAGTACGCCGGCAAGACCCGCGTCATCGCCGGCCGCTCACTGGGCACAGGGCTGGCCGCCGGGCTGGCCGCCGAGGTCAGGCCGGAGCTGACCGTGCTGATCTCGCCCTATCGCAGCATGACGGCGCTGGCCGCCCAGCACTACCCGTGGGTGCCTGGCGCGCTGCTGCGCTATCCGCTGGACACCGAGGCGCTGGCGCCTCAGCTGACCGGCCCCAGCCTGCTGCTGCACGGCGACCAGGACACGCTGATCCCTTCCGCCCACAGCGAGGCGCTGCGGGAGAAGCTGCCACAGGCGCGCTATGTGACCGTGGCTGGGGCGGGCCACGGCGATGTGCAAGAGTTCCCGGCCTATCTGCAGGCGGTGCGCGAGGCGTTGGACGCCGCCGCGCGCTGAGCCGGCATCAAGGGGTGGGTCAGCCCACCCGGCACACCTTGAGCATGTTGGTGCCGCCCGGATAGCCCATGGGCTCGCCACAGGTGATGGCGTAGGTGTCGCCGGGGCGCAGCACGCCGCGGTCCACGAGGATCTTCTCGGCCGCGGCCAGCGCCTGGTCGCGATCGACGAACTGCGGCATCAGCAGCGGCGTGACGTTGCGGTACAGCGCCATGCGGCGCATGCTGACGAGCTGGCTGGTCAGGCCGAAGATGGGCACGTTGATGCGGTGACGGCTCATCCACAGCGCGGTGGAGCCCGATTCGGTCAGCGCCAGGATGGCCTTGCAGCCCAGGTGGTGCGCCGTGAACAGCGCGCCCATCGCGATGGACTGGTCGATGCGGCCGAACTGGCGGCCGGCGAAGTCGGTGTCCAGCGTCACGTACTCGGCGCGCTCGGCCTCCAGCGCGATGGCGGCCATCTGTTCGACGGTCTCGATGGGGAACTTGCCGGCCGCGGTCTCGGCGGACAGCATGACCGCGTCGGTGCCGTCCAGCACGGCGTTGGCCACGTCGGACACCTCGGCGCGCGTGGGCACCGGGTTCACGATCATCGACTCCATCATCTGCGTGGCGGTGATGGACACCTTGTCCAGCTCACGGGCCAGCTTGATCATGCGCTTCTGCAGCGCTGGCACGGCGGCGTTGCCGACCTCGACGGCCAGGTCGCCGCGGGCCACCATGATGCCGTCGCTGGCCTTCAGGATGGCTTCGAGGTGGGGGATGGCCTCGTAGCGCTCGATCTTGGCGATCATGGCCGGCTTGTGGCGGTAGGGCTCGCCGGCCACGTTGGCCAGCTGGCGCGCCATTTCCATGTCGGTCGCGTTCTTCGGGAAGCTGACGGCCAGGTACTCGCACTGGAAGGACATCGCGGTCTTGATGTCTTCCATGTCCTTGCCGGTCAGCGCCGGGGCCGTCAGGCCGCCGCCCTGCTTGTTGATGCCCTTGTTGTTGGACAGCTCGCCGCCCAGCTTGACGGTGGTGTGCACCTGCGCGCCGCGCACATGGTCCACGGTCAGCACCAGCAGGCCGTCGTTCAGCAGCAGCGTGTCGCCGGGCTTCACGTCGCGCGGCAGTTCCTTGTAGTCCAGGCCCGCGATCTCCTGGTTGCCAAGCTCGGTGCGGTCGGCGTCCAGCACGAACTTGGCGCCGGGGATCAACTCGATCTTGCCGCCCTCGAACTTGCCGACGCGGATCTTGGGGCCTTGCAGGTCGGCCATGATGGCCACCGACTTGCCGACGCGCTCAGCCGCGGCGCGGACCATGTTCGCGCGATCGATGTGATCCTGTGCCTTGCCGTGCGAGAAGTTCAGCCGCACGACGTCGACGCCGGCTCGGATCATCTGCTCGAGTACCTCGGGCGTGTTGGAAGCGGGGCCGAGGGTGGCGACGATCTTGGTGGCGCGGGTCATGGCTTGTCTCAACTTTCTGGGGGGCGCGGAATTATGGTCCGCTCAAGCCCGCCGGAGTTTCGCCGCGTTTCGGTGCGAATAGGGCTACAGCGTCCGCTCGAAGAAAACACTCAGCGGGTCGAGTGCATAGCCACCAAAGGGCCCGCACTCGACATAGCCCAGCCGCCGGTACAGCCCTAACGCCTCCGGCTGGTGGATGCCGGTCTCCAGCCGCGCGATGCGCACGCCACGTTGCAGCAGCTCGCCTTCCAGGCGGGCCATCAGCTGCTTGGCCGCGCCCTTGCCACGTGCGCTGTCGAGCACGAAAAGCCGCTTGATCTCGCCATAGGCCGGCTCGCCGGGCGGGGCATGGAACTTCACGCCACCGCAGCCGGCCAGCGTGTCGCCCAGCCACAGCCCCCAGAACGCGCCATGCGGCGCGCGCAGCCCGTCGGCCGGCTCGAAGTGGTTGCTTTCGCTGGGATAGAGGCTGCTCATCAACGCCTCGGATTGCGCCATCAGCGCTTGCGCGTCGGGGTGACCGGGGTCCAGTGGGGCGAGACGCGGGGTCAGGTGTGAACTCATGGTGGTTAGATACCAGTTACAAGCTGGGCACAGTCATCGCGAGCAGGTAGCGCGCCGGATCGGCACCGGGATTGGCAAACACGCTAGGCCCCAGGCAGCGAAAGCTGATGGAGTCGCCCGCGGCCATCTCGAACACCTGGCCCTGCAGCGTCAGCCGCAGCTGCCCGTCCAACAGGCACAGGTGGTGCTCCAGCCGCGCGACGGTGGGCGCGTCGTAGGCCAGTTCGGCGCCAGGCGCCAGCCGCGCCTCGATGACCTCGGTGGCGAAGCCGGCCAGCGGCGGGCAGCGCATCAGGCGCTCGAAGCCGCTCTGCTGGTCGTGCCAGCGCGGCTGGTCGGCGGCGCGCAGCAGGCGTACCGGCAGCACCTCGGCTTCGGTCAGCAGCCGACTCAGCGGCAGCCCATGGGCGCGGGCCAGGCGCGACAGCAGCGTGGCGGTCGGGCTGGTCTCGGCGCGCTCCAGTCGGCTCAGCGTCGCGCGACTGACGCCGCTGCGTGTGGCCAGGTCGTCCAGCGACCAGCCCGCCGCCGTGCGCAGCGCGGCCAGGCGTTCCGCCAGTTGACGTTCGAACTGGCCTTCTTCGCTCACATCTGAGAATTCTTCTCTCATATGAGAAGATGCTAACCGATGAAGCAGCACCCCACCGCCCCCTTGCTCGCGGCCCTGGCCGTGGTGCTGGTGTGGGGTCTCAATTTCCCGCTGGCCAAGGCGCTGTTCACGCAGGTGGGCCCGGCCGCATTCCTGGGCCTGCGCTACCTGTTGATGCCGCTGTGCGCGGTCGCCTTGCTGTACTGGCGCTTTCGCTGGAACTGGCCGCGGCTGGACCGCGCCGAGGTGTGGCCGCTGGTGCGGCTGACGCTGGTGGGCCAGGGCCTGCATCTGATGGCGTCGACCTACGGCATGCAGGGCTCCACCGCGTTCAGCGCCAGCGTGCTGCTGGCCTGCGGGCCGGTGTTCACGCTGCTGATCCTGCGCTTCAGCGGCGTGGAGACGCTCTCCAAAGGCCAGATCGCCGGCGTCGCAACGGCCGCCATGGGCGCTTTGCTGTTCACGTCGGACAAGCTGCTGGCAGCCGACTGGCAGGCCGGGCTCGGCGACCTGACGCTGCTGATGGCCGCCGCGCTGTTCAGCTACTACACGGTGGCGGCCAAGCCGCTGATCCAGCATCACGGCGGCGTCACGGTGCTGGGCTACGGCAGCTTGGTGTGCACGCTGCCCATGCTGCTGTGGTGCGCGCCTGAACTGGCTGCGCTGGACTGGGCAGCCCAACCCGCCTGGGTGTGGAGCGGCACGGTCTGGCAGGTGGCCGGCGGCGGCTTCCTGGGCTGGCTGGCCTGGGGCTGGGCCAACGAGAAGCGCGGCGTGGCGCGCACGGCGCCGTTCATCTACCTGATGCCGCCCATTGCCGGCATCACCGCCTGGGCCTGGGGTGGCGAGGCCTTCTCGCTGCACAAGATCCTGGCCGCGGCGCTGATCCTGGCCGGCGTGGCGCTCGCGCAGTTCGGGGCGGCGGCGGGCTGGTCGGCGCGTCGCCCGCCCGAAGGCGGCACGCCGGGCTAGCGAGACGGCGCCATCGCGTCGTCGAGGGCCCGCATCTGCCGGTCCGGTAGCGCCTTGCTGCAGAAGAAGAAGCGCCCTTCCCCGGGCGGCGCATCGGGCAGGCGGCGCAGTTCCAGCGCGCCCCCGGCCTCGCCCAGTTGCTTGATCAGCGCTTCGCCTTCTTCATCGGTGAACAAGGCCGCATCCGCCATGCCCAGCAGCACCAGGCGCACACGGGCCATGCTGTTGTCCGACGACCGGAGCATCTTCGCGCTGCCCTCGGCCAGCGCCTTGTCAGTCTCTGCGCCGTAGGAATAGCCATGGCGCAGCGCCAGCGTGACGGCGGGCGACTGCACCACGGCGGCAAAACGCTGGACCTCCTTGAGCCGGCCATCCTTGCGGATCATCAGGCTCTGTGGCGGGCTGCTGTAGACCGGCAGCCGCGAATACCGGCCCACCTGCTCGCGCGCCGACGTGCGGTACAGGCCCAGCGCGCAGGCCGGCTCGGCGTTGCGCGTGATCATGGCCACCTGACGGGCCACGGGCGCCTCGCTCAGTTCCACCTTGAGGCCGGCCCGCTGCAGGATGGCCATCGCCGGCGCCCCCTGGACGCCGGTCAGCAGGTCGCCATGGCGGCTCATCAACGGCGGCCGCTCCTCGTAGTACAGCACCAGGTCGGCGGCCAGCGCCCACGCGGCTGGGCATGCGCTCAGTAGCGCGACCAGCAGGCGGCGGTGGAGACGGGCGTCGGGCTTCACGCGGGCTCGGGCATCAGGAACTGCCGGCTGGCAGCGTAGCACCACCGGCCTCGACGAGTCAGCCCTTCGCCAGCCGCGCCTCGCGCACGTCCGCCACCGCCAGCGCCGTCATGTTGACGATGCGGCGCACCGTGGCCGACGGCGTGAGGATGTGCACCGGGGCCGCCGCGCCCAGCAGGATGGGGCCGATGGTGACGCCCTGGCTGGCGCTGATCTTCAGCACGTTGAACAGGATGTTGGCGGCGTCCAGCGTGGGCAGCACCAGCAGGTTGGCGGCACCAGTGAGCTTGCTGTCGGGCAGGAAGGCCTGGCGCACGCTCTCGGACAGCGCCGCGTCGCCGTGCATCTCGCCGTCGCACTCCACCTCGGGGTGCGCGGCCGCGAACAACTCGTGCGCACGGCGCATCTTCAGCGCCGACGGTCGCGTGCTGGAGCCGAACATCGAGTGGCTGACGAAAGCCAGCTTGGGCGGCAGGCCGAAGCGGCTGACCTCCTCGGCGGCCATCGCGGCGATGTCGGCCAGCGCCTCGGCGCTCGGGTCGTCGTTGACGAAGGTGTCGGTGATGAACAGCGTCATCTGGTCGAGGATCAGCGCGTTCATCGCGGCGAACTGGCGGGCATCGGCACGCAGGCCCACGAGGTCGCGCACCTGCTCCAGGTGGCGGTCGAACTTGCCCACCAGGCCGCAGATCATCGCGTCGGCATCGCCCAGCTCGATGGCCAGCGCGCCGATGGCGGTGTTGGAGCGGCGCACGGCCGACTTGGCCATCTCGGGCGTCACGCCGTTGCGCTTCATGCGCTGGTGGTAGGCCTCCCAGTACTGGCGGAAGCGCGGGTCGTCCTCGGGGTCGATGACGGCGACATCGTCACCCAGCTTCAGCCGCAGGCCGGCGCGCTGGATGCGCGCCGCCAGCACCTCGGGGCGGCCGATCAGCGTGGGCCGGCACAGGCCCTCGTCCAGCGCCACCTGCACGGCGCGCAGCACGCGTTCGTCCTCGCCCTCGGCGTAGATGACGCGGGCCTTCTCGGCCTTGGCCGCCGCGAACACCGGGCGCATGAACATGCCGGTCTGGTAGACGAAGCGCTCCAGCGATTGGCGGTAGGCCGCCAGATCTTCCACCGGCCGCGTGGCCACGCCATCGGCCGCCGCGGCTGCGGCAACCGCGGGCGCGATGCGCAGGATCAGGCGCGCGTCAAACGGCTTGGGGATGATGTAGTCGGGGCCGAAGGCCAGCTCCTGGCCGGCATAGGCGGCGGCCACTTCATCCGAGGTCTCGGCCTTGGCCAGCGCGGCGATCTCGCGCACGCAGGCCAGCTTCATGCCCTCGGTGATCTTGGTCGCGCCGCAGTCCAGCGCGCCGCGGAAGATGTAGGGGAAGCACAAGACGTTGTTGACCTGGTTCGGGTAGTCCGAGCGGCCCGTCGCGACGATGCAGTCCGGCCGCACGGCCTTGGCCAGTTCGGGGCGGATCTCCGGCTCGGGGTTGGCCAGTGCCAGGATGATGGGCTGCGTGCCCATAGTCTTGACCATGTCCGCCGTCAGCACGCCAGCCGCCGAGCAGCCGAGGAACACGTCCGCGCCCTCGACGACATCCGCCAGCGTGCGCGCCGAACTGACCTGGCAGTAGCGCTGCTTGGACTCGTCCAGCTTGCCCGCCTTCGCGTCCTCGCGCTCGCTCTGGATGACACCGCGCGAGTCGACGACGAAGATGTTCTCGCGCTTCACGCCCAGTCCCACCATGACGTCCAGGCAGGCGATGGCGGCCGCACCGGCGCCCGACACGGCGACCTTGACGGCACCGATGTCCTTGCCCACCAGCTCCAGCCCGTTCAGCAGCGCGGCCGACGAGATGATGGCGGTGCCGTGCTGGTCATCGTGGAACACCGGGATGTTCATGCGCTTGGACAGCTCGCGCTCGATGTAGAAGCACTCGGGTGCCTTGATGTCCTCGAGGTTGATGCCGCCCAGCGTGGGCTCCATCGCCGCGATGATGGCGATCAGCTTGTCCGGGTCGCGCTCGGCCAGCTCGATGTCGAACACGTCGATGCCGGCGAACTTCTTGAACAGGCAGCCCTTGCCTTCCATGACCGGCTTGGCGGCCAGCGGGCCGATGTCGCCCAGGCCCAGCACCGCGGTGCCGTTGGTGATGACGCCCACCAGGTTGCCGCGCGACGTGAAGTCGGCGGCCAGCGCCGGGTCGCTCTCGATGTCCAGGCAGGGATAGGCCACGCCTGGCGAATAGGCCAGCGACAGGTCGCGCTGGTTGCTCAGCGCCTTGGTCGGCGTGACCGAGATCTTGCCACGCGTCGGGGCGCGGTGGTACTCACGGGCGGCGTCGCGCAGCGCGGCTTCGGCAGGCGACAAGGGAGCGTTGTTCTTTTCCATGGCAGTGTCTCTCTCAGGGGGAACCCGCAAGATTACGCCGCGTTTCATGGCCTGCCGATGCAGGTTTCTTGAAAATCTATGCCGAAGCCGATATCACCTGATCGCGCCCCGCGTGCTTGGCGCGGTACATGGCCTGGTCGGCCTCCCGCATCGCTTCTTCAAGCGCGGCTTCGCTGTCGGCCTGCGCCACGCCCCAGCTCGCCGTCACCGACAGGCCGGCCGGCCAGGCCGTGTGTGCCAGCACGTGGCGCAGGCGTTCGGCCACGGCGACCGCCTCGGCGGCTGGCGTCTGCGGCATGACCAGCACGAACTCCTCGCCACCCCAGCGCGCCACGAGGTCGTCGCGCGGCAGGTTGGCGCGCAGCGTCTGCGCGAGCAGCTGCAGCACCTGGTCTCCCACATCGTGACCATGTCGGTCATTGATGTCCTTGAAATGGTCGGCGTCGACGAAGACAACGGACAACGGAAAGATCAGCTCGCCCTGCGAGCGGATCAGCAGCTCCAGTGCACGGCTCAGTCCCTCGCGGTTGGCCACCTGCGTCAGCGCATCGCGCAACGCCAGCTTCTCCAGCGCGCGCGAGCGGCTGACGGAGCGCCGCAGCCGCCCACGCACCGCCCGGCTCTCCCAGACCAGATAGCCCAGCAGGCTGAACATCCACAGGCCCACCAGGCCCAGGCGGAAGGTCTCGGGTGCGACCCAGTCGCCCACCAGCTCCGCACGGTCCACGCGGATCACGTGCGTGCCGGGCGCGACCTGGCCGCTGGTGCTGAAGCTGATGATGCGGATGCGGTCCAGCTCCGGCCCCACCAGCGACACAGGCAGCGGATGGGTCTGGGCCCACCAGGAGCTGACGACGAACTGCGACAGCCGCAGCTCCACCGGCTGGGGCTGGGCGCCGGGCGCAAAGCCCACCTCCTGCGGCTTCAGGTCCTCGGCCTCAGCGGCCTTGGAATACACCGGGTTGAAGTTGCGCAGGAACACACGCACCTGGGCGGCCCCCTTGTCCAGCGTCGGCCCCTCGGCGTGCAGCCACAACCGGATGTGGCTGAAGCGGCGCAGGTCGAGGTCGCCTTCCTTCATCTCGATCTGCAGTTCGCAGAACGGCCACTGGTAGACGGGCCGAATCTCGCATTGCATGGCCAGCGGGCCGCCGGGCTTGCCGACCAAGCGGGCCTTGCTCGTGCCGCCGCTGCCGCTGTCGTCGACCAGTTCCAGGTGTTGAGTCGGCCCTAGCCCGTCCAGCGCCAGGCGGCGGGTCATCCAGTGCTCGTTGGCATAAAGCCCCACGAACGTCACAAGGATGAGCAGGGCCAGCAGCCAGCGCAGAACCATGGGACCATTCTGGCGGTGCGGCGTCAGACCCGTCCAGGGTGCCCACCCCGGGGGCGGGTGAGAAACCGTGACCTACGGCACTCAGGCCGCCAGTCCGATCCGGGTGTCAGCCGGCTGCGCGCTGGCTGAGGATCTCGAACGCCGGCAGCGTCTTGCCTTCCAGCACTTCCAGGAAGGCGCCGCCGCCCGTGGAGATGTAGCCCACGTCCTTCTCGATGCCGTACTTGGCGATGGCCGCCAGCGTGTCGCCGCCGCCGGCGATGCTGAAGGCGCTGCTCTCGGCGATGGCACGCGCCAGCGTCTCGGTGCCACCCGCGAAAGCGTCGAACTCGAACACGCCCACCGGGCCGTTCCAGACGATGGTGCCGGCGGCCTTCAGCTGCTCGGCCAGCTTGGCGGCGGTCTTGGGGCCGATGTCCAGGATCAGGTCGTCGTCGGCCACGTCGGTGGCGGCCTTGACGGTCGCCTCGGCATCGGCGGCGAAACGCTTGGCGGTGACGACGTCTTCCGGGATGGGCACGGCGGCGCCGCGCGCGGCCATCGCGGCGATGACGGCCTTGGCCTGGTCCACCAGGTCCGGCTCGGCCAGCGATTTGCCGATCTTCAGGCCGGCGGCCAGCATGAAGGTGTTGGCGATGCCGCCGCCGACGATGAGGCCGTCGACGTTCTTGGACAGCGACTGCAGGATGGTCAGCTTGGTCGACACCTTGGAGCCGGCCACGATGGCGACCAGCGGGCGCTTGGGGTTGGCCAGCGCCTTGGAGATGGCGTCGATCTCGGCGGCCAGCAGCGGGCCGGCGCACGCGACCTTGGCGAACTTGGCGATGCCATAGGTGGTGGCCTCGGCGCGGTGGGCGGTGCCGAAGGCGTCGTGCACGAAGATGTCGCAGAGAGCCGCGAGCTTGCGCGACAGCTCCTCGCTGCACTTCTTCTCGCCCTTGTTGACGCGGCAGTTCTCCAGCAGCACCAGCTCGCCCGGCTTCACGTCGACGCCGTCAACCCAGTTCGCCTTCAGCGGCACCGGGCGGCCCAGCAGCTCGGCCATGCGCTCGGCGACGGGCGCCAGCGAATCCTCGGGCTTGAACTCGCCTTCGGTCGGGCGGCCCAGGTGGGACGTGACCATGACGGCGGCGCCGGCGTCCAGCGCCATCTTGATGGCCGGCAGCGACGCGCGGATGCGGGTGTCTTCGGTGATCTTGCCGTTGTCGGCCTGCGGCACGTTCAGGTCGGCGCGGATGAAGACGCGCTGGCCGGCCACCTTGCCGGCGGCGATCAGGTCGGAGAAGCGGATGACGTTCATGGTCGGGCGGTTCAGTTGAGAAAAACTGCCGCGATTCTCACCGCCCCGCGTTCCGGCGCGGTTACCAGCCCAGGCCCAGCTTCAGCGGCAGCATCACCGCCATGCCCACGAGGATGGTGCCCAGCAGGTCGCGGCGCCAGAAGTAGTAGGCCGTCGCCGCCAGCGCCGCGGGCCAGCGCGCGTCCTGCCAGGTCGTGATGACCTGGCCCTGCGTCATGAAGATCTCCGGCGCGACCACGGCGACCAGCGCCGCCAGCGGAGCCACCTTCAACAACTCGCGAAGCCAGTCGGGCGTGGGCAGCGGCTTGCTGCCGATCATGAAGAAGCCGCGCGTCACCACGGTGATGGCGCCCAGGCCCACCAGCGCGATCCAGGTCATCCATTCACTCATGAGCGCCTCTTGCGCGAATCCAGCCACCAGCCCACGGCGCCCGCGGCGGCAATGGCGCACAGGATGTTCAGCTTCAACGGCAACGAGTAGGTCAGGATGGACACGACGCCTGCCGTGACCAGCACCCACCACAGCATGCGTTCGGTCAGCAGCGAGTACGACAGGCCCAGCAGCGCCATGACGCCGGCGAAGCCTATGCCCCAGTGCGGCGGGATGCGATCGGCCAGCAGGATGCCGGTGAAGGCGCTCAGCTGCCAGGTGGGCCAGTTCACGGCCACGCCGCCCCAGAAGTAGCGCTGCTGGCCCGGCGCGGGCTGCGGGTCCGGGTATCGTTTCACGAAATAGACGAAGTTCAGGTCGGCCGCGAAATAGGTCAGCGACAGCCGCCGCACGCGCGGCAGGTGGCCGAAGTAGTGGCGCCACTGCGCGCTGAAGATGACGAAGCGCAGGTTCACGCAGAAGGCCGTGGCCAGCAGCACCCACAGCGGCGCGCCGGCGGCGATCAGCGGCAGCGCCGTCAGCTGCGCGCTGCCGGCAAACACCAGCAGCGACATGCCCATGGCCAGCGGCAGGCTGAGGCCGCTCTTCACCATCGTGATGCCTGTCACCAGGCCCCAGGCCGCAAGCCCCAGCGATGGGGAGGCCATGTCACGCGCGCCTTGCCGGAAGTCGGGATCCGCCCTCAGCGCGCGCAGTCTTTCAATGAACTGCATCCCGCCATTCTCGGCGGGATGGCTTTTACTTCTCGAGACGACGGACTTTGCCGCTGCCGGCGACGGTGGAGCTGATCTCCGGCGAGCCGACGTATTTCACATCGCCACTGCCGGCGATGCTGACCTTCAGCGCCTTGGTGGCCTGCACCTGGGCGTCGCCGCTGCCGGCAATACTGACCTTGACCTCTTCGGCGGCGAACTCGGCCGCCTTCACGTCGCCGCTGCCGGCAATGCTGACCGACGCGCTGGCCGCGCGGCCGGCGACGACCAGGTCGCCACTGCCGCTGACCTTCATGGCCAGGCGCTCGGCGTCCAGGTTGGCGAAGCGGATGTCGCCCGAGCCGGCGATGGCCGCCTCGACGCCGCCCGTCTTCATGGCCTCGACCTTGATGGTGCCGGAGCCCGCCACGGCCACCGCGCGCAGCGCCGGCATCTCGATGCTGAAGCTGGGCGAGGTACTGGTGGAGATGTTGAAGCCCTTCTTGGGCTGGATGCGCAGCGTGCGGCCGTCCAGTTCGGTCTCGATGTAGGGAAGCACGTTGCGGTCGGCCTTGATCTCGACCTTGTTGCCGCTGCCCTGGCGGATCACGACGTTGAAGCCGCCGCTGAGCGACACGCCGTCGAAGCTGCCAGTATTGCGCGCCTCGGTGGCGATGTCGCCGTTGCCGGTGATGCGCTCACCCTTGTTGTTCCAGCTCCAGGCCTGGGCCGAGCCGCAGAAGACGGCGGCGCTGACGAGGCCGAGGGCGCTGAGACGGGCGAATTGGCGGCGGGAGGTGTTCATGTCGGGCTCCATCAAGGTTGCGATGGATGAATCTTGCCGACCGGGGCCGCCTCGCCCCAGGCCCGCGCGACGATGCGCAGGATAGAAGCCCTGAAATGCGGCTGGACGCGCTGATCAGCTCGCTTTGGCCGCCGGCTTGGTCTCGACTTCCTCGGCGTCTGCCGGCGGCTTCACGCTGCCCGGTCGCGGCACCACCGGCGCCACGCCTTCCAGCTTGTTCTCGCGCATGTACTCGTCCATTTCGCGCCAGCCGGTGTAGACGGCCGCCTTCTGCGCCTTGGGATTCAGCACATAGCAGTCCTCGATGGCGCGCATCGCGTGCCGGCAGGCGCTGCCTATGGCCTTGCCCTCGGCCTCCTTGGCGGCGGCGGTCTTGACGGGATCTTCAATGCCCAGCTGCTCGCAGGCCGACAGGGCCGCGAGCAGGGGCAGGGCGAGAAGGACACGCTTCATGGGATGAGGTATCGACCGCCGCTGCGGCAACTTGAGGTCAGCGACCGCCCCGGGCCATCGCCATGAGACGAGCGACACGCTCCTCGGTGGAGGGGTGCGTGGAGAACAGTCCCCGCAGGCCGCCGCTGGACAGCGGGTTCATGATCATCATCTGCGCCGTCTCCGGATGCGCCTCGGCCGGTGCCATAGTGATGCCCTGGGCATAGCGATGGATCTTGTCCAGCGCCGAGGCCAGCGCGGCCGGGTCGCCGGAGATCTCGGCGCCGCCGCGGTCGGCCTCGAACTCACGGGCGCGGCTGATGGCCATCTGGATCAGGCTGGCGGCCAGCGGGGCCAGCAGCGCGACGGCGATGCCGGCGATGGGGTTGGTGGGTCGGCCGTTCTCGTCGCGGCCACCGAAGAAGGCCGCGAAGTTGGCCAGCATGGAGATCGCACCGGCCATCGTCGCGCTGATGGTGCTGATGAGGATGTCGCGGTGGGCCACATGGGCCAGCTCGTGCGCCATCACGCCGCGCAGCTCGCGCTCGGACAGCACGCGCAGGATGCCGGTGGTCGCCGCGACGGCGGCGTTCTCGGGGTTGCGGCCGGTGGCGAAGGCATTGGGCGCCTGCTCGTCGATCAGGTAGACACGCGGCATGGGCAGGTTGGCGCGCTGGGCAAGCTCGCGCACCATGCCGTAGAACTGCGGCGCCGAAGAGGCGTCGACCTCACGGGCGTTGTACATCTTCAGCACCAGCTTGTCGGAGAACCAGTAGCTGTAGAAATTCATGCCGACGGCGACGACTAGCGCGATCAGCATGCCGGTCTGGCCGCCAATCATGGCGCCGACGGCCATGAACAGCGCCGTGATGGCGGCCATCAGGACGGCGGTCTTCACGAGGTTGAACATTGCAGTGAACTCCGGTGGCGAAACAACGACTTGGCAGATGGTGCCACGTCAAGGGCTTTTCAAGTCGACGGCAATGGGTTGCGAAGGCGGCTGGCCGGTGGCCAATCAAGGCGCGGCGCGCAGCCCGCACTCATGTGCGGGCAAACGCTGCAACGCAGAGTGGTCGCCGGCAAGCCGCCTTCCCGAAGGGTTGTGTCCCAACAGGCCGGGCGCGGCGTTGCAAATCCTCGCCGGGTAGCCAACCCGGCTCCGGTATGCGCCTTGCTCCCGGCCTGTTGGGACACAACGCAACCCGTTGCCGTCGGCTTGGAAAGCCCAGATTTCAAGCGGTTTCGAAACGCTCGCCGACCGCGATGGGCCGCGCCTGCAGGAAGGCCGCCGCCGGTGCGCGCTTGCCGCCGGCACGCTGCAACTCGGTCAAGCGCAGCGCGCCTTCGCCACAGGCCACCACCGGCCCGGGCGCAATGACTTCACCCGGCGCCCCGCTGCCCTCGGCCAGTTCGGCACGCCAGACCTTGACCACCTCGCCCGCCAGCGTCGCGACACCGCCCGGGAAGGGGTCGAAAGCGCGCAGGCGGCGCTCGATGACGGCTGCCGGCTGCGTCCAATCAATGACGCTCTCGGCCTTCTCGATCTTGTGCGCGTAGTTCACGCCCTCGGCCGGCTGCACGGTCCGCGTCAGCGACCCAGCCCGCAGCGCCTCGACGATGAGGCGGCCGCCCATGGCGGCCAGTCGGTCGTGCAGCACAGCGGTGGTGTCGTCGGCACGGATGGCCTCGCGGTCCACCAGCAGCATGTCGCCGGTGTCCAGTCCCGCATCCATCTGCATGATGGTGATGCCGGTCTCGGCGTCTCCCGCCTCAATCGCGCGATGGATGGGCGCCGCGCCGCGCCAGCGCGGCAGCAGCGACGCGTGGATGTTCAGGCAGCCGCGCCGGGGCAGCTCCAGCACCCACTGCGGCAGGATCAGGCCGTAGGCGGCCACCACCATCACGTCGGCATCGGCGGCCAGCAGCGTCTCTCGCGCCGCGGCGGCGTCGCTGGCGTACTTGCCGTCCAGCTTCAGGCCCTGCGGCTGCGCGACCGGGATGCCGGCCGCCACGGCGCGCTGCTTCACGGCGGACGCCTGCAGTTTCATGCCACGGCCGGCCGGGCGGTCGGGCTGGGTCAGCACCAGCGGCACCGTGAAACCAGCGGCCAGCAATGCATCCAGCGCGACGGCGGCGAACTCCGGCGTGCCGGCAAAAACGACACGCATGTCGTTACAGCCGTTGCTGGCGGCGCTTGGCTTCCGCCTCGTCTTCGCGCTGCTTCTTGACCAGCTTGGTCTTGATGCGGTCGCGCTTCAGCGGGCTCAGGTATTCGACGAACACCTTGCCCAGCAGGTGATCCAGCTCGTGCTGCACGCACACGGCCAGCAGGCCGTCGGCGTCGAATTCATAGACCTCGCCGTCGCGGTTGGTCGCACGCACGGTGACCTCGGCATGGCGCGGCACCTTGTCGTAGATGGTGGGCACCGAGAGGCAGCCCTCCTCGCCGTCCACCATGCGATCGCTCTTCTTGATGATCTCGGGGTTGATCAGCACGCGCGGCGTGTCGCGCTCCTGCGAGGTGTCGATGACGACGACGCGCTCGTGCACGTCCACCTGCGTGGCGGCCAGGCCCACGCCGTCGGCGGCATACATCGTCTCCAGCATGTCGTCGACGAGCTGGCGGATGCGGGCGTCCACCTCGGCCACGGGCTTGGCAACGGTATGCAGGCGCGGGTCGGGGAAGCGGAGGATGTTGAGCTGGGCCATGAGTTGTGGGGCCGCGGCCACGGCGGGTGCTTTGTAAGCACTCGCAAGCGGAAGCCGGCCGGGTTGAATGCGGGCAGAATCACCCGGATTTTCGCCGATCCGGCAATCCCTTCGGAGACCGCGCCCGATGCCCGCTGCCCGCCCCGCCCACTTTGTTGCGGCCTGCCTGACCCTTGCGCTGACCTCGGCCTGGGCGCAGACCAGTTCGCTGCCCATCACGGCCGACCAGCGCCGCGTGGCCGAACAGGTCGCCAGCGCCGGCGTGCCGCTGTCCGAACTGGCGCCCAACGCGCCGGACAGCCACACCGTGAAGGCCGGCGACACGCTGTGGGACATCTCGGGCCTGTTCCTGAAGAGCCCGTGGCGCTGGCCCGAGCTGTGGGGCATGAACCGCGACCAGATCCGCAACCCGCACCTGATCTATCCGGGGCAGGTGCTGGTGCTGGTCAAATCAGACGGCCGCGCGCGGCTGCAGTTCGGCCAGCGCGTGGGCGGCGGCCCCGGCGACACCGTCAAGCTGAGCCCGCAGATGCGCATCTCGGCGCTGGATGGCAACCCCATCCCCACCATCCCGCTGCACCTGATCCAGCCCTTCCTGACCGACGCGGTCGTGTTCGACACCAATGTGCTGGCCACGGCGCCGCGCATCGTCGCCGCCCAGGAGGGCCATGTGCTGATGGGCCGCGGCGACCTGGCCTATGCGCGCGGCGATTTCGCCGGCGCGACGGACTTCCGCATCTTCCGCAACGCCCGCGAGCTGCGCGACCCGGCGACCAAGGAAATCCTGGGCTACGAAGCGCCCTATGTCGGCACGGCCGACCTGATCCGCGCCGGCGAGGACCGCAAGTCCGCGGATGGCAAGACCACCGAGATCGTGCCAGCCACGCTGCAGATCAAGCTGGCCCGGCAGGAAGTGGGCGTCGGCGACCGGCTGGCGCCGGCACCGCAGCGCAACCTGGACCGCTATGTGCCGCACGCGCCCGACCGCGCCATGGCGGGTCAAGTCGTGTCCATCTACGGCGAAGCGCTGAACGCGGGCCAGAACCAGATCGTCGCGCTGAACCGCGGCAAGCGCGATGGCGTGGAGCGCGGCCACGTGTTCGCTCTGTGGCGCGACGGCGAGCGCGTCACCGACAAGACCGGCAACCGGCCCGAGGCCATCAAGCTGCCCGACGAGCGCCACGGCGTGCTGTTCGTCTTCGAGGTCTACGAGCGCGTGTCCTACGCGTTGATCATTTCGGTCAAAGAACCGGTCAAACCGGGCGATCGCTTCACCCAACCCTGATGGCCCCGGCCGAGCTGGCCGCCTGGCTGCGGCTGACGGAAAGCGTCGGCCCCGGTGCCGCAAGGCGCCTGCTGGCCATGGCCGGCAGCGCCGAAGCGGTGTTCGAATTACCGGCCGCCGCGCTGAACCAGGCGCTGCCGCCCCAGCAGCGGGACGCCTTCAAGCAGCCGTCCGAGCACCTCACCGGGCTGATCGAGCAGGCCGGCACTTGGCTGGCACAACCCGGCCACGCGCTGCTGACGTTGGGCGATCCCGGCTACCCACCGCAGCTGCTGGCCACGGCCGACCCGCCGCTGCTGCTGTGGCTGCAGGGCCGGCGCGAGCTGCTGGCGACGCCGTCGCTGGCCGTCGTGGGCAGCCGCAATCCCACCGCGCAAGGCGCCGACAACGCCCGCGCCTTCTCGCGCGCTCTGGCACGGGAGGGCTACACCATCGTGTCCGGCCTGGCGCTGGGTGTGGACGCCGCCGCCCACGAGGGCGCGCTGGACGCATCGGGCGCCACCATTGCCGTTGTCGGCACGGGGCTTGATCAGGTCTACCCGCGCCGCAATGCCGGGCTGGCGGCCCGGCTGCTGGCCGGCGGCGGGCTCATCGTCAGCGAGTACGCGCTGGGCATGCCGGTGCTGCCGGCCAATTTTCCCAAGCGCAACCGCATCATTGCCGGGCTGAGCCAGGGCTGCCTGGTGGTGGAAGCGGCGCTGCAGTCGGGCTCGCTGATCACGGCCCGGCTGGCCACGGAGGCCGGCCGCGAGGTGTTCGCCATTCCCGGCTCCATCCATTCGCCGCAAGCGCGCGGCTGCCATGCGCTGATACGCCAGGGGGCCAAGCTGGTCGAGTCGGCCGAGGACGTGCTGGAGGAGCTGTCGGGCCAGCCGGCCCCGGCCGCGCCCGAGATCCCCGAGACACCGCACGAGCAGCAGGCGCTGCTGGACGCGATGGGCTTCGATCCGGTCAGCCTGGACGCCTTGATGGCCCGCAGCGGCTGGCCCGCGGCCGAGCTGAGCGCGGCGCTGCTGGAGCTGGAACTGGACGGCCAGGTCGCCCGTTTGGCGGGCCAGCTGTACCAACGACGCAGACAGGGCTGACGAGCTTAACCGCGGATATCAGAGCCCGATCCAAGGGGTTATTCGCAGCCGGCCGCGCCGAAACGCTGGGCTATCATCCCCTCACGATGTTCGATGTCCTGGTTTATCTCTACGAGACCTACTGGCGCCCGGACGCCTGCCCCGACCATGCGCAGCTGACGCGCAAGCTCTCGGCGGTGGGCTTCGAGACCGACGAGATCCAGGAAGCCTTGAGCTGGCTGGACGGTCTGGCCGCCGCAGGTGACGCCTATCACGGCGAGCAGAGCGAGCATGCCATGCGCGTCTATTCCGGCGCCGAGATGGAGCACCTGGGCGAAGCGTCCATCAGCTTCATCAGCTTCCTCGAATCCGCCGGCGTGCTGCCCGGCGCCATGCGCGAAATGGTCATCGACCGCGCGATGGCCATCGGCGGCAACCCGATGGACCTGGAAGACCTGAAGATCATCGTGCTGATGGTGTTCTGGAGCCTGGGCGAGGAACCCGACGCGCTGATCCTGGACGAGTTGTTCGTCGCACCGGAAGAGCGGTTGATCCACTGATCCCGCCACAGCGAAAGAAAAACGGCGCCCCTGGCGCCGTTTTCAATTCCTGAGTCAGTTGGAGTCAGAGCAGTGCGCTGCGCGCCCAGGTCTGACCCGCAATCACTTCAGCAGTTGCTCTGGATCCGCGTCCAGCTTGGCCAGCGCCTTGCGCGTGGCCTGCACGGTCAGTGCCTCGTCCTGGGCCGGCAGCAGCAGGCCGGCCTGCAGGAAGGCGGCCATGCGGTTCAGCGAGAACAGCACACCGCGACCCTTGGGCGTGACGAACAGCGCCAGCTGCTTGCGCAGGCCGCGCCAGGCCAGCTGCACCTGCTCGTTGCGACCGCGGTAGTCCAGCATGAACCAGCCGCCCACCTGCAGCTCGCGGGCCCAGGCCACCATGGCCGGCGTGGGCGCCGAGCCGCCTTCGGCGACGACTTCCATGCCTTCGGATTCGTGGCCGGACAGGTCGCGCACCAGCATCTCGTCGACATGGCTGTCGCCCTCGATGTCTTCGGGCAGCATGGCCTCCAGCGTTTCCAGCTGGTCCATCAGCTCGTCCAGGCGCTCGCGCGGGATGGCGGCCGTCTTGGCCGTGAAGGCCGCGGCCAGCGCGTTGTTCAGCTGGCGCACGTGCTCATCCTGCTTCTCGATGGGCAGGCCGGCGTGGCTCATGCCATCGCGCAAGGTCTTCAGCAGCGGCGGCAGGCGGCGGATGACCTCGGCGCGCTCCTCGCGAGATGACTTCGCGCTGGCGCTCCAGATCAGGTCGGCGGCCGCGCGCTTCATGGACTTGGTGACGTCGGCCTGCGCGCCGGAACGCACGGCGGTCACGGCCAGCACGTCGGCCCAGACATGGAACAGGAAGTCGCGCACGCCATCCTGCACCGGCACCTCGGACAGCATCTTGCGCAGCTCGATGGTGTACTGGATGGCCAGCGTCTCGCGCTGCTCGACCTGCTGGGCCAGCGACACGCCGCGCTTGGACGCCTGGTTCTCGTTCTCGAAGTAGTGATCCAGGAACTTCTCGAACTCGGTCAGCACGGTGGCAAACACGCGTCGGCCGGTGTCGGGATAGGCCTCGACGACCTGCACGATGCGCTTGATCTCGCGCTCCAGTGCATCGCTGCTGGCGCGCTCGGCGCCGGGGCTGCTGGCCTGGGCCGTGTTGAAGCCCATCACGCAGGCGCCCATGCGGTCGATGAGGCGGCGCGCCGGATGGTCGGCCGCTGCGAAGAAGTCGGGCTCGCTGACGGCGACGCGCAGCACCGGCATCTGCAGCCGCGCGAACCAGACCCGCACCGTGGCCGGGATGCGCTCCTCGGTCAGGATGCTCTGGAACATCATCGCGACGATCTCGATGGTGGCGCGCTCCGCCGGCGTGCTGGCGGCCTGCTTCAGGACCTGCTTGAAGGCCTGGTTGCGGGCGCCGATCTCCTCCAGCGCCCGCGGCGCGCTGTGCCCGCCGGTGTCGCTGGGTGCCGCACCCGGCGCGGCCGCGCGGCGTTGTAGCGATTCCTGTGCATGCTTGATGGCGCCCATCAGCCGCGGCGACGGCGCCGAGGCCACCCCGGCAGCGACCGGCGCATCGGCCAGCGACGGCTTGGCGGCGCCATGGCCGGCTGGGGCGCCCTCGCCGCCCATGCCCGCGAGGCTGGGCCGGCCCGCGCCGGGTCGCGCCGGCACCTGGCTGTGCGTGACCGGGAAGCCGGGCACGTTGCGCGCCAGCACGCGCTGCAACTGGGCCATGACCTCGTCGGCCTGCGTCGTGGCGCGGCTGCGTGGCAGGTCCCCGTTGCCCGACGGCACGGTCAATGGCGCCAGGCCGGACGCGGGGGCAGGCGCCGGCGCCGCGGGCGGCACGGCGGGCACGCCCCCCACGGCGGCGGCGGCCGCAGCGGCGGCCTGCGCGGTGCGGCGGATGAAGGGGCGCAGGTCCACCTCCGGCAGCACCTTCTGCGCGATCAGCCAGCGGTTGGTCTCGTGGTAGGCCTCGCTGATGAGCTGGGCGAACTCTTCGTGCAGCTCGTGGTGCAGCAACTGCCAGATGTTGGCGTCCAGGCCCACGCGGCTCCAGGCGTCCAGCGCGATGCGGGCGACGACATGGGCGCGCAGCAGATCCAGCGCGTCGAGGTCGTCATGCGCCTCCAGCGCCTGCATGCGGGTGCGCAGGTCGGTGAACTCCCAGGTGGCGCGATCCATCATGACCAGCGCCAGGCGCGAACTGGTGATCTCGCGCTCGATGGTCTGGTCGTCCACCAGGCTCATCTTCTGGGACTGGGCCGGCACCGTGGGCTCATGCTCACGGCCGCTGTCCGACACGCCATGCTGGGCCGCGTGGCGCAGCGCGCCGACGACGGCCATCTGCCAGTTGGGGCCCAGCTTCTGCCAGGCCTGCACCGCATCGCGCCGCGCCTGCATGACGGCATGCGCCGCGCCCTGCGACAGCAATTGCACGGCGCCCTGCCCCACCGCCGCACCTAGCGGCGTCATCCCACGCACCAGGGCCTCGAGATAGACGCGCCGTGCCTGGGTGGCCAGGGCCTGGTTGCGGGCGGCGCTCATGGGGAAGGGATGGCTGGGCGTCGGGAGTTGCGGGCTGCAGTCACTCTACACGACGGCCCCGGCATTCGGGTCGTTCGGATCGTCACGATTCGCTGCGGCCTTGACCAGATCCTCGCGCTTCACGCCCAGCCACATCGCGATGGCGGCGGCCACGAAGACGGACGAGTAGATGCCGAACAGGATGCCGATGGTCAGCGCGACGGCGAAGTAATGCAGCGTGGGGCCGCCGAACAGCAGCATGGACAGCACCACCAGCTGCGTGGAGCCGTGGGTGATGATGGTGCGGCTGATCGTCGACGTGATCGCGTGGTCGATGACCTCGTGCGTGTTCAGCTTGCGGAACTTGCGGAAGGCCTCGCGCACCCGGTCGAAGATGACGACCGACTCGTTCACCGAGTAGCCCAGCACCGCCAGGATGGCCGCCAGCACCGCCAGCGAGAACTCCCACTGGAAGAAGGCGAAGAAGCCCAGGATGATGACCACGTCGTGCAGGTTGGCGATGATGCCGGCGACCGCGAACTTCCATTCGAAACGGATGGCCAGGTAGATCATGATGCCGATGACGGTCATGCCCAGCGCCTTGGCGGCGTCCAGCGCCAGCTCGGCGCCCACCGCGGGGCCGACGACCTCGGAGCGCGACAGCTTGACGGGCTCGACACCACCGGCCTTGGCGCAGGCCTGCTTGCTGACCTGCTCGCCCTGGGCCGTGACCTCCTGGTGCTCGCTGACCGTGCCGGACTCGGCCTTGCACAACTCGGTGAAGACCTTGCCGACCACTTCGGTCTGCTTCTCGCCGGGGCGAACCGGCAGGCGGATCATCACGTCGCGCGACGAACCGAAGTTCGTCACCTGCACCTCGCCGTAGCCCATCTTCTCGATGATGTGGCGGGTCTTGTCGATCTCGGCCGCCTGCGGGTAGGCCACTTCGATGACCGTGCCGCCGGTGAACTCGATGGAGAAGTGCAGGCCGCGCGTGACCAGGAAGAACACGGCGGCGGCGAAGGTGAGGAAGCTGACGACGTTGAGGATCAACGCGTGCTTCATGAACGGGATGTCCCGTTTGATGCGGAAGAGTTCCATGGTGTGCTGTCCTCAGGCCTTGGCGGCGTCGTCGGTCGCTTCGGCGGCGGGCTGCTGGTCGGCCTGGGGCCTCCAGACCTGGCCGATGGACACGCTCTTGAGCTTCTTCTGGCGGCCGTACCAGAGGTTCACGAGGCCGCGCGAGAACACGACGGACGAGAACATCGACGTCAGGATGCCCAGGCAGTGCACGACGGCGAAGCCCTTGATGGGGCCGGAGCCGAAGATCAGCAGCGCCAGGCCGCAGATCAGCGTCGTCACGTTGGAGTCCAGGATGGTGTCCCAGGCGTGCTTGTAGCCGAGGTTGATGGCCTGCTGCGGCGCCGCGCCGTTGCGCAACTCCTCGCGCACGCGCTCGTTGATCAGCACGTTGGAGTCGATGGCCATGCCCAGTGCCAGCGCCATGGCGGCGATGCCGGGCAGGCTCAGCGTGGCCTGCATCATCGACAGCACGGCCATCAGCAGCAGCAGGTTGAAGCCCAGCGCCAGCGACGAGAACACGCCGAACAGCATGTAGTACACGCACATGAACACGGCGACGGCGACAAAGCCCCAGGTCACGCTGGCGATGCCCTTGTCGATGTTTTCCTTGCCCAGGCTGGGGCCGATGGTGCGCGATTCGATGATTTCCATCGGCGCGGCCAGCGAACCGGCGCGCAGCACCAGCGCGGTGTCGGCGGCCTCCTGCGTGGTCATCGAGCCCGAGATGTAGAAGCGATTGCTGATCTCGGAATTGATGGTCGGCGCGGTGACAACCTCGCCCTTGCCCTTCTCGAAGATCAGGATGGCCATGCGCTTGCCGACGTTCTCGCGCGAGACCTCCTTCATGATGCGGCCGCCCTTGGCGTCCATCGTCAGGTGCACGGCGGGCTGCTGCTTGTCGTCGAAGCCGGTCTGCGCGTCGCTGAGGTTGTCACCGGTCACCAGAACCTGGCGCTTGACGATGATGGGGCCGAAGCTGCGGTCCATGTAGCGCTCGGTGCCGAATGGCACGGGGCCGTTGCCCTTCAGCGCTTCCTGTGCCTCGGCGCTGTCGTCCACCATGCGCAACTCCAGCGTGGCGGTGCGGCCGATCAGCTTCTCGGCACGGGCCGAGTCCTGCACGCCGGGCAGTTGCACGATGACACGGTCGGAACCTTGCTGCTGGATGACCGGCTCGGACACTCCCAGTTCGTTGACGCGGTTGTGCAGCGTCGTGATGTTCTGCTTGATGGCCGCGTCCTGCACCGCGGTCTGGGCCTTGGGCGACAGGCTGCCCACCAGGCGCAGTTCGCTGCCCTCGCCCTGCGGCGTCCAGACGATGTCGGGCTGCGTATCCTTCAACACGACCAGCGCCGCATCGCGCAGCGCCGCCTCGCGGAAGGCGATCAGCACCGTGTTGCCGTCGCGGGAGACACCGGCATGGCGGATGTTCTTCTCGCGCAGCGCGGAGCGCACGTCGCCCGTCAGCGATTCGGCCTTCTTGGTCAGGGCCGCCTTCATGTCGACCTGCATCAGGAAGTGCACGCCGCCACGCAGGTCCAGGCCCAGGTACATCGGGTTGGCATGCAGGGCCGACAGCCACTGCGGCGACCGCGACAGCAGGTTCAGCGCGACGATGTAGGACGGATCGGCCGGGTCGGCATTCAGTGCCTTGCTGATGACGTCCTTGGCCTTGATCTGCGTGTCGGTGTCACCGAAGCGGGCCTTGACCGAGGAGCCGTCGAACTGGACGAAGTCCGGCTTGACGCCGGCCTGCTCCAGCGCGGCCTCGATGCGCGACGACAACGCCGCGTCGACCTTGACGGTGACCTTGGCGCTGGACACCTGCACCGCCGGCGCTTCGCCGAAGAAGTTGGGCAGGGTGTAGAGCGTGCCGATCAGCAGCGCGACGAGCAGGATCGCGTACTTCCAGAGCGGATAACGGTTCATGAGACTTCCTTGTCAGCGCCGCCCGACATGGCGGCTGACCGGCTTACTTCAAGCTGCCCTTAGGGAGAACCTGGGTGATGGCGCTGCGCTGGATCTGCAGTTCGACGCCGGTGGACACCTCGAGGTGGATGAAGTTGTCGCCCAGCTTGCTGATCTTGCCGACGATGCCGCCGGCCGTGACGACCTCGTCGCCCTTGGCGACCGCCTCGATCATCGCTTTGTGCTCCTTCTGGCGCTTCATCTGCGGCCGGATCATGACGAAATAGAGCACCACGAACATCAGCACCAGCGGCAGCATGCCGAGGAGACCGGATTCGGGAGAGGCGGCGGCCGTGGTGGCTTGGGCGTAGGCGTTGGAGATGAACACGTGGGTTTCCTGGCAGTGAAGCGCGGCTGACGCCGCCGCAAAGCAACCTTGAATTCTAGTGCCGGGCGGTAACCGTCCCCGCCGATGCCCTGAAGGACCTGCATGGCGGGCCGCCGCGCTGCTAACCTGTGTCGCCCGCCCTGCCCGGAGCTTCCCTTGCACAAACGGCTGACCGACCGCCTGAGCCTGCGCCGCCTGCTGACCCTGCCCTATGCGGTGCTGGTGCTGGCCCTGGTGCTGCTGATGGGCGCGCTGTCCTGGCGTGCCGGCCGCGACACGGTGGACACGCTGTCCGCCCAACTGCTGGTGGAAGCGGTGCAGCGCGTGGCCGGCACGCTGGAGCGCCAGGTGGGCGGCGCCGACAACGTGCTGGAGGCCGCCTTCCCCACCGGCCGCCAGACGCCGATCGACCTGCAGGCCGACATGGCCACGCTGCGTGAGCGCTTCTGGCTGGCCACCTCCATCCACCGCGACCCGAACAACTACGTCTACTACGGCGACCGCCGGGGTCATTTCATGGGCCTGTGGCGGTTCTCCGAACAGGAGGCCGAGCTACGGCTGCGCACCAGCGACACCGGCCCGCGCACCATCCACCGGATCAGCGGCATCGACGGCCCGCTGCGCTCACCGGTCGTCGAGGACAAGGTGTTCGAGCCGCGCGAGCGGCCCTGGTACCAGTCCGCGATGGCCACGCCTGCGCCGCTGGCCTGGACGCCGGTGTACGTCGACTTCAAGACGCAAGACCTCATCGTCACGCGCACCAAGCGCCTGGGCAACGATGCCGGCGAACCTGAAGGCGTGGGCGCCACCGACCTGCCGCTGAAGCAGCTCAACGCGCTGCTGGGGCGGCTGGCGCTCAGCGAGAACGCGGTTGCCATGGTGGTGGAAGGCGACGGGCGGCTGGTGGGCGTGTCGCGCGGCGCGCACCTGAAGGCCGGCGGCACCGGCGGCCACGAGCGGCTGAACGCGCGCCAGAGCCCCGACACGCTGGTGGCCCAGACCTTCGAGGCTGTGGCGGGCCGCGGCAGCGCCGAGGCCCAAGGCCTGGGCACGGCCCCACAGACCTTCAGCTTCACCGGCCCCGACGGCCATGCCGTGCAGGTAGGTTATGTGCGCCTGGCACCGGCGCTGGGGCTGGACTGGCTGGTCATCGCCGCCGTGCCGCGTGCTGACTACCTGGCCGGCGTGCAGCGCGGCTTCATGCAGGCCGCCGCCATCGCCGGCGTTGCCACGGTCGTCGCGCTGGCGCTGGGCTGGGCGGTGCTGGGCATCGTCACGCGCGAGCTGCGCCAGCTCGCGGAAGCCGCCCGGCGCGTCGGCGACGGCGTGCTGGACGAGCCGCCCGAGGTGCACCGCAACGACGAGCTGGGCGAACTGGCACGCAGCTTCGCCGACATGCAGCGCCGGCTGCTGACCGACCAGCTGACCGGCCTGTCCAACCGCAGCGCCATCCTGCGCCGCATCGAGGACCGCATCCTGCAGCAGCGCCGCCGCGGCGACCGCTGGCCGTTCGCCGTCGTGTTCATCGACTTCCATCGCTTCGGCGACATCAACGACCGCTTCGGCCATGCCATCGGCGATACCGTGCTGAAGGAGATCGGCCAGCGCCTGCGCACCGGCGTGCGCATCGGCGACATCGTGTCGCGCTACGCGGGCGACGAGTTCGTGCTGCTGCTGGAATCCGTCGAAAGCCGCGCCGACGCCGAGGCCGCCCGCGCCCACCTGGAGCGCACCATGGCCCAGCCGCTGCAATGCCTGGCCGACATCGCGCCCGATCACCCGCTGGGCGCCAGCTTCGGCATCGCCCTCTACCCCGACGACGGCCAGGACACCGAGACGCTGCTCAAGCACGCCGACGCCGACATGTACGCCCGCAAGCAGGCCACCGCTCCCGATGCCGACCCGTCTTAATCTCGACACGCTGCGCCGCCACGCCGTCGCGCGCAGCCTCTTCACGCCGACCACGCTGCCCAAGGCGATAGAGAAGCTGGGCGGCTTCGTGCAGGCCGACCCGCTGCGCGCCCCGGCGCGCGCGCAGGACCTGACGCTGCGCCACCGCGTGAAGGGCTACAAGGCCGGCGATCTGGAGCGCCGCTACCCGCGGCTGGACCTGCAGGAAGACTTCTTCATCAACTACGGCTTCGTCACGCCGCAGCTGCGCGCGCTGATGCACCCGCGCACGGCACGCCGCGTCTGGGACAAGCCTCGCTGGAAGCTGGCCGATGCGGTGCTGGCCGAAGTGGGCCGCCTGGGCGACGCCCACCCGGCCGACGTCGACGCCGCCTTGGGCCACGGGCCAGTGAAGAACTGGTTCGGCGGCAACAGCCGGCTGTCCACCGAACTGCTGGACGGCCTGCACTACCGCGGCCGGCTGGACGTCGCGCGGCGCGACAGCGGCACGCGCGTCTACCGGCTCGCACCCGAGTGGCAGGCCCACCCCGACCCGCAGGCCGCGATGGACGCGATGGCCGACGTACTGGTGCAAAAGTACGCGCCGCTGCCGGCGGGCAGTCTGTCGACGCTGATCAGCATGCTCTTCAACGCCGCCCACCAGTGGCAGGAGCTGCGCCGCCCCACCTTCGCACGCGCCAAGGAGCGGCTGGCCCATGCCCGCGTGGACGGCACGGACTGGTACTGGCCTGCGGACGAAGACCCGACGCGCGGCTGGCGCATCCCGGGCCAGGTGCGGCTGCTGGCGCCTTTCGACCCCGTCGTCTGGGACCGCCGCCGTTTCGAGCTGCTGTGGGGCTGGGCCTACCGCTTCGAGGCCTACACGCCGGCCGCCAAACGCGTGCGCGGCCACTACGCGCTGCCTCTGCTGTGGCGCGACCAGGTCATAGGCTGGGCCAACGCCAGCGTGAAGGGAGGCGCGCTGAAGGTGGATTGCGGCTATGTCAGCGGCAAAGCGCCGCGGGAGGCGGGCTACAAGGCGGCGCTGGACGAGGAGCTCCAGCGCCTCGCCGAATTCCTCGACGTCAGGCGTTGACCAACGCCATGCCCTGATCCGGGTAGCGCAGACCCGCGATGGGATGCGCCGCCACCAGCGCGGCGATACGGTCGCGGCGGCCGGCGTCCAGCCGGATGTGGGCCGCCTGCGTGTTCTCTTCCAGCCGCGCGATGCTGCGCGTGCCGGGAATGGGAATGACGTCGTCGCCCTGATCCAGCAGCCAGGCCAGCGCGAGCTGCGCCGGCGTGTAGCTCCACTCGGCCGCCAGCGCGACCAGCGCATCGGCCAGCGCGAGGTTGGCGTCGAGGTTGCCAGCCTGGAAGCGCGGATGCACGCGGCGGCGGTCGTTGTCGGCGAGTTGGGCGGCCGAGCGGATCGCACCGGTCAGGAAGCCGCGGCCCAGCGGGCTGTAGGGCACCAGCGCGATGCCCAGCTCGCGACAGGTGGGCAGGACCTCGGCCTCCACGTCGCGGCTCCACAGCGAGTACTCGGTCTGCACCGCCGCGATGGGATGCACGGCGTGCGCCCGGCGGATCGTCTCGGCCGACGCCTCGGACAACCCCAGGTGGCCCACCTTGCCGGCCTTCACCAGTTCGGCCATCGCGCCGACAGTGTCCTCGATGGGCACGTTGCGGTCGACGCGGTGCTGGTAGTACAGGTCGATGTGGTCCACGCCCAGGCGCTGCAGGCTGGCGTCGCAGGCCTCGCGCACATAGGCCGGGCTGCCGGCGATGCCCAGCACCGTGCCGTCGGCGGCGCGCACATGGCCAAACTTGGTGGCCAGGAACACGTCCTTGCGGCGCTGCGCCAGCAGCAGGCCCAGCAGGCGCTCGTTGGCGCCGCTGCCGTACATGTCGGCGGTGTCGAGGAAGTCGACGCCGAGATCCAGCGCCCGGTGCATGACGCCCAGTGACTGCGCGTCGTCGGCCGGGCCGTAGAACTCGGACATGCCCATGCAGCCCAGACCCAGCGCCGAGACCTCGGGGCCAGTCGAGCCCAGGCGGCGGCGGGGCATTTCGTTCGGTGAAACGGGATTTGTCATCGATGACCTCTCTGTTCGCATCATCGCCCCAAGCGCAAAGCCC
Organism: Roseateles asaccharophilus; assembly: GCF_031458115.1. Taxonomy (GTDB): domain Bacteria; phylum Pseudomonadota; class Gammaproteobacteria; order Burkholderiales; family Burkholderiaceae_C; genus Pelomonas; species Pelomonas asaccharophilus_A. Next base: position 52,173 of record NZ_JAVDXV010000003.1, on the reverse strand, counting down.
TAGAATGCGCAGCTTCCGAGGAGCGTTGCAACCTCAACTCCTTTTGAGGCCAGGCTCGGAACCATCCCCTGCAACTGCGCTCACCCGCTGGCCAACCGTGCCTGGGTGAAGACAACTCTCCCCTTGCACGTCCCCAGCGGCTTCATTCGCTTGAAGGAGCCCGCATGACCGCCGCCGTCAAACACATCGTCAAGGACCTCTCGCTGGCCGACTGGGGTCGCAAGGAAATCAAGATCGCCGAGCACGAGATGCCGGCGCTGATGGCCATCCGCAAGGAGTACGCCGCGTCGCAGCCGCTGAAGGGCGCGCGCGTCACCGGCTCGCTGCACATGACCATCCAGACGGCCGTGCTGGTCGAGACGCTGCAGGCGCTGGGCGCCGAAGTGCGCTGGGCCTCGTGCAACATCTTCTCGACGCAGGACCACGCCGCCGCCGCGCTGGCCGCCGTCGGCACGCCCGTGTTCGCCTACAAGGGCGAGACGCTGGAAGACTACTGGGACTACACCCACCGCATCTTCGAATTCGCCGGCAAGGGCGAGGCCGGCGAAGGCCCCAACATGATCCTGGACGACGGCGGCGACGCGACGCTGCTGATGCACCTGGGCCAGAAGGCCGAGAAGGATCTGTCCGTGCTGGCCAACCCGGGCAGCGAGGAAGAACGCATCCTGTTCGCGGCCATCAAGAAGAAGGTTGCCGAAGACGCCACCTGGTACACCCGCAAGAGCGCCGAGATCATCGGCGTGACCGAAGAGACCACCACGGGCGTGCATCGCCTGAAGGAAATGTCGGACAAGGGCACGCTGCTGTTCCGCGCCATCAACGTCAACGACTCGGTCACCAAGAGCAAGTTCGACAACCTGTACGGCTGCCGCGAATCGCTGGTGGACGGCATCAAGCGCGCCACCGACGTGATGGTGGCCGGCAAGATCGCCGTCGTGGCCGGCTACGGCGACGTGGGCAAGGGCTCGGCCCAGGCGCTGCGCGCGCTGTCGGCCCAGGTGTGGGTCACCGAGATCGACCCGATCTGCGCGCTGCAGGCCGCGATGGAAGGCTACCGCGTCGTGACGATGGAATACGCCGCCGACAAGGCCGACATCTTCGTGACGACGACCGGCAACAAGAACGTCATCCGCCACGAGCACATGGCCGCGATGAAGAACAACGCCATCGTCAGCAACATCGGCCACTTCGACAACGAGATCGACGTCGCGTCGCTCGAGAAGTACGAGTGGGAAGAGATCAAGCCGCAGGTCGACCACGTGATCTTCCCGGATGGCAAGCGCATCATCCTGCTGGCCAAGGGCCGCCTGGTGAACCTGGGCTGCGGCACGGGCCACCCGAGCTACGTGATGAGCTCGTCCTTCGCCAACCAGACCATCGCCCAGATCGAGCTGTACGCGCACAAGGACAACTACGCCGTGGGCCAGGTCTATGTGCTGCCCAAGCACCTGGACGAAAAGGTCGCCCGCCTGCAGCTGACCACGCTGAACGCGCAGCTGACCGAGCTGACCGACGAGCAGGCCGCCTACATCGGCGTGAACAAGGCCGGCCCGTACAAGCCGGACACCTACCGCTACTAAGCCCTCGATGCGCGCTGACCAGCTCCTCGTTGCCCAAGGCCTGGCGCCCACGCGCTCGGTCGCGCAGCGGCTCATCAGCAACGGCGCGGCCGAGTGGGCATCGCCCACCGGCTGGGCCGTTGTGAAGAAGGCCGGCGAGGATCTGCCCGAGACCGCGCAGTTGCGCGTCACCGACGACGCGGAGCTGCGCTACGTGTCGCGCGGCGGGCTCAAGCTGGAAGGCGCGCTGAAGCGCACCGGCTTCGACGTGTCCAGCCACACCGTGCTGGATGTGGGCCAGAGCACGGGCGGCTTCACCGACTGCCTGCTGGCCCACGGCGCCCGCCACGTGGTGGGCGTGGACGTGGGCCACGAGCAACTGCACCCGCGACTGCAGGCCGACGTGCGCGTGACGGCGCTGGAAGGCGTGCACGTGCGCGAGCTGGACGTGCTGCGCCAGCACGTGCCGACGGGGGGCTTCACGCTCATCGTCGGCGACCTGAGTTTCATCTCCATGATCGGCAGCCTCCCGGAGTTGCTGCCGTGGCTGGAAGTGCACGGCCACCTGCTCGTGCTCATCAAGCCGCAGTTCGAACTGGGGCCACAAGCCCTGGGCAAGGGCGGGCTCGTCAAGGACGAGGCCGACTACCCGCGACTGGAAGCCCGCGTGCGCCTGGCCTGTACGGCCCTGGGCCTCAAGGTGCTGGACTACTTCGACAGCCCCATCACCGGCGGTGATGGCAATCGCGAATTCTTCTTGTGGGCCTCCCGATGAGCACCCCTGTCAGTTTCGAATTTTTCCCTCCCAACACACCGGTCGGCGTCGAAAAGCTCAAGACCGTCGTGCAGGAACTGGGCGCGCTGTCGCCGCAGTACTTCAGCGTCACCTACGGCGCCGGCGGCTCCACGCGCGACAAGACGCTGGCGGCCGTGATGGACATTGCCGGCGCCGGCTTCGAAGCCGCACCGCACCTGTCCTGCGTGGGCTCCACGCGCGAGAACATCGCCGAGATCCTGGCCACTTACCGCGCGCAGAACATCCACCGCGTCGTCGCGCTGCGCGGCGACCTGCCCAGCGGCACGGCCACGGCCGGCGAGTTCCGCTACGCGTCGGAGCTGGTCAGCTTCATCCGTGAGACCCAGGGCAAGGACTGGCACATCGAGGTGGCCGCCTACCCCGAGACCCATCCGCAGCAGCGCTACGCGGCGCGCGACCTGCAGCACTTCGCCGACAAGATGCGCGCCGGCGCCGACGGCGCGATCACGCAGTTCTTCTTCAACGCCGACGCGTACTTCCACTTCGTCGACGAGGCGCGCAAGCTGGGCGTCACCCAGCCCATCGTGCCGGGCATCATGCCCTTCCACAACTACGGCCGCATCGCGCAGTTCGCGCAGCGCGACAGCATCGACATCCCGCGCTGGGTGCAGATGAAGATGGAAGGCTTCATGGACGACGCGGCAAGCATCCGCGCGTTCGGCCTGGACGTGGTCACCGGGCTGTGCGAACGCCTCATCGCGGGCGGCGCGCCGGGCATCCACTTCTACACGCTGAACCAGTCGGCGCTGACGCTGGAGCTGTGCAAGCGGCTGGGCCTGGGCCGCCCGTAAAGATCGGTAAAAGCAAGGTCGCGCTCATGTAAATGAGCGCTTTACGTGAACAGGCGTAACGGCGAGTCCGCAGAATTCGCGCCATGAGCCGTCTCCACCTTGCGCCGGCCGCGTTGTTTGCCTGCGCCCTCAGCAGCCTCAGCACGGCCCAGACCCCACCCGCCACACCGCCCGCGCCCGCCGAGCCGGGCAAGGCACCGGCCGCCGCTGCAGCGCCCGCTTCCGCGCCTGCGGCCGGCAACAGCGGCAACCGCCTGGACCGCGTGGAGGTCAGCAGCGGCCCGACCGCCAACAGCCGCCGCCGCAACAGCACGGCCAGCAAGATCGTCATCGAGCGCGAGGACCTGGAGAAGTACGGCGACGTCGTGCTGGGCGACGTGCTGCGCCGGCTGCCGGGTGTCACCCTCGGCGGACGCCCCGGCCGCGGTGGCGACATCCGCATGCGCGGCATGGCCGGCACGCGGATCACCATCGACGACGAATCTCCACCGCCCGGCTTCGCGGTGGAAGACCTGCCGCCCGACCAGATCGAGCGCATCGAGATCTACCGCGCGCCCACCGCCGCCACCGGCACGCGCTCCAACGCCGGCACCATCAACATCGTGCTGCGCGAACCGCTGCAGAAGTCCAACCACGAGGTGCGCGTGGGCCTGGGCTGGGACCGCAACGAGCCCCAGTTCGATGCCAGCTGGACGCGTAACCTGAAAGGGGGCGGCCCCAACGGCGACGAGTTCGTCGGCGCCATCTCCACCAACGCCGCCGTCCGCCGCTTCTTCAACAACGTCGATTCGGGCAACCGCATCACCGACACCGAAACCGGCCAGGTCGTCGAGCAGAACACGCAACTCGGCACCAGCGAGAACCAGAACACCAGCGTCAACGGCAATGGCCGCCTGCGCTGGAAGTACAGCGACACGCTGAGCTTCAACGTCAACCCCTTCTTCGTTTTCTCGCAGAACGAGGGCAGCAACCAGTTCAATTCGGAAGGCACGCGCTTTCGCGACGTGCACGGCGACAACGACGCCCGCAACCACAGCCTGCGCCTGAGCCTGTCGGCCGACTACCGGCCCAAGATGGGCGAGAGCTTCACCGTTCGCATGGGCGCCGGTACGTCCAAGAACACGCGCAACAGCCAGCGCCGCGACACGATGAGCATCGGCGGCGTCACCACGGAGCGCCTGCAGCAGGACCACAACGCCGTCGAGGAAGACCAGGCCAGCCTCAGCGGCCGCTGGAACCTGAAGACCGCACAGGAGCATCAGTGGGTCAGCGGCCTGGAGACCGAGCGCAGCCAGCGCACGCAGGTGGCCGACACGCTGGTCAACGGCGCCCCGCTGCCGGGCCTGGCGCGCTTCGGCAACACGCTGTCCACGCGCAACGAGCGTTTCGCGGCCTTCACGCAGGATGAGTGGAGCCCCAACAAGCAGTGGGCGCTCTACGCCGGCATCCGCTACGAACGCATAGCGACCACGGCCGCCGCGTCGGGCGCACTGCCCGAGACGCGCAACGTCTCGCAGGTCACCTCGCCGCTGTTCCACATCCTGTGGAAGCCCGAGGCCTTTCCGAAGGACCAGGTGCGCCTGGGGCTGACGCGCAGCTACCGCCCGCCCAACCTCAACAACCTGGTGGCCCGGCCCGTCATCAACACCACCTACCCCGAAGGCCCCAACTACCAGACCCACGCCGACCGCGCCGGCAACCCCGACCTCAAGCCCGAGCTGTCCACCAACGTGGACCTCAGCCTGGAGCACTGGCTGCCCACCGGCGGCATCATTTCCGGCACCGCCTTCTGGAAGGACATCAACAACCTGAGCCGCAACCAGGTGATGCTGGAGACGGTCAGCTGGGACACCGCCCAGCGCTGGGTCAGCCGCCCGCGCAACATGGGCACGGCCCGCATGATGGGGCTGGAGTTCGAGTTCAAGGCCCGCATGGACGAGCTCTGGGAAGACGCGCCGGCCGAACTGCAGATGATGCTGCTGCGCTTCAACGCGGCCGTGTTCAAGAACAAGGTGCAAGGGTTTCCGGGCAACAGCAACCGCGTCGGCGACCAGCCGCGCGGCAGCTTCAACTTGGGGCTAGACCACCGCTGGAAGGCCTGGGGCCTGAACTTCGGCAGCGGGTTCAACATGAACTACGTGCCCGCTACCCGCGAGCAGGTCACCGAGACACTGCGCCGCGACATCACGGCCCGCCGCCAGTTCGACGCCTATCTGTCCTGGAGCAGTGGCGCCGTGCGCGACGGCATCAACTGGCGCCTGTCCATGGCCAACCTGATGCCGCGCGACGCCGAGGACCGCTCCGAGGGCATCAGCATCAACAGCGTCACGCAGCACGAGTACCTGACGGAGAGCTGGTCGCGCAACAAGACCTTCCGCGTCATTTCCCTGCGCGCCGACATGCGGTTCTGATCGTTGAAGAAAATGCGGCCATGACACGCCGCATCCTCTTCTTCTGCATGGGCAACATCTGCCGCAGCCCCACGGCCGATGGCGTCATGCGCGCCAAGCTGCAGGCCGCCGGGCTGGACATCGAGGTCGACTCCGCCGGCACGCACGGCTATCACGTCGGCGCGCCGCCGGACGAGCGCAGCCAGGAACACGCGCTCAGGCGCGGCTACGACCTCAGCCCGCTGCGCGCGCGCAAGCTCATCGCGCAGGACTTCGAACGCTTCGACCTCGTGCTGGCGATGGACGCCGACAACCTCGCCCACGCCGAGGCGCTGTGCCCGCCCAGCCAGCGGCACCGGCTGAAGCTGCTGCTGGACTACGCGCCCCACACCGGCAAGCGCCATGTGCCCGATCCGTACTACGGCGGCGCGGCCGGGTTCGAGGAGGTGCTGGACCTGGTGGAAGCGGCCTGCGAGGGGCTGGTCACCACGCTGCGCACGCGCTGACGCCGCCGGCGCACTGGTTATCCTGCCGCCCCATGTACGCGCCCTTCTTCGGCCTGAAGCAACCGCCGTTCTCGATCGCGCCGGATCCGCACTACCTCTTCATGAGCGAGCGGCACCGCGAGGCGCTGGCGCACCTGCTGTACGGGCTGGACGGTGGCGGCGGCTTCGTGCTGCTGACCGGCGAGATCGGCGCGGGCAAGACCACGGTCTGCCGCTGTTTCCTGGAGCAGATTCCGGCGAACTGCAACGTCGCCTACATCTTCAACCCCAAGCTCACCGTCACCGAACTGCTGCAGGCCATCTGTGACGAGTTCCATGCGCCGGTGCCGCCGGGTGCGCAGACGGTGAAGGACTACGTCGACCCGCTGAACGCCTTCCTGCTGGCGCAGCATGCGGCCGGGCGCAACAACGTGCTCATCATCGACGAGGCCCAGAACCTGTCGGCCGATGTGCTGGAACAACTGCGCCTGCTGACCAACCTGGAGACCGCCGAGCGCAAGCTGCTGCAGGTGGTGCTGATCGGCCAGCCCGAGCTGCGCGGCATGCTGGCGCGGCCCGAGCTGGAGCAGCTGGCGCAGCGTGTCATCGCACGTTTTCACCTCGGCGCGCTGTCCGAGGACGAGACCGCGCAGTACATCCGCCACCGCCTGAGCGTGGCCGGCCTCAGCGGCGCGCTGCCCTTCGACAGCAAGAGCCTGCGGCTGATCCACGAGCTGACCCGCGGCGTGCCGCGCCGCATCAACCTGCTGTGCGACCGTGCGTTGCTGGGCGGCTATGCCAGCGGCCAGGCGCAGGTCACGCCGGCCATCGTTCAACAGGCGGCCGCCGAGGTGTTCGACACCCAGGCGCCAACGCCGGCCTCCCGGCGCGCATCGGCCGCGGTGGGCGTGGGGCTGGCCGTCGTGGCCGCCGCGGTGGCCGGCGCGGGCCTGACCTGGAGCCTGCAGCAGCGCGCCGGTGGCGCACCGGTGACGGTCGCCCCTGCAGCGTCTTCCGCCGTCGCGGCGTCGGCGGCAACGCCGAGCGCGAGCGCGGCCTCCGGGCCGGCGCCGGCCGCCAGCAGCGCCGCATCGACACCCGAGCCGCTTGAGCTAGCCGACTGGGCCGCACGGGACGGCGATGCCTGGGCCGCGCTGGCGCAACGCTGGGGGCTGCCGCTGCCCGAGCAGGCCGAGCCCTGCGCCGCCGCCGCGCAGCGCGGCCTGCAGTGCTATCGCAGCGGCAGCGGCAGCCTGTCGCTGATCCGCCTGATCGACCGCCCGGTGCTGCTGACGCTGCATCGCCCCGGCCAGGCGCCGGCGCTGGCCGCACTGGTGGGGCTGGATGCGCAGCAGGCCACGCTGCTGGTCGACGGCGAGCCGCGCCATGTCGCGCTGCGCGAGTTGGCAAGCGCCTGGCGCGGCGAGTTCACGACCTTCTGGCGCGTGCCGCCGGGCTATCTGCAGCGCGCCGACGACGGCGCTCCGCTGCGCGACTGGCTGGCCGCCCAACTGGCCCGTGCCCCCGCCAGCGCCGCGTCCGGCCCCGGCGAGCTGACCCGCCAGGTCCAGGCCTTCCAGGCCAGCCAGGGCCTGCAGCCGGACGGCCGCGTGGGGCCCATCACGCTGATGCAGATCAACCGTGCCGCTGGCGTGGCCGAGCCGCAGCTGGACGCGGCCCCCTGACCGACAGAACCACCATGTCCTACATCCTTGACGCGCTGCGCCGCGCCGAAGCCGACCGCGAACGCGAGCGCGGCCAGGTGCCCGGCCTGCACACGCAGGCTCCATCCGGCCCTGGCGCTGCGGCATCCACCCGCCAGCGCCGCTGGCTGCCCTGGGCAGCTGGCGGACTGCTGCTGTTGGCGGGCATAGGCGCCGGCAGCTGGTGGACCAGCGGCGCGCCGCAGACACCGTCTCCAGCCCTGCCCCCATCAACCCAACCGGCACCGGTGCCGCCGGCCATCACATCTTCGACACCGGTCGCTGCCGCGCCGCTGCCCCTGCCGCCCGCTGCCGCTTCGGCGGCCGAGTCGCCTTTCCTGCCACCCGCACCGCCGCCACAAGCCATGGCGCCGCGACCTGCCGCGACAGAACAGCTCCCGGCCCCGAAAGCTGCGCCTACCGAAGCCGCGCCGCCACGCCTGGCCGACCTGCCCGAGAACTTCCGGCGCGAGCTGCCCCGGCTGGCGATCAGCGGTTCGGTCTATTCGGAGGATCCGGCCGGCCGCTTCGTCATCATCAATGGCGAGGTGCAGCGCGAGGGCGCCAAGCTGGGCGCCGACCTGCTGCTGGAGCAGATCGGCCCGCGCGAGCTGGTGCTGCGCTTCCGCGGCCAGCGCTTCAGGCAGCCGGTGTAGGCCGTCAGGCCCGCGCAGGCACCTCGGCGCCCTGCGGGGCCAGCCTGTTGTTGCCCCAGCACTGCTCGTACTTCCAGCCGGTCAGCTCCTCGGCCACGGCGCGCGCCTCGGGCGGCGCATCGGCGATGCTGCCGCCCGCCTTGACGCGCGCGATCTCCTTCAGCAGCACCGCGTGGTTCTTGCGGTCCAGCTTCATCTGGTAGGTGTAGTACACGCCGCCCAGGCCCAGGCCGATCACGCCGAGGGTGAAGATGCCGATGATGGCGTTGACCGCCGTCTCGGGCTGCGTGGCCTGGCCCGACAGGAAGCCGAACTGGCCCAGGATCCAGCCCATCGCGAACACGATGGCCGAGCGGGTGATCTTGCCGGCGAAGGTCATCGCGCCGGCATAGATGCCTTCACGGCGCCGGCCGGTCAGCACCTCGTCCACGTCGGCCAGGAAGGTGTAGACCGTCCAGGGGATGTAGTAGACGCCGCCGGTGCCCAGGCCGAACACGGCCGTGACGGCAAACAGCGCGATGACGGTGGTCTCCCTGGACCAGCCCAGGTAATACAGGCCCGCATAGGCCAGCACGCTGCCGCACACCACCAGCAGCGCAATGCGATACGGCCGTGCGAAACCGAATTTGATGCAGAAACCGATGAAGGCCATCGTCGAGATCAGCTGCATCACCGAGCTGAAACTGTTCAGATACCCCACCGTGGCCTTGTCCTGCCCGATGCAGAAAATGATGAAGTAGGTGAATATCGAGGCGAACAGCCATTCCGCACCAAAACCCCACAGATACATGCCCAGGTGCTTGCGGAAAATCTTCAGATGGAAGGTGGACATCATGTCCAGGCACAGTTTCTTCAGTGCCTGGAGCAGGCTGCCAGCGCGCTCCTGCACCACCTCGTGCGCGGGCCGCTCCCACGACGTGAAGTACAGCGCCGCCATCGCGGCGCACATGATGCCGGCGTAGATGATGCCAGTCAGCAGGAAGGGCACGGCCGATTCCTTGCTGTAGATCAGGAACAGCTGGGCCGGGATGAAGGCGGCCAGGAAGTTGGCCGCCTTGCCGAACATGGCCTTGGAACCCGTCAGCTTGGAGCGCACCGCGAAATCGTCGGTCATCTCGGTGGCCAGGGTTTCATACGGCACCATGATCATCGTGTACACCAGCTCGAACAGGATGTACATGCTCAGGTAATACCAGAACCCGAAACCCTCCACCCACATCAGCGGATACAGCAGCACCGCGGGTATGCCGATCAGGATGAAAAACCGCCGCCGCCCGAATTTCCGGCCCAGGCGCGTGTTGTAGAAGTTGTCGCTGATATACCCAATGATGGGGTTGCTGATGGCGTCGACGATGTTCGCAATGGCGAAGATCGTGGCCGCCTCGACCACCGTCAGGCCGCAGAAGGTCGTGTAGAAATAGAGCAGCCAGGCCGACGCGATGGCCAGGGCGCCGCTGCCCAGCAGGTTCGCACTGCCGTAGGCCAGCGTGTGCTTCATCGTGATCGGTCTGCTCATGTCTCGCTGCTCTTTCTAAAAATGGACGGCCGTTCCATTTTTTGCGGCCTACCGTTCCGGCAAACAAGTATCCCATTTCCGTGCGCCTGAGAACCTGCCGGGAACCCTGGCGCCGCCCACCTCGGGAGCCGGCACCGAGCGCGGCTGGAACACGCTGTTTCCGCGGGTTTGCCTGATTTGTTCGCCACACGAACAAACTAGCATGCCGGCACTCGAACAAGACGGTGCCGAGACATGAACACCCTCAAGCCCCTGCTGGGGGCGCTGCTGGCGCTGGCCGGCGCCACCGCCGTAGCGCAGGCCCCGGCTGCCACGCGCTACGACTGGAAGCCCGTCGAGATCGTCGGCGGCGGTTTCGTGGACGGCATCGTCTTCCACCCCAACGCCTCGGGCCTGAGCTACGCCCGCACCGACATGGGCGGCGCCTACCGCCGCGACACCGCCACCGGCCGCTGGCAACCGCTGCTGGACTGGCTGCCGCTGGCCGACGTGAACCTGATGGGCGTCGAGAGCGTGGCGGTGGATCCGAACGACGCCGATGCCGTCTACCTGGCCTGCGGCACCTACACCAGCCCCGCCACGCCCAACGGCGCGCTGCTGCGCTCGTCGGACCGCGGCCGCACCTTCCAGCGCGTGGACCTGCCGTTCAAGCTGGGCGCCAACGAAGGCGGCCGCGGCAACGGCGAGCGGCTGATGGTGGACCCCAACGACGGCCGCGTGCTCTACCTCGGCACCCGGCACGCGGGCCTCTGGCGCAGCACCGACCGCGCGGCGACCTGGCAGCGCGTGGACGCCTTTCCCGACTCTGCCTGGCGCCGCCACGAGTCCGACGGCCCGCCACCGTCCTGGGGCGGCAGTGACGGCAAGGCGACGATCAACTTCATCCTCTTCGACCCCGCCAGCGGCGCGCGCGGCCAGCCCAGCCGAGTCATCTACGCCGGCGTATCGGTCGTCGGCCGGCCCAGCCTGTGGCGCAGCACGGACGCCGGTGCGACCTGGCAAGCACTACCCGGCGGCCCCGCCACGCACCGCCCCATGCGCGCCGCGCTGGCCAGCGACGGCAAGCTCTACATCGCCTACGCGAGCGAGCCCGGCCCGCACCGCATGAAGGACGGCAGCGTCTGGCGGCTGGACCCGCGCAGCAGCGCCTGGACCGACATCACGCCGGCCCGCGCGAGCGCCGCCGATCCGTTCGGCTACGCCACCGTCGCCGTGGACCCGCGCGACCCGCAGCGCCTGCTGGCCAGCACCGCCGGCCGCGGCAAGGGCGACGAGCTGTTCCGCAGCAGCGACGCCGGCGCGACCTGGGCGCCGCTGTTCACCGTCGCGAAGTTCGACGCCTCCGCCGCGCCCTATGTGGCCGACACCCATCTGCACTGGCTGTACGACGTCAAGATCAACCCCGCCAACCCCGACCACGCGATCTTCACGACCGGCTACGGCGGCTGGGAGACGCTGAACCTGCGCGAGGCCGATGCCGGGCGGCCCACGACCTGGCGCGTCATGAGCAGCGGCATCGAGGAGACCGTGGCGCTGGCGCTGCACAGCCCGACCAAGGGCGTGCCGCTGGTGACGGCCATCGGCGACTACTCCGGCTTCGTGCATGCCGACCTCGACAGGCCGGCCCCCGGCAACCCCAAGCCGCCCTTCTTCGGCAACACGCACGACGTGACCGGCGCGGAAGCCGCGCCCGAGGTCGTCGTGCGCATCGGCAAGGCGCGCACCGGCAGCAACCTGGGCTATTCGCTGGACGGTGGCAACACCTGGCACAACACGAAGAGCGCGCCCGATCCCAAGTCCAGCGACGGCTTCGTCGCCGTGTCCGCCGACGGAAAGGCCTGGGTGTGGACGCCAAAGGGCCAACAACCCCACGTCAGCCACGACCGCGGCGACACATGGACGCCAGTCCAAGGCCTGCCCGCCGGCACCCGCGTGGTGGCCGACCGCGTGAACCCGCGGCGCTTCCATGCGATGGCACTGTTCGACGACAAGCGCTACACCAGCGACGACGCTGGCAAGACCTTCAACGCGCGTGCACTGGCACTGCCCGACGGCCCGGCCACCCGGCCCGCGTCGGGCGTGCACAACCACAGCAACCGCGGTGACGACCGCGGTGGCCAGGACCGGCTCTACGCCACGCCCGGCCGCGAAGGCGACCTGTGGCTCGCGGCCTTCCACGGCCTGTACCGCGGCGGCGATGACCGGGCCTTCCAGCGCCTGCCGGACGTGTCTCAGATCCACGCGTTCGGCTTCGGCCGCGCGGCGCCGGGCTCAACGGAACCGGCGCTGTACCTCGTCGGTACCGTGGCCGGCCAGTACGGCATCTTTCGCTCCACCGACGGCGCCAAGCGCTGGCAACGCATCAACGACGACGCGCATCAATGGGGGCTGATCCTGCAGATCAGCGGCGACCCAAAAGTGTTCGGCCGCGTCTACGTCGGCACGCATGGCCGCGGCGTGCTCTACGGCGACCCGCGCAACTGATCGGCGCGCAGCTGCGACTTCAGCAGCCGGCCCTGCGCGTCGAACAGGCTGACCCACTCCAGCTGCAGCGGCCCGGCCCGCAGCTTGAATTCCTTCACGCGGCGCTGCAGCCGCCGGCCGGACTCGAAGCGCAGATCGTCCTGCGCCTCGCCCAGCCGCTGCGTGACCTCGGCCGTGGACAGCCCGGGCGGCAAGTCCGCCTGAACCCAGGGGCCTGTCATCGCCGCCAGCATCGGGTCCGGCGGCCCCACGGCATCGTCCATAGTCTCGAAGACCACGCGCGTGTCGTCCGGCCAGCTCACGTCTCCCATGGGCAGGCGGAACATGCGCTCGCGCAGCGAATAGCCCCAGTCGTACAACGGCCCTCTATCGTCACGCAGGCCGTGCAGCAGCCGCGCGCTCAGCGTCATGCGCCGCTCGCCATGCACCAGCGTGACGGCGAAGATGGGTTTGTCGGCAAAGCTGCTGCCGCTCCAGTCGCGGCTCTGGCAATCGCTGGTGTCCAGCCGAAAGAGCCCAAACAGCATCGAACCGCGCGCCACGCCGCTGCCGAAACCCACATGGCATTGCAGCCGCAGATCACCCAGGCGCCGCTCACCGTCGGGCACCCCGGGCGTGCGGATATCCGGCCGCCAGGTCACGCGGCCATCGGCCAGCCGGCTGCGCACCTCCGTTCGCTCGGGCAGCGTGCGCCAGGCGGGGGCTATGACGAAGCGGTCCTCGGCATCCAGCACCAGCGGCTGGCGCCCGGCCGGCAGCATCAGCCCGAGGTCCAGGCTGGGCGCGGCATCCGCCTGCGTGCGCGCATAGACCTTGAACTTCAACTCGGCGGCCGGCGCCAGCGCTCGGTGCTTGTCAAACAAGGCCTGCGCCTTGAACAGCTGGGCCAGCGTCTTCTTCTCGCGCGCGGTGGCGGCCTCGCCCTGCACCTCGACACGGCCGAGTTGCGCATCGGCGGCCCACGCGCTCGCGCAGGTCAGTGCCAGCAACAGAGCCGCGGCGCGCATCACGGCGCGGTGAATGCGTCCCGCGTCAGGTTCTCGGGCGCTTCGCCCGAAGCGCGGCAGGCCACGTCGTCTTCGATGCGGATGCCGCCGTAGCGCGACAGGCGCTCCACCGCATCCCAGTCCACGTTCGCCGATTGCGGCGATGCGCGCAGGCCGCGCAGCAGCGTCGGGATGAAGTACAGGCCAGGCTCGATGGTGACCACCATGCCGGCCTGCAGCGGGCGCGTCAGCCGCAGATAGCGGTGGCCTTCGGGCTTGTCGGCCACGCCGCCGTTCTCGCTGGCCATGAAGCCGCCCACATCGTGCACCTGCAGGCCCAGCAGATGGCCGATGCCGTGCGGGAAGAAGGGCTTGGTCACGCCCTCCTCCACCATGGCCTCGTCGCTCATGTGGACGATGCCGGCCTCACGCAGCACGCGGGCAATGCGGCGGTGCGTGCTGAGGTGGATGTCGCGGTAATCCACGCCCTCGCGCACCTCGTCCACCAGCGCCAGCTGCTGCACCTCCATCGCGCTCACCAGCGCCGCGAACTCGTCGTGGCCGGGCGCCACCCAGGTGCGCGTGATGTCGCTGGCATAGCCGTTCACCTGCGCGCCGGCGTCGATGAGAAAGCTGCGCGATTCGGCGGGCGGGCTCGCGTCCTGGTACTGGTAGTGCAGCACGGCGGCATGCTCGTTCAGGCCCACGATGCTGCTGTAGGGCAGGTCGCGGTCGGTATGGCCGGTGGCCACCAGGTAGGCGCGGTGGATCTCCGCCTCGCTGTCGCCGCGCAGGAAGGCAGCGCGCGCGGCGTTGTGGCCCGGCGCCGCGCGGCGCTGAGCGGCGCGCATCTGCTCCAGCTCGTACGGCGATTTCACCCCGCGTGCCCAGTGCAACAGGTTCAGCAGCGCCTCGGGGTTGTTGGGCGTGATGCTGGGCAGCGCCGCGTCGGCCTCGGCCACGATGGCCGTGCGCGGCGTGAGGCAGTCGGCCAGCGCCTGCGCCGCCTCGGCCGGTTCGCGGATGACGACCAGCTCGACTGCGTCCACCCACTCGCCGCTGGGCGCCTCGGGCGGCACATGCCAGTAGTCGTCGGGCTGGTAGTAGACGACGCGCGGCTTCCTGCCCGGCCGCACGGCCAGCCACGAATGCGGGTGGTTGGTCAGCGGCAGCCAGTGCTTGAAATGCGGGCTGGGCTGGAACAGATAGGGCCGGTCATCGAGGAAGGCGTACTTCTCGATGCCGGAGGCGATCAGCAGCGTGTCGAAGCCGCAGCGCTCCAGCGCGGCTTCGGCCTGGCGCTGCAGCGCGGCGAGGTGATCGGTGTACAGGCTCATGACACGCCCCTCACTTGCGCAGGTAGGTCAGCTTCTTCGTGCCGCCGTCGCAGCTGCCGATGACCTTGGCATCGCCGACCTTGTCGTTCTCCACGGCCGTGATCTCGTAGCCCTTGACGCCCTTCTCGTCCAGCTTGGTGGCGATCTCCGCCTTCAACTCGTCGCAGGGCTTGGGCGCAGCCTGCACGGTTTGGGTCAACAGGATGGCGGTGGCCGAGATCAGCAGCAGGGTGGGCTTGGTGGACATGGCGGGGTTTGCTTGTGGCAAGGGGAGCGGGCATTGTCCGGCAGCGGGCTGCGATAGTCCGGATGCCCATGCTGAAACTGCTGCGCTCCCTCGTGGCCCGGCCGCGCGACCCGGCTCCACCCGTTGACGCGACGCCCCAAGTGACGCCGACGACCCGCGTGACCGCGGCGGGCGTTGCCGACTTCGATGTCCTGGCTCACCTCATCGACGCCAACGGCCTGCCGGTGCTCGACTGGGACGCCGCACAAGCCTGGGTGGCCGGCATCGCCGGCGACGACGCACAGGCACAGGCCTGGTCGTCCTGCGAGATCGCCTGGCTGCAGCATCTCGGCGCGGCGCTGGGCCCGGGCTACCGGCTGATGCAGCGCGGCCATATCGTGCTGCTGTCCAGTCTGGACGACCGCATTGCCACGGCCACGATGGACTTCGTCGACAAGACCCTGCAGCGCATCGTGCGCGTGCTCGATGGCCTGGCGCGCTCCGTGCAGCCGCACGAGCAGGAAATCCTCATCGTCTTCGACGACGACGAGGCCTACTACCGCTACCTGGCCCACTACTACCCCGACGCGGGCGAGTTCGCGGCCAGCGGCGGCGTCTTCATCAACGCGGGCTGCGGCCATTTCGCGACCGTGAAGGCCGACCTGCACGCGATCGAGCCCGTCATCGCGCATGAGCTGACGCACAGCTGCCTCAGCCATCTGCCCATCCCGGCCTGGCTGAACGAGGGCCTGGCCGTCAACACGGAACGACGGCTGTGCCCGCCCGTGCTCGCGCCGCGCACCAGCCCGCGGCAGATGCACGCCCGCCACCAGGCGTTCTGGGGCGTGGACGAGATCCAGCAGTTCTGGTCGGGCAAGTCCTTCCTGCGCACCGACGAGGGCAACGAGCTGTCGTACGACCTGGCGCGCATCCTGGTGTCGCAACTGGCCGGGGACTGGGCGCGCTTCCGCGCCTTCGCGCTGTCGGCCCACATGGACGATGGCGGCGAGGCTGCCGCCCATGAACACCTGGGCCTGCCGCTCGCGGACCTTGCCGCCGCGCTGCTGGAGCGGCCGGCCGACGCCAGTTGGGCGCCTACCCCGGCACGCTGGCAGGGCGAGCCGGAGCGCGGCGCTTTTTAAGCCATCAGCCCTCGCGATCCCACACGACGCCCTCTTCCGTCAGCATCGCGTCCAGCGGCACGTCCAGCGCGCTGGGCTTGAGCAGCGGCAGGAAGCCGTGCGCATAGCCTATGCCCACGGCCGCCGGCCGGGGCTGCATCTCGGCCAGCGTCTTGTCCATGAAGCCGCCGCCATAGCCCAGCCGCAGGCCGGCCGGGCCGAAACCCAGGCAGGGCACCAGCATCAGCTGCGGCTGGAAGGCCTCGGTACCCTTGGGCTTGGGGATGTGGAAGGCGTCCTCCTCCATCGGGCAGCCGGGGTACCAGACGTGAAAGCGCAGCGTGCCATGCTCCTTGTCGACCACCGGCAGGCCGATGCGGCGCTCGGGGTGGTTCTCGCCCCAGCGGTACAGCGTGGGCAGCGGATCGAACTCGCCCTTGATGGGCCAGTAGGCGCCTATGGTCTTTTCCTTGCGGCGCAGCAGCCAGACGGCCAGCACCTCCTGCAGCTCCGCCGCCAGCTCCAGCCGGTTGGGCAGGGCCAGACGTTGCTCGATCAGCTTGTGCCGGAGGGCGGCGCGGTCATTCGCATCCATGGCGGCGGAGCTTACATTCCAGCGCATGCCGACGCCCACCGATCCCTTCACCGACCTGTGCGTGGAACTGCTGTCGCCGCTGGGCCCGGTGCGCACGCGGGCCATGTTCGGCGGCCGCGGCTTCTATGTGGACGGCCTGTTCATGGCCTTGATCGCCGACGGCCAGTTCTTCCTGAAGGCCGACGACACCACCCGTGAGCGCTTCATCGCTGCCGGCTGCGTGCCGTTCAGCTTCGCGACCAAGGATGGCGAGCGCGTCGTGCTGGGCTACTACCGGGCGCCCGAGGAGGCGCTGGAGTCGCCGCCGCTGATGCTGCCCTGGGCACGCCTGGCGTTCGAGGCCGCGCTGCGGGCGGCGAACGCCAAGGTGAAGAAGACGTCAGCTGCGGCCGGCGCGAAGCGGGCGGCCCGATCAGCGCCGAGCAAACCCACCGCCAAGAAGCCTGCCGCCAAGAAGAAAGCGGCCGCGCGTCGGGGTTGAAGTCGGTGGCACCAGCAGCTCGAAATCGGCCGCCGGCCAGCCTTCCAGCACCGCGGTCTGGCCCGGCGCCAGCGCGATGGTCTGGCCGGCTTCCAGCCAGTGGTCCTGGGCCGGCTGTTCGGTCGTGCCGGACAGCGTCAGCCAGACGCGGCCGCAAGCGACCGCCAGCCGCCGCGCTTCGGCGCCACCGGCCAGCGTCAGGGCCCGGCCGCCGTCCAGATGCCATGTGGATTGCGCATCGCTCATGATGTCTCTCCTGGGTTGATGTCAGGGATTCTGCTGAGATCACCCGGGGCGGTCCAATGACGGATGCGCGCGGATTGATACCATCCGCGCATGAATCAGCCGATGCGCCAACGCCCACTCTCCATCGGCCCGCTGCGCGCCTTCGAGGCCGTGGCGCGGCTGCTGTCCTTCCGCGCGGCGGCGGAGGAACTGAGCCTGACGCAGTCGGCCGTCAGCCGGCAGATCCAGTCGCTGGAGGAGGAAATCGGCTGCACGCTGTTCCTGCGCGGCACGCGTCGCGTGGAGCTGTCCAGCGACGGCGCACAGCTGCTGCCCACGGCGGTGGCGGTGCTGTCCAAGCTGGACCAGACCGTGCGCCAGATCCGGCGCACGCGCGGGCGCCGCGTCGTCAATGTCAGCACGTTCGCGTCGTTTGCGTCACTGTGGCTGATCCCGCGCATGGAGGCCTTCCAGCGCGAGCACGAGGACATCGACATCCGCGTGTCAGCCTATGACCGCAAGGTGGACCTGGAGGACGGCGAGATCGACCTGGCGCTGCGCTACGACGACCGGCCGTCGGTGCCGGCCGATGCCGACCAGCTGTTCGAGGAGCTGCTGTCGCCGGCCGTCAGTCCCTGGTATCTGCAGAACCCACCGGCGCCGCTGAAGAAACCCGCCGACCTGGCCCGCCATGCGCTGGCCGAGGAGGACGACGCCCGCCCCAGCGCCGAGTACCTGAGCTGGCGGCGCTGGCTGACCGAGCAGGGCCAGCCCGACCTGCAGCCCCGCCGCTGGCTGTACCTGAACTTCACCTACCAGCAGGTGCAGGCCGCGCTGACCGGCCAGGGCATCGCGCTGGCGCGGCTGCCGCTGGTGCACGAACACCTGCAGCGCGGCGAGCTGGTGGAGCCCTTCGGCAAGAAGGGCCGGTTGGGCTGCCCGTTCAGTTACTGGCTCATCACCGGCCCGGTCGCCGCGCGGCGACCGGAAGTGAAGCAGTTTGCGGACTGGGTGCGGGCGCAGGCGGCCATCACCCGGGACGCCCTAGCGGGCGTCTGACGGCAGCAGCGCCAGCGCCTCGTCCAGCGTCAGCTGCGCCGTCGCCACCGCCGCGGCGGGCAAGGGCTCGCCCGCTTCGGCCGCCTCGGCCACGCGCACGGCCGGGTCGTCGCGCAGGCGCTCGTACAGCGCATGCACCCGGGGGAAACGGTCGCGCGGGAACACCTGGTGGTAGTCCAGCCAGCGGGCGATGCCCATGAAATAGGCGTCGGCCACGGTGCGCTGGTCGCCGGCCATCCAGGTGCGGCCTTCCAGCAGCCGCTCCAGCGCGGCATGCGCCTTCTGGACGGCGGCATGGCCATAGTCCTTCAGCGCGGCGGCGGCCATCTCGGACTCGGGCCCGTGTTCCAGCAGCGCCCACAGCGGTGCGAAGGCGCCGTAGAACGTCGTGTTCAGGAAGGACAGCGCGTAGTTCATCGCATCGAACTCCGGCGTGCCCTGGGCCACGCCGCGCCCGTACGGCAGGCCCAGCGCGTTGACGTGGTTCAGGATGGCCGCGCTCTCGCTGATGAGCCGGCCATCGGCGGTGCGCAGCGACGGCGTCTCGCCCAGCGGGTTGATGGCCGCATAGGCCGGGCTCTTGACCTGCTCGGGCATGCCTATGCGCGTCAGCCGGTAGGGCCGGCCCAGCCATTCCAGCGCAACGATGCTGCCGAAGGAGCTGCCGCCGGGCACGCCGTAGAAGAGGATGGGGGTGGAGGGGGTGTGGGGTGTGTTCATGCCTCCAATCTATGTGCGTGGACGAAGCCGCACCAGATGGCATTTCGTGGAAGCATCGTCCACGCAAATGGACAATACCGGCATGCTGAACCTGCAAGACCTCCAGTTGTTCGTCCACGTGGTGGACGCCGGCAGCTTCACCGCCGCAGCCCGGCTGCTGGGCGCGCCCAAGTCCACGCTGAGCAAGCGTGTCGCGGCGCTGGAGGCGCAGCTGGGCGTGCAGCTGCTGCGCCGCACGACACGCCAGCTGCACCCCACCGACACCGGCGCCGAGGTGCTGGCGCATGCGCGCGGCGTGCTGGCCCACGCCGAGGCGGCCGAGGCCGCGGCCCGCCAGGCGCTGGCAGAACCCAGCGGCGCCGTGCGGCTGACGGCCGCCGTGCCGGTGGCCCAGCAACTGCTGGCGCCCCACCTGCCGGCCCTGGCGCTGGCGCTGCCGCGCGTGCGGCTGGAGCTGCATGTCAGTGACCGCTTCGTCGACGTGCTGCAGGAGGGCTTCGACATCGCGCTGCGCAGCCACGTCGCGCCGCTGCCGGATTCGGCGCTGGTGCAGCGCCGGCTCACCGTGGAACCGTTCTGGCTCGTCGCGTCGCCCGGCTGGATCGCCGCGCGCGGCCTGCCGGCTGACCCCGCCGCGCTGGCGGATTGCGACGGCCTGCCCAGCAGCCGGCCGCTCCAGCCGTGGCAGCTGACGCACGCTGACGGCCGCAGCGCCGAGGCGATGCCGCGCGTCCGCTTCGTGGCCGACGAGGGCGCCGTACTGCTGCACGCGGCGGAGGCTGGTCTGGGCATCGCGCGGCTGACGGCCGACACCTGCGCGCCCGCGCTGGCCGCCGGACGACTGCAACGCGTGCTGCCGGACTGGACCGCCGGCCACATCACCACCACCTTGCTGATGCCACCGGCCCGCAGCCGCCTGCCGGCAGTGCGCGCCGTGGTCGACGCGCTGAGCCAGCGTTTGCGCGAAAGCCCCACTGGCCCGCAACCATGACGCCACGGAACATGCACCCATGTTGAAAACCGCCCTCACCTACGGCCTCGCTGCCGGCCTCATTGCCGGCATTCCCCTGTTCGCGCTCGTGATGATCTACAAGGGCCCGCCGCCGGCCAACGGCATGCTGATCGGCTCGCTGATCATGGCCGCGGCGCTGAGCCTGATCTTTGTCGCCATCCGGCGCCGGCGTGACCGCGAGCTGGGCGGCAGCATCGCGTTCGGGGCGGCCTTCCTGCTGGGCCTGGCCATCGTGGCGGTGGCCGGCGTGGTGTACGCGTCGCTGTGGGAGATCACGCTGGCCGTCAGCAAGCTGGACTTCGGCACCGAGTGGGCGCGCATCCACATGGAGCAGGCCAAGCTGGGAGGCGCCTCCGAGGCCCGGATGGCGGAAGTCGCGGCCGACATGGAACGGTTCAAGGACATGTACAGCCAGCCGCTGCTGCGCTTCGCGATGACCGCCTGCGAACTGCTGCCGGTGGGGCTGGCGATCTCGCTGGCCTCGGCGGCGCTGCTGCGCAACCCGCGCTTCATGCCCGCGCGCAAGGCCTGACACCATGCTGCCCAGCGGCCCCGCGCTCTACGCCTTCCTCGTGGCCACGCTGGTGCTGGCGCTGACGCCCGGGCCCGGCGTGGTCTACATCGTCACGCGCACGCTGGCCCAAGGGCGCGCGGCCGGCCTGGCCTCGGTGGGCGGCGTCGCGCTGGGCAACCTGGCCAACGCGGTGGGCGCATCCATCGGCCTGGCCGCGCTGTTCGCGGCGTCGTCGCTGGCCTTCACGGTGGTGCGCTGGGCCGGCGCGGCCTATCTGCTCTGGCTGGGCTGGCAGGCGCTGCGCCAGCCGGCGGCAGCCACTGACGGCCAGCCGCTCAGCGCCGCCGCGCCGGGCCGGCTGTTCCGCGACGGCTTCCTCGTCGCGCTGCTCAATCCCAAGACCACGCTGTTCTTCGCCGCCTTCATCCCGCAGTTCCTGCAAACCGGCGGCTCGCAGGCGGCCCAGGCGCTGACGCTCAGCCTGATCTTCGTCGCCGTTGCCGCGGCGACCGATAGTGCCTATGCGCTGCTGGCCGGCGTCATGAAGCCGCTGCTGCGCGGCGCGGCCGGCCACGGGCGCTACGTGGCCGCGCTGGTGTACTTCGCGCTGGGGCTCTATGCGGCGCTAGGCGGCGCGCGCCCGGCCGCTGCCCGGAGCTGATCCGGTCAGTGCGCCGGCACGGCCTGCGGCGCGGCCACGTCGTTGACGACCTGGGCCAGCGCCTGGGCCAGCGCGTGCTGCGAGCGCACGACGTGCGTGACGCCGGTGTCAGCCAGCCACGTGGCCTCTTCCTCCGTGTAGGCCAGCACGGCACAGCGCAGCTGGGGGTTGAGCTGGCGCGCCAGGTCCAGCAGAACGGGCACGCCGCGCACGTCCGCCAGCGCCACGACCAGCCAGGCCGCGTGCGCGATGTGGGCCTGCACCAGCGTCATGGCCTCGGACGCATCACCCAGCACTGCCGCCTGGCCCGACGCCCGCAGCCGCTCGACGACATCGCGGTCACGGTCCACGACGACGACCGGCCGGCCGCCCAGTTGCTGCAGCAGCGACTGGCCCACGCGGCCGTGGCCCACCAGCACGATCTGCCCCGCCAGCGACGTGTGCGGCGTGTCGGCCGGCAGTTCGGCCAGCGGGTCGTCCCGCGCCTCCAGCTTGCGTGCCCAGGCCGAGCGCGACAGCACGAAGCGACGCAGCGGCTCCACGCCCGAGAACAGCACCGGGTTCAACGCGATGGACACGATGGCGCCGGCGACGACCAGGCTGGCCGCCTCCGGCGGGACCAGGTTCAGGCTTTGGCCCAGGCCCAGCAGGATGAAGCTGAACTCGCCGATCTGCGCCAGGCTCACGGCCACCGTCAGCGCGGTGGACAGCGGGTACTTCAGCAGCAGCACCAGCGCCGCGGCCGCCAGCGTCTTGCCCACCAGGATGACGGCCACCGTGGCCAGCACGGCCAGCGGCTGGTCGATGAGGATGCGCGGGTCGAACAGCATGCCCACCGCGACGAAGAACAGCACGGCGAACGCGTCGCGCAGCGGCAGGCTCTCGTGCGCGGCGCGTTCGCTGAAGGCCGACTCGCGCAGCACCAGGCCGGCGAAGAACGCGCCCAGGGCCACGCTGACGCCGAACAGCGCCGCCGCGCCCACGGCCAGGCCCACGGCCGCGGCCACGGTAGCCAGCGTGAACAGCTCGCGCGAGCCGGTGCGGTTGACCTGCCACAGCAGCCACGGCAGCAGGCGCCGGCCGGCGATCAGCATGACGGCCACGAAGGCCGCCACGGCCAGCAGCGTCGTGATGATGGTGACGGCGAGATTGCCGCCGCCGGCGCCCTCGTCCTTGCCGCCCAGCACCGGGATCAGCACCAGCGCCAGCACCATGGCCAGGTCTTCCACGACCAGCCAGCCCACCGCGATGCGGCCGTTGCCCGTGTGCAGCAACTCGCGCGACTCCAGCGCGCGCAGCAGCACCACCGTGCTGGCCACCGACAGCGCGAGGCCGAACACCAGCGAGGCCCCGACCGTCCAACCCCACCACCAGTGCGCCAGCGCGCCGCCCATGGCCGTGGCCGCGGCCATCTGCACGAGCGCGCCCGGCAGCGCGATGCCCTTCACCGACATCAGGTCGCCCACCGAGAAGTGCAGGCCCACGCCGAACATCAGCAGCATGACGCCCACCTCCGACAGCTGCTGCGCCAGATGCAGGTCACCCACGAAGCCCGGCGTGTGCGGCCCGATCAGCACGCCGGCCAGCAGATAGCCCACCAACGCCGGCAACCGCGCCCACTGCGCGAGCAAGCCCAGCACCAGGGCCAGGCCAAACGCCGCGGCCAGCGTCGAGATCAGGGTCATGCCGTCATGCATCGTGCGGGGAGCCTTTCAGTCGGGAGCGATCAGTTCGCGCTCGGTCAGGATGAGAGTCAGGGCGCGGTCATGCGCCTCGACGGGGAAATGCGTTTCGGCCCCCGACCATGCCACACCCACCGTGGTCACCCCCGGGTGCGAGGCCAGCCAGCGGTCAAAGTAGCCGCCACCGTAGCCCAGCCGGAAGCCTTCGCGTGTGAAACCGACGCAGGGCACCAGCACGACGTCCGGCACGGCGACGGCGCCGGTGGCGGTCGCGATGCCGCACTCGTCCTGCGCGGACGGCGCGGCGCCATCCCAGCGGCGGAAGACCATCTCGGCCGGATCGCGGCGCGCGAACGGCAGCGCACGCGGATACGGCAGCGTGCCGACATCGAACTCGCCGGGCAAAGGCCAGTAGACGCCCAGCAGCTCGGGCTCCAGCTGCGCCAGCAGGTCGGCCAGCGCCTGCCTCAACGCATGCTCGGCGGCCTGGAAGGCGGGCGTCGCGGCGAGGTCACGCCGCGCGGCCAGCAGCTGGCGGCGCAGGTCGGGGCGGTCGGCGGGGTGGGTGGCGGTCATGGGCGCGTGAGTCCTCTGGGCTGGCGCCCATTGGAACTCAACACACCCGGCTGCTCAGTCGCGGCGTCGCCGCCAGGCAGACAGGCCGGCCATGCCGCCCAGCAGCAGCACCCAGGCCGCCGGCTCGGGCACGGCCGTGACCTGGAACACGAAGCTGTGGTCGCGGTAGTTGAAGTCGCCGCCGCCCGGCAGGTCCTCGAACGCAACGTTGATGCCGGCCGGCACCTGTGCATCGCCCACATAGGCCGCGGCCCACGCGTGGTTGACGCCGTCGGCATTCAGGCTGGGGTCGCTGTAGTAGCGCGCCGTGCCGGCGTTCACGTCGATGAAGAACACCAGCGTGTCGCCGGCCACCACGTTGCCCAGCAAAAAGCTGTCGCCATAGGCGCTGGCATGGTTGTCCAGGCCCAGCGCGCCGTCGACGCCGTTGATGCGCACGCCCAGCAGGTTGGTGAAGCCGCCGGACAGGCCCGTGAAGTAGGCGCGCAGCTGGCCGCTGGACGGCGCGACAAAGCTGCTGGCCGGTGCCTGCGTACCACTGTTGGGATAGGGGTCGGGAACCGCATGGGCCGCCAGGCTCAACAGCGCGGCAGCGGCCGCGAGCGTCAGGCGTTGCATGGACTTGATCATGCGGTCTCCTTGTTGGCGTGGCTGCGCAGCGTAGTGAGTGGACAGCGCTACCACCAGCCCCTAGGACAAGGCAAACGGCCTGTTGCGTGGAGGGTCGCGGGCACTGGGTTAAATTTCCTCGCCTGTGCAGTGGCGGTAGGCATGAGTCGAATGAGTTGGCAGGTAGTGGGAAGCCTGGGGCGCTGGACCCTGGCGATGCTGGTGGCACTGGCGACAGGCGCCCCGGTGGCGGCGCAGCCCGCCGGGTCGGACCTCGCCGTGCAGGCCCGCGAAGCCTGGGCCAAGCGCGACCGCAAGCGCCTGGCCGCACTGGTCGACGCCGCCCGCGCGCAGAACCACCCGCTGGCCGGCTGGGTCGACTACTTCGACCTGAACGCGCGGCTGTACCAGGTCAATCAATCGGAGATGGACGCCTTCTACGCCCGCCATCCCGGCAGCTACGTGGAAGACCGGCTGCGCAACGACTGGCTGCTGGAGCTGGGCCGGCGCAAGGACTGGAGCGGCTTCAAGCGCGACCACGCCACCTACCAGATGCGCGACGACCGCGAGGTGCACTGCTACACGCTGCTGGCCGAGCAGGCCACCGGCGGCAAGGTCTCGGCGGACGCAGCCCGCGACGCCTGGTTCGTGCAGAAGGACGCCGACGAGGGCTGCCGCGCGCTGGCCGCCGCGCTGGTGGACGCCGGCGTCTTCAAGCACGACACGCTGTGGGCCCGCGCCCGCCAGGCCCAGGAGCAGGGCCGCGCGCTGGCCGTGCGACAGGCCGTGGCGCTGATGGACAACAAGGCGCTGAGCCAGAAGCTGGCCGAGCTGCAGGACAACGCCGGCCGCTACCTCACGCGCAAGGCCCGTACCACGCCGCGCGCCGAGGCCGAGCTGACGACGCTGGCGCTGGCCCGCGTGGCCGCCAGCAACCCCGACCAGGCGGGCGACATACTGCGCGACAAGTGGCGCCAGCTGCCCAAGGATCTGCAGGCCTGGCTGTGGGTGCAGATCGGCCGCCAGTCCGCGCTGCGGCTGCAGGACGACGCGCCCGCCGCTTTCGAGCGCGCCCACCAGCTGGCGCCCGAGCTGGCCTGGAGCGACGACGCGCTGGCCTGGGCCGCGCGCGCCGCGCTGCGCGCCAAGCAGCCCGCCGCGGCGCTGAAGGCCATCGCGCAGATGAGCACCGGCGAGCAGCGCGACCCCGCCTGGGTCTACTGGAAGGCGCGCGCGACCCGCATGCAAGGCGACACGACCGCGGCGCGCAGCCAGCTGACGGCGCTGGCCACCGCCACGCCGGGCGGCCCGCTGAACTTCTTCGGCCGCCTTGCCATCGAGGACCTGGGCCTGCCCACCGCGCTGCCGCCCGCTCCCGCGCCCCTGACGACCGACGAGCGCCGCGCCGCGCGCGCCCACCTGGGGCTGACGCGCGCGCTCAGCCTGATCGCGCTGGGCCTGCGCAGTGAGGGCGTGCGTGAATGGAACTTCTCGCTGCGCGGCATGAGCGACCGCCAGCTGCTGGCCGCCGCGCAGGAGGCCTGCGACCGCGAGGTCTGGGACCGCTGCATCAACACCAGCGAGCGCACCAAGGCCGAGATCGACATGGCGCAGCGCTTCCCGACGCCGCACCGCCAGGAGCTGTTGCGCGAAGCCCAGGCCAGCGGCATCGACGCGGCCTATGTCTACGGCCTGATCCGCCAGGAGTCGCGCTTCGTCATGGATGCGCGCTCGCATGTGGGTGCGTCGGGGCTGATGCAGGTCATGCCCGCCACGGCCAAGTGGACGGCCAAGAAGGTGGGCCTGCCCTACAGCCCCGAGCGGCTCAACGACCGCGACTTCAACCTGCGCATCGGCACCAGCTACCTGAAGCTGGTGCTGGACCGCTTCGACGGCGCGCAGGCGCTGGCCGCCGCGGCCT
This sequence comes from Roseateles asaccharophilus, assembly GCF_031458115.1. Classification (GTDB taxonomy): domain Bacteria; phylum Pseudomonadota; class Gammaproteobacteria; order Burkholderiales; family Burkholderiaceae_C; genus Pelomonas; species Pelomonas asaccharophilus_A. The sequence continues at coordinate 26,047 of NZ_JAVDXV010000003.1, read as the reverse complement.
ACAACGCGGGCCCGGGCCGGCCGGCGCGCTGGCGCGATGGCCCCGTCATCGACGCGGCCATCTGGGCCGAGAACATCCCGTTCAACGAGACTCGCGACTATGTGCGCAAGGTGCTGCTGGGCGGCGCCGTGTACGCGCAGGTGCTGGGCCTGCCGGCCACGTCGCTGCGCGAGCGCCTGGGCACGAGCGTCGGTCCAGCCGGCGCGCGAGACGTGGGCGACGTGCCGTCGGCGGCGGGCGACGCGGCACGCTGAAACACACCAACCGCCGCAGGAGGGCTGCGTCATGGGTCTGTCCGTCCTCATCCTCGGCGGCAGCGGCTTCGTGGGCCGCGCGCTGTGCGAGCAGCTGACGCGCCGTCTCGGCGCCGATGTACGCATCACCGTGCCCACGCGCCGCCTGCCGCATGCGCAAGCGGTGCAGAGCCTGCCGGGCGTCACCATCATCCAGGCCGATGTGTTCCGCGACCTCCCGGCGCTGGTGCGCGGCCATGACGCCGTGGTCAACCTGGTGGCCATCCTGCAGGGCAGCGCGGCGGCCTTCGAGCATGTGCATGTGGAACTGCCGCGGCGCATCGTGGCCTCTGGCGCCAGGCGTGTCGTGCACGTCAGCGCCTTGGGCGTGGCCGAGCATGCGCCGTCGCGCTACCTGCGCAGCAAGGCCGCCGGCGAAGGCGTGCTGCGCGTCGGCGAGCAGACGGCCGGGCTGGACCTGACCGTGGTGCGCCCGTCGCTGGTGTTCGGCCGCGAGGACCGCAGCGTCAACCTGTTCGCAAGGCTGCAGCGCTGGTCGCCCGTCATGCCGCTGGGGGGCGCCGACGCGCGGCTGCAGCCGGTCTGGGTGCAAGACCTGGCCCGCGCGCTGGTGGAGGTGCTGCTGCGCCGCGACAGCATCGGCCAGACCTACGAGATCGCCGGCCCGCGCGAGCTGACGCTGGGCGAGCTGGTGCGCCTGGCCGGCCGCGCCGCCGGCTGCGAGCGCCCCGTGCTGGCGCTGCCCGCACCGCTGGCCACGCTGCAGGCGCTGGTCATGGAATGCCTGCCCGGCGAGCCGCTGCTGTCGCGCGACAACCTGGCCTCGCTGACCGTGCCCAACGTGCCCGGTGGCGACCTGCCGGGGCCGGGCCGGCTGGGCATACGCCCGGCCGCGCTGGAGGCCGTGTTGCCCGGCTATCTGGCGCCGGGCATGGGCGTCGCGCGGCTGGATGCGTGGCGCGCCAGGCATTGATCCGATGCGTAACGGTCATCCCACACGGCTCACGACGCCGTTAGGCTTGCGGGCATGAAGCTCTACATCGGCAACAAGAACTACTCGTCCTGGTCCATGCGCGCGGGCGTGCTGATGGCCGCGTTCGACATCCCCTTCGAAGAGGTCAAGTTGCGTTTCGACTTCAGCCCCGGCTCGGAATGGACGCGCGTCATCGCCGCTGTCACACCGACCAAGCGCGTGCCGGTGCTGGTGGAGGACGACGGCTTCACCGTGTGGGACACGCTGGCCATCGCCGAGTACGTGGCCGACCGCCATCCCGAGCATGCGGTGTGGCCGCGCGATGCCAAGGCCCGCGCCCGCGCACGCAGCCTGTGCGCCGAGATGCATGCCGGCTTCATGCGGCTGCGCAGCGTCTGCCCGATGAACATCGAAGCCTTCTTCCCCGACATCGGCCAGAAGCTGTGGGTCGAGGACGAAGCGCTGCGCGCCGACGTGGCGCGGCTCGACGCGGCCTGGAGCGACGCGCTGGCGGCCAGCGGCGGCGTGTTCCTGTTCGGGTCGTTCAGCGCGGCGGACGCCTTCTTCGCGCCGGTGGCCGTGCGGCTGTCGCGCTTCGGCCTGCCGCTGTCCGAACGCGCCGCCGCCTATCGCGATGCGCTGCTGGCGCATCCGGCCGTGGAAGACTGGGTCGCCGACGCGATGCGCGAGCAGGACTACATCGCCGAGGACGAACCTTATCGCCAGTCCCGCGATGCTTGAACTGCGCCCCTGCTGCGAACACTGCGCCGTCGCGCTGCCGCCGGAATCGCTCGACGCGCGCATCTGCAGCTTTGAATGCACCTTCTGCGCCGACTGCGTGGACGGCCTGCTGCACGACGTCTGCCCCAACTGCGGCGGCGGCTTCGTGCCGCGCCCGGTGCGGCCCAGTCGTGACTGGAAGGGCGGCAACTACCTCGGCGACTACCCCGCCAAGACCACGCCCAAGCACCGGCCCGTGGACCTGGCCGCGCACGCCGAGCTGATCGAATCCCTGAAGGGCCTGCCGCCCGAACGACGTTGAACATGACCACCACCCTTCACGGCTTCGCCCAATCCGGCAACACCTACAAGGTCGCGCTGATGCTGCAGGCGCTGCAGCTGCCCTGGACCGCGCGGCATGTGCCGCTGGCCGACTTCGCCGCCGGCCTGACCCGCTCCGAGCCCTGGCGACAGGCGGAGAACGAGATGGGCGAGGTGCCCATCCTGGAGGTGGACGGCAAGCGACTGACACAGTCGGCCGCCATCCTGCTGTACCTGGCCCAGCGGCACGGCAAGTTCGGCGGCGCCAACGCCGACGAGCACCAGGACGTGCTGCGCTGGCTGTTTTTCGACAACCACAAGTTCACGAGTTACTTCGCCACTTACCGCTTCATGAAGTCGTTCGCGCCGACGGCGCCCGATCCCACGCTGCATGCCTGGTTCAAGGGCCGCGTGGACAACGCCTTCGGCATCGTCGACAAGCACCTCACCGGGCGGGATTTCATCGTCGGCGACGCACCGACCATCGCCGACATCTCGCTGGCGGGCTACCAGTTCTTTCCGGTCGAGGAAAGCGGCATCGACGTGGCCGTGCAGTACCCGGCCATTGCCGCCTGGCGCGAGCGGCTGAAGAGCGCTTTGCCGGGGTGGAAGCCGCCTTACGACCTGTTGCCGGGCGAACAGGTCGCGCCGAAGTGGTGATGCGCACCATCCCAAAGGCAAGGGGCTGAGCCGCGCGACCGCTTCACTAGCATGGGGTTCCCGCACGACGGAGCCGCGCCATGCCGCAATTGCAGACCCTCAAGTTCGAAGCCCTCATCGAGGCCCCGGTGCCGCTGGTCTACACGGCCATGATCGACCCGGCCGACTACCGCGAATGGACCCGCGTGTTTGCCGAAGGCTCGTACTACGAGGGCTCCTGGCAGCAGGGCGAGCGCATCCGCTTCCTCGCGACACCGGGCGACGGCATGCTGTCGGAGATCGCCGAGAACCGGCCCAACGAGTTCATCTCCATCCGCCATCTCGGCATGATCAACAACGGCGTGGAAGACACCACCAGCGACGCCGTCAAGGCCTGGGCGCCGGCCTATGAGAACTACCGCTTCGTCGCCGTGCCGCAGGGCACGCGCGTCGAGGTGGAGTTGCAGATGACGGCCGACTGGGTGGACATGATGCAGAAGACCTGGCCGCAGGCGCTGCTGACGCTGAAGACACTCTGCGAGGCCCGCGCCAAACGGTGAGGACCCGCGCCGATACTGGCGCCATGGCTGCTACCCATTTCCAGACCTACCTCGTCGGCGGTGCCGTGCGCGACCGCCTGCTGGGCCTGCCGGTGCAGGACCGCGACTGGGTCGTCGTCGGCGCATCGCCGCAGACGCTGCTGGACGCCGGCTACCAGCCCGTGGGCAAGGACTTCCCGGTCTTCCTGCATCCACAGACGCACGAGGAGGTGGCCCTCGCCCGCACCGAACGCAAGACGGCCGCTGGCTATCACGGCTTTGCCTTCCATGCGGCGCCCGACGTGACGCTGGAGCAGGACCTGGCCCGCCGTGACCTCACCATCAACGCGATGGCGGAGGATGAGGCCGGCGCGGTCATCGACCCCCACGGCGGCCAGCGCGACATCCGGGACCGCGTGCTGCGCCATGTGTCGCCCGCGTTCGCCGAAGACCCCGTGCGCATCCTGCGGCTGGCCCGCTTCGCGGCGCGCTTCGCCGACTTCACGGTGGCACCCGAAACCGTCGCGCTGATGCGCGACATGGTGGCCGCCGGCGAGGTGGACGCGCTGGTGCCCGAGCGCGTGTGGCAGGAACTCTCGCGCGGCCTGATGGAGAAGAAGCCCTCGCGCATGTTCGAGGTGCTGCGCGACGCCGGCGCGCTGGCGCGGCTGCTGCCTGAGGTGGAGGCGCTGTTCGGCGTGCCCCAGCCCGAGGCCCATCACCCCGAGATCGACACCGGCATCCACCTGCTGATGGTGCTGGACCAGTGCGCGCTGCAAGGCGCGCCGCTGACCGTGCGCTACGCCTGCCTGTGCCACGACCTGGGCAAGGGCACCACGCGCAAGGAGGAGCTGCCCCGCCACATCGCCCACGAGGTGCGCAGCGAGAAGCTGGCGCGCCAGGTCAGCGAGCGCTGGAAGGTGCCCACCGACTGCCGCGAACTGGCCGAGCTGGTGGCGCGCGAGCACACCCATGTCCACCAGAGCGGTGCTTTTGGCGCCGAGGCCCGGCTGCGCCTGCTGGAGCGCTGCGACGCTTGGCGGCGGCCGCAGCGCTTTGCCGAGGCGCTGTGGGCCTGCGAGTGCGACGCCCGCGGCCGGCTGGGCCTGGAGGACCGGCCCTATCCGCAGCGCCAGCGGCTGCTGGACGACCTGGCTGCCACGCAGGCCGTGGATCTGGCCGCCGTCTCCGCCGAGGCCGTCGCCCGCGGCGCCAAGGGCCCGGCCATCGGCGCGGCCGTGAAGGCCGCCCGTCTGCGGGCTTTGCTTTCGTTCACCAACGCAGCCTGAAACGAATCGCTACAGTCGGCAGCTTTGCTGGCAGACAGCTAGCAGCAAGCTTGGCAAACCTGGGGCGGGGCATGAGGGTGACGGGAATCGGACGGGCGGCAGCAACGGTGCTGGCGCTGGCGACAGTGGGGCTGGCCGGTTGCGGCCAAAGTGGCAGCGCCCCGGCGCCGGCCGCGCCGCCACCGCCGGAGGTGGGCGTCGTGACCGTGGCGCCCGGCCGGGCCGACCTCTCCGTGGAACTGCCGGGCCGGCTGGAGGCCTACCGCGTGGCCCAGGTGCGCGCCCGCGCCGCCGGCATCCTGAACAAGCGGCTGTTCAACGAAGGCTCGGACGTCAAGGCCGGCCAGCCGCTGTTCGACATCGACGCCGCGCCCTACCGCGCCTCGCTGGCCAGCGCGCAGGCCCAACTGGCTCGCGCCGAAGCCAACCTGTCGCAAGCCCAGGCGCTGGCCGACCGCTATGCGCCGCTGGCCAAAAGCCAGGCCGTCAGCCAGCAGGAAGCGCTGAACGCGCAGGCCGCCGCCAAGCAGGCCGCGGCCGACGTGGCCGCGGGCAAGGCGGCCGTGCAGACGGCGCAGATCAACCTGGGCCATGCCACCGTCACCGCGCCCATCTCGGGCCGCATCGGCCGCGCGCTGGTCACCGAAGGTGCGCTGGTGGGCCAGGGCGAAGCCACACCGCTGGCCGTCGTGCAGCAGGTGGACAAGCTGTATGTGAACTTCACGCAGTCGGCCGCAGACGTCATGCGGCTGCGCCAGGCGCTGGCCGAGGGCCGGCTGCAGCGCGCGGGCAACGGCGAAGCGGCCAAGGTGCAGGTGCTGCTGGAAGACGGCAGCGTCTACGCGCATGCGGGCAAGCTGCTGTTCTCCGACCTCAGCGTGGACGCCAGTACGGGCCAGATCGCGCTGCGCGCCGAGCTGCCCAACCCGCAAGGGCTGCTGCTGCCGGGGCTTTACGTGCGCGTTCGCGTGGCCCAGGCCGAGGTGGCCGACGGCGTGCTGCTGCCGCAGCAGGCGGTGGCACGCGGGCTGTCGGGCGACACGGTGCTGGTCGTTGCCGAGGACGGCACGGTCAGCGCGAAGCCGGTGAAGCTGGGCCCGCCGCAAGGCGGCAAGGCGCTGGTGCTGGGCGGCTTGAAGGCCGGCGAGAAGGTCATCGTCGACGGCCTGCAGAAGACCAAGGCCGGCGGCAAGGCGCGGCCAGTACCGGTCGCTGGACCGGCAACGGCCGCGTCCGCCCCGGCTTCCGCAGCTTCCGCGAAGAACTGACCCATGGCGCAGTTCTTCATCAACCGGCCCATCTTCGCGTGGGTCATCGCGCTGTTCATCCTCGTCATCGGCGGCGTGGCGGTCACGCAGTTGCCCATCGCGCAGTACCCGCCCGTCGCGCCGCCGGCCATCCAGGTCTCGGTCACCTACCCCGGTGCCTCCGCACAGACGCTGGAAGACGCCGTCATCAGCATCATCGAGCGCGAGATGAACGGCGCGCCGGGGCTGATCTACATGGAGGCCAGCAGCCAGTCCGACGGCTCGGGCTCGCTGACGCTGAACTTCGAGCCCGGCACCAACCCCGACCTGGCGCAGGTGGACGTGCAGAACCGCCTCGCCCGCGCGACGCCGCGGCTGCCGGCCAGCGTCATCCAGCAGGGCGTGCGCGTCGACAAGGCGAATCCCAACTTCCTGCTGTTCACCATCGTGTCCAGCACCAACCCGGACGTCGACACGACGGCGCTGGGTGACTATGTCGCCCGCTCGCTGCTGCCCGAGCTGCAACGCGTGCCCGGCGTGGGCCAGGCGTCCCTGTTCGGCACCGAGCGCGCGATGCGCATCTGGCTGGACCCGGCCAAGCTGGTGGGCTATCGCCTGTCGCCGGCCGACGTGAACGACGCCATCCGCGCGCAGAACGCGCAGGTGGACTCCGGCGCCATCGGCGACCTGCCCAACATCCCCGGCCAGACCGTCGCCGCGACCGTCGTCGTGCGCGGCCAGCTCAGCACGGCCGAGCAGTTCGGCAACATCGTGCTGCGCGCCAATGCCGACGGCTCCACCGTGCGGCTCAAGGACGTGGCCCGCGTGGAGCTGGGCGCCCAGGCCTACACGGGCCGCATCACGCGGCTGAACGGCCAGCCGTCGGTGGGCATCGGCGTGCAGCTGGCGCCGTCGGCCAATGCGCTGGAGACGGCCCAGCTGGTGAAGACGCGGCTGAAGGAACTGCAGCCCTACTTCCCGTCGGGCGTGAAGGCGCAGATCCCGTTCGACAGCTCGCTGTTCATCGACATCTCCATCTCGCAGGTCGTCGAGACGCTGATCGAGGCCGTGGCGCTGGTGTTCCTCGTGATGTTCCTGTTCCTGCAGAACATCCGCTACACCATCATTCCCACGCTGGTCGTGCCCATCGCGCTGCTGGGCAGCTTCGCGACGCTGCTGGCTTTGGGCTTCTCCATCAACGTGCTGACGATGTTCGGCATGGTGCTGGTCATCGGCATCGTCGTGGACGACGCCATCGTCGTCGTCGAGAACGTCGAGCGCATCATGAGCGAGGAAGGCTTGTCGCCCCTCAAGGCCACGCGCAAGGCGATGACGCAGATCTCCGGCGCCATCGTCGGCGTGACGGTGGTGCTGATCTCGGTGTTTGTGCCGCTGGCCTTCTTCAGCGGCGCCATCGGCAACATCTACCGCCAGTTCGCGGCGGTGATGGTCAGCTCCATCGCGTTCTCGGCCTTCCTGGCCTTGTCGCTGACGCCCGCGCTGTGCGCCACGCTGCTCAAGCCCGTGCAGGCCGGCCACCACCACGAGAAGCGCGGCTTCTTCGGCAAATTCAACCGCGGCTTCGCGCGCACGGCCAAGGGCTACGAAGGATGGGTGGCCAAGCTCATCCACCGCGGCGGGCGCATGTTCATCGTCTACCTCGCCGTCATCGGCGCGGCGGTGCTGCTGTTCCGCAACCTGCCCACGTCGTTCGTGCCCAATGAAGACCAGGGCAGCATCCTCGTCAATGTGCAGCTGCCGCCCGGCGCGACGCGCGAGCGCACGCTGGCCGTCATGGAGCAGGCCGAGGACTACCTGCTGAAGCAGCCCGAGGTCGAGAGCATGGTCAGCGTGGTGGGCTTCAGCTTCGCCGGCTCGGGTCAGAACGCGGGCCTGGGCTTCGTCACGCTGAAGCCCTGGGACGAGCGCCCCGGTGCCGATCACAGCGCGCAGGCCCTGGTGCAGCGCAGCTTCCCGGCGCTGGCCAAGATCCGCGACGCGACCATCTTCCCGGTCAGTCCACCGCCCATCCGCGACCTGGGCCGCGCCAACGGCTTCGCGTTCCGGCTGCAGGACCGCAGCGGCACGCACACGCGCGCCGAGCTGCTGGCCGCGCGCAACCAGCTGCTGGCCGCCGCCGCCAAGAACCCGCTGCTGGCCGCCGTGCGGCCCGACGGCCTGGAGGACGCCGCCCAGCTGGAGCTGCAGCTGGACCGCGAACGCGCGCTGGCGCTGGGCGTGCCCATCGCCGCCATCAACGCGGTGCTGGGCACGTCGCTGGGCTCCAGCTACATCAACGACTTCCCCAACGCCGGCCGGCTGCAGCGCGTCGTCGTGCAGGCCGAGGCGAATGCGCGCATGCAGCCCGAGGACCTGCTGAAGCTGAACGTGCTGAACACGTCCGGCCAGCCGGTGCCGCTGGCGTCGTTCGCGACCAGCCGCTGGATCACCGGCCCGCTGCAGACCGTGCGCTACAACGGCTACGCGACGCTGCGCATCGCCGGCGAGCCGGCCAAGGGCGTGTCCACCGGCACCGCCATGGCCGAGATGGAGAAGCTGGCCGCCGCGCTGCCGGAAGGCTTCGGCTACGAGTGGACGGGCCAGTCGCGCGAGGAGAAGCTGTCGGGCTCCACCGCCTTCATCCTGTTCGGCTTCTCGCTGCTGGCCGTGTTCCTGTGCCTGGCCGCGCTGTACGAGAGCTGGAGCATCCCGCTGGCGGTGCTGCTGGTCGTGCCGCTGGGCGTGCTGGGCGTCGTGCTCGGCGCCAACATCCGAGGCCTCGAGAACGACGTCTATTTCAAGGTCGGCATGATCACCATCATCGGCCTGTCGGCCAAGAACGCGGTGCTCATCATCGAGTTCGCGAAGGACCTGCAGGCGCACGGCAAGAGCGTGTTCGAGTCCGTCATCGAGGCGGCCCACCTGCGCTTCCGCCCCATCGTCATGACGTCGCTGGCCTTCATCCTGGGCGTGCTGCCGCTGGTGCTGGCCAGTGGTGCCGGCTCGGCCAGCCAGCGTGCCATCGGCACCGGCGTGATGGGCGGCATGATCACCGCGACCACGCTGGCCGTGCTGTTCGTGCCGGTGTTCTTCGTCGTCGTGAGGCGCTTCTTCCCCGTCAGCGAAAGGCAGCGCAGGCGCGATGCCCACGAGGCCGAGGAAGACAACGGAGGCCAGGCATGAAGCAAGCCCTGACCCTCGCTGCCGCCGCCGTGCTGCTGGCCGCCTGCGCCGGCCCGGAGCCCAGGAAGCCCAGCGCCCCCGAAGCAGCGCAAGCCGCGCTGCCGGCCGCCGCCTTCCCCGATGCGGGAGGCACCGGCACGGCCGCGGCCGCCCTGCCCTGGGCGCAGGCCTTCCAGGGCGCGCGGCTGCAGCGGCTGATCCCGCTGGCGCTGGCCAACAACCGCGACCTGCGCGTGGCGGCGGCCAGCATCGAGGCCGCGCGCGCCACCGCCGCGGCGCGCGATGCCGACCTGTGGCCCACGGTGAATGCCGGCGTCACCGGCACGCGCTCGTCCACCACCAGCAGCTACCAGGCCGGCCTGCAGGTCACCGCCTGGGAGCTGGACTTCTTCGGCCGGCTGCGCAGCGCCGGCACCGCCGCGCAGGCGCAGCTGCTGGCCGCCGAGGCCAGCCAGCAGGCCGTCCGCAATGCGCTGGTGGCTGCCATCGCGACGACCGAGATCGCGCTGCAGGCCGACGAGGCGCTGCTGCAGATCACGCGCGACACGCTGGCCAGCCGCGAGCAGTCGCTGGGCCTGATCCGCCAGCGCTTCGAGGGCGGCATCACCAGCGAGCTGGACCTGCGCGCGGCCGAGTCCGCGCTGCAGGCCGCCCGCGTGGCGCTGGCGCAGACGCAGCGCCAGCGCGCGCTGGACCAGAACGCGCTGGTGCTGCTGCTGGGCTCGGCGCTGCCGGCCGACCTGCCCGCGCCCACGGGCCTGCTGGCCGACTTCGAACCGCTGGCCGAACTGCCGGCCGGCGTGCCCGCCGACGTGCTGACGCGCCGGCCCGACCTGCGCCAGGCCGAGGCGCAGCTCGCCGCGACCGACGCCAACATCGCCGCCGCCCGCGCCGCCTTCTGGCCGCGCATCACGCTGACCGGCAGCGTCGGCACGGCCAGCAATGAGCTGTCCGAGCTGTTCAGCAACTCGGTGTGGAGCTTTACGCCACAGCTGCTGCAGCCGCTGTTCGACGCCGGCCGCAACCGCGCCAACCTGGCCGCCGCGCGCGCGCAGCGCGATGCGGCGACCGCGCAGTACGAAAAGGCCATCCAGAGTGCATTCCGCGACGTGGCTGACGCGCTGGCCGGCCGCACGACCTTGAGCGAGCAGCGTGCGGCGCAGGCCGCTCTGGTGGACGCCGAGTCCCGCCGCCTGGCCTTGGCCGACGAGCGCTACCGCGCCGGCGTCTCCAGCTCGCTGGAGGTGCTGGACGCGCAGCGCTCGCTGTTCGCCGCCCGCCAGGCGCTGGTGCAGGTGCAGAGCCTGCGCGCGCAGAATCTCGTCGCCGTCTATCGAAGCCTGGGCGGAGGGAACTGACATGCGAATCAAATGCAACCACAGAGGTACGGAGACACGGAGGAAAGCCATGGAGTTCTCTGTGCCTCTGTGCCTCCGTGGTTGCATTTCTGCTGCCGCATTGGCGCTGCTGCTGCCTGCGGCGCAAGCCCAGGAGACGCTGCGCGAGCGCATCAAGGAGCGCATGGAGCAGCGCCGCGCGGACAAAGGCGGCCTGCAGGAGCTGCAGGTGCAGGGCCGCAAGGTGCTGGTCCATCTGCCCAAGGGCTTTGACGCCGCCAGGCCCGCGCCGTTGGTGCTGGCCTTCCACGGCGGCGGCGGCCATGCGGAGCACATGGCCGAGAACTACGGCCTCACGCAGAAGGCCGACGAGGCCGGCTTCGTCGTCGCCTTCCCCAACGGCTACAGCAAGCTGCCTGGCGGCAGATTCGCCACCTGGAATGCCGGCGGCTGCTGCGGCGACGCGCGCGACAAGGACAGCGACGACGTGGGCTTCGCGCGCGCCGTCGTGGCCGCCGTGCAGGCCCGCTTCAAGACCGACCCGGCCCGCGTCTTCGCGACCGGAATGTCCAACGGCGGCATGATGAGCCATCGCCTGGCCTGCGAGGCGGCCGATGTGTTCCGCGCCGTCGCCGCCGTGGCCGGCACCGATGCCACGGCCAGCTGCACGCCCAGCAAACCCATCCCCGTGCTGCACATCCACGCCAAGGACGACACCCATGTGCTGTTCAACGGCGGCGCCGGCCCCGACGCCTTCCGCGACACCAGCAAGGTGATGGACTTCGTGTCCGTGCCCGAGACCATTGCGCGCTGGACCAAGCGCAACCAATGCACCGCCGCGCCGCAGCGCACGCTGGACAAGCCCGGCGCCTGGTGCGAGACCACCGGCGGCTGTGCCGGCGGCGTGCAGGTGCAGCTGTGCGTCACCGAGGGCGGCGGCCACTCCTGGCCCGGCGCCGACATGCAGCGCCGCGGCAAGTCGCCCTCCCAGGCGCTGGATGCCAACGACGAGATCTGGCGCTTCTTCCAGGCCGCGGCCGGTCGCTGATTTTGTTTTACTAAACAAATTTCCCAAACTAAACTTCGTGGAATCGATTCCACGCCGGACGTACTCTCCATGCGCCTGTTGACCGCCTCCCTGCTGCTCGCCGCCAGCCTCACCGCCCACGCCGGCCCGCCGGCCATCTACGACGAAGGCGCCGACGCCAAGGCCGCCATCACCGCCACGCTGGCGGAGGCCGACAAGGCCAGGCTGCCGGTGCTGGTGGTGTTCGGCGCCAACTGGTGCGGCGACTGCCGCATGCTGGATGCGACCTTCAAGTCGGGCCCCAGCGCGCCGCTGATCGCCAAGAGCTTCAAGGTCGTCAAGGTGGACGTGGGCCGCTTCGACCGCAACGTGGACATCGCCGAGCGCTACAAGGTGCCGCTGAAGAAGGGCATCCCCGCCGTGGCCGTGCTGTCGCCGCAGGGCAAGCTGCTGTACGCGACCGAGGGCGGCGAGCTGGCCAATGCGCGCAAGATGGGCGACCAGGGCGTGCTGGACTTCTTCACGCAGATCACCGCGTCCGCCAAGTGAGCGCGCCGTCTGTGACGGGCGCAGCCTTCGCGCTGCGCACGCAGTTCTTCGTCATGGGCCTGCTGTTCGCGACCTGGGGCGTGCACGTGCCCACGGTCAAGGCCCACTATGGCCTGGGCGAGCAGGGCGTCGCGCTGGCGATGCTGATCAGCGGCGTCGGCGCGCTGACCGCGCTGGCGCACGCCGGGCGCATCGTGGGCCGGCATGGCCCGCGCGTCATCGCGGCGGTCATGGGCACGGCCAGTTGCGCCGCCATCGCCGTGCTGATCGCCACGCCCTACTACGCGGGGCTGGCCGTCGCCATGCTGGTGTTCGGCGCCTGCGGCAGCCTGTTCGACGTGTCGCTGAGCAGCGAGGCCAGCGAGATCGAACGGCTGACCGGCAAGCCGCTGATGAGCGGCTTCCACGGCATGTTCAGCCTCGGCGGCATGGCCGGCGCCGGCTTCGGCAGCCTCGTGCCCGCCATGGGACTGTCGGCGCAGGGCCACCTGCTGCTGGCCACGGGCGCCAGTGCCGCTGCGGTGCTGATGGCGTCGCGCTTCATGCTGCCGGTGCCGGACAAGGCGGCCGCCGCCGAGCACCACCCGCTGAGCCTGCCGCGCGGCCCGCTGCTGCTGCTGGGCGTGCTGGCGGCCATGGGCCTGATCGCCGAGGGCGCCATCTACGACTGGAGCGTGCTGTTCATGAAGCAGGACCGCGCCAGCGACGCCAGCACCGCCGCACTGGCCTATGCCAGCTTCAGCGGCGCGATGGCGGCAGGCCGCTTCGGCGGCGACTGGGTGCGTGCGCGCATGCAGCCGCGCCGGCTGATGCGCGCCAGCGGCGTGCTGGCCGCCGGCGGCATGGCGCTGGTGCTGGCCGTGAACTCGCCGTGGGTGTCGCTGCTGGGCTATGCGCTGGTGGGCCTGGGCCTGTCCAACGTCGTGCCGGTGCTGTTCAGCGCCGCCTCGCAGCTACCCGGCGTGGCGCCAGCGCATGGCATCGCCGCCGTGGCCGGCGTGGGCTACGCGGGCATGATGGCCGGCCCGCCGCTGATCGGCCTGATCGCCCAGCACTCGTCGCTGACGATGGGCCTGCTGGTCGTCGTCGTGTTCGCCATCTTCATGGCGCTGGCGGCCAAGCGGGCGCTGCGGGCGGCCTGAGCCCCACACGCGTTGTATGACAACAGGCCGCCACCCAGACGGCCTGACAGTCGCTGCGCCGCAACGCCCGGCCCCGCCAGACGCGCCGCTTTTGCGCGCATCCCTAAGATAAATAAGGGAGTTCCCGAGATCCGCGCGCTCGCAGCGCGCAAGCCTTTGAGTGTTTCTGCATCGCTATTGCGACGCTCATGTCGTACGACGACCATGAGTTGGTCCCTCGCTGGACACCTATAACGATCTCAGGAGACTCAATTGAACAAGACCCGTGGAGGCCGCGGCCGTCAACCGCTGCGCCTGAGCGTGATGGCGCTCGCCATCAGCGCCGTCGCCAGCAGCGCGATCGCCCAGGAGGACCCGAACAAGCTGGACGCCGTCGTCGTGACGGGCTTTCGCGCCAGCCTGAACAACGCCCTCGCGCTGAAGAAGAACGCCGACGGCATCGTCGACGTCATCAAGGCCGAGGACGTCGCCAAGTTCCCCGACTCCAACCTGGCTGAATCGCTGCAGCGCGTGCCCGGCGTGGCGCTGGCGCGCGGCGACGGCGGCGAAGGCAAGCAGATCACCGTGCGTGGCCTGAACGCCGGCTTCACGCGGGTGCGCATCAACGGCATCGAAGGCATCTCGGCCACCGGCGCCTCCGACATCAACGGCAGCACCAACCGCAGCCGCGCGTTCGACTTCTCGGTGTTCGCGGCCGAACTGTTCAACACGCTGCAGGTGCGCAAGACCTCGCAGGCCGACGTGGAAGAAGGCTCGCTGGGCGCCACCGTGGACCTGCGCGGCGCCCGCCCCTTCGACTTCAAGACCGGCCAGACGCTGACCGTGGGCTTCCAGTCCAACTACAACACGCTGGCCCGCCGCAGCGCGCCTCGCCTGACCGGCCTGTACTCCACGCGCGTGGACACGCCCGCCGGCCAGATGGGCTTCCTGCTGTCGGCCGCCTACTCCGAGCGCAACGCGACGGAGGAAGGCTACGAGGCCGTCGAGATGCTGAGCGCCAGCGCCGACGGCGGCTTCTGCTCGCCGCTGGGCTACACGCCGCAAAGCCCCGCCAACGACGCGCTGCGCGGCGTGACGGCCGCCAACTGCGGCAACAGCCTGCCCCGTACGTCCAGCCTGACGGCCTACAACGATGTGTTCGGCCGCACCGACAACTACGGCGGCACCATGGCCACGCCAGCCGCGGGCAGCGGCGCCTTCCACCCGCGCATCCCGCGCTACCGCCGCTCCGTGTCGCAGTACGAGCGCCTGGGCATCTCGTCGGCCTTCCAGTGGAAGCCGTCCAGCGCCACCGAGCTCAACCTCGACATGATGGTGGGCACCTTCGACACCAAGCGCTACGACAACTACATCTCGGCCATCTCCTTCGGCCGCACGCTGGCCGCCGCCAACGGCAAGCCGCAGACCTCCATCCTGGAGACCTCGTTCAACAGCAACGGCAGCTGGGAGTACGGCAAGTTCAACGGCGTGGACGTGCGCTCCGAAGGCCTGCTGGACATCAACAACACCAGCTTCCGCCAGCATGTGCTGAGCGGCAGCCACAAGCTGACCGACAGCCTCAAGCTGGAGTTCATGAGCGGCGTCTCCAACAACCGGCTGGACTCGCCGATGCGCGCGACGGTGCAGTTCGACGCGCCCAATGTGCAGGGCTTCTCCTTCGACTTCCGCCAGAACCGCAACGTGCCGAACATCAACTTCGGCATCGACGTGGCCAACCCCAACAGCTTCACCTTCGGCCCCACCGACGCCGACGGCACCGTGCACGGCCAGTTCGTCGGCCGCCGCCTGAACACCGGCAACGTGCTGAGGACCAACAACGCCGGCCTGAGCTGGGAACTCAACGACCACCTGACGCTGCGCGGCGGCCTGTCGGCGCGCGACAACCGCTGGGACAACTACGAGATCGGCTCCGGCGCCGCCAACGGCCTGGCCAACCCGGCCGGCTTCACGATGGCCAGCGTCTCGCGCATGATCTCCGGCTTCGGCAAGGGCCTGGAAGGCTCCGGCTACCCCAGCCAGTGGGTGGCCGTGGACCTGGACAAGTTCCGCCAGATCTGGGACATCGAGTGCAACTGCGCGGCCGTGCCCGGCTCGCAGCTCAACGTGCTCGGCCAGTCCAACCGCACGGTGACCGAGAAGATCAACGCCGGCTACCTGTCGGCCGACTTCAACTTCGACATCGGCTCCATCGTGATGCGCGGCAACGTCGGCGTGCGCTCGGCCGAGACCAAGGCCACCGCCTCGGCCCTCGTCAACGTCGCCGGCACGCTGCAACCGCTGACCTTCGAGAAGACCTACAAGGACACGCTGCCCTCCTTCAACCTGACGGCCCAGTTGCCCAAGGACCTCTACCTGCGCTTCTCGGCCGGCAAGACGCTGTCGCGCCCCGAGTACGTGGACCTCGCGCCGTCGGCCGCCGTCAACACCAATGCACAGACCGTCAGCGTCGGCAACCCGCAGCTGGACCCCATCCGCGCCAAGACCTACGACCTGCAGGCCGAGTGGTACTTCGCGAAGAACTCGGCGCTGTCGGCCGGCGTCTTCCACAAGAAGATCGAGACCTACATCCAGCGCATCAGCGAGCGCCTGCCCTACAACACGCTGGGCCTGCCCAACGACCTGCTGACCGGCGGCGGCACCTGCTCCATCACCGGCGGCGTGCCGGCCTGCCCGACGCTGCCGTCCTCCGTCGTCACCGTCAGCCGCGCGGCCAACACGCCGGGCGGCACGCTGGACGGCTTCGAGATCAACCTGCAGATGCCGTTCAGCTTCCTGCCGGGCTTCTGGAGCAACTTCGGCCTGCTGGCCAACTTCACGAAGGTGAAGTCCGACATCACCTACATCACCCGCACGGCCACGCCGACGCTGCCGCAGTTGTCGATGAACGCCGCGCTGGTGGGCATGTCGCCCAACACGCGCAACTTCACGCTGTTCTACGAGGACAGCAAGTTCAGCGCGCGCGTCTCGGCGGCCTACCGCGCCAAGTATTTGTTCAACGTGCTGGGCGACGTGAACGGCCACGACTTCACCTTCGTCAACGCGTCCACCAACGTGGACTTCTCGGCGTCGTACCAGGTGTCGCCGAAGCTGAAGGTCACCTTCGAAGCCGCCAACCTGACCGATCAGGCCACCCGCTACGGCCGCGATTCGCAGCGTGACGACACGCTGCTGTACGCGCACTTCGGGCGCACGTTCGGGCTGGGCATGTCGTACAAGTTCTGACGACCAGGCCGGTGTAGAAAAGCCCCGGACAGTCGCACTGTGCGGGGCTTGCTCCAGGTGCCCGAATTCAGCGGGCAATGATGTGGTGCGCCTTCAGCTCACCGCTTCGGCTTGCACCTGCGTCCTGCGCTCATGTCGGGCGCACAGCAGCGCGGCCAGCTGCTCGGGCACGTCGCTGTCAAAGCTCATCAGTAGCTCAGAAGGCTGGCCTGCAGCGGCAGCCTTCAGCACTTCAGCCACGCAGGCCTTCTGCGCGTCGGTCGCCGGCTGCTTGAGCTTGGCTTCCAGCAGCGCGACGGTCTCGTCGCGCAGGCGGTCCGAGGCCAGCACATGCCAGGCGTAGTCGACCTCGTAGCGCTCCACGGCATCTTTCAGGCTCTCGCCATCCAGCCGGGACTCCTGCGCGAAGACGTTCAGCGGACGGGTGCACAGACTCTTGGCGACAAGCGCCAGCAGTTCTTCGTGCGCGGGGGTGTTTACAGCGGCCACGGGAGGATCCTTGCTACATCAATCAACCCACGGGAATCGGAACGGTCGGAGGCCCATGGGCGGACCCGCGAACACCGGCGGCAAGGCCGAAGCAAAGCCCGGAAAGCGAAAGCCCCTGATTCCGTTGGGAATCAGGGGCCTGCAGTCTTGGTGGCCAAGGGCGGAATCGAACCACCGACACGCGGATTTTCAATCCGCTGCTCTACCAACTGAGCTACTTGGCCTTTGTTCTGATCACCGGCGGCCAACTGGCCGTTCAGCGAAGTCCGCGACTATAGCACAGCAACAGCGGCTGCCAATCAGGCGCCGCTGCCGCGCTTGTTGCGGCTCAGGTCCACGCCCAGTTGCTTGAGCTTGCGGTACAGGTGGGTGCGCTCCAGACCGGTCTTCTCGGCGACGCGGGTCATGGAGCCGTTTTCCTTGGCCAGGTGGAACTCGAAATAGCTCTTCTCGAACGCGTCGCGCGCCTCGCGCAGCGGACGGTCCAGCTCGAAGCTCTGCTCCGACGCCAGCGCATTGCTGACCGGCATGTGGTTGCTCATCACGACGCCGTGGCTGGGCGCGACGGGCAGGCTGTTCAGGCTGCCGGGCTCGACCCGCGCATAGCTGGGCAGGCCGGGTGCGACCGGTGCCGGGCGCGGCGGCGCGGTCTTGACCAGCGCCTGCTCGACCGCGCGCAGCAGCTTCTGCAGCGTGATGGGCTTTTCCAGGAAGGCCGCGGCGCCGAACTTGGTGGCCTCGACCGCCGTGTCGATGGTGCCGTGGCCGCTCATCATGATGACGGGCATGGTCAGAAGACCGGCGCCGCCCCACTCCTTCAGCAGCGTGACGCCATCGACGTCGGGCATCCAGATGTCGAGAAGCACGAGATCGGGCCGCATGCGCTCGCGCGCCGCCCGCGCCTGGGCGGCGTTCTCGGCAAGCTCGATGGTGTGCCCCTCGTCGCTGAGGATTTCTGACAACAGGGCCCGAATGCCCAGTTCGTCGTCGACAACAAGAATGGTGGCCATGAATCCTTAAGTCTTGGCGCCTGTCGCACCGGGTTCAGTGACCGGCGCCAGATTTGAAAATGATAGCGAAACTTGCGCGCCGATCACGGCCGCATCGGGCGCCGCATCGGGGGGAGAACCCGCATCCGGTGCCGCATGCAGGTTGCGCAGGGAGATGCGCGCCCCGTGCTCGTCGGCGATTTTCTTCACGACGGCCAGGCCCAGACCGGTGCCTTTGCTCTTGGTCGTCACATAGGGCTCGAAGGCGCGCTTCAACACCTTCTCGGCGAAGCCGGGGCCGTTGTCGATGATGTGCAGGCGCACGGAACGCGGCGCGCCGGTCTCGGTGAGCGACAGCGAGGAGCGCACGACGACGCGGCCATCGGCGCGCTCCTGCACGGCATCCATCGCGTTCTGCACGAGGTTGTGGATGACCTGGCGCAGCTGGCTGGCGTCGCCGCGGATGTTGGGCAGTCCGGGCGCCAGGTCGGCGGCCAGGCGGCCCTTCTCCTGCGGCTCGGCGTACAGGCTCAGCACCTCGTGGATCAGCGCGTTGAGGTCCAGAGGCTTCAGCTGCGCGGACGGCAGGCGCGCGTAGTCGCGGAACTCGTTGACCAGCTGCTTCATCGCCTGCACCTGGTTGACGATGGTGGCGACGGAGCGCACCAGCATGGCCTGGTCGGTGCCTTCCAGCTTGGCCTCCAGCTTGTGCTGCATGCGCTCGGCGGACAGCTGGATGGGCGTCAGCGGGTTCTTGATCTCGTGGGCCAGGCGGCGCGCAACCTCGCTCCACGCAGCCGAGCGCTGCGCGGAGACGACCTCGGAGATGTCGTCGAACACGACCAGCCGCGCGCCCTGCGGCAGCGGCGCGCCGCGCACCAGCAGCGTCAGCGGATCCTGCTTGGGGTCCAGCTGCAGCTCGAAGGAGTCCTGCCACAGCTCGCGGTCCATGTCGCGCTCGGTGGGGTCGCGGCTGCCCAGGTGCTGCTCGAAGCGCTGGTCCAGCTGGCTCGCGAAGGCCTCCAGGCCCGGCACGTCCGCCAGCGGCCGGCCGACGTAGGCGGACAGCGGCAGGCGCAGCGTGCGCGTGGCGCCGGGGTTCACGGTCTCGATGTGGCCGTCGGCGTCGAACACCAGCACGCCGGCGGTCAGGTTGTCGAGGATGGTCTGCAGGTGGGTGCGGGCAGCGTCCAGCTCGACGACGGTGCGCGAGACCTGCGCGCGCGCATCGGACAGCTGGCCGGTCATGTCCGCGAAGGACCGCGTCAGGCCGCCCAGCTCGTCGCGCGTGGCCAGCGCGGGGCGCACTGACAGGTCACCCTGCGCCACCAGCCGCATGCCGTCGGCCAGCATCAGCAGCGGCCGCGCCAGCTGGTTGCCCAGCGTGACGGCCAGCAGCAGCGCGGCGAACAGGGCCAGGATCAGCACCAGCGTCAGCGTGCCCAGGTACATGCGGCGCAGGCCCACGCGCTCCAGCGAGCGCTGCTGGTACTCGCTGTTGGCGGTCTGCACGGCCAGCGCATTGGCCAGCATGGACGCCGGCACGCTCTGGATGACCATCAGGTAGCGCTCGCCCAGCCCCAGGCGCAGCTCGGTGCTGGGCAGCAGCGCCAGCGCGCGGATCTGTGCGTTGCCCTGCAGCGCGGCGGCCTCGTCTTCCAGGCCTTCAAGCTGGCTGGCCGGAGAGCCGCCACGGGCGCGGGCCAGCATGGTGTCGCTGGGTCGGTCGGGCGCGAGCTGGCGGGTGTCGCCGCCGCTTTCCATCAGGATCTGGCCACGGCCGCCCACCAGCGCGATGGTGCGGGCGCCCAGCTTGTCGCGCAGCCGCTCCAGCGCCAGCAGCTGGGGCGTCGTGCCGCCTTCGGCGAGCTGCTCGGCGGCGTCGCGGGTCTTGACGCCCAGGTCGGCCACCATCGCATCCAGCGTGCCGCGGCCCAGGTTGAGGCCAGCCTCCAGCGCGCTGGCCAGCCGCACGTCGAACCAGGTCTCGATGCTGCGGTTTACGAACTGGTAGGAGACGGCGTAGATCATCACGCCGGGCACCACGCCCACCAGCGCGAAGATGCCCGCCAGCTTCAGCAGCAGCCGGCTGCCGAAGCGACCGCTGCGCACGCGCACCACCAGCCGCACGGCGGCCGTCAGGATGACCAGCGTCAGCACCGCGGCCACCGCCACGTTGACCCAGTACAGCCAGTGGTAGTGGCGCTCGAAGAAGCCGCGTTCGCTGGTGGTGCCTATGGTCAGCACGAAGGCCAGCACGCCGGCCACGCCCGTCAGGGTCACCAAGGTGATGACCCAGCCCCAACGCGCGACCCTGGTCATTTGATGCTGAAGTCGGGGGCCAGGTTGCGCTTCTGCTCGATGCCGAGCGCGAAGCCGGACTGCAGGCCGATCTGCATGGGGCGCGGAAGCTGGGTCACGTCCAGCTTGTAGCTGAACTCCAGGTAGTAGTTGCCGCTGTCCTCGATGTCCTTGGGCTCGGCGATGCGCCAGCCGCTGATGCCGCGCAGCACGGTCAAGGCCTCGTCCAGCGTCGCGAAGCTCTGGTGCAGGCCGCCGGTGGAGACGCGGTACTGCCGCAGCAGCGACTTCCACTCCAGACGCCAGCTGCGCTCGACGCGGCCGGCGCGGGCGTCGCGCCAGTACCAGCGGTTGCGCAGCACCTGCGCCTCGGCCACGAACCACAGCGGCACGCCCTTGTGCAGCGCGTCCTCGGCGGCCCGGCCCAGCTCGAAGCGGGTCGTGAAACTCAGCTCCAGCCCGTCTTCGGCCTTGCGGGTGGTCAGGTGAACCAGCTCGATGCCTTCGGCCCGCACCCCGCCCGGCAACAGGGCGAGCAGCGCGGCGAAGAAGGCGACGATGGCGATCCGGGCGAACAAATCAGAAGCTGTGGATGGCCCCTGCGCGGCCGAGCAGACCGTCGAGGCGTTGCCAATCAAGGCGCAAAGCGCAGCCGCAGTGGGGACTGCGGCGAGCATTTGCAACGCCGAGTGGCGGCGTCGCGGCGGGATGAGCGGGCGTGAAGGGGTCGTTCACAGCTTCTCGTTGGTCAGCATGGCGTAGAAGAAGCCGTCCAGGGGCGGCTGGGGTTGCTGGGCATTGTCGACCAGGGGCAGCAGGTGACCCGTGAACCCGGGCACGTCGTGGGCCTTCGCCTCGGGATGGCGTTGCAAAAACGCGTCGAGCTGGGCCTGGCCCTCGGCGCGGAACACCGAGCAGGTCGCGTAGACCAGCCGGCCGCCCGGTGCCAGCAGCGGCCACAGCGCGTCCAGCAGCTCGGCCTGGATGCGGGCCAGCGCGGTGATGTCGTCGGGCCGGCGCAGCCAGCGCACGTCGGGGTGGCGACGCACGATGCCGGAGGCGCTGCAGGGGGCGTCCAGCAGGATGGCGTCGAAGGGCTGGCCGTCCCACCAGGTGGCGGTCTGGCGGGCGTCGGCCGCCTTCAGCGTCGCGGTCTGGCCCAGCCGGTTCAGGTTGTCCTGCACGCGGGTCAGGCGCTGGGCGTCGGCGTCCAGCCCGGTCAGCTGCAGGTCGGGCTGCAGCTCCAGCAGATGCGCGGTCTTGCCGCCGGGCGCGGCGCAGGCGTCCAGCACGCGCGCGCCGGGCTTCAGTCCGGCGCCGACAACCAGCGGCGCGGCCAGCTGGGCGGCTGCGTCCTGCACGGACACCAGGCCCTCGGCAAAGCCCGGCAGCGCCGACACCGGGGCGGGCTTGTCCAGCACGATGGCCTGGGGCGTCGGCGCGCCCAGCACGCGGCCGCCCAGGCCCAGCGCGGCCAGGCGCTCGGCGTAGTCGGCCGCCGTGCCACGCTGCGCGTGCACGCGCAGCGTCATCGGCGGCGGCCGGTTGTTGGCGGCCAGGATGGCCTGCCACTGCGCAGGCCAGTCGGCCTTCAGCTTCTCCACCCACCAGGCGGGATGGTTGAAGGCGCCCAGCGGGCCGCGCTCGGCCGCGGCGACGAGCGCCTCGCGCTCGCGCAGGAAGCGGCGCAGCACCGCGTTGACGAAGGCGGCGCTGGCGGGCGCGCGCTGCTTGGCGGCATGCACGGCCTGGTCGACCAGCGTGTGGTCGGCATAGGCAGGCTCGGGGTCGGGCCACAGCAGCGCCAGCGACACGAGCAGCAGCGAGTCGACGCGCGGCGGTGGCGCCTTGGGCGCGAGCTGGCTGCGCACGGCCTCGGCGCCGCCCAGGCGGCGCAGCGCGGTGAAGGCCAGCGCCTGCGTGCCGGGGCGCAGGTCGGCCGGCGTGCGGGCCAGCAGGTCGGTCAGGGACTTGCCCTCGCGAACGCCCTGGACCGCGTCGGCGGCCTGGGACAGCAGCCGGTGCAGCGGAGCGCTGAGGCCGGCGGTTTGGGGGCTTTGGGACATGGGCGCAGTGTAGAAGTCGGCTTTGCCGGGAGAATCCGCCCCCATGAACGCCCCTGCCGCCGACGCTCCCGTTTCCGAACGCATCCGCTACCGCCTCGTGTCGGCCGGCTGCCGCCACCATGCCAACGACAACATCGCCGAGCACATCCTGCCCGGCGAGCTGGACGCGCTGCAGGCCGAGGTGCAGGCCAAGATGCAGGACGTGCTGAGAAGCCTGGTCATCGACACCGACAGCGACCACAACACGCAGGAGACCGCCAAGCGCGTCGCCAAGATGTTCATCCGCGAGGTGTTCGCCGGCCGCTATGCCGAGGCGCCCAACGTCACCGAGTTCCCCAATGTCAGCCGCCTCAACGAGCTGATGATCGTGGGCCCGATCACCGTGCGCAGCGCCTGCTCGCACCACCTGTGCCCCATCCTGGGCAAGGTGTGGATAGGCATCATGCCCAACGAGAAGTCCAACCTGATCGGCCTGTCCAAGTACGTGCGGCTGACCGACTGGGTCATGAACCGCCCGCAGATCCAGGAAGAGGCCGTCATCATGCTGGCCAACGAGCTGGAAGGCCGCGTGAAGCCCGACGGCCTGGCCGTCGTCATGGAAGCCGATCACTTCTGCATGCACTGGCGCGGCGTGAAGGACAACCAGGCGGCGATGACCAACAGCGTCATGCGCGGGGCGTTCCTCACCGACGCGAATCTGCGCCGGGAGTTCCTGGCCCTCATGCCGAAGAAAGTGTGAGCCCCTCGCCCAGTCTCGCCCTGCTGAACGCGGGCGTGCCTGGTCGGTCCCCCGAGGGGACGGCGATGCTCGCGGGGGATGCCCCGCTCGCACATCGCCCAGCGGGCCGGCTTGGGGCGGCCCGGCGCTCGGCCCGCAATACTCAGAGGGAGCGCGCTTCTCCGAAGCCGTAGAGGTTCGCCAGCACCCTCGTCGGGAACTGGTGCAGCGCCTCGTTGTACTGCGCCACGGCCTGGTTGAAGAGTTGGCGGGAGAACGCACGCTGGCGCTCGATGAGCTTCAGCTCGCTGACCAGCGCGCCGATCTCGGTTTCGCTGCGCAGCTCGGGCTGGTGGTCCAGCAGTGAGGACAGCCTTGTGAGCGCCGCCGCATGCAGCGCACTGGCCACAGCCAGGCTGCCGATGGGGTCGGGCGACCAGGGCTTGCCGCGCGCGGCATGGGCGGCGTTCTGCGACTCGGTCTGCGCATTGGCCAGCGCGTCGAAGGTGGCCTGCTCGCTGGGCAGGCGCGGCGCGACGGCGGCCAGCAGGCGGTCGCAGATGTCGCTGCGCTCGCGCAGTTGCGTATCCAGCTGCACGAAGGCATCGCCGATCGCATTGCGCAGCGCCATCAGCCGGTTGTAGGCGCCCACGCCCCAGAAGAACAACAGCGCCGCCGCGGCGACGCTGACCCATTGCCAGAAGCTCACGCGTCGCCCCGGTAAGCCGCAAAGCCTTTCGCCCGCAGCGCGCAGGCCGGGCAGTGGCCGCAGCCATAGCCCCAGTCGTGGCGCTGGCCGCGCTCGCCCAGGTAGCAGGTGTGGGTGTGCTCCACCACCAGGTCCACCAGCGCCGCGCCGCCCAACTGCTCGGTCAGCCGCCAGGTGGCGGCCTTGTCGATGAACATCAGCGGCGTGTCCAGCGTCATGGGCGCGTCCAGGCCCAGGCTGAGCGCCACCTGCATGGCCTTCATCGTGTTGTCGCGGCAATCCGGGTAGCCGGAGAAGTCGGTCTCGCACATGCCACCCACCAGCACCGATGCGCTGCGGCGGTAGGCCAGCGTCGCGGCGAAGGTCAGGAACAACAGGTTGCGGCCCGGCACGAAGGTGTTGGGGAGGCCGTTGGCCTGCAGCTCGATGGCACGTTCGCTGGTCAGCGCGGTGTCGCTGATCTGGCCCAGCAGGCTCAGGTCCAGCAGGTGGTCGGCGCCCAGCTTGGCGGCCCAGTCGGGGCGCAGCTTCGCGATCTCGTCGCGCACGCCGCCACGGCAGTCCAGCTCGATGCGGTGGCGCTGGCCGTAGTCGAAGCCCAGCGTCTCGACCTCGGCATAGCGGTCCAGGGCCCAGGCCAGGCAGGTGGTGGAGTCCTGGCCGCCTGAGAACAGGACCAGGGCTTTGCGGGGGTCGGTCATGGGCGGGATGCTACCTTTGCCCTCCTCGCCACCGCCGTCAAACCATGAAACACGCCCCCCTGCTGCTCGCGCTGGCCCCGGCGCTGACGCTCGCCCAGTCGCGCATCGACGAGGTGCTGGTCTACCCCGGCGGCGCCCAGGTCACGCGGCTGGCCACCGTGGCGGCCGGTGCGCGCGAACTGGTGCTGCACTGCCTGACGGCGCGCTTCGACGCCGACTCGCTGCAGATCACCGCGCCGACCGGCGTGAACCTCGGCCCGGTGCAGATCGAGACGCTGCCGCGCGAGCGCGCCCCCGATTGCGCGAAGAGCCCGCTGGACGACGACATCCGCAAGCTGGAGACGCGCCGCGATGCCATCGCCGCCGAGTTGGGCGCGCTGGACACCGGGCTGGGCTATCTGAAGGCGCTGGGCTCCGGCGAGGCCCGCGGCACGCCGGCCGCCGGCATTGGCGCCACGGCCGACAGCATCCGCAAGACCGCGCAGGACACGCTGGCCCGCCAGGCGCAGCTGCGCCGCCAGCAGGAGGAGCTGGACAAGCAGCTCGCGCCGCTGCAGGGCGAGCGAGACCGGCTGGCCAGCGCCAACCCGCAATGGCGCAGCCTGCGCCTGCGCTTGTCCACCGCGCGCGAGGCCGAGCTGAAGCTGAGCTACCGCATCACGCAGGCCGGCTGGGCGCCCAGCTACCGCGCGCTGCTGGACACCGCCAGCGGCGCACTGAACCTGGAGCGGCTGGCCCAGGTGTCGCAGCAGAGCGGCGAGGACTGGAACGACGTGAAGCTGCGCCTGTCCACCGCGCAAGCCACGCCGCGCGTGGGCCAGGCGCTGCCGCGGCCCTGGCTGCTGGACCTCTACAAACCGGCGCCGCCACAAGCCGAGATGCGAGCCGCCTACGCACCGGCCCCGCCGGCGCCCGCCATCCAGTCGGCGCAGGTCGCCGTGACCGGCTCGCGCATCGCCGAGCCCGCGCTGGACCGGTTCGACCTGAGCGTGTTCCAGGGCGCCCATGCCACCGAGTTCCAGCTGCCGCTGCGCGTCAACATCGCCAGCGGCACGCAGCGCGCCAGCCTCACGCTGGGCAGCGACAAGCTGCAGGCCAAGGTGCTGGCACGCGTGCAGCCGCAGACCGAGGCGGCCGCCTACCTGGTGGCCGACCTGGCGCGCCCCGCCGGCGCCTGGCCGCGCGGCACGGTGCAGCTGCTGCGGGACGGCACGCTGGTGGGCAGCACGACGCTGAACGTCGCCACCGGCGAGGAACGGCTGGAGCTGCCCTTCGGCCGCGACGACGGCCTGCGTGTGCAGCTGGAGCCCGAGCAGAAGAACGCCGGCAACACCGGCTTCATCGGCGCCCGCGCCGAGCAGCGCTACACGCGCGCCTGGCTGGTGGAGAACCGGCATGCGACGCCGGTGACGCTGCAGGTCGTGGAGGCCGCGCCGGTGGCGCAGCACGAGGACATCAAGGTGCAGGCCCAGTTCACACCCGCGCCCACGACGCAGGCCTGGCGCAAGCAGCCGGGCCTGGTGCTGTGGGAGCTGCCACGTAAGCAGCCAGGGAACACATGTTGATCTGACCGTGCCTCGGTAGTGAACATCTGTCCGCTTAGAAGGAGGCGGACACGTGAACACTTATGGG
>NZ_JAVDXV010000002.1:0-842636 GCF_031458115.1 Roseateles asaccharophilus | reverse complement strand
ACCCCATAAGTGTTCACGTGTCCGCCTCCTTCTAAGCGGACAGATGTTCACTACCGAGGCACGGTCAGATCAACATGTGTTCCCTGGCTGCTTACGTTCGTCGCTGACAACCTTCACGAGGGCGACACCTGGCGATGCGTTCCCATCCGCGTGCACCGGGATCGGCATGCCGACATCGTCCTTTGGCTGGAGACCCATCATCGTGGGGAACCCTTTGTCGTCCTTGACGATCTGCACAGTGCCGGTCGACTCCTGTTGGTTCAGCAGCTCCCTGGCAGTCCGCTCTATGGTCGAGTTGTGGTTTGTACGCCTGGCACCGGCCTGACCATGGATCACGTGGACGACATCGTCAACGCGCTTCAGAGGCCGACGCCATGGATGCAGCCGCAATGACGCCATCGCTTGTCGGCCTTGAGATCTTCGGTATGAAGGGCAGGGCGCGGTGTTGCCAGTTTCCCAAGTGCCAGCAAGCTGCGTGACTCCGACTCATTTGCAGGCAGCTCCAGGGTTCGCCCTGAGTTTTGGCCGACGAGATCTCCTAACAGCACGCAGACCCGCATCGCACCATGAACAGCACAGCAGAGCAATTCATCGCGACCCAGCGCGCCTTGCTAGACAGGCTTCAACGGTTCGTCCCAACCGAGGCGTACCGCCGATTGCGATCTGCCGCTGGCGACGTAGACGCCGAGCTATCAGAGGCTTGGCTCCTCGAATGGCTCGTCAGCCCAGCGCTCGGTCTAGGAGCTCGGCCCATTGACGTCGCCAATAAGCCTGCCGGCATAGATCTGGTTGAAGAACACCTCAGGCGGATTGCTCAGAACACCGGCGGATAGTTCGGAGCGCAATGCAGCTGGCTCGATCGCGCCGTCCGTAAGGCTGCGGTGCTGATTTCTGACGCGAAGGCTTGTAGGGATGCGGGGAGAATTGCTGTCGCGCTTACGGACGCCGTAGGCCTGGGGAGCTGATTGCTGTCGCGGTAGCTGCCATCCCGGGAGGGAATGCTGTCGCAAAGCGCCATTTCCAGGGAGGGGAATCCTGTCTCCTTACTAGGCAACGGCTGTGAAAGACTCCGCGTTCGCGGCTTCTCCGTAGTGCGATTTAACATAATGCACATTGTTGATTAAATGGATGCCGAGAGCTGGACAGCTATCCTCAACCGAAGCACCAAATCCGGAGCCAGCCAATGATCCTGCATTGCGACGTTGCCATCATCGGCGCCGGCACCGCCGGCATGGCGGCGTACCGGGCGGCGCGTGTGCATACCGACAAGGTGTTGCTCATCGAGGCCGCCCATTTCGGCACGACCTGCGCGCGCGTTGGCTGCATGCCCAGCAAGTTGCTGATCGCCGCCGCGGATGCCGCCCATACCGTGCGCGAGGCGCCACGCTTCGGCATCCAGGCTGGCGCTCCGCGCATTGATGGCCGAGCCGTGATGCAGCGCGTGCGCAGCGAACGGGATCGCTTCGTCGGCTTTGTGCTCGACACCGTTCAGGGTTGGCCCGAGGCCACGCGGCTGTTGGGTCGCGCGCGATTCACGGCGCCCAATGCGTTGAATGTCCAGGGCAAGCACATCAAGGCCAAGGCCGTGGTCATCGCCACCGGCTCGCGGCCGCGCATCCCCGCCGGTTGGCGCGAGCGGCTCGGTGATCGTTTGATCGTCAACGATGACGTGTTCGATTGGCAGGATCTGCCGCGCTCCGTGGCCGTTGTCGGTGCCGGCGTCATCGGTCTGGAGTTGGCGCTGGCCTTGCATCGGCTAGGGGTTCGCGTGCGGCTGTTCACACGCGCGGCGAACGTGGGGCCGCTGACCGATCCGGAACTGCAGAACCTGGCGCGCGAGATCTTCGCGGCGGCGTTGCCTTTGACATTGCGGGCCGACGACCTGGATCCCCAGTTGAAGGACAACCAGGTGCTGGTCGGCGGCGAGCATTTTGACCTGCTGCTGTGCGCCGCCGGCCGGGACCCGAACCTGGACGATCTCGGCTTGGAAACCTTGCCCGGGCTTCCGCGGGACGCCGACGGCCGGCCGCTGTTGGACCGTCACATCGGCCAATGGGGGCCAGCGCCCATATTCATCGCGGGCGATGCCACCGGCGACCGGCCGCTGCTGCACGAGGCCTCGGATGCCGGCCGCATCGCCGGCGACAACGCTGCGCGCTGGCCTGATGTTCACCACCGGCCGCGTCGCGTGCCGTTGGCCATCGTGTTCAGCGACCCGCAGATCGCGCTGGCCGGTGCCAGCCATCGCGAGTTGACGGCCACGGGCTCACCGTTCGACGTGGGCCGCGTGAGCTTTGCCGACCAGGGGCGCAGCCGCGTGATGCTGGTCAACCAGGGCGCGCTCCATGTCTACGCCGAGCGCGGCACGGGGCGCTTGCTGGGCGCCGAGATGATCGGTCCGGCCGTGGAGCACCTGGGCCACCTTTTGGCCTGGAGCGTGCAGCGCGGCGACACCATCCAGCAGATGCTGGACTGCCCGTTCTACCACCCGGTCATCGAGGAGGGCCTGCGCACGGCGCTGCGGCAGTTGCACAGCGACCTGCACCTGCCCTCCCCGCCGCTCGAGGACTGCATGGACTGCGACACCGAGGCCGAGGCCGGGCCGTGAGCGGGCTAGGATGAGCCCATGAAGAAATTTGCCACCTGGAACGTCAACTCCCTGTCCATTCGCTTGCCGCAGGTGCTGGATTGGCTGGCCGCTCATCCGGTCGATGCGCTGGTGCTGCAGGAGACCAAGCTCACCGACGACAAGTTCCCGACGATGGAGATCGGCGAGGCGGGCTACCAGGTGCAGTGGTTCGGCCAGAAGACGTACAACGGCGTCGCGCTGATCAGCCGCGAACGTGCCGAGGACGTGGTCAAGAACATCACCGGGTTTGCCGACGAGCAGGCCCGCGTCATCGCCGGCACGGTGGGCGGCGTGCGCGTCATCGGCTGCTATTTCCCGAACGGCCAGGCGCCTGACAGCGACAAGTTCACCTACAAGATGAACTGGTTGACCGGCCTGCGTGCCTGGCTGATCGAGGAACTGAAGCAGCACGAGCAACTGGTGCTGATGGGCGACTTCAACATCGCACCGGAAGACCGTGATGTCTACGACCCGGTGGCCTGGGCCGGTCAGATCCATTGCACGCCGCAGGAGCGCGAGCACTTCCAGCAGTTGCTGGCGCTGGGGCTGACCGATGCGTTCCGGCTGTTCGAGCAGCCGCCCAAGAGCTGGAGCTGGTGGGACTACCGCAATCTGGCCTTCCGCAAGAACCAGGGCCTGCGCATCGACCACATTCTTGTCAGCGAGGCCTTGAAGTCGCGCGTGACCGCCTGCGAGATCGACAAGCTTCCGCGCAAGAACGAGCGGCCCAGCGATCACGCGCCGGTCATCGTCACGCTGGACAACTGAGCACTGCGTCACGCCGTGCGGGCTCGCCGCGGCGGTGTTGACGTGGCGCTTGCGCCAGATCAAAGAGGTGCCGACGGGGTGTCCGCATGCTGGCGGGCAAAGGACATCCCATGCGATTGCAAGCCGTCACCCAACGCGAAATCCCCTTCCCTACCGGCCGGGCGCTGGTCTCCACGACCGATCTCAAGGGCCGCATCCTTCACGCCAACGCAGCGTTCGTCGAGGTCAGCGGCTATGCGCTGGACGAACTGCTGGGGCAGCCGCACAACGTCCTGCGCCACCCTGACATGCCGGAGGAGGCCTTCCGCGACCTGTGGGCCACCATAGGCGCCGGCCGACCGTGGTCGGGCCTGGTCAAGAACCGCTGCAAGAACGGCGACCACTATTGGGTGCACGCCAATGTGACGCCGCTGCTGGACGGCGGGCGCCCCGTGGCCTATCTGTCCGTCCGCACCCAGCCTGCGCGGGTTCAGGTCGAACGGGCCGAGCGCCTGTATGAGCGCATGCGCGCCGAGAAGGCCGCGGGTCGCCTGCTTCATCGATTGGCAGGCGGCGAGTTGCTGCGCCCTGGCCTCGCCGGCTGCCTGCAGCGCGTGTACCGGCGTCTGCCCTGGCTGGGCGGCATGGCCGCGCCGCTGCTGGCTACCGGATTTGGCATCGCGGCCTTCGCCTCGTACGGCCTCTGGGCCGCCGCACCCGCGGCGGTGATCGGCGCCGCAGCGCTGGCACTGTGGCAGCAGGCCCGGCTGCGCGGCGTGCTGCAGGCCAGCGAAGGCTTCGCGAACGCCCTGGCTGCGGGCGATCTGTCCGCCACGCTGCGTTCCAGCGGCAGCGCGTTGACGCGGGGGTTGGAGTCGGCGCTGGCCCAGGTATCGGTGAACCTTGGCGCGATGGTGGTCGACACGCGGCACGAGATCGAACGCATCCGACGTGTCAGCGACGAGATCGCGCAAGGCAACCTCGACCTCGCGCGCCGCACGGAGAGCCAGGCCGCCAGCCTGCAGCAGACGGCGGCCAGCGTCGAGCAGATCGCCGCGACGGTTCGCGACACCAGCGAGCACGCGGGCAATGCCAGCGGCGTCGCCAGCCAGTTGCACGAGGTGTCGCGCAGCAGCGCCACCGTCGTGCATTCGGTGACCGACACGATGGGCGGCATCGCCGCGTCGTCGGATCGCATCGGCGAGATCGTGCAGCTCATCGACGGCCTCGCGTTCCAGACCAATCTGCTGGCACTGAATGCGGCCGTGGAGGCTGCGCGTGCCGGCGAGCACGGCAAGGGCTTTGCCGTCGTGGCAGGCGAGGTGCGCGCACTGGCGCAGCGCAGTTCGACCGCGGCTCGCGAGATCAAGTCATTGATCGACGACTCCACACGACGCGTGCGCGACGGCGAAGCGCAGACGCGTACCGCTCGGGCCAGTATCGACGCGACGCTGGCCCAGGTGAACGCGTTCACCGGGCTGATCACCCACATCGACCACGGCGCACGCGCGCAGCTGCAGGGCGTGGCCGAAGTGAACGGTGCGATGCGCGAGTTGGATGGCATCACGCAGCAGAACGCCGGCCTGGTGGAGCAGTTGGCCCGTGCCGCCGCGCAGATGAAGGACGACACGCAGCAGGTGGTCGCCGCGCTGCGCGTGTTCCGGCTGGCGGCCAACGAAACGCGATCGCTGCCCGACGCCGTCGCGCTGCGGCGAGCAGCCCGGCAGGCCTAGCCGGGCGCCCTTCGCTGCCCTACTTCTTCGCTTTGGCTATGCACCAGGCCACCAAGGCGTTGGCATGGCCGTGGCCCAGACCGTGCTCGGTCTTGAGGTGGGCGACCAGTTCCATGTGCTTCAGCGCACCTGCATCGGCGATGACCTGCTCCCAATGAGCGATGGGCTGACCGTAGGTCTTCTCGATGGACGGGAAGTAGGACGCGGGACCTTTGACTTTCTCTTGGGTTGCCATGGTGCTCCATGCAGTGGCTGACCAACCGACGACGATCGAGCCGCGTCGATTTCGACAAATCCGGCTAGATCTCGTCCAGACTTGACTGGAACTGCTCGAAGAATCGGCCCACATGTGCGCCGTCGCACAGCGCGTGGTGCACGTCCACGGCCACCGGCATCAGCAGCCGGCCGCCCTGCTCCGTGAAGCGGCCGAACGCGATCTTGGGCCGGTCGTCGCCCTGCCCTCGTGCATGCGTGAAGGCGGTGAAGGCAAACCAGGGTAGCGCCGTCATGTGCACCAGCGTCTCCTCGCGCACATCACCGGGAGCATCGGCGGCGAACAGGTCGCCGCTGGCACTGCGGATGCGGGGTAGATGCGACTTGGCGCGCTCGGCAAACGCGGCCAACGACGGGTCTCGCGGCAGGGTCAGGAAACCAAAGCTGCCGTCGTCGCGCAGCACGGTGGTGCTGGCATGGATGAGCTCGAATTCGCGGACACCGGTGCCGTCGGCCTTCAGCGTCTGGCGCATGCCGTCGACCGTGTTGGCCGCTTCCAGCGCCGCATGGTGGTAGGCCAGCCAGGGCGTGGCCCCGTGGGCGGCGGCTCGCTCGCGCAGACCCGTGACGTCCACCGGGACGGTGACGCTGAACGCAGGCTGCGCCATGCGGCGGAAATGTTCCAGCGCCGCGCGGCGCGGCCAACTGGCTAGGGGAATGTCGCGGTCAGGCATGGGCAGCCGGGCGGTTCGGATATCGGGCCCCGAATGCTCGCATGCCCGATGGGTACCGGCTGAAATGACGCGCGGTCAGCTGGCTTTGGCGACCTGCTGGCGCATGCCGAAGTCGTACAGCGCCCGTTGCAACTCATCGGCGCGCTCTTCACCCAGGTCGGCCAGCAGCCGGCTCGGGGGCGTGTTGCGGATCTGACCGATCTGGCAATAGCCCAGCGTCTTGGCGCGGGCCAGCGTACGTTCGGTCAGTGGAAGGCAGTCGAGGGGCGCCTGGTCGGCGAGGCTCAACAGCCGTGCATAGGTTTCGGCGGAGATGGACATCGAGACTCCGCGTCTGCAGAAGTGAAAACGGGCGGACAGCTTGCAGAGTGAGGCCAGGACGTTGGCGTCGAGGACCGCACTTGGGCGGCGGTCGGCGCCATGGTCCTGGCCTTTCTGCTTTGTCCGGCACTCCCTGAGGGCTTGAGCTCAGCCGCCCAGCTTGGGCAGGCCGAGGGCTTCGTAGATGAAGTCGATCAGTTTCATGGGGGCTCCGGGTCAGAAGAATTTCGCTGACCCGAACTGTCCCTGTTTTCATCCCCCTAGAAACCTAGCAAGTCTTCCAGGGTGGTTTCGGCGGGCGACGCCCTCAAAGCAGCCCGGCGGCCACACACTTCAGCACGGCCTGGTGCTTGGAACTCACGCCCAGCTTGCGCATTGCGTTGCCGATATGGAAGTTCACCGTCTTCTCGCTCATGCCAAGAATGACGCTCACTTCCCATGCCGTCTTGCCCTGCGAGGTCCAACTCAGCACGTCCAGTTCGCGCTTGGTGAGCTTAGGCAGGTCGGCCTTGTCGATCTTGGGACTCAGCAGTCGGTCGGCCGCCGTAAGTGCATGAGCGGCCAGCAATTGCAGTCCGCCGATCATCTGCATCAACTGGTTGCCTGATGTAGGTAGCGCCTCTTCACGGTCGACGCCCAGCAGGAAATGCTTATTGCCCGGCAGGTGCAGCTTCACTGCAATGCCGGTCCTGTAGCCGTAAGGCGCCTGCGCTTCCCAGATGTCGCCAGCACCAACCGCTGCATAAGTCTTCTGGTCGTAGACGACAGGGACGGGTTGCGTCATCAACTTGGCCATGACCGGATCGCGACGAGCCTCGCCGAGATCCTTGGCCACCTCGACGTATCCGGCCGGCGTATTGCCCAGCGACGTGATCTGCACATCCGCGTCCTGCAGCAACCCACGCATCAGCACACCGGAAATGATGGGGAACCCCATGGCATCCGCCGTCGCGACAAGGCGGCGCTCGAAGCTCGCGAAATCCTCGCTGAGCCCCACGTCAATCAGTTGCTGATAGTCCATCTGTGGCTTGGCCATACCTGTCAAGTCTGCCAGCTTGTCCGGCCCCTGCCGGGCTCGGAGACTGCGCTCCCGTTCGAATCACACGACCACGAGGTTTGTCATGTCCACCTTGATCCGGCTGCCCGAAGGCAGCGTCTGCTGGCCCGTGGCGGCGCTGGACAGTGCCGCTCACGATGTGCACCACGCCCAGACCAGCGTGAACCGCACGCACACCGCCGAGCGCAGCGCCAGCGGCATGACGCGCTGGGAGCGCAACTATGCCGACACCAGCGCCTGGGTGGAATGGGACTGGGTGGAGATCGGCGAAGGCACGGTCGTGCAGGTCGATCCGCTCAACGTGCGCTCCAACGTGCTGCTGCTGGACGACCAGGGGCGCCCGCTGCTGTCGTCGCGCCGCAAGGCGACGCTGGCCACGTTGGTCTACCTGCTGCCGTGGCAAGGGCCGGTGCTGGACAAGCTGCGCCTGGTCACCCCCACGCGCCGTATCGCGGCGCACGCGGAGCGCCTGGCGGCCTGAACCCAGGCGACAGCAGGGGGCAGCGCCATTGCGCAGAATCGGCGGCTTCAAGTCCGCACGCCGATGACATGACCGACACCTCCTCCGAACAGACCCTCGCGCAATGGCAGGCCGATGAGGCCGCCGTGCGCGCCCGCCTGCAACCCGGCACGGGCCTCGCCTCACCCGCCATGCTGGCCGGCAAGAACGGCCTGCAGCAGATGCAGGCCATGCTGCAAGGCCTGGCGCCACCGCCGCCTATCAGCGAGACGCTGGACTTCGTGTTGATCTCGGTGGCCGATGGCGAGGCCATCTTCCAGGGCCGGCCGCAGTTCAAGCACTACAACCCTCTGGGCAGCGTGCATGGAGGCTGGTTCGCGACGCTGCTGGACTCGGCGCTGGGCTGCTCGGTGCACACCACGCTGCCCATCGGTCGTGCGTACACGACGCTGGAATTCAAGGTCAACCTCGTGCGCGCGCTGACCGACAAGGTGCCGCTGGTGCGGGCCGTCGGGCGCGTGGTGCATCGCGGCCGGCAGGTGACGACGTCGGAGGCGCAACTGGTGGGTCATGACGGCAAGCTGTACGCCCACGCGAGCACCACCTGCCTGCTGTTCGACCTGCCGGGCTAGACCCGTATCAGGTGGACCTGGCGCAGATTGGGCTGGGTCGGATCGACCGCCACGCGCGAGCGGTGCTTGACCGTCACGCCGCAATGCGCATCGCCCGCGACGCCCTGTCCTGTCACCAGGCGCAGCTCGTCGCGGACGAATTTGGAGAAGCTGTGCGTCGCGCTGGCCCAGGCCGCGGCGACGACAGCGGCGCTCATGCGCGCAGCGCAGCGGCCTCGGCGGCCAGCTTGGTGATGCGTGCCCAGTCCTTGACGTCAACGGCATCCTGCGGCGTGAGCCAGGAGCCGCCACAGACCTTGACGTTGGGCAGCTTCAGGAAATCGGGAGCGGTCTGCAGCGAGATGCCACCGGTGGGGCAGAAAGCCACATCCGGGAACGGGCCGGCCAACGCCTTCAGCAGGTTGACGCCGCCCACGGCCGTGGCCGGGAACAACTTCAAAAAGCTGAAGCCGGCCGAATTGGCCTGCATCACTTCGGACGCCGTGGACACGCCCGGCAGCAGCGGCAGGCCTTCGGCCTTGCAGGCGGAGGCCAGCGCATCGGTGTAGCCGGGGCTGACGCCGAACTGGCAGCCGGCGTTCTTGGCGTTGGTCACGTCCTGCGGCGTGCGCAGCGTGCCGGCGCCGACGATGGCGCCCGGCACCTTGGCCATGGCTTCCATGGCTTGCAGTGCGACCGGCGTGCGCAGCGTCACCTCCAGCACCTTGACGCCGCCGGCGACCAGTGCTTCGGCCAGCGGCACGGCGTCTTCCAGGCGCTGGATGACGATGACGGGAATGACGGGGCCGTGGCTGGCCAGGCTCAGGGTTTCAAGCATTCTTCAATTCTCACAGGCGGGTCACAGCCAAGTCACAGCGCCCTCTTCGGCACTGAGCGCGTTGCGTCGCATACCCGCGAAGAGTTCGCGGCCCAATCCGTGCGCGTTGACATCGGCCTCGGCCGGGTCCAGCTTGGCGTTCTCGCGGCGTGTCCATTCGGCGTCGTCGACCAGCGCGGTCAGCACGCCGTTGACGGCGCACACGCGCACCACGTCGCCGTCGCGCAGCTTGGCCAGCGGGCCGCCGGCCAGCGCCTCGGGGCTGACGTGGATGGCCGCAGGCACCTTGCCCGACGCGCCGCTCATGCGGCCGTCGGTGACCAGCGCGACGCGGAAGCCCTTGCCCTGCAGCACGGCCAGCGGCGGCGTCAGTTTGTGCAGCTCGGGCATGCCGTTCGCGTGCGGGCCCTGGAAGCGCACGACGACGACGACGTCCTTTTCCAGCTCGCCGTTCTTGAAGGCGGCCAGCATGGCCTCCTGCGTCGTGAAGATGCGGCAAGGCGCCTCGATGGTGTGGCGGTCTTCCGGCACGGCGGACGACTTGATGACCGCGCGGCCCAGGTTGCCGGCCAGCAGCTTCAGGCCGCCGGTGGCGCTGAACGGCGCGCCAGCCGTGCGCACGACGCCGTCATCGCCGCTTGCCGCTGGCAGCACCTCGCGCACGACCTCGCCGCCCTGCCCCACGGCGCGTGGCACAAAGGTGTAAGGCCGCAGGCCCTCGCCGCCCACGCTGATGACGTCCTCGTGCATCAGGCCCGCATCCAGCAGTTCGCGGATGACGAAGCCGGGGCCGCCGGCGGCCTGGAACTGATTCACGTCGGCGCTGCCGTTCGGGTACACGCGCGCCAGCAGCGGCACGACGCCCGACAGATCGGAGAAGTCCGTCCAGTTGATCAGGATGCCCGCCGAACGCGCGACGGCAACCCAGTGGATCAGATGGTTGGTGGACCCGCCGGTGGCCAGCAGCGCGACCATCGCGTTGACGATACAGCGCTCGTCGACGACATGTCCGATGGGCTTGGCGGCCTGGCCCGCGATGCGGCCGGAGATGTTCAGCGCCGTGGTGACGGCCTCGCGCGTCAGCGCGGTGCGCAGGTCGTCATGCGGGTGCACGAAGGCGCTGCCCGGCGTGTGCAGGCCCATGGCCTCCAGCAGCATCTGGTTGCTGTTGGCCGTGCCATAGAAGGTGCAGGTGCCGGCGCCGTGGTACGCGGCCGACTCGCTCTTCAGCAGCTCGTCGCGGCCCACCTTGCCTTGCGCGTACAGCTCACGCACCTTGGCCTTCTCGCTGTTGGAGATACCCGAGCTCATCGGGCCGGCCGGCACGAACACGCAGGGCAGATGGCCGAAGTGCAGCGCGCCGATCAGCAGGCCCGGCACGATCTTGTCGCAGATGCCCAGCAGCAGCGCGGCATCGAACACATCGTGGGTCAGCGCCACGGCCGTGGCCATTGCGATGGTGTCGCGCGAGAACAGGCTCATCTCCATGCCCGGCAGGCCTTGGGTGACGCCATCGCACATGGCCGGCACGCCGCCGGCCACCTGCACGGTGGCACCCAGGCGATGGGCTTCGGCGCGGATCTGCGCCGGGTAGTCCTCATAGGGCTGATGAGCCGACAGCATGTCGTTGTAGGCCGTGACCACCCCAAGGTGCGGCGCCTTCGCGGCCACTATGCGCAGCTTGTCATTGGCCGGCAGCGCCGCCACGGCGTGCGCCACGTTGGCGCAGCCCATGCGTTCGAAACCGCGCTGGCGGTTGTTCAGCTGGGCCATGCGGGCCAGGTAGTCGCCGCGGGGCTTGGCGCTGCGCTCGCGGATACGCTGGGTGACTTCGTTCAGTAGTGAGTGCATTCGGTGTCTCCGGGGTGCTGGCGTGTAACCGCACCATCAGAATTTAGGTAACCATATTACTTGCCCACGAGGGCTTGCGGGTTACGACCTGGGTACCAGGCATGGCAGGATGGCAGCAATGGCGTCACAGGCAATCCACATTCCACATGGCCCGGCACGCAGCGCACACCTGCTGCAGCGCACGATGGCCGAATGGCGTGACGGCGGCGATGACCTGCTGCTGTTCGCCTACGGTTCGCTGATTTGGCGGCCCGACTTCCAGTATGCCGAGGCGCTGCCGGCGCGGGTGCTGGGCTTTCATCGCGTGCTGCGCATGCGCTCGCGCGTGAACCGTGGCTCGCCGCAAGAGCCGGGGCTGGTGCTGGCGCTGATCTCGGGCGGCAGTTGCCGCGGTCTGGTCTACCGCATCCCGCGCGAGACCGGCGAACAGGTGTTGCTGCCGCTGTGGGAGCGCGAGATGCCCAACGGCGTCTACGAACCACGCTGGCTGAACTGCGACACGCCGTCGGGCCGGCTGCGCGCGCTCGCGTTCACGCTGTCGCGCCAGAGCCCAAACTGGACCGGCTCGCTGCACGAGCCCGAGCTGCTACACATCTTCCGGCATGCACGCGGCCGCTACGGCACGACGCTGGACTACCTGCTGCGCACCGTCCAGGGTTTGCGTGAGCATGGAATCCGCGACAAGGAGTTGGAGCGCCAGGCTCACCTGGCCGCGCAACACGGCCTGTGCGGGCCGTTCTGATACGCAACGGGATCAGCCGCGCAGCCGCGCGAGGTCTTCGGCGGTGTCGACGTCGATGTGCACGCCGGGGTCGTCGACCGTGATGGGCTGGGCCGCGTAGCGCGCCACGATGCGCCTCGCGCCCTCGTCACCCTGCAAGGCCATCAGCTCGGAGTACAGCTCGGTGCCAAAGCCCACCGGATGGCCCTGGATGCCCCGGTATTGGGCATAGCAGACCGGGTAGCGCTCCAGCCCCTCGGCCACGGCCACGATGGTGGACGACTGCACCAGCGGCATGTCGGCGGGCAGGATCAGCCAGCCATCGGCATCGCCCGTGGCGCTGACGCCGGCGACGATGGAATGCCCCATGCCGATGGGGTGCGGCCGGCCTTGCTCATCGTGCTCGGGCAATGTGACGACGTCGCGGGCGGCCACGAACTTGTGCACGGCGGGTGTCAGGGCCGGCGTCGTCACGACGACGACAGGCAGCTGGGTGGCGATCGCCTGGCGCAAGGTGCGCGCCAGCAAGGTGTCTGCGCTGGGCGATGTGCTCAGCTTCTGTTCCAGCTTGTGTCCCGGACCTCTGAACCGCGTGCCGCGTCCTGCGGCCAGTACGACGACGGCGGGGCGTCGTTTCATCATCTAGAGGGTCTGTTGAACCATTTGCTGCAGTGCCACAAGCATGCCGGTTGACCTGGGGCTTGAAACTGGGGCGTTCACTTAAGGGAAGGTCTTTAAGGGAACGTCTGCATACTTCGGGTCATGAGCAAGCTGAGTGAGTTCCGCAAGAGTTACGAGTTGGGCGAGTTGGACGAAGCCCAGGCCGCCGACGGACCGTTGGCACTATTCACAGGCTGGATGGACGAGGCCATTGCGCACGACGTGTCCGAGCCGACGGCGATGACGCTGGCCACGGTGGGGGAGAGCGGCCGCCCGTCCACGCGCGTGGTGCTGCTGAAGGGCTGCGACGAGCGCGGCTTCGTCTGGTTCACGAACTACGAAAGCCGCAAAGGAAAAGAGTTAGCCCACCTGCCCTTCGCGGCGCTGCAGTTCCATTGGGTCGAGATGGAGCGCGTGGTGCGCATCGAGGGCCGCGTCGAGATGACCTCCGCGCAAGAATCGGACGACTATTTCAAGAGCCGCCCGCTGGATTCGCGCCTGGGCGCCTGGGCCTCGCCGCAGAGCCAGCCCATCAGCTCGCGTGCGGTGCTGGTGGCGAATGCGGCCAAGGCGGCCGTGCAGCACGGCCTCAATCCGGATCGCCCGCCGCACTGGGGCGGCTACCGGCTGGTGCCGGACCGCTTCGAGTTCTGGCAGGGCCGGCGGTCGCGTCTGCATGACCGCCTCGTGTTCCGCCTGGAGGCGAACGCCTGGGCCAGGGAGCGCCTCGCACCCTGATCAGTTGACGGCCAGGCCGTCTTCCACGCGGTAGTACAGGCCGTAGGGGTCGTCGTGCAGCACAGCCAGCTGGCCTTCCACGATGACCGGCTCCAGCGTGTAGCGCACCGGCTTCTTGGTGCGCACCTCCACCATGCCCTCGGGGCCGGCGGGCACGCAGAACGAGCAGGATGTGGGCACCGACGACAGCAGGAAGTGCTGCTGCTTGTCGCCCGCCTCCAGCGGCGTCATGAAGCCCTGCACGCGCACCGTCTTGCGGTCCAGCGCCTGCACGGCGGCCGGGAAGCTCGGCACCAGCTTCTTCTTCTCGGCCTTGGCGGTCACCTGGGACAGCAGCTTCCAGGAGAGGATGTCGGCACGCTCCTCCAGCGGTTTGAAGGGGCTGCGCGGGTCGTGGTAACCCCCGCCCTGGCCCATGGGCGGCGGTGTTTGCGCGACGGCGGCCGCAGCGGCCAGGCAGAGGGCGAGCAAGGGCTTGAACTTCATGGCGGCGATTGTCGGGGCTCAGCGAGGCGCCTGCAGCAATGTGGTCACGTCCAATCGGTAGGCACGCCACGCTGGCCACGCGGCGGCCAGCAGCGCGAGGCCGCCGGCCAGCAGCGGCACCAGCCATTCGGCGTCGCTCCAGCCCAGAGTGCCCAGCCGCAGCGACTGGCGCTCGGCCAGCAGCCGCTCCAGCACCGCTACGAGGCCGTGGCCCGCGGTGAGGCCCAGCGCGGCGGCCAGCGCGGCGAGCAGCAGCGCTTCCAGTGCGATCAAGGCCGCCACGCGGCGTGCAGGCGCGCCCAGCATGCGCAGCATGGCCAGATCGGCCTGGCGCGCGCGCACCGCGTGCAGCAGCGCGACCCAGACGGACAACCCGGCCGCGATCAGCAGCACGACGCCAAAGCCGCGCAACACCTCGGTGCCCGCGCCCACCAGCCGCATCAAGCGCGCGGTCTCCAGCGCCGGCGCGGCGGACTGCAGCCCGTCCTGTGCATTGACCCAGCGCGGCAGCATCGCGGCGGCCAGCGGGCTGCGGTAGCGCACGAGGATCAGCGTGGTCTCGCGATGCTCGTCGTGGTCGTCATGCGCTTCTTCATCGGCATGGTGCTCGTCGTGCACCTCCCACACCGAGGCCAGGTCGGTCAGCATCAGGCGGTCCAGCACGCTGCCGGAGTCGGCCAGCACGCCCACCACTTCGAACTGATGTTCGCCATGCTCGCCGCCGCCAGCACCCAGGCCGTGGCTGCCGGCAAACCGGTCGCCGATGCGCAGGCCGGTCGAGCGCGCAACCTCGGCGCCCAGCACGGCCTGCATGGGCTTGGTCCACATCGCACCCTGCGCGACGCGGGCGCCGTACAGGTCGACGTAAGCCGGCGTCGTGCCGACGATGCGGTGGCCGCGGAACGCGTCGCCCAGCGACAGCGGCACCGCCTGCGCCACCAGCGGCTGCTTCTCCAACAACTCAAGCGTCGCCATCGGGATATTGCCCGTGGGCGCATCCAGGTGGAACACGCCGGCCAGCATGATCTGCATGGGGCTGCCCTTGGCGCCCACCACCAGGTCGATGCCCGCCAGGTCGCGCTTCAAGCCGGCTTCGACCTGCGCGCCGGCGCGCAGCACGAAGGTCACTGCGGCCAGGCCCAGCGTGAGCAACAGCAGGTTGAGCGCGGTCGTCAGCGGGCTGGACCAGAGATAGCGCCAGGCGAGGCGGATCATCGCGTCACCCCGCTGGACCAGAAGGTGGTGCGGTCCGAGCCCTCCAGCACATGCCCGTCCACCGAGCGGCCGGGCAGCACCAGCTCCGTCACGTCATCCCGCTCGCCCAGCGCGTCGATGACGCGGCTGTCGTGGCTGGCGACGATCAAGGTGCACCCTTCGCGCTCGGCCGTGCTCAGCAGCAGCGCCAGCATGTGCAGCGCGTGTTCGTCGTCCAGGCTGGCGCTGGGTTCATCGGCCAGCAGCAGCCGCGGACGGCGCATCAGCGCGCGGGCCAGCGCGACGCGCTGGGCCTGGCCCACGCTGAGCTGGTGGGGCCGGCGGGCCCCCAAGTCAGCAATGTCCAGCGCGGCCAGCAGCTCCGCGGCGCGCGCCGTGTCGGCGCCCTGCCCCGCAGCCAGTGCCGGCAGCGCAAGGTTCTCGGCCACCGTCAGCGCGTCGCTGAGGTGCAGCCGCTGCGGCACGACGCCCAGCGTTGCGCCGCGCCAGGCGTCCAGTGCACGCGGGCTCATGTCCTGCAGCTCGGTGCCGGCCACGCTGAGCAGGCCCTGCTGCACGCGCAGCAAGCCCGCCAGCAACGCCAGCAGCGTTGACTTGCCCGAGCCCGACGCGCCGCGCAGCAGCAAATGCCGCCCGGCCGG
The DNA here is from genome assembly GCF_031458115.1 of Roseateles asaccharophilus. Classification (GTDB taxonomy): domain Bacteria; phylum Pseudomonadota; class Gammaproteobacteria; order Burkholderiales; family Burkholderiaceae_C; genus Pelomonas; species Pelomonas asaccharophilus_A. The sequence continues at coordinate 826,981 of NZ_JAVDXV010000002.1, read as the reverse complement.
CAGCACGAAATCGGCATACGCGATCTCGGTGCCGCCGGCATAGCGGTGGCGCAGACCGCCCCAGGCCAGCATCACTTGACGAGGCGCTTGAAGCTGGCCAGAAACTTGTCCACCTTGCCCGCGACGACGAAGGCGCAGTAGCCCTGTTCCGGGTTGCGGGCGTAGTAGTGCTGGTGGTAGGCCTCGGCCGGGTGGTAATTGGCCTCGGGCAGCAGTTCGGTGACGGCACGTCCGGCGTGGTGGTCGTTGACCTCCTTCAGCACCTCGGCCGCCAGCTGGCGCTGCGCGTCGGTATGCCAATAGATGCCCGAGCGGTACTGGGTGCCGACGTCCGCGCCCTGGCGGTTCAGCGTGGTCGGGTCGTGGATGGAGAAGAACACCTCCAGCAGCTCGCGCAGCGACACCTCGGCCGGGTCGAACTGCACGCGCACGACCTCGGCATAGCCGGTGTTGCCGCCGCAGACGGCCTCGTAGCTGGGCGCCGGGCCCTGGCCGTTGCTGTAGCCGTTCTCGACATGCTGCACGCCGCGCACGCGCTCGTAGACGGCCTCCAGGCACCAGAAACAGCCGCCGGCCAGGGTGATGGTTTCAGTGGTCATGACAGCCTTTCAGTTCGCTGCAAGAGACATCTCGACATGGGGTTGCCAGCCACTCTCGCAAGCCCCGTCGCAGAGCTTGGGGGTGGCCAGGAACAGGCGGGCATTGGGTGCACCGCGCGCCAGCAGCGCGTCGCGCACAGCCACGGCACGGGCGACGGCCAACTGGCGCAGGGTCTCGTCGTCGACCGCGTAGCTGCCCATCAGCAGGCCGCGCATCTGCTCGGGCGGCAGATCTTTGGCCAGGCCCAGCACATTGCGCGGCTTGTTGGGCAGCTTGCTGGCCTGGTAGAGGCGCTTCAGCGCCGCCTCGGGCGTGGGCGCGTTCTCGGCCTTCAGCGCGGCGGCCAGCCGCAGCTCGCGCAGCGCAACGGTTTCCATGACCGGGTCGGCCCAGCCGGTCAGCGTCAGCTGCACGCCGGGCTTGTCGGCCAGCAGCTTGGCAATGCGCTCCAGCCGGTCCGTGGCAGCCAGCTCGGCGCTGCCGGCCGTGAAGGCGACCTGGGCCGCCTCGGGCGCATCGTTGCCCGAGAACAGCGAGAACGGCGACGTCACCGCCTTGCCGATCAGGTTCAGGAACAGCTTCCAGACCAGCCCGCCGACGCTGAACTCCGGGTCGCTCAGCGAGCCGCTGACGGGCAGGTGCACGTCGATGACGCCATCGCGGTCTTTCAACAGCGAAACCGCGAAGCGCACCGGCAGCGACGTCGCCTCTGGGCTCTCCACGCGCTCGCCAAAGGTCAGCTGGTTCAGGATGATCTGGTTGCTGGCCACCAGCTGGCCGCCGGGCTCGACCTTGTACTTGAGCCGCGCCGACAGCTTGCCGCGCTCGATCGAGTAGCCGGCGTACTTGCCGGCGTAGGTGGACAGCGGCGCCAGTTCGATGTCGCTGGCGTTGGCCTGCACCTCCATGGCCACCGGGCTGCCCGGCTTGAGCTGGCCGTCAATCTCCAGAAGCCCGGTGCCGGCGACCTTGCCGCGCAGCGTCAGCGGTGCCATCTGCGTACTGGTGGACGAGAACGCGCCCAGCAAGCCGTGCAGCTCCGTCAGCCTCGCGCTGTAGTTGGGGCGCACGAAGCGGTCGCTGAAGTCCACCATGCCGCGGTTCACGCGGATGCGCTCGACGGCGAACTCGGCCGGCGGCGCGGACGCCGACGAAGCCGGCGCCGGGGCCGATGCCGCCTCGGCCGGGCCGATGTCGCGCAGGTTGAAGCGCCCCTGCTCGTTGACGATGAGGCGGGCGTAGACGTCATCCAGGTGCGCCTCGCGCACCGCCACGCGCAGCGGCGCGTCCGGCGTGACCGCCAGCTTCACGCCATCCATCTGCAGCGACTGCCAGCTCAGCAGGTCTTCGCCGATGACACGCTGGCCTTCCATCACGCGGGTCTGCAGCAGCGCCAGCGGGCTCATGCGCACGTCGCCACCGGCGCCCACCTGCCAGCGGCCGTCGGCCTGCTGCGTGGCGGCCACATCGGCCTTCATGCCCAGTTCGGCGCGCTGCAGGTGCAGGCCCCAGGCCGGGTCCAGGTAGGCGTTCAGCAGGTGCAGCGGCAGGCCTTGCGTCTGCAGGCTGCCGGTGGCTGCCATGGGCGCCAGGCCTACGCTGCCATTCCATTGCAGCGTGCCGCCGCTGGCCGCGACGGGCTGGTCGTTGGCGCCCAAGGCGGCCAGCGTCACGGCCAGTTGCGCCGGCACCGGCGCCGCCCCGGGCCAGGACATGGCCCCCAGCTGCAGCCGCAGCGGTTCGACGGCCAGCGCCACCGGCGCCATGCCGGCCGGCACGGCGGCATCACGCCAGCGCAGGCCGCCCCGCTCGATGGACAGGCCCGCCAGCTGCAGCTTCCATGCCGGCGACGCAGCCGGCGCCGATGCGGCAAGCTCGGCAGGCTGCAGCGCCGCGATGTTCAGCTGCCCGGTGGCATCGCGGGCGAGCTGGGCGCGCGGGGCGTCCAGCTTCAGCGTGCCCAGCTTCAGCAGCCGCGCGGCAGGATCGATGTCGGCCTGGTCCAGCTGCAGGCCGGCCAGCGTCAGCAGCGGCTTGCCGGCCAGGTTCAGGCGCGCGCCGCTGACCTTCAGTTCCTGCAACGCCAGCCGCGCGCGGTCGGCGGCATCGTCGTCCAGCGGCCGGGCGATGTTCAGCGCCGTCTTGCCCGAGATGACCCCGGCCAGCCGCGCGCCGGCCGGCAGCGGCAGCCAGGGCGCCAGCTCTTCCATGGCCAGGCCATCCAGCCGTGCGTCGGCCTGCAGCGTGTCAGCGGCCAGGCGGGCCTGCGCGCTCAGCGTGCCCCGCGCGACGCGCAGACTGGTGTCCAGCTGCACAGGCTGCTTCAGCGGCCAGGCCACCGCGCCGAGCTTGAGCTGCAGCGCGTCCACCTCGACCTCCCGGGCCGTGAAACGGCCGTCGCGGATCTCCAGCCCGGCCAGGCTGAACTGCCAGGGCTGCGATGTGCCACCAGCGCCCTTCGCGGCTGGCAAGGGCGCCAGCGCGGCCACCGGCGTGTCCAGCAGGATCTGGCCAAAACCCAGCTGGCGGCGCAGCGGCTGCACATCCACCAGCGGCAGGCTCAGGTGCTTCAGGTCCAGCAGCGATTGGCCATCGGGGCGCGTCAGCGCCAGCTGATGCAACTGCACGCCGCCGCTGAGCTTGACGCCCGGTGGCTGCCTGGGCCGCTCGGCGAAGTCCAGCGCCAGGTCCACGTCCAGCCGGCCCGAGCGCAGGCGCAGCGGCAGCTCGGCCGGCAGGTAGGCAGCCAGCGGCGCGAGGTCCAGGCCGGCCAGCTTGAAAGCAAGGCGGGCGCTGACGTCGTCGGCAAAAGGCAGCGCTTCGGCGCGGCTGTCGAAGGCCACGCCGTCCAGCTGTCCGCTGAGCTGGGGCCGTACCTTGACCGCCACGTCGGCCCCTATCGTCGAAACAAAAGGCAGCGCCAGTCGCAGGGCGGTCAATTCGTGCTGGCGCTGCACGGGGCGGTCATCGAACAGCACGCGGCCGTCGGTCAGCTCGATGTTGTAGACCGCGAACTCCGTGTCCTCGCCCTCCGGCGCCGCCGGCTTGGCCGCGAAGCGCTGGATCAGGTCATCGATGTCGTATCGACCGTCCGCCACGCGGGCCAGGCGCAGTTCCGGCCGCACCAGTTCCAGCGACTCGACGACCGCGCGCCCCCGCAGCAGCGAGCGCAGCGACAGCGCCGCGTCCAGCCGCGACAGCGTCAGCAGCGGCGGCGCGTCGGGGGTGGTGCCGGCGATGCGCAGGCCGTCCAGCACAACGGCCAGCCGCCAGGGCTGGAAATGCGCCTGCTGGATGCTGACGGGCCGGCCCAGCGCCTCGCTGGCCAGCGCCATGCCCCGCCCGGCCATCCAGCCGGGCAGCGCCAGCGTGACGATCAGCAGCAGAAGCGTGAACAAGGCCGACAGCACGGCCACCGCCCACAGGGCGATTCGAACGGGGGAACGGGGAACGGTCATCACAGCGGCCGCATTATTGATGTCGGCGATGATGTCCAAGTGAGCTTCGCCCTCGACTATTCAGGCTTCAAGGTCTTGCTGCTGGCGGTCCTGCTGCCGCCCGCCCCGTGGCTGTTGCTCGCCGCCTGGGGCGGCTGGCGCCTGCACCGTCAGCGCCGCGGCGGTGGATGGATGCTGGTTGCAGCGTTGCTGTTGATCTGGTTCACGTCCACAGAGGCCGTGGCCGAGTTGCTGAGCCGGGTCATCGGCAACCCGCCCGCGCTGGCGCCCGAGCAGATTGCCGCGTTGCGCGGCCGCACCGACGGCGCCGTGCTGGTGCTGGGCGGCGGCGTGCGCAGCGTGGTGCCCGAGTACGGCATCGGCGCTCCGAAGGAGGTGACCGCGGAGCGGCTGGCCTACGGCGTCTTCCTGGCACGGCAAACCGGTCTGCCACTGGCGTTCTCCGGCGGCATCGGCTGGGGAGCGCGGCAGTTGCAGCAATCGGAGGCCAGCATCGTGGCCCGCGTGGCGGCGCAGGACTACGGCCTGCCGCTGCGCTGGAGCGAGGACCGTTCGCGCGACACGCGAGAGAACGCCGCCAACACGCTGCCGCTGCTGGCGCAGGCGGGCGTGCGGCGGGTGCTGCTGGTCACCCACGACGCCCACATGCGCCGTGCGCTGCGCGCCTTCGAGGCCCAGGCCGCGCCGCTGGGCCTGCAGATCGTGGCAGCGCCCTTGGGCCTGCGCGAAGACTCGCTGACGAGTTTTTCCGACTGGTGCCCCTCGTCCGGCGGCTTTGCGCGCGTGCGCTATTTGGTCTATGAAACGCTGGCCTGGTGGAGCGGCCGCTGACGACGCCCCAAGAAGAAACCCCGCCGGGCTTGAAGGCCGGGCGGGGTGGGTGGCGAGGCCACCTTGGGGCTCAGAGGCGATTTGCCACTGGGCTCCTGGCGCGCAAAGATTGCGCCAGAGGATTTGCCTGAAAAGGCAATGCAACAGTAGGCGAGCGCTGTCAGGCCTTCAAGAAGAGTTGTCCGAATAGCGCTTCGGCGCGCTTCGTGACCTCATCCGGCAGCGTGATGCTGCGGCCCCATTCCCGGTCGGTCTCGCCGGGCCACTTGTTGGTGGCGTCCAGCCCCATCTTGCCGCCCAGGCCGCTGACGGGCGAGGCGAAGTCCAGGTAGTCGATGGGCGTGTTGTCCACCAGCGTGGTGTCGCGCACCGGGTCCATGCGGGTGGTGATGGCCCAGATCACCTCCTGCCAGTTGCGCGTGTCGATGTCGTCGTCGACGACCACGATGAACTTCGTGTACATGAACTGGCGCAGGAAGCTCCAGATGCCGAACATCAGCCGCTTGGCATGGCCTGGGTAGGCCTTCTTGATGGAGACCACCGCCATGCGGTAGCTGCAGCCCTCGGGCGGCAGGTAGAAATCGACGATCTCGGAGAACTGCTTCTGCAGGATGGGGACGAACACCTCGTTCAGCGCCACACCCAGCATCGCGGGCTCGTCGGGTGGCTTGCCCGTGTAGGTCGAGTGGTAGATCGGGTTCTCGCGCTGCGTGAGGCGCGTGATCTCGAACACCGGGAACCAGTCCTGCTCGTTGTAGTAGCCCGTGTGGTCGCCGTAGGGGCCTTCCAGCGCATGCAGATAGCCCCCCTTCTCCTTCAGCGGCACGCCGGCTTCGCTGACGCCCGTGTAGCCGGGCTCGGCGGGCGGGATGTGCCCCTCCAGCACGATCTCGGCCGAGGCCGGGGCCTGCAGCGGCGCGCCTTCACGGCCCACGCCGGTGTTGACGAGTTCGGTGCGCGAGCCGCGCAGCAGACCGGCGAACTGGTACTCGGAGAGTGAATCCGGCACCGGCGTCACGGCGCCCAGGATGGTGGCCGGGTCGGCGCCCAGCGCCACCGCGATGGGAAACGGCTGGCCGGGATGGGCCAGTGCATGGTCACGGAAGTCCAGCGCGCCGCCCCGATGGGCCAGCCAACGCATGATGACCTGGCGCTTGCCGATGACCTGCTGGCGGTAGATGCCCAGGTTCTGGCGGGCGCGGGTCGGGCCGCGCGTGATGACCAGACCCCACGTGATCAGGGGGGCGGCGTCGCCCGGCCAGCAGGTCTGGATGGGGAGGCGGCCCAGGTCGATGTCGGAGCCTTCCAGGATCTGCTGCTGACACGGTGCCCGGCGCTGCACGGCGGGCTTCATGTCCCACAGCGCCTTGGCCATCTGCAGCAATTTGCCGGCGTCCTTCAACCCCTTGGGTGGCTCGGGTTCCTTGAGGCTCGCCAGCACGCGCCCGACATCCCTCAAATCGGCCAGAGACTCAGCGCCCATGCCGAGAGCCACGCGGCGCGTTGTCCCAAAAAGATTGGTCAAGGCGGGGGTGGCAAAGCTGGTCGGGTTCTCGAACAAAAGAGCCGGTCCGCCGGCCCGCAGAACCCGGTCGCTCAGGGCCGTCATCTCCAGCACCGGCGAGACTTTTTCACGCACGCGCTTGAGCTCGCCCAGGCCTTCCAGGCCGGCGATGAAGTCCCTCAGGTCGCTGTATTTCATAACTGAAAGTAATTTTGATTAGCCCGAACAGCCTTGACGGGTTATCTTCCGCCCGTAAAATTCGCCGCTTTCGGGTTTCTACTAAACCCAACCGGCCGGGTCCTCCGGGCACCGAAGTGCCACAGGCCCAGCCAAGGCCGGGAAATTATCACCGTCGCCCCACCCAGACCGCCGCAACGGCAGCCTGTGGCGGGCCGCGACACAAGGGAGTCGCATGACGACACGTCAAGACCTTGCCAACCTGGCTCGCCACACGCGGGATGCTGCGTCGCTGTTCGTTCGCGACATCGGCAACGGCCTGCTCGTGGTCAGCCACAACACGCTGGCCCTGGTCGGGCTGGCCGTGGTGGCGGTGCTGCTGGTGTTCACCAGCCAGGCCGGGTTGCGCCACAAGCTGGAGTCTGCAACGCTGGGCTGGCTGAACGCTCGCCAGGAAGCCCGCGCTGAAGCCGAAGGCAATATCCTGCTGGCCTCGGCGGAGCCCGACGCCATCACCCGCGCCACTGCTGCGGATCCCCGCGAACTGAGCCGCCAGCAGGCGGCCGTGGCCCACTGGCTGGCGCGCCGCTACCGTGTCGCGCCGGAGCCCATCAGCCGTCTGGTGCAGGAGGCCTGGGTGGTGGGCCAGCGCGCCAAGGTGGAGCCCACGCTGATCCTGGCCATCATGGCCATCGAGTCCGGTTTCAACCCCTTCGCGCAGAGCGCCGTGGGCGCGCAAGGCCTGATGCAGGTCATGACGCGCGTGCATGACGACAAGTACGAGGCCTTCGGCGGCACGCATGCCGCCTTCGACCCCGTGACCAACCTGCGCGTGGGCGTGCAGGTGCTGAAGGAATGCATCCAGCGCGCCGGTGGCCTCGAGGAAGGCCTGCGCTACTACGTGGGCGCCGCCAACCTACCCGACGACGCCGGCTACGCCGGCCGCGTGCTGTCCGAGCACGACCTGTTGAAGTCAGTCGCCGCCGGCCGCAACGTGCCGGCCAATGCCACGGCGCCGGCCCGGTCGGTGCCCGTGCCGGCCTCCACCCCCACCGGCGCAGATTCTGCGCAGGTGGCGCTGCTGCGCTGAACTACACTGGCGGCTCACGCGACTGGCGATCAGGGTCACAAGCTGACCCGAGGTGGGCCACCACCGGGGAGCGTGAGGCGGTCGAGTTCGATCTCTTGCCGCTTTCAGCCGTTCGCCTGGGCAGCCCGGTTCGTCACGCCAGCTCGTGAGCGCCTGGGATTCACCGCCTGACCTTCGGAACACTGCCATGTTTGACCGCAACACCTCCACCCTCGCTCTGGTCGACCCTGAACTCTGGACCGCCGTCCAGAACGAGACGCGCCGCCAGGAAGACCACATCGAGCTGATCGCCAGCGAGAACTACACGTCGCCGGCCGTCATGGAAGCCCAGGGCAGCCAGCTGACGAACAAGTACGCCGAGGGCTACCCCGGCAAGCGCTACTACGGTGGCTGCGAATACGTCGACGTCGCCGAGCAACTGGCCATCGACCGCCTGAAGCAGCTGTACGGCGCCGAATTCGCCAACGTGCAGCCGAATTCCGGCTCGCAGGCCAATCAAGGTGTGTTCTTCGCGCTGCTGCAGCCCGGCGACACCATCATGGGCATGAGCCTGGCCGAAGGCGGCCACCTGACGCACGGCATGGCGCTGAACATGAGCGGCAAGTGGTTCAACGTCATCTCCTACGGCCTGAACGCCAAGGAAGAGATCGACTACGACGCGATGGAAGCCCTGGCCCGCGAGAAGAAGCCCAAGCTCATCATTGCCGGCGCGTCGGCCTACTCGCTGCGCATCGACTTCGAGCGCTTCGGCAAGATCGCCAAGGAGATCGGCGCCTTCTTCATGGTGGACATGGCCCACTACGCCGGCCTGATCGCCGCGGGCGTCTACCCGAACCCGCTGCCGCACGCCGACGTCGTCACGTCCACCACGCACAAGAGCCTGCGCGGCCCGCGCGGCGGCATCATCCTGACGAACAAGGAAGACATCGCCAAGAAGATCAACTCGGCGATCTTCCCCGGCATCCAGGGCGGCCCGCTGATGCACGTCATCGCCGGCAAGGCCGTGGCCTTCAAGGAGGCGCTGAGCCCCGAATTCAAGGCGTATCAAGAGCAAGTCGTCAAGAACGCCAAGGTGCTGGCCGACACGCTGATCGAGCGCGGCCTGCGCATCGTCTCCGGCGGCACGGAAAGCCACGTCATGCTGGTGGACCTGCGTCCCAAGAACCTGACCGGCAAGGAAGCCGAGGCTATCTTGGGCGCTGCCCACATGACCTGCAACAAGAACGGCATCCCCAACGACCCGCAAAAGCCCATGGTCACCAGCGGCATCCGCCTGGGCACGCCGGCCATGACGACGCGCGGCTTCAAGGAAGAACAGGTGCGCGCCACGGCCCACCTGATCGCCGACGTGCTGGACAAGCCGCACGACGAGGCCAACTTGGCCGCCGTGCGCGAGAAGGTCGCCGCGCTGACGGCTGCCTTCCCGGTGTATCGCGGTTGATCGGCGGTTAAGCCCGAATGCGCTGCCCGTTCTGCTCTCACACCGAGACCCAGGTCGCCGAGACCCGGGAATCGGACGAGGGGGACGTCGTCCGGCGCCGGCGCCGCTGCCTGTCCTGCGACAAGCGCTTCACGACCTACGAGCGGCCGGACATCGCGCTACCCTCGGTGGTCAAGAAGGATGGGCGGCGTGCTGATTTCGATTCGGGCAAGCTGCGCGCCTCCATGCAGCTGGCGCTGCGCAAGCGGCCGGTCAGCGTCGAGCAGATCGACGCGGCGCTGAACCGCATCGAGGAAAAGCTGCTGGCCAGCGGGGCGCGCGAGATCGCCTCCACGCGGCTGGGTGAACTGGTCATGCGCGAACTCAAGCGCATCGACAAGGTCGCCTATGTGCGCTTCGCATCGGTCTACCGCAGCTTCGAGGACGTGGACGAGTTCCGCCAGCTGATCCGCGAGATCTGATCCGGGGTAACCCTATCCCCCTTTGGGGGTGCTGGAGGGGGATGCGGCGCATCCCCTCCCCCTTCGTCCCGCCTTAGGAGGGAAAGACGGCACCCGGCCCGCTTCCTAGAGTTCGTTCATCCGCAACGAACCGAGGACAGCACCATGAAGCGCACCGCCACCACCGCCCGCCGCCACAGCCTGGGCTTCACCCTGGTCGAGCTTTGCGTTGGAATGGGCGTCTGCGCTGCCGTGGTCGGCCAGGCTGTACCGGCGTTCAGCCGCATGCACCACGAGCAAGCCCTGCGCGCCAACGCCGAGGCGCTGGGCAGCGACCTGCGCCTGGCCCGTAGCGAGGCGGTTCGCACCGCCGACCCCGTGTTCTTCCGCATCAGCGCCAAAGGCGGCAACAACTGCTACATCATTCACACGGGCGCCAAGGACGCATGCGACTGCGCCGGCGGCCTGCCGGTCTGCAAGACGGCTGACAGCAGCGTCGTCAAGGCGGTCTGGCTGCCGCAAGGCCTGCCGATGACCCTGCGCAGCAACGCCGAAACCCTGCAGTTCCAACATCGCCAGGGCCTGGTCACCCAGACCGGCAGCATCGAACTTGCCCTGAAGGGTGGCGCTGCGGTTCGCCAGGTCGTGGCGATCACAGGCCGCGTGCGCAGCTGCGCCGTCGGCGCCAAGATGGCCGGCCTCTCCCGCTGCGCCTGAGCCCCTCATTCGTGGTGGATGCCGACCAGCGGCGAAGCTGGGGGGATGAACGGTGGAGGTTGTTACAGGTCTTTGCCGGGCGGTGCTCAGAATCGCGCCATGCAAACGTCCGCCCACCTGTCGCCGCGCGGTTTCACCCTGATTGAGCTGATGGTGGTTGTCGTGATTGCAGGCATCCTGGCCGCCGTGGCCTATCCGGCCTACACGTCCCATATCGAGCGAAGCCGACGTGCCGATGCAATGAAGATCCTGACGGCGGTATCGCAAGCTCAGGAGCGCTACCGCGGCAATCGAAGCGCCTTTGCGTCGTCATTGGCAGAACTGGGATTCCCGGACACGCCTTTGACGAACTACTACGAGTTCAGAATTGATGGCGTCGGTACGCCTGCCAGCCTGGTCACCGGCTACCAGGTGATGGCGACCGCCAAATCCGGCACGCCACAAGCCAATGACAGCAAATGCGTCAAGCTGGCCATTCGTGTCGAGTCGGCCGCGGTGAGCTACATCGCCAAAGACAGCGCCGATAGTTCGACGTCCTCGTATTGCTGGCCCAAATGAGCCCGATGAACCCGATCCGCATCGCGTCGCGAGGCCTGGGCCTCGTAGAGGTCATGATCGGCCTGACCGTCCTCGGCGTGCTGCTGGCGGTCGCCGTGCCGTCTATGCTGGATCTGCTGGAGCGACGCCGGGTGGTGGCGGTTGGGCTTGAAGTCGCCAATGTCTTCAACTTCGCGAAGTCGCAAGCGAACATCAGCGGCGACAGAGTTACGGTGCACCTCGAGAAAGACACCGGCACCCCGGTGAGCTGTGTTTCCGTCAACCTGCACAACGTGTCGGACTTCTGCAAGTGCTATCGGGAGCCCGGCAGCATGTGTGGGCGTTCCACCATCCAGGTGCTCCGTTGGTTCCAGGTGCAGGACTCGCAGGGCGTCAGCTTCGCGGCTTCGGGCAGATGGGCACCGGACAAAGACGGGCAGTTCACCATTTCCCGCAACTACCACGCCACCGATGTCTCGGACGTGGAAGTGAATGTCACCGGCAAGCGCACCGGCGCCAAGCTGAAGGTGGAGATCAATGCTGCCAACCGGGTGCGGACCTGCACGCCCGATGGCAGCATCAACGGGTTCCCCACATGCTGAAGCCCGTCGTCAGATCTGCCCAGCGCGGCCTGGGGCTTGTCGAGTTGATGGTGGGCATCACCGTGGGCCTCATCGTGGCCGCCGGTGCCTCCATGGTGGCCGTCAACCAGATCAACGAGCATCGCCGGCTGATGCTGGAAACGCAGGTCCAGCAGGATCTGCGGGTGGCAGCCGACCTGATGCAGCAGGACCTGCGGCGCGCCGGATTCCGCGGTGATGCAGCGCTGGGCGTGTGGAGACCCGCCAGCGGTGTGGGCACCACGCTGGAAGTGCCGGCCCAAGCGGCGAGCGCCAGCCCCTATGCCGTTGTCACCGAGACCGACAACGACGGTGAGGTCGCGCTGGAGTATCGCTACGCCAGACCTGACGGCGCCATCTACACGCTGGCAGCCGAGCCGAAGAACAACGAATTCTTTGGCATTCGCTGGGACAAGCGCACCAAGGCGCTGTACCTGAAGGTGGGCCTCAAGGAGGACAAACCCAACTGGCAACCGATCACCGATCCGGAGACCGTCGAGATCACGCAGTTCCAAATGACGGTGCACACCCAGGACATTGCGCTGACCGACTTTTGCGACAGCGACTGCGCTGGTGCCGGCTGCCCGAAGCAACAGGTCCGTCAGGTCGATTTCCTGGTGCGCGGTCGGGCCAAGCATGACGCGAACGTCGTCCGCACGTTGAGCGGCACGGAGCGCATTCGCGCCGATGCCATCACTGGGGCGTGCCCAGTACTGCCGGTGGTGCCAGCAGCATGAAAGCCCATCTTCACGCCCGCCTGAAGCGCCAGTATGGCGCGGCCACGCTGGTGGTGGTCATGATGCTGTTCCTAGTCATGGCCCTGCTGGCCGCCTACGCCAACCGTGGCATCTTGTTCGAGCAGCGCATCGCCAACAGCTACTACCGTGCCAGCATGGCCCAGGAGATGTCCGAAGCGGCATTGGAGTGGACCGTGACCATGCTCAACGGCACGGCCGTTGATGGCAGTTGCAAGCCAGTCAGCACCGGTGGACAGCGATTCGTCGACCGCTATCTGAAGATCTCGGCCGAGGACAGAGGCATCAAGCAGAACTCGGAAAGCACCTCCATCGCGGCCGACTGCACCCGTACGACCACGGGCTGGATCTGCCGCTGCCCCGCATTGGAGGCTCGCGTCGCACCGGCTGCTATCGCGAGTGCCGAGCTGGCGCCCAGTTTTGGCATCCAGATTTCCGTCGAGAACCGCTCGGGAACGGTGATGGTCTCGGGTTTCGGCTGCACATCCAGCGTTGTCGATGATTGCAACGATGCATCGAACAACGCCAATCGCTACCAAGCCGTGAGCCGCCAGGATGCTCACATCGCGCTGGTCAGCGCGGTGCGCTCACCGCCTGCGGCGCCACTGGTGGCCACGGGCGATGTCACGGCCACGGGGGCCGACGGGCTGGGTCTGCACAACACCTCGCCCGGCTCGGCCGGCATGCTGGTGACGGCAGGCGGCGTCCTGACGGGCCTGCAGGAGACCCGGATGCAGAGCGTGCCCGGTACGGCAGCCGTAGCAGCCCAGATCGAACGCGACGGCCATTTGACCGCAGCGGGCGCTGACGTGTTCAGGATGTTCATGGGCGCCAAGGCGGAGCGCTATCGGCAGCATCCGTCCCTGCGGGTCGTGACCTGCGGCGGCGACTGCGCCACGGCGCTGGAAGATGCCTACAAGGCCGGCGTCCGCATCATGTGGGTCGAGGGTCCGATGACCATCAGCAGCAACAAGGTGCTGGGTTCCCCCACCGACCCCATCGTTGTCGTGGCCGATGGCGCGGTGACGCTGAACGGCCCCTTCCAATTCAGCGGCATGCTGGTCAGCCGGGGCAATCTGGACTGGACCAACACCAGCGGCGTCACGTCCCTCGTCAACGGCATCGTGTTGGCCGACGGCGATGTGACGACGAACGGCCTGATGGACATCTACTACCAGACGCAGGTCGTGGATCAGTTGCGCAACCGGGTCGGCAGCTTTGTCCGCGTGCCCGGTGGCTGGACGGACAGCAACAGGTGAACAAGCAATACACCTCCTCTCGCCCCCGCCTTCAGAGGCGGCAGCTGGGCGTCACGCTGATCGAGGCGCTGGTCGCGCTGATGATCATGGGCTTCGGCATGGTTGCCCTGGTCGAATTGATGGGCAATCTGCGTCGCAGCGGTGACCTCGGCAAGCAGCGCAGCGAGGCCATGCGACTGGCCCAGGCCGAGATGGCGACGCTGCGGGCGTTCTCCGTCGTGGCGAAAGCGTCCGATGCGGCATCGGGCGTCATTGATTACGAGACCCATATCGTCAGCGCCGAATCGCGATCCGTGACGCCGGACGATTCCAACACCACCTACACGCTGACACGCGCAGTCGCCCCGTTAGATGCGGCCTCCGAGCCCGGCGCCCGCACCGTTCACGTGACGGTCACCTGGGAAGACCGGGGCGGCCGCAAGGGCGCGGAGGCCGAGGACACACGCCAGAGCGTCGCCTTGAGTACCGTGATCGCGCGCGTTGAACCCGCCTTTTCCGGCGCCGTGGGCTTCACGCCTCCGCCGGGCGGCACGCGCCAGCCCGGCGGCCGCCACCCGACCATTCCGACGGCGGCCAAGGACCTGGGCCACAACATGAGCGCCCACAGACCCAGCACCCTCAGCGGCATGGTCTGGGTCTTCAACAACGTCACTGGCGTGATCACCGGCAAGTGCACCATCGATCCGAGCACGCCGGTCACCAGCCTGACGGCCGTCGATGTCGAGAGCTGCAAGAACAACACCGTGGGCTATCTGCTCAGCGGCACGGTGCGTTTTTCGAACACGACGCCCGCCAATCCGACGCTGCCGGAAGCGAACGCCATCAATCTGGACATGGCCATCGTCTCGTCCAACTACCTGACGCCAGATACGGACACCCTTGGCAGGCCGCGCAAGGATGCAGCCGGCGACTACATCATGAAGGAGCTGACGGCGACGGCCCCCAGCCACGAGTGCTTCGACAACGCGCCGACGTCCCCGCTCATCATCCAGCAGTTCGTCAACTACGACTGCATCGTCTATCCCACCGACACTTCGCCACGCATCTGGTCCGGCAAGCTCACGGTGGTGCCCGTGGGTTTCAGCATCGGCATGCTGGCAACCGAGTACCGCGTTTGCCGCTACACCGCCGACTACAACGGCAATCGCAGCCCCTACGTCAGCGCCACGGTGGCCTATGACAACTTCGAGCACCCCGAGGTCTATGTCGGCGTGACCGGCTCGCTGGCACGGCAGAACTTCCTCGTCGTGAAGGGCACCAGCACCTGCCCCACCGCGCCTGCGGTGGAACCGGCTCGCGGCATCTTCGTCGACTTCAGCACCAAGCAGCTCCAGCCCAGCCCCTAGACTGGGCGCATGCTGTCCCCCGATATCCAAGCGGCGCTGCGCCAGGCCTTGCAACTGGCCGAACGGGCCGTGGGCTTGACCGACCCCAATCCACGCGTGGGCTGCGTGCTGCTGGCGGCCGACGGTCGCCCTCTCGGCATGGGCCACACGCAGGCCGCCGGCCAGGCCCACGCCGAAGTGATGGCCTTGCGCGACGCCGCGGCCCAGGGCCACGACGTGCGCGGCGCAACCGCCATCGTCACGCTGGAGCCCTGCAGCCATCACGGCCGCACGCCTCCATGCTGCGACGCATTGATCCAGGCCGGCGTGGCCCGGGTGGTCGTGGCCGTTGAAGACCCCAACCCTCAAGTCGCGGGCCAGGGCATTGACCGGCTGCGTGCGGCCGGTGTCGAGGTTCAGCTGGCGGACGCCGACAGCGCCGCAGCCTCGCGCGAACTGAACATCGGCTTCTTCTCGCGCATGCAGCGGGGGCGCCCCTTCGTGCGGCTGAAGTCGGCCATCTCGCTGGACGGCCGTACCGCCCTGCCCGACGGCCGCAGCCAATGGATCACCGGTGAAGCGGCGCGTGCCGACGGCCACGTCTGGCGACGCCGTGCCGGCGCCGTGCTGACGGGTATTGGCACCGTGCTTGCGGACGACCCGCGCATGGATGTGCGCCTGGTGCCCACCGCCAGGCAACCGCTGCGCGTGGTGCTGGACCCGCACGGCCGCATGCCGCCCGGCGCGCGCATGCTGCAGCCGCCGGGCGAGACCCGCGTCATCGGCCCCGGCCGCGCCGACCTGCCGGCCCTGCTGGCCGGGCTGGGCGCGCAAGGCATCAACGAGTTGCATGTGGAGGCTGGCCCCACGTTGTCCGGCGCCTTCCTGGACGCCGGCCTCGTGGACGAGCTGCTGATCTACCAGGCGCCGCTGCTGATCGGCGAGGGACGCCCGCTGGCCGCGCTGCAACCACTGGCCGGCCTGGACCTGGCCTCGCGCTGGCGCCTCGTGGAAGCCACACCCGTTGGCCAAGATCTGCGACTTCGCCTGCGGCCAACCTAGGGTCGCCACCTACAATCGCCGGCTATGCCCATCTCCCCCATCCCCGAGCTGGTTGCCGAGCTGGCGGCCGGCCGCATGGTCATCCTGGTTGACGAGGAAGACCGCGAGAACGAAGGCGACCTCGTGCTCGCCGCCGACCTCGTCACGCCCGAGTCCATCAACTTCATGGCCAAGCATGGCCGCGGCCTGATCTGCCTGACGCTGCCGCGCGAGCATTGCGAGCGCCTGCAGCTGCCGCCCATGACGCGGCGCAACGGCACGCAGCATGGCACGGCGTTCACCGTGTCCATCGAGGCCGCCACCGGCGTGACGACCGGCATCTCCGCCGCCGACCGCGCCCGCACCGTGCAGGCCGCCGTGGCGCCCGGCGCCAAGGCCAGCGACCTGGTCCAGCCCGGCCACATCTTCCCGTTGCAGGCGCAGGACGGCGGCGTGCTGATGCGCGCCGGCCATACCGAGGCCGGCTGCGACCTCGCCCGCATGGCCGGCCTGTCGGCCACGTCGGTGATCTGCGAGATCATGAAGGACGACGGCACCATGGCCCGGCTGCCCGACCTGGAGATCTTTGCCGCCGAGCACGGCCTGAAGATCGGCACCATCGCCGATCTCATCGAATACCGCAGCCGCAACGAAAGCCTGATCCAGCGCGTTGCCGAGCGCCGCCTGAACACGGCCCAGGGCGAGTTCGCCTGCCAGGTCTTCACCGACCGCACCGGCGGCACGCATCTGGCGCTGAGCCATGGCCAGTGGACGGTCGACGACGAGGTGCTGGTGCGCGTGCACGAGCCGCTGTCGGTCATGGACCTGCTGGAAGCCGGCTCCTGCGGTCACTCCTGGGGCCTGCCCGCCGCGCTGGCCGCGCTGAAGGCCAGCTCCGGCGGCGTGGCCGTGCTGCTGAACTGCGGCGAGGACGCCGCCGGCGTGCTCGCGCGCGTGCAGGCCGACAAGGCCGCCGCGCCGGTCAAGGGTGCGATGGACCTGCGCACTTACGGTGTTGGCGCCCAGATCCTGAAGGCGCTGGGCGTGCACCGCATGAAGCTGCTGGGCAGCCCGCGCCGCATGCCCAGCATGACCGGCTATGGCCTGGAGGTCACCGGCTTCCTGGCTCCTCCCAACTGCTGATCCCGAAAGGCCCGCGATGCAAGATTCCGAACAAGGCCAGCCCGGCTTCGAAGGCGCCCTCGACGGCAGCGAGCTGACGGTCGCCATCGTCCAGGCGCGCTTCAACGATGCGCTCACGTCAGCCTTGGCCAGCGCCTGCCTGGCCGAGCTGTCGGTGCTGGGCGTGCCGGCCGAAGCCATACGCCACGTGACCGTGCCCGGCGCGCTGGAAGTGCCGCTGGCGCTGCAGGCCCTGGCAGAAAGCAACGACTACGACGCGCTGATCGCGCTGGGCTGCATCATCCGCGGCGAGACCTATCACTTCGAGCTGGTCGCCAACGAGAGCGGCTCGGCCGTCACCCGCGTCGGGCTGGACCATGGCATCCCGATCGCCAACGCCATCCTGACCGTCGAGAACGAAGCCCAGGCCTGGGCGCGAGCCGAGCCCAAAGGCCGCGACGCCGCCCGCGTGGCTGTCGAGATGGCCAACCTGCTGAAAGAGATCGAGTGAACGCACCGCAAAAGACCGCCTCCAAGACGGCCACCAAGCCCGCCGGCAAGAAGGCGCCCGTCAAGTCGGCGCGCCGCCGCTCGCGCGAAGCCGCGCTGCAAGGGCTCTACCAATGGCTGCTGACGGGCGAGGACATCGGTGCCATCGTCGCGCTGGGCCGCGAGCAGGAAGGCTATGCCAAGCTGGACCTGAAGCACTACGAGGCGCTGCTGGGCGGCTGCGTGCACGAGGCCGCCGACCTGGACGTCATCCTCGCCCGCCATGTGGACCGCAAGACCACCGAGCTGTCGCCCATCGAGCACGCCATCCTGATGATCGGCGCGTACGAGCTGAAGCACTGCCTCGACATCCCGTACAAGGTCGCCATCAACGAGGCGGTCGAGCTGGCCAAGTCCTTCGGTGGCACTGATGGCCACAAGTACGTCAACGGCGTGCTGGACAAGGCGGCCGTCGACCTTCGCCCCCTCGAACTCGCTGCCAAGCGTTGACGCAGGGCCGATGAAGCTGGCCGCACGGCTCGACCGCATCGAGCCCTTCTACGTGATGGAACTGGCCAAGGCCGCGGCGCAGGTCGCGGCCGGGCCTTCGTGCGACCCCACCCAGGGCGGCCGGCGCATGATCCGCCTCAATGTCGGCGAGCCAGATTTCGGCGCGGCGCCCGCCGTGCGCGACGCCATCGCCCGCATCGCGCAAGGCCCCACGCCCTACACCGATGCGCTGGGGCTGCCGGCACTGCGCGAGGCCATCTCGGGTTGGTACACGCAACGCTTCGGCCTGGCCATCGCGCCCGAGCGCATCGTCATCACGGCCGGTGCGTCCGCCGGCCTGCAGCTCGCCTGCCTCGCGCTGTTCGAGCGCGGCGACGAGGTGCTGATGCCGGACCCCTGCTATCCGTGCAATCGCCATTTCGTCGCGGCGGCCGACGCCACGGCGCGCCTGCTGCCCACCGGCGCCGCCGAGCGCTTCCAGCTCGGCGCCGCGCAGGTGCGCGAGGCCTGGACGCCCGCCACACGCGGCGTGCTGCTGGCCTCGCCCAGCAACCCCACCGGCACGTCCATCGCCCCCGAGGTGCTGGCGGACATTGCCGGCTTCGTGCGCGAGCGCAGTGGCGTCACGGTGGTCGACGAGATCTACCTGCCGCTGAGCTACGAGGAGCACTTCGGCCACACGGCGCTGGCGTTGGGCGACGACATCGTCTCGGTGAACAGCTTCTCCAAGTATTTCGGCATGACCGGCTGGCGGCTGGGCTGGCTGGTGCTGCCCCCTGCCCTGGTGCCCGCCATCGAGCGACTGGCGCAGAACCTCTACATCTGCCCGCCCACGCTGTCGCAGATGGCGGCACTGGCGGCCTTCGAGCCCGCCTCCATCGCCGAGTTCGAGCGCCGCCGCACGCTGCTGCGCGAGCGCCGCGACTACGTCGTCGCCGCCTTGAACGACCTGGGCCTGACAGTGCCCGTGCCGCCCGACGGCGCGTTCTACGCGTGGATGGACATCAGCCGCCACCGCAGCGACAGCTGGGCCTTTGCGCATGAGCTGCTTGAGCGTGCGCAGGTCGCGCTGACACCGGGCCGCGACTTCGGCGCCACGGACCCGCAGCGCTGGATGCGGCTGTCGTTCGCATCGTCGATGGAAGACCTGCAGGAAGCCGTCGCCCGCCTGCGCGAGGTGCTGGCATGACGTTCGAGTGGCCCGTGCGCGTCTATTGGGAAGACACCGACGCCGGCGGCATCGTGTTCTACGCCAACTACCTGAAGTTCTTCGAACGCGCCCGCACCGAGTGGCTGCGCGCGGCCGGCGTCGAGCAGCATCAGCTGCGCGAGGACACCGGTGCCATGTTCGTCGTCGCCGAGACCAGCCTGCGCTATCTGGCGCCCGCGCGGCTCGATGACCTATTGACCATCACCGTCGAGCCTGAACCCGCCGGTCGCGCCAGCCTCGTCGTGCGCCAGCGCGCGCTGCGCGGCGACACGCTGCTGGCCGAAGGCGAGATCCGCATCGGCTGCGTGCGCGCCGACGACCTGAAACCCCAACGCCTGCCCGAAGCCGTGATCCAGGCCATCGCCCCATGAACCAAGACCTGTCCATCGTCTCCCTGATCCTGCACGCCAGCTTCGCGGTGCAGCTCGTCATCGCCGGCTTGCTGCTGGTGTCGCTGGCCAGCTGGAGCGTCATCTTCGGCAAGCTCATCGGCCTGTCGCAGATCAAGCGCCGCAACGACGCCTTCGAGGCCGAGTTCTGGAGCGGCAAGAACTTGAACGACCTCTATCAGTCGGTCGGCAACCGTACCGACGGCGCGCCGCTGGAACGTATCTTCGCGTCCGGTATGCGCGAGTTCCTGAAGCTGCGCGAGAAGCGCGTGACCGATGCCGGCGCGCTGCTGGATGCCGCCCGCCGCGCGATGCGCGCCAGCTTCCAGCGCGAGCTGGACGCGATGGAAAGCAACCTGTCCTTCCTCGCGTCGGTCGGCTCGGTGTCGCCGTACGTGGGCCTGTTCGGCACCATCTGGGGGATCATGCACGCCTTCGTGGGCCTGTCCAACCTGCAGCAGGTGACGCTGGCCACCGTGGCCCCCGGCATCGCCGAGGCGCTGGTCGCGACGGCCATCGGCCTGTTCGCCGCCATCCCCGCCGTGCTGGCCTACAACCGCTTCGCGCGCCAGATCGACCGCAGCGCGATCACTCTGGAGACCTTCATCGAGGAGTTCTCCAACATCCTGCAACGCAACGCGACCCAACACTGAGGTCATGATGCCCCCACGCCCACTTCATTCGCTGCCCCCCAGGGGGGCGCATCAGCGCCTTCGGGCGGCAGGGCGGCACTGATGGCCGCCGTCAACGCCCGCGGCGGCGGCCGCCGTCGCCGCACGATGAACGAGATCAACATGGTCCCGTTCATCGACGTCATGCTGGTGCTGCTCATCATCTTCATGGTCAGCGCGCCGCTGATCACGACCGGTGTCGTGGACCTGCCCAGCGTGGGCAAGAGCAAGCAGCAGCCCGAGCATGTCATCCAGGTCATCGTCGGTACCGACGAGAAGCTGAAGATCAAGGTTGACCAGCTGGAGCCCGAGAGCATCCCGGTGAACCGCCTGGCCGAGCGCGTGAAGAAGGCGCAGGGCAAGGACGCGAACAACCCGGTCGTCATCTCCGCCGACAAGAACGTCAAGTACGAAGCCGTCGTGCAGGTCATGGACACGCTGCAGCGCGCCGGCGTGCAGCGCGTGGGCCTGGCCGTGAAGAGCGGCGCCTCCAGCAACTGATGAGCACTGCGACCCTGCGTCCTCCCGAAGCCGCCGGCATCGGCCGCGGCTTCTCGTTCGCGCTGGTGGCCCATGGGCTGCTGGTGCTGGCGCTGAGCTACGGCGTCAGCTGGCGCAGCGATTCGTCGCCGGCCTTCGAGGCCGAGCTGTGGTCGTCCGTGCCGCAGGTGGCCGCGCCGCGCGAGGAAGCGCCGCCGGAGCCCGAACCCGAGGCACCGCGCCCGGATCCCAAGGCCCAGCAGCGCGCCGCCGAGGAAGAGGCCGCGCAGCAGCGCGAGGCCGAGATCGCCATCGCGAAAGAGAAGAAGCGCAAGGAAGAAAAGGCCAAGCAGGAGCGCGAGGCCAAGGCGGCCAAGGACAAGGCCGAGAAGGAAAAGGCCGACAAGGCCGCCAAGGAAAAAGCAGCCAAGGACAAGGCCGCGAAGGACGCCAAAGAGGCCAAGGAAACCAAGGAAACCAAGGAAGCCGACGCCCGCCGCGAGGCCATGCGCCAGGAACAGTTGCGCCGCATCCAGGGGCTGGCCGGTGCCACCGGTGCGCCGGGTTCCAGCGGCAACGCGCTGCAGAACGCCGCGCCGTCCGCCGGTTACGCGGGCCGCATCAAGGCCAAGATCCGACCGCTGATCATCTACTCGGAAGACAGCGCGGCCAACCCGACCGCCGAGGTGCAGGTCACGCTGAGCCCGGACGGCCTCATCCTGGGCACCAAGGTGTTGAAGGCCAGCCCCGACGCCGACTGGGACCGCGCGGTGCTGCGCGCCATCGAGAAGGCCGAGCGCCTGCCGCGCGATGTGGACGGCCGCGTACCGCCCGTCATCGTGATGAGCTTCAAGCCGCGCGAGTAGCGAGCCAGCGGTCCACCGACCAGCGGCCCGCGCCCCACAGCACCACCGCCAACGCCAGTACGCCCCACAGCGCGTGCTGCGCCTGCGCGGCCGGTGACAGGTCATCGGCGCTCAGCGACAGCACGGCCATCAGGTTCACGACGAACAGGCCGGCGCCGGCGAAGCGGCCGGCCAGCCCCAGCACCAGCAGCACGGGCAGCACCAGTTCGCCGGCCGTGCCCATGTGGGCCGCCAGCGCGGGCGGCAGCAGCGGCACCTGGTAGATGTCGTTGAACAAGGCCAGCGTCGACGACCAGTCACGCAGCTTGGTCAGGCCCGACAGGAAGAACACCTGCGCCACATACAGCCGTGCGGCCAGCAGTGCCAGCGACTGCAGGTGGCTGGTGGCCGTGTCCAGCGGCGCGGGCAGCCGCGTGGGTGTCAGACCGGGATCGGTGAAGGCGCGCAGCGCCAGCGTGACGAGTGTTTTCATGATGTCGGCATTCCATGCGGAGGGGATGCAGGCCTGACCGCTTGCAACCAGGCGTTCTGCAGCGCGGCTTGCAGCCAGGCGCCGAAGTCAAAGTCGGCCGTGGGCGCCAAACCTTTCACCGCGGCCGCGGTTTCCAGCGCGCCAGCCAGGTTCTTGCCGTCCAGCACCGCCCGCGCGAAGGCCGCGGCCGGCGCGTCCAGTGCCTGCGACCGGCCGCGCCAGCCTTCGCGCCACACCAGCACGGCGCCCTCGCGCAGTGCCAGCAGCGCCACGCCGGGCCTGAGCTGCAGCCGCAGGTCTTCAGGCGCCGCGGTGCCCAGCAGGCTCAGCGATGCGGCGTCCAGCTCGGCGTCCGCCGCGCGCTCGGCGCAGTGCAGCGCCCAGTCCAGCCTTGCGAGGTCCGGCAAGCCCGAGTCTTCGCCGGCACGCTCGGCCAGGAACGCGGCCAGCGCCCCGCCCCATTCGCCCAGGTCGCCCGACACGGGCGGATGCGCGCGCCAGAAGCTCCAGGCCATCGCTGCGAACTCGTCCTCGCCCAGCGCCTCAAGCACGCGCGTGAACGGCACGGCCAACGCTTGCGCCGACAGCGCGCGTTGATTGTTGCAGTAGGCCGCCAAGCCGCGCTCGCCGCCGGTCAGCTCGGACGGCGCATCAGCGCGGCCGAGCAACGCGTCGACAAAGGCCTGCTGCTGCGCTTTCATCGCAGCAGCGCCCGCGCACGGTCGGCCTCGGCCAGCAGCACGTCCAACCCGGGCACGGCCGTGTCCCATTCCACCAGCGTGGGCACAGGCCCGAAGCGGGCGATGGCATGGGTGTAGACCTGCCAGACCTCGTCGCGCACGCGGCTGCCGTGGTCGTCGATGACCAGGCCATCGTCCTGCTCGCAGTGGCCGGCCACGTGCATCTCGCCGACGCTGCCGGGCCGAATCGCATCGACCCAGCGCATGGCCTCGCGCGCCGCGGCGTCGGGCGCATGGCCCGCGTTGCGCGCGTTGACGACCAGGTTGTTCACGTCCAGCAACAGGCCGCAGCCGCTGCGCCGTGTCAGTTCGTTGAAGAACTCGGGCTCGGCCAGCGTATCGGTGGCCCAGCCGGCATAGGCGCTGATGTTCTCGACCAGCATGGTGCGGCCCAGGCGCTGCTGCACCTGCTCCACATGCCGGCACAACAGCGCCAGCGATTCTTCGTTGAATGGAATGGGCAGCAGGTCCGCCGCATGCAGGCCCGAGCCCACGCGGGCGAAGCAGGCATGGTCGGACACCCAGCGCGGCTGCATGCGCCCGACCAGGCGGGCCAGCTTGTCCAGATGACCCGCATCGAGCCCGGCTGCCGAGCCCAGCGCCAGGCCCACGCCGTGCAGGCTCAGCTCATAGGCCTCGCGGCCTGCCTCCAGCACTGCCAGCGTAATGCCGCCGTCGGCGAAGAAGTTCTCGGAGTGGACCTCGATGAAGCCCAGCTTGGGCTTGCGCTCCAGCAGGGCTTCGTAATGCGCATGGCGCCAGCCGATGCCGACGACAGGGGCTGGCGCCATCGCCATTTACTTCTTGGCCGGCGGCTTGGTCGAGCCGCCTTCCTTCTCGCACGTGCCCTTGGCAACGTACTTCCACTCATTGGGGTCCTTGTCGGTCTTGGCCTGGCCGGCGCACGAGTGGCTGCCGTTGGCCGAGCCGCAGTCGTTCTGGCCGGCCTTGGCGATGCCGTAGCACTTCTCCTTGGCGGCCTTGTCCTGCGCCTGGGCTTGGGCCACGAGGCCTAGGGACAGCGCGGCGGCCAGGGCCGAGGACACGAGGGCTTGGTTCTTCATGAGCGGATCTCCAATGGGTTGGGGGTGTGGAAAGCGGCCGATGATGCGGCGGCGAGGATGATGTCGCAAGAGCCGTTCGAGTCCTTACACTGCGCGCCGCCATGAATGCCCCGCAGGACTACTGCCGACAGATCGAAGCGCTGCGCCCGGTGCTGATGAAGTACGCGCGGCTGCAGCTGCGCAACGACGCCTGGGCCGAGGACGCAGTGTCCGAGACGCTGCTGGCGGCGCTGGAGAAGCCGCAGGCCTTCGGCGGCCAGAGCCAGCTCAAGACCTGGCTCATCGGCATCCTGAAGCACAAGCTGGTCGACCAGATCCGCAAGAACAGCCGCGAGGTGTCGACGACCGCCGGCAGCGACGACGGCGAGGACCTGGACGAGCTGCTGTTCGCCGCCGACGGCCACTGGCGCGACAGCCCGCACGACTGGGGAAACCCCGAGGATGCGCTGCGCCAGCTGGACTTCATGAAGGTGCTGGAGGCCTGCGTGGAGAAGCTGCCGGGCCAGCAGGGGCGGCTGTTCATGATGCGCGAATGGCTGGAGCTGGAGTCCGACGAGATCTGTAAGGAACTGTCCATCACGCCGACCAATCTGTGGGTCATGCTGCACCGTGCCCGGCTGCGTCTGCGCGAGTGCCTGCAGCTGGGCTGGTTCGGCACGGCGCCGGCCGGAGGAGGAACGTGATCAAGCCCAAGATCAGCTGCCGCGAAGCCACGCGCATCCTGCTACAGAGCGAGGACCGCAACGTGCCGCTGGCCGAACGCCTGGTGATGCGGCTGCACCAGCGCACCTGCAGCAACTGCCGGCGCTTCGCCCGCCAGGTGGACCTGATGCGCAAGGCCAGCGCGCGCTGGCGCCGGTACTCCGAAGAATAGTCAGCTGGTCGGCGCGCCCTCGTCCGGCAGCGCCGCCACCTCCACACCGCCCAGCGCGATCGCAATGGCGAGCGTGATCGCGTCGACCTGCGCGGCCAGCCCCATGCTGGGCACGCTGCCGTTCTGTCGCGCGGCCTGCTCCGGCAGCGCCGGCAGGTGGATGAAGCCGCTGCGCGCGCCCTGCCCCGCCAGCCGGTGCTGCAGCTCGAAGAACACCTGGTTGCATACGAAGGCGCCGGCCGTCAGCGACAGGCCGGCCGGGTGGCCCGCCGCGCGCAGGCCGTCGCGCATGGCCTTGATGGGCAAGGTCGTGAAGTAGGCATCCGGCGCGCTGGCGGCGACCGGCTGGTCCTGCGGCCGCTCGCCGGTGTTGTCGGGGATGCGCGCATCGATGAGGTTCACGGCCACGCGCTCGATGGAAATCTCGCTGCGGCCGCTGGCCAGACCCAGCGCGATGACCAGTTCGGGCTGGCCCTCGACCAGCGCGCGGGCGAGCCGCTGGGGCGCGTCACGAAAGCTCACCGGCAAGCGGCATGCCCGGACCATGCCGGCGCCGATGACGCGCCCGTGCAGCGCCTGGGCGACCTCCCAGGACGGGTTGACGGTGTCGCCGCCGAAGGGCTCGAAGCCGGTGATGAGGATGTCCATCGCGGCATTGTCATTCGCGGCCAACTGCACTGCCTAGCCGTTGTATTTCAGGCCTGGAGCGCCCGGCAGGCCCCTCCATAATCGGCCGCCATGAACGACCCATCCCAACCCCTGGAGTGGCCCCACGGCAACGCGGATCCCGCCGCTGCCGGACCGGGCGCCGCGGTGTCGGGGTTCCTCTGGCCCAACCCGCCCTACGCCGCCTACCCGGAAGCGCAATTGCAGCGCGGTTCCGAGGCCTGCGAGATCCTGGGGCTGAACAACAGCCGCAGCAGCGGGCAGCTGCTGGCGCTGGACGCCGCCGACCGCACGATACGCATCAACGTGCCGCCGGCGCGCAACAGCATGCCGCTGAAGTTCAGCCAGTTCCGCGCCGTCAAGGTGCTGGCGCCGGTGACCGTGCCGCCGCGCGATGCCGATGACCACGCGTCCCCGCTGAGCCTGGACCAGCGCCCGCGCACGCCGTTCCGCGTCGTGTTTGCCGGCGGCGATGAGCTCAAGGGCGTCACCATCGGCCATCACCACGACAAGCTGGGCCTGTTCCTGTTCCCGCCGCTGTCGGAAAGCGACGACTCCGTGCGCCGCGTGTTCATCCCGCGCGAGGTGCTGACGCATTTCGAGATCGGCGAGCGCATCGGCGACCTGCTGCTGAAGGACCAGCTCGTCACGCCCGAGCAGCTGTCGGCCGCGGCCGTCGAGCAGACCGGGCTGCGCCAGCGCCGCGTGGGCGACATCCTGGTCGAGCAGCACATCGTCACGGCCGACCAGTTGCTGCGCGCCATCGAGCAGCAGGCCAAGATGCCCATGGTGCGCATCGGCGAGGCACTGCTGGCGCTGGACCTGGTGTCGCCCGAGCAGCTGGAGACGGCGCTGGCGCAGCAGCGCGACGACCGCTCCGTGCCGCTGGGCGAGCTGCTGGTGCGCAAGGGCGTCATCAGCCGCGGGCAATTGCAGTCGGCGCTGGCGCGCAAGATGGGCTATCCCATCGTGGACGTCGAAAAGTTCGCCATCGAGCCCGACGCGGTGCGCAAGCTGCCGCACGCGGTGGCCAAGCGGCTGGAGGTGCTGCCGCTGGTGCTGCGCGACGGCCGCCTCATCGTCGCGATGGAAGACCCGACCCGGCGCGACGCGCTCGACGAGGTCGAGTTCATCACCCAGCTCAAGGTCGTGCCCACGCTGACCAAGCTGGGCACGCTGCAGTTCGCCATTCCCAGCACCTTCGACCGCTACGGCGCCGACGCGCTGCCGCGCAGCAACACCGATCCGCTGCCTGACTTCACACCCGACTTCACGCTGGAGAGCTCCAACAAGCTCATCGAAAGCCTGGAGCGCGACAGCAGCGAGCGCCACAGCAAGGAAGACGAGTCGGCCATCGAGCAGAGCGACAACTCGCTGGTGCGGCTGATCAACTCCATGATCATCGAGGCACATGGCCAGGGCGTGTCCGACATCCACGTCGAGACCTACCCGGGCCGCGAGAAGCTGAAGATCCGCTTCCGCCGCGACGGCCAGCTGCAGCCCTACCTGGAACTGCCCCACACCTACCGCAACGCCATGATCGCGCGCATCAAGATCATGTGCGACCTTGACATCTCCGAGCGCCGCAAGCCGCAGGACGGCAAGATCAACTTCGCGAAGTTCTCGTCGCAGCACAAGCTGGAACTGCGCGTCGCGACCATCCCGACCAGCAACGGGCTGGAAGACGTGGTGATGCGCATCCTGGCCAGCAGCAAGCCGCTGCCGCTGGACGGTATCGGCCTGTCGCCCGCCAACCTGGACGCGCTGAAGACCGCCGTTGCGCGGCCCTACGGGATGGTGCTGTGCGTAGGCCCGACGGGTTCGGGCAAGACCACCACGCTGCACTCGGCGATGGCCCACATCAACACGCCGGACCGCAAGATCTGGACCGCCGAGGACCCCATCGAAATCACGCAGGCCGGGCTGCGCCAGGTCCAGGTCAACCCCAGGATCGACTGGACCTTCGCGAAGGCGCTGCGCGCCTTCCTGCGCGCCGACCCCGACGTCATCATGGTCGGCGAAATCCGCGACCAGGAGACGGCCGAGATCGCCATCGAGGCCTCGCTGACCGGCCACATGGTCATGTCCACGCTGCACACCAACAGCGCCGCCGAGACCATCACGCGGCTGCTGGACATGGGCATGGACCCGTTCAACTTCGCCGACTCGCTGCTGGCCGTGCTGGCCCAGCGCCTGGTGCGGCGCAGCTGCGGCAGCTGCCGCACGTCCGAACCCCTGCAGGAGACCGAGCTGCAGGAGCTGCTGGAGGACTACCTGCACGTTTTCCCGGCGGATGCCCGCCCCAGCAAGCTGACGCTGATGGCCGACTGGATCAAGAGCCATGGCCAGGGCGGCCGGCTGATGAAGTACCACAGCCCCGGCTGCACCGCCTGCGGCGGCAGCGGCTACAAGGGCCGTGCCGGCCTGCACGAGCTGCTGACCGTGTCCAAGGACATACGCCGGCTGATCCAGACCGGCGCCCGCGCCGAGGAAATCCATCACGCCGGGCTGGCGGAGGGCATGCGCTCGCTGCGCCAGGACGGCATCATCAAGGTCTTGCAAGGCATCACCACGTTGGCTGAAGTCCACGCCACCAGCAACGCATGACGACAGAAGCCGACACCGCCGCCGCCCCGCGTCCCAAACTTCGGCTGGGCGACGTCCTTGTCGAGCAGCAGCTGATCTCGGCCGAGCAGCTGACGCAGGCGCTGGAGCTGCAGCGGGCCACCGGCAAGAAGCTGGGCCGCATCCTCGTCGAGGCCAACCTCATCACCGAGGAGGCGCTGGCCCATGTGCTGGCGCGCCAGCTGCGCGCGCCGTTCGTCAACCTGAAGACCTTCCCGCTGAAGACCGAGCTGGTGCGGCTGCTGCCCGAGACGCCAGCGCGGCGTTTTCGCGCTGTGGTGCTGGAGGAGCGCGGCGACCAGTTGCTGGTCGCGATGGCCGACCCGCTGGACCTGTTCGGCTTCGACGAGCTGGCCAAGCTGCTGAAGCGCCGCCTGGCGATGGCCGTGGTGGCCGACAGCCAGCTGCCCGCCGTCTTCGACAAGCACTACCGCCGCAGCGACGAGATCTCCGGCCTGGCCAAGGCACTGGAGAAGGACATCGGCGACGCCGTGGACTTCGGCGCGCTGCAGGCCAGCGTGGGCCAGGAAGGCGCGCCGGTCGTGCGGCTGCTGCAAAGCGTGTTCGAGGACGCGACCCGCGCCGGCGCGTCCGACGTGCACATCGAGCCGCAGGAAGGCGAGTTGCTGATCCGCAACCGCGTCGATGGCATCCTGCAGACGCTGACCCAGGCTGACAAGCGCATTGCCCCCGCACTCGCCCAGCGCCTGAAGCTGATGGCCGGCCTCGACATCTCCGAGAAGCGCCTGCCGCAGGACGGCCGCTTCACGCTGCGCCTGTCCGACCGCACGCTGGACGTGCGCCTGTCCACCATGCCCAGCCAGTACGGCGAATCGGTCGTCATGCGGCTGCTGGGCCAGGGCTCGGCGCTGCGCCGGCTGGACCAGATCGGCATGCCGGGCGACATGCTCGAGCGCTTTCGCGAGCTGCTGGGGCGCGACGCCGGCATGATCCTCGTCACCGGCCCCACCGGCTCCGGCAAGACCTCCACGCTGTACGCCGCGCTGGCCGAGCTGGACTCCGAGAAGCTGAAGATCATCACGGCCGAAGATCCCATCGAGTACCGGCTGCCGGGTCTCACGCAGGTGCAGGTCAACGAGAAGATCGAGCTGAGCTTTGCCAAGGTGCTGCGCGCCGCGCTGCGGCAGGACCCCGACGTCATCCTCGTCGGCGAAATGCGCGACGCCGAGACCGCCGAGATCGGCCTGCGCGCGGCCATCACGGGCCATCTGCTGCTGTCCACGCTGCACACGAAAGACACGGTCTCCACGCCGTTCCGGCTGCTGGACATGGGCGCCCCGCCCTTCATGGTGGCCACGTCGCTGCAGGCGGTGCTGGCGCAGCGGCTGCTGCGCGGCGTCTGCAAGCACTGCGCCGAACCGCATCTGGCCACGCCGCAGGAGCAGGCCTGGGTCAACGAGGTGCTGGCGCTGAACGGCGAGACGCCCGGCCCGGTGAAGAGCGTCAAGGGACGCGGTTGCTCGGAATGCAACGGCACCGGCTACCAGGGCCGGCGCGGCGTCTACGAGATGCTGGAGCTGGACCCCGACATGGCGCTGGCCATCCAGCGCAGCGATGCCGGCGGCTTCCTGACCGCGGCGCGCACCTCGCTGAAGGGCAAGACGCTGGCCGACCGCAGCCTGGCGCTGGTGCGCAACAGCCAGACGTCGCTGGCGGAAGCCGTGCGCATCAGCGTGGACGCTGAATGATGAGCCCCTCGCCCGCCCTCGCGCCGCTGAACGCGGACGAGTCCAGTCGGTCCCCCGAGGGGACGGCGATGCTTGCAGCATTGAGCTGCAATCACATCGCCCGCGCGCCGGCTTGGGGCGGCCCGGCGCACGGCCCGCGGATTCAAGGCATAACAGCCTGCCCACATGAGCAACTTCGCGTTTAAAGGTCGCAACGGCCGAGGTGAGCTGGTTGAGGGCATCGTCGATGCCGTCAACAGCGACGCGGTGGCGGCCCAGCTGATGGCTGGCGGCGTCGTGCCGGTCAGCATCGAGCCCACGGCCGACGCGGTCAGTGCCGCCGGCGGCGACGGCTGGCTGCAGGCGCTGCTGGCCAAGCCCATCACGCAGGAAGACGCGCTGGTGCTGACCCGCCAGCTCTACACGCTGCAAAAGGCCGGTGTGCCCATCCTGCGCGCGCTGGCCGGGCTGGAGGCCTCTACCAGCCACCCCGGCGTCGTCAGCCTGCTGCAGGACGTGCGCGCCAGCCTGGACCAGGGCCGCGAACTGGCCACGGCCTTCTCGCGCCACCCCAAGGTCTTCAGCACGTTCTACGTCGCGATGACCCGCGTGGGCGAATTGACCGGCAAGCTGACCGAGGTGTTTCAGCGCCTGTCCGAGCACCTGGAGTTCGAGCTGGACATCCGCGCCCGCATCAAGCAGGCGCTGCGCTACCCCTTCATGGTCATCATCGCGATGGGCATCGCGCTGGTCATCATCAACCTGTTCGTGCTGCCCAAGTTCGCCGACGTCTTTGCGCATTTCAAGAGCGATCTGCCGCTGATGACGCGCATCCTGCTGGGCTTTTCAGGCTGGACCGTGAAGTGGTGGCCGATGGTTTTGGCCGGCGGTATCGGTGCCGTGCTGGCCTGGCGCAACTGGGTAGCCACGGCCAGCGGACGCTACACCTGGGACCGATTCAAGCTCAAGCTGCCCATCGCCGGCGACATCGTGCTGAAGGCGACGCTGGCCCGTTTTGCGCGCAGCTTCGCGCTGGCCAGCAGCTCGGGAGTGCCCATCAGCCAGGCGATGACGGTGGTGGCGCAGACGGTGGACAACGCCTACATCGGAGCCCGCATCGAACAGATGCGCGACGGCGTGGAGCGAGGCGAGAGCATCTCGCGTTGCGCGACCGCCACCGGCGTGTTCACGCCCATCGTGCTGCAGATGATCGCCGTGGGCGAGGAGACCGGCGAGCTGGACACGCTGATGACCGAGATCGCGCAGATGTACGAGCGCGAGACCGACTACGCCATCAAGGGCCTGTCCGCCGCCATCGAGCCCATCCTGCTGGCCATCATCGGCGCGCTGGTGCTGGTGCTGGCGCTGGGCGTGTTCCTGCCGCTGTGGAACCTGGGCCAGGCCGCAATGGGCCGATGAGGGCCGCCTAGAGCCGTCACGTATCACTCGGGGTGTGAACCCTGCAACGCTTTATGCGCGGATTGCGTGCCGGGTGTTGCCGGCCGTGCGCAATTCACTTCCCTGAGCCGGGCAGCCGTCAGATAGTTGCACCATTCCGCAGCAAGCGCCCCCGCGCAGGAAGATCTCGCATGAACAAGTCCCGTACCCACGCCCAAGCCGGTTTCACGCTCATCGAGCTGGTCATGGTCATCGTCATCCTGGGCGTGCTGGCCGCAGTCGCGCTGCCCAAGTTCGTCAACGTCGACGATGACGCCAAAACGGCGGCCGTGCAGGGTGTGGCCGGCGCGCTGAGTTCCGCGTCCGCCATCAACTACGCGAGCCGCAAGGCCAATTCCACCAAGGGCAATGCCGTTGCCAACTGCACCGACGTCGCCACGTCGCTGCAAGGTGGCCTGCCCACCGGCTATGTGATCACTGCTGCCGCCGTCGCCGCCGACGCCACCAAGACCGACTGCGTGCTGACGGCCAACGGCAAGACGGCCAACTTCACGGCCACGGGCATTTCCTGATGCCCCTGCCACGCGGTTCGCGTGGCTTCACGCTGATCGAGCTCATCCTCGTCATCGTGATCACAGCCGCCCTGGCGGTGTTTGCCATCCCCAAGGTGGTCGACACGACGCTGTGGCGGCTGCGTGCTTTTGGCGACGACTTCCAGTCGCGCCACCAGGCCATGCAGCGCCTGGCGCTGCAGCAGCGCCGGCCCATCGTCGAGACCATCACCGGGAGCGGCGTCAGCTGGGCCTATGGCGGCGTCACCGTCATCGACACCCTGCCCTGCCCACCCAGCGACAGTCCCTGCATCGCCGAAGGCGGGAGCCGCACCGTCACGTTCAACGCCGGCAACAGCGGCGCCACCGCCACGTACAGCGGCGCTGCCTTCAACGTCACCGTGGCAGCGGGCAGTTACAGCCAGGCCTACCGCGTCGAGGCGGAGACCGGGCTGATCTACCCGGTGCCTTGAGGCTCGCATGATGCACAGCTGGGCTAGCTTCCCGCGCATGCCGGCCTTGCATCCCGGTCAGCGCCAGCAGGGCCTGACCCTGATCGAACTGCTGCTCTTCCTCGTCGTCGTCGGCATCGCGCTGAGCGCGATGCTGAAGGTTTTCATCACCGCCACGGCCGCCAGCACCGACCCCATGGTGCGCCGTCAGCAGTTGGCCATCGCCGAGTCGCTGCTGCGCGAGATCGAGCTGATGCCGTTCACCTGGTGCGATCCCGATGCGGCCAACGCGGCCACCGCCACCAGCGCCGTCGACTGCACGACCCAGGAGGTCCTCGGCCCGGAGGGCGGCGAAAGCCGCTCCGGCGCCAGCCTGTTGGACAACGTCAACGACTACAACGGCTTCTCGATGAACGGCATCACCGACATCTCGGGCGCAGCCGTCGCCGGACTCGGCGCCTACAAGGCCTCGGTCAGCGTCGTCGAGGCGGCGCTGGACAACGTGCCAAGCACCGAGGCGCTGAAGATCACGGTCACGGTCACCGCCCCTGACGGCAACCCGAAGAACGCCATCACCCTGCAGGGCTGGCGCACCCGCTATGCACCGACGGCCGCGGACTGAGCATCGCCGCACGCACCGGCAGGCCGGCTTCACGCTGATCGAGGCGGTGATGACCATCGCCATCACCGGCGTCGTCATCGGCATCGTGTCCCTTTTCATCGTGCCGGCCACCACGGCCTACTTCGACGGCGCCGCCCGCGCCCAGCTCAGCGACCAAGCCGACACCGCGCTGCGCCGCATCTCGCGCGACCTGGCCCTGGCGCTGCCCAACAGCGCCCGCGTCTCGGCGGACGGTCGCAGCCTCGAACTGATCCCAGTGAGCGGCGCGGCCCGCTATGCCGTCAACAGCGGTGACACGCTGCAGTTTGGTACCGCGGACGCCAGCTTCGCCATCGTCGGCCCGCCCCTGCTGCTCAGCCGGGCCAGCCAGCAGCTGGCCTGGTACAACCTCGGCGCGGGCACGCCGGACGCCGACGCCTACACGCTGGCCAATGTGCGCACCGCCACCAGCGCCGCCGGCAATGCGGCCAACGTCGCCATCATCAACGGCGGCACGGGCCTGGCCAACGCGCTGCAGGCGCCGCCCTACCGTGTCTACGCCATCGAGCCCCCGGTCACCTACCGCTGCGACATGAGCACCACGCCCGGCACGCTGATGCGCCACACGGGCTACGGCTTCGTCGCGACACAGCCCAACCCGCCGTCGGGCGGCAGCAGCGCCGTGCTGGCGCGCCATGTGAAGGCCTGCAGGTTCAGTTTCGACCCGGCCTCCGTCTCGGCGCGCCATGGCATCGTCACGCTGCAGATCAGCCTGCTTGACCGCAAGCCGAAGAACGCCGACGACGAGGCAAACGCCGAGGCTGTCACGCTCTACCACACGGTTCACGTGGACAACCTGCCATGACCACCCACCCCGTCCCGGCTTCGCTGGCTCGCTCAACGAGGCGCCGCCCACGGCCCGGCAAAGCCGGTTCCACGGCAGCTCCTCGACCCTGCAGGTCGCCGCATCTCGCGACGGCGGGTTTCACGATGATGTCCATGCTCTTCATCCTCGTGGCGCTGGCCGCGCTCGGGGCGGCGCTGGCCTCGCTGAGCCAACGCCAGCAGCTCGGCTCCGCCGGCGAACTGGCCGCTGCCAAGGCCTACCAGGCGGCGCTGACCGGCCTGGAATGGGGCAGCTACCAGGTGCTGCGCGGCGGCGGCCAGCCGAACTGCTTCGCCGCCAAGAACCTCAAGCTGGCCGAGGAACTGTCCGACTACACCGTCTCCGTCAGCTGCGCGCGCGTGCCCGGTGCCGGCACCTTGGCCGACGGCGACACCACGCTGGCCTTCTACACGGTCGTCGCAAATGCCTGCAACATCGCCGCCGGCGCCGGCAGTTGTCCGAACACGGCGACGACCCAGCCCACCTATACAGAGCGCCAGCTGAGCCGCAGCCTCAGCATCACCGTCACGCCATGAAGACACTGCGCCTCGCCTTCGCCCTTGTTTGCCTGGTCCTGCTGGGCGGCCACGCCCAGGCCGCCAGCTACACCTTCCGCAGCGACAGCTATGCCTGGGAGTCTGCCGCCAACGCCATCACCTGGGACCGCGCATGCACCAGCTACCCGGGTGACGACGACAAGGCCACCATCACGTTCAGCGGCAGCTTCAAGTTCAATTTCGCGGGCACCAACTACACC
The DNA here is from genome assembly GCF_031458115.1 of Roseateles asaccharophilus. GTDB lineage: Bacteria > Pseudomonadota > Gammaproteobacteria > Burkholderiales > Burkholderiaceae_C > Pelomonas > Pelomonas asaccharophilus_A. The sequence goes on along the minus strand of NZ_JAVDXV010000002.1, from coordinate 792,675 downwards.
TCGGTGCGCGTGTTGGCCAACGGCGGCCTGCAGTTCGGTGCCGACAACGGCTTCTTCCGCAGCTACACCAACACCGCCATGCCCGCCGGAACGCCGGCAGCCGCCAGCGGCTGCGTCGCCTCGGCCACGACCAACGTCATCCTGGCCTACTGGACCGACCTCAATCCGAGCCAGCCCGGCAGCGGCGGCGTCACCTGGGAGCAAAAAGGCACGGCGCCCAACCGCTATGTCGTCGTGTCGTGGAACGGCGTCTACCAGTACAACACCAGCACGCCCTACACCTTCCAGATCATTCTCTACGAGAGCGGCGAATTCAAGTTCCAGTACGGCAATGCCAACGCCACCGGCTCGCGCGCCACCATTGGCGTGCAGATCGACGGCAGCGACTTCACACAGTACTCCTACAACAGCGGCTACAACGCCAACGGCAGCGCCATCCGCTGGTTCGTGCCCAGCGGTTCGCCCACCCGCAGGGCCGAGTACCGCTTCGACGAGTGGAACTACAGCGGCCGCGTCGGCGAGGTGGCCGACAGCAGTGGCAACAACAACAACGGTGTGCGCGTGGGCACGGCCACCACCTCGCCCACGGCGCGGGTCTGTCGCTCGCTCAGCATCCCGGCCGACACGACGTCCACCAGCCATGCCGTGGACACGCTGCTCGATGTCAACTCCGGCATCGGCGACAAGGGCGCGGTGACCTTCTGGTATCAGTCCAGCACGGCCTGGAACAGCGCGGCCGCGATGCTTCTGGACGCCACGACCGCGACCGCTCGGCCCTTCTTCCTGGTGCGCCAAGCAGACGGCTCGCTGCGCTTCACCATCACCGACAGCAACGGCCTTGTGGTGACGGCCGTCACTCCGGCGCAGACGGTGCTGGCCGGCAACTGGCGGCATATCGCCATCATCTGGAAGCTGGCCAGCGGCACCAACCAGAGCGTGCTGCGCATCTACATCGGCGGATCCCAGGTCGGCGCCACCACGACCACCACCAGCGGCACGCTGGACAACAGCCTGGGCACGATGTTCGTCGGCGACAACCGCAGCAGCACGGCGCCCACCAACGGCACGCTGAACTCGGCCAACGGACTCATCGACGAGATGCGGTTCTACAACTACGAGATCAGCGCGCTGGAGCTGACGGCTGACCAGACGACGCCCGTGCGCGTCTGCCTGCCGCCGTTGGACCATTACGAGCTGTCGGTGCCCACCACCAGCCTCACCTGCCTGCCGACGACCATCACCGTCAAAGCCTGTTCCAGCAACGCCAGCACCTGCAGCGTCGAGACCTCCGTCAACGGCACGGCCACCCTGAGCACCTCCGCCGGCATGCTCAGCCCCAGCATCGTCAGCTTCAGCAACGGTGTTGCAACGGCCACGCTCAGCCTGCCCGGCGGCGGCGACAACACCAATGTCACCGTGACGCTGAGCGCGGAATCGACGACCGCCGCCAACCCGCGCAGATGCTGCCCCGACGGCGTCAGCTGCGCAGCCGCCAACAGCTGCACGACGAATTTCAAGGGCGCCGGCTTCATCATCGCCAGCGGCACCGGCGGCGCTGCGGCCACCATCCCGGCGCAGACCGCCGGCACGACCTCGGGCACCTTCTACCTGCGCGCGGTCCGCACCAACACCAGCACGCAGGCCTGCGAGGCGGCGGTCTCCGGCAGCCGGAACGTCAAATGGGCCTACCGCTGCAACGACCCGGCCACCTGCTCGGGCAGCAACCTGATGACGGTCACCGGCAGCGCCGGCGCGACGGCCGTCCAGCGCAACAACGCCACCGCCTCGGCCGCCTACACGGACGTGCCCATGATGTTCGATGCCAACGGCAACGCGCCCTTCACGTTCAGCTTCGCCGACGTTGGCCAGGTCAGGCTGCTGGCCAGCCTGGGCGTCGCCGTCGGCAGCGCAGGCACCGATACCCTGACCGGTGACAGCGGCCCCTTCGTCACCAAGCCGGCCCGCTTCTCCATCACGCAGATCACCACCCCGACGGGCGTCGCCAACCCAGGCAAGGACAGCCCGCCGGACAAGTTCGTCAAGGCCGGCACGCCTTTCAGTGCCAGCATCACCGCGCTGACCTCGGGCGGCGTGGCCACGCCCAACTTCGGCAAGGAGGCCGCGCCCGAAGGCGTGCTGCTGGCGCCCACGCTGGTCGAGCCGGCCGGCGGCGCCACGGGCACCATCGGCAACGCCACCATCGCCGGCGGTGACTTCACCAACGGCGTCGCAAAGGTCACCAACCTGCGCTACAGCGAGGTCGGCCTGATGACGCTGAAGGGCTCGGTCGCCGACACGAACTACCTCGGCGCAGGCGACACGGCCCCCGCAGCGGCCGTGGCCAGCGAGACCATCGGGCGCTTCATCCCCGCGGGCTTCACCGCCACGGCCGCAGCCCCCACCCACCGTGCCGGCCTGACTTGCGTGCCCGCATCCGCTTTCACCTATCTTGACGAGAACTTCGGGCTCAGGTTCACGCTGACGGCGGTGAACGCCCAGGGCGACGTGACACGAAACTACGCGGGAGCCACCTACGCACGGCTCGACCTGGCGAACGCCGACGGCTACGCCCTGGCCGGCACCGACACGACCGGCGCGGTCACGACCCGCTTTCCCGCCAGCCGTGTCGCCATGGCCGGCGCCGCCGGCGCCTGGCCACCGGTAGGCCATGCGAGCGCCGGCGCGGCCGATGTGATGCTGACCGCCGCCGCCCGGCGCGCCACGGCCCCGGACGGCCCTTTCCCCAACGCCGCCTTCGGCATCGCGCCGGTGGACGCTGACGGCGTCGGCATGCTGGCGTTCGACCTCGACACCGATGCCGTCGCCGGCGCGGACCGCAGCACCGTCGTGGTCGGGCAAATCCCCCTGCGCCATGGCCGCCTGCGCCTACAAAATGGCATGAGCGCCGCCAACCGGGCGCTGCTGCTTCCGCTGACCGCCCAGTACTGGGACAGCGGCACCGCCACCTTCAAGACCAACGATTTGGATTTCTGCACCAGCGTCACCGCGAACAACCTGAGCTTCGGCAACTTCCGCAAGACGCTGGTCGCCGCGGACGCCGTCATGAGCCCCGCCACCGTCACTGTGCATCCGGCGCAGCGCCGCTTCATCACGTTGGCTGCGCCCGGCGGCGGTCGCCTGGGCAGCGTCGACGTGGCCGTGGCGCTTGGTGATACCACGGCCGACGCTTCGTGCCTGAAGACCGCCGGCGGCTGGGTGGCCGCCAAGGCCGCCACCGCTGGCGCCAACCTGGCCGGCCTGCGCGGGCCCTGGTGCGGTGCCGCCGCCACCAGCGACCCCAGCGCCCGCGCGACCTGGGGCCTCTACCGCGGCAGCGACGGCATCGTTTTCCAACGGGAGAACTACTGATGCGCTGGCCCTGGACGCCCCGCCGCAGCGGCCACCGCCTGGTGCTGCGCCGCGTCGGAGCCCAGCACGCCTTCGTGCTGACCGACGGTGAGAACGAGCCGCAGCGGCTGCTGCGCTGGGGCCTGCTGCCCGAGGCAAGACCCGTCCCCGCCGGCGAGGCCATCGCGTTGCTGGACCCGGCCGAGTACCAGATCTTGAAGGTCGACACGCCCAACGTGCCGCACGAGGAGCTGAAGGCCGCGGCACGCTGGCAGATCAAGGAGATGGTGGACGTGGACGTCGCCGAGCTGACGCTGGACGTCATGCACGTGGGCGGCGATGTGGACCGGCCGCAGCGGCATCTGTTCGTCGTCGCCGCGCGCAACAGCGCGATCAAGGCGCTGACCACCGGCGCCGCCAGCGTGAACGACCAGGTCGCCATCGTCGACATCTGGGAGACGGCGCTGCGCAACCTGCTGAGCCGCCAGGCCCGCGCCGACGACCTCGCCACGCGCGCCAGCGCCGCGGTGCTGATCGACACGCAGCATTGCATCCTCGTCGTCGGCTCCGGCGACGAACTGTTCTACACGCGCCGGCTGGAGGGCGACCCCAAGCTGCTGGCCCGCGCGCGCGGCGAGCAGGCGGAGGGCCCGGCATCGGACCTGCCACTGGGCTTCGAGTACCAGCCCGGCGGTGCCTTCGACGGCGGCGGCAACAGCCAGGAATCACCGCTGGTGGTGGAGCTGCAGCGCTCCATTGACGTCTGGGAGCGCAGCTGGCCCGAGTTGCCACTGGCGCGGCTGTACGTCATCACGGCCGAGCACGGCCCCGAGGTGGCCGCGCTGATCCAGCGCGAACTGGGCCAGCGGACCGTCGCACTCGACCCATTGGCCGCCTTCGGACCCGAAGCGCCCGCACCCGAGGGCCATGCCGCCCAGGCGCTGGCCGCCTGCATTCCCCTGCTGGGTGCCGCGCTGCGCAGCGAGACGCGGCAACTTTGAGCATGCAGTCCACCCGTTCACTTCACCCGGGCGCGTACTGATGGCCCAGCAGATCAACCTCCTGACGCCCATCCTGCTGGCGCCCAAGCGTTACTTTTCGGCACTGACGCTGCTGCAGGCGACCGGCCTGCTGCTGCTGGGCGGCCTGGCCGCAACGCTGTGGATGCAGCAGCGCGACCGCAGCGCCGAGGCCGAGCACCAGGCCCTGCTGGCCCGCTACGCGACCGAGCGTCAGCAGCTGCAAGTGGCACGCGCCAGCCTGCCCGCGCCACAGGATGCGCTGGCGCTGCAAACGCAATTGCAGGCGCTTCAGGCCGGCAATGCCGACCGCACCGTGCTGCTGCGCACGCTGGGCAGCGACCCCGCCAGCCGCGGCGGCCAGCGCCACTCCGACCTGCTGGTGCTGGTGGCGCGCACCTTGCCCGATGGCACCTGGCTCAGCGAGCTGCGCTACACGCCCGGCCGCGTGGAGCTGGCAGGCGGCACTTTGAACACGGCACAGCTGCGCCCCTGGCTGAGCCAGCTCGCCGCGCATCCGCTGCTGGCCGGCCAGCAGCTGTCCGCGCTGCGCGTGGAACGGCTGGGTGCGCCCAGCACCGAGACCCAGGGCAACACACTGCTGCAGGCCGGCAGCCCACTGATCCGGACACCCGTGCCGGTCTGGGCGTTTCGCGTCGTCAGCGCGCCGGCCGCACCGGCCAGCGCCGCCTCGGGGGTGCTGCGATGAAGGGGCAGACCCACATCGACCTCGCGCTGCTGCGCCGCCGCTTCGCGCCGCTGCTGTCGGCCTGGCAGCGCCAGGCGCAGCGCATCGATGCGCTCAGCCTGCGCGAACGTGCCATCCTGTTCGTCAGCATCGCCGCCGTGCTGGCGCTGCTATTCGATTCGCTGGTGCTGACGCCGCTGGCCACCCGCCAGAAGCTGCGCGCCGACGCCCAGGCCCAGCAGGCCGCCGAGGTCACGCAGCTGCGCGAGCAGTACGTGGCCGCCAGCCGCAACAACGACGACCCCGGCGGCCAGTTGCGCAGCCAGCTGGACACGGCGCGCGCCGAACGCGCGCGGCTGGACGAGGCGCTGCGCGAGGCCGGCTCGGCGGGTGTCGGCGAAGGCCTGTCCGTCGTGCTGCAGCGCCTGCTGGCCCAGCAGCCAGGCTTGGTGCTGGAGAAGCTGACGCTGCTGGAAGATGCGGCTTCGGCCACGCCAGCCGCCCCCGCCGCTCCCCGACCCGCCCTGCCCGTGTTGCCCGGCATCGGCTGGCAGGGCGTGGAGCTGCAGGTGCAGGGCGGCTGGTACGACATGCAACGCTATCTGCAGGCACTGGAGCGCGAGTTGCCCGGCCTGCGCTGGGGCGAGCTGCGCTTGAATGCCGGCGCCGGCAACGAGCCGCCGCGTGTGCAGGCGCAGTTGTTCATGTTGAAGGTGCATCCATGAAGCCCATCGCCGCGCTGTTGTTATGCCTCGTGCTGCCGGCCCAGGCGCAAGACCGAGACCCCACTGCCTGGCCGCCCGCGCTGCGCAGCGCGATGGCGGCCGCCTCGGCCGCATCGTCGCCCGGTGTCGAAGCTGCCGACAACGCGATCCGCCAGGTCGTCTTTGCCAACGGCCGCGCCTACGTCGTGCAGCGCGGCCGCCGCCATGCCGTGGGCGACCAGCTCGACGGCGCCCGCATCGAACGCATCACCGAGCAGGCCGTGTGGCTGCGCGAGGCCGGCCAGGTCCGCCGCGAGCCGCTGTACGGCGGCGTCGAGAAACGCCCGCCCGCGCCGCCCCCTGCCGCCAAGAAATCCAAGGAGAAGCAGCCATGACGGCTCCCGTCCATCCGGCCTCGCGCATCCTGCTGCTGAGCGCCATCGCCGCCCTGCTGGCCGGCTGCGCCGACAAGCCTCTGCGCGTGGCCCAGCCCAGCCAGGCGCTGCGCGAGGAGTTGCAGGCGCAGCAGCGCGTGGCGCCGCCCACGGCTGCGGCTTCCGCGCCGCTCGCCCAGGCCGCGCCGGTGCCACCGCCCGCCCCCGCGCTGCCGCCGGAGCCGCGCTTTGACCTCATCGTCAATGGCGCGCAGGCACGCGACGTGTTCCTGTCGCTGGTCAGCGACACGCGCTACAGCATGCTGGTCCATCCCAGTGTCAGCGGCACCTTGTCGGTGACGCTGAAGGGCGTCACGCTGCGCGAGTCGCTGGACGCGATCCGCGAGGTCTACGGCTTCGACTACAGCATCGACGGCCGCCGCATCACCGTCTTCCCACCCACACTGCAGACGCGCGTGTTCACGCTCAACGCGCTGGCCCACCAGCGCAGTGGCCGCAGCGAGGTGCGCGTCAGCTCCGGCGCCGCGCCGGTCAGCAGCCCCAACAGCAACGGCGCCGCCGGCAGCAACAACAACACCGCAGGCGGCTCGACCAACACCGTGCTGCAGCAGGAAAGCAGCCAGCTGACCACCCGCGTGGCGGGCGACTTCTGGGCCGAGACCACCGCCGCGCTGCGCTCGCTGGTGGGCGCCGGCGAGGGCCGCGCCGTCATCGCCAGCCCGCAGACCGGCACGGTGGCCGTGCGCGCCATGCCGGAGGAGCTGCGCCACGTGGAGGCCTGGCTGAAGGCCACGCGCGTGGCGGTGGAGCGCCAGGTCATGCTGGAGGCCAAGATCGTCGAGGTCGAGCTGCGCGAGGGCTACCAGAGCGGCATCGACTGGTCGCGCGTGGGCGACCGCGGTGCCATCGGCCAGACCAGCGTGAATCCGTCGATCCCGAGCGGCGTCAACACCATCGTCAACCCGCTGGTCAGCAACAGCCGCGGCCTGCCGGTGCTGTCTACCGGCACGCAGAACCCGGCCTGGTCCGACCTCATCCCGCTGCCCTCGACCGGCGGCGGCACCTTCGGCCTCGCGCTGGCGCGCGGCGGCTTCCAGGCGCTGCTGAGCTTCATCGAGAGCCACGGCGACACGCAGATCCTGTCCAGCCCGCGCATCGCGACGCTGAACAACCAGAAGGCCGTGCTGAAGGTGGGCACCGACGACTACTTCATCACCGGCATCAGCGGCAGCAACAGCAACAACACGAACAACAACGGCACCAACGGCACGGCCAACCAGATCCCCACGCTGACGCTGACGCCGTTCTTCAGCGGCATCGCGCTGGACGTGACGCCACAGATCGACGCGGCCGACATGATCACGCTGCACATCCACCCGTCGGTGTCCAACGTGACCGAGAAGGTCAAGCAGGTGGACCTGGGCGAGATCGGCAACTTCCGGCTGCCGCTGGCCAGCGCCAGCGTCAACGAGACCGACACCGTGGTGCGCATCCCCGACGGCCACATCGTCGCCATCGGCGGGCTGATGCAGATGGAAGCCTCGCGCCGCGGCTCGGGTCTGCCGGGCGCCGACAGCAACCCGCTGACGTCCGTGCTGTTCGGCAACCGCGCCAACAGCGGCCGCAAGCGCGAGCTGGTGGTGCTGATCAAGCCCAGCATCATCCGCAGCGCGGAGGACTGGGAGCAGCACAACCGACTGATCAGCGAGTCGCTGGACGACACGGAGAGCCGGTCGCGTCGCGTGATCAAGCTGGACGGGACCGGCAGCGGACCGAAGTAGGCGAACCCCGCGCCGCATTTGGCGCGGGCAGAACGCCGGGCCGCCCCAAGTCGGCCCGCGGGCGATGTGCTCGCGGCTCAACGCCGCGAGCATCGCCGTCCCCTAGGGGGCTGAGCCAGGACACGGCGCGCCCAGTGGGCGCACCGTGCCTGGCGAGGCGCTGCGGCCTATGCCGCGGCGCGGTCCCAGACTGGGCTTGCCGGCGTTCAGCCGGCGCAAGACCGGGCGAGGGGCTCAGTTCACCGCCAATAGGTGTTGAACGTCGCAGACTGACCCGAGGTCAGCTGCGCATGCAGGCGCAGCGCCTCGGAGTCGGTCAGCGAGGACAGGTGGTCGGCCACCAGCCGGGCGGCCTCGCGGCGCTGGCTGCGGCCCTGCGCGCGGAACTGCTCGTGCATGCGGTCGGGCAGCAGCAGGCCGCGGATCTTGGGGTCGCGCTCCATCGCGTTGTCGAACAGCGTGTCGAACAGCTCGCCGAGGATCTTGCGGCTGCGGTAGTGGTACATCTTCAGCCGCCGCGAGTTGATGACGCGGTGGTAGTTGAAGGCCTTCAGGCACTCGATGCGCAGGCGGCTGCCGGGCTCGACGCTGACGCGCGAGAAATGCGGCGCGTCGGCGTCCGCAACCAGCGTGATGGCCGCGATGTGGCGCTCGATCAGCGCCTCCAGGAACTGGCGCCTGACCATGGGGTGGCGCGCGTGCATCACCGACTCCAGATAAGTGCGGGCGACGAAGATGTGGCGCGCGCGGTTGCCTTCGACGCTGTCGGTCTGGATCTGCGGATAGGCGTCGCCAAGGTCGAACAGGCTGGCGAACACCTGCGTCAGCGCGTCGACGATGCGGGTGTTGGCCCGGTGCATGTCACCCGCCAACGGCCCCAGGCAGGCGCGCACGCCCTCCTCGCTGCGTATGGCTTCCAGCAGGTCGTCGTCGGGTGCCACCAGGTCCAGCGGCGTGACGATGCCGGCCTCCAGCGTGTCCTCCAGGTCGTAGGCCGAGTAGGCGATGTCGTCGGCGATGTCCATGATCTGGCATTCCAGCGTGCGCCGCTGGGGGCTCAGCCCCAGGCCCAGCGCCTGCAGCGCATGGAGCACCGGCATCTCCTCCTCGTAGATGCCCTTGCCGGCCACGGCGCCGCGGCCGGCCTTGCGGCCCGTGGCGCCGAGCTGGTAGGGGTACTTCAGCACGGCGGCCAGCGTGCCGGCGGTCAGGTTCATGCCGCGCGGCCGCTCCTCGGCCTGCGCGATCGCGAACTCGGCAGCCGCGCGGTCCTCGATCAGGCCCAGCCGGCTTTCCAGGCTGGTCACGATGCGCAGCGTCTGCGCATTGCCCTCGAAGCCGCCGTAGTCGCGCATGCGCTCGTTCAGCACCTCCTCGCCCGAATGCCCGAACGGCGGATGGCCCAGGTCGTGCAGCAGGCTGGCGCAGGCGACGATGTCGTTGTTGATGCGATAGCCGCCCAGCGCCGCGCCGCTGCCGTGGTTCAGCGTGGAGGCGATGCGCGAGGCGATGTCGGCCACCTCCAGCGAGTGCGTGAGCCGCGTGCGGAAGACCTCGTTCTCGCCGGCCGGGATCAGCTGCGTCTTGCCCTGCAGGCGACGGAACGCGCTGGAGTGCACGATGCGCGCGTAATCCTTCGCGAAGGGGCTGATGCCACCCCAGCTCTGCTCGTGCGGCATGGCCAGCCGGCGGGCGTAGGCGGCTGGCTCGTGGCGCTGGGCTTGCGCATCGGCGGGTAGCTGCGGCTCGGGTGGCGGGCGCTGATCCTCGGCGTCCTTGAACGCGGACAAGGCCTGCGTCTTGCGGCGCACCTCGTGATGGACCGCCAGGCTCAGCAGGCGCTGGGGCGTGTAGGGGCGGCTGTTGGGGCGAGGTTTGCCGGGAGGCTTCGGCATGGAGGCAGGGACTGCTGGGGACGAGCCAAGCATAGTCCCAGCCGGGGCGCCCTCAATCGAGCGTGGGCGTTTTCCAGGGCAGCCAGCGGTCGCGATCCACGACGAATGTGCCGTCCGTGCGCAGCACGCGCGTGTCCACGCCCGTCACGCCCTTCAGGAAGCGGTCCACGAAGGCATTCACCTCCACCGCCTGCGCGGGCGGCAGCGCACAGTGGTTGTGGCCACCCTGCTGCGAGACGCCCATGCGGTCGGGTACGCCCAGCGCCGTGTAGATCTCGCGGGCGGCCAGCGCGGCCGTCCACGCGCTCTGGTTGCCCAGCCATTCCATGGAGGTGTTCTCGATGACCAGCAGGCCGCGCGGCGCCACCAGGCCCAGCACCTGGTGATGATCGAAAGGCAGCCGGGTGGCGCTGGCGCCGAACTGCGCGAAGCTGCTGCGGAACCAGACGTTCTCCTGCACGATCTGGCTCAGCGTCTGCACGTTCTGGCCGGCCGCCTTCTGAGCATCGGACACGCGCCAGGCGGCTGTCCCGCCGGAGCCGCTTTCCTGGACGATGGTCAGCGCGAGGCGCTCGTCCAGCGCGCCGGCCATCAATGCGCCCTTGCCGTTGCGGGAGCAGCCGGTCACGCCCAGCCGTGCTGCGTCGATGGCGGGCAGGCCGCCTTGCTCGATGGCGTCGATGAGCCGGCTCACGCCCCAGGCCCAGCCGACCATCGCCCCTGCGCCTTCGCTCTGCGGATGCAGCGTGAAGAACTTGCCCTGGTTGCGCGAGCCACCACCCTGCTGGGCCGCGATGTCGTCGTTGGGGAGGTTGATGAGCGCCACGCCGCGCTGCAGCAGCTCGGCGTTGTTCAGCGACGAGCGGCCGATGGCGATCAGCGCGGGATACGGCGGCGCGCCCACGCTGGGCAACTGCACGGTGGCGACAAAGCTGATCTGGCGAGCGCCGTCTTTCACCGTGACGGTCAGCGACGTGCCGTCGCGGGTGGCGCTGACGCTGCCGGCAACCGGCGCGGGCTTCTCGCCCAACTCATAGGCCTGCAGCTGGCGGCTGACCTCGCGGCGCTTGCAGGGCCAGTCGGCCTTGCGGGTGACGCCGCGGAAGGGGTCCGGCAGCGCGGCCGTGAGCGCCAGGTCGGCGTGGGCCGGCAGCGGCTGGTCGGTGCAGCCCGTCGCGCCGTCCTCGGGGCGAGTCTGCGATGTGGAAGGCTGGGGCGTCTCGGCCACGGCGGCCGTCGTGCCGCCGCCCCCGCCAAAGGCGGCCGTGGCTGCGCAGACGAGCAGCGCCGCGCCGCGCAGGCCGGGCTTCATCGCGCGGCCGGCAGCGCGCCCGGCAGGTGCGTGGCGGGCCAGCCCAGCAGCTTGCGCAGGTCGGCCGGCACGGGCACGGGCTGCACGCCGTCGGGCACATGGGACAGCTCGAAGCGGCGCAGCTCGGGGCTGCTGAACACGGCGCCCTGATGGCCGGCGAAGGAGCGGCCCCTGGCCTCAAGGCCGGGCTGGGCCTGGCGGAAGTCGTCCAGGCTGGCGTAGGTCGTTTGACAGGTTGCGCCCGCCGCACCCGGGACGGGCGCCCAGCTGACCAGCGGCTGGCCAGCCCCTGTTCCAGCGGCGCGGATGTAGACGTTGCCGTCCACGCGTGTGGTCATGGGCGCTGTAACCTTGCCGCAGATCAGCGGCGGCTGCTCGAAGCGCAGCAGCGGGCCCTTCACGTTCGCGTCGGCCACCAGCAGGTTGTTCTCGAAGACGTGGCCCACGCGCTCGTTGACGTCAGGCCCGGTCTGCGGGTGCCAGCCGAAATGGTCGCCCTGCGCGCTGCGCTCGGTTCGGTCGATGAGCACCGGCGAGTTGACGAAGGTGTTGTGCTGGATGCGCGCGCCGGCCGCGTTCAGGATGCGCAGGCTCTGCTGGTTGTTGACGAACACGTTGCCGGCCACCGTGATGCCCTTGCTGATCTCGAAGAACAGCCCGGCCATCGTGCCTTCGACGTAGTTGTTGACGAACACGCCGTCGATGTTGCCCACGTCGTACCAGACGCCGTTGGAGTACGGCTGCTCGACGACGAGGTTGTCGCGCACCGTCACGCGGTAGGACTGGTTGAAGATCTTGACCGCCGACGGGTAGTAGCCGGTCAGGCGCTCGACGTTGTTGCGCCGGATGATGTTGCGCTCCAGCAGCACGTCCGACGAACCGATGACGTAGATGCCCTCGGTGCTGGTGTCGCTGACCAGCGAGTTGCGGATGACCAGCTTGTCGCCGCGGAAGTAGCCGGCCACGCGCGAGCAGTGGCTGATGGTGACGTTCTCCAGCAGCGTGCCCACCACCTCCTTGCCGTGCGCCGATTCGGGCGACGGGCCGATGGGGTCGTCGGTGGGTTCCTCGGACACCGGCGTCGCGGGCTTCTTGCCCTCGATGTCGATGGCGCGGTAGGCGTACTGCGTGAACGTGATGCCGCGGATCTGCGGGCCCTTGCGGTCCGACGCCTTGCCGTGCACCTCGCGCGACGGGCGATGCAGCGCGACGTCGTGCGCGGTAATCTCCACCGTTTTGCCCGACGGGTTCACGCCGATGTAGACGTGGCCTTTGGCGTAGTCGATGTAGTAGCTCTTGGCGTTCAGCTCACCCGCCCAGCCGGCCGACTGCAGCGCCTCGCCGTCGATGAACACCATGTCGTTGTTGAAGCGGTGCAGCGGCGTGACCATGCCCTCGCGCTCGGCGCGCCACCAGCCCAGCGGCTGGGCCGGGAACAGCGTCTTCCACGTCGTGCGCCAGACGTTGTTGGGCAGCATCTGCCACTCCGTGGCGACGCGCGTTCCCTTCAGCACCGGCACCTCGTCGAGATAGGGCTGCATCGTGATGCCCTGGTTCAACTGCAGGCCGCCGGTGCGGTAGGTGCCACCGCGCATGACGATGGCGTCGCCAGTGACGACGCGGCTGATGGCGGCCTCGATGCTGGTGGGCTGCTCCAGCGACTTGCCCGCCGCGTCGGCCTTGCCGTCGGGCGCCACGAAGTAGACGTTGGCGGCTTTCGGCACCGCATAGCGCTGCGGCACGGGGCCATACGGGCCGCCCGAGGGCTGCGCCCAGGCGATGGAAGCGGCCAGCAGGCCGAGGGTGCCGACACAGCGGCGCAGGGTGTGAACCAGAACGGAAGGCATGCAGTCTCCAAACGATATTCGTCGCGACGGTAGCGCTACCAATCGCTGCAGGCCGGACGCTATCACGGTTGCTGCCCCTTTGCAGCCTGGTGCTTCAGCGCGGCGTGTGAGGCACCTGCCGGATGCTGCCATCCGCCTGGTACGTCAGCGGCGCGACCGCGATGGAGCGGCGCTGGCTGCCGCCGCCGGGCAGCAGGTTGTCGTGGAAGAACAGCCAGGTCTTGCCCTCGTGCTCGACGATGGCCTGGTGGTTGGTGGAGATCTTCAGGTAGTCCAGCACGACGCCACGGTCCGTGAACGGGCCCAGCGGCGAACTGCCTGTGGCGTAGCGGATCTGGCCCGGCCAGCCGGTCGAGTAGGTGAAGTAGTAGACCCCGCCCCGCTCGTGCAGGAAGGGCGCCTCGCCGTAGGTGCGCTTGGCCTCCTTGCTGAGGCCGGCGATCTGCAGGTCGAGGATGGGGCCGTCCAGTGTCTTCATGTCCGCCTTGAGCTTGACGACCTTGGGCACGCGGGTGCCGAAGTACAGATAGGCCTGGCCGTCCTTGTCGATGAACACGGCCGGGTCTATGGGCTCGTCGCCGGCGTTGGCATCGCGCGCCTTGTCGACCAGCGCGTCGCTGCGCGCATCGACGAAGCCGCCGTCCGGCCGGTTCGACACGGCCACGCCGATCTTGTCGCCACCCACCGGCGCATAGAAGAAATACCTGTCATGGCGAAACGCCGCTTCCGGCGCCCAGGCCTTGGCGTCGGGCCGCGCCCACTTGAAGACGGACACGTCCAGCGGCACGCCGGCGTCGGTCCAGGTCTTCAGATCGGGCGATGTGTAGAGCCGCCAGCTGGTCGAGTCCCAGTACTTGCCGGAGTTGGATGCATCGTCGGTGGCGTAGACATGGAACCTGCCCTTGAACACATGCGGTGACGGGTCGGCGGCAAAGCGCTGCGAGATGGGCTGCACGTCTTGCGCGGTGGCGCTCAGAGCCGCGCAGGCCAGCACGAGTGAAAGAAGCTGTCGCATGAAGTGAGCCGATATCGCGGAAGGTGCCGCAGCATAGGAAGCTCGACCCGCCGGCCGCGCGCCGCGGCGCGATCAATCACGATGATGAGCGCGCGGCCCGCCGTACCGCGAAGCCCGGTCACTAGCATGGCCGTCCCATGAGCCGCCCCCTCCCCCGCCGCCAGGTCCTCCAAGGCGTTGCCGCCACGCTGTTGCCTTTCAGCGCTGCGCAGGCCGCGGCCCCCTCACCTCGTTTCAGCATAGGCCCGCAGGACTTCCTGCTCGACGGCCAACCGCTGCAGATCCGCTGCGGCGAGATGCACTTCGCCCGCGTGCCGCGCGCCTACTGGCGGCACCGGCTGCTGGCCATCAAGGCGATGGGGCTGAACACCGTCTGCGCCTACCTGTTCTGGAACTTCCATGAATGGCGCGAGGGGCGCTACGACTGGGCGGCGCAGCGCGATGCCGCCGCGTTCTGCCAGCTGGCGCAGGAGCTGGGCCTGTGGGTCATCCTGCGCCCCGGCCCCTATGCCTGCGCCGAATGGGAGATGGGCGGCCTGCCCTGGTGGCTGTTGAAGCATGACGGCGACGCCTTCCTGCGCACGCGCTCGCCCGCCTTCGTGGAACCCGCGCGACGCTGGATGCGCGAGGTGGGCCGCGTGTTGGCGCCGCAGCAGATCACGCGGGGCGGCCCCATCCTGATGGTGCAGGTGGAGAACGAGTACGGCTTCTTCGGCGACGACCTGGCCTACATGCGCGAGATGCGCCAGGCGCTGCTGGACGGCGGCTTCGACGTGCCGCTGTTCCAGTGCAACCCGACCAACGCGGTTGCTAAGACCCACATCCCCGAGCTGCTGTCGGTGGCCAACTTCGGCAGCGACCCCAAGCGCGGTTTCGATGCGCTGAAGGCTGTGCAGCAGGGCCCGCTGATGTGCGGTGAGTACTACTCCGGCTGGTTCGACACCTGGGGCACGCCACACCGCAAGGGCGACGCGAGCAAGGCCGTCGCCGACATCGCGTGGATGCTGAAGGCCGGCGGCTCATTCAGCCTCTACATGGCGCACGGCGGCACGAGCTTCGGCCTGTGGGGCGGCTGCGACCGGCCCTTCCGCCCCGACACCAGCAGCTACGACTACGACGCGCCCATCAGCGAGGCCGGCTGGACCGGCGACAAGTTCGCCGCCTACCGCGACGGCATGCGCCCCTTCCTGCCGGCGGGCGAGACGCTGCCGCCGCCTCCGCCGCGCAACCCCGTCATCACCATCCCCGCCTTCACGCTGAAGGAGGCCGCGCCGGTGCGGGACAACCTGCCGCCGCGCGTGATGCGCGACGTGTCGCCGCGCCCCATCGAGGCCTACGACATCAGCCGCGGCATCGTCGTCTACCGCACCGTGCTGCCGGCCGGCCCCGCCGGCGTGCTGGAAGCGGCAAAGGTGCGCGACCTGGCCTGGGTGCATGTGGACGGCCAGGAAATGGGCACGTTCGACACCCGCCACCGCCGCTACCGCGTCAAGCTGCCGGCGCGCACGAAACCGCTCACCGTCGAGATCCTGCTCTACACCATCGCCCGCGTGAATTTCGGCGTGGAGCTGCACGACCGCAAGGGCCTGCACGGCCCGGTGACCTTCACGCCGGAGGGCGGCGCGGCCACGCCCGTGGAGCACTGGGACATCCGCGCCATCGACTTCGATGCCGACGCCGCGCTGCCAGCGCTGAATTTCCGCCCCGGCCGGCCCAAAGGCGCAGCGTTCTGGCGCGGCACGTTCACGCTCGCGACCACGGGCGACAGCTTCCTCGACATGTCCCCCTGGGGCCAGGGCATCGTCTGGATCAACGGCCAGTGCCTGGGCCGCTACTGGAGCATTGGTCCGACGCAGACCATGTACCTGCCCGCGCCGTGGCTGCGCCAAGGCCGCAACGACATCGTCGTGCTGGACCTGACCGGCCCGCAGCGCGCCGAGATCGCCGGCCTCGCGGCGCCCATCCTCGACCGCCTGCAACCCGAGCGCGACCTGCCCCGCCCCGCCAGCCGCGCGCGGCCACGGCTGGATGACGTCAAGCCCTTGCTGGACGGCGAATTCGCAGCCGGCGGCGCCACGCAGCTGCTGCGCTTCGCCGCACCGGCCGCGGGCCGCTACTTCGCGCTGGAAGTGCCTGAGCAGGACATCGCCGCGGTCGCCGAGATCGCGCTGCTGGATGCCTCGGACAAGCCGCTGAACCAGTCCAACTGGACCATCGCCTACGTCAGCAGCGAGGAGCGGCTGCGCGAGGACGGCTCGGCGCTGAACGCGATCAACGGCCAGAACTCCGACTGCTGGATCAGCGCCCACAGCGCCCAGCCGGCCGCGCCGCCGCACCGGCTCATCATCGACCTGGGTCGGCGCGTCGAAGCCACGGCGCTGCGCTACACGCCGCGCCAGGGGCCGGACGGCGTGCCCGGCCGCATCCGCCGCTACCGCGCCTACCTGGGCGACGCCTTGGTGGAGGAAGCCGGCGCCTGAACCAGCCCCAACGCCAGCGCGATGCCCACCAGCACGATGGCACCACCCATCACCATCTGCATCGTCACGGCCTCCTGCAGGAACACCGCGCCCCACAGGATGGCGAACAACGGGATCAGGAAGGTCACCGACACGGCGTTGGTGGGCCCCACCCGGCTCATCAGCCGGAAGTACATGATGTAGGCCAGCGCCGTGCACAGCAGCGCCAGCGCCAGCGCGCTGCCCCAGGCGGTGCTACCGGGCATGGTGGTGGGCCACAACCACGCGGCCGGCAGCGCCAGCAGCAGCGCCGCGGCGGCCTGGCTGCCCGTGGCCACGGCCAAGGGGGCCACGCCGGCGAGGTAGCGCTTGGTCGCGTTCGCCGCGATGCCGTAGCACAGCGTGGCCGTCGCGCAGGCCAGCACGGCCCACAGGCCGGAGTGGTCGCCGTCGGGCTTGAAGCTGGCCTTGTCCCAGGCCAGGAAGGCCACGCCGGCGAAGCCGATGACCAGCCCCAGCACGCGCAGCTTCGTCAGCCCCTGGCGCAGCCAGACGAAGGCGACGACGGCCGTCCACAACGGCGTCGTCGCGTTGACGATGCTGGACAGGCCTGCCGTCACGTACAGCGCCGCGAATGAGAACAGCGCGAACGGGATGGCGCTGTTCAGCGCACCCACCAGCAGCATGGCCTTCCAGTGCGTGCGCAGGTCGGCGAGCTGGCCGCGTGTGGCGAGCAAGGGCAGCAGGAATACGGTCGCCAACCCGACGCGCACGAAGGCCAGCGCGATGGGCCCGAACTCATGCGCGCCCAGCCGCATGAACAAAAAGGACGCGCCCCACAGCGCCGCGAGCAGCACCAGCTCGCCGATGTCAAAAGCCTTCATGCCGCCGTGCCCTCCAGCTTCAGCAAGGCCTGCTTGCGCTCCAGGCCGCCGGCATAGCCTGTCAGCGAACCGTCAGCGCCGACGACGCGGTGGCAGGGAATGAGCACGGAGATGGGGTTGCGCCCCACCGCCGCGCCCAGCGCTCGCGCAGCCTGCGCGCGGCCCAGGCGTTCGGCCAGGTGGCCGTAGGTATCGGGCGCGCCGGGCGGGATGTCCAGCAGTGCCTGCCAGACCTCGCGCTGAAAGGCCGTGCCGGCCGGATCCAGCGGCGGCAGCGTGAAGGGCTTGCCGTTGAAATA
This sequence comes from Roseateles asaccharophilus, assembly GCF_031458115.1. GTDB lineage: Bacteria > Pseudomonadota > Gammaproteobacteria > Burkholderiales > Burkholderiaceae_C > Pelomonas > Pelomonas asaccharophilus_A. The sequence continues at coordinate 775,029 of NZ_JAVDXV010000002.1, read as the reverse complement.
GGCCGTCAGCGCCGAGGCAGTGGCAGCCAGCACCGGGTCGCGGCCATCGTCCTCGGGCACGCCCAGCGCGCCGGGGTGGTGTTTCTGATCGTCGAACCACAGGCCCGACAGGCCCGCGGCGCTGCGCGCGGCCGTCAGCGGTCCCAGCGGCGTGGGAATGCGGCGTTGCAGGATGTGGTGGCTCATGAATGTCTCCAGAGATGCAGGACTGCGTAGCTGCGGAACGGGCGGTAGCGTTCGGCGGCTTCGAGATAGACCTTGGGCGAGACGGGCGTGCCGCCGGCGCTGAGCGCCTTGCGCAGCACGACGTCGCCGGGCGGGAAGGCGTCGGGCCAGCTCCAGCCGCGCATCAGCATGTAGCTGGCGGTCCAGGGGCCGATGCCGGGGATATCGCACAGCTCTTCGGCGGCGGCCTCGGGCGAGCCCTCGCGGCGCGCGAACGCCAGCCTGGGCCAGGCTTGGGCCAGCGCGATGAGGCTGTCCGCGCGGCGGCCGATGATGCCCAGCGACGCGATGTCGTCGCGCGTCGCCGCAGCGATGCGCTCGGGCGTGGGGAACAGCCGTGCGCAACCTGCGGGCGCATCGTCCAGCACCTCACCGAAGCGCTCGACGAAACGGCCCGCCAGCGTGCGTGCCGCGGCCACGGTGACCTGCTGGCCCAGCACGGCCCGCACGGTCAGCTCGAAGCGGTCCAGGCAGCCCGGCAGCCGCTGCCCCGGCACGCTGCCCTCGCCCAACGTGGTGGCGATGGCGGCGGGATCGGCATCCAGGTCCAGCCAGCGGCGCAGCCGCGGCAGCAGCGAGCCGACGGCCGGCCACAGCGTGGGCGACAGTTCCACGGCGACCTCGCCCGGCTTGTCGAATGTGACGCGCAGCCATCCCGCATGGCGCAGCCCCGCGTGCGTCAGCGCCATGCTGCGCGTGATGCCGGCGGCGTCCACCACCTCCACGCCAGCCACCGCGCGCGGCGCCAGGAAGGCCAGCACGCCGGCCACGTCATACGGCTCGCGGTAGCTCAGCCGCAACCGCGATAGCGTCGCCCTGCCCCCACCCTCCTTGCGCAACGCGGTGGGCTGCAGCCGGTAATGCTCGACGAAGGCCGCGTTGAAGCGGCGCAGGCTGGCGAAGCCCGCCGCGAACGCAACCTCGTGGACCGGCAGCGTGCTGTCGGTCAGCAAGGCCTTGGCCAGCAGCAGCCGGCGCGTCTGCAGGTATTGCAGCGGCGACACGCCGTGCTCGGCCTGGAAGATGCGACGCAGATGGCGACTCGTGATGCCCAGGTGTTTCGCCAAATCCTCGACGCTGGCCTCTGCGTCGTCGCAGGCGTCCAGCCACGCGGCGGCCTGGGCGGCCAAGGTGCGCGACGCGTCCATCGTCGTCCACGGCAGCGGGCGCGGTGCCAGCTCTGGCCGGCACTTCATGCAGGGGCGAAAGCGCTCGGCCTCGGCCTGGGCGGCGGTAGAGAAGAAGCGGCAGTTCTCGCGCCGCGGCAGGCGAACGCGGCAGACGGGGCGGCAGTAGATGCCGGTGGACGTGACGCCGACGTAGAGCCGCCCGTCGAAACGCGCGTCGTGCGCCTGCAGGGCGGCGTAGGCGGCGTCGGGGGGCAGCAGGGTCTCGGGCGACAACATGCAGCCAGTCTAGGCCGGGCTGCTGCCAGGTTCTGGCAGTTTTCGGACATGCCCCTTGGGGCATCAATCCGGGACGACGGCCTCGGGATGGGCTTTGCGGAGCTGGGCCACGACGCCGGCCTCGACGAGCTGCTGGTAGGCGGCGCGCACGCGCTGGGCCGCGGCCTCGCTCATGGCCATGCTGGCGGCGGTGTAGAAGTCGTGGCCCTTGTCCAGCGTCGTGATACGCAGGCCTTCGCCGCCGCTGGTGTCCGTGGACCGCAGCACCGATTCCGGGCCGATGACGGCATCGACGATGCCGCGGTTGAGCAGCGTCAGCAACTCGGCATAGTCCTTGCCCTCCACCACGATCTGGGCTCCGGCCGACTCCAGCATGGCACGACTGGTGGACGCCCTCAGTGAGCCGACGCGGTAGGCCTTCAGCTCGTTGACGGTCGTCGGCACCGCGCCCGACGTGACGCGCGTGAAGACGCCGAACCGAAAGCGGCCCACGGGGTACAGCCAGCGAAAGCGCGCTTCCCGATCCGGCGAGCGGGTGACGACCAGTGCGGCCTGCGCCTGGCCCGTCTCCAGCATGCGAAACGCCCGCGCGAAGGGGTAGCACTGCAGATCGGGCGCCATGCCCGCCTGTTTCATGACACGCTGGTACAGCGTGAAGGCATAACCTTCCAACCCCTTGGGGCCTTGCCACAGATAGGGGGGCACGTCATGGCAGACCCAGACCGGCTTCGTCGCTCGCGCAAGCCCCGACGCGCCTCCAAGCAGGCTGGCCAGGGTGAGCGGCAAGGTGCGGCGGGACAGCATGGTCAAGGCGTCGGGTCTGCCGCCCGACTCTAACCTCGCCGAGAGCCCCTACATGGCTTTGAACAAATGCACATAGGCGCGGCTGACGGGCAGCTCGCGGGCTTGCCCCTTCACGCGCACGAACAGCCGGCTCTGCTCGTCGCGGCGGGTGCCGGCCAAGTGGTCCAGGTTGATGATGGTGGAGCGGTGCACCTGCCAGAAGCGGTCGGGGTCCAGCTGGCTGGCCAGCTCGACGATGGGCGTGCGGATCAGGTGCTCGGCCGTGGCCGTCTGCACGATGGTGTACTTGTCGTCGGCGTAGAAGAACAGCACCTCGTCGACGGCCACCTGGTGCATCAGCTCGCCCTGGGCCGCGCGCACATAGCGCAGCCGGGCCGGCGCGGCGGCGGCTTGCGGCAGCAGGCGCTTCAGCGTCTCGGCCAGCGCGCCATCCGGGCTCGCCGCGCTCTGGCGCAGGCGCTCAACGCAGCCCGCCAGGCGCTCGGCCTTCAGCGGCTTCAGCAGGTAGTCGACGGCACGTGCCTCGAAGGCGTCCACGGCGTACTGGTCATAGGCCGTCACGAAGACGACGCGCGTCGCGCCCTCGATGCCTTGCGCCACCTCCAGGCCGGTCAGGCCGGGCATCTGGATGTCCAGGAAGGCGATGTCGGGCTGCAGCTGGGCGATGGCCTCCGCCGCCTCGATGCCGTTGCAGGCGATTTTCAGGATCTGCAGTTCGGGCCAGGCCTGGGCCAGTTGGGCCTTCAGGTACTGGGCCAGATGAGGTTCGTCGTCGGCGATCAGTGCGGTGGGCATGGGATTCAGGCGGTGATGGGAAGGATGAGTCGGGCGCGGGTGCCGCCGCCTTCGCGGGGCTGCAGTTCCAGTTGAGCCTTGGTGCCCCAGCGGGCTTCCAGCCGGGCGCGGATGTTGCCTAAGGCGACGCCGTTGCCGGGCCGCCGGCGCGGCGCGTCCAGCCCGTGGCCGTCGTCCTCGACGTCGATGGCCAGCCGGCCGGCCTCGCGGCTGGCCGTGATGGTGACCTGCCCACCGTCGATGCGGGGCTCCAGCCCGTGGTGGATGGCGTTCTCGACCAGCGGCTGGATCAGCAGCGGCGGCAGTTGCACCTCGGCCAGTTCGGCGGGCAGCACCAGCCGCACCCGCAGCCGCTCGCCCATGCGCAGCTGCATCAGGTCCAGGTAGGCCTCCAGCATCGCGAACTCGTGCGCCAGCGTCGTCTGCTCGCCGCGCATCTGGCCCAGGCTGCTGCGCAGGTAGTCGGTGAAGCGCTCCAGCATCACCTTGGCCCGGTCCGGGTCGAAGTCGATCAGGCTCTGCACGTTGGCCAGCGTGTTGAACAGGAAGTGCGGCTCGATCTGGCCCTGCAGCAGCCGCAGCTGCGCCTCGGTGGCCTGCTGACTGGCCTGGAAGGCACGCGCCTTGGCGCCGAAGTAGATGTGCATCAGCCAGGTGATGCACAGCGACGTGGCCAGCGAGCTGAGCACGACGATGCGCCCGCGCGCACCGGCAAACCAGCTGATGTCCACGCCCGACAACACCAGCCCCAGCGGCCAGCCGATGACGACGCCCACCATGGGCACGCCTGCGAAATAGACGGTGCGCTGCCAGCCCTCCCAGCCACGCATGCGCTCGGGCGTGGCAAACACCTTGCCCAGCACCAGGTACAGCAGGTGGATGCACAAGCCTATGGTCAGCGAGACGACCAGGTTGCGACCGAACCAGACCAGGGTTTCGGCCAGCCCCCAACGCGCGCCCAGCCAGCTCAGGGCCGTGAGCGCCACCGCGATGCCCAGGCAGAACAGCAGCGTCCACACCCACTGCAGCCAGTAGGGGCCCACCGGCTCGTCGGTCTGGTAGTGGATCCAAGAGCGCCAGGAGGCGCGCAGCATGGCAGGGGTCAGCGACATGGGCGGGAGTGTAGGAAGCAAGGGCGGCATGACCCTTGCAGGAGTGACGAATCGACAGCGGAAGCGATGAATGGCGACCTTTGGGGGTGCCTACAATCCGCCGCGATTTCAAACGCAGCTTCCAGAGGGAATCCATGCAGGTCCACGCATCCATCTTCAAGGCCTACGACATCCGTGGCGTCGTCGGAACGACGCTCAACGAGGAACTGGCCGAGCACCTGGGCCGCGCCTTCGGCACCGAAGCCAAGGCACTGGGCGAGAAGGCCGTGGCCGTGGGCCGCGACGGCCGCCTGTCGGGCCCAGGCCTGGTCGCCGCGCTGATCCGCGGCCTGCAGAGCACCGGCCTGGACGTCGTCGACATCGGCGCCGTGACGACGCCCATGCTGTATTACGTGGCCGCCACGCGCGGCAAGCATGGCTGCAACTCCGGCATCATGGTCACGGGCAGCCACAACCCCAAGGACTACAACGGCTTCAAGATGGTGCTCAAGGGCGCTGCCGTTTACGGCGAGCAGATCCAGGGCCTGAAAAAGCGCATCGAGGCCGGGGACTACGCCACCGGCAAGGGCCGCGTGGGCCAGATGGACATCGTGCCCGAGTACGCCGCCCGCATCGTCAAGGATTGCAAGCTGGCCCGGCCGATGAAGATCGTCGTGGACAGCGGCAACGGCATCCCCGGTGCCTCCGCTCCCGCCATCCTGCGTGCGCTGGGCTGCGAGGTCGTCGACATCTTCTCCAAGGTGGACGGCGACTTCCCCAACCACCATCCCGATCCCTCGCGCCCCGAGAACCTGGAAGACCTGAAGAAGATCGTCCACGCGACCGACGCCGAGCTGGGCCTGGCCTTCGACGGCGACGGCGACCGTCTGGGCATCGTGACCAAGGACGGCGAGATGATCATGCCGGACCGCCAGATCATGCTGCTGGCCGCCGACATCCTGAAGCGCAAGCCCGGCGCCGAGATCATCTTCGACGTGAAGTGCACGCAGCGCCTGGCGCCGTGGATCAAGGAACACGGCGGCAAGCCGCTGATGTGGATGACGGGCCACTCGCTGGCCAAGGCCAAGCTGAAGGAAACCGGCGCGCCGATGGCCGGCGAACTGTCGGGCCACATCTTCTTCAACGAGCGCTGGTACGGCTTCGACGATGCGATGTACACGGCCGGCCGCATGCTGGAGATCCTGAGCCGCGATGCCGACCCCAGCGCCACGCTGCAGGGTCTGCCCAACAGCTTCAACACGCCCGAGATCAACGTGCCCTGCGCCGAAGGCGAGCATCACGAAGTCGTCAAGAAGCTGAAGGAGCTGGTGACGCCGGCCGACCTGCCCGGCGTGCAGGAGATCATCACCATCGACGGCATGCGCTTCGAGTACGCGGACGGCTTCGGCCTGATCCGCCCGTCCAACACGACGCCGGTGCTGGTGCTGCGCTTCGAAGGCCACACGCCCGAGGCGCTGGAACGCATCCAGCACGACGTGCTGGAGCAACTGAAGCGCGTGAAGCCGGACGCGAAGTTCGCCGCCGGCCATTGAGGGACTGAGCGGCCGCAGAGCCGCCGACCAACTTATCAGGGAGAACGACATGCCATTGATCGGAGGCCTGCACATCCTGATCGCGCTGCTCTGCGCGGTCCATGTCGTGCGAAGCGGCCAGCAGCTGTACTGGCTCTTCATCCTCTTCATGTTCCCGCTGCTGGGCAGCGCGGTGTACTTCTTCGCCGTCTACCTGCCCAATTCGCGGCTGGAGCGCGGCGCGTTCAAGGCGGTCTCGAATGCCGCGCGGGCCATGGACCCGGGCCGCGACGTGCGCGAGGCCCGCGCGGCCTTCGACGTGTCGCCGTCGGCCCAGAACCAGATGCGTCTGGCCGCTGCGCTGCTGGATGCCGGCGAGGCGCAGGAGGCGTCGCAGCGCTACGAAAGCGCCCTCACCGGCCCGTTCGCCAACGACCCCGACCTGCGCTTCGGCGCCGCCCGCGCGTTCGTGGAATGCCAGCGTTTCGACGCGGCGCTGAGCCATCTGCAGGTGTTGAAGGCCGAGCGCCCCGACTACCGGCCCGACCAGGTGCTGCTGCTGTTGGCGCGCTGCTGCGCCGGCACCGGCCGCCAGGCCGAGGCCCGCGAGCATTTCGAGGCCGCGCTGCGCCAGTTCGGCAGCTTCGAGGCGCATGCCGAATACTCGATCTGGGCGCTGGCTTCGGGCGACGCCGCCACGGCCGCCCGCCTGCAGTCCGAGATCGACCGCCAGGTGAAGCAGTGGAACCCCGTCAGCCGCCAGCTCAACGAACCGGTCATGCGCCGGCTGAAGGCCGCGCATGAACTGGCGCGCAAGGGTGGCTGATGCCTGAGGGCCTGGCACTGGCCCTGTACACGGCCGCATTGCGGCTGCTGACTCCGTTCTATCTGCTGCGGCTGTGGCGACGCGGCTCCAAGGAGGCGCTGTACCGGCATGCTCCGTCCGAGCGCCTCGGCTTCTTCCGCGGCGCGACCGAGCCCGGCCGGCTGTGGATACACGCCGTGTCTCTGGGCGAGACGCGTGCGGCCAGTGCGCTGATCACGGCACTGCGCGAGCGCGAGCCGGGGCTGCGCATCCTGCTGACCCACTCCACCGCGACCGGGCGCGAAGCCGGCGAGCCCCTGCTGCAGGCAGGCGATGCGCAAACCTGGCTGCCCTACGACACGCCCGGAGCCGTGCGCCGCTTCCTGCGCCACTGGCAGCCGCGGCTGGGTGTGCTGATGGAAACCGAGGTCTGGCCCACGCTGCAGCGCGAGGCCGAGCGCGCCGGCGTGAAGATGGTGCTGGCCAATGCCCGCTTGTCGGAGAAGAGTCTGCGGCAGGGACAGCGCTTCGCCGCGCTGCTGAAACCCGCCGCGCGCCGCATGGCGCTGGCGCTGGCGCAGACCGAAAGCGATGCCCGGCGCATCCGCGCGATGGGCACGGCCCGCGTGGAGGTTGCGGGCAATCTGAAATACGACATCGCCGTGGACGCTGCGCTGGTGGCGCGTGGCCAGGCCTGGGCGGCGCAGCTGGGGCGCCCGGTGCTGATGCTGGCCGTCAGCCGCGAGGGCGAGGAGGCGGCGCTGCTGGCCGAATGGAGCAAGCGGCCGGCTCCACGCCCGCTGCTGGCCATCGTGCCGCGCCACCCGCAGCGCTTCGACGAAGTGGCCGGCCTGGTGGAGGCCGCCGGCCTGACGCTGGCGCGCCGCAGCCGCGTGGAGCAGCCGCCGGCCGACGTCGACGTGCTGCTGGGCGACTCCATGCGCGAGATGCCGCTGTACTACGGCCTGGCGAGCGTCGCGCTGCTGGGCGGCAGCTTCGAGCCGCTGGGCGGCCAGAACCTCATCGAGGCCGCGGCCTGCGGCTGCCCCGTGCTGGCCGGGCCGCACACCTTCAACTTTGCAGAGGCGACCGAGCTGGCGCTGGCCGCCGGCGCGGCGCAGCGCTGTGACGGCCTTGCTGACGCCGTGGCGCGTGGGTTGACCCTGTGCGCCGATGCGGCTGCGCGTGACACGATGCGGCAGTCTGCCCTCGCCTTCTCCGCCGCGCACCGTGGCGCTGCCGCCCGCATGGCGGCCACCCTGCTGAACCTGAGACCATGAACCGTATCGCCGCCACCCGCTGGGCACTGCAACTGTTGTTCGTGCTCTCCGGGTGCGCGGCGCTCATCTACCAGTCCATCTGGTCGCACTATCTGGGCCTGACGCTGGGCCATGCGGCCTATGCGCAAACGCTGGTCTTGATGATGTTCATGGGCGGCATGGCGCTGGGGGCCTGGCTGATCAGCCGCGTCACGCAGCGGCTGCGCCGACCGGTGGCCGTGTACGCCGGCGCCGAGGCGCTGATCGGTGTGCTGGGGCTGGTGTTCCACGGCGTGTTCGTTGCCTACAGCGAGTACAGCCAGACGACCGTGCTGCCGGCGCTGGCCAGCGCCAACGCAGCCACGGCCTGGCAGTGGGCCAGCGCGGCTGCGCTGATCGCGCCGCAGACGGTGCTGCTGGGCGCCACCTTCCCGCTGATCGCCGTGGGCGTGCTGCGGCTGGACGGCAGCCAGCAGGGCAAGACGCTGGGCGGCCTGTACTTCACGAATGGCCTGGGTGCCGCCTTGGGCGCATTGATCGCAACCTTCGTGCTGCTGCCCGCCCTGGGCATGCCGGGCGCGCTGGACGTGGCGGGCTGGCTCAACCTGCTCGTTGCGGCCGCCAGCATGGCGCTGAGCTGGCTGTTGCGCGAAGGAGCCGGTGAGACCACGGCCGCTGCCGAGCCGGCGGGCGGCACCGAAGGCAGCGCGGGGCGGCTGCTGCCGGCGCTGCTGGCCGCCACCTTCCTGTCCAGCGCGGCGTCGTTCGCCTACGAGCTGGGCTGGGTGCGCATGCTGAACCAGGCGCTGGGGTCCAGCCTGCACAGCTTCGAGCTGATGCTGGCGTCATTCATCTTCGGCCTGGCACTGGGCGGCCTCTGGGTGCGGCGCGTGGGCGACCGCATCGCGGACCTGGTGCGCTATGCCGGCTTCGTGCAGGTGCTGATGGGCTTGTGCGCCATGCTGTCGGTGGCGCTGCTGGGCAACGCCTACCACTGGGTGCCCACCATCCTGCAGGCGCTGGGCCGCACCGATGCGGGTTACGCGCTCTACAACATCGCGACCGCCGGCGTGGCCATGCTCATCATGGCGCCGGCGGCCTTCTTCGCCGGCATGACGCTGCCGCTGTTCACCGCCGCGCTGCTGCGCCGCGGCGCCGGTGAGCGGGCCGTGGGCCAGGTCTATGCGGCCAACACGCTGGGCGCCATCCTCGGCGTGCTGCTGGCGGCGCATGTGCTGATGCCGATGCTGGGCGTGGGCATGACGCTGCTGCTGGCCGGCGCTGTCGACCTGCTCATCGGTCTGGTAATGCTGCGCGGCCTCAGTCCGGGGCGCTGGGCGCCTGGCGTCGTCGTTGCGACCGGATTGGGCAGCGTCATGATGGGCGTCATGCTGCAGTGGGGCATGCCTGACCGGTTGCTCCAATCCTCAGGCGTGTTCCGCTACGGCAAGTCCGACATGACAGGGCGTGAACTTCTGTTCTACCGCGACGGCGCCACGGCCAGCATCGCGGTTGTCAGCCAACCGGGTGCCACCGTGATCTCGACCAACGGCAAACCCGATGCGGGCTTGGCCCCGTCTACCGAGGCCGCGGGCACCGATGAGATCACGATGTTGATGCTGGGCGCCCTGCCACTGGCCGTGCACCCGCAACCGCAGGAGGTCGCCGTCGTAGGCTGGGGTTCCGGCCTCAGCACGCACACTTTGCTGGGCTCGGATCTGCCCAAGCGGGTAGACAGCATCGAGATCGAAGAAGCCATGTGGGAAGGCGCCAAGCTGTTCGGTGAGCGCAACCTGCGTGCCTACCAGGACCCACGTTCCCATGTGCATTTCGAGGATGCGCGGGAGTTCTTCGCGCGCGGCCAGCGTCGCTACGACGTGGTGGTGTCGGAGCCCTCCAACCCCTGGGTCAGCGGCGTGGCCAGCCTGTTCACGCACGAGTTCTATCGCGGCGTGAAGCGCAGCCTGAAGCCCGGCGGCATGCTGGTGCAGTGGGTGCACAGCTACGAGATCTCGGATGCGCTGTTGACCGAGATGATTGCTGCGCTGATGCAAGAGTTCCCCGATAGCGAGATCTACGCGTCCAATTACGCAGACCTCATCGTGCTGGCACCACTGGACCGCGTGGGCAGCCCCGGTGACGCGCCTTGGCGCTCGTCGGAGTTGGTGGCTGAATTGCGCCGTGTGGGCCTGCTCACGCCGACAGACATGGCCGTGCGCCGCATCGGCGGGCCTGCCGTGCTGCGCAGCTACGTGCGCATGCAAGGCGCCAAGCCTCATTCGGACTTCTTCCCGACCGTCTCTCTGCAGGCGCCCAAGCAGCGCTTCAGCGGTGCCCATGCCGACCTGCTTCAGCGCCTGGCCAGCAGTGGTCTGCCGATACTGCCGGTGCTGGATTGCCGCCGAATCTGGCCTGCGACGGAGCAGATCCAGCATGTCGCTGGGCAGCCAATGCTGCACGCGCGCCAGCAGGCGATCTGGGCCGCCGAACGCTTCAGCGGACGCGGGGCGGGCCAGGCCCGGGGTGAAGGCCACAGCCTGCTTGCCGACGCGCTGAAACTGCAGCAACAGCCAACGACACCGCTGGACGCTGAGGCATTGATGCTCTACGCGGCCAATCTGGCGCAGGGCGTGCTGGCCCACCTTCCGGCCGCCGATCAACAGATGTTCTGGGACACCGCGACCTGGCGCAAAGCCCATCCCGCGATGCCCTCGGGCGCACTGGAGTTGCTCGCCCTCTACGAAGCGACGGCACGCCGGGACTGGGCGGCGGCGGAGAAGGCAGCCGACCGCATCCTGGCTGGGCAAGTGGCGCCCTCGCCTCAAGGCGTCAAGGAGCAGGTGCTGGTGCTGTCCATGTTGGCTGGCCTCGCCCAAGGCCAGCCCCAGGCCGTCCGGCAGCGGGAGGCGCGCTGGGGCCGCAACGTGCCCGGCGGCGCACAGGCGGAGATCCGCCGTTTCCTGAGCGCCTGGGAGGCTGGAGGCGAGCGGACCTGCCTGGCACCAAGCTCCAGCGGGCGCTAACCTCTAACGCGTCAGTTTCTTGCTGCCCGCAATGGGTTGCTAAGGCCAGCCGCCGGTGGCGCTGGCCGAGCGCACGTCGGTGCAGACATCGATGGAGGCCGCGAAACAGGCGGTGCCGGACGGCAAGCTGTCCTTCATCGCCTTCCCCGGCACGGCGTTCTCCAGCCCGCACCACCACACCTTCTTCCTGCGCGGCAACGAGCCGTTGACCTCGCGTCTGGTGCAACCGGTGCTGGTGGATGCCAAGACGGCCGCCGTCACCGCCAAGCCCGAGCTGCCCTGGTATTTGACGGCGCTGCTGGTGTCGCAGCCGCTGCACTTCGGCGATTACGGTGGCCTGCCCATGCAGATGATCTGGGCACTGCTGGACATCGCGTCCATCATCGTGCTGGGCAGCGGGCTCTACCTGTGGCTGCGCAAGGGCCCGCCGGCGCCGAATGCCGTTGCGGACGATGAGGAATCGGCAGCGGCCCAACCGGCGCTGGCCCGTGAGGGTGCACGATGAGCACGGACCGCAAGGGCGGCATGTGGACGCTGCCCATCGCGCTGGGCGTGGCCAGCGGCATCGGGCTGGTGGTGGGCCTGTTCAGCGACGGTGGCTTCGGCGACCTGGCCGGAAACGTGCTGCTGGCGCTGCCGGTGGCCGCCTGCGCCTGGTGGGGCTGGCTGAAACGCTGACTCAGCCGCCGTTGGCGCCGCTCCAGCCGCCGCCCAACGCCTTCACCAGTTGCGCCGTCGCGGCCCACTGCGCGCCGCGCAGCTGGGCCAGTGCACGTTGCGTGGCCAGCGGCGTGCGCTCGGCCTCCGTCACGTCCAGATAGCTGACGGCACCCTGGTCGTAGCGGCTCTTTGCCACCGTCAGCGCCTGGCCGGACGAGGCCAGCGTGCGGTTCTGCGCCTCGACGACGGCCGCCCTGCCCTGCAGTTCGGCCAGCGCGTCGTCCACCTCGCGCAGCGCCAGCAGCATGCGACCGCGGAAGCTAGCCAGCGATTCGTCGACCGAGGCCTTGGCGGACGCCAGATTGGCCTTGTTGCGGCCACCCTCGAAGATCGGCAGCGAGATGCTGGGGCCCACGTTGTAGAGGCGTGCCGGCGCGGAGATCAGTGAGCCCAGGTCTTCGCTCGAGTAGCCGAAGCTGCCCGTCAGCTTGATGGACGGGTAGAAGGCCGCCTCGGCGATGCCGACCTGGGCCGTCGCCGCGTGCAGCTGCGCGAGGCTTTGGGCCAGGTCCGGGCGGCGTTGCAGCAGTTCGGACGGCAGGCCCGCGCGGATCGCCGGTGGCGCGCTCAGCGGCGACGCCTGCAGCTTCAGTGCCGCGGCCGGCTGGCCGGTCAGTGCGGCCAGCTGGTTCATCGCCAGCGCCTGGCGGCGCGGCATGTCGGCCACGTCGGCATCGGCGGCCGCCAGTTCGGCGCGCACGCGTTCCAGGTCTTGCGTCGTCGACGAGCCGGCATCGAAACGCGTCTGCGCGACCTGGAAGGCCTGGGCGCGGCTGTCGCGCACGCGTTGCAGCGCGGTGGCTTCATCGGCCAGCGCACGCCACTGCCAGTAGGCGGCGGCGACGTCAGCCGTCAGCGCCACGCGGGCGGCGGCGGCATCGGCCGTGGTGGCATCCAGCTGGGCCTGCGCGGCCTCGGTCTGGCGCTTGACGCGGCCCCACAGGTCCAGCTCCCAGCCGACGCTTGCCGACAGGCCGAAGCTCTCGCCTTCAAACGTGACCGCGCGGCCGTTCAGCACCGGCGTCGTCGTCGCCTTGGCCGACGTGCGCAGACCTCCGGCATTGGCGCCGACATCCACGCGGGGCAGGCGGTCGGCCTGCGTCGCGCCGAACACCGCCCGCGAGCGCTCGATGCGCGCGGCAGCCACCGCCAGTGTCGGGCTGGCGTGCAGCGCCTGCGCCTCCAGCGCGTTGAGCTGCGCGTCGTTGAACATCAGCCACCAGTCGCGCTGCAGCTCGGCACCGGCCGTCGTTGCTGCGCGATAGGCAGCCGGCGCGTTGGCCGCAGGCGCCTGGTAGTTGGGGCCCAGCGTCGTGCAGGCGGTCAGGGCGGCCGTGGCGACGAGGGTGAGAACGGTCTTGAGTTGGATCATCGTGATCTCTCCTGAATTCAGTGAGCGGCCTCTGCGGAAGCAGCGCCGCCGAGAACCTTCTTGCTGAGCCAGACGATGGCCACGCAGCTGATGAGGGCGGCGCCCAGGATCAGGAAGGCGTCGTTGTAGGCCATGACGAAGCTGTCGCGGCGCACGACGTTGTCCAGCGCCTTGAGGGCCATGTCTTGCGCGGTGGCGAGGTCGGCACCCTTGGCGGCGAAGTTCTGCGTCAGCGCGTCCAGCCGTGCCTGCGTGGCCGGGTCGTACAGCGTGACGGCCTCGCCGATGCGGGCGCTGTGCAGGTGCTCGCGGTTGGTCAGCAGCGTGGCCAGCAGCGCGATGCCCACCGAGCCGCCCAGGTTGCGCATCATGTTGAACATGCCCGACGCGCTGGGCAGCAGGTTGGGGGGGATGCCGTTCACCGCGAAGTTGGTCAGCGTGATCATGATCAGCGGCTGGCCCAGCGCGCGGACGATCTGCGCGGCGATCAGCTCCGGCCCGGCCGTGTCGGCGCTCATGTGCGTGTTCATGAAGCACGACAGCGCGAACAGCCCCAGGCCCAGGCTCATCATCACGCGGTTGTCCAGCTTCGTGGACAGCTTGGCCGCGAACGGCATGATGAACAGCTGCGGCAAGCCCATCCACATGATGACCAGGCCGATCTGCATGGGCGTGTAGTTCGCGATCTGGCCCAGGTACAGCGGCAGGATGAAGGCCGAGCCGTACAGACCCATGCCGGTCGTGAACGCGATGACGCCGGCGATCAGGAAGCTGGGTCGGCCGAGGATGTGCAGGTCGATGAAGGTGTTCTTGCGCGTCAGGCCGCGCCAGGCCCAGCCGTAGATGCCGGCCGCGGCCAGCACGGCGGCGCCGATGATGAAGTGGCTCTGGAACCAGTCCTTGGAGTTGCCCTCTTCCAGCATCGCCGTCAGCGACCCCAGGCCCACGCCCATGCACAGGATGCCGAACCAGTCGACATCGCGCAGCGCCTTCAGGTTCATAGCCTCCTTGTCCAGCCCATAGGCCACGCCGAAGATCAGCAGCAGGCCCGGCACCCAGTTGATGTAGAAGATGCTGGGCCAGCCGTACAGCTCGGTCAGGTAGCCGCCGATGGTGGGGCCCAATGTGGGCGCCAGCGTGGCCGTCATGCCGAACAGCGCCAGGCCGACGGGCCGCTTGTTCAGCGGCAGCTTGCGCGTGACCAGCGTCATCGCCATCGGGATCATCACGCCGCCCGTGAAGCCCTGGGCCGCGCGGAAGGCGATCATGCTCTCCAGGCTCCAGGCCATGCCGCACAGCGTGCTGAAGACCAGGAACAGCGCGACGTTGACGATCAGGTAGCGGCGCGTGGAGAACACCATGGCCAGGAAGCCGGCCAGCGGGATGACGACGATCTCGGCCACCAGGTAGGCGCTGGAGATCCAGGAGCCCTCTTCCTGCGTGGCCGACAGCGCGCCGAGGATGTCGCGCAGCGACGAGTTGGTGATGGCGATGTCCAGCACCGCCATGAAGGCGCCCAACAGGCTGGCCAGCACGGCGATCCAGGTGCGGCCGCTGACCTTCTGGTCGGGCGGCGGCGGGAGGTAGTTCTCGTTGCCCATGGTCGGGTCTTAGATCTCGACTTCCACCTGCACCGACAGGCCCGGCACGATGCGCGTCGCGGCCTCGCCGAGCGATTTCAGGCTCTCGGGCTCAAACACGACCTTCACCGGCACGCGCTGCACGATCTTCGTGAAGTTGCCGGTCGCGTTGTCCGGCGGCAGCAGCGCAAAGCTGGCGCCCGAGGCCGGCGCGAAGCTGTCGACCTTTGCGATCAGGTCGTGCCCCGGGAAGGCGTCGATATGCACATGCACCTTCTGGCCCGGCTTCATCTTGGCCAGTTGGGTTTCCTTGAAGTTGGCTACGATCCAGGTCTCGTTCTCGACGACGGCGGCCAGTTGCTGGCCCGGCTGCACGCGCTGGCCCACCTCCACCGTGCGCTTGCCGATACGGCCGTCGCTGGCGGCCTTCACTTCGACATAGCCCAGCTGGTTCTGCGCATCCTTCAGCAGCGCCTGCGTCGCGGCCTTCTGCGCGTTGGCGGACTGACGCGCGCTTTCCGCGGCGGCCACGGCCTCCTTGGCGGCATTGGCGCTGGCCTTCTTCGCGGCAAGGTCGGCGCGGGCCACGTCGCGCGCGGCGAGCGCGGCATCCAGCTCCTGCTTGGACGTGGCGCGCAGCTCGGCGCCAAACAACGCCTGGCTGCGCTTGGCATCCAGCTCGGTGCGGGCCAGCACGGCCTCGGCCTGGGCGACTTGCGAGCCGGTGGCGGCCGCCTGTGCCTTGGCCTGCGCGACCTGGGCGCCGCCGGTGGCGATGGCCGCATCGGCTTGCGCGATCTGCGCCTTCAGCCGCTCGACCTGCACGGCCGCATCGGCCGGGTCCAGGCGCAGCAGCACGTCGCCGGCCTTCACGACCGCGTTGTCCTGCATGCGCAGGTCGGTGACGACACCGGCCACGCGGGCCGACACCGGGTGGATGCGGCCGGCGATGAAGGCGTTGTCCGTCTCCACCAGATGCTGGCTGCGCCACCACATGCGGCCGCCCATCACCGTGCCGCCAATCAGCAGCAGTGCGCCGACGATGAGCAGCGGCACGGGCGGGCCGCTCTTTTTGCCGTTCTGGGCGGGCTTGGGCGCGTTTTCTTGCGGTGCGTTCATGACTGGGTTTCCTTGGGGACTGTGTTTGTTGTTCGGGGACTGAGACGGCCCATGCCGCCGGAATGGAAGCGCTGCAGCGCGGCGACGACCTGGCCCTCGTCGCTCATCGCGAACGGGCCGTGCCGCACGACCGGCTCGCGCAGCGGGCGGCCGCTGAAGCAGGCCAGGCGCAGGCCTTCGTCGGCTTGCAGGGAGATGGGCGCGAGGTCGGTCAGGCTCAGCGCGCGGCCCGGCGACAGCGGCAGTTCACCCGCCTGGCCATGGCCGCTCACGACGATGGCGAAGCCCTGCTCGCCCACCGCCAGCGCCGTGTCGAAGCGGGCGCCGGCGTCCACATCGACGATGGACAGCGCCGCCGGCGACACCAGGCGCAAACCCGCCTCGCCGCCAAAGACCTGCACGGCACGCCAGCCGGCGCCCTCGTAGCGCGGCATCTGCTCGGGCGCCAGCTTCAGCACTTCCGGTGCGCGCAGCTTCTGGTCAGCCGGCAGGTTCACGAAGATCTGCAGGCCATGGGCCTCGCGGCCGGCTTGGGCCGGGAACTCGTCGTGCATGACGCCGCGGCCAGCCAGCGTCCAGTGCAAGCCGCCGGGTTGGATGGCGTGTTCGCCGCCCAGCGAGTCGCGGCTGACCATGCCGGTGGCCGAGTCGTCGAACAGGTAGGTCACCGCCGAGAAGCCTGCATGCGGGTGCGGCGCGAACACCGGCTCGCGCATGCGGAAGTGGTCCACCATCAGGAACGGGTCCAGCAGCGCCAGCGGTTCGCGCCAGCCCTCGGCCTCGAAGCCGGAGCCGATGCGGTGGTGTTGGGCGGGAAACAGGCGGGCCGTTGACATGATGGCGGCGACTGTAGAAAGTTCCATTTACTGCGCATAGCCACAAAATCCAAACGCATCGTTCCGGAAACGAAACGAAATAAATCGAGACGCGAACCCATCATTGCGCCCATGAAAGTCGACGATCTGCTGTTGCTGGCCCAGGTGCACAAGGCCGGATCGCTGTCCGCCGCGTCGCGCGACCTGGCCGTTCCCAAGGCCACGCTGAGCCGGCGACTGACGGCGCTTGAGACCTCGGTGGGCGCCCGGCTGTTCGTGCCCGGCGCCAGCCGGCTGACGCTGACCGAACTGGGCGAGCAACTGGCCGAACGGGCGTCACGCCACCATGACGACATTGCCGAGACGCTGGGCTGGCTGGCCTCGCGCGACGCCACGCCCCAGGGCCGGCTGCGCGTGTCGGTGCCGGCGGAGTTCGCGATGCTGGTGCTGGCCGACAGCTTCGCGCGCTTCGTGCGCCGCTACCCCAAGGTGGAGCTGGAGGTGGACACGACGCCGCGCCGCGTGGACCTGTTCAACGAGCCCTATGACGTGGCCGTGCGCGTGGGCCCGGTGGACGAACCTGAGCTGGTCGCACGCCGCTTCATGGTGCTGGAGCGCGGCCTGTTCGCCAGCCCCGTCTACCTGCAGACACGGCCCGCGCCGCAGCAGCCGGCCGACTTGGCCGAGCACGATTTCGTCGTGCTGACCCAGGCGAAGGACGCCAACAAGCGCACGCTGCTGAACGGTGCGCAGCGGGCCGACATCGATTTGCGCGGGCCGCTGGAGGCCAACTCCATCGGCCTGGTGCTGGCGCTGACGCGCGCGGGCGGCGGCATCGGCAGCTTTCCCTACGGCATGGTGGCGCCCGACCTGGAGGCCGGCACGCTGGTGCCGGTGCTGCCGGACTGGCGCTACGAGCCGCTGGACGTGCACCTGCTGACGGCCAGCCGCCGGCTGATGCCGGCCAAGACGCGCGCCTTCATCGACCACCTGTTCGAGACCAAGCCCGACTGGGCCCGGTCCGGCCTGCTGACGGGCCGGTGAATCAGGGCGCTGGGCCGATGCGCTTCCAGACTTGGATATTGCTGTCGATCCAGCCGTTCATCAGCCCCTGGCGGGACAGCGCGTACATCGCCCGCGCCAGCCGGCCACGCAACTCCGGTGTGTTGCAAGGCGAGCGGTGCGACAGGGTCAGGTACAGCGACTCGCTCGCCACGGCCGGCCGCAGCGGCCGCACGTTCTGCATGTTCAGGCGCGCCACGTAAGCCAGCGCCGGACTGTCCTCGTAGATCAGATAGTCAATGCGCGAGCGCTGCAGCATCTGCAGGGCCTGCGCCAGACCGCTGACCTGCGTGAGTTGCAGATTCTCCTTGGCGTAGCGGTCGAACTCTTCGCCGAAGCTGTTGCCGATGACGGTGCCGCCCTGCAGCGGGGCGAGGTCACTCCAGCGCCGGTAGTCGAGGTTGCTGCCGCTGCGCACCAGCACGACGGAACGCGTCTCGCGGAACGCCGGATGGAAATAATCCATGTACTCGGTGCGCGCCAGCGTGAAGAAGGCACCGGCGATGAGGTCGATGCGACCCGCTCGCATCTCCTCCTGCACGCGGGCCCAGGGGCCCACGTAGCGCGCCTCAATGGGCACCCCAACTTCCTTGGACAGCCAAGTCAGCATCTCCACGTTGGCTCCGACGAGCCGCTCACTGCTCTCGGTGCTGCGCCACAGGTACGGCGGATACTGGGGATTGCCGGACGCGACCAGTTGGCGACAGGCAGGGGCCGCCCCCTGCACGACGTCGGGCTGCGCCTGTACCGCGGCAGCCTGCAGCAGCGCTGACCCCAACGTCAGCAGCCGAATGCACCAACGAAGCCGAGGCATGCTCCTCATCGATCGCGCCCTTGTTCAGTGCACGGGCCGCCCCGGCGCTCCTCGTGCACGGTATCACCGCGAACGGGCGATTCAACTTGCCAACAACCCGCGCAGACCCGCTTCGTCCAGCACCGTGATGCCCAGCGCCCGCGCCTTGTCGAGCTTGCTGCCCGCGTCTTCACCAGCGATGACGTAGTTCGTTTTCTTGGACACCGAGCCGCTGACCTTGCCACCCGCCTCTTCCACCAAGGCCTGCGCCTCATCGCGGCTCAGGGTGGGGAACTTGCCGGTCAGCACCAGCGTCTTGCCCAGCAGCGGTCGCGGCCGGTCGTCGCCCTCGCCTTCGCTTTCCTTTGGCTGGACGCCGGCCGCCAGCAGCTGCTCGACGACCTCGCGGTTGTGGCGCTGCGAAAAGAAGGTATGGATGCTGGCCGCGACGATGGGGCCCACGTCCGGCACTTCCAGCAGTTGCTCGACGCTGGCATCCATCAACTTTTGCAATGTGCCGAAATGGCGGGCCAGGTCCTTGGCCGTGGTCTCGCCCACCTGCCGTATGCCCAGCGAGAAAAGGAAGCGCGCCAGCGTGGGCGTCTTGCTCTTCTCCAGCGCGTCGACGATGTTCTGCGCGCTCTTCTCGGCCATGCGGTCCAGCGCGGCGAGCTTGGCCACGCCCAGCTTGTAGAGGCCCGGCAGGCTCAGCACGATGCCATGATCCACCAGTTGTTCCACGAGCTTGTCGCCCAGGCCCTCGATGTCCATCGCGCGGCGGCCAGCGAAATGCAGCATGGCCTGCTTGCGCTGCGCCGGACAGAACACGCCGCCGGTGCAGCGGTAATCCATGCCGCCACGCTCGCGCGCCGCCTCGCTCTTGCAGATGGGGCAGGCGCGCGGCATGTGGAAGTTGGGCACGTAGCTGGCCCGCTCGCCCGGCACGCGGCCCACCACCTCGGGGATCACGTCGCCCGCGCGGCGGATGATGACCTTGTCGCCCAACCGAACGTCCTTGCGGCGCATCTCGAACAGGTTGTGCAGCGTCGCGTTGCTGACCGTCGTGCCGCCGACGAACACCGGGTCCAGCCGCGCCACTGGCGTCAGCTTGCCGGTGCGACCCACCTGGATGTCGATGGCCAGCAGCGTCGTCACCTGCTCCTGCGCCGGGTATTTGTGCGCGACGGCCCAGCGCGGCTCGCGGGTCTTGAAGCCCAGCTTGGCCTGCAACTCGCGGGAGTTGACCTTGTAGACGATGCCGTCGATGTCGAACGGCAGCGCATCGCGCTTGGCAGCGATGGCCTGGTGGAACTCGACCAGCCCCGCTACGCCCTGCGCGACGACGCGGTCGGCGTTGACCGGCAGGCCGAAAGCCGCCAGCGCGTCCAGCATGCCGGCGTGCGTGGCGGGAATCTCCCAGCCCTGCACCTCGCCCAAGCCGTAGGCATAGAAGCACAGGGGCCGCTGGCGCACCAGCGCAGGGTCCAGCTGGCGGATCGCACCGGCCGCCGTGTTGCGCGGGTTCACGAAGGTCTTCTCGCCGCGCTCGCGCTGACGTTCGTTGAGCTTCTCGAAATCGTCGCGGCGCATGTAGACCTCGCCACGCACCTCCAGCACCGGCGGCGCGCCGCCTTTCAGCCGCAGCGGGATCTGGCCTATGGTGCGCACGTTCTGCGTGACGTCCTCGCCCGTCTCGCCATCGCCGCGTGTGGCCGCCTGCACCAGCACGCCCTGCTCGTAGCGCAGGTTCATGGCCAGGCCGTCGAACTTCAGCTCGGCGGCGTATTCCACCGGCGGGTCGGCCTCGGTCAGCCCCAGTTCGCGACGCACCCGCGCGTCGAAGTTGATCGCTCCGCCCTCGGTCGTGTCGGTCTCGGTCGTGATCGACAGCATGGGCACCACGTGCGTCACCGGCACCAGCCCCGGCAGCACAGCGCCGATGACGCGCTGCGTCGGCGAATCGGGCGTCAGCAGTTCCGGGTGCGCCGTCTCGATGGCCTGCAACTCGGCAAACAGCTTGTCGTACTCGGCGTCCGGCAGCGCCGGTGCGTCGAGCACGTAGTACAGGTGGGCGTGGTGGTTCAGCTGGTCGCGCAACTCGGCGGCGCGCTGGGCGAAGGGAGCAGTCATGCGCGGCATTGTCTCGTTTGCACGCCCCTGCTCAACCCTGCCGAAGAAACATGATTGCGTAATCAAACTACCTTAAAAAACATCTGAGCCTCCGGAGAATTTAGGGATGAGATCGCCAATTTAGTAGTTTTACTACTTATTTGCCATCGTTCATTGCCTAGAGTCGCTCCACTTTCCAGAACCAGGAAAGGCGGCCATGGCATGCAGTCGACTGGCCGAAACCGCTGCCCCGCATCGAGGGCAGGGTCAACACCCAACCCGGAGACAACTCATGCACAAGCTGCCCACGAGCCGCAGGCTCGCCCACGCCCTGACGCTGACCGCCAGCGCCGCCCTGGCCTGCCTGGCAACACCCGCCCAGGCACTGAATCCCAAGGCCACGTCGGTCCAGATGTTCCAGTGGTCGTGGCCCGACATCGCCACCGAATGCACGCAGTCCCTCGGCCCCAAGGGCGTGGGCGGCGTGCAGATCTCGCCACCGCATGCGTCCAAGGTGGCCAATGGCTGGTGGGGCGTCTACCAGCCGGTCAACTACGTGAACCTGACCAGCCGCATGGGCACACCGGCCCAGCTGCAATCCATGATCAACACCTGCCACGCCGCCGGCGTGCGCGTGTACGCCGACATCGTCGTCAACCAGATGGCCGACGGCAGCGGCACCGCCACCGACGGCTCCACCTGGAACGGCAACACGCTGAGCTACCCCTTCTTCAGCCCCAACGACTTCCACGCCCGCTGCGACATCCAACCCGGTGACTACAACACGCCGGCCGGCCGCTGGGCGGTGCAGAACTGCCGCCTGGGCGGCCTGCCCGACCTGGCCACGGAGAACCCCTACGTCAAGGGCCAGATCGTCAACTACCTGAAGGCGCTTCTCGCGCTAGGCGTGGATGGCTTTCGCATCGACGCCTCCAAGCACATGCCGGCGGACGCCTGGGTGGACATCATGAACACCGTCAAGGCCGCCTACCCGACGACGCTGCAGGGCGAGCCCATCTGGGTCACACAGGAAATCATCAACGACGGCGAAGCGGACCGGCCGAGCTACTTCCCCGTCGGCACGCTGAACGAATTCCAGTTCACGTACGCGATGCGCGACGTCTTCCGCGGCCACAACGGCATGACGCTGTCCAGCATCCCCGGCGTGATGGGCACCTGGGGCAACTGGGGCGGCAGCTGGGGCTTCATCCAGCCGCAGAACGCGACCGTCTTCATCGCCAACTGGGACACCGAACGCCACGGCGGCTCGCTCAACATCAACAACGCTGGCGGCAACGACGGCGCCAACCAGCGCTACACGCTCGCCAACATCTTCATGCTGGCCCAGGCCTACGGCGAGGCGCAGCTGTTCTCGGGCTACAAGTTCAGCAACGTCGACGCCGACCGCCCCACCACCAGCCCCTACAGCGGCGGCAGCCCGCAGATCAACGTCGTGTGGGACTTCGCGCACCGCTGGACGCCGCTGGCCAACATGGTGGGCTTCCGCAACGCCACCATCGGCCAGGCGCAGCAGAACTGGATCGTCGGCGACAACGGCAACCAGGTCGCGTTCAGCCGCGGCAATGCGGGCTTCGTCGCGCTGAACAACAGCGGCAGCGCCTGGACTCGCACTTTCGCCACGGGCATGGCTGCCGGCACCTACTGCAACGTCATCAACGGTGAGAAGAACGCCGCCGGCACCGGCTGCACGGCCGACAGCGTGACCGTGGATGCCAGCGGCAACGCCAGCTTCACGGTGCCCGCCAACAACAGCGGCAGCAACGCGGCCGTTGCCATCCACACCGGCCAGAAGACCAGCAGCGGCGGCGGTGGCGGCAGCTGCGCCGTGACCTTCACGATCGCCAACGCCAACACCAGCTGGGGGCAGAACCTGCGCGTGGTCGGCAGCGCGACGGGCCTGGGCGCCTGGGCGCCGGCGTCGGGCTTCGCGCTGACCATCCAGGGTTCGGGCGCCAACGTGCCCTGGAGCGGCACCGTCAACCTGCCGGCCGGCACGGCCGTCCAGTACAAGTACGTGAAGTGGAACGGCTCGACGGCCACCTGGGAGAGCAACCAGGCCACCGGCAGCGGCAACCGCGAGTTCACGAGCTGCGCGGGTGGCGGCACGCAGTCGCGCGCCGACGGCAACTTCAAGTTCTAGTGGCAGCCGCTACCGCGGTGATCATGACCTGGTCAACGCGGTAGCTGTCCACGTCCACGACCTCGAAGCGCCAGCCTTCCCATTCGACGACGTCGGTGCGCCGCGGGATCCGGCGCAGCATCACCATCAGGAAGCCGGCCAGCGTGTCGTAGGTGCCGGCATGCGGCCAGCCTTCGATGCCCAGCGCCCGCTCCACGTCGGGAATGGGCGTGATGCCGTCGGCCAGGAAGGAGCCGTCCTCGCGGCGCACGATCTGTTCCTCGTCGTGGGGCGCCACCAGCGCGCCCATCACCGTGCTCATCACGTCGTTCAGCGTGACGACGCCCACCACGCGGCTGTACTCGTTGACGATGACGGCGAAGTCCTCGTGCGCGTCGCGGAACTGAGTCAGCATCTCGGACAGCGTCAGGCGGTCCGGCACGATGAGCACCTTCTTGACCGGTGCGCCCGCGTCGGCCTGCAGCGACAGCGGTTCGTCGCGCAGCACGCGCTGGAACAGGTCGGTCGCGTCCACATAGCCGACGACCTGGTCGATGTCGCCGTCGCAGACGAGGTAGGTCGAGTGCGGCGTGTCGGCAATGCGGTTGCGGATCAGCGCATCGTCATCGCCGCGCGAGAAGAACACGATGCGCTCGCGCGCCGTCATGACCGTCTCGACGGTGCGCGTGTCCAGCTCGAACACATTCGCGATGACCTGCTGCTCTTCGTCCGCGACGACGCCGGCCTGGTAGCCCGCCTCGGTCAGCGCCAGGATGTCGCGGTAGCTGATGGTCTCGTCGCGCTTGGCCGGCAGACCCAGCACGCGGATCAGGCCCTCGGTGATGCTGCCGAACAACCAGGCCAGCGGCTTCAGCACGCGGCACAGGAACAGCATGGGCCCCACGAGATTCATCGCGATGCGCTCGGGCTCGTTCATGGCCAGGCGCTTGGGCACCAGGTCGGCCATCACGATGAAAAGCGACGTGATGCTGATGAAGGACGCCGCAAAACCCAGCGTCGCCGCCAGGTCGGGCGCCATCGCCAGCTGGAAGGCCGCTTCGAAATGAGGCGTGAAGGCGCCCTCGCCCACGATGCCGGCCAGGATGGCCACCGTGTTGACGCCGATCTGCACGACGGTGAAATAGTCGCCCGGGTGCTCCTGCACGTCCAGCACCTGGGCCGCGCGCGGGTCGCCCGCGTCGGCACGCTGCTGCAGGTTCAGCCGGCGCGATGCGGCCAGCGACAGCTCGGCCATCGAGAAGAACGCGCTGCCGAGGATCAGCAGGCTGATCAGCAGCAGCGACGTGGTCATTACGAGAACAACCTTCGCGCCGCCGGCGATCCCGCCGCGAGATCACGCTGGGCGAGCGCCTCGTAGAGCTTCTTCAGCTCCACATCGATGGCCGCGAACGCATGCAGGCCCAGCACCTGGCCTCGGTCGTCGCAGATCTCGGCCTCCAGGTCGCGCGCCAGCGCGCGCGCCGATTCCTGCCAGACGGCGAATGGCTCGGACTCCTGCGGCGTCTGCGGCACATCCAGTGCCAGCGTCAGTTCGCGCAGCGACAGCGCCTCGGGGTCCTCGGCCAGCGCAGCTTGTGCGTCGAATTGCAGCGTCAGCAGCGGCGGTGCGCCGTCCTCGCCCGAAGGCAGTACCAGGCGGCCCGGCAGCGAGCCGGCCACGAAGCCGTGACGGGCGGCCGACTGCTGCACGAAGCCCGGCGTCCACGCGGCCGCCTTGGCCCGCAGCAGCAGCGCCAGCTGCGCATCGTGGCTGGCGGCGAACTGGTCCAGCTCGCGGGCGCGGGCGACGACGTCCAGCATGTCGGGGAACTGCACAAAGCCGCCGATGCCGTCGGCAAAGGCCTGGATCTTCTGCACGAACTCGGAGTACTCGATCTCGTTGAGCGCCCCGCTGCGGTTGGCCATTTTCAAGCCGGCCTGGAACTCGCTGTAGCGCTGGCCCGGCGCGGGCAGCTCCCACTCGCCGGTCTGCGCGTTCAGGCCTTCGATCTGCAGCGGCTTGGTGCCGGCACGGCGGCTGCCCGGCTGGTGTTGCAAGGCCAGCTCGCCCGATGCCGGCTGCTCGACGGTGATGGTCGCGATCGCATCGATGAGCGCATCGATGCGCGCCGAGGGCTTGCGCTGCGGGCGCGCGACGGCGGGCAGCGTGACCTCCATCGTGTCGGGCTCCACGACGGCCGCAGCCTCGGCCACGGTACCCGCCGGCGGGGCGTCGAAGCTGGGTTCTTCCATCGGCGGCAGCGCGCGCTTGGGGCCAGCCTTGCGCGCCTGCCAGGCACCGTGCGCGACAACGCCGGCCAGCACGACGCCGCCGGCGATTGCGAGAAGTTCGGTCAGGGTCAGGTTCATGCCATCTCGGCCATCGCTAGGGCCTTGTCCATATCTACCGCCACGATGCGCGAGACGCCCTGCTCCTGCATCGTCACGCCGATCAGTTGTTCCGCCATCTCCATCGCGATCTTGTTGTGCGAGATGAAGAGGAATTGGGTCACGCGACTCATCTGCGAGACGAGCTTGGCGTATCGCTCGGTGTTGGCGTCGTCCAGCGGCGCGTCCACCTCGTCCAGCAGGCAGAACGGCGCGGGGTTGAGCTGGAAGATCGCGAACACTAGCGCAATGGCCGTCAGCGCCTTCTCGCCGCCCGACAGCAGGTGGATGGTGCTGTTCTTCTTGCCCGGGGGCTGGGCCATGACCTGCACGCCGGCATCCAGGATCTCGTCGCCGGTCATGACCAGCTTGGCCTGGCCGCCGCCGAACAGCTCGGGGAACATGCGGCCGAAGTGCTCGTTGACCTGGTTGAAGGTGGAGCCCAGCAGGTCGCGCGTCTCCAGGTCGATCTTGTGGATCGCGTCCTCCAGCGTCTGGATAGCCGCGTTCAGGTCGGCGCACTGCGAGTCCAGGAAGGTCTTGCGCTCGCGGGCCGCGGTCAGCTCGTCCAGCGCGGCGAGGTTGACCGCACCCAGCGCCGCGATCTCGCGGTTGATGCGGTCGATCTCGCCCTGCAGGCCGTACAGCTTCACGCCGTTCTCTTCGATGGTCCTGGCCAGCGCCTCCTGGTCGACCTCCGCGGCTTCGAGCTGCTCGCGGTACTGCGCGCCGCCCAGCTGCGCGGCCTGCTCTTCCAACTGCAGCTTGGTGATGGCCTCGCGCAGCGGGTCCAGGCTGCGCTCGAACGTCAGTCGCTGCTCGTCGGCCTTGCGCAGCCGCAGGCTCAGGTCGTCGTAGTTCGTGCGCACGGCGGCCAGCTGGCCTTCGCGCTCGACCTTGAGTGCCAGCGCATCCTGCAGGCCGGCCTGTGCGGCGGCGTCGTTGAAGCCGTCCAGCTCGGTCTGCAGGCTGGCGGCGGAGGTCGCCACCTGTGCGATCTGCGCCTGCGCCGTCTCGATGCCGCGCTGCAGCTCGCCGCGGCGGGCGGCCAGCGTCTGCGTCGCGAAGCGGGCTTCCTGCGCGCGGCGCTCCAGCGTGCGCAGCTGCTCACGGGCGTCGGCCAGCTTGCGCTCGGCGGCGATGGTGCCGTCTTCCAGCTCGGCATGGCGCTGTTGCGCGTCACCCAGCTGGATGTCCAGTTCCTCAAAGCGCGCCTCGCCGACCGCGCGGCGTTCCTGCAGCGCTTCCTGCTGCCCGGCAATTTCGGCGAGTTCGGCATCCAGCGCGCTGCGGCGCTGCTGGCTGGCCTCGGCCTGCTGCGTCAGGCGTAGCAGTTCGACATGGATCTGGTGCGCGCGCGTCTGCGCCTCGCTGGCCTCGCGGCGCAGCGTGGTCAGGCGGCCGTTGGCATCGTTGAACTGGTGCTCGACGCGCGACAGCGTCAGGCGGGCTTCGTCGGCGATCAGGTTCTGCGCGCGCTGAGCCGTCGTCAGCTGCTCGATCTCCTGCGCACGCGCCAGCAGGCCGGCCTGCTCCGAATCGGGCGCGTAAAAGGTCACCGAGAACTGCCCCACCGCATGGCCTTGCGGCGTCAGGATCAGCTCGCCATGCGTCAGCTTGTCGCGCGCGGCCAGCGCGGCGTCGAGGTTGGCGGCCGTGTAGACGCCTTCCAGCCAGTCGTTCAGCAGCGCGATGAGGCCGGTGTCATTGAGCTTCAGCAGCGAGGTCAGCTTGGGCAGCGTCTCGTGCGTGTTGGCGATCGCGCCGGCCGGCGTCGAATAGAAGGCCAGACGGGCGGGCGGCGCATCGATCTCGAAGGCGCGCACCGTGTCCAGCCGGCCCACGCTGAGTGCGCCCATGCGCTCGCGCAGAGCGGCTTCCAGCGCGTTCTCCCAGCCCTGCTCGATGTGCAGCTTGGTCCACAGACCTTGCAGCCCGTCTAGGCCGTGCTTGGCCAGCCAGGGCTTCAGCTTGCCCTCGGTCTGCACCTTCTCTTGCAGCGCGCGCAAAGCCTCCAGGCGGGCGGTCAGCTCGGACTGCTTGGCCAGCTGCGCATTGGCGTCCTGCTGCGCGTTGCGGCGCTGTTCTTCCATCTGCGGCAACTGCTCGGCCAGTTCGTGCAGGCGGGCGTCGGACAGGTCGCGCGCCTCGTCGGCCTCGGCGCTGCGGGCCTTCAGCGCCTCCAGCGCGTCGTGGTCGGGTGCACCCAGTGCGCGCGACTCGGCCGTCAACCGGTCCTCGCGCTGGCGCAGCGCCTTGACCTGCTCGTCCACGCTGCGGCTCTCGGCGGCCAGCACCTGGATCTGCTGCTGCACCTGGGCCACCAGCGCCCGCTGCTCGTTGGCGCGGGCCTGGGCGGCGCGCACCGCGTCCTCGCTGTTGGGCAGCTGAGCCTGCTGCTCCTCGGCCTGCGCGGCCAGGATCTCGCTCTGCTCGTCGGCACCGGCGATCTGTTCGGCAATGCCTTCCAGCTCGGCGGTGGACTGCTCCACGCGCTCGCGCCACTGCTGATCCTGCGCATGCAGCTCGGCCAGGCGCTGCTGCGCGCGGTTGCGGCTCTCGACGACGAAGCGGATGCGCTCCTCCAGCCGGCTCACTTCCAGCTGCGCTTCTGCGAAGCGCCCCTGCGAGGCATGCAGCTCGTCGCCGGCGGCGTAGTGCGCCTGGCGCACCTCTTCCAACTCGGCCTCGACCGCACGCAGTTCGGCCATGCGGGCTTCCAGCGCCGTCTGCGCCTCGGCGTAGGCCTGCTTGACCCGCGTCGCCTCGTTGCCGGCGTCTCGGGCCTTCAGCCACCACAGCTGGTGCAGCTTCAGCGTGCCGGCGTCCTGCAGGCTGCGATAGCTGGCCGCGACCTCGGCCTGGCGCTCCAGCTTTTCGAGGTTGGCGTTCAGCTCGCGCAGAATGTCGTCAACGCGCGTCAGGTTCTCGCGCGTGTCCTTCAGCCGGTTCTCGGTCTCGCGGCGGCGTTCCTTGTACTTGGACACGCCGGCCGCTTCTTCGAGGAACAGCCGCAGCTCTTCGGGCTTGCTCTCGATGATGCGCGAGATGGTGCCCTGGCCGATGATGGCGTAGGCGCGCGGCCCCAGGCCGGTGCCCAGGAACACGTCCTGCACATCGCGGCGGCGCACCGGCTGGTTGTTGATGAAGTAGCTGCTGGTGCCGTCACGCGTCAGCACGCGCTTGACGGCGATCTCGGTGAACTGGTTCCACGGCCCGCCGGCACGCGCACTGCTGTTGTCAAACACCAGCTCCACGCTGGAGCGCCCGGCAGGCTTGCGGTTGCCGCTGCCGTTGAAGATGACGTCCTGCATGGACTCGCCACGCAGCTCGCTGGCCTTGCTCTCGCCCAGCACCCAGCGCACGGCGTCCATGATGTTGGACTTGCCGCAGCCGTTGGGGCCCACGACGCCGACAAGCTGCCCTGGCAACTGGAAGGTGGTGGGTTCGGCAAAGGATTTGAAGCCGGCCAGCTTGATCGAATTCAGCCGCATGAAGCTCGGACGTAAGCCTTTGATTTGGCTAAAGAAAAGCGCCTTTCAGGGGCGCTTCGACGGGGGCGGATGATAGCATTCGCCCCCTCTCAGAAAGCCTTTGCACCATGGCCACCAAGAAGTCCGCTGCCGCCGCCCCCGCCAAGAAGAACAAGCCCAAGATGCGCGAGGTGCCTCCGAACCCGCCGAGCAAGCCCAGCAAGGACATCCTGGTCTTCCCGAACCCGAACCCGGAACGCGACTACGTCATCCAGTTCCAGGTGCCCGAGTTCACCTGCCACTGCCCGCTGACCGGCCAGCCCGACTTCGCCCACTTCACGATCGACATGATTGCCGACGAGCTCTGCGTGGAGCTGAAGAGCCTGAAGATGTACTTCTGGAGCTACCGCAACGAGGGCTCGTTCCACGAGAAGGTGACGAACAAGATCCTCGACGACATCGTCAAGGTCACCGACCCGCGCTTCATCCGCATCACTGCCAAGTGGTATGTGCGTGGCGGCATCTACACCAATGTCGTCGTCGAGCACCGCAAGGCTGGCTGGACGCCGGCGCCGCGCGTGGATCTGCCGACGCATGGCTTCGAGTCGGGGATGCTCGGCGCATGAATCCGCTGCTGGATCGACTGCACCCCTACCCGTTCGAGCGCCTGCGTGAGCTGACCGCCCACATCAAGCCCGATCCGGACTTCACGCCCATCTCGCTGGGGATCGGCGAGCCCCGCCACCCGGCACCGACCTTCATCGCGCAGGCCATCCAGGACGCGATGCCGCAGCTGGCCGGCTACCCCGCCACCGGCGGCACGGTCGCGCTGCGCGAGGCCATCGCCGGCTGGGTGCAGCGCCGCTATGGCCTCACGCTGAACCCCGCCACGCAGCTGCTGCCGGTCAACGGCTCGCGCGAGGCGCTGTTCGCCATCGCGCAGACGGTGGTGGATGCCAGTCGCGCCGGCGCCACGGTCGTCTGCCCGAACCCCTTCTATCAAATCTACGAAGGCGCCGCGCTGCTGGCCGGCGCCGAGGTGGCCTACGCCAACTCCGACCCGGCACGGAATTTCGCCGTGGACTGGTCGCAGATCACCGACGCAACCTGGGCCAAGACGCAGCTGCTGTACGTCTGCTCGCCGGGCAACCCCAGCGGCGCCGTGATGCCGCTGGCCGAATGGCAGGCGCTGTTCGAGCTGAGCGACAAGCATGGCTTCGTCATCGCTTCGGACGAGTGCTACTCGGAGATCTACTTCCGAGACGAGGCACCTCTCGGTGGCCTGGAAGCCGCAGCCCAGCTGGGCCGCAGCGACTTCAAGAACCTGATCGCATTCACGTCGCTGTCCAAGCGCTCCAACGTGCCGGGCCTGCGCTCGGGCTTCGTGGCCGGCGACGCCGCTCTGCTGAAGAAGTTCCTGCTGTACCGCACCTATCACGGCAGCGCGATGAGCCCGCTGGTGCAGGCCGCCAGCATCGCCGCGTGGAGCGACGAGGCCCATGTGGTCGACAACCGCGCACGCTATCGCCACAAGTTCGCCGAGGTCACGCCGCTGCTGGCCGAAGTGCTGGACGTGGCGCTGCCCGATGCCGGCTTCTACCTGTGGGCGGCTGTTCCAGATGGTGACGACATCGCCTTCGCCCAGGGGCTGCTCGCTCAATACAATCTGGTGGTACTGCCGGGCAGCCTGCTGGCCCGCCCGGCCCACGGCAGCAACCCCGGCGCCGGGCGCATCCGCCTGGCCCTGGTCGCCGACGAGGCCGAATGCCTCGAAGGCGCCCGCCGCATCGTCTCCTTCACGCAATCTCGCTGATCCTTGCCTCCCATGAACACCGCTGAACTCCAAAGCACGATCGACCTCGCCTGGGACAACCGCGCGTCGCTGGACCCCGTCAACGCCCCCGAGGTGCGCCAGGCCGTCGAGCACGTCATCGCCGAGCTGGACGCAGGCCGCATCCGCGTGGCCACCCGCGAAGGCGTGGGCCAGTGGACCGTGCATCAGTGGGTCAAGAAGGCCGTGCTGCTGTCGTTCCGCCTGAACGACAACCGCATCATGGGCGACAAGGAACTGACCTTCTTCGACAAGGTGCCCACCAAGTACGCCGGCTGGAGCGATGAGCAGCTGCGCGCCACTGGCGTCCGCGTGGTGCCGCCGGCCGTGGCCCGCCGCGGCAGCTTCCAGGCCAAGAACGTCGTGCTGATGCCGTCCTACGTGAACATCGGCGCCTACGTCGACGAAGGCGCCATGGTCGACACCTGGGCCACCGTGGGCTCGTGCGCGCAGATCGGCAAGAACGTGCACCTGAGCGGCGGCGTGGGCATCGGCGGCGTGCTTGAGCCGCTCCAGGCCAACCCGACCATCATTGAAGACAACTGCTTCATCGGCGCCCGCTCCGAGGTCGTCGAAGGCGTCATCGTCGAGGAGAACTCGGTGATCTCCATGGGCGTCTACATCGGCCAGAGCACGCCGATCTACGACCGCGCGACCGACACCGTCAGCTACGGCCGCGTGCCGGCCGGCTCCGTCGTCATCTCCGGCTCGCTGCCCAAGGATGGCGGCCGCTACTCGCTGTACGCGGCCATCATCGTGAAGCGCGTGGACGCACAGACCCGCTCGAAGACGAGCATCAACGAACTGCTGCGCGCATAACCATGAGCAGCCCCGGCGCCGGCAACATGGAACGCATCCTGCGGCTGATGGCCGACAAGGGTGCGTCGGACTGCTATCTGTCGGCCAACATGCCGGTGCTGATCCGCATCAACGGTCAGACCGTGCAGTTGTCCGACCAGTTGCTGACGCCGCCGCAGCCTCGCCAGCTGATCGCCGAGGTCATCGACCCTACCAGCCTGGCGGAACTGGACAACTCGGGCGAGCTGAACATGGCCGTGTCCGTGCGCGGCGTCGGCAGCTTCCGGCTGTCGGGCTTTCGCCAGCGGGGCTCCATCGCGGGCGTGTTCCGCCACATCCCGCACAACATCCCGACCATGGAGAGCCTGGGCCTGCCGGCCATCCTGGGTCAGATGATCAAGGAGAAGCGCGGCCTCATCCTGATGGTGGGCGCCACCGGCACCGGCAAGAGCACGACGCTGGCCTCCATGCTGGAGCTGCGCAACCAGACCATGACCGGGCACATCCTCACCATCGAGGACCCGATCGAATATCTGTTCAGCAACAAGCGCTCCGTGGTCAACCAGCGCGAGATCGGCCGCGACACGGCGTCGCTGCAGATCGCGCTGAAGAACGCGCTGCGCCAGGCGCCGGACTGCATCCTGATCGGCGAGATCCGCGACCGCGACACGATGACGGCGGCCATCAGCTACGCGCTGTCGGGCCACCTGGTGCTGGCCACGCTGCACGGCAACAACACCTACCACGCGCTGAACCGCATCCTGTCGTTCTACACGCCGGAGTCCCGTCCTGCGCTGCTGAACGACCTGGCCGCGGGCCTGAAGGCCATCGTGTCGCAGCGCCTGGTGCGCGCGACGGCCGGCGGCCGCGTGCCGGTGCTGGAAATCCTGTTCAACACCAAGCTGACATCCGAGCTCATCGAGCAGGGCGATTTCGCCGGCGTGAAGGAGGCAATGGAGAAGTCCATCGCCGAGGGCTCGCAGACCTACGAAGAGCACTTCGCCAAGCTCATCACCGACGGCACCATCACCCGCGAGGAAGGCCTGGCGTTCGCCGACTCGCCCACCAACCTGTTGTGGCGTCTGCAGAACGAGGCGCCCGGCGCCCGTCTGACGAACGCGCCGCGCAAGGAAGAGAAGGCTGGCGACGAAGCCAGCTTCACCGAAATCACCCTGGACGTCCGCGGCACTTGAAGCTGATTGACTGCATCGACACCCAAGCCGCCCGCCTCGCCCAGGCGGGCTTGTTTTTTGGCCATGGCACGACGAACGCCTTCGACGAGGCCGCCTGGTTAGCGCTGTGGCGCCTGGGCCTGCCGCTGGACGCGCTGGACGAGCACGAAGCGCGCGAGCTGACCGACGCCGAAGCGGCTTCGGTGGCGGCGCTGATCGACCAGCGCATCGCCACCCGCAAGCCCGCTGCCTACCTGACCGGCGAGGCCTGGCTGCAAGGAGTGCCGTTCACCATCGACGAGCGCGCCATCGTGCCGCGCAGCTTCATCGCGGAGCTGATTGCCGATGCCAGCATCGATCCCTGGCTGGGCGAGCACACACGGCGCGTGCTGGACCTGTGCACCGGCAACGGCAGCTTGGCCGTGCTGGCGGCGATGGCCTGGCCCGAAGTGGAAGTGGACGCTCTGGACATCAGCAGCGACGCGCTGGCCGTGGCCAAGCTCAACATCGTGCGCCATGACCTGACGGAGCGCGTCTCACTGCTGCAGGGCGACGGCCTGGCCGGCGCGCAGGGGCCGTACGACCTCATCCTGTGCAACCCGCCCTATGTGAACAGCCAGAGCATGGCCGCCCTGCCGGCCGAGTACCTCGCCGAGCCCGAACTGGCACTGGCCGGCGGCAGCGACGGCATGGACTTCGTCCGCACGCTGCTGCGGGACGCCCCCACGGCGCTGAATGACGGCGGCGTGCTGGTGCTGGAGATCGGCAACGAGCGCCCCTTCTTCGAAGCGGCCTTCCCTGAACTTGAAGTCGTCTGGATGGAAACCTCCTCCGGCGCTGACCAGGTGCTGCTGGTCACGAAAGAGAACCTGCTGTGATCACTCTCCGCGACATCACCTTGCGCCGTGGCGTCAAGGTCGTACTCGACAACGCCTCCGCCACGCTGCAACCCGGCGAGAAGATCGGCCTCGTGGGCCGCAACGGCGCCGGCAAATCCAGCCTGTTCGCGCTGCTGACCCACCGCCTGGGCAACGACAAGGGCGAGGTCGAGGTGCCCAAGCACTGGCGCCGCTCCGAAGTGGCCCAGAACATGCCCGAGACCGACGACGGCGCCACCGACTTCGTGCTGCAGGGCGACCTGCCGCTGGTGGCCGCGCGCATCGCGCTGGCCGAGGCCGAAGCCGCCGAAGACGGCCACGCGATGGCCGACGCGCACGCCGCGCTGGCCGACGCGGGCGCCTTCGACGCCCGCTCGCGCGCGCAGGCGCTGCTGATGGGCCTGGGCTTCCGCACCGAGCAACTGGACGCGCCCGTCAACAGCTTCTCCGGCGGCTGGCGCATGCGCCTGCAACTCGCCCGCGCGCTGATGTGCCCGGCCGAACTGATGCTGTTGGACGAGCCCACCAACCACCTGGACCTTGACGCCCTGGTCTGGCTGGAAGCCTGGCTGCAGCGCTACGACGGCACGCTGATCATCATCAGCCACGACCGCGAGTTCCTGGACGCGATCACCAAGGTCACGCTGCATCTGGACGAAGGCAAGCTGGTGCGCTACGGCGGCAACTACACCAGCTTCGAGACCCAGCGAGCCGAGCGCATGGTGCTGCAGCAGCAGGCCTTCGTGAAGCAGCAGGAAAAGGTCGCCCACCTGCAGAAATTCATCGACCGCTTCAAGGCCAAGGCCAGCAAGGCCAAGCAGGCGCAGAGCCGCGTGAAGGCGCTGGAGCGCATGGAGAAGCTGGCACCGGTGCTGGCGTCGGCCGACTTCAACTTCGAGTTCCGCGAGCCGCTGAACCTGCCCAACCCGATGCTGATGTTCGACGAACTCAGCGCCGGCTACCGCACCGACGAGGGCGACAAGATCATCGTCCGCGGCGTGGACCGCTCCGTGCTGGCCGGCCAGCGCATCGGCATCCTGGGCGCCAACGGCCAGGGCAAATCCACGCTGGTCAAGACCATCGCCCGCGCGCAGGCGCCGATGGCCGGCAAGCTGACCGAGGGCAAGGGCCTGTCCATCGGCTACTTCGCCCAGCAGGAACTGGACGTGCTGCGCCTGGACGAAGGCCCACTGGAACACATGGTGCGGCTGGCCCGCGACGTGGGCCCGCAAGGCCGCGAGCAGGAACTGCGCGACTTCCTCGGCCAGTTCCGCTTCACCGGCGACATGGTCAACCAGCAGGTCGGCAGCCTCAGCGGGGGCGAAAAGGCGCGCCTGGTGCTGGCCATGCTGGTATGGCAGCGCCCCAACCTGCTGCTGCTGGACGAGCCCACCAACCACCTGGACCTGAACACCCGCGAGGCGCTGTCGCTGGCGCTGAACGAGTTCGAGGGCACTGTCATGCTGGTCAGCCACGACCGCGCGCTGCTGCGCGAGGTCTGCGACGAGTTCTGGCTGGTGGCCGACGGCGTCGTCAAACCCTTCGACGGCGATCTGGACGACTACCAGCAGTGGTTGCTGGACCAGAGCAAGGAAGCGGCCCGTGCGGCCAAGAAAGGCGCCTCAACCCCGGCCCCCGCACCGGTGGCCGCTGCAGCGCCCGCACCTGCCGCACCCGCGCCGCGGGAAGACCGCAAAGCCTCAGGCCAGGCGCGCGCCAAGCTGGCCGAGCAGACGCGGCCGCTGCGCAAGGAGATGGAGACCATCGACAAGCGCATGCATGCGCTGGCCACGGAGCGCTCGGAGATCGAGGCTCAGCTGGCCGAAGGCGCCGCGGCGTCGGCCATTGCCGAGATGGGCAAGCGCCTGAAGGCCATTCACGACCAGCTCGAAGCCGACGAGATGCGCTGGCTGGAACTGGGCGAGCAGATCGAGGCGATGACCGCCGCCTGACCTCGCGTCAGACCGCGAAGACTGCCGCGAGCGCAAGCGCGCCCGGCAGCGCCTGCACGAACAGGATCTTCTTCGACACCGTGGCAGCGCCGAACAGGCCGGCCACGACAACGCAGCCCAGGAAGAACACCAGCCAGGGCTTGCCCGCGCCTGCCGCGCCCAACAGCAGCCCATAGGCGAGACCCGCCACCAGGAAGCCGTTGTAGAGCCCCTGGTTGGCCGCCAGCGCCTTGCTCTGCTCGGCGAAGTCCGCCTTCAGTCCGAACGCCTTGCGGCCCAGCGGCTTGGTCCAGAAGAACATCTCCAGCACCAGGAAGTACAGATGCAGCAAGGCCACCAGGGCCGACAGCACGATCGCGACCATCAGCATCGACGCTCTCCTTGTCTTGTTCGCTAGGGGTGGGCATCCTCGCAGATCGGCGTCAGCATGCGTGTCGCCGAAAAGACCTTTTAAGTTGTGTGCAATTTAATTGCCAAATACAGTTCAGCCCATGCCTCGCAGCAAGACCTCCACCACCACCGCCGATCCGCGCGAGCAATGGCTGCAGCTGGACCGCCAGCTGTGCTTTGCGCTGTACAGCAGCTCGCTGGCGATGACCAAGCTCTACAAGCCGCTGCTGGCGCCGCTGGGCCTGACCTATCCGCAGTACCTCGTCATGCTGGTGCTGTGGGAGGCCGACGGCCGCAGCGTGAGCCATCTGGGCCAGCGCCTGTCGCTGGACTCCGGCACGCTGACGCCGCTCCTGAAGCGGCTGGAACAGCAAGCCCTCATCGAACGCCGCCGCGCGCAGGACGACGAGCGCCGCGTCGACATCTTCCTGACGCCTGCGGGCCGCAAGCTGCGCGCCCAGGCGCTGGACATCCCGTCCCACCTCGCCTGCGCCACCAGCTGCAACCTCGACGAACTGGCCGCGCTGACGCGCCGGCTTCACGAGATCCGCGCCGAGTTTCTGCAGGGCGCGGCCGACTGATCCCTGTCCCCAACCACCACCCACCAAGGAGCCTCACATGGCCATCGAGAAAGCCCTCTACACCGCCACCGCCACTGCCACCGGTGGCCGCGCCGGCACCGCCAAGTCGTCCGACGGCGCCATCGACGTGACGCTGTCCACGCCCAAGGAACTGGGCGGCGCGGGCGGCCCCGGCACCAACCCCGAGCAGCTGTTCGCGGCCGGCTACAGCGCCTGCTTCATCGGCGCGATGAAGGCCGTCGCCGGCAAGCAGAAGATCGCCCTGCCCGCCGAGGTCTCCATCACCAGCGACGTGGCCATCGGCCCGCACGCCAACAAGCCGGGCGCCTTCGGCATCCAGGTCGACATGAAGATCTCGGTGCCCGGCATGGATCGCGCCGCGCTGGAAGCGCTGGTTGCCACTGCCCACGAGGTCTGCCCCTACTCCAACGCCACCCGCGGCAATGTGGATGTGACGCTAACCATCGTCTAAGAACTGTCAGCGCGCCAGCAGGTCCAGCAGCAGCTCGACCCTGGCCTTGACCGGGCTCAGCGCTCCGGCGCTGGGCAGCAGGCCCGGCATGTCCATGACCGGGCCTGCGTCGCAGCGCGTGCTGCGCACCACCTTCACGCCGCGCCTCTCCGCCTCGCGCAGCGCGGCGTCAAGATCCTTGCCCAGCGTGCCGTTGCCGGTGCCGGCGGCCACGATGCCGTCGACGCCTTCATTCAGCAACGCCCGCACGATGCGGCCGTCGGCGCCGGCATGGTTCAGGACGATGTCCACCCTGGGCCAACTGCCGGCAACCGCCGCGATGCGGCCCAGCCCCAGCGCCTCAGCCACGGGCCAGCGCCCCAGTTGCCGCACGACGCCCTCCTCCACACGGGCGACCAGCGCGCCATCAACCGACTCGAACGTGTCCACGCGGTAGCTGTGCGTCTTGCGCACCTGCGTGGCGTCGTGCACGCGGCCCGCGAACGCCACGACCACACCGGCCGCTCCCGGCTCGGCCGCCACCTGCACGGCATCGAACAGGTTCTGCGGCCCGTCGGGCACCAGCGCCGTGGCAGGCCGCATCGCCGCCGTCAACACCACCGGCTTGGTCGGCGCCAGCACGCGGTGCAGGAAGTAGGAGGTTTCCTCCAGCGTATCCGTACCGTGCGTGACGACAACGCCCGCCACGTCGGGGCGATCCAGCTGCTGCTGCACAGCCGCAGCCAGCCGCTGCCAGGTCTCGAAGTCCATGTCCTTGCTGTCCAGCTGCGCGACCTGCCGCGCCTCCAGCCGTCGCCCCTGCAACGCCGGCACGGCCGCCAGCAGGTCCTCGATGCGCAGCTGCGCCGCCGTGTAGCCCACGCCATCACTGGCGCTTTGCGCCGTGCCGGCGATGGTGCCGCCGGTGCCAAGAATGACGATCAAGGGCTCAAGGGTTTGCAATTTCCGATTCCTGGATAAAAATACAGATACTGGATACACAACCAGCGCATCCCAAAAGGCCGACCGTGCAAGACCAACCCAAGCTTACCGCCCGCCAGCAGCAGATCTTCGACCTGGTCCGCAACGCGATCGAGAGCACCGGCGCCCCGCCCACCCGGGCCGAGATCGCCGCCGAACTGGGCTTCAAGTCCGCCAATGCGGCCGAGGAGCATCTGCAGGCACTGGCCCGCAAAGGCATGCTGGAGCTCGTGGGCGGCACGTCCCGCGGCATCCGGCTGAAGTCCGACACCCTCAGCGCCGTCAACCGCGCGCGCCAGTTCAGCCTGCCCATCCCCAACCTCGCCCAGCTCACGCTGCCCCTGATCGGCCGCGTCGCCGCCGGTGCCCCCATCCTGGCACAGGAGCATGTGGAGCAGACCTACACCGTCGAGCCCAGCCTGTTCGCCAAGAAGCCCGACTACCTGCTGAAGGTCAAGGGCATGAGCATGAAGGACATCGGCATCCTCGACGGCGACCTGCTGGCCGTGCAGACGGCCCGCGAGGCTCGCAATGGCCAGATCGTCGTCGCCCGTGTCGGCGAGGAGGTCACCGTGAAGCGCTTCCAGCGCGGGCCCGACGGCATCCGGCTGCTGCCCGAGAACCCAGACTTCGAGCCCATCGTCGTCACCGAGCACAGTGGTGAGTTCAGCATCGAAGGGCTGGCCGTGGGCCTGATCCGCGGACAAGTGTTCAACTGATCACAGACGGGGCACAGTTCCCCTGATCCGCTTGAAATGAAAAAGGCCCGTGTCATCGACACGGGCCTTTTGTTTTGGATGGTGCCGGGGTCTATCAAACGATCGAGCGAAAGGCCCATTAACACTGGATATCTGCCTCGCGGATTCACGTTGTGCCCCCAGATATGCCCCCAAAAAATCGACAACACAGGCGGGTCAAGGTGACGGTTGAGGCATGCCTTGGCCGCCTGACATGGATTCGGGCCACGTCGCCGAGGGACGACGTTTCTGCCGTTGCGCGAGGCCTGGGAGGCTGGCACAGTCGCGCAGTTCAACGCAGCTTTCCACAGCAATTTAACGGCGATGGAAACCAGCATAGCGCACGAATTCTCTGTGTGCACATGGATTTATCGTGAATCACATGAGTTTGATTAAGCGGCAATCGCCGAAGTTTCGATAATTTCCAAATGAACGAATAGTTAGCCCCGGCCAAGTTGCAACTTTCCGACGCGCCACCTGAAAATACAATCGCAATAAATATGCATCGAATCATCAAGTCACACCTGGACAACTTCTCTAAAAGTTTTGGCCTCACCGATTTGAATGAGGCGGAGCAGTTCGAGATGTTTGTCAACTACGCCGTGCTAACACCGAAGATAAGCACGACCTTTGAGCTTGGAGACGTGACAACTGGTGACGCCGACGATGGCATCGATGGCGTAGCCGTCATCGTTGACGAAGAACTTCTCGTTTCAGAGGAAGATGCTGAATCCATCTTCAAGTCGGATCGGAAGAACCATGATGTGGAGATCGTTTTCGTCCAGGCCAAGCGCAGCGATTCCTTTGACCTAGGGGATTTCTTGAAATTTAAGGAATCAGTTCAGAAGTTCATTAATGCAGACGACTACGAGGTAGATGATGAAGTCCAGAATAACGCGAATTCCATCTACGACGTTTGCCTTAGGAATGTGCCAAAGATCAGGGGCGGAAAGCCCTCGATAACAGCTCGATTCGTCACGACAGGCGTGTACAACGAGCCCGAAGCGCTGGAGGCAGCGCGCAAGAAATTCGAGCGTGAACTGAAGTCGGTTGGCTACTTCTCGACTATTGACGTTAGATTCGTCGGGCGCGATGAACTAACTGCTCTGTGGGTCTCAACCTATTCTGGAATTCAGGCCCAATTGCCGATCTTCAGTAACGCGCCGCTCCCAAAAATCGCTGGAATTGAAGAAGCTTACCTCGTTGTTGCGAGCGCCAAAGACGTAGTCGAGAACCTCTTGGTGAGTGATGACGGCAACCTTCGAACCCAAGTTTTTGAAGAAAATGTTCGATCCTTCTTGGGCAGTGAGAACCCGGTCAATCGCTCCATCGCTGAGACACTTAACGATGCCAAGGCTTCAACGCGTTTTCCCGTGATGAACAATGGGATAACAATCGTAAGTCCAGACGTTCGCGTGCAGGGAAACGTCTTGCACCTTGAGAACTACCAGATTGTCAATGGATGCCAAACGTCAAACGTTCTGTATGAGAACCGGAAGATCCTCAGCGACAGGATCATGGTCAATCTAAAGATAGTGGAGACATCAAATGAAGATGTCTTCGCCGAGTTAGTCCGAGCTACAAACAGTCAATCCAAGATTGAAGAGAACCAGTTCTTTTCCCTTCGACCGATTGTCAAGCGAGTGGAGCAGTACTTCGATTCGTTCGAAGATCAGGATGGGCGCCTGTACTTTGAACGCCGTGACCGTCAGTTCATCGGCAGGGACGTTCCCGCTGTACGCGTCTTCTCTGTTCACACGGCTGCCAAGTGTGTTGCGGCCATGTTTTACCACCGCCCGGAGCTTGCGTATCGCTACCCGAAACAGATGTACGAATTGATTGGCGAGAAGATGTTTTCAGAGAGCAACAAGGAGTGCATTTTCTATTGTTCCTCGCTCGCTCTCTACCGACTTCACCTGCTCGTTTCAAATGGCACTATTCCACAAAACATGCGCAAGTTCAAATGGCACATCTTGGCGCTCGTGCGAGTAATCATTGCTGGGGAGAAGATGCCTGAACTGAACTCGAAGAAGATGGACGCCTACTGTCAGAAAGTAATTGATGCGCTTTCCAAGCACGGGGCAACAGCAGTAGCGCCGTTTAAAAAGGCTGCCGCTATCGTTCAATCAATGGGCGATATATCAAGTGACCGGCTAAAGCGACAGACTGTCCTGGACGAGATGCTAAAGAAGATCAAGTAGCCCGCACCCATGCAAACCTGGTTAGATCTCGAATCACGCTTCCGCGCGCTTGCCCCGCGCCTTAAATTCGGTCGCCTTGACGCACAGTGGGGTGCTGCTGGCGAGCATTGGCACATTGCTGGCGGTGCAGATCAGCTCGCACGTCAAGAGTTCGAGTTGCTCAGTGCCGTGGCGGGTCGCTTTCTTGAGCAGGTCTACTCAGCAAAGGATCCTGATCAATCGAAATTGCTCTTGATCGAAGACCCCCGAGCACGTTGGTACACCCTCCTTAAGCAGTTTGCCGGTGTCCAAAACCTTCTTCATGGTCAGCAATTGCACGACGATGGAAGTCCTGCAGGATCTATTTACTCGGGAACCGTAACTGCATTCGTTGAGTCGTCCGCGAACCTTTGCCTGGCACTTCATACCAAGTCCCCTATCGTCGAGCGGCAAAGCAAGTGGAAGTGGTTCCACGACAACTACGGTAAGGCGCTGATAGTTGGGGTCGCGCTTGCGCTAGTAGGTGCAGGCATCAAGCTGATTGGTGGCTAATGTGGCTGTCCCCTTGATGGAGCGGACCCGCAACGGCATTGCGCCACGGTGCTCTCAAGCTCCTGATGCTTACTGCGGCGCAATCCGGTTGCCGCCCGCTCATCGAACGTTGAGCGTGGGGTTCAGGGCTGCTCTATAGGTCGGGTCGTCTGCCTGCTATGGGTCGATAGCTGCCGGGCACCGGCCCGGCTTGTGCGGCTGCAATCGGCCTGAAGCCGGCGTTGCTTTGTGAGCGGCAACTTGAGACGGCCCGGTCAGCGAGATGAGCGGGCTGTACATACGATGTCACGAGCGCGTGACGTACGGCCGTACGGACCCCATACATACGAGCCCCCTTACGTACGAGTCCCCGTACGTACGGGCAGGATGCGTACCGCCAGCTACCTTGCAGGCGGTCCTACCGCTGAAACAACGCAAACCCGCTGCAGCGCTGCAACAACCCCGCCAAGTCCGAGCCGACAGTTCGCGCGCCCAATCCAGCCCGCCGATAGTTCCCGCAGGAACCGGGCCGATAGTGCCGACACTCAAAGCAGCTGACCCGCTCGTCGCCCGAGCGATCCCGCTCCACCAAGCGGCCCGCAAATGCCTCGGCCTCGGCCTTCGGCCAATGCAACCTCAGCAAGCGTGTCACGTACCTTTGCCGCGCCGCATCGCCCACCGTACATGCCGCTGCGGCCTGTCCTGGCTGACGCAAATCAGGCGCACCGCGCAGCAGAGCCAAGAGTTCCGACTTGGCCTCCCGCAGCGCAGCCCTCAGCTCGTCGGTCACCTTCGACCCGGGCCGAATCACCAGTTGATCCCCCTCGGCCATCACGCTCAGCCCAGCGCCGCTCATTGCATCGAGCAGATCACGCGCACCCATCAGATCACCGCCGCATCGTCAGTCGCGCCACCAGTCGCGCCAGTGGCGCCAGTTCCTGCGTGTGGCGCCATTGGCGTGACTGTGGCGCGACTGGGCTTGAGGAACCACTCGGCAGCCTTGCCGAACCCGTTGCGCCGCGACTCCGCGCCGGCCTTGCGCATCGCCCGTTGCATCGTTCGCCACGAGTAGCCTGCCTCATCCGCAAAGCGCTTCACGTCGGCAACAGCCACAGGCCCGCACGCCAGCAGTTCGCGCAGCCACGCAGCCGCATCGCCCGCGCCTTCGCCGTCATCCGCACCATCGGCCTCTGCATCCGCCAGCAGCTCGCGCGCCGATCCCGTCAGGACTTCCAACCAGCGTACGTACTGCCCCTCAACGTCGGGCGCCACTTCGGCCCGTTCCAGCGCATAGGCAAAACCGCCGTCATCTGCCCCGATGTTGGACTTGGCGCGCAGCAGCACGCGCCGCTCATCGCCGTCATCCCCTGGCTTCACCTTCGCCGCCACCAGCACCAGCCGCGCCAGCGCTGCGAACGCGATGCTGCCCGTCACCCGCTCCACTGGATCACGACCCGAAGTGCCTTTGCTGAAATGCGTGATGCCCAGCACCGCGCAGCCCAGCCGCTGCGCCAAGGTCACAACCGGCTGCAGCGAGCGGCGCACCTCCGCGCCCTTGTGCGAGTCACCCGCCACCGCCGACACGATGGGGTCAAGGATCAACAAGCGAGGGGCCTGCAAACCATCTGCAGTCTTCTCCAACAAATCCATGTCGCGGCCCGGGTCGAAAGCCTCACCCTCGCTGCCGGTAATGCCGTCGATGAAGTGAACCCGCTCCATGTCGGCGCCGGCCGCTTTCAGCCGAGCCGCAATCACCGAATGTCCGTCTTCCCCGCTCCACACCAGCACATCGCCGGGCTGAGTGCAGCGCGTGCCATCAGGCCAGGTGCCGCCACGGGTGATCGTGGCCGCCAGCGACAAAGCAATGGTCGTCTTGCCGCACCCTGGCGCACCGCCCAGGATCGTCAACATGCCAGCCGGCAGGAAGCCGTTCCACAGCCAGCGCACGGGCTCCAAGGCCACGGCATCGCCACGGATGAGGCGCACAGCCGGCTCACCGGCCAGAGCAGCCGCACGCGCCAAGTCTTGCTGAGAGTGCTTCATGCGGCCTCCGCCTGCAGGCGTTCGCGCGCTGCCCACACGTCGCACTAGTCGGCGCCGGCATCCGTGGGCGCCATCACTTCGACACGCAATCCAGCCGCCAGCGCGCGACGGCGTAGCGCGTCGGCGGCCTGCCGGCCCGCGTTGTCCGCGTCTGCAAGGATCACCAGCCGCTGCAGGCTCGCCGGCCATTGCCACGCCGCCAGATTGCCCGCGCAATAGGCGGCCACGCTGGGCAACCCCGTCATGCAGGTGGCGGCGAGGGCCGTCTCGATGCCTTCGGCGATGCCCATGCAACGCCCGGCCGGTTCATGCAGTCGAATCGCCGCCCCAGCCAGCGGCCCAGATGCGCCGCTGAGCTTCTTCACGCTGGGTACATCGGCTTTGCGGCCAGCCGGCGTCAGATAGGTGCGGTGCAGCGCCACCGTGCGACCGTCAGGCCCGCTCAGCGGCGCCACCATGGCCGGGAAGGCGCCCAACAAGGCGCCCTCGTGCCAGTACGGCAAGGCGGGATGCAGGCGCAGGGCAGCAGGCAACGGCCACACGCCATCAAAGCCACGTCGGCGCAGGTAAGACGCCACAGGATCGCCCGGCGTGAGCGGGAGACACCTCGCCCAGACTTCGGCATTGCGTGCCGCGTGCTTGGCCCAGCGCTCGCGCTGCAGGGTCAGGCGTTGCCTTGTCGCCGCTTCGACCTGGCGCGCAAGCTCGGCCCGTTCACTG
Organism: Roseateles asaccharophilus; assembly: GCF_031458115.1. GTDB lineage: Bacteria > Pseudomonadota > Gammaproteobacteria > Burkholderiales > Burkholderiaceae_C > Pelomonas > Pelomonas asaccharophilus_A. The sequence goes on along the minus strand of NZ_JAVDXV010000002.1, from coordinate 731,273 downwards.
GGCGTCAGTGTGCGCCGATCGCGGGCGGTCCAGGTTCGCTGGAAGCCGGCCCGGTAGCAGCCATACACGCCGCCGCGCCGGTCCTCGAACATCAGGCACCAGCCGGCGTCATCGTGGCGGCGATCACGGGTTGCGAAGCGTTGCAGCTTGCCCGGCTCGACCACCTCGGGCGCGTGGCCAAGAGTGGCCAGCACTTCGAGCCGGAAGGCCCTTTCAAGATCGGCGGCCATCATTGGGCACCGCCTGCCAGCATGGCGCCGCGCCGCTTGGCTTGGGCCGCGTCGCTGGCCTTCTTGGCCTGGGCGACCATGGCCGCAGTCGTTTCGGTGTCCGCCTCGGCGGCGGCCGCGCGAGCCACCAGCCATGCCCGTACGTCGCCACTTCGCCAGCGGGTGCAGCGCGGGCCGAATCGCAGAGGCTGAGGGAAGCGCCCGGCGCGGACCTCCTCATGAACCCAACTGGCCGACATGCGTGCGGCTGCGCACACGTCGCTGATGTCCAGAAAAGCCACGTCCGCCAGAGCGGCCGGGGTCGGGCGTTGCCCGTCGCGTTGATTGATGCTGTCTTGTTTCACTTTCCGTTCCATAGGGTTGAGCCAGTGGGACGGAGAAAACAGCATCGGCGATGTACTGCCCGAAGGCGTCAGTTCCGATGTGGTCCCATGTGCTGGCATGGGACGAACTTTGATTTTTGGGCCGAAAAGCAGCTAGGACAGAACGCTAGGTTTTTCGGAGGCGTTCTGTCACCAGACCTTGACCGGCCAAGTAGCGGTGCAGGGCTGTCCACTTCTTCAGGTAAGCCTTGATGGCCCGCTCAGGGTCGGCGTGGGGCGCGTCGATGGCCTCGTAGCAAATGCCGATCATTTGCCGAAAGGGGCTGGTCGGCGATGCACTCGGCCACATGAAGTCCGGGTCAGGTTCGCCCCGCTCGGCCAGCACGCCCATCTGCAGCGCGTCGTGAATCAGCTCAACCGGGTACGGGTCGGCGGATCGGTGGCGCAGCGGTTTGGCCGGCACCTTTGCGAGGCCGGCACCGACCACCTCAATGGCCGCCGCAAGCGACTTGGAGCTTTCGTTCAGCCGAATGCCGCCCATGACGTGCCGGCCCTGGCCTGCGGTCAGCATGGAGCGGGCGTATCTGAGGGGGGCGAACTCTTTCGGCGCTTCGAGCAGGCGCTCAATCGCGTGTTGGGCTTCCGTCAGCTTCTTCTGAAGCTGGAGCAGTTCAGCGCGCACGTCTTCGTTTCGGGGCGGCCGCTTCAGCATTTCCCGGGCCGTGGATAAAGCCCCGACTTCGATGTGCTCAATCATTTTGTCGGTCAGGCCAAGGGCGACAAGTTCGCGGCGCTGATGGGGATTGAAGGGAACTCGGTGCATTCGTTTGTGTGCCCTCGGCATGGCGGTTTTGCTCGCCTATAAAGGCGCAACGGCTTAAGCCGCCCTTGGGCTGATGGGGTTTGCCCCTTAGGGGCTGTCTCTATAGGGGCCTCTATAGGCGCCTCTATAAGGCCGTCCCTATAGGCACGCCCGCAAGGCCCGCCTATGGGCGGCCCGGACGGAATCCCTAAGGGACAACCCCTTAGGGGCATGGTTCAACTGGTGGCGCGCCGGTCTATAGGCACCACCTCGGCGCCTTGCCTTAGGCGGTCCAGGTAGTCAGCCCACCTGCCCATCATGTCCCGCCGCTGGTCAAGAAACTGCGTGCGGTTGTAGGCCCGGCCGAGCGGGTCGGCGACAGCATGAGCGAGTTGGGCCTCGATGACCTCAGGTAGCACGCCCAGACGCTCAGCGATCAGAGTTCGTGCCATCGCTCGGAAGCCGTGGGCGGTCATATCGTCGTTGCCGTACCCCATACGGCGCAGGGCACTCCGCACGGCGTTGTCGCTTATGCAACGCGACCGGCTTTGAGGGGATGGGAACACCAGCCGGCGCCCTTCGCCACCGGTAAGGGCCTGTAGCTCCCTCAGGATGTTGATAGCCTGACGTGCCAGCGGGACGATGTGCGGAGGTCCGTCTTGCTTGTCCGCCTTGGTGCGCTTCATCAACTGCGAGGGCACCGTGAGCGTGGCGCTGTCAAAGTCGATCCATGCCCATTCGAGGTGCCGCAACTCGCCCGGCCGGAGGAGGAGCAGCGCCGACAGCTTCAGCGCAGCGCAAACCACCGGATGGCCCTGGTACTCGGCAATGTCGCGCAGCAGCTTACCCGTCCCTATGGGGTCCACGATGGCCGCGAGGTGCCGCGTCGGAACGGGCTTCAGGGCGTCTTTCAGGTCGGCGGCGGGGTTCCTCGTACAGACACCACACGCAATGCCGTACCGGAAGACCTGGGCGCAGGAATCCTTGATGCGGTGCGCTGTCTCAATGGCTCCTCGCGCTTCGACCCGGCGCAGGGCCTGCAGCAACTCGGGCGCCTCAATCTCAGAGATGGGGCGAGCGCCAAGCCAAGGGAAGATGTTTTGCTCCAGCCGGGTTTTCGTACGTCCGGCGTGGCCGGCGCTGACCTTGTGGTCATGGACGGTCGTCAGCCATTCGCGGGCGACAAACTCGAACGTACCGGGCACGGGCAAGCCCTTGGCGATCATCTGCGCGGCCTCGGCGCTGGCCTGTACGGCGACCTTGGCGGCTTTCAGTTGCTCGCCCGGGTCCGCATCGTTGGCCAGCAGCCGCCGGGCGTCGTCGCGCTTGCGGCGAGCATCGGCCAGTGTCACCTCGGGGTAGACGCCAAAGGCGAGACGCTTCTCGACGCCGCCGAAGCGGTACTTCATGCGCCAGTAGCGCGAGCCGTTGGGGTGCAGTTCGAGGTACAGGCCGCCACCGTCGGCCATCTTGACCGACTTGTCGCCGTTCTTGGCTTTGCGGATCGCGGTATCGGTGAGCTTGTTGGTTTGCAGGGTGGGCCTCCACTGGTGATGGGGGCACATTGCATCGCCTTGTGCCCCCAAGCCTTGTTATGCCCCCAAGTGTGCCCCCAGTGGAATCCGGATTCAAGTGGCCCCTGCTGGCCCCATGCGCAAGAAAAAAGGCGCTAAGTAATTGATTCACCTAGCGCCTTCGGTCTTTTGTGGTCCTTGTCGGACCCTTGAATGGTGGAGCCGGGGGGAATTGAACCCCCGTCCGCAAGCCATCACCGGGCAGATCTACATGCTTAGCCGGCTGATTTGAATCTCACGGTCAACTCGCGCAGTGGCACGCTAGCTTTCCCGCCAGTCACTTGATCTCGCGCCGCAACGAGTGACCCGCTGCGACGCCAGCCGATGTGAGTGACTTCTCAGCCTTGCCCCTTGCGGAACTCAGCCCGGCCCATCGGCCTGCCGTTGAGAAGCTCATCCGCAATTAAGCGGCGAGTGCGAACGTAGAGTCGTTTGCAGTTACTTTGTTTCCAGTGGTTTTACGAGCGAACTGGTGCTCGGCATGCCCTACTCCGGATCCGCACCCACGTCGAAACCAGGTCGGCCCCAGAAGCTCGTATTTTAGGCCAGTCCGAGCAGCTTCAAGAGGTCGCCCGGTGCGGCGAGTTCGGCATCGGCGCCCCACTGGCGATGGTCAGCCTGCGCACCCAGATAGCCCCAGGCTGCCACGGCCGTCGCCATGCCGGCGGCGCGGCCGGCGATGACGTCGCGTTCGTCGTCCCCCACATACAGGCAGGCCTCCGGCGCAACACCCAGGCGGCGCGCCGCCTCCAGCAGCGGCGCGGGGTGCGGCTTCCTGTGCGCGGTCGTGTCGCCGCCCACCACCGCTGGCGCATCCAAGCGCAACGCCCTCGTCAGCGGCAGCGCAAAGCGCTCGGCCTTGTTCGTGACGATGCCCCACGCCAGCCCCGCGGACTGAAGTCCGGTCAGTTCAGCCTCCACGCCTGCAAACGGGCGCGTGCCGTCGTACATCAGGCCTTCATAGAGATCGAGAAACTCGTGCGCGAGTTCTTCATAGCCCGCCTGCCCGGGTGCCGTCGCAAACGCCTGGCCCAGCATGCCGCGCGCTCCCGAGCCTCCGTGGGGGCGGTACTGCGCAAGCGGCAATGGCGGCAGGTCGCGTGCCTCGCGCATCGCATTGGCGGCGCGGGCCAGGTCCTCGGCACTGTCGATCAGCGTACCGTCCAGATCGAACAGCACGGCCCGCAGATGCGCCCAACGGGGCGTCAGCGCGCTCACAGCGGACGGCGGCAGGCCAGCAGGTAGTTGACGTCGGTGTCCTGCCCCAGGCTGTAGTGCTGCGTCAGCGGGTTGTAGCTCAGGCCGCGCGTGGCCTGCAGTTCCAGCCCGGAGTCACGGCAGAACTGCGCCAGTTCGGACGGCTTCAGGAAGCGCGCGTACTCATGCGTGCCCTTGGGCAGCATGTTTAGCACGTACTCCGCCCCGACGATGGCCAGCAGGAAGGACTTGGCATTGCGGTTCAGCGTCGACAGGAACACCCAGCCGCCCGGCTTGACCAGCGTCGCGCAGGCCCGCACGACGGAGGCCGGATCGGGCACATGCTCCAGCATCTCCATGCAGGTCACCGCATCAAAGCTGCCGGGCTGCTCCGCCGCCAGCGCCTCGACGGCGATCTCGCGGTACTCGACGCCCTCGGTGCCGGCTTCCATCGCGTGCAGTTCGGCCACGCGCAGCGGCCTGGTCGACAGGTCGATGCCCAGCACCTGCGCGCCGGCCCGCGCCATGGAGTCGCTCAGGATGCCGCCGCCGCAGCCCACGTCGACGACGCGCTTGCCTGCCAGTGGGCACAGCTGCTGTATCCAGCCCAGGCGCAGCGGGTTGATCTGATGCAGCGGCTTGAAGTCGCTCTCGGGATCCCACCAGCGGTGGGCCAGTTCGCCGAACTTGGCGAGTTCTTGAGGATCGGCGTTGATCGTCATGACAGCAGAAGCAGAAAAAGAAAAAGCCCCGACGGACGGGCCGTGCGGGGCTTTGCGCAAAGCGCCCGAAGGCGCAGAGCTTACTTGTTGCGCGTACCGACGACTTCGATCTCGGTGCGGCGGTTCTTCGCGCGGCCTTCGGCGGTCTTGTTGTCGGCGACGGGTTGCTTCTCGCCCTTGCCTTCGGTGTAGACGCGGTTCGGCTCAACGCCCTTGCTCACCAGATAGGCCTTGACGGCTTCCGAGCGGCGGATCGACAGCTTCTGGTTGTACTCATCGCTGCCCACCGAGTCGGTGTGGCCCACGGCGATGATGACTTCCAGGTTGATGCCCTTGGTCTTGCTGACCAGGTCATCCAGCTTGGCGGTGGCTTCGGGCTTCAGCGTCGACTTGTCGAAGTCGAAGAAGGCGTCGGCGGCGAAGGTGACCTTCTCGCTGACCGGGGCCGGCGGCGGCGGCGTCACCTTGGGAGGAGCCGGCGGGGGCGACGGCGGCGGGGGCGCAACCGGGGCCGGCGGCTCAACCTTGGGCGCGGGCTTGATTTCGCCGTCGCAACCCTTGGCGGCCGTGGCCGGCGTCCAGAAGTTGTTGCGCCAGCAGTATTCGTTGGTGCCGTTCTTCCAGACGGTGCCGTCGGTTGCGCGCCAGTTGTCGATGGTTTGCGCCGACGCCGACGATGCCGCAGCGGCGACCGCAGCCATCGCAAACAGCGACGCCACGCGATTCAGTTTCTTCATGATTCTCCTCTCAAGGAATGCCGCAGTTGCCCTGCGAGAGTCAGTACTCGAACCTCTAACCTCAGGAGAGACTTTAGGGTTTCTCCTAGGGACTCGACGATTGTGCCATGTGGGCACCGAGACCTATGCATTGTGGCGGCCTACGTTCATGGGCACGGTGACGATGTTGCGCTGCTGCTACATGGAGGTGCGGCCCTTAGAATTCGCGCCTTTCACCTACCTCCAAGGACGCCGTGCCCATGTAGGCATGTGCGCAAGTCTGCTGCATGACTCAGTTCGCCAAGGAAACCCTGCCGATCAGCCTTGAGGAGGAGATGCGCCGCTCCTACCTCGACTACGCGATGAGCGTGATCGTCGGCCGCGCGCTGCCCGACGCCCGAGACGGCCTGAAGCCGGTGCATCGCCGCGTGCTGTACGCGATGAACGAGATGGGCAACACCTACAACGCCAAGTACCGCAAGTCGGCACAGGCGGTGGGTGAGACCATGGGTAAATACCACCCGCACGGCGACTCGGCGATTTACGACACCATCGTCCGCATGGCGCAGCCGTTCAGTCTGCGTCACATGCTGATTGACGGCCAGGGCAACTTCGGCTCCATCGACGGCGATAACGCCGCGGCGATGCGATACACCGAAATCCGCCTCGACAAAATCGCCCACGAAATGCTGGCCGACATCGACAAGGAAACTGTCGATTTCGGGCCGAACTACGACGGCAGCCATAAAGAGCCTTTGGTTCTGCCGACGCGTTTGCCGAATCTGCTGGTGAATGGTTCGGCGGGTATTGCCGTGGGTATGGCCACGAATATCCCGCCGCACAACCTCAACGAGGTTGTCGACGCCTGCATGCTGGCGCTGAAGAACCCGGATGTCACGGTCGACGAGCTGATGGAGATCATCCCGGCGCCCGACTTCCCCACCGCCGGCATCATCTACGGCCTGGCCGGCGTGCGCGACGGCTACCGCACGGGCCGCGGCCGCGTGGTCATGCGCGCCAAGGTGCACTTCGAGGACATCGACAAGGGCAACCGCCAGGCGATCATCGTTGACGAGATCCCCTACCAGGTCAACAAGAAAAGCCTGCTCGAGCGCATCGCCGAGTTGGTGCATGAAAAGAAGATCGAGGGCATCAGCCATATCCAGGACGAGTCCGACAAGTCGGGCATGCGCGTCGTCATCGAACTCAAGCGCGGCGAAGTCCCCGAGGTGGTGCTGAACAACCTCTACAAGCAGACCCAGCTGCAGGACAGTTTCGGCATGAACATGGTCGCCCTCGTGGACGGCCAGCCCAAACTGTGCAATCTGCGCGACATGGTCATCGTGTTCCTGGAGCACCGCCGCGAGGTGGTGACGCGCCGCACGATCTACGAACTGCGCAAGGCGCGCGAGCGCGGCCACGTGCTGGAAGGCCTGGCCGTCGCGCTGGCCAACATCGACGAGTTCATCGAGACCATCAAGACCTCGCCGACGCCGCCGGTCGCCAAGGCGGCGCTGATGGCCAAGAGCTGGGACTCGTCGCTGGTTCGCGAGATGCTGTCGCGCGCCGAGGGCGGCAGTGCCGCCTACCGCCCGGAAGGCCTGGAGGCCGAGTACGGCATGCAGGCCGACGGCCTGTACCGCCTGTCCGAAGCGCAGGCCGGCGAAATCCTGCAGATGCGCCTGCAACGCCTGACCGGCCTGGAGCAGGACAAGATCGTCGGCGAGTACAAGGACGTGATGGCCGAGATCGCCGATCTGCTGGACATCCTGGCCACGCCGTCGCGTGTGACGACCATCATCGGCGACGAGCTGACGCAGCTGAAGACCGAGTTCGGCCAGACCAAGCTGGGCGCGCGCCGCTCCGTCATCGAGCACAACGCGCAGGAACTGGGCACCGAAGACCTGATCACGCCGACCGACATGGTCGTGACGCTCTCCCACACCGGCTACATCAAGAGCCAGGCGCTCAGCGAATACCGCTCGCAGCGTCGTGGCGGCCGCGGCAAGCAGGCCACGGCGACGAAGGACGACGACTGGATCGACCAGCTCTTCATCGCCAACACGCACGACTGGATCCTGTGCTTCTCCGACCGCGGCCGCGTCTACTGGCTGAAGGTGTGGGAAGTTCCGCAAGGCTCGCGCAACTCGCGCGGCAAGCCCATCGTCAACATGTTCCCGCTGCAGCAGGGCGAGAAGATCACCGTCGTGCTGCCGCTGACGGGCGAGTTCCGCAGCTTCCCTGAAGATCACTTCATCTTCATGGCCACCGCCATGGGCACGGTCAAGAAGACCTCGCTGAAGGACTTCAGCAACCCACGCAAGGCCGGCATCATCGCCGTCGACCTCGACGAGGGCGACCACCTGATCGGCGCCGCGCTGACCGACGGCCACCACGACGTGATGCTGTTCAGCGACGGCGGCAAGGCCGTGCGCTTCGACGAGGACGACGTGCGCCCCATGGGCCGCACCGCCCGCGGCGTGCGCGGCATGATGCTGGAACCCGACCAGCGCCTGATCGCCATGCTGGTGGCCGAAGACGAAACGCAGAGCGTGCTGACCGCCACCGAGAACGGCTACGGCAAGCGCACCAGCATCGTCGAGTACACCCGCCACGGCCGCGGCACCAAGGGCATGATCGCCATCCAGCAGAGCGAGCGCAACGGCCGCGTCGTCGCCGCGACGCTGGTGCGCCCGGAGGACGAGATCATGCTGATCACCGACAAGGGCGTGCTGGTGCGCACCCGTGTCGCCGAGATCCGCGAACTGGGCCGCGCCACGCAGGGCGTGACGCTGATCGCGCTGGATGACGGCGCCAAGCTGTCGGGCCTGCAGCGCATCGTCGAGAACGACGCGAACGAAGCAGAGGGCACCGCTGAAGGCGGCGATGCCGGTACGACCGACGACTCCTCTGAAGCTCCGGAATCCCCCAAGGAATGACTGACATGACCTCTCGCAAGCTGGGCCTGGCCCTCGCCCTCGCCCTGGCCACCGGTTCCGTGCTGGCCCAACCATCGCCGGCCAAAAAGGCACTCATCGACAAGATCGTTGCACTGCAGACCCAGGGCCTGGCCGAAGGCCTGGCCAACAACTTGGTTCAAGGACCGCTGCCGCAGCTGATGCAGGCAGGCCGCGCCGCTTTGCAGCAGGTGCCCGCCGAAAAGCGCGAAGCAACGGCCAAGGCCATGGACGCCGAGCTGAAGAAGTTCGTCGAGGAAAACGTCGCCTTCGTGAAGGACAAGGCCGCCAAGGCCGCGCCCTCCACGGCTTCGGCGCTGCTGGACGAACGCTTCAACGAGGACGAACTGAAGCAGATCCTGGCCTGGGCAGAATCCCCGGTCAGCCAGAAGTTCGGAGCCGCCAACGTCGAGCTGCAGAAGGCCGTGGCGCAGAAGGTCATGACCGAAGCCGGTCCGACGCTCGAAGGCCGCCTGAAGACCCTGCAGGGCACGCTGGCCAAACAGCTGGGCATCCAGCCGCAGACGGCTCCTGCATCCAAGCCTGCCGCCCCCGCGCCCAAGAAGTAATCCTCTTTGATGACCTCATCCCGCCCGTTCAATTTCTCCGCCGGCCCGGCCGTCCTGCCTGAGCCCGTCCTGCGCCAGGTGGCTGCCGAGATGCTGGACTGGGGCGGCAGCGGCATGAGCGTCATGGAGATGAGCCACCGCGGGAAGGAGTTCGGCAGCATCCTCGCCGCGGCCGAGGCCGACCTGCGCGAACTGCTGGCCGTGCCGGCCAACTTCCGCATCCTGTTCATGCAGGGTGGCGGACTGGGCGAGAACGCCATCGTGCCGCTGAATCTCAGCCGCGGCGGCAAGGTCGATGTCGTCGTCACGGGCTCATGGTCGCGCAAGAGCGCGTCCGAGGCGCGCCGCTATGCCGATGTGCAGGTCGCTGCCGAAGGCACCGGCCGCGAAATTCCGCGTGACTGGCAGTTGCGCGACGACGCGGCTTATGTGCACGTCTGCACCAACGAGACCATCGACGGCGTCGAGTTCCACGACCTGCCGCAGCTGACGAACGGCGTGCCGCTGGTGATCGACTGCTCGTCGCACCTGCTGTCGCGGCCGATCGACTGGAGCCGTGTGGGTCTGGCCTTCGGCGGCGCGCAGAAAAACGTCGGCCCGGCCGGCGTGACGCTCGTGTTCGTGCGCGAGGACCTTCTGGGCCATGCGCTGGACATCTGCCCTACGGCCTTCAACTATGAGACCGTGGCCAACAACCAGTCCATGTACAACACGCCGCCCACGTTCGGCATCTACGTGGCCGGCCTGGTGTTCCAGTGGCTCAAGGGCTTCGACTACGCCGGCAAGCGCGGCCTGGCCGCCATCGAGCAGCGCAACATCGACAAGGCCGCCCTGCTCTACGGCATGCTGGACGGCTCCGGCTTCTACGAAAACCGCGTGGCGCCCAGCTGCCGCTCGCGCATGAACGTGCCGTTCTTCCTGAAGGACGAATCGCTGAACGACGCCTTCCTGGCCGAGTCCAAGGCGACGGGCCTGCTTCAGCTCAAAGGCCATAAGTCGGTGGGCGGCATGCGCGCGTCCATCTACAACGCGATGTCGCTGGAGGGCGTGCAGGCGCTGGTGTCGTTCATGAAGGATTTCGAGGCTCGCCATGGTTGAACCCGTCGCCTCCCAGGCCCTGCTGGCGCTGCGCGACCAGATCGACGGCCTGGACAAGCAGCTGCTGCAACTGCTGAACGAACGCGCCCGCGTCGCCGAGCAGGTCGGCGAGATCAAGCGCGCCGAAGGCACGCCCTTCTTTCGCCCGGACCGCGTCGCGCAGGTCATCGAGAAGATCCGCGCCGCCAACCCCGGCCCGCTGAAGGCCGAACACGTGTCGGCCATCTGGCGCGAGATCATGTCCGCCTGCCTGGCGCTGGAGTCGCCGCAGCGCGTGGCCGTGCTGGGCCCGGTGGGCACCTTCTGCGAGCAGGCCGCCATCGAGTATTTTGGCGGCGCCGCCGACATCAGCTACTGCGGCAGCTTCGACGATGTCTTCCACGCCACCGCCAGCGGCAGCGCGCAGTTCGGCGTCGTGGGCGTGGAGAACATGACCGAGGGTGTCGTCACCCGCTCGCTGGACCTGTTCCTGCACACGCCCTGCCATGTGGTGGGCGAAGTGTCCTTGTTGATCCGCCACAACCTGATGCGCAAGGAACCGTCCATGCATGGCATCGAGGCGGTTCTCGCGCATCCGCAGGCGCTGGCCCAGTGCCAGAACTGGCTGAACAAGCACCTGCCCGATGTCGAGCGCCGCGCGGTGTCCAGCAATGCCGAGGGCGCTCGCCTGGCCGCCACCAATCCGGCCTGGGCCGCACTGGGCGCCGAGCGCGCGTCGCAGGTCTTCGGCCTGCACATCGTGGCCCATGCCGTCCAGGACGAGGCCTACAACCGCACGCGCTTTGCCGTCATCTGCCTGCCGCAGACCATGGCCACGCCGCCGGCCACCGGTCGCGACTGCACCAGCCTGGTCGTGTCCGTGCCCAACCGCCCCGGCGCCATGCACGACCTGCTGGTGCCGCTGAAGAAGCACGGCGTGTCCATGACGCGCCTGGAGTCGCGCCCGGCCCGCAACGGCCAGTGGGAGTACTACTTCTACATCGACCTCGACGGCCATCCCAGCCAGCCGAATGTCGCAGCGGCACTGGACGAGCTGCGCGTGAATTGCGCGTTCTTCAAGATGCTGGGCGCCTACCCTCTCAAGGCCTGACACCATGTTCCAACAGCTCGGCGTGATCGGATGCGGCCTGATGGGCGGCAGCTTCGCGCTGGCCATGAAGAAGGCTGGCCTGGTCCGGCGGGTCGTGGGCTACAGCAAATCGCCGTCCACCACCAAGCAGGCCAAGAAGCTGGGCGTCATCGACGTCGCTGCCGAGTCGGCACTGCTGGCCGTGTCGGGCTCGGACATCGTGCTGATCGCCGTGCCCGTGTCCGCCACCGAGGCCACGCTGAAGGCAATCCGCCATCTGGTGAATCCCGGCGTGCTGTTCATGGACGTCGGCTCGACCAAGTGCGACGTCATCGAGGCCGCGCGTCGTGCGCTGGGCGAGCGCGCCGCCAGCTTCGTGCCCTGCCACCCCATCGCCGGCAAGGAGTCGGGCGGGGTGCAGCATGCCGAAGCCACGCTTTACGAAGGCCGCCAAGTCATCCTGACACCGCAGCCGTTCACGAACCCGCAGCTGGTGCAGCTCGCCACCGACGTCTGGTCGGCGCTGGGCACCACCGTGCTGAAGATGCGGCCGCACAACCACGACGCCGCGTTCGCCGCCGTCAGCCATCTGCCTCATCTGCTGGCCTTCGCCTACTTCCAAGCGATTGCCGAGCAGCCCGCTGCGCGAGACTACCTGAGCCTGGCAGGCCCGGGCTTTCGCGATTTCACGCGCATCGCCGCCGGCGAGCCTGCGGTCTGGCGCGACATCCTGCTGGCCAACAAGCACGAGGTGCTGGCCCAGTCCAAGCGCTTCCGCACCACGCTGGACCAGCTCGAAGCGCTGATCGAGGCCGGCGATGCACCGGCGCTGGAAGCCGCGCTGAGGCCCATCGCCGAGGGCCGCGCCGCCTGGAACCCTCCCTCCCCTGCAGTCCCTCCCGGCCGCCCGCCAGGCAAGTGATGTTCAAGATTCCCTTCCTCGACCTGCCGCCGCTGCGCGGCGCCACGGGCACCGTCCGCCTGCCCGGCTCCAAGAGCATCTCCAACCGCGTGCTGCTGCTGGCGGCGCTGAGCGAAGGCAAGACCTTTGTGCGCGATCTGCTGGCGTCGGACGATACCGCCGTCATGCTGGATGCACTGCGCACGCTGGGTTGCGGCGTCTGGCGCGAGGGCGACGCGGTTGTCATCGACGGTCTGGGCGGCAAGCTGCGCGCCAAGGAAGCCCAACTGTTCCTCGGCAACGCGGGCACCGCCATGCGGCCGCTGACAGCCGCGCTGGCCGTGCTGGCCGCCACACAGGGCGGCAGCTTCGAGGTCTCGGGCGTGCCGCGCATGCACGAGCGCCCCATCGGAGACTTGGTCGACGCGCTGCGCGGCCTGGGTTGCGCCATCGATGACCTGGGCAATGCCGGCTACCCGCCGCTGCGGCTGCGCGGTCCGTCGGCGCTGGCGCTGGACGCACCGGTCAAGGTGCGCGGCGACGTGTCCAGCCAGTTCCTGACGGCGCTGCTGCTGGCGCTGCCGTTGGTGGCCGAGCGCGACATCCGCATCGAGGTCATCGGCGAGCTGATCTCCAAGCCCTATATCGAGATCACGCTGGCGCTGCTGGCACGCTTTGGCATCGCCGTGAAACGCGAGGGCTGGGAAGCCTTCATCATCCCGGCCGGCAGCCGCTACGTGTCGCCAGGCGAAGTCTTTGTCGAGGGCGACGCCTCGTCCGCGTCCTACTTCGTCGGCCTGGGCGCCATCGCGGCCACCGGCACGCCCATCCGCATCGAGGGCGTCGGCAGCGAGTCGCTGCAAGGCGACGTGCGCTTCATCGAGGCGGCCGCCGCGATGGGGGCCGAAGTCAAGACAGGCCCCAACTGGCTGGAAGTCCGCCGTGGTGCCTGGCCGCTCAAGGGCATCACGCTGGACTGCAACCACATCCCCGACGCAGCGATGACGCTCACCGTCATGGCGCTGTACGCCGACGGTCCGACGACGCTGACCAACATCGCCAGCTGGCGCGTCAAGGAGACCGACCGCATCGCCGCCATGGCGACCGAGCTGCGCAAGCTGGGCGCGACGGTCGATGAAGGCCCGGACTGGATCCGCGTCGAGCCGCTGAAGGACTGGAAGGCTGCGTCCATCCACACTTACGACGACCACCGCGTCGCGATGTGCTTCTCGCTGGCCGCCTTCAATGGCCTGGTGACGGAGAACACCGTGCCGGTACGCATCCTGGAGCCGCACTGCGTCGCCAAGACCTTCCCGGACTACTTCGAGACGCTGTTCGGCGTCGTCACGGCCAACGCCGCCGACATCCCCGTCATCACCATCGACGGCCCGACCGCCTCCGGCAAGGGCACGCTGGCCGACGAAGTCGGCAAGGCGCTGGGCTTCGAGGTGCTGGACTCCGGCGCGCTGTACCGCGTGACCGGACTGGCCGCCCGCCGTGCCGGCCTGGACCTGGACAACGGCGACGCCGTGGCCGCCATCGTGCCGACGCTGAAGCTCAGCTTCCGTGATGGCCACGTCTTCCTCGGTGACGAGGACGTCAGCGCCCGGCTGCGCGCCGAAGCCACCGGCTTGCTGGCCTCGCAGGTCGCGGCCCACGCCCAGGTGCGTCAGGCGCTGAACCAGCTGCAGCTGGACTTCCGCCGCCTGCCCGGCCTGGTCGCCGACGGCCGCGACATGGGCACGGCCATCTTCCCGGACGCCACCCTCAAGGTGTTTCTGACCGCCAGCGCTGCCACGCGCGCCGAGCGCCGTCATAAGCAATTGATTTCCAAGGGAATTTCGGCTAATATCAATAGCTTGCGCGAAGATTTGGAGGCGCGGGACGAACGGGACAAGAACCGCTCGGCCTCGCCCCTGACTCCCGCGCAGGACGCGCAGTTGCTCGACAACTCGGCGCTGACCATCGAAGCCTCGGTGGATCAAGTGCTCGGTTGGTGGCAGCAGCGCCGGCCCTTCTGAAGCGCCTCGTTACCCACAAGGCGCCCAAAAGAGTCCAGGCTTGAGAAGCCACGGCCCGCGGCCCTTCCCTCCGAACGCCAGTTCACTGAGGGCCGCGATGTCAACAACTTAACCCGCAGCTTGTCTGCACGCCGCGTCGGGGCTCCCCGCCGCATCAGGATCAATCAACATGTCCCAAACCCAAACCGCCGCTTCCGGCATGGAATCCTTTGCCGCAATGTTCGAGGAGTCGCTGCAGCGCTCCGACATGCGCGCTGGCGAAGTGATCTCGGCTGAAGTCGTTCGTGTCGAACACAACTTCGTCGTCGTCAACGCAGGCCTCAAGTCCGAAGCCTACGTGCCCATCGAAGAGTTCAAGAACGACCAGGGCGAACTGGAAGTCCAGGTCGGCGACTTCGTCTCCGTCGCCATCGACGCCATCGAAAACGGCTACGGCGACACCATCCTGTCGCGCGACAAGGCCAAGCGCCTGGCCTCGTGGCTGAGCCTGGAAACGGCTCTGGAGTCCGGCGACTTCGTGACCGGCACCGTCTCCGGCAAGGTCAAGGGCGGCCTGACCGTCCTGGTCAACGGCATCCGCGCCTTCCTGCCCGGTTCGCTGCTGGACACCCGCCCGGTGAAGGACATGAGCCCGTTCGAGGGCAAGACCATGGAATTCAAGGTCATCAAGCTCGACCGCAAGCGCAACAACGTTGTGCTGTCGCGTCGTGCCGTGGTCGAAGCCTCCATGGGTGAAGAGCGCGCCAAGCTGCTGGAAACGCTGTCCGAAGGCGCCATCGTCAACGGCGTGGTCAAGAACATCACCGAATACGGTGCGTTCGTCGACCTGGGCGGCATCGACGGCCTGCTGCACATCACCGACATGGCCTGGCGCCGTGTCCGTCACCCGAGCGAAGTGGTGACGGTTGGTCAGGAACTGACGGCCAAGGTCCTGAAGTTCGACGCGGAGAAGAACCGCGTCTCGCTGGGCATCAAGCAGCTGGGCGACGACCCGTGGTTCGGCGTTGCTCGCCGCTACCCGACCGGCACGCGCCTGTTCGGCAAGGTCACGAACATCGCCGACTACGGCGCGTTCGTCGAGATCGAGCCGGGCATCGAAGGCCTGGTGCACGTCTCCGAAATGGACTGGACCAACAAGAACATCGCCCCCAGCAAGCTGGTCTCGCTGGGCGACGAAGTCGAAGTCATGGTCCTGGAAATCGACGAAGACAAGCGCCGCATCAGCCTGGGCATGAAGCAGTGCAAGGCCAACCCGTGGGAAGAGTTCGCCGAGAACGTCAAGCGCGGCGACAAGGTCAAGGGTCCGGTCAAGTCCATCACCGACTTCGGCGTGTTCGTGGGCCTGGCCCAGGGCATCGACGGTCTGGTGCACCTGTCCGACCTGTCTTGGGACGAAGCCGGCGAAACCGCCGTGCGCAACTTCAAGAAGGGCCAGGAAGTCGAAGCCGTCGTGCTGGCCGTGGACGTCGAGCGCGAGCGCATCTCGCTGGGCATCAAGCAGCTGGACAGCGACCCGTTCACCGCCTACACCACGATCAACGACCGTGGCGCCTCGGTGACCGGCAAGGTCAAAACCGTGGACCCGCGCGGTGCTGAAGTCGAACTGGCTGACGGCGTGATGGCTTACCTGCGCGCTTCGGAAATCTCCCGCGATCGCGTGGAAGACGCCCGCAACGTGCTGAAGGAAGGCGACGAAGTCACCGCCGTGATCGTCAACGTGGATCGCAAGACCCGCAACATCCAGCTGTCGATCAAGGCCAAGGACAACGCCGACCAGCAGGAAGCCATGCAGCGTCTGAGCCAGACCAACGAGCGTGAAAACGCCGGCACGACCAGCCTGGGCGCCCTGCTGCGCGCCAAGCTGGACAACCAGGGCAACTAAGCCCTCGGTTGATCGCCCGGCCTGCATGCGGGCCGGGTATGCTCCCCCACAGGCTCGCCGGCCTCGCCAGCGGGCCTGTTTCAATTCATAAAGTCGAAATCCCGTCATGACCCGTTCCGACCTCGTCGCAGTCCTTGCCGAACGCTTCGGCCAACTGACCCAGCGCGACACCGAGTTCGCGGTCAAGACCATCCTCGACGCGATGAGCGACGCGCTGGCGCGCGGCCACCGCATCGAGATCCGCGGCTTTGGCAGCTTCTCCATCAGCCGCCGCCCGCCCCGCGTGGGCCGCAATCCGCGCAGCGGCGAGCAGGTCATGATCCCGGAGAAGCTGGCACCTCACTTCAAGCCCGGCAAGGCCCTGCGCGAAGCCGTCGACGAACACCTCCCGGTGGAATGAAGCCTCTCGTCCAAGGAGTACCTTGGCCGGTCTCCCGAGGAGACGGCGATGCTTGCCGGATTGACCGCCAAGCACATCGCCATGGCGGGCCGGCTCGGGAGCGGCCCAGCGCTCGGCCCGGAAAACCGAACGGCGCCTGAGCCAAAATCCTTGGTATGCGCACCCTCGTCTGGCTCCTGCGGGCCCTGCTCTTCTTCACGCTGTTCGCGTTCGCGCTGAACAACAGCCACGAAGCCGTCGTGCGCTGGTTCTTCGGCCACGAATGGCGTGCGCCGCAGGTCATCATCGTGCTGCTGGCCTTTGGCCTCGGCGCCGCGTTCGGCGTGCTGGCCATGGTGCCCGCCTGGTGGCGCCACCGCCGTGCCGCGCAGCGCACCGAGCCCACGCCTGCTGTGCCCACGCCCGCGTCCGACGCGCCCACCGCTCCCTACGCCGCCCACCAAGATGGAGTTTGATCCGCGCTGGCTGCTGTTCGTCCTGCCCGTCGTCTTCGTTCTCGGCTGGCTCGCGTCCAAGCTCGACTCGAGGCAGTGGAAGCTCGAACAGCGTGAATCGCCCAAGGCCTATTTCAAGGGACTGAACCTGCTGCTGAACGAGCAGCAGGACAAGGCCATCGACGCCTTCATCGAGGCGGTCCAGAACGACCCCGACACGTCCGAGCTGCACTTCGCGCTGGGCAGCCTGTTCCGTCGTCGTGGCGAGACCGAGCGCGCCGTGCGCGTGCACGAGCACCTGATCCGCCGCGGCGACATCACCAAGGCCGACCGCGACCGCGCCCAGCACGAACTGGCGCAGGACTTCTTCAAGGCCGGCCTGTTCGACCGCGCCGAGGCCGCCTATGCGGAGCTGCGCGGCACCGCGTTCGAGCGCGAGGCGCGCCTGGCGCTGCTGTCGCTGTACGAGCGTTCGCGCGACTGGGCCAAGGCCGCCGACGTGGCCGCCGAACTGGAGGCCGCCGGCACCGGCTCGTTCTCCGGCCGCATCGCGCATTACCTGTGCGAGCAGGCGCTGGTGGCACAGTCCCAAGGCCATGCCGACCTGGCCCCCGCATTGCTGGAGCAGGCGCAGCGCCGCGCGCCCGAGGCCGCGCGCGCCTATGTGCTGCAGGGCCAGTTGCTGCTCAAGGCAGGCCAGCCGGAGGCCGCGCTGGCCGCGTTTACCAAGCTGCTGTCGGCCAACCCGCCCGCCTTCAACCTGGTGGCGGCCGACTGCGCCGCCGCCGCCAAGGCGCTGGGCCAGCCCGAACGCGCCATCGCGCTGCTGACCGAGCAGTACCAGCGTGCCCCCAGCATGCATCTGCTGCGCGCATTGGCCACGCTGCAGCCCGAGCCGCAGCGCGAACGCCTGACCGCCCACCTGCGCGAGCAGCCCGTGCTGTCCGCCGCGACCGACCTTCTGAAGCTCAACGCCGGCGCGCTGCCCGCTGACGAGGCCGCCCCCATGGTCAAGGCACTGGAAACGGCCACCAAGCCGCTGCAGCGCTACCGCTGCGCGGCCTGCGGCTTTGAAGCCGCCCACTACTTCTGGCAATGCCCGGGTTGTCTGAACTGGGACACCTACCCGCCACGTCACGTGGAAGAGCTGTGATGATGAAACCCCCACGCGCCCGTTGGGCGCTGCCCCCCGAGAGGGCGCATATCGCTCTTCGGGCGGCCGGGCGCGCGATATGAGAACGATCGTCTGCATGAAATGGGGCACCAAGTACGGCCCCGAGTACGTCAACCGCCTGTATGCGATGGTGCGCCGGCACCTGAAGGGCGAGTTCCAGTTCGTCTGCCTGACCGACCGCACCGAAGGCATTCGCGGCGAAGTGAAATGCTTCCCCATCCCCGAGCTGACGCTGCCCAACGGCGAACCCGAGCGTGGCTGGAAGAAGCTGACCACCTTCAGCCCGGTGCTCGTCAACGAGTACGGCCTCAGCGGCACCGCGCTGTTCCTGGATCTGGACGTCGTCATCGTCGGCAATATCACGCCGTTCTTCGAGGTGCCTGGCGAGTTCCTCGTCATCCATGACTGGAAGCGCCCCTGGCGCATCACCGGCAATTCGTCGGTCTACCGCTGGGAGCTCGGCGCCCACCAGGACGTGCTGACCGAGTTCGTCGCCGACCAGGCCAAGGCCAAGGCCGAGTTCCGCAACGAACAGGCCTTCCTGTCGGCCGTGCTGCATCGCCAGGGCAAGTTGAAGTACTGGGACGACGCCTGGTGCGCCAGCTACAAGTACCACTGCATCCCGGCCTGGCCCAGCAGCTATTGGCGCGACCCGTTCATCCCGGATGGCGCCCGCATCCTGATCTTCCACGGCGTCATGAACCCGCCCGACGCGCTGGCCGGCCGCAGCAACGGCAACTGGCGGCACGCGCGACCCGCGCGCTGGATTGCTGACCACTGGCGCGAATGAACATCGTCGTTCTGGGCGTGATGGCCCTCCTCGCCGGCCTGTTCCTGCGCGAGCTCGCCGTCGTGCTGCGCGCCAGGGTACCGACGCAGACCCGCGCCGTCATCGTCGGCGAGAGCGCGCCCGCCTGCGCCGACGATATCCCCAAGATCATCTGGACCTACTGGCAGCAGGCGCCCGCGCCGCGCTTCATCCAGGCCTGCCTGGACAACTGGCGCCGCTTCGCGCCCGACCACCAGGTGCGCGTGCTGGACCGCAGCACGGTTGGCGACTGGCTGCCGACGCTGCGCGCCGACTTCGACACGCTGCCCGCCTACCGCCAGTCCGACTGGCTGCGCGTGCAATTGCTGGCGCGCCATGGCGGCGTGTGGATGGACGCCTCCATGCTGCTGAGCCGCGACCTCGGCTGGCTGCATGCAACGCGCCAGGCCCGCGCCGCAGACTATGTCGGCTTCTACATCGACCGCTACACCAACCGCCCCAAGCTCCCCATCGTCGAGAACTGGCTGATGGCCTCCGTGGCCGGCGGCCGCTTCGTCACCGCCCTCGCCGCCGCCTTCGACCGCGCGCTGGACGAGGGCGCCGAAAGCCTGCTGCAACGTCTGCGCGATGAGGGCCGCCACGAGCGTGTGGTGCAGGCCTTGACCGAAGATTTCCAGCGCTATCTGCTGATGCATGTGGCCGCCAGCGAACTGCTAGACCGCGAGCCTCAACTCGCCAGACTGGTGCTGCTGCGTGCCGAGGACGGCCCCTTCGCCTGGCATGCCGGCGTGGGCTGGCGCAAGCGCCACCTGTACGCGCGGCTTGCGCTGGTGCCCTGCCCCCGCGTGCTGCCCGCCGTGCTGAAGCTGCGCGGCGGCGACCGCGAAGTCACCGAGCGCAACTGGCGGCGCGGCCTCGTGTCGCCGTTCAGCGCGCTGCGCCACCTGCTTGATCGCACGCTTTGAGCGACACGCCCTGGCTCAGCCTGCTGTTCCCGATGTATCGGGTGGAGCCGTGGCTGGGCGCTTGCATAGAGTCACTGAAGCCACAGCTGGACGACGGCGTCGAGCTGCTGTTCGTGGACGATGCATCGCAGGATGGCTCGGCTGCCCTGGTGCAGCGGCTGCTGCCGCAAGCCCGCGTGATCCGCCAGCCCGAGAACCGCGGCGTCAGCGCGGCTCGCAACCGGCTGCTGGACGAGGCACGTGGCGACCATCTCTGGTTCATCGATCCCGACGACCTGGTCGAGCCCGGCGTCATCCCACGGCTGAAGGCGCTGATCGCGCAACACCGCCCCGACCTGCTGACCTGCGACTTCCGCATATTCGATGACAACGGCGGCGACGGCGCGTCGACCGCGTCGATCAAGCCCCGCCACCGCCACATCGCCAGCTTCGACGGCCCGGCCGGTGTCGTCATGGACGACGTGAGCCAGCGCCTGCGCGGCTTGTTCGTGCATGGCCAGTTCCACCCCTGGAGCAAGATCGTTCGCCGCGCCTGCTGGCCCGCCGGGCTGCGCTTCCCCGAAGGCCGCGTGTTCGAGGACATGGCCGTCTACCCACGCCTGGCGCTGCACACGCCGCGGCATGTGCACATCGCCGAGGTCTGGATCGCCTACCGCCAGCGCGGCGGTAGCCTGCTGAGCCAGCTCGACGCGAAGCGGCTGGACGACTGGACCTGGTCGCTGGACGGCCTGGCCGCCGAGCTGCCAGCGCTGAGCGACGACGCCAAGTTCGAGATCGCGCATTTCTGTGCCCGCACGCTGTTGCGTGCCCAGCGCCGCCGGCGGCAATTGGGCGGCGACGCAGTGACGGGCCTGGCGACGGACGCGCAGCGCTTCGAGCGCAGCAGCCCGCTGAACCGGCGCGAGCTGCTGGCGGCCTACTTCAGGCGCGGGCGCTGGCTGCGCGGCCTGCAGTGGTGGCGCAGCGGCTGATCAGGTCCTCATAACGCTGGCGCATCAGCGCCACGCCGTGTTCGGCAAACGCCCGCTCGCGTGCCGCGGCGCCCAGCCGCGCGGCCAGCGCCGGGTCACCCAGCAGGCGCGCGATCGCTGCGGCCAGCGCGGGTGAATCGCCCTCGGGCACCAGCAGGCCTGTGTGTTCATGCTCGATGACGCCACGCACGCCGATGACATCCGACGCGATGCAGGCGCAGCCGGCCGCCATCGCCTCCACCAATGCCAGCGGCATGCCTTCGAAGTGCGTGGCCAGCACGTAGATGCGCTGCGAGCGCAGCAGGCCCGGCATGTCGCCGTGGTGGCCCAGGAAGCGCACCTGCTCGCTCAGCTTCAAGCGCGCCGCCTTGGCCTGCATGCGGGCCAGCAGCGGCCCGGTGCCCGCCAGTTGCAGGATTGCCTTCTGCCCTTGCGCCGCCAGCAGGGCCATCGCGTCGATCAGCGTGGCGTGATCCTTCTGCCGCGCGAAGCGTGCCGACATCAACAGGCCCGCCTCGCGTTCAACGCCGGCGTCGGCAAAGCGCGCCAGGTCGATGCCGTTGGGGATGGCGACGGTCTTGTCCGCCGGCAGACCTTGCGCCAGCAGGCTTTGCCGCACACCTTCGCTGACGCCCACCAGCGCCGCGCTCTTGTCGGCCAGTCGCCGGCTCAGCCAGCGACTCCACGGCGTGTAGCGTTCGCGCGAGTTGTGTTCCACCTGCATCAGCACGGGCACACCCGCTCGCAACCCGGCCTGGCGGCCGATCAGATGCTCCGGGAAGCCATGGGCCAACAACGCCAGCGGTCGGATCTCGCGCAGCAGCGTGGCCAGCTCGGCAATGGTGGGCAGATGCGACCACCAGCCCGACACGAGATGCACCGCCAGCCCCTGGGCGCGCAGCGCCTCGACCCGGGCCATCGGCGTCTGGCGCTTGCGCCGCAGCACCAGCACCGGCTCGAAAGGCCCGCCGTGCAGCGCGGACAGGCACAGGTCCACCGCCACCTGCGTCGCGCCGGAGAAGCCGCCGGTCACGAAATGGACGACTTTCGGGCGGTCGGCGGATGGCTGCGGCGTCGACATAGGGCGCGCAGTGTAGGAGAGACAATCGCGCCCCATGTCTCCCGACACCAACGTCTCCGTCACCCGCCGCCTGGGCCAGTTCGTCTACCCGCACCGCTGGGGCGCGCTGCTCACCGTGCTGGCCTACATCGGCGCGGCCGCGACCGAGCCCATGATCCCCAAGCTGATCGGCTATGCCTTCGGCGAGGGCTTCGCCAAGGATGCCTTCCCGCTGTGGATGGTGCCGGTCACGCTGATCGGCCTGTACCTGATGCGCGGCCTGTTCGGCTTCGCCGGACAGTACCTGTTCAACTGGACCGTCACGCGCAGCGTGATGGACTTTCGCGCGGCGCTGGTCAATGCGCTGATGCGGCTGGATGCCCAGGTCTACACGCGCATGCAGCCAGGCACGGCCGTCAGCAAGGTGGTCAACGACCCGCAGCAGATCCTGCAACTGGTGGGCGACGTGGGCATGAGCGTGCTGCGCGACGGCCTGCCGGCGCTGGCCATGCTGGGCTATCTGTTCTTCCTGAACTGGAAGCTGACGCTGCTGAGCCTCATCGTCACGCCGCTGATGGCGCTGGTCATGAAGAAGGTCAACCAGCGCATGCGGGTGATGGCCACGCGTTCGTACGACTCGCAGCTGCTGCTGGTCAACAAGGTGGACGACCTCGCCCGCGCCTGGCGCGTGGTGCGGCAGTTCGGCGCCGCAGCCCACGAGCGCGAGCGCTTCGGCGCACTGTCGCAGGAGGTGCGCCGCAACAACCTGAAGACGGCCACGGCCGCCGCGCTGGCGCAGCCGATGTCTCAGCTGGTGGCCAGCGTGGGCCTGTCCTTCATCATCTGTGTGGCGCTTTGGCAGGCCCGCGCCGAAGGCACCGGCGTGCAGGCCTTTGCCGAGTTCGTCGCGGCGCTGCTGCTGCTGACCTCGCGGTTGCGCCATCTGTCCGACCTGGCCGCGCCGCTGACGCGCGCCACCGTCATCGCCAAGGGCTGCTTCGAGCTGATGGATGCACCCAAGGAAGTGGACGCCGGGACGCAGGAACTGCCCCGCCCGGCCCACGGCGACCTGGCGATGCAGGAGGTGCGCCTGACCTACCCCGGCGCGGCGCAACCGGCGCTGGACGGCCTGACGCTCACCTTCCCGGCCGGCAAGACCACCGCGCTGGTGGGCGCCTCGGGCGCCGGCAAGAGTTCCATCATCCATCTGCTGCTGGGCTTCGGCCGCCCCGACAACGGCCGCGTGCTGCTGGACGGCGCCGACGTCGAGACGCTGACGCGCGCCTCGCTGCGCCGCCAGTTCGCCGTCGTGTCGCAGGACATCGTGCTGTTCGACGACTCGGTCGCCGCCAACATCGCCTACGCGCAGCCGCGCGACGACGCCAAGCTGGAGCAGGTGCTGCGCGCCGCCCACCTGTGGGACTTCGTGCAAGGCCTGCCCGACGGCGTGGAAACCAACGTGGGCGCCAACGGCAGCAAGCTGTCCGGCGGCCAGCGCCAGCGCCTGGCCATCGCGCGCGCGCTCTACAAGGATGCGCCGATCTGGATCTTCGACGAGGCCACGTCGGCACTCGACACCGAGAGCGAGCGCGCGGTGCAGCAGGCGCTGACCGCCTGGTCCGGCCGCAAGACGCTGATCGTCATCGCGCACCGCCTGTCGACCATCCGCGATGCCGACGCCATCCACGTGCTGGGTGCCGGCAAGCTGGTGGAGACCGGCACGCATGCCGAACTGCTGGCCCGCGACGGCGCCTATGCCGCGATGGTGCGGGCGCAGGCCGGCGAGGCCTGATGAAGCGGCGCGGCCTGCTGCTGTGGGCCGCTGCGCTGCCGGCCGCCGCACAGGCCGCGGTGGAGGTCAACACCGCCACGCGGGCCGAGCTGGAGTCACTGCCCGGTCTCGGGCCATCGCTGGTGCAACGCCTGCTGGATGGTCGCCCGTTCGCCGACTGGGCCGACATGATGAAGCGCGTGCCGGGTGTGAAGGCGGCCACCGCGCAGCGGCTGTCGGCGGCGGGGCTGCGCGTCGCGGGCACGCAATTTTCACGTCAGCCGTAGCGGCACGGGCGCCAACTAACGCAGCGACACTACGGAATCAAAAACCACGTTTCCTCCGGCGCCACACCATGCTCCGTCCCCTGCTTGCGCTGACCACGCTGTCTCTCACCGCTCAGGCCAACTCCGAACCAACACCACTGCGCGCCGGCATCCTGATTGGCGTCGGCGACCGCATCGCCATCGTGCAGCAGGAGGCCTCGGTGGGCTCGCACCTGAAGCGCAACGTGGAGCAGTCGATGCGCTTGGGGCCCGAGGTCTTCCAGCACGACGCTGTCATGACCGCCGCGCAGGCGCTGGGCGCCGCAATCCCCGGCGTGAAGCCGGTCGAGCTGCCGGTGCGGCCCGATGTGCAGAAGCAACCCTGGCGCGTCGACGGCGACAAGCTGATCGTCGAGCCCGTGCTGGCCCAGGCTTTGGAGCGTGCCAAGGTGACCATGCTGGTGCTGGTGGAACCCCTGTCGGCGCCCGCGGAGATGAAGATGGCCGAACTGACGCTGGGCCACGGCCGGTTGGAGGGCATGGGCTTCTATGTGGACAACGAGACGCCCGTGCGACGCATCGACACGGGCGACCAGGCCGTGGGTTATCTCGGCCTGTACGCCTATTTCCGCACCGTGATCGTGGCGCTGCCGTCGATGAAGGTGCAATGCCAGCGCCGCACGACGGACAGCCTGACCTACCTGGCCGACGGCAGATCGCCCGGCACGCATCCCTGGCAGGCGCTCACGCTGGAGCGAAAGATCGACGACCTGCGCGGCATCGTGCGCCGCGAGCTGAGCGCGTCGCTGAAGCATTGCCTGGCATCGGGTCAGGCCCAAATGCCTAGCGGCCCATCCGGCTCCTGATGACACCCATCAGCGGACTGTCCAGCGGCACCACCCGGCCCTTGCCCTGCTCGCGCAGGTCATAGACCTGGCCAGCCGGGAAGGCCGGCGGGATCTCGTAGTCCATGCCCTCCCAGACATCCTCGCGGAAGCTGTAGAAGGCCCAGTGCGCACCGTGGCCGTTCAGTGTGTCCAGCACATCGGCCAGATAGGCGCCGCAGTCCTCCCACACGCGCACGCAGCCGAGCTCGCCGGCCACCAGGCGGTTGGCGGGCACGCCGTGGGCCTGGGCCCAGGCGAAGGGCTGAGCCAGGAAGCGCTGCAGCGCCGCCTTGTCGAAGGCGCGCGCTTCGCCGGCCCAGCGAACCTGGACGCCCGGATAGCGCAGCTGCGGCTTGCGCTTGATCTGCGGCGCGCTGGTGGCCTCGTAGGGCTCGTACATGTGAAAGGCGTAGAGGACCTTGGCATCCTTCAGCGGCGTCCAGTAGCTGAAGCTGCCGGCATGGGCGTACCAGCCGCCGTCCAGCATCAGCGGCGTGTCGGCATCGACGCTGCGCAGCGCCGCGATGACGTGTTCGTAGAAGGCCGGCAGGTCGCGCGTCGTGCCCGCGTGCCTGGCATACCAGCCGCGCCGGGCCTCAGGCGCAGCCTGCTCGTCCAGCCCCTGGCCCTTCTCGGGCGTGGGCTCATTGAGCAGGTTGTAGCCGGCCAAAGCCGGGTGGTCCTTCACCGCCGCGGCGAGGTCGCGCCAGAACGCGGCGGACTGGTCCCAGTAGCGGCGCTCTCGCCACAGCCGCTCGTCGGGCTTGTCGCTGTTGTGCTGCACCCAGCGGTTGCCGGGCAGCGACAGCGGCACCAGCACCAGCTTGATGTCCGCTGCCTGCGCCGCATCCATGACGGCGCGCAGCTGCGCCAGGTCGGACGCAGGAATGCCGCGGTAGTCGTCCGCATTGCCGATCAGGAAGTCGCGGCCCTCGCCCTTCCACTTGGAGAAGGTCAGGCGCGCCCAGGTCGCACCGGTGGCGCGCAGCGCGCGGAAATAGGCCGCTTCGGGCGGCTGGCCGTTGAAGCTGTTGCCACCGTGGCGGGGTGTGTCCCAAAAGGCGATGTCGGCGGCTGGTGCGGGAGAAGCAGGGAGCAAATGCAGCAATGCAACCACAGAGGCACGGAGACACAGAGACCAGGACCGGACTGAAGACCTCTGTGTCTCCGTGCCTCTGTGGTTGCCTTTGGATTTCATTCAAACGCCCGCTGCAAACCCCGCCGAGCGGCTGCGCCGCAGCGACGCCGGGTCGATCTGCGGCGCCCGCGTGGGCCAGCCGAAGAAGCGCTGCACCTCGGCCCGCTTGGCCAGCGTGTCGCTCATGCCCAGGTTGATGAGCTCGTTGACGAAGCTGGGCTCGAACAGCAGATAGCTGATCAGCGCCGAGCCGCTGGTGGTCTGGCCCTTGCCGCTGACGCCGAAGGCCCGCAGCATGGCGCGCACGGACTTGGGCAGGCTGGCCTGGTGCTCACCGGCCAGGTCGTCCAGGCGGCGGCTGGGTGCGATGACCAGCAGCTCGATGGGCCGCAGCGCGGTCGCGGCGCGCGTCTCGCGCGACAGCAGCGCCAGCGTGCGATTGATGCGGCGCAGCCGCTCCACGTCCACCGACAGTGCGTCCAGGAAGATGTTGGACAGCGCATGGCCGGCGATCTGGGCCATGCTGGGGTGCGCCTCGTCGGCACTGGCGCGCCGGCCCTCGGGCTCCTTCATGCGGCCCGCGCCGATGACGAGGATGCGCTCCGCGCCCAGATGCACGGCCGGCGAGATCGGCGCGCTCTGGCGCATGGAGCCGTCGCCGAACCATTCCGGGATGCCCTCCAGCTCCAGCGGCTCGGCCGGGAAGATGAAGGGGATAGCCGACGACGCCATCAAATGACCCAGCTGCAGCCTGGCCTGCACCGCCATGCGCTGCTCGCGCAGCCAGGGCACGATGTGGTGGTGGGTCTGGAAGAAGGTGACGTGCTGGCCCGACGTGTAGCTGGAGCCGGTCAGCGCCAGCGCCCGCAGGTGGCCGCCGTCCAGCATGGTCTCGATGCGGTCCATGTCCAGGTAGCGGCCCAGCAGCTGGCGCAGCGGCGAGTTGTCCAGCAGGCTGCGCGGGCGGCTGCGCGTCCAGCGCGCGATGGCCCAGCCCAGGCTCAGCATGCTCAACCAGCGCGCGCCGCTCTTCACGGCCTCGAACGCGTCGGCGCGGTAGATGTTCTCGACGTGCAGTCCCTGCCAAAGATGCACCAGGCCGTCGACGGCGCCGTCGAAGTCATCGGCATGGCAAGCCAGCGTCGACGCGTTGATGGCGCCGGCCGACGTGCCGCTGATGATGGGAAACGGGTTGGCCTGCGTGGCGCCGGCGTCGCGGCGCAACTGCGCGATGGCCGCGAGTACACCCACCTGGTAGGCCGCGCGTGCGCCGCCACCGGTCAGGATCAGGCCCGTGACCGGCTGCGGACGGACGAGCCCCTGGACCGGTTTCGGCAGGGGCTTGGGCACGGCATGCAGCATCGGCGAAATCATCGCCGAATGTGAGCCCTGTCAAGCTTCGTAAATGACCTCAGCGGCCGTGCCGAATTTGGCGAGCGCGTCGTCCGCGGGCCAGAACCGGCTGCCCTCGCCCAGCTCCACCAGCCAGGTGGCACCCACGCGGCCGGCCTCGGGCTCGGCCTTCATGGCCACGCGCACCGGCAGGCCCTGGCGGCGCGTGCCGCCCTCCTCCGTCTGCACCTCGCGCGGCGGGAAGCGCTGCACCAGTTCATGCACCAGCCCCGCCGAGCCCGCATTGGCCAGCAGCAGGTGGCGGCCGAACTTCACCCGCGCGGCGGGCAGGCTCCAGACCGCCTGCACATTCATGCGCAGGCCGCCGGAGAAGCGGTCGTTCTGCACCTTGCCGGTGGCGATGATGAGTTCATCCTCGGCCAGCAACTCCTTGTTGGCGTTCAGCAGTTCCTCGTTGGCGACGGCCTCGATGGCGTCGCTCTTGTCGTCGATCTTGAAGATGGCCACGCGGCCACGCTGACCGTTGATGATGCGCATGCCGCTGACGATGCCGGCCACCGTGGTGGGTTCGCGGCTGTCGACCAGGTCGGCGATCTGGCGCTTGACGATGCGCCGCACCTCGGCGCCGCTCTGGTCGAACAGGTGGCCCGACAGGTAGAAGCCGATGGCCGTCTTCTCCAGCGACAGCCGCTCCTTGATGCTCCACTGCGGCGCGTCGACCAGGTCGGGCTCGGCGGTGGATGACGCGTGCGAGTCGCCGAAGTCGAAAAGGCCGCCTTGATCGGCGTTGGCCTCGGTCGTCTCGGCATGCGTGTAGCCGCGCGCCACGCTGGCCAGCAGCTTGGACCGCTCGGGGTTGATGCTGTCGAATGCGCCGGCCTTGACGAGCGCCTCGACGACGCGCTTGTTGACGGCCTTGCGGTCCACGCGCAGGCAGAAGTCGTAGAAGCTCAGGAAGGGCCCGCCGGCCTCGCGCGCCGCGATGATGGCCTCAATGGCGCCGCGGCCCGTGCCCTTGATGGCACCCAGGCCGTAGTTCACGAGCCGGTTGGACAGCGGCTCGAAGCGGTATTGCCCCTTGTTCACGCAGGGCGGCTGGAACTCGACGCCGAAGGTCTTGGCGTCGTTGAGCAACACCTTCAGCTTGTCGGTGTCGTCCATTTCTATGGTCATGTTCGCGGCATAGAACTCGGCCGTGAAATGCGCCTTCAGCCAGGCCGTGTGATAGCTCAGCAGCGCATAGGCGGCGGCGTGCGACTTGTTGAAGCCGTAGCCCGCGAACTTCTCCATCAGGTCGAAGACTTCGTCGGCCATCTTCTCGTCGATGTTCTTCTCGGCCGCGCCCTTGCGGAACATCGCCCGGTGGGCCGCCATCTCGTCGGCCTTCTTCTTGCCCATCGCGCGACGCAGCATGTCGGCGCCCCCGAGGCTGTAGCCGCCCAGCACCTGGGCGGACTGCATCACCTGCTCCTGGTAGACGAACACGCCGTAGGTCTCGGCCAGCACCTGCTCCAGCAGCGGGTGCGGGTACTCGATGACCTCCTTGCCGTGCTTTCGCGCCACGAACGACGGGATCAGGTCCATCGGGCCCGGCCGGTACAGCGACACCAGCGCGATCAGGTCCTCGAAGCGCGACGGCTTGGCGTCCTTCAACAGCCGCTGCATGCCGGGCGATTCAAACTGGAACACGCTTTCCGACAGGCCATCGCCGAACAGCTTGAAGGTCTTGCGGTCGTCCAGCGCGACGTTGGCCCAGTCGAAGTCCTTGCGGTCCGGGTGGCGAGCGACGATGAAGTTCTTGGCCAGTTCCAGGATGGTCAGCGTCGCCAGGCCCAGGAAGTCGAACTTCACGAGGCCGATGGCCTCCACGTCGTCCTTGTCGTACTGGCTGACCGCGCTGGTGGAGCCGGGCTGCTGGTACTGCGGGCAGAAGTCAGTGATCTTGCCCGGCGCGATCAGCACGCCGCCGGCGTGCATGCCGATGGAGCGCACCGTCCCCTCCACGCGCGCCGCCATCTCCAGGAGGCCGGCCACTTCCTCGTCCGCCTTCTCGCGCTCCTCGATCTCCGGCGACTCATGCCGCGCGTAGACCATCTTGGCCTTGTCGGGGTCGAAGTTGGGCGGCAGCTTGGCCAGCGTCACCGTCTTGCCGGGCGGTGCCGGGATGAGCTTGGCGACGCTGTCCACATGGCCGAAGCCCATGCCCAGCACGCGGCCGATGTCGCGCAGCGCGCCCTTGGCGGCCATGGTGCCGAACGTCGCGATCTGGCTGACCGCCGGCCGGCCGTACTTGTCCTTCACATAGTCGATGACGCGGTCGCGGTTTCCCTGGCAGAAGTCGATGTCGAAGTCGGGCATCGAGACCCGCTCGGGGTTCAGGAAACGCTCGAACAGCAGGTTGTATTTCAGCGGGTCCAGGTCGGTGATGAGCAGCGCATAGGCCACCAGCGAACCGGCACCCGAGCCCCGGCCCGGGCCCACCGGGCAGCCGTTTTCCTTGGCCCAGCGGATGAAGTCCGACACGATGAGGAAATAGCCCGGGAAGCCCATCTTGATGATGGTGTTCAGCTCGAAGTCCAGGCGCTCCACATAGCGCGGGCGCTCCTTCTCGCGCTCGGCCTCGTTCGGGAACAGGTGGATCAGCCGGCCCTTCAAGCCGTCGTGGCTCAGCTCGCGGAAGTACTGGTCCATCGGCATCGGCGTGCCGTCTTCCAGCGGTGGCGTCGGGAAGTTGGGCAGCTGCGGCTTGCCCAGCACCAGGCTCAGCGAGCAGCGCCGCGCGATCTCGGTCGTGTTCTGGATGGCGCTGGGCACGTCCTTGAACAACTCGCGCATCTGCGCCTGCGTCTTGAAATACTGGCTCGGCAGGAAGCGCTTGATGCGCTTGGGGTTGGCCAGCGTCTCGCCCTCGGCGACGCAGACGCGCGCCTCGTGAGCCTCGAAATCGTCTTCGGTCAGGAACTGGATGGGGTGGGTCGCGACGACCGGCAGGCCCAGTTCGGCCGCCAACGGCACGCTGGCCTGCACCAGCGCCTCCTGGCCCGGCAGGCCGGCGCGCTGCAGCTCGATGTAGAAGCGGTCCGGGAAGATGGCGGCCAGCTTCTGCGCCCACTCCCTGGCGCGCACCTTGTCGCCCTGCATCAGTGCCTGCCCCAGCCCACCATGCTGGGCGCCGCTCAGGCAGATCAGCCCGCCGTTCAGCTCCTGCAGCCATTCCCATTTCAGGCAGGCCTGGTTGCGCTGCACGTTCTGAATCCACGCGCGCGACAGCAGCTCCGAGATGTTCAGATAGCCCTGCTTGTCCTGCACCAGCAGCAACAGCCGCGTGGGCGGCTTGTCGGTGGCGTCGGTCTCCAGCCAGCAGTCCGCGCCCAGGATGGGCTGCACGCCCTTCTTGCGGGCGGCCGAGTAGAACTTGATGCCGCCGAACAGGTTGGCCAGGTCGGTGATGGCCGCCGCCACCTGCCCGTCCTTCGCGGCGGCATCGGCCGCGTCATCGGTCCTCAAGGTGCCATCCACGACCGAGAACTCGGTGTGCATGCGAAGGTGGACGAAGGGCTGGTCTTGTTGTGCGGTGTTCACATCGGGCATGGCGGCATTTTAGGAAGCCTGCGAGGGGGCTGAACTTGGGCTACCCTGCGCGCCGCGTAACGCCGCAACTCCTGGTGTTGCACGCCCCCGTCCATGCGCCTTTGCTCACTGCAGTCCGTCAGAACCCATATCGTCCTCGGCGAACCACTGGCCTTCAGCGTGCGCGACGCGCAGCACCAGTTGCTGCTGGCCCGTGGCCAGATCATCCATGACCTCGACCAGCTGGACGAACTGTTCCAGCGCGGTGCGCTGGTGGAGATCAGCGAGATTGCCAGCGCGGTGCAGCCGCAGCGGCGCGCCGCCACGCGGTCGCTGAGCACGGACCAATTGCCCGGCGAATGGCAGCGGCTGGGCGACGCCGTGCGGCGCACGCTGGCGGCCCCGGCCGACCAGCTCGCCACGGCCATCGCCACCACCACCGACGAGCTGCTGCGCCTGATTGCCCACGCGCCCGGCGTCGCGCTGTCGCAGGTCGTGCGCCAGGGTGAAGGCCACTACGGCGTCAACCATTCCATCCATGCCGCCACGGCCTGCCATGCGGCGGCGCGTTTCCTCGGCTGGTCGGCTGAGGATCAACGCCGCGCCTTCCAGGCCGCACTGACGATGAACCTGTCCATGGTGGACCTGCAGGCCCGGCTGGCCAGCCAGGTGTCGCCGCCCACCACGCTGCAGCGCGAGGCCATCCACCAGCATCCCACGCTGAGCGCCGAACTGCTGGAGCAGGCCGGCGTCACCGACCACCTCTGGCTGGAAGCCGTCGCCCAGCATCACGAACTACCCGACGGCACCGGCTACCCCGGCGGCCTGACCGATGTGGGCGAGCTCGCCACGCTGCTGCGCTTCGCCGACGTCTACACCGCCCGCCTGAGCGCGCGCGCCAACCGTCCGGCCATGTCGGCCCAGCAGGCCGGCCGCGAGCTGCACCTGATGGCCGACTCCAACCCGCTGGCCGCGGCGCTGATTAAGGCCTTCGGCGTATTCCCGCCCGGTTCGCTGGTGCGACTGGCGTCGGGCGAGCTGGGGCTGGTCGTGGGCAACGGCGAGAAGGCCTACCACCCGCTGGTGGCCACGCTGACCGACACCCGCGGCGAGCCGCGCCTGACGCCGCTGCGCCGCGACACCTCGCGCGACGGCCTGGCCGTCGTGGGTCTGCTGTCGCCGCAGTCGCTGCCCATGCGACTGTCCGACGAGCGCATCGCAGAGCTCATTTCAGCGTAACCACCGACCTATCGATTTTGATAAGTATTACTTTTCATCGATACCAAAGTGCGGATCGGCGTTACCTCTTGGTTACGGCGCACAAATAGTCAGGTTTAATTTTCCGGTCGGGTGGCGTTCTGCCCGGCACGAGGTCAGCCCGCACGAGGCGGCCCGCAACCCGGAGACAAACCACATGTTCCAGACCCTGAAGCGCTTGCAGCGCTTGGCCGCAGGCTGCGCGCTCGCCGCCGCCCTCCCGCTGGCGCAAGCCGCGCCCTGGACGCTGACCGGCGCCATCGGCACGCACGACCCGCACCTCTACAAGACCAGTTCCACCTGGTGGCTGTTCGAGACCACCGACAACGGCGGCATCGGCGTCAAGTACTCCAGCAACGGCACGGCCTGGACACAAGGCCTGCCCATCTTCCCTGGCGGACTGGCCTGGTGGAAGACTTACCTGCCCACCAACAAGACCGCCATGGTCTGGGCGCCCGGCTGCGGCGAATACAACGGACTGGGCTACTGCTACTACGCCATCTCCAGCTTCGGCTCACAGAAATCCGCCATCGGCCTGGCCACCTCGGCCGGCGGCATCGCATCGGGCCAGTGGGTGGACCAGGGCGCCATCCTGACCTCCAAGTCCGGCGACGGCTACAACGCGATCGATCCGGCCTTCGTCGTCGCGGCCAACGGCGATCCCTACATGGTTTTCGGCTCGTTCTGGAACGGCATCCACATCACCCGCGTCAGCAAGGTGAACCTGAAGCCGCCGACCGGCGGCATCGTCAACATCGCCAAGGACACCGCCAACGGCATCGAGAACGGCTTCATCGTCCGCAAGGGCAGCTACTACTACCTGTTCGTCTCCAAGGGCGCCTGCTGCCAGGGCGCCAACAGCACCTACCGCATCGCGGTGGGCCGCTCCACGTCCATCACCGGCCCCTACGCCGACAAGGCCGGCGTCTCGATGATGTCCGGCGGCGGCACGCTGCTGGCGTCCAGCGGCTCGCGCTTCAAGGGCCCGGGCGGGCAATCGCTGCTGGCCGATGGTTCGGTGATGGCCTGGCATGCCTACGACGCGCAGAACAACGGCGCGCCGGTGCTGTTCATGGGCAACGTGACCTGGGGGTCCGACGGGTGGCCGCAAGCCGTCTGGTGATGCTGCCGCCGGCGGCGCTGCTGCTGGGCGTTGCGCTGGTGGCCTGGGCCTGGTGGGGGCAGGCGCCGATGGAGGTGGCGCTGCCTGCGCCGGCGCCTGCCGCCACGCTTGCCCGGGCAACGGCGCCGGCTCCGCCGGACGCTCCCGCGCCTGCCGCGCGGCCGAACGCCATGCAGCCGTTGCCGGCGACAACGGGCCTCACCGCGCTGCTCGCCGCGCCCGAGGCAGACCTGCGCGCCAGCCTGCATGCGGCATTGGCCGCGCGCGCCCAGGGCGGGCGGCTCTATGCCCGCGCACTGGCGCGGCGCTGCGCGGCCGTCGCGGGCCTGGCCCCACCGGAGCAAGCCCCCGACGTCAACCACCCGCTGCACCAGCGCGCCGTCGCTCGCCAGGCGGCGCTGTCGGCCGGCTGCGCGCAGTTCCCCAACGCCGAGTGGCTGGGCTTCGTCAATGTCGCGGCCGACGAGGCCGCAGGCGACGACCCGCTGCTGACGCTGCAGCAGTCCGATCTCGACGACGCCGCGCTGCTGCAGGCCGTGTTCGCGCGGCCCGATGCGCTGCTGCTGGACGAACTGGGCGAGCGCCTGCTGCTGCGCCGCATCGCCGGCGAGCCGGTGCTGTACTTCGACGGCCAGCGCTTCGACACCGAGGCCGACCGCGCGCTGGCGCAATCCGCATTGCGGCTGCTGCCCTGCGAGTTCGGCCTGACCTGCGACGAGCGCGACCCCGAGGTCTGGCTGGCCTGCCTGCGCGGCGACGGCTGCGCTGCGTCTCGCGCGGCGCAGGAACCCGCGGCGGCGCTGGGGCTGGCGCAGCGGCTGGCCGCGGCCTTGCGCGGCCGTGAGTTGCAGCGCTTCCTGCCACCGTCTTGAGGCCCGTTAAGCTGCGCGGCCATGAAACACCTCGCACTCGCGCTGGCCACGGCCGGCCTGCTGGCCCCCGCCTTCGCCGCCCCCAAGAAGGCGCCCGCCCCCAAGAAGACCGCCCAGCAGATCCTGGCCGGCTCGCCCGCCAGCCACTGGCGCGCGCTGGACCCGGAGAACACGCTGCTGATGGAACTCGCCTCGGGCCAGGTGCTCATCGAGCTGGCCCCGCGCTTCGCGCCCGCGCATGCGGCCAACATCCGCGCGCTGGCCCGCGGCGGCTACTGGGACGGCCTGGCGATCGTGCGCGTGCAGGACAACTTCGTCACCCAATGGGGCGACCCCGACGGCGAGGACGCCGCCAAGGCCAGGCCGTTGCCGGCCAGCGCCAGCCCCAAGCTGCCGGCCGAGTTCTCCGTGCCGCTGGACCACGTCGGCAAGTCGGCCGGCTTCGCGCGCCTGCCCGACCAGGAAGGCTGGGCCCCGCGCACCGGCTTCGCCGAAGGCTTTCCGGTGGCCGCCGATCCCAAGACCGGCAAGGCCTGGCTGGCGCATTGCTACGGCATGGTGGGCGCCGGCCGCAGCGACGCGGTGGACTCCAGCAACGGCACCGAGTTGTACGCCGTCATCGGCCAGGCGCCGCGCGGGCTGGACCTGAACATCACCGTCGTGGGCCGCGTGCTGAAGGGCATGGAGCACCTTGCCGCCCTGCCCCGCGGCACGGCCGCGATGGGCTTCTACGACAAGCCCGAGCAGCGCACCGGCATCCAGCGCGTGCGCCTGCTCGCGCAGCTGCCGCTGGAGGAGCGGCCGGCCTTGCAGGTGCTGAAGACCGAGTCCAGCACATGGACCCAGCTGCTGGACGCGCGCCGCCATCGCGGCGGCTGGTTCGTCCACAGCCCGGGCTACATCGACGTGTGCAGCGCGTCGGTGCCGACGCGACCCACGCCTCAGGCCCCCAAGTAAAGCGCCACGCGGTAGGTGAGAAACGACGCGAGGTAGGCCAGCGCGAACAGATAGCCGGCAGCCGCCAGCGCCATCTTGACGCTGGTCTCGCGCTTGATGGTGGCCAGCGTGGCCAGGCATTGCGGCGCGAACACGAACCAGGCCAGCAGCGACAGCGCGGTCGCGAAGCTCCAGGTCTGTGCGATCAGCGGTGCCAGCGCGCCGGCCGTGTCGTCACCGGTGGCCGACAGCGCGTAGACCGTGCCCAGCGCGCTGACCATCACCTCGCGGGCCGCCAGCCCCGGCACCAGCGACAGGCTGATCTGCCAGTTGAAGCCGATGGGCTCGAAGATCGTGGCCAGACCGCGGCCCAGATAGCCGGCGATGCTGTACTCGATGGGCGCGCCGGTCGCGCCTTCCGGCGGCGACGGGAAGGTGGACAGAGCCCACAGCGCGACGGTCATCACCAGGATGATGCCGCCCACGCGCTTCAGGAAGATCATGGCGCGCTGCCACAGGCCGATGGCCACGCTGCGCGGCTGCGGCCAGTGGTAGGCCGGCAGCTCCATCATCAGCGGGCGCACCTCGCGGCCGCTGCTGCCCAGGCGCTTGATGACCCAGGCCACGGCCAGCGCGCCGAGGATGCCGGCGAAGTACAGGCCGAACAGCACCAGGCCCTGCAGCTCGAAGCCACCGACCTCGCGGTTGGGGATGAAGGCCGCGATCAGCAGCGCATAGACCGGCAGCCGTGCCGAGCAGGTCATCAGCGGCGCGATCATGATGGTGACCAGCCGGTCGCGCGGATTCGCGATGGAGCGCGAGGCCATGATGCCGGGGATGGCGCAGGCGAAGCTGGACAGCAGCGGGATGAAGCTGCGCCCCGACAGGCCCACGCTGCCCATCAGCCGGTCCAGCAGCAGCGCCGCGCGCGGCAGATAGCCCGACTCCTCCAGCACGAGGATGAAAAAGAACAGGATCAGGATCTGCGGCAGGAACACCACCACGCCGCCCAGGCCGGCGACGAGGCCGTCGACCAGGAAGCTGCGCAGCAGGCCTTCGGGCAGCAAGCCGCCCACCTGCTCGCCCACCCACGCCGTCGCGGCCTCGATCAGCCCCATCGGCGTCTCGGCCCAGGCGAACACCGCCTGGAACAGGAAGAACAGCAGCACGGCCAGGATGATCGAGCCCAGCACCGGGTGCAGCAGCACGCGGTCGGCGCGGTCGCTGGGCAGTTCGGGCAGTTCGGCGCTCAGGCCCAGGTTGGCCAGCAGCGCGTTGATGGTCTTCTGGTCATCGATCTCTGGCTCGGCAGCGGCGGGAGCTGCCTGCCAGACCTCTGGCTGGTCCAGCACGGCGCGCAGGTCGTCCAGGCCTTCCTTGTGGATGGCCACGGTGCGCACCACCGGCACGCCCAGCGCCGCGCTCAGCTTCGCCGGGTCGACGTGGATGCCGCGCTTGGCGGCCAGGTCTGCCATGTTCAGCGCGACGACGACCGGCAGCCCCATGCGGCGCACCGCCAGCAGCAGGCGCAGGTTGCGGCGCAGATTGGTCGCGTCCAGCACGCAGACGACCAGGTCGGGGCGCTTCTCGCCCCTGGCCCGGCCGGCCAGCACGTCGCAGGTGACGCGTTCGTCCGGCGAGCGCGGATGCAGGCTGTAGGTGCCGGGCAGGTCGAGCAGGCGCAGCGGCTTGCCGGCGGCGGAGATGAGGCGGCCTTCCTTGCGCTCGACAGTCACGCCGGCGTAGTTGGCCACCTTCTGATGGCTGCCGGTTAGGCCGTTGAACAGCGCCGTCTTGCCGCAGTTGGGGTTGCCGACCAGCGCGACCAGCTTGCCTCCCTTGTGGACATGGATGACGGCGGAGTTTGTTTGTGGTGCCTTCATGACGCCCGTTGTTCCGCGAAAGTAGTGGATGCAAGGCGCAAACCGGAGCCGGGTGAAGCACCCGGCGAGGATTTGCAACGCAGCAGACGCTGCTTTGGCGGGACAGCCCGGAGGGCAAGGCAGCCTCGGCTGCCTTGCGGGTGCCGTGAAGGCATCACAAGCAAGCTCCTAGACATTGCTGGGCTTCACGGCAATGCATTCGGCCTCGGCATGGCGCAACGCGAACGTCGACTGCCCCACCCGCACCACCAGATTGGCGTCGCTCAGGCTGCCGCGGCGCAGCACGCGCACGGCCTCGCCTGGCAGAAAGCCCAGGTCGGACAGCCAGGTCGCCCACTCCGGGGCATAGGCCGGCGCACTGACCTGCTGGACGGTCAGCGCCATCCCGGCTGGGGCGGCGGCGAGGCTGGAGGGCAGCGGCTCGGACATGGTGCGGTGGCTCGACGACAAGCTTTGATGAGAATAATTCTCATTGTAAGCAGGCGTCGCCGCCCTCAGCGGGAAGTCAGGGAAGCGATCAGCGCGTCGCAGGCCGCCAGCGCGGCGGCGAAGTCCAGCCGGGCCATTGCCGCCGTCAGCGCCGCATGGTCGGCGCCCAGGGCGGGAGCGTGGCCCGACAACTGCTCGGCCAGCGACAGCGAGCGCATGTTGCGATCGGCCAGCATCTGGCGCAGCTGCTTCAGCGTCTCCAGCGGATCGCCGCTGCCGGGTGCCGCGGCCGCAGGGGCGGCTTCGGCCGGCAGGTGCTCGCGCAGCGCAGCCAGGCTGTCGTTCAGCAAGGTCTGTACGGCGTCCAGGTCCACGGCCGCGAGCGGCCCACCGCGGCGCAGCGCCTGCTCCTGGTCGCCGCAAAGGCGGGCCAGTTGCTCCGCGCCCACGGCGCCGGCCAGCCCGCGAATCGTGTGCAGACCGCGCACGGCATCGTCGGCATGCCCATCGGCCAGCGCCTGGCGCAAACCGTCCAGCTCGACCGGCGCGTCCTGACCGAATGACACCGCCAGCCGACCGTACAAGGCCTCGCGCCCACCCAGGCGCCGCAGCGCGGCGGGCCGGTCCAGCAGCGGCGCGGCCGCGACGGCCGGCACGGCGGGAGCCGGCGTCACCGCCGCGTCCACGCGCCCCACATGCCGGCGCAGGCAGTTCACCAGTTGCTCCAGCTCCACCGGCTTGGCGATGTGGTCGCGCATGCCGGCGGCCAGGCAGGCCTGGCGGTCGGATTCCATCGCATTGGCCGTCATCGCGATGACCAGGCTGTCCGGCCGCCTTTCCAGCACGCGCTGCGTGGCCTCGAAGCCGTCGATGTCGGGCATCTGCAGGTCCATCAGGATGGCGTCGAACGGCGGCTCGGTGACCAGCGCCAGGTGGGCCCCCTCCACGCCGCCGCCGGCCAGCGTGACGATGGCGCCTTCGTCCTCCAGCAGCTCCTGCGCGACCTGCTGGTTGAAGCCGTTGTCCTCCACCACCAGCAGCCGCATGCCGGCCAGCCGCTGCTCGCCGCCCTCGGCACGCGGCCCGCGTGGCGCGCCGGCCGTGGCCTCGGCGACCGCGTCCTGCAGCATGGACGCCGTGACCGGCTTGACCAGGTAGCCGCCCAGGCTCTGGATCTCCTGCTCGCTGC
This sequence comes from Roseateles asaccharophilus, assembly GCF_031458115.1. Taxonomy (GTDB): domain Bacteria; phylum Pseudomonadota; class Gammaproteobacteria; order Burkholderiales; family Burkholderiaceae_C; genus Pelomonas; species Pelomonas asaccharophilus_A. Next base: position 692,765 of record NZ_JAVDXV010000002.1, on the reverse strand, counting down.
GCTCGGCCAGCAGTTCACGGCCGTGGGCCGTCACCATGATGATGACGGGCGCGTCGGATTCGTGGCTGTCGCGGATGCGGCGCGAGGTTTCCCAGCCGTCCAGCCCCGGCATGCGCCAGTCCATCAGGATCAGCTCATAGTGCGGCTCGCCGCGCAGCGCCGCCTCGTGAACTACGTCCAGCGCCTGCTCGCCGCTGCCGGCCAGATCGCAGTCCCATCCCAGGCTCTCGCCCAGGCCTTGCAGCACCTCGCGCGCCATCGGGTTGTCGTCGACGATGAGCACCTTGAGACCGGGCCGCGACGGCGCGGCGTCATGCGGCTCTGCCGGCGCCTCGGGCAGCTGCAGCTCGAAGTGGAAGCGGCTGCCCTGCCCCACCTGGCTGTCCACGCGCAGTTCGCCGCCCATCAGGTCCACCAGGCGCCGGCTGATGGCCAGGCCCAGGCCGGTGCCACCGTAGCGCCGCGACGTGGACTGCTCGGCCTGGCTGAAGCCGGTGAAGATGTGCTGCAGCTTGTCGGGCGGGATGCCGATGCCGGTGTCGCTGACCTCGAAACGGATGCGCGCCTGGCCGCCGGCCTCGCCCAGCAGCTTCAGGCCCAGCACCACCTCGCCGTGCTCGGTGAACTTCAGCGCGTTGCCGGCCAGATTCAGCAGCACCTGGCGCAGGCGTGTGGTGTCGCCCACCAGCGCCGGTGGCAGCTTGGGATCGAGCTTGAACAGCACCTCGATGTCCTTGTTGCCCACGTGCGCCGACAGGATGACGGCCAGCTCGCGCATGAACTCGCTGAGCTCGAAGCGGTGCAGGTCCAGCTCCATCTTGCCGGCCTCGACCTTGGAGAAGTCCAGCACGTCGTTGATGACCGCCAGCAGCGCCTGCGCGGCCGTGCGCGCCTTGCTGGCGTAGTCGTGCTGGCGCGGGCTCAGCTCGGTGCGCAGCAGCAGGTTCAGCATGCCCAAGGCGCCGCTCATGGGCGTGCGGATCTCGTGGCTCATGTTGGCCAGGAAGTCGCTCTTGGCCTGGCTGGCCGCCTCGGCCGCCATGCGGGCGCGCACCAGGTCCACCTCGGCGCGGTGGCGCTCGGTCACGTCCACCAGCATCTGCACGACGTTGACGAGCCGGCCGCGCCGGTCGCGGATGGCGCTGGCGCTGCCGTCCACGAACAGCTCGCCGCCGCCCGGCAGCGCGAACCCGCGCTCGAAGCGCACATGCTCCAGCCGCCCCGTGGCAAGGCGCGTCAGCTCGCCGCCGTGCAGCCGGCCGCTGCGGAAGTCCGGCAGGTCGGCCAGCTTGCCGCCCTGCAACTCCTCGGCGGTGCGGCACAGCATGGCGGTCAACGCCTGGTTGGCATCCAGGATGAGGCCGTGCGCGTCGCACAGCGCGATGCCCACCTGCGCGCGCTCGAACACGCCGCGGAAGCGCTGCTCGCTGTCGTTCAGCGCGCGCGTGCGCTGCTCCACGCGCGCCTCCAGCAACTGCTTCTCGACGACCAGTTGCTCGGTCATGTGGTTGAAGTTGCGCGCCAGTTCGCGGAACTCGGCAAAGCCGCAGATGGGCGCACGCTCGTCCAGCCCGCCGCCGGCGATGCGCGCGACCGCGCTGTTCAGCATCTGCACAGGCTCCACCAGCCGGCGCCCCAGCAGCAGGCCCAGGCCCAGCGCCAGCAGCAGCGCCAGACCCAGCGCCAGCAGCAGCCGGTTGCGCAGCGCGGCGGCCGGGGCGAAAGCCTCGGCCGCGTCGATGTTGACGGCAATGCCCCAGTCCAGCGCCGGCAGCGGCCGCCACGACGACACCACCTCCACGTCCGCGTAGTTGCGCGCCAGGCCGCTGCCGCTCTCGCCGCGCAGCCCGCGCAGCGCCGGGATGACCTCGGGCGCGGTCGGGTCCAGCGTGCGCGCGAGGATGTGGGCCGGCATCGCCCGCGACTGCATGACGAAGTGCGCCTTGTCGCCGCGCCGGTGCACCAGCACGGTCTCGCCGGTCAGCGACAGGCCGGCGCGGTCGTCGGCCACGCCCAGCAGGCGGTCCAGGTCCAGCTGCAGCACGATGCTGCCCAGCACGCGGTCGTCGTCCACGACGGCCTGCACGAGGAACAGGGTCTGCCGGTCGGTGCCCGGCAGCAACAGCAGCGGCGTCAGCTGCGCGTCCAGCCGGCCCAGCGCCTGGCGGTGCGCGTCCAGCAGGCCGCTGCCCTGGAAGATGCCGTCCAGCCGCGCCAGCCCCGGGCTGGAGCCGGCCAGCGGTTTCAGCGCAAAGCTGACGCGCCCATCGGGCTGCACCAGCAGCAGGTTGAGGTATTTGCCGGTGTCGTACAGCCGCGCGAAGAAGGCCCGGCTGGACGGCGGCACGCGCGTGTCCGCCGCATCGCGCTGCTGGCGCAGCAGATCGCGCGAGTCGGCCGCCTGCGCGACCAGCTCGCCGTCGACTTGCGCCTCGTTGAGGAAGCCGTCGATCTCGGCGACCTTCTTGCGCGAGATCGCGACCAGGCCTTCGGTCACCGTCTCGCGCAGGCTGCGCTCGAAGCTCCCCAGCTGCCATAGGCCCATCAGGCCCAGCGGCACCGTGGACAGCAGCACCAGACCCAGCAGCAGCGCGGGCCCGATGCGCAGCGCCGGGCGGGTCGACTCGGCGGCAGGCACATCGATCAAGGCCTGCCCCCCGACTGCGCAACGATCTCGGCCCAGTGCTCCGTCGAGCGGAACGCCGGCCACGGTGCCGGCTTGATGTGGCGGGGCTGCTGCCAGACCTCGGCCAGCGCGCCGTCCGCCCGCACCTGGGCGATGCGCAACGGGCGCCACAGGTGGCGGGTCTGCGGGTCGACGGCGGCGAAGCCGTGCGGCGCGGCGACCGCCTGCTGCATCAGGTTGGCGTTGACGGCATCGGTCTGCTCGTTGTTGACCTCGGTCACCGCGGCGGCCCACAGCCGCACGGCGACATAGGCCGACACGGCCGGGTCGCTGGCCTGGGCCTTGTCGCCCTGGCTGCGCCGCAGCCGCGCGAGGAAGCGTTCGTTGGCCGGCCCCGGCAGCGACTGCAGATAGGCCCAGGCGGTGAAGTGCCGGTCCAGCCGGCCGCCGCCGTAGGCCTTCATCTCGGGTTCGGCGGCCGTGAACGACAGCAGCGGCAGGTCGGTCAGCGCGGCGCCGGCCAGCGCATCGAAGAAGGCGCCGTTGCTGTCGCCGCTGAGCGTGTTGAGCACCAGGTCGGGCTGCAGCTCGGCCAGGTCGCGCACGACCGCAGCGACGTCCGCTGAGCCCAGTCGCACATAGCGCTCTCCCAGCACCTGACCGCCGCGCGTCTGCACGAAGTCGCGCAGCATCGCGTTGATGCGGCGCGGGAACAGGCCGTCCGAGCCCACCAGGTAGACGCGCCGGCCGAAGCCGCTCATGGCCCAGTCGGTGGCGGGCAGCACCTGCTGGTTGGGCGTGGGCCCGGTGTAGACGATATGGGGCGAGCGCTCCATGCCCTCGTAGGCCATCGGGTAGAACAGCAGATGCCGCTGCGCCTCGACCACCGGCCTGACGGCCTGGCGGCAGGTCGAGGTCCAGCAGCCGAACAGCGCCATCGCGCCGTGCTCGCGGATCAACCGCGTGGCGGCCTGAGCGGCGGTGGCCGGATCGGCGCGCGTGTCCTCGATGCGCAGCTCCACGCGCCGGCCCAGCAGGCCGCCGTTCTCGTTGATCTCGTCCACGGCCATCTTGACCGCCGCCACCAGCGCACCCTCGCTGGTGGCCATGGGGCCGGTCAGCGCCTGCAGCAGGCCGATGACGATGGGCTCATTGGCCTGCGCGCGGGCCTGCCGCAACAGCCAGCCCCCCAGACCCAACGCCAGCAGCAGGATCAGCCCCCCCAGCAACGCGAGCCGGATGCGCATGGATTCAGCTGCTGGCGCGCCGCGCCTCGGGTGAGATCAGCGGCAGCGTCAGCCGCACGGCGGTGCCCACGCCCGGCGTGGATTCGACCTGGATCTGCCCGCCCAGCGCGAAGGTCACGAGGTTGCGCACGATGTACAGCCCCGGCTCGCTGCGGTTGGGGCCGAAGCGCGTCGAGAAGAAGGGATCGAACACGCGGCCCAGCATGCCCGGCGGGATGCCTACGCCGTGGTCCTGCACAGTGATGCTGAGCTGGTCGGTGCCCACCGGCCGCACGCGGATGTGCACCTCGCCGCCGGCCTCGCGGTAGGCATGCTTCATCGCGTTCTGCACCAGCGTGCCCAGCACCTTGGCCAGCGCGCCGCGGAAGCTCAGCAGGTGCAGGTCGTCGCCGGCGTCCAGCTCGCAGCGCACCTGGTGCGACTCCAGCGCCTCCGCCAGATTGGCCACCACCTCGTGCACCAGCTCCAGCAGCGAGAAGCTGCGGCGCTGGTCGCCGAAGTTGTCGGCGGTGGACTGCAGGAAGGAGTCGACGATGGACAGCGTGCGCTGCAGGTTGGACAGCACCAGGCTGACGCTCTCCTCGCTGACGCGCAGGTGCTTGTCGAGGTCGCTGCGCTTGATGTTGCCGGCCTGGGACAGCGTGTTCAGGTGGGCCAGGTCATCCTGCAGCGTGCAGGCCGAGATCAGCGCATTGCCCAGCGGCGAGCTCAGCTCCTGCGCGATGCCCGAGATGGTGCGGCCCACGGAGGCCAGCTTGTCGCGCTGGAACAGCTCGATCTGAGAGCGCGCGAAGCTCTCGGATGCCTGCTTCAGCGCCAGCTGCGTGCGTACGCGCGCCTTCACGACCACGTCGACGAAGGGCTTGGGGATGTAGTCCACCGCGCCGTGCGCAAAGCCCTCGGCCTCGTCGTCAGCGCTGCCCTGCACGGTCACGAAGATGACCGGCACGCCCCGGGTGCGCGGATCGGCCTTGAGCCGGTCGCAGACCTCGTAGCCGCTCATCTCCGGCATCAACACGTCGAGCAGGATGAGGTCGGGCAGCTGCTGTGCGCAGAAGGCCAGCGCCTCGGCGCCGCTGGTGGCCATGGACACCTCGCAGTCGTCCGCGAGCAGCTGATAGAGCGCGTGGATGTTGGCCGGTTGGTCGTCGACGACAAGGATGAGCGGCATGGCTGCTTCAGGATAACCGCAGCACCATGCGGCATGCCAGCAGCGGGGCGGGGGCTTTCCCCAGGGCGGTTACAGCACGCGGCCCGCCATAGGTGCCCTTGTGGGCCCACATAATCAAGCGGCACAAAGCCCCTGCCCATGCCCCCGCGCCAGCTCACGCTCGCCCTCCTCTGGCTCGCCCTGGTCGCCCTGCTCGCGATGCTGGGCCTGCTGTGGCATTTGCGGGGCAGCGCCGGCTGGCCGGCCGACATCGCGCTGCTGCTGAACGTGCTGCTGTTGCCGCTGCCGCCGTGGTGCATGCACCTGCTGTGCCGCCGCCAGCAGGACAGCGAGGCCGCGCAAGCCGCCGCCGAGTCGCGCACGCGGCTGCTCGCGCAGGTCAGCCACGAGATCCGCACGCCCATGAACGCCATCATGGGCATGACGCATCTGGCGCTGCAGACCCCGCTGAGCGCCGAACAGCGCGAGCTGCTCGGCAAGACCGATGCGGCCTCGCGCTCGCTGATGCGGCTCATCAACGACGTGCTGGACATCTCCAAGATCGAGGCCGGCCAGATGCAGATGGAGTCGGCGCCGCTGCGGCTGGAGGATGTCGTCGCGCACGCCATAGCGCTGGTGCGGCCGCTGCACACGCGCACCGAGGTCCAGTGGGTCTGCGAATGGGCCGACGCGAGCCTGCTGGGCCCGCGCGGCCAGCTGCGCGGCGATGCACCGCGGCTGCAGCAGGTGCTGGTGAACCTGCTGACGCATGCGGTCAAGTTCACGCCCGCGGGCCAGGTGTTGCTGCGCCTGGCCGCCGAGGCCACCGACGACGATGGCGTGCCCCTGGTCATCACCGTGCGCGACAGCGGCATCGGCATGAGCGACGCGCAGCTCGCCGGCCTGAACCGCGACGCGTCCCCCGGCGACGCCAGCATGGCGGCACGCGCGGACGGCAGCAGCCTGGGGCTGAGCATTGCGCGCAGCCTGGTGCAGCTGATGGGCGGCCGCATGGACGTGCAGAGCCAGCCCGGGCGCGGCAGCCGCTTCGAGATCCGCATGACGCTGCCGCTGCACACGGCCATGCCGCCGCCAGCGCCTGCCCCGCACCGGCTGCTGCTGGCCGAAGCCGACGCCGACAGCTGCGAGGCCAGCCTGGCACTGCTGCGCCACCTGGGCCTGGGCGACGGCCTGGTGGCGGCCGCCAACGCCGATGCGCTGCTGGCCGCGCTGGCCTCGGCCCGCCAGGCCGGACAACTGTTCGATTGGCTGCTGCTGGATTGGCTGCTGCCGGGCCCCGGCCCCACCGGTGCCGAACTGCTGGCCCGGCTGCGCCGCGACCACCCGGCGCTGCGCGTGGCCGTGCTGATGCAGGCCGGCCAGGACGACAACCTGGCCCAGGCCCGCGTGTTCGGCGCCCGCGCGCTGTGCGCCAAGCCTCTGTTGCCGGGCGACGTGCGCCGGCTGCTGGCCGAGGCACCTGCCGCTGCGCCGGCTGGCGTCGACGGCGAATCGCTGGCCGGTCTGCGCGTGCTGCTGGTGGAGGACCACCCCATCAACCAGGAGATCGCGTTGCGCCTGCTGAACAGCCGCGGCGCCAGCGTCGACGTGGCCGCCAACGGCCAGCTGGGCCTGGAGCAGCTGCAGGCACGCGGCCCGGACGCCTACGACCTGGTGCTGATGGACTTGCAGATGCCCGTGCTGGATGGCCTGGAGGCAACGCGGCGGCTGCGCGCCCTGCCCGGCTTCGCGGACCTGCCTGTGCTGGCGATGACCGCCCACACGATGCCCGAGGAGCGCGCCCAGTGCACGGCGGCCGGCATGCAAGGCCACATCGCCAAGCCGCTGGACCTGGCCGTGCTGGTGCGCGAGCTGCAGCAGTACCGGCAACCGTCGGTGGCGGGCTCGGCGCCGGCGCTGGACCTGAATGCGGGCCTGCGCCAGTTCGCCGGGCAGACCGCGCTGTACCAGCGCACGCTGCGCGGCTTTGCCGACCAGTACGGCCCCGGCCTGCAGGCCTGGACCGCCTGGCTGGAAGGCGCCGACTGGGTGGAGCTGCGCCGCGCCGCCCACACGCTGCAGGGGCTGGCCGCTACGCTGGGCGCGCAGTCGCTGCACCGCGCGGCACTGGGGCTGGAGCGCTGCGCCGCGGCGGCCGACGCGCGGGGATCGGCACAGCAGCTGGCGCGCGTGGAAGCCGTGCTGGTGCGGCTGCTGGATGAGATCCGCGCCACGCTGCCCGAGCATTCGCAGCCGCCCACCGCGGGCGATGCCGGCGACCTCGCCGAGCTGCGCCATCTGCTGAGCCAAAGCGACAGCCGCGCTCTGGACTGGTGGCAGGCCCACGGCCGCCACAGCGGGCTGAACGCCGAGACGCGCCAGCGACTGCAGCAGGCGCTGGACGCGCTGGACTTCGATGCCGCCGCCCATGCGTTGAAGGAGTCGGCCTGATGAGCCTTCCCACGCTGGTCCTGCTCGGGCCGGTGGGCACGCGTTGGCTGTTCGGCCTCATCGTCGTGTCGGCGCTGGCCGCCTGGGGCAGCGAAACACTGCTGGGCGTCATCGAGCCCAGCGACCGCGTGGCCTACCCCTGCATCGGCGCCGCCTTCACCGTGCTGGGCCTGCTGAGCTGGCGCCAGCCGCAGCGCCTGCACCTGTGGCAGCGCTGCGGCGTCACGATGCTGGCGCTGTACTTCTGCGTCAGCCTGCTGGCCTTCACGCTGCGCGGCGACCCCGGCCCCAGCCTTTACACGCTGGGCAGCATCGCGCCTTGGAGCCTGGGTGGCCTGCTGCTGCTGTTCACGACCTGGCAGGCCCGCCAGGCGCTGCAGATCTCGCTCGCGCTGCTGGCGCTGATGGTGGTGCCGCCCACGCTGCTGCGCTTCTCGGGCCAGTCCCCCGCCTGGCTGCTGACCGCCTGGCCGCTGATCGCCAACCTGGCGCTGTGCCAGACCATGTTCTGCCTGGCGCTGTGGGGCCTGTCGCGCCAGCTCGCGCCGCTGCAGCAGCTCGCGCCGCAGGGCGACGGCCTGGCCACGGCCAGCGACCTGGTGCGCGCCCGAATGGCCGAACTGGAACGCTCGCGCGCCGCGGCGCAGGCGGCCTCGCGGGCCAAGTCCGACTTCCTGGCCAGCATCGGCCACGAGATCCGCACGCCCATGAGCACGGTGCTCGGCCAGACACGGCTGTTGCTGGCCGGCCGGCTGACCGCCGAGCAGCGCCGTCAGCTGGAGGACGTGGCCCATGCCGGCGAGGCGCTGGTGCGCCTCATCGACGGCCTGCTGGACTACGCCGACCTGGACGCCGGCCGACTGCAGCTGGCCAGCGAGCCGCTGCACCTGGAACAGCTGCTGGCCGGCGCGGTCGACGCGGTGCGCCTGCCCGCCCAGGCCCAGCAGCTGGAGCTGCTGTGCGACATCGTCAGCCCCGAACTGCTGGGCGCCGGCGGCGCGCGGCGCGGCGACGCGGCGCGGCTGACGCAGCTGCTGACCGAGCTGCTGGTCAACGCCGTCAAGTTCACGCCGGCCGGCCAGGTGCGGTTGAGCGCGCAGCTGGAGGCCGACGGCGGCTGGCGCTTCAGCGTGCGCGACAGCGGCGTGGGCATGACCACCGATCAGCTTTCGCGATTGTTCATGCCCTTCGTGCAGGCCGAGTCCGGCGCCACGCGGCGCTTCGGCGGCACCGGGCTGGGCCTGGCCATCTGCCGCGCGCTGGCCGAGCGCATGGGCGGCACGCTGACGGCGCGCAGCATGGCCGGCCGCGGCAGCGAGTTCGAGCTGCGCCTGCCGCTGCCGCCCGCACCGTGGCCCGGCTGGCCCGCCGCCACGCCGCCGCGCAGCATCGCGCTCGTGCAGGCGCCGCACAGCCCGGGCCACGAGGCCATGCTGGGGCTGCTGCGCGACCTGGCGCCTCAGGCCCGCCAGGACCTGCTGCCGCACGGAGCGGCGGCGCTGCAGCGGCTGGCCACTCACCCACCCGAGCTGCTGCTGGTGGACTGGGTGCTGCCCGACATGGACGGCTGCGCGCTGCTGGAGCGCGCCGCCCAGGCCGGCCTGGCGCGGCCGCGCCGCACGGTGCTGCTGAGCGCCTTCGACACGCCGGCGCTGCGCGAACGCGCGCTGCGCCTGGGCGCCGATGCGTTGCATGCCAAGCCACTGCTGCCGCACACGTTGCGCCGGCTGCTGGACCTGCAGCAGCCGCTGCCGGAGGCATCGCCTGCGCCGCTGCCCGCCGATGGCCCCAGCACCGATCCGGCCACGCTGATCAGCGAGCTGGACAGCCTGCTGGGCGAGGCCGACAGCCACGCGCTGACGCTGTGGGAACAACACGGCTCCGCGTTCATCGACCTGCTGCCGGGCCCGCAGGCCAAGGCACTGGCCGGCGCGATGCAGCGCGTGGACTTCGACGAGGCGCAGGCCGCGCTGCGGGGAGAGAAGGGAGAAAAGAAATGAATGCCAGCCTCCAACACACCGAGGCCCACGCCGCCGCGCAGGCCACCGTGCTGGTCGTGGACGACACGCCGGCCAACCTGACGCTGATGGCCCAGGTGCTCAAGCCCGACTACCGCGTGCAGCTGGCGGTCAGCGGCGCGAAGGCGCTGGAGATCTGCCAGCGCCAGCCGCCCGACCTCATCATCCTGGACGTCATGATGCCGGAGCTGGACGGCTACGAGGTCTGCCGCCGGCTGAAGGCCGACCCCGCCACCCGGCGCGTGCCCATCATCTTCCTGACCGCGCTGACGGACGTGGAGGACGAGAACGCCGGCTTTGCCGCCGGCGGCGCCGACTTCATCCACAAGCCTTTCAACCCGGTCACGGTGCTGGCCCGCGTGCGCACCCATCTGCAGCTCAAGCTGGCCGAGGACCGGCTGCTGCACCACAACGCGCAGCTCAGCGGCGAGCTGGAGGCGCGCCGCCGCGAGGTGGAGCGGCTGCGCGACACGACGCTGTTCGTCATGGTGGGCCTGGCCGAGTTCCGCGATGCCGACACCGGCAACCACATCCAGCGCACGCAGGAGTACGTGCGCGCGCTGGCGCGCTGGCTGGCCGCCCAGCCCGACGGTGCGGTGGACCTGAGCCTGGACGCCATCGACGAGCTGGCCAAGGCCGCGCCGCTGCACGACATCGGCAAGGTCGCCATCCCCGACGGCATCCTGCTGAAGCCGGGCCGGCTGTCGGAGGACGAATGGCGCATCATGAAGACGCATGCCGAGCAAGGCGGCGACCTGCTGCAGCGCGCCATCGACAAGCTGGGCGAGGACGCCGGCCTGATGCTGAGCTTCGGCAAGCAGATCGCCCGCCACCACCATGAAAAGTGGGACGGCAGCGGCTACCCCGACGGCCTGGCCGGCACCGACATCCCGCTGGCCGCGCGGCTGATGGCCGTGGCCGACGTCTACGACGCGCTGATCAGCCCGCGGCCCTACAAGCAGGCGATGACGCACGACGAGGCGCTGGACTACATCCGCGACGGCAGCGGCAGCCACTTCGATCCGCGCGTGGTGGAGGCGCTGGAAGCCTGCGTCGAACAAATGCAACAAATCGCCTCCCGGTGGGCGGACTGAGCGGCACGGATAATCCGGGCCGTCTATGCAGTCCGGTCACATCCTCAACATCTCCTGCTACCTGTTCGTCTCGCTGCCCGACACGGCGGCGCTGCGCGATCGCCTCGAAGCGCGGGCCCTGGCCCTGGCCCTCAAGGGCACGGTGCTGATCGCCGAGGAAGGCATCAACCTGTTCCTGGCCGGCCCCGCCGAGGCCGTCAACGCCTGGGTGGCCGAGTTGCGCGCCGACGCGCGCTTCGCGACGCTGACGCCCAAGGAGAGCTGGAGCGAGGTGCAACCGTTCCAGCGCCTGAAGGTCAAGGTCAAGCCCGAGATCATCCGCATGAACCGGCCTACCGTCCGCCCCGACCAGGCGCCGCGCGCGCCGGCCCTGGCCCCCGCCACGCTGGCGCGCTGGCTGGACCAGGGCCACGACGACGACGGCCGCGAGGTGGTCATGCTGGACACGCGCAACGGCTTCGAGGTGGACCAGGGCGCGTTCGACGGCGCCGTCGACTGGCGGCTGGACAAGTTCAGCGACTTCCCCGACGCGCTGGCGGCCCATCGCGACGAACTGGAAGGCAAGACGGTCGTCAGCTACTGCACCGGCGGCATCCGCTGCGAGAAGGCGGCCATGCTGCTGGAGGAGCAGGGGCTGATCACCTGGCAGCTGGATGGCGGCATCCTGAAGTACTTCGAGGACACCGGCGGCAAGCACTACCACGGCAACTGCTTCGTCTTCGACGACCGCCGGGGCGTCAACGCGGACCTCAGCCCGACGTGAGCGGCAGATTCAGCGACCGGGCGCTGAAGGTGGTCGGCATCCTGCTGATGCTGGCGGCGCTGGGCTTTGCCGTCAGCAAGGCGCCCGACCGCTCGCTGGACAGCCTGGTGCCGCGCTGGGCGCCGCCGCCGTCGGACTTCATCGAGCTGGACGGCCTGCTGGTGCACGTCCGCGACCAGGGCCCGGCCAGCGACCCGCTGCCGCTGGTGCTCATCCACGGCACCAGCGCCAGCCTGCACACCTGGGAGGGCTGGGCCACGGAACTCGCGCGCACGCGCCGCGTCATCAGCTTCGACCTGCCCGGCTTCGGCCTGACAGGGCCTTACCCAAATCAGGCCGACCACGACTACAGCGACGCGCGCTACGTGGCCTTCGTGCGCAACCTGCTGGCGCGGTTGGGCGTGGGCCGCGTCATCGTGGCGGGCAATTCGCTGGGCGGCGAGATCGCCTGGCAGCTGGCGCTGGCCGACCCGGCCCGCGTGGCGGGCCTGGTGCTGGTGGATGCCGCGGGCTACGACTTCGTGCCTGAATCGCTGCCGCTGGGCTTTCGCATCGCCCGCATCCCGGTGCTGCGCGAGCCCATGCGCTGGGTGCTGCCGCGCCGCGCCATCGAGGACAGCGTGCTGTCCGTCTACGGTGACCCGTCGCGCGTCAGCGCCGCGCTGGTGGACCGCTACTACGAGCTGACGTTGCGCGAAGGCAACCGCGTCGCGCTGATGCGGCGCATGGACCAGCTGGCGCCCGGCCCGGTCGAGCGCCTGCCCGAAATCAAGGTGCCCACGCTGATCCTGTGGGGCGGCAAGGACCGGCTGATCCCGCCCGTCTGGGGCGAGAAGTTCCACGCTGCCATCCCCGGCAGCCGGCTGGTGAAGTTTCCCGCGCTGGGCCATGTGCCTCAGGAGGAAGACCCGGCTGCTACCCTTGCGGCCTTGCGCGACTGGCTACCCGAGGTCGCCCGCTGAATCCGTCCCACCGTCTCACGAAGAGGTCCGACATGAAGAAAACCACCCTGTTCGCGCTGGCACTGGCCGCCGCATCGCTGGCGCAGGCCCAAGCGCCCGAATGGAAGAAGCTGCGCATCGGCGTCGAAGGCGCCTACCCGCCCTTCTCCGAGATCGGCCCCGACGGCAAGCTCAAGGGCTTCGAGATCGAGCTGGTGCAGGCCTACTGTGCCGAGATGAAGGCGCAGTGCACCCTGGTGCAGCAGGAGTTCGACGGCCTGATCCCGGCGCTGCAGTCGCGCAAGGTGGACGCCATCTTCGCCAGCGTCTCCATCACCGACGAGCGCCAGAAGGTCATCGGCTTCTCCAAGCCCTACTACAACACCCCCGCCCGCCTGGTCGCCAAGGCCGGCGTGAAGCTGGACGCCACCGCCGCCGGCCTGAAGGGCAAGAAGATCGGCGTGCAGCGCGGCACCACGCACGAGGCCTATGCGGCCGCCACGTTCAAGCAAAGCGAGATCGTCCGCTACGGCACGCAGGACCAGGTCTTCCTGGACCTGAAGAGCGGCCGCATCGACGCCACGCTGATGGACTCGCCCGCCGCCGACTTCGGCTTCCTGAAGAAGCCCGAGGGCAAGGGCTTCGCGTTCGCCAGCGCCCCCATCAACGATGACAAGATCTTCGGTGTCGGCACAGGCGTAGGCATGCGCAAGGCCGACGAGGCGACGCTGGGCAAGAAGTTCAACGCCGCCATCGACGCGCTGCAGGCCAACGGCACGTTCAAGAAGCTGGCCGACAAGTACTTCGACTACGACATCGCGCCGCGCACCAAGTGATGCGACGCCGCACGGCCCTCGCCGCCGGCCTGGCCCTGCCGGGCGCGACCCTGGCGCAGACGCCCCAGCGCCTGCGCATCGGCTTTGCCGTCGGCTACGCGCCCTTCAGCGAGGTTGGCAGCGACGGCCAGTTGAAGGGCTTCGAGGTCGACCTGGCGCAGGCGCTGTGCACACGCATGGTCCAGCAGTGCGTGCCGGTCATCCTGGACTTCGACGGCCTGGCGCCGGCGCTGCTGTCGCGCAAGATAGACGCCATCATGGCCTCCATGTCCATCACGCCGGAGCGCCAGCAACTGATGGCGTTCTCGACGCCCTACTACTTCTCGCCGGTGCGGCTGGTCATGCGCACCGACGCGCGGCTGGAGGCCAGCCCCGCGGGGTTGAAGGGCAAACGCATAGGCGTGGAGCGCGGCACCATCCATGAGCGCTTCCTGGCCGCGCAGTTCAAGGACAGCCAGGTGCTGCGCTACCCCACGCAGGACCAGGCCTTCCTGGACCTGAAGGCCGGCCGCCTGGACGCGACGCTGGTGGATGCCGTCATCGCGCAATTCGGCTTCCTGAACCGTGCGGAGGGCCGCGGCTTCGCCTTCGTCGGGCCGGACTTCGGCCGCCAGGAGCAGTTCTACGGCAAGGGCATCGGCGTGGGCATGCGCAAGGGCGACGTGGCCACGCTGGGCCGCCGCGTCGACGAGGCGCTCGCCGCGCTGCGCGGCAACGGCACGCTGAAGGCCCTGAACGACCGCTATTTCAGCTTCGACCTCGTCACCCCACCGCGCTAGACATGTTGTTGCACGGATTCCTTCCCAGCCTGCTCGAAGGCGCCACCGTCACGCTGGCCGTGGCCTTGTCGTCGCTGGCCGTCGCGGTGCTGCTGGGCCTGGCCGGCGCACTGGCCAAGCTGTCTCGCTCCCGCATCGCGCGAGGCGTGGCCGCCACCTACACGACGCTGATCCGCGGCGTGCCCGATCTGCTGCTGATGCTGCTGATCTTCTACGGCGGCCAGCTGGCGGTGAACACCATCGCCCCGATGCTGGGCCATGAGGACTACATCGACATCGACCCCTTCATCGCCGGCGTGCTGACCATCGGCTTCATCTTCGGTGCCTACCTGACCGAGGCCTTCCGCGGCGCCTTCCTGGCCGTGCCGCCGGGCCAGCGCGAGGCCGGGCTGGCCTACGGCATGAGCCCGCGCCAGGTACTGTGGCGCATCACGCTGCCGCAGATGCTGCGCCATGCGCTGCCGGGCGTGTCCAACAACTGGCTGGTGCTGATCAAGAGCACGGCCATCGTGTCGGTCATCGGCCTGTCGGACCTGATGACGCGCGGCCAGCAGGCCGCCGGCACCACGCGCGAGCCGTTCAGCTTCTACCTGGCGGTGGCGCTGATCTACCTGGTGTTCACCAGTGTGTCGGAGTTTGGCTTCGCCTGGGCGAGCAAGAAGCTCGCGATCGGCGTGAGGGAGGGCCGGCTGTGAACTTCGACGCCATCGCAGAGAACCTGCCGATGTACCTGGAAGGCGCGCTGATCACGCTGAAGCTGCTGGTGCTGTCGCTGGCCTGCGGCCTCGCGCTGGCACTGCCGCTGGCGGTCGTGCGCACCGTGTCCACGGGTTTCGCGTCGCGCGCCGTCTGGGTCTACACCTATGTGTTCCGCGGCACCCCGATGCTGGTGCAGCTGTTCCTCATCTATTACGGCCTGGCGCAGTTCGACGCGGTGCGCGACAGCTGGGCCTGGCCCTGGCTGTCGTCGGCCACCTTCTGCGCCTGGCTGACCTTCACGCTGAACACGGCGGCCTACACGACCGAGATCATCGCCGGCAGCATCCGCGCGCTGCCGGCCGGCGAGATCGAGGCCGCCAAGGCGCTGGGCATGAGCCGCGGCCTGATGCTGCGCCGCATCGTGCTGCCCGCCGCGCTGCGCCGCGCGCTGCCGGCCTACGGCAACGAGGCCATCTTCATGCTGCATGGCACGTCGCTGGCCAGCATCGTCACGCTGCTGGACCTGACCGGCGCCGCCCGCGCGATCAACGCCAAGTACTACCTCCCCTTCGAGGCCTTCATCACGGCCGGCGTCTTCTACTTCGCGCTCACGCTCAGCCTGGTCGGGCTGTTCCGATGGGCCGAGAAGCGCTGGCTCAAGCCCATGATGAGCCGCTGACCATGAACCTCGTCCGCCACCCTCTTCTCTCCCCCGCGCCGGGCACGCAGCGCGAGCTGGTCTCACTGCACTATGGCCAGTCTGGCGGCCAGAAGGCCTACATCCAGGCGTCGCTGCACGGCGACGAACTGCCCGGCATGCTGGTGGCCCACCACCTGCGGCTGCAACTCGACGCGCTGGAGGCCGCCGGCCAGATCAGCGGCGAGATCGTGCTGGTGCCCATGGCCAACCCCATCGGCCTGTCCCAGTTCCTGCTGCATGCGCACCTGGGCCGGTTCGAGCTGATGTCGGGCGAGAACTTCAACCGCCACTACCCCGACCAGATCGCCGCCGTGGCCGCTGCCGTTGAGCCGCAACTGGGTGCCGACGCGGCCGCCAACGTGGCCCTGCTGCGCCGCGCGCTGAAGGCGGCCGTCGACGCGTCGCCGGTGGACACCGAACTGCAGTCGCAACGCCGCCAGCTGATGAGCCTGTCCTGCGACGCCGACATCGTGCTGGACCTGCACTGCGACGCGCAGGCCGTCATGCACCTCTACACCGAGACACCCTGCTGGCCCGATTGCGAGCCGCTGGCGCGCTTCCTCGGCTCGCGCCTCACGCTGCTGGCCCAGGACTCGGGCGACAACCCCTTCGACGAGGCCTGCTCGCAGGTCTGGTGGAAGTGGAAGGCGCATTTCGGCGGCCGCTTCCCCATCCCGCAGGCCTGCCTGTCCGTCACCGTGGAGCTGCGCGGCGCCTGCGACGTGACGCACGAGCTGGCCGCCGCCGACGCGAAGAACATCATCGACTTCCTGCGCTGGCGCGGCCTGCTCAAAGGCGACAAGCCAGCGCTGCCCGACGCGGTGGGCGACGCCCGCCCGCTGGCCGGCAGCATGCCCATCAAGTCGCCGGTGCCCGGCGTGCTGACCTTCCTGAAGGAGGCCGGCGCCGAGGTGCAGGCCGGCGACGTGCTGGCCCATGTCATCGACCCCATCACGGCCCAGGTCACGGAGCTGAAGAGCCCGGTCGACGGCCTGTTCTTCGCGCGCGACTTCCTGCGCTTTGCCAATGCCGGCATGCGCGTGGCCAAGGTGGCCGGCAAGGAAGCAATCCGCACCGGCAAGCTGCTGGGTGCATGAACACGATGAGCGACATCCAACTCCAAGCCAACAACATCCACAAGCGCTTCGGCGAGCGGGAGGTGCTGAAGGGCATCTCGCTGGCCGCCAAGCGCGGCGACGTCGTCACGCTGATTGGCTCGTCGGGCTCCGGCAAGAGCACCTTCCTGCGCTGCCTGAACCTGCTGGAGCAGCCGCACGAGGGCGAGCTGAGCCTGGGCGGCGAGGCGCTGAAGCTGGTGCGCGATCGCGACGGCAGCCTGAAGGCGGCTGACGCCCCGCAGCTGCAGCGCTGGCGCGCGCGGCTGGCCATGGTGTTCCAGAACTTCAACCTGTGGGCCCACATGACGGTGCTGGAGAACGTCATCGAGGCGCCGGTGCACGTGCTGGGCAAGTCCAAGGCCGAGGCCACCGAGCGCGCGCAGGCGCTGCTGGCGCGCGTGGGCGTGTCGCACCGCGCGAACGTCTACCCGGCGCAGCTGTCCGGCGGCGAGCAGCAGCGCGTCGCCATCGCCCGTGCGCTGGCGGTGGACCCCGAGGTCATGCTGTTCGACGAACCCACATCGGCGCTGGACCCCGAGCTGGTGGGCGAGGTGCTGAAGGTGATGCGCGACCTGGCCGGCGAAGGCCGCACCATGGTGGTCGTCACGCACGAGATGGGCTTCGCGCGCGAGGTGTCCAACCACTGCCTGTTCCTGCATCAGGGCCGGGTCGAGGAGGAAGGCAACCCCAAGGAGATGCTGCTGCGCCCGCAATGCGAGCGGCTGCAGCAGTTCCTCAGCGGCGGGTTGAAGTAATGCGCAAGGCCGCAGCGCGATTGCTGTGGCGAACGCTGGCCGTGCTGAGCGTGGCGCTGGCCGTCATCGGCGCGGTGCTGCCGGTGATGCCCACCGTGCCCTTCCTGATCCTGGCCGCCTGGGCCGGCGGCAAGGGCTGGCCGGCGCTGGAGGCCTGGCTGCTGGATCACGCGCACTTCGGGCCGCACATCCGCCACTGGCGTGAGCGCGGCGCCGTGCCGCGGCGCGCGAAGTGGCTGGCCACACTGATGATGACGAGCAGCGCCGTGATGATGCAGTTCACGCCGCTGCCGCTGGCCGTGCGCATCGGTGTGCCGGCGGTGATGGCCGCCGTGGCCATCTGGCTGTGGCGGCGGCCCGAGGCCTAACCACCCCAGCTCAGCTGGAACTGCAGACGCCGCAGTTCGGTTCGCGGTTGCCGTGCCGACTGCAGCGGCACGCCTTGCAGCGTGATGGGTCGCTCCTCACCGGCCGCGAAGGTCAGGCGCTCGGCGCTGACGTCCCACCGCCACCCTTCCAACATCGCGCTGCCCAATCCCACGCGCCAGCTGCGTGCGCGCCCCAGCGGCAACGCGGCGGCGTCCCGGCCCGGCAGTTCCACGCGGTTGCTGCCGGCCGGCCCGGTGCCGGCCTCCAGGCGCAGCAGCGCACCGGCCTCGTCACCGGCCTGCAGACCCAGCAGCAGCAGGCCCTGGCGGTAGCGCTCGGGATAGCCACGCGCATTGCCGGCATCTTGCAGTCGCCGCCGCCATTGCCAGAACTCGGCGGCCATCAAAGGCTGCCAATGCCAGGTGCCGCCCAGCGGCTGCGGCGCCCAGGCGCCCTCGGCACGAACGAACACGTGGCTCAGGTCGCTGCGCGTGCGCAGGTCGTTGCCCTGGTTGCTGAGGCCCCGATAGTCCCGGCCGCCCCACGACGTGCCGAAGCGCAGCGTCGCGCTGGCGGCGTCGCGCGGCGCCCAGGCCAGCGTGGCGGACAGGCCGGCCAGCCGGCCGTCCTCGGCCACAACACGCCGGCCATCACGGCCCGTTTCGCGCCATTGCTGCCACTCCTGCTGGCCGGCCAACTGATAGCGCCAGTCGGACCCGGCACTGGCGGCAGTCGCCGCCAGGCCGGCCAGCAGCGCCAGTACGGCGGTCTTCACTGCAGCTCGGCCCAGGTCTTGGTCACCTGCGTCTCGTAGCTGCCATCGCCCTCGGCGTCCAGCTCCAGACGGGCCTGGGTGGCGTTCAGCGCGGTGATGCGCACGGCCGAGTTCGCATGGCCGCGTGCCAGCAGTTGGCCGCTGCTCGGGTAGACATTGCCGGCGGTGATGACCAGCGCCTGCGGCGTCGTGATGGTCACCTGCTTGTTGCCGAACTGGCTGCTGTCCAGCGTGCTGGTGTAGGTGATGCTGGAACGCCAGGCGCTGCCCACGGTTTCGTCGCGCACGACCAGCCGCGTATCGGTCAGCGTCGTCGTGAAGTTCTGGCCACCCACGCGGCCGCTGAACGCGAACCGCGCCGTGGACAGCGTCAGCTCGCCCACGCCGGAAGGCGACTGGCTCATGGTCATGCTCAGCGCGCCATCGCCCTGCGCCGAATCGCTGCCGGTGGTGACGTTGAACGCGGTCATCGTCATCGTCATCGTCGCGCTGTAGTTGTTGCTGTCGAAGACGCCCGTGATCGCCTGCACGCTGATGGCGAGGCGGCCCTGCGAGACGGCGCCTTCTTCCTTGCAGGACAGCAGATCCATCGTGATGCTGTCGCCCGCGTCGAAGCTGCCGTTGTTGTTGGCATCGTTCACCGTCACGGCGATACTGCCGCCCTGCGCGCAGGCCACGGTGTCACGGATCTCGACACCGGTCACCAGCACCGGCCGGTTGCCGCCCCGTTCGAAGCCGCGCTTGGCGGTGTTGACCGCATGGCGCAGCACGCGAGCGTCCGTGGAGGTCTCGGCGCCGCTCACCAGACCACCGCTGTCACCCAGGAACAGCGCACTGGACACGACGGCCTGACCCACCGCCTGGTAGTTGCTGGCGCTGATGCCCAGCATGGTCTGCTGCTGCAGCGGGGGCTCGCCCCCGGAAGACGAGTCGCCACCGCCGCCACAAGCAGCAAGGGTCAGCGCGCACGCCGCGACGACGGCCGGGCGGCCGATTCTTTGGATTCGCATGGTTTTCTACTCCCTGTGTAACGCCACGGTCAGCTGCATACCGACCATGGCGCCGGGCGTTTTACCACGTCAGGCCGGCAGCAGACCTCTGTCTTTCAACATGGGTTCCACGACCGGATCGCGGCCGCGGAACGCGCGGAAGGCCTCGCCCGGCTCGCGGCTGTTGCCGCTGGAATAGATGCACTCGCGCAGGCGCGCCGCCACCGCGCCGTCGAACACGTCGCCGGCCTCGACGAAGGCATCGAAGGCGTCGCAGTCCAGCACCTCGGCCCACAGGTAGACGTAGTACCCGGCCGCATAGCCGGCACTGCTGAACAGATGCTGGAAGTGCGTCATGCGGTGGTTCATGCCCACCTCGGCCGGCAGCTGCCACCGCTGCATCGTGTCGCGCTCGAAGGCCACGACATCGGCCGGCGGCTGCGGCAGCGCATGCGCGGCCATGTCCACCAGGGCGCTGGCCGTGTAGCGCAGCGTCTCGTAGCCCTGGCCGAACTGGCGCGCAGCCTGCAGCTTGGCCAGCAGCGCGTCGGGCAGCGGCTCGTCGGTCTGCCAGTGGCGCGCGAACTTCTTCAGCACCTGCGGCTCGGCCATCCAGTGCTCGTACAGCTGCGACGGCAGCTCGACGAAGTCGCGCAGCACCTGCGTGCCGGCCAGGCGCTCGTGCTCGACGCTGCTCAACAGGCCGTGCAGGCCGTGGCCGAACTCGTGGAACAGCGTGCGCACGTCGTCGAAGCTCAGCAGCGTGGGCTCGCCCGCCGCGCCGCGTGCGAAGTTGTTGTTGTTCAGGATGATGGGCGTGGCGCCCAGCGCGCGGCTCTGGTTGCGCATCGCGTTCATCCACGCGCCGCTGCGCTTGGGCGGCCGCGCGAAGTTGTCCTGCAGGAACAGGCCGCGCAAAGCGCCGTCGGCGTCGAACACCTCGTAGGCGCGCACGTCGGCGTGGTAGCCCGCGATGTCGGGCCTGGCCTTGAACTGCAGGCCGAACAGGCGGCTCGCGCAGTCGAACATCGCGGCCACCATGCGGTCCAGCGAGAAGTAGGGCTTGACCTCGGCCTCGTCCAGCTCGAAGCGGGCCCGCTTGGCATGTTCGGCATAGAAGCGCCAGTCCCAGGCCTCCAGCGCATGCGTGGCGCCGGCAGCGGCCATCGCGCCCTGCACGGCCTCACGCTCGCGGGCCTGCGCGGCCAGTGCCGGATGCCACACGCACTCCAGCAGCTTCATGACGGCGGCCTGGTTCTGCGCCATCGTGTCTTCCAACGCGTAGTCGGCATAGCAGGCGTGGCCATGCAACTTGGCCTGCTCGGCGCGCAGCGCCAGGATCTCGCGGCAGATGGCGCGGTTGTCCGTGTCGCCCGTGTCGTCACCGCGCCCCACCCAGGCGCGCCAGGCCTGCTCGCGCAGGTCGCGCCGCGCGCTGAACGACAGGAAGGGAACGATCAGCGAACGCGACAGCGTGATGACGTGGACGCCCTCCTCCAGCCCGCGGTCGATCGCCGCCTGGCGCGCGGCGGCGCGCACGAAACCCGGCAAGCCGGCCAGTTCGGCCTCGGTGGACAGGCGCAGCTGGTAGCCGTTCTCCGACGCCAGCACGTTCTGCGCGAAACGCGTGTTCAGCTCGGCCAGCTTGGCCATGATGGCGGCATAGCGCGCCTGGGCTTCGGGCGCGAAGCGGGCGCCGGCGCGCAGGAAGTCCAGGTGCACGCGGTCCAGCAGGCGGCGCTGCTCGGGCGCGAGGCCGAGGCGCTCGCGCTGCTCGTACAGCGCGGCGACGCGAGCGAACAGGCCCGCGTGCATGTAGATGGCGCTGTTGTGCGTCGCCAGCGGCGCGGCCAGCGCGCGTTGCGCAGCCTGCAACTCCGGCGACGTGGCCGACGCGGCCAACGTGTAGAACAGGTGCTCGAGCCTGGTCAGCAGCCGGCCGCTGGCATCGAACGCCGCCACGGTGTTGGCGAAGCTGGGTGGCTCGGCCTGGCTGGCGATGGCCTCGATCTCGGTGCGGTGGCGGGCCAGCGCCTCGTCGAACGCGGGTTGGAAATGTGTCGGTGCGATGTCGGCGAAAGGCGGCAGGCCGTGTGGGCCGGTCCAGTCCTGCAGCAGCGGGTTGCTCATGCGGGGCTCCAAAAAAGCGAAAGGCCGCCTCCGGGTAGGAAGCGGCCTTCAGCGGTTCAATGAGTCAGGCGTTTACTTGCCTGCGGCCTTTTCCTTGCGGACGGCCTTCTCGTCGTTCTCGTCGTAGGCCTTGTTGCTGCACTCGGCCTTCCACTTGTCGTTGGCGTCGAAGTGCTTCTCGGTGCGCTCCTCGATGCCCTTGAACTGCACGTCCAGCGCATCGACCTTGTCGCTGAAGGCCTTGCGCTTGGCGGCCTGTTCGGCGTCGGCGGTCTTGACACCCTCGAACATCGCGTTGAAGTCGGTGGTGCGCTTCAGGTAGGCCTCGTTGCGGGCCTTCAGCTCTTCCTTCTTGAGCTTGGAGGCCTCGGCGGCGATCGCGGCGTGCTCAGCCAGGATGCCTTCCTTCTCGGCCTTCACGGCGGAGATCTTCTTGCCCAGCTCGGCTTCGCCGGCTTCGACGGTGGCCTTCTCGGCCTTCAGCGCCTCGGCATTGGCCTTGTAGGCGTTCTGTTCGTTCTTGATGGCGGCGGCTTCGGCGCTGTTGGCTTCCTGCTGGTCGATGCAGGCACGCAGCTCCTCACGCGTCATCAGCTTGGGCTTGGGCGCCGTGGGCTTTTCCACGACCGGGTTGCTGACCTTGTTGTTCTTCGGGTCGACCTTGGCCTTGGTGTTGTTGGTGATCTGTGCCTGGGCAGAGACAGCGAGGACCAGGGTCAGCGGAAGAAGAATGCGTTTCATGACGAGGGCGCAACTTGGGTTGCGAAGGTTCGGAACTGAAGGGCGGAATGATGCCACGAGGCTTCGCCGCGATAATCACCGGCTGCCCTTTCGTTACCACCTTGTACATGGCGCCCGCCGCCAACGCCCCGAATGGCGCTCAAAGCCACCATCTATAAAGCCCAGCTGCAGATCGCCGACATGGACCGCCATGTCTACGGTGACCACAACCTCGTGCTGGCCTGCCACCCCAGCGAGACCGAAGAACGGCTGATGATCCGCGTGCTGGCCTTCGCGCTGAACCTGCCGGCCGACGACCTGCGCGGCAAGCTGGAGTTCACCAAGGGACTGTCCGACGTGGACGAGCCCGACCTCTGGCAGCTGGACCTGACCGGCGACGTGGTGCACTGGATTGACCTGGGCCAGCCCGATGACCGCCGCCTCATGAAGGCCCATGGCCGCAGCGAACGCGTCAGTGTCTACAGCTTCGCGTCCAGCACCGAGGTCTGGTGGCGCAATCTGGAAAACAAGCTGACGCGCACGCCCAAGCTGGCCGTCTGGCAGATTCCCGCCGAGCAGTCGCAGGCCCTGGCTGCACTGGCCGCGCGCAGCATGCAGCTGCAGATCAGCATCCAGGACGGCAGCGTCTACGTGTCCACCGCTGACGCCTCCGTCGAGATCCATCCCGTCGCGTTGAAGACGCCCGCCGAATAACCGTCCCACCCCGAAGACCGACACCATGTCCACCATCCTGCAATCCGTTCCCGTCGGCCAGAAGGTCGGCATCGCCTTCTCCGGCGGCCTCGACACCTCGGCCGCGCTGCACTGGATGAAGAAGAAGGGCGCCCTGCCCTATGCCTACACGGCCAACCTGGGCCAACCCGACGAGCCCGACTACGACGAGATCCCGCGCAAGGCCATGCTGTACGGTGCCGAGAAGGCCGTGCTGGTGGACTGCCGCACGCAGCTGGTCGCCGAGGGCATCGCCGCGCTGCAGGCCGGCGCCTTCCACATCAGCACTGCGGGCGTCACCTACTTCAACACCACGCCCATCGGCCGCGCCGTGACCGGCACGATGCTGGTGGCCGCGATGCAGGCCGACGGCGTCAACATCTGGGGCGACGGCTCGACCTTCAAGGGCAACGACATCGAGCGCTTCTACCGCTACGGCCTGCTGACCAACCCGTCGCTGAAGATCTACAAGCCCTGGCTGGACCAGACCTTCATCGACGAACTGGGCGGCCGCTCGGAAATGTCGGCCTTCATGACGGCCAACGGCTTCGCCTACAAGATGAGCGCCGAGAAGGCCTACTCCACCGACTCCAACATGCTGGGTGCCACGCACGAGGCCAAGGACCTGGAGCACCTGAACAGCGGCATCAAGATCGTCAACCCCATCATGGGCGTGGCGTTCTGGCGCGAGGACGTCGTCGTCAAGGCTGAAACGGTGACGGTGCGCTTCGAGGAAGGCGTGCCCGTCGCGCTGAACGGCGTCGAGTTCCGCGATCCGGTGGCGCTGCTGGCCGAGGCCAACGTCATCGGCGGCCGCCACGGCCTGGGCATGAGCGATCAGATCGAGAACCGCATCATCGAAGCCAAGAGCCGCGGCATCTACGAGGCCCCGGGCCTGGCGCTGCTGCACATCGCCTACGAGCGCCTGGTCACCGGCATCCACAACGAGGACACCATCGAGCAGTACCGCATCAACGGCATGAAGCTGGGCCGCCTGCTGTACCAGGGCCGCTGGTTCGACCCGCAGGCCATCATGCTGCGCGAAGCCGCCCAGCGCTGGATCGCCCGCGCCGTGACCGGTGAGGTCGCCATCGAACTGCGCCGCGGCAACGACTACTCCATCCTCGACACCCGCAGCGCCAACCTGACCTATGCGCCCGAGCGCCTGTCCATGGAAAAGGTCGAGGACGCACCATTCAGCCCCGCCGACCGCATCGGCCAGCTGACCATGCGCAACCTGGACATCACCGACACGCGCGGCAAGCTGGGCATCTACACCGGCGCGGGCCTGCTGGCTGGCGGCGGCTTGCCGCGCCTGGAGTAAACCCCAGGCAGGTAGGGCTGCCCAGATTGAATGAATACTGTATAGAATTACAGTATTCGTTAAGGAGCCCGACCATGTACAGCCCCTACCGCCAGACCTACGTCCCCGGCCGTCCGCTGCCGCGATGGCTGCAGCACATCATCCGCTGGCTCTGAGGCGTCAGAACGCGTCGGCGACGCGGACAAAGCTCGCGAATCGCGGCTTGCCGTTGGGAGTCAGCTCCCGGTAGCGGTAGGTGACGACGGTGCCCAGCGGCGGTGGATCGCGGCGCTGGGCTTCACTGAAGCCGGTGCCCAGCTGGAAGCGCACGCCCTCCGGCGTCTGCAACTCCAGCGCGCCCAGCAGGCCGGCGAAGCGGCCCCTGCCGGGCTCATGGCCCACGACGACAGCCTCGGCGTCCGCTTCGGGCTTGAGCTTCAGCAGCAGATCGCTGCGACCGGATGCCAGCGGCTCGTCCGCGCGATGCAGCATTAGTCCCTCGCCGCCGCCGGCCACGACCTCCCTGAGCCGGGCTTGCAGCGCAGCTGTCGACGCCAGCCGCCACTGCTCGACCGGCACCACCACACCGCCCGCCAGCCCCTTCAGCATCTGGGCGCGCTGCTCGAAGCTGCCTGCGCCCGCCGGCAACTCGAACACGTGATAGCGGATGCGCCGCCACTCGGCGTCCACCGGCTCGCTGCGCCGCACCGCGGCCGACAGCGCATCGAAGCTGCGGCGTGCGATCCACAACTCGCCGTCCAGCGGCTCTTTCGGCAACTGCGCCAGGAACCACGCCGGCGCCGCGATCACCCGCCCGCTGCGGAACCGCAGCACCCGCCCGTCCCACAGCGCCCGCACGCCGTCCAGCTTCTCGCTGACCAGATAGGGCTTGGGGTCAATACCCGCCGGCGCGCTCTTTGCCAGCAGCGGCTCCAGCGCCACTGCCGGCACACCCAGTCCGCCCAACCAAGCCAGCAGCACCCGCCGGCGCCATCGGTGTCCGCTCATCGCCATCCTCCCGCAGGGTCCAGAGGAGGCATGATCAACCCGGTACACCGCCTTGGGGCGGCATGATTCACCTCTAGACGACGACCGGCTCCGGTTCGAGCCGGATGCCGAAGCGGCCGTAGACGCTCTCCTGGATGGCCCGCGCCAGCGTGACGACCTCGGCGCCCCGCGCCTCGCCGCTGCGATTCACCAGCACCAGCGCCTGCTTCTCATAGACGGCCGCGCCGCCCACGGTCTTTCCCTTCCAGCCACAGGCATCGATCATCCAGCCGGCGGCCAGCTTCACGCTGCCGTCGGGCATGGGGTAGTGCACGATGCCGGGGTCGCGGCCGATGATGTCCTTGCACTGCTCGGCAGTCACCACCGGGTTCTTGAAGAAGCTGCCCGCGTTGCCGATGACCGCCGGGTCCGGCAGCTTGGCGCGGCGCACCGCGACGATCCAGTCGAAGATCTGGCGCGCATCCGGTGCCGTGATGCCGGTTTCCTGCATCTTGCGCTCGATCTCCAGATAGCCCAGCACCGGCTGCCAGGGCCGCGGGAGGCGGAAGCGCACCCGGGTGATGACGCTCTTGCCGGCGAGGCCGCCGAAATCGCTGTGCTTGAACACGCTGTCGCGGTAGCCGAAGCGGCACACCTCAGCCGGCAGCAGCGCCGGCCGACCGGTCACCAGGTCCATCACCTCCACCGCCTCCAGGCGGTCCTTCACCTCGATGCCGTAGGCGCCGATGTTCTGCACCGGTGCCGCGCCCACGGTGCCGGGGATCAGCGCCATGTTTTCCAGGCCGGGATAGCCGTGGTCCAGCGTCCACTGCACCAGGTCGTGCCAGACGACGCCGGCGCCCGCCTCCACGATCCATGCATCGGCGCGCTCCTCCAGCAGGCGGATGCCGGGGATCTCGACCTTCAGCACGACCGCCTCCACATCCTTGGTCAGCACCAGGTTGCTACCACCGCCCAGCACGAACTTCGGCGCACGCCCCAAGTCCGGGTGATCCACGATGCGGCGCACGTCGGCGGCCTCGCGGATGCGCACCAGCCGTTTCGCCAGGGCCGGCAGACCGAAGGTGTTGTAGGGCCTGAGATTGACATCGGCCTCGATCTGCAAGGCCTGGACGGGAATTGGCACAGCGTGGGGCACTGCGTTTGAGGGGGGCTGGGACTGCGAGGACATGGGAAAATTTTCGCTTATTCATTCAACCGTTTTCCCGCGATGCCCAGCTTCGACACCGTTCTCGAACCCGACCACGTCAAGATCCGCAATGGCGTGGACAACAGCATCAAGGAAATCGGCACCCGTTTCGACTTCAAGGGTACGGGCGCCAAGGTCGAGCTGAAGGACAAGGAAATCCACAGCACCGGCGACAGCGAGTTCCAGCTGGAGCAGATCGAGGCCGTGCTGTACGCCAAGCTGACCAAGCAGGACGTGGTCATCAGTTTCCTGGACAAGCAGGACAAGATCGAGAAGCTGGGCGGCGACAAGGTCCGCCAGGTCTACAAGATCAAGGAAGGCATCGAAGCCACGCTGGCCAAGAAGATCGTCAGCTCGCTGAAGGACAGCAAGCTCAAGGTGCAGGCCAGCATCCAGGGCGACGCGGTGCGCGTGACCGGCAAGAACCGCGACGACCTGCAGACGGCCATCGCGCACCTGAAGAAGAGCTTCAGCGACACGCCGCTGACCTACAACAACTTCCGCGACTGACATGCGCCTCGCCCGGCTCCTGCCGTCCCTGCTGCTGGGGCTGGCCCTGACATCGCCCGCCTGGGCGCAGCAGGTCCAGCTCAACGGCATGATGGGCGGGCGCTTCGCGTTGCTGCTGATCGACGGCGAGCCGCGCACGCTGGCAGTCGGCGCCACCAGCAACGGGGTGCGGCTGGTCGCGCTGGAGGAAGGTCGCGCGATCGTGGACATCGGCGGGCGCCGGCAGGCGCTGATGATGGGCGCCGCGCCGGCCCGGGTGGTGTCCAACGCGCCGGTGGCGCGCCGCCAGATCACGATGCCCATGGGCCAGGGCGGCCATTTCACCGCCATGGGCCAGATCAACGGCCAGGTCACGACCTTCCTGGTGGACACCGGCGCCACGGTGATCTCCATCGGCCAGATCGAGGCCGACAGGCTGGGGCTGCGCTACATCCACGGCAAACGCGTGATCACGCAGACCGCCAATGGGGCCGTGCCTGCCTACCTGATCGACCTGGCCAGCGTGCGCATCGGCGTCGTGGAGGTGCGCGACGTGCCGGCCATCGTCATTCCCGGCCAGATCAGCCATGTGCTGCTGGGCAACAGCTTTCTGAACCGCTTCCAGATGCGTCGTGAGAACGATGTCATGACCTTGGAGCTGCGCTACTGACGCAGCCTGCCGCCGCGGTGCGTGCATCTGCAAGAATCCGGCGCCCCCACCGCCGGCCCGCTCGATGACCCGCCTGCCCCATACGCTTCCTGCCCTGCTGGCAGCCCTGCTGATTGCCACCACGGCGCAAGCCCAGGACGCCGCCAAGGCCGCCCGCTTCTACGAAGACGCGCTGCAGCGCTACGAAAAACGCGACATTCCCGGCGCCATCGTCCAGCTGCGCAACGCGCTGCAGGCGGACAAGAACCAACTGTCGGTGCACGTGCTGCTGGGCAAGGCGCTGCTGGCCAACAGCCAGCCCGCAGCTGCGGAAGTGGCTTTCAACGATGCGTTGAGGCTGGGAGTCAACCGAGCCGAAGTGGTCGTGCCGCTGGCGATGGCGCTGAGCGCACAGGGCCGTCAGCCTCAGATGCTGGAGGATCCGCGACTCCTGCCCAGCGGCCTGCCGCCTGGGGTGCGTCAGAGCCTGCTGCTGGAGCGGGCGCTTGCGCAATCCGATCTCGGCGACGTCAAGATGGCCCTGGCATCCGTGCTCGAGGCTCGCGCATTGAACGCGAATGACCCGGGAAGCTGGGTGGCAGAGCTTCCGCTGCGCGTGCGGGCGCGTCAATTCAACGAGGCGCTTGCCGCCGCTGATCAGGCGCTCAAGCTCGCCCCCAATGATGCCGAAGCGCTCTACCAACGCGGTGCGACATTGCACGCGATGGGCCAGGTCACGCAGGCGCTGGCCACCTACGACAAGATCGTGCAGCTCAGCCCCAAGCACGCCGATACGCGTTTGGCCCGGGCCGGCATCTACGTCGACCTGGATCGCGATGCCGACGCCCTCGCCGAGGTCAACGAGCTGCTGCGTCTGAAGCCGCGCGATCCACGCGGGACCTACCTGCAAGCACTGCTGGCAGAACGGGCAGGTCGGCCGGCGGACACCAAGAAGTCGCTGAAGGCGCTGACCGAACTGCTGGACCCGGTTCCCATCGAGCACATCCGTTTCAGGCCGCAGCTGTTGATGCTGAACGGATTGGCGCACTTCGGCCTGGGCGAGCTGGAAAAAGCGAGGCCCTATCTCGAGCTGGCGTCACGGCAGCAGGCTGGCAATCCGTTGAACAAGCTGCTGGCGCAGATCGCACTGGCGGAGCCCAACCCAGGTCGGGCAGCGGACCTGTTGGAGGCCTATGTGAAGGCTCGCCCAGGCGATGGCCAGGCCCTGCAGATGCTGGCCTCCACCTACATGTCTCAAGGCAAGCACGACCGCGCCGCCAGCCTCATGCAGGAGGCCCTGAAAACCCGGGATGCGGCCGAGTACCGAACGACGCTGGGCTTGTCACTGCTTCACTCGGGCAAGGACGCGCTGGCGCTGGACGAGCTGACCAAGGCCTACGCGCAAGATCCCAAGCGCACGCAGGCCGGTCTGGCGCTCGCCACCGCATTGCTGCGCGATGGGCAGCTCGCCAAGGCGCTGAACGTCGTCGACGGACTGGCGCGCGCCAACCCGGAGAACGCCACGGTCGTCATGATCCAGGCCTATGCAAAAGCACAGGCGGGCGATCATGCGAGCGCCCGAGCCGGATACGAGAAGGCCATGGCGCTGTCCCCCAGCCTGCTCGAGGCCCGGCTGGGCCTGGCGCGTGTAGACATCGTCACGCGCAATTTCGATGCCGCCCACAAGCGGTTGCGCGACATGCTGAAGACCAGCGAGCGCAATGTCACGATCTTGTTCGAACTGGCCTTGTTGAACGAGCAATGGGGCAAGGACGATGAAGCGCTCAAGTGGCTGGAGAGTGCAGCCGAAGCCAGCGGCCCGCGCGAGACGCAGGCGAACTTCGCGCTCGTGGCCTGGCATCTGCGCAAAGGCGCTCCCGCCCGGGCGCTGGAAGCGGCCAAGGTGCTGCTGTCCAAGTTGCCCGACGACCCGCAGGCATTGCAGGCTTATGCCGCCGCGCAAGCCGGCAATGGCGACACCACCGGTCCCAAGTCGACACTGACCAACGCATCACGTCGCGCCGGATTTGACTCCCCCCGCCTGGTGGACATCGCGAGGCAGCAATTGCTGATCAAGGACTTCTCCGGCGCCGCCTACAGCCTGGAGAAGGCCCTCTCCGGCACGCCCGGCTTTGTTCCGGCACTCGCGCTGTTCTCCAGCGTCGAGATGTCCCGAGGCGACATCACCAAGGCGGAGCAATGGGCTCAACAGGTCGTCCGCGCGCTGCCCAAGTCCCCGACCGGCTACAACCTGCTGGCCGACGCGGCGACACGCAAAGGCATGCCGGCAGCGGCGCTTGACGCTTTGCGCAAGGCGTACGACGTCGACAAATCCAGTCAGAGCCTGTCCCGGCTGATACGCGCGCACGGCAGCTACGGCAGCTTCCGCCCCGCTGCCGATCTGGCGGCACCCTGGCTGCAAAAGAACCCCAATGACATCGGCGTCCGCTCGGCCCTGGCGGAAACACTGGTGCGCCAGCGGGATTTCCGCGCAGCCAAGGGGCAGTACGAAGCGATTCTGAAGACACAACCCAGCCAGTTGGATGCGCTGAACAACCTTGCCAATGTCCTGATTGAGATGAACAACGCAGAAGCCGTCGAGGTCGCGGAACGAGGGCTCAAGGTCGACGCGCGCAACATCCTTCTGCTGGATACCGCGGGGTGGGCCCATCACCGCCTGGGCAGCAACGACCGGGCTTTGCAGCTGCTGCGCGACGCACGCCTTCGCGCTCCCGAGAATGCCGCCATCCGATATCACCTTGCCGCGGCCTTGGCCAAAGCCGGCCGCAAATCGGAAGCCCGGGACGAAGCCAACGCGGCCTTGCAGTCCAGCGTGAACTCCGACACAGCTGAAGATGCCCGCAAATTGCTGGCGACCCTCAATTGAGGGGGCGGGACTGCATTGCAACTTGTCGAGAGTTCTTACAATTCCCCCACGTTACTGGGCGGGAAATTGACAAGCCTTTGATCTGTATAGAGATTTTCGACTGGCACGTTGATTGCGTATATCCCGACAACTCGCCCTCAGAATGACGAACAAGGAACTCGAATGAAAACTGTCAACCTTCGCTGGCTGTCGTGCCTGTCACTGTTCGCGGGTTTGATGATTTCGACGAACGCTCATGCCGTCTGGACCTTTGGGCAATCGGGCGTCAGCACGCTGGCCAACTGCACGGTGCCCAGCGGTGGAACCCACGCAAGCTCCGGCACGCCCAGCACCTGCGTCTCCGGTTCCTCGAAAGTGGATACCACAACCGTTTCGCTGTCGGGCTACTACGTCACCAACGCCACGAACAACGCCGGCCTGTCTTCGGGTACCACCTGGTCTACCGCGCCGCTGATGTCCTATTCGGGCGGTCAGGGCATCAACTCTGACGGCACGAGCGACCCGAATCACGCGGTCGACAACAACGGCAAGACGGAAGGCGTTCTGCTGAGCTTCAGCTCCTCCGTCGCGCTGACCAGCATCGGCACCGGCTACACCGCTTCCGCCTACTGCAAGAACAACACCACCAGCGCCATCACCTTCCCCAGCACCGGCGATGTCTGCCCGACTGGCACGACCAAGCAAACCAAGCAAACCGACAACACGACCGGTATCGACATCTCCGTGTTCCGCTGGGTTGATGGCTCCACGACGCTGACAGGCAAGGGCGCTTCCACGATGTCCGGGTGGCAATTGGTGGGCAACTACGGCGACATCGGTGTCGACACCTCGAACCCGTACAACCTGGTCAACAGCACCGGTCTGACGTCGAGCTACTGGCTGATTTCCGCCTACAACAGCGGCTTCGCCCCGACCACCGGCATCACCGAGACCCGGGGCGGCCTGACCAACGGCGACGACTACTTCAAGCTGTTCGCTGCCGCCGGCACGACCTGCGCCACGACGCTGACCAACGGCAAGTGCGGCGGCTCCGGTTCCAGCGTCCCCGAGCCGGCCTCTCTGGCGCTGACCAGCGTCGCGCTGCTGAGCGTTGCAGGCCTGCGTCGCCGCAGCAAGAGCAAGCAAGCCGCCTGATCCAAGGCAGCTCCATCGAAAGGCACTCCTCGGAGTGCCTTTCGTGCTTTTGGGGATATGGCTCGCGGCTGTCCCTGGCAGGACAGCGCAGATGCGAACGACCGTGCTAAAAAGTTCGTCATTCCATCTACGACACAGCGAGACATGGACCTCAACTTCACCGACGCGGAACTGGCCTTCCGCGCCGAGGTACGCGAATGGGTACGCGCCCATCTGCCAGCCGACATTGCCCACAAGGTCCGCCACGACCTGCGTCTGAACAAGGACGATCTGCAGCGCTGGGCCAAGATCCTCGGCGCCAAGGGCTGGCATGGCTGGGCCTGGCCCAAGCAGTTCGGCGGTCCAGGCTGGAACGCGGTGCAGCGCCACCTGTTCGAAGAGGAATGCGCCCTCGCCGGCGCGCCGCGCATCGTGCCGTTCGGCCCCGTCATGGTCGCGCCCGTCATCATGGCCTTCGGCTCGCCTGAGCAGCAGCAGCGCTTCCTGCCGGGCATCATGAGCGGCGAGGTCTGGTGGAGCCAAGGCTACAGCGAACCCGGTTCAGGCTCCGATCTGGCATCGCTGAAGTGCCGAGCCGAACGTCAGGGTGACAAGTACATCGTCAACGGCCAGAAGACCTGGACCACGCTGGGCCAGTATGGCGACTGGATCTTCTGCCTGGTGCGCACGTCCACCGAGGGCAAGCCGCAGACCGGCATCAGCTTCCTGCTCATCGACATGAAGACGCCCGGCGTGACGGTCAAGCCCATCATCATGCTGGACGGCGAGCACGAGGTGAACGAGGTCTGGTTCGACAACGTCGAGGTGCCGGCCGAGAACCTGATCGGCGAAGAGAACAAGGGCTGGACCTACGCCAAGCACCTGCTGTCGCATGAGCGCACCAACATCGCCGACGTGAACCGCGCCAAGCGCGAACTGGAACGGCTCAAGCGCATCGCCAAGGCCGAGGGCTTGATGGACAACCCGCGCTTCCGCGACCAGATCGCGCTGTGCGAGGTGGATGTCGTTGCGCTGGAGATGATGGTGCTGCGCGTGCTGTCGGGCGAGCGCAGCGGCAAGCAGCCGCTGGACGTGGCCGGCCTGCTGAAGATCCGCGGCAGCGAGCTGCAGCAGCGCTACACCGAGCTGATGATGCTGGCCGGCGGCCCGCTGGCCCTGCCCCACATTCATGAAGCCATGGAGGCCGGCTGGCAAGGCGACCAGTGGCTGGGCGGCGCCTGGCTGGGCGGCGCGTCGCATGCCATCCCGCTGACCGGCACTTACCTGAACGTCCGCAAGACCACGATCTATGGCGGGTCCAACGAAGTGCAACGCAACATCGTCGCGCAGACCGTGCTCGGCTGATCGGAGACACAAGACATGGATTTCGATTTCACGGAAGATCAGCAGGCGCTGCGTGACGCGGTGCGCCGTTTCGTCGACAAGGACTACACATTCGAGCGCCGCACGCAGATCACGCGCGCCGGCGGCTTCGACCGCTCCGCCTGGGACGGCCTGGCGGGCCTGGGCCTGACGGCGCTGGCGGTGCCGGAGGCCCATGGCGGCCTGGGCTTTGGCGCCGTCGAGGCGATGGTGGTCATGGAGGAACTGGGGCGTGGCCTGGTGCTGGAGCCCATGGTTCAGGGCGCGCTCATCGCGCCGGCCGTGCTGCAGCACGCGCCCGATGATTTGCAGGCGGAGTGGCTGCCGAGGATCGCTGGCGGCGAAGCATTGGTCGTGCTGGCCCACCAGGAGGCCAAGTCGCGCTACCGGCTGAATCAGGTCGCTACACGCGCCGTGGATGGCAAGCTGACCGGCATCAAGAGCCTGGTGCCGACCGGTGACGTGGCCGACGCCTTCATCGTGCCGGCGCGCATGTCTGGAGCCGACGACGCTACGGACGGCATTGCGCTCTACCTCGTCGAACGCGCGGCGACGGGCGTGCACACACGGCCCTACTCGCTGTACGACGGCTCACGCGCAGCCGAGGTCCACTTCAATGACACACCCGCCCAGCTCATCGCCGGCCCCGATCAGGGTCTCGCGCTGCTGGAACTGGCCGCCGACATCGGCATCGCCGCCCAAGCGGCCGAGGCCGTGGGTGTCATGGAGAAGTACCTCGCGCTGACCACCGAGTACCTGAACACGCGCAAGCAGTTCGGCGTTGCCATCGCCAGCTTCCAGGCGCTGCGCCATCGCGCGGCCGACGTGAAGATGCAGCTTGAGCTGGGCCGCTCCATGAGCTACTACGCGACGCTGCGGCTGGGCGATGCACCGGCCGTTCGCCGGCGCGCGCTGTCGCAGGCCAAGGTGCAGCTGGGCAACTCGATGCGCTTCGTGGGCCAGCAATGCACGCAGATGCACGGCGGCATCGGCGTCACCGACGAGTACGCCGGCAGCCACTACTTCAAACGCCTGACGGTCATGGAGATGCAGTGGGGCGACACCCTGCATCATCTGGGTGAAGTGAGCGCGCGGATGCAGGACACTGCAGGGGTGTTTGCCTAGGCAGCGTTTGTCGGCGCTGCCCTCTTGCCCTCTTGGAGGTCACCCGATGAAGTACGCCCCTGCCCTGTTGATCGCCGGCCTGCTGGCCGGCGCCGCCCATGCCCAGGCCATGAAACCCGGGCTGTGGGAGTTCAAGCAAACGCCTCAACTCGATCCGGCCCGCAAGGCGCAGATGGAACAGGCGCAGAAGGCCATGGAAAGCATGCCGCCCGAGCGGCGCGCCATGATCGAGCAGATGATGGCCAAGAACGGCGTCAGCGTGAACATGGCCGGCGGCGTCATCACGGTGAAGACCTGCATCACCAAGGAACAGTCCGAACGCAACTTCGCGCCGGTCAGCACGCAGGGCAACTGCACGCAGGAATCCAAGCGCAGCGGCAGCACCATCCAGACGCATTTCGTCTGTACCGATCCAGCGTCGGAGGGCGACGCCATCGTCACCTTGCGCGGCAATGAAGGGTTTTCCAACGACGTGACGATCCGGCATCAGCGCCAGGGCAAGACCGAGACCACCAAGGTCAGCGGTGAAGGCCGCTGGCTGGGCGCCGATTGCGGCACCGTGCAGCCGATGAAGTCCCAGGTCAAGTGAAGCAGCGGCTGTCGCAGATCCTGTTCAGCCAGGGTTTCGGAACGCGCCGCCTGTGCGCGGGACTGGTGTGGAACGGTGAGGTCACTATCAACGGCGAGGTCGTGGAGGAACCCGACACCGAGTTCGAGACCGAAGGCCTGCGCTTCACGATCAACGGCCAGGAATGGCCCGTCTTCGACAAGGCGCTGGTGCTGCTGAACAAGCCCGCCGGCTACGAGTGCTCGCAGAAGCCCAAGCATCACCCCAGCGTCATGAGCCTGCTGCCCGCGCCGCTGCGCGAGCGCGGTGTGCAGCCCATTGGCCGGCTGGACGAGGACACCACCGGCCTGCTGCTGCTGACCGACGATGGCGCGCTGATCCACAAGCTCACATCGCCCAAGCACCACGTGCCCAAGGTCTACGAGGCCCGCTGCAAGCATCCGCTGACGGCGGCGATGGTGGAGCAACTGCTGGCCGGCGTCGAACTGAAGGAACCGGAGGGCAAGTTCCAGCGCCCGCCGGAGACCACGAAGGCCGAGGGCGCCGAGATCGTCGACGACACGCTGCTGCGACTGACGCTGGTGGAGGGCAAATACCACCAGGTCAAGCGCATGGTGGCGGCGGTCGGCAATCGCGTGGAGTCGCTGCACCGGCCGCAGTTCGGTGCGCTGACCATTCCCGCAGACCTCAAGCCCGGCGAATGGCGCTGGGTGTCCAGCCCTTCCGAGGTTTGGGGCGAATGACGCAGCAGGGACAATGAGCCCGATGCGAGTTTTCAGAGGCTTTCACCACCGCGGCATCGCGCCCGCCTGCGCGCTGACCATCGGCAACTTCGACGGCGTGCACCGCGGCCACCAGGCCATGCTGGCGCTGCTGCAGTCCGAAGCCCGCCATCGCGGCCTGCCGACCTGCGTGCTGAGCTTCGAGCCCCATCCGCGCGACTTCTTTGCCGCCAAGGCCGGCAAGCCCGAGCTCGCGCCGGCCCGCATCGCGACGCTGCGCGACAAGCTGGTGGAACTGGAGCGCTGCGGCGTGGACCAGGTCGTCATCCTGCCGTTCGACGAGGCACTGGCCTCCCTGCCGGCGCAGGACTTCATACGCCAGGTGTTGATGGAAGGCCTGGGCGCGAAGTACGTGCTGGTCGGCGACGATTTCCGCTTCGGCGCGAAGCGCCAGGGCGACTATGCGACGCTGGACGCTGCCGGCCAGGCCAAGGGCTTCGACGTCGCCCGCATGATGAGCTACGAGGTGCACGGCCTGCGCGTCAGCAGCTCGGCCGTGCGCGAGGCGCTGGCCGCAGGCGACATGGCCGCCGCCGCATCGCTGCTGGGTCGGCCTTATGCGATCTCGGGTCATGTCACGCATGGCCGCAAGCTGGGGCGCCAACTGGGTGAAACCGCGCCGGGCGCCGCCGATGGTTTTCGCACGCTGAACCTGCGCTTCCCGCACGACAAGCCCGCCGCCCACGGCATCTTTGCCGTGCTCGTCCACGGCCTGGCGCCACAGCCGCTGCCCGGCGTCGCCAGCCTGGGCAACCGGCCCACGGTGGAAGACGCCGGCCGTGTGCTGCTGGAGGTGCACTGCCTGGACTGGCCCCTGGCTCCAGAGGGGGGCTACGGTAAACTCGCCCGCGTGGAACTGCTGCACAAACTTCGCGACGAAGCCAAGTACGACGGGCTGGACGCGCTCACGGCCGCCATCGCCGCCGACACCGAGGCAGCACGCGCCTTCCTGGCCACCCACGCCGCCCAGCGTCGCCAGACCACGCGCGACCGAATTTGAAGCGGCTCCCAGCCGCTCTTCGCTCCGCCCTCCCCGCTTCAGAATTGCCAGGCCCGCCGCCTGGCCGCATGCCATGACCACCCCGGACTACCGCTCCACACTCAACCTGCCTGACACGCCCTTCCCGATGCGCGGCGACCTGCCCAAGCGCGAGCCGGGCTGGGTCAAGGCCTGGGACGAGCAAGGCCTGTACAAGCGCCTGCGTGACGCCCGCTGCGGCAAGCCGAAGTTCGTGCTGCACGACGGCCCGCCGTACGCCAACGGCCAGATCCACATCGGCCACGCCGCCAACAAGATCCTGAAGGACATGATCGTCAAGGCGCGCCAGCTGGCGGGCTTCGACGCGGCCTACATCCCTGGCTGGGACTGCCACGGCCTGCCGATCGAGAACCAGATCGAGAAGACCTTCGGCCGCGGCCTGCCGCGCGACGAGGTGCAGGCCAAGAGCCGCGCCTACGCCACCGAGCAGATCGACGGCCAGCGCACGGACTTCAAGCGCCTGGGCGTGCTGGGCGAGTGGGACAACCCGTACAAGACGATGAACTTCGCCAACGAGGCCGGCGAGATCCGCGTCTTGAAGCGGCTGTTCGAGCGCGGCTTCGTCTACCGCGGCCTGAAGCCGGTGTACTGGTGCTTCGACTGCGGTTCTTCGCTGGCCGAGTTCGAGATCGAGTATGCGGACAAGCAGTCGCCCGCGGTTGATGTGGCCTTCCTGAGCGCCGAGCCCGAGAAGCTGGCCGCGGCCTTCGGCGTCGCGCCGCTGGCCAAGGAAGCGTTCACCGTCATCTGGACGACGACGCCCTGGACCATCCCGGCCAACCAGGCGCTGAACCTGAATCCCGAGCTGCCCTACGCGCTGGTCGACACGCCCAAGGGCTTCTTCGTCGTCGCCGAGGCGCTGGTGGAGAAGTGCCTGGCGCGTTGGCAGCTGGAGGGCAGCGTCGTCGCCACCGTGCCCGGACGCAAACTGGAGCTGCTGAAGTTCAAGCATCCGCTGGCCCATGTGCACCCCGGCTACGACCGCGAAAGCCCGGTGTATCTCGCCGACTACGCGACGGCCGAAGACGGCACCGGCGTCGTCCACTCCGCGCCCGCCTACGGCCTGGACGACTTCCAGAGCTGCGTCGCCCACGGCATGGCCTTCGACGACATCCAGAACCCCGTGCAGGGCAACGGCGCCTACGCGGCCGAACTGCCGCTGTTCGGCGGCCAGCACATCTGGAAGGCCAACCCTGTCATCGCGCAGACGCTGCTGGACAACGGCCGCTTGATGGCGCAAAGCAAGCTGACTCATAGCTACCCGCACTGCTGGCGCCACAAGACGCCGGTCATCTACCGTGCAGCGGCGCAGTGGTTCGTGCGCATGGACGAAGGCGACGGCCTGTTCACGATGGACAAGGCCCCCAAGAGCCTGCGCGAGACCGCGCTGGCCGCCATCGAAGCCACCAGCTTCTACCCAGAAAACGGCCGCGCCCGCCTGCACGACATGATCGCCGGTCGGCCCGACTGGTGCATCTCGCGCCAGCGCAGCTGGGGCGTGCCGCTGCCCATCTTCCTGCACAAGGACACGGGCGAGGCGCACCCGAACACGCTCGAGTTCATCGAGCGCGCCGCCCAGCTGGTGGAGGCCAACGGCATCGAAGCCTGGTCCAAGCTGGACGCCGCCGAATGGCTGGGCGCCGAGGCCGCGCAGTACACCAAGGGCAATGACATCCTGGACGTGTGGTTCGACTCCGGCTCCACCTTCGAGCATGTGCTCAAGGGCAGCCACAAGGGCGCCGCGCACGAGACCGGCCCCGAGGCCGATCTCTACCTGGAAGGCCACGACCAGCACCGCGGCTGGTTCCACTCATCGCTGCTGATCGCCTGCGCGCTGTACGGCCGCGCGCCGTACAAGGGCCTGCTGACCCACGGCTTCGTCGTCGACGGCCAAGGCCGCAAGATGAGCAAGTCGCAGGGCAATGTCGTTGCGCCGCAGGCGGTGTCGGACAAGTTCGGCGCCGAGATCCTGCGCCTGTGGACGGCTGCGACCGACTACTCGGGCGACCTGGGCCTGGACGAGAAGATCCTCGCCCGCGTCGTCGACAGCTACCGCCGCATCCGCAACACGCTGCGCTTCCTGCTGGCCAACGTCAGCGACTTCGACCCGGCGACCGACATGGTCAAGGCCGAAGACCTGCTGGAGGTGGACCGCTACGCCCTGGCCCGCGCGGCCGAACTGCAGACGGACATCCTGGCCCACTTCGAGCGCTACGAGTTCCACCCGGTCGTCGCCAAGCTGCAGGTCTACTGCTCTGAGGACCTGGGCGCGTTCTACCTGGACGTGCTGAAGGACCGCCTCTACACGACGGCGCCCAAGAGCCTGGCCCGCCGCTCCGCGCAGACGGCGCTGTGGCAGATCACGCACGCGATGCTGCGCTGGATGGCGCCCTTCCTCAGCTTCACGGCCGAGGAAGCGTGGCAAGTGTTCGCTAAAGGCGAGTCCATCTTCACCGAGACTTATTGGGACTTCGGTCAGACCGACGCGTCATTGCTCGCCAAGTGGAATCGCATCCACGAGATCCGCGACGAGGTCAACAAGGCCATCGAAGCCGTTCGTGTGACGGGCGCCGTGGGCGCGTCGCTGCAGGCCGAGCTGGTGCTGAAGGTCAACGAACAGGACCAGATGCTGCTTTCAAGCCTGGGCGAGGACCTGCGCTTCGTCTTCATCACGTCCGCCGTTCGCCTGGCCTCGGCCAGCGAACTGGGCGTGGTCGTCACGCCCAGCAGCCACGCCAAGTGCGAGCGCTGCTGGCACTACCGCGCCGACGTCGGCAGCATCGAAGCCCACCCGACGATCTGCGGCCGCTGCGACAGCAACCTGCACGGCGCCGGCGAAACCCGCAGCTTCGCCTGAAGCTACGGGCCGAACGCCGGGCCGCTCCCAAGCCGGCCCGTCAGGGCGATGTGCGGGTGGCTCAATGCCGCTCGCATCGCCGTCCCCTCGGGGACCGCTTGGGCTTGTCTGCGTTCATCGCGGCAAGACCGAGCGAGGGACTTACGGGAAAGCGGGTACGTTCGGCTCCATCCCCTCGAAGTGCGCTTCGGGGTGGGTGCGCGCCAGCAACTCCTCGATCTCGCCGATGCGCCCACGCGGCACGTCGACGATGAGCAGGTACTGCCCGTCCGCCAGCGCCGCCTCGAAGCGGCGCAGCCGCCGGCTGGGCGTGGAGCTGCCGATCATGCTGGCCGACCACGCGCCCAGCATCGCGCCTCCCGCCGCCATGCCGATGACGATGCCGGCCGGCGAGGCCGCGCTGATCGCAAAGGCCGCCGCCACGCCGCCTGCCGCCCCCAGGCCCGACCCGATCAGCAGGCCCGACTGAGCCGCTACGACGAGGTCGGAGGTCTGCAACACATTGGCCGCATGCAGGCCGTCCATGGGCGCGCCATCCCTGGCAACGAAATGGATGTAGTGCTCGGTGATGCGGGCGAGCAACAACTCGTCCATCGTGCGCCGCGCGCTGCCCAGGTCGGGCAGCAGCCAGTAGATGCGCTTTCGCATGACATTCCTCCAAGGGGAAGGGAGAGAACTGCTTCTACGCCCCTTCGCCGGCGCCCACAAGCCCCGGCCCGGGTACATTGGCGCCCCTGCCCGCCCCAAGCACCGGTCTTTCTCCGGCCTCAAGAACATGCCTTCCCGTTCCTCCACCGCGCCCGGTCTGGGCCAATGGCTGCTGATCGCAGCCCTCATCATCCTGGCCGACCAGTTCACCAAGATCCTCGTCATCGGCGCCTTCCAGCTGGGCGACGTGCGCCCGGTCACCGGCTTCTTCAACCTCGTGCGTGCCCACAACTACGGCGCCGCCTTCAGCTTCCTGCATGGCGCGTCGGGCTGGCAGCGCTGGTTCTTCCTGGGGCTGGGGTTGGTCGCCGCTGTGTTCATCATCTGGATGCTGCGCCGCCACGGCCACCAGAAGATGTTCGCCTGGGCGCTGACGCTGATCCTGGGCGGCGCCCTGGGCAACGTCATCGACCGCGCCATCCACGGCTATGTGGTGGACTTCATCCAGGTCTACGCCGGCCGCTGGTACTTCCCGGCCTTCAACATCGCCGACAGCGCCATCACGATTGGCGCCATCCTGCTGATCCTGGACGAGCTGCGGCGCGTGCGCCGCACTTGAGGCGGCTCCCCAATCGGGGCCGGCGCGCAGTAGTTCACGCCGGCAAGGTGTGACAAGCGGTGACAATCGCGCGCCTCCCGCCCCACCATGCTCCTCGACTTCGCCAGCCTGAGCCACTACGACTGGCTCGATGTCCCGTTGTGGGTCTTCGACCCCCAGCACCAGCGCAACCTCTGGGCCAATGCCGCGGCCCTGCGCTTCTGGCATGCCGACAGCGCCGAGGAGTTCCTGTCGCGCGACTTTGCCGAGCATGGCGACATGGTCAGCGAGCGCCTGGCCGTCACGGCGGCCGACCATGCGCAGGGCAAGATCGTCCGCGAGCAGTGGACGCTGTACCCCAAGGGCGAACCGACCACGGTGATGCTGGTATCGCGCGGCATGCGCACGCCAGACCGCCGCCAGGTCATGCTGTTCGCGGCCGACTCGCTGGGCGGCGGCCCCGACGTGGCCATGCTGCGCGGGGTCGAAGCCCTGCAGCACACGTCGGCGCGCATCGGCGTGTTCAACCTGCACAGCGGCGAGCTGCTGATGCGCAACCCCGCGGCCGCGCTGACCTTCGGCGACACGCCGCCCCCGCCGGGCGGCAGCGAGTTCAGCCGCCTGTTTGCGCACGCGCACGATGCCGACAGCATCCTGTCCCGCGTGCAGCGAGGCGAGGCCTGCCGCCAGGACGTGGAACTTCAGACGCTGGCCGGACCGCGCTGGCATGCGCTCGACTCTCGCCCCATGCGCGATCCGGTCACCGGCGAGATCGCGCTGCTGTTCAATGCCCGCGACATCGCCGACCTGAAGGCCAGCCAGGTCGCGCTGGTGGCCGCACGCGAGGCCGCCGAAGCCGCCAGCCAGGCCAAGAGCTCCTTCCTGGCCAACATGAGCCATGAGATCCGCACACCCATGAACGGCGTGCTGGGGCTGACCGAGCTGGTGCTGCAGACCACCGAGCTGACCGACCGCCAGCACCGTTTCATCTCCATGGCCCACCAGTCCGCCAAGGGCCTGATGACCATCATCAACGACCTGCTGGACGTGGCCAAGATCGAGTCCGGCCGCATCGTCATCGACGAGCAGCCCTTCGGCCTGCACGACTGTCTGAGCGAAGCCTTGCAGCCGCTGCTGCTGCAGGCGCACGACAAGGGCATAGAGCTGCACGCACTGGTCGAGCCGCGCGTGCCCGACCGCCTGGTGGGCGACGCGCTGCGGCTGCGTCAGGTGCTGATCAACCTGATCGGCAACGCGCTGAAGTTCACCGAGCACGGCGAGGTGCGCATCGAGATCGCGCTGGCCGACCCGCACGAGGGCGACCCGAGCGAGCGGCTGCGCCTGCGCATTGCCGTGACCGACACCGGTATCGGCATGACGCGCGACCAGATCGGCCAGATCTTCGACCCCTTCACGCAGGCCGACGGCAGCATCACGCGCCGCTATGGCGGCACCGGACTAGGCCTGACCATCGTGCAGCGGCTGGTGGACCTGATGGGCGGCTGCGTCGACGTCGAGAGCGAGCCCGGCGTGGGCTCGTGCTTCAGCTTCGAGATCGCGTTGACGCGCGATCTCTGAGTCATCTCAAGGCAGCAGCACCGCGCTGCCGGTCAGCAACCGAGCCTCCAGGTCGCGATGCGACTGGGCTACATCGGCTAGCGCATAGCGCCGGTCGATGCGGATCTTGACCTCGCCACTGGCCACCACCGAGAACAAGTCATCACCCATGGCCTGCGCGGCCTGCTGTGATGCCAGATGCGTGAACAGCGTGGGCCGGGTCACGTAGATGGAGCCCTTGGCCGCCAGCGCGTTGACGCTGAACGGCGGCACGGCACCGGACGCGGCACCGAAGCTCACCATCAGCCCGAAGGGCGCCAGGCAGTTCAGCGAGCCTTCCCAGGTGTCGGCGCCCACCGAGTCGTAGACCACCTTCACGCCCTTGCCGCCGGTGATCTCGCGCACGCGCTTCGCGAAGTCCGGTTCGCTGCGGTAGTTGATCGCGTGCACGGCGCCATGGTCCAGCGCCAGCTGGCATTTCTCGTCGCTGCCAGCCGTCGCGATCAGCTGCAGACCCAGCGTCCGCGCCCACTGGCAGGCGATCAGCCCCACACCACCGGCCGCCGCATGAAAAACGATGAAGTCCCCGGCCTGCAGCCCGCCCTGCGGCAGCGTGCGCTTGAACAGGTATTGCACCGTCAGGCCCTTCAGCATCATGGCCGCGGCCGTGTCGAAGGGGATGGCATCCGGCAGCTTCAGCACCGCCTTGGCCGGCATCACGCGCGCGGTCGCATAGGCACCGGGCGGCTGGCTCGCATAGGCCGCGCGGTCGCCGGCCTGCAGGTGCGTGACACCCTCGCCCACCGCCTCCACGATGCCCGCGCCCTCCATGCCCAGCCGCGCCGGCAGCGGCAGCGCATAGGCGCCGTTGCGGTGGTAGACGTCGATGTAGTTCAGCCCGCAGGCCTCGTGTCGGATGCGGATCTCGCCGGGACCGGGTTCACCCACCGCCACGTCCACCAGCTTCAGTTGCTCCGGCCCGCCGGGCGCCTCGATGACCACGGCCTTTTCACTCATGCGACGTCTCCTGCTGCAAGGTCGGCTATCGTGCCAGCCCTTTGCGCCGTGTGCTGCCAATGTCCCAACTGACCCCACGACTCGCCCTGCTGCTGACGCTGCCGCCACTGCTGTGGGCCGGCAATGCGGTCGTTGGCCGCGTCGTGCGCCACGACATCCCGCCGATGACGTTGAACGCGCTGCGCTGGGGCCTGGCCTTCGTGCTGCTGGCGCCGCTGGCGCGCCGGTTGCTGCTGAACCCGCGCGAGGCCTGGACGCGCTGGCGCGGCCTGGCCTGGCTGGGCTTCCTGGGCATGGGTTGCTACAACGCGCTGCAGTACCTGGCCCTGCACACCTCGTCGCCGCTGAATGTGACGCTGATCACCGCCAGCATGCCGGTCTGGATGCTTGGCGTGGGCGCCGTCTTCTACGAGGTGAAACCGACCCACCGGCAGTTCGCCGGCGCCGCTTTGTCGCTGCTAGGCGTGGCGCTGGTCATCGCCCGTGGTGACCCGGCCGCGCTGCTGGCCGTGCGCTTCGTGCCGGGCGACCTGCTGATGCTGCTGGCCATCTTCACCTGGGCCATCTACTCGTGGATGCTGGCCCGCCCCGGACCGGGCCTGCGCGCGGGCGAGAAGCCCGACTGGAACTGGGCCGAGGCGCTGATGGCGCAGCTGATGTTCGGCGTGGTCTTCTCCAACATGTCGGCCGGCGTTGAGCAGGCGCTGGCGCCGGCCGCCATCCAGTGGAGCCCCGCGCTGCTCGCGGCGCTGGTCTATGTGGCCGTGGGGCCGTCATTGATCGCCTACCGCTGCTGGGGCCTGGGCGTGTCCCAGGCCGGCCCGGCGCTGGCGGGTTTCTTCGTCAACCTGACGCCCGTATTCGCCGCCATCATCTCGGCCGCGCTGCTGGGTGAGGCGCCCGCCTGGTACCACGGCACGGCCTTCCTGCTGATCGCCGCCGGCATCGTCGTGTCGTCGCGCGGATGAACATCGTCCATGTGGACGACCGCATGGTCGTCGTCGACAAACCGTCTGGCCTGCTCAGCGTGCCCGGCCGCACCGAGCCTGACTGCGCCAGCGCGCGCATGCAGGCGCTGTATCCGGATGCCCTCATCGTGCACCGGCTGGACCAGTCCACTTCGGGCCTGCTGCTGTTCGCGCGCGGCGCCGACGCGCAGCGCGAGCTCAGCGCGGATTTCGCCGAGCGCCGCGTCAACAAGGTCTATGTCGCCGTCGTTGCCGGCCATCTGGACGGCGAAGGCCTCATCGACCTGCCGCTGGCCGCTGACTGGCCCAATCGGCCGAAACAGCAGGTGGACTTCAAGCGCGGCAAACCATCGCAGACGCGCTGGCGCGTGATGGCCCACGAAGGGCCCAACACCCGCGTCGCGCTGGAGCCCTTGACCGGCCGCAGCCACCAGTTGCGCGTGCACTTGACCGCACTCGGCCACCCCATCCTGGGCGACACGCTCTACGCC
This sequence comes from Roseateles asaccharophilus, assembly GCF_031458115.1. Lineage (GTDB taxonomy): Bacteria > Pseudomonadota > Gammaproteobacteria > Burkholderiales > Burkholderiaceae_C > Pelomonas > Pelomonas asaccharophilus_A. The sequence goes on along the minus strand of NZ_JAVDXV010000002.1, from coordinate 648,202 downwards.
CCACCCGACCTCGCCGCCGCCAGCCCGCGGCTGCTGCTGCACGCCAGCGAACTGCGCATCGGCGGGCACTACTTCACTGCCGCGCCACTGTTCTAGCTCTCGACGCCACGTTCGCCTTCCTAAGATCCTGCCCGGGAAACTGGCGCGTTATGGCGTGCCGGGTCGAGGCGACTCTGCGTTGGGTCAAGAACAGAGCGAACCATGAACGACAGGACAACAAGACTGTGGGCGGTGCTGTGGCTCGCCTGCCTGCTGCCGCTGGGCGCCCGGGCCCAGCAGGCCGATCCGGCGGTCTGGGGCGTCTATGCCCGCCTTCTGGGCGCCAAGATGGTGTGGGAGAAGGCCGACGGCCTGACCTATGCCTGGTCCTGGAATGGCGACAAGACGGCCATCGTCGAGGACCAGTCCGGCGGCAAGCTGGACACCGGCGAGATCAAGGCGCTGGGTGAAGGCAGGCTGGCCCGCTTCGTCAAGGACGACCTCGTTTGGAGCGGCACCGTCCAGCCCGACGGCTCGGTCATCTGGAAGCCCGAAGGCGGCTTCTTCAGCATGCGCAGCGGAGGCCCGTTCCGGGTCCGTCTGGAAAACGATTCGGCCCTCGTGCAGGAAGGCGTGGCACTCGAGAACGGCCGCGTCACGCGGGCGCACCTGTGGCAGCGCTTCGTGGGCAATCTGCCTGCGCCTGCGCCTGCGCCTGCGCCGGCGCCCGTGGCCGCGGCAACGGCGGAGATCGCTGCGGCATCGGCGCCGGAGGACGCGGCTTCCAACTCCGTGTCCGTGGCCGACGCGGCGCCCGCCGAGGAAAGAGCCGGCCCGCGCACGCTGAGCGAAGCCGACCTCGCGAAACTGCGCAGCTCGATGGCGCGCGACAAGGTGCAGCGCGCCGAGACCTTGAAGCGTCAGGCCGAGGAAGCCCGCCGCCAGGAGCAGGCCCGCCAGGAGCAGGCCGCGTGGGAGGCCCAGATGGCCGCACAGCGCGCCCAGCAGGAACGCGAGGACCGCGAGGAAGAACGCCGCTCCGACGATGCCTTCGCAAGGGCGCTGATGGGGGGCCTGAACACCTTCAACAAGGAAATGGCCAACGCACAAGCGCAGCGCGCTCAGCAGCAGGCCATGCTCGCCAACCTGCAGCGCCAGCAGCAACAGGTTGCCGAGGCACGCCTGCGCGACCAGGAGCGCCAACGCCAGATGGCGCTGGCCCAGCAACAGCAACAGCAACAGCAACAGCAACAGCAACAGCAACAGCAACAGCAACAGCAACAGCAACAGCAACAGCAACAGCAACAGCAACAACAGCAGTTGCAGCAACAGCAGCGCCCGGCTGCGCCAACCGGCAACGCCGCGGGCAGCAATAGCCAAGCGACGCAGGCGGCCCAAGCAGCCCAGGCTGCCCGTACCGAAGCTGCCGAACGACAGCTGCGCGAGAACGCCGCGGCGGAGCGCCTGCGCCAGCAGCAGTTGCGCGAGCAGCGCGTGGCCGAAGAGCGCAGCGTCGCGCTCGCATCGGCCCCCAAACCGGCCGCAACGCAAACCGCATCCACCTTCGACGACCCCAACCGCTGCGTGTCGCAGCCCTCTCAGGTTCGCAACCCCAACTGCGAGGACGGCAGCGCCTTCACGATGACCAATAGCTGTGAGCAGCCGGTGGACGTGCGAATGTGCATCAAGACCCACCAGGGCACCTGGGACTGCGGCGCCAGCTGGGGCGTGCGCCCCGGTGCGAGCTGGTCCTACCCGTCCTGCCGCGGGACCTCGCAGGTGTACATGGACGTGCGCTCCGCTGGCAGCAACCGCCGCTTCGCCGACCCGCCCTGAGCGCCGCGAAGCCTGTCCCCTCTGATCACCGATCACAAACGAAGCCATGAAGAACAAGCACCCGACCGCAAAATTCGGTGCGCTCACCTGCGTACTGACCCTGGCACTCGGCGCCCAGGCCCAGCAAGCCCCGGCCCCGCAGCCGAGTCAGACTGCCGAAGGCGCTCAGCGATTCCTGTCGACGCTGGTCCGCAAGGGGAACGGCTACGCCTGGTTCGTCGACGCCCAGAACCGGACCAACTACGTGCGCGGCAAGGCCGTGCGCACCACCACGCACATCGGCGTGATGGGCAACGACGAGACGAAGTCGGAGCGCGTCATCGAGAAACAGCTGGGCGCCTTCACCGTCTCGTCCATCGACAGCCAAGGCCCGGACGGCAAGCCCGACGCCTGCCTGACCCGCATCGCCAAGTGGGAGACCAAGGAGCAGTTCGTCGAGAACAAGAGCTGGCAGACGACCGACGAGGGCATCCTCATCGACACGCCCATCCTGCACAACGAGAACAGTACCTACGAGTTGACGCCCGAGCTGGTCGGGCCGCACTGGATCGACTGGCGCAACGTGAAGCTCGCCCGCAGCACCAACGGCGCACAGATGACCGCCTCGTTCAAGGCGAAGAACTTCACGGCTCACCTGTCCTTCACCGGCGAGACAGAACTGGTGGACCGCGTCGAGTACGCGATGAAGTTCCTGAAGATGAGCTGCGACGACACCACGGCCACCGGCTTCTGACGCGATGGTCATGCTGACCGATCCACATGATCGAGCCCGGATGTGCTACCGCATCCGGGTAATGGTCGCGGGCGCTGCCCTGCCCGGCATCGCCGCCCACGCACACACCTAGCCCGCCGCCGGCCAGACAGCAGAGGGCGCGCAGAAGTTCCTCGCCACGCTGGTTGCCAAGGGTCACGCCACAACCTGGTTCGTCGATGCCCAGAACCGGCGCAACTACGTGCGCCGCATGGCGAAGGTGAGCACCTTCGAATACGGTGTGTTCGCCGACGCCCCGTCGGAATGGCAGAAGCCGATCGAGAACCAGTTGCTGCCGTTCACGCTCGGCGAGATCGACACGCTAGGGCCGAATGACAAGCCGGACGCCTGCGTGACGCGGCGCGCCAAATGGCGCCCGCACGCGAACGAGCAGACGGTCGAAAATCACACTTCGCGCCGGAGGGTACGCAGATGGCGGCGTCATTCAAGGGCAAGGCGTTCACCGCCCACCTGGCGTTCAGCGGCGAGACGGAGCTCATCGACCGCGTCGAGTACGCGATGAGGTTCCTGAAGATGAGCTGCGACGACAGCGCCGCCACCGGATTCTGGGGGCCCGCACGGCACCGACGTAGAGTCGCGCCATGCACCTCTACATCGTGACCGGCAGTTCCCGCGGCCTCGGCGCTGCCCTCGTCGAACAATTGAGCCAGCCCGGCAACACCGTCATCGGCATCGCTCGGCGGCAAAACGCGGCGCTGCAAGCCGAGCAATGGGCGCTTGACCTGGCCGACCCGCCGGCGGCCGCCGAGCGGCTACAGGCCTGGCTGCAGGCCCACACCGGCTGGCACAGCGCCACGCTGATCAACAACGCGGCGCTGCTGAGCCAACCCGGTCCGCTGGCGGCGACGCCGCTGGCCGAGCTGTCCGCCGCGCTGCGCGTGGGGCTGGAAGCGCCTGCGCTGTTGAGCCGCGTGTTCCTGGCGGAAACGGCCGCCGTGCCGCTTCGGCGCATCCTGAACATCTCCTCCGGCCTGGGCCGCCGCGCGATGGCCGGCAGCGCCAGTTACTGCGCCGTGAAGGCCGGGCTGGACCATCTGAGCCGGGCGCTGGCACTGGAGGCGCCGGACGTGGGCGTCGTGTCTCTGGCACCTGGCGTCATCGATACTGACATGCAGGTCCAGTTGCGCGGCGCCGACCCCGCGAGCTTTCCGGAGCAGGCTCGCTTCCAGGGCCTGAAGGAGGGCGGCCAACTGCAGACGTCCGGCGATACGGCGGCGGCCATTGTTCGTTATCTCATGCGGCCAGACTTCGGAAAAACCGTCGTATCAGACATCCGAGACGCTTGAAAATCCTGAGCCTAGCCGCTATTTGTGGCTTGTATCCCAATCTCTTGGAGACTCGCTTGAACCGCATCCTTGCCGTGAGCCTGGCCACCCTGCTGGCCGTTGCCCTGCCCGTCCATGACGCCGAGGCCAAGCGCCTGGGCGGCGGCGGCATGAAGCGCAGCGTGCCCACGCAGACGACGCCGCAAACGCCACCAGCCCAGCCGGCGGCCCCGCAACAGGCCGCGCCTGCCAAGCAGGCAGCCGCGACGCCCGCAGCCCCGGCCGCGGCGCCCAAGCGCTCGTGGATGGGCCCCATCGCCGGCCTGGCCGCAGGCCTGGGCCTGGCCGCGCTGGCCAGCCACCTCGGCTTCGGTGCCGAACTGGCGAACTTCATGACCATGCTGCTGCTGGGCATCGTTGCCTTCGTTGTCATCGGCTTCCTGGTTCGTCGCTTCGCCAAGCCCAAGGCCCAGTTGGCCGGCGCGGGTGCGAACGGTGGCAGCTTCCGCATGCAGCAGGCCGAGCAGCAGCAGCCCGCGTGGCAACCCCAGGCCGCCGCACCGGTCGCCGCTGCCAGCAGCGTGAGCAACACCGTGCCCGCCGATTTCGATGCCGCCGGCTTCGAGAAGATCGCCAAGCAGGTGTTCATCCGTCTGCAGGCCGCCAACGACGCCGGTGACCAGGCCGACCTGCGCCGCTTCACGACGCCGCAGATGTACGCCAGCATCCAGTCCGACCTGCTGGAGCGCGGCAGCCAGACGCAGCGCACCGAGGTGCTGCAGCTGGACGCCAGCGTCGTGGACGTGGCGACCGAGCGCGGCGAGCAGATTGTGTCGGTGCGCTTCTGGGGCCTGGTACGTGAACAGAGCGAGCAAGCCGCCACGGACTTCGACGAGGTGTGGCACCTGGTGCAGTCAGGCGAGGGCTGGCTGATCGCCGGCATCCAGCCGACGGCATGACCAACGACACAGCGGGTTAGACACTAGTCCAACCCGCTCCAAAATGGGCGCTTCAAGCGCCCATTTTCTTTTGAGGCTCCCTCATGAAACTTCGCCTTTCCCTTTGCGCGCTGGCAACCGCCGTGCTCGCTGCCTGTGCGTCCACCCCGCCGCCCGCGCCCTCTTCGTCCACCGCCACCGTCGCACCCAACGCCAACCTGGTCGTGCAAGGCATTCCGCCGGTGCCGCAAAGCCTGGCCGACGCGATCGGTCGCTACAACGATTTCCGCGGCCACACGTTCTCCGACTGGCATCCGACCGCGCGCGAGATGCTGGTTAGCCACCGCAAGGCCGGCGCCAACACGGCGCAGATCTTCCGCGTGACGTCGCCGCTGGCTGAAGGCCAGCAGCTGACCGACGGTGCCGACCCGGTGACACGCGCCACCTACGAGCCGCGCACCGGCAAGTACATCGTGTTCGAACGCGCCGCTGGCGGCAACGAGGTCGGGCAGATCTTCCGCCTGCCGCTGGACCAGGCCGGTGCGCAGCCGGTGCTGCTGACCAGCCCCGACGAGCGCCATGCCATCAACACCTGGCTGCGCAAGAGCGGCCAGCTGGTCTACTCGTCGGTGCCCATCGACCGCACGGCCCAGGGCGGCACGCGCACCAAGATCACGACCACGCTGTGGCTGATGGACCCCGAGAAGCCCGCAGGCCGCCGCAAGCTGGCGGAGCTGGACGGGGGTGGTTGGGCGGCTGGCCGCCCGTCGCCCGATGAGCGCACCCTGTCGCTGACGCGTTATCTGTCGGCCAACGAATCGCAGATCTGGCTGCTGGACCTGGCCAGCGGTGCCACGCGCCAGGTCGCGCCCGCCGTGGGCAGCACCGAGGCCAAGGCCTCGTACTCCCCCGCCGGCTGGGCGCCAGACGGCCGCGCGATGTGGATCGCCAGCGACCGCGCCGGCGAGTTCCGCGAGCTGATGAAGCTGGACCTGGCAAGCGGTGGCATGGCGCGCGTCAGCAGCCACATCCCCTGGGACGTCAGCGGCGTCACGCTGACGGAAGACGGCAGCAAGCTCGCCGCGCAGTTCAACGTCGACGGCCGCGACGAGCTGCGCCTGTTCGATGCCAGCGGCAAGGAGCAGGCCCTCAACGCCAAGCTGCCCGACGGCAACATCGGCACTGCCAGCTACCACCGCGGCCGCAGCGAGCTGGCCCTCTCGATCAGCAACGCCCAGGGCCCGGGCCAGATCTACTCCGTGGGCACGGACGGCAAGGTGCAGCAGTGGACCAAGGCGTCCGCCGCACCGGGCATGGACACCTCCGGCTTCAGCGAGCAGAAGATCGTGCGCTGGAAGAGCTTCGACGGCACGACCATCTCGGGCCTGATGACGCCGCCGCCCAAGAAGTTCACGGGCAAGCGCCCGGTGCTGATCTCCATCCATGGCGGCCCGGAGTCGCAGGCGACCTTCGGCTTCCTGGGCCGCAGCGCCTACTACGTGCAGGAACTGGGCATGGCACTGATCCAACCCAATGTGCGCGGCTCCAGCGGCTACGGCAAGAGCTTCCTGGCGATGGACAACGGCTTCAAGCGCGAGGACTCTGTGAAGGACATCGGCGCGCTGCTGGACTGGATCGCGACGCAGCCCGACCTGGACCCGTCGCGCGTGCTGGTCACGGGTGGCAGCTATGGCGGCTACATGACGCTGGCCGTGTCGACCAACTACGCCGACCGCATCGCCGGTGCCATCGACGTGGTGGGCATCTCGCACTTCGTGACCTTCCTGAACAACACGGAAAGCTACCGCCGCGACCTGCGCCGCGTCGAGTACGGTGACGAGCGCGACCCCGCAATGAAGGCGCACCTGGAGAAGATCTCGCCGCTGACCAACGCGGCCAAGATCAAAAAGCCGCTGTTCGTCATCCAGGGCAAGAACGACCCGCGCGTGCCTTACACCGAGGCCGAGCAGATCGTCGAGACCGTGCGCAAGGGCGGCACGCCCGTCTGGTACCTGCGCGCGGAGAACGAAGGCCATGGCTTCCAGAAGAAGGACAACCAGGACTTCCAGTTCTATTCGACGGTGCTGTTCATGCAGCAGACGGTTCTGAAGTAAACGACTTGCTGTAACCCAACGGCGCCGGCCACGTGGCCGGCGTCGGCTTTTGTGGACCTTGCCATGCGCGGGCGTTGACCCAGCCGCCATGGCCCACGGCCAGCGCGCAAGGTGGCCGCCAGGCCGTCGCGCGGGCCAGCAGCGCATTCAGCGACTCACCGCCCTCGAAGCCAAAGCCGCAGAAGTCGGCCAGCCAGCGGTCGAACTCGGCCTGCGGAATGTCGCGCCAGGGTTTGCCGTCCCAGGTGCCGAAGTCCATCTCGCGCAGCGCGGGGTCGGTGCGCCAGGCAAAGCCCCAGCGCTTCAGCCATCGGCCTACATCCGCAGCCCGCTGCAGCGGTGACGTGATCACCTCGCGCGGCAGGCCTCGGCGGCGTGCGTGCGCACGGATGCGATGCGCCAGCCGCTTGGCCTTGCGCGGATCCACCGGCAGGTCGGTGCGGCCGCCAATGCAGCGCCCCTCGGCACCTCGTGGCCTGGGGTGGCGCCAGATCGTGAACATCAGATGGCCGCCGTGAAGGCCAGCAGCACGGCGATCTCGGCCAGCTGCTCGGTGGCCCCTAGACCATCGCCCGTGTAGCCGCCCAGGCGCCGCTTCAACCACTGCCGCATCATCAGTGCCACAGCGCCGGCCGCGACGGCCGCAAGCAGCAGGCGCTGCAGCGGCACGCCCCATGCGCCCAGCGCCAACGCGAGCAACCCGCACCAGCCCAGCGCGATCAGCGCATTGCGAGGTGCAACGATCAGCGCCAGCGGCTTGGCCTTGGCGTGTTCCGCATCGCCCCCATAAGGAAGGCTGACCATGACGCCCACTGCCGCCGCACGCGCGAACGCGTGGCAGGTCAGCACGGCCGCCACCGCGGCCCACAACGGGCGCGAGGCCAGCACCGCCAGCAGCGCGGCGCGCAGCAGCAGGCTCAGACCCAGCGCCAGCGCGCCGTAGCTGCCGATGCGCGAGTCCTTCATGATGGCCAGCGCCTTGTCGCGCGGCACGACGCCGCCCAGCGCGTCTAAGGTGTCCGCCAGGCCGTCTTCGTGGAAACCGCCCGTCAGCGCGATCGTGGCCGTCAGCGCCAGCACGGCGGCAATCCAGGCCGGCCAGAACTGCGACGCCCCGAGCAGCACCGCCGCGCCCACCGCACCCACCAAGGCGCCGACCAAAGGGAAGTGGCGCACGCAGTCGTTCAGCCATGCAGGCTGGAACCCGTTCACGCGCACCGGCAGCCGCGTCAGGAACTGCAGTGCGACGAGGAACAAGCGCATGCTCAGTCCTTGTTGCTGACCCCGGCGCTGTCGAAGCTGGCCATGTCAGCCAGCAGTGCACAGGCGGCGGTCAGCAGCGGCCAGGCCAGCGCCGCGCCGCTGCCCTCCCCCAGGCGCAGGTCCAGGTCCAGCAATGGCCGCACGCCCAGGTGCTGCAGCCAGCGCGCATGCGGCCCCTCGGCGGAACGGTGGCCGAACACACACGCTGCCAGCACGCCGGGTCGCAGCGCCTCGGCCAGCGCAACGGCGGCCGTCGTGATGAAGCCGTCGACCACGACCACGCGGCGATGCGCGGCGGCCGCGATGACGCTGCCGGCCATCGTGACGATCTCGAAGCCGCCCAGTGCGGCGGCAATGTCCAGCGGCGCCAGCGCCGCGGCATTGACGGCCAGCGCCTGCTCCAGCACCGCCAGCTTGCGCGCCATGCCGGCGTCATCCAGCCCCGTGCCGCGGCCCACGCAGTCGGCAAGCGGCAAGCCGGTCAGCCTTTGCATCAGCAGGCTGGCCGATGACGTGTTGCCTATGCCCATCTCGCCCAGCAGCAGCGCATTGCCCGGCAGGCGCTCGACCAGCGCCATGCCATTGCTCAGCGCCTGCTGCGCCTGCGCCAGCGTCATCGCCGAGCCGGCACTCGCGTCGGCCGTGCCGGGCGCGATGCGCAGGTCCGCAGCGCCTGGCGCCAGCAGCGCATCGACGCCGCAATCCGCGATCGTCAACGCCAGCCCCTGCTGACGCGCCAGCACCGACACCGCCGCGCCGCCGGCCAGCATGTTGGCCACCATCTGCGGCGTGACCTCGCGCGGGTAGGCCGACACGCCGCGACGAGACAGCCCATGGTCGGCCGCAAAAACCACCAGCTGCGGCTCGCGCAGCACCGGAATTTCCTCGCCCTGGATCAGCGCCAGTTGCAGCGCCAACGCCTCGATGCGCCCCAGCGCACCCAGCGGCTTGGTCTTGTGGTCGATGGCGTGCTGCACACGCGCAGCCAGCCCAGGCTCGGCCAGCGCCGGCAGATCAGGAAGGTTCATGGGTTTCAGCCGACCAGGTTGGCCAGCGTCAGCAGCGCCAGCAGCAGCATCCACAGCACCACCGAACGCCACACCAAGCCCACCACGCTCTGCAGATGGCCCAGTTGCGGCGGCGCACCCGCCGTGGAGCCGGCGGCGCCGGTGGCTTCGGGCTCGGAGCCGGCGTCGAAGGTCTTGCTGCGGTCCGGCGTGATGCCCGGCGCGGCGGCACCACCCAGCTGCAGGCCCACGGCACCGGCGGCCGACGCGAGGATGATGCCTTCGTTGGGATGCAGCCAGAGCGAGGCGTCGCGGCGCCACGCGTTCACCGCTTCTTCGAAATTGCCGACGATGGCAAAGCCGGCGGCCGTCAGGCGGGCCGGCACATGGTCTATGAACACGAAAGCCTGGCGTGACAAGGCCAGCAGCCGCTGATTGGTGGGCGCGTCCAGCGTGCGGCTCTTGAAAGCCCAGTAGCGGCTGGCGAATTCGGCCATGCGATAGATCACGGCACCCGCCGGCCCCAGGCCCAGCGTCGAGCAGACGATGAACCAGAAGAACACGCCGAACACGTGGCGATGCGCGGCCAACAGCGAATGCTCGATGACGTGGCGGATCAGCTCGGTGCGCGGCAATTCGCTGGCATCGAGGTGGCGCCATTCGGCCAGCAGCTGGCGCGCGGTCGCGTCGTCGCCGCGCTCCAGCGCGTCGCGGATGTCGGTGAAGTAATGGCTGAACTGCCGGAAGCCCAGCGTCAGATAGAGCACGAGGACGTTCAGCGCCAGCGCCAGCAACACCATGAAGTGATGTGCGGCCCAGTACAGCAGCGCGACCGCGATGCCCGGCACGAGCACGGTGATCGCCCAGACGACGGCGGCGTGGTGCTCGCCCCCCGCGTCGAAGTTGCGGCCCGTCCAGCGCACCCAGGCAATGACCGACTGGTGCACGCGATTGCCATGCCTCAGGGGCTTGAGTTGCTCACACAACAGGGCCAGCAGCACCGCAAAGAAATTCATGGGCCGGGATGATAGTGGCGCCCGACCGGTGCTCAGACCGTGATCAGCAGTCGGTAGAAGTTGCGCAACATCGCGGCCGTCGCGCCCCAGATGAAGTACTCACGCTCCGGCCCCTGCCACGGCATCGACAGGAAGCGCCGCTCGGCCCCACCGAACTCGAAGCGATGGTGGCGGTGGTGGGTCGGATTCATCAGGAAGGCCAGCGGCACCTCGAAGGCCTCGGCCACCTCGAACTCGTCCAGCTTCAGCGTGAATCCCGGCTCGACGAGCGCGACCACCGGCGTGACCTGGAAGGCCGTCACCGTCGAATAAACCGGCAACTGTCCGATGACCTGGATGAACTCGCGGGGCAGGCCGATCTCTTCCTCGGTCTCGCGCAGCGCCGTCGCGACCGGGCCGTCGTCCTCGGGCTCGACGCGGCCGCCGGGAAAGCTGATCTGGCCGGCGTGGTCACGCAGGTGGTCGGTGCGGCGGGTCAGCAGCAACGACAGTCCTTCGTCGCGCTGCACCAGCGGCACCAGCACCGCGGCACCGGCCGGCTCGCGATTGGCGAACAAGCCGCCATCACCCGCGAACTCCGGCGTCCACGCGGCCGCCGCCGCCAGCCGTGCACGGATCGCCTCGGCCGTCAACGCGGCAGCGGGAACCGCGGGCAGATGGTCATCAACGCCCGTGACGGGCGCGAGTTGGGGCTGGGTGATGGCGGGACGGGTCATGCGCGGCAGAAAAAACAAAAGCCGCCGAGAGCGTAGCTCCAGGCGGCTTTGGCGGTGGGGAACCGGCTGATTAGGCCAGCTTTTCCTTGATACGCGCCGACTTGCCCGAACGCTGACGGAGGTAGTACAGCTTGGCACGACGGACATCGCCGCGGCGCTTGACTTCGATCGAGGCGATCAGCGGGCTGTACAGCTGGAACGTACGTTCCACGCCTTCGCCGCTGGAAATCTTGCGGACGATGAAGCTGCTGTTCAGGCCGCGGTTGCGCTTGGCGATGACGACGCCTTCGTAGGCCTGCACGCGCTTGCGGGTGCCTTCAACGACGTTCACGCTGACGATCACGGTGTCGCCGGGGGCGAAGGCCGGGATGGTCTTGTTCAGGCGAGCAATTTCTTCTTGCTCAAGGGTTTGGATCAGGTCCATCTGTACTCCTAAGGATCTTGGCGAAACGCTATTTATCGGGATGTTTGCAGCCCTGGATTCCAGAGCCACTCGAACCGCCAGAGGATCGGACAGCCCGCTAGTGTAGCCTGACTTGCGGGTTTCGCCTAGAGCTTGGCCAGGAAGGCTTCGTCCGCCTTGCTCAGCAGACCTGCCGCCCGAGCAGCCCCGATCAGGTCGGGCCGACGCGCCGCCGTCACGGCGAGCGAGCGTTCGCGGCGCCAGCGCTTGATGTCGGCATGATGGCCGGACATCAGCACCGCCGGCACCTCGCGACCATCAGGCAAGACTTCGGGGCGGCTGTAGTGAGGGCAGTCCAGCAGGCCGTCGGAGAAACTGTCCTGCTGATGGGACTGCGCGTCCCCCAACACACCGTCCTGCAAGCGGGCCACCGCGTCCAAGAGCGCCAGTGCCGGCAGTTCGCCGCCGGACAGCACAAAGTCACCCAGGCTGAGTTCCAGCGTCACATGGCGATCCAGCACGCGCTGGTCTATGCCTTCGTAACGGCCGCACAGCAGGATGGCGCCGGGACCGGCCGCCAGTTCCTGCACCCGCGCCTGATCGATGCGGGCACCGGTGGGCGTGAAGTGAATGACGGCCGGCTGGTTTTCGCCGCGGTCCGCCTTGACCGCGGCCAACGCCTTGTCCAGCGGCTCCGCCAGCATCACCATGCCGGGGCCGCCACCATAGGGGCGGTCGTCCACGCGGCGATAGTTGTCTTCGGCGAAATCGCGCAGCGGCCAGAGCCGCACATCGACCTGGCGACTCTCGAACGCGCGCCGCGTGACGCCATGCATCAGATGCGGCGCGAACAGCTCCGGGAAGATCGTCAGGATGTCGAAGCGCATGACGGCTTCAGAAGTCCAGACCCCAGTCGACCACGATGCGCCTGGTCTCGAGGTTCACATTGTCGACGAATGCTTCGACGAAGGGGATCAGTCGCTCCTGGTCCGGCTTGGCCGGCTCGACCACGCCAGGCGGCAGGATGCGCAGCACGCAATGCGGTCCGGTGTCGATGAGGCCGATAACCCGGCCCAACGCCTCGTCTGCGCGATTGACGACGTCCAGGCCGATCAGATCGACCCAGTAATACTCGCCGTCGGGCGTGCGCGGGAAGTCGCTGCGAGGGATGTAAATCTCATGGCCGCGCAGTGCCTCGGCGGCATTGCGGTCGTCCACGCCGTCGGCCGTCGCGACGATGCCCTCGCCCTGCTCGCGCACGGAGCGCACGGCTAGCAGGAGTTGGCCTGGCTTGGGGCCGGTGGACTTCAGGTACCAGCGCTTGGCGCTGAACAGCGCATCCGCATCGACCGAATAGGCCTGCACCTTCAGGCCGCCCTTGATGCCCCAGGCATCCAGAATGCGGCCGACCGGCACCAGATCTTCGGGCCAGGAAGCAAAAGACGGCGCCGAGGCGCCGTCTTGCTGAGGCTTGTTGCCTGCCACGTGCTTAGGCAGCGGGCGTGGCCTTCTTGGCCTCGCCGACCAGGCGCTCGACCGTGGGCGACAGCTGGGCGCCGACGCCGACCCAGTAGGACACGCGGTCCTGGGCGACGCGCAGCTTCTCGGCAGCGCCGGAGGCGACCGGGTTGTAGAAGCCGACGCGCTCGATGAAGCGGCCGTCACGGCGCTGGGCGCTGTTGGCGACGACGATGTTGTAGAAGGGGCGCTTCTTGGAGCCGCCGCGGGCCAGACGAATCACAACCATGATGTTTCCTAAAAATTGGGCGACTACCGCACGAGGAGACACTCAGGGCGAGCCAGTCGAATAGCAGGAACCCCTGCCAGGGGAGGCGCTGTAGATACGCCGCAGCCATCTGCAGCCAGCGCCAAAACCGCGCATTATAAACTCGCTTGGCCCTCATTTGCAGCTCCTGAAACGACAGATGTCACAGCCTCCCGCCCAGCCCTTGATCCTGCGTCCCAGCACCGACGCCGACCTGCCCGCCATCCAGGCCATCTACGCCCAGGCCGTGCTGGAAGGCACCGGCACCTTCGAAACCGAGGTACCCACTGTCGAGGAGATGGCCCGCCGCCGCGCTGAGGTGTTGGGCCGCGCCCTGCCCTGGCTGGTCGCTGAACGCGACGGCGCCGTTCTGGGTTACGCCTACGCCAACTATTTTCGCCCGCGCCTGGCTTACCGCTTCTGCGTCGAGGATTCCATCTACCTGTCGCCCGCCGCGCAGGGCCAGGGCGTGGGTCGGCTGCTGCTGGCAGAGTTGATCGCCCGCTGCGAAGCGGTCGGGGCCCGCCAGATGCTGGCCGTCATCGGTGACGCGAACAACGCCGGCTCGGTCGGCGTGCACACGGCGCTGGGCTTCGAGCACACCGGCGTGCTGAAGAGCGCCGGCTGGAAGTTCGGCCGCTGGCTGGACGTGGTGCTGATGCAGCGCCAACTCGGCAGCGGCGATACCAACTCGCCGGCCGAATGAACCACGGTGTCAAGCACAAGGCCGTCGCGACCTGGTTGGCCTTGACGGTCGGCGTGTTCGGCCTGCATCGCTTCTACCTGCATGGCATGAAGGACCACTGGGCCTGGCTGTTTCCGCTGCCCACGCTGCTGGGCTTGGCTGGCTTGCAGCGCATGAGCGCCTTTGGGCAGGACGACCGAGTCGCCTGGGTGCTGATACCCCTGCTGGGCGTCAGCCTGGTGGCCGCACTGCTGGGCGGCATCGTCTACGGCTTGATGCCGGACGAGCGCTGGAATGAGCGCTTCAACGCCGGCCACCCAGCCCAGTCCAGCGGCTGGGCCGCCGTCATCGGCGTCGTGCTATGCCTGCTCATCGGCGGCACGGCGCTGATGGCGACCATCGCCTTCAGCGCCCAGCGCTACTTCGAGGCGCAGTCCGATCAGTAGAGGAAGAAGCTCACCCAGTAGCAGATCGCCGCCATCGTCGCTGCCGCGGGGATGGTGAAGATCCAGGCCCAGACGATGTTGCCGGCGACACCCCAGCGCACGGCCGAAGCGCGGCGCACGGAACCCACGCCCACGATGGCACCGGTGATGGTGTGGGTGGTGGACACCGGAATGCCAAGCGCCGTGGCCACGAACAGCGTGATCGCGCCACCGGTCTCGGCACAGAAGCCGCCCACCGGCTTGAGCTTGGTGATGCGCTGACCCATGGTCTGCACGATGCGCCAGCCACCGAACATCGTGCCCAGGCCAATGGCCACATAGCAGGACACGATGACCCAGCTGGGCGGCGCGCTGTCACCAGCGCTCATCATGCCGGCAGCCACCAGCAGCATCCAGATCAGGCCGATGGTCTTCTGCGCGTCATTGCCGCCGTGGCCCAGGCTGTAGAGACCGGCAGACACCAGCTGTAATCGCCGGAACCAGCGGTCGATGCGCAGTGGCGACTTGTCGCGGCACACCCAGGCGACCAGCACCATCATCAGCGACCCCAGCGTGAAGCCCAGGAGCGGCGAGACGACGATGAAGGCCACGGTCTTCCAGATGCCCGCGGCCACCAGCGCATCGGGGCCGGCCTTGGCGACCACGGCGCCGGCGATGCCGCCAATCAGCGCATGCGACGAGCTGGACGGGATGCCCCACCACCACGTGATGACGTTCCAGGCGATGGCGCCGATCAGCGCACCGAACACGACGTGGTGATCCACGATGCCCGGCTCCACAATGCCCTTGCCGATGGTGGCAGCCACCTTCAGCTGGAAGAACAAGATGGCGATGACGTTGAAGAACGCAGCGAACAAAACCGCCTGCTGCGGCTTCAGCACGCCGGTGGAGACGACGGTGGCGATGGAGTTGGCCGCGTCGTGGAAGCCGTTCATGAAGTCGAACAGCAGCGCCAGCACGACGAGCAGCGCCACCACCCAGAAGGCGATCTCTACGGATGCCATGGGAAGCCGATCAGGAGTTCTCGAGGACGATGCCCTCGATCAGGTTGGCCACGTCCTCGCAACGGTCCGAGATGGACTCCAGCTGCTCGTAGATCGCCTTCAGCTTGATCAGCTCGCGCACGTCGGCTTCCTCGCGGAACAGGCGCGACATGGCCGAGCGCATGACGCGGTCGGCGTCGGATTCCAGGCGATCAATCTCCTCGCAGGTCTTGATCGCGGCCTCGGTCGTGGCGGGCTTGCTGAGGTTGGGGAGCAGCGTGACGGCGTGCTGCACGCGTTCGCAGCAGCGGACCGACAGCGTGGCCAGTTGCAGCACCTGCTCGGGCACCGAACGCACGTCGTACAGCGACAGCGTCTCCGACGAGTCCTGCAGAAGGTCCAGGATGTCGTCCATCGCGTTGATCAAGCCGTGGATCTGTTCGCGGTCGATGGGCGTGATGAAGGTGCGGTGCAGCAGCCGGTTCACCTCGGCCGTCACGCGGTCGGCAGCATGCTCGGCCTTGTCGACCTCGTCGGCGTACTGCTGGCGCAGCGTCGGGTCGGCATAGTTCTCGATCATCTTCAGGAAGGCGCGCGCGCCTTCCGCAATGAAGCCGCCGTGCTCGTTGAACAGCTCAAAAAAATTGCCCTCGCGGGGCAGCAGCTTGCCAAATAGCATGGCCATCCTTGGATTTCTGGAAGGCGCGCAGTTTACCGGGCGCCGTCACCGAATCGTCATCAAGCCGACCGGAAGATGAAGTAGACAGCCCCTAACAGGCACAACCCGGCCCACAGGAAATCCAGCTTCAACGGCTCGCCCATGTAATACACGGCGAAGGGCACGAAGACGGCCAGCGTGATGACCTCCTGCGTGATCTTCAGCTGCGCCAACGTGAAGCCGGCGCCGTGGCCGATGCGGTTGGCCGGCACCTGCAGCAGGTATTCGAACAGCGCGATGCCCCAGCTGATCAGCGCCGCGATCCACCACGGCTTGGTGGCCAGGCCTTTCAGGTGGCCGTACCAAGCAAAGGTCATGAAGACGTTGGACAGCAGCAGCAGGCCCACGGTCTGCCAGCCCCCGAGGGTCGAAAACATCGTCGAAGCTCCGGTTCAGAAGGGGATGGCGTCTTGGCGTTCGATGCGCTGCGACTGCCAGTCGCCGGGGCCGGCCAAGTCGGCCAGCTCGGGCGCGATCTCCAGCAGCGGCCTCAGCACGAAGGCGCGTTGCTGCATGCGGGGATGGGGCAGCACCAGCCGCGGCGTGTCGAGGCGGGTGTCGCCATGCAGCAGCAGGTCCAGGTCCAGCGTGCGCGGCGCGTTGCGGTAGGGGCGCTCGCGTCCATGCACTGCCTCGATGGCCTGCAAGGCGTCCAGCAGCGCCAGAGGCGCCAAGCCGGTATCCAGCGCGGCGACCGCGTTCAGGAAATCCGGGCCACCGGCATCGACGGGGGCGCTGCGCCACGCGCTGGACAGCACCGCGATCCGGGTCTGGGGCAATGCATCCAGCGCCGCGGCGGCGCGGCTCAAGGTGGCGAGCAGATCGGCGCCAAGATTGGCGCCCAGGCCGACGTAGGCGCGCTCGCTCACTCGGCCGCCGGTGCTGCGGCGCCCTCGCCGCCTCCGGCGGGCTTGCGACGGCGGCGGCGGCGTTTCTTGGCCGGAGCGGCATCGTCGACCGTGTCGTCGGCCGACGATGCCGGTGCTGGCGCATCCGGGCGCGGCGCGCGGACGACGCGGGGAGCCTTCTGCTGGGCGGCGCGTGCGTCGGCCAGCAGGGCTTGCCGGTCGTCGTCGCTGCCGAGCGCGAAGTCCTCCCACCAGTCCGCCAGCGCCGGGTCCACCTCGCCCACATCCGCGCGCAGGCGCAGGAAATCGAAGCCGGCGCGGTAGCGCGGCTGTTCCACAAGGCTGAACACGCCCGAGCCGCTGCGGCGCTCGAAGCGGGTCTGCATCATCCAGATCTCGCGCATGTCGGCCGCCAGCTTGCCGCGGCCGGAGATGTCGCCGATGCGGGCATCGAACACCGCGTCGATGGCCTGGGCCAGCGCAGGGACGGCGGGCTCGCCACCGTTGCGGATCTTGGTCCAGCGGTCCAGCACCTCGTGCCACAGCATGCAGGCCAGCATGAAGCTGGGGCTGACACCACGGCCTTCGTTGACGCGGCGGTCGGTGTCTTCAAACGCTTGGCGCACGAACTTGCCGCGCACGCCTTCCGGCAGGTCGCCGGTGGCGGTCAGCATCGCATCCAGCACGGCAAACACCTTTCCGCCCTGTCCCACCAGCCCGAGCTTCTTCAACTGCACCAGGCTGGCCAGTGAATGGCCGGTCTGCAGCAGCTTGATCATCTCGTCGAACAGGCGTGAGGCGGGCACGTTGGCCAGCAGTGGGGTGCAGGCCGCGACCGGCGCCAGCGTCTTCTTTTCAAGCTCGAAGCCCAGCTTGGCCGCAAAGCGCACGGCGCGGACGATGCGAACCGGGTCTTCGCGATAGCGGGTGTCAGGGTCGCCGATCATGCGCAGCAGCTTGGCCTTCGCATCGGCCAGGCCGCCGTGATAGTCCACCACCAAGCGGCGCTGCGGGTCGTAGTACATCGCGTTGACGGTGAAGTCGCGGCGCGCGGCATCTTCGATCTGCGGTCCCCAGACGTTGTCGCGCAGCACGCGGCCGCTGGCGTCCACGGCGTGGGACTTCCCGTCCAGTTCGCCCTTGGCCGTCTTCTCGTTGCCTTGCACCGCCTCGGATTCGGTGGGCAGCGCGCGGAAGGTCGAGACCTCGATGACCTCGTGCTCACGGCCACGGCCGTAGACCACGTGCACGATGCGGAAACGCCGGCCGATGATGAAGGCGCGGCGGAACAGGCCCTTGACCTGCTCGGGCGTCGCGTTGGTGGCGACGTCGAAGTCCTTGGGGCGCATGCCCAACAACAGGTCGCGCACGGCGCCGCCGACGATGTAGGCCTCGAAGCCGGCGTCGGTCAGCGTCTTGACGACCTTGACGGCGCGGTCGTCCAGCAATTCGGGGTCGATGCCATGCACGTCGGCCGGAATCTCGACGCGCTTGCCCAGCGGCGTGGTCTTGGGTGCCGCGGTGCCGGACTTGCTGAACAGCTTGTCGATGAACTTCTTGATCACGGCTTGGTGTAGGTTTTGGTGTAGGTTTTTCGCATCCAGCCCATTTTTCCTGGGAAGTCGATGAACTTCTTGATCATGCGAAGAGTTGGAGCTGGGGCCAGCCGCGCTCGGTGGCGATCTGTGCGAGCGTGGGGCTGGGATTGGTCGCCACCGGGTGGCTGACGCGTTCGAGCAGGGGGAGGTCGTTGGTCGAGTCGCTGTAGAAGGTGACGCGCTCGAAATCACGCGATTGTGCCCCGAGCCCCCGCAGCCAGTCGTCAACGCGCGCGATCTTGCCTTCACGGAAGCTGGGCACGCCGCGGATGGCGCCGGTGTAGCGGCCCTGCGCATCCCGCTCCAACTGCACGGCGATCAGGTGCTCGATGCCGAACGCCTCGGCAAACGGCGCGGTGACGAACTCGTTGGTAGCCGTGACAAGCGCGATCAGATCCCCTGCTGCGCGATGCTTCTCCACCAGTGCCATCGCCTCAGGCCGCAGCGCCGGCCTGCCGATCTGCGCCATGAAGCGCTCACGCATCGCCAGCGCCTCATCCAGTGGCCGGCCGCGCCAGGCAGACGTGGCGAAGTCGACATAGGCCGCCAGGTTGAGCGTGCCGGCGTTGTACTGCGCGAAAAACTCGTCGTTGCGCGCGCCCCAGACCGCGCCATCGACCCAGCCGACCTCCACCATAAAGGCACCGAAGGAATGGTCGGAATCCACCGGGATCAGCGTCCCGTCCAGGTCAAACAGCGTCAAATTCATAAAATGGGGTCAGAGTCAGTTTTCTCGTCGACCAACATGGCCTTCAAAAGGGGCAGCGTCAGTGCGCGCTTCGTGGACATCGCGAACTCGTCCAGCCGCTCCAGCAGGTCCATCAGCCCCTTGAGGTTGCGCTCGAAGCGGGTCAGCAGGTAGTCCAGCACCTCGTCGCCCAGCAGCAGGCCGCGGCGATCGGCTTCGCGGCGCAGCACGGCGCGCATCTCTGACTCGCGCAGCGGCGTCAGCTGGAAGCTGGGCCCCCAGCCGAGGCGCGTGCGCAGATCCTCGCGCACGGGCAGGTCCACCGCAGGCGCGTCGGCCGTGGCAACAACTGTGTAGCCCTGCCCTGCCGACGCGACAAACAGCGCGAAGGCGGCATGCTGCTGGCCAGCGTCGAACCGCTGGCAGTCGTCCAGCAGCAGCAGGCTCTCGTGGGCCGGCAGTTCCCAGGGCAGCGGCGTGTCCGCGTCGTACCAGGCGACACGCTGGCCGGCCGCCTGCCAGCGCTCGGCCAGCGCCTGCAGCAGATGGGTCTTGCCGGCCCCGGTCGGCCCCCACAGCAGCACGGGCGGGTCGGCCGGCATCAGCCCCAGCAGATAGGCCAGTGCCTCGGCATTGGCGCCGGGCAGGAAGTTGTCAAAGCTGTGCGCCGGTGGCGCCAGCAGCGAAAGAGGAATCTGCCGCATCAACGGAAAAGGGAACTCGCCAGGTAGGCCTCGTGCACGCGCCGGAACGCGACGACGGCCACGGCGGACAGCGGCAGCGCGATCAGCACGCCCACGAAACCCAGCAGGTGGCCAAAGGCCAGCAGCGCGAAGATGACCATCAGCGGGCTCATGCCGATGCGCTCGCCGACGAAGCGCGGCGTCAGCACAAAGCTCTCCAGCAGTTGGCCGATACCGAACACGACGGCCACGGCGGCCAGGCCGTAGAAGCTCGCGAACTGCAGCAGCCCGGCCAGCAATGCCAGCACCAGGCCCAGTCCGAAGCCCAGGTAGGGGATGAAGACCGCGAGGCCCGTGAACACGCCGATGGGCAGCGCCAGTTCGAAGCCGGCGAGCGCCAGACCAGCGCTGTAGAAGATGGCCAGCGCCCCCATGACCAGCAGTTGGCCGCGCAGATACTGGCCCAGCGTGGCGTCGCACTCGTCCAGGAAGCTGCCCACCGACTCGCGGGCCGACGGCGGCACCAGGCCGCGCACGCGCTGCACGAGGTTGGGCCAGTCGTCCAGCAGGTAGAACAACACCACCGGCAGCAGCACCGCGTTGCCCACCACGGCCAACAGGAAGCTGCCGCCGATGCGCGCCGAACTGAGCACAGTGGCCAACCATTCCTCGAGATTGGCGTCCATGTACTTCAGCACGAAAGCCTTGATGCTGGCCGGGTCCAGTTGCAGATGGATGCCGTGCTGGGCCAGCCAGGGCGAGAGCTTGTTGTTGGCCAGCGTGGCCAGCGCAGGGATCTGCTCGCGCAGCGCCGGCAACTCCTTGCTGAGTATGGGCAGCACCAGCAACAGCAAGGCCAGCAGCGCGAGGCCAAAGACCAGCTCGACGATCAGCACGGCCAGCGCGCGAGGCACGCGCCGGTTCACCAGAGCCTGTACGACGGGCGACAGCGCGTACGCCAGCACCAGCGCCGCGATGAAGGGCGCGAGCACCGGCGACAGCAGCCACAGCAGCAGGATGCCGACGAGAGCGACGCCGCCCCAGGCCAGGGCGGTGCGTTGAGGCTTGTTGAGCTTCATCATCATGGGTGGGGCGCGAGGGCGCGGATTGTCACTGAAGCGGCCGCGAGCGGCCTTCGAGCAGCAAGGCCAGGCGGCGGCGCAGTTCGGGCGCATCGGCTGCGCTGCCGCGCTCGGCGAGATAGAAGGCCAGGTCATCGGCCGCCGCCGGGTCGCCCAGCGCATCCAGCACCAGCCCGCGGTCACGCCGCTCGGCCGGGTCGGCCGGCAGCAGCACGACCAGGCGACGCTGTACGGCCAACAGCCGCTGCGCATCGCCCGCGGCACGGTGCACTTCCTTCAGGTTGCGCAGCATGCGGGCCAGGATCTGGCGCGGCGCCGCGGCCTGCAGGAAGAAGTCCAGCGGCAGCTCCAGATCGTGCGGCAGTTCGCTGCCGTGGCGGTACTGGGCCAGCCGCTCTTCCAGACGGCTGGGCGACAAGGCTTCGCCGGTGAAGGGATCCAGGACGACATCGCTGAGACCGGTGCGGCACTTCACCAGGAAATGCCCGGGGAATGCGACGCCCGACATGCGAAGCCCGGCCTGCTCACCCAGCTCCAGCAACAGCACGGCCAGCGTGATGGGAATGCCACGCCGCGTCTCCAGCACGCGATGGACGAAGCTGTTGTCCGCCGCGTAGTAGTTGTTCAGGTTGCCCGAAAACCCCAGCTCGCCGTGGAAGAAGCGCGTCAACAGGTGCAGGCGCTCCGCCGCGCCCATCTGCAGCGAGATGCGCTCACGCAGGCGACCCGCCAGGCCGTCCACCTCGGCCAGCACGGCTTGGACGTCCAGCGTCGGATGCTCGTCCTGCGCCAGGCTGATGGCAGCCTCCAGCAGATTCAAACCCCGATCCTCCGCCACCAGGGTGGCGAAGTATTCCAGAGGAGTCGGCGGTGCGTAGCGCATCGTTCGGCCTCAGAGCGGGCGGCCCAGCGCCCGCGGCCGCAGGCCTGCGAGCAGCAGCACGCCGAAATAGACCACGGCGCTGCCGCCCAGGCTGGCGGCCATCACCAGCGCACGTTGCCATTCATGGCCGCCCAGTGCAATCCAGTCCAGCCGGGTCGCGAGCAGGTACTGCAACGCCCCCATGGCCGCGCAGCCCAGGCCCACGCGCAATCCGAACGCCAGCCAACCCGGCTCGGGCCGATAGGCGCCCAGCTTCTTCAGCCCCCACAGCAACCAGCTTGCATTCACCAAGGCTCCCAGGCCAATAGACAGCGCCAGGCCCGCCACACCTATCCACGGCACGAAGGCGACGTTGAACAACTGGGTCAGCACCAGCACGCCGATGGCGATCTTGGCCGGCGTGCCCGTGTCCTGGCGGGCATAGAAGCCGGGCGCCAGCACCTTGATGGCAATCAGCCCCAGCAGGCCGACGCCCCAACCCATGACGGACTGCGCCGTGTTGGCGACATCGACCGCCGAGAAGGCCCCGCGGTGATAGAGCACCGCCGTCAATGGCGACGCAAACACCATCAGCGCAACGGCACAGGGCAAGGCCAGCAGCAGCACCATGCGCAGGCCCCAGTCCAGCAGCCGGCTGTAGCGCTCGGTCTCGCCGGATGCCTGAGCCGCTGACAGCTGCGGCGTCAACACCGCGCTCAGCGCCACGCCCAGTAGACCGATGGGGAACTCCATCAAGCGGTCAGCGTAGTTCAGCCAGGAGGTGGCTCCTTCGGCGATATGGCTGGAGATCTGCGTGTTGATCATCAGCGAGACCTGCGCCACGCCCACGCCCAGCAGCGCCGGCCCCATCTGGACGAGCACACGCCCGACGCCTGGATGCGCGCGCGACTCCATGAAACCGCCCCAGCTCAGCCGCATGCGCGGCATGGCGCCCACGGCCCGCAACGCCGGCCACTGCACCAGCAACTGCAGCACGCCCCCCAGCATGACGCCGAAGGCCATCGCATAGATGCCGGGATAACCGGCCCGCTCCAGCGGCCCCACAAGCGACCATCCCACGACGATCACGCTGAGGTTCAGCAGGACTGGCGTTGCCGCCGGCACCACGAAGCGCTTCCACGTGTTCAGGATGCCCGCAGCCAGCGCCACCAGCGACATGCAGGTGATGTAGGGGAACATGAAGCGCGTCATCGCGACCGACGCGTCGAAGGCTTTGTCCGGCAGCCCGGCACCCAGCAGCCACACCAGCAGCGGCGCGGCCAGCACGCCCACGATGCTGGTGGCCACCAGCACCCACAGCAGCACGGTGGCGACCGCATCGATCAGGCGCTGCGTTGCAGCCTCACCCTCGGTCGCCCGCGTCGCCGCAAGGATGGGCACGAAGGCCTGCGAGAACGCGCCCTCGGCAAACAGCCGGCGCAACAGGTTGGGAATGCGAAAGGCCACCAGGAAGGCGTCCGTCATCGCCGTGGCACCGAAAAGCCCCGCCACCATGGTCTCGCGGACAAGGCCGGTGATGCGCGAGGTCAGGGTCAGAAGAGATATGGTTGACGCAGCGCGCAGCAGATTCATGGCGCCGGATTATGTGGGCCGCCCATAGCGCCACTTTTGATACTCAGCCCCACCACTTGGCTTTAACCCTGATTCCGCGCTATACTCGCTGTCTTTGCACCAACTGGGTATACAAACAGCATGGCAACCAGCTCCAAAGCCAAGAAGAAGACGGTTCGCCTGGCATCGGGCCGCAAGCGCGCCCGCCAGGACGTCAAGCTCAACGCCGCGAACACCGCGCTGCGCTCCAAATTCCGCACGGTCATCAAGAACGTGCAAAAGGCCGTGACGGCTGGCGACAAGTCCAAGGCCGCCGACCTGTTCAAGACCGCCCAAGCCGTCATCGACTCCGTCGCCGACAAGGGCATCTTCCACAAGAACAAGGCTGCTCGCCACAAGAGCCGCCTGTCCGCCAAGATCAAGGCGCTCGCCGCCTGATTTCCAATCCAGCTCTGGTGCAAGCAGAAGGCCCGCGAAAGCGGGCTTTCTGCTTTCTGGACGGCCCGCTCAGCGGGCCTTTTGCATTTACGACGCTACAGAGGCGGCACCAGGCTCAGTGCCACTCGCCGCGCTCGACGCCCTGCATGCTGCGATCGCGCAGCCAATCGGCCACCGCCCGCGCGACCCATTGCGGGTCGTCCAATGGCAGATCGTGGCCGGCCTTCGTGTGCAGGCGCAGCGGTGCCCCCCAAGCCCGGCTGATGGCCTGCGAGCAACGCCAATCCACCAAGGTGTCGGCCTTGCTGCACAGCAGCAGCATGGGCGCTGCCGGCCGCGTGCGGCTCGCGCGGTAACGCAGACTGGCCAGCAACTGGCGGGCCGTGTTCCGCACACCCAGCGGGTGCTGGCGCTGCAACTCCACCCAGCGTTCGATGACAGCCTGGGAAGGCGTCAGCCGCGTGGTCAACTGCAGCACGCGCTCTTCGCGCATGCGGGCACTGAAACGACTCAATGACAGCAGGGCCAGGCCCAGATAGTTCAGCGGGCGCGGCCTGCGGAACAGTTCGCTGAACGGCCGCAGGCTGGGATTGATCAGCACACCGGCCTCGATCTCCCCGGGATAGCGGTTGGCCCAATCGCTCAGAACAGCGGCCCCCAGCGACATGCCCAGCACCGAGATCGTACCGTTGACACCGCGCCGTTGCAGTTCGGTCCGGCATTCATCCACGATGGCCGACACCTGCGTGGGGCTGGCCTGGCGACGCAGCGCGCCCGTGCCCGGCAGGTCCAGCAGATGCAGCTTGACCTCCGGCTGCAGCGCCCTCACCTCTTTCAGCAGGTGCTCCGGAAAAACACCCCAGTGACCGCTCTCCCGCGACAGCCCTCGCAGCAACACCCAGACATTGCCATGCGCAGGCGCCGACTGCGCAAGACCCGGCGCGGGTTGCGGCAACAAGGCGGCGGAAGCGGTGTTGAGGTTCATCGACGACGTGTAAAACGTAGCCGGCGAGGATAACGGTGCGCCCCGCGTCCCGCGCCTGGGAATCCCTCTAGGACAGGGGGTGCAACTCAGGGGGTCTGCTTGCCGTCCGGCAGCAGGCAGGCATCTGCGACCTGAAGGTTGTTGTCGCGCGCGAAGTTCATGACGAAGTCCCAGGCCATGGGCTCGATGCGGCGCAGTTCCTCGTTCACGATGACGCACTTCACGCCGTTGATGACGGTAGGCACGCAGTACGGCGAATAGCCGATGTGGGCACCCGGCCCCAGCCTCGCGCCACCCGGGCGGAAGCAGGACATCGCGCCGGCCAGCCGCTCGGCCCAGTCGCTCGGGCGGAAGGTGCGTCCATCCTGTGTGACACCTTGGATGAAGACTTCGCGCGGCGATGGGGCAACGGTCATGGACAGGGGGCTTCGCTATACAGCGGAGCACCGCTGCCAAAGACCGCTATTGTGCCTTGGCGCAAAGCAAACTGTTGCGCCGCAACATTGCAGCGGCACGGACCCTAGAATCCAAAATCCACCTTTTTCCTCGATCCCTACGGAATCCCGATGAACGCTGAGTCCCTTCCGTCCGATGCCCACGTGATGCCCACTTACGGCCGCCTGCCCGTTGCGCTTTCGCACGGCCAGGGCTGCTGGGTCTGGGACACGGAAGGCCGACGATTGCTGGACGGTCTGGGCGGCATCGCGGTCAACACGCTGGGCCACAACCACCCGCGGCTGGTGCCGGCGCTGCAAGACCAGGTAGCCAAGCTCATCCACACGAGCAACTACTACCGCATCCCCCTGCAGGAGCAGCTGGCCGACAAGCTGTGCGAGCTTTCGGGCCTCGCCAATGTCTTCTTCTGCAATAGCGGACTGGAAGCCAACGAGGCGGCGCTGAAGATCGCGCGCAAGTTCGGCCACGACCGCGGCAACACGTCGCCCGAGGTGCTGGTCTTCGAAGGCGCCTTCCACGGCCGCTCCATCGCCACGCTGTCGGCCACGGCCAATCCCAAGATCCAGGCCGGCTTCGCGCCGTTGGTGCCGGGCTTCGTGCGCGTCAAGCTCAACGACATCGCCGCCGTCGAGGCGGCGATCGCCGCGCATCCCAACATCACGGCCATCTTCCTGGAAACCATCCAGGGCGAAGGCGGCATCCAGCCCGCCCGCATCGAGTTCCTGCAGGCGCTGCGCCGCATCTGCGACCAGCACGATCTTCTGCTGATGCTGGACGAGGTGCAATGCGGCGTAGGCCGCACCGGCAAATGGTTCGCCCACCAGTGGGCCGGCATCAAGCCCGACGTGATGCCGCTGGCCAAGGGCCTGGGCTCGGGCGTGCCCATCGGCGCCGTCGTCTGCGGCCCGCGCGCCGCCGGCGTGCTGAAGGCAGGCAACCACGGCACCACCTTCGGCGGCAATCCGCTGGCCATGCGCGCCGGCGTCGAGACGCTGAAGATCATGGAAGAAGACGGCCTGCTGGCCAATGCCGAGGCCGTGGGCGCCACGCTGCGCAACGCGCTGGCCGACGGCCTGGCGGGCGAGGCCGGTGTCGTCGAGATCCGCGGCCAGGGCCTGATGCTGGGCGTCGAGCTGGACCGCCCGGCGGGCCCGCTGCTGCAGCAGACACTGGACGCCGGCCTGTTGATCAGCATCACGGCCGACCGCGTCGTGCGCCTGCTGCCGCCGCTCATCCTCACGCATGACGAGGCACGCCAGATCGCGGCCATCCTGCTGCCGCTGATCAAGGCCTTCCTGGCCCAACCCAAGCCATGAAGCCGGGGAATGCGCTGATGCGTCACTACCTGCAATTCAAGGACCTGCGCGCCGAGGAATACGCCCACCTGTTCGACCGCGCCGCCATCATCAAGCGCCGCTTCAAGAACTACGAGCGGTATCAACCGCTGGCGGACCGCACGCTGGCCATGATCTTCGAGAAGGCCAGCACGCGCACCCGCGTCAGCTTCGAGGCCGGCATGTATCAGATGGGCGGCTCTGTCGTGCACCTGACGACCGGCGACAGCCAGCTGGGCCGCGCCGAGCCGGTGGAGGATTCCGCGCGCGTCATCAGCCGCATGGTCGACATCGTCATGATCCGCACCTTCGAGCAGAGCAAGATCGAGCGCTTTGCGGCGCACTCGCGCGTGCCGGTCATCAACGGGCTGACCAACGAGTACCACCCCTGCCAGATCCTGGCCGATCTGTTCACCTTCATCGAGAACCGCGGCATGGACCGCCGCGGCGCCATCGACATGGACTGCCTCAAAGGCCGCGTGGTGGCCTGGGTGGGCGACGGCAACAACATGGCCAACACCTGGCTGCAGGCGGCGGAGATCCTGGGCTTCACGGTGCACGTCAGCACGCCCAGCGGCTACGAGATCGATCCGGCCGTGGCCGGCATCAAGGACGCCAGCTGCTACAAGGTCTTCAAGGACCCGCGCGAGGCCTGCGTGGGCGCCGACCTGGTAACCACGGACGTCTGGACCAGCATGGGCTACGAGGCCGAGAACGAGGCCCGCAAGGCCGCGTTCGCCGACTGGTGCGTGGATGCCGACATGATGGCCCGCGCCAAGCCCGACGCGCTATTCATGCACTGCCTGCCGGCCCACCGCGGCGAGGAGGTCGCCGCCGACGTCATCGACGGGCCGCAGTCGGTCGTCTGGGACGAGGCCGAGAACCGCATGCACGTGCAGAAGGCGCTCATGGAGTATCTGCTGCTGGGCCGTATCGGCTGAGGAACGCCACGCGAACCTGACGCCGGCGCCGACTGTCGGGCCGGCGTCAGTGCTTCGTGGCAAGCTGTCGTCCATGCGCTGGGCCTTCATCACCGACATCCACGCCAATCGGCAGGCCTTCGAGGCCGTGCTGGCGGATGCGCGGGCGCAGGGCGCCACGCGCTATGCGCTGCTGGGCGACTTCGTCGGCTACGGCGCCGATCCGGCCTGGGTGCTGGGCCAGGTCATGGCGCTGGCCACCGACGGCGCCATCGCCGTGCAGGGCAACCATGACGAGGCCGTAGCCCAGGGCAGCATGCCCGGCATGCACCCAGATGCCCGCGCGGTCGTCGACTGGACCCGCGCGCAGCTGAACGAAGACCAGTTGCGCTTCCTGGCGCGTCTCCCCATGCAGGCCCACGGCGAACCGGGCCACTGCCTGTTCGTGCATGCCAACGCGTTCGACCCGCGCGGTTGGGAGTACGTGCTTGGCCGCGCCGAGGCCGTGCGCAGCATGCACGCGAGCCCGGCGCGGCTGCAGGTCTGCGGCCACATGCACGAGCCCATGCTGTTCCACCTGTCGGGCACCGGCAAGGCGGGCGACTTCCGGCCCGTGGCCGGCGTGCCCATGCCGTTGCCGGGCCATCGCCAGTGGCTGGCCATCCCCGGCTCCTGCGGCCAGCCGCGCGACGGCAATCCGGCCGCCTGCTACGCCTTGTTCGACCCCGCAAAGTCGGAGCTGGACGATGCCCGCATCACCTTCCAGCGCGTGGCCTACGACGTCGACGCGGCCTGCGCGGCTCTGCGGGCCACCGACCTGCCGCCCGCCATCGTCGAGCGGCTGACACGCCGGCTCAGCCTGGGCGAATGACCGCCACCGCGCCGCCGCCCGCACCGCCGACGCCGCTGGAGGTCGGCCAGCTGCTGGATGGCTTCCGCCTGGAGCAGCGGCTGCACCAGGGCGGCATGGCCAATCTGTGGCGGGTCACCCGCGAGGACGGCACCGACGACGGCTGTGAGCTGATCATGAAGGTGCCGCGCATCAAGGGCGGCGAGGACCCGGCCACCATCGTGGGCTTCGAGGTCGAGCAGATGCTGATGCCGCAACTGAGCGGATCCCATGTACCCCGCTTCGTCGCGCGCGGCGACTGGACGCGCCAGGCCTTCATCGTCATGGAGCGCATCCCCGGCGACACGCTGCGCCCGCGGCTGGACGACGCGCCGCTGCCGCCCGAAGAGGTGGCCGACATCGGCGCCCGCGTGGCCACCGCACTGGCCGCGCTGCACCGCCAGCATGTGGTGCACCTGGACGTGAAACCCAGCAACATCATGTTCCGCCCGGACGGCACGGCCGTGCTGGTGGACTTCGGCCTGTCGCGCCACGAGCAATTGCCCGACCTGCTGGAGGAGGAGTTCACGCTGCCCATGGGCACCGGGCCCTACATGAGCCCGGAGCAGGTGCAGTTCGTGCGCAACGATCCGCGCAGCGACCTGTTCGCGCTGGGTGTCATGCTCTACCACCTGGCCACCGGCGAACGCCCCTTCGGTCAGCCCGACTCCGTGCGTGGCCTGCGCCGCCGGCTGTTCGTCGAGCCCGTGCCGCCGCGCGCCATCCGGCCTGAGCTGCCGCCGTGGCTGCAGGAAGTCATCCTGCACTGCCTGGAGGTGCAGCCCGAACGCCGCTACCAGAGCGCCGCGCAACTGGCGCTGGATTTGCGCGAACCCGCCGGCGTGGCATTGACCGCACGGGCCGAGAAGCTGCAGACCAGCGGGTTGATGATCCGCCTCAAGCGCTGGTTCTTCGCGCTGGGGAGCGAGCCCGAAGCCAGGGTCCAGCCCGGGCAGCAACTGTCGCGCAGCCCCATCGTGATGGCCGCGGTCGAGGTGGACCGCGGCACGCCCGAACTGCGCGACCAGCTGTGCGAGACGGTGCGCCGCATCGTGCAGACGGAGACCGGCGCACGGCTGGCCTGCGTGGCCGTCATGCGCGTCAACCGCATCGGCCTGGATGAGCTGACCGACCAGCACGGTCAGAGCCTGCACGTGAAGCAGCTGATCGCGCTGAAGCACTGGGCCTTGCCCATCCGCAAGGCGCTGAAGCTGGAAGACGGCCGGCTGACCTTCCATGTGCTGGAAGCGCCCGATGTAGCGGAGGCGCTGGTCGACTTCGCGCAGCGCAACGGCGTGGACCACATCGTCATGGGCGCGCGCGGCGCGTCCACGCTGCGGCGCTATCTGGGCAGCGTGTCGGGCTACGTCGTGGCGGAATCGGCCTGCACCGTGACCGTGGTGCGGGAGCCTGCAGCCGACTGAGCGCTCACAGTCCGATGTAGGACTCCGCGGCCGGCGCGGGCTTCCTGCGGGCGGCGGTGATCTGCGTATGTACCGTGACGGCACTGCCCGCAGCCACGATCTGCACCGGCGTCGGCGTGCCTTCGACCAGTTGATCGGCATGCCAGATGCGCACTCGCGCCGGCCCCTCGGGCAGCGCACGCAGCACCGCTTTGCCATCCTCGCCGCCCAGCCGCGCCCAGGGCGTGTCTGCCACGTAGACATGGCCGCGCATGGAGCCATGGATGTGGCAGCCCAGCAGATAGGCGCCGGGCTGGCTCAGCACCTTGCTGTCGCCGGCGGGCGGCTTGCCGGCGACGCGGCCGGCCAGGCGGAACTGCGTGTTCTGGCCTGGGTCCACATAGACGCCGCCGGCGCCCATGACGCCCAGGATGACGTGGTGGTCCCAGCTGTCCAGGTTGCTGAAGCTGACCTTGGCGCCCAGACCGACGACGGTCACGGCCGGCACGAAGCGCAGTTTTTCCTGCGCGATGCTGGCCTCCAGCACCGGCGCCGGCCGCGCGCCCTGCACGCTGCTGTCGACCAGCACCACGGCGTCGGCCAGCGGCTTGCCGTTGCGGTCCAGCACGGTGACGGTCAGGTCGGCGGCCTGGGCGGCAAGGGCCGCGGCCAACAAGGCGAAAGTCAGGACGTAGCGCATGGTCTTGGCGGGAAGCTGGGCCGGCCCCGAGTCTCACCGCTGCCTACACTGTGAGGATGAGTGACAACCCCTGCCTGAGTTGCGGCGCCTGCTGCGCCAGCTTCCGCGTGGACTTCGATCGCAGCGAGCTGGAGAGCGAGGGCGGCCGCGTGCCCGATGGGTTGGCCGTGGAGTTGAGCGGGCGGCTGGTGCGCATGAGAGGCACCGACCATGCGCAGCCGCGCTGCGCGGCACTCAGCGGCAAGGTGGGCGAGAAGGCCAGCTGCGGCATCCACGATTGGCGCCCCTCGCCCTGCCGCGAGTTCGGCGAACGCGCGCCCATGGGCATAGGCGACGACGCCTGCGCCCGCGCCCGCGCGCGGCACGGGCTCAGTCCGATCTAGGTACCGGGACCGCGCAGCGGCGACCGGCGCTGCTCGCGCATTTCGCGCTGCTGCTCGTTCAGCCAGGCCAGCTTGGCGCCGTACATCTCGCGGTCGCGCGTGGTCGCGCTGTTCTCCAGCGCCATCGCGATCTCGCCGCGAGCCGCGCTCACGTCACCCAGGCCGTAGTTGGCCAGCGCCAGCCAGAAATGGAACTCAGGCACGTAGGCGGCGCGCGCCACCTCCTTGCGGAACAACTGGCGGGCCTGCGCGAACTCGCCGACCTTCATGGCCGCCACGCCCTCGTCGAAGAACTTGTAGGGCGGCACCGGCTGCAGTTGCGCCAGCTGGTTGGAATAGACATTGGCCTCGGCATGCCGGCCCACGTCGCTCAGCACCAGCACCAGATTGGAGATGGCCTGCAGATTGGCCGGCTCGCGCTCCAGCACCAGCCTGAGCGTCTGCTCGGCCGCATCCGGCAAGCCCTTGCGGCGATACAGCACCGACAGCGTGTTGTACGAAGCCAGCCAGCGCGAATCGGTCTGGATTGCGGCGCGTGACCACCAGTAGGCGTCGTCGAGCTGGCCTGCCGTCAATGCCTCGGCGGCGCGGTTGTTCAGGAACATCGCCAGGATGGTGGATTCATCGACAACACGGCTGCGGTTGCGGCGGATCTGCTCTGGCGGCAGGAAGTCGATGGTCAGCAGCTCAGGATCACCGAAGACCGTCATGCGCGACGCGCCGGCCAGCGGCCGCGCGAGGCTGATGTTGACGTGGCCGGCCACAAAGAAGATGCCGTTTGCGCGCGTCCAGGACTCTTCGAGATAGACGCTGTTGAAGCGCACCGGCATGTTCAGGTGGCGCGCGAACGCCGCCGTCATCAGCACCAGCGACATGCAGTTGCCGCGCTTCACGTCGAAGGCTTCGGCGGCCGTCCGGGTGATCTCGCTGTCGTAGTCCAGCTTGAGGCGGCCCTTGGTGTAGAGCGCGTCGATGAGGCCGTCGCGCAAGCCCTTCAGGCGGATCTCGCTGGCCATCTCGGTCTCGGCGAAGCGCCGCATCGCGGGGCTGAGCTCCAGCGCCTGCTGCGGGTCGATGACCACGCTGGGCGGCTTGAACGCGGCGTCACGGAACACATCGGTGCTGGGCGGCTTCATCGGCTCGACGGCACAGCCACCGAGGCAAGCCAACACCAGCGCGGCGCAAACGATGCGGAACTTGTTCATGGCAGTCTCCTGCTCTCTTTTGTGTCGGTCTCCTGGAACAAGCTTAGCCCCGGCCGGCGCACCTGTCTTGAGTCATCTTGCACGGCGCTGTCAGTTTCCTCAGCCCAACCAAACGCCACAAGAATCAGAAGCAAAACTACATCTCAATGTCCAGCAAGCGTCAAAAGCGCCCTGCAAAGCTGAATTTGTCACGGCGATCGCCACACCAGCATCGGGATTTCACCAGCTTTCTTGTGTAGTTTTACTCCAATAGCATCCGCGCACTACAAAGGAGCTGGGACATGAAGGCATGGACTGACGGGCTCGCGCGGCAGGCGCGACGGGCGGTGGGGGCGGTGACGCTGGGCTTGTTCGGGCTGCTGGCAGCCTGCGGCGGCGGCGCGGACGCCCCCTCTTCGGACGCGCTATCCAGCCCCAGCGCCACGGCCGCAGCGGCCGACGAGAAGGGCTTCGAACTGCTGGCGGGCGTGCCCAAGATCGCCGAGGCGCCGCGCGCCCGCGCCGCCGCCGCAGCCACGCCTGGCGCGCCGGCCACGTCGCTGCGCGTGCACTACCGCCGTGCCGACGGCAACCATGCCGGCTGGCAGATCCACACCTGGAACGCCGCACAGAGCCCGGCCTGGAACGCCGGCTGGAACGCATCGGGCAGCACGGACTTCGGCGTCTACTACGACGTGCCGCTGGCCGCCGGCACCGGCACGGTGGGCTTCCTGCTGCACAACGGCGACAACAAGGACAACGGCGGCGCCGACCAGAGCCATGCGCTGCAGTCCGGCGCCAACGAGATCTGGCGGCTGCAGGGCGACAGCAACAACTACACCAGCAATCCGCTGCTGCTGCCCGCGCCCGACATCAAGACCGTGCGCGTGCACTACAAGCGCTTCGACGCCGGCTACAGCGCCTGGGGCCTGCACCTGTGGAACGGCAGCGGGCTGGATGCCTCGCGGCTCCCGGCCGGCGTCAACATCGACAACTGGGGTCAACCCGTGCCGCTGAACCAGATGCCCGGCCACGCCGTGGGCGACGGCGAAGTGGTGTTCGACATCCCCGTGCTGAACCCGCAAGGTGACGTGAACCGCAAGGGCCTGGAATTCATCATCCACGGCATGCCGCCCAACGAGAACGACAAGGACGGCCGCGACAACAACATCCGCGTCGAGTACGCAGCGCTGAGTATCAGCGGCCAGGTGGGCCACATCTGGCTGGTGGAGCGCGACGCGACGGTCTACACGGCAGCGCCCGACCTTCGCCAGGTCTCCAGCACCGACGCCCGCGCCGTGTGGCTGAACAAGACGCTGGTGAAGTGGCCGCGCATGGCCACGTCCGGCCCCGTGCGGCTGTACCACTCCGCCACCGGCCAGATCAGCGTGGGCCGCGACGCCCCCGTGAGCGGCGCCGACGGCTTCATCACGCTGGACGCCTTCACCGGCAGCGTACCCGCAGCCGATGCGCTGCGCTTCAAGTACGTGGCCAGCGGCGCCGTGTTCAGCGTGCGCGCCGCCGACATCGCCCGCCTGCCCGCGCTGCACCAGCAGCAACTGGTGCTGGTGCAGGAAGACGCCACCGGCAAGGTGCAGAACGCCACCACCGCGCAGATCGCCGGCGCGCTGGACGACCTCTACGCCGCCGCCGACAGCGTGCCCGACCTGGGCGCCACCGTGGCCGCCGGGAACACCACGTTCAAGCTGTGGGCGCCGACCGCGCAGGCCGTGTCGCTGATGCTGAACACGCCCGTCGCCGGCTCTCCGCTGACCCGCACCACCACCGAACCCATGACGCGCGACGCCGCCACCGGCGTGTGGCGTCTCACCAAGCCCGCCAACCTACACGGCGCCACCTACCGCTACCAGGTGCAGGTGTTCGTGAAGGGCGTGGGCCTGGTCAAGAACCTGGTCACCGACCCCTATTCGCTGGGCCTGACGCTGGGCGGCCAGCAGAGCGTGGTGATGGACCTGAACGCCGCCAGCACCAAGCCCGCGGGCTGGGATGCGGGCGCGCCGCCGGCCACGGTCAACGCGCCGTCCGACCTCAGCATCTACGAGCTGCATGTGCGCGACTTCTCCATCAACGACGCCACCGTGCCCGCCGCGCGCCGCGGCAAGTACCTCGCGTTTGCGGAGGCCAACTCCAACGGCATGAAGCACCTGGCCAGCCTGGCCGCCGCCGGCCTGAGCGATGTGCACCTGCTGCCGGTGTTCGACCTCGCCAGCGTCAGCGAGAAGAGCTGCACGACGCCGTCGCCCGCCGGCGCGCCGGACAGCGAATCGCAGCAGGCCGCGGTCGCCGCGACGGCCGGCACCGACTGCTTCAACTGGGGCTACGACCCGCACCACTTCACGACGCCTGACGGCAGCTACGCCAGCAACGCCAACGACCCGCTGGCCCGCGTCGTCGAGTTCCGCCGCATGGTGCAGGCGCTGAACACGGCCGGCCTGCGCGTGGGCATGGACGTGGTGTTCAACCACACCACGTCGTCCGGCCAGAACACCACGTCGGTGCTCGACAAGGTCGTGCCCAACTACTACTTCCGCTACAACGCCACCGGCGGCATCGAGCGCTCCACCTGCTGCGAGAACACCGCGTCCGAGAACCTGATGATGGCCAAGCTGATGGTGGACTCGGCCACCACCTGGGTGCGCGACTATCGCCTCAGCTCGCTGCGCTTCGACATCATGGGCCACCACCCGCGCTCGGTCATCGAGACGCTGAAGGCGCGTGTCGAGGCCGCCGCCGGCCGCAAGGTGCAGATCGTCGGCGAGGGCTGGAACTTCGGCGAGGTCGCCAACGGCGCCCGCTTCGTGCAGGCCGAGATGCTGAGCCTGAACGGCTCCGGCATCGGCAGCTTCAACCCGCTGATCCGCGACGCGGTGCGCGGCGGCGGCTGCTGCGACTCGGGCGGCGCGCTGGTCGCCAACCAGGGCTATGTCAACGGCTACTTCTACGACGCCAACGCCAGCGCCTCCGGCCAGGACCGCGGCACGCTGATGTGGATGGGCGACCGCATCAAGGCCTCGCTGGCCGGCTCCATCCGCAGCTTCCAGATGCAGACCAGTTGGGACGCCATGCTGCGCCTGGAGCAGATCGACGTGGGCGGCATCCCGGCCGGCTGGGTGCTGGAACCCGGCGAGGTCGTCAACTACGTGGAGAACCACGACAACCTGACGCTGTTCGACAACAACGCCTTCCGCCTGCCCACCGGCACCAGCAAGGAAGACCGCGCCCGCGTGCAGATCCTGGCCAACGCGATCAATGCGTTCAGCCAGGGCGTGGCCTACTTCCACGCCGGCGGCGAGGCGCTGCGCAGCAAGAGCCTGGACCGCAACAGCTACGACAGCGGCGACTGGTTCAACAAGCTGGACTGGACCTTCGCCGACAACAACTTCGGCGTGGGCCTGCCGCCCTCGCGCGACAACGGCGACAACTGGGGCCTGGCGCGCCCGCTGCTGGCCAACCCGCTGATCAAGCCGCATGCCAACGACATCGCCTGGACCCGCGACGCCTTCCGCGACCTGCTAAAGATCCGCAACAGCACGACGCTGCTGCGCCTGCGCACGGCCGAGGACATTAAGGCGCGACTGAGCTTCCTGAACACGGGTTCGTCGCAGGAGCCCACCGTGCTGGTCGGCCGCCTGAACGGCGTGGGCTACCCCGGCGCCAACTTCGACGAGCTGGTCTACCTGATCAACGTCGACAAGAACGCCAAGACGCTGACGCTGCCCGCGCTGGCCGGCCGCGCGCTGGAGCTGCACCCGGCCCACACCGCTGCTGGTGCGGCCGACCAGCGCGCCCGCGCCGCCACGTTCGACCGCGGCACCGGCACCGTCAACGTGCCAGCCCGCACGGCCGTCGTCTTCGTCGCCCGCCCCGCCGCTGCCCAATGAAAGCCATCGCCATGAACAAGCAAAAACTCCAACGCCTGGCCGCCACGGCCGCCCTCGCCTTCGCCGGCCTGACCGCGCAGGCCGCGCCCGTCGTCGTCGACGTGGCCGGCGCGCAGAGCTTCAATCTGCAGGGCGAGGCCGGCAACACCGTGCTGCTGATCGACGTGGGCGCCAACGCGGTGCTGAAGTCGCTGAGCTGGGCCGTCGAGCTGAGCGCGTTCGCGCCCAGCGTGCTGTCGGAGATGCAGGTCAGCTTCAGCGGCTTCACCGGCCCCGACGCGATCACGCTGACGCCCGACGCGTTCGACTCCGCCGCCAGCGGCAGCGGCAGCTACAGCGGGTACGTGGACCTCGCCGCATGGGCCTTGACCATCGGCAGCGACGGCCTGCTGCGCATCGAGTTCAGCGAGGCCTACAAGGACTTCGCGATGGATGTCTCCGAAGGCGAATGGCTGCGCGGCAGCCTGACCTTCGACGTGACGGCCGCCGCCGTGCCGGAACCGGCCAGCGCCGCGTTGGCACTGCTGGGCCTGGGCATTGCCGCCGGCGCCAGCCGCAAGCGCCGCCACTGACGCCCCGCCGCTTGCGCAGCCAAGAGGGCCTGGCATCGCCAGGCCCTTTTTCCATTCCGCACTCGGGCCGACCGCCCTGCATATCGGGGGTGTCGGCACGCAATGGCGTTGAGGAGACGCCTGCTGGGGATGGACACGCCCGGTCGCCCTTGCCTAGCCTGCGCCGGCTTGAACCTCAATCCGGAGACCGCCATGCCATTCACCCCGCGCTTGCGCACCGCTCTGCTGCTGGGCACCACGGCGCTGTGCCTGACGGCGCACGCCGACATCAGCACCAGCTTCGACACCGGCCTGGACGGCTGGACCGGCGCGGGCGGCACCGTGACCTACGCCGCCGCCGGCTATCTGCAGCAGTTGGACACCCAGTCCACCTGGATGAGCGTCGCGGCGCCCGCGGCCTACCGGGGCAACCTGTCGGCTTATCTGGGTGGCACCGTGTCCTTCGACGCGATCAACCTCAACGGCGTCGCCGCCGACCTGACCTCGCTGCCGCGCTTCGGCACGGTCACGATCACCGGCTCGGGCGGCAGCGCGTCGCTGGTGCTGAACGGCGCCGGCACCGGCAGCCCCGCGCCCGGCGGCGGCTGGAACACCTTCTCCGCAACGTTGGACGGGGCCACCTGGAGCGGCAACCTCGCCGGCGCATTGACCAACGTGACCTCGCTGACGGTGACGCTGGAGTCCAACAACGCCATCGTCGAACTCAACGGCTTCGACAACTTCCGTCTCGCTGCCGCCGTCCCCGAGCCGTCAAGCTGGGCGATGGGCGCCGCCGGCCTGGCGCTGCTGGGTGCGCTGATGCGCCGTCGTCGCAACCACGCAGGCTGATCACTCGACGACGAACACCGCCGCGCTGCGGGCCGGCACGCTGAAGACGCCAGCCGCCGCGCTCGCCTCTTTCGCCACGCGCGCATCGGCGCCCTGCCGCTGCACGGGATGCAGGCGCCAGGCGGCACCCGCCTCGTCGGGCAGGCTCAGCCGCTGCGGCTCGGGCGACACGTTGATCAGCGTCATCACGGCCTTGAAGCCCTTCAACCCGCGGCCGTCGATGCGGGTGGCGATCAGCACCGGGTTCTGGTCCTTGCCGCTGCCGGGGAAGCTCAAGCGCTTCTCGATCTCGGCCGCGCTGGCGAGCCGCAGCAGCGGCGTGCTGGCGCGAATCTTCAGCAGGTCGCGGAACACGTCGCGCGACCACTGGATCTCGGCCGGGCCGGGCGCGATCTCGGCG
Organism: Roseateles asaccharophilus; assembly: GCF_031458115.1. GTDB lineage: Bacteria > Pseudomonadota > Gammaproteobacteria > Burkholderiales > Burkholderiaceae_C > Pelomonas > Pelomonas asaccharophilus_A. The sequence continues at coordinate 610,569 of NZ_JAVDXV010000002.1, read as the reverse complement.
GCGCGCGCCAGCCGCTCCTTCGCCAGCGCCCAGTCGCGGCCGTTCTGGCCAAAGTTGTCCTGCCTGGGCGGCAGGCCGGTGCCGAAATGGTTGGTCAGGTAGGTCCAGTCCAGCCGGTTGAACCAGTCGCCGCTGTCATAGCTGTTGCGGTCCATGCTCTTGCTGCGCAGGATGTCCTGGCCGGCATGGAAGTAGGCGATGCCCTGGCTGAACGCGACGAGTGCCGCGCCCAGCGCCTGCACGCGGGCGCGGTCCTCGCGGCTGGTGGCCAGCGGCAGCTTCAGCGCGTTGACGTCGAACAGCGTCTGGTTGTCGTGGTTCTCGGTGTAGTTGACGACCTCGCCGGGCTGGCTGACGAAACCGGCCGGCTGGCCGGCGTAGTCCAGCTGCTCCAGGCGCTTCTTCTCTCCCGTCCACGTCGTCAGCTCGTAGCCGCGCAGCGAGCCGGCCAGACCTACCCGGATCAAGTCGGCCGAGTTCAGCAGATCGTTGCGCGAACGGTCGCCGAGCGCATTCGGCGCATAGCCCATGCCGTTCAACCAGCCCTGGCGGCGCACGCTGTCGTCGCCGCCCTCGCCGGCCCCGCCACCGCGCGCCGCATCACGGGCGCGGTCGCTGAAGGAGCCGATGCCGCTGCCGTTCAGGCTCAGCTGCGAGGCCTGCACAAAGCGCGCGCCGTTGGCCACCTCGCCGAAGTTCCAGCCCTCGCCCAGCAGCTGCACGGGCCGGCCGGCGGCGGCGTCCACCGCGCGCTGCAGCCGCTCCATCGCCTCGCGCGGCTGGTGGCCCATCAGGTCGAAGCGCATGGACGCGATCTTGTACTCGCGCACCCACAGCACGGCCGAGTCGATCATCAGCTTGGCCATCATGCGGTGCTCGGTGGCCGTGTTGTCGCAGCAGGTGGAGCGCTCGATGTCGCCCTTGGCGTTGAGCCGGTGGTAGTAGCCCGGCACCAGACGGTCCAGCACCGACTTTTGCGCCTGGCCGGCCGCTGCCATGTGGTTGTAGACCATGTCCATGCCCACGCGCAGGCCGGCGCCGTGCAGGCCCATGACCATCTGACGGAACTCGACGACGCGCTTCAGCGGGTCGGTCGCGTAGCTGCCCTCAGGCGCGTTGAAGTGCCAGGGGTCGTAGCCCCAGTTGAAGCAGTCGTTCGCCGCGTCCGCCATCACGGCGGCCTGCTGGGCCTCGCTGTCAGCCGCGGCGCTGGGCACGATGGGCGTCTTGCAGCCGCGCTCGGGCACGCTGGCGAGGTCGAACACCGGCAGCAGGTGCACGTCCGTCATGCCGGCCTGGGACAGTGCCTTCAGGTGCTTCATGCCGTTGGATCGCGGCTCGGTGAACGCGAGGTACTTGCCGCGCCAGGCGGGCCGCACGCTCGCGTCGGTCAGCGAGAAGTCGCGCACGTGCAGCTCGTAGATGACCTGGTCGGTCGCGGCCTTCACTCGTGAAGGCGCGCGGCTCTTGTCCCAGCCCGGTGGCTTGAGCCGGGGCGACGCGAGATCGGCCACCACGCTGAGCCGCGAGTCGGCCGTCAGCGCCACCGAATACGGGTCGGTCACGCGGTTGCGCACACGGCCGTGCCCGGGCGCGACGACGTCTACCAGATAGCTGTAGGCCTGGCCGCTCAGATCGCCGGGCAGTTCGGCCCGCCAGATGCCGGTGGCCGGGTCCAGGCGCATCGCGTCGACCGCCATGGCCGGCGCATCGCCACGCGCATGGCGACACAGCAGCACGCGCTGCGCGGTGGGTGCCCAGACGGCAAAGCGCGTCGCCCCCTTGGCCGGATGCGCGCCGAGGTCGTCGGCCTTCTCGGCGGCTGCGTAGAGCTCGTCCAGCGCGCCGGGAATCTGCAATCCGGTCGCCGCGATGACGCGGCCATCGACCCCCTCATGCACCAGCAGCAGTTGCTCGCGCAACAGCGAGGCCGCGTCCGCACCCGCCGCCAGCGCAAAACGCGGCCCCGCGCCGATGAAGCTGAAACGGGCCGGCAGCGCGGCGGTGCTGGGCACCAGTTCGACAGCGCCATCCGCACCGGCCACCGCGCCACCCGGCGCCGCCACCAGCCCCGCGGCCTTCGCGTGATGCAGCCTCACGCGCTCGCCGGGCTGCAGCTTCAGGCCAGGCCATTGCACGGTGCGCGCGTCCAGCCAGTAGGCCTCCAGCGGCGCTGGTGCGGCGGGCGCCGGCACCGGCACGTCGGCATTGCAGTCGTCCAGATCGGCCGCGCGGGCGGCGCCGGCAATCAGCGTCAGGCCCAGCAGCGCGACCAGCGTGTGACGGGATGGCATGAAGTCTCCTTTGTTGTTTTTCGATAGTAGCAAAACTACATCAATGGAAGTCACTAGAGATTTTTTCTCTTTGGGTTCGCTATGCTTGCGGCAAATCAGCGCGTAGTTTGATTACATGAACACCGAGACAAGCAAGACTTCACGGCTTGCCATCAGCTTGTGCGCCCTGGCCATGACGGCCTGCGGAGGCGGTGGCGGCTCAGCCCCCTCGCCTGCGCCGGCTCCCGCGCCGGCCCCAGCGCCCGCGGCCTTGCCGACACCCGACGTCAGCGCGGTCGCCATGGCCGACCCGGGCAGCGCTTTGCCCGACGGCTGGCAGCGCGGCGCCTTCATGCAGATCTTCGTGCGCAGCTACCAGGACAGCGACGGCGACGGCATCGGCGACCTGAAGGGCCTCACCAGCCGGTTGGACTATCTGAAGGACCTGGGCGTCACCGGCCTGTGGCTGATGCCCATCACCAAGAGCCAGGACGGCGACCACGGCTACGCGGTGACCGACTACCGCGACATCGAGCCCGCCTACGGCAAGCTGGCCGACCTGGACGAGTTGCTGAAGCAGGCCCATGCGCGCGGCATCGGCGTCGTCATCGACCACGTCATCAACCACAGCGCCGGCCAGCACCCGTTGTTCGTCAACGCCAAGGACTCGGCCAGCAACGCCTGGCGCAACTGGTACGTCTGGCAAAACCCGGCCCCCAGCGGCTGGAGCATCTACGGCGCCAACCCGTGGCGCAGCACCGCCAACGGTGCCTACTTCGCGCCGTTCTGGGAGCAGATGCCCGACTTCAACCTGCAGAAGGCCGAGGTCGTCGAGTTCCACAAGAATGCACTGCGCTTCTGGCTGAACCGCGGCGTTGACGGTTTCCGCTTCGACGCGGTGGGCAACCTGGTCGAGAACGGCCCCGCCGCGTGGGAGAACCAGCCGCGCAACTACACGCTGATGAACGAGATGCGCCAGCTGCTGAACGGCTATGCGCGCCGCCACATGGTCTGCGAAGGTCCGGCCGACCCGCGCGGCTTCGGGGCCGCGAACGCCTGCGGCAGCGCGTTCGCCTTCGACCTCAGCCCCGCGCTGCTGGGCGCCGCGCGCGGCCAGGCCGCGTCGGTCAGCGCGCTGGCCGACTACTTCAACACCGCGTCGGCCGGCATGTCGCCCTTCCTGTCCAACCACGACGGCTTTGCCGGCCAGCGCCCGGCCGACCAACTCAATGCCAACGTCGCGCAACTGAAGCTGGCCGCCAGCGCCTACCTGCTGCTGCCGGGCGCGCCCTTCATCTACTACGGTGAGGAAATCGGTCTGCGCGCAAGCACGGCGCTGAGCGGCGACCCGGCGCTGCGCACGCCCATGGCCTGGAGCGCTGGCAGCGGCAACGGCTTCACGACCGGCACGCCCTACCGCGCCCTGGCCGCCAATGCCGCGACCCACCATGTCGCCGCCCAGCAGGCCGACCCTGACTCGCTGCTGAACCACTACCGCGCGCTGCTGGCGCTGCGCAACGGCACGCCCGCGCTGCGCGATGGCGACTACGCGAACGCCACCGCCGCCGGCACGCTACTGAGCTTCCAGCGCCGCACGGCCACGCAAGGCGCGGTGGTGGTCATCAACTTCGGCAGCACCGCCACGGAAGCCAGCTTGACGGGCCTGCCCGCGAACGCGACGCTGCTGGCTGCCGCCGGTGGCGCCCACGCCGGCAGCGACGCCACCGGCCAAGCCCGCATCAACACCCCCGCGCAATCGCTGCGCGTCTACACCTACACACGATGAACGCCAGCCCCAAGCGACTCCTGCTCTCCCTCGCGCTGGCCGCTGCGGCCGCCGGCACCCAGGCGCAGATCGACACCCGCCCCGTGCCCGCCCAACCGCGTGCCAGCGGCCTGCCGGCGAACTGGCAGCACGGCGTGTTCATGGAGATCTTCGTGCGCGGCTACCAGGACAGCGATGGCGACGGCATCGGCGACCTGAAGGGCCTCACCCGCCGGCTGGACTACCTGAAGAAGCTGGGCATCAGCGGCATCTGGCTGATGCCCATCACCGCCAGCTCCGACCACGACCATGGCTACGCCACGACCGACTACCGCGGCATCGAGCCGCAGTACGGCACGCTGGCCGACTTCGACGAGCTGATCCGCGAGGCGCACAAGCGCGGCATCGGCATCGTCATGGACTACGTCATCAACCATTCGTCCTACCAGTTCCCGCCCTTCCAGGCCGCGCTGAAGGACCGCGCCAGCCCCTGGCGCAGCTGGTTCGTCTGGAACCCCGACCCCGGCCCCGGCTGGGACATCTGGGGCAAGGTGCCCTGGTACGACGCTGCCACCCAGCCCTGGACCTTCACCGGCGCGCTGAAGGACCTGCCACCGTTCAAGTCCGGTTCGCCCGACATCTACTTCGGCACCTTCGGGCCGCACATGCCCGACTTCAACATGCGCAACCCGGCGGTCGTGAAGTACCACGAGGACTCGCTGCGCTTCTGGCTCAACCGTGGGCTGGACGGCTACCGGCTGGACGCAGTGCCCCACTTCATCGAGAACAACGCCAAGGACTGGAACGACCAGCCCGAGAGCCGCGCGCTGACCAAGCAGTTCCAGGACCTCATCAAGAGCTACCCCGGCCGCTACGCCGTCTGCGAGGCGACGGCCGAGCCCATCGCCTACGGCGAGCCGGGCCTGTGCGGCGGCGCGTTCGCGTTCAACCAGAACTACGAGCTGATGAAGGCCGCCAAGGGCGATGCAGCGGCCGTGCAGAAACTGGCCGACTACTACCGCGCGATGAAGCCGGAGATGGCCACCTTCCTGCACAACCACGACATCTTCACCGGCCAGCGCGTCTGGGACCAGTTGCGCGGCGACGAGGCCCGCTACCGCCTCGCCGCGGCCAGCTACCTGCTGCTGCCGGGCACGCCCTTCGTCTACTACGGCGAGGAGATCGGCCAGGCCGGCATCGATGCGCCGCCCGACAGCGATGCGCCGCTGCGCTCGCCGATGAGCTGGACCGCGGCCGGCGGCTTCACCAGCAACGCCACGCCCTTCCGCCCGCTGGCGCTGAACCGCAGCCGCCACAACGCCGACAGCCAGCAGCGCGATGCCGGCTCGCTGTTCAACTTCTACCGCGAGCTGATCGCGCTGCGCCGCGCGTCACCCGCGCTGACGCTGGGCCGCTACGAGGCCGACCAGGTCAACGGCCAGGTCTGGACCTTCCAGCGCGTGTTCGGCAAGGAGCGCGTGCTGGTGGCCATCAACTACGGCGACCAACCGGCCGCGCTGGACCTGCCCGCGCGCGCCCGCCTGCTGCACCCCAAGAAAGCCGCCGGCACCACGCTGCCGCCCCTGTCACTGCGTGTCTATCGACTGGAAGCGCAATGAATCAAGCCCTGATCACTTTCGCCACTGCCCTGCTGATGACTCTCCCCGCCTCCGCCGACACCCACCGCATCGAACCGCCCAACTGGTGGGTGGGCATGCGCGACACCTCGCTGCAACTGATGATCCACGGCGCCGGCGTGGCCGATGCCAAGCCCCAGCTGGCGCCCTACCCCGGCGTCACGCTGAAGGCCAGCCACCGCGCGGCCAGCGCCAACTACCTGTTCGTCGATCTCGACGTGTCGCCCGCCGCCCAGGCCGGCGAACTGGCGCTGACCGTGGGCGGCACGACGCTGCGCTACCCGCTGCTGGCCCGCGCACCCGGCTCGGCCGAGCGCCAGGGCTTCGGCCCCAAGGATGCGATCTACCTGGTCGTGCCCGACCGCTTCTCGCAAGGCGCGCAGCTCGGCCTGGCCGGCATGAAGGAAGGCGTGAACCGCGCCGACCACGGCGGCCGCCACGGCGGCGACCTGGCCGGTATGCGCAAGCACATCGACTACATCGCCGGCCTGGGCTTCACGCAGGTCTGGCCCACGCCACTGCTGGAGAACAACAGCGAGAAGTACAGCTATCACGGCTATGGGGCGACCGACTTCTATCGCATCGACCCACGCTTCGGCAGCAACGCCGACTTCGGCGCCTTCACGTCGGAGGCCAGGGCCAAGGGCGTGGGCGTCATCCAGGACGTGGTGCTCAACCACATCGGCAGCGGCCATTGGTGGATGCGCGATCTTCCCGCTCCGGACTGGCTGAACCAGTGGCCACAGGGCTACACGGAGACCCACCACGCGCGCATGACGCTGCAAGACCCCTACGCCGCGCCCAGCGATCGCAAGCGCTTCACCGACGGCTGGTTCGTGCCCACCATGCCCGACCTGAACCAGCGGCGGCCCGAGGTGGCGACCTATCTGACGCAGATGACGCTGTGGTGGATCGAACGCTTCGGGCTGTCGGGCATCCGCACCGACACCTACTCCTACTCCGACCGCGAGTTCCTGACGCGCTGGTCCGCCCGCGTCATGCAGGAGTACCCGCGGCTGAACATCGTCGGCGAGGAATGGAGCCCGCATCCGGCCGTGGTGTCCTACTGGCAGCGCGGCAAGCGCAACCACGACGGCTATGTGTCGCACACGCCCAGCATGATGGACTTCCCGATGAACTCGGCGCTGCTGGCCGCGCTGGTCGAGGACGACGGCCCCTTCACCGGCTGGACCCGCGTCTACGAAGGCCTGGCGCACGACTTCGTCTACCCCGACGCGGCCAACCTGGTGCTGTTCGACGGCAACCACGACACGCCGCGCATGTACTCGCTGCTGAAGAAGGACGCCGGCCTGACCAAGCTCGCGCTGGCCTACATGGCCACCACGCGCCGCATCCCGCAGGTCTTCTACGGCAGCGAGATCCTGCTGCAAAGCCCGCTGGAGCGCGACGACGGCCGCGTGCGCGCCGACATGCCGGGCGGCTGGGCCGGCGACCCGGTCAACGCCTTCAACGGCACCGGCTTGACGCCCGAGCAGCGCGACATGCAGGACTGGGTGAAGCGCCTGTTCAACTGGCGCAAGGGCGAACGCCTGATCCACGACGGCGCGCTGATGCAGTACGCGCCGCTGGAGGGCTGCCATGTGTTCTTCCGCTTCGACGCGGGCCGCACGCTGATGGTGGCGCTGAACAAGACCGCCAAGCCGGTGGATCTGCCGCTGGCCCGCTTCCCCGAACGCGTGGCGCCGGGTCAGCGCGCCCGAGACGTGATGAGTGGCCAGACACAGGCGCTGGGCGAGCGGCTCACGGTGCCGGCACGCAGCCCGCTGATCCTGGAAATCACGCGCTGAAAATGACAAGGGCCCCGAGGGGCCCTTGTTAATTGCCAGGCTGGAATTCAGCCTTGACGGCGGCGGCTTGCCAAGAAGCCCACGATACCAAGGCCGGCCAGCATCAGCGCATAGCTCTCGGGTTCAGGCACTGCTGCAACGCCAAACTCGAAGGTCAGCCGGTTTTGGGGTTGACCCGTCACTGCTACATAGGCGTACCGAGTTGCATCGAAATGGATGAATGCATCCGAAAACGTCACGCTGTGCAACCCATCAAGCGGAAAGGCGAAATTGGTTCTGCTGGCGAAGTAACCCGAATTACTCGTGCTTTCTGTCTGCAGCAGAGGCCACCATTCCAAGCTGTACATGGGTACGCCGTCGTGGGCGACGGAAGCGCCAATGTACGCCGTGGCCGATCCATTGAACTGGGAGTACACGAGGTTACCTACGCTACCGCTGAACAGACCGTTCAACTCACTGCCGTTCTTTGCCGTCACGGTGAAAGTAGGTAATACAAACTCGATTGAGCTAGCGGGACCGCCGTTTTGCACAAACGAGACCGTACTAGGCACCGTCCATTCAAGACCATAACGCCCGGCAATGCCAGTTTCGAAAACTCGGGCTGCGCCGAAAAGCGTCGCGTCGTCATAGGTCACGGAGAAATTGTCGGTGTCCAGTGTGGCGGCGGATACGACTCCACTTATCAACAGACTGGCAGCCGTGAGGATCTTGTATTTCATCATTTAGCTATCCCTGTGAGTGGCCGGGGGCAGGACGCCCCAGCGCAGGCGCGATGCTAATGGTCGTATCCAAGGGGTAGCCCTTGCGCCCCCCCGAATCGCGGTGTGTCGGTTAGAACTTACGCCGGCAACTTCAGCAGCTCGAACGGCCCGCGCCCGCTGGCCGCCGTAATCAGCCCCAGCACGCGCGCCGGCTCGTGGCCCAGCATGTCCCAGCGGAAGCGCCAGCCCCAGTTGCCGCCCAGGATGCCGGGCACGTTCATGCGGTGTTCCGTGCCCAGGCCCAGCACGTCCTGCAGCGGGTAGACGGCCATGTTGGCCACCGAGTTCGCGCAGGCGCGGATCATGGCCCAGTGGATGTCGTGCTCGCCGCAGGCGAGGTAGGAACCGACGAAGGCGCGTTCGCGGGGCTTGGCCTGGTTCCACCAGCCGCGCACGGTGTCGTTGTCGTGCGTGCCGGTGTAGGCCACCGAGGTCTTGGGCCACATGTGCGGCAGGAACTCGTGATCGCCTTCGGCGCCGAACGCGAACTGCAGGATCTTCATGCCGGGGAAGCCGCAGCCGTCGCGCAACTCGTTGACGTCGTCGGTGATGAAGCCCAGGTCCTCGGCCACGATGGGCAGCGGGCCCAGGGCCTTGCGGATGGCGTCGAATAGCGGCATGCCCGGGCCCTTGAGCCACTGGCCCTGGCGGGCGTCGGGGCTGCTGGCGGGAATCTCGTAGTAGCCGGCAAAGCCGCGGAAGTGGTCGATGCGGAACACGTCGGCCTGGCTCAGCGCACGCTTCACGCGGGCCGTCCACCAGGCGTAGTTTTCGGCGGCCATCTTGTCCCAGCGGTACAGCGGGTTGCCCCAGCGCTGGCCCAGCGGGCCGAGATCGTCGGGCGGGCAGCCGGCCACGACGGTGGTCTGGAAGTCGTCGTCCAGGTAGTAGAGGTCGGGGCGCGACCAGCAGTCGGCGCTGTCGTGCGCAACGAAGATGGGCAGGTCGCCCATGAGGTTCACGCCGCGCTCGTTGGCGTAGGCCTTCAGCGCGCCGGCCTGCACGTCGAACTGCCATTGCACGAACTGCCAGAACGCGATCTCGTCCGCGTAGTCCTTGCGGGCCTTCGCGATGGCCTTGGGCTCGCGCTTCTTCAGGCCGTCTTCCCAGGTCCACCAGGGCTGGCCGTTCAGCGGCGAGCGGATGGCCATGAACAGCACATAGTCGTCCAGCCAGCTCTTTTGCGCGTCGCACCAGGCGGCGAAGGCCTTCTTGTCCGCGGCGCTGCCGTTCGCGAAGAAGCCCTTGGCGGCGGCGCGCAGTTGCTGCTCGCGCCAGGGCGTGACCTCGCCGTAGTTGATGGACGTGCCGCTAAAGGCCGGCACGTCGGGTTGCGCCAGCCAGCCCTTCGCGATCAGCGGCTCCAGCGCCACCATCCACTGGCTGCCGGCAAAGGCGGACACGCCCTGGTAGGGGCTGTCGCCGGGGCCGATGGGAGTCGTGGGCAGCAGCTGCCACACGCTCTGGCCGGCGGACTGCAGCCAGTCGACGAAGCGGTAGGCATCGGGGCCGAAGTCGCCCATGCCGTGCGGGCCGGGCAGCGAGGTGATGTGCAGCAGCACACCGGAGGAGCGTTGGTTCAGGTTCATACGTGGCGCAAGACGACGAGGGAACGGGCCGGCACGTTGAGCGGCTGGCCGGGAAGGACAAGAGGCGCGGCCGATTCGCCGCTGCTGTCGAGCACCAGCTGCCACGGCCCGTTGCAGAGCAGGAAGGGCAGCGGCGCGGGGTCGGGGTTGAAGACGATCATCAGCCGCGGCGCCTGAGCGCCGGCTTCGCGCAGCTGGGCGCCGAAGGCGCGCTGGCCGGCGTCATGCCAGTCGTGCGGCGTCATCTCATGGCCGCTGGGGGCGTACCAGGCAATGCTGGCGTCGCCCGGTGTGGACGCGAACCAGCGCGGGTGGCGCAGCAGCGGCTCCTGCGCGCGCAGCGCCAGCAGTCGGGCGACCAGCTCGGTCGTGCGGAAATCGGCCTGGTCCCAGTTCAGCCAGGTCGTCGGGTTGTCCTGGCAGTAGGCGTTGTTGTTGCCACCCTGGCTGTTGGCGATCTCGTCGCCGGCGCACAGCATGGGCGTGCCCTGGGCCAGCAGCAGCGTGGCCAGCAGCGCGCGGCGCACGCGCTCGCGGGTGGCGTTGATGGCGGCGTCATCCGTCGGTCCCTCGGCGCCGAAGTTGGCACACAGCTCGCCGTCGCGGCCGTCGCGGTTGTCCTCGCCGTTGGCGTGGTTGTGCTTCGTGCTGTAGCTGGTCAGGTCGGCCAGCGTGAAGCCGTCGTGCACGGCGACGAAATTGACCGACGCGGTGGGCATGCGCTTGCCGTGATGGAACACGTCGCTGGACGCCATGAAGCGCCGCGCGAACTCGCCACGGCTGCTGCCCACGCCCAGCCAGTAGCTGCGCACGGCGTCGCGGAACTTGTCGTTCCACTCCAGGAAGCGGCCAGGGAAGCGACCCACCTGGTAGCCGTCGTAGGCCGCGTCCCAGGGTTCGGCGATGAGGTGCACGCCGGCCAGCACTGGGTCTTGCCGCAACGCGGTGAAGAAGGCGGCACCGGCGTCGTAGCCTTGCCGCGTGCGGCCCAGCACGGGGGCGAGGTCGAAGCGGAAGCCATCGACGCCCATCTCTGCCACCCAGTAGCGCAGCGAGTCCAGCACGAACTGCGTCACGCGCGTCTGCGAGCAGCGCACGGTGTTGCCGCAGCCGGTCAGGTTCTCGTAACGGCCCTTGTCGTCGGCGGCGAGGCGGTACCAGGTGATGTTGTCCAGGCCGCGGAAAGAGAGCGTCGGGCCGAACTCATTGCCCTCGGGCGTGTGGTTATAGACGACGTCCAGCACCACCTCCAGGCCGGCCTCGTGCAGCGTGTCCACCATGTGGCGGAACTCCGCCGTCACGGCGCTGGGGTCGTGGCGATGCCTGGCCTGCGCCCAGCGCGGGTCGGGGCAGAAGAAGCCCAGCGTGTTGTAGCCCCAGTAGTTGTGCAGGCCGCGCTCGGCGAGGTGGGGCTCGTCAATGCAGTAGTGCACCGGCAGCAGCGACAGCGTGGTGATGCCCAGCCGCTTGAAATGAGCGATGGCGGCTGGGTGCGCCAGGCCTGCATAGGTGCCGCGCAAGTCCTCCGGCACGCCGGGCAGCAGGCGGGAGAAGCCCTTCACGTGGACCTCGTACAGCACGACATCCGCCGGTGCGCGACGCGGCTTGTGAGCTCGGGCATGGGCCTCGGGCGGTGGTGCCACGCGGGCCTTCAGCGCCTGCGTCGCGTTGTCGCGCGTGTCCAGCGAGCGCGGGCCTTCGGGATGGCCCAGCTCGTAGCCGTGGTGCTCGGCGCGCCAGCCGAAGTGGCCGACGATCTCGCGTGCCCACGGGTCCAGCAGCAGCTTGTGCGGGTTGAAGCGGTGGCCGAGATCGGGCGCATACGGCCCATGTGCGCGGATGCCATAGACAAGACCCGGCCCCACACCCGGCAGGAAGCCGTGGAACACGCCGTCGTGCGGCCCGTCCAGCGTGTAGCGGCGCAGCTCGCGCTGGCCTTCGCCGTCGAACACGCACAGCTCGATCTTCGTCGCGTGCTCGCTGGGGATGGCGAAGTTGACGCCGCCGTCGCGGGCGTGCGAGCCCAGCGGCTCATGCCAGCCGGATTGGAAGTCGGGGAGATGAGCCATCTAGAAGCACCGACGAAATGGAACCACAGAGGCACAGAGGCACAGAGAAATACCGCCTCTGGCTTTCCTCTGTGTCTCTGTGCCTCTGTGGTTGCCTTTGATTTCCATTTCAGATCGGTACAAAGAACACCGTCGCCAGCGGCGGCAGGTTGATGGTGATGGACAGCCGCCGTCCATGGGCCGGCTGGTCCTGCACCGGCAGGCCGGCCGCGGCCACGCCGTTGCCGATGTTGCTGCCGCCGTAATAGGCCGAGTCGGTGTTCAGCGCCTCGCGCCAGGCGGTCACGCCGTCGGGCACGCCCAGCGAGTAGCCCTCTCGCGGCACCGGCGTCATGTTGCAGACGACGATGACCATCCGGCCCGTGCCGTCGCGGCGCACCCAGGCGTAGATGGAGTGCTCGGCGTCATGCGCGCTGATCCACTCGAAGCCCGCGCCCTCGCAGTCCAGCCGGTGCAGCGCGCTCTGCGCGCGGTAGAGCTTGTTCAGGTCGCGCACCAGGCGCTGCACGCCGGCATGGCGGTCGTCTTCCAGCAGGCCCCAGGGCAGGCTCTCGGCGTGGTTCCACTCCTGCCGCTGCGCAAACTCCTGGCCCATGAACAGCAGCTTCTTGCCCGGGTGGCCCCACATGAAGCCGTAGTAGGCGCGCAGGTTGGCGAACTTCTGCCAGTCGTCGCCCGGCATCTTGGCCAGCATGCTGCCCTTGCCGTGCACGACCTCGTCGTGCGAGATGGGCAGCATGAAGTTCTCGCTGAACGCGTAGATCAGGCCGAAGGTCATCTTGTCGTGATGCCAGCGGCGGTTGATCGGGTCCTCGGCCATGTAGCGCAAGGTGTCGTTCATCCAGCCCATGTTCCACTTGTAGTGGAAACCCAGGCCGCCGGCGTAGGTGGGCGCCGAGACGCCGGGGAAGCTGGTGCTTTCCTCGGCCACGGTGATGGCGCCCTCGACCTCGCCGATATGCTCGTTCATCTCGCGCAGCAGCGAGATGGCCTCGAGGTTCTCGCGGCCGCCGCGCACGTTCGGGATCCACTCGCCCGCCGGCCGCGAGTAGTCGCGGTAGAGCATGCTGGCGACGGCATCCACGCGCAGGCCGTCCACGCCCCAGCGCTCTATCCAGTACAGCGCGCTGCCGATCAGGAACTGCCGCACCTCGGTGCGGCCGAAGTTGTAGATCAGCGTGTTCCAGTCACGGTGGAAGCCTTCCTTGGGGTCGGCGTACTCGTACAGCCGCGTGCCGTCGAAGTCGGCCAGGCCAAAGGCATCGGTCGGGAAGTGCGCCGGCACCCAGTCCAGCAGCAGGCCCAGGCCCTGGTCGTGGCAGGCCTTCACGAAGCGGGCAAAGCCCTCGGGCGGGCCGAAGCGCGCGCTGGGCGCATACATGCCCAGCGTCTGGTAGCCCCAGGAGCCGTCGAACGGATGCTCGCTGATGGGCATCAGCTGCAGGTGCGTGAAGCCCATGTCGGCCACGTAGGCGGGCAGGTGCTCGGCGAGCTCGTCCCAGGTCGGGAAGTCGCCCGACACGCCGCGGCGCCACGACGCCGCATGCACCTCGCAGACGCTGATGGCCGATTCGCGCCGGTTGGCACGCTCGCGCTGGCGCGGCAGCGCGGTGGGCGGCGGCAGCGCGGCGACGACGCTGGCGTTGTCCGGCCGCAGCTGCGCGCGGCGCGCATAGGGGTCGGCCTTCAGCGGCAGCAGCGTGCCGTTGCCCGACACGATCTCGAACTTGTAGAGGTCGCCCTCGGCCGCGTGCGGCACGAAGATCTCCCACACACCGGCCTCGTGGCGCAGCCGCATCGGGTGGCGGCGGCCGTCCCAGTTGTTGAAGCTGCCCACGACGCTGACACGGCGGGCATTCGGCGCCCAGGTCGCGAAGCGCACGCCGGCCACGTCGCCGTGCTGCACCAGATGCGCACCCAGGCTCAGCCAGGGCCTGAAGTTGCTGCCTTCGGCAAAAGCCTTCAGCTCGGCATCGGCCAGCTGCGGGTAGAAGGCATAGGGGTCGGCATAGACGCCCTCCCCGCCGCCTGTCCAGCGCACGGCCAGCCGGTAGTCGAAGCGGTGCTTGCGCCGCGGCACCTGGGCCTCGAAGAAGCCCGGGCGACGCTGCTCCAGCTCCACCAGGCGCTTGTCCTTGCCGGCATCCAGCAGCGCGACCTCGGCCGCGCCCGGCAGCAACGCGCGCACCCACAGCCGCCCCTTGTCGTCCGCGTGCAGGCCCAGCCGCGAGAAGGGGTCGGCGTGGCGGCCTGCCAGCAGGGCGTCGAGGTCGGCTTCAGTGAGCATCAGTTCAGGTCAGACTTTTCACGGACCAGACACGGTCCACGTACTCGGCGATCGTGCGATCGGACGAGAACGGTCCCATGCCGGCGATGTTGCGCAGGGCACGTTCCGCCCAGGCGGCACGGTCGGCGAACAGCTGGTCGACCTTGGCCTGGGTGGCCACGTAATCGGCGAAATCGGCCATCAGCAGGTAGACGTCGCGGCCCAGCAGGCTGTCGACGAGGCTGCGGTAACGCTCGGTGTCGCCATTGCTGAAGACACCGGCGGAGATGGCGTCGATGACGCGCTTGAGCTGGCGATTCTCTTCGACGTAGAGCTTGGGGTCGTAGCCCAGCTGCTTGATCTTGGCGACCGCGTCGGCGCGCAGGCCGAACACGAACATGTTCTCCACGCCCATGGCCTCGGCCATCTCGATGTTGGCGCCGTCCCAGGTGCCGATGGTCACCGCGCCGTTCATGCCGAACTTCATGTTGCCGGTGCCCGAGGCTTCGGTGCCGGCCGTCGAGATCTGCTCCGACAGATCGGCCGCGGGGATGATGCTCTCGGCCAGCGTGACGCTGTAGTTGGGCAGGAAGACGAGCTTGAGCTTGTCACCCACGCGCGGGTCGCTGTTGATGACGCGGGCCACGTCGTGCGCCAGGCGCACGATGCTCTTGGCCATCTGGTAGGCCGACGCCGCCTTGCCGGCAATGATGACCGTGCGCGGCACCCAGTTCGCGTCGGGGTTGTCGCGGATGGCCTGGTAGCGGCTGATGACGTGCAGCAGGTTCAGCAGCTGGCGCTTGTACTCGTGGATGCGCTTGATCTGGATGTCGAACAGGCTGTCCACGTTGACCGCGAGGCCCAGCTCGCGACGGATGACGCCGGCCAGGCGCTCCTTGTTGGCGCGCTTGACGGCCAGGAACTCCTCGCCCAGCTCACGATTGCCGGCCAGCGCGCTGAGTTCACCCAGCTCGGCCAGGTTCTTGCGCCATCCATCGCCGATGCGGCTGTCCAGCAGCGACGACAGCGCCGGGTTGGCCTGCTGCAGCCAGCGCCGCGGCGTGACGCCGTTGGTGACGTTGTGGAAGCGGCCGGGCCAGATGCGGGCATAGTCGGCAAAGATGGTCTGCACCATCAGCTCCGAGTGCAGCGCGGCCACGCCATTCACGCGGTGCGAAGCCACCAGCGCCAGCGACGCCATGCGCACGCGGCGTTCGCCGCCGTGGCTGCCTTCGTCGATGAGCGAGACGCGTGCGGCCAGTGCGTTGTCGCCGGGGAAGCGCTGCTGCAGCTCTTCCAGGAAGCGGTGGTTGATCTCGTAAATGATCTCGAGATGGCGCGGCAGCAGGTGCTCGAACATGCGCACCGGCCAGGTCTCCAGCGCCTCAGGCATCAGCGTGTGGTTGGTGTAGGCCACCGCCTGGCAGCAGATCTTCCAGGCCTCGTCCCAGCCCAGGCCGTGCTCGTCCAGCAGCAGACGCATCAGCTCGGCGGGGGCCAGCGCCGGGTGCGTGTCATTCAGGTGGATGGCGTTCGTCTTGCCCAGGTTGTGCAGCGAACCGAATTCGCGCAGGTGGCGGGCCACCAGGTCCTGCAGCGAAGCGCTGACGAGGAAGGCCTCCTGCTTCAGGCGCAGCTCACGTCCGGCTTCGGTCGAGTCGTCCGGGTACAGCACCCAGTTGATGGAATCGGCCAGCACCTGATGGCGGGCGGCACGGGTGTAGTCGCCTTCGCAGAACGGCTTGAACGCGATGGGCGCGGCCGTGGCCTGCCACTGGCGCAGCGTGGACACGCGCTGGCTGTAGTGCGCGGGCACGACGAAGTCGAAGGCCTCGGCCTCGATGCTCTCGGCCGGCTGCCAGCGGCGCACGCCGGAGGCATCCACCTCCACGCGGCCACCAAAGCCGACGTGATAGCGCAGGTCATGGCGCGGCAGCTCCCAGTCGGGCGCGTTGCGCGTCCAGTCGTCGGGCTGCTCCAGCTGTCGGCCCTGGCTGATGACTTGCGCGAACGTGCCGTAGCGGTAGCGCAGGCCATAGCCGAAGGACGGCAGTTCCAGCTCGGCAAACGAGTCCAGGAAGCAGGCTGCCAGGCGGCCCAGGCCGCCATTGCCCAGCGCCGCGTCGGGTTCGCGCTCCAGCACGTCGCCCAGGGCCAGGCCTTGCTCGGCCAGCTTGGCTTCCAGCGGCGCGGTCAGCTTCAGTGCGGCCAGCGCGTTGGACAGCGCACGGCCCATCAGGAATTCCATCGACAGGTAGTGCACGCGGCGCACCGGCGCCTTGTCACCACGCGCGGCATCCGCCTGCTGCGTGGCGGCCCAACGGCGGGCCAGCGTCTCGCGGCAGGCGATGGCCGCGGCATGCAGCGCGGCCTGCGGCGTGGCGCCGTGGCTGGACTGGGAGATCTCGCGCTCGTAGGCAGCCTCGAAGGCGGCGCGCAAGGCCTTGTCTTCAGGGGTAAGAGCAGACGGCTTCATCGCGGTGGAGGTCTTGGACCCAGGCTTGCGTTGAACGGTCAGCGCGGAGCTGGGACGGGTTGGGGTGTTCATCAATGCCGGCCCTCGGAGCACGAGAGCAAGAATGCTACCGGAGGGCAGCGCTGGACGAAGTATCGACGACCTCCGAGTCGTTGTGTAGTTTGACTACATCGGGATAACCCGAACAATTCTGCAAATGATTGATTTTTAAGGGTTTCGTGAAGGAACCAGCGGGTGATCTCTGTTGTTGTAGCGGCGTAGTGCAATGTATATTGTCTACAACGACTGTCGAATAACGAGATTTTCGACGTCAAAACGAGACAAGCCGGCAGCCAGGCTCCCGGCGACAGAAAGGTTAGAAGTGGCAGACGTTCGACTGACCGGCGTGGAGAAGGCCTACGGCGACATCCGCATCCTTCACGGCATCGATCTGGAGATCCGCGACGGCGAGTTCATGGTGTTCGTGGGCCCGTCAGGCTGCGGCAAGAGCACGCTGCTGCGCTCCATTGCAGGCCTGGAAGAGATCACCGGCGGCGAACTGAAGATTGGCGGCCGCGTCGTCAACGACGTGCCGCCCAGCGAGCGCGGCATCGCGATGGTGTTCCAGTCGTATGCGCTGTACCCGCATATGAATCTGTTCGACAACATGGCCTTCGGGCTCAAGCTGGCGAAGGTGCCCAAGGCCGAGATCGAGACCGCCGTGCGCAACGCGGCCAAGATCCTGCACATCGAACACCTGCTGGACCGCAAGCCCAAGGACCTGTCCGGCGGCCAGCGCCAGCGCGTGGCCATCGGCCGCGCCATCGTGCGCAAGCCCGAGGTCTTCCTGTTCGACGAGCCGCTGTCCAACCTCGATGCCGCGCTGCGTGTGCGCATGCGCTACGAGTTCTCCAAGCTGCACGAGGACTTGAAGACGACGATGATCTACGTGACCCACGACCAGGTGGAGGCCATGACGCTGGCCGACCGCATCGTCGTGCTGTCGGCCGGCAAGGTCGAGCAGGTGGGCTCGCCGCTGGAGCTGTACGAGCACCCGCGCAACCTGTTCGTGGCCGGCTTCATCGGCAGCCCCAAGATGAACTTCATCGCGGGCGAGGTCATCGCCGTCGCGGCGGGTGACATCGACGTGAAGCTGGCCGGCAGCGGCGCCGTGCTGAAAGCGCGCGTGGACGGCAGCAGCATGAAGGCAGGCGACAAGGTCACCATCGGCGTGCGCCCCGAGCACATCCGCCAGGGCGGCGGCCCGGACAACCTGCTGCAGAGCACGGTGGCCTTCGTCGAGTCGCTGGGCGGCCTGACCTTTGCCTACTGCCCCTACCCCGGCCTGGACGAGCCGCTGACCTGCCAGTTCGAAGGCCGCAACGGCTGCGACCGCCTGCGCAGCGGCCAGGCGCTGGATCTGCACCTGCCGCCCGAAGCGCTGTACGTGTTCGATGCCGACGGACACGCGCTGCGCCGCCTGGCCGCACCGGAGTTGCACGCATGAGCGAGCCCCTCGCCCACTCTTGCCACGCTGAACGCGGGCAAGCCCGGTCGGTCCCCCGAGGGGACGACGATGCGTGCCGGTTCGACCGGCACGCAAATCGCCAGACGGGCCGGCTTGGGAGCGGCCCGGCGCTCGGCCCGATGAAGAAGGCCTGGACGATCCGGCTGCTCGCCCTGTCGCTGTGCGCGTCAGGGTGGGCCTCCTCTGCATTGGCCGAAACGCCAAAGCTGCTGGTCTGGATCAACGGCGACAAGGCCTACAACGGCTTGCAGAAGGTCGGCGACGCGTTCGAGAAGGCCTCGGGCGTCAAGGTCGTCGTGGAGCATCCGGTGGACCCCACCGACAAGTTCCAGCAGGCCGCCGGCGCCGGCAAGGGCCCGGACATCTTCTGCTGGCCGCACGACCGCGTGGGCGAGTGGGCCAAGGCCGGTCTGCTGACTCCGCTGCGGCCGTCGGCCAAGCTGAAAGCCGAGTCCGAGGAACAGGCCTGGAATGCGTTGAGCTACCGCGGCCGCATCTGGGGCTACCCCATCGGCATCGAGACGCTGGGCCTGATCTACAACAAGGCGCTGGTGCCTCAGCCGCCGCAGACCTGGGACGAGGTCATCGCGCTGGACAAGCGCCTGCAGGCTCAGGGCAAGCACGCCATCCTGTGGCACTACAACAAGAGCTTCTTCACCTGGGCCATGCTGGCCGGCGCCGGTGGCGAGATCTTCGGCCGCAACGCGCAGGGTGACTACGACGCGGCCAAGGTCGGCGTCAACAACGCCGGCGCCCTGGCCGGCGCGCAGATGCTGGACAAGCTGATCCGCGACGGCCACATGCCCAAAGGCGCGAACTACGCCGAGATGGAAAGCGGCTTCGCCCGCGGCGAGGTGGCCATGATGATCTCCGGCCCCTGGGCCTGGGACAACGCGAAGAAGGCCAAGGTCGACTTCGGCGTGGCGCCCATCCCGGCCGTCATCCCCGGCAAGCCCAGCAAGAGCTTCGTCGGCGTACTGGGCTGCATGATTTCCGCGCCCAGCAAGAACAAGGACATCGCCAAGGAGTTCATCGAGAACCACCTGATGCGCCCCGAGGCACTGAAGGTGCTGGACGCCGACGTGCCCATCGGCGTGCCGGCCAACAAGGCCTTCTATGCACAGCTGTCGGTCAACCCACTGATCGCCGCGAGCATGACCAACGCGCGCAACGGCGCGCCCATTCCCAACATCCCCGAGGTGGGCCGCTTCTGGACCGCGATGGACGCGGCGCTGGAAGCCATCACCAACGGGCTGCAAAGCCCCAAGGACGCGCTGGACGGCGCTGCTGCACGGATGCTGTTGAACAAATGACTGCCGCCAACTCCACCCTCGGGCAAGGCAGCTACTCGACGCTGCCACCCACAACCACCGAGAAGCTGGGCAAGCTGCTGTACTGGCCCGCCGTCGCGGCGCTGATCGTCGGCGCGCTCTACCTTGTCTTCGCGGTCTACGCGACCGGCCAGTCCGCCTGGGCCACGGGCCTGCTGGTGCTGCTCACCGCCGGCTTCTACGTGTACCTGAGCCGCGGTGGCTTTGCGTGGCGCTACCTGTTCCCCGGCATCGCCGGCATGCTGGTGTTCATCGCCTTCCCGCTGGTCTACACGGCGCAGATCGGCTTCACCAACTACTCCAGCACCCACCTGCTCAGTGAAAGCCGTGTGCGCGAGTACCTGCTGGAGCAGCACGACGCCGTCGAGGAGCAGGTGCTGGGCTACAGCCTGCATGCCGAGGGCGCCGAGTTCCGCCTCGCGCTGCAGGCCGAAGGTGAGGCCGCGCCGCGCTGGGTATCGCCGCCGCTGGCGCTGCGCAGCGGCAAGGAACTGCGCGTGGACCTGGGCCCCGCCAGCGCCGCGTTGGGCGCCGCCCTGCCCTTGCCCGAACTGGTGAAGCACCGTGAGGTGCTCGCCAGGCTGGTGCTGGTGCTGCCCGACAAGACGGCGCTGCACTACCTGGGCCTGCGCGAGTTCGGCCCTGTCAAGCCGCAATGGACCGCGAATGCCGACGACAGCCTGACCCGCACCGCCGACGGCGTCCTCTTCAAGCCCAACCGCGACACCGGCTTCTTCGAGAGCGCCGACGGCGAGACACTGCAGCCCGGCTTCAAGGCCTTCATCGGCGCGGCCAACTACACGCGCATGCTGTTCGACGCGGAGTTCCGCGGCCCCTTCCTGTCCATCTTCACATGGACGGTGGTGTTCTCGGCGCTGACCGTCGTGTTCGCCACGGCCATCGGCATGCTGTTCGCCGTGATGCTGAACTGGGAGGGCATGAAGTTCCGCACCACCTACCGCACGCTGCTGTTCCTGCCGTATGCGGTACCGGGCTTCATCTCCATCCTGGTGTTCAAGGGTCTGTTCAACCAGAACTTCGGCGAGATCAACGCCATCCTGGACGCGCTGTTCGGCGTCAAGCCCGCGTGGTTCGCCGACCCCTTCCTCGCCAAGACGATGCTGCTCATCGTCAATGTGTGGCTGGGCTACCCGTACATCATGATCCTGTGCTCGGGGCTGCTGAAGGCCATTCCGGCGGACCTGTACGAAGCCTCCGCGCTGGTTGGCGCCAGCCCCGCCACCAACTTCTTCAAGATCACCGCGCCGCTCATCATCAAGCCGCTGGCGCCGCTGCTGGTCAGCGCCTTCGCGTTCAACTTCAACAACTTCGTGCTGATCGCGCTGCTGACCGACGGCCGGCCGGACTTCCTGTCCACCAAGCTGCCCGCGGGCCAGACCGACATCCTCGTCAGCTACACCTACCGCATCGCCTTCCGCGACTCGGGCTCCGACTTCGGCCTGGCCGCGGCGATCTCGACGCTGATCTTCTTCCTGGTGGCGGCGCTGTCGTTGATCAATCTGCGGTTGTCCGCGAAGGCGCAGAAATGAAGAAATGCAACCACAGAGGCACGGAGGCACAGAGAAAAGCCTTCAAGTGCATTTGCTCTGTGTCTCTGTGCCTCTGTGGTTAAGGTTTTAGGAGTTCTGAATTGGCCATCGTCCTCGGCAAACAAGCCCGCTGGCGCACCCTCGCCGCGCATGCGGTGATGTGGATCTTCATCGCGATCACGCTGTTCCCGCTGCTGGCGGTCGTGTCCATCTCGCTGCGCCCTGGCAACTTCGCCACGGGCAGCCTGATCCCGACCGAGATCAGCCTGGAGCACTGGAAGCTGGCGCTGGGCATTCCGTATCAAGCGGCCGACGGCAGCCTGGTGCAACCGCCCTTCCCCGTGCTGACCTGGCTGTGGAACTCGATCAAGATCGCCACCGCCTCGGCCTTCCTCATCGTGGCCATCTCCACGACGGCGGCCTACGCCTTCGCGCGGCTCAAGTTCTCCTTCAGCAAGCCGGTGCTGAACGGCATGCTGCTGCTGCAGATGTTCCCGCCGGTGCTGGCGCTGGTGGCCATCTTCGCGATCTTCGAGACCATCGGCACGTATGTGCCGTGGCTGGGTGTCGAGACGCACGCCGGCCTGGTGCTGGCGTATCTCGGCGGCATCGCCACCCACGTGTGGACCATCAAGGGCTACTTCGAGACCATTCCGGTCGAGATCGAAGAGAACGCCAAGGTGGACGGAGCGACGCACTGGCAGGCGTTCTCAAGAGTGCTGCTGCCCATGGCCGTGCCCATCCTGATGGTGGTGTTCGTGCTGGCCTTCATCGGAACCATCATCGAGTACCCGGTGGCGTCCATCCTGCTGCGTGAAGAGAGCAACCTCACTCTGGCCGTCGGTTCCAAATACTTCCTGCATGACCAGCGCTTCCTGTGGGGCGACTTCGCCGCTGCGGCCGTGCTGTCCGGGCTGCCGATCACGGCGGTCTTCCTGCTCGCCCAGCGCTGGATCGTGTCCGGCCTGACCGCGGGCGGCGTGAAAGGCTGAACCTCATGAACAAGTTCATCGCGCTCTGTGCAGCGCTGCTTCCGCTCGCCTCTGCTCATGCAGCCGACTGCAAACCCGCCCCGCTGGGCGACGCGACGCTGTACCTGCGCGGCGGCCTCAACAACTGGGCCGCGCAGGACGAGCAGGCCTTCGAGTACCGCTGCAACGCCTACTTCCTGAACATCAGGGCGCAGGGCACGCAGGAGTTCAAGCTGGCCGACGAGGACTGGAGCGCCGCCCTCACCTTCGGCGGCGGCACCGACGACCAGCCCAGCCGCGCCGGCAGCGGCAACATCAAGCGCGCCTTCAACGGCGAGCACACGCTGAAGCTGAGCTTCGCCGCCGACGGCAGCGCCGCGCTGGACGTCGGTCCGAAGACCTTCAAGCCCACACCGCCGCAACCCATCACCGACAAGGCCGCGCTGACCACGCACTTCGACTCGCGCAACGCCGAGTTCAAGCGCCCCTTCGGCGCGCAGCCCGCGGGCACCGAGATCACGTTCACCGTCGGCAACGATGTGCCCGGCCTGAAGCGCGCGACGCTGGTCGTCGAGCGCCGGCAGATGACCGGCAACCAGGAGCAGCTGAGCTACGAACCGGTCGCCCGCATCGCGATGACCGCCGAGTCGCGCGGCATGGGCACCGGCTTCACGGCTCGCCACACGTTCACGGCCACCGGCGTCTACGGCTACTGGTTCGAGATCGAGACCGAACAGGGCCGCTACGCGCTGCAGAACAACAAGGACACGATCTACTGGACCCGCGAGAAGGGCTCCATGGGCATCGCCAGCGTCGAGCGCCTGCCCAGCAACCTGAACCGCGTGCGCCGCTACCGCCAGACCATCCATGCGCCCGGCTTCGAGGTGCCGGCCTGGGCCAGGGACGTCGTCTACTACTACGTGTTCCCCGAGCGTTTCCGCAACGGCGACAAGGCCAACGACCCGCGCCCCGGCGGCGGCCGGCCACAGGACCGCTACCAGGACCGCGACGTGGAGCGCCACGCGACATGGATGGAGAAGCCATTCAAGCCGAACACCGGCGACGGCTCCGACGCGCTGTTCAACAACGACTTCTTCGGCGGCGACCTGCAAGGCCTCGTCGAGAAGCTCGACTACATCAAGAGCCTGGGCGCCAACGCGCTGTACCTGACGCCCGTGTTCCGCGCGCCCAGCAACCACAAGTACGACGCGGCCGACTACAAGCAGATCGACCCCGCCTTCGGTACGAACGCCGACTTCGAGCGCCTGTGCGCCGAGGCGGCCAAGCGCGGCATCCGCGTCATCCCCGACACCTCGCTGAACCACGTCGGCGCGGACTCGCCCTACTTCAACCGCTTCAACAATTTCCCCAAGGGCGGCGCATTCGACGGCGGCAAGATCAACCCGGCGTCGCCGTACGCGAAGTGGTTCAAGTTCAAGCCCGAGGAGACCGACCCGAACAAGCAGTTCCAGGGCTGGGTGGGCGTGACCGACCTGCCGGAGCTGGACAAGAACGAGCCGTCCTGGCGCGCCTACGCTTACCGCGACCCGGACTCGGTGACCAACTACTGGCTGGACCGCGGCGCCGCCGGCTGGCGCATGGACGTGGCGCCCTGGGTGCCCGACGACTTCTGGCGCGAGTGGCGCACCGCGGTGAAGACCAAACGCCCCGATGCGTTGACCGTCGCCGAGACCTGGTTCGACTCCAGCAAGTATTTCCTCGGCGACATGTTCGACTCGACGATGAACTACATCTTCCGCAACGCGGTGCTGGACTACGCGGCCGGCAAGTCCGCGAAGCAGATGGCCGCCAACCTGGAGCTGCTGCGCGAGGCCTACCCGCCGCAGGCCTTCTCGGCGCTGATGAACCTGCTGTCCACGCACGACCAGCCGCGCGCGCTGCACCACTTCGGCGAGGACAAGGACTTGGCCCTGGCCAAGCGCCGCCTGCTGCTGTCGGTGTTCTTCCAGATGACCTACCCCGGCGCGCCCACCATCTACTACGGCGACGAAGTGGGCCTGGGCGGCGGCGAGGACCCGTTCAACCGCGCGCCCTACCCCTGGGCCGACGAAGGCGGCAAGCCCGACGACGCGCTGCTGGCCCAGTTCAAGCGGCTTACGAAGCTGCGCCACGACCTGCCGGTGCTGCGCCACGGCACGCTGCAGGCTCCGCTGCATGCCGACGATCATGTGCTGGTGCTGGCGCGCCGGCACGGCGACAGCTGGGCGCTGACGGCCACCAACAACAGCCTGAAGGCCCGCACGGTCAGCTTCTTCCTGCCCGCCGAACTGGGCGCGCTGCAGCAGCTGAAGAGCCCGCTGGACGGCGCAACCGCACGCCCCAGGGCCAACCGGCTGACGCTGACGCTGAAGCCCCTGTCCGGCCTGATCCTGACCGACCCTAAATCCGGGAGTTGACCGCTTGCCACTCATCGAAGTCCCCCACGCTCGGCACGCAGGCACTCATGCAAACGCCAGCACTGCCTTGAGCACTGCTGCGCAGCCGCTGGCCTGGCGCTTCGGGCCTCTGGCTGCGTTGCTTCTTCTTGTGGGCAACAGCCCACTGCGTCGGCGCGCCTTGCCAGCGCCCCGCCTCGCCACGCCCTCGGCCGCGCTCAACTCCCGGATCTAAGGTGATGATCCTCAATCCCCTCGGCCACACCGGCCTCACCGTCTCCGCGCTCGGCTTCGGCGCCATGCACATCAACGACGAGCGCACCACCGAGGCCGACGCCGGTGCGTTGCTGAACCATGTGCTGGACGAAGGCATCACGCTGATCGACACCGCCCGTGGCTACGGCCTCAGTGAAGAGCGCATCGGCCGCCACCTCGCCCACCGCCGCCACGAGTTCGTGCTGTCCACCAAGGTCGGCTACGGCGTGGAAGGCGTGCCCGACTGGACCTATGACTGCATCGTCCACGGCGTGGAACGCGCGCTGCGGCTGATGAAGACCGAGGTGCTGGACATCGTCCACCTGCATTCCTGCCCGCTGCCCGTGCTGCAGCAGGGTGACGTGGCCCGCGCACTGGACGACTGCCGCGCCGCCGGCAAGCTGCGCGTGGCGGCCTACTCGGGCGACAACGCCGAGATCGACTTCGCGATTGAGTCCGGCGTCTTCGGCAGCCTGCAGACCTCCATCAGCCTGTGCGACCAGGTCCATCTGCAGCACCGCGCCGCGCGGGCCGACCATGCGGGCATGGGCGTCATCGCCAAGCGCCCGCTGGCCGGCGCCGTGTGGCGCCATGCCGAGCGGCCCGACGACTTCGCCGAAGGCCAGTACTGGGACCGCTTCAAGGCCATGGGCCTGCACAGCGGCGAGGACTGGGCCGACGTGGCGTTGCGCTTCGCCGCCTTCCACACCGGCGCCGCCAGCGCCATCGTCGGCACGGCCAAGCCCGCCAACCTGCGCCGCAACCTCGATGCGATCGCACGCGGCCCGCTGCCGGCGGACCTGGCCGTCACCATCCGCGACGCCTTCGACCGCCATCGCGACGCCTGGCCGGGTCTGATCTGAGCGGGTGAGGCCCGCCGGCAGGGCGGGCCCGCCGTCTGACGCATGATTAGGGGTTCATCCCCCGAATCTCGACGCTCGTGCGCCGCCGCCCCCTGCTCACCCTGCCCCTGCTGCTGGCCGTCCGCCCCGGGCTGACGCAACCGCTGAAGCCCGTGCGGCTGCCGCGCCACGTCAGCATGCCCGACCCGCAGCTGCTTTACGTGCGCCGCATCCTGGAGCTGGCGCTGAACCGCGACGGCGCCAAGGCGGACATCCGACTGGTCGACCTGGAGATGACGCAAGGCCGCACGCTGGTGGAACTGGCGACCGGCCAGAGCCCCATCGACCTGATGTGGACCATGACCGACCGCCAGCGCGAGTCATCTGGCCTGCTGCCGGTGCGCATCCCCATCGACCGCGGCCTGCTGGGCTGGCGGCTGCTGCTGGTGCGGCGCAGCGAACTGGCGCAGTGGCGCCGTGTGCACAGCCTGGCCGACCTGCGCGGGCGCCTGGCCGGCCAGGGGCATGATTGGCCCGACACCACCATCCTGCGCGCCAACGGCCTGCAGGTGGGCACCAGCAGCGTCTACGACGCCTTGTTCCGCATGCTGGCCGCGGGCCGCGTGGATTACTTTCCGCGCTCCATCCTCGAGATCGACGCCGAGCTGGCCGGCGGCCGCCATCCGCAGCTGGCCATCGCGCCCGAACTGATGCTGCACTACCCGGCCGCAGCCTATCTGTTCGTCAGCCCCAGCCGGCCCGAACTGGCCGCGGCGCTGAAGGCCGGCCTGGAGGCGGCCGTGGCAGACGGCAGCTTCCAGCGCCTGCACAAGGAGCAGTACGGCGCGGTGCTGAAGGCCCACCCGGTGGTGCCGGAACGGGTGCTGCGCTTGAGCAACCCGCTGCTGCCGCCCGACACGCCGCTGCAGCGCCGCGAGCTGTGGCTACAGCCGGGCGAAGGCGGCTGACAGCGGCGGCAGCGCCGTGGGCCCGCCCACCAAGCGCTGGTCGTGCCGGTAGTCCTCGTGGACCTGCACCTGCCAGTCGCGCCGGAACCGGCGGGCCAGCGTCCGGGCCAGTTCGTCGAAGCACCAGGCGTCGTCGGCGTTGCTGTCCAGGTGATGCACCCCGGGCTGCGGCCGCCGCAGCAGCGTCAGCAGCGCGGCGGCCGTGTCGGTCATGAAGGAGCAGGCGGGGATCCACACGCGGCTGGCGGCCACGTGGCCGTCGCGGCGCTGCCATTCATCCAGCGCCATCAGCATGTTGTTGCCGGGCTGGGTCGGGTCGATCTGCCAGCCGATGCGGGCGATGGCCGCGGTCTTGCTGGCGGCCAGGATGGCATCCTCGCAGCCGATCTTGTAGCGGCCGTAGTCGTCCTTGGCCGTGCGCTCGTGGGCCACGTCATGCGGGCCATCGGGCTCGTGGTCGAACACCATGGCGGTGCTGGTGAAAACGAAGCGCTCGCAGCGCGCTGCGAGGAAGGCGGCGAAGCGCGCCGTGCCGGTGCCCAGGTGCGCCACCGCGTCGGGCCGCACGCGCTCCAGCCAGTCGGCGCACAGGGTTTCGTCGTCCGGGTTCAAGGCGGCGCGGTCCCAGCCTATGACTTCGTGGCCCATGGCGCGCGCCGCCTGAGCCAGCCGGGGCGCCAGCGTGCCGTTCAGGCCGGTGATCAGCAGCCTCATGCGATGCGCCAGCCCCAGGCTGGCAGGGTGCCGCCCTGATAGGCCACGGGCGTCCTGGACAGGTTGACTGCCACGCGAACCACGTCGCCGCCCAGCCGCCGCTCGAACGCGACCACGTCGGCCGGCGCGTCCAGCAGCTGGACCGGCGCGCCGTACTGGCCCGCGGCCAGCGCCGGGTGCCGGTGCTTCAGCGCGATGAGCCCGCGGTAGAAGTCCGCCAGCTCATAACCCTTCCACTCGATGGCGTCCTTCTCGAAGAAGGCCAGCCGCTTGGCCAGGCCCGATTCCTGGCCGTTGTAGATCAACGGCATGCCGGGCAGCATGAAGCTCAGCACGGCCAGTGCGCGATGGGCGTCGCCATACAACTCAGCGTCACTGCCGTGCCAGGAGTTGAAGTCGTGGTTGCTGGTGAAGCGCATGCGGTAGGCGTGCGCCGGGTAGCCATTCGTTTGCGGGTTCTGCTGCCTGGCCAGCCAGGCCTTCAGCAGCGGCGCCCCGGCCTCGCCCTTGCCCACCTTCTTGAACACCTGATCAGCCAGGTCCCAGGAGTAGGTCATGTCGAACGCGCCGCTGGTGTGCAGCTCGATGGCATCGGACTCGGCCAGCATGAACATGGGCTTGAGCGCGTCCAGCTCCTTGCGGGCGCGCACCCAGAAGTCGGTCGGCACCAGGCTTGCCACGTCACATCTGAAGCCGTCCAGGTTCACCTCGCGCACCCAGAACTTCATGGCATCGACCATCGCGTCGCGCAGGCCTGGGCTCTTGTAGTTCAGGCCTATGACGTCGTCCCAATGCTCCTCGCCGGGCTGGCCTTCGTTGAAGGTCACGGCATAGACCTCGCCCTTGGCGTTGAGCTTGAACCAGTCCTTGTGCGCCGTGGCCCAGGGGTGGTCCCAGGCCGTGTGGTTGGCCACCCAGTCGAGGATGACGCGCAGGCCCAGCCGGTGCGCCTCGTTAACCAGCGCCTTGGCATCCGCCAGCGTGCCGAACTCGGGGTTGATGGCCGTGTAGTCGCTGATGGAGTAGTAGCTGCCCAGCGTGCCCTTGCGGTTCTTGCGGCCGATGGGCTGCCAGGGCATGAACCACAGGATGTCGACGCCCAGCGTCTTCAGTCGCGGCAGGTCGGCCTGCACGGCGGCCAGCGTGCCGGCGGCGGAGTACTGGCGCACATTGACCTGGTAGATGACGGCCTGGCGGGTCCAGGGCAGATGGGGCATGTCGGTGGAGGCAAGACTCATGGCGGGCAGTGCTGCGGCGGTGGCCAGCACCGCGCGTCGGGTGGGATGGAGGGTCATGGGCGGGACTCCACGGTTCACATCGGCTTGGCCGCGCAGTGCTGGGCAATGTAGGCGGCGTGATCGGGCATGAAATCCACGCACTTGGCGATGACCTCGCGCACGCTCTCCAGGTAGTCGGCCGTGGCCTGCTCGTCCTGCAGTTCCGCCAGCGGGTGGTGGCGCTGCGGCACGAGGTTCTGGCCTTCCATGACCTGGATCCAGCCGACCTCCGCGAACAACTCGTTGTCACGACGCACGACGCGGCCATGGCTGCGGTAGAGATCCAGCTTCTCCTGCAGCGCGTCGGGCACGGCCATGTGCGCGCAGGCCTGCCAGAACGCGGAGTCGTCGCGCTGGTTCAGGTGGTAGTGAAGGATGATGAAGTCGCGGATGCGCTCCCAGTGGAAGCGGCTGTGGCGGTTGAACTCGTTGACGTCGTCGGCGCTGAAGCCGCGGTCCGGGAAGAATTCGATCAGCTGCTGCACCGCCGCCTGGATCAGGTGGATGGACGTGGACTCCAGCGGTTCCAGGAAGCCGCTGGCCAGGCCGATCGCAATGACGTTCTCGTTCCAGGCCTTGCGTCGCATGCCGGTCTTGAAGCGGATGGGCCGAGGGTCGGCCAGCGCCTTGCCATCGAGGTTCGCGAGCAGCGTGGCCGCGGCCTCGTCATCGCTGATGTGCCCGCTGCAGTAGACATGGCCGTTGCCGATGCGGTGCTGCAGCGGGATGCGCCACTGCCAGCCGGCGCGGTGGGCGGTGGAGCGCGTGTAGGGCGTCAGCGGCGTGACCGATTCGCAGGGCACGGCCAGCGCGCGGTCGCAGGGCAGCCAGTGCGACCAGTCCTCGAAGCCGGTCTGCAGCGTCTGCTCGATGAGCAGGCCGCGAAAGCCCGAGCAGTCGATAAACAGGTCGCCCGTGACGCGCTCACCGCTTTCCAGCACGACAGCGTCCACATGGCCCGCGTTCGCGCCTTCGCCGCGGCGCGTGGCATGGGTGATCTTGCCCTCGGTGCGCAGCACGCCGCGCTGTTCGCTGAGGCCACGCAGGTAGCGCGCGTACAGGCTGGCGTCGAAGTGATAGGCGTAGGCGATGTCGGCCAGCGGCGAGCTGCCGAGATCCATGCGCGGCGGCATGAACTTGTTGGCCAGCGCCGCCATGCGTGTGATGGAGTACTGCTCCAGCGGCTGCGCGCGGCCCAGCGCGCGCATGCGGTGCCAGTACTGCTCGAACTGCACCGTCCACAAGTCCTGGCCCAGCTTGCCGAAGCCGTGCATGTAGCGCTCGCCCATGCGGCCCCAGTTGACGAACTCGATACCCAGCTTGAACGTGCCCTGCGTCTCGCGCATGAACTCGTTCTCGTCGATGCCCACGACGCGGTTGAAGCGCTGGATCATGGGGATGGTGGCCTCGCCCACGCCGACCGTGCCGATCTCGTCGGACTCGACGACGCGGATGCGGTAGCGCCCGCGCAGCACGGTGGACAGCGCGGCGGCGGTCATCCAGCCGGCGGTGCCGCCGCCGACGATGACGATGTCTTGGATCAGGGAATGGCTCATCGGGCTTGTGCGGGTGCCGCCTGGCGGCGGCAGGGGAAGAAGCCGTTCAGCGTCAGCCGCCCGGTGGCGGGGTCGTTGCTGAGCAGCTCGGGGTGGTCGATTGCAGCGGCGTGGTAGCCGCCACCGTCGTAGATGATCATGCGGTTCCACGCGGCCGGCACGCTGGCCACGCAGTCGAAGTAGGCCATGTCGGCCGCCGGGTAGCCAGGGGAAATGCCATGCCGGGCCGTGAAGTCGGCGGGCTGCAGCGTCTGCGCGTCGCGGAACAGCTGCGCCAGCTCGGGACCCGGCCGACGCGGCGCGAAGAAGCGCGTGCCGCCCAGAGCCGCGTCGTGGAACAGGTACAGCACCGAGGCCGCGAACATCGCGCCCACGTCCTCATCGATACGGTCGCGGTGGCACAGCCACTGCAGCGGCTGCAGCCGCGCGGCCGGCGTGGTCGCCATCGCCAGCCGCACATAGGCCGCCTGGCAGCGCCGCAGCGCCAGCGGGCCGCGCGCGTGCTGCCAGAACAGGTCGCGCAGGCGGTCGTCGAACTCGTCGGGCAGGCCCAGAACGTCGCCTGGGTACAGATTGCCTTCTGCGGCTTCGAAGCGATGCGCCTGCGCCCACGCGACGACCCGCTCGGGCTGCAGCAGCACGTCGTCCAAAACCACGACACGAAGGCCCGGCGCCGGCTCCAGCACCTGCACGCGCGGCTGCGGATTGAACAAGCGGTTCATCGCGGGATTCGAGGCCCTGGTCAAGAAAAAACCCCTGCCAGATCGCTCCGGCAAGGGTCCTCACGCTAGCACTGCGCGCGGGTTCAGAACTTGTAGTTCACGCCCAGCAGGTAGGTCTTGCCGTACTTGGTGTACTGCTTGGTCTGCGTCAGGTCGTTGTTGTAGTACTCGACGTAGGGCTCGTTGCCCACGTTGTTGACCTGGAACAGGATGGACAGGCCCTTGGCCGCGCCGCTCTGGAACTCGTAGCCCAGTTGCAGGTCGGTGACCTGCTCCTTCTTGACGTACTCGAACGTGCGGTCGGCGCCGAAGC
The DNA here is from genome assembly GCF_031458115.1 of Roseateles asaccharophilus. Classification (GTDB taxonomy): domain Bacteria; phylum Pseudomonadota; class Gammaproteobacteria; order Burkholderiales; family Burkholderiaceae_C; genus Pelomonas; species Pelomonas asaccharophilus_A. The sequence continues at coordinate 579,523 of NZ_JAVDXV010000002.1, read as the reverse complement.
CCGTCACCTCGCCGACGAAGCCGTCACGGATGCGCGTGCTGACCCGGGCCGAGAAGCCGTGCTTCTCGTAGTAGGCCGTCAGGTTGTACGTGTTGGGCGACAGGCCCGGCAGCGGGCGGGAGTCGCCAGGGCCGAACGGGGCGATCTTGCTGTCGACGTAGGCGTAGCTGGCCTGCACGCCGAAACCGCTCAACACGTTGGACACGATGTCCAGCGGCAGCGACACCGCCAGTTCCACGCCCTGCAGCGAACCGCCCTGGCCGTTGGCCTGGGTCGTGAACTCGCCGATGTCGGACGTCGGCGTGATGGCGCCCGGAGGCGTCAGCGTGCCGAATCGCTCGCGGAAGTTGACGTTCAGCTTCTGGCTGTAGATGTAGGTCTTCAGGTCCTTGTAATAGCCGGCGATGGACACATAGCCCTTGTTGCCGAAGTAGTACTCATAGGACAGGTCCACCGCATCGGCCTTCCAGGGCTTCAGCTCGGGGTTGCCGCCGTCGCCGGTCCAGATCAGGCGCGTGTTGTCGACGCTGTAGGCCTGCGTGGCGCGCATGTCGTCCATGCGCGGGCGGGTGATCTGGCGCGCGACGCCGAAGCGCACGTTCTGGTTGGTGGCGACCTGCCAGGTCAGGTTCAGGCTGGGCAGCCAGTCGGTGTAGTCGGTACCGCGCGTGACCGGTGCGACCATCAGGGCCGCGTTCTGGATGCTGAAGGCTGTGGAGCTCTGCTTGGCGTTCACGCCCTGCAGGCCCAGGTTGCCGCGCAGCGGCAGGCCCAGCAGTTCGGCGTCGATGTCGGCCTTGGCGAAGACGGTGGTGATGTCTTCCTTGACGGACCAGTCCTTGTTGATGATGTCCTTGTGGACATTGGGGCGCAGGTTGTAGAACTGCGCCGCCGCGGCGCGGGCGTCATACGAGATGAAATTGCCCAGCCCCACGAAGCCCAGGCTGTTGGCATCGGACAGCAGGCCCGCCGGGAGGGTGGTCGGCGAGGTCTTGATGTCCATGAACCATTCGGCCACGGCACGCGACTTCTCGCGCTGCGTGAAGTTCAGGCCGATCTCGCCGCCCGTGAAGAAGGCCAGATCCTGGTTGACGCGAGCCGCCAGGCGGATCGACTTGATCTCGTCCTCGACCTTGGGCTTCTTGATGTAGCCCGCCTGGCCCCAGCCGCCGGAGTCGACCAGCTTGATGATGGCCGGGTCGGCATAGTTCAGGCCGGCCGTGATCGACGGCAGGCCGCCACCCGCGGGGAAGTTGACCTTGAAGGTGTCCAGCGCGCCGGCGCTGCCGGGCACGGTGCCGGCGTACAGCTCCAGGATGGACTCTTCGCGGTCGGCCTTGGACCAGCTCACGTCGCTGGACAGCGTAAGCGCCGGGCTGACGACCAGCTTGCTGTTCCAGCCCACGGCGCTGATGGTGTCTTCGCGGTCGTTGACGTCGTGGCGCAGCACCGGCTTGACGCCGATCCAGTCACCCTTGGTCAGCACGCCACCGGTCTGGGTGTTGCCGCTCTTCGTGCCGCCCTCGACGACCGGGTTGGCCAGCGACTGCGCGCCCCAGGCCAGACCGGCTTCAAAGCCGCGCTGGATCGCGTTGCGCTCGTAGGTCGAGTGGTAGACGTCGACCAGCGTCTCGAAGTCCTTGGACGGCTTCCACTGCAACACGCCCATCAGGCCGTTGCGCTCCTGCGAGGCCGACTCGTTGCGGATCTGCACGCCACCCGGCACGCGCACGTCGACATAGTTCGTGCCGTTGAAGGTGCCCGTGTAGTTGGGGTAGCCCCAGTTGCGGAAGTAGTTGTTCTGGTTGGGCGAGTCCAGGCGGGCATAGCCCAGCGCGATGCCGACGGTGCGGTCGGCAAACTGGTCGATGTACGAGAAGCTGAAGCGGCTGCCCTTGTCGCCGGCGGCGCCAGGGTTCAGGCGGCCCAGCGAGTTCTTCTCGCCGCGCAGGTTGACAGCCATCGTGCGCGTCGCGAAGTTCAGCGGGCGCACGGTCTGAAGGTCGATGGTGCCGGACAGGCCCTGGCCGATCAGCGCGGCGTCGGGCGTCTTGTAGATGACCACGCCGCTCAGCAGTTCGGAGGGGTACTGGTCGAACTCGGCGGAGCGGTTGTCGCCGGTGCTGACCTGCTCGCGGCCGTTCAGCAGCGTCGTCGCGAACTGGCCGGCCAGGCCGCGGATCTGCACTTCCTGCGCGCGGCCGTTCACGCGCTGGGCCGTCAGGCCGGGCAGACGCGCGATGGATTCGGCGATGGACGAGTCCGGCAGCTTGCCGATGTCTTCGGCCGAGATGGCCTCGACGATGGAGTCGTTGTTGCGCTTGACCGAGATGGCCGCCTCGATGCCCTTGCGGATACCGGTGACGGTGACGGTCTCCAGCTGCTGCGGCGCCGCCTGTTGCGCCGTCGCGGCAGCGGCGGCGATCAGCAGCGTGCAACCGACAGCTACCGGGCTGATGCGGAAAGACGCCACGGCGTCCGAACCGCGCTTGTCTTTGCTCAAGGTCATGAATGTCTCCTCTGGTTTGGAAAGCGGTTTGGCCCTCGGCATGCACCCGCGGGCTGGCGGCGCACATCTTTGGGGCGAGAACCCAACGTCTCGAGCGAGTTTGTATCAAAACTAGATTTTGAACCGCACCTGCGTAAACCCTAGACGTTGCGAAGAAACGACCTGATTTCGCGCCAGAACCAAGGGTTAACCCGCATAGAATCCAGTCTAAAGCGGGCTGACAGCTCCATGCAAACCAGAACTCATTGCAAATCTGTAGCGCAACTACATGTCGTCAAAAGTCATTTCTACAGCGCCAGAAAAGTGAGCAATGCACGCCCCCCACGGACCGCGCACCGCACGCTGCATTGACAAGGGGAAAGGGGTCGCGAAGGCGTCGAGCAAAGCACCGCTTCAGGCGCCAGGGGGCAAGCACGAGCAAGGGATGAGGAGGTCGCAGCGGCGCCAGAACGGCGCCGCTGGAAAGATTCAAGCGGCGGGAGGGCCCCGCCGCCGCGCGTCAGGCGTCCGCCTGCTCCAGCGCCAATGCAGCGCCGGAGAGGGCCGCGAGTGTGTCGGTGATGAGGAGAGTGGGAATGCCGTCGACAAAGGTGTGCAGACGGCCCTTGGCCTCGAAGCGGGCGCGGAACTGCGACTTGAAGAAGTAGTCGCCCAGCCGCGGGACGATGCCGCCGCCGATGAAGACGCCGCCACGCGAGCCCAGCGTCAGCGCGACGTTGCCGCAGAAGCTGCCCAGCAGGCCGCAGAACAGCTCCAGCGTGCGTACGCAGGCCGGCGACTCGCCCGACAGGCCGCGGGCGACGATCTGGTCGGCCGGCAGCGCGGCCACATCCTCGCCCTGCCCCAACGCGGCCGCCACCGAGCGGCACAACACCGGCAGGCCGATGCCCGACAGGAAGCGCTCGGCCGACACATGCGGGAACTCGCGGCGCGCGGCGGCGATCACGGCACTTTCGAAGTCATCACCCGGCGCCAGTGTTGCGTGCCCGCCCTCGCCCGGCAGCGTCAGCCACAGGCCCGGCGCACGGATGACGCCGCCCACGCCCAGACCCGTACCCGGGCCGATGACGGCCAGGATGGTGCCGACCGGCGCCTCGCCAACCGGGGCCGGGGCATCGCCCCAGGCGCGCAGCTGGTGCGGCTTCAGCCGCGGCAGCGACAACGCCTGTGCCTCGAAGTCGTTCAGGCACAGGAAGGTCTTCAGACCCAGCTCGGCCTGCGTGCCGTTGCGGGAGAAGTCCCACGCGCCGTTGGTCAGCGCGATGCGGTCACTCTGCACCGGCGTGGCCAGCGCGAAGGCCGCGCTCTGCGGCCGTGCCGCACCGGGCGCCTGGCCATCAAGATAGGCGCGCACTGCGGCGGCCGGGCCGGCATGGCCGGCCACCGGCAGCACGCGCACGTCTTCCACCTCGGCGCCCGGCCCCGACACCGTTCCGAAGCGCGCATTGGTGCCACCGACATCGGCCACCAGCCAGGGATAAGGTGCACTCATGCGCGCACTCGCTGCGGTTTGAAGAACGGGGCGCGGAGATTCGGCATTCGTACGTTGGAAAACACGGGCAAACAGCTTGAAATTATGGTCGGCGCGGACGGTAGCAAAACTACATACTTTTCACAATACAGACCCGCCCCAGGGCTGAAGCGGGCATGAAGAAATCGCATTCAAGCCAACCGAATCAATGACTTCCCCTGGGAAAATCGCGCGAGAAAGAGGCTGTAGTGAAGCTACAGGCCTTGGTGGCGCCAAACACCACCGCGCGGCCTGCCCGGCCTGCTGAATAATCCGCCCGTCCCGCCATCGCCGGTATTGCCAGGTTTCAGTCCATGCCCCGTTTCGACAGCCCCCGTCTGCTCGCCGATATTGGCGGCACCTATGCCCGGTTTGCACTGGAGTTGGGCCCTGGCGAATTCATGCAGATGGTGTCGCTGCGCTGCGCCGACCATGCGGACTTCCATGCCGCCGTCAGCGCCTACCTGGCCGGCCTGAGCTGGGCCGACGCCGGCCCGCAGCAGATTGCGCACGCCGCGGTGGCCATCGCCAACCCGGTCGAGGGCGACCAGGTGCGCATGACCAACTACCACTGGCAGTTCTCCATCGACGAGATGCGCCAGCGCCTGGGGCTGGACACGCTGGTGGTGGTCAACGACTTCACCGCGCTGGCGATGGCCCTGCCCCGGCTGGCCGATGCGGATGTGCGCCAGGTGGGCGGCGGCCAGGCCCGCCGGCCCAGCGTCATCGGCCTGCTGGGCGCGGGCACGGGCCTGGGCGTATCGGGACTGATCCCGGCCGGCGAAGGCTGGATCGCGCTGGGCACCGAAGGCGGCCACGTGAACTTCGGGCCGCGCGACGCGCGTGAGATGGACATCCTGAAGTTCGCCTGGAAGACGCTGGACCACGTCTCCTACGAACGCCTCATCTCCGGCCCCGGCCTGGAGCTGATCTACAAGGCGCTGGCCGACCGCAACGGCATCACCGACGCCCCCGCGCTGCAGGCGCCCGCCATCACGCAGAAGGCGCTCGACGATGGCGACGCGCTGTGCGTGGAGACACTGGAGGTGTTCTGCGGCCTGCTGGGCACGGCGGCCGCCAACCTGGCGGTGACGCTGGGGTCCCTCGGCGGCATCTACATCGGCGGCGGCATCGTGCCGCGCCTGGGCGAATGGTTCGACCGCAGCCCCTTCCGCGCCCGCTTCGAGGACAAGGGCCGCTTCCACGACTACGTGGCCGCCATCCCCACCTTCGTCATCACTGCCGAGCACGCGACCTTCAAGGGCGCATCGGCCATTCTCGAGAACCAGCTGCGCCACCTGCAGGCCTCGCCCGGCTCGGCCATCCTGGGCCAGATCCGCCGCGCGCGCAGCGAGCTGTCGCCCGCCGAACTGCGCGTGGCCGACCTGGTGCTGGCGCAGCCGCGCTCGGTGCTGAACGACCCCATCGCCGAGATCGCCCGCGCCGCCGGCGTCAGCCAGCCCACCGTCATCCGCTTCTGCCGGTCGCTGGGCTGCGAGGGGCTGTCGGACTTCAAGCTGCGCCTGGCCTCGGGCCTGACCGGCACCGTGCCCGTCACGCACACGCAGGTCAACACCAACGACTCCATGCTGGAGCTGGGCGCCAAGGTGCTGGGCAACACCGCCAGCGCCATCCTGCAGGTGCGCAGCCACCTGAACCGTGACACCATCGACCGCGCCACCGAGATGCTGCTGGCCGCCGGCCGCATCGAGTTCTTCGCGCTGGGCCACTACAGCGTCGTCGCGCAGGACGCGCAGTTCAAGTTCCTGCGCTTCGGCATGCCCTGCGGCGCGTACACCGATCCGCGCCTGCAGTTGCTGGCGGCCGACGTGCTGCGCGAGGGCGACGTGGCCGTCGTCATCAGCAGCGGCGGACGACTGCCGGAGCTGCTGGCCGTCGTCGAGAAGGCGCAGGAGCGCGGCGCCAAGGTGGTGGCCATCACGGCCAGCCAGAGCCCGCTGGCCAAGAAGGCCGACGTGACGCTGATCGTCGATCACATCGAGGACATCGAGACCCACCTGCCCATGGTCAGCCGCATCCTGCACCTGCTGGTCATCGATATCCTGGCCGTGGGCGTGGCCATGCGCCGCAGCCCGGACAGCATCGCCGCGCTGGCCGCCGGCGAGGTGGACGACGCCGAGACCACCAAGCCGGTGCGCGGTGCCGCGACCGTGGCGCCGGGCGTCAGCGCGGCGTCACCGCTGGCGCGGCTGACGTCGCACAGCCGGTGAATCTGGACGTCAGGCAAATCCTGACCCCGGGTGACTTTCGCCAAGCCCGGCTTCGCGCAAGACGATCAGCGCGTTAAGCGCACGTGTAGCTGGCGACTGCTACGCTAACTACAGCATCCGTAGGCGGGGCGCAGACCCCGGCACCCAGGGGGAGACATGAAAGCATTCCTGAAGCGCTGGCGCACGCGCCTGATGGTCATCGCCGTGCTGGCCGCTGCCGGCATCGCCTGGCACGTCACGCACAAGCCCGCGCCACCTCCACCGCCGCCCAGCGGCATCGTCGCACTGGCCGACATCGCGCAGAACGTGCAGGCCGCCGGCGTGCTGCAGGCCAAGACCAAGGTGGACGTGGGCGCGCAGGTCAGTGGCCAGATCCAGACGCTGCACGTGCAGCTGGGCCAGCAGGTCAAGAAGGGCGAGCTGCTGGTCAGCCTGGACCCCGAGCTGGCGCGCAGCGATGTGACGCAGGCCGAGGCTTCACTGGCCCAGGCCCGCGCGCAGCTGGACAGCAGCAAGGTTGACGCTGAATCCGCCCGCCGCGAACTGGCCCGCCAGCGTCGCCTGCTGAGTGGCCAGGCCACGGCCGCCATCGAGGCCGAGAAGGCCGAGACCGATCTCGCCAAGATCGAGGCGGCGCTGCGCGGCCAGGCAGCCACCGTCGCGCGCTTCGAGGCCGACCTGGAAAACCGCAAGCTGCGCCTGTCGTACACGCGCATCACGGCGCCCATGGACGGCACGGTCGTCAACCTGCCGGTGCAGGCCGGCCAGACCGTCATCGCCGTGCAGGTCACGCCGGTCATGCTGACGCTGGCCGACCTGGACACCATCACCGTGCGCGCCAAGGTGGCCGAGGCCGACATCCAGTCCATCAAGGTGGGCCAGACGGCGCGCTTCTCCACGCTGTCCGGCGAGGGCAAGCGCTACGAGGGCAAGCTGCGCGTCATCCAGCCGGTGCCCGAGCGCGCGGGCAATGCGGTCTTCTACAACGTGCTGTTCGACGTGGACAACCGCGACCGCGCGCTGTTCAGCGACATGACCGTGCAGGTGGACATCGAGACCGGCGCCGTCAAGCAGGTGCCCGCCATGCCCATCGTGGCCCTGGGCGAGCGCGACAACAAGGACGGCCGCTTCACCGTGCAGGTGCTGGACGCCGACAACAAGCAGACGCCCAGGCAGGTCAAGACCGGATTGCAGGACGGCGCCAAGGTGCAGGTCATCGACGGTGTGAAGACCGGTGAGAAGGTGCTGCTGGCGCCGCCCAGCGCGTCGGCCGCCAGCGCGCCCGGCGCCTGATCATGTCCCTTATCGAGCTGAAGGACGTCGCCCGGCACTACCAGCTGGGCGACATCGACGTGCCCGCGCTGGACGGCGTCAGCCTCGCCATCGAGGCCGGCGAGTTCGTCGCCATCATGGGCCAGTCGGGCTCGGGCAAGAGCACGCTGATGAACGTGCTGGGCTGCCTGGACAACCCCACGCGCGGCCAGTTCCTCATCGGCGGCACCGACGCCAGCACGCTGGGCCCCGACCAGCTGGCGGCGCTGCGCCGCGAGCGCTTCGGCTTCATCTTCCAGCGCTACCACCTGCTGCCGCACCTGGACGCCCGCGCCAACGCGGCGCTGCCGGCCGTCTACGCCGGCGTCGGCACGGGGCCGCGCGGCGAGCGGGCCCGCGCGCTGCTGCAGCGGCTGGGCCTGGGCGAGCGGCTGCACCACCGGCCCAACGAACTCTCCGGCGGCCAGCAGCAACGCGTGTCCATCGCGCGGGCACTGATGAATGGCGGGCAGATCATCCTGGCCGACGAACCCACCGGTGCGCTGGACTCGGCCTCCGGCGCCGAGATGCTGCGGCTCTTGAAGGAGCTGAACGAGCGCGGCCACACCATCATCCTCGTCACGCATGATGCCCACGTCGCCGCCCATGCGCGCCGCGTCATCGAGCTGAGGGACGGCAAGATCGTCGCCGACAACGGCACGCCGGCGGGCCACCAGCCCCCCGCCGAGCTGCCCAGCGATGCGCCACCGGTCAGGCAAGGCGGCTGGTTGCGCAGGATGCAGGTGCAGTGGCGCGAAGCGGTTGCCACAGCGCTGCTGGCGCTGAAGAGCAACCGGCTGCGCACGGCACTGTCCATGCTGGGCATCAGCATCGGCATCGCGTCGGTGGTCAGCATCGTCGCGCTGACGACGGCGGCGCGTTCGTCCATCGAGAAGGACGTGGCCAGCATGATGTCGGGCCGCATCCCGTTCTGGAGCGGCAACCCCTCGCTGCCGCCGGGCGTGCAGAACAAGCCCTTCCGGCCGCACGAGATCGACTCGCTGCGCGCTCTGGACGGCGTGCGCAGCATCACGCCCAACCGGCAGTTGCAGCTGACGGCCCACCACCGCTCGCGCGACGCGACCGTGCAGGCCGTGGCTGCCGACGCCAACACGCTGAGGGCGCGCAAGCTCAAGGTCGTGCAGGGCCGCTACTTCAATGCGATGGACCTGGAGGCCCACAACCAGGTGCTGGTGCTGGACGAGAAGGCGCGCGATGCGCTGTTCAAGAAGGGTCAGTCGCCGATTGGCCAGGTCGTGCTGCTGCAGCTGGGCGGCGGCCCGCCGGTCGGCACCTGGGTGCCGCCCACGGCCGCCATGCCCTTCACCGTCATCGGCGTGGCCGCGACGGATGGCGGCGCGATCGGCTTCAGCGGCGGCATGAGCCAGCTCTACGTGCCCCACACGACATTCGCCCGCAAGATGGAATCCCGCGCCGAGGTCTGGAGCTTCGACGTGCACCTGGACAACAGCGTGCCGCCTCAGCAGGTGCGGGAGCACATCGTCCACCGCCTGAAGGCCCTGCACGGCCGCGAGGACTTCGGCAGCTTCAACGCCGACGAGGAGTTCCGCAAGTTCCAGGGCATCACCAGCGCGATGGCCGCGGTGTTTGCCGGCGTGGCCGCGATCTCGCTGCTTGTGGGTGGCGTGGGCGTCATGAACATCATGCTGGTGTCGGTGTCCGAGCGCACGCGCGAGATCGGCATCCGCATGGCCGTGGGCGCGCGCCAGGGCGACGTGAGGCTGCAGTTCCTCATCGAGGCCGTCGTGCTGTGCTGCCTGGGCGGCCTGGTGGGTGTGCTGCTGAGCTGGCTGGCCGCGCAGGCGCTGAACGCGGCGCAGCAGCATGTGCACGTGGTGGTGAGCTGGGCCGCGCTTGGCGTGGCCTTCGCGGTGTCCAGCGCGGTGGGCCTGGTGTTCGGCACGCTGCCGGCGCGCCGCGCTGCGGCGTTGAGCCCTGTCGACGCGCTGGCCCGGGAGTGACATGAAGCCCCTCGTCCAGTCCGCACCGCTGAACGCGGGCGAGCCTGGCCGGTCCTCCGCGGGGACGGCGATGCTCGCCGGATTGACCGGCGAGCACATCGCCAGAGCGTGCCGGCTTGGGAGCGGCCCGGCGCTCGGCCCGCCAAATTCACGACGTCTGTCGGCAAGGTGATGCATAAGCAAATGAAGACAAAGCTGACCTCTCTGGCCGCCATGCTGCTGCTCGCCGGCTGTGCGCTAGGCCCCACGACCCAGGCGCCCGACGTGCCGTTGCCCACAGCCTGGAGTCTCGCCGCCGGCGACGTCGCCCCCGACTGGGCCGGCCTGCTGGACCCCACGCTCGCCGCGCTGCAGGCCCGTGCGCTGGAAGCCAACCGCGACGTCGCGCTGGCCGCTCAGCGCTGGAAGCGCGCGCAGATCATGGCCGAGCAGAGCGCGCTGCGCTGGACGCCCAACGCCAGCCTGTCCACCAACGCCAGCCGCCCGCTTGAAACGCAGAGCAGCACGCGCAACGTCGACGTGGGCGGCGTGACCATTCCGGTCAACACGTCCACCGGCGTCACGCGCAGCTATAGCGCCAACGTGGGCGTGGGCTACGAGCTGGACCTGTGGAACCGCCTGGCGCAGACGCAGGCCGCCCAGCGCGCCAACGCCGAGTCTGCAATGACCGACATCGCCGCCGCGCGCCTGCTGATCCGCAGCCAGGTGGCCGAGGCCTACTGGACGCTGGCCTCCATCCGCGCCCGTCAGCCGCTGGCCGAGACCCAGCTCGCGCTGACCCGCGAGACGCTGGAGCTGACACGGCTGCGCGTGCGCGAAGGCAAGCTGCTGCCCATCGAGGTCGACAAGATCGCCGCCACCGTGCAGACCGCCGAGAACCACCTGGCCGACCTGGCCGCCGACTCGCTGCTGCAGCGCCAGCGCCTGGCCCTGCTGCTCGACGAGCCACTGCCGGGCCCGTCGCCCGCAGCTGCCCTGCCGGCGGGCGAGCCGCCGCGCTGGCGCCTGGCGGAGCCCGCCGAGGTGCTGGCGCAGCGCCCCGATGTGCAGCGCGATCGCTTCGGCGTGGACGCGGCGCTGGCCCGCCTGCGCGTCAGCGAGGCCGACCGCTATCCACGGCTGAGTTTCAACGCCGGCGTGAGCACCGGCGGCGCGCAGTCGCGCGACTGGCTGTCGCAGCCGCTGGCCTCGCTGGGCGCCAATCTCGTCGTGCCCATGATCGACTGGCAGCGCCTGGCCCTGCAGCGCGACAGCGCCCGCACCGAGCTGGACACGGCCGCCCTCACGCTGCGCGACACGCTGAACAAGGCGCTCGCGGAGATCGAGACCCAGCGCATCGAGGCCGAACGCGTGGCCCAGCAACTCGCCGCCAACGCGAGCCGGCTGCGCGAGGCCATCGAGAACGAACGCCTGGCGACCGTGCGCTACGAGGCCGGCTCAATAGCCCGCGCCAACTGGCTGGAAGTGCGCAATGCGCGGCTGGAGGCAGAGCAGACGCGACTTCAACTGCGAGCGCAGCAGTGGGTGAGGCAGGCCCAGCTGTTCAAGGCACTCGGCGGGATGATTTGAAGCCCCTCGCTCAGTCACGCGCCGCTGAACGCGCGCGTGCCTGATCGGTCCCCCGAGGGGACGGCGATGCTCGCGGCGTCGAGCCACGAGCACATCGCCTGGCGGGCCGGCTTGGGGCGGCCCGGCGCTCGGCCCGAACACCCATCGCAACTGGGCGGGAGCCTCAGCCCGCCGCCGTCCCGAAGTCGAACACGACCTCCCAGCCACCTGCCGCTTTGCGCCGCCAGGTGGACTGAAACCGGTTGATGAGCTTGCCGCTGGCGTCGTGCACCGGCCCACTGGTGCGAGCCAGATCGCCGCTGGGCAGCACCAGCACCAGGTCGGGCGCCCAGCTGAAGGGCGGCGTGGGCGAGGTGAGCCAGGTATTCCAGGCGGCCATGACCGCGTCCGGGCCGTGCAGCGGCTCCTTGCCCATCCAGATCGTGTCCGGCGCCAGGAAGCGGCGGAAGCCCGCCACGTCACGCGCCGCGAACGCCGCAGCAAAGGCGATTTCGGTGGCGCGGGCCTCGGCCACGCGCTTCTCGATCTCGGCGGGCGCTGGCCAGTTGGAAGCCGGCGTCGTGATGGACGTGGCCGATGCCACCGGCAGCGCCGGTAGCGTGGCGGAGGCAAGCAAGGCGTGGCGGCGGGTGGGCATGGCGAAGTCTCCAGCAACGAGCCCCGCAGCATGCCGCGCGACCACGGCCCTGTCTTTAGTTATCAGAAAGCGGCGATACCAGTGATGGCGCGGCCCAGGATCAGCGCATGGATGTCGTGCGTGCCCTCGTAGGTGTTCACCACTTCCAGGTTCACCAGGTGGCGGGCGATGCCGAACTCGTCCGAGATGCCGTTGCCGCCCAGCATGTCGCGCGCCATGCGGGCGATGTCCAGGCTCTTGCCGCAGCTGTTGCGCTTCATGATGGACGTGATCTCCACCGCCGCCGTGCCCTCGTCCTTCATGCGGCCCAGGCGCAGGCAGCCCTGCAGGCCCAGCGTGATCTCGGTCTGCATGTCCGCCAGCTTCTTCTGGATCAGCTGGTTGGCCGCGAGCGGCTTGCCGAACTGCTTGCGATCCAGCGTGTACTGGCGGGCCGTGTGCCAGCAGTCCTCGGCGGCGCCCAACGCGCCCCAGGCGATGCCGTAGCGGGCGCTGTTCAGGCAGGTGAACGGCCCCTTCAGGCCGCGCACGTCGGGGAAGGCGTTCTCCTCGGGGCAGAACACCGCGTCCATGACGATCTCGCCGGTGATGGACGCCCGCAGGCCCACCTTGCCGTGGATGGCGGGCGCGCTCAGGCCCTTCCAGCCCTTCTCCAGCACGAAGCCGCGGATCTGCCCGCCGTCGTCCTTGGCCCAGACGACGAACACATCGGCGATGGGGCTGTTGGTGATCCACATCTTGCTGCCGGTCAGCTCGTAGCCGCCGTCCACCTTGCGGGCGCGCGTGACCATGGAGCCGGGGTCGGAGCCGTGGTTGGGCTCGGTAAGGCCGAAGCAGCCGATCCATTCGCCCGTGGCCAGCTTGGGCAGGTACTTCCGCTTGGTCGCCTCGTTGCCGAACTCGTTGATGGGCACCATCACGAGAGACGACTGCACGCTCATCATCGACCGGTAGCCCGAGTCCACGCGCTCCACCTCGCGGGCGATGAGGCCGTAGCAGACGTAGTTCAGGCCGGCGCCGCCGTACTCGGTCGGGATGGTGGGGCCCAGCAGGCCCAGCTCGCCCATTTCGCGGAAGATGCCGGCATCGGTCTGCTCGTTGCGGAAGGCGTCAAGCACGCGCGGGCGCAGGCGGTCGTTGCAGTAGGCGGCGGCGGCGTCGCGCACCATGCGCTCGTCGTCGCTGAGCTGCTCGTTCAGCAGCAGCGGGTCGTCCCAGTGAAAGCTTGCCTTGTGGGCCATGGCGGTGTCCTCATCGTGATCGTTGGGCGCCGGTCGGGCGCGTATGGCGCCCAGTATTCCCCGGTCGACCGATTCGTGTCCAATTCAAGAAACGACTTCGACCATTCGCCATGCCTATCGATACCGCGCGCTCGCTGGAGTTCCGCCACCTGCGCTACTTCCTCGCGCTGGCTGACGAACTGCACTTCGGCCGTGCGGCCCAGCGCCTGGCCATCTCTCAGCCGCCGCTGTCGGTGGCCATCCAGCAACTGGAAGCCAGCGTGGGCGCCCGGCTGTTCGACCGCGACAGCAAGGGCGTGCGCCTGACGCCCGCCGGCGCCGCCTTCCGCGCCAGCGCCCAAGGCCTGCTGGACCGCGCCGAGGACGCCTGCGCGCTGGCCCGTGAGGTACAGGCCGGCGAGGTGGGGCGGCTGCGGCTGGGCTTTGTCGGCTCCACGCTGTTCAACGGACTGTCGGCCTGGCTGCAGGCCTTCCAGGCCAGCCACCCCAAGGTGGAGGTGGTCGTCGTGGAGCTGAACTCGCAGGACCAGATCGACGCGCTGCTGGGCGAGGAGTTGGATCTCGGACTGGTGCACACCGACCGGCTGCCACCCGCCCTCGCCTCGCAGCCGCTGTACAGCGAGCCCTTTGTCGCGTGCCTGCCGGCCAGCCATCCGCTGGCGGCGCAGCGCGACATCTCGCTGACCGCGCTGAGCGACCAGCCCTTCATCCTGTTCTCACGCAAAGGCTCGCCGGACTACCACGCCCGCATCGTCGAGATCTGCCGCCAGCACGGCTTCTACCCGCGGCTGCAGCACGAGGGGCGGCACTGGCTTTCGGTGGTGTCGCTGGTGGCCCAGGGGCTGGGCGTCAGCATCGTGCCGGCGGCGTTCCAGCGTGCGGGCGTGCAGGGGGCGGTGTTCAGGCCGCTGGCCGAGGCCATCGACGCGTCGGCGGTGTTCGCGGCGTGGCGCAAGGATTCGGTGGGTGCGGTGAGGGAGAGCTTCCTGACTGCGCGGCCCCTCAGCTGAATCTCGTCAACGCGCCCAGCCGAGCCGGATGCCGGCCCACACCGCCGCCAGCGTCACTGCCCCAAACACCCAACCCGACAGTGCACCGGCCATGGTGCCGGACAGCACATTGCCCACGGTGCAGCCCAGGCCCGTCATCGCGCCCCAGCCCAGCAGCACGCCGCCGCTCAAGCCGCGCAAAACCTGCGACAGCGAAGGCCAGCGCGGTGTGAACTGCCGGCTGGCCAGCGCCGCGGCCCAGGCGCTCAGCACGATGCCGGCGATCAGCAGCGCATTGGGCGTGCGCCACAACACTTCGACGACGGCGGTGGCGCAGCCGCCGAAGCTGTCCAGGCCATCGAGCCGTTCGGGAATCCATCCCCAGGTGTTGCCGGCGCTGCGGGCCGCGCTACCCATCGCCGCCGTGACGCCCAGCGGCCGCAGACGCAGCGGGCCTGAGCCTCGCAACGAGCGAGCGGCAACTCTTACAAGCGCGTACACGCATAAGCGCGCCCGGCCGCCACGCAGCGCATCAACATCGCGCACCGCCCCTGTCCAGCGTGATGGCGCGCAGCCATGTGTGGCCCGCACTGCACCGCGCGGGTGGCGGTGGCGTGCCGTTCGGATCGGTGCTGCGGCTGAAGGCCGGCTTCGTGCCGCCGGCATCGTGGAGCGCCCAGGCCAAGGCGGTCGCCGACATCGGCTCCGACCTGTACGTGCAGGGCGAGCCCAGCGCGCAGTGGCAGGACGCGACGATCACGAACCTGAAGACGCTGCGCGCGTCCGACTTCGAGTTCGTGGACAAGCGCGCGATCACCGGAGACAGCCGCTTCAACGGCGACTCGTTCCAGGCAAGCTGGTAGGCGGCACCCGCGCTCACGCTGCTGTCCCACATAAGTAGTACCCGCAGCGTGGCTGCGCATGCACAGTTCCGCGGTCTGCGCGTGCTTGAATGGCAGTCCCGCGAGCAGGCCGCCACGCCCAAGAGCCTGCCGCAGTCAGGGGCAGTTGGAGACAAGACCCATGAAGAACACCCTCGGCCAGGCGGCTCAGCGCCTGCTGCTCACCGCGCTCGTGGCCGCCGGACTGGCGGGCAGCGCCCACGCTGATATCACGATAGGCCAGACTGCTGGCCACAGCGGCACGGTCGCGGCGGGCGTGAAGGAGGCGACGCAGGGCGCCAAGCTGTACTTCGACAACGTCAATGCCGCCGGTGGCGTCAACGGCCAGAAGATCAACCTGGTGTCGCTGGACGACAAGTTCGACCCCAAGCTGGCCGTCACGAATGCCAAGACGCTGATCGACCAGGGCGTCATCGCGCTGTTCCTGAACCGGGGCACGCCGCACACCCAGGCCATCATGCCGCTGCTGACGGAGCACAAGATCCCGCTGGTGGGCCCGTCGACCGGCGCGATGGTGCTGCACAAGCCCGTCCACCCCTGGCTGTTCAACGTGCGCGCCACCTACCAGCGCGAGGCCGAGCGCGCCATCGAGCACCTGAGCCTGATCGGCATGGAGCGCATCGCCATCGTGCAGGTGGACGACAGCTTCGGCGACGACGCCGTGCAGGGCGCGATGACCGGCCTGGCCAAGACCAACAAGACGGCCGCGGCGCATGAGAAGTACGACCGTGCCAAGCCAGACTTCGCCCCCATCGTGCCCAAGGTGCTGGCCAAGCAGCCGCAGGCGGTGCTGTTCGTCGGCTCGGGCACGGCCGTCGTGCAGGGCATGAAGGCGGTGCGCGCGGCGGGCTCCACGGCGCAGCTGGTGACGCTGTCCAACAACGCGTCGGCCGGCTTCATCAAGGACCTGGGCGACATTGCCTACGGCGTCATCGTCAGCCAGGTGTTCCCGTACGAGCGCTCCATCGCCAAGCCGATCATCAAGGAGGCGCTGGAGGCGGCCCAGAAGGCCGGCGTGGAGCTGACGCCCATCGTCGTGGAAGGCTATGTGTCGGCCAAGGTCCTGGTGGAAGGCCTGAAGCGCGCCGGCAAGCAGCCCACCCGCCAGAGCCTGCGCGACGCGCTGGAGAACATGGGCCGCTTCGATCTGGGCGGCATCGAGGTGGGCTACAACGCCAAGGACCA
This sequence comes from Roseateles asaccharophilus, assembly GCF_031458115.1. Lineage (GTDB taxonomy): Bacteria > Pseudomonadota > Gammaproteobacteria > Burkholderiales > Burkholderiaceae_C > Pelomonas > Pelomonas asaccharophilus_A. The sequence continues at coordinate 563,457 of NZ_JAVDXV010000002.1, read as the reverse complement.
CAGCGGCCTGGACTATGTAGACCTGGCCATCGTGGACCGGGCGGGCAAGTTCCGCCGCTGAGTTCCCCGGGGGCGGCGCGGCGGCGCCGGGCGACGAGTTGACAGGCAGTTGGAATTAACCGACACCACGACCGTCCAGGCAAAGCTATGGTGCCGCCGCCATGCCTTCCCACGTCTCTCCCAGACTCTGGGACATCTCCCCGGTCGTCGCCCCCGACGCCCCCATCTTCCCGGGCGACGAACCCTACAGCCTGCGCTGGACGGCGCAGCTGTCGCCCGGCTGCCCGGTCAACCTCAGCGCCATCACGATGTCGCCCCATGTGGGCGCGCATGCGGATGCGCCGCTGCACTACGCCAACGACGCGCCGGCGATTGCCGACGTGCCGCTGGACACCTACCTGGGCCGCTGCCGCGTCATCCACGCGATAGGCGCCGCGCCGCTGATCACGGTTGCACACCTGCAGCACGCTGAAGCCGACCTGCCGCCCCGTGTGCTGGTGCGCTGCTGCGAAAAAGCGGACACCGCCTGGAACCCCGCCTTCACCGCCTACGCGCCCGAGGCCATCGCCTGGCTGGCCGCGCGCGGCGTGAAGCTCATCGGCATCGACACGCCCAGCGTCGACCCGGCCGACTCCAAGGTGCTGGACAGCCACCAGCAGCTGCGCCGCCTGGACCTGCGCGTGCTGGAGAACCTGGTGCTGGACGATGTGCCCGCCGGCGACTACGAGCTGATCGCCCTGCCCCTCAAACTCCAAGGTGCGTGCGCATCCCCTGTGCGCGCCGTTCTCAGAGAAATCCAATGAATCTCGAAGACGCCAAGCGGCTCGATGCCGCCGATCCGCTGCGCCCCCTGCGCGACCTGTTCAACCTGCCCGAAGGCATCGCCTACCTGGACGGCAACTCCCTGGGCGCGCTGCCACGGGCGACGCCGCAGCGCATCCAGCGCGCGGTGGAACAGGAGTGGGGTCAGGGCCTGATCAAGAGCTGGAACACCGCCGGCTGGATCGACCTGCCGCGCCGCCTGGGCGACCGGCTGGCGCCGTGGCTGGGCGCGCGCCCGGGCGAGGTGCTGGTGGCGGACTCGACCTCGATCAACCTCTATAAGGTGCTGCACGCCGCGCTGCAGCTGCAGCAGGGCAAGCGCCGCGTGGTGGTCAGCGAGCGCAGCAATTTCCCGACCGACAACTACATCGCCCAGAGCGTCGTGCGCGCCCATGGTGGCGAGCTGATCCTGGCCGAGTCACCCGAGGACATCCCGCCGCTGCTGGACGAGCGCTGCGCGGTGCTGATGCTGACGCATGTGAACTACCGCACCGGCCGCATGCACGACATGGGCCTGCTGACCCGCTGGGCCCACCAGGCCGGCGCGCTGGCCGTGTGGGACCTGGCGCACAGCGCCGGCGCCGTCCCCATCGACCTGCTGGGCAGCGCGGCCGATTTCGCGATTGGCTGCGGCTACAAATACCTGAACGGCGGCCCGGGCGCGCCGTCCTTCGTGTGGATGCACCCGCGCCACGAAGGCCAGGTGTGGCAGCCGCTGACCGGCTGGCTGGGCCATGCGTCGCCGTTCAGCTTCGACAGCGAGTACCAGCCCGCACCGGGCATCCAGCAGTACCAGTGCGGCACGCCCGCCGTGCTGGCAATGACCGGGCTGGACACCGCGCTGGACGTGTTCGACGCCGCCACGGCGCTGGGCGGCATCAAGGCGCTGCGCAACAAGTCGCTGGCGCTGACCGAGGCCTTCATCGACAGCGTCGAGGCTCGCGTGCCCGGCGCCGTCATCGCCACGCCGCGCGACGCGGCGATGCGCGGCTCGCAGGTGTCGTTCTCGCTGCCGCAGGGCACGGACGGCTACGCGGTGATGCAGGCGCTGATTGCCCGCGGCGTCATCGGCGACTACCGCGCCGGCCACCCCGAGCTGCTGCGTTTCGGCTTCGCGCCGCTGTACAACGGGTTCGCCGATGTGGTGACTGCGGTCGACGCCATCGCCGACATCGTGGCCGCGGGTTCATGGAACGCACCCCAGTTCATGAGCCGTTCGAAGGTGACCTGACCGTGTCGAAGATCGAACACCACGGCGCCCAGCTCGATTTCTCCAAGGACATGAGCTACGGCGACTACCTGCAGCTCGACGCCATCCTGAACGCACAGCAGCCGCTGTCGCCCGACCACAACGAGATGCTGTTCATCGTGCAGCACCAGACGTCGGAGCTGTGGATGAAGCTGATGCTGCACGAACTGCAGGCGGCCGTCGCCAACGTCGCGGCCGACCGGCTGCCCGAGGCCTTCAAGATGCTGGCGCGGGTGTCGCGCATCATGGAGCAACTGGTGCACGCCTGGGACGTGCTCGCCACGATGACGCCGCCCGAGTATTCAGCGGTGCGCCCGTATCTGGCCAAGAGCAGCGGCTTCCAGAGCGCCCAGTACCGGCGCATCGAGTTCATGCTGGGCAACAAGAACGCAGCCCTGCTGAAGCCGCACGAGCACCGGCCGGACCTGCTTGCACAGGTGCAGCAAGCGTTCGAGGCACCGTCGCTGTACGACGAGGTGCTGAAGCTGCTGGCCCGCCGCGGCATCGCCGTGCCTGCTGCCAACCTGGATCGCGACTGGACGCAGCCGCATGTCGCGGATGAAGGCGTGAAGCAGGCCTGGCTGACCGTCTACCGCGATCCGCAAGCCTACTGGGATCTCTACCAGATGGGCGAGGAGCTGGTGGACCTGGAGGACGCCTTCCGCCTCTGGCGCTTCCGCCATGTGACGACCGTGGAGCGCGTCATCGGCTTCAAGCGCGGCACCGGCGGCACCGGCGGCGTCAGCTACCTGCGCAAGATGCTGGACGTGGTGCTGTTTCCGGAGCTGTGGTCGCTGCGCACGGAGCTGTGAGGACGGAGAGGCTCGCGCCTCCCCGTGGTTGCCCGCTTACGGACTGACGAAGGTGTTGATGCTGCCGGGATCGACCCAGGCCGTGCCCTGGCCGTTGGTCATCACGATGGTGCCGGCGCCCGCATTCGAGTAGCTGGCCGATGTGCGCGTCTTGGCGAACGACGCCACCGAGCCGGCCTGCAGGTTGAACACCAGCTGCCGCTGCGAAGTGCCGGTGTTGAGGGCCACGATGACCAGCTTGCCGGCGGCGTTCTTGTAGGCCGTGACAAACACGTCTGCATGCGGCTTCTCGGTCGCGGCGATGCGCTGCCAGCCCGGCCGCACGTAGCGCGCGTACTGCGCCATGATGTAGCCGCGCTTGCTGACCGCGCTGTCCTCCGTGATGAGCCCGTAGGAGCGCCGGATGTACCACCACACATAGGCGTTGTAGTTGGACACCATGCTGGCGTGCAGCTCCTGCGCCAGCGGCATGGCTTGCGCCCAGTCGTTGGCGTCGTTGGTGTTGGTGATGTGCTCGGTCATCCACACGTCCTTGCCCTTGCTGCGGGCCAGCGGGTAGTCGCTGGGCGTGGCGCCGTACAGGTGGCCGCCGATGATGTCCACATGCTGCACGGCGGTCGCGTCGTTCAGCATGGGGTCGGACAACGACTTGTTGAAGCCCAGCGCCTCGGGCGCGATGACCTTGAGGCTGCCGAAGCGCGATCCCTGGCCCTGCAGGAAGCTGACGAACTGCGCGGCCGTCCAGGCGCAGCTTTCGTAGTCGGGATGCCAGTCGGGCTCGTTCTGGATGGAGACCGCATACAGCGCCGCATTGCCGGAACTCATGTAGCTCGCAAAGCTCAGCAGGTGCGACGCGTAGTCGGCGTAGCGGGACGTCAACAGCGTGCCGCCGTTGATGAGGCTGTTGTTGGACTTCCAGGCCGCCGGTGGCGTCCACGGCGAGGCGAACAGCGTCACGCCCATGGACTTGGCGATCTGCGCCGTGGGCAGCTGCGTGGCCCAGTTGGCGCTGTTGGGGTCGATGCGCATGCGCATGATGGACAAGCCGATCTGCCCGTTGCCCGTGCCGAATGCGGTGGTGGCCTGTGCGCTCGTCAGGTCAGGAATCCAGCCCGCACCGTTCATGCCACCGTAGCCGCGTATGGTCTGGTAGACGGTGTTGGGGTTGATGTTGACCGTCTGCGCCAGCGCCTGCGGCAGCAGCGCCGCGAGCGCGAGCCCGCCCAGCAGCGCACGGGCGCCGCACTTGAAACCTTGTCGATTCATGGGTTTTGTCTCCGTCGTTCTTGCAGCCAAGCCGGGGATGCCGGCTGTGTGGTCCGTCCGGCGGACCGGACGGGTCTTGGCGAAGAGCAACGGTTGCAAGCCCGCCTCCCAACGCCAGTTCTTGGCCACGCGCCAGGACAGCGCGCATGGGAAAGGATGGGCATGCTAGGAAGCGGCCGCCGAGGCGGCCAATCACTTGTCGAACGGCGGCGATGCGGGTGTGAGGATCGATGACCTCAGATGCGCGATGAGATGAGGCGCGTCAACCCGCCGCGTCGAAGGCCGCGCGCAGCCAGCCAGCCAGTTCGGCATCCACCTCATCCAGCGCGCTGAAGCGCACCGTGTACTGGCACATGCCGCCGGCCGGCACGGCCTTCAGGCGCGCAGCCGGCGGCAGGTCCTTCACGTTCAGCCCCAGCTCCACGGCCGTCTGCGTGGCCGGGCCCAGCATCGCGAACTGCTTCTTGCGGCGCAGGCTGATGTAGGTCTTCTTGGGCGCCTGCTCGAACACTCCCATGGGCGCGACAAGGGCCATGACCGCGTCGTGCAGCGGCCGCAGCCCGGCCTTCTTGCCGCTGTACAGCGCATCCAGCACATCGCCCACAACGGCCGCCGGCGGCGGTGGCGCGCTGCCATCCAGCGGCGGCAGGGGCTTGCCCATCAGCAGCGCGACGGTGTTGGCGTCGCCATAACCCAGCCCCAACTGCTCCATCAGCAGGCTGCGGCGCTCGCCGGTCTTCTGCAGGCCGCTGGCGGTCAGCAGCTCATGCAGCGCGGGAATGGTCTTGCCCGTGCGAGCCTGGATGTTGCGCAGCTGGGTGACCAGCGCGGCTTGCGGATCGGCCATGACGATCTCCTTATTTGTCGAGAGGCCAGTGTTCGCTGCGCGTACGGGCCGGCAGCATGAACTCCATGTGATCGAACATCCAGTACATCAGCCGCGTGCCGAACGATGGCCGGCCGGTCTCGACGATGGCCTTCAGGCTGTTCAGGATCATCGTGCCGCCACTGCGCATGGACTTGGCCGTCGGCGTGCCCTCCGGCAGGCCGATGACGCGCAGCGTGACCTCCACGCCCGAGCCCACGGGCTTCAACTCGTAGCTGACCTGGCAGACCGGGTCGTCATGCTGCGTGAAGCGGTGCGTGTGCACGAAGCGGTGCGGCGGTTCGCAGGCCACCACCTCGCCCACCACCAGCACATGCTTGCCGGTGCCAGTCTGCATCTGCATGGCAGCACCCGGCACCAGGCCGCCGCGCGTGTGCAGCCAGGCGTTGAAGACGGCGCCCTGCGCCTCGCCGGTTTTGGTCAGTTCCCGCCAGACGCGCTGGATGTCGGCCTGGATGAAGATCTTGAAGACAGCATCGGTCGTGTCAGCCATGTCGGCGGTCCTTCCTCTTGGGTTGCAGGGGAGTGACTTCGGCGCCCTCGGCGTCGTACTTCAGGCGCGTGAGCCGTGAAGCCCAGTACACGCTGTACTCGGTGGTCCAGCGCTCGTGCAGCAGCTGGATGGGCGTGACGTTGAACCACAGCCGCTTGTCCCGCCCCTGGCGCTCGGCGATCACCAGGCCGCCGCGCTCCAGCGCCGCCAGGTGCTTCATCACCGCAAAGCGCCCCACCTCGGCGGCGAAGAACTCGGCCACGCGGTTGACGTTGCAACCGGGCTCGGCCTTCAGCAGGTCCAGCATGCGGCGGCGCAGGTCGCTGGCCAGCGCAAAGAACGTGGCGTCGAGTTGCTCGGCATCCATATGTGCCCTAAGTGTCACATGTTCGGCGCCAATGTCAAAAGTCATGACGAAATGCAGGCGCCTAAGATCGGCCAACCACGATTTCCCACAAGGATTGCCATGGATGCCCGCACCCATGAAACCCGTCTGCGCATCGAACGCATCCGCGACGCGCTGACCGCCGCCGGCGCACAAGCCGTGCTGGTGCCTTCCGCCGACCCGCACCTCTCCGAATACCTGCCCGGCCGCTGGCAGGGCCGCGAATGGCTGTCCGGCTTCACCGGCTCGGTGGGCAGCCTGGTCGTCACGCAGGACAAGGCCGCGCTGTTCGCCGACAGCCGCTACTGGGCCCAGGCCGAGGCGCAGTTGGCCGGCAGCGGCATCCAGCTGGAGAAGATGAACTCCGGCGCGTCGACGATCTACATCGACTGGATCGCCGCCGAGCTGAAAACGGGTGACACACTGGCCGTGGACGGCCAGGTGCTGGGCCTGTCGCTCGCCAACGCGCTGCGCGCCGGTCTCGCACGCAAGGGCGTGAAGCTGCGCACCGACGCCGACCTGCTGGCCGACGCCTGGGACGACCGCCCCGGCCTGCCCACCGAGGCGGTCTACGAGCACCTGCCGCCGCAGGCCGCCGTGGCCCGCGCCGACAAGCTCGCGCGCGTGCGCGCAGCGATGGCCGCCACGGGCGCCAGCCACCACCTCGTGTCCACCGTCGACGACGTGGCCTGGCTGCTGAACCTGCGCGGCGCCGATGTGGAGTGCAACCCGGTCTTCATCGCCCACCTGCTGCTGGATGCGACGGGCGGCCGGCTGTTCATCGCCGATGGCAAGGTGCCGTCCGACGTCGTGGGCCGCCTGGCCGCCGACGGCATCCAGCTCGCGCCCTATGCGCAGGCCGCCGCCGCGCTGGCCGCGCTGCCGACCGACGCGACGCTGCTGGTCGACCCGCGTCGCATCACGCTGGGCCTGCGCGAGGCCGTGCCTGCGGGCGTGAAGGTCATCGAGCAGATCAACCCCAGCACGCTGCTGAAGAGCCGCAAGAGCGCCGCCGAGGCGGTGTTCATCCGCGAGGCCATGGCCGAGGACGGCGCGGCCATGTGCGAGTTCTACGCCGAGTTCGAGGCCTCACTGGCCCGTGGCGAGCGCTGGAGCGAGCTGGACATCGACACGCGCCTGAGCGCCTGCCGCTCGCGCCGCAAGGACTTCGTCGGCCTGTCGTTCTCGACCATCGCCGGCTGGATGGCCAACGGCGCCCTGCCCCACTACCGCGCCACGCCCGAATCGTTCGCGCACATCGCCGGCAACGGCCTGCTGCTGATCGACTCCGGCGGCCAGTACCTGGGCGGCACGACGGACATCACGCGCGTCTGGCCCATCGGTGCAGTCAGCGCCGAGCAGAAGCGCGACTACACGCTGGTGTTGAAGGGCACCATCGCGCTGTCGCGCACGCGCTTCCCGCGCGGCACGCTGAGCCCCATGCTGGACGCCATCGCGCGCGCGCCGCTGTGGGAGCACGGCCTGGATTACGGCCACGGCACCGGCCATGGCGTGGGCTATTTCCTGAACGTGCACGAAGGCCCGCAGAGCATCAGCAAGGCCATCCCCGACGCGACGATGGCGATGGAGCCCGGCATGATCACGTCCATCGAGCCGGGCCTGTATCGGCCGGGCCTGTGGGGCGTGCGCATCGAGAACCTGGTGCTCAACGTGGCCATCGCCACGCCGGAGAACAACGCCTTTGGCGAGATGCTGGCGTTCGAGACGCTGACGCTGTGCCCGATCGCGACGAGCTGCATCGACCTCAGCTTGATGCGCGCCGACGAGATCGCGTGGCTGAACGACTACCACGCCACCGTGCGCGAGCGCCTGCAGCCGCTGGTGAGCGGCGCGGCGCTGGCCTGGCTGCTGGCGGGCACGGAGCCCATCCGCGCATGAAGCGGCTGGCCGCGCTGCTGCTGATCGCGGCCGGCGCGGCTGGCCCGGCTTCGGCACAGCCCCGCTTCGAGGGCTTGTGCGATGCGTCCGCCGCAGTGGCTTTGGACGCGCGCCATTTCATCGTGGCCGATGACGAGCGCAACACGCTGGTGGTCTACCGCCGTGGTGAGGCGCAGCGCGTTGGCGAGGTGGACCTGGCCAAGTTCCTGAAGGCCAAGAAGGAGTCCGACCTCGAAGGCGCGGCCCAGCTGGGTTCGCGCATCTACTGGATCGCCTCGCACGCGCGCAACAGCGCGGGCGAACTGCGCGAGGACCGGCACCGCTTCTTTGCGACCGAGGTGCGCGGCGCGAGCGTCGAGCCCGTGGGCCGGCCCTACACGGCCTTACAGCATGACCTGCTCGCCCATGCCGCGCTGGCGCCGCTGCTCACCGGCGCCGCGCAGCGCGCGGCCGAGGCCGAGGGCGGCTTCAACATCGAAGGCCTGGCCACCGCAGCCGACGGCAGCCTGTTGATCGGCCTGCGCAGCCCCGTCCCGCAGGGCAAGGCCATCGTCGTGCCGCTGCTGAACCCGGCCGAGCTGGTCGACGGCAAGGGGCCGGCACGCTTTGGTGCCGTCATCCGCCTGGACCTGGGCGGCCACGGCGTGCGCAGTCTGGAGCGCGTGGGCAGCGGCTATCTGATCGCCGCCGGTCCGACCGGCGACGACGGCACGTTCGCCGTTTTTCCGTTGGAGCGGCAAGGCCACAGACGTGCCCTCGCCGCTCAAGCTCGACCTCGGCACGCTGCGACCCGAAGCGCTGTTCGCCTGGCCCGACGGGCAGCTCACGCTGCTCAGCGACGACGGCGGTGTGATGGTGGGCAAGAAGGCCTGCAAGGACGCCGGCAAGAACAAGCGCGCCTTCCGCGCGCTGGACGTCAGGCCTTGACGATCACGGGGTAGCGCCACACCAGCGCCGCGCTCACCAGCAGCTGCACGAGCACGCCGCAGAACACCGGCACCGCGCTGCCCTCGCCGCCCAGGAACGGCGCCACCAGCTGCGTGCCTAAAGCGCCGGCCGCCAACAGCGCCAGCACCAGCATGGCCGTGGCGCGGCCCATCTGCGCCGGCGGCACGGCCAGCGCGTCGACGAAGGTGGCCGGCCCGCGGATGGCCAGCGAGCCGCAGAAGCACATCCAGTAGGCCGCCACGGCGGCATAGGGCAGCTGCCCCAGCCCCGCGCCTGCCAGCGCCAGCGCGCAGGCCAGCACCTGCACCGAGGCACCCAGCTTCACGACTCGTGCATGCCCCAGTCGCTTGGCGAGCCGCCCCGACTGCGACGCGCCCAGCATGAACGAGCCCACGCCCAGCACCTGCAGCAGCGCGAATGCGTCGGAGCCCAGCCCCAGCGCGTGTTGCAGCAGTTGCGGCGCGCTGGCCAGGAAGGTCAGCAAAGCGCCTATGCACAGCGCATGCGACAGCGCCAGCCGCAGATAGCTGCGGTTGCGCAGGATGGCGGCGTAGCTGGCGTCGTGGTCGAGGTTGAGCCCCGGCAGCTGGCGCGGCGCGATCTTGACGACCCAGGGCAGCACCAGCAGCGACAGCGCCGCCAGCACCCAGAAGGTGCCGCGCCAGTCCGTCACCTGCAGCAGCAGCGCGCCCAGCACCGGGCCGGCCGCCGGCACGATGGCCTCCACCATGGAGATGGCCGCGATGCCACGCACGACGTCGGCATCCGCCAGCGTGGCGCGCACGACCGTGGGCGCCACCACGGTGGCCGCGGCGGCGGCCAGCCCCTGCAGCAGCCGCAGCACCAGCAGCGTCTCGATGTTGGGCGCCAGCGCGCAGCCCAGGCTGGTCAGCGCCAGCAGCGCCAGGCCGATCTCCATGCAGCGGCGCGGGCCCAGGCGGTTCAGCCATTCACCCCACAGCAGCTGCGCGGCTGCCAGCCCGACGAGGTAGACCGCCACGGTGGCCTGCGCCAGCGAGATGCTGATGCCCATGCCGACCTGCAGCGCCGGCACGGCGGGCAGGTAGAGGTCCATCGCGGCCATGCTGACGCCCGTGACGAAGGCCAGCGGCAGGATGGTGCGTATGGAAGCGGAAGATGAAGAAGACATGCACGACCCTTTTCACAAAGGGCGCCCTTGTCCTGTCGTCGGCACCGAGCGTGGCGGAGGCCAGGCTCCGTCGCAGCACCCCTCGGCGAGACGGCGCCGCTTCAACGGCGCGCGGCCGATTCTAGGCAAGCCCGCCTGATAGGCTGATGGTCATGGACCATGTGGACATTGCCGTCATCGGCGCCGGCGTCGTCGGGCTGGCCGTGGCACGCGAACTTGCGCTGCGCGGCCGCGAGGTCGTGCTGATCGAGGCCGCAAACGCCATCGGCACGGGCATCTCGTCGCGCAACAGCGAGGTGGTGCATGCGGGCCTGTACTACCCCGCTGGCAGCCTGAAGGCCCGGCTGTGCGTGCGCGGCAAGGCGCTGTTGTACGACTACTGCGCCGCGCGCGGCGTGGCCCACAGCCGCTGCGGCAAGCTGGTCGTTGCGACGCGCGCTGCCGACCTGGCGCGGCTGGAGGAACTTGCCGCCAAGGGCGCCACCAACGGCGTCGACGATCTGCGTCTGCTGAGCCGTGCCGAGGCGCTGGCCCTGGAGCCCGCGCTGCGGGCTGCGGGAGCGCTGCTGTCGCCGTCCAGCGGCATCGTTGACAGCCACGGCTTGATGACCGCGCTCTTGGGCGACGCCGAGAACGCCGGCGCCACGCTGGCACTGGCCAGCCCCGTCACCGGCGGCTCACGCGACGGCAACGGCTGGCGGCTGCGTATCGCCGATGACTTCGAGCTGGGCGCGCAACTGGTCGTCAACGCGACCGGCCTGTTTGCCGGCCAGGTGTCCCAATCGCTGGGCGTGCCGGCGCCGCCGCTACGTTTCGCGCGCGGCCACTACTTCTCGCTGGCGGGCCGCGCGCCCTTCTCGCGCCTGATCTACCCGCTGCCGGTGGACGGCGGGCTGGGCGTGCACCTGACGCTGGACCTGGGCGGCCAGGCGCGCTTCGGGCCGGACGTGCAATGGCTGGACGACAGCGATCCCGCCGCGCTGGACTACGCCGTGGATGCCGCGCTGGCGCCCGCTTTCGAAGCCGAGGTGCGCGGCTACTGGCCGGGCCTGCCGCCCGGCGCGCTGCAACCGGCCTACAGCGGCATCAGGCCCAAGCTCAGCGGCCCGGGCGAGCCCGCGGCGGACTTCGTCATCGACACCGCCACGCCCGGCCTCGTGCAGTTGCTCGGCATCGAGTCGCCGGGGCTGACCGCCTCGCTCGCGCTGGCCGAGGAGGTCGCCGACCGGCTCTGAGCGGCTCAGGCCGTCGTGCTGACCTGGGTGGCCGTGGCGGCCGGCTGCAGCCAGTTGCGCGCGATCTGGTCGTAGAGCTTCTGCGCCAGCTGCGCGATCTCCGTGTTCAGCGGATTCGCCGCAGCACTCTCGTCGTTCGCGCTCTGGGCCAGCGCCTTCAGTTCGCCGGCCAGCCGCTCGATCTCGGAGACCGTGCCATCCTGGTTCAGGTCCAGCGGATCGGTCTCGGTCGACGTCGCGCTGGCGCCGCTGCTCGATGCGGCCGGGGGCGGCATGCCGCCAGGCGGCGGGCCCGACGGGCGGCCGGCCTCGAACTCGGCGCGCGTCAGCTGACCATCGCCATCGGCGTCCAGCTCGGCGAACACGTCGACCTCGTCGTTGGCCGCGCCGCGCGACTGCGCGAATTCCATCGTCGACGCGGGCGGCGGCATCAGCTCGCGCATGCCCTGGCTCAGCTCATCGCTGCTCAGGCTGCCGTCGCCGTTGCCGTCCATCTGCTTCAACAGTTCGGCGCTGTCGCCCGACTGGCCGGTGTGCTCCAGCATCGTGGCGAGTTCGGTCGCATCGACGCCGCCGCTGCCGTCGCTGTCGACCTTCGCAAACATGCGGGCCTCGTGCTCGGCCTTGCGGCTGGCGCCGCTGTCCCAGGACCGGTTCACGCCGCCCAGGCCGCTGATCGTGCTCATGGCTACTCCTTCAGAAGAGGTTGGATCGTCCGCACGCCGGATGGCGACGGGCCAATTCATTCTTCTGAGGCGCCGTAAGCCCTTCTTGTTCGCTATGTGTCACGGCCGACACACAAGCCCATTCGATGCCGCGAACTGGCTGGCGATGCCGGCGCTGTTCACGCGATCAGATCGCCAGCGCCGCGTCGACCGCGCCGACTCCGGCCCGCGGCCACAGCGCCAGGCCCCCTTGCATGCTCCAGGCCTGGCCATGCCCCAGCCGCCGCAAGGCCTGCGCCGCCTGCGCGCTGCGGTTGCCGCTGCGGCAGAAGAACACCACCGGCGTCTCGGCCGGCAATGCCAGCCAGGCCGTCAGCGCATCGGGCAGCCCCGACAGCGCCACGGCTTCGCGGCGCACGCTGACTGCGAGTTCCAGCGGCTGGCCCAGCCGCTGCTCGTAGGGCTCGCGCACGTCCACCAGCAGCAGGTCGGGGTGGCTGCCCAGCAGGTCATGCAGCGCGTCCAGCCTCAGCTCGCTGGATGCCAGCGGGCAGCCGCTGTCGATGCGCGCACCGCAGGCCACGGTCTGGTATTCGGTCAGGGCCAGGCCCTGCTCCAACTGCGCCTTCGCAGCGGCAAAGCCGGCGGCGTCCACGCGACCGCCCAGCACGTCGGCGAGCAACGGTTGCGCCACGCACTCGACGGCCAGCGTGCTGGCGAAGCGGTCGTCGTAGTCATGGCCGGGCAGCAGCAGCGTGTGCGGGCCGACCGCCTGCTCCAGCCGCGCCAGCGACGCGCCGAAGTCCAGCGGCGCGCTCTGCTCGAAGTCGCTGCGCCCCAAGGCACCGGGCATCACGGTGTCTCCGACGAACGCCAGGCGCAGACCGCCCGCCGCGTCGTGCAGCAGATAGGCCGTCGAATCCTGCGTATGGCCGGGAATGGGCAACCGCGTCAACCGGCGCGCGCCCAGCACGATGGCTTGCGCGCCGCGCGGCCAGCCCAGCCCGTCCACATCGGCCTGCGGCTGCCCGACGGCGGCCAACAGCTCGGGAGCTGACGAGGCATGGTCGCCGTGGCTGTGCGTGTCCAGCACGGCGGCCAGTTCGTAGCCCTGGCAGTTCAACCATTGCGCCAGCCGCCCGGTCAGCTCGGACAGCGGGTCGACGACCACCGCGCGGCGGCTGGCCGCGTCCGCCAGCAGGTAGCAGCAGGCGCCGTCAACGACGAAGCGCGTCAGGCCATCGGCCGGCAAGGCCTGGCCTGGCGCGTTGGGGTCCAGACAGCTGTCACGCAGCGACTCCCCGCAGACGCGGATGCGCGCACAGGCCTCGGCGATGAAGGCGTCGTCAACCACGGGGCCGAACGACATCCGCACCGCAGACGCCGTCTGCCAGGCCGGCAGGCCCATGGCCTCCAGCACATAGCTGGGCTGGGCCTTGGCCGCGCTGCAGGCCGAGCCGCCGCTGACGCGCAACTCGGCGGCGTCGAACAGGTCCAGCAGCAGCTTGGAGCTGAGGCCCGGCACGGCGAAGCTCAGCGTGGTGGGCAGGCACAGCGCCGGCGGCGCATTGAAGACCAGGCCCGGGAAGGCCTGACGCAGCGCATCGGCCAGGCGCTCGCGATAGGTGCCCAGCGTCGCGGCGTCGCGGAAGGCACGCCCCTCCTGCAGCGCCGCCAGCACGGCTCCCAGCGCGGCGATGCCCGACATGTTCTCCGTGCCCGAGCGCAGCGCGCCTTCCTGGCCCCCGCCGGCCAGCAGCGGCGTGAACGGCGCGCCCTCGCGCACAAACAGCAGCCCTATGCCCTTGGGCGCATAGAGCTTGTGACCGGAGAACGGCGCGTAATCGATGCAGCGCTCCACCAGACGCAGCGGCAGCTTGCCCAGTGCCTGCACGCCATCCACCATCCACAGCGCCGTGCTGCCGGCCAGCGCAGCGGCGATGCCGTCCAGGTCACTGATGACGCCGGTCTCGTTGTTGGCGGCCATCGTGCAGACCAGCCCCGCCCGCGGCGCATGCTCGCGCAGCCAGGCCAGGTCATGGCGGCCATCGCGGCCGACGGGAATGGCCAGCACCTGCAGGTTCAAGCCCAGCAGCGTGTTCCAGTGCTTGATGGCTTCGGGCACGGCCTTGTGCTCGGTCGCGCCGTAGAGCAGCAGCTCCGGTCGGCTCGGTGCGTCGCGCAGCGCGCTCAGTGCCGACAGCACGGCCGTCTGTATGCCCTCGGTCGCGCCGCTGACAAACAGCAGCCGCCCCGTCTCGGCGCCGAGCACGCGCCTCGCGCGGGCCCGCACGCCGTCCATCAACGCCCTCGCCTTCAGGCCGGTACTGTGGATGCTGCTGGGGTTGCCGTAGTCCTCGGCCATGGCTGCCAGCGCGGCCTCGCGGGCCTGCGGCAGCACGGGGGTGGTGGCGTTCGCGTCGAGATAGATCTCCATGGCTAGATTCTGCGCACCCGGCCGTAGCAACGGCTTGCCTTCAATCCACTTCAACGGCCCAAAGAGGAAATTTCATTCCCCGTAATATTCAGTGCATGAAATTGGATGCCATCGACGTACGAATCCTGGAAATCCTTCAACAGGATGCCGAGCAGCAGGTGACGCAGGTCGCCGAGCAGGTGGGCCTGTCCACGACGCCTTGCTGGCGCCGCATCCAGCGTTTGAAGGAAGCTGGCGTCATCACGCGCCAGGTGGCGCTGGTCGATGCCCGCAAGGTGAACGTCGGCGTGACGGTGTTCGTGTCGGTGCGCACCAGCGTGCACACCGAGGCCTGGTTCGACACCTTCAAAGCCACGGTCCAGGCCATTCCCGAGGTGGTCGAGTTCTACCGCATGAGCGGCGACGTCGACTACCTGCTGCGCGTCGTCGTGCCGGACATCGCCGCCTACGACAAGGTCTACAAGCGCCTCATCGCCGGCACACAGCTGCACGACGTCAGTTCCAGCTTCGCGATGGAGGAGTTGAAGCTGACGACGGCGCTGCCGCTGGGCTACGTTGGCTGAGCGCCAAAAGCACAACGGCCCGGAAGCTTTCGCTACCGGGCCGTTGAGGTCCAATTTCTTGGACTATTTTTTGGGGTGGCTGATGGGACTCGAACCCACGACAACAGGAATCACAATCCTGGACTCTACCAACTGAGCTACAACCACCGCAGAGCCAAAGAGTATAGCGTAAAAATCAGGGTGCGCTTGCTGCCGATGCAGGAGCGGCGACATTGATGACCGCTTTGTACTGCGACTTCAGCGCGCTCATGTAGGCCTGGCCTTCGGCGCGGGCCCAGGCGGCGGCGTACTGGCGGGCCGCGACCTTGTCGTCGACGACGGCCGGATCACGTGGCTGCAGCTGGTTGATGCGCACGACGACATAGCTGCCGTCATCGGCCAGCACACCTGCGGTGGCCGGCAGCTTGGCCGCATCGGCGCCCAGCACGGCTTCGAGTTGCGCGCGGGTCAGGCCCATGGGCTTGGCACGCGACACGGTGACGGCGGCTTCCAGGCCGGCCAGGTCGGCGGGGTTGGACTTCAGTGCAGCCAGACGCGCCTCGCCGGCCTTCTTCGCTTCGGCGGCGGCGAGCTTTTGCACCAGCAGCAGGCGCGCGCGATCCTTCACGTCGGCCAGCGGCGGCACGCGCGCGGGGTTGTGCTGCACGATGCGGGCCGAGACCAGTTGGCTGGGGCCGGTCTCGATGGCTTCGGTGTTGCGCTTGTTGGTCAGCGCTTCGGGAGCGAACACGGCCTCCAGCAGCTTGGCCGAAGCCAGCGGACCCACGGCACCGGGCTGAGCCTGGCGACGCACGGTCGCCGTCTGGAGTTGCAGCTTCAGCTTGTCGGCCGCAGGTTGCAACGTGTCGGACTGCTCGTAGACCAGATTGCCGAACTGCTCCGCAGCCTCGCTGTACTTGCGCTGCGCGAGTTGCTTGCGCACTTCGGCCTCGACCTCGCCGCGCACCGCGTCGAAGGACTTCTTCTCGCCGCCGCGGGCACCGGTCAGCTGGATGATGTGGAAGCCGAAGTCGGTCTCGACCAGATTGCTGATCTCGCCCTGCTTCATCGCGTAGACGGCGGCATCGAACTCCTTGACCATGGCGCCACGGCCGAAGAAATCCAGGTCGCCGCCGTTGACGGCCGAGCCCTCGTCCTGCGAGTTCTTCTTGGCCACGTCGGCGAACGACGCCGGGTTCTTGCGCACGTCGGCCAGCAGGGCCTCGGCCTTGGCCTTGGCCTTGGCACGCTCATCGGCGGGCGCGCTGCGCTCGGCCTTGATCAGGATGTGGCTGGCGCGGCGCTCCTCGGGCACGCCATAGCGCGTCGCGTTCTCTTCGTAGTACTTGCGCAGGTCTTCCTCGGTAAAGCTGACGTCCTTCTTCAGCGCTTCCAGGTCCAGCACGACGTACTGGATCTGTGCCGACTCGGGCAACTGGAACTTGGCGGCGTTGGCCGGCTCCTTGTAGAAGGCTTCGATGTCGGCGTCGCTGGGGTTGAGCTTGGCCGCGAACTCGCGCACGTCGAAGCGCTGCAGTTGCACCTCGCGCTGCTGCAGCAGCGAGTCGAAGGCCAGCTTCGGTGCCGCGTCGCCGATGGTCACCGACGATTCGACGGGCGCCGTCACCTGGCGCACCGCGTAGTCCTGGCGCAGGCGCTCCATGAACATGGATTGCGTCATGCCCTGCGCGGCCAGCAGCGCCTTGTTGATGGTTGCGCCGTCGGAGTTGCGCAGGAACGCGAACTGCGGATCGGCCCAGAAGCGCGCCTTGACCACTTCACTGCTGGGCGTGAAATGCTGATGCATCGCCGCGGCCTGCAGCGTGCGCTCGGTGACCAGGTTTTCCAGCGCCTGATGCTTGGCCTCGGGCGAATCCAGCAGCTTGGGATCTACACCCGGGCTCTGCGCACGGACGCGGTCGGCGAACTGGCGCTGCGCGGCCTCCCATTCACCTTGCGTGACCTTGCGGCCATCGACGCTGGCCACGCCTGCGTTGGCGCCGCCCATCATGCTGGTGTAGCCCTCGATGCCCACGAAGGCGAAGGACGGCAGGATCAACAGCAGCAGGATGAACTGGAACAGCTTGTTGTGCTGGCGGACAAACTCGAACATCTCGGAAAGCCTTGAGGATCAGGGACGGCGTGCGTCAAGTGCGTCAAACGCGACGAAGGCGAACCGGGGTTCGCCTTCGAGGGGATTCGCATTCTAAGTCCGGGACGGCGAGAACCGCCCGGCGGATAGGTGGTGGGCGCTGACGGGCTCGAACCGCCGACAATCTCCGTGTAAGGGAGGTGCTCTACCAACTGAGCTAAGCGCCCGGGAAACCGGGAGTGGGCTGAGGTTCAGTTCACGGCGTCCTTGAGCGCCTTGCCGGGTTTGAACTTGGGAACCTTGGCCGATTTGATCTTGATCGCCTCATTGGTGCGCGGGTTGCGACCGGTGCGCGCGGCGCGCTTGGTGACGCTGAACGTGCCGAAGCCTACCAGCGAAACCGTGCCGTTCTTCTTCAACGTCGTCTTCACGCCGCCGATCACGGCTTCGAGCGCACGACCCGCGGCGGCCTTGGAGATGTCGGCCTGCTTGGCGATGTGCTCGATCAATTCGGACTTGTTCACTCGTGCCCCCAGGTTGGACGATTCAGCGGACTGCGAAATCCTGCGTCCATCGCTGGGCCGCAAGATGACGATGACAGGTCGGTCCCGCGCACTGCGCAGCCCGTGGAGGCCGTCTGACGAGGGCCCGGACGCGCGCGGGGAAGGGGATTCTAGACGCGTGCCCGAGAGGATCCGGGCAGGGAAAAGTCCCGATACAACTCATTGTCCGGGCGACCGGCGAATGACGTCTTCAGCGCACCTTCAACGGGCCTTGGCGCGGATCTCGGGCAAGGCCTTCTGCAGGTAATAGACCATGGACCAGATGGTCAACACGACGGCGGCATAGATCAGCCAGGTGCCGCAGACCCGCGTGTCGATGATGCCGAACAGATGGCCGTCGAACAGCAGGAAGGGAATGGCCACCATCTGCACGGCCGTCTTCAGCTTGCCGACCATGTGCACCGCCACGCTGCGCGACGCGCCGATCTGCGCCATCCATTCGCGCAGCGCCGAGATCGCGATCTCGCGCCCCACGATGACCAGCGCGACGAAGGCGTTCACGCGGCCCAGTTCCAGCAGCACCAGCAGCGCCGAGCAGACCAGGAATTTGTCGGCCACCGGATCCAGGAAGGCGCCGAAGGACGAGGTCTGGTTGAGCTTGCGCGCGAGGTAGCCGTCCAGCCAGTCGGTCAGCGCGACGACGATGAACAGCACGGTCGCGAACAGGTTCTGGTGAGCGGGCGTGAGGTCCAGGTAGAACACCCCAACGATCAGCGGGATGGCCACGATGCGGGCCCAGGTCAGCAGTGTCGGCAGGGTCAGGAACATGGCGGTGATTGTGCCCAAGGCCGGAGCCGGCCCGGCGAGGTTGTGGCGGCCGCCCGTCAGTCCAGCGATCGCGGCTTGAAGCGGCGGTGCTCGTCGAACAGGAAGGACTCCGTAAAACGCCAGGGCTCCGGCATGCGGCGCAAGTCGCCGAACGGCGCGGCGCGGTGCACGGCGTCGACAGCCATCTGCAGTGTCTCGGGGCCGAACCTGGGCGGACGCAGCACATTGATCTTGCGCACGCTGCCATCGGCCTTCAACTCGATATCCAGCACCACAACGGTCAGCAGGTGCGACGGCGCGGGCGTCATGTAGCTGCGCTCGGGGTTGGCCATGACGAGGCGCTCGGCGGCCTGGCGGCGCAGTTCCTCATGCGTGCGCACGGGCTTGGGCGCCGGCATGCCCTGGGCCGGCTTGACCGCCGTGCCGGGGCCGGGCGATGGCGCCGGCACTGGCGTGGCCGCCGCAGGCGCGGCGACCGGGGCCGGACGAGGCGCTGCGGCGGGTGCCGGGGCCGGCGGCGGCGTGGCGCCACAAGCCGCCAGCAACGGGGCAATCAACCAGCGCACGGCGCGCTTGGCGTGTTCGGCGATGGACATGTTGTTCTCCTCGGATCTTGTGTTTTTCATACCGTGGCGCTCACTGTGCACGCTAGTGCAGCACGCGGTAGATCTCCTCGGCAAGCTCGCGTGCTCTGCACGCTAGTGCAGCACGCGGTAGATCTCCTCGGCAAGCTCGCGTGAAATGCCCTTCACGCTGGCCAGCTCCTCAACGCTGGCGCCGGCCACGCCACGCACGCCGCCAAAGCGCTGCAGCAGCTGCGAACGCTTCTTGGGGCCCACGCCCGGCACGTCCTCCAGCCGCGAGCTGCCGGTGCGCGTGGCGGCGCGCTTGGCGCGCATGCCGGTGATGGCGAAACGGTGGGCCTCGTCGCGGATCTGCGCGATCAGCATCAGCGCGGCCGAATCACGGCCGAGGTAGACCTTCTCGCGGCCATCGGCAAAGACCAGCTCCTCCAGCCCCACCTTGCGGCCCTCGCCCTTCTCCACGCCGGCGATCAGGCTGAGGTCCAGCCCCAGCTCCTCGAACACCTCGCGCGCCATGCTGACCTGGCCGCGACCGCCGTCCACCAGCACCAGGTCGGGCAGCCGGCCAGTGCCCAGCTGCGCGGCTTCGGCCATCTTGCTGTAGCGGCGCGTCAGCACCTGGCGCATCGCGGCATAGTCGTCGCCGCCAGTGATGCCCTCTATCGTGTAGCGCCGGTACTGGCTGCTCTGCATCTGGTGCCCCTCGAACACCACGCAGCTTGCCATCGTCGCCTCGCCGGCGGTGTGGCTGATGTCGAAACATTCGACACGGAACTTGTCGATCTCGGGCGGCGCCATGTCCAGCGCATCGACCAGCGCTCGCGTGCGCGCCTGCTGCGAGCCTTCCTCGGCCAGCAGCCGGGCCAGCGCCAGTTCGGCGCCCTTGACGCACATCTCCAGCCAGATGCGGCGCTGGCCGCGCGGCTGGGCCTGCACAGCGACGCGGCTGCCCACCTGGCCGGACAGCACCTCGGCCAGCCCGGCATCCACGGCCTCGCTGACGATGACGAGCCCCGGCACCGGCGATGCCAGGTAGTGCTGGGCGATGAAAGCCTCCAACACCTGTCGCTCAGGCGACAGCTGCTCCTCGTCTTCCAGCTGCAGCGCCGTTGCATCGTCGACATGCTTGGGAAAGAACGCGCGGTCGCCCAGATGGCGCCCGCCGCGCACCATGGCCAGGTTCACGCAGGCACGGCCGCCCTGCACCTTCACGGCCAGCACGTCCACGTCGCGGTCGTGGCCGGTGGCACTACTTTCCTCGATGACCTGCTGCTGCAGGACCTTGGACAGCGCCTGGATCTGGTTGCGCACCTCCGCCGCCAGTTCGTAGCGCTGCGTCTCGGCGAAGCCCATCATCTGCTCCTGCAGCGAGGCCATGACCTCGTCCGTCTCGCCGCGCAGGAAACGCTCGGCGCTGGCGACGTTGCGCGCGTATTCCTCCGTCTGGCCGGCCGGCACGCAAGGCCCGGAGCAGCGCTTGATCTGGTGCAGCAGGCAGGGCCGGCTGCGGTTGTTGAAGACGCTGTCCTCGCAGGTGCGCAGGCGGAAGACCTTCTGCATCAGCTGGATGGACTCCTTCACCGCCCACGCGCTGGGAAACGGCCCGAAGTACTGGTGGCGCTTGTCCACCGCGCCGCGGTAGTAGCTCATGCGCGGCCAGGCGTGGCCGCTGAGCTTCAGGTAGGGGTAGCTCTTGTCGTCGCGGAACAGGATGTTGAACCGGGGGTTCAACGTCTTGATGAGGTTGTTCTCCAGCAGCAGCGCCTCGGCCTCGGTGCGCACCACCGTGGTCTCCATGCGCGCGATGCGCGAGACCATCATGCCGATGCGCGTGCCGCCGTGGTTCTTCTGAAAATAGCTGCTGACGCGGCGCTTCAGGTCCTTGGCCTTGCCGACGTAGAGCACATCGTCCTTGCCATCGAAGTAGCGGTAGACGCCGGGCAGCGCCGGCAGCGCGTTGACCTCGGCCAGCAGCTTGTCGCGCATCGCGCGCGCGGCGGCTTCGGCCTCGGCGGCCTGCGCCTTCTCGGCCGCAGCGATGGCGGCGCGCTCGTCGGTTTCGGGTGAGGACGGGGGCGGGTTCGACATGGAGGCGGATTTTGGCCTGGGACAATCACACCCATGCTTTGGGACATCTTCTGCCGCGTCATCGACAACCATGGCGACCTGGGCGTGTGCTGGCGGCTGGCGCGCGACATCGTCGCTCGCGGAGACAAGGCCAGGCTGTGGGTCGACGACGCCTCGGCGCTGTCATGGATGGCGCCCGAGCGGCCCGACCGGCGCCACGGGGTCGAGATCCGCCCGTGGCCCGTGGACGATGTGGAGGTCACCCCGGGCGGCGTGGTCATCGAGGCCTTCGGCTGCGAACTGCCGGCGTTCTTTGTCGCCCGCATGGCCGCCCGGCAGCCGGCACCACGCTGGATCAACCTCGAATACCTCAGCGCCGAGGACTACGTGGAGCGCAGTCACGGCCTGGCCTCGCCGCAGTTCCACGGCCCCGGTTCGGGCTTGACCAAGCATTTCTTCTACCCCGGCTTCACGCGCCGCACCGGCGGCCTGCTGCGCGAGACGGGCCTGCTGGAGCGCATCGAGAACTTCGACGGCCGCGCCTGGCTGGCAGCCCGCGGCTGGGCACCTGAGGAGGACGAGCGCGCCGTCAGCCTGTTCGCCTATGCCAACGGACACCTGCCCGCACTGCTGGCGGCCCTGGCCGACCAACCCACGCTGGTGCTGGCCTGCCCCGGGCCGCTGCAGCCCCTGATCACCGCACGACCCAACCTGCGCACCATCGCCCTGCCCTATCTGGCGCAGGACGACTACGACCGGCTGCTATGGGCGAGTGACCTGAACTTCGTGCGCGGCGAGGACTCCTTCGTGCGCGCGCAATGGGCCGGCAGGCCTTTCGTCTGGCAGATCTACCCGCAACACGAGGACGATGCCCACCACGCCAAGCTGGAGGCCTTCATGGCCCGCGCCGCGCTGCCCGAAGCCTGGCGCGGCATCTGGCGCGGCTGGAACGGCCTGGGCGCCCTGCCCAGCTCGCTGACGGGGCTTGAGGAGGCCTCGGCGCATGCGCCGGCCTGGCGTGCGCAGTTGGCGGCGCAGCCCGATCTGCTGACCCAGCTGCTGGGGTTCATCAAGGGTTTCCAGCTAGAATGACGGGCTTTGCCGCGCCACGCCGGGATGTTTTCGGAGTCTGGTGCGCACCATAAGCCGGCTTCTTCGCAGCCGGCCCTCACCTCGAGATACCACCATGAAACTCGCTCAAGAAATCCGCGCCGGCAACGTGATCATGCAGGGCAAGGACCCGATGGTCGTCCTGAAGACCGAATACAGCCGTGGTGGCCGCGGCGCCGCCACCGTGCGCATCAAGATGAAGAACCTGCTGAACGGCGCCGGTGCCGAGCTGGTCTTCAAGGCCGACGACAAGATGGAGCAGATCATCCTCGACAAGAAGGAGTGCACCTACACCTACTTCGCCGACCCGATGTATGTCTTCATGGACAGCGAGTACAACCAGTACGAAGTGGAAGCCGAGAACATGGGTGACGCGCTGTCCTACCTGGAAGACAGCATGGCCGCGGAAGTGACCTTCTACGACGGCAAGGCCATCTCCATCGAACTGCCCACCAGCGTCGTCCGCGAGATCGAGACCGAGCCGGCCGTCAAGGGCGACACCTCGGGCAAGGTCATGAAGCCCGCCCGCATCAAGGGCACCGGTTTCGAGATCCCCGTGCCGCTGTTCGTTGAAAACGGCGACAAGATCGAAATCGACACCCGCACGCACGAGTACCGCAAGCGCGTCTAAGACGACCGCTGCCTCGCGCAACAAAAAGCCCGCTTCGCAAGGAGCGGGCTTTTTTGCTTTACAGCGCGTCGTCCGACAGGTCGGGCACTTCGGGCTCGGCGTCGACCTCGCTGTCGAAGTCGGCCGCCGCGGAACCCTTCATCGGGATCCAGGGGCGGTCCAGCGGGCGGTAGACGCGGCGCTGCAGGCGGGCCAGGCGGTCGGAGGTCTCGACGGCGCGCATGACCTGCTCGGGCGCGATCAGCATCGCGAACGGATCGGCCAGATTCGGGGTGGTGGTCAGCATGGTGAGCCTCGTGGGGTGTTCGATGACTCCACTGTAGGCAGCCCGTCCCGGGCGAACCAGTCGGCGCCTTGCGCTAGGCGTTGTAAGACTTTTCCCTACACGCCCCCTGGCGCGTGAACTAGTTGGCGGCCTTGGCCGCATCCGCCGCGCGCTGGCGCTCCTGGATGACGCGGCGCAGCTCCTTGGCCATCGCATCGCGGCCGCCGCGGGCGGCGAAATCGGCCGCCGTCAGCTCCTGCTCGTTGGCGGCGCGCGGCTCGGCACCGGCCTTCAGCAGCAGCGGCACCAGGTCGCCGCCGCCGTAGCGGGCGGCCATCATCAGCGGCGTCGTGCCGTTCTCGGAGCGCGCGTTCAGTTCGGCCCCCTGTGCGATCAGGAAGGCGGCGACGCCGTTGTCCGGGCCGCTGCAGGCGTAGTGCAGCGGCGTCCAGCCCTGACGGTTGACCGCGGCGCCGCGCTTCACCAGCGCCTGCACCATGGACAGGGAACCGCGGATGGCGGCCAGCATCAGCGGCGTCTCGCCGTCGGCGTTGACGGCATTGACCTGCACCTTGGGCGAGGCCAGCAGCGCGGCCAGTGCATGCTCCGAACCTTCGCGCACGGCCGTGAAAAGCGCCGTGCGGCCGCGCGAGTCGGTCAGGTTGGGATCAACACCCTGCTGCAACTGCGACTGGATGCCGCGCGGGTCGTTGAACTCGGCGGCCTTGACGAAATCCTCGACGGACACCGCCGCCTGCGCCGCACCCGACGCGGCCAGGGTCAGTGCAACCAGCCAAAACTTCATGCGGCCTCCGGCAGCTTGAACAAACGACGCGTGTTGGCCGTCGTGATCGCGGCCAGTTCGGGCACGGGCAGCCCCAGAGCATCGGCCACCGCCTTGGCCACGTGAGGCACGTAGGCGGGCGAGTTGGTCTTGCCGCGGAACGGCACTGGCGCCAGGTAAGGGCTGTCGGTCTCGATCAGCACGCGGTCGACGGGCAGCTGCGGCAGCAGGTCGCGCAGGTCTTGCGCGTTCTTGAAGCTGACGATGCCGGAGAACGAGATGTAGTAACCCCGCTCGACGGCGGCCAGCGCCACCTCGGCCGATTCCGTGAAGCAATGGAACACGCCGCCCGCCTGCTCGGCGCCCTCCTCGTCCATCACGCGCAGCGTGTCGGCCGCGCTGGAGCGGGTGTGCACCACCAGCGGCTTGCCCGCCTGCCTGGCGGCGCGGATGTGCGTGCGAAAGCGTTCGCGCTGCCACTCCATGTCGTCGATGCTGCGGCCGTTCAGGCGGTAGTAGTCCAGCCCCGTCTCGCCGATGGCGACGACCTTGGGCCGGGCCGCCAGGCGCACCAGTTCGTCCACATCGGGCTCGCGCATGTCCTCCGTGTCGGGATGCACGCCCACGGTGGACCACAGCTGCGGATGTTCGACGGCCAGCGCGTGCACGGCCTCGAACTCCTCCATCTGCGTGCAGATGCAGATGGCCTGCACCACCTGCGCGTTGCGCATGTCGGCCAGGATGTCGGGAAGTCTTTCCTTCAGCTCGGGGAAGCTGAGGTGGCAATGCGAATCAACAAACATCGAACAGGGATCAGAGAGTCTGGGTCGGCTTGCTCGACGAGATGGCCGTGCCCAGGATTTCCTCGATGCGCAGCCGGATCAGCCGCGTCTTCTCGTCGCCGGGAAAACGCACGCCCACGCCTTGAGTGCGGCCGCCGGAGGCGTTGGGCGGCGTCAGCCAGGCCACCTTGCCGGCCACCGGGTAGCGCTGGTTGTCCTCGGGCAGCGCCAGCAGCAGGTAGATGTCCTCGCCCAGCTTGTAGTCGCGGTTGGTGGGCACGAACAGCCCGCCTTCGGTGAACGCCGGGATGTAGGCCGCGAACAGCGCCGACTTCTCGCGGAACACCAGCTGGATGACGCTGGGCCGCGCGCCGGAGGCGGTGCCGCCCGCGCCACCCACGGTGGGCAACGGCAGCGATCCGCCCAACTGGCTGGGCTGGAATTGCAGCGAGTTCGGACCTGACTTGGAATTGGCGTCGCTCATGGCCCGAGTGTATGACCGCCGTTCCCAGGCTCAGCGCATGGAAGTCGTCACCGCCGCTTGGGCTTGCGCCACCAAGGCCTCCAGCCACAGGCTCGCGTTCAGCGGATGGTCCGCATGGCGGGCCGCCCGGCGCAGTTCGCCCTCCCAGGCCAGCAGCGGGGCGGCGCGCTTCGGGGACGGCAGCGAGGTGGTGGCGAAGAACTGCCCCGGCTGGCCGTGGCTGCGCCGCACCAGGTCGTGGCACAGGCGCTGCAGTGCATCGATGGCGCGCGGCGGCGCCAGTTCACTCAAGGCCGCCACCTCGCCACGAGCGACGCGCTTGGGCAACGCCTGCCAGGCGGCGTCGGTCAGGCCGGCCTCGAACCATTCCAGCGCCTGCTGCGGCCGCCCGCCCGTGGCGGCCAGCAGGCCGGCAGCGTCCTTCACGCCCTTGACCTCCAGCCACGCGAGCGCAGCCGCCGTGTCGGGCAGCGGCAGTGGCAGCGGCTGGCAGCGGCTGCGGATGGTGGGCAGCAGGCTGGCGCTGTCATGGCTGGCCAGCACGAAACGCAGCAGGCCCGAGGGCTCCTCCAGCGTCTTCAACAGCGCATTGGCCGCAACGCCGTTCAGCGCCTCGGCCGGGAAGATGGCCACCACCTTGGCCTTGCCGCGCGCCGATGTGGCCTGCGCGAAGGACAGCAGCTGGCGCACCGCCTCGACCTTGATCTCCTTGCTGGGCTTGGCCTTGCCGGCCTTGGTGTCGGGCTCCTCGAAGGGCAGGCCCAGCGATTCACGCGCGGGCGCCTCCAGCGCCTCGGGCAGCAGCAGCTGGAAGTCCGGGTGCGTGCCGCTGGAGAACAGCTTGCAGCTGGGGCATTGCCCGCAGGCGGGTTGCGCGGGCGCGGCGGCCTCGCACAGCCAGCTTTGCGCGAGCTTGACGGCCAGCTCCAGCTGGCCCACGCCGGCCGGCCCCTGCACCAGCAGTGCATGCGAGCGGGCGCGCGCCAATGCATCGGCCAGTGGCGCCTTCAGCCAGGGCAGATCGGCGTTCATGCGGGGTAGCGTTGTTGGAGGACGGCCTGGACCTGCGCCCACACGGCGTCGGGCGCCACGCTGGCGTCGATGCGCACGACGCGCTGCGGCGCCTTCTCCGCGCGAGCCGCAAAGCCGCCCCGGGCGCGCTCGAAGAAGTCCAGCTGCTGGGCCTCGATGCGGTCCGCCTCGCGCGCGCCGGCCCGGCGTGCCGCAGCCATCGCGGGCGGCAGGTCGAACCAGAAGGTCAGCTCGGGCTCGGTGCCGTCCTGCACCCAGTCGGCCAGCGGATCCAGCATGCGGAGCGGCAGGCCGCGGCCGCCGCCCTGGTAGGCGAAGCTGGAATCGGTGAAGCGGTCGCACAGCACCGTCTTGCCGGCGGCCAGCGCGGGCAGGATCAGCGTCTGCAGGTGATCGCGCCGGGCCGCGAACATCAGCAGCAGCTCGGTCAGGGAGTCCATGGGGCGGTTCAGCACCAGCGCGCGCAAGTCCTCGGCCAGCGGCGTGCCGCCGGGCTCGCGCGTCAGCGCCACCTCGTCGCCGCGCGCCTGGAACCAGGCCGCGATGGACGCGATCTGCGTGGACTTGCCGGCACCGTCTATGCCCTCGAAAGAAATGAAGCGCCCAGTCACTTGCCGCCGCGTTGGTATTTGTTGACCGCGCGATTGTGCGCGTCGAGGTCGTCGCTGAATTCGCTGCTGCCGTCGCCGCGGGCGACGAAATACAGCGCCTGGACCGCCGCCGGGTTCAGCGCCGCCTTCAGCGAGGCCGCGCCGGGCATCGCGATGGGCGTGGGCGGCAGGCCGCCGCGCGTGTAGGTGTTGAACGGCGTGTCGGTGACGAGGTCGCGCTTGCGCAGGTTGCCATCGAAGTTCTCACCGATGCCGTAGATGACCGTCGGATCGGTCTGCAGCGGCATGCCGATGCGCAGCCGGTTGATGAACACGGCCGCCACCTTCGCGCGGTCGCCGGCGGTGCCCGTCTCCTTCTCGACGATGGACGCGAGGATCAACGCCTCGTCGGACGACTTCAGCGGCAGGTTGGACGCCCTCTGCTCCCAGGCCGCGGCCAGCCGCTTCTTCATCGCGGCATGGGCGCGCTTCAGCACCGTCAGGTCGCTGACGCCGCGGCTGTAGGCATAGGTGTCGGGGAAGAAGCGGCCCTCGGGCGCCACGCCGGGCTCACCCAGGGCAGCCATGATGTCGGCATCGCTCATGCCCGCAGTCTTGCTCTTCAGCGCCGGCGCGGCGGCCAGCGCGGCGCGGAACTGGCGCCAGTTCCACCCCTCGATGAGCCGCAACTGCTCCAGCACCTCGTCGCCGCGCACCATCTTGTGCAGCAGCTCGCGCGGCGTGATGCCGGCATGGACCTCGTAGCTGCCCGCGCGGATCTGCTTGGCCTGGCCGGACCACTTGAACCACTGGTACAGCAGCCGTTCATCCGTCTGCACGCCGGCCGCGACCCAGGCGCGCGCCACGACGGCCGGATTCGTGCCGGGCTCGACGGACAGCTCCACCGACGGCGCGGCCAGACTCAACGGGCTGCGCAGCCACTGCCATGCGGCGCCGGCGGCCAGTGCGGCGATCAACAACAACGCGAGCACCGCCCGCAACAACGACTTCATGCCCTGTGAAAAGCTCGGTCAAAAGGGCGCCGATGATAATTCCGCCCATGTCCCAAACCTCCCAACTTCGCCTCGCCGACTGGGGCGTCATCCGCGCCCAGGGCGCCGACGCCACCAGCTTCCTGCACAGCCAGCTGACCCAGGACTTCGCCCTGCTGGGCCGCGACCATGCGCGGCTGGCCGGCTTCTGCACCGCCAAGGGCCGGCTGCTGGCCACGATGGTGGGCTGGAAACAGGCCGATGAGGAGATCCTGTTGGCGCTGCCGGCCGAGACGCTGGCCGCGACGCTGAAGCGCCTGTCCATGTTCGTGCTGCGTGCCAAGTGCAAGCTGACCGACGCCAGCGCCGAGTACGCCGTCTACGGCCTGCTGGGCACCCCGACCGCCGAGGCCTGGACGCTGGTGCGCGACGGCGATGCGGTGCAGATCGCCCTTCCCGGCTCGGGCCGTGCGCTGCGCGTTCAGCCCGTCGGCGCGCCCGCGCCGGCTGGCGTGGCGATCACCGCAGACGACTGGGCCTGGGCCGAGGCCGAGGCCGGCACGGCCTGGGTGCGCGGCGCCACCGTCGAGGCCTTCGTGCCGCAGATGATCAATTTCGAGGTGCTGGGCGGCGTGAATTTCAAGAAGGGCTGCTACCCCGGCCAGGAGATCGTCGCGCGCAGCCAGTACCGCGGCACGCTGAAGCGCCGACTGCAGGTGTTCGAGGCCGACGGTGCCGCCACCGTGGGCCAGGAGATCTTCCACAGCGCCGACCCCGAGCAGCCGGCCGGCGTCGTGGCCGGTGCCGGCTCGCGTGGTGGCCGCTCGGTCATCGCGGCCGAGATCAAGCTCGCGGCGCTGGAGGCTGGCAGCCTGCATCTGGGCAGCGCCGCTGGCGCGGCCTTGCAGCCCCGCGCCCTGCCCTACGAGATCCCGCCGCAGGACTGATCGTGCAGCTGTACGTCTACTACCGCGTCGCGGCCGAGCATGTGGACGACGCACTCGTCGCCTTCCGCAAGGCGCGCGTCGAGGCGCCGATCGAGCTGCTGCAACGGCCAGAACCGGATGCTGACGGACGCTGGACGTGGATGGAGATCTATCCCGAAGGCTGGACGCACCGCGAGCCGCAGGTGGCGGCAGCGATGGCTCAGTGGCTGGCCGGTGAACGCAAGGTCGAGCGCTTCGAGATGCTGGGTTAAAGCCCCCTGACCATCTCCACGTGCCCGATGCCCGCCTCTTCAAACGGCTGGCCGCGCCGCTGGAACCCCGCGCGCAGGTAGAAGTTCTCGGCACTCAACTGCGCATGCAGCAACACCTCGCGGTAGCCCTGCTGCTTGGCCTGCGCCATCAGCGCCTCCAGCACCTGGCGGCCGATCTGGGTGCCGCGCATGGAGCGGCGCACGGCCATGCGGCCGATCTTGGCGACGCCGGGCACATGCTCCAGCATGCGGCCCGTGGCCAGCGGCATGCCGAAGCGGTTGCGCGCCAGCGCGTGCAGGCAGCTGGCATCGGCCGCGTCCCACTCCATCTCGGCCGGGATGCCCTGCTCCTCGATGAAGACCTCACGGCGGATCGCGCCGGCGGCGTCGCCCAGGTCGCGCCACGCGCCCACCTCCACGTCCACGACCGGCTGGCCCGCCTCAAAGCCGTGGATGACATCGCGCAGCGCATCGGGCACGCGCAGCGGCGTCTGCGCCGTCGCGTCGGCGAACACGTAGACCATGTCGGCCTGCACCAGCAGCTGGTCGCCGCGAAAGAGACCGCCGTCCACCTTCATGGAGGAGTTGCCGAACTCGCGGCAGCGCACGCCGATGTCCAGCCGGTCGTCGTAGCGCGCGGAGCCCAGGTAGTCCAGCGCGGCGCGGCGCACGAACAGGTCACCGCCCAGCTGCTTCATCGTGTCGGCATAGGGTAGCGCCAGCGCGCGCCAGTAGCCGCTCATCGCAGTGTCGAGGTAGGTCAGGTAGTGGCCGTTGAAGACGATGCCCTGGGCGTCGATCTCGGCCCAGCGCACGCGCAGGGGTTCGAAGTAGCGGAAATCGGGGCGTTTCATGGTTGTAGTGCGTCCCTGAGGGCCGCAGCGCAGAAGTCCATCGCGGCGATGGCTTCGGGCAGGCTGCGGCCCATCTTGATGAAGTCGTGCGTGACGCCGCGCGCCAGCTCCAGTTGCACCGGCACGCCGGCCGTGCGCAGCACATCGGCATAGGCCAGGCCTTCGTCCACCAGCGGGTCGGCCTCGGCCAACAGCACGGCGGCGGGCGCGAGGTCGGCGTGGTCCTCGGCATGCAGCGGCGCAAAGCGCCAGTCCGTGCGCTGTCCGGCATCGATGTAGTGGCCGAAGAACCATTCGATGCTCTTGGCGTCCAGCAGGAAGCCCTCGGCAAAGCGGCGGTGCGAGTCGTGGCTCATGTGAGCGTCGGTGCCCGGCGTGATCAGCAGCTGCAGCGCCAAAGGCAGGCCGCGGTCGCGGGCAAAGAAGGCGCAGCCGGCAGCCAGCGTACCGCCGGCGCTGTCGCCGCCCACGGCCAGGCGCGAGCCGTCCAGCCCCAGCGTGTGCGCCTGTTCGTGCAGCCACGCCAGCGCGGCCCAGGCATCGTCCACGGCGGCGGGAAAGCGGTGCTCGGGCGCGAGCCGGTAGTCCAGCGCCAGCACGGCGGCGCCGCTACGAAGGCTGATCTGGCGGCACAGGCTGTCGTGCGTCTCCAGGTCGCCGATGGTGAAGCCACCGCCGTGCAGATAGAGCATCACGGGCAGCTGGGCGTCGCTGGGCGCGTAAAGCCGCGCGGGCCGGCCGGCGACCTGCAGGTCTTGCACGCGGGCCAGCGGCGCGCGCGGCAGGTCCAGGATCTCGGCGCCCATGCGGTAGGCGATGCGGGCCTCGCGCGGCGTCAGGCTGTGGAAGGGCGGGCGGTTGGCGCGGTGGATGCGCGCCAGCAGCTCGGCCATGCGGGGGGACAAAGATTGCGTCATTGCCGCGGGATTTTGCAAGAGGTGAAGGCACATCCCCATGCCCGCTCAAGCCGCGCAGAGCACGCCACCCGTCGTTGCGAATGCTCGCCGTAGCGCACTACGGCTGCGCTTCGCGCCTAGATTGGCATGCCCTGCGCGACTTCCTCGGCCACGTGGATGCACCCTCACCTCTTGGGCGGCACCCACGGGTCGCGCAACGGCGCCTGGAAAGCCTGGTCCTGCGTGGGCGCCACGCTGCCGGGTGCCTGCGGCGTGCCGGCGCGGTCGCGCATGACGAAGGGGCGGGTCGCCAGCGCGCGGCGCTCTGGCCCGAGGTCGGCGTTGGCGCGCAAGGCCAGCGTGTTCGCGTAGAAGGCCTTGAGGTCGGCCAGCTGCGCAATGCGGCTGGCGTCGTCCAGGTACATCATGTGGCCGCCGACGTAGTTGCGGATCTTCACGCGCGCGGCGTCCACGCGGGCCAGGTCGGTCTCGGTCTGGTGGAAGGGCGTGGCCAGGTCGTGATAGCCGCTGACGGCCAGTACGCGCAGCCGCGGGTTCTGCGCCAGCGCGGCGGCCAGGTCGGGCAGCGTGTCGGGCAGCGCGCGGCCGGCGTGGCTGAAGTCCCAGAACTGGATGGCGTTGCTCAACATCACGTAAGTCGAGGCGTTGCGGTAGCCCAGCTGGTCGCGCAGATGCGTGCCTATGCCCTGCGAAAAGCTGGCGCCAATCCAGGTGCTGGACGGGTCGCCCTCGGCGGCCAGCGCGCTGCCATTGGCGGCCTTCATGCGGCCGTCGTAGCGGCCCAGCAGCTGGCCGGGGATCAGCTGCTGGCGATAGCTCGTGGCGCCGACGTTCAGGTTGGCCTGCCATTGCGCGGCCGGCAGGCCGGTCAGGTCGGCCAGCGGCTGCCACAGCGCGGGCGCCTGCTGGCCGTTGGCCAGCCAGGCCTGCACGGCCGGTGCGTAGACGCTGCCGGCGTAGCTGCGCGCCTGGGCTGCCCAGGCGTTCAGATCGGTCGGCACCGGCCGCGTCAGCCCGTGGAAGGCCCCCACCGCCGCATAGCTGGGCAGGTAGCCCGCGCAGCCCAGGTTGCCGGTGATGCCGCAGTTGCTGTTGTAGTCCATGGCCGGCGACAGCAGCACCAGCCCGTCGAGCATCACGCCGCTGTCCTGCAGCCGGCGCGCCAGCACCGCGGTGCGCGGGCCGCCGTAGCTCTCGCCAAACAGGTACTTGGGCGATGCGGCGCGGTTGTTGGCGGCGAGGTAGCGCAGGATGAAGTCGCGGAACAGCGCGGCGTCGCTGTCCACGCCCCAGAAGCTGCGGTTCATGAACGGCGCGATGGCCTGCGAGTAGCCGCTGCCCACCGCGTTGACGAACACGAGGTCGCTGTGTCCCAGCAGGTGCTCGGCGTTGTCCACCATCGCGAACGGGCGCGCCAGCGTCGTGTCGGGCACGCCGGTGACGAGCCGCTTGGGGCCGAAGCTGCCCAGCTGCAGCCAGACCGAGGCCGAGCCCGGCCCGCCGTTGTAGAAGAACGTGACCGGGCGCGTCGCCGCATCAGCACCGGGCTGCGTGTAGGCCACGTAGAACACCGAGGCCTGGGCGGCACCGTTGGCATCGCGGGCGATCAGGTGGCCGGCGGTGGCCGTGTAGCTCAGCGTCTGGCCGCCGGCCGTCAGTGTCTGCGTGCTGACCGCCGCCGCCTCGACGGCGCCCGGCAGCGACGCCTCCGGCGCGGAGGAATAGACGGTGGTGTCGGTCAGTCCCGGCTGGTTGTCGACCGGCGGTGGCGTGGTGCTGCCGCCATCGCCCCCTCCCCCGCCGCAGGCCACGAGGACGAAGGACAGCAACAGCAGGGGGAGTCGAGTCGCGCGCATGACGCCAAGTCTAGGCAGGCGAGCCTAGGATGTGGAAAGACATTGCGGAATTCATGCCATGGCCCAGATCCTCTACCTGACCCGCATCGAGATCGAGTTCGGCGCCAGCCGCCTGCTGCCCGCCGAGTGCGAGCGCGCCGGCATGCGCAGGCCGCTGGTCGTCACCGACGCCGGCGTACGTGCGGCCGGCGTGCTGGACAAGGCGCTGGCGGCCTTCGCGACGCCGCCCGCCGTGTTCGACCGCACGCCGCCCAACCCCACCGAGGCCGCCGTGCGGCTGGCCGTGGAGCAGCTGCAAGCCGAAGGCTGCGACGGCCTCATCGCCATCGGCGGCGGCTCCAGCATCGACCTGGCCAAGGGCGTGGCCATCGCCGCCACGCACGAGGGGCCGCTGAAGCGCTGGGCCACCATCGAGGGCGGCGCGGTCAACATCACGTCCAAGGTACTGCCGGTCATCGCGGTGCCGACGACGGCCGGCACCGGCAGCGAGGTCGCGCGCGGCGCCATCCTCATCGTCGACGACGGCCGCAAGCTGGGCTTCCACAACTGGGAGCTGCTGCCCAAGGCCGCCATCTGCGACCCCGAGCTGACGCTGGCGCTGCCGCCGCACCTGACCGCCGCCACCGGCATGGACGCGATCGCGCACTGCATCGAGACCTTCCTCGCACCGGCCTTCAACCCGCCGGCCGATGGCATCGCGCTGGAGGGCCTGCGCCGCGGCTGGCAGAGCATCGAGCGCGCCACGCGCCACGGCCAGGACCGCGAGGCCCGGCTGGACATGATGTGCGCCAGCGTGCACGGCGCGATGGCCTTCCAGAAGGGCCTGGGCGCCGTGCATTCGCTGAGCCACAGCCTGGGCGGCATCAACCCGCGCCTGCACCACGGCACGCTGAACGCGGTGTTCCTGCCGGCCGTCATCCGCTTCAACGCCGAGGCGGACAGCGTCAAGCGCGAGCAGCGCATGGCGCGACTGGCGCACGCGATGGGCCTGGCCGGCAACGACGCCAACGCGGTGGCCGACGCCATCACCGCGATGAACGCCCGGCTGGGCCTGCCCACCGGGCTGGCCGCGATGGGCGCGGGGCCGGAGCTGGACGCGCGCATCGTGGAGCACGCGCTGCTGGACCACTGCCACAAGACCAACCCGCGCATCGCCAGCGCTGAGGACTATTTGGCACTCCTGGCCGCTTCGCGCTGACGAGGCCTGTCTCCTCCATGCGAGCGGGCCGGTCTGCGGGCTAGCATCGTCGGTCCCCCAAAAGGGCGCTGCGATGACGCGAGGAGACGAAGAATGAATCTGTCGATTGGGAAACGACTGGCCGCCGGCTTCGGCCTGGTGCTGGTTTTGGCGGCGCTGGTCATTGCGCTGGCTTCATGGCGGTTGTCGAGCACAGCCGAGGCCACGCGGCAGATGATGGCCGAGCCGCTGACCAAGGAGCGCCTGATCGGCGACTGGAGCCGCAACATCAACAGCGGCGTGCGCCGCACGATGGCGATCGCCAAGAGTTCCGATGCGTCGCTGGTGGAGCTTTTCAAGGAAGAGGCCGCCCAATCCACCAAGTCCTCCGGCGAGATGCAGGAGAAGCTCAAGGGCCTGATCCGCTCGCCCGAGGAGCAGAAGCTGTTCGATGCCGTCGGTGAAGCGCGCAAGGTCTACCTCGCGTCGCGCGACCGCATCACTCAGCTGAAGAAGGACGGCGACGCCGAAGGCGCCGACAAGCTGCTGACCGAAGTCTTCGTGCCGGGCTCCAAGGCCTACCTGGAGCGCATGCAGAACTTCCTGGATCACCAGCGCAAGAGCATCGACGAGACCGCCGCGCAGATCGACTCGACCGCCAGCCGCAGCCGCACGCTGCTGATCGCGCTGGGCCTGCTGATCCTGGGCCTGGGCATCCTGGCCGCCTGGCGCATCACGCTGAGCATCACCGTGCCGCTGGCGGCCGCCAACGACCTGGCCGAACGCGTGGCCAGCGGCAACCTGACCCGCTCGGGCTCGGGC
Source organism: Roseateles asaccharophilus (assembly GCF_031458115.1). Classification (GTDB taxonomy): domain Bacteria; phylum Pseudomonadota; class Gammaproteobacteria; order Burkholderiales; family Burkholderiaceae_C; genus Pelomonas; species Pelomonas asaccharophilus_A. The sequence goes on along the minus strand of NZ_JAVDXV010000002.1, from coordinate 529,100 downwards.
ATGGCCGCCCGCTCCGACGAGATCGGCCAGCTGCAGATGACGCTGCGCCGCATGCGCGAGACGCTGGGCAAGACCATCGGCGGCATCCGCGATTCGGCCGAATCCATCAACACTGCCGCGGCCGAGATCGCCAGCGGCAACCAGGATCTGAGCGCGCGCACCGAGAAGGCCGCGTCCAGCCTGGAAGAGACGGCCAGCGCCATGGAGCAGCTGACCGGCACCGTGCAGCAGTCGGCGGCATCGGCCGGCCAGGCCAATCAGCTGGCGGTGTCGGCCGCCAGCGTCGCGCAGCGCGGCGGCGAGGTGGTGGGCCAGGTCGTGAACACGATGGACGAGATCAATGCCAGCTCGCGCAAGATCGCCGACATCATCAGCGTCATCGATGGCATCGCCTTCCAGACCAACATCCTGGCGCTGAATGCCGCGGTCGAGGCCGCGCGCGCCGGTGAGCAAGGCCGAGGCTTCGCGGTCGTGGCCGGCGAGGTGCGCTCGCTGGCGGGCCGCTCGGCCGATGCCGCCAAGGAGATCAAGAGCCTGATCGGCAGCAGTGTGGAGCGTGTGGAAGCCGGCTCCAAGCTGGTGGCCGAGGCGGGCAAGACCATGGACGAGCTGGTCGGCGCCGTGCAGCGCGTGAAGGACATCATGGGCGAGATCACGACCGCGACGGCCGAGCAGTCCGACGGCATCGCGCAGGTCAACATCGCGATCACGCAGCTGGACCAGGTCACGCAGCAGAACGCGGCGCTGGTTGAGCAGTCCACCGCGGCGGCCGAGAGCCTGCGCGAGCAGGCCGTGACGCTGACCGGCGCGGTCGGCGCCTTCCAGGTGTCGGGCCGCTAACTCCCTCCCCCACCACCGCAGCCGCTGCCGCCGCAGCCCGAGCCGCCACCGTCGCAGCTGGCGCTGCCGCTGTCGCAGCTGCTGCCATCTGCGACAAAGCCGCTGCCCGTGGCGCCATCACCCTGTGCGCGGCGCAGCGCGGCCAACTCCTCGTCACTGACCAGACCCAGCGCCAGCAGGCCGCCGGCCGCCATGCCGGCATGCACATAGGCGCTGCCGCCGGGCGAGCCGAACCCGTCAATCTGCTGATGGCTGAGCACCCCGCCACGATGCTGGTAGGCCCAGCCCGTGGGCAGGCCCAGCAGGCCGTCGACGGCGAACACGAGCGGCAACCGCGGGCCCAGCGGGCTCAGGCCTTCACTGCGGCAGGCGCCCACCCAGGTGCGGGCCAGGCAATCCTCCAGCGGCGCGCCCAGCTCGGCGGCCTCGCGATGCGGCACCTCGCGGCCGAAGAAACGCTGCTGCCAGGCCGCCAGGCCGGCCGCATCCACCTGCAGCCACACATGCCAGACCGAATCCGCCGCCTTGCTGGGCAGCGCGCAAGGCCCCTGCCCGTGCTGCAGCCGGCAGGCTTCGAAGAATTGCGCCAGGCCCAGCGCGCCATGCCGCCAGCCGCGCTCATCAACGGCCAGGCCGGGGAACTCCGCAGGCGCCTGCTGAGCCCAGGCCGCGCGGATGCCGGCCGGGATCTGCTCCACCGCAACGGTGGCCGGTGGGCAGCGCTTGCCTGAAGCGAGCCGCTGGCGCTCGTCCCGCCGCCGCGCCCACCAGGCACCGAAGCTGAACGTTGAAGGTGTCGTCGTCGGGTTCATGGCGTCAATCCGTGAGGCCGGAATGGCGCAAGCATGACAAGAAAAAAGGCCCGCCGGGTAGGCGGGCCGTAAAAGTCAGGAGTTGACGTCTGACTGGATCTGATCAGCCGTGCTTCGCATCGAAGAACTGTTCGTCCTCGGTGGAACCCTTCAAGGCCGCGGTAGAGGCCTGAGCTTCGATGGTGGTGGTAACCGCATCGAAGTAGCCGGTGCCGACTTCACGCTGGTGCTTGACAGCGGTGAAGCCCTTCTCGGCGGCCGCGAACTCGGCTTCCTGCAGCTCGACGAACGCGCTCATCTGGTTGCGGGCATAGCCGTGCGCCAGGTTGAACATCGAGTAGTTCAGGCTGTGGAAGCCGGCCAGCGTGATGAACTGGAACTTGTAGCCCATCGCACCCAGCTCGCGCTGGAACTTGGCGATGGTGGCGTCGTCCAGGTTCTTCTTCCAGTTGAAACTGGGCGAGCAGTTGTAGGCCAGCAGCTTGCCGGGGAACTTCGCGTGGATGGCGTCGGCGAAGGCCTTGGCGAAGGCCAGGTCGGGCTTGCCGGTCTCGCACCAGATCAGGTCCGCGTACGGCGCGTAGGCCAGGCCGCGGCTGATGGCCTGCTCCAGGCCGTTCTTCGTGCGGTAGAAGCCTTCGACGGTGCGCTCGCCGGTGCAGAAGGGCTTGTCGTTGTCGTCGATGTCGGCGGTGACGAGGTCGCCGGCTTCGGCGTCGGTACGGGCCACCAGCACGGTGGGCACACCCATGGTGTCGGCCGCCAGGCGGGCCGCAACCAGCTTGGCCACGGCTTCACGCGTCGGCACCAGCACCTTGCCGCCCATGTGGCCGCACTTCTTGGCGCTGGCCAGCTGGTCTTCGAAGTGCACGCCCGAGGCGCCGGCCTCGATCATGGCCTTCATCAGCTCGAAGGCGTTCAGCACGCCGCCGAAGCCGGCTTCGGCGTCGGCCACGATGGGGGCGAAGAAGTCGATGTCGTCCTTGCCTTCGCTCCACTGGATCTCGTCGGCGCGCTTGAAAGTCGCGTTGATCTTCTTGACGACCTTGGGCACCGAGTCCACCGAGTACAGCGACTGGTCGGGGTACATCTCGCCGTTGCTGTTGGCGTCGCCGGCGACCTGCCAGCCCGACAGGTAGATGGCCTTCAGGCCGGCCTTGACCTGCTGCATGGCCTGGTTGCCGGTCAGCGCGCCCAGCGCGTTGATGAAGGGCTCGGTGTTGACCAGGTTCCACAGCTTCTCGGCACCGCGCTTGGCCAGCGTGTGCTCGATGTCGACGGAGCCGCGCAGGCGCACGACGTCGGCGGCGCTGTAGCCGCGCTTGATGCCTTTCCAGCGCGGGTTCTCGGCCCAGTCTTTTTCCAGGGCTGCGATCTGTTGTTCACGGGTCAGGCGGGTCATGGAAGCTCCTTGCAAACATCGAAAACCGATGGCGTAAGACTAGTCCTCGAGCCGACCCTTGTGCACCCCCAAGTCTTCTACAAGACAAAAAACTTTATCTTTTAAAAACAATAACTTGAAATATATTTTTCAAATCACAAAACGCAATTCACCATAATGAGAAATCTTGCGGCGGCGCAACAAGCATCCATTTCACGATCCGGAAAGTGACTTTCGAATCGTGGGAACAGCTGGTTTCAGAATCCAACCATGACCACCTTGATCACGCCCCGACTGCGGCTGGAGCCGCTGGACGACCGTCACTTCGCCGGCCTGCACGAGCTGAACCGCGACCCGGTGGTGATGCGCCACATCACCGGCCGGCCCGACACACCTGAGGACACGCAGCTGATGATCGACCGCGTGAAGGCGCGCTGGGCCGAGTTCGGCTACTCGTGGTGGGGCTTCATCCGCCAGGACAACGGCCAGTTGATCGGCTGCGGCTGCATCCAGCACCTGAACCGCGACCCGGCCGAGCCGCTGGAGACCGGCTGGCGGCTGCGCCAGGATTCCTGGGGCCAGGGCTATGCCAGCGAGGCCGCCCGCCACATGGTGGGCTGGGCCTTCGCGACGCTGAAGCCCGAGCGGGTCTGCGCCGTCTGCCAGCCGGAGAACACCGCCTCGTCCACCGTCATGGAGCGGCTGGGCATGAGCTACACCGGCATCGGCCGCTGGTACGACATGGACTGCGCCCGCTACGACATCACCGCTGCGCAATGGGCGGAAAGTCCTGCCAAGGCGCGCTACGACGCTGAGGCATAGTGCGGCCTTCTTTTTTATCTCTCTTCACACGGAGGACTCATGGCCAACACCGAACAGCGCAGCAACAAGATGGCGAAGAAGCCCAAGAAGGACGCCGCACCGGGCAAGTCGGCCGGCTCTGACCGCCCCGTCGCGCCGATGACCTCGGTGATTCCCAAGGGCAAGGAAGCCAAGAAGAACAAGTGATGCCGACGGCCGATGACGAGCTGGCCGGCCTGGTGCTGGCCTGGCTCCACGGCTGGTCCATCAGCCGGCAAGTGCCGGCCCCCATTGCACACGCCGACGGCTACCGCGTCGAAGTCCAGCAGCCGCGACATGCGCGGCGCTATGTTTTCGATGGGCCGTCACCCACACTGGCCCAACTGGGCCGCAGCATCACCGAGCCCTGGGTCTTCCTGAAGGCCTGCGCCACGGCCGACGCGCTGCGCGCGCTGCTGCCGGCGCACTGGCAGATGGAAGCCGACGGCTTCCTGATGAGCTGCGGCGACCAGCCCTTACCCACTTCAAGGCCCCTGCCGCCGGGCTATGTGCTGGCGTTGACCGGCGAAGGCGATCTCGTCAGCGCGCAGGTGCTGGCACCGGACGGCGCTTCCGCCTCCGCGGGCCATGTGGCGCTGGGCGAGCGCTGGGCCACCTACGACCGCATCATCACGGAGCCCGCCCACCAGCGGCTGGGCCTGGGCCGCGCCGTCATGGCCGCATTGCAAGCTCGCGCTCATGCGCGCGGTCGCCACGCCGGCGTGCTGGTGGCCACCCCCGAGGGGCGCAGACTGTATGAATCATTGGGCTGGCAACTGCGTGCCCCTTGGGCCACGGCCGTGATCGCTGGTCAGGACGACGCCGTGACTCAGAGCCCGCCGACGAAGTAGCGCTTCAACCCGGCCAGCACCATCTCGACGGCGATGGCCGTCAGCACCAACCCCATCAGCTTCTCCAGCGCCGACACGACCGAATCGCCCAGCAGCTTGCGGATGCGATCGGCCAGGACGAGCACGATGCCGGACACCAGCAGCGCCGCGCTGAGCGCGCCTATCCATTCGTAGATGCGATCCGGCTGGCGTGACGCCAGCAGCAGCACCGTCGCCATCGCCGACGGCCCCGCCAGCAGCGGCACGGCCAGCGGGAAGATCAGCGGCTCCTTGCCCGGCTCCAGCCCGTAGGCCGACTCGGCCGAGCTGCCGAAGATCATGCGGATCGCGATGATCATCAGGATGACGCCGCCTGCCACTTCCAGCGAGCGCTCCGACAGGTGCATGACCCGCAGGAAGCCCTCGCCCAGGAACATGAAGGCGAACAGCACGCAGAACGCGATACCCACTTCGCGCATCGCCACGCGCGTGCGCCGCTCAGGCGGCACGGCGCGCATGATGGGGATGAAGACGGGCAGACTGCCGAGCGGGTCCAGCACCAGCAGCAGCAGGATCAGGGCGGAAAGGAAGCTGTGGTCCATCCGCCCTGATTGTCCGCGTGGTTCTTAGAAGCGGTAGTGCGCCCGCGCGAAGTAGGACGCGCCATTCAGGCCGAACTGCACGCTGTCGTAATAGAAGCCGTTGTCGGTCTCATACGGATCCTGGCGGGTGGGCTTCACGTTGAACACGTTGTTGCCGCCCACGCTGAGCTTCAGCGCCGGCGTGGCCTGCCAGCTCAGGCCCAGGTCCATCGAGGCCTTGGGCTTGTACGACAGGTAGACGCCGTCCGAGAAGCCGCCCTGCGTCTGCTTGTCGAAGTAGATGAACTTGACTTCGCCCGTCCAGGCGCCGCGGGCGTATTCAAAGCCCAGCGTGGCCTTGCTGCGCGGGCCGCCCTCCTCGATGAACAGGCGCTCACGCGTGGACAGCAGCACGTCTTCGTAGCCTTGCAGCAGGGCCGGCGCATGGACGTTGGTCACCTTGGTGCGGCTCATGTTGAACGCCAGGAAGGTGCTGAGTTGACCCTCGCCCAGCTTCGTGCGGTTGGATGCGGTCACGTCCAGGCCGCGCGTGCGCGTGTCCACCGAGTTCACGAAGAACTGCGCTTGGCCCACGCCCAGGCCTTGCAGGATGGTGCCCAGCGCCGGGTAGTTGCTGTCGTCGAAGCGGCCCGACAGCACGATACGGTCGCTGATGTTGATCTGGTACAGGTCGGCCGTGACGGCCGAATCGGCGCTGGGCTTGAAGGTGAAGCCCACGGTCATGTTCTTGGACTTCTCCTGCTTCAGCGCCGGCACGCCCGCGGCCTTGGTGATGGCGCTGCCATTGGGCGCCAGCACCACGTCCAGCGGCTTCTGGTTGATGAAGTCGGTGAAGGTCGACGAGAAGTACAGCTGCTGCAGGCTGGGCGCGCGGAAGCCCGTGCTGGCGGCGCCGCGCAGCAGCAGTTCTTGGGTGAGCTTGTAGCTGCCGGCCAGCTTGGCCGTGGTGGTGGAGCCGAAGTCGCTGTAGTGCTCGCCGCGCACGGCCGCGCTCAGCGTCAGCGCCGGTGTCAGCGTGGCTTCCCAGTCCGCGTAGACGGCCTTGCTGGTGCGGCTGCGGTTGGTCGCGTCGGCCGGCTGGAAGCCCGGGAAGCCCTGGCTGCCGGCGTTGCCACCCTGGCCCAGGCCGTCGGCATCGATGTAGGAGCCCGGCTCACCGGCCACGATGTCGTACTTCTCCTTGCGGTACTCGGCGCCGAAGGCGATGTTGCTGCCCCCGAGCAGGTCGGGGAAGAAGCGGCTGACGTCGAAGTTGGTCGTCGCCTGGCTGAAGCCGAAGCCGCCGGCATCGAAGCTGCTCGCGCTGATGCCCTTGCCGCCGACCAGCAGATCCTTGTTGGCGATGGATGCGTTCAGCGTGTTGCTGATGTTGTAGCGCATCTTGTTGGAGCCATAGGTCTGCGACAGGTCGGTGTCCCAGTCCGCGAAAGAGGACTTCCAGCCGACGCTGACGTAGCGGTCCTGGATGTCGCCGTTGATGTAGGGCACGAAGCCGTTGGGGTACATCGCGGCCGAGTTGCGGCTGGGGATGTCGTCGGAGCCCAGGCCCGCGCGCGACCAGGCGCCGGAGGACGCGTCGCGGTCCTGCGCGCCGGCCGTCAGGTAGACCTTGTTGTCGCCGGCCAGCGGGAACTCGCCATTCAGGTAGACGGTCTTGTTCTTGACCGCCGTGTCGCCGATGGTGCGGGGGCCGATGTTCTCGTCATCGGGGTTGTTGCGGTTGGAGCGGCCGCGGTCCTGCCATTCGCCGGTGATGCCCAGCGAGCCGCCGGCCAGCTTCACGCCGCAATAGGCCGAGGCCAGGTAGTTCTTGCCGTCGCCGGCCGAGTACTGGCCGTAGCCGGCCACCGCTTCGCAACCGGCCTTCTTCTTCAGCTGCACATTGATGACGCCGGCGATGGCGTCCGAGCCGTACTGCGCCGCGGCGCCGTCGCGCAGCACCTGCACGTTGTCGATGGCCAGCAGCGGCAGCGAGTTCATGTCCGTGCCCGTGGAGCCACGGTTGCGCGCGCCGAACAGGTTCACCAGCGCCACCGTGTGGCGACGCTTGCCGTTCACCAGCACCAGCGTCTGGTCCGAGCCCAGGCCGCGCAGCGCGGCGGAGTCGATCAGGTCGGCGCCGTCCGCGCCGGTCTGGCGCGTGGAGTTGAACGACGGGGACAGGTATTGAAGCGTCTGCGCCAGGTCGAATTGACCACCGCCTTCCGTGACTTTGCTCATCGAATAGATGTCCACGGGCACCAGCGTGTCGGTGCTGGACGCCGCCGGCAGCGACTTGCGCGAGCCCACCACCGTCACGCGTTCGAGGCTGCTGGCCTCCTGGGCGAGTGCCGCGGTGGTACCGCAGAGGCTGAGGACGGCAAGTGCGGTGGGCAGCAGGCGGGTAGCGTGCATGAAGAAACTCCGTGAAGTTGTTGATGGCGGCGGAGTTTGCTCGCGCCCTGGCCCACCGCGGAGGTCGCTGTTGTGGCCCGCCGACAGGTTGAAACCAACGAAACGAAGGAAGCCCTGCTGCGACAAACGGGACGGCTGTGCGCTGGTGCGGCAGTGCCTCACGCCGGCCCATCGCGCGCCACATCGGTGCGGCAACCCGTCGCCGACCTGTCCTGCGTCCCCTTCGTCAATGACAGGCAGGCTCAATCCACATTTGATAGTGATTCGCATTAACAACAAAGTCCGAGAACACCCGCATCCGCACTGGCGGGGCCGGGAGCGCTGCCCCAGGCACCCGCCGACGCCAAGACGGACGCGCCCGTGCTGCCCACCGTCCGCGTCGTGGCCAACCGCCTGGACGACAAGTCGTACACCGTGGACGCGACACCGTCCGCGACGGGGCTGACTCTCTCGCCCCGCGAGACGCCGCAGTCACTGACCGTCATCACGCAGGAGCGCCTGAAGGACCAGGCGATGAGCAGCATCTCCGACGCGCTGCAGAGCACGCCGGGCGTGTCGTTCAAGGCCACGGACCGCGCGCAAGCTGCTCAAGCTGTTTGGCAAGGTCGCCTTCGACGGCCGCCTGCAAGGCCTCAGCATCGGCGCCGGCGTGGACTGGGAAAGCGCGCAGATGTCCACCGCCACAACCCCGTCACCCAGCTCAGCGAACGCGTGGGCCAGCCTGCCTACGCCGTGGCCAGCCTGATGGCGAAGTACGACCTCAGCAAGCAGTCCTTCGTGCAGCCCAACATCGACGACCTGTTCGACAAGAAGTACTACAGCAGCAGCTGGAGCGGCTACACCTGCGGCAAGCCACGCGGCGCCACGCTGACGGCCCGCTACCAGTTCTGATCAGCCGCGCGGGTGGTGCTGCGCGTGCAGCGCCTTCAGCCGCTCGCGCGCGACATGGGTGTAGATCTGCGTCGTCGACAGGTCGGCATGCCCCAGCAGCAGCTGCACGGCGCGCAGGTCCGCGCCATGGTTGAGCAGGTGCGTCGCGAACGCATGACGCAGCGTGTGCGGCGACAGCGGCGCCGTGATGCCGGCCGCCAGCGCGTGCCGCTTGATCAGCGTCCAGAACATCTGCCGCGTCATGCCGGCGCCGCGCGCCGTGACGAACAGGTCGTCGCTGCTCTGCCCGGCCAGGATCTCGGCGCGCGCGTCGCGCAGATAGCGCGCCATCCAGTCGCGCGCATGCTCGCCGAACGGCACCAGCCGGCCCTTGCTGCCCTTGCCGGTGATGTGCAGCACGGCATCCTTGAACGCGACGTGGGCGCTCTTCAGCGTGACCAGCTCCGACACGCGCAGGCCGCTGGCGTACATCAGCTCCAGCATCGCGCGGTCGCGCAGGCCCAAGGCAGTGTTCACGTCGGGCGCATCCAGCAGCGCCGACACCTGCGCCTCGCTGAGCAGCTTGGGCACGCGCAGCGGCTGCTTGGCCGCGGTCAGCTTCAGTGTGGGATCGGCCTGGATGCGCCCCTCGCGCAGCGCCCAGCGGAAGTAGCGCTTGAACACCGACAGCCGCCGGTTCGCGCTGGTGGACTTGCCGGCAGGCTTGGCCACGGCGTAGCCGAACAGCTGTGCCTCGCTGCAGGCATCCAGCGGCGTGGGCTTCAGCCAGGCGGCCAGCGCGGCGAGATCACGCCGGTAGGCCGCCTGCGTGTTGGCGCTCAGGCCGTCTTCCAGCCAGAGCGCCTCGATGAAGGACTCGATGCCTGGGTCAATCAAGCGACAACTTCTGCTGCGCCACGACCTTCTTGTAAACCTCGAATTCCGCCGCGATCTGCGCCGCGAACTGCTCGGGCGTGTTGGCCACGATCAGCGAGCCGGTGTCCTCGATGCGCTTCTTCACGTCGGGGTTCTCCAGCGCCTTGCGCACCGCGGCGTTGATCTTGTCGACGATGTCGCGCGGCAAAGCCTTGGGCGCATGGATGCCGTAGTAGGCCATGCGGTTGACCGGCTCCAGCCCCACTTCCTTGAACGTCGGCACATTGGGCAGCGCGGCCACGCGCTGCGACGACGCGACGACGATGGGCACCAGGCGGCCGTCCTTGATGAAGGGCAGCGCCGACGGCAGGTTGTCGAAGATCACCGGCACTTGGCCGGCCACGGTGTCGTTCAGCGCCGGACCGGCGCCGCGGTAAGGGATGTGCAGCACGAACACGCCGGCCAGCGTCTTGTACAGCTCCATCTGCAGGTGGCCAATGCCGCCGGTGCCGGAACTGGCGTAGCTGTGCTTGCCGGGGTTCTTCTTCAGCTCGGCGACAAAGCTCTTGTAGTCCTTGGCCGGGAAGCTCGGGTGCACCGCGATGACGTTGGGCGTCGCCGCGATGTTGATGACCGGGGTGAAGTCGGTGAGCGGGTTGTAGGCGATCTTCTTGTTGATGGCCGGGTTGGCCGCCGTGGTGGACACCGTGGCGACGCCCAGCGTGTAGCCGTCGGCCGCGGCGCGCGCGATCTCGGTCGCGCCCACCGTGCCGCCACCGCCGGCCTTGTTCTCGACCACCATGGTCTGGCCCAGGATCGCGTTCATGCGCTCGGACACGATGCGGGCAATGATGTCCGTCGTGCCCCCCGGCGCGAACGGCACGATGAGACGCACGGGCTTGTTCGGATAGGCCTGCGCGAAGGCCAGCGGGCTGACGCCGGCCAGTGCGGCGGCCTGGAGGACGGTGCGACGTTGCATGAGGACAGTCTCCTTGTGATGGTGGGTGGATGCTAGCCCGGCTGGCCCAGCATGCTGGCGCGCAGCCGTTCATCGCTGTTCTTCGCGCCGAGAAAAACCTTGAGGAAGGCCGTGTAGAAATCCTGCCCCTCGATGGGCTGGCCGCGCACCTTGCCGTTGACCGTGAGCACGGTGCCGCCCTGCGCGGGCAGGTAGTCGATGACCAGCGTGTCGCCCTTCTTCACGCGGCCCACCTCGGCGATGGTTGCGTTGAACTGCCGCACGCGCTCGGTCACCGCGGCCAGTTCGGCCTCGCTGCTGTTGCGGCGCACGCCCTTGTCGATGGCCTTGACGAACTCCTGCGTGGACACGTCCTTCACCATCGGGATGACGATGCGCAGCTCCACCCGCTTGGGGCCTGTTTGCGCGTAGATCGCTTCCGGCGTGCTGGCCTTCTGCGGCAGGTAGAGCGCGGCCAGATAGGCCGAATACTTCAGCACGAACACCTTGGCGCCGACGCCGTTGAGCTGCAGCGTGGTGCCGCCCAGCTGCACGGTGTCCGCGAAATCCTGGCCTTCGTAGCGCAGCGCCTGGGCCGGCAGTGCCACGGCGGCGGCGGCCAGGGTCAGGACATCACGGCGGCGAAACAACGTCATTCAAAACTCCGGAACGGAACGGTCGGACGATAACGCGCCAGCCGCGGGCGGCGCGGACAAGGCCCATTCGATGTGCTCGGCCACCAGCGCATCGGCGCCCTGCCCGGCCCGCTGCAGAGCGGCCCGCAGGCCCGCGTCGTCGCGCCGGCGCAGCGCATTGCCGGCCGCCACGGCCAGGTTGCGCCGCCAGCGCGCGAAGCCGATGCGGCGTATCGCCGAGCCTTCGGTGCGGCGCAAGAACTCGTCCTCGTCCCATCCCAGCAACTGGGCAATAGGCGCGCCCGCCATGCCCGGGCGCACGTCGAAGTCGGCCAGCACGGCCGGCTTGGCGAACTTGTTCCACGGGCAGGCCAGCTGGCAGTCGTCGCAGCCATAGATGCGGTTGCCCAGCAGCGGGCGCAGCTCTTCGGGAATAGCGCCGTCGTGCTCGATGGTCAGGTAGGAGACGCAGCGCCGCGCATCGACGCGGTAGGGCTCGGTGATGGCCGCCGTGGGGCAGATGTCGATGCAGGCCCGGCACTCGCCGCAATGGCCCGTGACCGGCTCGGTGGTCGGCAGCGCGAGGTCGATGAAGATCTCGCCGAGGAAGAACATCGACCCGGCCTCGCGGTGCAGCGTCAACGTGTGCTTGCCGCGCCAGCCCAGGCCCGAGCGCGCGGCCAGCTCCACCTCCAGCACCGGCGCCGAGTCGGTGAACACGCGAAAGCCCAGCGGGCCCACGTCGGCCTGCAGCTTCTCGGCCAGTTTCTGCAGCCGGTTGCGCAGCACCTTGTGATAGTCGCGGCCGCGGGCGTAGATGGAGATCTGCGCCTGTGCCGGTGTCTCCAGGCCGGCCCATTCGACGGCTTGCCAGCCGGGCTCTGAGGCCTGCGGCAGATAGTCCATGCGCGCCGTGATGACGCGCAGCGTGCCCGGCACCAGCTCCGCCGGCCGCGCGCGCTTCAGGCCGTGCGAGGCCATGTAGTGCATGCGGCCGTGGTGGCCGGCATCCAGCCAGGCCTGCAGGCCGGGTTCGGCGCTGCTGAGGTCCACATCGGCCACCGCGATCTGTGAGAATCCCAGCTCACGAGCCCAGCCCCGCAAACGCTCCAGCAGCGCGGTGGCATCGACAGTGGACGGGACCTCTTGCATTTGGCACCGATTTTAGAAACGCATCTGCTGTGGCCCGACGAGGTCGCGGCCCAGGCCACCGCCGGACGTCTCGCGGCGGCGATGCTCCCCTCTCCCAACGCACTCATCGAGTTGCACGGGCCGCTAGGCGCCGGCAAGACGACGTTCACGCGCCTGCTGCTGCGCGCGCTGGGCGTCCAAGGCCGCATCAAGAGCCCCAGCTACGCCGTCATGGAGAGCTATGAACTCCCGGCCGGCGGCACCGCCAGCCACTTCGACTTCTACCGCTTCGGCGACCCGCGCGAGTGGGAGGACGCCGGCTTTCGCGACGTGTTCGCCGCGCCCGGCCTGAAGCTGTGCGAGTGGCCCGAGAAGGCCGCCGGCCAGCTGCCGCCAGCCGACCTGCAGCTGTTCATCGAGCTGATGCCCGACGACAGCCGCCGCGTTCGTGTCATCGGCACCGCCAAGTTGGTGGAGGCGCTGCAATGAAGCGCCGCGACTCCCTCGGCTTCCTCGCGCTGCTGCTGCAGGCGCCGCTGACGCTGGCGGCCGGCGGCCAGGCCAGCATCGTCGCCGTGCGCGTCTGGCCGGCGGCCGACTACACGCGCGTGACCATCGAGTCCGACAAGCCGCTGGCGGCCAAGCACTTCCTCGTCGATTCGCCGCACCGGCTGGTCATCGACGTGGACGGCTTGAGCCTGAGCCCGGGCCTGCGCGAGCTGATCGGCAAGGTGAAGGCCGACGACCCCTACATCGCCGGCGTGCGCGTGGGCCAGAACACGCCCACCGTCGTGCGCATCGTGCTGGACCTGAAGCAGGCCGCCGCGCCGCAGGTGTTCACGCTGGCACCGGTGGCCGCCTACAAGCACCGGCTGGTGCTGGACTTGCATCCGCGCATGGAGGCCGACCCGCTGGTGGCGCTGGCCAAGGAGCACAACACACCGCCCGCCGCGGCGCGCCGCGCGGAGGCCGCGGCCAGTGCGATCAACGATTCGCTGGAAGACCTGATCCAGAAGATCGAGCGCCCTCCCCAACCGGTCGCGCCACCACCGCCCGCCACGCCACCGGTCGCTGCGGCGTCCAAGCCCGCCCCCGAGCCCAAGACGCCGGCGGTCGCCGCCGCGATGGACCGCCTCATCGTCATCGCGCTGGACCCCGGTCATGGCGGCGAGGACCCCGGCGCCGTGGGCCCCACGGGGCTGAAGGAGAAGGATGTCGTGCTGGCCGTGGGCCTGAAGCTGCGCGACCGGCTCCAGACCAACCCCAACATCCGCGTGCTGATGACGCGCGACAAGGACTTCTTCGTGCCGCTGCAGGACCGCGTTCGCAAAGCCCGGCGCGTGCAGGCCGACCTGTTCGTGTCCATCCATGCCGACGCCTTCATCAACAAGCAGGCGCGCGGCGCCTCGGTGTTCGCGCTCAGCGACGGCGCCGCCACCAGCGCGGCCGCGCGCTGGATGGCCAACAAGGAGAACGCCGCCGACATGGTGGGCGGCGTCAACGTCGGCGCCGCCACCAAGGACGCCAATGTGCTGCGCGCGCTGCTGGACATGAGCACCACCGCGCAGATCAAGGACAGCCTGAAGCTGGGCAAGGAAGTGCTGGGCCAGATCGGCAAGGTCGGCCGGCTGCACAAGCCGCGCGTGGAGCAGGCCGGCTTTGCCGTGCTGAAGGCGCCGGACATCCCCAGCATCCTGGTCGAGACGGCCTTCATCTCCAACCCCGACGAAGAGAAGAAGCTGCGCGACCCGGACTACCAAGACGAACTGGTGGACGCGCTGGCGGCCGGCATCGCGAAGTACTTCGCGAAGAACCCGCCGATGGCGAGGAAGCGCAGCACGACGCTGTAGCGCCCAGGCGACGCGGCCAGCGGAACAGCGCTCGCTCACGCCGCGCCCACTTCGCCGCGCCGGATGGCGGCGGCCCGTTCGGCGATCGCGTCGCGCTCGGCCTCCGTCAGCCGCGCCACGTTCTTGACCTGCAGCACCATGCGCGGGTTGCCGGCCAGCCAGGCCTCGTGCCGCATCAGGAAGTCCCAGTACAGCGTGGTGAACGGGCAGGCCCGCTCGCCCACGCGCTGCGCCGGGTCGTAACGGCAACCCTTGCAGTAGGGGCTCATGCGCTGGATGTACTTGCCCGTGGCCACATAGGGCTTGCTGGCCATCAGGCCGCCGTCGGCGTACTGGCTCATGCCCAGCGTGTTGGGCAGCTCCACCCATTCCACCGCGTCCACGTACACCGCGAGATACCAGGCATGCACCTGCTGCGGCTGCACGCCCAGCATCAGCGCATACAGGCCGGTGACCATCAGGCGCTGGATGTGGTGGGCATAGCCGTGGTCCAGCGTCTGGGTCAGCGCATCGCGCAGGCAAGCCATGTCGGTGGCCCCGGTCCAGTACCACGCCGGCAGCGGTTCGTGGGCCTCCAGCGCGTTCAGTTCGGCATAGCGCGGCATGCGCGTCCAGTAGATGCCGCGCACGTATTCGCGCCAGCCCAGGATCTGGCGGATGAAGCCTTCCACGCTGGCCAGCGGCGCGTCGCCGGCGTGGAAGGCCGCCTCGGCGGCCGCCACCACCTCGCGCGGGGTCAGCAGCTTGAGGTTGAGAGCCGCGGCGATGTGGGAGTGGTAGAGCCACGGCTCGCCGGGCCACATCGCATCCTGGTAGCGGCCGAACAAGGGCAGCCGATGGCCAACGAAGTCCTGCAGGGCCTGCAGCGCCTGCTCGCGCGTGACCGGCCAGGCAAAGCCCTGCAGTCGGCCCGGATGGCTGGCGAAGCGGGCATTGACGAGGGCGATGACCTCGCCCGTGACGGCATCGGGCTCGAAGCCCAGCCTCGGCGGCACTAGCCCGGGGCCGGCGGCGCCGAAGGACTCGCGGTTGTCGGCGTCGAAGTTCCACTGGCCGCCCTCGGGCTGGCCGTCGCGCATCAGCACCTGGTGGCGCTGGCGCTGCTCGCGGTAGAAGAACTCCATGCGCAGCGACTTGCGGCCGCGCGCATGCGCCGCGAACTCGCGTACCGTGACGAAGAAATGCCGGTCCTCGCGGACGTCCAGCGGCAGGCCGGACTCCTCAGCCACGTCCTTGAGCGCCTGCAGCACCCGCCAGTCGCCCGGCGCCGTCATCACCAGCCGCGCGGGCCGCAGGCGCTGCAGGTCGGCACGCAATTGCGCGGCCAGCGAGCCGGCGTTGGCCGGGTCGTCCAGCCGGCGGTAGTGCAGCGGGCGGCCGGCCGCCTGCAGCGCCGACGCGAAATGACGCATGGCCGCCAGGAACACCGCCGTGCGCGGCTTGGACGACCAGACATGCCTGGACTCCTCCGCCACCTCGGCCATCCAGGCCGCGTCGGTAGCAGGGTCGAAGTCATCGAAGGCCGCGGCCTGCAGGTCCAACTGGTCGCCCAGCACGAGGACGAGGCTGCGCAGCTCAGCCATGCCCGGCTCCACGGCGGCGGCAGGCCTCGAAGCAGTACTTCACCTCGGCCCAATTGCGGGCCCAGCGGCGGCGCCAGGTCATGGGCAGGCCGCAGGCCGCGCAGGGCTTGCTGGGCAGCGCGGCCTTGTTTCCGCGAAAGCCGTTGCCGGCGGGGCGCGTCATGACGCACTCCCTGGCCGTGACGAGTCAGCGCTGGGTGTCGTGAGGGGCATGGCCGCATGCTAGCGAGCGGCGCAATTCCTCCGAGCTCGTGAGCTGACCGGGACCGGTGGGGCCCCGGTCAGCAGCACTTCCCGACACGCGCGCTGTAACGCGCGGCCTGACGCTCCTTGAAGAACTCCTCGTAGCTCATGGGCTCGCGGTCCGGGTGCGTCGTCTGGTGGTGGGCGAGATAGCTGCCGTAGTCCGGCACGCCCACCATCAGGCGCAGGCTCTGGGTCAGGTAGCGGCCCGCCTGAGCCAGATCACGCATCTCAAGCACGCTGGCCCGCCGGCAGCGGCACGAAGGCCGTTTCCTGCGCGGTCACGCGACCGTTGCGGCGTGCCTGCAGGATGGCCTTCACGCTGTAGATCAGCACGCTGATGACCACGCCCATGAACAGCGCGCACAGCGCGGCGTCCAGGCGGTCGTTGAAGACCACGCGTTCCATCGCGGCCAGTGACTTGGCCGGCGCCAGCACCTCGCCCTTGGCAATGGCGGCGGCGTACTTGTCGGCGTGGGCCAGGAAGCCCAGCTTCGGGTCGCTGGAGAAGATCTTCAGCCAGCCGGCGGTCATCGTGCAGACCAGCAGCCAGGCGGCCGGCACGGCCGTCACCCACGCGTAGCGGTCCTTCTTCATCTTGAACAGCACGACCGTGCCCAGCAGCAGCGCGACGGCGGCCAGCATCTGGTTGGCGATGCCGAACAGCGGCCACAGCGTGTTGATGCCACCCAGCGGATCAACCACGCCCTGGTACAGGAAGTAGCCCCAGGCCGCCACGCACAGGCCGGTGGCGATGAAGTTGGCCACCCACGACTCGGTGCGCTTGAGCGACGGCACGAAGCTGCCCAGCAGGTCCTGCAGCATGAAGCGGCCGGCGCGGGTGCCCGCGTCCACGGCGGTCAGGATGAACAGCGCCTCGAACAGGATGGCGAAGTGGTACCAGAAGGCCATCATCGCCTTGCCGCCGATGACCTGGTGCAGGATCTCGGCCATGCCCACGGCCAGCGTCGGCGCGCCGCCGGCACGGGCCAGGATGGTCTTCTCGCCGACGTCCGACGCGGCCTGCGTCAGCATCTCGGGCGTGACGACGAAGCCCCAGGTGGACAGCGTCTGCGCGACCGTGGCAGCGTCCTTGCCGACCACCGCTGCGGGGCTGTTCATCGCGAAGTAGATGCCCGGCTCGATGCAGGCCGCGGCCACCAGTGCCATCACCGCGACGAAGCTCTCGGCCAGCATGCCGCCGTAGCCGATGTAGCGGGCATGGGTCTCGTTCTCCAGCAGCTTCGGGCTGGTGCCCGACGAGATCAGCGCATGGAAGCCCGAGACCGCGCCGCAGGCGATGGTGATGAACAGGAAGGGGAACAGGTTGCCGGCCCAGACCGGGCCGTTGCCGGCGGCGAACTGCGTGATGGCCGGCATCTTCAGCGGCGGCGCCACGATGATGATGCCGATGGCCAGCGCGACGATGGTGCCTATCTTCAGGAAGGTGGACAGGTAGTCGCGCGGCGCCAGCAGCAGCCACACGGGAATGCACGCGGCCACGAAGCCGTAGCCGATCAGCGCCCACACCAGCTGTACCGGCGTGAAGGTGAACATGTGCGACAGCGTCGGATGCTCGGCCACCCACTGGCCGCCGAAGATGGCCGCCATCAGCAGCACGAAGCCGATGACCGACACCTCGCCGATGCGCCCCGGCCGGATGAAGCGCAGGTAGACGCCCATGAACAGCGCGACCGGGATGGTGGCCGCCACGGTGAACGCGCCCCACGGCGATTCGGCCAGCGCCTTCACGACGATGAGCGCCAGCACCGCCAGGATGATGATCATGATCATGAACGCGCCGAACAACGCGATCAGGCCCGGGATGGTGCCCATCTCCTGCTTGACGAGGTCGCCGAGGGACCGGCCATCGCGCCGCGTGGAAATGAACAGCACGATGAAGTCCTGCACCGCGCCGGCGAACACGACGCCGGCCAGGATCCACAGCAGCCCGGGCAGATAGCCCATCTGCGCCGCGAGCACCGGGCCCACCAGCGGGCCGGCGCCGGCAATCGCCGCGAAGTGGTGGCCGTACAGCACGTGCTTGTTGGTGGGCACGTAGTCCAGGCCGTCGTTGTACTTCCAGGCCGGCGTCTGGCGCTTGGGGTCCAGCCCCAGCACCTTGTCGGCGATGAACAGGCTGTAGTAGCGGTAGGCGATCAGGTAGACGCACAAGGCGGCAGCCACGACCCACAGCGCGCTGATCGTCTCGCCGCGGCTCAGGGCCACGGTGGCGAGGGATGCAGCGCCGAGGATCGCAACGCCCGCCCACGCGAGGTGGCGGCGCAGATACATGGTGAGCTTGTCTCCAGTGCGGCGCGCACGTCGGAACAGGCGGCGCTACCGTGCCGGCAGTTTCGAAAAACAGCCGCCCCGGGGCATCGGTCAAGCCACGCGGGCCTCACGCGCGGCAACACCTAAGGGTCAACCCGGAAAGTCCGTCTTGTTGAGGATGCGCGCGCCGGGGCGCCGGGAAGAATCGCCAGCCGTTCCCCCAACCGAGCGGAGGCCGCATGGCGGATGAAGTCCTGAGCGTGGTCATCGGCGTGGTGTTCGTGTTCATGCTGTTCTCGCTGTTCCTGTCGGCGTCGCTGGAGGCCATCTCCGCCACGCTGAAGCTGCGCGGCCGGGCGCTGCGGGTGGCGCTGGCACGGCTCATCGACGACCCTGCCGTGCCGGTGACCCATGGTGGCTTCGGTCTGATGGACAAGATGGTGGCCGCCAAGCCGCCGGCCGAGCTGGTGGCCGACGCCGTGGACTCCCGGTCGCCGGAGCTGCACGAGGTCACCTTCGCCGACGGCGACCCCAAGCCCTTCGAGCCGCTGCGCTTCGCCGCCGTGTTCTGCCACCCGCTGGTGGCCGGCGCGTCGGGCAAGAGCACGCCGTCCTATGTGCCCCTGCCCCACTTCACCAGCGCGCTGCTGCAGGCACTGTTGCAGGAGCGGCCGGAGGCCAGCGTTGACGCGGTGGCCGCCCGCGTGGCGCTGCTGCCGCCGGGGCAGCTGAGGACCGCGCTGGAGGGCGCGCTGCTGGACGCACGCGGCGACTGGGACGCGCTGCGCGCCGGTATCGATCGCTGGTACGGCAACGCGATGGACCGGCTCAGCGGCGAGTACAAGCGCTTCAGCCAGTTCATCACCTTCCTGCTGGGGTTCGTGCTGGCGGCCAGCTTCAACATCGACGCCATCGCGCTGGCCCGGCAGCTGTATGCCGACCCGGTCATGCGCGAGGCGCTGGCCCAACAGGCGGCGCAGTACGTCGCGGCGCATCCGCCGGCAGCGGCATCTGCCGCATCGGCCCCGGCTTCCGCACCGGACGCCGAGGCCCGCTACCGCCAGGCCGTGGACCAATGGGTGGCCGCCCGCGACCAGCTCACGCGCACGGTGCCCGGCGCCACGACCGCTGCCGACATGCCCACGCCGCAGCGCATCCGGGAGGGCTGGCTGGGCTGGGTCGTCACGGCGCTGGCCGGCATGCTGGGCGCGCCGTTCTGGTTCGACCTGCTGCAAAAGCTCACCAACCTGCGCGGCACCGGCCCCAAGCCGGCCGGCGCTGACGACAAGAAGTGAGGCCGCGATGACCCAGCTCAGTCCCAACTTCTCGCTCGCCGAGTTCATCCGCTCCGACACCGCCGAGCGCTACAAGCTCGACAACACGCCGCCTCCCGAGGTGCAGGCGCGGCTGCAACGCACCGCCGAATTGATGGAGCGCGTGCGCGAACTGCTGGGTGGCCGTGCCATCCACATCAACAGCGGCTATCGCGGCCCGGCGGTCAACAAGGCTGTGGGCGGCGTGGACAGCAGCGCCCACACGCAGGGCTGGGCGGTGGACTTCGTCTGCCCGGATTTCGGGACGCCCTTCAAGGTCTGCGAGGAGCTCGTCGCCAGCGATCTGCTGTTCGATCAGCTCATCCACGAGTACGGCCGCTGGACCCATCTGTCCTTCGCGCCAGCCATGCGCCGCCAGCCGCTGAGCATCGCCAGCGCGGCGCAAGGCTATGTGAAGGGCATCGTGCCCATCAGCACGGGCCGCTGACGGTTGCACGATCCGCGAACCGCTTACGTCTGCACACGCGCTGCCGGTCAACGCCGCGCGGCCGGCGCCGTTGTTCACGCATCGCCAAGCACACCGTCAACTGGAGGTTCGCCATGCTTCGCACCGTCACCGCCATCTTCATGACCAGCGCCGCGCTGCTGGGCGCCGGCGCGGCCCAGGCCGATACGCGCTGGTCCATTGGCATCAACCTGCCGCCGGTGGGCGTGGTGGTGTCAGACGGCCACCGCTACTACGAACCCGCACCGGTCTACTACACGCCGGCACCGCGTTACGTGCATCGCGAGTCCTACTACGCCCCGCCGCCGCCGCGGGTGGTGTACGTGGCGCCGCGCCATGGCCAATGGCACCACCATCATCACCATGACCGCCACGACCGCTGGGAGTCGCGCCGCGAACACGACCGGCATGACGGCAGGGGCGATCGCTGGGACGACCACGGCCCGCGCCGCGGCCGTTGACCGCCCTCAGCGCCCGCCGCCGGCCTGCTGCCGGCGCACCTCGGCCACCAGCCGCTCGACATCGCTCAGCTCGAAGGGCTTGAGCAACGCCCGCACGTTGGGGCCGAAGCTGCCCAGGTCCGACCCCATCGCGTAGCCCGACGAGAACACCACCCAGGCGTCGGGCCGCTGCAGCAGCAGCGCACGTGCCAGGTCCACGCCCGACATGCCCGGCAGGCTCACGTCGGTGATGACCAGATCGAATGCCTGCGCCGCGCTGACCGCCAGCGCCTCCTCGGCCGTGGCGCAGGTCTGCAGCTGCAGACCCAGCTCCTGCAGCAACCAGGAGATCTGCTCGCGCAGGTCGGGGTTGTCCTCCACGAACAGCGTGCGCAGCGGCGCCCCCGCCGCCTGGCGCTGCCGGCGCGACGGTGCCAGCTCGGCCACCGTGCGGGCCAGCAGCCGCGGCGACGCGGTCTTGTGCAGGCAGCGCTGGAAGCCCGCCTGCAGCGCGGCGTCGCAGTCGGCCTGGCGCACATAGGCGGTCACGGCCGCCGCACCCAGTTGGTCGGGCGCCAGGCCCAGCTGCTCGCGCACCAGTCGTATCAGCTCGTAGCCGCCCATGCCGGGCATGCCCAGGTCGCTGAGCAGCACGTCGAACGATTGCTCGCGCAGCAGCGCCAGCGCGGCCTCGCCCGACTCGGCGGTGACCACCTCGGCGCCCCGCCCTGCCAGCAAGCGCGCATGCGCCTCCAGCACGTCGGCATGGTCGTCCACCAGCAGCACGCGCAACCCGGTGATGTCGGCATCGGGGGCATCGTCGTCCGAACCTTCAGACTGCTGCAGCAGCGAGCGGGCCGCGCGCGGCAGGCGCACGCTGAACACCGCGCCCTGCTCCAGCCCGGAGCTGTGCGCCGACACCGTGCCGCCGTGCTGTTCCACGAGGTTCTTCACGATGGACAGGCCCAGCCCCAGGCCGCCATGCACGCGGGACGCCTCGGCGTCCGCCTGCGTGAAACGGTCGAACAGCCGCGGCAGGAAGTCCGGCGCGATGCCCTGGCCGGTGTCGCTGACGTGCAGCTCCACGTCGCTGTCGGTGACGACGGTGCGCAGCGTGACGGCGCCACCGGCCGGCGTGAACTTCATCGCGTTGGTGACAAGGTTCATGACGATCTGCGTCAGCCGGCCCGCGTCGCCGTAGACCTCGGCCGGCTCGGCGGCCAGATGCAGTTCTATGCTCAGCTCGCGCGCCAGCGCCGTGGGCCGGGCCGTGTCGGCGGCAGCGGCCACCTGCGCATTCAGGTCCACGCGCTGCACGTTCATCAGCTGCTTGCCGGCCACGATGCGGCTCATCTCCAGCAGGTCGTCCACCAGCACGGACTGCGCCTGCGCATTGCGTGCGATGGCCTGCATGCCGCGCTGCAGCATGCCGGGCTGTACGCCCGGGTGCGCCAGCACGTTGACCCAGCCGATGATGGCCGCCAGCGGCGTGCGCAGTTCGTGGCTGATGGCGGCCAGCAGTTCCTCCTTGGCGCGTGCGGCCTGGTCGGCGGCACCGCGCGCGGCCTGTTCGGCGGCCAGCAGCTGCTCACGGCGCAGCTGCAGCTCGCGGCGGTCGGTGATGTCGTGAAAGTAGACCGACAGCCCGTCGGGCGACGGGTAGCAATGGCATTGCAGCCAGCGCTCGCCACCCGCGGCCTGGGCCTCGAAGGACACGGCCTGCCCACTCGCCAGCGCGCGTTCGAAGCCGGCCGCGAACTCGGGGCCGCCGAGCCCGTCACTGGCGGGCTGGCCGCCCAGCTCGTCGGCGCGCCGGCCCAGCAGCCGCGCGCCCTGCTCGTTGACATAGCCGATGCGGCCGTCGCGCTCCACCAGCAGCAGGCCATCGGTGATGCTGGCCATCATGGCCTGCAGCCGTCTATCGGCGGCCAGCAAGGCCTCAGAGCGTTCGGTCACGCGCCGCTCGAGCGTCTCGTTCAGCTCGCGCAGCGCCTGGTTCGCACGCTGCACCTCGCGGGTCTTGCGGTCCAGCTCGGCGAACACCGACACCTTGGAGCGCAGCACGTCCGGGTTCACCGGCTTGTGCAGATAGTCCACCGCGCCGGTGCCATAGCCTTGCAGGCGGTGCTGGTCTTCGTCGAAGTAAGCCGTCAGGAAGATGATGGGCAGGTGCGCGGTCTTCTTGCGCTCCTTGACCATCTGCGCCAGCTCGAAGCCGTTCATGTCGGGCAATCGCACGTCCAGCACCATGACGGCGAACTCCTGCGCCATCAGGGCCAGCAACGCCTGGCTGGCCGACTGCGCGCGCACCAGCCGGTAGCCGGGGTCGGCCAGCACCGTCTCCAACACCAGCAGATTGGCAGGCTCGTCGTCGACGATGAGGATGTTGGTCAGCTCGTCGTGCATCGCGTCAACGGTACAGCCACACGCGCATCAGCGACAGCAGCTGCGCTGTGTTGACGGGCTTGGAGATGTAGTCGCTGGCGCCGGCCTCCAGGCATTTCTCGCGGTCGCCCTTCATGGCCTTGGCGGTCAGCGCCAGCATGGGCAGGTTGCGGAACTCCGCGTGCGAGCGGATCTCGCGCATGGTCTCGTAGCCGTCCATGTCCGGCATCATGATGTCCATCAGCACGATGTCGATGTCGGGCGTGTTCTGGATGATATCGATGGCGGCGCGGCCGCTGGTGGCCGTCAGCACCTGCATGTCCTGGTTCTCCAGCAGCGTGGTCAGCGCGAAGATGTTGCGCGCGTCGTCGTCCACCACCAGCACGCGGCGGTCGCGCAGCATCTCGGATGCGCCGTGCAGGCGCTGCAGGATGTCCTGCTTGTCCTGCGGCAGGCGGGTCACCACGCGGTGCAGGAACAGCGCCGTCTCGTCCAGCAGCCGCTCGGGGCTCTGCACGTCCTTCAGCACGACGCTCTTGGCCAGCGTGCGCAGCTGCTTCTGCTCGTTGAACGACAGGTCCTTGCCGGTGAACACGACGACCGGCACGGCCATCAGCGCCGGGTCGCCATGCAGCTGCTCCAGCAGCTTGAAGCCGTTCATGTCAGGCAGCCGCAGGTCCAGCACGATGCAGTCGAAGCTCTGCTCGCGCAGCGCCGCCAACGCCTCGGCGCCGGTGCCCACGGCCTGCATCTCGATGTCGCTGTGGCCCAGCAGCTCGGTGATGGCCTGGCGCTCGATGTCGTTGTCCTCGATGACCAGCAGCCGGCGCGTGCGTGGCACCGTGAAGTCGCGGATGCGGTCCAGCGCGGCCTCCATGCCCTCGCTGGTGGACGACTTCACGACGTATGAAAACGCCCCGTGCGCCAGCCCATGGTTGCGGTCCTCCTCCGCGACGCTGAAGATCTGCACCGGGATGTGGCGCGTCTGCGGGTCCAGCTTCAGCTGGTTCAGCACGGTCCAGCCCAGCATGTCGGGCAGCAGGATGTCCAGCGACACCGCCGTCGGCTTGAAGCGGCGCGCCAGCTCCAGACCCAGGCTGCCCTTCAGCGCCACCAGGCCCTTGAAGCCGCGGTCGCGCGCCAGGCCCAGCACGATGCGCGCGTAGTGCGGGTCGTCCTCGATGATGAGCAGCACCGAGTCGCCCTCGACGATGCTGTCGCGGTCGTCGGCCACCTGCGTCTCGCGCACCAGCGGCAGGCTGCTGCGCAGCGGCGTCGCCGGCGGGGTGGGCGAGCGCCCGGGCTCCGGCAGCGGCATGGGTGCCGTGTCGCCGCCCGAGAAATGCAGCGGCAGGTACAGCGTGAAGGTGCTGCCCTGCCCGGGCTGGCTGGCCAGCCGGATCTCGCCGCCCAGCAGCGCCGCCAGCTCGCGGCTGATGGCCAGGCCCAGGCCGGTGCCGCCGTACTTGCGCGAAGTGCCCGCGTCGGCCTGCTGGAAGGCCTCGAAGATGAGGCGTTGCTTCTCGGGCGCGACGCCGATGCCGGTGTCTTCCACCGCGAAGGCGAGCACCTGCGGCGACTTGCTCAGCACCGGGTGCTCGGGGCTCCAGCCGTCGCCGGCCAGGCTGACGCGCAACTCCACATGGCCTTGCGCGGTGAACTTGACCGCGTTGGACAGCAGGTTCTTCAGGATCTGCTGCAGCCGCTTGGCGTCGCTCTCCATGCTGCGCGGCAGGTCGTCGGCAAACAGCAGGCGCAGCGGCAGGTTCTTGGCCTCCGCGACATGGCGGAAGTTGCGGTCGATGCTGTCACGCAGGCTCGTGAACGAGATTTCCTCCAGCTCCACCGTCACCGTGCCGGACTCGATCTTGGACAGGTCCAGGATGTCGTTGATCAGGTGCAGCAGGTCGGAACCCGACGAGTTGATGTTGCGCGAGAACTCGACCTGCTTGGCACTGAGGTTGCCCTCGCTGTTGCCGGCCAGCTGCTGGGAGAGGATCAGGATGGAGTTCAGCGGCGTGCGCAGTTCATGCGACATGTTGGCCAGGAACTCGCTCTTGTACTTGGAGGTCAGCGCCAGCTCGGCAGCCTGGTCTTCCAGCGCATGGCGTGCCTGCTCCACCTCGGCGTTCTTGCGCTCCACCTCTTCGTTCTGCTCGGCCAGCAGGCGGGCCTTGGTGCCCAGCTGCTCGTTGGTCTCCTGCAGCTCGGTCTGGCGCGACTGCAGTTCCACCGTCAGCTGCTGCGACTGCGCCAGCAGTGCCTCGGTGCGCATGGTCGCCTCGATGGTGTTGAACACCGCGCCGATGCTCTGCGTCAGCAGCTCCAGGAAGGCCAGCGAGCCGCTCGTGAACGGCTGCAGCGTGGCCAGCTCGATGACGGCCTTGGTCTCGCCCTCGAACAGCACCGGCAGCACGATGACCGACACGCGCGGGGCATAGCCCAGGCTGGACGACACGACGAAGTCGGACGCGATGTCGGCCAGCAGCGTGCTGCGCTTGTCCAGTGCGCACTGGCCCACCAGGCCCTCGCCCAGCTCGATGGTCTGGGCCAGCCGCACGCCGGCGGACTGCGCATAGCTGGCCAGCAGGCGCAGCCGTGGCTGCTCATCGCCCTCTGCGCCGGCCAGGTGGTAGATGGTGCCCTGGTGCGCCTGCACCAGCGGCGCCAGCTCGGCCAGCAGCATGCGGCTGACGGTCTGCAGCTCGCGCTGGCCCTGCAGCATGCCGCTGAACTTGGCGAGGTTGGTCTTCAGCCAGTCCTGCTCGCGGTTGCGCTCCGTGGTCTCGCGCAGGTTGGAAATCATCGTGTTGATGTTGTCCTTCAGCTCGGACACCTCGCCCTTGGCCTCCACCTGGATGGCGCGCGTCAGGTCGCCCTTGGTCACGGCGGTGGCCACCTCGGCGATGGCGCGCACCTGCGTCGTCAGGTTGGCGGCCAGCAGGTTCACGTTGCCGGTCAGGTCCTTCCAGGTGCCGGACGCACCCGGCACGTGGGCCTGGCCGCCCAGACGCCCGTCCACGCCCACCTCGCGGGCGACATTGGTCACCTGCTCGGCGAAGGTGGCCAGCGTGTCGGTCATGTAGTTGATGGTGTCGGCCAGCGCGGCCACCTCGCCCTTGGCCTGCACGCTCAGGCGCTGCGTCAGGTTGCCGTTGGCCACCGACGTCACGACCTTCACGATGCCGCGCACCTGCTCGGTCAGGTTGGAGGCCATGAAGTTCACGTTGTCGGTCAGGTCTTTCCACGTGCCGCCCACGCCGGCCACCTGGGCCTGGCCGCCCAGCTTGCCCTCGGTGCCCACCTCGCGGGCCACGCGCGTGACTTCGCCGGCGAACGCGTTGAGCTGGTCCACCATCGTGTTGATGGTGTTCTTCAGCTCCAGGATCTCGCCCTTCACGTCCACGGTGATCTTGCGGTTCAGGTCGCCGCGGGCCACGGCCGTCGTCACCTCGGCGATGTTCCGAACCTGGGCGGTGAGGTTGGCGCCCATGGTGTTGACCGAGTCGGTCAAGTCCTTCCAGGTGCCGGCCACGCCCGGCACCACGGCCTGCACGCCCAGTCGCCCTTCGGTGCCCACCTCGCGGGCCACGCGCGTGACCTCCGATGCGAACGAGCGCAGCTGCTCCACCATCGTGTTGATGGTTTCCTTCAGCTGAAGGATCTCGCCGCGCACGTCCACGGTGATCTTCTTGGACAGGTCACCGTTGGCCACCGCGATGGTCACCTCGGCGATGTTGCGCACCTGGCCGGTCAGGTTGGACGCCATCGAGTTCACGTTGTCGGTCAGGTCCTTCCACGTGCCGGCCACGCCCAGCACCTGCGCCTGGCCGCCCAGCTTGCCCTCGGTGCCCACCTCGCGCGCCACGCGGCTCACTTCCGACGCGAACGCGCCCAGCTGCTCGACCATGGTGTTCATGGTCTCTTTCAGCTGCAGGATCTCGCCCTGCACGTCCACCGTGATCTTGCGGCTCAAGTCACCGCGCGCGATGGCGGTCGCCACGTCCGCGATGTTGCGCACCTGGCCCGTCAGGTTGGACGCCATGGAGTTCACGTTGTCGGTCAGGTCCTTCCACGTGCCCGCCACGCCGGGCACCATGGCCTGGCCGCCCAGCTTGCCGTCCGTGCCCACCTCCCGCGCCACGCGCGTCACTTCCGACGCGAAGCCGTTCAGCTGGTCCACCATCGTGTTGATGGTGTTCTTCAGTTCAAGAATCTCGCCGCGCACGTCCACGGTGATCTTCTTGGACAGGTCGCCATTGGCCACAGCCGTCGTCACCTCGGCGATGTTGCGCACCTGACCAGTCAGGTTGAACGCCATGAAGTTCACGTTGTCCGTCAGGTCCTTCCAGGTGCCGGCCACGCCCGGCACCTCGGCCTGGCCGCCCAGCTTGCCCTCGGTGCCCACCTCGCGCGCCACTCGGCTCACCTCGGACGCGAAGCCGTTGAGCTGGTCCACCATGGTGTTCAGCGTGTTCTTCAACTCCAGGATCTCGCCCTTCACGTCCACGGTGATCTTCTTGGACAGGTCGCCATTGGCCACGGCCGTTGCCACATCGGCGATGTTGCGCACCTGGTCGGTCAGGTTGGACGCCATCGAATTCACGTTGTCGGTCAGGTCCTTCCACGTGCCGGCCACGCCGGGCACCTCGGCCTGGCCGCCCAGCTTGCCGTCCGTGCCCACCTCGCGCGCCACGCGGCTCACCTCACCGGCAAAGCCGTTGAGCTGGTCCACCATCGTGTTCATCGTGTTCTTCAAGGCCAGGATCTCGCCCTTGACCTCCACGGTGATCTTCTTGGACAGGTCGCCGCTGGCCACCGCCGTCGCCACCTCGGCAATGTTGCGCACCTGGCCGGTCAGGTTGGACGCCATCGAGTTCACGTTGTCGGTCAGGTCCTTCCACGTGCCCGCCACGCCACGGCCCTGCGCCTGGCCCCCCAGCTTGCCCTCGGTGCCCACCTCGCGCGCCACGCGCGTCACTTCCGACGCGAAGCCGTTCAGCTGGTCCACCATCGTGTTGATGGTGTTCTTCAGTTCAAGAATCTCGCCGCGCACGTCCACGGTGATCTTCTTGGACAGGTCGCCATTGGCCACGGCCGTCGTCACCTCGGCGATGTTGCGCACCTGGCCGGTCAGGTTGGACGCCATGAAGTTGACGTTGTCGGTCAGGTCCTTCCACGTGCCGGCAACACCTGGCACCTGCGCCTGGCCGCCCAGCTTGCCGTCCGTACCCACTTCGCGGGCCACGCGGCTGACCTCGCCGGCGAAGCCGTTGAGCTGGTCCACCATCGTGTTCATCGTGTTCTTCAGGGCAAGAATTTCACCCTTCACTTCCACGGTGATCTTCTTGGACAGGTCACCGCTGGCCACCGCCGTCGCCACGTCGGCGATGTTGCGCACCTGGCCGGTCAGGTTGGACGCCATCGAGTTGACGTTGTCGGTCAGATCCTTCCATGTGCCGGCCACGCCGGGCACCTGCGCCTGGCCGCCCAGCTTGCCCTCGGTGCCCACCTCGCGCGCCACGCGCGTCACTTCCGACGAGAAGCTGTTCAGCTGGTCCACCATCGTGTTGATGGTTTCCTTCAGCTCAAGGATCTCGCCCTTCACGTCCACCGTGATCTTGCGGCTCAAGTCGCCACGGGCCACGGCCGTCGTCACGTTGGCGATGTTGCGCACCTGGGCCGTCAGGTTCGTGGCCATCGCGTTGACCGAGTCGGTCAAGTCCTTCCACGTGCCGGCCACGCCGGGCACCACGGCCTGGCCGCCCAGTCGGCCGTCGGTGCCCACCTCGCGCGCCACGCGCGTCACTTCCGATGCGAACGAGCGCAGCTGATCCACCATGGTGTTGGTGGCTTCCTTCAGCTGCAGGATCTCGCCGCGCACGTCCACGGTGATCTTCTTGGACAGGTCGCCGTTGGCCACCGCGATGGTCACGTCAGCGATGTTGCGCACCTGCGCCGTCAGGTTGCCGGCCATCTGGTTGACCGACTCCGTCAGCTCGCGCCACACGCCCGACACGCCCTTCACCTGAGCCTGGCCGCCCAGCTTGCCCTCGGTGCCCACCTCGCGCGCCACGCGCGTCACTTCCGACGTGAACACCGACAGCTGCTCGATCATGGTGTTGACCAGCCGTGCCGAGCGCAGGAACTCGCCCTTCAGCTCGCGGCCGTCCACCTCCAGCTCCATGGACTGGCCCAGGTCGCCCTTGGCCACCGCGCCGATGGTGCGCGCGATCTCGGCGGTGGGCCGCACCAGGTCGTCCAGCAGCGTGTTGATGGACTCCACCTTGGCCGCCCAGCCGCCCAGCGAACCCGGCAGCGACATGCGGTGCTTGAGCCGCCCTTCCTTGCCCACCGTCACGGACAAGCGCGCCACCTCGGTCGCGATACGCGCTTCCTGCGCCGTGATCTGGTTGAAGGCCGCGGCGATCTGGCCGTCCACGCCGTCCCAGTCACCCGGCAGGCGCACGGAGAAGTCACCATCCCGGAAGGCCGACAGCGCGGCCAGCACCTGGCGCGAGCGGGCTGCGCTGCCTTCGATGCCCTCTGCCGGCTTGCCGTCAGCGGCAGACGAAGAGTTGGTGACCCGCTTCTTGCGAGGTTGCTGCGCAGTGCTGACGCTCATGCCCGCCCAATCGATGAGTTATTGGAATCAAACCCCGGACCATGGGCGCCCGCCCCAACTGCTGCGAGCGCGCCAACATGGCCGGCAAAAAAGTGCCCGCTTCTAGCATGCGTCCGCGGTGTGAGCAAGCTCACACACCAAACTTGAAATGACTCGCGCGAAAGTGAAATGACCCGCGGGTCGGTCGTGCTTGTTTAGGCCTGCCGGGCGTGTTCAACGGCGTAGCGGATCAGCTCCGCCTGCCCTTCCAGATCCAGCTTGCGCTTGATGCTTTGCCGGTGCGCTTCCACCGTGCGCACCGACAAGTCGAGGTCGCGCGCGATCTGCTTGCTGGACGCGCCCTGGCCAAGCAGCGCGAGGATCTCGCTCTCGCGCGGCGTCAGCACCGGCTTCGGGCTCTGGCCGCGGAACAGCCGGCCCGACACGGCTGCGCTCAGGAAGGTGCCGCCGGCTGACACCGCGTCGATGGCCGACACGATCTCGGTGGCGGGCGCATCCTTCAGCACATAGCCGCGCGCCCCGGCGGTCAGCGCGCGCTGCACGTACTCGGGGTTGTCATACATGCTGAACATCAGCAGCTTGATGGCCGGCTGCACGGCCAGCATCTCGGCGCCCAGCGCGATGCCGTTGGTGTCCTTCAGCCCCACGTCCATCAACACGACGTCGGGCCGCGCGCTGGCCAGCAGCGCCAGCGCGTCGTCGCGCCCGCCGGCCTCGCCCACCACCTCGAAGCGCGGCACCGCCTGCAGCCGCGCGACCAGGCCCTCGCGCACCATCGGGTGGTCGTCGACGAGCAGGATGCGGATGGCGGCGGTCATGCGGTGGCGCGGGCGATGTCGGCAGCCGACAGTGTGACCGACAGCCGGCTGCCCTGCCCCGGCTGCGTCTGCAATTGCAGCCGCGCGCCCAGGGCGGCGGCGCGTTCGCGCATGCTGCGCAGGCCCAGGCCGTGATCGGGCTGGGCCTGCACCGCTTCGGCATCGAAGCCCTGGCCGTCGTCCTGGATCTCCAGCCACAGGCCGCCGTCCGGCGCGAAGCGCAGCTGCAGCGCCACGTGTTCCGCCTTGGCATGGCGGGCGGCGTTGCTCAGCGCCTCCTGCGCGATGCGGAACAGCGCCGTCTTCACCGCATCGGGAAGCTCGCGCTCCGCGCCGTCCACGCTGGCTTGAAAGCGCGTGCCGCCGGCCGCGTCGAACTCACCCGCCAGATGCTGCAGCGCGGCCGCAAGGCCCAGCGTGTCCAGCAGCGCGGGCCGCAGCGCGTGCGACAGGTGGCGCACCTCGATCAGCGTGCTGTTCAGCCGCTTCAGCGCCAGCGCCTGCAGCCGCTCGGCGCCGGCCGGTTCCTGCTGGGCCGACTCGATCAGCAGCTTGGTCGCCACCAGCGCCTGGCTGACACCGTCGTGCAGCTCGCGCGCCAGCCGCGCGCGCTCGTCCTCCTGGCTCTGCACCACCTGGCGGGCCAGCGCACGCAGCTTGGCCTCGGCGCTGCGGTGCTCGCTGAGGTTGAGCGCCAGCGCACCGGCGCTGATCAGCGCGACGCCAAACACGGCCACGGCGCCCACCCACAGCATGGTGGCCGTGATGTTCTGGCGCGCGCCGTGTTCCAGCTGCGTCATCGTCGCCTCGATGCCGTCCAGGTACAGCCCTGTGCCCAGCATCCAGTTCCACTCCGGCACGGCCACCACATAGCCCAGCTTGGGCGCCAGCAGGCTGCTGGACGGCTTGCGCCACAGGTACTCCACGTAGCCGCCGCCCGCCCTGGCCTGCGCGATCAGCATCTGGATGCTGGGCCGGCCCTTGGGGTCGCGCAGCTCCCACAGGTCCTGCCCGGTCAGTTCGGGCTGGCGCGAGTGCATCAGCACGCGGCCCTGCAGGTCGTAGACGAAGAAATAGCCGTCGCGGCCGTAGTCCAGCGACTGCAGGATGGCCAGCGCGCGCTGCTGGCCGTCCGGCTGGCCCAGCAGGGGTTTCACCGTGCTGACGGCCAGGTCCACATAGTGCTTCAGCTCGGTACGGCGCGCGTCCATATAGCTGGCGCGCACCAGCGCATGCTCGCGTTCGGCGAGCGAGCGCTCCTGGTGATGCACGGCGAAGGCGATCAGCGCCAGCGACACGAGCAGCGGCAGCAGCGCCAGCAGCGCGAGCTTGCCGCGCAGCGACAGCCGGGACGGGCGGGAGTCGGACATGTGACCGCGCCCCGCCTCAACGCTCCAGCTTCAACCTGGCGACACGCGCGTCGCGCAGGCGGATGCGCTCCTGGATCAACGTCACCCAAGGCTGCAGCCGCGAATCCTTGAAGTGGCCGCTGTCGAGCAACTGGCCGGCCTCGTCGAAGCGGCCGAGTTCGCGCAAGGCCTCCGCCTTGGTCAGCCGCTGCTCGGGATTCGATTCGTCCTGCGCAGCCGCCAGCGCTTCCAGGTTGGCCCGCGCCGCCGAACCCGGCGCGAAGTCGCTGGCAGCCACCGGCGCCGCGCCCTCGCTCCTGGGCCGGTGCGTGAGATTGGCCGCCCACCAGGCGCGGTGGCGCAGGTGGCTCAGCTTGTCCGGCGTATCGCCCAACCCCTGGTCGATGGCCTGCAGGAACTCGTCCCCCGTCAGTTCCCGCACGGTCGCGGCCCGGCGCCACGACGGCGGCGCCGAGGCTGCCCCGTCTCGCCAGGGCGCCAGGCTGCCGAGCACCTTGGCGGAAGACACCCAGAAGATGGGTCCGTCCGCCGTACAGCGCGTGATCGCCGGAAAGCGCGGCAACATGGGCGCGACCATGAATCCGTCCGTCCAGAAGATCGCGCCGAAGGTGTTCCCGGAGCCGATGCTGGGCACCGAGCGGATCTCCTCGGAGCCCGGGCACTGGATGACGGTCGTCGGCCCGGGCGTGGTGGCCCAGGCCGCGACCGAGGCCAGCAGGCCGGCCGCCAGGACCGGCAGCCGCGGGAGCAGCCGTGGGTTCATTTCCCCAGTGTCGCAGCCGCGGGCGCCGTCTTGCGCTGGATCGGCTTCCACGTCTCCAGGCGCTTCAGCACGTCGGCAATGGCCGCGTCCAGCTGCGTGTCCTCGCCGCGGTTGACGGCGGCGGGGTCCAGTTCGACGTCCATGTCCGGCGCCACGCCCTCGTTCTCGATGCGCCACTCGCCTTCCGGCGTGTAGAAGCGGAAGTAGGGCACGGTCACGAAGCCACCGTCGATCAGCTCGGGGTTGGCCGAGATGCCGATCAGCCCGCCCCAGGTGCGCTTGCCGATCAGCGGCCCCAGGCCCACGCGCTTGAACGCGTAGGGCATGAAGTCGCCGCCGGAGCCGGCGTCCTGGTCGACCAGCATGGCCTTGGGGCCGTAGATGGCGCCGCCGGGCGTCTCGAACACCAGGCCGTCGCGGTCCTTCCAGCCGCCCAGGTAGGGGCGCGACAGCAGCTCGATGACGTAGTTGGCCGCCTGGCCGCCGCCGTTGCGGCGGTCGTCCACGATCAGCGCCTGCTTGTCGATCTGCGCGAAGAACATGCGGTTGAAGTGCTCGAAGCCCTGGCCGCCGGTGTCGGGCATGTAGACGTAGGCGATCTTGCCGCCGCTCTTGGCCTGCACCTTCTGGCGGTTGCCCTCGATCCATGCCCAGCGGCGCAGCATCGCCTCGCTGGCGATGGGCTCCACGGTCACGTCGCGACGGCCCTTGCCCGTCGCGTCCTGCGCCAGCGTGACGACGACCTGCTTGCGCACCGCGTTCTCCAGCAACGCATGGATGCTGGTCTTGGCGTCCAGCTCATGGCCGTTGATGGCCAGGATGAACTCGCCCTCCTTCACGTTCAGGCCGGGTGCTGCCAGCGGCGCGCGCAGGTGCGGGTTCAGCCGGTCGCCGCCGTACAGCTTGGCGATCTTGTAGCGGCCCTGCCCGATGGCGTAGTCGGCCCCCAGCAGGCCCACCGTCAGCGACGGCTCCTGATGCACGTCGCCGCCGCCCACGCGGTTGTGGCCCACCTGCAGCTCGGCAATCATCAGCACCAGCAGGTCGTTCAGGTCCTCGCGGCGCTGCACATGGGCCAGCTGCGGCAGGTAGCGGTCGTAGACGCCCTTCCAGTCCAGGCCGTGCATGCCCGGGTCGTAGAAGAACTCCTTCTGCATCCACCAGGTCTCGTCGAAGATCTGCTTCCACTCCTGGCGCGGGTCGATGCGGGCGCGCAGGTTCTTCTCGACGGTCTTGCCGTCGTACTTGTCGCCCGCGTCGCCCACTTCCAGCGCACCGCCGGCCAGCGTCAGCAAGAGCTTCTTGCCGTCGCCGCTCAGCGAGTACTCGGCCACGCCGTCCTTGATGCGCTTGGCCTTGCGCTCCTCCAGGTCGTAGCGCCACAGCTCCGCCGTCGCGCGGCGCTCGGCCTGCGGCGACTCGTTGCTGGCGCCCGGCTGCGGGCGCTGCAGATAGAACAGCGCGCCGTCGGCACCAACGGCCAGGCTGTCGTAGTTGCGCTCGGCCAGCGGCAGCGCGACGAGGCGGTCGGAAAGCCCGTCGAAGTCGACACGCACCGGCTTGGGCTTCGCCGGCTTCTTGTCGTCCTTCTTCTCGTCCTTCTTGTCGTCGGCCTTCTTGGCGTCCTTGCCATCCTTGGCGTCGGCCGGCTTCTTGTCGTCGTCCTTCTTGCCGTCGGCGTCGTCCTTTTTGCCTTCCTCGTCGCCCGGCTTGGGGGCCAGCGGCGACTTGCCGTCGGCCGCCAGCACCAGCGCGTACAGGCCGGCGCGGCGCGGGCGCTCCTGCGTGGACAGGTCCAGCCCGACCTGGCCGGGGCCGGAGTTGATGGAGGCGCTGAAGTACAGCACGTCGCCCTTGGGCGAGAACGCCGGGTTGCCGGCATGCGACAGGCCGTCGGAGACCTGATGGTTGCGGCCCGTGCTCAGGTCGTGCAGCCAGACGCGGCCGAAGTAGTTCTCGCCCGAGGCCGTGTAGGCCAGCCAACGGCTGTCCGGCGAGAACGACACGGCAAAGCCGTCGGCGCCCAGGCGGCGCATGTCGGCGGCGATCTTCACCAGCTGGCCGCGCTGGGCGCCGGCAGCCAGGCCCAGCCGGTAGAGATTCAGGTGGTTGTCCTGCAGCACCAGCGTCTGTCCGTCCGGCGCCCAGTCCAGCAGCGTGAAGTAGCCGTCCTTGGGCAGCGTGAAGCGCTCCTTGGCGCCCTGCCCGGTCTGGCCTTGCAGCACCAGCTCATGGCGCATGCCGGGTGCGTCGGAAAGGTAGGCCACGCGTTGGCCGTCGGGGCTCCACAGCGCATCCTTCTCGCGCACGCCGGAGGTCTCGGTCAGGTTGCGCACGCTGCCGTCCTTGATCGGCACGGTGAACACCTCACCGCGCGCGCTGACCACCACGCGCTTGGCCGTGGCCGACAGTCGTGCCGACGTCAGCGCCTTGGCGGCGTCCTTCCATTGCGGGCGGGCCTGCGGGCCGGTGGCCGCGGTCAGCCGGATGTCCAGCACCTGTGGCGCACCACCGGCGACGTCGATCTGCTTGATGCGCCCGCCGCTCTCGTAGACCAGCGTGCTGCCGAGAGCGTCCACGCTGCGCACGTCCCACTGCGTTTCCTTGGTCAGCTGGCGCAGAGCCTTCGTGGCCGGGTTGAAGGCGAACAGGTTGGCCGCGCCGTCGGCGCGGTCGGAGATGAACACCACCTCGCCGCCGGCCCACACCGGCGCGGAATCGGTCGCGTTGACGTGCGGGATCTCCTGCCAGCGCTGGCCCGCGTTGGGGCCCTGCATGTCCATGATCCACACCGGCGGCGTGGTGCCGCCGCGGCTCTGGCGCCAGCCGCTTTCAGCCACATACGCCGCGCGGTAGGGGCGATAGGCCAGCTGCTTGCCGTCGGCCGACCAGGCGCCCTCGAAGGCCACGGCCGCCATCAGCTTCTTCTCGACGCCGCCCTCCAGGCCGACCTCGTACAACTGATTGCTGCGGTTGTTCAGCACCTCGCGCGGCGAGGCGAACAGCACGCGCTTGCCGTCAGGGCTCCAGCCGTTGACCGTGTCGGGGCCCGGGTGCCAGGTCAGGCGCCTGGCGTCGCCGCCGGCGATGTCGATGACGTAGACGTCCGTGTTGCCGTCGTAGCTGGCCGAGTACGCGATCTTCTGGCCATCCGGCGAGAAGCGCGGCGCGAATTCGCTGGCCGCGTGGCTGGTCAGCCGGCGGGCATTGCCGCCGTTGCGGTCCGCCAGCCACAGGTCGCCGCCATGGACGAAGGCCAGGTGGGTCTTGGACACGGCGGGTTGACGCAGCATCAGCGTCGCTTCAGCCGCCTGGGCCGCCAGGCCGGAGGTCATCCAGGCCAGCGCCAGCGCGATACGGGACAGGGTCATCGGGATCTCCGATTGAGTCGCAAAACCCGTGACTCTAATCGTCGATCACCGCCTTCGGGCCGAGCGCCGGGCCGCCCCAAGCCGGCCCGCCTGGCGATGTGCTTGCGGTTCAATGCCGCAAGCATCGCCGTCCCCTCGGGGGACCGGCCAAGGTACTCCTTGGACGAGGGGCTGCGTTTCAGTCAGCCTGGCTGGCGGCGGAAGCGCGCCTTCAGGCCGCCGGCAATCACGATCAGCCCCGGGATGATGATCATGGCCCAGATGATCTTGCTCAGATGCGTCTGCACCCACGGCAGGTTGCCGAACAGATAGCCCGCCACGCACAGGCCCACCACCCAGATCACCGCGCCCACCACGTTGAACAGCGTGAACTTGGTGCGCGTCATCTCGGCCACACCGGCCACGAAGGGCACGAAGGTGCGCACGAAGGGCATGAAGCGGGCAATGATGATGGTGATGCCGCCATGCTTCTCATAGAAGGCATGGGCCGCGTCGAACGCCTTCTTGTTGAAGAGGCGGGACTGCTCCCACTTGAACACCTTGGGGCCGATGTAGCGGCCGATCATGTAGTTGCACTGATCGCCAAGGATGGCCGCCACCAGCAGCACGGCAATGGCCACCGGCAGGCTCATCAGCCCCGCGCCGCACAGCGCGCCGACGACGAACAGCAGCGAGTCGCCCGGCAGGAAGGGCATGACCACCACGCCGGTCTCGGTGAACACGATCAGAAACAGCAGCGCGTACACCCACACGCCATAGGCCTGCACGAAGGCGGCCAGGTGGTCATCCACGTTCAGGATGAAATCGATGAGGAAATGCATCAGGTCCATGGCGGCCATTATCCGGGTGGGTGCATGACAGCCCGCCGATAATCCATGGGATGGATGTGTCCCTGCCCGAAGTCGTTCCCTCACCCCGCGTCATCCGCGAACTGCCCGACGAGCTGATCAGCCAGATCGCCGCCGGCGAGGTGGTCGAACGCCCCGCCTCGGTCGTGCGCGAGCTGGTGGACAACGCGCTGGATGCCGGCGCCAGGAACATCCAGGTCAAGCTGATGGCCGGCGGCGTGCGCGCCATCGTCGTGGAGGACGACGGCTGCGGCATCCCCGTCGCCCAGCTGCCGCTGGCGCTGAAGCGCCACGCCACCAGCAAGATCGCCAACCTGAACGACCTGGAATCGGTCGCGACCATGGGCTTCCGTGGTGAGGCGCTGGCGGCCATCGCGTCGGTGTCCGACATGGCCATCGCCAGCCGTACCGCCGCCGACGTCCATGCCCACCGGCTGGACGCCCGCAGCGGCGAGCTGCAGCCCGCCGCCCGTGCGCGCGGCACCAGCGTGGAGGTGCGCGAGCTGTTCTTTTCCACCCCCGCGCGCCGCAAGTTCCTGAAGACCGACGCCACCGAGCTGGCCCATTGCGTGGAGGCCGTGCGCCGCCATGCGTTGGCGCGACCCGACGTGGGCTTCGCGATCTGGCACGAGGGCAAGCTGGTGGACCAGTGGCGCGCCGGCTCCGCCGAGCAGCGCATCAGCGACGTGCTGGGCGAAGACTTCACCGCCGAGAGCCGCGCCTTCGAACACAGCGCAGGCCCGCTGGCGCTCACCGGCCGCGCCGGCCTGCCCGAGGCCGCACGCTCGCGCGCCGACCAGCAGTACGTGTGGGTCAACGGCCGCTATGTGCGCGACAAGCTCATCAGCCACGCGATCCGCTCGGCCTATGAAGACGTGCTGCACGGCCAGCGCCAGCCCAGCTATGTGCTGTTCATCGAGATCGCGCCCGAGCTGGTGGACGTGAACGTGCACCCGACCAAGATCGAGGTGCGCTTCCGCGACGGCCGCGCCATCCACCAATCGGTGCGCCGCGCCTTCATCGACGCGTTGGCCCAGTCGCGCAGCGCCGAGGCCGCCGGCGTCGAATCCGCGATGGCGCCGCTGGGCTTCGCGCCGACGATGGCGTCCACGCTGTACGTGGCCGAGCCGCGCCCCACCTACCAGGCCGCCCAGCCCTTCACGCCGCCCGTGCCGCCCACGGCCGAGCAGGTGCGGCTGTCGCTGGCGCAGCACGAGACGCTGTGGCAGCCGCAGGAGCGGGTCGAGGCGCCCTCGCCGACCGCGGCGCCTGCCGCCCCCACCGTCACGCTGCGCACGCCGCTGCCTGAGCACGACTGGCCGCTGGGCCGCGCCATCGCGCAGATCCAGGGCGTCTATGTGCTGGCCGAGAACAGCCAGGGCCTGGTCATCGTCGACATGCACGCCGCCCACGAGCGCGTCGTCTACGAGCGGCTGAAGGCCAAGCTGGGCTCCACCACCATCGAGAGCCAGCCGCTGCTGATCCCGGTCAGCTTTGCCGCGACGGCCGAAGAGGTGGCCGCCGCCGAGCAGCATGCCGAGACGCTGAGCCAGCTGGGGCTGGACGTGTCGCCGCTGTCCACCCACACGCTGGCCGTGCGCTCGCGCCCCGCGCTGCTGGCCAACGGCGACCTCGTCGCGCTGACCCGCGAGCTGCTGGCCGAGATGGCGCAGTTCGACGCCAGCTCCGTGCTGGAGCGCGCGCAGCACGAGATCCTGGCCACCATGGCCTGCCACGGCGCCGTGCGCGCCAACCGGCAGCTGACGCTGGACGAGATGAACGCGCTGCTGCGCGACATGGAAGCCACCGAGCGCGCCGACCAGTGCAACCACGGCCGCCCCACCTGGCGCCAGCTCGACATGAAAGAGCTGGACGCCCTCTTTCTTCGCGGACGCTGAACATGGCCACGCTGACTCTCAAGAACAAGAAACCCGCCGCCAAGACCCGCAACGCCGAGGGCGAGAAGCGCGCGCCCGTGCGCGGCAAGGGCGTGTCCAAGCCCCGCCCCACGCTGGCCCAGGCGCAGGCCGACCGGGCCGAGCGCGAGGAGCGCTACCAGCAGGCGCAGCAGAAGCGCGAGCGGCCGGCGCCGCAGCGCGACGAGCGCCCTGCCCGGCCCAAGGCCACCGGCTTCAGGCCCGAGCACCCGCCGCAGCGCGGCGAACCGTTCCGTCGCGATGACCGTGGCGACCGGCCCCGCGACGACCGCCAGGGCCGCCCCGGCCCGCGCGCCGGCGGCTTCAACCCGGACGGCCCGCCGCAACGCGCGCAGCGGGGCGAGCCGGTGCGGCGCAACGAGCACCGCGATGAACGCCCGGCCGACCGCCCGCGCGACGACCGCCCGCCGCGCATCGACCAGCGCCGCGCGTCCAACCGCGGCCCCGACTTCGAGCCGCCTCAGCGCCCGCAACGCCGCAACAACCCGGCCCGCCAGGTCGACGCCGAGGACGGCGACCGCCTGTCCAAGCGCATGAGCGAGCTGAAGCTGGCGTCGCGCCGCGAGGCCGACGAATGGATCGCCGCCGGCTGGGTGCGCGTGGACGGCAAGGTGGCCGTGCTGGGCCAGCGCGTCGTCGGTGACGTTCAGATCGACATCGACCCCGCCGCCCGCCAGGCCCAGTCGCAGCTGGTCACCGTGCTGCTGCACAAGCCCATCGGCTATGTGTCAGGCCAGGCCGAGGACGGCTACGAGCCGGCGGTCGTGCTGTTCCAGCAGGAGAACCGCTGGAAGGACGACCCGTCCGGCATCAAGCCCCACCCCAACCACCACCGCCACCTCGCGCCCGCCGGCCGGCTGGACATCGACTCCACCGGCCTCTTGGTGCTGACGCAGGACGGCCGCATCGCCAAGGCGCTGATCGGCGACGACTCCGACATCGAGAAGGAATACCTGGTGCGCGTCGAGTTCGTCGGCCTGCCCGGCGGTGAGCCGGTGCCCGAGGGCACGTTGCCCAACGCCGCGCTGTCGAACAACAAGCTTGCGCTGCTGAACCACGGCCTGTCGCTGGACGGCGAGGAACTCAAGCCCGCCAAGGTCAGCTGGCAGAACGAGCACCAGCTGCGCTTTGTGCTGCGCGAGGGCAAGAAGCGCCAGATCCGCCGCATGTGCGAGCTGGTCGGCCTCAAGGTCGTGGGCCTGAAGCGCGTGCGCATCGGCCGCATCCCGCTGGGCAACCTGCCGGTGGGCCAGTGGCGCTATCTCGCACCGTGGGAGCGGTTTTGAGAACTGGCGTTACACCTCGGCCCGCCAATGCAACCACAGAGGCACTGAGCCACAGAGGAAATTCGGAGGGCTGCTTCTCTGTGCCTCTGTGCCTCTGTGGTTGCATTTCTTCCTCCGCGCCATGAGCCCGATCTGCCTCGCCGGCCCGACCGGCTGCGGCAAGACCGCAGCGGCCTTGGCGATTGCCGAGGTGCTGCCCGTCGAGATCATCAGCGTGGACTCCGCGCTGGTGTACCGTGGCATGGACATCGGTACCGCCAAGCCCACCGCCGCCGAGCAGGCCGCCGTGCCGCACCACCTGATCGACATCCTCGACCCGCTGGAGAGCTACTCGGCCGCCGAGTTCGTGCGCGACACGAAACGTCTGGCCGCCGAGATCAGCGCACGCGGCAAGCTGCCGCTGCTGGTGGGCGGCACCATGCTGTACTTCAAGGCGCTGTTCGACGGCCTGTCGACGCTGCCGCAGGCCGATGCCGAACTGCGCGCCACCATCGACGCCGAAGCGGCCGAACGCGGCTGGCCAGCCATGCACGCCGAGCTCGCGAAGCTGGACCCCGAGACCGGCGCCCGCCTGGCGCCCAACGACAGCCAGCGCATCCAGCGCGCGCTGGAGGTCATCCGCCTGACCGGCCAACCACTGAGCGCACTGCATGCCGCCACGCGCGAGGAAGGCGTCAACTGGCCGCTGTTCTCGCTGGAGCCCGATGACCGCGCCTGGCTGCACGAGCGGCTGGCGCAGCGCTTCGACGTCATGCTGGAACAAGGCCTCATCGACGAAGTGAAGGCGCTGCGCGCACGCGGCGACCTGTCGCTGGCGCTGCCGTCCATGCGCTGCGTGGGCTACCGGCAGGTCTGGGAAGCGCTCGACGCCGACAACTTCTCGGACCTGCGCGAGCGCGGCATCGCGGCCACGCGCCAGCTCGCCAAGCGCCAGGTGACCTGGCTGCGCAGCATGCCGCAGCGCCGGGTCATCGCCTGCGACGGCGTGCAGCCGGTGCCGGAGCTGCTGGCCTGGCTGCAGCGCTTGATGGCCTGACGATCAGCAGCGGCGGACGCGCCGTGAACCCAGCAACGCCAGGCCACCCAGCAGCAGCGCCGCACTGGCCGGCTCCGGCACGGGCTGGGCCAGATACAGCGCACCGCTGGCGCTACTGAAGCTGGCCCCCTCGGTCACCATGCGCACGCTGAAGTTCGCCACGGCCTCGAAGCTGCGC
Organism: Roseateles asaccharophilus; assembly: GCF_031458115.1. GTDB lineage: Bacteria > Pseudomonadota > Gammaproteobacteria > Burkholderiales > Burkholderiaceae_C > Pelomonas > Pelomonas asaccharophilus_A. The sequence continues at coordinate 488,145 of NZ_JAVDXV010000002.1, read as the reverse complement.
ACCTGCGAGGAGCCGAAGGCGGCGTCTGCGGTGCTGCGCCCGTACAGCACGGTCCGGAAAGGCATCGCCTCTCCCACGGCCGAACGACAGAAGCCCGTCTGGCTCTGCTGGACCGAACCCTCGATCTGTATGGTCAGGAAGTTGGGCTTGTCGAAACCGCAAGTCGCCCAGCCGGTTACGCCCTGATTGGCGCCCGCGTTGAGCTGCCGGCTCCACAGGTCCATCGTCACTTCCAGCATCACCGGCGTGCCCACCGGCAGCGTGGCGGACTGGATGGTCAGGGTGTCGTAGACGGAGCTATCGTCCAGCCAGGCGACGGCCGAGGCCTGGTCCCCCTCCTTCGTGAAGGCCATGACCTTGCCCTGCCCCGACATCCGGCCGAACGTGGCCGCACCCGACACGATTGATCGGCTGTACCAGTCGCTGCTGATCCCGTAGACGGCCTCGTAGGACGGAGCGTCACCGGATTGCGTGCTGCCCCACCAGAAGTCGCCGTTCTTGCGGTACAGCGCATCGGCGTAGTGGTTCAGGTCGATGCTCTGGCCCTGGGCCAGCGTCGCGGACAAGGCCAGCACAGCCGGCAAGGCGATCTTCATCATCATGGGCAGTCTCCTTGAACAGACCGCCAGCGTGCCGGCGACCGTCAGCCGCGCCAATGATGCAGATGCACTAGGACCGCCGAGCCCGGGGGGATCGCACCTCCGATTCAGGACAGCGCGCCTATCAACCCCGTGCGATGCCCCACCTCCAGCTTGCGGTAGATGTTGGCCAGGTGGTTGCGCACCGTGGCGGGCGACAGTGCCAGCCGCTTGGAGATCTCCTTGTACGAGCTGCCGCCGGCATACAGCCCGGCGACCTCGCGCTCGCGCTGCGTCAGCTGGTCTATCCGGCTGCTGGGGCGCAAGCGCAGCAGCCAGCCATCCGCCTCGGGCAGGCCGACGAGGCTGTGCTTGCCGTCGGCCAGCGGCCAGGCCCGCCCGGCCTGCAGCGCGCGCAGGCAGTCCGGCTCCAGCAGGCTGGTCTCCGGCGCCGCGCCGGGCCACATCAGCCGCGCAAAGGCCGGCGTGCTGACCAGCAGCCCGCCCCCATGGCTGGCCAGCGCCACCGGCAGGTCCTGCGCGCCGATGTGGGGGCTGCGCATCAGCGATTGCGCGCGGTTGATCGCCAGCAACTCGTCCACCAGCGGCCCCAGCGCCTCAAGCCGGGCCTGGTCGCCAGGGCCATAGCGGTCGCCCTGCTGCGTGCGCACCAGCAGGAAGACGGTCATGGTCTCGGGCCGGTCCGGCGTGCAGACGGCCAGCGCCAGCGTGTGGATCACGTCGTGATTGCGCAGGTGCTGGCGCAGTGGCTCGCATTCCGGGCCGGCAATCTCGGGCATGTCCGCGTCCTGCAGCTTCGCGCGCCCGGGGTTCATCACCAGTTGGGGGCTGACGCTGTCGAGATGCGCGACCTGCTGCCAGCTGGCCATGGTGGCGGCGATGTCGGGGAAGCCAAAGTAGTGGGCGTCGTGATAGGCCCGCTCGCCGTGGCGCGAGCTGATGATGGCGCCGCGCTCGCAGCGCAACTCGGCGCGCAGGCGTTCAAAACACACTTCGGCGAACGCGGCCGCGCCCAGGCGGCGCGCGTCGGTCAGCCAGGCCGTGAGGTCGGCGGGCGAGAGGGCATGCGACATGCCAGCGATGATGCGCGGCCGGCATCGCCGCTCCCTCAGGGCAAGCCCCAAAACCGCCTACATTCCCCGCCCATGTTCCCCAATGTTGAGAACGCTCCGTCGTCGCTGCTGCGCGCACGGGGGCTGACCAAGTCGTATGGCGATGTGCCGGTGTTCGCCGGCATCGATGTAGACCTGGCCCCCGGCGAGATCGTCGCGCTGCTGGGCGAGTCGGGCAGCGGCAAGTCCACGCTGCTGAACTGCCTGGCGGGGCTGGACGAGGCGGATGCCGGCTCCATCGTGCTGGCGGGTCAGGACTTGCGCGCGATGGACGACGAGGCGCGGTCGGCGCTGCGGCGCGAGGCGCTGGGTTTCGTGTTCCAGGCCTTTCACCTGCTGCCGCACTTGAGCGTGGCGGACAACGTGGCGCTACCGCTGCGGCTGCTGGGCTTGCGCGACGACGGGCGCGTGGCGGCGATGCTGGAGGCGGTGGACCTCGCGGCGTTGGCGGCGCGCATGCCGAGACAGTTGTCGGGCGGGCAGTTGCAGCGGGTCGCGATTGCGCGAGCCCTGGTGCACCGGCCGCGGCTGGTGCTGGCGGATGAGCCGACCGGGAATCTGGATGCGCGGCATGCGGCGGAGGTGTTGGAGTTGCTGAGGCGGTGCACGCATGAGGCGGGGGCGGCTTGCTTGCTGGTCACGCACTCTGACGTTGCTGCGCAGGCGGCGGATCGGCGGTTGCGGATGGATGCCGATGGATTGCATGCGGCGTGACATCGGCTTGACGCCTAGGCCCAGCCGGGATTTCGTCCCGGCGGCCGACTCACTTTCTTGGGCGCCCAAGAAAGTAAGCAAAGAAACCGCCCCCGGCCGCCCCGCCCCTCGCGTTGCTCGGGGTTCCCTGCGGTACTCAGCCCTTGAAGGCCCGCCCGGAACTCGCGCCGCTACGCTCTGCTCGAACAGCCGTGCGGAGTCAGTTCTTGAAGTGCGCTGCGCGCACGCCTTCAAGGTCTTCCGTTCCTCGGCGGGGCTAAAGGGGGGGAAGAGGAAATACATCCACCGAACGGCGTGCGCGAGTGACACCGAGATTCCGAGACGACGCTGACGGCTGTTCTGGCTGTTCCTTCACACCCCTTTGGAGGAGCCGAGAAGCGCAGGAGCCCAGGGCGCGTGCGAAGCACGCTTCAAGCACTGACTTCGCGGTGACTGTTCGAGCAGAGCGTAGCGGCACGAGTTCAGCGCGGCCCTGGGCTTTGAGCATCGCAGGGGACCCCGCAGCGCAGCGGAGGGGCGACGGAGCGGGGGCGACTCTTTGCCTACTTTCTGGTCGCTCAGAAAGTAGGTCGCCCGCCGGGGCGAACTCCCGGCTGGCCGCAGGCATGCAACGCCATTCACGACGCGCAGCGCCATGCCAGTAAACCTCTGGCGCCACCTCACCTGGCCCACCTGGCGCGACCAGCCCGGCCGCGTCGTGCTGGCCATCGTCGCCGTGATGCTGGGCGTCGCGCTGGCCTTCGGCGTCCAGCTGCTCAACGGTGCCGCCCTCACCGAGTTCGCGAGAGCCGCCCGCGGCATCAACGGCCAGCCCGATCTCATCGTCCGCGCGCAGTCCGGCCCGCTGACCGACGCCGACCTCCCCGAGTTGCTGAACCGCCCCGAGGTCGCCGCCGCCAACCCCGTCATCGAAGGCCGCGCACTGTGGCCGGGCCAGAAAACGCCGCATGGCATGGCGCTGTCGCTGGAGCTGATCGCCGTGGACCCGCTGGCGCTGCTGGCCTCGGCCGCCGGTGCCCGGCCGCTGGCGCCCGAGCTGGTGCCGCAGCTGGACGGCCCGCAAGGCCCCGGCGTGCTGCTGACACCGCAGACGCTGCACCTCAACGCCGCCGCCCAGCGCCTGTTGGCGCCCGGCCAGACCCGGCTGACGCTGCGCCTGCCGCAGCGCGACGGCAGCGCGCCGCGCGACGTGACGTTCGCCATCGGTGGCCGCATCGTCGCCGGCAATGCGCCGCTGGCCGTCATGGACATCGCCGACGCGCAGGCGCTGCTGGGCCGCCTGGGCACTCTGGACCGCATCGACGTGCAGCTCGGCGCGGGCACCGACGCCGCCACCTGGCAGCGCAGCCTGCCCGCCCGCTGGCGCGCCACGCCGCCCGGCGACGAGGGCGCGCGGCTGGCGGACATGACGCGCGCCTACCGCGTCAACCTGGGCCTGCTGGCGCTGATGGCGCTGTTCACCGGCAGCTTCCTCGTCTACGCGGTACTGTCGCTGGCCACCGCGCAGCGGCTGCCGCAATGGGCGCTGGTGGGCGTGCTGGGCGTGTCGGCGCGCATGCGCTGGCGGCTGATCCTGCTGGAAGGGGCCGCCATCGGCGCCATCGGCAGCGCACTGGGTCTGGCGCTGGGCCTGGGCCTCGCGGCCGGTGCGCTCAAGCTGATGGGCAGCGACCTGGGCCTGCACGGCGCCAGCGGCGAGGCCACCGCGCTGCTGTTCAACCAGCCGCTGCTGCTGCCCGCGCTGACCTGCGCGGCTCTGGGCCTGGCCGCCACGCTGCTGGCCGCGCTGGCGCCGGCGCTCACCGTGCGCCGCATTGCACCCGCGCAGGTGCTCAAGGGCCTGGGCCTGCCCGCCGGTCGCGCGGTGCCCGCCTGGGCCGGGCTCGCGCTGCTGGCGCTGGGCACCGCCCTGGCCTGGCTGCCGCCCGTGGCCGCCGACCTGCCGCTGGGCGCGTATGTGTCGATGCTCTGCCTGCTGCTGTGCGGCCTCGCGCTGGTGCCGGCGCTGGTGCGCGGGCTGGCCGCGCTGCTGGGCAAGTTGCCGGCGGGCGCCCTGCTGCTGCTGGCCCGCGAACGCAGCCGCGACCAGGCCAGCGAGGCCCGCCGCTCGCTGGCCGGCGTGCTGGTGGCGCTGGCGCTGGCCGTCGCGATGACGGTCATGATCGGCAGCTTCCGCGAATCGCTGCAGCAATGGCTGGACGACGCGCTGCCCGCCGACCTCTACGTGCGCAGCGCGCTGCAGGCGCCGCTGCCGCAGCCGCTGATCGCCGCCGTGCAGCGCGAGCCCGGCTTCGCGCGCGTGTCGCTGCAGCGCTCGTCGCGGCTGCGGCTGGCGCCCGGCCGCGAAGCGGTGGCACTCACCGCCCGCGAGCTGGACAGCGGCCGGCTGCCGCTGGTGGAGCGCTGGCGAGGCGCCACCACGCCCGCCGCGCTGCCCGTCTGGGTCAACGAGGCCGCGCGCGACCGCGACGGGCTGCGCCCGGGCCGCGTGTTCCGCGCGCAGTTCCCCGACTCGGGCCGCCTCGTCGACCTGCAGGTCATGGGCGTGTGGCGCGACTACTCGCGCATGACGACGGCCATCTGGATGAACCTGCCCGACTACCGCCGCGCCAGCGACGACGTCACCACCACCGAGCTGGCCTTGCAGCTCGCGCCGGGCCAGTCGCTGGACGCCGCCCGCGCCACGCTGCGGCGCCTGGGCGGCGACGACATCGAGCTGGCCGCCGCCGGCGAGCTGCGCGCGCTGTCGCTGCAGATCTTCGACCGCAGCTTTGCCATCACCGTGTGGCTGCAGGCCGTGGCGCTGGCCGTGGGGCTGTTCGGCGTCATCGCCAGCCAGTCGGCGCAGGCGCTGGCGCGCAAGCGCGAGTTCGGGCTGCTGCGCCACCTGGGCCTGTCCAAGCCCGCGCTGACGAAGCTGCTGCTGCTGGAGGCCAGCCTGACCGGCGGCGCCGGCGCGCTGGCCGGGCTGGGCCTGGGGCTGGCGCTGTCGGCGGTGCTGGTGTTCGTCGTCAACCCGCAGAGCTTTCACTGGAGCATGGACATGCACCTGCCCGCCGCGCGGCTGGCCGTGCTGGTGGGGCTGGCATTTGCGGCGGCGGTGGGCGCGTCGCTGCTGGCGGGGCGGCGTGCGCTGGGTGCCGATGCCGTTCGTGCCGTCAGGGAGGATGCATGAAGCGCCGCGCACTGCTGCTCGCCGCGCTGCCGTTGCAGGCCCGCGCCGCGCTGAACTTCCCCGCCGACTTCGGCGCCCATCCCGGCCAGGGCATCGAGTGGTGGTACTTGACCGGCCTGCTGGGCGAGGCCGGCGGCCCGCCGCGGCTGGGCTACCAGCTGACCTTCTTCAGCCTGCCCGGCCCCGCCGCGAAAGACCACCCCAGCCCGCTGGCGGCCAAGCAGCTGCTGCTGGGCCATGTGGCGCTGTCGGACCTGGGCGCCAAGAAGCAGCGCCACACGCAGCGCCTGCTGCGCGCGCTGCCCGGCGTGGCGCACACGCAGGTCGGCGACTGCGACGTGAAGCTGCGCGACTGGACGCTCAAGCGCACCGCCGACGACTACCGCGCCATCTTCAACGGCCCCGGCTTCGCGCTGCAACTGCAGCTCGCCACGCCCGCGCCGCCGCTGCAGCAGGGCGACGGCGGCCTGTCGCGCAAGGGCTCCAACCCCAAGCAGTTCAGCCACTACTACTCCCGCCCCCAGCTCGCCACGCAGGCGGTCATGACGCTGGACGGCCGCGCGCTGCAGCTGACCGGCCGCTCGTGGCTGGACCACGAGTGGAGCGACAACTACCTGGGCGACACCGCCGGCTGGGACTGGCTGGGCATCAACCTCGACGACGGCCGTGCGCTGACGCTGTTCCAGCTGCGCCGCGCCGACGGCTCGCGCGACTGGGCCGGCGGCAGCCTGCGCACGCCGGGCCAGCCCGACCGCAGCTTTGGCGCCGACGAGGTGGAGATGACGCCCACCCGCCACTGGACCAGCCCCGCCACCGGCGGCCGCTGGCCCGTGGAATGGCGGCTGAAGTGCCCGGCCGGCGAGCTGCGGCTGGCGGCGGCGTTCGACGAGCAGGAGGTCGACGCGCGCCGCAGCAGCGGGCTGGTCTATTGGGAAGGCGTGGCCTGGCTGCAGGACGCCGGCGGCCGACAGATCGGCGCCGGCTACCTGGAATTGACCGGCTACGTGGGCAGGCCGCCACTGGTCTAATCCCCGCCCGATGAGCACTCGCCAACCCACGCACCCCACCTTCGGCTGGGACAACCTCGGCGGCGACCGCGACAGCGGCCTCCCCGCCGTTGACGACCTGCCCCACACCCGGCTGCTGACCAGCGGCCGCGCCGCGCTGTTCGCGGCCTGCAAGGCGCTGGGTGTGCAGCCCGGCGACACGGTGCTGGCGCCCAGCTACCACTGCCCCACGCTGGTGGCGCCGCTGCGCGCGGCCGGGGCCGAGCTGCAGTTCTACCCGCTGGGCCCTGATGGCCTACCGGCGCTGGACGCCATCACGCCGGCCCCGCGCACCAAGGCCATCGTCGTCGCCCAGCTGTTCGGCCTGCCGCGCTCGCTGGCCGCCGTGCGCGCCTGGTGCGACCGGCATGGCATTGCACTGGTGGAAGACTGCGCCCACACCTTCTTCGGCCAGGCCGGCGAGCGGCCCATCGGCCACTGGGGCGACCTGGCCACGGCCAGCGTGTCCAAGTTCTTCCCGGTGCCGGAAGCCGGCCTGCTGGCCTCGGCCAACCCACTGCCGCCGCAGACCTTGCAGCCCGCCAGCGCGCGGCAGCAGCTCAAGGCCTGGGTCAATGTGCTGGAGCGCAGCAGCGAGCAGGGCCGGCTGACCGGCCTGAACACCGTGCTGGGCGCGCTGTTCCGCGCAAAGAACGGCCCGCCGCGCCCGCCCGCACCCACCGCCCCGCCGCGTGTGCTCAGCGAGGCCGACAACATGGCCGAGTGCGACCTCAGCCGCAGCGAACAGGCGCCCACGGGCGCGGCCCGGCGGCTGTTCGGGCTGCCGCGCGCCCGCATCGTCGCGCGCCGCCGCGCCCATTTCGAGATGCTCTACCGCTGCGCGCAGAACCTGCCCGGCGCGCGCCCGCTGCTGGGCGCCCTGCCCGCACAGGCCGCCCCCTATGTGATGCCGCTGTGGGTGGACGACGCCGAGCCCGTCTACGCCGCGTTGCGCGCCGCCGGCTGCGCCGTGTTCCGCTGGGACCGCGTGTGGCCCGGCGTGCCCGACTTCCACGACGACCACGGCGCGCGCTGGCGCACCCATGTGCTGCAGCTGCTCTGCCATCAGGACTTGACCGATCCCATGCTCGCCCACACCTGCGGCGTGCTGGAGAAGCTGTGAGCAAGCCCCGCACACCCGCTCATCCCGCCGCAACGCCGCCACTCGGCGTTGCAAATGCTCGCCGTAGTCCCAGCTACGGCTGCGCTTCGCGCCTTGATTGGCGGCGCTGCGACGACCTGCTCGGTTGCGCGCGGCCTGCTCACAGCTTCTAGACCCTGACCCCATGAGTTCCACGACCACCGAACGCCCGGCCTCCAAGCAGGCCCGCTCGCTGAGCGGCCTGGCGCCCTTCCTGCGGCCCTACCGCGGCCGCATTGCGCTGGCGCTGCTGGCGCTGGTGCTGGCCGCGCTGGCCACCCTCGCCTTCCCCATCGCGCTGCGCGGCCTCATCGACGCCGGCTTCGCAGCCGGCAATGCCGGCGAGCGGCTGGTGGCGCTGCGCGAGCACTTCCTCGCGATGTTCGCCGTGGGCGCCGCGCTGGGCCTGTTCTCGGCCTCGCGCTTCTACATGGTCACCTGGCTGGGCGAACGCGTCACCGCCGACCTGCGCAACGCCGTCTACACCCACGTGCTGCGCCAGAGCCCCGAGTTCTTCGAGACCACGCAGACCGGCGAGGTGCTGAGCCGCATCACCACCGACACCACCGTCGTGCAGACCGTGGTGGGCTCCAGCCTGTCCATGGGCCTGCGCAACTCGGTGATGGGCATAGGCGCGCTGGTGATGCTGGTCGTCACCAACCCCTATGTGATGGGCCAGGTGCTGGGGCTGCTGGTGCTCATCGTCGCGCCGGCGCTGTACTTCGGCCGCCGCGTGCGCAAGCTGTCGCGCGCCAGCCAGGACCGCGTGGCCGACACCTCGGCCATTGCCGGCGAAGTGCTGAACGCCGTCACGGTTGTGCAGAGTTACACGCAGGAAGGCGCCGAGGCCAAGCGCTTCGCCGCCGCCAGCGAGGCCGCGTTCGACACCGCACGCAAGCGCACGCGCATCCGCAGCTTCATGGTGGCCTTCATCATCACCGCCGTGTTCGGCGCCATGCTGTGGGGGCTGTACCAGGGCACGCAGGCCGTCATCGCCGGCAAGATCAGCGCCGGCCACCTGGGGCAGACGGTGGTGTACGTGACGCTGCTGGTCAGCTCCGTGGCTGTGCTGGCCGAGGTGTGGGGGGATGTGCTGCGTGCTGCCGGCGCCACCGAGCGGCTGGTGGAGCTGATGAACGCGCAGTCGCCCGTGGCTGATCCGGCCTCACCGCAGACGCTGCCCACCACGACCGGCGGCTCACGCGTGGAGTTCAGCGACGTGCTGTTCCACTACCCCTCCCGCCCGCAGACCGCCGCGCTGGACGGCGTGCAGCTGACCATCGCGCCCGGCGAAACCGTCGCGCTGGTGGGCCCCAGCGGCGCCGGCAAGAGCACGCTGTTCCAGCTGTTATTGCGCTTCTACGACCCGCAGTCCGGCGTCATCCGCCTGAACGGCGTGCCCACGCAGCAGCTCAAGCTCGCCGATCTGCGCCACGCCATCGGCCTGGTGCCGCAAGACAGCGTCATCTTCTCGACGACGGCGATGGAGAACATCCGCTACGGCCGGCCCGAGGCGACCGACGACGAGGTGATGGCTGCGGCCAAGGCCGCCTTCGCGGACGACTTCATCCGCGCGCTGCCCGAGGGCTACCAGAGCTTCCTCGGCGAACGCGGCGTGCGCCTGTCCGGCGGCCAGCGCCAGCGCATCAGCATCGCCCGGGCCATGCTGAAGAACCCGCCGCTGCTGCTGCTGGATGAGGCGACCAGTGCACTGGATGCCGAGAGCGAGCGCGTCGTTCAGGCCGCGCTGGAAGCCGCCATGCAGCACCGCACGACGCTGGTCATCGCGCACCGGCTGGCAACGATCCAGAAGGCAGACCGCATCGTCGTGCTGGATGCGGGGCGCATCGTGGATATCGGGCGACATGACGAGTTAGTCGCGCGCGGCGGGCTGTATGCGAAGTTGGCGGCGATGCAGTTTGGGTTGGAGACCGAAGCGGATACACGGGTAGAGCGGAGCTTACGAACTGGCAACTAGTGTTGGCGACAGTAGCTATCGGTTATAAGTAGTGCCATACACCAATGAATGCGATGCATCCGGCCTTACCACTGGAATATCGCAATATCCAGATTCAAAGGGAGGTTTTTGATGAAGTTCTCTCAGCGCTATGGTTATACGCCACTAGAACGCGCATTTCAACGGGAGTCCATCGATCAAGACTTGAGGATCAAGCTCTGGAATATATTGAAGTTGGTAGTTTGGGACAAGTTTGATCAAGATAAACTTCGATATGACGAAGCGAGCCAAAAAGTAGACGGGTTAGTCAAGCGACTCTGGTTTCACCACTTTAACGAGGACATTGATCACTTGCCTCCTCTTCACGCGCGATATGGCAAAGAGGGCGCCTATGAATACATGAAGAGTCACTTCTTCAAATGCAAGTGGTTTGAAGTCTATGATTTTGTCCAAGAGATTCTCCAAGATCCCAGTGCATTGATCGATGACAGTGCAATCGATTGGATCAACAACACGCTCGAGTTCCACAATGCTGCTTACCGGATTGTGGGAGGAGAGGTTTCCGAGATCACGGACAACAACGAAATCACCTCAATTGAGGAAGCTTTGGCGCACTCGGATGCTCCGACAAAAAGACATCTCGAAGCAGCACTGCGAATGCTCAGTGACAAGACAACTCCTGATTACCGCAACTCGATAAAGGAGGCCATCTCCGCGGTCGAAGCTGCCTGTCGATTAATTACTGGCAATTCAACAGCCACCCTTGGTGACGCACTTAAGCGCGTAAAGAACTTGCACCCCGCCATGTCTGGCGCCTTCTCAAAACTGTATGGATACACCAATGACGCCTCCGGTATCCGTCATGCACTAACAGATGAGGAAAAAATCACATACAGTGACGCAAAGTTTATGCTGGTAGCGTGCTCTGCATTTGTTTCCTTCCTCAAGCTTTCGGCCGCTGAACCGGAATAGAAACTTGGGCTTCGGGCAAGTTTCCAGCACGTAGGTTGGGGTGAGCTTCGAACCCCAACGTTTTAAGGGCCCACGATGTTGGGGTTATCGCGGTTCGGGCTTCTAGTCCGCCTGTCCATCCGCCTCCAACCACGCCGCCCTCACACTCGCAGTCTGCGCGCACCCAACCCACAGTCCGCCGCCCGAAACCCTTTGCCGGCCTTTACGGGTCTGCCACATGCGCCTCGCCCTGTTGCTCCTGTCGCTGACACCCGCAATGACCGGCTGCGCCGTCTTCGAGGCGCTGGGCGGCATGCCCTACGCCGAGAAGACGGTGAGGCTGCCGCAGGCGGTCTCGGCCGCCACGGCGCTGGACTGCGTGGCGTCATCGGTGCAGTCGCTGCGAGAGGGGCGCGGCACATGGATGGCGGTCAGCCGCCGCGACGATGCGCAGGGTCTGCTGGAAACCGGCAACTACCCGGAGTCCAACCTCGCCGGTTTTCGCGTTCGTGCGCGGGTGGACGAGCCACGGCGGCAGATGCGCCTGCAGTTGAAAGCCGGCGGGCCTTACTACATCGACCTTGGCGCCAAGCCCGGCGTGGCCGAGCTGGCGATGGCGGTCGACACCTGCCTCGCCGCCGCTGCCGCCCAACGCGAGCACTCGTAGGTTGGGGTGAGTTTCGAACCCCAACGTTGAAAACTCGCCGCCTCAACACCGTGTCGGCACGCGGCTTGCCCGCTAGGTACTCCACTTCTACTGGAGACCGACGATGCACAAGCACCTCTTCGTGACACTGGCCGTCGCCGCCCTGGCCACGACGGCAACTGCGCAGACAGCGACGACGCCCGTCGGGCGTGCGGCGAGCGCCGCAGTGACTCCCGGCGACCAGAACATGGGCCGCAATCCGGACAACCGCACCGGCGGGCTGATGGGCAGCGACTCCAACGCGCGAACCGGCGCCGCGAGCGTCGGCAGCGCGGCGAAGGCTGCCGTGACGCCGGGCGACCAGAACATGGGTCGCAATCCGAACAACCGCACCGGCGGGCTGATGGGCAGTGACTCCAACGCGCGAACCGGCGCCGCGACTGTCGGCAGCGCAGCCAAGGCGGCCGTGACACCGGGCGACCAGGACATGGGCCGCAATCCGAACAACCGCACCGGCGGCCTGATGGGGTCTGACCGCACCGCGGCTGATCGCACGGCGGCCACCACGTCCGAAGGGTCTCAAGTGGCAATGCGCGCTCCGCGCGCGGATCGCAACTGACCCGCCGGGCCTGACGGCCGCAGACGCGACGGCGAGCTACCGGGCGCGCGCAACGACAGTCGTGAACGCCTGGCGCTCGTCGATGCCTGGAACGGGCTCGCCTGGTAAGAAGTGCCGCAAGGTCTGGCGCTCGTTCGGTGCGTTAGCGAGGTAGCTTGGGGTGAGTTTCGAGCCCCAGCGGCGATGTGGGCAAAAGATGTTGGGGTTATCACCCCAACCTACTCCTTGGCGAGCCTATGGGGCCGTGGAGATACTGCCTCCATGCACCGCCGCCCCCTCCTCCAAGCCCTCGCGCTGAGCCCCCTCGCCGCCGCCTTCACCACCAGCGCTCAAACGCGCCAGCAAGGCCGCCCGGCCGCCGGCTACGGCCCGCTGCGGCCGGTGGCCGACGAGGCCACCGGCCTGCCGCTGCTGATGCTGCCCGAGGGCTTCAGCTACCGCAGCTTTGGCTGGGCCGGCGAGGCGCTGGCCAATGGCGGCGTGGTGCCGGGTGCGGCCGATGGCATGGGCATCGTGAAAGCCGAGGGCGAGACCTTCACGCTGGTGCGCAACCACGAGATCCTGGGCGTGGGCGGCGGCTTTGGCCCTGCGGCCAGCCATTACGACGCGGGTTGCGACGGCGGCACGGTGACGCTGCGCTACGACCGCGCGGCGGGCAAGTTGCTGGAGATGCGCGGCTCGCTGTCGGGTACGCTGGTGAACTGCGCGGGCGGCACCACGCCCTGGGGCAGTTGGTTGACCTGCGAGGAGATCGTCACGCCGGCCGGGCACTCGGGGCAGCACCGCGGCAAACCTTTCAAGCTGGAGAAGCCGCATGGCTTCGTGTTCGAGGTGCCGGCCGATGGCGCGTCCAACGCGCAGGCGCTGACGGCGCTGGGCCAGTTCAAGCACGAGGCCGCGTTGGTGGACACCGACGGCACGGTCTACCTGACCGAAGACGCGCAGCCGGCCGGCTTCTACCGCCTGCTGCCGGCCAAGAAGGGCAACCTGGCGGCCGGCGGGCGCCTGCAGATGCTGCGCGCCCGCAAGGCCAGCGACCTGCGCACCGGCCTGAAGCCGGGCCAGCAGTTCGATGTGGATTGGGTGGACATCGCCCGCCCCGCCGACGGCGTGGGCGACAACGGCAACAACGGCGTGCTGAACCAGGGCCGGGCCCAGGGCGGCAGCCTGTTCACGCGGCTGGAGGGTTTGTTCGCCGGGCGCGACGAGATCTTCTTCACCAGCACCGACGGCGGCGACGCGAAGGCGGGCCAGGTGTGGCGCTTCGTGCCCAGCCAGCAGCGGCTGGAGCTGTTCATCGAGTCGCCGGGGGCCAGCGCGTTCGACTACCCCGACAACCTCTGCCTGCATCCGCGCACCGGCCTGATCGTCGTGTGCGAGGACAGCAAGCAGCCGGTGCAGCGCCTGTACGGCCTGCGCCGCGAGGGCGGGCTGGACGGCCTGTTCGAGCTGGCGCGCAACAACATGCAGCTGGCCGGCGGCGAGCTGGAAAAGCTGCCCCAGCTGAAGGGCGATTTCCGCGGCGCCGAATGGGCCGGCACCTGCTTCAGCGCCGACGGCAAGACCTTGTTCGCCAACGTCTACCGGCCCGGTTTCACGGTGGCGATCAGCGGGCCGTTCGCGGGCTGACGCGCCGCGGGCGCCGCCGCTGCGGCCGCGCCTGCTTACAAGCACTGACGACCCCACCCGTTGACATGCGCCTTATATTCACCAAAATGGGTGAATGAATCAGCGATTGACCGCCGAGCAGCTGGACGATGTGTTCGTGGCCCTGGCCGACGAGACGCGACGGGCCATCCTGTTGCGGCTGTCGTCCAGCGAGGCGCGCGTCACCGAGCTGGCGGCGCCGTTCGCCATGTCGCTGAACTCCGTGTCCAAGCACATCCGCATCCTGGAGCGCGCCGGCCTGGTGTCGCGCGAGCGGTCGGGCCGCGAGCATGTGCTGCGGCTGGAGCCGCACCGGCTGACCGAGGCCACCGAGTGGCTGCAGTCCCGCCAGCGCTTCTGGACGGAGCGGCTGCAGCGCCTGCAGGCCGTGCTGGACGAGGAGGCGCCCGTTTCAACCCCGCCATCGAAAGGCCAGCGCAGACCATGAGCACCGAAGAACCGATCACCCTCCGCGTGCAGCACCGCTTCCGCCACGCGCCCGAGGTGGTGTTCGACGCCTGGCTGGACGTGCGCACGGCCGCCCGCTTCCTGTTCTCCACGGAGACCGGCGAGATGGTCCGCTGCGACATCGACCCGCGCGTCGGCGGCAAGTTCGTGATGACGGACCGCCGCGCCGACGGCGACGTGGAGCACACCGGCGAGTACCTCGCCATCGAGCGGCCGACGCAGCTGGTCTTCACCTTCGGCATCCCGGCCGCGTCGCCAACCTTCGACATCGTCACCATCGACATCACGGCGGAGGACGACGGTGGCTGCACGCTGCACCTCACGACGCAGATGCAGCCCGAATGGAAGGACTACGCCGACCGCGCCCGCGAAGGCTGGTCGAAGATCGTGGCGAGGCTGGACGCGGCGCTGGGCTAAGCGGCTGCGTGATGAGCAGCGCCGCTCGCTGAACGCCACCCATCGGCGCAGGGGTCACGGGCAGCCCGCCCCAAACATCTCCTCCACCCACGCCGGATAGTCCACGAACGGATTGCGGTTGCCCTGGCGCTCGACGATGCGGCCGTGGCGGCGGATCTCGGCGGCATCCACCGGGTCGGCGCGGTGCCAGGCCACCAGCGTGCAGCGCTTGCCGAACAGGTTGCCGCTGGTGCCCACGGTGTCGGAGATTTCCAGGTTGCCCACGCCGGTGCTGTCGCCGCCTTCATAGCGGATGGCCATGTAGAACATCATGCGGGCCACGTCGCCCTTCACGGCGGCGCGGGGCTCGAAGCTGTCAGCGTCGGTCAGGTTGCCCGGCGCCTCGGCGATGGCGCTGCCGCCCCAGTCGAAATCCTTGTTGCCGCGGGTGCTGTTGACCGACACGTCTTCGGGGCGCAGGTGGTGGATGTCGGTGTGCGCCCATTGGCCTTCGTCGGGGAAGCCGTGGCTCTTGGCCCAGACGTGCTCGCGGTTCCAGGCGTCCTGGTCGCTGGAGTTGGCGCCGGCGTTGTGCGTCTTGGCCTGCGAGCGGTTGGTGTAGAGCAGCAGCACGTTGGCGGTGTTGGCGGGGTCTTCGTCGGTGTACTTCAGCGCGTCCCACACGGCGGAGTAGCTCATGCGCACATGGTTGCGCGCAGCGGCCTCGTTGAGCGCGACGCGCAGCGCCGTGCCGGTCTTGCCGATGGCCTGCACGTAGTAGGCGTTGAAGCCCGGCCAGGTGGCGCCACCCGACGGCGGCTGCGTGAACGACGCGGTCAGCGTGACGCCCGAGAACGCCTTGAAGCCGTACAGGCCGATGTAGTAGCTGGTGGCCTGCGGCTGCGCGAAGGTGCAGGTCTCGTCGTTGCCGTTCACGTAGGGGCGGCAGTCGAACACCGCCGACGTGGGCTCGGCGCCGGCGCGCACGTAGAGGTCCGCCGCGCCGGTGCCGCCGTTGCTGCGCACGACGAGGTTGGTGGCGCCCGCGGGCACGTCGATGCGATAGCGCAGCCAGGCGCCGGCGGCGGCCGTCTGGCCGTTGACCGGCACGCCGGGCTGCAGCACGACGGTGCTGGGCGTGCCGCCGCCGCTGGCGGTGTAGTTGCCGATGAGGCTGGCGCCGCTGTAGGCGCTGTAACCCTGCACGCGCACGTAGTAGGTGGCGGCGGTGGGCGTGGCAAAGCTGCAGCTCTCGGCGTTGGTGCTGCTCTCGGACTCGCAGTCGTTGGTGCTGCTGGTGGCCTGGGAGCCGCGGCGCACGTAGAGGTCGGCGTCGCCGGTGCCGCCGCTGAGCGTGAAGCTGAGCTGCGTGGCGCCGGCCGGCACCACCAGCGTGTAGTCGCGCGTGCTGCTGGCCGCGCCGGACAGGCCGGTCACGGCCACGCCCTTGGTCAGCGCGGTCTGCGCCTGCGCGGCAGGTGCCGCCACTGCCATCGCGGCCGCGGCCGCCAGGGTTCCCATCCAAGACCAACGACGCATCACGCAACTCCTGGTTTTTTACGGAGGCGTCAGACTAGCGATGCTTGATGACCGGCCAAAGTCGGGTTTGCATGAAGCCGATGCGGTGAGCGGGTTTGCGCGGATGGCGCCGGCACGAGAGATGGCGTGGAGGGGCCCGTCAGCGCGGCACGTAGTCCACGAAGACCTGGCGGCCGGACTCGCGCACCGCCAGCCAGCGCTCCAGGCGCTGGCGCTCGGCGCGCGGCAGTGGTTGCGGCGTTTCGATGCGCAGCAGCAGCACGGCCTGCGCCGTCTTCACGGGCACCGATGCCGCCGCAGCGGCTGGTGCCGGCGAGGGCTCCGCGCCCGAGGCCACGACGATGCGGCTGGCCTGCGGCAGCTGGGCGCGTAATTCCGACAACAGCTGCGCATGCGCCGGCTCGGCCTTGCGCAGCCGCTCGTTGTCGGCCTGCAACTGCTGCACGCGGGTGCGCAGTTCGTCGGCCTCGCGGCTGACTTGCAGCAGCACGTCCTGGCGCAGCTCCTGCTTCAGACTCGCGACGTTGACGCGCTCGGAGCCCGAGAAGCGCACCACCACACGGGTGCCCGCAAACCCCTGCTCGGCGAGCCTGCCGGCGATGCGCTGGCCTATGCCCTCCTCGCGGTGTTCTCCCGACAGCGTGAGCTGGATGCTGCGGTTGTTGGGGTCGATGTCACGGTCCAGCAGCAGGTAGCGCGTGTCGCGCGCGAGTTCGTCCACCTGATGGCCGGCAGCGGCGACGAAGCGCTGCACCTGTACGAAGCGCCAGGCCAGGTAGCCGCTGGGCAGCAGCACGCTGATCAGCGTCACGGTGGTGAACAAGCGGGTGCTCCAGCGCGCCCGGTCCGACACCTGCCCCCGCACGGGCAGCTTCATCAGCTTGACGAAGACGAACGTGGAGAAGGCGATGAAGACGCCGTTGATGAGGAACAGATAGAAGGCGCCGCCCGCCATGCCCCAGTCGGCTCGCGAGATGCCAAAGCCCACCGTGCACAGCGGCGGCATCAGCGCGGTGGCAATGGCCACGCCCGGCACGACGTTGGAGATGCTCTTGCGCGTCAGGGCCAGGATGCCGGCCGAGCCGCCGAAGAAGGCGATCAGCACGTCCCACAAATTGGGCGTGGTGCGCGCCAGCAGCTCCGTGCCGGCCTCGCGCAGCGGGCTGACGGTGAAGTACAGCGTGGAGGTGACGAGGCTGATGACGCCGAAGATCATCAGGTTGCGCAGCGCCCGCCGGATCAGGCGCATGTCGTGAACCGCCAGCCCGTAGCCCACGCCCACGATGGGACCCATCAGCGGCGAGATCAGCATGGCGCCGATGATGACGGCCGTGCTGTTGACATTCAGGCCGACCGAGGCCACCAGGATGGCGAAGAACAGCACCCACAGGTTGGTGCCGGCCACATCGACGCCGGCGCGCACGTTGGCGTCGATGCTCTCGGGGTTGTCCAGGTCACGGCGCAGGTCGAACAGGCCGGCAATGCCGACCTGCACGTCGCGCTCGGCGGCTGCCACGGGCGTGGACGGCTTGGCGGGAAGCTCGCTTGTTTGCATCTTGTCTCGGGGGAGTTGCTGGCCCTAAATGTGCCTCACGTCCACCGCAACAGAACGGCCCCCCGAAAACCGGGCCCGGCGCCGCCGGACGCGCCTCAGAAGTCCGCGCTGAGGCTGAGCGCGAACGTGCGCCCCGGCGCGGTGGACAGCTCGATCTGCTGGCGGTCGCGCGCGTTGGCGGGCTGCAGGCTGCGCGTGCCGGCGTACGACCAGTAGCGCTTGTCGCCCACGTTCAGCACGGCGGCGTTCAGGCGCAGGTTCTTGCTGAGGCGCCAGTAGCTGGCCACATCGAAACGGGCAAAACCCGGCACGCGGTACAGCACGACGGTGGAGTCGGGCAGCTGGGCGCCGGGGTTGTTCGTGAACGACTGGCGTGCGTGGGCGACGGCCTGCTTTCCGCGCACGAAGGTGCCGGTCAGGTGCAGGCCCCAGGCACGCTGTGCCGCCTCGTAGCCGAGGCCGGCCACCGCCTTGGCGGGCTGCACGGTGTCCAGCGGCACGTCCTTGTCGCCGGCGTAGTGGGACTTGGAGGTGCCCTTGCTGTAGCCCAGCGCCCATGTGCTGTACAAGCCCTTCACAGCCGGCGTCCAGGTGCCGTGGTCCAGCCGAACGCTCAGCTCGCCGCCGTAGATGTTGGCCTCGTCGCGGTTCTCGGCCTGGTACAGGATGCTCAGGCTGGGCTGGATGTTGACGAACTTCTCCGGGTTGTTGGCGCGCGTGAAGCGGGTGTAGGAGATGAAGTCCTCGTACTGCGTGTAGAAGGCCGACGCGGCGAACGTGACGCCGGCGGTGGGCGTGCCCTTGAGGCCGATGTCGAAGGCGTTGCTGGTCTCTTCCTTCAGGTCGCGGTTGCCCAGCAGCGCGTAGGTGCCGCCGCCGCTGTTCCAGTAGCCGAAGATCTCGCTGTTGCTGGGCGCGCGGCCGCTGCGCTTCCATTGCGCGTAGGCGGTCAGGCTGGGCTGCAGCTCGTACAGCAGCGCCAGGCTGGGGCTGACGATGTTGGTGGTGGGCGCATTGCCGTACAGCGCCTCCAGCTCGGCCTGCGTGATGCGCGGGTTGCCGAAGCGGCCGGTGTTGCGGATGCTGGGGTCCACGCGGTCCACGCGCAGGCCCGGCACCACGGACAGGCGCTTGCCGGCGACCTGGAAGTCGATGGTGTCCTCGGCGAAGACGCCGGTGCGCACGGTCAGCGTGTCCGGGAACGGTTGGCCCACGGCGCCCAGGCCGGTCTCGCTGGTCGTGAACGGGTGTTCGTTCTCGGTGCGCGAGTGGTTCAGCCCGAACTTGAGGCCGTGGTTGGCGATGCGCTTCTCGGCCAGCGTGGAGAAGCCGATCTGCTCGGTCTTGTTCTGTGAGGCCTCGCGGACGTTGACGTTGGTGGCCAGCGTGACGGTGTTGGTCACGTCGTCCATGTCGGTGTTCTGCACGTACAGGCGCGTACTGAGCTTGTCGACCCAGCCGTCGGCGCCTGGCGTCCAGGTGTGGGCCAGCGACACCGTGTCGCGCTTGGTTTTCGCGTCCTGCACCGACTTGCCGGTGATGGCCGTGGCGGCGGTGTTCCAGCTGTCGAACGACGAGTCGCTCTGCTTGCGGTACAGGTCGGCGGACAGCTCCAGCCGGTGCGCCGGGGTCACGCGCAGCACGCCCTTCAGCAGCAGCGCGTCGGAGTGCCAGTCTTCCGGGTAGGCGGCAAAGGTGTCGCTGTTGTTCTCGGTCTGCTGGCCGTCGCGGCGCGTGTAGCTCAGCAGCAGGCCCAGGTCGCCGCTCTGCGCGGCCAGCGTGGCGCCCTTGCTCCAGGTGCGGTTGGCCTCGCTGTAGCCCAGCTTGGCACCGGCGTGGAAGGGCTTGCTGGCGTTGACGAAGTCTTCCGGCGACTTGCTGCGGAAGCTCACCGCGCCGCCGATGCCGCCGGCCGAGCGCTGCGAGTTGGTGGTGCCGGACTGGATGTCCACCGACGCGTACATGTCGGGGTCGATGAAGTCGCGGCCCATGCCGAAGGTGCCGTCCTCGGAGCGCGCGGTCAGCGGCGCGCGGCTGATGGCGTCGGGCATCTCGATGCCGTCCACATCCAGGCCCACGCGGTTGCCCTCGACGCCGCGGATGTTGTAGTTGGTGGTGCCGCCGCGGTCATAGCGGCTGGCGCCGCGCGTGGAGCCCAGCGCGGTGCCGGGCGCCTCCACCAGCGGCTGGTAGCGGATCACGTCGGCGATGCCGGTGCCGCCGTTGCGCTCGACGTCGTCCTGCGTCAGCACCGTGCGGGTGCCGGCCTCGGCGCGCTCGGTGGCGGCCTTCACGCGGACGACCGGCAGCGCCTCGGCCGTGCGCAGCAGCCACACGCCAGCGCTGTGCTGGTAGACCTCCAGGTCGGTGCCGGCCAGCAGGCGCGCGAAGCCCTCGCGTGCTTCGAAGCGGCCTTGCAGACCGGCGCTGCTGCGGCCGGCGACGAGGGTGGGATCCATCTGCAGCGTCACGCCGGCGGCGGTGGCGAAGCGGTTCAACGCCTCGCCCAGCGGGCCGGCCGGCACGCTGTGGGCGACGGCGGCCTGCTGCGCCTGTACGGGCGACAGCCAGGCGGCGCCGCCGGCGAGCGCCAGCGTCAGCAGCGCCTGGCGCGCGGCCTGCGCGAGCGGGGAAACGGGGGAAGCAACGCCAACGACGGCGCGGTTGTTCTTGTTCATTGCGAAACCTTGTGGGTAGGCCCGTTGGCTGGCTTCGCAAGGTTCGCGATGGCTGGCTGGGGAATCGTGCGGCAGCGTCGCCTTCGGGGCGAGCGCGGCCATGCAGCCGGCCCGGCCGGGTCGGCTGATGTCAGGGGTGTTTCTGGAGATTCGCGCCGGCGGCGGCAGTCAGCCGCTGCGGCGACGCGAACTCAGGGCGAGACGAAGCCGGTCTTGCCGGCCTTGCGCTCGTCCTCGGCGATCTTCACGTCGGCCTCGTCGACGGTGCTGTCCTCGTTGCGATCGTGCAGCTTGAACATGCGCAGGCCCGTGGCCTGAAACTCCTCCAGGCTGATGCTGCCGTTCTTGTCGGCATCCAGCACGCCGAAGCGCACCTTGGCCTGGCGCATCTGGCGCTGCAGCTCTTCCTTGCGCTTCTCGGGGTCGGCGGTCTTGCTGATGCGTGCCATCAGCCGGCCCTCGAACTCGCCCAGGTACTCGGCCTCGCTCAGCTGGCCGTCGGCGTTGAAGTCGATGCGCACGAACTCGACCTGGCGGCCCAGCTTGAATTCGGCAAGCGAAACCTTGCCATCGCCGTTGATGTCCTGCTCGGTCATGAACGTGGTGGAGGAATGCGAGGCGGCCACGGCCGGCAGTGCGGCCAGGGTCAACAGGGTGGCGAGGAGGCTGTGCTTCATGGCGGCGGCGGTGTTCATGGCTGGGGCTGGACTTCGATGGTGAGCGTGGCGGTGTTGCTGAGCCACAGCGCGGGGTTGTCGGGGGACGCGCGGCGCACGCGCACCTGCAGCAAGTACAGGCCCGCGGTCTTGGGCTTGAAGCTGACCTCGCCGGCGGCGTTGGTGCTGAAGTCCTGCTCGGCCTGCTTCTGACGGGCGTAGTTCTGGCCGTCGGTGATGACAGTCACCGTCTCGCCGGCCAGGGGCTTGCGGTTCTCACGCACGCGCACCGTGACGGTCTCGCCGGCATAGAGGTCGTAGGGCTTGGTGACCGGGTAGATCTCGACGCCTTCGGCCTCGAAGTCCACCGACGCGCTGGGCTTGCCGCGCGTCACGTAGACGTCGGCGCGCGTGATGCTCTGCACCTCGATGGGCTGGTCGCCCGCCTGCACGTCGTCCTTGCGCTCGGCGAAGTGCACCTTGCCGCCGCGCAGCACGCCCTTGGCCAAGCGGCCCTTGCGCACGCCGGACGAGACCAGGTAGGTGCCATTGCCGGCGGCCAGCGGCACCTCGAGATAACTCGCGTCCTTCAGCACGGCGGCCGGCGTCAGCGGCAGCTTCTTGCCGTCCGGGCCGATCAGGTGGAAGGCGTCGGAGCGCATTGCCACGTCGGGGCGCAGGTCGCCTTCGGCGAACGAGGCCTCCACCGTCACATGCTTGCGCTGCTCCTCGGTGTTGAAGCTGTTGGGCTTGAGATAGGGCGAATGGGCCTGGGTGCCCGCGCTGAGCAGCAGCGGGGTCAGCCACACGGCGAGCTTTTGGGGCCGGAGCAAGGACATGGTGTTGCAAGGGATGAACAGTGGCGGCGGACTATAGATGCGAATTACTTTCATTTGCGAATCATTCTCATAAAGCGTAGGGATATGCGGTCGACGCGCCCTCCACGCCGGGTGGCGGCGCTTCTGCGCGCTGGCGTCAGGGCCTCCTTGTTCACCATCCGTACCGCTTGTCACGGTCCGCCCGCAATGACCCCACGGAACTGAACGGTCATTCAGAAATTGCTTGCCTTTGGTTTCATCAAAAATAGAATGAACGCTCATTCAGTCAAAGAACACGAGGCTTTCCATGCCCAAGCTCCCTTCCCGCTCCTCTCTCGGCATGCCGGCGTTCACGCTGCTGACCGTTGCGGTCGCCGTCCTCGCGGCGTTCACGCTGAGCGCCTGCAGCCCCGCCGAATCCCAGTCCGCCGCCGGCAAGGCCGGTGCGCCGCAGGCGGCCAAGGTGGGCGTCGTCACGCTGCAGCCGCAGCGCGTGGAGCTCAGCGCGGAACTGGCCGGCCGCACGGTGGCCTTCCAGAACGCCGAGGTGCGGCCGCAGGTGACGGGCATCGTCAAGACGCGCACCTTCACCGAGGGCAGCGACGTGAAGGCCGGCCAGCTGCTGTACCAGATCGACCCCGCCAGCTACCAGACCGCGCTGGACAGCGCCCGCGCGTCGCTGGCCAAGGCCGAGGCCAACGCCACGACCGCCAAGCTGAAGGCCGCCCGCTACGACGAACTGGCCGGCATCGACGCCGTGGCCAAGCAGCTGCGCGACGACACGCAGGCCGCGCTGAAGCAGGCCCAGGCCGACGTGGCCGCCGCCACCGCCGCCGTGCGAGCCGCGCAGATCGACCTGGACCGCACCCGCGTCAGCGCCCCCATCGCCGGCCGCATCGGCCGCTCGGCAGTGACACCCGGCGCGCTGGTGACGGCCAACCAGGCCGGCGCGATGGCCACGCTGCAGCAGCTGGACCCGATCTACGTGGACGTCACGCAGACCAGCGCCGAGCTGCTGCGC
Source organism: Roseateles asaccharophilus (assembly GCF_031458115.1). Taxonomy (GTDB): domain Bacteria; phylum Pseudomonadota; class Gammaproteobacteria; order Burkholderiales; family Burkholderiaceae_C; genus Pelomonas; species Pelomonas asaccharophilus_A. The sequence goes on along the minus strand of NZ_JAVDXV010000002.1, from coordinate 465,407 downwards.
CTGCAGCGTGACCTGGCCGAAGGCCGGCTGCAGCGCGACGCCGCCGGCCAGGCCCGCGTGAAGCTGGTGCTGGAGGACGGCACGACCTATGCGCAGGAGGGCAAGCTGCAGTTCAGCGAACTGCAGGTGGACCCCGCCAGCGGCAGCGTGACGCTGCGCGCGCAGTTCCCCAACCCCAAGCGCCAGCTGCTGCCGGGCATGTATGTGCGCGCCCAGGTGCAGAGCGGCGTGCAGGGCCAGGCCATCCTGGCGCCGCAGGCCGCCGTGCAGCGTGACCCCAAGGGCAACGCCACCGCGATGGTCATCGGCAAGGACGGCAAGGCCGAGGCCCGCCAGCTGCAGACCGGCGCGGTCATCAACGGCCAGTGGCTGGTGACGTCGGGCCTGAACGCCGGCGACCAGCTCATCGTCGACGGCCTGCAGCGCCTGCGCCCGGGCGCGCCGGTGGTGGCCGCCCAGCCGACTGCCACTGCCGCTATCGCCGCTTCGGCCACGGCCGCCCGCTGATCGGAGGCCCATCTCATGGCTCGCTTCTTCATCGACCGCCCCATCTTCGCGTGGGTGCTGGCCATCGTCATCATGCTGGCCGGCGCGCTGTCCATCCGCACGCTGCCCATCTCGCAGTACCCGGACATCGCGCCGCCGCAGATCTCCATCAACGCCAGCTACCCCGGCGCCTCCGCCAAGACGCTGGAGGACACCGTCACCCAGATCATCGAGCAGAAGCTCAAGGGCATAGACGGCATGACCTACATGTCGTCCACGTCGGACTCGCAGGGCAACGCCAGCATCACGCTGACCTTCGCCGCCGGCACCAACCCCGACACCGCCCAGGTGCAGGTGCAGAACAAGCTGCAGTCGGCCACGCCGCTGCTGCCGCAGGAGGTGCAGCGCCAGGGCGTGCAGGTGGTCAAGTCGACCTCCAACTTCCTGATGGTCGTGGGCTTCGTGTCCGAGGACGGCAAGCTCGCGCAGGTGGACCTGGCCGACTACGTGTCCGCCAATGTGCTGGACCCGCTGAGCCGCGTGGAGGGCGTGGGCGAGGCCCAGCTGTTCGGCGCGCAGTACGCGATGCGCATCTGGCTGAACCCCAACCAGCTGACGCAGCACGGCCTGACGCCGGCCGACGTGTCCGCCGCCATCCAGGCACAGAACGCGCAGGTCTCCGCCGGCCAGCTGGGCGCGGCGCCCGCCAACCTCGGTCAGCAGCTCAACGCCACCGTGACGGCGCAGAGCCGGCTGCAGACGCCGGAGCAGTTCCGCAACATCGTGCTGAAGAGCAAGGTGGACGGCGCCACCGTGCATCTGCGCGACGTCGCCCGCGTGGAGCTGGGCGCCGAGAACTACGCCACCGTGTCGCGCTACAACGGCCACCCGGCCGCCGGCCTGGCCGTGAAGCTGGCCACCGGCGCCAACGCGCTGGCCACGGCCAAGGCGGTGGAAGCCGAGATCAAGCGCCTGGAGCAGTTCATGCCGCAGGGCATGAAGGCCGTCATCGCCTACGACAGCACGCCCTTCGTCGAGGTGTCCATCCACGAGGTGGTGAAGACGCTGATCGAGGCCGTCATCCTCGTGTTCCTGGTGATGTATCTGTTCCTGCAGAACTTCCGCGCGACGCTGATCCCGACGATCGCGGTGCCGGTGGTGCTGCTGGGCACCTTCGGCGTCATGGCCGCGGCGGGCTTCTCCATCAACACGCTGACGATGTTCGGCCTGGTGCTGGCCATCGGCCTGCTGGTGGACGACGCCATCGTCGTGGTCGAGAACGTCGAGCGCGTGATGACCGAGGAGGGCCTGTCGCCCGTGGAGGCCACGCGCAAGTCCATGGGCCAGATCACTGGCGCGCTGGTGGGCATCGCGCTGGTGCTGTCGGCCGTGTTCGTGCCCATGGCCTTCTTCGGCGGCTCGACCGGCGTCATCTACCGCCAGTTCTCCATCACCATCGTGTCGGCCATGGTGTTGTCGGTGTTCGTCGCGCTGGTGCTGACACCGGCGCTGTGCGCCACGCTGCTGAAGCCGGGCCACGGTCCCGCCACGAAGGGGTTTTTCGGTGCCTTCAACCGCCGTTTCGACAGCGCGACGAACGGCTACCAGGGCGTCGTCGCCCGCATGATCCGCCGCTGGGGCCGCCACCTGGTGGTCTACGGCGCGCTGGTGCTGGGCATGGCCTGGCTGTTCCTGCGCCTGCCCACGTCCTTCCTGCCGGATGAAGACCAGGGCATCCTGTTCACGCAGGTGCAACTGCCGTCCGGCGCCACGCAGGGCCGCACGCTGGAAGCGCTGCAGCGCGTCGAGAACCATTTCCTGACCGCCGAGAAGGACAACGTGCAATCCGTGTTCTCCGTCATCGGCTTCAGCTTCGCCGGCCGCGGCGAGAACATGGCCATGGGCTTCGTGAAGCTGAAGGACTGGAGCGAGCGCAAGGACAAGGGCCAGAGCGTGCAGGCCGTGGCCGGCCGCGCGATGGGCACCTTCATGCAGTACCGCGACGCGTCGGCCTTCGCCTTCGCGCCGCCGTCGGTGCCGGGCCTGGGCACGTCCAGCGGGTTCGACGTCTACCTGCAGGACCAGTCCGGCATCGGCCGCGACGCGCTGATGGCCGCGCGCAACCAGTTCCTGGGCGCCGCGGCGAAGAACCCCAACCTGTCCGCCGTGCGCCCCAACGGCCTGGAGGATGCGGCCCAGCTGCGCCTGGACGTGGACACCGCCAAGGCCGGCGCGCTGGGTGTGTCGGTCGCCGACATCAACTCGCTGCTGTCCACCGCCTGGGGCGGCGCCTATGTGAACGACTTCCTGGACCGCGGCCGCGTGAAGAAGGTCTACATGCAGGCCGACGCCGCCTACCGCATGCAGCCCGACGACCTGAACGCCTGGCGCGTGCGCAATGCGTCGGGCCAGATGGTGCCGTTCTCGGCCTTCGGCACCGCGCATTGGGAGCAAGGCCCGGCGCGCCTGGAGCGCTACAACGGCCTGCCCGCCGTGGAAGTGTTGGGCGGCGCCGCGCCGGGCAAGAGTTCTGGCGTGGCGATGCACGCGGTGGAGCAGATCGCCGCCGAACTGCCGAAGGGCGTAGGCATCAGCTGGACCGGCATGTCCTACCAGGAGCGCATGACCGGCGACCAGGCGCCCATGCTGTACGCGATCTCGCTGCTGGTCGTGTTCCTGTGCCTGGCCGCGCTGTACGAGAGTTGGAGCATCCCGTTCTCGGTGATGCTGGTGGTGCCACTGGGCGTCATCGGCGCGCTGCTGGCCGCCACGCTGCGCGGGCTGTCCAACGACGTGTACTTCCAGGTCGGCCTGCTGACCACCATCGGCCTGTCGGCGAAGAACGCGATCCTGATCGTGGAGTTCGCCAAGGAGCAGATGGAGCAAGGCAAGGACGCCATCACCGCGACGCTGGACGCCGTGCGGCTGCGGCTGCGCCCCATCCTGATGACGTCGCTGGCCTTCGCGCTGGGCGTGCTGCCGCTGGCCATCGCCACCGGCGCCGGTTCGGGCAGCCAGAACGCCATCGGCACCGGCGTGCTGGGCGGCATGTTGAGCGCCACCGTCCTGGGCATCTTCTTCGTGCCGGTGTTCTTCATCGCCGTGCAGAAATGGTTCCCGTACCGCGCTGCCAAGAACACTTCTCAGGCGCCCGCCCTGCCGGTCGCGCCCCAAGCCCTGGAGGGCCACTGACATGAGTTCCAAGTTCCTGAGCCTCACCGCGCTGGCTGCCAGCCTCGTGCTGACCGGCTGCGCCAGCATGGCGCCCACCTATGAGCGCCCGGCCTCGCCCGTGGCCCAGCAATGGCCCGTGCCGCAAACGACCGGCGAGCAGGCCAAGGCGGCCGACATCGCCTGGCGCGAGTTCTTCACCGACCCCAAGCTGCAGACGCTGATAAGCCAGGCGCTGGCCAACAACCGCGACCTGCGCGTGGCGCTGCTGAACGTCGAACGTGCGCAGGCGCAGTACGGCGTGCAGCAGGCCGACAGCCTGCCCACCGTGGCGGCCGGCGCCGGCCAGACCGCGACGCGCGCGCCGGGCGGCACCATCACCCGCCAGTACACCACCACGCTGGGCGTCAGCGCCTACGAGCTGGACCTGTTCGGCCGCGTCAAGAGCCTGAACGACGCCGCGCTGCAGCGTTACCTCGCCACCGACGACGCCCGCCGCAGCGCGCAGATCAGCCTCATCGCCCAGGTGGCCGGCGGCTACCTGACGCTGGCCGCCGACCAGGAGCGCCTGCGCCTGGCCGAGCAGACGCTGCTGGCCCGCCAAGACGGCCTGCGCCTGACGCAGCGGCTGCAAGGCGCGGGCGTGTCGTCCACGCTGGATCTGCGCCAGGCCGAGATCGCCGCCGAGACCGCGCAGAGCGACCTGGCCAGCCTGACCGCCCAGGTCGCGCAGGACCGCCACGCGCTGGAGCTGCTGGTGGGCCAACCGCTGACCGCCGCGCAATGGCCCGCCGCAGGCACCGATGCGCCCGTCACGCAACTGGCCGAGCTGTCGGCCGGCCTGCCCAGCGACGTGCTGCTGACCCGCCCCGACGTGCAACAGGCCGAGCGCACACTGCAGGCTGCCAACGCCAACATCGGCGCGGCGCGCGCGGCCTTCTTCCCACGCATCAGCCTCACCGCCAGCGCCGGCACGGCCAGTGGCGAGCTGGACGGGCTGTTCCGCTCCGGTTCGGGCCTATGGAGCTTCATGCCGCAGGTGTCGCTGCCGATCTTCGACGCCGGCCGCAACAGCGCCAATCTGAAGATCGCCAACGTGGACCGCGACATCGCCGTCGCGCAGTACGAGAAGGCCATCCAGGGCGCCTTCCGCGACGTGGCCGATGCGCTCGCCGCACGCGCCACGCTGGGCCAGCAGGTCGCGTCGCAGCAGCGGCTGGTGGCGCAGACGCAGGACGCGCTGCGGCTGGCCGAGGCACGCTTCCAGCAAGGCCTGGACAGCCGCCTCAGCACGCTGGACGCGCAGCGCACGCTGTACGGTGCCGAGCAAGGCCTCATCAATGCGCGTCTGGCGCAGCAGGTCAACCGCGTGACGCTGTACAAGGCGCTGGGTGGCGGCGTGCAGGCGACACAATCCGCGTCGTGACGCTCTCCAACACCCCCTCCGACCGCACCCTGGCACGCCGCCAGCAGGTGCTGGATGCCGCGGCCGAGTGCTTTCGCCGGCGCGGCTTCCATGCCGCCAGCATGGCCGAGATCGCCAAGACGGCGGGCATGAGCCCCGGCCACATCTACAACCTGTTCGAGAACAAGGACGACATCATTGCGGCCATCGTCGAGCGGGACTGCGAGGAGGTGCTGGGCCGCATCGCCGAGTTCCAGCAGGGCGGCGCGCTGCTGGAGCAGATGCTGGCGCGCACGGAGGAGGCCATCGACGAGCACAGCGAGGTGGCCGAGGCCGCGCTGCAGCTGGAGGTGCTGGCCGAGGCCAGCCGCAACCCCAAGCTCGCCGCCGTCGTGCAGCGCAGCGAGGCGCTGGTGAACCAGAAGGCGCAGGAGCTGATCCGCCAGAGCCTGGGCGAGCACGCCGACCAGCTGCCGCCGGACGAGATCCGCGGCCGCGCGCTGCTGCTGGGCGCGCTGTTCAACGGCCTGACCGTGCTGGGCGTGCGCTACCCGGCCATGCCGCAACAGACGGCCGCCATGGCGCCGGTGATGCGCCGCGTGCTGCAGGTGCTGATGGCGCCCTAGCGGACGCGGAGACAATGGGGCCATGAGCACGCCCCGCCCTCCGCAGCAATACGAAGATTTCATGCGCCATGTGTTCGAGCATGGCGTGCAGAAGAGCGACCGCACCGGCACCGGCACGCGCAGCGTGTTCGGCCACCAGATGCGCTTCGACCTGGCCCAGGGCTTCCCGCTGGTGACCACCAAAAAGGTGCACCTGAAGTCCATCGTGCTGGAACTGCTGTGGTTCCTGCGCGGCGACAGCAACGTCAAGTGGCTGCAGGACCGCGGCGTGACGATCTGGAACGAGTGGGCGCGCGAGGACGGCGACCTAGGCCCCGTCTACGGCGTGCAGTGGCGCAACTGGCCCACGCCGGACGGCGGCCACATCGACCAGATCGCCGACGTCGTGAAGACGCTGAAGTCCAACCCCGACAGCCGCCGCATCATCGTCAGCGCCTGGAACGTGGCCGACCTCTCCAAGATGGCGCTGATGCCCTGCCACGCGTTCTTCCAGTTCTACGTCGCCGACGGCAGGCTGAGCTGCCAGCTGTACCAGCGCTCGGCCGACATCTTCCTGGGCGTGCCCTTCAACATCGCCAGCTACGCGCTGCTGACCATGATGCTGGCCCAGCAATGCGACCTGCAGCTGGGCGATTTCATCTGGACCGGCGGCGACTGCCACATCTACGACAACCATATGGAGCAGGTGCAGACCCAGCTCGCCCGCGAGCCGCGCGCCTACCCGACCATGACGATCAAGCGCCGTCCGGCCAGCATCTTCGACTACGAGTTCGAGGACTTCGAGCTGAGCGGCTACGACCCTCATCCGGCGATCAAGGCGCCTGTCGCTGTATGAGCCAGATCACCTTGGTCGCGGCCGTCGCGAAGGACGGCGCCATTGGCCGCGACAACGCGCTGCTGTGGCACATCCCCGACGACATGGCGCGCTTCAAGGCCGTCACGGCGGGCAAGCCGGTCGTCATGGGCCGCAAGACCTGGGAGTCGCTGCCGGCCAAGTTCCGCCCCCTGCCCGGCCGCCGCAACCTCGTCGTCAGCCGCTCGGCGAGCGAGCTGCCCGGCGCCGAGGTGTTCGTCAGCCTTGATGCGGCACTGGCCGCCTGCAGCGAACCCGAGGTCTGCGTCATCGGCGGCAGAGACATCTATGCGCTGGCGCTGCCCCACGCCGACAAGCTCGCGCTGACCGAGGTGGACGCCGCCTTCCCCGACGCGGACCGCCACTTCCCCGCCTGGGCGCGCGACGCCTTCCTGGAAGCCGCCCGCGAAACGCGCATCGGCGCCAACGGCCTGCGCTTCGACTTCGTGGACTACCTGCGCCGCGGCTGAACGAGGGCTTGTCCGACACGGACCGCCCGCCTGCGGGCGTACGGTGGCAGCTCTGCCACTGATGGAGCCGTCATGGCCGCCACCCCGCTGCTGCTGTTGCCGGGCCTGATGACCGATGCGCGAGTCTGGGATCCGCTGATCCACGCCGCCTCGGCGCAGCGCCTCATCGTCATCGGCCAGACGCACACCGCCGACAACATTGCCGAACTCGCCGCGCAGGCGGTGGCCAGCATGCCCGACGGTCCGTTCGCGGTGGCGGGCTTCTCGCTGGGCGGCTACGTGGCGCTGGAACTGTGCCGCCAGGCGCCCGAACACGTCGCCGGCCTCGCATTGATCGACACCAGCGCGCGCGCCGACACGGCCGAGGCACGGCAGAACCGCGAGCGCATGGTGGCCGCGCTGCGGTCCGGCGAGGCGACGTTCGCGCGGGCGATCGCCGGCTTTCCGGCCAAGCTGTTCCATGGCCACCATGCGGAGGACCCGCGCCTCGTGCGCCTGCTGGAAGGCATGGCGCGCAGCACCGGCCAAGCCGGCTTCATCCGCCAGCAGACCGCCGCGATGCACCGCCAGGACGGCCGCGACGTGTTGAAGTCGCTGCGCTGCCCGGCCCTGGTGCTGTGCGGCGTGGACGATCAGGTGACGCCGCCGGAACGCAGCCAGGAGATGGCCGACCTGCTGGCCGGCGACGTGGAACTGGTGACGGTGCCGTCGGCGGGCCACATGACCACGCTGGAGCAACCGCAAGCGGTCGTGCAGCCCTTCCTTCGCTGGTTGGGCAAGGTCGATGCGGCGCGTGACGGGGAAAGCGTCGTGTAGATCTGACTGCACACCCCGGCGCGGCCAGTCAACCAACTGCGGGTGGGGCCGCTGCATGAGCGCGTGTCGAGCCTGTCCACCATCACCTGTCGGGAACGGCACTTGCCGATCCAGGTTGCGGCAACCGTCGCACCGTGGCGCCGTTTGGCGAACGGAACACCCACCGGAGATTCATGATGAACAAGCAACTGAATCCGATGACATCGCTGATCGCGCTGGCCGCCGCCGGTCTGATCGCGGGCTGTGCCAGCCAGTCGCAGTCCGACAACGAAAGCGCGAACAACGCCGCATCGGGCCAATCCGATGTCGTGAGCCAGACCAACCCGCTGGACTCGCAAGCGCCGGCGGACACCATGCCCGCCGCGCCGGCCAACCAGTACGCCGAGGCGCCCCAACCCGCGCCGACCGAGCCGTTGACCCAACCCATGGATCAGACCCAGCCCGCGCCGATCGCGGCGGCCGAGCCGTCCCCGCCCGCTCCGGCCATGGACACGTCTTCCACGATGTCCAACACCAACACGGCACCCGCGTACACCGAGGAGGCGCTGCCTCCGCGACCCGACCGCAACTGATCTGCCGCCTGCGCATGGACCCGGCGCAACGGCCGGGTCCAAAGTGCAACGGTGACGGCGCCCCGCGATTGACGCGCGCCGCCTGCCGCTGGCAGACTCACGCCCCTCATCCACCCAGCCACAAGGAGACAGCCATGGAACAAGCAGATCGTGTCGCCCTCCTCGTGCCGGCTGCGCTGAGCGCCCAGCGCTCCTGACCCAGCGTCCCCTGCGGGTCCATTGATCGCCGCGACAGCCGCGGCCGGCCTCTTTCGCTTTTGTCCCGCGCGCCATCGCGCGCGGAGCGGTTCGCATGTGCGCGAACGAAGCCACACCTCAATGGATTCCCATGATCGACATCAATCTCGAGACGCTGCGGGCGCTCGGACTCACACCCACCATCGCCAGCCGCGCGGCGCAACTTGACCTCGACACCGACGCTCGTCTCGCGCGCGTGACGGAGGTGCAGCGCGACTGCCTCACGCTGCACGACGGCGGCGCCGAGCAGCAGGCCCGCGTGCTGCCCCGGCTCGTGCAGCACCTGCAGGCCACCGCCCAGCAACTGACCATAGGCGACTGGGTGGCCATGCAGGCCGACGCGCACGGCCAGCCCTGGGTCGTCGACCGCGTCGCTCCCATCACCGAGATCGCACGCCGGGCCAACGACGGGCGCCGCCAGCCGCTCGCCAGCAACGTCGACACGGCCTTGCTGGTAATGGGGCTGGACGACGACTTCAACGCGCGACGCATGGAGCGCTACATCGCGATGGTGCGCGCCTGTGACGTGGCGCCTGTCGTCGTGCTGACCAAGCTCGACATCGCCCCGGACGCGAAGGCGCGCATCGCCGAGATGTGCGGCCGGCTGCCGGCGACGGTGCCGGTGCTGCCGGTCAACGGGCTGTCGCGCCAGGCCAGCATCGACATCGCCCCGTGGCTGCCCGCCGGGCAGACGCTGGTGCTGCTTGGCTCCTCCGGTGCGGGCAAGTCCACGCTCATCAACACTCTGACCGACGCCGGCCAGGCCACCGGTGGAGTCAGAAAAGGCGATGGGCGCGGCCGCCACACGACGACGGCGCGCTCCATGCACTGGTGCCCGCAGGGCAGCTGCATCATCGACACGCCGGGCCTGCGCACCTTCCGGCCCGATGCAGACGCGCGGACGCTGGCCGCGACCTTCGAGGACGTGCAGGCCCTGGCGCAGCAATGCCGTTTCCGCGATTGCCGCCATGAAGGCGAGCCCGGCTGCGCGGTGCGCGCCCGCGTCGACGCGGACCGGCTCGACAACTACAAGAAGCTGATGCGCGACGCCCAGCGCAACGAGATGACGACGCTGGAGCGCATCGAGCTGCGCGGCAAGTGGAAGGCGATCCACAAGGCGGGCAACCAGCGCGCGCGTGACAAGCGGGCCTGACGGAGCCATCCGACCAAGAAAAAAGGACTTGGCAGTGATGCCAAGTCCTTGGTTCTGGTGGGCGGTGCAGGGTTCGAACCTGCGACCCCTGCCGTGTGAAGGCAGTGCTCTACCGCTGAGCTAACCGCCCGAATGTCGGCGCCGCGTTTTCAAGGCACCAGGAAAACCTGGTGGGCGGTGCAGGGTTCGAACCTGCGACCCCTGCCGTGTGAAGGCAGTGCTCTACCGCTGAGCTAACCGCCCTTGAAAACGCATCGGCTTTCGGGAAGCCCGCGATTATGCCACGGGTTGAGCGGGTTCGAGAACTCGCCATTTGCAGGCGCCGCCGGCGGCCTTGTCCAGATCGGTCAGCAGCTTGGCATGCGCGGCGGCCTCAAGCTCGCTGGCGCGCAGCACGGGCAGTTCGAAACGACTCAGGTCCACCGCCTCGACGGCCGCCTGGGTTTCGCCGGCGGCGCTGTCGCCGTGGTCGTCCACCAGCAGCGCGTCCTGGCCGCGGGTCAGGCGGATGTAGACCTCGGCCAGCAGCGTCGTGTCGATCAGCGCGCCGTGCAACTGGCGCTTGGAGTTGTCGACCTCCAGCCGGCGGCACAGCGCGTCCAGCGAGTTGGCCTTGCCGGGGAACATGTCGCGGGCCATGACCAGCGTGTCCCGCACGCTGGCCACATGGTCGGTCAGCACGCCGCGCTTCACGCGCTTCAGCTCTGCATTGATGAAGCCGATGTCGAACGGCGCGTTGTGGATGACCAGTTCGGCACCGGCCACGAACTCCAGCAGTTCGTCGACGATCTCGGCGAACTTGGGCTTGGTCGACAGGAACTCCTCGGTCAGCCCGTGGATGCGCAACGCGTCCTCGTGGCTGGCACGCTCGGGGTTGATGTAGATGTGCAGGTTGCGGCCGGTCAGCTGCCGGTTGACCATCTCCACGCCCGCCACTTCGATGATGCGGTCGCCCCGTTCGGCCTCCAGGCCGGTGGTTTCGGTGTCGAGGAAGATCTGCCTCATGCGGGCCTCTCGTTGCGGCGCGTCGCCCAGATGAAGATGGCCAGGCCAGCCAGGATCATCGGCAGGCTCAGCCACTGGCCCTGGCTCCAGTTCAGTGCGCGCAGGCCCAGGAAGTCGTCGGGCTCGCGGAAATACTCGGCGACGAAGCGCAGAGCGCCGTAGCCCATCATGAAGACGCCGGAGATCTGCCCCGTTGCGCGCGGCTTGCGGGCATACAGCCACAGCACGATGAACAGCAGCAGGCCTTCGCCGAAGGCCTGGTAGAGCTGCGACGGGTGGCGGGCGATGCCGCCGTCGTTGGCCTGCGGGAACAGCATCGCCCACGGCAGGTCAGCCGGCGCCGGGCGCCCCCACAGCTCGCCATTCAGGAAATTGCCCAGCCGCACGGCCATGATGCCGGTGGGCACACAGGGGGCGATCAGGTCCGACACCTGGAAGAAGCTGCGCCCGCGGCGGCGGCCGAACAGCCACAGCGCGAACAGCACGCCCAGCAGGCCGCCGTGGAAGGACATGCCGCCCTTCCAGACCTCCAAAACCTCCGGCAGATGCTGGATGTAGTAGGCCGGCTTGTAGAAGAAGCAATAGCCCAGACGGCCGCCCAGCACGACGCCCAGCACGCCGTAGAACAGCACGTCGTCGACGTCCTGGCGCGTCCAGCCGACGGCGGCGTGCTGCGGCATGCGCACGCGGCGGCTGGCCAGCCACATGAACAGGCCGAAGGCGATCAGGTAGGTGATGCCGTACCAGTGCACGGCCAAAGGGCCGAGACGCAGGGCGATGGGGTCGAACTGGGGATGAACCAGCATGTGAGGCAGGAAGAAGAAGCGGCCGGCATCATAGCCAGCGCCTCATGCGCGCCTCAGCGGCGCTTCTTGCCGCCCGGCTTCACCTGGCCCAGTGCCTCCATCTGCTGCTGCCGGCGCGCTTCCTTCTTGGCGTCCAGCGAGTCCATGGCCTTGCGCTGCGTGCGGCCGCTGGAATCGGACCACCACCACCAGAGCACCGCCAGCGGGAACGGCGACAGCACGATGGCCCAGGCCCAGCCCGTGTCCTTGTGGAATTCCACCCAACCTGCCAGCTTCAGCACGATAAAGAGCACGCCGATCAACACGAATGCCATGCGGCATCTCCTTCACATCAGGTATCTTTGCGGTCACTGTAGTCCAACGCTTCCGAAAGGTTTGCATGAAAGCCCTCGTCCTCAGCCTCGCGTTGATCGCGCCCACCGCTGCGTTCGCCGACCAGGCCCTGGCCCAGAAAAAGATGTGCATGGCCTGCCACGCCATCGACAAGAAGCTGGTCGGCCCGTCCTACAAGGACGTTTCCGCCCGCTACGCCAAGGACAAGGATGCCGTGAAGAAGCTCTCCGAGAAGATCATCAAGGGCGGCAAGGGCTCCTGGGGTGAGATGGTGATGCCCCCCAACGCCGTCACGCCCGCCGAGGCCGAGACGCTGGCCAAGTGGTCGCTGAGCTTCAAGTGAGGGGGCAGCCCCGCTGAGCGCAAGCAGGCCCCGCGGGGCCTGTTTTCTTTTCACGAGTGATTCATCGGCGCGCCGAAGAATGCGGCGCGCGCAGGCCGTCTGCGCGCACTGCACGCCCGGTCCATGCTGAACACCCGCCAACCCCGCCTCGCCGCCCTCGCGGCCGCCGCCCTCACCCTGTTCACGGCCGTCAACGCCGCCTCTGCCACGCTGGAAGGCTGGGCGCTGATGGGCGCCAACACCTTCGCCGACGGCCCCACGTCCGGCCAGTTCGCCACCGGCGCGGGCGGCAACCCGCTGCCGCTGCTGAACAAGCAGCCGGTGCAGGGCTTCTCGGCCGTGCTGGCCGGCCCGACGGCGGGCAGCTTCGTCTTCATGGCCGACAACGGCTTTGGCACGCAAGGCAACTCGGCCGACACGCTGCTGCGCCTGTACGCCGTGACGCCCAATTTCAGGACCGCGACGGGCGGCGCCGGCAGCGTGTCGGCCGCCAACTTCTCGACCGGCGCGGCCATGGCCGGCTTCACGGCCGGCAGCCACCTGACGCTGTCCGACCCCAACCACCTGCTCAGCATCAAGGTGCAGGCCGACTACACGCGCTACTACAACAGCGCCGCCAACCCGCTGGTGGACCCCAGCATCCGCAGCAACCGCCTGCTGACCGGCGCCGACCTGGACGTGGAGTCCGTGCGCAAGGACAAGAACGGCAACTACTGGTTCGGCGACGAGTTCGGCCCCTACCTGATCAAGACCAACGCCCAGGGCGAGGTGCTGCGCCGTGAGATCGGCATGCTGGGCGTGGCCTCGCCGCAGAACGAGGCGGTCGTGAACGGCACCATCGCGCCCACGCTGGCCCGCTCGGCCGGCTTCGAGGGCATGGCCTCCAGCCCGGACGGCAGCCGCCTCTACACGCTGCTGGAGGGCACCGTCACCGGCGACCCGGCCAAGACGCTGCGCATCAACGCGTTCAGCATCGACACCGAGGCCTATACCGGCGAGCAGTGGCGCTATCAGCTGGAAGGCGCCGGCACCAACATCGGCGACATGACGGCCATCAACGACCACGAGTTCCTCGTCATCGAGCGCAACGGCGCCACGGCCACCAGCGGCACGCCGTTCAAGAAGATCTTCAAGGTGGACCTGAACGTGGTGGACGCCAGCGGCAACCTGGTGAAGACCGAGGTGGTGGACCTGATGAACCTGGCCGACCCCAACGACCTGAACGGCGACGGCAGCGCTGCCTTCACCTTTCCGTTCACGACCATCGAGAGCGTGCTGATCCTGGACGCGCACACGCTGCTGGTGGCCAACGACAACAACTACCCCGGCACCGGCGGCCGCGATCTGGGCTCGGACAACACGGAATTCCTGAAGATCCACCTGGACCAGGCGCTGAACGTCTCGCCGGTGCCCGAACCGGCCAGCCTGGCGCTGCTGCTGGGCGGCCTGGGGCTGATCGCGTTGAAGCGCCGCCGCCAGCGCGGCTGAGCAGCGGGAATTTTTTGCACCCCGGCGCGTTGTTGCTTTTTGCAGCAGCGCCGCGGCGACGGACCTCGATAACGCACGTTTTGCGCGGGCCTCCCCCGGCTACCCTGCCGTTCGCGGCCGTGCCCTGGTCATCCGGGGAACGGTCCGAGCAGTACAGAAAGCCGCCGCCATGATCCCGCAAGCCTCCGAAGCCACCCCGGACTCCGTGGAACGCGCCCCCAAGGCCACCCGGCCGGGGCTGCGCCAGCAACTCATCATCGCCACCGCCGCCGGCGCCGTGCTGCTGGCCGCGGCCGGGCTGTGGCTGCTGCAGCAGCGCACCGCCGCCGAGACGCTGGCGCGCAAGAACCCGACGGCGCTGGCCTTCGAGCACGCTCCCCAGCAGTGGCTGGCGCAGCCGCGCGAGGCCTCCGAGTTCGAGCGTGCGCTGCAGGCGCGGGACGTGGCCGCCGTGGGCGTGGACGGCGCGCTGGTGCTGTACACCGACCGCAGCGGCCGCCAGTTCAGCACGCGGCTGGTGGACGGCGGCGCCCGCCTGGGCGAACTCAGCGTCGCCCAGGGCTTTGCATTGACCGACATCGACGTCGATGCGCGCACCGGCGGCCAGCGCCTCTCGCAGGGCCTGGAGAAGACCGCCAGCGTGGCAGGCCCGCTGCTGGGCCTGCTGCTGCTCGTGGGCGTGCTGATGCACTTCCAGCTGCGCGGCTCGCTGGGCCAGCGCACCCGGTTGGCCGAGAAACCCAAGACCGGATTCGACGACGTCATCGGCGCCGACGAGGCCAAGAAGGCGTTGAAGCGGATCGCCGCGTTCATGAAGGATCCGAAGCAGTACGCCGCCTTGGGCGCCAAGGCGCCGCGCGGCGTGCTGCTGGACGGCCCGCCCGGCACCGGCAAGACGCTGCTGGCCAGGGCGCTGGCCGGGGAATGCGGCGCCAGCTTCATCAGCGTGGACGGCTCCTACTTCAGCTCCATGTTCTACGGCGCCGGCATCGGCAAGGTGAAGGAGTTGTTCAAGCGCGCCCGCGAGGCCGCGCCTTGCATCATCTTCATCGACGAGATCGACGGCCTGGGCCGGCGCAGCAACGGCAAAGATGCGCCCGGCGGCGGCGAGCAGGAGCAGAACCGCATCATCAACCGCCTGCTGGTGGAGATGGACGGCTTCGCGGCGCTGGAGAACGTGGTCGTCATCGGCGCCACCAACCACATCGACAACATCGACGAGGCGATGCGCCGCCCCGGCCGCTTCGACATGATCGTGCGCACCTCGCTACCCACCGCGCCCGAGCGCGAGAAGCTGTTCGCCCTGTACCTGGGCCGGGTGAAGGCGACGGCCGGCATCGACCTGGCATCGATTGCGCGCACCGCGTCGGGCATGTCGCCGGCCGACATCGCCAACTGCGTGAACCGCGCGGCGTCCTATGCGGCCGAGGCCGGCGACGCGTGGGTCACCCAGGAACGCGTCTACCAGTCGCTGGAGACGCACCAACTGGGCGGCGAGGTGTCCAACACCAAGGACCTGATCACGCCCGAGACGCTGCGCCGCGTGGCCTGCCACGAATCCGGCCATGCGCTGGTGGCCCATGTGCTGGAAGCCGGCAGCGTCGAGCGCGTCAGCATCGAGCCACGCGGCCCGGCGCTGGGCGTGACCTACGTGGCGCGCGCCCACGAGGAGCCGTTGTACGGCGAGCGCGAACTGCGCTCGCGCCTGGCCATGATGCTGGCCGGCCGCGAGGCGGAGCTGATCGCGTTCGGCAATGCGTCGTCCGGCGCGGCCGATGACCTGAAGCGCGCGTCCGAACTGGCGACCAACATGATCGGCTCCATGGGCTTCGGCAAGACCTTCGGCCTGCTCAGCATGGCCGGCGTGCCGCGCGAGCTGATCGGGCCGGATGTGCAGAAGTCGCTGCTGGACGAGGCGCGCGCGCTGCTGGAAAGCGCGCAGGCCGAATGCCGCCGCGTGCTGGAAGACCAGCGCGACCGGCTGGACGCGCTGACCGAGCTGCTGCTGCGCGAGGAGAACGTCAGCGGTGTGCCGTTGAAGCGGGTGCTGGCGGGTGAATGAAAAACGGGCCGCGGATGCGGCCCGTTTGCTTTGATCGCTGCGGATCAGTAGGCCTGACCGAGCTGTTCCAGGATGGCCGGGTTCTGGTGCTCGCTCACATCGCAAGCGATATGAGCACGCCCCAAATCCCGCTGTCGGCTTCGCCTCCCCGCACTGCGTGCGGCTTGATCAAAAGGGTCAGTAAGCCTGACCCAATTGCTCAAGGATCGCGGGATTTTCCAGCGTCGACGTGTCCTGCGTCACCGCCTCGCCCTTGGCAACCGCACGCAGCAGGCGCCGCATGATCTTGCCGGAACGGGTCTTGGGCAGGTTGTCGCCGAAGCGGATGTCCTTGGGCTTGGCGATGGGGCCGATCTCCTTGGCCACATGGTCGCGAAGCTGCTTGGCGATGGCCTTGGCTTCGTCGCCGCTGGGGCGCGGGCGCTTCAGCACGACGAAGGCGCAGATGGCCTCACCGGTGGTGTCGTCCGGGCGGCCCACCACGGCGGCTTCAGCCACCAGCTCCGTGCAGCTGACCAGCGCCGACTCGATCTCCATCGTGCCCATGCGGTGGCCCGACACGTTCAGCACGTCGTCGATGCGGCCAGTGATGGTGAAGTAGCCCGTCTCGGCGTCACGGATGGCGCCGTCGCCGGCCAGGTAGTAGCCCTTCAGCTCGGGCGGGTAGTAGCTCTTCTTGAAGCGCTCGGGGTCGCCGTAGATCGTGCGGATCATGCTGGGCCAAGGCTTCTTGACGACCAGGATGCCGCCCTGGCCGTTGGGCACGTCGTTGCCGGTTTCGTCCACGATGGCCGCCGTGATGCCCGGGAAGGGCAGCGTGCAGGAGCCGGGCACCAGCGTCGTCACACCGGGCAGCGGCGTGATCATGTGGCCGCCGGTCTCGGTCTGCCAGAAGGTGTCGACGATGGGGCAGCGGCCGCCGCCCACATGCTCGTGGTACCACTCCCAGGCGGCCGGGTTGATGGGCTCGCCCACCGAACCCAGCAGGCGCAAGGACGTCAGGTCGTAGTTGCGCGGGTGCACCGTCGCGTTGGTCTCGGCCGCCTTGATCAGCGAGCGGATGGCCGTGGGCGCCGTGTAGAAGATCGTGACCTTGTGCTTCTGGATCATGTGCCAGAAGCGGCCGGCGTCGGGGAAGGTGGGCACGCCCTCGAAGACGATCTCGGTGCCGCCCAGCGCCAGCGGGCCGTAGGTGATGTAGGTGTGGCCCGTGACCCAGCCGATGTCGGCCGTGCACCAGAAGATGTCGTCGTCCTTCAGGTCGAAGGTCCATTTCGTCGTCAGCGCCGCATGCAGCAGGTAGCCGCCGGTGCTGTGCTGCACGCCCTTGGGCTTGCCGGTGGAGCCCGAGGTGTAGAGCAGGAACAGCGGGTGCTCGGCCTCCACCCACTCAGGCGCGCAGGTGGTGGGCTGAGCCGCGGTCAGCTCGTGCAGCCACAGGTCGCGGCCTTCGGTCCAGCCGACCTTGCCGCCGGTGCGCTTGTAGACGATGACGTCCTTCAGCGTGGGGCAGGAACCGCCGTCCAGCGCCTCGTCGACGATGGCCTTCAGCGGCAGCGCCTTGCCGCCGCGCTGCTGCTCGTCGGCGCAGATCAGCGCCACCGCGCCGGCGTCCTGGATGCGGTCGCGCAGCGATTGCGCCGAGAAGCCGCCGAACACGACCGAGTGCGTCGCGCCGATGCGCGCGCAGGCCTGCATGGCCACCACGCCCTCGACGGACATGGGCATGTAGATGACGACGCGGTCGCCCTTCTTGATGCCGCGCGCCTTCAGCGCGTTGGCCAGCTGGCTGGTCTTGGCCAGCAGCTCGGCGTAGCTCACCTTGGTCACCGAGCCGTCGTCGGCTTCGAAGATCAGCGCCGTCTTGTCGCCTTTACCCGCTTCAACGTGGCGGTCCAGGCAGTTGTAGGAGACGTTGAGCTTGCCGTCCTCGAACCACTTGAAGAACGGGGCGTCGCTGTCGTTGAGCGTCTTCGTGAACGGCGTCTGCCAGCTCAGCAGCTCGCGGGCCAGCCGGGCCCAGTAGCCGGCGTAGTCATTCTCGGCCTCGGCCACCAGCGCGGCATAGCCGGCCGCCCCCTTCACGTGGGCATTGGCGAGCCAGTCGGCACTGGGTTTGTAGGTGTTGAGCGTGCTCATAGCTTGTCTCCTGATGTTGCTTGGCGCGGACTGTGCTTTGGGCGTCTGACGATGCCCTGACGGCGTGATGTCATTCACGACACCTAGAATTTCCCCTGATTCTGATCGGTTCTCCTCCATGCCCAACGCACCGCTTCGCCCCCTGCCCCGCCTGATCTTCGCCAGCCGCTGGCTGCAGATGCCCCTGTATCTGGGCCTGATCCTGGCCCAGGCCGTGTATGTCTTCCAGTTCTGGACCGAGCTGGTCCACCTGATCGAGGCCGCTTTCGGCGACAAGCATGCGCTGGAACTGCTGGTCAAGAGCATTGGCTACAAGGCCGCCGTCATCAAGGATGCCGCAGACAACGTCATCGGCTACGAGCCCATCGCCAAGCTCAACGAGACCATCCTGATGCTGGTGGTGCTGGGCCTGATCGACGTGGTGATGATCTCCAACCTGCTGATCATGGTCATCGTGGGCGGCTACGAGACCTTCGTGTCGCGCATGGACCTTGACGGCCACCCCGACCAGCCGGAGTGGCTGAGCCACGTGAACGCGTCGGTGCTGAAGGTCAAGCTGGCGACGGCCATCATCGGCATCAGCTCCATCCACCTGCTGAAGACGTTCATCAACGCCGACAACTACACCGAGAAGACGCTGATGTGGCAGACGCTGATCCACGTCGCCTTCTTGCTGTCGGCCATGGCCATCGCCTACACGGACCGGCTGCTGAGCCACTCCACGAGCAGCCAGGCCCCGCACTGAGCCCGCTCAGCGCCGCCGCATCAAGATGGCGGCGCCCAGGCAGCCTGACAGCAGCGAGCCGGCCAGCACGCCCAGCTTGACACGCGTCTCATAGCTCGGATCCAGGCCGGCGAACGCCAGGCCACCGATGAACAAGCTCATCGTGAAGCCGATGCCGCACAGCACGCAGACGCCGAAGAACTGCACCCAGTCGGCGCCGGCCGGCTTGCGGGCCCAGCCGGCGCGGATCATCAGCCAGCTGCTGCCGAACACGCCGATCGCCTTGCCGAACAGCAGGCCGGCCGCGATTCCCAGCGGAATGGGCTCCAGCAGCGCCGCGGGCGTCAGGCCCGCCAGCGACACGCCGGCGTTGGCGAACGCGAACATCGGCAGCACCAGAAACGCGATCCATGGGTGCAGGCCGTGTTCCAGCTTCTCCAGCGGCGAGCCGCCCTTGCCGTCGCTGATCGGGATGAAGAACGCCGTGGCCACGCCGGCCAGCGTCGCGTGCACGCCCGACTTCAGCACGCACAGCCACAGCAGCGCGCCGACGAACAGGTAGACGTCGGCCCGCTTCACGCCGGCCCGGTTCAGCAGCGCCATCGCCGCGAGGCAGGCGGCTGCGCCGGCCAGCATCGCGAGCGACAGCTGGCTGGTGTAGAACAGCGCGATGACGACGATGGCGCCCAGGTCGTCGATGATGGCCACGGCCGTCAGGAAGACCTTCAGCGACGTCGGCGCGCGCGAGCCCAGCAGCATGACGATGCCGATGGCGAACGCGATGTCGGTGGCCGCGGGAATGGCCCAGCCCCGCAGCGCCAGCGGGTCGGCATGGTTGATGGCCGAGTAGATCACCGCCGGTACCGCCATGCCGCCCAGCGCGGCGACGGCCGGCAGCACGGCCTGCGCACGCGTGCTCAGCTCGCCGGCAACAAACTCGCGCTTGATCTCCAGCCCCACGAGCAGGAAGAACACCGCCATCCACAGGTCGTTGACCCAGACGATCAGCGGTTTTGCCAGCACCAGCCCCTCGCCGGCGATGCGCACCTCCCCCTGAATCTGCCGGAAGGCCTCGTACGCCGGCGCCCAGGGCGAATTGCTGATGACCAGCGCCAGCAGGGCAGCGATGGCCAGCACGATGCCGCCGGCAGATTCGCTGGCAAAGAAACGCTTCAGGCCCGGTGTCATGCCCATCCTCCTCAAAAAGACGGGCGCAGTGTCCCAGACTCAGCGACCGACCATGTTCCCCGGCACCACCCAGGCGTCGAACTGCTCGGCCGTCACGTGGCCCAGCGCCAGCGCGGCCTCGCGCAGGCTGGAGCCGTCCTTGTGCGCCTTCTTCGCGATCTGGGCCGCCTTGTCGTAGCCGATGTGGGTGTTGAGCGCCGTCACCAGCATCAACGAGCGCTCCACCAGCTCGGCGATGCGTCCCTCGTTGGGCGTGATGCCCACGGCGCAATGCGTGTTGAAGCTGGCCATGCCGTCGGCCAGCAGCCGCACGCTCTGCAGGAAGTTGTGGATGATCATGGGCCGGAACACGTTCAGCTCGAAGTTGCCCGACGCGCCGCCGATGTTGATGGCCACGTCGTTGCCCATGACCTGCGCGGCCAGCATGGTCACGGCCTCGCTCTGCGTCGGGTTGACCTTGCCCGGCATGATGGACGAGCCCGGCTCGTTCTCGGGGATGCTGATCTCGCCGATGCCGCTGCGCGGGCCGCTGGCCAGCCAGCGCACGTCGTTGCCGATCTTGGTCATGCTGGCGGCGATGGTCTTCAGCGCGCCGTGGGCGTGGACCAGCGCGTCGCAGGAGGCCATCGCCTCGAACTTGTTGGGCGCGGTGACGAAGGGCTGGCCGGTCAGTCGCGCCAGTTCCGCGGCCACTGCCTCGGCATAGCCCTTGGGCGCATTCAGCCCCGTACCGACGGCCGTGCCGCCCAGTGCCAGCTCGTACAGATGCGGCAGCGCGGCCAGCACATGGCGCTCGCCATGCGCCAGCTGTGCCACCCAGCCGGAGATTTCCTGGCCCAGCGTCAGCGGCGTCGCGTCCTGCAGATGCGTGCGGCCGATCTTGACGATGCCGTCATAGGCCTCGGCCTTCTGCTGCAGCGTCGTGCGCAGCGCGCGCAGCGGCGGCAGCAGCCGCTCCACCAGCGCCTGCACGGCGGCCACATGCATCGCGGTCGGGAACACGTCGTTGCTGCTCTGACTGCGGTTCACGTCGTCGTTGGGGTGCACCAGCCGCCCCTCGCCGCGCTCGCCGCCCAGCAGCTCGCTGGCGCGGTTGGCCAGCACCTCGTTGACGTTCATGTTGGTCTGCGTGCCCGAGCCGGTCTGCCAGACCACCAGCGGAAACTCATCGGCATGCAGGCCGCCGATCACCTCGTCCGCCGCGGCGACGATGGCGTCGGTCTTCTTCGCCTCCTGCAGGCCCAGCGCGTGGTTCACCACAGCCGACGCCCGCTTCACCTTGGCCAGCGCGCGGATCAGCTCGGGCGCCTGGCGCTCGCCGGAGATGTCGAAGTTCTGCAGCGATCGCTGCGTCTGGGCGCCCCACAGCTTGTCGGCCGGCACCTCGATGGGGCCGAAGGTGTCACGTTCGAGTCGGGTGGTCATGGATTGCTGATTCGTGAAATCCGAAAGCCCCAGCATAGGCTCGATGAGAATCATTCTCACGATCAAGCCTTCGATAATCAGGGCTGTTGTCCACCCACTTCGGGCCTGCCTCATGAGCACCACGATCCGCCAGCAAGACCTCATCGACAGCGTCGCCGCCGCGCTGCAGTACATCAGCTACTACCACCCGGCCGACTACATCCAGCACCTGGCCCGCGCCTATGAGCGCGAGCAGAGCCCGGCCGCCAAGGACGCGATCGCGCAGATCCTGACCAACAGCCGCATGTGCGCCGAGGGGCGCCGCCCCATCTGCCAGGACACCGGCATCGTCAACGTGTTCCTGAAGATCGGCATGGATGTGCGCTGGGAAGGCTTCAGCGGCAGCATCGAGGACGCCGTCAACGAAGGCGTGCGCCAGGGTTATCTGAACCCCGACAACAAGCTGCGCGCGTCCGTGCTGGACGACCCCATCTTTGCGCGCAAGAACACCAAGGACAACACGCCCGCCGTCGTGCAGATGGAGATCGTGCCCGGCAATACGGTGGACGTCATCGTCGCGGCCAAGGGCGGCGGCAGCGAGAACAAGAGCAAGGTCTACATGCTCAACCCCGGCGACGACATCGTCGACTGGGTGCTGAAGACCGTGCCAACCATGGGCGCGGGCTGGTGTCCGCCCGGCATGCTGGGCATCGGCGTCGGCGGCACGGCCGAGAAGGCCGCGCTGCTGGCCAAGCAGTCGTTGATGGAAGACATCGACATGTACGAGTTGCTGGAACGCGGCCCGCAGAACAAGCTCGAGGAGATGCGCATCGAGCTGTACGAGAAGGTCAACGCGCTGGGCATTGGCGCGCAGGGCCTGGGCGGCCTGACGACGGTTCTCGACGTGAAGATCAAGACCTTCCCGACGCACGCGGCCAGCAAGCCCATCGCGATGATCCCGAACTGCGCGGCCACGCGCCATGCGCACTTCGTGCTGGATGGCAGCGGCCCCAGCTACCTGGAGCCGCCCAGCCTGGACCTGTGGCCCGACGTGAACTGGGCGCCCGACTACAACAAGAGCAAGCGCGTCGACCTCAACACGCTGACGCCCGCTGAAGTGGCGAGCTGGAAGCCCGGTGACACGCTGCTGCTGAACGGCAAGATGCTGACCGGCCGCGACGCCGCGCACAAGCGCATCCAGGAGATGCTGGCCAAGGGCGAGAAGCTGCCGGTGGACTTCACGAACCGCGTCATCTACTACGTGGGCCCCGTGGACCCGGTGCGCGACGAAGTGGTGGGACCCGCCGGCCCGACCACCGCCACGCGCATGGACAAGTTCACCGACATGATGCTGGCCAAGACCGGCCTCATCGCGATGGTGGGCAAGGCTGAGCGCGGCCCGGTCGCCATCGAGTCCATCAAGAACCACAAGAGCGCCTACCTGATGGCGGTGGGCGGCTCGGCCTACCTGGTCAGCAAGGCCATCAAGGGTGCCAAGGTCGTCGGCTTCGAGGACCTGGGCATGGAAGCCATCTACGAGTTCGACGTGGTCGACATGCCCGTGACCGTGGCGGTCGATGCCGGCGGCACCAGCGCCCACATCACCGGCCCGGCCGAGTGGAAGGAGCGCATCGCGTCGGGCAAGGCCATCAACATCCCGGTGGCAACGGCCTGAGCGAAGCGGGGCCCAGCAGCCCAACCCGCGCTGCGGGCGGGGCCGGGTGTTGCCTCCACAATGCCCGCCCATGATCCAAGTCCGCTCGATACGCCCCGGCGACCGTGCCGCCTGGCAGCCCCTCTGGGACGGCTACAACGCCTTCTACGGCCGCGAGGGCGCCACGGCGCTGCCTGCCGAGATCAGCGACACGAGCTTCGCCCGCTTCCTGGACCCGGCCGAGCCCGTGCATGCCCTGGTGGCCGAGGATGAGCAGGGGCGGCTGCTGGGCCTGGTGCACTACCTGTTCCACCGCAGCACCACCCGCATCGAGCCGGTCTGCTATCTGCAAGACCTGTTCACCGCGCCCGAGGCGCGCGGCCAGGGCGCGGGCCGGGCGCTGATAGCAGCCGTCTACGCCGCCGCCCATGAAGCAGGCACCAGACGCGTCTACTGGCACACTCAGCACGGCAACACCACCGCCCGCGCGCTGTACGACCGGCTGGCGCGGCACCTGGGCTTCATCGTCTACAGCCATGACGTCGCCTGACGCGCCCGCCCTGCCCGACGGCGACTTCGAGGTCGCCGCCACCGCCGCAACACCCACCGAGGCCCATTTGCTGAAGGGTGTGCTGGAGTCGGCCGGGCTGGACCCCGTCGTCGCCGATGGCCACCTGCTGCAGGCCTATGACTGGCTGACTCCAGCCGTCGGCGGCGTTCGCGTGCTGGTGCCCGCCGCGCAGGCCGACGCCGCCCAGCAGGCGCTCGCTGCCTACCGCGCGGGCGAGCTGGTGCTGGAGGGCGAGACGCTGCCCGACCACCCCACCGAGCGCCCTCCCGCGCCGCTATACAGCGTGGATCTCGCCGCGCTGTTCAGCTTCCTGCTGATGCCGGCCTTCGGCGCGGGCGTCCATCTGCTCAATACCCGCGTACTGCAGCCTCGCGGGGCAGGCCCGCTGGCCTGGGGCTGGTTTCTGCTGTTGCTCGCAGCCAGCCTGGGCGCCTGGGTGATGGTGGCGCAAGGCCTGCGGGCCGCGGCCAATCCGGCGCTTGTCGCGCTGGCGGCATCGATGCTGACTGCGTTCTGGTACATCAGCTTCGCCCAGGGCCGCAACCGCGAACTGGTGCGACGTTTCGGCATTGCCTACCCGCGCCGCTCGGTGCTGCCGCTCGCGGCGGCCGCGCTGGCCGTACACCTGGCCGCCGTGTGGCTGGCGAACCGTCTTGCCTGAGGAGCCCAACATGCCCGACATCCGCGCCTTTGCCGCCCACACCGCCGGCGGCCCGCTGCAGCGCTTCGACTTCGACCCCGGCCCGCTGGGCGACGAGGACGTCGAGATCACGGTGGAGCACTGCGGTATCTGCCACTCCGACCTGGCCATGATCGACAGCGAGTGGTTCCCGGTCAGCTACCCCGTCGTGCCGGGCCACGAGGTGGTGGGCCGCGTCACCGCGATGGGGCCGCGCGCCAAGGGCCGGCAAATCGGCCAGCGCGTGGGCGTGGGCTGGCACACCGGCAGCTGCACGCACTGCAACTTCTGCCTGGGCGGCGAGCAGCACCTGTGCGGCCAGCGCCAGCCGACGCTGATCGGCCGGCACGGCGGCTTCGCGGACCGGCTGCGTTCGCACTGGAGCTGGGCCATTCCCATCCCCGACGCGCTGGACCCGGCCGCCGCCGGCCCGCTGATGTGCGGCGGCGGCACGGTGTTCCTGCCCTTCGTGCTGCATGCCATCAAGCCGACCGACCGCGTGGGCGTGGTCGGCATCGGCGGCCTGGGCCACATGGCCGTCAAGTTCGCGCGCGCCTGGGGTTGCGAGGTGACGGCGTTCACCTCGTCGCCGTCCAAGCGCGACGAGGCGCTGGCGCTGGGCGCGCACAAGACCGTCTCCAGCGTCGACAAGGCCGAGCTGAAGGCCGCCGCCGGCAGCCTGGACTTCCTGCTCATCACCGTGGGCGCCGCGCTGAACTGGGACGCGCTGCTGGCCACGCTGGCGCCCAAGGGCCGCATGCACCTGGTGGGCGTCGTCACCGACGCTTTAAGCCTGCGCAGCGGCGGGCTGCTGAGCTGGCAGAAGGGCCTGTCCGCGTCGCCCACGCCGCCGCCCTCGGTACTGGCGACGATGCTGCAGTTCTCGGCACGGCACCAGATCCTGCCGCAGGTGGAGCGCTTCCCAATGAGCCGCGTCAACGACGCGCTGGATCACCTGCGCAGCGGCAAGGCGCGCTACCGCGTCGTGCTGGATTCCGACTTCGGCTGACGCTGCACCTGCTGCGGGTAGGGAATGTCCACGCCCAACCGTTTCAGCGTGCGCCAGACGGCGAGATTCACGTCCGAGCGCACGCCGCCGCTGCCGTTCTCGGGGTCGGCGATCCAGAAGAAGACGGTCAACTCGATGCCGCTGTCGGCGAAGCGGCTCAGCTGCACCGACGGGCCGGGCTCGCTCAACACGCGCGGCACATCCGTGACCGCCGAGGCCAGCGACTTCATGACGGCTTCAAGATCGCAGTCGTAGTCCACCTGCACGACGGTGTTCAGCAGCACGCGCGGGTCGGCCAGCGACGAGTTCTCGACGCGCTGCGTGATCAGCATCTCGTTGGGCACGATGGCCTCCTTGCCGCCCAGCGACCGGATCACCGTGTAGCGCGTCTTGATGTCGGTCACGCGGCCCTCGAAGCCGTCCACCCGCACCATGTCGCCGATGCGCAAGGACCGCTCGGCCAGGATGACGAAGCCCGACACATAGTTGGCCGCCAGCTTCTGCAGGCCAAAGCCCAGACCCACGCCGAGAGCACCGCCCAGCACGCCCAGCGCGGTCAGGTCTATGCCCGCGGCCGACAGCGCGAACAGCAGGCCCACGAAAAGCAGCAGCGCGCGGATCGCACTGGCGGCGATCTTGCGCATGGACAGGTCCATGGAATCGCGCCGCAGCAGCCGCGACTCGATGGCCGCCGAGATCCACAACGCGACCACCAACACCAGCGCCGCCGTCAGGCCTCCTTCGATGATGTTGCGCAGCGTCAGCTTGACCGTGCCGAACTTCCAGCCGATGTCGTCCAGTTCATCAAGGATGACCGGCAGCAGCCCGGTGATCCACAGCACCGCGCCGCCCCACATGACCCACGAGCCCGCGCGCTCCACGAGGCGTATGGGCGCCGAGTCGGGCCACGCCGCGCGCAGCACGCGCGCGATGACGCGGATGACGGCCAGCGACACCAGCACGGGCAGCGCCAGCTTGAACAGCGCCGGCGTCAGCTCCCACAGCGGCAGCAGGCGACGCACGCCAAACGCCAGCGCCAGCGCCAGCAGCGGGAACAGCGCGCCGTCGATGACGCGGTCGCCGAACAGCACGCTGTGTTCGCGCTTCGTCGCCTTGCGCGACAGCACCCAGCTCAGCAGCGCCGCCAACGCCACGCAGCCCAGCAGCAGGCCCCATTCGGCCAGCGCTTCGGCGCTGAAGACACGTCCGAGCAAGGCCTGCAGTTCGGTCAGGCTCAATGGTTGATGCATGGAATTCATGGTCGGGCCGGCGTCAGCGCCGGCCAATGTTCGGGCGAAAAGATCACAGGTCGGCTAGGGCGCGTAGATGAACACCCACGCTTCGCGACAAAGCCTGCAGGTTGTACCCACCCTCCAGCAGCGACACGATGCGACCCTTGGCATGGCGCTCGGCCACGGCCTTGATCTTCAGCGTCATCCACTCGTAGTCCGCTTCCACCAGGCCCAGCTGGCCCAGGTCGTCGTCGCGGTGGGCGTCGAAGCCGGCCGAGATGAAGATCATCTGCGGCTTGAAGCGCTCCAGCGCCGGCAGCCACATGGCCTCCACGATCTCGCGCACCTCGCCGCCGCGCGTGTAGGCCGGCAGCGGCACGTTGACCATGTTCTCGCCCTTGGGCACGCCGCCGCAGTACGGGTACAGCTGGTCCTGGAACAGGCTGACCATCAGCACGCGGTCGTCGCCGGCAATGATGTCCTCGGTGCCGTTGCCGTGGTGCACGTCGAAGTCCACGATGGCCACGCGCTTCAGGCCGCGGTTGTCCAGTGCATGGCGCGCGGCGATGGCCACGTTGTTGAAGAAGCAGAAGCCCATGCTCTGGTCACGCGTCGCATGGTGGCCGGGCGGGCGCACATTGCAGAAGGCGTTGTCGGCGCGGCCGTCGATGACCACGTCGGTCGCCTCCACGGCCGCGCCCGCCGCGGCCAGCACGGCCGACCAGGTGTGGGCATTGGCCGAGGTGTCGGGGTCGATGGCGCAGCGCTGGCCGCTCTCGGCGCAGTCGCGCAGCATGCGGCCAATCTCGGTGACATAGCCATGCGTGTGGGCCAGTTCCACGGCCTTCAGGTCGACCGGCGGCGCATCGAAATGCTCCAGCGCCTGGTCCACACCCGACGCGATCAACCAGTCGTCGATGGCGGACAGGCGCTCAGGGCACTCGGGATGGCCGTCGCCCATGTCGTGGCGGCGGCACTCGGGAGGATTGAAATACGCGGTAGGCATCAGCCGTTGTCTCTTGCTATGGTCCAGGGCATGACTCAGCCATCACGAACCCTGGCGGCGCAACTGCAGGCGCTGCAAAACCAGATTAGCACGGTCATCAAGGGCAAACCCGCGCAGATCGCCGATTCCCTGGCCTGCCTGATCGCCGGCGGCCACCTGCTCATCGAAGACCTGCCCGGCGTCGGCAAGACCACGCTGGCCCATGCGCTGGCCATTTCGCTGGGCCTGAAGTTCTCGCGGCTGCAGTTCACGGCCGACCTGCTGCCCAGCGACCTGCTGGGCGTGAGCGTGTACGAGCGCGAGAAGAACGGCTTCGTCTTTCACCCGGGCCCGGTGTTCGCGCAGGTGCTGCTGGCCGACGAGATCAACCGCGCCGGCCCCA
Organism: Roseateles asaccharophilus; assembly: GCF_031458115.1. Classification (GTDB taxonomy): domain Bacteria; phylum Pseudomonadota; class Gammaproteobacteria; order Burkholderiales; family Burkholderiaceae_C; genus Pelomonas; species Pelomonas asaccharophilus_A. The sequence continues at coordinate 437,593 of NZ_JAVDXV010000002.1, read as the reverse complement.
AGACGCAGAGCGCGCTGCTGGAGGCGATGGAGGAGCATCAGGTCAGCATCGAGGGCATCAGCCACCCCTTGCCCCAGCCATTCTTCGTCATCGCGACGCAGAACCCCAGCGAGCAGCTGGGCACCTTCCCGCTGCCGGAGTCGCAGCTGGACCGCTTCCTGATGTGCATCTCGCTGGGCTACCCCGACGCCGCCGCCGAGCGCGAGCTGCTGATGGGCGGCGACAGCCGCGAGCAGCTGCGCGAGCTGAAAGCAGTCATGACGCCGCCCGAGCTGATCGAAGTACAGGCCGCCGTGAAGGCCATCCACGCCGCGTCACCGCTGCTGGACTATCTGCAGGCGCTGATCGCCGCAACGCGTTCGGGCCAGTGGTTCGTCGAAGGTCTGTCACCGCGCGCCGGCCTGGCCGTGCTGCGCGCGTCGCGGGCGCGGGCACTGCTGCAGGGGCGGGACTATGTGTCGCCCGACGACGTGCAGGCCATCCTGCCGCAGACCATTGCGCATCGGCTGCAGCCAAGGGCAGGCGCGGGGCGTGGGGCGAGGGAGCAGGTGCGGGCGATGATTGAGGCGATACCGTTGCCTTGAGTTGCCCGAAACAGACGCAGGACTCCAGGTGACGAAACAACCGCAGTTGACCCCTTAGCAGGCGTACTTGGCGATGTACGCATTCCTGGACAAACACCACTCGCTCGGATGCAAGGAGCTTGGCGGAATCCTCGGATCAATGTCGCTGCGCGCTGATGGGGCACCAGCAGACCCAGCCATGGCGCAGGAATGGCGCGAAGCCGTAGCGACGGCCTTGTCAGGAAACGTGGACGCGCGGCTCAGCTCGGGTTGATGCGGGCTACACCTTCAACCGAACTCCCGCCGACCTTTCCTGCGCATTGAACAGATGGACCCGCATCGCCGCCTGCGCCGCCACGGCCTGGTGGAAGCGGCGACCGGGGCCGTCCTGCCTGCGGCGATAGCGTCGCGCATCGCGTCCGCGGCGTGCACCGGCGCCGCTGCCTGGCCGGCAGTTGAGACGGCGGACGCGCCGTCAACGTTGTCTGATGCACCGCACAAATGTTTTGACAGCACGATCCCTGCCTGCCTAGAGTTGGCCCACAAGCTAACGGGGAGCCACCATGGATTGGTTGAAACAAGTCAAGATCGGGCCACGCCTGGGGCTGGCGTTTGGCTTCGTGCTGGTGCTGCTGGCACTGGTGGCGCTGCTGGGGCGCAGCAGCCTCGGCAAGGTGGCCGCCGGCCTGGAGACGGTCTACGCCGACCGCACGGTGCCGCTGGCGCAGCTGGGCGACATCAGCCGGCTGACGATACAGAACCGCTACCTGCTGGCACACATGATGCTCAAGCCCGAGCCGGCGGTCATCCAGCAGCACACGCAGGACATGGCCAACAACATCAAGGCCATCGACGAGCGGTTGAGGAAGTATCTGGCGACCCGGTTGACGCCCGAGGAGAAGGAGCTGGCCGACCGCTTCGTCGCCGCGCGCACCAGCTATGCGCAGCAAGGCCTGGCACCGGCCCGGGCGGCGCTGCTGAAGGGCGACATCGACGCAGCCCGGGCGCTCTACGAAGGCAAGGTGGCCGAGATGGCACCGCAGGTCGCCAAGACCCTGGGTGAGCTGCAGCAGCTGCAGGTGCGCGTGGCCGAGCAGGAGTTCAACGCCGCCGTGGCCGTGCAGCGTCGCGCGGAGTGGATCACGCTGGCCGCCGCGCTGTTCGCGATCGGCGCCGGCGTGGTGCTGGCCTGGGCCATCACCCGCTCCATCACGCAGCCGGTGGCGCAGGCCGTGCAGCTGGCCGAGGCCGTCTCCGCCGGCGACCTGCGCCAGCGCATCGCCGTGCGCGGCCGGGACGAGATCGCGCAGCTGCTGCGCGCGCTGGGCGCGATGAACGACAGCCTCGTGAAGATCGTCAGCCAGGTGCGCCACAGCTCCGATTCCATCGCCACCGGCTCGTCGGAGATCGCCACTGGCAACGCCGACCTGTCGCAGCGCACCGAGGAGCAGGCCTCCAACCTGCAGCAGACCGCCGCGTCCATGGAACAGATGAGCGCGACCGTCCGGCAGAACGCCGACATCGCGCGCACCGCGACACAGCTGGCCACCAGCGCCAGCGCGGTGGCGACCCAGGGCGGCGAGGTGGTGGGCCGCGTCGTCAGCACGATGGACGAGATCACGACCAGCTCGCGCAAGATCGTCGACATCATTTCCACCATCGACGGCATCGCCTTCCAGACCAACATCCTGGCGCTGAATGCCGCCGTCGAAGCCGCGCGCGCCGGCGAACAGGGCCGCGGCTTCGCGGTCGTGGCCGGCGAGGTGCGCATCTTGGCCCAGCGCAGCGCCGAGGCAGCCAAGGAGATCAAGAGCCTGATCGGCCAAAGCGTCGAGAAGGTCGACGTCGGCTCGCAGCTGGTGGCCGAGGCCGGCGGCACTATGGACGAGATCGTCGCTCAGGTGAAGCGCGTGGCCGACCTGATCGGCGAGATCGACTCGGCCAGCGGCGAGCAGGCCAAGGGCATAGGCCAGGTCAGCGAGGCGGTCAACCAGCTGGACCAGGTCACGCAGCAGAACGCCGCGCTGGTGGAGGAATCCGCCGCCGCGGCCGAGAGCCTGAAGCACCAGGCCGCACGGCTGGCCGAGGTGGTCAACCAGTTCAAGCTGGGCGCCGAGGCTTCGGCACCGGCGCCAGCAGCAAGGCGCGCACCGCCTGCAGCGCGGCCGGCGCCAGCCCGGCCGGCGCCCAAGCCGGCCAAGGCCGCCGCTCCGGTGCTGGCCTCCCCGCGACCCGTCGCGGCGGCCGACGACGGCGGCACCTGGGAGAGCTTCTGACGCGTTGCCGCTCAGGCCCGCCCGACGGTGGGGGTGCGGCGACGGCGGGCTGGCAACCCGCTTATTCTTGCGGTCATGGCCGCCCCTCAAGCCCTACGCTCCCGCTGGCAAGCCTGGTGGATGGCCCGCCAGCCGCAGGCTGACACGCACGCCACCACGCAGCGCAATGTCTACATCCTGCCCACGCCGGCCGGCCTGGCCTTCTGCGCCACGCTGGGCGTGCTGCTGCTGGCGTCCATCAACGAGCAGCTGAGCCTGGGCTATGCGCTGACCTTCGCGCTGACCGGCGCGGGGCTGGCGTCCATGACGACGACGCACACCAACCTGCGCGGCCTGCAGATGGACTTGCGCGCGCCGGACGGCGTGCATGCCGGTGACGACTACGTACTGGAGCTGCGCCTGCACAACCCCGGCAAAGACCGCTTCGGAATCGCCGTCAGCGCGCAGCTGGACTCGGGCCTCACCGAACCCGCCTGGGTGGACGTGCCCGCACTGGGCCACGCGGTGCTGCGGCTGCGCCTGCCGGCCAGCGCACGCGGCCTGCGCGAGCTGCCGCGGCTGGTGATCTCCACGCGTTTCCCGATGGGCTTCTTCCGCGCCTGGAGCTACTGGCGGCCGGCCAGCAAGGTCTGGGTGTACCCGCGCGCTGAGGAGGTGCTGGCGCCCTTCCCCACGCAGTCCGAGGCCGGCGCGGGCGAGGCTGCATCGGTGCATCAGTCGCAGGCCGGCACCGACTTCTCCGGCGTGCGCAGCTACCGCCGCGGCGACTCCATGAAACAGATCCTGTGGCGCAAGTCGGCGCTGGCGCTGGACCAGGGCCTGCCGCTGTGGGTGCGCGAGACCGAGGCGCCGCTGGCGCGCGACCTGTGGCTGGACTGGCGCGACACGCAAGGCCGCGACGTCGAGGCTCGGCTGTCGCGGCTGACCGCCTGGGTGCTGGCGGCCGAGCGCGCGGGCCAGCCCTATGGCCTGCGGCTGGCCGGCCGCGAACTGCCGCCGTCACTGGGCGCGGCGCACCGCCAGGCCTGCCTGGAGCTGCTGGCGGGGTTCAGCCAATGATCTCGGCGTGGTGGAGCCGCCTGCCGCGCGACGCGCGCGACAGCTTCTTCCTGCTCGCCGTCATCACGGCCGTCATGGCGCCGCATGCCGGCCATCTGCCGCTGTGGGCCACGGGGCTGACGGCGCTGGTGCTGCTGTGGCGCGCGCAGATCGCCTGGCGCCAGCGCCCGCTGCCCAGCCGCTGGTGGCTGCTGGGCATCGCGCTGGTCTATGCGCTGATGACCTGGCTGACCTTCCGCACGCTGGTCGGCCGCGAGGCCGGCATCACGCTGCTGACCGTGCTGATGGCGCTGAAGACGCTGGAACTGCGCGCGCGCCGCGACGCCTTCGTCGTGTTCTTCCTCGGCTTTTTCCTCGTGCTGACGCAGTTCCTGTACTCGCAGTCGCTGTTGACCGCCATCGGCGCGCTGCTGTCGCTGTGGGGGCTGCTGGCGGCCGTGGTGCTGGCGCAGATGCCCACCGGTGTGCCCAGCATCGCCATCGCCGCCCGCCGCGCGGCAGGCACGACGGCTTTGGGCCTGCCGGTCATGGTGCTGCTGTTCGTGCTGTTCCCGCGCATCGCGCCGCTGTGGGGCGTGCCCACCGAGTCCATCGGCAAGACCGGGCTGTCCAACCAGCTGGAGTTCGGCGCGATGAATGAAATCGCCAACGACGACAGCATTGCGATGCGGCTGAAGTTCGACGGGCCCGTGCCACCGCCCGACCAGCGCTACTTCCGCGGCCCGGTGCTGACCCGCTTCGATGGCAAGACCTGGCGCGCCCCCGACCTGCACCTCAGCCAGAGCTGGCTGCGCGGCCGCGACGAGATCGTCACCGCCGGCCCGGCGCTGCGCTACGAGATGACGCTGGAGCCGCTGCGCATTCCGGTGCTGCCGCTGCTGGAGATGAGCGCCGAGCGGGTCGGCACCGAGCTGCGGCTGCCGCAGATCGACCTGGCCGTCGTGCGCGGCCCTGAGCTGCAATGGCTGTCACCGCGCCCCATCACCGAGCGGCTGCGCATGCAGGCCAGCGCCCACCTGGACTGGCAGGCCGGCCTGCAGCGCAACCGGCTGCACCAGGCGCGCGACCTGGAACTGCCGCCGGGTGGCAATCCGCGCGCCGTCGGCTGGGCGCGCGAGCTGGCGGCGCAGCCGCAGTTCGCCAACCTGGAGGCCGGCCCCCGCGCGCAGGCGCTGGCCGCGGCGCTGCTGGACCATGTGCGCCGCAACGACTTCACCTACACGCTGGTCCCGGGCCGCTATGGCGAGGAGACGCCGCACGTCATCGACGAGTTCTGGCTGGACCGCCGACTGGGCTTCTGCGAGCACTTCGCGTCCGCCTTCGTCGTGCTGATGCGCGCGATGGGCGTGCCGGCCCGCATCGTCACCGGCTTCCAGGGCTGGGACGCCGAGCCGCAGGACGGTTACTACGTCGTGCGCAACGCCAACGCGCACGCCTGGGCCGAGTTCTGGGTCGAGGGCCGCGGCTGGGTGCGCAGCGACCCCACCGCCGCCGTGGCGCCCAACCGCGTCATCCAGGGCCTGGCCTTGCAGCCGCAGCCCGGCGTCATCGGCCAGCTCAACCCGACGCTGTGGCGCGCCATCCGCAGCGGCTGGGAGACCATCAACAACCGCTGGCAGCAGCTGGTGCTGAACTACTCGCGCGAGAACCAGTTCGACCTGATGAAGAAGATGGGGTTTGAGCGCCCCGACTGGACCGCCCTGGGCCAGGCGCTGGCGGGCGTCATCCTCGCGTTCGCGCTGCTGGGCATGGCCTGGATACGCTGGAGCAGCCGCCCGCACGACGCCTGGAGCCGCCAGCGGGCGCGCATACTGGCGGCGTTGTCGCGCGCAGGCGTGAACCTGCCCGTACACGAGGGCCCGGCTTCCTGGGCCCGCACGCTGCGTCGCCAGCATGGGCAGAAAGCCGAGCCGGCCGCGCAATGGCTGGAGAAGCTGGAGCGCTCGCGATACGCCGCGGATGCAGCGATGCCGACATGGCGGGAATTTCACCTGGCTGCGCGCATGCTGCGGACGTGAGCTCGCAGACACTCCGCATCCCTCCACGCACCACCGCTCTTCTTGAAACTCATTGCCCTGTTGGCGCTTGCCTCTGCGCTGCAAACTACCCAGGCCGAGCCGGATAGAACCCCGCGTCAGCTGATCGATCGTCTCGGCGTAGAAGTCCGTCAGGTCTTGGAGAAGCCCGATGCTGGCCGAACGCCGGAAGACGTTGAACGCGCCGTGGCCGACCGCATCGCGGCGCTGGTGGCTGGCACGCCTGGCCATGTCTCGCTGACCGAAGCCGATGACCGGGGGCGCACGCCGCTGATGCAAGCCGCCGGCGACGGCTATGCCCTGGTTGTCGAAGCACTGTTGACCGACCTCAGCGTCAAGCAGGCAATCAATGCGTCGGACGCGGCCGGTGAAACCGCCTGGATGAAGGCGAGCTTCGCGCCCGCCCTCACACTGGTGGCCTGCCAGCCCGGCACTCTCACGCGCGAACGCTATGCGCTGCTGCACCCCTACCTGCACCGCATGAACCATCTGCTGAAGACAAAAGGGGTCGCCATCGGAGCCACCATCCGCCTGCTGGAAGCTGCTGGCGCAGAGGCAGCCGTCGAGTCCGGGAAGCGCGCCTGGCTGGCACGCTGCCCCAACACCTCATCCGAACTGCGTCAAGCACTGGCCGAGGGCCCGTTGATGCGCACACTGGTCAACTACGCCATCGCGCGGCAAGCCGAATTCAACAAGGCCGCCAGTGCGGACGTCAACAGCATTCCTGCAAAGCCGCCCAAGGCGATGAAGTTCATCCACGAAGGCACTGCTCGCCGGCGAGTTACGAATCAGAAAGGATCTGCACGGGCCGATGCTGTTCATTGCGCCATGCCTGTGCCGCGCATACCCAGCGTCAACTGGAGTGGCGAGATGACCATCAACCTGATCGCCGCCACACGTGCCGGTGTCGTCGAGGCGGCGGACTTTGAAGGCTCTGTCTCCACTGGCGAGGCATTCGCCGCGCATGCGTTCCGCGCCGCGATCCTGCAGGCGCTGCGCGACTATCGCTGCGAGGGTGAGCATGTCTTCGCGCAGACGTTCATGTTCAAGGCCGAGTGAGCGTGCTGCAGTCCCACGCTCGCGGCAATCCGCTGTTGCAGACGTGAGCAAGGTCCGAGCTTTGGCCCCGTATGCTTCGCACGTGACGTTCCGAATCCTGCCCCTGCTGGCCAGCCTGCTCATGCTGGCCTCGCCGGCCGCCGATGCGGCCAAGAAAACCAAACCCAGGCCGCCGGCCAAGGTCGAGGCGCCCCAGCCGCTGGGGGCCCGCGCCGAGGTGCTTGCCTTTGCCGACGAACTGGCCGCCGCCCAGGGCTGGGATGCCGCCGCGCTGCGCGAGCAGCTGACTCAGGCGCTGGACCTGCCGCGCGTGAAGCAGCTCATCCTGCCCGCGGCCGTCGGCACGGCCAAGAACTGGACGGCCTACCGCGACCGCTTCATCGAGCCCAAGCGGCTGGACGCCGGCCTGGCCTTCTGGACCGAGCACGAGGCCGCGCTCACGCGCGCCGAGAACCAGTACGGCGTGCCCCCCGAGATCGTCGTGGGCATCGTCGGCGTGGAGACCTTCTATGGCCGCATCATGGGCGGCTTCAAGGTGCTGGACGCGCTGGCCACGCTGGCCTTCGACTTCCCCACCGCCCACCCGCGCGCCGCCGAGCGCCAAGCCTTCTTCCGCAAGGAGCTGGCCGAGTTCCTGAAACTGTGCCGCGAGAACGGGCTGGACGCGGCCGCCGTGCAAGGCAGCTATGCCGGCGCGCTGGGCTGGCCGCAGTTCATGCCCGGCAGCTGGCGCCAGCATGCGGTGGACTTCGACGGCGACGGCCATATCGACCTGATGGCCAGCCCCACCGACGCCATCGGCAGCGTGGCCCACTACCTGTCGCAATACGGCTGGAAGCCTGGCCAGGCCACTCACTACAGCGTGACGCTGCCGCCCGACCGCCAGCAGCGCGCGCGACTGCTGGCACCGGACATCAAGCCCACGTTCAACGCGGCCGACCTGCTGGCCGCCGGCGCGCTGCCGTCCGAGGCGGCGCGCGACCATGTCGGCCCCATGGCCGTCATCGAGCTGCAGAACGGCCCCAAGAAACCCACCAGCGTGCTGCTGGGCACGGAGAACTTCTGGGTCGTCACGCGCTACAACTGGTCGGCCTACTACGCGCTGGCGGTCATCGAGCTGGGGCAGGCGGTCAAGGCCAGGCGTCTTCAGCAGGCGCGGGCCCCATCGGCTCCGGGTTGATGGCCGGCGCGACACGGTCGTGCCAGTAGCGCCGCACTCGGTCGCGCTCGCAGCCTGACCCACCCGTCGCGCTGACCCAGGTCCACGCGCCGCAGGCCGGGCTGGCGACGACATCGGCGCCGGCTTCCTGGTAGCGCCTCAGCACCGGCAACGCCGGATGGCCGAAGCGGCTGCGGTAGCCCGCCTGCACGAGCGCCACGCGCGGCCGCACGGCCGCCAGCAGCTCGGCGCTGGACGAGGTCTTGCTGCCGTGGTGCGGCACCAGCAGCATGTCGGCGCGCAGGTCGGGCTCGCGGGCCACCAGCCCCCGCTCCTGCGCCGCCTCCAGGTCGCCCAGCAGCAACGCGCGCCGGCCCGACGCGGCCGTGATGCGCAGCACGCAGGACAGGTCGTTGGACTTCAACCCCGCGTCGTAGTGGCCGTGCTGCGGATGCAGCACATCGAAGCGCACGCCGTCCCAGCTCCAGTGCTGCCCGGCCTCGCAGCGCGTCTCGCGCGGCCCGGCACGCAGCAGCGGGTGCCCCGGCTCCAGTGAACTGCGCAGTTCGGCCACCGGCATGCCCTGCAGCAGCGTCGCCGCGCCACCCACGTGATCGGTGTCGCGGTGGCTCAGCACCAGCATGTCCAGCCGCCGCACACCCAGCGAGCGGAGCAGCGGCAGCAGCACACGGTCGCCCGCATCGGCGCCGGGCGCATAGGCCGGCCCCGCATCGAACAGCAGCGCATGGCCGGCCGTGCGTACCAGCACGGCATTGCCCTGCCCCACGTCGGGCGCCAGCAGTTCGAATTCGCCGGCCGGCGGCCGCGGCACCGCGGGCCACAACAGCGGCAGCAGCATGAGCACGCCTGCCGCCCGCAGCCGCCACGGCAACCGCAGCACGATGAGCACCGCGCCCAGCAGCGCTAACCCCTGCGACCACACGGGCGCCGCCGGCAGCCACCAGACCGCCGCCGGCCAGGCGATGAGCAGCTTCAACCAGGCCATCAGCAACTGCACCAGCAACGCGGCCAAGCTCCACAGCGGCGCGACCAGACCACCCAGCAGCGCCAGCGGCGTGATGACGAAGCTGATCAGCGGAATGGCCACCAGATTGGCCAACAGGCCCACGGCCGACAGCTGGCCAAAACACACCAGGCTCAGCGGCGCCAGGCCCACGGTGGCGATGAGCTGCGTGCGCAGCGCTGCCTTCAGCCGGGCACGCCAGCCCTGGGCAGCCTCGCCACCGGCCACCATCAAGAGACCCACGGCACCGAACGACAGCCAGAAACCCGGCTGCAGCAACGCCCACGGATCGGCGGCCGTCACCACCACCGCCGCGCCCAGCAGCACCAGCGGCCACGGCCAGCGCAGGCCCAGCGTCTGCAGGCCCGCCACGGTGGCCAGCATCAGCACCGTGCGCTGGGCTGGCACGCCCCAGCCCGCGAACAAGGCATAGCCCAGCGCGGCCGCCACACCGATCCAGCGCGCCGCCGTCGCGGCCGGCACGCGCAGGCACAGCCGGCCGCTGCGCCGCCACAGCGCACCGGCCAGCACCGCCGCCAGCCAGGCGAACAGCGTCACATGCAGGCCCGATACGCTGAGCAGGTGGGCCACGCCGCTGTCGCGGAACAGCGCCCAGTCGGCATGCGCGATGGCGTTCTGATCGCCCAGGCTCAGCGCGGCCAGCACGCCGGCCATGCCGGGGTCGGCCACGCGCTGCTGGATGGACTCGCGCAGGCGCTGGCGCGCCGCATCGATCTCCCACCATGGCGCCGCCTGCAGACGCTCGCTGGCGCGAACCACGCCGCTTGCACGCAAACCTTGCTCGAACAGCCACAGCTCGGCATCGAAGCCACCCGGATTGGCCAGGCCGTGCGCGCGCTTCAGCCGTGCCGTGAAACGCCAGCGCTCGCCGGCGGTGATGGGCGGGCCGTCATAGGCCAGCAGCATCAGCCGCCGCGGCACCTCGGGCGGCAAGGCCGTTCCCGCCGGCCCCACGGCGTCGACCGCAAACTCGAAGCGCCAGCCCGGCACGCCGCCTTGGCCCGTGACGGCCACCGGCAGTGAATCGACGCGCCCGGCCAGCACCAGATCGCGCCCCTCCCAGGCCGGGTGCAGCTCGGGCGTCAACCGCCACTCGGCACGCAGCGCGACCTGCGTGAACGCGAGCACCGCGACACAGGCCGCCGGCATCAGCCAGTGGCGCCGGCGCAGCGCGGACAACAGCACCAGCGCGACCGCCAGACCCATGTATTCGACGCCACCCGGCAGCCGCTCGCAGCGGTGCAGCAGCGCCAGGCCGGCCAGCCAGGCCAGCCCCATCGCGACGAGTTCCCGCGCCTCCCAAGGCCTCTGCACCCACGCCTCCCCAAGCGTCTGTACCGAGGTGTAGCATGCCGCGGTTTTTCTCACGCGCCACCGCGCTTCCCCGCATGAGCTCTACCGCCATCCAGGCCAAGCTGGCCGAACTCGGCATCACGCTGCCGCCCGTTGCCATCCCCGCCGCGGCCTACCTGCCGTTCACGCGCACGGGCAACCTGGTCTTCCTGTCCGGCCACATCGCCAAGAAGGACGGCAAGGTCTGGGTGGGCCAGCTGGGCAAGGACACCGACACTGCTACCGGCCAGCAGGCCGCACGCGCCGTCGCGATCGACCTGCTGGGCACGCTTCAGGCCGCCACCGGCGACCTGGGCAGGATCGTGCGCATCGTCAAGGTCATGAGCCTGGTCAACAGCACGCCCGACTTCACCGAGCAGCACCTGGTCACCAACGGCTGCTCCGAACTGCTGGCCGCGGTGCTGGGCGACGCCGGCAAGCATGCCCGCAGCGCCTTCGGCGTCGCGCAGATCCCGATGGGCGCCTGCGTCGAGATCGAGCTGATCGCCGAAGTGCGCGACTGATGTTCAGCGCCCCCTCCAAGCTGCCGGCCCGCGCTTTATTGGCCATGGCCGTGGCCAGCTTTGCCGGCGTGGCCATCGCCTACGTCGCCCAGCACCAGTTCGGCGTCAAGCCCTGCCCCTGGTGCGTGCTGCAGCGCGCCATCTTCCTGGCCATCGGCGCGTTCTCGCTGTTGGGCTGGCTGGTGCAGGCCAAACGTGCGCTGCGCCAGGCGGTGCTGGTCGTCGTGCTGATGCTGTGCGCCGCGGGCCTGACGGCCGCCGTGTTCCAGCACGAGGTAGCCTCGCAGAGCGCCAGTTGCGCGATGGGTCTGGCCGACAAGATCGTCACCACGCTGGGCCTTGAGGAGCTATGGCCCTCGATGTTCATGATCACGGCCGACTGCGCCGAGGCCGCTGCCTACCGGCTGCTGGGCTTGCCCTATGAGATCTGGAGCGGCGTGCTGTTCGCCGGCCTGGCGGCGCTGGGCCTGGTGGTGCTGACGAAGCGCTGAGCAGGCGTCGAGCGTCAGGCCACGGCGGGCAAGCCCTTCAGCAGCTTCTCCAGCGTGATCGGGTACTCGCGCACCCGCACGCCCGTCGCGTGATAGATGGCGTTGGCCACCGCCGCGCCCACGCCGCAGATACCCAGCTCGCCCACGCCCTTGGCCTTCATCGGCGAGGAAGACGGGTCCACCTCGTCGAGGAAGATCACGTCCTGGTGCGGGATGTCGGCATGCACCGGCACCTCGTAGCCGGCCAGGTCGTGGTTGACGAAGAAACCGCGGCGCTTGTCCACCTGCAACTCCTCCATCAACGCCGCGCCCACGCCCATGGTCATCGCGCCGATGACCTGGCTGCGCGCGGCGATGGGGTTGAGGATGCGCCCGGCCGCACAGACGGCCAGCATGCGGCGCACGCGGATCTCGCCGGTGAAGGCGTCCACGCCCACCTCGACGAAGTGCGCGCCGAACGTGGACTGCTGGGCACGATTGGCTATGTCGCCGTACTCGATGCCGTCTTCGGCGACCAGGCCGGCGAACTTCGCCAGTGGCTGCGCCTGGCCGCCGCCACGCACCTCGCCGCCCGCGAACTCGGCGCCCTCGCCCAACCCGGCCTTCTGCGCCACCAGCGCGCGCAGCTTCATGCACGCCGCATAGACGCCCGCGCAGGCGTTGTTGCCGCCCCATTGCCCGCCGGAGCCGCAGGACGCCGGGAAGCTGGAATCGCCCAGCCGCACGACGACGCGGTCCAGCGCCAGGCCTAGCACTTCGGCCGCCGTCTGCGCGATGACGGTGTAGCTGCCGGTGCCGATGTCGGTCATGTCGGTCTCGACGACCGCGCGCCCATCGGCCTCAATCCGCACGCGGGCCTTGGACTTCATCAACAGGTTGTTGCGGAAGGCAGCCGCCACGCCCTGCCCCACCAGCCAGCGGCCGTCGCGCTGCTGCGCGGGCTTCGCATTGCGCTTGCTCCAGCCGAACTTCTCGGCGCCGAGCTTGAAGCAGTCCGCGAGGCGGCGCTGCGTGAACGGGCGCTGCGGCTTCTCGGGATCCACCAGGGTGTCGTTGAGCAGCCGGAAGGCGATGGGGTCCAGGCCCAGCTTCTCGGCCATCTCGTCCATCGCCACTTCCAGCGCCATCATGCCGGGCGCCTCGCCGGGCGCACGCATCGCGTTGCCTTCGGGCAGGTCCAGCACGGCCAGGCGGTTGGCGGTGTAACGGTGGGGCGCGGCATAGAGCAGCCGGGTCTGGTTGACGGCGGTTTCCGGCCCGCCGCCGGGCAGGTCGCCGGACCAGTTCTCGTGCGAGATGGCCGTGAGCTTGCCGTCCTTGTCTGCGCCCAGGCGGATGCGCTGGAGGGTGGCCGGCCGGTGCGTCGTGTTGTTGAACATCAGCGGGCGCTGCAGCGCGATCTTGACGGGGCGCTTGGCCGCGCGCGCACCCAGCGCCGCCAGCAGCACGTCGGCCCGCAGGAACAGCTTGCCGCCGAAACCGCCGCCGACGTAGGGCGACACGACGCGCACGTTCTTCTTGTCCATGCCCAGTGTCAGCGCCAGGTCGCCCACGGCCCAGTCGATCATCTGGTTGGCCGTCCACACCGTCAGGTTGCGGCCGTTCCAGGCGGCCAGCGTGGCGTGCGGCTCCATCATCGCGTGGCCCTGGTCGGGCGTCGTGTAGCTGGCGTCCAGCTGCACTGGCGCCTTCGCGAACGAGGCATCGAAGTCGCCCACGCGGCTCTCGGGTGCGCCGGAAAAACCGTTGTCCTTGGGCAGTTGCGCATGGGCCTTCTGCTCGGCGAGGTCAAAGCGCCCCTTGGCGGTCTCGTAGCGGATGTTGACGAGCGCGGCGGCAGCTCGCGCCTGCTCGAAGGTCTCGGCGACGACAACGGCCAGCGCCTGATGGTAGTGGTCCACCTGCGGGCCGCCCAGCAGTTTCGCGGTGTTCATCTTGCCCTTGCCCAGCTTGCCGGCGTTCTGCGCCGTGACGATGGCGAGCACGCCCGGCGCCTTGCGTGCGGCGACAAGGTCCATGGCCGCGACACGGCCCTTGGCGATGCCAGCACCGATCACATAGCCAATGGCGGGTTTGGCCGTGGCGCCGTGATGCTCGTAGGCATAGGGCGCGGTGCCGGTGGTCTTCAGCGGGCCGTCGATGCGCGGCGTGGGCTTGCCGACCACGCGGCCCTGGTCGATGGGGTTGGTGGTGGCGGGCTGATCGAATCTCATGCGGCGCTCCTGGCGGATTGCAGGATGCCGGCCAGCGTGCGCTCGGCCAGCGTCAGCTTGAAGGCGTTGTCCTCGGCAGGCCTGGCGCCCGCGAACGCCTGGGCCATGAAGCGCGGCGCGCCGTCCCGCAGGGCCGGCTCCGCCTTTTCGACCCGCCAGGGCTTGGGGGCCACGCCGCCGAAGGCCACGCGCCCGCTGCCGTCGCGCTGCACGATGGCCGCCACCGACACGAGGGCGAAGGCATAGGAAGCCCGATCACGCACCTTGCGGTAGACGTGCACGCCTTCCACCGGCTTGGGCAGCAGCACGGCGGTGATCAGCTCGCCGTGCTGCAGCGCATGCTCCACATGCGGCGTGTTGCCGGGCAGCTTGTGGAAGTCGGCGATCGGGATGCGGCGCGTGGCGCCATCCGGGGTGACCGTCTCCACGTCGGCGTCCAGCACGCGCATGGCCACCGCCATGTCGCTGGGATGCGTGGCGATGCAGGCCGGGCTCGCGCCGATGACGGCCAGCGAGCGCGCGATGCCGCCCTGCGCGCTGCAGCCGCTTCCGGGCTGGCGCTTGTTGCAAGGCTGGGCCGTGTCGTAGAAGTAGGGGCAGCGGGTGCGCTGCAGCAGGTTGCCGGCCGTCGTCGCGCGGTTGCGCAGCTGGCCCGAGGCGCCGGCCAGCAGCGCGCGGGACAGCACGGGGTAGTCGCGCTTCACGGCCGCGTCGGCGGCCAGGTCGCTGTTGCGCACCAGCGCGCCGATGCGCAGGCCGCCGTCGCGCGTGGCTTCGATGCGGTCCATCCCCAGCGGGTTCACGTCGACGAGGTGGGTCGGCGCCTCGATCTGCAGCTTCATCAGGTCCAGCAGGTTGGTGCCGCCGGCAATGAAGCGGGCCTCGGGCTGGCGCGCGACGGCGGCGGCAGCTTCCGCCGGCGTGCGGGCACGCTCATAGCTGAAGGCTTTCATCGTGCCCCCCCGGCCGATGTACCGGCCACCGAGGTGATGGCCTCGGCGATGTTGGAATAGGCGCCGCAGCGGCACAGGTTGCCGCTCATGCGCTCGCGCAGCTCGTCGGCCGACAGCAGCGGTTTGACGGCCAGGTCGGGCGTCGCATGGCTGGGCATGCCGCGCTGCAGCTCGTCGAGCATGCCCACGGCCGAGCAGATCTGGCCCGGTGTGCAGTAGCCGCACTGGTAGCCGTCCTTGGCGACGAAGGCGGCCTGCAGCGGGTGCATGCGGCCCGGCATTCCCAGGCCTTCGATGGTGGTCACCTGGGTCTCGTGCGCCATCACGGCCAGCATCAGGCAGCTGTTGACGCGCCGCCCATCCAGCAGCACCGTGCAGGCGCCGCACTGGCCGTGGTCGCAGCCCTTCTTGGTGCCGGTGAGCTGCAGGTTCTCGCGCAGCAGGTCCAACAGTGTGGTGCGCGTGTCGACGTCCACGGTCTGCGCCTTGCCGTTGATCGTCAACGTCACGCGGCCCATCGTGGGCGGCAGCGCCGCCATCGCGGGTTCGGCCGCGTCGGCCGACTCCACTGCCGCCATCGCGGCCGTGCCGGCGCTGGCGATCAGCACATTCCGGCGTGAAAGACAGACACCCGCTTCGTCCATGGCTCGCTCCAGGCTGGCTAGCGGGCCAGACTAGGTGAGCGGGGCTACAGCGCCGTGTCGGACAAGGCGCCGTCGCGGCGCAGGACGGCTGTGGGCTTACTCACCTAACACGACGCCTTCACGGCGCGGGTCGGCACCGCCCACCCAGCCGCCCTTCACCTTCATCAACACCTGCAGGCCGCTGGTCAGGTCGGTCTCGTTGACCTGCTGGCCGCGGCCGTGCAGCGCGGCGAGCTGCTCCGCCGTCAGCGCGCCGCGCTCGATGATCAGCGCGCCGCTGTTGAAGTGGCCGAAGTTGGGCAGGTCCACCGCCTGCTGCACGGGCAGCCCCCAGGCCAGCGTGCCGGTGATGACCTTGGCCACGTAATGGATGATGACCGGCCCGCCCGGCGAGCCGGCCACCATGACGAGCTTGCCGTCGCGGTCGAACACCAGCGTGGGCGCCATGCTGGAGCGCGGTCGCTTGCCGGCCTCCACGCGGTTGGCCACCGGTTTGCCGTCGGCGCCCGTCGGGTTCAGCGAGAAGTCGGTCAGCTGGTTGTTCAGCATGAAACCGCCGGCCAGGCCGGTGCCGCCATCGCTCATGACGCGGTTGCCAAACGCGGACTCGACGCTGGTGGTCATGGACACGGCACGGCCCCGCGCATCGACGACGCTGATCTGACTGGTGCCGACCTCCAGCTGCTCGGCTTGCGCCGCCCAGGCCTGCCGTACGGCACCGGGGTCGCCCGCCACGGCGCGGTCCATCGCCCGCTCGCCGATCTGCGCGCCGCGGCGCTTCAGGTAGTCGGGCGCCAGCAGGTTCTGCCAGTCGCCGCCGGGCGCCGTGACGAAGGCCGGGTCGCCAATGAATTGCGCGCGGTCGGCGAAGGCCAGCTTGGCGGACTCGGCGTAGGCGTGCATCCAGTCGGCCGTGAGGCCCTTGGCGGCGACGGCGGCCGGCTGGGTGTCCAGCAGGCCCAGGATCTGCATCAGCGTCAGGTGGCCCGAGGTGGGCGCGCCGAAGCCGCAGATGCGCCAGGCGCGCCAGTCATTGCACAGCGGCGGGCGCACGATGGGCTGGTAGCCGGCCAGGTCGCTGGCGGCCAGCAGCCCCGGGCGCGCATGGCCCTTCACGCGGCGCACGATGTCCTCGGCCGTAGGCCCCTCGTAGAAGCCTTTCGCGCCCTGCTTGGCGACGGCGCGCAGCACCGTTGCATAGGCCGGATTCCTCAACACCGTACCCACGGCCTTGGGCGCGCCGGACGCGTCGAAGAAGTACGGCCCGGCCTGAGGATCGTCGCGCAGCGCGGGCTCGTTGGACGCCAGCTCGAACAGCCGCGGGCTGATCGCGAAGCCCTGCTCCGCCAGCCGGATGGCCGGCTCGAACAGCCGCGCCCAGGGCAGCTGGCCATGGCGGCGATGCCCCTCGGCCAGCATGGCCAGCACGCCGGGCGTGCCGGTGGACAGGCCGCTGAGCACCGCGTCGCGCATGGCCATGGGCTTGCCATCGGCCTTCAGGAACAGCTGCGGCGTGGCCGCGGCGGGCGCGGTCTCGCGGCCGTCCAGTGCCTGCACCTCGCGGCCGTCCCAGTGCAGCAGGAAGGCGCCGCCGGCAATGCCGCTGCTCTGTGGCTCCACCAGGCTCAGCACCAGTTGCACCGCGATGGCCGCGTCCATCGCCGAGCCGCCGGAGCGCAGCATCTCC
This sequence comes from Roseateles asaccharophilus, assembly GCF_031458115.1. Classification (GTDB taxonomy): domain Bacteria; phylum Pseudomonadota; class Gammaproteobacteria; order Burkholderiales; family Burkholderiaceae_C; genus Pelomonas; species Pelomonas asaccharophilus_A. The sequence goes on along the minus strand of NZ_JAVDXV010000002.1, from coordinate 420,552 downwards.
AGCCCGGCCTGCGCGGCCAACGGGTTGGCCGCCGTCACCGCGAAGCGCTGCGCTGGCGCGGCCAGGCCCGGCGCGTTGGCGGTGCGTGTGGTGGCGGCCTCGGGTTGGTCCAGGGCCTTGGCCGGCGAACCGGTCAGCAGGACCAGCGGCAGAAGGACGGAAAGACGCTGCATCGGCGCATCTTAGGCACGGCGCCAGGCGGCTCAGTCACTCGGGGTCACTTCGTGCGGCGCGTGCTGCCCACCGGCGCCGAGGCGTCTTCGCAGACGCGCGCCAGCAGCCAGCGCATGGCCTTGCGCACGGCGGCCGGGTCGGCGCCGGTCTGCAGGTCCAGCGCGGCGCGGTCGAAGGCGGCGGACACCCAGCCGGTCAGCAGCGCCAGGTCCACGCCTCGCACGCCCACCGCCTGCAGGCCCGCACGCAGGCTGGCTTCGGCATGGGCTGCGTCCAGCGCCTGCATGGCGTCGCGGCCCAGCACGGCCGGGCCTTCGGTCAGCAGCAGCCGCGTGCGGCCGGGCTGGGCCATCGACGCGAGATAGGCATCGCCGCCGGCCAGCAAGGCCTGGGTCGGCGCCAGGCCGGCCGGCGCGGCGGCCTCGATCTCGTCGGCCACGGCGCGCGCCTCGCGCGCCAGCACGGCCTGGAACAGGTCGCGCTTGTCGGCGAAGTGGTGGTACAGCGCGCCGCGCGTGATGCCGGCCGCCGCGCAGACCGCCGGCGTGGACGTGCCGCCGTAGCCGTGCTCGACGAACAGCGCGCGGGCGGCGTCCAGCAGCGCGGTGGACGTGGCCTCGCTGCGCTCGGCGTTGGTGCGGGGTGTTTGCATACATGCAGACTGTATGCTACGGTTTAAATACATGCAGACTGTATGTATTTAACCGAGATCAAAGGAGCTTGCGATGAAGACGAACAGCTACTACCCCGTGCTGATGACCCGCGACGTGGCCGCCACCGCCGCGTTCTACGAGCGCCATTTCGGCTTCGAGGCGCTGTTCACGGCCGACTGGTACGTGCACTTGCAGTCGCGCGACAGCGGCGCGGCGGTGAGCCTGGCCATCCTGGACTGCGGCCACGCGACCATCCCGGCGCCCGCACGCGGCGCGCCGGCGGCCGGCGTGCTGCTGAACTTCGAGGTGGAGGATGCCGAGGCCGAGTACGGCCGACTGAAGGCTGCCGGCCTGACCGAACGGCTCGCGCTGCGCGACGAGGCCTTCGGCCAGCGCCATTTCATCGTGCAGGGGCCGGACGGCGTGCTGATCGACGTGATCCAGCTGATCCCGCCCAGTGGCGAGTTCGCCGGGCAGCACACGGGGTACGAGGCCTCTCAGCTGAAATAACCGATGTTCTTCTGGCTGTAGTTGGCGATCTGCGGCAGCACCAGCGGAAGGTCCGTAGCTGGCACGCCCATCCAGGTCGCCAGCGTCGCGGCCACCTGGTCCACCGATGTCGTGGGCAGCAGCCGGCCCTGCCCCACATCGTCCGGCCCGTTGACGCTGACCGACGGCAGCGCGCCGTAGTAGCGCCCGCCTTTCACCGCCCCGCCCATGACGAAGTGGTGGCTGCCCCAGCCGTGGTCGCTACCGTCGCCGTTGCTGCTCAGCGTGCGGCCGAAGTCGCTGGCGGTGAAGGTCGTGACCTGGTCGGCCACGCCCAGCTCCACCGTCGCGGCATAGAAGCTGGCCATCGCGTCGTTGATGCTGGTCAGCAGGCCCGGATGCTGCGCCACCAGCAGGTCGTGCGTGTCGAAGCCACCGATGGACACGAAATAAACCTGCCGCCTGGCACCCAGCGCCTGCCGCGCCGCGATGAGCCGGGCCACCATCAGCAGCTGGTTGGACAGGCTGCTGGTGGTGTCGAACGGCGTTCCCAGCGCCGCCTGGCTGCCCAGCGCGCTGCCAACCAACGCCTGGGCGTCCACCGAGCGCTTGACGACGCGGTTCAACTCGGCCTCCATCCAGTGGCTGCGGTCCGCCGTGACCAGCTCGCGCAGCGCGGTGGAGCATGCCGTCGAGCCGAACAGCGGCTTGGTGATGCCGTTGACGGCCACGGCGCCGCTGCTGGACACCTGGTACTGCACGGCCTGCTTGCCGGCCATGAAGACCGCGTTGCCCGACACGTTGATGCAGGTGAAGGTGGACGTGGCATTGCCGTTCAGGAACAGGTCGCCCAGCCGGCCGCCCCAACCGCTGGTGGCGCCTTCAGGTGTGCTGGCCTGCCAGACGGACTGCTGGTCGTTGTGCGAGAACAGCTTGGGCGGCAGCGGCACGCTTCTGGCCTTGTACTGGGCCAGCGTGGTGGGCTGCACGAGCGTGCCGACGTTGAGCTGCACGGCCAGCTTGCCGGCATCCCACAGGCCCTTCAGTTTGCCCAACTGCGGCGCCAGCGCCATCTGCCGGCCCTCGACAATCTGCGACAGCGCCGTGGCGGCCAACGCATCGCGCGGCGTGGCCAGCGCCTGGCGGATGCCGGCGTAGGCGGCATGGCTGGCGGCATCGAACGGCACCAGCGTGTTGCCGTAGTCGTTGCCGCCGTACAGGAACACGCAGACCAGCGCCTTGTAGTCGCCGGGCGCCGCCTGCGCCGCGGCCTCGCCCATCGCGGCGAGGTTCAGCGCCCAGGGCGCCGCGGCACCGGCCAGGCCCAGCGCGGAGCTGCGGCGCAGGAACTCGCGGCGCTGGAGCTTGGGGAGTTGGTTCAGCTTCATTTCTGCACCTGGTATTCGGGGCAAGCCATCAGCATCAGCACGGCCGCGTTGACGCGGTTGCGCTTGCCGGTGTCGTTGGTCGCCGTGATGGTGGCCACGGCGGTGGCGACCTTGGCACGCGTGTCGGCCGAGATGGCATCACCTGCCAGGCGCAGCGCGACGTTGTCGACCAGCGCCGGCACGTCGGTGCTCAGCGCCAGCTCGGCCGTGTAGTCGCCCCTGACCTCGCCCACGCCGCTGCCGATGACGGTCTGCATGAAGTTCAGGTAGCCGGCCACCGTGCTCTCGTTGCAGAGCTGGAACTCGGGCGCCGTGATGCCGTTGGTGCCCAGCGTGGAGTTGGGCGGCACATAGCCAGGGCGGAAGAAGTTGAACACCGACGGGCTGCGCAGCGGGCTCTGGCCCAGGCGCGTGGCGGGGTTGGTGGTGTCGCCCACGTTCCACAGCCCCGTGGGCGATGCGGCGCCGAAGCTGCGCGCCCACTGCACGAGGCGCTGCACGGGCTCGCGCAGCCGGCCCGCCGAGGGCTGGGCCGACGGCTTGCGGGCCTCCTCGTCCAGCAACACGGCGCGCACGACGGCCTTCAGGTCGCCGCGCACGCCCACACCGTTATCGGCCCACACGGCGGCCACGCGCCCGACATAGGCTGCGCTGGGGTGCGACGCCACCAGCCGCTGGATCAGTTGCCGGCCGATGAACGGGCCCACGTTTGCATGCGCGGCCAGCGTGTCCAGCACGATCTTCAGCGCGGCGGCACCGTCGGCGGTCGACGGCACGTCCACGCCCAGCACCTTCTTCGCGCCGGGCGTGAAGCGGGCGGCGTTGTTGACCATGGGCTTCTTCACATAGGCAGGGTCGGTGGCGCTGCTGCCGTCGTAGTCCCAGCCGGTCAGGATCTGCGCCAGCTCGGTGATCTGCGCCTGCGAGTAGGTCTCCTGCGCCTTGCCGTCGCTGCCCAGCTTGGCGCTGCCATCGGCGTTCAGCAGCACCAGGCCGATGCTGAACAGCTGCATGCACTCGCGCGCGTAGTTTTCGTCGGGCACACGGCCGGTGCGTGTGTCGGCCTTCTGGTTGCCGCGCATGTTCAGGTAGACGCCCATCGCGGGCGACAGCGTCACCGCCTCGAGCAGCTGGCGGTAGTTGCCGAAGGCGTGCTGCTCCAGCAGGTCCACATAGGCCGCGCCCATCAGGCCGCGCCATTGCACCGGCATGCCGCTCATGGACACGACGAAGATCTCCGACAACGCCAGCACCACGCGCTGGCGCAGCGTGTCGGGCGCGGACATGAACTTGCGCCACAGTGTGTTGTCCAGCCCGGCGAAGCTGTTGCGGTTGGCCTCCACGGCGTAGCCGCGTTCCACCATCCAGTCGAAATGACCCGCGCTGACGGGCATCGCGAACTGCGCATCCAGCCAGGCCGCGTAGCCGCTGGCCTTGACGGTGGCGATGTCGGCACTGGTGGCCGCGAAGCCGGCCTGCGCGAGAAAGCGCGCGGCCTCGGCATCGCTGGGCGGCGCGGGCGCGGGCGGTGGCGGGGGCGGTGCCGCCGGGCCGGCGCCCGGACCCGCTTCGCCGCCTCCGCCACCACCACCGCAGGCGCTCAGCAGCGCGGCGGCTGCGAGCGCGGCAGCTGGATTCAGCGGCAGGTCAGCGGCCGGCGCGGGAAGCGGCGGCGCGGCGGTCAGGTCGTGCATGAGGCGTCCAGGGAGGTCCGGCCTGCATGATGGCGAAGCCGGCCCCCTTTGGCACGCCCGTCACGGCCGCGCCGTGACAAACGCCCTCGGGCTTACCGAGAGAAACAAGTCACACAAACTCAGAGCAGCGGCACGCCCGTCTTGCTCTGCGCGAACTCGCGCGTGACGCCTTCGGCCAGCTCCACGACCTGGATGCCGCCAGCGACCACATCGAACACGCCCAGGTCCGTAATGATGCGATCCACCACGCCCACACCGGTCAGCGGCAGCGTGCAGCTGGGGATGATCTTGAAGTCCTCGGTACCGTCCTTCTTCTTCGCCACGTGCTCCATCAGCACGATGACGCGCTTGACGCCGGCCACCAGGTCCATGGCACCGCCCATGCCCTTGACCATCTTGCCCGGGATCATCCAGTTGGCCAGGTCGCCGGCCGCACTGACCTGCATGGCGCCCAGGATGCTCAGGTTGATCTTGCCGCCGCGGATCATCGCGAAGCTGTCGTGGCTGCCGAAGATGCTGGAGCCGGGTAGCGTGGTGACCGTCTGCTTGCCGGCGTTGATGAGGTCGGCGTCGACTTCATCTTCGGTCGGGAACGGGCCTATGCCCAGCATGCCGTTCTCGCTTTGCAGCCAGACTTCCTTGTCCGCCGGCACATGGTTGGCGACGAGCGTGGGGATGCCGATGCCGAGGTTCACGTAGAAGCCGTCTTCCAGCTCCTGGGCCGCGCGGGCGGCCATCTGGTCTTGGGTCCAGGCCATCTCAAGCCTCCTTCTTGGGAGACAACGTCATCTTCTCGATGCGCTTCTCGGGGTTGGCGTTCACGACGATGCGATGCACATAGATGCCCGGCAGATGGACGCTGTCCGGATCCAGCTCGCCGGTCTCGACGATCTGCTCGACTTCCACGACGGTCAGCTTGCCGGCCATGGCCGCGGCCGGGTTGAAGTTGCGCGCCGTGCGGCGGAACACCAGGTTGCCGCTCTTGTCGGCCTTCCAGGCCTTGACCAGCGACACCTCCGGCAGCAGCGCGCGTTCCATCACATAGGTCTCACCGTCGAACTCGCGCAACTCCTTGCCCTCGGCCACGATGGTGCCCACGCCGGTCTTCGTGAAGAAGGCCGGGATGCCCGCGCCGCCGGCACGCAGCTTCTCGGCCAGCGTGCCCTGCGGCGTGAACTCCAGCTCCAGCTCGCCGGCCAGGTACTGGCGCTCGAACTCCTTGTTCTCACCGACGTAGCTGGAAATCATCTTCTTGATCTGGCGCGTCTCCAGCAACTGGCCCAGGCCGAAGCCGTCCACGCCGGCGTTGTTCGAGATCACCGTCAGGTTCTTCACGCCGCTGTCGCGCAGCGCCGCGATCAACGCCTCGGGGATGCCGCAGAGGCCGAAACCGCCCACCGCCAGCAACTGCCCGTCTTTCACGATGCCGCGCAGCGCCTCGTCGGCGCTCGGGTACAGCTTGTTCATGCCACCGTCTCCATCAGTGCAAAGCAAGGCTCACAGCGTAGCGGCGGCGAGCTACGTATGGCGTTACGTAGAATCGCCTAATCCCCTTGGAGCAAGGAAGTCCATGCCGGTCTGGCGCACGGTCCTCGTTGTTGGTCTGGCACTGCTCGCGACGACAGCATCGGCCGCGGAGCTGGAGTTCAGCGGCTTCGGCACACTGTCGGCCTATCAAGGCGACGACGAAGTGGCGTCCGTGCGGCCCAGGCGCTTCGGCAACGAAGCATCGCGCAGCGGCAAATGGCGCTGGGACGGCGATTCCGTGCTGGGCGTGCAGGCGCGCTGGGTGCTGAGCGACGAGGTGCAACTGGTCTGGCAGCTGCAATCCTCCGACTTGGTGGACAAGCGCTGGCGGCCCAATACGGAATGGTTCTACGTCGGCTGGTCGCCCGCGCCCGCCTGGACGCTGCGCGTGGGCCGTCAGCCCCTGCCAATGCAGCAGCATTCCGAGACCGGACGCGTGGGCCTCGCACGCGTGACCGTACGCCCCATGGCCTCGGTCTACGAGCTCATTTCCAACAATCCCATCGACGGTGGCGTACTCAGCTGGAACGGCGACCTGGGCGGCGGCGCGCTGGCCGTGGATGCCAGCCTGGGCCGTGTCGACATCCGCAGCAACTCGGGGCGCGCCGCCGGACGCTATCTAGCCAGCCTCAGCGCACGCTGGCAGCACGGGCCAGTCGTGCTGCGCGCCGGCCTGCTGCGCGGCCGCCTGGACCTGCTGGGTTCGTCGCTGGAGGCGCTGGGCGACACGCTGCGCCAGCCCGGCAGTGGCTGCGCGGTCTGCGGCCCCATCCTGGAGGCACGCCTGCGTACACAGAACATCGTGTCCCACCGCATCACGCTGGGCCACACGCTGAACTGGGGTCCCTGGACGCTGGACATGGAATGGCTGCGCCGGCTCAGCAACTCCGTAGCGACGCCCGATGCCGACGGCTGGTACATGCTGCTGTCGCACCGCCTGGATCGCTGGACGCCCTTCGCTGCCATCGGCGCGTCGCGCTACCGCGAGGCTCCGCTAGGCTTGCAGGCCGCGCCGGGCACACCGGAAGCGGGTGCTGCGCTCATCCAGGCGGTGGACCGCCGCCTTCAGGCCATGCAGGACCGCCGCATCCTGCTGGCCGGCCTTCGCTGGGACCTGCACGAGCAGGCCGCGCTGAAGCTGCAGTGGGAGCAATGGCGCTCCACGCGCGACACGCTGACCTCGCGCAGCGACGAGATCGTGCTGCCACCCACCGCCACCGGCTGGGATGGCCGCGTGCGCATGATCACCGTCGCGCTGGACTTCGTGTTCTGACCATGCAGCGCCTCCTCGCCGCCATCGCCCTGCTCGCCGCGCTGCCCGCGCTCGCCCAGGACCGTCCGCTGCGCGTGGCCATCACGCAGTCGGCCAGCCCGCCTTTCGTGCAGTGGCGCGACAACCAGCCCGTCGCCGGCCTGGATGTGGAGCTGGCGCGTGCCGTCGCCGTGCAGCTGCGCATCCCGGTGGAACTGCTGCCACTGCCGCGCGCCCGCGTCGAGGCCGCGCTGGCGGGGGGCGACGCCGACCTGGCCTGCAACATCACGCCGCCGGCCGGCGCGCGCGCGCTGCCGGCCAGCGCGGCGCTGTTCGAGACCCAGGATCTGCTGCTGGGCCATGAATCCGCGCCGCCGGTGGACACGCCGGACCAACTGGCGCCGAACAGCGTCATCGGCACCGTGCAAGGACAGTCCAGCGCGGCACTGGAGGGCCTGATCAACGACGGCAGGCTGAAGCGCGACGAGGCGCAGAGCGAAGAGAAGCTGCTGCGCAAGCTTGCGCTGAACCGCCACCCCTACGGCGTGGGCAGCCAGCCGTCGGTCAGCTGGTACACCAGCCAGGAACCCATCGACGGCATCGCACCCTGGCGCGCGCAACTGGGCGCCCGCGCCTACCGCTGCTTCGCGTCGCCGCGCGGCCGCATCGAAGCGCCGCAGCTGCTGGCCGTCATCGAGCAGTTGCACGCCGCCGGCCGCATCGGCGAGCTCGTCAACCAGCACGCCGCGGCGCCGCTGGCGGTGGTGGTATCCGCGCGCAGCGCCGTGCGCGGCATCTCGTATGCGCATCTGGTGGAGGTGTTCATGGGCCAGCGCCAGCGCCTGGCCGATGGCAACGCGCCGGCACCCGTCATGAGCGCGGGCGCCGAGCGCGAGCAGTTCTTCAACACGGTGCTGAAGCGCGGGGCCAGCGAGTTCCGCAGCGCCTGGGCCGCCCAGCAGTTCGGCGGCCGGCGCCGCCCACCGCTGCAGTTGACCGGCACCGAGGCCGTCAAGGCGCATCTGCAGCGCCATGCCGATGCGATCGGCTATCTGCCGCTGGCGCTCGTCGACGCATCACTCCGCATCGTCTACTTGCCGTGACCGTTCCGGACTACCAACTCGCCTTCGAGCTGGCTCCCATCGGCCTGATGTTGTCCGAGCAGCGCATCGTGCGCGACTGCAACCAGCACGTGCTGGCCATCTTTGGCGCGCGCCGCGAGCAGATCGTCGGCAAGAGCTTCGAGCAGCTCTACCCGTCGCCCGACGAGTACCAGCGTACCGGCGAGCGCATCGTCGCCAGCCTGGACAAGCAAGGCCGCTACGGCGACGACCGCGTCATGAAGCGCTTCGACGGCAGCCTGTTCTGGTGCCACGTGACCGGCCGCGCGCTGGACCCGCGCGACCCGCACGCGCGCGGCATCTGGAGCTTCGAGGACCTGTCCGCCCGCCGCACGCTGACCGCAGAACTGACGCCACGCGAGCGCGAGATCGCCGCGCTGCTGATCGACGGGCTGACCAGCAAGCTGGTCGGCCGGCGCTTAGGGATCAGCCACCGCACGGTGGATGTCTATCGCGCGCGGCTGATGAAGAAATACAAGGCGTCCAGCACGCCCGACCTGATCCACAAACTGCTGTCTGCATGAGCACCACGCACCCGCATCCGCACGCGCCCGAGCTGCCCTACTGCCGCAACTGCCACTTCACGCTCGCCACGCCCCGTCCGGTGCACTGCGGCCACTGCGGGCAGGAGACCGACCTGCATCCGCCGTCGGTGCGCGAGATGTTCACCGAGTACCTGGGCCACTACGTCGCGTTCGACGGCCCGCTGTGGCGCACGCTGGCGGCACTGCTGTTCCTGCCGGGTCACCTGACCAACGCCTACTTCCACGGCCGGCGGCGCCGCTATGTGCTGCCGCTGCGCGTCTACCTCAGCGCCAGCTTCATCTTCTTCATCGGCTGGGCGCTGCTGCCGCAGGGGCCGACGCAGGTCATCGAAGCGGATCCCGCCTTGTCTGCCAAAGGCATCGGCACCGTGCGGCTGGACGTCAAGCCCAATCTGTCGCCCAGGGAGGCCGCCGCGGCAGCCGCCCGTGCCGCCGGCAAGAAGTCCAGCGAGCCGGAGACGCTGCTGGGCTGTCACGTCGACAAGCGGCCCGAAGACTGCACGCCCGCCGAGCGCTGGCTGACCAATATCGCCCGCAAGGCCGAGGCCATCAGCTTCGAGCAATGGAAGTCGCGCACCCGTGCGCTGGCGCCGTACGCCATGCTGGCCATGCAGCCGATCTTCGCGTCGCTGCTGCTGGCGGCCTTCGCAGGCAGCGGCCGACGCTACGCCGAGCACTTCGTGTTCTCGCTGCACAGCCACAGCCTGTGGTTTCTGGCGCTGCTGCTCACGGTGGCAACCGGGCTGGAAGGCCCGCTGATGTTCGCCGTCTTCGGCCATGGCCTGGTGGCCATGCGGCGCGTCTACGGGCTGGGCTGGTGGGGCGCCCTGTGTCGCGGCCTGCTGCTCAGCTTCTTCTACTTCGTGCTGCTGGCCGCCGTGGCGGCCATGCTGGTGGCACTGATCGCGGTGACTAGTTGAACACGCCCTGGCGCAGCCATTTGGTCGCCACCCACTTCTCGCCCTCGATGACGGGCGAGCCGCCATGCAGCGTCTGCGTGGACGGGTGCGGCCGGTCGTAGCTGAAGAACACCGCGTTGCCCTTCACGGGCGCGACGTCCAGGCCGATGTCCGGGAAGATCGTCGAGCCGCCGGCCGTGGGCGTGTTCAGGTAGATGACCAGCGTGGCCACGCGCTGGCCGCCGCGCTTCAGGATGTTGGGCGTGCTGACGTGGCCGGGGTCGAAGTAGTCGTAATGCGGCTGGTACTCGGCGCCCGGCCGGTAGCGCAGCACCTGCAGCCCTTCGCCATGGTCCAGCGGCCAGCGCAGCAGCGTCGCGATGCGCGCCTCCACGGTGCGGATCAGATCGTTCTCGCAACGCTCGAAAAACATGCCCTCGCTGGTGCGCGCGGCGTTCACCTCGCTGCCATCGGCGCCAGTGGCCACGGTCTCTGAGCGGGCCAGCCGCTTGGTGCCCAGCGCGATGATGCCGTCGCACTCCTCGTGCGACAGCAGCTCGGAAAACACCACCACGCGCGGCTGGCGCATGGCCATGACGATCTTGACGTTGCGGTCGCCGGCATCGACGACGGGCGCGAAGCGGCTCAGGTCGGGCTCGGGCAGCCCGGCCGTCGCGCCGGGCGGCGCGGTCAGCGTGGCCGACTGGCCCAGCACGCGCGCCACGGCCTGGCGGGCGACGCTCTCGTCCCAGCCGCTGCCCAGCATCGCGGCCAGGATGCTCTCGGCCGGATGGCCCACGCGGCTCTGCTCGGAAATCCAATCACACAGTTCCGTGGTGATGACTTGTTGGCTCATGGCTTGCGGCGGAAGACGAGTTGATCCTGAGAGGAGGCCTCGGGTGCGAGGCGGTAGCCGTCGAGGTCGAAGCCCTTCAGGCCATCCGGCGTTTCGATCCGATTCTGTATCGCATACCGCGCCATCAGCCCGCGGGCGCGCTTGGCGAAGAAGCTGATGATCTTGTAGTCGCCGTTCTTCCAGTCTTCGAACTGGCAGTCGATGACGCGTGGAATCAACACGCCCCCACGGGCGACCTGCGCCCGCCCTGCCCCCCGAGGGGGCTGCGCAGCCTTGGGGCGGCCCGGCGGCTCCGCGGACACCTTGCGATCCACCACGCGGAAGTATTCCTGCGACGCGAGGTTGACGATGACCGGCGCCTTCTCCGCCTTGGCGAGCTTGTTCAGGTGCAGCGCCAGCCGGTCGCCCCACCAGTCGTAGAGATTCGCGCCGGCGACGGTGGACAGCCGCGTGCCCATCTCCAGGCGGTAGGGCTGCATACGGTCCAGCGGGCGCAAGATGCCGTACAGGCCCGACAGCATGCGCACATGCGTCTGCGCCCACGCGATGTCGTCGGCGCTCAGCGTCTTCGCGTCCAGGCCGTCGTAGACGTCGCCATTGAAGGCCAGCATGGCCGGCTTGCTGTTCTTGTCGGTGAAGCGCGGCCGCCACGCGGCGTAGCGGTCCACGTTCAGCTGCGCCAGCGGCTCGGACAGGTCCATCAGCTCGCGCACATCGGCCACGGTCTTGCTGCGCATCACGTCGATCAACGCCGCCGTGTCGTCGAGGAACTGCGGGCGGGTCAGCGCCGGCGCCAGTTCGGGCGGCGTGGGCGTGTCGTAGTCGAGCGATTTGGCGGGCGAGAGCAGGAACAGCATGGCCGCGGATTTTGCGGCATGAGCGCTGGTTGATTCGTCAGGTCCCGGCTGCGTCGGCGTCGAATCGGTCCAGCGAGTACAGCACCGCAACCACCAGCAGCGCGGCGACCGGGCCGGCAGTCGGCAGCAGCATGGCGGCCACGACGGGCACCACCAGCACCAGCTGGCGCAGGCCCACGCCGTACAGCAGGCCGGCGCGGCGCACATAGCCGACGCCGGCCTCGGTCCAGCGGGCGCGGCCCGGCGACCCCACCGGCAGGCCGCCGATGAAACCCGCGTGGTTGTACAGGCGCACCGCCATCAGCGTGGACGCCAGCGACGCGAACAGCAGCGCCAGCAGCACCAGCTCCAGCACCAGGCGCGGGCTGGGCGCTCCCGACGACGCGGCCAGGCTGGCTTTCAGCGACGGCGCCGCCAGCGTGACGCTGCCCATCAGCGCCAGCGCTGCCGTCGAAGCCAGCAGCGTGGCCGACATCAGCGAGTTGCGCAGCGTCTGCACCGCCAGCAGCTCAGCGCCCGGCTGCGCGGAGACCACGCGCAGCCATTCCTCGCGCAGCCCCGCATGGCGGGCCGCAGCCAGCCGCCGCGGCAGCAGCACCAGCAGGGCCTCGTAGCCGAGCAGCACCGCCACCGTCAGGCCGACCGGGGTCCAGGCGGCATCCATGGCTCAGCCCTTGCGCTGCAGCAGCTCGAACAGCCCCATGCCGGCCAGCATCGCGGCGACGAAGACCACCGCCTTCAACTCCCCCATGCCCAGTGCCACCAGCGCGGGCCCCGGGCAGAAGCCGGCCAGCCCCCAGCCGATGCCGAACAGCAGGCTGCCCCCGACCAGCCGGCGGTCGATGTGGCGGGCCGCAGGCAGATTGAAGTCCAGCCCCAGCAGCGTGCGACGCGAGCGGGCCGCAATAGCGAACGCCACCACGCCCACGGCGATGGCACCGGCCATGACCAGCGCCAGCGACGGGTCCCACGGACCGGCCAGGTCGAGGAAACCCAGCACCTTGGCCGGATCAGCCATGCCGGACACGATGAGACCGATACCGAACACGAGGCCGGCAAGCAGGGCAGCAAGAACAGGCATCACCACTCCTCAGAAACCCATCAGGTGGCGCATCACGCCGACCGTGGCGAAACCCGCGCCCATGAACGCCAGCGTGGCCACCAGCGAGCGCGGCGACAGCCGGGACAGGCCGCAGACGCCGTGACCGCTGGTGCAGCCCGCGCCGTAGCGCGTGCCCACGCCCACCGCCAGCCCGGCCAGCACCAGCAGGCCCCAGCCGGCGTCGATGCGCGGCACGGGCACGGCGGTCCACAACGCGTAGGCCAGCGGAGCGCCGACCAGGCCCGCGATGAAGGCAGCGCGCCAGGCCACGTCGCCACGCACCGGCCTCAGCAGGCCGCCAAGCACGCCGCTGATGCCGGCAATCCGGCCATTCAGCAGCAGCAACAGGGCCGCGCCCCCCCCGATCAATGCGCCGCCGGCCAGCGCGGCCAGCGGCGTCAAGGCGTTCCAGTCGATGCTCATCGATCACTCCTTGGGGCAATAGAGCTGGTGCAGCAGTTCCAGCACCTGCAGCAGCCGGGCATCGGCCACGCGGTAGAAGATGCGCTTGCCGTCGCGGCGCGTCTCCACGACACCCTCACCGCGCAGCACACCCAGCTGCTGCGATAGCGTGGGCTGGTGGATGTCCAGCGCGGCTTCCAGGTCGCCCACCGACATCTCCCCCTGCGACAGCTGGCACAACAGCAGCAGGCGCTCGGGATTGGCCAGCAGCTTCAGCGCGGTGACGGCCTCGCCGGCCGCCGCGCGCAACAGGTCCGGGCTGATGACGGGATGGGACATGCGTCGCTCCGATGTATTGATTTCACTTTATTTATTAATATAATATTTGTCAACACATTGAAGCAAGCAGGAAATCCCGATGACCACGCGACCGTCCATCCAGGCCTTCTTCGACGACGCCACCGGCACCGTTTCCTACGTCATCGCCGACCCCACAAGCCGCTGCGCGGCCGTGGTCGACCCGGTGCTGGACTTCGACCTCAGGTCAGGCCGCACCCGCACCGTCCAGGCCGAGCGGCTGCTAGCCTGGCTGCGCGAGCAAGGGCTGACGGTGCAATGGATCCTGGAAACGCACGCCCACGCCGACCACCTGTCGGCCGCGCACTGGCTGCAGCAGCAGGTCGGCGGGCGCATCGCCATCGGTGAACACATCCGGGAAGTCCAGGCGACCTTCAAAAAGCTCTACAACCTGGAGCGCGGCTTCCTGCCCGACGGCACGCAGTTCGACCACCTGTTCAAGGACGGCGAGCGGTTCCACATCGGCGAGTTGCCGGCGCAAGCGCTGCTGGTACCGGGGCACACGCCGGCCGACATGGCCTACGTCGTGGGCGACGCCGTGTTCGTGGGCGACACGCTGTTCATGCCCGACGTGGGTACGGCCCGCGCCGACTTCCCCGGCGGCGATGCGCGCACGCTCTACCGCTCGGTGCAACGCATCCTGGCGCTACCACCGAAGACGCAGCTGTTCGTCTGCCACGACTACCCGCCCAACGGCCGAGCCCCAGCCTGGGAGACGACCGTGGCCGAGCAGCGCGCCGGCAACATCCACGTGCGCGACGGCGTGACGGAGCAGGAATTCGTCGCCATGCGCCAGACACGCGACGCCACGCTGGACGTGCCCACACTGATCCTGCCATCCATCCAGATCAACATCCGCGCCGGCCAGCTGCCGACGCCGGAGGACGACGGGGTCAGCTACCTGAAGATCCCGCTGAACGTGCTGGGCAAGGCGCAGAACTAGCGGGCCAGCAGCGTATTGACGGCGCTGAGATCCTCGGCGCGCAGCTGGCCCGAGGCCTGGCGCAGCTTGAGGCTGTTGACGACCACGTCATAGCGCGCCTTGGCGAGATCGCGCTGCGTCGTGAACAGCTGGGTCTGCGCGTTCAGCACGTCCAGGTTCACGCGCACGCCGACCTTGTAGCCCAGCTGAGTGGCTTCCAGCGCCAGCTTGGTGGACGACTCGGCGGCCTCGTAGGCGCTGACCTGGGCCTTCAGCGACTGCACGCCGAAAAAGGCGCGGCGCGTGGCTTCGGCGACGCTGCGGCGCGCGAAGTCCAGGTCGTTGCGGGCCTTGTCTTCCAGCACCAGCGTTTCCTTGATGCGGTTCTGCGTCAGGCCGCCTGTGTACAGCGGGTAGGTCAGCGTCAGGCCGATGCTGGCGTTCTTGGCCGTGCCCACGCCCGAGCCCGCGGCGGCTGCGCCGCTCAGGTTGTTGTGGAGGTTCTGCGCGCCCAGCGTAGCGCTGGCATCCAGCGTGGGCTTCTGGCCAGCGCGGGCGATCTCGGTGTCCAGCTGCGCGATCTCCAGCGCCAGGCGGGCCTTGCGCACGCCGGGGTGCTGCTCGTCGGCAGTGCTCACCCAGGTCTCGACCTGGTCGCTGGGCAGTGCCGGCAGCGCCACCGGCTGGGCCAGGCCCTTGGGCTCCACGCCCACGCGGCCCACGAACTGGTCCAGCGTCACGCGCTTCACGCGCAGGTCGTTGTCGGCGGCCAGTTCCTGGGCGGTGGCCAGGTCGTAGCGGGCCTGGGCTTCACGCGTGTCGGTGATGGTGGCCGTGCCGACCTCGAAGTTGCGCTTGGCCGAGGCCAGTTGCTCGGAGATGGCCTTCTTGTTGGCTTGCGACGTGGTCAGCGCGTCCTTGGCGGCCAGCACGTCGAAATAAGCCGTGGCCAGACGCACGATCAGGTCTTGCTCGGCCGTCTCCAGGTCGGACTGCGCGATGGTCAGCGCGCGGCGGGCCTTGTCGATGGTGGGCACATTGGCCGCGTTGTAGACCGAGTACTTGCCCTGCAGGCCGGCCGACAGCGTGCGGCTGTTGATGCTCTGGCTCGAAGCGGGGTCGGTATAGGCCTGCGTGCCCGAGGCCTGCAAGCCCAGCGTGGGCTTGAGCAGCGCCTCCGCCTGGGCCGCCCGCGCCGCGGCAGCATCGGCCGTGTTGCGGAACGCCAGATAGGTCGCGTCATACCCCCGCGCAGCGTCGTACAGCTCTTGCAGGCTCTGGGCCTGGGCCGCGCCAGCAAGCAAGAGACCGGCGGCAAGGGCCAGCGGTTGCAGGATCAGGCGTTGGGCTTGGACGAGGGGCATGGGATTCCTTGGCTGGAGCGTTTATTTAGACAGCGGCCGGGGTTATAGACGCAAAGCCCGCCGGTGACTGAAGCCATGTGACGAGTTGCCCCTTGGAGGCGGTGGGCGGCGTCTGGCGGCGACGGGCGGCGGGCACAGCAGCTTCAGAAACTGAAGGCCGGAGCCTCGGCAAAGCCGGGCAGACGGCCCGCGACGGTATCGAACAACTCGACCGTGCGGAAGTCGTCCGCACCCGTACGCGTGACCAGCACGGCGCGCATCACCGGCTCGCCACCGACGATGGCCACCAGACGACCGCCGATCTTGAGCTGCTTCAGCAGCTGCTGCGGCACGGCAGCGACCGAGCCGGACAGCAGGATGGCGTCGAAGGGCTCCTCGGCCGCGAGGCCGGCCGCGCCGTCGGCGTTGACCACGCTGACGTTCAGCACGCCGGCGCGCTTCAGGTTGGCGGTAGCCTGGGCGGCCAGGCCGGCGTCGGCCTCCAGCGCGACGACGCGCTGCGCCTTGTGGCCCAGCAGCGCGGCCAGGTGACCCGTGGCGGCGCCGATCTCCAGCACCTTCTCGTGGCGCTGCAGCTTCAACTCCTGCAGCAGGCGGGCCTCGACCTTGGGCGCCAGCATGCGGCGCGTGGCGGTCAGCGGCAGCTCGACATCGACGAAGGCCTGGATCTTGTGCGCCTCGGGCACGAAGTCCTCACGGTGCACCACGTGCAGCAGCTCCAGCACGCTGGGGTCGAGCACATCCCAGGGGCGGATCTGCTGCTCGATCATGTTGAAGCGGGCTTGTTCGAGATTCATCTTGTTCTCCGGGGCACGGTACGGCTGAAAGGCAAAATTCTAGAAGGTCAGTCCGGGGTCGCCAGCAGACCGTGCAGCAGCAGCGACATCTGGGCGTCCAGCAGCTCTTCGGGGCTCATCGTGTGATGGCAGGCCTGATGGCTGCCGAAGGAGTGCTCGTGCAGCATCATGTGCAGCATGGGCGCGATCAGCAGGTGCACGGTGGCTTCGATGGGCACGGCGCGGAATTCGCCGCTGCGCACGCCCCGGGCAATGAGGTCGCCCACCAGGTTCTGCGTCGGCGTGATGACCTCGTCCACATAAAAACGCGCCAGCTCCGGGAAGTGGCGCGCCTCCACCATCATGATCTTGCAGACCACGCCGGCCTTGCCGTGGCCGATCTTGGCCCACCAGGCCTGCATCATGAGCCCCAGCAATTCGGCAATGGGCCCTTCGTGCTGGGCGGCTTGTGCGGCCGACGCGACGATGTGCTCGGACAGGTTCTCGCGCACCATGGCCTTGAACAGCTCGTCCTTGCTGGGGTAGTAGCGGTACAGCGTGCCCTTGGCGACACCGGCCCGCGCGGCGACCTCCTCGCTGCGCGTGGCGGCGAAGCCTTTCTCGACGAAGAGTTCCAGCGCCGCGTCCAGCAGTTCCTGCGGGCGGGCGTCCTTGCGGCGTTGGCGGGGCGTGGCAGTGGCCAAGTCTGGCGGCGTTAATGACCGATGAGTCAGTAATGTAGCCGGGCGTGGCGCGCGCCAGCAAGCCGGCCGCGAGCGCTGGCTACACTGCGCCGCCTTCTAGCAGTTCGTCAGCTTCCGGAGTACACGTGGACGTCATCCTTCTGATCAAAGCCGCCATCATGGGCATCGTGGAGGGGTTGACCGAATTCCTGCCCATCTCGTCCACGGGCCACCTGATCCTCGCGGGTTCGCTGCTGAACTTCGTCGGAGAGAAGGCCAAGGTGTTCGAGATCGCCGTGCAGACCGGCGCGATGTTCGCCGTCGTCTGGGAGTACCGCGAGCGCCTGGCGCGCACGGTGCGCGGCATTGCCGGCGAAAAGCAGGCGCAGCGCTTCGCGCTCAACGTGGGCATCGCCTTCATCCCCGCCGTCGTGCTGGGTCTGGCCTTCGGCAAGCTCGTGAAGACCCATCTGTTCCACCCGGTGCCGGTGGCCATGGCCTTCATCGTGGGCGGCTTCATCATCCTGTGGGTGGAAGCCCGCCACAAGCGGCTGTACGGCGACATGGACATGCAGGGCGCCCGCCGCGCCCGCATCGAGACCGTTGACGACATGGGCCCGCTGGACGCGCTGAAGATCGGCCTGCTGCAATGCCTGGCGCTGATCCCCGGCACCAGCCGTTCGGGCGCCACCATCATCGGCGGCGTCGTGTTGGGCATGTCGCGCAAGGCGGCGGCCGAGTTCAGCTTCTACCTGGGCATCCCGACGCTGATGGGTGCCGGCGCCTACTCGGTGCTGAAGCAGCGCGACGCGCTGGCCTGGGGCGACCTGCCCATGTTCGCCGTGGGCCTGGTGTTCGCGTTCTTCAGCGCGCTGCTGTGCATCCGCTGGCTGATCCGCTACGTGTCCAGCCACGACTTCAAGGTGTTTGCGTACTACCGCATCGTGTTCGGCCTGGTGGTCCTCGCCACAGCTTACATGGGCATGGACATCTGGAAGGACTGAGCCAGCGCGGATAATCCCGCCATGGCCATCACGATCAAGACCGCTGCCGACGTCGAGGGCATGCGCATCGCCGGACGCCTGGCGTCCGAAGTCCTGGACATGCTGACGCCCCATGTGAAGCCGGGCGTCACGACCAACGAACTGGACAAGCTGGCGCACGACTACATCGTCAACGTGCAGCAAGGCATCCCGGCGCCGCTGAACTACTGCCCGCCGGGCTACATCCCCTACCCCAAGTCCATCTGCACGTCGGTGAACCAGCAGGTCTGCCACGGCATCCCCAACGACAAGGCGCTGAAGAACGGCGACATCGTCAACATCGACGTCACCGTCATCAAGGACGGCTGGCACGGCGACACCAGCCGCATGTTCGTCGTGGGCGACGGCTCCATCGCCGCCAAGCGGCTGTGCGCGTTCACGTACGACGCGATGTGGAAGGGCATCGCCAAGGTCAAGCCCGGCGCGCGCCTGGGCGACATCGGCCACGCCATCCAGACGTTCGCCGAGAACGCCGGCTTCTCCATCGTGCGCGAGTTCTGCGGCCACGGCATCGGCCAGGTCTTCCACGAGGAGCCGCAGGTTCTGCACTACGGCCGCCCCGGCACGCTCGACGAATTGGTGCCCGGCATGATGTTCACCATCGAACCCATGATCAACGCCGGCCGACGCGAGATCCGCGAGACCGGCGACGGCTGGACCATCGTCACCAAGGACCGTTCGCTGTCGGCCCAGTGGGAGCACACCATCCTCGTCACCGAGACCGGCTACGAGGTCATGACGCTGTCGGCCGGCAGCCCCCCACCGCCCGCCTTCATCACGGCAGCGGCCGCGGCCACCGCCTGACGTGGCGACGCTCGCCGACCTCCGCCAGCAGTTCAAGGCTGGCAAGCAGGCGCTGATCGACGGCTTCCTGGCCGAGCGCCCCACGCAGGCCGGTGCCGAGCGGCTGCTGCGCCGCCTCGCCCGCCATGTCGACGACACGCTGCGCGGCCTGTGGACGCAGGCCGGCATGCCCGACGGCGCCTGCCTGGCCGCCGTCGGCGGCTACGGCCGCGGCGAGCTGTTCCCGCATTCCGACGTGGACGTGCTGGTGCTGCTGCCCGACGGTGTCGAGGCCTACCAGCCCGGCCCGGCCAAAAGCGCCATCGAGAGCTTCATCACGTCCTGCTGGGACGTGGGGCTGGAGATCGGCTCGTCCGTGCGCACGCTGGGCGAATGCCTGAGCGAGTCGGCCGGCGACGTGACCATACAGACCGCGCTGCTGGAGTCGCGCCCGCTGGCGGGCGACGCCAAGCTGTTCCGGCTGATGCACAAGCGCTTCATGCAGGCCATGGACCCCAAGGCCTTCTTCCGCGCCAAGACGCTGGAGACAGTGCAGCGCCACACCAAGTTCGACGACACGCCCTACGCGCTGGAGCCCAACTGCAAGGAAAGCCCCGGCGGCCTGCGCGACCTGCAGATGCTGATGTGGATCGCCCGCGCGGCCGGCCTCGGCAAGACCTGGAAAGCGCTCAGCGCACGCGGCCTCATCACGCCGTTCGAGAGCCGGCAGCTGCAGCGCAACGAGGGTCAGCTGAGGCTGATCCGCGCGCGCCTGCACGCCGTGGCCGGCCGGCGCGAAGACCGGCTGGTGTTCGACCTGCAGACCGCCGTCGCGCAGAGCTTCGGCTTCAAGAGCACCGGCGCGCAGCGCGCGTCCGAGGTGCTGATGCGGCGCTACTACTGGGCCGCCAAGGCCGTGTCGCAGCTGCACCAGATCCTGCTGCTGAACCTGGAGGAGCAGATCAACGGCTCCCAGCAGGACCAGATCCGCGCACTCGACGGCCACCCCGACTTCCTCGACCGCGGCCGCATGCTGGAGATCGCCAGCGACGACCTCTACCAGCGCGACCCGCACGCCATCCTGCGCACCTTCCTGGTCTACCAGCAGGTGCGCGGCATCAAGGGCCTGTCGGCCCGCACGCTGCGTGCGCTGTACAACGCCCGCAGCCTGATGGACGCAAGCTGGCGCCGTGACCCCGTCAACCGCGCCACCTTCATGGCCATGCTGCGCGCCCACGAGGGCCAGACGCATGCATTCCGGCTGATGAACCAGACCTCCGTGCTGGGCCGCTACCTGTGGGTGTTCCGCGCCATCGTCGGGCAGATGCAGCACGACCTGTTCCACGTCTACACGGTGGACCAGCACATCCTGATGGTGCTGCGCAATGTGCGGCGCTTCCTCGTGCCCGAACACGCGCACGAGTACCCGTTCTGTTCGCACCTCGCCTCGCAGTTCGACCAGCCCGAGCTGCTGTACGTGGCCGCCCTCTTCCACGACGTGGCCAAGGGCCGCGGCGGCGACCACTCCGAGCTGGGCGCCGTCGAAGTGCGGCGCTTCTGCCGCCAGCACGGCATGAGCGCCGATGACGCAACGATGTGCGTCTTCCTCGTCGAGCACCACCTGACGATGTCGCGCGTCGCGCAGAAGGAAGACCTGTCCGACCCTGCCGTCATCGCCGCCTTTGCCGCCAAGGTGGGCGACGCACGCCGGCTCACCGCGCTGTACCTGCTGACCGTGGCCGACATCCGCGGCACCAGCCCCAAGGTCTGGAACGCGTGGAAGGGCAAGCTGCTGGAGGACCTGTACCGCATCACGCTGCGGGCCCTGGGCGGCGCCAGGATCAACATGGACGCCGAGATCGAGGCGCGCAAGCAGGAGGCCAGGCAAGACCTGGCCCTGCACTCGCAGCTGCCCGGCACCGAGGAACCGCTGTGGCAGAAGCTGGCCATCAGCTACTTCGCCCGCCACGACGCCACCGAACTGGCCTGGCATGCGCGCTCGCTGTGGCGCCATGTGCAGACCCAGGCGCCCGTGGTGCGCGCCCGCCCCTCACCCATCGGCGAAGGCCTGCAGGTGCTGGTCTACGCGCCCGACCAACCCGACCTGTTCGCCCGCATCTGCGGCTACTTCGACACGGCCGGCTTCAACATCCTGGACGCCAAGGTGCACACCACGCGCGACGGCTATGCGCTGGACACCTTCCAGGTCATACGCCCCGAGGCCGACCTGCACCACCGCGACCTGGTGCCGCTGGTGGAAAACAAGCTGGGCTCAGCGCTGCAGGCCGGCGGCCCGCTGCCCGAGCCGCGCCGCGGCCGGCTGTCGCGACGCGTCAAGAGCTTCCCGTACTCACCCCGCATCTCGCTGCGCCCCGACGAGAAGGCCACCGCCTGGCTGCTGACCATCTCCACCAGCGACCGCGCGGGCCTGCTGTACGCCATTGCCCGCGTGCTGGCACGCCATGGCATCAATCTGCAGCTCGCCAAGATCTCCACGCTGGGCGAGCGCGTGGAAGACACCTTCCTTGTCGATGGCCCGGCGCTGCAGCAGAACAAGGCGCAGTTGCAGATCGAAAGCGAGCTGTTGGACGCCGTCTCCCTGCCCGCCTGAGCCGCATCCCGTGCTGGCTATACTGCGCTCCGCGTGGGGGGGTAGCTCAGCTGGGAGAGCGCCGCGTTCGCAATGCGGAGGTCGGGAGTTCGATCCTCCTCCTCTCCACCAACCGATATTCCAGGCAGTGCCGCACTGCCCCGGGGAACTCCAAAAAGCCCTTGAGCATCAACGCTCAAGGGCTTTTTCCTTTCCTTGCGTTCCCGGGATTCCCGGTCAGGCCAGGCGGCCCGCCGGCGCCGGGCACCCTTGGCGCTGGCGCAGGCGCCAGACCTGGACGGCCGCGCCCACCAGGAAGACGAGAAACAGCACGCCCACCGTCTTCTCCAGGTTGGGGTCTTCGGGGCTGCTGAACAGCGGTGCGCCCAGCGGGATGCGCGTGAAGGTCTCCGTGGTGCCGGGGATCCAGTGGAAGAAATAGCTCAGCGAGAAGCCGACGGTGGCGACATAGGGTGACAGCCGCCCCAGCACCTGGCCGCGCTCGACCAGCGCCGAGATGACCAGTGTCACCAGCGCCACGATGCTCAGCGCATGCGCGATGTTGAAGCCGCCGCGCTGGAAGATGCCCAGGCCGCTCACGCAGGTCAGCACCGTGGCGCCGATGAAGACCAGGCCGGCCCGCGAACGGGTCGAGATCGCGCCGTCGCGCAAAAAGCAGCGGGCGCCGGCCACCAGGGCCACCAGCCCCAGCAGCGTGTGAACGAGTCCGAGAGCGCTGAGTCCGAACATGGGATCCTCCTTGTCACCGTACGAACACGACGGCAAGCCATGCTGCCGCGTCGGCGGCGCGAGGGAATCAGCCATTGGAGGTAGATGGCGCTCGCAGGCCCAGCCGCTTGGCCAGCCGCAGCAGGTTGCTGCGGTCCATACCGGCCTCGCGCGCCGCACCGGCCAGGCTGCCGCCGTGGCGCTGCAGCGCGGCTTCTATCCACTGGCGCTGGAAGGCATCGGTGGCCTCGCGCAGCCCCAGGCCTGGTGCCACCGGTGGCAGGTCCACAGCCGCAGCCACGGTCGTGGCCGGTGCCGTGGGCGCCTCCAAGCCCAGGTGCCGCAGCTCGATGGCCGTCCAGCGCCCGCTCTTGCCCGGTTCGGCCCAGGCGCGCAGCGCGGCGCGGCTGATGAGGTGCTCCAGCTCCCGCACATTGCCGGGCCAGGGTTGGGCCAGCAGCGCCGCCGCGGCGGCCGGCGCCAGCCGCAGGTTGCGTGCGCCCAGCCGGTGCTGGTTCTCTTCCAGGAAGCCGCCCGCCAGCGTCAGCACATCGCGGCCGCGTTCGCGCAGCGCGGGCACGCGCAGCGGGTAGACGGACAGGCGGTGATACAGGTCCGCGCGGAACCGCCCGCGCGCGACCTCCTGGCCCAGGTCGCGGTTGGTGGCCGCCAGCACGCGCACGTCAACCCGCTGCAGCCGGTCGCTGCCGGGGCGCTGCAACTCGCCGCTCTGCAGCGCGCGCAGCAGCTTGGCCTGCACGGCCAGCGGCAGCTCGCCGACCTCATCGAGGAACAGGGTGCCGCCGTCGGCCAGTTCGAACTTGCCGACCCGGTCCGCCACCGCGCCCGTGAAAGCGCCGCGCTTGTGGCCGAACAGCTCGCTGTCGGCCAGCGTCTCGGGCAAGGCCGCGCAGTTGATCTGCACCAGCGGCCGCGCATGCCGCGCCGAACGTGCGTGCAGGCGCTGCGCCACCAACTCCTTGCCGACGCCGGTCTCGCCGAGGATGAGCACGGTCAAGTCCGACGCCGCCACGGTGTCGATCTCACGCTTGAGCTGGCTCATGGCTGCGCTCTTGCCCAGCAGCTCGCGCGAGCGCACCGACTGCCACTGCTCCTGCGCGGCGGCCTGCGCCTGCGCGGCGTTGGCAGCCATCGCCTGCAAGGCCTCCTGCGCCTTGATGCCGGTCTCCAGCAGACGCTGCACCGCTTGCAGACGGGCAGGCTCGACGGCATCGAAGGCCTGCGGGTCCAGCGCGTCCAGGGTCACCAGGCCCCAGAGCCGGCCCGCGTGGTGCAGCGGCAGGCCCATGCAGTCGTGCACGGCTTCCAGCTCCTGCTGGTCCGCGAGCAGGCCGTCGTAGGGGTCGGGCAGGCCGAGGTCGGACGAAAAGCGCAGCCCCAGCGGGCCGCTGGCCAGCAGGCGGGCCAGGCGCGGATGCGCCGAGGCGGCGAAGCGCCGGCCCAGCGCCTCGTCGGCCAGGCCGTCAACGGCCAGTGGCTGCAGCACCGGCTCGGCCCCTGTTTCCGGCAACAGGCGCAACAGCGCAACGGCATCGCAGGCGATCAGGCTGCGCACGGCGGCGAGCAGGTCGCGGTAGTGCGCCTCTGTTGTCGATTCGACCATTTGTTGTCTTTATGACCTCGGATTGACTGAGGTCGATTTGACATGAACAACAAAAACTTGTTTTCCGGCAAGGCTTTATATGCGCCGCCGACCGGGCACGGTTCTTGGCTATGGAAGGGCATCCCTCACAAGCCCAGGAGCGCTTCCATGTTCTCGCCCCAGACCATCCCGCTGATTCAGGCCACCGTGCCGCTGCTGAAGAGCCGCGGCGAAGACATCACGCAGCACTTCTACCGGATCATGCTCAGCGAGCACCCGGAGCTGAAGGCCTTCTTCAACGAAGCCCACCAGGCCCAGGGCACGCAGGCGCGCGCGCTGGCCGGTGCCGTGCTGGCCTATGCCAGCCATATCGACCGCCTGGAGGCGCTGGCCCCGGCGCTGCCGCGCATCGTGCAGAAACACGTCGCGCTGGGCGTGCAGCCCGAGCACTACCCCATCGTGGGCCGCTGCCTGCTGCGCGCCATCCGCGAGGTGCTGTGCGACGTGGCCAGCGACGAGATCCTGGCCGCCTGGGGCGAGGCCTATGGCGCGCTGGCCCAGCTGCTGATCGATGCCGAGGAGTCGGTCTACGCGCAAACCGCCGCCCTGCCCGGCGGCTGGCGCGGCCAGCGCCAGCTGCGTGTCATGCGCAAGGTGCGCGAGAGCGACATCATCACGTCGTTCTACCTGGCGCCGGAAGACGGCGAACCGCTGCCCGTCTTCCTGGCCGGGCAATACCTGACCCTGGTGCTGGACATCGACGGGCAGACGCTGCGCCGCAACTACTCGCTGTCGGACGCGCCGGGCAAGCCTTGGTACCGCATCAGCGTCAAGCGCGAGCCGGGCGGCCGCGCGTCCAACTGGCTGCACGACCACGTGGAAGTGGGCACTCCACTGAAGGTCCAGCCGCCGGCGGGCGAGTTCACGCTGGACGAGCAGGTCCGGCGGCCGCTGCTGCTGGTGACGGGCGGCGTGGGCATCACGCCGGCCATGGCCATCCTGGAAGCCGCCGCCGCAAGCGGCCGGCCCATCCGCTTCATCCACGCGGCGCGACACGGCGGCGCGCACGCCTTCCGCGAGCGGGTGGACCAGCTGGCGGCGACGCACGACAACGTCGAGGCGGTCTACATCTACGATGAACCGAGGCCGGATGACACGCCCCACGCGGTGGGCCGCGTCGACCGCGAGTTGCTGGCCCGCCAACTGCCGCCGGACCGGGATGTGGACCTCTACCTGCTGGGCCCCAGGCTCTTCATGCAGGCCGTCTATGCCCATGGCGTGGCGCTGGGTGTGCCGGCAGCGCAACTGCGCTACGAGTTCTTCGGCCCGACGGAGGCGTTGCTGGCGGCCTGAGCGCTCGGCTGCTGTGCGCCCGTCACACCTGCCAGGCGTCCAGCACTGCGGCCAGCCCCGCCGCCAACGCTGGCCCGTGCAGGGCGGCATCGCGACGCAACTCAGTCAGGTCCACGCCGGCCTGCGCCAGTTCGCCGGCATGGCCCACCAGCCACTGCTCGATGCGGCGCGGGTCGGCTTCCAGATGGAACTGCAAGGCCAGTGCCTTCGGCCCCGCCATGAAAGCCTGGTGCGGGCACATCGGCGTGCTGGCCAGGCTGGGCAGGCCGGCCGGCAGGTCGAACTGGTCGCCATGCCAATGCAGCACGGGCAAGCCCGCCGGCAGCGCGGCAAGCGGCGATGCCTGCCCGGCCTCGGTCAACGCCAGTGGTGCAAAGCCGATCTCCTTGCGGCGATGCGGCATGGGCTTCACCCGCGCGCCCAGCGCACGCGCCATCAACTGCGCGCCCAGGCAGATGCCCAGCAGCGGCCGGCCGCTGGCGAGCCGGCGCTCGATGGCGCGCAACTCGTCCGTGAGGAAGGGATAGAGCGCCTCATCCTCGGCACCGATGGGACCGCCCAGCACGACCAGCAGATCGGCGGCGTCGACCGCCGCGTCATCCAGCACGTCCACACCGGCATCCCGGGTGTCGAACCGCGAATAGCCGCGCTCGCGCAGCAGCGGCTCCAGCAGGCCCAGGTCCTCGAAAGCAAGATGGCGAAAGGCCAGGACCGTGCGGCTCATGGCGTGGTCATCGCGTCGGGCAGGCGGCAACCGTCCTCGTCGCAGCCGGGCGCGGCGTCTGGGTCGGGCTCGGCGATGAGCTGGCCGATCAGGGCGCCGACGCTCAGGTCATCGCTGCGCCCGAAGTGATGCAGCCGTATCCGCCCGCGCTTGTCCAGCAGGATCAGGCTGGGCGTGCCACGCAGGCCCAGCGACTGCATCGTCAACGGCACGCCGCCGCCGCGCGGGTCGGGCTTGTCGATGCCGATGGGAAAGGCCAGCCGGTACTCATGGATGAAAGCCTCCAGCGCCACGCGGGGCTGCATCACCTCGTGATGCTCGAACACCGTGTGCAGGCCGATGACGGCCAGCTGCGACGCCGGAAACATCTCGTGCATGCGCGCCGCCTGCGGCAGCCCATGGGCCACGCAGCCGGGGCACAGCATCTGGAAGGCATGCAAGGCGACGACACGGCCCCGCAAGTCCTGCAGCGAGATCGGCCGGGGCGTGTTCAGCCAGTGCTCCACCTGCAGCGGCGGCGCGGGTCGTGCGTCGGTGGGATGAGAGACAACCATGAAAACTCCTTGCTGATGCTGGTCCGGCAGTTTCAGTGTCGGCCCCGCATCGGGGTTTACATATCGTCCAGACGACATACCTTTTCGTCTCACGGCGGCAGTCTTGCGTGAGGCCGAACACCTGGGCAGCGAGCGCCCGCCACGCTGCCCATGCCGTCATCCTCAGAAGCTGTGACGCACGCCAAGTCCCAGGCCGGTCTGGCTGCCACCGGCCGCTGGCCCGTTACCGGCCGCGGCGTTGGACACGCCCAGCGCCAGCGTGCCGTCGTTGCCGACATGGCCGGCCGTGGCATAGACCGCCGTGCGCTTGGACAGACTGTAGACACCGCGCACGGCGACCAGTGTGGCCTGGTTGGCTGAGCCCTTGAAGTCCAGTTTGAAGACCTGGCCGTCCAGCGTGAACGCGGGCGTGACCGGGTAGCTGGCGCCCAGGTACCAGAGCTGGCTCTTGGGCGTGGTTGCGCTCGCCTCGTTCTTGCGGTCGATGACGCCGGCGCCCAGCTTGACCGTGCCCAGCTTGACCCAGCCGGCCACCGTCGAGCGGCGGTCGGCCATCGCGCTGCTGGTCAGGCCGGCGAAGGCACCCGTGTTGCCGCGGATCTCGTCGACGGCCGCCGACACACCCCAGGTCGGCGTGTCGTACTTGGCCAGCAGCGACCACTGTTTGCAGGCCTTGCTGTCGGCGGCCTCGCCGGCGCAGTTGGTGCCCGACGGGCTGGGACCGGCGTTGACCGCGTCGCGGCCGAAGCTGTAGGTGGCGCCCAGCGTGACGCCGCTGAACGTGCCGCGGTAGGCGATGCTGTTGTCCACGCGCGAGTTGGGCAGGTAGCTGTCCAGCGAGCCGGAACCGAACATGGCCGGGCCGAGGATGTCGGCGTCCAGCTGCGACCAGAACAGCATGGAGTACTGGCGGCCGAAGGACACCGTGCCCCACGCGCCCTGCAGGCCCACGAAGACCTGGCGGCCCCAGGCGCGGCCGCCCTGGTTCAGCGTGCCGCTGTCCACGCCCAGACCCTGCTCCAGCGTGAACACCGCCTTCAGGCCATCGCCCAGGTCTTCGGTGCCGCGAAAGCCCAGGCGCGACGGCGAGATGCCGCCGGTCAGGCCCGGCATGCGCTTGATGCTGTCGCTGTTGGCGCCCACGCCGCTGAGGTGCTCGACGGCGGCGTCCAGGATGCCATAGATGGTCACGTTGGTTTGGGCTTGCGTGGCGCCGGCAGCCAGGGCCAGGGCGGTCAGCGCGAGTGTCTTCTTCATCATGGGAGGTCTCCTCGTTGTGGTCGGGATCAGGGGGTGGCCGGCTTGGCGGCCACGGAGTACAGCGCCTGCGTGTTGCGCGTGCGCTGGAAGGCTTCCAGCGTCTCGCCGCGCATCGCGGCGTAGATGTGCAGGTTGGACACGCCGATGACGGCGCCCAGCTTCTCCAGCATGAAGAAGATGACGCCGTAGTGGATGAGGCCTATCCAGTCGCGGCGCCGCACGAGGTCGCGCTCCTCGGCGGTCAGTGCGGCGGCTTCGAACGCCGCCTCCTCGTCGGCCAGGAAGGCAGCGCGCACCTCGGGTTTCACGAGGCCGTGCAGGAAGCGGTTCAGCCGGTAGGCCTTGACGCTGCGCGCCAGCGTGAACGGGTGGGTGCCGGGCAGGTTCTCGACGCCGCTCAGTTGTTCGGCCATGCGGGCGCGGTGGCGCTGCAGAACGGTCGGCGGCAACGCCTGCTCGGCGGGCTCGTAGATGGCCGTCGCGATGCCGGTCATCGAAGGCAGGGTGTAGTCACGATGCAGGCACTTGACCTGCGCCGCGAGGGCCCCGCGCATGACCAGCCACATGATGACCTCCGAGCCCTCGAAGCCGCCCAGCTCCGCATACTCGGCATGCGTGATGTCGGCCAGTGCCTCGGGGTCGCGCTCGAACAGGTCGAGGAAGTGCGAATCCCAGTCGGTGTTGTTGAAACCGGCGCGCTCGCCGTGCACCTGGTGCGACAGGCCGCCGGTGGCGACGATGGCAACCTTCAGGTCTTCGGGGTAGCTCTCGATGGCGCGGCGCAGTGCCTGGCCCAGCTTGTAGCAACGCCGCGCGCTGGGGATGGGGAACTGCAGCACGCCCATCTGCAGCGGCACCAGCTGCACGGGCCAGGCCGGCTCGTGCGGGCACATGACGGACAGCGGCGAGAAGCAGCCGTGATCAAGCCCGCGGTCCTGGAAGAACGACAGGTCGAACTCTTCGGTCATCAGCGATTGGCCGATGTGCGCGGCCAGCTGCGGGTGGCCTTGCACCGGCGGCAGGTCGCGCGCACCACCGCCCTCGTCGGCCACGGCCCACTGCTCGCCAACGCCCAGCGAGAACGCGGAGTAGTGGTCGAAGAAAAAGGACGTGACGTGGTCGTTGTAGATCAACAGCAGCACGTCGGGCTTGCGATCAGCGAGCCACTGCTGCACCGGCGCGAAGGCGGTGAAGATGGGCGCCCACGCCGGGTCGTTCTGCTTGTCGCGGTCGAACGCGAAGCCGATGGTCGGCGTGTGGGAGGCGGCGATGCCGCCGATGATCTGGGCCATGGTGTGTACTGCTGGCGGCGGACTCAAGCACGCCGCGGTTGGAGAGAAAACGGATCAGCGCGCCGCGGCGTGCTTGGCGATCAGCGCCTTGGCGTCGTCCAGCAACTTGCTGCCTTGCAAGCCCTTGGCGTCCATGTCCTTGACCCAGTCGGCGGCCAGCTTGTTGCCCAGCTGCTTCCACGTGGCCAGCTCGCTGGCGGGGATCACGTTGACGGAGGCCGGCGAGACCAGCTTCTTGCCCTCCACGTCGGCCTGCAGGAAGGCCTTGCCGATCTGGCCCGACAGCGCCTGGCCGCTGTTGGCGTCGATGACCTTCTTCAGGTCGGCCGGCAGCGAGTCGTACTTGGCCTTGTTCATCGCGAAGATGAAGGTGGCCGTGTAGAAGGCGGCTTCCTTGGGGTCGGTCTCGGAGTGGAATTTGGCCAGCTCCTGCAGCTTGACGGCGGGCACCACTTCGTAGGGCACGACGGCGCCGTCGATGACGCCCTTGGACAGCGCATCGCCAACCTGCGGCACCGGCATGCTGACCGGCGTCGCGCCCAACATCGCGATGAACTTGTTGGTCTGGCGGGTGGGCGCGCGCAGCTTCAGGCCGCGCAGGTCGGCCATGCTCTTCACGGGCTTGCCGGACATGTGGAACACGCCGTCGCCATGCACATGGAAGGCCAGCGGCTTCACATCCTTGAACTCGTTCTGGCCGTGCAGCTGCACGAAGTCCCACAGCGCCTTGCTGGTGGCCTCGGGGCTTTGCATCATGAACGGCAGCTCGAAGGCCTCGATGCTGGGGAAGCGGCCGGCGGTGTAGCCCGGCAGCGTCCAGACGATGTCGGCCACGCCGTCGCGGACCTGGTCGTAGAGCTGCGGTGGCGTGCCGCCCAGCTGCATGGACGGGTAGAGCTGGCACTTCAGCTTCTGGTTGGACTCCTTGGCGACCTTGTCGCACCAGGGCTGGATGAACAGCGTGTTGGCGAACGACGTGGGCGGCAGGAAGAAGTGCACCTTCAGCGTCGTGACGTCTTGGGCCTGGGCGGGCAATGCAGCGGCTGCAACCAGGCCGATGGCGGCCAGGAAGTTGAGTTTCATGGGGTCTCCTGTGTGAGCTTCTAGGTGAGCAGGTGCACGAGCCAAAGGGCCGTGGCGGGGAACGCGATCAGCAGCGCCAGTCGCATGCCGTCGGTGATCAGGAAGGGCACGACGCCCTTGTAGGTTTCGACCATGGGCACGTCACGCGCCAGGCCGTTCATGATGTAGACGTTGAGTCCCACGGGCGGGAAGATCATGCCGATCTCGCACACCGTCAGGATCAAGATACCGAACCACAGCGCCTTGTCCGCCGGGCCCAGACCGAAGAAGTCCATGCCCATGATGACGGGGAACAGCGTGGGCACGGTGAGCAGGATCATGCTCATCTCGTCCATCACGCAGCCCAGCACCACGTAGAACAGCATCACGCCGGCCATCACCATCAGCGGCGAGATCTGCAGGTGGCTCACCACGTCGGCCAGCTGCGCGGGCAGCTGCGACAGGGCCAGCGCCGCGTTGATCATGTCGGCACCGATGAAGATCAGGAAGATCATGCCGCTGGTCTGCGCGGTGGTGCGCACGGCGGCAACGAACTTCGCGCGGTCCATCTCGCGGCGGATCAGCGTGATCGCGCAGGTCAGCACATTGCCGATGGCCGCGCCCTCGGTGGCCGTGAACAGGCCGCCGTAGATGCCGCCGAACACGACGGCGAAGATGGTGACGATGGGCCAGACCTTGAGGCCGGCGGTGACCACCTCGGCACGCGTGGCGGCCTGGGCCGGCGGCGCGTCCTGCGGGTTCAGCCGCACCATCACCGCGATGGCGATGATGTAGCCCACGGCCGCGATCAGCGCCGGCACATAGGCGGCCAGGAACACCTTGGTGATGTTCTGCTCGGTCAGGATGGCGTAGACCATCAGCGTGACCGACGGCGGCAGCAGCACGCCCATCGTGCCGCCGGTGGCCAGCGCCGCGGTGGACAGCCGGCCCGAGTAGCCGATGCGGCGCATCTGCGGATAGGCGACCTGCGCGATGGTGGCGGTGGTCGCGACCGTGGAGCCCGAAATGGAGCCGAAGGCCGCGCAGGCCAGCACGCCGGCCATGGCCATGCCGCCGCGAAAGCGCCCCAGCAGCGCGTTGGCGAAGTCGAACAGCGCTTTGGACAGGCCGCCCTGCACCGCCACCGCGCCCATCAGCATGAAGAGCGGGATGACGGACAGGTCGTAGACCGACACGCGGCCGTAGACGGCGCCCTTCAGATGAGCCAGCAGCGGGTCGAAGCCGGACAGGAAGATGTAGCCGAGAGCACCGGGCACGAACATCGCGATCGCGATGGGCACGCGCACGGCCATCAGCACCAGCATGGCGCCGAACATCGACAGGCCAATGGACATGGTGCTCATGCCGGCACCTCCGCACGCAGCTGCTGCACGGTCTGCACCGCACCGATGACGACGCACAGCGTCAGCCCCGGCAGCATCAGCAGATAGGGAATCCACAGCGGCAGGTCCATCAGCATGGAGCGCTCCTGCGACGCATGCATGGACAGGCCGCCGGCCGCAACACGCCAGGTGATCAGCGCGACGACCGCCGTGTAGAGCAGCGTGCCGAACGCATCCATCAGCCGCTGCGTGGAGGCGCGCGCGCCCGTGGTGAAGAAGTCCACGATGATGTTGGCGCGGCGGAACTGCGTGTAGGGCAGGAAGCTGGCCACGACGATGGCGCCGCCCAGCTGCACAAGTTCCACGTCACCCAGGATGGGGTGGGCGAAGAAGGCGCGGCCGATGACGCTGACGGTGGTCATCAGCGCCACCGCGCTGAGCACCAGCGCGCCCAGTGCGGCGCTCGCATCGCAAAGCCATTCCAGTCGGCGCATGGACGGCTGCGCGCCGAGGTTCTGTGAATCCAACGAAGTCTCCTCAAACAGCCGCTGCGTTGGCGGCGCGATTCCCGATGTCTTGATCCAGGTCAAGATGGGGCGCGAGTCTAGGAATCGGGTCGGGGCGCCAGAAGATGCTGCGCAGCCGGTCGCGATAACCGATGGTTATCATGAGTTCATGAAGCTGACCCATCTGCGCGCACTGGTCGCGGCCATCGAACAGGGCAGTCTTCGCGCAGCGGCGCGGCAACTGGGGGTGTCGCAGCCGGCGCTGACCAAGATGCTGCGCGAGCTGGAACGCGAGTTGGCGACCACGCTGCTGTTGCGCTCCACGACCGGCGTGCTGGCCACGGCGCAGGGCATGGTTCTCTATGAAAGAGCGCTGGCAGCCGACCGCGAACTGACGCAGGCCGTGGACCAGATCCAGCAGTTGGGCGGCCGCATGACCGGGTCGCTCGCGATCGGCGCGGTGCCGCTGGCCGTGATGCTGCTGGTGCCCGAAACGCTGCGCACCTTCGGCCGCGAGTTCCCGCAGATCCAGTTGCGCATCTTCGAAGAGCTTTACATCGAGCAATTGACGCGGCTGCGCAAGGGCGAGGTCGACATCGCCTTGGGCCCGCTGCCCGAGCACCTGCCCGCCGGCGAGTTCGCCGTGGAGACGCTGATGCCCATCGACATGGTCATCATCGTGCGCAAGGGCAACCCCGCCGCGCGCGCGCGCCGGCTCGCCGACCTGGCCGAGCTGCCCTGGGTCTACACCGGCGCGACAGCCGAGTCCGGCTACGCCAAGATCCTGTACGAGAGCCATGGCATGAAGCCGCCGCCCGCCGGCGCGCTGGTGAACTCGACGCTGGGCCTGCTGTCGCTGATCGCCAGTGGCAACTACGTGGGACTGCAGCCACGCCAGATCGCGCAGCACCCGTTCGCCCGCCAATACCTGGACATCGTGCCCGTGGAGGAAGGCCCGCTGAAGCTGACGCTGGTGGCGCTGGCCCGCGCCGACACGGCCATCAAGCCCAGCGTGCGCCACTTCCTCGCCCACCTGCACCGCGCGGCGCATCATCTGACCAAGGCCGACGCCGGCTGAGACATCGGCTCGCCATGCCGGCGCCGAATATCAGCTAGCGTCACCCAGAACTTGTTGGACGAGGGCGGCTTCCGAAGAATCCGCCCAGCTTCAGGCCTACCCGGCCGGGGCTGCAAACGCCCAAGAGCGATTCACACAACGAATGGAGACGACGATGAGGCTGGAGACAAGAGTGCCGCGACGCGGCGTGCTGGGCGGCCTGGCGATGCTGCTGGCATTGACGGGCCTCGCCGGCCAGGCGCAAGCCACCGACTTCCCGACCAAGCCGGTGCGCATCCTGACGCCCTTCCCCGCCGGCTCCGGCCCCGAGACCGTGCTGCGCGTGCTGGCCGAGAAGCTGCAACGCCGCTGGGGCAAGCCCGTCATCGTCGAGAACAAGCCGGGCGCCAACGGCTTCATCGCCATCGACGCGTTCAAGCGCGGCGCGCAGGACGGCACCGACCTGATCCAGCTGGACAACGTCCACCTCGTCGCCTACCCACACCTGTTCAAGAAGCTGCCGTACGACCTGGCGAAGGACTTCGAGCCGGTGGCGCCGCTGTTCCGCACCTACTTCTTCGTCGCCGTCGGGGCCAACAGCCCCTACAAGACGGTGGGCGACATCATTTCGGACGCCAAGGGCCATCCGGGCGATCTGAACTACGGTTCCTGGTCAGTCGGCAACCCTGTGCACCTGGGCTCGGCGCTGCTGGAGGCGATGAGCGGCACGCAGATGCAGCATGTGGTCTACAAGGAAACCTCGCTGCTGTACGCGGGCGTCGCCAGCGGCGAGCTGCGCTGGGCGCTGGCGTCACTCGCCACGGCCGGCCCGCTGCAGCGCGCGGGCAAGCTGCGCTTCATCGCCGTGACGGCGCCGCAGCGCCACCCGGCCTTCCCGGATCTGCCGACGGTGGCCGAATCCAAGGGCCCGGCCGGCTACGAGGTGACCGGCTGGACCACGGTTGCCGCGCCCAAGGGCCTGCCCAAGGCCGTGGCCGACAAGATCAACCAGGACATTGCCGCCGCGCTGGCCGAGCCCGACATCAAGGAGCGCTACGCCGCCCTGGGCTACGAGCCCTTCCCCACGACGCGCGAACAGTTCAACGCCTTCATCGCGTCGGAGTCGGCCAAGTACGCGGACGTCATCAAGCGGGCGAAGGTCGCCCTCGACTAGCTCTTCTTCTGAGGGTGGATGGTCTCGCCACGCTTGAGCATCTCCACGAAGGCCTCGATCTTGCGCTGGCGAGCGGCCGGCGTCTTGATGTTGTGCACGCGAAAGGCCAGCGCGAAGCGGTTCTGCTCGGTCAGCGTGGCCAGCATCTTCTTCGCCTTGGGCGCCGCATCGATGGCGGCCTGCAGGTCGTCGGGGATCTTCATGCCCTTGCCGCTGGAGTAGGCCCGGTCCCAGCGACCATCGGCCTTGGCGGCCTCCACCTCGCGCAGCCCATGCGGCGTCATGCGGCCGGCCGCGATGAGGCGCGCAACGTTGTCCACGTTGATCTGGCTCCAGATGCTGGTCTTGCGGCGCGGCGTATAGCGCTGCAGAAAGCTCTGCGCATCCAGGCTCTTGCGGATGGCGTCGATCCAGCCCCAGCACAGCACCACGTCCACCGCCTGCTTGGGCGTGATGGACGGCAGGCCCGAGTCCACCTTGTGAACCTTGATCCAGACCTCGTCCTCCTTGTCGTGGTGCACGGCCAGCCAGTCGTAGAAGCTCTGCTCCGTGGGGAACTCGTGCACGTGGGCGGGGTTGACGACGACGGGGGGCATGGGATCTCCGATCAGGCGGAGCCGGAGTCTTTCACATGCAGGGCGCTGCGGCTGACGGAAATCAGCCTCCAGGTCGCCGTGGAAAAGTGTCCACCGTTGCGCCGCGTTCCAGCGGCTGGCAAAGTGCGCCGACCCATGCCGCTTTCCACATCAATTAAATGCCACCCTACGCCCACCCTCAGGGCGAGACCCCCATGCCGGAAAAGGGCTTGCCGCGAGTCTCACGGCCTTGGTTAAGCAGCGGCCGCCGAAGTTCTGCAGCAGGTGGTGCTGAATAAACCAATAGTTAAAGCGCAAGAAATGCCTTGTCGTCACTGCCTAGGTACGTCTGGCCGAGCGGAGCTTCTTGGCGGGAAACGTCATGCTGCATAACCCGCATTTCGCGCGGATCACCGGAAAGCAGCGTTTTCTACCTGCGCGCTGCGTGGCGGCCGCGCAACTTCAACGTTAGTCGTCTACATGTGTCGCTACGCAACCGTCACCTACAAGTCGCACTTCGCTTGCCTCTCCTGCCGGAAGGCATTCAAGAAGACCCCTATCGAGGACTACCTTCAGCATGCCGGGCTGTCGGCGGCATACGAGAAGATCTTGGCCGTCTTTCACTCCGCGCCGCGCCGGCGTGAAGTTGAAGCCAGGGTTGGAATTTCCTACGAACAACTTCAGGATCGGTACCTCGCCGATGTTTCCGTTTGCCCTCAGTGCCGCGGGGAGATGGCAGCAATGGGGCTGGACTTGCGGCCCCCTCCGAAGCGCGATGTAGAAGCGTGGAGCATCATTCAAGCGCTGTACGAGCACGGCTTTTCATTCAAGGGCTGCGGTTGCAGCGTCGGGTACGCACCGCCAGTTCGAAAGTCAGAGATCGCCGGATGGCTCAAAAGCCACTCTCGGCAAACCGAAGGAGAAAGGCTCCTTGAAGCAATCTCGCGCAGAGCTGCTTAGCCCATCCGTCAAAGAGCAAGGCTAGCCCGATGGAAAGTCCGCCCTGGATCGACAGTTGCCAGCCAAAGCGCCGCTCGCCCCTCAAACCAACCGCCAAGCCAGCTAGACCCTCCCCTCCCGCCACTCCCTCGGCGACCGCCCCGCCAGCCGCCGGAAGAAGCGCGTGAAGTACGCCGGGTCGGAGAAGCCCAACGCATCGGAGATCTGGCGCACCTGAAGCGTCGTGTAGCCCAGCTCGCGCTTGGCCTCAAGCAGCAGCCGCTGGTGCAGCAGGTCCAGCGCCGAGCAGCGCAGCTGGGCGCGGCAGATGCGGTTCATCTGCGCCGGCGTGATGCCCAGCGGCTCGACCAGCACGCCCAGCTCAGGCTGGCTGCGGAAATGCTTCTCCACCTGCTCCCGGTAGCGGGCCAGGTGCTGAGCCGAGCGCCCGTCGGCGCCGCTGGCCACCGGCGCCTGCGCCAGCGCCGGCTGGCGCGCCACCCAGCTGGCCAGCTGCAGCATCGCGCCCTCCAGCGCCTGTGCGCGCCAGCGTTGCGTGCCGCGGTATTCCAGCCCCAAGCCGGCCACCAGCGGCTGCAAGGCCTTGAAGGCCTGGCCTCGTCGGGCCAGCTGCAATGCGCGCGGGTGCTCCAGTTCAGCCCAGCCACCGCCCCGCGGGCTCAGCAGCTCATGCAGCCAGTCGCGCTCCAG
Organism: Roseateles asaccharophilus; assembly: GCF_031458115.1. Classification (GTDB taxonomy): domain Bacteria; phylum Pseudomonadota; class Gammaproteobacteria; order Burkholderiales; family Burkholderiaceae_C; genus Pelomonas; species Pelomonas asaccharophilus_A. The sequence continues at coordinate 384,193 of NZ_JAVDXV010000002.1, read as the reverse complement.
CGTGACGACATGGCCGGCGGTGTCGGGCAGGAAGCGAAAGCCGTGCACGGTCAACGGCGGCACCCACACCAAGGCCGGCGCAGGCAGCGTCAGCTCGTCGCTGTCGATGCGCACGATGGCGCGGCCGCGTTCGATCAGCAGCAGCTGCATCAGGCCGCCGTGCCGGTGCAGGTCGATTTCCCAATTGTGCAAGCGGCTACGGTCGGAGATGGACTCCACGTGCAGCCCGTCCAGCGCCGCGTCCTTTCCCAGCTCTCCATAGAGCTCGTAGAGCGGCGGTCGGGCGCGTTCGGGCTTGTCCTTCATAGGCCCGAATTGTGCAATTCCTGGCCGTGTCCGTGCATTCCGTCCAAGCCCTGCCCGGCCTACGCTGTCGTCCATCGCAGAACTCCAAGGACGAGACATGAAGGCACTGAGAACGCAGGTGCTCATCATCGGCGCCGGCCCCTCCGGGCTGCTGCTGGGCCAGCTGCTGCAGCGTGCCGGCGTCGACAACCTGATCCTGGAGCGCCAGACCGGCGACTACGTGCTGGGTCGCATCCGCGCCGGTGTGCTGGAGCAGACCACGGTTGACCTGCTGGACCGCGCCGGCGTGGGCGCGCGCATGCATGCCGAGGGGCTGGTGCACCATGGCTTCGAGCTGATGTTCGACGGCCGGCGCCACCACATCGACCTGAGCCGGCTGACCGGCGGCAAGTCGGTCATGGTGTACGGTCAGACCGAGGTCACGCGCGATCTGATGGAAGCCCGCGCAGCAGTAGGCGCGCCCACGCTGTACTCGGCCTCCGATGTGGAGCTGTTTGGCATTGACGGCGACCAGCCCGGCGCGCGCTGCACGGTGGACGGCGAACGGCTGGAGATCCACTGCGACTACATCGCCGGCTGCGACGGCTACCACGGCGTCAGCCGCGCCAGCGTGCCGGCGGACGCGATACGCACGCACGAGAAGGTCTACCCGTTCGGCTGGCTGGGCCTGCTCAGCGACACGCCGCCCGTGTCGCAGGAGCTGATCTACGGCCGCCACGAACGCGGCTTCACGCTGTGCAGCATGCGCTCCGCCACGCGCAGCCGCTATTACCTGCAGGTGCCGCTGACCGAGCAGGCCGGCGACTGGAGTGACGAGCGCTTTTGGGATGAGCTGCGCTCGCGTCTGGACCCGGCCGCCGCTGCCGCGCTGGTGACGGGCCCGTCGCTGGAGAAGAGCATCGCGCCGCTGCGCAGCTTCGTCGCCGAGCCCATGCGTTTCGGCCGCCTGTTCCTGGCCGGCGACGCCGCCCACATCGTGCCGCCCACCGGTGCCAAGGGCCTGAACCTGGCGGCGTCCGACGTGCACTACCTGTCGCAGGCCTTCATCGAGCACTACCGCGAGCGCAGCCAGGCGGGCATTGAGCACTACTCGGCGCGCTGCCTGTCACGCATCTGGAAGGCCGAGCGCTTCTCGTGGTGGTTCACCAGCCTGATGCACAACCTGCCGCACGAGCCGGAGATCGACGCCAAGCTGCACCGCGCGGAGCTGGAGTACCTCGTCAGCTCCGACAGCGCGATGGCGTCGATGGCCGAGAACTACGTCGGGCTGCCCTGGTGACGAGCCTGGGGCTCACGCACCAGCTTCATCAGCAACGCCGCGGTGCGCTGCGTCAGCGGCGTCGAGCGCTTCAGCGCCGGCGTGACGAGGCACAGCGTGGTCCGCACATCCACACCCTTGAACGGCGTGACGGCCAGGCGCTCCGGGTGCTCGAACGCACGCAGCGCGTCCTCGCCCAGCGCCGCATGCCCAAGGCCCGCGGCCACCAGGTCCAGGATGGCCGGCACGCTGGACACCTCCCAGTCCACGCGCAGCTGCACGCCGGCCATCGCGGCCGCCTCCTCCATACGCTTGCGGAACACCTGGCCGCGTTGCGGCATGACCAGCGGATAGCGCGACAGCTGCTCCAGCGTCACCGGCCCGCGCGGCGCATCCTTGACCGGGCTCAGCAGCTGCAACTTCTCCTCGCGCAGCGGCAGGATCTCCAGCGCCGGCATCGGCTCGGGGTTGTAGACCAGCGCCAGGTCGGCCCGGCCGGACACCAGCCACTCGGTCAGGTGCGTGGAGAAGCCCTCGGTGATGACCAGCCGCGCGCGCGGACAACTCGTGGCGAAACCCTTGATCAACGGCAGCGTCAGCAGCCGCGCCTGCGTGGGCGGCATGGCCACGACGACCTGGCCCACCGGCTCGTTGCGGTGCGCGCTGAGGTCTTCGCGCGCCTGCGTCACCAGGTGCAGGATGCCCTGGCCATGCTCCAGCAGCCGGCGCCCGGCCTCGGTCAGCTCCACGCCGCGGCCGTTGCGCAGGAACAGCGTCTCGTGCAGCTCGATCTCCAGCGCCCTCACCTGCCGGCTCAGCGCCGGCTGGGCCACGCCCAGCACCAGCGCGGCCTTGCTGAAGCTGCCGTGCTCAGCCACCTGGATGAAGTACTCGATCTGGTTCAGCGTCATGCGCGCATCTTGGCAGATGCCATGCCGACCCGCTATAGCTGCTAGCCGCAGCCAGACCTAGCCTGATAGAGCTGCACTGCGAAGAATCGCGCTCCATGAGTTCCGTCCTCACGCTGATCTCCTCCATGGCCACGCGGCATCTGCTGGCGGCCCTGGCTCAGGCCCACACGCAGACCGGCGCACCGGGCGTGCACCTGCAATCCGTCGGCGGCGTGGACGCCGCGCGCCGCGTGCAGGACGGCGAGCGCTTCGACGTCGTCGTGCTGGCCAGCGACGCCATCGCCAAGCTGCTGGCCACGGGCCGGTTGCAGCCCGGCAGCATGCGCGCCATTGCCGATTCCAGTGTGGCCATCGCCGTGCGGTCCGGCAGCACGCCGCCTGACGTCTCCAGCGAGGCCGCACTGCGCGCCACGCTGCTGCAGGCGCGCAGCATCGGCTACTCCACCGGCCCCAGCGGCACGGCGCTGCTGCAGCTGTTCGAGCGCTGGGGGCTGGCCGACACGCTGAAGGACCGCCTCGTGCAGGCCCGCCCCGGCGTGCCGGTGGGCCAGCTGGTGGCTGGCGGCGATGTCGAGATTGGCTTCCAGCAGCTCAGCGAGCTGATGGACCTGGGCGGCATCACGCTGCTGGCCATGCCGCCCGAGCTGGACATCGTCAGCCGCTTCAGCGGCGCCGTGCTGGCGAATGCCACGCAACCAGCCGCGGCCCAGGCGCTGCTGGACTTCATGGCCAGCCCGGCCACCGAGACGCTCAAGCGCCAACACGGCATGCGCGCCGTGCCCGCCATGCACTGATCCCCGCCTCACAAGACCCCAGGAGACATCCCTTGCAGTACCCCACGACAGCCCCGCGCAGCGCGGATGTGCAACGCCTCATCGACGACCACCCGCTGTCCCGCTGGCAATGGGTGGTGTTCGCGCTGTGCTTCCTCATCGTGCTGCTGGACGGTTTCGACACCGCCGCCATCGGCTACATCGCGCCGTCGCTGGTCAACGAATGGGGCGTCAGCAAACCCATGCTGGCGCCGGTGCTCAGCGCCGCGCTGTTCGGCCTGGCGGCAGGTGCGCTGGCATCCGGCCCCATCGCCGACCGGCTGGGCCGCCGCCGCGTGCTGATCGCCACGGTGTTCCTGTTCGGCCTCGCCACGCTGGCCTCGGCCTTCGCGACCGACATCGTCCAGCTCAGCGCGCTGCGCTTCGTCACCGGCCTGGGGCTGGGTGCCGCCATGCCCAGCGCCGTCACGCTGATGAGCGAATACAGCCCCACGTCGCGCCGCTCCATGCTGACCAACCTGATGTTCTGCGGCTTTCCGCTGGGCGCGGCCTTCGGCGGCTTCCTGGCCGCGTGGATGATCCCGCAGTGGGGCTGGCAGAGCGTGCTGGTGCTGGGCGGCGTCGTGCCGCTGCTGCTGGCCGTGGCGCTGGTGCTGCTGCTGCCCGAATCGGTGCGCTTCATGGTGGCGCGGCGCCAGCCGGTGGAGCGCATACGCGCCGCGCTGGCGCGCATCGCCGGCCCGCAGGTGCAGCAGATTGAGCGCTTCACGCTCAGCGAGACCCGCGTCGTCACGAACGAGCGTGGTGGCCTGGCGCAGATGCTGGCCCGCCCCTACCGACTGGGCACGCTGATGCTGTGGCTGGCCTATTTCATGGGGCTGGTGATCTTCTATGCGCTGATCAACTGGATGCCGCTGCTGTTCAAGGAGTCCGGCATCGACCCGCGCACCGCGACGCTGATCTCGGCGCTGTTCCCGCTGGGCGGCGTGGGCGCCGTGTTCTTCGGCTGGCTGATGGACCGCGTGGAGCCCAACCGCATCGTGGCCTTGGGTTTCGCGCTGACCGCCGTGGCCGTGTGGTCCATCGGCCATCTGGTGGGCCATGTCGGCGGGCTGGTCGTCGGCGTGTTCCTGGCCGGCGCGCTGATGAACACGGCGCAGTCCTCGCTGCCGGCGCTGGCCGCAGGCTTCTACCCCACCAATGCGCGCGCCACCGGCGTGTCCTGGATGCTGGGCATAGGCCGCTTCGGCGGCATCGCCGGCTCGCTGCTGGTGGCGCAACTGGGCGCCATGCAGGCCGGCATCACCACGGTGTTCGCCGTGCTGGCCGTGCCGGGCCTGATCGCCGCCGCGGCGCTGTGGATCAAGCGCGATGCCGACACCGCCACCGACGACCGCGACGCCCGCTCAAGCGCGCTGGCGCACTGACAACTCAAACACGACGAAAGCCCCACCCATGATCATCGACGTCCACGGCCACTACACGACCGCCCCGGCAGCACTGGGCGCCTGGCGCGACCTGCAGATCGCCGGCCTCAAGGATCCGACGAAGGTGCCCAAGGCCAGCGACCTGAAGATCAGCGACGACGAGCTGCGCGAGTCCATAGAGACCAACCAGCTCAAGCTGATGAAGCAGCGCGGCTCGGACCTGACCATCTTCAGCCCGCGCGCCAGCTTCATGGCCCACCACATCGGCGACTTCAACACCTCCGCCACCTGGGCCGCCATCTGCAACGAGCTGTGCTTCCGCGTCGCCCAGCTGTTCCCCGACCACTTCGTGCCTGCCGCCATGCTGCCGCAGTCGCCCGGCGTGGACCCGGCCACCTGCATCCCCGAACTGGTCAAGTGCGTGGAGCAGTACGGCAACGTCGGCATCAACCTCAACCCCGATCCGTCCGGCGGCCACTGGACCAGCCCGCCGCTGACCGACCGCCACTGGTACCCCATCTACGAGAAGATGGTCGAGTACGACATCCCCGCGATGATCCACGTGTCGACCAGCTGCAACGCCTGCTTCCACACCACGGGCGCGCACTACCTGAACGCCGACACGACGGCCTTCATGCAGTGCCTGACCGGCGATCTGTTCAAGGACTTTCCGACGCTGAAATTCCTGATCCCGCACGGCGGCGGCGCGGTGCCCTACCACTGGGGGCGTTTTCGCGGCTTGGCGCAGGAGCTGAAGAAACCGCTGCTGGACGAGCACCTGCTGAACAACATCTTCTTCGACACCTGCGTCTACCACCAGCCGGGCATCAACCTGCTGACCGACGTGATCCCGGTCAAGAACATCCTGTTCGCCAGCGAGATGATCGGCGCGGTGCGCGGCATCGACCCGCAGACCGGCCACCACTACGACGACACCAAGCGCTACGTCGAGGCCACGGCCAACCTCACCGACGAGGAACGCCACCTCGTCTACGAAGGCAATGCCCGCCGCGTCTTCCCGCGCCTGGATGCGCAACTGAAAGCGAAAGGCCTGTGACCATGTACGAACTGGGCGTCGTCTACCGCAACATCCAGCGCGCCGACCGCACGGCCGCCGACGGCCTGGCCGCGCTGGGGTCCGCCACCGTCCACGAGGCCATGGGCCGGGTGGGTCTGCTCAAGCCCTATATGCGGCCGATCTACCCGGGCGCGCAGGTGTCCGGCACCGCCGTCACCGTGCTGCTGCACCCGGGCGACAACTGGATGATGCATGTCGCGGCCGAGCAGATCCACCCCGGCGACATCGTCGTCGCCGCCATCACGGCCGAGTGCACGGACGGCTACTTCGGCGACCTGCTGGCCACGTCCTTCCAGGCGCGCGGCGCCCGTGCGCTGGTCATCGACGCCGGCGTGCGCGACGTGAAGACGCTGCACGAGATGGGCTTCCCGGTCTGGAGCAAGTGCATCAGCAGCAAGGGCACGATCAAGGCCACGATAGGCTCGGTGAACATCCCCGTCGTCTGCGCCGGCATGCTGGTCACGCCGGGTGACGTCATCGTCGCCGACGACGACGGCGTCGTCTGCGTGCCGGCCGCGCGGGCCGTCGAGACGCTGGAGGCCGCCACCAAGCGCGAGAGTTTCGAGGGCGAGAAGCGCGCCAGACTCGCCGCGGGCGTGCTGGGGCTGGACATGTACAAGATGCGCGAGCCGCTCGAAAAGGCCGGCCTGCGCTACATCGACTGATATGGAATTCACCAAGACCCCCGGTTGGCTGGACTGGTACGCGGGCCCCAGCCAACCCCGCTTCCAGGTGCCGGCCGGCGCCGTGGACGCGCACTGCCACGTGTTCGGTCCCGGCGCGCAGTTCCCGTTCGCGCCCGAGCGCAAGTACACGCCGTGTGACGCCAGCAAGCAGCAGCTGTTCGCGCTGCGCGACCACCTCGGCTTTGCGCGCAACGTCATCGTGCAGGCCACCTGCCATGGCGCCGACAACCGCGCCATGGTCGATGCCTGCAAGGCCTCCGGCGGCAAGGCGCGCGGCGTGGCCACGGTCAGGCGCAGCATCAGCGACGCCGAGTTGCAAGAGCTGCACGACGCCGGCGTTCGCGGCGTGCGCTTCAACTTCGTCAAGCGGCTCGTGGACTTCACGCCCAAGGACGAGCTGATGGAGATCGCCGGCCGCATCGCCAAGCTGGGCTGGCATGTCGTCATCTACTTCGAGGCGGTCGACCTGCCCGAGCTGTGGGACTTCTTCACCGCGCTGCCCACCACGGTCGTCGTCGACCACATGGGCCGGCCCGACGTGAGCAAGCCGGTGGACGGCCCCGAGTTCCAGCTGTTCCTGAAATTCATGCGCGAGCACCCCAACGTGTGGAGCAAGGTCAGCTGCCCCGAGCGCCTGTCCGTCACCGGCCCGCGCGCGCTGGACGGCGAGCAGAACGCGTATCGTGACGTGGTGCCCTTCGCCCGCCGCGTCGTCGAGGAGTTCCCCGACCGCGTGCTGTGGGGCACCGACTGGCCCCACCCCAACCTCAAGGACCACATGCCCGACGACGGCCTGCTGGTGGACTTCATCCTGCAAATCGCGCCCACGCCCGAGCTTCAACGCAAGCTGCTGGTCGACAACCCCATGCGCCTCTACTGGCCCGAGGAGAGCTGATGCCGCTCGACAAGCCCTACCAAGACATTCCGGGGACCACCATCTTCGACGCCGAGCAATCCCGCAAGGGCTACTGGCTGAACCAGTTCTGCATGTCGCTGATGAAGGCCGACAACCGCGCCCGCTTCAAGGCGGACGAGCGCGCCTACCTCGACGAATGGCCCATGACCGACGCGCAGAAGGCGGCCGTGCTGGCGCGCGACCTCAACGAGTGCATACGCCTGGGCGGCAACATCTATTTCCTGGCCAAGATAGGCGCGACCGACGGCCGCAGCTTCCAGCAAATGGCCGGCAGCATGACCGGCATGACCGAGGCCGAGTACCGCGACATGATGATCGCCGGCGGCCGCTCCGTGGAGGGCAACCGCCGCATCGGCGAAGACGGCGATGCGCAGGCGCACCGCCAGCCCCAAGGCAAGAAATGAAGCCCCTCGCCCAAACTCGCGTCGCTGAACGCGAGCGAGTCCGGTCGGTCCCCCGCGGGGACGGCGATGCTTGCGGCATTGAGCCGCGCGCACATCGCCGGCGCGGGCCGGCTTGGGAGCGGCCCGGCGCTCGGCCCGCAAGACACATGGACAACTGACATGGCCCGCATCACCGCATCCGTCTACACGTCCCACGTGCCCGCCATCGGCGCGGCGCTGGACCTCGGCAGGACCACCGAGCCCTACTGGCAGCCGCTGTTCGCCGGCTACGACTTCTCCAAGCGCTGGTTCGCCGAGAACCGCCCCGACGTCGTCTTCCTGGTCTACAACGACCACGCGACGGCCTTCAGCCTGGACCTGATTCCCACCTTCGCCATCGGCACCGGCGAGCGCTTCCAGCCGGCCGACGAAGGCTGGGGCCCGCGCCCGGTGCCCACCGTCATCGGCCACCCCGACCTCGCCTCGCACATCGCGCACAGCGTCATCCAGGACGACTTCGACCTCACCATCGTCAACAAGATGGACGTGGACCACGGCCTCACCGTGCCGCTGTCGCTGATGTGCGGCCAGCCCGACCCGGTGCGAGGCGCGTGGCCTTGCACGGTCATCCCGTTCGCGGTCAATGTCGTGCAATACCCGGTGCCGTCGGGCCGGCGCTGCTTCATGCTGGGCCAGGCGATACGCCGCGCCGTCGAGTCCTACGGGCCCGACCTGAACGTGCAGATCTGGGGCACCGGCGGCATGAGCCACCAGCTGCAGGGCCCGCGCGCCGGCCTCATCAACCGCGAATGGGACAACCGCTTCCTGGACCGCCTCATCACCGACCCGGATGCCCTGTCCCGCACACCGCACGACGACTACGTGCGCGAGGCCGGCTCCGAAGGCATAGAGCTGGTCATGTGGCTGATCGCCCGCGGCGCGATGGCCGACATCAACGGCGGTGCGGCGCCCAAGGTCGCGCATCGCTTCTATCACGTGCCTGCGTCGAACACGGCGGTCGGCCACCTCATCCTGGAGAACTCGAAATGAGCAAGACCATCCGCGTCGCCTTGGCCGGCGCCGGCGCCTTCGGCATCAAGCATCTGGACGGCATCAAGAACATCGAAGGCGTCGAAGTCGTGTCGCTGATCAGCCGTGACCTGGACAAGACGCAAGAGGTCGCCGCCAAGTACGGCATCAAGCATGTGACGACGGAACTCGCCGACGCGCTGGCGCTGCCCGAGGTCGACGCCGTCATCCTGTGCACACCCACGCAGATGCACGCCAGCCAGACGCTGGACTGCCTGAAGGCCGGCAAGCATGTGCAGGTGGAGATCCCGCTGTGCGACGTGCTGGCCGACGGCGAAGAAGTCGTGAAGGTGGCACAACAGTCGGGCCTGGTTGCGATGTGCGGTCACACGCGCCGCTTCAACCCCAGCCACCAGTGGGTGCACCAGAAGATCGCCGCCGGCGAATTCAACATCCAGCAGATGGATGTGCAAACCTATTTCTTCCGCCGCACCAACATGAACGCGCTGGGCCAGCCGCGCAGCTGGACCGACCACCTGCTGTGGCACCACGCCGCGCACACGGTGGACCTGTTCGCCTATCAGGCGGGCAGCCCGGTCGTGCAGGCGAATGCGATCCAGGGCCCCATCCACCCGACGCTGGGCATCGCGATGGACATGAGCATCCAGCTCAAGGCCGCCAACGGCGCGATCTGCACGCTGAGCCTGTCCTTCAACAACGACGGCCCGCTGGGCACCTTCTTCCGCTACATCGGCGACACGGGTACCTACATCGCCCGCTATGACGACCTCGTCAACGGCAAGGAGGAGAAGATCGACGTGTCGGCCGTGGACGTGTCCATGAACGGCATCGAGCTGCAGGACCGCGAGTTCTTCGCCGCCATCCGCGAGGGCCGCGAGCCCAACGGCAGCGTGGCGCAGGTGCTGCCCTGCTACCGCGTGCTGCACCAGCTGGAACAGCAACTGGCATGAAGACTCGGCGCATCGGCCCCTTCGAGGTCTCGGCCGTCGGCCTGGGCTGCATGAACCTCAGCCATGCCTATGGCGTGCCGCCGTCGCGCCAGACCGCTGCCGCCGTGCTGCTCGGCGCGCTGGACCAGGGCATCACGCTGTTCGACACCGCGGCGCTGTACGGCTTCGGCAGCAACGAGGAACTGGTGGGCGATGTGCTGGCCGTGCACCGCGAGCGCATCGTGCTGACCAGCAAGTGCGGCATGCAAGGCGTCAACGGCCAGCGCGTCATCGACGGCCGGCCCGAGACGCTGCGCGCCAGCGTCGAGGCCAGCCTGAAGCGGCTGAAGACGGACGTCATCGACCTGCTCTATCTGCACCGCCTGGACCCGGCCGTGCCCATCGAGGACAGCGTGGGCGCGATGGCCGGGCTGGTGCAGGCGGGCAAGCTGCGCGCGCTGGGCCTGTCGGAGGTGTCGGCCGCCACGCTGCGCCGCGCGCACGCGGTGCACCCCATCGCCGCCTTGCAGAGCGAATACTCGCTGTGGACCCGCAACCCCGAGATCGCCGTGCTGCAGGCCTGCCGCGAGCTGGGCACCGCGTTCGTGGCCTTCAGTCCGCTGGGCCGGGGCTTCCTGGGCGGCAAGCTGCGCAGCGTGCACACGCTGGAGCCCAAGGACATCCGCCGCGCAATGCCGCGCTTCTCGCCGGAGCTGTTTGCGGCCAACCTGGGTCTGCTGGACGTGTTCTGCCAGGAGGCGCTGACGCTGGGCTGCGCGCCCGCCACGCTGGCGCTGGCCTGGCTGCTGCATCAGGGCGACGACATCGTGCCCATCCCGGGCACGTCCCGTCCCGAGCATGTGCGGGACCTTGCGCTGGCACCGCTGCTGGCGCTGAACGCCACCACGCTGCAGCGTCTGGATGCGCTGATCAACCAGCGCACCGTGCGCGGCGCGCGTTACAGCTCGGCCACGCAGGCGGAGATCGATACCGAAGAATTCTGAACGTCGACGGGTGTCGACTCGGCGGCCTGCACCGCATAGCTCCACAGGGTCAGCAGGAAGTACACACCCAGCTGTTGAAAGATGCGCAGCATGTCCGCCTCCGCTCAGTAGCTGACCGTGACGGTCACGGTGTCGGTGTAGGCGCCGGGAACGACACCCGCCAACGACGGCAGGCGGCCGTAGATGGTCAGGGTCTGGGCGCTGCCCGTGCCGGTGCCGGCCGAGGTGCTGCTGCTGGAGGTGCCGTCGCCCCAGACGGAGGAGCGGCCGGCGTCGACGTAGAGCTGGTAGGCCAGCGTGTTGCTGCCGCTCTTCATCGTGCGGGAGCCGAAGTTGGACGCGCCGCCGGCGTTGGCGCCGGCGTTCAGCGCCACGGTGTAGGGCGTGGTGTTGGTGCAGGTCACGCTCAGCGTGGACGTCGCGTCCAGCGGCGTGGCGGTGGCCAGGGGGTCGATGGCGGAGCCGAAGTTCAGCGTCGTGCCCGACACCGTGCAGGCGCTGGTGACGGTGGCGGTGACCTGGAAGCTGTTGCCGGCGGTGCCGGCTTGGGCCAGCACGGGCAGCAGCAGCGCGGCGAGAACATTCAGCTTTTTCATCTTCAATCTCCCTGACAGAAGTTGCTGGAGCACGTGGATCAGAGTCCGTGTGCTAACGGAGCAAATCTTCGTCGCTGGGCCGTCCGTCTAACAGGCGGACAAGGCGGCACGTGGCCGCCGCCATTTCAGGAAGCGCGTGTAGGGAGATTGCCTACAAAGCCATCTGACCGCCAAACCCTTCACATCCAGAGCCGATTCCCCGGGGTCAGGTGACTAATCACATTCGCGCCGGTAGTGCATGGCGACTGCGCCGCTGCGCAGCGGCGTCGCCGACACCAGCGCCAGACGGCGCGTGGCCGGCAGCCCGCCCTGATACAGCGTCGGGCCATGGCCGGCGATCCTCGGGTGGACGAGAAAGCGGTACTCGTCGATCAGGTCCAGCCTGTCCAGCTCGTTGGCCAGCTTGCCGCTGCCCAGCAGCACGCCGGCCGGCGTTGCGTCCTTCAGCTGCTGCACCGCCGTTCGCAGGTCGCCGGCCAGGTGATGGCTGTGAGCCCACGGAAAGTCCTGCCGCGTCGTGGACGCCACGTACTTGGGTTTGGCCTGCAGCTTGACCGCCCACTCGCGCTGGGTAGCCGGCGCGTCCACCTCGCCGCGCGCCACCAGGGGCCAGTAGCCCTCCATCATTTCATAGGTCACGCGCCCCCACAGCATCGCCCCGGCCTCGTCCATCAGCCGGGTGAAGAAGGCATGCGTCTCGTCGTCGGCAATGCCTTCCTCGTGGTCGACACAGCCGTCCAGGGTGACATTGATGCAGAAGGTCAGAAGTCCCATGAGGAGAGTCTCCGGCTGACGTTTGACATGAAGAACCGGAACGCCAGCGGCTTCGCGGAGTTCATCCTTCGAAAGACGGGCGACGCTTCACGGTTTCTTGAATGGCTGCCAATGTAGTTCCTGGCGGACCGCTCCCCCCGGTTCACCAACCAGCAGCGCCTTAGACTGCGCCGCGATGAGCACGCCGGAACCCTTGGTAGCAGCCACGCCGAAGCTGCGCGAGCAACGCGACTACCTGCGCCTGCTGGCCGCCCGTGTGAGCGGTGGGGCGGCCAACCAGATGCTGATGGTGGCGCTGGGCTGGCAGATGTACGACCTGACCGGCAGCGCCTGGGACCTGGGCCTGGTGGGTCTCGCGCAGTTCCTGCCCGCGCTGCTGCTGACGCTGCCCGCCGGCCACCTGGTGGACCAACGCGACCGCCGCCTGCTGCTGGCCGCCAGCCTCACGCTGCAAAGCGTGGTGGCCGCCGTGCTGGCACTGGGCAGCGCGGGCGCGTGGGTGGGGTCGGGGCTGATTCTGTCGCTGTCGGTGCTGCTGGGCATGGCGCGTGCGCTGCAGATGCCGGCGCAGCAGGCGCTGATGCCCAGCCTGGTACCGGCCGTGCTGCTGCCGCGAGCGGTCGCCGCGGCCAGCTCGACGATGCAGACGGCCATCATCGGCGGACCTGCGCTGGGCGGCGCGCTGTACGCGCTGGGGCCGTGGCTGAGCCGGCAGCTGGGCCACACCGCCGCGCCCACGGCGGCCGATGCGGCGCATTGGGGCGCGGCCGGCGTCTACACGGTGTCGCTGCTGATGCTGGCGGCATCCATCGTCGCGGTGCTGGGCATTGCGCCGCGCGCCGTCGCCGCCCGCCGGGCCGCGCCGGGGTGGACGGAAGTGACCGCCGGCCTGCGCTTCATCTGGCAGCGGCCGGTCGTGCTGGGGGCCATCTCGCTGGACCTGTTCGCCGTGCTGCTGGGCGGTGCCACCGCGCTGCTGCCCATCTTCGCGAAAGACATCCTGCACACCGGCCCCGAGGGCCTGGGCCTGCTGCGCGCGGCGCCGGCCGCGGGCGCGCTGGTGGTGGGCCTGTGGCTGGCACGTCACCCCATCGCACGCCGCGCCGGCCGCTGGCTGCTGGGCGCCGTGGGCGTGTTCGGTCTGGCAATGATCGGCTTTGCTCTGACCACCTCGTTCTGGGTCGCCTTCGCCGTTCTGGCCATCAGTGGTGCGGCCGACATGGTCAGCGTGGTCATCCGCCAGTCGCTGGTGCAGCTGGAAACGCCCGACGAGATGCGCGGCCGCGTCGGCGCCGTGAACTCGGTGTTCATCGGCGCCAGCAATCAGCTGGGCGAGTTCGAATCGGGCGCCACCGCCGCGCTGCTGGGCCCGGTAGGTTCGGTGCTGCTGGGCGGCTTTGGCGTGCTGGCCGTGGTGGCACTGTGGTTCAGGCTCTTCCCGGACCTGGCCCGGCGCGACAGCGTCCATCCCCGCCCCTGACACCCAAGCGCCCGCCGCCGCGGCTGGCAACAGCGCGTTGTAGGCCCCTGCCTACTCGTCGCCGCGGCCTGCATTACCTGGCGGCCCTGCGCCGGCGCGCCTAGATTTGTTCTGTCGCGAGCCGAGTGGCAATTGAAGAAGTTGCTCTACAGGCAGACCGACATAGGCCCGATGCCAACGCATCGGGCCTTCTTCGTTCTGCGCTGATCCAAGCGCGGCCGATCTGCGTAACAGGGCCACCCAGGCTCAACGCGCACACCCCATGGCCAGCGATGACAGCTCCACCGCCCTCCGGCTCGCCGAAGCCGGCCTGCTCCCCGATGTCGCGCTGCGGCTGGGCATACGCCACCTGCTACGCCAGCGCCTGCAGGAGCTGCGCCACGGCGATGGCGAAACCGCCGCCGAACTGACCCAGCGCTTCCTGGCCTCGTTGCGAGCCGCGCCGCTGGCGCTGCTGCCCGAGAAGGCCAACGAGCAGCACTACGAACTGCCGCCCGAGCTGTTCGGCGCGATGCTGGGGCCGCAGCGCAAGTACAGCAGTTGCTGGTGGCCCGAAGGCGTGAACACGCTGGAACAGGCCGAGGAAGCCGCGCTGGCCGAGACCGCCTCCCGCGCCCGACTGGCGGACGGCCAGCGTATCCTGGAGCTGGGCTGCGGCTGGGGCTCGCTGAGCCTGTGGATGGCCACGCACTTCCCGAACTCGCAGATCCTAGCCATCTCCAACTCGGCGTCCCAGCGCGAGTACATCGAGGCCCAGGCCGCCACGCGCGGGCTGCGCAACCTGCAGGTGCAGACCTGCGACTTCAACGCCTTCGACACCGCGCTGCGCTTCGACCGCGTCGTGTCGGTGGAGATGTTCGAGCACCTGCGCAACTGGCCGCAGGCCTTCGAGCGCGTGGCCGGCTGGCTGGCGCCCGGCGGCCTGTTCTTCATGCATGTGTTTGCCCACCGCGAGGCGCCCTATGCCTTTGAGGTGCGTGACGCCAGCGACTGGATGAGCCGCCACTTCTTCTCCGGCGGCATGATGCCCAGCGACGACCTCGCGCTGCTGTGCCAGGACTCGCTGGCCCTGCAGCAGCGCTGGCGCTGGGACGGCCGCCACTACGCCCGCACCGCCGCCGCGTGGCTGCAGCGGCTGGACGCGCGCCGCGCCGAGCTGATGCCGATGTTCGAGGCGGTGTACGGCAAGGCACAGGCGCCCATGTGGTGGCAGCGCTGGCGGCTGTTCCTGCTGTCGGTGGAAGAGCTGTTCGCCTACGACCGCGGCCAGCAATGGTGGGTCAGCCACTACCTGTTCGCGCCGCGCTGACCCGCGATGTACACGTTTCAAGCCGCCACCTGGGGCCTCGCGCTGGCCGTCGCCATCGCCGTGCCCACCTGGGCCGTCAGCGTGCCGCTGCGCGATGCCAGCCTGGCCGACCGCGTCTGGGCCAGCTTCATCGCCGTGCCAGCCGCGCTGTACGTGCTGATGCTCGGCGCCGACGCGCGCCTCATGGTCATGTTGACGCTGCTGCTGGCCTGGGCGCTGCGGCTCACCTTCTATGTGAGCCGGCGCAACTGGGGACACGGCGAGGACCGCCGCTACCAAGCCATACGCGCGCGCAACCAGCCCAACTTCGAGCTGAAGAGCCTGTGGCTGGTGTTCGGCCTGCAGGCGGTGCTGGGCTGGACGGTCAGCTGGCCCGTGCTGGCGGCGGCCGGCGGCCCGCCGTGGAGCCTGTGGGACAGTCTGGGCGCCGCGCTGGCGCTGGCCGGCCTGCTGACCGAGGCCATCGCCGATGCGCAGCTGGCTCGCTTCAAGCGCGATGCCGCCAACCAGGGTCGCGTGATGGACCGCGGCCTGTGGCGCTACTCCCGCCACCCCAACTACTTCGGCGAGGCCTGCGTCTGGTGGGGCCTGGGCCTGATGGGCCTGGCCGGCGGCGGCTGGGCGAATGCCTGGTGCCTGGTGTCGCCGTTGCTGATGACGGTGCTGCTGCTGCGCGTGTCCGGCGTGGCGCTGCTGGAGCAGGACATCGCCGAACGCCGCCCCGCCTACGCCGACTACATCGCGCGCACCAGCGCCTTCATCCCATGGCCGCCGCGTCGCGCCTGATCGTTCTGCTGCTGGCGGCCTGCGGCGCCGTGCAGGCGCAGACCTGGGACTTCGCTGTCGCGCTGGACGGCAAGCCCATAGGTTCGCACCGCTTCGTCGTCAGCGGCGCCGAAGCCACGCGCGAGGTGCACAGCCAAGCACGGTTCGACGTGAAGCTGCTGGGCCTGACGCTGTTCCGCTACCGCCACGAGGCGCACGAACGCTGGCAGGGCGACTGCCTGGCCCAGCTGAAGTCCAGCACCGACGACGACGGCAAGCCGGTCAAGGCCGACGTGAAGCGCGAGCCAGGCGACGGCTGCCTGATGGGCTTCGCCTACTGGCACCCGCAGCTGCACACGCAGACCCGGCTGCTGAACCCGCAGACCGGCCTGGTCGAAGACGCCCGCTTCGAACGCATGCCAGACGCCGCGCTGGCCGTGAATGGCCGCGAGGTGCCGGCCACGCGCTGGCGGCTGACCGCCACCAGCACCACCGGCAAGCAGAACCTCACGCTGTGGCTACGTAAAACTGACGGTGCCTGGATTGGCCTGGACGCCCGCGTCAAGGGCGACCGGCTGCTGACCTACCGACTGAACTGACCTGGAGCCTGCATGACCACCACCTCACCCCGCTGGCAGTGGCCGCTGGCCTACGCCGTGACCGCGCTGGTGTTCCTCGCAATGGACGCGCTCTGGCTCAGCACCGCCACCGCCACGCTCTACCGCCCCGCCATCGGCCACCTGATGGCGCCCACGGTGGACTGGACGGCCGCCACGCTGTTCTACGTCTTCTACTTCGCCGGGCTGGTGTACTTCGCCGTGCAGCCGGCGCTGGCCTCGGGCCGCCCGCTCGCGGCGCTGGGCCGCGGCGCGCTGCTGGGCCTGATGGCCTACGGCGCCTACGACTTCACCAACCAGGCCACGCTGCAAGGCTGGCCGTGGTCGCTGACGCTGATCGACCTGGCCTGGGGCGGCACCGTCAGCGGCGTGTCCAGCGGGGCCGCTGCGGCGGTGACATTGAAGTTCCTGCCCTGGTCTCGGGAGGGCTGATGAGCGTGCCGGCTTTAGGCTGAAGGCTGAAGTTGGCAAACGGCCGCTTTGCGACGTTTCAGCTTTGGCTGACCACCGGAGTCGCACTGACTAGGCCTATGCTGGCATTTGGCAGACTACTTCGATGTTGTTGCCATCCGGGTCGAGCACATAGGCGGCGTAGTAGTGGTCGTGATACCGCGTCCGCACACCTGGCGCGCCGTTATCCACGCCGCCAGTAGCGACGGCAGCTTTCCAGAACGCGTCCACCTGCGCTCTCTTCACCGCCGAGAACGCAACGTGCATGCCGACGCCGCCTTCCTTTCCATCATGAATCCAGAGGCGCGGGCAGCCATCGGCGCCAAGGCCATAGCGGGAGCCAGTTCTGGCTTCGGTTGGTCCCAGGGCCACGACGACGGTCATGTCGAGCGGTCTCAACGCCGCCTTGTAGAAGGCCAGGGAGACGCTTGAGTCCCTGACCGCGAACTCGATGTGATCCAGAGCAGCCATTGCAGTTTCCTTAGTCTCGGATAGAACGCAGATCAGCCCAGGCGATGCCGGCACGTCTGGATGGTCCAGTCCACGGTGGACTGGTCGATGGCAGCGTGAACAGGCGAGCCTGACAGCTCGGTCATGATTCCGGCGGCCGCACGCTGCCCGTCGCGGGCAGACTTCCACAGCAGCATGTCGATGACCCAGCCGTCCCGGCCTTCGCAGATGCGCCGCAAGATGAAGCCAGGCTGCTTCTGGAGCCACGCATCGACGTCAACGTTCGCGGCGATGAAGTCCTTGATCGTCTTGCCTTTCACCAACTGGAAGGTCGTTATCTCCATGGCTTCACTCATGATGGTTCTCTTCGGAGACGCTGGCGTGCTGCCAGGGCTTGTAGACAAACTCGAGGCTGTACCCGTCGGGATCCAGAACGTTGGCGGCGTAGTAGCGAGGGTCGTAGTGCAGGCGAGCGCCCGGAGCTCCGTTGTCGGTAGCGCCGGCGGCCATCGCTGCTGCGTAGGCCGCATCGACTGCAGCCCGGCTGCCGGCCACGAAACCGACGTGGGCCGCGCGTGCGTCCACCTCACCTCGGCGTAGCCAGAAGAACATCCGTCCGTTGGCGCCGAAGCCCTTGAGGTCGGGGTGGCCTGGCGGGCCGTCGCGCCGGTCGTAGTCAAGCCGGTTGACGATGCCCAGCGGCTTGAGCGCATGGGTGTAGAAGTGAATGGCGCGGTCGGTATCACTCACCGACAAGAACACATGGTCTAGCACAGGGCCTCCGGGATGAACGTGCGAGTAGGAAGGCGGCGCAGCAGGCCGGTGACGCGCGAAGCGGCGTCTTGCAGATAGCCGTCGAGCAGCGGCCCGATGGGGACGCGCAGCCAGGCTTCCAGCGCAGTCACAGCCAGTGCCAGCAGCGCGCCTGCGATGAGCTTGAGCGGCAAAGTGTTGGATGGATTCAGAAACATGGCGTGCGCTCCCACCGGTGGTCAGATCACGTAGCCGCCGGACACCTCGATGTCCTGAGCGTTGATCCAGCCGCTGTCCTCGGTCAGCAGCGACGCGATTGCGCGGGCGACTTCCTCCGGCTCGCCAACGCGGCCCAGGGCCGTCTGGGACGACAGCAGCGCTTCGAACTCGTCGTTGAGGCCGCCGCCCAGCTCGGTGCGGATGGGGCCGGGCGACACAGAGTTGACGCGGATACCCTGCTCGCCAAACTCCTTGGCCATGTAGCGCGTGAGCACCTGCAGACCACCCTTGAACGAGGCATAGGGCGCCACGCCGGCGGTGGCAACGCGGGTGGTAGCGCTGGTCACGTTCACGATGCCCGAACCCTTGCGCAGCAGCGGCAGCAGCGTCTGCGTCAGGAAGAAGGGGCCCTTGAGGTGGACGTTGAAGAGGCCATCGAACTGAGCCTCGGTGACGGCAGCGATGGGCTGGAACAAGCCGTACCCTGCGTTGTTGACCAGGCCAGCCAGGTTCGTGGTGTTCCAAGTGGTGGCCAGCGCCTGCTCGACTTCGGCGCGGAAGGCGGCGAAGCTGGACGTATCGGCGACGTCCAGCCGCAGCGCGACGGCCCTGCCTCCGCGCTTCTCGATGTCGTGCACCACGGCATGAGCGGTATCGGGGTTGGCGTTGTAAGTGAGGATGACGCCGAAGCCGCGGCGGGCCATTTCCAAGGCCGTCTTGGCGCCGATACCGCGGCTGCCGCCAGTGATGACGATGACTTTGCTGTTGCTCATTTCAGGCTCCTAAAGCTCAGTGGTTGGGGTGACTGAACGATAGGGACGCGCCCTTTTCTGGTCGCAACGGTTCCTGCTCGATTCCTGCCTATTCCTGTCTGTGGCATTTACGTACTGCTTGAACCGTTGGAACGGTTTCCAATGGCGTCATGCAGCAGCAACTCGATGAACTGCGGGCCTTGGCCAGTCGCGCCGAGAACCGCCCTACTCAGACCGGTATTCCGCGCGTGTTCATGGTCCAGGGCAGCATCCCGGAGCACGAGCTGGCCGCTGTTTATGACCCGATGGTCAATCTCATCCTGCAGGGAGGAAAGACACTGACGGTCGGCGAGCAGGCGTTGGACTACGACCCTGCCACCTACTTCGTCATGTCGGTCGACTTGCCTGCAGCGGGCGTCGTGAGGCCGGCCGCAGATGGCTCGCCCTATCTGGCGGTCGCGTTGACGCTGAATGCGGCCGTCTTGGCGGATTTCTTGTCAACGCTGCCCGAACCAGCGCCTGCTGCAGCCGAACAAGGCTTTTCCGTCGCGCCCGTGACCCCTGAGTTGCTGGACGCCTGGGTGCGCATGCTGCGACTGATGGACAGACCCGCCGACATTCCCGCTCTGGCGCCAGCCTTCGAACGCGAAATCCTCTACCGGGTGTTGCAGGGGCCCATGGGCTGGATGCTGTGCGACATCGCGACGCCGGACTCAGCGCTTGCCCGCGTCAACAAGGTCATTCAGCGCATCCGCCGCGAGTTTGCGCAGCCGCTGGCGGTTGAGAAACTGGCTGAAGAGGCGGCGATGAGCGCGTCAGCCTTCCACAGGCACTTCAAGGCGGTCACGTCGCTGAGCCCTTTGCAGTACCAGAAGCAGCTGCGCCTGCTGCAGGCTCGCAAGCTCTTGGTGACAGCGGGGCAAAACGTCACCTCCGTTGCGTACGAGGTGGGATACGAGAGCCCGACGCAGTTCAGCCGGGAATACGGCCGTGCGTTCGGCCTGCCCCCCGCCAAGGATGCCATCAGGCTCATGTCCAGCATCCAAGCACGCAGGCTGAGCTTCGGGCAATCGCTGGCGAGCGAATGACCGTTGCCGATTGGCCAGCAAGATCGGGAGAAGCCTGTGAGCAGCCAGCAGTTCGCTCTCTACTTCGCGATCAGCCCATACGGACCCCTCGTGCCGCCGCGGGCCTTGGAAGCCGCCCAGCAAGCATTGGAGGCCGAACTTGGTGGTGCCCATCAGGTTCTCGCGGCGAAGGACGCATTCGAGCGAGCTGGCGGTGTGCACGCCCTCTGGGGCGGAACCTACACAGGTGAAATCGCCCGCTGGACCAAAGCGGTCCAAGTAGCGGTAGCTGCCGCATATCGTGCGCACCAACCTCGGCAGGGCATCGCTGAGGATGCGGAGCGTTGCAGAGCTGCATTCCTCGACGTTGTCCCCGCCACGCGCTATCCGTACACGCCCAACAATTGGCTGGAAGTCTTCACAGCGCACTTCGGCATGACCGACTACTGTGACTCTCACGAGGAAGCACTAGCGGCAGGGCGCCGATGGCTGAGCGTTGCTCGTAAGGCGTGCCCAATCGCTGCCGCCGAGCAGGAAATCAGGGACCGATGCCGCGTACTGAACGACTCGACCTCGGCGGCCCAAACCAAATGCGCCGCGACCTTGCCGTCGTTGTCATCCGACGAGGAGCTGCTTCGCTATGCCGGGGGAAGTCGCGCGTGAGCTTGCACGTTGAGCGACCGCTTTTCGACGTCGAGTTCATCAATTCGAAGGACCGGTCCCGCTGCAGAGCCGCCGGTCGCCGGGCAATATCGGCTTCAGGTTATCGACAACCAAGCCAGCGTCAGAGCGGAGGAAAGCGACTCGCACCTTCCGCAGGCAACTTGACCATGCAAGCGGCGAACAGCGGGTTGGCGAGCCAGCCTTTCAGCCACGCCTGCACCGAGGGCAGGTTCAGCATTGAAAACCATCCCGGATCCACCGAGGCGAATTGGCGGACGAAGGGATTCACCGCCAGATCCGTGGCGCAAGGGGTGGCGCCGCCCAGGAAGGGCGCTCTGTGCAGTCGCGCCTCCAGCGGCCGCAGGAACACCTCCACTGCGCTGTTGCGGTGGGCGTCCGGCGTGAGGGTCTCACCCGCGTAGCGCTGGGGGTACTTCCAGCGGTCCAGGTGATGTTTGAAGTCGCCGTCATTGCGCTGCAGCAGATCGAGATTCGCGGGCGACTGTGCCCGCGCCCACCAGCCCTGCGCGTCGGGCGCCGCCAATGCCCAGCGCATGATGTCCCAGCTCTCGTCGATCACGCGGCCATCGGGCAACTGCAGCACGGGCACCGTGGCCTTGGGCGACAAGGCCAGCAAGCTGGCCGGCTTGTCACGCAAGCTGACCTCCACCGCCTCGAAGTCCCGACCCGCTTGCAGCAGCGCCATCCGTGCGCGCATCGCGTACGGGCAGCGCCGAAAGGTGTAAAGCAGCGGCAGCGGTGGTCTCTGGGGCGGGTGCAGCGCGCTCGGTGTCAGCTCAGTCAACCCACAGCACCTCAAATTGCTGCCTGCCTGGCGCGACCTGCAATGTCACCTCATCACCCTCGCATTTGCCCAGCATGGCCCTGCACAACGGCGCTTCGCTGCTGATGACCTGGACGGTCTGAGCGCCGCTCACCAACTTCATGCTGCCCCCATCCGGGCCGAGAAAGAGCTGTTGCTGCCTGTCATCGGCATCAACCAGGCAGACCAATGCGCCGATCTGTATGCCTTGGCTGGCGTCGTAGGCGCGTGGGCGGAACTGGCGCCAATTGGCGATCGCCTGGCGGATGGCTTCGGCGCGGCGCGCCTGGCCGGTGGCGAGGTAGGAGGCCTCGAGGCCCAAGGTGTCGTATTTGTTCTCGGCGATGTTCTCTTCGTGAGTCGCCGTTTCATGCGCCGTCCGCGCGCCCTGTTCGGCTTGAAGCAGGTCTTCGGCGAGCCGTTCCAGCACCTGCTGTTGCAGCAAGAATTTATCCATGATGAAAGATGGGCGTCTCGAACCAGCGGGGCCTCTTGATTATCAAGGGCCTCCTGGCTCTCAATGCCGCCCCGGCCGTCTGAGCGGCCCTTCGGTCTACATGGCGACCAGCGAGCCGAACCAGCGCGCAATCAGACCGTCGAACGCGAGCTTGCCGTCCACGGCCGCCACGCAGATGCACTCGCTGCCGTCCTGTACCACCGGCTGGTGATGCACGGCGCCGTCGGCGAGGTCGAAGTCGCCGGGACCGAACAGCGCCCGGCCGTCGTGGAAGCGGCCGTAGATGATCTGCGTCAGCTCGGTACCAGTGTGCGTGTGTGGCGGCAGGTACTTGCCGGGGCCAATGCGCAGCAGGAACACGTTGGCCTCGGGCGCGTCGGGCAGCGTCACGCGGCTCCAGCGCATGCCGGGGCCCAGCCAGCGCCAGCGGGTGGCGCTGGCGTCGCGCAGCGCGCGCGGCCACACGGCGCCGGCCGGCAGCGGCGGCGGCGGGTTGGCCTTGCGCGGTGCGGCCGGATCGGCTGGCGAATCGATGCGGGCCAGCACCCGGGCCAGCGCGTCGTCGCGCATGTCCGCGGCGGGCTCGTCGTCCAGCAGCGTGCCGCCCACCGCGCGCAGCGCGGCCACCTGGGCCTGGCAGGCCGGGCACAGTTCGAGATGAGTCGCCACCACGGCGCGCATGCCGGCCGACAGCGCGCCGCTGGCATGGTCCAGCAGCAGGTCGTCGGCGGGATGGTGGCGGATGTCCAGCGGCTCCATGGTCGGTACTTCAGTCAAGGTTCACAGGTCCAGCAGCCGGCGTAGATGCTGCACGGCCAGGCGCATGCGCGACTTCACGGTGCCCAGCGGGATGCCCAGCTCGGCCGCGATGCGCGCATGCGGTTCATCGTCGTAATAAGACAGGCGCAGCACCTGCGCCTGCTCGGGCGGCAGCTGGTGCAGCGCCTCGCGCACGCGCGCGGCCAGCCGCGTCGCGTCCAGTTGCTCGCCGCTGCCAGGCTGCTCGGCAGCCAGCAGGTCGAACTCGAAACACTCGTCGCCCGCGCCGTCCAGCTGGCGCCGCCGCGCGGCGTCCACGCGCAGGTTGCGGGCGATCGTGAAGATCCAGGTCGACACGGCCGCCTGCGCGGGGTTGAACAGCGCGGCCTTGCGCCACACGGTCACGAGCGCCTCCTGGGCCAGCTCCTCGGCCTGCTCGTCGGTGCTGCCGGTGCGCATCAGCCAGCTCTTGAGCCGCGGCGCGAAATGCAGGAACAACCGGCCGAAGGCGGCCCGGTCCTGGCTTTCGGCGACGCGCAGCAGATCCGACGCCCAGTCGGGGTCAGGCGGCGCGGCGGCGCGGTCGGGGTTCAGCGGAACAACGGACAAGTGGGCTCCCACGGGCAGGATGGCCGCATCGTTGTGCACAGAAGAAGGTCGGGGGAAGCCCATGCACCCTTCTACGCAAACAGCAGCCGCATGGATCATCGCCCCGAAGCGATCCAAAGTCGGCCCGGCCGCGTACAAACCGCAAACCGCCAGGAATGACCATGCCACAGTCCGCCGCCCGAGACAGCCAGCCACCCCTCGAAGGTGCCGACCGCCGGCTGCGCGTCGCCGTCGTGGGCAGCGGCATTTCGGGCCTGTCCTGCGCCTGGCTGCTGTCGCAGCGGCATGAGGTGACCGTGTTCGAGGCCGACGCCCGCATCGGCGGCCACAGCCACACGGTGATGGCGCCCTGCGTGTCCCATGGCATGGCTACCACGGTGCCGGTGGACACGGGCTTCATCGTCTACAACGAGCCCGCCTATCCCAACCTGACGGCGCTGTTCAAGCACCTGGACGTGGCCACGCGGCCGTCCGACATGTCGTTCGCCGTCAGCCTGGACGGCGGCGCGCTGGAGTACGCCGGCACCGACCTGAACGGCTTGTTCGCGCAGCGCAGCAACCTGCTGCGGCCGCGCTTCTGGGCCATGTTGCGCGAGCTGCTGCGCTTCTACCGCGAGGCGCCCGGAGACGCGGCCGCCAGCGGCGACCAGTCGCTGGACGCCTACCTGGACGCCCGCGGCTACGGCCGCGCCTTCCGCGACGACCACCTCTACCCCATGGGCGCGGCCATCTGGTCGTGCAGCGCCCAGCGCATCGGCGACTACCCGGTGGCCGCCTTCGTGCGCTTCTGCGAGAACCACGGCCTGCTGCGCGTCAGCGGCCGGCCCGTGTGGCGCACGGTGACCGGCGGCAGTCGCGAGTACGTTCAGCGGCTGACGCAGGGCTTCGCCGATCGCATCCACCGCGAGCATCCTGTGACCGCCGTGCTGCGCGGCGCCGATGGCGTGCGGCTGCGCGTGGGTCACGGCGACTGGAGCGAGGCCTTCGACCATGTCGTGCTGGCGACGCATGCCGACCAGGCGCTGCGCCTGCTGGCCGAACCCAGCGATGCCGAACGCTGGCTGCTGGGCGCTTTCGGCTACACGCGCAACCACGCCGTGCTGCACCGCGACCCGGCGCTGATGCCGCGCCGCCGCGCGGCCTGGTCCAGCTGGAACTATCTGGCCAGGCGCCAGGGCGACGTGCTGCCCAGCGTCACCTACTGGATGAACCGGCTGCAGCCGCACCTGCCGCAGGGCAACGACGCGGAGCCGCTGTTCGTCACGCTGAACCCGGCCCAGCCGCCACGGCCGGAATACCTGATACGCACCGAGGTCTACGAGCACCCCCGCTTCGATGCCTCGGCCATCGCCGCACAACGCCGGCTGTGGTCGCTGCAAGGCCAGCAGAACACCTGGTTCTGCGGCGCCCACTTCGGCTCGGGCTTCCACGAGGACGGCCTGCAGGCCGGCCTGGCCGTCGCCGAGGCGCTGGGCGGCGTCCGCCGGCCGTGGACGGTGGCGGGCGAGTCGGCGCGCATCCATCTGCCTCCTGCGGTGGCTGCATGAACTCCGCGCTGTACGCCGGCCCCGTGATGCACCAGCGGCTGCGGCCACTGCGCCACCGGCTGCGCTACCGCGTGTTCTCGCTGCTGCTGGACCTGGACGAGATCGAGAGCCTGCGGCTGCGCTGGTTCTCCATCGGCCGCTTCAACCTGTTCAGCTTCCGCCCCGCCGACCATGGCGACGGCAGCGCGGCAACGGTGGCCGGGCTGCGCGCCCACGTCGATGCGCGGCTGCGCGAGGCCGGCCTACCCACCGGTGGCGCCATCCGGCTGCTGGCCATGCCCCGCGTGCTGGGCTATGCATTCAACCCGCTGAGCCTGTGGTTCTGCCATGCACCGGACGGCCGGCTGCAGGCCATCGTCTACGAAGTCAACAACACCTTCGGCGAGCGGCACAGCTACCTCATCGAGGTGGACGAGGCGGCCGACAGCGCTGATGGCGTCATCGCTCAGCGCTGCGACAAGCAGCTCTACGTGTCGCCCTTCCTGGGCATGGCCATGCACTACCGTTTTCGCATCACGCCGCCGGGCGAGCGCCTGGGCGTGGGCATCAGCGTGCACGACGACGCCAGCGACGCGCTGCTGAACGCGCGCTTCGATGCCGAACGCCGCCCGCTGACCGACGCCCAGCTGCTGCGCGCCTTCGTCACCCACCCGCTGCTGACGCTGAAGGTCATCGCCGGCATCCACTGGGAGGCGCTGCGCCTGTGGATCAAGGGCGCGCGCCTGCACGACCGCCCGGCCGCACCGGCCCACCCCATGACCGTCATCCGCCGCGGCGACCCGACATGACCACCACCCTCGCGCCCGACCTTCTACCCGCTGCCACGCTGACCGGCGACCGGCTCGCCGCCCGCCATGCGCCGCTGCGTACCCTGCTGTCGCGCATCCGCGCCGGTGAACTCTTACTGACGCTGCCCGACGGCCGCCAGGTGCGGGCCACCGGCGCCCTGCCCGGCCCGCAGGCCCAACTGCAACTGCACCGCTGGCGCGCGCTGCTGCGGCTGCTGCTGGAGGGCGACCTGGGCCTGGCGTTCTCGCACCGCGACGGCAACTGGAGCAGCCCCGATCTGACCGCGCTGCTGTCGCTGGGCCTGGCCAACGAGGCCGCGCTGGGCGGCGTGACCGACGCGCGCGGCCCGGCGCGCTGGCTGGCGCAGCTGTTCCATCGCGCCCGCGCGAACACGCGGCGCGGCAGCCGGCACAACATCGCCTTCCACTACGACCTGGGCAATGCCTTCTACGCGCGCTGGCTGGACCACACGATGCTGTACTCCAGCGCGCTGTTCGAGAACGAAGGCGACACGCTGGAAGCCGCGCAGGCGCAGCGCCTGGACCGCATCGCGCAGCTGCTGGACCTGCGGCCCGGCATGCGCGTGCTGGAGATCGGCTGCGGCTGGGGCACGCTGGCGGCAACGCTGGCGCAGCGCTGCGGCGTGGAGGTGGTGGGCGTGACGCTGTCCACCGAACAACTGGCCTTCGCCCGCGAGCGCGCCGCGCAATGGGGCGTGGCCGACCGCGTGGACCTGCGGCTGCAGGACTACCGCGACGTGGAGGGGCGCTTCGACCGCATCGTCTCCATCGAGATGATCGAGGCCGTGGGCGAGGCCTACTGGCCCACCTACTTCGCGGCTCTGCGCGAGCGGCTGGCGCCCGGCGGCGTGGCGGTGCTGCAGGCCATCACCATCGACGAGGCCCACTTCCAGCATTACCGCGACAACCCTGACTTCATCCAGCGCTGCATCTTCCCCGGCGGCATGCTGCCCACGCCCGAGCGCATGGCGCGCGAGGCACAGCGGGCCGGGCTCTCGTTCAGCACCGAGGCCCGCTTCGGCCGGGGCTATGCGTTGACGCTGGCCGAATGGCGGCGCCGCTTCCTGGCGGAATGGCCAGCCATCGAGGCGCAGGGGTTTGACGAGGCCTTCAAGCGGCTGTGGACCTACTACCTCAGCTACTGCGAGGCTGGCTTCCTGGACGGCCGCATCGACGTGGGCCTGTACCGCCTCGGATGAGGCCGGCCGGTCAGCGGCCGATGTTCATGGGCGCCATGGACTGGTAGGCGCGCGACTGGACGGCAATACGGCGCTCGAGGTCCGCGTGATCGACGGCGTTGGCCAGGAATTGCTCTTCGTTTTCCTGGGAAGTCTGGATGGTCAGCGCGCCGCGCAGGGACTGCAGGAGGTTCTGGATCAGGCTCATGATGTGGGAGTGGCGGAGCTTCGTGGGCCCCTGTTTTCGGGTAAACCCTAGTTTAGGGTTAATACCCATACCGGCGCAACGCCGGCCGCCACGGTCAGAGCGTCTCGACGTGCAATCCTGCCTGCTTCCAGGCGTCGATGCCGCCGCGCAACACGCGCACGCTGCGCCCCTGCTGCCGCAACCACAGCGCCGCGCGAGCGGCGGAAGCATCGTTGGGGCAGGCGCAATAGGTGATCAGTTCCGCCGACGGCGGCCAGTCGGCCAGCGTGTCCTCGCGCAGTGCGCCCAGATCCAGGTGCCGGGCGCCGGGGATGCGGTGGCCCAGCGGCATGTCGGGCGCGAACGCCCGCACGTCCACGAACAGGATGTCACCCTGCGCGTCCAGCAGCGCCATGGCTTCAACCGGCCCCAGGCGCTCGAAGCGCTTCAGCTCGCGGTTGAACTGCGCACGCCGCCACAGCCGCCAGGCCAGGTAGGCCAGCAGCGCGGCGCCGGCCAGCACCACCGCTGCACTGCCCAGTTGGGCCAAGGCCTGCAGCACGGCGTCGATCTGCGCATGGAAGATGCGGCCTACGGCGATGGCGGCGCCGGCCCACAGCGCCGAGCCCAGCAGGTTCCACACCATGAAGTGCCAGGTGCGCATGCCCAGCGTGCCGGCCAGCGGCGGCGCCAGGATGGACAGCCCGGGCACGAACTTGGCAATGACCAGCGTCAGCACGCCACGGCGCGCAAAGCTGGCCTCGTTCTGGCGCACGCAACTGTCCGGCGAGATGGAGATGCGGCACAGCGTCGCCAGCACGCGCCGCCCCAGACGCCGGCCGGCCCAGAACCACAACCCGTTGGCCAGTTGCGCCGACAGCGTCGCGACGACGAAGGCCTGCCACGCGAACCCAGGCCGGCTGCCGGCCTCCACGCCCGCCAGCAGCAGCACCGGCGTGGACGGCAGCGGCGCGCCGATCTGCCCCAGCAGCACGGCCAGCGCCACGGTGACGAGGCCGTGGCGGGCGAAGAGTTCGGTCAGCAAGTCCATGATGCGAGGCGGCCAGCATAGCGAGCCGGCGGCATAGCATGCCCCCATGAAAACCGCCGTCTTCAGCGCCCGCCGCTACGACCAGTCGCTGCTGACCCAGGCCAACGCGCGGGCCGGCCATCAGCTGGTGTTCATCCAGGACCGGCTGACCGCCGACACCGCCCGGCTGGCCGAGGGCTGCGCGGCCGTCTGCGTATTCGTCAACGACAGCGTGAACGCCAGCGTGCTGGCCCAGCTGCATGCCCAGGGCACGCGCATCGTGGCCACGCGCTCCACGGGCTACAACCACATCGACGCCGCCGCAGCCGAAAAGCTGGGCATCGCGGTGGTGCGCGTGACCGACTACTCGCCGCACTCGGTGGCCGAGTTCGCGGTGGGCCTGCTGCTGGCCGTCAACCGCAAGATCGCCCGCGCCAGCGCCCGCACCCGCGACGGCAACTTCGAGCTGGAGGGGCTGATGGGGTTCGATCTGCACGGCAAGACGGTCGGCGTCATCGGCACCGGCAAGATCGGCGCGATCTTTGCGCGCATCCTGCACGGCTTCGGCTGCACGCTGCTGGGCCACGACGTGACACCCAACCCGGCCTTCGAGGCGCTGGGCGGCCGCTACGTGGGCGTGCCGGAGCTGATGGCGGCGAGCGACGTCATCTCGCTGCACTGCCCGCTGTTCGAGAGCACGCACCACATCGTCAACGCGCAGTCGCTGGCCGGCGTGAAGCGCGGCGCGCTGCTGGTCAACACCAGCCGCGGCGGGCTGGTGGACACCGAGGCGGCCATCCAGGCGCTGAAGACCGGCCAGTTGGGCGGGTTGGCCATCGACGTCTACGAGCAGGAAGCCAGCCTGTTCTTCCAGGACCTGTCGTCCACCGTCATCACGGACGACGTCATCCAGCGGCTGGTGTCCTTCCCCAACGTCGTCGTGACCGGCCACCAAGCCTTCTTCACCGTCGAAGCCATCGGCCAGATCATGGCCACCACCATAGCGAGCCTCAGCGACTTCGAGGCCGGACGACCGCTGCACCACCGCGTTCCCGAAGGCTGAGGCGCCACCCTGCGTGATGTAGTTGATTACATTACGCACCCATGTCCCCCGACCTTTGGACCCAGTTCGACGCCGCACCGCTGGCGCTGACGCTGCGCGTGGCCGTCGTCGCCACCGCGCTGGCGCTGGTGCTGGGCGTCGCGCTGGGCTGGGTGTTTGCACGCACCCGGCTGCCGGGCCGCGGCGTGCTGGAGGCCATCTGCATGCTGCCGCTCGTGCTGCCGCCCACCGTGCTGGGCTACGGCCTGCTGGTACTGATGGGCCGGCGCAGCGCCCTGGGTGGCTGGCTGCGCGAGCACTTCGACTACACGGTCATCTTCAACTGGCACGGCGCGGTCATCGCGTCGGCGCTGGTGGCGCTGCCGCTGGTGCTCAAGGGCGCCAGCAGCGCCTTCGCGCAGGTGGACCGCAACCTGGAGGCCGCCGCGCGCACGCTGCGCCAGTCGCGCTGGAGCAGCTTCGTGCGCGTGACGCTGCCGCTGGCCTGGCCCGGCATCCTGGCCGGCACGCTGCTGGCCTTCGCCCGCGCGATGGGCGAGTTCGGCGCGTCGCTGATGGTGGCCGGCTCCATCCCGGGCCAGACGCAGACGGCATCCATGGCCATCTACGACGCCGTGCAGGCCGGGCGCGACGACCTGGCGCTGATGCTGGCGCTGTTCGTGTCGGCCGTGTCGGTTGCCATCCTCGTGCTGTCCAACCGCTTCCTCCAACGCTCGCCTTCGCCATGAAACGCCTTCTCGCCGCCCTGTCCCTCGCCTTGCCCTTGCTGGCGTCGGCCCAGCAGCTGACCGTCTCGGCCGCCGCCAGCTTGACCGATGCGTTCAAGGAGATCGGCGCGAAGTTCGAAACCGGCCGGCCCGGCACCACGGTGCGCTTCAACTTCGCCGCGTCGGGCGTGCTGCTGCAGCAGATCGCGCAGGGCGCGCCGGTGGACGTGTTTGCCAGCGCCGACCAGGCCACGATGAACCGCGGCGTCGAGCAGAAGCTGTTCCTCGCCGACACGCGCCGTGACTTCGCGGCCAACGAGCTGGTGCTGGTCACGCCGCCGGACGGCGCGATCAAGAACCTGCGCGAGCTGGCGCTGCCGGCCGTCAAGCGCATTGCCGTCGGCAAGGTGGCTTCGGTGCCGGTGGGCCGCTACACGCAGCAGGCGCTGGAGAGCGCGCAGCTGTGGGGTGAGCTGCAACCCAAGCTGGTGTTTGCCGACAACGTGCGCCAGGTGCTGGACTACGTGTCGCGCGGCGAGGTCGAGGCCGGTTTCGTCTACCGCACCGAAGCCGGCATCGCCAAGGACAAAGTGCGCGTCGCGATGACGGTGGGCGGCCATGCGCCCGTCACCTACCCGGTGGCCGTCGTGGCCGACAGCAAGCAGGCCGCTTTGGCGCGAGACTTCGTCAACTTCATCAACGGTGTCGAGGCGCAGGCCATCCTGGCCCGCTACGGCTTCTCAAAACCTTGATCGACGTCCACCTCCAGCTCTCGGTCAGCGACAGGAACCGCCGCTTCGACCTCGACATCGCGTTCGCGACCGATGCGCCCTTCGTCGCGCTGTACGGGCCGTCCGGCGCCGGCAAGTCGCTGACACTGCAGGCCATGGCCGGGCTGCTGCCCGTGCAGGCCGGCCATGTGAAGCTGAACGGCCGCGCGCTGCTGGACACGGCCGCCGGCATCAACCTCGCGCCCGAGGCGCGCGGTGTGGGCTATCTGTTCCAGCACTACGCGCTGTTCCCGCATCTCAGCGTGCGCGACAACATCGCGTTCGGGCTGACCAGCTGGCGCAAGCGCCTGAAGTCCGACGACGCGGCGCGCGTGGATGAGCTGATCGAGTCCTTTGGCCTGGAGGCTATGGCACGCAGCAAACCCGCGACGCTGTCCGGCGGCCAGCAGCAACGCGTGGCGCTGGCACGGGCCCTCGCCTGCAACCCGCAGGTGCTGCTGCTGGACGAACCCTTCGCCGCGCTGCACCCCATGCTGCGCCAGCAGCTGCGCGACGAGCTGCGCGCGGTGCGCGAGCGCTGGGGCATCCCGGCCGTGATGATCACGCACGACCTGGACGACGTGGCAGCGCTGGCCCATCGCGCCTACATCGTGGATGGCGGCCGCGTCACGCGCGAGGTGGACCTCATCGCCGGCCGAGGCCGCGAGTTGCTGGACAGCACCGCGCTGCGGCCCGAGGAGCAACAACGCCGCGAGTTCCTGAAGTCGCAGATCGCATGACGGTGAATGACCACCCGCTGTTGCAAGGCGAACTGCGCCTGGCCGGCCGGCTGGATGGCCGCTTCTTCGACCTGCTGGCCGCGCTGGCGCTGACCGGCTCGCTGCAGAAGGCCGCCAAGGCGGCCGGCTACAGCTACAAGGGCGCCTGGCTGGTGCTGGACGCCGCACAGGCACTGACGCATGCGCCGCTGGTCGCCAAGGCCACCGGCGGCGCCGGCGGCGGCGGCACCAGACTGACGGTCGAGGGCGACGCGCTGCTGGCCGCCTGGCGCGAGCTGCAGTCCCGCCACGCAGCCTTCCTGCACGAGCAGGCCGCCTGGCTGGCCACCCAACCGGCGCTGGACGCGCTGCTGAAAAGGATGAGCATGAAGACCACCGCCCGCAACCAGTTCTTCGGCCGCATCGCCGGCGTGAACCCCGGCCCGGCCACGACGACCGTGCGCGTCGCGCTGGATGGCGGCCAGGAGGTCACCGCCTCGCTGACCACGCCGGCCGCGCACGAGCTGAACGTGAAGACCGGTAAGGAGGCGCTGGCGCTGGTGAAGTCCAGCGAGGTGGTGCTGGTGACGGACTTCGGCGGCTACAAGCTGTCGGCTCGCAACCAGTTGGCCGGCACCGTGTCGCGCGTGGAGCGCGGTGCCGTGTCGTCGCTGATCGGGCTGACGCTGCCGGGCGGCATGGTCGTCACCGCCAGCGTGACCAACGACTCCGTCGACGGCCTGGGCCTGACGGTAGGCCAGCCCGCGACGGCGGTGTTCAAGGCCTATGCAGTGATGCTGGCGGTGCGCGATTAAAGACCCAGCTCGCTCAAGCTCGGGTGGTCGTCCGGCCGCCTCCCCATCGGCCAGAAGAACAGTCGCTTGTCCGCCGCGATGGGCAGGTCATTGATGCTGGCGAAGCGCCTTCGCATCAGGCCCTCGCCCGTGAACTCCCAGTTCTCGTTGCCGTAGCTGCGATACCAGTGCCCCGAGTCGTCGTGCCACTCATAGGCGAAGCGCACGGCAATGCGATGGCCTGACACGGCCCACAGCTCCTTGATGAGCCGGTAGTCCAGCTCCCTGGCCCACTTGCGCACGAGAAAGCCATGCACCTGCTCGCGGCCCACAGGGAACTCCGCGCGGTTGCGCCAGACCGTGTCGTCCGTGTAGACGCCGACGACCCGGTCGGGGTCGCGGCTGTTCCAGGCGTCTTCGGCCAGGCGCACCTTCTGCGCGGCCGACTCCTGCGTGAACGGGGGCAGCGGCGGCTTCATGTTCAGTACGTCTTGTAGGGGAGAAATTTCCCGCTCATGACGATGCTGACGCGGTCGCCGGCCGCATTCGGCTCGCGCTGCAGGTCCATCTTGAAGTCGATCGCGCTCATGATGCCGTCGCCAAATTCCTCGTGGATCAGCTCCTTGAACGTCGTGCCGTAGACGCTGATCAGCTCGTAGAAGCGGTAGATCAGCGGGTCGGTCGGCACGCTGGTGGGCAGGCTGCCCTTGTAGGGCACGACCTTCAGCCATTGCGTCTCGGCTTCGGTCAGGTCGAAGAACTTCGCCAGCTTGGCGGCCTGCTCGTCGTTGAAGGTCATCTGGCCCAGGCAGCCGGCGGTGACCCATTCCTTGGACAAGCCAATGTCGGTGGCGACGTCGGCCCACTTGATGCCCTTGGCGACCTTGGTGGCAATGATCTTTTCGGTGACTGCAAGGCGGCTCATGCTTGACTCCTGAGTGGTGTGGGATGGGATTCGAGGGGAATGACTTCGGCGACCGGCGCGAGCCCCGGCCGCACCTCGGGTGGGTGCTCGGGCGCGCGGCCATGAGAGAGGGTGGCGCTGCGCTCGACGAGGAAATCGACGAGGTGGTTGCGGATGCGGTAGTACTGCGGGTCGTGGTGCAGCGTGGCGCGCTGGCGGTCGCGCGGCATCGTGTTGACGACGATCTCCGCCACGCGCGCCTGCGGGCCGTTGGCCATCAGCAGGATGCGGTCGGCGAGCAGGATGGCCTCGTCCACGTCGTGCGTGATCATGAAGACCGTCTGCTGGGTCGCCGCGCAGATCTTCAGCAGCTCGTCCTGGATGGTGCCGCGCGTCAGCGCGTCCAGCGCGCCGAAGGGCTCGTCCAGCAGCAGCATGCGCGGCTCGATGGCGAAGGCGCGGGCGATGCCCACGCGCTGCTTCATGCCGCCGGACAGCTGGCTGGGCTTCTTGTCCAGCGCGGGCGTCAGGCCCACGAGGGCCACGTACTTCTCGACCTGCTTGTCGACCTCGGCGCGCTTCCAGTCGGGCCACTTGCTGCGCACCGCAAACGCGATGTTCTGGCGCACGGTCAGCCACGGCATCAGCGCATGGCCTTGGAACACGACGCCGCGCTCCAGGCCCGGCCCGGCCACCTCGCGGTTGGCCATGAAGACATGACCGTCGCTCGCCTGCTCCAGGCCGGCCAGCACGTTGAGGATGGTGGTCTTGCCGCAGCCGCTGTGGCCGATGATGCAGACGAACTCGCCCTCAGTCAGCGTGAAGTTGACGCCCTCAAAGACGGTCGCATCGCCATAGCGCTTGGCCAGGCCCTGGATCTGGACGAGTTCAGTCGGCATAGGTCACCGCTTTTTGTGCGCGGGCGAACAGCAGGTCCAACGCCATGCCCACGAGGCCGATGACGAGGATGGCGAAGATGACGTTGGGCAGGCTGAGGTTGTTCCACTCGTTCCAGACGAAGTAGCCGATGCCCGTGCCGCCCACCAGCATCTCGGCGGCCACGATGACCAGCCACGCGATGCCCATGCTGATGCGCATGCCCGTCAGGATGGTGGGCGCCGCGGCCGGCAGGATCACCTCGAACGCGCGGCGCAGCGGGCTCACCTCCAACGTGCGCGCCACGTTCAGCCACTCGCGCCGCACACCGGCCACGCCGAAGGCGGTGTTGATCAACATGGGCCACAGGCTGCAGATGAAGATGACGAAGATGCCGCTCGCGGCCGAGTCCTTGATCGTGTAGAGCGCCAGCGGCATCCAGGCCAGCGGCGAGATGGGCTTCAAGACCTGGATGAACGGATCCAGCGCCTTGTAGATCAGCGGGCTCATGCCGATGACGAACCCCAGCGGAATGGCCACCAGCGCCGCCAGCAGATAGCCCAGGCCCACGCGGCCCAGCGAGTAGGCGAGTTGCAGGCCGATGCCCTTGTCGTTGGGGCCGCGGTCGTAGAACGGCTCGGACAGGTGGCGGCCGACGACCGTGCCCATCTGCGCCAGCGTCGGGAAGCCACTCTTGGCCGGCGCGGCGGCGGGCGCGTCGATGGGCTTGCCCATCAGCTTGGCGTACTCGATCTGCTCGGGCGTCATCGCTGCGGCCGGCTTGGCCGCGGGCGCGGTGCCCAACGTCGCCAGGTGCCAGATGCCCAGCAGGCAGCCCAGCAGCAGCAGCGACAGCAGGCCGGCGCGGAAGTTCAGGGAGCGCTGCATGGTCAGGTGCGCTTGATGGCGAAGCTGTTGACGTAGGCGTCGGGCTTGGCCGGATCGAACTCCTTGCCCATGACCTTGAACTTCGGATAGCCGCCGGTCTTGTCCTCGGGCACGGCCTGGTCCAGCGCCTTCATCTGCTTCTTCGCGTCCGTGAGCAGGAACACCTTCTCGGCGATCTGCTTGTAGTTCACGTCGCCCTTGATGTAGCCCCAGCGCTTCATCTGGCTCAGGATCCACACGGCCATGCTCTGCCAGGGCATGGGATTGAAGTCGGCGCGGTCGGGCACGACCTTCACGTTGCCCAGGCCGTCGGCGAACTTGCCCGTCAGCACCTGGGCGATGACGGTCTCCGGCTGGTTCAGGTAGGCCTGCGGCGCAATGACCTTGGCGATCAGCTCGCGGTTCTTGGCCTCGCGCGCCATCGCGGCGGCCGTCAGCACCGCGCGGTACAGCGCGATGAAGGTGTTCGGGTTCTTCTGGATGAACTCGGTGCTGGTGCCGAAGGCGCAGCAGGGGTGGCCGTCCCACAGTTCCTTGGTGAGGATGTGGATGAAGCCCACCTCCTCGAACACCGCGCGCTGGTTGAACGGGTCCGGGCCGAGGAAGCCGTCGATGTTGCCGGAGCGCAGGTTGGCCACCATCTCCGGCGGCGGCAGCACGCGGATCTGGATGTCGCGGTCCGGGTCCAGCCCCGCTTCCGCCACGTAGTAGCGCAGCAGGAAGTTGTGCATCGAATACTCGAAGGGCACCGCGAACTTGAAGCCCTTCCAGTCCTTGGGATCGCGCTTGTCCTTGTGCTTGACGCTCAGCGTGATCGCCTGGCCGTTGGTGTTCTGGATGGTGGCCACGTTCATCGGCGTGGCGACCGACCCCAGCCCCTGGCTGATGGCCAGCGGCATGGGCGACAGGAAGTGCGTGGCGTCGTACTCCTTGTTGATCATCTTGTCGCGGATGAGTGCCCAGCCGGCCGTCTTCACCACCTCCACGTTCAAGCCCTGCTTGCTGTAGAAGCCCAGCGGGTGCGCCATGATCAGCGGCGTGGCGCAGGTGATGGGAATGAAGCCGATCTTCAAGTCCTTCTTCTCCAGCGCACCCGTGGTGCCCTGCGCCATCGCCTGCAGCGATGCGACCGGCAGCACGCTGGAGATCGCGGCCATCGCCGTGTTGCGGCCCACGGCCTTCAGGAAGCGGCGGCGCACAGCGTCCTGCGGGAACAGCGCCTTCACGAGCGTGGCTTCGACGAAGCTGGCGGATTCGGCCTCGAAGTCGGCCGTTTCGCTGCGGGCGCGCAGCTCGGCGGCGGCATGGTCGGCCGGGCTCGCATGCCGGCCGCAAGCGCAGCGCATCAGCAGGGGCCGGTCGGCGTCGTAGGGATCGTGGGTCATCGGGTCGCTCCTCATGTGGAAGCGACTCTAGGAACGCACGGGCTGCCAAGGAATCGTGATGGGCGGCGAGTTTCTGTAGGGGTGGAACTACGAGGGATTTCCTGGACATCAGGGATCGCAACCGCACGCCAGCAAGAAATATCACAGGCATCATCAGCACCGCAGCAAGCGCGCGCCGCGCTGACCTCTCGGAATGCGCGTTGTAAAGGCCAGCTCGTCGATCCAGCACCCCCTCGCTCGTCGTGACAAGACAAGACTTCGGAGCGCCCGATGCCCCAATACCTGATCTCCTTCAACGAGGGCGCCATGCGCCACATCCCGGCCGCCGACTTCCCCGCCGTCGGCCAGGCTGCAGCTGCCGTCGTGCTGGATGCCATCGAAGCCGGCGTCTACCTGTTTGCCGGTGGGCTGCTGGAGCCGAACACGATGACCATCGTGGCGACCGACGGCACGGTTGCTCACGGCCCCGACCCGGCGTGCAGGGACTTCATCGGCGGCTTCACCGTCGTCGAGGTGGCCAGCCGCGAGGAGGCCCACCGCTGGGCCGCCCGGATTGCCGCTGCTTGCCGCTGCGCGCAGCACGTGCGCGAGTTCATGCCGCTGCCACCGCAAGTCGAGGCGCGAATCAGACGGGGCTGAGGCTGCGCCACGGCGACGCGACGTCGCCGATGCCAGCCGGCGCGCCGCCTCAGATCCCGGCGCGCCGCAGCCAGGCTTCCATCGCCACCGGCTCCACGTCGCCCGCCGCGCGCAGCTCCGCCAGCACGCGGTAGCGGCTCTCGATGCCCACCAGCATCAGCACCCGCTGGCCCGGGTGGGCGGCGACGGCGGCGCGGAGCCGGGCGGCGTGGTGGCGGTCCCACTGTTCCTGCACGCGCCGGGCCTCGGCGCCGACCAGGCCTTCCTCGAACTCGCGCAGGGCCGCCACGAGGCCGTCGGTGCGGTCGCTGTGGACGTCGGCCGCGGACGCCCAGCTGGCGGCCATCGCGCGGTAGGCGCCCTGCTTCATGTCGTCCAGCGCCTTGGCCCCGGCCGGTTGGCGCTCGCCGAATGCCTTGTACGCCTGCCCCACCGCGCCCGTCAGCTCCGCGAACAGCGGCTCGTCCGGCTCCGAGGCATGGGCCGGCACGCCGGTGGCATCGAGATAGGGAAAGATGACGCCGGTGTACTCGACCTTGCCGGGCCAGACGCGGCGGGTACGCAGCTCGGTGGGCGTCACGTCCAGCACCAGCGCTTGCGGCCGCACCGCCTCGATGAGCCGGCGCAGCACCTGCAGGTCATAAGCGGGGACCCCCTGGTGACGCGCGTACAGCGTCGAGACGATGAAGACCTCGCCGCGCGCCGGCGCCTGCGCCCTGGCCGACGCAGCCGCAGCTCCGGCCAGCAGGCCGAGCGCCGCCCGCCTCGTTCCGGTGAATGTCATCTCTGCTCCTGAAGTTCACAGCGCCTGCAATCTAGGCGGCCGCCCTCGACCCGTCCCGCACGATGCGACGAAACCGGCATGCACGCGACGGGACCGGCGCAGGACTGGCTCGACGCCCGGCCACACGTTGCCGACGCGCAGCGGCGCGAATCAGACACCGCTGACGCGCGGCCCGTGCCCGCTGGGGCAACATGACCGCCGAAGGAGACCGCTGCCGTGATTGCCAACCTGCTGGGACGACTGGCCTTCGAGCCCTTCGCCAAGGCCCTGCCCCAGATGGGCGACACCGAGCGCGCCGCGCTGGAAGCAGGCACCGTCGGTTTCGAGGGCCAGCTGTTCGGCGGCAAGCCGGACTTCGACCGCCTGCTGGCCATGCCGCCCAACCGGCTGACGGCCGAGGAGCAGGCCTTTCTCGACGGCGACGTGCGCGAGCTGATCGCGATGCTGGACGACTTCGCCATCGACGAGGCGCGCGACCTGCCGCCCGCCGTATGGCAGTTCCTGCGCGAGCGGCGCTTCTTCGGGATGATCATTCCGCGCGAGCATGGCGGGCTGGGCTTTGGCCACTTCGCGCATGCGGCCGTGGTCACGCGCATCGCGAGCGTCAACGTGGCCGTCGCGGTGACGGTCATGGTGCCCAACTCACTCGGGCCGGCAGAGCTGCTGCTGCACTACGGCACCGACGCGCAGAAAAGGCACTACCTGCCCCGGCTCGCCGATGGCCGCGACCTGCCCTGCTTCGGCCTCACGTCGCCCTACGCCGGATCGGACGCCGCCTCCATCCCCGACACCGGCGTTTTGACCGAGCGCGAGATCGATGGAAAGCGCGTTCGCGGCTTCGTCGTCAACTTCGACAAGCGCTACATCACGCTGGCGCCGGTGGCCACCGTCGTGGGCTTGGCCTTCCAGGCGGTGGACCCGTCGAAGCCCGAAGGCCAGCAGCAGCTGGACATCACCTGCGCGTTGATCCCGGTGCCCACGCCGGGGTTGCAGATCGGCCGCCGCCATCGGCCGATGGACTCGGCTTTCATGAACGGCCCCATCCGCGGCGAGGACGTGTTTGTGCCGATGGACTGGATCATCGGCGGAGAGCCGCAGGTGGGCCAGGGCTGGCGCATGCTGATGGAATGCCTGGCGGCGGGCCGCGCCATCTCGCTGCCGGCGCTGGGCGCGGCGATGCAGCAGGGCGCGCTCTACGTGATGACGGGCTACGGCCGCATCCGCGAGCAGTTCGGCCTGCCGATCTCGCGCTTCGAGGCCATTGCCGGGCTGATCGCGCGCACGGCGGCGGACCTGTACGCCACCGACGCCGCGCGCCGCTACACGGCCGCGGCGCTGGATGCCGGCGAGCGGCCCAGCGTGGCCAGCGCCATCCTGAAGGTGCAGCTCACCGAGGCCGGCCGCCGTGCCGTCACGACCGGCATGGACGTGCTGGGCGGCAAGGGCATCATCAGCGGCCCGAGCAACCTGCTGGGCGTGGCCTACCGGCATGCGCCCATCGCCATCACGGTGGAAGGCGCCAACTTGCTGTCGCGGGCGTTGATCATCTTTGGCCAGGGCGCCGTGCGCTGCCATCCGCACGTGATGGACGAAATGGCTGCCGTGCAGGCCAAGGACGAAGACGCGCTGGGCAAGGCGCTGCTGGCCCATGCCGGCCACGTGATGCGCAACCTTGGCGCCAGCCTGTTCGGCGCGGGGCTGAAGGGCCGCGTGCCGACGGGGTTGGAGAAAGAGGCCCGCCTCATCGCCCGCGTGTCGGCCAAGTACGCGCTGACGGCCGACCTCGCGATGGGGCTGCTGGGCGGCAAGCTCAAGCGCATGGAGCTGCTGTCGGCGCGGCTGGGCGATGTGCTGTCGCATCTGTACCTGGCGGCCTGCAGCGTGTGGCGCTTCAAGGCGGAGGCCGACGAGGCCATGCTGCCCTTCGCCCGCGCGGCCATCCGCTTCCAGCTCGAAGCCGCCGCCACCGTGCTGCACGATCTGCATGCCAACCT
Organism: Roseateles asaccharophilus; assembly: GCF_031458115.1. Taxonomy (GTDB): domain Bacteria; phylum Pseudomonadota; class Gammaproteobacteria; order Burkholderiales; family Burkholderiaceae_C; genus Pelomonas; species Pelomonas asaccharophilus_A. The sequence continues at coordinate 344,655 of NZ_JAVDXV010000002.1, read as the reverse complement.
GCCGTCGGGCGTGCTGCGGGCGCTGTCGCCGCTGCTGCTGCACGGCACGGGCCACCTCGCGCCGCTGCGCGACCGCGATCTCGTCGCGCTGTCCGAAGCACTGCGCACGCAGCCCGCACTGGTCGCCCGGCTGTGCCCCGACTTCGCGCCGCCCGCCACCGGCGGCCTGCGCGACCTGGCCGACGCGCTGCGGCTGGCCGATGCGCTGGGCGATGAGGTGCCTGAGCTGAACCGCGCGGTGCGGCGCACGAACTCACTGCAGGCGGCTGCGGCCCGGTCCCGCGACCCCGAGGCGGCGCTGGCCTATCTGCGCGCGGCCGACAAGGTCATCCAGGTGGACGACTTTCCGGCGGAGCCGCGGTCCGACTCACGCTAGGCTAGCGACTCTTCACGATGTCTTCCGCCATGGCTGCGCCCTCACCCATCCTCTCCATCACGCCGCTGGGCATGCCCTGGGAGACGTTCGATCCCTTCCTGTTCTGCGTGCATCACGACGACGCCTACCCGGCCGGCAACGGCCGCCACGGGCCAGACCCGGCGCTGCTGACGGGCCGCCAGATGGGATCGGACTTCTCCGGCCAGGCCGGCTGGAGCATGTATCACGGCCGGCAGGTGCCCGGCTTTCCGGCCCATCCTCACCGCGGCTTCGAGACGGTCACCATCGTGCGCCAGGGCCGCATCGACCATTCCGACTCGCTCGGCGCAGCCGCGCGCTTCGGCGGTGGCGACGTGCAGTGGCTGACGGCCGGCAAGGGCATCGTGCATGCCGAGATGTTCCCGCTGTTGCGCACCGACCGGACCAACCCGCTGGAGTTGTTCCAGATCTGGCTCAACCTGCCAGCCGACAGCAAGATGGTGCAGCCCCACTTCACGATGTTCTGGTCGCATGACATCCCGCGGCACCGTTTCACCGACGAGGCCGGGCGCACCACGGATGTCGTCTGCATCGCCGGCGCGCTGCCCGTGCCGGGCGGTGTGACGCAGCCGCTAGCGCCGCCACCGGACTCGTGGGCCTCGCGCCTGCATGCAGACCTGGCCATCTGGACGATGCGCCTGGCGCCCGGGGCGCAGTGGGTGCTGCCGGCCGCCACGGGCGGGGGCACGCGCCGCAAGCTGTACTTCTTCGTCGGCTCGCGCATCACCGTGGACGGCCAGGCAGTGGCGGTGCGGCAGTCGATGGAGTTGCGGGCCGGTGCCGCCGTCACGCTGGTCAACGAGGGTTCAGAAGCCGCCGAGCTGCTGATGCTGCAGGGCCGCCCCATCGGTGAGCCCGTCGCCCAGTACGGCCCCTTCGTCATGAACACCGAGCAGGAGTTGCGGCAGGCCTTCGAGGACTACCGCCGCACCGAGTTCGGCGGCTGGCCGTGGCCCGACCCGGCGCCGGTGCATGGCGACAGCAGCGACCGCTTCGCGCGGCACGCCGACGGCCGGACGGAACGGTTCCCGTCGCAGGAGCCCTGAGCCGGTAGGCGTTCGCGCCGGCAGATGGGCTTCAGCGGCCGGCCGCCTTCGTGATCTGCACCAGCACTTCGCCGGCGCCGGCAAACACATGGCGCGACTGCTGGCCGATGCGGATGTCGTGCACGCCGGTGATCATGCCGGTGGAGATCACGTCGCCGGCGCGCAGGATCTGGCCCTGCTGCGCCCGCTTGTTCAACGTGAACGCCAGCGCGCCCAGCGGGCCGGGCTTGATGGCGACCTTGCCGGTGCCGACCGACTGGCCGTCGATGAAGGTCTCGACGTCAATGGTCTCCAGCTCGCGCCAGTTCGCGATCTCGGCGCCGACGACCACGCCCCAGTTGTTGCCGAAGTCGGAGATGACCGCGCCGGGGCCGATGTCGTTCAGCGTCGCCAGCGGGCTGCTGGCCACTTCCACGCCGATGTGCATGGACTTGACGAACGGCAGCACGGTGTCGGCCGTCCAGTCGGCCTTGTCGGCGGGCGAGTCCTGGGCCACGACGATGACCACCTCGGCCTCGACCGCCGCGAAGCCCCCCTCGAATACCGGGCAGGTGGCCGTGCCGCCGGCCGCGACATGGTGGACGTTGGGCGCAAACGCGGGGCCGATCAGGCGCTCCTCGGGGAACTGCGTCGCGAACGCCGGGTTCACGCGGGCGACCTTCCAGCCCTTGACGGCGTCGGGCCAGCGCGCAATGGCGGCCGCCTGGATGGCGTAGGCCTCGACCAGCGTGGCCGGCGGTGTGCCCGGGTAGGCGTCGACGGACCGGCCGGCGGCACGGGCGGTGGTAAAGGCTTCGGCGATTTGCTGGGTGGCGCTCATGGAGTTCTTTCTGCGCGCCGGCCGGCGCGGTGATGCATTGCGGCCGGCAATGTACCGCGCAAAATCGAAACAGGGTTTTGTTTTTCGGAAAGAGGCCCAGGCGCCTGTCGGGCTCCTACCCCACCTGCTCGGCGCGCACCGCGAACAGCGCCAGCTCCACGTCGTTGCGCACGCCTATCTTCTCCAGCACCCGGGCGCGGTAGGTCGAGACCGTGTTGGGCGACAGCACCAGCTGCTCGGCGATCTCGCCCACGCTGCGGCCGGCGGCCAACAGCTGGAAAACCTGGTGCTCGCGGTGCGACAGCTTCTCTTGCAGCGGCTGCTCGTCGTCGCCCGCCTTGTGCCCGCCCGCGCCCACCGCGCCGGCCAGCAGCTCGGCCACGCTGGGCGTGATGAACAGCTTGCCGCGCGCCACGCTGCGCACGGCGTCGATCATCTGCTCGCTGTCCGCGCTCTTGTTCAGGTAGCCGGCGGCGCCCAGCTTCAGGCTGCGCACGGCGTACTGGCGGTCCGGGTAGGTGGACAGCATCAGCACCGGCAGCCGGGGGAACTCGCTCTTCAACGCCTTCAGGATGTCCAGCCCGTCGCGCTGCGGCATGGCGATGTCCAGCAGCACGACGTCCAGTTGGATCGCCCGCGCGAGCTGGAGGGCCTCGGGCCCGCTCGCGGCTTCACCCACGGTGCGGATGTCCTCCGCCTCGGCCAGCACCTGCTTGATGCCCTGGCGGACGATGAGGTGGTCGTCGCAGATCAGTACACGGATCATGAGGATTCCAACGGCATGACCAGCCGCACCGTGGTGCCCCGCCCCGGCACGCTCTCGATGCCGATGCGCCCACCGAAATGCGCCGCCCGCTCGCGCATGCCCAGCACGCCATAGCTGCGCGCGTCGCTCAGCGCCTCGGGCGCCGCGCCCACGCCGTCGTCGCGCACCTGCAGGTACAGCACCGGCGACGGCGGCGCGTCCACGTCGATGCGGATGGCCACGTGCTTGGCCCGCGCATGCCGGGCCACGTTGGACAGCACCTCCTGCAGGATGCGGAACACCGCGATGGCCAGCCCGCCCTCCGGCGGCACCACATCGGCGGCGATGTGCATCTTGAAGTCCACCTCGCGCTCGTCGCTGCCGGCCAGCTGGAACTCCTGCGCCTGCCACTCCAGCGCGGCCCACAGGCCCTGGTGGTCCAGGATGCTGGGGCGCAGGTCGGTGATGATGCGGCCCACGGCGTCCACGGCCGTGTCCACCAGGCCGCCCATGCGTTGGCATTTGCCCACCATGGGTTCGCGCTGGGCCGGGTCGCCGACGCGGCGGGTCAGCCAGTCCACATCCATCTTCAGCGCCACCAGCAGCGAACCCAGCTCATCGTGGATCTCGCGCGCGATGCGCTTGCGCTCGGTCTCGCGCACGGCCTCCAGGTGGTGGGCCAGCTCGCGCAGCTCGGCGGTGCGCTCGGCCACGCGCTGCTCCAGCTCATCGTGGCTGGCGCGCAGCAGCGCCTCGGCCTGGCGGCGTTCGGAGATGTCGACAAAGGTGACGACCGCGCCCTGCACTTGGCCGTCCTCGATGACCGGGTAGCTGGAGTATTCGGCCGGGAACGGGCTGCCATCGGCCCTCCACAACACCTCGTCGTCGATGCGGCAGGGCTCGCCGCGCCGGAAGGCGTTGAAGATCGGGCAGTCGCACTCGGCGTAATGGGCGCCGGTGTCGCGCGAGTGGTGGATCAGCTCGTGCATGTTGCGCCCAAGCACCTGTTCGGTGCGCCAGCCCAATTGATCGCAGGCGGCGCGGTTCACAAAGGTGCATCGCCCGTCCATGTCGATGCCGAACACGCCCTCGCCGGTGCTTTCCAGCAGCAGCGTCAGGCGGCGGTTGGCCTCGGCGGAAGCCGCCGGCGGGTCGGTCAGGGCAAACGGCATGCTCATGAGGGCAGCAAGCCCCGTGCCACGCTTTGGTGCATATCGAATAAGGAAATAAGCAAACTGTCGTTCCGCGAATAAGCGACTTGGGGCACCCTCGCGGCTTCCGTGACAAACCGAAACGCCACGCCCATGTCTGCCTTCCTGTCCACCCGCCGCGCCGCCCTGGCGCTGATCGCCTCCGTGACCACGCTGCCGGCCCTGGCCGCTGACCCGACGCTGCTGAACGTCTCCTACGACGTGGCCCGCGAGCTGTACAAGCAGATCAATCCGGCGTTCGTGGCCGCGCAGAAGGCCAAGGGCGTGAACGTGACGGTGAACCAGAGCCACGGCGGCTCCAGCAAGCAGATCGGCGCCGTCATCGGCGGCCTGGAGGCCGACTTGGTGACGATGAACCAGGCCACCGACGTGGACCAGCTCGCCACCAGCGGCCTGACGCCGGCCGACTGGCGCAGCCGTTTCCCGAACAACGCGGCGCCCTACTCGTCGACGATGACCTTCCTGGTGCGCAAGGGCAACCCCAAGAGCATCAAGGACTGGGCCGACCTGGCCCGACCCGGCGTGCAGGTCATCATCCCCAACCCCAAGGTGACGGGCAACGGCCGCTACAGCTTCCTGGCCATCTGGGGTAGCGTGCTGGCCAACGGCGGCACCGAGGCGCAGGCCAAGGACCTGGCCACCAAGATCCTGAGCAACGTGCCGGTGCTGGACGGCGGCGGCCGCGGCGCGACAACCACGTTCACGCAACGCGGCATCGGCGACGTGCTGGTGACCTTTGAAGCCGAGGTCGAGCTGATCGAGAACGAATTCGGCAAGGGCAACTTCGAGCAGGTCAACCCCAGCATCTCCATCGAGACCGAGGCGCCCGTGGCGCTGGTCGACAAGGTCGCTGCCAAGAAGGGCACCGCCGCGCTGGCCAAGGCCTATCTGGACTTCCACTGGAGCCCGGAGGCGCAGGAAATCATCGCGAAGAACAACTTCCGCCCGCGCGACCCGGCCATCTTCAAGAAGCACCAGCAGCGCTTCGCGAACATCAAGCTGTTCACCGTCGAGCAGACGCTGGGCGGCTGGGCCAAGGTCAGCAAGACGCATTTCGTGGACGGGGGCACGTTTGACCAGATCATGGCCTCGATCAAGCGATGAACTGAAGCCCCTCGCCTGGTCGCGCCGCGCTGAACGCGGGCGCGCTCAGTCGGTGCCCCGAGGGGACGGCGATGCTCGCGGGGTTTGCCCCGCTCGCACATCGCCCACGCGGACCGGCTTGGGGCGGCCCGGCGCTCTGCCCGAATACAGAAATCAGAACAACCTATGGCCTCCTTATCTTTGGGTAGACGCCGCGTGCTCCCCGGCTTCGCGCCGACGCTGGGCTTCACGCTGTTCTACCTGTCGCTGATCGTGCTGATCCCGCTGGTCGCGGTGTTCCTGAAGTCGTCGGGCCACGGCTTCGAGGCTTTCTGGGCCGCGGCCACATCGCCGCGCGTGATGGCTTCGTACAAGCTGAGCTTCGGCGCTTCGCTGATCGCCGCCTTCATCAACCTGGTCTTCGGCCTCATCCTGGCCTGGTGCATCGTGCGCTATGAGTTCCCGGGCAAGAAGCTGGTCGATGCGCTCATCGACCTGCCCTTCGCGCTGCCCACCGCCGTGGCCGGCATTGCGCTGACGGCGCTGTACGCGCCCAACGGCTGGGTGGGCTCGCTGTTCGCACCGGGCGGCGCGCTGGCCTTCCTGTTCGGCCCCGAGGGCACCAAGATTGCCTTCACGCCGCTGGGCGTGCTGCTGGCGCTGATCTTCATCGGCCTGCCCTTCATCGTGCGCACGGTGCAGCCGGTGCTGGAGGACATGGAGACCGAGCTGGAAGAAGCCGCCGCGTCCTTGGGGGCCCAGCGCTGGACGACCTTCCGTTACGTGGTGCTGCCCACTCTGCTGCCCGCGCTGCTGACCGGCTTCGCGCTGGCCTTCGCGCGGGCCGTCGGCGAGTACGGCTCGGTGATCTTCATCGCCGGCAACATTCCGCTGGTCAGCGAGATCACACCGCTGATGATCATCTCCAAGCTGGAGCAGTACGACTACGTCGGCGCCACCGCGATCGCGGCCGTCATGCTCATCGTCAGCTTCGTGCTGCTGCTGATCATCAACGGCCTGCAGGCCTGGACGTCGAAGCGAGGTGCCCGATGAGTACGGCATTGCACCTAGCGCCACTCCGCGCACGCGCCAAGTACGAGGACAACCCCGCCACGCGCGAGGCGCCGTGGGTGCGCTACACGCTGCTGGCGCTGGGCCTGGGCTTCTTCGCGATCTTCCTGATCCTGCCGCTGGTGGCCGTCTTCACCGAGGCGCTGCGCAAGGGCTGGGAGCTGTACTTCGCGTCGCTGGCCGACCCGGAGACGCTGTCCTCCATCAAGCTCACGCTGATCGCCGCGGCCATCGCAGTGCCGCTGAACCTGGTGTTCGGCGTCAGCGCGGCCTGGCTGATCGCCAAGCACGAGTTCCGCGGCAAGCAGATCCTCATCACGCTGATCGACCTGCCGTTCTCGGTGTCGCCCGTCGTCGCGGGCCTGATGTATGTGCTGGTGTTCGGCGCCAACGGCTGGTTCGGCCCGTGGCTGCAGGCCAACGACATCAAGATCATCTTCGCCGTGCCCGGCATCGTGCTCGCCACCGTGTTCGTGACCTTCCCGTTCGTCGCCCGCGAGCTGATCCCGCTGATGCAGGCCCAGGGCAAGGACGAGGAGGAAGCCGCCACGGTGCTAGGCGCCAGCGGCTGGCAGACCTTCCGCCGCGTCACGCTGCCCAACATCAAGTGGGGCCTGCTGTACGGCGTCATCCTGTGCAATGCGCGGGCGATGGGCGAGTTCGGCGCGGTGTCGGTCGTCTCCGGCCACATCCGCGGCCTGACCAACACGCTGCCGCTGCACGTCGAGATCCTCTACAACGAATACCAGTTCGCCGCCGCCTTCGCCGTGGCCTCGCTGCTGGCGCTGCTCGCGCTGGTGACGCTGGTGATCAAGCAATTCATCGAGTGGCGCGCGAGCCAGTCGAGCAAGGAAGCGTGATGGGCATCCAAGTTCAAAACATCCACAAAAGCTTCGGCAACTTCACCGCCCTGGGCGATGTGTCGCTGGACTTTCCCCGCGGCGAACTCGTCGCGCTGCTGGGCCCGTCGGGCTGCGGCAAGACCACGCTGCTGCGCATCATCGCGGGCCTCGAGCAAGCCGACAGCGGCCGCGTGCTGCTGGACGGCCAGGACGCTTCCGACACGCATGTGCGCGAACGCCAAGTCGGCTTCGTGTTCCAGCACTACGCGCTGTTCCGCCACATGACGGTGTTCGACAACGTCGCGTTCGGCCTGCGCGTGAAGCCGCGCAAGCAGCGGCTGCCCGAAGCCGAGATCAAGAAGCGCGTCACCGAACTGCTGAAGCTCGTGCAGCTGGACTGGCTGGGCGACCGTTTCCCGCCGCAGCTGTCGGGCGGCCAGCGTCAGCGGATTGCGTTGGCGCGAGCGCTGGCCGTGGAGCCGCGCGTGCTGCTGCTGGACGAGCCCTTCGGAGCGCTGGACGCCAAGGTGCGCAAGGAACTGCGCCGCTGGCTGCGCCGCCTGCACGACGAACTGCACATCACCAGCATCTTCGTCACGCACGACCAGGACGAAGCGCTGGAAGTGGCCGACCGCATCGTGCTGATGGACCACGGCCGCGTGGAACAGGTCGGCACGCCGCAGGAGGTCTATGAGCGGCCGGCGACGCCGTTCGTCTACGGCTTCCTCGGCGCGGTGAATCGCTTCGTGGGCCAGTCGCGCGGCGGTGTGTTGCACATCGGCGAGCATCAGCTGCCGCATGCGGGCTCGCATGGCGACGGCGAAGTGCAGGCGTATGCGCGGCCGCATGAACTGCAGATCGCCACGGACGAATCGGCGCCGGGGTTGTCTGCCACCGTGGAGCGTGTGCTGTCGTTCGGCGCGAGCGCTCGCGTGGAGCTGGTGGGGCCGGATGGGCAGCCGCTGGAAGCCGAGCTGACGCGCGAAGAGGCCGAAGCGCTGCGGCTGCAAGGCGGGCAGCGGGTGAAGCTTAGCGCGGCGAAACTCAGCCTGTTCGAAGCCGGCGCGGGGATTTGAGTGTTCTGTGAAGTGAGCTGCTCATCGATGCATTGCCGGGAGCCCGTCCCGGCGACCTCAGCACCGAGTCAATGACACCGCAACGAACAGCGGGCCGACGAGAACCTTCCTCGCGCTGCGCATGCCAAGCTGCGCTTTCATTCGTTCCCTAGCTGTGCAACGCCGCTCACACTGAACTCTCCTCATTCAAGGAGTTCTCATGAGCATCACCGCCATCAACGTGCGCAACCAATTCCGCGGCACCGTCAAGGAAATCATCGAAGGCCCGGTCGTCTCCGAAGTCGATGTCGTCACCCGCAGCGGCGACGTCGTCACCTCCGTCATCACGACCCGTTCGGTCAAGGATCTGGGTCTGGAGGTCGGCCGCGAGGTGGTCGCGCTGGTCAAGTCCACCGAGGTGTCCATCGCGACGCTGTAGGGAGGCCACCATGCCATACAGCGCGCCTCGCGTCCTCATCATCCCGGGCCTGCACGACAGCGGTCCGGCGCATTGGCAGACCTGGCTGCAAGGCCAGTACCGCGACGCGCGACGCGTCACGCAGCGAGACCCGAGCAAGCCGCAGTTGGAGCGCTGGGCGGAACGCATCCAGCGCACGCTCGAAGTGGCCGCAACCTCGGACGGACAGGGCGAGTGGCTGGCCGTGGCGCACAGCTTCGGCTGCCTGGCGCTGGCCCGCCACCTGGCCGAGCAGCCCGACTCGCCCATCCGCGAAGCGCTGTTCGTTGCCCCCGCCGAGCCGGACAAGTTCGGCATCGCCGAAGCCCTGCCCCACCATCGCCTGTCGCGCCGCTCACGGCTACTGGCCAGCAGCAACGACCCGTGGATGAGCGCCGCCAGCGCGGCGCGTTGGGCCCACCGTTGGGGCGCCAGCTACAGCAACCTGGGCGCCGTGGGCCACATCAATGCCGAGGCGGGCTTCGGGCCGCTGCCAGCGGCCAAGAGCTGGGTCGAGGCTGCACGTGCCCGGCACGCCGCAGAGCAGAGACCCCGGCACGCGGAGTTCCGCGAATGGGCTTTCGCCGTGTGAATCACAGAAGGGCCGCTTGGAGCGGCCCTTTTGACGTCATCCCAACGCTGACTTGAAGGCAGCCAGTGTTCGGTCCCAGGCCAACGTAGCCGCCGCCGCGTCGTAGCGCGGCGTCGTGTCGTTGTTGAAGCCGTGCTGCGTGCCCGGGTAGATGTGGGCCTCGTAGCGCACACCCGCCGCCTTCAGCGCCGCCTCGTAACCGGGCCAGCTGGCGTTCACGCGCTCGTCGTTGGCGGCGTAGTGGATCAGCAGACGTGCCTTGATGCGCGGCACATCCTCGGCGGCCGGGGCGCCTCCATAGAAGGGCACGGCGACGGCCAGTTCGGGCACCTGCGTCGCGACATGGCTGGACAGCGCGCCGCCCCAGCAGAAGCCAACGACACCCAGCTTGCCATTGCCGTCCGCCAACGTCAGCAGCCCGCGTGCGCCGGCCACGATGTCGGCGCGCGCCTTGGCCGGGTCCAGCTTGCCGAACAGCTCGCGCGCCTTGTCTTCGGTGCCGGGGTAGCCGCCCAGCGGCGCCAGCGCATCGGGCGCATAGGCCACATAGCCCGCCAGCGCGACGCGGCGCGTGACGTCCTCGATGTGCGGGTTCAGTCCGCGGTTCTCGTGCACCACCAGCACGGCGGGCAGCTTGCCGGTTGCGCTGGCGGGCTTGGCCAGGTAGCCCTGCACCTGGCCGTTGCCGTCGGGCGACGGGAAGGACTGGCGGCGCGTGACCAGGCGCGCATCGTCGGGTTTGACCTGCTGGGCCGCAGCGAAGTTGGGGCTCAGCGCGGCCAGCAATGCCGCGGCACCCGCGGGGCCACCGGTGAACTTGGCCGCCTGATCCAGAAACCCGCGTCGGCTCAGGTCGCCGTGCACGTAGCGGTCGAACAGCGGCCACGCCTGTTCGGGGATGTCGTTCGGATTCGTCATCGCTGCACTCCTTATTCGGCGCCGGCAACTGTAGTGCCTTCAACCTGCGAGAACTGAATATCGATATCGCGATTCGTTCGACGACAGATGCGCGCGCGCTTTCCAGAATTCGCCGCATGAACTTCCAGCAGCTTCGTTCCGTCCGCGAGGCCCAGCGCCGCGGCTTCAACCTGACCGAGGTGGCGCAGGCGCTGCACACGTCTCAGCCCGGCGTCAGCCGCCAGATCCGCGAGCTCGAGGAAGAGCTGGGCATCGAGCTGTTCGTGCGCGTCGGCAAGCGGCTCACGGGCCTGACCGAGCCGGGCGAGCAGGTGCTGCCGGTCATCGAGCGACTGCTGCTGGAGGCCGAGAACCTGAAGCGCGCGGCCGACGACTTCGCGCAGGCCGGCAGCGGCCGGCTGCGCATCGCCGCCACGCACAGCCAGGCGCGCTATGCACTGCCGCCGGCCGTGCGCGACTTCCGCGCCCATCACCCCGACGTCAGCCTGCATCTGCAGCAGGGCTCGCCGCAACAGATCGCCAGGCTGTTGCTGGATGGCGAGGCCGATGTGGGCATCGCCACCGAAGCGCTGGCCGAGTATCCCGAGCTGATCGCGCTGCCCTGCTACCGCTGGACGCACTCGGTCGTCGTGCCGCCGGGCCACCCCTTGCTGGAAGGCCCGCTGACACTGGCGCGTCTGGCGCAATTCCCCATCATCACGTACGAGCCCGGCTACACCGGCCGCTCGCACATCGACGCCGCCTTCGCCACGGCGCAGCTGCAGCCCCACATCGTGCTCAGCGCGATGGACGCCGACGTCATCAAGACCTATGTGGAGCTGGGCCTGGGCGTGGGCATCGTCGCGGCCATCGCGTTCGACGAGGAGCGCGACCGCCTGCTGCGCTCCATCGATGCGCGCCATCTGTTCGAGGACAACATGACCCGACTGGCCGTGCGCCGCAGCGCCTATCTGCGCGACTACGTCTACGAGTTCATCCAGACCTTCGCCTCGCCGCTGAAGCGCGAGGTGGTCGACGCGGCCCGCCACGAGGTGGCACAGGACGCCGTCAGCCCGGCGCTGGCCTGGGCTGCATGAGCTAACGCCTTCTTCTTCTTTGCCCCCACACACCCTCCTCCCTAGAGTGACCGTCTCCTCCCTAACTTGACAACCATGCGCCGCATCATCACCGCCCTCTCCCTCGCCCTGGCTGCCGGTGCAGCCTTCGCCCAGACCACGCTGCTCAACGTGTCCTACGACCCGACGCGCGAGCTGTACCAGGACTTCAACAAGGCGTTCGCCGCGCACTGGAAGGCCAAGACCGGCGAGACCATCACGATCAAGGCCTCGCACGGCGGCTCCGGCAAGCAGGCCCGCTCGGTCATCGACGGCCTGGAAGCCGACGTGCTGACGCTGGCACTGGCCTACGACATCGATGCCGTGGCCGACCACAAGCTGCTGCCGCTGGACTGGCAGAAGCGCCTGCCGCAAAACGCGTCGCCCTACACGTCCACCATCGTGTTCCTCGTGCGCAAGGGCAACCCCAAGGGCATCAAGGACTGGAACGACCTGGTCAAGCCCGGCATCGAGGTCATCACGCCCAACCCCAAGACCAGCGGCGGCGCGCGCTGGAACTACCTGGCCGCCTGGGGCTACAACCTGAAGAACGGCGGCACGCCGGCCACGGCGCAGGACTTCGTCAAGAAGATCTTCACCAACGTGAAGGTGCTGGACTCCGGCGCGCGCGGCTCCACGACGACCTTCGTCGAGCGCGGCATCGGCGACGTGCTGATCGCCTGGGAGAACGAGGCCTTCCTGGCCGTGAAGGAACTGGGCCCCGAGAAGTTCGAGATCGTCACGCCCAGCCTGTCCATCCTGGCCGAGCCGCCGGTGACCGTGGTCGACAAGGTCGTCGACAAGCGCGGCACGCGCAAGCAGGCCCAGGCCTACCTGGAGTTCCTGTACGGCCCCGAGGGCCAGGAACTGGCCGCGCAGAACTACTACCGTCCGCGTGACGCCAAGGTCGCCGCCAAGTACGCCAAGACCTTCGCCTCGGTGAAGCTGTTCACCATCGAGGAGCTGTTCGGCGACTGGCGCAAAGTGCAGAAGGCGCACTTCGACGACGGCGGCGTCTTCGACAAGATCTACGTGAAGTAAGCCCCTCGTCCGACCTCGCTCCGCTGAACGCGGGCGAGTCCAGCCGGTCCCCCGAGGGGACGGCGACACGCGCGGCATCGAGCCGCGCGTACATCGCCAGACGGGCCGGCTTGGGAGCGGCCCGGCGCTCGGCCCGAGCCAAGGCACGACGGCCGCAGCGGGATGTGAAGTCTTGTTGCGCGCCTCGACAGCTGGCCCCGGGCGGCGTCATCATGGCGCCCGCATGAAACACCTCGCGCTCAGCCTCGCGCTCGCGTCCTGCCTGATCGGCTGCGCAACGGCGCCCTCGCCTTCCGCCACCACCACCGCCGCGCAGGATGCGCTGTGGCTGGACCGCCTCACCTGGGGCGCGCGCAGCGAGGATCTCGCGGTACTGCGCCAGAAGGGCCGCGCTGCGTGGCTGGACGCCCAGCTCGCGCCGCAAGGCCCGCCCCCGCTGCCCGCCGCCGCGCAGGCGCAAATCCAAACGCTCGCCGTTGCCCAGACCGAGTTGCTGCCGTTGGTGCAACGCATGGAGGCTCAGCGCAAGGCCGCCGACGCGGTGACCGACGACGCGGCCAAGGCTGAAGCGCAGAAGCAGTACCAGGCGGCGCTGACCAAACTGGCCCGCGAGGCCTCCATCCGCCAGCTGCTGCAGGCGCTGTACTCGCCCAACCAGGTGCAGGAGCAGCTGACCTGGTTCTGGTTCAACCACTTCAACGTCCACCAGTTCAAGAGCAACCTGCGCGTCATGGTGGGCGACTACGAGCAGGGGCTGCGCGAACGCTCGCTCGGCTCGTTCCGTGAGTTGCTGGGCTACACGGCCCGCCATCCGGCCATGCTGCGCTACCTCGACAACGAGCAGAACGCCGCCAACCGCATCAACGAGAACTACGCCCGCGAACTGCTGGAGCTGCACACGATGGGCGTGGGCGGCGGCTACAGCCAAAAGGATGTGCAGGAGCTGGCTCGCGTGCTGACCGGTCTGGGCGTGAACCTGACGGACAACAAGCCCAAGCTGCCGCCGCAGCGCGAGGCCCAGTACCGCCGCGCGGGTCTGACGGAGTTCAACCCGGTGCGGCACGACTTCGGCGACAAGCAGTTGCTGGGCATCACCATCAAGGGCCAGGGCGAAGCCGAGCTGGACCAGGTGCTGGACCTGCTGGCCCGCCACCCGAGCACGGCGCGCTACGTGTCGCGCAAGCTGGCCCAGTACTTCGTCGCCGACGAGCCGCCGGCTGCGCTGGTCGAACGCATGGCGCAGCGCTGGCAGCAGAGCGACGGCCGCATCGCCGACGTGCTGCGCGCAATGGTGCAGTCACCCGAGTTCGACGCATCGCTGGGCCGCAAGTTCAAGGACCCGACGCACTACGTCGTGTCCGCCGTGCGGCTGGCCTATGCCGACCGCGTGGTGCTGAACACCGGCCCCATGATCGGCTGGCTCTACCGCATGGGCCAGGCACCCTACAACCGCCAGACGCCCGACGGCTACCCGATGGACGAAAACGCCTGGGCCGGCCCCGGCCAGATGACCACGCGCTTCGAGATCGCGCGCGCCATCGGCAGCGGCAGCGCCGGGCTGTTCAAGCCGGAGGGCGAGGCCAAGGACCGACCCGGCTTCCCGCAGCTGGCGCATCCGCTGTACTACGAGGCCATCGCGCCGCGGCTGGCCACAGCCACACAGCAGGCGCTGGCCCAGGCCAACTCACCGCAGGAATGGAACGCCTACCTGCTGGCCTCTCCCGAACTGATGCACAGGTGACCCGATGAAGCGCAGACACCTCGTTCAACTGGGCCTTGGCGCCGCGCTGCCCACCCAGCTGTGGGCCGCATCCCCCGAGGCGCCACGCCTGCTGGTCGTCTTCCTGCGCGGCGGCTACGACGCCGCCAACCTGCTGGTGCCCACGTCGTCCGGCTTCTACTACGAGGCCCGGCCCAACATCGCCATCGCCAAGACCGCCGCGCTGCCGCTGGACACCGACTGGGGCCTGGCGCCGGCGCTGGCCGACAGCGTGCACCCGCTGTGGAACAAGGGCCAGGCCGCGTTCGTGCCGTTTGCCGGCAGCCACGACCTGTCGCGTAGCCACTTCGAGACGCAGGACCACATCGAGCTGGGCCAGCCCGAGCAAGGCAGCCGCGACTTCCGCAGCGGCTTCATGAACCGGCTCGCCACGGTGCTGGGCAGCAGCTCGCGGCTGGAAGCCATGGCCTTCACGGACCAGGTGCCGTTGATCCTGCGCGGCGAGCGCCCGGTCGCCAACCAGGCGCTGCGCGATGTGAACAAGCCAGGCATCACCCCCGCGCAGGCCGAGGTCATCGCCGGCATGTACGCCGGCACGCGCTTAGCCGGCGCGGTCAGTGGCGGCTTCGAGGTGCGTGAAGAGGTCGGCCGCGAGATGGCCGGTGACAAGGCCGCCGAGATGGAAGCCGCCAGCCGTGGCGCCATCGCGGCCAAGGGCTTCGCGCTGGAGGCGCGCCGCGTCGCGCGGCTGATGCGCGAGCGCGTGACGCTGGGCTTCATCGATGTGGGCGGCTGGGACACCCACGTGGGCCAGGGCGGCGCCACCGGTCAGCTGGCCAACCGGCTGGGCGAGCTGGGCAAGGGCCTGGCCTTGTTCGCCGACGAGATGGGGCCGCAGTGGAGCAACACCGTCGTCGTCGTGGTCAGCGAGTTCGGCCGCACCTTCCGCGAGAACGGCAACCGCGGCACCGACCACGGCCACGGCAGCGCCTACTGGGTGCTGGGCGGCGGCGTGAAGGGCGGGCGCATCGCCGGCGAACAGCAACAGATCAAGGCCGCGACGCTGCACCAGAACCGCGACTACCCGGTGCTCAACGAGTACCGGGCAGTGCTGGGCGGGCTGCTGGGCCGCATGTACGGCCTGAACGACGCGCAGCTGGCGCAGGTTTTCCCTGGCGCGAGCCCGCGCGACATCGGTCTGGTTTGACCTGCCTTACGCGGACTTGACCCAACGGTCGACGACCGCCTTCACGCGCTCGCCGAAATGCTTGGCCGTGGCGATGTCGCCCGGCACCATCTCCTCGGCCGAGGCGTCGCTGGGCGTCTGCGTGATGAGGCCCGCGTAGCCGCCCAGGTTGTTGATGTCGTCGCGCGTGGCGGCCTTGTGGTTGGGCGCCTTCAGGCCCATGCCCACCCAGATCATGCTGTGCTGCTGGCTCAGCGCATGCAGGTACTGGATGGTGCCGCCCTTGTCGCCGTTCAGCGTGGCCGAGTTCGTGAAGCCGGCGGCGATCTTGTCCTTCCAGACCTGGGCGTACCAGGGCTTGCTGCTGGCGTCGGCCACCTTTTTGAACTGCCAGCTCGGGCCGCCCATGTAGGTGGGCGTGCCGAAGATGATGCCGTCGGCCGCGGCCAGCGTGGCCCAGTCGGCCTCGGTGATGTTGCCCTCGGCGTCGATGGCGATCAGCTGCGCGCCGGCCGTGCCGGCCACGGCCTCGGCGACCTTCTTCGTGTGGCCGTAGCCGGAGTGGTACAGAACGACGATCTTGCTCATGGTGGTCTTTCCTTCGTTTAAGTTGAAGAGATTCAATCAGGCCGCGAGGTCGAACACGAGAACCTCGGCGTCCTTGCCCGCTGTCAGCGCCAGCCGCGATGCTTCACTAACTTGCAAGGCATCACCCGCCGTCAGGTCTTGACCGTTGACGTTAAGCGAACCACGCACCACGTGCACATACCCCAGACGACCAGGGGCAAGATCCACCTCAGCGGCTTCCGCGCCATTGAAAAGCCCGGCATACAGGCGGGCATCCGCATGGATAGTCACCGCGCCGTCGGCCCCATCGTTGGCCGCCACCAGGCGCAGCTTGCCGCGCTTGGAATCGGTGTCGAAGTGCTTCTGCTCATAGCTCGGGGCGATGCCGCGGTGGTCCGGCATGATCCAGATCTGCAGGAAGTGCGTCGTCTGGTCCTTGGCGTTGTTGAACTCGCTGTGCATGACGCCGGTGCCCGCGCTCATGCGCTGCACGTCGCCCGGCCGGATGACGCCCGAGTTGGCGCCGCCCTTCTCGCCGTTGCCCATGCTGTCCTTGTGCGCCAGCTCGCCCGACAGCACGTAGCTGATGATCTCCATGTCGCGGTGGCCGTGCGTGCCGAAGCCGGTGCCCGGGGCGATCTTGTCCTCGTTGATGACGCGCAGCGCTCCAAAACCCATGCGGGCCGGGTCGTAGTAGTCGGCGAACGAGAAGCTGTGGAAGGACTTCAGCCAGCCGTGGTCTGCATAGCCGCGGTCACTGGACTTGATCAGTTGGGTGGTCATCTGGAACTCCTTGCTTGTTGGCTTGCGATGGAGTCAATGTAGGAGCCGGGTCCTTGCCCATCGACAAGGCGCTTCGAGGACATCATTCAAATAGACTGAACAGATCCTAGATACGACGGTTGACCGCTCCAGCGCTTGCACCAGATGGCCCCATCCACCCACCCGCTCCACGACACCCACTTAGCTTCGGCCTGCAACGCTGCACACCCGATTGCGCCGCGCTGGCATGCGCTGGCTGCGTTGATCCTCCTTGCGGGCGCGAGCCCGCTGCGTCGTCGCGCCTTGCCAGCGCACCCCATCGCAGCCCACTCGGGCGCGCCCAACCGTCGTATCTAGGATGTCCGCCCCCCAAGACAAGCGCCGCGCGCTGACCCCCGAAGCCCTGTCCATGATGGACACCATCGCCCGCACCGGCAGCTTTGCGGCCGCCGCCCGCGAGATGGGCCGGGTGCCGTCGGCGCTGACCTACTCCGTGCGCCAGCTGGAAGACGCGCTGGACGTGCTGCTGTTCGACCGCAGCTCCCGCCAAGCCGTGCTGACTGCCGCCGGCCAGGAACTGCTGATGGAGGGCCGGCGGCTGCTGCAGGAGCTGGACGCCGTGGCCAACCGCGTGCGCCGCATCGCCACCGGCTGGGAGAGCGAGCTGACGCTGGCTGTGGACGACGCCGTCGCGCGCCGCGCGCTGTTCGACCTGATGGATGCCTTCTACGCCGAGACCATAGAAGGCGGCGGCCCGCCGCCCACGCGGCTGAAGCTGCGCGTGGAGGTGCTGGCCGGCACGTGGGAAGCCTTGCTGCATGGCCAGGCCGACGTGGCAATCGGCGTGCCGGCGCAACTGCAGACCAGCAACGTGCTGTGCGAGTCGGCCGGCGAGCTGGAGTTCGCCTTCTGCGTGGCGCCGCACCACCCACTGGCCTCGTTGCCCGAGCCGCTTTCCGCCAGCCAGATCGCCGAGCACCGCATCATTGCCGTGGCCGACAGCGCCCGGCTGATGGCGCCGCTGACCGTGGGCCTGCTGCCGGGGCAGGATGTGCTGACCGTGCCGTCGCTGGCCACCAAGCTGGAGGCCATGTTGCGCGGCCTGGGCTGCGGCTCGCTGCCCACGCCCATGGTGCGCCGGCACGTGGAAGCCGGCCGGCTGGTGCGCAAGGCCACCTACGAAGGCCGGCGCACGGGCCTGATGCACTACGCCTGGCGCGACACCGGCCATGCCCCCGGCAAGGCGCTGGCCTGGTGGCTGGACAAGCTGCGCAGCGAGGCCACGCGCAAGGCGCTGCTGGAGCAGCACGAGGGCTTGCTGCTTTGAGCACCTATCGAGGTCGATTCGCGCCCTCCCCCACCGGCCCGCTGCACGACGGCTCGCTGGTGGCCGCGCTGGCCAGCTGGCTGGACGCCCGCGCTCACGGCGGCCAGTGGCTGGTGCGCATCGAGGACGTGGACGGCCCGCGCTGCCCGCCCGGCACGGCCGAGATCATCCTGGGTCAGTTGAGCGCGCTGGGCTTGCACGCGGACGAAGCGCCCGTCTGGCAATCGCGCCGCGGCGACCGGTACCAGGCCGCGCTGGACCGCCTCATCGCGCCGGGCCATGCCTACGGCTGCGCCTGCACCCGCGCCGAGATCGCGGCCGCCGCCGGCCCCCGCGCCAAGCATGGCGAACTGGTCTACCCCGGCACCTGCCGCCATGGCACCCAGGGCCGGCCCGTCCGCGCCTGGCGCTTCCGCGTGGACGGCCGCGTGGACTGGCACGACCGTCGCCTCGGCGCTCAGACGCAGGACCTGGAAACGGAGGTCGGCGACTTCGTCCTGAAGCGTGCCGACGGCCTGTGGGCCTACCAGCTGGCGGTCGTCGTCGACGACGCCGAGCAAGGCATCACCGACGTCGTGCGCGGCGAAGACCTGGCCGACAACACGCCGCGCCAGATCGCGCTGCAGCGGGCGTTGCACCTGCCGACGCCGCGCTACCTGCACACGCCGCTGGTGCTGGCGGCGGACGGGCACAAGCTGTCCAAGCAGAACGGGGCGGCAGCCATTGATGTGGGCGACCCGCCGGCGCGGCTGCGCGAAGCCAGCGTGGCGCTGGGGCTGGTGCCACCGTCCGGCAGCGCCGGCGACGTGCTGGCCGCCGCCATCGCGCAATGGCGCTCCGCCCGGCCCTGACCGCTCAGAAGCAGACGAGGAAGCAGAACAGCTGCGACTTGTCCATGGACAGCTCGACGGTATCGCCATCGGTCGCGATGCGCACCGGCTTCTCGAACGCCGCCGCCTCCTTCACCAGATAGCTGAAGGGCATGTAGCGATCGGAAGACCCGATGTGGGCGTTGCCGACGAAGGTGTGTGTGGTGCCCACGTACTCCTGGCGCGTGATGGTCTTCTCGTACGAGAAATTGGCCACGACGATGTACTCGCCGGCTGGCAGGTTGGTGAACGCGAAGCGGCCCTCGTCGTCCAGGATCTTGCTCGACATGAAATGCTTGGCGATGCTCTCGGGGATCTGCCCCGGCATCTTCTTCGTCGCCTTCACATGCTCGTACCAGGCCTTGAACTCGTCGGTCATCCAGATCAGGCCGATGGCCGGGCTGCCCTTGGGCGGGTACTGCTTGCGCGCCAGCACGGCGAGCTTGACGAAGGCTTGGCCCTTGATGGTGGACGTGCCCACTGGCCGCAGCTCCGCGGTCGCCTCCTTCAGCGTGCGGCCGGCAAAGGACTTGCCGGCCACGCAGTCCAGCATCGCGTCACGCGCCAGCTCCAGCCCGTCGTAGTCCATCGCGACGACGGTGGCGCCGTTCAGCTTCAGCTGCAGGTCGCTTTCGCTGTCGCGCATGGACTGCAGCGTCTGCCGGATGTCGCCCGTGCCGATGACCAGGTTGCCCTCCGGCGCGCCCTTCTCGCGCGCCAGCAGCTTGGCCTTCATGCGCACGGCCGGCAGGCTGCGCTGCTGCAACTCCACCTGCACGTCCTGCGTGGCATGCGACCAGGGAATGCCCTCGCTGCTGAACAGGATGGTGGAGCTCGGGTTGCCGGCGGTGGGGCCGAAGATGGCCAGCCCCGGCAGCCGGGCCCGGGCCGGGATGAAGCGCACGGCGCAGTTCAAGCGCGGGTTGGCGGCGTCCTCGCGCAGCATCCAGGCGCCCAGCGACGAGCGCGTCACCAGCTTGTTCTCTTCGCTGCCGGCCGGCAGTGCCAGCCCGCCTACCAGCAGGCCGGCGAGCATTCGCATGAGGACCGCTGCGGTGATGGGCTTCGGCATGGCAACTCCGTGGGGTGACAAGGCGGCAGCCACTATGCCAGCGCCGCGCGCATCACCCGGCTGCCCGAAGGGGTAGGTCTGTCGCTGCGGCGACAATCGGCCGATTCCCCAACACGAAGGATTTCCCCATGAACACCACGCCCAGCGGCCTGCAGTTTGATGACACCACCGTCGGCGACGGCAAGACGGCGGCGGCCGGCCAGGACGTGACCGTGCACTACACCGGCTGGCTGTGGGTGGACGGCGCCAAGACGAGCAAGTTCGACTCCAGCAAGGACCGCAACGACCCGTTCGAGTTCGAGCTGGGCGCCGGCATGGTCATCCGCGGCTGGGACGAAGGCGTGCAAGGCATGAAGATCGGCGGCAAGCGCACGCTGATCATCCCGGCCGAGCTGGGCTATGGCGCGCGCGGCGCCGGCGGCGTGATCCCGCCCAACGCGACGCTGTGCTTTGAAGTGGAACTGCTGGGCGTGGCCGGCGGCCCCGAGCCGGTGGAGCTGAACCTGCACACCGCCTCCAGCGGCCTGCAGTACGAAGACCGCGTGGTGGGTGAAGGCGCCGTGGCCGAGAAGGGCCAGCGCGTGACCGTGCACTACACCGGCTGGCTCTACAAGGACGGCATGCGCGGCAAGAAGTTCGACTCCAGCAAGGACCGCGGCCAGCCGTTCAAGTTCCGTCTGGGCGGCGGCGAGGTCATCGCCGGCTGGGACGAGGGCGTGCAAGGCATGAAGATCGGCGGCACGCGCATGCTGGTGCTGCCGCCCGAGCTGGGCTATGGCGCCTACGGTGCCGGCGGCGTCATTCCGCCGAACGCGACACTGCTGTTCGAAGTGGAATTGCTGGCCGTCTGATCAGGCTGACCCGAAGCCGTTTCAGGCGACGGCGCGAGGCTGACAAGCGCCTGTCATTCGCCCATGCTGTGATCCGCTCCCTGACGGAACCCGGATCACACCATGACGACGATTGACCAGCGCCGCTCCCCTCGTGTCGAGTTCTTCCTCGTGCCCTCCGAGCATGAGCAGTTGCCGGTGTGGGTCATCAAGCCCGAGGGCCTGAGCGACGCGCATGGCGGCGTGGTCGTCAACCTCAGCGAGGACGGCCTGCAGATCCTGTGCGCCGCCGAACCGGTGCTGGACGCCAACCACTACGAGCTGCGCCTGCTGCTGGGCGAGGACGAAGGCGTGCCGCTGTTCAGCGCCGCCGTGCGCCGCGTCTGGACACGGCCGCTGAGCCGCATCGTGCAGCTGTGCGGCTTCGAGTTCGAATCGTCCAACTCGCAGGCCGAGGAGTTCCTGCGCACCCAGACCGCGCAGATCACCGCGCGCCAGTGGGTGCGCTGCGTGCTCGTCGAGCGCATGACCGCGCTGGCCTGAGAACGTTGAGCCCCTCGCCCAAGGCGTACCTTGGGCGGTCCCCCGAGGGGACGGCGATGTTTGCGGCATTGAGCCGCAAACACATCCCCAGAACGGGCCGGCTTGGGAGCGGCCCGGCGCTCGGCCCGCCAATGCACGACGGCCCTCTGGCGGGGCGCACCGCTCTCGGGTAGCGTGGGGTCATCCCACGCCAACGAGGGCGGCCATGCTCGAACTCGAACAACTGCAGCGCTACTGGACCGACGCCCAATGGGCCGCCAACGTGCTGATGCTGATGCATCTGCTGGGCGCCATGGTGCTGGGGCTGCTGCTGGGCTACGAGCGTGCCTACCACGGCCGCGCGGCGGGCATGCGCACCTATGCGCTGGTCTGCATGGCGGCCTGCGGCGTGACCATCCTGGTGGGCTACCCCGAGCAGTGGTTCGGTGGCCATGTGGCCGGCGGCGCGCTGCCCCAGTTCACCGACCCGACGCGGGTCATCCAGGGCGTGGTCACCGGCATCGGCTTCCTGTGCGCCGGCGTCATCATGCGCGAGGGCATGAACATCTCGGGCCTGACGACGGCCGCCTCGCTGTGGTCGGCCTCGGCCATCGGCATCGTGCTGGGCATGGGCTTCTATTTCGCAGCCATCGCGCTGACGCTGCTGTGCGCCACGCTGATGATGTGGGGCGCCAAGCTGGAGAACCAGCTGCCCTCGCACCCCGCCATCGCCGTAACGCTGCGCGGCGAATCGGGGCGGCGCTTCTCTCAGGCCGAGCTGGCCGCGTTCGCCGATGGACTGGGCTACCGCTTCGCGCCCGGTTCCTTGAGCATCGAGAAGCAAGGCGACCACGAGGAGTGGCGCTTCGTGTGCACGGCCAAGCAGAACTTCAAGGGTCAGACCTTGTGCCGCTTCACCGGCCGGCTGCATGAACTGCCGGGTGTCGCGGGTTACCGCGTGACCCATGCTCGCAACTAGAGAAGACTCACGCCGGCAAGGTTCAGCAGCGAGGTCTCGCGCATCAGCCGCACGAAGTCGGCCAGGAAGGGCTTGGCGGCAAGCGCCGGCGTGCTGACGGCGTAAAGCCTGCCGGTCAGCCCCTGCTCCGTGATGCGCTGCCGCGCTACGTAGCCGCGCGCCAGGTAGTTCTCCACCGCCCACAGCGGCAGCGCCGCGATGCCGCGCCCGCTGGCCACCAGTTGCAGCATCGCAACCGTCAGCTCGCTGGTGCGGCGCGGCGGCGTGATGCCGGCAGGCTGCAGCACGCGGCGCACGAGGTCCAGCATCTCGTCGGGTACCGGGTAGGTGATGAGCGTGCTGTCCGCAAAGTCGGCCGCCTCCAGCCAGGGCTTGGCCAGCAAGACATGACCCTTGGGCAGCAGCGCGACGATCTCGAAGCTGAACAGCGGGTGCACGACGACGCCGGTCTCGTCGGCGTCCACGTCCGACACGATGGCCAGCTCGGCGCGGTCCTGGTGCAGCAGGCCCACCGGGTCAGCCTGGAAGCCGGAGACGATGTCCAGCTCCACCTCCGGCCAGCGCTCGCGGAACGCGTCCATGGCCGGCATCAGCCAGTCGAAGCAGGTGTGGCATTCCACGGCAATGCGCAGCTGGCCGGCCGAACCATCCACCAGGCGGCGCACGTCGCGGTCCGCTTCGTCGACCTGCGGCAGCACCGCGTCGGCCAGCTTCAACAGCCGCTGGCCGACGACGCCGAACACCAGCGGGTTGCTCTTGCGCGCGAACAGCTCGGCGCCGTAGTGCTCCTCCAGGCCCTTGAGCTGGTGCGACAGCGCCGACTGCGTCAGGTTCAACAGCTGCGCCGCGCGCGACAGGTTGCCGGCCTCGCGCAAGGCGAGCAGCGTGCGCAGATGGCGCAGTTCGAGCGGCGTTTGCATGAGCAGAACTGTTGATGAACCCGAAAACGTTTCGTTTGATTCATTGTGCCCGTTTGCCGATCATCACGAACGAAATTCATCTACTCGTCGATCCATCATGATCAAGACTCATATCCTCGGCTTCCCGCGCATGGGCGAGCACCGCGAACTGAAGACCGCGCTGGAGCGCCACTGGCGCGGCGAGCTGCCCGCCGCCGAGCTGGAAACCCAGGCCGCCGCGCTGCGCGCCCGCCACTGGCAGCTGCAGCTCGGCGCCGGGCTGGACCACGTCACCGTCGGCGACTTCGCGCTGTATGACCACGTCGCCCACCTGATCCAGCTGTTCGGCTGCGAGCCGGCGCGCTTCGGCTTCACGGGCCAGGAAGCGCCGCTGCAGCGCTACTTCGCGATGGCCCGCGGCATCACGACGACCCATGCCCACGACGCTGCCTGCGGCTGCGGCGCAGCCGAAGTCGACGGCGTGCCCGCGCTGGAGATGACCAAGTGGTTCGATACCAACTACCACTACCTCGTGCCCGAGTTCGACAGCGCCACCGAGTTCAGCCTGAACGCCGAACGCCTGCTCGCCGAGGTCGATGAGGCCATCGCGCTGCCCGCCAGCCCCAAGGTCGCGCTGCTCGGGCCGGTGAGCTTCCTGTACCTGGGCAAGAGCAAGCAGGACGGCTTCGACCGCCTCGCGCTGCTGCCGCGCCTGCTGCCCGCCTACGAACAGCTGCTGACCCGCCTGGCCGCCCGCGGCGTGACCTGGGTGCAGCTGGACGAACCCATCCTCGGCCTGGACCTGAGCCCCGCCTGGCAGGGCGCGCTGCGCCAGGCCTACGCGCGCCTGGGCGTCGTCGGCCAGCCGCTGCTGCTGGCGACCTACTTCTCGCCGCTGCAGGACAACCTCAACCTCGCCTGCGAGCTGCCCGTGGCCGGCCTGCATATGGACGCCGTGCGCGCACCCGAGGAACTGCTGCCCGTCGCGCTGCGCCTGCCGCTGGACCGCGAGCTGTCGGTGGGCATCGTCGACGGCCGCAACATCTGGCGCAGCGACCTCGACGCCGCGCTGGTGCAGCTGCGCAAGGTGCAGGAACTGCGCGGCGGCCGGCTGTGGGTGGCGCCGTCCTGCTCGCTGCTGCACGTGCCCTTCAGTCTTCGCCACGACAAGGCGCTGGATTCGGAACTGCAGAGCTGGCTGGCCGGCGCCGTCGAGAAGCTGGACGAGCTGCGCGTGCTCAAGCGCGCGCTGTGGGGTGATGAAGCCAGCGTGGCCCGCGAACTGGCCGAGTCGCGCATCGCTCGCGCCACCCGCATCGCCAGCCGGCGCGTGCGCAACGCCAGCGTCGCGTCGCGGCTCAAGGCGCTGCCAACGGACGCCGACCAGCGCCGCTCGCCCTTCCCCACCCGCCAGGCCGCACAACGCCAGCGCCTGCGGCTGCCGAGCTTCCCGACGACGACCATCGGCTCCTTCCCGCAGACACCCGAGATCCGCGCCGCCCGCGCGGCCTTCAAGTGTGGCACGCTGAATGAAGCCGCCTACCGCGAGGCCATGCAGCGCGAGATCCAGCTTGCGGTCGGCAAGCAAGAGACGCTAGGCCTGGACGTGCTGGTGCACGGCGAGGCCGAGCGCAACGACATGGTCGAGTACTTCGGCGAACAGCTGTCGGGCTTCGCCTTCACCGCCAACGGCTGGGTGCAGAGCTACGGCTCGCGCTGCGTGAAGCCGCCGGTGCTGTTCGGCGACGTGTCGCGCCCCAAGGCCATGACGGTGGACTGGACCGTCTACGCGCAGAGCCTGACGGCCAGGCCCATGAAGGGCATGCTGACCGGCCCCATCACCCTCCTGCAATGGTCCTTCGTGCGCGACGACCAGCCGCGCGCCGACTCCGCGCTGCAGATCGCGCTGGCCATCCGCGACGAGGTGGCCGACCTGGAGGCCGCCGGCATCGCCGTCATCCAGATCGACGAGCCCGCCATCCGCGAAGGCCTGCCGCTGCGCCGCGCGGCCTGGAGCAACTATCTGGCCTGGGCCACGCGCGCCTTCCGCGTGACCGCCAGCCCGGTGCGCGACGACACGCAGATCCACACCCACATGTGCTACTCGGAGTTCAACGACATCCTGCCCGAGATCGCGGCCATGGACGCCGACGTCATCACCATCGAGACAAGCCGTTCCGACATGGAGCTGCTGCGCGGCTTCGGGCAGTTCAAGTACCCCAACGAGATCGGCCCCGGCGTCTACGACATCCACTCGCCGCGCGTGCCCGGCACGGCCGACATGCTGCGGCTGCTGAAGAAGGCGGCCGAGGTCATTCCGCCGGAGCTGCTGTGGGTCAACCCGGACTGCGGGTTGAAGACGCGGGGGTGGGCAGAGACGGAAGCGGCGCTAGGGCGGATGGTGGAGGCGGCGAGGCAGTTGAGGGAAGCGGTATCGGTAGGCTGATACCCGGACTTGTCGCTTGATAGGTGGCGGTGGCCTGCGAACCCTGACACATTCAGGCACCATGCGGAGCCGGGATCGCCATCCCGACCGACCGATCGACCATGCCAATCACCGCTGCAGCTTCTCCCGATCTTCACGCAGCCGTCGGCTGCCTGGCGACGGCGTTCTCGCGGGACCCGATCACCGAGTTCCTGCTCCAGGCGGCGCCGGGCTACGACGAACGCGTCACGCAATTCTTCTCGCTGCTGATGCGAGCCCGGCTCGCGCTCAACATGCCGGTCCTCGTGGCCCGAGGCACCGCAGGCGGCATTCAAGGTGCAGCGATGGGCTACACGACCGCACCCCCGGCGTGGCCCACTGATGTGTCGGATGACTGGGATCGCTTCGAGACCACCATTCCCGGGCTGTCCGACCGCCTGGCTGTCTATGACGGCATCGCCGCCCAAGGCAAGCCGACCCTGCCTCACTACTACCTGGGCGTGATCGGCGTGGACCCGGCCCTGCATGGACAGGGCTTGGGCGCGCAATTGCTGCAGTCGTTCTGCGACCTGTCAGCCGCCGACCCGTTGTCCAGCGGCGTCTACCTGGAGACGGCGAAGGCGTCGAATGTGCGGTTCTACGAGCGTGCCGGTTTTGTGGAGACCGGCCGCGGGCGCCTCGGCAGCGCGACCCTGTGGTGCATGTATCTGCCGCACGGGCAGCGTTGAGTCACTCAATCGCCGGATACTCCCCCAACCCATCCGGCCACGGCGTCAGGATCTCGAAGCCGTCCTTGGTGACGGTGACCATGTGCTCCCACTGCGCCGACAGCGAGTGGTCGCGCGTGACCACCGTCCAGCCGTCGTTCAGTTCGCGGATGCCGGCGCCGCCCGCGTTGATCATGGGCTCGATCGTGAAGATCATGCCCTCCTGCAACTTGAGTCCCTCGCCCGGACGGCCGAAGTGGTTCACGTGCGGATCGTCGTGATAGATGTCGCCGATGCCGTGGCCGCCGTATTCGCGCACGACGCTGAAGCCAGCCGCGTGCGCGACCTGCTGGATGGCGTGGCCCACGTCGCCTAACGTTGCGCCTGGGCGCACCTGGCGGATGCCTGCGCGGAGCGCCTCGTAGGTCGTCATCACCAGCCGGCGTGCCAGCACATTGGCCTCGCCGACGATGAACATGCGGCTGCTGTCGCCGAACCAGCCGTCCTTGGTCAGCGTCACGTCCACGTTGACGATGTCACCCTTCTTCAGCTTCTTGTCCTTGGACGGGATGCCGTGGCACACCACATGGTTCGGCGAGATGCAGGCCGTCTTCGGGTAGCCGTGATAGCCCACGTTGGACGGGATGCACTTCAGCGTGTTCACGATGTAGTCGTGGCAGATGGCGTCCAGCTCGTCGGTCGTCACGCCGGGCACGACGTGCGGCTTCAGCATGGCCAGCACCTCGGCGATGAGGTGGCCGGCCGCGCGGGCCTTGGCGACCTGCTCGGGCGTGCGCAGCTTGATGCTCTTCATGCGCGAGCTCCTTTCGCCTTGGCCGGCTGAGTCCAACCGGCAAGGCGCGCCAGGTCCAGCCCGCCCTCCTGCTCGGCGCGGATCAGCAACTGGCACAACTCGCTGTGGTTCAGCTGCGGGTGCAACTCGGCCAGCATGCCGATGCGCATCCAGTGCTCGGCCTGGGCGTTGATGGAACGAGAAAGAGCCTGGCTGGCGACGCGCAGGCTCTCGTGCAACGGATCGGAGATTTTGACGATTCCCATGCCGCGACTATATACGCTTCGTATACGAAACGTATATCAGTCGGTTTTGGGAACGACCGCTGCGTCGTAGATGCTCAAAAACTCCGCCGGCATGCGCTTCGGCTTGCCGTCGCTGATCGCGATACACACCAGCACCCAGCGCCCGCGCACCAGCGTCACGCCGTCGCTGGCCCGGCGCAGCTGAAAGCGCCGCTCCATCGTCAGCCGGCCGTCGCTGGCGGTCAGCCAGGTGCCCAGCACCAGCGCCTCGCCCTCGAAGGACGGCAGCAGGTAGTCGTAGTGGCCTTCGCGGATGGCCATTGCGCGGTCCAGGCGCCGGTAGTCATCAAGCGACAGGCCCAGCGCCTCGGAGTGCGCCCAGCCGGCCTGCTCGCACCACTGCACGTAGACCGCGTTGTTGGTGTGGGCCAGCCCGTCGATGTGCTCGGCCGCCGGCGTCAGCGCCAGCGTGAACGGCGACGGATAGTCCCAGTCATTCATAGACCGACACTTCCGGCCGCCGGGCCAGCACCGCGATGGGAGGTGCCCAGCGTTCGCCGCGAGGCTTCTTGCTGGTCACCAGCGTGATCTCGCTGGGCTCGAAGACCTCGACGTTGTGCGTGATCGGCGTCGTCAGCAGGTACTGCGCGCGCGTGCTGCGCAGGAAGTGGCCGACGAGCTGGATGTTGCGAACGTCCAGGTGAGCGAAGGGCTCGTCGATGAAGACAAAGCCACCGGGGGTCTCGTCGTCCTTCATCAGGCCGACCAGCAGGATCAGGCTCTTCAACACCTGCTGGCCGCCCGAGGCCTCGCCGTCGTTCAGGCCCACCTCGCCCTTGCCGTCGAAGTTGAACTTCACGTGCAGGCCGGCCTGGGCCAGCACGGTGTCGTCGTTGTCCAGGTGCGGCAGCACGGCCTCGGCGGTCGTGCCGGCCAGCTCGCCCAGCTCGGCGACGTTCTTCTTGTAGCGGCGCACGGTGGCCCGCATCACGTCGATGTAGCGCTCGCGGGCGTTGAACGCGGCGATACGGGCCAGTTCGTTGCTGGCGCGGCGGTCGCTCAACTGCGTGTCCTGCTCATGCACCTGCGCGGCCATGCGTGCGTGACGGTCCACCACGGTCGCGTCCACCTCCCAGTGGCCGCCTTCCAGCTCCTGGTCCACGTGATGCGCGCGGATCTCAGCCTGGCGGGCGTTCTCAAACTCGTCGCGGACGGCGGCCAGTGCCGCCGGCGTGACCCAGCTCGCCGGGAACTGCGCCTTCTGCTTGCGCGATTCCTGCGACGCCTTGCGCAGCGCGTCGCGCTTGGCTTCGTGCTCGCGCAGGCGGCCTGCGGCGGAGCCTTCGCCATCCTTCAGCGCGATCTGCGCGCCTTCGTAGGCCTGCTCGCTGCGCGTGGACTCACGCACGACGCGGTCATGCTCGCTGTCCAGCGAGCTCATGCGCGTGGACGCCTCGGCACGCGCCTGACGCAGCACGGGCAGGCGTGAACGCGCTTCGGCGAACTCGTCGGCGCGCTCGCTCAACTCTTGCGCCGCCTTGTGGCCCACAGCCGCACGCTGCACGTCTTTGAACTGGCGTTCGACTTCCGCCTGAGCCTTGGCGATACGACTCAGCTCGCCGTCCCAACGCGCGAGTTCGCTTTCCAGCGCACCGCGGCGCGAATCGACGGCCGACGCGCCGAACTGGTGATCCCGAGGCTCGACGAACACGCTGCGGCCACCACGGCCGTCGCGGTAGTAGGCGTCGGTGGTGATCCATTCGCCGCCAACCTGGGCGCCCTCTTCCGTCGAGGTGACGCAGCGGATGCCGCCGAGTTGCCGCGCCAACCAGGCCGGCAGCGGCGCGCTGACGTTCAGTGCGGCCAGCAGCGTGCCGGCCGGCGCCTGCGTGACGGGCGAGGTGTCGGACACAACGTAATGGCGGTAGCGCTGCTTGGCGGCGATGTCGAAGGCGCGGCCTTCGTCGCTGCGGTGCTTCAGCACGACGACCCAGCGCGACGGGCGCAGCAGGCCTTCGGCGGCGGCGCGCCAGGTCTCGTCGGCGATGTCGATGGAATCGGCCACAAGGTAGTGGGCGATGCCGGCGTCGTCCAGCGCACGCTTCATCGGCGCGACCTCGGGCGGCGGTGGCGGCAGTCGCTTGCCGCTCAGCTCGCCGAGCTGCGCCTGCGCACGCGAGGCCTTGTCGCTGGCACGCGTGTAGTCGGCGCGCAAGCGCTCGCGTTCGGACGCCAGCTCCTGCATCTTGGCCGTCAGCGCGGCGGCATCGGCCTCCACGTCGGCCAGCGCCTTCAGCTCGTCCTCGCGCTTGACCAGCGCCTCGGCGGGCCGCTCGGCCTCGCGGGCGGCGTCGAACGCGGCGCGGGCTTCTCGGCGTTCACCGTCCAGCGCCTTCAGCCGTTCCTTGGCCGCTTCCTGCGCGGTGAACAGGCCGTGCAGCGCCGCGCGCTTATCGCTCAGCGCCTTCACGTCGCCCGACGCGAACAGACGCTGGCGATGCAGCTCGCGCGCATCGCGGGTGATGCGTTCACGCGCCTCGCTCCAGCGCAGCACGGGCAGCACCTCGGTGGCCAGCCGCTCACGCTCCTGGATCTTCAGCTGGTACTGGCGGTGGCTGTTGACGCGATTGGCCAGGTCGCTGAGCTGGGCCTGCGTGTGCGCCAGCTCGCCTGCGGCCTGCTCGACCTCCTTGCCCAGCTGCTGCTGGTGGCTGCGCGCCTGCTCGTAGCGGTCCAGCACTTCCTGGTCGCCGAACACCTCGAAGACCAGGCGCAGCAGCTCCTTCGGGCTCAGCTCGCAAAGCCGGTCGGTCTGGCCCTGCTCCAGCGCCAGCACGCGGCCAATGGCGCGCGTGAGGCCGGCGGCTTCCAGGCGCTTCTTCCACGCCTCGATGCCCAGCCAGTCGCGGTCGCCCTTCTCGGCCAGCTGCTCGATCTCGTGCACGCCGTCGAGGATGACGTAGCGGCGCACCCAGTCGCCGCCGTGGCGCTCGATGCGGCAGGCCAGCGTCACCTGGTCGGCGTACAGCAGCGACGACGCGAACGGCCGGCTGCTGTTCTGACGCGAGCGCGGGCGGTTGTCCACCAGCGCGCGCAGCCAGGCCGTCTCGGCGTTGGCGTGGCGGGCGTAGGTCTTGTACGTGCGGCCGCCGGAGCATTCCAGGCCCAGCAGCGTGCGCATCGCGTCCAGCAGCGTGGTCTTGCCCGATCCATTGGGGCCGGCGATGGTGATGATGGCGCCGTCGAGAGGCAGCGTGACGCGCTGGCAGTAGTCCCAGTGCAGCAGTTCAAGCGATTGCAGGTGGAACATCAGTCGTCAATGTCTTGTTGTTCGGCTTCTTCGGGGCGCGAGACCGGGTGGCCGGCGCGGGCCAGCACGTCACCCAGTGCACCGTCGAGGATGCGCGGCGCCAGCAGGTCGTAGTCGATCAGCAGATCCAGCAGCGGGCCCTCGGCGATGTCCTCGCCGCGGCGCGTGATGAAGCCGTGGCGCTCCAGCAGCTTCAGGTTGGTGTCCATGCGCAGCTTCTTGCCGAGCTGGTCGCCGAAGTCGGCCAGCAGGCTGCGGTAGCTGATCAGCGGCGCGACGCTGGCGGCCTGCGGCATGGGTTTGTCGGCCGCGAACATCTCGCCCTGGCCGGCGTGGATGGCGTCGCTGCGGGCCACCTGGCGTTGCCGCTTGGGCAGCACGATCAGGCTCCACAGCACCACCAGCAACGCCACGCCGTCACGCGGGATGTCGAGGTTGTTGTTGGCGGCCAGGCCCATCTCGCCGAACACGGCGCTCTCGGCCGGGCGCATCAGCGCGACGGCGATGTGGTCGGCATGCACGTTGTCCACCAGCTGCAGGCCCACGCCGGCCAGGCGCGCGCCGAGCTGCATCCACAGCTCGGTGTCGATCAGCGCGCGCTTCACGAGGGGATGGCTGCGCGGCAGCCAGCGCCGGGCCAGCAGTTGCGCGGCGAGTTGCTGGGAGTCGTCGAGTGGGCTCATTCGGAGGAAGAAGATTCAGGGGTCAACACGCCGCGGCTCATCCATTTGACGAACTCGTCGTCCACGGGACCTTGCTCGGCGGACCAGCGCACCGACCAGGGCTGGCGGGCCATGTCGCCGGTAGCGCCCTTCAGGTGGCGGGCCTGCGCGTCGCCCAACAGCGGCAGCAGCTGGGCACGGTAGGAGGCGCGGGCATAGCTGTCGCCCAGGATGGCGGGCGCGAGGTCGCGGGCCTCGGTCGTGCCGGCGGCCGTCCAGGCATTCAGCAGCGCCTGCATCTGGTCCATGTCGGGCGGCAGCTGCATGACGGACAGCTCGCCGGTCGGCGCGGCCTGGCCTTGCGGCAGCGCGGCGGCTTCGGCGGGCTTGGGACGGTCGCGCTCGAACTCGGCCTCGGCGGTGTCGACGAGGTCGCGCTGCGCCACCAGCACCGGGTGCACCGGCCGCTCCCACGCACCGTTCAGCAGCGTGGCCAGGTCGCCCTGGCTCTGCAGCCAGCGGCGCACGTCGGTCGTCGTGATGCCGGTGGAGCCCAGCGTCACGCGCTGGCGGTCGGCCTGCTGCAGCGCGCGGTTGAACTGGCTGGCCATCGCCAGCAGCCGCGCCTGGGCCAGGCCCAGCTCGCGGGCCAGGCGCTCCAGCCGCGCCTCGCCGGCCGACTCGGCCTGCGCAATGATGGCGCCCAGCGCCTCGCCGGCGCGGTCCACCAACGTCAGCGCCTTCTCGAAGCGCGTGCGCGCGCGGCGCAGCGCGAACTCGCTGCCGCTGGCGATGGCGTCGGCGAATTCGTCGTAGAGGCGTGACAGCTGCGCCAGCAAGTGTTGAAGCTGCGCGGGTTGCAAGGTGCCCAGCTGATGGGCGCCGGCCACGCCGGCCAGCAGCGAGGCCAGGTCGCCGTCGGGCGCCTGCTCCTGCGAGAGCGGCTGCAGGATGCCGACCAGTTGCTGAGCCAGCGGCGTGACGGCATAGGTCTGCGCGGTCGCGTCCCAGGCCAGCAGATCGGCGTCGCGCAGGCGCTTGAGCACGTTGTCCAGCGCCTCGTCGCGCAGCACGTGGAAGGCCTGGTTCAGCGCCTCGCGCGTCAGCCGCGACTCGCGCAGCGCCATCAGCTCGAAGAACACCCACACGCGCAGCCGCACCAGCGGTGCCGGCCCGCCGAACAGCGCGCGTTGGGCGGCCAGCAGCGCGTCCTGGCGCTCCAGCTGCCACCACAGCAGCGCGTCCTCGGGGACGGTGCCGTCGCGGAAATAGTCCTCGACGCGCAGGGCATCGTCGCTATCAGGCGGGGAATTTGGGAGCTGCACGGGCTGGGACATGGGGCGCGGATTATCGGGGAGGGCATTCAGACGCTTTGAGCGGTGTCCCCGACTAGGTTGAACCCTGATTCAGCAGGGCAGGCTCAAACTGAGCCCATCATGAGACAACCAACCTTCTTCCTCTCCCACGGCGGCGGCCCCTGGCCGTTCATGGACGGCGACTACCGCCGGGCCCATGCGCAGCTGGAAGCGTCGCTGCAGGCGCTGCCCGACACGCTGCCGGAGAAGCCAAAGGCCATCCTGATGATCTCCGCCCACTGGGAGGAAACCCTCTTCACGGTGATGACCTCGCCCGCGCCGGGCATGCTGTACGACTACGGCGGTTTCCCGTCGCACACCTACGAGGTGGTCTACCCCGCGCCGGGCGATCCGGTGCTGGCCGAACGCGTCGTGTCGCTGATCCAGGCGGCCGGCTTTGCGGCGGCGCGCGACGCGCAGCGTGGCTTCGACCACGGCGCCTTCTGCACGCT
Source organism: Roseateles asaccharophilus (assembly GCF_031458115.1). GTDB lineage: Bacteria > Pseudomonadota > Gammaproteobacteria > Burkholderiales > Burkholderiaceae_C > Pelomonas > Pelomonas asaccharophilus_A. The sequence continues at coordinate 311,583 of NZ_JAVDXV010000002.1, read as the reverse complement.
GGTGCCCATGTACCCCGACGCGGATGTGCCGGTGGTGCAGCTGTCGCTGAAGCGCGGCCTGAGCCCGGCCGACCACCTGGCGCTGGGCCGCGCCTTGGCACCGCTGCGCGACGAAGGCGTGCTGATCCTGGGCAGCGGCTTCAGCTTCCACAACCTGCGGCTGTACGGCGCGCAGGGCCGCGAGCCGTCGGCGCAATTCGACGCCTGGCTGCAGGACGCCCTGCCCTCGCCGGAAGGCCGCGCCGAGCGCCTGCAGGCCTGGGCCATGGCGCCCGCGGCCCGGCTGGCGCATCCGCGCGAGGAACACCTGCTGCCGCTGATGGTGGCCGCCGGCGCCGCCGAAGGCGATATGGCGACCTGCAACTATCACGAGACCGGGTTCCTGGGCGGCGTGACGGCGTCGAGCTTCAGATTTGGGTAAACGGGCAAGATCAACCGGCAAAGGTCCAACAGCTGAATGCAGCCAGCTGGTCGGACCTGGCTCTGGCGCAACGAACGGCTACTCGCTGCGCTTGATGCATTGGTCGGCATACACGCTGTACGCATGGTCTCCACCGCCGGCAGCGGGGGCAACGAAGATGACCTCCCACCTCCTCGGGTAGCGCTTGAGAACGGCCTGCGTCGCGTCGACAAGCGAAGAGGTGAAGGCATCCGGGCTGATGCATTCGATCTTGTGCTGCAGCGACGAGTAGTAGTCGTCAACGAGGATGAAATCGCCTTCGCCGAAAGTGCCGAGCCGCCCGTGCTGTTGAAGAAGTCTTTCTAGATCTCCGTGAAGCGATTCCCACTCTCTGACCTGAACGATCTCGTCGTCCAGATGCACGATGGATACGTACTCGGGAACGGCCAGGCGTCGGAGAAACGCAATGAGCTTGGCTTCATCTTCCGGGCATAGGCCGTGAAGCGCTTCGTAGGTCGATGTCGACTGGAAATCGCCAGCGTCGTCCGAGGCGTATACGCGCCCTTCCGCCAGAAAAAGGTCACCTAACGCGTGCCCTCGGCTCTCCACCAAGGCAAGTAGCGCTGCGTCTGCTGGATGCATTGGGCTGAATGACGAACTTGAATCGCGAAAGCCAAGGACTACCGCCCATTGTGCGACGCGAGTTCGACGAGAGGCTCGCTCAAACCTGATGCGCCGCCACCGTGCGGCGCTCGCCGATCAGGAAGGCGTCGGCCACCAGCTGGAACGGCCGCCAGTCGACCTCGCTCCTGCCGGCCGCGCACAGCTCGGCGAAGCGCGCGTAGAGGCCGGGGTACTCGCCCTCCATCGCCGGGCGGTCCACCACCAGCCGGCCGTCGATCTCCAGCGCGCTGCCGCCACGGGACAGGCGTGCCCGGGCGGTCGTGCTGAACAGCTCGATGTCCCAGGCTTCCTCGCCCTTGTGGCGGAAGTCGAAATCGGCGTCGATGCTGACGCCGGCTTCGGTGCGCAGGTCCAGCCGGGCCGCGACGGGCGCCTGCTGGTTCTCGGGGAAGTCCAGCGCGGCCTTGTGCACGCAGGCCTCCGCCGACAGCACTTCGGTCAGGATGGACAGCGCGTTGATGCCGGGGTCGAACACGCCTAGACCACCCGCGTCCCACAGCCACTGCTGGCCGGGGTGCCACTTGTGCACGTCTTCCTTCCAGCGGATGGCGCCGCCGGTCAGCGTCGACTTGTGCACCCAGTCACGCGCCGCGCTCACCGCCGGAGCGAAGCGCGAATGCCAGGTCTGGAACAGCGTGCGGCCATGGCGCGCGGCCTCTTCCTGCAGCAGCGCGATCTCGCGCGTCGTCGCCGCGGGCGGCTTTTCCAGCATCACATGCTTGCCGGCCCGCAGCGCGGCCAACGCGGCCTGGAAGTGGGCCTGCGGCGGCGTGCAGATGGAGATGGCGTCGAGCTCCGGCACGGCGGCCAGCAGGGCCTCGACGCTGGTGAAGGCGGCCACGCCGTCCACGCTCGCGTTGCGGCTGGCGGTAGCCACCAGTTCGAAACGCGGATCGGCGGCGATCGCCGGAATGTGTTGATCACGGGCGATCTTGCCGATGCCGACCAAGCCCAACTTCAGTGCCATGCTGTTCCCAGAGAATCGTGTCGCCGCGCGCCGGGCGCGCAGCGGGTTGTTGCCGGGCTCACGGCCCGGCCGTGATTTCACCCCGAAGGCGCTTCGCCCAGCTCCCCGCCCCACAGACACTCACATTCATGATTGAAGCGCTGATCCAAGCCCTCGCCGCCTGCCACCGGGACGGCAGCCGCCTGCAAGCCGCCGACTGGGCCACCGCCGTGCTCACCGAGGCCGACGCCTATGCCGTGCAGGATGGCGTGGCGCGCGCTTTAGGCTGGCCGCTGGACCGCTGGAAGTCCGGCGGCGCCGGCCCGCAGGGGCCATTCAGCCATTCGCCGGTGAATCCGGTGGCGGGCAGCCCGCACCTGCTGGGCCTCGAGGCCGAGGTGGCGCTGCGCGTCGATGCTTCTGGATCGCCCGAAGCGATGTGCATCGCCGTCGAGCTGGTGGCGTCGCGCTGGGCCGAAGGCATGGACGCGCCGGCGCTGCTGCGTATGGCGGACTTCCAGAGCAATGCGGGCCTGTTGCTGGGCGACTGGCAGCCTTATCGCGCGCTGGATTGGGCGAATGTCGAATGGCGCTTGTCGCTACCCGGCCAGGAGGCCATCGTGCGGCGTGGCGGGCATTCGCTGGCGAACCCGGCCGGCGTGCTGCCCGCGTGGTTTGCGCACGCGACGCGCGACGGTGCCACCGTGAAAGCCCGCACCGTCGTCACGACGGGCGCCTGGGGCGGCTTGCATGCATGGACCGGCTCGGTGCAGGGCAAGCTAGCCATCGAAGGCTTCAGCGACTTCGCGTTCAGCGCACCGGCGTCACGGTGATGCCCTCAGCTGGCGGGACCGACAAGTCACCGTCCGCCGACAAGGCGAACACCGCGCTTTGAGCGACCGGGCTGGCTTCCTCGCCGGCCTGCGTCGCGCCGCGATAGAACACGAACAGCCGCCCGGGCCGGCACGCAAATCTCAGTTCGCCGAAGCCGCTGGGCTCGGTCAAGAGTTGGCCGAGTGCCGTTTCCGTCAGGTCGGCCCTGCGATTCGTCGTTCCATCCTGAACGGCCAAGGCGACGGCGCCGGCGCGCGGCGGCCGGGTCACGGTCATGGTGTAGGTGCCGTGGGCGCAGGTGGCGTTGTAGGTCGTTGCGACGTTGGCGGCAGGCGTGAGGTGCCAGGACGTCATCGTCAACCGTTCCACACCTGCGGCCATCGCGCCCAGCGGCAAGGCCATCACCATCACGACAGAGAGGAGCTTCTTCATGCGTACGGCTCGCCAGTTGTTGAGTGGGCGATGCTAGGCACAGCCGCGCCAGCACCCGCGGGCACTATTCCCTGCAAGAGCTTCATCGCACCAGCGGCGTGAAGATCGCGACGAAGCCAGCGATGTTGAGCACCACCATCGCCCAGTAGACGCGCCGGAACGATCGCTTCGCGCTCTTGTGCCGCAGCAGCCGCTGTGCAAGCAGCGCGCCGGGCCAGCCGCAGGCCAGCGCCAGGCCGTGCAACGTGGCCTCGGGCACGCGCCAGTCGCCGCGCGTGGCAGCGCGCTTGTCCAGCCAGTAGGTGATGAAGGTGGCCATGCTCATCGCCGTATACAGCCCCCACAGCCCGTGGGGCAGCCCCCACAGCAGGTCGGCAGCCGCCACCAGGGCGGCGAAGGCCGGCACCAGCAGCAGCACGCGACCGTCGTCGCGGGGCTTGGGCGCCGGCGGCGCGGCGCGGGGCTCCAGGCTTTGCACGTCCAGCGCGCGGCGCTTGCCCTGCGCGTCCAGGCCTTCGCGGTAGCTCAGCCGCTCGCCGATGAAGGGCCGCTGCGGCCGCAGGCCGAAGGCCTTGGCGTGGACAAAGCACTTGGTACCGCCGCCGTCGGGCGTGATGAAGCCGTAGCCCTTGGCGTCATCCCATTGGGTCAACCGGCCCTTCATCGCACCTCCGCCAGATGGGACTTCAGCGCCGCGATGGCGTGGCGGACCTTGGCCGGCTGGGCGTCTCGCTGCGGCGTCAGCGCCCAGATGGGCAACTCGGGCAGCGCCAGCTGGGTGTCCAGCCGCAGCAGGCGGCCGGCGGCGACGGCCTCGGCCACGTCTGCATCCCCCAGCGGCGCCAGGCCCAGGCCGGCTTCGCACAGCTGCTGCAGCGTCAGCTGGTTGTTGCTGGTGTAGCGCGGCTGCACGCTGACGTCGGAACCCGGCAGGCGGCGCGGCTGGTCCGTCCCGTCGTTCAGCATCAGCCAGTCGGCGGCCCGCAAGCCGTCCAGCGTGCCAGGCACGCCGTGCTGGGCCAGGTAGGCCGGCGCGGCATACAGGCTGGTGTGCACGGTGCCGATGCGTTGCGCCACCCACTGGCTGTCGGGCAGGCGGCCGAAGCGGATGGCCAGGTCGATGCGGTGGGCCACCAGGTCGGTGAAGCCGTCCTCCACCTGCAGGTGCAGCTTGAGCCCGGCATGGGCCGCCAGCAGCGGCGCCAGCGCGGGCCCGATGCGGCGGCCGAAGCCCACCGTCATCGCGATGCGCAGCTCGCCCTCGGGCGCGTCGCGCAGCTGCTGCAGCTGCGCCTGGGCGGTCTCGGCGGCCGCCACCATGGCCGCGCAGCCGGCGTGGAAACGCTCGCCGGCGGGCGTCAGGCTGAGCTTGCGCGTGGAGCGGTGCAGCAGCGTGACACCCATGTCGGTCTCCAGCGCCCGGATCTGCTGGCTGACGGCCGAGGTGCTGGTGCGCAACTGCCGCGCCGCGGCGGCAAAACTGCCATGGCCGATGACGCTGGCGAACACGGCCATGCGTTTGAGCTGGTCGAGCATGAAGATTTTCTAAACAGTGCTGGCGATTCAAGCCGTCTTATCAGCAGATTGTGAAGCACAAACAATTCATCCATCGAAACCTGCATGATGGAGAGAACCTCATGAACATCGCCCTGATCGGTGCCACCGGCTTTGTCGGCAAGGCCGTGCTCGAAGAACTGCTGAACCGCGGCCACCAGGTGCGCTCGCTGCAGCGCGACGTGGCCAAACTGGCCGCCCGCGCCGGCGTGGAAGCCCGCGCGGTGGACGTGCTGGCCGGCGGCAACCTGGCCGCGGAGCTGAAGGGCGTGGACGCCGTCGTCAGCGCCTTCAACGCCGGCTGGGCCAACCCCAACCTGCACGACGACTTCCTGCGCGGCAGCGACGCGATCGCGACCGCCGCCCGCGAGGCCGGCGTGCGCCTGCTCGTGGTGGGCGGCGCCGGCAGCCTGTTCATCGCGCCGGGCCAGCAGTTGGTGGACTCGCCGGCCTTCCCGGCCGAATGGAAGCAGGGCGCGCTGGCCGCTCGCGAGGCGCTGAACCGTCTGCGCGCCGATCAGAGCGGCCTGGACTGGAGCTTCGTGTCGCCCGCCATGCATCTGGCACCGGGCCAGCGCACGGGCAAGTTCCGCCTGGGCCGCGACGAGCCGGTGTTCGACGCGAAGGGCGAAAGCCACATCAGCGTCGAGGACCTGGCCGCGGCCATCGTCAATGAGCTGGAATCGCCGCAGTTCCGCCGCGCGCGCTTCACGCTGGGCTATTGATCCTCAGACCGTGCCGCGCCGGGCTTCCAGCTCGGCGCGGATCTCGTGCATGCGCTGCTCCGTCAGGAAGTAGCGCGACACGATGACCAGCGCGATCAGCAGGCCCACGATGGGAATGCCGGACAGACAGACGCGGATCAGGAAGATCGCGTCCTCGCCCTGCACGGGCAGCTTGGCGTTGAAGCCCGTGAAGGCCAGCACCCAGCCCGAGGCGCTGTTGCCCAGCGCCAGGCCGACCTTGCTGATCCACGAGCCGCAGGCCGCGAACGAGCCCTCGCGGCGTTGGCCGGTGCCGAGTTCGTCATGGTCGATGACGTCGGCCATGGCGGAGCCATAGATGGTCCAGAAGCCGGCGCCGATGAAGGCCACGCCGCCGCTGGCGAGCAGCTGCAGCCAGGGCAGCTGCGGGTTGTAGAAGAACCAGTCGCCGATGAAGGCGGCGATGCCCAGCCACAGCACGGTCATCAGCGCATTGCGCTTGCCGTGTCGCTTGGCCACCCAGCCCGCGAAGGCGATGCCGGCGAGGCCGCTGACGAGGCCGGCCACGCCCATCAGCGAGTTCCACTTCGTGGCCTGCACGACGTCGCCGCCGCAGACGTAGTAGACGGTGGCGTAGTAGCCCAGCAGCCCCACCATGGCCGTGGCCATGTTGTAGGTCAGCATGGTGCCCAGCATCAGGCGGAACGGCTTGTTCTTCAGCGTGCGGTACAGCGTGTCCTTGAACGGCACGCGCTGGCGGCTTTGCGCCACGAAGCTCTCGTAATAGCGCTCGCGCGTCAGCGAGAAGATCAGGATGGCCAGCACCACCAGGATGCCGCCCAGGATGGACGTGTAGACCTGGGCGCCGAGCAGGATGTCGGGCTTGCCGTTAGCGTCGTGGAAGAAGTAGAGCGTCGTGAACTGCGCGGCGACGAACATGCCCAGCTCGGGAATCTTCTGGATCGCGTTCTTGATGGACATCACGCGCGTGCGCTCGTGGTAGCCGGGCGTGAGTTCGGCGCCCAGGCTGTTCCAGGGCATCGCGAAGCAGCTCATGACCGGCGCGTACAGGCAGGTCGAGACGAGCAGGAAGATGAAGTACTCGGTGTCGCTCCAGCCGCGGCCGACGGCGAACAGCAGCGGCAGGCCGATGCCCGTCAGGATGCCGCCGACGAGGATGAAGGGGCGCCGGCGTCCCCAGCGGCTGCGGGTGTTGTCGGAGATCCAGCCGAACATCGCGTCGGACACCGCGTCCGCGAAGATCTTGATGCCCATGGCCATCGAGATCAGCTGTGGCGCCACGCCCAGGCCGATGTTGAAGACGTGGAAGACCAGCGACTGGTACAGCCAGTGGCCCCACATGTCATGGAAGGAGCCGAGGCCGAAGCCGATCTTCTGCGACGTGGGGACATGGTCCGCATCCCGTGCAGCGGCCGGCACGGCAGGGGTCGTAAGCGGGGCGGACTGGGGCACAGGCATGCCTCCATCGCGATCGGCAATCACTGCTGTCTCCTTGCCGCCCTGGCTTGGCGGATATTTTTAGTAAACAGCAGATTTTTTGTTCAACTGAGCGTTGAACGAAAGCGGTGAAACACCTAGGGCCTGTTGACGACTACCGAGTAGGCGGCGGGCCTTCCCTTCGGGTTGAGGCCAGAAAGCCCGCGCGCGGCGTTGCAAATCCTCGCCGGGTTTCAACCCGGCTCCGGTTCGCGCCTTGCTCGCGGGCTTTTTGGCCGCAACGCGGTCTGCTCCGTAGTATCAACAGGCCCTATGCCGTCTGCTTGCGCGGTCTGCGCGCTGGTGTCGGCGGCGGGGCCGCGGGTGCCGAGCTTTCGCGCACCACCAGTTCCACAGGCAGCCACGCATCGTTGGGTTCGGTGTCGCCCTCGATCAGTGCACGCGCGGCCAGCTGACCCAGCGCCTCCTTGTCCATCTTCACGGTGGACAGCGGCGGCTTGAAGCGCGCCGCAGCCTCGATGTCGTCATAGCCGATGAAGCGCACGTCGTCTGGCACCCGCAGGCCTTGCTCGTGGCAGTACTCGATGGCATGCATGGCCGTCGAGTCGTTGTACGCGAACACCGCATCGGGCGGCTCCGGCAGCGCCAGCAGGCGGCGCATCGCGTCGCGACCGGCCTCGCGGTAGTCCAGCGCCGGGTCCAGCGTCACCTCGTAGTCGGGGTCGAACAGCCGGCCGGCCTCGAACAGCGCGCGGCGAAAGCCCTTGGCGCGCAGCGACGTCGAGTAGTGCGCCAGCGGGCCGAAGATGGCCGCCACGCGCTGCGCGCTGCCTTCAAGCAGATGCTTGGTGGCCAGCCAGCCGCCCAGCAGGTTGTCGTCGTTGATGCTGCGGATGCCCGGGTGGAAGTGATCCACCAGCACCAGCGGCAGGTCGCACTGGCGCACGGCGTCCATGACCTCGGGGTCCATGTAGCCCGCGCCCAGCAGCGCGTCCGCCTCGTGGCGGCGCACCTGCGCGGCCACATCGTCGCCGGCCACCACCGACATCAGGCTCAACGGCACGCCGGCCTCGCGGCAGGCCGTCTCAGCGCCATGCAGCACGTAGGAGTAGAAAGGGTTGCTGGCCAGCGACCCCATGTGGCGGCTGTACAGGAACAGCATGCGGCGCGGCTTGCCGGTGCGCAGTTTGGCCGTGTCGTAGCCCAGTTGCTGCGCCACCTCCATGACCTGGGCGCGCGTCTGTTCGGACAGACCCGGCTGGCCCTTCAGCGCGCGCGAGACGGTGCCGATGGACACGCCAGCGGCCTGGGCCAACTCCCGAATCGTCACTCCCCGCTTGTCGGCCATGGCCTCATCCTCAGCTTGTTTAGCACCCTCGACTGGTGCCGCGATTGTGCATGCAAGCGGTTCCACAGCAGGCAGCGCGGGCTCTACGGGATCGCCCCGATGAGTTGATTGTTCACTAAACAATACTTGTTGCCTAGAATATTTCGAATGACCTCCCGCTCCATTGCCGTCCTGGGCGAAGCCCTGGTGGACGAGTTCCATGACGGCCCCGTGGCCGGCGGCGCGCCGTTCAACGTGGCACGCTCCATCGCGGCACTGGGCGTCCCGGCCTTGTTCATCAGCCGCGTCGGCGCCGACGACGCCAACGGCCGCTTCGTGCTGGACAGCGCGCGGCGCTACGGCCTGGATGCACGCGGCCTGCAGCGCGACGCCGCGCATGCGACAGGCCGCGTCAGCGTGCACGAGCAACCCGGCGGCGGGCACAGCTTCGAGATCCACGGCGACGCGGCCTGGGACCAGCTGGAGGCCGCGCCTGCGCAGGCCTTGCTGGACGGCGGGCACGCCAGCGTCATCTACTTCGGCAGCCTGATGCAGCGCCATGCGGCCTCGCGCGCCGCGATCCGCGCGCTGGTGAAGGGCTTCCAGGGCCTGCGCCTGCTGGACCTGAACCTGCGCGCCGGCACCGACACGCCCGAACTGGCCGCCGAATCGCTGATGCTGGCCGAATGGCTCAAGGTCAATGACGAGGAACTGGCACGGCTGGCGGCCTGGTTCGCCAACGGCGTGGAAGGCGAAGCCCCACAGGTGGCCGCGCTGATGGCGCGCTTCGCGCTGCAGCGCGTGGTGCTGACCTGCGGCGCTGACGGCTGGCGCTTCTACGGCCCCGGTGGCGCACTGCTGGCCCAAGGGCCTGGCGAACGCCAGCCTCACCTGATCGATACCGTCGGCGCCGGCGACGCCTTCACCGCCACGCTGCTGGCCGGCCTGGCGCTGGGCCGCGACCTGCCCGCCACGCTGGCGCTGGCCAACCGCTACGCGTCCTTCATCTGTGGCCTGCGCGGGCCGCTGCCCGTCGATCCGCAACCCCTGACCCCGTGGCGCGACGCGCTGCGGGCGCTGCCGCCCTCCCCTTGACCTCCCGCACCCGTCCATGACCTCCCTCGCAGACCTCATCGCCCCGCCCGCGGGCTCCCCGATGCGCCACCCCGGCTTCGTGTTCGGCGCCGGCACCTCGTCCTACCAGATCGAGGGAGCGGCCCGCGAGGACGGCCGGCTGGAATCCATCTGGGACCGCTTCTGCGCGACGCCTGGCAAGGTGCTGCGCGGCGAGAACGGCGACATCGCCTGCGATCACTACCACCGCCTCGACGAAGACCTGGACATGCTGAAGCGCCTGGGCGTGGACGCCTACCGCTTCTCGATCGCGTGGCCGCGCGTGATGAACGAGGTGGGGCAGCCCAACGAGCGCGGCATAGCTTTCTACAAGCGGCTGCTTGACGGCATGGCCCAGCGCGGCATCTCCGCCTATGTGACGCTGTACCACTGGGACCTGCCCCAGCACCTCGAGGACAAGGGCGGCTGGCTGAACCGCGAGACGGCCTACCGCTTCGCCGACTATGCCGACCTGATGACGCGCCGCCTGGGCGGTGGCCGCGTGACGGCCTGGGCCACGCACAACGAGCCCTGGTGCTCGGCCTACCTGGGCTATGGCAACGGCCATCATGCACCGGGCCGCGAACAGCCGCGCTGGGGCGTGCAGGCCATGCACCACCTGCTGCTGGGCCACGGCCTGGCGCTGCCGGCCATGCGCGCCAACGATCCCAAGGCGCAGCACGGCATCGTCGCGAACTGCGCACCGGGCTATGCCCACGCGGATACGGCCGCCGACCGCGATGCCGCACTGCTGTTCGAGACCTACCAGAACCGCTGGGTGCTGGACCCGCTGCTGAAGGGCGAGTACCCCGCCGACCTGTGGCGCTACTGGAAGGGCTGCGAGCCGCTGGTGCTGAGCGGCGACATGGACATCATCCAGCGCCCCATCGACTACCTGGGCATCAACTACTACAGCCGCGCCGTGCTGCGCTCGGCCGGCCCCGACACCATCGATTGGGTGCGCGACCCGGCCGTCGAGCGCACGACGATGGACTGGGAGGTCTACCCGCAAGGCCTGCAGGACATGCTGGAGGCCTTCAAGGCCGAGTACGCCAACCTGCCACCCATCTTCATCACGGAGAACGGCATGTCCAGCGCCGACACGGTGGACGGCGACAGCAGCGTCGACGATCAGCAGCGCCAGTCCTACCTCAAGCGCCACTTCGCGGCCTGCTCACGCGCGATGGACAACGGCGTGGACGTGCGCGGCTATTTCGTCTGGTCGCTGATGGACAACTTCGAATGGGCTTTCGGCTACGAGCGCCGCTTCGGCCTTGTGCACGTGGACTTCGAGACGCAGAAGCGCACGCTCAAGCGCAGTGCGCTCGCATACGCGGACTTCCTGCGGGAGCGGGCCGGACGCTGACGCCGTCTGGTAGCGTGGCGGCATGGACCTGCCACGCTTTCGCTACCACCCCGATCCGCTCGCCACCGGCGCCATCGAGAAGCGCCCGCTGACCTGCGCCTGCTGCGGACAGGCGCGCGACCACGTCTACGTGCAGCCGGTGTACGGCAGCAACGACCTGGACGAGAAGCTGTGCCCCTGGTGCATTGCCGATGGCTCGGCGGCCACCAAGCTGGGCGCGGTGTTCGCCGACCCACAGCCGCTGACGAAGGCCGGCGTGCCGCAGGACATCGTCGACGAGGTCAGCCTGCGCACGCCGGGCTACTCGTGCTGGCAGCAGGAGGAATGGCTGGCGCATTGCAACGACGCCTGCGAGTTCCACGGCGATGCGTCGGAGGACGACGTGGAGGACGCCAGCGACACCACGAAGGCGGACTGGCAGCAGCACTACGGCAAGACCGCCAAGCAATGGGCCGCCGCCACGCGTGACTACGAGCCCGCGGGCGACAACGCGTTCTACAAGTTCGTGTGCCGGCACTGCGGCGCGGTGCGGCTGGGATGGGACTGCATGTGAGCCGGAATCCCGCATGAAACTTGCCGTCGCTGTTCATTTCGACGCCGCGCAGGCGCAGGTCGCCGCCATCGCCTTCGAGACCTGGGATTCGCCGGAGCCGACGAAGACCTACCTGTCGCACATCGCTCATGTCGAGAAGGCACCCCGTGGCGAGTTGGACCTGCGCGGCCTGACCTGTGTGATGCAGTTGCTGCGTGAGCACAAGCTGGAGCCCGAGCTCATCCTCATCGACGGTTTTGTCCACCTCGACTCCGATGAAATACCAGGCCTGGGCCAGCACCTGTTCCTGGCGCTGGGCGGGATGACGCCGGTCATCGGCATCTCGAAGACGGGCCGGCCGGGCCTGTCCTCGCAGTTCGAGGTGATGCGGGAAGAGGAAGCCAAGCCGCTGATCGTGACCTGCGCGGGCATAGACATCGGCGCGGCCAAGGCGCGCCTGCGTGCGATGCACGGCAGGAAAGTCGTTCCCACGCTGATGAAGCTCGCGCTCCGCCTGGCCAAGAACAAGGACTGAAGCGCGGCGTTGTCGTGCAGCCGCCGGCCCTTTCAGCGCCCGCCGGCCACCAGCCGCTCCAGATACGCCGCATGATCCGGCATGCCGTCCACCGTCCGCGCGACGGCCATGTGCAGCCGCTTGAAGTGCTCGCGCAGCACGCCCTCCTCCACCTGCCTCAGCAGCGGGTCCGAGCCCTCGGGCTGCATGCCCAGACCCAGATACAGCGACCACCAGGAGTCCTCGCCGAAGCTGTCGCGGTCCAGGATGGTGACGCGGCCGCTGCGGCGGAAGACCTCCATCTGGTGGGCCAGCGTGGCCGGCACGGCCATGCCCTTGCAGTAGCGCCAGAACTCGCTGTCGTCGCGCCGGGTCTGCTTGTAGTGCAGGATGATGAAGTCGCGGATGGACTCGTACTGCCGCGTCATGCGGCGGTTGTATTCATCCACCAGATGGGACTCGCAGGCGCGGTCCGGGAACAGCTCCACCAGCGCGCTGACGCCGTGGATGATGAGCGACAGGCTGGTGGACTCCAGCGGCTCCAGGAAGCCAGACGCCAGGCCGATAGACACGACGTTGCGGTCCCAGATGCGGCGGCGCATGCCGGTCTTGAAGCGCAGCTGGCGCGGCTGGTCCTGGGCGGCGCCGTCCAGGTGGCTCATCAGCACGCGGCCGGCCTCGTCATCGCTGATGTAGTGGCTGCAATAGACATGGCCGTTGCCGGTGCGGTGCTGCAGCGGGATGCGCCACTGCCAGCCGGCGCTGTGCGCCGTAGACGTCGTGTACGGCGTCATCGGCAAGGTCTTGTCGCAAGGCACGGCCTGGGCGCTGTCGCAGGGCAGCCAGTGCGTCCAGTCCTCGTAGCCGGCCCTGCAGACGCCCTCGATCAGCAGCGCTCGAAAACCCGAGCAGTCGATGAACAGGTCGCCTTCGATGCGCCGGCCGTCGGCCAGCGTGACGGCGGTGACGAAGCCGTCGCCGGGGCGCAGCGACACGTCGACGATGGTGCCCTCCTCGCGCTTGACGCCGCGCGCCATCGCGTACTCGCGCAGGAAGGCCGCATACAGGCCCGCGTCGAAGTGGAAGGCGTAGGAGTAGGAGTTGGCTGCCGACGGCGCGCCGCCCTCGGGCAGCGTGAAGCGGTTGCGCCGTGCCATCACGGTCGCGGTGGACCATTCCTCGTGGCTGGGCATGCCGCCGGCCTGGTGCAGGCGCAGCCAGTGCGCCACCGACGAGCGGTTGTGGATGGCCGGCCCGAAGCCGCCGAAGCCGTGGAAGAAGCGGTTGCCGAGGTGGCCCCAGTCCTTGAACTCAATGCCCAGCTTGAAGCTCGCCTGGGTCTTGCGCATGAACTCGGCGTTGTCCAGCTCCAGCAGGTCGTTGTAGTAGCGGATGCTGGGCAGCGTGGCCTCGCCGACACCGACGGTGCCAATGTCGGGCGACTCGACCAGCACAATCTCGCAGCCCACGGGATTGGCCGCCCCGCCTGGCCGCGTGCCGAACATCTGGCTGAGCGGCGCCGCGGTCATCCAGCCGGCGGTGCCGCCGCCGACGATGACGATGCGGCGGATGGCTTGATCGGCGCTCGTCACTTGGCCATCTCCATCGGTTCGGCGCGCACATGGCGGGCGATGAAGGCGCCATGGTCGGGCATGCCGTCCACGGTCTGCGAAATGGCGGCGCGCAGCCGCTGGAAATGCGTGCGCAAGGCCTGCTCGTCGATCTGCCCGAGCAGCGGGTCGGAGCGCTGCGGCCACAGCCCCAGACCCAGGAACAGCGACACCCAGGACGGCTCGGCAAAGCTGTCGGGGTCCAGGATGGCCACGCGGCCGCTGCGGCGGAACAGCTCGATCTGGTGATTCAAGGTGTCGGGGATGGACATGCCGGCGCAGTAGCGCCAGAACTCGCTGTCGTCGCGTGCGGTCAGCTTGTAGTGCAACACGATGAAGTCGCGGATGGACTCGTACTGCTTGGCCATGCGGCGGTTGTATTCGTCGGCCAGATGGCGGTCGCAGCGCTTGTCGGGGAACAGCTCGATGAGGCGCCCCACGCCGTCCATGATGAGCTGGATGCTGGTGGACTCCAGCGGCTCCAGAAAGCCCGACGCCAGGCCGATGGCGACCACGTTGCGGTCCCAGGCCTTCTTGCGCATGCCGGTCTTGAACCGCAGCTGGCGCGGGCTGCCCTGCGCGGCACCATCGAGGTTGCTCATCAGCACGCGGCCGGCCTCGTCGTCGCTGATGTAGCCGCTGCAGTAGACGTGGCCGTTGCCGGTGCGGTGCTGCAGCGGGATGCGCCACTGCCAGCCGGCGCTGTGCGCGGTGGATGTCGTGTAGGGCGTCAGCGGCTCCACCCGGTCGCAGGGCACGGCCTGTGCGCTGTCGCAGGGCAGCCAGTGCGTCCAGTCCTCGTAGCCGGCCTTGCACACACCTTCGATCAGCAGCGCGCGGAAGCCCGAGCAGTCGATGAACAGGTCGCCCTCGATGCGCCGGCCGTCGGCCAGCGTGACGGCGGTGACGAAGCCGTCGCCGGGGCGCAGCGACACGTCGACGATGGTGCCCTCCTCGCGCTTGACGCCGCGCGCCATCGCGTAGTCGCGAAGGAAGGCCGCGTACAGGCCCGCGTCGAAATGGAAGGCATAGGAGTAGGCATTGGCCGCCGACGCGATCTCACCGTCCGGCGGCACGAAGCGGTTGCGCATGGCCATCACGGTGGACGTGGACCAGTGCTCGTGGCTGTCCATGCCGCCCAGCGCGTGCAGCCGCAGCCAGTGCATCACCGACGAGCGGTTGTTGATGGCCGGACCGAACTCGCCGAAGCCGTGGAAGAAGCGGTTGCCGAGGTGGCCCCAGTCCTTGAACTCTATGCCCAGCTTGAAGCTCGCCTGGGTCTTGCGGATGAACTCGGCGTTGTCGAGATCCAGCGTGCGGTTGTAGAAGCGGATGGTGGGCAGCGTGGCCTCGCCCACGCCCACGGTGCCGATCTCGGGCGATTCGATCAGCACGATCTCGCAGCGGGCCGCGTGGTCGACGCGGCCCATCAATTGCCCCAGCGGCGCCGCCGTCATCCAGCCAGCCGTGCCGCCGCCGACGATGACGATGCGGCGTATGGCCTGGCCCTCAGCCGTGCGATGTGTCTCCATGGGCACCCTCTTGTTCGGTGTCACGACACTAACCCATAAAAAAGCCCGGCGCCGCAGCGCCGGGCCTTGTCGTGCCGGGACAAACCCGGCGTCGATCAGAAGTTCAGACGAGCCGACACCGAGTAGCGCGGGCCGGAGGCGAACCAGGAGCGACCCGTGAAGCCGATGTGCTGCTGCATCATCTGCTTGTAGATCGCGTCCGTCAGGTTCTGGCCTTCGAACGCGAAGGTCAGGTTGCTGTTGAACCTGTACTGCACGCCCATGTCCAGCTGACCAAAGTCATCCGTCCAGATCGGCAAGCCCAGCGGCATATTGTTGCGGCCGTACTGCGGGCTGTCGGGATTGGCATTCAGGCCGTTGGTCTGGTTGGGACCGGTGTTGTCCGGGAAGGCGACGCCGTTGTGGAACTTGCCGCGCCACGAATAGGCCACGCGTGCCGAGATCGGACCGTGGTCATACAGGACAGCCAGGTTGAACGCCTTGCGCGACAGGTTGGGCAGCGGGTGATCACCGTAGGACTGGCCGTTGGTGTCGCAACCGTTGGCGAACAGGTTCAGATTGCGGCCGTCGCTTGCGCTGCTGCACCATGCGTTGCCGACGGCGTTGTAGCGCGTCTGCTTGCTGTCCACGTAGGTCGCGTTGGCCTGCACACCCAGGCCGGCAAGCAAGCCTGGCAGCCCGTTGAAGTAGTGCTGCACCGACAGTTCCACGCCGCGAGCCCAACCCTTGGAACCGTTCACCTGCGTCGAGTAAGTGAAGTCGTACAACTTGCCGGTGTTGTCGGCTGCCGTCGCAATGCCCACCTGGTTGACGATCACGTCCTTCAGCTTCTTGTTGAAGACCGCCATCGTGACCGAACTCGTCTTGTCGATGTACCACTCACCTGACAGGTCGAACTGATCGGACTTGACTGGCTTCAACGCCGGGTTGCCCAAGGCCGAGCCGCGGTTGCGGAGGTCGTCCACATAGTTGGTGCGCACCGACGGCGTGACCGTCTCATCCACGATGGTCCGAACCGTGGCACTGCCAGCGTTCAAGATCAGGGTGGGCTGCAGCGTGCTGAAGTCGGGACGCGCGATGGCCTTGGCAAACGCAAAGCGCAGGAACAGGTTGTCCTTGAACTTGTACCTCAGGTTCAAAGTGGGCAACACATCGGTGTAGCTGTTCCCGGCTTCGATCGCCGTCCGACTGGACGTGAACACAGGAATCGGACCGCCGATCAACGTGCCAGTAATGGCATCGGTCGCCTGATAGGTCAGTGATCGGTAGCCCGACGAGTTGTACCGGGTGTTGACAACACGAAGCCCCACGTTGCCGTCGACAGGCACTTTCCACTCATCGAACCCGAAGCGCAGCTGCGTGTACGCAGTCTTGGTGGTTTCGTGCTGCTGGTTGTCGCGCTCCTGCGCGCCAGGAACGGGCGGGGTGAACGCAGGGTTACAAGTGTTGGTTGGATTGCCGCCCTTCGAGATCTTCTCGGCCTTGTACTCCTCGCACAGTGTCACGTAGTAGCTGTGCAGCTTGGAGTAGGAATCGGGGTAGCCTGCAGCCACGGCCATCGTCGGGAGCACAAGCGATGCAACGCTGCTCTTGCCGTTCATGAAGTTGTTGAACGGCTTGACCTGCGTTTCACCGCCGAAGCGCGACAGGTAGGCCAGGCTCTTGATCGGGTGCCAGTCCCAGCTCTGGCCAACGGCGCCCGCATCGAACTCGGCAGATTGCCAAGTCTGCGACACCGCCTGCCAGTTGTACCAGCGGGGCACCTTGTTGGTCACGTCACGATCGGTGAAGCGCAGACCGAAACGCACGTCATAGAGCACCGGGTGGTCAAAGCTGTACTTGATGTCGCCCTTCCACGCCTTTTGCGTGGCTTTGCTCTCCGACAGGCGCTCCATCGTGAAGCCCCAGTAGTACTTGGACGGATCGGCCAGGTAAGCCTTGTCCTGCGCATCCAAGACCAAGCGCGGCATCTCGCCGGTCAAGTCCAAGGTTTCCTTGGGCATGTTGATGCCGGTCGCCACGGTCGAGTCGATGTTGCTGCTGCGCGACTCGATGAACTGGAAGTCGTTGGCGATCCGCCACTGGGGACTCGGCGTCCAGACCAGATTGAAGGTCGATTCCTTGGTGTCCGAACCGCTCTTGGAGAAGCGCGTGTTCGCGTTGAAAGGAATGCCTTTGTTGGTGGGATCGGTGAGGGTGCCGGTCAGCAGCGCGCCGTTGGCGCCCCACGTGGCGTTGGACACGACGGACGAGTACGGATCCGCTTGGCTGGCAATGGAGCTTTCATCCCAGTAGAAGTCGTACTTGGACCGGAAAAAGGTCGCTGACGCTTGCAGGGTGTCCTTCTTCCACTGCGCTGCCGCATACGTGCCTTGGCGCGTACGGTCAAAGGCAAGCGTCTGCCAACCCACGGCCTTGGGGAACCAATGGTTCTCTGCGGTGGGCAGGAAGTAGCGATTGTTGGTATCCGACGGCTTGTTCCAGCGGACCACTTCCCGGAAGTAGGGGTCGACGGCGATGCCATCGGTGCGGGTCGAGCTCTTGGAATTCGCCGCGTGGATCAGTAGACCGATCTTGCCGATGTCGGTGTTCCAGGTGTTGGACAACAGGCCCGAAACGGCCGGCTTCTGGTTGTCGCGGAGCACGTTCTTGGTCAGCGACACCCCCAGACCAGCCTTGAAGCCGTTGTAGTCGAAGGGCAGCGCGGTGCGCAGGTTTACGAGGCCGCCGATGGCGCCTTCGATCTGCTCTGCAGACGGGTTCTTGTAGACGTCAACGCCGGCCATCAGTTCGGGCGGCACGTCTTCGAAGCTCAGGCCCCGGCCACCGTTGGCTGAGAAGCTCTCACGGCCATTCAGCTGCGACGACACATAGGTCAGGCCGCGGATGATGACGCCCGAGCCCTCGACCGAGAAACGCATCGGGTCTCCACGCGCCATCACACGGTCCATCGTCACGCCGACGATGCGCTGCAGCACTTCCGACACGGAACGGTCCGGCAACTTGCCAATGTCGTCCGCGACGATGGAATCGACGATTTCGTCGGAATCCTGCTTCAGCTTCTGCGCCGACTGCAGCGCTGCACGTTGGCCCGACACCACCACAGTCTCCAACTGCTGTGACTTGGGCGCCTCCGTGCTCTGCGCCATCGCCGGCAGCGCCAGGACCATCAAGGCCTGGGCCGCCGCCAATGACAAGGTTGTCTGTTTGAAATGTCTCATCCTGGTTTGCTCCTCTTTGGTGGGAATCAGTGGGCCCTCAGGGGCCTCATGTCACGACCGCCGGCTAAGACCGGAGTTCGTTTTGGTAACGGTAACAATGTGCGCCCAACATAACATCAGGGCTAACAGCGACAGGGCTTTTCCGCATACCCGTCGGTCAGTCCCCCCTATGCAGTGAAACACCGCGCGCGGCGTGATCCACGGCCACGATTTGCAGTGTTGTTGGCAAGCTACCCGTCAGCTCGACCCGCCGTGGCGCGCCTGGGACGAGGTCAATGAAGTTGTCGGCGAAGACCACGCCGGGAGCCTGCAGCCACAAGCCTTTGACGGGCTTGTCGGCCCCGATCAGCAGCGCCTGGCCCTCGCGCTTCACGTCGATCTGCGCGCCACCCAGCCGGTAGAACTTGAACGGCTCGGTCCACGCGCAGTCACGCGCAAGTTCGTGGCCACTGGCGGCATCCAGCACCAGCAAGTCGGCAACGCAGGGCTGATCCAGCACCGGCAGCGCCACCACGGCCTCCACGCTGCTGGACGCCCCCACCGGCTGGGTCACCGCCGCCTCGGCCAGCGGGCGGCCGTCCAGCGAGATGACACGCAGCTGCAGCTTCACCTCCAGCGCCTGGGCACCGCCGTTCATGACCGCCAGCCGCGCCTGGCCCGCCTCCAGCCGTACGGCCGCGGCCACGGGCGCCAACGCGCGCCGCACCGTGTGCCAGGCCGGCTTCACGACGCCGGCCGAGTCGATCAGCGCCCAACTGGTCACGGGCCAGCAGTCGTTCAACTGCCAGACCAGCGCGCCGCCCACGGCGCGGGCGCCCGGCTGCTGCCAGCGGCGGCGGAAGTCCTGGTAGGCCACGCGCATGGCCTCGGCCTGCACGAACTGCGTCGCGTAGACGTGATCGGCCAGCGTGGGGCCCACGCGCAGGTTGTCAGCCAGATACACGGCCAGGCGCCGATGCCCGTCGGGGTTGCCGGAGCCGGCTTTGTTGTGCCACTGCACCGTCTGGCTCTCGGGAAAGCGCTCGTCCTCAGGCAGCACCGATTCGAACAATGCGAGGCTGGGATGCGACTGCATGCCGAACTCGCTGACGAAGCGCGCCTGCACCTCGCCATAGCGCTGGTAGGGCAGCATCTGCTGGTGCCAGACCTCCCAGCTGTGGCGGTCGCCGATGGTCGCGTCGGACGATTTCACGCCACCCGGCGTGTAGGGGCTGCCGGGCCAGTACGTTCGGCCGGGGTCGAGCGCCGCGCAGACGTCCGGCAGCAGCTTTTCGTAGATCGCCCGCGCCTCGAACTGCTCGAAGGCCACGCCGGCCGACTCGGCCAGCATGTAGTCCTCGTTGTTGCCGCACCAGAGCGCCAGGCAGGCGTGGTGGCGCAGCCGCTTCACCGCGGCCTCGGCCTCGGCGCGCACGCTGGCCTGGAAGGCCTCGTTGGCCGGGTACAGGCCGCAGGCGAACATGAAGTCCTGCCAGACCAGCACGCCCAGCTCGTCGCAGGCCTCGTAGAAGGCCTCGTGCTCGTAGATGCCACCGCCCCAGACGCGCAGCATGTTCATGTTCGCGCCGGCCGCCTGCGCCACGCGCTCGCGGTAGCGCGCCGGCGTGATGCGCTCCAGCAGGCTGTCGTCCGGAATCCAGTTCGCGCCGCCGGCGAACAGCTCCTGACCGTTGACCTCGAAATGGAAGCTGCTGCCCGCCTCACCCTGCACGGGCTGCTGCAACAGCCGCAGCGTGCGCAGACCGACGCGCAGACTTTGCTGGGCCAGCCCCCGGCCGCCACCCAGCACGCGCGCCACCAGCGTGTACAGCGGCTGTTCGCCCAGGCCACGCGGCCACCACAGCTGCGCGTCGGCCACGTCCAGCGTCGTGTGCGGCGTCGCGGCGGCAACCGTCTGCGACGCGACGCTGCGCCCCTGCGCATCCAGCAGTTCCAGCTGCAACTGCTCGCCGGCCCCCTCGATCTGAGCCTGCACCTTCAGCGTCGCGCGGCGGGCGGCAACATCCACCTCCGTCTGGCAATGCAGGTCCACGACACGCGCGGCCCCGCTCCAGCGCCGCACGGGCCGCCACGGGCCGCTGGTGATCAGCGCCGGGCCCCAGTCCCAGCCGAAGTGGTACTGCGCCTTGCGCACATGGAGCCGCGCGCTGTCGCCGTTCCACAGCTGACGCTTGCCATGCACCGCCTCCACCTCGCGGGCGCGTGCCAGCGCGGGGTCGAAGCGCAGCAGCAGCTGGTTGCGGCCCGGGCGCAGGCGATCACGCACGTCCACGCGATGCGGCACGAACATGTTGTCGGTCTGCAGCAGCAGCTCGCCGTTCAGCCAGACCGAGCAGCAGGTGTCCAGGCCCTCGAACACCAGCTCTTCGCGCGCTGCCAGCTCGCCGACCTCGAAGTCCAGACGCCAGGCCCAGGTGCGCTCGCCGATCCATTGCAGCTGCGCCTCGTTGCGGCCATAGAACGGGTCGGGCACACGGCCCGCCGCGAGCAACGCGGAGTGGGCCGAGCCGGGCACGGCGGCGGGCAGCCAGTTGGCTGCAGGAATGGCGGCCAGCGCAGCGGCATCGGCACCCAGCGGTGCTTCGGCCAGCTGCCAGCCTTCATGAAGATCGATCAAGCGTTCAAGAGTCACAACAGGAGCGCGCGGCAGACACCGCCACCGCTAAACATAAATTTGTTGCGCATTCTGTTTCTCATACGCAACCCGCACGATCAGGGATAGCACCGATGAAACAAGGGCAGTTATGACCTTTGCGCCACATTCGATCTGCGGATAATCCACATCGTTTACTAAACACAAAGAGACACGTCGGGGCACCTCGATGCAATCCACCCTCGACCCCCGATCCCCCGATCAACTGCAGCAATGGGCCGCCCGCTGGCGCGACGAATTGCTGCTCAACGTGCTGCCCTGGTGGCGGCGCCACATCTTTGACGCCGAGGGCCGCGTGCTGGGCGGCCGCCGCAACGACGGCCGTGAGCTGGACGCGCCGCGCAGCGCCGTGCTGGGCACGCGGCTGCTGTGGACCTTCGCCAGCGCCGAGCAGCGCCTGGCCCTGCCGCCCGGCCCTGAGCTGGACTGGGCCTGGCAGTGGGTCACGCAGGGCCTGACCGACCCCGAGCACGGCGGCGTGTTCTGGCATGTGGACGCACAAGGCAAGCCACTGGCCACGCACAAGCAGGTCTATGCGCAGGCCTTCGCGATCTACGCGCTGTGCGCCGCACACGCTGCCCGGCCCGATCCCGAGCAACGCGCAGTGAAGCAGGCGCTGGGCTTCTTCGAGCTGCTGCAGGCCCACGCCTTCGACAAGGCCGATGGCGGATGCTGGGAAGGCTTCACCCGCGAGTGGCAGCCGCTGCCCGGCGCGCGGCTGTCCGACAAGGAGCCGCCCGCGCCCAAGACCATGAACACCATGCTGCATGTGCTGGAAGCGCTGACCGAGCTGCTACGCCACCACCGCGTGCCGGCCGTCGAGGCCCGACTGCGCGAACTGCTGGTGTTGTTCATGGACCGCATCTGGCTGCCCGGCCCGCGCTGCTTCGGCCTGTTCTTCTCGCACGACTGGCGCGTGCTGACACCGCAGGTCTCCTGGGGCCACGACATCGAGGCCGCCTGGCTGCTGGTGCGCGCGGCCGACGTGCTGGGCGACGCCGCGCTGCTGGCGCGCAGCCGCGAGCTGGCCGTCAAGGTGGCCGACGCCGTGCTGGCGCGCGGCATGACGCCAGACGGCAGCGTGCTCGGCGAGGGCCGCTTCAACGGCCGCGTGACCGACGACCGGCGCCACTGGTGGTGCCAGGCCGAGGCCGTGGTGGGCTTCTGGGACGCCTGGCAGATCAGCGGCGACCCGCGCCATGCCGACGCCGCCTGGCGGGCCTGGCGCTACATCGCCCGCCACCATGTGGACCCGGTCGGCGGCGACTGGTTCAAGACGCTGGACGCGCAAGGCCGCCTTGTCGGCACCGTGCCCAAGGCCGGCCCCTGGGAATGCCCGTACCACCATGTCCGCACCGGGCTGGAGATGATCGAACGCCTAACCCCATGAAGCACTGGACGAAAGGACTGGCGGTGGCCGCAACCCTGACGCTCGCCGCCACGGCGCACGCTGCAGACACTCGGCTGCAAGCCGTCATGAAGAAGCTGGATGCCGGCGAGCCCATCACGCTGGCCACGGTCGGCGGGTCCATCACGACCGGCTATGCGGCGACCCCACCGCGCGAGCAGGGCTGGGCTGCGCTGCTGGCGAAGTCCCTCGGGCCCAAGGTCAAGCTGGTCAACGCCGGCATCAGCGGCACCGACTCGGCCGCCGCCGTGCAGCGGCTGCAGGCGCAGGTGCTGGACGCCGCGCCGGATCTGGTGGTGGTGGAGTTCGGCGTCAACGACCAGTGGCTGGACCCGGCCGTGCGTGGCAGCAGCTATGAAGCCATCCTGCGCAAGCTGCTGGCGGCGAAGAAGCCGCCCGCCGTCGTCGTGCTGGGGCTCACGCAGCAGGGCAACCAGCCGCGCGACGCCACCGACCTGCAGCTGAAACTGGCCGCCCACTACGGCCTGACGGCACTGGACTTCGGCGCCTGGATGCAGGCCCGCGTGGCGGCCGGCACCGACCGCTGGGCCGCGCTGTACGACGAACCTGTGCATCCCAACGGCATCGGCCATCAGCGAATCGCCCAGGCGCTGGGCGAAACCTTGCGCACCGCCACCAGCAGCAATGCTGTCACCACCGCCCTGCCCTCACCGCTGCACGGCCGTGCCCACGAGTTCACGCGGCTGTTGATGAACGACGCGTTGAAGCCGTATCAGAACAGCGGGTTCTCGCGGGGCGGCGAGGTGCACCCCGAATGGACCGGTCAGCAGCCGGGCTGGCAAGCCAAGACCGATGACGCCGAGGCGCGCTTCCTCGTCTGGGGCAGCGAAGTGGCCGTCTTCCACGCCGAGAGCGAGCACTACCGCAACCTGGAGGCGCGCGTGGACGACGGCCCCTGGGGAACGCTGCGCGGCCATGTGCCCGAGCGCAAGGGCTATCTCGGCTGGCACTACACCGTCGTGGGCCGCGACCTGGAGCCCACGGCCCACCTGCTGCAGGTGCGCGTGAAGCGCGACGAATGGGTCGGCAGCGGCCGCCCGGCCAGCCTGTTGGCCATCATGTCGGCGGGCATCGTTCCGCCCGCGCTGCGCACCAGCGCCTTCCAGCAGGAGCCGCCCAGCAACCGCATGGGACAGATCCCGGCCGACGACGCCCGGCTGCGCTGGGTCGGCCGCATCGCCGCCGGCGCGCTGTCCTCATCCAAGCTGCTGGCCTGGAGCGGCAGCGAGCTGCGCGCGCGCTTCACGGGCCGCGAGCTGAGCCTGGAGTTCTCGTCCACGCACTGGGGCACCAGCCATTTCACCGTCGAGATCGACGGCCGCGCCCTGCCGCTGGCCGTGCCCGGCAAGGGCTTGACCGTGTGGCGGCTGCGCGAGCCGCTGGCCGACGGCGAACACACGCTGCGCCTGATCAAGCGCACCGAGGCGTCGATGGCCGAGGCCAGCTTCCACGGCCTGCGCCTGGCCGAGGGCGGCCGGCTGCTAGACCCGCCGCCGCCGCGCGCACTGAAGCTGGAGTTCTACGGCGACTCCATCACCGCCGGCGCCTGCAATGGCGACGTCAACGACGACCAGTACGACGACCTGTATTACCACGACGGCACGCGCGCCTACGGTGCCTTGACCGCCACTAAGCTGGACGCCGACTACGTGGGCATCGCCGTCAGCGGCATCGGCGTCACGGCGACCTGGAACGAGCTGCTGATGCCGCAGGTCTGGAACCGCTACGCGCCGCGGCTGGATGCGGCGCAAGCGCCGCCCGACGCGCGCGCGCCCGATGTGGTGCTGGCCAACCTGGGCCAGAACGACCACGGCTTCCCGGCATCCAAGGGGCAGCGCATCGCGCCCGACTTCGCGCCGCGCTACCTGGCCTTCGTGCGCGGACTGCGCGCGCGCTACCCAAACGCGAAGCTGGTGCTGCTGGCCGGCGGCATGACCGCGTGGAAGGACGAACCCGCCATCCCGCGCGCGCTGCAGCAGGTCGTGGCCACGCTGCGCGGCGAAGGCGATGCGCGCGTCTGGACCTACACCTTCCAGGCCTTCGCCTATGCCCACCCGCGCATCGACGTGCATGCCCAGATGGCCGACGAGCTGACGCGCTTCCTGCAGACCGAGGTATTGAAATGAGCATCGTTCCTGACATGCGCCAGCCCGAAGCGCTGTGGGCCCACATGCGCCACACGCTGGCCTTCTACGCACCACGCGTGATGGACGCCACCGGCGGCTGCTTCCAGTTCTTCAAGGACGACGGCACGGTCTACGACCGCCGCACCCGCCACCTCGTCAGCAGCACGCGCTTCGTGTTCAACCACGCGCTGGCGTGGCGCTGGTTTGGCGCATCGACTGCCGACGTGGCCCATGCGCTGGCCTTCGTCAACGAAGCCCACGCCCAGCCCCAAGGTGGCTATGCCTGGGTGCTGGACTGGCATGACGGCAAGGCCCAGGTCACCGACGGCACCAACCACTGCTACGGCCTGGCATTCGTGCTGCTGGCGAATGCCCACGCCGCAGAAGCCGGCGTGGCCGGAGCGAAGCAAGGCATTGCCGCCACCTTCGAACTGATGGAACAGCGCTTCTGGGAAGCGGCCCACGGCCTCTACGCCGACGAGGCGACGCCGGATTGGCAGCTAGGCTCGTATCGCGGCCAGAACGCCAACATGCATGCCTGCGAGGCCATGCTGGCTGCCCACGCCACGACCGGCGACGCGCGCTACCTGGACCGTGCATTGACGCTGGCCACGTCCATCGCGCAGCGCCAGGCGGCACTCGCCGACGGCCTCGTCTGGGAGCACTACAACAGTGACTGGACCCCCGACTGGGACTACAACCGCGACGACAAGACCAACATCTTCCGGCCCTGGGGCTTCCAGACCGGCCATCTCACCGAGTGGGCCAAGCTGCTGCTGATGCTGGAGCGCCGGCTGGGCACTGCGGCACCCGATTGGCTGGTCCCGACGGCCAAGCACTTCTTCGACACCGCGATGAAGCACGGCTGGGACGCCACCCACGGCGGCCTGGTCTATGGCTTCGCGCCGGGCGATTCATGGAGCCCCCCGCCTGCGAGTACGCAGTCGTCCCCCCGAGGGGGGCATGTCGGCCTTGGGAGCGGCCCGGCGCCCGACATGGAAGTCTGCGACGCCGACAAGTACTTCTGGGTCCAGGCCGAGAGCCTCGCCGCCGCCGCCTGGCTGGCCGTGCGCACCGGCGACGACACCTACTGGCAGTGGTACGACCGGCTGTGGGCCTATGCCTGGCAGCACTTCGTCGACCACCAGCACGGCGCCTGGTACCGCATCCTGGCGCCCGACAACCGCAAGGTCACCGACGAGAAAAGCCCCGCCGGCAAGACCGATTACCACACGATGGGCGCCTGCCAGGACGTGCTCGCCGCACTGGGCGTGCCAGCCCCCGCCCGTTAACAAGGAGACAACAACCATGAAGCCCCTGTTCGGCGCCGCGCTGCTGGCCGCCACCGTCGCGGCCCACGCCGCCCCGCCCAAGCTGGAGTGGCGCGGCATCAGCCTGTCCAGCGCCGAGTGGGGCGAGAAGCTGCCCTTCCCCGGCACCTACGGCAAGGAGTACGTCTACCCCAGCGTCGCCAGCACGGCCTACTACCAGACCAAGGGCATGAACCTGATGCGCATCGCGTTCCGCTGGGAGCGCCTGCAGCCCGCGCTGATGGGCGAGCTGGACGCGACCGAGCTGGGCCGCCTGCGCGAGTTTGTCGACGGCACGACCGCGCGCGGCCTGCACGTGCTGCTGGACCCGCACAACTACGCCGCCTATCGCGGCCACCATGTCGGCAAGCCCGAGGTGCCCTACGCGGCGTTCGCCGACTTCTGGCGCCGGCTGGCGCTGCAGTTCAAGGACAACTCCAAGGTGCAGTTCGGCCTCGTCAACGAGCCGCGTGAGATGCCCACCGAGACCTGGGCGGAAGCGGCCCAGCAGGCCGTCACCGCGATCCGCGCCACCGGCGCGAAGAACCTCATCACGCTGCCGGGCAACGGCTACACGGGCGCGTGGAGCTGGTTCGAGAGCAAGTGGTACGGCACGCCGAACGCCGATGTCATGGGTCGCGTGCGTGATCCCCTCGACAACATCGTGTTCGAGGTGCACCAGTACTTCGACAAGGACGGCTCGGGAACGAATGTCGAATGCGTCAGCCCCACCATCGGCGTCGAGCGCCTGCAGCGCTTCACCCAGTGGCTGCGAGACAACAAGCGCCGCGCACTGCTGGGCGAACTGGGCGGCGGCGCCAACCCGGTCTGCGAGCAGGTCATCCGCGGTGCGCTGGAGCATCTGAAGGCCAATGCCGACGTCTGGACCGGCTGGCTGTGGTGGGCGGGCGGCCCGACCTGGGGCGACTACTTCCTGTCGCTGGAGCCCGGCGCCGACGGCAAGGACAAACCGCAGATGCGCTGGTTGCAGCCCTATCTGAAGTAAGAGGGTGCGACGCAGCCCGGCATCGCTCGCCTTGACTCGCCAGGCCACCTCACTCGTCGTTGCAAATGCTCGCCGTAGCAAGGCTACGGCTCCGCTTTGCGCCTAGATTGATGCGGCCTGACGAGCCCTTTCGAGCGCCCCGGACTGCCTCACACCCTCTGTGTCAGGAAGCGCGCGTCGGCGCCAAAGCTGGCCAGCTTGGCCCGCAGCGGCGCCGTCAGCGATGCAGGCTCGGCGAAGCCCTGGCGCTGCCAGTACGGCACCGAGCCCTGCACGGCCACCAGGCCCATGCGCTCCAGGCCCAACGCCCGGACGCTGTCGGCCAGCCGCGCCAGCAGGCGCGTGGCCAAGCCCAGCGACCGGGCCTCGGGCGCGACAGCCATGTCATGCAGGTACAGCAGCGTCGGCGACAGGGGCCGCTCGCAGTGGGGCGCGTCCAGCGCTGGCAGCGTGGCCTCGCAGACCGGTAGGCTGACGGCATAGGCCAGCGTCTGGCCGTCGTCCCCACGTGCCATCCAGCAGCAGTCCAGGCCGTCGGTCACGGCCAGCTTGGCCGCAAAGGCTTCGCGACGCTCCAAAAAGCCGACGCCGTAGCAGCGCTGTTGCAGCGCCAGTACGGCGTCGAGATCGGCTGGAGTCATCGCGTGCAGATGCACGCGATCCATGCTGGCTTATCGGCCGAAGCCACCCTTGCGCGGGCCGCCCGGGCCACGGCGCTCGCCACCGAAGGACGGCCGGTCGCCACCGCCACCACCGAAGCTCGGCTTGCCACCGAAGGACGGCTTGCCGCCGCCGTGGAAGGGGCGGTCGCCGCGCGGCTGGAAGCCACGGTCGTCACGCGGCTGGAACTCGCCGCGGGGCTGGAAACCACGGTCCTCTCGCGGCTGGAAACCACGATCGGCGCGCGGCGCGAAGCCACGGTCGTCGCGCGGCTGGAAGCCGCGGTCTTCACGCGGCGCAAAGCCACGCTCGTCGCCGCGCGGCTGGAAGCCGTCCTGGCGCGGCGCAAAGCCACGCTCGTCGCCGCGCGGCTGGAAGCCGTCCTGGCGCGGCGCGAAGCCACGGTCATGGCCGAAGGGCTTGCCGCCGCCATGGTGAGGGCGGCCACCGTCATCGCGGCGGAAGCTCTTGTTGCCGAAACCGGGGCGGCCGCCGAAGCGGTCACCGCCACGGTCGAAGCCCTGGCCGGCGGGGCGCGGCGGGAAGATGCGCGGCTCTTGCGTCTTGGGCTCCAGGCCGGCGATGTGCGACACGGGGATGGTCTGCGTCGTGAACTGCTGGATGCGGCGGATCATGGACACGTCGTCGCGCAGGCCCAGCGTGATCGCGAGGCCCTGGCGGCCGGCGCGGCCGGTACGGCCGATGCGGTGCACATAGTCCTCGGCCTTCATCGGCAGGCCGTAGTTGATGACGTGGCTGATCGTGGGCACATCGATGCCGCGGGCGGCGACGTCGGTGGCCACCAGCACCTTCAGGTCACCACGGCGCAAGCCCATCAGCACGCGGTTGCGCTTGCCTTGCGGCATCGCGCCGTGCAGCGGGGCCACGGCATGGCCGATCTCGGCCAGGCGCTCGGCCAGCCAGTCGGCGTCTCGCTGCGTGCTGGTGAAGACGACGGCCTGGTCCAGCTCCGGCGTAGCCAGGATGGCTTCCAGCAGCTGGTCCTTGTGGTGGGGGTTGTCGGCCCAGTGCAGGCGCTGCTCGATGTTCTCGTGCGTGTCGGTGTGCGTGGCGACCTCGATGCGCTGCGGGTCCTTCAGCAGCTGCTGCGCCAGGCGGCCGACGTGGCCGGCGAACGTGGCGCTGAACATCACGGTCTGCTTGGTCTCGGGCGTGTGGCTGGTCACGACGTTGATGTCGTCGATGAAGCCCATGTCCAGCATGCGGTCGGCTTCGTCCAGGACGAGCATCTCAACATTGCTCAGCACGCACTTGCCACTGGCCAGATGGTCCAGCAGGCGGCCGGGGGTGGCGATCAGGATGTCCAGCGGGCCGGTCAGCTGGCGGATCTGCAGCGGATAGGGCATGCCGCCCAGCACGGTGGCGACCTTCAGGCCGGGGATGTGGCGGCCGTAGGTCTGAGCGGCCTTGCTGACCTGCATGGCCAGTTCACGGGTCGGGGCCAGCACGAGGACGCGCGGGCCGTAGATGACGCCCTTTTCACGGCGCTTCGTGTTGTCGCCGCGGGCGGCGAGGATCTTTTCCAGCGCGGGCAGGATGAAGGCGGCGGTCTTGCCCGAGCCGGTGCGCGACGAGACCATCAGGTCCTTGTTCGCGATGGCGGCGGGAATGGCTTGGGCCTGCACGTCGGTGGCCGTCTCGTAGCCGGAATCCTTCACGGCTTGCAGCACGGCGGGGCTCAGGCCCAGGGTCTCGAAACTCATCGTTCGTTCTTTCATTCAGAGTCACGCCGCGCGAATGCAAACGCGCAGCGCCGGGAGCGCATCACGAGGCTCTCGGAATCATCAAAAGTCGCTGGGAGATAGATCAGCTCGCGTCGTGCGGCTCAGGGCTTGTACTTCAGCCTGGGTGCGGCGCGGGGGAACAGTCAGTCAAAGCGACGGCTTCATCGCCGCCGACCGATCCGTGTTCGGAGTCCGATTCGAATGATCGAACGAGGTCAGAGGAGACGTGGAACTCCTGGGGCTGCCCCCAGGCGAAGCCGCGACTGTAGCATCGTTCAGGGTTTTCACCAAGCCGCCGCGGGCCCTACACCTGCGGGGTCTTCGTCAAGTCCGTCACGGCCGGCAGGGGTGCGGCCAGCAGCGCGGCAATGTCCAGGATGCCGCGGCCGAACACGCCGTCCGGTTGCCAAGTCGCGTTCGGCACGCGGGCCGTCTGCCGCGCCAGCACGCGGAAGGCCTCGGGCACGCACCAGGCGTGGCCGGCATAGGCTGCGGCGATGTCGGCGCGGCGATGCGTCAGCCACAGCGCCGCGGCGCCCGTGGTGATGGCGGTCGCGTAAGACGTGCCGTCGCCGCCGCCGGTGTAGCGGAACTGGGCGGCAGAGCGCAGATCGGCGCGGCGCAGGTCGGCGGCCGGGGCGCTGAAGTCCACCTCCGGCCCGAAGCTGCTGCCCGACCAGGGCTGTTCCTTGGACGTGACGCCCGCCACCGCCACCGTGCGCGACAGCCGCGCCGGCGCGACCACCGGGTCCACGTAGTTGCCGGCCGCGCAGACGACGATGACGCCGGCCTCGTAGGCGCGGTCCAGCGCCTGCTTCATCTCGGGCAGCACCTGGCCCAGCACCACGCCCAGGCTCACGTTGACGACGCCCGCGCCGTGGTGCACCGCGTGGTCCAGCCCGTCGGCGAACTGGCGCTGCGCATGGTTGATCCAGACCGCATCGGTCATGCGTATGGGCAGGTGCGGCACCTTCGGTGCGACACCGTAGAACGGCCGGCCGTCGGCGATCAGGTCATGGCCGCTGATGGTCGCGCCGATGCGCGTGCCGTGGCCGCCGTTGAAGCCGGTCACCGGGTCCAGGCCGAAGCCGGGCTCGGGCGTCTGGAACGCGTTGCCGCCGCCGTTGGGCGGTGGCGGCAGGTCCGTGCGGGCGTGGGCCTCGGCTATCCAGGTCGCCGCGCCGAAGCCGAAGGCCGGGTGGCGCGTGTAGCCGGTGTCCAGCTGGGCCACCTTGGTCGACCCCCACACGATGTGGCCGGGTCCGCCCAGCAACTGCCAGGCCGCCGGGGCGCGCACCATGTCCAGGTGCCAGTCCAGCGTGCCGACCGGCGCCGGCGTGGGCGGTTTCAGCGCCGGCAGCGCGTCGGGGTCGCGTGTGCGCAGCAGCGCCAGGATCTCATCGTCCTGCAGCCGCTGCGGCGCCTGGATGCCCAGCACGCTGAGCCAGACGGCAGGTGGCGCCGTGTATTCGCGCTGCAGCGCTTCCAGCAGGTGGCCGCGCAGCAATGCGCGGTCCGGCCCCACGGGGAACAGCCGGCAGTCCAGCCCCGGCAGGTATTTGCGCAGTTGGCGCTGCACGTCGGCCAGCGGCCGGCCGTCGGTCTGGATCAGGTAGCCCGCCATCGTCAATCTCCCGGTTGCCGTTGACGGGCATTGGACGCAGGCCGCGTCCTCGGCGCCTCCTGAAAACTACTGACCCAGGGTGGCCTGCATCCAGCCGCGCAGGCTGTTGAAGAAGGCCAGCCCCTCGGCGCGGGCCAGGTCGTCACGCGTCAGCCGTGCCTCGCGCACGCGCCCCTGGGCCAGCAGCTCGGCGCGCAGCACGCCGGGCAGCAGCCCGCTGGCCAGCAGCGGCGTCAGCCACTGGCCATCCAGCTGAACCGCCAGGTTGCCAAAGCTGCACTCGGTCAGTTCGCCGGCCTCGTTCCACAGGATGATGTCGAAGGCGCCCGCCGGTTTGTCGACGGCGTACAGCTCGCGGCGCGTGGTCTTGTGGGCCAGGAATTCGGCGCGCGGCCCACGGGTGGGCATGGGCTGGGCGGCAAGCGCCAGCTGCACAGGCTCCAGCGTCGGCGTGAAGGCATGCAGCGTGTGATGCAGCCGGCCCTGCGCATCGCAGGTCAGGCGCAGCCGCCAACTGCCTTGCGGCTGCGCGTCGGCCACGGCCTTCAGGTGAGCCTTCGCCTCGGCCAGCGAGAAGCGCAGGCCGAAGTGGCGGGCCGTGCGCTGCATGCGGGCCAGGTGCGCGTCGCCCCTCAGCGCGACGCCATCCTCCAGGCGCAGCGTCTCCAAGGCCTCGACGGACGCCTCGGCGCGCGCCAGGAAGCGCGACTTGGCCCGCCATTCGGCGATCTCGGCGGCGGGCTCGCTGTCCAGCGTGATGGCGCTGCCGATGCCGCAGCTGAGCTGTCCGCCGCCGAACTCGACGGTGCGTATCGGCACGTTGAAGGTCGCCACGCCGCCGGGCTGGATCAGCCCCAGCGCGCCGCAATACCAGCCGCGCGCCGTGGGCTCCAGCTCGCAGATGATCTGCATGGCCCGCACCTTGGGCGCACCGGTCACCGAGCCGCAGGGGAACAGCGCCGCGAACGCGTCGGCCAGCGACAGCCCGGCGCGGCTGACGGCCGTGACGGTGGACGTCATCTGCCACACCGTGGGCAGCGCGTGCAGCTCGAACAGCCGCGGCACGCGCACCGTGCCCAGCTGCGCGACGCGGCTGAGGTCGTTGCGCAGCAGGTCCACGATCATCAGGTTCTCGGCGCGCTCCTTCTCGCTGGTGCGCAGGTGCTGCTGCGCAGACTCGTCGTCAACGCGGTCGCGGCCGCGCGGCGCCGTGCCCTTCATGGGTTGCGCGGCCAGCAGCCAGCTGGCCTTGGCGCCGGGCACGGGGCGCCAGTCGAAGAACAGCTCGGGCGACACGCTGGCCGCTCCGGCCTCGCGCAGGAACAGGCTGAAGCCGCCGGGCTGGCTGGCATGCAGCGCCAGGAACAACTGCTCTGGGTCCAGCGCGCCAGCGGCGGCGCGCAGCCGCGTGGTCAGGTTGACCTGGTAGCAGTCGCCGTCGCGGATGTAGCTGCGAATGCGCTCGATCGCCGTCGTCGCGTCGGGCTCGCCATCGGCCCAGCCCAGCAGCCCGGTCCAGGCGCCCTCGCCTTCGGGCCAGTCCTCGGGCGGCGTGTCGTAGACGGCGAACTCGGCCAGCGGCGCGGTCGCCTCATGCGTGGCCAGCACCGCGTCGAACGCCGCGGCGGCCTCGTAGCGCAGGCCGCCCAGCACCCAGGCGCCGGCGCGTGCGGCCGCTTCAGCCTGGGCAATGACGGCGCGGACTTCATCGAGCCGCGCGGCGCGCAGCCAGCGCGCAGGCGGTGCCGACCAGCAACCGCGCAGCCGCTCCCCGTCCTCTCGGGCGAGCGGATGGCGGGGGAAATCGAACGCGGCCTGGATCAACTCAAAGCGCCAGGAACGTCGTCCGGTAGTGCGCCAGTTCCTCGATGGACTCGTTGATGTCGGCCAGCGCCGTGTGGGCCTGGGCCTTCTTGAAACCCTCCAGCGCCGACGGTTTCCAGCGCTTGGCCAGCTCCTTCAGCGTCGACACGTCGAGGTTGCGGTAGTGGAAAAAGTCTTCCAGCTCGGGCATGTAGTTGGCCAGGAAGCGGCGGTCCTGGCAGATGCTGTTGCCGCACATGGGGCTCTTGCCCTTGGGCACGTACTGCTTCAGGAAGGCGATGGTCTGCGCGGCGGCCTCGGCTTCAGAGACGGTGGACGCCTTCACGCGGTCGATGAGGCCGCTCTTGCCATGCGTGCCCTTGTTCCAGGCGTCCATCTTGTCCAGCGTTTCGTCAGTCTGGTGCACGGCGAAGACGGGGCCTTCGACGCGCTTGTCGAGGTTGGCGTCCGTCACGACGACGGCGATCTCGATGATGCGGTCGGTGTCCGGATACAGACCGGTCATTTCCAGGTCGATCCAGATCAGGTTGTTTTCGCTCAGGGTCAGGGTGTCGGACATGGTGGTTTCTTTCAGAAGTCGTGGAATTCTCGCAGCCTAAAATTTGCCCATGTCCCCCCTGCCGCTTTCCATCGCGTTCGCCACGGCGCTCGCGCTCTCCCTGCTCGTCAAGTTCTGGCTGTCGTCGCGCCAGATCCGCCATGTCGCCGCGCACCGCGCCCAGGTGCCGGCGGCCTTTGCCGGCAGCGTGACGCTGTCCGCCCATCAAAAGGCGGCCGACTACACCATCGTCCGCGCCCGCTTTGGCCTGCTGGCGCTGGCCTTCAATGCGGTGGTGCTGCTGGGCTGGACACTGCTTGGCGGCCTGAATGCGCTGAACGGCTGGGTGCTGGACGCCAGCCAGGCGCTGCCGGCCGACTGGCAGCCCATGGGCTACCAGCTGGGCCTGGTGGCCGCCTTTGTGCTGATCGGCGGACTGCTGGACCTGCCATGGGAGCTGTGGTCCACGTTCCGCATCGAGCAGGCCTTCGGCTTCAACCGCATGACGCTGCGTCTGTACATCGCCGACATGCTCAAGGGCCTGGGAGTGGGCGTGCTGCTGGGCCTGCCCATCGTCGCGCTCATCCTGTGGCTGATGGGTGCGATGGGGCCGCTGTGGTGGCTGTGGGCCTGGGTCGCGTGGATGAGCTTCCAGCTGCTGGTCATGGTCATCTACCCCAGCGTCATCGCGCCGCTGTTCAACAAGTTCGAGCCGCTGGCCGACGAGTTTCTTAAGACACGCGTCGAAGGGCTGATGGCGCGCTGCGGCTTCGCGGCCAAGGGCCTGTTCGTCATGGACGGCAGCCGCCGCTCGGCCCATGCCAACGCCTATTTCAGCGGCTTCGGCCCGGCCAAGCGCGTGGTGTTCTTCGACACGCTGCTGTCCAAGCTGAGCGGCGACGAGCTGGAGGCCGTGCTGGCCCATGAGCTGGGCCATTTCAAGCACCGCCACATCACCAAGCGCATAGTTCTGGCCTTCGTCATGAGCCTGGCCGGCCTGGCGCTGCTGGGCTGGCTTAGCGCAATGCCGGCCTTCTACCTGGCGCTGGGCGTGCAGCCCAACTTCGATGCGCCCAACGATGCGCTGGCGCTGTTGCTGTTCCTGCTGGCCGGCCCGGTGTTCAGTTTCTTCGTGACGCCGCTGGCCAGCCACTTCTCGCGCCGCGACGAGTTCCAGGCCGACGCCTACGCCCGCGCCCAGGCCAGCGGCGCCGATCTGTCATCGGCCTTGTTGAAACTGCATGAAGACAACGCCGGCACGCTGACACCCGACCCGGTGTACGCGCGCTTCTATTACTCCCACCCGCCGGCAGCTGAACGCCTTGCCGCCCTCGCGTCATGAACGATTTGCTGCTTGCCCAATGCGACCCCAAGGCCCCCTTGCTGGACGCCGACACGCGCACCCGCGTGCTGGCCGCCCTGCCCGGCTGGCTGCCTGATGCCGAGGCCAAGTTGATCGGCCGCCGTTTCGGCTTCGACAACTACTACCAGACCATGGCCTTCGTCGATGCGGTCGCCGAGATCGCGCATGCACAGGACCACCACCCCGAGATGCTGGTCAGCTACAACGCCTGCACCGTCAGCTGGACCACGCATTCGCGCGGCGGGCTGACGCTGAACGACGCGATCTGCGCGGCACAGGTGAGCGCCTTGCCCGAAGCGACCGGCGGATGAGCCGTTTCAGCAATCTGGACCTGGGCTTGGTGGTGCGCGGCCACGGCCGCCACTACATCATCGAGGACGCGGACGGCAAACGCCTCGTCTGCCACCCGCGCGGCAAGAAGAGCGACGCGGTCGTGGGCGACCAGGTGCGCTTTGCCGAGTCCGGCGACGAGGGCGTCATCGAAGCCGTCGAGCCGCGCCGCAACCTGCTGTTCCGCCAGGACGAGTGGAAGACCAAGAGCTTCGCCGCCAACCTGGACCAGATGCTGGTGCTGGTGGCCGTGGAGCCGGTGTTCAGCGAAAGCCAGCTCGCGCGCGCGCTGATCGCCGCCGAGTCTGCCGGCATCCGCATGGCCATTGCGCTGAACAAGACCGACCTGCCCGGCACCGACGGCGCGCGGGAGCGCCTGGCGCCCTACAAGGCCATGGGCCTGACCGTCTTCGATGTCGCATTGAAGGCCGACCGCGACGGCTCGCGCGCCACGCTGACGCCCTGGCTGCAGGATCAACGCAGCTTCGTGCTGGGCCCCAGCGGCACCGGCAAGAGCACGCTGATCAACCTGCTGGTGAAAGACGCCCAGGCCCAGGTCGGCGAGATCTCGCAGGCGCTGAATTCCGGCCGCCACACGACCACCACCACGCAGTGGTACTGGACCGACGACACGCGCACGACGGCGCTGATCGACTCGCCCGGTTTCCAGCAATTCGGCCTGGGCCAGATCGCTGCCGCAGACCTCTGGCGCTTCATGCCCGACCTGCGCGAACACGCGGACTGCCGCTTCGCCAACTGTTCACATATTCACGAACCCAGCTGCGGCGTGCGCGCCGCGGTCGATCAGGGCTTGATCAGCGCGAGCCGATACCGCATATACGGCGAAATCCTCGAAGAACTCCAACGCAAGTCCTGGTGAAGACCGCCATCCTGACCCTGTGCGCCGCCGCCCTGCTGGCCGCCTGCGCCTCGCCCCGGCTCGCGCCGCCGTCGTCCGCGCAAGGCTGGCAGCCGCTGTCATTGCCGGGCAAGAAGTCCACGCAGTACAGCTGGACCGAGAAGGACGGCCGCCCGGCGCTGGAAGCCGCGTCGGACCGCTCCGCCAGCATCTGGCGCAAGCGCATGGAGCCGGCGCTGGACGCCGTCGGCGAGGTCAATTTCTCGTGGTGGGCGCAGGGACTGATCCCCGAGGCCAATGTGTCCGACATCGACCGCGAGGACGCGGTTGCGCGGGTCATCTTCGGCTTCGACGGCGACGTGGACAAACTGCCGCTGCGCACGCGCATGAAGTTCGAGCTGGCCCAGGCGCTGACCGGCGAGGCGCCGCCCTATGCGACGTTGATGTACGTGTGGGACAGCAAGCTGCCGGTGGGCACGGTGGTCATCAACCCCCGCAGCGACCGCATCCGCAAGATCGTCGTGGACTCCGGCCCGGCCGAACTGCGCCGCTGGCGCGACCACCGCCGCAACCTGGCGGCCGATTTCCGCCTCGCCTTCGGCGAGGAGCCCGGCCCGCTGACTTCGATGGCCGTCATGACCGACAGCGACAACAACCGCGCGTCGGCGCGGACCTGGTACGGCGTGGTGGACCTGAAGCCGCTCAGCGCGACTCAGTGACGCGGCAGCGTGGGCTGCTGCTCCTTGACCTCGCGCACCTCCACGTCCACGACATCTTCGGCCGCCCCCGCGGGCGCGCGGCGCTGCGCCCACGGGTTCTGGTTCATGCGGAACGCCACGTTGGGCTTCTTGCCGCGCAGCAGGCTGACGATGACGAACAGCGTGAACGCGAGCAAGGCGAACAGGAAAAGCGCCAGGCCCACGAGGGCACCGGCGATCAGGATGAGCAGGCGGAACAGCGAACGGAACAGCGGCATGACCGGATTGTGAGGCGGAACCTGAAAGGGCAACCTCAAGCATCTTCATAGCCTGCCTTCCAGGAAAGACGTCATACCGCAGCGCAGCTTTGATCCAACCCGGGTAGCAACACCAGGGTCGTCATGCGCTCCGGCGCATCAGCCCCGCCCGACGAAAGGCATGTTGGTTGCCATGACCGTCATGGTCTGCACATTGGCCGACAACGGCAGGCTCGCCATGTAGACCACGGCGCGGGCGACGTCCTCGACATCCATGCGCGGTTCGACCGCGATCTCGCCGTTGGCCTGCGGCATGCCGCGCGCCATCTTCTCGGTCATCTCGGTCGCGGCGTTGCCGATGTCGATCTGGCCTGCCGCGATATCGAACGCGCGGCCGTCCAGGCTCAGCGACTTGGTCAGGCCCGTGATCGCGTGCTTGGTGGATGTGTAGGGCGCCGAGTTGGGCCGGGGCGCATGGGCCGAGATGGAGCCGTTGTTGATGATGCGACCGCCGCGTGGCTCTTGTGCCTTCATCAGTCTGAATGCCGCACGCGCGCACAGGAAGCTGCCGGTCAGGTTGATGTCGACCACCGCGCGCCATTGCGCCACCGGCAATTCGTCGATGGGCACACCGATCGCGCTGATGCCGGCGTTGTTGAACAACAGGTCCAGGCGGCCGAAACGGGCTTTCAGCGTCGCGAAGGCGGCGTCCACCTGCGCCTCGTCGGCGACGTCGGCCGGCAGGTGCAGCGCGTCCGGCAGGGTTTCCCGCAGCGGCGCTTCGCGGCGCCCCATCAGCGCCAGTGTCCAGCCCTCGCGGGCCAGGGCTCGGGCCACCGAGCGGCCGATGCCAGAACCGGCACCCGTGACCAATGCAACCTTGGCCATTAACGCGAAATCGGCATCACCAGCGTGCGCTGCACCCAGCCGCTGAAGTTGGCGGCGTCCACCTGCACAAAGCCGTCCTTGACCTCGCCGCTGGCCACCAGTTCGTCGCTGCGGTTCAGCGTGGCGACGACCTTGCTGTCGCGCGAGGCCGAGGCATAGACCTTCACGTTGGCGATCTTGGCAACGTACATCTGGCCCGCCGACACCGGTGCGCCGGCCTGCGT
Source organism: Roseateles asaccharophilus (assembly GCF_031458115.1). GTDB lineage: Bacteria > Pseudomonadota > Gammaproteobacteria > Burkholderiales > Burkholderiaceae_C > Pelomonas > Pelomonas asaccharophilus_A. The sequence goes on along the minus strand of NZ_JAVDXV010000002.1, from coordinate 273,822 downwards.
GGAGCCGGCGGCGTTGGCGTCACCGGCGGCGCTGCCGGTGCGGATCAGGCTGCCCTGGTCGCGGATGGTCAGCACGATCTTGTTGTAGTTGTCCAGGAAGCTGGCCGCGATGAGCTTGCCCTCGGCCGTGCTGGTGTAGCCGCCCAGACCAGCGACACCGCCACCACCGAAGCCCCAGCCGCCGACGGAGAAGTCCATCTTGCTGGCCTTGCCCTCGGCCGCAGCGACCTGGATGCTGGAGCGCACGTCGGCCAGCAGCAGACTGGTGGACGCATCCTTGAACTTCAGGCCGCCGGCGATGGCGCCCAGCACGCCCAGCTTGCCGCCCAGGAAGCCGCCGATGCCGCCGCTGGTGTTGGCGCCGACCTGCACGTTGGGCGTCATAACGAAGTCGGCCGCCTGCATCTGGCCCTTGCCGATGTTGGATTCCTGGCGCATTTCGCCGGCCGCGGCCAGCGAGCGCTCCTGCTGCAGGTTCTGCATCGCCTGGCCGCGCTCGACGACGTCGAAGCAGCCCGACTGCTGCACCATCATTCGCAGCAGCGCGGCGGGCGAGCCCAGGCCGTAGTGCGACAGGTGGTTCCAGCCGGTCTGCGGCTCGGCCACGGCCAGCACACCCAGCTTCTTGGTGCACTTCTCGACGGTGGAGCCTGCCTCCTGGGCCTGGGCGGTGGCCGCCAGGCCGGTCAGCAGCAGCGCGGTCAGGGTCTTGTTCATCACACTTTCCTCCGAATCTTCTGAACCGTTGATTGTGCCCAGCCCGTGCGGGGCACCGCATCCCAAGACCACACGAGCGGGGTCGCCTGGATCAGGGGCGCAGCACCAGGCGGTAACGCGTCGCGCCGGGCAGGAAGGGCAAGGCCTCGCCCGCCAGCCAGGTGGCGTGGTCCCCACGATAGTAGGGTGACATCGGATGGCCGCTCTGACCACCGGGAATGACCAGCAGGCCTTTCTCCTCGTGGCCCGGCGACACCACCATGCGTTCGCTCTGGCCGTGGCCGTGGTTGTGCACGCGCGGCATGTGGCTGTCGCCGGCCATGCCCTGCGAGGCCTGGTCCAACCAGCCGGACAGCGCCGGCACGGCCATGCTCAGCGGATGGCGCATGCTGGTGCCGTTGTCGGCGCCCCAGGTCGCGGCGGCCAGGCTGCCGTGTTTCTCGACCAGCTGCTTGCGGCTGTCCAACACGGCCTTTTGCAGCAGTTCGGGCCAGCTCTTGAAGGAAGTGGGCAGCGTGTCAGGCCGCGCTGCCTGGATCAGCGCCCAGCCGGGCGTCTCGGGCACCACCTTCAGGTCGCGCGCCTTCAGGCCCTGCGCCTCCACCAGGCCCGCCAGCGGCGCAAAGATCTGGCCCAGCGCCTGCTCGCGGAAGGTCCGCACCAGCAGATAACCCACCGCATCGGGCCGGGCCGCATCGGCGCTCTTGTCGACCTCGGCGCGGTAGTCCGCCAGCCCATTCGCGGCGACGAACTCGGGGGTCAGCACATGGTCCAGCAGCAGCTGGCGCCAGCGCTGCAGGAACAGCGCACGGTGGTCCAGCTGGATGGCGTGCAGGCCGGCCTCGTCCAGCTTGTCGTGCGCGCGCAGGCCGTCGCGGATCTGCAGGCCACGGGCGCCGACATCCCAGCCGCCGTTGCCGACGATCTTCATCGCGTCGCCGCCCACCATGCGCGAATTGGCGGTCCACAACCGGCCGTCGGCCGGATCCACGATGCGCGGCTGCTGGTCGGCGCTCAGCCAGCCCCGCCAGCGCGAGCGGCCGTCGCTCCAGTCCTGCGGGCGGTCCATGTCGTCCGCGCCCACCCGTTTCGGGATGGCGCCGATGACGGTCCACGCGATGCGGCCGGCACTGTCGGCCACCAGCAGGTTCTGATGCGGCAGGCCGGCGCCGGCGGCGAGCTTCACGGCGGCATCGACATCGCCCGCCGTCTCCATCTGCGCCAGCCGCAGGTTCATGCCTTCGGCGTCATGCGCCACCCAGCGCAGCGCATAGGCCTGACCGGCCGGCGCCAAAATGGAGCCCCCGAAGGCATCGCGTGGCGACGCCCCCCCCGAGGGGGTAGGGCCGCCTTGGGAGCGGTCCGGCGTCGGCCCAAGCGCCAGCACCGGCCCCCACTCGCTCTCCAGCACCTCATGGTCCACGGCGGGCTCGCCGGCGATCTCGATGCGCTCGACGCTGCGCTTCAGAGGCTTCTCGACGCCGCCCGCCAGGTAGTGCGTGCCGGCGGCGTTGAGCTTGAGCCGGATCACGTCGGCCCAGTCCGAGGTCGTGTTCGTGAAGCCCCAGGCCACGCGGCCGTTGCTGCCGGCCACCACCAGCGGCGCGCCGGCCAGGCTGACGCCGGTGACGTCGTGCTCGCCGGCGGCATCCTTCCACATCATGCGCACCTTGAACCAGGTGCCGGGCGAGCGCAGGCCCAGGTGCATGTCGTCGGCCACGATGGCGCGTCCTTCCGCGCCCCGCGTCGCGGCGACGGCGAAGTTGTTGCTGCCCAGGTCGCGCGCGTCCCGCAGGCGACAGTCGCTGCACGCGGTCTTCACGCTGCGCAGCGCGTCGGGCAGCGGGCCGGCCGGCAGCGGCACGGCGGCCATGCGGCTGTCGTCCATCGCGGCTTGCCAGTCGGCGCTGTGCTGGGTCAGGAAGGCGTACCAGTCGGCCGGCACGGCGTCGTGCAGCAGGCCCATCGCGATGTCGTCGCGGCCCTGCGCACCTTGCAGGTCCAGGTACATGCCGTAGGCCACCAGCACGCTGTCGGCCGGCGTCCATGCCTTGGGTTGCTGGCGCAGCAGCAGGTACTCGGGCGGGCGGCCGCCCAGCGCCGCAAGGCCCGCGTTGACACCCACCGCGTACGCATCCAGCAACGCGCGCTCATCGGCCGGCAGCCCGGGCAGGCCGGTCTCTGCGCGGTGGCGAAAGCGATGCACCCGGCGCGCTTGATCCAGCGGCAGCGCCTTTGCGCCCACCAGCGCCGACAACTCGCCCGCCGCGTTGCGGCGCATCAAGTCCATCTGGAAGAAGCGCTCCTGCGCATGCACGAAGCCCAGCGCGCGCGCGACGTCCAGCCGGCTCTCGGCGGTGACCGTGGCATAGCCGCGCTCGTCGCGCTGCACTTCGGCGGGCCCGCTCAGGCCGGTCAGGCCGCGTTCGCCGTCCAGCGTCGGCAGGCTGGCACGCAGGGCCAGCCACAGGCCCAGGGCCAGCAGCAGTACGAGCAGCAGCAGGCCCGCGGCGATGCGCTTGAACCAGCGCATGTCAGTACGTCCCCGGGTAGCTACCACCGTCCAGCAAGATGTTCTGGCCCGTCAGATAGCCTGCATGCGCGCTGCACAGCATCGCGCAGATCGCGCCGAACTCGGCTGCGGTGCCAAAGCGCTGCGCGGGAATGGCCGCGCGGCGCTTGGCGAGCACCTCATCGGCCGTCTGCCCGCCACGGGCGGCCGCGGCAGCAAAGCCCTTGCGCAGGCGGTCGGTGTCGAAGGCGCCGGGCAGCAGGTTGTTGATCGTCACGTTGGCGCCGGCCAGGCGCGGCTGGCGGGCCACGCCGGCGACGAAGCCGGTCAGCCCCGAACGCGCGCCGTTGGACAAGCCCAGCACGTCGATGGGCGCCTTCACCGCGCCCGACGTGATGTTGACGATGCGACCGAAGCCGCGCGCGGCCATGCCGTCCACGGTGGCCTTGATGAGCTCGATGGGTGCCAGCATGTTGGCGTCCAGCGCGGCGATCCACTGCGCGCGGTCCCAGTCGCGGAAGTCGCCGGGCGGCGGGCCGCCGGCGTTGTTGACGAGGATGTCCACCTGGGGGCAGGCCGCCAGCGCCGCGGCGCGGGCCTCGGGCGTCGCGATGTCGCCGATGACCGCCTTGACCTCGACGGCCGGGTTCAGCGCCTTCAGCGCCGCCGCCGTGGACAACAGGTCCGCCTCACCGCGGGCCGTGATGACGACGTTGACACCCTCGCCCACCAACGCCTCGGCACAACCGCGCCCCAGGCCCTTGCTCGCCGCGCACACCAAGGCCCAGCGGCCGTTCAATCCCAGATCCATCGCACGCTCCAAAGAAAACGCGGCTTGCGCCAGCAAGCCGCATCATCGCGCGACTGCCGCGGAACCGGCTTTGCCGGGCCGCTGGCAGTGCCCCCTCGAAGGGGGCGGCCGTCAGGCCGTAGGGGGTGAGCCTGTCACCGCCAGAACTTGCCGTCAGGCCCGATGATGGACACGTCGGTGAACTCGAGGCCGCTGTGGTCCTTGTCGTTGTAGCCGACCTGCAGGCCGCCCACGTCGATGCGCGGGCCTTCCAGCGCCTTGACCAGGCTGGCGCGGTCCACGTCCTTGCCGGTGCGGCGCAGCGCTTCCACAACCAGCTTGGCGGCCGCGAAGCCTTCCAGCTGTGCCGGCGTCAGCTCGCTGCGGCCCGTGGCCTTGGCCAGGCCCAACGCCTCGCGCACCAGCGGGCTGGACGTCGAGCGCTCGTAGGGGAACAGCTGCGTGACGATGACGCCGCGCGCGTTCTCGCCCAGGCTCTTCACGAAGTCGTTCGACGCGTTGTTGGACAGCGTGACCACATGCGCCGTCGAGCCTGCCGCGCGCAGCGCATTGACGCCCTCGGCCACCGCGTAGCCGGGGCCGATCAGCACGACGGCCTCGATGCCGGCCTTGGCGATGCCTTGCATGGTCGGCGCCAGGTTGGGCTTGTTGCGGTCGAAGCGCAGGTGCGAGAGCGCCCGCAGCTTGACATCGTCCAGCCCCTTGATCGCGCCCTTGCCGGCATCGATGCCGAAGGGGTCGTTGACCTGCACGATGGTGATGCGCTTCACGCCGATGCCGGCCAGGTGCTTGACGGCGCGTTCGGCCTCGTCCTGGTAGCTGGCGCGCAGGTTGAAGACGAAGGGCTGCACCGGATCGCGCAGCGAGATGGCGCCGGTGGCCGGCGCGATCAGCGGCAGGCGGTTCTCCTTCAGCACCGGCAGCATGGCCTCGGTGGGGCCCGTGCCGCGGCTGAGCATCAGCGCCAGCACGCCCTGGCTGGCCAGCGACTTCGCCTGCGCGACTGCGGTGGCGTTGTCGTACTTGTCGTCCTGCGTGACCAGTTCGATGTTCTGGCCGCGGATGCCGCCCTGCGCGTTGACCGAGTCGAAGTACAGCCGCGCGCCCTCGGCGCTCTCCTGCACCACGCCGGCCACCGGCCCCGAGAAGCCCGCCACCATGCCGATGCGCAGCGCGCCCTGCGCGAGCGCGCTGTTCATGCCCATACAGGCGGCCAACAATGCCGCCAGACGTACCCAACGATTCACTGTTCTTCCTCCGCGCTCGCGCGGGTGCGCGACGATTTTCTGGCGGCGCATTTTGGGGCTGACGCGGCGCTGACAGCGCCACCCTGCCCCCAGGAGAAACCCGGGTCATGCAGGCCGCGAATGCGCAATGCAACCGGATTTCACGGGCCTACACTGCTTCGCCTGCCGCGCCGCCTGAGCGCCCATCAATGTCGGACAGCCCCCCTCCCGCCCTCCCACCCCGCGTCCAGCCAGCCCAACCCGCCTGGCAGGGCTGGCAGCGCAGTTCGCTGACGGTGGCTGTCGTGCTGGCCTTGCTGCTCGGTCTGCTGCTGCCGACGACGGCCGTGCTGCTGTTCGACGTACAGAAGACGCGCGCCACCGCGATGGAAGACCTGAAGCGCGACCTGGCGCGCGCCACCGAGGTGATGGCGCTGTCGCTGGCCGAGCCGGTCTGGCAGGTGTCCCCGGACCTGGCCGACCCGATGGTGAAGGCGCAGATGGACGATCCGCGCTTCGTGTCCGTGCAGGTGGTCGAGCCGGCCTCGACGACACCCTTCCTTTCGCAGCAGAACCCCGGCGGCCACGCCGACCCCGACCTCGTGCTGAGCCAGACCCGGCCGGTGCTGCGCGACGGGCGCGAGATCGCCAAGCTGACCGTGCGCATGAGCGCCGCACCGCTGCTGGAGGCCAAGCAGGCCGAAATCTGGCGCACCGTGTGGCGCAGCGGGCTGACGCTGACGCTGTCGCTGGTGCTGATCCTGTGGGTGCTGCAGCGCTATGTGCTGCGGCCCATGATGGAGCTGACCGCCTCGGCCGAGGCGCTGGCCGCCGGCCGCCTGGAGCAGCCGCTGCACATCAACAGCGGCGGCGACGAGATCGCGCGCGTGGGCGTCGCGATGGAGCGCATGCGCCAGGCGCTGCTGTCGGCCTTCGAGGCGCTGCGCCAGCACAACCTGAACCTGGAAGAGACAGTCACGCAGCGCACCGCCGAACTGACGGCCAGCAACGCCGAACTGTCCGAGGCGCTGGCCACGCTGCAGAAGACGCAGCGCGACCTGGTCGAGTCAGAGAAGCTGGCCTCGCTGGGCCGGCTGGTAGCGGGCGTCGCGCACGAGCTCAACACGCCGCTGGGCAATGCGCTGACCGTCGTGTCGACGCTGGACGACCGCTACAAGCAGCTGGAAGGCATGCTGGCCGGCGGTGGCGCGCAGCTGCGCCGCAGCACGCTGGAGGAGCTGGCCCGCGACACGCGGCGCGCGCAGGACATCCTGCAGCGCAACGTGCAGAAGGCCGCCGACCTGGTGCGCGACTTCAAGCAGGTGGCCATCGACCAGACCGCCGACCTGCGGCGCGACTTCGACCTGGGCAAGGTCGTGGAAGACGTGCTGGTCATGGTGGAGCCCAGCTTCAAGTACACGCCGCACGTCATCGAGACCGACCTGTGCCACGGCCTGCGCATGAACAGCTATCCGGGCGCGCTGGGCCAGGTGCTGACCAACTTGCTGATGAACGCGCTGCTGCACGGCTTCGAAGGCATGGAGCGCGGCCACGTGAAGGTGCACTGCGAACGCCTCGGTGACACGGAGGCCGAGCTGAGCGTCATCGACGACGGTCGCGGCATGGACGAGTCGGTGCGGCGACGCATCTTCGACCCCTTTTTCACGACCAAGCTGGGCACGGGCGGCTCCGGGCTGGGCATGCACATCGTGCACAACATCGTGACGAATGTGCTGGGCGGCCAGATCGAGGTGCGCTCGACGCCCGGACAGGGCACGCAGATGCTGATGCGGCTACCGCTGCTGGCGCCGCAGCGCGCCGGCGAAGCGACCGGCGCGCGCTGAGAAAACCGCTGCTTACTGCGACGCGCCCGATGCAGGCGCGGAGGCGGCCTCGACGGCTGCTGTGACGGCAGCCGACGCTGCATCCGAAGCCGCAGACGCCGGCTCATGCGGCACGCTGATGCCGTGCGACTCACCGCTCAGGTCGATGTTGCCGCCGCTCTTGGTCAGGATGTACAGGGCCAGCGCGGCAAAGGCGATGAAGCCGACGATCAACTTCCACATGCTTGGGTCTCCAGAGTTTGGGTCTGGCGAGGATTGTGGAGACCGATGCTGACGCTCAACTGAAGGCGAAGCGCTGCGGGTCGCCGTCGTCGGCACTGTGGCTCAGCTCATGGGCCAGACTGGCGAAATTGATTCGCAGCGTGGCCCAGGCATCGCCCTGATGCCAGCGCAGGCACAGCTCGTCCGCCGCGCCGGGCTCGACCTCGAACCGGCCGCCGAAGGCCGGGTGCGTATTGCGCAGCCGGATCAGCTCGATGAGGCGGCGCACCACGGGCCGCTCGCAGTCGCGGGCGATCTCGGCCTCGTCGTAGTAGTGGCGGTTGATGTCGCGGCCGACCTGCGTGCGGGCCAGCAGGTCCATGTCGTTGTGCCCCGCCAGCAGGCCCACGTAGTAGACCTGCGGCACGCCGGGCAGGAAGAACTGCAGTGCCCGCGCCAGCAGATAGGCCGTTTCGTCGCGGCCCATCGCATCGAAGAAGGTGCAGTTGACCTGGTAGAGATCGAGGTTGCTGGCTGCGGCGCCGGTGGCCTGGCGGCTCTGACCCTGGCTCGCCGCATGGATGCGATCGACGAGCGCGTCCAGCTCGTCGGGCGGCACCAGGCCAGGGTGCGCCTCGCGGTCGCTGGCATCGGCGCCGATGTCGATGATGCCGATGCCGTCGTGGGTGTCGAGCACGGTCAGCGCATTGGTGGGCCGGATGGCGATCCAGCGCTTGAGTGCGGCGGCGGTGCGGAAGCTGAAGGCGTGCAGCACCAGCGGCGGCAGCGCGAAGTCGTAGACCCAGTCGACCTTGGACGCAATGTCGATCTGGCGCTGGAAGTAGCTGTGGATCTCCACCAGCACCTCGATGCCCAGCGCCCGCGCCTCGGCAGCGAACTCGCCGATGAAGTCGAAGGTCTCCGGCATCATGAAGCAGCTGGCGCCGGCCTTCTTGATGGCGTAGCCGACGGCGTCCAGCCGCACCATGCGGATGCCGTTGTCGGCGAAGGCCTTCAGGATGCCCGTCAGGTAGGCGCGGCCCTGCGGGTGGCGCACGGCGATGTCGATCTGCGCGGCCGTGAAGGTGGTCCACAGGATGCGCCGTTCGCCGTTCTTCAGCGCGGCATAGGTCAGCGGCAGGCCTGGGCGCGGGCGGTAGACGGCCAGCAGCTCGCGCTCGCTGGCGCCTTGCGGGAACACCGCATCCAGCGTCAGGAACAGGCCCGCATAGGCCGAGGCCTCGCCCTTCTCGGAGTAGTCGAGGAACTGCGGCGACTCGGCCGACATGTGGTTGACGATGACGTCGGCCATCACGTCCAGGCCGTCGGTCAGCGCCTGGATGTCCTCCCAACCGCCCAGTCGCGGGTCGACCTGGGTGTGGTCGATGGGGTCGAAGCCGGCATCCGCGCCATCAATGGCGTGGAAGAAGGGCAGCAGGTGCACGCCGCCGAACACGCCGCCCAGCGGCGAAGCCGCATCGCACAGCAGGGTTTTGAGCCGCTTCAGGTCGGCGCTGTCGCGACGGCCGCCGAGTCGGTCGACGTAGGTGATGAGTTGGACTTGGTTCTTCATGGCGAGGACTTCGGGGTCTTGACGGCCAGCACGCACAGCGCGGCCAGGGCCAGCAGCACGCCGGCCAGGCGGATGACGTTCTCGGGGCGGCCGCCCAGCAGGCTGTCGTAGACCAGCGGCAGCGTCACCGCCTGGATCAGCATGGGGATGACGATGAACATGTTGAAGATGCCCATGTAGACGCCGGCGCGTTCCGGCGGGATGCTGCCGGCCAGCAGCACGTAGGGGTTGCCCATGATGGAACCCCAGGCCAGGCCAATGCCCACCATGGGCAGGAACAGCAACCAGCCCTCGCTGCGGATGCCGGGCAGCGCCCACATGCCCGCGGCGGCGCAGGCCAGCGCGAAGGCATGCACCCATTTCGCGCCGAGCCGCTTGGTGAACGGCACCATCGCGAAGGCGGCGACAAAGGCGACCGCGTTGTAGAAGCCGCCGACCTGGCCGTTCAACAGAGCGGCATCACGGAAGCCGGCGCTGTGCGGGTCATCGGTGCCGAAGACCGTGGCGGCCAGCGTGGGCACGATGTAGATCCAGTAGCACATCATTCCGTACCACTGGAACAGCGCCATCCACCACAGCCGCCGCATCGTGGGTGGCATCGCGCGCACGGCACTCCAGATCTCGGCCAACGCCGGGCCGAATCCACGCGGTAGCGCACGCAGGCGGGCCATTTCCTCCGGCGGCAGCGGCAACTCGGGCACCTTGCGCACGGACCACCAGACGGTGGTGAATGACAGCAGCGCGCCCAGCACGAAGGCCAGCGTGGTGACGACCGGGATGCCGTTGGCGCCCAGCGCGTCCTTGTTCATGCCGAAGAACACCAGCAGGCTGGGCGTGAGATAGGCCAGCGTCTGCGCCAGGCCGGTGAACGAGGCCTGCGTCAGGAAGCCGGCCGCATGTTGCTCCTCGCGCAGCCGGTCGCTGACGTAGGCGCGGTAGGGCTCCATGGTCACGTTGTTGGCTGCGTCCAGGATCCACAGCAGGCCAGCGGCGAACCACAGCGCGGGGCTGAACGGCATGACGAGCAAGCCGAGGGAACACAGCAGCGCACCGATCAGGAAGTACGGCGTGCGGCGGCCTGAAGCATGCGTCGTGCGGTCGCTCATGGCACCGACGATGGGCTGCACCAGCAGGCCGGTGATGGGGCCGGCCAGCCAGAGGTAGGGCAGGCTCTTGCCGTCCGCGCCCAGCATCTGGTAGATCGGGCTCATGTTGGCCTGCTGCAAGCCGAAGCTGAACTGGATGCCGAGGAAGCCGACATTCATGTTCAGGATCTGCGAGAACGACAGGTGGGGCTTGTACATGCTCAATCCTCCGCAGGCAGCGCGTGCAGCGCCTCGCGCCAGGGCCGCAGCGCGGCGGAGTCGTCCGGCAGCGGGCCGCGCACGCCGCAGATCATCGCGGCATAGCGGTTGGCCAGGTGCAGCGTGGCGGCGCGGTCGCGGCGCAACGCGTACCCGGCCAGCAGCATGGCGGTGAAGCCGTCACCCGCGCCGACGCTGTCCACGAAATCGGGCTGCGCTACGCCATCGCCCGCCGCCAGCAGCTGACCAGACTCGCCGTACAGCGCATAGCCCGCCGCGCCGCGCGTCACGAGCAGTTCCTGCAGCGCGAAGCGGGCCATCAGCGCGGGCAGTGTGGGCTCGAGCCAGGCCAGCAGGCGTTCCAGCTCGTCCTCGTTGATCTTGACCCGGTCGGCCAGCATCAGCGACTCGGCGGCGAGGTCCGGCTTGTCGGTGCCGGGGCGCAGGTTGAGGTCCAGCAGGCGGGGCACCCGGGCGCGCTTGAGCGCCGCCCGCAAGGCCGCACGCGACACCGCGTGCCGCTGCATCAGGCTGCCGAAGTAGATCAGCCCGGCATCGACCGCAGCGGGCGGCGCCAGGTGGTCCCAGGCCGCATCGGCATGGATCTGGAAGCTGTGGCTGCCGCCCTCGCCTTCGTGCACGCTGACGCGGCCGGTGGCGTGGGCGGCATCGCGCTGGATACCGTCCACCGAGAGGCCGAAGCGCGCGGCGCTGTCAAGCACGAGGTGGCCGGCTGCGTCGTCGGCGCCGATGCGGCTGACGAAGCTCACCGGCACGCCCAAGGCGGCCAGCGAGCGCGCCACATTGAACGGCGCGCCGCCGGCCACCGCGCCGTCGTGGAACTCGTCCACGAGGGCTTCTCCCATGACGAGGACGGGCGCCATCAGAACGAGTAGCGCAGCGAGGCCTTGACGGTGCGGCCGGTGTAGGCCCGCGCGGCGCCGCGACCGTCGTTGCTCTCGGTGTAGGCCAACTCGTTGAACAGGTTGTTGGCGGCCAGCGAGAGCATGAGCTTGTCGGTCAGCGCGTAGCTGGCGAAGGCGTTGACCACGGTGTAGGCCGGCAGCGTGATGGTCAGCGGGCCGGTGGGGCCGTCGTCCTGGCTCTTGGTCGTGCCGACGATGCCGACGCCGAAGCTCAGCGCATCGTTGACGATGACGGTGGGCGTGAGCTGGTACACGACCTTGGCCTGGCGCTTGGGCGCGCGGCCGTCGGCCTGCTTGGCATCCGTGTAGGTCAGGCCGCCCAGCAGGTTGACGATGCCCACGCGTGCCGAGCCTTCCAGTTCCAGGCCGTTGCTGCGGTAGCGGTTGGCCTTGGCGACGATGGGCTGCGTGGTCACGTCCACGTTGACCTCGTCGGTCTTGGCATGGAACAGCGTGGCAAACAGGCTCATGCCGTTGCCGCGGATCTTGATGCCGGCCTCGGCCTGGCGGACCTTGTTGGTCGGGATGGTCGGGCTCTTGCCGTTGACGAGGTTGGGGCTGTTGAAGAAGGTGATGCGGTCGGCGTTGTAAGCGGCGCCGTCGGAGTAGCGGGCGAAGACGGCGAGGTCCTTGCTCAGCGCGTAGTTGCCGCCCAGCGAGTAGGACGTGCGGCCGAAGTCATAGTCGATGACGTTGGGCTTGCTCAGGTCGTAGCTCAGGCCCGCGTTGGACTGGTAGTAGCTGCCGCTGGCCTTCTGGTAGTCGCGGCGCAGGCCGACGTCGGCCGACAACGGCCCCGACTCGTAGTTCAGCACCAGGTAGGGCGCGGTGGTCGTGTACTTGCTGTCCTGCGTGTTGCTGCAGCAGCCGCCGAAGCCGGGCGCACCGTTGACCACGCCAGGCACGTTCAGCACGCGGGCGCCGTGCTCGTCGGCGGACAGCGAGTACTGGTTGAAGTTCCACGTCAGGTCCAGCTTCTGCACCGACGTGTAGAGGCCGGCCACGGCGCTGAGCCGGGCGCCGTCGCCCAGGCCGAAATCGCGCGAGAACTTCAGGTCGTTGGCCATCAGGCCGGCGTTGTCCACCTGCGTGTTGAAGATGACGGCAGTGAACTTGTTGCCGGTGTAGGCCTTGCCGGCGTCCGCGCCGCTGGCGATGGTCGTGCCGGCCGGTGCGGCGGCCACGTCGTCCCCGGGGAAGATGCCGACGAAGCGACCCGAGTTCTTGCTCCACGAGAACTTGTTCTGCAGTCGGAAGCCGCCGCCGGCGTCCAGGTCCATCTCGACGCCGAAGGCGTCGCTCTTGGCGGCCAGGCCGTCACGGATGCTGCTGGTGCTGCGGCCGTTATTGTTGGCCAGCGTGTTGTCCAGCGGCCAGCTGGCGTCGTAGAAGGCGGCGCGACGCGGGTCCAGGCCCGGGATCTCCTGGATGCTGCCGTTGACGTACCCCACCGGCGTGGGCATGAAGGTGGGGCTGTGGTCGTCCAGGTGCTTGACGCTGAGGCGCACATAGCTCTTGCCCTCCAGCTCGAAGGTCACGTTGGCGCGCACCTGGCCGCCGTTCTCGACGCCGTCGGCGCCCTTGCGACCGCCGTCGCCCACGCGGTAGAAGCCGCCGACGAAGAAGCGCGTCTTGGGCGCCAGCCGGCCGCCATAGCCGAAGTCGAGCCGGGTCTGGTCGAAGTCCAGGCCCTGGGTCAGTTGCAGCGTGCCGCCGGGCTCCAGGCCGGTCTTGCTGATGAAGTTGATGATGCCGCCCGGCGCGCCGGTGGCCAGCAGCGCGGCCGAGCCGCCGCGCACGACTTCCAGGCGCTCGAAGCCGGCGTCGGCGCGCATCCAGGTGTCGGGCGTGGCGAAGGCGATGTCACCGAACTGCAGCACGGGCAGGGCGTCCTCCTGGAACTGGATGTAGCGCGCGCCGCCGGCCGAGACGGGGATGCCGCGCACGGCGACGTTGGCATTGGACTCGCCACCGCTGGCTTCGGCGCGGATGCCGGGCACGCCGCGCAGCAGGTCCGTCGAGCTGGCCGCGGTGACGGCGCCGACGCTGTCGCTCTCGATGGAGGAGATGGCCACGCTGGAGCGCATCTTGGACTTGGCCGTCGAGGTGCCGGTGACGACGACCGCGTCGAGCTTGAGGCCGTCGGCGGCGGGTGCGGGCTCGGCGGCCTGCTGGGCCTGGGCCGCGGTGGCCAGCAAGGCCAGCGCAACGGCGGCGGACAGCGGCCGGAGCGAGGGACGGTGGCCGGCGCGGCTGGCGGACGGGATGGGGCGGGTCATGGTTGTCTCCTGGTGGGCGGTGTTCGGGCGCCTTCTGTGGGCGCGTGGGTCCGGCGCCGTTGCCCAGCGCCGAACCGTGCCCACATTCTGCGCGGTCGCCCGTCGTTTTGCAATCGATTGCATTCCAGTGGAAACACGTATTTGACGCCAAACGTCAATCGACACTTTTGATTTAATGAAAACGTTCGCATCAGCCCGAATTGGCAGGCCCGACACGCTAGGACGGGCGCGTCCCCGCCTTGCGATCAGCGCGCGCCGTCGGGGGCGCTGGCGCGCAGCTTCAGATAGACCGGCAACGTGCGCGGCCCGGTGCGCTCGCCGCGCATCTGCGCCAGCAGCGCCTCCACCAGCTCGGCGCCGGCCTCGGCCACCGGCTGGTGCACGGTGGTCAGGGGCGGATCGCAGTAGGCGGCCAGCGCCATGTCGTCATAGCCCGTGACGGCCACGTCGCCCGGCACGCTGCGGCCGGCGGCCCGCAGCGCCTGGATGGTCAGCAGTGCCTGCACGTCGCTGCAGCAGACGACGGCATCGAAGTCCTGCCGCGCGGCGCAGAAGCGCTCCAGCACGCCGGCCGCCAGGCCGGGTTCGAACGGCGCGGCGACTTCCAGCCCGGGGTCCACCGCCAGACCGGCCTCGCGCAGCGCCTGCGCATAGCCCTGGCGGCGCAGCCAGACCTCGGGCAGCCGCGCGTCACCGACGAAGGCGATGCGGCGCCGGCCCGACTGCAGCAGGTGGCGCGCGGCCAGCGTGCCGCCTAGCACGTTGTCGCCGCCCACGCTGGCGTACAGCTGCTGGGGCATCTCGCCGCCCCACACCACCAGCGGCAGCTTGCGCGCGGCCATCTCGTTGAGCTGGTCGTGGTGCCGCCACTGTCCGATGAGGACCACGCCGATGGCCTTGCCGGAATCAAACCAGCCGGCCGACAGGTCCAGGTGCTCGGCATCCACGCGCGACAGCAGCATGTCGTAGCCGCGGTCGGTCAGCGCATCGGCGATGGAGCCGACGATGGACAGGAAGAACGGGTCGGAGATGTGCTGGCGCGATTGGCGGTCGTAGGGCACCACCACGGCCACCGTCTTGTTCTCCTGCAGCCGCAGGTTGCGGGCGCCGAGGTTGATCGAGTAGTTCAGCGAGCGGGCCAGTTCGGCAATGCGCTGGCGGGTCTCGGCATTGATCAGCTCGCTGCCATTGAGCGCCCGCGACACGGTGGACACCGACACGCCGGCCAGCCGGGCGATGTCGGCCATCTGCAGGCGGCGCTGCTCGCGGGCGCTGGGTTCGGGAGGAGCTTTGGGTTCGGTCATCGGCACGCATGGTCGCAGGGCGGGATACCGGCTGCAAGGCCGGCCCCGCCATAAAAAAGGCCGGCATGAAAGCCGGCCTCGCGTGGAGCCCCAGGGTCAACCCCGAGGCGACTGGACTGTCTCTCAGTCCTTGGCGTAGATGTCAACGTCCTTGGTCTCGCGGACGAACAGCACGCCGATGACGAAGGTGATCACGGCGATGACGATGGGGTACCAGAGGCCGTGGTAGATGTTGCCGTTCTGGGCCACCATCGCGAACGTGATGGAGGGCAGCATGCCGCCGAACCAGCCGTTGCCGATGTGGTACGGCAGGCTCATCGACGTGTAGCGGATGCGGGTCGGGAACAACTCCACCAGCATGGCGGCGATCGGGCCGTACACCATGGTCACGTAGAGCACCAGCACGAACAGGATGCCGATGACCATGGGCACGTTGGCCTTGGCCAGGTCGGCCTTGGCCGGGTAGCCGGCGGCCTTCATCGCGTCGCCCAGTTCCTTCTTGAACGCGGCAATGGCCTTGGTGCTGGCTTCGTCGAACTTGTGCTCGGTCAGCTTGCTGGCGGTCGGGACGGTGATTTCCTTGTCACCCACCTTGACCACGGTCGGCGCACCCGCGGGGGCCTCGACGGTCTCGGAACTGGCGGACGAGCCGGCCAGTGCGCGCTTGGCGATATCGCAAGCGCTGGTGAAGTCCACTTCACGGGCAATCGGGCTGCCCTGGAAGGAGCAGCTGGCCATGTTCGTGCTCAGCGTGACCTTGGACGTTTCCTGGGCCTTGGCGAGGTCCGGGTTGGCCGCGGCGGTCAGTGCCTTGAACAGCGGGAAGTAGGTGACGGCAGCCAGGATCAGGCCGGCCATGATGATGGGCTTGCGGCCGATCTTGTCCGACAGCGTGCCGAAGATGACGAAGAACGGCGTGCCCAGGATCAGCGAGATCGCGATCCAGATGTTGGCGCTGGCGGCCTCGACCTTCAGCACCGACGTCAGGAAGAACAGCGCGTAGAACTGGCCCGTGTACCAGACCACGCCCTGGCCGGCGACCAGGCCGAACAGCGCCAGCAGCACGATCTTCAGGTTCTTCCACTGGCCGAAGGACTCGGACAGCGGGGCCTTGGAGGTCTTGCCCTCGGCCTTCATCTTCTGGAAGGCGGGCGATTCGTTCATGCTCAAACGAATCCACACCGAGATGCCCAGCAGCAGGATGGAGACGATGAAGGGGATACGCCAGCCCCACTCGCCGAATTCCTTTTCACCCATGGCCGTGCGAACGCCCAGGATGACCATCAGCGACAGGAACAGGCCCAGCGTCGCCGTGGTTTGAATCCACGAGGTATAGGCGCCGCGCTTGCCGTGCGGTGCATGCTCGGCCACATAGGTGGCCGCGCCGCCGTACTCGCCACCCAGTGCCAGGCCTTGCAGCAGACGCAGGATGATCAGGATGACCGGGGCGGCAGCGCCGATGGTCGCGTAGGTGGGCAGGATGCCGACGATGAAGGTCGACAGGCCCATGATCAAGATGGTCACCAGGAAGGTGTACTTGCGACCGATCATGTCGCCCAGGCGGCCGAACACCAGCGCGCCAAAGGGGCGCACGATGAAGCCGGCGGCGAAGGCCATCAGCGACGCGATGAACGCGGCACCGGGCTCCAGGCCTGCGAAGAACTGCTTCGCGATGATGGCCGCGAGCGAGCCGTAGAGATAGAAGTCGTACCACTCGAACACGGTGCCCAGCGAGGAGGCGAAGATGACCTTCTTCTCCTCCTTGGTCATCGGCGCCGAGGCAGAACTTGCTGCAGTTGCCATGAAAGTCTCCGTCTGTAGTCGGGCTGTTCCAGGATGGAGCAACCCTTGCGGGCGGACTATTCACATCGCCTCTGACCGTGTTCTGACGCCAGTCTGAATCGAGGCTGACAAACTCCGCAGCAACCCGGGGGTTTCGTTTCTCAATGCGGGAATCCGGGGCCGTCGCGGGTAAGTCCTGAGTCTGGATGTCAGTCGGGCTTGACGTTCAAACGGTCTGTTCAGTGGCGCCGCGTAATACCCGGCCGGGCACGCGCGGCGTCTTCCCACGCGCCGCTGCGGAACCACGGGTCGCCGTCAAGTGCCGCGCGCAGCATGGGCAGCGCATCCTGACCCCAGAACAGCCGGCCATCGCATTCGACGGTGGGCACGCCGAACACGCCCAGCGCCAGCGCGGCCTCGGTCTCGCTGCGCAGGCGCTGCTTGACGGCCTCGCTGGCCGGGTCCTGCGCCGGCGTCAGCCGCGCCGTCAGCTCCGCCAGCCGGGTGGGGTCGCTGGCGTCGGCGCCTCCCGCGCGCCACACGTGATGAAACAGCTGCTCGGCCACCCAGCGCCCGGGCGTGTCGCCGGGCTGGCCCTCGGGCGCCGCGCAGGCCCAGGCCAGGCGCAGCAGCGGCAGCGGGTTGAACGGATGCTGGGCCGGCGCATCCAGCACCACGCCCTGGCGGTGCGCCAGCCAGGCGACCTGGCGAAAGGTCCAGCGCCGCTTGGCCTCGATCTCGGCCGGCCCCTTCTGCCCCAGCGCCTGCAACAGCGCCGCGAACAGGATGGGCCGGTAGACCACCTCCACGCTGTGCCCGGCCAGTGCCTCGGGCAAGGCTTCGAAGCCCAGCGCTGCATATGGCGAGATGGGGTCGAAGTAGAAGGTGACGCGTTTCATCGGTCCTGTTCCTCCGTCGGCGGCCACGGCCCCAGCCACAGACCGTGGTGGTGCAGTTCGACACGCCGCTCGGGCAACTGATCCAGGATGTGGCGCTGCACCGTCTCCGGTGCCCCGCCCCAGCCGGCAATCTCATGGATGCTGCGCGCGCAGCCGCGGCACCAGCCGCTGGCGGCGTCCATCTGGCAGACGTTCACGCAGGGTGAGGCGACGGCTGGCTTCATCCCTGAACGACGTCGATGACCGGCGCCCCCGTGATCCTTTCCAGCTCGCCCGGCGTCAGCTTGAACACGCCGTTGGGGTGGCCGGCGGCCGCCCAGATGATGTCGAAGCGGAACAGCTCGCGGTCGATGAACAGCTGCGGCGGCGCGGCGCCGTCTGCGGGCGCGAAGCCGGCCGGCGAGACGCCGCCGATGGAGAAGCCGGTGCGGGCCTTGACGAAGTCGGCATCGGCGCGGCCCAGCGAGCCGGTATGGGGCTTGAGCTTGCTCTCGTCCACGCGCTTGTCGCCGGACGTGATGACCAGCACTGCCGAATCATCGACCTTGCGGCGGAACACCACCGACTTGGCGATCTGGCCCAGCGTGACGCCCAGCGCGTCGGCGGCCTCCTGCGCGGTGCGCGCGGCAACGTCCAGCCACAGCGGGCGGTGCGGGTGCGCCTGCGCCGCAAGTGCGGCGCTGACGCGTTGGAAGCCTTCGGGTCGTGAGTCGGTGTCAGCCATGGGCCCGATTGTGCGCGGGCTCAGTCCTTGTCCTTGCCTTTGCCATGTCCCTTGCCGTGGTCCTTGTCCTTGCCTTTGCCATGACCCTTGTCATGGTGCTTGTCGTGGTGCCTGTGGTCGTGGTGCTCGTAGCGTTGCTGGTACCAGTCCTCGCGCACGAAGTAGACCGGCACGCCGCAGGCGTTGTAGCGGCTGCAATGCTTGGACCAGTTCTTCTGGTGGCCAGGCGGGATGCGCATGTAGACCGGCTCGACATGCACCGGCCGGCGCTGCACCCACACCGGCTGCGCCACGATGACAGGCGGCGGCCCTGCATTGCCGATGTCGATGCGGCCGTAGAAGCCCGGCTGACCGACCTGGATGGACACGCCTACATCGGTGGCATGGACGGCACTCGCCAGCAGCGTGGCGCCAAGAGCGAGGAAGATCTTCTTCATGGTGTCTCCTTGGTAGAGGGGAAAAGCAATTCAATCATGTCCGGGGTGCCGCCACCAGCGGCGTGAACATGGGCATGGCCACCTTCACAGGCACCACGTCCAGCCTCGCGCCCAGCACGGTGCAATCGCCCTCGCCCAGCCAGCCGACGAAACCCGGGCCTCGGCGCAGGCGGAACTCGAAGCCCAGTCCGGGCGCCGTATCGTCCGCCTGCGGCCGGGCACGGTAGGCCAGGCCGAAGACCTCGTCGGACGGGCCGTCCAGCAGGTGCATCAGCGCCTGGCGCATGCAGCCGTCGCCCAGCATGTCGAGGAAGTAGCGCTCCACCTGCTCGCCCGGCTCGAAGCCCGGCGCGGCGGGGTCGATGCGGGTCTCTGCAAGCCGGTGCGAGGCCGGCGTGGTGACGCCACTGGCGAGGTCGTGGCTGTCGCCGGCATCAAGGTAGGAAACACGCGCGCCGGTCAGGTTGAAGGCCGGCAGCGCCGCGTCGCGCGTGGCGGCGGCCATGTCCACCAGCACCGCACCGCTGCCGCCGATGACCTCCAGCCGCGAGCCCTTGATGACCACCGCGGCGTTCTCGTCCACCCCCAGCCCCAGCCGGCAGCCCAACGTCTGCAGGGCCGGCAGCATGCGGCCGATGCGGCCGCGCTTCAGGAAATGCTGGTCGATCAGCAGGTCCGCGTCGACGAAGCCCAGGCCGCGGTCGTACTCCTGGCCGGCGCGCCACTGGCCCTTCAGCACGGCCAGGTTGTCCATCGCGTCGCGGAACATCATGCGGCTCATGACCGCGGCGCCTGCGCTGGTGCCGGCGATGACGCCGCCGGCCGCGAACACCGCGCGTATCGCGTCCAGCATGGCCGTCGGCTGCCCGCCCGGCTGCAGCGTATCGACGATGTATTCCTGCGCACCGCCCGAGAAGAACACCGCCTGCGACGCGGCCACGCGCGCGATCAGTGCCGGGTCGTGCAGTGCGGCCTGCAGGTCCACCCCTTCCAGGTTGGGGGCGATGGGCACCAGCTCCGCTTGCGCGCCGCAGCGCTGCAGCGCCGCGACGATCTGCGCGCCGATGCGCTCGGGCTCGTAGGCGGCCGTCGGGAACACCGCCACGCGGGCGCCCTCGCCGCCCGCCTCGTCGACGAGGCGCTGCCAGACCGCATCGCTGTCGGCTTTCAGCGCACCGCCGATGACGACGACGGTGCCGGTGGGATTCGAGGTCTGCAAGATGGGCGGGAAGGCCCGGCTCGGCGCCGGGCGGCGGGCAAATTCACAAGCCGGTCATCTTGGCAGGGAGGCCCCGGCCTGGACAAGCGGACAGTCCCCAGGAAAAAGCAAGGCGCGTGACGAAACGCTAGGAGCCGGTCCGCTGCGACGGCGACGACGCGGCCGGCGCGGGAGGCGGTGCTGCGCTGCCGGCCGGCGCACGCGGCGGCGTCCAGCCGCCGTACAGCGGCATGGGCAGGCGCACGGGCGTGATGTCCAGGTAGAGGTTGGTGACCGTGAACTGCTCGCCGCCGAATTCCTCGGTGCTCCAGCCCATGGAGTCGGAGCCCTTGTAGACGCGGAACATGAAGCCCAGCTCCGCCAGCGGGTCGTTGGAGCGCGGCAGCACGTCGAAGGCCAGGCCCTTGACCTCCTTGCGCACGCTGTCGATCAGGCGGCTCATCGCGTTGGAGATCGTCGAGTCGCCCAGCATGTCGAGGTGGAAGACGTCGTCCGTGTAATAGGGCTTGAAGTTGGGCGACTCGGCGTCGTGCACGTCGCCGCGCAGCTTGGGCGCCGACGGCGAGGTGGAGCGCGCGCGCAGGTGGTAGCGGTCGCCGTGTTCCAGGTAGGACAGCCGCGCACCCTGCACGTTGAACGCGCCCAGGCTGGTGTCCTGCTGGGCTTCGGTCAGGTCCACGATGAGGCAGCCGCGGTCGCCGATGACCTCGATCTCGTCGCCGCGGATGATGGCGGCCGTGTTCTCGTCCACGCCCAGGCCCAGCTTGTAGCCCTTGGCCATCATCAGCGGGATCATGCGGCCGAAGCGGCCGCGCTTCAGGAAGTGCTGGTCCACGAACAGGTGCGGGCCGACGAAGCCCAGGCCGCGGTCCACCTGCTTGCCATCGGCGAAGCGGCCCTTCAGCACGTTCATGACGCTGGGCGCGTCGCGGAACATGATGGTGCTCATGATGGCCGCGCCGGCCGACGTGCCGGCCACGACGCCGCCCTTGCGGTAGACCTCCCAGATCGCCTCCAGCATGGGCGTGCTCTGGCCGCCGGGCTGCAGCACGTCGACGATGCGCTCCTGCAGGCCGCCGGTGAAGAACACGCCCTTGGCGGCCTTCACCTTGGCGATCAGCGCCGGATCACGCACGACCTTGGTCAGGTCCACCCACGAGAACTTGGGGGCCACCGGCAGCGCCTCGGCGACGGCGCCGCGGCGCTGCAGCAGGTCCACGACCTGCTTGGCGCTGGCTTCGGGATCCTCACTGGCGGTGCCGAAAACGACGAAACGTGCGCCCTTGCCGCCGGCCAGTTGCACGATGCGCTGCCAGACCTCCTCGTTGTCCGCCTTCAGCGCACCACCGATGGGCACGGCATAGCCGCGGATGGGCGGCTCGGCGTCCACCTGCGGCGCGGGCGCCGGGGCCGCTGGCGCCGTCGATGCACCGGCCGGCCGCACCGGCGCCGTGCTGCGCGGTGGCGTGGCGACCGGGCGCTGCTGCTGCGCGCGCTGCTGCGCCTGCGCCACCGGGGTGCTCGTCGTTGTCGGCTGCGCCGCATGCGCCCCAAAAGCCAGCGCCAGCGCCGCGAAACCGCCCCAGATCCAAGACCTCATGCCCACAACCCTCCTTGGTCAGAACGCACATGATGACAGAGCGCCGATGACGGGCCGGACGCCAGGGCGTGGCGCGGACGAGACGATCCACACGGCTGGGGACAGTCGCATGACGCCACCGTGCCTAGACTGCCGCGCATCACAGCCCGGAGATGCGCCGATGAAAGCCCCCCGCCCCACCCGGCTGGCCGTTGCCGCCACCACGCTGCTCGCGCTGACCGCCGCCGTCCAGGCCCAGACCTCGCTCGAACGGGTGGAGGTCACGGGCACCGCCATCAAGCGCATCGAGGGCGAAACGGCGCTGCCGGTGCAGGTCATCACGCGCGACGAGATCGACAAGGCCGGCGTGACGACGGCCGCCGAGCTGATCGCGCGCCTGAGCGCCGGCGCCAACAACCTGACCGATGGCGGCAGCGTGGCCTTCGGGGGCTTTCGTGACCAGATGGGTTTCAACGCCGCCAACCTGCGCGGCCTGGGCGTGTCGTCCACGCTGGTGCTGCTGAACGGCCGGCGCATGGCCAACTTCGCATCGCCCGGCGACTCGGCGGGCGTGGACCTGAACAGCATCCCCGCCGCCGCCATCCAGCGCGTGGAGATCCTGCTGGACGGCGCCTCGTCGCTGTACGGCTCCGACGCCATCGGCGGCGTCATCAACTTCATCACGCGCAAGGACTTCGCCGGCGTGGACATCAACGTGCTGGCCGGCAACACCAGCGAGGGCGGTGCCAACAAGCGTTCGGCCACGCTGGCCGGCGGCTTCGGCAACTACGCCAGCCAGGGCTTCAACGTGATGGCCGTGCTGGACGTGCAGAAGACCAGCAGCTTGAACGCGTCGCGGCGCAAGTTCATCAAGGAGCTGGACATCCCCGGGCGGCTGCCCGATCTGCTGTCCAGCGCCGGCTTCCCCGGCAACATCCTGCTGGACCAGAACCTGCCCGGCTCCGAGCAGCGCGACCTGCTGATCGATGAAGGCTTCAAGGCCAACGGCAAGGACGTCATCAGCGAATACACGATCAACCCCGCCGCGGCCACCGGCTGCAACGCGCCGGCCACGCTGTACCTGCCGGAGGGCATCGGCGGCGTGGACGGCTGCACCTTCGACTACATGCGCGACATCGAGCTGTACCCGAAGTCCAAGAAGACCAGCCTGTTCAGCCGCGGCGTGTTCAACCTGGGCAGCGGCCACCAGCTCTTCGTCGAGGCCTCGCTGGCCAAGGCCAACACCTACTACACCGGCACGCCCAACCGCGTGGATGCCGAGATGGACGTGTCGCTGGTGCCGGCGCTGAAGTCCACCGGGCTGAACGCCTTCCCGGCGGGCGACGAGCGCCGCATCATGGTCGTGCGCACGCGGCTGCAGGAGGCCGGCCTGCGCACCAGCGAGCTGGCCGCCACGGCCAACCGCTTCGTGCTGGGCACCAACGGCCTGCTGGCCGGCTGGGACTATGAATGGGCGCTGAACCACAGCACCAGCAAGGTGTCAGACCGCGACTACCAGGGCTATTTGAACGAAGACATGATCATGGACGGCTTCGCCGCCGGCACGCTCAACGCGTTCGGACCGTCCAGCGCCGCGGGTCTCGCGCTGTACGAGAAGGCCCAGATCCGCGGCGAGGTGCGCCGCGCCACCGGCACGATGGACAGCCTGGACTTCCGCGCCTCCAAGGCCATCACCCCGCTCGCCGGTGGTGACCTGTCATTTGCGTTCGGTGGCGAGCTGCGCCGCGAGAAGCAGAACTACCACCAGTCCGACGCATTGAAGCAGGACCTCATCCTGGGCGAATCCTCGCAAGGCCCCGACACCGATTTCGGCAAGTCGCGCAAGGTCAGCGCCGCGTTCGCCGAGATCAGCGCCCCGATCACCAAGCAGCTGGAGCTGCAGGCCGCGCTGCGCTACGAGCATTACCAGGTCAGCGGCGGCGCGGCGAGCCCCAAGCTGGGCCTGAAGTACGTGCCCAGCCCCGAGCTGCTGCTGCGCGCATCGGTCGGCAAGGGCTTCCGCGCGCCCAGCATGTCGGACCTCTACCGCCCGCTGACGCAGGGTTCGTCGGCCACGGTCGTCGACCCGGTGTGCCTCGCGGACGACCCCGACAACACGGTGACCGACTGCTCGGACCTGTGGACCACCCTGAACTACAGCAACGCCAAGCTCAAGCCCGAGAAGTCGCGCCAGTTCTCGGCCGGCGTCGTCTTCGAGCCCAAGCGCGGCGTGACGCTCAACGCCGACTACTGGCACATCGAGAAGAGCAACCTGATCAGCACGCTGGGCGTGGATGTGATCCTGTCGGACCTGGGCAAGTACGGCTCGCTGGTGCACCGCTACTGGGACACCGCCAACCTGCCCGCCGACTGCGCCGAGGACTACGACCCCGACGATTTCGACATCTGCGCCATCGACCTCATCAAGGAGAACCGCGGCAAGCAGAAGATCTCGGGCGTGGACTTCGGCGTCGCGCTGTTGGGCCTGAAGACCGGCTTCGGCGAGTTCGGCCTGCGCCTGAACGGCACGCTGACGCTGCGCTCCAAGCAGCAGACCGGCAACGGCGACCCGTTCGTCAGCAACCTGGGCCGCTTCGTCAATGACGGCGTGGTGCAGCGCTGGCGGCACACGGTCAACCTGGACTGGGAGCGCGGCCCGTTCTCGGCCACGGTGTCCAACAGCTATCTGTCCGGCTACGACGACCAGCACATCATCGGCAAGCCCGACCGCAAGGTGGCGTCGTACTCGCTGTGGAACCTGTCGGCGGCCTGGGAGGCGACCAAGTCGCTGACCTTGCGCGCCGGCGTGCAGAACGTGCTGAACGAGACGCCGCCGTTCTCGCAGCAGGCCTGGTTCTTCCTGTCGGGCTACGACCCCAGCTACACCGACCCGCGCGGCCGCTACGGCTACGTCAGCGCGAAGTACACCTTCCGCTGAGTCAGGCGACGATGGCGCGCACCCAGTCCGGCAAGGCGATGGCCTTGTCGGTCTGGGCATCGAACCACAGCGTCGTCGCGCCGCCCTCGGCGCAGATGACACCCGGCTCGTCGGTGCGCTCCAGCGTGATCCAGGTCTCGAAGCTGGTGCGGCCCGGGTCGCTGACGTAGTGCCTGGCCAGCACCTCGCCCGGCGCCTTCAACTGGCGATAGAAGTTGCAGAACGCGTTGACGATGACCGGCCCCTGCCCGCCCGGGTTGGGCGGCGCGCCGATGGATGTCAGCCAGTCCACACGCGCGATCTCCAGGTAGCGGAAATACAGCGTGTTATTGATGTGGCCCATCGCGTCCATGTCGCCCCAGCGCATGGGGATGCGGCACTCGTACGTCAGCTTCTTGGCCGCCGGGACGACGTATCTCACGGCTGGATGCCCAGTTCCGCGGCGATGCGGTTGACGAGCTGACGCAGCGAAGCGACCTCCGCGCGCAGCAGGGCCACTTCTTCATCACGCGGCTGCGCGGCAGCGACGGCATGCTCCACCGACGCCACCGGCCCGCACAGCAGATGCGCCCAGCGCGCCTCGCGGGCACCGGGCGCCTTGGCCAGCTTGACCGCGAACGGCGTCTCGCGCGCGGCCAGTTCCTCCAGGAAGCCTTCCACCGACGACACGTCGGCAAAGCGGTGCAGCCGCTCGGTGTTCTGGCGCAGCTCGGCCGCCGTCTGCGGGCCGCGCAGCATCAGCTGCGTCAGCAGCGCCATCGCGGCGCCGGGCACGCCCAGGCCACGCGCGAAGTTGTGCTCATAGCGCACGACGCGGCTGCCGCTGACGGTGTTGAGCAGGCTCAACGACTTCAACTCCTCGACGGTCGCCAGCACCTCCGCCTCGGACACGTCCATCACCGGGTCGCGCGCCGTCTTCTGGTTGCAGCCGGCGGTCAGCGCATTGGCCGACAGCGGGTAGCTGTCGGGCACGGTGGACTCCTTCTCGACCAGCACCGCCAGCACGCGGGCCTCCAGGGGGGTCAGGTCTCGCTTGAGCATGGGAGCCTATGAATGAGTTCGGCGCGGCCGAGCAGGCCGTCGCAAGGTCGCCAATCAAGGCGCAAAGCGGAGCCGTAGCTGGGGCTACGGCGAGCATTTGCAACGCCGAGTGGCGGCGTTGCGGCGGGATGAGCGGGCGTGCAGGGCTCGTTCATAGGCTCCTACACACCAAATCCATCGTCAGCCTGAATCACCGCGCCATTGATGAAATGGCTCTCGTTGGCGCACAGCATCAGCAGCGCCGTGTCCAGGTCCTTGGGCTGGCCCACGCGCTTGCGCGGCAGCAGGTCCACCAGCTTCTTGCCCTGCTCGGTGCTCCAGTGGTGGTGGTTGATCTCGGTGTCGATGTAGCCGGGGCAGATCGCATTCACGTTGATGCCGTACTTGCCCCACTCCAGCGCCATCGCGCGCGTCATGTGGATGACGGCCGCCTTGCTCATCGCATAGACGCCGATCTGGCTCAGCACCCGCAGCCCGGCCATCGATGCGACGTTGACGATGCGCCCGCCGATGAAGGTGCCGGGTGCTGCACCACGCGCGCGGGCCAGCATGCGCTTGCCCACCTCCTGCGCGACGAAGAACGCGCCGCGCGTGTTGGTGTCCATCACGTAGTCGTAGTCGTTCTCGGTGACGTCGGTGAGGCGCTGCGTCGTGGACACGCCCGAGTTGTTGATGAGGATGTCCAGCGTGCCGACCTCGGTCTCGGCATGGGCCACGGCGGCCTTGATGCTGGCCACGTCTGTCACGTCCAGCTGCACGACGTGGGCGTCGCCGCCGTTGCCTTCGATCTCGGCGCGCAAGTCCTTCAGCCGCTCAAGGCGGCGGCCCGCCAGCACGACGCAGGCGCCGGCCTGGGACAACGTGCGCGCGAACTGCGCGCCCAGCCCGCTGGAGGCACCGGTGATCAGCGCCACGCGGCCTTCGAGGTTGATGGAGTAACTCATGAGACTGCCTTCTGAGTGGGTTGCGGCCATCCTACCGGTCTAGACCCCGCGCACTAAAAAAGCACGACCGTTCTATTTGCAATCCAGCCTCTCTAGAATCGCGCCCAATTTCAAAGTCCGGAGACTTGCCATGACATCAGAAGAAATCCTGGCCCAGTTCGGCCCCCGCGAGTCCATGGAGTACGACGTGGTCATCGTCGGCGCGGGCCCGGCGGGCCTGGCCACGGCCATCCGCCTGAAGCAGATCAAGCCTGACGCCAACATCGTCGTGCTGGAAAAGGGCTCGGAGCCGGGCGCGCACATCCTGTCCGGCGCCGTGATGGACCCGCGCGCGATCACCGAGCTGTTCCCGAACTGGAAGGAGCTGGGCGCGCCGCTGAACCAGGCCGTGACCGGCGACGACGTGCTGCTGCTGTCCGAGACCGGCAGCACCCGCACGCCCGACGCGCTGGTGCCGCGCAACTTCCACAACGACGGCTGCTACGTCATCAGCCTGAGCGACGTGGTCAAGTGGATGGCGACCCAGGCCGAGGGTCTGGGCATCGAGATCTTCCCGGGCTTCTCCGCCGCCGAGGTGCTGTACGACGAGCAGGGCCGCGTGAAGGGCGTGGCCACGGGCAACATGGGTATCACCAAGGAAGGCGAGCCCGGCGACAACTTCCAGCTGGGCATGGAGCTGCTGGGCAAGTACACGGTCTTCTCCGAAGGCGCGCGCGGCCATCTCGGCAAGCAGTTGCTGGCCAAGTACAAGTTGACCGAAGGCAAGGACACGCAGACCTACGCCATCGGCATCAAGGAGCTGTGGGAGATCCCCGCCGACAAGGCCCAGCCGGGCAAGGTGGTGCACACGGCCGGCTGGCCCATGGAGGGCGACACCTTCGGCGGCGGCTTCCTGTACCACCTTGAGGGCAACAAGGTCACGCTGGGCTTCGTCATCGGCCTGGACTACGACAACCCGTTCCTCTCTCCCTTCGAGGAGATGCAGCGCTGGAAGACCCACCCGGCCATCCGCGCCCACATCGAGGGCGGCAAGCGCATCGGCTACGGCGCCCGCGCCATCAACAACGGCACGCCGCAGGCGCTGCCCAAGACCGTGTTCCCGGGTGGCTGCCTGGTGGGCTGCGACGCCGGCTACCTGAACGCCGCGCGCATCAAGGGCAGCCATGCGGCCATCAAGAGCGGCATGCTGGCCGCCGAGGCGCTGGCCCCCGCGCTGGACGCCGGCCGCGCACAGGACGAACTGAGCGCCTACCCCGAGGCCTTCGAGAAGAGCTGGCTGAACGAGGAGCTGCAGCAGACGCGCAACTTCAAGCTGTGGTTCAAGAAGGGCAAGCTGACCGGCCAGTTGATGACCGGCATCGAGCAGTGGCTGCTGCCCAAGCTGGGCATCAAGAGCCCGCCATGGACGCTGCACAACCACAAGGGCGACCACGAGGCGCTGCGCCCCGCCGCCGAGTGCAAGCCTATCGCCTACCCCAAGCCGGACGGCAAGCTGAGCTTCGACCGCCTGTCGTCGGTGTTCATCTCCAACACCAACCACGAAGAGAACCAGCCGGCCCACCTGACGCTGAAGAACGACGCGGTGCCGGTGCAGGTCAACCTCGCGAAGTACGCCGGCCCCGAAAGCCGCTACTGCCCGGCGGGCGTCTATGAGTTCGTGCCCAATGAAGCTGGCGGCGGCGAGCGCCTGCAGATCAATGCGCAGAACTGCGTGCACTGCAAGACCTGCGACATCAAGGACCCGACGCAGAACATCGTCTGGGTCACGCCCGAAGGCGGCGGCGGCCCGAACTACGCGGGCATGTAACGCCCTGCCCCCAACTCGAAGCCAGCCGTGTGTTGGCTTTTTTGTTGCCCGCACGCAGCTGCGCCGATAGACTGGTTTTTCATACAGTTTGCAGCCCAGGAGGCAACGTGAGCGAAGGAAAGATCAGGGTCGGCATCGGCGGCTGGAACTTCGAGCCGTGGCGCGACAACTTCTACCCCAAGGGCTGGCCGCAGGCGAAGGAGCTGGAGTACGCAAGCAGGCGGCTGACCGCCATCGAGATCAACAGCACCTACTACGGCGCCCAGAAGCCCGCGACCTTCGCCAAGTGGCGCACCGAGTCGCCCGACGGCTTCATCTTCTCGCTGAAGGCCATCCGCTTCGCGACGCAGCGGCGAGTGCTGGCCGATGGCGCCGACTCCATCAAGCGCTTCATCGAGTCCGGCATCGCCGAACTGGGCGACAAGCTGGGCCCCATCGTCTGGCAGCTGGCGCCCACGCACAAGTTCGATGCGACCGACCTGACCGCCTTCCTGGAGTTGCTGCCGGCCAGCGTCGACGGCCTGCCGCTGCGCCATGCGCTGGACGTGCGGCATGCGAGCTTCCAATCGCCCGAGTACCTGGCGCTGGCCCGCCAGTTCAAGGCCGCGACGGTGTTCACCGAGTCCGACGACTACCCCGCCATCGCCGAGCCCACCGGTGATTTCGTCTACACGCGCATCATGCGCACGCACAGCGACGAGCCGCTGGGTTGCAAGCCCGAGGTGTTCCCGGCGCTGGCGAGCGCCGCGCAGACCTGGGCGGGTGGCGGAGAGCCCGACGGCGTGCCGCGCATAGAGCCGCCCTCGCCCGCCGCCGCGCCGCGCGACGTGTTCATGTTCTTCATCAGCGGCGCCAAGGAGCGCGCGCCGCACGCGGCGATGGCGCTGCGCCGCGCGCTGGGCGAAACGGTCGAGGACTGAGCCCTACCTCGCGGCTGCCAGCTCCCGCGCACGGGCCACGACCTCCACGGGCGGGCGCGCCGCGATGTGATCGCGGAAGTAGCCCTGCACCGCCTGCGCCGTCACGGCCTTCATGCCGGCGACTTCGTTCAGCATCGCGCCCTTCATGCGCGGGTCTGCCTGGATGCGCGCCAGCCAGCTGACCCAATAGAACGGGTTCTCAGGCTCCTTCAGCAGGCTCTCCACGCGCGGCTGCAGGGCACGCTGCAATTCATCGGCGCTGACGGGCCGCTCGGCCAGTTCGCTGAGCTGCGCGCGCAGCAGCCCGCGGACGGCGCCGAACTTTTCCGGCGGCATTTCGATGGTGACGGTGAAGCGCCCCGAGCCCGGCACCTCCAGCGATGCGGAGGCCCCTGCCTGCGGCGAGTAGGTGATGCCCAACTGCTTGCGCACCGTGTCCACCAGCCGGGCCCGCAGCACCGCGCCGGCGACACGGCCGGTGTAGGCCAGCGCCGGGTCGGCCCAATAGTCGGGCATGGACCAGTACCAGCCCAGCACCCCCTGGTCGGTCCGGCCGCGGTGATGGACCACATGGGGCGAGCCGCCGCCGGTCACCGGCTCGGCCTTCAGCGCGGCACGCGGCAGCCTTTGCCGCTCCTCGCCCGCGGCAAACGTGGCCTGCACCGCGGCAATCGCGGCCTCTTCCGTGACGTCACCGACGATGACGATGTCGGGCGCGCTGGCCAGCGCCGGCTTCAGCAGGTCGGGCAGCTGGTCGGCGCGTGTACGCGCCACGTCCGCAGCGCCAAGCTGCAGCCCCAGGCGCGCATCGCCGCGGTTCATCACGCGCGAGACCTCGCGCTCGTGGACCGCAGTGGGCCGCGCTTCCAGCGTGCCCACCTGCGTGCCGCCCAGCGCGGCCAGTTTCTCGCCGAACTCGGGACGGAAGCCGGGATCGCGCGCATGGGCGGCCAGCAATTGCAGTTGTGCCAGCAGGTCGGCAGGGCGTGTCGAGCCGGACAGCACGAAGGCATGCTGACTCACGCCGAAGCCGACCTCGATGCGCTTGCCGCTGCTCTGCCGCCACTGCCGGATCTCCAGCGCCGATCGCTGCCCGGTGCCACCCATGGGCACCGCGTAGCCCAGCGCCCAGATGGCATGCCACTGCCCCGCGGCGATACCCGCGCGCCCCTGGCCCAGCTGGACCCGCACGTCCACCCGGTCCTTGTGCTGCGGCGTGCTCCTGACCACCAGCCGCGTGCCATTGGCGAACTGGATGTGTGTCGTGCCCAGTTCGGCGTCCTGCGTTCGGGCCACGATGGCGCTGGGCAGGCCGAAATCCGTGTAAGGCCAGTCCGTGATCGCAGCGGCCACCGGCACGGCGACCGGCCGCGCCATCGCCTGCGCGAGCTGCCGCGCCAATGCCTCTTCACCGACGGCCCCGGACTTGGTGCTGCGAAACACCAGCGGCTGGGTGCCGCCGAAGTTGCGCCACAGCGCCGCGGTCAGTTCATCGGGCCGCAGCGAGGCCAGCAGGGGTTCCGTCTCGGTCAGCGCCTGTTGCGCGCTCAGGTAGGGCGCGTGCGGCTGGACGGCATTGACCAACCGGTCGGCAATGGCGGCGTGCGGACGCGTGGGCTCCTGGGCCAGCCGGGCCTGCATCTGACTGCGCACGCCCGGCAGCAGGCGCTGCATGTCGGCGGGGGTCACGCCATAGACCAGCAGCTGCCGCAGCTCGGCCACCACGACGTCGAGCGCTTCGGCCCATCGCCCCGGTTGTGCCTGCACCGCCAGCTGGGCCATGCCGGCGACCTTGTAGACGGACGCCTGCACGCCGACGACAGCGCCCAGCAAGGGGCTGCCCGGCTGCTGCGCGCGGTCGCTGAGACGCAGGTTCAGCGCGCTCACGGCCAGCCCCTGCACAAGGAACTCGCGCGACACCGCCGGCGTGTGCGGGCGGACGTCCGCCGGCTGCGGCCAGGTCAGCGTCAGTGCGCTCGGCGCATCGGGGGCCACGAACTCGACCGCCGGCCGTGTCGGGTTGGGCGCGCCCAGGTCGGGCGTGTCGGGCGGCGTGGCGTTGGCCCAGTCGGCAAAGCGCTCGCGGATCTGGCGTTCCACGGCGTCCACGTCGATGTTGCCCACGACGATCAGCGTGGCGTTGTCGGGCCGGTAGTTGGCCGTGTAGTAGCGGCGCAGTCGCTCAGCCGTGGCGGCCTGGACGGTCTCGATGCGGCCTATGGGCAGGCGTTGCACCACCCGCGTTCCCTCCAGCTGCTGCTGCATCTGGGCGATGCCGGCCCGCCGCGCCGGCACGTCGCGCACGCGTTCCTCCGACAGGAGGACTCCCTTCTCCTGCTCGATGAGCTGCGGAGCCAGCGTCAGCCGGTCGCCGATCTCGCGGAACAGCATCAGCCCCGTTTCGAGCGCGGCGGCGTCGGCCTTGGGGAAGTTGAAGTGGTAGATGGTCTGGTCGAGCCCGGTCGTCGCATTGGTGTCGGCGCCGAAGCGCAGCCCCTGGCGCTCCAGCATGCGCACGACCTCGCCGTCCGGCACGTTGGCGCTGCCGCGAAAAGCCATGTGCTCCAGGAAGTGCGACAGCCCCTGCTCCTCGTCGCGCTCCTGCAGCGAACCCGAGCCTATGCGCAGGCGCATGGCCACGCCGTCCTTGGGCGTCTCGTTGTGCTGGATCGCGTAGCGCAGGCCATTGGGCAGGCGGCCGAAGCGCACGGCGGGGTCGGGGGTACGCTGCGACAGCTCGAAGCCCCATTTCGGGCCTGTGGCGTGCAGCCTGCTGGCGGGCGCGTCGGCCAGTGCTTGCGACACCAGCAGTGCCAAAGCGAGTGCCGCCGCGTGGCGCACCAAGGTCTTCGTGGGGCTTGTCTCGTTCATTCGGTGTTGTCATCGGGCCTGAAGGCCGCCGGACGGTAGCGCCCAGCCACCCCGCCACCGAATCAAACGCCTGAGCGATTGCCGGCAAATATTCCCCGAACCATCAGCCTTCCAGCCGCGCCATCCACTCGGCGACGACGCGGTCCTCGGCCTGCCCGGACGCCGCCAGCGCGTCGCGGATGCGCTGGCGCTCCACGGCCGCGCGGTTCTGGCTCATCTTCAGCTTCAGCTCCCAGCGCGTCACGCAGATGCGAAAGCCGACGATGGCGCCCAGCAGCTTGTGCTGGTAGGCCTCGGGCAGGCCGCGCCACTGTTCGGCGTAGTCGGGCTCGAAGCGGGCGATGAGCCGCTTCAGCAGCGCGTCCTTGTCCGCCGAGCCATCGATCAGCTCGACGGTGCCGTAAGCATGCAGCGCCGCGTAGTTCCAGGTCGGCACGTTTTGCAGGCTGTCGTAGTGGCGCGGGCTCACGTAGGCGCTGGGGCCGCTGAACACGGCCAGCACCGAGCCCTGCTGCTGCAGCCAGCCCCAGTGCGGGTTGGCGCGCGCCATGTGGCCCTCCAGCAGCAGCGCCTCACCCTCCAGGGCAGCCACAAGCGGCAGATGGCTGCCAAAGCCCTGACCTTGCGCATCCGGCCCCACCAGCAGGGCCATCGGGTGCTCGGCCGCCAGGCGCAGCGCATGGTCCAGATCGGTGCAAGTGAATTGCTTGGGCAGGTACACGGCAAGCAAGAAAAGAAGGAACGGGCAGCAATCATCCCGCAAGCCCATGCAAACGACTTTTCTGTGATGACTTGCGCGGCCTCGTGGCGTCTTCCCTCATGACGGCGTCACCGCTCTGCTGCATGCTGCCGCCCCGAGTGAACGGGGTGCTCGCGATCCGACGCCCCATCAGACAACCTTCAGCGGAGAACAGCACGCGATGAACAAGGTCTGGCACAAGGGCCTGCCCTTCAGCCCCGAGGTGGCGCCCTACCTGCGCCACATGGCATTGGTGGACGAGCACCGCGAGGCGCTGCTGCGGCTGCAGGGCGTGTGGGACAGCCTGGCGCTGCTGGGCCAGATGAGCGGCACGGCCACCGACATCGCGCAGACGCGCACCGCCTTCCAGAACCTGACCACCACGCTGCTGGACAGCCTGGCCCGCCGCCTGCGGAGCCACGCGCTGGAGCGCATGGCCGGCAAGGCCCGCGTGGCCATCGACATCCTGGTGCGCAACCTGTTCGAGCGCACGGCGGACGTGGGCTTCCTCGCCGTGGACGGCCCGCTGTGCACCCACGCCGCGCTGGATCCGGCCGACGCCGGCCATGCCGCCAGCCGCGCTGCGCTGCAGGCCCGCTTCGCCGCCTACACGGCCAAGTACTCGGTGTACGACGACGTCATCGTGCTGTCACCGCGGGGCGAGGTGCTGGCCCGGCGCGACGACCGCCACGCCATCACGCACTGTGACGAGCCCTGGATCGCCGAGGCACTGGCCTCCGACGCGCCCTACTTCGAACGCCACGGCGCCACCGCGCTGCTGGGCGGCCGCCAGGCGCTCATCTACGCCCGGGCGCTGAGAGACGCGCAAGGCGTCATCGGCCTGCTGTGCCTGTCCTTCCGGCTCGACGACGAGATGGCCGCCGTGTTCCGCCAGCTGCTGGCCGGCGCGAACGAGCGCGCCGTGATCTGCCTGCTGGACGAGCGCCGGAACGTGCTGCAAAGCTCCGACGCCTGGCAGGTCCCGCCCGGCGCGCGCCTGCCACTGAATGGCGAGCGCATCACCTTCGCCGGCCGCGACTACCTGTGCGCCACGGCCAGCGCCAGCGGTTATGAAGGCTATATGGGCCCGCCCGGCTGGCAGGCCTGCGTCCTGACGCCGCTGGAATGGGCCTTTGACGTCGACGAGAACGGCGCCGGCGACGAACTGCACCGCCTGGGCGCCAGCCTGGACACGCGTCAGCTGTTCGATGTCGAACTGCAAGGTATCCCGCTGGAGGCGCGCCGCATCCAGCGAAACCTGTCGCGCACGCTGTGGAATGGCAAGCTGCGCAGCCATGGCAACGCCGGCCAGGGCGGTGCGGGCTTCGCGACGACGCTGCTCAACGAGGTGCAGCGCACCGGCGGCCAGCTGCGCCAGGTGTTCGAGCAGGCCATCGCGCAACTGCAGAGTTCCGCACTGGCGGCCGTGTTCGACGGCGCGCTGTTCCAGGCCCGGCTGGCCATCGACATCATGGACCGCAACCTCTACGAGCGCGCCAATGACTGCCGCTGGTGGGCGCTGGACGTGCGGCTGCAGCGCGCGCTGGCTGCCCAGGGCGGGCCGCGGGCCCAGGCCTCGGCCGCCGAGGCGCAGCAGGTGCTGCAGCACATCAACGGGCTCTACACCGTCTACTCGCTGCTGCTGGTGTTCGACACGCAGGGCCGCGTGGTGGCCGTGTCCGACCCGGCGCAGGCCCGGCACGTGGGGCGGGTGCTGACGGCCGCCTGGGTGGGCGCCGCCCTCGGCCTGCGCGACCCCGAGCGCCACGTGGTGTCGCGCCACGAAGCCTCGCCGCTGTACGAGACGCCCGGCGCCGTGCAGGGCGAGACGCACCGGCCCACCTACGTCTACGCCACGTCGCTGCAGCACGAGGGTCAGGTCGTGGGCGGCATCGCCCTCGTGTTCGACGGGGCGCCGCAGTTTTCGGCCATGCTGAGGGATGCGCTGCCGGACGAGACCGGTGCCGCGGCCGCGCTGTTTGTCGCGCGCGACGGGCGCCTGGTGGCCAGCTCCGACGCGCGCTGGCCGGCCGGCACGCCGGCGCCGCTGCCCGCCACCCTGCTGTCGGGCCTGGCCGCGGGCGGCACGCTGCGCACGGAGCTGGAGATCGGCGGCATGGTCTACGCAGCCGGCGTCGCGATGTCCCAGGGCTACCGCGAGTACCGTGCGGGCCAGGCCGAGTCGGCCGAGGATGTCGCCGCCGTGCTGCTGATGCCGCTGGGCCCGCGCCTGTCCGGCGGGTCGGGCCAAGCCGACGCGGGCTTTGTGCCGCCGCCCGCCCAGGCCACGGCCGAGAGCCTGGACATCGCGGCCTTCAGCGTCGGCGGGGCCTGGCTGGGCCTGCCTGCCGGCCAGCTGGTGGAGGCCGTCGAGCAGCCCCGCCTCACCGCTCTGCCCAATGCGCCACGCGCGCTGGTGGGCATGCTGCAGCACGAAGGCCGCATGCTGCCGGTGCTGGACCTGGGCCAGGCGCTGTACGGGCGCACGACCGCCACGCCTGACGCGCCGGTCATCATCTGCCACCACTCGCAAGGCCAGGGACTGGCCGTGCGCGTGGACGAACTGGGCCCCGTGTTCAGCATCCCGACGGCCCAGGCCCTGCCCAGCCCCGGCGGCCGTGCGCGCCTGGTGCGCGGCGCGGACACCGCCAGCCACCGCATGCTGACGCTGCTGCACGCCGACGACCTGTGGGCCCACATCGGCCTGGGCCACGATCTGCAGCGCACCGCGACCGTCGCGCTGCCTGCACCTTGACGGGGCGTGGCGGGTGGCGGCCTCCTATCATGGCGGCATGCTTTCCCCCGCTCCCGCCAGCCCGGCCCTGCTGAGGCTGCGCCCCACCGGCGCCACCGCCCACGAAGAGGTGGCCGTCGAGATGCCCATCGCGCTGACCGTCAACGGCGTCTCGCAGGCCGTCATGCTGGCCACACCCACCGACCTGGAAGACTTCGCCCTCGGCTTTGCGCTCGCCGAAGGCTGGATAGTCCGTGCCCGCGAACTGCTGGACGTGGAGACGCTGCCGCATGGGCTCGGCATGGAGCTGGCGCTGCGCGTCCCAGCCGAGCGCGAGCAACGGTTGAAACTGCGCCGCCGCCAGCTGGCCGGCCGCACCGGCTGCGGCCTGTGCGGACTGGAGAGCCTGGCCGACTTCGCCGCGCTGCAGCCCTCGCCCGTGCAGGCACCTGAACTGCAGCCCGGAGCGCTGGCGCGCGCGATGCGCGAACTGGCCCAGGCGCAGGTGTTGAACGCACGCTGCGGCGGCCTGCATGGGGCCGCCTGGTGCGCGACCGACGGCAGCCTGCGACTGGCCCGCGAGGACATCGGCCGCCACAACGCACTCGACAAGCTGATCGGCGCGCGCGCCCGCCTGCCCTCGCCGGGCGCCAGCGAGGCCGGCTTTATCGCGATGTCCAGCCGCGCGACGCACGAACTGGTCCACAAGGCCGCGATGGCCGGCGCGGGCCTGCTGGCCTGCGTGTCGGCGCCCAGCAGCCTGGCCATCAGCACGGCGGCCGGGCTCGGCCTTCAACTGTGGGCTTTCGTGCGCGAGGACCGTGCGACCCGGTACGCCTGACGGCTCAGCGAACCGTGTCCGGCACCTCGACCTGCTCGCCCTCGCCCGGCAGGAAGCAGCGGATGGCGATCTGGTCGCGGCCGCCGCGCTTGGCGTCGTAGAGGGCCGTGTCGGCCTGGGCGTACATGGTTTCCGGTGTCAGATGCGACGTGGGCGCCGCCCACCAGGCCAGGCCGAAGCTGGCGGTCACGATGCGCAGCGGGCTCTGCTCGTGCGGCATGGCCTGCACATGCAGCGCCGCGCTGAGCTGCCCCACGAACTGGCGGGCGGACTCGGCGCTGGTGGCCGAGAAGACGATGCCGAACTCCTCGCCGCCCAGCCGGAACAGCGCATCCGTCGAGCGCCTGAGGCCGTCTTTCAGAGTCTGCGCCAGCTTCTGCAGCACGACGTCGCCGGCCTGGTGGCCATAGTGGTCGTTGTAGGCCTTGAAGTAGTCAACGTCCAGCATGCACAAGGCCACGGCCTGGCCGCGTTGCGCACCGACCAGCGCCGCCAGGCAGACGTCGTTGAAGTGGCGCCGGTTGAAGGCGCCGGTCAGCGCGTCGACGATGGCCAGGTCGCGCAGCTGGCGGTTGGCCGCCTCCAGCGCGCGGGCGTCGTCGTGCATGCGCTGCTCGTCAGCCTTGCGGCGCGAGATGTCCATGTGGATGCCGGCCAGCCGCGTCGCGCGTCCTTCGGCGTCGCGCTCCACGACGCGGCCCGTGCTCTGTATCCAGACCCAGTGCCCGTCGGCATGGCGCATGCGGAACTCGGCCGAGTAGCGCTCGTCCAGCCCGTCCAGGTGGCGCTGCAGTTGGCGCAGGGTCTCGACCAGGTCGCCCGCATGGCACAGGCGCTCCCAGGTCTTGTGGCTGACGGGCTCCAGCTCGGCCTTGCTGCGGCCCAGCATCTGCGCCCAGCGCTCATTGACGTTCAGCCGCTCGGCATCGCGATACCAGTCCCAGGTCCCGGCCTCCGTACCGTCCAGCACATTGGTCAGGTGGCGGGTGCGCTCGGCCAGCACCGCCTCGGCGCGCTCCAGCCGGCGCCGGATGACCAGGCTGCGCGCCACGGCCAGGCCTACCAGCAGCGTGGCCAGCACGCCCGCGCCCAAAGCGGCCAGCGGCAGTTCGTCGACGCCGGCGCCGACGAAGCCGGGCCGGGGCCGCAGCACCAGATGCCAGGGGCGCCCCCCCACATCCACGCTGTGCACCGTGTCGCGTTCATCGCTGCCCGTGGCTGCCGCGCCGGTGGATGAGTAGATCAGCCGCTGCATGCCGTCGCGGTCATAGACGAACAGGTCCAGCTCGTTGGCATTGGCCCGCAACGACGCCTCGCGCATCAGTTCGGGCACTTCAATGATGCCGGCGATGTAGCCCACCAGCGCCGCGCGGCGCGCCTCCACGCCCAGCGGCCGGCTGCCGCGGTAGACCGGCGCAGACACGGCGAAGCCCTGGGTCTGCGCGCCGATCTGGCCGCGCCGTATCAGCGCAAAGGTCTCCGAGGCGAGGGGCGCGCCGGCATCGCGCGCCAGCAGCTTGGACCGCATGCGCCGCGGATCGAACGCCATGTCCACGCCCAGCGCAGCGCCGGACTCAGGCCAGGAGTACAGCACCGGCACGTACACGTCACGCGGCTGCGGCGCGGTGAAGCCGCCGTCCTCGCCCGCCGGCTCGACTACGCGATAGCCCGGCTGCTCCTGCGCGGCGCGCTGCTCGAAGGCGGCCAGCTGCGCGCGCGGCACGACCGGCTGCCATTCCAGCAGCGTCATCGTGGACGACTCGCCCAGCAGACTGGCGCCGTAGCGGCGGAACTGGTCGCGCGTCAGGTTGGGCTGCGTCGACAGCATCTGCGCGGTGACCTGCAAGGCCTCGATCGCCCGCACCTGCTGCAGGTCGAACGCGCCCACGATGCTCTGGCCCATCGCGCTGAGCAGCTCGCGCTGCTGGTCGGCCGCGCGCAGTGCCAGCGCGCGGTAGGCCGTCACGCTGCCCGCCAGACCCACCACCAGCAGCAGCACGACCAGGCTGGCATCCGCGACCAGCTGCCAGATCCGTTCGCGCGCGCGCCGGTTGTTCATTGCTGCAGCCCCAGCAGCGTCACCAGGCGTTCATAGAAGTGCGCCTGCTGACGCAGGAACTGGGCGGGGTCGGGAATGGCACGGATGCGTGGCGCCGCCCCCAGTGCCTCGGTCGCGATGACCCATTCGGCATCGGCCGCCACCTGCTCCAGAATGCCTCGCCAGCGGGCCACCGTGGCCGGCGGCATGCCCGGTGGCCCCAGCAAGGCCGACCAGGCCTGCAGGTTCTGCATGTCGCGCAGGCCCAGCTCGGCCGCGTTCTGCAGCCGCGGCAAGGCCTTGAGCCGACCTTGCGCCGTGGTCAGCAGCGGCCGCAGTTGCCCGGCCTCCACCAGCGGCAGCACACTGCGTGGCGTGTTGCAGGCGAAGTCGGCCTCGCCGTTCAGCACGGCCTGTGTGAGCTGCGTGCCCTGGTTGAAATGCACCGGCCGCGCCGCATCGGCGGGCAGGCCGCTGAGCGACAGCAGGTAGCGCACGGCGATGGCCTGCACGGTGTTGGGGCCGGCGACGCTGAAGCGCAGCCTGCCGGGCTGGGCCGCCATCGCCGCCTGCAGATCGCGCACGGTCCGGAACGGCGAGCCGGCGCGAACGAAACAGATGAGCGGTGCCTGGTCCAGCACGCCCAGCACCGTCAGGTCGGACCAGGCCGGCGTCGTGCGCGGCGAGATCGCCGGCAGCACGGCCAGTGAAGCGACCCGCGCCAGCAGCAGCGTGCCGCCGTCGGGCGGCGCTTCCTGCACGGTACGGCCGGCCGCACCGCCGAACTCCGCGGTCAGGTAGATGATCTCCAGGCCGCGACCCTCCAGCGAGCGCAGCGCACTCTTCTGGAAGTTGCGGGCCGACGCGTCGGACTCGCCACCGGCGTTGAACGGCACATAAAGCCGCACCGCGCCGGGCGCCGTGACGCGCGGCTGGGCCGGCTGCGTCGGCGTGGCCTGGGCCAGCAGCCGCCCTGGCGGCCGCTCACCGGCGAGGGCCCGCAACGGCGCCGACACCAGCGCTCCGCCTGCCAGCAGGCTTGCCAGCAGCAGCTGTGCGACACGGCGTCGCCCCAACGGATTTTTTTTCTTATGCGGCACGAGCCGATCATAAATAAGCAGTAACAGCGCATGAATTGATAGATTCGTCGCCGATTTGCTTAATTCACGATTCAGGGCCCAAGCCCCGCATTCGGGTGCCGCCGGCCGCTGTTGAGCGCTCGGCTGGAATCGCGCGGGGACCCAAATATTGCCGCTGTCGCAATCTGCCTCGGCGGAACAACGGTCCATTGCGGTGCGCTTGCCGGCAACATCGTGGTAACCCTCACATTTGGTTTCATCGGTGCAGTTCGACGTCTCCTTGCTCCAGCAGTTCTTCCTTCTCCGCGACGGCGCACCGACCGCCCTACTTCTGGGCAGCTACGAACCTTGGCAGGTGTGGCTGTCACTGGTCGTGGCGACGCTCACCTCAGCACTGGCCCTGCAGCTCGCCGGCATGGCGGCGCGTCACACCACGCCATCCGCCCGCCGCCTGACCGTGCTGAGCGGCAGCGTCGCGATGGGCGGCGGCATCTGGGCCATGCACTTCATCGGCATGTTGGCCTTCCAGCTGTGCACGGTCGTGGAGTACCACGCCGGCCTGACGCTGCTGTCCATGCTGCCGGCGCTGCTGGCCTCTTGGGTGGCGTTGTCGCTGCTGTCACGCTCCGAGCTGGGCCGCTGGAGCTGGGTGACCGGCGGCGTGCTGGTGGGCGCGGGCATCGGCGCCATGCATTACCTGGGCATGGCCGCCATGAAGATGAGCGTGCAGCTGCGCTACGACCCACTGTGGTTCGCGGCCTCCATCGTCGTGGCCGTGCTTCTGGCCATGCTGGCGCTGTGGATTCGCTTCGGGCTGCAGGGGCGCGTGCGCCCCGCGGTGGGCATTGCGCTGGGCGGCCTGGTGATGGGCTGCGCCATCGCCGGCATGCACTACACCGCGATGGTTGCGGCCCGCTTCGTCGGCGCCCCTGACGACCATTGCCTGGACGCCGACCGCAGCGGCTACCTGGCGCTGGCCATCACCGTGGTCACGCTGACCATCAGCGTGCTGACCGCTGGCGCCAACGGCCTGCTGCGCTACCGCGCGCTGAACCGTCAACTAGGCGCCGAGAGGCTGCGAGTGCAGGAAACGTTGCGGGCGCTGCGCGACAGCGAGCAGCAGTACCGCAGCCTGATGGCCAACAGCCCCGGCGTGAACTTCCGCTGCAACGTCGATGCGAACTGGAGCATGGTGCTGATCAGCGAAGCCATGGAGACGCTGAGCGGCTGGCCCGCGCAGGACTTCCTGGCCGGCCGCATCCACACTGCGGAGCTGGTGCATGCCGACGACCGCGAACGCGTCAACGCACTCGTGCATGCCGCGATGTCCGCCGATGAGGCGTATGTCGTCGAATACCGTCTGATGACGCGCGACGGCGGCGAACGCTGGGTCTCCGAGACCGGCCGCGGCGTGGGCGACCAGCCCGGCAACCCGCGCTGGATTGACGGCGTCATCACCGACGTCAGCGATGCCAAGCGGCTGCAGCACCAGCTCGAAGACGCCAAGGAGCGCGCCGAGGCCGCGGTGGTCGCCAAGAGCGCCTTCCTGGCCAACATGAGCCACGAGATCCGCACGCCGATGAACGCCATCCTGGGCTTCACCGAGCTGCTGCTGGACACGACGCTGAGCGACACCCAGCGCAAATACCTGACCACCGTGCGCGGCTCGGCCCGCTCGCTGCTCGGGCTGCTGAACGACATCCTCGACACGGCCAAGCTGGAGAAAGGCGCGGTCGAGCTGGAGCGCATGGATTTCTCGCTGCGCGCGGTCTGCGAGCAGACGCTGAACTCGCTGCGCCTGGGCGCCCAGCGCAAGGGCCTGGTGCTGCAGCTGGACTACCCCGAGGAGGAGCCGCGCTACTTCCAGGGCGATCCGCTGCGCGTGCAGCAGGTGCTGGTCAACATCGTCGGCAACGCGATCAAGTTCACCGAGCAGGGCGCGGTGACGCTGCGCATGCGGCAGGAGCAGGGCCAGATCCACCTGGCCGTCATCGACACCGGCATCGGCATCGCCGCCGACCGGCTGGACAAGATCTTCGACCCCTTCGCGCAGGCCGACGCGTCGACGACGCGCCGCTTTGGCGGCACGGGCCTGGGCACCACCATCTCGCGCCAGCTGGTCGAGCGCATGGGCGGGCGCATCACCGTCGACAGCACGCTGGGTCAAGGCAGCTGCTTCCACATCTGGCTGCCACTGCCAGCCGGCAAGGCGGTGCAGGGCATCGCCGGCGAGGAGGAGGCTTCCATCAGCCTGCCGCCGCTGCGCCTGCTGGTGGCCGACGACGTGCCGCAGAACGGTGAACTGCTACAGGTGCTGCTGGGCCAGGACGGCCACCAGGTCCACCTGGTCACGAACGGCCTGCAGGCCTTGCAGGCCGTCAGCGAGCGCGACTTCGACGCCGTGCTGATGGATGTGCACATGCCCGAGCTGGACGGCCTGGCCGCGACCCGCCGCATCCGCCAGTTCGAACTGGCCAACGGCCGCCCGCGCACGCCCGTCATCGCGCTGACCGCCAGCGTGCTGGAAGAAGACCGCCAGGCCGCCCTGGCCGCCGGCATGGACGGCTTCTCCACCAAGCCGGTGGAGCCCGTGCGGCTGCGCGCCGAGCTGGCGCGCGTGCTGGGCCTGGCGCCCGTCAGCCTGCCGGCTTCCGAAAACGAAGCCGCTTCAGAAAGCACGGTGGACGCGACGGTGCTGGACCTGACACAGGCCGTGAAGCTGTGGGGCCACGCCAGCGCGTGGCGGCGTGCGCTGCGCCGCTTCGCCGTCGAGCAGGCGGACGGCGGCCCACGCCTGATGGCGCTGCTGCGCGCCGGTGAATGGCTGGAAGCGCGCGCGCTGGCCCACCGCTGGCGCGGCGTGGCCGGCAGCCTCGCCCTGCCCCGCCTGCTGGCCGCCGCGCGGCCGCTGGAGGAGGACCTGCGCCTGGGCCTGTACGAGCAGGCCGTGGCCGGCGGCGCCACGCTGGTCGCCGCGCTGGACGAAGCGCTGCAGGCCATCACCGAACTGGGCGACGCCTCGGCCGCCAGCTCACCGATGCCGCTGGACAACTCGCCTCGGCCCGCGCCCGCCGCAGTGGCCGGCATGGTGCCGCCGGAGCTGCTGCGGCGGCTGGAAGAGGCGCTGCGCCACGGCGAGCTGGACGACGCCGGCGTGCATGAACTCAGCGCCCATGTGGGTGCCGAGCGCTGCGCCGCCCTCGTCGAGGCGCTGGACCAGTTTGATTTCGATGCCGCGCTGCGCGAACTGCGCCGCCTGGTTGCCTGAGGAAGTACCCCGATGACCGCCTCCGACGCCCGACCCAAGCTGCTGCTGGTCGACGACGAACCTGCCAACCTGCAGGTGCTGCGCCAGGTGCTGCAGGACCACTACCGCCTGCTGTTCGCCCGCGATGGCCACAAGGCACTGGAGTTGGCCCGCAGCGAGGCGCCGCAGCTCATCCTGCTGGACGTGATGATGCCGGGCCTGTCCGGCCTGGACGTCTGCCGCACGCTGAAGGCCCAGGACGCCACGCGCGCCATCCCCGTCATCTTCGTCACCGCACTGGCCGACGTGCAGGACGAAAGCCAGGGCTTCGATGCCGGCGCGGTGGACTACATCAGCAAGCCCATCAGCCCGCCGGTCGTGCGCGCCCGCGTGCGCACGCACCTGTCGCTGGTGAGGGCCGACGAGTTGCGCGCCACGCGGCTGGAGATCGTTCAGCGCCTGGGCCGCGCCGCCGAGTACAAGGACAACGAGACCGGCTGGCATGTGCTGCGCATGAGCCACTACAGCCAGATCCTGGCGCGCGCCGCCGGCTACTCCGAGGCCCAGGCCGAGGATCTGCTGCACGCCGCCCCCATGCACGACGTGGGCAAGCTGGGCATCCCCGACGCCATCCTGCGCAAGCCTGGCGCGCTGGACGACGCCGAGTGGGAGGTCATGAAGCGCCATCCGCAGATCGGCGCCGAGATCCTGGGCGATCACCGCACGGGCTTGCTGGCCATCGCACGCCGCATCGCCATCGCCCATCACGAGAAGTGGGACGGCAGCGGCTACCCCGAGGGCCTGGCCGGCGAGGCCATTCCCGAGGAGGCCCGCATCGTCGCCATCGCCGACGTGTTCGACGCGCTGACCAGCGTGCGGCCCTACAAGCCGGCCTGGGCGGTCGAGAAGGCGGTGGACTTCCTGCGCGAGCAGGCCGGCAAGCATTTCGACCCGCGCCTCGTAGAGTCGTTCATCTCGCAGTTGCCCGCGGTGCTGGAGGTGCGGGAGCGCTTTCTGGAAGCCGGCTGAAGGGGCTTCGGCAATAGAAGAAGCCCGTCCAAGATGAATCTCGGACGGGCTTTAATGTGTTTGGCGGAGTCGGAGACTGTCAAGGCCCGCGCCGGTGCTGCGTTTGCACGGTGTGTCTGTCCTATTCAGCAGCGTGTCCGCCAGCAGCATTCAGCAGCAAGGCAGAAAGCTCACCGCTCTCGCGGTCCAGGGTTGCGCGGTGTTCTTCTTTCCATTCATGCAACTGAGGCAGTCGAACCC
The DNA here is from genome assembly GCF_031458115.1 of Roseateles asaccharophilus. Classification (GTDB taxonomy): domain Bacteria; phylum Pseudomonadota; class Gammaproteobacteria; order Burkholderiales; family Burkholderiaceae_C; genus Pelomonas; species Pelomonas asaccharophilus_A. Next base: position 230,017 of record NZ_JAVDXV010000002.1, on the reverse strand, counting down.
CTATTTGCGTCAGCTCGACTGTGGCGCGGGCATGCCCAACGGGCTCTCCGCTGCGACTAACGACATGTCCTCCACGCAACTGGAAATCGCCCAGCCGGGCGGCGTAAGCCTCCAACTGTTCAATCTCGGACTGCACTGACTGCAGCATCGTACTAACTGCAGAGATCTTCGCGGTTTTGGCTGCTAGGAGCACCTGAGTGGCCTGCGCCGTTGCGGCCTTCCGTAGTTCATCCCGCGTTGCCGCAAGTTCTCTCCGCTGAATGCGTACCGACTCGACCAGCCAGATCAAGGCCATAAGCGCAATGAGAGGGTTAACGATACCCCCAACGTAGTCGCCGAAAGCGCCCCAGTCGCCAGGATCCGAAGCGAGCGGGAGGTTCAGCACCCACCCGAAGCGGATAACGTACGCAACCACCAGCAGCGTTACGGCGCCGCCTGCGACCCAGATCGACCAACTGGGGTCACGGGTTCTCTGATCGTTAGGCACATCGTTCACGTCCATTTGTTCCCCCTTGAGTAAATCATTCTCCCTAACGGTAGGTCGCGAATGTCTAGGGCACGCCCTTCAACGACGGTCCGGCGCCGTTGCCTAGGTTTGCACCATCGAGGAGGTCATGCTCTCCCGGACAAACAGTTCGATGAGGCTGAGCGGCCCGACCACGGGTGGGCAGAGTCTTGTGATGGGGCCCGACTAGGTCACGCTGGTTGCGATGAAGTCGCACCATGTTCGTACCGTGTCCCATGCCCCTGGCGCAGCTTGCAAGCCTTCGAGAACATCACGCACCCCGCCAACAAGGCCTCCCACGGATCGGCGATTCGGGCGCTCTTTGTCTGCCTCGACTTTGACTTGCTCTAGGACTTCGATCACCTCTGAGCGCTGGGAGGGCGCTATATGACTCGCCTGCCCCAACGCCTGAATCAGCAGATCAAGCGCCGCCTTCGCTTCGGCTGCGGACACCTGAGTGCCCGATTGCATGACCGTCGCAGTGTTGTGGTCGCCTGCCTGATAGTTCGCGACGCTTCCATGGAATGTCGGACTGTGAATCACGGCAGGGCTAGGAGTTGGCCGATTGCCGCGCGCGGTAGCTGCTAGACCGATCCGCCCCTTGAACTCGGCAACGGCACGCTCCACCACTTCGTGAAAGCGGTCCTCGATAAGCGACTGGTTTTGCAGCCCAGAGGTCCGCCGGTGCTGGTTCCTGGCGCCTATCACCGCCGAGGCAAGTTCAGCAATCTGCGCTTCGAGTAGGGCCCGAAGCTGGTCCCGTCGAGCGCCACCGTCATCGGTCGGCTCTGCGTCATTCATGGCCTTCAAGGCTTCAAATGACTCGCCAGCAAAACTGAAGAACGTTTCCGCTGCTGCACGGTCAACCGCATGAACTGCAGTGCTTGAGCTCAGCATGCCGCGCGCAGCAGCGTTTTGTTTCTCGTTCAAGCACACCTTATGGGTGGTTTCCGCGGCGCGTCGACGCAGCGCGCCGCAGATGTCCTTGAAGTCTTCAACCGAAGCGTTTGAGATCATCGGCCGAGGATACCGAACTTAGGATCCCGCCGCCTGTACCGCCGTGATCAGCTGCTCCAGCACCTCGCGGCGAGGGTTCGCCGTCGTGCAACATGCCGCTGTACGGGCCTGATCGAACAATGCCGACCATTGCTCTCGCGGGAACGCCCGAAGGCGTTCAACGAACTCGGAAGCCGCGCCCTCCACGTCTTGCCGAGCGGCTTTGCCACTGCTGACCATGAGCAGTGCTGCGGCGACAAGTTCGAACGCGAACACCTCGCGCTTCATCTCGTCGTCGTCAGGCCCATCCAGCAGGTCATGCAGCTCAGCCAGAAGCTTCCTGGTTCTCGTCTTCATCGGTCGCCTTTCAGTTTCTCGCGGACCTGCTTGAGCAGTCCTGCAATCTCGTCGTCGCTGCCGTGCTCGGCCTTCAGCACCTCACTGATCTTCCCGAGGATGTGCACACGGCCCTTGGCATCGTCCAGGCCGATGCGGCCCTCACGATGCTCCCAATAGGTCACCGTCATCTCGCGCCGGACTCGTTCAAGGGTGTCCAGCGGCCTGCGGCGGGGGGGTTTCTTGGAATCGCCTTGTGCGTCAGGCACTTGGGCTCCTTTCGGGTCGTCAATCTCATGCATCGAGCGGTCATCCAGGAACGCACCAGCCGTTACGGCACAGGACCGGCGAACGAACGCCCGCGGCCAGCGCCTCGGCCGTAGTCCGGGCGGCCCAGTAGCCGGCCCACAACGGTGACGACGTAGGCGGCGGTCCGGCCGGTGCAGCGGGGGGCGCGGCCTCGAGCCGCTCCAGCTGCAGCCCGTGCTTCTCGATGAGCACCTGGGCCTGCCGCCAGGCCGTCTCGCGCGTGGTGGCGTCGCCCCGGGCGTCAGCGGCCAGATTCAGGCACTTCTGCACCTTGGCAAGCGCACGACGTTGCACGGCGTCAAGCACGGTGCCCCCTGTCATAGGCCGATGAGCCGGATGTCGTAGCGCGGCACTTGCCGGCCGGCGTGAATCAGGCGGAAGCGGGCGACCGGCTGAGCCTCGGTCGCAACCGCCGGTGTTTGGCCATCCGCGTCAGGCCCCGGAGCCTCGCGGAGAGGGAGCATCACCTCGGCACTGACCTCTTGGTACTGGGACAACAGCGGCGACTCGGCCGCGACCTCGAAGTCGGCACCAGGCCTGCTGCGCACTTCGATCAACAGCTGCAGGCTGTCGTCCGTATGTTGCGACCCGCTGGCCAGCGAGAAGGGCACGACGCGCAGCTCGGCGCCAATGAGTCGGCCGGTGGGCACAGCGAAGGTGTCACCGATGAACTCGTCGTAGACACGCGTGGAAGGCTTGAGGGACATGGGGGCTCCTGTTGGTTGAAGGTCAGGTGTTGGCGAGCAGCGTCTCGTAGGTGTTCAGCAGCAGCTGAACCCAGTTGCCGAACGCGATACGCTCTGCCGGGCCCAGCTTCTTGCTGGTCGTGACCTGGTCGCGAGCGCGCCGCAACTCGGCCACCAGCTGCGTGTAGGCGGCCAGGCGGTCGGCGCGAGGCGCTGTCGCGGGCGCAAGCCGGGCCAGCTCCGCCGTCACGGGCGACCAGGCCGCCGCGGCGGTGCCGCTGGCCGCGTCGCCCGGCGTGTCCTGTGTCCAAGCGGGAGTGGCCTGGAAGGCCTTCGAAATCTGCTGTGCGATGTGCGTGGTCATGGTGTGCTCGATGGGTTGGGTTGGCGGGCCATCTGGCCCAGTTCTGTAGCGAACGCGGCGAGGCCGCTCTGGTAGTCCTCCTTCTCGCGTGGGGTGAGGGTCCTTGGCATGTGGGGCAGCCACTCGCACACCGCGGTGACCATGCCGTCGTCGTTCGGGCCTGCGGTGAGCGTCGCCGTGTATCGACCGACGGCCCAGGTCCCAGTCAGGGATGCGGCTCGAGCGCTCATGCGACGGCCCCACGCCGGCTGACGTTGCCGACACTCGGCTCCCATCGCTGGGTGCGTCCATCAAAGGAAAGTGCGAGCCGGCCACGCCGGCCGCCGCGGTTCTTCGCGACTTTGGCCAGCACCAGCATTGACCCGTCAGGCTCATGGCCCATCGGGTGCAGCAGGATTGCGACGTCGGCGTCCTCCTCGATGGAACCCGATTCCTTCAGGTGCTGTAGCTCAGGCTCGCCGCCTTCGCTGGAGCGGTTGAGCTGGGACAGCAGGAGCACGCAGACCCCAAGTTCCTTAGCAAGTGCCTTGATGCCGCGGCTGATCTGCTCGATCTGGTGATGCCGCTTGTCGGTGCCGGCCGCGCTGCTGCACAGCTGCAGGTAGTCGACGACCAGCAGACCGAGGCCGCCTTGCCGCTGGACATGCCGCGCCTTCGCCCGGATGTCGAGCAGGCTCAGTGCCGGTTGATCGTCGATATAGACCGGCATGCTGGCCGTGCGGTCAGCCAGCTCAGCCACGCGTGCCCAGTCGTCTGGCGCTAGGCGCCCGGCAGCTAGGTGATCCATGCGAATTGCGCCCAGGTGCGAGGCGGCGCGGTCCATCAGCTCGCCCGCAGTCATCTCCTGGCTGCACATCAGCCCGCGCTTCCCCTGTGCGCCGATGTGCAGCAAGATCTGCGTCGCGAGCGAGGTTTTCCCGACACTCGGGCGGGCGGCCAGCACGATGACCTTGCCGGGCTTGAGACCGCCGTCGAGGGCCTCGTCGAGTGGTGCTAGACCCGTGGAAATGCCGGGGGCCTCGTCGCCGGCCTCGAGCCTCTCCCAGTGCGCCACGCGGGCAGCCATCAGCTCGCCGATGGTGCGCGGGTCGGCGCCAGGATTCACGCGCTTGATGCGGGACAGGAGCGTCTGCACGCGATCAAGCGCCTCGTCAGCAGACACCGAATCTTGAACGACGCCAAGCGCGCCATCCACAGCGCCCAGAATCTCGCGGCGCAACGCCTTGTCGCCGACGATCTGGGCGTACTGGCTGACGTTCCGCGCCGAGGGCACGCACAGCGCCAGCTCGTTAAGGTACTTGAGGCCGCCGACGAGTTCGGCGCGCTCGGCGCCGAGGGCATCGAAGACGGTCACCACGTCGGCCGGCTTCCCCGCGCGAAGGAGTTGCTGCATGGCTCCGAAGACCTGGCGATGCGGTGGATGCCAGAAGCTCTCTTCCCGCAGCAGCAGGCGCACGACGTTGTATGCGTCGTTGTCAATGAGCAGCGCGCCAAGGACGCTCTGCTCGGCCTCGCACGACCATGGCAGGTCATCGATGGGAATACTCGGGAGGTAGTTCATGTCTGGTTCCCGGTGAACAGGTCATCGGCCGCGAGGGCAGGCGAGACCCGGCCAACCTTGCGCGCGTCTTCCTTCGGGGGAAACAGCCCTTGGTAGCCGTTCGCGATTGAGTGCTCAATGACCCGCGCCACGTCGTGGCCCTGGTCGCGGTACTCAGCCAGGCGCTTGAGCTGCTGGCCGGCGGCGCGCGAGCTTATGGGCTTCCGGCGCTCGCGACGGTCTGCGACCCACTCGGCCCAGACGGAACGGGGCAGCCATTCGGGCAACTGGATTGCGCTTGCGTCGAAGGTGGCGGCGCGCTTGCGCGCAGCCTTTGACGGTTCCTGATGGTTCATTGATGGTTTGTCTGCAGTGCGTTGCAGGGGTTTCGCGCACTCCATTGCAGGGGTGGGCGCAATGGGTTGCACCCCTGCAAGGCTTTGCACCCCTGCACCGGATTGCAGGGCCTTCAGGACGATTCGGTATCGGTTCGTGCCGTGTGGCCCCTCGTTCGGACGCACCTGCAGCTCGCCGCTGGCCTGCAGCGCCTTGAGGATGTAGTTCGCATTGCGCGGCTGCATCCGGCACTTCCGGGCGAGCGTCGACACCGCGGGATAGCTGTTGCCGTCATCGTCGGAGAAGTCCGCCAGAGCGAGCAGCATCAACAGCTCAGTGCCTGCGTGGCGCGAGCCGCGCCAGACCTGGGCCATCACCGTCACGCTCATTACTTGCCACCCTCGAAGCGCGCGAGCCAGGCCTCGACCTCGGCCAGCGTCGAAAAGCCCTTCGTCAGCGCCCAGCGCGAGACGATGAACTCGGCGCGACCGCCGTCGTCGGGCAGCGCGTGCAGAGTGGCGCCGAGCAGTGCACAGCGCGCGGTCAGGGTGGCCAGCATCTTGGAGTCGACGGCGCTCATTCGCCGGTCTCCGGGAAGTCGACTTCGTACAGCTGGCGCAGGTCGGTTGCAAAGCGCGCACGGTCGGGACTCTTCGGGGCCAGGCCGTCCATCTGAGCGCGCATGTCCTCGCGCAGGCGCTGGCGCTCTTCGGACGTGAACGACCCAATGGTGTCGCCGCGGTTCCAACGGGCGGCGATGTCGGAAGGCCCGCCGCTCATGCTGCGCACCCCGCGCCGCGCTTCATGCGCTCGATACGGCTTCGGAGCAGGCTTGCCGGTTCCGGGGCCGGTTCAGCACGGCGGGGCGCGCGCGCATCCAGGGCTTCGTCGATCTCCGCCTCAACCCAGCGCAGGGCGCGCGGCCCCAGCTCCAGCGGGCGGGGCATCCAGCTCTCGTGCACCAGGTAGCGGAGCGTCCGCTCGGAAACATTCAGCTTCGCCTGCAACTCGGCGAAGTTGAGCAGGCGCCGCGGCTTGGGGGCGGAATGGGAGGGGGACTGAGGCGGCATCGCCGCCGGGGTCGCAACGGCCTTGAGGCTTTGGCCGCTGCCGTTTCTGTCGAACTGCGTTTCTGCGTGCATTGCGTGCTCCTTTCGGCTCACGCAATGTCGGTTGCCTGCAATTACTCGGGTGGCGTTTCGGGTGGCACCTTAGCGCCGCCTCTTGTAATTCGCGCGGCAGTGCGCTCGCGGCTCAAACGGGTTTGCAGCCTGGACAGCTCGCCCAGCGCGCGCCACTGCGATTCACCACGGGCCGTTGCTCGGTTCGTCAGGATCTGGACTAGCGCGTCACGGTCTGTGGAGGGCTTCTGCTGCTCCAGCAGGGACCGCTTAACCTGATCAACGTGCAGGGCCAACGGTCCGGGAACGATCCATCCTTGTGCAGTCAGCACGGGCTCGTCGAGCAGCGCGATTTCATCAGGCGTGAAGCTGGCGGCGGGTCTGTCCACTGGCGCGGGTAAGCCGGCAGGCTGCGGCAGCAGCGCACCGTATGCGTCGAGCAGTTCCGGGCCTTTCGCTAGGTAGCCAACAGCCTCGACCAGCGCGGCATAGGCCGAAGCCCGGGCAGCGAACAGCTCCGGAGCTGCCGCCACGCCAGGCCCTTTCAGCCACGACAGCAGGCCAGCGCACTCGCGCGCAAGTGCGTCCACGCGGTCCGCGGGGGGCTTGCGGCGCGTCATCTTCCGCCCGCGGCCACGAACTGAAGCGCCGTCATCGTGCCCTTCTGCAAGTTGCAACGCTCACAAGCCGCTACCAGGTTCAGCGCCTCGTCCGTGCCGCCCAGCGCGCGCGGCAGCTGGTGTTCAACGTGCCAGGCGCCGTCAAGCTGCAGCGGTGTTCCGCAGTACTTGCAGCAGCCGCCCGAGCGCGTGAACACCTCGCGCCGGCGCCGCGACACCGGCCGGGGTGGCGGCTCCGACACGACCGACAGCTCGGCATCCGACCACAGGCGGGGCTGCACCCACCGCGGTTCCTCGTCGTTCGCGGCGCCAGTTGCGCGCAGCACGCGCCGAGCGCCAGCCAGTGCTTCGGTCTTCGACTCGGCAATGGCCAGGACGCGGCCGGCGCGTGGCTGGATCACCAGGAATCGAACAGCGTGTAGACCGTTGGTGATGGTCGGCTGCGTGGCCAGTTCGAACTCGCCCTGACCGAAGACGCCACCCATGATTGGGCGGCGGAGCATTGGGGCGGCGCTCATAGCGGCTCCGTTGGGGCCATGTCCCAATCCAGCGCGATCATCACCGCGGTCTGCGCGCGCTTCAGTGTCTTGGGATCAGCGTTCTGCAATGCGGCCAGGAGCTCTGGCGTGAACGGCCACCCACCCGCTTTCGTTGCGCCGGGGAGCACCTGCTGTGGCCTTTGGCAAGGCCTGAAGTCCCGGCCGCCGACGAGCCGCAAGGCTGGGCTAGCCATGACGAGCCTCCTTCAGCAGCCGCGAAGCAGCAAGCTCGACCGCGGCCGTAGCAAGTTCGAGCACGGAACGAAGTGCGTATGGCAGGGCCGTTTCGTCGGCGTCCTGCAGCGCCAGCAGCATCTCGCTCAGGATAGTCATCTGTCCCTGCGCATAAGCGAGCAGGTCGACCGGGCTCGCAGCAGGGTTGAAAACGACGGCATCGGGCCCGGTGACGCGGATGGCGTTGTGGATCGCGGTCACCGCGCTGGCTTGATCGATGAGGTCAGGCATGGGCCACCTCCTTCGCCAGCTCGCGACCAAACACCTTGCGCTGCAAGTGCGCGGTGTCGATGTCCTCGTCGAGCAGGGACATCAGGGCCATGCTCAGCTGCTCGATGCGCACGAACAGGCCGCGCAACTTCAGTTCGGTGCGCATCGCCGCCGCGTCGTCCATCGCGCCCAAGCGGGCCGCCATGTCGCGACCGCTCTCGCAAAGAGCCTCAATTTCCCAGGTGGCAGATAAGCCCGCGCCAACCTGCTCATCATCCAAGCTGAGTGCACCATCGGCCCGCCCCGGCGCATCCGGCAGAGCGCCGCGGGGGCGATACCCGTTGTCGGTGAGCATCGCATCGGCTCGCAGCGCTGAAGGGTCAGGCACGATGCCGTCCATCATGATGGAAAGCAGGTAGTGCGAAAGGGCGTGTCGAAAGCCGACGTTGTTGCCAAAGCTGTCGAGGGCTGAGGCGATGGCGCGGTCTGCGCCGCAGTAGTCGTAGCGGTTGCCGTCGTCCTGCCCGTCTACGACGCTCGGATTGGGCTCAACCTTGACGCGCTGGAGCGCAGCAAGGCTCGCCAGCATGACGCGGCAAGCTTCGGCGCCGGCCAGGGGCGCGGTGGGTACAGTCTGGGTAGCCATGGTGCACGGTCCTTTCACGGTGTGTGCGTTGTGGTCAGGTCGGGCACAGGGCTCCTACCCCCTGCGCTCGGCCGCTTTGCCTCAGGACCGCTGAGGCGCCGGATTCAATGCGCGACGCGGCGCGGGCGATGTCCGATGCGCGCGATCAGCAGCGGCGTGCCCAGCATGGCGACCAGGCCGACAAGCACGCCCCACGCCTTGCCGAAACCGAGGTGCTGGCCAAGGTAGATGCCAGAACCGAGGATCGCGAAGAGCAGCGCTGGCACGCCGACGGTCAACAGCGCAATGCCGACATGGCGAGCGACGTCCGCCGGCTTTGCACCGGTCGCCAGCCGGACGATCACGAACGCGGGAACGATGCAGGCCAGCGCCTTGGCGAAGGCCGACAGCATCATCCACTTGTCCAGGAACTCGAAGTAGCTCATTGCGGGTCCTTCACGCGATCCATCGTCTTGGCCAGCCGGTACCTAGCGCCAGGGGTCAGATCTTCTTCAGCAGCAACATCGCGGCCGCGATGCCTGCCGGCAGGCCGCACAGGGCGGCAAGGCCAGCGGGCATACCGAGCTTGAACAGCACGCTCATGGCAACGAGGCCGGGGGCGCAACCCAACCAGACGGCCGGGAAGATGAGGCTGCGAGTGCTGCGACGGGTGCTCATGCTTTTGCCTCCGGGTCGCGGGCCTTGTCGATCTTCGAACGGACCCACTGTGCACCGCCCAGGCGCTGCAGCTTGTCGCGTTGCTGCGCCGTCATGCGGATCGTGATCGGCACCGTGTCTTGCCCTGCCTGGATGGCGGGGCGTCCGCGGGTTTTCTGTGCCGGCTGCTTCTTGTCCATGGACATTATCGTAGCCGCTTATTTTCCGATTGCAAGGAATTTTTGTAGCCGTATATTCGTCTAGGCAGCGCGCTCGAACGTCAACACCTGGGCCGCCGGCCGCTCCAGATACGCAGCCCACGCGGCCAGTAGCGCGCGCCGCTCCAAGTTGAACTGGGCCCGGTTGTAGGCCGCCCTCACCTTGTCCTGCTCCTTGTGGGCGAGGCACGCCTCGATGACGTCTGGCCGTGCCGCCGCGGTCTCGTTTGCCCAGGTGCTGAAAGTCGAGCGGCACAGCCCGTGCACGGTCGTGCAGCCGCGCATCTGCAGCCGGTCGAGCACCGCCAGCATGGCCATGTTGCTCATCGGCTTGTCCTCCAGCACCGTCGAAGGGAACACCAGAGAGGCGTGCAGGCCGGCCTGGCCTTGCAGGATCGCAATGGCGCGCTCCGACAGGAACACGACGTGCTCCTCCTCACCCTTCATGCGCTCGGCCGGGACCGTCCAGACGCCCGCCTCGAGGTCGAACTCGGACCAGGTCGCAAGCAGAGCTTCGGAGGTGCGCGCGGCACACAACACCGCAAACTCCAGGCAGCGCGCAGCAGTGCCCTGTGCATCGCGCAACTGGGCGAGGAAGGCAGGGGCATCTTGGAATGGCAGCGCTGCGAACTGGCCCGGCTTTTGGCGCGGCATCGCCTCGCGCAGCTTGCGCCGGATGGCGGCGGCCGGGTTGCCGTCGCAGTAGCGGTGGAAGATCGCGTCCTCAAACACCGCGTCGAGGCGCTGGCGGATCCGCGTCAGCGTCTCGTGCACTCGCTCGGCCGGCAGATTCCGGGCGCGCTCATGAGGCTTGACCTCGGCCAGGGCGGCCAGCAGTTCGGGGGCGGTGACGTCGGCAATGGGCTTGTGCCATAGCGCGGCCGGGACATGGTTCTCCAGGCTCGCGATCCACTGCGCCGAGTGCTTGGAGCTGAGACGGGGCTCGATAGCCCGCTCGTGGTAGTCGCGGGCGCAGCGGGCCAGCGTCCGCCGGTCGCGCGCCTTGTCAGCCTTGCGGGCCAGCTCGGCCTCACGCTCGGCCTGGCGGGCGTCTTCCTTCTGCTTCAGCGGGTCGATGCCGCTGCGGAGCAGCTCGCGCCCCTTGTGGGCCGCATCGCGGGCGCCTGTGAGGCTGTCACCGGCCTGTCCAGGGCTACCCCGATGGCAGACGCCGAGGCCCATCTCGCGGCGCTTGCCACTCGGCGCAGTGAATCGGAACACCCAGGACGCGGAGGACCCGCGCACCCGCAGCAGCAGACCGCCGCCGTCAGAGAGATCGCCTTCCGGCGCGTGTTGAACCTGCTTGGCAGTCAGCAGGTGAAGCCTTGCCGCCGTCCGGCGGGAGGTGGTAGCCATTCCCCGTTTCCCCTTCTGTCCGCCAGCCAGTCCGCCAGAAGTTGGCGCGTGCTTGGCGCACGGTGATGCACGTTCGGTGCACCTTGGGGAGTGTGTTTCAGGGAGAAAAGTCAGTCAATTCAATGACTTGCAGCACCCGAACCCTGCACCTCAATTGCACCTCAGTGCACCTTGGGGAGGGAGTGTGCTGGCGGAGTCGGAGGGATTCGAACCCTCGATGCAGGTTTTGCCCACATACTCCCTTAGCAGGGGAGCACCTTCGGCCACTCGGTCACGACTCCAGCACAGCCGCGCATTCTATACCAACTGCGCGGGCTCTCCGGAAAAGAAAGCTCAGGCGGCTTCCTGATCCAGGTCGAAGGCCTTGTGCAGCGCGCGCACGGCCAGTTCCATGTACTTCTCGTCGATGACGACGCTGGTCTTGATCTCGCTGGTGGAGATCATCTGGATGTTGATGCCCTCTTCCGACAGCGCGCGGAACATCTTGCTGGCCACGCCCACGTGCGAGCGCATGCCGATGCCGACGATGGAGACCTTGCAGATCTTGGGGTCGCCCAGCACCTGGCTGGCGTTGGTCGCCGGGCCCACGGTGTTCTTCAGCAGGTCCATCGTGCGCTGGTAGTCGTTGCGGTGCACGGTGAACGAGAAGTCGGTCTTCCCGTCGTGGGAGACGTTCTGGATGATGACGTCGATGTCGATGTTGGCCTCGGCCACCGGGCCCAGGATCTGGAAGGCGATGCCGGGCTTGTCGGGCACGCCCAGCAGCGTCACCTTGGCCTCGTCACGGTTGAAGGCAATGCCCGAAACGACGGCTTGTTCCATGTTCTCGTCCTCTTCGAAAGTGATCAGCGTGCCGGAAGCGGCTTCTTCATTGATGTCGATGTCCCAGGCGGTGAAGCTGGACAGCACGCGCAGCGGCACGCGGTACTTGCCGGCGAACTCCACCGAGCGGATCTGCAGGATCTTGGAGCCAAGCGACGCCATCTCCAGCATTTCCTCGAAGGTGATGGAGCTGAGGCGGCGCGCCTCGGGCACCACGCGCGGGTCCGTCGTGTAGACGCCGTCCACGTCGGTGTAGATCAGGCACTCGTCGGCCTTCATCGCGGCGGCGATGGCGACGGCCGAGGTGTCGGAGCCGCCACGGCCCAGCGTCGTGATGTTGTTGTCGGCGTCGATGCCCTGGAAGCCCGCCACCACGACGACCTTGCCGGCGGCGAGGTCCTCGCGCACACGCTTGTCATCGATGCTCTCGATGCGGGCCTTGGTGTAGGAAGAGTCGGTCGCGACCGGCACCTGCCAGCCCGTGTAGCTGACCGAGGGCACGCCTTCGGCCTGCAGCGCGATGGCCAGCAGGCCCACCGACACCTGCTCACCGGTCGCCGCGATCATGTCCAGCTCGCGCATGACCTCGGGCGACGACGTGGCGGGAGACAGTTCCTTGGCCAGGCCCAGCAGGCGGTTGGTCTCGCCGCTCATCGCCGAGGGCACGACCACCAGTTGGTGGCCGGCGCGCACCCATTTGGCGACGCGCTTGGCGACGTTGCGGATGCGATCGGTGGAACCCATCGAGGTGCCGCCGTACTTGTGGACGATCAGAGCCATGAGATTGAGCGAAGGCTGAAGACGGAGCCGCCGGGACGGCATGCTCGCAAACCCCTGATTTTATGCGGGCTTAGGCGCCGCGCCTTCGCTCTGAAGCAAGGCTGAGTCCTCCAGCCAGCGTACAGACAGGCCTGGCTCATCTTGATCGGCGAAGGCACGGGCATCCATGCCCAGCCCGGCGACGGCGACCAGTTGGCCGGCGGCGTCGAACAGCAGCGGGCCGCTGCGCCGCCAAGGTGGCAGCCCGGCCTCCTGACACGCCTTCTTCAGGCTGCGCGCCACCGTGCCGAACGCGCGCTGGAACTGCTCGCCGCCTCTGCGGCCGCGTTGAGTCAACCTTGTCAGGCGCTGAGCAGCAATTCCTGGGTTGGCGGCCTCCACCAGCCAGGCACCGCCCCATCGGGGCTGGAAGTGCAGGCCCGGCCGGGCGAGGTCGACGACCTCAGCCTGCGACGGCTGCGGGCTGGCAGCCGCCCAGAACAGGCCATCGCGATAAGCATGCACCTCGCCGCCCGGCGCCGGCCACGACGCCGTCAGACCCGGCCGCCATTCGCTCAGCAATCGCTCCACGAGGCTGGCGGGCGCCTGCATGTGGCCGGCCAGCCAGGCGCGCAGCGCATTGCGGGCACGGGCCGGCGACAGCGAAGCCAGCCGGGTCAGGTCCAGGCGCTCCGGTGTTGCGATGCCGGCGAGATCTTCGGCCGCCACTTCCGTCGCCAGGTCATGCGCCTGCTGCGCCCATCGCGCCGCCTGGGCCAGCCCCGCCTCCGCCGCCGGGAAAGCCGGCCACAGTGATTGGCGCAGGCGATTGCGGGCATAGCGGGCATCGCCATTGCTCGGATCCTCGATCCAGCGCAGCCCATGCTGCAGCGCATAGGCGTGGATCAACGCACGCGGCTGGTCCAGCCAGGGACGTGCCCAGCAGATGCCGTCGCGCCATTGCGCACGCGGCATCGCGGCCAGCCCGGCACTGCCGGCACCGCGCATGGCCTGCAGCAGGAAGGTCTCGGCCTGGTCTTGTCTATGGTGGGCCAGCAGCAGCAGGTCGGCACCGGCCGCCAGCGTCATGTCGTGCAGTGCACGATGCCGCCCGTCGCGGGCCCAGGCTTCGACGCTGTCGCCGCGCCCCGGCGCACCGTCCAGCCGGGTGCATGCGAAACCCGCGCCCAGCTCCTGCGCGACGGCTTCGCAATGCGCGGCCCAGCCATCGGCCTCGGGGAGCAGGCCATGGTGCACATGAAAGGCAAGAACCCGCTGCTCATCCACCGCCGCGCGGATGGTGGCATGCAGCAGCGCGGTCGAATCGAGGCCGCCGCTGAAGGCGACAGCTACGGTATCAGCGGTTCTTGGTGTCGCCGAATCGGCCATAGGCCTGGACGCGCTCGTAGCGGCGGTCCAGCAGCTCGCGGGTCTTCAGGTCGCTGACCTGGCGCAGCGAGTCCGACAGCGCGCGCTTGAGGTTGGACGCCATCTGCTTGGGGTCGCGATGCGCGCCACCGACCGGCTCGCTGACGATCTTGTCGATCAGGTTCAGCGCCTTCAGGCGATGCGCCGTGATGCCCAGCGCCTCGGCGGCGTCGGACGCGCGCTCGCTGCTCTTCCACAGGATGGACGCGCAGCCTTCGGGGGAGATGACGGAATAGGCGGCGAACTGCAGCATCAGCACCTGGTCGGCCACGCCGATGGCCAGCGCGCCACCGGAGCCGCCTTCGCCGATGACCGTCGCGATGATCGGCACCTCCAGCTGCGCCATCTCGAGGATGTTGCGGCCGATGGCCTCGGACTGGCCGCGCTCTTCGGCACCGATGCCAGGGTAGGCCCCCATGGTGTCGATGAAGGTGAACACCGGCAGGCCGAACTTCTCGGCCAACTTCATCAGGCGCAGCGCCTTGCGGTAGCCCTCGGGGCGAGGCATGCCGAAGTTGCGCAGCGTGCGCTCCTTGGCGTCACCGCCGCGCTGGTGGCCGATGACCATGCAGGCCTGGCCGTTGAAGCGCGCAATGCCGCCGACGATGGCGGCGTCGTCCGCGAAGTGGCGGTCACCGTGCAGTTCCTGGAACTCGGTGAAGACTTCCGAGCAGTAGTCCAGCGTCTGCGGGCGCTGCGGATGGCGGGCGATCTGGTAGACCTGCCAGGGCGCGACGTTGGAGTAGACCTCCTTGGTCAGCTGCTGGCTTTTCTTGGAGAGACGGTCGATCTCCTCGGAGATGTCGACGGCCGACTCGCTCTGCACGTAGCGCAGCTCTTCGATCTTGGTCTCGAGTTCGGCAATGGGCTGCTCGAACTCCAGGAAGTGTTTTTTGCTCATCAGTAGTCCACGGGGAGTGGGTCGAGGCTGCGCCAAATGTACCAAACGGCTACCGAACGGTAGGGGGCCCAGGCGTCGCCGACTTCGCGCGCTTCGGCCCGGGACACCGGCTCGCCGGAGAAATAGTTCAGGCTGATGCCCTTCAACAGGCCCACGTCGTCCAGGGGCATCACGTTGGGGCGCATCAGGTGAAAAATCAAGAACATCTCGGCCGTCCAGCGACCGATGCCGCGGATCGCGACCAGTTCTTCAATGATGGCTTCGTCGTCCATCTGCGCCCATTGGCGCACATGCACCCGCCCGGAGTCGAAATGTTCGGCCAGGTCGCGCAGGTACTCGACCTTGCGCGCCGACAGGCCGGCCGCCCGTTGCTCGTCCACGGCCAGCGCCAGAACGGCCGCCGGCTGCAGCTTGGGCATCAGCTCGACCCAGCGCCCCCAGACGGACTGCGCCGCCTTCACGGAAATCTGCTGGCCCACGATGGACCGCGCCAGCGTCGCGAACGCGTCGCCGCGGCTTTGAAGTCGGGCCTCGCCGAACTGCGGGATGAGCTTCTTCATGACCCGGTCGCGCTTGACCAGATGCTTGCAGGCCTCGTCCCAGTAGGGAGGGATCACGTCGGCAGGAGCCATCAGCTCTTCACCCAGGTCGTGCCGCCGGCACCGTCCTTCAGCGTGATGCCCTTGGCCGACAGTTCGGCACGGATCGCGTCGGCGCCGGCAAAGTCCTTGGCCGCCTTGGCGGCCGCGCGGGCGGCAATGCGTTCTTCGATCCAGGCCGACTCATCACCGCCGGAGCCGCCTTGCAAGTAGGCACGCGGGGCCTGCTGCAGGATGCCCAGCACGCCAGCGAGCGCCTTCAGCAAGCCGGCCCGTTGCGGCGAGCGGTCGCGGTTGACCTCGTTGACCAGGTCGAACAGCACGGCCACGGCGCCCGGCGTACCGAAGTCCTCATCCATCGCTGTCTTGAAGGCGGCGGCGCTGGGCTCGGTCCAGTCGATGGCGACGTCGGCGGGCGGCACGGCATCCAGCGCGGTGTAGAGGCGCGTCAGCGCGGTGCGCGCGTCTTCCAGGTGCGAGTCGCTGAAATTGAACGGCCGGCGGTAGTGCGTGCGCAGCATGAAGAAGCGCAGCGTCTCGCCGTCGAACTTCTGCAGCACGTCGCGGATGGTGAAGAAGTTGCCCAGGCTCTTGGACATCTTCTCGCCGTCAACATTCAGGAAGCCGTTGTGCAGCCAGTAGGTCGCGAAGTCGTAGCCGGCACCCTGGCTCTGCGCGATCTCGTTCTCGTGGTGCGGGAACTGCAGGTCGGCACCGCCGCCGTGGATGTCGAAGCTCTCGCCCAGCAGCGCACAGCTCATCGCCGAGCACTCGATGTGCCAGCCCGGGCGGCCTTCGCCGAACGGCGCGGCCCACTTGGCATCGGCGGGTTCCTCGGCCTTGGCGGCCTTCCATAGCACGAAGTCCAGCGGGTCCAGCTTGCCGTCGTCCACGGCCACGCGCTCGCCGGCGCGCAGGTCGTCGACGCTTTTGCCACTCAACTTGCCGTAGCCGTCGAACTTGCGCACCGCGTAGTTCACGTCGCCGCCTTCGGCGCGATAGGCCAGGCCGCGTTCTTCCAGGCGCTCGATCAGCGACAGCATCTGCGGCACGTACTCGGTCGCGCGCGGCTCGTGATCGGGGCGCAGCAGGCCCACGGCGGCGAAGTCCTCATGCATCGCGGCCGTCATCTCCTCGGTGAGCTGGCGGATCGTGATGCCACGCTCGACGGCGCGCTTGATGATCTTGTCGTCGATGTCCGTCACGTTGCGAACATAGGTGACGCTCAGGCCGCTGGCGCGCAGCCAGCGGTAAATGACGTCGAACGCCATGTTCATGCGCAGGTGCCCCATGTGGCACAAGTCGTAGACCGTGATGCCGCACACATACATGCGCACCTGGCCAGGCACGAGCGGCTGAAAGTCTTCGAGATTGCGACTGAGGGAGTTGTAGACGCGCAGGGACATGTGAAGCAGAAACGTGGGGCAGCGCCACCAACAAGAAGCCCCGCACCGGGACCGGCCAGGCGGGGCTCATAGAATGATTTCAGTATAGCGGTCACCCCCGAGGCCGCTCCCCGCTACAACCCTCATGCGCCTGATCCTCCCCTCCCTCGCGCTGCTGTTGGCGCTGGCCGCTGCTCCTGCCTTCGCGACCGATCTGGCCAGCGCGCAGCGCCTGTGGCTGGCCGGCCAGAAGACCCAAGCCGTCGAACTGGTCGAGCAGGCCCTGACCCGTGCACCGGACGACCTTCAGCTGCGCTTCGCACTGGGCGTCATGCGCATGGAACTGGGCGAGACCGCCAAGGCCCTGACGATCTTCACGCGGCTGACCCAGGACTTCCCCGACCTGGCCGACCCCTTCAACAACCTGGCCGTGCTGCACGCCGCCGCGGGCGACCTCGATGCCGCCCAATCGGCGCTGGAGCAGGCGCTGCGCCTGCAGCCGGAACATGCACAGGCTCAAGAGAACCTTGGCGACGTGCTGGTGCGGCTGGCGCTGCGCGCCTACCAGCGCGCACAGAAGGCCGCCATCGCGCCCAGCGAGGCGCTGGCCGGCAAGATCAACCGCACGCTGTCACTGACGCGCGAACTGCGCACCCGCTGAACGCCACCATGACCAAGACCCTCCCCCTCCTGCTCGCCGGCCTGCTGATGCTGGGCAGCGCCACCGCCCAGACGGTCAAGCTGCAGACCACCGAAGGCGACATCCGCATCGCGCTGGACGCCGAAAAGGCGCCCAAGACGGTGGCCAACTTCATCCAGTACGTGAAGGCCGGACACTACAACGGCGTCGTGTTCCACCGCGTCATCGACGGCTTCATGATCCAGAGCGGCGGCTACGACCGCAAGCTGAACGACCGGCCTGCCAAGTCGCCCCACCCGCGCCCGACCAAGGCGCCCATCCCGCTGGAATCGCACAATGGCCTGACCAATGTGCGCGGCAGCATCGCGATGGCGCGCACCAACCATCCGCATTCGGCGTCGTCGCAGTTCTTCATCAACGTCGCCGACAACCGGCCGCTGGACGGCGAGCCCGACAATCCGGCCACCGGCTATGCCGTGTTCGGGCAAGTCATCGAGGGCATGGAGGTCGTGGACAAGATCCGCATGGCCGAGGTTGCCCCCTACGACGTGCACCAGCACCTGCCCGTCAAAGCCATCGTCATCAACAAGGCTCTCATCGAGCCCACACCCAAATGAGCCAAGTCAAACTCACCACCAACCACGGCGACATCCTCATCGAGCTGGACGCCGCCGCAGCGCCGCTGTCCGTCGCCAACTTCCTGCAGTACGTGCGCGCCGGCCACTACGACGGCACGGTGTTCCACCGCGTCATCAAGGGCTTCATGATCCAGGGCGGCGGCTTCGAGCAGGGCATGAAGCAAAAGCCCACCGAGGCCCCGATCCAGAACGAGGCCAACAACGGCCTGAAGAACGCCCACTACACGCTGGCCATGGCGCGCACCAACGCTCCGCACTCGGCCACCGCGCAGTTCTTCATCAACACGACCAACAACGGCTTCCTGGACTTCAAGTCCGAGAGCCCGTCGGGCTGGGGCTATGCCGTGTTCGGCAAGGTCGTCGAGGGCCAGGACGTCGTCGACAAGATCGAGAAGGTCAAGACCAGCCGTTCCGGCTTCCATGACGACGTGCCGGTCGAGGCCGTGGTCATCGAGAAGGCCATCGAGGTTTGATCCACACGCTGACGGCCCCTGGGCGGTGGCAGCAGGTCGACCTGCTGTCCGACCTGCACCTGGGGCCGGACACGCCGGGCACGCTGGCCCGGCTTGAACAGCACCTCGCCCAGACCACGGCCGACGCCGTGCTGCTGCTGGGCGACATCTTCGAGGTCTGGGTGGGCGACGATGCCCGCCACGAGCCCTTCGAGGCCGGCGTTGTCGCGATGCTGCGCGACGCCAGCCAGCGGCTCGACCTGTTCTTCATGGCCGGCAACCGCGACTTCCTCGTCGGAGCCGACCTGCTGGCGGACGCCGGCATGACCGCCCTGCCCGACCCCACCGTGCTGGACGCGTTCGGCCGGCGTTGGCTGCTCGCGCATGGCGATGCGCAGTGCGTGGCGGATGCGAACTACCAGGCCTGGCGCGCTACCAGCCGCTCCACGGCCTGGCAAGCCGATTTCCTGTCCAAACGATTGGACGCACGCCAGGCTTTCGGCCGCCAGGCGCGCGCGCAAAGCCGTGCCTCGCAAGCGGCGCAACTGATGGCCACCGACCTTGACGCCGAGGCCTGTCGCGGCCTGCTGCGCGAGGCCGGTGCGGCGACGCTGATCCACGGCCACACGCACCGCCCCGCCGAGCACGACCTGGGCGACGGCATGCGTCGCGTCGTGCTGTCCGACTGGGACCTGGACGCCCTGCCGCCGCGCGGCGACGTGATACGCCTGTCGGCCGCCGGCCTGCAACGCCTGCCGCTGTGATCCTCAAGGCCATCCAGAACTGGCGCGAGCAGCGCGCCGTCGAACGCTACGCGATTCCTGACGCGCTCTGGCAGCTGACGCTGCTGCGCTACCCCTTCCTGGCCCAGCGCAGCGAGGACGACCTCGCCGAGCTGCGCCGGCTGTGCAGCCTGTTCCTGTCCACGAAGGAATTCCACGGCGTGGACGGCTTCGAGGTCACCGACGAGGTGGCCGTGGCCGTCGCGGCCCAGGCCTGCCTGCCGGTGCTGCGGCTGGGCCTGTCCTGGTACGACGGCTTCGTCGGCATCGTCATGCACGCCGGCGAGGTCGTCGCGCAGCGGCGCTACGAGGACGAGAACGGCGTCGTGCACGAGTACGACGAGGAGCTGGCCGGCGAGGCGATGGAAGGCGGCCCGCTGATGCTGGCCTGGAACGCCATCGCCGTCGGCCACGATCCGGCGCATTTCGGCGCGGACGAGGTGTTCAACGTGGTGGTGCACGAGTTCGCCCACGTCATCGACATGCGCGACGGCCTGGCCGACGGCGTGCCGCCGATGGACAGCGGCGATCGCGAGCGTTGGATCGCCACCATCGATGCCGAGTGGGAGAAGTTCTGCCAGCGCCTCGACGCCGGCGAGCACACGCTGATCGACCCCTACGGCGGCGAAGCCGTCGAGGAGTTCTTCGCCGTCGCCGTCGAGGCCTTCTTCGTTGCCCCGGCCGCGATGCGCGCCGAGGAACCGGCGATGTACGAACTGCTGGCCGGCTTCTTCAAGCAAGACCCGGCGCCGAGCACGTAGTGCCTTCCCAAGCGGCCGTCGTGGAACCGGCTTTGCCGGGCCACTGACGGCGCCCCCTTGAGGGGGCCGGCGAAGCCGGTAGGGGGTGGGCTAAGCCGTGGCGGGTTCCGCCTTGGGCTTGCCGTCCTTGGTCGGCTTCTGGTGCGGCTGGATGTCCAGCACCGTCTCGCCCTTGTCGTCCACGTCCACGCTGAGGCGGCCGCCGTCCACCAGCTTGCCGAACAGCAGCTCGTCGGCCAGCGCGCGGCGGATGGTGTCCTGGATCAGGCGCTGCATCGGCCGTGCGCCCATCAGCGGATCGAAGCCCTTCTTGGCGAGATGCTTGCGCAACGCGTCGGAGAAGCTGACCTCGACCTTCTTCTCGGCCAGTTGGCTCTCCAGCTGCAGCAGGAACTTGTCGACCACGCGCAGGATGATTTCCTCGTCCAGCGGGCGGAAGGACACGATGGCATCCAGCCGGTTGCGGAACTCCGGCGTGAACAGGCGCTTGATGTCGGCCATCTCGTCGCCCTGCTGGCGCTGGGTCGTGAAGCCGATGGTGGACTTGTTCAGCGCCTCGGCGCCCGCGTTGGTCGTCATGATGATGATGACGTTGCGGAAGTCGGCCTTGCGTCCGTTGTTGTCGGTCAGCGTGCCGTGGTCCATGACCTGCAGCAGCACGTTGAAGACATCCGGGTGGGCCTTCTCGATCTCGTCCAGCAGCAGCACCGCGTGCGGCTTCTTCGTGACGGCCTCGGTCAGCAGGCCGCCCTGGTCGAAGCCCACATAGCCCGGAGGCGCGCCGATCAGGCGGCTGACCGCGTGGCGCTCCATGTATTCGGACATGTCGAAGCGCTGCAGCTCGATGCCCAGGATGTAGGCCAGCTGCTTGGCGACCTCGGTCTTGCCGACGCCCGTGGGGCCGCTGAACAGGAAGCTGCCGATGGGCTTGTCGGGCCGGCCCAGGCCGGAACGCGCCATCTTGATGGCGGCGGCCAGCGCGTCGATGGCCGGGTCTTGGCCGAACACGACGCTCTTCAGGTCGCGGTCCAGCGTCTTGAGCTTGCTGCGGTCATCGCTGTTGACCGACGCGGGCGGGATGCGCGCGATCTTCGCGACGATGTCTTCGACCTCTGTGCGCGTGATGGTCTTCTTCTGCTTGCTCTTGGGCAGGATGCGCTGCGCGGCGCCGGCCTCGTCGATGACGTCGATGGCCTTGTCTGGCAGGTGGCGGTCGTTGATGTACTTGGCCGACAGTTCGGCCGCGGCCTGCAGCGCGCCCAGCGCGTATTTCACCGAATGGTGCTCCTCAAAGCGGCTCTTCAGCCCCTTCAAGATCTCGATGGTCTGCTCGACCGACGGCTCGGCGACGTCGACCTTCTGGAAGCGGCGGCTCAGCGCGGCGTCCTTCTCGAAGATGCCGCGGTACTCGGTGAACGTCGTCGCGCCGATGCACTTCATCGCGCCGGAGCTCAGCGCCGGCTTCAGCAGGTTGCTGGCGTCCAGCGTGCCGCCCGACGCCGCGCCGGCGCCGATCAACGTGTGGATCTCGTCGATGAACAGCACGGCGTTGGGCTGGTCCTTCAGCGCCTTCAGAACCGCCTTCAGGCGCTGCTCGAAGTCGCCCCGGTACTTGGTGCCCGCCAGCAGCGCGCCCATGTCCAGCGAGTAGACGATGGCATCGGCCAGCACCTCGGGCACCTCGCCTTCGGTGATGCGCCAGGCCAGGCCTTCGGCGATGGCCGTCTTGCCCACGCCGGCCTCACCGACCAGCAGCGGGTTGTTCTTGCGGCGCCGGCACAGCACCTGCACCACGCGCTCCACCTCGGACTCGCGGCCGATCAGCGGATCGATCTTCCCGTCCTTGGCGTGCTGGTTCAGGTTCTGCGTGTATTGCTCCAGCGGCGATGCCTTGCTGGCACCGCCCTCGCCTTCCTCGCGCTCGTTCTCTTGATTGCCAGGGTTCTGGCCTTCGGGAGATTTGGGCGGCTCGGGGTCGGTCTTCTTGATGCCGTGGGCGATGAAGTTGACGACATCCAGCCGCGTGACGCCCTGCTGGTGCAGGTAGTAGACGGCGTGCGAATCCTTCTCGCCGAAGATGGCCACCAGCACGTTGGCGCCGGTGACCTCCTTCTTGCCGCTGCCCGTGCTCTGCACGTGCATGATGGCGCGCTGGATGACGCGCTGGAAGCCCAGCGTGGGCTGGGTGTCCACCTCGTCGCTGCCGCCCACCATGGGCGTGTTTTCCTTGATGAACTGCGTCAGGCTCTTGCGCAGGTCATCGAGGTTGGCGGCGCAGGCGCGTAGCACCTCCGCGGCGCTGGGGTTGTCGAGCAGCGCGAGCAGCAGGTGCTCGACGGTGATGAATTCGTGCCGCTGCTGGCGCGCTTCGACGAACGCCATGTGCAAACTGACTTCAAGCTCTTGCGCAATCATGCGGCCTCCATAATGCACTGCAGGGGGTGGCCGGCGCGCCGTGAGGCGGCCAGTACCAGCTCCACCTTGGTCGCGGCGACGTCCTTGGTGAACACACCGCAAACCCCGCGACCCTCATGGTGGATTTTGAGCATGATCTGCGTCGCCGTATCGAGGTCATGGCGGAAAAATTCCTGCAGAACCATGACAACAAACTCCATCGGCGTGAAATCGTCGTTCAGCAGCAGGACCTGGTAGAGCCGCGGCGGCTCCGTCTTCTGGGTCTGGCGCTCGACGACGACCGCCCCGTCCCCCTCGTCCCGGCCCGGCTTCAAAGGAGGCGTGGGCGGGGGCGGAGCCGACTGATTTCGCGGTGGAGAAACGGGGTGCACAGGCATGAGTTGATTCTATCGAGCGGGGGTATTCCCCCGCCGACCGCGGGCAGTTGGCGACGGACGCCCAAATTGCAAGCATCCTCGGGTGAACCCGGCCGGGAAGGTCCCGAATTGACGCTTTTTTTTGCGCTACCAGAATCCTGTCCGCCTCCCCGGGAGGTGCCACAACAATGGAGACAAAACGATGGCGCTGGGCAAAGTCAAGTGGTTCAACGATGCCAAGGGCTTTGGATTCATCGAGCCGGATGCCGGCGGCGATGATGTCTTCGCCCATTTTTCGGCGATCCAGATGGAAGGTTTCCGGACGCTGAAGCAAGGCAGCCAGGTGCAGTTCGAGCTGGTGCAGGGCCCCAAGGGTCAGCTGGCGCAGAACATCACGCCGATGGAAGCCGCCCGCGGCCTGGACGTCCAGCCGCTGGCCTCCTGACCCCCACACCGGGCCACGAAGGCCTGATCCCCGAGCCCCGTGGCCTGACGGCCCACGGGGCTTTTGCGTTGGAGCGGGCCGTCTGCAGGCTCGGCGAAGGCTCACTCACCGCCGCAGCGAACCGGCTTGCTAGAGTTCACACCTTGCGCGCAGCCGCAAGGCCGCCACACGCTGCCGAGATTCGACATTCAACGGAACACTCTCATGACCGCCGAAACGCCCAAGATCGTCTACACCCTGACCGATGAAGCCCCCCGCCTGGCCACCGCCTCGCTGCTGCCGGTCGTCCAGCGCTTTGCCGCTCAAGCCGGCATCGACGTGGTCACCAGCGACATCTCCGTGGCCGGCCGCATCCTGGGCCAGTTCCCCGAGCTGCTGAGCGAAGAGCAGCGCGTGCCCGACAACCTGGCCGCATTGGGCAAGCTGACGCTGAAGCCCGAAGCCAACATCATCAAGCTGCCCAACATCAGCGCCTCCGTGGCTCAATTGAAGGCCGCCATCAAGGAGCTGCAGGACAAGGGCTACAAGATCCCGAACTTCCCCGAAAAGCCCGAGACGGACGAAGAGAAGGACATCCGCGCCCGCTACAACAAGTGCATCGGCTCGGCCGTGAACCCGGTGCTGCGCGAAGGCAACTCCGACCGCCGCGCGCCCAAGGCCGTCAAGGAATACGCCCGCAAGAACCCGCACCGCATGGACGAGTGGAGCCAGGCCTCGCGCTCGCACGTGTCGCACATGCATGACGGCGACTTCTATCACGGCGAAAAGTCCATGACGATGGACCGCGCCCGTGACGTGAAGATGGAGCTGATCACCAAGAGCGGCAAGACCATCGTGCTGAAGCAAAAGGTCTCGCTGCTGGACCGCGAAGTCGTCGACTCCATGTTCATGAGCAAGAAGGCGCTGCTGGCCTTCTATGAAAAGGAGATCGAGGACGCGCGCAAGACCGGCGTGATGTTCTCGCTGCACGTGAAGGCCACCATGATGAAGGTGAGCCACCCCATCGTGTTCGGCCACTGCGTGCGCATCTTCTACCGCGAGGCCTTCGAGAAGCACGGCAAGCTGTTCGACGAACTGGGCGTCAACGTCAACAACGGCATGGTCGATCTGTACACCAAGATCGCCACGCTGCCCGCCAGCAAGCAGGAAGAGATCAAGCGCGACCTGCACGCCTGCCACGAGCACCGCCCCGAGCTGGCCATGGTGGACTCGGCCAAGGGCATCACCAACTTCCACTCGCCCAACGACATCATCGTGGACGCCTCCATGCCCGCCATGATCCGCAGCGGCGGCAAGATGTACGGTGCCGACGGCCGCCTGAAGGACGTGAAGGCCGTGATGCCCGAGTCGACCTTCGCCCGCATCTATCAGGAGATCATCAACTTCTGCAAGTGGCACGGCGCGTTCGACCCCAAGACCATGGGCACGGTGCCCAACGTGGGCCTGATGGCCCAGCAGGCCGAGGAGTACGGCTCGCACGACAAGACGTTTGAAATCACCGAAGACGGCATCGCCAACATCACCGACCTGGAAACGGGCGAGGTGCTGCTGAGCCAGAACGTCGAGAAGGGCGACATCTGGCGCATGTGCCAGTGCAAGGACGCCGCCATCCGCGACTGGGTCAAGCTGGCCGTCAACCGTGCGCGCAACTCCGGCATGCCGGTGGTCTTCTGGCTGGACAGCTACCGCCCGCACGAGGCGCAGCTGATCCGCAAGGTCAAGATGTACCTGCATGAGCACGACACCACCGGCCTGGACATCCAGATCATGAGCCAGGTGCGTGCGATGCGTTACACGCTGGAGCGCGTCATCCGCGGTCTGGACACCATCAGCGCCACCGGCAACATCCTGCGCGACTACCTGACCGATCTGTTCCCCATCATGGAGCTGGGCACCTCGGCCAAGATGCTGTCCATCGTGCCGCTGATGGCCGGCGGCGGCATGTACGAAACGGGTGCCGGTGGCTCTGCGCCGAAGCACGTGCAGCAGCTGGTGGAAGAAAACCACCTGCGCTGGGACTCGCTGGGCGAGTTCCTGGCGCTGGCCGTGAGCCTGGAGGAACTGGGCCTGAAGACCGGCAACGCCAAGGCCAAGCTGCTGGCCAAGGCGCTGGACGCCGCCACCGGCAAGCTGATGGACAACGGCAAGGGCCCCAGCCCCAAGACCGGCGAGATCGACAATCGCGGCAGCCACTTCTACCTGACGCTGTACTGGGCCCAGGCGCTGGCCGCACAGACGGAAGACGCCGAGCTGGCCGCCAAGTTCAAGGCCGTGGCCGAGAGCCTGACCGCCAACGAAGCCAAGATCGCCGACGAGCTGAAGGCCGTGCAGGGCAAGCCGGTGGACATCGGCGGCTACTTCCTGCCGGACACCGCCAAGCTGGACGTCGTCATGCGCCCCAGCGCCACGTTCAACGCCGTGCTGAAGACACTGGCGTAATCCCAGCCTTCCCATGACAACGGGGCGCCAGCGGCGCCCCGTTTCCGTTGGCGGGCCGGAAATGCCCACTACTGCATGATTGCCTTCATCAAACAGCAAGCCCTCAGCCAGCTTCAAGGCTTACAGTTTGTCCCAGGCGTTAGCTCCTGCAACCGCCGACCATCGGCGCCGCGTGAAGCACCACGAGGCGCCCCGCCCCGGCCCTACGCGCCGGGGTTTTTTTTGGGTCATTCCATCTGGGCAATCATGACGTCGCCGAACCCCGAGCACGACACCTGCGTCGCGCCGTCCATCAGCCGCGCGAAGTCATAGGTGACCTTCTTGCTCAGGATGGCCTTTTCCATCGCGCTGATGATGAGGTCGGCAGCCGCCGTCCAGCCCATGTGGCGCAGCATCATCTCGGCGGAGAGGATGGAGGAGCCGGGGTTCACGTAGTCCTTGCCGGCGTACTTGGGCGCGGTGCCATGGGTGGCTTCGAACATCGCGACCGAGTCGCTCATGTTGGCGCCCGGCGCGATGCCGATGCCGCCCACCTGCGCGGCCAGCGCGTCGGAGATGTAGTCGCCGTTCAGGTTCAGCGTCGCGATGACGCTGTACTCCACCGGGCGCAGGATGATCTGCTGCAGGAAGGCGTCGGCGATGACGTCCTTGATCGTGATGATCTTGCCCGTGCGCGGGTTCTTCAGGCGGCACCACGGGCCGCCGTCGATGGGCTCGGCGCCGAACTCCTTCTGCGCCAGCGCATAGCCCCAGTCACGGAAGGCGCCTTCCGTGAACTTCATGATGTTGCCCTTGTGCACCAGCGTGACGCTGGGCTTGTCGTGGTCGATCGCGTACTGGATGGCCTTGCGCACCAGCCGCTCCGTGCCTTCGCGCGACACGGGCTTGACGCCCAGGCCAGAGCTTTCGGGGAAGCGCAGCTTCTTCGCGCCCAGCTCGTCGCGCAGGAAGGCGATGAGCTTCCTGGCCTTGTCGCTGCCGGCCTCGTACTCGATGCCGGCGTAGATGTCCTCCGAGTTCTCGCGGAAGATGACCATGTCGACCTTGTGTGGCTCCTTCACCGGGCTGGGCACGCCGTCGAAATAGCGCACGGGCCGCAGGCAGACGTACAGGTCCAGCTCTTGGCGCAGCGTCACGTTCAGCGAGCGGATGCCGCCGCCCACCGGCGTCGTCAGCGGCCCCTTGATGGAGACCGGGTGGTCCTTCACGGCCTGGATGGTCTCGTCGGGCAGCCACACGTCGGCACCATAGACGCGGGTGCACTTCTCACCGGCATAGACCTCCATCCAGTGGATCTTCTTCGCGCCGCCATAGGCCTTCTCGACGGCCGCGTCGACGACCTTCAGCATGACGGGCGTGACGTCCACGCCGACGCCATCGCCCTCAATGAACGGGATGATGGGCTGGTCGGGCACGTTCAGCGACAGGTCGGCGTTGACGGTTATCTTCTGGCCGCCTGCGGGCACCGTGATGTGGGACATGACTGGAGGGCTCCGGGAATTCCAAAAACCCGGCGAGTTTATGGCGGGGTCAGCAGGCCAGCAGCACTCGCTGCCACACACCGTGGGCCAGCCCCCAGCCCGCGCCCGCCGCGAGTGCGAGGCCGGCCAGGCGCAGGGCCAGCACATCACCGCCCTCGCCGCGCTTGAGCAGCTTGGCCCGCCACAGCGGCGCCATGAGCAGCCCGGGCGTGCTGGCCAGCGCGAAGCCACCCATGGCCGCCGCGCCGCCGGCCACCGAGCCGGACAGGCTCGCCAGCAGCAGCGCCGCATGCAGCAGGCCGCAAGGCATGGCCACCCAGGCCGTGCCCTTGAAGAACACATGCCGCGGCTGCGCCTGTCGCGGCACGGCGCTCAGCCACAGCGGCATGCGGCCGCGCACCAGCAGCGTCAAGCCCAGCAGCAGCAGCGCCGACTGCAGCAGCGCCCAGGCAGGCTGCAGCAGCGTGGCGCCCTGCGAGGCACGCGCCAGCGCCTCCGCGGAGGCCGCCGCCGCCGCGCCGCCCAGCGCATAGCCCAGCACGCGGCCGGCCAGCAGCTTCACGGGCCGCCGGCCGCCGGCCAACGCACAGGGCGCGCTGCACATGGCCGTGCAGTGCGGCATGCCGGCCAGGCCCATCAGCGTGGCGGAGGCCACCAGCGCGGCATCCATCAGATGATCTTGGAGAAGCGCTCGCGGCTCGCGTCGGACTGCAGATAGCGGTCGAAGACCATCGCAATCGCACGCACGAAGTACCAGCCCAGCGGCGTGACCTGGATGGCGCCCATCTCCAGCACCACCAGCCCCTGCCCCGCCAGCTGTGCCAGCCGCGCCAGCTCCGGCGCGAAGTAGCGCGGCATGTCGACGAGGTAGGACGCCGCGATGGACTCGTACTCCACGCGCCCCTGGCACATCAGCGCCATGATGACCGCGCGGCGCAGCAGGTCGTCGCGTGTCAGCGCCAGGCCGCGCTGCACCGGCAGCTGCTGCTGGCCCAGCGCGTCTTCGTACTCCTCCAGCGTCTTCGCGTTCTGCGCATAGGTGGCGCCCACGCGGCTGATCGCGCTGACACCCAACCCGACCAGGTCGCAGTCCGGCTGCGTGGAGTAGCCCTGGAAGCCGCGATGCAGCAGCCCTTGCCGCTTGGCCACGGCCAGCGGGTCGTCGGGCAGCGCGAAGTGGTCCATGCCGATGTAGCTGTAGCCCTCGCCCAGCAGCGCGCTGATGGCGCCGGACAGCATGGCCAGTTTGTCGCCCGCCGGCGGCAGCAGCTCCGCCACGATGCGCCGCTGCGGCTTGAAGCGCTGCGGCAGGTGGGCATAGGCATACATCGCAATGCGATCGGGCCGCAGCCGCGACACCTGTTCGATCGTGCGGGCGAAGCTGGCGGGCGTCTGCAGCGGCAGGCCGTAGATCAGGTCCACGCTGACGGAGGCGAAGCCCAGATCGCGCGCCGCCTGCATCAGCGCGGCGACGGATTCCAGCGGCTGCACGCGGTGCACGGCCTTCTGCACGGCGGCGTCGAAGTCCTGCACGCCGAAGGAGAGCCGGTTGAAGCCCAGCGCCTTCAGGTGCGCCAGCCGTGCGGCGTCCACCGTGCGCGGGTCCACCTCGATGGACAGCTCCGCGCCCGGCAGCAGCCGGAAGCGCTGGCGCAGCGCGGCCATCAGTGCGCCAAGCTCCGCGTCGGACAGGAAGGTGGGCGAGCCGCCGCCCAGGTGCAGTTGCGACACCGGCGCCTGGCCTCCCACCGCCTGTGCCACCAGGTCCATCTCGCACTCCAGCGCCAGCAGGTAGGGCTGGGCGCGTTCGTGGTGCTTGGTGATGATCTTGTTGCAGGCGCAGTAGTAGCAGAGCTGCTCGCAGAACGGGATGTGCACGTAGACCGACAGCGGCTGGGCCGTGCCGCGCTGCGCCAGCGCCTGCAGGTGCTGGGCGCCCTGGTGGGCCTCCACGAAGCGGTCGGCCGTGGGGTAGGACGTGTAGCGCGGGCCGGCCACGTCGTGGCGCCTCATGTTGGCGTCAAGCAGGTCGGCATCGAAAGGGCGGTCGGTCACAGCAGCCATGGCGGCATGGTGCCGGCGGCGGCGGCGGCAGGCCTTGATCCAGGTCAAGGACAGCGCGGGTCATCCGGCGAAGAATCCTTTTCATGCTGACCACCCTGCCCCGCGCGATGACCATGCCGATAATCTCCGACATGGTCAATGTTCCCAACACCGTCGAGCCGCTCAAGGTCGCCTGTGCCAGCTGCAACCTGCGCGAGCTGTGCCTGCCCGTCGGGCTGAACGCCGGTGAGCTGGACCAGCTCGACGGCCTCGTCAGCACGCGCCGCACCGTGCCGCGCGGAGACCATCTGTTCCGCAACGGCGAGCGTTTCCAGGCGCTGTACGCGGTGCGCACCGGTTTCTTCAAGACCTGCGTGGGCAGCGAGGACGGCCGCGACCAGGTCACCGGCTTCCAGATGGCCGGCGAACTGCTGGGGCTGGACGGCATCAGCAGCGACCACCACCACTGCGACGCGGTCGCGCTGGAGGATTCATCCGTCTGCGTGATCCCCTACAGCCAGCTGGAGGAGCTGTCGCGCGAGTTCACGTCGCTGCAGCACTCCTTCCACAAGATCATGAGCCGCGAGATCGTGCGCGACCACGGTGTCATGCTGCTGCTGGGCAATATGCGCGCGGAAGAGCGGCTGGCCGCCTTCCTGCTGAACCTGACGCAACGCCTGCAGGCACGCGGCTTCTCGCCGTCCAGCCTGGTGCTGCGCATGACGCGCGAGGAGATCGGCAGCTACCTGGGCCTGAAGCTGGAGACCGTGAGTCGCACCTTCTCCAAGTTCCAGGACGACGGGCTGATGGAGGTCAAGCAGCGGCAGCTACGCATCCTGGATCAGGCGGGCCTGCAAGCGCTCGTCAACAACTCTCGCTGCTAAGGAAACGCTGAGCCAATCCCTCGCGCGCATCGCGCGGGATGGGCTCAGCGCTTCCACAAAAAAGCCCCGCGGGGGGCACGCGGGGCCTCGAGATCAGAGCGGGCTGGCGCTTCAGCCGACCTTGATCTCGTTGCGAACTTCCTTCACGCCGGGCACGGCGGCCACGAGCTTGATGGCCTTCTGTGCCAGGTCGGCGCTGGGCGCTGCACCCTTCACGACGATGACGCCGGCGGCGGTGCTGCTGACGGTCAGCGGCAGGGCCTGCAAGTCCTTGTCCTGTTGCAGGACCGCGGCGGCCTGGGCGGCAACGGCCGGGTCCGCGGGCTGGGCCTGGGCCACCTGTTGAGGCGCGGGCTGGGCTGGCGCGGGGTCGGCGGCAAAGGCGGCAGAACCGGCTGTCGCCATCAGGGCGGCGGACAGCAGACGGACGAGGCGGGTGGTTTGTTGCATGCAGATCTCCTGAGGATGCTGAATCAAACGCGATGCCGGACGGCACCACACCCAGCCTTAGCGCAAAGGCTGTGCCAGTTCTGGATTCGTTAGGCATATCAACCACTTAGCCGTGCACGCACGGCAATCGCCGGCGCGAACCGCCCCGCAACCCCTGTTTTTGTCGCCGCACGGCGACAGGTCCCGCCCAGGCAACGCTAAGTGCCTGATTCAGCGGAAGGTTTCCTGTCGCCAGAATCCGACGCATCGGCTAGGGGGTCGCCTTGGTCGCGGAACAGCTGCGGGTCCAGCCCGTGCTTTTGCATCAGCCGGTAGAACTCCGTGCGGTTGCGATCGGCCAGCCGCGCGGCCTCGGCCACCTGGCCCGACGTGAGCTTGAGCAGCTGGTTCAGGTAGTCGCGCTCGAAGCGCTGCTTGGCGTGCTGGTAGTTCAGCACCTCGCTGGCCGGCGCCTGCAGTGCCCGCTGCACCTGGGCCAGCGGCACCAGCGGCGCCGTGGCCAGCACGCAGACCTGCTCCACGACGTTGTAGAGCTGGCGCGCGTTGCCGGGCCAGGGCGCCGTCACCAGCGCCTCCAGCGCATCAGGCGCGAAGCCCTTGACGGGCTTGCGGTGCCGCGCCGCCAGCGTGCCGAGGAAATGCTGGGCCAGCAGCGCGATGTCCTCGCGCCGCTCGGCCAGCGGCGGCAGCATCAGCTTGACGACGTTGAGGCGGTAGTAGAGGTCGGGACGGAACTGGCCGTCGGCCATCGCCAGCTCCAGGTCGCGGTGCGTGGCCGACAGCACGCGCACGTCCACCGCCACCGCCTCATTGCTGCCCACCGGCCGCACCACGCGCTCCTGCAGCACGCGCAGCAGCTTGACCTGCAGCGCCAGCGGCATGTCGCCGATCTCGTCCAGGAACACCGTGCCGCCATGCGCCGCCGGGATCAGGCCCTGCCTATGGCCTTGCGCGCCGGTGAACGCGCCCTTCACGTGGCCGAACAGCTCCGACTCCAGCAGCGCCTCGGGAATGGCCGCGCAGTTCACCGCAACGAACGGCTTGGCCGCGCGCGGACTGGCCTGATGGATGGCGCGGGCCAGCAGCTCCTTGCCGGTACCGCTCTCGCCGCTGATCAGCACGCTGGCGTCGGTCGCGGCCACCAGCCGCGCCTCGGCCAGCAACTGGGCCATGCGCGGGCTGCGGCTGATGATCTCGCGGCGCCAGGCGCCATCGCCGTCGAATGGTGCCGGCCCCGGCGCGTTCACGCGCAGCGCCTGCTGCACCTTGGCCAGCAGCTCCTTGCCGTCGAAGGGCTTGGTCAAATAGGCGTGCGCGCCGCGCGTCGTGGCGTCCACCGCATCGGGGATGCTGCCGTGCGCGGTCAGCAGGATGACTGGCAGCGACGGGTGATGCGCCCTCACCTCGTCGAACAGCGCCAGACCGTCCATGCCCGGCAGGCGCACATCGGTGATCAACAGCGACGGCAGCTTCACGGCCAGGTGCGCCAGCGCCGCCTCGGCGCTGGCCACGGCCTGCACGGCATGGCCGGCTGCGGTCAGCCGCATCGTGACCAGGCGCAGCAGGTCGGTGTCGTCGTCGACCAGCAGGATGTGGGCTTGCGCAGTGCTCATGGCGCCCTCCCCGGCTTGCCGGGCAGCGACTGCTCGATGGCCTTCAAGGCCTCCAGCTTCTCGTTGAGCTGCTCGTTGCGCCGCTGGGCGTCACGCAGTTGGGCCGTCAGCTTGTCGATGGCGTCCTGCTGGCGGCGCTGGTCGGCCACGCGCGCCGACAGCAGCACGGCCAGGGCCGTCACCGGATCGGTCTGCGGTTCGGCCGTGGCAGCGATGGCCTCCAGCTGCGCGGCGGCCTGGGCGAGTTCGGCGCCGTTGCGGCCCTGGCTCAGCATCAGCGCCTTGCGCAGGTCCTCGGCGGTGGCCAGCACGGCGCGCAGCTCGGCGGCCTCCGGAGCGGGCGGCGGCTCCGGGCAGACCGGCGCGGGCGGCGGCGCCGGTGGCGGCAGCGGCGTCGACTGGCAGCCCGCCAGCAGCAGCACCAGGCTCAACTCAATCAGTTTTCTCATGCGGGATCTCGATCAGGAAATGGGCGCCGCGCTCGGCGGGCAGCAGACGGCAGCTGCCGCCATGCGCCTGCACGATCTCGCGCACGATGGACAGGCCGATGCCGCTGCCGCGGCGCGCGCCGGGCGCCTGGTGGCGGCCTTGGTAGAAGGGGTCAAAGACGCGCTCGACGTCTTCAGGCGCCACGCCGGGGCCCTCGTCGATGCAGGCGATGCGCAGCAGGCGGTCATCGTTCTGCAGCACCCACCGAACGACACCGCCCGCCGGGCTGAAGCGCACCGCATTGCCCAGCAGGTTGGCCAGCACGATGGCCAACTTGTCGCCGTCTACCCGCGCGGTGCAGGGCTGGGCCTCCACGCGCAGTTGCAAGGCCTTGGCCTGCCACAGCAGCCGCTGGTCATCCACCACGCGGGCCAGCAGCGCGGGCAGGTCGACGGCGCGGCGCTGCAGTTGCTGCGAGTCGGACGCCAGCGCCTGGTAGCGCAGCAAGTCCTCGATCTGGCCCTGCAGCGCGGCCGTGTTGTCGCCGAGGATGCGCACGATCTCCGCCTGATCCGGCGTCAGCGGCCCGGCCACGCCGTCGCGCAGCAGCGCCGCGCCCTCGCGGATAGAGGCCATGGGCGTCTTCAGCTCATGCGAGATGTGGCGCACAAAGCGGGTCTTGTCGGACTCCAGCGTGGCCAGCCGCTGGCGCAGCCATTCCAGCTGCCGCCCCAGCCGGCGCAGGTCGGCCGGGCCGCGCACCTGCACGGGCTGGTCGAAACGGTTGTCGCCCAGCCGGCCTATGGCCGCCTCCAGGTGCACCAGCGGGCGCAGCAGCCAGTGGCCGAAGCTCAAGCCCAGCAGCACGGCCAGCGCGATGGCGCCCAGAACCAGCGCGCTGATCAGCCGCCACTGCTGCTCCAGCTCGGCCAGCACGGCGTCGCTGCGCTTGTCCATGGCCTGCTGGCTCTGCGCGGTCAGCGCCTCGTTGATCGCATGCAGGCGCGCGAACAGCGGCGTCAGGCGGCGCAGCGCCTGTGGGCGTGCGCGGGCCGGGACTTGCAGCACAGCCCACGCGGACTCGGCTTGCGCGGCCCAGTCGGCGAACAGCTGGCGTGATGCAGCGTCGGCCAGCAGCGGGGCCAGCTCGCCCTGCGTGGCCTGGGCATCCTGCCAGGCAGCACGGAAGCGGTCGCGCAGGCCGGCGTCGTCCAGCACGAGGAACTGGCGCGCGCTGCGTTCCATGGCCACGGTGCGCTCGGCCAGGCGCTGCACCTGGGTGGTCAGGCCGGCGGCGTCCTGCGAGGCCTGGCGGCCCTGCGTGGCCACATGCTCCAGCGCGAACATGGCCTGCACGGCGGCGCCGCCCAGCAGCGCGGTGATGAGCAGGAAGGCGGCCAGCAGGCACTGGTGGAAGGACAGGCCACGCAGCCCGGCCGCGCGCGCGGGCGGCGCGCCGGGGATGGCGGTCAAGGGAGCGGAATGTGTGTCTATCGTGTCGTCACAGGCATCGTGCAAGCCGCACGGGCGCGCGAATGCTAGGCCGCGGGCCGCGCGGGCGCCGCCCCTAGGTCGCCCGGCTTTGCATCACGATGCAACGGTCTTGCAAGACTATGCGCGACACGCATGCTGCGCCGCAACACGCAGGACTACGATGGCCCGCATGCGTCCTCAAGTCCTGATCATCGGCTGCGGATTCGGCGGCCTGGAGGCGGCGCGCGCGCTGCGCACCGTCGATGTCGACATCACCGTCGTCGACAAGACCAACCACCACCTGTTCCAGCCGCTGCTGTATCAGGTCGCCACGGCGGGGCTATCGGCGCCGTCCATCGCGGCGCCGATACGCCATCTGTTCCGGCGCCAGCGCAATGTGACGACGCTGCTGGGCGAAGTCACGGCCATTGACGCCCAGGCACAAACGGTCACGTTGAAGGACGGCGCGCAGCTGCGCTGGGACCACCTCATCGTCGCCGCCGGCGCCACTCACAGCTACTTCGGCCGCGACGACTGGGCGCCGTTCGCGCCCGGGCTGAAGACGCTGGACGACGCCTTCGAGATCCGCCGCCGCGTGTTGATGGCCTTCGAGGCGGCCGAACGCGAGGACGATGCCGACAAGCGCGCCGCGCTGCTGCAGTTCGTCGTCGTGGGCGGTGGCCCCACCGGCGTGGAGCTGGCCGGCACGTTCGCCGAGATCGCGCGCCACACGCTGCCGGGCGAGTTCCGCCGCATCGACCCGCGCCAGGCGCGCGTCATCCTCGTCGAGGGCAGCCCACGTGTGCTGCAGTCCATGCCCGAGACCTTGAGCGAGCGCGCCCGCGAGCAGCTTGCCGCGCTGGGCGTGGAGGTGCGGCTGGGCGCACGCGTGACGAGCATCGACGACCAGGGGCTGGACTTCACGACGGCGGCCGGTGCCGAGCGGCTGGCCAGCCGCTGCGTGGTGTGGGCGGCGGGCGTGGCGGCGTCGCCGCTGGGCCGCACGCTGGCCAACACCACTGGCTGCACGCTGGACCGCGCGGGCCGCGTGGTGGTGCAGCCCGACCTCAGCCTGGCCGGGCATCCACGCATCCAGGTCATCGGCGACCTGGCCGCCGCGCAAAGCCATGCGCCGGGCAAGGAGCCCAGGCCGGTGCCGGGCGTGTCACCCGGCGCCAAGCAGATGGGCCGCTGCGCCGCGGCCAACATCCGGCGCACGCTGCGCGGCGAGACACCACAGCCCTTTCGCTACAGCGACTACGGCAACCTGGCCACCATTGGCCGGCACAGCGCCGTCGTGGACCTGGGCACCCCAGCAGGCCCGCTGCGCTTCTCGGGCTACTTCGCGTGGCTGTTCTGGCTGTTCGCGCACGTGTACTTCCTGATCGGCTTCCGCAACCGCTTCGTCGTGCTGATGGACTGGGCCTGGGCCTACTGGACCTACGACCGCGGCGCGCGTGTGGTGGCTAACGTGGCCAGCCCGGCGCATGACGCGCCGGCCGCCTTGCATCCTCCGGCAGGCTGACCAGCAGCAGCGCCACGCTGGCGCCCAAGGCGACGACACCCCAGAAGATCAGGAAGCTGACCGTGTAGACGGCCTGAGGCGACAGCGCGACCGGTGCCGCGCCGAACCAGCGCAGGTCGTGCGGGTCCACCACCGAGAACACCAGCGCCTCCAGAACGCCGGCGGCCAGGAAGGACGACCAGGCCACCGCCATCGCGAAGCGCGCGACGCGCGACGGGCCGGGGGGGCCGTTCATTTCTTCATCTCCGCAACGACGCCGGTGGCCGCATGGTTGCGCGCCTTGTGCGCCGGCGCGGCGCTGCCGGCGGCGTGCACCGACAGCGGCGGGTCGGGGTGGCGGATGGCCAGCGACACCGTGAAGATGCTGGCCAGGATGACGGCCACGGGGCCCGAGACGACGAGCCAGACCATGGGTTCGCGCCACGGGGATGAGCGGGTGGTGGGGGCGGTCATGCAGAGCCTCCTCAGCGGGGCAGTATGAAGGTGGATTTCTCGGTGACGGTGTCACCGCCGTCGCTGCTGACGCGCCAGCGCATGGGTTGGGCGCCGGGCTTGAGGCCGGACAAACTCTGCGGCGGCAGGCGCAGCGTGACGGTCACCCAACGCGCCTCGGCAGGTGCCAGCGCCACCTGCGTGGCCTGGCTGAGCTTCAGACCGGGAAGGCCGTCGGCCTCGACGTGCAGCAGCTGCGGCCGCTCGGTCGCGTTCATCAGCTGCAGGCGGTAGACGTTCTCCACCCAGCCGTCCTCGACCTGGCGGGCCAACGTCGCGCGGTCGCGTATCACGTCCACGCGGAAATCGTGGCGGCTCCACAGGCTCCACATCAACGCGCCCCCGACCAGCAGCAGCAGCGCGCCGTAGACCAGCACGCGCGGCCTGAGCACGCGGCGCAGGCGCTGGCCGCGCGAGAAGCCGCGCGCCATGCCGTTCTCGGTGTCGTAGCGGATCAGGCCGCGCGATGTGCCCATCTTGTCCATGACACCGTCGCACACGTCGATGCAGGCCGCGCAGCTGATGCACTCGTATTGCAGGCCCTCGCGGATGTCGATGCCGGTCGGGCAGACCTGCACGCAGAGCTTGCAGTCAATGCAATCGCCCAGCGCATGCGCCTCGCCCTTTTTCCGCTGCGTGTTGTGGCCACGCGGTTCGCCGCGCGCGGGGTCGTAGCTGACGATCAGCGTGTCGCGGTCGAACATCGCGCTCTGGAAGCGCGCATAGGGGCACATGTACTTGCAGACCTGCTCGCGCATGAAGCCCGCGTTGCCGTAGGTGGCGAAGCCGTAGAACAGCACCCAGAACGCTTCCCAGCCGCTGAAAGACAGGCTCATCAACTCGCGGATGGGCGTGAAGTAGCCGACGAAGCTCAGGCCCGTGAACAACGACAGCGCGATCCACACGCCGTGCTTGCCACCCTTGCGCCACAACTTGTTGACGCTCCAGCCGGCCTTGTCCAGCCTGAGCCGCGCATGGCGGTCTCCCTCGAACCACTGCTCGATGCGCACGAAGATCTCGGTGTAGACCGTCTGCGGGCAGGCGTAGCCGCACCACACGCGGCCGGCGATCGCCGTGAACAGGAACAGCGAGTAGGCGGAGATCAGCAGCAGCGCCGTCAGGTAGACGAAGTCCTGCGGGTACAGCACCAGGCCAAAGATGTAGAAGCGCCGCGAGGCCAGGTCGAACAGCACCGCGGGCCGGTCTCCCCACGTCAGCCACGGCAGGCCGTAGAACACGAGCTGTGTGAGGGCCACGCAGGCCCAGCGCCAGCGCGCGAAGAAGCCGTCCACCGCGCGCGGATGGATCTTGTCCTCCGATTTGTAGAGACGGATGACGGCTTCCGAATCGCTCACTGCGAGAGGCCCCAGACATAGGCCGACAGCACGCGGATCTGCTCCGGCGTCAGCCGCTCGCCATGGGCCGGCATCTGGTTGTGCTTGCCGCCGTTGATCATGGCGACCACGGCGGCCTCGCCCCAGCCGTGCAGCCAGACCTTGTCGGACAGATTCGGCGCACCCAGCGCCGGATTGCCCCGGCCACCGACGCCGTGGCAGGCGGCGCAGGCGCTGAACTTGGGCTTGCCCAGCTGCGCATACAGCGTGTTGTGCGGACTGCCCGACAGCGACAGCACGTAGTGCGCGAGGTTGCGCACGTCGTCGCTGCCGCCCACCGCGGCGGCCATGGGCGGCATGTTGCCGGCGCGCCCCAGCGTGATGGTCTCGCGGATGGTCTCGAAGCTGCCGCCCCACAACCAGTCCTGGTCGGTCAGGTTGGGGAAGCCTTTGGAGCCCTTGGCGTCCGCGCCGTGGCAGGTGGCGCAGTTGTTGGAGAACAGCCGCTCGCCGATGGCATGGGCCTGCGGGTCGCGCGCCAGCTGTTCGGGCGCCATGCCGGTGAAGGCGGCATAGACCGGCGCCATGGCCGCGCGGGCCTGCGCCTGGTCGGCCGCATGCTCGCCGGTGCTGCTCCAGCCCAGCGAGCCGGTGACGCTGCCCAGGCCGGGGTACAGCGCCAGATAGACGCCGGAAAACACGACGGTCAGCACGAACAGTCCCATCCACCACAGCGGCAGCGGGTTGTTCAGTTCGCGCAGGTCTTCGTCCCAGACATGGCCGGTGGTGTTGTCGGCCGCCGAGGGCTGGCGGCGGCTGGCGATGACGAGCAGCGCGATGCAGGCGACGAGGCCTAGCACCGTGGCGGCGGCGACGAAGATGGACCAGCCTTCGTTGATGAAGTCGCTCATGGCTCATCCCCTTCGAGCGGCAGCTGCGCGGCGGCATCGAAGCGGCCGCGCCAGGCCCAGACGACGATGCCCACGAAGACGGCCAGCGACACCAGCGTCACGGCCACGCGGAGTTCATTGATTCCCATTGCGGGCCTCCTTGTTCTTGGCTGCGGTGCCCAGCACCTGCAGATAGGCGACCAGCGCATCCAGCTCAGTCTTGCCGGCGGCGACCTGCGCCGCGTCCTCGATCTCCGCGTCGCTGTAGGGCGCGCCCAGCGTGCGCAGCGCGGTCATCTTGGCCGGCAGGGACGCGGCATCCACCGGCGTCTTCTCCAGCCAGGGGTAGGCCGGCATGTTGGACTCGGGCACCAGATCACGCGGGTTGATCAGGTGGATGCGGTGCCAGTCGTCGCTGTACTTGCCGCCCACGCGGTGCAGGTCGGGCCCGGTGCGCTTGCTGCCCCACTGGAAGGGGCGGTCGTAGACGAACTCGCCGGCCTTGGAGTACTCGCCGTAGCGCAGCGTCTCGGCCAGCAGCGGGCGGATCATCTGCGAGTGGCAGTTGTAGCAACCCTCGCGCACATAGATGTCGCGGCCGGCCACCTGCAGCGCCGTGTAGGGCTTGAGGCCGGGCGCGGCCTGCGTCGTCGAGCGCTGGAAGAACAGCGGCACGATCTCGACGAAGCCGCCGACGAAGACGGTGGCCAGCACCAACACGATCATCAGCAGGTTGCTGGTCTCGATGCGCTGGTGTCCGGTGAACTTTTCTGTTTGTTGGCTCATGTCGGCCTCCTCAAGCGTGAGCCAGCACGGCGGGAATGCGCACCTGCTGCGGCTTGCCCGCCTGCATGGTCTTCACGACGTTCCAGGCCATCACCAACATGCCGGCCAGATACATCAGCCCGCCGATCAGTCGGATCACATAGAACGGCCAGCTCGCCTTGACGCTTTCGACGAAGGTGTAGACCAGCGTGCCGTCCGGGTTCACCGCGCGCCACATCAGGCCCTGCATGACGCCGGCGATCCACATCGCGGCGATGTAGAGCACGATGCCCAGCGTCGCGATCCAGAAGTGCAGCTCGATGGCGCTCTTGGAATGCATCTCGGTGCGGCCGTACATGCGCGGGATCAGGTGGTACAGCGAGCCCATCGAGATCAGGCCCACCCAGCCCAGCGCGCCGGCGTGCACATGACCCACGGTCCAGTCGGTGTAGTGCGACAGCGCGTTGACCGTCTTGATGGACATCAGCGGGCCCTCGAAGGTGGCCATGCCGTAGAACGACAACGCGACGATGAGGAACTTGAGGATGGGGTTCTCGCGCAGCTTGTGCCAGGCGCCGCTGAGCGTCATCACGCCGTTGATCATGCCGCCCCAGCTGGGCGCCAGCAGCACCAGGCTGAACAGCATGCCCACGCTCTGCGCCCAGTCCGGCAGCGCCGTGTAGTGCAGGTGGTGCGGGCCCGCCCACATGTAGGTGAAGATCAGCGCCCAGAAGTGGACGATGGACAGACGGTAGCTGTAGACCGGCCGCTCGGCCTGCTTGGGGATGTAGTAGTACATCATCCCGAGGAAGCCGGCCGTGAGGAAGAAGCCCACCGCGTTATGGCCGTACCACCACTGCACCATCGCGTCCTGCACGCCGGCGTAGGCGGAATAACTCTTCCAGAAGCTGACCGGCAGCACCGCCGCGTTGACGACGTGCAGCAGCGCCACCGCGAGGATGAAACCGCCGAAGAACCAGTTGGCCACGTAGATGTGGCGGATCTTGCGCCGCCCCACCGTGCCGAAGAACACGATGGCGTAGGCCACCCAGGCGATGGTGATCAAGAGGCCGATGGGCCACTCCAGCTCCGCGTACTCCTTGCCTCGCGTGAGGCCCAGCGGCAGCGTGATGGCCGCACCGACGATGACGGCCTGCCAGGCCCAGAAGTGGAACCACGCGAGCTTGGGTGCGAACAGCCGCGTCTGGCCGGTGCGCTGCACGACGTGGTAGCTGGTGGCCATCAGCGTGCAGCCGCCGAACGCGAAGATGACCGCGTTGGTGTGCAGCGGGCGCAGCCGGCCGTAGCTCAGCCACGAGATGCCGAAGTTCAGCTCCGGCCAGGCCAGCTGTGCGGCAATGAACACGCCCACCGCCATGCCCACCAAGCCCCACAGCACGGCGGCCAGCGCAAAGGCGCGCACCGGCCCATCCTCGTACGTCGTCCCGGCGCTCACCGGGACCCTGTCGTTCGCCATCAGCGACTCCTTCAGTCTGATGGAAACGATTCTTGGTGGATGGGTCTTCAGCCGCCTTGATCCTCGTCAACCAGGATGCGTTCAGCCTCGTGCTCGAAGCCATCCAGCTGGCCATCGTTCACGGCCCAGCCGAACACCGCCACGATCAGCAGCACCAGCACGACGGAGAACGGGATGAGCAGGTAGAGGATGTCCATCAGCGGGCGAGCCTCTGCGCATTGAGCACGACGAACAGCGAGCTCGCCGCCATGCCGATGCCGGCGGCCAGCGGCGGCAGCCAGCCGGTCAGCGCCAGCGGCACGCAAGCCAGGTTGTAGGCCGCAGCCCAGATGAGGTTCTGCCGCAGCACGCGGCGCGTCTTCCTCGCCAGCACCAGCGCCTGCGGGATGACGGACAAGCGGTTGGACACCAGCAGCGCATCCGCCGCGCTGCGCGCCAGCATGGCACCCTCGCCCATCGCAATGCGCACGTCGGCCGCCGCCAGCACGGGCGCGTCGTTGATGCCGTCGCCCACCATCAGCACACGCTCGCCGTCGGCCTGCCAGGCGCGCACGGCGGCCAGCTTGGCGGCGGGCGTGGCACCGGCCTGCCAGTGCGCGATGTCCAGCGCGGCGGCCATGCGGGCGACGGCCCGCGGCTGGTCGCCCGACAGCAGGCGTACGCGCAGGCCTGCCTGGCGAAGCGCGGCCACGGTGTCGGCGGCATCGGCGCGCGGCGCTTCGGCCAGGTCCAGCCACAACACGCAGTCGCCGTTGCCAAAGGCCAGCCGCGCGGCGGGGTCGGGCCGCTCGCGCACCCAGGCCGGCGCGCCCAGCCGCCACAACCCGCCGCTGGCGTCGCGCGCCTCGATGCCCCGGCCCGCCATCTCGCGCACATCGGTCCAGGCTCCTGCCTCGGCGCCACCGGCCAGCGACCGCGCCTGCGGATGGCGGGACAGCGCCGCCAGGCTGCGCGCCACGGCCAGCAGCGCGTCGGCCTGCGCGCCTTCGGCCCAATGGCGGCGCAGACGCAGCCGGTCCTCGCTGAGCGTGCCGGTCTTGTCGAACACGAC
Source organism: Roseateles asaccharophilus (assembly GCF_031458115.1). GTDB lineage: Bacteria > Pseudomonadota > Gammaproteobacteria > Burkholderiales > Burkholderiaceae_C > Pelomonas > Pelomonas asaccharophilus_A. Next base: position 188,636 of record NZ_JAVDXV010000002.1, on the reverse strand, counting down.
GGTGTCCACAGCGCACAGACGCTCCAGCGCCGACAGGTCCACCAGCAGCAGGCCGCGGCGCGCCAGCGCGCCGCTGGCGGTCAGCCAGGCCGCGGGCGCCGCCAGAGTCAGCGCGCAGGGGCAGGTCACGATGAGCACGGCCACCGCGACGGCCAGCGCCCGCGACGGCTCCAGCCACCACCACGCCGCAGCGGCGCCCAGGGCCAGCAGCAGCACGCCGACCGTGAACCAGGTGGCCACATGCTCCAGCAGGCCCGGCAGCAGCGGCCGCTGGCTCTGCGCCTGCTGCATCAGCCGCACGATGCCTTGCGCCGTCGTGTCGGCACCCACGCGCTGCACATCCATCACCAACGGACCGTCGAGGTTGATGCTGCCGGCCGCGACCGCGTCGCCCACCGTCTTGGCCACCGGCGCGGATTCGCCGGTCAGCAACGCCTCGTTGACGAAGCCCTCGCCGCGCAGCACGGTGCCGTCCGCCGCGAACGCCTCGCCGGCCGCGACGCGGATGCGGTCGCCCGGCCGCAGCGCCTCGGGCGCCACGCGCTCGCTGGTGCCGTCGCCGTTCAATCGCTCGGCGGTCGTGGGCAACGAACCCGCCACCGCCTCCAGCGCCTCGGCCGCACGGTGCCGCGCGCCCAGCTCGAACCAGCGCGCCAGCAGCAGCAGCGCGATGAACATCGTCAGCGAATCGAAATAGACCTCGTGGCCCAGTGGGCCGGTCGGGTCGAACAACGCGCCGGTGCTGGCGATGAAGGTGACCGCGATGCCCAGTGCAACGGGCACATCCATCCCCAGCCGTTTGGCACGCAGCTGCCGCCACGCGCCGCTGAAGAACGGGCCGGCCGAGAACACCAGGACCGGCAGCGTCAGCACCCAGCTGCCCCAGCGCAGCAGGCGGTCGAGATCGACCGTCAGCTCGCCCGGCTCGGCCACATAGGCCGGCGTGGCCAGCATCATGACCTGCATCATCAGGAAGCCCGCGACGAACACGCGCCACAGCGCCTGCCGGCGCTCGCGGCGGCGCAGTTCGCGCGCCGGGGCCGCCGTGTCGGGCGCGGCGCCATAGCCGATGGCACGCAAGGCCGCGAGCACATCGGCCAGCGGCAGCGCCGACGGCTGCCAGCGCAGCGCCAGCCTCGCCGACGCCGGGTTGACGCTGGCCGCCGCCACGCCCGGCAGCTTCAACAGCGTCTGCTCAATGAGGCCCGCACAGGCCGCGCAGTACATGCCCGACACCTGCAGTTGCGACAGCGCCGCGCCGGCCGGGCCGTCGGGCCAGGTCGTGAAGGGGGCGAGGGCCTGCGCGTCGGCCTCGGCCGCGGGCAAGCCTGGGGGTGCAGCACTCACGTCGATAATCTTGGTCGCACCCTCGCGAACCGACCATGACCTGCATCAAAGCTCTTGCATTCGCCGCCCTGACCCTGCTGGCCAGCGTGGCATCCGCCCAGGACTCGGCCCAGCAGCTGCGCAGCATCCCGCTGACCGCGGGCATGCACGTCATTCAGGCCGAGGTAGCCCAGACCGACCGCGAGCGCGCCATCGGCCTCATGCACCGCAAGACCATGCCGACCAACAACGGCATGCTGTTCGTCTTCGAAGACGCGCAGCCGCAATGCTTCTGGATGCGCAACACGCTGCTGCCCCTGTCCATCGCCTTCATCGCCGACGACGGCAGCATCGTCAACATCGCCGACATGAAGCCGCTGGACGAAACCTCGCACTGCTCGACCAAGCCGGTGCGTTTTGCACTTGAAATGAACCAGGGCTGGTTCGCGAAGAAGGGCATCAAGGCGGGCACCAAGCTGAAGGGCCAGCCTTTCAACTAGGAACGCAATTTGCGTGACATGAGGGCCTTGGCATCACAGGAGGCTCTATGTCGGATCTGTCGATACCCGTGGACGCCGCGAATGACGCGTCCGCCACGCAGTTCTCCCACGTCAAGCCCGGGGACACGCCCTGGCGCACGGATGGCCTGAGAGATTTCTTCCTCTACCGCGACCTCGGTGTCGCCGCCGCGACGGGCGGGCGCGTCATCGCGCACCTCGTGAAGGCGAATATGGCCCCGGAAAAGGGCACGGGATGGCACCGCCATGAGGCGGACTTCCAGATCGTGCTGATGACCAAGGGCTGGGCCAAGTTCATGTACGGCGACCAGGTCACGCTGGTGGAGGCCGGCGACTGCGTGCACCAGCGCCCGGGCATCGTGCACTACCTGTTCGACTACTCGCCGGACATGGAGTACCTGGAGATCGTGTCGCCGGCCGATTTCAAGACGGTGGACGCGCCCGCGCCCTGCGACGTGCCGGCGCCGTCGACCTGGCCGCAGAGCGAATTGACGCTCTGAGCCCGGCTCAGAAGTCCATGTCCAGCAGCTCGATCTCTTCGGGCTCCTGCCGGGCGTCGGCAATCCACGCCTGCATCTCGGGCATCGCCAGGATGGTGTCGCAGTAGGCCGCGCAGGCCGCGGGCAAGGCCACGTCGTAGGTGCGAAAGCGCGTCGTCACCGGCGCAAAGAAGGCGTCGGCGGCACCGCGCTGCCTGCCGAACAGGTAGGGGCCGCCATAGGTGGCCAAGCATTCGCTCCAGATGTCGATGATGCGCTCGATGTCGGGCTTGGCGCCGGCCCAGATCTTGTGCTTGGGGAAGTGGCCCTTCAGGTTCATGGGCAGGGCTGCGCGCAGGTTGGCGAAGCCGGAGTTCATCTCGCCGCAGACGGCCCGTGCATGCGCCCGGGCGACCCGGTCCGCGGGCCACAGCCCGGCCTTGGGATAGGTCTCGTTCAGGTACTCGGCGATCGCCATGTTGTTCCACACCGTGACGCCTTCGTGGCGCAGGCAGGGCACCCGGATGGACGGCGCCAGCAGCAGCAGCTCCTTCCTCGCATCCTCGTCATCGGGCGACACCATCTGCTCGCTGAAGGCCAGGCCGGCAAAGCGCGTCAGCAGCCAGCCGCGCAGGGACCATGACGAGTAGTTCTTGCTGCTCAGCGTCAGCGTGGCGGCCGGCGTCACGGGCACAGCGGCCGGCTTGCGCACCGCCGTCTTGCGTGCGGCGGGTTTCTTGGTGGCGGCGACGGGCATAGTGTCTCCTCAATGCTGGCGCCCGTCTCGTCGCAAGCCCTGTGCCACGCTGGCTCGGTCCTTGCGTCGCAGGGTCATGGACGGCCGGAGACAGCCATGTACGCCACCTATCAAACCCATCGCGACCTGATGTGGCCGCTGCACGCGGCGGCCAGCCTGGGGCTACCGCTGCTGCAAGACCCCGCGCTGGCGACCCAGCCCTGGTTGCCGGCCAAGCAACTGTCCGCCGCCTGGCAGGTGTTCCAGCTCGCGCGCATCACGCACCGCCGCCCGCCCTGGCGCATCGCCGAGGTGACGGGCAGCGGCGGCGAACGCTGGCCGGTGACCGAGGAGGTTGCCGCCCGCACGCCGTTCGCGAACCTGCTGCGCTTTCGCCGCGAGGGCGCGCCGCCCGCGCCCAGGGTGCTGGTCGTCGCGCCCATGTCGGGCCACTTCGCGACGCTGCTGCGCGACACGGTGCGCACGCTGCTGCAGGACCACGACGTCTACATCACCGACTGGCACAACGTGCGCGACGTACCGCTCGCGGCCGGCCGCTTCGGACTGGACGAGTACACCCAGCACCTGATGGACTTCCTGGCCGCAATAGGCCCCGAGGCGCATCTGGTGGCGGTCTGCCAGCCCTGCGTCAGCGCGCTGGCCGCGACGGCGCTGATGGCCGAGGACGGCCACCCCGCCACGCCCGCCAGCCTGACGCTGATGGCCGGCCCCATCGACTGCCGCATCAGCCCCACCGAGGTCAACCGGCTGGCCACCAGCAAGCCCATCGAGTGGTTCCGCCAGAACCTGATCAGCCACGTGACCTGGCGCCACAAGGGCGCGGGCCGGCGCGTCTACCCGGGCTTCGTGCAGCTGTCGGCCTTCATGAGCATGAACAAGGAGCGCCACGCCAACGCGTTCAAGGACTTCTACAAGCATCTCGTCGCCGACCAGCTGGACAAGGCTGAGACCACGCGCCAGTTCTACGAGGAATACCTGGCCGTGGCCGACCTGTCGGCCGACTTCTATCTGGAGACCGTGGAGCGCGTGTTCCAGACCTTCGACCTGCCGCGCGGCGAGCTGATGTTCAAGGGCCGCAAGGTCAACCCCGCGGCGATACGCCGCACGGCGCTGCTGACCATCGAGGGCGAGCGCGACGACATCTGCTCGGTGGGCCAGACGCTGGCCGCGCAAGACCTGGCCAGCAGCCTCAAGCTCTACATGCGCACCCACTACATCCAGCCCAACGTGGGCCACTATGGCGTGTTCAGCGGCCGACGCTGGCAACACCAGGTCTACCCGCTGGTGCGACACGTCATCCAGGTATCGCAATGAAAAAGGCCGGCATCAGCCGGCCTTCGTTCAGCAGCGATCCGCTCAGGCGAAGTTGGCTTCGGCGAACTGCCAGTTGACCAGGTTCGACAGGAAGGTCTCGACGAACTTGGGGCGCAGGTTGCGGTAGTCGATGTAGTAGGCGTGCTCCCACACGTCGACAGTCAGCAGCGCGGTGTCGGCGGTGGTCAGCGGCGTGCCGGCGGCGCCGGTGTTGACGATGTCGACCGAACCGTCGGCCTTCTTGACCAGCCAGGTCCAGCCCGAACCGAAATTGCCCACGGCGCTCTTGACGAAGGCTTCCTTGAAGGCGGCGTAGCTGCCCCACTTGGCGTTGATGGCCGCGGCCAGCGCGCCGCTGGGCTCACCGCCGCCTTGCGGCTTCATGCAGTTCCAGAAGAAGGTGTGGTTCCAGATCTGCGCGGCGTTGTTGTAGATGCCGCCGCTGGAGGTCTTGACGATCTCTTCCAGCGTCTTGCTCTCGAACTCGGTGCCCTTTTGCAGGTTGTTCAGGTTCACCACATAGGCGTTGTGGTGCTTGCCGTGGTGGAACTCCAGCGTTTCCTTGCTGTAGTGCGGGGCCAGCGAGTCGATCGGGTAAGGCAGCGGGGGCAGCGTGTGTTCCATCGTGGAGTCCTCTGTGTTGGGGGGAAGGGAATGGCGTCGGATTGTAGGGAGCGGGGATCACCCTTGCGGCGAAGGCAGTACCCCCAAAACGCGCAAGTCGGCGCTGCCGTCGGCCAGCACGGCGCGCACCTCGTGGCCGGGCAGCAGTGTGTGCACGGAGGTGATCGCCCCGCCCTGCCCGTCGTCCAGCCAGGCATAGCCGCGCGCCAGCACGTGCTGCGGGTCCAGCGCCTGCAGGCGGGCCTGCAAGGCGTCCAGGCGCGCGGTCTGGCGGCGCAGCGTGTCGGCCAGCGCGCGGCCGGGGCGGGGCGCGAGATGGTCCAGCCGCTGACGCTGCAGTTCGACGCGCCGCCCTGGCGCCGCCGCGGCGCGCTGGGCCAGCAGGTCCAGCAGGCGGCGCTGGCGGGCCAGCGCGTCGCTGGGGCGCGACAGCCGCAGCGCGAGGCGGTCCAGTCGTTGGGCGGTGGTCTGCAGCCGGTGGTCCAGACACCTCAGCAGGCTGCGCTCCAGGCTGGCCAGCTGCTGCAGCAAGGCTTCGCGCGACGGCGCAGCCAGTTCGGCCGCGGCGGTGGGCGTGGGCGCGCGCAGGTCGGCGGCCAGGTCGCAGAGCGTCACATCGATCTCGTGGCCCACGCCGCAGACGACCGGCAGGCTCGACATGGCCACGGCCCGCACCACGCGCTCGTCATTGAAGGCCCACAAGTCCTCCAGCGAGCCGCCGCCGCGCACCAGCAGCAGCACGTCCACCTCGGCGCGCTCGTTGGCCAGCCGCAGCGCGTTGACCAGCGCCGGCGGCGAGTCGGCACCCTGCACCGGGCTGGGGTAGACCACCACCTCCACCTGCGGCGCGCGGCGCGCCAGCGCGGTCAGCACGTCGTGAAGCGCAGCGCCGGCCGTGGAGGTGATGACACCGATGCGGCGCGGGTGGGCGGGTAGCGGCCGCTTGGCGTCCTCATCGAACAGGCCTTCTGCCGCCAGCCGGGCGCGCAGCTTCAGGAACTGCTCGTACAGCGTGCCCGCACCCGCGCGACGCATCGCCTCCACGACGAATTGCAGCTCGCCGCGCGGCTCGTAGACGGCCACCCGGCCGCGCAGCTCCACCAGCGCACCGTCGGCCGGGCTGAAGTCCAGCATGGCCGCCGCGCGGCGGAACATCGCGCAACGCAGGCTGGCGGCCAGGCCGTCGGCATCCTTCAGCGTGAAATAGCAATGCCCGCTGGCCGCGCGCGTAAAGCCGACGATCTCGCCGCCCACGACGACCACCGAGAAACGCTCGGCCAGGCTCTGCGCCACGGCCTCGACGAGACCGGCCACGCCCCAGACACGCCGATTTGATGCGGCTTCGCGGCCCTCAATCACGCGCAAACCCAATGCCGGCGCGGGCCGGGAAGTCCACAGCCGCGCCAATGCTGGGCTGGCGGGCGATTCCGGCTCATCTCGCCTGTCACGGCGCCGTCATGAGCACATAAGGCCTTGTTTTTCAATTCGATTTCCGCTGCTCAAATTGGAGGCAAGTTGTCCAAGGCCTTGATTTGACGGCCTCTGGCGGGCTGCGCCCCCTTGTTGCCCACAAAGTTGTCCACAGCAGCGGTGGATTGTGGGAACGCTTTCTCGGGCGCCTGACAGTCGCGGCGGGGGCCGGGCCTGAGGTCATAATCCTGCGCACTTTCCCGGCCGCCAGCGGCCGCCTTTTTCGACGCTTCTTCGACGGGGACGCCCTTGTTTTCCATCATACAAGCCGCCGGTTGGCCGATCTGGCCCTTGCTCCTGTGCTCCGTGGTGGCCCTGGCCCTGATCATCGAAAGGCTGTCCAGCCTGCGCGCCAGCCGCATCCTGCCCAAGCGCCTGCTGGACGACGTGATGAGCGTCAGCCTGCAGCAACTGCCCAGCCCCGAGATGGTGGACCGGCTGGCCGAGAACTCGCTGCTGGGTGAGGTGCTGGCCTCAGGCCTGCGCGCCGTCACCGCCGAGCCACAGATGCCCGAAGGCAAGCTGCGAATGGTGTTCGAGTTCGCCGGCCGCCGTGCGGTGCACCGCATGGAGCGCTACATGAACACGCTGGGCACCATCGCGACGGCTGCGCCGCTGCTGGGCCTGATGGGCACCGTGGTGGGCATGATCGAGATCTTCGGCAGCCAGGCGCCCGGCGGCAACAACCCGGCCCAGCTGGCGCACGGCATCTCCATCGCGCTCTACAACACGGCCTTCGGCCTGATGATCGCGATCCCCGCGCTGATGTTCCACCGCTACTTCCGCGGCCGTATCGAGGAATATGTGCTGGAACTGGAAGCCGCGGCCGACCGCCTGATGGGCCAGCTGCGCCGCTACACGGCTTGAGGACGGCGACATGAAGTTCCGCTCCCCGCACAGCGAGCCGCCGGAGATCAACCTGATCCCGTTCATCGACGTGCTGCTGGTGATCCTGATCTTCCTGATGCTGTCGACCACCTACTCCAAGTTCACCGAACTGCAGATCACGCTGCCGTCGGCCGACGCGGAGAAGCTGAAGGACCGGCCACAGGAGGTCATCGTGGGAATCGCAGCCGACGGCCGCTTCGTCATCAACAAGCAGGCCGTGGAAGGCCGTTCGGTCGACATCCTGATCGGCGCGCTGCGCCAGGCCTCGGGCGGCAACGCCGAGGCGTCGGTCATCATCTCGGCCGACGCCGCCACGCCGCACCAGGCCGTCATCAACGTGATGGACGCCGCGCGCCGCGTGGGCCTGACGCGTGTCACCTTCGCCGCGCAGACCGACGCTCGCTGATCGGCTGCAAAGGGAGTGGCTCACTGGCGGACCGCTGTCCGCCGCGCTGCTGCCGCTGAGCTGGCTGTACCGCGGGCTGCTGGCGCTGCGCGCCCTCGCCTACCGCCTCAGGCTCAAGCGCACCGCGACGCTGCCCGTGCCGGTCATCGTCGTCGGCAACTGGATCGTCGGCGGCGCCGGCAAGACGCCCACGACGCTGGCGCTGCTGGAGCTGTTGAGGGCGCGCGGTCTGCGCACCGGCGTCGTGTCGCGCGGCTACGGCCGCGAGGGCGATGGCGTCCACCTGATTACGCGCGCCTCGACCGCCCGCGAGGCTGGCGACGAGCCGCTGCTCATCCACCTGCGCGGCCAGGTGCCGGTGGCCGTGGGCCGCGACCGCGTGGCGGCCGCACGCGCACTGCTGACGGCCCATCCCGAGCTGGACCTGCTCGTCAGCGACGACGGCCTGCAGCACTGGCGCCTGCCCCGCAGCTTGAGCCTGCTGGTGTTCGACGAGCGTGGCCTGGGCAACGGCCGCTTGCTGCCGGCCGGCCCGCTGCGCCAGCCGCCTGCCGCGCTGCAGGGCGACCAGCTGGTGGTCTACAACGCGCCGGCGCCCAGCACACCGCTGCCCGGCTTCGTCGCCCAGCGCCGGCTCGTGGGCGCGGTGAACCTGGCGGGCTGGTGGGCCGGCCAGCCCGCCACGCTGGACACGCTGCATGCGCTGCGCGGCCGGCCGGGTCTGCTCGCCTGCGCCGGCCTGGCGCGCCCGCAGCGCTTCTTCGACATGCTGACCGCCCAGGGCCTGGCCTTCGCGCTGTTGCCACTGCCCGACCATGCCGACTTCAGCGACCTGCCCTGGCCCACCGATGCGGCGGGCGTGCTGCTGACCGAGAAGGACGCCGTCAAGCTGCCGCCCGAACGCGTGGGAAGCACGCCCGTCTGGGTCGTGACGCTAGACTTTGCGCCCGGTGCGGCCTTCGAGGCGGCCTTCGACGCTCAACTGACAAGACTCACTCTGCTCTGATGGACTCACGCCTGATCGAAATGCTGGTCTGCCCGCTGTGCAAGTCGCCGCTGACCTTGCTGCGCGGCGACGAGCCAGCGCTGGCCTGCCGCGCCGACCGCCTGGCCTTCCCGATCCGCGACGGCATTCCGCTGATGCTGGAGAGCGAAGCCAAGCCCTGGGACCCCGACACCGCGAGCGCTCCGGCGCCGCTGGCCGAGTGACGCGCTGATGGGCTTCGCCGTCATCATCCCGGCGCGGCTGGCATCCACCCGGCTGCCCAACAAGCCGCTGGCGGACATCGCCGGCCTGCCGATGATCGTGCGCGTCGCGCAGCGCGCCGCGCAGTCCGGCGCGAGCCAGATCGTCGTCGCGACCGACGCCCCCGAAGTGGCCGCCGCCTGTGCGGCGCACGGCGTGCGGGCGCTGATGACGCGCGCCGACCATCCCTCCGGCAGCGACCGGCTGGCCGAGGCCGTCGAGCAATTGGGGCTCACAGACGATGCCGCCGTCGTCAACGTGCAGGGCGATGAGCCGCTGATCGCGCCGGCCATGATCGACGCCTGCGCCGGGACGCTCGCAGCCCAGCCCGACTGCGTGATGGCCACCGTGGCCCACGCGTTGACCGATCCTTCCGAGTTTGCGAACCCCAACGTCGTCAAGCTGGTCACCGACAAGGCCGGCCGGGCGCTGTATTTCTCGCGTGCGCCCATCGCCTGGTGGCGCGACGGCGCGGGCCAGCCCAACCAGGCGCTGCGCCATGTGGGCCTGTATGCCTACCGCGCCGGCTTCCTGCGCCGCTTCCCGACGCTGGCGGTCAGCCCGCTGGAGCAGATCGAGTCGCTGGAGCAGTTGCGCGTGCTGTGGCACGGCGAGCGCATCGCGGTGCATGTGAGCGCCCAGCTGCCGGGGCCGGGCGTCGACACGCCCGAGGATCTGGAGCGCGTCAGGCGCCTGATCGCCGGCTGACGGCCCCTCTGCACGTCAGGCCCCAGAAAGCCCACGTGCGATACTCCGCCGCTGACCGAAGCGGGACTTTTCAACCGTCCTCTTCAAGCGCGAATAGGACGAGGAGACCCATGCGATTGATCCTTCTGGGCGCCCCTGGCGCCGGCAAAGGCACCCAGGCTGCCTTCATCTGCAAGCAATTCGGCATCCCGCAGATTTCGACCGGCGACATGCTGCGCGCCGCCGTCAAGGCCGGCACCGAGCTGGGTCAGAAGGCGGACGCCGTGATGAAGTCCGGCGGCCTGGTGAGCGACGACCTGATCATCGCGCTGGTCAAGGAACGCATCGCCCAGCCCGACTGCGCCGGCGGCTTCCTGTTCGACGGTTTCCCCCGCACCATCCCGCAGGCCGACGCGATGAAGGCCGCCGGCGTGAAGCTGGACTTCGTGCTCGAGATCGACGTGCCCTTCGACGCCATCATCGAGCGCATGAGCGGCCGTCGCTCGCACCCGGCCTCGGGCCGCACCTACCACGTCAAGTTCAACCCGCCCAAGGTTGAAGGCAAGGACGACGAGACCGGCGAACCGCTGGTGCAGCGCGACGACGACAAGGAAGAGACTGTCAAGAAGCGCCTGGACGTCTACTCCGCGCAGACCCGTCCGCTGGTCGACTACTACTCGCAATGGGCCGCCACCGGCGATGCCAGCGCGCCCAAGTACCGCCGCATCGAAGGCATGGGCTCGGTCGACGACATCACGCGCAAGGCGCTGGCCGCACTGGCCTGATTGCCCGGCCTCCAGACAAGCCGCGCGGCGCGAGCCCCGCGGCTTTTTTGTGGCCGACAATTGACGCTTACGTCAACCGGGAAGGCTGAACGAGCCCCTGCGGGCATGCGCGCCCGGGTGCGGGATGCAGCGCAAGGCGCAAAGCACAGCCATGGCGGCTGCCATGGCGAGCATTTGCAACGCCGCGATGCGCCCGCAGCCGGGATGCGCAGGCCGCGAGGGGCTTGTTCAACCTTCCCCTCACCCAGGAGATCCTCACCATGGAAATCGCAGACAAGGTGTTCATCGTCACCGGCGGCGCCTCGGGCCTCGGCGAAGGCACGGCCCGCATGCTGGCTGCCCACGGCGGCAAGGTCGTCATCGCGGACCTGCAGGTCGAGCGCGGCCAGCAGATCGCCGCCGAACTCGGCGGTGTGTTCGTCAAGTGCGACGTCAGCCAGGAGGCCGACGGCCAGGCCGCCGTCGCGGCCGCCACTGGCCTCGGCAAGCTGATGGGGTTGGTCAACTGCGCCGGCATCGCACCGGCGATCAAGACGGTGGGCAAGGATGGCGCACATCCGCTGGCCAGCTTCGCCAAGACCATCACCGTGAACCTGATCGGCACCTTCAACATGATCCGCCTCGCCGCGGAAGCCATGGCGAAGAACGAGCCGGAAAGCACCGGCGAACGCGGCGTGCTGGTCTCAACCGCGTCGGTCGCCGCCTTCGATGGGCAGATCGGCCAGGCGGCCTACTCGGCCTCCAAGGCCGGCGTGGCGGGCATGACGCTGCCCATCGCGCGCGACCTGGCCCGCAACGGCATCCGCAACATGACCATCGCGCCGGGCATCTTCGGCACGCCCATGCTGTTCGGCATGCCGCAGGAGGTGCAGGACGCGCTGGCCGCCAGCGTGCCCTTCCCGAGCCGCCTGGGCCGCCCGGACGACTACGCCAAGCTGGTCCACCAGATCATCACGAACGACATGCTGAACGGCGAAGTCATTCGGCTGGATGGCGCGATCCGCATGGCGCCGAAGTAGTGAGCCCCTCGCCCAGCCCTGTACCGCTGAACGCGGACAGGTCTGGTCGGTCCCCCGAGGGGACGGCGATGCTTGCGGCGTTGAACCGCAAGCACATCGCCCGGCGGGCCGGCTTGGGAGCGGCCCGGTGCTCGCCCCGAACCAAGACAGTCATCCGCGACAAGAAAAAAGGGCCTGGTTCGCACCAGGCCCTTTCTGTTTGGCTCGTCGCCGGGTCGATCAGCGCTTGCGGGACTGGATGATCCACAGGCGGGCGAGGTCGGCGGCGCCGTCCGTGCCCTTGACGGAACGCCAGGCCGCCGTGGCCTTGGCGTGATCGCCGGCCAGCTGGTACGCCATGCCCAGGTAGAGCTTGGCGTCCTCGGGGCGCTTCAGGTTGCCCTTGGCGATACCTTGCTCGATCTGGCCGACGCCCTTCTTGGCCTCGCCGCTGAAGGCATTGGCCAGGCCCAGCTTGACGAACTCGTTGCCGTCCTTGGCTTCGTCGGCCGCCTTCTCGGCGGCCGCAGCATTGGCCTTGGCCTCGCCGATCTTCTTGACCATCAGGTCGGCCAGACGCTTGTGGCGGGCACCTTCGGCGCCTTGACCCAGCACGTTGGCCGCAAAGCCCTTCTCCACGACCTGCTTGCCCTCGGCCGGGTAGCCGGCCTGGGCGGCCAGCTGGGCCATCTCCATGTAGTCGTTGGCCTCGCGCATATTGCCCGTGGCCAGGCGCAGACGGTAGAGGTCCAGCTGGAAGCGGTTGTTGTCGAAACTCTTCTTCTCCGGCAGGCCGCCGAGGATCTGAGCCCACAGCTTGGGATCGGGGTAGTAGTTCAGCAGCTTCTCGGTCGCGAGCGCTTCCGCGTTCGGATCGCCCTTCTTCTGCGCTGCCCAAAGCAGATTGGTGAGCTTTTCCTTTGCCGGCGCGCGACCGGCCTTCTCATCGGCCTGGACCTCGGCCAGCGTGTCCTTCAGGAACGCCGTCACGTCACCCGACTTGAACTGGGCTGTCTGCTGCACCTGCTTGACCGTCGCGCTGGTGCCGCCGGCCGCGAAGTACTTGTTGGCCCATTCCAGCGCCTTGGCCGCATTGTTGGCACGCAGGTAGGTGCCAGCGATGGCTTCCATGTACTGGAACTGCTGGGCCTGCGACAGCCTGCCCAGACCCTTCAGCACGTCGAACGAACGGGACATCACGTCGGCATCACCGGCGCCCATGGCAGCGGAGAAACGCAGGCCTTCGATGGCGTTGTTCTCGGCGGGGGTGCGGCCACCGACAGCTTCGGCATCACGCAGCTTCGCCAGCGCGTCCTTGAACTTGCCAGCCTTGTAGAGCTTGCTGGCCTCGGTCAGCGGCGCGCCGACTTCCTTGCGGACGCTTTCCTGGGCGCTGGCCCGGCTGAAGCCGAACTCAGCACCGGGTGCGCCATTCAGGGTCAGGGCCAATGCGCCAACGGCGACGGCCACCACGGTTTTCAAAGTCTTCAACTTGCTCTCCTGCAAAGCAAAAGCGCGCCGCCCTTGCGGACAGCGCGCCTCAAAGTATCGGCGTCAGCTGACCCGAGCCCACGTCACTTGACGTATTGCTCGTTACCAACCATGCCCATCTTCTTGACGTTGTTGCGCTGGGCCGAAGCCATGACCGCTGCAACGACGCCGTAGTCCACCAGCTTGTTCGGCTTGATGTGGACCTCGGGCTGTTCGCCGAGGTTCTTCGCGCCGATTTCCTGCATCTTCGCGTTGACCGCGTCGATGTTGGGCAGCGCGGTTTCGTCCCAGTACACCGTGCCGTCGAAGTCGATCAGCACCGTGTGCACCACGGGCGGCTCGGTCGGCGGGTTATTGCTCGGCGGCGGCATGTCCAGGTTGATCGTGTGCAGCTGGATCGGGATGGTGATGATCAGCATCACCAGCAGCACCAGCATCACGTCGATCAGCGGCGTCGTATTGACGTCCATCATGACTTCGGGGTCACCGCTGCCCGACGAACTTCCAACATTCATTCCCATGTTTGACTCCTGGGATCAACCGCCACGCGACGGCGGCTCGGTCACGAAGTTGACCTTCATGATGCCGGCGCGTTGCGCTGCGTAGATCACACGGCCGACCGACTCGTAACGAGACTTGTCGTCGCCGCGGACGTGCACTTCGGGCTGCGGGTTCTTGACCGATTCCTTGCCGAGGCGCTGAACCAGCTCCTCCATGTCGGGAACCAGCTTTGTGTTCCAGTAGACGTCGCCGTCCTTGCTGACCGAGAGTTCGATGTTCTCCGGCTTGGTGACGCGGATGATGTTGGTCTCCTTTGGCAGGTTGACCGCAATCGTCTGTGTCACCACCGGGACGGTGATGAGGAAGATGATCAGCATCACCAACATCACGTCCACGAGGGGCGTGGTGTTGATGGTTGCATTGACTTCGTCCTCGCCGGAAGAGGATCCGACGTTCATGCCCATGGCATTGGCTCCTTTACGAGCGGCAGCTCAGGGATTAGCGCTTGGCGACAGCGCGGTTGCCCATCAGCACGCCGTGCAGGTCGGACGCGAAGGCGCGGACTTGAGCCATGACGGTCTTGTTGCGATTGACCAGCCAGTTGTAGCCCAGCACGGCCGGAACGGCGACGACCAGACCGATGGCGGTCATGATCAGCGCGGCGCCCACGGGGCCGGCAACCTTGTCGATGGAAGCCTGGCCGGCAACACCGATGGCGGTCAGCGCGTTCAGAATGCCCCACACGGTACCGAACAGGCCGATGAAGGGAGAGGTCGAACCGACGGTTGCCAGGAAGCCCAGGCCGGCGGAGATCTTGGAGTTGACTTCGTTGACGGCACGGTCAACGTTCATCGTCACCCAGGTGCTGTGGTCGATGTTCTCGGTCAGCGCGCCTTCATGGTGTTCCGAAGCCTCGATGGCGGTGGAAGCGATGTAGCGGAATGCGCTTTCTTCCTTCAGGCCCTTCACGCCGTCAGCCAGGCTGGCCTTCTTGAAGAAGGAGGCGCGGACTTCCTTGGCTTCCGATTGCAGCTTGCTGGTGTCCCACAGGCGGACGACCAGGATGTACCAGGAACCCATGGACATGATGGCCAGGATGGCCAGCACGACCTGGTCGACCACGTTGCCGTGGGCAACGATGTTGGCCAGGCTGTAGGGGTTGTCGGTGGCGCTGGCAGCGGCGGCCGGAGCGGCAGCAGCAGGAGCCTCAACGGCGGCAGGAGCCGAAGCCGGCTGCTGGTCTTGCGCCTGAGCGGGGGAGACGGCCAGGGTCGCAACCATGGCGATGGCGGCAAGGAAGCCGGTGATGCGAGAAATCATGGAGTCAACTCCTACGGAAAAATTCTGGTTTGATGTTTGGTTTGAACGCACCGCGCGTGGCGCGGTGCCGAATTCGAAACGGGCGACTTATTCGATCTTGAACTGGAACTCCTGCTCGAAGACGTGGTCGCCGGGGCATTCATAAGTGTCGAGCAGCGTCTGCTGGATGGCCTGCGTCAGCGCCCGAGCGGCCTTGCGATCCACACCACCACGCAGCGACGTGAATTCCACGCTCGTCACGCGGCCTGCCTTCACCGTGGCGACCGCCTTGTACAGGGCTTCACCACTCCAGTTGACCGACGGCATCTCGGGCTTGCCCATCTTCGTGCAGACCATCGCGGCGGTCTTGGGACCAACGCGGGGTGCCGGGGCCGGCGGCGCGGCCGGGACCGGGGCCGGCGCCGGACGGATGTTCTCCGTCGCCGGCGGTGCCACCTGGGTGGACTGGATCGCGGGGGCCGGCGGGGCCGGTGCGGTCACCTGGAACTCGGGCGGCGGCACGAAAGGCGGCGGAGGCGCCTTGATGTCCGGCGGGGGCGGCACAACCTTTTCGGGCGGCGGCGGCGGCTTGACCTGCTCTTCGATGATCGTGGTTTCGATCGGGCCGGTCACCTTCTTCACGATGTCCTTGGCGAGGCCGCTGGCGAGCGCCCAAATGGCCACAACGTGAATCAGGACCACGATACCGAAGCCCGTGAACCGGGACGCGCCCTGCTTCTCATCCTGCGCAAAATTCATGCGCGCTCCTTCTTGCAACTACAAATCACAGTCAATGACTCTCAGGAAGTCGGCCATTTGGACGGCGGAAGTTGCGTTCCTGCCGTCGACTAGCTCCCGAAGGGCGTGGATTCTAGATCGCGGAACCGCGTTCCAGAGTCGTTGAAAACACGCAGACGGCCGGAGCATGTAAAGCGAGCTTTACAGGTGGTTCGGCCAAAAAAATTGCCCGGTGGCAGTCGCCGTCGGGCACGCGTTTCTTCGCCACGAACCAGGTGTGCACAAACCACACCTCCGGCCAAACCCTGGCCACGCCCGGCATCTTAGCCCCGTGGTTTCACCCCCCTCCTTGGTGGTAACCCGGGCCTCATGGAAGCGTTTTTAGGCGCGATTACGTCGCGTTTCTTCGCCGATCTGACCGTTAAGTTACGAAAAAGGCCCGCCCAAGGCGGGCCTTCTGCGCCACCTCAGATCACTTGAACTGATATGTCACCGAGCCGTAGATGAAGCGACCGCGCGGATCGGCGAACGAACCGGCGAAGCCCGCGGCATGCGAACCGTAGCTGGACGAGGCGACGAACGGCGGATCCTGATCAAATGCGTTACGGGCGCCCAGCGTCATGCGCAGGTTCTTGATGCCCTTGTAGGTGACGGCCAGGTTCCAGCGGCTGGTGTCCTTCACGTTGTACGGCGCGTCGACGCCCAGGTTGGTGTTGACCACGGCGGCCGACTCCTGCCAGCCCTTGGTGAACACGTTCTCCAGCGCGACGTTCCAGGAACCCAGCGTCCAGTCGAAGGACAGCGTGTGCTGCCAGTCCGGCACCGGCGGGTTACCGCCCAGCGACCTGCCCAGGTAATCGGTGAACGGCAGGTCACGGCCGTTCTGCAGCTCGTACTTCATCGTGCGGGTGGCCGAGAAGCCGACACCCAGACGACCCATGTCGCCCAGACGGAAGGCCGAGCGGATGTCGATGTCGATGCCAGAGGTCTTCAGCTTGCCCAGGTTCTCGACCGGCGTCTCGATGTAGGCAATGAAGCCCGTGGGCGAGCGCTTCACGCGCGACTTGTACTTGGTGTACAGGCCCGGCTCGGCCATGAGCGTGTCGCCGCTGATGAGCCCGATCTGATCGCGTTTCTCGATGTTCCAGTAGTCCAGCGCGATGCTCAGGTCGCGGATGGGCTCGAACACGGCGCCGAACGCGAACTGGCGGCTCTTTTCAGCCTTCAGGTTCTTGTCGCTGGACAGGCGCACGTTGAACTGCGTGTTGCACAGCGCAGGCAGGTTGCCCGCGGAATCAGGCGCCTGCGGGCATTCCGGATCCACCTGCGGGTCGGCGGTGTTGGTGTTGGAGACAGGGCTGTTCACGTCCCACAGCGTCGGTGCGCGGAAGCCCGTACCAGCGCTGGCGCGGAACAGCATTTCCTTGCTGGGCTGGAAGCGAATGGCCACGCGCGGATTGAAGCTGCCACCGAAATCGCTGTACTTGTCGTAGCGCGCGGCCACGGTCGCCTCCAGGCCCTTGGCGAAGGGCAGCGACAGTTCGCTGTAGACCGCCGAGATGTTGCGGCTGGCCGAGGTGGCCGGCACGGAACCTTCACCGCCGATGTGCGAGCCCTTGGAATACTCGGGGTGGGTGGGCTTGTCGTCCGCCTTCTCTTTGCGCAGGTCGATACCGACGGCCAACGCCATCATGCCGCCGCCCATGGGCATCAGCTCACGGCTGGCCTTGGCATCCAGCACCATGGTGGTGCCCTTGGACTGGCGCACCGTGCCTTCCAGCGATGCAGCATCCAGCGCAGCCACGCCGGCGGCGTCATTGGGGCCGAATGGGTTGACGATACCGGCCCTCATCGCCGCCAGGAAGGGTTCTTCCAGCAGGTAGCCGCTGTAGTTCAGCTTGCCGCGTGCCTGCGCGATGTTCAGGCCGATGTCGTAGTCCCAGCCCGAGAACAGGCCGTTGGCGCCGACCACCATGCGGAACTGTTCGTTGGTGTTGTCGCTGACACGGTTGCCACGGTCCAGCGAGCGGTAGGCAATTTCGGTGTAGCTCACACCATCTTTCACTTCCGTCACATAGTCGGCCGGCGTATAGCCCAGGCGCGTCAACAGCGCGGTCGGGAAGTATTTGCTGGTGATGGGCATCATCGCCCTCGGGTATGACCCGTTGGCCGTGACCTTCATCGCGGTGCCGTCGATGGGCGTGGGCGCCGCTCTGCCGGTCGTGTGGTTGCGGGCTGCCGAGGCCTCGATGAACCACTGGTTGTCGGCGTCAATGCGGAAGGTGCCGCGCGCAAACAGGTCGGTCTTGGTGCTGTCCGGCAGGTTGTCCAGCATGGCCGCGTAGACGGCGCGGCAGCGCTTCACGTCGTCGGTGCCGTTGGGCGTCTTGCCGGCGACTTGGACGACCGTGTTGATGGGGTCGCAGGCAGCCATGGACTGCCCCGGATTCGTATAGGCGCCCGGACTGATGCCGATGTCCATCAACCGGCCCGGATAGGCGCGGAAGGACGTCGGCGGCGCCGAGCCAGGAACTTCCGTCGCATGGCGCGCATACCACGCCTGCTTGACCGCCTCCAGGCGCGTCTGTTCCTTGATGTTGGCGGTGACGAGCAGGTTGAAGCCGTCGGTGTCGAGGTTGCCCATGCCGAAGGCGATGGAGCCACCATGCTCCTTGCCGCCCACATCCTTCTCGGGTGCGCCGTAGCGGACGGTCAGTTCGCCGTTGGTGTAGTCCTTGCGCGTGATGAAGTTGATGACGCCGGCGACGGCGTCGGTGCCGTAAACGGCCGAAGCGCCGTCACGCAGCACTTCGATGCGCTCGATGGCCGCGAAGGGAATGCTGTTCAAGTCCACCGCGACCGAGCCGCCGATGGAGCCGAAGGGGTGGCCGGCCAGGCGGCGGCCGTTCAGCAGCACCAGCGTGGAGTTGGCGCCCAGGTTGCGCATGTTGGCGTTGCTGGTGGCATAGCCGGCGCCTTGCGTGGAGTCGGACAACATGCCCGAGTTCGCCGCCACGCGGCGCAGCACATCCTCGACGTTGGTCGCGCCCGACTTCTCGATGGCCTCGCGCGAAATGACCGTGACCGGCAGCGCGGTCTCGGAATCGACGCGCTTGATGCTGGAACCGGTGATCTGGATGCGCTCCAGCTTCTGGGCTTCCTGGGCCAGAACCGAGCTGGCGGCTAGGGCCAGGATGGCGCCGCTGATGGCGGTGGTCTTGAACATGGGCACTCCTTTTGAGATGGGGTCCCGCCGGGTGGTGCGGCGGCACTGACCCGGGATTCGGGTCGGCCTCGCGCCGAGCGGTGCGCTCGGATTGAGGGGTGGCGGAGTTTGTGCGGGTGCAACATAAGCACCCGCTCCGTGAATGCCCGTAGGGACTCACAAACCGGTTGCAAACCCTTGATTCAAAAGAAGTTCCATAGGGTTTCAGCCCCCTAGGCTGTAAATCCGGCCGTTGCCGCCGCGCGACGGCTCAGCTTGCTGAAATGTTCAGCCTCGGCACTGCGGCTAGCAGTGTGCGGGTGTAGGCCTCGCGCGGCTGGCCCAACACGTCGGCGCAGGCACCCTGCTCCACGATGCGGCCGCGCTGCATCACCGCGATGTCGTCGGCGATGTACGCCACGACGCCGATGTTGTGCGTGATGAAGAGGTAGGCCAGACCCTGCTCGCGCTGCAGTTCGCGCAGCAGGTTCAGGATCTGCGCCTGGACGGAGACATCCAGCGCCGACGTCGGTTCATCACAGACGATCAGCTTCGGCTGCACGGCTAGCGCGCGCGCGATGGCGATGCGCTGGCGCTGGCCGCCGGAGAACTCGTGCGGCCAGCGCTGCAGCGCGTCGCGGCGCAGGCCCACCTGGTCGACGAGGTTCAGCAGCCGCTCGCGGCGCTGGCCAGCGTCCAGTTCAGGGCGAAGCGCGATCAGGCCCTCCTCCAGCACATCGGCCACGCGCATGCGCGGGTTCAGCGATGCGAACGGGTCCTGGAAGATGATCTGCACGCTGCGCCGCGCCTCGACCAGCGCGGGGCCGTGCAGTTGGAACAGATCCTGGCCATCAAAGAGCGCCTGTCCGCTGATCTGCGCCTGGCGGCGCAGCAGCTGGACGATGGCCTTGCCGGACGTGGTCTTGCCGCAGCCAGACTCGCCCACCAGCGCCAGCGTGCGGCCGGCATGCAGCTGGTAGCTGACGCCGTCGACCGCGTCGAAATGGCGCAGGCCGTGCGAGAACAGCGGCGCCTTCAGCTGAAAGCGCACGCGCAGGTCGCGCACGTCCAGCAGCGGCGCGCCCTGCCCTGACGCCTGTGCCCGCTCAACCTTGGGTTGCGCAGTCGCGCGCGGCAGCGCCTCGCCCGGCTGGCTGTAGAGCAGGCAGCGCACCTGGTGCTGCGGGCCTTCCTCTGTCAGCAGGGGAGGCGTGCCGGCGCAATGCAACATGGCCTTGTCGCAGCGCGGCGCGAAGCGGCAGCCGGCGAAGTCCAGCCACAGTGGCGGCACCGTGCCGGCAATGGCCGCCAGCGGCTCGCCGCGGCGGCCGGCGTCCGGCAGCGCCTGCAGCAGCAGCCGTGCGTAGGGATGCTTAGGCGTTGAGAAGAACTCGGCCGCCGGCGCGACCTCGATGATCTGCCCCGCATACATCAGCGCCACGCGGTGCGCCATGCCGCTGACAACCGCAAGGTCGTGCGTGATCAGCAGCACGCCCAGCTGGCGCTCGCGCTGCAGGTCGCGGATCAGGTCCAGGATCTGCGCCTGGATGGTCACGTCCAGTGCGGTGGTGGGTTCGTCGGCGACGAGGAAGTCGGGCTCGGCCGCCAGCGCGATGGCGATCATCACGCGCTGCTTCTGGCCGCCGGACAGCCGGAACGGATAGTCGTCGATGCGCCGCTCGGGCTCGGGAATGCCCACGCGCTTCAGCCAGTCGACGGCCTTCGCGCGGGCTGCGGCGCCTCGCAGCGCGGTGTGCGCTTGAATGGCCTCCACGATCTGGTCGCCCACGCGCATGACCGGGTTCAGGCTGGTGGACGGCTCCTGGAAGATCATCGAGACCCGCCCGCCGCGCACCTCGCGCATGCGGCTTTCGGGCAGCGCCAGCAGGTCCCGGCCGTCCAGCTTCACCGCGCCGCCGGCCACGCGGCCGTTCTCGGGCAGCAGCCGCATCAGTGCCAGCGCGGTCATGCTCTTGCCGCAGCCGCTCTCGCCCACCAGCGCGAAGGTCTCGCCGCGCGTCAGCGTGAGGCGCATGTGGTCGATGGCGCGCACCAGGCCGGCATCGGCGTCCAGCTCCACCTGCAGGTCGGCGATCTCAAGCATGCTCTGCCGCCTTCTTCTTGCTGAAGATGCGTGGCCGGGTCGAGCGGGCCTTGGGGTCGAACGCGTCACGCACGCCGTCGGCAAACAGGTTGGCGGCCAGCACCAGGCTCACCATGAAGCCGAAGGCCGCCGCGAAGCTCCACCACACGACCGGATCGCGCGACATCTCGGCGCGGGCCAGGTTGATCATGCCGCCGAAGCTGCTGGTGGTCGGGTCCACGCCCACGCCCACATAGGTCAGCACGGCCTCGTACAGGATCAACTCGGAGAAGCTCAGCACGACCGTGATCAGCACCAGGTGCATCACATTGGGCAGGATGTGCCGGCCCATGATGCGCAGGTCGCCCACACCAAAGGCGGTGGCCGCCTGCACGTAGTCCAGCTCGCGCAGCTTCAGCGTCTCGGCGCGCACCAGCCGGCACAGGCCGGCCCAGCCGGTCAGGCCGAGGATGAGGCACAGCATCAACATCTTCAGGTCCGAGCGCTCCACCGCCGTCTCGAACAGCTCGGGGTTCTTGTCGAGGAACACCTGCACCATCAGCACGCAGGCGGCGATCAGCAGCACGTTGGGCACGGAGCTGAGCGTCGTGTAGACGTACTGGATGACCTCGTCCACCCAGCCCTTGTAGTAGCCGGCCAGCACGCCCAGCAGCAGCGCCAGCGGCAGCGTGGCCAGCGTGGACAGTGCGCCGATGACGAAGGCCGTGCGCACGCTCTTCAGCGCCTGCACCAGCACGTCGTTGCCGGTACGGTCGGTGCCCAGCACGTGATAGTGGCCCATCAGCGCCAGCGTGGGGCCTACCAGCAGCGCGACGACCGCCAGCGTCAGCAGCATCGCGCGCAGCGGGTAGTGCGTGCGGTCGGCCAGCAGGTCGCGCTGCGCCTGGCGCCAGCCGCCGTGGTGGCGGGCCAGAGCGGCGGCGGTCAGCACCATCAGCAGGCCGATGAAGATACCGGCCCCGGCCAGGCCCGAGGCGACGCGGCCGGCCACGTCGGCGCCCCATTGCGTGGCCGGGTCGCTCAGATGCGCGCCGCCGAACTTCAGCCGCGGGTACTCGCGCACGACCTGACCCTGCGCATCGGTCGCGCTCTCCTTGCTGAAGCCATGCGTGCCCAGCGGCACCGAGTAGCTCACCTCGCGCATGTCGATCTGCCGCTCCAGCAGCAGGTCCAGCGTCGACAGCGTGCGCGTGTCGTAGACGACGCTGCCATCGGTGCTGGGCAGCACGCGGCGCAGATGCAGACTGTCCACCAGCGTGACGAGCAGGAACATCGCCATGACGACGCCCGCACTCGCCGCGACCGGGTCGCGCAGCACGCGCTCCCAGGTGGCGCGCAGATGGGCCTGCGAGCGCACGCGCACCGCATAGGCCACCACGGCGGCAGCCATCAGCCACAGCGCGACATCGGTCCAAAGCAGCACGAACTTCATGAGAGTCGGACTCTGGGATCAACCCACGTGTAGGCGATGTCGATCAGCGCATTGCTGGCGATGTAGAGCAGCGCGCCAAGGAAGACCATGGTCCGCACGATGGCGAAGTCCTGGCCCGTGATGGCCTCGATGACGAAGGCGCCCAGGCCCGGGATGCCGAAGAAGCTCTCGAACACCAGGCTGCCCAGGAAGACATAGGGCAGGTAGCTGCCGGCGCTGGTGATGATGGGGATCAGCGCGTTGCGCAGCACATGGCGGCGCAGCACGCGGCCTTCGCTCAGGCCCTTGGCGCGCGCGGTACGCACATAGTCCTTGCCCATCTCCTCCAGGAACATCGCGCGGTACAGCCGCGCCTCGCCGCCCAGCCGCGCCAGCAGCGACAAGAGTATCGGCAGCGCCAGGAAGCGCACCGCGTCCAGCCCCGGCGCGAAGCCGTTCATGGGCACCAGCTTCAGCACGCGGGCGAACAGGTACTGGCCCACGATGATGTAGAACAGGCTGCTGATGGACAGCATCAGCACGCACAGCACGACGCCCCAGAAGTCGATGCGCGTGTGCCGGAAGAACACCAGCAGCAGCGAGAACGCGACGCTGACGATGACCTGCAGCATGAACAGCGGCAGCGCCAGCTGCAGGCTGACGCCCATGCGCACCTTCACTTCATGGCCGATGTTCACCGCCTGGCGCGCGTCGCTCTTGCCGAAGTCCAGCGCAAAGAGGCTGACCGATCGCTCCCACAGGATGGTGTGCGTGAACTGCTCGCTGCCCTGCTTGCTGGCATCGAAGTACAGCGGCTTGTCGTAGCCGCGCTCGCGCTTCCAGACCTCGATCTGCTCCTGCGTGACACGCTTGCCGCCGATGTTCAGCCGCGCCATGTCATCCGGCGTGTTGACCGAGAAGAACAGGAAGAAGGTGAACAGGTTGACGCCGATGAGGATGGCCAGGCCATAACCCAGGCGGCGCGTGATGAAGCCCAGCATCAGCGCGATCCTCCGAGCGCCGTGGCGGCTTCACGCTTCGCCCAGGCGCGGCGTGTGCCGATGAAGATGGCCAGCCCACCGACGGCGAAAGCCAGCAGCGGCCACCAGACAGGCCCGTTCCATGCGGCGATGCTGCGCGTGCGATCTTCGGCGTCAACGCGCAGATAGCGCGCGCGGTCCCGCACCACGACGCCGGGCTTGCCGTTGTGCACCCAGCGCTGGAAGGCCAGTCCCGAATAGCTCCAGTAGCCCCAGGCCCAGGGCGCGTCCTGGCGGACGATGTCGTTCATCTTGGCCATCACGTCGGCCTTCTCGGGGCCGTCCTCCAGCGACTGCAGTTTGCGGTACAGCCGGTCGAACTCGGGGTTCAGGTAGTTGGCCGTGTTCTCGCCCTCGTGCTGGCTCTTGCTGTTGGGGCCGTAGAGCAGGAACAGGAAATTCTCGGCATCGGGGTAGTCCGCAAACCAGCCCCACCAGAAGATCTGGTGCTTGCCCTTCAGGATCTTTTCCTGGAACTGGTTGAAGTCGGTCGCGCGGATGTCCAGCTGTATGCCCAGCTTCGCGAACTGGCGGATCAGCCAGTCGTTCTCGGCCTTCAGTTCCGGCGTGACAACACGCTGGAAGTCGTAGTTCAGCACCAGCGGCTTGCCGGTTTTCGCATCGCGACCGCCGGGGTAGCCGGCCTGCTCCATCAGCTTGTAGGCGTCTTCCAGCGGCCGGCGCTCGACCTTGCCGTGGACGAGCCGGTGCGTCACCGGGTTGAACTCGCCCGGCTGGCCCTCCTTGGCGCCGAACACGCCCGGCGGGATGGGCCCGTGCGCCGCATCGCCGCCCTTGTCGCGGAAGATGCGGCCATAGCCCTCCTCCCAGTCGATGGCGATGGAGATGGCCTGGCGCAGCGCACGGTTGCGCTTTTGCTGCTCGGGCGTGTCGCCCTGGCCGACGACAGGGTCCATCCAGTTGAAGCCCAGGTACCAGTTGGAGATGTCCACCGTCATCGGCAGTTGGAAGCCGCGCTGCTCGAAGAAGGCCTTGACTTCGTCGGAGTCGTCGCGGTCCACGGCCAGATTCACGCCCCAGTCCGCGCGGTCCATCTCCGGCAGGTCCAGGTAGCCCTGCTTGAACAACTCCTTGATGGGCACCCGCTCCTTCACGTTGATCGCGACGACCTTGTCGACGAAGGGCACGGGTTTGCCGCAGTCGGCCAGCCGCCCCGCCTCGGCATCGCCTGGCTCGCCTTCGCAGGGATAGGTGTCGGGCCGGTAGTTGGGGTTGCGGCTCATCACGTGCCGGCGGTCCTGCACGTATTCGGTCATCATGAACGGGCCCGTGCCCACGGGCCAGCGGTTCATGCTCATGGAATTGGCGGCCATGCCCGGCTGGGCATAGAAGGCATCGGCCTCCCAAGGCACCGGCGCGGTGAAGTTGGTGGCCAGCCAGTACTGCCACTGCGGGTAGCGGCCTTTCAGGCGGATGCGCAGCAGGTGGTCGTTGACCGCCACGGCGCCGGCCAGCGGCCACTGGCGCAGATCCAGAAACGGCTTGTCAGGCAGGTTCTCCGGCAGGCCGGCCAGCTGCTTGTCGCTCTCGCGCTTCACGGTGGCCAGGTAGTCCTTCAGCCCCAGCACATGCTCCGAGAACACCGGCGCCACCGGCGCCTCCAGGCGCGGATTGGCGTGGCGCTTCAGCGCGTAGACGAAGTCCTCCGCCACCACCTCGCGCGTGGCCAGCTGCTTGAACTCGAAGGGGCTGCGCCTGTCGCCCAGCTCGCCGGGCTTGAGCCGGTGGTAGAGGTACTGGCCCCGCGCGTCTTTCGCGAAGGCCGGATGCGGCGACCACTTCAGCCCGGGGCGGATGGGAATGTCGTAGACCGCCTCGGCGATCTGGTCGCCTGGCGCGTCGTCCGGCAGGCGCTGGCCCTGCTTGTCCAGGAAATAGGGCTTGACCACCTCGGCCGCCGCGCGCGGGATCAGCGTGTAGGGCCGCTTCAGCGGGTGGTAGCCGTAGGGCGGCTCGCTGATCTCGTAGACGTAGGTGCTCTCGGGCGCCGTGTACGACGAGGTCGGGTCCAGGTAGCGCGGCGAGCGCTCGGCGAACGCCATGTACAGCGTGTTCTCGCGCTCCGCGCCGCGCGGGAACGGGCTGTTGTTGCAGGCAGCCAGCAGCGCGAGCGACGCCGCGCCCATGCCTGCCTTCATCCACCCGAATCGAACTGCCACATCGCGCCCCAAAAAATACGCCCCGGCGCGGGCCGAGGCGATGGACGGGATCATAGGGCCGGACTCGTCTATACAGGCCCGGGAAAACCGGGGGTGACTTCAGTGATGGTCGTGGCCGCAATCGTCGCCACAGTCCTCACCATGGGGGTGATGCGCCGCATGCGCCAGCCGCGGGTCCGACTGCCAGCCCACGATGGCCTCGCGGCCCTGCACGTACAGCTCCACCGTGCCGCCCACCGGCAGGCAGACCTTGGTGCGCACATGGCCGAACGGCAGGCCGGTCAGCACCGGCGTCTTCGTACGGGAGCGCAGCGCGGCAACCGCGTCCTTGATGCCATAGCCCTTGTCCAGCGGCGATCTGGCCGCACCGCTGAAGTCGCCCAGCAGCACGGCGGCCTGCGCGTCGATGACGCCGGCCTGCTGCAGCTGCAGCAGCTGGCGCTCCACGCGGTAGGGGTGCTCGTTGATGTCTTCCAGGAACAGGATGCCGCCCTTGATCTTGGGCCAGTGCGGCGTCCCCAGCAGCGAGCACAGCACCGTCAGGTTGCCACCCCACAGCCGGCCGCGCGCCTCCAGGCCATCGAACTCGGCGCTGGGCGCGCGAAAGCCCACGGCCTCCAGCGCGCCGCTCATGGCCTCGGTGAAGCAGTCCTGCGTCACCTCGTCCACGCCGCCGTCGGCCTCGCTGCGGCCGAAGTCGTCGCAGGCCAGCGGCCCGGACCACATCGCCAGCCCCTTGTGGCGCGCGATGAAGCCGTTCTGCAGCGCGGTCAGGTCGCTGTAGCCCACCCAGCGCGTGCCGTGCTCGACGCTCTTCGCGATGCGGCTCCAGTCGAGCTGGTCCAGCAGCCGCGTCAGGCCATAGCCGCCGCGTGTGGCCATCGCGACGGACGGTGCGGCGTCGGCGATGCGGTGGATCGCGGCCAGTCGCGTCGCGTCGTCGCCGGCAAAGCGCTGGTGGCGCGCCAGAGCGTCGGCGTCAATGCTGACGTCAAAGCCCAGCTTCGTCAGCCGCTTGGCCGCACGCGTCAGGTTGCCGGCCTTGGCCAGCGCACCGGCGGGCGTGAACAGTGTCAGAGAGGTCATCAGGAGGGATCCAGTTCGGTGGCTTCGCCGGTCGGGATGATTCCCTGGCGCTCGGCGCGCCGTGCCCGCGCGGCCTCGCGGCGTTCGGCAAAAAACTCGCGCAGCAGCTGGGCCGAGGCCTCGGCCATCAAGCCGCGCTCGATGCGCGTGTGGTGGTTCAACTGCGGCTGCGCGAACAAGTCGATGACCGAACCGGCCACGCCCGTCTTGGGGTCGGCCGCCGCGAACACGACGCGCTTGAAACGCGCATGCATCAGCGCCATCGCGCACATCGCGCAGGGCTCCAGCGTGACGAACAGCTCGCACTCCGGCAGCCGGTAGTTCTCCAGCAGCGTGGCCGCGTGGCGCAGCGCGACGATCTCGGCGTGCGCCGTCGGGTCGTGCGTTGTGATGGGCCGGTTGTAGCCGGTCGCGATGACCTGGCCGCCGCGCGTGATGACGGCGCCGACGGGCACCTCGCCCACCAGCCAGGCGTTCTGCGCCTGGTCCAGCGCGAGGCGCATCGCGTATTCGTCGGCGGGCGTGAAGAGAGGCTCGGTCATGGGCGCCGCGAGTTTACGACCGCGATACTCCCGCCCCATGAACCCGCCGCCCGCGCCGCCCGAGTTGCTGATCCGCCCGCTGGGCGAGGCGGCGCTGTGCTGCGCGGTCGCCGGCCCCATCGCGCTGGAGCATCAGCAGCGCATCTGGCAGCTGGCGGCGGCGCTGGAGAAGACCGACGGCGTGCTGGGCCTCGTGCCAGGCATGAACAACCTGACGCTGACCTTCGACCCGCTGCACACCGACCCGCAAGCGCTGGCCCAGGCCGCGCTCACGCTGTGGAACAAGCCGCCGCGCCGGCAGGCGCTCGGCCGGCTCGTGAAGATCCCGGTCCGCTACGATGGCCCCGACCTGGGCGACGTCGCCACGCACTGCGGCTTGAGCCCCGACGAAGTCGTGCGCCGCCACGCGGCGGCCGAGTACGTCGTCTACTTCATCGGCTTCCAGCCTGGCTTCGCCTACCTGGGCGGGCTGGACGGATCGCTGCACACGCCGCGCCGCGACCAGCCGCGCACATCGGTGCCAGCCGGCAGCGTCGGCATAGGCGGCGCGCAGACCGGCATCTACCCGCTGGCCACGCCCGGCGGCTGGCAATTGATCGGCCGCACTGCCCTGCCCTTGTTCGACCCGCTCGCCGATCCGCCCACGCTGCTGGCGCCGGGCGACCGCGTGCGCTTCGTGCCGGAGGCCACGCCGTGATCGAAGTGCTGCGCGCCGGCCCGCAGACCACCGTGCAGGACCTGGGCCGCCACGCCTGGCGCGACCGGGGCTTGAGCCTGTGCGGCGCGCTGGACGACCTGGCGCTGCAGGCCGGCAACCTGCTGCTGGGCAACCCGCCCGACGCCGCCGGCCTGGAGTTCACGCTGGCCGGCGCCACGCTGCGCTTCCATGCGGACTGCTGGATCGCCCTCACCGGCACGGATGTCGACGCCCAGCTCGACGGCCGCCCGCTGCGCCCCGGCTGGCGCTGCGCCGTGCGTGCCGGTCAGCAGCTCAAGCTGGCCGCGCCGCGCGAACGCATGCGCAGCTACCTCGCCGTGTCGGGCGGCATCGCCGTGCCGGCCGCGCAAGGCTCGCGCAGCACCGACCTGAAGGCGGGCTTCGGCGGCCTGGACGGTCGCGCGCTGCGCGACGGCGACCGGCTGCCGCTGGGATCGCCCGCCCGATTGCCGACCCGGCCGGCCGGCCTGCGCCTGCCCGACTGGACACCCACCGTGCGCGTGCTGCCCGGCCCCGAGTACGCCGACTTTGACGCCGCCTCGCGCGAGGCCTTGCTGGCGGCGAACTGGACCGTCACGCCGCAGAGCAACCGCATGGGCTACCGGCTGGCCGGCCCGGCGCTGACGCGCGAGCGCGGCGACGAACTGCCCTCGCACGGCGTGCTGCCCGGCGTCGTGCAGGTGCCGCCGTCGGGCCAGCCCATCGCTTTGCTGGCGGACGCACAGACCACCGGCGGCTATCCCAAGATCGCCGTCGTCATCCGCGCGGACCTGTGGAAGCTCGCGCAGCTGCGCCTCGGCGCGACACTTCGCTTCGTGCCCTGCTCGCCCGACGACGCCATCGCCGCGCTGCGCGAGCGGCAACGCGACCTGGACGCCTGGAGATACGCGCCGTGAACTTGCAAGTGGACCTGAACGCCGACCTCGGCGAAGGCGCGCCCGACGACGCCGACCTGCTGGCGCTGGTCAGCTCCGCCAACATCGCCTGCGGCTGGCATGCCGGCGATGCGCGGCTGATGCAGGCCACCGTGGATGCGGCGCTGGCGCGCGGCGTGGCCATAGGCGCCCATCCCAGCTACCCCGACCGCGACAACTTCGGCCGCAGCGAGATGCAGCTGTCACCGGCCGACGTGCGCGCCGACCTGATCTACCAGATCGGCGCGCTGGATGCGCTGGTGCGCGCGGCCGGCGGCCGGCTGCATCACGTGAAGCCGCATGGCGCGCTCTACAACCAGGCCGCGCGCGACCCGGCGCTGGCCGATGCCGTCGCCACCGCCGTGCTCGACGTGAACCCGTCGCTGGCGCTCTATGGCCTGGCCGGCAGCGAGCTGCTGCGCGCCGCCGAACGCGCCGGCCTGCGCGCCGTGGCCGAGGTGTTTGCCGACCGCGGCTACCGCGCCGACGGCAGCCTGGTGCCGCGCAGCCAGCCCGGCGCCTTCGTCGAGGACACCGGCGAAGCCGTGGCCCGCACGCTGCGCATGGTGCGCGAGGGCGTGGTGCAGGCGGTCAGCGGCGAGGTGGTGCCGCTGCAGGCGCAGACCATCTGCCTGCATGGCGACGGCCCGCACGCGCTGGCGTTCGCGCGCGCCATCCAGGCCGCGTTGGTGAGCGCCGGCGTGCATGTGGCCGCGTGACGATGCAGGACTCGCTGTTCTCCAACGACGCGCCACCGCTAGAACCCAAACGCGCACGCGGCGTGCAACCGGCGCCGGTCAGCGATGAAGACCAGGCGCTGGCCGCCGCGTTGTCGCCGCACGTGCATCTGGGCACGTCCACGTGGAGCTACCCGGGCTGGCAAGGCCTGGTCTGGGCGGGCCGGCACAGCGAGGCGACGCTGTCCAGGACGGGTCTGCCCGCCTACTCGGCCCAGCCGCTGCTGCGCGCCGTGGGCATAGACCGCGGCTTCTACAAGCCGCTGGCCGCCAGCGAATTCCAGCGCCATGCCGAGCAGGTGCCGCGCGGCTTTCGCTTCACCGTGAAGGCGCCCAGCCTGGTCAGCGACCCGCTGCTGCGCAGCGAGGACGGCCGCGGCCAGCAGCCCAATCCACTGTTCCTCGACCCGACGGCCGCGCTGCAGGATTTCATAGCGCCCGCTTACGAGGGCCTGGGCGCCAGCATCGGCGCCCTGGTCTTCCAGATCAGCCCGCTGCCAGGCTCGATGCTGGCGCGCATGAACGAGCAATTCGACCGCCTGCATGCACTGCTGCTCGCATTGCCCAAGCCGCCCGCTGGTGTGCTCTGCGTGGAGGTGCGCGACGCCGCCTGGCTGACGCGCGACCTGGCCGACCTGCTGCGCGACACCGGCGCCACCTATTGCCTGGGCCTGCACCCCAAGCTGCCGCCGCTGGCCGAACAGCTGCCACTGCTGCGTGCGCTGTGGCCCGGGCCTATGGTGGCGCGCTGGAACCTGAACCGGCTGCACGGCGCCTATGGCTACGAAGAGGCGGAGAAAAAGTACGGCGAGTTCAGCGAGATGCTGGACCCCGACCCCGAGACGCGCGCCGAGCTGGCCCGCGTCATCCGCGGCACGGCCGGCGCCGGGCAGGACTGCTTCGTGACCATCTCCAACAAGGCCGAGGGCTCGGCGCCGCTGAGCGTGCGCGCGCTGGCGCAGGCCGTGGTGCACGCCTGATCGGCCGCTTCCTACAGCCATCTCCCCGCTGGTCCGACCCGTTAGCGCCGACACCAGCGGCACAGTGACACCACCGCGGCAGGTCGCCGCACATCACTGAAGGAGTCACCATGAACTGGGATCGCATCGAAGGCCAATGGAAGCAGGTCACCGGCAAGGTCCGCGAGCAATGGGGCAAGCTCACCGATGACGACATCGACGTCGTCGGCGGCCGCCGCGACCAACTGGCCGGCAAGATCCAGGAGCGCTACGGCGTGGCCAAGGACGAGGCCGAGAAGCAGATCGCGAGCTGGGAGCGCCGCGCGACGGACGACTGGTTCATCAAAGACAAGGTCTGACGCCAGCACACCATGACCGAGAAGGCCGCCCCGAGGGGCGGCCTTTTTCAGCGCCCTTCAAGGCGCACAAAAAAGGCGCATGCATCGCATGCGCCTTGGCGACGGTGCTCAGCCGGCCGCCGCCTTGCGGGTGGTCGTGCGGCGGCGCGGCGCGGCGGCCTTCTTGGGCGGCGCAGGCGGCAGGTTGCCACCCTCGGCCTCCCAGCGGTTTACCTCGTCGCGATGACGGTGGCCCTCATCATGGCTGCGGCGCGTCTGGTGCTTGCGGCTCAGTTGCTGCACCAGCGTGGCCGCCAGGCCCGACGCGGCGGCCAAGGCAATCACAAGCTTGATCATGGCGGTCTCTCCTCAAAAGGATCTGGCAGGTGCGCCATCGTGGCGCCGCCGCCAGAAACCGCCGGTCGGCCGGCGGCGATGCCGGCTGTAGGACGCTATCCCTGCAACGGCCAGCCCCGCAGCACGTCATGGCGGGTCTGCCCCTGCACGCTCTTGACCAGCACGAACTCGGCGGCCAGCCACCCGGGCAGGTCCAGCGCCCAGGTCGGGGCGGGATGCTTGTCGTAGCGCAGCGTCAGGTGCGGCTCGTAGTCGCGATCCGGCGCCGCGAAGCCGTGGGCTTTGAGCCGCTCGACCAGCGCGTCGCGCAGCTCGCGCACGGCCTCCAGGCCCTGGCCACCGGTCAGCACGAACGGGTGATGGCGCGCACGGTGGTCGCCCCAGCTGGCGAAGCGGTCGAAGTGCAGGTCGAACGCCGGCCGCACCAGCTCGGCCGCCGCGCGGCTGGCGCCGGCCACTACGTGGGCATCCGGCTCGCCGTCGAAATAGCCGAAGTAGTGCAGCGTGATGTGGAAGATGTGGTGCGGCCGCAGGCGCGGCAGCAGACCGCGCGCCTCGTGCTCGGCCGTGACGACCCGGGCGATGCGCCGGGCCGTCTCCTCGTCGGGCCGCAGCGCGAAGAAGAGCTTGTGGCCCGCCACGGCCTTCAGTTCGTCGCGGCGGATGCGGCCTCGGCGGCGCGCCGGGCAGCCTCGTCCAGCGAGCCCTGCACCTGCTGCCCCACCGCCTGCGGCTGCGGCAGCGCGCCAGGATCCGCCGCCTGCGAGGCCGCGGCCGCAGGGGGCGTCGAGGCGGGCTTCAGCGCCGCCGACTGCTTCTTGACCAGCGACAGCACGATGGCCGCAACGATGACGAGGGCGAGGAGGCTGAAGGCAGCGCGCATGGCGGTCACGGCGAAGATTGATTAGCACCCAGCATAGCCGCCGCCAATCCCCACATCGCCGGGGCGACTAGCATGCGAGGTTATGACGACACATGCCACTCACAAGAATCTCCTGGTTCCCGTCCTGGCCGCCCTGTTGCTGAGCGCCTGCCAGGACAAGAAAAGCGCGGAGCCGGCCAAGGGCGGTCCGCCCGAGGTGGGCGTGGTGAGCGTGAGCACGAAGGACGCGCCGCTGGAGCTGGAGCTGCCCGGCCGGCTGTCGGCCAGCCAGATTGCCGAGATCCGGCCGCAGGTCAGCGGCATCGTCGTCAAGCGGCTGTTCACGGAAGGGGCTACCGTCAAGGCCGGCCAGCCGCTGTACCAGCTGGACGCGGCCACGTTCGAGGCCGAGCGCGCCCGCACCGCCGCGGCGCTGCAAAAGGCCGAGGCGTCGCTGGCCGTCGCCCGCAGCAAGGCCGCGCGTGATGCCGAACTGCTGAAGGCCGATGCGATCAGCCGCCAGGCCGCCGACGACAGCGCCGGCCTGCTGAAGCAGGGCGAGGCCGACGTGGCCGTGGCCAAGGCCGCGCTGGACGCCGCCCGCGTGCAGCTGGACCGCGCCCGCATCGCCGCACCCATCGCCGGCCGCGTGGAGATCTCCACCGTCACCGCCGGCGCGCTGGTGACGGCCAACCAGACCCAGGCGCTGACCACCGTGCAGCAGCTGGACCCCATGCAGGTCGACATCGTGCAGAGCAGCGCCGAGATGCTGACGCTGCGCCGCCAGTTGGACGGCAGCAGCGGCAGCCGCCAGCTGAAGATCGTGCTGGAGGACGGCTCGCTGCATCCGCAGCCCGGCACGCTGCAGGTCAGCGGCGTCACCGTGGACCGCGGCACTGGCGCCGTGACGCTGCGTGCGACGGTGCCCAACCCCAAGGGCTTGCTGCTGCCCGGCATGGTGGTGCGCGCCAAGCTGCTGGCCGGCGTGGACAGCGGCGTCATCCTCGTGCCGCAGCAAGGCGTCAGCCGCTCGCCCACGGGCGACGCGACGGCGCTGGTCGTCGGCGAGGGCAACAAGGTCGAGCGCCGCCGCCTGGTGCTGGAACGCGCGGTGGGCAACCAGTGGCTGGTGACCAGCGGCCTGAAGGTGGGCGACAAGCTTATCGTCGAGGGCCTGCAGCGGGCCCGGCCCGGCCAGCCGGTGTCGCCGGTGCCGGCCGGCTCTGCCGCCAAGAAGAAGGGGGAGAAGGCTGGCGGCGCTGCATCCGCCCCCGCCTCCGCGCCGGCCTCCGCCGCGAGCAAGGGCGCCTGATCCATGGCCGCCTTCTTCATCGACCGGCCCATCTTCGCGTGGGTCATCGCCATCGTCATCATGCTGGCCGGCGGCGGCGCCATCCACCAGCTGGCGCTGGAGCGCTACCCCGACATCGCGCCCACGCGCGTGTCCATCAACACCAGCTACCCCGGCGCCTCGGCCAAGGCCATCGAGGACTCGGTGACGCAGATCGTCGAGCAGAGCCTGAAGGGCATCGACGGCCTGCTGTCCATCGAGTCGAACAGCAGCGCCGCCGGCAATGCCAGCACGACGCTGACCTTCGTGGCCGGCACCAACCCCGACACCGCCCAGGTGCAGGTGCAGAACAAGGTGCAGTCCATCATCAGCCGGCTGCCACAGGCGGTGCAGGCCCAGGGCGTTCGCGTGACCAAGTCGGGCGTGGACTTCCTGATGATCGCGATGCTGACCAGCGATGACGCCAGCACCAGTTCAAGCGACCTGGGCGATTACCTGAACTCCACGCTGGTGGACGTCATCAGCCGCGTGGAGGGCGTGGGCGACGTCAACGTGTTCGGCTCCGGCTATGCGATGCGCATCTGGCTGGACCCGCTCACGCTGCAGCGCTACGGCCTCGTGCCGGGCGACATCCGCACCGCGCTGCAACAGCAGAACACCGAGGTCTCGGCCGGCCAGATAGGCGCCCAGCCTGTGCCCGAGGGCCAGCGCCTGACGGCCATCATCACCGCGCGCTCCAAGCTGACGACAGCCGAGGAGTTCAAGAACGTCGTCATCCGCGTGCAGCCCGACGGCTCGGCGCTGCGACTGGGCCAGGTGGCCCGCGTCGAACTCGGCCGCGACAGCTACACCACCAACGTGCGCTCCAGCGGCCGGCCCGCCGCCGGCCTGGCCATCTTCCCGGCCAGCGGCGCCAATGCGCTGGCCACCGGCGACGCCGTGAAGGCCAAGCTCAAGGAGCTGGAACCCTTCTTCCCGCCCGGCTACAGGGCCACGGTCACCTTCGACACCACGCCCTTCATCCGCGTGTCCATCGAAGGCGTGGTGCAGACGCTGATCGAGGCCATCCTGCTGGTCGTGGCCATCATGTATCTGTTCATGCAGAACCTGCGCGCCACGCTGGTGCCGGCCATCGCCGTGCCGGTGGTGCTGATGGGCACCTTCGGCGTGCTCGCGGTGGCCGGGTTCTCGATCAACTCGCTGACGATGTTCGGCCTGGTGCTGGCCATCGGCCTGCTGGTGGACGACGCCATCGTCGTCGTCGAGAACGTCGAGCGGCTGATGCGCGAGGAGGGCATGTCACCCAAGGAGGCCACCCGCAAGAGCATGCAGGAGATCACCGGCGCGCTGGTCGGCATCGCCGTCGTGCTGTCGGCCGTGTTCATCCCGATGGCATTCTTCGGCGGCTCCACCGGCATCATCTACCGGCAGTTCTCGATCACCGTCGTCAGCGCGATGGTGCTGTCGGTGCTGGTGGCGATGACGCTGTCGCCGGCGCTGTGCGCGACGGTGCTCAAGCCCGTGCACAAGGGCGAGCACGCGGCGCACGGCGGCCCCTTCGGCAAGCAGCTGGACTGGTTCTTCGGCGGCTTCAACCGCCGCTTCGATGCCCTCACGGAACGCTATGTGCGCGGCGTGGGCTGGATGAGCCGGCGCGGCGTGCGCAGCTTCGCGGTCTACCTGGCCGTCATTGCCGGCATGGCCTGGATGTATGCCAAGCTGCCCACATCCTTCCTGCCCGACGAGGACCAGGGCGGCCTGCAGATCCAGGTGCGCATGGCGCCCGGTGCCACCAGCGAGCGGCTGGAGGTGGTGATGCAGGAGCTGGAGGCCTACCTGGCCGAACAGAAGGACGTGCTGTTCTACAACGTCGTGCGCGGCGCCGGTGGCGACCAGGGCTCCGGCCAGGGCTTCATCCGGCTGAAGGACTGGAAGGACCGCAAGACGCCGGACCAGGCGGCCGGCGCGCTGGCCGAACGCTTCACGCGCGAGCTGGGGCGGCGCGTGCGCGACGCCAGCATCTTCATCGTGCAGCCGCCCACCGTGCGCGGCCTGGGCGGCAGTGCCGGCATCCAGCTCTTCCTGCAAGACCTCGGCGGCCTGGGCCAGGAGAAGCTGATCGAGGCCCGCGAGCAGCTCATCGAGCTGGCCAACAAGCACCCCGAACTCAGCCGCACGCGCACCAACAGCCTGACGGAAACCCCGCAGCTGCAGATCAACATCGATGACCACAAGGCCGGCGTGCTGGGCGTGCAGCCCAACGTCATCAACGAGACCATGTCCATCGCGCTGGGCGGTTCCTACGTCAACGACTTCATCGACCGCGGCCGCGTCAAGCGCGTGCTGGTGCAGGGCGAAGGCGCCTACCGCGCCGCGCCGGAAAGCATCAACCACTGGTATGTGCGCAACACCGCCGGGCAGATGGTGTCCTTCGCCGCCTTCGCGTCGAGCAGCTGGATCAACGGCCCGCGCCAGCTGGTGCGCTACAACGGCAGCTCGGCCTACGAGATCCAGGCCGACGTGCCGCCCGGCACCAGTTCCGGCGCCGCCATGAAGGCGATGGAGGAAGTGCTGGCCGAGATGCCCCCGGGCATAGGCTACGAGTGGTCGGGCCGCAGCTACCAGGAGCGGCTGTCGGGCGACCAGGCGCCGCTGCTGTACGCGGTGTCGGTGCTGTTCATCTTCCTGTGCCTGGCCGCGTTGTACGAGAGCTGGTCGGTGCCCTTCAGCGTGATGCTGGTGGTGCCGCTGGGCATCTTCGGCGCGCTGATCGCCAGCCACCTGGGCGGGCAGAACAACGACGTGTTCTTCCAGGTCGGCCTGCTGACGACGGTGGGCCTGTCGGCCAAGAACGCCATCCTGATCGTCGAGTTCGCGCAGACGCTGATGGCCCGCGGCATGAGCCTGATCGACGCCGTCATGCTGGCCAGCCGCCAGCGGCTGCGCCCCATCCTGATGACCTCGCTGGCCTTCATGATGGGCGTGCTGCCGCTGGCCTATTCCAGCGGCGCCGGCTCGGGCTCGCAGAAGGCCATCGGCTTCGGCGTGCTGGGCGGCATGGCCAGCGCGACGGTGCTGGGCATCTTCTTCGTGCCGCTGTTCTACCTGTGGGTGAAGCGGCGCTTCACGCGGCACAAGGAAGCGCCGGCCGCCGCAGCACCGGAGGTGAAGGCATGAAACGCGCTCACCTGACCCTCATGGCCGCGGCCTGCACACTGCTGGCCGGCTGCGGCAGCCTGGTGCCGCCGACCGAGAAGATCGCGCCGCCGCTGCGGCAGGACTTCCGGCCGGGCATGACGCCCATCAACCTGCCCACCGACACCGCCAACGAATGGGACGGTTTCTTCGCGGACGCGCGGCTGCGCAAGGTCGTCGGCATCGCGCTGCTGGAGAACCGCGGCCTGCGCGCCAGCGCCGCCGTCGTGGAACGCGTGCGCGCGCAGCACCGCATCACCGAGGCCGACCGCATCCCCGACCTCAACGCCGGAGCGTCCGCCACGCGCCAGCAGGTGGCCGGCGGCGCGACGACCAGCAGCTACGCCGTCAACCTGGGCCTGGCCAGCTACGAGATCGACCTGTTCAACCGCCTGGCCAGCCTGGAAGGCGCGGCGCTGTCGCGCTATCTGGCGCAGCAGCAGACACAGCGCAGCGCGCAACTGAGCCTGGTGGCCGAGGTCAGCAATGCCTGGCTGACGCTGGCCGCCGAGCAGCAGCGCCTGACGCTGGCGCAGCAACTGCGCGACAGCCAGCAGCGCACGCTGTCGCTGACCGAGCAGCGCCATCAGCTGGGCGCCGCGTCCGGCCTGGAGCGCGCCCGCGCGCGCACGGCATTCGAGGCGGCCCGCGGCGAGGCCACGCGAGCGGCCGCTGCCATCACACAGGCCCGCCTGGCGCTTGAGCTGTTGGCCGGCCAGCCGCTGCCCGACGACCTGCTGCCCACGACGCAGGGCATGGAGGCGCTCACCGCGCTGCCCGCCCTCCCCGGCGGCCTGCCTGCCGAGGTGCTGCTGCAGCGCCCCGACCTGCGTGCCGCCGAGCAGGCCTTGCAGGCCGCGGCCTTCGACGTGGGCGCCGCCCGCGCCGCGCGCTTCCCGCGGCTGACGCTGACCGCCAGCGGCGGCACGCGCTCGCCCGAGCTGGACGGCCTGTTCAAGAGCAGCACCGGCTTCTGGAGCGTGGTGCCGCAGCTGGACCTGCCGCTGTTCGACGGCGGCGCACGCGCCGCGCAGGTGGAGGTCAGCCAGGCCAACCGCCGCCAGGCGCTGGCGACGTACGAGGGTGCGCTGCAGTCCGCCTTCCGCGAGGCCGCCGACGCGCTGGCCGTGCGCGACAGCCTGGCCGAACGGCTGGACGCGCAGCAGGCCCAGGTGGCCGCCGCCGCGCAAAGCCTGCGCTTCTCCGAGGACAGCTACCGGCTGGGCGGCAGCAGCCAGCTGGAGCTGCTGGACGCCCAGCGCCAGTTGGCCACCGCGCAGCAGGCGCTGATCACGCTGCGCCTGGCCGAGCAGGCCAACCGCGTCACGCTGCTGCGCGCACTCGGGGGCCGCTGGGCAGCGAGCTGACGCCGCTGCGGGTGGCCGCCCCGGCGCG
The DNA here is from genome assembly GCF_031458115.1 of Roseateles asaccharophilus. Taxonomy (GTDB): domain Bacteria; phylum Pseudomonadota; class Gammaproteobacteria; order Burkholderiales; family Burkholderiaceae_C; genus Pelomonas; species Pelomonas asaccharophilus_A. The sequence goes on along the minus strand of NZ_JAVDXV010000002.1, from coordinate 150,775 downwards.
GCCACCTACAGTCGCGCGATGACTGTCCGTTCACTGTGGCTGGCCTTCGAGGCCTGAATGCGCAGACGCCGGACCGCACGCTGACGACACTGGCGCGGCTGGGCTACCGCTTCGTGCCGCTGGACGAGGCCTTGCGCGACGAGGCCTACCGTTCGCCCGAGAAGGCCAGCGGCCGCTTCGGCCCGTCGTGGCTGGCGCGCTGGGCGCGGGCCAAGGGCGTCAAGCTCAGCGTCTACGGCCAGCCCGACCCGGCCGGCCAGACGGCCGCGTGGCACGGACAGCTGTGCGTGAAGTGAGACTCAGGCAGGCGGCGGCCGACCTGTCGTAAACCCCGATCCTGCGCACCTTGCGGTCAAGGTCTTTGCCACCGAGAATAGGTTAACGTTAACCATTCGATAACAGCTTCATGTCCAGCCCCCGCGACGACGACCCGACCGCTCCCGCCAGCGGCCGCGTGACGGTCACCGACATTGCCGCCGTGGCGGGCGTGTCGGTCATGACGGTGTCGCGCGCGCTCAGCGGCAAAGGCTATGTCGCCGAGAACACGCGCGCCAAGATCCTGCAGGTGGCGGAGTCGCTGGGCTATGTGGCCAACATCGGCGCCAAGGCCATGAAGGGCGGGCGCACCGGCGTGCTGGGCCTGCTGGTGAGCGATTTTCAGTCGCCGGTGGTGGCGGCCATCATCGGCGCCACCAGCCGCATGGTGAAGCAGGCCGGGCTGGACCTGATCCTGTACGACATCGCCCCCGTCGCGGGCAGCAAGGCGCGGCCCGACATCGGCGCGATGTTCTCCACGCTGTGCGACGGCCTGCTGCTGATCCTGCCGGGCCAGCATGCCGAGCAGCTGGACCAGTTCCAGCGCCTGAGCCTGCCGGTGGTGCTAGTCAACTACTGGCGCGCCCCCACCCCCCTGCCGGTGGTGCGCGCCGACAACTACGAAGGCGCCTACGGCATCACCCAGCACCTGCTGGATCTGGGCCATCGCCGCGTCGCCTTCATGCGCGGCACGTCCTACTCGGGCCAGAGCGCCGAGCGCGAGCGCGGCTATCTCGCCGCGCTGGCCGCCGCCGGCGTCGAGCCGGATCCTTCGCTCATCGTCGACGGCGAGTTCAGCCAGCGCTCGGGCTTCGAACAGGGCCAGGTCTTGCTTGACCGCGCCGACCCGCCCACGGCGGTGTTCTGCGCCAACGACCTGATGGCCCAGGGCATGCTGGACGCCGCACGTGTGGCCGGCCTGTCCGTGCCCGAGCAGCTGTCGGTGGTGGGCTTTGACGACATCCCATCCGCTGCCCAGTGCCACCCCGCGCTGACGACCGTGCGGCAGGACTACGAGCAGCTCGGCGAGAACGCCGTGCGCCTGCTGTTGCAGCACATCGAGCATGGCAGCCAGCGCGGCATGCGCATCGAGCTGCAGAGCCATCTGGTGATCCGCGACTCGACGGCGCCGCCGCCGGTCAAGCCGGCGCCGGCTCCGCGCGCCACCGCGGCACGCAAGCGCGTCTGAGGGCTTGCGCGCATGGATGCCAGCATGAGCACAGCGACCGCCCTGCCCGACGCGCCGCGCCAATGGCGCTGCGGCAGCCTGGTCTATGGCGTCACCGGCCTGGCCGTGCTGTTCGGCTGGCTGCTGCTGGGCGACTTCGCGTGGAGCATCAAGGAGCGGGCCGTCGTGCCGGTGGCCCAGGTGCTGCTGAAACAACTGCAGGCCAGCGACTTCTTCATCGCGCTGGTCGTGGGCTCGCTGCCGGCCGGGCTGGCCATGCTGTTGGGGCCGGTCATCGCCGTGAAGTCGGACCGCCACCGCGGCCGCTACGGCCGGCGCATCCCCTTCCTGCTGCTGCCCGTACCACCCATCGTCGCAGGCCTGCTGGGCATGGCGGCGACACCCGCGGTGGGCGCGCTGCTGCACGACCTGCTGGGCTCCGCGTCCCCCGGTGAGCGCATCTGCCAGTTGGCCTGGTTCAGCCTGACGTGGACGCTGTTCGAGGTGGCCTCGGTGACGGCCAATGCCGTGTTCGGCGGGCTCATCAACGACGTCGTGCCGCAGCCGCTGATCGGCCGCTTCTACGGCCTGTTCCGCGCGACCAGCCTGCTGGCCGGCATCGGCTTCTCGTCGCTGGTGCTGGGGCATGCCGAGCAGCATTTCACCGCCATCTTTGCCGGCATCGCGGCGGTCTATGGCGCCTGCTTCCTGCTGGTGTGCTGGCGAGTGCGCGAGGGCAGCTACGCGCCGCCGGAGCCGCTGCCGGCTGAGGAAGGCGGCTTCGCCGCCGCCGCGCGGCGCTACCTGCGCGAGTGCTTCAGCCACCGCTTCTACGTGCTGCTGTTCCTGGCCATGATGCTGGGCCTGGTGTGCGGCAGCCCCGTCAACAGCTTCGGCGTGTTCTACGCAAAACAGGTGGGCCTGGGCCTGAGTGGCTATGGCGACGCGCTGGCCGTCACCTATGCCTGCTCGCTGGTGCTGGCGCTGCCGGTGGGCTGGCTGGCCGACCGCTTCCATCCGCTGCGCGTGGGCCTCGCATCCATCTGCGCCTATGCGCTGTGCATGCTGGCCGCGGGCCTCTGGGTGAGTGACGCGCAGCAGTTCGGCATCGCCTTCGTGCTGCACGGCGTCGTGTCGGGCATCTACCTGACCGGCACCGCGGCGCTGGGTCAGTACCTGTTCCCCGCCGCGCGCTTCGCGCAATTCTTCTCCGCCATGAACCTGCTGGCGGCCATCGGCTACATGCTGGTCGCGCCGGTCATGGGCGCGTGGCTGGACGCCACCGGCAGCCACTACCACCACACCTTCATCGCCAGCGGCGCGCTCGCGCTGCTGTGCGCGCTGTGCTACGTGGCCCTGCTCGCGCAGATGCGCCGGCTGGGCGGCTTCCACCGCTACCAAGCTCCCTGAGTCTCCTTTGGCGGCCGTGCACGGGCGCGGCCGTCTCTTTTTCCGAATATGTTTACGTTAACCGAAATTACCACAACCTCTGAGGCACCCAGCGTGTTCGAGGCCGCGCTGCGCGAAGCCTGTGCGCAGCTGGGGCGCTGCCTGGATGACCTGGGCGCGCACTCCCCCGGCGACACCAGCGTGGCCAACCGCTTCCAGCCGTCGGCCTGGCCTGGCGTGCCGCACGGCACCAACGGCAGCTGGACGGCGGGCTTCTGGACCGGCCTGCTGTGGATGGCGCATGAGCTGAGCGGCGAGGCCCGCTTCGCCGAAGCGGCGCGCGCGCAGCTGCCCGGCTATGCGCTGCGGCTGGATGCGCACTACCTGCTGGACCACCACGACCTGGGCTTCCTCTACCTGCCCTCCTGCGTCGCCGCGCGGCGCAGCGGCGTGGACGCCCGCGCCACGGCGCTGCGCGCGGCCGACCTGCTGATGAAACGCTACCTGCCGCGCGCAGGCGTCATCCAGGCCTGGGGCCAGCTCGACGACCCGGCCCAGCGCGGCCGCATCATCATCGACTGCCTGCTGAACCTGCCGCTGCTGCACTGGGCCAGCGCCGAACGCGGCGACGACAGCCTGCGCGACGCCGCACTCAGCCATGCGCTGCGTTCGCAGCAATACCTGGTGCGCAGCGACGACACCAGCTTCCATACCTTCCATTTCGACGCCACCACCGGCGCGCCGCGCCATGGCACCACGCAGCAAGGCGCATCCAACGATTCCTGCTGGGCGCGCGGCCAGGCCTGGGGCGTTTACGGCTTTGCGCTGAACCACCGCTTCGCGCCGGGTCTGGGCTTCCTGGACACCGCCGAGCGGCTGGCCCGGCGCTTCCTGCAGGGCCTGCCCGCACACGGCGTGGCCTGCTGGGACCTGAGCCTGGCCGACGTGCCCGGCGAGCCCTGGGACAGCTCGGCCAGCGCCATCGCGGCCTGCGGCCTCATCGAGATCGCCCAGCTGCTGCGAGCCGAAGGCCAGGCCGAACGCGCCGCCTTCTACAGCGCCGCGGCCGACCGCCTGCTCACCGGCCTGCTGCAGCACTGCGCCGGCTGGCGCACCGCCGGCAGCAATGCGCTGCTGCTGCACAGCGTCTACAGCAAGCCCGAGGCGCTGGGCGTCGACGAGGCCTGCCTGTGGGGTGACTTCTTCTTCCTCGAAGCCCTGGCCCGCAGCGCGCGGGGCTGGGCGCCTTTCTGGCATCCCGGCGGCTGAGGGCCAGCGCCGCACCACCCATAACCATCATCATTCGGAGCCACCACCATGCAACCTACTTCCAGCCCCCGACTGCGCCCGACGGCGCTGGCCGCCTTCACGCTGCTGATGGGCGCCGCCCAGGCGCAGACGGCCGCACCGGCCGATGCCGACAACAAGCTGGAGACCGTGCTGGTCACCGGCATCCGCGCCGCCAAGGACAAGTCGCTGGCCGCCAAGCGCTATGCCGACGGCGTGACCGAAGTCATCAGCGCCGAGGACATCGGCAAGATGCCCGACAAGAACGTGGCCGACGCGCTGCAGCGCGTGCCCGGCATCAACACCGCCACCGGCACTGGCGGCAACGGCGGCTATGACGAGAACGACCGCGTCAGCATGCGCGGCACCAGCGCCAGCCTGTCGCTGGTCACGCTGAATGGCCACTCGGTCGCGTCGGCCGACTGGGACTACGGCGACATGATTGCCGGCGGCGCCGGCCCCAACACCAGCGGCTCGGCGCGCAGCGTCAGCTTCCTGCTGCTGCCTTCCGAACTGGTCAGCCAGGTCGTCGTGCACAAGAGCGCACAGGCCGATGACATCGAGGGCGGCGTGGCCGGCTCCATCGACATCATCACGAGGCGGCCGCTGGACTTCAAGAAGCCGTTCACGGCCGAGGTCGGCGTGCAAGGCGTCTACAGCGACCGCGCCGGCAAGACCGACCCGCAGCTGTCGGCCCTCTTGAACTGGAAGAACGCCAGCAACACCTTCGGCGTCATGGGCCAGTTCTTCGACGAACGCCGCCATGTGCGCCGCGACGGCCAGACGCGCAGTTACGGCGTGGCCACCGCCGCGCAGGCCAACGCCGCCGTACCGGTGGGCACCACCTTCGTCACCAACGTCGCGACGCAGCTGTTCGAGCAGGAGCGCAAGCGCCGCGGCGGCGTGCTGGGCGTGCAGTGGAAGCCCAGCGACGCGCTGGTGCTGAACGGCGAGGCCTTCCACTCGCAGCTGGACGCGAGCTACTACCGCCAGATCTTCAACACCGACTTCGCCAACAGCCTGAACAGCAAGGTCGTGCCGACCGGCGCCGTCATCAGCAACGGCGTGCTGACCGGCGCGACCTTCGCCAACACGACCAACAACGGCAACAACCTGCAGGCCACCTACAACCCCGGTGCAGCGGTGAAGACCAACTACTACACCGGCGACTTCAAGCTCAAGGTGAACGACAGCCTGAACGTGAACGGCTTGGCCGGCACGACCAAGGCCGAGGGCAAGGCCGACTTCTACGAACACTACATGAGCTTCCGCGGCGTGACGCAGGCGTACACGCTGGGCGACGAGTCCGGCCCCACCCGCATCAGCCTGCCCAACGGCCTGATGGCCAGCAACTGGAACTTCATCCGCAGCGACCACAACCACACGCTGGCCAGCAGCGTGGATCGCGAGGACTTCGCGCAGCTGGACGGCGAATGGAGCTTCGACGGCGGCGTGCTGAACAGCCTGAAGTTCGGCTGGCGCGGTGCCGACCACCTGCGCCAGGCCTACCGCCCGCTGAAGACCGGCTGGCCCATGAATGCGGCCGGCACCGGCCAGGTCGACGGCGGCCTGCCGCAGATCGCCTGGGACGGCAAGACGCTGCCCTCGGACTTCGGCGCCAGCCTCGGCGACGGCGCGGGCGGCCTGGCGGGCTATGTGCCGTCGCTGTCGCCCAGCACCATCGCGCAGTGGAGCGAGGCCAACCTCAGCAACGACCCGGTGTTCAACCGCCCTGCGTCCGGCCCGTTCCGTGTCGGCGAGAAGAGCCAGGCGCTGTACCTGATGGCCAAGCTCAGCGGCGACGCCTGGCGCGGCAACGTGGGCCTGCGCTATGTGAAGACGCGCACCAGCGTGACGACCAACACCGGCCTGTCCTGCGGCGCCGCCGGCAGCCGCGCGGCGGACGGCACGCTGATCACCTATGGCAGCGCGCTGCAGGCCAGCGAATGTGCGGCCTTCGTGCCCGCCGGGGCCACGCTGACGACCGGCTCGCGCTTCGGCAACTTCTTCACGATGACCACCGACAGCCAGGGCAGCGAGCTGCTGCCCAGCGCCAGCCTGGTGTTCGATGTCAGCAAGCAGCTGACCGTGCGCGCGGCCATCGCCAAGACCATGTCGCGCCCCGAGTACAGCGCCTTGGGCACGGCCATCGGCAACTTCCAGTTCAACCCCGCGTCCACGCCGGTGTCCACCGCGTCGGGCGGCAACCCCAAGCTGGAGCCGGTCGTCGCGAAGAACTTCAACCTGGGCGTGGAGTGGTACTTCCAGCCGCGCTCGCTGCTGTCGGCCCAGGTCTTCGTCATCGACTTCGACTCGCTGATCGGCGCCGGCAGCTCGGTGCAATACCTGTTCAACACGGCGGCCAAGGACCCGGTCACCGGCGTGCTCAAGCCCGCCTTCATGGACACGACGGTCAGCCAGCCCATCTCGGTGACCGGCAAGTCCAAGGGGGTGGAGCTGGGCTGGGAGCAGCCGCTGTGGGGCGGCTTCGGCGCCAACGCGAACTACACCTTCGCCGACGCCAAGGAGGCCAACGGCAACCCCATCATGGGCGCCGCGAAGCACACCTACAACCTGGGCGCGTACTACGAGGACGAGCGCTTCAACGCACGCATCGCCTACGCCCACCGCAGCGAGATCCGCATCGGCCTGTACGGCGCGCAGCAGAGCTACGCGGCGGCCAGCGGCACGGTGAACGCGTCCTTCGGCATGAAGCTGACCGATGGCCTGTCGCTGAACATCGAAGGCCTGAACCTGAACAGCCCCACGCTGCGCTACTTCAACAAGGTGCCCACCAGCACGGCGCTGCCCGAACAGACCACGGCGCTCTACAACAGCGGCCGCCAGGTCTACGTGGGCCTTCGCTACAAATATTGATCCCACGGGATCCCCGTCGTCTTCGTTCCGTCCATGTCCACGACAGGAGCCATCGCCATGAGTTCACGATTGCAAGGGCAGCTGCTGCGGCTGCTGGCCTGCCTCTTCTTCATGCTGTGCGCCGCGGGCCCCGCCCGCGCGGACGAGTACGACGACTTGCGCGGCAAGTGGGTGACACACCTCACCGCCGGCAACGTCAACACCGCCGACGCCGACGTGGCCACGCAAGTGAGCTTCATCACCAGCTCCGCCCAGCTGCACTGGGACGGCATGCGCAAGGAGGCCGGCCGCACCACGCTGTGGGACGACACGGCCTCCACGACGACGTCCTCCCACATCACCTTCGCCTACCAGCGGCTGCGCGCGATGGCGCTGGCCTACTCCACCAGCGGCTCGTCGCTGCACGGTAATGCCGCGCTGGCCGCCGACGTCGTCAGCGGGCTGGATTGGCTGTACGCCCAGCGCTACCACGAGAACAAGACGCCCTACGGCAACTGGTGGGACTGGGAGATCGGCACGGCGCAGGCGCTGGTGGACACCATGGTGCTGATGCATGCACAGTTGAGCGCCACGCAGCGCGCCAGCTACATCCGCGTGCTGGACCGCTTCTGCGGCGACCCCACCGTCCACACCTTCTACAACGTCGTGGCCACCGGCGCCAACCGGCTGGACAAGGCGCTGGTCGTCATCGTGCGCGGCGTGCTGGGCAAGTCGTCGGCCAAGATCGCGCAGGGCCGCGACGCGATGAGCCAGGTCTACCTGTACGTGACCAGCAGCGACGGCTTCTACGTCGACGGCTCCTTCATCCAGCACTACAACGTGCCCTATGTCGGCAGCTACGGCGCGGTGCTGCTGTCGGGTGTGGCACGGCTGTTCTACCTGCTGAACGGCTCCAGCTGGCCCGTCACCGACGCCAACGCCGGCAACGTCTACCGCTGGGTCAGCGACTCCTTCCAGCCCTTCCTCTACCAGGGCGCCATCATGGACATGCTGCGCGGCCGCAGCATCAGCTTCCCCGCCACCAGCGACCACCTGGGCGGCCGCGCCATCGTCGCGACGCTGGCCTTCCTGGCGCAGAGCGCACCGGCCGAAAAGGCCGCGCTGCTGCGCGGCATCGCCAAGGGCCAGGTGCAACGCGACACCAGCTTCGCGAACTACTACACCGAGCTGCGCCTGCCCGACATCGTGCGCATCAAGACCATGATGGCCGACAGCGCCATCGCGCCGGTGGCGCCGCTGGACACCACACGCTTCTACGGCAGCATGGACCGCGGCCTGCGGCTGGCGCCCACCTATGCCTGGGGCTTGAGCCTGTCGTCCAGCCGCATCGCCACCTTCGAGTACGGCAACGGCAACAACAAGAAGGGCTGGTTCACCGGCCTCGGCATGACCTATCTCTACAACGCCGACCAGACCCAGTTCTCCGACGGCTACTGGGCCACGGTGGACTCGTTCCGGCTGCCCGGCACGACGACCGACGGCTCGGCCGGCACGCTGGTCAGCTTCAAGAGCTACCCCAACCCGCACAGCTGGGTCGGCGGCAGCACGGTGGGCGACAAGCACCTGTCCAGCGGCATGCAGTTCGCGATGTCGGGCAGCACCGGCTCCACGTTGCAGGGCAAGAAGTCCTGGTTCGTCTTCGGCGACCGCATCGTCGCGCTGGGTTCGGGCATCGCGACGACTGACGGCCGCAACGTCGAGACGGTCGTCGAGAACCGCAAGCTCAACGCGGCGGGCAGCAATGCGCTGACCGTCAACGGCAGCGCCAAGTCGGCCGCGCTGGGCTGGACCGAACGCATCAGCGGCGTCAGCTGGGCCCACCTGGCCGGCAGCGTCGCGGGCGCGGACATCGGCTACCACTTCCCCTTCACCGCCACGCTGGACGGCAAGCGCGAAGCCCGCACCGGCAGCCAATCGCAGATCGACGATGGCGGCAGCACCGACGCCATCACGCGCCACTACCTGAGCCTGGCGGTGCCGCACGGCGTCAACCCAACGGCGTCGGGCTATGCCTATGTCGTGCTGCCCAACGTCAGCGCGGCGCAGCTGGCCAGCTATGCGGCCGCGCCCAGCATCACCATCCTGGAGAACTCGGCCGACGCCCATGCGGCCAAGGACGCGGCGCTGAAGCTGGTCGGCGTCAACTTCTGGAACGACGCGGCCAAGACCGTCAACGACGCCGGCGCACCGCTCGTCAGCAGCAACAAGAAGGCCTCGGTCACGACGCTGGAGACCGCCGCCCGCGAGCTGCACGTCGGCATCGCCGACCCGACGCAGCTGAACACCGGCAGCATCACCGTCGAGATCCACCGCGCCGCCACGCGCCTGATCGCGGCGGACGCCGGCGTGACGGTGCTGCAGCTGGCGCCCACCATCAAGCTCAGCGTCAACGTCAATGCCGCGGCCGGCAAGACCTTCAAGGCCAGCCTGCAGCTCGGCACGCTGAGCTCGGTCACGGCGGCCGCCGACGCGCATGTGCGCAACGGCACGCATGCCGACAGCAACTTCGGCGCCGCCACCGTGCTGGACGTGAAGAAGGAGGCCGCCGGCTACGACCGCCAGTCCTTCGTCAAGTTCGACCTGAACGGCATCACCGGCGCGGTGTCCAGCGCCAAGCTGCGCCTGTTCATGACGGCGGCCGGCCCGACCACCATCGTCAACCAGGCCTTCCTGGCCGCCAGCGACAGCTGGACCGAGACGGGTCTCACCTGGAACAACAAGCCGGCCGCGTCCACGCCGCTGGGCAGCTGGACCGTCGCGGCCGGCAGCCATGTCGACATCGACGTGACGCCGCAGGTGGTGTCCGCGCTGTCGGGCGACAAGCTGGTGACGGTGCTGGTCGACGCCGCCGCCAACTACGGCAGCAACGGCTGGTCGCAGTACGCATCTCGCAACGCGACCGCCAACAAGCCGGCGCTGCTCATCGTCACGCCCTGAATCTTTCCCTGATGCCTACCTTCACCGTCGCGAACAACGACTTCCAGCTCGACGGCCGCCCGCACCGGCTGCTGTCGGGCGCGCTGCACTACTTCCGCGTGCTGCCCCAGCAGTGGGAAGACCGCCTGCTCAAGCTCAAGGCCATGGGCTTGAACTGCGTCGAGACCTACGTCGCCTGGAACCTGCATGAGCCACGGCCCGGCGAGTTCGACTTCACCGGCGGGCTGGATCTGCCGGCCTTCGTGAAACTGGCAGGCGAGCTGGGCCTGCATGTCATCGTGCGGCCCGGCCCCTACATCTGCGCCGAATGGGAGTTCGGCGGCCTGCCGGCTTGGCTGCTGGCCGACCCCGACATGGCTCTGCGCTGCTGCTACCCGCCCTACCTGGCCGCGGTGGAGCGCTTCCTCGATGCGCTGCTGCCGCCGCTGCTGCCGCTGCAGATCCAGAACGGCGGCCCCGTCATCGCGATGCAGGTGGAGAACGAGTACGGCAGCTACGGCAGCGACCAGACCTATCTGCGGTGGCTGGAACGCGCGCTGCTCGAACGCGGCGTCAACACGCTGCTGTTCACGTCGGACGGCGCCACGGATTTCATGCTGACGCACGGCACCGTGCAGCACCTGCTGAAGACCGCCAACTTCGGCTCCCGCGCTGCCGGCGAGTTCGCCAAGCTGCGTGAATACCAACCCGACGGCCCGCTGATGTGCATGGAGTTCTGGTGCGGCTGGTTCGATCACTGGGGCGAACCGCAGCACTTGCGCGCGGCCAGCGATGCCGCGCAGGCGCTGGACGAGGTGCTGGCGGCCGGCGCGTCGGTCAACGTCTTCATGTTCCACGGCGGCACCAGCTTCGGCTTCATGAACGGCGCCAACACCGACCTTGAGACCGGCGCCTACCAGCCCACCGTGGGCAGCTACGACTACGACGCGCCGCTGTCCGAGGACGGCCAGCCCACGGCCAAGTTCCACGCCTTCCGCGACGTCATCGCGAAGCACGTGGACCTGCCGCCACTGCAGCTGCCGCCGCCCGCACCACGCTTCGAGCGCGGGCCGCTGGTGCTGGCCGAGTCCGCATCGCTGTTCCCCGCGCTGGAGCGGCTATCGTCGCCACGCGCGACGCCCGTGCCGCGCTCCATGGAGAGCCTGGGGCAGAACTACGGCTTCGTGCTCTACCGCACGCAGCTCAAGCACCCGCCCGGCCCGACGACGCTGCATCTCGACGGGCTGCACGACCGCGCGCAGGTGTTCGTCAACCGCGTGGAGGTCGGCACGCTGGAGCGCAACCAGGCGCTGTGGCTGTCACTGACGCTGCCGCCCGGCCCGGTAACGCTGGACATCCTGGTCGAGAACCAGGGCCGCGTGAACTACGGCCCCAAGCTGCTGGACCGCAAGGGCCTGCTGGGCCTCGTGCGCTTGGGCACGCACACGGTGCTGCATGGCTGGCAATGCTGGCCGCTGCCGTTGAACGACCTGTCGTCGCTCGACTTCGAAGCGCACTCGGAGGCGGCGGGGCCGGCCTTCCATCGGGGCTTCTTCGACGTCTCCCTGCCAGGCGACTGCTTTCTGTCGCTGCCCGAAGGTGAGAAAGGCGTGGTCTGGCTCAACGGCTTCAACCTGGGCCGCTACTGGGCACGCGGGCCACAGACGGCGCTGTATGTGCCTGCGCCTCTGCTGAAGCCGGGCAGCAACGAGCTGGTGGTGCTTGAATTGCATACGCGCGGTGCCTGCGCCGTGCGCTTCACGCCGGAACGCCCCGCCTCGACGACACCATGACCTCGCCCACCCGCCGCCACCTGCTGCAAGCCGCCGCTGCCACGACGCTGCTGCCCGCGGCGGTGCGGCGTGCGCTGGCCATCCCGGCTGCGCGCGGCAGCGGCAGCATCCAGGACGTGCAGCACGTCGTCATCCTGATGCAGGAGAACCGCAGCTTCGACCACTACTTCGGCACGCTGCGCGGCGTGCGCGGCTTTGGCGACCGTTTCACGATCCCGCTGCCCGGCGGCCAATCGGTCTGGGAGCAGCACAACGGCCGCCGCACGGTGCTGCCCTACCACCTCGACGGCCGCAGCGGCAACGCGCAATGCGCGCTGGAGCTGCCGCACAGCTGGCCCGACGCGCAGGCCGCCTGGAACGGCGGCCGCATGCAGCGCTGGCCCGTCTTCAAGACCGACGCGTCCATGGCCTACTACCGCGAGGCGGAGCTGCCGGTGCAGTTCGCGCTGGCCAACGCCTTCACGCTGTGCGACGCCTACCACTGCTCGCTGCAGGGCGGCACCAACCCCAACCGGCTGTTCCTGTTCACGGGCACCAACGACCCCGAAGGCACGGGCGGTGGCCCGGTCGTCGACAACAGCGTCGACGGCCTGGGCCCGGTGGAGGCGGGATTTCGCTGGACCACCTATGCCGAGCGGCTGCAGGCGGCCGGCGTCAGCTGGTGCGTCTACCAGGACATGGACGACAACTTCGGCGACAACCCGCTGGTCACGTTCAGGACCTTTCGCGCCGCCCATGCAGGCGGCGGTGGCCCGCTGATGAAGGGCATGAGCAGCACGCTGCAGGGCGCCTCGCTGGATGGCCTGCGCCGCGACGTGCTGGCAGGCCGGCTGCCGCAGGTGTCGTGGGTGGTGGCGCCGGCCGAGTACAGCGAGCACCCGGGCCCGTCGACGCCCGTGCAGGGCGGCTGGTATGCCGAGCAGGTGCTGGACGCGCTGACCGCCGACCCGGCCGTCTGGAGCCGCACCGTGCTGCTGCTGATGTTTGATGAGAACGACGCCTTCTTCGACCACATGCCGCCGCCGGCCGCGCCATCGCGCCGCGCGGACGGCAGCCTGGCCGGCAAGTCCACGGTGGACGACCGCGCGGAGCGTCATCGCGACGGCCAGGTCTACGGCCCCGGCCCGCGCGTGCCGCTGTGGGTGATCTCGCCGTGGAGCCGCGGCGGCTGGGTCAACTCCGAGGTGTTTGATCACACGTCCGTGATCCGCTTCCTGGAGGCCCGCTTCGGCGTCGCGGAGCCCAACATCAGCCCCTGGCGCCGCGCCGTGTTCGGCGACCTCACCTCCTGCTTCGACTTCGCCGCCCCCGACGCGCAGCCACCGGCGCTGCGGCCGCAGACCAAGGCCTGGGCCGACACGCAGCGCGCCCGCCAGCGCGCGCAGCCCGCCATCGAAGTGCCCACGGCCGCGCGGCAGCGGCTGCCGCAACAGGCCGCGGGCGTGCGGCCCTCGCGCGCCCTGCCCTACCGGCTCGACGTGGACCTGCGCACCGATGCGGCCGACGGCGCCGTGACGCTTGAATTCATCAACAGCGGCAGCGCCGGCGCGGTGTTCCAGGTCTACGACCGGCTGCATCTGGATGCGCTGCCACGCCGCTACACGGTGGAGGCGGGCAAGCGGCTGCAGGATGTCTGGCAGCCGACCGCAAGCGACCGCACGGCCTACGACCTGTGGCTGCTGGGGCCCAACGGATTCCATCGCCGCTTCAGCGGCCGGCTGCAGCCCGAGCCCGCCGGGCCAGGACCGGACGTGGCACTGGCCATCGAAGGCACGCAGCTGATCTTCACGCTGCGCAACGACGGCGACGCTGCTTGCGAGTTCGAGATCCGGCAGAACAGCTATCGCCGGGCCAAGCTGCGCCGCGCGGTCCCGGCCGGCATGGCGGTCGAATGGCGCTGGGACGTCGGGGTTGACGGCCACTGGTACGACCTGGTCGTGAGCGCCGCAGGGCTGGAGCGCCGCTACGCCGGGCGGGTGGAGACCGGCCGGCATGGCATCAGCGATCCCGCGATGGTGCTGGCCTGGCCGAAGCAACGTTCCGGTCCGACCTAACCCTGGCATAACCCAGCCCACGGACATCGTTCCTAGCATCGCCGCTTCGTCAGTCGTCCCCGCGAAGCGCCATGAACCAGCCTCCCAGCCCGTCCCCTTCCTTCTGGCGGGCATGGCTCCTTGTCAGCGCGCGGATCTTCACGCGGCTGGTTCTGTGCCTGTGTATCGCATGGGCGATGTTCGCCTGCCTGCTCCCGCTGTTCTCGCCACCGCCCGCGCCGCCTCAACTGTCCAGCAACGCTGCTGCGCCAGCGCCCGCGAGCCCGCACAAGTGACCGCGGCCCTGGCGATAACCATCGGGCTGCCCCAGCCCCGGTGGAGCCGGCGGCGCACGCTGGCGGCGTCGACCGTGCTGGTCGCGCATCTGGCGCTGTTGTGGGTGATCTGGCAGCTCAGGCTGCAGGCTCAGCCCCTCGGTCATCTGCGCGCCTCGATGCCCATACGCTTCGTCCCGGATCGGCGCTTGCGCATCGATCCAGAAGCTGCGGCGCCGATCCCAGAGCGGAGGCGGCCAACCGCCGATCAGGCACCCACGACCTTGCGGGTCGTTGCCTCCGTTGCAGAGGGTTCCAACGTCACTGGCAATGAGGCATCTCACGCATCAGCGACGCAAATGGCATCGCCGGGCCCCAGCGCTTCCGCGCCCGGCCCGCTGGCCCTGAAGCCCAGCCGCGACGTGATGCTCGGTTCGCTGTCCAACCCGGCCCTGAGCGACCCGCGCAGCAACACGCCCAAGCCAACGTTCGAGGAGCGCATCGCGATGGGGCTGAATCCCGAGCTGTGCGTGAAGCTGGAGCGGCTGCCCAACGGCGAGACCCGTCGGCGCATGGGCCGCATGGTCGACGCCCAATCGGCCATCCAGAACACGTACGGCGTCGGGCCGCACGGCATCAAGGTCTGTGAGTAGGTGTCAGGCCAGCCGAATGGCGGCCGTGCGGCGCAGCCGCGGCTGGTCCTGATACCGCGTGCAGTTGGTGAGGCGAGTGAAGTTCGCCGGGTGCTGCAGTGCTGGGCCGTCAATGCGGATGCCGAGCTAACCACCTGGGTTTCTCCAGCGTCGCTTGGAGACAGCGATCCGTGCTGGAGCGTCACAACGGTCGGCGCAAGCGCTGCGCAGCATTTGACTTGGACGCCACTCCGGCCCGCCTAGTGAAACCGGCGTGCGGTTGACGAGATCCGTCTGAAGCTAGCGGCGTAACGAAATTCCAGCAGGCGGGCGAACTGAGAGCTGGTCCGAAAGCCGCTCCACGCTCAACCGCTGCTCCTGCAGCCGCCGCCCGAAGCTCTCTCCCACCAGCACCTCGAACTCGCGGGCACGGGCGGCGCCAATCGAGTCGCCCGGCGGGGCGTGGCTGGCCGCGTGACAGATCAGCAGGCCGCCGTCCGGCAGGCCTTCGCACCAGCGCTCCAGCCGGTCGGCGTACTCTTGGGCAGTGTCGCCGAAGCCATAGACGCCCAGCATGCTGCGGTTCTGCGCGAAGCCCAGGCTCAGCGCCAAATCGGCTAGTCCCGCCGCGCCCAGCGCGCCTACCAGCCTCGGTTTGAAGGCCGCGTCGTCAGGGCTGCCCGCCGGCGGGCGGGTGTCGCGCAACCAGGGGCGGTGCGCCGGATATCGCCGCAGCAGCTCCTGTAGCAAGATCTCGCGCACCTGGGGCAACTGGTGCACGTGCTGGTGTCCGTCAACGAAGCGAGGCGGCTCCCCGACATGCTTCTCAAAGGCATCGAGCTGGGCGGCGATTTCCTCGCGCACCCTCCGCACCGGCAGGCAGCGGCCACTGGCGGAAAGGATGAGGCCGCCCAGCCCGCGCCGCCATCGTCCCGGCTCGAAGGATTCGGTCAGGTTCAGGTGCAGGCCGGCGTCCACCAGCCCAGCGCCGTGGGCACGCAGGCGCGCGGCGGCGTCGGTCCACGCCGGCGCGGTGCTCATGCAGGCCAGCGCACTGACGCGCCCGAGCTCTACCAGCTGCCAGGCACCTTGGTTGACTGCGGCGTGCAGGCCGAAGTCATCGACGCAGATCGCCACCCGGCGCCAGAGCTGCGTCACGGCTGGACTGCATGGCGGCCGGTGGCCGCGATGTCGGCGCGCGCGGCGGCCACGCACACGAGCTCGACCTCGCCGAAGCGGCCAACGGTAGAGAGCCACTGCAGGCCGGCCTCGGCGAGGGCCGCTCGACTCTCGCCGTTCGGCACCACGACGTAGCCCTGGCAGCCACCTTGAGCGACGAGATGCCCCGCGGCCTCGCTGAGCTGCATTAGCCGAAGTGCCTGACCCTGGCTGTAGAACGCGGCGGAGAACGGTCGGCGCCCGGCGTACATCAGTGGCTGGCCGTCCTGCGCGTGCGCCTGGTAGGCAGCCACCAGGGCCCGCGCGCTCCGTTCGTCCTGGCGCTGCGCCTGCGCGAGCCGGCCAAAGCCGACCGCCGCGCCCGCCAGCGACACGGCCAGTCCCACGGCCACCCAGTGTTCCGCCCGGGCCGAGCGACGCGCCATCCAGCGCGCCATCAGCAGGGCCGCGGCGGGTAGCGAAGGCAGCGCATAGGTCCAGATGATGTTGCGGGCCGCCGTGAAGAAGATCAGCGGCAGCAGCAGCCAAAGCAGCAAGTACAGGCGCAGCGCAGGCTCGCGGTCGGGCCCGGCAGACTCCCGGCGCCAGCACCAGGCGGCCAGTGGCAGCAGCACCGACCACGGCAGCAGCGCGCCCCATGCGAAGCCCCAGATCGTGCCGCGCGCGAACTCGTGTGCATGGCCGTACAGGTCGCCGCGCCATCCGGGCATGAGGAAGCGTTGCCAATGCTCACCCAACAGAAAGTAGTTCAGGAACCCGGGCGTGCGCAGCTCGGCAAGCACATACCAGGGCGCGGCGATGGCCAGGGCCAGCAGACTGCCACGCAGCCACGGCAGGCCGCGCCAGGCGTGCTGCCAACGCTTGTCGATGGCGATCCACAGCAGGATGGGCAGCCCGCTCAGCACCACGGCCACCGGCCCCTTGGCCAGCAGGCCCAGGCCCTGCGCGACGAAGAACAGCCAGCCCATCCAGCGTCGCTCGGCGGCGCCTGGCGCGTTCAGCGCAAACCAGCAGGAGAACATCGCCAGCGTCGTGCACAGCACCATGGCCGTGTCCGTCATCACGGCGCCGGCCGACACGAAGAACAGCGTCGAGCCCAGCAGCACGCTGGTCGCCAGCAAGGCCTCGCGCCTGCTGGCCTGGCGCCGTGCGAACTGCCACACCAGCGCGGCGATCAGCAGGCCGCACAGCAGGTGCGGCAGGCGCGCTGCGATCTCGCTGATGCCCAGCAGCCGCATGCTGGCCGCCGTGAGCCAGAACGACAGCGGCGGCTTGCCCCAGAAGGGCACGCCGGCATCAAACCAGGGCGTGACCCAGTCGCCCAGCTCGGCCATCCTGCGGCCGATGTCGCCGTAGCGGGCCTCGGTCGTGTCCATCAGCGGCAGCCCGGCCATGGCGGCCAGCCGCGCCAGCAGCAGCAGGGCCAGCAGCACCAGGATCCAGCGGCGTGCAGCCTGAGATTCAGTCGGCATCAACGCTCCGAGACTGGTTGAAGAAGCGGCACGTAGGCGGTCGCCGGTTCATAGGACTCGATCAGGAACAGCGGGCGGCGCTTGCTCTCCAGGCTCAGCCGCCCGATGTATTCGCCCAGCACGCCGATGGCCAGCATCTGCAGGCCGCCCAGCATCAGCACGACGACGATGAGCGTCGGGAAGCCGGGCACCGGGTCGCCGAAGGCCAGCGCCCGCACGAAGAAGGACAGCCCGAGGGCGAACGACAACAGCGCGCAGGTCAGGCCCACCTTGGTGGCCACCTTCAGCGGCGCGACCGAGAACGCGGTGATGCCCTCGATGGCGAATTGCCAGAGCTGGCGGAAGCGCCATTTGCTGTAGCCGGCGGCGCGCTCGCCGCAGTCGAAATCCAGCGTCACCTGGCGGTAGCCTATCCAGGCGAACAGCCCCTTCATGAAACGGTTGCGCTCCTGCAGCTGGTTCAACGCATCGACAGCACGCCGGCTGAACAGGCGGAAGTCGCCGACATCCTCCGGGATGGGCATGTCGCTGAGGCGGTTGATCGCGCGGTAGAAGCCGCGCGCTGCCTGGCGCTTCAGCCATGACTCGTCGGCACGGCTGCGCCGGCGCATGTTCACGACGTCGGCACCGTCGCGCCAGGCCTGCAGCATGGCGGGGATCATCTCGGGCGGGTGCTGCAGGTCGGAATCCATGACGATGACAGCCGCGCCGCGCGCGATCTGCAGGCCCGCCGTGATGGCCTGCTCCTTGCCGAAGTTGCGGCTGAAGCGCAGCACCGACACCATCGAGCAGCCGGCACGCAACCGCTTGAGGATCTCCGGCGAGCCATCGCTGCTGCCATCGTCGACGTAGACGATTTCGACAGCGCCCGCGACGTCCGCGACCGCGGCGAGCAGTCGCTGGTGCAGCATGGGCAGCACGGCCTCTTCGTTGAACAACGGCAGCACGATGCTGAGTAGGCAGGTCCGTTCCGGCGCGGGCGGCCAGGTGCGCATGTTCATGAAAAGCTCCATGTCCTGTTGAGCCTGAAGCCAAGCACCAGCACGGCGAGCGTCGCCAGCCCCTGGGCCAGCAGGTAGTGCAGGCCCAGTGCCGATCCCAGCCACACGAGGGCGCCGTTCAGCGCCACACCCAGCAGGGCCACCGTCGCAAAGCGAGGCGCCGCCCGGCGGTGTCGCGACTGGGCGCGCGCAAATGTGAAACGCAGGTTGCCGGCATAGGCCACCTGCGCGCCGCACAGCGAGCCCGCCATCGCGGCAGTCGGCGCCACGGCGTGCAGACCTTCCACCAGCGCGAACAGCACCAGGTAGTGCGTCGCGGTGGCCAGGCCGCCGGTCAATGCATAACGCATGAACTGCATGCCGTCACTCCAGAGATGCTGCGTCACGGCCCTCGCCTTGTTGTGTGGCATTCGGCCGTGTTGCCCTACGGTTGCGCAGCCACTGCACCAGGTCGTCCACGCAGATGACGACGACCGGAATCACCAGCAGGCTCAGGAAGGTCGACGAGATCAGCCCTCCGATCACGACGATGGCCATCGGCGCCCGGAAACTTGGGTCCGTGCCCCAGCCCAGCGCGATGGGCAGCATGCCGGCGCCCATCGCCAGGGTGGTCATGACAATGGGCCGGGCGCGCTTGCGGCAGGCATCGATGACCGACTCGACAGGCCCCAAGCCCAACTGCGTGCGGCCGATGACGGCGTAGTCCACCAGCAGGATCGAGTTCTTCGTCGCGATCCCCATCAGCATGACCAGGCCGATCATGGCCGGCATCGACAGCGTCGAGCCCGTCACAGACAGCGCGAAGAACGCGCCCGGCACCAACAGCACCAGGGCCATGAGGATGGTCAGCGGTCGCACGAAGTCCTTGAGTAGCAGCACCAGCACGACGTAGATGCAGAGCACGCCCATCAGCATGGCCTGGCCGAAGCCCTGCGTCAGGTCCTCCATGTCTTCGGCATCGCCACTGGCGCTGTGAGTCACGCCCTGCGGAAGTCGGCCCAGGCTGGGCAGCGCGAGCACGGCCTCTTCAATCTCGCCCAGCGGCCTGCCGTTCAGTTCCACGGTCAGGCTGACGTTGCGGCGCCTGTCTTCACGGGTGATCTCGCTGGGGCCACTGCCCATCTCCAGCGAGGCGACGTTGACCAACGCCACCGGGCCGCGAGCGCCCGGCACGGGCAGTTGCGCCAGCGTGTCGATGTCACGCCGCGCCGCTGGCTCCAACTTCACCACCACGGGCACCTGGCGTTCGCCGAGGTTGAGCTTGGCCAAGCTCTGGTCGTGGTCACCGGCCGTGGCCACGCGCAGCGTCTCGGCGATGGCGGACGAGGTGACGCCCAGATCGGCCGCGCGGGCGAAGTCGGGCTTGACCACCAGGTCCTGCTGCACCAGGCCGGCACTGGACATGACCGCGCCGATGCCCGGGATGGTGCGCAGCTCCCGCTCCACCTGCGCGGCCGTCTGCGCCAGCACGCGGCCATCGTCGGCCGCCAGCACCAGCTCGTAGCTCTCGCTGGCGCCCTCTCCGCCGACGCTGACGCGTGCGCCCGGCAAGCCAGCCAGTGCCGCCCGGAACTGCTGTTCGACCTGCTGCTGGCTGAGGCCATCGCGATCTGCGCGGGGCGACAGGGTCACGGTCAGCATGGCCTGGCGGACGTTGCTGCTCGCTTGCGCCTCATCGCCGGGCTCCGAGCTGCTGGGGGCGGCGCCGACCGTGGTGTAGATGGTTCGGGTGTGCTTGTTGCCACGCACGATCTCGCTCGCCTGCTCGGTGAGCGCCAAGGTGTCGGCCAGCGTGCTGCCCGGCGGCAAGGTCAGCGACACGCGGGTCTGCGAGCTGTCGTCCGCCGGGATGAATTCATCCGGCAGCGTGGTGGCGAGGAACAGCCCGAGGCCGCAGAACAAGGCCGCCCCACCGATGGTGAGTGCCCGGTGGCGCAGGCACCAGCCGGCCCAGCCCAGGTAGATGGCGACCCAGCGCGGTTCGCGCGCCGTGAGCTGCCCAGGGGCCTTGAGCAGGTAGGCGGCCATCATCGGCGTGAGCATGCGGGCGACCAGCAGCGAGAAGAACACCGCGATGACCGCCGTCCAGCCGAACTGGACGAACACCTTGCCGACGGCACCGCTCATGAAGGCGGTAGGAAGGAACACCGCGATCAAGGTGAATGTCGTCGCGATGACGGCCAGGCCGATCTCTTCGGCGGCTTCCATCGCGGCCTGGTGCGGGCTTTTTCCCATGCGCAGATGACGCTCGATGTTCTCGATTTCGACGATGGCGTCGTCCACCAGAACGCCAATCACCAGCGACAGCGACAGCAGCGTCACCGTGTTGATGGTGAAGCCCATCAGGTGCATGACGGCGAAGGTCGGGATGGCCGACAGCGGCAAGGCCACGGCCGCGACAAGCGTCGAGCGCCAGTCGCGCAGGAACAGCAACACCACCAGCACCGCCAGCGCCGCGCCCTCGTACAGCAGGGCCATCGAGCCGTCGTAGTTCTGCTGCACGGTCTGGACGTGGTCGATGGCTTCTACCACGTCGATCCAGGGCTGCGAGGCCTTCAACGTGGCGACGGCCGCGCGCACGCCCTCGGCCACCTCCAGGTCGCCCGCGCCGCGTGCGCGCCTGACCTCGAACCCGACGACCGGCCGGCCGCCGAGCCGCGCAGCGGAGCGCGGTTCTGCGACGCCATCGACCACGGTGGCGACCTCGTCCAACCGGACGGATCGACCGTCGCCCAGCACCAGCTCGACCGCGGCCAGCTCCTCGGCCGACAGCACCGTGGCGATGGCGCGGACCTGCTGCTCGGCGCCGCCCAGATCGGCGCGGCCGCCCGCCGATTCCTGCTGCACTTGATGCAACTGGCGTGAGATGTCGGCGGCCGAGGCCTTCAGCGCCAGCAAGCGCGCGGGGTCGAGTTCGACACGCACCTCGCGCGTGACGCCCCCAACGCGGCTGACGGTGCCGACGCCCGGCACGGCCAGCAGCGTCTTGCTGACGTGATGGTCGACGAACCAGGACAGGGCCTCCTCGTCCATGCGCGGCGACGCCACGGTGTAGGTGAGGACAGGGGAGTCGGCGAGCGCGGCCTTCTTGATGATGGGGTCGCGCATGTGGGCAGGCAGGTCGCTGCGCACGCGCGCCACCGCGTCGCGCACGTCGTCCACGGCCTCCTGCGGAGACTTCTCCAGCTGGAAGCTGACCGAGATGTGGGCGGTGCTCTCGCTGAGCGTGCTGTTGACGTGCTTGACGCCCTGCACCGTGGCGAGCGCGTTCTCGATCTTGCGCGCGATCTCGCTCTCCAGCTGCGAGGGAGAGGCGCCCGGCAGCGAGGCCGTGATCGTCACCACGGGCAGCGTCATGTCCGGAAAGTTCTGCACCTTCATGGCCGAGAAGCCCACGAAGCCCGCGACCGTGAGCAGCGCGAACAGCAGGATGCCGGGAACGGGATTGCGGATGGCCCAGGAAGAGACGTTGAAGCTCATGGGCGGCCCTTCGTCACCTGCACCAGGTCGCCATCGCCCAGGAAGGCACCGCCTGCGGCGACGACCTGGCTGCCCGCATCGACGCCTGCGAGGATCTCAATGCGGTCGCCGGCACGTTGACCGACCTTGACCTTGGCCTGCATCACCCGCGAGTCCGGGCCGACCTTCAGCACGTAGTGAAAGCCATCGCGCAGCAGCACCGCCGCCTGCGGCAGCGTCAGCGCCTGGCTGACGACGCCGATCTCGATGCCGCCGCGCGCGAACATTCCGGCCCTGGCCGGGCTTCCCGCGGGCAGGTCGACGTAGACGAGGCCGTTGCGGGTCTGCGTGTCCACGGCCGGCGACACCATGCGCAAGCTGCCTCGGATGGGCTCGCCACCCACCGGGGTGACCGTCACTACCTGGCCGGGCTTCAGCCGCGCCAACTTGGGCGCGGCAACTTCGGCCCGCCACTCGAGCCGGCCGCGCCGTATCAGCCTGAACAGCTCCTGCCCGGTGGGCAGCACGGCACCCACGGTCGCACTGCGCGCGGAGATGACGCCGTCGTCAGGTGCCAGCACCTGAGTCTGCGCAAGGCGGAGCTGCTGAGTTTCGGCCAATGCCTGCGCGGCCGCCACGCGTGCCTGCGCCATGCGTTCGGCCGTCATGTATTGATGGATCTGTTGCGCGGAGAGGGCACCACTGGCCTGCAGATCACGGGCGCGCTGCGCGTTGGCGGCGGCCTCGGCCAAGGCGGCCACCGCCTCGGCCAGCGTGGCGCGGCTGTGCGCGAGCTCGGCAGCCACCGGGGCTGCGTCGAAGACGGCCAGCACCTGCCCGCGCCTCACGCTGTCGCCCACGTTGACCCTCACCTCGCTCAGCATCAGGCCGTTGGCCTGGGTGCCGACACTGGCCTCCTGCCAGGCCGCGATGTTGCCGTTGGCCGCGATGCGAATTGGCAGGTCCGCCGACAGCGGATGAATGACCGTCACAGCCAGCGCAGGCTGCGCGGCGGGCGGCTTGCCGCCGGGCTCGGCGCTGGCCACCTGCAAGGCGGCGGCTGCGACCGCCACGACGACCACGAGCACGGACAAGGCGATCCGCAGGGAATGACGGTCAGGATGCTTCATGTGTTGAGGGGAGCGAAATGGGTTGTCTCTTTCGAGGCGTTGTGTCGTCATTGGGGAACCTTCGTTGGCCGGCCGCCCTTTGACGACGAGACCCAGTCGCCCCCGGTGGCCCTGTAGATCTCGACCCAGGCCACGACGGCCTCTCGCTGCTGCTCGATCTGCGCGCTGCGCGCGGCCGCCATGTCGCGGCGGGCGACTTCGAGCTCGAACAGGCTGGCGAGGCCGCCGCGATAGCGCGCCGCGGTGGCCTGGTACGAGCGCTCGAACGCGATGGCGGCAGCGCGCGTGTCGTCGCCGCGCGCATTCGCGCTGTGCAAAGTGACCAGCGCGGCTTCCACCTCGCGCACGGCGGCACGCAGACTGGAGGCGTAGGCCGAACGCGCCGCCTCAAATCGCACCCGCGCGGCTTCAGCGTTGGCACGACGCGCGCCGGCATCGAACAGCGGCAAGGTCACGGCCACGGGGCCGATGCTCCACACCGTGCCATCAAGGCTGACGGCACCCTCGCGTTGACGGGCTGAACCTATGCTGCCGGACAAGGTGATGCGAGGCCAGCGCCGGGCATCGGCCTGGTCGGCATCGGCGCTTGCCGCAACGACTTCCCAGGCTGCCACGGCGACGTCGGGCCTCTGGGCCAGCGAAGCGGCCGGCACTTCCGCGACGCGCAAGGCCTGGGGTTGTGGCAGCAGCGCCGTCGAATGCGCCAGCTCGCGGCGCAAGGCGGCTTCCTCCCAGGCCGTGATCGCCGTCAGCGACTTGATGAACAGCTCGCACTGCGCGCGCAGCAGGGTCAGCGCCGCGCTGCCGTTGGCCGCGCTGGCGCGTGCCAGGTCGGCGGCGGCTGCTGCCTGGAAGCCGGCCGCTGCGGCCTGCGTCGCCAGGCGAGCGGTCTCCGTACGGGAACGGACATCGGTCTCCAGTTGCGTCCGCTGCGCCTCACAGGCGCGCAGCCCGATGTAGGCGGTGGCCACCTCGGCCGCGAGCGAGACCCGTGCGACGTGCCAGGCGACCTCGCTGGCGTCCAGCCGGGCCTGCGCCGCCTTGGCATGTGCCCGATTGGCGCCGAAAACGTCGAGTTCCCACGTGGCCTGCAAGCCTAATGAAGTGGTGCTGCGAACAGGTTCGCCGAGGCTTTGGGTGCCACGGCTGGCGCTCAGACCGGCATCCAAGGCCGGGAAAAGCGCGGCGCTGCCGGCCGCGTGGGCCGCCCGGGCCTGCGCTATGCGTGCGCTTGCCTGTGCCAGCGTGGCACTGGCTTGCTGGCCAGCCTCGACCAGGCGCACCAGCAAGGGATCGTCGAAGCTGGCCCACCAACGGCTCAAGTCGGCCAAGTCGCCGCCGTGCGGCAGTGGCGAGTGCCACTGCGCGGCGACCGCTGTCGGCAGGCTGGCGGGCGCCGTGCCGGGTCGTGGCGATGTCGCGCAGCCGCCCAGCAATGCCGCGGCCAAGAATGACGAGATCCTGGTGAGAGTCATCTGATGCTGTGGCGATCTGCCGCCCCTGTTAATTGCCCGTTGAATGCCTGATCGGGCCCTACGAACCGAATCGTCACGTCGCCTGTCTTTCCGCATCCTTTCCGGCAGACAGGGCGACAACCACGGGGTTCGGAAAGTGCGCTGAAAGAGTCGGCCGATGAAGATTTCGGCTCCTCAACGACCTTTCAGGACATCACATGGCACGTTCCTACCTCCCGCGTTCACGCGCCTCGACCCGGCAATCCAGCGTGGCCCGGCTGACCGCAATGGCCGTCCTTCTCGGCGGCGCTGTTTCCACTGCCACTGCTCAGCAAACAGGCCGTGGTGGCGAGGGCGACTCTGACGGTCCCGAGGACACGGAGTGGGGCTTGGGGCTCGGCGTCATGGTCAAGCAAGATGCCTACAAGGGGATCAAACGCGACACCCAGGTCTTGCCCGTGCTCCGCTTCGAGAACGAGTACGTGGAAATCTTCGGCCCTGGCATCGAGTTGAAGCTGCCCAGCCTGCGACTTGGCGAGCGCGCCCGAATGAAGTTCGGCCTGGTGGGCGAGTACGACTTCAGTGGCTACGAAGCCAAGGACTCGCCCATCCTGGCGGGCATGGCCGAGCGCAAAGGAGGACTCTGGCTAGGCGCAAAGGCGGAGTGGGAGAATGACTTGCTCGACGTCACCGCGGAATGGACTGCCGCATCGGGCAGCAGCAAGGGCCGCAAGTTCAGCCTGGGCTTGAAGAAGGAGTGGCACCTCGGACAGCACACCATGGTCATGCCCTACCTGACAGCGCACCGGCTGGACAAGAAGTACGTTGACTACTACTACGGTGTCCGGGCAGCTGAAGCCACTGCAGGACGTGCTGCCTATGTTGGCAAGGGCGCAATGAACTTGGAAGTCGGCATGCGCACCATGTACCGGTTCGACGAACACCATTCGGTGCTGCTCGATCTGAGCATGACCCGACTGGCGAAGCACATCAAGGCCAGTCCGCTGGTGGGTCGCTCGAGCTCCAAACAGTTGATTCTGGGCTACGTGTACAGCTTCTGATGAACCGGATTCTGCTGGTCGAGGACCATGAGCGGCTTGCCCAACTGGTGAGCAGCGGCCTGAGTGCCGCTGGCATTGCTGTTGACGCCGTGCAGCGCATTGACGCCGCATGGTCCGCGCTCCAGCAGGTGTCCTACGGCGCCCTTGTCCTGGACCGCGGCCTGCCGGACGGTGACGGGCTGACGTTGCTGAACCGGCTGCGCGCTTCCAAGCTCAGCGTCCCCTGCCTGGTTCTGTCGGCACGGGACGCGCTCAATGATCGCATCGAAGGGCTGGACGCGGGTGCGGACGACTACTTGCCCAAACCGTTTGCGATGGGCGAACTGGTGGCGCGTGTCCGAGCACTGCTGCGTCGACCGCCCGAGAGCTTGCCGACGGAGCCCGGTCATGGCGATATGCAGCTGCGACCCGCCGAAGGCATGCTCCATTGCGGCGATGAGTGCGTTTCACTCGCTGCGTCGGAGATGCAGATCATGCTGCTGCTGGTGCGAAAAGGCGGCGATACGGTGCCGCGCTCGAAACTGGAAGCCGCGGCCTGGGGCCTGAGCGATGCAGTGACACCCAACGCCCTCGCCGTGGCGTTGCACCGCATCCGCCGAAAGCTGGGCGCCATCGGTTCGCGCCAGAAGATCATCAATGTGAGAGGCCTGGGCTATGCGCTTCGTGAAGATGACCTGGCTGAATAGCCTCGGCGCCAAGATCCTGCTCGCCTATGTCGTCGGCGCCGTACTGAGCATCGTCCTCATCGTGGCAACCGCCGTGGCGATCGTCTACTACCAAGGCGATGTGGTGTCAGGGTTCGACGTTGCCGACACCACCCGAGCGTTTGCTGAAGAACTCAGCTTCGACAAAGACGGTATACCTGTCGGAATCTCTGACCTCGATTCCGGGAGCGAGATCGACGATGGCAATCTCAAAGCCCTGTACGAAAGTCTCAAAGGCGAGGCTGCCTTCCGCGTTCTGGACGCATCGGGCAGAGTTGTCCTGTCTTCTGCAAAGGGCGTGACGTTCTGGCCGGAGTCCGGCCCAGCGCGCAGGCTGAAGTCCGGTCGCTTCGAGTTCGAGCACGAGGGCAGCGTGATGGTCGCCGCCACCGAGACCGTGGAGCGCGACGGGCGACTCTGGCATGTGCAGTTTGCTGTCAGCAAGCGGTTCCTTCACCTTGTCTATGAGGCATTCGCACTGCCGTTCACCGGGGTCGGCGTCACCTTGTTCAGCCTGGTGCTGCTCCTGGTCTTCGGTCCCTGTGTCTATTTCACGCTGAGGTACGCCCTCAAACCGGTAAGCGGGATCTCGGACGCGGCGGCCGAGATTTCTCCACGCTCACTGCATGCCCGGCTGCCGACTCAGGGCGTGCCCAAGGAACTCGCGCCTTTGGTGGACAGCTTCAACCGGGTGTTGGAGCGGGTTGAGCACGGATATCGCATCCAGCAGGAGTTTCTGGCGACCGCGGCGCATGAGCTCAAGACGCCTATCGCGCTGATTCGCGCCCAGGTCGAGCTGAGTCCCGAATCAGCCCAGCGCGAGGCGCTGCTTGGCGATGTCGAGCATATGAGTCGGCACGTGCAACAACTGCTTCACCTGGCCGAAGCCAGTGAATTGCAGAACTACCGGCCCACTGCGGTGGACATGCGCGAAGCGGTGCACCAGGCGGCCAGCTTCCTGCAGCGCATGGCGGACGCCGCGGATGTGCGTTTCGAATTGCCTGAGCAGAACACTAGCGTCGTCTGGATGGCCGACCGTGGTGCGCTGTTCACGCTGCTGAAGAACCTGCTTGAGAACGCCATTCAGCACACGCCTCCCGGCTCGCTCGTACGAGCGGAGATCGAAGCCGACTTCGTCGCCATTCGCGACTGGGGACCCGGCGTGCCTCCAGATCAGATGCCGAATATCTTCGCCCGCTTCTGGCGCGGCCCTCATCGCCGTGATCAGGGCGCAGGGTTGGGGATGGCGATTTGCCGGGAGATTGCCCAGGCGCATGGATGGACGCTGACTGCAAGCCAGGCGCATCCCGGGCTTCGCGTCGTTCTAGCCAAGTGATGGAATGGCATTTCCAGCCCTGGCGGCCTAGACGCGGCTGAAAAGCTAGACGATGAAAGGCCTACGCTCAAGGACAGCCAGGTCGGCTCTGCCTTGGAATGCGGTCGTACGCTTTGGGCAAGTCGAGCTGTCGCAATCAGCCTGGAGCCATCCTATCGGTCGCGATCAACGGGTACTTCAGCTTCAGGCTGCATGCAGCCCTCCGCGGGTGTGAACCTACACACTCGCTGGCTCAAGAAAGCATCGTCGATGGCTTCTAAATGGCGGGGCCGAAAAACGTCTATTGGCTTCTATTCCTTCGGGATCGGTCGCCACACTTGCGCGGTAGCTGCGGTAGGCTTCATCGTCGGGGAACGCGAACAGGGCGATGGCTTCATTCGCAGGACCGGTGCTGCCCAGCCCAGCGAAGCTCGCGGGCGAGCCGGCCGGCGCTTCGCGCGGCATGAAGAATCCGTAGTGGACGCCTCCATGCCGGCGGATGAGGGTGATCCAGGTACGGGCATAGTCTGCACACTCGTCCAGCCGATCGGGGTCGAGTTTGTAGCGAACTTCACAAACGAGCTTGTAGTCGGGCATACCGTCAGCGTATCCCGAAGTCTGCAGTCGCTGCAGAACGGACAACCCATCTAGCCCGGCTGAGCTTCTTTGCGACGAGCCGCCAAGTCAACTGCTGAAGGAAGGGTTTCTGCTCAGCGCCCTCGCCGATGAACGCACCGTCCTGACTCGCTCCAGCTCGGGTAGCCCTCTGCAGCCACGTGCCGCAGCACTTCACGCACCATCGGCCGTAAGAGGCCGAACTCGTCAACAGCAACGGCGCTGGTGAGCGCGATGGCGCGTCGATGGAGGTGCTGGACCGCGCAGGTGCCCACTTGCTCGTCACTGAGTTGGCTCAACCGGCGCGCGCGCTGGCTGTTTAACCGTGCACCCGCTACAGTGAAGGCGCCGCGTGCGCCTAACCCACAGCGGCCTCCACATGTGGGGTTTATTGTCGGGTTCGAGGAGACTTAGGGACAAGAGGTCCCTTATCTGACAGGCACTTGGCGTCCAACTCGACGTTCAGGTGCAGAACATCGAATGACTCAGGTCCGCACCTTGGCCGCCGTCGACTGACGCAGCACCAGCCGCGGCTTCAACATCTCCTCGCTGGCATCCAGCGTGCCGTCGATCAGCTCGATCAGGCGCTCCAGCGCCAGCTCGCCCATGGCCTCGCTCTGCATGTCCACAGTCGTCAACGTGGGCGTGCTGAAGCGGGCGAAGGGGATGTCGTCGAAGCCCGCGACCGACACCTGCTCGGGCACGCGCACGCCCGCCGCCTGGGCCTGCTTCATGAAGCCCAGCGCCAGCATGTCGTTGTAGCAAACGACCGCGTCGGGCCGGGCGCTGCCCATCAACACCTCGCCGACGGATTTCTCGCCTGCCTCCAGCGTGGGTGAATCCGCGCTGAAGAACATCGGCTCCAGTCCCGCTTCGCGCAACGCGTCGGTCAGGCCGGCCTTGCGCTCGGCATCCCAGCGCGCGGCCCCATAGCCCAGGTAGGCGATACGGCGGTGGCCCAGGTCGATGAGGTGGCGGCCCAGCATGGCCGCGGCGGAGCGGCCGTCGGCGCTGACGCTGTGCACGCCCACCTGGCTGGCGCGGCCGAAGAAGACGACCGGCTTGTCGAGGTCGCGCAGCGTGGACAGGTCGGCATCCGGCATGCGGGAGCTGACGATGAGCCCGTCCACACGCCGGCTCAGTTCGCGCAGCATGCCGGCCTCGGCGCTCTGGCGTTCACCAGTGTCGACGAACAGCAGGTTGTAGCCCAGCTGCTGGGCCTTGCGGTTGGCGCCCTTGACGATGCCGGTGAAGTGCGGGTTGCGGATGTCCAGGATGACGACCGCGACCGTGTGCGTGCGGCCGGTGATCATGCTGCGCGCGACGGGATCGACCGTAAAACCGAGCTGGTCAATGGCCTCGCGCAGCCGGGCCTCGGTGGCCTCGGTGAAGCGCTGCAGGCCATTCACGTAGCGCGAGACGGTGGCCGTGGAGACGCCGGCCGTGCGGGCGACGTCGCGCATGGTGGGCGGGCGGGGCGTGGTGGGTGCCATGGGGGCGCAATCTTCGTTCAGGTGCCGGCGACGCGACGGCCCTGGCCGTCGAAAACATGCAGGCGGTCGGGCGGCGTGCTGATGCGCACGCGGTCGCCGCGTTTCCAGGGGCTGCGGTCGTCGCAGATGGCCGTGACGGTACCCAGCGGGGTGTCCACCTGCACGAGCGTGTCGGCACCTGTGAACTCCAGGCCGCGCACGTCGCCATCCAGCGCGAGGCCGGGTGCGGCGTCGCCGCCGGCGGGCAGCACCTGGCAGTGCTCGGGGCGCAGGCCCAGCGTGGCGCGGCCGGTCGCGGCGGCGACCGCCATGGGCAGCGCGGTGCGGCCCGCGGCGGTGGCGAACTCGCCGTTGGTGGCCAGTTCGCCGTCCAGCAGGTTCATGGCCGGCGAGCCGATGAAGCCGGCAACGAAGCGGTTGGCCGGGCGCTGGTACAGCTCGTGCGGCGTGCCGGTCTGCTCCACGCGGCCGTCGCGCAGCACGACGATGCGGTCGCCCATGGACATGGCCTCGACCTGGTCGTGCGTGACGTAGACGGCCGTGGTGCGCAGGCGCTGGTGCATGTCCACGATCTCGCCGCGCACCTGCACGCGCAGTGCGGCGTCGAGGTTGGACAGCGGTTCGTCGAACAGGTAGACGGCCGGCTGGCGCACGATCGCGCGGCCCATCGCCACGCGCTGGCGCTGGCCGCCGGAGAGCTGGCGAGGGTAGCGGTCCAGCAGATGCGTGAGGCCCAGCATCTCGGCGGCGACGTCGACCTTGCCCGCAGCTTCCTTCTTGTCGACGCCGGCCAGGCGCAGACCGAAGCCCATGTTGTCGCGCACGGTCATCTGCGGGTAGAGCGCGTAGCTCTGGAACACCATTGCGATGTCGCGCTGCTTGGGCGGCTCGAAGGTCACATCGCGGTCGCCGATGTGGATCTGGCCGTCGGTGGGCGCTTCCAGCCCGGCGATGAGGCGCAGCAGCGTGGACTTGCCCGAGCCGCTGGGACCCACGAGCACGCAGAACTCGCCATCGGCGATATCGACGGAGACGTCGCGGATGACTTCGGTGTCGTTGAAGCGCTTGCTGACGTTGCGCAGGCGGATGGATGACATGGTGTGCTTAACCCTTGACGGCTCCCATCAGCAGGCCGCGGTTGAAGGCCTTCTGCATGGCGAGATAGATGAGGATGGACGGCGCCATCGCGATCAGCGTGATGGCGACGAAGACGGCCGGTGGCATGGTCTCGTCGGCGCGCACGGTGGCGAGCGCGACGGGCAGCGTGTAGAGGTCTTCGCGGTTGGCGACGATGAGGGGCAGCAGGTACTGGTCCCAGATCATGATGAAGCCGAACACGGCCACCGAGCCCAGCGCGGGCTTCACCAGCGGCAGGATGACGACCCAGAAGATCTGCCACTCGTTGGCGCCGTCCACGCGGGCGGCCTCTTCCAGCTCCAGCGGCACCTTCTTCATGAACTCGGTCAGCATGAAGATGGAGAACGCCCAGCCCACCACCGGCAGGATCATGCCGGCATGGCTGTTCAGCAGGCTGATGTCCAGCAGCGGCAGCTTGCCCAGCACGATGTACAGAGGGATCGCGATGACCTCCTCGGGCAGCATCATGGTGCACAGGATCAGCAGCGACACCACCGCCGCACCGCGGAACTTCTTGCGGGCCAGCGCGTACGCCGCCATCGCGCTGACGCTGACCTGCAGCACCGTGCCGATGGTGACGACGATGACGGAGTTCAGCAGGTAGCGCCACACCTGGCTCTTGACCCACGCGTAGTGGAAGTTCTCCAGCGTGGGCATCTCGGGCCACATCAGCAGCCGCCCTGGCTGCAGCGTGACGCCGCTGAACGCCGTGACGGCAAAGGCCCAGAACGGCCCGACAAAAACGATGAGCAGCAGCGCGTAGAAGGCCCAGCGCGCCACGAGGCTTGAACGGCGGGCGATCATGATTCGCTCCTCTTGCGCCACTGCAGGTAGAGCACGGTGATGAGGGCGGTGAAGGCGAACAGCACGACGGACGCCGCGGCCGCGTAGCCGTAGTCGAAGTGCACGAAGCCCAGCTTGTAGATGTGCGTCATGACGACCTCGGTGGCGCCGGCCGGGCCGCCGCCGGTGGTGGCGTGGATCTCGGCGAAGACGCGGAAGCCCCGGATGAGGCCCAGTGTCATGACGATGGTGATCGCGTGAGCAAGACCCGGCACCGTGACGAAGCGGAAGCGCTGCCACGCGTTGGCGCCATCGACGTGCGACGCGTCGTACAGCTCGGTGTTGATGGTGGCCAGGCCGGCGACGAAGATGACCGTGTCATAGGGCACATGCTTCCAGACATGCATGGCCATCAGCCAGCGCAGCGCCGAA
Organism: Roseateles asaccharophilus; assembly: GCF_031458115.1. Lineage (GTDB taxonomy): Bacteria > Pseudomonadota > Gammaproteobacteria > Burkholderiales > Burkholderiaceae_C > Pelomonas > Pelomonas asaccharophilus_A. Next base: position 118,855 of record NZ_JAVDXV010000002.1, on the reverse strand, counting down.
TCCGGGTCGTTCAGGAAGGCCTGCTCGGCGATGCCGAACCAGCCCAGCAGCGTGTTGGCGACGCCGTCCGGCGTGGGCGCGTAGAGGATGCGCCAGATCTCCGCCAGCACCGCCGCGCTGGTCACCGCCGGCAGGAAGATGGCCGTGCGAATGAACCGCAGATGCTGCGCCGTGCCCTGCAGCGCCAGCGCCAGCAGCAGCGCGAGGAAGGCCGACGCGGTGACGGTGCAACCCACGTACAGCAATGTGTTCAACGCGGCCTCGCCCAACGCCTCGTCGGCGAACACGCGGCGGAAGTTGTCCAGGCCCACCCAACGGCTGTCGCTGCCGAAATTGACCTCATAGAAGCTCATCTGCAGGCCGCGCGCCATCGGGATGAACTTGAACCACGTGAACACCAGCAGCGCCGGCGCGAGGAACAGCGCCGGGACGAGGAACTCGCGCCAGCGGCCGGCGCGTTTCGGGGATGTGCTGCTCATGGCTTGGCCAGCGCCTTCTGCGTCGCCAGCTCCTGGTTGATTCGGGTGTTCAGCCGCTTCATCTCAGTGGCCACGTCGCTGCCACAGCGCGACAGCGTCGCGTTCAGCCCCTCGGCCACCAGTTGCTGCATGCGCGTCCAATTGGGCACGGCGGGTTGCGTGCGGCCGTGCTGGGCGTACTCCTGCGCGACGATCTGCCAGCGTGGATCGGCATGCACCTGGGCCGCGTCGATCTTCTTGTTGACCGGCAGCCGCACGACCGACAGGCCGCCGCTGGTGGACTTCATGCCCAGCGTCTGGCCCTCGGGCGAGATCAGGAACTCGACGAACTTCATCGCTCCCGCCTTGTTCTTGCCCGCCTTCGGAAAGTAGGCCACCTCGCCACCGGCCAGCACGGCGCGGCCGCCCGGGCCGGCCGGCGCGGGCACCACCTCGATGCGATCCCGCCCGGGTTCGCGGTCGAACAGGCTGATGTGATACGGGCCCGACAGGTAGATGCCCGCCTGGCCGGAGATGAAGGCCTTGTTGGCTTCGGTGGTGGCCGCGGTCATCGCACCGGGCTGCGTGACCTTCAGCTCGCATTGCAGGCGGCGCACGAAGTTCACGCCCGCGATCGTGCCAGCCTCGTCGGCCGTGGCCTTGAACTGCCCCGGCGCCACGGCGCGCATGAACTCGCCGCCGCCCTGCCAGATGAAGCTGCTCATGAACCACGCGGTATAGCCCCGCTGCGCGGAGCCGGGCAGCGCAAAGCCGTAGGTGTCGGCCTTGCCGTTGCCGTCGGGGTCCTGCGTCTTGAACGCCACGGCGAGCTTCTCCAACTCAGCCCAGGTGGTGGGCACGGGCAGCTTGAGCCTGGTGCGCCAGTCCTTGCGGATGAACAGCACATTGGCCTGAGCCGACGTCGGCACGCCATAGGTCTTGCCGTCGAAGCCCTTGGCACCCTCCCACGCGCGCTCGTGCAGGTCGGCGCCGCCGGGCACCGTGGCGCGGTCCAGCGGCGCGAGCAGGCCCATCTGCACGAACTGCCCCGTGGAGCCGCTGTCGTTGATGATGAGATCGGGCAGTTCGCCGCCAGCCGCCGCGCGCGACACGCGCTGCTCGAAGTCGGTCGTCGCGTTGAAATACTCGACACGGATACCGGTCTTGGCCGTGAATGCCGCGGCGATGGTGTCGTAGGTCTTGCGGCCGTCGGCCCAGGAGCGGGTCCAGACGCGCACGACGTCTTGCTGGGCTTGCGCCATCGGCGGTGCCAGCGCGGCCAGGGCCGCCAGCAGCGCCGGACGCAGGCGCCGCCAGGGGTTCGAAAGAGAAGGTCGATTCATCGGGACAGGGGCGTATTTCGACGCCAATTGCGCAAACGATTAACCGACATTGTCTTGATCGACGGCACAGGCAATCCTGGCAAAAACCCTAGTCTCAATCAAATGATTCGGCCGAACTAGTGACTTTCCCGAGCTCATGATCTCGCCCATTTGCGCAACACAAGTTAATCGTTTACCTTGCCCCACATCGATCAACCCAGGCGGCCTGAAAGCGCCCGAAAGAAGAGTCACGGATGAAGTTCGATCTGTTCCAGTTGAAGGGCCAGGTGGCCATCGTCACCGGCTGCAATACCGGCCTCGGCCAGGGCATGGCCATCGCGCTGGCCGAGGCGGGTGCCGACGTCGTCGGCATCAACCAGAGCGCGCCGGAGGACACGCGCCAGGCCGTCGAGGCGCTGGGCCGGCGCTTCCTGGACCTGCGCGCCGACATGGCCGACATCGGCCGCATCCCGTCGCTCATCACCCAGGCGCTGGCGCTGAGCGGCCGCATCGACATCCTCGTCAACAACGCCGGCATCATCCGCCGCGAAGACGCGATCGACTTCGGCGAGCGCGACTGGGACGAGGTCATCGACGTCAACCTCAAGTCCGCGTTCTTCCTGTCCCAGGCGATGGCCAAGCTGTGCATGGCGCAGGGCCGCGGCGGCAAGATCATCAACGTCGCGTCCATGCTGTCGTTCCAGGGCGGCATCCGCGTGCCGTCGTACACGGCGTCCAAGAGCGGCGTGATGGGGCTGACCAAGGCGCTGGCCAACGAATGGGCCGCGCACGGCATCAATGTCAATGCCATCGCGCCGGGCTACATGGCCACGAACAACACGGCCGCGCTGCGGGCGGACGAGGCGCGCAACGCCGCGATCACCGCGCGCATCCCCAGCGGCCGCTGGGGCACGCCATCCGACATGGCCGGGCCGGTCGTGTTCCTGGCCTCGCAGGCGTCCGACTACGTCCACGGCTACACGCTGGCCGTCGACGGCGGCTGGCTGGCGCGCTGAGGGACCCGGCGACATGCACATCCCCCACCTACCCCCGCTGGCCTACGTGCCGCTGGACCGCCTGGTGCGCGAGCAGTTGCTGCCGCAGCTGGGCTTCTTCTTCGGGAAGCTGCGCCAGGAACGCGGCAACGTCACGCTGGACGGCGTGCCCGCGCTGCAGAGCAACGACCTGTTCCTGCCCGGCAAGATCGCGCTGGGCTTGGGCCATGTGGTGCTGAACACCCCGGCCGATGCCCCCGAACTGCCCGAGCGGCTGCAGACCTACCGCGACATCGCCGACCTGACGCTGGCGATGGAGAACCAGAGCTGGGGCATCTATTACTACCTGCTGGCGCTGACCAAGCTGCAGCAGGCCGGCCTGCTGGACCGCGCACTCGCCCCCGAAGCGCTGGCCACGCTGCGCCGCAAGCTGGACTGGCGCACCTTCGTGCGCGAGGCCGACCTCACGCTGATCGACCTGCCCACCAACTACTACGGCGTCGCCTTCGCCGTCGCGCGGCTGCGCATGATGCTGGGCTGGGAGGGCGAGGAACACGCCGCCAGCCTGCTGGACAAGACGCTGGCCCACTACGACCGCTACTCCGGCGAGTTCGGCTTCTCCGACGAGACCGAGGGCGAGGGCCGCTTCGATCGCTACAGCATCCTGCTGATCGCCGAGATCTGCCAGCGCTTCGTGCTGACCGGCCTGGCGGTGCCCGAGCGGCTGAAGCGGCTGCTGCGCCGCGCGGCCGATGTGGTGCTGAACCTCGCCCACGCGTCGGGCCGCGGCTTCTGCTTCGGCCGCAGCATCGGGCCCTACGGGGACAGCGGCGCGGTGGAGATTCTGTCCGTCGCCGCCTACCTTAACGTGCTGACCGACGAGGAGAAGCACTACGCCTACACCTACGCCTGCCACGGCGTGGCCAGGTACCTGGACTTCTGGTTCGACCCGGCCATGCACTCGGTGGACATGTGGGGCAAGGGCCGGCGCACCGACCTCTACCGCGCCAAGCACCGCATCCTGGGCGAGAACTTCTCGCTGATCCACCAGTTCATCTCGGCCAATGCGCTGTGGAGCGACGCGGGCTTTGAAGGCCGCGAGCCACAGCCCGACCTGCAGGCCTGGCTGGCCCGCACGCAGCCCGACTTCTCGCTGACCTGGTTTGCCCGCGGCCGGCACGAGCGCGCGCTGGTCATCTGCCGAGACGAGACCGACGTCTTCACGCTGCCCCTCATCAACGGCGGCAAGAGCCAGCACAGCAACAGCCCCTACTACCCGCTGCCATTCGCGGAGGACATCGTCGCCGGCATCGCCGACAGCGGCCCGGCGCATGCGCAGTTGCTACCGAAGTTCACGCTGGCCGACGGCTCGCAGCTGATGGGCACGTCCTTCATGCAGCGTATCGCGCACGGCAGCGAGGGCGGCCATCACTGGGTGCGCTACGAGCAGGACGCACTGAACCAGCTGGGCGGCTATGCGCCGGTGGAGGACGCGCGCATCCGCGTCAGCACGCGCTACGACTTCGCACCGGGCCGCATCACGCGCACCGACACCTACACGCCCGCACAGCCGCTGGAGGTGCGGGCGCTGGACCTGGAGTTCCTGTCGTTCTCCGCGGGCCCGCGCACCGAGGCCGGTGCGACCCACTTCGAGCGCGGCCGCGTGCAGCGCTTCGAGGCGCAGGGCTTCGAGCACTGCAGCGCCAGCCCCACGCGCCCCGACGACGGCTTCAAGTCGCCCAGCGGGCCGATGAAGACGCGGGTGCATTGCAGCCGCGCCCCGTTCACCTTCCACGAGCCGCTGACGCTTTCGTGGTCCATCACCTACGGCCAGGCCGGCCGGGCCACCGTCCATCCATAAAACAATCACCTGGAGACAAGAACATGAGCCGCCATCCCACCCTCAAGCCCGTGACCGTCGCCGTGCTGGCGCTGGCCGGCGCCGCCCAGGCCCAGACGCCGCCCGCCGCCGAGCCCAAGAAGGAGCTGGACACCGTCGTCATCACGGGCATCCGCAGCTCGCTGCAGCGCGCCAACGAGATCAAGCGCGAGGCGCCGCAGGTGCTGGACGTCATCACCTCCGAAGACGTGGGCAAGCTGCCCGACGCCAACGTGGCCGAGGCGCTGCAGCGCGTGACCGGCGTGCAGGTGACGCGCGTGTTCGGCGAGGGCCAGTCGGTGTCCATCCGCGGCCTGCCGCTGGTGCGCGTGGAGGTGGATGGCCGCACGCTGCTGGGCTACTCGGCGCGCCTGTCGCCGCCGGAGAACGAGCAGCTGGGCCGCAACTCCGGGCTGGACACCGTGCCCTCGGGCCTGTTCGGCCGGCTGGAGGTGCGCAAGTCGCCCATCGCTTCGCAGGTGGAAGGCGGCCTGTCGGGCTCGGTCAACCTCGTCACGCCCGACCCGCTGGATTTCCGCGGCTTCACCGTGGCGCTGCGCGGCGCGGCGGAGTATTCGGAGGAAGCCGGCAAGACCAAGCCGGTGGTCTCGGCCCTGGTGGCGCAGCAGTTCTTCGACCGCAAGCTGGGCCTGCTGCTGGCCGTGGACTCGACGCAACGCGTGACCAAGACCCAGGCCTTCGAGCGCAACAACTTCTTCGACCGCACCGGCGCCACTGCCGACCTGAACAACGACGGCAAGGCCGACATCAGCGGCGACCGGCTGCAGTACGAGCAGTTCACCGTGGACCGCTCGCGGCTGGGCGTCACGGCCGAGGCGCAACTGCGCCTGGCGCCGGAGCTGGAGTTCAAGCTCGAGACCATCTACTCCAAGCTCAAGACCGACCGGCTGCAGGACTTCCTGTCCTGGCGCTACACCGGCAAGGCCATCACCAACCCGGTGTTCGACAGCAACTTCATCGTCGCCGGCAACTCGCTGGGCAGCCTGCAGCAGGCCGGCCTGCACCGCGCCGAACCCACTCAGAGCATGCTGGGCGCGTTCAGCGCCAAATGGCGCCCCGTCAACAGCCTGACGCTGCGCCCCGAGTACAGCGCCAGCCGCGGCACGCTGGAGCAGACGATCCGCCAGATCACCATCGACTCCATCAACGCCAATGTGCCGGGGAAATTCGACTACCGCGCCGGCCCCATGCCCAGCCTGGACCTGGGCACATTCAATGCCGCCGACCCGGCCAACTACAAGATCGCCACCAATGGGGTGCGCGCCAACCTGCTGGAAGCGCAGATGGACGAGAAGGTCGGCAAGCTGGACGCGACCTACGACTTCGAGGACGGCATGCTGAAGAGCATCTCCGCCGGCGTGCGCCTGCGCGACCTGCACGCCGTGTCCAACGCCTACCGCAGCCAGGTCACGCCCACGCTGGCCGAGGTGCGGCCGTACTGGACGAGCACCGTGCCCGGCGAGTTCCTGTCCGGCATCGACGTCGCCTTCCCACGGCCCTTCCTGACCACCATCGCCGACGACGCCTACATCCTGCAGCGCGCCTCCGGCGGCCTGCCGCTGCTGCCCAACGCCGCACGCGACTACAACCTGAAGGAGAAGGCCACCGCGCTGTACCTGATGGCCGACTTCGAAGGCGAGATCGGCGACGTGACCTACGCCGCCAACGCCGGCGTGCGCCACATCCGCACCCGCTTCGGCGTGGACACGCTGACGCAGGGCGCCACGCTGATCCCTGCGCACGACGAGAGCCGCTACAACAACACGCTGCCCAGCGCCAACATCGTCTTCCACTTCACGCGCGACTTCATGGTGCGGCTGTCGGCCAGCAAGACCATGCAGCAGGCCGGCATCGCCGAGCTGGCGCCGTCCACCTTCGTCAACATCAGCAACCGCACGGCCACCGGCGGCAACGCGTCGCTGAAGCCCACGCTGTCCAACAACCTGGACGCCTCCTTCGAGCTGTACGGCGCGCGCAGCGCGCTGCTGTCGGGCTCGGTGTTCAGCAAGAAGGTCAGCAACGTGCAGGCCGACAACACCGTGCTGCAGTCCTTCGTCGGCTTCGAGCAGTTGGGCGAGATCCCCTACACCCGCCCGTCCAACGTCGGCCGCGCGCGCGTCAAGGGCTTCGAGCTGGGCGTGCAGCGCTTCTTCGACTTCCTGCCCGCGCCGTTCAACGGGCTGGGCGTCATCGCCAACTACACCTTCTCCGACGGCCAGGGCGACGGCGGCATGCCGCTGATCGGCGTGTCCAGGCACAGCTACAACCTTATCGGCCTGTACGAGAGCGGCCCCATCAGCGCGCGCATCGCGTTCAACGCACGCGACAAGGCGGCGTTCGCGTTCACGCAGGGCCGGGCCGACTATGTCGACAAGCGCCAGCAACTCGACGTGCAGTTCGGCTACGAGTTCAGCAAGCAGCTGTCCGTCAACTTCAATGCGCAGAATCTGAACCCGAAGAAGTCCGCCACCGTCGAGTTCAGCCAGATCGGCGCTGTCGCGCTGAACAGCTATGCGCTGTCGGAACGACGCTTCTCCATCGGCGTGAGGGCAAAGTTCTGACCATGAAACTGATTCCTCTCCTTCTTGCCCTGGCGCTGCACGCCGCGCCCGCGGCGGCGCAGCTGCTCATTCCCACTGACGTCACCACGGCTCAGGATCAACCCGCATTGAAGGCGTTGATCACCAAGGCCGACAAGGCCCTGGCGATGACGCCCGAGTCGGTGCTGAACAAGACGCTGACCCCGGCCAGCGGTGACAAGCACGACTTCCTGAGCTTCGGCCCCTACTGGTGGCCCGACCCGGCCAAGCCCGACGGCCTGCCCTACATCCGCCGCGATGGCGACCGCAACCCAGAGATGGCCCGGGGCAGCGACAGTCTCGCGCTGGCCCGCCTGGGCGCGGCGGTGGAGACGCTGGGCCTGGCCTACTGGTTCACGCGCGACGAGCGCTATGCCACGCAGGCTGCTCGTCTCACCCGCGCGTGGTTCCTGGACCCGGCCACGCGCATGAACGCCAACTTCCAGCATGCGCAGGCCATCCCCGGCATCACCACCGGGCGCGGCATCGGCATCATCGAGGCCCGCTGGCTCATCCACATCAACGAGGGCCTGGCAATGCTGGGCGAATCCAACGCCTGGACGGCGCAGGACCGTGCCGCGATGAAGGCCTGGCTGGGCGACTTCTACACCTGGCTGCGCACCAGCAAGAACGGCCGCGACGAGGAAGGCGAGCACAACAACCACGGTAGCTGGTACGACGCGCAGGCGGCCCACCTGGCGCTGGTGCTGGGCCGCAACGACGATGCCAAGGCCATCCTGCAGCGCGGCCTGACGACGCGCCTCGCGGCCCACATCGCGCCCGACGGCAGCCAGCCGCACGAGCTGGCTCGCACGCGCTCGCTGGACTACTCCGTCTTCAACCTGGAGGCGCTGCTGATCTGCGCGCAGCTGGCCGACCGCGTCGGCGTGGACTGGTGGGGCCATGTCTCGCCCGATGGCCGCAGCCTGCGCGGCGCGCTGGCCTACATCGCGCCGTACGCCGACCCCGCCAAGGTCTGGCCGAAGAAGGACATCCACGACGCCGACCGCGCCAGCATGCTGCCGCTGCTGGCGACCTACCTGCGCCACCGCGACGACGCGACGCTGCGCAAAGCCTACGACGCGCAGGCCGGCACGGCGCTGGCGAACCCGACGTTCCGGCTGTTCGGCCTCAGTAGTAGGTCAGCGTCACGTTGATGGTGTCGGCGTAGACGCCGGGCACGGCCGTCAGCTGCCGGCCCGGCAGGCGGCCATAGATCCAGAAGACCTGGGTGGGCGACAGGCCCAGCACGTCCAGCGTCACACCGGCGTTGACCAGCTGCGACGAGGCACTGCCGTCCCCCCAGATGGTGGTGTAGGACGAATCGGTGTAGAGGTTGTAGCTCAGGTAGTGGGCGCCCTTGCTCATGCGGCGCCCGGCGTAGCTGCCGCCGCCGCCCGGGCTGATCGCGATGTTGAACGGGATCAGCAGCCCCGCCACGCCGCCGCAGCTGACGCGCACGCTGCCGGTCGAGTCGGTGTTGCCATAGGCCAGCGGGTTGTAGGTGCCGAAGGCGACGTTGGTGGTCGCCACGCCGCAGCTGCACACGGCGGGCAGGCAAAGCGCCCGCGCCGGGTCACTCCAGGCCAGCAGGGTCAACAGCAGCACGAAGATGAGTCTTGTCATGGTGGTGAGGAACGGCAGATCAGCGTGCCCAGGTCGGGCAGATCATCGCCGCTGACAGGCGGCAGTTCCAATTCAAACTGGCAGCGGCCATCGGCCCAGGCCGCGTGGATGCGGCTGCGCCCCGGCAACAGCCCGGAGAGGAAAGCGCGGCCATTGAAGCCGACCGCGAACTGGCGCGTCTGCCCGACCGCCTGCAGCCAGGTGCCGGGCGGCAAGGCCCGGCCGGCGGGGTCGATCAGCTGCAGCACGGCGGCGCGGCCGCGCCGCACCGGAAACTCGATCAGCGCCGCGCTGCGGGCCGCCGGCGTGAGCTGGATCTCCAGCGCGTCCAGTTCCACGTCCATCGGCAGGTCTGCGGCCATGACGCCTACGCGATTGGGCTGGTAGCCGCGCAAGCCGGACACGAAGGCGCGCCCGCGCTTGTCGGTGCTGGCCACGATCTGGTTGTCATGCATGACGCGCACGCCCGCATGCCCGCCGACGTCCACCACCGCGATGCCGCCGTCGATGCGCCGGCCGGCAAACACGCTGCCGTCCAGCCAAGCCAGCCCGCCGCTGGCACCCACGCGCGTCTCGACATCCTGGTTGCGCCGCGCGACGCCACCGTTGAGCACCGCACGCTGGCCCTGCCACTGCGCCTGCACCATCTGGCGGCCGCCGCTCTCCGCCAGCAGCTGGTAACCCAGGCCGGCGCCGAAATCCGGATTGCGCTGCACCTGGGCCTGCAGCAGGTTGTCGTTGCCGCCATCCAGCGCGCGCTGGCGTTGCACGCTGACACCCATGCCGTGGCGCTCGTCCAGCGCCCGGCTCCAGCTCAGACCCATCGAGGTGCCGCTGCCACCCCGCATGAAATCGCGCAGCAGGATGAAGCCCAGATAACCCCAGCGCCCCATATCGCGGCCGTAGTTGACCTGCGCCAGCTTGCTGTCGAAGCGACCGCCGCGCTGCTCGGCCCAGCTCACACCCACGGAATGACCCCGCCAGGACGTGCCGGCCGACGCCGTCAGCACGGTGCGCGGCGCGCTGCCCTGCTCCATGCCCAGCTGGCTGAAGCCGCGGCTGGCGTGGCGCAGCTGCACGCCACCGCTCCAGTCGCGCGCCTGGCGGTCCACGCCGGCCATCAACAGCCAGCCGGCCCCCTTGCCGCGCGCATGGCTGGCCACGGCGGCGGCGCTGGCCGTGCCCAGGCTGGGCCACAGCATCCAGCCGCCGGCGCCCACGGCCTGGCGGTCGCTGCTGGCCTCGGCGCGCAGCTCGCGCGTGAAGCGGTCCGTGATGCCGCGCCGGTGCGTGAGGCTGGCCAGCGCCCGCCCGTAGCGGTTGCTGACGATGCCGTAGTCCTCGCGCTCCATGCCCACATCCACGCTGACGGCGCTGAGGCCGGGCTTCAGCAGCGCCGGGCTGACGTAGTACGGCGTGATGACGACCTGCTCGCGGCCCAGCAGGTCGCGCACGACGGTGCGGATCTCGCCCTGGCCGGTGACGACCGGCAGCTCGCTGAGGTCGAAGGGACCGGCCTGCAGCCGGCTTTGCAGGCGCTGGCTGTTGTTGACGTAGACGTCCAGCGTGGACGGCAGGGCCGCCTCGCCGCGCAGCGCCGGCAGCGGAAAACTCAGGAAACCGGGCTGCAGCGAGAAATCGGTGCCCCATTGCACGCCGCCATAGCGCAGCGCCCGGCCCCAGGAGCCGGCCTGGCTGATGGTGTCGCCCACACGCAGCCGCGCCAGCCGGGCGGGATCGTCGCGCTGCCAGCGCGTGTCCAGCCGCACGCCATGGCCCTCGCTGCGCGCCAGGCCGGTGCTGCTGACATCGCCCAGCGGGCCGAACAGGCCCAGCTCCCACAGCGCGTCGGCCACGGCGGGGCTGCCCGTGCGGTGCTGCCACTGGGCGTCGTAGTTGATGAAGGGGGCCCAGGCCGACGGCCGGGTCACGCGCGGCGCGGTGGACGACAGGTCCATGCGCTGCCCCATGAAGGCCGAGGCCGGCGCGTCGACCTCCAGCGTCTGCGTGGCCTCGTCGATGCGCCAGCGCAACGGGCCGGCCGTGGCGAGCAACACGTGCTGCTCGCCGTCGATGAGGCGGGTTCCGGCGGTGGGCAGGCGCAAGTGCATCTCGTCCCAGTTGGATTGCGGTATGGCCAGCCCCTCGGCCAGGCGCACCGCGCGCAGCATGCCGTCCTGGGCCACGCTGTTGACCCGCAGGGCCAGCAGCAGCGTCTCGCCCCACTGGGGGCGAACGGGCGCCTGTGCCGATGCCGCGGTGGCGATCAGCAGCGCCGCAGCCGAGGCCGCGCAGGCGGATTTCAGGGCTTGACCTCCCGAGGCTCGTTCAACGCGACCACCTGCTGGCCCTCATCGGTCTGCACCAGCACCTGCGTGGCCTGTGCAGTGGCGGGCAGCCGGAAGGTGCGCTGCTCTCCCGGAAAAATGACCGAATGGCTGCCCTTCTGGGCCAGCGACGCCAGCGCGGTGCCGCCCTCGCCCTGCAGGCGCAGCTCCGACACCTTGACGTGCACGTTGCCCGTGTTGGACACCTGGGCCAGCAGCTCGCCGTTGGGCGCGCGGGTGACCTTCCACTGCTCGCCGCGCTTGACCTGCGCCGGCGCCACATAGACCGGCACGCGCAGCGCGACCAGCACGCGCACGCTGCCGGCCACGTTCAGCACGTCCGACGGCCGCGGCATGGGCACCTCGCGCAGCACGATGCGGTAGGTGGCTTCCTGCTCCAGCTGTTGCGAACGGCGCAAACCCAGGCGCAGCACCTGCGTCTGGCCCGGCTGCACGGTGAAGACCGGCGGGTTGACGATGACGTCGGTGGTAGGCCCGTCGATGTCGATGCCACCCACGCGGTTCCAGGCAATGGCCTCGGCCTGCATCAGCACCGGCTCCTGGCCGTTGTTCATGACCTGGACGGTGGCGCGGTCATTGGCGCGGTCGAGCTTGACGGCGACGGGCATCAACGTCACGTCGGCGGCGCGCACCGAGAACGACCACAAGGACACCAGCAGGTAAATACCCAGCAGCTTGAAAAAGCGCTTCATGGCTAACCCCCATCAATAGCTGACAGTGACGGTCACGGTGTCGGTGTAGCTCCCCGGGACGACATTGGCAAGTGAGGGCAAGCGGCCGTAGATGGTCAGGGTCTGGGCGCTGCCCGTGCCGGTGCCGGCCGATGTGCTGCTGCTGGACGTGCCGTCGCCCCAGACGGAGGAGCGGCCGGCGTCGACGTAGAGCTGGTAGGCCAGCGTGTTGCTGCCGCTCTTCATCGTGCGGGAGCCGAAGTTGGACGCGCCGCCGGCGTTGGCGCCTGCGTTCAGCGCCACGGTGTAGGGCGTGGTGTTGGTGCAGGTCACGCTCAGCGTGGACGTGGCGTCCAGCGGCGTGGCGGTGGCCAGGGGGTCGATGGCGGAGCCGAAGTTCAGCGTCGTGCCCGACACCGTGCAGGCGCTGGTGACGGTGGCGGTGACCTGGAAGCTGTTGCCGGCGGTACCGGCTTGAGCCAGCAGGGGCAGCAGCAGCGCGGCGAGGACGTTCAGCTTTTTCATCTTCAATCTCCCCGACAGAATGTCCGAGGCACGTTGGATCGTGCCCGTGTGCTAACGGAGCAAATCTTCGTCGCTGAGCGGTCTGTCTAACAGGCGGACAAGGCGGCACGTCGCCGCCGCCATTTCAGGAACCGCATGTAGGGAGATTGCCTACGCGGCTGTCCAAGCGCCAAACCCGTCACGTTTGAGGCCCCAAACGGCCTGTTTCAGCAATAACGCGGTTATGCCGCGGCGGCGCGCCGGTAGTCGCTGGGCGGCAGGCCCAGGTGGGCGCGGAACACGCGGCTGAAGTGCGCCATGTTGGAGAAGCCGAAGTCGAAGGCGATCTCCGTGATGGAGCGATGCGCCTGCGCCCGGTCGTCCAGGCAGCGGCGGCAGCCCTCCAGGCGGCGGTGCAGGATGTAGCCGGCCACGCCGTCCGGTTCCTCGGCAAACGCGTTGTAGAGCTGGCGGCGGCTGCAGTTCAGTGCCAGCGCGATGCCGTCCACCGTCAGCCCCGGGTCACCCAGGCGCTCGCCCACATGCTGCTTGATGCGTTCGCGCAACGCTTCGCGCTGCGTCTGCGCGGTGCCGATGCCGGCCAGGTCCAGCATGGCCAGGTGCACCAGCTGCGTGATCGCGTCGCCCACGCCGCGCGCGGCGGTCTCGGACATGCCGGGCAGCTCGCGGTAGGCGTTGCGCATCGTCTCCAGCGCGATGCGGGCCACGCCGCCGCTGCCGCCCAGGCGGCGCGCCATCAGCGGGTCCAGCGCCAGGCCGCGCTCCACGAGGCGGTCGCGCGGCAGCATGACGATGAGGTGCTCCGCCCGCACCGGGTTGGCCACGGCATAGCTGTCGGTGGTGTCGTAGATGCTCCACTGGTCGGCGCTGACCCAGGCCTCGCGGCCCTTCTGCTCGACGCCGGCGCAGCCCACCCAGGGCGCGACGATCTTCAGGTAACCCACCTCCGACTGCCGCACCTGCGCGCTGGAGCGCAGCACGCGGTGGCGGCTGGCCTCCAGCCGGGTCAGCACCACGTCACCGGCGCGCACGCTGGCCATGCGGCCGTCGAAGCCTTCGTCCCCGTAGAAATCCGAGTCCAGGCCGTGGAACAGGCGGTGGATCCAATCCGCCCAGAACCCCGGCCGCTCGGCCGGCGAGACCTGGTCGGTGTTCATCGTGGTGACGGCGGGATGGGCCATGGCGCCAAGCGTAGCGGGGCCCTCCCCGGCCCGCCAAGGCCGGGAACCAGCGGGATCGGGTAAGCCCTAGACGGTCTGCACGGATCGACAAGCCGCGGTGCGCAGGCGGCAAAGCGGCCTGGGGGGCGGCTGCGAAGAATTCGCCCCATCGGCCACCTCGAGCCGAAGCTCAACACGGAGACAAGACCCATGAGCACTCGCCGCACCGTCGTCCAGGCGCTCGCCGCCACCCCCGCCGCGCTGGCCTTCCCGCCCGTCGTCCGCGCCCAGGCCGCGCCGGTGCGCATCGGCTACGCGATCGCCCGCACGGGGCCGTGGACCACCGGCGCCCAGGTCAGCCAGGAACCCAACTACCTGCTGTGGGCCGAGCAGCAGAACGCCGCCGGCGGCCTGAACGTGAAGGGCACGCGCCGGCCCATCGAGCTGATCAGCAGCGACGACCAGAGCAACATCGAAACCTGCGTGCGCACCTACGAGAAGCTGATGGGCAGCGACAAGGTGGACCTGGTGCTGCCGCCCTGGGGCAGCAACGCCAACTTCGCCGTCGCGCCGCTGGCCAACCGCCATGGCTACCCGCTGCTGGCACCCACGGCGCTGTCGCGCCGGCTGATCGAGATGAAGCTGCCCTGCTTCTTCTCGGTGCTGCAGCAGCCCGCGCCGATGATGAACGCGCTGGTCGACCTGCTCAAGGCGCAGGGCGTGAAGACGGTCGCCACCATCTATGTGGACGACCTCTTCGGCCTGGAGAACTACGCCGCGCTGAAGGTGGCGCTGCAGGGCACGGGCATCAGCCTGGTGGAGGACAAGAGCTACCCGCTGGGCGTGAAGGACTTGTCGCCGGTGCTGCGCTCCATGAAGGACAAGGCCCCCGATGCCTTCATCGGCCTGACCTACCCGCCCGACACCATCCTGGCCAGCCGCCAGGCCAAGGAGATAGCCTTCAACCCGAAGTTCTTCTATGGCTCGGTGGGCACGGCCTTCCAGCTGTACCGCAACGTCATGCAGGCCGGCGCCGAGGGCGTGCTGGGCATGGGCTCGTGGAACGGCAAGACCAGCCCGGCCGCCAAGGCCTATTTCGATGCCCATGTGAAGAAGTTCAGCGCACAGAAGGAGCCCGACCGCTGGGCCAGCGGCGCCTGCTGGGCGTCGCTGGAGATCCTGACCGCTGCCGTCGCCAAGGTCGGCCTGGATCGCAAGGCCATCCGCGACTACGTGGCCGGCACGGAGCACGCCACCATCCTCGGCAAGGTGAAGTTCGCGGGCAGCGAGAACGTCGGCACGCCGGGCACGGTGGGGCAGTGGCAGAAGGGCGAGTTCGAGGTCGTGTGGCCCAAGGCCAATGCCACCGCACCGCTGGTCGCGCCGAAGCCGAACTGGACCTGATGCGATGGCCCTGGGTTCCTGGTTCGAGCTGATCGCCTCCGGCCTCATCACCGGCGGTGTCTACGCCCTCGTCGCGCTGGGGCTGAACCTGCAATACGGCTTGATGCGCATCCTGAACATCGCCCATGGCGAGTTTCTGATGGTGGGCGCCTTCCTGACCTGGATGGCCACCGCGCAATGGGGGCTGTCGCCGCTGCTGATGATCCCGGTCGCGTTCGCGCTGCTGATGGCCGCGGGCCTGGCCGTGCATCGCCTGGTGTTCCGGCGGCTGACGCGCACCAGCGCCAACGTCGACATCTTCGAGGCGCGCGGCCTGATGGCCAGCTTCGGTCTGATGTTCCTCGTTCAGAACTTCGCGCAGATGGCCTGGGGCGGTGACCTGCGCGGCTACGACTTCCTGACGCAACCGGTGGCGCTGGGCTCCGCCCAGTTCGCCGCCAACAAGTTGCTGCTGCTGGCACTGGCGCTGGCTTTCAGTGCGGCGCTCATCGTCACGCTGAAGAAGACGCTGTACGGCAAGGGCGTGCGCGCGCTGATGCAGTCGCCCACCGGCGCGCAGTTGGTGGGCATCGACACCGAGCGGCTGCACCCGCTGATGTTCGGCGTGGGCGTGGGCCTGTCGGGCGTGGCCGGCTGCCTGCTGTCCATGACCTACACGATCTCGCCGAGCATGGGCGAGCCCTACACGGTGACGGCGCTGATCGTCATCACGCTGGGCGGCTTCGGCAGCATGAGCGGCGCGCTGCTGGGCGGCCTGTCGCTGGGCGTCATTGAGGCGCTGGGCATGCACTTCACGAATCCGTCGCTGAAGTCGCTGCTGTCCTACGGCATCTTCATCGCCGTCCTCCTTTGGAAACCCAACGGCCTATTTACCCGCAAGTGACATGAAGCGCGATCTCCTCATCCTCCTCGCGCTGGCCGGCTGGGCGCTGGCCGTGCCGCACTACGGCAGCGAATTCGCTGTTTCTCTGGCGCTGACCTGCCTGATGTATGCGGCGCTGTCGTCCAGCTGGAGCCTGTTCTGCGGCAGCACGCGCTACATGTCGCTGGCGACCTCGGCCTTCTTCGGCATCGGCGCCTATGGCTGCGCGCTGATGCTGGAACAAACGGGCTGGTGGGCCGCCATCGCGCTCAGCGCGGCCCTGGCGGCCGGCGTCGCGCTGGCCATGGGCGCCGCCGTGCTGCACCTTCGCGGCACCTATTTCGCCGTGCTGACCTTCGGCATGACGGAGCTGATCCGCCACGCCATCACCTACTGGGAAAAACAGGTCACCGGCACCGTGGGCCGCGTGCTCACGGTGTTGCCCGAGCGCGACACCATCTACGTCACCGTGCTGGCGCTGGCCGTGTTGGCGCTGCTGACGTCCATCCTCGTGCGGCGCAGCCGCTTCGGCCTGGCCTTGCAGGGCATAGGCTTCGACGAACAGCGTGCGCAGACGCTGGGCGTCGACACGCGCTGGGTCAAGGTCGCCGGCTTTGCGCTGACGGCGGCCTTCGCCGGTGCCGTGGGCGCGGCGATGAGCGTGCGCTGGACCTACATCGACCCCAGCACCGTCTTCAACCCCTTCATCGGCTTCCAGACCGTGCTGATCGCGCTGATCGGCGGCGCGGCCACGCTGTGGGGGCCGCTGATCGCGGCGGTCGTCTTCAGCCTGCTGGCCGAGACGCTGCGCCTGCAGCTGCCACAGCTCTACATGATGGCGCTGGGGCTGCTGCTGATCCTGTGCGTGCTCTACCTGCCGGGCGGCCTGGCCTCCTTGAGCCTGCCGAGGAAGAAGGTGGCGACATGAACGGGCACCCCTTGCTGGAAGCCCGCGACGTGACGGTGCGCTTTGGCGGCCTCACGGCGGTGAACCGCGTCAGCGCTGGGTTCGGCGCCGGCGAGCTGGTGGGCATCATCGGCCCCAATGGCGCGGGCAAGACCACCTTCTTCAACGCGCTGTCCGGCGTCGTCGAGCCCACGGCCGGCGAACTGCATGCGGGCGGCGTGCGCCTGACGGGCGCCCGGCCGCACCGCTTCGCGCAGCAAGGCATCGCGCGCACCTTCCAGACGCCGCGCGTGTTCGCCGAGCTGAGCGTGGCGGCCAACATCGGCTTCGGCCTGCAGTTCGCCGGCCGCCACCGCGCCGCGCCCGCGCTGCTGAAGGACGAGGCCGCCATCCTGGCGCTCATCGGCCTGGCGCCCCAGGCCGCGCTGCCGGCCGCTGCCATCACGCCCAGCCAGCAGCGGCTGCTGGAGATCGGCATGGCACTGGCCACACGCCCTCGCCTGCTGCTGCTGGACGAGGTGGCCGCCGGCCTCACCGAAGGCGAGGTCGAGGCGATGGCCCGGCTGATCCGCCGCCTGCGCGACGAGCTGGACCTGACCGTCATCTGGATCGAACACGCGGTGACGACGCTGCTGCGCCATGTGGAGCGCGTTCTGGTGCTGCACCAGGGCCGCAAGATCGCCGACGGCACGCCCGCCGAGGTGGTGCGCAATGCCGAGGTCATCGAGGCCTATCTGGGCGACGAGATGGCGGAGGCCGCATGAAGAACGACATCCGCTCCGCCCATCTGAGCGTCCAAGGCCTCAGCGCCGGCTACGGAGCCTTCCTCGTGCTGCGCGACCTGACGCTGGAAGCCCGCCCCGGCCTCACCGTCATCCTCGGCCCCAACGGCGCCGGCAAGACGACGCTGCTGAAGGCCATCGCCGGGCTGATCCCGCGCGTTGGCTCACTCAAGCTGGACGGTGCAGACATCGCCCCCGGCACCAAAACCTCCGACATCGTCCAGCGCGGCATCGCCCTCGTCGCCGAGGGCCGCCAGCTGTTCGGCCAGATGACAGTCGCCGAGAACCTGGAGCTGGGCGGCTGGCTGGTGCCACCGGCCGAGCGCGCACGCCGGCTGGAGCAGGCCTTCAACGACTTCCCCAAGCTGCGCGAACGCGCCAGGCAACTCGCCGGCACCATGAGCGGCGGCGAACAACAGATGGTGGCCGTGGCCCGCGCGCTGATGAGCGCGCCGCGCTTGTTGATGCTGGACGAACCCTCGCTGGGCCTGGCACCCAAGATGGTCGACGAGCTGCTGGCCATCGCGCGCCGCATTGCCGATGCCGGCACGACGGTGCTGATGGTGGAGCAGAACGTGCGCAAGGCGCTGGCCGTGGCCGACCGCGGCTACGTGCTGGAGCGCGGTCGCCTCGTCGCCAGCGGCCCGGCCACGCTGCTCGCGCGCTCCAGCGTCATCCGCCAGGCCTATCTGGGCCAGGGCGCTTCCACCTCACCCGCTTCCCAGGAGAACCCCGCCATGTCCGACTTGTCGATGCTGATCAACGGCCTGGCCGTGTCCGCCGAGAAGGGCGCCACCTTCGAGCGCCGCAACCCGCTGGACGGCTCGGTCGCCACGCGCGCGCCGGCCGCCAGCACGGCCGATGCCATCGCCGCCGTCGACGCCGCCGCCGAGGCCTTCAAGACCTGGAGCCGCACCGGCCCCGGCGAGCGCCGCGCGCTGCTGCTGAAGGCCGCCGACGCGCTGGAAGCCAAGGCACCGCAGTTCGCGCAGGCCGTGTCCGCCGAGACCGGCGGCACCGCGATGTGGGCCGGCTTCAACGTGATGCTGGCCGCCGGCATGCTGCGCGAGGCGGCGTCGCTGACGACGCAAGTGAGCGGTGAAGTCATCCCGTCCGACGTGCCCGGTTCGCTGGCCATGGGCATGCGCCAGCCGGCCGGTGTCGTGCTTGGCATCGCGCCGTGGAACGCGCCCGTCATCCTGGGCGTGCGCGCCATCGCCACGCCGCTGGCCTGCGGCAACACGGTGGTGCTCAAGGGCAGCGAGAACTGCCCGCGCACGCACCAGCTCATCATCGAGGCGATGCAGGACGCCGGCTTCCCGCCCGGCGTCGTCAACTACCTCACCAACGCGCCGGCCGACGCAGCCACGGTGGTGGAGGCCATGGTGGCCCACCCGGCCGTGCGGCGCGTGAACTTCACCGGCAGCACCCGCGTCGGCAAGCTCATCGCGGCCACCTGCGCCAAGTACCTGAAGCCCGTCGTGCTGGAACTGGGCGGCAAGGCGCCGCTGCTGGTGCTGGACGACGCCGACCTGGCGGAGGCCGTCAGCGCGGCTGCCTTCGGCAGCTTTGCGAACTCGGGGCAGATCTGCATGTCCACCGAGCGCCTCATCGTCGACGACAGGATCGCCGACGCCTTCGTCGACCAGTTCGTCGCCAAGGCGAGCAGGCTGCCGCTGGGCGACCCACGCAAGCCCGAGCCCGTCGTGCTGGGCTCGGTGGTGGGCATGGGCACCGTGGAGCATTGCAACGCGCTGATCGACGACGCGCTGGCCAAGGGCGCCAAGCTGCTGTGCGGCGGCAAGGCCCGCGACACGCTGATGCCCGCCACGGTGCTGGACCGCGTGACACCCGACATGCGCGTCTACCGCGAGGAGACCTTCGGGCCGCTGAAGTGCATCGTGCGCGTGAACGGCGTGGAAGCCGCCATCGCCTGCGCCAACGACAACGAGTACGGCCTGTCGGCGGCGGTGTTCGGCCGCGACATCGCGCGGGCGATGGAGGTGGCGCGGCGCATCGAGTCCGGCATCTGCCACATCAACGGGCCCACCGTGCACGACGAGGCGCAGATGCCCTTCGGCGGCGTGAAGGGATCGGGTCTGGGCCGCTTCGGCGGCAAGGCCGGCATCGCGGAGTTCACCGAGTTGCGCTGGATCACCGTGCAGACGCAGCCGCGGCACTACCCGTTCTAGAAGCTCGCGCCCGCCGTTCAGTCAGGCAAGCCATTCAGCAGGACATCCTGGAAGCCGACATACACGCCGTTCGTCCAGCCAAAGCCGTCCTGGGTCTCGTACTCGCCACCACCGCCGGGCCTATCCTGGGCGACGTCGTACTTCTCCAGCAGGCGCCCCGTGGCCGTGAAGACGCGCTCGACACTGGCGCACCAGCGCGCCGCGATCTGCCGCGCCAGCGCCGCCTGACCATAGCGTGCCAAACCCAGCGCAGCCATCCATTGCAGCGGTGCCCAGCCGTTGGGTGCGTCCCACTGCTGGCCGGTGGTGAGCGACGTGGTCAGCAGGCCGTTGGCACCGAGCAGGTGGCGCCGCACCTGGGCCGCCATCGAGTCGGCCTGGGCCTGCGTGGCAAAGCCCAGATACAGCGGCACGAGACTGGCGGCGGTCAGTGGGCGCGGATCGGCAGCGTCGCGCCAATTCAGGTCGGCGAAGTGGCCCGCCTCAGCGCGCCAGAAATGCGTCTGCAGGGACTGCCGCCGAGCCACGGAGCGCGCGTCGAAGGCCCGCGCCGTAGCCGCATCGCCGAGGCGCGCGGCGCCCCGCGCGATCGCGGCTTCCAGACCCGCGAGCAGCGCGTTGAGGTCCACCGGCGCGAGGGCGGTGGTCGCTATGGTCGAAATGTCGGCCGGATCGGCGCACCAGCGGCCGGAGAAGTCCCAGCCGCTCTCCGCGCCCGCGCGCAGGTCGCGCCAGACCTGCTCGTGCGGCCGGCCGCTGGCCTGGGCCGTCTCGACGTCCTCACGCCAGCTTTCCTCGCGCGGCGTGCAGCGGTCGTCCCAATAGCGGTTCAGCAGCGCTCCTCCGGGCGTGCGCAGTACGCGGCGATGCGACTGGCCAGGCGCGAGGTCGGTTTCGCCATCCATCCAGAAGGCATGCTCGGCCCGCAGCGCCCCGAGGCAGGCCGCGAAGCCGGCAGCGGGGTCGTCGGCGTGCAGCAACTCCACCATCCGGAAGAAGAAGGGTGGCTGAGAGCGGCTCAGCATGTAGCTGCGGCTGCTGTTGGGGATGAAGCCGTAGGTTTCAATCAGGTGGGCGAAGTTGGCCAGCATGCCCTCGGCCAGGTCGCGCCGGCCATCGGCGACGAGGCCCAGCATCGTGAAATAGCTGTCCCAGTAGTAGAGCTCCCGAAAGCGTCCGCCCGGCACGACATAGGGGCGCGGCAGCGGCAGCAGGCTCTCCCCCTCGACGGCGTCGCGGTGCTCGCGCACGAGGTGTGGCCACAGCGCACGGATGTGCTCGCGGATGCCGCGCTGCGGCGTGGGAGCCTCGGCATGCGCGGGCAGCGTGAAGTGCGTCTGCACAAAATCGGCCAGCGAGAAGTTGGCACTGCGGCGTTCGACGTCGAAGCGCGCGCGGATCAGCGCCGGCGAGCTCCGGGGGCGGGCGTCGACAAAGCTCTTGCCATCGCCGAAGACGCGGGACATCTGCACCTCGACGAAAAGGTCACCGTAGAGCTCGCGCGGCGTGGCCGCGGTGCGGTGCGCGGCTGGTGCGGCGGCGTGGGTGGGCGCGGCGGCAAGAAGATCGCCGGGGCGCGGGCGGGAGAAAGTCATGGCGAGAGATGCCGGCGCAGCCGGGCGAGGGAGACGGCCAGCGCCACGACGGGCACCAGCAGCAGGCCGAAGGCGGTCGTGCCGTCGAAGGCAACGAAGAGCCGGCCAGTGATGAAGCTGCCCAGCGTGCCGCCGAGGGCGGAGAAGACAACGATGAGGCCGGTCATGGCCGCGTGCTGGCGTTGCGGCAGCGCGCTCAGCATCGCGGAGTTGATGGCCGGGTAGATGGGGGCGAGCAGCAGGCCGGTCAGCGGCAGCAGGTAGGCGGCAGGTGGTGCGTTGAACCAGCCCACGTCCGGCCCCAGCGGCGCCACGTTGCGGGCCAGCGGCAGCGTGAGCAGGATCAGCGCAGCGATGCCCACCAGGCAGGCCAACACGACGGCGAACCAGCCCAGGCGCCCGATGACCGCGGCGCTGGTGAGACGCCCCAGCGCCGTGGTGGCCGGCATGATGACGGCCAGGCCCACGCTCATCGCCGTGGGCAGATGCAGCACCTCGTTGTTGAAGCTGGGCAGCCAGGTCGAGATGCCCTGCTCGATCAGCACGTAGAGGAAGGCCGACATCAGGAAGACAACGACCAGGCCCATCTTCAGCAGCGGTGCCATCGCGACGAGGTCCTCGCGCAGCGTCGTGCCGGGCGAACGGATGGGGCCTTCATCCAGCGGGCTGACCAGCAGCAGCAGGAAGGCGCCCGCCGCCACGGCTGCCAGCAGCGGATAGACCTGCAGCCAGCCCTGGCCCTCGGCGCGCGCGGCCTGGCTGAACAGCAGGAAGCCGCCCAGCACGCCCACCATGAACAGGCCTTCGAGCAGGTTGGTGAAGCGCGCGTGGCCGGCCTTGTCGTGCGTGACGAGGCCGATCATGGAATAGGCCGACACCTTGACGAGCGCGAAGCCGGCGCCCAGCGTGCAGAACAGCAGCTTGATGGCCCAGAAGGCCGACAGCATCGGCATGGCCAGGCAGGCGGCGCCCACCGCCGCCAGCGCCAGCAACATGGAGCGCTTGAGCCCCAGCCGCGGCAGCAGCGAGGCGACCAGGAAGGACGTGACCGCGATGGGCAGGTCCTTCCACGCGTCCAGCAGCGCGGCGTCGGCGCGCGCCACGCCAAGGGTCTGCACGACCAGCAGGTTGACGGCGCCCACGCTGTTCAGCAGCGCGCCGAAGAACATATAGGTCAGGATGATGGCGAGCCTGATGCGCAGGCCACCGCTCGACAGGGGCAGCGCCGGCAGGGAAGAAGGTCGTGTCATGTCGAGGGCTGCGGGGAGTTCGGGCTTCGCCATCTTGCGCGTCAGAACTGGAAGCCGACGCTCAGCTCATACGCACGCCCGAACAGCGGCCGCGCGAGGAAGACGCCGTCCTGCCCGACGCCCTGCCCCGGCACGCGGAAATTGCCTTCCGTCAGCCCGATCTTGTTCGTCAGGTTGGTGCCGGTGAGGCGCACCTCCAGGCCGTTGTCCATGGAGAACACGGCGCCCGCATCGACGGTCCGGTAGGCCGGCAGCTTCAGCGTGTTGGTCTGATCTGCGAAGCGCTCACCGACGTGGCTGAGCGTGGCGAAGGCGCGCAGTTGGCCAAAGCCGGTCTGCGTCTGCCAGCTTGGGGTCAGGCGTGCCTGGAATTTGGGGGCGCGTTCGACGCGGTTGCCGGTGAACTGCTGGAAGTCGCGGTACTTGGCATCCTGGAAGTTGCCGGTCGCGGCGATCTCGAAGCCGGCGCCGGGACGCAGCGCCAGCTCGAACTCCAGACCGGTGGCCTTGCTGTTGGGACGCAGCACGACATTGCCCGCGTTCGTGAACTGCTGCGTCTGCGAGTTCGTGAGGCGGTTCTGATAGGCCGTCAGGAACGCGCTGTACAGCTTGGTGGAGGTCTTCAGGCCGATCTCGAACTGCGTGATGTCCTCGACGGAGTCGCGGGTCTCGTTGGCACCCCGGCCGCGCAGCACGTCGAAGTCGGGCAGACGATGGCCCTTGTTGGCCCGCACGAAGGCGCTGAACTCGCGGCTGAAGGCGTAGTTGGCACCGGCCGTGAACGAGCTTCGGCTGAGCTTGCTGTCGATCAGCGTGCTCGTGCCGCTGAAATAGGACAAGCTATTGTTGTAGAGCGTCGTCGGGTCGGCATCGAGGTCGCCGTTGCTGACGTTGGCAATGCTGCCCGTGATGCGCTGGGTCTCGCGGCGCGCGCCGAGGTCGATGCGCAACTGCGGCGTGACCTGCCACTCGTCGGCGATGAAGAAGGCATGGGTATCGCCGCTGTAGTCCGCATCGAGGTTGAAGGAGAACGGCGGCGAGACATGACCTGCGCGCGACGCACGCACGCCGTTGTCGAGCCGCACATCGATGAGGCGGGCATGGGGTTGCACCGTCATCAGCTGCGCCTGGCCCAGCGTCCAGACATCGTGCGAGCTGTAGCCGGCCAGATAGAGACCCACGGTGAGGTTGTGGCCCGGCAAGACCTCGCGCGACAGCCGCGTCTCGTTGCTCGTCGAGCGCAGCGCCTTGTCCACGACCCACATGCCGTTGACGATGACGGGCGTGGTGCCGGCCACGCTGCCACCCCCATTGGTGAACGTGGCGGTACCGGTTGTCGCGACGCCGCCCGCGGCGGCAACAACGGCCGCTTCGGCATTGGCCGCGGTGACCTGCGACGCGATGTAGCTGGACAGCGTCTGCGGATTGGCCCCCGAGAACAGCGCATAGGTCGGCGTATCACCGCGCGTGTGGCTGAGCTTGTTGGTCAGCGTCCAGTCGCCGAGCTTGGTGTCGAGGTTGGCGCCATAGGTCTGCACATCGGCGCCGCGGCCTTCTGCGAGATCCCGCGTGACGGTCTCGCGCAGGATCTCCGGGCGGCCATTGGGCAGCGTGCGGCCGGTCGCGCGGCCGGTTTCCAGCACGATGCGGCGCAGTTCGTTGCCGTAGAAGTAATCCTTGCTGGCATCGAATCCGGGATAGCTGGACACGCTCTTGCCATCGGCACCGCCGACGACCGGAATGGCCGTGAAGAAGGCATTGCGGTCGCGCAGCGCGCGGGCGTAGAGCTGCAGGCTGCCGCTGTCGAGCTTGCGGGTGAGCACCAGGCTGGCCTGACCGCCGTCGTCGGCGGGGAACTGCGTGTCGCGCAGGCCATGACTCTGGCGCCAGAAGCCGCCGACCATGACATTCCACTGGTCGCTGAGCTTGCCGGCATAGACGCCGTCCACGCGGCGCAGATCGCCCGTACCGGTGGTCACCCGCAAACCGGCCTCGGGGTTGCGCCCGTCCTTCTGGATGAAGTTGACGGTCACGCCAGGCTGGCCACTGCCGAATACCGGGCTGGGTCCGCCGCGCAACACCTCCATGCGGTCGATGGTGTCGTCCAGGCGGAAGAGCTGGGAATGCTCGAAGAAGCTCAGCGTGGGCAGGTGGTAGAGCGGTGCGCCGTTGAGCTGGAAGGTCGAGTAGGGGCCGTCGCCCGGTGTCGGAAAGCCGCGCACGCGGATGTTGGCGCCCGCCTGGCCGCCCGAAGTCTCGACAAAGATGCCGGGCACCGTCTTCAGCAGATCAGCGGTGCTGGCTGGCGCCGCCTGCTTGATCTGCTCCTCGGTCGCGGTCGTGATCGAGAAGCCCGCTTCCAGCTTGCGCACCCCTTCGCGGCGCGCAGTGCCGGTGACAACGACGGCTTCGAGTTCGCGAACCTCAGGCGCAGGGGCGGCGGGCTTGGCGGCCTCCTGCGCGGAGGCGGCGGCGCACATGGCGGCGGCGGCCAGGGCAATCAGTTGCGGGCGAAGGAACGCATGGTCGCCGCGACGCGACGCGGCAGGGAAGTCGTGCATGGATGTCTCCGGTGGTTGTTGTGTGCTCCGACAACCGGCGCGGCCGCCACCGACTGTCGATGCACGCACTTTGCTGGCAAATGTTATCGATGTCATTTGGGTATTCACCAATGTCGCAAACAAATGACATCGATGCCATAAAGGGAGCGTGAGGCACCTGCACCCAGGCGCCTTACGTCATCGCAGCTTGCAGTGCGGGGTTGGCGACAATCCGCTGCTCCCGAAGCGTCCGCTTCGGCCCCCAGCCACGATCAAGCAGAGAAACGGATGAGCGACGCCAAGCCAGTCACGATGGAACAGATCGCCGCGCTCGCCGGCGTCAGCGCCATCACCGTCTCGCGGGCGCTGCGCGACAGCCCGTCGGTCACGCCGGCCACGCGTGAGCGCATCAAGACGCTGGCCGAGGCTGCCGGCTACCGTTTCAACCACAACGCCCGCAACCTGCGACTGCGCCGCAGCCACATGGTGGCCGTCATGCTGGAGATGCAGCCCGACACCGACCGGCCGATGACCGATGCCTACCCGCTGCAGTTGCTGGGCGGCATCACGCAGGAGCTGACATCGCGCGGCTACAGCGTGCTGCTGTCGGCCATGCAAAGCCCCGGCCAGGGCATGGCAGCGTCGGCAGACGGCGTCATCCTCCTCGGCCAGGGTGCCAACGGCTCGGCCGTCAAGTCGGCCGCGGCGATGGGGTTGCCCATGGTGGTCTGGGGCGCCGAGCACGGTCGCGGCAACGCGGTCGTCGTCGGGGGAGACAACGCTCATGGCGGCGCCTGCGCAGCCGAACGGCTGGTCGCCTTGGGTCGGCGCGAACTGCTGTTTCTGGGCGATGTGCGCCACGCCGAAATCCGGGACCGTCAGCAGGGGTTCGCCAAGGCATTGAAGAAGGCCGGACTGAAGGCGCAGTCACTGACGCCGGCAGCATTCACCTTCGGCGCCGGATTCACGGCCGTGCAGTCCCATCTCGCGCGCCTTCCCAAGGGTGCGAAGCTGCCTGACGGCCTGTTTGCTGCCAGCGACCTGCTTGCCATGGGTGCCGTCCGCGCGTTCACGGATGCCGGCCTGCCCGTGCCAGATCAGGTTTCGGTGATCGGCTACGACGACTCACCAGCCGCGCAGAGCTTCGCGCCGCCGCTGACCAGCGTGCGCCAGGACTGGCATCACGGCGGCGTGCTGCTGGCCCGCAAGGTGCTGGACCTGATCGCCGGTCAGGATTCGGCCAGCGAGATCATGCCGACCGAACTGGTCGTCAGGGCAACCTAGCAGAGAGCAACCGCCTTTACTGGCGGCAATGAAAAATGCCTCAGATCCGTGAAGATCTGAGGCATTTCTAACCTACCAAATTTGGTAGGCGCGATTGGATTCGAACCAACGACCCCCACCATGTCAAGGTGGTGCTCTAACCAACTGAGCTACGCGCCTGAAGAGCTGCGCACTATAGCATGGATTTTTCAGGCTCGTCCAGATTCACTTGCGGCGTGCCGAACGGACGCCCGGCATGGCGCAAAGATCGCGCAGTACCTTGGTCAGCTTGGACGCATCTGACAGCTCCAG
Organism: Roseateles asaccharophilus; assembly: GCF_031458115.1. Classification (GTDB taxonomy): domain Bacteria; phylum Pseudomonadota; class Gammaproteobacteria; order Burkholderiales; family Burkholderiaceae_C; genus Pelomonas; species Pelomonas asaccharophilus_A. The sequence continues at coordinate 92,164 of NZ_JAVDXV010000002.1, read as the reverse complement.
CGTGAAGCTCATCCATGCCGTCTCGCCACCGCCGGTGCGGGGCTTGGCCGCGCCGCCCTGCAGCGATTGCGTGTTGACGGCCACGACGTTCATCTTCTCCTTCGCGAACACCTCCAGCACGTCGCGCAGCAGGCCCTGCCTGTCGCCCGCCTCGACCAGCACGTCGACCGGATAGACCGGCGCGTTCTTGCCCGTCGCCTCGCCGCCACCCCATTCCACGGCGATGACGCGCTCAGGTGAGCGCCGCTTCATCTCCGCGAGATTGCTGCAGTCGCTGCGGTGGATGGCCACGCCTTTGCCGCGCGTGACGAAACCGGAGATCGCGTCGGGCGGCGCGGGACGGCAGCAGCGCGACAAGGTCGTCAGCAGCGAATCGATGCCCACCACCAGCACACCGCTGCGCGCACCGCTGCTGGCGCTGCGCGTGTGCCGCTGTGCCAGCAACTCGTCTTCGTCGGCGACAGGCTCGGGCGGGCGCAGCAGCAGCTCGATGTTGCGCAGCGAGTACTCGTCCTTGCCGACCACCTCGAACAGCGCATCCGCACCCTTGAAACCCAAGCGCGATGCGAGCTCGTCCAGCTTCAGTGCAGTCTTGCCCTCGCGCTGCAGTAGCTTCTCGACGAGGTCACGCCCCTTGGCGATGGTCTGCGCCTGCTGCAGCGCGTTGAACCACGCGCGCACCTTGGCCCGCGACCGTTGGCTCTGCAGATAGCCCAGTTCGGGGTTCAGCCAGTCCAGCGACGGCCCGCCCTCGCGCACCGCGGTGATCTCCACCGTCTGGCCGCTCTGCAGCGGCGTGTTCAGCGGCAGCATGTGGCCGTCGATGCGCGCGCCGCGGCAGCGGTGGCCCAGGTCGGTGTGCACCGCGTAGGCGAAGTCCACCGGCGTCGCGCCGGCCCCCAGCTCCACGATGGTGGCCTGCGGCGTGAAGACGTAGATGCGGTCGTCGAAGCTCGCCGTGCCGCCATCGGCCTGCACGGTGTCGCGCTCCCAGGCCAGCAGCTGGTTCAGCACCGCCTTGCGGGCGCGCGCCACCTGCTCCTCGAATTCGCCGGCCGCAGTGACGCCCGCATAGCCGCGCGCGCCGGCCTCCTTGTAGGCCCAATGCGCGGCCACACCATGCTCGGCGTGGTCATGCATCTCGCGCGTGCGTATCTGCACCTCCATGGCCCGGTCGTCCGGGCCCAACACCACCGTGTGCAGCGACTGGTAGCCGTTGGGCTTGGGCTTGGCGATGTAGTCGTCGAACTCGCCGGGCACAGGCGTGTAGAGCTCGTGCAGACGTGCCAGCGCCGCGTAGCAGTCGGCCACGCTGGCAACGATGACACGCAGCGCGCGCAGGTCAAACACGCGCTCCAGCGCCAGGTCCTTGCCCTGCATCTTCTTGTGGATGCTGTAGAGGTGCTTGGGCCGCCCCTGCACCTCGGCGGCGATGCCTTGCGCATACAGATCGGCCTGCAGCGCCACGCGCGCGGCCTCCACGCGCTGCTCGCGCTCCACGCGGGTTTCGTGCAAGGCCTTGGCCAGCGACTTGTAGGTCTCGGGCTCGCGGAAGCGGAAGGACAGGTCCTCCAGCTCCCATTTGATCTGCCAGATGCCCAGCCGGTTGGCCAGCGGCGCGAACACGGCCTGCGATTCGGCCGCCAGCTCCGGCGGGCACGGCGTCTTGCTGGCGGCAAACCAGCGCAGCGTCTGCAGCCGCGAGGCCAGACGCAGCAGCACCACGCGCAGATCGCGCGAGAACGCCAGCAGCATCTTGCGCACGCGCTCGGTCTGCTCGGCGCGCTGGTCGGACTTCTTGTCTGCAGACAGCTTGGCGCCGCGCGCGGCGCGCTGCAGCTGCACCAGGCGGCGCGTGTGCTCCACCAGGCTGGCATAGCTGTCGCCAAAGGCCTTGGCGACGACCTCCTCGGGCTTGGTCAGGAAGTCGGCCGCGTAGACCAGGTAGGCCGCGGCCTGCAGCTCCTGCGCGGCGCCGATGCCGTGCAGGATGGTCGCCACGCCGTCGGCATGGGCCAGCGCGTTCTCGCCGGTGTCCAGCGTCTCGCCGTTCAGCAGCGGCTCGGCGAACGAGCGGGCACGAACGACCTCGGCATGGGAATGGTGGGCGCCGGCATCCAGCAGCGCAACGATGGGCGCGGTAGCGGCGCCCTCGGCCATCAAGCCTGTCTTCATGAACTCAGGAAATCTCTCACGATGGCGATCTGGTCGTCATGGATCAATGTGGGCGCGTGCCCCACGCCGGGCAGCTCGACCAGCCGGGCGCCGGGGCCGCGCTGCGTCATCGCGCGGGCGGTCTCGGCGCTGAGCAGGTCGGACTCGGCGCCGCGTATCAGCAGCGTGGGGCAGCGCAGCGTGTCATAGGCGGCCCACAGCATGGCCTCGCCAGCGGCGGCGAGTTCGGGTGTCACGGCCCCGAAGGGCAGCGCGATGGCGGGGTCGTAGCGCAGCGCCCATTTGCCGCCCTCCTCGCGGAACAGCGGCTCGCACAGCGCCAGCCATTCCGCCTCGGTGTGCGGGCCGAAGCCCTCGGAGATGGTGCGCAGATAGGCCGCACCTTCTGCCAGCGAGCCGAACTGCAGCGCCTTGCCCAGATAGCTGCCGATGCGCTGCAGCGCCTCGAAGCGGATGGCCGGGCCCACGTCGTTCAGCACCAGCCGGCGGATGGGGCTGGCCACCCCCTCGGGCCGCGCCAGCGACGCCAGGCCCAGACCGATCAACCCGCCCATGGAGGTGCCCACCCAGTCCACCTGCTCCACGTCCAGCCGCGCCAGCAGCGCCACCATGTCGGACACATAGCTGGGGATCTGGTAGCCCGCCGGCGAGCGCAGCCAGTCTGAGCGGCCACGGCCCACCACATCGGGGCAGATGACGCGGTAGCGGTCGCTCATCGCACGTGCCAGCGCATCGAAGTCGCGGCCCTGACGCGACAGGCCATGCACGCACATCAGCACCGGCGCATCCGCGCGCGGGCCGGCCCATTCCCAATAGGCCATGCGGTGCAGGCCGGTGGGGTCCAGGCAGGTGACGGAGCGCAGGGTGGGCTGGGTCATGGTTCAATCCTTTGAACTCATCCTAGCAATCAAGAAAGGCCTCCCATGTTGAAAGGCAAGACCGCCCTGGTCACGGGCTCCACCAGCGGCATTGGCCTCGGCATCGCGCTGGAGCTGGCCCGCCAGGGCGCCGACGTCATCCTGAACGGCTTCGGAGATGCAGAAGCGCCCAGGGCCGAGGTGACGGCGCTGGGCGTCAAGGTGGGTTACCACGGCGCCGACATGAGCAAGCCGGACAACATCGCAGCGCTGGTGGCCTATGCCGACCAGGAGTTCGGCGGCATCGACATCCTGGTCAACAACGCCGGCATCCAGCATGTGGCGCCGGTGCAGGACTTCCCGGTCGAGAAGTGGGACGCCATCATCGCGATCAACCTGACCTCGGCCTTCCACACGACGCGGCTGGCGCTGCCCGGCATGCTGAAGAAGAACTGGGGCCGCATCGTCAACATCGCGTCGGCGCACGGCCTGGTCGCGTCGGCGCAGAAGTCGGCCTATGTCGCGGCCAAGCACGGCCTGGTGGGCTTCACGAAGAGCATCGCGCTGGAGACGGCCACCACCGGCGTCACGGTCAACGCGATCTGCCCGGGCTGGGTGCTGACGCCGCTGGTGCAGAAGCAGGTCGACGCGCTGGCCGCACGCGAGGGCGTGAGCAACGACGAGGCCAAGCGCCGCCTGCTGGCCGAGAAGCAGCCCTCGCTGCAGTTCACCACACCCGCCGAGCTGGGCGCGCTGGCCGTGTTCCTGTGCTCGGATGCCGCGATCAACGTGCGCGGCCAGGCCTGGGCAATGGACGGCGGCTGGACCGCGGTTTGAGTGAGCTGCCGGGCCGCTTGGGAGCGGCCCGGCGCGCCCCCACAGTCAAAGACCCGTCAACGCTTCAGCTGCACAGAACCACTGACATTGACCGTCACGGTCGCCTTGCCCGCCTCGGTGGGCAGGGCCGCATCGGACATCTCGGCCCCCATGCGCATGGCCTTGACCATCATGGGCCGCGGCCCCGGCTCTTCGCTGTTGATGCTGACCTCGCCCAGCGTGTAGCCGCCGTAGCCGAACTGCCGGGCGTAGTCCGTCGCCTTGGCGCGGTAGCGGGCGATGGCCTGGCCCGTGACCTCCCCCTCGGCCTTCTCGCGGGCCTCGCGCGACAGGCTGTAGCCCACGCGCGCCACCGTCAGCGTCGATATGCGGCCGGCAAGTTGCGCCACGGCCGCTGTGTCGCGCCCCTCCACCTGCAGTTCGGCGCTGCCCTGCCAGCCGTTGATCTTGCCGGTCTTGGGGTCGTGGCGGGGATACAGCGCGAAGCTGCCAGTCTGCACGTCCACCTGGCCCGGCTTGGCCACCTTGCGCGCTTCCGCCAGCGCCGCATCCAGCGCCTGCTTCAAGCCGTTCTGCACGACGGTGGCGTCCGCGCCATCGCGGGTGGTGGAGAACGCGATGCCCAGCACGTCGCGCGTCACCTCGACGCTGGCGCTGGCCGACAGGTTCAGCCGGTCGACTGGAGGCTCCGCGGCATGAGCTGCCGTGGCCAGGGCCAGAGTGGACAACATCAAAAGCGCTCGCATGGATTTTCCTTTTCAAGGTACAGGCACTCAGGTTATCCCGGGGACACAGGCACCACATGGCAACGAGCTGTAACCGCTGCGTCATGTCCTACAAAGCCGGGTTTCAAACCTGAACACAATGGCGCTGTTACAAATTCAGGAACCGCGATGAACAACAGCGCGTCTACCCGCCAGAACCGTATCCTCGTCGTCGACGACGACGCCCGTATCCGTGACCTGCTGCGCCGCTACCTGACGCAGGAAGGCTTTGACGTGCTGCTGGCGGAAGACAGCCGCGCGCTGAACAAGCAGCTGACCCGGGAAACCGTGGACCTCATCGTGCTGGACCTGATGCTGCCCGGTGAAGATGGCCTGACCATCTGCCGCCGCCTGCGCGCCGCCAATGATCAGACGCCCATCATCATGCTGACCGCCAAGGTCGAGGATGTGGACCGCATCGTGGGCCTCGAAGTGGGTGCCGACGACTACCTGGCCAAGCCCTTCAACCCGCGTGAGCTGCTGGCCCGCATCAACGCCGTGCTGCGCCGCCGCCCGCCGCCGGAAGCCCCGGGGGCGCCGTCCAAGGAGCCGATGACGGTCACCTTCGGCCCGTTCGAGTTCGACCTGGCGCTGCGCCGCCTGACCAAGAACGGCGAGCAGCTGCCGCTGACCACCGGCGAGTTCTCCATGCTGAAGACGCTGGTGCGACACCCGCGCCAGCCGCTGTCGCGAGACAAGCTCGCCCAGCTGGCCCGCGGCCGCGAGTTCGAGCCCTTCGACCGCAGCCTGGACGTGCAGATCTCGCGCCTGCGCAAGATGCTGGAAGCCGACCCGGCCCAGCCGCGCTATATCCAGACCGTGTGGGGCGTGGGCTACGTGTTCGTTCCCGACGAGAACAGCTGATAAAACCGCGGGACAGCACCACCCCGAGCGCCGCGCATGGCGCTGTCCCCTACCGAGTCTGAGGCATGGCCCGACCCCATCTGGCGCTCAATCTTTTCTGGCGCACCTTCGCTTGGCTGGCCCTGCTGCTGGCCGGCGCGGTGCTGGCCTGGCAATACACCTTCAAGCTGCTGGAGGCCGAGCCGCGCGCACTCGAAGCCGCCGAGCAGCTGGCCGGCCTGGTCAAGCTCAGCCGCATCGCACTGGAGCACACCGATCCCATCAACCGCGTGGCCGTCATCACGTCCATGGCGCGGGGCGACACGGTGCAGGTGCGCGTGGCCGAGCAGACCGACCGCTGGCTGCCGTACGAAACCAGTCCCTTCTCCAAGCGGTTGGCCGCCGAGTTGCGCCAGTCCATCGGGCCCGAGACCATCGTCGCGCGCAGCGTCAACGAGCAGCCTGGCCTGTGGGTGCGCTACATCGTCGGTGAGGATGCCTTCTGGCTGCGCACCAGCCCGGCGCCGCTGTCCATCTCGCTGGCCAGCAACTGGTGGTGGGTGGCGATCGCGCTGCTGGCCACGGCGGTGGGCTCGGCGCTGATCGCGCGCCTCATCAACCAGCCGCTGCGCGAGCTGGCCGAGGCCGCTGGCCGCATCCGCGACGGTGAATACGACTCGCGCCTGGACGAGACCACGATGACCAGCGAGATCCGCGAGGTCAACATGGGCTTCAACCGCATGGCCCGAGAGCTGGCCAAGCTGGAGGAAGACCGCGCCGTCATGCTGGCCGGCATCTCGCACGACCTGCGCACGCCACTGGCACGGCTGCGCCTTGAAACCGAGATGAGCGTCAGCGACGAGCAGGCCCGCCACTTCATGGCTCAGGACATCGATCAGCTCGACGCCATCATCAGCAAGTTCATGGACTATGCGCGGCCCAACGAGACGCAGCTGCGCGAGACGCGGCTGGGCGAACTCGTCGAGCGCGAGGTGCAGGGCTTCCGCGACCCCGACCAGATCCGCTTCCGCGTGCAGGTCAGTTCGGCGCTGAAGGTCTTTGTCGACGACACCGAGTTGGGCCGCGTGCTGCTGAACCTGTTCGAGAACGCGCGCCGCTACGGCCATGCGGAAGGCGAGCCGGCGCGCGTGGACGTCAGCGCCGTGCGCCAGGGTGCCTGGGTGGAGTTGCGCGTGCGCGATCACGGCCCCGGCGTGCCGCCCGACCGGCTGCAGCGCCTGACCGTGCCCTTCTACCGTGGCGACGCCGCACGCACGGCGGCCAGCGGCGCGGGGCTGGGGCTGGCCATCGTAGAGAAGTCGGTGCAACGGCTGGGCGGCCAGCTGTCCATCAGCAACTCGCCCGACGGCGGGCTGCTGACCATACTGAAACTGCAGGCCGCTTGAGCTAACCTGCGGCCATGCCACGGGCCGTCCTGCTGCTCTCTCTGCTGCTGATGCACGCCGCCGCCCAGGCCCAGGCACCGGTGCTGGAGATGCTTGTCTACCCCAACGCCGGTGTGTTCGAGTCGGCGCCCGGCCAGAGTGCGGGTGGCCCCGGTGGCGCGATGCTGCAACGGCTGCAAACGCTCAGTGGCGTGAAGCTCAACCAGCAGCTCATGCCCATCCCGCGCGCGCTGCTGACCGTGAAACAGAAGCCGGGCCACTGCATGGTCGCGGTGTCGCGCACGCCCGAGCGGGAGGCGACGCTGCTGTGGGTCGGTCCCTGGGCGCGCGGCGCCACGGCCATCTTTGTGCGCGGCGACGACCCGCGCCGCGTCCACGATCCGCTGGAAGTGCGCGGTGGCAGCATCGTCGTGCTGCGCGATTCGGCGCCGTCGGACTGGCTCAAGTCGCAAAGCATCCCGGCCACGGAGGTCAAGGACAACACCACCGGCCTGCGCATGCTGCAGGCGCGGCGCGTGGACTTCTGGCTGGCCAACGACCTGGCCGCGCATTTCGTCATCCGCGCCGACGGCGGGCCGGCGCCGCGCCAGGTCTACAACTTCGGCCGCATTGACCTCTACATGGGCTGCCACACGTCCACCGACCCGGCCGCCGTCGCGGCGCTGGACGCTGGCATCGCCCAGATGCGCCGCAACGGCGAACTCACCGAGTTCGGCATGCGCTAATCTGGCTGCCATGCCACGAGCCGCCGCGCTTGCCTTGCTGCTGGGATGCACCGCCCAGGCGCAAACCGTGGACATGGTCATCTATCCCAACGCCGGCCTGTTCGAGATCGAGAACGGCCGCTTCACCGGCCCCGGCGCACCGATGCTCGCCAGGCTGGAGACGATCAGCGGCGTGCGCATGAACGGTCAGTCCATGCCCATCGCACGCGCGTTGCAGCCCGGCATGCTGAAGTCCGGCGCCTGCCTTGTCGGCCTGCCGCGCACGCCCGAGCGCGAAGCCGCGTTCCGCTGGGCCGGCCCCTGGTCCAGCAGCACCATCACGCTGTACGGCCGCCCCGGCGAGACCCGCCAGGTCAACGGCCCTGAGGATATGCGCGGCGCAACGACCGGCGTGCTGCGCGAGGCGCTGCCCGCGGCCTGGCTGAAAGAGCACCGACTGGCCAGCCATGAGGTCAACGACGTGGCCACCGGCCTGCGCATCCTGCACGCCGGCCGCGTCGACTACTGGCTGGGCAGCGACGTCGTGGCGCGCTTCGCCGTCAAGGCCTCGGGCGTGCCCGCGCCCCGCGTGCTCTACAGCTTCGGCCGCATCGACCTGCACATGGCCTGCCACCCGGGCACGCCGGCCGCCATCGTCGAGCGGCTGCACGCTGGCATCGAACAGCTGCGCCGCAGCGGCGAGCTGGTGGAATTCGGCCTAGGCCGCTGACAGCAGGCAGACGGCGCGCGCTTCCATCGCACGCCCTTCGCCCACCGGCCCCATCTTCTCGGCCGTCTTGGCCTTCACGTTGATCTGGCCCACATCCACGCCCAGCACCTCGGCCAGCCGTGCGCGCATGGCCGGGATGTGCGGCGCCATCTTGGGCGCCTGCGCAATGATGGTGGCGTCCAGGTTCACCAGCCGCCAGCCGGCCTGGCCCACGCGGCGGTAGGCCTCGGCCAGCAGCACCATGGAGTCGGCGCCCTTGAACTCGGCCGCCGTGTCGGGAAACAGCTTGCCGATGTCGCCCAGGGCGGCGGCGCCCAGCAGCGCGTCGGTGATGGCGTGCGCCAGCGCGTCGGCGTCGGAGTGGCCCAGCAGGCCGTGCGTGTGCGGGATGGTGACGCCGCCGAGGATCAGCGGCCGGCCGGTGACGAGCTGGTGGGTGTCCCAGCCCTCGCCGATGCGCAGGGAAGTCAAGGCTGTCATACGTGAATTGTCGGACACCCCGTTGCGCCCGGCCTCGTCCACAATCCGTTGCAACAAGCTAACCCAGCCATGCGCAGGTTCCTCCTCTCGCTTGCGTTCGTTTGCGGCCCCGCCACGGCGCTGGGGCTGAATCTGGTTGTGTTCCCCAACCCGGGCCTGTTCGAGGTTGAGGCCGACCAGTCCATCGGCGGTCGAGGCGCCGTGTTGCTGCACAAGCTGGCCGACGTCAGCGGCCTGACGCTGAACCTGCAGGCCATGCCCATCCCGCGCGCGCTGAGCACCGGCGCGGCCACGCCCGGCAGCTGCCTGGTGGGCATGACGCGCACGCCCGAGCGCGAGGCCCAGTTCCAGTGGGCGGGCCCGCTGGCCAGCGGAGCCCTCGTCGTCTATGCCCGCGGCGACGACACGCGCCTGCTGCAAACGCCCGCCGACCTGCGCGGCCACGGCGTGGTGGTGCAGCGCGACTCGGCGCCTGCGGCCTGGCTGCGCCAGCAAGGCATCACGGCCCAGGAGGTCAGCCAGCCGGTCACCGCGCTGCGCATGCTGCAGGCGGGCCGCATCGATTTCTGGCTGGCCAACGAACTCAGCGCCGCGCCGGCCATCCAGGCCGAAGGCGGCAACGCCATCAAGGCCCATCTGGTGGTGATGCGCATCGACGCCTACATCGCCTGCCATCCCGGCACGCCCGCCGAGCTGACCGCCCGGCTGCATCAGGCCCTGCAGAAGATGCGCCGCCAAGGCGATCTGGCCCACTTCGGATTGAAGTGAGGCCCCTCGCGGCTTGGGGGCGGCCCGGCGCTCGGCCCGTCGTGCTGGAAGCACCGCGAACGCGAAAAGAACACTGCTATGGTGCCGCGCCATGCGACGCCCCCTGCTCTGTGCCCTGCTCCTGTTGATCGCCACCACGACGGTGCTGGCGCGCACGCCGCCACCCCGTCCGCGCATCGGCGTCGTGCTGTCAGGCGGCGGCGCGCGCGGCCTGGCGCACATCGGCGTGCTGCGCGTGCTGGAGGAGAAGCAGGTGCCGGTGGACCTCATCGTGGGCACCAGCATGGGTGCAGTCGTGGGCGGTGCCTATGCCTCGGGCCGCAGCCTCGATGAGATCGAGGCGCTGGTGAAGGGCGCGAACTGGAACGCCATCCTGGCCGACCGCCCCGCGCGCGAGCGCCTGTCCATACGCCGGCGCGAGGACGACGAGCGCCTGCCCTCGCGCATCGAGTTCGGCTTCGACCTGCAGCGCGGCGCCACGCTGCCCAGCGGGGCCGCCGGCAACGGCCAGCTGGAGGCCACGCTGTCGTCGCTGCTGCCCACGACGCGCGCCGAGGATCCGCTCCGCACGCTGCCACTGCCCTTCCGCGCGGTCGCTACCGACCTGCTGTCGGGCGCGATGCTGGACCAGGCCGACACGCCGCTGTTCCTGGCGCTGCGCGCCTCCATGGCCGTGCCGGGCGTGTTCGCGCCGCTGCGCGTGAACGGCCGGCCGCGCGTGGACGGCGGGCTGGTGCGCAACCTGCCCATCGACCTGGCGCGCAACCTGGGTGCCGACATCATCATCGCGGTCAACGTGGGCACTCCGCTGCTGGAAGACCGCGAGATCACCAGCGCCGTCATGGTGGCCAACCAGATGCTGCAGATCCTGACCGAGCAGAACGTGCAGCGCTCGCTGCAGGAACTGCGGCCGCAGGACATCGTCATCGACCCCGACCTGCCGGGCATGGGCTTCATGGACTTCTTCCGTGCCGACGAGGCCATGGCCACCGGCCGCCGCGCGGCGCTGGCGGCCGGCGAGCGCCTGGACGCGCTGGCCCACCCCGCGGCGCAGGCCGCGCTGCAGCAGCAGCGCCGCGCCAACCCCGAAGCCGCCATGCAGGCCCTGCCGCTGGCGGAACTGAAGATCACCGGCACCAAGCGGCTGAACGCCGAGGCCTTGCGCGCCGAGCTGGCGCTGCTGCCCGGCGACCGCGTGGGCCGCGCCGAGCTGAACCTGGCCGCCGAACGGCTGGACGGCATGGGCGACCTGGAACGCATCGAGCTGGACGTGGAGGACCGCGATGGGCAGCGCACCGTGGAGCTGCGCGTCACCGAGGCCGACTGGGCCGCCAGTCGCGTGCGGCTGGGGCTGGAGCTGTACAGCAACTTCGCCGACGCCAACCGCTATTCGCTGGTGGGTATGCACGTCGCCAACTGGCTGAACCCCTGGGGAGCCGAGCTGCGCACGGTCGCCCGCATCGGCTCCACACGCGGCCTCAACACGGAGTTCCATCAGCCGCTGGGCGCCGGCTCGCGCTGGTTTGGCGCTGCGCGCCTGAGCTACGAGGCCGGCAGCAACGACGTCTTCAACCAGGGCCAGCGCGCGCTGCGCCTGGCCAGCAGCCTCACCAGCGCGCAGCTGGAACTGGGCCATCGCGTGGCCGGCCTGGGCGACCTGCGCTTCGGCGTGGGCCGGCTGCGCGCCAGCGACGAGGTGGTGCTGCCCGTCGTGCCGGGCGGCAGCCGCCGGTCCCAGTTGTACGGGCAGCAATACCTGGAGCTGCACACCGACTCGCTGGACTCGCTGGCCTTCCCCAGCCGCGGCCAGTGGACCACCGCACGCATCGAATGGCTGCAGCCGCGCGGCGAGCCCAGCGTCATCAACGCGTCGCTGCTGGGGCTGAAGGCCTTCCGGCTCGGCGAATGGGCCGGCCAGGTCTACGGCGAGCTGGCGCATGCCGAGCGCGGCCAGGCGCGGTCGCTGGGCGGCTACCTGCGCCTGTCGGGCACGCCGGACGGCTCGCTGGTGGGCGAGAACATGGCGCTAGCCCGCCTCGTCATGGCGAGGCGCATCGGCGAGATGCCGGTGGGCCTGGGCGGCGCGGTGCGCGTGGGCTTCTCGCTGGAGACGGGGGCAATCGGCGCGGGGTCAGGTCTGAAGCTGTCCAACCTGCCGCGCCATGGCTGGCAGCAGGCCGTCAGCGGCTTCCTCAGCGTGGACACGCGCTTCGGGCCGTTCTTCCTCGCGCTGGGCGCCACGCGCGGCGGCGAGACGGCGGCCTATCTGCTGCTGGGGCCGACCTGGTAGACGCGGCTCAATTCAAGCTCCAGCCGCCGCGGTCGATAACAGGTCCGGGAGGGTCTGCGCCGCCACGGCACAGGCCCGACGGGGCTCGCCCAGAGCGACTGGAGATTGCCATGAACACAAGAACCCAACGCCCGATGCTGCTGCCGACCCTGTTGGGGGCGGTCATGTTCACCCTGGTGGCGCTGGCCAGCCTGCGCGTCGCGCAGGCCGCCGACAACGCCACCGCCAGCGCCACCGCCGAGGTGCTGCAACCCATTGCCGTCACCAAGAACAACGACCTGGTGTTCGGCAACGTCGTGGCCGGTAACGGCGTGGTGACCGTCGCGACCGACGGCACGCGCACCAAGGCGGGTGCCACGGCGCTGCCCACCGGCGTCACGGCCGTGGCCGCGCGCTTCGACGTGACCGGCACCGGCAGCGCCACCTTCGGGATCGACTACACCGGCAGCGACACGGTGCTGACCGACGCCAGCAGCAACACGATGGCAGTGGACTGGATCACCGAGTCCGTCACCACGACCACGCCCACCGGCAAGACCGACGAGACCACCGATGCCGCCACCGGCACGCTGGCCTCGGGCGCGGCCTACATCTACGTGGGCGGCAAGCTGACCGTGGGCGGCGCGCAGGCGGCCGGCACCTACACCGGCGTCGTCAAGGTGACGGTGGCCTACAACTGAAGCTCGCGCCGAAGTCCGTGCGACCATGGCCGCCATGAAGCCCGCCACCCTGCCCCATCCATCGCCGTTGTGGCGTGTGGGCCTCCCGGCGCTGTTGGCCCTGCTGCTGGCCGCGGACGCGGCGCGCAGCGGCAGCGCGATGGCGCAGGCCAGCGCCCGGGTCGTGGAGCCCGTCGCCATCACGGCCTGGCTGGGCACGCCGGTCAGCGTGCAAGACCTGCTGCTCGCGCGTGACGCACCGGCCGGCCCCGCCACCGGCGACCTCGTGCCCAGAATGCCGGCGGCCAGCCCGCCACCCCCGCTGCCACGCCTGCCCGCGGCCACCATCCTCGGCGCCGTCGAGTCACGCTCGCCATTCGCGATCGACATGGCGCAAAGCGCAGGTTCGCTGGCGCGCGGCCCGGCGGCTGCGGTGTCTGCGGCGGCCGACCACGACGGCGACAGCCCGCTGGTCATCACCGTCGCGTTCAACTAACCAGGGCCAGCCGCCCATGCTGCGTCTGCTGCGCCCGGTCGGGGCCGCGCTGCTGTTGGCCGTCGGCTCTGCCGCGCCAGCGCAGACGCTGACCAACAACACCGCGTTGTCCTTCGGCGCCTTCACGGCCGGCAGCGGCGGCACGGTCAGCGTCAGCCCCGCCGGCGCACGTGGCAAGACCGGCTCCGTGATCCTGGTCAATCAGGGCGCCCCCGCTGCGGGCGCGCAATTCACGATCAGCGGCACGCCCAGCGCGTTGTTCGACATCACGCTGCCGGCCAACGGCACCATCTTCCTCAGCGATGGCGCCGCCGGCAGCATGGCGCTGAACAACTTCACCAGCAGCCCCTCGGTCAGCGGCATGCTGTCGGGCGGCGGCACGCAGACCATCACCGTTGGCGCGACGCTGACCGTGAACAGCGCTCAGACGCCGGGCAGCTACAGCGGCAGCTTCATCGTGACGGTCAACTACCAGTAGCCGCCCGGTGACGAACAGCACCGGAACTCCGCCGCTTTTGTAACTTTCGGTGCATCGCCCGGCGGTCACCATGCCGGCATGCTTGCAATCCGCTCCGCCCCCCGGCTGGCCGCCCTGGTCATGCTGTTGCTGTGCCGCCCGGCACTGGCGGACCTGATGCTGTTCCCCACCCGCATCGTGTTCGACAAGCAGCGCGCCGCGCAGGTCGAGCTGATGAACCAGGGCAGCACGGCCGAGACCTACCGCATCAATCTCGTCCACCGCCGCATGGGGCCCAACGGCGAGTTCATCGCCATCGACAGTCCCGGCCCCGGCGAGCAGTTCGCCGAGCCCATGCTGCGCTACTCGCCGCGCCAGGTCACCATCCCGCCCGGCGGCTCGCAGATCGTGCGCATCCTGTTGCGCAAGCCCGACGGCCTGGCCGAGGGCGAGTACCGCTCGCACCTGCAGTTCGACCGCGTGGCCGAAGCCAGCGGCAGCAGCAGCGTGGAAGACCTCGCCCGGCGCGACCAGAAGGCCGTGGGCGTGACCATCCAGGCGCTGGTGGGCGCGTCCATTCCGGTCATCGTGCGCCAGGGCGACACGCACGCGAAGCTGGAGCTGACCGACATCGCCGTGCAGCCGCCCGCCGCCGGCAGCGCCGCGGGTCAACTGAGCTTCCAGATGCGCCGCGAAGGCAACCGCTCGGTGTACGGCGATCTGCTCGCCACGTTCACCACCACGGCGGGCGTGACCTTCGAGGTCGCGCGGGCCGGCGGCGTGGCCGTCTACACGCCCAATGCGGCGCGACGCGTGCAGTTGCCGCTGCAGATGCCAGCGGGCGGCAAGCTGCCGGCGGGCGTGCTGCGCGTCAGCTTCAAGGAACGCCCCGAGTCCGGCGGCAAGCTGCTGGCGGAAGCCAGCCTCAACCTCCCGTAAGCGGCCCCGCGCCGCGACCCACCATGGCCCGGCTGCTCACGGCCTGTGCCCTTGCCTGTGCGCTGCTGAGCGCACACGCCGCGCCCGACGACAGCGTGTCGCCGCTGCGCAAGCTCGATGTGCAGGTTGACGGCCGCAAGCTGCAGGAACCGCTGGATCTCTACCAGACCGACTACCAGGTGCTGCTGCCGCTGGCGGCCGTGTCACGCCTGCTGGGCATGGACACGCGCGTACAGGCCGCACATGGCCGCGCCGCCGGCACGCTGCCGGGCAGCGGCGAGGCCTTTTGCCTGGACCTGAACGACGCCAGCATGCGCGTGGGCGACCGCCGCTCCAGCTTCGAGCCACGGCTGGCCCAGGTCATCGGCGACGACATCTATGTGTCCACGCAGCTGCTGTCGCGCTGGCTGAAGCTGGAGCTGGCGGTGGACCTGCCGCACTGGCAGCTGCGCCTGCGCACGCCGGACGGCACGGCCTTCGCTTCTGCCCCGCCACCGCCCTCCTCGCCTGTCGCCGTCACGCGGCGGCTGGACGACAGCAACCTGCTCGTGCTGGAAGTGCAGCTGGACGGCATGGTGCTGTCCGACAGCTTCACCGCCTACCAGGACGGCGGCCAGACGCTGTTGCCGCTGGGCGAACTCTCGAGGCTGCTGACGCTGGCCGTGCAGGTGCAGCCCGAGCGCGGCAGCGCCAGCGGGACGCTGCCCGGCGACAAGACCTTCGGACTCAACCTCGCCGACGCGCAGGTCACGGTGGCCGGCCGCGAACAGGGCTTCGAGCCGCGGCTGGCCGGCGTCGTGGGGGACGACATCTATGTGTCGCGCCGGCTGCTGAGCCGCTGGCTGCCGGTGGACCTGCAGCTGGACCTGGCCGCGCTGCAGCTCAAGGTCGTGCCGCGCGAGAAGCTGCCGCTGCAGGCTCGGCTTGAACGCGAGCGCCTGGCCGCGGCGCTGGCCGGCCTGACCGCCGCGGACACGCGGCCCAACTATCCCTACACGCCCTCGTCGCCCGGGCTGATCGGCGTGCCCAGCATCGACCAGTCCTTCGGCGCCGACGCCCGCTTCGGCCGCGGCTCGCGGCAGTACAAGGCGGCCTACACCGCCTACCTGACCAGCGACCTGCTGGGCATGGAAGGCTCGGCCTACCTGCTGAAGACGCGCGACAAGACCCGGCCCGATCTGCGCATGACGCTGGCCCGCCACGACCCCGACGCCGAGCTGCTGGGCCCGCTGCGCGCGCGCTCGGTGGCGCTGGGCAACCTGGCGCTGCCCAGCGTGCGCAACGTCATGCCCGGCAGCGCCACGGGCAACGGCGTGTCGGTCAGCAACCGGCCGCTGGACCAGCCCAACAGCTTCGACCGCCACAGCCTGCGCGGCGACCTGCCGCCCGGCTGGGACGTCACGCTGTACTACAACGACCAGCTGCTGGGCTTCCAGAGCTCGCGCGCCGACGGCCAATACGCGTTCGACGACCTGCCCTTGTCATTCGGCGCCAACGAGTTCCGACTCGTCTTCCACGGCCCGCTGGGCCAGCTGCGCGTGGAGAAGCAGAACTTCATGCTGGATCGCGCCAGCCTGAAAGCCGGCGAGCTGCACTACACGCTGGCCTCGCAAGTGGCCGACGATGGCTCCGTGCGCAGCGTCGCGCAGGCCGAACTTGGACTGGGCCAGCGGCTCACGGGTCAATTCGGCCTGGTGCGCCGACCGCGCATGGTGGGCAGCCCCGGCGGCTTCGTCAGCGGTGAGCCGCTGGACTACGGCCAGCTGGGCCTGCTGGCCTACTTCGACAGCATGATCGTCAGCTCGCAGCTGACCGGCATGCGCGGCGGCGGCCTGCTGGGCGAGCTGGGCGTGAAGACGCGGCTGGCCGGCATGGCCGTGGACCTGCTGCACACGCAGCGCCAGGGCGGCTTTGTCAACGACCTGCTCGCCGGCGTACGCCAGCGCAGCGAGCTGCGCCTGCAAGGCGGCTGGCGGCTGTTCGGCCTGCCGCGGCTGGTGCTGGACTTCAACGCCCAGCGCAGCGCGCTGGATGGCGGCTTCAGCAGCACACAACTGGCCTTGCGCACCTCGGCCATGCTGTGGGGCACGGCCGTGTCCAACAGCCTGCGCTGGCAGCGCACCGGCGACGACGCCCGCACCGACGGTGCGCTGCAGCTCAGCCGCCGCATGGCCGACATCGGCTTCTCCGCCCAGTTCAACTACCGCGTGCAGCCCGGCGCCAGCCTGCAGGCCGTGGCCGTCAGCGCCGACCGCAGCCTGGGCGACGGTTACCAGCTCAGCGCCGGCCTGCTGCGCGCGATCGACACGGGCCTCACGCTGGCCTCGGCCGGCTTCAGCAAGAACCTCGGCACCTTCGGGCTCGCGCTGAGCGCCAGCTACACCAACCAGCGCGAGCTGGCGCTGGGCCTGCAGCTGTTCGTCGCGCTGGATCGCGACCCGCGCAACGGCCGCTGGAACTTCGACGGCCAGCCGCTGGCCGGAAGCGGCGCCGTGTCGGCGCGCGCCTTCGTGGACCGCAACATGAACGGCATCCGCGACGCCGACGAGGAGCTGGTGCCCAACGCCGGCTTCATCCTGAACGGCGGCGGCCGCCACCCACGGCTCACGGGCGCCGAAGGCACCGCGCTGCTGAACCGCCTGGCGCCGGGCCGCTATGCCGACATCGCGCTGGACCCGACCACGCTGGAAGACCCGCAATGGCGCCCGCTGACGCCGGGCGCCCGCGTGCTGCCACGGCCGGGCCGCGTGGAGATGCTGGAGTTCCCGGTCATCGTGACCTCCGAGGTGGAAGGCACGGTCTGGCTGGTGGAGGGGAATGGCCGCAAGCGCGGCATCGGCGCGGCGCAGGTGGAACTGGTGGACCACGACGGCCAGGTCGTCGCCACCACCACCAGCTCGGCCGACGGCTACTACCTCTTCCACCAGGTCGCACCGGGCCTGCGCCGGCTGCGCATCGCGCCCGATCAGGCGGCCAAGCTGAAGCTGCAGGGGGCGCTGGAGCGGGATTTGGATGTGCCGAGCAATGGCGACTTTCTCAGCGGGCAGGATCTGGAACTGAAGCTGCAGTGAGCAGGCGTTCCGCGAGCGCGAAGTCCTCGGGCCAGGTCACCTTGAAGTTGGCCATCGACGCGCGCACCAGCTGAGGCGCCAGGCCCAGCGCCTCGACGGCGCTGGCCTCGTCGGTGGCCGCGGCGCCCATGGCCTGCAGCGCGCGCTCGACGAGGCCCAGCCGGAACATCTGCGGCGTCTGGGCAGCCCATTTGTCGCGGCGGTCCACGGTGGCGGTGACCCGGCCTTGCGCGTCGCCCGCCTTCAGCGTGTCAGCCACGGGTTGGGCCAGCAGGCCACCGACGGCGTCGTCCGCGCAGGCGTCGATGAGCGCATCCACCCACTCGGGCCGCAGCAGGCAGCGCGCGGCGTCGTGCACCAGCACCCAGTCGCCGTCGGTCGCGCCGCGGGAGCGGAGTTCGGCCAGGCCGCCCAGCACCGTTTCCGCACGGCTCGCACCGCCCGCACGCGCGACCCACGCCTTGCAGCCCGGCAGCGCGGCCTCGAAACGATCGTCGGCCGGTGACAGCACCACCAGCGTCTGCGTGATGCGTGGCACCGCCGCCAACGCGGCCACCGTGTGGGCCAGCATGGGCTGGCCGGCGATGAACACGTACTGCTTTGGCATGCCAGCGCCGGAGCGTTCGCCGATGCCGGCGGCGGGAACGAGGGCGAAGAAGCGGGTGGGGCGGGAAGTCATTCCGCCCATTGTCAGCCGGTCAGGCGTCGTGTCCGGGGTTCTGGCGCGCGAGCCTTCTGAGCAAACCCGGCCAGGCCAACTCGGCGCCCGAACCCCGCATGACCTTGTCGCTCTGCGCACGGATGCCGGCGAGGATCTGCGACGGGATGCGGATCAGCTCGCCACCACCGGCCTGCGCCGCGATCTGGATCTCGCAGGCGCGCTGCAGCATGAACATCTTCAGGAAGGTGTCGGCCGCGCTGTGGCCCAGTGTCAGCAGGCCGTGGTTGCGCAGCATCATCAGCGAAGTCTTGCCGAGGTCACTCACCAGGCGGGCCTTCTCGTCGGGGTTGAGCGCCACGCCCTCGTAGTCGTGATAGCTCAGCGACGCCAGCGGGAACAGGCTGTGCTGCGAGATGGGCAGCAGGCCCTCGCGCCGCGCGCTGACCGCAACGCCGGCCACCGTGTGCAGGTGCATGACGAAATGCGCCTCGTCGCGCGCCTCGTGCACGGCGCTGTGGATGATGAAGCCGGCCGGGTTCACGTCAAACTCGCTGGGCCCGACCTTGGCGCCGGCCTGGTCCACCTTCACGAGGCTGCTGGCCGTGATCTCCTCGAACATCATCCCGTAGGGGTTGATCAGGAAGTGATGCTCCGGCCCCGGCACACGGGCCGAGATGTGCGTGAAGATCAGGTCGTCCCAGCCGTGCAGCGCGGCCAGGCGGTACAGGGCAGCGAGGTCGCAGCGGACCTGCCATTCGTCGCGGGCGATGGAGTCGGGTGGTGCCATGTTTGTCTCCTTCTGGTGCCGGATCAGCATAGTCCCGCCCTGCAGCGCGGCATGTCACCTGGGCGCTGGCTTTTTGACGCCTCGGGGACAATCGCCGTGCCATGCAGTTGATTTCCGATGTCCGCCAGCGCCTGCGCGCGCTGGGCGCCAACCCCGCCCATGAAAGCCGCATCCTGCGCCACTGGGTGCAGAACCTGCCGCTGGACGCCGGCAAGCAGCCGCTGCAGGGCTGGCTGCCCAAGGCGGTCATGGAGGCGCTGCCGGGCCTGTTCGCCGAGCTGGACGGGCTGCTGGCGGTGAGGAGCGAACACGCCGGCGGCGACGGTCTGTCGGCGCGGCTGCTGCTGGGCCTGAACGACGGCCAGACCGTGGAGACGGTGCTGCTGCCGCGCGATGGGGTCTGCGTGTCCAGCCAGGTGGGCTGCGCGGTGGGCTGCCGTTTCTGCATGACCGGCGTGGATGGACTGATCCGCCAGGTCGGCAGCGCCGAGATCGTGGCGCAAGTGGTGCTGGCGCGGCGCAAGAACGCCAGGCTGAAGAAGGTCGTCTTCATGGGCATGGGCGAGCCGGCCCACAACCTCGCCAACGTGCTGGATGCGATCACGCTGCTGGGCCGCGAGGGCGGCTTCGCGCACAAGCAGCTGGTGTTCTCGACGGTGGGCGACGAGCGCGCGTTCGCGGCGCTGAACGAGGCCGACGTGAAGCCCGCGCTGGCGCTGTCGCTGCATACGACCGATGCAGCCAAGCGCGCCGACCTGCTGCCGCGTGCGCCGCGCATCTCGCCTGAAGACCTGGTCGACGCGGCCGACGCCTATGCGCGCGCAAGCGGCTACCCCATCCAGTACCAGTGGACGCTGCTGGACGGCGTCAACGACGGTGCCGACGAGCTGGACGGCATCGTGCGTCTGCTGAAGGGCCGCTACGGTCTGCTGAACATGATCCCGTTCAACAGCAACGAGGGCCTGCCCTTCACGCGCCCGAGCTGGGAACGCGCCCGCGCCATCGCCGCCGAGCTGAGCGCGCGCGGCGTGCTGACCAAGCTGCGCGACTCCGCCGGCCAGGACGTGGAAGGCGGCTGCGGCCAGCTGCGCGCCCGCGAGGCCAAGGGCCGGCCGGCCCGTGTCGTGAGGATTCACGCCTGACGGAGGGAACTGCCACCAGAAACGGTGACGCCCGGGCCCTTCCCGCCCCGCAGAATGCGCCAGCCGCAGCGAGGCGGCGAGAAGAACACCCATCGGAGAAGACATGACTCAGCCCTGGACCGCACGCGGTCGCATCGCGATGGCCGCAGCTGGCCTGGCCCTGTGCCTGCAGGCTGGCGCGGCACCCACCGTCAACAAGTTCGAGCCCACGGCCCAGCTGGGCGGCAGCGCGCTGCTGCTCAACGGCAAGGGCACGCGCGTGCGCCTGGTGTTCAAGGCCTACGACATGGGGCTGTACACCGCCAAGCGCGCTTCCACGCCGGCCGAGCTGCTGGCGCTGCCCGGCCCCAAGCGGCTGCAGTTCACCGCGCTGCGCGAACTGCAGGGCACGGAGCTGGGCCGGCTGTTCCTGCGCGGCATGGGCGACAACACGCCCAGCGCGCAGATGACGCGCCACACGCTGTCGACGACGCGCCTCATCGAGATCTTCTCCGGCAAGCCCAAGCTGATGCCCGGCGACACCTTCGCGATGGACTTCATCCCCGGCAAGGGCACGCAGTTCTACATCTCGGGCCAGGCCCAGGGCGAGCCCGTGGGCGACGACGAGTTCTTCACGCTGGTGCTGAAGATCTGGTTCGGCGACTCGCCGGCCGACAAGCAGCTGCGCGACGCGCTGCTGGACGGCGGCAAGGAATAAGGTCTTTGGCTGCGACCTGCTCGCAGCGTCCCTAGAATCCGCCGCCATGCGTCGCTGGTTCCTTGCCCTCATGGCCTTGCTGGTCGCCGCCCAGATGAGCTGGGCGGGCGCGCAGCTGTGCTGCGTGGACGAACTGGCCGAGCAGGCCAGCACGATGCAGGCGAACGAGGCGGCCCGTGCCGACAAGGCCGGTGAGCCCCATGCGGTCTGCGAGACCGGCCACTGCCACTGCCATCACGCGGGCTGTGCCACGCCCATTGACCAGGCCGATGGCCTGCCGCTGACGCAAGCCGCCCCGCCCGAACCGGGCGTCGCCGCGCGGCCCAAGTCGCACATCCCCGCCGGGCTGGAACGCCCCAATTGGCAGCGCGCCTGATTCGGCGCGCCGCTTCCCCTCTTTTCCTTCATCGCTGAAGCGAGGCACCCGCCGGGTGCCGGCCGCGCGCCGAACCGTCCGCCGTTGTTCCACCACCGGAGAGTTCGATGCGATCCCTGTTACCGGCGCTGCTGTTGGCGCTGGCCCCTGGCGTCTGCGACGCCTTGACGCTGGCCGAGGCGCAAGCCCTGGCCCTGACCCACAACCCCGACCTGGCCCACGCGCGGCTGGAGCTGCAGGCGCTGCAAGGCGCCGAACTGCAGGCCGGCGCGCGGCCCAATCCCGAGCTGGGCGTGCTGCTGGAAGACACCCGCGCCGCCACGCGCACGTCCACCGTGCAGCTCAGCCAGGCCATCGAGCTGGGCGGCAAGCGCACCGCCCGCCAGGCCGCCGCCGCCCAGGCGCGCGAGCAGGCCGCCGTGATGCTGCTGGCCAAGCAGGCCGAGGTGCGCGCCGCCGTGGCCGCGGCCTTCTTCGAGCTGCTGGGCGCCGAGGCGCAGGCCAGGCTCGCCACGTCGTCCGTCGAGCTGGCGGGCAGCGCCACGAACGCCGCCGACAAACGTCTGCAGGCGGGCAAGGTGCCGCCGCTGGAGCTGGCCAAGGCCCGCGTCGCCGAAGCGCAGGCGCGCGCCGAGCTGGCCCAGGCGCAGAGCGAGGCGCTGCAGGCCCGCGCCCGGCTGGCCGCGCTGTGGGCGCAAGGCCCGCAGGCGGTCACCGCCCTTGAAGGCGGCACCGGCGCCCTGCCCGCGCCGCCCACCGAGGCGCAGCTGGCCGCGTGGACGGCCGACGCGCCCGCGCTGCGACTGGCGCAGCTGGACATCACCCGCCGCCAGGCGCTGACCGAAGGCGAGCGCGCCAAGCGCGTGCCCGACCTGACCTTCACGGTGGGCGCCAAGCGCGACGCCGAGTTGGGCCGCACGCAGGCCGTCATCGGCTTCTCGCTGCCGCTGCCGGTGAGCGACCGCAACCAGGGCGGCCTGCTGGAAGCGCTGCGGCGCGAGGACCAGGCCCGCGAGGCGCTGACCGCCGCCACGCTGAAGCTGCAGGCCGACGTGGCCGCCGCCACCGAGCGCCTGCGCGCCAGCCGCGAGCAGGCGCGGCTGCTGGCCGATGACGCGCTGCCCGTCGCACAGACGGCGTTTGACACCGCGCTGAAGGGCTACGAGCTGGGCAAGTTCGCCTTCCTGGACGTGCTGGACGCGCAGCGCAGCCTGTTCCAGCTGCGCCGCCAGCAGCTGCAGGCCAGTGCCGATGCCCACCGCGCCGCTGCCGAACTCGACCGGCTGCTCGGCCGCAACACACAAGACCAAAAGGACTGATCCATGGACAAGAAAAACAAGCTGGCCATCGCGGCCGTGCTGGTCATCGCCGTCGTGCTGGGCGCCTTCATCCTGCGCAGCGGCAAGCAAGCCGCCGGCGGACACGACCACGACGCTGAACAAGGCCATGGCGACCATGGCCACGAGCACGAAAAGCCCGCGGCCAAGTCCGATGACCACAAGGACGGCCACGACCACAAGGACGGCGATCACGATCACGACAAGCCCGCAGCGCCTGCCGCCGCTTCGGCCCCCGCGGCACACGCCGAGCCCGCACCGCGCGCCAGCTTCAACGACGAGCAGCTGCGCCACAACGGCATCAAGCTCGCAACGGCGGGGCCGCAACGCATCGCCGGCACGCTGGAGCTGATGGGCGAGGTGAAGCTGAACCAGGACCGCAGCGTCGTCGTCACGCCGCGCCTGGCCGGCGTAGTGCAGGCCGTGCGCGTGAGCGCAGGCGACCGCGTGCAGCGCGGCCAAGTGCTGGCCGTCGTCACCAGCCCGGCGCTGGCCGACCAGCGCGCCGAAGCGCTGGCGGCGGAGAAGCGCCTGGCGCTGGCGCGCCAGACGCACGACCGCGAGAAGAAGCTGTGGGAGGACAAGATCTCCGCCCAGCAGGACTACCTGGCCGCGCGCCAGGCGCTGCAGGAGGCCGAGATCACCGTCGAGCGCGAGCGCCAGAAGCTGGCCGCGCTGGGTGCGTCCGGCGGCAGCGGCACGCAAGGCCTGGCGCAGCTGGAGATCCGCGCACCCATCGCCGGCGTTGTCGTCGACAAGAAGATCAGCGTGGGCGAGGCGCTGAAGGAAGACGCCGCCATCTTCCAGCTGGCCGACCTGAGCAGCGTCTGGGTGGAGCTGGTGGTGCCGGCGCAAGACCTGGCCCGGCTGCAGCCGGGCGCACACACGCGCGTGAAAGCCACGGCGTTCGATGCCGAGGCCCCAGGCAAGCTCAGCTACGTAGGCGCGCTGGTGGGCGAACAAAGCCGCAGCGCGACGGCGCGCGTGGTGCTGGCCAACCCGCAGGGCGTGTGGCGGCCGGGCCTGCCGGTCAGCGTGACGCTGACGCACGGAGAGGTGGACGTGCCGGTGGCCGTCACGCTGGATGCGGTGCAGACGCTGGAAGGCCGCTCGGTCGTGTTCGTCAGGCGCGCGCAGCAGTTCGAGACCGTGGTGGTGAAGACCGGCCGTGCCGACGACAAGCACATCGAGATCGTGCAAGGTCTGCCCGCGGGCGAGCGCTATGCGGCGAAGAACAGCTTCATCGTGAAGGCCGAGCTCGGCAAGAGCGAAGCGGCGCACGAGCACTGAGGAGGCGAGATGTTCGAAAAACTCATCCGCTTCGCCATCGCGCAGCGCTGGCTGGTATTGCTCGCTGTGTTCGGCATGGCGGTGCTGGGGGTGTTCGCCTACCAGCGCCTGCCCATCGACGCCGTGCCCGACATCACCAACGTGCAGGTGCAGATCAACACCGAGGCGCCGGGCTACTCGCCGCTGGAAGCCGAACAGCGCGTCACGTATGCGATCGAGACGGCCATGGCCGGCCTGCCCCGTCTGGAGCAGACGCGCTCGCTGTCGCGCTACGGCTTGTCGCAGGTCACCGTCGTTTTCAAGGAGGGCACCGATATCTACTTCGCCCGCCAGCTCGTCGGCGAGCGCATTCAGCAGGCGCGCGAAGCGCTGCCGGCCGGCCTGACGCCGACGCTGGGCCCCATCTCCACGGGTCTCGGCGAGATCTACATGTGGACCGTGGAGGCCAAGCCCGGCGCACTGAAGCCCGACGGCACGCCGTACACGCCGACGGACCTGCGCGAGATCCAGGACTGGATCGTCAAGCCGCAGCTGCGCACGGTGCCCGGCGTAACCGAGATCAACACCATCGGCGGCTTTGCGCGGGAGTACCAGGTCTCGCCCTGGCCCGACCGCCTGGCCGCGCGCGGCCTGACGCTGGCCGACGTCGTGAACGCGCTGGAGCGCAACAACGCCAACGTTGGCGCCGGCTACATCGAGCGGCGCGGCGAGCAGGTGCTGATACGCGCGCCGGGCCAGGTGAAGAGCCTGGACGACATCGCCGACATCGTCGTCACCACCACGCAGGGCGCGCCGGTGCGCGTGCGCGACGTGGCGGATGTGGGCTTCGGCCAGGAGCTGCGCACGGGCGCGGCCACCGAGAACGGCCGCGAGGTGGTGCTGGGCACGGTGTTCATGCTGATGGGCGAGAACAGCCGGCAGGTGTCGCTGGCCGTGGACAAGCGCCTGGAAGAGATCAACCGCAGCCTGCCTGCTGGCGTCATCGCGCAGACGGTGTACGACCGCACGACGTTGATCGACAAGGCGATCAAGACCGTGCGCACCAACCTGATTGAAGGCGCGCTGCTGGTGATCGCGGTGCTGTTCGCCTTCCTGGGCAACCTGCGCGCGGCCGTCATCACGGCGGCGGTGATCCCGCTGTCCATGCTGTTCACGTTCAGCGGCATGGTGGCCAACAAGGTGAGCGCCAACCTGATGAGCCTGGGCGCGCTGGACTTCGGCATCATCGTGGACGGCGCCGTCGTCATCGTCGAGAACTGCCTGCGCCGGCTGGGGCATGCGCAGGCATCGGCCGGCCGTTTGCTGACGCGCAAGGAGCGCTTTGCCGAGGTGTTCGCCGCCGCCCGCGAGGCGCGCCGGCCGCTGCTGTTCGGGCAGCTCATCATCATGGTGGTCTACCTGCCCATCTTTGCGTTGAGCGGCGTGGAAGGAAAGATGTTCCACCCGATGGCGTTCACGGTCGTCATCGCGCTGCTGGGCGCCATGCTGCTGTCCGTCACCTTCGTGCCGGCGGCCGTGGCGATGCTCGTCACCGGCAAGGTCGAGGAGAAGGACAACCGGCTGATGGCCGCCGCAAGGCGCGGCTACACGCCACTGCTGGACTGGACCTTCGCCAACCCCGCGCTGGTGATGACCATCGCCGGCGTGACCGTCGGCTTGAGCGCGCTGATGGCCACGCGCATGGGCAGCGAGTTCATTCCCAGCCTGGACGAAGGCGACGTGGCGCTGCACGCGATGCGCATCCCCGGCACGGCGCTGGGCCAGGCGGTGGAGATGCAGCGCGAGCTGGAGCGTACGCTGCTGCAGGCACCGGAGGTGGCACGCGTGTTCTCCAAGATCGGCACGGCCGAGGTTGCCACCGACCCCATGCCGCCCAACGTGGCCGACACGTATGTGATGTTCAAGCCGCGCGCCGAGTGGCCCGACCCGAAGAAGACCACCGACGCGGTGATGGCCGACCTGCAGGAGCTGGCCGCGAAGCTGCCCGGCAACAACTACGAGTTCACGCAACCCATCCAGATGCGCTTCAACGAGCTGATCTCGGGCGTGCGGGCCGACGTGGCGGTGAAGGTGTTCGGCGACGACATGGCGACGATGGAAGGCACCGCCGCACAGATCGCCAAGGTGCTGCAGGACGTGCCCGGCGCCGCCGACGTGAAGGTGGAGCAGACCACTGGCCTGCCGGTGCTGACGATGGACATCGCCCGCGACCGCATCGCGCGGCTGGGCCTGAGCCTGGCGGACGTGCAGCAGACCGTGTCCACGGCCATCGCCGGGCAGGAGGCCGGTGCTGTGTACCAGGGTGACCGGCGCTTCGACCTGCTGGTGCGGCTGCCGGAAAGCCTGCGCGGTGACCTGGACGCGCTGAAGCGGTTGCCGCTGAAACTGCCCTCGGGCGGCCATGTGCAGCTGGGCGAAGTGGCCACCTTCGACCTGCAGCCCGGCGCCAACCAGGTCAGCCGCGAGAACGGCAAGCGCCGCGTCGTCGTGACGGCCAATGTGCGCGGGCGCGACGTGGGCTCGTTCGTGGCCGAGGCGCAAGGCCAGCTCGCCGAGCGCGTGAAGGTGCCCGCCGGCTACTGGATGCAGTGGGGCGGCAGCTTCGAGCAACTGCAGTCCGCCACCGCGCGGCTGAAGGTCGTCGTGCCGGTGGCGCTGGGGCTGGTGTTCGTGCTGCTGTTCGCGATGTTCGGCAACGTGCGCGACGGGCTGCTGGTGTTCACCGGCGTGCCGTTCGCGCTGACCGGCGGCATCGTGGCGCTGTGGCTGCGCGGCATCCCGCTGTCCATCTCGGCGGGCGTGGGCTTCATCGCGCTGTCGGGCGTGGCGGTGCTGAACGGGCTGGTGATGCTGGCCTTCATCCGCGCGCTGCGCGACGAGGGCAAGCGGCTGGCTGATGCGGTGCGCGACGGCGCCGTCTCAAGGCTGCGGCCGGTGCTGATGACGGCACTGGTGGCGTCGCTGGGCTTCGTGCCGATGGCGCTGGCCACCGGCACCGGGGCCGAGGTGCAGCGGCCGCTGGCAACGGTGGTCATTGGCGGCATCCTGTCGTCGACCGCGCTGACGTTGCTGGTGCTGCCGCTGCTGTACCGGTGGGCGCACCGGCGCGCAGGCTAGTTCCCCAAGGCAACGCGCGCCATGTCAAAGCGGGCGCCGTCGCCGTGCGGCGTCACCTTCACGACGCGAAAACGCTTGCTGGTGCCGACGCGGAACTCGTAGACACCGGTCGGCAACGCGCCTTCCTCGCAGCTCAGCCGCTCCGTCTTGTCACCCTGGGGTGGCTTGACCCGGGCGGCCGGCTCGCGGCAGTCCAGCACCGTGCCGTGCTGCTTCAAGGCCTGGGCATAGAAAGCCGCCACGCGGGCGGGCGAGTCGGCCACCTGGAACTTCATCGCGCTGACGCGCAGCCCAAACGACCCGGCCCAGGCGCCCAGCGTCACGGCCGACTTGTCGCCCTGGCTCTCGCTGTAGGGCGTGGCGCCGGGGTAGGCCGGCAGGCCCAGATCGGCCAGCGATGCGCGCTCCTTGCCTTCAAAGCCGATGCTGAAGCTCTTGGCGTCGTCACCGGCCCAGGCCGGTACGGCCAGCAGCCCTGCAGCCAGCAACCAGGCTGCGCGCGTCGTTCTCGCGTTGTTCATCGCAATCTCCTTGTCGAAGACCGCAGCCTAAGAGGCGCGCCTAGCCTCGCCCACTCGCGGGCGACAGTCTGCACGACGGCACGGACAGGCCGCAGCGAACGCCGACAGAAGCAGCGACGCCGGCCTTCAGGCGGCGGCAGGCGCAAACAGTTCAGCCATACCCGGTGCCCAGCGCGATGGCGACACGGCGTGCACCTCGGCGTCAACCACGCCGTGCTCGACGAAGGGATCCTGCGCCACGCGCGCGAGCAGACTGTCGCGGTCAGGGCCACGCGCCAGCACGACGCCGCCCTGCCCCTCGCCCAAAGATCCCGCCATCAGGAACACGCCGTCGTCCAGGCCCTGCTTCAGCCACTGGCCATGCTGGGCCATCCACTGGCCGGCCTGCGCGCGCTGGGCGCCGAATCGAAGGAAGACGATGTACATGCGGACTCCAGGTCAAGATGCGCGCCGACGCGCGCGCGCGGGTGGTACGAGCGACGCCAGCCAGGCGTCGATGAGCGCCACCTCGTGGCGGATGAAGGCTTCGTCACGGAACGCATTGGCCAGCGTGGCGACGCCCTGGCTGCGCGACAGCAGGTGCAGCGCCAGCGCGTGGGCGTCGTCTGCATGGCCCAGCGCCTCGAACTGCTCGCGCAGCCAGTCGCGGAACTGGCCGAAGATCATGCCGGCCTGCCCTTGCGCCGGGTGCTCCAGCTTGGCCAGTTCGGTGCACAGACTGCCCACCGGGCAGCCGTAGCGCTGGATGTCCTTGCGGTTGACGATCAGCATCCGCGCGAAGCAGCGCAGACGCTCCAGCGGCTCATCGGACTCGCCGGCCCAGGCTTCCAGCATCGCCTGCGTACCCGCAGCGCGCCGCTCGATGACGGCCGCAAGGATGTCGTCCTTGCTCTTGAAGTGGTAATAGAAGTTGCCGCGCGAGATCTGCACCTGCGCGGCGATGTCGGCAAACGACGTGCGGTCGAAGCCGCGCTGGTAGAACAGCGCGTCGGCCACTTCGACGATGTGATCCCGCGTGGTGGCTTCGGGTGCGGGCACCGAGGCGGCTTTGCTGCGCGGCATGCGCGACTCCTAGGTCATCTGTCCTAGCATCGTAGGACAGGCGACCTAGAGGCGTCAACGCCTGCGCTGGGCGACCCACTCCATGACCAGCTCGCGCAGCACGGGCATGGGCACCTGCCCCGCCGTCAGCACGACGCGGTGGAAGCCCTTGATGTCGAACTTGCTGCCCAGCGCCTTTTCGGCCTCAGCGCGCAGCTTGGTGATCTCCAGCTGCCCGATCTTGTAGCCCAGCGCCTGGCCGGGCCAGACGATGTAGCGCTCGACCTCGGAGATGACATCGCTCTCGGCCATGGACGAGTTGTCCAGCATGTACTTGATGGCCTGCTCGCGGGTCCAGCCCTTGTGGTGCAGGCCGGTGTCCACCACCAGCCGCATCGCACGCAGTTGCTCATCCGACAGGCGCCCATACCACTGGTAGGGGTCGGTGAACAGGCCCAGCTCCTTGCCCAGGCTCTCGGCGTACAGCGCCCAGCCTTCCACATAGGCCACGTAGAAGCTGCCGTAGCGGCGGAACTTGGGCAGGTTCTGGTCTTCCTGCGCGATGGCGACCTGGAAGTGATGGCCCGGTGACGCCTCGTGCAGCGACAGCGTCTCCATGCCGAAGATGGGCTGGGCCTTCAGGTTGAAGGTGTTCACGTAGAACACGCCGGGGCGCGAGCCGTCGGTGGACGGGCTCTGGTACGAGGCGCCCGCCGCGCTCTCGGCGCGGAAGGCCTCGACCTCGCGCACCTCGTAGTCGGCCTTGGGCGAGATGTCGAACAGCTTGGGCGTCAGGCTGTTGATCTTCTTCTGCAGGTCGCGGTAGCCGGCCAGCAGGTCCTCGGGCTTGGTGAAGTAGTACTTGGGGTCGTCCTGCAGGTGCTTGAAGAAGGCCTTCAGGTCGCCCTGGAAGCCCACCTGCCTGCGCACGCCCTCCATCTCGCCCAGGATGCGCGCGACCTCCTTCAGGCCGATGGCGTGGATTTCGTCGGCCGACAACGCCACGGTCGTGGACTGGCGCACGCGGTGCGCGTACCAGGCCTTGCCGTCCGGCAGCGCCGACCAGGCCGTGCTGGTGCGCGCCTTGGGCGTGTACTCGTCGCGAACGAAGGCCAGCAGGCGGGCGTAGGCGGGCAGCACCTTCGAAGACAGCAGCTCACGCATCGCGGCGGTGATGCGCTCGCGGTCGGCGGCCGGCACGGCGTCGGGGAAGTTCTTGATCGGGCCCCAGAACAGGCTTTGCTCGGGGTCGGTGACGGCCAGCGCGGTCAGCTGCGGCAGCACTTTGTCCATCACGGCGCGGGGCTGGGTCACGCCGGCCTTCAGGCCGTAGCGCATGTTGGCGATGCTGCCGTCGAAGATGGGCACGGCCAGCGCGAGGCGCTTGAGCCAGTCGTCGTAGTCCTTGGTGGTCTTGAACGGCTGGATGGACTGGCCCGTGCCCATCTGCGCCAGGAAGCTGGGCATGCCGCCGATCTGGCTGATGGGCTGCATCCACTCGGGGAAGCGCTCGGCCGCGAGGTTCTGCTCCAGATCCAGCTTCAGCATCGCGTACGACACGCGGTCCTTGGGCTCCAGCTTGGCCTTGTCGAAACCGGCCAGCGCCTTCAGCTGGCCTTGCAGGTCGCGCTTGGCCTGGGCGCGGTAGGCGGCCGTGGTGGTGTCGACAAGGCGGTCGTTGTAGCGCGGGTCGCCCAGCGACGTGGCCAGCACGGGCTGGCGCTGCAGCACCAGCTCCCATTCGGCATCCAGCCATTGATGGAAGCGTTGGCTCTCAGAAGAAGCGGCAAAGGCAGGAAGGCTGAGGGCAAGGCTGGTGGCCAGCAGGCTCAGGGCGTGACGACGGCGCATGGAATCTCCGGTAGGAAGAGGCGCGATGCTGCCATGCCGTTGTCACCAGGCCAAAAGGCAGGGGCAGGCAGGGCTCCCTAGAATCCCGCCAAGCCCCGCTTCGGGGCTGTTGTCGTTTGTAGGTCCGTATGACGTTGTCCTCGCTGCCGGTGATCCAACCGGGCAAGAAGTTCACCCACGCCCGCCCCTTGGGCTCCGCCGATGCCCTGCTGCTCGCCCGCTTTGTGCAGCAGCAGCGCGACGCGGGTCGCATGGCCGCCATCTTCACGGCCGAGCCCGGTGACACGCAGCGGCTGGAAGACGAGCTGAAGTTCTTCGCGCCCGAGCTGAAGGTGGCCGTGTTCCCCGACTGGGAGACGCTGCCCTACGACAGCTTCAGCCCGCACCAGGACCTGATCTCCGAACGCCTGGCCACGTTGTGGGAGCTGCTGCAGGCCAAGAAGACCAAGAGCATCGACGTCGTGCTGATGCCGGCATCGACGGCCCTCGTGCGGCTCGCGCCGCCCAGCTTCCTGGCCGCGACGACGTTCAACTTCAAGCAGAAGCAGCGACTGGACGAGGCCTCGCTGCGCGCGCAGCTGACGCTGGCCGGCTACAACAACGTCAGCCAGGTCGTGCAGCCCGGCGAGTACGCCGTGCGCGGCGGGCTGATCGACCTGTTCCCGATGGGCTCGGCCGTGCCTTACCGCGTGGACCTGTTCGGCGACGAGGTCGACTCCATCCGCACCTTCGACCCCGACAGCCAGCGCAGCCTCTACCCCGTGCCCGACGTTCGCCTGCTGCCCGGCCGCGAGTTCCCGATGGACGAGGCGGCGCGCAAGGCCTTCCGCAACCGCTGGCGCGAGAAGATGGACGGCGACCCGACCAAGGCGCGCATCTACCGCGACATCGGCGAGGGCGTCGCGTCGGGCGGCATCGAGTACTACCTGCCGGTGTTCTTCGAGCAGACGGCCTCCGTGTTCGACTATCTGGGCGACACCGCCGCGCTGGTGCTGCACGGCGAGGTGGACGAGGCCATCCAGCGCTTCTGGACCGACACCAAGGAGCGCCACCGCTTCCTGCAGCACGACCCAGAGCGGCCCATCCTGCCGCCGGCCGAGATCTTCCTGACCAGCGAGGACTTCTTCGGCCTGACCAAGCCGCATGCGGTGCTGGCCATGCGCGGCCATGAGCCGGTGGACTTCGCCCGCCCGCTGCCGGACGTCAGCGTGGAGCGCGGCGCGCAGGAACCGCTGGCGCGGCTGGAAGCCCACCTGAAGGCCACGCCACACCGTGTGCTGCTGCTGGCCGAAAGCGAAGGCCGGCGCGAAAGCCTGCTGGAGCAGCTGCGCGACCACAAGATCGACACGCCGTCTGTTTCAAGCCTGGCAGAGTTCTGGGAAGGCGACGAGAAGTACGCCATCACGGCCGCGCCGCTGGCTGCCGGCTTCTTCTGGGTCGATGCGGAGCGGCCGGTCCAGCTCATCACCGAGACCGAGCTGTTCGCGACGACGCCCACCACGCGCCGGCGCCGCAAGCAGGAGCAGGTCAGCGACGTCAACGCGCTGATCAAGGACCTGTCCGAACTGAAGGTGGGCGACCCGGTCGTGCACATCAACCACGGCATCGGGCGCTACTGCGGCCTCGTCAACATCGACGTCGGCGACGGCCAGAAGAGCGAGTTCCTGCACCTGGAGTACGCCGACAAGGCGACGCTGTACGTGCCCGTCGCGCAGTTGCACCTGATCGGCCGCTACACCGGCGTCAGCCCGGAGGAAGCGCCGCTGCACAAGCTGGGCTCGGGCCAGTGGGAAAAGGCCAAGCGCAAGGCCGCCGAGCAGGTGCGCGACACGGCCGCCGAGCTGCTGAACCTCTACGCCCGCCGCGCCGCGCGCGAAGGCCATGCATTCCGCTACTCGGGTCACGACTACGAGGCCTTCGCCGCGAGCTTCGGCTTCGAGGAAACGCCCGACCAGCGCGCCGCCATCCACGCGGTCATCCAGGACATGATCAGCCCCAAGCCCATGGACCGCCTGGTCTGCGGCGACGTGGGCTTCGGCAAGACCGAAGTGGCGCTGCGCGCGGCCTTCGTCGCCGTCATGGGCGGCAAGCAGGTCGCCATCCTGGCGCCCACCACGCTGCTGGCCGAACAGCACTACCAGAACATCGCCGACCGCTTCGGCGCCTGGCCGGTGAAGGTGGCCGAGATGAGCCGCTTCCGCTCCGCCAAGGAGATCAAGGCGGCGATGGAAGGCATTGCCGACGGCACCATCGACATCGTCGTCGGCACGCACAAGCTGCTGTCCGCCGAGGTCAAGTTCAACCGCCTGGGCCTGCTCGTCATCGACGAGGAACACCGCTTCGGTGTGCGCCACAAGGAGGCGATGAAGGCCATGCGCGCCGAGGTGGACGTGCTGACGCTGACCGCCACGCCCATTCCCCGCACGCTCGGCATGGCGCTGGAGGGGCTGCGCGACCTGTCGGTCATCGCCACCGCGCCGCAGCGCCGCCTGGCCATCAAGACCTTCGTCCGCGCCGAGAGCAGCGGCACCATCCGCGAGGCCGTGCTGCGCGAGCTGAAGCGCGGCGGGCAGGTCTACTTCCTGCACAACGAGGTCGAGACCATAGAGAACCGGCGCCAGAAGCTGGAGGAGCTGGTACCCGAGGCGCGCATCGTCATCGCCCACGGACAGATGCCCGAGCGCGAGCTGGAGCGTGTCATGCGCGAGTTCGTGGCCGGCAAGCACAACCTGCTGCTGTGCTCCACCATCATCGAGACCGGCATCGACGTGCCGAGCGCCAACACCATCATCATTGCCCGCGCCGACAAGTTCGGCCTGGCGCAGCTGCACCAGCTGCGCGGCCGCGTGGGCCGGTCCCACCACCAGGCCTATGCGTACCTGATGGTGCCCGACCTGCAAGGTCTGACGAAACAGGCCACGCAGCGGCTGGACGCCATTCAGGCGATGGAGGAACTGGGCTCCGGCTTCTACCTCGCGATGCACGACCTGGAGATCCGCGGCGCCGGCGAGGTGCTGGGCGACAACCAGAGCGGCAACATGATGGAGGTGGGCTTCCAGCTCTACAACGACATGCTCAGCGAAGCCGTGCGCGCGCTGAAGAGCGGCCGCGAGCCCGACCTGCTGTCGCCAACCGGCGCGTTCTCCACCAACACCGAGATCAACCTGCATGCCCCCGCGCTGCTGCCCGACGCCTACTGCGGCGACGTGCAGGTGCGCCTGAGTCTCTACAAGCGCCTGGCCACGGCCGAGAAGTCCGAGCAGATCGACACCATGCTGGAGGAGATCACCGACCGCTTCGGCAAGCTGCCTGCGCAGGGCCAGAACCTGTTCGACCTGCACCGCCTGCGCGTGCTGGCCAAGCCCTACGGCGTCATCAAGGTCGACGCCGCGCCCAGCATCATCAACATCAACTTCCGCCCCAACCCGCCCATAGACCCCATGCGTGTCATCGAGCTGGTGCAGAAGAACCGCAACATCAAGCTGGTCGGCAACGAGAAGTTGCGCGTGGAGAAGGCGCTGTCCAGCCCGCAGGACCGCGCGCAGGCGGTGCGCGAGGTGCTGCGTCTGCTGGGTCAGCCGGTGAAGGAAAGCTAGGGACTGCGCATCGTTCGGCGCCTTCCTAGACTGCGCCACCTGCCGACCGGAGACCCGCGATGAAGAAGCTGGCTTTCGCCGCCACCCTGCTGCCCACGTTCGCCAGCGCCGCCGGCTTGCTGGGCACGACGGTGAGCGTGAACTACCACCTGGACTCGCTGAGCACGCTGGACAGCGTGCTCGTCGGTGCCGGCGCCGAGCTGAGCTGCCCTGGCACCGCGCAGCTGTGCAGCGCGCTGACGGTGCCGGCGCAGACCGTGGACATCGGCGACAACAGCATCCGCTACTTCTACGTCGGTGCGGGCACCGACTTCACCGACACGCCCGTCAACCGCTTCAGCTTCCAGTCGCTGTACGGCGGCGACGTGGCCATCACCGGCGTGGACCTCGCCACCAACATCGCCGGGCTGACCGCATCTCGCCTGACGTTCACGTCGCACGGCGTGCAGGTGGACATGCGCGATCTGTCGGTCGGCAGCGAGGCCTTCTTCGAGCTGAGCCTGCAGACCGCGCCGGTGCCCGAGCCCGCCAGTGCCGCGCTGCTGCTGGGCGGCCTGGCCTTGCTGGCGGCCCGGCGGCGGCGCCGCCGCTGAGAGCTGCAACGGGATAATCAGGGCCTCCACCGGCCCTGACTCCCGATCCCGTGACTGCTTCCCTTCCAGACGGCCTCGTCCTGCGCGACGGCCCCGCCCTGCCCCCGCTGTCCCACTTCAAGCTGGCCGCGTTCGACATGGACTCGACGCTGATCAGCATCGAGTGCATCGACGAGATCGCCGCGCTGGCTGGCAAGGGTGAAGAAGTCGCCGCCATCACCGAGGCCGCGATGCGAGGCGAGATCACCGACTTCCGCGACAGCCTGCGCCGCCGGCTGGCCATCCTGGCCGGCGTGCCGGCCACGGTGCTTGACCGCGTGCTGGCCGAGCGCCTCACGTTCAACCCCGGTGCCCGCGAGCTGTGCGCGGCGCTGAAGGCCGCCGGCCTGAAGCTGGTGCTGGTCTCCGGCGGCTTCACGTTCTTCACGCGGTTTGTCGCCGCCGAGCTGGGCATGGACTTCGTGCGCAGCAACGAGCTGGAGATCGAAGGCGGCGCCCTCACCGGCCGCGTCCTCATGCAGGACTGGGGCGACATCTGCGACGGCGAGCAAAAGCGGCTGATGCTGCTGGCCTGCTGCGAAGCGATCGGCTGCACACCTGACCAATCCATCGCCGTCGGCGACGGCGCCAACGACCTGCCCATGATGGGCGCGGCCGGCCTGTCAGTGGCCTACCACGCCAAGCCCAAAGTGCGCGAGCAGGCGCGCGTGGCGATCAACGAAGGCGGGTTAGAACAGCTGCTGACGCTGCTGCGCTGAGCGCGCGGTCGGCCTGGCCCAGCAACTCTGCAAAGCCCAGGCGCTGGGCGATTTCCGCCGCCTCCAGCAGCAGCGGCCTCGCCTCGTTGACGGGCAGGCCGCGGGCCTGCAGCAGAAGGCCTTCGGCCAAAGGCTCCAAGAGCCCAGCTTCACGGGCCATCGCCACCTGACGCGCCGCCGCGCCGGCATCGCCGCCCAGCCCATCCAGTCGCGCCAGCCGGATGTGCAGCAACGGATGCTGGCTGCGCTGGCTCAAGCTCCGCACGCGCTCGGCCAGCGCGGGGTCCGCAGCCAGGCCGCGGGCTTCGCGCAACAGGCCGCGCACCCAGCACAGCTGCGACACGCGCAGCGGATCGCGGCTGTCGGCCAGCAGTGGCTCGGCCACGGCGAGGTCGGCCTCGGCCAGCTCGATGCAGCCGCTCTGCCAGTACAGCCGCGCGCGCCGCGTCAACGCCTCGGCCTCGAACAGTGCCGAGCCCTGCTCCCGGCCCAGCACCAGCGCGCGGTCAAGCACGCCGCGCGCCTCGCCGTAGCGGCCGGCGCTGGTCAGCGTCAGGCCCAGCATCAACAGTGACAGCGTCTCGGTATGCGCGACGCCGCGCCAGCTTTCCAGGCTGCGCCGCGCCATTGCCTCGGCGCGCGGCAGGTCGCCCAGCGCCTGCAGCATGACGCCCAGATCGCTTTCGATGGTCAGTCCGCGGCAGTAGTCGGGATGGCGCTGCAGCAGCAGCTCGAAGGCGTCGCGCGCGGCGCCGACCTGGCCGCCGAACCAGTGGATCTGGCCCTCGTAGCTCAGCAGCGACGGCCGCTGCGGCGCCAACTGGCGCAGCTGCGCCAGCAGCGCCCACGCCGCCGGGATGTCGGGCTCGCGCATGGCCAGCTCGATGAGCACCTCGCAGGCGCTGCAGCGCTCGGCCAGCGGCAGTCGCGGCAACAGCGGCCGCAGCCGCTCGGCCAGCGCGGCGGCCTGGGTCAGGTCGCCCGAGAACACCGCGTTGTCGACCAGCCCGGACAAGGCCTGGCCCTCGATGTGCTCGCGCTGCGCCGGATCGGCCACGGCGCCGGCCAGCTCCAGCACCTGCTGCAGGGCGGCGCGGCCGGCGGGCAGGTCGTGCAGCAGCGCGCATTCGGCGAGACTCAGCCGCGCCTGCAACGCCAGGGCGGGCTCGCGCGACTCGGCCGCGATGCGCTGCCACAGCGTCTGCGCCTCGTCGTAGCGGCCGCGCAGCTTCTGCTGCGCCGCACCGCGGTGCAGCCAGGCCAGCGCGGTCTGCGCCTCGCCGGCGGTGTCCCACAGCGCGGCCACGGCCAAGGGCTCGGCCGCGCCCTCGGGCCGCGCGCCCAGCGCCAGGGCCGCGCGGCGGCGCAAGGCCTGGGCTTCAAACGCGGGCAGTTGCGACAGCACGGCGTCGCGTACCAGGTCGTGCCGGCACTGCAGGCCGCCCTGTGCATCGTCGCGCAGCAGCGCGGCATCCAGGGCCTCACGCGCCGCCGGCAGCAGCTGGGCGTCGGCCACGGCCGCCACATGGCCCAGCACCGCCAACGGCATCGGCCGGGCCAGCACGGCCGCTGCCCCCACCAGACTGGCCGCCGCCGGCCCCAGCGCGCGCCAGCGCCGCAGCAGCAGCTCGCGCACGCGCGGCGGCAGCGCGACGCCCTCGGCCCGCGCCCGCAGCAGCTCGCCCAGCATGAAGGGGTTGCCACGGCTGGCCTGCAGCAGCGCGGGCGCGTCGGCCGTGTCTTGTCCGGCATCGCGCAGCAACTGCCCGACCGTGTCCAGCGACAGCCCCTGCAGCGGCAGGCTGCGCAGGCGCTGGCCGTCCTGCTGGCGGGCCAGCCAGCGCTGGTGCTCGGGCGGCAGCTCCTCGCCACGCGCGGCGCCACGCCAGCGTGTTCGTCCGCGGTGGCCCAGCAACGCCAGCAGCTCCAGCGTGGCGGCGTCCACCCATTGCAGGTCGTCCACCAGCAGCAGCGGGCCCAGCGCCTCCAGCACGCGGGCCAGCCCCTCCTGCAGCCGCGAGCGCGCGCTCAGCGCATCGAGCGGCGGCAGCGGCTCGTCGGGTGCCAGCTCGGGCACCAAGCGCGCCAGGTCCAGCCGGTAGGCGGCCAGGCCGCGCTCGGGCTGGCGCAGCAATGCGCGCAGCAGGTCCAGACGCGCCAGCAGCAGCTCGACGACCGGCCGGTACGGCATCTGCGTCAGGCCTTCGCGGCCCTGCAGCAGCGGCGCTCCGGCAAAGGCCGCGTTCAGCACGCTGGACTTGCCCATGCCGGCCTCGCCCAGCAGCACGACGGCCGGCAGCGCATCGGCGCGCAGCCGGGCCAGCAGCTCGGCACGGCCAGGCAGGCTGGTGGGAGGCGGCCCATCGCCGCCTTCACGCAGCGGCGCGATGAAGGCCTCGGCCCAGTCCCAGAAGGCGTCGAAGCCGGCAATGCGAAAGCCCTGCAGCCAGTCCTGCGGCGCAGCGTCCTCCAGTTCACCGGCCTTCAACTGCGCCACGTCGGTGGGCAGCGTCAGCCTCACGCGGCTGCGCTCGGCCTCCAGCGCTTGCGGCACGCCCAGCCGCTCCAGCAACTGGCGCAGCCGGTGCAGGTTGATGCGCAGGTGGTGGCGGGCCTGGGCCGCGTCGGCCTCGGGCCAGAACAGCGCGGCCAGCTGCTCACGGTCGACCCAGCGGCCCAGGCAGGCGAGATGGATCAGCAGACAGGCCGGCAGGCTGGCGGGCAGGTGGTGCTCGCCCTCCGCGCCGGCCTGCCAGGCGGGAACGCCAAGCAGTTTCAGCATGGCCGGCAGTGTCGCCGCCCGGCGTCTCTCTTGCGTCTCAGGTGCCGCTTCCGCGGCGCAGACCGCGGCGACGTGCGAGACCGCCCACCGCAGCCAGCCCGGCCAGCATCAGCGCGTAGCTGCTCGGCTCGGGCACCGGCGCGGCGACCGCCAGCACGTCGGAGACGATGGGCGTAGTGTTGGAAGCGGTGATGGTCGTCCAGTTCGCGTTGACGGCCAGAGCGGACTGCAGTTCGGCCATGGACGCATACGGTGTGTCGCCGGTGGTGACCTGAGCCGTGAACTGCGTGTAGCGCGTCGCATCGCTGCCGACCTTGTACTCGCGCACCTGGATGCCTGACAGGCCCGTGGCCGCCAGCGGGTTGTCCGAACTGGTGTAGCTGCCGCGGTTGGAGATGGCGCCCAGGAAGGTAATCGCGGATGGCTGGTAGTTGATCGCGTACGACGCAGCCTGGAAGGCGTAGAGGATGTCGCCACCACTGGAGATGTTGGAGACGGCACCGTTGTGGTTGGTGACCGTGCCATTGGCCACGCCGCCCGCCGCACCGGACTTGGCGCCGTACTGGCCGCTCGTGCCGGTGCCCAGCAGCGCGACCGAGGTGCCCGCCGCGACGGCGCTGCTGGCAGTCCAGGACCAGAAGGTCTCGGCGGCATTGAAGACGCCGGCGCTGTCGGGCGTCTGGCGCACATTGGTGTCGGTGAAATAGATCGTCGTGCCGGCGGCGAGATCGACGAAGGTCACGAAGGACCAGCCGCCCAGCGTGGTGTTGCCGTTCACGCCGGTGAACGCGAAGTCGCCGTTTGTCAGCGTGGTGCCGGCGGCCTGGGCGGTGAATGCGGCGGCCGCGAGGGCGGCGGTGGTCAGGATGCGCTTCATGGGGTTGTCTCCTCAGTGGTTGTTGCGGGAACGGCGGCGGGCCACCAGGCCCACCGTCAGCAGGCCGGGCAGCAGCAGCAGCGCCGCGGCGGGTTCGGGCACGGGCGCCGCGGCGGACAGCACCAGGTTGTCGATGGACACGCCGTAGTAGCTGTCGCGGTTGGTCAGCGAGAAGCCCGCGATGTCAGCCGCGCCGCCCGTGCGGGCGAACGCGACAAAGCTGTCGGTGCGGCCGCTCAGGTCCACGTTCTGGATCAGGCTGCCGTCCAGGCGGTACAGGCGCAGCGTGATCGCGCCGCCGTCGGCGTCGCGCAGCTGGAAGCCCAGCGCCGACACGGGTGCGGCGAAGCGCGCCGAGATCGCGCCCAGGCCGTCGGCATAGCTGGCCTGCGGGCCGACACCGAACAGCGCGGTGCCGTGGGCGTCGCCATAGTCGTAGGCGCCCAGGTTGGCGCCGGCCGCGCCGGCCAGCAGCGACAGGCCCGCGGCGGGGCCGCCGAAGCTGAGGTCGTCGAACCATTCCTGCTCGACCTCGCCCGGCACCGGCACCTTGGTGATGGCCAGCTCCTGGCCGTCGAACAGCTTGCCAAACTGCACGTCGCCGCTGGTCAGCACGCCCGTGATGGGGCCGACAGCCAGCTCCGAAAACGTGATGGCCGAACCCGCCAGCGAGCCGTAGGCGACTTCGCTGGTGGCCGCGGCCTGGGCGGTCGTGGCGCCGAGGGCGAGTGCCAGCGTGGCGGCCAGCGTGGTGATGTTGAACTTCTTCATGGAACTGCTCCTCAGGATCAGCGACCGCCGCCGACGATCGTGACGTTGTCGAACTTGGCCGTGACGACCGTGCTGTTGCTGCCCGACGAGAGCGCCAGGCCCACGTACAGCGTCGAGGCCGACGACACCAGGTTGGCGGGCGTCTTCTCGGACCAGGTCACGCCGTCCGTCGAGGCCGCCTGGTAGACCGAGGTGCCCACGCGCCGGATTCGCACCCAGACGGGCGGCGTCGAGCTGTCGAAGCCGGTCAGGTTGGACTTGTTGTTCGCATTGACCGCCGCGCGGATCTCGCCGGTGGACGCGTAGCGCGCCGTCCAGGCATAGGCCGGCGTGCCCGTCAGCCCCTCCATCGCGACGACGCCGGCACGCCCGCCCGAGCCCGTGCCGCCCTGGCTGGCGATGCGGGCCGTGAACGTGAAGTCGCCGACCAGCGCCGTGTACTTGGTGCTGAACGAGTACGACGTGCCCGAGGCCACCGAGCCGGCGCCCGACAAGGTGTAGGTGCCGGTCTCCTGCACATAGCTGGCGGCCGGCACGACGGCCGTCACCAGCGGGCTCATCACCTGCTCGCCGCTGCCGGTGCTGCAGGGCAGCGTGACCGTGCAGGCCGTGCCAGGGATCAGCGGCGGCGGGTTGGGCGTGGGTGCGGGGGCAGGCGGCGGTGGCGGCGGCGTCGGCGTGGGAGCCGGTGCCGGAGGCGTCGGGGCCGGGCTGGGCGCCGGCGAGCTGGGCAGCGGCGCCGGCACCGGCCCGGCCACCGCGTACAGGCCCAGGCGGCCGGCACCGGCCGACTGCTGCACGGCGGCGCGCGTGGCGTCGGCCGTGCGCAGCGTGTAGGCATAGGGCGGCACCCAGTTCTGCTTCACGGGCAGGCCCTCGCAGCCCTGCAGCTGCACGTCGATGACGCCCGTCATGGGCTTGCCGTCGTCGCCCTTGTCGCTGATGAAGCGGTGGCCCGAGCTGCGGAAGCTGATCGCATCTTTGCCGCCGGCCAGCTTGCCGCAGACCTCCCTGGGCTTGAGGCCCGTGAACTCGTAGAAGTTGTTCTCCGAGATCACGTCGGACTGGTAGCGCACGTCCAGGCCCGAGGCGAACTTCTTGTCGGCGTCATCCGTCGTCGTGCTGCCGCTGACGAGGTTGTTGTACAGATGCAGCTGGCCGAAGCGCACCAGCGGCAGGCGGCTGTAGGGGTGGTCCCACCAGTTGCCGGTCATGGTCACGTGCAGGCGGCCCGCGTCGCTCCACGCGCGGCCGGAATCGCCGTTGCCGACCAGCGTGGTCTTGTGGTGCTTGGTGAACACGCTGTGGGAAACCGTCACGTAGTCGCTGCCGCGGATGATGTCCAGCGCGCCGTCGTGGCGGGTGTCGCTGGCCAGCGAGTCGGGCGTGTCGCCGTCGCTGATGGTCACGTGGTCGATCCAGATCTGCTGGCCGCGCGTGATCGCGATGCCGTCCATGTAGGCATTGCCGCTGTCCTCGGGGTTGACGTCCCAGGGCGTGTCCAGCGCGAGGTTGCGCAGGATGATGTTGCGCGTCCAGGTCGGGAACGCTTCAGGGTCCTTGCCCGCGGCGACCCATTTCTTGAAGTCGTCCTCGGGGCTGCCGCCGGCGGCCTGCGCGGCCTCGATGCCGATGAGGATCTGCGTGCCGGTGATGCGCGCCGGGCGGCCATTGCTGTCGTTGATACCCACCAGCGTCGTGTTGGAAGGGATGGAGAAGCTGCCGCCGTTCTTCTGGTCCAGGAAGCCCGTGTACTCCTCGAACACCGTGTTGTTGTCGCGCCAGCGGAAGTCGATGTGGCCCACGATGCGGATGATCTTGGGCTCGTTCTTGCCCTCGCGCAGCGCGGCCAGCAGCTGCTCCTTGTTGAACACCGTGTAGACGCGGTCGGCCCGGGCCGACGAACCGCCGGTGACCAGCACCTTGCCCTTGCGCGACTGGCCATGCCAGCCGATGTCCGGTGCGGTCTCGCGCTCGAAGGTCAGCACGCCGTTGGTGGGATCGCTGGTGGCGAACTGCCAGGCCGGCAGGCGCGGCGCCGCGCGGTAGTTGCTGGGGTTGTGCAGGCCGCTGATGGTGGTGGGTGCGGCATAGGTGCGCGTGCCGATGTCGAACAGCAGCGGCGCGCTCGTGTCGGTCAGGCTGACGGCGTCGATGACGGGCACGGGCGCCGGCGCGATGGGGCGCGGGTCGCGCGCGGCCAGCGTGCGGCTGGTGGCGCTGTCGCTGCTCGCGGCATCCAGGCGGGCGGCCGTGGCCTGGTCGCTGGACTGCTGGGGCGTGGCGAAACCGGGCGTCCCGTTCTGGCCGCCACCGCAGGCGGCCAGCAGGCCGAGCGAGATGGACGAAGCCAGCAGGCCGCGCGTGGGCTTGCGTGAGGTCATGGCATGTCTCCTGGGCGCGCCTGGGCGGCGCGCGAATTTGTTTGTTGTGCGTGCCGCTCCCTGCCACCGCAGCGCGGCAGGCACGAGTCCGCCCGGCACCCGGCCCGTCAGGGGTCAGGCGCTTGGCATCGCTAAGCGGTCATCAGGGAGCGGTGGGATCGGCGGCAGGCCGTGAGGGGTGTGACACCCGCGCGGCACCGGCTCGCGTGGGCATCAGAGGGAGAGCGGGCGCAGCAGGCGCACCGCACTGCATCGTCCGTCGAGACCCCGGTCACCCGGCGGTGTCCGGTGCGTGGCCTCGGCTCGGCGAGCAGTTGGAACAGTGTTTCGTTTTCCCATCCCTGGGTCAACGCCGGGCATTCCCTGAAGACCCGCGAATGCGGGGCGGGTCTGCCCGGAGGACAGCGCTGGTTGTCAGCCGGCTGCGACGACGCGCACCCGCTGGCCGCCGAACTCGACGACCTGGCCGGCCCGCATTTTGGCGGTCTTGCGCAGCTCGACCTGGCCGTCCACGCGCACCTCGCCGGCGGTGATGAAGGCACGCGCCTGGCCACCGCTGTCGGCCAGGCCGGTGGCCTTCAACAGCTTGTCCAGCTCGATGTAGTCACCGCGGAGTTCCAAGTCGACTTCTTGCATGCGCCGCATTCTGGCAGGGCCGCCGGTCCGGGCCACTCGGGCCACACCAGCAGGTCGCAACGCATGTGCTGCAGCAGCCGCGCCGCGGTGCTGCCCAGCAGCAGTTCCAGCCAGGCCGGCCGCTGCCCTCGCCCGGTCACCACCAGCTCCGCGCGCCCGTAGTCCTGTTGCACGAGGATCTGCCGCGCCGGATCGCCCCGGCCCAGCGTGTACATCAGGCGGTTGCGGCGCGCATCCAGCGCATCGCTGAGCCGGCGCAGGTGGCGATGGCCATGCGCGTCGAGCGCATCGCGGTACTCGCGCAGCGACCGCGCCGAGGCCTCGGCGGCGCGCACATGGGTTTCCTGGCGGGTGTCGATGACGTGGAACAACTCCAGCTCGGCGTCGGGCGCCAGTTCGGCCGCCGCGCGCAGCAAGGCGGTGGCCGGCGCCGGCGCCGGGCCCAGCGCGACCAGCAGCCGGGCATAGGCCTGTGGGGCCGGCGTCCGCACCACCAGCAGCGGGCAGCGCAAGCGCCACAACAGCCGCAGCGCAAACACACCGGATGACCAGGGCCAGCGGCACGCAGCGGGCGGCGGCCAGCCCATCACCAGCAGGCCGGCCTGGGCCGCGGCGGCTTCGCGCAGCCCAGCCAGGTCCAGCGAGCCCAGCAGCCGCAGCGGCAGCCGGTGGCGGCGCGCCAGCATGACCGCGTAGCGCGGCAAACGCTCGGCCACATCGGGCGGGCCGCTGCCGGCCAGATGGGCCAGGATCAGCTCACAGCCGCGCTGGCGGGCCAGCAGCACGGCGCGCTGCGCGGCCAGGTCGGCGGCATGGGAGAAATCGGTGACGAGAAGGATGGCGGGGGACATGAAGGCAATCTCCAG
Organism: Roseateles asaccharophilus; assembly: GCF_031458115.1. Classification (GTDB taxonomy): domain Bacteria; phylum Pseudomonadota; class Gammaproteobacteria; order Burkholderiales; family Burkholderiaceae_C; genus Pelomonas; species Pelomonas asaccharophilus_A. Next base: position 48,605 of record NZ_JAVDXV010000002.1, on the reverse strand, counting down.
GCGATGCGCGGCCTGCCAGGCGGCGTCGCCGCGGCAGAACGTGCGTGGAATGACGGGATTCAGCGGCTGAAGTCGCCGCTGGCTTCGGGCTGGTAGGGCAGCGCCTGGATCCGCAGGCTGCCGGCCGCTCCGTGGCCGGCCTGCCAGCTGACCTGATCGCCCACGGCCCGCCCCAGCAGGCTCAGGCCCACGGGCGACAGCACGGAGATGCGACCCTGCTCGGGGCTGGCATCGCCCGGGTAGCACAGCGTCAGCCGCTGCTGCTGGCCGGGCCGCGGGCCCAGCACCTCGATCTCGGAGTTCATGGAGACGACATCGGCCGGCAGTTGCCGCGACGGCAGCAGGTCGGCTGCGTCCAGCAGGTCTTGCAGCGGCCGGCTGGCGTCCGTCAGCCGGCTCAGGCGCAGGTGGTCGAGCTCGCTCAGCAGGCGCTCGGCGCCCGGCACATGGGATGGGAAAGACATGGCTTCACCTCGGTCAGGGCCGCGCCGCCAACGATGGGAAGGCTGCGGCGGCACGGCATCGCGCTGGGTGTGGGCCCGGCGATCGAGGGTGCGCTATGTGTAGGGAGGAAGGGGATCGCCGGGCTCAGGAATCTGCGACCGGGCGCTGGATGGCCACGGCCGCACGCAGGCCTGCCACCGTGTCGGCGACGGGCGTGAGGCGCTGCAGTTGGAGCGGGCGTGGCATGGTGAGGGTCATTGTGCCCCAGGGCCTGGCCCCGGGGCGGCAGTCTCACTGGCCCAGACGCTCGCGCGCGGCGTCGCGGATCGCGCTCAGCGTGGACCGCGACGTGGACACGTCGCTGGACAGCCGCAGATGCAGCAGCGCCGGCTTGCCCGCGGCTATTGCCCCATCCAGCGCGGAACCGACCTGCTCGGTGTTCTCCGCGTAGAACGCCGCGAAGCCGAAGGCCTCGGCCAGCTTGGCGAAGTCGGGGTTGAACAGGTCGCTGCCCGACACGCGGCCCGGGTACTCGCGCTCCTGATGCATGCGGATGGTGCCGTAGGTGCCGTTGTCGACGACGACCACCAGCAGCTTCTTCGCGCCGTAGCCCGTGGCCGTGGCCAGTTCCTGGCCGGTCATCAGGAAGTCGCCGTCGCCGGCGATGTTGACGGCCCAGCGCTCGTCCTGCAGCAGCGCCGCGGCGACGGCCGCGGGCACGCCATAGCCCATCGCACCGGACGTCGGCGCCAGCTGCGTCTTGCCGAAGCGGTGCAGGCCCGTGTAGCGGTGGAAGCGGTGCAACCAGCCGCTGTAGTTGCCGGCGCCGTTCGTGAAGATCGTGCCTTCTGGCAGCTTGGCGTCGATGAGGCGGATGACCTCGGCCATGTCCAGCGGCGCGACCGGCGTGGGCTGCAGGTTGGCCCGGTAGTCGGCATTCGCGGCCACGGTCCAGTCGCGCCAGGCGATGGTGGCCGGCGGCGTCAGCAGCGCCAGCGCGGGTGCGGCCTGGCTCATGCTGGCGTTGATCAGCAGTTCGGCCGTGTAGACGCGGCCCAGTTCCTCGGCACCGGCGTGGATGTGGATGAGCTGCTGCGCCGGGCGCGGCGCCTGCAGCAGCGTGTAGCCGCCGGTCGTCATCTCGCCCAGGCGCGGGCCGATGGCGAGGATGAGGTCGGCTTCCTTCACCCGCGCGGCCAGCTTGGGATTGATGCCTATGCCCACGTCGCCCGCATAGTTCGGGTGGGCGTTGTCGAACAGGTCCTGGAAGCGGAACGCACAGCCGACCGGCAGCTGCCAGGCCTCGGCGAAATGCTGCAGCGCGGCCGTGGCCTCGGTGGTCCAGCCACCGCCGCCAGCGATGACCAGCGGCTTGCTTGCAGCGCTCAGGCGCTCGCGCAGCTCGGCCAGCGCGGCCGGCGTGGGCGCGGCCTCGGCCGGGCGTGCGGGCGTGATGACGGGCGCGGAGATCGGCTTCGTCAGCATGTCCTCGGGAAGCACCAACACCACCGGGCCGGGGCGGCCCTGCATCGCGGTGTGGAAGGCGCGCGCCACGTACTCGGGCAGGCGCTCGGCCTCCAGCACCTCGCCCACCCACTTGGCCATGCCAAGCGTGCCGGGGCCGAACATCTGGCGGTAGTCCACCTCCTGGAAGGCCTCGCGGTCGCGCTGGTCGCTGGCGACCTGGCCGATGAACAGGATCATCGGCGTGCTGTCCTGGAAGGCCGTGTGCAGGCCGATGCTCGCGTTCGTCGCGCCGGGGCCGCGCGTGACGAAGCAGATGCCGGGCTTGCCGGTCAGCTTGCCCTGCGCCTCGGCCATGAAGGCGGCGCCGCCTTCCTGGCGGCAGGCGATGAAGCGGATCTGGTCGGCGTGCTCGTGGAAGCCGTCCAGCACGGCAAGGTAGCTCTCGCCGGGAACGCCGAACACATCAGTGACGCCTTGTGCGATCAAGGCCTCGACCAGCGCGTGGCCGGCCAGCCGTTCTCTCTGCGATGACAGGGAAATATCAGACATTTGGAGCTTATGGCTACAGCCCCCGTCCACAGCGAATGCGCCTCAGCGATCCGAAGCCGGCCGCCGGACGGGAACTTGTCTATGCAAGCTGAGGGGCTGTCAGCGTACCACCAGCCTCGCACCGAGCATGCCTTGCCGCAGGCCTTCCAGTCGGCCTCGGCACTGGGCGCGGCATTCCAAATTGTTGACGGGCCATATCGCGCCGGCACGTCAGAAGTCGAACTTTGCCGACAGCTCGACCGTGCGCGGCGCGCCCAGCATGAACTGCGAGGTGTTGGCCGAGCTCCAGGTCGCGTAGAGCTTGTCCGTCGCGTTGCGGATGCGAAGACTCAGCCGGGTGGACTTCAGCTGCCAGCTCGCATGCAGGTCCAGCCGCGACCAGCCGTTGATGCGGATGCTGTTGGCGTTGTCGGTGAACATCGCGCCGGTGCGGGTCCAGGCGGCGCCCAGCGTGACGGGCAGCGAGTCCAGGCGGTAGGCCACCCACAAACGCGCCGTCTGACGCGGCACCAGCGGCGGGCGCTTGCCGACGCGCGACACGCCGCCGGCCTCCACCAGCGTGTCGAACTGCGCGTCCACCAGCGCCGCGTTGCCGGACAGCGTCAGCTGCGGCGTCGCGCGCCAGGCGGCCGACAGCTCGGCGCCGCGCGACGACACCTTGCCGTTGTTGACCGTCAGCGCCGGGTTGCTGGGGTCGCGCGACAGCACGTTGGACTGCTCGATCTGGTAGACCGATGCCGTCCATTCCACGTTGTTGAAGCCCTGCTTGATGCCCACTTCGTATTGCGTGCCGCGCGTCAGCGGGAACGCGCCGTTGGCGGACGACTGCAGCAGCAGGTTGGCGGAACCCACCGGTGCGGCGGCATCGACGGCCTGCGCGAACAGCGTCGTGACCGGCGACCAGTCGTAGACGGCGCCGATGCGCAAGGAGTTGGGTCGGTAGCGGGCGCCAAACGCGGTGTAGGGGTGGGTTGTCGCGTTGAGATCGTTGACCGTGCGCGTGAGCTTGATGCGCTCCGAGCGCGCGCCGATGACCGCCGTCCACGCCCGCGTGATCTTCAGCGCGTCCTCCAGGAACACGGCCGTCGTGCGCACGTCGGACGTGACGTCCGTGCGGTTGCCGGCGCCGGTGAAGTAGATAGCGTTATCGACGTACAGGCCCGTGTCCGGCGACAGCGCGCTGACCTGGAAGGCCGCGTCGGTGAGGGCGCTGCCGTCGGAGAAGCGGCGCTGGCTGCCGAAGTCGGTCTGCGTGACCTCGGCGCCGATGACGAAGCGGTTGGGCTGGCCGAACAGCTGGCCCTGGTGGCTGATGTCCAGCCGGTCACCCCAGACCTGGTGGTCGTGGCTGACCAGGCCCATCGTGCGGTTGATGCGGTCCGGCGAGACGAAGCTGTAGCTCTCGGAGTTGCGCCACAGCCGGTCGGCGCTGTAGTGGCTCAGCTCGTTGCGCAGCTGCCAGCCGGGCGCGAAGTCCCAGGTCTGGCGGGCGCGCAGCCACAGGCTGTCGGAGTCCATCACCCCGTCGCGCACGTTGTAGCTGGTCTTCAGCATGCGGCGGTCAATGACGCGGCCGGCGGCGTCGCTGACCACCGAGGTCGGCTCCTTGGCGAACGCGGCGGACACCAGCGGGATGCCGTAGTCGGCGTCCAGGTCGTCGCGCGTCCAGTCGGCGGAGAACTCCAGCGCCAGCGCCGCGGAGGGGCGCAGCGACACGGCGCTCGTGAGCTGATCCATGCGCTGGGCGGACTGCTCGCGCCAGCCGTCGGTCTGCTGATGGCTGAAGTCGACGCGGTAGGCGCCGCTGTCGCCGAACGCACCGCCGGTGCCGGCCGCCGCGCGGAGGGAGCCGTGGCTGCCATAGGCCAACAGCGCCTCGCTGCCGGGCTTGCTGCGGTCCGCGCGCCGGGGCACGAAGTTCACCGCGCCGCCGATGCCGCCTTCGCCGTACAGCACGGAGGCAGGGCCTTTCAGCACCTCCACGCGCTCGTAGTTCCAGCTGTCTTGCGGCCGCGTGGACATCGTCGGCACGGAGATGCGCGTGCCGTCGAACAGATAGGTGATGTAGCCACCGCTGAAGCCGCGCGTGGACGACACGCCCGGCGATCCCGGAGCGCCGCCGACGGTGACGCCGGCCGCGCCGTTCAGCGCGTCATCCAGCGTGCGCACGCCGCGCTGATCCAGCGTTTCGCGGTCGATCAGTTCCAGGCTGGCCGGCGTCTCGCGCACGGTCAAGCCCAGGCGGGAGCCGGTGGCGTTGACGCTATCCAGCGTCGTCGTCCTGGAGGCCTTGCCCTGCACCTGCACGGCGGGCAGTGCGTTGGTGCCGGCCTGCTGCGCGTGGATGGCCGGAGCGGCCAAGACGCTGGCGATGGCCGCGGCGAGGTGGGTCTTCTTCATGGGAAACATCGGGCTCTCGGAGGTGTGATTTCAGGAGCGCGCCACGCGGCCGGCGGCGCGGGCGCCCAGCGCCAGCAAAGCGGCGCCCAGCGGCACGAGAGCCAGCAGCGGCGCTACCGGCAGGCCCGTGGCCACGGCAGGCGCCTCGAAGCGCGGCAGCCGGGCGTAGTCGTCGAGACCGTAGGGCTTGCCATCGAAGAGATAGGAGTAGTAGTGCTCGCGCAGCCGCGTGTGGAAGGCGGTGACGGCGTCCTGGTAGGCCAGTTGGGCCAGCAGATCGGTGTGGGCAGCGCGGTGCAGAACCGCCTGCAGGCCCACGCCGGGCAGCGCGAAACCCAGCCCCTCGGTGGCCCGCTGGCGCGCGACCAGCGCGTCGCGGTAGGCGGCCACCTGCGGCGCCACGCTGACGTCGCCCAGGTGCTGGAAGGCGTAGTACCACTTCCAGTGGAAGCCCTCGGGCAGCGGCGCCGTGTGCTGCCATTGCGGATAGGTCTTGAAGAAGCGCGCCAGCGTCTCCTCACGCGACTGGTCCCACGCGCCATGCACGGCCTGGCGCTGGGCCAGCATCAGCTCCACGCCCTGGCGCACCGGCACCGCGCGGTTCAGCGCCGCATTGCCGAGCGTCGGTAACACCAGCGTCAGCACGGCCCAGGCGCCCATCAGCGCGGTGGCGTTGGCGACCGAGCTGCCGCCGCGCATCGCGACCAGCAGTGCCAGGCCCGCCCAGCAAGCCACATAGGCCAGCACGGCGATGACGACGACTGCGAGGGCCGCCACCGGCATGCCGCTGACGGCCGCGCCCACCAGCACCGGCAGCAGCACGCACAACGCCGCCAGCCCGACCCGCAGCGCGGCGCGGCGCAGCCATAGCTGGCGACCGGCGTTTGGCAGCGCCAGCAGCGTGGCCAAGCGGCCGGCCTGGCGCTCGCTGCTGACGAGGTCATACAGCAGCGCGATGAGGAACAGCGGCAGCAGGTAGACGGCGACGAAGGCGAAGTCGAAGCGCCCGGCCAGCGCCAGCTCGGGGTTGAAGCTCTCGCCCGCATGCAGCTGCGACTGCAGCGCCAGCGCATGCACGCGCAGCACGTAAGGCGTCGCGTCGCGCAGGCCCAGAGCGAGAAAGGCCGCCGACGTCGGCGGGTCCCAGGTGCCCGGGTGGGAGTAATAGCCCACCGTGCCGACGTCGCCCTTGCGCGTCAGCCTGGGCGCCTGCGCGGCCAGCTCCTGGCGCTGCAGTTCGGCCATGCGGGCGATGGTGTCGCGCTGGCGCTCCACCTCGCGCAGGCCCGACCACACGGCCGTGCTGGCCAGCACCAGCAGCAACAGCAGCGCGGCCACGGCCCAGCGCGAACGGCTCAGCAGCCGCCATTCATGACGCAACGAAGCGCTCATCGCATGACTCCTTGCAGCCGGCGTGTCGCGAACGCGAGCACGCCGGCCAGCGCGGCCAGCCACGCCAGCAGCACGGCGGCCATAGTCAGCGTGCGCCTCAGCGTGTCGCCCGCCGCCTCGGCGTTGAAATGGAACGCGGCCAGACCATGCCAGTGGTCCTTGCTGATGCGGCTCTCGGAGCCGCGGTCGGTGGCCAGCGTCAGCTTCTCGGCCTGCATGCGGTTCAGCGCCTGGATCAGGTCGAAGCGATGCTTCTCCGCCTGCTCCATGAAGCGGCGGTAGGCCGGCAGGTCGGTGCCGGCCGCACCCATGGACAGGCTGCGCAGCGCGATGAGGGGGCTCAGCAGCGAGAACGCCTGCATGCGGGCCAGCTGCTGCTCCTGCAGCGCGAAGCTGGCGTTGGTGTAGCGCTCGAACAGCTCGCTGGTCAGGCGCTCACCCTCCATGCCCAGCACACCCTTGTAGTTGACCGGCAGGTCTTCCACGCGCGTGACGCCGTACTTCGCCAAGGTCTTGCGGCGGAACTCGTTGAAGTAGGGGTCGTCGGGGTTGTGGCTGTCGCCCATCGCGGCAAGGCCGCGCGAGACGGCGATCTCCGTTTCGAAACGCGTGGGCAGCGCCAGCGACGCCGTCACCAGCTCCGGCACCAGCCGCGGCAGCAGCACGACGCCGACGGTCCAGACGGCCAGCAAGGCCATCAGCGCATCGCGCCCGCGCCGCGCCAGCGTGGACACGACAACCACGCCCAGCGCCCACAGCGCCAGCCAGGCGGCATATCCCAGACCCAGCGCGAAGGCGAGACCTGCGCTGGCCTGTGTCGTCAGCGCAATGGCCGCCAGCGTCAGCAACGCCGGCAGCAGCATCAGGCCGGCCACCGCGAGCAGCGCCAGCAGCTTGCCGGCCACCAGTTGCCCTGGCCGCAGGCCCTGCGCCATCAGCACGCGCAGCGTGCCGCTCTCTCGCTCCCTCGCGACGACGGCATGGCCGATGAACACCAGCAGCAGCGGCGCCAGCACCTGCAGCACGAAGGCCGGCGTCAGCTGGCCGAAGCGCAACAGCAGCGACGACTCGCGCACGTCGCCGAAGTTGGCGCCGTTCTGGCGGTGGCCTTCGAGGAACAGCGTGTGGCCGGTGTAGGGGTCGATGCCGGCGTCGAATGCCGCCAGCGGGCTCAAGGGCCGGAACACGAAATGGCCGTGATGCACCATGCGGTGCGGGTGGCGGTCGGGCTGGGCGTCGAACTCATGGTCCACCCGGGCCTGGTGGCGCTCCCGCTGCTCGGTCGCACCACGGCGCTGGTCCCAGGCGGTGAACGCGGCGATGGCGCTCAAAAGCAGCAGCAGGGCGAGGCCCAGCATCGCGACGCGGTCGCGCCGCATCAGCCGCCATTCCTCGATGGCAATGCGTCGGATGACGCTCACTTGTGCACCCTTTGGCCTGCGGCCTGTCCCGCCAAGCGGGAGCGAGCTTGCTTGGGGGCGGCCCGGCGCGGCGCTCATGCTGCAACCTCGTCGCTGGCGTAGTGGCGGTGCAGCGCGCGCACGTCGAAGCGGTCTGCTCCGGTCGCGCGGACTTCCTCGACGAGCCGGCCGGCGCGCAGGAAGCCGATGCGGTCCGCCACGTCGGCCGCGCCCAGCAGGTCGTGCGTGACCATCAGCATGGCCACGCCGCGTGCCCGCAGCACGCCCAGCAGCCGGCTGAACTCGGCGGCGGCCTGCGGGTCCAGGCCCGACGTGGGTTCGTCAAGCAGCAGCGCCGGCACATGGCGGGCCAGCGCCAGCGCGATGGCCACCTTCTGCCGCATGCCCTTGGAGAAGCCGCCCACGCGGCGGTCGTGCGCGCTCGCATCCAGCCCGGCGGCGGTCAGCGCCTCGCGGATGGCGGCGTCATTGGCAGGCTGGCCGGCCAGGTCCAGCAGATAGGCCAGGTTCTCGCAGGCGCTCAGGTGCTCGTACAGCGCGACGTTCTCGGGGATGTAGGCGATCTGGCGGCGCACGGCCGCAGCATCAGCGGCGGGGTCCGCACCGCCCACGCGCACGCGCCCGCTGCGCACGGGCACAAAGCCCAGCAGCAGGTTGATCGTGGTCGTCTTGCCGGCGCCGTTGGCACCCAGCAGCGCATAGATCTCGCCGGAAGCGACCTGCAGCGTCAGGCCTTGCAGGATGTCGCGCTCGCCATAGCCGGCGATGGCGTCGACGATGTCGAGGACAGGTGTTGTGCTCATGCTCAGAACTTGGCCTGCAGGCCCAAAGTGAAGGTGCGCGGCGCACCGGGCGTGACCCACACGCGGCTGTAGGAGCTCGTGTAGTGGGTGGTGTCGAACAGGTTGTCCACGTCCAGCGTCGCGCGCAGCGTGGAACTGATGCGCCAGTGGGCGACCAGCTTGGCGGTCGTGTAGGCAGGCAGCTCGAAGCTCGTCGCCGACTGGCCGATGCGCGCGCCGACATGCGTGACGCCGCCGCCGATGCCGTAGCGCTGGCCGTTGTCGAGCGCGCCCTCGTAGACCGCCAGCAGGCTGCCGTTGACCTTGGGCACGTTCAGCAGCCGCGAGCCGGTGGGCAGTGCGCTGTCGCCGCGCCTGACCTCCACGTCGTTGAACACAAGGCTGGCGTTGACGCGCCAGTGCGTACTGACCTGGCCCGCGAAGTCCAGCTCCAGCCCGCGACTGGCGACCTCGCCGGCGGCGACCGAATAGCCGGTGTTGACCGGGTCGGCCGTCAGCACGTTGCGCTTGCGGATGTCGAACAGCGCGGCCGTCATGCCGATAAGGCGGTCGGTGCTCTCCCACTTGGTGCCCAGCTCCAGCGCGCGGCCGCGCTCCGGGTCGAAGCCGTTGCCGCCGAAGTCGGTGCCGGCGTTGGGCCGGAACGAGCGGCCAGCGCTGGCATAGACCGTCCATTGCGATGACGGCAGCCACGACAGGCCGATGCGCGGCGACGTGGCAGACGGGTCTTGCCGCGTCGTCAAGCCGGTGCGGCGGTTCAGCAGCGTCTGGCGGTAGTTGTCCACGCGCACGCCGGCCAGCAGCCGCCATTGCGGCGCCAGCGTGATGGCGTCCTGCAAGTAGACCGCGTGGTTGCGCTGGTGCTCCAGCGTGTCGGTGTTGGCGACGGGCGTCGGCTGCGCGCCGCCGTAGACCGGCTGGTGGATGTTGATCGCATAGAAGCCGTTCACGGCCGAAGGGTTCACGCGCAGCATCACCGTGTCCATGTCGAAGCGAACGGCCTCGACGCCCAGCAGCAGTTCGTGCGCGACGCCGCCCATGCGCAGCCGGCCCTGCAACTCGGCCTGGATGGCAAGGTCGTCGGAGTCGTAGTCGCGAAAACGCCGCTGTCGCGTCAGCGTGCCGTTGGCCTGCAGCGCCGTGGGTTCGGTGGAGAAGCCGTTGATGGACGTCTCGCGCCACGACAGCCCCACGCGGCTGCGCCAGTCGTCGTTCCAGTCATGCGACAGCATGAGCTGGTGCGTGCGGTTGTCTACCGTCACGTCGCCATCGGCTGGCTCGCCAAGGAAGCGTTCGCGCGGGATGACGCCCAGATGGCCGTCCGCCGTCGCGACGACGCCTCGGTCCAGCGGCGTGCGATGGCGCACCCATTCGCCGACGTAGTCCAGCGTCGTGTCGGCGCCCAGCTTCCAGCTCAGCGCCGGTGCGACGACCTCGCGGCGCGCGTTGACGTGGTCGCGGAAGCTGTCGCGGTCCTCGATGGCGACGTTGAGGCGGTAGGCCAGCGCGTCGCTGATGGGGCCGGTGCTGTCCAGCGCCGCGCGCTTCAGGTTGAAGCTGCCCGCGTAGACCTCCAGCGCATGGCCGGCCTGCCACAGCGGGCGCTTGGAGACGATGTTCAGCGTGCCACCGGGCTCGCTGCTGCCGTACAGCGCGGCGGCCGGGCCCTTCAGGAACTCGATGCGCTCGACGCCCGCCAGGTCGCGCGGCGCGTTGAAGCCGCGGTTGGACGAGAAGCCGTTCAGCAACGTGGCCATGCCGGTGTTCTCGTTGCCGGCCAGGGCGCGCACGGCGATGTTGTCCCATAGGCCGCCGAAGTTGTTCTGCCGCGATACGCCGCCCACGTAGTCCAGCACGTCGTCGAGCTTCACGGCGCCCAGGTCGTCGAGGGCCTGGCGCGTCATCACGCGCACCGACTGTGGCAGTTCGCGCAGCCGCAGCTCGGTCTTGGCGCCAGAGGCGTCACCTGCGTGATAGGCACCGGAGGCCGTCCGGCCGACGACTTCGACGGCGGGCAGCGTGGCGTCGGCAACGGTGGTTGTCTGTGCGTGCGCCACGGCAGCCAGGCTGGCAAGACTGGCAAGACTGGCAATGGCCAGGGAGATCAGGTGGGGACGAAATGTCATGGGCGGGATGCGTTCAGCAGCTCGACATCATAATGCGAATGCATTTGCATTAGCGAGGAAAGCTAAGCTTGTGTCCATGGAACGCAATACCCGCCAGCGCACGGCCATCCGGCAGGCCATCGCCGACGCTGCCCGTCCCCTGCTGCCTCAGGAGATCCTGCAGGCGGCCGAACCCGAGGCGCCCGGCCTCAGCATCGCCACCGTCTACCGCAACCTGCGCATGCTGGTGGACGACGGCGAACTGAAGTCCGTGCTGCTGCCCGGCGAGGTGGCCCGCTACGAGCTGACCGGCGACGGCCATCACCACCACCACTTCCAGTGCCTCAGCTGCCAGCGCGTGTTCGAGGTGGAGGCCTGTCCGGGCGATCTGTCGTCACTGGCGCCGCCCGGCTTCACGGTGGAAGACCATGACCTGACGCTTTATGGCCGCTGCAACGAATGCGCGCCGGCCGGCAAGGCGAAGAGCCGCAAACCCGCGCACGACCACGCGGCCGGCCATTCGCACCGGCATCGCTGAAAGGCTGGACCGGCACCAACGTGCCCGAGGCCAGGGCGCGCCGCGTCAGTTCACGATGCCTTGCGCCCGCAGCTGCGCGATCTGCTCGCCCGTCAGCCCCAACTCCCGCAGCACGCCATCGGAGTCCTGCCCCAGCGCCGGCGCATTGCGGCGGTGTCGGCCCGGCGTGACGGACAGCTTGGGGCAGATGCCGGGCACGGCGATGGCGCGGCCATCGTCCATCTGCACCTCCTGCAGCATGCCGCGCGCGCGGTAGTGCGGGTCGGCGGCGATGTCGGCCACCGTGTAGATGCGGCCGGCCGGCACGGCCGCGCAGTCCAGCGCCTGCAGCACCTCGTCCACGCCGCGCTGCGCGGCCCAGTGGCCGATGGCGGCATCGATCTCGGCCACGCGTGCCACGCGGCCGGCGTTGTCGGCCAGCGCGGGGTCGCTGCCCAGGTCGTCGCGGCCGATCAGCGTCATCAGGCGGCGGAAGATGCTGTCGCCATTGCCGGCGATCAGCGCATAGCCGCCATCCGCGCAGCGGTAGGCGTTGGTCGGAGCGATGCCCGGCATGGCGCTGCCCGCCGGCTCCCGCACCATGCCGAAGGCGCTGTACTCCGGCAGCAGGCTTTCCATGCAGTTGAAGACCGCCTCGTACAAGGCCACATCGATGACCTGGCCCTGCCCTGTCGCGTGGCGGTGCTGCAGCGCCAGCAGGATGCCGATGACGCCGTGCAGCGCGGCCAGCGTGTCGCCGATGCTGACGCCCACGCGCACCGGCACGCGGCCGGGTTCGGCGGTCAGGTGGCGCATGCCGCCCATGGCCTCGGCGACGACACCGAAGCCCGGCCGGTCGCGGTAGGGGCCGGTCTGGCCGTAGCCGCTGACGCGCAGCACGATGAGGCGCGGGTTGGCGGCCCGCAGCGCATCCGGGCCCAGGCCCCAGGCCTCCATCGCGCCGGGACGGAAGTTCTCGATCAGCACATCGGCTTCCGCTGCCAGCCGGCGCACGACGTCCTGGCCCTCGGGCGTGCGCAGGTCCAGCGCCAGCGAGCGCTTGTTGCGCGAACTGATCTGCCACCACACCGAGGTGCCGTCCAGCAGCAGCCGCCATTTGCGCAGCGGATCGCCGGTGCCCGGGGGCTCGATCTTGATGACCTCGGCGCCGAAGTCGGCCAGCGTCTTGGCCGCGAACGGCCCGGCGATCAGCTGGCCCAGTTCAACGACCTTGAGCCCGGCGAGCGCATCCGGGGGGGTAGATGAGGCGGAGGCGGCGGTCATGCCAGCGAGTGTCCGGCGGCGGACGGCGCGCAGCGTGCGGATCTGGTGCGCCAGACTTGGCTGGAGGCGAAGCCAGCGCCAGGGAAGCGCTGAATAAGTCCCGCGATGCAGCGCGCCCTGGTTTGGGATGAGCTGCTGGGATGTGCTGCGCGCGAGGGACTTGTTCAGCGCTTCCCTAGCGGCGCCCCTCGATCGCTCTATCCATCAGTCGCTCGCGCAGTTGCTCGTCGGGCGCCACGTCGAGCGCGCGGTGCAGCGCCGCCTGGCCACCACCGCCGCTGGCCGCCGCGGCCGGTCGGGCCACCGGCGTGGCCGGCACGACGTTGACCGGCGCCGCCGTCACAGCCTGCTCCCGATGGCCGGCCGGGCATTCGACATTGGTGTAGCTCACCTGCTGGCCGTTCACGCATTTGCGCAGGCCGCTCAGCTTGGCGCGGCCTTCAACGGTTCGGGCCGGCTGATTGGTGCCCAGCTCGTTGAACGACGGGATGGCAGCGGCCACGGGCGGCGCGGTTCCCAGCCAGGCCCGCAGTTGAGCGCGCTGCTGCCAGGCCAGGCCCACGCCCGCTAACAGCACCAATGCAATGACAAGACCACGGAGCGACATGCCGTCACTGTAGCGGGTCAGAACTGCAGGAAGCTGAAGCCCGCGCCTATGCTGGTCTGGCGGAAGTTGTAGTCGGTCAGCGTCTCGCCGTAGCCGCGGAACAGCTGCACATACCAGCGCAGGCCGTTGGGCTGGTCCTTGAACACCGGGTAGGTCCACTCGAACTGCAGCGCGCCGTACTTGGCGTCCTTCAGCGTCGTGCGGTAGAGCAGCTGCGCCGTGTGCTTCTCGTGCGCCCAGTTGACCTGGAACTCGCCGCGGCCGCGGTAGCCCACCAGGTCGGGGTTGTTGTCGGTGTCGGCGTTCTCCTTCAGCCGGCGCAGGAACTTCGCGACCACCGACCAGTCGCCGCGCTCGAAGCCGGTGGCCATGTTGACGCGGTTCCAGCTGCGCGACAGCGGGTCGGACTGGCCGTTGGACTGGTGCGCGATGCCCACTTGCGCATAGCGCCACTGCCAGCCCAGCGGCAGCTGCCGCCAGCCCTCGGGCACCGGCACCACGTACATCAGCTCGGGCTCGTAGTCGCTGTTGCGAAAGGGCTTGGAGTCCTTGCCGTTCCAGATCTGCCACATGGCCTGCTGCGTGAACGCGGCCCACAGGTCGCCGCCGGGCAGCAGCAGATCCTGCGCGAGCTTGGTGCGCAGCGACAGCTGGAACTTGGCTTCCTCGCGCTTGTAGTTGGGCAGCTCCACCGGCGCCTGGTTGGGCGATTGCGGCGCGCGGTTGATGCGCGTGGTCCAGTGCAGCGGCAGCACGTAGTTGGCGCGGTAGCCGACGAAATTGAAGACGCCGCGCTTGTCCTCCGGCTCCAGCTCCCAAAATTTGGACATCAGGCTGGGCCGCTCCTGCCGCTCGGCGGCCACGGCGACGACCTCGCCCTTGGGCGCCAGCAGCGACGTGGATGCAGGCGCCGGTGCACCGCCAGCCGGGTTCTCGGCATAGGCCGGCGGCACGGTGGGCTCGGCCGCCCGGCCCATGGCCTTGTCATAGCAGGCCAGGCGGTCGGCGGGCGGGCCGATCTGCACGCACTTGTCCAGCTCGGTGTTGGCCTGGGCCGCCAGCGCGGCCAGCAGCGCAGCAGCGCTGAAAGACATGCGGTGGCAAGCGGGCGGCAGTCGCATGCGTCCTCCTGGGGATTTCTTCACTAGCGCGGCAGTCTATGGGCCGGAAGGTGGCCGCCGTGCCGGCGCGCAGGCGCCGCGCCTGTAGGCGGCGGCGAAGTCAGCGCTTCATTCAGCGGCGCAGCAGCGTCAGGCCGATAAGCCGAGACACGACGGCGGCGAGGTACATGACGCCGACGAACATCTCCAGGCTGGTCCACGCGCGCGCCAGCGGCTTCAGCGGGATCACGTCGCCTATCCCGGTACTGGACAGCAGCGCGAAGCTCAGGAACATCAGCTCGGTCCACGAGCGCGGCTGCTCGGGGTTGACGGCCGCCGCGAAGCTTCCCGGCTGCCAGGCCTGCAGCGCGACGAAGCTGTAGGCAAAGCCCCAGGCCAGCAGCGTGAACGTGGCCCCGGCGGCGAACAGCTCGTCGGTCGTCGCATGCATGTCGCTCATCATGTAGGCGATGAGGCTGCCGGCCGCGTAGAAGTAGAACAACGCCTCCAGCGCGGCCGACCAGGGCTGCAGCCAGTGCATCTCCCAGATGCCTTGCAGCACCAGCATGACGATAGCCGGCAGCACGAGGCACAGGCTCAGCCACATCAGCCCCGGCGTGCGCCGCACCATGCGGGTCGTGACCACCAGCACCGCGATGCCGAAAGCGCTCAGCGCCAGCGGACCGATGCGCGTGGACTCCAGCAGCGGATACAGCAGCAGCCCGGCGAGCTGCACCAGCAGCAGGATGGCCGACGGATGGCGGCGCGTGAGGGCGAGCAGGCGGCGGTGGCGGACTTGCATGGCGCGATTCTCAGGGCGGCGGAGCGGGCGGCTTCAACCATGGACGGCCAGCGCCGCACGGCCCAGCTGGAGGGCCAGCCCGGCCAGCCCCGAGCACAGCACGACCGGAATGACGCCGGCCTTGAAGCGGAACAGCGCCACCGCAGCGACAAGCCCGATCAGCGCGGCGGCGCCTTCGAAGCCGCCACCAAAACCTTGCGGCCACAGCACGTGGTACGCGAAGAAAACGGCCAGGTTCAGGATGACGCCCACCACGGCCGCCGTGATGCCGGTCAGCGGCGCGGTGAACTGCAGCTTGCCGTGCGTGCTCTCGATGAAGGGCGCGCCCAGCAGGATGAAGACAAAGGACGGCAGGAAGGTGAAGAAGGTCACCACGGCGGCGGCCACGGCGCCGGCCAGCAGCAGCGAGTCGGCGCCGAACAAGGCCTGGCCCCAGCCGCCGACGAAGCCGACGAAGGCCACCACCATGATCAGCGGCCCCGGCGTCGTCTCGCCCAGCGCCAGGCCGTCGATCATCTGCGCCCCCGTGAGCCACTGGTAGTGGTCCACCGCACCCTGGTAGACGTAAGGCAGCACGGCGTAGGCGCCGCCGAAGGTCAGCAGCGCCGCCTTCGTGAAGAACCAGCCCATCTGCGTCAGCGCGCCCTGCCAGCCGAACAGCGCCGTCAGCGCACCCAGCGCGGCTGCCCACAAGCCCAGGCCCGTCGCCAGCACGATGCGAAAGCGCGCCCAGCTGAACAGTGCATGGGCCGGCGTGGGCGTGGCGTCGTCGATGACGGCCGGGCCGTGCCCCTGGGCCGCCGCGCCGTGGCCGCCGCCGGTGCGGAACTTGTCGGGCGCGAACCTGCCACCCAGCCAGCCCGTCAGGCCCGCCAGCAGCACGATCAGCGGGAACGGCAGCCCGAGCGCAAAGATGGCCACGAAAGCCGCCGCCGCGATGCTCCAAAGCCAGGCGTTCTTCAGCGCCCGCGAGCCCACGCGCCAGGCTGCGTGCACCACCAGCGCCGTCACCGCCGGCTTGATGCCGTAGAACAGGCCGGCGATGACGGGCACGTCGCCATAGGCCATGTAGACCCAGGACAGCACGATGAGGATGAACAGCGACGGCAGCACGAACAAGCCGCCCGCCACCAGCCCGCCCCAGGTGCGGTGCATCAGCCAGCCGATATAGGTCGCCAGCTGCTGGGCCTCGGGGCCGGGCAGCACCATGCAGTAGTTCAGCGCATGCAGGAAGCGGTTCTCCGAGATCCAGCGGCGCCGCTCCACCAGTTCCTCGTGCATGACCGCGATCTGCCCGGCCGGCCCGCCGAAGCTGATGAAGCCGAGCTTCAGCCAGAAGCGCAGCGCTTCGGTGCGCGACGGGGGTGCGGGCGCCTTCTCCTGGTCTCCATCAACGAGGTCTGCGGTCATGACCGCACTGTCTCATCCCTGCGCGTTCCGCCGGGTTGCCTGAGTCTGCATATCCTTAGCCACTTCCCGCAGATCGTTGTCGAACTGATGCCCGCCGCGCTCGAAGGCGCAGCTGACGGCCCGCGGCAGCCGCCTGGCGTGCAGTGCCAGGTGCGCAAAAGGCACCACCTCGTCGTCGCGGCAGTGATAGAGCAGCAGCCGGGGGATGGCCGCCAGGCGGTCGTTCAGGTCGTCCGGCAGCTTCAGCTCGTCGAAGGCCCATTGCTTGCCGTCCCAGGCCGGCGCGGCCAGCAGCACCAGCGCGTCGACGGACACGGGCGGCGTCTGCGCCGCCAGATAGCGCAGCAGCATGGCGCCACCCAGCGAATGGCCGACCAGCGTCACCGGGCCGGGCCGCTTGGCCACCTCGTCGGCGATCTGCCGCACCCACGGCTGCAGGCTGGGGTCGTCTTCGCCTCGCATGCGCGGGAAGTGCACGTCGGCGCCGTCGCCCAGCGACTGCTTCAACGACGTGGCCAGCGGCGCGTCGGCCGCATGCGCGCCCTTGCCACCGCCTTGGATGAAAACGACGTCTTTCGTGGCCATCACGGGTCTCCGATGCATCAGGAGACTCCGCTCGGCAAACGGGATGCCGGAGACTTCAGTCGATCAGGTCGATGGCCCAGTCGAACGACGGCTTGGCGATGTGGTTGTGATGAACGTCAAAGGTCTTGCGGTGCACCTGCAGGCCCGCGTAAGACCGGCCTTCATAGCGGGCCGCCAGCTCGGCCGTCACCTTGTCGTTGCCCTGCTGCGTGGCGCCGCTGAGGATCAGGCGCACCGGCAACTGGCGGCTGGCCGCCAGGCGGGCCTCTTCGTCCTTGAGGTTCTTGTCGCCCAGCAGGAAGAACGAGCCGTCGAACAGCAGGTAGTTCCTGAAGAACGGCGCCGACGCGTCGTCGGTGCTCAGCATCAGCGCGCCCAGCAGTCCGCCCAGCGATGCGCCGGCATACGTGCGCTCCCCCGTCGTGCGGTAGCTGCGCTCAACCAGCGGCGCCAGTTCCTCCTTCAGGAAACGGCCATAGGCCGGCGCGCCGTCCGGGAAGAAATCGGTCTCCCGCCGGTTGTCGCCGCCCTCCTCGATGCTGATCAGGATCATCGGCTTGCGCCGCTGATCCAGCGCGTGCGAGTAGCCCCAGAAGTTCCACTGGCCGTCGGTCGCGTACATGACCGGGTAGCGCTTGCCTGACGTGGCGTAGTCCACCGGCAGGTAGACGTGATACGGGTAGGTGATGCCCGTGTGCCTGGACGTGATGACCTTGCCGCGCTCAATGGTGCCTGCGAAGGTGAAGACCGGCGCGGACGGCTTGGCCGCCTCGGCCTGGCTGTGGCTGGCGCCGGCGGCGAACAGGCAGGCAAGACCGAGCAGCAGAGGCAGGCGGCGGTGCATGGGTTCCGTCAGGCGGCTAGCGGTTGCCGATGCTGCCCGGCGCGGTGGTCCCGGTCGCGCTGTCGTTCTGCCGCGTGACCTCCTTGATGACATTGTCCGCGGCCGCCAGGCCGTGGTTGCGTTCCACCTCCTGCAGCGCGCGGTCCTTGGCGAGCGTCCATTCCTTGAACGACGCGTCCTGCCCCGGCGCGCGGCGCATCTCGGCCAGGATGTCGCCCCGCGTCACGCCCGCCTCCAGGCGGCCCTGCCACTGCTTCGCCCACTGGGCCGAGGGCGCATCGCGCAGGTTCTGCGCCATGGTGCCCAGCGTCTTGTGGGCGTCGTCCGCCTTGCCGGTGAACGCGAAGGCCAGTGCCGCCGAGCGGCCCAGCGCGTCGACATCACGCGAGCCCCGCCACGCCGTGATGACGCCCTCCAGCGCCGCCGGGCCCGGCCCGTCCACCGATGCCGCCTCGGCCCTGAAGACGCCCAGCGCCGCCTCGGCGGAGCGCGGGTTCAGCTCGCGCGCCCGCTGCAGATGGCGCAGCGCCGTCTGGACCTGCGTGCGCCGGGCATCGCCCTCGTGGCGCTCCGCCAGGCGCAGATGGGCCATGCCCAGCAGGTAGCGCGCCTCGAAGCTGGCGTCGTCGCCCTGCAGCACCGCATTCAACGGCGCCAGCGCGTCCTGCGGGTTGCCCCAGTCGATCTGCGCCCGGCTCAGCGTCAGGCGCGCGAGATCGTCGCTGGGGAATCGGGGCGCCAGCGTGGCCAGCTGCTTCAGCAACCCCTCCCCGACCGCGCGCCCCGGGCAGGACTTCAGCACGGCATTCGCCAGCACGAACTCGCCCGCGGCCTGCGGCAGGCTGCGGAAGTTCACCCGCGCGGCGGGCAGCGGCGCCTGCTCGGCCCGCACCACCGCCAGGCCCTTGAGCCCGTAGCGCCACATCACGTCGCTGATGTCGGACTTCTTCAGGCCGAAGGCGCGCTCGAACGCCGGCGTCGGCGCCACGCCGCGGCCCACGAGCACGAGGTAGGTGTTCAGGCGCTTGCGGTTCTCGTCCGACGAGAACATGTAGTGCGTCAGCAGCCAGGCCTTGGCCTCGTACTCCAGCCGCACACCGGCGGCCCCGGCGTAGTTGCGCGCGCCGGCGAGGTTCTCCTCCAGCACGTCGTCGTAGTTGAGGCTGTACTCCCGCCCGTCGCCGAGGAACTTCAGATAGGCGCCCAGGCCCTTGGGTGCACGGCCTACCACCACCTGCTGATCGGAGAACCGCACGCTGGAGAAGTACTGTGCAAACCCGTCGATGAACGACGGCGGCGTGCGGATGTCCGTGTGGCGGTACAGGAAGTGCCGCGCATACGCCTCGAACACATGGGACAGCGTGTCGTTCAACGGCGCCTTGTCGAGCTGCGCATCGCCGAGCGGCGTGACCTGCTCCAGATGCACGCCGAAGCCCTGCACGCCTGCCGCACAGCTGCTGTAGAGGCCCACGGCATTGGCCGGCAGTCCGGCGTCGATCTCGCGCAGGTCCGAGGCGCTGCTGTGGAAGTACAGCGTCAGCTTGGGCTCCTGCCGCTCGGCCTGGCCGCTGGGCAGCGTGTAGGCGCGCAGCAGCTGGTCGAGCTTCTCCAGGTTGCCCAGCAGCTGGGCGACGTCGTCCTCGCCGGCGTCGGAGTACACGACGAAGTGCGGGCTCTCGGCCCGGAACCATTGCGAGATCGCGGCCTTCCTGCCGGCCACCGTCACCCGCGGCTGCAGGTTCGTCGTGGGTTCGGCGGGCTGCGCGCTGGCGGTGAACGCCGGCAGCAGGCAGAGAGCGGCGGCGAGCGCGGTGGCTCGAGGTCCATAACGCATGGGGCTTCCTTCCGAGGCCTGCACGCTGCGGGCCGGGCGGCCATCGTACGGGGCCCAACGGCGTCGCGGTTTCGGGTGCGTTTCAGCGCACCGTCGATGGGCGGAACTCGCAAGGCCGGCTGCGGGAACAACGAAAAAACGGCCGCGAATCCGACATCGCCTGATCCTACCGGCGCAGGATTCGACGCGATGGCGGAACTCCTACATTGAGCCGCCTGCTGACGAAGCCTAACGCAACGTCAACATGCATTCACCGGACTGACTTCCGCCTCGACTCTGCGCGGCTGAAGCACCGGCCCTTAGGCTCTCTTTGGAGAAGACCATGTCCCCTACCACTCCGTCCTCCGCCGGCACCGGCGCCGGCCACCCTTTCACGCTGCCCGTTGTGCCGCACGCCGAACCTGGCAGCCATCTGAAGTCCTACCCCGAGACCTGCCCCAAGGGCGGTGAGCAGCCGTCGCGCAACGAGGCCGGGCCCATTTCCCACATGGAACTCGGGCCGGCATTGACGGCGGCACAGATCGATCCCACCGGCACCTACGCCCTGCGCGATTTGTCAAAGCGCGTGATCAGTGTGGACGGCTCGGGCTCAGGCACCTGGGACTGGGCATTCGTGGGTCCGTACGACAGCTATCCGCGGGACGTCATGCCGCTGTCGTTCTCGGCCGATCCCACCTCGGGCAAGGCCAACCTCACGGCGCAGAACAACAACCTGAACTGGCCTCTGCACGCCAACGGCAAGTCCACCAACTGGGAATGGACCTTCTGGGCCAGCTCGGGCTACGGTTCGGGCTATCCGGTGCTGTCCTTGAGCGCCACGCCCGGCCAGACGCTGCCCGACGGCGGCCAAGCCTACAAACTGAGCTACGTCAATGGCAACACGACCATGTACCTGGCGGCAGACTCGGGCTCGTGGAACTGGCTCTATGTCTCGGGAAGCAACAGCAGCAGCCAGTTCAGCTTCCACAAGTTCTTCGTCATCAAGTCCAAGGTGGAACTGCTGTTCAAGGCCACCTGGCCGGGCTCGGACTTCATCTACTCCGCATTCAACACCGGCGACGTCTATTACCAGGCCCTCTCCGATGCACAGGCAGGCAGCATCTACCAGGACTCAGGCCTGCGCAACTACCAGTGGCGCGCAGAAGTCTTCGACTGCGATGACTTCAGCTATGTCTACAAGGCTCAGGCATCGCGGAACGCCTACGCCGGCAACGCGGAGTATGGCTACGCCGTCGGCGTCATCTTCGGCAGGACCTCCACCGGCGCCCATGCCGTCAATGTCTTCATCGACCCGCAAGGCAAGGTCCGGATCCTGGAGCCTCAGAACGGCACCATCGTCGACGGCAGCGCCTGGAAAGACAGCGCAGGCGAGGCCTACAAGCCGTACTTCGTCTTGATGTGAGCGCTCCCCGCGCCGACTGCTGCAACAACGGCAGGTTGGGGCTCGCACGCCCACCCACCCTGCGAACTGACAGTCGTCGGCGCGGCTTGCGCCGGCTAGGTTGCGGATCGCCAGTCAGGCGCGCCGACGAAGCGCCAGCGCCAGCAGTCCAGCACTCAGCAGCAACGCCACCGAGGGCTCGGGCACCGGTGCGTAAGCCACGGTCCAATCGATGCCGCTCTGGCTGCTCAGCGTGTAGTCGATGGCATTCCCAGCCAGCGTGACACCGCTGATGCCTTGCCAGGTCAGCGTGCTGGCGAAGTCGCTGCTGGCCTCGCTGAACCAGTTCGGCCCGGCGCCGGCCACGCCGGCCGACGCCCGCGAGAAGATGCCCAGCTCGAACGGCGTGCCGAGCTTGACCGTGACGCTGAAGCTGAGGTCCTGGTTGATCACCTGATGGAACGGGAAGCCGCCCTGCCCTTGCCCCTGCACGCGAAAGTTCTGCCCGCCCACCGCCGCGTTGTTGAGCCAGACCTGGCTGCCGATGCGGGTGTAGCTGTTGCCGGTAGGCAGGCCATCGAGCACGCCGTCCAGATGCACGCTGAAGCTCAGCACGGCGTTCTGGCCGATCTGGGAAGGGTTGGCCGGCATCAGCGTCCACGTGTCGGTCCATCCGGCCGTACTTTCGGCGGCTGCGAAACCGGAGCTGTTGTTGGCGCGGAAATGCGCGTACATGCCGACCGAGCCGTACGTGGCGCTGCCGTGCGAGTCGGCCTGGACGGACGGCGTGGCCTGGCTGTAGGAGCCGCTGGTTGCCAGGTTCTGCCCCACCGTCGTGGTCGAGGCGGCATTGCAGTTGGACAGCCCCGGCCGCCAGTCGAACAGGCCGCCCTCGATGGGGAAGGCACCCGTGGCCATGCCGGCGCAGCTGGACACGAGGGCGCCGGTGGCGCCGAGATCCTGCTGGCTCATCTCGGCCGCGAAGCCGGGCAGGCTGACCAGGGCGAGGGGCAGCACGGCGAGGTGGATGCGCATGGCGGGCTCCTTGTGTAGTGGCCGCAGGCTACGCCCGCACCCGGCGCCCGTCAGCCCCTATAACCGGCTGATCCGCGGCGGACCTGAAATACGTCTGTACGCCGCAGGTGTCACGTTTGCAACCCGGCAATCAGCAGGGGCAATCCGGCCTTATCAGAATTCGCGCATGACGTTCCGCTGCGCCTTGCTGCTGATGCTTGCCCTGGCCCTCCCGGCCCATAGCGTGGAATTGCGCGACGGCGACGTGGTGCTCTACCGCCACGCGCTGGCGCCGGGCGGCGGCGACCCCGCCCGCTTCCAGCTGGGCGACTGCAGCTCCCAACGCAACCTCAGCGCGGAAGGACGCGAACAGGCGCGCCGCATGGGGCAGCAACTGCGCCAGCGCCTGGGCGCCCTGCGCGTGGCCGCCGTGTGGGCGTCACCCTGGTGCCGCACGCTGGAGACGGCGCAACTGGCCTTCGCCGATGTGCCGGCGCAGGCGCAGCCCGCGTTCGGCTCGTTTTTCCAGGAGTCGCAGCAGCGCCAGGCCAGCCAACTGGACGCCGCACGCGCGCTGCTGGCACCGTGGCGCGGCCCGGGCGTGCTGGTGGTGGTGACGCACCAGGTCAACATCACCGGCCTCAGCGGCGTCTTTCCGGCCTCGGGCGAAGGCGTGGTGATGCGCTGGACCGATAGTGCGGGCCACGTGGCGGGCCGGTTGGCGGCGCCGGCTGCCCCGTAGCGGGAACGTTCAGCCAGCGGACAGGCCGTAGCGCAGCATGACGATGTCCGATCCCGCCAGCCTGCGCTGCTCCTGCAGCGCGAGTGGCACCGGCACCGGCACGCCGGTCTCGAAGGTCGCCACGCCAGCCCCCAACAATACCGGGGCCACCAGCACCCGCAACTCGTCGACCAGGCCCTGCGCCAGCAGGTCGTTCATCAGCACGTGGCTGCCATAGGCCAGCAGGTCGCCGCCGCGACCCTGCTTCAGCACCCGGATGCGGGCGTGGCCCTGGGTGCGGCCCACCACCTCGGCGTCGCTCCAGGTTTCGCCGGGCGGCAGGCGCAGGCTGTCGCTGACCACCAGCTTGGGGCTAGGACAGACGAAGGCCGCAATCGCCGCCTGGACTGGCTCGGCGGCCGGGTCCTGCCGCACCGCGGGCCAGTAGTCGCGGAACATGCCGAACGTGACGCGGCCGAACAGCAGCGTGCCCGCCGTGCGCAGCAGTTCGAGGTTGTGTTCGTCGAACGCCGCACCCATGGGCAGGCGGCTGAGGTCGCCGCCGGGGCCGGCACAAAAGCCGTCGAGAGAGACGAGTTGGCTGAAGATGAGTCGGGGCATGGAGGGTCACCTGGGTCTGGGTTGAGGAAAGCCGCGCCCGGCGCTTGGCGGGCGTGACATCTCTTGGAGACAGGGCGACGACCAAACTCATCGGTCGGTCAAGCGGTTCAATCCAGTTCTGGCGCCAGGCCGAAGCGGCGGTACAGCGCCGGGTCAAGAAAGCTGTGCAGCGCCTGGATGCGCCCCTCGCGCAGGCTGAGCAGCAGGATGGCACCGAGAACATGGCGCCCTGCTCCCTCGGGCCGCATGTAGCACGCAAACCCCGGCTGGCCGTTGGCCTGCAGCGGCCGCAGCCGCCACGGCGTGGTGAACACGCGCTCGGCGATGAACCGAGACACCATGGCGCGCCCGTCGAACCAGCACGGCAGCGGCGGCATCGTGAAGCGCGCGTCCTCGGTGAACAGGCGCACGAGGGCCTCGATGTCTCGCCGCTCCCAGGCGCTGACAAAGTCGCCCAGCAACTGCTGCAGACCGGCTTCGCCCAGCCGGTCCTGCTCGGTGGCCTGCGAAACCGCGGGCATCCGGTCTCGCAGCGTCTTCTGCGCGCGCTGCAACGCGCTGTTCAACGCCGCCACCGACGTCGACAGCATCCCGGCAGCCTCGGCGGCCGAGTAGCCCAGCACCTCCCGCAGCAACAGGGCGGCGCGCTGCGTGCCGGGCAGATGCTGCAGCGCGGCCACGAAGGCGAGCGCCACGCTTTCGCGCCGGAGCAGCGCGTCGGCGGGGTCTTCGTGCAGGCCCGTGCCGGGTGCCGCCCCGTCCGGCCAGGGCTCCACCCACACGGGTCCGGGCACCATGTCACCCAGATCGGCCGTGCCCTGCAAGGCCGGCCCGTGCTCGGGCGAGGTGATGCGGCGCGGCCGCCGCGCGATCAGGCGCAGGCAGGCATGCGTGGCGATGCGATACAGCCAGGTGCCGAAAGCGCTGCGCCCCTCGAACGACGCCAGGCCTCGCCAGGCGGCGAGCAGCGTTTCCTGCCAGGCGTCGTCGGCGTCGTGCGGCGAGGCCAGCATGCGATAGCAGTGGGCATGCAGCGCGCGGCGGTGCGGCGCAACGAGCCGCTCAAACGCCGCGGCGTCGCCGGCACGCGCAAGCATCAACAGCTCGGAATCATCGGCGTCGGGGTGGGTCGGCACCGCCCCATTCTGATGGGTGTGCCCGCCGGCCGCCGGGCGCTCCAGCGGCGACGCTCCGCCCAAGGGCGGTGGCTAGCCTCCGAGCGCACGGTCAAACTAGGTCGGCCTGCTGCGCGGCGCGGACGAACTGCCGCCGCTGCGGTTCGAGGGCCGCTACAAGCGCATCGGCTACCACTACCCCAAGAGCGTGGTGTGGCAAGGGCATCTCTATGTGGGCTACTGCACGCAAGGAGACGGTGGACGTCACCCGCGTGCCGCTGACCAGCTTGAAGCGGTAGAGCCGCCTGCCGTCGATGGCCGGCGGCTCCCACCCGCTCAGCGCATCACGATCAGGTGAACACGCCGGTTCGTGCTGCGGCCGTCGCGGGTGTTGTTGTCGGCCAGCGGCGCGGATTCGCCGTAGCTGATCGTCGACATGCGCGCCAGCGGCAACCCGGCGCGGGACAGGTGCAGGCGCACGGCTTCGGCCCGCTGCAGGCCCAGCTGCTGGTTGCCGGCGTCGCTGCCGGTGTTGTCGGTGTGACCCTGGATCTCGATGAACACGGGCTGGTTGTCGGCCTTGAGCTTGGCGACCAGCTGGTTCAACTCCTGACCCGCCTGCTCGGTGAGCTGCGCACGGCCCGAGCCGAACTTGATCTTGTCATCGTTCAGCACCGTGCTCATCAGCAGGCCGGGCGGCTTGGGCAGGTTGTTGAACGCCTGGGTTCGCGCCGCAGCCTCCTGCTGCAGAGCCGCCATCATGCGTGCCTCGCTGCTCTGCAGCTTGCCATCGAGCGCCTTGATGCCCTCGTCATGCGACTGCACGCGGGTGTTGAGGCCGTCCACGCTGGTCTGCACCGGCGCGACCGTCTCCTTGACGAATTCCTTGGTGGCACAAGCGCTCAGCAACAGGGCGGCACTGGCAGCGATCAGGGGCGAGAGTCTTGTCATCGGTGGTCCGTGAGAGAAGAAGTGGCGCGAATGTAGGCACGACTTCACGGACAAACGTAGCGAGCTGTGAGCAATTCGCGCGCTGTTAACCGTGGCGAACAAAGCCTTACCGTTGTGCGGCGTGGCGTGACACGCTTGATTCTTGGCAGCACAACGACCTGGCCCGGCATGGGCGCGCTAGGCTTGCAACGGTCGGCACACCCTGTGCCTACCGAGACACGCAGCCCCGACTGCCTCACGAAGCAAGGTTCCCAATTGCCCAACAAGCGCAGCAGCAAAGCCGTCCGCCTGGAGTTCACGGCCGACTCCCTCGTCAAGACCAACCTCTCCGGCGCCGCCTTCACGGGCGACTGGCTTTGGGTGGCGGGCGACGAAGCCTGTGGCATCGACCGCCTGCGGCGGCTGGACAGCCATGGGCCCGAGCAGCTGCGCTTCGGCGAGGTGCGCGACTTCCCGCTGGCAGACCTGCTCGACCTGCCCGGCGCGGCCGATGAGGAAGCCGACCTCGAAGGCATGGCCGTACAAGACGGCATGCTGTGGGTGGTCGGCTCGCATGGGCTCAAGCGCAAGAACGCCAAGGACGGCAAGGATGACGCCGCCAACGCCAAGCGGCTGGCCAAGGTCACGCTCGACGGCAACCGTCGGCTGCTGGCCTGCCTGCCCATCGAGGTCGAGCCCGACGGCGAACCGTGCCTCGTCAGCCAGGCCCGCGACGGGCGGCGCGCGTTGCGGCTCAAGGGGGATGCGCAATCCAACCCGCTGACCGACGCGCTGGCCGACGACCCGCACTTCGGGCCCTACATGGCCATCCCCGGCAAGGACAACGGCTTCGACATCGAAGGCCTGGCCCTCCACGGGCGGCGCCTGCTGCTCGGCCTGCGCGGGCCGGTGCTGCGCGGCTGGGCGGCGCTGCTGGAGGTCGAGGTCGAAGCCCGCGCCGACCACCTGCGGCTCGTGCCGCTGGACGACAGCGGCCGGTTGTTTCGCAAGCACTTCCTGCAACTGGAAGGCATGGGCATCCGCGACCTGCATTTCTCCGGCGATGACCTGTTCATCCTCGCCGGCCCGACGATGGTGCTCGACGGCGAGATCCGGCTGTTCCGCTGGCCTGGCGCCAAGGCGCAGCTGGCGGACAACCGCGAGCCCGTGCGGTTCGTGTCCACGCTGACGCAGTCCGTCGCCCTGCCCCACGGCCGCGGCATCAACCGCGCCGAGGCGGTGTGCGACCTGCCACCCGAACTCTCAGGCGGCCAGCCAAGCTGGCTGGTGCTGTACGACGCGCCGGGTCCGGACCGCAGGGATGGGGAGCATGCGGTGTTCGGGGATTTGCTGCAGCATGGGTGAGCGCTTGACGTCGCGGGGCTAAAGAGTTGCCAGCCGTAGGTTGGGGTGAGCACAGCGAACCCCAACGAGTCACGACGGTCAAACGTTAGGGTTCGCAGGCCTCCCCTAACCTACGGGCTTATCGGCATAGCGCTGAATTTAATAGGGGGATACACCTCATCCACAAGCAAAAAACGGGAGGAACCACGATGCGTTTGAAGTCCGTCAAGCTAACCAATTTCCGCGGCTATCGGAACACGATCACCATTCCGATAGACCCTGCGATGACAGGAATCGTTGGCCGCAATGACTACGGCAAATCTACGATTCTCGAAGCGCTTGCAATCTTCTTTGAAGCAGAGGGCGTCAAAGTTGACAAGAGCGACATGAACTGTTTTAGCCTCCGTGAAGGTGGAGATCAGTTTGAGATCGCCTGCGTGTTTGACGACCTGCCCGCTTCGCTCGTGCTTGACGAGAAAGTAGAGACGTCACTGGCTCAAGAGTTCCTGCTCAATGCAGAAGGCTCGCTAGAAATCGTGAAGTCGTTCAAGGCTTCAACAGGAAAGCTGGAGCGCACCTCAGTCCGATGTCAACACCCAACCGACAAGGTTCTGGCCACGCTACTTGGACTGAAGATGGCAGATCTCAAAAAGCTTGGTGAAGAACGAGGTGTGGCTGAGGTCGTGCCGGATAAACGCGTTGCCTCACTCTGGCGTCAAGCGATTCGTGCAGCTGCCGGCCCCATCGAATGCCATGAGTTTCTGCTTGATGTAGAGAAGGGGCTATCCACTGAAGCCAAATCTGTTTGGGGAAAGATAGAAGACCGGCTGCCAACCTTTGCTCTCTTCAAAGCAGATAGAGAAAGCAGCGACGGAGACGCAGAGGCAAAGAACCCTCTGCAGCAAGCTGTCAAAGAGGCGCAGGCCGCCCTACAAGCGCAAATCAGCGCCCTAGAACAGCAGATCGAAGCCAGCGTGCTTGATGTGGCTGCCAGGACGCTAGACAAGCTTCGAGAGATGGCGCCGGAACTCGCTAGCGAATTGAAACCCCGCTTCAAAGAGAAGCCCAAATGGGCTTTCAACTTCACGCTCGATGGTGAAAACGGGATTCCCATCAACAAGCGTGGAAGTGGCGTGCGCCGACTGGTCTTGCTGAACTTCTTTCGTGCGGAGGCAGAGAAGGCTGCAGCAGGGACTCAGCGCACAGTGATTTACGCGATAGAGGAACCCGAAACGTCTCAGCATCCCAACTATCAAGTGATGCTGATGAAGGCACTGCTGTCTCTAGCGGAGCAGCCAAATCGGCAAATCATTGTCACCACGCACGTACCAGCGCTCGCGGGGTTGATGCCCACAGAGGGACTCCGATACGTCACCAAAGACGTCAACGGCACCCCTATCGTGAGGATGCCGGACGCAGGGGTACTGAAGGAGGCCACAGAAAGCCTAGGCGTTCTGCCGGAAACCGGTATGGAACGAGCCAAGGGTGTGGTGTTGGTGGAAGGCAAATCCGATGTGACCTTCCTGCGTCACACGGCCTCTGCCTTGAAGGGCGCAGGCCATACGGCGTCAAGCCTCGAAGAGGTCGGCATAGTTCCGATCTTGATCGGCGGCTGCGGCAGCGTGAAGCACTGGGTCACGCTAAATCTCGCCAACGACCTTGGCCTGCCGTGGTGCGTGTTCTTGGACTCGGATATCGGCGGAGATCCGAGCCAGATTAAGGCGATTCAAAAGCGCAAGGCGGAAGTTGAAGCGCAGGGGCGACCTTTCTACGCAACCAGGAAGCGCGAGATCGAGAACTACCTCTGTCCCGACTTGATCCTCGCCGAGACTGGCGCGGCCGTTGCGTTCACTGATACCTGCGACGCAAAGAAGATCATTGGAGCCGCGGTCAGCATGAAGGCGGACGATGTAATCGACAGGTTCTGGCCGCGCATGACCGCTGATCAGATCCTGCGACGGTCAACCTACATCGAAAACGATGTTGAGCGCATCGAGCTTAAGGAACTGGTTACCCAACTCCTAACGCTTGTTCATTGAATCCTGACGCGATATCCCGCCACTCTGTCAGCATTCCCCGAAAGCCGCTTGACGCCCTAACAGCGTGAAAAGCGGCCCACGTATTAGAGGCGGCAGTCACCACAGCAACGCCACTCAAGCAGCATGCACCTCGACTCGGTCAAAACAAGAAATACCTCTGCGCCATCGGCAACTCCTTCGCCGGCTCGCAGGTCAGCAGCACGCCGTCCGCCCGCACCTCGTAGGTCTGCGCGTCGATCTCCATCGTCGGCAGGTAGTTGTTGAGCACCATGTCGGCCTTCTTGACAGAGCGGCAGCCCTTCACCGGCACCAGCGTCTTGGCCAGGCCCAGCTTCTCGACGTTGGCCTGGCCGGACTGGCTGACGAAGGTCAGCGAGCCCTGCGACAAGGCGCCGCCGAACGAGCCGAACATCGGCCGGTAGTGCACGGGCTGCGGCGTCGGGATGGACGCGTTGGCGTCGCCCATCGCGGCGGCGGCGATGAAGCCGCCCTTCAGGATCAGTGATGGCTTCACGCCGAAGAAGGCGGGCTTCCACAGCACGAGGTCGGCCCACTTGCCGACTTCAATCGAACCCACCTCGTGGCTGATGCCATGCGCCAGCGCGGGATTGATGGCCAGCTTGGCGAGGTAGCGCTTCACGCGGGCGTTGTCGTTGCCGGCGCCATCGCCGGGCAGCGCGCCGCGCTGGACCTTCATCTTGTGCGCGGTCTGCCAGCAACGCAGGCTCACCTCGCCCACGCGGCCCATGGCCTGCGAGTCGGACGAGAACATGCTGATGGCGCCGAGGTCGTGCAGGATGTCTTCGGCGGCGATGGTCTCGCGGCGGATGCGGCTTTCGGCAAAGGCCAGGTCTTCGGCGATGCCTGCGTCCAGGTGATGGCAGACCATCAGCATGTCCAGGTGCTCGTCCAGCGTGTTGACGGTGAACGGCCGCGTCGGGTTGGTGGAGCTGGGCAGCACGTTGGCCTCGCCCACCACCTTCATGATGTCGGGCGCATGGCCGCCGCCCGCGCCTTCGGTGTGGAAGCTGTGGATGGTGCGGTGCTTGAAGGCGGCGATCGTGTCCTCGATGAAGCCGCTCTCGTTCAGCGTGTCGGTGTGGATGGCGACCTGCGTGTCGGTCAGCTCGGCCACGCTGAGGCAGTTGTCCACCGCGGCGGGCGTAGTGCCCCAGTCCTCGTGCAGCTTCAGGCCGATGACGCCGGCGTCGATCTGCTGCATCAGCGCCTCGGGGCGGGCCGCATTGCCCTTGCCGAGGAAGCCGAGGTTCATCGGGAAGGCCTCGGCCGCTTTCAGCATCGTGGCGATGTGATGCGGGCCGGGCGTGCAGGTGGTGGCCAGCGTGCCGGCGGCGGGGCCGGTGCCGCCACCGATCATGGTGGTCACGCCGCTCATCAGCGCCTCTTCGATCTGCTGCGGGCAGATGAAGTGGATGTGGGTGTCGATGGCGCCGGGCGTCACGATGGAGCCCTCGCCCGCGATGATCTCGGTGCCGGGGCCGATGACGATGTCCACACCGGGCTGCACGTCGGGGTTGCCGGCCTTGCCGATGGCCGCGATGCGGCAGCCGCGCAGGCCGATGTCGGCCTTGACGATGCCCCAGTGGTCGACGATGACGACGTTGGTGATGACGGTGTCGACCGCGTCACCGGGGCCGGGGCCGTTCATGCGCTGCGACTGGCCCATGCCGTCGCGCACGGTCTTGCCGCCGCCGAACTTCACTTCCTCGCCGTAGCCGCCGGCGCGCAGCGTCAGGTCTTGCTCGATCTCGATGATGAGCGAGGTGTCGGCCAGGCGCAGCTTGTCGCCGACGGTGGGGCCCAGCATCTCGGCATAGGCGCGGCGGCTGATCTTCATAGTTTTCCCTGGACGAGGCCGCGGAAGCCCCAGACGGCGCGGTCGCCGCCGAGGTCCACCAGCTCGACGGTGCGCGTCTGGCCGGGCTCGAAGCGCACGGCGGTGCCGCTGCAGATGTTGAGGCGCATGCCGCGCGCGGCCTCGCGGTCGAAGCCGAGCGCCGCGTTGGTCTCGGCGAAGTGGTAGTGCGAACCGACCTGGATGGGCCGGGTGCCGGTGTTGGCGACCTTCAGCGTCAGCGTGCGGCGGCCGGGGTTCAGCTCGTGCTCGCCCTCGGCGGTGATCAGCTCCCCGGGAATCATCAGGCCACCCCGCCCACGCGGGCCAGCGCCAGCGCGGCCACGCTGGCGCCCAGCAGCGCACGGGCCAGCGTGGGCGCGTTGCGCAGCTTCCAGCCCATCGCCAGGCCCACGCCGTGCAGCACCAGCGTGCTGAGCACCATGCCGGCCAGCGCGGCGAAGCCGTGCAGTTCCATCCCGTGCGCGGCGCCATGGCTGAAGGCCAGGAGGGCGGCGGTGGCCGCACCCGCGGCCGGCGGCATGGCCAGTCGCAGCGCGACCAGCAGGCCCAGCACGGCCAGCGACCCGGTGATGGCGGCTTCCATGGCGGGCATCTGCCAGCCCGTCGCCATGGACAGCAGCGCGCCGGCCAGCAGCGACGCGGCAAACGCCAGCGGCGCGCGCAGCGGCTGCTTCAGGGCCATGGCGCTCCAGATGCCCACGGCCACCATGGCGGCGAGGTGATCGGGCCCGGTCAGCGGATGCAGCGCGCCGTCGACAAAGCCGCTCATGTGGCTGTGGTCGCCGGTGTGGGCCTGGGCGGCGGCGGCGGCAAACAGGGGAACGATGGCAATCCAGCGTTGCAGCTTCATGGGCAGTCTTCAGGCAATGGGTTGGTGAACCGTGACGAGCTTGGTGCCGTCCGGAAAGGTCGCTTCGACCTGGATCTCGGGAATCATCTCGGCGATGCCGTCCATGACGTCGGCGCGGGTCAGCACCGTGCGGCCTTCGCTCATCAGCTCGGCCACGGTTTTGCCGTCGCGCGCGCCTTCGAGGATGGCGGCGCTGATCAGCGCGACCGATTCGGGATAGTTCAGCTTGAGCCCGCGGGCCTTGCGACGCTCGGCAAGCAGCGCTGCGGTGAACAGCAGCAGCTTGTCTTTCTCTCTAGGCGTTAGTTCCATAAGTTCAGTCTCCCTTGCAAGGCAGGTGCCAGTCGATCAGCACCTGCCCGGGGTCCGGCTTGCGCGATGGGCCGGCCGGCTTGCGGCTTGGCGTGCCCAGTGCGATCCAGCCCAGCAGCGTCTCGCCGGGCTCGCAGAATGCGGCCGCGATGGCGGCGTTGCGCACCTTGGCACCGCTGAGCATCTTGCCGCCGAAGCCCAGTGCATGCGCCGCCGTCAGGAAGTTGCTGATGGCGCCGCCCAAGGCCGCCCACTGCTCGTGCGCCGGCACCAGCGGGTGGCCCAGGTCGATGCGCGCGACCACGGCCACCGTCACCGGTGGGCGCAGCGCGCGCTCGGCGTCCAGCACGGCGCCCTCCTCGCCCTTGCCGGCGGCACGGGCGGCGTCGGCGAACAGCGTGGCCATCTGCGCCCGGGCGTCGCCACGCACCAGTTTGAAGCGATAAGGCACCAGTTCGGCGTGGTCGGGCGCGTGCAGCGCCGCCTGCACCATCGTCGCGAGCTGGGCATCGTCCGGCCCGGGCTCCACCAGGTGCTTGGGGCCCACCGAGTAGCGGCCCAGCAGGGCTTGGAGGTCTGCGGTCATCGTGTCAGTCGTTGTCTCAGGCGCCAGGACAGCGTGTCCACCAGCGCCACCAGCATCATCATCGCGACCAGCACGGTGCAGGCTTCGCGCATCTGGAACAGACCCAGGTGATAACTCAGCATCTGCCCCAGGCCGCCTGCGCCGACCACACCCAGCACGCTGGCCGCGCGGATGTTGTTCTCCCAGCGGTAGAGCGTGTAGCTGGCGAGCTGCGGCAGCGTCTGCGGCAGGGTGGCGAACAGCCACACGCGCAGGGCACCCACGCCACGCTGGCGCAGCGCCAGGGCGGGCAGCGGCGGCGCGTTCTCGAAGCTCTCGGCGAACAGCCGGCCCAGCACGCCGCTGGTGTGCAGCGCCAGTGCCAGCGTGCCGGGCAGCGGCCCCAGGCCGGCGAGGATCAGCAGCAGCACCGCCCACACCAGCTCGGGCACGCTGCGCAGCACGTTCAGCACCAGGCGGGCAGCCGCACGCGGCACGCCCGAGCCGGCTGCGGGCAGGGCCAGCAGCAGGCCGCCCACGACGGCCAGTGCGGTGCCGACGGCGGACATCGCCAGCGTCTCCAGCAGCGCCCAGCCCGTCTTGGCCAGATAGGCCGGCGCCGTCTCGGGCGGGAAGAAGCTGGCGGCAAAACGGCCCATGCCGGCCAGCGCATCAGTGCCGAGGAAGGCGGCCCATTGCAGGTCCAGCGACCAGAAGCTGGCGACGACGAGGGCCAGCAGGCCCAGCGGCACGGCGGCGGTGCTGAGTCTCACGCCAGCCTCCCGCGCAACCACCGGCTGAACGCATCGCTCGCCATCACCAGCGCGATGAAGACGAGCAGGATGGCGCTGACCTCCGCGCCGGCGAACATCTTGGCCGCGTTGTCCAGCTGCTGGCCCAGCCCGCCCGCTCCGACGAAGCCCAGCACCACCGACGAGCGCACCGCGCATTCCCAGCGGTAGACGGTGTAGCTCAGCAGCTCGGGCGCGCAGCTGGGCAGCGAGCCGAACAACAGGGCTTGCAGCCGGCCACCGCCACCGCGCAGCAGGGCCTGGGTCGGCGCCGGGTCGGCGCTCTCCAGGATCTCGGCATAGACCTTGCCGAGCATGCCGCCGTAGGCGATGGCAATCGCCAGCACGCCCGCCGTGGGCCCGAGGCCCACGACGCGCACGAACACCAGGGCCCACACCAGCTCCGGGATGGAGCGCAGCACCACCAGCACCGCCCTCACCGCCCGCCGCAGCCAGCGCGCCGGACCGGGGCGGCCTTCCAGCGTGCTGACGGACAAGCGCGCCGTGGCAAGCAGCGCCGCCGGCACGGCGATCGCGAGGGCCAGCGTCAGCCCGGCCGTGGCGATGGCGACGGTGCGCCAGGTCTCGCGCGCCAGCAGTGCCAGGAACTCGGCATCCGCGCGCGGCGGAAAGAAGTCGGCGAGGAAGCGCCCCGTGGCACGCAGGCTGCGCTCGTCCAGCAGCGTCCAGGGCTTGAACTCGGCCAGCACCAGCAGCGGCCAGGCCAGCACCAGGGCCACGAGCAGCAGCGCCCAGCGGCCGCCCAGCGCGGGGTCGCGCGTCATCGGCACATCGCTTGTGGCAGGGGCACGGGCTGCGGTAGCGGCGCCAGTTCGGGCGCCGACTCATCCTGGCTGCGGTACAGCTCGTCCAGCAGGTCCTCGTCGATGCCACCCGGCGGGCCATCGAAGACGATTCGCCCGGCGCGCAGCGCGACGACGCGCGGAAAGTGCTTCAACGCCAGGTCCACCTGGTGCAGGCTGCACACCAGCGCCGCGCCGCGCTCGGCGGCGTTGCGGCGAAGCGCGGTCAGCGCCATCTCGGCACGGGCCGGGTCCAGCGCCGCCAGCGGCTCGTCGGCCAGCCACAGCCGCGCGTCGGACACCAGCAGCCGTGCCAGGCCCACGCGCTGGCGTTCGCCACCGGACAGGCGGTCCACGCGCTGCCACAGCTTGTCGGCCACGCCCAGTTGCTCCAGCGCCGCCTGGGCCAGCGGCGCGTCGGGCGGGCTCCACAGCGTGCGCAGGCTGCGCGCCAGCGACATGCCCGGCAGCCGAGCCGCCAGCACCGCCACGGCCACGCGCTGGCGCGGCGGCAGCGGCGGCTGCTGGGGCGCCAGCGCGATGCCGGCCCGCAGGCGTTGGCGCTCGCTGCGGCTCTGCGCCCAGGGGTCGGTGCCGTCCAGCTCAAGGCGCCCGGCCAGCGGCGCCTGCATCAGCGCGAGCAGGCTCAGCAGCGTCGTCTTGCCGGCGCCCGAGGCGCCGATGACGGCGATCTGCTCGCCGGCCGCCAGCGCCAGGTCGATGCCGTGCAGCACGGGCGCCGCGCCTCCCAGCGCTGCGGCGTCGGCGCTGCCGAGCCGGATCATTTCAACAGGCCAGCGTTCTCGGCGGCGACCTTGATGCCGGTGTAGTTGTCGGGCTTGCTGGCGATGAACTTCGTCGCGCGCTGCAGGCCGAGGATCTCCTTGCCCTGGGGCGTGTTCGCATCCAGCGCCAGGAAGGCGGCCTTGATCTTGTCCTGCAGCGCCTGCGGCATGTCGGCATGCACCGACCAGTTGTAGTCGTAGTAAGGCGCCGTCGTGTAGAACACCTTCACCTGCGCCGGGTCCACCTTCTTCTCGGCGACGAACTTCTCCCACACCGAGATGTTCAGCGCCCCGGCGTCCACCTTGCCGCTGGCGACGGCGGCGATGGTCGCGTCATGCGCGCCGCTGAAAGCCACGCGCTTGAGGTCGGTGTCGGGGTTGATCTTGGCGGCGAGCAGGAAGCTGCGCGGCATCAGGTGGCCCGAGGTGCTGCTCTGCGAGCCGAAGGACAGGGTCTTGCCCTTGAGGTCTTCCAGCCGGCTGATGCCGCTGGCCTTGTCGGTGATGAAGACGGAGCGGAACTTCTCGTCCTCCTCGCGCTGCACCAGGGGCACCACCTTGCCACCCGAACGCACGTTTGCCTGCACGAAGGTGAAGCCGCCGAACCAGGCCAGGTCCACCTTCCTGTTGACCAGCGTCTCCACGGCGGCGGCGTAGTCCGTCACCGGGGTCCATTCCACCTTCACGCCCAGCCTGCTCTCCAGGTATTGGCCCAGCGGCGCGAACTTGCGGGCCAGCTCGGTGGGCGACTCGTCGGGGATGGCGGTCACGCGCAGCACCTGCTGGGCGTGGGCCGCCGCTGCGATGAAGGCCAGGCCGGCAACCAGGAGGCGGGCAATTCGGGTCATGGGATTCAGCTGTTCTTGGAGATGGAGATGGTCGGGAACTTGGACGAATAGTCCTTGCTCTGCGCCGCGATCTTGGACGTGATCTTGCGGGCCAGCGCCTTGTAGAGGCCCGCCACCTCGCCGTCGGGTTCGGCCACGACGGTGGGGGTGCCGGAGTCAGCCTGGGCGCGGATGTTCATCGCCAGCGGCAGCGCGCCCAGCAGCTCGGTGCCGTATTGCTGGGCCATCTTCTTGCCGCCGTCGGCGCCAAAGATGTGCTCGGCATGGCCGCAGTTGCTGCAGATGTGCACGGCCATGTTCTCGACGATGCCGAGGATGGGCACGCCCACCTTCTCGAACATCTTCAGGCCCTTCTTGGCGTCGATCAGCGCGATGTCCTGCGGCGTCGTGACAATGACGGCGCCGGTCACGGGCACGCGCTGCGACAGCGTCAGCTGGATGTCGCCGGTGCCGGGCGGCATGTCGATGATGAGGTAGTCCAGCTGCTGCCAGCGGGTCTGGCGCAGCAGCTGCTCTAGCGCCTGCGTGGCCATGGGGCCGCGCCAGATCATGGCCTGGTCGTCGTCGACCAGGAAGCCGATGGAGTTGACCTGCACGCCGTGGGCGATGTGCGGCTCCATGGTCTGGCCGTCGGTGGTCTCGGGGCGGCCGCTGGCGCCCAGCATCAGCGGCTGGCTGGGGCCGTAGACGTCGGCGTCCAGCACGCCCACGCGGGCGCCCTCGGCATGCAGGGCCAGCGCCAGGTTGGCGGCCGTGGTGCTCTTGCCCACGCCGCCCTTGCCGGAGGCCACGGCAATGATGTTCTTCACGCCCGACAGCAGCTGCACGCCGCGCTGCACGGCATGGGCCACCACGTTGGTCGTGATGGACACGCTGACGTTGCCCACGCCGGGCAGCGAACGCGCCGCGGCCACGACCGCCGAGCGCAGCGCGGCGTGCTGGCTGGCGGCCGGGTAGCCCAGCTCGATGTCGACCGACACATCAGCGCCGTCGATGCGCAGGGACTTCAGCGCCTTGGCTTCGCCCAGGGTACGGTCACCGCCGGGGTCGGCGACAGCTTGCAGCAAGGGCCGCAGCGCGGCTTCGGAAATGGCGGTCATGAGAGGGGAAAGGCACGTCGGAACAGGCCGAAAGTCTAGGTCCTCCGAGGGCCGGGCATTCTTTCTTAACAGACGAGCCACATCGCGGCATGGGCCCCATGGCAAGCTGGCGGCATGCCCTTCCAACTCCTCCGCATCCCTGCGGCCGCCGCGCTGGTGGCTTGCGGCCTGCCCGCCGCCTACGCCCAGAACACCCCCGCCGCCCCTGCAGCCGCCGCCTCCGCCCCGGCGCGCATGGCGGTCCGGCCGGCGACGCCCGACGCCAAGCCCAGCGAACAGCTGCAGCGTGTGGAGGTCAGCGGCACGGCCAGCGACGATTCCATCCGCAAGGCTTCGACAGCCAGCAAGATCGTCATCACGCGTGAGGAAATCGAGAAGTTCGGCGACTCCACCGTCGGCGAGGTGCTGAAGCGTCTGCCCGGCGTGACCACCGGCGGCCGCCCGGGCCGCGGCGGCGATGTGCGCATGCGCGGCATGGGCGGCGGCTTCACGCAGATCCTGGTGGACGGCGAACGCATGCCGCCCGGCTTCTCGCTGGACCAGCTGCCGCCCGAGCAGGTGGAGCGCATCGAGGTGCTGCGCGCGCCGACCGCCGAGTACGGCACGCGCGCCATCGCCGGCACCATCAACGTGGTGCTGCGCGAGCCGATGAAGAAGCGGCTCAACGAGTTCCGCGCCGGCGTCGGCGTGGAGCGCGGCAAGCTCAACCCCAACATCAGCTGGAGCCGCAACGACACGTTCGGCCAGGGCAACACCTACAACTTCAGCGTCAACGCGATGCGCGGCGAGCGCATCGACGACGTCATCAGCGACGTCACGCGGCTGAACCGCACGACGGGCGAGCAGTCGCTGCAGGTCACGCGCGGCCGCAACGAGGACACGCGCCAGAGCCTGAACCTGAACGGCCGCGTGCAGATCAAGCTGAGCGGGCAGGACAGCCTGACCATCCAGCCTTTCGTCGTTACGAACAAGTCGGACAGCAGCTCCGACATCACGCGCACCACCACGCCCACGCCGGCCACGCCGCTGCCGGGCGACTTCGACCGCGCGCAGACCACCGGCAACAGTCAGTTCACGATGGGACGGCTGAACGCGCAGTGGATGACGCGCCCCGACCCCGACACACGCATCGAGGTGCGCGGTGGCGTGGGCGGCGCGCGCGGCGAGAGCCACAGCCTGCGCCAGGAAACGCTGAAAGGCGCGGCATCGCGCCAGCAGGAAGACACCACCGACAGCCGCGACCGCAACTGGAACCTGGTGGGCAAGTTCTCGCGCAGCCTGGAGAACGAGCACAACCTCGTTTTCGGCGCCGAGGGCGAAGGCAACACCCGGCACGCCAGCCGCACGACGCTGGTCAACGGCGCGCCGCAGCAGGGCCTGGGCGATTTCGGCGACGACATGGACGCATCCACCACGCGCTTCGCGGCCTATGCGCAGGACGAGTGGAACGTCGGCAAGCAGTGGGATTTCTACGCCGGCCTGCGCTGGGAGGGCATCAAGACGGAGAGCAGCGCCGCCAACTACGCGGTCAGCAACACGTCCAGCGTGTTCACGCCGCTGGCCCACGCCCGCTACAAGCTGGACCCGGGCGGCAAGGAAGCCATCCGCATGAGCCTGACGCGCAGCTACCGCAGCCCGCAGCTGAACGATCTGATCGCGCGGCCCAGCATCAACAGCAACGTGCCGCACGACATCACGTCGCCCGACCGCGCCGGCAACCCCGAGCTGAAGCCCGAGCTGGCCACCGGCGTGGAGATCGGCTACGAGAAGTACCTGAGCAAGGGCGGCCTGCTGAGCGCCAACTTCTTCGCGCGCAGCATCAGCAACCTGATGCGCAACGTGACCGCGCTGGAGACGGTGTCCTGGAGCGCCACGCCGCGCTGGGTGGCCCGCCCGCGCAACCTCGGCAAGGCCAGCACGATGGGTCTGGAGCTGGAGGCCAAGTTCCGGCTGGACGAGTACTTCGAGGACGCGCTGCCCATCAACGTGCGCAGCAACCTCAGCTTCTTCACGTCCAAGGTCGACGGTCTGCCGGGCCCGAACAACCGCATCGAAGGCCAGCCCAAGGCGACGGCCAACCTGGGCTTTGACTACCGGCTGCGTTCGGTGCCGGTGTCTCTGGGCGCGTCGCTGAACTGGACGCCGTCGTCCACCATCCAGCAGACCGTGCTGACCGAGGTGACGACCAATCGCAAGCTGGTCAGCGATGCGTTCGTCACGTGGAATCTGTCGCCGGAGCAGTCGCTGCGCTTGTCCGCCAGCAACCTGACGCCATTGGACTACTACACCGGCAGCATCAGCACGACGGATGCGCTGCTCGTGACCAGCCGCAGCGGGGGGCCGAGTTATACGCAGTGGCAGGTGCGGTGGGAGATGAAGATTTGAAGGGTTGAGGACGGGGCTTGAGGCCCCGTTTTATTGTGGGTGGGATGCTTTGGCGGAGCGGGCGGCTCATCGAGAGATTGCCGGGAGTCCCGCCCGGCGGCGGGGTAACTTTCTTCTGCGGCGCCAGAAGAAAGTCACCAAAGAAGAGGCGCTGAACCGCATCCCAGCGCGACGACGCCATCAGCGGCGCGCGAAAACAGCCTGCGGCTCTAGGCCTACACGCGACCCGCTGCGCTCTCGCGGCTGTCCCTATGACGAGTGCGCCAGATCGAGCCTTCATGCCGGTTAACGCCGGCTGCACGCCGGGCTCATCAGGAATGCGAAGCCGCGCCGCTGGAGCGACGCCCCGGTGGATGCTGCGCAACGATCGCGTCGCCCGAGCGATGCTGCATTGGCTGTTCTGGTGAGCACGGCGTGCAGCCGCGCGTTAAGCGGGCAGGTGGTGCGATGGATGGTGCGGGTGACAGGGACAGCAGCGAGAGCGCAGCGGTTCGCGTCTGCCCGGAGTGGAAGTGATTGTTTTCGCGCGCCACTCGTAGCGCCGCGGTGCTCGCGTGCGGTTCAGGGCCTCTTCTTTGGTGACTTTCTTCTGGCCCCGCAGAAGAAAGTTACCCGGCTGCCGGGACGGACTCCCGGCAATCTCTCGATGAACAGCACGCGCCGCAACGACAACCGAGATCAGCTCTCGCGCTGCGCCGTCACCCACGGCCCCGTCAGCCCATCCAGCTCACAGTCCCACAACGCCTGCGCATCCATCTCGTCCACGACACCCTCGCCATAGACCTTCAGCGCCAGGCTGCGCAGCATGATGACCATGCCTCGCACAAAGGCCGCACGCCCCGCCTCGCCGGCCACGCCCAACAGCACCGACGCGTCCAGCTTCACATAGTCCAGCCCCGCCTGGTACAGCCGCTCGATCTGCGCCAGCCCCGCGCCCGCATGCTCCAGGCCCAGCTTCACGCCCAGTGGCCGCAGCTGGCGGCCCAGCTCCAGCAGGCGCTCGAAATGCTCGCCAGCGGCCGACTCCGCCACGTCCAGCAGCAGCAGGCGCGCGGCCTGCGGCGCGTGCAGCAGCAGGTCGCGCAGCTGCGGCAGGAAGCCCGCGTCGGCCAGCGACGCCGGCGCGATGTTGATGCAGCGCGCCTGGCCATCGGCCGCGCTGGCCTTCAGCGCCAGCCCCACGGCGAACAGATCCACCGCCGCCGTCAGCCGCGCGCGCGCCGCCAGCGGCAGCCACGCCGAGGCGGGCAGCAGCTCGCTGCCCAGGCCCAGTTGCAGCGGGCACTCCAGATGCAGCACGCGGCCCTCGCGGTCGCGCACCGCGAACTCCACGAGCTGGCCGCGCTGCAGCGTCACGGCTTCCTGCAGTTGCGCGCGCCACAAGGTTTCACCCTGCTCGCGGCCCACGCCGGCATCGGCCATGACCTCCACGACAAAGCCGCCGCGCGTCTCGCTGACGTGCTCGGCCCGCGCCAGCGCCGCGTCGGCCTCGCCCAGCCAGACATTGCTGGGCCGCTCGCGCGGCAGCTGCACCGCGCCCAGCGCCACCTGCACATTGGCGCCAAACGCCGGCAGGCTGGCGCGCAACGCATCGGCCAGCGCCTCGGCGGTTTCGCCGGCCACGCCCTCGGCGGGCAGCCACAGTGCGAAGTCACCGCCGTTGAGCCGGCCCACACGGCAGCCCGGCACGCGCTGCGGGTAGGCCTGCAGCGCGCTGACGATGGTCAGCAGCACGTCGTCCACCGCGCGCCGGCCCAGCCGCGTGTTCAGGCCGGCCAGGTCGCGCAGGCGCAGCAGCACCAGGCCCGCAACGGCCGGGCCGTCGTCGCGCCGCAGCGCCGCCTCCAGCTCGGCCAGGAAGTGCTTGCGCGCGGACACGCCGGTCAGCGGGTCCAGATGGGCCTGCTCCCGCAGCACCATCAGCTGACCGGCCTGGGCCTCGAACAGCTCGCGCACGCGCTGCACCATCGCGTTCATCGCGCGCGTGAGCCGCTGCATCTCGGGCACGCGCGGCTCCACGACCTGGCCGTAGCGGCCCGCCAGCACGCCCTCGGCCTGAGCGACGGCGGCGTCCAGCGGGCGGCGGATGCGCCGCAAGCCCGCCCAGGCCAGCACGGCCGCAACGATGCCCACGCCCAGCAGCCAGGCCAGCAGCCGGCGCGCCGACAGCCACAGCTCGTCGTAGGCATAGCTGGCGTGGCTCCTCAGCTCGACGGCGCCGATGGCGTTCCAGCCGTTGGACAGCTGCGCCACGCCGGCCGGTGCGTCCAGCGCCACCCAGTTGCGAAACCAGGCCGGCGCCAGCCCATCCTTGGCGGCACCGGCGCGCTCGTACAAGGCCTCGCCCTTGGCGTCGCGCCAGCGCACGAACTCATAGGCGCCGGTGTCGTACTGGGCCGAGATCAGCAGCTTGATCAGCTCGGCATCACCCTGCTGCTGCGACAGCGCCAGCGCCAGCGCCTGCGCGTTGTCGGCGTTCTTCAGCCGCAGCTGGGTCTGCATCAGCTGGCGCGCCGACAGCGTGGACAGCCCGACCGCGCCCACCAGCGCCGCCAGCACCACGCCCAGCACCAGCCAGGCAATCTGCCGCATCAGGGACATGTTGTGTTCCTCATGTCTTCATCAGTCCACAAAGCCTTCGGCCCTCACCTTGGCCACCAATTCCCGCCACAGCGACAGCCGCACCAGCGGGTCACCCTGCGTGACCTGGCCCACGCCCTGCCACAGCCCTTCGGTGTTGAAGCTGAACACCGGCGTCAGGTCGCCGCGCTGCGATGCGGGCAACACCTCGGGGCGCAGGTTGTCCAGGATCAGCGGCTCGGCGCCCGGCTCGGCATAGTAGGCCAGCACCATGTGCGGCATGGTCTGGCCTTGCAGGCGGGCGCGCACATAGACCATGCGCAGCCGTGCCGTCGGCACGCCCGCGCCGGCCAGCGCGAAGTACTTGGCGATGGCGTAGTCCTCGCAGTCGCCGGCGCGGCGCTCCAGCGTCTCCAGCGGCGAGGCCCAGTAGTCGGGCATGCCCCAGGTCTGCGCATCGTCGCGAAAGGCCAGGCGGCGGTTGAAGAAGTCGTTGATGTCCTTCAACTTCTGCGCATCCGCCTGCGTGCCGCTGCGCTCGATCTGCAGCACCAGCGCCTGCGCCTGCTCGGCAACACGCGGGCCGCGCCGCGCGGCCGTTTCCATCACCCGGGCGGCGTCGTAGGCAACGGCCACCAGCACCGGGCTGGCCACCAATGCGGCCAGCCACCAGCGGAAGACGCCCGAGCGAAACGCTGCGCGGAAGATGGGGATGGACAAGGGCGGGTGGTGGGCCGGAAGTGGATTTCACTGTACCCGCGCCGCGCCGGCTCCCGCCCCTGCCAACGAGGCCAGCCGTGAACTCAGGCCGGGGATGAGCGCAAGCCGTAGACCTTGTCGCCCAGGAAGAGGTATTCCGCCCGCAGCACCGGCTCGCCCTGCTCGCCCACGAACGTGAAGCCCAGCACCGCCAGCTCGGTGCCGGGCTTGATCTCCTCGACGCTCCAGGCCTGCATGCGCGTCAGCGGCGCCAGCTCGACCTCCCAGCGCCGGTCGCGGCGTGTCGGCAGCCTGGCCTTGGCGAGCAGCGCGGCGCCGTCGACCGGTGTGGTCTGGCGGGGCAGGCTGCGCTTGACGAGATCGGCGGGCAGCGCCGGTGCTTCCGGCAGCTCCAGATGCAGTTCCGCATGGGGATTGCGCCACGCCACCTTGACGGCCTTGCCGCTCAGGTAGATCGGGCGCTCCTGGTCGAAACTGCTCCAGCCATGGTGGGCCAGCGCGGGCAGGCTGCCCAGGACCGGCAGCGCGGCGAGCAGGGAACGTCTTTGCATCATCACCAACTCCTGGTTAGACGTAAGCAATCCAGCGGCCGCAGATGATGACAGCCAGCCAAAACCCCAATGACAAAAGGCCCTGAACTCTTGCGGGGCGATCCGCAAGAGCCAGACCGCCTCTGGCATGAAACCACGCTGCATTTCCCCCCGCCAGCATCAGCAGCAACAGCTTGAGGCGGAACGCCGGATTGGCGAGCAGTTCCTGCGGCTGGGTGGCGAACATCGCCAGCCCGGTCAGCGCACACAACCCGAAGC
Source organism: Roseateles asaccharophilus (assembly GCF_031458115.1). Lineage (GTDB taxonomy): Bacteria > Pseudomonadota > Gammaproteobacteria > Burkholderiales > Burkholderiaceae_C > Pelomonas > Pelomonas asaccharophilus_A. The sequence goes on along the minus strand of NZ_JAVDXV010000002.1, from coordinate 5,449 downwards.
CCAGCAGCGCCAGCGGCAGCACCAGCCGCGCCAGTGCCCGCAGCTCCAGCGCCCGGGCCAGCCCCAGCAGGCGCAGCTCGAACACCAGCAGGCCGCCGAACAGCAACGCGATGCCCACCACGTGCACCGTCTCCAGCGCCGGGTAGGCCCAGGGGTGGGAAGCGAGGCCGGCGAACATGACGCGAAATCAGATGGGAGAAGTCGGCAAGATTGACGCTGGACGGCGCCCTCGTCACTGTAGCGGCGCCCCTGCCCGCCTATGATTTTCCGGCCATGCAGACCCCCTCCCCCCCCCTGAACGGCAAGACGCAGCAGATCCGCGACGACCTCGACCAGTCGCGCCGCCGCGGCCCGTTGCAGCACATCCAGATCCCGCCCTGCCCCGAACTGCTGGCGCAGTTGCAGCAGGCGATGAGCACGCCCGAGCCCGACCTGAACCTGGTGGCCCGCATCGCGTCCAGCGACGTGGCCATGGCCGCCACGCTGCTGCGCATCGCCAACGGCCCGCTGTTCAAGCCGGTGGGCCTGCCCTGCACCACCGTGGGCCAGGCGATGACGCGCATCGGCCTGCGCGAGAGCGTGGCGGTGATGACCGGCTTCCTGGCGCAGCACGCCATTCCGGTGAATGCGCCGCAGCTGGCGCGCTTCTGGGAGCGCAGCGCCAAGCGCGCCGTCGCGATGGCCACCATCGCCGGCGAGCTGCCAGGGCTGTCGCCCGACCTGGCGCACAGCTTCGGCCTGTTCCTGCACGTGGGCATGCCGGTGCTGCTGCAGAGCGTGCGCGGCTATGCCGGCACCATGGTGGAGGCCGGCGCGCGCATCGACCGCCCCTACATCGCCACCGAGAACGCCAACCACAAGACCGACCATGCCGTCGTCGGCGCGCTGGTCATCCGCGTGTGGAACCTGCCGCCGCCGTTGATGGCCGCGATACGCCTGCACCACGATTTGACCGCGATGGGGCATGCCGACATCGAGCCGGAGATCCACACGCTGGTGGCCGCCGGCCTGATCGCCGAGCACCTGATGCGCCGCCATGAAGGCCTGCCCGAGGATGCCGACTGGGCCGGCCACCACGCCGCCGCGATGGACTGGCTGCAGATCGGCTGGGATGAGCTGGCGCAGTGGGAAGAAGCGGTCAACGCGCAGCTGGATGCGGCTTAGGGTTCCACGGCTGCGCGTACTCGTGCTCGCCGCCATGGTGGTGGCGACGCTGGCGACATTGGGCTGGTGGATCTGGGGGCCGGCCGGGACGGCCGTGGAGCTGACCCGGCGCAGCTGGCGCCTGCAGATCGAAGTGGAGCAACTGCGCAGCGAGGCCGACTCCGCCTGGTGCGACGAGATGCCCGCCGATGTCACCGACGTGACGCGCCGCATGGCCGCCGACCCCACCGGCCGGCGCGCCGAGCCGGGCGAGCATTGCCGCTTCACCCGCCTCGCGTGGCGGCGCAGCTGGATCGTGAAGACGGAAGGCGGCCCCGACGACCGCCCCACGTGGCCCAGCCCGCCACTGCGCGTCGCGCCGCCCGGCGAGCCCGGCAGCGAGCGCCTGGGCAAGCGCGAGGCCTTCTTCGAGGTGCAGCTGAGCGACGGCGGCGACCACCTCTGGACCTGCCGCATCAGCGAGGCGCATTGGAAGACGCTGCGCGTGGGCACGCGCTGGCGGGTGCCGGTGAACCGCTACGGCGCCGCGAACTGCGCGGCGATGTACGAGTCGAGGATCTAGCCTCCCACGGCTGAGACGCTTCAGAGACGCTCGCCCGCCAGCATGCGCGCCATGACGCCATGCCTGGGAGATTCCATGAAGCCGCCTCGCCCCACCCCGCTCGCCGCCGCGGCGGCCCTGCTGGCCCTGTTCGCGACCGCACCAGGCACGCAGGCCGCAACCTTCACCTGGACCGGCGCTGCCAGCGCCAACTGGAGCAACGCCGCGAACTGGCTGGAAGGCCTGCCGCTGCCGGCCGCCGACATGGTGCTGCTGCTGGACGCTCCCGCCCGCAGCAACAGCTTCAACGACATCGCCGGCGGCCTCGTGCTGAACGGCCTGGTGCTGGGCGCCAGCGCCGCGGCACCGGTGCTGAGCGGCCAGAAGCTGGTCTTTCAGGGCACGAACGCCTTCGTGCGCATGCAGTCCGACGGCGGCCACGCCCGCATCGAGACCCCGCTGCAGCTGGACACGACGCTGCGGGTCCACGGCGGCCCCAGCATCAACAGCCAGCTGATGCTGCTGGGCCCCATCAGCGGCGCCGGCGGCCTGACGGTGCTGGATGGCACCGCGGTGGTCGGCAACGCGGCCAGCACTTTCACCGGCGCGACGACGGTGGCCAGCGGCGCGCGGCTGGGCGTGGGCAGCCAGGGCCTGGGCAGCACCGCCTCCATCACGGTGCAGGCCGGCGCCGAGTTGCAGCTGGTGGGCGGCGGCACGGCTCGCGTGTCGGCACCCATCCAACTGGCGGGAACGCTGAGCAGCAGCGCCAAGAAGGTGCCCAACTTCCTTGGCCAGCGGGTGGCAGCAGCCTTCGTCAGCGGCCCGGTGACGCTGACTGGCGCAGCCGACGTGGTGGCGCAAGGCGCCACGGGCATCGACTTCGACGCCACCGAGTTCGTCGTCAGTGGCAGTGTCAACCGCGCCGGCCATGTGCTGACGCTGGAGGCGGACGGCATCAACAACACGCTGCAGATGACCGGCGGCGTGCGCGGCGACGGCGCACTGCTGGTGCGTCCGCAGGGCGGCGCCATCAACATCGCCAGCGTGCAGGGCAACGGCGAGCTGCGCTTCGCCGGCAGCAGCGGCGCGGTGAACGTGGGCGCGATCAGCGGCGACGGCGCACTGACCGTGGCCTTCGACGGCTCCGGCAGCGTGACGGCCAGCGGCATCATCAGCGGCGCACGGCCGCTGCGCGTCAGCGGCGGCGTGCTGGACCTGGGCCATCTGGCGCACAGCTTCGTGGGCCGCATCGACATGGTCGGCGCGGGCGAGATCATCGCGAGCACCGAGGCCCAGCTGGGCGACGCGGCCAACACGCTGCGCTTCGAACAGGGCGGCGCGCTGCAGCTGAACACGCCCATCGGCACGCTGAATCGCGCGATCACGACGACCGGAGGCGACGGTGTGGTGTTCGTGTCGCCGGGCGCCCGCCTGGACGTCGGTGCCACCATCACGGGTGACGGCGGCCTGGCCTTCGTCAACTTCGGCCTGCGCGCACACGTCACGCTGAGTGGCAACAACAGCTTTGCCAGCGGTCTGGGCGTGTCGGAGGGCATCCTGCTGAGCTTTGCCAACGACGCCAACCTGGGCGCGGCCGGCGCGCCGGTGCGCCTGAACGGCGTGCTGGCGCTGCCGGCCGGCTTCGCGCTCGACCGGCCGCTGGTGCTGGGCAGCAGCAACGCCCAGCTCAGCGCGGCGAAGGCCGGCCGCTACGTCGTCAGCGGCGGCATCAGCGGCGACGGCCGGCTGGGCCTGGGCGGCGCGCAGGCCGAGACGGTGTTCGTGCTGACCGGCCACAATACCCACAGCGGCGGCGTGCAGGTGGCCGGCAACGCGCAGCGCGGCACGGCCGTGCTGGAGTTGTCCAGCGACGCCGCGCTGGGCGCCCCCGGCGGCGCGCTGGACCTGGGCCGCGCCAATGGTTTCAGCAGCCTGCCCGGCACGCTTCGCGCCACGGCCGACCTGAGCATTGCCGCCGCGCGCAGCACGACGTTCCGCGACATGACGGTGGACACCAACGGCTTCGACGTGGTGTTCAACCAGCCCATCAGCGGGCTGGGCATCACCAAGACCGGCCTGGGGCGCTGGACACTCAACACCGCCAACAGCGACGCCAGCAACAGCCAGCAGGTCGACGTGGCGCAGGGCCGCCTGCTGCTGGGCGTGGCCGAAGCGCTGGGCCGGCGCAGCAATGTGCGCGTGGACGACGGCGCGGTGCTGGACCTGGGCGGCCACGCGCACACCTTCGCGTCGCTGACGACCGCGAGCGGCGCCGAGCTGCAGCTGGGCAGTGGCGCGCGGCTGGACGCGCTGTTCGGCGTGCTGGATGGCAGCGTGCAGGGTCAGGGCACGCTGGTGGTGGGCCGGCCCGGCTTTTCGCCGGGCAATCTGGTGCTGAACGCGGCCAACGGATTCAACGGCGCCATCGAGGTGAGCCAGGGCAGCCGCCTCGACCTGGGCCACCAGCAGGCGCTGGGCGCGGCAAACAATCTGCTGCGGCTTGACGGCGGCACGCTGGCCACGCGCGGCACGCTGGCGGCACCGCTGGTCATCAACGACGCGACACCGCTTGAGATCGGCGCGGGCGGCGCCGGCTTCCAGGCCGGCGGGCAATCGCTGATCATCGAGCGCGCGCTGAGCGGCAGCGCGCCGCTCGCTTTCACGGGCGGCAGCCGGCCCGACGAAGGCGGCGGCAAGTACGACGTGCGGTTGGCGAACGCGGGCAACAGCTTCACCGGCGATGTGCAACTCGGCGACGCGCGCAGCACCGGCGACGCCGTGCTCGGCATCACGGCCAACGGTTCGCTCGGCGCTGCCACCAACCGCGTGACGCTGGGCCAGCGCTTCTTCGACGGCGAGACCATGCGCAGCGCCCAGGGCGGTTTGCGGGCGTGGGGCGACCTGAGCTTGGCCGCCAGCCGCGAGCTGCGGCTGGACGGCGTGGCGGACAGCATGGCCGGCTTCATCGACACCAATGGATTCACCGTCGTGCTGCAGGGCGGCATCTCCGAACTGGCGCCGGGCCTGGGCCTGCTGAAGACGGGCGCGGGCACGCTGGTCATGAACGGCATCCACAGCTACACGGGCAGCACCGTCGTCGAGGACGGCACGCTGGGCGGCCACGGCGAGTTGCAGAGCGTGCAGATGGGCGCCGCCGTGCTGGCCCCGGGCGAGAGCGCGGGCCTGCTGACGCTGCGCGGCGACCTGAGTTTCAGCGGCGGCGGCCAGCTGTGGCTGGAACTGGGCGGCCTCGCGCGTGGCAGCGGCTACGACGCGCTCAACGTGGGCGGCACGGTGGACCTGGGCAGCGACACGTTGCTGAGGCTGGACTTCATCGCCGGCTTCGGCGCGCTGGTCACGGCAGACCTGCGCTTCCAGCTGCTGAACGCCGGCGGCGGACTGTTCGGGCAGTTCGCCAACGTGGCCGATGGCGGGCGGCTGATGACGGCCGATGGCGCCGGCAGCTTCGTCGTGCACTACGGCGCCGGCGAGGGGCTGTTCCTGTCGGACTACGCCGCCGCGCCGGTGCCCGAGCCACAGAGCTGGCTGCTGTTGGGCCTGGGGCTGGTGGGCGTGTGGCTGCGCCAGCGGCGCCAGCCCACTTGAGGCCTACGGCAGCTTCGCCATCAGCTCGTCGACCCACCCCATGACGGCCGATGGCGCCGGCAGCTTCGTCGTGCACTACGGCGCCGGCGAGGGGCTGTTCCTGTCGGACTACGCCGCCGCGCCGGTGCCCGAGCC
>NZ_JAVDXV010000001.1:0-980842 GCF_031458115.1 Roseateles asaccharophilus | reverse complement strand
GCCTGCGCAATCGACGAGTTGCTGCCTCATCACTGGGTGCCAGCCATCTGACCGAACGCTCTGCAGCGGTCAACATGTGTTCGCTGGCTGCTTACGGTTCAGCGCCCTCAACTCCATATCCGTGAGCATCTCGGCACCCCGCTTGAAACCGTCAACCGATACCGTCAGAGTGCCTGACGGCATCAATCTGGGTCGTTGGAAGCCAGTGCCCTGATACCGTCTTCGATACCGTTCAGCCCGGTGAGCTCTCGGGGGACATCCTGGGACGTCCCGGACCATCTAAGTCCCTGTCGCGATTAGGTTTATTCAAGTTCACCGGATCGCTTTGGACGACCCGGCACAACTTTGAATCATTCCCACTCGATCGTCGCGGGCGGCTTGGAGCTGACGTCGTAGGTCACGCGGTTGATGCCGCGCACCTCGTTGATGATGCGGCCCGACGTGCGCTTGAGCAGCGCATAGGGCAGCTCGGCCCAGTCGGCCGTCATGAAGTCGCTGGTCTGCACGGCGCGCAGCGCGACGACGTAGTCGTAGGTGCGGCCGTCGCCCATGACGCCCACGCTCTTCACCGGCAGGAAGACGGCGAAGGCCTGCGAGGTCAGCGCGTACCAGCTCTTGCCGGTGGCAGGATCGATGGTGTTGCGCAGCTCCTCGATGAAGATCGCGTCGGCGCGGCGCAGCAGGTCGGCGTAGTCCTTCTTGATCTCGCCGAGGATGCGCACGCCCAGGCCCGGGCCCGGGAACGGATGGCGGTAGACCATGTCGGGCGGCAGGCCCAGCGCCACGCCCAGCGCGCGGACCTCGTCCTTGAACAGCTCGCGCAGCGGCTCCAGCAGCTTCAGGCCCAGCGTCTCGGGCAGGCCGCCGACGTTGTGGTGGCTCTTGATCGTCGTGGCCTTCTTGGTCTTGGTGCCGCCGCTCTCCACCACGTCGGGGTAGATGGTGCCCTGCGCCAGCCACTTGGCGTTCGTCAGCTTCTTGGCCTCGGCCTGGAACACCTCGACGAACTCGGCGCCAATGATCTTGCGCTTGCGCTCGGGGTCAGCCACGCCGGCCAGCGTGCCGAGGAATTGCTCGCTGGCGTCCACATGCACGACCTTGGCGTGCAGGCGGCCGGCGAACATCTCCATGACCATCTTGCCCTCGTTCAAACGCAGCAGGCCGTGGTCGACGAACACGCAGGTCAGCTGGTCGCCGATGGCGCGGTGGATCAGCGCCGCGGCCACGGACGAGTCCACGCCGCCGGACAGGCCCAGGATGACTTCTTCATCTCCCACCTGTTCGCGGATCTTGGCGACGGCCTCGTCGATGTAGCTGCCCATCTGCCAGTCGCCCTTGCAGCCGGCGATGTCGCGCACGAAGCGGCGCAGCATGGCTTCGCCCTGCAACGTGTGCGTGACCTCGGGGTGGAACTGCACCGCGTACAGGCGGCGCGCTTCGTCGGCCATGCCGGCGATGGGGCAGCTGGGCGTGGACGCCATCAGCTTGAAGCCCGGCGGCAGCACGGTGACCTTGTCGCCATGGCTCATCCAGACCTTCAGCATGCCGTGCCTCTCGGGCGTCTCGAAGTCCTGGATGCCGTCCAGCAGCTGCGTGTGGCCATGGGCGCGCACCTCGGCGTAGCCGAACTCGCGGTGGTCGCTCCACTCCACCTTGCCGCCCAGCTGCACCGCCATGGTCTGCATGCCGTAGCAGATGCCCAGCACCGGCACGCCCAGGTCCCACACGGCCTGCGGTGCGCGCAGTTCGTGGTCTTCATATGTGGAGGCGTGGCTGCCGCTCAGGATGATGGCCTTGGGCGCGTAGCTGCGGACGAACTCGTCCGACACGTCGTTCGGGTGGATCTCGCAGTACACCGACGCGTCGCGCACGCGGCGTGCGATGAGCTGGGTGACCTGGGAGCCGAAGTCGAGGACGAGGACTTTGTCGTGTTGCATGGCGTATTTCAGGCGGTTTGTCAGGCAGTTTGCAAGGCGGGGCGCTGGCGGTGGAAGAAGCGGTACGCGGCGATCAGGCCGATGAACTGCAACGCAGCGCAGGTGAAGAAAGGCAGGCCCATCAACAGGTCGCCGGCCGGGCGGTGCGACACCCAGCCCAGCAGCGTCAGTCCGATGACGGGGCCCAGCACGGCCATCAGGCTGTTCAGCGAAGACACGGCGCCCATGGCCTGGCCCTGCTGGTTGGCCGGCGCCGCGCTGGAAATGATGCCTTGCACGGCCGCCGCGGCGACGCCGCCCAGCAGGTTGAAGCCGATGACGGCATACATCATCCAGCCCGCGCTGGCGAGGCCGAAGCCCAGATAGGCCAGCGAGGCCGAGCCCATGCCGATCAGCGCCAGGCGCTGCGGCCCGAAGCGCGCCAGCAGCGGCTTCAGCAGCACGCCCTGGCTGATGACCGACACGATGCCCACCAGCGCCAGCGACCAGCTGACCTCCTTGGGCCCCCAGCCGAACTTGAATTTGGTGTACAGCACCCAGGTCATGTGCAACATGAACTGCGCCAGCGACGACAGCGCGATGACGCCCACCAGCGAGCCCACGCCCTTCAGTGCGGCCAGGCCGCGCAGCGCGCCGACCGGGTTGGCCTTCTTCCAGTTGAATGGCGTGCGCCGTTCCAGCGGCAGCGACTCGGGCAGCACGAACCAGCCGTAGCACCAGTTCACGATCGCCATGCAGCCCGCCGCGATGAAGGGCCAATGCACGTCGCGCTGGCCCAGCCAGCCGCCGATCAGCGGACCGAGGATGAAGCCGATGCCGAACATCGCGCCCAGCTGGCCGAAACGACGCGCGCGGTCTTCCGGCGCGGTGATGTCGGCCACATAGGCGTTGGCGACGGCGATGTTGGCCTGCATGGCGCCGGAGAACAGCCGCACCGCGACCAGCATCCACAGCGCCGTGGCCAGCGCCGTCACGAAGAAGCTCAGCGCCAGTCCGGCGAAGCCGATCAGCAGCACGGGGCGGCGGCCGAAGCGGTCGGACAGCCCGCCCAGGATGGGCGAGCCGAAGAAGTTGGCGATGCCGAAGGCCATCGTCACCAGCAGGAACGCCGAGGTCTGCTCGTCGTTGCTGTGCGTGAACGTGCCCACGATGTGAGGCAGCACCGGCACCATCAGCCCGATGGAGATCATGTCGATCAGCACCGCGGCCATGATGAAACCCATGGCAGGGGTGCGTTGCGGGGAGCGGCTCATCGGGTTTCTGAAAAGAGAAACGGGGCGATCTGGAATCGCCCCGTTTGTGCGGTCAACAACTCACTCGCTGCGGTAGTTCGGTGCTTCCTTCGTGATCTGCACGTCGTGGACATGGCTTTCACGCATGCCGGCCGTCGTGATCTCGACGAACTCGGCCTTGTTCTGCATGTCGGCAATCGTCGCGCAGCCGCAGTAGTGCATGGAGGCCTTCAGGCCGCCCGCCATCTGGAAGATGACCTGCACGACCGAGCCCTTGTAGGGCACCTGGCCCTCGATGCCTTCGGGCACCAGCTTGGACGTGTTGGGGTTGTTGGCCGACGTGTCCTGGAAGTAGCGGTCCGCGCTGCCCTTGGCCATCGCGCCCATGGAACCCATGCCGCGGTAGCTCTTGAACGTGCGACCCTGGTAGAGGATGGTCTCGCCCGGCGCTTCCTCGGTGCCGGCGAACGCGCCGCCCATCATGATGCAATCCGCGCCCGCGGCGATGGCCTTGGCCACGTCGCCGGAGTAGCGGATGCCGCCGTCGGCGATGACCGGCACGCCGGTGCCGCGCAACGCGGTGGCGACGTTGTCGACCGCCGTGATCTGAGGCACGCCCACGCCCGCGACGATGCGGGTCGTGCAGATGGAGCCAGGGCCGATGCCGACCTTGACGCCGTCGGCGCCGGCTTCGACCAGCGCCAGCGCCGCGGCGCCGGTGGCGATGTTGCCGCCGATGACGTCCACGTTCGGGAAGGCGCGCTTGACCCAGCGCACACGGTCCAGCACGCCGGCGCTGTGGCCGTGTGCGGTGTCGACGATGATGGCGTCGACGCCGGCCTTGACCAGCAGTTCCACGCGCTGCTCGGTGTCTTCGCCGAAGCCCACCGCCGCGCCGACGCGCAGGCCGCCGTGGGAGTCGCGGGCTGCGTTCGGGAAGCTGGTCTGCTTGGTGATGTCCTTCACCGTCATCAGGCCGCGCAGTTCGAAGGCGTCGTTGACGACCACCACGCGCTCCAGCTTGTGGGTGTGCATCAGCGCCTTGGCCTCGTTCAGCGAGGCGCCTTCCTTGACGGTGATGAGCTTCTCGGCCGGCGTCATGATCTCGCGCACCTTGGCGTCCATGCGCGTCTCGAAGCGCACGTCGCGGCCGGTGACGATGCCCACGACCCGCTTGCCCTCGACGACCGGGAAGCCCGAGAAACCGTTCTGGTGCTGCAACTCGACGACGTCGCGGACCGTGGCGTCCGGGCTGACGGTCAGCGGCTCGCGCACGACGCCGCTCTCATAGCGCTTGACCCGGGCCACCTCGCGCGCCTGGGCCTCGGCCGACAGGTTCTTGTGCACGATGCCGATGCCGCCTTCCTGCGCGATCGCGATCGCGAGGCGGGCCTCGGTCACGGTGTCCATGGCGGCGGACACCAGCGGCAGGTTCAGGGAAATGTTGCGCGACAGACGGGTCGCAAGGCTGGTGTCGCGGGGCAACACCTGGGAGAACGCCGGCACCAACAACACATCGTCGAAGGTGAGCGCTTTGCCGAGAAGGCGCATGAGGAAAGCTCCAGACGCAAAGCGGCATTATACGGACGACCTCACGGCTACACTGCCCCCATGCGTCACAAGCCCCTCTTCGTCGCTTTGATCGGCCTGGTGCTGGCCGCGTCCGCCCAGGCGCAATGGAAGTGGAAGGACGCCCAGGGCAAGGTGCAGTACAGCGACCGCCCGCCGCCGTCCGGCACGCCGGACAAGGACATCCTGCAACGCCCACCAGCGTCGACGCGCAACGTCGTCATCGTGCCTGCCGGGCAGGCCGCCAGCGCCGCGGCTTCGGCGCCGGCCGCCAAGCCCGCCGCCAGCGCGCCCACCAAGGCCGAGCGTGACGCCACCGCACGCCAGAAGCAGGAACAGGACCGCGAGCAGACCAAGCAGAAGGAAGAGGAGCGCCGCGTCGCCGCCGAGAAGCGCGAGAACTGCAGCCGCGCCCAGGCCTATCTGCGCGACCTGCAAAGCGGCATCCGCATCACCCGCACCAACGAGCAGGGCGAGCGCGTCTACATGGAAGACGCGCAGCGCCGCGCCGAGATCGAACGCGCCAGCAAGGTCGCCAGCTCCGAGTGCAAGTGATGGCGGTCAGCGCTTCTCGCTGACGCCGCCCTTGGGGCGATGGCGCGACACGATGCGCTCGCCCCGGTTCGCATAGCGCTGCCGGCGCGCCTCCTTGGGATCCACGGTCAGCGGCCGGTAGACCTCGATGCGGTCCCGCTCGCGCAGCGGCGTGTCCAGCGGCCGCAGCCGGCCCCAGACGCCCACGCGCAACTCACCAGCGGGCTGGCTGAAATCCGCACAGGCGCGCAGCGCCGACTCGATCGTGGCGCCCTCCTCCAGTTCCAGCCAGCGATGCTGCACATCGCCTGACTGCGGGCTCCAGACCAGTTCAACGCGCACCGTAGAGGCTTTCCGCGCGCTGCACGAAGCTGTCGACGAAGGTGTTGGCGATGCGATCGAACACGGGGCTGACCACGGCCTCCAGCGCGCCGCTGCTGAACGCGTAGCTCAGCTCGAAGGCGATCTTGCAGGCGGTGGGCTCGCCGGTGGTGCCGGGCTTGTTCAGTGGCAGGAACTGCCACAGGCCGTCGAGGTGCGAGAACGGGCCGTCGACCAGTTCCATGCGCACGCTGCGTCCGGCCTCGTTGCGATTGCGCGTCGTGAAAGCATGGCGCACGCCGGCGTACGACAGGTGCAGCTTGGCGGTGACGCTGTCGGCGCCCTGCTCCAGCACCTCGACCTTGTTGCACCAGGGCAGGAACTCGGGATAGCGCTCCACCTGGGTGACCAGCTCGTACATCTCCTGCGGCGTGTACCAGAGCAGAACGGACTTTTTGACCTGCTTCATAGAATGACGGGATTGTAAGAAGGGCTTCGAGCCCCACCTGTGTCTCCATGTCCATTGCAGAGAACCGCCGCGCCCGTTACGACTACCACATCGAAGAGCAATTCGAGGCCGGCGTGGTGCTGTCCGGCTGGGAGATCAAGGCCATTCGCGCGGGCCAGGTCCAACTGACCGACGGCTACGTGCTCATCAAGGACGGCGAGCTGTTCCTGATCGGCTGCCGCATCAACGCGCTGCGCAGCGCGTCCACGCACGTCACGCCCGAGGCCGACCGCACGAAGAAGCTGTTGATGCACAAGGCCGAGATCAAGCGGCTGGTGGGCAAGGTGGAGCAGCGCGGCTTCACGCTGGTGCCGCTGAACCTGCACTACAAGGGCGGCCGCGTGAAGGCGGACATCGCGCTGGCCAAGGGCAAGGCCCAGCATGACAAGCGCGAGACCGAGAAGAAGCGCGATTGGGAACGCGAAAAGGGGCAATTGATGCGGCACGCATCAACAGGCCGCAAGGACTGAAGAGGCGCGCAGCGGCTCGTTGCACCTTTCGCCAAAAGGGTCAGCTGATGCGGCACAAGGTGTCAGCCAAGGGCTAACCCAAAGCTGACAACGCCTGCTCGATGTCGGCCTGCAGGTCGGCACCGTCTTCCAGACCAATCGCAAACCGCACCAGCGTGCCACCGTCGAACGGCAGCGGCAGGTTGCGGCTGCGGCTCATGTCGTACGGCACGGCCAGGCTCATCGGGCCCGCCCACGAGTAGCCGATGCCAAACAGTTCCAGCGCGTCGACAAAGGCATCGACCTGGCGTGCGCTGTACTCGGGCTTGAACACGGCCGAGAACAGGCAGGCTGCACCGGCGCCGCCCACTTCAAGCCAATGCTCGTGCCCCGGCGAGCCCGGTAGCGCGGGGTGAAACACCTGCGCCACCTCGGGGCGACCCGTCATCCAGCTGGCGAGCCGGCGCGTCACGCGGTCCTGCGCCTCGTAGCGCAGCTGCATCGTCGGCAGGCCACGCAGCACCAGCTCCACGTCGTTCTGGCCCAGGCCATAGCCCAGGTGCTCGTGCGCGTGGTTGAGGCGGTCATGCAGCCGCTTGTCGCGCGTGCACACCGAGCCCATCAGCACATCGGCGCCACCACTGGCGTACTTGGTCAGCGCCTGCATGACGATGTCGGCGCCCAGGCCCGGGTGGGTCGTCGGCGCCGGCTCGAAGCCGTTGAAGGCAAGGCCAGCGCCCCAGGTGTTGTCCAGCGCCGTCGTGACGCCGCGCGCGCGGCAGGCGGCGAACGTGCCCAGCAGGTCCGGGAACTCCAGCGTGATGGAGCCCGCGGCTTCCAGCCAGACCAGCTTCGTGTTGTCGCGCAGCTCCGGCACCGTCAGCGGGTCGTAGAAGCGGTGCGTGACGCCCCATTGCGGCAGCCAGGACTCGGTCAGATAACGGTTCTGGCCGTAGACGTTGTCCGGCACCAGCACCTCGTCGCCGGGGCGCAGCACAGCCAGCGATGGCAGCGTCACGGCCGCCAGTCCGCTGGGCACCAGCAGGCAGTGCTCGGCGTGTTCCAGCGTCGCGAGCCGCGCGGCCAGCGTGTAGCTGGTGGGCGTGCCGTGCAGGCCGTAGCGGTAGGTCAGGCCGTCGCGCGGCCGGGGCTTGTGCAGGTCGGCCGTGTCCTTGAACAGCACGGTCGACGCCTTGGCCACGGGCACGGGCACCGCGTCCCAGCCTTCGGGCGCGCGGTAGGGGTGATGGATGAGCTTGGTCGACGGCTGGCGCGTCATACCAGCGTCGCGACCAGATCGTGCCCATCCGCTGCCACGACGCGGGCGCGCACGAAGTCGCCGACCTTCATCGTCTTGCTGGCCTTCTCGGGCGGCAGGATCTTCACGGTGCCGTCGATCTCGGGCGCGTCGGCATAGGAGCGGCCCACGCCGCCCTTGCGGCCCAGCGCCGGCGCAGCGTCCACCAGCACCTGCAGCGTCTGGCCCACGCGGGCCTGCAGCTTGGCAGCCGACACCTGCTCGGCCACGGCCATGAAGCGCGCGCGGCGCTCCTCGCGGACTTCGGTGGGAAGCGCGCCAGGGATGTCGTTGGCGCTGGCGCCTTCCACCGGCGAGTAGGCGAAGCAGCCCGCGCGGTCGATCTGCGCTTCCTGCATGAAGTCCAGCAGGTACTGGAACTCGGCCTCGGTCTCGCCGGGGAAGCCGGCGATGAAGGTCGAGCGGATGACCAGCTCCGGGCAGGCCTCGCGCCAGCGCAGGATGCGCTCCATGTTCTTCTCGCCGTTGGCCGGGCGCTTCATGCGCTTCAGCACGTCCGGGTGGGCATGCTGGAACGGCACGTCCAGGTAGGGCAGCACCAGGCCCTGCGCCATCATCGGCAACACCTCGTCCACATGCGGGTACGGGTAGACGTAGTGCAGGCGCACCCAGGCGCCGTAGGGCTTGGCGATCTCGCCGAGCTGGGCGACGAGGTCCAGCATCTTGGTCTTGACCGGCTTGCCGTCCCAGAAGCCGGTACGGTACTTCACGTCCACGCCGTAGGCGGACGTGTCCTGACTGATGACCAGCAGTTCCTTCACGCCGCTCTCGAACAGCGCGCGGGCCTCGTTCAGCACATCGCCGATGGGGCGGGACACCAGGTCGCCGCGCATGCTGGGGATGATGCAGAACGAGCAGCGGTGGTTGCAGCCCTCGCTGATCTTCAGGTAGGCGTAGTGCTTGGGCGTCAGCTTCACGCCAAAGCTGGGCACCAGGTCAATGAAGGGGTCGTGCGGCTTGGGCACGTGCGTGTGCACCGCGTCCATGACCTCCTGCGTGGCATGCGGGCCGGTCACGGCCAGCACGCTGGGATGGATCTCGCGCACCAGGCTACCGGCGTCGGTGCTGGATGCACCGGCCTTGGCGCCCAGGCAGCCGGTCACGATGACCTTGCCGTTCTCGGCCAGTGCCTCGCCGATGGTGTCCAGGCTTTCCTTGACGGCATCGTCGATGAAGCCGCAGGTGTTGACGATCACCAGATCGGCGCCGGCGAAGGTTTTCGAGGTTTCATAACCCTCGGCGCGCAGTTGCGTGAGGATCAGTTCGCTGTCGGTCAAGGCCTTGGGGCACCCGAGGGACACCATTCCTATACTTGGCGCCCGCTTCTTGGTCGGGGCGGTTTCAGGTGCATCAGGGGCGACGTTCATGGCGGGTCTGGTCTATAGCTATCTTCGGTTCTCTGACCCCCGTCAGGCCGCGGGGCACAGCAGCGAGCGCCAGGCGGCCTATGCGGCACGCTGGGCGGCCGAGCATGGGCTGCAGCTCGACGAGTCGCTGACGCTGCGTGATGAGGGTCTGTCCGCCTACCACCAGCGGCACGTCAAATCCGGCGCCCTGGGCGTTTTCCTGGCTGCCGTGGAGGGTGGCCAGGTGCCCGAGGGCTCCGTGCTTGTGGTGGAGGCGTTGGACCGATTGTCGCGCGCCGAGCCGATCCAGGCGCAAGCCCAGCTGGCGCAGATCGTGAACGCTGGCATTACCGTGGTGACGGCGAGCGACGGCAAGGCCTACAGCCGTGCACAGCTCAAGGCCAACCCGATGGACCTGGTCTACAGCCTGCTGGTGATGATCCGCGCCCACGAGGAGAGCGACACCAAGAGCAAGCGCGTGACGGCAGCCATCCTGAAGCAGTGCCGCGGCTGGCAGGCCGGCACCTGGCGGGGCAAGGTGCGCAACGGCAAAGACCCGCAATGGGTGCGCGAGACGGCCGAGGGCTGGGAGCTGGTGCCCGAGCGGGCCGAGGCGGTGCGGGAGATGGCGCGGCTGTACCTGGCGGGCCAGTCCGGCCGGCGCATTCTCGACAAGCTCGCCGAGGCGGGGCTCTCTCCCGTCGACGGGCCGTCGTCGAGCACGCACCTCTACAAGATCCTCAAGAGCCCGGCGCTGATCGGCACCAAGCGGCTCACCGTGGCCGGCGAGGAGTTCGAGCTGCAGGGCTACTACCCGGCGGCCCTGACGCCCGAGCAATGGTCAGAGCTGCAGGCCGCCGGCGACCAACGCGTGCGGCGCGGCGGCCGCACCGGCGCCGGCGACGTGCCGCACGTCATCACCGGCATTGGCATCACCTACTGCGGCTATTGCGGCTGCGCGATGTCGGGCCAGAACCTTTTCGGCAAGATCAAGCGCCAGGGCGACCGGCTGAGCCCGGGCTACAGGCGTCTGCTCTGCGCTGGCCAGCAGTACGCAAGCGGCCGCTGCAAATACCCCAAGAGCCGCAGCGTCGCGCCCGTGGAGGCGGCGCTGATGAACTACTGCTCAGACATCATGAACCTGCGCGCTCTGTACGCCGGCGACCGCGCCCAACCGCTGCGCAGCGAGCTGGCCAAGCTGCGCACGCGCGCGGCCGAGATCGACGCGCAGCTGCAGCGGGTGAGCGCGGCGCTGCTGTCCTCGACGGATGCGCCGGCCACGTTCGTTCGCCTGGCCCGCGAGCTGGAGGAAGAGAAGGGAAAGGTGGAGGCGGCCACGGCCGCGGCCGAGCGCCAGCTGGAGAGCCTGGCCCGGGGCGACGTCGACGGCGTCGACGCGAAGTGGCGAGATCTCGCCGCGGGCGTCGCCGCCCTGGATGTCGACGCGCGGCTGCAGGCCCGCCAGCTGGTGGCCGACACGTTCGACCGGATCACGGTCTACGCGTCGGGCTTTCGCCCAGGCCGAGACCCGGCAGACATCATCGATGTGCTGCTGCTGGCCAAGGGCGGGGTTGCCAGAGCGCTGCGGATCGACACCCAGGGCGGCTGGATCGCTGGGGAGGTCCAACTGCCTGGCTAAGGCAAGTCCGCGCGGACTGCGATGAATACGTCGTCCTGATGCGAAAGCGCCAGGCGTCAGCGCGGCTCCGGCTGTCGCTCGTCTCGCGCCCGGTAGCCGGCGATAAAAACTTCACGCGGGTCAGGCGGAGGGTCCATTGCCCAGGTGGATTCGTAGTCGCGCCAGGCGGCCTCTGCAGCGTCAGCTGCAGGCTCCAGGCGGCCGCCAAACATCGCGGCGAGGATTTCCTTGATCAGTCCCACGGCGGGCCTCCCTATCACCCCTAGTCTTTGGGGGATAGGTTCGCACGTGCGAAGCGTTAGCGCAAGCCTTGCGCGGCGTCCGCGAGACGATCCAGCGCGGGCACTGGCTGAGCCGATGACCCGGGTTCCCGCACAGCGGGCAGCTCATGGCGCCGCGACGAGCGTCAGCCCGACAGCTTGTTGATCGTGTCGTCCTTCGCCTTGCTGGCCCGCGTGGTGCCGAACTCGAACGAGAAGACCTGCTCGACCCAGCCCAGCGCGCGGCCAAGGATCAGCGTGACGGCGCCCTTGGCGAACTCGTTCAGGTCGCTCTGCCAGATGACCACGGCCAGGCAGACGACGACGAGCATGAGCGCCGCACCCACCAGGGCCGTCGCGCGGTAGTTGCGCACGCCGGCCTGCACCATGGCCACATCGCGCGCCCGGGCGCTCTGCGTGTCAGCCAGGAAGGCCTTGACCAGCTCGGTCTCGTTGGCCATCACGGCCTGCTGGAACTGCAGCTGCAGCTGCCTGTCGGCCTGCAGGGCGGCCAGGGCCTCGGCCGGGTCGGTCTTGCCGGTGACGACGCCGGCGATGTCGACGACCTTCTGCGCCCCGGCCGCGGCGTCGTCGCTGCCGGTGATCCACTTGACGACCTGCGGCGCGAACTGGGCCAGGCCCATGGCGATGCTGATGGGATCCATGTTCAGTTGTCCTCCGCGGCGTAGGCCAGGTTGTCGGCAACGCGGCGCACCCAGCCGCGGCCGAAGACATCGAACGCAGCCAGCTTCGTATAGAAGCGCAGGCGCTCGGCGTTGAAGTTCAGGACTAGGTCGACCGCGTCGGCCCGCGCCACGGCTGCGAGCGTCATCGGCCCGACGATGCCGTCGTCGGCCACGCCGGCGGCGCGCTGCATCCACCGCACGGCGTTGCCGATGCCATGGTTGACGGCCGCGTCCAGCGCCTGGAATGCGAAGCTGCGCGGCAGCTTGTCGCCCTGCACGCGGTTCCAGAAGTCGCGCCGGTAGATCTCGATGGCGGCCTCGCGCGTCAGGCCCTTGATGTCGACCGCGGGATAGCTCCGCTTGGCGATGCCGAACTTCGTTTCGCCGCCCGGGTCGCGGGGGTCGTTGACGTAGCCGCCCTCGTGCGTCAGCACGCGGGCGATGAACGTGTCAAAGGTGCTCATGGGGCACTCCTGTCAGGGCTTGGGCGGCGAGCCCGTCTTGAGGGCATGCACGAGGGCGTACAGGGCCAGGAAGCCGGTGGCCATGCCGCCGATCCACTTAACGGCCGCGCCGAGCACGCCGAGCACGCGCAGGCCGCCCTTGCCGAGGTCCAGCAGCGCGCGCACCTCCTCGGTCGTGCCGGTGTTGCGCTTCAGCTCGTCGCGCAGCTCGGCCAGGCTGTCGGTGAGGCCGCCCATCTTCTCGGCGCCGCGGTCCAGGCGCTCGTTGATGGGCGTGAGGGCACTGGCCAGCATGGCGTCGACGGCGGCGCGCTGGTCGGGCGTCAAAGGGTCGGGCATGGGTGTAGGTCCTATCAGGGGGTTGCGAGCAGACCCGCGGCCGCGCCGTCGAACTTGCCTGCGAGCACATCGGCACCGCCGTAGAACCGGTTCAGCCCGCTCAACTTGTTCTGGCTGGCGCCGTTGCGGAATGCGATGTGGCCGGCCGTGCCGGGGTTGAGCTTGTTGCTATCGATGACGGTGCGCTGGCTGCCGTCCAGCACCAGCGCCCAGGCGGCCTCGCCGCTGAGCGTCTGCACCCGGTTCTCGCGCACGGCGCAGTCCAGGCAGTTGGCCAGCGTGATCAGGCCGGTACCTGCCGGCGCCCGCGCCGACTCGCACCAGTTGTGCAGGATGCCAATGCCCTGGCCGTTGCGGACCTGCACGCAGCCGCCGGCCGTCGTGATGTTGCTCCACTCGATGACCGATTCGGCAGCGCCGTCGACAGTGCTGATGTCGAAGCCTGGCAGGCCCGGGCCGCTGAAGCGGCTGGGCCCGTTCGTCACGACCAGGCGAGAAAAGGCGACCGAGTCACCGATCAGCACCGCCTTCACGCCGTTCTCGATGAATGACCGCGCCACCAGGCCGGTGAAGATTCCGTCGACGTTGCCGGCCGAGTTGTCCAGCAGCAGGCCCTGCTCGCCGAAATCGCCGAGGTGCACGCGGTCAACGAGCCAGTTGTTGATGAAGAAGCCCGGGCGCACGCGCAGCACCAGCGCGTGCTTGCCCCCGCCCTGCAGCGCCGGCTCGATGCGCAACTGCTCGACAGAGCCCCACCAACCTCGTTTGTTGGGCGCCATGGCTACGCTGATGCGCACGGCCGGGTCCACCACAAGCCCCTCGGCGGCCGTGGTGCGAATGATGGTGCCGTCGACCGTGGCACCGGCACCCACCAGGCGCAGCGGCCTGGCGATGACGATGGGCGCCGACGTGTTGAACACGCAGGCCGGCAGCTCCAGCTGCCCGCGCGCCGCGTCGACCATGGCCTGCAGCTGCGCGGTGGCGTCGCCAGTGGGGCAGGCATCTGTTGGAGCGGCGGCCTGGGCCTCGGGCAGCGGGCCGGCGGCGCCGCCACCGCAGCCGGCCAAGTGGCAAGCGGCGGCCAGGGCCAACAGCACGCCCATGAAGTAGGAGCGCATGGGGATGATCCTTTTAGGGCATGAAAAAGCCCGCGCGTGGCGGGCGGGTTGTGCAGACGCCTGGACCGGCTCGTCAGGCAGGCGACAACTTGCCGTCGACGAACTTCTGGCCCAGCTTGGACTCGTCATACGAATCCAGCGGGATGAGCGTCGGCGAGGCGGGCAGCGGCGAGCCGTGCGAGGTCACCGCGAAGCAGATGCCATCGGCATTGACCTGGGCGTAGAAGTAGGTCAGTTCCACGAATGCAGCTCCCACTTGATGTTCAGCGCCGGCGACGCGCCGCCCGCGACGGGGCGAGAGAAGCGGATCGTCGTGGCGTTGATGATCTCCCACTGAAGCGCCAAATCGTTCGGCGTGGTCGAGGCCGTCACGCCGTAGTACCCGTTCACGAACAGCGCGGCCTTCAGTGGATCGACCGCGCTGACGGTGATGTCGACAGAGGTGGTCGCGGCAGCAAGGGTGCCTGTGCCGCGCTGCATCGGCCGCGGCGAGCCGGGCGCGGGGTTGAGCGAGCGGCCCATCAGGCGTCCTCCTCGATTCCGTCGAAGTTGAAAGCGACGTTGGCCGTGTCGCTGCGCACCATCAGCGTGTAGCCGGCGGCCACGGGCACGCCGCTTTTCTCCAGCACGCCGTTGGCGGCCACCTTGGTGTCGTACTCGCGGTAGTCCTTCGCCGCCACGCCGCTGATGGCGCCATTGACCACCGCGACCCTCACCGCGACCTCGCTGGCGTTCTGGTTGCAGATCGTCAGCGTGCCGGTCGCCTTGCGGCTGGCCGGCACCGCGTACAGGGCCGTAGGGGTCGCCACTGCTGGCGCCACCGAGCCCAAATTGCCATGGATCTTTGCAGGCATGTCTTACCCCCGGTAGAAAAGTGTTTCGGCGTTCAGGCCACAGCGCTCCTGAACGAACTCGGTGTTGGCGCCCTTCTTGCTGGCGTCGGTGGAGGCCTGGGTGGCCATGGAGAAGGTCTCCGACGCGCTGCCGTTCTTCCTGGCGTAGTCGAAGGTCCAGTAGGCCGTCGTGCCGTCGGTGCTGATGACCGCCCCGTTATTGCCCGCCTGGGCCGGCAGCGACGACGAGAACGCCAGGCCATCGGCATAGGCCTTGGTGACGGCGTCGCCGGCAGCGGTGGGCGCGCCCAGGCCGGTGATCTTGTGGCCGTTGGCGGCCAGCGCGGCCTGCAGGCCGGCGGCGGCGCGGATGTAGCGCGCGAAGTTGGCTGCCAGGCTGGCCTGGCCGTCGCGGCCGGCCTCGATCTCGTCCAGGAAGCCGTCGATCAGCGTGAACGCGGCCGCGATCTTCTCGACGTAGTCTTCGTCGTCGAGGTCGGGGATGTAGGGGGACAGGTCGGCCATGGGTTAGCTCTCCTCGATGGTGAAGTTGTTTTGCCAGCTGGCCGGGTTGCCGTGGGCGCCGTCAGGCATGACGGTGAACTTGCCGAGCAGCGCGTAGTCGCGCTCCTGCGTGCTGCCGGTGCCGGGGAAGACGCTGACGAAGATCTCGCGGCGCATGCCGACCTTGCGGCACAGCTCCATGAAGCGCGCGCGCTCGATGGCGTCCAGGTGGCTGAGGTTGCCGGCCAGGCGACGGTATTGCGGCCCGGCGTCGCTGCGCAGCGTGCTGGCCTGGGTGCGCTGCTGCGTGGTGTCCTCGCGCCAGGTCAGCTCCAGGCCGTACTCAGCATTCACTGCGGGCTCGAAGTAGCTGCCCATGAGCAGCCGCTTGGCCTGCAGGTAGCCGGCGGGGTTGCCGGCGTCGGCCAGCGTGATGCGCCAGCTGCGCGCGGCAATTGCCGCGAACCACAGCACCGAGAAGGCCCGCTCCCAGTCCGTGAAGACCGTCGAGCCCCACGGCACCAGGCCAAAGCCGAACAGGCCCCAGCCGATGCGGCGCAGCGCGCGCTGAGTGCCGCTGTCATAGGTCAGGTCGCCCGTCTGGCCAACGCCGCTCCAGCACTGCAGCCGCCAGGTGGCCGAGCTGGTGAGGTTGTGGCCCTGCAGCACGCAGGCCGTGAGCACGCGCGGGTTCGGCCACTCGCCCTCGATGAGCTTGAGGCCTGCCGCGTTGGACGTGCGGGCCACGCGCGCCCGGCCCTGCAGCTGCAGGTTGCCCACGGGGAGCGCGGCCAGGAAGTCGCTGCTGTCCAGCACCGCCTCGTCGGCCTCGTTCGTGCTGATGATGCGCAGGTTGCCGGTCACAGAAAAACCTCCAGTTCGACGCGGCCGCCGGTGAGCGACTCGCGCAGGCCGACGACAGTGGCCAGCACGCCGCTCAGCCCATAGCGCCCCAGCTCCAGCTCGATGACATCGCCCAGCTGCAGCTGCTGGGCGGCCAGAAAGCCCGGCAGCCGGAAGATGCGCCGCAGCTGGCCCCACAGCGCCGCGCGGCGCGAGGCCTCGGCCGCGGCGTCGGCCTCGTCGGCGAAGCAGCTGCGCGCCAGGTCGCCGTCGACGGCCAGCAGGTTCCCGGTGATGGTGTTGGTGGCCTTTGCCACCAGGAACTCATCGGCCAGGCGCTGGCGCTGCGCCTCGGTGAGCGAGGCGGCCGGCGAATAGACCGTCGTGAAGTTGCGCGCATAGCCCACGCGCACGCTGCGCAGCGGCAGGATGCGGCGCTGCAGGGCCGTCTGGCCGTAGGCCAGGTCTTCGTCCTGCAGGGTGAGTACGGGCGGGCCGGCCGGCTCGTTGAACTGACCCATGGTGAGCTGGCCGGCGCGGTTGACGGTGTAGAAGGCGCCGGCGCCGGTCATGAGCGTGTCGAGCGCGCCGATGACGGTGATCGCGTCGCCGCTGACGTAGAGGCCCACGGCGGCAGGCTGATCGCTGTTGAGCTGGGCCACTGACGCGGCATCGATGTCGGCCAGGCCGGTGCGCTCCAGCACGATGCGGCGGGCGATGTCGGCCGTTCTGTCGACGTACACGCCGCCCGTCTTGGAGCCGTGCACGTCGGCCGTGATCTGGCCCGTCAGCGCAGCGGTCAGCGAGAACTCTCCGGCCGCCAGGTTGGCGGTGTAGGCGACGGGCACGCCGTCCTCGTAGACCTGGTCGACGGCCTGGATCGGGCCGTCATGAACGGCATAGGTGCGCGTGGCCGCGTCGATCAGCACCGGCGAGACGTGCCGGCACTGGCCGTAGCAGGCGGGGCGACGCCGATCCTTCGCCGGGCCGGCGCCGCCGACGAGCGTGGTGAGCATAGGCACGGCCAGCAGCACCTGGCGGTCGCGCAGCTTGAGCGTGAGCATGCTGTTGCCGCTGGCCAGGATGTCCTCGGCCGCGCCGAAGAACACCAGCCGGAAGTCGGCGCGCGGCCAGGCCGGGTCGCCGAGGTAGAGGCGCACCGGGCGGCCGTCCCAAGCGTCCAGCAGCCAGCCGTCGAGATCGCCGCCGGCGTTGCTGATGTTGAGGTCGCCGAACGCGAGCTGGCTGTAGCCCTGCAGCGCGTCGCTCATGCGGCTGGCGAAGCTCGGCACGCTGAGCAGGATCTCGTCGTAGGGCGTGTTGGCCGGCGTGTCGGCCGGGCCACTGGTGTAGCCGAGGTTGCTGAGATAGCGGGTCACCACGGCCCCGCCGCTGTAGGCCTCGACCTCGGCCAGCACGCACCGGCGCTTGTCGTCGGCCAGCAGCCAGGCGCGGAATTCGGCGTCGCTGATCATGCTTGGGCGTACTGGCGTTGAGCCGCGGTGCCGGCGATGTAGCTGGCGTTCTCGGCCGCGGTGGACACGACCTGGTCGAGCTTGTCGGCCAGCACCTGCAGGCCAAAGCTCAGCGCCTGTTGCACGCCCAGGATGGATTCGTTCACCGTGTTGACGGCCTCGACGGTCTGCTGAGCGGCGTCGACCTGAGCGGCCTGGCCGTCGACCTGCTGCTGCAGCAGCGCGAGCTGCGGCGCGCTGGCGGCCAGGGCGTCGAGCGTGGTGCCGGTCTTCTCGATGTAGTCGGCCACGCCGGCAAAGCTCTGCTGGATGTCCAGCAGGGTCACCAGGCGGCGGCGGCCGTCCTCGGTCTGCACGTCGGTGGCATCGACCAGGGTGCGGAAGTCCTCGCGGGTGTTGATGTCGCCCGTGATGCCGGCAGCGTCCAGCGCGCGCTTGATGCCGGCGGCCTGCAGGGCGGCCTGCTCGGTCTCGCTGTAGTAGTTGGCCACATAGCTCTGCGCCTTGGCGGCCAGCGCCTCCAGGCCGCCGGCGAACTGCAGCAGCTGCATCTTGGCTTCGCCGCTGAGGTCGCCGATGCGAGCGAACACGCCGCCGAGCGGCGCGAACAGGTCGCCCATGCCCTTGAGCGCCTGCTGCGACTGGATGATGGATTGCGTGGCGGCGGCGAGCTGCTCCATCGTGGCGCCGGCGCCGAGCTGGTTCAGCGTCTCGCGGGCCCAGTTCGGGATGTCGATCTGGGCCATGGCGTCGCGCACCTGGCCAGCAAGCGCGTCGGTCAGCTGCTGCAGGCCCTTGGTCGGATCTTTGTCGAGGCCCTTGCCGCCCCACTGGCTGAGGATCTGGCCGTTCAGCAGCACCGAACGGCTGCCCTGGCTTTCGCGGTCGTTGTCGCTGGCGAAATAGGCGCCGACCTGGTAGCCGCCGCCGCCGCCGAAGGTCTTGCTCAGCTCGTTGAGCATGCTGGCCGAGCCGCCGGTGATCGACTTCAGCGCGTCGCTGACGCCCGAGCTGTAGTACTTGCCGACCGAGTCGCCATAGCTCCACGACAGGCCCATCGAGCCGTCGCTGATGTTGCGGCCGGTCGTGCCGTCGCTGACGTAGCCGGCGCCCGCGTGGTGCGTGCCGTTGCCGCCAAACAGCTTGTCGACGCCCTTGCCGATGGTGCCGCCGATGAAGCTGCCGATGGGCCCGCCGAACCAGGCGCCCAGGCCGGTGCCGATGGCCGAGCCCCAGGCGCCGTTCTTGATGTCGTTGATCGCGCTAAAAGCCGCGGCGGCGTAGCCAATGCCGCTCATGAGCGTGGAGGCGCCCGAGCTGAAAGACTGCAGGCTCGTGCCGGTTTCGCTCAGCCAGCCGCCCAGGCCGGACAGCGGCCCATCGGCCAGGTTCCCCAGGCCGCCGGTCATCCAGTCACCGGCCGAGGAGAAGGCCTTGCCGATACCGCTGCCGATGGAGGACATGAGGCCCGAGCCCATGGAGCCCAGGGAACCCAGCGCGCCCAGGATGCCGCCGCCGCCGGCGGCGCCGCCGCCCAGGCTGCCCATCACACCACCCATCACCCCACCCATGGCGCTGTTGATGACGGTGTTGATCGGGCTCATGACCGCATTGATGGCCACCTTGAGCACGGTGGTCTTCAGCGTGTTCTTGATGCCGGACCACAGCGTGGAGAAGAACCCCTCGCCGGCCTCGAAAGCCCGATACAGGCTGTCGGTCAGGCCCTGGCCGATGCTGTCGGTGGTCTTCTGCCAGGCATCCTGCGCATCCTTGGCCGCCTTGACGTGGATGCCCTGCTCTTTCAGGTCGGCCAGCTCGCGCAGCTTCTCGGCCTGCAGCTTGTATTGCTGGTAGAGGACCTCGTCTTCCTTGCGCTCCAGCGCCACCATGGCCTGGCGCTCGGCGCTGGCGGCAGCGTCGCGCAGCCTGGCCACGGTCAGGGCTGCGGTGTTGTCCACGCCGGTCAGCGTGGTGATGTTGGCGGCGCGCTGCGCCTCGATCTCCTCGTCAAGCTTCAGCACGCCGGCCGAGATCGTCTCGGCCTCTTTCAGCCGCGCGGCGGTGGCGGCCTCGGTGGCCTTGGTGGACAGCTCGGTGGCCCGCTTCTCGTCCTCCGCGGCGCGCATCTTCTCCAGCGTCGCCAGCGCCGCCTTGAGCTTCTCGCCGGTGTATTTGGCCTCGATCTCGATGGCGATCTTCTCGGACTCGGTGAGCGCCCTGCCCTTCAGCGTCTCCTGCTCGACGGCCTTGGTCTTCTCGTTGATCTTGTCGATCAGCTTGCGGTAGTCCTCCTCGGCCTTCTTGGCGTCGGCGGCCTTCTGGTCGGCCAGCTTCTTTGACTCGGCGGCCTCTTCGTTCGTTTGCAGCGCGAGCCGGCGCTGGGCGCCCGCAACGGCGGTGAGGCTGGTGACGGACTTGCTACCCGAGTCGCCCCAGGCCTTGGCGACCGTCGCGGCGCTCTTGCTCCAGCCGGCGGAGATGTCGCTGCCCATCTCACCCAGGATGCTCTTGGCCTGGGCGAACTCTCCCTTGGCGACGGACACGATGGCTGCGGCCACACCACCGATGGTCTTGCCCAGAGTGTTGAAGACCTCGACGCCGAGCGCGCCGGCGCTGAACAGCAGCTTGAGCCCGCCGGCCAGGATGTCGGCCGCACGGTTCAGCGTGTCGCCTTCGGTAGCCGTCTCCAGCAGCGCGCCGGCCATGCTGTTGAGCGTGGGCAGCATCTGCGCCGCAATGCGCGTGGCGATGCCCTGGGTGCTCTTGTGCAGCAGGTCCAGGGTGTCGTTGAACTTCTCGGCGTCCTTCGCGGTCTCGTCGCTCAGCGTCAGGCCGAGCTTGTCGGCCATCTCGGCCATCTCGCGCAGGCCGGCCGAGCCCCCGTTGAGCACAGGCAGCAGCTCCGCGCCGCTCTTGCCGAAGATCTGCTGGGCCAGCGCCGACTTGGCGGCACCGTCCTCGATGCCGGCGAAGGCGTCGGCGACGTCATAGAAGACATCCTTGACGCCGCGCATGGTGCCGTCGGCGTTGCGGGTCTTGACGCCCAGCTCGTCAAAGCTCTTGCCGCCCTCGACCATGTTCTTGGCCAGCTTGGTCAGGCCGCCCGCCATGCCCTCGGCGCTGGAGCCGCCCAGGTCGAAGGCGAGTTGCAGGCCGGCCACGTCCGCGACGGCCACGCCAGCGCGCTGGCTGAGCTTGCTGGCGGCGTCGGCCGAATCGATGGCGCCCTTGATCCAGGCGCCGAAGGCCGCGCCGGACAGGCTGACGCCGATCAGGCCGAGCGCCTTGCCGGCCAGGCCGGCGACCTCCTGCATCTTCTGCGCGCCGCGCTCGACCAGGCCGACGCCGGTGGAGACGTCCTCGCGCAGCCTGGCCATGTCGGCCAGCATCTGGATCTCAACGGTGCCGGCGATCATGGTGACGGGGGCGTCCTGTCTTGGTGGAGATCTGCGCGAGCGCGCTGAAGGCGCTCTTGACCTTGTTGTGCACGACGGCGCGCGCGTCCTCGGGCAGTGTCTCGGGCGCCCAGGGCGCCACGCAGGCCGGCTCGCGGCTCTTGGCGAGCTGGTCGACGTAGGCGCCCGACATGCGGCGCAGCGCCCGGGCCTCCCAGGCCTCCAGCTCGATGCCCATGTTGGCCTGCCAGGCCTGGATGTCGACGTGGCTGATGGGCACCTCACCCATGCCGGCCCAGCCCAGCGGCCCGACCTCGAAGAGGTGGGCCACCAGGTAGGCGGCGTCGCCCGCGGGCGGCAAGAGCAGGGGCATGCCCTCGGCCTTGGCCTTCTCGGCGCGCGTCATGTCCGCCTTCTTGGGTGTCACGCTGTACCAGGCGAGCTGACGAACGTGGACGATCAGTTCCTGGACGAGGGCTTCGTAAAAACCGACCAGTCCACGCTGGCACGGTTCACGCGCTCGGCGATGAAGCCCAACGTGGTGTCGCCGTACACGGCCAGAGCCAGCTCGCGGCCCTCCAGCTCGCGGCCGCTGTCGTCGGCGTAGGCGAGGTTGCCGAAGCCGACCGTGACGTCGGCCAGCAGCCTGGCCTGCTCGGCCGTGCGCTCCTCGGGCGTGGGCTCGCGGCCCTTGTTGTCGCGCTTGAACTTCAGGGCACGCGTTTGGCTGGCCGCCACGGCCGCGGCGTGCTGCTTGGAGCCCGGGCCGTAGAGGGTGACGGTGACGGGCTGCGGCTCGGCGCCGTCAGCGGCTTCGGTCATGAGCGGTTCGCCCTGGCCGTCGAGCAGGTCGATGGTGGCGGTGTCTGCGGCGGCGCGCGTCTTGATGTTGAGCTTCATGGTGTGGCTCTTTCAGGTGGAAGTGGGAAAAAGAAGGCCCCGGGGATCAGCCGGGGCCTGGGCGCGAGGTGGCGCCAAGGGGCGCGTCCAGGCGTCTGGACGCGGTCAGCGCATCAGGGCGCGGATTCGACGATGTCGTCGTCCAGCTCCAGCATGGCCGTGGCCTGGGTGATGGAGTCGACGCTGCCGACCTTGATGAGGAATTGCATCACCTGGGCGGTGAAGTAGTACTTGTAGCCATCCTTCAGCTCGATGCAGATGCTGTGGCTGGCGTCGGAGTTCGCGGCGGCGCTCATGATGGCCTGGCCGGCGTCGCTGTTGTCCAGCGCCATCGGGATGGTCATGGAGCCCGAGTCGTAGCTGCCCTTGCGCTTGACCGTCTTGCGTGTGGCGACCGGGTTGTGCTTGACCAGGTTGTACTTGCGACCGAACTCGCCGTAGTCGGTGATCTCGCCCACCTCGGTGAAGGTCAGCGCTTCGAAGCCGGCCTCGTTGTAGGTGGTGGGAAGGCCGGCGCTGATCTTGAACAGGGTGCCGGCAGAGGTTTCTGCGCTCATGGTGAAGTCCTTTCAGACGTGGTTGAAAACCCCGCTCGCGGTGCCGGCGGGTGGGTTGGGAACTCGGTGGGCTACAGGTAGCCCGGCTCGTGGCAGATGACGATGAAGTCCTGGCTCTGGGCGCTGACGCCGCGCTGGTCATCGCGCATGTCGGGGCCGGTGACGTCGGCCCGGGTGCAGACGCCGGCGATGCCGGCCACGGTGCCCAGGGCGTTGCCGCAGGCCTGCCGCACGGCGGCCAGCAGCTGCTTCTTGGCGGCGTAGGTCTCGGCCAGGGCGGTGACCTGAATGCGCGAGGTGACGAGCAGCACGGCCTCGTTGCGGGCCACCGTGCGGCGCTCGACGCGGCTGACCTGCTCCAGGATGAGCAGCGGCAGCGGCGCGCCCAGCGGCGCCTCCTCCACCCACACGCCATCGGCGCCGACCAGCGCGGTGACGGCGGCGCTGCCCTGCAGCAGGGCCTTCATGACGATCTCGGCGCTCACGGCTCGTCGCCCTCCGCCAGCGGCGCCGGCACATCGATGCCGTGCTTGGTGGCCAGGCGGGTGCGGACATACTCGCGCACCCCTTCCAGCACCTGGGCTTGGGTGGCATCCAAGGCCGGGCGCATGAAAGGCTTGGGCCGGGCACCGGGGTGGTCGACCTTGGCGACGCCGATGGCCAGCAGCTTGCCGCGGCGCGCCTTGATGATGTGGCGCTTGGTGCCGAACTCCACCATGTGCGCGTAGTAGGGCCGCTTGTTCTTCTTGCTGACGCCGGCGGTGACGGTGCCGATGACGGCGCCCTTCTTCGTCTTGGTGCCGACGCGCACGCTGTCGGCCAGCTGGCCGCTGACCGAGCGGATGTTGGCCGCGGCCTGTTCCTTCAAGGGCTTGAGGCCGGCGCGGATGGCGCCGCGCATGATGTTGCGCTCGATCTTCTCGGGCAGCTGGGCCAGCGCGGCCTTCAGCTCGGCCAGGCCCTTGACCTTGGTTTCGCTCATGACTGCTGGTGCCTCCACTCCACGCAACTCAGCTCCAGCCACTTGCGCCGGCCGAGCGGCGAGGCGCCGAGGATCTGCAGCAGGCGGCCATCGTCCAGGCGCAGGCGCATGTCGGTCGTGACGCCGGCGCGCCAGCGCAGGGTGACGCGGTGCGGTCGCCCATAGGTGGCCTGGCCGTCGCGGGCCTGGGCCTCGCCGGCCGTGGAGCTTTCCTCGACCTTGGCCCACAGCGTGGCGGCGTCAGCCCAGCTCTCCTCCTGCGCGCCGTAGACCGGATCGCGGGTGAGCGTGCGGGCCAGCAGGGTGACGCGGCGGTCCAGGTCGCCGGCGCCGAGCATGCGCTCGCGGTAGGTGGTCAGCACCAGAGCCTCTCGGCGTCGAGCAGCCGGGCGATCAGCGGCGAGGGCTGCAGGTCCTTGTCGGCCACCGCTTCGGGGCTGTTCAGCCAGGCAGCGACCTGCGCCTTGATGTAGAGCTTGACGGCGGCGTCGACCTCGGCGCGATCGGTAGGACCGGCCGTGAAATCCACCCTGACGCGGGCGCCGAGCGCCTTGGGCGCCAGCTCGGGCCAGGCGGCGCCAAGCGCTGGGGCGATCTCGGCACCGCCGCCCATGCCGGCGAACTCGAAGGCCGAGGGCGACAACTGCTGCCAGCCGTTGGCGCCCCAGTAGGTGATCTCGCACAGGTCGGGCGCATGCACGCTGAAGCTCTGCCCGGAAGCTGGCCAGCTGGACATCTCGAAGCGGAAGACGCGGCGCCGGTAGACGCGGCCGGTGATCTGCTCGGCCTGGGCCCGAGCCGCCGAGATGGCGCCGGCAATGTAGGCGTCCAGCTCGTCGCCTTCGAAGCGGGCGGCCAGCTTGGCCTCCTCGACAGTGACGGGCTCACCCGGGTCGATAGCGGTTCCAGTCACCTCGGCCTGGGACGACGATGCGAAGGCTCCCATCGCGATGGCCGCGTTCGCGTTGATGTCCGTGGTGGCCGTGGCCAGCGAGGTGAACTCGCCCATGCTGACAGAAGAGTTGGCCGCCACACCAACCGACGCCGACGACGCGCCCACGAAGGCGCCCATGGCGACGGCCGAGGAGGCCGCCACCACCACGGCCGCAGCCGCTGCACCGACGAAAGCCCCCATCGTCTGGGAGCTGTTGGCCGTGACGCCGACCTCGCCGTAGTCGGGCGCATACAGCGCCGCGCCGGCGATGCGGTGCGGACGGAAGAGCGCCGCCATCAGCTCACCACCACCGGGCCGCTGAACACGTCAGCCGCCGGGGATTGGCCAGGCGTGCCGTCGGTGTTGGAAACGATGAGGTAGCCGGTGGCACCGACGAGCAGCGCGGTGCCCGTGATGCTCACCGAGAAGACCCCGGAGCCGTTCGTGCTGGCGCCGGTGCCCTTGGCGGTGGGCGTCAGGAAGCTGCCGGGCGTCACCTGGTCGAAGAACGCCCAGCTCAGCCCGGTCTTGCTGGCGGCGGGGGTGCTGCCGTCCGTCGTCAGGGTCAGCGTCACCGTCGTGGCGGTCGCAGCGAACTCCGACACCGCGTAGGCATAGATGGGCTCGGCAGGCTGGTTGGCGGCGCCGCCACCCGGCAGACTGATGTCGGTGCCGAGCGGCACCACACGGCCAACAGCATCGTCGCCGGACGCGAACGACAGCCGGGTGGAGCCGTTCGCGCCGGTGGCGGCGGCGCTGGTGGTCAGCACAAGGGCGTTCGGGTTGCTGCCGTGGTAGGCCACGGAGCTGATCGTCATCGCGCCCAGGCCGCCCACGTCGTTGACGATCCAGGCCTGCGTGGCGTGCGTCAGGCCGGTCTTCAGGGCCTGGTCGAAGACGACCGTCAGCTGGTTGCGGCCCGCGTTCCATTGCGCTGAGCTGACGCGCGGGCCGCGGGGGCGGGTGCCGCTGTAGAGGGCTGCCTCGACGGCGAGCCAGTAGCGGTTGGCCTGGACCAGCAGCTCGGCGTCGGTCTTGGGGTGGACGTTGTCGGCATAGTCCTGCTCGATGAGGACCGGGCCGCCCTTGATGGCGGTGCTGTTGTTCGTCCAGGCCGAGAGCACGGCGCCGCGGATGTTGTCGCGGGCCGTGCGCGGGTCTGGCGGCAAGGCGCTGGCCATCTCGCCGCAGACGTCCACGAACAGCTTGGGCGCGCCAGGCAGATCGGCCGCGATGTTGGTCGCCAGCGTGTCCAGCGCCGTCCGGTAGGTCGCGAGCGGGATGGCCGCGCCGTTGGCGTTGTAGATGGCGTTGGGGCCGAGCAGGAAGATGGCGCCCTTGACGCCGGAGACGGTCGAGCTGGTGACGGCGCTGACTGCGGCGTTGTACTGGCCGTTGGGCTTGGCCCAGGTGTTGTTCACGCCGGCCACGTCGGTGCCGCCGACGCCGGTGTAGATGAACGCGACCGGGACGCCCTGGCTGGCCATGATGCGCGTGGCCATCAGCGGCGCGATGGTGCCGGCGCTCGACGCTTCGGTCAGCTCGGCCCAGGCGCCGCCGGAGAACTTGGCCGCCTTCAGCGTCGCGTGGGTGTAGGCCTGGCCGTTGGTGCCGCGGCCTTCGGCGCGCGAGTCGCCGGCCAGGAGGAACACGTCGCCGATACCGACGTTGGCCACGGTGGCGCTGGCGCTGGTCGTGGTCTTCTTGCGGACGGTCAGGGTGCCCTGGCCCTGCGCCTGGCCGGTCAACGTGCCGCTGAAGCTGCCTGCCGCTACGTTCGTGGCGATCGTCTGGTAGGCGCCGCCGTTGAAGCTGGCCTCGATGTCCTCGGTCGGGCCGCTGACCGTGCCGCTGATCTGGATGCTGCCGGTCGTGCCGCTGCGCTGGTGGACCTCGAAGGCGCTGGGCGTCGAGACCGTGATGCTGGCGCTCGCGGCCTCATAGAACACCGCAGTACGGTCGACCTGGTTGCCCGCCCCCGTTGCGGTGCCGATGACCGTGGCAGCTGCGATGGTCGCGGCCGTCGTCTGAATTTGGTACAGCGCGCCGCAGCCGAAGTTCGTGCTGGCCACGCCGTCCTGGCACTGGATGAGCGACCAGCCGGAGCCAGGCGACGCCGTCACGGCATTGGCACCGAAGCCGAAGGCCGTGAGCAACAGGCTGTTGTTGTTGGCCGGCGTCACGCTGGCCGCGGCGCCGGCCACGGTCACCGACGCGCCGGACGCGAACCCACCGACCTCTTTGTCGAAGGCAACGCTGCCCGATGCGCTCCACGCCGACACGACCAGGGCGCCGAGCACGCTGGTCGGGCCGTAGGTAAAGGTATGCGCAGCGCTGACGGTCGGGTTGATGCAGTAGTACAGGCGCGTCGATCGCGTGCTGCCGTCGCTGGTGGCAGTCAGCGGGGTCCAGGTGTTGCCCGCGCTGTCCGTCAGCGTCGGGGTGACGCCGTTGTTGTAGGTCAAAGCCGCGATGAGCAGCTTGGCGCCGGTGGTGTCGATGGCGCTCGTCGTGGCGCCATTGCTGGAGCCCGACTTGACGGAGGAGAGCAGCGCGATAGCCATGGCTCAGGCGTTCGGCGCGGTGACGGTCTTGGTAAGGACCGTGAAGGTCTGGCCCAGGCCGACGCTGGTGTTGTCCACCGTCATCGCACCACCCCCGCCGACGGCCGTGACGTCGCCCTGCTCGTGGCAGACGCCCGACGAATCGACCATGCGGTAGTAGCCCGGCGTGCCAGCGGCGATGGCGGCGACGGACCAGCTGCCCGAGAGGGACTTCACGCCACTGGCCACGGCCGCCATCCAGTCGGCCGGGCAGTTGATCTCGGCGATCTTGGTGCCGGTGGCCGCGGCGGCGCAGTTCGCCGGCATGGCGCCGGTGTAGATCTGGCACTTCGGCGGCGCTGCCGAACCGGTGATGCTGCCGCCGGCGCCCGCGCCAGCGCTCAGCGTCTGGCCGTTGATGGTGAGCTCGTAGGCCTCGCCGAGGTTGTTGCGCATTGCGGTGGAGAACTGAAGGATGGCCATGTGAAGGTCCTCGCGTGTTGTGGGCTCAGCCGCGGCGCTTCGGAGCGGCGTTGGCGTTGGCTTTGGCCGTCTTGGCGGCGGGCCGCGCTTCGGGCTTGGCCTGTCCAGACGCCTGGACTTCGTCCCACTCGGCGCAGCGCGCGTCCTCGACGAAGTGGCGGCACTCGGCCTCACCGCCGGTGTAGGTGTCGCCGGCGGAGAAGTTGCCGACGAGATGGCTGTGGCCGGTCGTGATGAACTTGACGCGGGGCATGGTGGGCTCCAGAAAGCAGGCGGCCCGGCTGGTGAGGCCGGGCCGCTGCAGGGTTGCGGAAGAGAAGGGGGCGGGATTACGCCGGGACCAGGTCGCCGTAGCGGACGGCCGCCGGACGCTCGACGGCCAGCATGCAGCGACGCACGGCGCGCAGCGTGATGAGCAGGCGCTGGAAGTTGTCGCCGTCGTGCTCGCTCATGTCGATCTGGACGCCCTCGCGGTTGTAGAAGGTGCCGGACTGGCCGAGCGACAGCACGCCCACCTTGCCGGCAGCGCAGGCGGCGGTGGTGATGACGGGGCGGTCGAACAGCGTGCGCTCGATGGCCGCGCCCGGGTCGCCGAGGATGTAGCGGCCCTGGCTGTCCTTCGTCAGGCGCATCGACCACCAGTCGGCAGGATTGAGCACGATGGCGTCGGCGGCGTAGTCGCCCAGTTCGCTGTCGCCGATCATCTTGCCGATGAGGTCGAAGCGGTTGTTGAGCAGGCCAGCGGCGGTCAGGCTCGCGGCGGTGTAGCCGTGAGCGGTGAAGTTGCCAGTCTTGGTGAAGCCGCTCATGTTCGGCGCAGTGCCGTTGCCGCCCCAGATCTGGTTCTCGACCCGCAGGTCCACGCCGTAGCGCAGGCGCAGGTTGATGTAGGCGGCCAGCATGGCGTTGTCGGCCGCGAGTTGCTTGCTGATCTTCAGGAAGTGGCCGATGGTGGCCACGGGCTCCGTCACGGGCGTGGTGGTGACCGCGCTCTCCGGCAGGACGTTGCCTTCCGTGGTTTCGGCCGCGCTGTTGGTGAAGACGTTCTCGCGCACGTAGTCCACGGCGTTGGCGCTGGTGGGCACAGTGGAGAGCAGCTGCTCCAGCGTCAGGCGCCGGAAGGCGCCGCCGACGATGCCGGGCTTGCGGTCGGAGTAGGTGTTGCCCACCGTGTTGGTGACGGTGTTCTTCACCGTGAAGCCGGCGGTCTTGCGGTTGCCCTCAACCAGGGCCTGGCGCTCCTCCTGCGAGCAGCCCTTGATGAACTGGGCGCCCCAGCTGGTGTCGGCCTTCTCGTCGGGGTTCTTCGGGATGACGCCCTTCTGCTCCAGCACGAGCAGGCGCTCGGCCAGGGCCTTCTGGTCGTTGCCGAGGTTCTCCACGGCGGTCTTGGTGTCCTTCGACACTTCGCCCAGGGTCTTCAGCTCGCCGGCGGCCTTCTCGTCCCAGGTCTTGAGCTTGGTCTCCAGCGTGTCGAGCGCCTTCATGACCGCGGTCAGCTCGGCGCCGGGCACGGCGCTGGCGAGCATGAGGGCGCCCAGGTGCTCGGGCTGGAAGGCGAGCACGCCGGTGGCATAGAGGGCCAGTCCGACGAGGGCGATGGCGGCGATGGCGAGCCAGGCTCGCGGGGTGCGATGGAATCGGGTCATGGTGATGTCCTTTGGTGGAGGTGGAGTGGAGGTGCGGAGGGGTGGAACGCTCAGCCCGGCAGATGGCTGCCCAGCGCCTGCACGCGGGTCAGCAGCTCGGCCATGGCCTTCGCCTCGGCGCTCTGCGGCTCGGGTTCCCCCACGACGCCCAGCACGGCCTTGACGCGGGCCACCAGCGCGGCAGCGGCCCCTTTGGAAAAGCCGCCTGCATCCCGCAGGAGGCGCTCGAAATCGCGGATGGACTCGACCTCGGCGATGGCCTCGGTGATGTCGGCGCCCTTGACGCTGGCCAGATCGATGGTGGCGGCGGCGTCAGCCTGGAAGGTGACGGGCGAGATTTCCTTGAGGACCGACCAGCGGCGGATGACGCGGCCGGTCTCGGTCTCGTCATAGTCGCCCTTGACGACGAAGCCGCCGACGCTGAGGCCGTCGAGCGTGCCGTGCTTGAGGGCGGCGTACACGTCGCGGCCCATGCTGCTGGCCAGCGTGAGCTCGCCTTCGACGTACAGGCCGTGGTCGTCTTCCTTGGCGGTCGTCCACTTACCGATGGGCAGCATGCCCCAGTTGTGGCCGAAGAACATCTTGGGCTTGCCGTGCTTCTTGAGGGTCAGCTCGAAGGCGCCCTTGACGATGGTGTCGCCGTAGGAGTCGACGCCACCGAAGACGGACGCATAGCCGGAGAAGCGGCCGGTGTCGCCCTCGGCCTTGAGGTCGACGTCAGAGAGCTGCAGGGTCTTGCGGACGAGCATGTCAGGCTCCGTTGATGTGGATGGAGGGCTGCGGGCTTTGGCCGAGCAGCTCGATGGGGAGAAGGTTGCTCTGCACGGTGAGCACGTCGCCGCCTGGCAGGGGCGGATCGTTCTCGAGCTGGCGGCACTCGTTGCGGGTCTTCAGCCCGTTCTGGACGGCCTTGCCGTAGTAGTCGAAGCGGTCCTTCAGGTTGCCGCGCAGCAGGGCATCGAGGCTGATCTCGGCGACCTGGCGGGCACGCTGGCCGGCGCTCATGACGCGCTTGCGAACGGCCTGCTCGATGTTGACGACGATGGGTCTGATCGTCAGCTTGTGGAAGCCGTCGACGATCTCGGCCACGCCGCTGCCCCAGGTGGTGACGTTGGAGTGGAAGGCCAGCACGGGCGGCACGCCGAACCAGCGGCACAGCTCCTCGACGCCCCACTGGCGCGTCTCCAGCAGCTGCTGCTGCTCGGGCGTCAGGCTGAGCTGCTGGTACTTCATGTTTGCCTCCAGCACGAAGAGGCGGGCGAAGCTGCCGGTCTGCATCTCGGCGAAGCGCGCCCTGACGGCGTCGCGCTGGTCCTGCTTCAGGACCTGGTCGACCATGAGCACGCCGGTCGGCTTGCCGCCGTTGGAGAAGAGGCGGTTGGCGGCGGACTGGGCCGAGGCGACCTCGGCCGTGGTGGGGCGCATGAGGTCGAGCTTGGACAGACCCTCGGTGCCATTCCCGAGATCCTTGATGTGCAGCACGTTCTCCTCGGCCAGCACGGCGACGTCGCTGCCGATGCGGTAGGCGTAGGCCATGCTGCCGTCGTCGAGCACGAAGCTCTCGACCTGGTCGGCGGCCATGGGCCACATGGCGATGACCTCGCCGGTGCGCTCGTCGCGGTGCAGCCGGGCGTAGCAGCGGTTGCGCAGCAGCAGGTTGAGCAGCATGGCCATCCAGAACTCCATCGGCGTCATGCGGGCGTTCGGGCTGTCGCGCAGCAGCTGGTAGAGCCGCGAGGTGCGGGCCAGGGTGCGCTTGCCATTGCCCTGCTCGTCATAGGCGAAGAACGGCAGGCTGGCGATGAGGCTGGAGATGAGCCAGATGCAGCGATACACGGTGCTGATCTGCAGGGCGCTCTCGGGACCGATCATCGGCAGGTCGGCCACCAGGGTGCTGGTGGGCTGGGTCTGCTGCCGGCCGGGCCGCTCTGCCAGCGCACCGCTGCCCATGCTGACCCACCCAGGCGGGAGCAAGTCCCAGGACTCGGGGACGGTCGTGAATTTCATGGGTGCGGTCAGCCGACGATGAGGTTGTTGAGGAAGGCGTCGAGGTCTTGCCGCATGTCGGGCTTGACCTTGCTGGCGTGGGCCATCACGTCGGACACCATCAGGTCGATACGGCCCGTGGCCTTGGACTTGTCGAGCTTGCGGTTGCCGGCGGCGTCGCTCACGGTGACGGCGTTGCTGGCGCACCAGGTATGCACCGGGTGGCCGTTGTGGGCCACGGTGCGGTTGAGCACGGCGGTCTCGAAGGCATCGATGGCCGGGCTCATGTCCTGGAAGCCCTGGCCGAAGGGGAGCAGCTCGGGCAGCGTGATGCCGGCGTCTGCGGCCTGCTGCTTGAAGTCGGCCAGGCGCCAGCGGTCGGCGGCGATGTGCGGCACATCGAACTGGGCACAGATCTGCGCCACGCGCTGCAGCACGAAGTGCTTGCTGACGGCGGCGCCAGGCGTGACTTCCAGGAAGCCTTGCTTGGCCCAGGCGACGTAGTCGACGCGGTCCTTCTGGCTGCGCTTCTCCAGCGAGTTGTCGGGGCCGCCCTCGGGCAGCCAGCACCAGTTGAGCAGCTTGTAGGGCTCGCCGCGCGGGGGCTCGTCGCCGGGGTGCGCGGCGCTGAGCGGGTCCTGGTCATGGAGTGCCTTGGCGACGGCCCAGGCTTCCCAGCGCACGGTGACGATGGGGTCGGCAGGCTCGACGAGCAGGGTGAAGGCGCAGAGGTCGGTCGTGCTGGAGAGGTCCAGGCCACCGAAGGCGCGGCGGCCGCGCAGGTCCAGCGCGTCGAAGTCCAGGCGGCACGGGTCCCACACGGCGGCGGAGAGCCACGGGTTGATGGCCGCCGTCCACTGGCAGAAGTTGAGGCGGCGGACCAGCGATTCCTTGCTGGGGATGCCGCGCGCGTTGGTGACCTGCTTGCGCAGATAGTCGACGCCGGGCAGGCCGTGGAATTGCAGCGAGGGGTTGACCTTGGGCCAGCAAGCCTCGCTCTCGAACGGGTCTTCGCCTTCGTCGAGGCCGCAGACGAAGGCGAAGTAGGCGTCGTTGACGGCGCGGCCGGCGGCGACCTCGACGGCGTAGTCGTGCTCAATGCCGCACGGCGTCTGCTTGCCGGCGCCGCTGTTGGTGATGACGAAGGTGAAGGGCTGGCGGCGGCTCTTCCAGCCGGCCTGCAGCATGCCGAGCACGGCGTTGGTCTTGTGCTCGTGGTACTCGTCGACCAGGCCGACGTGCGGGCGCGGGCCGCTGTTGCCGTCTTCCGCGGCGATGGGGCGGAAGAAGCTGGCGTTGGCGGGGTAGGCCATGTTCCAGGTGCGCTCGCCGACGCCGCTTTTGGTGACGCGGCGCTCCAGCTCGGGCGACTGGTCGCGCATGGCGACCGCGTCGCGGAACAGGATCATGGCCTGGTCCTTCTTGGTGGCGGCGGCGTAGATCTCGGCGCGGGGCTCGCCATCGGCGACCAGGCCCTTCATGCCGACGCCGGCTGCCAGCGGCGACTTGCCCGAGCCCTTCGCGGTCTCGACGTAGACCATGTTGAAGCGGCGGATCAGGCCCTTGGTCTCGTGCTCGGTCTGCCAGCCGTAGATGCTGCCGACGATGAAGCACTGCCACTGGTCGAGGATGAAGGGCTTGCCTTCAAACTCGCCGCCGTTCAGGCAGAGCACCTCCTCGAAGAAGGCGATGGACTCTTCGGCCTCGGCCACGTTCCAGATGAGGCCGCGGGCCGGGCCTTCGTCGAGGTCGCGCAGGTGGCGGGCGCAGGCGTCGCGCACGTGCGGGCCGGCAATGATGTCGCCTGCCAGCACACCCTTGGCGTAGGCGGTGGCGCGGTCGCGCGCGGCGCCGAAGACGCGCTTCGCCTTCTTGGCCTGGCCGGCCTGGCGTGCCGCGCCGGCGACCGAGGTCTTCTTGGCGCGCGGCGCAGGCTTGCGCGAGGCCGTGCCGTAGACCAGGCGGTTGACGAAGTCGCTCACTTGAAGAAGCGGCCTGTGCCGTTGGATTGATCGGCGCCGCCGTCGCCGAAGAGGCCGAGCTGCGGATTCACCATGACCTTGGAGCGGCTGGCCGGGTCCATGCCGAACTTGGCCAGCAGCGCCTCGGCGCGCTTGACCAGCATCTGCTCGGCCACCAGGTGCTGGGCCAGCATCTCGGAACCGGTCTTCGGGCTCTTGATGACGAACTCGTCACCGCGGCGGGCGCGCACCAGGCGGATGTCGGCGATGGTGTTGCACAGCAGCTCCAGCGCGACCTTGTCGGCCACGGTCAGCACCTGGGCCTTGCGCAGCATGAAGGCCAGCTCGCGCCAGACCTGCTGCGCGCCGTCGTCGAGGTGCCAGGGCGGCTCCAGGTCGCTGACCAGGTCGAACTCGGGCTCGGCGTCGTTGCCGGACCGCTTGCCCCGGTTGCCCTCGATGGCCTTGAGGGCCGAGGGCTTGGATGGCCTGCCTGCCATGCTTAAGCCCCCCCTCCCAATTTCGCGGGCGTGCACGCGGTGGGAAGACGCCGGTCTTGTGTGGAAGGCACTTCCGACTTTTCACCCGCCCCTACCCCCCGTGCGGGCTGGTGCCAGGGGTGGGCCAGGTCCAACGGGCGGCCGTCATGACCAGCGCCGCGCAGCAGGCCGGAGGCGCTGTGCTCCTGCGCCTGCTTGTGGGCGTCATGGCACGGCTTGCACAGCGACTGCAGGTTGTCGTGGTCGAAGAACAGCTCGACATCACCGCGGTGCGCCTTGACGTGGTCCACCACCGTCGCGCCCACCAGCTGCCCCAGCTCCGCATGCATGCGGCACAGCGGCTCGGACTCCAGCTGGCGCGCACGCATGCGCTTCCAGCGGGCCGAGTTGTAGAGGTGCTTGTGTTGGGACATGGTGCCAAAAAGGCGAAGGCCCCGCGCATTGCTGCGTGGGGCCTTCGAACTGGCGGACTGCGATCAGGTTGCGGGAATGTAGGGGGAAAAGCGTAAGTTGCAAAAATTCATCTACTCACCGAGCAGCGATGCCGCCAGGACGCGATGAATGGCCTCTATGCGCTTCTCGACAGTCCTGACCTGGCATCCGAGCTTCGCCGCCTGCTCAGCGAGGCTCAGAGAGCCGCTGCAGTAGTGCACGACGACGGTGTTGCGCTCCCGCATGCTCAGCGCCGCCACAGCCGCATGAACGCGATCCACATCCCGCCCTCGTGACACCGTCTTCATCGTCGGCGTCTGCCCCGGCGAGGGAGGTGACCAGTCCTGATGCAGCACCGACATCGTCGGGTAGCCTGACCCATCGCCCTCCCCTGCCACAGCCGCAGCCCAGCGCCGCAGCATGTCGTCTATCTGCTGAATCTTCGCCATCAGTTGAACCCCTTCCGTTCGCCGGCACCATCGCCACCCTTGCCCACTCCACCAGCCGATGCAGGCACCGGACCCGCCCAGTTGTCGAACCGCTGGTACTTGCCGTGGAAGAACAGGCTGATCGTGTCGGTGGGCCCGTTCTTGTTCTTGCAGATCTCGGCCTGCGCCCAGTACTTGTTGTCCGCCGTCAGCTTCCGCTTGGCCTGGCGGTGCAGCAGCATGATCACGTCGGCCGCGCCCTCGATGTCGCCGCTGTCACGCAGGTCGCTCATGTGCGGCAGGCCCGCGCGCTTGTCCGCCTCCCGGCTTAGCTGCGACAGCAAGATGCCCCACAGCCCGAACTCCTTCACCAGCGCCTTCAGCCCGTTGGAGATCTCGCCCAGCAGCTGGTTGCGGTTCTGGTTCTCCCCGGTCATCAGCTGCAGGTAGTCGATCAGCAGCACCTTCAGCCGCGCGCCAGGCTGAATCGACTGTATTTTGCGATTGGCCTGCTGCACCTTGCGCCGCACGTCGGCCAGCGTCAGCCCGCCCTGCGCGTCCACCAGCAGCTTCTTCTTGCCCGCCTTGTCCGCGCCCAGCGCCAGGCCAGCCCACAGCGCGTCCGGGTCTTCCGCCTTCGCCGGGTTGCGCAGGTCAGCCAGGTTCACCTTGCCCAGGTTCGCCACCGCGCGCTGGCCATAGGTCAGCAGCGAGTCTTCCTGGCTCAGCACCAGACACCACTCGTCCTCGGCCACATTCAGGCCGATGGTCTGCGCACAGGCGCTCTTGCCCATGCTCGGCCGCGCGCCCATCACCCACAGCTCGCCGGCACGCCCACCGCCAGCCGTCAGCGCATCGAGGTCAATGAAGCCCGTCGAGATGCCCGGCAGCTTGCCCGCCGCCAGCGCCTCGACCTCGTCGATCAGCTCCAGCATCAGGTCGCCCAGCAGCACCGGCTCATCCGCCGAGCTGGCGCCCTGCATCAGCTTCAGCAGCGACGTCACCGCCGCGTCCACAGCCGTCATGATCTCCGGCGCCTCCAGCTTGCCGGCCACCGCGCCCTGCAGGTCCACCGCCAGCGCCGCCACCTGGCGCTGCACCGAGCGCGACCGCACGATCTCCGCATACCGCCGCGCGTTCGCCGAGCTCGGCACGCACTGCGCCAGCGCGTTGATGTACGCCAAGCCCCCCACCGCCAGCTGCTCGCGCTCGGCCAGCGCATCGAACACCGTTACCACGTCCGCCGGCTTGCTGGCGTTGATCAGCCGGCTCATCGCGCCGAACAGCACCTGGTGCTCGCGCCGGTAGAAGTCGTCCGGCTTCAGCAGGTCACCGACACGGTCCCAACACCGGTTGTCGATCAACAGCCCGCCCAACACGCTCTGCTCCGCCTCCACCGAATGCGGCGGCACCCGCAGCCCCTGCAGCTCCGCGTCGGCCGAGGGCACGGGCCGCGGGTCCTCGCCAAAGATCGCGCTCATGCCTCGGCCCCTTCCACCGCCGACTCACGGTCGAAGGCCTCCCAGTACCGCGCCGCCTGCTCACCCGCCGTCGACAGCCGCGCCTCCTGCCCGGCCGACAGCAGCCACAGCCCATACCAGCTGCACCGCACGCACTCCCGGAACCGCTCGCGCCAGTCCCGCTGCCGCTTGCCCGCCCTCAACTGCCGCCGCTTGAACTCCCGCCAGCACAGCGCCACGAAGGCCCGCGGCAGCTCCACCGCCGCGGCGTAGTCGAACACCTCGTCATCCGGCGGCACCGCATCCTGTCCAGACGACTGGACCGCTTCGAGCCAATCGGCGAGCGACAGCAACGGCGGCTGTTCAGCCGAAGGCCCGACACCGCCCTTCAGCCCCCCGGCCGAAGGCTGGGGGGTATGGGGGGTATGTATTTGTATTGGTTCAATGACGGTTTGGGTGACACCATGACACCCCTGGGGTGACACCATGTCACCCATGGAAACCCTAGGGGTGACACCATGACACCCCTGGGGTGACACCATGTCACCCATGAAAACCCGACCTTGAGGCCCCACGGGCAGGTCCAGCTCGGCCTGCCTCAACGCCTCCTTCTCCGCAGCAGCGGCCTCGCGCTCACGCTCCAGCTGCTTCAACAGCGGCACATTCAGCGTGTAGCGGTTGCTCTTCATCGCCCCGAGGGCGCAGACCATCAAGCCCGCCTGCTCCAGCGCCCGCAGCGCCCGCTGCACCGTCCGGTCGCTCAGGCACGTCCGCTCCACCAGCGACGCCACCCCGGGCCAGCACACGCCCGCGTCATTGGCCTGGTCCGCCAGGCTCATCAGCACCGCCTTCTCGCTCGGCGGCAGCTGCAGGCCCCAACAACAATCCATCACTCTTGTCGACACGAATCTCTCCCGCCCGCAACGCCCGCCCCGTCATCAGGGCCGCGCAACAGGCAACACAAAACCCTCGCGGGCGCCGAAGCGCTCACGAAGGCACATCAAAAAGGGGTCAAGGGCTGGTCACTCTGCGGGCGACAACCCTCCCATGAAAGGCACCGCCAGCAGCGCCGCAAACGCGCCCAGGCCCGCGCCGGCATCCGCCGCACGGTCGGCCAACAGGCACAACTCCGGGCAGCCCTTGGCCGCGAACACCGCCGGCCGGCTGTCCAGCACCATCACCAGCAAGCCCGCGCTCTTCAGCCGGCTCACCGTGTACATCCCGACCCGGTCGCCCACGCAGGCGCGCCGAGACAACTCCCGGGCCGTGCCCGGTGCAGCTGCGGCC
The DNA here is from genome assembly GCF_031458115.1 of Roseateles asaccharophilus. Taxonomy (GTDB): domain Bacteria; phylum Pseudomonadota; class Gammaproteobacteria; order Burkholderiales; family Burkholderiaceae_C; genus Pelomonas; species Pelomonas asaccharophilus_A. The sequence goes on along the minus strand of NZ_JAVDXV010000001.1, from coordinate 943,970 downwards.
TCGTCCAGCAGCGCACGCGCCACCTCGCCCACCGCGCCCACAGGCCTCCCGCGGCCCCGGGCGGGTCTTGACGGCAACGGCAGACGCCGCTGCATGTCCAGCACTGTCATGCCCCCCCCCGCGCGCGCTCGCCCACGATCCGCGCCAGCTCGAACACCGAGCTGGCACGCACCAGGCCGTCGAAGTAACTCGCCGGCTCGGGCCGAGGCGCCGCCGGCGGCAACGCGGCCGCGGCGTAGTAGCGCACCCGCACCTTGCAGCCCCTCCAGCGCCCTTCAGCGATCTCCCGCTCACCCGTGAACCAGCCCCGCACGGCAGCCCGCTGCAGGATGCGGCTCGGGCAGCCCTGCAGCGCAGGGGGCGCGCCGCACGCGGCCAGCGCCTCCTCCACCGTCACGCCCACCGGCCGGCCCGCCTGGGCCGTCAGCGAGCGGCAGTGCGCATGCACCGCCCGCGTCCAGTCGTTGAGCGCGCTGCCCCTCAAGGCCGCGCCTCCGGCGCCAGCGCCTGCAGGGCCGCATTCATGGCCGTCACCTGCTGGATCAGCACCTGGCCGCAGCTCACCAGCGCATGCCAGCGCCGCACGATCTCGGCCAGCTCGGCGTTCGTCACCTTGTTGTCGCCCAGGTCGCCCGCCACCTCGCCTACCAGGCTGGAGAACTCGTGCGCCAGGCGGCTCAGCGTGGCCAGGCAGGGCGCGTCGGCCGTGGGCACATCCGGCATCGGCACCGGAGGAAAGTGCCGGCAGGCCTCGGCCATCGCATACAGGATGCGGAAGTCACCCGACATGACCTGCATGTCCACCGCCGTCTTGAGCCCGAGCTTCGCGCTCGTGCGGTTCGGGTTCAGCTCATCGTCGAGGTTGCGATGGTTGATGCGCTCGGCCAGCGCCTTGGCGCCGCCCGGGTAGTCGCTGCCGGTCCAGTAGGCAGCATCCAGGACGCTGCCGCTCATACGACCGCCGCCTGGCCGTTCGGATGGACCTCCCCGGCCGCTGGAGCGACAGTTTGCCCATGCTCCAACCCTTCTTCCCCCGCCCCGATGCTGGGAACACAAGGTGCGCCCTCGACGCCGACCAGCTCTGGCCAGATCAGGTGCCAAGTCTTCGCTCGAAGATGCCAGCGCCGCAGGCGCCCACCCGATTGCTGCTCCAGCCGAACGGCCCGGGCCGGCTCAAGCTCTCGTCGTCCCGTCAGAAGTTGATACAGGTAGCGCGAATCGAGGCCGAACTCTTCACACAGCCTGTTTCGCTCTTCGATAGGGATGGTGCTCATGCCATGCAGCATAGCACCGTGCCATGCATTGGAACAAGCAACGTGCTATGCCACAAACCTAGCATGCTGCTATCGAATGCTGACCCTATGAAGCCCATAGGCCAGATACGCCGGGAACGGCTCAAAGAGCTGCTCAGCGTTGGCGCAATCTCTTTTGCAGACCTCAACTCCTGGCTCGGTCGCCTACGCCGCGATGCCACGTTGAACCAGATTGCCCAAGCCGCACCCAATTCCACCACCGGCAAGCCCCGCGAGATGGGTAGCGGTCAGGCGCGGGCCATTGAAACCAAGCTTGGGCTACCCGAGGGCTGGTTCGATACCGATCCGGCCAGAGGCGGCGCAGACGTGCATCTCACCCTCCCCGATGGCCGCACCATCCTTCTGGAAGCGAAAGTCCACGCCAGCCGGCCGAACAAGCACCCAGCCGCAGCTGAAGAGCGCACCCCGTACACCACCAGCAACTGGCCTTTCAAGACGATCAAGCCGCGGGATCTCGCGCCGCTCTCTGAAGGCAGCCTAGAAACCCTGGAACGGATGATCCATGCCTTCCTGGGCCATCCCTCGTCGCCGGCCGACTGGCGGGCTACCGCCCTCAGGATCGCTGCAGATCTTGACCGCAAGCAGCGGTCTGACAAGTTCACAACCTTTGTCCGCGCCATCGAGTTCGAACTCGCCAAGCCCTCGACTACGCCGGAACCGGCTGCGCTGCCATGAAGTGCGTAGAAATCAACGACCCGCTCGAATGCGACTTCGTGATCGCAGAGGAGACGGTCAGACCCACCGGCAAGAAGGCGCGCACCTGCCGCCAATGCGGACAACTAACGTGGGCTCACACACACGCATGCATATGGTGCGGGCATGACCGCACGGCAACCGCTTTGCGCTGGCTAGCCATCGTCACACTCCTCGCGTTCCTGGTAATTTTCCCGTTGAAGTTAGGGGTTATGTAGATAGAGTCGGCCGCTCCCAAAGAGGGGTAACCGTGACGAAAGACAACGACGCCGTCAACAAGTTCCTGGAGCGGCTCCAAATGCCAAGCGCCGAAGCGACGACCGAAGAGGCGACCGTACCGCAGCAGCGGATCGTGATTAACCGTCCCGTGCGCTGCACTTTCGTCATTGGAAGCGCTCAGGCCGAAGCAAGAAAGCCGCGCGCCCGGCGGCAGCAGTAGGCGATGTCCAACGCGACACTTGCCGGCTTGGCCACAGTGCTACTTGCAGCGCATGCCATTGCCAATGGCGCCCCTACAAAGCAACTGGAGATCAAGGGACTGCATTTGGGCATGCCCGAATCAGCTGCGCGCCAGATCGACAACCTCCCAAGCACCACGGTGGCCGGCGTCAGATCAGCCAACGCGGAAGGCCCCGCCCTTAGCTTGAAGTTCGGCGACGGCCGACTGGAGTCCGTACTGTTCGTGTTCAAGAGCGATGACTTCGGCAAGGTTAGGGACGCGCTGAAGGCAAAGTACCCCGGCCTGCAGTGCACCAAGTACAGGCTTGCCTACAAAGAGTCTTCGTGGCGCACCCGAAGCGTGGACCATGAAGAGTGCAGCTTGGTGCTCGGCGAAGCGGCGCTGATGCTGCACCAGCACGGCAGTCAGGTGTTCCGATCGGAACTCGCATTGGTCTCAAAGCGCGCATATGGCGAGCGAGCAGCCGCACGCAAGAAGGCCCTCGACGAAGCCGAAAGCAAGAAGCGCGACAGAGCGCGGCCGAAGACTGACGACCTCTAGTCGTTTCTCGTGCGCTACATCACCCGCAACCCAACGGGCTTTTTTTTGCCCGCGTTGCATAGCCGCTTGCTATTTGCATAGCACGTTGCTAAATTCTGGTCGCCAACCAACGGAGGCCCGAATGCAAACGACCGCTGCCAATCCCCTGTCCAGACGTCTGAACGCGCCGCCGCTGCGGCTCAAGGCCTGGTATCTGCGCTGGCTGCAGGCCTCGCTGGTGCGCCAGCTCGCCGACCTGCAGCTGAGCATTGACCAGGCCACGGACCTGGCCATTGCGATGGCCCAGGCCAACCGCTACTCCCCTAGCCTGCAAGGCCAGCGCCGCGACATGCGCGTGCGCCGCGAGCTGCTCACAGAGCGCCTGCAGATCGTCACGGCCGAGCTGGCCGAGTTGCAGCAACTGGCGGCGGCATCGTGAGCGGCCTGACCTACGTCAGCGACGACGGCCGCGGCCTGCACATCAGCCCTTGTGCGGATGTCGCCTATTGGCGTCACAGCGCCTGGTGCGATGCCGGCAAGTGGGGCGTCACCCTTTACCCGTTCGGCGTGACGCGCGAGGTGCTCGGCGCGTTCGTCGTTCAGCGACCAGCCGTCGTCGACGACTTCGGCAGCCTCGTCTTCGTGGGGCCAGTGCAATGAGTGCGGCGCCCACCAATCACCAAGCGCCAACGCCGGCACCCATCCCGAGCAATGAGCGAGGCGCCTGGACCTGCAGCCTGTGCGGCTTTCGCGGCTTCTGGTCGGGCGGCATGCACTGCATGGGGAAACCGCAATGAGCGCCGTCCACCCCGCGGCCCTCGCCCGCCCCTTGACCGACGCCATCGGCCACGCCCTCGTCGCCGAAACGATGGCCCTGCTCCGCCAGGACCTGCGCAAGGCCGCCACGTCGGCCCACCCTGACGCACTGCGCACCGGCAGCATCGAGATCGCCCTGGTCCGCGTCGTTGGCGCCATCGCCGGCCGCGAGGCCGAGGCCGCACTCGGCCGGCTGCTGGGCTGGAGCACCTCGCACGACTTTGGCGGCCTGGCCCGCGAGTCAGCTCAAGCCAGCGTGCCGCCCGGGCCGCAGCCTGCCGCGCCCACACCCGAGCTGCTGGAGGCCCTGCTCGGCCTGGTCGAGTGCCGCAACGCCGTGCGCCGCCTCGCCCAGCTGCAGGCGGAGATCGCCACGCAGGAAACCGAGCTGACGCCCGACCAGGCCGAACGCCTGGCCAGCCTGCAGCAGGTCGTTGAAGTCACCGGCCCGCAGCGCTGGCGCGCCGCCTGCCTGCTCGCCGCCCGCGCCGCCGGGGTGCTGTCATGAGCGCCGGGCCCAGCACGGCCACCGTGCCGCGCCCGCCGCACGCCGTCTGCGTGGCCACCGGCCACCGCTGGGCGGCCCGCTGGCGCGAGGGTGTGCTCATCGTCTGGCGCTGCCAGCGCTGCGGCCTGGAGCGCAAGGCATGAACGCCGCCCAGCTCGCCGGCCTCGACCTGCCGCGCCCCATGCGTGCCCCGCTCGCCTGGCTGCAGGCCGACACCCTGCCCAGCGCCTTCCGCGCCTGTTACCTGTGCACGCATGGGGCCGACGAAGGCATCGAGCGCGTCTGCCGCCACCCCGAGCTGCTCGACAGGGGCGCCCCGCAACCCGTCGCCGTGCTGCGCTCGGCCGGCGGCGGCTGCGGCCCCAATGCCGAGCGCCTCTGCCTGGAGCGCTGAGCCGTGGCCGCCACCACGCACCACGCGCCGGCCCCCACCGAGGCCCAGATGCAGCACGCCTTTGCACAGGTGCGCGCCGCAGGCTGGCCGCCGTCCCTGGCCGAGCTGCAGCTCGACAGCTCGCCCCTGGCCACGGCCCGCCTGGGCATCGTGCGCGCCGCCGCGCTGCACGTGGCCCACGGCGGCCAGCTCACGCGGCCCGACCTCTCGGGCCCCATCACCGACTGGCGCCTCAAGCCGGCCCCGGCCCACCACGCCCACCCCCACCCCGCGCGCCGGCACGGCGACGCGGTCGACCTCAAGCGCGTCGCCTCCGGCGACAAGGAAGACGACTGACCATGTCCCGCCCCACCCTCACAGGCGAACGCCTGGCCGAGTTCCTGCGCCGCTACCCGCACGAGCCCAACCCCCAGTTGGCGGCGGCCTTCGGCATCACCGTCCACCAGGCCGGCAACATCGGCTTCAACCACGGCGTCAAGAAGACGGCCACCACCATCAGCCGCGCCAACGGCAGCGGCACCAGCGTCGCGCAGGCCGTGCTGGAGCTGATCAAGGCGCGCGGCAAGCAGGGCCTCAACCGCCCCGAGGCGCTCGCCGCCCTGCCCCACCTGCGTGCCGATGGCATCTGCAACGCCCTGCGCACCCTCGCCCAGCGCGGCGAGACGCACCAGGCCGGCCGCCGGCGCCAGTACCGCTGGTTCCGCAGCCTGGCAGACGCCCTCGCCCACAACGCCTCCCAGGGCGCGCCGGCACCCGTGCCGGGTGTCGCCGTGGCCAGGCAGCACGGCCCGGCCCTGACGGCCGGCGAGGCCATCGAGACGGCCCGCACCGTGCGCCGCACCTGCGTTTCCCCCGCCCCGCCCGAGCTGCCCAGCGCCGCTCGCCACTTCTCCGCCCAGCGCCCTGGCCAGTACGGCCACGAGGCCAGCAGCTGGGTCGCCGCCATCACTCAACGCTGAGGACCCGCCATGACCGCGCCGCAATTCACCACCATCCGCCTGGCCGCCGAATTCCTGCTCGACAGCCCCACCAATCCCCGCGTCCATTACGACGAGACGGCCCTGCAGGAGCTGGCCGACAGCATCAAGAGCCAGGGCCTCATCCAGCCCATCGTCGCGCGCCCGCTCAGCGCCAAGCTGGCCCATGAGATCGTCTGCGGCCACCGCCGCGTGCGCGCCGCGCGCCTGGCCGGCCTGGAGGTCATCCCCGCCATCGTGCGCAACATGACCGAGGAGGAGGCCGCCACCGCGCAGATCCACGAGAACCTGGCGCGCGTGGACGTCAGCCCGCTGGAGGAGGCCGAGGGCTTCGACCGCCTCATCCGCAAGTACCGCGTGCCCATCGAGCAGGTCATCAAGGACAGCGGGAAGTCCCGCGCCTATGTCTACGGCCGCCTGAAGCTGCGCAAGCTCTACAAGCCGGGCCAGGAGGCCGTCGCCAGCGGCCTGGCCACCGACGTGGCGCAGATCATCGCCAGCCTGCCCACCGAGGCTCTGCAGCGCAAGGCGCTCGACGACGTGCGCGGGTCCGAATGGCAGGACGGCAAGATGGTGCCCACCGGCTGGCGGAGCGCGCGCGACGCCAAGCGCATCCTGGCCAACGGCCGCTACTTCATCGCCATCGCCAAGGCCCCCTTCTCCCCCGACGACGCCACCCTGGGCGGCGAGGCCTGCACCGGCTGCGCACAGCGCACCATCAACGACCCGTCCGCCGAGCCGGGCGCCGACCTGTGCACCGATGTCAGCTGCTTCGAGGCCAAGACGCGCGCCCTCTACGCGCAGCAGGCCGAGCAGCTGCGCGCCCAGGGCCACACCGTGCTGGAGGGCGACGAGGCCGACGCCTTCCAGCCGCACCGCTACAGCACGCCCAAGGGCTTCACCAGCCTGACGACGGGCTTCTGGATCGACGGCGACAACGTCCTGCTGGAGGACCTGCTCGCCAAGCGCCCCGAGCACGTTGCCGCGCCCAAGCTCACCTATGTGGTGGACGAGGACGGCAGCCTGCGCGGCTTCATGGCCGACGCCGACCGCGCCGCGCTGGTCAGGGCCGCCGAGCAGGCCGCCGGCCAGGACAGCGACGAGGATGACGACACCGACGCCGGCTCGGCGAGCGCCGATGATGACGACGACGAGGCGCCCGGCGCGGCCTCCACGCCGCACTCGCCCGAGGAGATCGCCGCGAGCACCCACTGGCCCGACATCAAGGCCGCCATCCTGCGCGCCGCAGCGGCCGCACCGCGCACCGTCGACGACATGCGCTACATCGCCGCCGCCGCGCTTGATACGCACGACGACAGCGCCATCGAGGCCATCGCCGACGCCATGGGCTGGGGCCCCGAGGTCAAGCAGCTCGCCGAGGACGGCGAATACAACGCGGCCATCAACTGGACGCTGCAGCAGCTGCCCGGCATGGACGCCGACCAGCTCGCCCTGCTCGTCCTGCTGCTGGCCCTGCAATGCGGCCCCATCGCCGCCGACGACTGGCGCAAGGCCCGCGTGGCCATGGCCAGGCACTATGGCGTCGATCCATTGAACCCGGGCACGCCCGAGGCGAGGGCCGAGGAGCAGCCCCAGCTCGACGGCATGCCGCCCGCCGAGCAGGACGACGACGAGGACGAAGCAGCGCCGCAGCCGGCCGCCAAGCCCAAGGCCAACGTCGCCCGCTACCGCAACCCCGCCACCGGCGAAACGTGGAGCGGCCGCGGCCTGCAACCCAAGTGGCTCAAGGCCGCCATCGCCGCCGGCAACCAGCTCGCCGACTACGCCGTCGAGGCCGTGCCCGCATGAACCACGTCGCCCACCCCACCAACAACGCCACGCTGGCGCCGCCGCCTGGCATGACGCCTGATCAGTGCGACGCGCTGCCCATCACGCGCATCCTGTACGACCAGGTCGACGGCAGCACCATCCCGGCTTGCGTCAGCTTCTGGCAGCCCAGCGCCGAGCAGCTGGCCCTGCTCAACGCCGGCAGGCCCGTGTGGCTGTCGGCCCTCGGCCTCAGCCATCCGCCGGTCATGCTCGGCGTCGAGGGCGACGGGAGGCTGCTCTGATGCGTGCCGTCTCCGTTCGCCAGCCCTGGGCCTGGCTCGCCGCCAACGGCCACATCGAGCTGCTCAACTTCGACTGGACAACGTCCTACCGCGGCGAGTTCCTTATCCGCGCCGGCCTCAAGCTCGTCAAGCGCGACTACCGCGCGTTGGCCACCCAGCTGCGCGACCAGCTGGACATCGAGGTCCCTGACTGCGACGACGAGGCCCAGCTGCCGCGCGGCGGCATCGTCGGCATGGCGCTGCTCACCGGCACCTACGTCGAGCACCCGTCACCGCTCTTCCGCGGCCCCATCGGCTGGACCCTGTCCCACGCCCAGCCGCTGCCGTTCACCCCCTTCAATCCGCCCCACAGCGGCCCCGACCTCCACTGGTTCGACGTGCCGCGAGCGGCCGTTGGGCTTTCCGCCATTGCCGCCGAAAGGATGCACTCATGATCGGCCAGCAGACTACCGGCGCCATCCAAGGCGTCGTGATATCAGCGGTGTCCCACGAGGGGCTCACCGTCACTGTCAACGGCAAGCCGGGCCGCCTGGCTGTCGTCGACGAGCAAGGCCGCGTCATCGCCGCCGGCGACGACGTCGCCCGCGAAGCGGAGGCCGTTGCAGTCAACTGCTACCGCGAGTTCTGGAAGGGCCAGGGCCATCTGCGCGTGCTGAGCAAGCCGCTCGACGCCGGCCCTTCCCACCCTTGAGCGACGAGTATGAGCACCACTGAATCGACCCTCGGCTGCCAGTACGAGGCCCCGACCTTCGGCGCCGGCTACCCGGACGGCACCTGCATAGACGGCTGGATGTGGGACTTGGACAGCGGCGACGGCGATGGCCTCACCAGCGGCGGCGATGAGCCGTGCCCCTGGTGCAACACCCGCGAGTACATCGAGTGGCGCGGGATGGTCGGCGGCGGCAACGCCCGCCAGCGCCGCAAAGCTCTGCGGGCCGAGGTCAAGCGCGTGCGGGCCTGGGCGCTGTCGCGCTCCACGTTCCACCCCGAGACCGGCGTCAACCTCTTCCGGGCGCGCATGGCCGCCGCCTGATCCCACACTTTGGAACTGCCCATGAAACAGACCGAGCCCGTCACCGACGCCCAGGCCGCCGAGGCCATCGAGTCACTGGACGACTGCGCCCGCATGACCATCGGCGTTGACGCCAGTGGGCCGCGCGAAGTGCTGTATCGCTACATCGAGCAGCACCGCGCCCAAGCGGCCGAGTTGGAGCGATTGCGCGCCCAGAACCAACAGGTGGCGTGGCAAATCGTCTCCAACGAACAGAGCGGCGCGGTGCAGTGGGCAAAGGGTCTGACGACCTCGCTGGACGACGAGATGCATGTCGAGCGGATTCCGGCCTGCTGGATCGACGGCGACGACCTTGACCAGCTCGCCCAGTACGGCATGGGCGGCGTGCTGGGGTGGGCCGACGACGGCAACGACCCGCGCCGCGTGCCGGTCTACCGCTGAAATTGCGCTACTTGGAACTGGAGTCTGATATGCCCGGCCTCGACGAGAAGAAGCCCACCTACGCGCCGGCCTACATGGTCGGCATCTACCCCGAGCTGGCTGCAAAGGCGCGCGAGCTGGGCTATGCACTGGCCCTGCACGGCTCGCTGCAGCGCGACCTGGACCTGATCGCCGTTCCGTGGACGGATGCGGCTGTCGAGCCGCTGACGCTGGTCAAGGCGCTGTGCGAGTGTTTCGACGTGGCGCCCAACCATGACCTGACCAAGCCCGAGGCAAAGCCTCACGGCCGGCTCGGCTGGAGCATCCCGCTCTGGTGGGGCGCCTACCTCGACCTGGCCGTCTTGCCGCGCGTGCATCAACTGCCGCCGCAAGCCTTCGGCGGCATGCGCAACGTGCTGATCCGCTGACCCATGACCAACGCCCAAACGACCGCCTACCTCGTCGCCGTGCGCGCATGGTTTGACGCCCAGCGCCGCGCTGCGATGGCTGGCAAGCCCTTCAACCGGCCGATGCCGCAGCGTCCCGCCGCCTGAGTCCCATCCCCAAGCCTCATCCACGAGGCGCGAGCGTTCGAACCCATCACCACCAGGCGAGTCCAGACGCCTGGACACCTCAAGCCCGCCTAAGCGGGCTTTGCTTCGTCAGTGACAAACGCCGCGTCAAACACTTGGCTGGCCGCGCGAGCGTCTCCACGCAATGCGGCCGCATGATCAATGCCGCTGATGATCGACCTCAGCTCAGAGTCGCGACTCCAATCGTGCGGATGGGCCTTCTGGGCGGGAATGCCCACCAACGCCTCCAGCTCTCGCGCAAGCGCGCCAACCTTCAAACCCAGTTCCGCATATCCGCGCTGACGCAGGTGGAAGAACTCGATGTGGTCAGGCGGGTCCCAATGCGATTCATGGGCCGCCGCCACGCGGGCGCCGAGCCGCTCAATTTCCATCGGCAGACGCAGCACACTCAACATTAGCGACTGCGGCAGCGCCTTCCATTCCACCTCGAAATCCAGCGGGGCAAAGGCAGGGTCCTTTGTGGTTGGGGCGTGCTCACCTCGAGGCCCCGCCGGAGCACCGTACTCATCCCTTCCGTCGTCCAGCGCAATGCTCAAGCAAGCATTGGCCAGCCTGTCGAGATGCGACGCCACCAAAATAGCGAGGTAGGTTCTCTCAGTCTGGATCCGAGCGTCTTCTCGGCGCCGCTCCCGGCCTTCGGTCAAGCTCCCAGCAAACCACACCCCAAACAGCGCAGCTCCACCCGTAAGCAAAGGCTGCATTAGCTGAGTCCACTCAAAGCTTGACGGCACGGGGGTAGTCATCGGTATAGATCCAGTCGCCTACGGGCAGCCCAGCGAAACAAAGCCGATCTTCGGCGCGGCGGCCGGGGGAGCGGCAAGGGTGGCGGATTCGTTCATCGCCGTATTTTCGGCGATGTCTCCGGTTTACGGCTTTTTGCTGCCTGGCGGCATCGTGAACGGGAACATGGCGCCGGCGTTTTTGAGCTGTTCCTGCCACTGATTCATCAGCGTCTTGGACTGCTCGGCATAGCCGCCCATCAGACCGGTCCAGGCGTCTGGGCTGAAAGGCGAGCCGGGCGTCTGCTCCGTGAAACGCTGCTGCATGTCCGTGAAGGCCTGCATCTGGCGCTCCAGCAGGCCGCCCATGACGCCCTGCATCGCGTGGCCGTAGAAACGGATGATCTGGGCCAGCGACGCGGTGGAGAACATCGGCACGCCGGCCGTTTCCTCCTCCAGGATGATCTGCAGCAGGATGGAGCGCGTCAGGTCCTCCTGCGTCTTGGCGTCGTGCACCTCGAAATCGACCCCTTCCAGCACCATGCGCTTTACGTCGGCCAACGTGATGTAGCTGCTGGTCTGCGTGTCGTACAGCCGGCGGTTGGGGTACTTCTTGAGGATGCGCAGCCCCGGCTTGGCATCGCCGGCCTGGGCTTGCTCGGGGGTGGATGCCGCTTTCTTGCGGGCAGTCGCCATGCGTAAACCTCCTGGGTGCAGTGCAGCAAATTCTAGGCAGACCCTGACTCTGCACCCGGACGGGTTTACCTGGGGCCGGCAGGGGCATGGCGCAGCGGCAGGCTGACCCGCGCATCCAGCCCCGCCACACGGCCATCGGGGTCTAGTCGGTTGCCCAGTTCGATCTGCCCGCCCAGCGAGTGCACCAGCGCCTGGCAGATGGCCAGGCCCAGACCCGAGCCCTTGCCGGCGTCGCCCACGGCGAAGGGCAGGAACAGGCGCTCTTGCTGTTGCGGCGTCAGCCCCGGGCCGCCGTCGGCGATCAACAGCCGGGCCCATTCCCTGTCGACGGTCAGCGCGATGTCCAGCCGGCCGCCGGCTGGCGTGTGCTGGACGGCGTTGTGCAGCAGGTTGCGCGTCAGCTCGCGCAGCGCCCACTCAAAGCTCGCGATGGCGGCCGGCTGGGTGCGGATGTCGAAGTCCAGCCCCTGTTTGGCGATCAGCGGCGCCAGGTCCAGCGCCACGGCGCGCGTGATCTCGGCCCAGTCCTGCTGCGGCATGGCCACGCCCTGCTGGCGCATCTGCTCGGCGCGGGCCAGCGCCAGCATCTGATTGGCGAGTTGGGTCGCACGCGCCACCGTGGTGTCGATCTCGGCCAGCGCCTGCTCCGGCTCGACATCGCCCTGGCGGGCCGACTGCACCTGCACCTTCAGCACCGCCAGCGGCGTGCGCAGTTGGTGCGACGCGTCGCGCACAAAGCGTTTCTGGTGCTCCAGCAGCCTGGCCTGGCGGGCCAGCGCGTCGTTGGTGGCGGCAATCAGCGGTGTCAGCTCGGTGGGCAGGCCGGGCGCCTGCAGCGGGCTGAGGTCGTCGGCGTCGCGGGCCCGAAGTGCGGCGCTCAGCGCGCGCACGGGGCGCGTGGCGTGCTGCACCACGGCCCAGACGACGATGGCGATGACCGCCAGCAGCGCCGCCTGCCGCCACAGCGTGTGCAGCAGCAGCTGGCGCGCCAGGCCGCGGCGCAGTGCCAGCGTCTCGGCGACCTGAATGGTGGCCAGGCCCATGCCGGTCTGGCCCGACACGGGCTGCAGCAGCACGGCCATGCGCACCGGCTCGCCGCGGAACTGGTCGTCGTAGAAATCCACCAGCGCCGGATAGGCGCCCTGGTCGGGCAGCTTGCCCTGCCAGCGGGGCAGGTCGTCGTAGCCCGACACCATCTCGCCATTGAAGCCCAGCACCTTGAAGTACAGCCGGCTGCGGCTGTCGGTCTCGAAGGCCTCCAGCGCCGCATAGGGTACGGCCGCCACCAGCCGCGCCTGCTCGCCGCTGCCGTCCACGCCCAGCAACTCGGCGATGGCCTTGGCCGAGGCCAGCAGCGTGCGGTCGTAGGCGGTGTCGGCGGCCTGCAGCGAGTCGCGGTACAGGCTGACCGTGTTGATCGCGACGACCACGCCCACCGGCAGCAGGATGCCCCACAGCAGCCGAGCCCGCATGGACAAGCCGGCGAGGCGCTTCCTGAGCTCATTCATTCGGTTGAAGGAGGTAGCCCAGGCCGCGCAGCGTGACGAGCTTGGCGCCGGTGACCGCCAGTCGTTTGCGCAGGCGGTAGGCCACCACTTCGATGGCATCGGGCTGCGCATCCGCCGCGTCGGCGAACACGGTGTCGAACAGCTTGTCCTTGGCCACCGCCTGGCCCGGCCGCACGAGCAGCGCGCGCAGCAGCGCAGCCTCGCGCGGCGGCAGCTCCAGCGGCTGGCCGTGGTGATAGACGGCGCCGCTTTCGGCATCGGCCCGCAGGCCGCAGAAGCTGGGCGCGTCGACCAGGCGCGGGGCGGCCTCGCTGGCCTGGCCCTGGCGGCGCACCAGCGCACGGATGCGCGCCTCCAGTTCGTCCAGGTCGAAGGGCTTGGGCAGGTAGTCGTCCGCGCCGATGTTCAGCCCCAGGATGCGGTCGCCCAGCGTGCCGCGGGCTGTGATGATGATGACCGGCGTGGTCAGGCCCTGCGCACGCGCCTGCGCCAGCACATCCAGGCCATCCAAGCCCGGCATGGTCAGGTCCAGAAGCACCACGTCCGGCACCCCGGCCTGCCAACGGTTCAAGGCCTTGGCGCCGTCGTCGCAGATGCTGACGCGAAAGCCGCGACGCTCGAACGAGCGCTGCAGCGTGGTCTGCATCGCGGCGTTGTCTTCGATGACCAGCAACTTCATGCCGTCAGGCTAGCACTGGGCTACCCCACCAAGAGGGCTGAGGTTTACCCCGACCGGATGGACAGCGGATTGACAGCCTGGCTTTCGAGCATCGCAGCTCCCATAAGACCAAGGAGACAAGCGATGACATCGCCCATCATGAAGACCCTCGCCTGCGCGGCCCTCGCCGCGGGCTCGACGCTGGCCGCCGCGCAGCAGTCCAACGTGACCATCTTCGGCGTGCTGGACGTCGGCGTGCAGCGCATCAAGAATGGCAGCAAAACGCTGAACCTGGAGAGCATCGACGGTCTGCAGACCAGCCGCCTCGGCTTTCGCGGCACGGAACAACTGGGCGGCGGCCTGAGCGCCAGCTTCCACCTGGAAGGCGCCATCGGCCCCGACACCGGCGCGGGCGGCGACTGGCGCCGCCGCGCGACGGTGAGCCTGGCGAGCAAGGACGCCGGCGAGCTGCGCCTGGGCCGCGACTACACGCCCACGTTCTGGAACATCAGCCGCTTCAACGCCTTCGGCACCAACGGCGTGGGCGCGGCCAGCAACCTGGTCTACGGTTTCGACGGCGCGTCGGGCACGGCCAAGACGGTGATCCGCTCGGACAACTCCGTGGGCTACTTCCTGCCCGACGGTCTGGGCGGCGTCTACGGCCAGGCGATGGTGGCGGCTGGCGAAGGCTCCACGGGTCGCTACGTGGGTGCGCGCCTCGGCTATGCGGGCAACGGGCTGGACGTGGCGCTGGGCCTGTCGGAAACGACCAACACGCTGGCCGGCGACAAGTTCAAGGTCTTCAACCTGGGCGGCAGCTACGCCGTTGGCGCGCTGAAGCTGCTGGGCCTGGTCCACAACAGCAAGCAGACCACGCGCGAGCAGAAGAACTACGTCATCGGCGCGCACTACAACGTGGGCTCCGGGATCATTCGCGTCAGCCACGTGAACGCGCACTCGCGCAACACGGCCAACGGCGAGGACTACACGGGCAAGCTCTTCGCGGTGGGCTATGTGCACCAGCTGTCCAAGCGCACGTCGCTCTACACGACGCTGTCGAAGGTCAACAATAGCAAGACGGGCCGCTTCCTGATTCCCGGCGGCTCGGCGATTGCGCTGGGTGACGATTCGAACGGCATCGAAGCTGGCATCTACCACTCGTTCTGAGTCCGAAGAAGACCAAGGAGACAAGCATGCGTCGCGATACCTTCCTCAAGTCCCTGGCCGCGCTGGCCGCCACGGGCGCGCTGCCCCTCACGGCCAGCGCGGCCGGCGTGCCCATGAAGATGATGATCCCCGCCAACCCCGGCGGCGGCTGGGACACCACCGGCCGCGCCTTCGGCAAGGCGCTGCAGGACGCGGGCTTTGCGTCCAGCGTGCAGTACGAGAACAAGGGCGGCGCGGCCGGTGCCTTGGGCTTGGCCCAGTTCGTCAACGCCAGCAAGGGCGACCCGCATGCGCTGCTGGTCATGGGCGCCGTGATGCTGGGCGGCATCATCACCGGCAAGCCGCCGGTGAGCCTGACGCAGGCCACGCCCATCGCGCGGCTCATCAGTGAGTACAACGTCTACGTCGTTCACGCGGCCTCGCCGCTGAAGACGATGAAGGACGTCGTCGACCAGCTGAAGAAGGACCCCGGCAGCGTCAAGTGGGGCGGTGGCTCGCGTGGCGCCACCGAGCACATCGCCGCGGCCATGATTGCGCGCGAGGTAGGCGTGGACGCGGCCAAGATCAATTACGTGCCCTTCCGCGGCGGCGGCGAGGCCACGGCGGCCATCCTGGGCGGCAACGTCACCATAGGCGGCAGCGGCTTCAGCGAGTTCCAACCCTACCTGGACAGCGGCAAGATGCGCGCGCTCGCCGTCACGTCGCCCGCCCGCATCAAGGGTCTGAACGCGCCGACGCTGAAGGAGCTGGGCATCAACGTCGAGATCGGCAACTGGCGCGGCGTCTACGCGCCGCCGGGCATCAGCGCCGAGCAGCGCAAGACGCTGACGGAGCTGGTCGTGCAGGCCACCAAGAGCAAGAGCTGGGCGGAGTCCATCGAAAAGAACGGGTGGACGCCCGCGCTGCTGGCTGGGCCCGAATTCGACGCGTTTGTCGATCGTGAGTTCGCGACGCTGCGGGCCATCATGGTGAAAAGCGGAATGATCTGAGGCCGGCCATGAGCAGTACCCCTTCCACATCCAGCCAGGCGCTGGTGGGCGCCGGCGTCCTTGTCGTCGGCGCCGTCATGGCGTTCGGCGCCACGGCCATCCCGTCCGATGCCGGCTACGCCGGTGTGGGCCCGAACGCCCTGCCCTGGCTGGTGTCCGTCGTGCTGATGCTGTGCGGCGGCTGGCTGGTGTGGGAGGCGCGCCGCGGCGGCTTCCGCGAGCTGGAGGCGCCGTCCGGCGCCGCAAGCGGCGACTGGCGCGCGGTGGCCTGGGTGGTGGCCGGCGTCATCGCCAACGCCAGCCTGATCACGACACTGGGCTTCATCCTGGCGTGCGGCCTGTGCTTTGCGCTGGCCGTGCGCGGCCTGCGCATCGGCGAGGGCAAGGCGGGCGGCAGCGCCAAGCGAGGGCTGATCGATCTGCTGACCGGCATCGCCATCGCGGCGCCGGTGTTCTGGCTGTTCACCAAGCTGCTGGCCATCAACCTGCCGGGCCTGACGGCCAGCGGCTGGCTGTGAAGGGGCACCAGCCATGATGGATCTCTGGACCCAACTGATGGGCGGCTTCGCCACCGCCGCCACGCCGATCAACCTGCTGTGGGCCTTCCTGGGCTGCGTCATCGGCACCGCCATCGGCGTGCTGCCGGGCCTGGGCCCCGCCGTCACGGTGGCCATGCTGCTGCCCATCACGTCGCAGGTGGAACCCACGGCGTCGATGATCTTCTTCGCCGGCATCTACTACGGCGCGATGTACGGCGGCTCCACCACGTCCATCCTGCTGAACACGCCCGGCGAGACCGGCACCATGGTCACGGCGATGGAGGGTTTCAAGATGGCCCGCAACGGCCGCGCCGGCGCCGCGCTGGCCACGGCGGCCATCGGCTCCTTTGTAGCGGGCACCGTCGCCACCGTGCTGGTCACGCTGTTCGCACCGGTGGTGGCCGACTTCGCCGTGACGCTGGGCCCGCCGGAGTACTTCCTGCTGATGCTGCTGGCGTTCACCACCGTCAGCGCCGTGCTGGGCAAGAGCACGCTGCGCGGCATGACGTCGTTGTTCATCGGCCTGGCGCTGGGTCTGGTCGGGCTGGACCAGATCACCGGCCAGGTGCGCTACACGGCCGGCGTGCCCGAGTTCATGGACGGCATCGAGACCGTGCTGGTGGCCGTGGGGCTGTTCGCCGTCGGCGAGACGCTGTACACGGCGCTGTACGAGGGCCGCAGCACGCAGGACCTGAACAAGCTGACCAGCGTGCACATGACGCGCCGCGAGTGGAAGCGCTCCTGGCCGGCGTGGCTGCGCGGCACGGCCATCGGCTTTCCGTTCGGCACCATTCCGGCGGGCGGCTCGGAGATCCCGACCTTCCTGAGCTACGCCACCGAGCGCAAGCTCAGCGAGCACAAGGACGAGTTCGGGACCACCGGCGCCATCGAGGGCGTGGCCGGCCCCGAGGCCGCCAACAACGCGGCCGTGACGGCCACGCTGGTGCCGCTGCTGACGCTGGGCATCCCCACGTCGGTGACGGCGGCCATCCTGCTCAGCGCGCTGCAGAACTACGGCATCCAGGCCGGCCCGCAGCTGTTCACAACGTCATCCACGCTGGTGTGGGCGCTGATCGCGTCGCTGTACATCGGCAACGTGATGCTGCTGGTGCTGAACCTGCCGCTGGTGGGCCTGTGGGTCAAGCTGCTGAAGATCCCGCGCCCGCAGTTGTACGCGGGCATCCTGATCTTCGCGACGGTGGGCGTGTACGGCATGCGCCAGAGCGCGTTCGACCTCTACGTGATGCTGGCGCTGGGCCTGCTGGGCGTGGTGATGCGGCGCTTCGACTTCCCGACCGCGCCGGTGGTGGTGGGCATGATCCTGGGCCCGCTGGCCGAGGCGCAGGGGCGCAATGCGCTGTCCATCGGCAGCGGCCACTGGAGCGTGTTCGTCGAGCGGCCGTTGTCGCTGGGCCTGCTGGTGCTGCTGGCCGCCGTGCTGCTGCTGCCGCGCGCGTGGCGCTGGCAACAGCAGCGGCGCCTCAGCCGAACGTGAACGCTTAGGCGCGCGCGCCGGCGTCGAGGAACTCGATCTCGAAGCTGCGCTCGGCCGCACCCCGGGTCTGGCGTACCAGCTGGTACAGCCGATGCCCGTCGATGCGGCCCAGGCCGCTGGCGTCGGTGTCCCAACCCCGGTCCGCGCCCGGCGGCTGGCCGTCGATGCGCACGCGAAAACGCACCGGCCTGCGTCCACTGACTCTCGCGCAGCCTGGCGATCGGCGTGTAGACATGGTCGCGTGCGCGGCGCAGGCCGCCGTCGGCCGACAAGAAACCCTTGGTGCGCTCAAAACCCAGATAGGTTTCCGCCGACGCCACGCCTGCCGGCCCCGCCGCGGCGGACGCGAGCGTCAAGCCACCTACTGCTCCAACCGCAATGCCGCCTCAACCGTCTCCAGCTCGGCATCCGTCAACACCGCCCCATTCGCCGCCCCCAGCGCATCGTCAATCTGCGCCAGCCGGCTCGCCCCCACCAGCACCGACGTCATGCCCGCATGCCGCAACACCCAGCTCAATGCCAGCTGCGGCAGCGTCTGCCCACGCGCATCGGCCAGTTCCTTCAGCGCCCGCACGACCGCCAGGCGGCCGGCCGTGATGTCGGAGGCTTTCAGGAAGCCGCCCTTGGCCGCACGTGAGTCCGCCGGAATGGCCGAAGCGAGATAGCGCTCGGTCAGGATTCCTTGCGCCAGCGGCGAGAACGCGATGCAGCCGATGCCCTCGTCGGCCAGCGTGTCCAGCAGGCCCGCTTCGATGCGGCGGTCCATCATGTTGTAGCGCGGCTGGTGGATGACGCAGGGCGTGCCCAGCCGGCGCAGGATGGCGCTGGCTTCGCGCGTCTGCTCCACTGAGTAGTTGGACAGGCCGGCGTAGATCGCGCGGCCGCTGCGCACGGCGAAGTCCAGTGCGCCCATGGTTTCTTCCAGCGGCGTGTCGGGATCGGGGCGGTGGGAATAGAAGATGTCCACATACGGCAGGCCCAACCGCTTCAGGCTGGCGTCCAGGCTGGCCAGCATGTACTTGCGCGAACCCCATTCGCCATACGGGCCGGGGCCCATGCGGTAGCCGGCCTTGGTGGAGATGATGAGCTCGTCGCGGTAGGCGGCCAGGTCTTCGCGCAGCAGGCGGCCCATCGTCGTCTCGGCCGAGCCGGGTGGCGGGCCGTAGTTGTTGGCCAGGTCGAAGTGGGTGATGCCGCGGTCGAAGGCGCCCAGCACCATCTCGCGTGCCGTGTCATAGCGGTCCACATCACCGAAGTTGTGCCACAGGCCCAGCGACAGCGTGGGCAGCAGCAGGCCGCTGCGGCCACTGCGGCGGTAGGGTTGGCGCTCGTAGCGTTGGGGGGCGGGCGTGTAGCTCATGGGGAGGCGCGGTCAGCGGCGGGATTGCACAGCGATCGTAGGCCGGTACCTCGATGTAATGCCCGGCGCCGAAAGATACGGGCCGCCAAGCCGTGACCGGGCGCCATAAGCAGTTGCCAGGCTGCGACCATCGCAGTGCTGGGCCCGGTGCTGGCCCCTGACGTCGTGCTTTGTACGGACTGCAGCGGCTCGCTGGGCGCGGCGGCCCGGCATCTCGGCGTCGAGCACCATGCGCTGAACCTCTCCAAGGGGCAGCGCGTGCAAGGCGCTTGGCACATCCAGAACGCCAACGCGTATCACGCCAGGCTCAAGAACTGCATTCGCCGCTTCAACGGTGTGGCCAGTTCGTACTTGGCCAGCTACCTGGGCTGGTTCCGCGCCCTGGACCGGTCAGCCCAATCTCCTCGCCAGCCCGCGCCATTCCTAGCTTTGGCTATCGGTGCTTGAGCTCGTCACCAAACAATGCGCAAAGAGCCAAGAAAAAACCCCTCGACCGCCGGGCGGCCGAGGGGTGGAATCCACTGCAGGGCAAGTGGAGGAGACAAACGGTACGGGGCTAGATTAACCCGATTGGAAGCGGTTCATCAATCAATCTCGCGAGCGAATCTCGCGACCGTGAAGAATTCCTTAACGTCGCCGCCACCACAGCCAGACGCCACTGAACCCCAGCCCGAACAAGGCCAGCCCCGACACGCCGGTGGCGACGATGTGTGGCACGCCGCCCAGCTCGCCGGTGTGCAGCGGATAGATCCAGGCCGTCGCGCGGCCGCCGGTATCCAGCTCGCTCCAGCGGCGCTGCAGCAGCACGCGGCCGTCCACCGGGTGCAGCCAGACCGAGCTGAGGCCGTTGGGATGCGGGTCGTCGGTGACCTTGAAGCGCACGCGCACAGGCTTGTCGTCGCCCGCGCCCAGCTGCACATAGCCCACCATCGCGCCGGGCCACCGCGCCCGCGCGGTGGCCACGATGTCGTCCAGCGTCTGCCGCGGGCCTTGCGGCTTGCCGACCTTGGGCGGCTTCACGGCCGCCTGCCCGGCCAGTCCGCTGACCCACTGCGCCAGCGGCCGCCAGGCCATCCACGCGCCGGTGGCGGCGGACACGGCAATCGCCAGCCCCAGCACCGTGCCGCCCAGCCGGTGCAGGTCGAACAGCGCGCGCGTGGCGCCCTTGTCCAGCTTCAGGCCAAATGCATGGCGCCACTGCGCCCGCGTGCGCGGCCACCACAGGATGAGGCCGGTCACCAGCAGCGCCAGATAGGCCAGCGACACGCTCGCCAGCACCGCCTTGCCGGTGTCACCCAGCAGCAACGCGCTGTGCAGCTCGAACACGAGGTTGACGAAGCCCTCGGCCTCACCGCGGCGGCCCAGCTCGGCGCTGCTGGCCGGGTCGATGTAGAGCGTGCCCTCCCAGGCCGGGCTCTTGACCAGCACCCGCAAGGTTTCATCCGCCTCGCGCGGCGGGCGCAGTGTCAGCGTGGCCTGCGGGCCGAACTCGGCGGCCACGCGCTGGCGCAGCGGCTCCAGCGCCGCCGGCGCGGCGCTGGGCATCGGCGCGCGGAACAGCTGCGCATGGGCCATCTGGTCCAGCGGACGGGCCACGGTCAGCAGGGCCCCCAGCAGCGCGGCCAGTGCCAGCAGCAGGCCCAGCGTCAGACCGGTCCAGCGGTGCAGCCAGAGCCAGCCAGCACGCAAGGTCGGCAGCGCCATGGCGCTCAGAAGTCCAGCTTGGCCGTCACGCGCAGCGTGCGTGGCGCGCCCACGCCCAGCAGGCCGTTGCCGGCGGTGCTCCAGTAGTCCCTGTCGGCGGCGTTCTCCAGGTTGGCCTGCAGGCTCAGACCCTGGCCGGCCCATTGGGTCTGGTAGCGCGCGCCCAGCGACACGGTCTGGTAGGCCGGGATCCAGCCCTGGTTGCTGTTGTTGACCGCGCGCTTGCCGACGCGGTAGACGCCCGCGTTGAAGGCAAGACCCGGCACCTGCGGCAGGCGGTACTCGCCGAACAGGCTCAGCGTCTGCTTGGGTGTGTTCTCGGGCGTCTTGCCCAGCTCGGCGGCGTTGCTGGTGCCGACCTTGGAGATCTCGGCATCCAGCACGACGGCGGACGCGACGATGGACAGGTCGCGGCCCAGTTCGCCGCTGGCCGAGGCTTCAAGGCCGCGATAGCTGCTGAGGCCGCCGACCTGGAACACGCCGCTGATGGTGGTGGTCTGCGGCCGGCGGATCTCGAACAGCGCCGTCTGCAGCATCACGGACTTCATCAGCCGCGCCTTCACGCCGATCTCGGCCTGCTTGTTGACGGCCGGTGCCAGCACCTCGCCGGCATTGCTGGCCGACAGCGGCGCCGTGCCGGTTTCCTCCAGCCCGCGCAGCAGGCTGGCGTAGACGCTGAGGTCGGCGACGGGCTTCCACATCAGCGACACGTTGGGCGTGACCTTGTCGGCCGTGTAGCTGGTGGCGGTGGTCGCGTTGCGCGACACGCTGCGGTAGCTGGTCTGGCGCAGGCCGCCCAGCAGCTGCCACTCGCGGCCGATGGCGATGCGGTCGTACACATAGAGGCCGCGGTCGCGGATCTCGGACGGATAGCCGGCCTGCGCCAGCGTCGGGTTCACCTCGGCGATGTCCACCGGCGCGTACAGGTTCTGCGCTGCCTGCGCGCTGCCGCTGCGCCAGCCAGCCGATTCGCGGCGGTTGTAGCTGGCACCCAGCGTCAGCTCGTGCTGCAGGCCGGCGGTGTCGAAGCGGCCGATGGCTTCCACGCGGTGGTTGGTGTTGGTGTAGGCCTGGCCCTTCAGCACCGACACGTTGACGCGGCCCGCGCCGGTGTCGTTGTTGTAGTTCTGGAAGGTCGTGTAGACGCGGTCGCGGCTGGTCTTGGCGCGGCCGGTCTCCACGCTGACGACCCAGGCGTCGCCCAGCGCAAAGTCGCCACGCGCGAGCGCGTTGGTGGCCTGCGCGTCGTAGCGCGCCCAGTCGGCGCCGAGGTTGGTCTTGTTGTCGGGCACGCGCGGCAGGTTGACGACGCCGGCGACCGCGGCCGGCAGCGTGATGGCGGCCTGCTCGCTGACGTTCTTGCGGTAGTGCTCCAGGTCCAGCTTGAAGTTGGCGGTAGGCGTTGCGCGCCAGTCGTAGGCCGCCGCCAGCAGGCCGCGCTTGCCCTCGTAGTTGCGGATGCCGTTCTCCTCGCGGCTGGCCGTGGCGTTCACGCGCAGGCCCATCGCGTCGCCGCCGCCGAAGCGCCGGCCCACGTCCACATGCGCCTTCACGCCGCCGTGCCCGTTGACCGTGGTGGTCAGCGACGTGACCGGCTTCAGCCCCGCGCGCTTGCTGACGAAGTTGACGATGCCCGACGGCGGCACCATGCCGTAGTACATGGACGATGCGCCCTTCAGCACCTCCACCTGCTCCTTGTTCTCCAGCGGGATGTCGATCAGGTTGATGACCGGCAGGCTGCCGTTGAGGCGGTAGTTGCCGCGGTTCTCGACCAGGATGCCGCGGATGGACAGGTTGTCGTAGGTGGAGCCGCTGACCTGCGAGCGCGTCACGCCGGCGGTGTTGCGCAGCGCGTCGAACAGGCCCTGCGCGCCCTGCGCGTCCAGCAGCTCGCGCGACATCGCGTTGTTCGTCAGCGGCACGTCCAGCGGGTCCTGGTCACGGAAGGCGCCCACCTGCACCGACGTGGGCGCGAAGCTCTTCTGCCGCTCACCCTTGACAACCACGGCGTCCAGCAAGCTGGGCTCGGCGGCGGATGCGTTCAGATGCACGGCGGCCGAAATGACAGACAAAACCAGGGGCAGCCGGCCGGCGCAGCCAGCCGCGCGAGAGCGCGTGTTCATGGGTGAGAAGGATTAGATGAGAATTATTCTCATCTTAACAAGCCCACTACTTTGGCCCGTGGCGGTGCCCGCTGCCACTGGCCTTGCGGTAGTGCTCGGCCAGCACGTCGCGGCCGAAATCGCCGTCGAAGTCGCGCCAGACCGAGTGGATGTGGTTGCCGCCTGAGTTGTCGAACTCGATGAGGAAGCTGGCGCCCTGGATGCGGAAGTGGTGCGGCTCGCGGGCTTTCGGCGATCCGGCCCAGCCGATGCGCACCGTGTCCAGCGCCGCCCGCACGCGCGCCAGCCGCGCCTGCGCCAGCTCGGGCTGCAGATGGTCGGCGAAGGCGCCGATGAGCTTCAGCACCTGGGCCTGCTGGCCGGCGTCCATGTCGGCCCAGGGCAGGCCCACGGCGTCCAGCGCCTTCGCATGCGACGCGTTGCCGCTGACGAGGTCGCCGAACGGCCGTGTGCTGAACACCGCGCGGGTGCGCTGTGCCGGCGTGAGGCTGGCGAGCCACTGCCGCGCCAGGTCTTCCTCGCTGCCCAGCAGCCGGAAGCCCGCCGCTGGCGTGCCGCCGCTCAGGCCGCGCGGCACGGTGGCCGGGTTGGCGCCGAAGAACTGCGGCAGCGTGGCCACATAGCGATCGCCGCTCAGGCTGAAGTGCAGCGACAGATGATGGCCCTCGATGCGCCAGCCCCAGGCCTCGCCGCCGGGCTCGCCGTAGATGGCCACCGCGTAGTTCTCGGGATCGCGGGACAGGCCGAAGGTTTCCATTTGGCGCAGCGCGATCTCCAGCGCCATCAACGCCCTCACCTTGTCCAAACCACCTTCGTTCAGCGCGGTGCGCAGCAGCGCCGTCGTCGCGTCGCGCTGCGCGGTCGACATGGCCTTCCACGCGATGCCATCGCGGCGGCGCGGTGTGTAGTGCCAGTCGCTGCGCGCGGCGTCGGTGAAGGGCTGCAGCAGGTCACCGCGCTGCGCGGGCGGCGTCGCGTCGAGCAGACGGCGGGCGGCGGCCACGGTCTGGGCCTGCAGCGCAGATACGACCGACAGGCCGGCCAGTGCGATCAGTGAACGGCGATGCATGGGACCTCGCTCCGGCAGCAAAGGCCGCAAGCGTAGCAACTGCACTAGCTCAGTCGTCTTGCTTCGTTGGCGCCCCAGGGTCGGCTGCCTAGAGTGCCGGGCATGTTCTCGCCGTCGCGAGCGGGGCGCGTGCATGTGGCGCGCGAGCTGCTCTACATCGGCCACAAGCCGGGTCTGCGCGACGTGCTGACCGTCATGGAGCAGCTGCGCTCCAGCGCAGCGCTGGCCGGCCGGCCTTGCACCGAGGGCGAGGCGCTGGCCGCGCTGGTGCCGGTGGGGCTGGAACAGGCCGTGGGCCTGCGCATCGCGCAGCTGTCCGAGGGCCAGCGGCGGCGCGCTGCACTCGCATCGTTATGGCTGCCCCGCGTGGCGCCGCTGTGGCTGCTGGACGAGCCGCTGGCCGCGCTCGACGCCGCCATGTGCGACCGCCTCGCCCAGCGGCTGGACTGGCATGCGGACGACGGCGGCAGCGCCGTCTTCACGAGCCACCAGGCCTTGCCGCTCAAGCGTGGCGTTCGCAGCCTGCGGCTCGGCGGGTACTGAGCGAGGCGCTACTTGCCGGTCGAGCCGGGCACCTCCAGGAAAGGCATGCCGAACCGCAGGCTCATGTTGACGGCATTGCGGTCCTTGCCATTGCTGAAGCCGCGCTCCCTGACGCTGGCAATCTGCAACCAGTACTCGGAAGACTCCTTGGAGAACGGCAGGCGGATTTCGGCACCGAAGGTGATGGTGCGCAAGCGCTCCGTCAATGTTTCGCCGAGCCTCACCCGACGCCGCCCCCACTCGCCGTAGGCGTGATAGGTGGGCCGGCCCATCCGCAGGCGCACCGACGCCTCGGTGCTGTCCTGCCTCAACAGGCGCGTCGAGTCCGTCGGGTCGGGCGCCCGGTCGTCCAGGCGACGGCTGAAGAAGCCCTGCAGCAGCACCCGCAGGCTGTCGTCGGACGCGCCAGGGAATCCGTACGAGCCAGACACCCAGACGGCCTTGCCGTCGGCCGTCGCATCCTTCAGCGCGCCACTGCCCGTGTACCAGGACTTGCCGAAGCCGGCGTAGAGCGACGGCTGGGCCCAGAGGGGGTACTGTTTCCCAACCGCGTCATAGCAACTGCTGAGATCCACCGGCTTCGAGTCCAGGTTGTCGGTCGCGTCTAGATCACCAACCTTCGTTTCTTTCAGGCAGCGATCGACGATGTCGTAGTACAGCCCCGGGTCGGCCTGGTCCCATAGCCCGATCCTGACCCCCCATGCCGCACGCGCGGCACCGTCGGCGTCAGGCTTCGTCGTGGCCAGCGACACGGTCGTGCGCGCCGCCACGCGCGTCAGGTAGTTGCGCGTGCCCAGGTCACGATGCTTCTCCGATTCCAGCGGCCCATAAAGCGTGCCGCCGCGCAGGCTGTCGCGGAAGAACAGCGACATCGGCGAGAAGTCCATCGCCACGCCGTCGGTCACCTTGCCGTCCGGCGACAGCCCATGCACCAGCGAGGCCGCGAAGTCGCGGATCAGGCCCGGCCGCTGCACCTTGTCGGGGGACAGCCCCAAGATGGCGAACGCCGGGCTGGCCGGCACCGTCAGGTCAGCCTTGGCCTTCGCCGCGACCTGCTGGAACAGCTCGGACTGCGGTGACTCGTCCTTGGCCGCCGTCGGCTTGGCCGCTGTCTTTTCCGACGTCTCGTTCTTGGTCTTGTTCGTCGTCGAGACCACTGGCGCCGGTGTCTGCGTCGACTGCGCCATCTGCGCCACCTGCTCGTTCGTCAGCCAGGGCTTGCATTCCCTGTCGGCCGGATTGGCGGCCTGCGCCTGGCAGATGATGACGAAGCCCTGCAGCCGCCCCTGCACCACCCACCCGGACGGCACCTCCTGCGCGAGCGCGGCAGCCGACATGCCGGTCAGCAACGCGGCGCAGGCCACCCCGCTGCGCGCCGAAACGGGCGGCTTCACAGCGCCGCCTTCGCAGACAACGGCGCCGCCGCCGCGACGACGCCCACGCGAACGCCGTCCTGGTGCAGGTCGTCGTTCACCTTGTCGTCCGGGATGGAGGCGTCGAAGCGGCCCGTGCCCAGCACCGCGCCCGTGCCGCTGGTGAGGCGCGAGACGACGGTGTAGTCGCCGAGGTTCGCGCCACTGCGGATGGCCACGACGCCCCACTTCACCAGCGCGATGTCGGCATTGACGTTGAAGCTCCAGCGGGCGCGGCCGCCATTCGCCGTGGTCAGCGGCGAGCCGAATCCATGGCTGCCGGCGCCGTTGACGACGTTGCCGGCCTTGTCGACGACGATGACCTGGACGCGGGCCAGCGGGCCGCCGGTCACGTCCACGCTCAGCGAGACAACGTCACCGTCGGTCAACGTCAGCGTGGCGAGGTTCAGGCGCTGGTCTTTCGTGATGGGCATGGTGTTCTCCTGGTCGGCTGATGGCAGGTCACCGCAGGGACGTGTCGCTCGACAAGTCCGGCAACGGTGCATTGAGGGCGGCCTGCCGCACGACGGTCTCCGCGGCGGCATGGTCCGTGACGGCCTCGGTGGCGGCCTTCATCGCCGACTCCGAGGCCTTGGCCGCAAAGTAGTAGCTGACGACCGATGTCATCAGCGTGCCGATCAGCGTCAGCAGCTGCTTGGCGATGTCGATGGCTGCCGAACTGGGCGGCGTCTCCAGGTGCAGTACGTAGCGAAAGTCCTTGCAGTCCGCGGCTTGGCCCGGCTCGCAGGCCATCGGCGTGACGGCGCTCACGTGGATGAGCGGGTCGGCCAGGAAGCGGTCTTTCTCGGCGGCACTGACGGTCAACGTGCTGCCGCCGTTGAGCGACTGGTAGAGCATCACCGCGATCAGCGCGAACAGCACGATCAGCGACAACGCGATCGCCGCGCGGATGGAACCCGGTGGCAGCCCCAGCGCCTCGCTGCAGTTCGCCAGACCCAGCCGCGAGAACAGCGCGGACATGACGGCCAACGCCCCCAACAGGATGACGATGCCGAAGATGGCCAGCAGCGGCAGGCCGACCGACGGCTGGCCCGCCAGTACCTTCAGCCCCAGCATCAGCGCCACGCTGGGCAACACCACCAGCACGGCGACCACGATCAGGCTGTACCACTCGCTGGACGGTTTGGAGGCGAAGGCGGCAGTGCGGCGGCGGGTGAACATGGGGCGCTCCTGCGGAAGGGTGCCGCCAGTGTGGGAACACCGCGTCCGACTGAAAACCACAGAGTTGACGAGGCACAGCACGTTTGCCGTCAACTGAAGAAGCTCAGTCGATTTGCTTCGTTGGCCGCCACACGGGTTCTGCCTAGAGTGCCTGCATGTTCGCGAAGCCAGTCCCTTCTCCACCTTCATGCTCCCCATGCGAGGTGTGTGTCGGCTTGAGGGTCGAGCACCGCGGGGTTGCGCTCGGTCTCAGCGGCAGGGCGCGGTAATGAGCGCTGCGGTTCAAGCTGCCGCAGCGCTCGCGCTGCGGGAATGGCGCGGCCTGCTGCGCCAGCCCGCCGAATGGCTGACGCCACTGGCCTTCGTCGCCGGCGTGGCGTTGGTGTTCCCGCTCGGTCCTGACCCGGCGCGGCTGCGTGAGCTGGCGCCGGGGCTGCTGTGGATCGCGGCGCTGCTGGCGAGCCTGTTGTCGCTGCCGCGCCTGTTCGCGCCAGACCTCGCCGACGGCAGCCTGGAGCAGTGGTGGCTGTCGCCGCGGCCCCTCATGCCGGTGCCGGCTGTCGCGCTGTCCTACAGCCCGCATCTGCCACCGCTGACGTGGTGAATCTCAGCGGCTGACCAGACTGGTGGCAAGGCAGCGCGCGAGCGGCGTGCGCCGATCGCGAGGAGACCGCCATGACACCAGCCACCAGCCCCGGCAAGCGCCGTTGGCGCGACCTGCTGCCGCCTTATGGCGACACACGCAGCACCGCCGCGTCAGACCCCGCGGAAGGCCCGGCCCCCGCCGTGCGCAGCGAGCCCCGCCGCCGCTCCGGCGCGCTGGGCTGGCTGCTGGCGCTGCTGACCGGCGCGGCGCTGGCCATGCTAGCGCTGCAGACCATGGAAGACCCCCGCAGTGTCGGCACGCAACTGGACGACGCCGTCGCCAACGTGCGCGCCGTCGGCAGCCAGGCACAGCGCTCGCTGACCGACTCCCAGCATGCCGTGGCCGATGCGTCCCACCAGGCGGTGGATGGCGTGGGCACCGCCATCAGCGACGCCGGCATCAGCCTCAAGGTCAAGACGGCGCTGGCGGCCGATCCGGCGTTGAGCGCGTCGCGCATCAACGTGGACACCGTGGGCGGCGTCGTGCGGCTGGAAGGCCCCGCTCCCGACACCAAGGCCCGCGAACGCGCCAGCGTGCTGGCCGCCGCGCCACGCGGCGTGCGCGGCGTGGACAACCGGCTGACGCTGCCCCAGGGCAGCCAGGTGGTGCCGGTGCAGTCCGCCGCGCTGCCCGCCAGCGCCGCCGCGCCGGTCAGCCTGGACGGCCCGGCCGCGGAGGACACCGCCGTCAGCTCGCGGGTGGACGCCGCGCTGACCGCCGACGCCGCCTTCGCGCGCACCAAGCTGGTCGTTAGCACCCGCCAGGGCGTCGTGCGCCTGGAAGGCGTGGTGCCCGATGCACCGGCCCGCGACCGCGCGGTCACGCTGGCCGCATCGCAGGCGGGTGTGAAGTCGGTGGACAACCGGCTGATGACATCCGAAGCGGCGCAGTTATTGGCACGCGGGCCGCAGTAAGCCGCCCTTGTTGCTTCGCCCAGCCATGTGGGGCGATTGGGGAGTTCGTGCGACTGGCCTCCTGCGGAAACACCGATGGCATCGATGACCTCTCGGGAGAACATCGGGCGTTCAAGAACCTCCCAGGAGTCGACTTGCAATACCTCCCGCATGCCGTGCAACTCGTCGGGGCCGTCATTGCGCTGGCCGCCTGGTCCATGGTGATGTGGGCGTGGATGTACGCGACCCGGCTGCCGGCCATGTTCGCCATGGGCATGAAGCCCGATCCCAAGGCTCCGAGGGGCGAGCAGATGTCGACGCTGCCACCGCAGGTGCGCTGGAAGGCCGACAACTACAACCACCTGATGGAGCAGCCCACGGTCTTCTATGCGCTGGTTCTCGCACTCGCGCTGCTGGGCAGCCCGGCGTTCTCGGCGGTGGTGCTGGCCTGGGCCTATGTGGCGCTGCGCATCGTCCACAGCCTGGTGCAGGCGCTGACGAACAAGATCGAGGTGCGCTTCGTCGTCTTCGTGCTGTCCAACGTGCCGTTGCTGGGGCTCACCTACCTCGCCGCCGAGCGGTTCTTCCAGCTGTCCGCGCTGGCGTAGACAGGGGTTGCGCCGCCGCTCAGGCGCCCGGCCGGTCCGCCTGCGCCTTGGGGCTGATGCGGTAGCTCCGCGACTTCTCGGGGATGGGCAGCATGCCCGCGTTCCACGCCGCCCGGTCCGCGCGCAGCTTGTCCAGTCGCCCGGGTTCGCGCTCGGTCAGGTTCGCACGCTCGCGCTGGTCTTGCGCCAGGTTGAACAGGAACTCGTTGCCGTTGATCTGCAGGTACTTCCAGTCGCCGTCGCGCAGCGCGCGCTGCGCGTTGGACTTGTAGCGCCAGAACAGCTGACGCGGCACCGACGCGGCCTGGCCCAGCAATTGGGGCAGCACGTTCACGCCATCGCTCGGATAGTCGACGTGCGGCGCACCGCCGGCCGCGGCGAGCAGCGTGGGCAACCAGTCCATGCTGATGACGACCTGATCGCTGACCTGCCCGCCTTTCACCCGCGCCGGCCAGCGCAGCAGCGTGGACACCCGGATGCCGCCCTCCAACAGCTCGGACTTCTGCCCGCTGAAGGGCCAGGTGTTGCTGAAGCGCTCGCCACCGTTGTCGCTGGTGAAGATGACGATGGTGTTCTGCGCCAGACCCTGAGACTGCAGCGTGTCCAGCACACGGCCTATGGCCGCGTCCAGCGCGCCGACGATCTCGCCGTACTTCTTCAGGCTGCCGCCGTCGCTGTGGTTCAGGCTCTTGAGCTGGCGCGACAGCGGCTCGTCGCCCGGCGCCTCCCAGGGCCAGTGCGGCGCCGTGAAGTGCAGCGACAGCAGGAAGGGCTTGTCGGCGCTCTGGCGACGCAAGAAGGCCTGGCCATGGTCGGCGATGAGGTCGGTGTAGTAGCCGGCCTTGTCGACGCGCACCTCGCCTTCGAACAGGTCCGGCGGCAGGTCCTTGCCCAGTCCCGCCTTGTGAGTGAAGTAGTCCACCGCACCGCCGGTGTTGCCGAAGAACTCGTCGTAGCCGCTCTTCAGCGGACCGTACTTGGGCAAAGCGCCCAAATGCCATTTGCCGAACAGCGCCGTGCGGTAGCCGCGCGCCTTCAGGAGCGATGGCAGCGCGGCGGCGGCACCTTTTGCACGGGTTCGATCTTGACGACCTTGGGCGGCGGAGGCGGCGGGGGTGGCGGCGGCGCCTCGGTCAGCAGTGCCATCTCGATGGGCTTCTTGATGATCTCGACGGCTTTCGTCGCCAGGCCAGAGCTGAGGCCCCAGCCCATCAGCACATGCAGGCCCACGACGACCGCGATGCCGGTGCCACGGTTGCCACTGGCCGGCGGCTCCAGGCGACGCAGGATCTCGGCGCGCGCCGGCAAGGGCGGCGGCGACGGCGGGACGAGGCGGCGGGGGCCGGGCGGCTGTCGTCCAGCGTCAGGCCGCCGGGCAAGAGACTGCACTCATGGATGACTACTCCTTGTCGAGAAACTGCTCGCTGCCCACCACGCCCAGCTTGGTCAGCCCCGCCTGGTTGGCGGCCGTCATGACGGCGGTGAAGCGCTCGTACTTCGCGCCGGGCTGCGGGCGCACATGCACATCGGGCTGGGTGTCCTGGCGGCCGGCGGCACCCATGCGGTCGCGCAGCGTGCTGCCGTTGGTGATCGCCTCGCCGTTCCACAGCACGACGTCGCCGGGTGCGATGTAGATGCGAACGACCTCGGGCGGCACGGGCGGCGACGACGTTGGCGGCGCAATCTGCAGGTTGAGGTTGACGCTGTGCAGCTGGACCGGGATGGTGATCAGCAGCACCAGCATCACGTCCACCAGCGGCGTGGTGTTGATGGTGGAGACAGCCTCATCGGGCCCTTGGACGAGTTGGATGGCCATGGATCAGGCCAGTGCGGGGCTGAGGCCGGCAGGCTGCGGCTGGGCATCGGCGGCCGGCTCTTCGTGACCGTGGCCCAGCAGCACCGAGTGCAGCTCGCCGGAGAAATCACGCACCTCGTCCAGCACGATGGCGTTGCGGCGCAGCAGCGCGTTGTAGCCCAATACGGCGGGCACCGCGACCGCGAGGCCGATGGCCGTCATGATCAGCGCCTCGCCCACCGGGCCGGCCACCTTGTCGATGGACGCCTGGCCGGCGACGCCGAAGGCGGTCAACGCGTGATAGATGCCCCACACGGTGCCGAACAGCCCCACGAACGGCAAAGTGGAGCCCACGGTGGCCAGCGCGCAGGCGCGCGCGGCGAAGGAACTGAGCTTTTCGCGTTAGCTCATGCAGCGGCGGCGTGCTGGTGGGCCGGCGGGCCGTCATGCGTGATCTGCGGCAGCGCCGCCGCACGCGCCGGCGGCAGCAGGCCCTGCCGCTTCAGGTGCGTGCGCAGCACGTTGCGCGTGATGCCCAGCAGCGCTGCCGTGTGCACCTGGTTGTGATGGCAGTGGCGATAGGCGGCGCGTATCAGCGCCGACTCGACACGCGCATGCAGCTCGTGCGGCGCCTCGTCGAACAAGCGCTCGAAGACGCGCTCCAGCGCCTCGGGCTCGTCGCCACCCGTTGGCGCCGCGGCGAAGGGCGTGGGCCGCGCGACGGCGTGCAGCTGCAGGTCCTCGCGCGCAATGCGACCGTCACGGCAGATGATCAACGCGTAGTGGATGACGTTCTCCAGCTCGCGGATGTTGCCGGGCCAGGCGTAGGCCAGCAGCGCGTCGCGCGCGTCGCCGGCCAGGCGCACGTCGTTCAATCCCAGCCGCTTGCTGTAGACGCCGATGAAGTGCTGGGCCAGCGCGAGGATGTCGCCGGGCCGCTGCGCCAGCGGCGACAGCTGCAGCGTCGCGACGCTGAGGCGGTAGTAGAGGTCGGCGCGGAAGTGGCCGGCCGCCACGGCCTGCTCCAGCCTCACGTTGGTGGCGGCCAACAGGCGCACCCTCACGTCGATGGGCTTGCGCGAGCCGATGCGCACCACCTGGCGTTCCTGCAGCACGCGCAGCAGCTTGACCTGCACGGACAGCGGCAGGTCGCCCACCTCGTCGAGGAACAGCGTGCCGTCGGCCGCCGCCTCGAACCAGCCGGCGCGCGCGCTGGCGGCACCCGTGTAGGCACCCGCCTCATGGCCGAAAAGCTCCGCCTCCACCAGCTGCTCGGTGAAGGCACCGCAGTTCACCGCCAGGAAAGGCCCGCGGCGGCCGCTGCAGTTGTGGATGTGGCGGGCGATCAGCTCCTTGCCGGTGCCGGTCTCGCCGATGATGAGCACGGTCGCATCGCTGGCCGCCACGCGTTCGGCCTGGGCCAGCAGCGCGCGCGAAGCCGGGTCGTCGAACACCAGCGCCTTGGCCCGGATGGACAGGACCTGATGCTGGGAATCGGGGAAGGTGAGCAGGCGTGTCATTGCACGGCACTCTAGACAGCGCCCTTCCCGCCGTGAACGCCTCATTGCGCAGATGCATATGCAGGCACTGCGGCGAAGTGTTGAACCTCGCACACCGGATCAACAGCGCGGGCCGGATGCGCGATGACTGCTTGATAAAGTCGCGGTTTCAACGGCGCACACATGCTCTTACCGAGGGCTGCGCATCACGTATCCATGGAATATCCCGGCAATCTCTTCGTCGTCGCCGCCCCCAGCGGCGCCGGCAAATCCAGCCTCGTGAAGGCCCTGCTGGAGCTGGACGCCAAGCTGGCCGTGTCCATCTCGCACACCTCGCGCGCGCCGCGTGGCCAGGAGCAGCATGGCCGCGAGTACTGGTTCATCGAACCGGCAGAGTTCCGCACGATGGCCGACCGCGGCGACTTCTTCGAGTGGGCCGAGGTGCACGGCAACCTGTACGGCACCTCGCGCGCCGGCATCGAGGACCGCCTGCAGCACGGCGAGGACGTGGTTCTGGAGATCGACTACCAGGGCGCGCTGCAGATCAAGCAGCTGTTCCCCTATGCGGTGCTGATCTTCATCCTGCCGCCCAGCTGGGACGAACTGCGCCTGCGCCTGAACCGCCGCGGCGACACCGCGCCCGAGGTCATCGCCAAGCGCATGAACACGGCGCGCGTGGAAGTGGCCCAGGCGCGGCACTTCGATTTCGTCGTCGTGAACGCGGTGTTCGACACGGCGGTTTTCGACCTGAAAACCATCGTCCACGCACAGCGGCTAAAATACGCGGCTCAGCGCCGGAACCGCTCGGCGGTCTTTCAAGCGCTCGATCTGCCCTGATCGTTGCAATACCCCAAGGAAAACCATGGCCCGCATCACCGTTGAAGACTGCCTGACCAAGATCCCCAACCGCTTCCAGCTGGTGCTGGCCGCGACCTACCGCGCCCGCATGCTGAGCCAGGGTCACAGCCCCCGTATCGAGAGCAAGAACAAGCCCGGCGTGACCGCGCTGCGCGAAATCGCCGCTGGCGAGGTCGGTGTGGAGATGCTGCGCAAGGTGCCGGTCTAAATCGGTTCCTTCCGAAACTGAAACGGGCGTCCTTGGACGCCCGTTGCCTTTCTGGCTTCGGATAAATTCGGGCGCATGGCCCAACGCTCCCTCACTGCCTGGTTCACGCTGCCCGGGCTGCGCGAGAAGGCTCCGCCCACGCCGGCGGAGGCTGCCTCGTTTGACGCCCTCCTGCCCAAGCTCGGCTACCTGAGCAAGGCCGAGGTCAAGCGCGTACGCGAGGCCTACAAGTTCGCCGACGAGGCCCATCTGGGCCAGAAACGGGCCACCGGCGAGCCTTACATCACCCATCCGATCGCAGTTGCAGGCATCTGCGCCGAATGGCGCCTGGACGCCCAGGCGCTGATGGCGGCGCTGATGCACGACGTCGTGGAAGACTGCGGCGTCTCCAAGGTCGAGTTGATCGAGAAGTTCGACGCCACCACGGCCGACCTGGTGGACGGCCTGACCAAGCTGGACAAGCTGCAGTTCTCCACCAAGGAGGAATCTCAGGCCGAGTCCTTCCGCAAGATGCTGCTGGCGATGGCGCGCGACCTGCGCGTCATCCTCATCAAGCTGGCCGACCGGCTGCACAACATGCGCACCATGGGCGCGATGGCGCCGCACAAGGCCCGCCGCATCGCCCGCGAGACCTTCGACATCTACGCCCCGATCGCCCACAGGCTGGGGCTGAACCAGACCTTCCGCGAGCTGGAGGACCTGTCCTTCCAGTACTTCCACCCCTGGCGCTACGCGGCGCTGTCCAAGGCGGTGGCCAAGGCGCGCGGCAACCGGCGCGACCTGGTGTCGCGCATCGAAGGCGAGATCCGCGCGGCCTACGCCAAGGCCAGCCTGCGCGTGGAGGTGCAGGGGCGCGAGAAGACGGTCTACTCCATCTACAAGAAGATGCACGAGAAGGGCCTGATGAGCTTCGCGCAGGTCAGCGACATCTTCGGCTTTCGCATCCTGACCGAGGAACCGCTGCAGTGCTACACGGCCCTGGGCGTGCTGCACCAGCTCTACAAGCCACAGGCCGGGCGCTTCAAGGATTACATCGCCAACCCCAAGGACAACGGCTACCAGTCGCTGCACACCACGCTGATGGGCCCGCTGGCGACGCCGCTGGAGTTCCAGCTGCGCACCGAGGGCATGCATCAGATCGCCGAGCAGGGCGTGGCGGCGCACTGGATCTACAAGAGCCGCGGCAAGCAGGCCTCGGCGCTGATCGCGCAGCAGGCCAATGCGCGCTGGCTGCAAAGCCTCATCGACATCCAGGACGAGACGCGCGACGCCAACGAGTTCCTGGAGCACGTCAAGATCGACCTGTTCCCGGACTCGATCTATGTCTTCACGCCCAAGTCCAAGATCATGGCGCTGCCCAAGGGCGCGACGCCGGTGGACTTCGCCTACGCCATCCACTCCGATGTCGGCGACCACTGCGTGGCCGCGCAGGTCAACGGCGAGGCCGTGCCGCTGCGGGCCGAGCTGAAGAGCGGCGACATCGTCGAGATCGTCACGGCCCCGGGCGCCAGCCCCAACCCGGCGTGGCTGAGCTTCGTGCGCACGGGCCGGGCACGTTCCAAGATCCGCCACTTCCTGAAGGACCTGGAGCAGGAGGAATCCCGCGAACTGGGCGAGAAGATGCTGGCGCAGGCCATGCGCGTGGAAGGGCTGGGCCTGCCCAGCCTGGAACTGGACGACGCGGCCGCGCCGATCTGGCATGAACTGGCCACCTGGGCCGGCGCCGCCAGCACCGAGCAGCTGCTGATGGACATCGGCGCCGGCCGCAAGATCGCCGCCATCATCGCCAAGAAGCTGGCCCGGCTGATGGCCGAGCAAGGCCAGAAGCCCGATGCGCTGGCGCTGACGCTGGGCCGCTTCACCGAAGCCCCCATCAGCGCCGCCAGCATCACCATCGACGGCAGCGAGGGCGCGTCGGTGCAACTGGCCAGCTGCTGCCGCCCCATCCCGGGCGACGAGGTGCGCGGCTACCTGGGTCGCGGCGAAGGCTTGGTGGTGCACACCTGCGACTGCCAGGTTGGTAAACGCCTGTACCTGCGCGACAGCGAACACTGGATCCGCGTCGAGTGGGCGGAGGAGCTGACCCGCAGCTTCGAGGCCGGCATCACGCTGCTGCTGGCCAATGGCAAGGGCGTGCTGGCGCAGGTGGCCCAGGCCGTCGCGCAGGCCGAGGCCGACATCACCCACATCGCCATGGGCGACGACGCCCCGCTGAGCGATGCGGCCGAGACGGCCGAGATGAACCTGCTGATCGCCGTGCGCGACCGGCTGCACTTGGCCGACGTGCTGCGGGTGCTGCGCCGGGCGCCGGCCGTGCAGCGGGTGTCGCGGGCCAAGGCCCACGCCTGAGCGTCATCGCCCCTGCCTGATGCCCGCTGCCGACCTGCGGCGGCCACCTGTCATCACGCTGGAAACACCCCCCTAGCCCCGGCGAACCGCGCGTAACCGTTGCGTCCGCGCACAGGGGCCGATCACGGCGGTGAGTGTTTCCGTTTGCCTCCGCGGGTTAACCATTGTTTCCGGCCCCGGTATTCCGCCGCCATATAGGAAAACGGCGAAATCGTATTTCTCGCGTTGTAACCGGCTGCGTAAGGTCCGCGCCACGCCCACGGTGGGGTGACCCAAACGATCTCCGCCGTGCAGGCCTGCCGCCCTGCCACCTGCGGGGCCGGCCGCCTGCCAGGGCATCGCCCTTTGACTACAACGATGGCCGGCCCCCGACCGGCAGCGGAGACCTCCAGTGACCCAATCCAGCCTTTTCGCGCCGCGCCGTGACCGTGTCGGCGCCGCCGTTTCCCTCGCCCTGGCCCTGATGGCGCATGAAGCCGCCCTGGCGCAGACGCCCGCGGCCCCCGCCGCCGCCGCGTCCGCCCCGGTGGCAGCAGCAGCAGCCGCCACCAAGCCCGCCGAGGCCAAGCCCAAGGCGCCTGTGAACGAACTGGAGACCGTGCTGGTGGTCGGCACGCGCCAATCGCAGCAGTCCGCCATCAACCGCAAGAAGAACTCGGCCACGGCGCAGGACTCCATCGTCGCCGAGGACGTGGGCGCATTCCCGGACCGCAACGTCGGCGAGGCCATCTCGCGCATTGCCGGCGTCGCGCTGGACCGCGGCGACTACGGCGAGGGCGTGAGCGTCTCCATCCGCGGCAACGGCGCGGAACTGACCCGCGTGGAACTGGACGGCATGGGCGTCAGCTCTGGCGCCGGCACCAACCTGCTGGGCCGCGGCGCCGAAGGCGGCGACGGCCGCGGCACGGAGTTCCGCGAGCTGTCGTCCGACCTGATCAAGAGCGTGGACGTCATCAAGGGCTCCACGGCCGCGATGACCGAGGGCTCGCTGGGTGGCGGCATCATCATCCAGACCCGCACCGGCCTGGACTTCGACAAGCCCTACTACTCGTTCAAGGCCGAGGCCACGCAGAGCGACCTCATCAAGAAGACCACGCCCAACTTCAACCTGGTGCTGGCCGACAAGTTCCTGGACAAGCGCCTGGGTGTCATCACCAACCTGAACTACTCGCGCTACAAGAACGAGATGCACTCGATCACCCAGGGGGGATCGAACAACCAGCAAGGCCTGGTGCGCATGGCGGACTTCGACGGCTCGCCCGAGAAGACCTTCACGTTCAACCCGTCGACGCTGTGGGGCGACACGATCAACACGCCCATGCTGGCGTCGGGCCTGACCGGCGGCGGCTTCTTCAACAGCGCCACGCCGACGGAACTGCTGACCAAGTCGGCCGCGGCCAAGACCAAGGCCGACTGCTTCACCGCCTTCCCCAACCTGACCGCGGCGGAGACCGCCTCCATCGCCAGCGCCAACCGCACCAACGCGTACACGCAGCGCCAGAACGAGCAGATCACCTGCCTGAACCAGTGGAACGACTACTCGCCGTCGCACACGGCGGGCTTCCGCTACAACCTGCGCGGCCAGGACGACGAGCGCAAGAGCGGCGACATCCGCCTGGACTTCAAGGTCAACAACAACCTGACCATCTACAGCAAGCTCAGCGCGGCCAAGCGCCACGTGGATGACACGGTGGGCTTCCTGGGCGTGGGCAGCGCGCCGCTGTTCAACCCGGCCGGCACCTTCGTCGACAACACGAC
Organism: Roseateles asaccharophilus; assembly: GCF_031458115.1. Classification (GTDB taxonomy): domain Bacteria; phylum Pseudomonadota; class Gammaproteobacteria; order Burkholderiales; family Burkholderiaceae_C; genus Pelomonas; species Pelomonas asaccharophilus_A. Next base: position 906,415 of record NZ_JAVDXV010000001.1, on the reverse strand, counting down.
CACCAACGTGCGCACGCTGAACCCGGCGTCCACCGCGGTCGCGTCGCTGCTGCCGAACTCCTACTCCTGGCGCGCCAACAACGCGCCGCTGGTGCAGGGCACGACCACCAGCATCCTGCCCGGCTACACGGTGGACGCCAACCACCACGTGACCAGCTACTCGACCAACAACGGCTTCTACGGCACGGACACGATCTTCAGCACGATCGACACCGACTCCAAGACGCTGATCGCCGGTGGCGCCTACGTGAACGGCCGCCTGAAGGCCGACTTCATGGGCGGCTTCAGCAAGTCCACCGCCATGCGCTACGACCGCCGCGCCTCGTTCAGCTACAACTACGGCGTCGGCAACTTCACGCTGCAGGACAACGGCTTCTGGGCCTTCACGCTGCCCAACGGCAGCCAGAACGACCAGCTGAACTTCCCGGCCTACGCGACGCTGAACCCGGCCGTCGCGTCCGCCGCGTTCAACGCATCGGCGGTGAACCCCGTGACCGTGCCGGCCTACACCGCCGCCCAACGCGCGCAGTACACCAACAACACGCTGCTGCAGGTCATCCGCTCGTTCGACTCCGAGAACAGCGAAAAGAACGGCAAGCTGGACCTGGCCTACAACCTCGTCGACAAGGTGCCGTTCCTGACGTCACTGAAGGGCGGCGTGCAGTACCGCGACACCCGCGGTGACTTCTGGACCGGCGCCGGCGGCACCATCAAGGAACCCGTGGGCACCTACGGCCAGGCCGGCTTCGTGCCGGGCGTCTACATGCCGCAGGTCAACACGCGCTGGAACGTCATCGGCTGCGAGAACACCGCCGGCTCGCTGGCCGCGGGCGGCCAGCCCTGCGCGCAGAACGGCTACATGCCCAACAACCAGCTGAACAGCGGCATCGGCGGCGTCGCGGCCGGCACCACCACGCTGACCCGCGCGCAGTACGAGGAACTGGTGCGCCAGACCATGACGCTGGCACCCGCCGGACAGTTCTACTCCGGTGCCAAGGATCGCCCCGACTCGCTGCTGAATGGCTGGAACCAGCTGGACATCGACAAGCTGTTCGCGCTGGCCGGCGTGCCGGTGCGCCTGGACTGCTTCCGTTCCTGCACGGCCAGCGACGGCAAGGTCTACGACAAGCCCGTCTCGCGCTTCAGCGAGAAGGTGCAGGCCGCCTACGTGATGACGGACTTCGAGATCGACCGCCTGCCGTTCACCGACCGCCCCCTGCCCTTCGGCCTTGAGCTGTCCGGCAACTTCGGCGTGCGCGTCGTGAAGACGGACGTGGAAGGCACGGGCTACATGACCTTCCGCTCGAACCGCATCAACCCGGCCTCCTACAACCCGCTGGACCCCTACAACGCCGCCGGCCTGCTCGTCTACTCGCAGACCTCCAACGTCTCGATCAAGGACAGCAACACCGACGTGATGCCCTCGCTGAACCTGGCGCTGTGGCCCATCGCGGACAAGCTGGTGATGCGCTACAGCGTCGGCAAGACGGTCGCGCGCCCGCCGGTGTCCAAGCTGCTGCCCGAAGGCACCTGCAACATGTACGAGTTCATCGACTCGGCACCGACGGAAGACGACGGCTCGGAACCGGACCAGGGCTGCGGCCGCTTCGGCAACCCGGCGCTCAAGCCCCAGACCAACGTCAACCACAACCTGTCGGCCGAGTGGTACCCCAACCGCGACACGATGTTCTCGCTGGCCTACTACCGCCAGCGCGGCCTGATCGGCGCGCCGACGCTGATCACGTCACGCAACGACGTCAAGCTGTTCAAGGACAGCAACGCCGTCGACCCCTTCACCGGCAAGTCGCTGGCCGACACGGAGTTCTCGCACACCACCTGGGACAACCAGCCGGCTGCCACGCGCCGCGGCTTCGAGTTCAGCATGAAGACGGCGTTCACCTTCCTGCCGTCCTTCCTGCGCTACACGGGCTTCGACGCCAACTTCACCAAGGCCAAGTCCACGCAGTCCCTGCCCACGCGTGAACTGATCAGCGGCGACGTGCTTCCGGTGGCCGGCGAGCCCAAGCATTCGTGGAATGCCTCGCTGTGGTACGACGACGGCGCCTTCCAGGCCCGCGTGGCCATGCAGGTGGTGGCGGCGCGCTACTGGGCGTACTCGCCCAACACGACCACCAACGTCGGCGTCTTCAATTACCCGTCCGTGGGCACGGCATGGCGCAGCGGCATCACCAGCTACAACCCCGGCACGCCCATCTTTGGCAACCGCACGGCCTTCGTCGATGCCAAGATGTCCTACAAGTTCAAGAGCGGCCTGGAGCTGTTCGCCGACGTGCGCAACCTGACCGGCGAACGCACGATGTCGACCACGGGTGGCTACCAGGACTACGCGGACGGCATCCCCAACATCTACGGTGACAGCTACAACGGCCGCCGCTTCACGGTGGGCTTCATCATCCGCAGCCCGCGTTAAGCCAAGCCAGGAGCCACGCCATGACCGGCATCGCCCATCCCTCTTTCATGAAGAACCGGGTGGCGCGAGCCGGCCTGGCGTTCACGCTGGCGCTGGCGGCCCACGCCGCCGGCGCCCAGCAGGCCGAAGCCGACAAGCTTGCGGCCGCCGCCACCCAGAGCCTGGGTGCGGTCAAGATCACCGGCCAGCGCAACGGCGGCGTCGACCCGTCCGTTGTCATCGCTGCCAAAAACAAGATCCTGTCGCGCCAGTACGCATCGTCCTGCGGCTTCCTGAGCGGCTACTCGGCGGCCGATGACGACGTCACGCTGGCCTATCTGCGCGACTTCGGCATGCTGGACAACCCGTCCAACGAGGTCGAGCGCATCAGCGACCTCAGCCCCGACGGCAACGCCAAGACCGCCACGGTGGGCAGCGCCGTCTCGGAATTCACCAGCGGCACCCAGCCCACCAGCGACGTCCAGTCGCCCGCCGTCGCCTGCGGCGTCGGCGACAAGCGCTTCGCGGCCGGCCGCAACTGGATCGCGCGCAAGGACAAGTCTCTGACCCAGGCCTTCGAAGCCTACGAGGCCGGCAACTTCGTCGACGCCCGCACCAAGTTCGAGGAAGGCTGGAAGAAGCTGGGCTACGAGGAAGCGGCCATGATGCTGGGCCGCATCCATCTGCTGGGCCTGGGCACGCCGGCCAGCACGCCCAAGGCCATCGCCTGGCTGCGCGAGGTCGTCGACGCGCGCTACGACCCGGTCAAGGATCGGCTGAAGTTCGACCCCGCCAAGCCCGACACCATCAACACCCGCGTCGAGGCCTCGCTGCTGCTGGCGCGCATCCACCTGACTGGCCAGGGCACCAAGCGCGACCCGGTCGAGGCCTACAAATGGTGGAACAAGGCGCTGGACTACGGCTTCGAACCCGCCGGCACGCTGCTGGGCCAGGCCAGCCTCAGCGGCGTGGGCACCAAGCAGGACCCCAAGCGCGCGCTGGACTATCTGCAGGCTGCGGGCGAGGCGGGCGACGTCACGGCGCTGTACATGCTGGGCCAGCTCTATCACCACCAGATGCCCAAGCAGCCAGAAGGCGTGCCACTGGACCTGAAGCGCGCCGGCGCCTACTACGGCGCCGCCGCCAAGGCCGGCAACCTGGACGCCACCTACGCCGCGGCCCGCATGCTGGATCGGGGTGAAGGCCTGTCCGCGCCGGCCCCCGAGCGCGCCGTGGTGTTCTACAAGGAAGCCGCCTTGAAGGGCCATGTCGAGGCGCAGAACGCCTTGGCCACCTTCTTCTACAGCGGCGAGGTGGTGCCGCAGAACTTCGCCACCGCGCGGCAGCTGTTCCAGGCGGCCGCGCGCGGCCGCCAGCCGGACGCAATGTTCAACCTCGCCGTCATGCTGGCGCAGGGCCAGGGCGGCGACAAGGACATGGCTGCCGCCTACGCCTGGTGCACGCTGGCCAAGGGCCAGGGCCACGAGCAGGCCGCGACCGCCCTGCCGGCCATCGCCGCCAAGCTGAGTCCCGAAGACAAGGCCCGAGCCGAGGCCATGCTCAAGCCCGCGCCGAAGAAGTCCTGATCACTCCCCGGCTGCCGGTGCCGGGTAGTTCACCTCGACGACTTCGATCTTCTCGACGCCCACCGGCGTCACGAGATTGAGTTCGTCGCCTACGCGCGCCTTCAGCAGCGTGCGCGCGATGGGCGACACCCAGCTGACCTCGCCCGCCAGGCTGTCGGACTCGTCGATGCCCTTGATGGTGATGGTCTTCTCATCGCCCTTGGTGTTCGCATAGGTCACCGTCGCGCCAAAGAACACCTGCTCGGAGCCGAAGTGGGCGCTGGGGTCTACCACCTCGGCGATGTCCAGCCGCTTGGTCAGGAAACGCAGGCGACGGTCTATTTCTCGCAGCCGCTTCTTGCCGTACAGGTAGTCGCCGTTCTCCGAGCGGTCGCCGTTCTTGGCCGCCCAGGACACCGTCTCCACCATCTTGGGCCGCTCCACGTCGATGAGCTGCATGAACTCGCTGCGCAGCCGGGCATAGCCCGCGGGCGTCATGTAGTTGCGCGTTCCCGCCGGCAGGGCCGGCAGCGAAGGGCCATCGCCATCATCGTCGTCGGCTGCGTCGGATTCCTTGGTAAAGGCCTTGCTCATGCCAACATTGTCCAATGCAAGCGCCCTCCTCCCCCGGTCCGCTCACCGGGCTCAAGGTCATCGAGATGGCCGGCCTCGGCCCGTGTCCGCTCGCCGGCATGCTGCTGGCCGACCACGGTGCCGACGTGCTGGTCATCGAGCGCCCTGGCGCCCCCATGCTGGACACCGGCACCGGCCTGCAGCGCGGCAAGCGCCGCATCACGCTGGACCTGAAGTCGCCGGACGGCCTCGCGCAGGCGCGCCGGCTGATCGATGATGCCGACGCGGTCATCGAGGGGCTGCGTCCCGGTGTCATGGAGCGGCTGGGATTGGGGCCCGACAGCTTCGCCCACCACCTACGCCTGGTCTATGGCCGTGTGACCGGCTGGGGCCAGACCGGCCCGCTGGCGCAGGCGGCAGGCCACGACATCAACTATGTAGCGCTGACCGGTGTGCTCTCAGTCGCCAGCCGGCCGGGCGTGGCGCCCAGTATCCCGGCCACGCTGATCGGTGACATGGGCGGGGGCGCGTTGCTGCTGGCCTTCGGCCTGATGGCCGCGCTGTGGGAAGCGCGCCAGACCGGCCGCGGCCGCGTGGTGGACGCGGCCATGGTGGACGGCGTAGGGCTGATGTCCAGCCTGCTGCATTCCATGCGTGCGGACGGCCTCTGGAGCGACGAGCCCGAGCAGAACTTCTTCCTGCACAACTCGCCGTTCTACGACTGCTTCGAATGCGCCGATGGCCGCTTCATCTCGCTGGGCGCGCTGGAACCGCAGTTCTATGGCGAACTGCTGCGGCGCCTGGATCTCGCCGATGTGGAGCCCGCCGCGCAACACGACCGCAGTCAATGGCCGCAGCTGCGCGAGCGCGTGGCCGCCCGCATCCGCGAGAAGACGCGAGACGAATGGTGCGCCTTGCTGGAAGGTAGCGACGCCTGCTTCGCACCGGTGCTGACACTGGGTGAGGCGCCATTGCATCCGCATGCGCAGGCCCGGGCCAGCTTCGTGCCGACCCGCGACGGCTATTGGCAACCCGCCGTCGCGCCGCGCTTCTCGAAGCCCCGCTGAACAGCGGAACAAAAAAAGCCCGGCGACACCGAAGCCGCCGGGCATGAACGCCTTGGTGTGCACCTCACACCCGGCAACTGCGATCTCGTGAGGCACGCGCAGCCGCGCGTGCGCTTCAATGAAGTTCGGCTTCCGCGCCCTGCTCGATCAACTCCTCGCCTTGATTCCATGCCGCCTGCAACTCATCTGCCAGCGCCTGGACGCGGCGCCTGCTGAACATCGAGTCGGCCTCAATGCGATGGCGGGCATGATGGATCGCGCTGCGGAACTGGGGCGACTGGGCTTCCAGTGTCTCAAGGTACAGCCAGTGCCGCTCGGGGCAGATGCGCCACCATTGAACGATGCTTTCGGGCTCTTCCAGGTTCAGTTGCATGCGAACTCCCTTCGTGGGCGACGCTGCCATGATACTGTATTTTCATACAGCTTCAACCAGTGCAAATTGGCGCGCGGGCGAAGGTGCGGAGCGCTTCTGCAAAGGAAAACGGGTCAGCCCCTTGCGGTGCTGACCCGTAAATCGCTTCTTGTTTTTGGCGCGGCTGGCAGGATTCGAACCCACGACCCCTTGGTTCGTAGCCAAGTACTCTATCCAACTGAGCTACAGCCGCTTATCTGACATTGATGAGGAAACCCCATCCGGCAACCATGTTGGCGCCAAGAAGAACGGGTTAGCTGTTTTCACGGCTAACCCGTCGATCCATTTCTTGTTGTTCTGGCGCGGCTGGCAGGATTCGAACCCACGACCCCTTGGTTCGTAGCCAAGTACTCTATCCAACTGAGCTACAGCCGCTGAAGCCTCACAGTATAGCCAGAATTCTGAAGCCCCAGCAAGACTTTCGCGTTTTTCGGTGAAGCACTAGCCGGCAAACATTCAGGGCAGTCGTGCCGCGGCCTCATAGCAACGCGCCCGACGTGCGTCGTCGCCCTCTTGCTCGGCCAGCGCCGCCAGGCTCAGCCAGCTGCGTCGCCGAGCGGCACTGGGCATGGAGGCGTCATCGGCCGTTGCTTCCAGCATCAGGCGGGCCTTGCCCCACAGCTGGCGTTCGGCCAGCGCATGGCCCAACGCGTAGGCCAGCGCGCGTTCGCGCGGGAAACGCGACTGCGCAGCCTCCAGGCGCTGCAGCCAGTCGTGGCCGCAACCCGCCAGCACCGGCACCAGGGCGTAAGCCAGCGCGGAGCGATCGTCCGCCTGCAACTCGCCCAGGTCATCGAAGAACGGACGCAGCCAACCCCGGCCATCGTCCGGTGCGCCCAGCTGGCCAGCGCATTGCGCGGCGCGGGCTGCCACCAGCGGGTCGCGGCGGTCGGCGGAATCCAGCTGCTGCCAGACGATGCGCAACTGGTCGACGTCGCGGGCACCGTCCAGCGCCTCGAAGGCCAGCGTGCGCAGCAGCCCCTGCGCAGCGACCTTGGAGAACGCCTGGTGCTTGGCCAGCAGGCGCGCGGTGCGCAGCGCATCCAACGGTTGCTGCGCCAGGCGCGATGCCTGCAGCCTCAAGCGCAGTGCCTGCGTCCGGCGGGCCACGCCAGGCGGCAGTTCACCCAGCAGGCCCAGGGCGCGGGCGGCATCGCGGTCGTCCAGCGCCCATTCGGCGGCCAGCAGCCGGGCGCCGTCCTCGTGCGCACGGGCGCCACCGCTGCGGCGGGCCAGGTCCAGCGCGCGGGTCAGCTGCTCGTCGCGGTGGCGGCGGTCCTGCAGCCGATGGGCACTGGCCGCGGCCAGCAGATGGGCCAGCGCCATGAAAGCCTGGTCGGCCGCCAATTCGGGGGTGGCGGACTGGATACTGAGGGCTTTCTGCGCCGCTTTCTGCGAGCGGCTGAAGCGGGCACCGAAGAACTCGACCAGCGCCTCGCGCAACGCCAGTTGGGCGCTGCGCTCACGCTGCGAGAGCCGCCATTCGCGGGCGCGCTTGGGCAGCGTGGTCAGCGCCTCGATGGCCTGAATCGCTGTGACCAGCGCAAAGCAGCTGGCCACCAACAACAGCAGGAAGAGGTTGAGCGAGATGTCCAGCCGCCAGCCGGCCCAGTAGAAACTGGCGAGGCCGTCGTTGGAGCCCAGCGTCAGCGCCGCGACAACGGCGACGACGAACAGCAGGACCAGCCAGATGACGAGGCGCATGTTCCGCCTCCCCTCAGCGACCGGCCGCTGCCGCGGTCAGCGCGGCCAGCGTGTCGTCGGGGCGCGGCACGCTGACCTGGCGGGCCTGGCCGGAGACTTGACGCAGCAACTCGGCCACGCCGGCCACCTTGCGCGAGCGCATGTCGAAGTAGCGGTTCAGCATCTCCTGGCTGTCGCGCAGGTCGCTTTGTGCGGTGTCGAACTGGCGGCTCAGCAGCGCCAGACGGGCGTTCAGCAGGCGCAGCTTGAGGTTCTCGCGCAGGAAGAAGCTCTGGTCGGGCGAGATCAGCGCGGCTTCGGGGTGTTCGATGCGGGTCACACGCAGCAGCGTGCGCGCCTCGCCCCAGACCAGGCCGGTCCAGCTGGACAGCTGCTCGCGCGCCTGCCACCACCACAACGCCAGCTTGCCGTCGGCCGCGGCGGCGGCCTGTTCGCGCTGCAGCTTCAGCGCGTTCTCGCGCTGCTTGGCGGCAACCTCGGAGGGGCGTTCCTCGCGCGGGCGCACGGCCACGTCGCCGCCGGACATCAGCGGCAGTTCGTCGGCCATGCGCACAACCTCGTCGAGCTTGATGGTCAGCGTGGACACGTCCACGACGGCCACCGCGCGCACGCGGTCCAGGTCGCGCGCAACCGCGCGACGCACGCCTTCCATGCGCGGCTGCTTGTAGCGCAGCAGGCGCTCGTCGGCCTGCTTCAGCGTGGCCACCAGCGGCTCGGCGCTGCCGGTGATCTGCGTCTGCTGCAAGGCCACGCGGATGGCGGCCTCGATGTCGCCGACGACGTTCTCGTCACGCGAGCGGGACATGGACTGGATCAGCTCCTCCAGCTGGCCGCGCTGCAGCGCGACTTCGGCAAGGCGGGCCTCCAGCAACGAGACCTTGGCGGCGGTGTCGCGCACCAGCTCGCCGGACTGCTTGGCCGCCATGCGGGCTTCGGTGGCCTGGGCCTGGCTGGCCTCCTGGCGGCGTACCAGCTCCTGTTCCAGCGACTGCTGGCGGGACAGGCTCTGCCACGCCAGCACCACGCACAGCAGCACGGCGGCGCCCAGCAGCGCCAGCAGCCAGGGCAGCCAGGCCGGCAAAGGGGAAGAAGCGGGGGGCGGGGGCGCCGCGGGCTCGGCCGCGGTCGGCAGCGCCGTGTCGGGGGAAATCGGCTCACTCACAGTGCGGCAGATTCTGTCAGAGCCGTTTCAGCGCCTGCGTCACCGCTTCGGGGTCGGGTCGCGCCAAAACCACAGGCGCAAAGCCTGCGGCGCTGGCCGCCTCCGCAATGCGTGGGTGCGTGGCGATGGCGCGCTGGCCATTCAGGGGTTGGCCGGCCAGATGACCCACGGCTTCGGCACTGCTGAACAGCCAGACAAATCCTTGCGGCTGCGCAAGGATTTGTGTGAGCAAGACCTGCTCGGCGGCATCGAAGCGCGGGCCGCTGCGGTGATAGACGGTCACCGGCTCGGGGCGGGCGCCGGCCTCGGCCAGGCGCTCGGCCAGCCATTCGCGGCCGCCGTCGCCGCGCAGCAGCAGCGCACGGGCGCCGGCCCAATCACGGCGAGGCTGCAGTTGCTGCCACAGGTTTTCTGAGTCCAGGCTGGCCGCGTCGGCAGCCGGCTGGACGATGAGCGCGGCCGGCACGCCATGAGCCGCGAGGGCCTGGGCACTGCCAGGGCCCACGCAGGCCGCCAGCGTGTGGGCGGGCCAGGCGGCCCCTTGCGCCTGTGAGAAGAAGTGCTCCACAGCGTTGGGGCTGACGAAGACGGCCAGGTCCACGCCCGGCAGCGCCGCCCATGCCGCGCGCACGGGGTCGGGGTCGCGGGCCGGCAGGATCTCGATCAGCGGCAGCGCCACCGCCGGCTGGCCCAGCGCGGCCAGTCGAGCCAGCCAGGCGCCGCATTGCGGGCGCGGACGCGTCAGGACCAGCGTGGGCTTGGTCATCCCGGCAGGTAGGAGCCGGCACCGAGCTCGCGCAACCGCAGCGCGGCCTGCTGGCCCAGCTCGCGGGCCGCGCCCGCATCGGCCACGCTCGCGGACACGCTGGCGCGCAGCAGCGGCGACGCGTGGATCTCCGCATGACCTACCGCAGCCTCCAGCTGCAGCGTGCCGCCCTGCCAGTGCGCATGCGCGGCCAGCGGCAGGCTGCAGCTGCCGCCCAGCGCGCGCGACACGGCGCGCTCGGCCTCGCAGGCCAGCAACGTGGGCACGTGGTTCAGGCGGGCAAGCGATTCGGCCAGTCCGTCGTCACCCGCGCGGATCTCCAGCCCCAGCGCGCCCTGCCCCGCGCACGGCAGCATCTGGTCGATCTCGAAGAAGCCTCGGATGCGCTGGGCCAGGCCCAGGCGCTTCAGGCCGGCGGCCGCCAGCACGATGGCGTGGTAGCCGCCGTCGTCCAGCTTGCGCAGCCGCGTGTCGAGATTGCCGCGCAGCGGCTCGACGCGCAGGTCGGGCCGCCGGCTGAGGATCTGCGTGACACGGCGCAGACTGGAGCTGCCCACCACCGCGCCTTCGGGCAGATCGGCCAGCGACGCGAAATCGTTGGACACGAAGGCGTCGCGCGGGTCTTCGCGCTCCAGCACGGCGGCCAGCACGAAGCCCTCGGGCAGCTCCATGGGCACGTCCTTCAGCGAGTGCACGGCGAGCTGTGCACGGCCATCGGCCAGCGCGGCCTCCAGCTCCTTCACGAACAGGCCCTTGCCGCCGATCTTGGACAGCGTGCGGTCGAGGATCTGGTCGCCGCGCGTGGTCATGCCCAGCAGGGTGGCGGTGATGCCGAGCTCGGCGGCCAGGCGGGCCTGCACATGCTCAGCCTGCCACAGCGCGAGGCGGCTCTCGCGGGTGGCGATGGTGATGGAAGCGGTCATGCCTCGATTATCGAGGCGGCCACTTCAGCGTCAGGGCAAGCGACTTTTGAAGAACGCGTTGATCGTCAGGCGGCCCGGCAATTCGCGGTAGGCCGCAGGCGCAGCCTTGCCGATGTCGCCGGAATGGAAGATGCCGCCGTCGTAGAAGATCGCGCGGTTCCACTTGGCCGGCACGCGGCCGATGACCTCGAAATAGCGGTTGCTCTCGGTCATGTAGCCGGGCGCGACGCCGTATTTGTCGCCGAAGGCGCTGGGGTCCAGAGTGCCGGCGTCCAGGCGGAACCGAGCCGTGTCGGCCTCGGACATCAGCGAGCGGAAGAACACCGTGCCACCCAGCTGCTCGTCCTTGAACAGGTAATGCACCGAGGCCGCGACCATCTCGCCCGGCTGCAGGCCGGAGTCGTCACGGTGGCAGATGCGCTGGCGGCCGTCGAGCGTGGCGGCGTCCTGCGTGACGCGCGAGAAGCGTGCATAGATGCCCAGCGGCGCGCCGGTGCGCAGCGGGCCGCCCAGCTGCCGGCGGAAGAAGGCGTCCAGCTCGGCGGCCATGCTGTCGGGCAGGTTGAGCTGCGGGCCGGGATAGGGATGGCCCGGCGGCGCCTGGAACTGGCTGCCGGCCGCCTGGGCCAGCGCGACGAGGGCGTCCGGGTCTTGCGCGAAGTCATCGACGACGTAGACCCTGGCGCCGCCGGCCAGCTCGACGACCTCCAGCTTCGCCTGCGGATTGATGCGCAGCGCGGGGCTGCCCAGGGCCTGGGGCGCCACCTTCACGTCGACCTTGGGCGCCGGCGCGAACTGGTTGATGAACTGCTGGTGCCTGGGCAGCTTCATCATCGTGCGCGCCACGTCCTTGCGGATCTCGCCAAGGAAGTCGGCAAGGCTGCGGTTGTCCATGTTCCGCGTGATGGGGTGGTGGCTGGCGGGCGTGATGCCCTGCCCCATCATGACCTGCACCCAGGAGTTCTCGGCAAACAGCTCACCCTGGCGCAGCATGATGCGGCCGGTGTCGCGGAAATGCTGGATGCGGTGCTTCAGCAGCGGCGGCACTTCCATGTCGCGGCAACCGCGCCAGAACGGCGTGTCGTCGCGGTTGGTGACGTGGTAATGCAGGATGATGAAGTCGCGAATGATCTCGATCTGCTCGCGCGTCTGCAGGTTGTATTCGTCGATGTCGCTCTGGCGCACGCCGTCGGTCGGGAACAGCTCGATGAGGCGGGTGAGGCCTTTCTGGATCAGGTGGATGCTGGTGGACTCCAGCGGTTCCAGGAAGCCGCTGGACAGGCCGATGGCGACGACGTTCTTCTTCCAGACCTGCTCGCGCTGGCCCGGCTTGAAGCGGATGACGCGCGGCTGGCGCAGCACTTCGCCTTCGACGTTGGCCAACAACGCGGCCTGGGCCTCGTCGTCGCTGATGTGCTGGCTGCTGAACACGACGCCGTTGCCGACGCGGTGCTGCAGCGGAATGCGCCATTGCCAGCCCCAGGGGTGGGCGATGGAGCGCGTGTAGGGCACGGGCTCGCCCACCAGCGTCGTCTGCACGGCCAGCGCGCTGTCGCAGGGCAGCCAGTGCTGCCAGCTCTCGTAGGGCACGCCCAGCGTCTCGCCCAGCAGCAGCGAGCGCATGCCGGTGCAGTCAATGAAGAAGTCGCCTTCGAGGAGCGGGCCTTCGGCCAGCTGCAGGCCGGTGACGAAGCCGCTGTCGGCGTCCGTGTGGACCTGAGCGATCTTGCCTTCGATGCGCTGCACGCCGAGCGCCTCGGAGTAGCGGCGCAGGTACTGGCCGTACAGCGTCGCGTCGAAGTGGTAGGCGTAATTGATGCCGTTGTCGGGCAGCGTCGCGAAGCGGTTCTCCATCGCGGCGCGCAGTTCCAGGCAGTAGTCGCCGTAGTCGCTCGCGAGGCCGCGCTTGCGTGCGTCCAGCCAGAAGTGGTGGAAGCCTGCCGTCCAGTGCCCCTTGCCGGTCTTGCCGAAGGAGTGGAAGTAGTTCTCGCCGACGTTGCGCCAGTTCTCGAAATTGATGCCCAGCTTGAACGTGGCCTGTGTGGCCTGGATGAACTCGCGCTCGTCCAGGTCCAGGACCTCATGCAGCAGGTGCAGCGTCGGGATGGTGGCCTCGCCGACGCCGACGGTGCCGATCTCCTCGGACTCGACCAGGCGGATGTCGTAGTGCCGTCCCAGGCATTTGGACAGGCCCGCGGCCACCATCCAGCCGGCGGTGCCGCCACCGGCGATGACGATGCGGCGGACGGGTTGAGCAGCGGAAGTCAGGGTCATGGCGGATCAGCGGTTGAGCCGGTTCAGCAGCATGGAGCGCAACTGTCGGGCACTGCGGTCATCCATCGGCGCGAGCAGGCCACGCGCAGCCGGCGGGATGTGGGCCGCCGTGTGCTCGTCGGCGTCGAAGACGTAGTGGTCGAACAGCGCACGCCAGGCGTCGCGCTGGGCCGGTGGCAGGTCGCGCAGCGACAGCAGCGCCATCAGCAGCGTGTTCAGCGGCGTGTCCATGAAGGGCGGCGACTGGCGCCACCAGAAGTTGACGAGGCCGCTGATGGGCTCCAGCGACTCAACGCCATGCCACCACTGGCTGGGGATGAACAGCGCATCGCCCGGCAGCAGCTCGAAGGTCTGCGCATGCTTGGCCGCTTCGGCGTAGCGCGGGAAGCGCTGCAGGTCGGGCCGCGTCACATCGACAAGGCTGACGGGCTGGCCGGCGGGCGTCAGGTCCAGCGGGCCGATGTAGAGGTTGGCGACCTGCTCGGGTGGGAACAGCGTGAAGCGGCGCCGCCCGGAGACGACGCAGGCGATGTTGTCGGGCAGATCGAAATGCGTGGCCACCTGCATGCGGTTGCCCAGCCAGATGCTGGCATGCGGATTGAACGGGGCCAATGCAGGCAGGTCGTTGGGCTCGCGCAGGCCGGGGAAGCAGTAGTCGATGCCGGTGGAGCCGAGGTAGAGCGCGTCGAGCGTGCCGGCCAGCAGTTCGTCCAGCAGCGCACCGAAGGCATGGGTCTCGCGGCGGAAGTTGAAGTCGGTGAAGTCGGCGTTGTAGAAGAAGCGCCCGCCGATCTCCGGCGCACCGCGCCAGACGTTCAGCCGGGTCTCGGCGCCGAAGCCGCGCAGGTAGTCGCAGAAGGCTGCATCGGAGCGCTGCGCCGCCTGCACCAGCGGCCAGTGCCGCACCAGGCCGCGCAACAGCACGGGCTGGGTGGACTGCAGCACGTCGGCAGGGATGGCGTCGGCACTCACGTCGAAATGAAACTTGCGGGCCGAGCGCCGGGCCGCTCCCAAGCCGGACCGCCCGGGGCGCCGGCGTGCGGCTCAATGCCGCACACGGCGCCGTCCCCCCGGGGGACCGACCAGATGCGCTCGCGTTCAGCGAAGCTCAGTTGGGCGAGGGGCTTTCGTTTCATCAGGCCTCGCGGGCAAGATGGCGCTTGATCAGCGCCCTGAAGTTGGACAGCGACGCGATGGCCATGTAGATGGGCTGCAGGTAGTCGGCCTGGTGCAGCAGACCCACGGTGGCCGTATCCAGCGCGGCGAGGCGCTCCTCGTTGAGGATGTAGTAACCCACCAGCTGGCCTCGCGAACCGTCCGGGCGCTCGACGTCAAGCACGAAGGACTCCAGCAGTTCGTACCGCATCAGCGTCTGAACGAAATCCGTCGTCGCTTGCAGGCCCTCGTGCAGCGCATGCAAAACCGCATTGGCGTTCTCGATGAAGTCGGTCATGCCCCCTTGCGGCAGGAACACGGCCTCGCCCTCGGCGCCGGACGCAATGCGCTTGCTGTCCATGTCGACCATCATGCGCAGCTCGTCGTCGGCAATGCCGATGGAAAACGGCAGGCGCTGCACCGATAGCGGCAGGTAATCAGCATCCCAGCCCTGCCCGTCCAGGAACAGGTTCTGCCCGTGCTGAAGGCCGAACAGCGCGGTCGGCACGAAACCACCCTTGTCGTCCGGCTGGAAGACGATGGGGTAATGCGCCTGGAGCTTGCGGAACTCGTCCACCGTGACGGGCGCCGACATGAAGTCATCGCCCCATTGCGCGCCGCGCTGGGTGATGACGCGCAAGTCCTTGTGCTGGACGTTGTTGAGCAGTTGCAGCATGGGGTCTCGTCTTATGCGGCCGGCGGCATGCCGTGCGCGCGGATGTGTTGGATGAGGTCGCGGTGCCGGGGCAGAGCGCCCAGCAAGCGTCGGGTGATTGTCGGCACGTCCTTCATGCCGGCCTGGGCGGCGGCCAGCCTGTCGGCGCGCAGTGCACGCGAGGCGGGCTGGAACTGCATGCCGTAGAGAACGTACTGGTAGCTCGCCGCGGGAAAGACTTCCTCCACGCGATAGAAGTCGTTGCGCGACGGCGCGCGGTGGCGCCACAGCTGCAACAGCTCGCGCAACGAGTCGGGTTGCGTGGCGGGCGAGCGGTGCTCTCGCCAGTAGTCGGCGCCATCGGCATCTTCGCGGCGGCTCAGCACGTAATGCAGCTTCAGGAAATCGATGATGCGCGACCAACGGTAGGCGAAGGCCTCGTTGAAGCGCTTGGCGACGATGTCCATGTTGGCGCGGTCGGCCGGCATCTCGTCGCGGATGAAGGCGGCCGACAGTTCCACCAGCGCCAGCGCCGACGCCTCCAGCGGTTCGATGAAGCCGGCCGCCAGCCCGACGGCGACGCAGTTGCGATGCCAGAACTGCTCGCGGTAGCCGGGGCTGAAGCGCAGCCGGCGCGGCGTTGCGTCGCCGAGCGACAGCCCATTGCGTTGCAGATGATTAAGCAACGCGCGCTCGGCGGCGGCGTCGTCGGTGTGGCTGCTGGAGAACACCAGGCCGATGCCGCGGCGCGTGGGCAGCGCGATGTCCCAGGTCCAGCCTTCGGCATGCGCGGTGGAGATGGTGGCCGAGGCCAGCGGCGCCTGCGCATCGGCGTGCGGCACTTGCACGGCCAGCGCGCTGTCGTTGAACAGCACGCCCTTCTCGGAGCGCAAGCCCACGCCGTAGTGCTGACCCAGCAGCAGGCTGGCGAGGCCCGAGCAGTCGATGAAGAGGTCGCCTTCGATGTCGCCATGCGCGCGGGTCGTCAGCGCGGCGAGGTCGCCGTTCTCGTGCGAGCGCACGGCGGTGAAGTGGTCGACGATGTGGCGCACGCCCAGCTTGGCCGCCGCATGCCGCTGCAACAGATGACCCAGCTTGACGGCGTCGAAGTGATAGCCGTAGTTCAGGACGCCGCCGAACTCGGGCGTCGTCGTCTGCTTGGGCGCCAGGTGGACGTTGCACAGATGCGGCTGGGGGCCGACGCTTTCGGCAAAGCCCTGCTCGCGACTGCCCTGCAACCAGGCGCTGGCGAGGTCCACATCGCCATGGCCGTGCGGCAGCGTGAACGGGTGGTAGTAATGGTCGCCTTCGCCGCCATGCAGCCAGCCGTCAAAGCGCGACCCCTGCTTGAACGCCGCATCGCACTCACGGATCAGTTCGACCTCGGTAAGGCCGATGCGGTGCAACGTGGCGCGCATCGTGGGCCAGGTGCCCTCGCCCACGCCGATGGATGGCACGTCGGGTGACTCGATCAGCGTGATCTGCAGCGCATCCGCGCCCTCGCCGCCCAGTTCAGCGGCCAGCGTCGCTGCCGTCAGCCAACCGGCCGACCCGCCACCCAGCACCACGATGCGTCGAACCGCTGTCAACTCGGAATTCATCCCGAAAAGTATGGTCTGTGCGGCGACCTTGCGAGCCGCGAAGACCAAGGAATTCTGCAAAGAAATTTGGCCGAGGCAGGCGTTGCGCGCCCGCCCCGGCCAATGTCAGCCACTCGGAAAACCACCCCCGAGGGGTGATCACCGAGCGACCATGCCTATCGCTCAGAAACGATAGCGGGCACCGATCAGGTAACGACGACCGGTTTGCTGCGCCGATACCAGCATTTCCTTGGTGCGGCTGTGCTGACGGATGTAGCCGTCATTCAGGTTCAGCAGGTCAGCCTGAAGGGTCAGGTTCTTGCCGATCTTGTAGCCGATGGACATGTCAACCTGGCCGTAAGCCTCGGTGTAGATCGGGTCGTTGGCGTTGTCATACGTACGGGCGGCGAGGAACTTGTCGCGCCAGTTGTAGGCAGCGCGGATGGACCACGACTCGTTCTCGTAGAAACCGACCAGGTTGGCGGAATCGCTGAGTCCGGGCAGCGGAGCCTGCGTGCCTGTGCTGGCGTTGTTGAAATTCAGCCCGCTCTTCACATACGTGTAGTTGCCCGAAACACCGAAGCCGCTGTTGCCGAACATGTGCTGGAAGTTGAGTTCCAGGCCCTTGATGTTGTCCCCAGCACCATTGGCGTAGCTGTTGATCTGGAACACCATGGGCTGTGCACCAGCCACCGCTCCCGTGATGTCACCAATGATGAAGGCCGGATTGGAGCCATTGGTGATCGTCACGCCAGATTGGCCATTGCAATTATTGAAAATGTAATTGCGGATGGCGATTGCCGTCGTATGGCCTGCGGCCCGGGCTGCGTTGTAGCAAGTTCCGCTGGCCGGCTGATTCAACCCGGGAACGGTCGTGGTGACGGTCGTCGCGCCGATGAAGTCAGAAACCTTCTTGTAGAAGGCACCGACAGCGGCGTAACTCGACTTCGCGTAGTAGAACTCAGCCGACAGGTCGAGATTCTTGGACTTCAGGGGCTTCAACGCCGGATCGCCCGTCGAACCATTGCCGCCGGTGGAACGGTTGGCAACCTGATTCAGGGTGATACCGCCCAGCATCTGATCCCAACCCGGACGACCAATATTGACACCGTAGCTGGCGCGAACCTTGATCTTGTCCGTCAGGTCGGCATCCCAGTCAATGCTCGGCAGCCAGTAATTGTATTTACCCGACTTGCTGCCAAAGCTGCTGGTACCGCCGGTGAGAATCACCTCGTTCTCGGCATTCCAGTTCGTACCCGAATAGGAGATGACCTGGGAGGCAGATTCCACCTTGGTGGACTCATAGCGCAACCCCACCGACACATTCATCGGAACGGCGGTATCGAAGGAATGGTCCCACTGGCCAAACGCCGAGGTGGACTTTTCCGTGGTGCGCCAGTCGTTGCCGGTGCTGTAGTCGGTCAGTGCGCGGAAGTAGGCCTCAGCGCGCTCCTTCGTGAACGGCACGTTCCCCGTGCTCTGGGTGCCGGAGACCTGGGAGTTGGCGATCGCCTGCTTCAGGACGCCGTTGAAGTCGGGCGTGAAGAAGTGGGGGAACAACCGGGGATCGTCATGGCCGGGAATGCGCGAGAAGAAACCACCCAGGCTGTCGATGGCCACCGGAACGTTCTTGAACGAACCCTGCGGACCCACGCCGCTCCAGTCGCCGTGGAAGTTGTTCACGCTTGCCGAGCGGTTCTTCAACTTCGAGAAACCAAGGCCGGCAATCAGTTTGTCATCAGCGCTCAACCGATAAGTGCCGCGCAGTTGAACCTGATCAACCCCTTGATCGCTCAAGTTGCTGTTGAACTGCGAACCCGTCACCGTGGTCTTGTTGGCGTCATAGACCAAACCCGGCGATTGCATGATCGGCAGGTCTTTGTCGTAGTACGCCGTGATATTGCCCTGGTTGAACAGGGCCAGGTCCAGGATGGCATACGTGCCATAAGGGCTGTCCGGCGTCGTCTTGGCCTTGGAATGGTGCGCATCCAGTTCGAACCGCAATGCGTCACTGACTTTCCAATCCACGTTGAAACCCGTGGAATCCAGCTTGCTCTTCTGTGCAAACTGGCCAATATTCATCCCGTAATCGTGTGTCCCATTCCAAACCACGGTCTGGACGATGGGAGCCTGAACCGGGCCGGTCGTGAACTTGGTGGCCGGGCTGCTGCCCAGCGGACCGGAAAACTCATTGTTGAACCAGGCCGAATTCTCTGAATTCTTTGCCTTGACCGTATTGACGGCCATGGTGTGATCGACAGTGAACTTCAGGTCCTTGGTCGGCGCGAACTGCAGCGTCACCTGGCCGTTCAGTCGCTCACGGTCCAGCGCCGTGATCGAGTAGCGCATGTCGTTCGTCGTTGCATACAGGCCGGTCGGCTTGACCGGAATGTTGCTGGACGGGACAACGTTCATGACGTTCGGATTGTTCGTGTGCCAACCGTTTTGCGTGTACGCGTTGTTGGAACCCGAAGCACGCTTGGAGTAGCTGCCGCTGATCGCGATGCCGAGCGTGCGATTGCCGAAGGTGTCGCTGTAGATGCCGGAGATTTCCGGCGTGACCTTGTCGCCCTTGAACGACTCGGGAAGGCGGTTGTTCGAATCATCGAAGTTGGCCTTGATGCCGACGCTGGCGATGCGCTCGCGCACATCCAGCGGGCGCGCCGTCTTGACGTTGATCGTGGCGCCAATGCCACCCGTCGGCGTCTCCGAACGAGCGGTCTTGAAGACTTCGAGCGCTGAAATCGAATCAGAGGACAGGTTGGCGAAGTCAAACGCGCGCGAGCCGCTGGCGCCCTGGTTCAACGGGTTGATGACCGCCGTCGGCATTTGACGGCCGTTCAGCAGCACCATGTTGAAGTCCGGGCCGACACCGCGCACCGTCACCTTCGAACCTTCGCCGCTGGAATTGCGGTCGATGGACACGCCGGCGATGCGTTGCATCGATTCGGCGAGGTTGGTGTCGGGGAACTTGCCGATGTCTTCGGCCACGATGCCATCAACCAGACCGCGCGATTCACGCTTCAGCGTGACAGCGCTGTCAAGCGACTTGCGAATACCCGTGATGACGACGGTCTCCAGCGCAGTGGGGGCAGCCGGGACTTGTTGAGCTTGCACTGCGGACACGCCGGCCAGCAGCGTGACCGACGAAGCCCAGGCGATCGGCTTCAGCCGCGCCCGCTGGGCTTGGTGCCGCATCTTGGAACTCTGAGGGTGTTTCATTTGTCTCCTTGCTTTGCTTAACGACCCGAACCGGGCCGACTTCACGACGACTTTGCAGTCTGCGGATGTCAGCATTTGTTATCGCTACCAATTCACTTGCGCACAAGTGCCTTGGTCAAGCGTGACTCGTACTTTATTGACTCACCCAGACTCATTCCCCTGGGGTTTTCACGAGTCGAGGCAGCGCTGTCCACATTCCACAACATCGCAGAAAGAAGCCAACGTTCACTCGATCACCGCAGGAAATGAACCGGACGGCTCAACAAAAGTCGAGACGAGCATGTTAGCGATCTCAGACCTTCCGATCCACGACCGTCACAAGCGCTGACTTCCGAAATAGACAACGTTGTCTACGATATCCCATTCACTAGCGGCGTTCAATTGCACAGACAGTCTGGTTTACCCGGCATGGTGCCTGCGCGCCACAACATGGCGCACAGGCACCATGCCGAAGCTGTCCGGGGAAGTGCGCCAAGCTCGCTGGCGATGCGCCTCGGACCGCAAGGGCGATACGCGCTGTGGACACGTCGCAGCAACGGCGAGCGCCTTGTTGATCCAGTCCGGCTCCCTCGCCCCCTTGCCCGCCTCGACCAGTCGCAGCCGCTGCGTGGCCTCGCATCCCGATGCTCCTTCTCCGGCGCGTTTCATGCGTGTGCACTCCGGACGACTGCAAGCGCACCGCGGCACCCCGTAAGTACGCAACGCGAACTTCGCCCGGCTCGAAGCCGACATCGGTCAACCCGCGCAAAGCCGCATTTCCCATGGCCCACATCTGGAAAACCCGCAGCGGACTCAGGCGACCGTGGGCTTGCAGACACCCAACAACGAAAGGTCTGCAGACGAAGAAACTGCTAGAGTCACACGCAGGTAACTTCGTTACTTTTTTGAATCGCCAATTTCTCGGACGACCCGCCATGCCTTCACGAGCCGCCCCTGCCCGCCCCGAAATCGACAAGAAAGCCGACAAAAACGAGCCGTTGGTAGCCGATATCCGGTTGCTGGGTCGAATCCTCGGCGACGTCATCCGCGAGCAGGAAGGCCGCGAAGCCTATGAATTGGTCGAGCGCATCCGCCAGTTGTCGGTCGCCTACCGGCACAAGCACGACAAGGAGGCAGGCAAGCGCTTCGACAAGCTGCTGAAGAGCCTGTCCGGCGATCAGGCCGTCAGCGTCATCCGTGCCTTCAGCTATTTCTCGCACCTGGCCAACATCGCCGAAGACCGTCACCACATCCGCCGCCGCGATGTGCACGAGCGCGCCGGCAGCCTGCAGCCGGGCTCGCTGGCCTACTGCCTGGAGCACCTGCACGAAGCAGGCATCCGGCCGACCGAGATCGCCGAGGTGCTGCAGCGCGGCTTCATCTCGCCCGTGCTGACCGCCCACCCGACCGAGGTGCAGCGCAAGAGCATCCTGGACGCCGAGCGCGCCGTCGCGGGCCTGCTGGAAGCACGAGACCGCGCAGGCACCGAACGCGAACTGCGCGAGGCCGAAGCGCTGCTGCGTGCCCGCATCACGCAGCTGTGGCAGACGCGCATGCTGCGCTATTCCAAGCTGACGGTGGCCGACGAAATCGAGAACGCGCTGTCCTACTACCACTCGACCTTCCTGCGCCAGATTCCCAAGCTCTACGCCGAGCTGGAAGAACACCTGCCCGGCGAAAAGTTGCCCAGCTTCCTGCGCATGGGGCATTGGATCGGCGGCGACCGCGACGGCAACCCCAACGTGGGCGCCGTGACGCTGAAGCGCGCCATGCAGCGCCAGAGCGAGGTGGCGCTGCGCCATTACCTGACCGAACTGCACGAACTGGGCGCCGAGCTGTCCATCTCGCTGCGCCTGACCGGCGTGTCGCCCGAGATGCAGGCGCTGGCCGAGCGCAGCCCCGATCAGAACGCGCACCGGCTGGACGAACCCTACCGCCGCGCGCTGACCGGCATGTACGCCCGCCTGGCCGCCACGCTGCACGAACTGACCGGCACCGAAGCGCTGCGCCACGCGGTCGCACCGCAGAACCCCTACCGCTCGCCCGACGAGCTGCTGACCGACCTGCGCACGCTGGAGGCCTCGCTGAAGAGCCACCACGCCGAGGCGCTGATCGCGCCGCGCCTGGCGCCGCTGATCCGCGCGGTGCAGGTGTTCGGCTTCCACCTCGCCACGCTGGACCTGCGCCAGAGCAGCGACCAGCACGAACTGGTGCTGGCCGAGCTGCTGGCCGCGGCCCGCATCGAGAGCGACTACACCGCACTGGACGAGGGGCCTAAGCGCGCGCTGCTGCTGAAGCTGCTCAGCGATGCCCGCCCGCTGCGCGTCATCGGCGCGCTCTACACCGACAAGACGCTGGGCGAACTCGCCACGTTCGAAGCGGCCCGCGAGGCGCTGGCGCGCTTCGGTCGTGAGTCGCTGCGCCACTACATCATTTCGCACACCGAGTCGGTCTCCGACCTGCTGGAGGTCGCGCTGCTCCTGAAGGAAACCGGCCTGCTGCGTGGCACGCTGGACGGCTACGCCACCAGCGATCTCATCATCGTGCCGCTATTCGAGACCATCGGCGACCTGCGCATCGCGCCCACCATCATGCGCGAGTTCTACGCGCTGCCCGGCATCCGCGGCATGGTGGACCGCTCCGGCGGCGAGCAGGACATCATGCTGGGCTACTCCGACAGCAACAAGGACGGCGGCATGTTCACGTCGTCCTGGGAGCTGTATCGCGCCGAGATCGCGCTGGTCGAGCTGTTCGACGAGCTGAAGAAGGTCGGCCCCATCACGCTGCGCCTGTTCCATGGCCGCGGCGGTACCGTGGGCCGTGGCGGCGGCCCCAGCTACCAGGCCATCCTGGCCCAGCCCCCGGGCACCGTGAACGGCCAGATCCGCCTGACCGAGCAGGGTGAGGTCATCGCCTCCAAGTACGCCCACCCCGAGATCGGCCGGCGCAACCTGGAGACGCTGGTGGCCGCCACGCTGGAAGCCACGTTGCTGCACCCTACGCAAAGCGCGCCCAAGGGCTTTCTGCAGGCCGCACAGGCGCTGTCGGACGCCAGCTTCGACGCCTACCGCAAGCTGGTCTACGGCACCACCGGCTTTGCGGACTACTTCTTCGCCAGCACCCCCATCCGCGAGATCGCCGAGCTGAACATCGGCTCGCGCCCCGCATCGCGCAAGGCCACCCGCGCCATCGAAGACCTGCGCGCCATCCCCTGGGGCTTCTCGTGGGGCCAGGCCCGCGTGGCGCTGCCGGGCTGGTGCGGCTTCGGGTCCGGTGTCGAGGCCTTCCTCGGCGACGACCCGGCCCAGCGCGCCAAGAACCTGGCCCTGCTCAAGCGCATGCTGAAGGGCTGGCCCTTCTTCCGCGCGCTGCTGTCCAACCTCGACATGGTGCTGGCCAAGGCCGACCTGGCGCTGGCCGAGCGCTACGTGGAGCTGGTGGAGGACAAGAAGCTGGGCAAGCGCATCTTCGCCGCCATCAAGGAAGAGTTCGAGCGCACGCAGGCCATGCTCAACCTCATCACCGGCGACGCCAAGCGCCTGGCGGCCAACCCGTCGCTGGCCCGCTCCATCGAGCACCGCTTCCCCTACATCGACCCGCTGAACCATTTGCAGGTCGAGCTGATGCGCCGCTACCGCCGCATCGAGAAGGACGATCCGGCCATGGAACGCGTGCAGCGCGGCATCCACCTGTCCATCAACGGCATCGCCGCCGGCCTGCGCAACACCGGGTAAATCCCGGCGGTAGCAAGTCGCACCCCGGGCCGCAAGACGTGGCCCTGGGCGGGGTCGCGCGCTAGAGTCCGCCGCATGGGGCTCCGGTGGCGTTTCGAGTACAGCCTGCTGCTGCTGATGCTGCTCAGCATCGCCGCGGTGCAGTTCTCCGAGGTGCTGCTGCAGCAGGCCCGGGTCATCACGCCCGGTGCGCCTACCCTCACCGAGCCGATGTCAGACCGCAGCAACGGCGGCAACAGCGAGGTCAGGCGCGGCCCGTCCAAAGGCTTCGAGCTGCAGTGCACGCTGCACGAGCGCTATCGCTACCCCTACTGCGGCATCGCGCTGCGCTTCGACCCACAGCGCCTGCACGGCATCGACCTCAGCGAGGTGCGCCGCATGCGGCTGTGGCTGGACTACCAGGGCCCCGCCAGCACGATCAAGATCCAGCTGCGCAACGCCAGCCCCGCCTACGGCATTCCGCAGGGCGAGCAGGAATCGGCCAAGTACAACCACATCGAGATCAACGCGTCGTCCATCCAGGACGGCATGGTCGAGGTGGACCTGCACAACTTCGTCGTCGCCAACTGGTGGATGCAGCAGTTCCACATCGCACCGCACCTGGGTCGGCCGGACTTCAGCAACGTCATCGCGCTCGAAATCGTCACCGGCACCGAGGCGCCGTTGGGCGACTACCGCTTCGTGCTGCACAAGGTGGAGTACGACGTGCAGCATCTGTCCACCGAGCGCTGGTACCTCCTCATCATGAGCATCTGGCTGGGCCTGGCGCTGCTCTACCTGTTCATGCGCCTCGTGCGCCTGCAAACCGTCGTGCGCACGCAGCGCCAGCAGTCCCAGGAGCTGCACGAGATCAACCGCGTGCTGAACGCGCGCAGCGAGCAGCTGGTGCAGATGGCCACCACCGATGCACTCACCGGCGCCTTCAACCGCAAGGGGCTGGAGGACGTGCTGCAGCAGGCGCTGGCCGACTGGCGCACGCACCAGCACCCGCTGGGCCTGGTGCTCATCGACATCGACCACTTCAAGGCCGTCAACGACACCCATGGCCACCAGACCGGCGACCGCGTGCTGGCCGGCCTGGCCGAGCTGGTGCGCCGCCATGTGCGAGCGCAAGACCTGCTGGGCCGCTGGGGCGGTGAGGAGTTCCTGCTGGTCTGCCGCGACACGCAGCTGCCCCAGGCCCTGGGCATTGCCGAGAAGCTGCGCGCGCTCATCGCCGGCCACGACTTCGGCGACGGCCTGCGCGTGACGGCCAGCTTCGGCGTCGCCGCGATGGACAACGGCGAACGCCCGCTGGAGCAGGTGTTCGCCGCCGCCGACGCGGCCCTCTACCGGGCCAAGGCCGAGGGGCGCAACCTTGTCATCGCGGAAGGCGCCCTCACCGGCTGATGCGACGCACTCAGCGCGCCGCCATCTCCAGCGTCTCGCCCACCACGCGCACGCGGTCGCCCACGCGGAACGCCGGCGCTTCGGCATAGACCATCGTGCGCTGCGTGCCGTCGTTCATGCGCACCACCACCTCGTGCTGCGTGCGCTGGTTGTGGCGCTTCTGGATCTCGCGGCCCAGCAGCGCGCCGCCCACCGCGCCGGCCACGCCGGCGGCCGTGCGGCCATCGCCCTTGCCGAACTGGCTGCCCACCACGGCCCCCAGCACGCCGCCGGCCACGGTGCCCAGCACCTTGCCGTCACCGTCCATAACAACCTGGTTCACCGCCTGCACCGTCGCGCAGTCCAGACAGCTGTCATAGCCGGCACGCGTGGCGCGCAGGCCAGCGCCCGCATACGCATTGGAGACGCTGCTCTGCGCCGAACGGTTGCCCTGGCGCAGCTGCGCCACCAGCGGCTGCTGCGTGTCCACCCAGGCGCCCTGCGGCAGGACATACACGCCCGAGTACTCACCCGGGCGAACCTCTTCCAGCATCACGTTGCGCGCCTGGCTGCCTCGCAGCTGCACCGACGCCTGCCCGCCCGGCGTGCCGCGCACCGTGTAGCGCAGCGCCTCCGTGCGGCCCCGGTTGGGCTCGCGCACGACGGCCACCGACTGGATCTCCGGCAGCGCCGCCTCGCCCGGCAACGGCCAACCCACCTGCAGCGCCTCGCCCAGCGTGGCGGTGGCCACACGGTTGCCGGCGCGCAGGTTGGCGTGCACGCGCGAGTCCTGGCTGATGCGGTCCGAGCGGCCCACCACATAGCTGCCCTGGTAGCGGCCCGCGGTCGTCTCGTCCAGCCGCACCTGGCGGCGGCTGCCATCGATCTGCAGCAGCACCGTCGCACCCGGCGTGCCCCAGACGGTGAAGTTCAACTCGGCGCCCGGCTCGAGCCTATCGACCTGCTCCACGTCGAAGCCGGTCACGCGCAGCGCCGCGGCGGCGTTGCGGCTGCTGGTCTGCGCCTCGACGACAGGCACCCCGAACGGCGAGCCAGCCACCAGCGCACAGGCCAGGGCTGCTGACGAGAATCGATTGGCGTGCTTCATGGCGCGCTCCTTCAGTGTTGTGGAATCCCAGCCTAGCCCGCCACCCCGGCGCGCCGGAATCGGTGAGCCGGCTGCACGGCGGTAGGCCACGGCCTACGATGCGCGGCTGTCACGGAGTTCTTGATGACCGACACCCTTGTTACGTCCAGCTTGCCCATCGTCTGCCTGCACTCCAGTGGCGCAGGGGGCAAGCAATGGCGCCGCCTGCTGGCCGATGCCGGCGAGGCCGGCATCGGCTGGCCATGGCACACGCCCGACCTGCTGGGCCACGGCGGCCGCCCCGGCTGGCCCGCCGATGTCGCAAGCAGCCTGAGCTTCGAGGCCGACAGTGTGCTGGCCGGCCTGGCCCTGCCACCCGATCAACCCTTCCATCTGATGGGCCACAGCTACGGCGGCGCCGTGTCTCTGCAGCTCGCCCTGCAACAACCGCAACGCGTGCGCTCGCTGACGCTGTATGAGCCGGTCGCCTTCGGCGTGCTGGACGAAGACCTGCCCGAGTGGCTGGAAGCCCGCCAGGTCGCCGCTGACGTTGCCACGGCGCTGGACCGCGGCGATCTGGACGGCGCCGCGCGCGGCTTCGTCGGCTACTGGCAGGGCCGCGACGTCTGGCCCGAGTTGGACGAAGGCCAGCGCACCCGGCTGGCCGAGCCCATGCCCACCATCCGCCGCCACTTCGAGGCTCTGTCGGCGGCGCGCTGGAGCGACGCGCAGCTCACCGCGCTGCGGATACCGGTGCAGCTGATCTGCGGCGGCGCCACACGCGCCAGCGCACGCCGCGTGGCGCAGACGCTGGCCACCAAGCTGCCCCAGGCCCGGCTGGACGTGCTGGAGGGCGCGGCCCATCTGGCGCCCATCGGCGACGCGGCACGCGTGAATCCGCTGCTGCTGGCGGCGCTGCGGCGCGTGCAGAGCAGCGCGGCCTGAGTCAACGCACGCTCGAGGCGGGGGGCGACGACGCGACGGGGTCTGCCCCGCGGCGCCAACGTGCCGAAAGTGCCGCGTCATCCGCACCGGCCGCCTGCATCTCGGCGCGCACCTGGCCCCACTCGCCGTGCTCCGCTGCCTGCCGCACCGTTTTGCGCATCTCGATCGTCCTCTCGCAGTGCGCCCCCTTGGGCGAGGACATCTGCTCCCTGCGCCACTCGGTCACAGCCTCGTACTCGCGCAGCCGCGGATCCCAGCGCGCTCGCAGCGCGGGTTGAGCAGGAAACATGCCCTTCGCAGTGACGAGGGCAAACAACCGTTCCAGCGTGGTGTCGCCCGACCACAGCGCCTCCAGCACCGCCGTGCAGCGCTGCACGGTGGTCACATCCATTGGCGGCGTCTCCCGACACAGCGTCCTCACCGTGCCGACGTGATCGAACATCTGCCCGGCAAGGACATGCCCGTAGAGCTTCAGTTCCGCATCCACGGCCAACCCGCCCCGCCCGGCCTCTTGCAGGCTGGACAACACCTCAAACAGCTCACGCGCATAGGTGCGCGAATAGCGCGCCTCGCTGGCCGCGCGCTCCAGCACGTAGTCCGCCTGGTCTCGTCGTGGTTCACCGGCACCTGGATCGCGCAGCAGCGCCAACCAGCTCAACAGATTCGCCGGTTCCAGGCGCGACCACTGCGACATCTCGATGTTGGCGCACGCATGCGGCTCGCAAGGTCTCTGCAATGCCATCGCCGTCACCATCGGGTCGCTGGAGGTCCGCGCCAGCGCCTGCAGCCGCGCACTCGACTTCGCGTCGTCACCGTCCGCGCCGCCCAATAGCTCCGCCACGGCCCGCGAGCGGGGATCGCCGCGCTGCGCCAACGCCTGCACCCAGCGTCGGCGCACCTCGGCCTGCGCCTCGGCCAGGACTTCTGCCCCGGGCGTCCCCTCGGCCTCGTCGGCAGCGCCCGCTTGCGTGCCGCTGCGATTGGCCTTGGCCCTGTCATAGGCGGCCTGGCGCTGCCGGTTGAATTCCGCCACACCAAAGCCGCACCAGTCAGCCTTCATGCGCTGCTTCAGCCCGGCTCTATCCAGTCCCTCAAGCGACTCAGTGTTGCGCGCCTCCAGGCCAGGCACCGCGGACGCCGCCGAAGCCGGCCTGACCAGCGCACGGGCGGACACGGCGCTCCCCATCGGCGCCGACGCCGCCTCCGACGCCACGCGGGCCGCCTGGGCATCGTGCAACCGACCTCGCTCACCGCCGGCCCACCACACAGCGGCGACCAACAACAGCAGAGCGCCGGCCCCGAGGCGGTGACGTAACTTCACCTTCATGCACACAGCATAGAGGTGCAGGCGTCAGCGCGCGCCCGACGCCGGCTGGGGTGCCGGCAGCGGGTCCAGCAGGCCACGCCCGGCCTGCCGACGCCACTCGGCCGACAAGGCCGCTTCATCGGCGCCATCGGCCCGCATCTCGGTACGCCACCGCTCCCACTCGCCCTGTGCCACGTTGGCCTGCAGATGCTGTCTGAACTCGGCCGACAGATCGCAAGGCCCCATCGTTTCCCGTGCGGGCGCTTGCTTGAGCTCCCAGACCGAGGAGTTCCAATGCCGAACGGCCTCCAACTCACGCGCCCGAGGCTCCCAGCGCGCCTTCAGAGCCGGCCGCAAGGTCACTGCGTCACGCGCGAGGCTCAGCGCCAGCCCCCGTTCGAGCATGCTGTCCGCCTGCCACATCAGTTCGGCAACGGCTTCGCAGCGCTGGAGCAGGGCCGCATCGGCAATGCCGGCGCGGCACATCCGTATCAACGGCGCCGACGGCCCGAGCGGCCAGGCCCCCATCGCGACACCGATGAGCTGCATCTCCGCGTCGTAGAGCAGCCCCGGAGCCTCGGCCTGCGGCAGGCTGAACAGCAGCGCCGCGAACTCGCGTGCGTAGCTGCGCGAATAGCGCGCCTCGCTAGCCACGCGCTCCAGGACGTAGGCGTCCTGCGTGCGGCGCGACGGGGCGTCATTCAGCAAGGCCAGCCAGGCCTGCAGATTCGCCGGCTCCAGCCGCGACCACTGCGCGGCATCGATGTTCCGGCAGCCCGCCGACTTGCAGGGCCACTGCAGCGCCAGCGCGGTCACCATCGGATCGCTGGACGTGTGGGCCAGCGCCTGCAACCGCGCCCGCGCCGCGGCTTCGTCGCCATCGGCGCCGCCCAGCCGGGCCGCCACGGCCAGCGAGCGCGGGTCGCCGCGCTGCTGCAAGGTCGTGGCCCAGCGCTGGCGGACCTGCACAACCGCCTCGGCCATCAGCTGGGCGCCCGGCGTCCGGTTCAACTCGGCGATCACTTCCCTGCCCGCGATACCGCCGCTGGCGCTTTCCATGATGGCTGCGGCCTGCCTGTGCTGCTCTGCCGCGCCGAAGCCGCACCAGTCGGCCTTCATGCGCTGCACCAGCGCGGCACGGGCCTGTGCATCGGATGATTCCGTGGAGCCGCGCCCCATCGACACAGCCGGCGCGGACGCGCTCGAAGCCGGCACGGACGACCCACGCGCCACCACGGCGTCGCCCAGCGGCGCGGATGCAACGCCAGCGTCGACGCCAGCCACCACCGCATCACGTCGTGCGACTCGCTCTCCAGAGCCCCACCACGCAGCGGCAAGAAGCAGCAGCAGGAGCACCAGCGCAATCACACAGACGCCCCAACGTGACGACACGGTCATGCGCACAACATGGAGGAAGCGTTTCACCGGCCTGGCACCGCGGACAAGGCCCATTGCAACTCGCTGCGCTGCACCAGCCGGCCCGGCCATGCGGCCGTGCGGGCGAGGCTGTCGCAATCGAAACCAACCGACCCGACCATCGAGTCGATGATCCGCCGCCCCTGCTTCAACTGTTCTCGCGTGTAGGGGCGTTGGTCCACGGGCACGCCCAAGCGGTCGGCAAGATTCAGAGCCCCCTCCGCGTCGCTCAGGTTGTCCGCCTGCGCGAGCTGCCAGCGCGCGATGCGTTCGCAGCGCTCGCGGCGTGCCGGGTCTTTCAGCGCATCACGCCGGCAATGACTGCCCAGGTGCAGGAAGGGGAAATCGGCCATCATGACCTCGTTGACGCTGATGTCCTGCGCCGCCAGGCCACGGCCAAGGGCATCGCTGCCAGCCGGCATGCCAGCGATGGCTGTGAGCAACGGGTTGCGGCTGCCGCGCATGTCGCGCCGCAGCGCCTGTTCCATCGCCTGCACCGCAGCCTCGCTGTCGGACCTGTTCATCGCCTCTTCCATGACGCCCAGCCAGGCGCGTGCATCGTCGGGGTCCAGGCGCAGCCAGCCCTGGGCCGTCAGCCCCTGGCAGCTGGGCGCCTCGTGCTTGTCGCGCGGGCTGCGACAGCCACGCAGTGCGAGCCGGTAGGCGGCAGCGTCGCCAGAGCCCGCGGCCAGCAGCGCCGCGCCCTCGACATCCTTCATCAGCAGCCGCGCCGCGACGCGCTCGCTGGCCGATCCCGCCGCCAGCCGCGCGGACATGCGGCTCAGCTCGGCATCCCTGCGCCGCTCCAGCGCGTCCGCCTGCGCTTTGGCCTTCAGCATCTCCGCCGGTCCCCAACTGAGCATCTGCACTACATCAATCCGGCCCACGCCACAGATGTCTATGGACGTACTCTCCGAAGCCGCGGAGGAGGCCGCTGCTGCTGCGTCCGGCGCCACGCCCCGCTGCGTCGCCGGCTGCAACCAGGCATCGGCCATCGCCTGCGATGCCGGGGCCATGGGCGCTGCGACAGCCAACGCCACATCGGCGTCGTGCTGCATCCGGCGCCAGCCCAGCCACGCGGCCAACAAGACCGCCAGCACCACCACGCCGGCGGCGATCAGCAGCCGGCCGCGCGCCCTCATCGCACGGCCTCGGAAGCGGCCCGATGAAACGCCAACTCGCCCTGCACGGCCAACTCCTTCAACTGCCGCGCATTGCGGGCAAAGCCAGCGCAGCTGAAATCCATCGCGTCCCGCACGAAGCCGGCCATCATGCGTTCCTGCAGCTTGCGCCCTTCATCCTGCGACATCGACCTGGGCGAATGCGGCAGGCCCAACTGTTTCTCCAGCGCATGCAGCGCGGTGGCATCGCTGCCGTCCACCACCCACGCAGGCATGCGCCGCGCGACCTGCTCGCACAGCTGGCGCCGGTTCGCATCGGCCAGCTGGCGCGGCCGGCAGGCTTCGCTGACGCCGTACAACCAACCCTGTGTGGTGACCAGCATGTCCGCGCCCGTCGCTTCGTTCAGCAGCCTGGCCTCGCCCGGCGTGGGCTGCACACCGATGGACGCCGCCACCACGGCCGTCAGCGGCCGCTGCGAACCGGCCTGCCAGGTCCCCTGGCCCAACTGATGCAGCAGCTGCGATTGCGCGGCTGCATCGCGCCGTCGGGTCGCGTCGATCAGGCGCGCCATCGCGGGCCAGACTTCGCGTGGCGCCAGCTGCTCCAGCTTCTCCAGCCGCAACGCGGCACACGAAACCGGCGCCGGCGCTACCGCGATGGGCGCTGAAGACGCGAGCGGCGCACGAACGCGCGAGGCAGCATCTTCCCGGCAGGCCTGCAGCGCGATGCGATAGGCCAGCCCATCCTCGGCGCCGCTGGCCAGCTCAGCGGCCGCATTCACGTCGCCACGCAGCAGCGCCGCGGCCACGCGCTCGCGCGGCGTGCCAGCCGCAAGCCGCTGCAGCGCCTCGGCCTTCTGCACTTCCCAGCGCTCATGGACCACCTTCGCCCATGCAGGCGCATGATCGGGCTGCTGCTGCTCCAGCTCCGAGCGCTTCACACGCCCGTGGCCGCAGATCTCGACGCTGCCGTCGTCCGGCGTCGAGGCTACAGGTGCAGCACCGGCTGACGCGGCCGCGTCGGCAGTTGCCAACGTAGCGGCAGTCGCCGCCGATGCCCGCTCGCCGGCGGTGGGTACCGTACGGCCATCTGGCACCGATTCCGGCCGTCGCAACAGCAGCCAGACAACACCGGCCAGCAGGACAAGAATCAGGGCGCCACCAAGTGAGCGGCGTAACAACACGGTCATGACCACAGCATACGGGCCGCACCTCAGCGCGCGGGCCGCGCCGGCAACAGCGCCAACGCCATCGCCAAGTCGCCGTCGGCCGCACGCGTGGCAGACAGGCGATGTATGCGCCGCATGCCCGCGCAATCCATGCCGATGTCCTCGCTCATATGCTGGGAAAGACGCTGCCCCGCTGTCTTCAGCGTCGCCGCGTCATGCGCCTGCTGCTCGGGCGGCAAGCCGACGCGGTCCGCCAGCTTCTGGGCCAGCGTCGCGTCGATCAGGTCGGTCGCGCCTGCCAGCACCTGACGCGCCACCGCCCGACAGTGCGCCAGCCGCATCGCATCCTTCAACGCGTCGCCCTTGCAGGCACGAATCGGCGCACCCATGTCGACCCCCATCATCGCGGCGTCGAAGCCGATGGTCATGACCAGCGCATTGCCGAACCCCGCCACATCCGGCGCCGCCGGCGCGGCGGCCATCGCCTGAGCTTCAAGCAAATACTCGCCGCGCGACAGCCGCGGGCGTGCGGCCGCCTGCGCCAGTGCCTCGTCCACTGCGGCGGGATCGCGGCGCTGCAACGCTGCGTCCATCAGCCGCAGCCACGGTCGCGCGTCCGACGGGTCCAGTTCGGCCCAGCGGCGCGCATCCAGGCGCGCGCAGTTCGGCGTCTCGGGTGCGACGTGCGATCCGCAGGCAGTCAGCGCCATCTGATAAGCCTGCGCGTCGCTGCTGCGCTGGGCCAGCAACGCGGCGCCATCGGCATCCCGCATCAGCAGCCGCGCCGCCACCTGCTGACGCTCGCTGCCAGCGGCCAAGCGTGCGGCGATCTGCGCCAACGCCGCCTCCCCTTGGCGCTGCATCTGCGCCTCGATGTCGGCGGCCTGCGCCTTGCCATGCACCGGGTCCGCCTTCCAGCGCCGCAACTCGTCTGCCGACACGCGCCGCACGTCGCAGAATTCCAGCCCCGTGGGCGGGATCTGCATCGCATCGGCCGTCGCCACCCCACCCGATACAGGATCGGACACCGGCGGCGGCGTCTCGGCATTCGCCCGGCGGACAACGACCGCAGGCGCGTCGGATGCGGCCGCCGCTGCGGGCGCAGCACGGACCCGTTCGGCAGCTTTGGCTGGCTCGTCGGCACGCATAGACAGAACCACGCGAGACACCGGCAGTGCCAGCAATCCCAGTAGCACGAGAGCGCCCCAACGCCAGGCGCGCTTCGCGGCAGGCCTCACCGCCCCTGCCCCGCCAGCGCCTCCCGCACCGCCGCCACCTGGCGGCGCGACACGGCCAGCCATTCGTCCACATGCACCATGCGCACGGCCCAGCTGTCGGCGGACTCGCCGCCGTCGCCGCCGTCCAGCTCGCCAAAGCTGGTGGGCGCATGCCGCTCCAGCTCGCGCACGGCCCAGCGCGCCACCAGCGCGTTGCGGTGGATGCGCAGGAAGCGGTCGCCCAGGCGTTGTTCCAACTCCGACAACGCGCCGTCCAGCACATGGCTTTCGCTGGCGGTGCGCAGCGTCACGTATTTCAGCTCGGCCTTGAAATACAGCACCTCGGCCACCGGCACGCGCTTGAGCCGGCCGCGGTCGGAAATGGTGATGAAGTCGGCCTCCAGCACGGCCGGGGCGTCGCCGGCCGGCAGCGGCGCATTGGCCTGCGCCGCCGCGCGCTCGGACAGCCGCTGCGCGCAGCGCGCCAGCGCGGCCTGCAGGCGCTCGCGACGCACGGGCTTGGTCAGGTAGTCCACCGCGTCGAGCTCGAACGCGCGCAGCGCGTGCATCGCATGCGCGGTGACGAAGACGATCAACGGCACCGGCTGGCCGGCGGCCACGCGCTGGGCCAGACCGTCGGCGAACTGCAGGCCGTCGGCGCCGGGCATCTGCACGTCCAGCAGCACGACGTCGCAGCCATGCTCGCGCAGCCAGCTGGCCGCCTGGGTGCCGGTGGCCGCCTCGGCCAGCACCTCGCAGCGCGGCTCGGCAATGGCCTCCACGAGGCCGCGCAAGCGCAGCCGGGCCAGGGGTTCATCGTCAACGACAAGGACGCGCAGGACGCTCATAACGGCAGGACGAGACGCAGGGAGAAGCGAGTGTCGGTGGATTCAAGGTCGAAGCGCGCGGCGACGTCGTGCATCAGCCGCAGGCGCTGGCGCACATTGCGCAGTGCCAGGCCGTGGCCGGCGATGCGGGCCGGCGCGCCCACAGTGTTGACGATGCGGATCTCGACCTCGGCGCCGCGCCGCGCAGTGCTGACTTGCAGCTCGCCGCCGTCGTCGTTGGGCTCCACGCCGTGGCGCACGGCGTTCTCCACCAGCGGCTGCAGCAACAGCGGCGGCAGGCGGGCGTTGTCGGCGGCCGGGTCCAGCTGCCACTCCACGCGCAGCCGCTTGCCGAAGCGGATCTGCTCGATCGCCAGGTAGCGCCGCGCCAGCTCCACCTCCTCGGCCAGCGTGACTGATGCGCTGGAATCGGCCAGCGCGACGCGGAACAGCTCGGCCAGGTCTTCCAGCACGCCTTCGGCGCGGGCGGGGTCGATCTGCACCAGCGCGATGGCGCTGTTCAGCGTGTTGAACAGGAAATGCGGGCGGATGCGCGACTGCAGTTCCACCAGTTGGGCGAGTGCATCGGCCGGGCGCTGGCTGTGCTCGCGCAGTTTCAGCCAGGCCAGCAGCACGGCCGCACCGCTGGCGCCGGACGCCGCAATGCTGGCCCAGCGCCAGGCCGAGGCCGGCTCCTCGCTGGTCAGGTTGTAGAGCGAGAAGCCCAGAGCGGCGCTCAGCGCGCCCAGGCTCATCAGCGCCAGCCATTGCACCGGTTCGGCCAGCCGCGGCCACAGTCGCCTGGCGGCGCAGACGGCCAGCAGCCAGGACAGCACGGCAAACAGGGTCACCACGGTGCCGCTGGCCGTCAGCGTCAGCCATTGGCCGGCATCGCGCGCCACCAGCGCCATGCCCAGCGCCAGCAGCAACTGCACGCCCAGCACGGCGCGCAGCACCAGGCCCACGTGGCAGACGTCGAAGGCGCGGGTGGGATCCAGCAGCGGCGCGCGGCTCAGCTCCGGCAGTTCGGGCAGTTCGGTGGCCGTGAAGCCCAGCCACTGGCTGACCTGCATCGAGTCGTGCCAGACGCTGTGACGGGGCGCGGGGCGGCGCTTGAAGAGTGACGAAAGCATGTCGGAGGCTGCGTTCGATAATGCCGGGCTGCGCGATTGTGCGCGTTGAATCTCCTAGCCCGTCCCATGTCTACGTCCGACAACCAACTCGCCAACAAGTCCCAAGCCTGGTCCGCCCTGTTCTCCGAACCCATGAGCGACCTGGTCAAGCGCTACACGGCCAGCGTGGGCTTCGACAAGCGCCTGTGGCGCGCCGACATCAACGGCAGCCTGGCGCACGCGGAGATGCTGGCGGCGCAGGGCATCCTGAGCGCCGAGGACCATGCCGCCATCCAGCGCGGCCTGAACGAGATCGCCGCCGAGATCGAGGCCGGCCAGTTCGACTGGAAGCTGGACCTGGAAGACGTGCACCTGAACATCGAGGCCCGCCTGACCGAGCGCGTGGGCATCGCCGGCAAGCGGCTGCACACCGGCCGCAGCCGCAACGACCAGGTCGCCACCGACGTGCGCCTGTGGCTGCGCGGCGAGATCGACGAGATCACCGGCCTGCTCAAGGCCCTGCAATCCGTCATGGTCGAGAAGGCCGGCCAATACGCCGACACCATCCTGCCCGGCTTCACCCATTTGCAGGTGGCCCAGCCGGTCAGCTTCGGCCACCATCTGCTGGCCTATGTGGAGATGTTCGCGCGCGACGCCGAGCGCATGCTGGACACCCGCAAGCGCGTGAACCGCCTGCCGCTGGGCGCCGCCGCGCTGGCCGGCACCAGCTACCCGCTGGACCGCGAGCGCGTGGCCAGGACGCTGGGCATGGAAGGCGTGTGCCAGAACAGCCTGGACGCCGTAAGCGACCGCGACTTCGCGATCGAGTTCACGTCGGCGGCCACGCTGGTGATGCTGCACATCTCGCGGCTGTCCGAGGAGCTGATCCTGTGGATGAGCCAGAACTTCGGCTTCATCGCGCTGCCGGATGCGTTCTGCACGGGCTCGTCGATCATGCCGCAGAAGAAGAACCCCGACGTGCCCGAGCTGGCGCGCGGCAAGACCGGCCGCGTGGTGGGCCACCTGGTGGGCCTCGTCACGCTGATGAAGGGCCAGCCGCTGGCCTACAACAAGGACAACCAGGAGGACAAGGAACCCTTGTTCGACACGGTGGACACCTTGAAGGACACGCTGCGCATCTTTGCCGACATGCTGGCCGGCCTGACCGCCAAGCCCGAGGCCATGCGCGCCGCGGCGCTGAAGGGCCACGCGACCGCCACCGACCTGGCCGACTACCTCGTCAAGAAGGGCGTGGCCTTCCGCGACGCGCACGAGGTCGTCGCGCACGCAGTGAAGACCGCCACCGCCAAGGGCGTGGACCTCGCCGCGCTGTCGCTGGACGAGCTGAAGGCCTTCGACGCCCGCGTCGAGGCCGATGTGTTCGACGTGCTGTCGCTGGAAGGCTCGCTGAACGCGCGCAACGTGCTGGGCGGCACGGCGCCGGCCCAAGTCCGCGCTCAGATCGCGCGCCACCGCGCCCGTCTCGCATGACCACGCTTGCCTGGACCGACCGGCTGGTACTGAACCAGCCCACGCTGGACGACACGCACGAGGAATTCGTCGGCCTGCTGAATGCCTTCGGCAGCGCGCTGGACGACGGCGTGGACGCCCTGCCCGCCTACCACGCGCTGCTGGCCCACACCGAGGCCCATTTCGCGATGGAAGAGGACTGGATGGCGCGCTGCGGCTTCGAGGCGCAGAACTGCCACAGCAGCCAGCACGCGATGGTGCTGAACGTGATGCGCGAGGCGCTGCGCTACGCGACCGAGCTGAACGACCGCGAGCCGCTGAACATCCTGCGCACCGAGCTGGCGGGCTGGTTCCCGCAGCATGCCGAGGCGATGGACGCGGCGCTGGTGTTCACGATGGAGCAGCGTGGCTTCGACCCGGTGACGGGCGAGTGCCGTGAGCCTGCAGCCGCCGAAGCCACCGACTCAGGCTGTGGCTCCAGCAGCTGCGGGCACTGAAGCGCCGCACATGAAGAAAGGGCCGCTTTCGCGGCCCGTTTTTATTTCTTCAGGTACTCGAAGAACGCCTGCGAGTTCGACTCGCGGCCCAGGAAGTCCTTGACCAGTTCCGGCGCCGGCTTCTGCGCGCCCTGGCCCAGCACCGCGTCGCGATAGCGCTTGCCGGCGTCGGCGCCCAGCTTGTCCTTCTCGAACGCCGTGCGCAGGTCCATGGCCACCACCAGGCTCCACAGGTAACCGTAGTAGCCCGCGCCATAGCCGCCCGCGATGTGGGCGAAACCGGCCGGGAACTTCGTGTCCTTCACATGGCCCAGCGGCGTGGCGCCTTCCATCTTGGCCCACAGCGGCAGCGGTTCGGGCTTGGCCTGCTGGTGCAGCGTGATGTCGTAGCTGGCGTACAGGTGCTGGCGGCCGAACTGGCCACCCTTGCCGTAGTGCTTGGCGGCCTGCGCCTGCGCCACCATCGCGTCGGGCACCGGCTTGCAGTCGGCGCAAACGGCCTGCATCAGCTTCAGCACGTTCTTGTCGTAGACCCAGTCCTCCAGCATCTGCGACGGCGCCTCGACGAAGTCGTGCATGACGGCCGTGCCTGCGGTCGCGGCATAGCGGGTCTTGGACAGGTTCACGTGCACCGCGTGGCCCAGCTCGTGCAGCAGCGTCTCGACCTCGTCCAGCGTCAGGCCTTGCCGGTCGAAGTTGACGACCAGCGCCGCGGCCGGCGTGCGGCCCGCGCGCGTGGCGCTGCCGCGCAGCGGCCACACGGCGGCGTGGTTGTACTTGCCGTCGCGCGGGTACAGGTCCACGTACATCTGCGCGATGGGCTGGCCCGAGGCCGCGTCGCTGACGACATAGGTCTGCACCTCGTCGTGCCACAGTGTGTTGTCCACGCGCTGGTACTTCACGCCCATCAGCTGCTCGATGATCTTCATCGAGAACTCCAGGCTGGCCTGCGGCGGGAAGTAGGGGCGGAACGCGTTCTGGTCGACGCTGAACTTCTCGCGCTTCAGGCGTTCGCCGTAGAAGGTGGCGTCCCAGCGCTGCACGGTGGTGGCGTCCAGCGCCGTGCCCACGTGCTGGGCCTTGGCGGCGCGCAGCTCCTGCAGCTCGGTCTTCTCGCGCGCGTTGACGGCGCCGGTCACGGAATCGAGGAACTTCGTCGCCGTCGCGCCGTCCTTGGCCATGCGGCGGCGCAGGTTGAAGTCCACGTAGTTGTCGAAGCCGAACAACTTGGCGTACTCGCCGCGCAGCGTGACGATCTGGGCCAGCAGGTCCAGGTTGGGCTGGCCGCCCTCGTTGGTCTTGGCCAGCCACATGCGCTGGCGCGCGGCCTCGCTCTCGGCGCTGCGCATCACCGGCACATAGCTGGGGTAGTCCACGCCCAGCACGATGCGGCCCTGCTCGTCGCGCTTGGCCTTCTCCCACACGCTGGCGGGCACGCCCTTCAACTCGGCCTCGGTGAAGGCCACGCGGGTGCCAGCGTCGCGGATGTTCTTGTTGAACTGCTGGTCCAGCTCGGTCAGCTTGTCCAGGATCTGCTTGGCGCGCTCACGCTTGGCCTTGGGCAGCGCCACACCCGTGTCCTCGAACTGGCCCGAGGCCAAGCGCACGAACTCGGCGTCGATGCCGTCCTTCTTGGGCGCCTTCTGCAGCGCGCGGAACAGCTTCTCGTTCTGGCCCAGGCTGGAGCTGAAGTCGGCCCAGCGCAGCGAGCAGGCCTGGGCCGCATCGCGGATGGCCTTGACCGGGTGGACGTTGAGGATGAAGTCGTTGGGGTACTGGTGATCCTCGAAGTAGACCGTCAGGTCGTCCAGCGCGGCCAGCCAGCCGGCGTCGACCTTGCGCTTCTCCAGCTGTGTGACGCGCTGCTTGGCGCCCTTGAGGCCCGCATCACAGCGGGTCTGCACATCGGCGACGCTGTTGTAGGTGGGGAAGTTGGGGCCGGGCAGCTTGGGTTGGGCTTGCGCGGTGGCGGCCAGCAGCAGGCTGGCCAGCGTGGTCAGGGCGGTCTTCATCGTGGCTCCTCGTGGGAAGGCGCCGATTCTGCGGTGACGGCCACGGCCGGCCGTTCCTCACGCCCCTACTTGTGCAGCAGGGTTTTCACCTGGGCCAGCGCCGAGGGATCGTCCAGCGTCGTCAGGTCGCCCGGGTC
Source organism: Roseateles asaccharophilus (assembly GCF_031458115.1). Lineage (GTDB taxonomy): Bacteria > Pseudomonadota > Gammaproteobacteria > Burkholderiales > Burkholderiaceae_C > Pelomonas > Pelomonas asaccharophilus_A. The sequence continues at coordinate 867,550 of NZ_JAVDXV010000001.1, read as the reverse complement.
GCGGCCTTCGGCCACAGCCTGCAGCGCGCGACGCAGCAGCTTGCCGGAGCGTGTCTTGGGCAGCAGCGTCACGAACAGCACGCGCGCGGGCCGGGCCACGGCGCCCAGTTGCGCGTCCACGTGCTTCATGATCTCGCCTTCCAGCGCGGGCGACGCCAGCGCCGCGTCGCGCAGCACGGCGAAGGCGATGGCGACCTGGCCCTTGAGCTGATCCGCCACACCTACCACGGCCACCTCCGCCAACGCCGCATGGCCCGAGATGCACTCCTCGATCTCCCGCGTGCCCAGCCGGTGGCCCGCCACGTTGATGACGTCGTCGGTGCGGCCCAGGATGAAGGTGTAGCCGTCGGCGTCGCGCGTGGCCCAGTCGAAGGTGGAATAGACCTCGCGGCCAGGAATGCTGCGCCAGTAGGTGTTCACGAAGCGGGCGTCGTCGCCCCACACGGTCTGCAGCGCACCGGGCGGCAGCGGGTGAGCAATGGCCAGCACGCCCTTCTGATCCGGCCCGGTCAGCTCGACGCCGGTCTGCTCGTCCAGCAGCTTCACGTCATAGCCGTACATGGGCACGCCGGGTGAGCCCAGGCGGGTGGGCACGGCTTCGACGCCCGGGATGTGGTGGGCCACGGTCAGCAGCGGCCAGCCGGTCTCCGTCTGCCAGTAGTTGTCGATGATAGGCACGCCCAGGCCCTCGGCGATCCAGCGCGCGGTGGGCTCGTCCAGCGGCTCGCCGGCCAGAAACAGCGCGCGCAAGGACGACAGGTCGTGCCGCTTCAGCAGCACGGCGTCGTGCTTCTTCAGCACGCGCACGGCGGTGGGCGCGCTGAACATGACGGTGACCTGGTACTTCTCGACGAGGCTCCACAGCACCGCGGCATCGGGGTTCACCGGCGTGCCCTCGTACATCAACGTGGCCATGCCGTGGATCAGCGGGCCGTAGACGATGTAGCTGTGCCCCACGACCCAGCCGATATCGCTGGTGGAGAAGTAGGTCTCGCCGGGCTTGCCGCCAAAGATCCAGTCCATGCTGGCGGCCAGCGCCACCGCATAGCCTCCCACGTCGCGCTGCACGCCCTTGGGCCTGCCGGTCGTACCGCTGGTGTACAGCGTGTAGCTGGGCGTGTTGCTCTCCAGCCAGGCGCAGGGCACGCGGGCACCGTCGTGCCGGCGGCGCAGTTCGGCGTAGTCCAGGTCGCGGCCCGCCACGCGTTCGAACGGCACCAGGCCGCGGTCCACCATCAGCACGGCGGCCGGCTTGTGCTGGGCCAGCGTGATGGCCTCGTCCAGCAGCGGCTTGTAGGCCACGCGTTTGCCGCCACGGCTGCCCGCGTCGGCGCTGACGATGAGCGTGGGCACCGCGTCGTCGATGCGGCTGGCCAGGCTCACGGACGCGAAACCGCCGAACACCACCGAATGGATGGCGCCAATGCGCGCGCAGGCCAGCATCGCGAACGCGGCCTCCGGAATCATGGGCATGTAGATCAGCACACGATCACCGGGCCCCACGCCCTGCGCGAGCAGCATGGCGGCCATGGCCTCCACCTCGGCCTGCAGCTGCGCGAAGCTGTAGACCTTTTCCTGGCCCACCTCGGTGGACACCCAGATCAGCGCACGGTCACCGGGCCGCGTGGCCGCGTGACGGTCCACCGCGTTGTGGCACAGGTTGGTCGTGCCGCCGACGAACCAGCGCGCGAACGGCGGCTGGCTGGCATCGCAAATCTGCTGTGGCGGGGTCTGCCAGTCAATGCGCTTGGCCTGTTCGGCCCAGAAGGCATCGCGCTCGGTCAGCGAGCGGGCGTGGAAGTCGGCGTAGGCGGTCGGGCTCATGGGAACGAGTGTGGCCCGGGGGCACTGACGGCAGTCTGACCTCGCGCAAGCCGCCGGCGTGAGGAATTTCAGGGTTTTTACGAAGAGAGACGCTTGAGGTACCGGGGTTTGCCCTGAAAATCGCGCGCTTTACTTCCGCTTTGGTTGACGCTGCCGGGTGCCCCCCCTACCCTCCGCGCCGCTGTACCCACTCTGCTATCCGGCCCTCGCGGCCCGTTCCCGGTCTCTCTCGTCTCGAATGTCCCTGGTCTCCATTGCCCTGCTGAATCGCATTGCTGCCGCCGGCCTGCTAGCCGTGGCTTGCGCTGCGCATGCGCAAGGCGTGGCCCAGGCCTCCACCATCAATGCATCGACGCCGCCGCCGGGCACGATGACGGGCGCCTACGGCCAGAGCCTGCAGCAGCAGGCCGCGACCGACAAGGCCGCCAAGCCGGCCACCGCGACGACCGCAACGGGGCAGGACGCCGTCAGCCGCTTCCTCAGTGAACGCGGCCTGCTGGTCACTTCAGAGCAGAGCGCACCGTCGCGGCTGTTGAGCAGCGTGCGCGACACGGCCTCCGACCTGGTGCTGTCGGCGATGAACTTCCTGGGCGTGCGCTACACGCGGGGCGGCAACTCGGTGGAGAACGGCTTCGACTGCAGCGGCTTCACGCGCCACATCTTCGAGATGAGCGTGGGCCTGGTGCTGCCGCGCCGCGCCGACGAGCAGGCCAAGATGAACAGCCTGTTGTCCATCCGCAAGGACGAACTCAAGCCGGGCGACCTGGTGTTCTTCAACACCATGCGCGCCACCTTCAGCCATGTGGGCATCTACGTCGGCGAAGGCAAGTTCATCCATGCGCCGCGCACCGGCAGCGCCGTGCGCGTGGAAGACATGCGCGACGCCTATTGGGCCAAGCGCTTCACCGGCGCGCGCCGCGCCGACCTCAAGGCCGCGGCCGAAGGCAACAACAGCGCCACCGTCACCCGCTGACGGGGCCGCCCAGCTCGCGCCAGGCCTGGCCGAGCAACTCCTTGACCCACGCCGGACTGGCTCTTGCCAGCAGCAGCTTCACGCCGCAGCGTTTGGCGCCCCAGAACAGCGGCTCGACGACGCCCGCTTCGCGCGCGATCCACGCATCGCGGGCATCGTCGTCCTGGATGAACACGCGCAGCTCTGCGCCGTCGGGCGTCATCGTCGCGAAGATGCGGCCCTTGCTGCCCGGCAGGCGGAACGACGTCAGCTCGTGATGCGGCATCTCGACCGCACCGGGGCAAGGCCAGCGCGAGCTCGCGGGCCTTGGCGGAATCCATCAGCCTGCGACCCGCTTGGCCACCAGCGTCAGGATCTCGTAGCTCGCGCACAGCTCGCCGCGCTGGTTGGTCACGGCCACGTCCCAGCCGATGACGCCTTGTGCAGGCTGGTCGTCGCGCGGCGGGCGGTCGATCTTGCGCTTGGCGGTCAGGCGCGCCTGGATGGTGTCGCCGATGGCGACCGGCGTGACGAAGCGCAGGTTCTCCAGGCCGTAGTTGGCCAGCACCGGGCCTGGGGCCGGGCTCACGAACAGGCCCGCGGCCGCCGACAGCACGAAGTAACCGTGCGCGATGCGCTGGCCGAACGGCGATTCCTTGGCCGCGACCTCGTCGAAGTGCATGTAGAAGTAGTCGCCCGACAGGCCGCCGAACGCGACGATGTCGGCCTCGCCCACCGTGCGGCGGTGCGTCAGCAGGCTCATGCCCACTTCCACGTCCTCGAAGTAGCGGCGGAACGGGTGGACGTCGCTCTCGGTGACCGTGCCGCCACGCTGGTACTCGCCGGTGACGGCGGAGATCATCGTTGGCGAGCCCTGCACCGCGCAGCGCTGCAGGTAGTGCTTCACCGCACGCAGGCCGCCCAGTTCCTCGCCACCGCCGGCGCGGCCGGGGCCACCGTGCTTGAGCTTGGGCAGCGGCGAGCCGTGACCGGTGTTCTCGAGCGCAGCTTCCCGGTCCAGCACCAGCATGCGGCCGTGCCAGGCGGCGAAGGTCGGCACGGCTTGCGCGGCCAGCGCCGGCGTCTTGGTGCAGACGGTGCCCACCAGGCTGCCGCGGCCCAGCGTGGCCAGGTGCAGGGCTTCTTCGAAGTCGCCATAGGGCATCAGCGTCGTCACCGGGCCGAAGGCCTCGAGGTGATGCGCGTCGCTGGCGGACGCGTCGCGCGCCAGCAGCAGCGTGGGTGCGTAGAACGCGCCATCGCCAACGCCCTCACCCTTGGGCGCGAAGCCGTCGCGCTCGCTCAGCAGCAACTCGCAATTCTTCGCCAGTTGCGCCACGCGCTCGGCCACGTCGGCCTGCTGGGCCTTGTTGGCCAGCGCGCCCATGCGCACGCCTTCCAGGGCGGGGTCGCCCACCACGGTCTTGCTGAGGCGCGCCTTCAGTGCCGTGGCCACCGCATCCACCAGCTTCGCCGGCACGATGGTGCGGCGGATGGCCGTGCACTTCTGGCCGGCCTTGGCCGTCATCTCGCGCGAGACCTCCTTGATGAAGAGGTCGAACTCCGGGTCGTCCGGCGTCACGTCGGGCGCCAGGATGGCGCAGTTCAGGCTGTCGGCCTCGGCGTTGAACGGGATGCTCTTCTTCAGCAGGTTGGGGTGCGCCTTCAGCATCAGCGCGGTGTCGGCGCTGCCGGTGAAGGTGACCACGTCGGCCTCATCCAGCCGCTCGAACAGGTCGCCCGTGCCGCCGATGATCAACTGCAGCGCGCCGGCCGGCACCAGGCCCGAGTCGACGATGAGGCGCACACAGGCCTCGGCCACATAGCTGGTGGCCGTGGCCGGCTTCACCAGGCAGGGCATGCCCGCCAGGAAGCTGGGCGCGAACTTCTCCAGCATGCCCCACATCGGGAAGTTGAACGCGTTGATGTGCAGCGCCACGCCGCGCTTGGGCACCAGCACGTGGCTGCCGATGAAGTGGTTGTTGGCGCCCAGCCGCATGGGCGGGCCTTCGTGCAGCACGTTGCTGCTGGGCAGGTCCTTGCCGCCGATGGACGCGTAAGCGAACAGCGTGCCGATGCCGCCTTCGATGTCTATCCACGAGTCGCTGCGCGTCGCGCCCGTGTGGGCGCTGATCGCGTACAACTGCTCCTTGCGTTCCAGCAGGTAGGCGGCCAGCGCCTTCAGCACGCGGGCGCGGTCCTGGAAATGCGTGCGCAGCAGGCCGGGCAAGGCCGTGCCGCGCGCAAAGCTCATCGCCTCCGCGAAGTCGAGCGTTTCCTCGTGGGTGTGCGCGACGACCCGGCCGTTGATCGCGCTCGCCAGCGGTTTGGCGGCCGTGGCGCCGACCCAGCGGCCGGCGATGTAGCTCTGAAGCGTGCTCACTTGATCAAGACCCACTTGCCATCCTTGATCTGCACCATCACGCGGGCGCGCTGATCCAGGCCCAGGTGGTCGCCGGCCGACATGTTGAACACGCCGTGTGCGCCAGCCACGTTCTTCGTGTTCTCCAGCGCGTCGCGCAGCGCGGCGCGGAAGGCCGACGTGCCCGGCTGGGCCTTCTTCAGTGCTTCCGGCGCGGCGGCGGCCAGCAGCAGGCCGGCGTCCCAGGCGTGGCCGCCGAAGGTGGACACGGAGCCCTTGCCGTGCGCCGCCTCGTACTTGGCGATGTAGGCCTCGGCGCTCTTCTTCACCGGATGGTCGGCCGGCAGTTGCGCCGCCACCAGCACCGGGCCGGACGGCAGCAGCGTGCCTTCCACGTCCTTGCCGCCCACGCGCAGGAAGTCGTTGTTGGCCACGCCGTGGGTCTGGTAGATCTTGCCGGCGTAGCCGCGCTCCTTCAGCGCCTTCTGCGGCAGTGCGGCGGGCGTGCCCGAGCCGGCGATGAGGATGGCGTCGGGCTTGGCGGCCACGAGCTTGAGCACCTGGCCGGTGACGGACGTGTCCGTGCGGTTGTAGCGTTCGCTCGCGACGATGTTGAGCTTCTTGGCCGCGGCGATCTTGTTGAACTCGCCCCACCAGCCTTCGCCGTAGGCATCGGCAAAGCCGATGAAGCCGGCCGTCTTGATGCCGTTGTCCACCATGTGGGTCACGATGGCCAGCGCCATCATGATGTCGTTCTGCGGCGTCTTGAAGACCCACTTCTTCTTCGCGTCGATGGGCTCCACGATGCGGGCCGACGCGGCCATCGAGATCATGGGCGTGCCGGACTCGGACACCGCGTCGATCATCGCCAGCGAGTTGGGCGTGACGGTGGAGCCGATGACGATGTCGACCTTGTTGTCGGTGATGAGCTTGCGCGTGTTGGCGACAGCGGTGGTCGTGTCGGACGCGTCGTCCAGCACGATGTAGTTGACCTTCTGGCCGGCGATGGTGGTGGGCATCAGCGCGAAGGTGTTCTTCTCCGGGATGCCCAGCGAAGCCGCAGGACCGGTGGCCGAGACCGTGACGCCGACGTTGATGTCCGCATGGGCGGCCAGGGCGATGGAAGCGGCGAGGGCAACGGCAACTTGCTTGAACATTTTCACGGGGGTCTCCTCAGGGGTTATTGAACGGCGGTGGTCTGGGGCGCGCGCACCGCGCCCAGGCCGCCAAAGAACAGGTCGCTGACCAGGTCAGCCAGCGCCTCGTGCGAAAGCTCGCCATCGGGGCGCAGCCAGGTGAAGGTCCAGTTGATCATGCCAAAGAGCAACATGGTCAACGGCTTGTGCAGTTTGGCGTCACTCAGTTCGGGCCGCACGCTGGCGATGGCCGAAGCGAACTCGCCCACGACGCGGCGCTCCACGTCCAGCAGGCGTTCGCGCTCCTCGTCGGCCAGGAACTTGATCTCGCTGGTCAGCACGCGGTGCTGGTCCTGCGCGTCGGCATAGGCGCGCGTGAAGCCCTCGATCAGCGCGCGCAGCTGGGCGTCGGGCGCGAGCTGCCGCGCCTTGACGTCGGCAACCAGCGCCAGCAGCGCATGCACATGGCTGTCGCAGATCTGCGCCAGCAGCTCCTGCTTGTCCTGGAAGTAGTGGTACAGCGTCGGCTTGGCCACGCCGCAGGCCTCGGCGACCTGGTTCATGGACGTGGCGCTGAAGCCTTGTTCGGCGAACAGCCGGGCGGCGGCGGCGAGGATGTCCTCGCGTTGCGCTTCAAAGCCGGGGGCGCGTTTGCGGGCCATCAACGTTCATCAAAGGAAATGACGACCTTGTCGGTCAACGGGTGGGCCTGGCAGCTCAGGATGAACCCGGCAGCGACCTCGGCCTTGTCGAGCGCGAAATTCTTGTCCATGCGCACCTGGCCCTCGATGAGCTTGCAGCGGCAGGTGGAGCACACGCCGCTCTTGCAGGAGAACGGCACGTCCATGCCTTCGCGGGCGGCGGCGTCCAGCAGGCTGGGGTCGCCGGCATGGAACTCGATCTCGCGCGACAGGCCGTCGCGGATGACGGTCACGCGTGCCTCGGGCGCATCGCCGGGCTTGACCTCGTGCGGCACAGGTCGGCCGCTCAGCGTCTCCGGCGTGCCGAAGCGCTCGATGTGAATGCGATTGGCCGGCACACCCGAGCCCAGCAGCGCGGCCTCGGCCTGGTCGTTCATCTCGAACGGGCCGCAGACGAAGACTTCGTCAAGGCTCGCCGCCGGCACCGGGCCGGACAGGAACACGCTGAGCTTGCCGGCGTCCAGGCGGCCGCCGTACAGCGGCGCGTCGACGACCTCGCGGCTGAAGATCAGGTGCAGCGACAGCCGCGTCATGAAGCGGTTCTTCAGGTCTTCGAGTTCTTCCTTGAACATCGTCGACGCGGTGCGGCGGTTGGCGTAGATCAGCGTCGCGCGCGCGGCCGGTTCGCGCTCCAGCAGCGCCGTCAGCAGAGCCAGGATGGGCGTGATGCCCGAGCCACCGGCGATGAACAGCACGTGGCGCCCTTCGGCCCGCGCGGCCGGCAGCACGAAGCGGCCCTGCGGCGGGTAGGACTCGATCAGATCGCCCGGCTGCAGCCGCTCATGCACCCAGGTGGAGAACGCGCCACCTTCGACGCGGCGGATGCCGACGCGCAGCTGGCGGTCGGAACAGATGGAGTAGCTGCGGCGCAGCTCCTGGCCAGCGATGTGGGTGCGCAACGTCAGGTATTGGCCAGGCTCGAAGGTGAAGCCTTCGGGTGCGTCGAAGCCGACCACCATCGCGTCGTCGGTATCGCGCTCGACCGAAGACACGCGAAGCGGGTGGAACTGGATAGCCATTGCTTTAAATGGGCTTGAAGTATTCGAAGGGTTCCAGGCACTCGATGCAGCGCCACGTGGACTTGCAGGCGGTGGAGCCGAAGCGGGACAGTTGCTGCGTCGAGCCGCTGTCACAGCGCGGGCAGCGCAGCCGCGGCACGACCTTGATGGCCTGCTCGGCGCTGCACTGCGGCGGCACGATGCCGTACTGCTGCAGCTTCTCGCGGCCCTCGGGCGTGATCCAGTCGGTGCTCCAGGCCGGCGCGCGCTGCAGCGTGACGGTCACGTCGCCGAACTCTGCCAGCGCGGCGCGCACGTCGTCGGCAATCAGCTCGGTGGCCGGGCAGCCGCTGTAGGTGGGCGTCAGCACGACCTCGACGCCCGACGCCGTCTCGCGCAGGTCGCGCACGATGCCCAGGTCCACCAGCGTCACCGCGGGGATCTCGGGATCAGGCACCTGCGCCAGGCGCTCGCGGGCGGCGGCGAGGTTCATCACCAGACTCCACCCGGGTAGGTGCGCTGCAGGAACTGCATGGTGCCCAACATGTGGCCCATGTGCTCGCTGTGGACGCCGTCGATACCGCGCGGCTGCATCGCGCTGTCGCGCGGCAGCGCGAGCATGGCTTCCTGCATCAGCGTGGTCCAACGGGTGCGCCACTCGGGCTCCAGCTCGTTCCACGCGGGGCCGACGCCATCCACGCCCTCGGCGGCGAACAGTTCGTTGAAATACGGCCACAGCACGTTCAACGCGGCCTGCATGCGGGCCTGCGACTCCGCCGTGCCGTCGCCCAGGCGAACAACCCAGTCGCTGCTGTGCTGGCGGTGGTAGCGCACTTCCTTCAGCGACTTGGCGGCAATGCCGGCCAGTTCGGTGTCCAGGCTGGTCTGCAGTCGCTCGTACAGCAGCTCCAGCCAGATGGCCATGGCGGCGTTGCGGATCGTCGTCAGCGCGAAGTCGCGCCCGCCGCCGCCATCGCTGGGGCTGGCCGCCGCGTTGGGCAGCTCGACGAGGATGATGTTGCGGTACTCGCGCTCCTCGCGCAGGAAGGCGAGCTGGTCTTCATCGCGGCCGGCGCCTTCGAGCTGGCCGGCATGCGTCAGCAGCGCGCGTGCCTGGCCCAGCAGGTCCAGTGCGATGTTGGACAGCGCGAGGTCTTCCTCCAGCACCGGTGCGTGGCCGGCCCATTCCGACAGCCGCTGGCTGTGGATGAGGCAGGTGTCCGCGAGGCGCAGGACGTAGGTGGTCTTGGCGTCCATCACATGTGGTTCAGTTCATCCGGCAGTTCATAGAACGTCGGATGGCGGTAGACCTTGTCGTCGGCCGGCTCGAACAGGCTGCCCTTCTCGGTCGGGTCGCTGGCGACGATCTGCTCGGAGCGCACGACCCAGATGCTGGTGCCTTCCTGGCGACGCGTGTAGACGTCGCGGGCCATCTGGATGGCCATCGACGAATCGGGCGCGTGCAGGCTGCCGCAGTGCTTGTGGTCCAGGCCCGCCTTGCTGCGGACGAACACTTCCCACAGCGGCCATTCGTTCTTCGGATTGCTCATCAGGCTGCCTCTGCTTTCGTCGCTTGCTTGCGGGCGTGGGCCAGCGCCGCATCGCGCACCCAGGCGCCGTCGTCCCAGGCCTTGTTGCGGGCGGCCAGGCGCTCGCGGTTGCACGGACCTTCACCGCCCACCACGCGCCAGAACTCGGCCCAGTCGATGTCGCCGAAGTCGTAGCTGTCACGCTCGGCGTTCCACTTCAGCGCCGGGTCCGGCACCGTCACGCCGAGGATGTCGGCCTGCGGAATCGTCGCGTCGACGAACTTCTGGCGCAGCTGGTCGTTGGTGACGCGCTTGATGCCCCAGCGCATGCTCTGCTCGGAGTTGGGCGAATCCTTGTCCGCCGGGCCGAACATCATCAGCGAAGGCCACCACCAGCGGTTCACGGCGTCCTGCACCATGGCCTTCTGCGCTGCGGTGCCGTGCGTCATCATCGTCAGCAGGCTCTCGTAGCCCTGGCGCTGATGGAAGCTCTCCTCGCGGCAGACGCGGATCATGGCCCGCGCATAAGGCGCATAGGAACACCTGCACAGCGGCACCTGGTTCATGATGGCGGCACCATCCACCAGCCAGCCGATGACGCCGATGTCGGCCCAGGTCAGCGTGGGGTAGTTGAAGATGGAGCTGTACTTGGCCTTGCCGGACAGCAGCGCCTCGGTCATCTCGTCTCGGCTGGTGCCCAGCGTCTCGGCGGCGGCGTAGAGGTACAGGCCATGGCCGCCCTCGTCCTGCACCTTGGCAAGAAGAATCGCCTTGCGCTTCAGCGTCGGCGCGCGCGTGATCCAGTTGCCCTCGGGCAGCATGCCGACGATTTCGCTGTGCGCGTGCTGACTGATCTGCCGCACGAGCGTCTTGCGGTAGTGCTCGGGCATCCAGTCCTTGGCTTCGATGAAGTCACCGGCATCGATGCGGGCTTCAAACGCTTCCTCGCGGGCCAGTTCCTCGGCGGACTTGACCACCTTGGGCTTGGCCTCGCGGGCCATCAGGTCCATGGCTTGTGTATACATCTCAAGCTCCTAAAGAAATGCAACCACAGAGGCACAGAGACACGGAGGAACTCAGAGGGCGCTCTCTCTGTGTCTCTGTGCCTCTGTGGTTGCCTTTGGTATTCATCGCTGCTTACGTTGATCCACGACGCGCCTGGCCTTGCCGACCAGCGTGCGTTCGATGGAATTGTTCGGCTCGACGTTGACGGTCGCGGTCACACCGATCAGGTTCTTGATGCGTTCGGACAAGCGCTTGGCAATGCCGTCATCGGTCGCGCCCAGCGCCAGCTCGCAGCGGATCAGCAACTCGTCCAGGTGGCCGTTGCGAGTCACGACCAGTTGGTACTGCCCGCCCAGCCCCTTCTCCTGCAGCACCAGCTCCTCCACCTGCGTGGGGAACAGGTTCACGCCGCGGATGATGAGCATGTCGTCGCTGCGACCGACGATCTTGCCGATGCGACGCATGCTGCGCGAGGTGGGCGGCAGCAAGCGGGTCAGATCGCGCGTGCGGTAGCGGATGACGGGCATGGCCTCCTTGGTCAGCGACGTGAACACCAGCTCGCCCTCGCTGCCGTCGGGCAGCACCTCGCCGGTGTCGGGATCGATGATCTCCGGATAGAAATGGTCTTCCCAGATCACCGGGCCGTCCTTGCTCTCGATGCACTCGCTGGCCACGCCCGGACCCATCACTTCGGACAGGCCGTAGATGTCCACCGCGTCGATGCCGGCGCCGGCCTCGATCTCGCGGCGCATCGCCTCGGTCCACGGTTCGGCGCCGAAGATGCCCACCTTCAGCGACGACGCCTTCGCATCCAGCCCCTGGCGCGTGAACTCCTCGATCAGCACCTGCATGTAGCTGGGCGTGACCATGATGATGTCGGGCTTGAAGTCGGTGATCAGCTGCACCTGCTTCTCGGTCTGGCCGCCGCTCATCGGGACGACCGTGCAGCCCAGCCGCTCGGCGCCGTAGTGCGCGCCCAGGCCGCCCGTGAACAGGCCGTAGCCGTAGGCCACATGCACCAGATCGCCCGCACGGCCACCGGCGGCGCGGATGGAGCGCGCGACGAGATTGGCCCAGTTGTCGATGTCCTGCAGCGTGTAGCCGACCACGGTGGGCTTGCCCGTGGTGCCAGACGACGCATGGATGCGCGCCATCTTCTCGCGCGGCACGGCGAACAGGCCAAAGGGGTAGTTGGCGCGCAGGTCCTGCTTGGTCGTGAAGGGGAACTTCGCCAGGTCCGCCAGCGTCTTCAGGTCAGACGGATGCACGCCGGCCGCGTCGAAGCTGGCCTTGTAGTGCGGCACGTTGTCATAGGCGTGCTGCAGGCTCCAGCGCAGGCGCTGCAGCTGCAAGGCCTGCAGTTCGTCGCGGCTGGCGGTCTCGATGGGCTCGAGGTCACCGGGTTGAGGCGTCTTCGCCGTCATGCTTCAAACACCTTTCTTTCGCCGAGGCGGTAGGACCTGCCACGGAACATCGCGATCAGGTCGCCGTTCTGGTTCTTCACCGTCACGTCGTACAGCCCCGTGCGGCCTGCCAGCGATGTCTCCTCCGCCGTCGCCGTCAGCACGTCATTCAACTTCGCGGACTTCAGGATGTCGATGCCGAAGCCCGACGCCACCGTCAGCGCGTTGCGGGCATTGCAGGCGAATGCAAACGCCGAGTCCGCCAGCGTGGCGATCAACCCGCCGTGGCAGATCGCGAAGCCGTTCAGCATGTCGGCCCGCACGGTCATCGTGACGACCGCGCGTCCGGGTCCAACCTCCGCGATCTGCATGCCCAGCATGCGGGTGGCGGCATCGTCCGCCAACATCGTGTCGCGGACCTTTTCGGCTGTGGCTTGCGCGTCCATGTTCAGCGGTCCTTGAACTCGGGGGCGCGCTTGTCCAGGAAGGCGGCAACGCCCTCCAGGTAGTCGTGCGAGAAGCCCAGCTGGCTTTGCAGGCCACCTTCGCGCTTCAGCGCGGACTCGTAGTCCACCAGCAGCGCGTCGTCCAGCGCGCGGCGCGTCTCGGCCAGCGCCCGCGTCGGCATGCCGGCCAGCTTCTGGGCCAGCGCCAGGGCCGTGTCCTGCAGCTCGGCATCGGGCACCACGCGGGCGATCAGGCCCAGCGCCTGCGCCTCGGGCGCCTTTACCTTGTCGCCCAGCAGCGCCAGTTCCAGCGCCTTGGCGCGGCCCACCAGCCGCGGCAGCAGCCAGGTGCCGCCGCAGTCCGGGATCAGGCCGATCTTGGAGAAGGCCTGGATGAAGCTGGCGCTCTCGGCGGCCACCACCAGGTCGCAGCCGAAAGCCAGGTTGGCGCCGGCGCCAGCCGCCACGCCATTGACGGCCGCCACCACCGGCACCGGCATGCTGCGCAGCCGCAGCGCCAGCGGGATGTAGTAGTGATCCAGCATGTGGCCGATGTCCTTGGGCGCGGCCCCCGGCTCGCGGCTGGGTGCCACGTGCGGGTCGGCCAGGTCCTGGCCGGCGCTGAAGGCGCGGCCGGCGCCCGTGATGAGCACGCAGCGCACCTGGCCGTCCTCGGCCGCCGCCTGCAGCGCCTGGCGCAGCTGGCCCAGCATGCCGGCCGTGAACGCGTTCAGCGCCTCGGGGCGGTTCAGGCGCATGACGCGCACCGCGCCCTGCTGTTCGATCTGGATCAGTTGTTCGGACATGGGATTTCTCTACCGACCGGTCGGTTAATCGTAGAAGCCTCCTCCGGCCGAATCAAGGAGGCCTGGAGAAAACCCTAGGTTTTGACGACCTGGACGCCGTCCACCAGGGCTGCCACCAGGGCAGGCAGAGGCGGCGCGAAGCCGGCGGCAGTGCAGGCGGTGGCACCAGCGGCCAGAGACCAGCGCAGATGTACCTCGGCCGGCGCGCCAGCGTCGCGCATCAGGCTGTCCAGCAAGGCGGCGAGCCTCGCATCGCTGGCGCCCACGGCGTCCACCACGTCCACCCGGGGCGGCAGGGCGGTGCATTCCTCCACGCCGTGGTACAGCGTCGCGCCGGCCTCGCCGCGCGTCAGCAGCAGCCAGGCACCGGGGTTCCAGGCGGCGATCTGCGCCAGGCCGGAGCGGTGGTCCGGCAGCCGGAACAGCCCGCGCAGGTCCGCCTCGGACACCTTGATGACGTCGGCCAGCCGGCACATCTGCTCCAAGGTGTCGTCATAGCTCGCGTCCATGGGCGGCGCGCGGAAGTTGGGGTCATAGCTGATCAACCGCCCTTCGGCCTTCAAGGCCTGCGCCAGTGCAAGCAAGCGCGGCGCCAATGGCGGGCGCACCAGCCCCAGGCTGCCGAAATGCGCCCAGCGCAGCGAGCGCGTCCAGCCTGCCGGCAGGCCGTCGGGCCGGAAATGCAGGTCGGCGCTGTCCTGGCCGATGAAGAAGGCGCGGGGCGGGTCCACCTCATGCGTCACGACCAGCAGCGGCGGCCGGGCCAGTTGCTGCAGGAAGCGCAGGTCCAGGTGCGCGGCCTGGCTGCAGCGCCAGATCTCGTCGCCGAACGCGTCGCGGCTGATGGCACCGGCAAAGGCGCTCAGCTGCCCCAGCGTGGACATCGCCACGGCCACGCTCCACGGCGAGCCACCACAGCTGCTGCGCCAGCGGTCGGCACCGATGCGGGTCAGATCGGTCAGCGCTTCGCCGAAGGCAATGAAATGCGGCAGGTCGGGGTGGAGGATCTGGGCCATTCGTGTGGATTCAAGCGCGCCCACGCGAGGGCCGCAAGTGCCCGGGGCTATGGCGTCGCTGCGACAATCACCCCATGTCCGGACGCGTCATTCCCCTGCACGACAGCCGCTCGCTGCACCCCCTTGCGGTGGCGCCGGTCCGCGTCGGCATGCCGCTGCTCGACGCACGGGGCCGGCCCCTGCGGGATCTGCGCATCTCGGTGACGGACCGTTGCAACTTCCGCTGCGGCTACTGCATGCCCAAGCAGGTGTTCGGCAAACACCATGAATTCCTTCCCCATGCCGACCTCCTCAGTTTTGAGGAGATCACGCGGCTGGCCCGCGTCTTCGTGGCTCTGGGCGTCGAGAAGCTGCGCATCACGGGCGGCGAACCCACGCTGCGCCGCGGCCTGGAGGCGCTCATCGCCCAGCTCGCCGCGCTGCGCACGCCCGACGGGCGGGCGCTGGACCTGACGCTGACCACCAACGGCTCCACTCTGGTGAAAAAGGCCGCGAGCCTGAAGACGGCCGGCCTGAACCGCCTGACGGTCAGTCTGGACGGACTGGACGACGCCGTGTTCCAGCGCATGAACGACGTGGGCTTCCCGGTCGCCGACGTGCTGGACGGCATACGCGCCGCGCAGGCCGCGGGTCTGGGGCCCATCAAGGTCAACATGGTCGTGCAGCGCGGCGTCAACGACGACCAGATCCTGCCGATGGCACGCCACTTCAGGGGCAGCGGCGTGACGCTGCGCTTCATCGAATACATGGACGTGGGCGCCACCAACGGCTGGCGCATGGATCAGGTGCTGCCCAGCCACGAGGTGCAACGCCGCATCGCGGCCGAGTTTCCGCTGGTGCCGCTGTCGGCCAGCGCACCCGGCGAGACGGCCGAGCGCTGGGCCTATGCCGATGGCGGCGGCGAGGTGGGCTTCATCTCCAGCGTGACGCAAGCCTTCTGCGGCGACTGCAACCGCGCGCGGCTGTCGACCGAGGGGCGGCTCTACACCTGCCTGTTCGCCAGCCGCGGGCATGACCTGCGCGGCCTGCTGCGCGGGCTGGAGCCGGTCAGCGACGAGCAGCTGGCGGGTGCCGTCGCGGGTGTGTGGACCGGCCGCACGGACCGCTACTCGCAGCTGCGCGGGACCGCCGAAGCCATGGCCGAGCCCCGCGTCGAGATGCACTACATCGGTGGCTGAACTTCACGCCCTCGTCCTCGCCGGCGGCCGCGGTAGCCGCATGGGCGGCGTGGACAAGGGGCTGCAGCTGCTGGATGGCAAGCCGCTGGTGTCGCATGTCATCGCCCGCCTCGCGCCGCAGGCCGGCCCTGTGCTGATCAGCGCCAACCGCAACGTCGACGCCTACGCCGCGCTGGGCCATCAAGTCGTCACCGACCCGCCCGGCCTGGAGTTCACCGGCCCGCTGGCCGGCATGCTGGCCGGCCTGCACACGCTGCCCGGCGACGCCTGGCTGCTGACCGCGCCCAGCGACTGCCCACACTTGCCGCTGGATCTGGCGCAGCGCCTGTTCGATGCCGCCCAGCCCCACGGTCTGGCCTTCGCGCGGGCCGGTCGCGAGCACCCGACGCATGCGCTGCTGCACGCCCGACTGCGCGAGCCGCTGGCTGCACATCTGCAGTCCGGTGGCCGCGCCGTGCTGCGCTGGATGCTGTCGCAGCCGCATGGCATCGCGCACTTCGACGACGAGGCCGCCTTCGCCAACCTCAACCGCCTGGCGGACCTGCATGGCTGAAGTCGTCTTGCGCCTGATGCAGGAAACCGACCTGCTGGCCTACAAAGCGCTGCGCGACGCGATGCTGGCAGGTCACCCCGAGGCCTTCACATCCGACGCCGAGACGGAGGGCCGGCGCGACCTGGGCAGCTACCGCAGCCGACTGCCCGGCGGCCAGGGCGGCACGACGCTGTTCACGCTGCTGGCCGTGGACGGCGACCGCGTGGTGGGCGCGTTGACCTTCGAGCGCGAACCGCGCCGCAAGGTGCAGCACATCGCGCAGCTGCTGGGCATGATGGTGGCCGACACCCATGTGGGCCGCGGCATCGGCCGCGCGCTGCTGGCCGCCGCCATCGTGCGGCTGCAGGCGGTGCCGGGCCTGGCCCAGCTGACGTTGAGCGTGACGTCCAGCAACCACGCGGCCATCGGCCTGTACGCCAGCATGGGCTTCCAGCGCTACGGCTGCCTGCCCGACGCAGTGCGCCTGCCCGACGGACGCCGGCTGGACAAGGACTTGATGCTGCTCAGGCTTCAGGGCTGAACCAGCTCGAACTGCACCACGAGCGCATCTTGCACCGCCAACAGCCCGCCCATCACCGCGAAGGGTTGGATGCCGAAGTCGCTCTGCCGCACGACCACCTGGCCGCTTGCGCGGCGCCCGTCCACGTCAACGACAAACCATTGCCGGCGGCTCTGGCCGTGCAGCGTGATCTCGGCCTCCACCGCGCGCCTGGCGCCGTCACCCACCTGCTGCAGCGTGCGCACTGCCACCTCGGGGTGCGTGGCGGCATCCAGCGCCTTCAGCAGGTTGGCCCGCGTGCCGGCGCGCGCGTCGGCGTCCACCGCGCTGGCGAAGTCGACGCCCAACGCGGCGCGCAGTTCGGGCGGGTCGACCACCAGCGCGTCCAGCCGGAACCGCAGCACCGGCCCTGCGGCGGCCCACTCCACACGCAGGTCGCCCGCCCGCAACACATGGTTGTGCCCCAGGCGCGCCGCGGCCCCGCCCCGGAAGACCAGCACATGCAGGGCCTGCCCCTGGACGGCTGGTGCGGCAACGGGCGCGGGCGCACCGGCGCAGCCCGCCAGCACGACGGCGGCGACAGCGATCAGCAAGGTGCGGCGGACGAAGGACAACGTGCTCAACTGGGGAATTCGCGGAGGTTTTGCGTGCTGGAGCGCGACGTTCCCGCGCCGGGCTGGACTAGCATAGGCCCATCTCCTCAACGGAGCCCCGACATGGCCAGCCTGTTCCGCCCCGCCCTTGACCTGATGGCGCAGTACGCCGCCTACCACCGCGACCGCCGCAACATCGCGACGCACTTCGTCGGCATCCCGCTCATCGTGTTCGCGATCAGCGCGCTGCTGGCGCGCGCCGAGTTCCACGTGGGCGCCACGCCCATGAACGCGGCCATCGTGCTGTGGGCCGTCACGGCGCTGTGGTACCTGACGCGCGGCAATCTCGTGCTGGGCGCCGCCACGGCCATCGTCAACGGCGTGTTGACCGCGCTGGCCATGACCGCCATCCAGGGCGCGACAACGACCGGCTGGCTGGTCATCGGCGTGGGCAGCTTCGTCGTGGGCTGGGTGCTGCAGTTCGTGGGCCACTATTACGAAGGCCGCAAGCCCGCCTTCGTCGACGACCTGGTGGGCCTGCTGGTGGGCCCGATGTTCGTCGTCGGCGAGGCCATGTTCATGCTGGGCTGGGGCCGCCCGCTGCTGGAAGAGATCGAGAAGCGCGTCGGCCCGACGCATCTGCGCGACCTGGCCCATCCTGTTTGACGCGCTGACGCGATGACCGGCGTTCTCGTCATGGGCGCCGGCTCCGTCGGCTGTTTCATCGGCGGCCTGACCCAGCTGGCCGGTGTGCCGGTCCACTTCGTCGGCCGCCCGCGCGTGCTGACCGGCTTGCGCAAGAACGGCCTCCGGTTGACCGACCAGAACGGGCTGGACCGCCGCATCCCGGCGCTGGACCTGCGCCTGCACGAACAGCCGCCCGCCGGCCTCAAACCCGATCTGGTGCTGCTGTGCGTGAAGTCCGGTGCCACCGCCGAGGCGGCCACCGCGCTGGGGCTGACGCTGCCGCAGGGCACACCCGTCGTCAGCCTGCAGAACGGCGTCGCCAACGCCGAGCTGGCCCGCGCCACCGTGCCGCAGCTGCACTGGCATGCCGGCATGGTGCCGTTCAACATCGCCGAGCTGGCGCCTGGGCACTACCACCGCGGCACCGACGGCTCGCTGGCCGCCGAGGGCCGGGCCTCTGATGTCGCACTGGCAGCGTGGCAGACGGCGCTGGGCCGCATGGGCATGAAGCTGCATCTGCATGAAGACCTGGCGCCGGTGCAGTGGGGCAAGCTGCTGCTGAACCTGAACAACCCGGTCAATGCGCTGTCCGGCCGGCCCCTGCGGGCGCAACTGCTGGAGCGCGGCTACCGCCGCGCGCTGGCGGCGCTGCAGCAGGAGGCGCTGGACCTGCTGGACGCCGCGCAGCGCCCGGTCGCGCAGCTGACACCGCTGCCGCCGCGCCGCCTGCTGCAGGTGCTGCGCCTGCCCACGCCGCTGTTCCGGCTGGTGGCCGCGCGCATGCTGCGCATCGACGACGAGGCCCGCTCCAGCATGGCCGACGACCTGGCCGTCGGCCGCATCACCGAGATCGATGCGCTGTGCGGCGAGATCGTGCGGCTGGCCCAGGGCCTGAACCGCCAGGCGCCGCTGAACGCGCGCATGCAAGCGCTGGTGCAAGCCTGGCCCAAGCGCCGCCGCCCACACTCGCCCGCCGAGCTGCTGCGGGCGCTGGGACTGACCTGAACGCCCGATCTACGTAAAAGCCGAAGCAATATTCAGTCGCCGCTTGCGACACCAATTGCGACAATGCCGGTTTTTCCACGGCCGCCGCCCCACGACCATGACCCTGATCGAACTGCTCAGCAACCCACAGACCTGGATCGCGCTCGCGACCCTGACCGCCCTGGAGCTGGTGCTGGGCATA
The DNA here is from genome assembly GCF_031458115.1 of Roseateles asaccharophilus. GTDB lineage: Bacteria > Pseudomonadota > Gammaproteobacteria > Burkholderiales > Burkholderiaceae_C > Pelomonas > Pelomonas asaccharophilus_A. Next base: position 848,676 of record NZ_JAVDXV010000001.1, on the reverse strand, counting down.
GACAACATCATCTTCATCAGCATCCTGGTGGACAAGCTGCCCAAGGCGCAGCAGGAGACGGCGCGGCGCCTGGGCCTGTTCATGGCCATGTTCATGCGCATCGCGCTGCTGATGACGCTGGCCTGGATCGTCGGCATGACCGAGCCGCTGTTCACGCTGTTCGGCTACGGCTTCTCGGGCCGAGACTTGATCCTCATCGGCGGCGGTCTGTTCCTGATCTGGAAGAGCACGGTCGAGATCCACGGCTCGCTGGAAGGTGAAGACGAAGCGCACGAGGTCAGCACCGGCAAGGCCGCCAAGGCTGCCTTCAGCGCAGCCATCGTGCAGATCATGCTGATCGACCTGGTGTTCTCGCTGGACTCCATCATCACCGCCGTGGGCATGGTCAGCGACGTGCGCATCATGATCGCCGCCGTCATCGCGTCGGTCGCCCTGATGATGCTGTTCGCCCGCCCCATCGGCCAGTTCGTGTCCAACCACCCGACCATCAAGATGCTGGCGCTGAGCTTCCTCGTCGTGGTGGGTGTGGTGCTGGTGGCGGAAGGCTTCGGCCACCACGTGCCCAAGGGCTACATCTACTTCGCGATGGCGTTCTCGCTGGGCGTCGAGATGATCAACATCAAGATGCGCAAGAACGCTGACACCAAGGTCAAGCTGCGCCAGCAGATCCCGGGCGGCGACGACTGAACGCTTGCGGCACCGCGGTCATGGAAAGGCTGATGCGCTTCCCGACCGCGGTCCGGCACGACGCCGGCATCGCCGCGTGGTTTGACGCCCGCGGCCAGCTCGGCGGCATGGCCCGCCACTGGTTCAGCCTCATGCGCGACTGCGGCAACGATGTGCAGGAACTGCTGCACGACGGCCATCCCACCGCCTGCGTCGGCGACGCCGCCTTCGCCTACGTCAACAGCTTCACGGCCCACGTCAACGTGGGCTTTTTTCTGGGCGCGCTGCTGCCGGACCCGGCCGGCCTGCTGCAAGGCAGCGGTCGCTTCATGCGGCACGTGAAGCTGAGGCCCGGTGAGGCCGTCGACGACGCGGCGCTGCGTACGCTGATCACCACCGCCGCCGTCGACATGCGCCAGCGCGCGCGTTGAAGCTCAGGTCGCCCAGATGCGCGGATCGCTGGCGGGCAGGGCCCACAGCCGCTCGCGCCACAGCGCCCGCACGCGGCGCAGCGCCACGGTGACCGCCTCGACCTCGTCACCCACGACGCGCACCAGCAGCACGGATCCGCGCGAGCCGGCCAGGTGCGTGGCGCCGCTCAACGGCTGATCGGCCAGCAACTCGCGCCCGTCGGCCAGCAAGGTTTCGGCGTCGGCCAGCGGGGTCGTCTGCGCATAGACCAGCGTGCCCAGCACGCGGCGGCCGGCCAGGCCGCAGGGACCGTCCAGCAAGGCCTTGTCGGCGGCATCCAGCCAGCCGCGATCCAGCCACTGGCCTTCGATCTCGAGGTGCTGCAACACGCGGCCCAGGTCGAAGGGCTGCGCCGCCGCGGGCAGGCCCAGGCCCAGCACCTCGGTCGCGAACAGGCTGGCGCCCGGCGCGAGGCTGAGCTTCACCTCGTTGCGCGCCACACAGGCCGGGTAGGCCAGCGTCTCCTGGGGCACCCACTCCAGCCGGGCGCCCTCGCCCACCCGCGCCTGTACCACCTGCGCGGCCTCGCCGGCGACGGAGCGGTAGAAGCGCGTGGCCGCTGGCGTCGTCACCAGCAGGTGGGCGCCGGGCTGCACGTCGATGGCGATGTCCAACCGGTCGCCGCCCACCAGGCCGCCGGGTGGGTGCACCAGCACCGCGTGCGCGACGGCGTCACTCTCGGGGTAGAGCGTCTTCAGCAGCCGCAGCGGGCCGTCGTGGCGCGCGTGGACGCGCGTGGCCGTGCCCTCGCGTCTCGCGTCCAACGCCAGCCGCGCGGGCCAGCGAACAGCATCAGCCAACGAGCAGACCCTTCTTCTCGATGAAGGAAACGACGTCGGCCAGGCCTTCGCGGGTCTTCAGATTGGTCATGACCCAGGGCTTCACGGGCCGCATGCGCGCGGTGTCGCTGCGCATGACTGTCAAGTCGGCGCCCACATGCGGCGCGAGGTCGGTCTTGTTGATGACGAACAGGTCGCTCTTCGTGATGCCGGGCCCGCCCTTGCGCGGGATCTTCTCGCCCGCGGCGACGTCGATGACGTAGATGGTCAGGTCGCTCAGCTCGGGGCTGAACGTCGCCGCCAGGTTGTCGCCGCCGCTCTCGACGAAGACGATGTCGGCGTCGGGAAACTTCTCCAGCATGCGGTCCACGGCTTCGAGGTTGATGGAGCAGTCCTCGCGGATGGCCGTGTGCGGGCAGCCGCCGGTCTCCACACCCATGATGCGCTCGGGCTCCAGAGCGCCGGCCACCGTCAGCAGGCGCTGGTCTTCCTTGGTGTAGATGTCGTTGGTGACGACCACCAGGTCCCAGTGGTCGCGCATGGTCTTGCACAGCATCTCGACGAGGGTGGTCTTGCCGGAGCCCACGGGGCCGCCGACGCCCACGCGCAGCGGCGGCAGTTTCTTGGTTCGATTCGGGATGGCGTGCAGCGGTGCGTTCATGAGCGGAACAGTCGTGAATATTGGGTTTCGTGGCGGGCGCCCAGCACGCCCAGCAGCGGCGAGAACGCCATGGGTTCGTGCACGGCCACAGCGGTCGCCACGGCTTGCGGGATGGCTTGCACGAGACGTGCCAACAGGCGCTGGCCAGAGGTCTGGCCCAGCGGCACGCAGCGCACTGCGGCCTGCATCAGGTTCTCGGCCCAGCCGAAAGCGATGGCCTGCAGCGCGGGCTCCAGCGCCGCGCCGCGCGACGCCGCGGCCGCGCCCATCACCACGGGCCAGGCGGGCGCGGGCTTCAACGTCTGCAGCAATGGCAGCACCGGCGCGTCGGGCACCAGGCCTTGCATCCACACGAGCAGGCTGCGGCCCATCTGCTGGATCTGTTGCAGGCTCTCGCTGGTTTCGCGGGTCTTCAGCACCCAGGCGTTGAGTTGCGCCAGCCGTTCGGCGTCCAACGCCAGCGTGGCCGCATGCGCCGCCGCCGCGACCGGCAGTTCCGCGCGGGCCTGCACCAGCTCGAGCTGGTTCAGCAGCCAGTCGCCGGCGCTGGTCTCGTCGTGAACGATGCCGGCGTCCACCGCTGCCTCAAGCCCCTCGGAGTAGCTGAAGCCGCCGACCGGCAGCGCGGGGCTGGCCAGCCAGAGCAGGTGCAGCAGTGAGGATGAGGCGTCGGGCGGCATGCGGCGATTCTCACCGCGCCGCACAGCTCTCCCGCCGGAACCCGATCAGAAGTTGAAGGCGATGCCCGCGCCCAGCATGCGCACCGTGACGGCCTGCTTCGCACTGGTGGGCGAATCACGCAGATCCGCACGGGTCAGGTCGGCATTGACGCTGGCGCTCCAGTGGCGCGCGAACTGCCAGGACAGACCCAGGCCCACATAAGGCTTCACAGACCGGGTCGTGATGGTGCCGGGACTGGTCTGCCCCAACCCCACGGCGGGCTGCAGCTTCAGCTCATTGGAGGCCCCCCCGAAGCGGAACTGCGCACCGACGCTGGAGGACAAGGGCAGCGTGTAGACGGCACCAACGCCGAAGCCGACGAACTCGGCGGAGCGGTTGTAGGTCAGCAGCCCAAAGTCTGCATCGATGTGGGCATAGGTCACCTCGAATGCCCAGGCCGGGTTGAACCGGTGCCCGGCCCGCACGACGAGGCTGGTGTCCACGGGGCTACATCTCGTGTTGGCCGGGCAGCTCAGGCTCACCTTGCCATTGCCGATTTCCACGCCGATGTAGGTGGCAGCGGCGAGGTCGGCCTGCGCGAAGCCGGCGGCGGGCAGGCCCAGTGCGAGGCCGGCGAGAACGATACGGATGGTTTTCAAGAGCACTCCCTGGTTGGCATGTCGCGCTTCGCGGGTCACCCTCATGAGGCGCTCCGAGCGAAACGGGCCGCATGCTAACGGCACCGCAACGTGCCATCAGCAAGAAACCTGCCCAGGGCTGACGTGAGGATTCCCGGCCGCCTCAGCGACGGCGCAGGGACATCAATGCTTGTGATCGTGGCCACAGCCGGGGCCGTGCACATGGCCGGGCTCGCCGTGGGCGTGCGCATGTCCATGGTCATGGTCATGGTTGCAATCCGGGCCGTGGACATGGCCGGCGTCATGCGCCTTGACGGGAATGGCCAGCGGCTTGCGCGCGGGCGCCGGGGCATGCGCATGGTCGTGACCGTGGTCATGGCCATGATGATGGTGGCCGTGGCCCGCGCCCTCGCCGTATGCGCCGCCTTCGGGCTCGAACGCGGCGTTCGCCTCGGTGACGATGAGGTGCTGGCGACGCAGCATGTCGGCCAGCACTGCATCCGGCTCGAACTGCAGCAGGCTGGGCTGCAACTCCAACGGCACATGGCGATTGCCCAGGTGGTAGGCGGCGCGCAGCAGGTCGAAGGGGCTGCCGTGCTCTGTGCAGTGGCGCACCTGCAGGACCGGCTGGGCGGCGGCGATGACGCGCAGCAGCGTACCGTCCTCGGCCACCAGCACGTCGTCGCCACGCAGCGTGGTGCCGCGCGGCAGCACGACGCCGATCTCGCGGCCGGTGGAGTCGGTGGCGGAGAAGCGGCTCTTGCTGCGGGTGTCCCAGTCCAGTTCCAGGGTGGGCGCGCGCTTGACGAGCACGGCGGCGAGGCCGGCACCGCCGGCAATGCGTTTGGTGGCGTGGATCATGGGCTCAAGTATCGACGCTGGCCCGAGGGCGACAGCGCCCGGGGTTGTTTGCCGGGCATCATCACCCCTCCCCCACCGCAGCGGACCGCGCCATGCAACTCGAAACCGTCACCATCGCCATCCAGGACCACATCGCCACCGTCCGCCTGAACCGGCCCGACAAGGCCAACGCGATGAACGCGGTGATGTGGCAGGACATCCGCCGCGCGTTCGACTGGATAGACGCGCAGCCCGAGGCCCGGGTGGCCGTGCTGGAAGGCGAAGGCAAGCACTTCACGGCCGGCATCGACCTGCAGATGATGATGGGCATCGCGCCGCAGATCCAGGATCCCTGCGATGGCCGCATGCGCGAAAGCCTGCGCCGCGTCATCCTGGATATGCAGGACACGCTGACCAGCCTGGAGCGCTGCCGCAAGCCCGTGCTGGCGGCCATCCACGGCGCCTGCGTGGGCGGCGGCATCGATCTCGTCTGCTGTGCCGACATGCGCTACTGCAGCGCCGACGCCTACTTCTCCATCAAGGAGATCGACATCGGCATGGTGGCCGACGTGGGCACGCTGCAGCGCCTGCCCAAGCTGGTCGGCTCGCAAGGCCTGGTGCGCGAACTGGCCTACACCGGCCGGCGCGTGGAAGCCGCCGAGGCGCGCGAACTGAGTCTGGTCAACCGCGTGTTCGACAGCCGCGAGGCGCTGCAGGCCGGTGTGCGCGAGATCGCGGCCGCCATCGTGGCCAAGTCGCCGCTATCCATACGCGGCACCAAGGAGCAGCTGAACTACGCCCGCGACCATTCGGTGGCCGACGGACTGAACTACATCGCGACCTGGAACGCGGCCATGCTGATGAGCGAGGACCTCAGCAAGGCCATGATGGCCGGCAAGACCACGCCCACGTTCCGCAACTGATCAGGCCGCGGCCGGCACGGCGCGGCGGCGCGCCATGCCCAGCCCCACCAGGCCGGCCGACGCGATGCCCATCAGCAGCGCCAGCGCGGAGCCGGCGAACACGCCGCGCGGCATGCCCTCGTCCAGGATCGCGCCGAACACCGGGGCGGCCACCGCGAAGCCGATGTCCAGGCCCGAGTACACGGTGCCATACACCCGCCCCGTGGCACCCGGCGGCGAGGCGCGCTTGATCAGCATGTCGCGCGACGGCCCGGCCAGCCCGGTACCGAAGCCGGCCAGCGCCGCGACCGCCGCAGCCAGCAGGCCCGGCAGCCAACCCGTTGCCGTCAGCAGCAACAGCGCCGCGGCCAGCGCCAGCGCCCAGGCGATGGTGCGCTCCAGCCGCTCGGCCTTGGCCACCAGGAAGCCGCCGCACACCATGCCCGCCGCGCCGGCTAGCATGTAGCCGGTCACGACATAGGCCGTCACCGACAACGGCAGCCCGTACATCTGATGCAGCGCGGGGCTGGCAAAGCTCTGGATCGCCGACAGCGCCGCCGTGCTCCAGAAGAAGAACGAGAAGCACAGCCACACCGACGGCAGCTTCAGGAAGGCCATGGGATGCTCGGCCGGCGTGCCGGCTGCCGCCTTGGCATGACCCCAGGAGCCCTGGCGGTCGTCGATGGCCGAGCGTTGCCAGAACAGCAGCCCCATCACCGCCAGCGCCACCAGCGCCGTGCCCAGGTAGGCCAAGCGCCAGTTGCCGGTCGCCTCGGCGATGCCGATGGAGAACACCGGCGCCAGCGCCCACCCCAGGTTGCCGCTGATGCCATGCACCGAGAACGCATGGCCCAGGCGCGGCTGCGACACACGCTTGTTCAGGATCGTGAAGTCGGCCGGGTGGAAAGGGGCATTGCCCACGCCCGCCAACGCGGCGGCCAGCATCAAACCGCTGAAGCCTTGCGCGAGGCCGGCCGCCACCGACGCGAGGAAAAAGCAGCCCATCGCCGCGAACAGCACCGGCCGCGCGCCGATGCGGTCCACGATGAAGCCCGACAGCGCCTGCCCCGCGCCGGAGATGACGAAGAAGGTGGTAACCAGCAGGCCCAGTTCCGAGTAGCTGAGCCCGAACGCCTGGATGAACGCCGGGAACAGCGGCGGCAGCAGCATGTGGAAGAAGTGCGAGCTGCCGTGGGCGACGCCGATGGTCGAGATCGTCGTGATGTCGCGCCGCCGGAGTTGGGCGGCGTCGAGGTCGGAAGCAAGGGTGTGCATGACCTCACTCTAGAAAAGGCGCCCCCGGCCTGGTTACGATGGTTCGTCAAGTTCTATCGAATTCCAGCCATGAACACGCCCGCCCCCCGCCGGCCGCGCCAGGTCCTGCCACCGGCCGACCCGCTGCGCTACGCCCCGACGCGGGAGCGCCCGCTGCGCGCCAAGGCGCGCGAGATGGCGGCGGCGATGGACATCCAGCCGCACCACCACGACTGGGGCCAACTGGTGTTTTCCGTCAGCGGCGCGGTGCGCGTCAGTGCGGATGCCGCCGACGCCCACAGCACCTACCTCGTGCCGCCGTCGCGCGCGGTCTGGATCCCTGCCGGCGTCACGCATGCGGTCACGGTGGTCGAACGGGCGGATCTGCGCACGCTGTACCTGCTGCCGGGGCTGCTGGAAACGCCCGCCGACGACGCCTGGCATCGCTGCCGCGTGCTGGAGGTGTCGCCGCTGCTGCGTGAACTGGTCATGCAACTGGATGCCCATCCCATTTCACCCATCGACACCCCGCCGGACGCGGCCCGGGAAACCCTGCTGCGCGATCTCATCGTCGACGAATTGCGCCGCGCCCAGCCGCTGCGGCTGGGCGTGGACCTGCCGCGCGACCCCCGGCTGCGCCGGCTGTGCGAGGCCATGCTGGACGAGCCGGCCCGCCACCTGAGCCTGGACGCCTGGGCCACCGAGATCGGCGCCAGCGCCCGCACCGTGTCGCGCCTGTTCCGCGAAGAACTGGGGACCAGCTTCGCCCAGTGGCGATCACAAGTGATGCTGGCTCATGCACTCGCCATGGCCGCAAGACGCAAGCCCATGAGCCACATCGCCGCCGAACTGGGCTACGCCAGCGCCAGCGCGTTCACCGCGATGGTCACGCGAACAGTGGGCATGCCGCCGAGCCGATTCTTCGCGGAAGCCTAACCAATCAACGGGTGAAGCAAGGTCAAACCCTTGCCCAACACCCCCAAATATTAGGGTGTCGATCCGTCTGACAGTCATTTCTGACAGATTGCAGAAAGGATGCCTAAATCGTTGATGGATAACAAGTTTTTAACCTGGCCCAATGATTGCTTAGTAGACCTTGCAAGGGCGTCGCCCGAGAGCATGTCAACGAAGGAGCAATCATGAAAATACGTTCCCAACTGATCGCGCTGGCCGCCGTCGCGCTCGGCTTTGCCGGCAACGCGATGGCCGCTGCGACCATCACCAACACCGCGGGCACGCTGGCGCTGGGAGTCAATGACCTGGGTCATCTGAATACCGCCACCGGTAGCGTGGCCGTCAACTCGTCGCGTACGGGCATCGCCTACCGCTTCCCCACCGGCGAGTTCCGCGACGCGACGTCGCCGGGCTGCTTCTGCGAAGGCTGGGGTGTGGCCGTCAACGGCACCACCTCGGGCTATGCCAATGAGGCCGCCGGCACCGCCGGCCTGACGCTGGGCTCGTTCGCATCGACGGCCAACACCGCCACCTCGGTGACCAGCCTGAGCGCGATGAGCGGCATCACCATCACGCACGAGTACGCTGAAGCTGCCGCTGCCCCGGGCGCCCTGTTCCGTGCCCGCGTCACCATCGCCAACACCACGGGCGCTGACGTCACCAACGTCAAGTACGTGCGCGCCATGGACTGGGACGTGCCGCTGACCGAGTTCAGCGAATACGTCACCATTCGTGGCACCGCCTCGACGACGCTGCTCGAGAAGTCGCACCTCGACGGTTTTGCCACGTCCAACCCGCTGAGCACCAGCTGCGACGCGACGGGTTGCGGCTACGGCGGTGTTGATGTGGATGTGACCGACGCAGGTCCTTCCGACCACGGCGCCTACTTCCGCTTCAACTTCGGCACCATCGCCGCGGGCGACAGCTACACCTTCGACATCTTCTACGGTGCTGCAGGTAGCGAAACCGCCGCACTGGCCGCCATCGGTGCCGCTGGCATCGAACTGTTCTCGCTGGGCCAATCCCGCGGCGGCGAAACGTCTGGTGCACCGGCCACCTTCATCTTCGGCTTCTCCGGTGTCGGCGGCACGCCCGTGATCACCGTGCCGGAACCGGGCTCGCTGGCCCTGGTCGGTCTGGCCCTGCTGGGTCTGGGCCGCGCCCGTCGCCGTCAGGCCTGATCGGCAAACGCCGGCCCAGCGCCGGCCTGACGCCAAGCCCGCAGGGAGCCCATGCTCGCTGCGGGCTTTTTTACTGCCCAGCCGGCCATGCCGGCTGGGATGATGCAAGCCCGCTTTCCAGAGTTCCGGCGATGACCCAACGTTTCCATCCTGCTTCCGTCCTCATGCGGCACATGGCCGCGTCCGCGCTCGTGGGCAGCGCCGCGCTACTGGCCTTGCCGGTTGGCTCTGCCCCGGTGACCCGAACCGGCGAAGTGGCCCGCCTGTCATCGACCGCAACGCCCGCCGAGCGGGCCTATGCCCATGGCGTGGATGCGATGGCCAAAGGCGATCTCGCCGCGGCCGAACGCGCGTTCCGCGAGACACTGAATCTTGACGCCAAGCATGTCGATGCCATGCTCGGGTTGGCGGAGGTGGCGTTCGCGCAGCGCAAGACCAGCGTCGCCGCCGCGCAGGTCGACGCGGCGCTGAAGGCCGCACCGGGCAATGCCCGCGCGCTGGCCACGCAGGGCCGGCTGCTGGCGGTCAGCGGCAAGACCGCCGAGGCCGAAGCCGCCTGGCGCCAGGCCATCGAGGCAGACCCCAAGCTGATCCGACCCAAGATGGACCTGGCCGATCTGCTGGCCACCCGCCGCTCGCTGGCCGATGCGACGGCGCTGTACCGGCAGGTCATCGAACTCGACGCCAAACACGCCGGCGCCCATTACGCGCTGGGCCAGACACTGCAGGCCCAGGACCAGCTGGACTCCGCCGCGAACGCCTACCGCAAGGCGGCCGAGCTGGCCCCCAGCGGAGTGCTGGCGCCGCTGGCGCTGGCACGGCTGGAGCTGGGCCGCCAGCGTGCCGCTCCCGCCATGGCCGAGATCGACAAGGTGCTGCGCCGCCAGCCCAAGATGGTCGAAGCTCTCGTGACCAAGGGCGACATCCAGGAACTGCAGAACAAGCCCGATGCCGCGCTGCAGACCTATGCCGAGGCCGCCCAGCTGGCGCCCAAGGCCACGCCACCGCTGCTGCGCGCGGCAATGCTGGAGCACCGCCGCGGCCAGCTCGACAAGGCCGAGGCTGCCTACCTGAAGGTGCTGGCTGTGGACAGCCAGCAAGCGCTGGCGCTGAACAACCTCGCCGCGATCGCGGTCGGGCGCGGCAAGGACCTGCCCAAGGCCGAGGAGCGCGCGCGCGCCGCAGTGAAGCTGGCGCCGCAGGCGATGGACTTCGTCGACACACTGGCCTCGGTGCAGCGCGCCCAGGGCCGCCCGCAGGACGCCGTTCAGACCTGGCGCCAGGCCCAGGCCCAGGCGCCGCGCAACCCGCTGGCCATGGCCCAGCTGGGCAGGGCACTGGCCGATTCGGGCGCCAAGGAAGAAGCCCGCAAGTGGCTGCGCAACGCGATGGACATCAGCACCGACTTCCCCGGTGCGCCCGAGGCGAGGCGCCTGCTCGAGTCGCTGTCCTGACGCATCCCTGAGAGCCAGGCAGCGGCGCCAGCACGACCAACTATTTTTCGCACGCCGCGAATCCGAACGCGGCGTCACCGCCTCTTGGTGGCCGAGGGTTGTCCTCGAACATCAGGAGTCACACATGATCTATGCGAAGAATGTTCCGAACACCGAGCGCGTGCTGCGCGTTGTGCTGGGCGTGGCCACGGCGGGCGCGGCCGTCGTGCTGGTGGGCGGCCCCGCCGGCTGGCTGCTGGCCGCCGGCGCGGCCGGGCTGGTTGTGTCCGGGCTGGTGGGCTTTTGCCCGGCCTGCGCAATGGTCGGCCGCCGATTGAAGGACTGAGCATGGCCCTGGCCGCCGAGCACCAACCCCTGCTCGCCGCCGCCCACGGCGGCGACACGGGCGCGCTGCAGCAATTGCTGAAGATCACGCAGCCCGACATCCGCCGCTACGCGCAGCGGCACTGCCTGCTCAGCGACGTCGATGACGACGTGCAGGAGGCGCTGCTCATCGTGTCGCGCAAGCTGACGTCGCTGCGGGTGCTGGCGGCCTTCTCGGGCTGGGCGCTGCGGCTGGTGCAGCGCGAATGCCGACGCATGGCGCGTGTGACCTTGCGTTACGACCCTTACGACGAAGAGCGGCTGGAGCAGTGGCTGGTCGTCCGCGACGAGGCGCAGTTGCGCGTTGAGCTGGCACACGCGCTGGAGTCGCTGCCGGCTCACTACCGCGAGGTCATGCTGCTGCGCGATCTGGAGGAGATGACCATCGAGGAGATCGCGGTCCGCACGCAGTTGACGCGGGCCAACGTGAAGAGCCGACTGCACCGGGCGCGGACGCTGGCGCGGGAGTACCTGCTGCCGCCCTAGCGATCTACGATGAACGACCAACAATGAGGAGATTCGCCATGCAACGACGCCCGCTCAACCTCGCCCTGCTGGCCGGCCTGCTGGCCGGCCTGACGCTGCCGGCCCGCGCCGACGACGACGGCGAGTTCACGATCCTGCGCGCCAGCTATGGCACCGACCGCAACAACGTCGACGTGACCCACAAGCTGCGCGACCTGGCCCGCCAGGACCGGCGCTTTCGCCTCACCAACGACGTGTTCGGCGTGGACCCCGAGCCGGGCCGGCAGAAGTCACTGCGCATCTTCGCGCGCGACCGGCAGGGCCATGAGCGGCAGTTCGAGTACCGCGAGCGCGACTGGGTGGACGGGCACCAGTTCATCGGCTGGCGCGGCGGCAACTGGGGCGGCGGCGGCGGCCAGGGCAACTGGCAGGGCGGCGACCGCCGCGACGATGGCGAGTTCACCATCCTCTACGCCACCTACGGCACCGGCCGGCGTGAGGTGGACGTGACCGACCGCCTGCGCGACCTGGCGCGGCGCGACCAGCGCTTCCGCCTGGACAACGACGCCTTCGGCGGCATCGACCCCGACCCGGGCCAGACCAAGCGGCTGCGCATCACCGCACGCGACCGTGGCGGCCAGCAGCGCAGCTTCGAGTACCGCGAGTACGCCGTCATCGACGGCAACCAGTTCGTCGGCTGGGGCCGTGGCGACTGGGGCCGCGACGAACGCCCGCAAGGCGCCTGGGGCCCGGCCCGCCCGGGCCAGGGTGGCCTGGTCATCGAGAGCGCCAGCTACGGCGGCGACGGCCGCTGGGTGGATGTGACCCACATCGTGCGCGGCCAGGTGCGCGGCGACAAGCTGGACATCCAGGTGCGCAATGAGCTGTTCGGCTTCGACCCGGCACCGGGCGCGCGCAAGATCCTCAGCGTGACCTATCGCTTCGCCGCCGAGCCCATCAACACCGTGCGGGTCAGCGAGCGCGACACGATGCGCCTGCCCTGAGCCTTACCGATAGCGCTGCAGCAGGCGGGCCAGTTCGGCCCGCTCTGCCACCACGCGCAACGCCTGGTGCAACCGGGCTGCCGGCAACTGGGTGCGGCCGCCCAGCAGGCAGTGCGTCACCGTCTGGCTGACCACTTGCGACGCCCGCAAGGCTTCGGCCGCCGGCCGGCCGCGGTTGTACTGGGCCAGCACCAGCCGGTCCACCACCGCGGCCTGCGTGCGGCCGCGGGCCAGCTTGTCGAGCACGGCTTGCTGCGTGGACGCGTCGTCGCGCAGCAATTGGCCCGCGTCGAACAGCGGACCCAGCTCGTGATAGTGGTAGCCCAGCACGGTGCCCACGCGCAGGCCGCGCTGCGCGCGCAGGTCCAGCGGGCTGGCGGCCGCCTTGCCGGGCAGCACGGCCAGCACGTCCTCCAGCACCACCAGCGGCGGGCCGACGCGCTCGGGCGCCATGCGCTCGGCCACCCATTTGGGGCTCATCATGCACATCAGGTCGGCTTCACCCGCATGCAGCGCCGGCTGCGTGCGCTTGGGCGGCAGCACCAGATACGCCGCCCGCGCATCGGCCGCGCGGGCCACGCGCTCCATCAGGTCGAAGGCCAGGCCGCCCACGGGCCGGCCGTCGCGCAGTTCCAGATAGGGCCAGGCCCAGTCCTGGCCCACGATGAAGCGCAGCGCCGGCGGCTCATCGGCCCTGGCCGCGCCCACCCCACTGCAGGCCAGCAGCAACGCGGCCAGCCACCGCCGCACGGGTATTGCCGCACCGCCACCAGCCTGGGCCCTGTCGGGCGGACAATCGGCTCCTCTCGCCATCCGGCCAGTTTAGGGAGCCCGGGCGAGGCTGCATCAATCACGAGACTGATTTCCTCATGGACACCCAGCTGTTCGACTACACCAAGCAGGACGCTTCCGGCACCTGCTCCACCGCCCACGCCTGGGCCAAGCAGCCCGCGCCGCTGACGCCGGTGCAGCGCACCGCGCTGGCCGAACGCGCCAAGGCCTTGTTGAAGAAACACAACGCCGTGCTGGTGGCGCACTACTACGTCGACGGCGTGCTGCAGGACCTGGCGCTGGAGACCGGCGGCATCGTGTCCGACTCGCTGGAGATGGCCCGCTTCGGCCGCGACCACGCCGCGCAGACGCTGGTCGTCGCCGGCGTGCGCTTCATGGGCGAGACGGCCAAGATCCTCAGCCCCGAGAAGCGCGTGCTGATGCCCGACCTGGACGCCACCTGCTCGCTGGACCTGGGCTGCCCGGCCGACGACTTCGCCGCCTTCTGCGACGCGCACCCGGATCGCCAGGTCGTCGTCTACGCCAACACCAGCGCCGCCGTGAAGGCGCGCGCCGACTGGATGGTGACCAGCTCCTGCGCGCTGGAGATCGTGTCCGACCTGCACGCCAAGGGCCAGAAGATCCTGTGGGCGCCCGACCGCCATCTGGGCCGCTACATCCAGGAGCAGACCGGCGCCGACATGCTGATGTGGAACGGCGCCTGCATCGTGCACGACGAGTTCAAGGGGCTGGAGCTGGAGCTGCTGCGCGAGCAGCACCCGAACGCGCAGATCCTCGTGCACCCCGAGTCGCCCAAGAGTGTGGTCGACATGGCGCATGTGGTGGGCTCCACGTCGGCGCTGATCAAGGCGGTTGTGGACGGCACCGCGCAGGAATACATCGTTGCGACCGACAACGGCATCCTGCACCGCATGCGCCAGCTGGCGCCGGGCAAGACGCTGATCGAGGCGCCCACCGCTGGCAACAGCGCCACCTGCAAGAGCTGCGCGCACTGCCCCTGGATGGCGATGAACGGCCTGGCCAATCTGGTGGAATGCCTGGAGAGCGGCGAGCCGCAGATCCATGTGGACGAACCCACCCGCGTGAAGGCACAGCTCTGCATCAACCGCATGCTGGATTTCACGGCCGCGCGCAAGAAGGCCGCTTCAGGCATGACACCGGGTATCGGCGCCGCCTGATGGCGCTATAAATCGGGAATCGTCGACAGCCATCACGAGGCCCGCCATGCCCGCCGATTTCAGCTCCCTCTACAACCACCACGAGCGCGAAGTCTTCGGCGCGGTGATGGACGCGTCCAAGGACTTCCCGGACATCGCCGACAGCAACGACCTGCTGTGCGACGTGGCCTGCGTGGCGCTGAACCGCCTGCCGCCGCGCTACATCCGCCACGAGGTGGACTTCAGCTTCTACCTGACCGAGCACGAGCGCCTGGAGATCGACAACGCCATCATCGAGGCGGTCAGCTATGCGTTCAACTTCGTGCAGGCGCGCACGGCGCTGCGTACGCGCAAATAGGCCGCTGCCGCCCAGCCTCAGGAAGCCCGCATCACGCGGGCTTTTTTTGCGTCCGCATCTCCGCTTGGCAAAACGGAAAGTTGCAATTAAAGTGATATCACTTTTACGGGAGACATCACGATGCCATCTTCGGAAACCCACCGCGCTGCAGAGAAAGCCGCAAAGACGGCGAGCGGCTACACCGCGATCCCTCTCTGCCTCACCGGCGTGGCGCTCGGCGTTGCCCTGCTTCTGTCCCTGCAGACCAAGCCAGTCATGGTGCTGGTAGGCCTGGTCATCGTGGCCATCAGCCTGTTTTGTCTGGCCGGCCTCTACATGCAACAGCCCAACGAAGCGCGCATCCTGACGCTGTTCGGCCGCTACATCGGCACCGACCGCAGCGAGGGGCTGCGCTGGGCCAACCCGCTGGCCGGCAAGCGCCGCCTGTCGCTGCGCGCGCGCAACCTGAACGCGCCCACCATCAAGGTCAACGACAAGCGCGGCAACCCCATCGAGATCAGCGCGGCCATCGTCTGGCGCGTGGAAGACAGCGCGCGCGCGGTGTTCGAGGTGGACGACTTCGAAGCCTATGTCGGCACGCAGGCCGAGGCCGCGATGCGCCACCTGGCCTCGCAGTACGCCTATGACGACGGCGAAGACCTGGATGCCGACGAGACCACGCTGCGCGCCGGGCAGGACGAGGTCGGCGCCGCCCTGGTGCAGGAACTGCAGGCGCGCTTCAGCGAGGCCGGCGTGCGCGTGGTGGACGCCAAGATCACCCACCTGGCCTATGCCCCCGAGATCGCCCAGGTGATGCTGCGCCGCCAGCAGGCCGAGGCCATCATCAGCGCGCGCAAGAAGATCGTGCAGGGCGCCGTCAGCATGGTGGAAGAGGCGCTGAAGGGCCTGTCAGAGCGCCGCATCGTCGAGCTGGACGACGAGCGCAAGGCCGCCATGGTGTCCAACCTGCTGGTGGTGCTGTGCTCCGACAAGGACACGCAGCCCATCGTCAACGCCGGCACGCTCTACACCTGAGGGTCTGGCCATGCGCCTCGTCTTCAATCTCGCCTGGCTGGCGCTGCTGGTCTTCCTCGTCAGCACCTGGCCGCTGATGCCCGACCTCGTCGGCGCGCCGCACAAGGCCCTGCCGCGCGATCAGCACATGGCCGTGATGCTGGTCGTGGCCCTGCTCTGCCCGTGGATGGCCACCTACGGCGCCCTGCTGCTGGCGCGGCGCGCGCCGGGCCTGGTCAACCTGCCCTACCGCGACCACTGGCTGGCACCCGCGCACCGCGAGCAGACGCTGACCGACATGGGCGGGCGGCTGGCGGTGCTGGGCTTGGGCCTGCTGGCGCTGTTCGCCGGCCTGCACTATCGGGAGCTGCAGCGCGCCCAGCCCCACTGGCCGCAGGTGCCCCCCGAGGTCTGGACGGCGGGCGCCGTGGCCCAGGGGCTGGCTTTCGCGGTGTGGCTGCTGGCGCTGATGCGGCGCTTCAACCGCCTGCCGGCGGTCGCCTCGCCGCCGCCGGTGCGGCACGGCTCGCGCAGCACCGACCTGGTCTGGCGCGAGTCGCAGCTGATGTGGCCGCTGCTGGCCGTGCTGCTGCCGGTGAGCGTCGGCGTGGGCATCGCGCTGTCCGCGAGCCCGGCGCGAGGCCAGGGGCTCTGGATGCTGGCGGCATTGCCGGCGTTGCTGGTGCTGGTCTTTGGCCGCATGGTGACCGAGGTGCATGGCGACCGTCTGGTCTGGCGCTTCGGCTGGCTGCCCTGGCCGCGCTGGCAGGTCGATCTGGACGACATCGTCGCCGTTGAACCCGCGCGGTCACGCTGGATCGAGGGCTGGGGCATACGCTTCGCCAGCGACGGCATGCTCTACAACGCCAGCGGCACGCAGGCCGTGCGGCTCGCGCTGCGCGATGGCCGCCGCCTGCGCCTGGGCAGCCACGAGCCTCGCGAGCTGATCCGGTCTCTGCAGGGCCGCATCGCGGGCCGCTGAAAAAGACACAGCTGATGGCCAGTCCCGACAAGAAGAACTTCGCGCTGCGGCTGGACCCGGCGCTGTGGGAACAGATCGAGCGCCTCGCCGCGCAGGAACTGCGCTCGGCCAACGCGCAGATCGAGTACCTGCTGCGCGAGGCGCTGGCGCGGCGCGGCATCAAGCCGGCCAGCAGCCCGGCGCCCAAGCGCGGACGGCCCGCGGCGGGCGACACGGACGCCGGCGGCGACACCTGATCAGGCGCGGCAGCCCGCAAGCAAGTCGCGCGCGGGCTGGTAGACGTCGGCCCGCGCGCCCACCCAGCCCATCACCGTGTGGAACAGCTGGTCGTGCGATGTGGGCCGGTCGCGCAGGCCACCCAGGCAGCCCGGCTTCAGCGATGCGGCCAGGTCGCCCTGCTCGGGCAACCACAGGACCATGGGCACGTGAGTCTGCTCTCGAGGCGCGAATGCGTACGGCATGCCATGCAGGTACAGCCCGTTCTCGCCCAGCGACTCGCCATGGTCGGACACATAGAGCAGGCCCGGGTCGAAGCCCCGTTGCGTCTGCAGCCAGCTGACGGCGTGGGCCAGCAGGCGGTCGGTGCTGACGATGGAGTTGTCGTAGCCGTTGACGACCGCCTCGCGCGCGCACTGCTGCAGCGCGTTGCTGCGGCATTCGGGCTGGAAAGGCTTCAGGTCTGGCGGCGAACGCTTGAAATAGGCCGGGCCATGGCTGCCCATCTGGTGCATGACCAGCACCAGGCCGCGCTGCAGCCGCATCGGGTCCAGCGCGGCCACGCGCCGGTCCAACTCGTGCAGCAGTGCCTCGTCCTGGCATTCGTCGCCATCGCACAGCCCAGCCGGCAGCGGCACGGCGCCTGCGGGCAACTGGCGGGTGAACGCGTTCGGCACGCGGTCGCACAGGCCCTTGCAGCCCGACTGGTTGTCCAGCCACAGCACGGCGAGGCCGGCGCGCTGCAGCACGTCCAGCAGGTTCTCCTGCGGCTGCTTCTGCGCGCCAAAGGCCTCGCGGCCCAGCGGCGAGAACATGCATGGCAGCGAGGCCGCGGTGGCCGTGCCGCAGGAGGTGACATCTCGCAGGCTGACGACGGGCAGCCGCGCCAGCGCCGGATTGGTGGGCCGCGCATAGCCGTTGAGGCTGAAGTTCATCGCCCGCGCCGTCTCGCCCACCACCAGCAACAGCAGCGGCGGCTTGGCCCCCGGGGCGCGCGGCAGCAGGTGGGCATCGGCGCCGATGACGGCCGGCGGCCCCACGGGACCGGCCTGTGCGCGCAGCGCGGCGCTGCCCAGCGAATAGACCGCGTTCAGCGGCGTGACCCGGTAGCGCAGAGTCTTGTCGTTGCGCATCGTCGACGACAGGTCGGCAAAGACGCCCAGCGCCAGCACCGCCATCACGACGACGGCCAGCGCGAAGGCCGCCACGTTGTGGGCCAGTTGGCGGCGCAGCGCCTGCGGTGGCGCGGCGGGGCGGCGCAGCAGCCACCAGCTGGGCAGGCCACCCAGCAGCGCGACGCTGAGCAGCAGCCGCCAGCTCAGCAGGTCGCGCGTCTCGTGCCAGTCGGTCTGCAGCAGGTTGGTGACCATGGCTGCATCGAACACGATGCCGTAGCTGCCGATGAAATGAGCCAGCGCGCCTGACGCCAGCAACAGCACGGGCAGCACGCCCCTGATGAGCCGCGGCCAGGCCAGCACGCTGAGCACCGCACCGGTCGCCGCCGTCACCATGCCGGCGAAGGCGACGATGAACAGCGGCCGCACTTCGGCCATGCCGTGCAGCTTCAGCCACAGCGGCCAGTTGGCCAGCAGGCCCATCCACAGGGCGGCCAGCCAGGCCTGGGTCAACGGCTGCGAAGCCTGAGGGCGCAGCCAGTCCGGCAGGCGGCGCCGCGCGTCGGTCAGCGCCCGCGTCACGTCAGGGCGTGCCGGCCCGGTCGACACGCCCCAGGCCAGCCACGTGACGGCCCAGCAGATCCAGGCCGTCCACAAGGTGTGGCTGGGAAAGTGGGCGCCGCGCGCCAGTTGGGCGCCGCCGAACAGCGCACCGGCCAGCAGCACACCCGCCAGCCAGGCCCGGGCCTGGCGCGGATAGGCGCGCCGCAGCGCGAAGTAGCCGCCGAGGAACGCGAACGCCGCACTGGCGTGACCGGACGGGAAGCAATGCCCGCCGCCGCCATCGGCCACGCCCAGCCGCCAATGCGACAGATGGCGGGCCACGCCGCCGAACTCGGTCAGGTCCCACGGGCAGCTGGTGGTGCTGGCGCGCTTGAGCAGAGCGATGAGGGCGACGCAGGCCAGCGTCACCGCCAGCCACCAGACTCGCTCCCGCCGGCTCTGCAGCCGCCACAGCGGCCGGACCACATTCACCACCAGCAGCGCGACGACGACCCAGGCCAGCGCGCGGCCGCCCTCGTGCAGCACGCCGGCGGTGAGCCAGTGCTCCCGCCAGGCGAATCCGCCGGCATCACCCCAATAGCGGGCGAAGCGCAGGTCCAGCCCGCTGGCGTCCCACAGCAGCAGCACGCCCAACGACAGCCAGGTGCCCAGTGACTCAAGACGCCAGGAACGCCTGGCCGGCAGATGCGACAGCGATGGGGAGACAACGAGCATGGGCCGGCATTGAGCCCGGCCGACCTGAAGACAGGCTGAAGCTGGACGCGTGCTAGCGTTCAGCGACCGCGTGAGGGGTTGGGACGGACATGCGCCTGCTGCTGCTTGAAGACGACGACGTGCTGGGAGAAGGACTGCGTGACTTCCTGCAGGCCGAGGACCACATCGTGGACTGGGTGCGCGAGCTGGGCGCGGCCCGGGCGCTGGAGCGCGATCCCTTCGACGCGCTGCTGGTGGACTGGCAGCTGCCCGACGGCTCGGGCGTGGACTGGGTGCGTTCGCTGCGGCGCCGCGGCATCGCCACGCCGGTGGTGGTGCTGACGGCGCGGGACCTGCTGCGGGACCGCATCGAGGGGCTGGACAGCGGCGCCGACGACTACCTCGTCAAGCCCTTCGAGCCCGAGGAACTCGGCGCCCGGTTGCGCGTCATCGCGCGTCGCCGCGCCGGTGCCAGCGGCTCGGTGGTCACCGTGGGCCTGGTCGAGCTGGACCTGTCGGCCAAGCAGGCCAGCCTCGCCGGCCAGCGCGTAGACCTGACAGCCCGCGAGTGGGCGCTGCTGGAGGCACTGATGCAGCGCCGCGGGCGCATCGTTGGCAAGCGCGAGCTCGAACTCATCGTGCTGGGCGGCGAGGCCGAGATCGCCAGCAATGCGCTGGAGGTGCACGTGTCCAGCCTGCGCCGCAAGCTGGGCCGCGACCTCATCGAGACCCAGCGCGGGCTGGGCTACCGCATCCTGGCTGCCGCATGACAGCAGCGACCGCTCTGCCCTCCATCCGCGGGCGCTTGTCCCGCTTCGTGCTGATCCTCGGGCTGCTGTGGGCGCTTGTCGGCACCACCCTGGTCTGGCTGGCTGTGCGGGCCGAGGTGGAGGAGCTGCTCGACGAAACCCTGCAGGACTCGGCCGACCTGCTCGCCGCCGTGCTGGACGTCGGTCCGCTGCCTGTGGGCACGGGGCCGCGCGTCGTCACGACGGGCACGCCGACCCAGCATTTCGCGTGGCAGCTGGTCGATGAGAAAGGTCGGCTGAGCGCCCGTTCCGCGCTCGCGCCCGAGCAGCCCTTCCACGCGAGTCCGTTGTCCGGCCCCGCCCGCACGACGAATGGCTGGCATAGCTACGGGCGTCCGCTCGGCAACGCCATGCTCTACGTGGCCCAGACGGCCGAGGAGCGGCAGGAGACCATGGCCGCCGTGGGCCTGGCCAGCGCCTGCACCGCGCTGCTCGTCGGCCTCGTGGGACTGGGCCTGCTGCGCGTGCGGCTGCGCCGGGAGCTGCAGCCGCTGAACGACTTCTCCGACGCGCTGCGCCGGCACGACCCGCTGACGCCCGACGCCGCGCTGCCGGCCGCCACGCGGGCGGAGATCGCGCCCATCCACGACGCCATCGACGACCTCGGTCGGCGCCTGCAGCGCCGCATGGCCAACGAACGCGCCTTCACGGCGCACGCTGCCCATGCGCTGCGGACTCCGCTGGCCGGCATGGACGCGCAACTCGCCGTCGCGCTGCGCGAGGCGCCCGAACCTCTGCAGGCGCGCCTGCTGCGCGTGCGTCAGGCCACCGGCAGGTTGCGCCGCGTCGTGACCGCACTGCTTACGCTGTTCAGGAGTGGCGTCGACCTGCAGCCAACCGTCGTCGACGTCGGTGCGCTGCTGGCGCGGCTGCCGCTGGAGGGCCTGAACATCGAAGCATCGCAGCCGGCCGAAGTGCACGCCGACGCCGACCTGCTGGCGGCGGCGCTGATCAACCTCGTGGACAACGCGCTGCGCCACGGCGCGCGCACGCTGCACGTGGCGGTGAGCGGCCCGAACTGCGTGCAGCTGGTGGACGACGGACAGGGCGCCACGCCCGAGCATGTGGCGGCGCTGCAGCGCGCCATCACCGCCGAGCAGTACGAGGGCCAGATGGGTCTGGGCCTGATGCTGGCCGACATCGTGGCTCGCGCCCACGGCGGCGGGCTGCAGCTGCTGACGCTGCCCGCAGGCTTCGGCGTGCAGCTGCAGCTGGGCCCAATACCGACTGGCGGCTAACGGCGACGCCGTTCGCTGATCAGCACCGTCGGGAAGCTGACCGGCAGCGTCTGCGGGTAGTCGCGGCTGTAGTGCAGGCCGCGGCTCTCGTGGCGCAGCAGTGCCGACTTGACGATCAGCTCCGCGCAATCCACCAGGTTGCGCAACTCCAGCAGGTCGCGGCTGACGCGGAAGCTGCCGTAGTAGTCGTCGATCTCGCCGCGCAGCAGCTCGATGCGGTGCAGCGCCCGCTCCAGCCGCTTGGTGGTTCGCACGATGCCGACGTAGTTCCACATCAGCAGGCGCAGCTCGTCCCAGTTGTGCGCGATGACGACCTGCTCGTCGGCGTTCTCGACCTGGCTCTCGTCCCAGGCCGGCAGCGGTGCGGGGGATTGGGGCTCGTGGCTGAGGATGTCGGCCGCACAGGTCTGGCCCAGCACCACGCACTCCAGCAGCGAGTTGCTGGCCAGCCGGTTGGCGCCGTGCAGGCCCGTGTAGCCGGTCTCGCCCACCGCGTACAGCCCCGGCAGGTCGCAGCGGCCGGCCAGGTCGGTCACCGCGCCGCCGCAGGTGAAGTGCACGGCCGGCACGACGGGAATCGGCTGCTTCGCGATGTCGATGCCCAGCTTCAGGCAGCGCGCATGGATGGTCGGGAAGTGCTCGATGAGGAAGGCTTCGCCCAGGTGCGTGGCGTCCAGCAGCACGTAGTCCAGACCGTGCTTCTTCATCTCGAAGTCGATCGCGCGGGCCACGATGTCGCGCGGCGCCAGCTCCATGCGTTCGTCGTGCGCGGCCATGAAGCGCGTGCCGTCGGGCAGCTTCAGGTGCCCGCCCTCGCCACGCAGCGCCTCGGTGATGAGGAAACTGCGCTCCTGCGGGTGGTACAGGCAGGTCGGGTGGAACTGGATGAACTCCATGTTCGCGACGCGGCAGCCGGCGCGCCAGGCCATCGCGATGCCGTCGCCGGTCGACGTGTCGGGGTTGGTCGTGTAGCGGTAGACCTTGCCGGCGCCACCGGTGGCCAGCACCACCGCGCGCGCCGCCAGCGTCTCGACGCGCTGGCTGTCGATGTCCAGCGCATAGACGCCGTAGACGCGCGGCACCTCGTCGCGCTGCACATGGCGCGAGGTGATCAGGTCCAGCGCCATCCAGCGCTCCAGCAGCCGGATGTTGGGGTGACGGCGCGCGACGGCCAGCAGCTGGTCGTGGATGGCCTTGCCGGTCGCGTCGGCCGCGTGCGCGATGCGACGCACCGCGTGGCCGCCTTCGCGCGTCAGGTGCAGGCCCATGGGGCCGGTGTCGTCGGGCGTGAAGGGCACGCCCTGCTCCACCAGCCAGCCCACCGCGGCGGCACTGCGCTCGGCGATGAAGCGGGCCGTGCCCTCGTCGACGAGGCCGGCGCCGGCGTCCTGCGTGTCGCGCACATGGCTGTCGATGGAGTCGTCGCTGCCCAGCACGCCCACGATGCCGCCCTGTGCCCACGCGGTGGCCGCCTCGGTCAGGTCGCGCTTGGCCAGCACGACGACGGGCACGCTGTCGGCCAGGTGCAAGGCCACGGTGAGACCGGCAAGGCCGGCGCCGATGATGACGACGGGCGCGTCGTCGGGGGAAGCAGCAGTCATGGCCCGGCATTGTCCCGCAGGCCCGCCCCTGCGCGCCGGTGGTGAGGATTGCCAAGGCGTGCAGCCAGCCTACGTACGCCCTGCCCTATGCTGCGCGGGCCGCCGACGTAGTGGCGAGGGAGAGACCATTGAACCGCCTTCATCGTTGGGCCGCCGCGCTGGTGGGCCTGCTACTGCTCGCGCGGCCGGCTGCAGCGGCGCCACCGCCAACGGAGACCTTTTTCCGGGATCCCGACCTGCTTGAAGCCGTGCTGTCGCCCACTGGCCGCCAGCTCGCGTTCCTTACCGCGCGCGGCGGCACCCGGGTCGGGCTGGCGGTGTTCGACCTGAACACCGGCCAGGTGCGTCGCGTGGCCCAGTTCAACGACGGCGACGTATCGCGGGTGCACTGGGTCAACGACACGCGCCTGTTGTTCAGCGTGGTCGATTTCTCCGAAGGCAGCGGCCGCCCGAATGGCGCGCCGGGTCTGTTCGCCATCAATGCCGATGGCAGCGAACCGCGGCAACTGGTGCTGCGCATGAACCGGCCCAACGTGACCTATGGTGATAGCGGCAGAAAGCGCATGCTGGACTGGAACCACGTGCTGCTGCGCGTGCCCCGGCTCATGGCCGGTTCGGCCAATGAAGAGATCCTGGTCGCCCACGTGGAGACGAATGAAAGACGTCTGCAGACGCCGCTGTGGCTGAACACGCGCACCGGCCGCACGCGCTCACTGGACATCAAGGTGCCCGACGACACCGTGGGCTGGCTGACCGACGGCCGCGGTGAACTGCGGGTGGCCCTGACGCGCCGGGAAGGCCGCGTGGGTGCCCTGTGGCGGGGGCCTGGCAGCAGCGACTGGCAGCCGCTGTTCGAGGCTGGCCCCTTCAACTCGCCTTTCACGCCGAGAGGCGTGGACAACGCCGGCCAGCTCTACGTCACGCATGCCAGCGGCAAGGCCGGCGAGCAGGTGCTGAGCCGCTACGACTTCGACCGCCGCGCGCCCCACCCCAAGCCGCTGGTCGTCACGCCGGGCTTCGACTTCAGCGGCGCGCTGATCGATGACGGCGACGACCAGGCGCTGGGCGTGCGCGTCCTCATCGATGGCGAGACCACCGTCTGGCTTCACCCGGCCATGAAGGCCTTGCAGGACGAAGCGGACGCACAGTTCCCCGGCCGCATCAATCGCATCAACTGCCGCCGCTGCGGCGCACCGGACATGGTGGCCGTGGTGCGCAGCCACAGTGACCGCGACCCGGGCCAGGTGTGGCTCTATCGGGCCCAGCCGCCGCAAGGCGAGAAGCCGTGGCGCGCCGTGGGCCGTGTGCGCGACGACGTGAAGCCGTCGGAGATGGCGCTGCTGGAATTCCGCCGCATCACCGCGCGCGACGGTCGTGACCTGCCTGTGTGGGTCACGCGGCCCGCCAACGCCACGGGGGCACTCCCCGCCGTCGTGCTGGTGCATGGCGGGCCCTGGGTGCGCGGCAGCAGCTGGCGCTGGAATGGGCAGGCACAGTTCCTCGCGTCACGCGGCTTCGTGGTCATCGAGCCCGAGTTCCGCGGCAGCACGGGCTACGGCAGCGCGCACTACCGCGCGGGCTTCAAGCAATGGGGCCAGGCCATGCAGGACGACGTGGCCGACGCGCTGAAGTGGGCGCAGAAGGAAGGCCTGGCCAGCGACAAGGCCTGCATCGCCGGCGGCAGCTATGGCGGCTACAGCACGCTGATGGGGCTCATCAAGGATCCCGACCTCTACCGCTGCGGCGTGGCCTGGGTCGCCGTGACCGACCTCGAGCTGCTACTCAAGGGCTCCTGGTGGGTCAACGACGACACGAGTGATGAATCGCGCCGGCACCGTCTGCCCGAGAGCATCGGCGACCTTGAGAAAGACGCCGCCATGATCATCGCCAACTCCCCGGTTCGCCAGGCCGCCCGTGTGAAGGCCCCGGTGCTGCTGGCCTTCGGCGAACAAGACCTGCGCGTGCCGCTGGCCCATGGCAAGCGCATGCGCGACGCCTTGACCGAGGCGGGCAATCCGCCCGAGTGGGTGACCTACCCCGGTGAGGGCCACGGCTTCAGCATCATCAAGAACCGTGTGGACTTCGCTGAACGCATGGCCGCGTTCCTGGCCAAGCATCTGCAACCCTGAACAACGACAAGAGACATAACCCACCTGCTCCGTTGTGCCGTGCTGGCGCTGACCGTCCTTTCCGGCACCGCCGTCGCCGCACCGCCGCCTGCCGAGCTGTTCTACAAGGACGCCGAGTTACTGGATGTCGTGCTGTCGCCGTCCGGCCGCAAGCTGGCGTTCACGACCTCGCGCGGCACGGACCGCGTCGCGCTGGTCGTCATGGACCTGGACAAGGGTGGCAAGCTCAACGCAGTGGCCCGCTTCAACGACGGCGACGTGCACGACGTTCGCTGGGTGGATGACGAGCGGCTGGTCTATGGCGTCGTGGACTTGTTCGACGGCAGTGCCCGCTACAGCGGCGCGCCGGGCTTGTTCGCCGTGAACGCCGACGGCAGCAAGTTCCGCCAGCTGGTGCGCCGGCAGTGGAAGCCAGTCATCAGCGACGGCAACAGCGACAACCGGCTGCTGGACTGGCACCACCGGTTGCTCAAGGTGCCGCGCCTGCCAGCTGGCGGCAGCAACGACGAGGTCTTGCTGGCCGAGTTCTCGCCCGGCGCCGACAACGACACCGAAGCCCTCAAATGGCTCAACACGCGCATGGGCACGACGCGCAACGTCAACTTCAACGAACCCGTGGGCACCGTGGGCTGGCTGGCCGACAGCCGCGGCGAGGCCCGTGTGGCATTCACCCGCCGCGATGGCCGCCAGGCCGCGCTGTGGCGCGCGCCGGGCAGCAAGACCTGGACACCGTTGTTCGACAGCGACCTGATGTCGGCTCCTTTCAACATCGAGGCGGTCGACGATGCCGGTGGTCTGTACGTCAGCGTGCATGAGGGCGCCGCCGGCCAGGCCACGCTCAAGCGCTACGACTTCACCACTGGCAAGCCCCAGGACAAGCCCCTGGTTGCGACGCCCGGCTTCGACTTCGACGGCGGCCTCGTCATCGACGAGACCAGCGGCCGCGTGCTGGGCGTGCACCTGCTGGTGGATGCGCCCACGATCGCCTGGTTCGATCCGGCGATGAAGGCCTTCCAGGACCGTGTGGACCGGCTGTTCCCGGGCAACGCCAACCTCATCAGCTGCCGACGCTGCGGCGGCCCCGACATGGTGGCGCTGGTGCGCAGCTTCAGTGACCGCGACCCGGGCCGCTTCTACCTGTTCCAGGCCAAGCCAGGCGCAGGCGAGAAGGCCTGGATGGACATGGGCGCCGTGCGCGAAGGCGTGAATCCTCAGCAGATGGCTACCGTCGAACTGCAGCGCATCCAGGCCCGCGACGGGCTGGAGCTGCCGGTGTGGATCACGCGACCGGCCGATGCCAAGGCCGCGCTGCCCGCCGTCGTGCTGGTGCATGGCGGCCCGTGGGTGCGCGGCAGCAGCTGGGCGTGGGAGGCGGACGCGCAATTCCTCGCGTCGCGCGGCTACGTCGTCATCGAGCCGGAGTTCCGCGGCAGCACCGGCTACGGCGACGCGCATTTCCGCGCGAGTTTCAAGCAGTGGGGCCAGGCCATGCAGGACGACGTGACCGACGCGCTGAAGTGGGCGCAGAAGCAAGGCATCGCCAGCGACAAGGCCTGCATCGCCGGCGCCAGCTACGGCGGCTACAGCACGCTGATGGGCCTGGTGCGCGACCCAGGCCTCTACCGCTGCGGCGTCGCATGGCTGGCCGTGACCGACCTGGACCTGTACGCCGCCGGCTCCTGGTGGGTCAGCGACGACATCAGCGCCACGGGCCGGCGCTACACCATCCCAGAGTCGGTCGGCGACCCCGTCAAGGACGCCGCGATGCTGGCGGCGAACTCACCCGTCAAGCAGGCCGCTCGCATCAAGGCGCCGGTGATGCTGGCCTTCAACGAGGGCGACCGACGCGTGCCGATGGCGCACGGCGACCGCATGCGCAAGGCGCTGCGTGATGCCGGCAACGACCCGGTGTGGGTGACCTATGCCGGCGAAGGCCACGGCTTCGGCAACGTGAAGAACCGCGTGGATTTCGCCAAGCGCATGGAAGCCTTCCTGGCCAGGCACCTCAAGCCTTGAACGCCGGATGACCATGACCTTCCATCAACTGATACGCGCCGCCTCGCTCGCCGCAGCACTGTGGATGACCGGGTGCGCCGCAACCGCGCAGCCGATCCAGACCTTCTTCAAGAACGCCGATATGGGCGACGTCGTGCTGTCGCCGTCCGGCCGCAAGCTGGCGCTGCTGTCCAATCAGGGAGCAGACCGCGTGGGGCTCGCGGTGCTTGACCTGTCGCAAGGCAGCCAGGCGCGGCGCATTGCGTATTTCCCCGATGGCGACATCCGCCGCGTGCACTGGATGGGCGACGACCGGCTGGCCTTCAGCGTCTTCCGCGCCGACGACGGTCCGGATCGGTACGGCTCGCCGGCCGCGCTGTACGCGGCCAATAGCGATGGCAGTTCAATCCGGCGGCTGTGGTCGGGCCATCACAGCGTGCTGCGCGTGCCGGCCCCGGTCGCTGGCCAGGCGAACGATCGCATCCTGATGCTTGCCTGGAACGATGAGACATCGACGACGCCGCTGTGGCTTGACACCCGCGTCGGCTCGACGCGCAGGCCGGATCAGCTCGATGCGCCACCGCACGCGGTCGGATGGCTCGCCGACAGCCAGGGCGAGTTGCGAGTGGCCGTCACGCACCACCAGAACAAGAGTGCGGCCTACTGGCGCGCGCCCGGCAGCAGACAGTGGCTTCAGCTCTACGAGAGCGACTCGCTGTCGGTTCCCTTCTACATTGAAGGCGTCGACGATGCGGGCAGCCTTTACGTGACGCGCGCGGAAGGCCCCGAGGGCTATTACTGGCTGTCGCGCTACGACTTCAAGCTCGGCAAGCCGGAGGACCGGTTCATCATCAGGACGCCGGGCTTCGACTTCGACGGCGGACTGGTGCAGAGCGAAGGTCAACTGCTGGGCCTGCGTTTCGTCGTCGATGGCGAGACGACGCACTGGCTCGACCCTGCGATGAAAGCCTTCCAGGATCGGGTGGACCAGATCTTCCCCGGCCGAGTCAATCGCGTCGACTGCCGCCGCTGCGGCGCACCCGACATGGTGGCTGTCGTACGCTCCTACAGCGACCAGGATCCCGGCAAGCTGTATCTCTACCAAGCCCGGCCGGCCGATGGCGAGAAGCCCTGGCGACCTGTCGGCGCCGTGATGAACGGCGTGATTCCCGAGCAGATGGCCGGCATGAGCCTGCAACGTATACGTGCGCGCGACGGTCGCGAGTTGCCGGTCTGGGTAACGCGGCCCAATGCAGCCACCGGACCGCGCCCCGCCGTCGTGCTGGTGCACGGCGGTCCCTGGCTGCGCGGCAACGCCTGGGGCTGGCATGCCATGCCGCAGTTCCTCGCGTCACGGGGCTATGTGGTCATCGAGCCCGAGATGCGTGGCAGCACGGGGTACGGCAAGGCCCACTTCGAGGCGGGTTTCCGACAGTGGGGGCAGGCCATGCAGCACGACGTGGCCGACGCACTGCGCTGGGCGCAGAAGGAAGGCATTGCCAGCGACAAGGCCTGCATAGTCGGCGACAGCTATGGCGGCTACAGCACCCTGATGGGCCTGGCGAACGACCCGGCGCTCTATCGCTGCGGGATCGCGGGCTTCGCGCCGGCCGACCTGGCGCTGTACCTGCAGGGCTCGGCGTGGCTGGCCGACGACATCGGCCCCGAAGTGCGCCGGCACAGCCTGCCCGTGATGGTGGGAGACGCGAGCCGGGAAGCCGCGATGATCGAAGCCCAGTCACCGGTGAAACAGGCGGCAAGGATCAAGGCACCCGTGATGCTGGTGTATGGCGAGATGGACTGGCGCGTGCCCCTGGCCCACGGCGAGCGCCTGCGAAAGGCGATGCGCGACGCGGGTAACGAACCGGTCTGGGTGAGTTACCGCGATGAAGGGCACGGCTTGTACTACCTGAAGAACCGCGTGGATCACGCACAGCGCATGGAAGCCTTCCTGGCCGAGCATCTCAAGCCTTGATCACTCCCTGAACCCGTTGGAATGCCGCCGCCACTCCGGCGGCTTCCAAAAGTGGGCCAGACGCAAAGCCCAGGTCTTCTCGGCGGCCATGTCGCGGAACATCGCCCGCCACTCATGCGCATTCAGCCAGAACAGGTTGTGCGTCGGGAACGGATGCTCCAGCCCGTAGTCCACCGGCTCGCGCTCGGGCTCGAAGGTGCCGAACAGGCGGTCGAAGACGATGAGCATGCCGCCGAAGTTGCGGTCGATGTACTGCGGATTGCGACCATGGTGGGCGCGGTGGTGCGACGGCGTGTTGAAGATGAACTCGAACCACGCCGGCATCTTGTCCACCCAGGTGGTGTGCACGAAGAACTGATAACCCAGGTTCAGCGACAGCGCGAACAGCACCCAGCGCGGCTCGAAGCCCAGCCACACCGCCGGCAGGTAGAACAGCCAGTTGCCGGCGATGGGGTAGAACCAGCTCTGCCGCAGCGCGGTGCCGAAATTCATCTTCTCCGAACCGTGGTGCACGACATGCGCGCACCAGAACCAGCGGATGCGGTGGCTGGCGCGGTGGAACCCGTAGTACAGCAACTCGACGAACAGGAACAGGCCGATGAAGCGCCACACGGTCACGTCGATCGTGAACAGCCGGTGGTCGTACACCCAGCCCATCGCCGGCAGCACCAGCACGGCCAGCAGCAGCAGGTCGGCCACCAGGTAGCTGCCGCCGCTGTTCAGGCTGTCGAAGGTGTCGCGGAAGTCGAACACGCCGGTCTTGCGAAAGCGCCAGGCCTCCATCGCGATGAAGACGCCGAACACGGGCGACAGGATGACCAGCGTGAGGTCGCGCCAGTCGAAGTGGCGTTGGTAGAGGTCGAGCAGCCAGTCCATGGCCGCGATGTTGATCCGAAACGCGCGCCGCTTCTTGACGGCAAACCCCTGGTTTTTGACGGATCACGCCACGCGCTGGGGTGATCCCGCACCGAGACGCATCACGCGCTGCGGGATGATGCCGCGACCATGGACGAGACCCGCGTCGCCGCCAGCTATGTGCGCCTGCTCTTCGAGCACATGGCCGCGCTGGGCCTTGCCGACGCGCTGGGCACGCCGCCCGCCGCCGACGAGGACTTCGTCGCGCTGAAGCGCTGGCAGGCGCTGCTGGCGCACGCGCGCGACCTGGACCCCGGCCCGCGCGCCACCTTCCCGCTGCGGTTGGCGCGGGGCATCGCGCCGCGCCATTTCGGCGTCGTGGGCTTTGCCGCGCTGGCCTGCGGCACGTTGGGTGACGCGCTGCAGCGGCTGGAGCGGCATCACCGCGCGGTTTACGACGTGAACCTGGCGCGCGTGCGCCCGACCGTGCAAGGCCTCAGCATCGAATGGGGCGTGGAGCGCGGCCGGCCCGGTGCGTTGGTGGATGAAACCGCCATCGCCAGCCTCGTGCAACTGACCCGCGACATGACCGGCCGGCCGCTGCGGCCGCTGGCGGTGGACTTCGTCAACCCGCAGCCGCCGGACCTGCGTCCGTACACGGACTTCTTCGGCGCGCCGGTGCGCTTTGACCAGCCCGGCACGCGGCTGCTGCTGGCCGCACAAGACCTGGCCCTGCCGCTGCGCGGCGCCGACGCCGACCTGCTGGCGCTGCTGGATGCGCAGGCCGAGCGGCTGCTGCAGCAGGTGGCCGCCGTCTCGGGGCCGGTGGTCCTTTGGCGCCAGGCTTTGGTGGGGCAGATCCGCAGCGGCCACACATCACTGGCCGACCTCGCCGCCAACCTGCAGATGAGCCCCCGCAGCCTGCAGCGCCGCCTGGCCGAGCAGGGCCACAGCTTCCAGGCCCTGCTGTCCGACACGCGCCGCCAGCTCGCCGAGGCCTATCTGCGCGACCCGCAACTGGAGCTGGCCGAGGTGGCCTTGTTGCTGGGCTATTCCGAACAAAGCGCCTTCACGCGCGCCTTCCGGCAGTGGACGGGCCTTGCGCCGCTGCAATGGCGCCGGCAACACCACAACGCATGACACCCGCACCCTCCGCCGTCGTCGTCGACGGACTGCCTGCCCACGGCCGCCATGCCGGCCGCATCGCCCGCATCGACTGGGCGACGCTGAAGCACAGCCCGGGCTGGCTGTGGCGCCGGCTGCACCACAAGCGCTGGCAGTACGTGGGGCTGGGCAATAACGAGGTGTTCATCGGCGTCGCCATCGTGGACCTGGGCTGGACGGCCACGGCCTTCGCCTATCTGTTCGACCGCGGCGAGCGCCGGCTGCGGGCAGACTGGCACCAGGACGGCCTGCCCGGGCTGCAGGCCCGAGTGTCGGACGAGCCGCTGGCCGGCGCCCACGCCTGGTTTCGCGGCCCCGCCGCCCGCCTCAGCCTGCAACACCAGCCCGACGACAGCCTGGAGCTGCAGGTCGACACCCGGGCATTGCGCCTGCATGCGCGGCTGGAACTGGCCGACATGGCGCCGCCGCTGTTGGCCATCGGCCCCATCGCCGGCGGCCTGGCGCACGCCACGCAGAAGACGACCGCGCTGCCCGTCCAGGGCTGGGCGGAGGCCGGCGGGCGGCGCTTTCTGCTGGACGGCGCGTTCGCGGCGGTGGACGCCTCCAACGGCCTGCTGGCCCGCAACACCGCCTGGCGCTGGGCCAGCGCGCACGGCCCGGGGGTGGGCTTCAACCTGCAACAAGGCTATTTCGGCGACCAGGAGAACCTACTCTGGCTGGACGGCCACCCCATCGCGCTGGGCACGGCGCGGTTCGAGTTCGACGCCGCCCAGCCGCTGCAGCCCTGGCGCGTGCACACCGACGACGGCCTGCTTGACCTGACCTTCACGCCCGAAGGCCTGCGCCAGGACAGCCGCAACCTGGGCTTCGCCGCCAGCCACTATGTGCAGCCCGTGGGCACGTTCTCCGGCTGGGTGCGTGCCGACACGGCCGCAGCGCGGCGCGACGTGCAAGCCCTGCTGGGCGTGACCGAAGACCACCGCTCGCGCTGGTGACGCGGGCGGCAATCCGCCACGAAGTCCGCCATCTCATGGTGATGGCCCGCACGGGCGCCACTACAGTGCAGCTTGGCTGAAAAACACCCCCCGATCGATGCGGCCCGCGCCCAGCAACCCCGGCTTCCTTGCCGCCGGCATCGCCCTCACCGTGGCGATGCTGCTGGGCCAGTCCTGGCTCCCGCCGCGCACGATGGAACTGACCCGGCCGGGCGTGGCCAGCAACTTCTTCCTGGTCGGCGCCCAGCAGGCCGTTGAAGGCCAGGACGAACCACCGGTGCGCTGGGTCGATGTCGACCGGCGGCATTGGCGCTGCCACTACCGCGGCATCGACGGCCGCCAGGGCTGCGGCCTGACCTTCATGCTGGGCGACGCCGAGAAGGGCCACGGCCTGGACCTCAGCCACTTCGACACCCTCCACATGGAGCTGCGCTACAAGGGCAGCTCGCCCTTCGTGCGCGTGGCGCTGCGCAACTTCGACGCGCGCTTCTCCAAGCCCGAGGATGGCAACAGCGCCCGCATGCAGTCGGTGAACCTGCGCCAGCGCGACGTGGCCAAACCGGTGGACATCGAGATGGCCGAGCTGACCGTGCCCGAGTGGTGGATGCAGCAGTTCGACCTGGCGCGCGAGTACAACCGCCCCAGCCTGGAGAACGTGACCTCGTTCACCGTGGACCTGCCGGCCGACCTCAGCGGCCACCCGCAGGACCTGGTGCTGCGCAGCCTCACGCTGAAGGGCGAATGGATCAGCCGCGACCGCGTCTACCTGGGCATCCTGTGCCTGTGGCTGCTGGGCGCCAGCGTGCTGGCCATGTGGCGCTGGCAAGAACTGCGGCAGCGCGACCGCCGCCAGCAACGCGAGATCGATGCGCTGACCGCGCGCACGCGCCAGCTGCGTGTGGAGCAGGACCAGTTGCGCCGCCTCGCCACCATCGACGAGCTGACCGGCGTGCTGAACCGCCGCGGCCTGGAGACGGCACTGGACGACCTGGAAGCCCAGGCCGAGACGCTGGGCCTGGTGCTGCTGGACATCGACTACTTCAAGCACATCAACGACCGTTGGGGCCACGCGGCCGGTGACGAGGTGCTGCGCCGCGTGGCCGCCATCGTGTCGGCCAACCTGCGCAACGCCGACGTCGTCGGCCGCTGGGGCGGCGAGGAGTTCCTCATCGTCTGCCGCTGCCGCCACATCGACGAGCCGGCCGCGCTGGCCGACAAGCTGCGCGCGGCACTCGCGGCGGGCACCGTGGATCCCAAGGGCCGCTTCGGCATCACCGCGAGTTTTGGCGTGACGCTGGTGCCACCGGGCGCCGCCACACACCGGGCATTCCGGCGCGCCGACGCAGCGCTCTACCGCGCCAAGGAAGCAGGCCGCAACCGGGTGGAGCTGGGCAACGCCCAGGACGCGGCGACGACGATGTGAAGTCGCCGCCGCGCGTTGCCGGTCAGTGCACCACCCGCCCGAACGAGAACTCCCCGCCGTCCACATCCACCGGGATCACATCCTTCGGGCCGAACTTGCCCTGCAGGATGAGCCTGGACAGCGGGTTCTCCACGCGCTGCTGGATGGCGCGCTTGAGCGGCCGGGCGCCGAACACCGGGTCGAAGCCGACCTTGGCGATCTCGTCCAACGCCGCGTCGGACACGTCCAGCTTCATCTCCATCTTGTCCAGCCGCGCTTCCAGCTGGCGCAGCTGGATCTTCGCGATGGACTTGATGTGCGCGGCACCCAGCGCGTGGAAGATGACGGTCTCGTCGATGCGATTCAGGAACTCGGGCCGGAAGTGGCTCTTGACCTCACTCCACACCGCCTCGCGGATGACGTCGTCGCCCTGGTCGGACAGCGCC
This sequence comes from Roseateles asaccharophilus, assembly GCF_031458115.1. Classification (GTDB taxonomy): domain Bacteria; phylum Pseudomonadota; class Gammaproteobacteria; order Burkholderiales; family Burkholderiaceae_C; genus Pelomonas; species Pelomonas asaccharophilus_A. The sequence continues at coordinate 814,944 of NZ_JAVDXV010000001.1, read as the reverse complement.
ATGATGTGCTGCGAGCCGAGGTTGGACGTCATCACGATGACGGTGTTCTTGAAGTCCACCGTTCGGCCCTGGCCGTCGGTCAGGCGGCCATCGTCCAGCACCTGCAGCAGCACGTTGAAGACGTCAGGGTGCGCTTTCTCGACCTCGTCCAGCAGCAGCACCGAGTAGGGTTTGCGGCGCACGGCTTCGGTCAACGTGCCCCCTTCCTCGTAGCCGACGTAGCCCGGAGGCGCGCCGATCAGGCGGCTGACCGAGTGCTTCTCCATGAACTCGCTCATGTCGATGCGCACCATGTGGTCTTCGCTGTCGAACAGGAAGCCGGCCAGCGCCTTGCACAGCTCGGTCTTGCCGACGCCGGTGGGGCCCAGGAACAGGAAGCTGCCCAGCGGCCGGTTGGGGTCGGACAACCCGGCGCGTGAGCGGCGGATCGCATCGGACACGGCCTGGATGGCTTCGTCCTGGCCCACCACGCGCTCGTGCAGCTTGGCTTCCATCTGCAGCAGCTTCTCGCGCTCGCCCTGCATCAGCTTGGAGACCGGGATCCCTGTGGCGCGGGCCACGACCTCGGCAATCTCCTCGGCGCCCACCAGCGTGCGCAGCAGCTGCGGGCGGGTGGCGTCGCCCGCTTTCTTGCCGGCTTCCTTGGCTTGCGCGTCGTGCAGCTGCTTCTCCAGCTCGGGCAGGCGGCCGTACTGCAGCTCGGCGACCTTGTTGAAGTCGCCCTTGCGCTTGAACTCCTCGATCTGCTGGCGGATGCGGTCAATCTCTTCCTTCACGTGCGCCGAGCCCTGGGCCTGCGCCTTCTCGGCGGTCCAGATCTCTTCCAGATCGTCGTACTCGCGCTGCAGCTTCAGCAGCTCTTCCTCGATCAGCGCAAAGCGCTTCTGCGAGCCCTCGTCCTTCTCCTTGCGCACGGCCTCGCGCTCGATCTTGAGCTGGATCATGCGGCGGTCGAGGCGGTCCATCGCCTCGGGCTTGGAGTCGATCTCGATCTTGATCTTGGCCGCGGCCTCGTCGATGAGGTCGATGGCCTTGTCGGGCAGGAAACGGTCGGTGATGTAGCGGTGGCTCAGCTCGGCCGCGGCGACGATGGCGGGGTCGGTGATCTCCACGCCATGGTGCACCTCGTACTTTTCCTGCAGCCCGCGCAGGATGGCGATGGTGGCCTCCACGCTGGGCTCGTCGACCAGCACCTTCTGGAAACGGCGCTCCAGCGCGGCGTCCTTCTCGACGTACTTGCGGTATTCGTCCAGCGTCGTCGCGCCGATGCAGTGCAGCTCACCGCGCGCCAGCGCGGGCTTGAGCATGTTGCCGGCGTCGATGGCGCCCTCGGCCTTGCCGGCGCCCACCATGGTGTGAATCTCGTCGATGAACAGGATGGTCTGGCCGGCGTCCTGGCTCACTTCCTTCAGCACGCCCTTCAGGCGCTCCTCGAAGTCGCCGCGGTACTTGGCGCCGGCCAGCAGCAGCGCCATGTCGAGCACCAGCACGCGCTTGTTCTTCAGGCTGTCGGGCACCTCGCCGTTGACGATGCGCTGCGCCAGGCCTTCGACGATGGCCGTCTTGCCCACACCCGGCTCGCCGATCAGCACCGGGTTGTTCTTGCTGCGGCGCTGCAGCACCTGGATGGCGCGGCGGATCTCCTCGTCGCGGCCGATGACCGGGTCCAGCTTGCCCAGGCGGGCGCGCTCGGTCAGGTCCAGCGTGTATTTCTTCAGCGCCTCGCGCTGGCCTTCGGCATCGGCCGAATCCACGTTCTGACCGCCTCGCACGGCCTGGATGGCGGCCTCCAGCGCCTTGCGCGTCAGACCATGGCCGCGCACGACGCCGGCCAGGTCGGTCTTGGCGTCGGCCAGCGCCAGCAGGAACATCTCGCTGGCGATGAACTGGTCACCGCGCTTGGTGGCTTCCTTCTCGGCCGCCTGCAGCAGGCTGACCAGGTCGCGGCTGGCCTGCACAGTCTGGCCCGCGCCGCTGACCTGCGGCAGGCCGGCCATCAGCCCGTCCAGCGCCGTCTTCAGGCCGGCGGCATTGATGCCCGCACGCTCCAGCAGCGCCCGCGGGCCGTCATCCTGGGCCAGCATGGCCGCCAGCACATGGACAGGCTCGATGTAGGGGTTGTCGCGGCCCAGGGCAAGGCTCTGTGCTTCGCCCAGGGCTTCCTGGAAACGGGTGGTCAACTTGTCGGCACGCATGGAATCCTCCGGTTGCGAAGCCAAGTGGGCGCCGGGCGCCGCTTTTCAAGCCGTCAAAACAGCGTCTGCACCAGTCTCATGCCCAGCCACGCGGCAAAAAGCGCTCCCAGCACATGCGCCAGCGTGTGGGCAGCCGCCATGGCGAAATCCCCGTGGCGCAGCAAGGCCAGCGACTCGCCGGAGAACGCCGAGAACGTCGTCAGCCCGCCCAGGAAGCCGGTGACCAGCAAAAGTTTCAGCAACTCGTTCGGCTGGCGGCCGAACCACTCCAGCGCGATGCCCACCAGCAGCCCGCCGACCAGATTGACCAGCAGCGTGCCCAGCGGGAAACCCGCCCAGCGTGCGTTGAACAGCATGCCGGCCTGCCAGCGCACCAAGGCGCCCAACGCCGCCCCCAGGGCCACGGCCGCTGCGTTCACACGGCGTTCCCGACAGCAATGCCCCAGCGCGCCAGCGCCTCGTCGTCGGCCACGCGGGCATCCACCCACTGGGCGCCGTCGGCCGTGTATTCCTTCTTCCAGAACGGCGCCTGCGTCTTCAGGTAGTCCATCAGGAACTCGCAGGCCTGGAAGGCCTGGCCTCGGTGGGCGCTGCTGACCAGCACCGCCACGATCTGGTCGCCCGCCTGCAGCAGCCCCACACGGTGGATGACCTTGGCGGCGCGGATGTTGAAGCGCGCCAGCGCCTCGTCCACCATCGCCTCGATGGCCGTCTCGGTCATGCCGGGGTAGTGCTCCAGCTCCATCTGGCTGACGGCCGCGCCGCTGCCGATCTCGCGCACGGTGCCCACGAAAACAGCCACCGCGCCCACGCCGCCATCCCCTGCTCGAAGGGCTGCGGCCTCGCGGCTCAGGTCAAAGTCCTGCGTCTGGATGCACACTCTCGCCATGGCACGGATTCTCGCCCCGGCCGGCGGTGAGATTCACCTGTTTGGGGCAAATGCCGCCACGCCGTGGCCCCATACTGGACGCCATTTCTGTTCAAGAACCACAAGCGAGACCAACACATGGCTCTGATGGATTTCATCAAGAAACAGTTCATCGACGTCATCCAGTGGACGGAAGACAGCGACGGCACGCTGTCGTGGCGCTTCCCGATGGCCGGCATGGAAATCCAGAACGGCGGCCAGCTCGTCGTGCGCGAATCGCAAGTCGCCGTCTTCGTCAATGAAGGCCAGGTGGCCGACGTGTTCGGCCCCGGCACGCACAAGCTGACGACGCAGACGCTGCCGGTGCTGACCTATCTGAAGAACTGGGACAAGCTGTTCGAATCGCCCTTCAAGAGCGATGTCTACTTCTTCAGCACGCGCCAGCAGATCGACCAGCGCTGGGGCACCAGCCAGCCGGTGGCCATCCGCGACAAGGACTTCGGCGCCGTGCGCCTGCGCGCCTTCGGCAACTACGCCTACCGCATCGCCGATCCCAAGGTCTTCCACAGCCAGATCTCGGGCACGCGCGAGCGCTACACGGTGGCCGACCTGGAAGGCCAGCTGCGCGGCCTGATGCTGCAGCACATCAGCGACGCCGTGGCCGGCAGCGGAACGCCCTTCCTGGACCTGGCCGCCAACCAGGTCGAGTTCGCCGCCGCGCTGAAGGAAGCCACCGCACCGTCGTTCGCGTCGCTGGGTCTGGAGCTGATCTCGGTGACGATGCAGAACGTGTCGCTGCCCGAGGAGCTGCAGAAGATCCTGGACCAGCGCATCGGCATGGGCATCATTGGCCAGAACATGGGCCAGTTCATGCAGTACCAAGCCGCGCAGGCGCTGCCCGAGATGGCCAAGGGTGCGGCCAATGGCGGCAGCGGCATTGCCGGCGAAGCCATCGGCCTGGGTGCCGGTGTGGCGCTGGGCCAGACGCTGGCGCAGACGCTGGGCCAGGGCCTGGCCGGCGTGGGCGCCGCAGCACCCGCCCCGGCGGCCAGCAAGCCCGACGACATCGTTGCGCTGCTGGAAAAGCTCGGCGACCTCAAGGCCAAGGGCATCCTGACCGACGAGGAATTCGCCGCGAAGAAGGCTGACCTGCTGAAGAAACTTGGCTGATCAGGCGCCAGCCGCCCAACGGCGGTGGCGTGCCTCGTGCCCCAACTGCGGGGCACCGGTCGAGTTCGCCAGCGCAGCGTCCAGCACGGCCGTCTGCGGCTTCTGCCGCAGCACGCTGGTGCGCGACGGCGACGTGCTGGAGCGCATCGGCCAGAGCGCCGAGATCTTTGAAGACTATTCGCCGCTGCAGCTGGGCGCCACCGGGCGCTTTGCGGGCAGCGGCTTTGCCGTCGTGGGCCGCGTGCAGCGCGGCTCGGAGCTGGGCAACTGGAACGAATGGCATCTGCTGTTCGACGCAGGCGACACCCCTCGCGTGGCATGGCTCAGCGAGGACAACGGCCAGTTCGTCCTCAGCCTCGAAGCCCCGCTGACCGAAGCGCCGCCGGCCGATCCTCAGGTCGGCCTGCCGCTGACGCTGGGCGGCCAGCGCTGGCAGGTCGCCGCCGTCGTCGAGGCCGCCGTGCGCGCCGCCGAGGGCGAGCTGCCGCGCGTGCCGCGCACGGGCCGCGTCGTCGAGCTGCGCAACGAGCGCGACGAGGTCGGTTCGCTGGAGTACCGCGAGGACGGCCCGCCGGTCTGGTCCATAGGCCGGGGCGTGCAACTGGCCGACCTGGCGCTGCAAGGCCTGCGCAGCACGGCCGAGGGCGAGTCCGTCGCCGAGGCCAAGTTCAAGGGCCGCAGCATTGCCTGCCCCAGTTGCGGCTCGCCGCTGGAGCCCAAGCTGTCGCAGACCAGGAGCATGGTCTGCGCGCAATGCCATGCCGTCGTCGATCTGCCCGAGGGCGACGCCAAGGCGCTGGGCTTTACCGCGCAGTCGCCCGAGAACCCGCCGCTGATCCCGCTGGGCCGCACCGGCACGCTGGCGATCGACGGCGAGAAGGCGCAGGCCTGGCAGGTCGTCGGCTACCAGGAGCGCTGCGACATCCCGGAAGACGCCGAGGACGAACAGAGCTTCTGGCGCGAGTACCTGCTGTTCAACCGCCTGGCCGGCTTCGCCTTCCTCGTCGACACGCAGGAGGGCTGGAGCCTCGTTCGCACGCTGACCGGCGCGCCCAGCACGCAACGCGGCAGCGCCACCTGGCAGAGCCGCGCCTACGCCGAGCGCTGGACCTACCAGGCCAAGAACACCTATGTGCTGGGCGAGTTCTACTGGCCCGTGCGGCTGGACGACCGCGTGCGCGTGACCGACTATGCCAGCCGCGACGGCCAGTACCTGCTCAGCCGCGAACAGCAGGGCCCGGAGGTCACCTGGAGCGCCGGGCGCACGCTGCCGGCCGCCGACGTGCAGAAGGCCTTCGGCCTCAGCGCGCCGGCAGCGACCTTCTCGCGCGACGCCTCCGCGTTCAAGAACAGCGGCGGCAAGCTGCTGGTCTACATCGTCGTGGGTCTGTTCCTGATGGTCATCCTGGGCACGCTGCTGCGCGCCTGCTCCAGCGACGACTGCCAGCAGTACAAGAACAGCTTCGGCGAGAACAGCAACGAATACCGCCAATGCCGCACGCGTTCCAGCGGCAGCGGCGTCTACATCCCCAGTGGCGGCAGCTACGGCGGCTACAGCAGCGGTGGCGGCAGCCACAAATAAGACGACCCCCAAGGAGTTCGCACCATGACCCTCGACTGGCTCAAGCCCGAAGTCATCCTCGGCACGACGATGTATGCCGTCATCGGCGTCGTCATCTTCTGGGTGTGCTTCATCATCGTGGACAAGATCACCCCCTACAAGCTGTGGGAGGAACTGGTCGAGCACAAGAACCTGGCACTGGCCATCGTGGTCGGGGCCATGTGCATCTCCATCGGCAACATCGTCGCTGCGGCGATCCATGGCTGAACTGGACTTCGCCACGCTGACCGGCAACGCCCACGAAGACTGGACGCTGTTCGCGATCCGCTTCCACGACAGGCCCGGCGCGGGCGACCTGCGCCAGCAGTTGCTGCAGGCGCACCTGCAATGGGTGGCGGCACAGGGCGACGCGCTGCGCGTGGCCGGCTCGCTGCGCGAGTCGCCCGAAGCCACGCCGGTGGGCGCGCTGTGGGTGGTGCGTGCGCCAGACAAGGCCGCCGTCGAGGCGCTGATCGCCACCGACCCGTTCACCACCGGCGGCCTGCGCGCCGGCTGGGACATCTTCTACTGGAGCAAGGCGCTGCCCTTACCCACTTCGTTCTAGCCGACACTCGCGGTCCGCTGAACGACTGCAAAGGCAAGCCATGAGCTTCTCCTTCCGCGGCCTCACCCAGGCCCTGCTCCTGACCGTCGCCCTCCCCGTGTTTGCGGCCGACGCGCCGCCTGACGTGGCCGTCTTCGTCGCCAGGCTCGACGTCAAGGCCGGCACGATCACCGAGGCCCGCAACATCACGCCGGGCAAGGGCAGCCACTTCCAGCCGGCCTTCACGCCGGACGGCAACGCGGTGGTTTACGCGGCGACCCGCGGCGATACCAACAACATCTACCGCCACGACCTGCTCAGCGGCAAGACCGCCGCCGTCACCGACACCACCGAAAAGCTCTACTCGCCCACGCCGCTGGCCGACGGCAGCGGCTTCTCGGCCATCCGCGTCATCACCGCCGACCCGGCCTACGGCATCGAGATGAACGAGCCGTCGCTGTGGCGCTTCGGCTGGGACGGCAAGCCCGTCGCGCCGGTCGTGCCCACCAAGCGCATCGGCTACCACGCATGGATCAACCCGGACCTGATCGCGGCCTTCGTCGTCGACGACGTGCCGCAGCGCAACGACCACAAGGCCGTGCTCATCTCCCGCACGACCGGCCAGCAGACGCTGCTGACCACCAAGCCTGGCCGGTCGCTGGGCCGCACGGCGGACGGCAAGCGCGCGCTCTTCGTCGACCAGACCGACGCCAACCGCTGGATCATTGCCGCCCAGGGCCCCGGCGACGCCAAGCCGCAGGTGTTGATCGAAACCCCGCCGCTGCCCGAAGGCGACAAGCCGGCCAACCGCCCGCAGTACTTCGTCAGCCTGCCCGACGGTTCTTTCATCATGGCACGCGGCCACCTGTTCCTACGCTGGGACGGCAAAGCCGGCAGCGGCTTCCAGCCCCTGGCCGATCTGCCCGAGCTGGGCGGCGCGGTACGCAACATCGCGGCGAGCGCGGACGGCACAAAGCTGGCGTTCTCGGTGACGCTGAACCCGCCCAAGCCTTGAAAGCTGCATGACGGACGCCACCACCGCTTCTCCCTCCCGGGTCTCGGCCGCCGAAGCGCTGCTGCTCGTCAGCGTCTTCTTCATCGCGGCCTGCGGCCTGGTCTATGAGCTGGCCGCCGGTGCGCTGGCCAGCTACCTGCTGGGCGACTCGGTGCTGCAGTTCTCCACCGTCATCGGCGTCTACCTGTTCGCGATGGGGCTGGGCTCCTGGCTGTCGCGCTTCGTCGAGCGGCAACTGGTGGGCGTGTTCCTGCAGGTGGAACTGCTGGTGGGAGTCATCGGCGGGCTGATGCCGGCCGCGCTGTTCGCCGTGCACAGCCTGCTGCCGCCCGGCGCGGACACGCCGTTCCGCGTGCTGCTGTACGGACTGGTGCTGCTGGTGGGCACGCTGGTGGGGCTGGAGATTCCGCTGGTCATGCGCATCCTGAAGCGCCACTTCAGCGCGCGCTACGGGCTCAAGGACCTGGTCTCGCAGGTGCTGACCTTCGACTACCTCGGCGCGCTGCTGGTCGCGCTGGCCTTCCCGCTGGTGCTGGTGCCGCACCTGGGCCTGGTGCGCACGGGCGTCGTGTTCGGGCTGATCAACGTGGCGGTCGCGATCTGGGCGCTGTGGCTGTTTCGCGCCGAGGTGCGGGCCCGGTCCTCCATGGTCGCTGCCTGCGCGCTGTCCACCGGGCTGCTGATGGCCGCACTGCTGGGCGCCGACCGGCTGACCACCTGGGCCGAGGACCGCTTCTATGGCGAGGACATCGTCTTCAAGCAGAGCAGCGCTTACCAGCGCATCGTCGTCACCGAGGGCCGCGCCGGCACGCGGCTGTTCCTGAACGGCAACCTGCAGTTCCACTCCAAGGACGAGTACCGGTACCACGAGGCACTGGTGCAGCCGGCCATGGCTGCGCATGGCGCGCCGAAGCGCGTGCTGGTGCTGGGTGGCGGCGACGGCATGGCCGTGCGCGAGGTGCTGCGCCACCCCGGCGTCGAGCAGGTCACGCTGGTGGAGCTGGACCCGCTGATGACCACGCTTTTCCGCGATTCGCCCAAGCTCGCCGCGCTGAACGGCCATGCGCTGTCTTCGCCCAAGCTGCGCATCATCAACACCGACGCCTTTGGCTGGCTGGAGCAGCAGACGGAGACCTTCGACGTCATCGTCATCGACTTCCCCGACCCGTCCAACTTCGCGTTGGGCAAGCTCTACACGGCCAGCTTCTACGAGTTTGTGGACCAGCACCTGAGCGCGGGCGGCTACGCGGTGGTGCAGACCACGTCGCCATTGATCGCGCGGCGCAGCTACTGGACCGTGGTGACCACCATCGAATCCGTCGGCCTGACCGCCACGCCGTATCACGCGCACGTGCCGTCGTTCGGCGAATGGGGCTTCATCCTCGCGTCGCGCCGGCCGTTCCGCATGCCGACGGAGTTCCCCGCCGGCCTGCGCTTCGTGACGCCGCAGACGCTGCCCACGCTGCTGGCCTTTCCGCCCGACATGGCCCGCGTGCCCACCGACGTGAACCGGCTGTCCAACCAGGTGCTGGTGCAGACCTTCGAGGAGGAGTGGGGCGCGGTGCACTGAGGAACGCCGATTGCCGGGAACCGGGATCGCGGTACATCGTGCCGATGCCAGGAGCCTCCGATGCAATCCACCCTCGCCAAGACCGTTCCCACCACGCCGGCCGACACCGACGCGTCCGATCTCGACAGCGTCTACCAGGCCTTGCTGCAAGGCGTGGGCCACGAGCTGGTCACCGAAGCCAATGTCACCGCGCTGATCGAACGCGCCGAGACCGGCAAGCATCCCGTCCTGGCCGCCGAACTGCGCGAGTGGCGCGCGCCCTGCGGCTGAACAGACAAGCCCCTCGCCCAGGCTCGCACCGCTGAACGCGGGCGCGCCTGGTCGGTCCCCCGCGGGGACGGCGATGCATGCGGCGTCGAGCCGCATGCACATCGCCTCATGCGGGCCGGCTTGGGAGCGGCCCGGCGCACGGCCCGCGCATGCACGCACCGGACGCTGCCGATTTCGCTGCTAGGCTCGCGCCCTTGCGTCCGCCCCTCTCCCTTCCCTCGCCCCGCCTGTCGCGCCGCGCCCTGCTGCTGGGTGCGCTGTCCGCCGGCTGCACGCCGGAAAAGCCGCCGCTGCAAGGCGGCTGGGTCGGCACCCATCCCGAGCGCGGCCATCGGTTGCGCGGCGAGCTGCCGAAGGCGGATGGCCCGATCAAGAAGACCGGCGTGCTCATCGTCGGCGCCGGCATCGGGGGCCTGGCCTGCGCACGGGCGCTGAGGCAGCGCGGTGTCGACGACTTCGCGCTGCTGGACCTGGAAGACCAGGCCGGCGGCAACAGCCGAAGTCACACGCTGAACGGCCTGCCCTGCCCTCTGGGCGCCCACTACCTGCCGGTGCCGGGCGAGCACGCGCGCGAAGTGGCCGAGCTGCTGCACGACCTGGGCGTCGCGCGGCAACACCTGGGCCGCACCGTCTGGGACGAGCGCCACCTGTGCCACAGCCCGCAGGAGCGCCTGTTCTTCGACGGCGCCTGGCACGAAGGCCTGCTGCCGCCCGCCGACGACGCGCCGGCCACGCGCGAGCAGTACCGACGCTTCGCGGCGCTGGTGGCGCAGGCCCAGCGCGAGCTGGGCTTTGCGATGCCCACGCGCCGCGCACACTGGACGCCCGGCCACGCCGCGCTGGACGCGCAGACCTTCGCCGCGTGGCTGGACCGCGCAGGCCTGAACGACGAACGGCTGCGCTGGTACCTGGACTACTGCTGCCGCGACGATTTCGGCGCCAATGCCGACGGCGTGTCCGCCTGGGCCGGCCTGCACTACTTCGCCAGCCGCCACGGCTTCCACGCGCCGGGCGACGACACGGCCGAGCGCGAGCCCGTGCTGACATGGCCGCAGGGCAATGGCTGGCTCAGCGAACGCATCGCCCAACCGCTGCGCGACCGCCTCCACGTCGGCCGCAGCGTGCTGCGCGTGACCGAGGGGCGCGAGGGCATCGAGGCGCTCGCGTGGAACGAGGCCGCCAACGCACCCGAGCGCTGGTCGGCCCGCGCGGTGGTCATGGCCACGCCGCTGTTCATCGCCGCACGGTTGCTGGCGACACCACCCGACGCGCTGCGCGCGCTGAGGCTGAGCTACGCCCCGTGGCTGACCGCCAACGTGCTGCTGCGCGAACCGCTGCTGCACCGCGTGGGCGCGCCGGCCGCCTGGGACAGCGTGCGCTATGGCACCACGGCGCTGGGCTATGTGGACGCCCGCCACCAGTCGCTGGACCCGACGCCACAACCGCCGCTGCTGACCGCCTACTTCGCGCTGCCCGCCGCGCAGCGCGCCGCGCTGTTGAGCCAGCCCTGGCAGCACTGGGCCAAGGTCGTCACCGATGAGCTCGCCCAGACGCATCCCGACCTGTCCGCCAAGGTCGAACGCATGGACCTGTGCCGCTTCGGCCATGCAATGAGTATCCCGACACCCGGCCTGCGCAGCTCGGCAGCGCTGGCCGCGCTGAACGAATCAACAGGACGCGTCGTCTTCGTGCACAGCGACCTCGCGGGATATTCGGTGTTCGAGGAGGCTTACACGGCGGGCATAGAAGCCGCGACGAGGCTCAACATCGACCGCAAAGCGCAGTGACTGCTACCGCGTCGCGAGCTGATAGACCCAGCCATCCAAAGCAAACGCGCCGAAGAAGAGAAGCCAGCCCAGCAGTTGCGTGCCGATCGCAACACGCCGGTAGCTAATCTCGTTGGCGCGCGTGTCGTAGTGGTCGACGACCACGGACAACATGCTCGCAACGGCGCTGATCATCGCGCCGCACATCACCCACATCGGCACGCCATGCAGGTGCACACCAGGCGCCCACTTGCCGGGAATGTAGAGGTCATCGTGGATGAGCCCATGCGATGCGTACATCAGCAGCAGCAGCGAAAAGAAGACATGCGCGAAGCGCTCGCTGCTGGGAATGTGGTTCGGCACGTGGAGCTGCCCCTCCACGGCATCGACGCGGCTGCGATGCGCACGCGCCTCGGCCACCGCCTGCTCTAGTTCGTCCGCGGCGGTGTCGCCGGGCTCTACGGGAGGGAGGCGGGTCACGTCTCAGCGTCCGCGAATGACCCTTTGGTGGCTCACCACCTCGGCATTGAAGGCACGCACCATCGCTGCCATCAGCGCCTCCGCCTTGGCACTGTTGTCCGCGCCGTAGTTGCAGACATAGACGTCAAGCGTCACGCCACCCAGTTCGGGCCAGGTGTGGATGGCCAGGTGAGATTCGGCCAGCAACACGACGCCGGTGATGCCGCTCTGCTCGTCGGCAGCGCCGAAGTGGTGGAAGAGTTCGGCGACGCCGCTGAGGCCGGATGCGACGACAGCGTCGCGACACATTGCCGCCAGCGTGCCGGCATCACGCATCAAGGACAGCATCGGATCGACACCGCGGAGATCCGCCGTCAAGTGCAGGCCATCCATCGCGCTACTCCCCTTCCTCAGGCATTCGCATCACAGGTCAACTCAACCCTGACCAGCGTGGTCTCGGCTGTCGACTTCATGCTGCCTACCGCGACGCGCTGGTTCCCACCCTTGATGCGCTCCGCGTCTAGGCCATAGGCCACAAGCAAGGCCTTGACGGTCAACGTTTCCGGGTTCGGCTTCAACGAAAACGGACCTTCTGCTTCGGCGATGACCCAAGCTCTCTTCAAGTCATTGCAGGCACGCCGTGCTCGGTCGACGAGCCCCTCAATGATCCGCTTCTCCGACAAAGCAAGGCCTTGAGACGGGTTCACCTGCACGTAGACCCTTTCGCCATGCTTGACGGAAAGAGCGAGAACCGCAGTTGGCAACACGGCCAACTGCGCCATCGCACCGTGCAGTGGACTCAGCTTCATCCGCCGGTCACCGGCGGAAAGAACGCCAGCTCGTCGCCGTCCGCCAGCGCGGCCGATTCGGCGCACATCTTCTGGTTCAACGCCGAGCGCACCGCGCGGCCCGGCGCCAGTGCTTCGGCATGCACACCGCCCCGCGCGCGCAGCGCCTCACGCGCCGCACCGACGGTAGAGCCGGCGGGCAGAGCCAGCGCCTCGCCCTCGCCCAGCTTCTCGCGCAGCGACGCGAAGAACTTCAGGCGCACCGAGATCGTCATGCGAGCAACTCGCTGAACGGAATGAAGCGCACCGGGTCACCGGCGCTGAAGGCCTGGCCCGGCGGGTTGTCCAGCAGGCCGTCGGCCCAGAAGGCCGAGGTCAGCACGCCGCTGCTCTGGTTGGAGAACAGCGCCAGGCCGCCTTCGTCGTCCAGCCGCACGCGCAGGAACTCGCGGCGCTTGTCGGGCTTGGGCCAGTCGAAGCCGGCGGCAATGCGGTAGCCCCGCGGCGCGACGCGCGTCGCGCCCTGCAGCTTCAGCAGGAAGGGCCGCACCAGCACCAGGAAGGTCACCAGGCTGGACACCGGGTTGCCCGGCAGGCCGATGAAATGCGCCTCGCCCACGCGGCCATACGCGAACGGCTTGCCGGGCTTGATGGCGATGGCCCACAGGTCCAGCTGGCCCTCGGCCTGCACGGCGGGGCGCAGATGGTCTTCCTCGCCGACCGACACGCCGCCGGAGGTCAGGATGACGTCGGCGCGCGAAGCGGCCTCACGCAGCGCGGCGCGCGTCGCATCCAGGTTGTCGGGCACGATGCCCAGGTCCACCACCTCGCAGCCCAGGCCTTGCAGCAGCGCGCGCAGCGTGAAGCGGTTGGAGTTGTAGATGGCGCCGGGTGGCAGCGGCTCGCCAGGCATGACCAGTTCGTCGCCGGTCGAGAACACGGCCACGCGAAGGCGGCGCGTGACGCTCAGCTGCGCCGCGCCGGCGGTGGCCGCCAGGCCCAGCGCGACGGCGTCCAGCCGCGTGCCGGCTGGAAGCACGATAGAACCGGCGCGCACATCCTCGCCACGCAGGCGCACATTGGCGCCGGGGGTGACGGGCTGGGTCACGCGCACCTGGCCGTCCACCAGCTCGGTGAACTCCTGCATGACGACGGTGTCCGCGCCAGGCGGGACCTGGGCGCCGGTGAAGATGCGGGCCGCCTCACCCGCGGGCAGTGGCGTGGGCACCGTGCCAGCGGGAATGCGCTGCGTGACGGGCAGCAGCGCGGCCAGGTCGGCGGCGCGCAGGGCGTAGCCGTCCATCGCCGAGTTGTCGGCCGGCGGCACGTCCACCGGCGACACCAGGTCGACGGCCAGCACGCGGCCGCGCGCCTCGGAGGTGACCAGCGTTTCGGCCCCAGCCAGCGGCGTGACCTGCGCCAGCAGCGACGCCAGCGCGTCGTCCAGCGGGATCAGGCCGGGCTTTTTTCCGCCGTCAGACATGGGCGCGGATGTAGGCCTTCACCTGGTCCACATCCACCGGCATCACCATGACCCGCTTGGGCAGGTCCTCGATGCCTTCCAGGCCCGCGGGCCGCGGCGGCTCCTGGCCCAGCGCTTCCTGGATGGTGGCGGCGAACTTTGCCGGCAGCGCGGTCTCCAGCACCAGCATGGTGGTGCCGGGCTCGTGCTTCTCCAGCGCGACCTTCAGCCCGTCGGCCGTGTGCGGGTCGATGACGATGCCGTGCTCGGCATGGCAGCGGCGGATGGTGGCCACGCGGTCGGCATGCGTGCTGCGGCCGGACGTGAAGCCGAAGCCAGCGATGTCGGCATGCTCACCGGCGGACAGCTCGAAGGTCGGTGCCGTGAAGTGCGCCTTCACGCGCGCGCCATCGCGGCCCAGCAGGTCAAACACGAAGCGCTCGAAGTTGCTGGCCTTGGAGATGTCCATGGACGGGCTCGACGTCTCGTGCGTGTCGGCCGTGCCGCGCGGGCGGTAGTTGCCGGTGCGGAAGAACTCGTCCAGCACGTCGTTCTCGTTCGTCGCGACGACCAGCTTGGCGATGGGCAGGCCCATCTGGCGCGCCACATGGCCCGCGCAGACGTTGCCGAAATTGCCCGACGGCACCGTGAAGCTGACCTTCTCGGCGTTCGTCTTCGTCGCCTGAAAGTAGCCGGCGAAGTAGTAGACGACCTGCGCCAGCAGTCGCGCCCAGTTGATGGAGTTCACCGTGCCGATGCGGTGCTCGCGCTTGAAGGCCAGGTCGTTGGACACGGCCTTGACGATGTCCTGCGCGTCGTCGAACACGCCGTCGATGGCGATGTTGTGGATGTTGGCGTCCTGCAGGCTGAACATCTGCGCCTGCTGGAACGGGCTCATGCGGCCGTTGGGGCTCAGCATGAAGACGTTGACACCCTTCTTGCCGCGCATCGCGTACTCGGCGGCGCTGCCGGTGTCGCCCGACGTGGCGCCCAGGATGTTCAGCGTCTCGCCGCGGCGGCCCAGTTCGTACTCGAACAGCGCGCCCAGCAGCTGCATGGCCATGTCCTTGAAGGCCAGCGTGGGGCCGTTGGACAGACCTTGCAGCGCGATGCCCTCGCCCAGCCAGGTGATGGGCGTGATGGCCTCGGTGCCAAAAACTTCGGCGGTGTAGACGCGGCGCGTGATGGCGCGCAGGTCCTCGGCCGGGATGTCGTCGATGAACAGCGACAGGATCTCGAACGCGAGGTCCGCATAGGTCAGGCCGCGCCAGCGAGCCAGCGTGGCGGCGTCGACCTTGGGGTAGGTCTTGGGCAGGTAGAGGCCGCCGTCCGGCGCCAAGCCTTCCAGCAGGATGTCGGAGAAGCCGCGCTCGGTCTGGTCACCGCGTGTTGAGATGTACTTCATGATGCATTCGCCGCGAGCAAACAGCTCTTGGCACCAAACGAGTTGATCAAGCGGCTGCCGTGGAACCGGCTTTGCCGGGCCACTGGCTGCGCCCCCTTGAGGGGGCCGGCGTCAGCCGGGACGGGGTGGGCCATTACGCCAGTTCTTCCTTGCGGATGCGGACGATGGGCGCGAGGACGGTCGGCAGGCCCTGCATCTTGGCCAGCGCCTCGTTCATGCGGCCTTCGGCGGTGTCGTGCGTCAGGATGATCAGGTCGGTCTGGCGCTCGCCCTCGGCGGACTCACGCTGCAGCACGGCGTCGATGGAGATGTCATGCTCGGCCAGGATGGTCGTGATGCGCGACAGCACGCCGGCCTGGTCTGCCACCACCAGGCGCAGGTAGAAGGCCGTGTGCACGTCGGCCATGGGCAGCACCGGCGTGTCGCTCATCGCGTCGGGCTGGAAGGCCAGGTGGGGCACGCGGTGGTCGGGGTCGGCCGTGGCCAGGCGGGTCACGTCCACCAGGTCGGCGACGACGGCCGAGGCGGTCGGCTCGGCGCCGGCGCCCTTGCCGTAGTACAGCGTCGTGCCGACGGCATCGGCCTGCACGACGACGGCGTTCATCGCGCCTTCGACGTTGGCGATCAGGCGGGTGGACGGGATCAGCGTGGGGTGCACGCGCAGCTCGAAACCATTCTCGCGACGGCGCGTGATGCCCAGCAGCTTGATGCGGTAGCCCAGTTGTTCGGCGTACTTGATGTCGGCCGCCTGCAGCGCGGAGATGCCTTCCACGTGCGCCTTGTCGAACTGCACCGGCACGCCGAACGCGATGGCGCTCATGATGGTCAGCTTGTGGGCGGCGTCCACGCCTTCGATGTCGAAGGTGGGGTCGCTCTCGGCATAGCCCAGGCGCTGGGCCTCCTTCAGCACGGTGGCGAAGTCCAGGCCCTTGCCGCGCATCTCCGACAGGATGAAGTTGGTCGTGCCGTTGATGATGCCGGCGATCCACTCGATGCGATTCGCCGTCAGGCCTTCGCGCAGCGCCTTGATGATGGGGATGCCGCCGGCCACGGCCGCCTCGAAGGCCACGGTGACGCCCTTCTCGCGCGCGGCCGCGAAGATCTCGCTGCCATGCAGCGCCAGCAGCGCCTTGTTGGCCGTGACGACGTGCTTGCCGTTGGCAATCGCCTGCAGCACCAGCGTGCGAGCGGGCTCGATGCCGCCGATCAGTTCCACGACGATGTCGATGGCGGGGTTGTTGACCAGCTGCTGCGCGTCGCCCGTGCAGGGCACGCCGTCGCCGACGATGGCCTGGTAAGCCTTGGCACGCTCGGCGTTGCGGGCGGCCACCATCGCAATCTCGATGCCCCGGCCGGCGCGGCCGCGAATCTCGGCCTGGTTGCGCTGCAAGACGTTGAAGGTGCCGGCACCGACGGTGCCGAGGCCGATCAGGCCAACTTGGATCGCTTTCATTGCAGGGCTCTCAGGACAACAGGGAAATCAGGAGGAGTGGCGGCGACGATAGCCCGCCAAGAAATGTTCGATGCGGCCGATGGCCTCACGCAGGTCGTCCACATTGGGCAGGAAGACAAGGCGGAAATGGTCGTGCTCGGGCCAGTTGAAGCCGGTGCCCTGGACGATGAGCACTTTCTCCTCGGCCAGCAGCTCGTAGGCGAACTGCTGGTCGTCCGCGATGGGGTACATCTTGGGGTCCAGGCGCGGGAACATGTAGAGCGCCGCCTTCGGCTTGACGACGCTGACGCCCGGGATCTGCGTCAACAGCTCATAGGCCAGGTCGCGCTGGCGGCACAGCCGGCCGGTGGGCGCGACCAGGTCGTCGATGCTCTGGTGCCCGCCCAGCGCGGTCTGGATGGCCAACTGACCCGGCGTGTTGGAGCACAGCCGCAGCGAGGCCAGCATGTTCAGGCCCTCGATGTAGTCGCGAGCATGGCGCTTCTCGCCGCTGACGATCATCCAGCCGGCACGGTAGCCGCAGCTGCGGTAGTTCTTGGACAGGCCGTTGAAGGTGATGAACAGCACGTCGTCCGCAAGGGACGCCATGCTGGTGTGCGTGACGCCGTCGTACAGCGTCTTGTCGTAGATCTCGTCCACGAAGATGACCAGCTGGTGCTTGCGGGCCAGCTCGATGATGCCCAGCAGCAGGTCGTTGGGGTACAGCGCGCCGGTCGGGTTGTTCGGGTTGCAGACCATGATGCCGCGCGTGCGCGGCGTGATCTTGGCCTCGATGTCGGCCAGGTCGGGCAGCCAGCCGGCACCTTCGTCGCAGCGGTAGTGCACCGGACGGCCGCCGGACAGGCCCACGACGGCCGTGTACAGCGGAAAGTCGGGCGCGGGGATCAGGATCTCGTCGCCATCGTTGACCAGCGCGTTGATGGACATCTGGATCAGCTCGGACGCACCGTTGCCCAGGTAGACGTCGTCCACCGTGACACCCTTGATGCCCTTCTGCTGCGTGTAGTGCACCACCGCCTTGCGCGGCGCGAACAGGCCCTTGCTGTCGGTGTAGCCACCGGCGTCGCCCAGGTTGCGGATCATGTCCTGCACGATCTCGTCCGGCGGCGTCAGGCCGAACACGGCCGTGTTGCCGATGTTCAGCTTGATGATCTTCTGGCCCTCTTCCTCCATCTGCCGGGCCTTGTCGAGCACGGGGCCGCGGATGTCATAGCTGACGCTGGCGAGCTTGCTGGACTTGGCAATGGGCTTCAAAGGGGCTCCGGCGCAGCGTCTGCTGCAGTGCAAAAGAAGGACCTTGAAGTTTAAGGGGCCAGGCATGCGGCATGCCGTTCTGGGCGACACTCGCGCCCGGCTTTCTGCGCCTCTGTTTCAGATGAAGTTCCAGCTCGACGAGCCGCAAGGCGGCAACAGCATTTCCCGCCATGACACCCAGGGCGTCTGGGTCAATGGCCAGCCGCACACGGCCAGCGTGCTGGTGCCGTGGAAGGGCGAGGTCCATGCGTGGGCGCCTTCGCGCTTCGAGGAACTTCAACCCGCGCATTTCGAAGCAATCAAGGCACTGAAACCGGAGCTGGTGGTCTTCGGCAGCGGCGCCCGGCTGCGCTTTCCGAACCCGGCGTTGTGGCGCGGGCTGGTCGAAGCGCGCATCGGTTTCGAGGTGATGGACATCGCCGCCGCCTGCCGCACTTACAACGTGCTGGCCAGCGAAGGCCGCAACGTGCTCGCGGCGCTGCTGATCGAGGGATGACCTTCGGGCCGAGCCGGCTGGGCGAGGCCTTATAATGACGGGCTATTGCTTGCGGGCGCCCGCGTAGATTGTTTTTGTGAATGGTTTCACAGCAATCACGAACCGGGGACCCCGCGAGCACAACTTGCCGCACCCCCCAATGACGCCTGCGCTCAACAAACCCCTGCCGGAAATTGAGGCTCAAGCCACCGGCGGCGTGAAGTTCACCGGCAACGCCTTCCTGGGCAAGTCGGTCGTGCTGTACTTCTACCCGAAGGACAACACACCGGGTTGTACCACCGAGGCGATGCAATTCCGCGACCGCCACAAGGACTTCGTGAAGGCCGGCGCCGTGGTGTTCGGCGTCTCGCGCGACAACATGGCCTCGCATGACAAGTTCAAGCAGGCGCTGGAACTGCCGTTCGAGCTGATCGCCGACACCGAAGAAAAGCTCTGCCACATGTTCGGCGTGGTCAAGAACAAGATCATGTACGGCAAGAAGGTCAAGGGCATCGAGCGCTCGACCTTCCTGATCAGCCCCACGGGCATCCTGGTGGGCGAATGGCGCGGCATCAAGGTCGCCGGCCATGTGGACGAAGTCCTGAAGGCCGTGAAGGGCCTGAAGAAGGAAGCCGCGTAAGCGACATCACAACGCGTTGTTTGCTGACATCGCGGACACCCGCGGGATGTGCATAATCAGCTCATGCCCCGGGTCGAATCCATGTCTCAGATCAAAAAGCCGCACTCATCCTGTGCGGCTTTTTGCTTTCTGGAGCTTGGTTCGCGTGGGGTTCACTTGTCGTCGACCCGCCGTACATGCCACTGCCTAAGCCTCCTGCACAACGCGCCAGCCGCCTCGATGCCACTGCTTACTCGGCCAATCTGACCCCCAGCAAACCTCGCGCGACACCCCCAAGCGTCGCGCCCGCGCTGACTCCGGCGACGCCGGCCGCGCCGCCCACAGCCGAAGTGCTGCGGCTTCCCACCCCCGCCTCCAGCCCTGCCGGCGCCAAACCGGGCCTGCCCGTCAAGGCCGCCAGCAAGACGCCGGCCAAACCCGCCGCTGCGCCCAAACGCACGCGCAAACCGGCCGGCGATCCCAAGCTGTTCGTGCTCGACACCAATGTGCTGATGCACGACCCGATGTCGCTGTTCCGCTTCGAGGAGCACGACGTCTTCCTGCCCATGATCACGCTCGAGGAACTGGACGGGCACAAGAAGGGCATGACCGAGGTCGCCCGCAATGTGCGTCAGGTCAGCCGCGAGCTGGATCAGTTGGCCGCCAGCTTGCAGAGCAGCAGCATCGCCGAGATGGCCAAGGGCCTGCCGTTGGCGGCCACCGGCCACCGCGAGGCCGAAGGCAAGCTGTTCTTCCAGACCGAACTGATCGACACGCCGCTCCCCCAGGGCCTGCCGCAGGGCAAGGCGGACAACCAGATCCTGGGTGTCGTCCAGGCGCTGAAGGGCCGCCACCCGGGCCGGGAAGTCGTGCTGGTGTCCAAGGACATCAACATGCGCATCAAGGCCCGCGCCCTGGGCCTGCCCGCCGAGGACTACCGCAACGACAAGACGCTGGAAGACTCGGACCTGCTCTACACCGGCGTGCAGGCGCTGCCGGCCGACTTCTGGGAGCGCCATGGCAAGACCATGGAGAGCTGGCAGCAGGGCGGCACCACGTTCTACCGCATCAGCGGTCCGCTGGTGCCCACGCTGCTGATCAACGAGCTGGTCTACCTGGAAGCGCCGGGCGCCACACCGCTGTACGCCAAGGTCACCGAGATCACCGGCAAGACCGCCGTGCTGAAGACGCTGAAGGACTACGGCCACCAGAAGCATTCGGTCTGGGGTGTGGCCGCGCGCAACCGCGAGCAGAACTTCGCGCTGAACCTGCTGATGGACCCGGAGTGCGACTTCATCACGCTGACCGGCACGGCCGGTACCGGCAAGACGCTGATGACGCTGGCCGCCGCGCTGGCGCAGGTGTTCGATGAGCGCCGCTACAGCGAGATCATCGTCACCCGCGTGACCGTGCCGGTGGGCGAGGACATCGGCTTCCTGCCCGGTACCGAGGAAGAAAAGATGGGCCCGTGGATGGGCGCGCTGGACGACAACCTGGAGGTGCTGGCCAAGGGCGGCTCGTCGGCCGGCGAGTGGGGCCGAGCGGCCACCAACGATCTGGTGCGCAGCAAGATCAAGATCAAGAGCCTGAACTTCATGCGCGGGCGCACCTTCCTGAACAAGTTCGTCATCATCGACGAGGCGCAGAACCTGACGCCCAAGCAGATGAAGACCTTGATCACCCGCGCCGGTCCCGGCACCAAGATCGTCTGCCTGGGCAACCTGGCACAGATCGACACGCCCTACCTGACCGAAGGCAGCTCGGGCCTGACCTTCGCGGTGGACCGCTTCAAGGGCTGGGCCCACAGCGGCCACGTGACGCTGGCGCGCGGCGAGCGCTCGCGGCTCGCGGATTTCGCATCCGAGGTGTTGTGACGCACAGCCCGCAAGGGCTTGCTGTTCGCGCTACCATTTGATCACCGCGCGCCCTGCCGGCGCGCGGTTTTGTTTTGGGACCGCACATGATCTACCGCCCCCTCGGCCGCACCGGCTGGAACGTCTCTGCAATCGGTTTCGGCGCCTGGGCCATCGGCGGCACCTGGGGCGACACCGACGACACGGCCGCGATGGCCGCGCTGCACCGCGCGCTGGACCGCGGCGTGAACTTCTTCGACACGGCCGACGTCTATGGCGACGGCCACAGCGAGCGTCTGCTGGCCCGGCTGCGCAGGGAGCGCCCCAGCGACGCCTTCCACGTCGCCACCAAGGCCGGCCGCCGCCTGAACCCGCATGTGGCCGACGGCTACCGTGACCTGCGCCCCTTCATCGAACGCAGTCTGCAGAACCTGGACACCGACGCGATCGAGCTGCTGCAGCTGCACTGCCCGCCCACGGCCGTCTACACGATGCCCGAGGTCTTCGGCGCGCTGGACGACCTGGTGAAGGCCGGCAAGCTGCGTCACTACGGCGTCAGCGTCGAGCGCATCGACGAGGCGATGGCCGCGCTCAAGTTCCCCGGCGTGCAGTCCGTGCAGATCATCTTCAACCTGTTCCGCCAGCGGCCGGCCGAGGCGTTCCTGCCCGCCGCGCAAGCGGCACAGGTCGGCGTGCTGGCGCGGCTGCCGCTGTCCAGCGGCATGTTGAGCGGCAAGTTCACGCGCGACAGCAAGTTCGCCGCCGACGACCACCGCGGTTTCAACCGCCAGGGCGAGGCCTTCGACAAGGGCGAGACCTTCTCGGGCGTGGACTACGAACAGGGGCTGGCCGCCGTCGAGGAGTTGCGCCAGCTGCTGCCCGAAGGCGTGAGCATGGCCAGGCTGGCGCTGCGCTGGATCGTCATGCATGAAGCCGTCACGACCGCCATCCCCGGCGGCCGCACGCCGGCCCAGGTGGACGAGAACGTCAGCGCCGCCGACCTCGCCGCGCTGCCCGCGCCGCTGATGGACGCGCTCGCCGATCTCTACAAGCGGCGCATCGCGCCGCAAGTCCACGGCCTGTGGTGATCACTCCCCTCGCTGCACGGCCGCTGAGAACCGCTTGACCGTCGCATCCGCCGCTGCCGCCTCACGGCCGGCGGCGATCAGCCGGTCGATCTGCTCCGGCGGCAGCTTGAGCCGTGTCGGGATGCCGTTCAGCGCCTGCTCTTCCGCCTCGGACAGGTCGGCGAAGCTGATCTGCGTGACGCTGAACTTGATGTCCTCGCAGCGCCAGTCCGGGATCAGCGCGCGCAGCGCCGCCTTGCGCTCGTCGCTGAGGCTGCAGCGCCACGTCACCAGATCGCGCTCCCAGTTGCGCACCATGGGCAGGAAGCTCGCGTAGCTCATGCGCATCGTGCTCTCGATGGCCGTGTCAACGGCGCCCGATGCGATATCCACGCCCGACGGCCCGGCCACCTCGCGCGCCCAGTCGGCGCTGGGGCCCTGCCCGGCATCCACGACGACGAACAGCATGCGCCGCATCGTCGCCGCGTCGTTCTCGGGCAGCGGCCCGTAGGGCGTGTTCAGCAGCACGCGGCTCTGCAGGATGGCCACCAGGCCCAGGTTGTCGGTCAGCCCGCCGTCCACCAGCTTCAGGAAGCGACCCGCCTTGGGGTCCAGGTTGTCGCGGAACAGCCTTCCCAGCGCCAGCCGCAGCCGGTGCTGGTCGTCGCGGTCATCACGCCGGCCGATCAGCCCCGGCGGCGTCTTCAGCTCGCACTGGCCGGGGAAGCGCTCCAGCACCACCGGCGCGAAGAACAGCGGCACGGCCATGGACGCCGCCACCGCCTCGGACACCGGGTAGCTCGCCAGGTCGCTGCACAGCGCATCGAAGGCGCGCTCGTGGAAGGGGAAGGCCAGCCGGTACTGCACGTTGCTGGCGCTGATCCACACGACGGGCCGCGGGCGCTTGAACATGTCGGCGAAGGTGGCGCCCTTGAAGACGTCGTTCTCCAGCCAGTCGTTGAAATCGCTGCGGTCGTTCAACCCGCCGGCGAACAGCCGGCGCAGGTTGTTGGGGTTCAGCAGGCTGAAGCGCAGCCCGGCCTCGCCGTCGCGCAGCAGCACCTTGTCGCGGAAATCGCGCAGGCCCTCGGCGCCGTGCAGCCCGAAGTAGGCCGCAGTCAACGAACCGCCCGACACGCTGGTGATGAAGCTGACCTCGTCCAGCAGGTTGCGCCCCGGCGCGGACGCCTGCCCGCGCAAGCCCTCCAGCACGCCGTAGGAAAACGCCGCCGCGCGCAGCCCGCCGCCCGAGAAGCTCAGCGCCACATAGGTGTCAGCGTCCAGCGGCTTGGGCTCGCGCTGCAGCGTCTGCGTGGCCGCCGGCTTGTTGCGCGGCGGGTTCATCGGCGCGCTGGCGCAGGCGGTCAGTGCCAGGCAGATGCAGAACAGCAGGACGCGCATCGGTTTCGGTGAAGGAGTGGGCGGCCGGCGCATTCTGACCATGCTGCCAGCTGCTGGCATCCCTCCACTGGACAATCCAGGGCATGAAATGCCCCCACGCTCGCATCCGCTCGCTGCCCCCCGCGGGGGCGCGTCAGCGGCTTCGGGCGGCCGCGCGCCACTGACATGCAGTTGCCCGAGCGCTGGATCGCCCACCTCGACATGGACGCCTTCTACGCGTCCGTCGAGCTGCTGCGCTATCCGCAGCTCAAGGGCCAGGCGGTCGTCATCGGCGGGCGGCGGGCCGATGCGCCGCGCCAGCTGGAGGACGGCAGCTGGGTCTACTCCAAGCTGCGCGACTACACCGGCCGCGGCGTCGTTACCACGTCCACCTACGCCGCGCGCGACCTGGGCGTGTTCTCGGCCATGGGCCTGATGAAGGCCGCACTCCGTGCCCCCGACGCCATCCTGCTGCCGGCCGACTTCGACTCTTACCGCAAGTATTCGCGGCTCTTCAAGGCCGCCGTGGCCGAGGTCGCGCCGGTCATCGAGGATCGCGGCATCGACGAGATCTACATCGACCTGACCGACGTGCCCGGCGTGCGCGACGCCGTGGGCCACGACCCGCTGGGCGGCGTGAAGGCCGTCGCGCGCGAGATCAAGAACTCGGTGGGCCGGGCCACGGGCCTGACCTGCTCCATCGGCGTCACGCCCAACAAGCTGCTCAGCAAGATCGCCAGCGAGCTGGACAAGCCCGACGGCATCAGCGTGCTGACCATGGACGACCTGCCCACGCGCGTGTGGCCGCTGGGCGTGCGCAAGATCAACGGCATCGGCCCCAAGGCCAGCGAGAAGTTGATCAAGCTGGGGCTGGAGACCGTGGGCGACATCGCCGCCGCCTCGCCGGCCTGGCTCGTCGAGCAGTTCGGCGACAGCTACGGCCAGTGGCTGCACAACGCCTCGCATGGCCGCGACAACCGCCCGGTCGTCACGTTCAGCGAACCCGTGTCCATCAGCCGCGAGACCACCTTCGAGCGCGACCTCAGCGCGGTGCACGATCGCGCGCTGCTGGGCAGCATCATGGATGATCTGTGCGAGAGCCTGGCCCGCGACCTGGAACGCAAGCGCTACGCCGGCAAGACCGTAGGCATCAAGCTGCGCTTCGAGGGCTTCATCACCGTCACGCGCGACCAGACCGTCAAGGCCGCGATCAGCAGCGCCGCCGACATCCGCCACGCGGTGGGCCTGTGCCTGAAGCGCGTGAAGTTCGACAAGCGGCTGCGGCTGATGGGCGTGCGCATCGGCAACCTGGTGCATGCCAGCGAGGTGCAGCCGGCTGCGCCCGCCAAAGAACGCGTCACGGAACCGGCAAGAGAAAACCTCTCTCTCTTCTGATGGCCGATTGGACCTACACCGTCTCCGTCCGCAGCCTGTGCGAGTTCACGGCCAAGGAAGGCAGCCTGGACCGGCGCTTCACGCCGTCCGCCACCGCGCTGGAAGGCCAGGCCATGCAGCTGGCCGTGCTGGCGCGGCGCTCACCGGGCTATGAGATCGAGCTGCCGCTGGAAGGCCAGGTGGGCAACCTGCGCGTGCGCGGCCGCGCCGACGGTTACGAGGCCGACGTGAACCGGCTGGAGGAGATCAAGACCATTCGCGGCCCGGTCGACCTCATCCCCGAGAACCGCCGCGCGCTGCACTGGGCGCAGCTGGAGACCTATGGCGCGCTGATCGCCGCCGACCGCGGGCTGGAAGAGCTGGAGCTGGCGCTGGTCTATGTGGACGCCGACACGCAGAACGAAACGGTGCTGCGTGACAAGCTCACCGCAGCCGCGCTGCAGGCCGCGTTCGAGGCGCGCTGCCGCGCCTTCGAGGCCTGGGCCGCGCAGGAGGCCGCACACCGCAGCGCGCGGGACGCGGCGCTGGCCGCGCTGCCCTTCCCCAAGGGTGAGTTGCGGCCGGGCCAGCGCCTGCTGGCCGAGGCCGTCTACCGCGTGGCCGTGAACGGCCGCCACCTGCTGGCGCAGGCGCCCACCGGCATCGGCAAGACGCTGGGCACGCTGTACCCGCTGCTGCGCGCCATGCCGCAGCAACAGTTCGACAAGATCGGCTACATGACCTGCAAGGGCACCGGCCGCTTCATGGCGCAGGAGGCCTTGCAGGCATTGCACGAGGCCATGCCGAGCAAGCACCTGCGCATGCTGACGCTGGTGGCCAAGGAGCAGGCCTGCGAGCACCCCGACAAGGCCTGCCACGGCGACGCCTGCCCGCTGGCCAACGGCTTCTACGACCGGCTGCCCCTCGCCCGCGCCGAGGCCGTGCAGGCGCAATGGCTGGACGCGCCGGCGCAGCGCCGCATCGCGCTGACGCACGGCGTCTGCCCCTACTACCTGGGCCAGGAGCTGCTGCGCTGGGCCGACGTGGTGGTGGGCGACGTGCACCATGCCTTCGACCCCTACGGCCAGCTCTACGGCCTGTCGCAGTCGCAGGGCTGGAAGCTGGCGCTGCTGGTGGACGAGGCGCACAACCTCATCGACCGCGCGCGCGACATGTACAGCGTCAGCCTCAGCCTGGCCCGCGTGCGCGAGGCCGTGGCCGCCGCGCCCAAGGCCTTGCAGCCGGCGCTGCGCCGCCTGGCCGGCGAACTGGCCCGGCTGGGCCGCGACCAGGTGGAGGACTACCAGCCACTGCCGCAAGTGCCCGAGCCGCTGGCCGAGGCGCTGCAGCGCGTCAACGTCGTGCTGGGCGAGCATGTGCAGAACCACCCGCTGGAAGTGGGCGCGATGCTGGACTTCTACTTCGAGGTGCTGGGCTTGCAGCGCTTGCTGGACCGCCTGGACACGCATTCGCTGTGCGACCTGCAGCGCACGGCCGGCCGCGTGGCGGTGCAGGACGCGCCGCTGAACCTGTCGCTGCTGGAAGACGATGAGCCCATAGACACCGGCGAGGTGCGCGACGTGCTGCTGTCCGTGCGCTGCATCGTGCCGGGCCACTTCCTGAAGGAGCGCTTCGAGGGGATCAGCAGCGTCACCTTGTTCTCGGCCACGCTGGGCCCGCCCGACTACCCGCGCGACCTGCTTGGCCTGCCTGACGACACCGCCTGGATCGACGTGCCCGCGCCTTTCCCGCCCGAGCACCTGACGGTGCAGGTGGCCAACCTGTCCACGCGCTACGAGCACCGCGAGCAATCGCTGGATGCGCTGGTGGACGTGCTCGCCACGCAGTACCGGCAGCACCCCGGCAACTACCTCGCGTTCTTCAGCAGCTTCGACTACCTGGACAAGGCCGCCGCGCGGCTGGCGCTGCGCCACCCGGACCTGCCGCAATGGAGCCAGGCCCGCAGCATGGGCGACGCCGCGCGCCGCGCCTTCCTGGACCGCTTCGTGCCGGACGGCCGCGGCATCGGCTTCGCCGTGCTGGGCGGTGCGTTCGCCGAAGGCGTGGACCTGCCCGGCACCCGCCTCATCGGCGCCTTCATCGCCACGCTGGGCCTGCCGCCCGTGTCACCGCTGCAAGACCAGATCCGCGAGCAGCTGGACACGATTTTTGGCGCCGATCACGGCTACGCCGACCTCGTGCCCGGCCTGCAGAAGGTCGTGCAGGCCGCCGGCCGCGTGCTGCGCTCGGTGGACGACAAGGGCTGGGTCTGGCTGCTGGACCAACGCTTTCGCCGGCCCGAGGTGCGCGCGCTGCTGCCGGCGTGGTGGCAGCTCTGAACCGGTTGAAACCCGGCGCGCAACATCGCGCGATCCTGTACCTCAGGTGTGACGGGAGGTTGCTGCGCCTCTCAGCCGGCAGCAACCGGTAACCAGCACCGCGCCGCGGCGTGCCACGCTGTCTTCATGAGTGCCCGCCCTGCCGCCATCCGCCCCCTCGCGCCCTGCCCGGCGCCGCTCACCGCGCCCGCGGCCGTGCTGGCGGGCCTGCTTGTGTTGGCCGGCTGCGGGGGCGGCGGCAGTGACTCACCCGCGCCGCCGCCTGTGGCCGGCCTGCCCACGCCGACACCCAGCCCCGTGCCCAGCCCGACACCCGCACCGCCGCCCCCCACACCGGGCACGCGCCTGACCTGCAGCATTCCCAACTTCCAGGCCGACATGCTGGAGGCCGTCAACGCGCGCCGGGCCGCCGGGGCCAGCTGCGGTGCGCAAGGCCAGTTCCCGCCGGTGGCCGCGCTGACCTGGAATGCCGCGCTGGCGCAGTCCGCCGCCGGCCACAGCGACGACATGGTCGCGCGCAACTTCTTCAGCCACACCGGCAGCAACGGCAGCAACGTGGGCGACCGCGCCACCGCCGCCGGCTACAACTGGCGCACCGTGGGCGAGAACATCGCCGCCGGCCAGAGCAGCATCGCCCAGGTCATGGACGGCTGGATGAAGAGCGACGGCCACTGCGCCAACCTGATGAACGCGCAATACCGCGACATCGGCGTGGCCTGCGTGTCCGGCAACGCCAACACCAGCTACCGTACCTACTGGACCCAGAACTTCGGTGCGGCGCGATAGCGCATCGCCCACGTCGCTGAACTTTTTTAGCGCCGGCTGAATCCAAACCGGCCGCCCGGCCGCTCCAAGGAAGCACCATCCACCTGTTGCTTCCCGGAGCCGCCATGTTCTTCGACAACTTCCACCTCGTCAGCCCGCTGATGATCCCCATCCTGTCGCTGCTGATCCCCATCGTGGCGATCGTGGCGCACTACCTGGGCAAGGCGCACAGCGAGCGCCAGCGGCACGAGACCATCCGCGAACTGGCGCGCGCCGGCCAGCCCATCCCGCCCGAGCTGCTGGGCGAGGTGCAGGACAGCGACTGGCAGCACGCCCGCCGCGCGCAGGCCAACCCCAACCGCATCCTCATCCCCGCCGTCATCAACATCGGCGTGGGCTTCGGCCTGATGGGCATGTTCGCGGTGATGACGCCCGACCTCTGGCTGTGGAGCATCGGCCTGCTGCCGCTGTTCATCGGCATCGGCCTGGCGGTGTACTGGGCCGTAGAGCGCAAGCAGCCTCAGCAACAGCAGCAGCCGTGACCTCCGGCGTTCCGGCCGCGCCCGCAGCGGCGGCCACGGCGGCCGAGCACGAAGCCCGCCTGGTGGCCCGCGCCGTCGCCGGCGACCGCACGGCCTTCGCGGCGCTGGTGCAGGCGCACCAGGGCTATCTGCGCAAGCTGCTGGGCCGCGTCTGCCGCGGCGACCAGGCCCGCGCCGACGACCTCGCGCAGGAAGCCTTCGTGCGCGCCTGGCGCGCGCTGCCGCAGTTCCGCGGCGAGGCGCGCTTTCGCACCTGGCTCACAAGGCTGGCCTACTCCGCACTGTCGGCCGAACGGCCGGCCCTGCCGCGGGTTGACGACGCCCCGCCCGACCTCGGCGCCGACAGCGACTTCGCCCCCGGCGCCGACTGGCGCATCGACCTCGACCGCGCCATGAGCCAGCTCAGCGAGCCCCAGCGCCACGCGCTGCTGCTGTGCTACGGCGCCGACCTCAGCCACGCCGAAGCCGCCCAGGTGCTGGGCTGGCCGCTGGGCACCGTCAAGACACAGCTGCTGCGCGCCAAGACCAAGCTGCGCGCCCAACTGCAGGCCTGGGAGAACACCCCATGAATGAACATCCTCTCGACGACCAAGACACAGGCTTCGACGCCCGGCTGCGTGAGCAACTGCACCGCGGCGACGAACCTGACGACGCCGGCTTCAACCTGCGCGTGATGGCCGCACTGCCGCCGCGCGTCTCGGGGCAGCAGCGCTACTGGGCCCGCTGGGTGCGGCGCTCGCAATGGCTGGCCAGCAGCGTGGCGGCGCTGGCGGCAGCGGGGCTGCTGACTTCCAGCCAGTTGGCGCCGCTGGATGCACCGCATGCGGTGGCGGCGGGCGTGCTGCTGGCGTTGCTGGCGTTTTGGACGATTCCGAGTCGGTGGAGTCGGGGATGAACTCCCGAAACGGATCGGACCACCTGAGCAAACAGCTAGTTTTCCGAATGCTCTGCTGGTTTCGCCGCCACGTCAGGGTTGACTGCGATTACGCCACGTCTCATTGAGCGCGAGACTCCGTGCTTGCGCGCCTCAATTCAGGTGTAAATGGCGACTCGGGGAGTAAATAAATATGGCCACAGCAAGCTATTTCAGCTCTGAAGACAACCATACGACGCTGCGTCGTTTTCACCGCGAAATCGAGAGTATAAAGATTCCAGACAGACCAACTCCTGATGTAACGACTCCACTCGGAGTGATCATCAGGATCATGACTCACAACGGAATTGCTTTCGACCAGCATTGCGCGGT
Organism: Roseateles asaccharophilus; assembly: GCF_031458115.1. Taxonomy (GTDB): domain Bacteria; phylum Pseudomonadota; class Gammaproteobacteria; order Burkholderiales; family Burkholderiaceae_C; genus Pelomonas; species Pelomonas asaccharophilus_A. The sequence goes on along the minus strand of NZ_JAVDXV010000001.1, from coordinate 785,465 downwards.
CAACATTGAGTGGATTGGCGACCACTTTTTTGCACAAATTCGAGATTATCTTAACAAGACCGACAAAGAGACATTACTGTCAATTTTTACCGCCGCATATCGCTTCATTTGCGAACTTGAATTCTCCCAAGAAGGAGAACTCAGCATGGAGCTTCGAGGCGCAAAGAGCTTTGTGGACGAAAACATTGAGGAATTTCCACACCAACATCGTCGACAATTGGTGTATGCAAACTACCTCACGCCCATTTCCATCACCAAGAAAATAATAAATAGCCCCGCGCTAGTTGAATTCAAAGCATTTACTCAAACAGCACTGGCCGCCAAGACCCTGAAAGAAAAATGGGACCAGGAGTTGGCTGAGAGGGACGCCCAAATCGAGACATTCCGCTCCGGACTCTCAAAAATTCAAACAGCCTACAATTTTGTCGGTTTAGTCAAAGGCTTCGAAGCGTTAGCCAAAGAGAAACGTAGGGAGAAACTGCGCGCTTTCCTTTCAACAATAGCATTGGGATTTGTCATGATCCTACCCGTAGCAGCCCAGCTTTGGATTTCCAGCAATCTCACCAACACAATTGACCTACACCGAAGCGTTCTACTCTACTCACTACCAACCCTTGCGCTAGAGTTGATTCTTTTGTATTTCTTCAGAATTGTATTGATAAACTACAAAAATTGCACAAATCAATTATTACAAATTGATTTGTGCATTACACTATGTCAATTCATTCAAAGTTATTCCGAATATTCAACAAAGATCAAGAAAGATGACGCCAGCGCATTGGAAAAGTTCGAGAATTTAATCTTCAGCGCGATCACACCTGAAGCCGGCGCAATCCCATCAACTCTTGATGGAGTCGAGCAAATAGCAAAATTGGTCAGCAGCATCAGAAATAAATAACATTATTCAACAGGAGGAGTTACTATGAAACGCGTCACCGGCCTCGGCGGCATCTTCTTCAAGGCCAAGGATCCCAAGGCCTTGGGCGAGTGGTATCGGAAGCACTTGGGGCTGGACGTCAGCGAATGGGGTGGCGTTGCCTTCCAGTGGGCCGACGACAGCCCCACGGGCACGACGATCTGGAGCCCGTTCAAGGACAGCACGGACTACTTCGCGCCCAGCACGGCGCCGTTCATGATCAATTTCCGCGTGGCGGACCTGCATGCGCTGCTGGCGGCGTTGCGGGCCGAGGGCTGCGACGTGCAGGACAAGGTGGACGAGTCCGAGTACGGCAAGTTCGGCTGGGTCATGGACCCCGAGGGCAACAAGCTGGAGTTGTGGGAACCCCCACCCGGCAAGTAAGCCAGCTACCCACAACAAAGGCCGTCGGGACGACGGCCTTTGTGCTTTCTGCATTGGCTGTTCGGCTGCTCGGCTGTTCCTTCACCCCCTTTGGAGGAGCCGAGAAGCGCAGGAGCCCAGGGCGCGTGCGCAGCACGCTTCAAGCACTGACTTCGCGATGACTGTTTGAACGGAGCGTAGCGAAGTGAGTTCAGCGCGGCCCTGGGCTTCGAGCATCGCAGGGGACCCCGCAGCGCAGCGGAGGGGCGACGGAGCGGGGGCGACTCTTTGCCTACTTTCTGGTCGCTCAGAAAGTAGGTCGCCCGCCGGGGCGAACTCCCGGCTGGACCTCGCGCGCTCAGACACAGCGGCCCGAAGCGCGCCTGAACAGTGCACGGTCACACCAAGCTGATGCAAGCCGCAGCGAAGCGGCAAACGTCTCCAACACCGGCCAGCCAAGCTCCCACACCCACGACGCCCGGCAAACCACCCAACCCAACAAAACCGCTCCCGCTGGCACGCTTGATGCTGGATACCAACTTGTATACCAGCGAGTGCACCATGCCCGAGCAAAGCCCTCTTCTGACGATCAGCGACTGGCGCCAGGCCTACCTGTCCGGCGCCTCACCCCGCGAACTGCTGACCCGACAGCTCGCCGCGCTGGGCCAGCAAGACCCCGCCGCCTGGATCCACAAGGCCACTGCCGCTGAGCTAGAGCCCCAGCTCGCCGCCCTCGAAGCCCAACTCGCCGCAGCCAACAACGACCGTGCTGCCCTGCTGTCCCGCCTGCCGCTGTTCGGCATCCCCTTCGCCGCCAAGGACAACATCGACGTGGCCGGCATGCCCACCACGGCCGCCTGCCCCGCCTTCGCCTACACGCCGGCCACCCACGCCCACACGGTCCAGCGCCTCATCGCCGCCGGCGCCGTCTGTCTGGGCAAGACCAACCTGGACCAGTTCGCCACCGGCCTCGTCGGCGCACGCTCGCCCTACGGCCGCCCGCACAGCGCCTTCGACGCGCAGCGCGTCAGCGGCGGCTCCAGCTCGGGCTCGGCGGTGGCGGTGGCGCGCGCCGAAGTGGCGTTCTCGCTGGGCACCGACACGGCCGGCTCGGGCCGCGTGCCGGCGAGCTTCAATAACCTCGTCGGCCTGAAGCCCACGCCGGGCCGCGTGGGCACCAGCGGCGTGGTGCCGGCCTGCCGCACGCTGGACTGCGTGTCGGTGTTCGCGTTGACGGTGGAAGACGCCGCCACGGTGCTGGCCGTCATCGAAGGCGTGGACGCCCGAGACGAGTACAGCCGCTTCGAGCCCGGCCCCGCACAGCTGCCCGCCAAGCTGCGCATCGGCGTGCCCATGGCCCCCGAGGTGGACGACATAGCCCAGACGCCCGCCTGGTCGATGGCGCTGCAACTGGCCGAGGAGCTGGGCCACCGGATCGTGCCGCTGGACTTCCAGCCGCTGCACGCGGTGGCCGACCTGCTCTACAACGGCCCCTGGGTGGCCGAGCGCCATGCCGTCGTGCAGGAGTTGCTGGCGCGCGACCCGCAGGCCATCGACGCCACGGTGCGCCGCGTCATCGAGGGCGCCATCGGCCGCACGGCCACCGACGCCTTCAAGGCGCAGTACGCGCTGCGCGCCGCCCAGCGCGACACGGCCGCGCTGTGGCAAGACGTGGACGTGATGATGGTGCCCACGGCACCCCGCCACCCCAGCTTCGCGGCGCTGGACGCCGACCCCGTCGGCGTGAACACCCGCCTGGGCCGCTACACCAACTTCGTCAACCTGCTGGGCTGGTGCGCACTGGCGTTGCCGGGGGGCTTTGACGAGCGCGGCCTGCCGTTCGGCGTCACCTTCATCGCCCCCAGGCAGGCGGATGCGGCCTTGGCCCGCTTCGGCATGGGCTGGCAGGCCGCCACGGCGCTGCCGCTGGGCGCCACGCAGCAGCGGCGCGAACGGCAACCCGCGCCGGTGTGGCCGGCCAGCGAGCCCACGCTGCCGCTGGCCGTCGTGGGCGCCCACCTGTCGGGCATGCCGCTGAACAGCCAGCTCACCGAGCGCGGTGCCACGCTGCGCGAAGCGACCACCACGGCGCCCTGCTACCGCCTGCACGCGCTGCGCGGCACGGTGCCGCCCAAGCCCGGCCTGCAGCGCGTCGGCGCCGGCGGCGCCTCCATCGCCGTCGAGGTCTGGAACGTGCCGCTGCGGCATGTGGGCTCGCTGCTGGCGCTGATCCCGGCGCCGCTGGGCCTGGGCAGCGTGCAACTGGCCGATGGCAGCAGCGTGCACGGCTTCATCTGCGAAGGCCTGGCGCTGGCCGACGCCACCGACATCACCCCCTACGGCGGCTGGCGGGCCTATATGGCCGACCAGCGCCGCGACTGACTCACCCGATCAACCAAGGAGCCGACGATGACCGATTCGTTCCACCCCCGCCGCCGCACCCTGCTCGGCGCCACGGCCGCCGTGGCCACGCTGGGTGCGCCCGCCGTGCTGCGCGCGCAAGCGCCCACCAAGATCCGCATCGGCTACTGGCCCGTGGCGGCCGGCCTGCCCTTCTACGCGGCCGTGGAGAAGGGTTACTTCAAGGAGGCCGGGCTGGAGGTGGAGGCGCTGAAGTTCGCCGGCGCGCAGCAGGTGATGGAGGCCATGCTGGCCGGCCGCTGCGACGGCAGCTCCAACGGCACGGGCTCGGGCAACCTGGGCGTGGGCGAGATCGCGTCGCCGGGGCTGTTCAAGATCATCGCGACCAACCCCAGCAACGCGAAGTACGTGCTGGACCAGTTCCTCGTGCCCAAGGACAGCCCCGTCAAGACGCTGGCCGACCTGAAGGGCAAGCGCGTGGCCAGCGGCCCCGGCATCCAGAACAAGGTGCTGGCGATGACGGTGCTGGAGCGCGCCGGCGCCGCCGGCACCAGCGTGACCGAGCTGCCCATCGGCCAGCACGTGGCCGCGCTGGCGGCCGGCCAGGTGGACGCCGTCTACACGCTGGAACCCACCGGCACCGTGGGTCGGCTCAACGGCACGACAAGGCTGCTGGAGGCCGGCGTCATCGCCAAGTACATCCTGGGCGACCCGCTGGCGCCCTGGCACGGCGGCTCGGCCACGCTGACCACCGAGTTCATCAAGAAGAACCCCGAGCTGGCGAAGAAGTACATCGCCGCCTACGCGAAAGGCATCGCGCTGGTGCGCAACGATCCCGCCGAGGCGCGCAAGTTCCTGAAGGGCTACACCGCCATCGAAGGCCCGCTGACCGGCGAGGTGCCGCTGGCCTCCTACATGCTCTACAACGAGTTCAAGCCCGGCGACGTGGCGGCCTTCCAGAAGTTCTTCGACCTCTTCACGGAGAAGGGCGTGTTCGAGAAGAAGCTGGACGTGACCACCCTGCTCTACAAAGCCTGACATGAGCGTGAGCCCCTCGTCCGGTCTCTCACTGCTGAACGCAGGCGAACCCAGCCGGTCCCCCGAGGGGACGGCGATGCATGCGGCGTTGAGCCGCACGCACATCGCCAGACGGGCCGGCTTGGGAGCGGCCCGGCGCTCGGCCCGAAACGCGCGACGCAACCACGGAATGGACACCTGACATGGAACAAAACCCAACCGCCACGCCGCCGTGGCAAAGGACCAGCGCCGCCGCCGGCCAGCCGCCCGTGCGCCTGCCGCGCTTCAGCGCCGGCAAGCTGCTGCCCTTCATCGGCCCGCTGATCCTGTTCATCATCTGGGACCTGGTGGTGCGCTTCGGCCTCATCCGGCCCATCCTGCTGCCGCCGCCCGCCGCCACGCTGCAGACGCTGATCGGCGGCCTCGCCGGCGGCCCGCTGCTGACGGACTTTGCCGTCACCGTGTGGCGCACGGTGCAGGCCTTCCTGATCGCGGCCGTCATCGGCGTGCCGCTGGGCGTGCTGCTGGGCAGCAACGAGCGCGCCTACCGCAGCGTCGAGTTCCTGATCGACTTCTTCCGCTCCACGCCGTCGTCGGCGCTGATTCCGCTGTTCCTGCTGATCTTCGGCGTGAGCGACATCAACAAGGTCGCCATCGCGGCCTTCGGCGCGCTGCTGATCGTCGTGTTCAACAGCGCCTACGGCGTCATCAACGCGCGCAAGCAGCGTGTCATGGCGGCCAAGGTGATGGGTGCGTCGCGCTGGCAGATCTTCAAGGACGTGCTGGTGTGGGAGAGCCTGCAGCCCAGCTTCGTAGGCCTGCGCTCGGCGGTGTCGATGGCGCTGGTCATCGTCGTCGTGGCCGAGATGTTCATCGGCTCCGACAACGGCCTGGGCCACCGCATCATCGACGCGCAGCAGGTGCTGAACGTGAAGACCATGTACGCCGCCATCCTGGCCGCGGGCATCCTGGGCTATGTGCTCAACATCCTGTTCCTGGTGCTGGAACGCAAGATCGTCCATTGGAGTGGCAGATGAACGCAGTCCTGAACGCCCCCGTCGTGGCCGACGTGCCGCAGCGCCCCTTCCAGCCCGGCCCGGCCGGCACGCACATCACCATCCGCGGGCTGACGAAATACTTCGCCGGCTGGCCGCTGTACGAGGACTTCAACCTCGACATTCCGAAGCACAAGATCGTGTCGGTCTTCGGCCCCAACGGCTGCGGCAAAAGCACGCTGATCAACATGATCGCGGGGCTCATCCCCATCGACTCGGGCCAGATCCTGTTCGACGGCAAGACGCTGAAGGACACCAAGATCGGCTACGTCTTCCAGAACTACCGCGAGGCGATGTTTCCGTGGATGCGCACCATCGACAACATCGCCTACCCGCTGAAGATGGAAGGCCGCAGCAAGGCCGAGGTGGACCGCCGCATGGCCGAGCTGGTGGAGAGCTTCGACGTCAAGTTCGACCTGAACCGCTACCCGTATGAACTCTCCGGCGGCCAGCAGCAGACGGCGTCCATCATGCGCGCGCTGGCGCCCGAGCCCGAGGTGCTGTTCCTGGACGAACCCTTCTCGGCGCTGGACTTCGAGATGACCCTCTTCATCCGCGAGAAGCTGCAGGAGGTGTTCATGCAGACCGGCGTGACGATGATGCTGGTGTCGCACGACCTCGAAGAGGCCGTGTATCTCGCCGACGAGGTGCTGCTGCTGACCAAGCGGCCCACCAAGGTCGCCGAGATCCTGACCTACGACGACCCACGCCCGCGCACGGTGGCCACGCTGTCGGAGCCCAGCTTCGTCAACGCGAAGAAGCTGAGCCTGGAGATCTTCCAGCGTGAGGTGCGCCGGTGAACGATGCCGAGGCCTACGTGGACGCCACGGCGGCGCTGCTGGCGCTGCCGCTGGCGCCCGAGCACCGGCCGGGCGTGCTGCGCTACTTCGGGCTGGCGGCGGAGATGGCGGCGCTGGTGAACGGCCTGCCGCTGGCCACGCACGACGAGCCCGCCGAAGCCTTTGCTCCCATCGCACCGGGAGACCTCGCATGACGGCCGACGCGCTGCTGCAGCAGCCCGCCCATGCCATCGCCGCCGCCGTGCGGCAGCGCGAGGTCAGCGCCGAGGCGCTGGTGCAGGCCAGTCTCGCGCGCATCGCCGCCACCGACGGCACGGTCAACGCGTTCACCGACCTCACCGCCACCCGCGCGCTGATGGCCGCCCAGGTGCTGGACCGCCGGCTGCGCGACGGCGACACCGCCGTGCGCGCGCTGCCGCTGCTGGGCGTGCCCTATGCGGTGAAGAACCTGTTCGACGTGCGAGGCCTGACCACGCTGGCCGGCTCGAAGATCGAGCGCGACCGCCCGCCGGCCGCGCAGGACGGCCCGCTGGTGCAGCGCCTGGACGCGGCCGGCGCCGTGCTGGTGGGCGCGCTGAACATGGACGAGTACGCCTACGGCTTCACGACCGAGAACAGCCACGAGGGCCCCACGCGCAACCCGCACGACCCCACGCGCGTGGCCGGCGGCTCGTCCGGCGGCAGTGGCGCAGCGGTGGCGGCGGGCCAGGTGCCGTTGACGCTGGGCTCCGACACCAACGGCTCCATCCGCGTGCCGTCGTCGCTGTGCGGCGTGTTCGGACTCAAGCCCACCTATGGCCGGCTGCCGCGCAACGGCAGCTATCCGTTCGTCACCAGCCTGGATCACCTGGGCCCCTTTGCGCGCTCGGCGCAAGACCTGGCCCTGGCCTACGACGCGCTGCAAGGCTTCGACGCCGCCGACCCGGGCTGCGTGCGGCGCGCCGGGGAGGCCACGCATGCCACGCTGCCGCAAGGCATAGGCACGCTGCGCATCGCGCGGCTGGGCGGCTACTTCCACGACCACGCCGGCCCCGACGCCCGCGCGGCGATGGACCGCGTCGCGCAGGCGCTGGGCGGCCTGGCCACCGTCGAGCTGCCCGAGGCGCAGCGCGCCCGCGCGGCGGCGTTCCTCATCAGCCAGGCCGAGAGTTCCACGCTGCACCTGCACGACCTGCGCACCCGCGCGCAGGACTTCGAGCCGCTGTCGCGCGACCGCTTCCTGGCCGGCGCGCTGCTGCCCGCCGCCTGGGTGCAGCAGGCCCGGCGCGTGCGCCGCTGGTTCGCGCTGCGCGCGGCCGAACTGCTGCGCGATGTGGACGTGCTGATCGCGCCGGCCACGCCGGTGGTGGCGCCCGAGATCGGCAGCGAGTGGATGGACGTCAACGGCCAGCGGCTGCCGGCCCGACCCAGCCTGGGCCTGCTGACCCAGCCCATTTCCTGCATCGGCCTGCCGGTGTGCGCAGCACCGGTGTGGGGCGTACACGCGCACCTGCCCATCGGCGTGCAGATCATTGCCGCGCCGTGGCGCGAAGACCATGCGCTGCGCGTCGCCCACGCGCTGGAGCAGGCGGGCGTGTTCAGCGCCCCCGTTGCCAATCCATGACCGACATCAACCTTCCTGACGTGCTGGCCGAGATGCAAGCGATGTTCGACGCGTACGAAGACGCGCTCGTCAACAACAAGGTCGACGTGCTGGACGCGCTGTTCTGGAACTCGCCGCACACCGTGCGCTACGGCACCGGCGAGAACCTGCTGGGCTATGCCGAGATCCAGGCCTTCCGCGCGGCGCGTTCGCCGGCCGGGCTGGCGCGCTCCTTGAGCCGCACCGTCATCACCACCTACGGCCGCGACTTCGCCACCGCGATGACCGAGTTCCACCGCGACGGCAACCCGGCCATAGGCCGGCAAAGCCAGACCTGGGTGCGCATGCCCGACGGTTGGAAAGTCGTCGCCGCGCACGTGAGCCTGCTCACACCACCCGCTCGCTAAGATCGATCGCATGCGGGTTGCAGTTGATTCCCCCACGCCGGCCCGGCCCAACCTGGCCGAGCAGGTCTATGCCCGGCTCAAGGCCGAGCTGAACGACTTCCAGCTGGTGCCCGGCGATCGCTTCTCCGAGGCCGAGCTGGGCCTGCGCCTGGGCGTCAGCCGCACGCCGGTGCGCGAGGCCTTGTTCAGGCTGCGCAACGAGGGCTTTCTCGACGTGGAGGCCAAGGCCGGCTGGTCCGTGCGGCCCATCGACTTCGGCCGGCTGGAGCAGCTCTACGACCTGCGCATCATCCTGGAGCTGGCCGCGGTGGCAAAGCTGTGCGCCCACACCGGCACGCCGCCGCCGGAGCTTGAGTCGCTGAAGGCCATCTGGCTGGTGCCCGCCGCCGAGCGGCTGACCGACGGCCGCGAGGTGGGCCAGCTGGACGAGGCCTTCCACGCGACGCTGGTGCGCGCCGCCGGCAACGCCGAGATGGCCCGCGTGCACTGGGACGTGACCGAGCGCATCCGCATCATCCGGCACCTGGACTTCACGCGCGGCCACCGCATCGAGGCCACCTACACCGAGCACGGCAAGATCCTGCGCGCCGTCATGCAGCGCAAGGTCGACCAGGCGCAGATGCTGCTGCGCAGCCATGTGGAGCAGAGCAAGGCCGAGGTGCGCAAGATCACGCTGGCCACGCTGCACGAGGCGCGCGAGCGGTCGGCGGCCGGCCGCTAGGAGCCTGCGCGGCAGAGGGTTCCTAGATCCCCAGTTCCACCCGCTTCTTCTTCGGCAGCTTGCCCGCCACCAGCTCGTGCGAGCGCGTCACCAGCGCCTTCAGCTCCGACAGCGGCAGCGCCTTTGCGTTCTCCACGGCCACCCAGTGGTAGCGCGCCGCGTAGGGCGCGGGCTTGAGGCCGGGCAGCCCGGTCAGCTCCAGGAAGCGGTGCTCGTCGACCTTGAAGCTGCAGCCCGTGAACGGGCCCGGGTGCGGCCCGGCGACGAAGAACATCTTGGCGCCCACGCTGGCCACCCAGTCGGCGCCCCACTTGACGTCCTGCGTGGCTCCCGGCAGCGAGAGGGCGTGGTCGGCAAGGGCTTGGAAGCTCATGGCGCAATTACAGCACCGTGGGGCTTGGACGCGCGGCAGCTCGCGGGCAACATGGGCGCCCCACCACCCGGCGCCTCGCGGCGACCTGCTACGCATGAAGGCCTTTGCATTCGCCCTGTGGCTGGCGCCCGCCGCCACGCTAGTCGCCGCCCCCTCGCCCACCGCCACGCTACTCAGCGTCAGCAACGCCACGGCCATGCTGAGCGCCCGCGCTGCCCACCAGGCCACGGCCACGGCGCAAGGCCTGGTACTGCTCAGTGGCGGCTGCGCGCAGGCCAACTGCGACGGCGTGCAGCGCTCGGCCGAGCTGTTCGACCCGGCCACCGGCCGCCATGCGCCGGCCGGCACGATGCGCGAGGCCCGCGTGGCCCATACCGCGGCGCCGCTGCCCGACGGCCGCGTGCTGGTGGCGGGCGGCTGGACCGGCGCCGCCGTGACCGACTCGGTGGAGGTGTTCGACCCCGCCACGCGCCGCTTCACGCCCGCGCCCGCCATGGCCACGCCGCGCATGGACGGCACCGCCACGCCGCTGGCCGACGGCCGCGTGCTGATCGCCGGCGGCGCGCAGCGCACCAACCAGCCCACGGCCGCGACGGAACTGTTCGACCCGGCCACCGGCCGCCTCGCCCCGGCCGGCGCAATGCAAAGCCCGCGCGCCCACCATGGCGCCGTGCGCCTGCGCGACGGCCGCGTGCTGCTGGTGGGCGGGCTGGTGGGCCGCCACCGGGCCACGGCCAGCGCCGAGATCTACGACCCGGCCAGCGGCCGCTTCACGCCCACCGGTTCGCTGCGCGAGCCGCGCTGCAAGCTGGCCGCGCTGGCACTGCAGGACGGCCGCGTGATGGTCATCGCCGGCTCTCCCAACTGCGAGGAAGGGCGCCGCCTGGCCAGCACCGAGATCTGGGACCCGGCCACCGGCCGCTTCGAGCCCGGTCCGGCGCTGGCCCACCCGCGGTACAAGATCGCCGCCGCGGCCGCCGTGCTGGCCAGTGGCGACGTGCTGATCGCCGGCAACGCGAACGATGTGGAGGTCTGGACGCCCGGCACGCCGGCCTTCACGACGCTGCGCGGCGCCATCGGCGACGAGCTGTCGTTCAGCACCGCGACCGCGCTGCCCGATGGCCGCGCGCTGATCGCCGGCGGCTACGACCCGCGCATCGTGCCGACGGCGCGCGCCTGGCAGGTGGCGCGCCGCTGACAACGTTCGCGCGCCGATGGTTCGTGAGATTTCTCACGGCCGCCGGCCGGGCCGCGGCGCGGGCCGCCACAACAATCCGGGCTCCATGCATCACCGAGCCTCGCCCCCCGGCATGCCCATCGCGGTCCAGCCCCTGCAGCAGGGGCTGGCGCTGTTCCACGCCACGCCGCCGGACTACCGGCGCGCGGCCGGCTGGTTCCGCGCTGCCGCCGAGACCGGCGACCACGACGGCGTTGCGATGCTGGGCCTGTGCCAACTCGAAGGCCTGGGCCTGCCTGCCGACCCGGTGCAGGCGCGCGCGCTGCTGGAGCGCGCCGCCGCGAACGGCAGCGCCATCGGCCACTTCCAGCTGGGCCGCGTGCTGATGACCGGCCGCGGCGGACCCACCGACGAGGACCGCGGCCTGCAGGCCTATGTGGCCGCCGCCGCGCTGGGCCATGCGGAGGCCTGCTTCAACCTGGCCAGCTGCCTGTTCGCCGGCGTGGGCTGCCTGCCCGACCGGCTGGCCGCCAAGGCGCTGTACCTGCGCAGCCGCACGCTGGGCTGCGCGCTGCGGCCGCAGGGCGTGCGCGTGCAGCGGCGCGAGCTGAAGGCCGTGCGCGCGCTGTCCGTGCGCTTTGCCGACCCGCACCGGCTGGTCTACCTGCTCAATGAACGCCAGCAGGAGCTGGCGCTGGTGCACGCGGCCACGCAGGCCCGACCGCGCCGCGAGCCGCCGCCGCGGCGCTGGCGCCAGGCCGGCCAGCTGGCGGCCGGCGTCGTCGTGGCCGTGGCCGGCACGCTGGGCCAGTACCTGCGCCCGCCATCGCGCGACGCCGGGCCGACGACGCTGGACTTCTGAGCCGCCGCGCCGCCCGGGGCGCAAACACTCAAGGGGCTGAGAACTCGCGGCCCGCGTCCACGGGGTCGCCGATGCAGCCGAGAATCCACCGCTGCACGCCCAACCCTGCCCTGCCATGCCCGTCATCACCTGCGTCGAAGACCTGCGCCAACTCGCCGAGAAGCGCGTGCCGCGCATGTTCTACGACTACGCCGACTCCGGCTCCTGGACCGAGACCACCTACCGCGCCAACGAGGCCGACTTCCAGGCCATCAAGCTGCGCCAGCGCGTGGCGGTGAACATGGAAGGCCGCAGCACGGCCGTGAAGATGATCGGCCAGGACGCCAAGATGCCCGTGGCCATCGCGCCCGTCGGGCTGACCGGCATGCAGCACGCCGACGGCGAGATCCACGCCGCGCGTGCGGCCGAGAAGTTCGGCATCCCGTTCACGCTGTCGACGATGAGCATCTGCTCCATCGAGGACATCGCCGAGAACACCTCGTCGCCGTTCTGGTTCCAGCTCTACATGATGCGCGACCGCGACGCGATGGCGCGCATGATCGACCGCTGCAAGGCCGCCAAGTGCTCGGCGCTGGTGCTGACGCTGGACCTGCAGGTCATCGGCCAGCGCCACAAGGACCTGAAGAACGGCCTGACCGCGCCGCCGCGGCCCACGCTGAAGAACATCCTGAACCTGGCCACCAAGCCGCGCTGGGTGCTGGGCATGGCGGGCACGAAGCGCCACACCTTCCGCAACCTGGTGGGCCATGTGAAGGGCGTCAGCGACATGCGGTCCCTCTCGGCCTGGACCAACGAGCAGTTCGACCCGCGCCTGAGCTGGGCGGACATCGCCTGGGTCAAGCAGCAATGGGGCGGCAAGCTCATCCTGAAGGGCATCATGGAGGTGGAAGACGCCAAGCTGGCCGTGCAGGCCGGCGCCGACGCCATTGTCGTCAGCAACCACGGCGGCCGCCAGCTGGACGGCGCGCCCAGCAGCATCCACGCGCTGCCGGCCATCGTGGCCGAGGTGGGCCACCAGATCGAGGTCTGGATGGATGGCGGCATCCGCTCCGGCCAGGACGTGCTGAAGGCCTGGGCGCTGGGCGCCAAGGGCACGATGGTGGGCCGCGCGATGGTCTACGGCCTGGGCGCGATGGGTGAGGCCGGCGTCACCAAGATGCTGCAGATGCTGCACAAGGAACTGGACGTCAGCATGGCCTTCTGCGGCCACCGCGAGCTGACGAACGTGACGCGCGACATCCTCGTCGCCGGCACCTACCCGAAGCCTTGAACGGGCCTCAGGCGGCCGCTTCTTCGTCCAGCCGGGCGTGGTAGGCCACCGCACCGGCCTTCCAGTAGGCGGCCACCTTCAGCGCCTCCTTGGGGTGGCCCTTGTCGCGCAGCAGCAGCTCGCGCGCCTGCGCCATCGTGTGCGCCTCGCCGGCGCACCAGACAAAGCCCTCGCCCGCCGGCAGCGCCGCGCCGCGCAGCCCTTGCAGCAGCGCCTCGGGCGTGGCCGCCAGGTGCAGATCCAGCGCCGCGGGCCGGCGTGCGGGCAGCGTGGGCAGGTCGTCCATCAGCAGCCACAGCGACACGCGGGCATCCGCCGGCAGCTCCTCCAGCCGCCGCGCGATTGCCGGCCAGGCGGTGTCGTCGCCCACCAGCCAATGCCAGTCGTAGTCCACGGGGATGACCATGGAGCCACGCGGGCCGGCCACCGTCAGCGTCTGGCCCGGCGCGGCCTGCTCGGCCCAGCCGCTGAACGGGCCGCTGCCATGCACCGCGAATTCCAGCACCAGCTCGCCGCGTGCGGTGTCGAAAGCGCGCGGCGTGTAGTCGCGCATCAGCAGGGCGCCCTCGCCTGCATCGGGGTCGGGCAGCATCAGCTTCACATGGTCGTCGAAGGAGCTGGACACGAAGCTGCGCAGCGACTCGCCCCGCAACGTGACGACGACGAATCGGCCGTCGCGGCGCTGCACATCGGTGACGATCAGCTCGCGGCGCTGGATCTCATGCCGCACGCGCTGCACGCGGCGGACTGGCGTTTGATCGGACAACATGAATCTTGCACTGGTTGATAATGTCATCCATCATGAACAAGACAGTTGATAAAGTCAACTCAAAATCCCTGACGCCGGCGGGGGAGATCTTCGACCAGCTGCACACGGTGCTTCACCTGCACCGCGGCCGGCAGCCGCGCGAAGTGGCGGCAGAGGACGCGGTCGCGCTGACGCACATGGAGGCCAAGGCGCTGGGCTTCTTCGGCCGCAATCCCGGCTCGACGCAGACCGACCTGGTGCAGCGCAGCGGCCGCGACAAGGCGCAGATCGCGCGGCTGATCGCGTTGCTGAAGGAGCGCGGCCTCATCGTCTCCAGCGCCGACGCGGCCGACCGCCGCACGCAGCGGCTGGCGCTGACCGAGGCCGGCCAAGCCTTGCACCGCCGGCTGCGCCGCCACAGCGAGCAACTGGCACAGGCCGCGGTGCAAGGCTTCAGCGATGCCGAACTGGCCCAGCTGCTGGCCATGCTGGCGCGGCTGCGCACCAATCTCGAAGCCGCGGCCGAGTGACTTTTGCCGTGGCGCGCAAGGCATGCGCTACTGCGGCCATGCGCATCGCCCTGCTCGCCCTCGCCCTGCACCTGCCCGCCATCGCGCAGACCTGCGCACCGCCCGCCGACCTGAAGACCGAGACCGACGCCACCCGCATCCAGCACCTGGCCGTTGCGCTGCTGCCCTGCCTGGCCCACCCCGACCCACGGCTGCGCGACGACATCGCGTTCGAGCAGCTGTCCGCCTGGTCGCGCGCGGCCAAGCTGCAGGCGGCCACGCTGCAGCGCCTGCGCGCCGACCTCGTCGCCGTGCTGGATGCGCCGCCCGACGCCGCCGGCGTGCACCAGCCGTTCGCGGTGCTGACGCTGGCCGAGGTGGCGCGCGCGGACCGGCTTCAACCCTTCATGACGGCCGAGCAGCGCGCCGAACTGGTGGCGCGCGCGGCGCGCTATCTGGTGGGTATGCGCGACTACCGCGGGCTCGTCGCCGGCGAGGGCTGGCGCCACGGCGTGGCGCATGGCGCCGACCTGGCCCTGCAGCTGGGCATGAATGCGGCGCTGACGCCTGCCCAGCGCCAGGCGCTGCTGGACGCAGTCACGTCGCAGGTGCTGGCCAACCACCGCCACGCCTACCGCTTCGGCGAGGGCCAGCGGCTGGCGCGCGCGGCGCTGCAGTTGCAGCTGTGGCTGAAGCCCGACGCCACCGCCTGGCAGGCCTGGCTGGACGGTCTGCTGGCGCCGCTGAAGCAGGCCACCGCGTGGGACGAAACCGCGATGACCGATCTGCACAACCTGCGCGGCTTCCTGTGGCCGCTGCTGGCCGGCGTGCTGGACGTGCCCGACACCGCCCAGCGCGACGCGTGGCAGGCGCCGTTGCAAAAGACGCTGCGGCGCTTGCCGTAGCGGTGGTGGGTTCGTTAGGCTGACGTGATGCGCTCCTACCTTGCCTGCATCGCCGGCCTCTTGGCCGCCCTGCCGCTGCTCGCCGTCGCGGCGCCCACGCTTCCCGACCGCACCGCCATCGACGCCGAAGTCGCCCGGCTGATGGCCGCCTCACAGGCGCAAGGCCTGGCGCTGGCCGTCATCCACGAAGGGCGCGTCGTGCACGTGGCCGCCTACGGCAAGCGCAACGCGGCGGGCGAACCGCTGCAGACCGACACGGTGATGTACGGCGCGTCGCTGACCAAGGCCGTGTTCGGCCAGGTCGTCATGCAGCTCGTCGAGGCCGGGCGGCTGGACCTGGACAAGCCGCTGGTCAGCTACCTCGACAAGCCGCTGCCCGACTACCCACGCGACAGCAAATACGGCCCCTGGCACCACCTCGCCAAGGAGCCGCGCTGGCGCCAGCTGACGGCTCGCATGCTGCTGACGCACAGCGGTGGTTTTGCCAACTTCGCCTTCCTGGAGCCCGATGGCCGGCTGCGCATGCACTTCGACCCCGGCACGCGCTATGCGTACTCCGGCGAGGGGCTGATCCTGCTGCAGTTCGTGCTGGAGAAGGGCCTGGGGCTGGACATCGGCGACGAGGCGCAGCGCCGCGTCTTCACGCCGCTGGGCATGACGCGCACCAGCCTGATGTGGCGGGCCGACTTCCGCCCCAACCTCGCCGACGGCTGGACGGAGGAAGGCAAGACCGAGCCGCACGACGAGCGCAGCCGCGTGCGCGTGGCGGGGTCCATGGACACCACCATCGCCGACATGGCGCGCTTCGCGGCCGGCTACATCAGCGGCATGGGCCTGTCACCCGCCGGTGCCGCCGAGCTGACGAAGGCCCACCTGCCCATCACGACAGCCTCGCAGTTCCCGACGCTGCAACCCGAACTGCCGCCCGCGCAGCGTCGCGCCGACCTGGCCGCGGGGCTGGGCGTCGTCACGTTCACGGGGCCGCAGGGGCCTGCCTTCTTCAAGGGCGGGCACAACGACAGCACCGGCAACACCTGGGTCTGCGTGAAGGCGGGCCAGCGCTGCGTCGTCATCCTCGCCAACGACGTGCGCGCCGAGCGCGCGTTCCCGCGGCTGGTGGAGTTCATCCTCGGCGAGACGGGCACGCCGTGGCGTTGGGAGTACGGCGCGAAGGACTTCGTGAAGTGATCAGGCGCTGGCGCGCGGCCCGAACATGATGACCGCCATGCCCGCGAAGCACAGGCCCACGCCGATCCAGTCCGTCGTTGTCGGCTGCACCTTGTCCACCACCATCAGCCACACGATGGCCACGCCGATATAGACGCCGCCATAGGCCGCGTAGGCCCGGCCGGCGGCTGTGGGATGCAGCGTCAGCAGCCACGCGAACAGCGCCAGGCTGGCCGCGGCCGGCAGCAGCAGCCAGGCCGGGGCGCCCTGCTTCAGCCACAGCCAGGGCAGGTAGCAGCCGACGATCTCGGCCAGCGCGGTGATGACGAAAAGCCCGAAGGTCTTGAGCAGGTCCATGGTGGGGTCAGGTCGCGTGTCGCTCGAAATGCAGGCAGTCGTGCCAGACGCCGCCCAGCTCGAAGCTACGCTCGGAGCGGCCGTACTGCCGGAAGCCGCTGCGCTGCAGCACCTTGATGGAACCTTCGTTGTTGACGCGTGCGTTGGCCGTCACGCGCAGCAGGCCCAGTTCACCAAAGGCGATGGCCAGCACCCGGCGCACCGCCTCGCTGGCATGGCCGCGGCCGCCGGCCGCTTCGGCGATGCGATAGCCAAGGTCGGCGCAGTGAAAATGCTTGCGGCGCACGCCGGTCAGGTTGATGCGGCCGACCAGTGCGCCGGCGGCGTCGCGGATCAGGAACTGGTAGGCCTTGTCCTCGGCGGCCTCGCGCTGGGCCAGCGCGATGGCGGCACGCACGCCGTCAGGCGAGTAGTAGCCCTCAGGCCTTGAGTTGATGCGGGCCTCGAAGAAGGCGCGGTTGTCGGTCTCGAAGCGCAGCAACTCATCGGCCACATCGAGCGTGGGTGGCAGCAGTTGCATCACGATCAGCGCCCCGCTGCCGTCACCAGAGCCAGCGCCTCGGCCGGCGTCACGGCGCCCTCGCCCGGCACTTCGACGACGATCAGATAACCCGCCAGGTCAGGCCGCGCGCCGGCGGCCGCATAGGTCTGCGCCAGCGTCAGCTGCCGGCTGGCGACGAGGCCGCCGGTGGCCGGGTCCCAGTCCTCGTTGGAAATCATGCAGCCCTGCTGCGGCGTGCCGGGGAAGTGGCTGGTGCCGGCGTAATAGGCCGGGTTGATCGTCGTGCCGTGCACCAGCAACTCGTCGCGGCCCGCGCGGCCGGCGAGGAAGGCTTCCTTGATGGGCGCCCAGGCGCGCCAGCCGGGCGGCAGATAGGTGTCGTACAGCGCCTCGTTCCAGTCGGCGGCGCCCGGCGCGGGCACATGCTCGAACTCGGCCACGGTCGCCTCCACGGGCAGCTTGCTGTGCAGATACGGCGTGGGGCCGATGTTGGGATTGGTGGCCGTGCCGGCGCCGACGATGGTGAACAGCCCTTGCGGCGTGTTGCCGTTGGTGATCGTGCCCGGCAGGCCCGTGCGAGCCAGCGCCAGTTGCGGCGACGTGAACAGCTGGCCGGCGCCGTCGCGCACGAAGCGGCCGCCCGCGTCGCGCACCAGTGCCAGGCCCATCTGCTGGCGGCCGGGGCGCTGCAGGCTGACGATGACCGGGAAGCCCGGCCGCAATGGCGCGGCCAGCAACTCGGCCAGCGGCGGCTGGGCCGCGGCGGAGGGCCGCAGGCGCAGCATCAGCGCGGTCAGCCGCGCGTCGTCGGCCCAGTTCGGGAACTGCTGCGGCACCAGCAGTCGCAGGCGATCCGCAGCGGCGCCATCGGCCTGCAGCAGCGTGTAGGCGGCAATGGCAAACGGCTTGCTGGTCGTCAGCTGCGGCAGCAGCGGCCAGACCAGCGGCGCGGCGTCGGCGGCGTACAGCGTGTGCGCGGCCGTCAGCAGCGCGCGCTGCGTCTCGGCGTCGCGCTGGCCCAGCGTGGGTAAGGCCTGCAGCAGCAGCGGGCGTGCAGTGGCGATCTCGGCGTTGTACTGGGCGACCAGGTCGAACAGCCGGGGCAGCGCGGCGTCGCGCGCCGGGCCGGGTGGCAACGCGATGCGGGCGCGGATGTCGGCCAGCGCGGTTTCGCGCAACGCGCGTTCACCGTCGGTGGACGTGGCGGGCCAGCTGAAGTCCGCCGGCTTCAACGCCAGCAGCTCGGCGGCGCTGTAGCGCTTCTCGGCGCTGGGTGGCGGTTGGGTCGCGCAGGCCGCCAGCAGCAACGCGGCAGCCAATGTGGTCAGGGAACGAAGATTCATGGCGCCACAAAGTGAACAGCATTGGCCACGCGGCGCAGCGCGGGCTCGTTGAAGGGGCGCGGCAGGCGCGACTCGCCTTGGATCAGCAGTGTGGATGAGCCGCCGCCGTCGAGGTTGAAGGCCTGCACGGCGCCCAGCTCGCGCAACAACTGCGCGGTCTGCGCCAACGTCAGGCCCTTCACGTCGCCGCGGCGGCCGGCGGCCAGCAGCACGATGAGGTGGCGGCCCGAGGCGTCCAGGCCGATGGCCGTGCGCGGATGCGTGTAGGCGCACAGGTTGGCGCAGCTCGCGTCGTCCTCGGCCGTGCGCGCGTGGCCGTCGCGCACCAGCCAGGGCGTGCCGCTGACGGCCATGCGCCATGCGGGCTCGGGCGTGGGCGGCGCATCGAAGCGGATGACGCACTGGGTGTCGCAGGCCAGCAGCGGGTCTTTCGCGCTGGCCGGCGCCTTCAGCAACGCGGGCCAGGGCTGGCCCTCGGTCACCGTGACGCCGCGCGGGCGGAACTCGCGGTCGAAGAAGGAGGCGTTGATGCTGGCCAGCGCGCCACGGCCGCTGGCCATCTGGTCCACGGACTGGCCCGCCTCCGCCGGTGGCGACTGCGTGACACGCACGTGCTGCAAATCCACACGCAGCGCCTGCACATCGCTGTCGGGCCAAGGGCTCCACGCGCGGTGGGCCAGGCCGGGGGCCAGTGCCTGCCAGCCGGCGGGCGGAGGCGGCGCCACGGTGGCACAGGCTGTCACCAGCGCCAGCAGGCATCCTGTCAAGAATAGACGCAGCATGCAGCGATGCTAACGGCCGCCTTCATGTCGAAAACCGCGCTGGCCATTCGTCATCAGGTTGCGACCCCATCAACACCCAGGACCCTGCAATGAAACACCTGACCCTGCTCGCCACCGCCCTGCTCGCTGCCACCACCGCCCAGGCCGCGCCGGTAACCTATGAGATCGACCCCACGCACACCTACCCCAGCTTCGAGGCCGACCACATGGGCCTGTCCTTCTGGCGCGGCAAGCTGAACAAGAACGCCGGCACTGTGGTCTACGACAAGGCCGCCGGCACCGGCAGCGTGGACGTGCAGATGGATCTGGCCAGCATCGACTTCGGCCTGGAGGCGATGAACGCCTGGGCGCGCGGCGAGAAGTTCTTCAACGTCGAGAAGAACCCCAGCGCCACGTTCAAGGGCCGCTTCGAAGGCCCGCTGCCGGGCAAGCTGGTGGGCGAGATGACGCTGAACGGCAAGACCCGCCCGCTGACGCTGACCATCCATCACATCAAGTGCATCCCGCATCCGCTGCACAAGCGCGACTTCTGCGGTGCGGACGCGTCGGGCAGCTTCAACCGCGAGGACTGGGGCCTGGGCATCGGCAAGGAATGGGGCTTCAAGATGGATGTGAACCTGCGCATCCAGGTCGAAGCGGTGGCGAAGGAGTAACCCCAAAAAGAAGAACGGCAGCGAAACGCTGCCGTTCTATTCATCCAGCGACTGCCGTGGAACCGGCTTTGCCGGGCCACTGGCAGTGCCCCCTTGAGGGGGCCGGCGAAGCCGGTAGGGGGTGGGTTACTTCACGCCCATTTCCTCAAGGAGGCGGGTTGTCTTGTCCACCGTGCTCATCTGCCACAGCATGTAGCGCGAGTCCACGCAGATGCTGCGGACCATCTTGGGGTTGAAGTCCCAGTCGGAGATGACGGCGTCCAGCGTGCCGTCGAACAGCAGGCCCACCAGCTCGGCCTTCTTGTTCAGCACCGGCGAGCCGGAGTTGCCGCCGGTGGTGTCCAGCGTGGCCAGGAAGTTCACCGGCACGGAGTCCAGACCCTTCACGTAGTAGGGGCCGAAGTTGCGCGCCTTGATGGCGGCCAGCTGCTCCGCCGGCGCATTGAACTCGCCGCCCGCTTCGACCGGCCCCTTGTGCTTGGCCTGGATGCCGCGCAGCGTCGTGAACGCGCTCCACACGTTGCCGTCGTTGCCGGGCGTGCGGCCCTGCACCTTGCCGTAGCTGATGCGCAGCGTGCTGTTGGCGTCCGGGTAGACGGCGCGGCCCTGGGCGGCATTGAAGTCGATCAGCGCCTGCATGGTGCCGGCATATGCCTGCTGCAGCTTGCCGGCCAGTTCCTTGTCGCGCGACTCGCGAGTCTGGTCGTCGGCGTACAGCGCCACGGCAGCCTTGATGAAGGCATCGTCGCTGGCCTGGAAGGCCGCCACGTCCTTGGACAGCCAGGCCAGGCGCGTGGCCTGGTCGGACAGCTTGGAGCCGGCGTAGAACGCGTCCAGCTTGGCTGCCACCGCGGCCTCGTCCATGCCGGCCTTCAGGCCCAGCGCGGCCAGCAGCGGCTGGTTCAGCGTGTTCGCGGGCTGCGCCAGGTATTGCGACAGGAAGCGCGCGGCGCTCTTCTTGTCGGTCTGCTCGTCGTAGCGGCGGTCCAGGCGCTCCTGGTTGGCCTTGATGCGCGACGCGTCTCGATCCTGGTAGCCGGTCTTGCGCTCGGCGTCGGGCTTGGTGCGCTGTTGCGCGTTCTCGTACAGCTGGCGGGCAGACTGCAGCAGCGCGGGCGTCGCGAAGCCCAGCAGCAGTTCGTTGCGCGTGTGGGTCTCGCGTTCGGCCAGCAGCGCCTCGGTGGCGGCAATGTCGGCGCCGTAGCGGGCCTGGCGCTTGGCGTCGGCCGCCACCCACTTCTTCAGCGCGTCGAAGCCGGCCGTCTTGCGGGCCAGCACGTCGCCGCCGTCATAGCTTTGCTGCTGACCCTGCAGGTTCTTGAAGTAGTTCTGCAGGCCTTGCATGCGGTTGGCCATCTTGATCTCGGCGTCGCGGCGGTTCGCCGTCTCGGCCTTGATGATGTCGATGGCCTCGCCCATGGTCTTGATCTGCATGGGGTGCTGCCAGCCGAAC
Organism: Roseateles asaccharophilus; assembly: GCF_031458115.1. Taxonomy (GTDB): domain Bacteria; phylum Pseudomonadota; class Gammaproteobacteria; order Burkholderiales; family Burkholderiaceae_C; genus Pelomonas; species Pelomonas asaccharophilus_A. Next base: position 764,142 of record NZ_JAVDXV010000001.1, on the reverse strand, counting down.
GCGAAGTCCACTTCGCGCGGCAGGCGGTGGCGGTCGGTGTGGCCCGGGTAGCCGGCCACCATGACGAAGTCACCTTCGTTCAGCGGGCTGGCCGTGGGCGACGCCACCTTCAGGTGGTGCTTGGGCTGGTAAGGCTTGTTGTCCTTGTGGAAGTCGGCCGGCTTGCCGTCCGGGCCCACGTAGGCGCGGTAGAAGCTGTAGTCGCCCGTGTGGCGCGGCCAGATCCAGTTGTCAGCATCGCCGCCGAACAGGCCCACGCCGGTGGCGGGCGCGTGCACCAGGCGAACGTCGCGGATCTCCAGCTGCTTGATGAGCTGGTACTGCAGGCCGCCGAAGAAGGCGGGCACGCTGCAGCGGTGGCCGGCGTCGGCCTCGCAGGCGGCGATCAGCTTCTTTTGCGTCGCCTCGATGGCGTCGGTGCGGGCCTTGCCGGTCAGCTTCAGCGTGTCGGCGTTCAGGATGTCGGCGGACACGTCCTTCATGTCCACGGTGACCAGGATGCGGCTGCCGGGCGCGGCGGGTAGCTCATCGGCCAGCGTCTGCGCGTAGAAGCCGTTCTTCAGCAGGTCGCGCTCGGGCTTGGAGTTGTACTGGATGCTGCCGTAGGCGCAGTGGTGGTTGGTGACCGTCAGGCCCTGCGGCGACACGAAGCTGGCCGTGCAACCGCCCAGCGAGACGACGGCGCCCATCGGGAAGGCGGTCAGGTCGTTGAGCTTGGCCGGGTCCAGCGCCAGGCCGCCGGCCTTCAGGGGCTTGGCGATCTGCGGCAGCTGCTTGGGCATCCACATGCCTTCATCGGCATGGGCGGTGGCGGCGACCAGCGCGGCGGCGGCGGCCAGCAGCGTGAGGGAGTGACGGGTCATGGAGCGGTTCGCTGAAAAAACGAAACCGCGAGCGTACCCCGCAAGCCCCCAGGCTTCGGAGTGAGAAAAGGCAGGGATCAGCCCAGGGGAAAGCCCGGATGCGTCAGTGCGCGAGGCCTATCCATTCGCCAGCGGACTGGTAGGCCTCGTACAAGTCCAATGAAACCTCCCGCAGCCGCGGGTGCTCGCTGCCATGGCCGGCGGCCAGGCACTCGAAGGCGTAGCTGCGGTCGTACAGCATGCGCGTCGGGTTGATGGGCAGGCCGGCGTCGTTCATCAGCTGGCCAAAGCGCAGCAGTTCGCGGGTGGACACCGGGCCCGTCGTGGCATTGGCCACCGTCAGACCCAGCGCACGGATGTCGCCCAGGTTCACGCCCGGCGCGATCTTCAGGCCGCTCCACGCATGGCCCGGCTCCTCCGCGCCGCGGGGCTCGTCGGCGGGGATGGGGATCAGGTGCAACGGGATGAGCATGGCGGCCTCGGACGGACTTCTGGCGTATGCCGCCATCGTGCCGGGGCGTCGGCCGATCAAAGGCCGGATAAAGGGCGAAAAGGCCGGGCTATCTCCGGCTGATCGGGCTCAAGTCTTGGGCAGCGTGACGCCCACCTGACCCTGGTACTTGCCACCACGGTCCTTGTAGCTGGTCTCGCAGACCTCGTCGCTCTCGAAGAACAGCACCTGCGCACAGCCCTCGCCCGCGTAGATCTTGGCGGGCAGCGGCGTCGTGTTGCTGAACTCCAGCGTGACGTAGCCTTCCCACTCGGGCTCGAACGGCGTCACGTTGACGATGATGCCGCAGCGGGCATAGGTGCTCTTGCCCAGGCACACGGTCAGCACGTTGCGCGGGATGCGGAAGTACTCCACCGTGCGCGCCAGCGCGAAGCTGTTGGGCGGGATGATGCAGACGTCCTTGTTGACGTCGACGAAGCTGTTCTCGTCGAAGTTCTTCGGGTCCACCACCGTGCTGTGGATGTTGGTGAAGACCTTGAACTCGGGCGCGCAACGGATGTCGTAGCCATAGCTGCTGGTGCCGTAGCTGACGATCTTGCGGCCGTCCTGCTCGCGCACCTGGCCGGGCTCGAACGGCTCGATCATGCCGTGCTCCTTGGCCATGCGGCGTATCCACTTGTCGCTCTTGATGCTCATCTTGTTGTCCTGTCAGCGGGGCAAGGCCCCATCAAAGTATGTACTGCCGTCCATGTCCAGCACGAAGCCCTTGACCGTCGCGCGCGTGGGCACGGCCACGCGGCCGTAGGCCATAGGTGTCCAGGGCAGCTGCTCCAGCACGATCTTCTGCGCCTTCGCGTACAGCGCCTTGCGCTCGTCCCGCGTGCCGGCCTGGCGCGCCTGGGCCAGCAGCTGGTCGTAGGCCGGATTGCACCAGAAGGTGCCGCTGGCCGACCCGCAGGCCAGTTGCGCGAAGGTGCCGGTGGGTTCGGGGTCGCCGTTCCAGCCGGACATGGCCACGTCGTGCTCGCCGGCATCGATGCGGCGCAGGTACTCGCCCCACTCAAAGGTGACGATGCGCACGGTGACGCCGACCTTGGCCCAGTCGGCCTGGATCATCTGCGCCATCAGCTGGCCGTTGGGGTTGTAGAAGCGCACGACCGGCATGGCCCACAGCGTGAGGTTGAGTGGCAGCACGCCGGCCTTGTGCAGCCGCTCACGCGCCTCGGCCGGGTCATGCGGCGTGGCCTTCAGCGTCGCGTCATGGGCCCAGCTGGCGGCCGGAATAATGGTGCTGGCCGCCGTGCCGGCGTGGCCATAGACGGTGCGCAGGATGGCGGCCTTGTCGATGGCCATGTCCAGCGCCCGGCGCACCTCCGGCTTCGCCAGCGCCGCCTTCCTGGTGTTGTAGGCCAGGATGCCCACGTTCAGGCCCGGCGCGGTGGCGAGCTTGATGGCGGGGTCCTTCTGCAATTGGGCCAGCTCGATGGGGCCCACCGGCGCGGCGATGTCGCACTCGTTGCGCTTCAGCCGCTGCGCGCGCACGGTGGCGTCGGGCGTGATCGCGAACACCAGCTGGTCGGCGCGCACCACCTCGGCCTTTCGCCACCAGCCCGGGTGGGCGCTGTAGCGGATGACGGCGTCCTTGCGGAAGCTCTTCAGCTGGAACGGCCCCGTGCCCACCGGCAGCTGCGCGATGCGCTGTGGCGTGCCGGCCTTCAGCAGCTGCGCGCCCAGCTCGGCGGACTGCATGGACGAAAAGGTCTGCGTCAGCGTGGACAGGAAACTCGCATCGCGCTCGGCCAGCGTGATGCGCACCTGATGCTCGCCCAGCTTCTCGACCTTGCGGACCAGCTTCTCCCAGCCGAACGACACCACATACGGTGACACGTTCGGCATGGCCTTGGCGAAGGCGCTGTCGCGACTCAGCAGCCTGCCGAACGTGAACATCACGTCGTCGGCGTTGAACGCACGCGTGGGCTTGAAGCCTTCGACCGTGTGCCAGGCCACGCCACGGCGCAACTCAAAGGTGTAGGCCAGGCCGTCGGGGCTGAGGTTCCAGCTGGTGGCCAGGGCCGGGATCAACTGGTCGGTGCCCCGCTTGGTTTCAACCAGCGTGCCGAAGATGGGCAGGTGGGAGATGTGGTCGATGCCGCTGTCGGTGGCCGTCGTGTCGAAGGTCTTGGGGCTGCCGGCGGCGCAGAAGCGCAGCGTGGTGTCGGCGCCGGCCAGCAGCGGGACGGCAAGCAGCAACGCAGCCAGGCGCCCCACGGGCCGAGCGCCGGGCCGCTCCCAAGCCGGCCCGTCCCGGCGATGTGCTTGCGGCTCAACGCCGCAAGCATCGCCGTCCCCTCGGGGGACCGGCCAAGGTACTCCTTGGACGAGGGGCTTCATTTCAGGATTTCCGCGGCGGGCACGAAGGGCAGGATGCCCATGGACTGGTACATCGCAGCCGGCGACAGCGCCTTGTCACCCTGGATCACCAAGGCCACGCGGCGCAGCGCGCGGATGTCGGCCACCGGGTCGCCGTCCACCAGCAGCAGGTCGGCGCGTTTGCCGCGGGCGATGCTGCCGATCTCGTCCAGCCGGTCGCTGTACTTGGCGCCGTTGTAGGTGCCTATCTTCAACGCCTGCGCGGCCGGGATGCCGGCCTGCACGTACAGCTCCAGCTCGCGCTGCAGCGCGAAGCCGGGCGTCGCGTCGGTGCCAGCCACCAACGGGATGCCGGCCGCGTGCATGCGGCGCAGCAGGTCCATCATGACCTTCCAGCTGGCAGCCCAGCGCCTGGCCTTCACGTCGTCCATGTCCACCTCGGCGGACAGGTAGCTGCGCTGCATGACGGCCGGCCAGTGCGACGACACCATCGCGTAGCTGGGGTTGGGCTGGCCCTGGCGCTGCGTGTACTGCGCCTCGAACGCGGTCATCGTCGCGTCGACGACGGTGCCCTTCTTCTTCAGCAGCGCAATGAAGTCGCGGGTGCGCTGGTCGTTGAGCTTCAGGTCGGCAGCCTTGTCGCCCACCAAGTTGAAGCGCAGCAACGTGCGCGTGTCGTCGGTCTTGCTGACGAGGAAGTTCAGCGTGACCTGGTTGATGTGGTGCAGCTCGTCATACCCCGCCTCCACGGCCTGGCGCGCCGTCATGAAGGCCGGCACATGGCCGCCGGTGCGCAGGCCCAGGCTGCGAGCGTGCGCCACCATGGGCTTCACCCACTCGGGCTTGATGGAGTTGTAGAGCTTCAACTGGCGGTAGCCGTGCGCGGCGTACCAGTCGATGGCGGCCAGCGCACCCTCCAGGTTGTCGGGCACGAAGTCGGCCTGCGACGAGAACGGGCTCTTGCCCTCGATGAAGCCGTTGGCCGACACGCGCGGCCCCAGCAGCTCGCCGCTCTCGATGCGGCCGCGCAGCTCGGCCAGGTCGGCATTGCTGTTGCCCACGTCGCGCACGGCCGTCACGCCGGAGGCCAGGTTCAGCAACAGGTCGCCGGGGCCCAGGTGGGCGTGCATGTCCACCAGACCTGGCAACAGCGTGCGGCCCTTGCCGGAAATGCGCTGGGCCGGCTGCACGCTCTTCAGGCCACCGGGCTTGGCGATGAAGGCGATGCGGCCGTCCTGCAGATAGACGTCGGACGGGCCTTGCAGCTTCGCCGAGGGAGCGTCGAACCAGCGCACGCCCTCGATGACCGTCAGCCCCGGCAGCGGCTGCGGCAGCTCCTTGGCGATGCGCTGCAGCCGCGCGATCTCGGCGGCCTTCTGCGCGTCGGACAGCCGCTCCACCTCGCCCTCGAAGCCCTGCCGCAACGTGCCGCCCCAGCCCGGCCAGACCTGCGCGAACAGGCTGCGGTCGTCCTCGCGCAGCCACACATAGCTGGGCTCCAGTTCCAGGCCGGTGATGGCGTACAGGCCGATCTCGAAGGATTGCCCGGGCAGCGTCAGCTTCTGCACGCGCTCCACTGCGACCTGCCCCACCGGCAACGCCGGCGTGCGCGCGGGAGCCTTGGCCAACGCGCTGCGCGCCACGCGCGCCAGCCAGGCCGGGCTGCCCTGCACCGGCAGATAGACGGTCTCGCGCGCCATACCGGTCTGCTCGCCGCGGTCCACCGGCGAGCGCCATTGCGACCGGCCGTCGGCACCGCGCTCGAAGCTCTCGTCAATGCGCGCGCCATAGGTCGCCACGCCTTCGGTGCGATAGCTCATCCACGCCCCGTCGGGCGCGAACTGCAGCACCTCCTTCTGATCGGGGCCGCGGCCGTTGTTGCGGTAGCTGTAGTCCACCTCCAGCCGCCCGGCCGACTCGCTCTGCTTCAGATGCCCGCACGGCGTCTTCACGCACAGCACGGTGTAGGTCTGCGCCTGGGCGGCGCCTGCGAACAGCAACGCGAGCAGCAAGGGCTTCATGCAGCGATCTCCGGGTTTCAGCTGGCGCGCACTCTACCGACTGATGGACGCCACGCCCTTGTTGGCCAGCATGTCGGCGCGCTCGTTGCCGGGGTCGCCGGCGTGGCCCTTCACCCAACGCCATTCGACGTGATGCAGCTTGCGCAGCGCGTCCAGCCGCTTCCACAGGTCATCGTTCTTCACCGGCTTGCCGTCGGCGGTCTTCCAGCCGCGGCGCTGCCAGTTGGTGATCCATTCGGTGATGCCCTTGCGCACGTACTCGCTGTCCAGATAGACCACCACGTCGCAGCTGCGCTTCAGCGAGGCCAGCGCCTCGATGGGCGCGGTCAGTTCCATGCGGTTGTTGGTGGTCTCGCGCTCGCCGCCGAACAACTCCTTGTCGTGGCCACCGCTGGACAGCCAGGCACCCCAGCCGCCAGGGCCGGGGTTGCCCTTGCAGGCGCCGTCGGTATAGATGGTGACCTGCGGGCGCTTGATGGCCACGGCAGGCTTGTCGGATTCAGTCATCGTTTGTTGTGGTTGTTGAGCGCGACGGCGGGCGCTTTCTTGGCCGCCATGCGCCCGTTCCTGGCCAGGCCGATCATGCGCGTGCCATGCACCCGCTTGATCGCCTGGATGAAATAGACGGCACCCAGCACCGGCCACCAGCGCGAGCCCACGCCTTCGACCCATTGCCAGCGGTGCAGCCAGGCCTCGCTGCGCAGCGGCGGCTTGTAGATGCCGAAGCGCGCTGCCTCGACCTCGAAGCTCAGCAGCTTCAGCCAGTCGCGCAGCCGCCAGTAGCCGATGAACTCGCCTTCCTTGGGCAGATAGGGCTCGCCGCGGCGGCGCAGCCGGCCCAGGTTCTGGCGCAGGCCCCACAGGCTGGCCGGGTTCAGCCCGAACACGATGAGCCGGCCCTCGGGCCGCAGCACCCGCTCCACCTCCCTGAGCAGCGCGTGGGCGTCGCAGGCCCGCTCCAACGCGTGGGGCAGCAGCACCAGGTCCAGGCTGGCGCTCTCGAAGGGCAGCGCATCGAACTCGCACTGCAGGTCGCGCCCCACCAGCCAGCGGTGCGGCATGCGGTTGGCCTGCAGACCGTCCAGCTCGGGCAGGCCCAGCTGCAGCGCGTGGAAGCCGAACAGGTCCACCACGGCCGCATCCACCTGCGCCTGTTCCCAGGCCAGCAGATAGCGGCCCGGCGGCGATTGCAGCCAGGCCGCCAAATCTATACTTGGCGCTTTCTCAGTCATGGGTTGGCGCCACATTGACGCTCAGTTTGACGCTCACGCCGCTTCCCGCATTCGACGACAACTATCTCTGGCTGCTGGACAACGGCCATGAGGCGCTCGTCGTCGATCCCGGCGATGCCGGTCCGGTGGCCGCGGCCCTCGATGCCCGGGGCCTGAAGCTCGCCGGCATTCTATTGACCCACCACCACGGCGATCACGTGGGCGGCGTCGATGCGCTGCGCGCGCGGCTGCAAGGCCCCGTCTACGCGCCGGTGAACGAGAAGATGCCGGAGCCCGTGCAACGGGTGCATGGCGGCGACACCGTCGAACTGCTGGGCGTCCGATTCACCGTGCTGGACGTGCCCGGCCACACGGCCGGCCACATCGCTTACTTTGCCGCCGAGGCCGGCAGCGTCGGCCCGCTGCTGTTCTGCGGCGACACGCTGTTCAGCGCCGGCTGCGGCCGGCTGTTCGAAGGCAGCCCGGCGCAGATGCACGCGTCGCTGCAGTCGCTGGGTGCGTTGCCCGGCGACACGCGGGTCTGCTGCGCCCATGAATACACCTTGTCCAACCTGCGCTTCGCGCGCGAAGTGGACCCCGGCAATGCCGAGCTGGCCGCCTACACCGCCTGGTGCGAGGCCCAGCGCGCCGCGGGGCAGCCCACGCTGCCCGGCCGCATGGCCACCGAGGTCCGCATCAACCCCTTTCTGCGCTGCGACCAACCTGCGCTGCGCGACGCCGCGCGACGCCACGCGCCCCTGAAACTGCCGGCCGCGCCCAGCCCGGTCGACGTGTTCGCCACGCTGCGCGAATGGAAGAACGGATTCCGATGACGATCTCCAAACTCTCTATCCTGGCCCTGGCGGCACTCCTCGCCGCCTGCGCCACCACCACCCCGCCCGCCGAAGCCCCCGCTCCCGCGGCCCCCCCCGCTCCCCTCCCCGTTGTCGCCAAAGCCCAGCCCGCGGCCGAACCCGCGGTCGCCACGGCCCCGGTGCGCCAGTTGGCCGCCGACCTGCTGGAAGACAGCCTGCGCCCCGGCGAGAAGATCGACCTGGACGCGCCCACCGCGCAGGTCGATCTGTGGATGCGCGTGCGCCAGGGCTTCCAGATGCAGGACCTGGACGACGACTGGGTGCGCAAGGCCGAGGCCTGGTACAGCGCGCGGCCCGACTACGTCGAGCGCATGACCACGCGCGGCAGCCGCTACCTGTTCCACATCGTCGAGGAGGTCGAGAAGCGCGGCATGCCCACCGAGCTGGCGCTTCTGCCCTTCATCGAGAGCGCCTTCGTCACGCATGCCGTGTCCAGCGCCAAGGCCACCGGCATGTGGCAGTTCATGCCCGCCACGGGCCGCGACTTCGACCTGAAGCAGAACATCTTCCGTGACGACCGCCGCGACGTACTGGCCTCCACGCGCGCCGCGCTCGACTACCTCGGCCGGCTGCACAAGATGTTCGGCGACTGGCACCTGGCGCTGGCCGCCTACAACTGGGGCCAGGGCAACGTCAGCAAGGCCATCGCGCGCAACACGCGGCTGGGCCTGCCGACCGACTACGCCAGCCTGAAGATGCCGGACGAGACGCGCTACTACGTGCCCAAGCTGCAGGCGGTGAAGAACATCGTGCTGGCGCCCGACCGCTTCGCGCTCGCGCTGCCGCCGGTGGCCAACCACCCCTACTTCCTGAGCGTGAAGATCGAGCGCGACATCGACGTGTCGCTGGCCGCCGAGCTGGCCGGCCTGAACCTGGAGACCTTCCAGCAGTTCAACCCGCAGATGAACAAGCCGGTCATCCTGGCCGCGGCCACCGAGCAGGTACTGCTGCCCTATGACCAGGCCAGCGCGTTCGCCGAGAACCTGGCCCGCCACGCCGGCCCGCTGGCCACGTGGACGGCCTGGGTCGTGCCCAAGACCATGAGCCCATCAGAGGCCGCGAAGCGCACCGGCATGGCCGAGTCGGCGCTGCGCGAGATCAACCGCATCCCGCCCAAGATGCTGGTCAAGGGCGGCTCCACGCTGCTGGTGCCGCGCGCGCCGCACGTGACGGCCGACGTGTCCGAGCGGCTGGCCGACACCGCCAGCTTGAGCCTGTCGCCCGATGCGCCGCCGCTGCGCCGCATGACCGTGAAGGCCGGCAAGGCGGACACGGTGGCCAGCATCGCCGCGCGCTACAAGGTCAGCGCCGCGCAGGTCGCGCAATGGAACAAGGTGGGCAAGGCGGCGCGCTTCAAGAGCGGCCAGGCCATCGTGGTCTACACGGCGGCCAAGCCGGTGGTGGCATCCGCCACGCGCTCGACGGCCAGCAAGAGCAAGACGACGGCGCGCGCGTCCAAGCCGGCAGCGTCGACCCGCAAGGTCGCCAAGGACCGCGGTGGCAAGGGCCGCGGCAACGTCGCGTCGGCCGCGCCCTGAGGGCGGCTCAGCGGACGACGAACAGCGCGACGCAGGCCGCGAGGCCTGCAAACCACGCCAGCGAGCGCAGCCAGGGCTGGTCGGCCAGATACAGGCCGATGTAGACCAGCCGCGCCGCCAGGAAGCCCATCGCCAGCGCATCCACGGTGGCCTGCGCCACCTGATGCTGGTGCGCGACGAACAACGCCGCAAGGAAGATGGGCAGCGCCTCCCAGCCGTTGGCCTGCGCCGCATGCGCGCGCGCCTGCCAGCCCTGCTGCTTCGCCAGCCACTCGCGCGGGTTGTGGTTGTCAAAGCCTCCGTCGCGTCGGCGCTTGCCCATGCCCTTGGACTTGGCCAGCGCCGCACAGGCGACAGGCAGCACGCAGACGACGAGCAGGCAGAACTGGGCGATGGTCATGTTCGGATCTCCATTCAGCGCCGATCACTCAATGCGTGGGCGATGGTGCCCAGGTCCACATACTCCAACTCGCTGCCGATGGGCACGCCGCGCGCGAGCCTGGTCGACTTGATGCCTCGCGCACGCAGCGCTTCGGCCAGCACATGGGCCGTGGCCTCGCCCTCGGCCGTGAAGCTGGTGGCGAGGATGACCTCCTCCACGCCGTCCTCGGCCGCCCGCGCCAGCAGCTCGGCCGCGCCGATCTGGCGCGTGCCCACGCCGTCCAGCGGCGACAGCCGCCCCAGCAGCACGAAGTAGTAGCCGAGGTAAGACCCGGTGCGCTCCAGCGCCGCCTGGTCGGCCGGCGTCTCGACGACGCACAGCAGCCGCCGGTCGCGCTTGGCGTCCGCGCAGACGATGCACAGCGGCGTCTCGCTGAACGTGTGGCAGCGCTCGCAGTGCTTGATGCGCTCGACGGCCGCCGTCAGCGCGCCGGCCAGCCGCGGCATGGCCGTGCGGTCATGCTGCAGCAGGTGGTAGGCCATGCGCTGGGCCGACTTCTGGCCCACGCCGGGCAGGCGCTTGAGCGCCTCGATGAGGGAATCGAGTGCGTTCAAGTGGCGAGCGTCGAAATCAGAACGGGAATTTCATGCCAGGGGGCATGGGCATGCCGGCGGTCAGCTTGCCCATCTTCTCGGACGACGTCGCTTCGGCGCGGCGCACCGCGTCGTTGAAGGCCGCGGCCACCAGGTCTTCCAGCATGTCCTTGTCGTCCGCCAGCAGGCTGGGGTCGATGGTCACGCGGCGCACCTCGTTCTTGCAGGTCATGACGACCTTCACGAGGCCGGCGCCGCTCTGGCCCTCGACCTCGATGTTGGCGAGTTCTTCCTGCGCCTTCTTCAGGTTGTCCTGCATCGCCTGGGCCTGCTTCATCAGGCCGGCGAGTTGGTTCTTCATCATGGTCGTGTCCTTGTCAGGGGATGATCGGCGCGACCGATCCAGGCAGGATGCGCGCCGAGGGGAATTGGGAAAGCAGCGTGCGCGTCATCGGATGCGATGCGGCCAGATCCTCGGCCGAGCGCTGCTGGGCTTCGACGCGCGCAATGTTGCGCAGCGAGATGGTGTCTTCAGCCACGCCGGCCTCGATGTCGAGCCTGGCGTTCAGCGCCGCCTCGAGCTTGGCCACCAGCGCCGGCGCACGCAGCGACTCGCGCTCCACGCGCAGCTTCCAGACCTCGCGGCCGTCCACCGTTTCGCAGCTCAGCGCCTGGGCCTGGCGGGCCAGTTCGCCCGTCATGCCGAGGATGTTGGCCGCGGCGATGCGCTCGGCCCATTGCGCGCCTTCGGGCGTTTCGCGCAGCTCAACGCGGCGCGGCGCCTCGGGCTCGACGCGGAACGGCGAGCCGACCGGCGCGTCATCGGCCTCCATCCACGGCGGCGGCGCCTCGTCGGGCGGCGGGCCGTCGCCGAGGTCCACGTCGTCCTCGGCAACCGGCGCAGCTTCGACCGGGCGCGGACGCAGGCGGGCGCCGAAGCTCGGTGCCGCCGGCTCGGCCACCTTGAGCGGCGCCGCCGGGGTGAGTGCAACGGCCACGGGCGCGGGCACCGGCGTGGCCACGGGTGCGGCCACTGCAGGCGGCGCGGCCTTGGGCAGCGGCACCGCCACGACGGCCTTGGCCACCGCCGGCGGGCGCACCAGCGCGGCGGCCTTCACGGCCTTGGGCACCGTGCCCGCGGGGCGAAAGGCCAGCATGCGCAGCAGCACCATCAGCAGGCCCGCGTACTCGTCGGGGGCGAGGTGCAGTTCGGCGCGGCCGTGCAGGGCCATGCTGTACATCAGCTGGATCTCGTCGGCCGGCAGCAACGCGGCCAGGCGGCGGATCTCGGCGGTCTCGTTGTCGGCATCGTCCAGCGCCGCGGGCGCGGCCTGGGCCAGCGCCATCTGCTGGAACAGCGAGGCCAGGTCTTCCAGCGTGCCGGCGGCCGACAGGCCCGCGCCGCGCAGCGCATCGGCCTGCGCGACGACGGCCTCGCCGCTGGCCGCGGCCAGCGCATCGACGATGGCGACGACGTGCCCGCGGTCCACGCTGCCCAGCATCTGGCGCACACCGGCTTCGGTCAGCGAGCCGGCCCCGAACGCGATGGCCTGGTCGGTCAGCGACAGCGCATCGCGCATGGAGCCGCGCGCCGCGCGCGACAGCAGCCGCAGCGCGCCCGGTTCGGCCGGCACGCTCTCGGCGCCCAGCACATTGCCCAGGTGCATCTGCACATCGGCCGCGGCCATCGGGCGCAGGTTGAACTGCAGGCAGCGCGACAGCACGGTGACGGGCACCTTCTGCGGGTCGGTGGTGGCCAGCACGAACTTCAGGTACTCGGGCGGCTCCTCCAGCGTCTTCAGCATCGCGTTGAACGCGGTGTTCGACAGCATGTGCACTTCGTCGATCATGTAGACCTTGAAGCGCCCGACGACCGGCTTGTAGACCGCCTGGTCCAGCAGCTGCGAGATCTCCTCGACGCCGCGGTTGGACGCCGCGTCCAGTTCCACGTAGTCGACGAAGCGGCCGGAGTCGATGTCGCGGCAGGCCGGGCACACGCCGCAGGGCTGGGCCGTGATGCCGCCGCTGCCGTCCGGCCCCGTGCAGTTCAGGCTCTTGGCGAGGATGCGCGAGACCGTCGTCTTGCCGACGCCACGGGTGCCGGTGAACAGGTAGGCATGGTGCAACCGGCCCTGCGTCAGCGCATTGGCCAGCGCCTGCACGACATGCTCCTGGCCGACGAGCTGCTCGAAACTCTGCGGACGGTATTTGCGGGCCAGGACCTGATAGCTCATGGAGGCGAATTCTATGGGCGGGGCCAGCGGGGATAATCCCGGCCCATGACCTCGCAAGCTCCCCTCACCTACGACCAGGCCGGCGTCAACTACGACCTGATCGATCCGCTCAAGATCACCGCCCAGCGCGCCGCAGCGGCCACGGCCTCCCACCTGGCCGGGCACGGCTTCAGCGAGGTGAAAGCGTCGCGCGGCGAGTCCGCCTACGTCGTTGACGTGGGCCCGTTCTACATCGCGTCCATCGTCGAATGCCTGGGCACCAAGACACTGGTGGCCGACGAGATGGCCAAGCTGACGGGCAAGAGCTTCTTTGCCGGCATCGCCCAGGACACCATCGCGATGGCCGTCAACGACCTGATCACCGTCGGCGCCACGCCGCTGGTCGTGCAGGCCTATTGGGCCGCCGGCGGCAGCGACTGGTTCGGCGACGCGCAGCGCGCGCAGGCGCTGGTGGCCGGCTGGAAGGCCGCCTGCGACACCTGCCAGGTCGCCTGGGGCGGCGGCGAGACGCCGGCGCTGGCCGGCATCGTCGAGGACGGCCGCATCGACCTGGCCGCGTCCTGCACCGGCCTCATCAATCCCAAGGAACGGCTGTCCGTCGGTGACAAGCTGGGTGCCGGCGACGCCATCGTGCTGCTGGCCTCCAGCGGCATCCACGCCAATGGCCTGAGCCTGGCACGCAAGCTGGCCGAACGCCTGCCCAACGGCTACCTGACGGAAATTGAGCCCGGCGTGACGTACGGCGAGGCGCTGCTGGCGCCGACGGCGCTTTACTCGCCCGTGACCGAGGCTCTGTGGAAGGCCGGCATCGCGCCGCACTACTGCGCCAACATCACCGGCCACGGCTGGCGAAAGCTGCTGCGCCACCCCAGCGCGCTGACCTACCGCATCCACACCGTGCCGCCCAAGACCGCCGTGCTGGAATTCATCCAGAAGCAGGCCGGCCAGGACGACCGCGAGGCCTATTCGACGCTGAACATGGGCGCCGGCTTCGCGATCTTCGTGAAGGCCGAAGACGCCGAGCGCACCGCACAGGTCGCGCGTGAAGCCGGCATCCAAGCCTGGGTGGCCGGCACCGTCGAGGCCGGCGAGAAGCAGCTGCTGATCGAGCCGCTGAACATCCGCTTCAGCGAAGACGACCTGGCGCTTCGCTGACCGCGGCGCAGAGCCAGCCATGACCTGGTTCTATTCCGAAATGGTCCAGTGGCATGTGCTGCTGGCCTGGTGCAGCGTGGCCCTCTTCTTCGTGCGCGGCCTGCTGTTCCAGTTCGGCACGCCGCAGTTGCAGGCTATCGCCAAGGATGTGCGGCTGATGGTGCTGGTGTTTGGGGTCAACGCCTGCCTGGTCGTCACCGGGTTGAGCCTGTGGAACCTCATCGGCTACAACCCGATGCGCGACATGTGGCTGGCCATCAAGCTACTGGCGCTGGTGGCCTACATGGCTTGCGGCCACTGGGCCATGAGCAAGGATCGCCTGCACCTGCTGGGCTATCTCACCGCACTCGCGCTGCTGGCGCTCGCGATGGATCTCTCGTTCAGCCGGAGCTTCTTCGGGATCGCCTAGAATGGCGCCTGACGGGCCTCCCCGCATGGAAGCGCGCCCAACCGGGTCAGGTGGGGAACCAAGCAGCCCTAAGCGTTGCAACCAGTGCCGGGGGTAAGGCTCGTCACCCTCCCCCTCTTTCACGTTCAGCCGCCCGGCGACTTCGGGATGTCGGTTGTGCGTACGGTCAGCGTCTTCAACTGACCGCCCCCCTCCACACTACCTACCACCGTGCCTTCACGCACGCGGCGTTCGCACATCTCGCGGTCTTCGGGCGGCTGGGCCTGGCAGCGCCGCAGGGCGTTGGCGGCCCATTGGTCGGGGCGGTCCGACGGCGAGATCAGCTTGCCCTGGCGGGCCTGCGCATAGGCCGCGGCGGCCTCCTTCAGGCAGGTGTTGCGCGGCTGCTGGTTCTTGCCGGTCATGCAGTCGGCCTTCTCGCGCTCGTACTGCAGGCGCAGCGGATCGGTGGTCTTGCCGGCCTGGGCGGCGCCGCTCAGCGCGAGCAGCGCGGCGGCCAGCCAGGCGGTGGTGTGGCATCGGTTCATGACGATCTCCTTCAGGGGCTGCGGCCTCAGCCGCGGGCACGGACCGGCTGGTTGTCGTTCGAGATGTAGACCTCGACGCGGCGATTCAGCGCACGGTCCGACGTGCTCGAGTTGCTGGCGACGGGATAGGCCTCGCCGTAGCCACGCGTTGCGATGCGGGTGGGGTCCACGCCGCGCGCGCGCAGCGCGTCGGCCACGGCCTGCGAGCGGCGTTGCGACAGCGTCAGGTTGGCCGTGTCGCTGCCGACGCTGTCGGTGAAGCCCTCGATGAGGATGCGGCGGTCGGCGTGCTGGTTCAGGTACTGCGCCAGCTTGTTCATGGCCTCGCCAGCGGCGGGCTTGATTTCGGCGCGGCCGAACTCGAACAGCACGTCGCCCAGCGTCACCAGCATGCCGCGGTCGGTCTGCTTGGCCTGCAATTCGGCGAGTGCGCGCTGCAGTTCGGCAGCCTGCGCCTGCGCCACGGCGGCGTCGGCCTGGGCGACGGCGGCCTGCTGGCGTGCGGCGCTGGCGTCGGCACTGGCATTGGCCGCGGCGATCTGCGCATTGGCGGCCTGGGCCTGGGCGACGTTGGCGCGGCGCGCATTGGCGTCGGCGCGGGCGCGCTCGCGGTCGGCCTCGGCGGCCTTGATGGCTTCTTCCTCGCTGGCGGCCTTGGCGATGGCCATCGCGGTGCGGGCCTGCGTGGACGCGATGTAGGCCGCCGAGTCGATGTCGGCCGGCGCCTCGCGTTCAGCGCTCAGTTGCTCGGCGCGCTTCAGCGAATCGCCGGCCTTCTTCACGTCCAGCGACGCGTACTTCAGCACGGCGGGGTCGGCCTCGGCGGCGCGCACATTGCTGCGGGCATCCTGCAGCGCGGGCGTCACGGTGGGGGCGCTGGCGCAGCCGGCGAACAGCGCGCAGGCGGCTGCGAGGGCGGTCAGGGACGAAGCGAAACGGGTGGTGGAGTTCATGGCGGGTCCTTTCGAATGATGGGGGGTGCTCAGGAGCGGTTCAGCTGCGCCTGCAGCTGCTGGATGCTTTCGCGCACCTCGGCCAGCGCGCGGCTGGAGCGGGCGTTGCGCGCCTGGGCCTGGGCCAGCGCCGCATCGGCAGCGGCCTCGTCGGCGAGGCGGCGGGCTTCCACATAGTCCTTGCGGGCCATGGCGGCGTTGGCGCGGGCCAGCTTGTCGCGGGCCGTGGACAGCTCGGCGGGCGCCTCGGCAGCGTTGCCGGTGGCCTGGTCGACGGCCGAATTGGCGACGGCGATCTGCTCCTTGGGCTCGGGGGCCGAAGCACAGGCTGCCAAAGCGAGGGCAGCACAGGCCACGAGCGCCAACCGGCCACTCTTCTTCATCGAATGCGGATTCATACGAACTCCTGGTGGTTGGATGACCCGGTGGTGGCGATGACCACCGCGCCGGGTTCGGGTTCTTTCAGGAACGCCAAACCAGTATTCGCGAACGGCTCCGCAGCCCCAGTCAGCCTGCGGCCTCGGAACCGGTCAGCCTGCAGCGGCAGGCGGTGTGGGATTGGCCCTACGTGTCCCGTAGGTGTGTTTGCGGGCCGAGCGCCGGGCCGCCCCAAGCCGGCCCGTCTGGCGATGTGCAAGCGGCTCGATGCCGCTTGCATCGCCGTCGCCTCGGGGGCTGTGCCTGCTGAAGAGCAGCGGGCTGGCCCGCTGCGCGGTCTGCAAGACCGACCGGACGCACCGCGTTCAGCGGGGCGCGGCCGGGCGAGGGGCTTCAGCCACTCGCCTGGCGGAAGGCCATCACGGCCTGGTTGCGCAGCGTGCGCAGCAGCGAGAGTTCCTTCTCGCCCAGCTGAACGGCGCCGGCGTCGGCATGGTCTGCATAGATGAGACCCAGCGGCGCGCCCTTCAGCATCAGCGGCAGCAGCAGAAAACTCTGCGCCTGCAGCTCGCCCTTGAACCAGCCTGGCAGACGCGCGGCGATGTTGGCGGCGCGCGCATCCTGGATCAGCGTGTCCATGCCCTTCAGGCAGACCGCCGCCATCAGGTCGGGTGGCTGGCAGGTCAGGTCGACGCGCACCTGCGTCTGAAGCCGCTCGACGTCCGTGCCCACGCCGAGACGCCCCGTCAGCACCTGGCCACGCGCATCGCGCAGGCAGAACACGACACGGCGCAGGCCCAGGGCCCGGTAGATGGTCTCCAGGATCATGCGCAGCACGCCATTGAGCTGCGCGCCGTTGACCATCGCGTCGGTGATCTCCTGGATGCCGGCCGCCAGCAGCTGGCTGGCCTGCACCGCTTCGGGCTGTGCGCCAGCAGCGGCGGGGCGCTCCAGCACCTGCGTGCGCGCCAGTTCATGTGCGGTCAGCGAGTCGTGCACGGACGGCGTCAGCGGTGCCAGCAGGCGCTGTGCGCGCGAGTTCTGCGGCAAGTGCAGCTCCAGCGCCTGCGTCATCTGCGCGAGGTGCTGGCGCGCGGTGTCGGCGGCCTGCTCGAAGGTGTCGGCGTTGATGCCCAGCGAGCGCGCATGACGCTGGGCCAGCGCCTTCAGCTTGGCATGCGCCTGCTCGGGCGGCGTGTGCAGGATGACGTCGGCCATGTCGTTGGCCGCACGGGCCAGCCAGCGCTGGCGTTCGCCGCCGTCATCAATCAGCTTGGTGGGCGGCTCGCCGATGGGCCGGCGCATGGCGCGCTGGAGGGTGTCGGGCAGGCCCCATTGGCGGGCCACGCCCAGGCCCAGCGCCTCGTAGCTCATGCCCAGCACCTGTGCCGAAGCGGTGGCCTCGCTGATCGGCGCGGCGCCGTCGCCCGCGGGGCTGACAAGGCGGCGCACCGCGTCGGCCTCTTCGGGGAAGTAGAACTCGGTCAGCGTACGGCCGAGGTAGTGCAGCATCGCGCCGAGGAAAGCCTCTTCGGCCTCGCGCTGGTTGCTGCACAGCTCGCGGGCCAGCGAGGCTGCCATCAGCGAACGCAGGAAGTCCTCGCGCAGCCGCTGCGCATGGCCCTTGTTCTCCATGCGCTCCAGCAGCACGAGGCTGAGCGCCAGGTTGCGGATGCCGGCAAAGCCGATCAGCGCGACCGCGCGCGACACGGTGCTGATGCCTCCGCCGCCCGTGTGCCGGTAGGCCGCCGTGTTGACCAAACGCAGCAGCTTCTGCGTCAGCGCCACGTCGGTCAGGATCTCGTTGGACAGGCTGGCCAGGCTCTCGTTCTCGGACTGCGTCAGCCGCTGAATGCGACCGATGGAATCGGACAGCGCCGGGAAGTCGCTCTTGTGGCGCATGCGCCGCAGCAGGAAGTCCAGCACCGGCGCGTCCTGCGCTTCGGCGTCGGGCTCACTGACGGGCCGCAGCCAACCGGCCAGCGCGTCGCGCATGGCCTGCGCGCTGGGCCAGCGGGCCGACGGCTCGCGCGCCAGGCCACGCTGCACGATGGCGCGCAGCGCGTCGTCCACGCCGCCGTCCAGGCCCGAGGGCAAGACCAGGTCGGTGCTCTGCACGCGCTGGATGGCGCGCCAGGGGTCGGGGTCGTGGTTCAGGCGCTGGCCGCTCAGCATCTCGGCCAGCATCACCGCGGCGGCGAACACGTCCATCTGCGGATGCGCCGGCGCGCCTCGCGCGGCCTCGGGCGAGATGTAGCCGGGCGTGCCGACGATGCGTGCCGGCGCGTTGGCGGCCGGCGACACGCGGGCCGCGATGCCGAAGTCCATCACGCGCGCGCGGCCGGTGGCGTCCAGCAGGATGTTGCTGGGCTTGAGGTCACGGTGCACCAGGCCGGCGGCATGCGCGGCGGTCAGGCCGTCCAGCACGCCCAGCAGCAGCGTGACGGTCTCGGCGGCGCTCAGCTTGGGGCCGGCGCGCAGGCGCTGGCTCAGCGTGCCGCCGCCGACGTACTCGAACACCAGGTAGGAACGCCCGCCCTGCGTGTCGGCCTCGAACACCGGCACGATGTTGGGATGCGTCAGCCGCGACACGGCGCGCGCCTCATGCAGCCATTCGTCGACGGTGCCGGGCTCGCTGGCGTCTATGGCCTGCGGCTTCAGCAGTTTGACGGCCACCTCGCGGTCCAGCAGCGGGTCGTGGGCCAGCCAGACCGTGGCCTGGGCGCCCTCGCCCAGCTGCTGAAGCAGCTTGAAGCGGCCGAGTTGGGGCGGGATGTCAGCCATGGCCTGCCGCATCAGGAGTTGCCACGGGCAGCCAGGCGTTCGCGCAGCGAGCTGCCCGGCGCGGCGGCGGCGGGCGATGCAGGCGCCGGGGCGGCCTGGCCGGGCTTGTGCGCGCCCGGGTTGAGCGCCTCCATCACTTCACGCAGGCCCAGGCCCAAGGCCTTGGCGTAGCGGCGCGTGGCGGCCTCCACGCCGGGGCGGCGCTTGGCTTCGGGCAGCGCCAACGCGTCCATCAGTTCGTTGGCCAGGCTGCTGGTCAGGCGCAGCGTGTCGGCATCGCTGCGCGGCGGATGCACGGCACCGTCCAGCGGCTGGCGGCGGATCATCTGCATCAATTCGTCGCCCAGCCCCCAATGGCGGGCCACGGCGGCGCCCAGCGCATCCAGGTCGCAGCCCAGCACCGCATAGGCGGCGGCCTGCTCGCTCATGGCCGGCGGGTTGGGCATTTCCTCGGTAGGCTCGGGCGGCACCATCAGCTGGCGGATCTGCTGCGCGTCGTCCGGGAAGTGGTACTGCAGCAGCAGCCGGCCCAGGTTCTGCATCAGCGTGATGAGGTGCACCACCTCGCCGTCGTAGCCGGCCGGACGCAGCGACTGCGCGACCTGGCAGGCCTTGGTCACGCGCGCCATCAGCTGGCGCAGCATCTCGGCGGCCACCGGCTGCAGCGGACCGGGCCAGGGCTTGAGCGCATTGGCGGCCAGCTGCAGGCCGTCCAGGCCGATCATCTGGATCGCGCGCTGGATGTTCAGCACCGTCTCGCCGACGTGGCCGCTGAGCTTGAGTGCGTTGTTGACGCGGCGCACCAGCTCCAGGCTGAGCGCCATGTCCTTCAGCACCAGCTCCGACAAGGCACTGGCGTGCTGGGACTCCAGGCCCGAGCCGCCCGTGAAGCGGTGCATGCCGGTGGTGGTGGTGGGCAGGTGGCCGGCGCGCTGCAGCTTGTCCAGCAGCAGCACGATGGGGCCGCCGTTGTCCTGCGCGGCGGCCTGGCGCCAGCCATCCAGCGCGCGCCAGAAGCTGCGCGCCAGGTGGTAGCGCTGGCGGGCCTGGCGGTCGGTCGCGCGGTTGGCAATGGCGCGCAGCGGGTCGGGAATGGGGTGTGGCGTCTCCCAGCCCAGCCGCACCATCTCGCGGCCTATGGGCTGCATCTGCTGAACCACATGCTGCAGGTCGTTCTCCTCCAGCACGGGCTTGCCGCTGAGGATGCGGTTCAGCAGCAGGCCCACGCACAGCACGTCTTCCTCCGCTGACTCGCGCACGGCGCGGCGCGTGACGGCGTTGAAGTCGACGTTTGCCGGGAACACCTCCTGGGCCACTTCCAGGCCGATGAGGCGCACCTTGTCGTTGGCGTCGATGATGAGGCTGGTCGTCTGGATGTCGCGGTGGGCATGGCCGGCCTCGTGCGCGAAGGCCAGGCCTTCCAGCAACTGCGCCACCCAGCCGGCAGCGTCCAGCGGCAGCGGCGCGGCCTGGCGGGCCAGGCGCTCGTCCAGCGTCTCGCCCAACGCGCGGTCGTAGGCCACGTAGGGCCAGTTCTCGACCTGGCCGATCTCGAACACCGGCGCCAGGTTGGGATGCTGCACGCGCTCGCCGGCCTGCGCCATGCGCAGCCAGTGCTCCAGCGCCGCGGCGCTGTTGGGCTTTTCGCGCGGCATGCACAGCATCAGCTCCTGGCCGTGGCGGCTGTCTAACACGCGCCAGACCAGGCTGCGGGCGCTCTTGGACAGCAGAGCTCGCAGCTCGAAGCGGCCGAAGCTACGCAGCGGTGTCGGTTGGGCGGCGGCTGGGGTATCGGGCACAGTGGACGCGGGCAAGCTGTAACAGACGGTGTTCCGGCATTGGACTCCAGGCTAGATGCGCCGAGCTTGCAGCCAAGCGTCGAAATGCGGCGGATTTCCTCTCATCCAGCCACAAACCAAGCCTTGTGTGCATCAGCTCACGCTTCGCACATGGGGCCTGGGCAGCTTTTACGCCCCGGCGCAGCGGCGTTGTGTCAGCCGCAGCCGCGATCTGCTGCGGCCCCGCTCAGCGGGCTCCAAACTTTGTGGCTACGACGTCACTTGCCTGCGGCGAATGAGTGTGCACCGCAAAGCTTGGCTCAGCTTGTCAGCTGACTCCAAACTTTGTCCAGCCGCTTCACGCTGACCGGCTGGGGCGTGCGCAGCTCCTGCGCAAACAGGCTGACGCGCAACTCCTCAAGCTGCCAGCGGAAGTCGTCCAGCCGCGGGTCCTTCACGCCCTTCAGCTCGGCCAGGCGGCGCGTGTAGCGCTGCTCCAGCGGCTTGACCTCGCCCATCAGCTTGGCATCCCGGGCGGCATCTGCACGGAGCTTGTCCAACCGTGCCGTGATGGCCTTCAGGTAGCGCGGCAGGTGCTGCAGCTGCGCCCACGGCGTGTCGATGGCGAAGCGCTTGGGCACCAGCCGCTGCAACTGCGCAGTGATGTCGTCGCCCACGTCCTTGGCCGGGCGCGAGTCCTTCAGCTTGCGGGTGGCGTTGGCCAGCTCCTGCAGCACGGCGTGCACGGCGCGCGCCACTTCCTGCGCGATCAGGTTGAGGCGGCTGCGGCCTTCCTCGATGCGCTTCTTGAAGGCCGTGGCGTCGGTGGGCAGCGGGTCGCCCAGGAAGGCGCGGTCCAGCGCGACACCGATGATCTGGTCACGCAGCTCCTCGGCCGTGCCCAGGCCCATGAACAGCACCGACATGCGCTGCAGGTCGGGAATGTTCTTTTCGAGGAACTTCAAAGGCTCCTTCAGCTGCAGCGCGATCAGCCGGCGCAGACCGGCACGATGTTTCGCGGCGGCCACCTCGGGCTCGTCGAAGACTTCGATCTCGACGTGGTTGCCCTTGTCGATCAGCGCCGGGAAGCCGATCAGCATCTGGCCGCCCTTGCGCACTTCCAGCAGCTCGGGCAGCTCGCCGAAGGTCCAGTCCGTGTAGGCCTGGCTGGCGTCGCGCGCAGGCTCCGGCTTCTTCGCGACGACTTCGGCGCGGATGCCCTTCCCCGCCACCGGGGCCGGCGCGGGCTTGGGCGCTTCTTCCTGCGTCGGCAGCTTCAACGCCGCCAGCGCCTGGAAGGCCGAACGCGCCTGCCCCCCCAGCTCCGCCTTCAGCGCGGCGAGCTGGCGGCCCTGGCCCAACTGGCGACCATGCTCGTCCACGACGCGGAAGTTCATGAACAGGTGCGGCGCCAGTTGCTCCAGCTTGAAGTCGTTGCGCTGCACGGCGATCTGGCTGCGGTCCTTCACGGCGCGCAGCAGCGTGTCCACCAGGCCACCCTGGCAGAACGGCTGCAGCTCGATGAACTCGGCGACGAAGTCGGGCAGCGGCGTCAGCCGCGCGCGTGGCTTCTGGTGCAGGCTCTTCAGCAGCGCCGTGACCTTGGCGGCCAGCATGCCGGGCACCAGCCATTCGGCACGTTCCTCGCTGACCTGGTTCAGCGCAAAGATGGGCACGGTCACCGTCAGCCCGTCACGCGGGTCGCCGGGCTGGTGCAGATAGGTCGCCGCGCAGTCCACGCCGCCCAGGCGGATGACCTTCGGAAACGCCTCGCTGGTGACGCCCGATGCCTCGTGACGCATCAGCTCGTCCTGGCTCAGCTGCAGCAGCTTGTCGTTGCCCTTGCTGGCCTCGCGCCACCACTTCAGCAGCGTCGCGCCGCTGAACACGTGGGGCGGCAGCTTGTCGTCGTAGAAGGCGTAAATCAGCTCGTCGTCCACCAGCACGTCCTGGCGGCGCGACTTGTGCTCCAGCGCCTCCACCTTGCTGATCTGCCGGCGGTTGTGGCCGATGAACGGCAGCTGGCGGACGAGGTCCTCCGGCAGCTCGTCGTTGACCAGCCCCTCGCGGATGAAGATCTCGCGCGCGGCCTTGGCGTCCACGCGGCCGAAGTTCACGCGCTTGTTGCTGTAGAGCACGATGCCGTACAGCGTCGCCCGCTCCAGCGCGACGACTTCCGCCGCCTTCTTCTCCCAGTGCGGCTCCAGCAGCTGCGTCTTGATCAAATGGCCAGCGATGGGCGGCAGCCACTGCGGCTCGATGTTGGCCAGGCCCCGGCCGTACAGCCGCGAGGTGTCCACCAGCTCGGCCGCGACGATCCAGCGGCCCGGCTTCTTGCTGAGGTGCGCGCCCGGATGGCGGTAGAACTTGATGCCGCGCGCGCCGAGGTACCAGTCCTCGTCGTCGCTCTTCTGGCCGATGTTGCCCAGCAGGCCGGCGAGCATGGACAGGTGGATCTGCTCGTAGGTCGCGTCACTCTGGTTCAGCCGCCAGCCGTGCTCGGTGACGACCGTCTGCAGCTGCGAATGCACGTCGCGCCATTCCCGCACGCGGCGCGGGCTGACGAAGTTCTCGCGCAGCAGCTGCTCCTGCTTGCGGTGCGACAGCTTGTGCTGGCCTTCGCCGCCTTTGGACTCGCCCAGCCATTTCCACAGCTTCAGGTAGCCCATGAACTCCGACTTCTCGTCGTCGAACTTCTTGTGCTTTTCGTCGGCGGCCTGGGCGGCTTCCTGCGGACGGTCGCGCACGTCCTGGCCCGACAGCGCCGACGCGATGACCAGCACCTCCGTCAGCGCGTCGCGCGTGCGGGCCTCCAGGATCATGCGGCCCACGCGCGGGTCCAGCGGCAGGCGCGACAGCTCCTTGCCCAGCGGCGTCAGCTCGTTGGCGTCATCGGTCGCGCCCAGTTCGTTGAGCAGCTGGTAGCCGTCGGCAATCGCCTTGGGCCGCGGCGCCTCCAGGAAGGGGAAGCGCTCCACGTCGCCCAGGTGCAGCGACTTCATGCGCAGGATGACGCCGGCCAGGCTGGACCGCAGGATTTCCGGGTCAGTGAACTTCGGCCGCTCGTTGAATTCCTTCTCGGAGTACAGCCGCACGCAGATGCCGTTGGACACCCGGCCACAGCGCCCGGCGCGCTGGTTGGCCGCGGCCTGGCTGATGTTCTCGATCAGCAGCTGCTCGACCTTGTTGCGGTAGCTGTAGCGCTTCACGCGCGCCAGGCCCGGGTCGATGACGTAGCGGATGCCCGGCACCGTCAGCGACGTCTCGGCCACGTTGGTGGCAAGCACGATGCGCCGCGCGCCGTGCGGCTCGAACACCTTGTTCTGCTCCGCCTCGGACAGGCGCGAGAACAGCGGCAGGATGTCCACGCCCGGCGGGTGGTGCTTGCGCAGCGCCTCGGCCGCCTCGCGGATCTCGCGCTCGCCGGGCAGGAAGACGAGCACATCGCCGCCGCCCTCGCGCCACAGCTCGTCCACGGCGTCGCAGATCGCGTTGTTGAGGTCGTACTCGCGGCTTTCCTCGAACGGGCGGTAGCGCTGCTCGACCGGGAACAGACGCCCCGACACCATCAGCACCGGCGCCGGACCCTTGGCCGATTCAAAGTGCTTGGCGAAGCGGTCCGCGTCGATGGTGGCCGACGTGACGATGATCTTCAGGTCCGGCCGACGCGGCAGCAGCTCGCGCAGATAGCCCAGCAGGAAGTCGATGTTGAGGCTGCGCTCGTGGGCCTCGTCGATGATCAGCGTGTCGTAGGCCTTCAGCAGCGGGTCGCTCTGAGTTTCGGCCAGCAGGATGCCGTCCGTCATCAGCTTGACCGACGCCCCCTTGGACAGCCGGTCCTGGAAGCGCACCTTGTAGCCCACCACCTCGCCCAGCGGCGTCTTCAGCTCCTCGGCGATGCGCTTGGCCACGCTGCTGGCGGCGATGCGGCGCGGCTGCGTGTGGCCGATCAGGCCGCCGCCGTTCAGCCGCCCACGGCCCATCGCGAGCGCGATCTTGGGCAGCTGCGTCGTCTTGCCCGAGCCGGTCTCGCCGCAGACGATGACGACCTGGTGCGCGGCCAGCGCCTGCATGATTTCGTCGCGGCGCGACGAGACCGGCAGGCTTTCAGGGAAGGAAATGGAAAGAGCCGGTTGAGGCAACCGGCTCTCTGTACGTTCGGAACTCATTGGGGCGGGATTGTCCCGCAAGCGCCTATTCGGTTCTGGGGAAGTAGCTGATGACCTGGATCACGGCCCCTTGCGGGTCCTGCAGCACGGCCATGCGGCCAATGCTCGGAATGTCGAACGGCCCGGCGCAGACGACCGCGCCCAAGCCCTTGGCCTTGTCGACGGTGGCGTCGCAGTTCTCGACAGTCACATAGGCGCCCCACGTCGCCGGCCCGGGCTGCTGCTGGCTCATGACGCCGCCCACCGCCACCTCGCCGACCTTGACGACGTGGTAATCGCCCTGACCCAAGTTCATCGTGTCGAAGCTCCAGCCGAACAGCGTGCCGTAGAACTCACACGACTTCTTGGGGTCGGGGCTGGACAGTTCGTTCCAGCTGAAGGCGCCGGGGGTCATGTAGACGTCTTGGTATTCCTTCATCGCGGTCTCCGGTTGAGGAGCAGGGATCGTCGGCAGCGCATCCGGCAACGTCAAGTGACTCTCGTCAGGCCGCACAATTCCGACCCATGACCGGTCTTGTCTTCCCTCACACCTTCGTGCCGTGGTTCCGCTCCGTGGCGCCCTACATCCACGCCTACCGCGGCGAGACCTTTGTCGTGGGCATGCCGGGTGAGCTGATTGCGGCCGGCAAGCTGAACGCCTTCGTGCAGGACCTGGCCATCCTGCACGCGATGGGCATCAAGATCGTGCTGGTGCACGGTTTCCGGCCCCAGGTCAATGAACAGCTGGCCGCCAAGGGCCAGACGCCGCGCTTCAGCCACGGCATGCGCGTCACCGACGCCATCGCGCTGGACTGCGCCCAGGAAGCCGCCGGTCAGCTGCGCTTCGAGATCGAGGCCGCGTTCAGCCAGGGCCTGCCCAACACGCCCATGGCCAATGCCACCGTGCGCGTGGTGTCCGGCAATTTCCTGACCGCCCGGCCGGTCGGCATCGTCGACGGCGTGGACTTCCAGCATTCCGGCCTGGTGCGCAAGGTCGACGGCGCCGCCATCCAGCGCGCCATCGACATCGGTGCCATCGTGCTCCTGTCGCCGTTCGGGTTCTCGCCCACCGGCGAAGCCTTCAACCTGTCGATGGAGGACGTCGCCACATCCACCGCCATCGCGCTGCAAGCCGACAAGCTGCTGTTCGTCTGCGAGGTGCCGGGCGTGCCCGAGGACCCCAAGGACCCCGACAGCGCCATCGACACCGAACTGGCGCTGGCCGATGCCGAGCGCATGGTCGCGCAGGCCGGCCCGGCGCCGGAACCCACCGACGTGGCCTTCTACCTGCGCCGCTGCGCCGAGGCCTGCCGCGCCGGCGTGGAGCGCTCGCACATCATCCCGTTTGCCGTGGATGGCGCGTTGCTGCAGGAGGTCTACACCCACGACGGCATCGGCACCATGGTCGTCGACGAGAAGCTGGAAAGCCTGCGCGAGGCCAGCTCCGACGATGTGGCCGGCATCATCAAGCTCATCGAACCCTTCGAGACCGACGGCACGCTGGTCAAGCGCAGCCGCACGGAGATCGAGCGCGATGCCGAGCTGTACACGGTCATCGAACACGATGGCGTCATCTTCGGCTGCGCGGCGCTCTACCCCTATGTGGAGGCCCGCACCGCCGAGATGGCCGCGCTGACGGTCTCCGCCGAGGTGCAGGGCCAGGGCGACGGCGACCGGCTGCTGAAGCGCATCGAGCAGCGCGCCAAGGCCATGGGGCTGGACAGCATCTTCGTGCTGACCACCCGCACCATGCACTGGTTCATCAAGCGCGGTTTCAGCCAGGTCGACCCCGAATGGCTGCCCGAGGAACGCAAGCGCAAATACAACTGGGACCGCCGTTCGCAGGTGCTGGTCAAAAGGTTCAACTAAGCCCCCATCAGGCTTGCACAAAGGCCGGCAAGCTAAAGTGCCGGCCGTTTTCCCTTTCTCGTGTTTCAGGAGTCCGCCATGCCCCGCACCGTCCAATGTGCCTATCTGAAGAAGGAAGCCGAAGGGCTGGACTTCCCGCCCTATCCCGTTCACACCGAACTCGGCAAGAAGGTTTGGGAAAGCGTCAGCAAGGAGGCCTGGGCGGCCTGGATGAAGCACCAGACCATGCTGGTCAATGAAAACCGCCTGAACCTCGCCGACCTGCGCGCCCGCCAATACCTGATGCGCCAGGCAGACCAATTCTTCTTCGGTGGCGGCGCCGAGCAGGTGGCCGGCTACGTGCCGCCCAGCAATTAAATAGGGCCAGCGCGCAATTCACCACGAATACCCTGCGCGCCCATGGCAACGGCGGCGCGGCAACCTGCGCCGCTGGACCCGGATCCTTCGGCAATTCCAATTGCCGGCAAACCGAATGGAAACCCGTAGCGGCCGGCCAACGAAAACTCTTGCATTACTCCAGGCGCCAGGATTTAATTCGCACCACGGAGATACTCTTGGCCAACCGGCCTCGCAGCGACTCCGAGGCCGCCAGGTCTCCCCGCTCATATCGCAAGAGGAATAGCAGCATGTCCAATCTGAAGGAACTCCTGGCCCAGCGAGCCGCGCTGGATGAACAGATCAATCAAACCAAGGAGCGGGAGCGCAGCGAGGCCATTTCCAAGGTCAAGACCTTGATGAGCGAATATGGCCTTTCGGTGGCCGACCTCAGCGTGCGCGCCCCCAAACCAGTCAAGGTGTCCAAGGTAGCAGCCAAGTATCGCAACCAGGCCACCGGCGAAACCTGGAGCGGCCGCGGCCTGCAACCCAAATGGTTGAAGGCCGCCATCAGCGGCGGCGCCAAGCTGACCGATTTCGCCGTCTGATACCTTGCACCGGCTGGCGAGGCTTCGCCGCACAGCCCCGCGAATCAGGGCCATCCGAGGGATGGCCCTTTTCTTTTGTGGCATCTCCATGCCTAAACTCGGGCGCATGTCATTCGTCACGCCCAGCAGCCACCCTTCCGCGACCAGCGGGTGGGCTCACGCGCGCCTGACAAAGAATGCCGGGCGCGGTTGAGCCATGGACTTGCTTTCGGGGGCCGGCGACGGCCCGGATGCCCGCGCCGCCGCCCACGGCCTGACCACCCACACCCCGCCCCCCTCCACGCTACCCGGCGGCCCGCCCCGCATCCATGACCGACGCGGCTGGCGGCGCCTGCGTCGGGTCGGCCTGGCCGGCCTGGCCGGGCTGGCCGGCGGTCTGGTGATTGCCTGGGTCCTTGCCGGCCCTGCCCTGCCCATCTGGCTGCGTCTGCCTCAACCCGCCCAGGCGCTGCCGGCCGCCCAATTGCTGCTGCCGCTGCTGATCAGCGGCCTGGGCCTGGCCGCGCTGTGGCGCCTCAGCGCCTGGGTGCTGCCCTTGACGATGGCCGGGCTACTGCTGGGCTGCGGCCTGCCGTTGCTGCCGCAATGGGCCGGCCGGCCGGCGGCGCTGCTGGCCGCCATGCCGCTGCTCAGCGTGCTGGCGCTCCCGGTGCTGGCCTTGCTGTTGCGCCGCGGGCTGCTGCGGCGGCTGGGGCTGAGCGGCCAGTTGGCACGCCGCCGCGAGATCGTCAGCTTCGGGCTGCTGGCCGGAGTCGCCGCGCCGCTGTTGACCGCGCTGCCGGCGGCGGTGCTGCTGCAGAGCCTGGGGCTGGGCTGGCGCGGCGCGCTGCCGTTGGCCGTCGCGTGGGCGCTGGGCCTGGTGAGTGTGGGTACGGCCTTGCAGGCCAGTTCCCAGCGGCCCAGGCGCAGCAGTCGCTGGACAGCGCCCGGCCTGGCCACCGCGGCCGTTCTTGCGCAGCTGGCACTGATCTGGCCCGCCGCCAGCGGTTTGCTGCTGCTGCCACACCTGCTGCTGTGCCTGCACGCGCTGCAGGCCTCTCCGCGTGACAACGCCCGGCTGGGCGTGGGCCTGCTCGTGCTGTGGGCCCTGATGGCCGCAGGCACGCCGCTGGACTTCGGCTGCGGCGCGCTGCTGGCCATGCTGCCGCTGGCCATCATCGGCGTCAGCCGTCACCACCTGCGCGAACGCGACGCCTGGCGGGCCGCGCTGGACGCGCAGGGATTGGCACTGGCCGAATGGCGTTTGCCTGAGGGCCGGCGCCAGGCCTCCGCACGCTGGCTGTCGCTGACGACGCCGCTGGAGCCGACGGCGGCCGCAGGCAGCGGCCCGCTGGACTGGGTGCGCATCGCGCACCCGCGCGATCGCGAAGCAGCGCGCGCCGCGTTGCGAGACCTGCTGGGCAGCAGGGCGCGCGACCAGCTGAGCCTGTCGCTGCGACTCGCCGCCGACGGCGGCGACTGGCGCTGGCATGAACTGCAGGCTCATGTGCCGCAGCGCGACCGGCGCGGCCACGCGCGCAACCTGATCCTGACGCTGGCGGATGTCAGCTGGCGCCACACGGCCGAGGAGCGCGAGCGCATGTCGGCGACGCTGTTCCAGCAGTCCGGCGAGGGCCTGGCCGTCATTGACGCCCACTGGCGCATCCTGGAGGTGAACCCGGCCTACTGCGAGATCATGCACGCGTCGCGCGAGACGCTGGTGGGCCGCATCGCCGCACCGCTGGCCAGCGCCAACCTGAAGCGCAGCGGCCTGGAGGCTGGCGAACTGCAGACCCATCTGAACGGTGGCGAGCCGTGGAACGGGCGCCTGCAGGTGGAGCTGGACGACGGCGGCCGGCATGTGTTCCAGGTGCGGCTCAGCGCTGTACCCGAGCCCGACGGCATCGCACCGCGCTGGCGTTTGCTGAGCCTGACCGACCTGGGCGAGAGCCTGCGCCAGCAGGAGATGCTGCGCCGCAGCCAGCGCTACGACATGGCCACCGGCCTGCCCAACCGCGACGAGTTCATGCGCCTGCTGCCCCAGGCCATGTCCGCCGCCAACCGCGACGATTTCAAGCTCGTGGTCGCCGTCATCGACCTGGACGACTTCGCCCGCGTGAACGCCGAGCACGGCCAGCTGGTGGCCGACGCCATCATCCGCCAGCTCAGCGAACGCCTGCAGGCCACGCTGCGCGGCGCGCGCGGTGCGTGGCCCGACACGTCCGACCACCTGGCCCGCCTGCATGGCGACGAGTTCGCCGTGCTGCTGCGCGTGCAGACCCCCGAGGAGGCCCAGCGCGCCATCGACCGCCTGCTGGCCGTGCTGTCCACACCGGTGGCCATCCGCGAAAGCCGTATCGGCGACGGCCTGGCGCTGGAGATCGGCGCCAGCGTGGGCGCCACGCTCTACCCCAAGGACGACGCCGCGCCCGAGACGCTGCTGCGCCATGCGGGCCACGCGCTGTTCCGCGCCAAACGCTCCGGGCGCGGCTCCGTGCACTTCCACGATCCGACCGTGGACCAGCGCGACGAGGTGGGCCTCATCGCCGTGGCGCGGCTGCAGCGCGCGCTGGACAGCGATGAACTGCTGCTGCACTACCAGCCGCAGGTGGACCTGCGCAACGGCCAGGTCATGGGCGTGGAAGCGCTGCTGCGCTGGCAGCACCCCGAACGCGGCCTGCTGACGCCGGCGCTGTTCCTGCCCGCCAGCGAGAACTCCGGCCTGGCCGTGCAGATCGGCGACTGGGTCATCGAGCAGGCGCTCACCCAGGCCGCGCTGTGGCAGCGCAGCGGCCTCAACGAAGGGCGCGGGCTGCAGGTCAGCGTCAACGTCGCCGCGCGCCAGCTGAACCAGCCCGACTTCCCGCAGCGGCTGCAGGAGCTGATCCAGCGCCAGCCGCCCGAGCTGGCCCATTTGCTGCACCTGGACGTGCTGGAGGCCGACGCGCTGGCCGAGACCGCCGCCACTCAGGCGCTGATCCAGCGCTGCCTGAGCCTGGGCGTGGGCATCGCGCTGGACGATTTCGGCGCCGGCTATTCGCGCCTCACTTCACTGAAGCAACTGCCGGTCGACACGCTCAAGATGGACCGCAGCTATGTGCAAGGCATGCTGGGCGACGCGCAGGACCTGTCGCTGGTCGAGGGCGTCATCGGCCTGGCGCGCAACATCGGCTGCTCCGTGCTGGCCAAGGGCGTGGAAAGCCGGGCCCACGCACGCGAGCTGCTGCGGCTGGGCTGCCGACTGGGTCAGGGCAACGGCATCGCCGCGGCCATGCCGCCGGCCGCCATACCGGGCTGGATGCAGGCCTTCGGCCGCAGCGGCTGGACCGCGCAGTTGCGGCTGCCCACCCACGCGCGTCCGTAAACTTGCGGGGTGATCCCCCAAGGCTTCATCCATGATCTGCTGACCCGCGTCGACATCGTCGAGGTGGTGGGCCGCCATGTCGATCTGAAGAAGGCCGGCATCAACCACAAGGGCCTGTGCCCCTTCCACGGCGAGAAATCGCCCAGCTTCATCGTCAGCCCCAGCCGCCAGACCTACCACTGCTTTGGCTGCGGCGTGCACGGCAACGCCATCGGCTTCCTGATGGAGCACACGGCAGCGACCTTCGTCGAGGCCGTGGAAGACCTGGCCCAGCAGGTCGGCATGGTGGTGCCGCAGGACGAACGCAGCCCGGAACAGCGCGAGAAGGCCAAGGCCGAGAAGGCCAGGCAGCAGAGCCTGACCGACGTGCTGGCCCGCGCGGCAGGCTTCTACAAGGATCAACTGCGCAAGTCGCCCCGTGCGGTGGCCTATCTGAAGGGCCGCGGCCTGACCGGCCAGATCGCCGCCCGCTTCGGCCTGGGATACGCCCCCGAGGGCTGGCGCTCGCTGGCCAGCGGCTTTCCGTCCTACGACGACCCGCAGCTGGTCGAATCCGGCCTCGTCATCACGCCCGACGCCGAGCCGGGGCAGGACGCGAAGCGCTACGACCGCTTCCGCGATCGCGTGATGTTCCCCATCCGCAATGTGCAGGGTGAGGTCATCGGCTTCGGTGGCCGCGTGCTGGACAAGGGCGAACCCAAGTACCTGAACTCGCCCGAGACGCCGGTGTTCCACAAGGGGCGGGAGCTGTACGGGCTCTTCGAGGGCCGGCAGGCGATGCGCCAGCGCGGCTATGCGCTGGTTGTCGAAGGCTATATGGACGTCGTGGCGCTGGCCCAGTACGGCATCGGCAACGCCGTCGCCACGCTGGGCACGGCCTGCACGGCCGACCATGTGCACAAGCTGTTTCGTCATACCGAAACCGTGGTCTTCAGCTTCGACGGTGACGCCGCCGGCCGCCGCGCCGCCGTGCGCGCACTGGAAGCCGCCCTGCCTCACGCCACCGAGACGCGCACCGTCAAGTTCCTGTTCCTGCCCACCGAGCACGACCCCGACTCTTACGTGCGCGACCTGGGCGCCGATGCGTTCGAGCGCTGTGTCGAAGGCGCGGTGCCGCTGTCCCGCCAGCTCACCACCGTGGCCGCCGACGGCTGCGACCTGGGCACCCCCGAGGGCCGCGCCCGCATGCTCAACCAGGCCCGGCCGTTGTGGAGCCTGCTGCCGGAGGGCCTGCTGCGCCGGCAGCTGCTGGGCGAAATCGCCCGCCAGGGCCAGATGCCCGAAGCCGAGCTCCAGTCGCTGTGGCTGGGTGCACCGCCGCCGGCCGCTGAATCAGCGGGCACACCGGCCGAAGCGCCCGCTGAGAAGCCACGCTGGCAGCCCAAGGGCGAATGGAAGCCCAAAGGGGAGTGGAAGGGCAAAGGTGACTGGAAACGCAAGGGTCGCGACGACGAGCAACGCCCCGCCGGCCCACGCGCCACACCCTCGACTCCCACCGACAACGCCGTGCGCCTGCTGCTGCAACACAGCGAACTGTGGGAAACACTGGCCGACGAGGACCGTGCGCTGCTGCACGACCTCCCCGGCGTGCATGGTGAGCTGATTCAGTGGCTGGAACGCTATCTGGTGAACCACGGGGCGGCTCCTTGGGCGGCTGTCGAAACCGCGTTGCAGGCCGACGGGCTGGCAGGCGCCGCCTCTAAGCTTTCTCGACCCGCCCAGGAGCTGGGCGTCGAAGAACAGAGCCCAGCAAGCGACCTCAGCATCGCCGTGAATGCGATGCGCTTGTCGCGGCTGGGGGCCCAGGCCGCGCCCGCGGGCGGCAGCGTCACCGACGAAGACCGTCGGCAGGCGCTGGAGTTGATGGCCCAACTGCGCGCCCGACATGGCGTCTCCTCACGCTGAATGGCCTCAGTTTTTGACCTTTGGATGAATCTGGCAGATAATTCAACGTTTTCCGCGCGCGTCAACAAGAGTGACGGCAGAGAAATGCCGGACCCGGCCACCCAGCGACACTGGGCAACTCGTTCAAGAGTTTTGATGGCCAAACTACCCGCCAGCTCTGCATACCAAACGATCACGCCAGCTTGTTCGCGCCACGCCACGGTCCCTGACCCGCACGACGGGTGATACCGGGTGATGAAAGCCACCGCCCCCAGCCCCGCCTGTCTGACGACGAGCCCGGGCCGGCCGCGGTGGCTGCTGCATTTCTGAATTGACCGCGCAAACCCCTCGAAGGACCTGCATGACCGCCAAGAAGACCGCGACCAAGGCCAGCCCCGCCCCCGCCGAAGAAACGAAGAAGAAGACGGCCTTGAAGGCTGCTGCCGAAGCGCCCGCCAAGACTGCCAAGGCGGCGGCCAAGCCTGCAGCGAAGGTTGCCGCGGCGGACGAGGACAAGCCCAAGCGCGGTCGCAAGCCCAAGGCGGAAACGACGTCCAAGAAGGCCGGCAAGAAGGACGCCGAGGACGACGAGGACTTCTCCGACATCGACGCCGACGTCGAGGGCGAAGCCGAGGAAACGGTTGCGGAAGAGACGACGGAAGTCACCGAGGAAACCGCCAAGGCCAAGCCGCTGCGCATGAAGGTCAGCCGCGCCAAGGAGCGCGCGCTGATGCGCGAGTTCGGCCTGGAAGAGACCGCCCTGACCGAAGAGGAAGCCCTGAAGCGCCGCACGGAGCTGAAGACCCTCATCAAGATGGGCAAGACGCGTGGTTTCCTGACGCACCAGGAAATCAACGACCACCTGCCCGAGAAGCTGGTCAGCGAGGAAATCCTCGAGGCCATCATCTCCATGCTCAACGACATGGGCATCGCGGTGTACGAGCAGGCGCCCGACGCCGCCACGCTGCTGATCCAGGGCAACACCACCGCCACGTCGACCGAGGAAGAAGCCGAAGAAGCCGCGGAAGCCGCGCTGTCGACGGTGGACTCCGAGTTCGGCCGCACGACCGACCCGGTGCGCATGTACATGCGCGAGATGGGCACGGTAGAACTGCTGACCCGTGAAGGCGAAATCGAAATCGCCAAGCGCATCGAAGGCGGCCTGCAGGCCATGATGCTGGCGATCTCGGCGTCGCCGACGACCATCGCCCACATCCTCGAGTACGCGACCAGGATCCGCGCCGGCGAGATGCAGATCTCCGACGTCGTCGACGGCTTCGTGGCCGAAGACGAGGCCGACGACTACGTGGCCGAGGAAGACTTCGACGAGTTCGACGAGGAAGACGACGACGACGGCAACGGCGGCTCCAAGGCACTGACCAAGAAGCTGGAAGAGCTGAAGAACGCCGCGCTGGTGAAGCTGGACTCCATGTCTGCCGCCTTCGACAAGATGCGCAAGGCCTTCGAGAAGGAAGGCTACAAGTCGGTCTCGTACAACAAGGCCCAGCAGGCCATCAGCAGCGAGCTGATGACCATCCGCTTCACGGTCAAGACGATTGAAAAGCTGTGCGACATCCTGCGCTCGCAGGTGGACGACGTGCGCCGCTACGAGCGCGAACTGCGCAAGATCGTCGTGGACAAGTGCGGCATGCCGCAGGACCACTTCATCAAGACCTTCCCGCCCAACGCACTGAACCTGAAGTGGGCCGAGAAGGAAGTGGCCGCCGGCAAGAACTACAGCGTCATCCTGAGCCGCAACCTGCCGCCGGTGCAGGAACTGCAGCAGAAGCTCATCGACATCCAGGCCAAGGCCGTGGTGCCGCTGGACGACCTGAAGGACATCAACAAGAAGATGAACGAGGGCGAGAAGGCCTCTCGTGACGCGAAGAAGGAAATGATCGAGGCCAACCTGCGCCTCGTGATCTCCATCGCCAAGAAGTACACCAACCGCGGCCTGCAGTTCCTGGACCTGATCCAGGAAGGCAACATCGGCCTGATGAAGGCGGTGGACAAGTTCGAATACCGCCGCGGCTACAAGTTCTCGACGTATGCGACGTGGTGGATCCGTCAGGCCATCACGCGCTCCATCGCCGACCAGGCCCGCACCATCCGCATCCCGGTTCACATGATCGAGACGATCAACAAGATGAACCGCATCTCGCGCCAGCACCTGCAGGAGTTCGGCTACGAGCCGGACGCCCCGACGCTGGCCGAGAAGATGGAGATCCCGGAAGACAAGATCCGCAAGATCATGAAGATCGCCAAGGAGCCGATCTCCATGGAAACGCCGATCGGCGACGACGACGACAGCCACCTGGGCGATTTCATCGAGGACACCAACAACACGGCGCCCATCGAAGCCGCCATGCAGGCCGGCCTGCGCGACGTGGTGAAGGACATCCTCGACTCGCTTACGCCGCGCGAAGCCAAGGTGCTGCGCATGCGCTTCGGCATCGAGATGCAGAGCGACCACACGCTGGAAGAAGTCGGCAAGCAGTTCGACGTCACGCGTGAGCGCATCCGCCAGATCGAAGCCAAGGCGATCCGCAAGCTCAAGCACCCGAGCCGCTCGGACAAGTTGCGCACGTATCTGGACAACCTGTAAAGGTTGGCTGGAGACGTGGTTCGCGCCAGCGAACTGCCGCGCAGCGGCAACGCAACTTGTGCCCTGACTCGCGCAGCGAGGCTGGGCACAAGCTGCGCGCGACTCCCGAAGGCCGGTTCGTCCGGCCTTTCTTTTTGCGTCCTACACTGAACCCATGACCGCGATCCGAGAGCGCACCGTCCTGTTTGCCGACCTGCGCGGCAGCACCGGGCTGTACGAGTCCCTGGGCAATGCCGAGGCGAGCGGCATGGTCACGCAGACCGTTGGCCAGATCAGCGAGGCCGTGCTGGAAAGCGGCGGCCACCTGATCAAGACGCTGGGTGACGGCCTGATGGCCGCGTTCGAGACGCCGCGCGATGGCGTGCGCGCCGCCCAGCGCATGCAGGAGATGCTGGAGCGCACGGTGCAGCGCGCTCGCCGCCAGAACAACCCGGCCATGCTGGCCCTGCGGCTGCAGGTGGCGCTGGCGCGCGGCGAAGTGGTGGAGTTGAACGGCGACTGCTTCGGCGATGCCGTGAACGTGGCCGCCCGCCTCATCGACCACGCCGGCGACGGCGAGATCCTCATCACGGCCGAAGTGCTGGCCGGCCTGCACCACGCGTCCAAGGGGCGCTTCCGCAGCCTGGACCGCATCTCGGTGCGCGGCCGCATCGAGTCCGTGCACGTCTATCGCCTCGATGCCGCGCCGCTGCTCAGCGCCGACGACACCGCGACGCAGTTCGGCGAGCCCATGCGCTCGGTCGAGCCCGATGGCATGCGGCTGATCTGGCAGGACCTGGACCGCGTCTTCGACATCGGCGCGATGCCCATCGTGCTGGGTCGCAGCGTGCAGGCCACCTACTGCATCACGGATGCCCGCGTGTCGCGCTCGCACGCCCGCATCGACTGGCAGGGCAGCAGCTTCGAGCTGACCGACCTGTCCTACAACGGCACCTACGTGCGCTTCGGCGAGTCCGGCGAGCTGCTGAGCCTGAAGCGCGGCAGTTGCACGCTGCACGGCAGCGGCGTCATCGGGCTGGGCGGCCTGCCGACCGATGAGCAATCGCCCATCGTGCGCTTCGAGGTGCTGCACTTTGCCGACACGGAGCCGCAAGCCTTCGGCGGCCCCCGTTCTCGCCGCTGATGACCTTCGCTCCCGAACCGCCGCAGCGGCACGGCGCTACCGCCGGCCCAGATACCGCCGTGCTGCTGTGCAACCTCGGCACGCCTGATGCACCGACTGCACCGGCGCTGCGCCGCTACCTGGCCCAGTTCCTGGCCGACCCGCGCGTCGTCGAGATCCCCAAGCTGGTCTGGGCACTGATCCTGCACGGCATCATCCTGCGCGTGCGCCCGGCCAAGTCGGCGGCGAAGTACCAGACCGTCTGGACGCCCGAAGGCTCGCCGCTGAAGGTCTGGACGGCCAAGCAGGCCAAGCTGCTGCAAGGCCACCTGGGCGAGCGCGGACTGCGCGTGCGGGTGGCCTACGCGATGCGCTACGGCGAGCCCGCCATCGCGGCCACGCTGGACGCGCTCAAGCTCGAAGGCGTGCGCCGCGTGCTGGTGCTGCCCGCCTACCCGCAGTACTCGGGCGCGACGACGGCCAGCGTCATCGATGACGTGGCGCGCTGGGCGCTGAAGACGCGGCATCTGCCCGAGCTGCGCTTCGTGAACCGCTACCACGACGACGCCGGCTACATCGCCGCGCTCGCGCAGACCGTGCGCGAGCACTGG
Organism: Roseateles asaccharophilus; assembly: GCF_031458115.1. Lineage (GTDB taxonomy): Bacteria > Pseudomonadota > Gammaproteobacteria > Burkholderiales > Burkholderiaceae_C > Pelomonas > Pelomonas asaccharophilus_A. The sequence continues at coordinate 727,135 of NZ_JAVDXV010000001.1, read as the reverse complement.
CAGCGCGAAGGCCGTGGCGACAAACTGGTCATGAGCTTCCACGGCATGCCCGAGCGCACGCTGCACCTGGGCGACCCCTACCACTGCGAATGCCTGAAGACCGGGCGCCTGCTGGCCGAGGCGCTGGGGCTGAAGGACGGCGAGTGGCTGGTCACCTTCCAGAGCCGCTTTGGCAAGGCCAAATGGCTGGAGCCCTACACCGAGCCCAGCCTCGTCAAGCTGGCCAAGGGCGGCCTGAAATCGGTCGACGTCATCTGCCCTGGCTTCGCGGTGGACTGCCTGGAGACGCTGGAAGAGATCAACCAGGAGGCCCGCGAGGCCTTCCTGCACGCGGGCGGCCAGCGCTTCGGCTACATCCCCTGCCTGAACGACCATCCGAACGGCATGCGCGCGCTGGCGAAGCTGGCCGAGCGCCACCTGCAGGGCTGGCCTACCGAGGCGCCCCACCCCGACACGCTGGCGCTGCAACGGCAGCGGGCCCTGGCCGCCGGAGCGAAGGAATGAGCGACGCGCCCACCAGCATGCGGCTGGACAAATGGCTGTGGGCCGCGCGCTTCTACAAGACGCGGGCGCTGGCGGTCGACGAGATCAACCTGGGCCGGGTGCGCGTGGGCGGTCAGCCGGTCAAGCCGGCGCGCGACGTGAAGATCGGCGACGTGCTGAGCATCCGTATCGGCGCCATTGCCCGCGAGGTGGAGGTCAAGGGACTTTCCAACCAACGTGGCCCAGCGCCGCAGGCGCAGCTGCTCTACGCCGAAACCGCCGCCAGCATCACCGCCCGCGAGGCCGCCGCCGAGGCGCGCCGGCTGGCGCCGGAACCGGCCGCCACCATAGAACAGGGTCGCCCGACCAAACAGGACCGCCGCCGCCTGGCCGAGTGGGACCGCTGGTCGGTCTCGCTGGACGATCGCGATCCTGGCGACGACCCGGGTTGACCCCGAGTAATTCAATTTGAATCTCCCCTCTTGAAAGCGGGAATTGGCGCCCCATGTCTTCGCCGTTCCCGAACCTTGACTGCCATGACGACCGACAACCAACTGCCCGAAGACGCAGCCGCCGAGCCCAGCGCGGCCGACCTGAACCCCGAGATCAAGATCGCCGACCTCGAGCGCCGCCTGGCCGAGATGAGCGACGCCTATCTGCGCGCCAAGGCCGAGGTCGAGAACACCCGCCGCCGCGCCGATGACGACATCGCCAAGGCACGCAAGTTCGCCGTGGAAGGCTTTGCCGAGGCCATGCTGCCGGTGATGGACAGCCTGGAAGGCGCCATCGCCACGCCGGGTGCCGCCGTTGAGGTGGTGCTGGAAGGCGTGCACGCCACGCGCCGCCAACTGGCCAGCGCGCTGGAGCGCAACAAGGTCGTCGAGATCAACCCGGCCGCCGGCACGAAGTTCGACCCGCACCAGCACCAGGCCATCTCCATGGTGCCCGCCGAGCAGGAGGCCAACACCGTCGTGGCCGTGCTGCAAAAAGGCTTCCTGATTGCCGATCGCGTGCTGCGCCCGGCGCTCGTGACGGTGGCCGCGCCCAAGTAATTCACAACCGGCTGCTCTTGAAGGCGGCCGAGTTATCCACAGATTCGAAGCATCCAAGCATTTCACCAGGAGCGATAAAAAATGGGAAAGATCATCGGTATTGACCTCGGCACGACGAACTCTTGCGTCGCCGTCATGGAGGGCAACACGACCCGCGTGATCGAGAACGCCGAGGGCGCGCGCACGACGCCGTCCATCATTGCGTACCAGGAAGACGGCGAGATCCTCGTCGGTGCCTCGGCCAAGCGCCAGGCCGTCACCAACCCCAAGAACACGCTCTACGCCGTCAAGCGCCTGATCGGCCGCAAGTTCGCCGAGAAGGAAGTGCAGAAGGACATCGACCTGATGCCCTACACCATCGCCGCCGCCGACAACGGCGACGCCTGGGTGGAAGTGCGCGGCAAGAAGTTCGCGCCTCCGCAGGTCAGCGCCGAAGTGCTGCGCAAGATGAAGAAGACCGCCGAGGACTACCTCGGCGAGGAAGTGACCGAGGCCGTCATCACGGTGCCGGCCTACTTCAACGACGCCCAGCGCCAGGCCACCAAGGACGCCGGCCGCATCGCCGGCCTGGACGTCAAGCGCATCATCAACGAACCCACTGCCGCGGCGCTGGCCTTCGGCCTGGACAAGCACGGCAAGGGCGACCGCAAGATCGCCGTCTATGACCTGGGCGGCGGCACGTTCGACGTGTCCATCATCGAGATCGCCGACGTGGACGGCGAGATGCAGTTCGAAGTGCTGTCGACCAACGGCGACACCTTCCTGGGCGGCGAGGACTTCGACCAGCGCATCATCGACTACATCATTGCCGAGTTCAAAAAGGACCAGGGCGTCGACCTGACCAAGGACGTGCTGGCCCTGCAGCGCCTGAAGGAAGCCGCCGAGAAGGCCAAGATCGAGCTGTCCAACAGCGCGCAGACCGACGTCAACCTGCCCTACATCACGGCCGACGCGACCGGCCCCAAGCACTTGAACGTCAAGCTGACCCGCGCCAAGCTGGAGTCGCTGGTGGACGAGCTCATCGAGCGCACCATCGCCCCCTGCCGCACGGCCATCAAGGACGCCGGCGTGTCGGTCAGCGAGATCGACGACGTGATCCTGGTCGGCGGCATGACCCGCATGCCCAAGGTGCAGGAAAAGGTCAAGGAGTTCTTCGGCAAGGACCCGCGCCGTGACGTGAACCCCGACGAGGCCGTGGCCGTCGGCGCCGCCATCCAGGGCCAGGTCCTGGGCGGCGAGCGCAAGGACGTGCTGCTGCTGGACGTCACCCCGCTGAGCCTGGGCATCGAGACCCTGGGCGGCGTGATGACGAAGATGATCAAGAAGAACACGACCATCCCGACGAAGTTCAGCCAGACCTTCTCGACCGCTGAAGACAACCAGCCGGCCGTGACCATCAAGGTCTACCAGGGCGAGCGCGAGCTGGCCCAGGCCAACAAGTCGCTGGGCGAGTTCAACCTCGAAGGCATCCCGCCGGCGCCGCGCGGCGTGCCGCAGATCGAGGTGTCGTTCGACATCGACGCCAACGGCATCCTGCACGTCGGCGCCAAGGACAAGGGCACCGGCAAGGAAAACAAGATCACCATCAAGGCGAACTCGGGCCTCTCCGAAGCCGAGATCGAGAAGATGGTGAAGGACGCCGAGGCCAATGCGGCCGAGGACAAGAAGAAGGTCGAGCTGGTGCAGGCCCGCAACCAGGCCGACGGCATGGTGCACAGCGTGCAGAAGTCGCTGGCCGAGCACGGCGACAAGCTGGATGCCGGCGAGAAGGAGAAGATCGAGGCCGCCGTGAAGGAACTGGAAGAAGCCATCAAGGGCGACGACCAGGCCGCCATCGAGGCCAAGACCGAGGCGCTGATGACCGCCAGCCAGAAGCTGGGCGAGAAGATCTACGCCGACCAGCAGGGTGCACAGGCCGCGGCCGCTGCCGCGGCCGGTGCGGAGCAGCCCGAGGCTGCGCCGCAAGGCGAAGCCAAGCGTCCGGCCGACGACAACGTCGTGGATGCCGAGTTCAAGGAAGTCAAGGACACCAAGTAATCCTTCGATGACTTCACGGCCCGGGAGCGCTCCAGAGCGCCCTCGGGCTTTTCCATTGAAAGAGAAGCATGGCTTCCAAGCGCGATTACTACGAAGTCCTCGGCGTCGCCAAGAACGCGTCCGATGACGACATCAAGAAGGCCTACCGCAAGCTGGCCATGAAGCACCACCCCGACCGCAACCAGGGCGACGGGGCAAAGGCGGCCGAGGAGAGTTTCAAGGAGGCCAAGGAGGCCTACGAGATGCTGTCCGACTCGCAGAAGCGCGCCGCCTACGACCAGTACGGCCATGCGGGCGTGGACCCCAACATGGGTGGCGGCCGCGGCGGCCCGGGCGCGGAAGGCTTTGGCGGCTTTGCCGAGGCGTTCGGCGACATCTTTGGCGACATCTTCGGCGGCCAGGGCGGGCAGCGCCGCGGCGGCGGCGGCCAGCAGGTCTACCGCGGCAGCGACCTCAGCTACGCGATGGAGATCACGCTGGAAGAAGCTGCACGCGGCAAGGAGACGCAGATCCGCATTCCCAGCTGGGAAGGCTGCGAGACCTGCGGCGGCTCGGGCGCCAAGCCCGGCACCAGCGCCAAGAGCTGCGGCTCCTGCGGCGGCTCCGGCACGGTGCACATGCGCCAGGGCTTCTTCAGCATCCAGCAGACCTGCCCGCACTGCCACGGCAGCGGCAAGATCATTCCCGACCCCTGCACCAGCTGCAACGGCCAGGGCAAGGTCAAGAAGCAGAAGACGCTGGAGGTCAAGATCCCGGCCGGCATCAACGAGGGCATGCGCATCCGCTCCGCGGGCAATGGCGAGCCTGGCGTGAACGGCGGCCCGGCGGGCGATCTCTACATCGAGATCCGCATCAAGCAGCACGACATCTTCGAGCGCGACGGCGACGACCTGCATTGCACGATGCCCGTCTCGCTGATCACGGCGGCGCTGGGCGGCGGCATCGAGGTGCCCACGCTGGGCGGCAAGGCCGAGATCGAGCTGCCCGAGGGCACGCAGCACGGCAAGACCTTCCGCCTGCGCGGCAAGGGCATCAAGGGCGTGCGCTCCAGCTACCCGGGCGACCTGTACTGCCACATCGCCGTCGAAACGCCCGTCAAGCTGACCGAGCATCAGAAGAAGCTGCTCAAGGAGCTCGACGAGTCGCTGAAGAAGGGCGGCGAGAAGCACTCGCCCAACGCCAAGAGCTGGACCGACCGCGTGAAGGACTTGTTCAAGTAAGCCGCACGCCGGCTCATCTCAAGACCGAGGCCGCAGCCCGTTTCGACGGGCCTGCGGCCTTTTTCATGCGCCAACCTGCGCGCCGCGCGAAGCAAGCCTGCGCCTTATGTCACGTGCGGCACCGAAAGCGCGCGTAAACCAGCTGTCACTTTACGAAGCGGAAACCATAAAGTCCGCCCGCAATCGGCACGGAACCTCATAAGTGATCACGCCTACCCGCCCCCCGCTCACAGTCCACGGCCTTGCGCCGGGGAAGGAGGCGGCATGTTCCTGATGGACCAGCACATCCAGGAAGCGACGGCGCTGATCATCGACAGCAATGCCAACTCGCGCAGCCTGATGTCGTCGCAGTTGCGCGACCTGGGTGTGGGTACGGTCAAGCAGACGCCGCGTGTGAAGGATGCGCGCGTCATGCTGGAGTACCAGAGCTTCGACATCGTGCTGTGCGACTACCACTTCGACAGCGGCGATACCTCGGGCCAGGACCTGCTGGACGAATTGCGCCGCGAGGGTCTGCTGCCCTACTCCACCGTCTTCGTCATGGTGACCAGCGAGGCCACCTACGCCAAGGTCGCCGAGGCGGCGGAAGCCGCGCTGGACGCCTACCTGATCAAGCCCTACACCAGCGCCAACCTGGCCGAGCGGCTGGCCAGCGCGCGGCATCGCAAGCGCGTGCTGAAGGGCATCTTCGAGGCCATCGAGTGCGAGGACTTCGATACCGCCGCCAACCTGTGCCTGGCGCGCTTCGAGGCCAAGGACAAGTACTGGCTGTACGCCGCGCGCATCGGCGCCGAGCTGCTGCTGCGGCTCAAGCGCTTCGACGACGCCAAGAAGCTGTACGAGGCCATCATCGCGGCCAAGACCGTGCCCTGGGCGCGGCTGGGCGTGGCGCGCACCGAGGTCGCCAGCGGCAACCTGCAGGCGGCTCGGCGCACGCTGGAGAACCTGATCGGCGACCTGCCCGACTACGCCGACTCGCACGACCTGATGGGCCATGTGCAGATGGAGCAAGGCGACCTGCACGAGGCCATGAAGACCTATCAGACCGCGGCGACGCTGACACCCGGCTGCCTGCTGCGGCTGCAGCGCTGCGGCTCGCTGGGCTTCTACGCCGGCCAGCGCCAGGAAGCCACGCGCATGCTGGAGCGCGCGATGTCGCAAGGCCTGCGTTCCAAGCTGTTCGACATGCTGAGCCTCGTGCTGCTGGGCCTGATGCGCTTCGACGCCAAGGACTACAAGGGCTTCAAGTACGCCCACGACTCGCTGGCCGCCGCGCTGGAGCGCGCGCCCGGCTCGATACGGCTGCAGCGCTTCGACATGGTCTTCCGCGGCCTGTCCTTCCTGCTGGAGCGGCGCGTGGGCCAGGCGCTGCTCATCGCGCGCGAGTTCACGGGCCATGCAGACGCCGGCAACTTCGACCTCGAAGCCGCATCACTGCTGACGGCGCTGTGGATACGCCTGTCCAGCCAGGAGGTGGAGCTGGAGGAAATGATGCCGGTGCTGAAGCAGCTGGGCACGCGCCACTGCACCGCCAAGGCCAGCACCGAGATCCTGGTGGCGATGACCGAGAGTCACCAGGCCTCGGCCGAGCAGTTCCGCGACTGCCACCAGAAGATCTTCAACGTCGCCGAGACGGCCATGCGCCACTCGCTGCGCGGCGATGCACGCATCGGCGTGGAGCTGCTGATCCAACAAGGCATGGTCACGCGCAACGCCAAGCTCATCGACATGGCCGGGCTGGTGCTGAAACGCCATGCCGAGAAGATCGTCGACGCTCCCGCGCTGGCCGAGCAGATCGATGGCCTGCATGACAAGTACGTGAAGCCCATGGGCAGCGGCTCGGGCAAGCCGCGCGCCAGTGGCGGCGTCGCGCTGCGCACGGCCGCGCCACAGGCAGCCTGACAGCTTCCAGACACCCGACTCAGTCTGGCCTAAGCGGCCGCCAGAGAGAATCCGCGCCGCCTCTGATCCGCTGCCCCCATGTTCCCGCTCAAGTGCCTGCTGGCCTGGTTCCGGCCCGATACCACCCGCCCGTTGTCGCAAGTCTGGCTGGCCGCGCTGTGGATGGGGCTGCTGGCCAACTGGCCGCTGTGGCGGCAGTTGCATGCGATGCCGGACATCACGCCCGTCTTCATCATCGCGCTGGCCGGCATGGTGGTGTGCGCCACCGGCGCGGTGCTGAGCCTGCTGGCCTGGCCGCGGCTGGTCACCGTCGCGCTCGTGCTGCTGCTGCTGGGTTCAGGCGCGCTGGCCTATTTCATCGGCAGCTACGGCATCGTGTTCGACCCCACCATGGTCACGAACCTGGTGCAGACCGACGTGCACGAAACGCGCGACCTGCTGAACTGGCGGCTGCTGCTGAGCGTCGCGCTGCTGGGCGCCCTGCCCGCGCTGTGGCTGCTGCGCCGCCCGCGCGCGCCGGCGCAGGCGGCGGCGAAGCGGCTGGGCGGCAACCTGGCCGGCTTCGCGCTGGGCATCGCCGGCATGGTGTTGCTGGCGCTGTTGCAGTTCTCTACGCTGTCGTCCACGACGCGCACGCACAAGCAGCTGCGCTACATGGTGACGCCGCTGAACGCCGTCTACTCGCTGAGCGCCGCCGCCGTGCGCAGCCAGCGCGTGCCGGCCGGCCCGCCCGCCGTCATCGGCGCCGACGCCCGCCTGCTGCCGCGCGCCGAAGGCACCAAGCCGCCGCTGCTGCTGCTGGTCGTCGGCGAGACCGCGCGGGCCATGAACTTCAGCCTCAACGGCTACCCACGTCCCACCAATCCCGAGCTGCAGAAGCTGCAGGTGCTGAGCCTGCGCGACGTCACGTCCTGCGGCACGGCCACGGCCGCGTCGCTGCCATGCATGTTCTCGCCGCTGGGCCGCACGGAATTCCTGAAACTGGAAGCCGCGCAGGAGAACCTGCTGGACGTGCTGCAACGCGCCGGCCTGGCTGTGCTGTGGCTGGACAACCAGAGCGGCTGCAAGGGCTTGTGCGACCGCGTGCCGCACGCCTTCACCAAGGACTTGCCGGACGGCGCGTTGCCGCTGCCACCGGGCTTGTGCACCGGCCGGGAGTGCTTCGACGAGGCACTGCTGCACGGCCTGGATCAGCGCATCGCGGCGCTGGATCCGGAGCGTCTGAAGCGCGGCTTGGTGCTGGTCATGCACCCGATGGGCAGCCACGGCCCGGCCTACTACAAACGCTCGCCGCCCGACCTCAAGCCCTTCCAGCCCGAGTGCAAGACCAATGCGCTGCAGCACTGCCAGCGCGAACAGGTCATCAACAGCTACGACAACACCATCGCCACGACCGACCGCCTGCTGGCCCGCAGCATCGCCTGGCTGCAGGCGCAGCAGGCACATTTCGACACCGGCATGCTTTATGTGTCCGACCACGGCGAGTCGCTGGGCGAGAAGGGCCTGTACCTGCACGGCATGCCCTATGCGATGGCGCCGCGCGAGCAGACGCATGTGCCCATGATTCTGTGGATGCCCGAGGGCGGCACGCTGGCCGCGTCGCTGAAGCCCGGGTGTCTGACCGGCCTGCGCGACAAGCCAGCTTCGCATGACCACCTGTTCCACACCACGATGGGCTGGGTGGGCGCGCGGGCCGATGCCTACAGGCCGCAGTGGGACCTGTTGGCGGCTTGCCGGCGCTAGAACAGGTCGCCCTGCGCCGATGGCTTGCGCGGCGGCTGGAACACCGCCAGCTGCACCGGCCGCCGTTCGTTGCGCAGCCCCAGCTTCCTGACCACGCGGCGCAGACGCGACTGCAGCAGCTCCGCCCAGATGCCCTCGCCGGTGAAGCGCGTGCCGAAGCGCGCATCGTTGTCCTTGCCGCCACGCATGTCGCGGATGCGGGCCATCACGCGCTCGGCGCGGTCGGGAAAGTGGCGCTGCAGCCAGTCCTGGAACAGCGGATTCACCTCCCAAGGCAACCGCACCGGGATGCTGAAGGCGCTGCTGGCACCAGCGGCCGCCGCGGCTTCGAGGATGCGCTCCAGCTCCGGCTCGTTGATGAATGGAATGATGGGCGACGCGCTGACACCCACCGGCACGCCGGCATCCGCCAGCGCCTTGATCGTGCGCAGCCGCCGCGCCGGGGCCGCCGCGCGGGGTTCAAGAATGCGGGCCAGGTCGTTGTCCAGCGTCGTGATCGACAGATAGACCGACACCAGCCCCTGCGCCGCCATCGGCGCGATCAGGTCCAGGTCGCGCTCGATGCCGCTGCTCTTGGTGACCACCGAGAACGGATGGCCGCACTCGGCCAGCACCTCCACGATGCGCCGCGTGATGCCCAGCTTGCGCTCGATGGGCTGGTAGGCATCGGTGGCCGTACCCAGCACCAGCGAGCGCGGCTCGTAGCGCGCGCCGGCCAGCGTCTCGCGCAGGCGTTCGGCCGCGTTGACCTTGGCGACGATGCGGGTCTCGAAGTCCAGCCCCGGCGACAGGTTCAGATAGCTGTGCGTAGGCCGCGCAAAGCAGTAGATGCAGCCGTGCTCACAGCCTCGGTACGGATTGATGGAGTAGTCGAACGTGATGTCCGGCGACTGGTTGCTGGTGACGATCTTCTTGGCCATCTCCTCGATGACCTCGGTGGCCGGCGGCAGGTGCTCCTCGTCGGCCTGCTGGTCCAGCGAACCCCAGCCGTCGTCGTACTGCTCGCGATCGCGCTGCTCGAAGCGGTGCGGCATCGCCGTGGCCGTGCCGCGCCCCTTGATCGAGGCGAGCGGCACGAGCGCCGGCTGCGCGGCGGCAATGCGGGTGGGCTTGGGTGGCATACTGTAAATATATACAGTATTTGGCCGCGTTCCAAGCCGCGCCGCGGCCGTGTCGTCTCAATCCTTCAAGCCCTCGCGCCAGACCTTGGCCGCCGCCTCGAAGGGATCGCGGCCTTGCAGTACGCGGCCGTCCCGCACCAGCGCCAGCCAGGCCAGCGTGTCGTGATGGCTGCCCGGCAGCAGGTCGGCCGAGCGCTCGGCCACCAGCCACGCATGCAGCCGCCCGTACAGGCCGGGATGACGCTCCTTCACCCAGGCCAGGCCCACCAGGTCGCCATAGGCCTCCTCGCGGCGCGTGGAGCGCATGTACAGCCAGGCCTGCTGCAGGTCGGTCGACAGCCCGGCCGGCACCTGCGCGGCGACGAAGCCCGCCGGCAGGCTGAACCAGGCGCCGTCCAGATAGCGCCGGCAGTGGCCCACCTCGTGAGCGGCCATCAACTCCAGCGCGGCGGCCTGCAAATCAGCGGCGATGGCGTCGAGCTGGCGCTGGCCTAGCGGGTTGCCGCGCAGCGACAGCACCAGCTTGCAGCGGCCATCGACAAAACCCAGCGCCAGCGGCGCCGCACCGGGTGCATCCTGGGGTTGGACGACGATGTCCAGCGGCAACGCCAACTGTTGGCGCGCATGGCTGACGACGGGCCAGACGCCCTGCAGCCAGCGGTACTCCAGCGGGGTCAGCTCGGCCGCCGACGCGGGCCGCCAGAGCAGCATCAGGAGAACAATGAGGCTGGAGAAACGGTACGGCACGGCAGAACTTCCTTCGCTGCCCGATTCTTCGGGAGGGAAGGCTCTGCGCTTGATGCGCCTCGAAAGGCGGCCGTGAACTAAGGCGGCCAAACGCGGCCGAAGACGTAACGGCGGCCGCGCGCGGGCTCAGTACTCGTCGCGCTCCACGCCCACGTAGCCGGGCGCGAGGTTCTCGAACTTGGTGTGCATGCGTTGGAAGGCCAGCTTCACCGTGCCCACCGGGCCGTTACGCTGCTTTGCGATGATGATCTCGGCCACGCCCGGCTCCTTGCACTCGTCCTTGGTGTAGTACTCGTCCCGGTAGATGAACATGATGATGTCAGCATCCTGTTCGATGGCGCCGGACTCACGCAGGTCGGACATCATGGGACGCTTGTCGGGCCGCTGTTCCACCGAGCGGTTCAGCTGCGACAACGCGATGACGGGGCACTTCAGTTCCTTGGCCAGCGCCTTCAGGCCCCGCGAGATCTCGCCCAGCACGGTGGCGCGGTTCTCCTCACTGCCGCCGCCGTTGCCGGTCATCAGCTGCAGGTAGTCGATGACGATCAGGCCCAGCTGACCGCTGATGCGCGCTTGGCGCCGGGCGCGAGCGCGCACCTCGGACGGGCTCAGGCCGGGGCTCTCGTCGATGTAGATGGCGGCCTTGCCGAGCTTGTCGACGGCCTCGGACAGGCGGCCCCACTCGTCATCCCGGAGCTGGCCGGTGCGCAGGCGGCTCTGGTCGATGCGGCCGATGGAGCCCACCATACGCAGTGCCAGCTGCGCGGCGCCCATTTCCATCGAGTAGATGACGACCGGCAGGCCTTCGTCGATGGCCACGTTCTCGGCGATGTTGACCGCGAACGCCGTCTTGCCCATGGATGGGCGCGCGGCCAGCACGATGAGGTCACCGGGCTGCAGGCCGGCGGTCTGCTTGTCGAGGTCGTAGAAGCCGGTGCGCACGCCGGTGACGTCCTGGTGCCCGGCCTCCGCCAACTCGTTGACGCGGTCGATCAGCGCGACGACGAGGCGGTCCATGCTCTGGAAGCCCTGCTGGCTGCGCGAGCCTTCCTCGCCGATCTTGAAGATCTTGCCCTCGGCCTCGTCCAGGATCTGCGTGACGGCACGGCCCTGCGGATTCATCGCGGCGGTGGCGATCTCGTCGGACGTGGCGACCAGCTTGCGCAGGATGGCGCGCTCGCGGACGATCTCCGCATAACGCCGCAGATTGGCGGCACTGGGCACGCTCTGCGCGAGCGCGTTCAGGTAGGCCAGGCCACCGCATTCCTCGGCGCGGCCGACCGAGGTCAGCTCGTCGAAGACCGTGACCACGTCGGCCGGCTTGCCGGCATTGATGAGCTTGCCGACCGCCGCATACACCTGCTTGTGCTCGAAGCGGTAGAAGTCGCTTTCGATCAGCAGGTCGGCGGCCTTGTCCCAGGCCGAGTTGTCGATCAGCAGGCCGCCCAGCACGCTCTGCTCGGCCTCGACCGAATGCGGCGGCACGCGCAGGCGCGCCACTTCGTCGTCTTGCGGTGCGGCGGAGGAGGAAGCAGGAAAGATCGCGGACATGCCTGTGGACAAAGCTGTGGACGACACGGGCGCAACCGGTGGGTAGCGCGGGAAAACTCAGGCCAGAAAAACCGAAGGCCGAAACCCGGAGGGCATCGGCCTTCGTTCGATGTTGCGGCGACTGGCGTCACCGCACATCAGGGGAAGCGCGAGATTACTCGGCTTCGGCAACCACGTGGACGTTGATCTCGACGACCACGTCCGTGTGGGCAGCGACGTTCACGGGGAACTCGCCGACGGTCTTCAGCGGACCGCTGGGCAGGCGCACCTGAGCCTTGGCGACGGCAGTGCCGGCCTTGGTCAGCGCGTCAGCGATGTCGGCGTTGGTCACCGAGCCGAACAGGCGGCCGTCCACACCGGCCTTCTGGGCGATGCGGATGGTGGTGCCGGCCAGCTTCTCGCCCAGCTTCTGGGCTTCGGCGAGCTTCTCGGCGGCGATCTTTTCCAGTTCGGCGCGCTTGGCTTCGAATTCCTTGATCGCGGCTTCCGTGGCGCGGCGAGCGGCCTTGGTCGGGATCAGGAAGTTGCGGGCGTAGCCGTCCTTGACCTTGACGACATCGCCGAGGTTGCCGAGGTTGGCGACTTTTTCGAGCAGGATCACTTGCATGTCGTCAGCTCCTTAGACCTTGTGCTGGTCGCTGTACGGCAGCAGAGCCAGGAAACGAGCGCGCTTGATCGAGACGGTCAGCTGGCGCTGGAAGAAAGCACGCGTGCCGGTCAGGCGAGCGGGCGTGATCTTGCCGTTTTCGGCGATGAAATCGCGCAGCGTGTCGATGTCCTTGTAGTCGATCTTCTCGACGCCAGCGACGGTGAAACGGCAGAAACGCTTGCGGCGGAACAGCAGCGATTGTTGGTTGCGCTTGGGCTTCTTGTCCTTGGAGAAGCGACCTTTGCCACGAAGAGGGGGCATGTTGGACCTCTGTTAAATCTATCCGGATTCAAAAATTACCGGGCTCTGCAGCAACGGGTTCGATCAACGTGACATGGGCGACAAAGCCCCGGCCGTTGCGCTGGTGGGTCAGGAAGCCGCGGAAGACCGCGAGGCCACCGATTCCCAGCGCCTGCAACTGCTTGGCCACTTCGCCCACTGCAACCGCCTTGATCTCTAGGGAGATCTTGCGCGGCCTGCCGGCTTCGATGACTTCGGACTCGGCCTTGAGGCTTGCGTCCAGGGCCATCAGCCCGGCGGGTGTGTAGCGAACTTGTCCGAGTTGCTGGATCTGTGCCGACAGCAAAAGCTGGTTCACGCGTCGGCGGTTGCTGCTCTGAAACCTGGTGCTAGCGAATGAGCTGGCCTCAGGCCGCTTCTTGTTGCGGCGCCTTGCGGGCTTCTTCGCGCTCGACGGCCTTCATCATGACCGAGGGGGTCGTGATGGCCTTGTCTTGCACCACGGTCAGGTGGCGCAGCACGGCGTCGTTGAAGCGGAAGCCGGTCTCGAGCTCACCCAGGATTTCCTTGGTGGCTTCGATGTTCAGGCACAGGTAGTGGGCCTTGGCGAGCTTCTGGATCTGGTAGGCCAGCTGACGGCGACCCCAGTCTTCGACACGGTGCACGACACCACCACCGGCGGTGACGAGGCCCTTGTAACGCTCCAGCATGGCCGGAACCTGTTCGCTTTGATCCGGATGGATCAGCAGAACGATTTCGTAGTGACGCATAGGTACTCCTTGTGGATTCCAGCCCGGACGGGGATGCCCGGTCTGTGGAAGCCGCACCACGGCGTCTACACGCGGTACGGCAAGGGGGAACCAATGATTCTAGCCTGGACTGCCGGAATGACCAAATCCGCGGGCCGTGTGGCCGGCAGCGTCAGGGGGCCGGGCGGCCGCGCAGCGCGTCGACAAGCTCACGAGCCCGCGGGCCGGGGGCCGCGGTCATCAGGCTGACGACCGCCAGCGCCAGCACGCCGGCCGGTACGCCGAACAGGCCCGCCGACGCCGGCTGAATGCCCCAGATCAGCGTCACCGGCCCTGGCAACCCCACCATGGCGCGCAGGCCCGGGTGGGCGATCAGCAGATAGACCACGCAGACCGCCAGCCCCGTCAGCATGCCGGCCAGCGCACCGGCACGGTTGGCACGGCGCCAGAACACGCCGGCCACCAGCGCGGGGAAAAAGGTCGATCCGGCAATGGAGAACGCTGCTGTCACGACGGCCAGGATGTCTGCCGGCCGGCTGGAGGCCACCGCCGCTGCCGCCAGCGCCGCGGCCAGCAGCAAGGCCTTGGACAGCGTGACGCGCCGCGTGCGCGAGGCCTCGGGGTTCAGCGTCTTGTAGTACAGGTCGTGCGACAGCGCGCTGGAGATGGCCAGCAGCAGGCCGTCGGCCGTGGACAAGGCCGCTGCCAGCCCGCCGGCGGCGACCATGCCGGAGATGACATAGGGCAGCCCGCCCAGCTCGGGCATGACCAGCATGACCAGGTCGGGGTGCAGGCGCAGCTCGCCCAGCTGCAGCAGCCCGTCGCCGTTCAGGTCCACGGCGGACAGCAGCGCCGGGTCCACGCGCTGCCACTGGCGTATCCAGGCCGGTAGCTGGTCGAACGATGTACCCACCAGGCCGTTGAACACCTCGGTCTTCACCATCACGGCCAGCGCGGGTGCGGTCAGGTACAGCAGGCAGATGAACACAAGCGACCACGCCACCGACTGCCGCGCCGTCGCGACCGAAGCCGTCGTGTAGTAGCGCGTCAGCAGGTGCGGCAGGCCGGCGGTGCCCACCATCAGGCACAGCACCAGCGCAATGAAGTTGCGGCGCGACTCGCTGGCTTGCGCCTGCTCGGCCGGGCTGCCGTCCGGGTTCCCGGCAAAGGGCTGGGTATGCGGCACGAGTCCGGACAGAGGGCGCGCCAACTGCGCCTCGGTCGCCTGCTCGCGACGCCAGCGCTCCTCCGCTTCGGCAGCCGTGCGCGGCAGCGCGGCCCGCTGCTTCTCGGCCCCTTGGATCTGCGCCAGCGGTGCGTCCTGGGCCTTCAGCGCCGCCACGTGCGCGGCCGCCTTCGCCTGCTCGTCGGCCAGCGCCTTGGGCACATCAGCCAGCCGCTCGCCCGTGGCATCGGCGCGCTGCTGGTGGATGGCGCGCACCTGAAGCTCGGCCGGGTCGTGCATCAGCTCGCGCTCACGCTCGGCCAGCTGGTGCAGCTGCTGACCGTAGACCAGCTGCGGCAGCGGCCAGCCGGTCTGCTTCACGCTGAGCCAGATCACCGGCACCAGGTAGGCCAGGATCATGATCAGGTACTGCGCCACCTGCGTCCACGTGACGGCGCGCATGCCGCCGAGGAAGGAGCAGACCAGCACGCCGCCCAGGCCGACGAACACGCCCACCTCGAAACCCAGGCCGGTCAGCCGCGTGGTGATCAGCCCCACGCCGTAGATCTGCGCGACGAGGTAGACGAAGGACACGAGGATGGCCGCGCTCGCGCCGACCAGGCGCAGCGTGCGGCTCTCGTAGCGTTCGGCCAAAAAGTCGCCGATGGTGAACTGGCCGAAGCGTCGCAGATAAGGCGCGATGCACAGCGCCACCAGCACGAAGCCGCCGGTCCAGCCCAGCACATAGGCCAGGCCCGCATAGCCGCTCGCGTACAGCGTGCCCACCAGGCCGATGAAGGTGGCCGCGCTCATCCAGTCGGCGCCTGCGGCCATGCCGTTGTACAGAGGCGGCACGCGGCGGCCGGCGACGAAATATTCGGCCGGGTCGGTCGCTCGGCACAGGATGCCGATGACCGCGTAGACCGCCACCGTTGCGCCCAGGAAGGTGTAGCCGATCCAGGCCTTGGGCATGCCGCGGCTCTCCGCCAGCCCCAGGCCCACGACGAGCGCTATGAAGCTCAGCGCGAACAGCAGGTAGCGGCGGTGGAGATGGCGGTGGGTGGACACGGCCGCGATGATGGCCGCAAAAAAGCCCGGGTTCCCTTACGGAGAACCCGGGTCGGTCGCAAGACGCGAGGTTTACTTGGCGGCCAGGCGCTGCCAGGTGTCGATGACGGTGTCGGGGTTCAGCGAGATGGACACGATGCCCTCCTCGGCCAGCCACTCGGCGAAGTCCGGGTGGTCGCTGGGGCCCTGGCCGCAGATGCCGATGTACTTGCCGGTGGCGCGGCAGGCGCGGATGGCGCGCGAGATCATGGCCTTCACGGCCGGATCACGTTCATCGAAGTCGCCGGCCAGCTGCTCCAGGCCGGAGTCGCGGTCCAGGCCGAGTGTGAGCTGCGTCAGGTCGTTGGAGCCGATGGACATGCCGTCGAAATGCTCCAGGAACTGCTCGGCCAGGATGGCGTTGCTGGGCACCTCGCACATCATGATGAGGCGCAGGCCATCGACGCCGCGCTTCAGGCCCTTGTCGGCCAACATGCTGACGACCTTCTCCGCCTGCTTCACCGTGCGCACGAAGGGCACCATGATCTCGACGTTGTCCAGGCCCATGTCCTTGCGCACGCGCTTCAGCGCCTCGCACTCCATCGCGAACGCGTCCTGGAACTCGCCGCTGATGTAGCGCGATGCGCCGCGGAAGCCCAGCATCGGGTTCTCCTCGTCCGGCTCGTAGCGCGTGCCGCCGATGAGTTTGCGGTACTCGTTGGACTTGAAGTCCGACAGGCGAACGATGACCGGGCGCGGGAAGAACGCGGCCGCGATGGTCGCGATGCCTTCGGCCAGCTTGTCCACGTAGAACGCGCGCGGCGACGCGTGGCCGCGGGCCACGGACTCGACGGCTTTCTTCAGGTCGGCATCGATGTTCGGATAGTCCAGGATGGCCTTGGGGTGGACGCCGATGTTGTTGTTGATGATGAATTCCAGCCGGGCCAGGCCCACGCCGCCGGAAGGCATCTGCGCGAAGTTGAAGGCCAGTTGCGGGTTGCCCACGTTCATCATGATCTTGATGGGACAGTAGGGCAGCTCGCCGCGGTGCACCTCGCTGATCTCGGTTTCCAGCAGGCCGTCGTAGATGTAGCCGGTGTCGCCCTCGGAGCACGCCACGGTGACCAGTTGGCCGTCCTTCAGCACATCGGTCGCATCGCCGCAGCCCACCACGGCCGGAATGCCCAGCTCGCGCGCAATGATGGCCGCATGGCAGGTGCGGCCGCCGCGGTTGGTGACGATGGCGCTGGCGCGCTTCATGACCGGCTCCCAGTTCGGGTCGGTCATGTCGGTGACCAGCACGTCGCCCGGCTGCACACGTTCCATCTCGGCAACGCTCTCGACGAGCCGTACCGGGCCGGTGCCGATCTTCTGGCCGATGGCGCGGCCTTCGGCCAGCACGGCGCTGTGGGCCTTGAGCTTGTAGTGGTGCTCGACCTGGCCGGCTTGCTGGCTCTTCACCGTCTCGGGGCGAGCCTGCAGGATGTAGATCTTGCCGTCCACGCCGTCACGGCCCCACTCGATGTCCATCGCGCGGCCGTAGTGCTTCTCGATGATGAGCGCGTACTGGGCCAGCTCGGTGACCTCGGCGTCGTTCAGCGAGTAGCGGTTGCGCGACTCGGGCGCGGTGTCCACGGTCTTGACCAGCTTGCCGCTGGCGGCCTTCTCTTCAGGCGTCGCGAACTCCATGCGCAGCAGCTTGGAGCCCAGGTTGCGGCGGATGATGGCCAGCTTGCCTGCCTTCAGCGCGGGCTTGTGGACGTAGAACTCGTCCGGGTTCACGGCGCCCTGCACCACCGTCTCGCCCAGGCCGTAGCTGGACGTGATGAAGACGACTTCCTGGAAGCCGCTTTCGGTGTCGATCGTGAACATCACGCCGGCCGAGCCGAGGTCGGAGCGCACCATGCGCTGCACGCCGGCCGACAGCGCCACGTCACCGTGGGCGAAGCCCTTGTGCACGCGGTAGCTGATGGCGCGGTCGTTGTACAGCGACGCGAACACCTCGCGCATCTTGTGCAGCACCTCGTCGATGCCGACGACGTTCAGGAAGGTTTCCTGCTGACCGGCGAAGGACGCGTCGGGCAGGTCTTCGGCCGTGGCGGAAGAGCGCACGGCGAAGGACACGCCGGGGTTGTCGGCGGTCAGCTGCGCAAACGACGCGCGCACCGCAGCCTCCAGATCGGCCGGGAACGGCTGATGCTCGATCCAGCCGCGGATCTCGGCGCCGGCCTCGGCCAGCGCGCGGACGTCGTCGGTGTTGAGCGTGGCCAGCCGCGCCGCGATGCGCGCGTCCAGGCCCTCGTGCTTGAGGAACTGCCGGAAGGCATGCGCCGTGGTGGCGAAGCCTCCGGGGACACGCACGCCGCTGGCGGCGAGCTGCGAGATCATTTCGCCGAGGCTGGCGTTCTTGCCGCCAACAGACTCGACGTCGGTCATCCTCAGGTTCTCAAACGGTACGACCAGGGCGGTCGCCTCGAACAGGGTGGACATGGAAAAACTCCGGGAGGTTGAAAAACCGGTGTCTTCGCGTCGTCCACGCCCGGTGCCGAGCCCGGGGGCTCAAGGCAGGCGCGGCTCCATCCATTTCTGGATTCTTCTGGGAGGAAGGAGGCGCGCATGAGGGCGGTTCGCGAGGAAATTGGGGCGGATTCTAGGCGGTTCGTACCCGCGCGTAACCGCCGCCGGCTGTGCACAATGCCCGCGTGACGACCGAAACCGCCGCCGCCGAAGTCAACCCCCACTATCTGGACCATGTCGTCCAGGTGTCCGAATCCCGCCCGGTCGAGGCCACCGAAGACATCCTGAGCCAGAACGGCATCAAGCTGCTGGCCAAGGGCGCGCAGATCAATGCCAAGGTGCGCGAGCGGCTGCTGATGCACAAGCTCAGCAAGCCGCTGGAGGACTGCATCCAGGTCACCGCCGGCGTCATGCCCGAGAGCTTCGGCCCGCTGGGCGAAGACCTGCTGGCGCAGCACCCGCTGCTGAAGGCCTTGTGCGCCCACGACCTCTACCCCGGCGCGCCCACCACGCTGGCGACGCTGAAGCTCAGCGGGCCGGTGCAGTCGCTGCTGACCGTCTATGCCGAGTACCAGGGCGACCGGCTGAAGCACACGGTGGGCGTGGCCATGCTGGCGCTGGCGCTGGCGCGTCGCCTGCTGCCCGGCGAGACCGAGACGCACCGCATGCTGGCATTGGCGGGCCTGCTGCATGACGTGGGCGAGCTCTACATCGACCCGCAGTACCTGCGCCCCGGCACGCCGCTGGGCCCGGCCGAGTGGCGGCACGTGGCCTCGCACCCGCTGGTGGGTGAGCGCGTGCTGCGCGGCATGCCTGGTGCGGGCAAGGAGGTGGCGGCCGCGGTGCTGCACCACCATGAACGGCTGGACGGCTTCGGCTACCCGCGCGGCGTCAGCGGCAAGGCCGTGCCCATTGCCGGCCAGATCCTCGCCGCCGCCGAGTGGCTGATGGCCTTCATCGAGAGCGGCACGACGGCGCTGGCGCGCGCCAGCGTGTCGACCAAGCTCATCCCCGGCGAGTTCAGCCGCGAATTGACCGAGGCCATCACGACCGCAGCGACCGGCCTGCCGCAGATCACACCGCGCATGGAGCCAGACGCCATCGAGGAAGCGCTGCCCCGCGTGGTCGCCATCGCCGCCGCGCTGCAGCGCTTTCGCGAAGCACGCCCCTGGATGGAGGAGCGCATGGCCGCGGCCCGCCCGGCGCTGCGTGCGGTGCTGGACGCCGGCTTGCAGCGCCTGCTGCGCATCCAGACCGCTTTTTCCAGCACCGGGCTGGATGCCCACCGTCCGGATGAACTGGCGGCCGTGCTGTCGGAACAACGCGACGCCGAACTGCAGGCCGAACTGCTGAGCGTCGTTGGCGAACTGGAATGGCGGCTGCGCGAACTGGAGCGCGAGTCGCTGCTGCGCGCGGGCCTGCTGCCCGAGGCGGAGCAGACCGTCATGCAGGAGTTGATAGGCCGTCTCCGGGGCACGGGCTGAGCGGCTGGCTATCATGGCCTCGCCCTGAACTTCGCGAGCTGTCCCCATGATCGCCAGAACCGTTTACTTCGTCTCGGACGGCACCGGCATCACGGCGGAGACCTTCGGCAACTCCATCCTGGCGCAGTTCTCCATCAAGGCCCGCCATGTGCGCCGGCCTTTCATCGACACGGCCGACAAGGCGCAGGCCGTCGTGGCCGAGATCAATGAAGCGGCCATCCGCGAGGGCCAGCGCCCCATCGTGTTCGCGACGCTGGTGGATCGCGACGTGCTGAAGATCGTCCGCGAGCACTGCCAGGGCCGCGTGATGGACATGTTCGGCACCTTCATCGAGCCGCTGGAAGACGAGTTCGGCATCAAGAGCAACCACCGCGTGGGCCGCTTCTCCGACGTGGCGCAGAGCCAGGAGTACCACGACCGCATCGAGGCCATCAACTTTTCGCTGGCGCACGACGACGGCCAGTCGGCCAAGAACCTGGACGTGGCCGACGTGATCCTCGTGGGCGTGTCGCGCTCGGGCAAGACGCCCACGTCGCTGTATCTCGCCATGCAGCACGGCATCAAGGCCGCCAACTACCCGCTGATCCCCGAAGACTTCGAGCGCCGCAAGCTGCCCGCGCCGCTGCTGCCGCACAAGCGCAAGTGCTTTGGCCTGACCATCGACCCCGAGCGCCTCAGCAGCATCCGCAATGAGCGCCGCCCCGGCAGCAAATACGCCGACACGCTGAACTGCCGCTACGAGGTCAACGAGGCCGAGGCCATGATGAAGCGCGAGGGCATCTCGTGGCTGTCGTCCACGCACAAGAGCATCGAAGAGATCGCGACGACCATCCTGCGAGACATCCGGCCGGACCGGCTCGTGTACTGATGCCGGCCCACGCGCTCGCCCTCGTCCTCACCGCCGCCCTCCTCCACGCCCTCTGGAACCTCGCCGCCAAGCGCTGGGGCGGCGGGCCGCATTTCGTGCTGACCTGCGCGGTGGGTGTCGTCATCGTCTGGCTGCCGGCCGTGCTGTGGATAGGCCTGGGCGAGGTGCCCGGCTGGACGCTGCTGAACTGGGCCTTCATCGCCGCCAGCGCCGTCGTGCACCTGCTGTACTTCAACTGCCTGATCGCCGGCTACCGCGCCAGCGACCTGACCGTCGTCTACCCCGTCGCGCGCGGCAGCGGGCCGCTGCTGTCCGCACTGGCCGCCGTGGTGCTGCTGGGCGAGCACCTGGGCGTGTTCGGCGCGCTGGGGTTGGCAGGCGTGGTCGGCGGCATCCTCGTCATCACCATGGGGCCACGCCTCATCGGCCGCGGTGTCGCGCACGACGCCGAATCGGCGCGGCGCCGCCGCCATGGCATCTACTGGGGCGCGGCCACCGGCGCGCTGATCGCCGGCTACACGGTGCTGGACGGCTACGCGGTCAAGGTGCTGGCGATGTCGCCGCTGCTGCTGGACTACTTCGGCAACGTGCTGAGAGTGGCGATGCAGCTGCCGGTCACGCTGCGCCAGACGCATACGTTCTGGCCGGAGGTGCAGCGCAGTTGGAAGGGCATCCTGGCCGTCGCCGTGCTGGGGCCGGCCGCCTATGTGCTGGTGCTGCTGGCCGTGAAGGAGGCGCCGCTGTCGCGCGTGGCACCGGCGCGCGAGGTGTCGATGCTGATCGCGGCGCTGCTGGGTGGGCAGTTGCTGGGCGAAGGCGAAAAAGGTTGGCGCATTGCGGGCGCCGCGCTGATCGGAGCGGGCGTCGTCGCGCTAGCGCTGTAGCACGTCCTCGTAGATCTCGACATAGCGCGTCGCCGCGGCATCCCAGCCAAACCGCTGCCGCATCCCCGCCTCCCGCACGCGCGTCCAGTACTCCGGCCGGCTCCACAACGCGAACGCGCGGCGCAGTGCGCGGTGGTAGGCGTCGGCGGTGAAGGCGTTGAAGACAAAGCCCGTCGCCGTACTGGCGGCCAGGTCTTCCAGCGTCGTGTCGACGACCGTGTCGGCCAGGCCGCCCACGCGGTGCACCAGCGGCAGCGCGCCGTAGCTGAGCGCGTAGAGCTGCGTCAGACCGCAGGGTTCGAAGCGGCTGGGCACCAGCACGACGTCGCTGCCGGCATAGATGCGGTGGGCCAGGCCCTCGTCCATGCCGGTGCGGCGGGCAATCTGGCCCGGGTGCTTGGCGGCGGCATCGGCAAACGCAGCCTCCAGCCGCGCATCGCCGCTGCCCAGGATCACGAGTTGGCCACCTGCGGTTATGAGGTCGCCCAGCGCCTCCAGCACCAGCGGCAGGCCCTTCTGCTCGGTGAGCCGGCTGACGATGCCGAACAGCGGTGCATCGGCCTTCACATCCAGCCCGCATTCGCGCTGCAGCGCGGCCTTGCAGTCGGCCTTGCCGCCGGGGCGATCAACGTCGTAGGGCTGCGCGATGCTGCGGTCGCGCGCGGGCGACCAGACCGTGTAGTCGACGCCGTTCAGGATGCCGTGCAACGCGGCGGCGCGATGGCGCAGCAGGCCATCGAGACCACAGCCCTGCTCGGGTGTCTGGATCTCGCGGGCATACGTCGGGCTGACGGTCGTGATCGCGTCGGCGAAATGCAGGCCGGCCTTCATGAAGCTGACCTGGCCGTAGAACTCGACGCCTTCCACCGCGTAGTACGCCGACGGCAGGCCCAGGTCGCAGAAGTGGTCGGCCGGGAACAGGCCCTGGTAGGCCAGGTTGTGCACCGTGAAGACCGTGCGCGCCTGCGTGCGGCGGCGCGCGCGGCTGGCGGCGATGTGCGCGCAGGCCAGGCCGGAATGCCAGTCGTGGGCATGCACGATGTCGGGCTTCCAGCTGCCATCCACGCCTTCGGCCAGCCGCGCCGCGGCCAAGCCCAGCAGCGTGAAGCGACGGTGGTTGTCGGCATAGGCCACGCCAGCGGCGTCGCCGTACGGATTGCCGGGGCGGTCGAACAGGCCCGGCGCATCCAGCACGTAGACCACGGCGTCAAAGCCCGGCAGTCGCCCACGCAGCAGCGCTGCCCGGCCCTCGCTCCACGGCAACGCAACGGGCGCGACGGCGCATTCCTGCGTCAGCGATTCACGGATGGCCGGGAAGCCCGGCACCAGCAGCCGCGGCTCGGCGCCTGCAGCAGCCAGCGCAGCGGGCAGCGCGCCGGCCACGTCGGCCAGGCCGCCGGTCTTCAGCAGCGGGAACAGCTCCGCGCTGACCTGCAGAACATGCGTCACAGTTTCGCCAGCATCTGCTTGGTGATCAGCACGACGCCGTTCTCGGTGCGCTCGAAGCGGGCCGCGTCCAGCTTGGCGTCCTCGCCGACGACCAGGCCGTCGGGGATGACGCAGGCACGGTCGATGATGACCTTGGTCAGCCGGCAATGCCGCCCCACCTCCACACCGGGCAGCAGCACGCTCTGGTGGATGTTGCAGAACGAGCGGATGCGCACGTTGTTGAACAGCACGGACTGCACGACATGCGAGCCCGACACGATACAGCCCGCGCTGACGATGGTGTTGACCGTCATGCCGTGCATGCCGTTGTGATCGGGGATGAACTTGGCCGGCGGCAGCTGGCGCTGGTAGGTCCAGATCGGCCAGTCGGTGTCGTAGATGTCCAGCTCGGGGCTGATGGAGGCCAGGTCCAGGTTGGCGGCCCAGAACGCGTCCAGCGTGCCCACGTCGCGCCAGTACGGCGGCGCGCCGTTGGGGTTGTGGATGCAGCTCATGCCGAAGGGGTGCGCCACGGCGCGCTTTTCTGCGACAACCTTGGGGATCACGTCCTTGCCGAAGTCGTGGCTGGAGCCGGGATCGGCTAGGTCCTCGGCCAGCAGGCGGTAGAGGTAGTCGGCGTTGAAGATGTAGATGCCCATGCTCGCCAGGCACACAGTGTCGCTGCCGGGCATGCAGGGCGGGTCGGCGGGCTTCTCCTGGAAGGCGGTGATCTGGCGCTCGCCATCCACGGCCATCACGCCGAAGGCACTGGCCTCGACCTTGGGCACCTCGATGCAGCCCACGGTGCAACCGGCGCCGGTGGTCACGTGGTCCACCAGCATGCTGGAGTAGTCCATCTTGTAGACATGGTCGCCGGCCAGCACGACGATGTACTCGGCCTGGGTGCTCTGGATGATGTCCAGGTTTTGGTAGACGGCGTCGGCCGTGCCGCGGTACCAGCTCTCCTCGTCCACGCGCTGCTGGGCGGGCATCAGGTCCACGGTCTCGTTCAGTTCGGCGCGCAGGAAGCTCCAGCCGCGCTGGATGTGGCGCAACAGCGAATGACTCTTGTACTGCGTGACGACGCCGATGCGGCGGATGCCGCTGTTGACGCAGTTGCTCAGCGCGAAATCGATGATGCGGAACTTGCCGCCGAAGTAGACGGCCGGCTTGGCGCGCGAGTCGGTGAGCTGCTTCAGGCGGGAGCCGCGGCCACCGGCCAGCACGAGGGCGATGGCGCGGCGGGACAGCTGGTGCGGCGAGGGTGCGGTGGCCATGGGATGTCTTGGTTGGTTTCGCCCCAGTCTGGGCGGGTGCTGCGCCGGCCACCAGCGGGGGTTCCCGCAAGTGTGTGGCCGACACCCCGCACCGTAGCAAGTGCCAGGCCGCCACGCCCCGAGGCGGTGCGCGAGAGCTTCTTCAGCCGGCAATGCACGCCACCGACGCGGCGAAGCCGGAAAGTCCAACGTTGTCGGCCCGGCGCCACGGATGGGGTGAAACAGGCATTCGCGGAAACAAATGCAAATCGTTCGCATTTAGAATTCCGCTCGTAAACCCTTTGTCCCAGCGTTCTGACGGTTCACAGACCCCACACGGGCATCGCCGCCAGGCGCCCTCCAGCAGCCTCATGAAAAACAACCTCACCCTGACGGCCATCGCCGTCGCAGCCGCTTGCGCCACGTTGGGCGACGCGCAGGCACAAGCCGCCACCCAGAACCTCGAGTCCGTCGTCGTGACCGGCAAGCGCGCCAACCGCGTGTCCAAGGGCGCGACCGGCCTGCCGATGGAGCTGAAGGAAACGCCGCAGACCATCAGCACGCTGGACAAGGAAGACCTGGCCAACTTCGGCCTGTCCGGCAGCAACGAGGCGCTGGGCCTGGCCACCGGCATCAACGTCGAGCAGTACGAGACCAACCGCGCAACCTTCAATGCGCGCGGCTTCGAGATCCAGCTGACGCAGCTGGACGGCCTGGGCATGACCAATTCCTGGGGCACCGTGGTGGGCCGCGAGGACACCTTCCTGTTCGACAAGATCGAGCTGATCCGCGGCGCCAACGGCCTGCTGACCGGCGTGGGCAACTCGTCCGGCACCATCAACTACGTGCGCAAGCGCCCCACCAACCAGGACGGCGGCGAGGCGCAGCTGACCTTCGGCTCGTGGAACAAGAAGCGCGCGGCGCTGGACTACAACAAGGTGCTGAGCGCCGACGGCTCGTCGGCCGCCCGCCTGGTCGTCGCACACGAGGACAAGGACTCCTACCTGCGTGACCTGAAGGACGAGCGCACCACGGTCTACGGCGTCATCGACGGCCAGATCGGCGACAACGGCGTGCTGACGGCCGGCCTGACCGTCATCAGCGCCAAGCAGGATTCGCCCATGTGGGGTTCGCTGACGCTGCTGCGCACCGACGGCACGCAGGCCGACCTGCCCGTGGGCACGTCCACGTCGCAGAAGTGGACCTTCTGGGACACCAACACCTACGTCGGCTTCCTCGAGTACACGCACCGCCTGGGCGCGGACTGGGAAGCCAAGGTGACCTACAACCGCCGCGAGGGCGACGAGGCCACCCAGCTGTTCTACGCCTACTCGCCAACGACCGGCATGCTGAACCCGGACAACACCGGCCTGTCCGGCTGGCCCTACCGCAGCCTGGGCAGCACCGAGAACACGGTGATCGACGCGAACATCAGCGGCCAGTTCTCCGCGTTCGGCCGCAAGCACAAGCTGCTGGTAGGCTGGAACCGCTCAAACGAGGAGACGCGCACCGACTCCTTCGCCGCATTGACCAACGCCTTCCTGCCGCTGCCCGCCCTGCCCTACAACGGCGACAGCTCGCCGGAACCGACCTGGGGCGCACGCACCCTCGCCAGCGCCGGCGAGCAGACCTTGACCCGCTTCTACGCGGCCTCGCAGCTGTCGCTGACCGACTCGCTGAAGTCCGTCGTCGGCGTGAACGCGGTGCGCCTGGTGCGCGGCGGCGGCTCGCGCTACGGCGCCGGCGGCCAGCTGCTGGACCCCAAGACCGAGGAAGTCAGCCCCTATCTGGGCTTCACTTACGACATCACGCCCGACCTGCTGGGCTATGTGTCGTACTCGGACATCTTCGCGGCCCAGGAGCAGTCCGACATCAACGGCAACCTGCTGGCGCCGGTGAAGGGCGTCAACACCGAGGTGGGCATCAAGGCCGAGTGGCTGGACAAGCAGCTGCTGACCACGCTGGCGGTGTTCACCGCCAAGCAGCAGGGCCTGGCCACCTACGCCGGCACGCGCCCGGAGGACCAAACCTCCTACTACGAGCCCAAGGACGTGAACTCGGAAGGCGTCGAGATCGAGGCCAGCGGCCGCATTGCCAAGGACACGCGCGTCACGCTGGGCTACACCCACCTGAAGCTGACCGGCCCGGACGGCAAGGACATCTACGAATGGGTGCCGCGCAACACGGTGAACTTCCGCGTCGACAGCCGTCTGCCCATGCTGCCCGCGCTGAAGCTGGGCGTGGCCGGCCGCTGGCAGTCGGACGTCTACAAGGTCGGCAGCGTCAAGCAGCCCGCCTATGTGAAGCTGAACGCGTTCGCCGCCTATGACGTGAACGACCGCACCACGCTGCGCCTGAACGTCGACAACCTGACCGACAAGAAGGCCATCGGCGGCATCGCCTACGGCGCGATCTACATCCCGCCGCGCAGCGTCGGCGTGACGCTGGCCTACAAGCTGTAAGCGCCCCCAGGGCCTGGCGGCGACGCCGTCAGGCCGCTGGCAGCTGCTGGCGCGCCAATTCCCAGCGCGACTGCAGCGCCAGCACGGCGTCGGGATCGACCTCGCCGTGCAGCAGAGCCAGGCGCGCGAGCGGATGCGTCGCGAAGCTCAGGCAATGCTGGCGCCAGGCCCACGGCAAGGCCAGGTCGGTGCCGGACTGCAGCAGCAGCCGGAACATGCGCAGTTCCGCTTCCACCTCGTCCACCAACCCACGCCTCGCCATGTGGCGCCCCATGGCCACATAGCAGCCAATCGCGCAGGGTCGCTCCGGGTAAAGCGCCAGCCGCACGCGCAGGTCCAGGCGCTGCCAGGCGTCCAGCGCATGGGCCAGCTGCAGCGATGTGTCCGGTGCCCCCATTCAGGCCTCCTCGACGGCGGCCTGCGCCAGCGCGCGCTCGAAGGCGCTGCGGCTGGGCGTCTCGACAAACACGCAGCGCTTGCCGTGACGCTTGCAGTGGTCCTTCACGCGCCAGTAGGCGTCGTGGCTGATGCAGCCGGTCTGGCAGATCACCAGGTCCGCCGCGGCCAGCTGCGGCTCCAGCTGCGCCGGCTTGTGCTCGTCGCCGCCGTCGTGATGCAGGAACTGCGCACCGCAGCCCTCCACGGCCTGGCGGTACTGCGGCACGCTACCACCGCGTCCGCCCACGCAGAGGATGACGCGGTGTTCCAGCTTCACCGGGGCGGCCGGCAATGCTTCCTCGATGGCGGCCGGAGTCGGCTCCACCGATTCGCATGGCACCGCCACCGCGCGTGAACTCAGGCGCGCGACTTCGCGCTGCAGCGCCTGGTTGCGCTCGACCTGCTCGGCCAGGCGCTGGCGCAAGGCCTCGCGCTCGGGCAGATCGGGCCGCTCGGCCTGCCAGTGCTGCAGCTGGTCCTGCGCCTGCGCGAGCTGCGTCTGCAGCGCGATCAGCGCGGCACGCTGCTGCATGCGCTCCTGCTCCCAGGCCTGCTGCTCGCGGGCTCGCTCCAGGCTCCAGGCCGTCACGCGCTGCTGCACCTCGGCGTAGTCGCGCACCAGTGCCTGGTGCTCCGTGGCCAGCTCGCGGTGGCGCGTCATGTCCACGCGCTGAGCCGCGCCCACCTGGTGCTGCAGCATGTGCACCTGGCCCAGCACGCGCATCTCCAGCCATTCGTCACAGCGCGCATGAGTGAGCGTCGCCCACAGCGCGCCGGCGATGTTCTCGCCCTGCGCGGCGCGGCCACGCCACCAGGCCATCAGCGACTCCCGGCACTTGGCCTGGGCAGCCTGGCGCAGGTCCAGCACGAAGCGCTGCTCCAGGTCCTTCTGCAAGGCCTCGGCCACCGCGTTGCGGCGCGCGGCCGCCGTGACCAGGCTGCAGTGCAGCGTGTAGTCGTCCTCGTCGCCCTGCAGCACCAGCAGCTTCTTCGCGAGCTGGCGCACGCGTTCCAGCGGCACGCAGACGCCGATGACCGGGCAGTGCGAGTGGCTGCCCAGCTCCCACAGGCGACGGCGGCGCGAGCCGGTGGTGGGCGGCAGGGCCGCATGTGCGGCACAACAGGCTTCAGCCATTGCGGGTCTCCAAGGCAATCGTGTTCATGCAGCGCATCCCACCGCTTCCTGGCTCCACACCGGGTCGTCGACGAGACCGTCCAGCAACTGCCGCCACGCGCATCGCTCGGGCTGGCCGGGCTTGCGCTGGCCGAAGAACTGGGCGATCAGCCCGCCGTCCTGGGCATACAGCTCCAGCGAGCTGACCAGGCCGTCCGCGGTGGGTTGGCGCACGGCCCAGGCCTCGGCGATGGCGTCCTCGCGCAGCCGCAGGTTGAAGCGCGGGTCCTGCACGCTGAGCCACGCGCCCATGACGGACACGCGCTTGATGGCACCGCCGTGGATCTGGATGACGCCGGGATTGCCGACGGACACCATGAGCGGCGTGACATTGGCCGCCGCGCCTTCCAGCAGCACGCGCGCGGCATGCAGGTCCACGCGCTGCGCGAACTGCGGCGCGGCCAGGTGCATGGCGTTGCGACGTGTGACGCCGTACCGGCGCAACAGCCCGAAGAACTCGTGTGTGTCGCGCAGCGCCGCCCAGCCGGCGCGAAAGGCCTGGACATCGACGCTCGGTGCATCGGCCGACGGCGCCGCGGCGTCGGAGCGCCACTGCGGCTCGGGAGCGTCCGGATCGGCCCAATGCACACGCAACGCCCGCCATGCGGCCAGCTGCGTGGCGGGCCGCGTGAAGACCTTGTGCACGGCCACACCCCGGGCATCGAAGAACTGCAGGCTCTGCTGCTCCCCCTCTCGTACCGCATAGCCGTGCGCCCAATGGCTGTAGAACAAGCGCAGGTCGATCTCCTCGCCCAGCGCCAAGCCCATCTGACGACCCGGTTCTCCCTGAGCGCTGACGTGCTCGTAGACGCCGATGCGCTCGTGGACACAGTGCGGGTTGCGTGTCAGCGCCATCAACTCACCGGCGCGGCTTAGTTCGGACAACAGGCGGGGAAAGTCGCGGCGCAGGCGCTGGGCCTGCAGACCGCCCTCGTTGCCCGACACGGGCGCGTCCACGTGAGCATCGATCAGCATGCCCTCGGTGATGCCCAGCGACAGCGCAATGTCGAGATGGCGCGTGGCGCTGGCGGCGCGGGCATGGGCATAGGCCTGGCGCAGATCCGTCGGCGAAGCGACGCAAGCATCCTCGGCGGGTCGAGCGCGGGCGGCGGCCGGCGCCACGGCAGTATTCAGCACGGAGGGCTCCGAAAAAGAGCGCGGGCTGGCTGCGGGCTGGCTGGCGCGAGTATCGAAAGAAAGAGGAGAGAGAAGCGCTACTTGGTCAGGATCAGCTTGCCCAGGCTGGTCACGCGCAGGCGGTAGACCTGCTGCTGGTGAACGATGAGCACCTCGCCGCCCGGGCCCAGCAGCGTCGCGCTGTCAACGCGGCGCAGCGCGTCGGGGTCGGATCGGCCGGCCGGCAACGGGGCCGATGTCTTGCGCGGGTTGTGGTCAACAAGCATGGCGCAACTTTAATGAGAACAATTCTCAATTGCAAGTCGTTCTCATCTTCTTGGGGGGATCCCCCCAAGATCGCCGGCCTCAGCCCCGCTGGCGCTCGCTCTCGTACAGGCAGATCGCCGCGGCCGCCGCCACGTTCAGCGACTCCTCGCCGCCCGGCTGCGGGATGCCCACGGTCAGCGCGCAGCGCGCCATCAGCGCCGGCGACACGCCCTGGCCTTCGTGGCCCATGACCCAGGCGCACGGCGATGGCAGCGCCACGCGGTGCAGCACATGCTCGGTGTGCGAGCTGGTGGCGATCATCGGCACGGCCAGTTGCGCGAGGTCATCGGCCGCCAGGCCTTCCACCAGGCGCAGACCGAAATGCGCGCCCTGCCCCGCCCGCAGCACCTTGGGCGACCACAGCGCGGCCGTGCCCTTCAAAGCCAGCACCTGGCGCACGCCGAAGGCCGCCGCACTGCGCAGGATGGCGCCGACGTTGCCGGCGTCCTGCAGGCGGTCCAGCACGACCGTTGCTGCGTTCGCGTCGATGGCGGGCGTGTCGGGCAGCGCCAGCTCAGCGCCGATCTGCGCGGGGGATTCGAGGCCGCTCAGGCCCTTGAACAGGGCCGTGGGCACGACCAGCGCTCGCGGCGCGGCCTCGGCCAAGGCAGCCAGCGCCGCGTCCTGCATCGCGGCCTCGGTCAACACGACCAACGCCGGCTGCCAACCCCGTTGCAGCGCCGCGCGCAGCAAGTGGTCGCCTTCGATCCAGACGCTGCCGGTCTTGCGATAGCCGCCGGCATCCGCCGTCAGCTTGCGCAGCCGCACCAGCGCCGGGTTGTCGCGGGAGGTGATGTGGTCGAGCTTCATGCCAGCGGGTTGATCGTCACGTCCACGCAGACCTCGCGCACCGGCGCAAAGCTGCGGCGGTGCCAGGGGCTGGCGCCATGCGCCTTCAGGGCCGCCAGATGCTCGGGCGTGCCGTAGCCCTTGTGCGTGGCGAAGCCGTATTGCGGATGGCTTTCGTGCATCTGCTCGCAGAACAGGTCGCGCGCGACCTTGGCGAGGATGGATGCGGCCGAGATGGCCTGCACGGTGGCGTCGCCCTTCACGATGGCCTCGGCCGCCATGGGCAGCACCGGCAGGCGGTTGCCGTCGATGCGCACCAGCACCGGCTTCAGGCGCAGGCCCATGACCGCGCGCTGCATCGCCAGCATGGTGGCCTGCAGGATGTTGATCTGGTCGATCTCTTCCGTCGTCGCGTGCGCGATGCAGCAGCACAGCGCCTTCGCGCGGATCTCATCGAACAGCTTGGCACGCTTGGCGGCGGTCAGCGCCTTGGAGTCGGCCAGGCCTTTGATGGGCTGAAGGTCGTCCAGGATGACGGCCGCCGCGAACACCGGCCCGGCCAGCGGCCCGCGG
Organism: Roseateles asaccharophilus; assembly: GCF_031458115.1. Lineage (GTDB taxonomy): Bacteria > Pseudomonadota > Gammaproteobacteria > Burkholderiales > Burkholderiaceae_C > Pelomonas > Pelomonas asaccharophilus_A. The sequence goes on along the minus strand of NZ_JAVDXV010000001.1, from coordinate 696,113 downwards.
CCGGCCTCGTCCACGCCGGCGACAAGGCCGGGCGGCGTCCAGTCGAGGGCGCCCTGCTCAGGCGCCGATGAGCGTCGCGATGGCATCGCTGGCGCGCTGCGCGGTGTCTTGGCGCAGCAGTTCGTGGAGTTGGACAAAGCGCTGGTGCAGCGCGGCACGGCGCGGCGCGTCGGCCAGCAGGCCCTCGGCCTCGCGGGCCAGCGCCTCGGGCGTGCAGGCGTCCTGGATCAGCTCGGGCACCAGGAACTCGCGCGCCAGGATGTTGGGCAGGCCCACCCAGGGCTGCAGACCCTTGCCCTTCATGCGCCACCAGTTCAGCGCATTCATGCGGTAGGCGATGACCATGGGCCGCTTGAACAACGCCGCCTCCAGCGTGGCCGTGCCGCTGGCCACCAGCGTCAGGTCGCAGGCGGCCAGCGCGGCGTGCGACTGGCCATCGACGAGCTGGATTTCGGCGCCTTGCAGCATGGGTTCGACCAGGCCACGCAGCCCCGGCACCACGGGCATGACGAAGCGCCGGCCCGGCTTGGCCAGCAGCTTCGCGGCCCCGATCAATGCAGGCGCGATGTACTTGATCTCGCTCTTGCGGCTGCCGGGCAGCAGCGCGATGACGGTGTCGTCCGGCGCGACCTTGAGCGCCTCTCGGGCTGCCGCACGCGGCGCCTCCATCGGAATCGCGTCCGCCAGCGGATGGCCCACGTAGGTCGCGCCTATGCCCGCCTTGTGCAGGATCTCCGGCTCGAACGGGAACAGGCACAACACATGGTCGGCCGCCGCCTTGATCTTCACGACGCGTTCGGGCCGCCAGGCCCAGATGGACGGGCAGACGAAGTGGACCGTCTTGATGCCGGCCTCGCGCAGCCGCGTCTCCAGCCCGAAGTTGAAGTCGGGTGCGTCCACGCCGATGAAGACGTCGGGCTTGTTCGAGATGAGGCGGGTGCCCAGCTGCTTGCGGATGGACAGCAGCTCGCGGATGTTCAGCAGCGCGTCCACGTAGCCGAAGATGGACAGCTTGCTGTGCGGCCACCAGGTTTCGAAACCCTGGGCAATCATCTTCGGACCGCCGATGCCTTCGGACTTCAGCGCCGGCCAGCGCGCGCGCAGGCCTTGCAGCAGCAGGCCGGCGAGCAGGTCGCCGCTGGCCTCGCCGGCCACCATACCGAGGCGGGGAGAGGCTTGCATCTCAGTGCCCTGCGACGCCCGCGGGCCGGGCGCCGGGCCGCTCCCAAGCCGGCCCGGCCAGGCGATGTGCTTGGCAGTCGAACCGCCAAGCATCGCCGTCCCCTCGGGGGACCGGCCAAGGCAATCCTTGGACGAGCGGCTTCACTATCTGACGATGCCGCGCGTGGACGCGGCGAGGAAGGTCAGCATGTTGTCGATGTCGCCATCGGCGGCGCCACCGTCCGTGCCCTTCAGCGCCGCGATGGCCGTCTTGGCTTCGTCCAGCGTGTGGCCGCTGCGGTACAGCAACTTGTAGATCTGGCGGATGACGGCGATGCGCTCGGTGCTGAAGTCGCGGCGCTTCAGGCCCACGACATTGACGGCGCGCGCGGCCAGCGGGTTGCCGTCCACGGTCATGAACGGCGGCACGTCCTGCGCCACATGGGCCTGGAAGCCGATCATCGCGTGGTCGCCGATGCGCATGCGCTGCAGGATGCCGGTCAGGCCGCCGATGGTGACGTGGTCGCCCACCTGCACATGGCCCGCCAGCGTCGCGTTGTTGGCCAGCACGCATTCGTTGCCGATGACGACATCGTGCGCCAGGTGGCAGTAGGCCATGATCCAGTTGTCGTTGCCCAGCGTCGTCTCGCCGCGGTCTTGCACCGTGCCGACGTTCAGCGTGCAGAACTCGCGGATGGTGTTGCGGTCGCCAATGACCAGCGTGGTGGGCTCGCCGGCGTACTTCTTGTCCTGGTTCGCCGCGCCGATGGAGCTGAACTGGAAAAAGGTGTTGTCGCGGCCGATGGTGGTGTGGCCTTCGATGACGCAGTGCGGGCCGACCTTGGTGCCGGCCGCGATCTTCACGTGCGGGCCGATCAGCGAATAGGCGCCTACGGCCACCGACGAGTCCAGCTCGGCTGACGGATCGATCAACGCTGTTGGGTGAATCAACGCCATATCTGCTCCTGAGAAGCTCGCGCAAGGCGCGGGCTCGATTCCTCCAGTAGCACCCGTGGAACTGGCTTTGCCAGGCCACCAGGTGCGCCCCCTTGAGGGGGCCGGCGAAGCCGGTAGGGGGTGGGCTCAATCATTGATGCGGCGCATCGTGCACATCAGCTCGGCTTCGGCGGCGAGCTGGTCGCCCACCAGCGCGCGGGCGCTGAACTTGTAGATGCCGGCCTTGGCGCGGCCCAGCGTCACTTCCAGCACCAGCTGGTCGCCCGGCTCGACGGGACGCTTGAAGCGGGCGCCGTCGATGCCGGCGAAATAGACGACCGACTTCTCGTCCAGCGTGATGCCCACGCTCTCGATGGCCAGCAGCGTCGCGGCCTGGGCCAGCGCCTCGAGGATGAGCACGCCCGGCATCACCGGGCGGTGCGGGAAGTGGCCCAGGAAGAAGGGCTCGTTGATGGAGACGTTCTTGATCGCGCGGATGCGTTCACCCTTGACCAGCTCCACGACGCGGTCCACCAGCAGGATGGGATAGCGGTGCGGCAGGCGCTTCAGGATGTCGTGGATGTCCATCGTGATCGGGGTCGTCGTCTCGGTCGTCATTTCTTTTCCAGCGCGCGGACACGCTCTCTCAGGGTGTGGAGCTGCCGCAGCGTCGCCGCGTTCTTCTGCCAGCTCGAATTTTCTTCGAAGGGATAGGTGCCGGTGTAGACACCCGGCTGCGTGATGTCGCGGGTCACCGTCGTGCAGGCCGAGATGTGCACGCCGTCGGCGATGTTCAGGTGGCCGATGATGTTGGCCGCCCCGCCGATGGTGCAGTTCGCGCCGATGCGCGTGGAGCCGGCAATGGCGCCACAGCCCGCCATCGCGGTGCGCTTGCCGATGTGCACGTTGTGGGCGATCTGGATCAGGTTGTCCAGCTTGACGCCGTCCTCGATGACGGTGTCGGCCAGCGCGCCGCGATCGATGCAGGTGTTGGCGCCGATCTCGACGTCGTCACCGATGGTGACATTGCCCAGCTGCTCGATCTTGACGTAGCCGTCGCGGGACGGTGCGAAGCCGAAGCCGTCCGCTCCGATGACGACGCCGCTATGCACCAGGCCGCGCGCGCCGATGCGGCAGCCATAGCCCAGCACGACGCGCGGCGCGAGGCGGGTGCGTTCACCCACGTGCGCGTCGCGCTCGACGACGCAATGCGCGCCAATGCGGGCGTGGTCACCGATGACGGCGCCGGACTCGATGACCGCCAAGGGCCCGATCTCGACGCCCTGCCCCAGCTTGGCATCCGGCGACACGATGGCGCTGGGATGCACGCCGGCCTTCGCGGCGGGGCGGGTGCGCTGCGCCCACCACTGCGTGAGCCGTGCGAAGTACAGGTAGGGGTCGGGTGTGACGATGGCCGCGCCCCGCGCCGCCGCAGCCTCGGCCAGCGCCGGCGCCACGATGACACAGGCCGCACGCGTCGTCGCGAGCTGGACCTGGTAGCGCGGGTTGGCGAGGAAGGCGATGCTGCGCTCGTCCGCCTCGTCCAGCGGCGCGATGCCAGCAATCTGCAGATCGGACCCACCAAGCAAATCGCCGCCCAAGGCGGCGATCAGTTCGGAGAGCGCGACAGGTGTCGGGCTCATGGGCCTGCGCTTACTTCTGCGCGTTCAGCGTGTCGATCACCTTCTTGGTGATGTCCACGCGCGGGCTGAAGTGGATGGCGTCCTGCAGGATGAGGTCGTACTTCTCGGCATCGAAGATCTGCTTGATGACGCGGTTGGCCTTCTCGACCACGGCGGACAGCTCTTCGTTCTTGCGCTGGGTCAGGTCTTCCTGCCATTCGCGGCGCTTGCGCTGCAGGTCGCGTTCCTGTTCGACCACGTCGCGCTGACGGCGGCCGCGCTCGGCTTCCGACAGCGTGGGCGCGTCCTTCTCGAGCTTCTCGGCGGCACCGCGCAGCTTGGTTTCCAGATCGCGCAGGTCCTTCTCGCGCTTGCCGAACTCCGCTTCCAGCTTGATCTGCGCGGTCTTGGCCAGGTTGGCCTCGCGCAGCACGCGCTCGCTGTTGACGAAGCCGATTTTCAGTTCCTGGGCTTGCACGGCCGATGTGGCCACCATCATCGAAGCGGCCAGAGCCACCGATTGCAAGAGCTTGCTCATATCAGAATGCAGTCCCGATCTGGAATTGGAATTTCTCGATTCTATCCGTGCGTTCCTTGCGGATAGGTTTGCCGTAGCTGAGGCGCAGCGGACCCATCGGCGAGATCCAGGACAGGCCCAGACCCACCGACGCGCGGATGCTGTCGAACTTCAGTTTCTCGTGCGAGCCCCACACATTGCCGGCGTCGCCGAACAGGAAGATGCGGAAGCTCTTGTCGTTGCCGCTGCCGGGCACCGGCAGGTACAGCTCGGCGTTCAGGTTGAAGCGGCGGTTACCGCCGCTGTAGGAGCCGGTGTTGTCCACCGGGCCCAGCGAGCCGGCCTCGAACACGCGCACGGAACCCAGGCCGCCGCCGTAGAAGTTCTTGAAGATGGGATAGGGCTTGCCGCCCAGGCCTTCGCCCCAGCCCAGTTCGCTGTTGATGCCCAGCGTGATCTTGTTGGTGATCTCGAAGTAGCGCTGGTACTGCAGGTTCAGGCGTGCGAACTGCGCATCGCCCAGCGGGCTCAGCTCGAAGTTGGCGCGCTGGTAGATGCCGCGCGACGGCGTGATGACGCTGTCGCGGCTGTCGCGCTGCCAGCCGATGGTCAGCGGGATGGAGTTGCTGCGCTGGCCGAACTGGTTCACGAACAGCAGATAGCTGTTGGGCAGGCCCTTGGACGTCGTGATGTCGGTCTGCTCATAGCCCAGGCCGAAGAACACCGTGTCGACTTCGGAGAACGGCACACCGAAACGGATCGCGCCGCCCTTGGTGACGTACTCGTATTCCTCGCCCAGCGTGTTGATGGGCTTGGTGGTGCGGTAGAACACGTCGATGGCGCGGGACACGCCGTCCACCGTGAAGTACGGGTCCACCGTGGAGACCTGGAACTGGCGGCCGGTGCGCGCGGTGGCCACGTCGATGCCCAGGTAGTTGCCGGAGCCGAACACGTTGTCCTGACGGATGGAGCCGGAGAAGGACAGCTTGGTCTGGCTGGAGTAGCCCGCACCCACGGTGATGGCACCGGTGGGGCGCTCGACGACGGTCAGGATGACGTCGACCTGGTCTTGCGCGCCCGGCACCTCCTGGGTGTCGATGTTGACTTCCTTGTCCTTGAAGTAGCCCAGGCGCTCCACGCGGTCGCGCGAGGCCTTGATCTTCTGGCCGTCGTACCAGGCGGATTCGAACTGGCGGAACTCGCGGCGGATGACCTCGTCACGCGTGCGCGAGTTGCCGGACAGGATGACCTTGCGCACGTAGACGCGGCGCTGCGGCTCGGCGATGAAGGTGACCACCACCTGGCCGGTCGCGCGGTCGATGTCGGGGCGGCTGTCGACCCGCGCGAACGCATAGCCGTAGGTGCCGAACAGGTCGGAGAAGGCGCGCGTCGTCGCGGCCACGGCCTCGCCCTGGTAGGACTGGCCGGGCTTGAGCATGACCAGGTGCTTGAAGTCTTCTTCGCGGCCCAGGAAGTCGCCTTCCAGCTTCACGCCGGTGACCGTGTAGGGCTGGCCTTCGCTGATCGTCACCGCGATGCTGATGCTCTGCTTGTCCGGCGAGATCGTGACCTGCGTGGACGTCACCGCCACTTCCAGGTAGCCGCGGTTCAGGTAGTAGCTGCGGATGGTTTCCAGGTCCGCGTTCAACTTGGCGCGCGAGTAGCGGTCGGTCTTGGTGTACCAGGTCAGCCAGCCGCTGGTGGTCTGCTCCAGCAGGCCCAGCAGCGTGCTCTCGGAGAACACCTTGGTGCCCAGGATGCGGATCTCGGCGATCTTGGCCGGTTCGCCCTCGGTCACGTTGAAGCTGACGTTGACGCGATTGCGCTCGATGGGCGTGATCGTCGTCGTGACCTCGGCGCCGTACAGGCTGCGGGTCAGGTACTGGCGCTTCAACTCCTGCTCGGCGCGGTCGGCCAGCGCCTTGTCGAAGGGCTTGCCCTCGCCGATGCCCACGTCCTTCAGCGACTTGGACAGCGCCTCGGTGTCGAACTCCTTCAGGCCGACGAAGTTCACGTTGGCGATGATGGGACGCTCGTCGATGATGACGACGACCGCGTCACCCTCGATGTTGATGCGCACGTCCTTGAACAGGCCCGTGGCGAACAGCGCGCGCAGTGCGGCGGCGCCCTTTTCGTCGTTGTAGAGGTCGCCGATGCGGAAGGGCAGCGACGCGAACACGGTACCCGGGTCGGTGCGCTGCAGGCCTTCGACGCGGATGTCCTTCAGCACGAAGGGGTCGACAGCCCAGGCCAGTCCCGACTGGAACATCCCCAACAGAGCCAAAGCCAGGAGTGAGGGGCGACGCTTCTTCGCTCCCGAACGGAAATGAAAGGACATGGGAACCGGGGAGTTTCAGTGCCAACCCGCCAGGCGGGAGACGTCGTTGGAAAGGGCCAAGGCCATCATCAGCATCAGGATCAGCGCGCCAGCACGCTGCAGTTGCCGTTGCCACCATTCGGAGACGGGGCGGCCACTCAGACCCTCGAAAAGATGATACATGAGGTGCCCGCCGTCGAGCATCGGCAACGGCAGCAGGTTCAGCACGGCCAGGCTCAGCGAGATCTTGGCCAGGAAATCGAGGTACGGCGTCAGGCCCGCCTGGGCCGACTGGCCGGCGTAGTCGGCGATGGTCAGCGGACCGCTGAGGTTTTTCACCGAGGCTTCGCCGATCAGCATGCGGCCCAGCAGCCGCACCGTCGTCACGGCCATGTCCCAGCTCTGCTGGGCGCCGCGCGCCAGGCCGTCCAGGAAACCGTAGCTGACCATCACGCGCTCGGGCGGCGCACCCACGCCGATCTGCAGCCGCGCGACGCTGCGCCCGTCCACATCCACCAACTGCGGCGTGACCTGCAGGTCGACCGTCTGGCCCGCGCGCTCCACCCGCCAGGCCATCGTGCGCGGCTGGTCGCCGTCGCGGGCGCGGCGGATGGCGTCGCGCAGGAAGCCGGCGTCGGGCACGCTGCGGCCGTCGATCGCCAGCACGCGGTCATCGACCTGCAGTCCGGCGCTTTCGCCCGCACCACCGGGCAGCACCTGGCGAATCAGCGGCTCCGCCAGCGGCGCAAAGCCGATGTCGTTGAACAGATGGGCATCGGGCGCACGTCCAGCCAGGCGATCGGTGTCCAGCTTCAGGCTTCGCGAGCCGTGGCCGTTGGCATCGCTGACCGACAGGTGCAGCGACTCGCCCAGCGCCTGCGCCTGCACGACGGCGGCCATCAGGTCGGGCAGCGCCTGCACGTCCTCCCAGGCTTGGCCATCCGACGAGACGGACCGCACCAAATCGCCTGCGCGCACGCCGGCACGCTCGGCCAGCGATCCGGCCGGCGGCGTACCCAGTTGCGCCTTGGGCACCTCGCTGCCCAGCCAGGCCACGACCGCCAGCAGCAGCACGGCCAGCACCCAGTTGGCAGCAGGGCCGGCCGCGACGATGGCCGCGCGCTGGCGCAGCGGGCGCTGGTTGAAGGCCTGCTCACGCTCGTGCGGCGCGACCGGGCCGTCGCGCTCGTCCAGCATGCGCACATAGCCGCCCAGCGGCAGCATGCTCAGCGTGAACTCGGTGCCGTCGCGCCCGACGCGACGCCACAGCACGCGGCCGAAGCCGATGGAGAAGCGCAGCACCTTGACGCCGCAGGCGCGCGCGACGCGGTAGTGGCCCCATTCATGGATGGCGATCAGCAGCGCGATCGCCACCAGGAAGGCGGGAATGTCCGACAGGCTCATAGCAGGCGCAGGGCGTGCGCGCGGGTGCGGGCGTCAAGATCCAGCAGCGCCTCGATGCTGGCGCAGTCGCCCGGCTGAACGTCAGCCAGGCATTGCGAGTTGATCGCATGGATGCGGTCGAAGCGCAGCCGGCCGTTCAGGAAGGCGTCGACGGCGACTTCGTTGGCCGCGTTCAGCACCGTCGTGCTGCCTTCCGCGCCACGCAGCGCCTGCCAGGACAGGTGCAGACCGGGGAAGCGCACGGCGTCGGCCTCCTCGAACGTGAGGCTGGGCGTCGTCAGCAGGTCCAGCCGGCTCGCGCCCGACGTGATGCGCTCGGGGAAGGACAGGCCGTAGGCAATGGGCACCCGCATGTCGGGCGTGCCCAGCTGCGCCAGCACCGATTGGTCGCGGCAGACCACCATCGAATGGATGATGCTCTGCGGGTGGATCAGCACCTTGATCTGGTCGGGCGCGAGGTTGAACAGCCAGCGCGCCTCGATGACCTCGAGCGCCTTGTTCATCATCGTGGCCGAGTCGACCGAGATCTTGCGGCCCATGACCCAGTTGGGATGGGCGCAGGCCTGCTCGGGCGTCACGTCGGCCAGCGTCTTCGGGTCGCGCGTGCGGAAGGGGCCGCCGGAGGCCGTGAGCACGATGTGGTCGATGCGCTGGTGCCAGGTCGTGCGGTCTTCGGGCAGGCACTGGAAGATGGCCGAGTGCTCGCTGTCGATGGGCAGCAGCGTCGCACCGCCCTCTTCCACCGCGTGCATGAACAGCGCGCCACCGACGACGATGGCCTCCTTGTTGGCCAACAGCAGCCGCTTGCCCGCGCGGGCCGCGGCGATCGCGGGCGCCAGGCCGGCAGCACCGACGATGGCGGCCATGACGGTGTCGACGTTCGGATGGGCGGCGATGTCGACCAGCGCGGCGGCGCCGTCCAGCACCTCGGTGTGGCTGCCGGCTTCGCGCAGGCGTTCACGCAGACGGGCAGCCGCCTCGCGCTCGGGCATCACGGCAAAGCGCGGCTTCCATTGCAGGCACTGGGCCAGCAGTTCATCCACGCGGCTCATCGCGCTCAGCGCAACGACCTCGTAGCGCTCCGGATGGCGGGCGATGACGTCCAGCGTGTTGACGCCGATGGACCCAGTGGAGCCCAGCACGCAGACGCGTTGGCGACGGTTCATAGAGTGATCAGGGCAAGCGCCAACGGGAACACGGGCAGCAGCGCGTCGATGCGGTCCAGCACGCCGCCATGGCCCGGCAGCAGGTTGCTGCTGTCCTTGGCACCGGCGGCGCGCTTGACCAGGGATTCGAACAGGTCGCCCACGACGCTCATCGCGCCGAGGAAGACCAGCGCCAGCAAGGAAACGAAGCCATGCTTCTGCACCAGCAGCGTGTAGAGGCTGGGCGAGTCGACCGCGATGTTGACGTCGATGACATGCACCCACACAAAGCCCAAAAGGATGACGCCGACCAGGCCGCCCCACACGCCTTCCCAGCTCTTGCCAGGGCTGATGGCGGGCGCCAGCTTGCGCTTGCCGAAGGCCCGGCCACAGAAGTAGGCGGCGATGTCGGCCATCCAGACCAGGCAGAACACCGACAGGATGAAGTTGATGCCCAGCACCTTGGCTTGCACGATGGCCAGCCAGGCGCCCCACAGCAGCAGCGCGCCTAGCGCCAGCCGGCCGGCGCGCGCCATCTGCGGCCAGCCGCCGGGGCCGGCCCGCAGTGCGAAGGCACCACCCAGCACCCAGACGCCGGTGGCCAGCAACCAGATCCAGGACGACGGCGCATTCAGGCCGCCCAGCACCAGCGTCCAGACGCAGGCCAGCGCCAGCGCAACGCCGGCGGCGATGGCGCCGCTGCCGGGCAGGCCGTTGAGCCGCGCCCATTCCCAGCCGGCCGCCCCCATCATCACGACGGTGACCCAGGCGAACGGCCAGGGCGAGGCCTGGAACAACACCGGCAGCAGAACGGCCAGCAGCACGATGGCGGTGATGACGCGGGTCTTCAGCATGACGCTCCCTCGCGGATTCAGGCCGCTGCCGGCGCTTCCTTGACACCGCCGAAGCGGCGGTCGCGTTCGTGGAAGGACGCGATGGCCGCATCCAGTTCACGCTCGCCGAATTCCGGCCACAGGCAGTCCGAAAACACGAACTCGGTGTACGCGGCCTGCCACAGCAGGAAATTGCTGATGCGCACCTCGCCACCCGTGCGGATGAACAGGTCGGGGTCGGGTGCATGGGCCATGGCCATGAACTCCGACAGCTTGGCTTCGGTCAGTTCGGCAGCCGGCACGCCGGCTTCGATGGCCTTCTTGCAGGCCTGCACGATGTCCCAGCGGCCGCCGTAGTTGAAGGCGACGTTCAGCGTCAGCTTGCTGTTGTGCAGCGTGCTGGTCTCGGCCTCGTTCCACGCGTTGCGCAGTTTGTCGGACACGGCGTCGCGGTCGCCCACGATGCGGATGCGCACACCCATGGCGCCCATCTTGGCCAGGTAGCGGGACACCGCCGCCAGCACCAGGCCCATCAGGCCCGACACCTCGTCGCTGGGGCGCTTCCAGTTCTCGCTGGAAAACGCGAACACGGTGAGGTGCTCGATGTCGCGGTCAATGCAGGCCTGGACGATCTTGACGAGGGAGTCCACGCCCGCCTTGTGACCGAAGAAGCGCGGCAGGAAGCGCTTCTTGGCCCAGCGGCCGTTGCCATCCATGACGATGGCGACATGGCGCGGCGGCGCCGGACGGTCTTGCGCCACGATGGGGAGCGCGCTCAAACCGCCAGGATCTCGGCTTCCTTCGCCGAGATCACCTTGTCGATCTCGTTGATCACCCGGTCGGTGAGCTTCTGGACTTCGTCCAGGCTGCGGCGCTCATCGTCCTCGCCGATCTCCTTGTCCTTCAGCAGCTTCTTGGCCTGCTCGTTGGCGTCGCGGCGCAGGTTGCGCACGGCCACTTTTGCGTCTTCGCCGGCATTGCGCACTACCTTGGTCAGGTCCTTGCGGCGCTCCTCGGTCAGCGGCGGCATCGGCACGCGGATCAGGTCGCCCTGGGCGGCAGGATTCAGGCCCAGGTCGCTCTCGCGGATGGCCTTCTCGATCTTGGCGCCCATGCCCTTTTCCCAGGGCTGGACGGAGATGGTGCGCGCATCCAGCAGCGTCACGTTGGCCACCTGCGAGATGGGCACCATGGAACCGTAGTAGTCGACGCTGACCTGGTCCAGGATGCCGGGGTGGGCGCGGCCGGTGCGGATCTTCTGCAGTTCGCCCTTCAGCGCTTCGACCGACTTGGCCATCTTGGCCTCGGCGTTCTTCTTGATGTCTGCGGTGCTCATGATTGATACCTATGTCTTTGCGGGACGGACCGCCCGAGCGCAGCGAGTAGCCCTATCCCCAACTGATTAAGGTTAGACGTGGACCAGCGTGCCCTCGTCCTCGCCCTGCACGACGCGCTTCAGCGCGCCGGCCTTGAAGATGCTGAAGACCTTGATCGGCAGCTTCTGGTCGCGGCAAAGCGCGAAGGCGGCGCCGTCCATGACCTGCAGGTTGCGCGTGATGGCCTCGTCGAAGCTGATGCGGGCGTAGCGCGTGGCGCTCGGGTCCTTCTTAGGGTCGGCCGTGTAGACGCCGTCCACCTTGGTGGCCTTCAACACGATCTCGGCGCCGATCTCGGCGCCGCGCAGCGCGGCAGCGGTGTCGGTCGTGAAGAAGGGGTTGCCGGTACCGGCGGCGAACACGACGACCTTGCCCTCTTCGAGGTATTGCAGCGCCTTCGGGCGCACATAGGGCTCGACGACCTGCTCGATGCCGATGGCCGACATCACGCGGGCGACCATGCCCTCCTGGCGCATCGTGTCGGCCAGGGCCAGCGAGTTCATCACCGTGGCCAGCATGCCCATGTAGTCGGCCGTCGCGCGGTCCATGCCGACCGAGCCGCCGGCCACGCCGCGGAAGATGTTGCCGCCGCCGATGACGACGGCCACTTCCACACCCATCTGCGTCACCTCGCGGACCTCCTGCACCATGCGGACGATGGTCGCGCGGTTGATGCCGTAGGCGTCGTCGCCCATGAGAGCTTCGCCGGAGAGTTTGAGCAGGATGCGCTTGTACGCGGGCATGGTGTCCTCAGAATTCGGGGGCCTATGTGGCCCGGAAGTTTAAAGGGCGCCTCGGTGGTATTCCGGGCGCCCTTTCGCTTTCGCAAGAGTCTTTACTGACCCTTTGCAGCAGCGACCTGGGCCGCCACTTCAGCCGCGAAGTCGTCGACCTTCTTCTCGATGCCCTCGCCCACGACGTAGAGCGTGAAGCTCTTGACCGTGGTGTTGACCGACTTCAGGTGGGCGCCGACCGTCTGCTTGCCGTCGGCGGCCTTCACGAAGACCTGGTCCAGCAGCGAGACTTCCTTCAGGAACTTCTGCACCGAGCCTTCCACCATCTTGGCGACGATGTCGGCCGGCTTGCCGGATTCGGCAGCCTTCTCGGTGGCGATCTTGCGTTCCTTCTCCACCAGTTCGGCCGACACGTCTGCGCCCGACAGCGCGGCCGGCTTCATGGCGGCGATGTGCATCGCGACGTCCTTGGCGGCGACTTCGTCACCTTCGAACTCGACGACCACGCCGATGCGGGTGCCGTGCAGGTAGGTGGCCAGCTTGGAGCCGGTGTAGCGCTGGAAGCGGCGGATCGTCATGTTCTCGCCGATCTTGCCGATCAGGCCCTTGCGCACGTCTTCCACCGTCGGGCCGAAGCCTTCTTGCGACAGCGGCAGCGCCGACAGGGCGGCCACGTCAGCGGGGTTCTGCTCGGCGACCAGGCCGGCCAGCGCGTTCACGAAGGCCAGGAAGGCGTCGTTCTTCGAGACGAAGTCGGTCTCGCAGTTGACTTCGATCAGCGCGCCGTTGCCGCCGACCACGGCCGCGGCAACGATGCCTTCGGCGGTGATGCGCGAGGCAGCCTTGCCGGCCTTGTTGCCCAGCTTGACGCGCAGGATCTCTTCAGCGCGGCCCAGGTCGCCGTCGGCCTCGGTCAGCGCCTTCTTGCACTCCATCATCGGGGCGTCGGTGCGGGCACGCAGTTCGCCCACCATGCTTGCGGTGATAGCAGCCATTTCTCTTCTCCAGATTTCGGTTGGAAAAAGGGGCCGTGACGGCCCCTTTCAATGCAGGGTAGGAAGGGCTCAGGCCTCTTCGGAGACCTCGACGAACTCGTCGCCAGCCGGGGCAACGGCAGCCAGCACGTCGGCGGTGGCGTTTGCCTTGCCTTCGAGCACGGCGTCAGCAACGGCGCGGGCATACAGGGCCACGGCCTTGGCAGAGTCGTCGTTACCGGGAATGACGTAGTCGATGCCTTCGGGCGAGTGGTTGGTGTCAACCACGCCGATGACGGGAATACCCAGCTTCTTGGCTTCGGCAACGGCAATCTTGTGATAGCCGACGTCGATGACGAAGATGGCGTCGGGCAGCGCGGTCATGTCCTGGATGCCGCCGATGTTCTTTTCCAGCTTGGCGATGTCGCGCTGGAACAGCAGGGCTTCCTTCTTGATCGCGGGCTGGGTGCCAGCCTCGACCTGGGCCTGCATGTCCTTCAGGTTCTTCAGCGAGGTCTTGACCGTCTTGAAGTTGGTCATCATGCCGCCCAGCCAACGCGAGTCGACGTAGGGCATGCCGGCGCGCTGGGCTTCAGCGGCGACGAACTCACGGGCCTGGCGCTTCGTGCCGATCATCAGGATCGTGCCGCGCTTGGCCGCCAGCGAGCGGACGAACTTCATCGCGTCCTGGAACGCGGGCAGCGTCTTTTCCAGGTTGATGATGTGGATCTTGTTGCGATGGCCGTAGATATACGGGGCCATCTTGGGGTTCCAGAAGCGGGTTTGGTGGCCGAAATGGACGCCGGCTTCCAGCATCTCGCGCATCGTGACAGACATGGGTCTTCCTCGAAGGTTGGGTCTAAAATCCGGCCCGAATTGCGTTGCAGCGTCTGGAAACAACCGTTTCCTGAACACCGCAAGCCGCAACACCTTGATGTGGCCGGTTTGCGATTGATTGCAACGTGGCGCTGAACGCTTCAGCCGCCTTCATCACAACCGTTCTGCCGGGCCTGACCAGCACCAAATGTGCTGAGCCCTCCGGCAAAACCCGCAGAGTATACACAATTCATGGCCACCATCCGCCGACGCCGCTGCGCGCCTGCCCACACGACCAGCCTCCTGGTGATCGCCGTCCAGGTGCATCGGTGAGCCGCAAGGTCGCGGTGGTGGGCGCCGGGCTGGCCGGCGTGACGACGGCTTATGAACTGGCGGCCCTGGGTTGCCAGGTCCAGGTCTTCGAGCGCGGCGGCAGCGTGGCCGAACAGGCCAGCTTTGCCAGCAGCGCGCTGCTGGCCCCCTTCGCACCCGGCCTGAACGAGGCCGCGACTCCAGCACCCTTGACCTGGCGCTGGCGCCGCTGGCGCGCGGCGCGCGGTGACGCCGATGCTGCCTCGGTGCTGAGCGCACTGAGCCAGTTGAGCCTCGTCCGAACCACCGAGCTGCGCCAGACGCTGGGACTGGACGATGAAGCCGCCGAAGGCCTGTTGGTGGCGCTGACCGATCCGAAACACATCGCAGCCATCGAGGCCAAGCTGGAGAGCTGGCGAGCGCTGGGGCTGCGGGCCGCACTGCTGGACGCGGAGCAAGCCCGCCAGCGTGAACCCGGGCTGAACCGGGAGGCATCCCTGGCGGCCGCGCTGGCGTTCGCCCAGGGTGGCACCGGCAACGCCCGACTGTTCGCGCAGCAACTGCGCCACCAGGCACGCCGGCTGGGCGCGGGATTCCGCTTTCACACGACGGTGCGCGCCATCACCGCAGATGGCGCCGGGCTGACGCTGCGGCACGAGTACACCCCGCCCGCCGAGGCCCCCACCCGCACCGCGGAGCGGGACGCCGGCGACACGCAGCCGCACGCACCGGGGCCGCAGGACGAACGCTTCGACGCCATCGTGCTGTGCAATGGCCTGGAAGCGCCGACGCTGCTGGGGCGGCGTCTGCCGCTGGCCGCGCTGTGGGAGACGTCGGTCACCGCACCACTGAGACTGCTCGAGGCCCATCCGGATCTGGGGCCAAGAGCCGCCTGGCTGGACCTGGAGCGCGGCGTGACAGTGATCCGAACAGGCCAGCGCGTGCGGGTCACCGGCGGGCTCGTCGTCACGGGCACCAAGGACAAGGCCAAGCCCGATTTCGAGGCACTGCACCGCGACCTGCAGCACTGGTTCCCAGGCTCGGTCCTGCACCAGCAGGTGCAGCAAGGCCAGAGTCGCCGCGCGGTGGCGCCCGACGGCATGCCGCTGCTGGGCGCCAGCGGCACACCCGGCCTGTGGCTGAACCTGTCGCCCGGCGGCGGTGGCTGGGGCCAGGCCTGCGGTATCGCCCAGGTGCTGGCACAGCAGATCAGCGGCCAGACGCCGGCGCTGGACATCACCGCGCTGGGCCCGCAGCGGCTGGCCTAAGCTCCTGGGTATGCACGCGCTGCTGCCCACCACCGCCACGCTGCCGCTGTTCGACATCGCCGCCAGCCGGCGCATCGAGGCGCGCGCGCTCGTCCACTCGCCCGACCTGATGGAACGGGCCGGCCTGGCGGTGGCCAAGCTGGCGCTGGCGCTGCGGCGCGGGGACGGCCCGGTCTGGGTGGTCTGCGGCCCCGGCAACAACGGTGGCGACGGTCGCATCGCCGCACGGCGACTGGCCGAGGCCGGCGTCGCAGCCCACGTCGGCCATGCCGCACCGGAGCGCCCCAGCCTGGTCATCGACGCCCTGCTGGGCCTGGGCTTGAGCCGCCCACCAAACGCCGAAATGCTGGCGACGATGGCGGCCATGCAGGCATGCAGCGCACCCATCCTCGCCGTGGACCTGCCCAGCGGGCTGCTGGCCGACACGGGGCAACCCGCCGGCGAGCGGGCCGTGCGCGCTGACCACACGCTGGTGCTACTGACGCGGAAGCCTGGCCTGTTCACCGGCGAGGGCCGCGCCCATGCCGGACGCCTCTGGTTTGATGACCTGCGCGTCGCGCCCGACGAGGCGCCGACGGCTGACCTGCTGGGTCCCGCAGCACAGCCCCACCGCAGCCCTACCAGCCACAAGGGCAGCCACGGCCAGGTGCTGGTGGTCGGTGGCGCGCCGGGCATGCAGGGCGCGGCGCGGCTGGCCGCCCGAGCTGCACTGGCCTGCGGTGCGGGCCGGGTCTATCTGGACCTGTTGAACAGCAGACCCGACGAAGCCACGGACCCTGGCCAGCCGGAACTGATGCGCGGCACGCCGGCCGAGTTGCCGAACGCCTTAGGCGTCATCGGCTGCGGCGCCGGCCCGGCCATTGCGCATGCCCTGCCCGCGCTGCTGCAACAGCTGCCACGGCTCGTCATCGATGCCGATGCGCTGAACGCTATCGCCGCCGATCCGTCACTGCAAGGGCTGCTGCGGGGGCGCCCGGCTTCCGCGACGCTGCTGACACCGCATCCACTCGAGGCGGCGCGCCTGCTGGGCCTGGACACGGCCGGAGTGCAGGCCGACCGCCTGCGCGCAGCGCAGGAGCTGGCCGGGCGACTGGGTTGCACCGTGGTGCTGAAGGGTTCTGGCAGCGTCATCGCATCGCCCGATGAAAGGCCTGCCATCTGCGCCAGCGGCGGGCCGGCGCTGGCGACGGCCGGCAGCGGTGATGTGCTTGCGGGCTGGCTGGGCGGCCTGTGGGCGCAGCAGCCCGGCGCCAGCGCCCATCGCATCGCCTGCGCGGGCGTCGACGCCCACGGCCGCGCGGGCGAGGTCGACGGCGTGCTGCGCGCCAGCGACCTCATCGCCCGCCTGCCCGACGGGCGCTGACGCTCAGCGGCGCTTGCGCGTCGCCGCCTTGGCGGCCGTCTTCTTCGCGGCCTTGGTGGCCGCACGCTTGGCCGCCTGCTGCGCCGCCTTGACCGGATGCAGGCCGGCAACCACCTCCTTGCGGCTCTTCTTCACATCACGGTCGGCCTGACGCACTTCGTCCAGCGCCTCGACGGCGGTCTTGGGCGCGCGTTTCTTCGCCGGCGCCTTGGGCGCAGGCTTGCCTCGACTCAGCAGCCGCGCCTCGTCGGCATCGCGCACCAGGCGGAAGTCGATGCGGCGCCCATCCAGGTCCACACGGCTGACCTGCACCTGAACGCGCGCGCCGGTGGCGTAGCGGATGCCAGTGCGCTCGCCGCGCAGCTCCTGGCGCGTGTCGTCGAACTTGAAGTACTCCCCGCCCAGCTCGGTGATGTGCACCAGGCCTTCGACGTAGAGCGCGTCCAGCTGCACGAACAGGCCGAACGATGTGACGGCGCTGACCGTGCCAGCGAACTCCTCGCCCAGACGGTCGCGCATGTAGCGGCATTTCAGCCAGGCCTCGACATCGCGGCTGGCCTCGTCGGCACGGCGCTCGTTGGCGCTGCAATGCGCGCCGACGACCTCCCAGCGCTCGGCCTCGTTGCGCGCCTCCGCCGGGTTGGGCGGCGGCGGGCGACCGGGGCGCTTGGGCGCCTGCGGCACGTTCATCTTGCTGGCGTCCAGCACGTACTTCTTGCTCGCCAGCAGCGCCTTGATGACGCGGTGCACCAGCAGGTCCGGATAGCGTCGAATGGGGCTGGTGAAGTGCGTGTATGCCGGATAGGCCAGGCCGAAGTGGCCGGAGTTGGTGCCGGTGTAGATGGCCTGCTGCATGGAACGCAGCAGCATCTGGTGGATCTGCTGCGCGTCCGGGCGGTCCTTGGTGGCCTCGGCCAGCTGCTGGAATTCGCGCGGCGCCGGGTCGTCGGAGATGCCCAGCGCGATGCCCAGCGAGCGCAGGTAGGCCTGCAGCGTCTGGCGCTTCTCCGGCGTGGGGCCTTCGTGCACGCGGTACAGCGCGTGATGCTTGTTGGTCTGGATGAAGTCGGCCGAGCAGGTGTTGGCGGCCAGCATGGCCTCCTCGATCAGCCGGTGCGCATCGTTGCGGGTGCGCGGGATGATTTTCTCGATGCGGCCGTTGTCGTCGCAGACGATCTGCGTCTCGGTGGTCTCGAAGTCGATGGCGCCGCGGCGCTGGCGCTCGGACAGCAGCGCACGATAGACCTCGTGCAGATGCAGCAGATGCGGCACCAACTCACGCCGCTTCGCCGCTTCAGGCCCGTGCGTGTTGCCGAGGATGGCGGCCACCTCGGTGTAGGTGAAGCGCGCGTGCGAACAGATGACCGCCGGATAGAACTGGTAGGCGCTGACGGCACCGTCGCTGGACACGAGCATGTCGCAGACCATACTGAGGCGGTCCTCGTACGGGTTCAGTGAGCACAGGCCGTTGGACAGCTTCTCCGGCAGCATCGGGATGACGCGGCGCGGAAAGTAGACGGATGTCGCGCGCTCGTAGGCATCGGCGTCCAGCGGCTCGTTCGGCTTCACGTAGTGCGACACATCGGCAATGGCCACCAGCAGGCGCCAGCCCTCGAAGGCCTTCTTGCCCCGACCGACCTTGTAGGGCTCGCAGTAGACGGCGTCGTCGAAGTCGCGGGCGTCCTCGCCATCGATGGTGACCAGCGGCACGTCGCGCAGGTCGATGCGGTGCTTCAGGTCGGCAGCGCGCAGTTTCTCGGGCAGCTTGGCGGATTGCGCCAGCGTCTCGGGGCTGAAGCGGTGCGGCACGTCGTACTTGCGCACAGCGATCTCGATCTCCATGCCAGGATCGTCAATCTCCCCTAACACCTCGACCACACGGCCCACCGGCTGCGAATACAGCGACGGCGGCTCGGTCAGCTCGACGGCGACGACCTGACCCGCCGTGGCATTGGCAATGCCGTTCTTGGGGATCAGGATGTCCTGGCCCATGCGCCGGTCTTCGGGCGCGACCAGCCAGATGCCCGACTCCAGCAGCAGCCGGCCGATGATGGGCCGCTTCTTGCGCTCGAGGATCTCCAGCACCTTGCCTTCGGGGCGGCCGCGCTTGTCGAAGCGCACCACGCGCACGCGCAGGCGGTCGCCGTGCATGACGGCGTGCGTCTCCTGCGAGGACAGGTAGATGTCCGAGGAGCCGTCGTCAGGGATCAGGAAGCCGTGGCCGTCGCGGTGGCCTTGCAGCGTGCCCTCGATCTCGCCGAGCAGCCCTGCGCCATCGCCCGTAGGCGACGAATTTGTGTTCTTCAAGTTTTTGATGATATAGTCTCGGTTTTCCTGAAACGGCTCAGGACTTCAACAGAAGTTTTGAGCACCTTGCCCAGGTGGCGGAATTGGTAGACGCACTAGTTTCAGGTACTAGCGGGTAACTCCGTGGAGGTTCGAGTCCTCTCCTGGGCACCAAAACAAGAAATGAAAAGGCCGACGCGAAAGCGCCGGCCTTTTTGCTTTGGTGCTCGGGAAAGGCGCAAAAGGTCTGGCGCCAGGAGCCCGAGGCCCTCGACGGGCGCTTCAGCGATTCGTGCCTGGCGCCCACCGTCATGCCTCAGACGACGAATTTCTTCGCCAGCGCCTCCGGCCCCATGCCGTCGTATTCCTCGAACGGCTGGTGGATCCACGGCGAGGTTTCCAGCATCTCGCAGTAGTAGTCCGGCGTGTAAGCCGAGACCTGCTTGGTCCAGATGACCGCGGAGCGCAGTTCGGTGATGGCAGGCATGCCGCGCAGGCGCTCGACGACGGCCTTCAGCGTGACGCCGGAGTCGGCCAGGTCGTCCACCAACAGCACGCGGCCGGCCAGCTCACCCTTGGGCATGGTGATGTACTTGGCCATGTCCAGACGGCCCTGGATGGTGCCGGCTTCGGCGCGGTAGGAGCTGGTAGACATGATGCCCAGCGGCTTGTCGAACACGCGCGACAGCACGTCGCCCGGGCGCATGCCGCCGCGGGCCAGGCACAGGATCTGGTCGAACTCCCAGCCGGAGGCGTGTACCTTGAGTGCCAGACGCTCGGTCAGCAGGTGGTACTCGTCCCAGGAAACGTAAAGGTGTTTGCCGTCGTCGGTCAACATGGTGGTGTTGTCTCCGTGGTTTGATGGTGATCAGGCGGAATACGGATGGCGCAGCACAATGGTGTGCTCGCGGTCGGGGCCGGTGGAGACCATGTCGATGGGTGCACCGATGACCTCCTCGACGCGCTTCAGGTAGGCGCGCGCGTTGGCCGGCAGCGCATCCCAGGACGTGGCGCCGAAGGTGGTCTCGGTCCAGCCCGGGAAGGTCTCGAAGATGGGCGTGCAGGCTTCGATCTCGTCGGCATCCAGCGGCAGGATGTCGGTGGTCTTGCCGTTCAGCTCATAGCCCACGCACACCTTGATCTCGGCCAGGCCGTCCAGCACGTCCAGCTTGGTCAGGCACAGGCCGGTGATGCCGTTGATGATGATGGAGCGCTTCAGCGCGGCAGCGTCCAGCCAGCCGCAGCGGCGCGCGCGGCCAGTCACGGTGCCACGCTCCTGGCCCACGGTGGACAGGTGGTAGCCCACGGTGCCCGGCGCCTCCCAGTCCAGCTCGGTGGGGAACGGGCCCGAGCCTACACGCGTCGTGTAGGCCTTGGTGATGCCCAGCATGTAATGCAGCAGCTGCGGGCCCACGCCGGCACCGGCGGCGGCGTTGCCGGCCACGCAGTTGCTCGACGTCACGTAGGGGTAGGTGCCGTGGTCGATGTCCAGCAGCGTGCCCTGCGCGCCTTCGAACAGGATGTTGGCGCCGGCCTTGCTGGCCTTGTGGATCATGTAGCCGACGTCGGCCAGCATGGGCTTGATCTGCTCGGCCATCTTCATGGCCTGCTCGAAGATGGGCTCGAACTCCAGCGTCTCGCCCTTCAGGTAGCCCGCCAGCGCGAAGTTGTGCAGGTCCAGCAGCTCGCGCAGCTTTTTCGCGAAGCGCTCGGGATGCTTCAGGTCCTGGGCGCGCAGCGCCCGGCGGGCAACCTTGTCCTCATAGGCCGGGCCGATGCCCTTGCCGGTGGTGCCGATCTTGCCGCTGCCGCTGGTCTCGCGCAGCGCCTCGCGCGCTTTGTCGACGGCGACGTGGAAGGGCAGGATCAGCGGGCAGGACTCGCTGATGAACAAACGCGAACGCACGTCGACACCGGCCTTCTCCAGGCGCTCGATCTCGCTCAGCAGGTGGGTCGGGTCCAGCACGACGCCGTTGCCGATGTAGCAGGCCACGCCGTCGCGCATGATGCCGCTGGGGATCAGCTGCAGCGCCGTCTTCACGCCCTTGATGACCAGCGTGTGGCCGGCGTTGTGGCCGCCCTGGAAGCGCACGACACCTTGCGCATGATCGGTCATCCAGTCGACGACCTTGCCCTTGCCCTCGTCGCCCCACTGGGTGCCGACGACGACCACATTGCGTCCACGCGCGGTTTGGCTCATGTTGATTGCCTTGCTTGCTTGAAAAGGGAATGTGGGTGCCGCGCCTTACAGCGTGCGGACAACCCAGCCAGTGTGCTCGCGAACCAGTTCGCGGTCACAGTCGAATTCATCGGCCTCGTGCTCATGGCCGGGCAGCACACACACCACGGTCTCGCCCTGCTCGCGCAGCGCCCGCACGGCCTGGCGCAGCGAGGCATCCTCGCCCCAGGGGGCGCGCACGGCGGCGCGCAGCGGCGTGGGCGTGACCAGCGTGACCAGCGTCTTCAGGTCCAGGCTGAAGCCCACGGCCGGGCGCCGGCGGCCGAACACGGCACCGACCTCGTCGTAGCGGCCGCCACGCAACACGGCGTCGGAGCAGCCCTGGGCATAGGCCGCGAAGCGGATGCCCGTGTAGTACGCATAGCCTTGCAGATCGGCCAGGTCGAAGCCCAGGCTGATCTCGGGGTGGACGGCGGCCAGATGGCCGGCCAGCCACTCCAGGTCGGTCAGCGCGGCCTTGATGAGCGGGTGACCGGGCAGGCGGCGCGCGGCTTCCGCGAGCACCTCGTGGCCACCGTAGAGGCTCGGCAGCGCCAGCAACGCGTCACGCACGGCGGCGGGCATGTCGGCCGTCAATGTGGCCAGCACAGCCATGTCCTTGGCAGCCAGCGCGGCGGTCAGTGCATCCAGCGCATCGGGGGACAGTGTGGCGCCATCCAGCACCCCTTGCAGCAGACGGGCGTCGCCCAGGTCCAGCATGACGTTCTGCAGGCCGGCACGGCGCAGCGCGTCCAGCGCCAGGTCCTGCACTTCCAGGTCGGCCTCCAGGCCGGCGTGGCCATAGATCTCGACGCCGAACTGGAGTGGCTCGCGGCTGGTGTTGAGGCCGTCCGGCCGCGTGTGCATGACGGGGCCGCAGTAGCACAGCCGGGTCACGCCCTGGCGGTTCAGCAGGTGGGCATCGATGCGGGCGACCTGCGGCGTCGTGTCGGCGCGCAGGCCCAGTGAGCGGCCGGACAACTGGTCGACCAGCTTGAACAGCTTGATCTCGGAACCGCTGCCCGTGCCGGACAGCAGGGAGTCCAGGTGCTCCAGCAACGGGGGGATGACCAGTTCGCAGCCATAGCTGCGGGCCATGTCGAGCAGCTCTCTACGCAGCTCTTCGATGCGGCGAGCCTGCGACGGCAGGACATCGGCGATGTGCTCTGGCAGCAGCCAAGCAGAGGACATGGGCGCGAAGCGGGGCGGTTAAAAACGGCATTGTACCTATGCCCTCCCCGCCTTCGAAGCGCCCCAGCCTTCAGATCAGCGCAACCAAAGCAGTCCCAGCAATCCCATCACGATGCTGATCAGCCCGATGAAGCGGATCTGGCCATCGCTCATCGCCAGGATGCGGCTGAAGGCTTCGCGCCAGCGGGCCGGGCTGATGAAGGGCATCAGCCCCTCCAGCACCAGCACCAGCGCGACCGCCGTCAGCAGTTCGGTCATTTGCGGGCTGGTGCCGCGCCCGGTGCTGCGCCCGAACCGCGCATGGCCTTGAAGAAGTCGCTGCTGGGGTCCACCACCATCACGTCGCTCTTGTTGCGGAACGTGACGCGGTAGGCTTCCAGTTGGCGGTAGAACTGCGCGAACTGCGGATCGCGGCCGAAGGCTTCGGCGTACAGCGCGGACGCCTTGGCATCGCCTTCGCCCTTGATCTTCTGCGCGTCGCGGTAGGCCTCGGACACGATGACTTCGCGCTGGCGATCGGCGTCGGCGCGGATCTTCTCGCCCTCGGCGGCGCCGGTGGAGCGCGCCTCGTTGGCGACGCGCTTGCGCTCGGACTCCATGCGGCGATAGACCGAGTCGGTGATGTTGGACGCGAAGTCCACGCGCTTGATGCGCACGTCCACGACCTCGATGCCGAACTGCTTGGCTTCGTCGGCCAGGCGGGCGCGCACGTCCTGCATGACCTTCTCGCGCTCGGTCGCCAGCACGGCGATGACGGTGCGCTTGGTCACTTCCTCGTTGAACGCAGCCTGCACGACGGGCGCCAGGCGGTTCTCGACGTTGCGGAGGTCGGCACCGCTGTTGCGGATGAACTGGCGCGGCTCGACGATGCGCCACTTGATGAGCCAGTCGATGACCAGGCTCTTCTTCTCGGCGGTGAAGATGGGACGCGACTCGGGGCTGTCCAGCGTCTGCACGCGGCGGTCCAGCATGACCACGTTCTGCAGCGGCGGCGGCAGCTTGAACTTCAGGCCCGGCTCGGTGATGACTTCCTTGATCTCACCCAGCGCGTAGACGGCGGCGAACTGGCGCTGGTCGACGATGAAGAGCGTGGACGACAGCAGCATCAGCAGCACGAGGGCGCCAGCGATGAAGGCGGCAATACGGTTCATGGCTTGGATCCTCGATCAGCGGCCGTCGCGGCTACGCTGGTTGTCGCGGCTGCGCAGGTCGTTGGTGTTGGGCAGCGTCTGCGCCTCGGGCAACATCGCGCTGGGCTGGGGCGGCGACACCGTCACGGTGCCGCTGCCGCCCTGCTGCAGCAGCTTGTCCAGCGGCAGGTACAGCAGGTTGGAGCCGCTCTTGCTGTCCACCATGACCTTGCTGACGTTGCTGTACACCTGCTGCATCGCGTCGGTGTAGAGGCGGTCGCGCGTGACCTGCGGTGCCTTCTGGTACTCGGTCAGCACGCTCTTGAAGCGCTGCGCATCACCCTCGGCGGCGGCGATGACGCGCGCCTTGTAGCCCTCGGCCTGCTCGCGCAGCTTGGCGGCTTCACCCTGGGCCTGCGGCACGATCTGGTTGGCGTAGGCCTCGGCCTCGTTCTTGATCTGCTCGCGGTTCTGCCCGGCCTTGAACGCGTCGTCGAACGCGGCCTGCACCTGTTCGGGCGCCTGCACGCTCTGCACGTTGACGTTCTTGATCTGGATGCCGGCCTTCAGCCGGTCCAGCTGCGTCTGGATGGACTTGACCAGGTCGGCCGCGATGGCATCGCGCTGCTCGTACAGCACCGAGTCCATCTTGCTCTTGCCGACGATCTCGCGCACGGCCGATTCGGCCGCCAGCGTGACGGCGTCGCGCGGCTCGCGGTTCTCGTACAGGAAATCGCGCGCATCCTTGATCGTGTACTGCACCGTGAAGCGGATGTCCACGATGTTCTCGTCCTGCGTCAGCATGGACGAGTCGCGCAGGCCGGTGGCCGCGACGACGGAATTGCGGCCAACTTCGACCTGCTGCAGCTGCGTGACCGACACGATCTCGTGCTGCTGCAGCGGATACGGCAGGCGCCACTGGAAGCCGGCTTCCACGGTCTTGCTGTACTTGCCGAAGGCCGTGATGACGCCCTGCTGGCCTTCCTGCACGATGAAGAAGCCGCTGGCCAGCCAGCCCAGCACGACCACGCCGGCGATCAGGCCCAGGCCGATGCCGGCGCCCTTCATGTCGGGTGCACCGCCACCGCTGCCGTTGCCACCGGTCGGGCCGCCGGACTTGCCGCCGAACATGCCGGACAGCTTGCGGTTGAAGTCGCGCCAGAGTTCGTCGAGGTCGGGCGGGCCGTCGTTGCGGCCGTTGTTCAGCAGGCGCCCGGCGGCGCGGGCCACCGGCGTCATCAGACGCTGGGCCCAGGGGCTGCGGGACGGGGTATTGGATGTGCTGCTCATGCCTGGGAAGGGTCTGAGGGTGAAGGCTCGCCGTCATCGGACGACGGGGACGCCACGGTGTCGAAACGTGGGTCGTACTCTTGGGAACTCAAGGGCTGGGCCTGCATGGCCTGCGCGATCAGTTCGCGCAGCTCGGCCAGGCCGGTGCCGTCCACGGCGCTGACGAAGACGCGCGGCGTGGGCTCGCCGGCCGCATCGTTGCGCAGCAGCGCATCGACCGGTGCGCGCGGGCGCTGGTCGTCGGGCAGCAGGTCCTGCTTGTTGTAGACCAGGATCTGCGGCACGCCGGCGGCGCCGATTTCCTCCAGCACCTTGTCGACCTCGATCATCTGCTCGTCCAGCACCGGGCTGGCCGCATCGACGACATGCAGCAGCAGGTCGGCATCGGCCGCCTCCTGCAGCGTGGCGCGAAAGGCTTCGACCAGCTTGTGCGGCAGGTCGCGGATGAAGCCCACCGTGTCGGACAGCGACACGCTGGCGCCGGCCTGCTCGAGATACAGCGAGCGGGTGGTGGTGTCCAGCGTCGCGAACAGCTGGTTGGCCGCGTAGGCACGCGCCTTGGTCAGCGCATTGAACAGCGTGCTCTTGCCCGCGTTCGTGTAGCCGACCAGCGAGATCTTGAAGACGCCGTTGCGCGAACGCGAGCGCCGCTGCGTGCTGCGCTGGCGCTGCACCTGCTTCAGGCGCTCCTTGGTCTTCTTGATGCGGTCGTCGATCATGCGACGGTCCAGCTCGATCTGCGCTTCGCCGGGGCCACCGCGCATGCCGATGCCGCCGCTCTGCCGCTCCAGGTGGCTCCAGCGCCGCACCAGGCGCGTGGCCAGGTATTGCAGCCGCGCCAGCTCCACCTGCAGCTTGCCCTCGTGGCTCTGCGCGCGGGCAGCGAAGATCTCGAGGATCAGCGCCGTGCGGTCGGCGACCGGCACGCCCAGCACCTTCTCGAGGTTGCGCTGCTGCGCCGGCGAGATGGCCTGGTCGAACAGCACGGTGTGGGCCTGGTGGGCCTGCACCAGCAGCTTGATCTCGTCGGCCTTGCCGGAACCCACGAACAGCGCCGCATCGGGCGCCGGACGGCGGGCAATGACCTTGGCGACCGGCGTGTCGCCGGCCGATTCGGCCAGCAACGCCAGCTCGTCCAGGCTTTCGTCAAAGCCCTGCTTGGCGGCGTTGCGACCGAAATCGACGCCCACAAGAATGGCGCGCGCCGCCTCGGAGGGCGGCGTCGCGGACGGAGAAGAAGTGGCGGACAAGGACGGGGTGGGAATCAGGCGTCGGCGTTGCCGTTGCCGTCGCCGGCATGGAAGTTGACCGCGCGACCCGGCACGACGGTCGAGATGGCGTGCTTGTAGACCATCTGCGTCACGGTGTTGCGCAGCAGCACGACGTATTGGTCAAAGGATTCGATGTGGCCTTGCAGCTTGATGCCGTTGACCAGATAGATGGACACCGGCACGTGCTCTTTGCGGAGCAGGTTCAAAAAGGGATCCTGCAAAAGTTGGCCTTTGTTGCTCATCGGTATGCTCCGAGTTTCGGGGGGTGGGATACGGGTTGGACCTTAACACAGGGTTTTGCCGCACCCGGCCGTCACCCTAGGTCTTTTCGTCGAAGGGATTCTTCGAAGAACGCAGCTCTATCTTCAGCGGCGTGCCGACCAGTTTGTAGTGGGCGCGGATGCGGCCTTCCAGGTAGCGCTTGTAGACCTCGGTGACGCCGTCCAGCGCATTGCCGTGGATGACGACGATGGGCGGGTTCTGGCCGCCCTGGTGGGCGTAGCGCATCTTGGGTCGAGACACGCCCGAGCGCTTGGGCTGCTGGTGTTCGACGGCCTCCTGGATCAGGCGGGTCAGCACCGGCGTGGTCATCTTGCGGTAGGCGGACGCGTAGGCATCGGCCATCGCGTTCCACAGCGCCGACAGGCCCTGCCGCTTCAGCGCCGAGATGTTGTGCATGGGCGCGAACTTCAGGAAGGCCAGGCGCTGCTCGATCTGGCGCTTCAGCGTCTCGCGCTGGTAGCTGTCGACGGCGTCCCACTTGTTGCAGGCCAGCACGACGGCGCGGCCGCTGTCGAGGATGTAGCCGGCGATGTGGGCGTCCTGGTCGGTCACGCCTTGCGTGGCGTCCAGCAGCAGCAGCACGACGTGCGCATCCGCGATGGCCTGCAGCGTCTTGACGACCGAGAACTTCTCGATGGCCTCGAACACCTTGCCCTTGCGGCGCAGGCCGGCGGTGTCGATGAGCTTGAACTTCTGGCCGTTGCGCTCGAAGTCCACCGCGATGGCGTCGCGCGTGGTGCCGGGCATGTCGAACGCGACGAGGCGCTCTTCACCCAGCCAGGTGTTGATCAGCGTGCTCTTGCCGACATTGGGGCGACCGGCCACGGCCAGCCGGATGACGCCGTCCTGCTGCGGGCCGGCGCCGAACTCCTCGCTGGTGTCCTCGAAGGGCTCCAGCACGGCGTCCAGCAGGCTGCGGATGCCCTGGCCGTGCGCCGACGAAATCGGGTGCGGCTCGCCCATGCCCAGCTCGTGGAACTCGGCCAGCAGCGGCGACTCGCTCATGCCCTCGGCCTTGTTGACGGCCAGATGCACGCGCTTGTTGACGCTGCGCAGGTAGCGGGCGATGTCGCTGTCATGGGCCGAAAGCCCCAGGCGGATGTCGACGACGAAGATGACCGCATCGGCCTCGGCAACGGCCTGCTTGGTCTGCTTGGCCATCTCCTTGACGATGCCGGTGCTGCTGTCGGGCTCGAAGCCGCCGGTGTCGATGCAGATGAACTCGCGGTCACCCAGGCGGCCGTCGCCGTAGTGGCGGTCGCGCGTCAGGCCGGCGAAGTCGGCCACGATGGCGTCGCGCGACTTCGTCAGGCGGTTGAACAGCGTCGACTTGCCCACGTTGGGGCGGCCGACCAGGGCGATGACGGGTTTCATTCGGCCTTGATGGCGAACAGGCCGCCGCTCTTGGTGACGAACAGCGCGGTGTCACCCAGCAGCGCCGTCGCGACGACGGGCGAACCGTCGGTCGCGATGCGCGAGCTGGTCTTGCCGGTCTCGCGGTCCAGCAGGTGGATCTGGCCTTCGAAGTCGCCGATCAGCACCTGCTTGTTCAGCAGCACCGGCACCGACAGCTTGCGCAGCTGGAACTGGTCGGCGGACCAGGCCAGGTCGCCGTTGGCCAGCTTCCAGGCCGACAGGCGGTCCGACGCATCGCCGGCGACGACGACCTGGTCATCGGCGCCAATGCCGTTGGTGCCACCCACCGTGCGGCTCCACAGCGCGCTGCCGCGCTCGGCATTCACGCAGCCCACGGCGGACTGGAAGGCGCGGGCGCAGATGGCTTCGCCCTGGCGCACGGCGGGGCCGACCAGATCGGCCAGGCGCTCGACTTCATTGGTACCGCGCGGCGTGGCCACGCTGGCCTCCCAGCGCAGTTGCCCCCTCAGCGGGTCGATGCCCGCCAGACGCGAGCCCTGCCCCACGATCAGCGTGTCCTTGTAAGACGTCAGAACGCCGGCCTTGGCCAGCGTCAGCGGCTCGCCGGGACGGCGCAGTTCCCAGATCTTGCGGCCGTCCAGCGCGTCGAAGGCAATGACCTGGCGGTCCAGCGTCAGCGCGAAGACACGCTCGCCGGCGACCAGAGGCGCGGCGACCACGGGCGTCGGCAAAGCCTTCTTCCAGACCTGCTTGCCGCCGTCCAGCACGACCAGCTCGTTGTCGCGATTGACGACGGCGGCAAAGCGGCCGTCGCTGCCGATGCCGGCCACCAGCTTGGCGCCGGCCTCGCCGCGCCACAGCTCGCGGCCGTCGGCGGCGGCCAGTGCGCGCACGGAGCCATCGGTGCCGGCCACGACGAAGCGGTCACCCAGCGTCGCGATGCTGAGCGGGAAGCCGATGCTGTCGCCCTTGGCGCTCCAGACCACGCGGCCGGTCGCGGGGCCGGACAGCGCCTCCAGCTTGGCGGGTTGGTTCTTCGCGTCGCCGAACCAGCGGTTCCACGTGTTGCTGATCGTCGAGCAGCCCGACAGCGAGGCCGCCGCCAGCGCGATCAGCGAGATCTGGACGAGGCGCTTCATTGCGCGGCTCCGGTGGCTTCGACGACGGTGGGCACGCCCAGCGTCGACAGCTTGGCCTCGACGATGCGGCGGTAGTCCTGCTCCTTGGGCAGGCCGGCCAGCGCCTTCTGGTACTGGGCCTTGGCCTCGTCGCGCTTGCCCTGCAGCAGCAGCGCGTCGCCGCGGCGGTCGGCCACCAGCGCCTCGAAATCCTTGGACTGGATGGCGTCCAGCGTCTTGCCGGCCTCGTCATAGGCCTTGGCATCCAGCTGCAAGCCGGCCAGGCGCAGGCGGGCCAGGTCGCGGTAGGCGGCCTGCGAGCCATGCTCGGCGACCCAAGCCAGGCTTTGCTTGGCTTCGTCGGCCTTGCCCTTGTCCAGTTGCAGCTTGGCGGCCTGCAGGCCGGCCTGGGCGGCGTAGCCGGTGCTGGCGAAGCGCGCCTTCAGATCGCCCGCGGCGGCGGCGGCCTTGTCGGCGTCTTGCGCGGTCAGCGCGCGCTCGAACTCCTCGTACATGGCGCCGGCCTTGGCGGCCTGGTCGCGCTGATACCAGTTCCAGCCCTGCCAGGCGGCAAACGCGGCCAGCGCAGCCGTGATCACCCACGTGATCAGGTTGCCCCAGCGCTTCCAGAAGGCCTTGAGCTGGTCGAGTTGTTCTTGTTCTTCGAGGTCGAGATGGGATGCCATGGGAAAAAGACAGCTATGCGGGGCAAGGCCCGGGATTATGCGGTGCGCAGTTCGGCGGCCCAGGAGGCCACGTCGGCAAGGATCAGGGTGCGCTGTTCTGCGCCGTCGCGCAGCGGCTTGACGGCCACTTCACCACGGGCCAGCTCATCGCCGCCGAACACCAGCGCGAAGCGCGCGCCGGAGCCGTCGGCCTTCTTGAACTGCGACTTGAACGAGCCGCCACCGGCATGCATCTGCACGCTGACACCGGCCGCGCGCAGCGCCTCCAGCGTGGGCAGGATGCGCGGCAGCTCGGCCGGCTCGGGCACGACGGCGTAGACATCGGGCGCGGACGCCGGCGCCTGCAGGCCCAGCGTCTCCAGCAGCAGCAGCAGCCGCTCCAGGCCCATGCCGAAGCCCACGGCGGGCGTTGGCTTGCCGCCCAGCTGCTCGACGAGACCGTCGTAGCGGCCGCCCGCGCACACGGTGCCCTGGGCGCCCAGCTTGTCGGTGACCCACTCGAAGACGGTGAGGTTGTAGTAGTCCAGCCCGCGCACCAGGCGCGGGTTGATGCGGTAGGCCAGGCCCACCGCGTCCAGCAGCGCCTTCACGCCGTTGAAGTGGGCCAGCGAGGCTTCGCCGAGGAAGTCCAGCAGCTTCGGCGCGCCTTCGGCCATGGCCTGCATGGCGGGGTTCTTGGTGTCCAGCACGCGCAGCGGGTTGCTGTACATGCGGCGCTGGGCCTCCTCGTCCAGCACGTCCTTGTGCTGCTCCAGGTAGGCGATCAGCGCGGCACGGTGGGCGGCGCGTTCGTCCGGCTGGCCCAGGCAGTTGATCTCCAGCGTGACGTCCTCGCCCTCCTTCAGGCCCAGCTCGCGCCACAGCGTGCGCGCCAGCAGGATGACCTCGGCGTCCACGTCCGGGCCGGCGAAGCCCAAAGCCTCGATGCCCATCTGGTGGAACTGGCGGTAGCGGCCCTTCTGCGGCTTCTCGCGGCGGAACATGGGGCCCACGTAGTACAGGCGGCGGGGCGAGTCACGCAGGAAGCTGTGCTCGATCATCGCGCGCACGACACCGGCCGTACCCTCGGGGCGCAGCGCCAGATGCTCGGCCTGGCCATGCTTGTCGGCGCGGTCCTCGAAGGCGTACATCTCCTTCTCGACGATGTCGGTCACCTCGCCGATGCCGCGCACGAACAGCGCGGTGGGTTCAACGATGGGCACCCGCACATTGCTGTAGCCGTAGCGCGCCAGCACGCTGCGCATCTTGGCCTCCAGCCACTCCCAGCGCGCCGATTCCGGCGGCAGGATGTCGTTCATGCCCTTGACGGCTTGCAAGGGCTGCATCTTCTTCTCGGTCATTCAGACGGTCGCGCCGAAGCGCTTCTCGATGTAGTTCTCGACCAGCGCGTGGAACTCCTGCGCGATGTTCTCCCCGCGCAGCGTCACGGCCTTCTCGCCGTCGATGAAGACGGGCGCAGCCGGCGCCTCGCCGGTGCCGGGCAGGCTGATGCCGATGTCGGCATGCTTGCTCTCGCCGGGGCCGTTGACGATGCAGCCCATGACGGCCACCTTCATCTCCTCGACGCCGGGGTATTTGTTGCGCCAGACCGGCATTTGCAGGCGCAGGAAGTCGTCGATCTGCTTGGCCAGTTCCTGGAAAGTGGTGCTGGTGGTGCGGCCACAGCCCGGGCAGGCGGTCACGCTGGGGTTGAAGTGCCGCAGGCCCAGCGCCTGCAGGATCTCCAGCGCGACGACCACTTCCTGCGTGCGCGCCTCGCCTGGCTGGGGTGTGAGGCTGACGCGGATGGTGTCGCCGATGCCTTCTTGCGCCAGGATGCCCAGCGCGACGGACGACGCGACCGTGCCCTTGGTGCCCATGCCGGCCTCGGTCAGGCCCAGGTGCAGCGCGTAGTCGCAGCGACGGGCCAGCTCGCGGTAAACCGAGATCAGGTCCTGCACGCCGCTGACCTTGCAACTGATGATGATGTTGTCCGGGTTCATGCCCAGCTCGGCGGCATAGGCGGCCGACGTCAGCGCCGACTCGACCAGCGCCTGGTACATGACCGGCTTGGCGCCCCAGGGAGTCGCGCGGCGCGCGTTCTCGTCCATGAACTGCGCGAGCAGCTCCTGATCGAGGCTGCCCCAGTTGACGCCGATGCGCACGACCTTGTCGTACTTCATCGCCGCCTCGATCATCTGCGCGAACTGCTTGTCCTTCTTCTCGCCCTTGCCCACGTTGCCGGGGTTGATGCGGTACTTGGACAGCGCCTGCGCCATGTCCGGATGCTCGGTCAGCAGCCGGTGGCCGTTGTAGTGGAAGTCGCCCACCAGCGGCACGTCGATGCCCATGCGGTCCAGCTGTTCGCGGATGTAGGGCACCTGGGCGGCGGCCTCGGGCGTGTTGACCGTGATGCGCACCAACTCGGAGCCGGCGATGGCCAGCTCCTTGACCTGGATGGCGGTGCCGATGGCGTCCACCGTGTCGGTGTTGGTCATGGATTGCACGCGCACCGGGGCGTCGCCGCCGATGGTCACGATGCGATTGCCCCAGGTCACGCGCGCCTGGCGGCTGCGGCGCGGCGCGGGGCCAGCCTCGGGGATGGGGGTGACGCTCATCAATTCAACTCCAGACGGGCGACGTTGTCCTTGGAACGGCCGGCCAGGTCCACCGCGGCACCGCGCCATTCGATGCGCGTGCCGGCGACGTTGCCGACGCGCACCTTGTACGGGGCCGAGCCGCCCAGCAGTTGCTGCTCGCCTTCGCGCAGCAGGCGCGACAGCAGCGTCTGGCCCTGGGCATCCACGACCTCGACCCAGGTTTCGGCGGTTGCCGTGACGCGCAACGCCTGGCCGGCAGGCACGGTGGGCGTGGGCGCGACGGCGGCGGGAACGGTGGTCACCGGCACGGGCGCGGCCGCGATGGTCTGCGGTGCCGGTGCTGGAGCCGCTGCAGACGCCGCCACGGGCGTCGACGCCGCCGGCTCGGAGGCCGGTTGCGCGGCCGGTGCCGGCACGAACTCCACGACCGGCGCACTGGCCGCCGCGACCGTGCTGGCCGCCGGCGGGAACACGGCCACCGGCGTCGCCTGGGTCTCGGTGCGCTCGAACCAGCTGGCGGGCATCCAGTAGACGGCGGCGGCGGCCAGCAGCAGCAGCGCCGGTCCCCAGACCACGGGACGGCCCAGCAGCGCCAGCGCACCCCCGTCGATGCTGCCGCTGCCGCGCTCGCGGAAGGGCTGGTTCAGCCCGGGCCGCACGTCGAAGTCGTTGGCCAGCGTGCGCGGCAGCAAGGCCAGCACCGGCGCCGCATCCACCTTCAGCGCGCGGCACATGGCCGTGGCCAGCGCGCGGGCGAACGTGGCGTCGGGAAGTTCGTTGTAGCGGTCGGCCTCCAGCGCCTCCAGCTTGGCCTGCGGCACCTTGAGCGTGACGGCCAGCGCCGCGATGTGCAGGCCGCGCTGCTGACGCACGCTCTTCAGCCAGGCGCCGGCGGTGGCGGGCTGGCTGACGGATCCCTCGGTCATCGGTTCCATTGGTCTCGTTCTTGTGGGTTGTCGCGCGGGCGGGTCAGTCGTAGCGGCCGGCGTCCAGCGCCTGCGTCTCGGGCGCCTGCGGATGCTTGCGGCGCAGTTGCAGCCCCAGGTCGTCCACGGCCGCGGTGTTGCCCAGCTTGCGCTCGATGCGCAGCAGCAGCCAGGCGCTCTGCGCATTGGCCTGCTCGGGCTGGTCATTGACCCGCTTCACGTAGAAGCGCGCCCGCTGCAGCTCGTTGTTGCGGAACAGCACCTCGGACAGGTTGACCGCGATGGCCGGGCTGCCGGGGTCCAGCTCGAAGGCGCGCGACAGCGTCTTCTCGGCCACCAGCAGGCGGCCGGCGCGGGCCTCGCAGACGCCCTTGGCCAGCAGCGTGCGGGAAGGTGCGCGGTAGGTGGACTGGGCCAGCGCCTGGTCGAACAGCGAATCGGCCGTCTCCCAGCGCTGGCGCTGGCACAGGAACCAGCCGTAGTTGTGCAGCGTGTCCGCATCGCCCGGCGAGATCGCCAGCGCGCGGCGGAAGGTTTCCTCGGCCAGCTGATGGTCACCCATCGCGGCGTAGATGAGGCCGCGCAGGTTCATCGCCTCGCGCATGTCGGGCTTGGCCTGCAGCGCCAGCTTCAGCTCGTCCAGCGCGGTCGCGAACTGGCCGCGCGAGAAGTAGCCCTGCGCCAGCTCCATGCGGATGGCCGCACGGCGGTCGGCGTCGGTCTGGTCGGAGTCGGTCTTGATCTCGCGGTCCGCCGGCGGGGCGGAGCCGGTACCGGCACAGGCTGCGAGCAGGGCGGCGGTCAGAACGGTCAGCAGTCGCTTCATCAAATCCTCGAGGTTAGGCAATCAGCGCCTCAGTTGGATTTGGCCACCGTGATGGGTGCCCTGACCATGCGGATATGCGCGCGGGTGCGGTCCTGCACTTCGCCCGCCAGCTGGCCGCAGGCGGCGTCGATGTCATCGCCGCGCGTCTTGCGCACGGTGGTCACGAGGCCAGCCTGGATCAGCACCTCGGCAAAGGCCTGCACGCGCGCATTGGTGCTGCGGATCAGGCCCGAAGCCGGGAAGGGGTTGAACGGGATCAGGTTGAGCTTGCAAGGCACGCGGTTCTTGACCAGCTTGACCAGCTCGCGCGCCTGCTCGGGCGCGTCGTTCACCTCCTGCAGCATGCAGTACTCGAAGGTGATGAAGTCGCGCGGCGCCTTCTCCAGGTAGCGGTTGCAGGCGTCCAGCAGCTCGGCGATGGGGTATTTCTTGTTCAGCGGCACGAGCTGGTCGCGCAGCGGATCGGTAGGCGCGTGCAGGCTGACGGCCAGCGCCACCGGGCAGTCCTCGCGCAGCCGGTCGATCATGGGCACCACGCCCGAGGTCGACACCGTCACGCGGCGCCGGCTCAGGCCGTAGCCATGGTCGTCCAGCATGGTCTTCAGCGACGGCACGAGCTGGTCGTAGTTCTGCAGCGGCTCGCCCATGCCCATCATCACGACGTTGGAGATGACGCGCTCGGTCGTGTTCTGGCGCTGCCGCAGCGAATGCTCGGCGAACCACAGCTGGGCCGTGATCTCGGCCGTCGTCAGGTTGCGGCTGAAGCCCTGGTGGCCGGTGGAGCAGAAGCGGCAGCCCACGGCGCAACCGGCCTGGCTGGAGATGCACAGCGTGCCGCGGTCGTCCTCGGGGATGAACACCGCCTCGACGGCATTGCCGGCACCGACATCGAACAGCCATTTGATGGTGCCGTCGGTGGACACATGCTCGGAGATCACCGGCAGCGCGGTGATGTGAGCGCGCCCCTTGAGCTTGTCGCGCAGGGACTTGGCGAGGTCGGACATCTGTTCGAAGTCCGACGCGCCTTTCTGGTGGATCCAGCGGAACAGCTGGGTCGCACGGAATTTCTTTTCGCCCAGTTGCTCGCAGTAGGCGGCCAAGCCTGGCAGATCGAAACCGAGCAGGTTGACCGCGTCCATACGAACTTCCTGGGCCGGGGTCACCGACCCCGTTGGGGTTTACTTGGCAGCGTAGACGTTCATGCCGGGGAAGAAGAACGCCACTTCGACGGCGGCCGTTTCGGCGGCGTCGGAGCCGTGCACGGCGTTGGCGTCGATGCTGTCGGCGAAGTCAGCACGGATGGTGCCCTTCTCGGCCTTCTTCGGGTCGGTGGCGCCCATCAGGTCGCGGTTCTTCAGGATGGCGCCTTCGCCTTGCAGGGCCTGGATCATCACCGGGCCGCTGATCATGAAGTTGACCAGGTCGTTGAAGAACGGGCGGGCCTTGTGGACGGCGTAGAACTGCTCGGCTTCGCCGCGCGACAGGTGCACCATCTTGGCGGCCACGACCTTCAGGCCGGCGCCTTCGAAGCGGGCGTAGATCTGGCCGATGACGTTCTTTGCCACGGCATCGGGCTTGATGATGGACAGGGTGGTTTCGATCGCCATGGGATTCTCCTGATGGGGCGTATTGGACAAAACCGGCGATTGTAGCCGTGAGGGATGACCCTAACCGTCATCCGCCCGAAGGTGTCAACGGTGACGGCCGCCGAAGCCGCCGCCGGAGCGACCACCGCCCCCGCCCTTGCCGCCGCGGCCGCCGCCACCGCCGCCACGGCGCAGGTAGGCGTCGCCGCCGATGTAGCCCATGGAGGTCTGCATCGGATCGGGCTCGCGCGGGCCGCCGCCCTTGTTGCCGCCGCCCTTGGCCGGCTTGTCGCGCTGCTGGCTCCCGCCGGCGCCGAAGCCCTGCGGAATGCCGCGCTTGCCGCCCGTCGCATGGCGACGGTCGAAGGTCTGCTCCAGCGGATTGATGTGATGCGGAATGAAGCCGTCGTCCTCGTCCTCGTCGTCATCGCGGCGCGGGGCGCGTTCCTCGCGCTGCATGCGCGGCTGCTGCGGCTCGGGCGGGCGGCTGGGGCGCGGGCCCACGCCGCTGTGGCGGTCGTCGGAGCGGCGCTTGTTGCGGTCCTTCTTGTTGTTGCCCTGCTGCTGTTGGCCTTGTTGCTGCTGCGGCTGGCCGTTGTGCGAACCGTGGCCGGCCAGCCGGCGGATGACGCGCACATCGTCGTCGCCCAGTTCCACCCAGACGCCTCGCTTGAGACCGCGCGGCAGCACGACGGTGCCGTAGCGGATGCGGATCAGCCGGCTGACCACCAAGCCCACGGCCTCGAACAGCTTGCGCACCTCACGGTTGCGGCCTTCAGTGATGGTGACGCGGTACCAGCGGTTGGCGCCTTCGCCGCCGCCGTCTTCCACGCTCTTGAAAGCCGCCGTCTGGCCGTCGACGCTGACGCCTTCCAGCAGCTTGGCGCGCTGCTCGTCGCTCAGCGAGCCCAGCACGCGGGCCGCGTACTCGCGTTCCACGCCGAAGCGCGGGTGCATCAGCTGGTTGGCCAGTTCGCCGGAGTTCGTGAACAGCAGCAGGCCTTCGGTGTTGATGTCCAGGCGGCCGACGGACTGCCACTTCTGCCCCTGCACTCGCGGCAGCGTGCGGAACACCGTGGGGCGACCCTCGGGGTCGTTGAACGTCGACACCTCGCCGGTGGGCTTGTGATACGCCAGGATGCGCGGGTTGGGCGGCGAGATGCGCACGCGCACGTCCTTGCCGTTGACCTTCACGCGGTCGCCGAACGAAATGCGCTGACCCACGTGGGCCACCTCGCCGTTGACCTCGATCTTGCCCTCGGCGATCCATTCCTCGATGTCGCGGCGTGAACCGATGCCGGCCTGGGCCAGCACCTTCTGCAGCTTGGGCGCGTCGGCGTCCGGCGCCAGCACGCGCTTGTTCTCGCCGTCGGCGGCCTCGACCTCCTCTTCGGGCTCGGGGCGCAGCGTCGGCGGTTCGCCGATCGGGCCTTCGGACTCGGCATCCAGATTGCCCGACAGCACGTCGGCGAAGCGCGCACCGGCAGCCTCCACCAACTCAGGCGTCACGGCCGGGCTGGGCAGCTCGCCGCCGGCACCACCGCCCTCACCCTGGCCCGCTGCCTGACGCTCGGCGCGCTCCTTGCGGTTGCGCCGGCGGTTGCGGCCGCGGCCACCACGCTCGCCGTCCTCGCCCTCGCCACCTTCGCCGTCCTCGCCCTCGTCACCGCCATCGCCCTCGGCCGCCACCACGGCCGGCGCTTCCTCGGCCAGCGTGAACAGCGGCGCCTGCACCACGTCCGGCGCCGGCTCGGCCGCAGCCTCGGTCACGGCCGCCGTCTTGCGCGGCGCGCGCTTGCGGGCCGGGGCCGGCGCCGCCTCTTCGGCAGGCGCTGCTTCAGGCGCTGCAGCCTCGGACGCCTCCGTCTCGGCGGCGGCGGCCTTGCGGCGCGTGCGCTTCACAGGCACGGCGGCCTCTTCCGCGGCGGCGACCGCCTCGGGAGCGCTCTCGGCGGCGGCCTTAGTCGTGCGGCGGCGCTTGGGCGCGGCGGGTGCCTCGCCTTCGGCGGCGGTGGGCAGGGGCTTGTCTTGATCAGCGGCGTCGTTCATGCGAGTCAGTGCTGGGGTTGCGGGGGCGGATCGGTGGGATCGGGATTGGGGAGTGCGGGGGTGCCGTCGTCGCCGAACAGGCTTCGCGACGGCGCAGGCAGATCGGCAGAGGCCTCGGCCGGCGCGGCTTCGGGCTCCTCGGCGGCGGGCTCGAGCACCTCGGCAGGCGCATCGGCGGCCGCTTCAGGCTGAACCTCGGGATGAGCCTCGGCGGCTGGCGCCTCGACCACGGCGGCCGTCGGAGCCTCTGCGGTCGCCTCGTCGGCGTCGGCCAGCAACTGGCCTTGCAGCGCCTCGAAGGCCGGCGGTTCGCTGCCGACCTCCAGGGCCGGCAACTGTTCCAGGCTGGCCAGGCCCAGGTCGTCCAGGAAGGCCTTGGTCGTCGCGTACAGCGCCGGCCGGCCGGGCGTCTCGCGGTGGCCGATGGCGTCGATCCAGCCGCGGTCTTCCAGTTGCTTGATGATCTGGCTGGCCACGACGACGCCGCGGATGTCCTCGATGTCGCCGCGCGTGACCGGCTGACGGTAGGCAATGATGGCCAAAGTTTCCAGCACGGCGCGCGAGTAGCGCGGCGGCTTCTCGGGGTGCAGCCGGTCCAGGTACTCGCGCAGCTCGGGCCGGCTCTGGAAGCGCCAGCCCGAAGCCAGCGCGACCAGCTCGACACCCTTGCCGTCCCAGTCGCGGGTCAGCTCGTCGAGCAGGCTGCGCAGGCTGTCGGCGCCGAGTTCGTCGGCGAACAGGCTTCGCATCTCGCGCAGCGTCAGCGGCTGCGAGGCACAGATCAGCGCGGTTTCAAGGACGCGCTTGGCATCCTGCGTATTCATGAACTCAACTTCGCACCCTCAATGGGTAGAGCTCTGGCGTTGGCCCCGCAGCGGCGCTCATCCAAGTGCTGATTCGTCTGCTGAGGCGGGCCTGGCGCGTTGCCTGGCCATCAAGCAGCCGGGCGCGCCAGCGATTCGGTTGTCGGTTTCCGGGTTGGACAGCGATCCGGCTCGGGGCTGCACCCTCTCGGCACAGCACGCTGACACGACAACGGACCGCATTGTAGCCATGTCAGCCGGGCAGGCCTTCGGCACCGATTTCCGACCAGGCCGTGGCGAGGTCGGCGGGCAGCGGCGCCGTCAGCGCCAGGGCCTCGCCGGTGACCGGGTGCTGGAAGGACAGCCGTGCCGCATGCAGCGCCTGGCGCGCCAGCCCCAGCGCCGGCAGCCCCCCGTAGAGCACGTCGGCAACCAGCGGGTGGCCGCTGTGCGCCAGGTGAACGCGGATCTGGTGCGTGCGGCCGGTGTGCAGCACGCAGTGCACCGCGCTGACGGGCCGGTCCTGCACGCCCACCTTCACCTCGCCCACGCCCAGCGGGAAGACATCGGTGCGCGCCGGTTTGCCCAGGTTGGCGGGCGCCACGGCCATCTTCACGCGCGACACCGGGTCGCGGCGCAGCGCCTTCTCGACGACGAAGTCCTCCTCGACGCGCCCCCAGGCCAGCGCCAGGTACTCGCGGTGCACCTCGCGGGCCGCGATCTGGCGGCTCAGCGCGGTGACGGCCTCCAGCGTCTTGCCGACGACCATCAGCCCGCTGGTGTCCTTGTCCAGCCGGTGCACGATGCCGGCGCGCGGCAGCGTCGCGGCCGCCGGGTGGCGGGCCAGCAGGCCGTTCATCAGTGTGCCGGACCAGTTGCCCGGCGCCGGATGCACGACGAGGCCGACCGGCTTGTCGATGACCGCCAGGTGCTCGTCCTCGAAGACCACGGCCAGCGCCATCGCCTCGGCGCGGAAGGCGCGACTCTCGTCGGTGGGCTGCAGCTCGATCTCGAGGCGCTGGCCGGCCCGCAGCCGATGGGCCGGCTTGGTGACCGGCTTGCCGTCGGCCGTCACGCAGCCGCGCTCGATCAAGACCTGCAGGTGGTTGCGCGAGAACTCGGGCGCCAGGCCCGTCAGCCAACGGTCCAGGCGCTCGCCATGACCCGCGGCATCGACCTCCGCACCGCGACGCTCGGCAGCGTCATCGGCAGCGGCAAGTTCGCCCGCTTCGTCTTCCGGGTCCGACAGACCCCCCGCCCTATACTCCGCGTCCATCGTTCCTTGTGACCAGCCGGCAGCATCGCCGTCGACTTCAGACATGTTTGTTGAGAAATTCAAGGCCGGCCGCATCGTCGCCGGCGCCGTGCTGACGGCCCTTGCGCTGGGCCTGAGCGGCTGTGGCTCCACGGCCAAGGACGACCCGAACTCGCAGGCGGCGCTGGACAAATTGTATTCAGACGCCAAGGACGACCTGAATTCCGGCAGCTACGACCGTGCGATCAAGACGCTGGAGCGCATCGAAGGCCGCGCCGCCGGCACGACGATGGGCCAGCAGGCGACGCTGGACCTGGCCTGGGCCTACCACCGCAGCGGCGAGCGCGCCCAGGCGGTGACGACGCTGGACCGCTTCATCAAGCTGAACCCGTCCAGCCCGGCGATGGACTACGCCCTCTACATGAAGGGCATCGTCAACTTCAACGAAGATCTGGGCCTGTTCGGGCGCCTGGCCAACCAGGACCCGTCGGAGCGCGACCAGCAGGCCTCGCGGGAAGCGCTGCTGGCGTTCCGCCAGCTGGTGGAGCAGTTCCCCGAGTCCAGGTACGCGGCCGACGCGACGACGCGCATCAACTTCATCACGAACACGCTGGCCGCCTACGAGGTCCACGTGGCGCGCTACTACTTCAACCGCAAGGCCTATGTGGCCGCGGCGAACCGCGCGCAGTCGGCTGTGGCCGAGTTCCAATACGCACCGGGCATCGAGGAAGCGCTCTACATCATGAGCGAGAGCTACGACAAGCTGGGCCTGGCGCAGCTGCGCGACGACGCGCGTCGCGTGCTGGACAAGAACTTCCCCGCAAGCCAGTACGCCAGCGGCAATGTGAAAAGCAAGCGCCGCTGGTGGCAATTGTGGTGACCCCTCGCCCAGTTTCGCCGCGCTGAACGCGGGCGAACTGGTCGGTCCCCCGAGGGGACGGCGATGCTCGCGGCATTAAGCCGCTCGCACATCGCCATGACGGGCCGGCTTGGGAGCGGCCCGGCGCTCGGCCCGTGAAGGCAGGTCGCTAAGCTCGACCCGAATTCAGCAGCTGCAACCACTCCAACGCCTCGGCTTCGTTGGCCACCGGCGTCATCGGCGGCAGCGCGGCGCGCAGCCGGCGGCCATAGTTCATGCCGGCCATGCGC
Organism: Roseateles asaccharophilus; assembly: GCF_031458115.1. Classification (GTDB taxonomy): domain Bacteria; phylum Pseudomonadota; class Gammaproteobacteria; order Burkholderiales; family Burkholderiaceae_C; genus Pelomonas; species Pelomonas asaccharophilus_A. Next base: position 655,313 of record NZ_JAVDXV010000001.1, on the reverse strand, counting down.
GGGTCGCACACCACCAGCAGGCCGCGGTCGGTCTCGGTGCGGATGAGCCGCCCGGCGCCCTGCTTCAGCGCGATGGCGGCCTCGGCGACGAAATACTCGGCGAACGCGTTGCGCCCCTCGGCCTCCAGCCGCTTCACGCGAGCCTCGACGAGCGGGTCGTTGGGCGGCGGGAACGGCAGCTTGTCGATGACGACGCATTGCAGAGCATCGCCGGGCACGTCGATGCCTTCCCAGAAGCTGGCCGAACCGAGCAGCACCGAGCGCGGGTTGTCGATGAAGCGCTGCAGCAGCGCACGTTTGGGCAGCGCGCCCTGTTGCAGCACGGCGATGTCGTCGCCGCTTTCCTCGAAGCGCTCGCGCAGCGCATCGCCCACGGTCTGCAGGTTGCGCAGCGTCGTCGTCAGCACGAAGGTGCGGCCGCCCAAGGCGCGCGCCAGCCGCGATGCCAGCAGCGCGACGCTGGGCGGGTGGGTGGACTCGGAGGGCTTGGGCATGCCGCGCGGCACGTACAGCCGCGCATGGGCCGGGTAGTCGAACGGGCTGCCGACGCGCAGGATCTCGGCCTCCGTCAGGCCGGCGGGTTCGGTGAACCAGGTCAGGCCCTCGTCGTCGCCCAGCGTGGCGGACGTGAACACCCAGGCCTTGGGCGGTCCTTCCAGCTGCTGCTGCATCGCGTCGCGGATGTCCAGCGGCGACTCCACCAGCCGCGCGCCGTGCGGGCTGAGGTCTATCCAGCGCACGTCGCCCGGATCGGGGTCTGCGGCGAAGACCTTGGCGAGGTCGCGCAGCTGCTGCGCACGCTCGCACAGCCGGGCGAAGTCGGGCGCCGCGTCGCGCACGGCGGTCAAGGCCTCCAGCGCGGCGGCGCAGGCCGTCTCCACCCCGGCCAGTGCCGTCGCAAACGCCGGCTGGGTGGCGCGCTCCTTCCAGCCCAGCTTCAGCGTGCCGCGCAGCTCGCGCCCCGCCGTGGCCAGCGCGCCCGCCGCGGCCAGCCGTAGCTCGCGCGCGGCCTTCTCGACGCCGGCCTGCAGCGCCTGCCAGTCGTGCACGCCGCGCGCATGGGCCAGCCCCTGGGCCAGCGTGTCGCGCGCGAAGTCGATCAGCTGCGACGTGCCCAGCACGGTGCCGAGGAACTGCACACCGGCCTCGGCCAGTTGGTGGGCCTCGTCGAAGATGGCGATCTCGACGCTGGGCAGCAGTTCGGCCACGCCGGTGTCACGCAGCGTCAGGTCAGCGAAGAACAGGTGGTGGTTGACCACCACCACATCGGCCTCCATCGCCTCGCGCCGCGCCTTGACGACGTGGCATGCCTTCCAGTCGGGGCACTCCTGGCCCAGGCAGTTCTCGCGGCTGGAGCTGACGATGGGGATGATGGGCGAGCGCTCGTCCATGCCGTCGATCTCGGCGAAGTCGCCGCTCTTCGTGATCTGCGCCCAGCGCTCGATGCGCGCCAGCGACAGCGCCGTGCGCCGGTCCGGGAACTCGCCGGACACGCGCGCCTCCTTCATGCGGTGCAGGCACAGGTAGCTGCCGCGCCCCTTCAGCAGCGCCAGCCGCAGCGGCGTCCGCAGCGCCTCGGCCAGCCGCGGCAGGTCGCGCAGGAACAGCTGGTCCTGCAGGCTCTTGGTGGCGGTGCTGATCAGCGCGCGGCTGCCGGACAACAGCGTGGGCACCAGATACGCGAAGGTCTTGCCGACGCCGGTGCCGGCCTCCACCACCAGCGCCTGGCGCCGGCTCAGCGCGCGGGCGACGGCGCGGCTCATCTGCAGCTGCGGCTCGCGCGGCTTGTAGCCGCGATCCAGCCGCGCCAGTGGGCCGCCGGCGTCGAAGGCTGCCTCGACGGCCTGGGCCAGCTCGTCGGCAGCAGGCGGGGCGGGAGGCGTGGCCTGATCGAGGGCGTCGAGCCAATCGTCGATGGAGTGTGTTTGCACGCCGGTCATGACGCCCGTTGCCCCGCAAAGGCAGTGGTTGCAAGGCGCAAACCGGAGCCGGGCTCGCCGCCCGGCGAGGATTCGCAACGACGCAAACGCTGCCTTCGCGGGGCAACCCGAAGGGCAAGGCAGCGCGCCAACGCACTCGTCGTTGCGAAGCATGTGCAGGCGGTCAGCCTGCACTGCGCCACGCGCCTAGATTGCGTCGCCGGGCTGCCTTGCGGGCGCCATGCCCGGCGCGCAAACACACTCCTAGGCTCTGTCATCGGGCTCGGTGGTGACTTCCAGGCGCGCAATCATGTCGCGCAGCGCCAGCCGCCGCTTCTTCAGCCTCTGCAGCGCCAACTCGTCCACCGGCGCCTGTTCTGCCATCCGGTCGATCATGGCGTCGAGGTCGGCATGCTCCATGCGCAGTTCGATGAGCCGCCGCGTCAACGAGTGAAGTTGTTCATCCATTCCGGGGGTTACAAGTGCAGTCGCGACGGGGGCAAGCGAACGGCCCAGTATAGTTTTCGGCATGCCGCCTCCCACCGCCGTCGGATTCCGACTCAACGCCGCCACCGGCACCCATCGCGGGGACCGGGCCTACCAGCAGGACCAGGTGGCCGTCATTGCGCACCCCCGCATCGACGGCTGCGTGATGGGCATCGTGGCCGACGGCATGGGCGGCAAGAGCGGCGGCCGCAAGGCGGCGGACCAGGTCATCCTGACCGCCCGCCAGCTGTTCGAACGCTATTCGCCCGAGGACGAATCCCCCGCCGAGCTGCTGGGCCAGATCACGTCCGAGGCGCACCTGATGATCAAGCTGACGGCCATCTCCGCCGAGGAGGAGCCGCACAGCACCATCGCCAGCTTCGTCGTCAGCAGCGACCGCAGCGCCTACTGGATCCACTCGGGTGACTCGCGCATCTACTGGTTCCGCGGCGCGCGGCTGGTGAAGCGCTCGCTGGACCACTCCTATGTGCAGCGCCTGGTCGACGAGGGCCAGCTCACCGAGGCCGAGGCCAGCACGCATCCGCAGAGCAACCTGCTGACCGCCTGCCTGGGCACGGTGCAGGACCCGACGTCCTCGTCCGAGCGCTTCGAAGGCCTGGAAGTGGGCGACACGCTGATGTGCTGCAGCGACGGCCTGTGGCACTACTTCACCCCGCAGGAACTGGGCAGCGTGCTGTACAGCCTGCCGCCGCGCGAGGCGGCGGAGCTGCTGGTCAGCAAGGCGCGTCAGCGTGCGCGGGGCGGCGGCGACAACCTGTCCATCGCCATCGTCAAGCTCGAGAACCTCGACTGACGCCGGCCTAGGCGCAACTCACTTCACGCCCGACGCTGCCGATGCGCCCGGCAGGGGCAGCGGTGCCGCCAGCGGCTTGGTGCGCGCGGCCTCGCGCTGCTGGCGCTCGGCCAGCCGCTTCTGCAGGCGCTGCTGACGCTCCTGGGCACGTTCGCGCCGCTCCGCGGCCGCGACCTCAGCCTGGCTGGCCGCGCGATCCTGCACACGTGCCGCCGCCTCGGGGCTGCGCGCCTTGGCCGCACGAGCCGCCGGCACGACCGGCGCCGCGGGCGGCGGCATCACCACCAGGCGCTCACGTCGCTTGCCTTCGTCCTGCGCCGACGCCAGCTCACGTTCGCGGGCGCGAGAGGCTTGGCTGTCCGCGCGGGCGCGGCGCTCCTGGGCGGCCAGCTCGTGCTCCCGGCGAACCAGCGGCGCGAGCGCCTGCTGCCGCTCGCGCCGCAAGGCCTCGATGCAGGGGCTGACCGCAAAACGCTCCTCGCACGCCTGCTGCTCGCGGGCAAAGCGCTGCTCGATCGCGGCGCGTTGCACAGCCAGTTCGGCGCGCGTGGCCGACAGCCCCTGCGGCGCGGAGGCGGCAGTGGCGAGCAGCAGGGGCAGCAGCGGGTTCATCAGGTCAGCGAGGTGTCCACCTCGCGGCGGGCCAGTGCAAGGTACTCCGCGGACCGCATTTCCTGCAAGCGCGACACGGTGCGCGGGAACTCGTGCGCCAGCGGGCCTTCGGTGTAGAGGTCTTCCGCCGGCACGGCCGCCGAGATGATGAGCTTGACGCGGCGGTCATACAGCACGTCCACCAGCCACGTGAAGCGGCGCGCCTCGCTGGCCAGGCGCACCGGCATCTCGGGCACATCGGACAGGATGACCGTGTGGAACTGGCTGGCCAGCTCCAGGTAGTCGTTCTGCGAGCGCGGGCCGCCGCACAGCGTCTGGAAGTCGAACCAGACGACGCCACCGGCGCGCCGGCGCGCATAGAGCGCACGGTGTTCGATCATCAGCTTGCGGTCTTCGTCGTGCGCCTCGGCCAGCGACTCGAAGGCCTGCGTCAGCGCGGCCTCGTTCTCGTCGTTCAACGGCGTCAGGTAGAGGTTCATGTCCTCCAGCGTGCGGCGCCGGTAGTCGGTGCCGGCATCGACGTTGATGACCTCGAGCTGCGCCTTCAAGAGCTCGATGGCGGGCAGGATGCGGTCGCGGTGCAGGCCGTTGGGATACAGCTCGTCGGGGTGGAAGTTGGACGTCGTGACGATGGACACGCGGTTGCGGAACAGCGATTCCAGCAGCCGGTGCAGGATCATCGCGTCGGTCACGTCGGCGACGTGGAACTCGTCGAAGCAGATCAGCCGGAACTTGCGCGCGATGCGCTTGCCCAACTCCTCCAGCGGGTCGGCGATGCCCTTCAACTCCTGCAGCTCACGGTGCACCTCGCGCATGAACTCGTGAAAATGCAGGCGCGTCTTGCGCGTCAGCGGCACGGCCTGGAAGAAGCAGTCCATCAGGAAGCTCTTGCCCCGCCCCACGCCGCCGTACATGTAGACGCCGCGCGGGATGGGCGGCTTGACCAGCAGCTTGGTCACCGCGTTGCCGCGGCGGGCCTTGTAGGCGGCCCATTCGTCCTGGCAGCGCTGCAAGGCTGAAATAGCGCGCAGTTGCGCCTCGTCGGCGGTGAAGCCGCGCTCGGCGAGGGTCTGCTGGTAGAGCTCGCTAACAGACGTCATTCGGAGAGGTCATCGTGAAAAAGGGGCGACTGATCGGCCGCCCCTTTCGATTCGCTGCGTGCGATCAGAAGTTCAACGTGCGCTTGTCGACGGCCAGCGCGGCTTCCTTGGTCGCCTCGGACAACGACGGGTGGGCGTGGCAGATGCGGGCGATGTCCTCGGCCGAGGCCTTGAACTCCATCGCGACCACGGCTTCCGAGATCAGCTCCGACGCGAACGGGCCGATGATGTGCACGCCCAGGATCTCGTCGGTCTTGGCATCGGCCAGGAACTTGACGAAGCCGGTCGTGTCGCCCAGCGCGCGGGCGCGGCCGTTGGCCAGGAAGGGGAACTGGCCCGCCTTGTAGGCCACGCCTTCCGCCTTGAGCTGCTGCTCGGTCTTGCCGACCCAGGCGATCTCCGGGCTGGTGTAGATGACCCAGGGGATGGTGTTGAAGTTGACATGCCCGTGCTGGCCGGCGATGCGCTCGGCCACGGCCACGCCCTCTTCCTCGGCCTTGTGCGCGAGCATGGGGCCGCGCACGACGTCGCCGATGGCCCAGACGCCCGGCAGGTTGGTCTTGCACTCGTCGTCCACGACGATGGCGCCCCGCTCGTCCAGCTTCAGGCCGACGGCTTCCGGCGCCAAGCCGATGGTGTTGGGCACGCGGCCGATGGAGACGATGAGCTTGTCGACTTCCAGCGTCTTGGCTTCGCCCTTGCTGTCCGTGTAGGCGACGCTGACACCCTTCTTGGACGACTTGACCTCGCCGACCTTCACGCCGAGCTGGATGTCCAGGCCCTGCTTCTTGAAGACCTTGGCGGCTTCCTTGGCGACGGACTCGTCCACCGCGCCGAGGAAGGCCGGCAGGCCTTCCAGCACGGTGACTTCCGCACCCAGGCGGCGCCAGACCGAGCCCATCTCCAGGCCGATGACGCCGGCGCCGATCAGGCCCAGCTTCTTCGGCGTGGCGCCGACGCGCAGGGCGCCGTCGTTGGACAGGATGTTCTCCTCGTCGAACGGCACGCCGGGCAGCGCGCGGGCGTTGGAGCCGGTGGCGATGATGACCTGCTTGGCGAAGATGACTTCCTCGCCGGCCTTGAGCTCATAACCGCCATCCTTGGCGGCTACAAAGCTGCCGCGGCCATGGAAGAACGTGACCTTGTTCTTCTTGAACAGGTAGACGATGCCGTCGTTGTTCTGCTTCACGACCTGGTCCTTGCGGGCCAGCATCTTGGCGACGTCGATCTTGACGTTGTCGGCCGTGATGCCGTGGTCGGCGAAGTGGTGGTTGAGCTGCTCGTAGTGCTCGCTGGACTGCAGCAGCGCCTTGGACGGGATGCAGCCTACGTTGGTGCAGGTGCCGCCCAGGGCGGGACCGCCCTTGTCGTTCTTCCACTCGTCGATGCAGGCCACGTTGAAGCCCAGCTGGGCCGAACGGATGGCCGCGATGTAGCCGCCGGGGCCGCCGCCGATGACGACGACGTCGAATTGCTTGGTGCTCATGCTGATGGCTTCCCTGGCTTAGATGTCGAACAGCAGGCGCGACGGGTCTTCCAGCGCGTCCTTCATGGCGACCAGACCCAGCACGGCTTCGCGGCCGTCGATGATGCGGTGGTCATAGGACATGGCCAGGTAGTTGATCGGGCGGATGACGATCTGGCCGTTCTCCACCACCGCGCGGTCCTTGGTGGCGTGAACGCCCAGGATGGCCGACTGCGGCGGGTTGATGATGGGCGTGGACAGCATGGAGCCGAAGGTGCCGCCGTTGGAGATGGAGAAGGTGCCGCCGCTCATCTCGTCGATGCCGAGCTTGCCTTCCTGGGCCTTCTTGCCGAACTCGGCGATCTTCTTCTCGATGTCGGCGAAGCTCATCTGGTCGGCATTGCGCAGGATGGGCACGACCAGGCCGCGCGGCGAGCCGACGGCGATGCCGATGTCGAAGTAGCCGTGGTAGACGATGTCGTTGCCGTCGACCGAGGCGTTCAGCACCGGGTACTTCTTCAGCGCGTGCACGGCGGCCTTCACGAAGAAGCTCATGAAGCCCAGCTTGGTGCCGTGTTCCTTGGTGAAGCTGTCCTGGAACTTCTTGCGCAGCTCCATCACCGGGGCCATGTTGACTTCGTTGAACGTGGTCAGGATGGCGTTGGTGGCTTGCGACTGCAGCAGGCGCTCGGCGATGCGGGCGCGCAGGCGGGTCATGGGCACGCGCTGCTCGGGGCGGTCGCCCAGGTTCTGCTGCGTGGGAGCGGCCACGCTGGGCAGCGGCTTGGCAACGGCCGGCGCAGCGGGCACGACCAGCGCGGGGGCGGCGGGCTTGGCGCCGGCGGCCAGGGCGTCGCCCTTGGTCACGCGGCCGTCCTTGCCGGAGCCGGCAACGTCGGTGGCCGACAGGCCCTTCTCGGCCAGGATCTTGGCGGCGGCCGGCATGGCCACGTCGCCCTTGTTGGCGGCGGCAGCGGGTGCGGCGGCAGCGGCGGCCGGAGCAGCAGCGGCAGGTGCCGGCGCAGCGGCGCCGGCCTTGCCTTCGGTGTCGATCTTGGCCAGCAGCTGCTGGCTGGTGACGGTGCTGCCGTCGGCAACGCCGATCTCGGTCAGCACGCCGGAGGCGGGTGCCGGCACTTCCAGAACGACCTTGTCGGTCTCGATCTCGACGAGGGTTTCGTCAACCGTGACGGCTTCGCCGGGCTTCTTCTTCCAGGTCAGCAGCGTGCCTTCGGAAACGGATTCGGAGAACTGGGGAACTTGAACGTCAACGATGGCCATGGTGGGCTCCGTGTCTTGTATTTGGGTGTGAGGTACAGGCGCGAACGCGCGCAGCGCCCATCAGTGGAACGCTGCGCGGGACGGTCTTATTTGGTGAGGATGAAGCCCTTGAGCTTGGCAAACGCCTGATCCAGCAGCGCCTTCTGCTGCTCCTGGTGCAGGTGGGCGTAACCGCAGGCCGGGCTGGCGCTGGCGGCACGGCCGGCATAGCCCAGCTTCTGGCCTTCGAGCATGTTCTCGTGCACATAGTGCTGCACGAAGAACCAGGCGCCCTGGTTCTGCGGCTCGTCCTGGCACCAGACGATGTCGGTCGCGTTCGGGTACTTCTTGAGCTCGGTCGAGAAGGCCTTGTGCGGGAACGGATAGAGCTGCTCGACGCGGACGATGGCGACGTCATTGGCCTTCTTGTCAGCACGTGCCTTGACGAGGTCGTAGTAGACCTTGCCCGAGCAGACGATGACGCGCTTGACCTTGTCGGCCACGAAGCTGTCGTCCCGCTCGCCGATGACGGTCTTGAACTCGCCCTTCGTGAACTCGGCCAGCGGGGACGTGGCGTCCTTCGCGCGCAGCAGGCTCTTGGGAGTCATGATGACCAGCGGCTTGCGGAACATGCGCAGCATCTGGCGACGCAGCACGTGGAAGATCTGCGAGGCCGTCGTGGGCTGCACGATCTGCATGTTGTTGTCCGCGGCCAGCTGCATGAAACGCTCCAGGCGGGCCGAGCTGTGCTCGGGGCCCTGGCCTTCGTAGCCGTGCGGCAGCATCATCGTCAGGCCGTTGGAGCGGCCCCACTTCACTTCGCCGGAGGCGATGAACTGGTCGATGACGACCTGCGCGCCGTTGACGAAGTCGCCGAACTGCGCTTCCCAGATGGTCAGCGTGTTGGGTTCGGCGGCGGCGTAGCCGTACTCGAAGCCCAGCACCGCCTCTTCCGACAGGATCGAGTCGATGACGACGAACGGGGCCTGGCCTTCGGCGACGTTCTGCAGCGGGATGTAGGTGCCGGCGTCCCAGTTGGCGCGGTTCTGGTCGTGCAGCACGGCATGGCGGTGCGTGAACGTGCCACGGCCGCTGTCCTCGCCCGACAGGCGCACCGGGTAGCCGGAGGCCACCAGCGACGCGAAGGCCATGGACTCGCCCATGCCCCAGTCGATGTTGGTCTCGCCACGGCCCATCGCGGCGCGGTCACCGTAGAGCTTGGCGACCAGGTTGTGGGCGGCAAAGTCCTTGGGCAGCGTCGTCAGCTTCTCGGCCAGGCGCTTCCACTCGGTGGCGGGGATGGCGGTGTCGCAGCTGTCCGTCCACTTCTTGCCCAGGAAGGGCGACCAGTCGGTGGCGAACTTGCTCTTGAAGTTGGTCAGCACCGGGTCGACGGTGTGGCGGCCTTCGTCCATCGCGGCGCGATAGGTCTTGACCATCTCGTCAGGGCCTTCGGCCGTCAGCACGCCCTGGGCCACCAGCTTGTCGCCGTAGACCTTGCGGGTGCCGGGGTGGGCGCCGATCTTCTTGTACATCAGCGGCTGCGTCAGCGCGGGCGTGTCCTGCTCGTTGTGGCCCAGCTTGCGGAAGCAGACGATGTCCAGGACCACGTCCTTCTTGAACTCGGCGCGGTAGTCCATGGCCAGCTGCGTGGCGTAGACGACCGCCTCGGGGTCATCGCCGTTCACGTGCAGCACCGGTGCCTCGATCATCTTGACGACGTCGGAGCAGTACCAGGTCGAGCGCAGGTCGCGCGGGTCACTGGTGGTGAAGCCGATCTGGTTGTTGATGACGATGTGCACCGTGCCGCCCGTGCGGTAGCCGCGGGTCTGGGCCATCGCCAGCGTTTCCTGCACGACGCCCTGACCGCCAAAGGCCGCGTCGCCGTGCACCAGAACGGGCAGCACCTGCACGCCTTCGGTGTCGCCACGGCGGTCTTGACGAGCGCGCACGCTGCCTTCGACGACCGGGTTGACGATTTCCAGGTGGGACGGATTGAAGGCCAGCGACAGGTGGACCGGGCCGCCAGGCGTGGACACGTCGGAGCTGAAGCCCTGGTGGTACTTCACGTCACCGGCGGGCAGGTCCTCGGCAGCCTTGTGCTCGAACTCGGCGAACAGGTCGCCCGGCATCTTGCCCAGCGTGTTGACCAGCACGTTCAGACGGCCGCGGTGGGCCATGCCGATGACGATCTCCTGCACGCCGCGCTCGCCGCCACGCTTGATCAGCTCGTCCATCGCGGCGATGAAGCTCTCGCCGCCTTCCAGCGAGAAACGCTTCTGGCCGACGTACTTGGTGTGCAGGTAGCGCTCCAGGCCCTCGGCGGCCGTCAGGCGCTCCAGGATGGCCTTCTTCTTCTCGGCGCTGAAGGCGGGCTTGCTGCGCGACTTCTCCAGGCGCTCCTGCCACCAGCGCTTCTCGGCCGGGTCGGAGCCGTGCATGAACTCGGAGCCGATGGAGCCGCAGTAGGTCTCGCGCAGCGCCTGCACGATCTGGCGCAGCGTCATCGTCTCGCCACCGAAGTAGCTGTTCACGGCACTGAACGAGATGTCCATGTCGGACTCGGTCAGGTCGTAGAACGCGGGGTCGAGTTCGGGAATCTTGGGGCGCTCGGCGCGCTTTAGGGGGTCCAGCTCCGCCCAGCGGTTGCCGAGGAAGCGGTACGCCGCGATCAGCGACTGCACGTGCACCTGCTTGCGGGCGACGGCCAGATCGGCGCTGGAGGCCTTGTTGGCGAAGGCGTTGGCCTTGGCACGCTGCGCGAAGGACTCGATGACCGGCGCATGGGCCACGTCACGGGACTCGCTGCCGTCGACGGCGGGAACGTGCTGGAGGGCGTCGAAGTAATCGCGCCAGTTGTCGGGCACGGAGCCCGGGTTGTCGAGGTAGGCCTCGTACATCTCCTCCACATACGGGGCATTGCCACCGAACAGGTAGGAGTTCGACCTGTATTGCTGCATCATCTTTCGCTCACCTCATGCCCCGGTTTCCAGGGAGTTGGCTGGTTGAAGAACCTTCCGCGACACGGCTCGACCGGTTGGCGGATTGCGACCCACCTTCGCTGCCACCAATGGCAACAGCAAAAGGGACGGGAAGGACCAGGAACCCCTCCGCTGCTCGAAAGGCCAGCCCATGCCGGTGCAGGCCCTCTGAGTAACAGACGAGTTCCATCAGGGCCCGAACTCTAGCACTGCGGGTTTGCCCGACAAGGGGGCGGGGATGCGACAAAGTTCACCGATCAGGCCAGCGAAAGTTTGACTGCCTCGTAAACTTGCGCCCGCGTCAGCCCCGCGATTGAATGGCTGCGCCGGGACATTCAGGAGATCCCAAATGCAAGTCCAGGTCGTCGACTACCGCGCGCCCGACGCGGCCGAAAAGTTCACCCGTTCCCTGCATGAAACCGGGTTCGGCGTGCTGACCAACCACCCCATCCGCCAGGCCCTGGTGGAGAAGATCTATGCCGACTGGCTGGCCTTCTTCAACGGCGACGGCAAGGACGCCTACGCGTTCTCCAAGGAAACGCAGGACGGCTGGTTCTCAACCGAGATTTCCGAAACCGCGAAGGGCTCCAAGCAGAAGGACATCAAGGAGTACTTCCACATCTACCCCTGGGGCCGAATCCCGCCCCAGCTGAAGGAAGACGCCCTCACCTACTACCGCGAGGCCAACGCGCTGGCCGAGGAGCTGCTGGGCTGGGTCGAGAAGTACACGCCGCCGGAGATTGCGGCCAAGTACCGCGAGCCGCTGTCCGACATGATCAAGGGCAGCACCAAGACGCTGCTGCGCGTGCTGCGCTACCCGCCGCTGACCGGGCTGGAACCCGAGGGCTCGCTGCGCGCCGCCGCGCATGGCGACATCAACCTGCTGACCATCCTGCCTGCGGCCAACGAGCCGGGGCTGCAGGTGCTGGGTACCGACGGCGCCTGGCATGACGTGCCCTGCGACTTCGGCACGCTGACCATCAATATCGGCGACATGCTGCAGGAAGCCTCGGAAGGCTACTACCCGTCGACGCAGCACCGCGTCGTGAACCCGACCGGCGAAGGCGCGAAGAAGAGCCGCGTGTCGCTGCCGCTGTTCCTGCATCCGCGCGACAACGTCGTGCTGAGCGATCGCTACACGGCGGACGCCTATCTGAACGAGCGCCTGCGCGAGCTGGGCGTGAAGACCTGACCCAGCGGATCATCGAGATCCACCCCGACGCGCCGCCCAAGCCGGCCGTCGGGGCCATCTGCAACGGCTGCGGCGTCTGCTGCCTGGCCGAACCCTGCCCTTTGGGCGTGCTGCTGAGCCGGCGTCTGAGCGGCGCCTGCGTCGCGGTGAAATGGGACGGTGCACGCTATGTGTGCGGCGCGCTGACGGCACAACCCAGCGGCTTGATCGGCAAGGTTGGCGGCTGGCTCGTCAAGCGCTGGATCTCATCGGGCAGCGGTTGCGATTGCTCACTGGAAGTTGGGGCTGGCCCTAGCGGGAAAGGCGAAGGACACGACTAGGATTTTCGGCACCCAAGTCACAAGGATGCCGAATGAAGCCGCTGCTGCGACTGCTGCCCCTGCTGGCCGCACTGACCCTGATCGGCGCTCACGCCGCGCCGCTGCGCTGGGCCGCGCAGAACGACATCCTGACGCTGGACCCGCATTCGCAGGACCACAACACGTCCAACGCCATCGGCAACCACATCTACGAGGGGCTCACGCGGCTGGGCAAGAACTACCGGCCCGAGCCCTCGCTGGCCACCAAGTGGACGTACACGTCGCAGACGCAGGTGCGCTTCGAGCTGCGCCGCGGCGTGAAGTTCCACGACGGCTCGCCGTTCACGGCCGATGACGTGGTGTTCAGCTTCGGCCGCATCACGCAGCCGCAGGGCACCAAGCAGACCTATGTGTCGGGCATCAAGGAGATCAGGAAGATCGACGACCACACGGTGGACGTGATGCTGGAAGCGCCCACGCCCATGCTGCTGCAGAACATCATCAGCTTCCCCATCATGAGCAAGGTCTGGTCTGAGAAGAACAAGACGACCAGCACGCAGGACTACAAGGCCAAGGAAGAGAACTACGCGTCGCGCAACGCCAACGGCACCGGGCCGTACAAGCTCGTCATCTGGCAGCCCGACCAGGTGGTGAAGATGGTGGCCAACGCCGACTGGTGGGACAAGAACCCCAGCAATGTCACCGAGCTGAGCTATCTGCCCATCAAGAGCCCGCCCACGCGCGTGGCGGCGCTGCTGTCGGGCGATGTGGACCTCGTCACCGACATCCCGCCGCAGGACTTCTTCAAGCTGAAGGAGGAAGGCAAGGTCAAGCTGCTGGAGGGCTCCGAGATCCGCACGGTGTTCTTCGTCATGGACCAGGGCAGCGACGAGTTGCGCGAGTCCAGCGTGAAGGGCAAGAACCCGTTCAAGGACAAGCGCGTGCGCGAGGCGATGAACCTGGCGCTGGACCGCGAGGCCATCAAGCGCAGCATCATGCGCGGGCTGTCGGTGCCGGGGGCGCTGATGATCGCGCCCGGCGTCAACGGCTACGACGCCGCGCTGGACAAGCCGCTGAAGGCCGACACCGCCAGGGCGAAGAAGCTGCTGGCCGACGCCGGCTACCCCAACGGCTTCGAGCTGCCGCTGCACTGCCCCAACAACCGCTACGTCAACGACGAGCAGGTCTGCCAGGCGGCGGTGTCCATGTGGGCCAAGATCGGCGTGAGGGCGCGGCTGGTGGCCGCCCCCTTCGCCACGCACAGCCAGACCTTCCAGCGCCACGAATCGCCGTTCTTCATGCTGGGCTGGGGTGTGTCCACCTACGACGCGCTGTACGGCATGCAGGCCTGGGGCCACACGCGCACCAATGGCGCGGACGGCAACTTCAACTTCGGCAAGGTCAGCGATACCAGGCTCGACGAGCTGATCCAGAAGATCAAGTTCGAGCCCGACGTGCCCCAGCGCAACGCACTGATCAAGGAGGCGCTGCTGCGCATCCGCGACGAGTTCCTGTTCGTGCCCATCCACCACCAGATCCGGCCCTGGGCGATGAAGAAGGGCGTGGAAACGCTGCACCGATCCAACGACTACTTCGAGGCGCGCTACACGTCGATCAAATAGCACCCCGGTTTCGGCGATCATGCGGACTCCTAACCCAGGAGGACCGCCGATGAAACTGCGCCAGGCCACCGCCGCGCTTCTGGTGTGCGCGTCGCTCGCCGCGACCGCCCCCGCCCTTGCCAACCCGCTGCGCTGGGCCGCGCAGAACGACATCCAGACGCTGGATCCGCACTCGCAGAACCACTCCGCGACGACCACGATCTCGGGCTACATCTACGAGAGCCTGACCCGCTACACGGAGAAGTTCGACGTCGAGCCCGCGCTGGCCACCAAATGGACCTTCGTGTCGCCGTCTCAGGTGCGCTTCGAACTGCGCAAGGGCGTCAAGTTCCATGACGGCACGCCGTTCACGGCCGACGATGTGGTGTTCAGCCTGCAGCGCATCAAGCACCCCGCCAGCAACACGATCATCTACGCCTCCGGCATCAAGGAGGTGAAGAAGATCGACAGCCACACGGTGGACTTCATCCTCGACGGCCCCAGCCCCGTGCTGCTGCGCAACCTGACCTATGTGCGCATCATGAGCAAGGCCTGGGCGGTCAAGAACAAGGTCGAGAACCCGCAGGACTTCAAAGCCAAGGAAGACACCTTCGCCTCGCGCAACGCGATGGGCACCGGCCCCTACCGGCTGACCAGCTGGACGCCGGATCAGCGCATCGTCATGGCCGCCAACAAGGACTGGTGGGACAAGCCCAAGGGCAACATCTCCGAGGTCATCTACCTGCCGATCAAGTCCGACGCCACGCGCGTGGCCGCGCTGCTGTCGGGCGACGTGGACCTGCTGACCGACCTGCCGCCGCAGGACGTCGCCAAGCTCAAGGCCGACCCGCGGCTCAAGGTCATCGACGGCCCCGAGAACCGCACCATCTTCTTCGCGCTGGACCTCGGCAGCGACGAGATCAAGGGCAGCAACATCAAGGGCAAGAACCCGTTCAAGGACAAGCGCGTGCGCGAGGCCATGTCGCTGGCCATCGACCGCGAGGCCATCAAGCGCACGCTGATGCGCGGGCTGTCCATCCCGGCCGCGTTGATGGTGGCACCGGTGGCCTATGGCTGGTCGCAGGAGCTGGACGTCGTGTCCAAGCCCGACGTGGCACGCGCCAAGCAGCTGATGACCGATGCCGGCTACGCCAACGGCTTCGAGACCCCGCTGGCCTGCCCCAACGACCGCTACGTGAACGACGAGGAGATCTGCCAGGCCGTCGTCGTCATGTGGTCCAAGATCGGCATCAAGGCCAAGCTGTCGACGCAGCCGATGACGCAGCATTCCGCCGGCCTGCAGCGCTTCGAGTTCCCGCTGTACATGTACGGCTGGGGCGTGACCACGTTTGACGCGCAGTACACGCTGCAGGACATCGTGCACACCAAGACCAGCGGTGCCGACGGCAAGGGCAACTACTCGCGCGTCGCCGACGCGCAGGTGGATGCGCTGGTGCAGCAGATGAAGGTCGAGACCGACGTGCCCAAGCGCCTGGCGCTGATGCAGGACGCGCTCAAGCGCACGCGCGACGAGCTGCTGTTCATCCCCATCCACCACCAGGTGCGGCCATGGGCGATGAAGGCCGGCGTGACCATTCCGCACTCCGCCAACGACGCACCGCAGGCGCGCTGGGCCACGGTGAAGTGAAGCCCCTCGCCCAGTCACGCCGCGCTGAAGGCGGGCGCGCCTGGTCGGTCCCCCGTGGGGACGGCAATGCTCGCGGCGTTGAGCCGCGAGCACATCGCCAGGGCAGACCGGCTTGGGAGCGGCCCGGCGCTCGGCCCGAATGCACCGTGGAGACGGGCACTTGAGGCCTCCCACGCTGAACTTCTCGACGATCCAGTCGGTCGTCGAGATCTCCGCGACGCTGGCCTTCGCGCTGTCCGGTCTGCTGGCCGGTGCGCGCAAGCAACTGGACGTGGTGGGCCTGTGCGTCGTCGGGGGCCTGACGGCCTTCGGCGGCGGCACGCTGCGCGACGTGCTGCTGGACCGCCGCCCCTTCTTCTGGGTGGAGCATGCCGACTGGCTGTGGGCGCTGATGGCGCTGGCCCTGGGCGCCATGCTGTTCCTGCGCCGCCGCCACCTGGCGCTGACCGAGCGCGCCATTGAATGGCCCGACGCGCTGGGCCTGGGCCTGTTCACGGCCAACGGCGCCTGGATCGCGCTGCAGGCCGGCATGCCCGCCATCGTCGCGGTGCTGATGGGCGTGGTGACCGCCACCTTCGGCGGTGTGCTGCGCGACATCGTCTGCAACGAGATCCCGGCCGCGTTCAACGACCACCGGCCCTACGCGCTGTGCAGCTTCGTGGGCGGCTGGGTCGTCGTGGCCGCGGTGCGGCTGGAGGCGCCGCAATGGGCAGCCATCAGCGCGGCGGCCGCGGCCACCGTGCTGCTGCGCGCGCTGGCGCTGTGGACGGGGTGGACGCTGCCCGTCTGGCGCATCCACAAGCGCTGAGCGCGGACACGGCCCAACAGAAAGGCCCCGCATGCGGGGCCTTGTTCATGGGCGCTGCCGCGCCTTACCAACCGATGGTGTATGTCACCACGGTCGGTGCCGACGTGTGGATGGACGGGCTGAAGTCGCCCACATCGTCGTACGCGAAGCCATAGGCCTTGCGGTTGATGCTGTGGTCGTGCCAGAACTTGGAGTACCAATTGCTGAGCTGGCCCGCCGGGTGGTGGGCATCCTGCACGTACCAGTTGGCCGGCGTGTGCATCACATGGCGGTTCAGCGCGGCGCAGATCTGCGCCTGGATCTGCAGTTGCGTGCCGGTGTTGGTCGGGTTGCCGCTGGCATCCGCCAACAGGCCCGCACCCAGCAGCACCATGGCCGTGTCGGGCTTGCCGTTGATGTAGAAGGTCCCGGCCGGCGAGCCGCCCGTGAAGATGAAGCGGTCACCGCTGATGCGGCCGCGGAAGGTGCCCAGGTTCTGCAGCGTGAAGACCAGGTCCTCGTTGCGGTAGCGGGCCCACATCGCGTCGATGTAGGGCTGCAGGTAGTTGGCGTTGGCCTGGCCCGGCTTGAACGTCGCATGGGCCGGCGCAATGATGCGGTACGGCGCGTGGGGCGCCTGCGCCAGCGGGCGGAACGGTGCGGGCGTCTCGGCCTGGAAGCGGCTGAACAGCTGCTCGCGCGTCTCGGCCAGCGCCTCGCCGACGGTCTGGTCGAAGCCGCCCAGGCCCTGCACGCGCAGCTTCAGCGGGAAGCCGAAATGGTCCACGCGCGTCGTGTTGATGAAGATGCCCTGGTTGGCATGGCCCGGCGGCAGGATGGCCATCTCGCCGAAGTCGAAGTAGACGTCGATGTTGGGGTCGGTCGGGTTCTCGATGTTGGCGCCGGCATAGCCGATGTTGCCGTTGCCGTCGACGACCACGCGGATGTACATCGGCGAACCGACGGACAGCATGATGCGCGCCGAGTCCAGCGGCGGAATGGTCACCGAGCGCGTGCTGCTCAGGCGGTGAAAGTAGTTCGTGTAGGTGACGCCGCCCTTGCTGAGCGCGCCGTTGTCGGCGGTGGACATCGGGATCAGGTTGCCCGCCGCATCCACGCGCACGAAGCGGCCGGTGGACCAGTCGCGGCCGATGATGGCCCAGTAGACCTGGTCGTCGCCCCAGCGGCCATTGGTCTGGTTGACGATGTTGAACGTCGTGCGGCCGTTCCAGCTGCCGCCGTTGGTGGCCACGCGGTAGGACGAGGTCAGGTCGTTGAAGCCGCGGTTGACGAGGTTGGGCTCATCGCCGGTCAGCGCCAGCGACGTGCCGCCGTAGTTGATGTCGTTGAACAGCGTCGCGCGGTAGCCGGACTGCACCTTGACCGACGACACGCGGTCGTTCCAGGCTGTGCCAATCCAGCTCGAATCGGCGCTCACGCAGGTGCTGGCGCCGGTGTAGTTCACGTCGGCGAAGAAGCACACCGGGCCGGTGGCCGTGTTGCCATTGACCGTGTAGCTGAAGCGCGGCGTGTCGTACGCCGGCGTGCCGTTGTTGTAGGTGAACCAGTAGCCGATGACGTTGCCGCTGGCGACCGTCACCTTCTGCTCGTAGCGGCCGTTGGCGGCCGCCATGCGCACGTTCTGCTGCGGGCCGTTGTTGACGCTGTAGTGCGCATCAACCCAGCTGGTCGACACATTGGACTTGAACCAGATCGTCGCGGTGGTGCCGCTGACTTCCACACCCTGGGTGTAGTCCTGGGCCAGGGCCGGCGCCGTGCCGAGCAGCCCGAGGGCCATCAGCCAGCACACGCCGAACAGGCGCAAGCAACGCAAAACAAGATTCACCTTCGTCTCCTTCGCCCGCTGTGGTGCGGGTCAGTCAGAGGCCCCAACGCGTGATGTCCACAGGGCCGGCGTCCCGGCTGCGAAGGCCTACATCGCACCCGGCAGGCAGCCGCTGCCGGGTCAGGCCGCCAACTGAAAAGCAACATGAAAGCGCTTTCAGTTTTGGCCGGCATCCTCATGGGAGCACCGAGAAAGCGGTTTCATGGATAACCCGTGCGAGCCGTTTTCATGGCGTCGCCCACATCCGGGACAGGAAACCCACCAAAGCAAACGGCCGCCCGAGGGCGGCCGTTTGGCGGATTGCGTGAGCTAACGAATCAATTCAGCGCCAGTCGCGTGCGCGCCGCGGCGTACTCGCGCTTCAGGCGCGCCACCAGCTCCGCCGCCGGCACCACCGCCTTGACCGCACCCACGCCCTGCCCACTGCCCCAGATGTCCTTCCAGGCCTTGGCCGCGCCGCCGCCGAAGTTCATCTTGCTCGGATCGCTCTCGGGCAGGTTCTCGGGGTCCAGGCCCGCCGCGACCACAGAGCCGCGCAGGTAGTTGCCGTGCACGCCGGTGAACAGGTTGCTGTAGACGATGTCGTCGCTGTTGCTGGCGACGATCATCTGCTTGTACTCGTCGCTGGCGCGCGCTTCTTCGGTCGCGATGAAAGCTGAGCCGATGTAGGCCAGGTCCGCACCCATGGCCTGCGCGGCCAGGATGGCGTCGCCCGTGCCCATGGAGCCCGACAGCGCGAGCGGGCCGTCGAACCATTCGCGGATCTCGTGGACCAGCGCGAACGGGCTCTTCACGCCTGCATGGCCGCCCGCGCCGGCCGCCACGGCGATCAGGCCGTCGGCGCCCTTCTCGATGGCCTTCCTCGCGAACTTGTTGTTGATGATGTCGTGCAGCACGATGCCGCCCCAGCTGTGCACGGCCGCGTTCACGTCCTCGCGCGCGCCCAGGCTGGTGATGACGATGGGCACCTTGTACTTGGCGCACACCTGCATGTCGTGTTCGAGCCGCTCATTGCTCTTGTGCACGATCTGGTTGATCGCGAACGGCGCCGCCGGCTTGTCCGGGTTGGCGCGGTTGTAGGCGGCCAGCGTCTCGGTGATCTCGGCCAGCCACTCGTCCAGCAGTTCGGCCGGACGCGCGTTCAACGCCGGCATGGAGCCGACGATGCCGGCCTTGCACTGCTCGATGACGAGCTTGGGGTTGCTGATGATGAACAGCGGCGAGCCGATGACCGGCAGCGGCAGGTTCTTCAGGATGTCGGGCAATGCCAAGGGGATGTCTCCGTCAGAAAGCTTCAAGGCTCAGCTCAGTCACGCTGTCGGCACCGTCCACGATGGCAGCCCGCAGCGACGCGGTGCGCGGCAGGATGTGCTCGACATAGAAGCGCGCGGTGGTGATCTTGGCGGCCATGAAGGCCTTGTCAGTCGCCAACGCGTCTTCCGCGGCCAGCAGCGCGCGAGCCAGTTGCCAGCCGGCGACCAGGTTGCCCGCCAGCATCAGGTAGGGCACCGAGCCGGCATAGGCGGCGTTGGGGTTGCCCTTGGCCGACGCAGCGATGAAGTCGACCACGGCGAGGAAATCTTCGCGCGAGGCGCGCAGCGCCTTCAGCACGGCCTTGGCTGCTGCGCTGTCGCGCTGGGCCAGTTCGCTTTCGGTGACTTCGATCTGGCCCGCGATGCCGCGCGCCAGCTGGCCGCCGTCGCGCGAGGTCTTGCGGCCCACCAGGTCGTTGGCCTGGATGGCCGTCGTGCCTTCGTAGATGGTCAGGATCTTGGCGTCGCGGTAGTACTGCGCCGCACCGGTCTCCTCGATGAAGCCCATGCCACCATGCACCTGCACGCCCAGCGACGTGACCTCCAGGCTCATCTCGGTGCTGTAGCCCTTCACCAGCGGCACCATGAAGTCGTAGAACGCCTGGTTCTGCTTGCGCGCGTCGGCGTCGGGATGGTGGTGCGCCGCGTCGAACGCCGCGGCGGCGGTGCTGGCCATCGCACGGCACCCTTCCGTCAGCGCGCGCATCGTCATCAACATGCGGCGCACGTCGGGGTGGTGAATGATGGTGGCACTGCCAGGCTTGCTGCCGTCCACCGGGCGCGACTGCACGCGGTCCTTCGCGTAGGCCACGGCCTTTTGATAGGCGCGATCGGCGATGGCGATGCCCTGCAGGCCCACGCCATACCGGGCCGCGTTCATCATGATGAACATGTACTCCAGGCCGCGGTTCTCCTCGCCGATGAGCTGGCCGATGGCGCCGCCGTGGTCGCCGAACTGCAGCACGGCCGTCGGGCTGGCCTTGATGCCCATCTTGTGCTCGATGGACACGCAGTGCGCGTCGTTGCGCGCGCCGAGCGAGCCGTCGGCATTCACGAGGAACTTCGGCACCAGGAACAGGCTGATGCCCTTCACGCCCTCCGGCGCGCCGGCCACGCGGGCCAGCACGAGGTGGACGATGTTCTCGGCCATGTCGTGCTCACCGTAGGTGATGAAGATCTTCGTGCCGAAGACCTTGTAGGTGCCGTCGCCCTGCGGCTCGGCGCGCGTGCGCACCAGCGCCAGGTCCGAGCCGGCCTGCGGCTCGGTCAGGTTCATCGTGCCGGTCCACGAGCCGTCCAGCAGCTTGGGGATGTAGACCGAGCGCTGCTCGTCGCTGCCCGCGGTAAGCAGCGCCTCGACGGCGCCGTCGGTCAGCAGCGGGCACAGCGCGAAGCTCATGTTGGCCGACTGCAGCATCTCGTTGCAGGCCGCAGCGATGGTCTTGGGCGCACCCTGGCCACCGAACTCGGTCGGGTGCACCAGGCCTTGCCAGCCGCCTTCGGCGTAAGCGCGGAAGGCCTGCTTGAAGCCGGGCGTTGTCGTGACCACGCCGTCTTTCCACGACGACGGGTTCTTGTCGCCCTCGAAGTTCAGCGGCGCGATGACGTCCTGTGTCAGCTTGGCACACTCCTCCAGCACGGCGGCGGCGGTGTCCAGGCCGAAGTCGGCGAATGCGGGCACTTGCTGGGTTAGCGAATCCAGACCGGCCAGGTGCTGGATGTTGAAAAGCATGTCCTTGACGGGAGCTTGGTAACTCATTTGTTCCTCCTGGCGGAAACAAAAAGGGCGCCGCGACGACGGTCGGGGCGCCCGGCGGTGATCGGCGTCGGTTTACAGCGCGTTGACGAGTTCAGGCACGGCCGTGAACAGATCGGCTTCCAGGCCGTAGTCGGCCACCGAGAAGATCGGCGCTTCCGGGTCCTTGTTGATCGCGACGATGACCTTGGAGTCCTTCATGCCGGCCAGATGCTGGATGGCACCGGAGATGCCGGCGGCGATGTACAGCTGCGGCGCGACGATCTTGCCGGTCTGGCCGACCTGCCAGTCGTTCGGGGCATAGCCGGCATCGACGGCGGCGCGCGAAGCGCCCAGCGCGGCGCCCAGCTTGTCGGCCAGCGGCGTCAGCACTTCCATGAACTTGTCGTTCGAGCCCAGCGCGCGGCCTCCCGACACGATGATCTTGGCGGCGGTCAGCTCGGGGCGGTCGCTCTTCGTGACCTCACGGCCGACAAAGCTGCTCTTGCCGCTGTCGGCTGCCGCGGCGGCGGACTCCACGGCGGCCGAACCACCGGTGGCAGCCGCCGGGTCGAAACCGGTCGTGCGCACGGTGATGACCTTGGTCGCGTCGGCGCTCTGCACCGTTGCGATGGCGTTGCCAGCGTAGATGGGGCGCTCGAAGGTGTCGACGCTGACGACCTTGGTGATGTCGCTGATCTGGCCCACGTCCAGCAGCGCCGCAACGCGCGGCGCGACGTTCTTGCCCGAGGCGGTGGCGGGGAACAGGATGTGGCTGTAGCTCGAAGCCAGCGCGATGACTTGCGCGGCGACGTTCTCGGCCAGGCCTTCGGCCAGCGCGGCGGCGTCGGCGTGCAGCACCTTGGCGACGCCGGCAATCTGCGCGGCCGCAGCCGCGGCGGCAGCGGCGTTGTGGCCGGCCACCAGCACGTGCACGTCGCCACCCAGGGCGACGGCGGCGGTGACGGTGTTCAGCGTGGCGCCCTTGATGGAGGCGTTGTCGTGTTCGGCAATGACGAGTGCGGTCATCTCAATGTCTCCGGGATTCAGTTAGATGACCTTGGCTTCGGTCTTCAGCTTGGCCACCAGCGTGGCGACGTCGGCCACCTTCACGCCGGCACCACGCTTGGGTGGCTCGCTGACCTTCAGTGTCTTGATGCGCGGCGCCACGTCCACGCCCAGGTCGGCCGGCTTGACGATGTCGAGCTGCTTCTTCTTGGCCTTCATGATGTTGGGCAGCGTCACGTAGCGCGGCTCGTTCAGGCGCAGGTCGGTCGTCACGACGGCCGGCAGACTCAAGGCCACGGTCTCCAGGCCACCGTCCACTTCACGCGTCACGTTGACCTTGTCGCCGGCCACTTCGACCTTGGAGGCGAATGTGCCCTGCGGCATGCCGGTCAGCGCGGCCAGCATCTGGCCGGTCTGGTTGCAATCGTCGTCGATGGCCTGCTTGCCCAGGATGACCAGGCTCGGGCCTTCCTTATCCACCAGCGCCTTCAGCAGCTTGGCGACGGCCAGCGGTTGCAGCTCTTCAGCCGTCTCGACCAGGATGGCGCGGTCCGCGCCGATGGCCATGGCGGTGCGCAGCGTTTCCTGGCATTGCGTGACGCCGCAGGACACGGCGATCACCTCGGTGACGGCGCCTTTCTCCTTCAGGCGCACGGCCTCTTCGACGGCGATCTCGTCGAAGGGGTTCATCGACATCTTCACGTTGGCGATATCCACGCCCGTGCCGTCGCTCTTGACGCGCACCTTGACGTTGTAGTCCACGACACGTTTGACAGGGACCAAGACCTTCATCGAAAACTCCAGCTCGAATTGACGTAAACGTTAATCGGATTCTACGGGGCGCTCGCCGCGGAGCCGCGCTTAAAAAAGCACGATCGTTCGATTCTAGCCAGAGGTCCGAAGCTGTCGATGAAAGACTTTTTGGAGAGGCCTCTCGAATCGCGAAGCTAGACTGCCGCGTTCCATGCAGATTGACCCCTCAACACGCCGCGAGATCGGCGTTTTCGACTCCGGCGTCGGCGGCTTCACGGTGCTACGCGAACTGCAGGCACTGCTGCCCATGTCCCGGCTGCGCTACCTGGCCGACACGGCCTATGCGCCCTACGGCGGCCGCGGTCCGGATGAGATCCGCGCGCGCAGCTTCGCGATCACCGAACACCTGATCTCACGCGGCGCCGAGCTGATCGTCGTCGCCTGCAACACCGCCACGGCGCACGCCATCGAAGCGCTGCGAGCGCGCTGGCCCACCCTGCCCTTCGTCGGCACCGAGCCCGGCATCAAGCCTGCCGTTGCAGCGACCCGCAACGGCCGGATCGGCCTGCTGGCCACACCGGCCACGGCGGTCAGCGAACGACTGCGCGCGCTGATCGGACGGCACGTGGGTGATCGTGAGGTCATCGTGCAGGGTTGCCCGGGCGTCGTGGATCACATCGAGGCCGGCGACCTGGGCAGCCCCGCGCTGCGGACGCTCGTCGAGCAGCACTGCGCATCGCTGCGCGCCGCGGGCGTTGACACGGCGCTGCTGGGCTGCACGCATTACCCGCTGATCGAGCCGCTGTGGCAGGCGGCGCTGGGCGCCGACGTCAGGCTGCTGCGCATTGAAACCGCGGTGGCCCGCCGGGCCGTGGACTTGTGGAGGCCAGGCTCAGAAGCGCCCGCACTCCATATCGAGACCAGCGGCGACCCGGACGCCTTGCGCAGCTGGATAGAGCGCGTGCTGGGCTGGCAGGCACCCGACGTACGGCGCTGGCAGGTAACTATGTGAATCCGGCACTCAAGCCGGCGCGGGAATCGTCGATACGCGAGATATGAACATCGCCATTTCCACCGGCGTCAGTGCGGCCGTCAACAGCGCTTCCAACGGCACGCCCGGCACCGTCCAGTCTGCCGCCAGCGTCCTGGTGCTCAGGAAGGCCCTGGACATGCAGGCCGCAGGCGCCGTCGAACTGCTCAATGCCCTGCCGCAGCAGCCGGTCCTGGCAACACAGGGCAACATCGGCCGCAATATCAACACTTTCGCTTGATGCAGCATTCGCCTTGACCGGCGAACGATGATGCGTGGTGCCCGGGACGGGACTTGAACCCGTACGCCCCTCTCGAGGCGGCGGATTTTAAGTCCGCTGCGTTTACCGATTTCGCCACCCGGGCGGCGGGCGGATTATCCGGGCCGCACAAAAGAAAACGGGAGACTCGATTGCTCGAATCTCCCGTGAATTTGGAGCGGGTAACGAGGCTCGAACTCGTGACCTCAACCTTGGCAAGGTTGCGCTCTACCAACTGAGCTACACCCGCGCATTTCGCCTGGCCTTGGTGTGCCAAACATCGGTGCGACCGATTTTTACTGGAGCGGGTAACGAGGCTCGAACTCGTGACCTCAACCTTGGCAAGGTTGCGCTCTACCAACTGAGCTACACCCGCATGGTGTTTGTTTTGGAGGCGCGATCCGGAGTCGAACCGGACTAACCGGATTTGCAATCCGGGGCATAACCGCTTTGCTATCGCGCCGCCGTAAAACCCAAATCAAAGCCGTTGGTGCGACCTTGACGAAAAAGGGAAGCCGGGGCTTCCCTTCTGACTAACTGGAGCGGGTAACGAGGCTCGAACTCGTGACCTCAACCTTGGCAAGGTTGCGCTCTACCAACTGAGCTACACCCGCATTGCCTGAGTGATCGCTTGCGCAATCATTCTGCAATTGCCGCCAAATCGTTTTAGCGATCTAGCGAAGCTGGGAGTGTACTGCATTTTTGACGTGCAGCACAACCCAACCTGCTCTTTCAGTGAGGCACCACCGTGCTCTTGGCCGCACCTTCTTCCGGCTTGGCCGCGGCAACGGGAACCTCCTCGTCGGGCAGCGGCGTCGGCGCGGCTTCCAGGGCCACTTCGAGCACGCGCTCGATCCAGCGCACCGGCACGATCTCGAGCTGGTTCTTCACGTTCTCCGGAATGTCCTGCAGGTCCTTGACGTTCTCTTCCGGGATCATCACGGTCTTGATGCCGCCGCGGTGGGCCGCGAGCAGCTTCTCCTTCAAGCCACCGATGGCGGTGACTTCACCACGCAGCGTGATCTCGCCGGTCATCGCGACGTCCGCGCGAACCGGGATGCCGGTCAGTGCAGACACGAAGGCAGTGGTCATCGCGGCACCGGCACTCGGGCCGTCCTTGGGCGTGGCGCCATCAGGCACGTGCACGTGCACGTCGCGCTTTTCGAACACCTCGTCCTTGATGCCCAGGCGGCGAGCACGCGAGCGCACCACGGTGCGAGCGGCCTCGACGGACTCCTTCATCACATCGCCCAGCGAGCCGGTGCGGATGATGTTGCCCTTGCCCGGCATCGCGGTGGCTTCGATGGTCAGCAGGTCGCCGCCCACCTCCGTCCACGCGAGGCCGACGACCTGGCCGACCTGGTTCTTCTTCTCGGCACGACCGAAGTCGTACTTGCGCACGCCGAGAAAGTCGTGGAGGTTGTCCTCCGTGACGACGACCTTGCTGTCGTAGGTCTTGAGCTGGATGCCCTTGACGACCTTGCGGCATATCTTGGACATCTCGCGCTCGAGCGAGCGCACGCCGGCTTCCCGCGTGTAGTAGCGGATCACGCCACGCACGGCCGACTCGGTGACTTCCAGCTCCTCGTCCAGCACGCCGTTGTTCTTGCGCTGCTTGGGCAGCAGGTAGGTCTGCGCGATGTTGACCTTCTCGTCCTCGGTGTAGCCCGACAGACGGATCACTTCCATCCGGTCCAGCAGGGCCGGCGGGATGTTCATCGAGTTCGATGTGGCGACGAACATCACATCGGACAGGTCAAAGTCGACCTCGATGTAGTGGTCACCGAAGGTGTGGTTCTGCTCGGGGTCCAGCACCTCCAGCAGCGCCGACGACGGGTCGCCGCGGAAGTCCATGCCCAGCTTGTCGATCTCGTCGAGCAGGAACAGCGGGTTGCGCGTGCCGACCTTGGTCAACGACTGCAGCACCTTGCCCGGCATGGAGCCGATGTAGGTGCGACGGTGGCCGCGGATCTCGGCTTCATCGCGAACGCCGCCCAGCGCCATGCGGATGAACTTGCGACCGGTCGCGCGCGCCACGCTCTGGCCGAGCGAGGTCTTGCCGACGCCCGGAGGGCCGACCAGGCACAGGATGGGCGCCTTGACCTTGTCCACGCGCTGCTGCACCGCGAGATATTCAAGGATGCGGTCCTTGACTTTCTCGAGGCCATAGTGGTCTTCGTTCAGCACGTCCTCGGCGTTCTTGAGGTCGTGCTTGATCTTGGTCTTCTTGCTCCAGGGCAGGTTGACCAGGGTGTCGATGTAGTTGCGCACCACCGTGGCTTCGGCGGACATGGGCGACATCAGCTTGAGCTTCTTCAGCTCGGCGTCGGCCTTCTTGCGCGCTTCCTTGGGCATCTTGGCGGCGAGGATCTTCTTCTCCAGCTCCTCCATGTCGGCGCCTTCTTCGCCGTCGCCCAGCTCCTTCTGGATGGCCTTGACCTGCTCGTTCAGGTAGTACTCGCGCTGGCTCTTCTCCATCTGGCGCTTGACGCGGCCGCGGATGCGCTTTTCGACCTGAAGGATGTCGACCTCGTGCTCGAGCAGGTCGAGCAGCTTTTCCAGGCGCTTGGCCACGTCGGCCAGGTCCAGCACGGCCTGCTTGGCGTCGAGCTTGAGCGGCAGGTGGGCGGCGATGGTGTCGGCCAAGCGGCCCGGATCATCGATGCCGCCGATGGACGTGAGGATCTCGGGCGGGATCTTCTTGTTGAGCTTGACGTACTGGTCGAACTGCTGCGTGACGGCGCGACGCAGGGCTTCGACTTCAGGGGCGTGCTCGGTCTCGGGCGGGATGGGTGTCACTTCGGCCACGAAGTGCTCGCCCGGCTCGGTGATGGAGCTGGTGGTGGCGCGCTGCAGACCTTCGACGAGCACCTTCACGGTGCCATCGGGCAGCTTCAGCATCTGCAGGATGCTGGAGACGCAGCCGACCTCGAACATGTCTTCGGGCTTGGGCTCGTCCTTGCCGGCGGCCTTCTGGGCCACCAGCATGATCTGGCGGCCGGCTTCCATCGCGGCTTCCAGCGCCTTGATGGACTTGGGACGCCCGACGAACAGCGGGATGACCATGTGCGGGAACACGACCACGTCACGCAGCGGCAGCAGCGGCAGCGTGATCGGGTCGGCGGGGAGGATGGGATGTCCGGACATGAAGACCTCTCTTTCTCAGGCCGATGTGCGGCCTGAGGGGGCGATTGCAAGTTGGAGGGCTTGGTGGCGGTTTACGCGCTGGCCTTTTGTTCGCGGTAAACCAGCAAGGGACGTGCCGTGGCGTCCTCGATGTTGTGTTCGTCCAGCACGACCTTCTCGACACCGTCCAGCGTCGGCAGGTCGAACATGGTGTCGATCAGCGACTGTTCCATGATGGAACGCAGACCGCGGGCGCCGGTCTTGCGCGCCAGTGCCTTGCGGGCGATGGCGGCCAGCGCGGGCTTGCGGATCTCCAGCTCGACGCCGTCCATCTCGAACAGCTGCTGGTACTGCTTGACCAGCGCGTTCTTGGGCTCGGTCAGGATCTGCACGAGCGCGTCTTCAGTCAGTTCGCCAAGCGTCGCGACGACGGGCAGGCGGCCGACCAGTTCAGGAATGAGGCCGAACTTGATGATGTCTTCGGGCTCGCACTCGCGGAAGACCTCGCCGACCTTCTTGTCGGTCTTGCTCTTCACGGTCGCGCCGAAGCCGATGCCGGACTTCTCGCTGCGGTTCTGGATGACTTTCTCCAGGCCGTCGAACGCGCCGCCGCAGATGAACAGGATGTTGGTCGTGTCGATCTGCAGGAAGTCCTGGTTCGGGTGCTTGCGGCCGCCCTGCGGGGGCACCGAGGCCATCGTGCCTTCGACGAGCTTGAGCAGCGCCTGCTGCACGCCCTCGCCCGACACGTCACGCGTGATGGACGGGTTGTCGGCCTTGCGCGAGATCTTGTCGATCTCGTCGATGTAGACGATGCCGCGCTGCGCGCGCTCGACGTCGTAATTGCAGTTCTGCAGCAGCTTCTGGATGATGTTCTCGACGTCCTCGCCGACGTAACCGGCTTCGGTCAGCGTCGTCGCATCGGCAATCACGAACGGCACGTTCAGCAGGCGCGCCAGCGTCTGCGCCAGCAGCGTCTTGCCGGAGCCGGTGGGGCCGATCAGCAGGATGTTGCTCTTGGACAGCTCGACCGAATCCTTGGTCGCCGCCATGTGGCGCAGGCGCTTGTAGTGGTTGTAGACCGCCACGGCCAGCGTGCGCTTGGCGACGTCCTGGCCGATGACGTAGTTGTCCAGGCTGGTCTTGATTTCGCTGGGCGTGGGCAGGTCGGACTTGCCCGCACGCGCCGCAGGTTCGGGCGCCGGGATCTCGTCGCGGACGATGTCATTGCAGAGTTCGATGCACTCGTCGCAGATGAACACGGACGGACCGGCGATCAGTTTCTTGACCTCGTGCTGGCTCTTGCCGCAGAACGAGCAGTACAGAACTTTTTCGCTGGAGGTGCCTTTTTTGTCGGCCATGGGTCTGCTCGGGAGATGCCAGAAATCAGGCGGGGTGCCTGAATGATGATAGTCCAAACGATCTCGGGGCCCTTGTGGGGATAAGGGCCCCGATTCCGCTGCGAATCCAGGGGCTTGTTACAGCCCCACACGACTTACGGGCGGTGCTCCAGCACCTGGTCGATCAGTCCGTAATCCTTGGCCTCGGCCGCGGACATGAAGTAGTCACGCTCGGTGTCCGACTGGATTTTCTCCAGCGTCTGGCCGGTGCGCTCGGCCAGGATGCGGTTCAAAGCCTCTCGCGTCTTCAGGATTTCACGCGCATGGATCTCGATATCGGTCGCCTGGCCCTGCGCGCCGCCCAGCGGCTGGTGGATCATGACCTTGGCGTTGGGCAGCGAGAAGCGCTTGCCCTTGGCGCCGGCCGCCAGCAGGAAGGCGCCCATGCTGGCCGCCATGCCCATGCACAGCGTTGAGACTTCGGGCTTGATGAACTGCATGGTGTCGAAGATCGACATCCCGGCCGACACGCTGCCGCCGGGGCTGTTGATGTACAGCGAGATTTCCTTGTCGGGGTTCTCGCTCTCCAGGAACAGCAGCTGCGCGACGACCAGGTTCGCGACCGCGTCGTTGACCGGGCCGACCAGGAAGATGATGCGCTCGCGCAGCAGGCGCGAGTAGATGTCGTAGGCGCGCTCACCGCGGCCCGACTGTTCGATGACCATGGGCACCATGCCCAGATTGCTGGTTTCAAGCGCGCTCATTCAGATCCTTGGAAATTTGACGTTGTCGGCTGACATGGGGGCGAATTATGGCCACGCAAGAAAGAAGGCGCCGGGCCTTGCGGCGCGGCGCCTCATCTGACGTGTGGCTTCTTAGTTGCCCTGAGCCATCAGCTCGTCGAACGGCAGGGCCTTGTCAGTGACCTTGGCCTTGGCCAGCACGAAGTCCGTGACGTTGTTCTCGACAACGACGGCTTCCACTTCGGCCATGCGCTCACGGTCGCTCAGGTACCAGCGCATCACTTCGGCGGGCTTCTCGTAGCTCTGCGACAGCTCTTCGATGTGAGCCTGCAGTTGGGCCGGCTTGGCCTGCAGATCGTTGGCACGCACCAGCTCGGCCACCACCAGACCCAGGCGCACGCGGCGCTCGGCTTGCGGCTTGAAGATGTCGGCGGGGATCTCGGCCTTGTCGGCATCCTTGACGCCGCGCTTCTTCAGGTCTTCACGAGCCTGCCCCACCATGCGCTCGGCTTCGCCTTGCACCAGGGCGTTGGGCACGTCCAGCTCGGAGGCAGCAACCAGAGCATCCATGACAGCGCCCTTGTTGCGAGCCAGCACGCGGAACTTCACTTCGCGCTCGAGGTTCTTCTTGATGTCAGCGCGCAGGGCTTCGACGGTGGCGTCCTTGATGCCCAGCGACTTGGCGAACGCCTCGTTCACTTCGGGCAGGTGCTGGGCTTCGATCTTCTTGACCGTGACCAGGAAGTCGGCTTCCTTGCCGGCCACGTCCTTGCCGTGGTAGTCCTCGGGGAACTGCAGCGGGAAGGTCTTGCTCTCGCCGGCCTTCATGCCACGCACGGCAGCGTCGAACTGCTCCAGCATCTGGCCTTCGCCGATCAGGAACTGGAAGCCTTCGGCCTTGCCGCCCTGGAAGGGCTCGCCGTCGATCTTGCCTTCGAAGTCGATGGTGACGCGGTCGCCCACGGCGGCCACATCGGCAGCGGCGCGCTGGGCGAAGCTGCGGCGCTGCTTGCGCAGGATCTCGACGGTCTTGTCGATGGCTTCGTCGGTCACGTCGCTGGAGACGCGCTCGACCTCAGCAGTGGCCAGATCGTTGATCTTGACCTCGGGGTAGACCTCGAAGGTCGCGTCGAAAGCCATCTGGCCTTCGGGCGCTTCGTTCTTCTGCTCGATGCGGGGCATGCCGGCCACGCGCAGCTGGGCTTCGTTGGCGGCGGTGTTGAAGGCGGCGCCGAGCTTGTCGTTGACGACTTCGTACTGCACCGAGTAGCCGTAGCGCTGGGCCACGACATTCATCGGCACCTTGCCGGGACGGAAGCCGTCGGCCTTGACGGTACGGGCCAGCTTCTTCAGACGGGCTTCGACTTCGCTGTTGATGTCAGCGGCCGCCACGTGCAGGGTGATGCGGCGTTCCAGCTTTTCGAGGGTTTCGACGGTGACGGCCATGATGGACTCGGGAACAGTTGATGACAGTGGTGCGCGGGGCCGGACTCGAACCGGCACGCCCGTGAAGGCGTCAGGACCTAAACCTGGTGCGTCTACCAATTTCGCCACCCGCGCAACGGGATGTTCTGGTTGGGCTGCTCAAGAAGGGCAGCCCCGTAGGCGATTCGGCAAACCGGCGATTGTAGCGATGCCGCGCGCTTTGGCCGCCGCCCCCGCGTACGGGGCGGCAAAACCCTAGTCGCGCTGTTACGGCTGAGCCGGCAGTTCGCTGTGCAAGCGGCTGTTTTCTTCCTCTTGCGGGCGCATCACGCGGAACCAAGCGGCGTACATCGCCGGCAGCGCCAGCAGCGTCAGCACGGTGGCGACGATGAGGCCGCCCATGATGGCCACCGCCATCGGGCCCCAGAACACGCTGCGCGACAGCGGGATCATGGCCAGCACCGCCGCTGCGGCCGTCAGCACGATGGGGCGGAAGCGCCGCACGGCCGATTCGACGATGGCCGACCAGTCGGGGACGCCGCGGGCGCGATCCTGCTCGATCTGGTCGATGAGGATGACCGAGTTGCGCATGATCATGCCCATCAGCGCGATGACGCCCAGCAGCGCGACGAAGCCGAACGGCCGGTTCAGCAGCAGCAACGCCATCGCAACGCCGGCAATACCCAGCGGACCGGTCAAGAACACCAGCATCGCGCGGCTGAAGCTCTGCAGCTGCAGCATCAGCAGCGTGAAGGTGATGAACAGCATGATGGGCACGCCGGCCGCGATGGAGCCCTGGCCCTTGCTGCTTTCCTCCACGGCACCGGCGATCTCGATGCGGTAGCCGGTCGGCATCTGCTTCTGCAACTCGTCCAGCTTGGGCCAGACGGCCTTGGTGACGGTGGCGCCCTGCAGACCTTCGGCGACATCGCCCTGCACGGTCACCGCGTAGTTGCGGCCCTCGCGCCACATGACGCCCGGCTCCCAGTCGAACTGGACCTTGGCGATCTGCGTCATCGGGATGGTGCGTCCCGACGTGGTCGGCAGGTTGGCGTTGGCCAGGTCGGTGATGACGGCACGCTCATTCAGCGGCTGGCGCAGCACGATGTCGATGAGCTTGTCGGCCTCACGGTACTGGCCGACCACGGTGCCCGACAGCAGCGTGCGCGACGCCTGCGCCAGGCTCTGGCTGGTCACGCCCAGCGCGCGCGCCTTGTCCTGGTCCACGTGCAGGCGCAGGATCTTGACGTTCTCGTTCCAGTTGTCGTTGACGCCGCGCATGTCGGCGTTGGCGCGCAGGATGTCCTTGGCCTTGTCGGCCCAGTCGCGCACGACCTTGGGATCGGCACCGGTCACGCGGAACTGCACCGGGTAAGGCACCGGCGGGCCGTTGGGCAGCAGCTTCACGCGGCCGCGCGCCTCAGGGAACTCTTCGGCCAACACCTGCGGCAGGCGCTGCCTCAGCTCTTCGCGCTCGGTCAGGCCCTTGGGCAGCAGGATGTACTGCGTGACGTTGACCTGCGGAAAGATCTGGTCCAGCGGCAGGTAGAAGCGCGGCACGCCGGAGCCGACCCAGCCCGTCACCGTCGCGATGCCCTCTTCCTTCAGCATGCGGGCCTCGAAGCGCTTGGCCAGCGCCTCGGTCTCCTGCATCGTCGAACCCTCGGGCAGCCACAGGTCCACCAGGACCTCGGGCCGGCTGGAATCCGGGAAGAACTGCTGCTGCACCTTGCCCATGCCCAGCAGACCCAGCACGAAGACCAGCCCCGTGATGGCGATGGTCTTCCAGCGGTTCTCCACGCACCAGCGCACCATGCCGCGGAAGCGGTTGTAGAACGGCGTGTCGAACAGCTCGTGCACCTCGCCGTCGGCGGCTGGCTTGGCCTTCAGCAGCAGCGCGCCCAAGTAGGGCACGAAATAGACCGACACCACCCAGGAAATGACCAGCGACGCGGCCGTGACGGCAAAGATCGCGAAGGTGTACTCACCCACGGTGGACTTGGCCAGGCCGATGGGCAGAAAGCCCACCGCCGTGATCAGCGTGCCGGTCAGCATGGGCATGGCCGTCGCGTCGTAGGCGTAGGTGGCCGCGTGCATCTTGTCGTAGCCCTCTTCGAGCTTGCGCACCATCATCTCGACGGCAATGATGGCGTCGTCCACCAGCAGCCCCAGCGCGATGATCAGCGAGCCCAGCGAGATCTTGTGCAGGCCCACGCCCCAATAGAACATCGTCACGAACGTGATCGCCAGCACCAGCGGAATGGTGATGGCCACCACCAGCCCCGGCCACACGTCGATGCGCAGCGGCCGCGTGTGCAGGCCCAGCGAAATGAAGCTGACCGCCAGCACGATGACCACGGCCTCGATGAGCACGCGAACGAACTCGCCCACCGACGTCGACACGGCCTTGGGCTGGTCCTGCACCTGTTCCAGCTGCACGCCAGCCGGCAAGTCGCGCTCTATGGCCTTCAACGTCACGCCGAGTGCCTTGCCCATCGCGATGATGTCGCCACCCTTGGCCATGGACACGCCCAGTGCCAGCACTTCCTTGCCCTGGTGCCGCACCTTCGTGGCCGGCGGATCGACGTAGGCACGCTTGATCTCGGCGATGTCACCCAGGCGGAACTGGCTGGCCACACCGGTTTGCGGGTTCACCGCGCGGATGGGCACGTCGGCCAGCGCCTGCGGCGAGCTGAACTGACCTTGCACGCGCACCTGGAAGTTGGCGCTGCCGGCGTTCAGCAGGCCGGCGCCTTCAACCGCGTTCTGCGCGCCGATCTGGTTGAGCACCTGGCTGAAGTCCAGGCCCATCTGGGCCAGGCGCTTCTGCGAAACCTCGATGAAGAGCTTCTCGGGCTGGATGCCGAAGATCTCCACCTTGGCCACGTCCTTGACCTGCAGCAGGGCCTGGCGCACGCGATCGGCATGCTCGCGCAGCTCCTCGCGCGTGAAGCCGTCGGCAGACAGCGCGTAGATGGAACCGTAAACGTCACCGAACTCGTCGTTGAACACCGGCCCCAGCACGCCTTGCGGCAGCGTGGAGCGCATGTCACCGATCTTCTTGCGCACCTGGTACCAGAGGTCGGGCACCTCCTTGGGCGGCGTGTTGTCCTTCAGCTGGAAGACCGTCAGGGACTCGCCGGGCTTGGTGTACGAACGGATCTTGTCCGCATGGTTCACCTCCTGCAGCGTCTTCTCGATCTTGTCGGTGACCTGGTCGGCCATCTGCTGCGCCGTGGCGCCCGGCCAGAAGGCCTGGATGACCATGGCGCGGAAGGTGAACGGCGGGTCCTCGTCCTGGCCCAGCTGAAAATAGGCCGCGAAGCCCATCACCATCAGCACGACCATCAAATAGCGCGTCAGCGCCGGGTGCTCCAGCGCCCAGCGCGAGACGTTGAAGCCTTCGGCCAGCGAGGCCTTGTTCGGCGGAATGTTCATGCGCGGCCCCGGCTCAGCGTGAGGCCGCAGGAGCTGCCGGAGCGGCGGGCGCGGCCGTCGTGCGCGGCGGCACGTAGCGCTTGACCTTCTGCCCTGGGTTCAGCACATGCACCCCGGCCACCACCACCTCCTGGCCGGCCGCCAGGCCACCGGCGATGACGACCTCGTTGCCATCGGCGCCACCCACCTGCACCGGCACCGGCTTGACGGTCATCGATGCCGGATCCAGCACCCACACGGAGGTCTTACCGGCCTGCTGCAACACCGCCGACAGCGGCAGCTTCACGACGCCCGGCACCGGCGGCAGCTCCAGCACCACGGTGGCGCTCTGGCCCAGCTTCACGTCCAGCTTGCCGGCATCGGCCTTGATGAGGAAGGTGCGCGTGACCGGGTCTGCCGCGGCCGCCACTTCACGCAGCTTCAGCGGCGCCGTCTCGGTGCTGCCCCACAGCCGCACCTTCAACGCGCCCGGCTGCGCGGCAGCGAGCTTCACCTGAGCGATCTTGTCCTCCGGCACGGCGAAGACGATGTCGCGGGGGCCATCCAGCGCCACGCGCACCACCGGTGTGCCGGCCGCCAGCACCTGGCCCGGCTCGGCATCCACGCCGGTCACCACGCCCGCGCCATCGGCGACGAGCTGGGCATAGCCCGCCTGGTTGCCCTGCACGTCGGCCTGGGCCTTGGCCTGCTCCAACTGCGCCTGCGCGGCCTTGAACACCGAATCGCGCCGCTCCAGCTCGGCCGCACTGATGAAGCCCTGGCGCTGCAGGTCCACGAAGCGCTTGTAGTCGGCACCGGCCTGGTCCCGGTTGGTGCGTGCGGCGGCCACGCCTGCGGTGGCGGCGGCTTCGGCCAGCTTCAGGTCCTGGGCATCGATGCGCGCCAGTGCCTGGCCTGCCTTGACCGAATCGCCCAGGTTCACCGAACGCACCAGCAGCTTGCCCGGCACGCGGAAGGACAGCCTTGATTCGACCCGCGCCTTCACCTCGGCCGCATACTCATGGGAGGCGCTGGCCGTGCCAGCGTTGACGAGTTGCGTCCGCACGGCGCGCTCGGGCTCGGGGGCGGCGGACTGCTTGCCGCATGCCGTCAACAGGACCGTCAGCAGTGCCGTGCACAGCAAGGGCAGCTTGAGACGCGAGAAATGGGGCATGCAGACCTCGGCAGAAAGGGAACGGCTGGCCGCAGAATTAATGACCAGCGGGTCAGTAATGTATTCAGGCCCTGCAACAGCTGTCAAACCTCGCTGAATTTCGCTGGAACATCGGGCCTTTGCAAGCGGAACTTGAGAAATAGCTTGAGCGTCGACCATTACGAGAACTTCCCCGTTGCGTCCATGCTGTGCCCGCCGGCCTTGCGCCCGGCCGTCGTCGCGATCTACCACTTCGCCCGCACGGCCGACGACCTCGCCGACGAGGGCGACGCCACGACCGCGCAACGGGTGCAGGCCTTGCACGACTACCGCGCCGACCTGGCAGCCGCCGTTGTCGGCATGCAGCCGTCGCCACGCTGGACCGCCGTGTTCACGCCGCTGGGCCGCGAGATGCACCGGCTGCAGCCTGCGCTGCTGCACGACCTGCTGGATGCGTTCGAGCAGGACCTGACCCCGCCCCGCTACCGCGACCGCGCCCATCTGCTGGACTACTGCCGCCGCTCTGCCAACCCGGTGGGGCGCTTGCTGCTGGGCCTGTATGGCGTGGACGACGCGACCTCGCTGCGCCGCTCTGACGCCATCTGCTCGGCGCTGCAACTGATCAACTTCTGGCAGGACTTCAGCCGCGACGGCCCCAATGGCCGGCTCTACGTGCCGCAGGCCGACCTGGACCGCCACGGCGTGGCGGCCGAAGACGTGCTGGCCTGCCGCGACAGCCCGCCCGCACGGGCGCTGATCGCCGACCTCTGCGGCTGGGCCCGTCAATTGATGCTGGAAGGCGCCCCGCTGGCACTGACGCTGCCGGGCCGCGCCGGCTGGGAACTGCGCTTTGTCGTCCAGGGCGGACTGGCCATCCTGGACAAGATCGCGGCGCGTCATCACGACAGCCTGCTGCACCGCCCCTCGGTCGGGGTACCGGACTTCCCACGGCTGGCCTGGCGCGCGCTGACAATGCGCGCCACATCATGACCCCCGAGCAATACGTCCAGCAGAAGGCCGCTGCCAGCGGCTCGAGCTTCTATTACGCCTTCCTGTTCCTGCCGCCGCCGCGGCGCGCCGCCATCACGGCCTTCTACGCGTTCTGCCGCGAGGTGGACGACGTCGTCGACGAGACCCAGGACGCCGGCGTCGCCGCGACCAAGCTGGCCTGGTGGCGCAAGGAGGCCGCCAGCGCCTTCGCCGGCCAGCCGACGCACCCGGTGATGAAGGCGCTGATGCCGCACACGGCCCCCTACGACATCCGACTGGATCACCTGAACGCCGTCATCGAAGGCTGCGAGATGGATCTGCAGCAGACGCGCTATCTGGACTTCGCCGGCCTGCAGCGCTACTGCCACCTGGTGGCCGGCGTGGTGGGCGAGGTGGCCAGCGCCATCTTCGGCCGCACGCAGCCGCAGACGGTGGAATATGCCCACAAGCTGGGCCAGGCCATGCAGCTGACCAACATCATTCGCGACGTCGGCGACGACGCGCGCCGCGGCCGCATCTACCTGCCGGTGAACGAGCTGCAGCAGTTCGGCGTCAAGGCCAACGAGATCCTGCTGCGCAGCAAGCCCTGGGGCTACTCGGAGCGCTTCACGGCGCTGATGAAGTTCCAGGCCGAGCGCGCGCACCGGCTCTACGACGAGGCCGTCGCGCTGCTGCCCGAAGCCGATCGCGTGCCGCAGAAGCCAGGCCTGATGATGGCCAACATCTACCGAGCGCTGCTGGTGGAGATCGAGCGCGAGGACTTCCAGGTGCTGCACCAGCGCATCGCATTGACACCGGTGCGCAAGCTCTGGATTGCCATGAAGACCAACTGGCGCCCGTAATGGCCCACCCCCTACCGGCTTCGCCGGCCCTCTCAAGGGGGCACTCCCGACGGCCCGGCAAAGCCGGTTCCGTGGGAGTCGATCGGTCGTGAAAACAGCCGTTGTTGGCGGCGGTTGGGCTGGCATTGCTGCAGCCGTCACGCTGGCCGATGCGGGCCATGACATCGCCGTCTTCGAGATGGCGCCGCAGCCGGGCGGCCGGGCACGCAGCGTGGCTGGCGACCCGCCGTACGACAACGGCCAGCACATCCTCATCGGCGCCTACCGCGACAGCCTCGCGCTGATGCGCCGTCTCGGCGTGGAC
The DNA here is from genome assembly GCF_031458115.1 of Roseateles asaccharophilus. Lineage (GTDB taxonomy): Bacteria > Pseudomonadota > Gammaproteobacteria > Burkholderiales > Burkholderiaceae_C > Pelomonas > Pelomonas asaccharophilus_A. The sequence goes on along the minus strand of NZ_JAVDXV010000001.1, from coordinate 617,865 downwards.
CCGGAGGCCGCGCTGAAGCGCCTGCCGCTGGCCCTGCCCTACCCCGGCGAGCCGGGCCTGCACCTGCCACCGGGGCCGCCGCTGGTGGCCTTCACGTGTGGCGTGCTGGCGCATCGTGGCTGGCCACTGAGCGCCAGGCTGGGCCTGCTCGCGGCGGCTGGTGGCTGGCTCGCACGCGGCTTCCGCTGCGACGCCCAGCTCAGCGTCGCCGAACTGTGTGCCGGCCTGCCGGATGCCGTAAAGCGCGATCTGGTCGAGCCGCTGTGCGTGGCCGCGCTGAACACGCCCGCGCCGCGGGCCAGCGCGCAAGTCTTCCTGCGCGTGCTGAAGGACGCACTGTTCAGCGGCGCCGGCAGTGCCGACCTGCTGCTGCCGCGCCGGCCGCTGTCGGAACTGCTGGCGACGCCCGCGGCAGCGTGGCTGGGCGAGCGGCTGCGACTGGGCCGGCGCGTGCAGCAACTGGAGGCCGGCTGGCGTGTTGATGGCGAAGCTTTCGACGGCATCGTGCTGGCCTGCAGCAGCGTCGAGGCTACGCGCCTGGCAGCGTCCATCGCGCCGGACTGGAGCGCCACCGCGCAGGCGCTGCGCTTCGAACCCATCATCACCGTCTACCTGCACAGCCCGGGCACGGTGCTGCCGGCCCCCATGCTGGCGCTGCGCGACGGCCCGGAGGCGCCGGCACAGTTCGTCTTCGACCTGGGCCAACTGGGCGGCGCGCCGGGCCGCTTCGCCTTCGTCGTCAGCGGCGCGGCGCCCTGGGTGGCCAGCGGCGGTTGTGACGAGGCCGTGTTGGCGCAGGCCACCCGCGAGCTGCGCTGGGCCACGCCGCCGGTCATCGATCGCATGCTCACCGAGAAACGCGCCACCTTCGCCTGCACACCCGGCCTCGCGCGGCCCCCGGCACGCGTCGCGCCGGGCCTGTGGGCCGCGGGCGACTACATCGCAGGCCCCTACCCCGCCACGCTGGAAGGCGCCGTGCGCGCGGGCCAGGCGGCCGCTCAGGGCGTGCTGGCCGACGCGGCGGGCTGAGGCAGGGCCGCGAACGGCGCCGCCAGCGGCTCGCCGACGAAAACGCCCTGCGCCGGCCAGCCCACGCTGTGCCAATAAGCCTCCAGCGCGCTGACGCCCTGCGCATAGGCCTGGATCAGCACCTGCGGGTGCGGGAACTTCTGCAGGTGGTTGCAGGGCTCGCTGACGGTGCCGTAGCTCGCGGTCGCCCCGGCGTCTATCCAGTCCAGGATGTTCATCTGGCCCTCGCCGACCGGCTTGTCGAGCAAGCCGCCGAACGAGGTCAGGTGGTCGGCCAAAGCGCCGGGCAGCCATTCGTTGCCCAACGGCGCCGGCACGCGGGCCAGGCCGGTCTGGTAGACCAGCGTGCGGCGGATGACCGGCAAGGCCTCGCTGCGCACGCGCCGCACCTCCAGGCCGGCCACGCCCGGCACGGGGCCAGCCGGCGGGAACAGGCGCTCGCGCACATTGCGGCTGGCGTCCGGCGTGGCCGCCAGCCAGGCCAGCGCGGGCTCGGCGGCACCGGCCGCCAGCGTGTGGTCCGACGCGATGCCACGCTCGATCATCGCCATGGCCGCCGGCACCGAGCGGGCCGCCAGCTGCATGGTCGGGCGCAGGCCCAGCACGATCCAGGGCCGCGCGCCGAAATAACTCAGGTAGGGGCTGGGCCGCGTCGCGGCGCAGCTGTTGCTGCAGACGTTGGGCTGCAGCCCCATGCCCAGCGCGCTGGTCAGCGAGTTGCAATCCACGGCATAGGGCTGCACCCAGGCCAGCGCCAGGCCATTGACGTTCTCCGGCATCTGGCTGCGCAGGGTCTGGTCCAGCGCCTGGAACTCGTCACGCGTCAGGCTGCTGCGCAGCGGCAGTTGCACGCGCACGACCTGAGCGGCCGGGATGCCGCGTCGCTTCGCGTAGTACTCGCCCACGGCCACCGAGTAGGGGTCGGCGGTGTTGATGACCAGGCCCAGCTCATTCGCCGTGATGCGGCCATACAGCTTGGGGCCGCGCCCCCAGCGCGCCTCGGCCACCGGCTCCGCAGCGCTGGCCCCCAGCGCCAGCAGCACCAGCCCCAGCGCCTGCCACTTCCTGAACACCGCTTTCGCCATACAAAACACCACCAATCTCCCCCACAATGCCGCCCATGAAATCCAAAGAGGCGCAAACCCCGGCGATCCAGGTGCTGGAGCGCATGTTCGCGCTGCTGGACGTGCTGGCCAGCCACCAGGATCCGGTGTCGCTGAAGGCGCTCTCCGAGACCACCGGCCTTCATCCCTCGACGGCGCACCGCATTCTGAACGACCTGACCCTGGGTCGTTTCGTGGACAGACCCGAAGCGGGCAGCTACCGGCTGGGCATGCGGCTGCTGGAGCTGGGCAATCTGGTCAAGGCGCGGCTGGATGTGCGCGACGCCGCACTGCCGGCCATGCGTGAACTGCACAAGTTCACCCACCAGCCGGTCAACCTGTCGGTACGCCAGGGCGACGAGATCGTCTACATCGAGCGCACCTACTCCGAGCGTTCGGGCATGCAGGTCGTGCGCGCCGTGGGCGGCCGGGCACCGCTGCACCTGACGTCGGTGGGCAAGCTGTTCCTGGCCAGCGACGACAGCCCGCGCGTGCGTGCCTACGCAACCCGCACCGGCCTGGCCGGCCACACGCGCAACAGCCTGACCGACATCGGCGCGCTGGAGCGCGAGCTGGCCATGGTGCGCCAGCGCGGCATCGCTCGCGACGACGAGGAGCTGGAGCTGGGCGTGCGCTGCATGGCCGCCGGCATCTACGACGACCAGGCCAAGCTGGTGGCCGGCCTGTCCATCTCGGCACCGGCCGACCGGCTGGAGGAAGGCTGGGTCGTGCGGCTGAAGGAAACCGCCGTGCAGATCTCGACGGCGCTAGGCCACCGCGCCTGACGCGTGCCCCACAACGCAAAAGCGGCGCCGAGGCGCCGCTTTTTGCTTGGAGAGGTGCGGGATCAGAGCTTGGCCGCCACCGCCGCCTCGCCACCGCCCGGCAGGGATGCCAGCCATTTGCGCATGCGCTCGGCGTCCGCGATCCGCGACGCCTTGCCGCTGGAATCCAGGAACACCATGATGAGCTTGCGGCCGGCCATGCTGGCCTGCATGACCAGGCACTTGCCGGCTTCGTTGATGAAGCCGGTCTTCTGCAGGCCGATGTCCCACATCGGGTTGGACAACAGGCCGTTGGTGGAGCGGAACTGCACCTGGCGCTTGCCCAGCGCCACACGGGTCTCGCGCGATGTGGACAGGTCACGCAGCAGCGGCACCTGGCTGCTGGCGTTCACCAGCAGGGCCAGGTCCTTGGCGCTGCTCTGGTTGCGGCTGGACAGGCCGGTGGGTTCGACATAGTGCGTGTCGGCCATGCCCAGGCTCTGTGCCTTGGCGTTCATGGCGGCGACAAAAGCGTTCATGCCACCGGGATAGTGGCGGCCCAGCGCATGGGCGGCGCGGTTCTCGCTGGCCATCAGCGCCAGATGCAGCATCTCGCCGCGGGTCAGCGACGTGCCGAAGGCCAGGCGCGAGCCGGTGTTCTTCTCGGTGTCCTTGTCCTCGTCGGTGACCGTCAGCTTCTCGTCCATGGACAGGCCGGACTCGACGACCACCAGCGCCGTCATCAGCTTGGTAATGGAGGCGATGGGTAGCACGGCCTGAGGGTTCTTGGAGAACAACACCTCGTTGGTGTCCTGGTCCAGCACATAGGCCACGCTGGAGCGCAGCGCCAGCGGGTCATCGACATCGTGCAGGCCGGCGACCTGGCCAAAAGTGGGCACCGCGCGCACGACCGGCGCCTGCTTGCGCAGCACGACGGACTTGACCTTGCGGGTCTGGACGGCAGCAGCCTTGGCCTTGCTGGCCTTCGCAGACTTGACGGATTTGGCTGGGGTGGCGGCGGCCTCGGCGGTGCTCAGGACGGGCAACAGGGCCAGGCTCAGGAGTGCGGCAACGAGTGAAGTCTTCAACGGGGTCCCCAACAGCAAGGCGGCAGTGTACGTGACGCCAAAAACACTGACAAGATAAGAACTTAAGCGCAATACCTCAAGTGAACTCTTTGGCTGAAAACCTCTGAGGACACGAACGGTGCCACGAGTGGGCTCTGTCGTTCTGCAGCGGAAACAAACGCTTGCAAGTAGGCCTGGGCTGAACTGCATGCGGTATCAGGGTCAGCCCTCAACCGCGGTGGCGACTCCGCACGCTGCCTGCAGGTCACCTTGGACGGCATTCTGCGGGTGGACGCCCCGCCCCGAAGCAAGAGGACCGGGGTGTTTGCGCGCCAGATTCCACGCCGACGGGGATTGCCTGACGCCAGGCGGGGCCATGAAAGTAACGGCCGTGATTCCCATCACGGCCGTTACCTGGGAAGCGCCGGACTTCGTGCTAGCCCTGGGCGGCGACGCGCTCCGCCTTGCTCTGCAGCTTGTTCAGCGCGGAGAGGTAGGCCTTGGCGGACGCCACGACGATGTCGGGATCGGCGCCCACGCCGTTGACCACGCGGCCGGCGTGCTGCAGCCGCACGGTCACCTCGCCCTGCGATTCGGTGCTTCCGCCGGTGATGGCATTGACCGAGTACAGCAACATCTCGGCCCCCGATTCGACGACCGTCTCGATGGCGCGCAGCGTCGCGTCTACGGGGCCGTTGCCGTCGCTCTCGGCCCGGTGCTCCTGGTGGCCCATCGCGAACACGATGGCCGCATGCGGCCGCTCGCCGGTCTCGCTGCGCTGCGCCAGCGACAGCAGCCGGAAGTGCTCGTGCTCGGCCGTGACGGACTCGTCCATGACCAGCGCGATGATGTCCTCGTCGAAGATCTCGTTCTTGCGGTCGGCCAGGTCCTTGAAGCGCTGGAAGGCGGCGTTGATCTCGGCCTCGCTCTCCAGCTCGATGCCCAGTTCCTGCAGGCGCTGCTTGAACGCGTTGCGGCCCGACAGCTTGCCCAGCACGATCTTGTTGGCGGCCCAGCCCACGTCCTCGGCGCGCATGATCTCGTAGGTGTCGCGCGCCTTCAGCACGCCGTCCTGGTGGATGCCGCTGGCATGCGCGAACGCGTTGGCGCCGACGACGGCCTTGTTGGGCTGCACGACGAAACCGGTGGTCTGCGACACCAGCTTGGAGGCCGGCACGATCTGCGACGCGTCGATGCCCACATCCAGACCGAAGTAGTCGCGCCGCGTGCGCACGGCCATGACGACTTCTTCGAGCGAACAATTGCCCGCGCGCTCGCCCAGGCCGTTGATCGTGCATTCGATCTGCCGCGCGCCACCCAGCTTCACGCCGGCCAGCGAATTGGCCACCGCCATGCCCAGGTCGTTGTGGCAGTGCACGCTCCAGACGGCCTTGTCGCTGTTGGGCACCTTCTCGCGCAGACGGCGGATGAAGTCGCCGTACAGCTCAGGAATGGCATAGCCCACGGTGTCGGGGATGTTGATGGTGCCGGCGCCTTCCCGGATGACGCTCTCGCAGACGCGGGCGAGGAAGTCGATGTCGGAGCGGTAGCCGTCTTCCGGCGAGAACTCGATGTCGCCGCACAGATTGCGCGCGAAGCGCACCGACAGCGTGGCCTGCTCCAGCACCTGCTCGCGCGTCATGCGCAGCTTCTTCTCCATGTGGAGTTCGCTGGTCGCGATGAAGGTGTGGATGCGGGCGCTGTTGGCACCGGCCAGCGCCTCGGCGGCGCGGGCGATGTCGCGGTCGTTGGCGCGGGCCAGCGAGCAGACCGTGCTGTCCTTCACCGCGGCCGCGATGGATTTCACGGCCTCGAAGTCGCCGTTGCTGGCAGCCGCGAAGCCGGCCTCGATGACATCCACCTTCATGCGCTCCAGCTGGCGCGCGATGCGCAGCTTCTCTTCGCGCGTCATGGAGGCGCCGGGCGATTGCTCACCGTCGCGCAGCGTCGTGTCGAAGATGATGAGCTTGTCGGTCATCGGACGTTCTCCTCGCGCACCTGCGGCACCGCCACCGGTGCACGCGACAGGCCGGACAGGATGGCCTGCATGGACGCACGCACGATGCTGCCATCAATGCCCACGCCGTGGCGAGTCACGTCGCCGACGCGGATCTCCAGATAGGCGACGGCGCGCGCATCGGCGCCGCTGCCAATGGCGTGCTCGTGATAGTCCAGCACGCGGACATCCTGGCCCAGACGGGTGGACAGCGCGTTGACGAACGCATCGATGGGGCCGTTGCCTTCGCCCTGCACATGGCCCATCCAGCCGCCCAGCACGACCTCGGCCGACAGCCGCATCGCGCCGCCCGCCACCTCGGTCATCTGCGGCTGCACGACGGAGGCCGCGGCGTCGCCGATGCCGTACTCGCGCTCGAAGATGGCATGGATGTCGGCCGCGGTCAGCTCCTTGCCGGCGTCATCCATGACGCGCTGCACGACCTGGCTGAACTCGATCTGCAGGCGGCGCGGCAGCTCCAGGCCGTACTCGGCCTCCAGCAGATAGGCGATGCCGCCCTTGCCGGACTGGCTGTTCACGCGGATGACCGCGTCGTAGCTGCGGCCCAGGTCCTTGGGGTCCACGGGCAGGTAGGGCATGTCCCAGATGTCGCCATCCTTGCGTGCGGCGAAGGCTTTCTTGATCGCATCCTGGTGCGAGCCGGAGAAGGACGTGTAGACCAGGTCGCCCACATAGGGGTGGCGCGGGTGCACGGGGATCTGCGTGCAGTGCTCGACGCAGCGGCGCACGTCGTCGATGTCGGAGAAGTCCAGCTGCGGGTCCACGCCCTGCGTGTAGAGGTTCAGCGCGATGTTGACGAGGTCCACGTTCCCGGTGCGCTCGCCATTGCCGAACAGACAGCCCTCGACGCGGTCGGCGCCCGCCATCAGCGCCAGCTCGCCGGCCGCCGTGCCCGTGCCGCGGTCGTTGTGCGGGTGCACGGACAGCACGATGGACTCGCGACGCTCGAGGTGGCGGTGCATCCACTCGATCATGTCCGCGAAGATGTTGGGCGTGCTGTGCTCGACGGTGGACGGCAGGTTGATGATGCACTTGCGCTCGGGCGTCGGGGCCCACACGGCCGTCACCGCGTCGACCACGCGCTTGCTGAAGGCCAGCTCGGTGCCGGAGAACATCTCGGGCGAGTACTCGAAGCGCCAGTCCGTGCCCGGCCGCGCGGCGGCCAGCTCCTTGATCTGGCGCGCATGCGACGCGGCCAGCTCGACGATGCCGTCCTCGTCCTGCCCCAGCACGACGCGGCGCATGATGGGCGCGACCGCGTTGTAGACGTGCACGATGACGCGCTTGGCGCCGTCCAGCGATTCGAAGGTGCGCTCGATGAGGTGCGAGCGCGCCTGCGTCAGCACCTGGATGGTCACGTCGTCGGGGATGTGGCCGCCGTCGATCAGCAGGCGCACGAAATCGAACTCGGTCTGCGATGCCGACGGGAAGCCGACCTCGATCTCCTTGAAGCCGATCTTCACCAGTTGCTGGAACATGCGCAGCTTGCGGGCGATGTCCATGGGCTCGATCAGCGCCTGGTTGCCGTCGCGCAGGTCGGTGCTCAGCCAGATCGGCGCACGGATCAGCACGGCATCGGGCCAGGTGCGGTCCGGCAATGCGATCGGGGCGAAGGGGCGGTACTTTTGCTGCGGTTGCTTCAACATGGTTGTTCCATCCGGGGTGGGTGGGGCGCAACCGGCAGCCTTGGAAAACACGAACGGCCCGCTGCGGTTGCATACGGGCCGTTGGGGTCAGATGAGCGTATAGGCGTGGCTGACTAGCGAACCCGTGGTTCCTCTAGGACTAGTAGCAGGCGAATTCGCGTGGCGCGGCTCATGGGTCGGGAATCTAACACGTAAGGCTATTGATGCAAGCCTCTTTCATCGGGCTCGTCGGTGCTCGTGGAGATCACGCTGACCGGCTTGCCCTTGGCCTTGCGCCAGCCGTAGATGACATAGCCGGACAGCCCGTAGACGCAAAAGAGCCCGAACAACACCCGGGGCGGATCGAGTGCGGCCAGCCCGATGCCCAGCATGATGACGACCAGCACGATGAAGGGCACGCTGCGCCGGCGGTCGAAGACTTTGAAGCTGTAGAAGGGCGCATTCGTGACCATCGAAAGCCCGGCGAACAAGGTCACGCCGTAGGCCACCCAGGCGACCCAGCTGTCGGCCGTCAGGCCCTGATATCCAGGCTGGTCGACCACCGCCCAGATCAGCCCCATGACCAGCGCCGCAGCGGCCGGGCTGGGCAGGCCCTGGAAGTAGCGCTTGTCGACCACGCCGATGTTGACGTTGAAGCGCGCCAGCCGCAGCGCGGCGCCCGCGATGTAGACGAAGGCCGGGATCCAGCCCGGCTTGCCCATGTCCTTCAGCGCCCACATGTAGACGATCAGGGCCGGCGCGGCGCCGAAGGCTACCATGTCGGACAGGCTGTCCATCTGCTCGCCGAACGCCGACTGGGTGTTGGTCATGCGCGCGACGCGCCCATCCAGGCTGTCGAGGATGGCGGCGGCGAAGATGGCCACGCAGGCCACCTCGAAGCGGCCGTTCATGGCCATGACGATGGCGTAGAAGGCGCTGAACAGCGCACCGAGCGTGATCGCGTTCGGCAGTGCGTAGATGCCTTTTCGGCGGGGACGCACGACGATGCTGGGCTCGTCGTCGTCGATGGGGTCGGGAGTCATGGGCGGCAGGATAGCTCAGCGCTCACAAAGCAAAAGGCCGGCACCTTGCGGCACCGGCCTTTCATCGCGAGGCGACGATTTAGTTCTTGGACTTGTCGACCAGCTTGTTGGCCTTGATCCAGGGCATCATCGCGCGCAGCTTCTCGCCGACCTGCTCGATGGGGTGCTCGGCGGTCAGGCGGCGGCGGCTGATCAGCGTCGGGGCGCCGGCCTTGTTCTCCAGAATGAAGGACTTGGCGTACTCGCCGGTCTGGATGTCCTTCAGGCACTGGCGCATCGCGTTCTTGGTGTCTTCCGTGACGACGCGCGGGCCGGTCACGTACTCACCGTACTCGGCGTTGTTCGAGATGGAGTAGTTCATGTTCGCGATGCCGCCTTCGTAGATCAGGTCCACGATGAGCTTGAGCTCGTGCAGGCACTCGAAGTAGGCCATCTCGGGCGCGTAACCGGCTTCGGTCAGCGTCTCGAAGCCGGCCTTGATCAGCTCGACCGCGCCGCCGCACAGAACCGCTTGCTCGCCGAACAGGTCGGTCTCGGTTTCTTCGCGGAAGTTTGTCTCGATGATGCCGGCCTTGCCGCCGCCGTTGGCCGCGGCGTAGCTCAGGGCCAGGTCGCGGGCCTTGCCGGACTTGTCGGCGTAGACGGCGATCAGGTGGGGCACGCCGCCACCCTGGCGGTAGGTGCCGCGCACGGTGTGGCCGGGAGCCTTGGGAGCAACCATCCAGACGTCCAGGTCTTCACGCGGCTGCACCTGGCCGTAGTGAACGTTGAAGCCGTGCGCGAAGACCAGCGAGGCGCCTTGCTTGATGTTGGGCTCGACTTCCTTCTTGTAGACGTCGGCGATCTGTTCGTCGGGCAGCAGGATCATGACCACGTCGGCGGCCTTCACGGCTTCGGCGATCTCGGCGACCTTCAGGCCGGCGCCTTCGGCCTTGGACCACGACGCGCCGCCGCGGCGCAGCGCCACGGTGACCTTCACCCCGCTGTCGTTCAGGTTCTGCGCGTGGGCGTGGCCTTGTGAGCCGTAGCCGATGATGGTGACGTTCTTGCCCTTGATGAGGCTGAGATCGGCGTCCTTGTCGTAGTAGACGTTCATGATGGGTCGCTCCAGGAAAAAACTGTGGTGTTGGGGGTGAAGACGGATCAGACGCGCAGGATGCGCTCACCGCGGCCGATGCCGCTGGCGCCGGTGCGTACGGTTTCGAGGATGGACGCGCGGTCGATCGCGTCGATGAAGGCGTCCAGCTTGCCCGCGTCGCCGGTCAGCTCGATGGTGTAGGTCTTCTCGGTCACATCGATGATGCGGCCACGGAAGATGTCGGCGGTGCGCTTGACCTCTTCGCGCTCCTTGCCGACGGCACGCACCTTGATGAGCATCAGCTCACGCTCGGTGTAGTTGCCTTCGGTCAGATCCACCACCTTGACGACCTCGATGAGGCGGTTCAGGTGCTTGGTGATCTGCTCGATGATCTCGTCGCTGCCCGTCGTCACGATGGTCATGCGCGACAGCGAGGCGTCCTCGGTCGGCGCGACCGTCAGGCTCTCGATGTTGTAGCCACGAGCCGAGAACAGCGCCACGACGCGCGACAGCGCCCCCGGCTCGTTCTCGATGAGCAAAGCAATGATGTGTCTCATGGGATCTCGTCCTTCGCGCTCTTCAGTGCCGGCGGCGGTAACCGACGGACCTTGGCAGCGGGTTCGAATCGTTGAAAAAGAAGATGTGCGTAGGTCGGCTGTTCGTGCCATCCGCCACCGGCCTCGGCGAGGGCGGCAACCCTCGCAAAGACCGACGGCTTCAGACGCTCACAGGTCTTCCGACCCGAGCAGCATTTCCGAAATGCCCTTGCCCGCCTTGACCATGGGCCAGACGTTCTCGGTCGGATCGGTACGGATGTCCAGGAACACCGTGCGGTCCTTGAGCCGCATGGCTTCCTTCAGCGCGGGTTCCACGTCGCTGGGCTTCTCGACGAGGATACCCACGTGGCCATAGGCCTCGGCCAGCTTCACGAAGTCCGGCAGCGCATCCATGTAGCTGTGCGAGTAGCGGCCCTCGTAGTCGAGTTCCTGCCACTGGCGCACCATGCCCAGGTAGCGGTTGTTCAGTGAGACGATCTTGACCGGCGTCTTGTACTGGAAGCAGGTCGAGAGCTCCTGGATGCACATCTGGATGCTGCCCTCGCCGGTGATGCAGAACACATCCGCGTCCGGCTTGGCCAGCTTGATGCCCATCGCGTACGGCAGGCCCACGCCCATCGTGCCCAGGCCACCGGAATTGATCCAGCGGCGCGGCTCGTCGAACTTGTAGAACTGCGCGGCCCACATCTGGTGCTGGCCCACGTCCGACGTGATGTAGGTGTCACGATCGCGGGTCAGCTGCCACAGCTTGTCGACGACCATCTGCGGCTTGATGACCTCGGTGGAATCCTTGAACGCGAGGCAGTCGCGACGGCGCCATTCGTTGATCTGGCTCCACCACGCATTGACGGCATTGGCATCCGGCTTGGCCTGGATCTCCCTCAGCTGCGCGATCAGCTCCTGCAGCACGTCCTTCACGTCGCCCACGATGGGGATGTCGACGCGCACGCGCTTGGAGATCGACGACGGGTCGATGTCGACGTGGATGATCTTGCGCTCCACCGAACCGAAGTGCTTGGGATTGCCGATGACGCGGTCGTCGAAGCGCGCGCCCACGGCCAGCAGCACGTCGCAGTGCTGCATGGTCATGTTGGCCTCGTAGGTGCCGTGCATGCCCAGCATGCCCAGGAAGCGCGGATCCGTGCCGGGCATGGCGCCCAGGCCCATCAGCGTGTTCGTGCAGGGGAAGCCCAGCAGGTCCACCAGCTGGCGCAGCTCGGCCGTCGCCTCACCCAGGATGACGCCGCCACCCGTGTAGATGTAGGGGCGCTTGGCCTGCAGCAGCAGCTGCACAGCCTTGCGGATCTGCCCGCTGTGGCCTTTCTTGGCCGGGTTGTAGGACCGCATCTCGACGCGGTCCGGGTAGCTGAACGTGGTCTTGGCCAGCGACACATCCTTGGGGATGTCCACGACGACCGGGCCGGGGCGACCGGTGCGGGCGATGTGGAAGGCCTTCTTCAGCGTCAGCGCCAGGTCGCGCACGTCCTTCACGAGGAAGTTGTGCTTGACGATGGGGCGCGTGATGCCGACGGTGTCGCACTCCTGGAAGGCGTCCAGGCCGATCGCCGGCGTGGGGACCTGACCCGTGATGATGACCATCGGGATCGAGTCCATGTAGGCGGTCGCGATACCGGTCACGGCATTCGTGACACCCGGGCCCGAAGTGACCAGCGCCACGCCGACTTCACCGCTGGCGCGGGCAAAGCCGTCGGCCGCATGAACAGCGGCCTGCTCGTGCCGCACCAGCACGTGCTGGATGGTGTTCTGCTTGTAGAGCGCGTCGTAGATGTAGAGCACCGCGCCACCGGGGTAGCCCCAGAGATGACGCACCCCTTCGGCCTGCAGGCAGCGAACGAGGATCTCGGAGCCATTGAGCTCCGCGGTGGAGGATTGGGAGGGGGAGGATTGCGGCTGCGCCAGGGCGGCGCGCTTGAATTCCGCGGCAGACATGTCCATTTTTCGAACCTCTGTGAATTTCTCTAACGAAAAACCTTTGGTGCCCCTCTTCGCGCCCTCGTGAGACGGATTCGGAACCTGCGCGGTCAACAGATGGAGCCCCTGTCGGGCAGCCACTGAGAGACCATACTTCTTTGTGCGAAGCAGCATTATGCCGGCTCAAAATCGCTGAGCCTTCGTATGAGGCGAATGCCATAATCCGCGCCGCCCTTCGGACCGCCGACAGCCTTGGCCACAGACAAAGAACTCAACGACTTCCTGCGCAACGTGGATCGCCGAGCCTTCAAGCGCACGGCCTACCTCGTCCGCGACGACGATGCCGCCCTGGACATCGTGCAGGACGCCATGATCAAGCTGGCCGAGAACTATTTCGACCGCCCGGCGGCCGAGTTGCCGCTGTTGTTCCAGCGCATCTTGTCCAACGCGACGATGGACTATTTCCGTCGCCAGAAGACACGCAATGCGGTCATGACCAACATGTCGGACTTCGAGGGCAGCGCAGACGAGGACTTCGACCTGCTGGAAATCCTCGAAACGCAGGACGGAGCGTTGGGCGCCTTGAGCGCGGCCGACGAGGTCAGCCGGGCGCAAATCTTGCAGCAGATCGATGCCCAGGTGCAGGAGCTGCCCACCCGTCAACGGGAAGCCTTCCTGCTGCGTTACTGGGAGGAACTGGATGTAGCCGAGACCGCTGCCGTGATGGGTTGCTCGGAGGGTAGCGTCAAGACGCACTGCTCTCGAGCGGTTCATGCATTGGCGAAAGCGCTCAAGGCCAAGGGGATCACGCTATGAAGTCAACGAAGTATTCACCCCCTGCCGACGAGTTGGACGCTCGCATGGCCCGCTTTGGGCGGGGCGTGGGCGCAGCGCTGACCGAACGCAGCGCCTCCCTGCCTCATGACGTGTCGGAGCGCCTGCGCTTCGGGCGAGAACAGGCGCTCGCACGTGCGGCTCAGGCCCGCGCGGCCGCGGCGGCAACTGCTATCGCAAGCCCCGCAACGGCGCAAGTGGGGGCGACGCTGGCCCTCGGCGGCCATGGCGGCTCGATGATGGGTCCTACCGGGTCGCGCCCTGGCGGCGCAGGCCTTTGGTCGATGCTGATGTCTGCACTGCCGGTGCTGCTGCTGGTTGCCGGCCTGATGCTCATGGAGATGGGCCAGGAGAACGAACAGATTGCCGCCGCCGCCGAGGTGGACACCGCACTGCTAAGCGACAGCCTGCCTCCCGCGGCGTTCACCGACCCTGGCTTCTCCGAATTTTTGCGAGATGCGGAAGAATGACCGGATGTGCATGACCCGAGCCGCGATCACGCTGCCCGCCTTTTTCCATCTGACCCTCGCCCTGTTGCTCAGCGCAGCAGAGCTTTGTGCTTTTGCGCAGACCACTGACGAAGCGCCGCCGCCAGATTCGGCGGCCAGCGCAGTCCCGCCTGCCGCGCCGTCCCCACGAATCGAGGTCAGAGCCCGGCCGTTGACCAAGCCGATCACGCCGAGCGCGCTCAGCGTGCCGCCCGCCAACTGGAGCGAACTGTCGTCCAAGCAGCAGGCGCTGCTGGCACCGCTGGAGCGCGATTGGCCCGAAATTTCAGACACTCAACGCAGCAAATGGCTCAGCGCCACGCCGACGCTGGCGACGATGTCCGGCGAAGAGATCAAGCGTGTGCATGACCGAATTCGCGACTGGACGATGCTCAGCGGTTCAGAGCGGTTGAATGCTCGCATCAGCTTCCAGGTTTCCAGACAATTGACGCCCGAACAGCGGCAGGCGCGATGGGAGGCCTACCAGGCCCTGCCCGCGGAAGAACGGCGCGCGCTCGCCGAGAAAGCCATAGCCCGCCGCCAGGCCCTGGCCGAAGCACCGGCACGGGCCGCCAAGCCGCAAGTAGCTCAGCGCAAGTCAGACGCCCCCGCGACCGCGCCCACGCTGGTGACGCCGGCGTTGGTGACCAGCATCCTGGTGCAGGCCAAGCCTGGCGCCACCACGGTGCTTATCACGCGGGACTTGGCCAAGCCTCTGCACCTGAAGACCGAGCAACTCCGATTGGTCGACCCCAGGCTGGTGGATCCGCGCACACTGCTGCCGCTGAAGAAGACGCCCGCAGCGTCCGCGCCGCGTCCATGAGCGCCACCACCCCGACGGCAGTCCCGCCCGCGGGCCTGGCGAGGCGTTTCGCCGCCTTCATCTACGAAGGCGTGCTGCTGTTCGCCGTGCTGTTCTTCGCCTGCTTCCTCTACGTGGTGCTGACGCGTCAGAAGGACGCGTTGTTCGGCGCGCCGGGCTATGTGTTCGCGTTCGTCGTCCCGGCGGCCTACTTCCTCTACTTCTGGACCCGAACCGGTCAGACGCTGGCGCTGAAGACCTGGCATCTTCGCGTTGTCGACATGCACGGCCGGCCACTGGGCATGGCGCGGGCGTTTGCACGCTATGTGTTGAGCTGGCTGTGGCTGCTGCCCGGGCTGAGCCTGTGGCTGTTCGGCGTGCGGGGCGGTCTGTTGACGGCAGGACTGGTCGCCTGGATAGCGATCTACACGCTGCTCGCGCGGCTGCATCCGCAGCGCCAATTCCTGCACGACGTGATCGCCGGATCGCGGGTGGTCACCCAACTGCCTCTACGCCGATGAGCAACCCGCACAAGGGCCGCACCGGCCTGGACCGCATCATCCATGCCGCCGGCTACTCCTGGGCCGGCCTCAAGGCCGCCTACACCGGCGAGAGCGCATTCCGGCAGGAGACCTGGCTTGTCATCATCGCGACGCCGCTGGCCTTCTGGCTGGGCCAGGACTGGGTGCAGGTCGCTTTGTTGCTGGGTTCGCTGCTGCTGGTCCTCATCGTCGAGCTGCTGAACTCGGCCATCGAGGCCGTCGTGGACCGCGTGTCGTTCGAGCTGCACCACCTGTCCAAGCGCTCCAAAGATATCGCAAGCGCGGCCGTGCTGCTGTCGCTGCTGCTGGCCGGTGGGGTCTGGGGCGCGGCCGTCTGGCAGCACCTGCGCTGACCTGCGACAGTCAGGGTCATGAAGCCCCGGGGATTCACGCTGCTGCCCAGCCCTGTCGACGGCGTCGACGTGGTGCTGGCCGACTCCGCCCAGGCCTTTGGCCGCCACACGCACGACCAGTTCGGCATCGGCCTCATCGAGCGGGGCGCACAGAAGTCGGCCAACGGGCGCGGCGTCGTGGAAGCCGGGCCGGGCGATCTGATCACCGTCAACCCCGGCGAGGTTCACGACGGCACCCCCTTCGATGCCAGCGGGCGGCGCTGGCGCATGCTCTACATCGAACCGCAAACGCTGATGCAGGCTGCGGCCGACATCGCGCCTGCCAAGGCCTTCGAGTTCCAGGCCCCGGTCATCCGTGATGCGCCGTTGGCCGCGCGATTCCACGCGCTGTTCAACGCCAGTTCGGCGCATCCCGATACCCTGCGGTTCGACACGGCACTGTTGGCTTTGGTGGCGCAGTTGCTCCGTCCGGCCAAGCTCGACGTGGCCGTCGGCACCGGCGTGCAGCACGCCAGGGAGTGCATCGACGACGACCCCGCATCGGCCCGGTCGCTGGCCGGCCTGGCGGCCGACGCCGGTTTGAGCCGCTACCAATTCCTGCGTGCGTTCACGCGGCTGACCGGGCTGCCGCCGCACGCTTATGTGCTGCAGCGCCGCGTGCAACGGGCTCGGCACCTCGTGCGCACCGGCCTGCCCTTGGCCGAAGCCGCCGCGGCGGCCGGTTTTGCGGACCAGAGCCACATGACCCGCTGCTTCGCGCGCAACTTCGGCCTGACGCCCGGCGCGTTCGCACCGCGCTGAAATTTCGTTCAAGACGACCCCGGTCGCCCGGCCGCAGCATGTGCGCTCCTCAGTTCGGAGCGCTTGCATGAACCTCGAATTCCTGACCGTATCGCTGCTGGTGGTCGCGTCGCCCGGCACCGGTGCCGCCGTGACCATTGCCACCGGCCTGGCGAGCGGCACGCGCACCGCAGTCATCGCGGCGCTGGGCTGCACGCTGGGCATCGTGCCGCACATGTTGGCGGCGGTGACCGGGCTCGCCACGCTGCTGCACGCCAGCGCACTGGCCTTCGAGGCGGTCAAGTTCGCCGGCGTGGCCTATCTGCTGTACCTCGCGTGGATGACGTGGCGCGAACGCGGTGCGATGGCGATCACGCCCGATGGCAAAGAACGCACGGACGGACAGGTCATCCGGCACGCCGTGCTGGTGAACCTGCTCAACCCCAAGCTGTCGATGTTCTTCCTGGCCTTCCTGCCGCAGTTCATCGCGCCAGACGACGGGGCGCCGACCGCCACGATGCTGCAGCTGTCGGCCATCTTCATGGCGATGACGTTCGGCGTGTTCGCGCTCTACGGCGCCTTTGCGGCGCGCATGCGGGACCGCGTGCTTGGCAGCCCGACCGCGATGGCCTGGCTGCGGCGCAGCTTCGCCGCCACTTTTGTGGCATTGGGAGCGAAGCTGGCCCTGACGCAGCGCTGAGGCTTTCTCGGGCCGAGCGCCGGGCCGCTCGCAAGCCGACCCGCTAAGGCGATGTGCTCTCGGCTCGATGCCGAGAGCATCGCCGTCCCCTCGGGGGACCGACCAGTTGCGCGGCGTTTAGCGCGTGCAACGAGGGGCTCGTCACACTGCGGCTTCGTCCGTCTCGCCCGTGCGGATGCGCACGACCTGCTCGACGGTCTGCACGAAGATCTTGCCGTCGCCGATCTTGCCGGTCTTGGCGGCCTTCAGGATGGCGTCGATGCAGCGGTCCACCTCGTCGTCCTTCACGACGACCTCGACCTTGACCTTGGGCAGGAAGTCGACGACGTACTCGGCGCCGCGGTACAGCTCGGTGTGCCCCTTCTGGCGGCCAAAGCCCTTGACCTCGGTGACCGTCAGGCCCGAGGCGCCCACCTCGGCCAGCGCCTCGCGGACCTCGTCGAGCTTGAAGGGTTTGATGATGGCGGTGATCTGCTTCATGGCGCGCGGCTCCTGGGTTCGTTTGGCGTCGATTTAAGCACGTTCATCCGGGATGCGGTCCACATCGGCGAGCCAGACCACGGCTTCGGAATCGCTGGGCGCACGCCAGTCGCCGCGCGGCGACAGCGAACCGCCGCTGCCGACCTTGGGCGCATTGGGCACGCAGCTGCGCTTGAACTGGCTGCCCTTGAAGAAGCGTTGCACGAAGATGCGCAGCACGCGCTTGATTTCGGCCAGCGCATAGACCTCGCTCCACGCATGCCGCCCCAAGAAGGCGATCTTGGTCGGCGTGTAGCCATGACGCAGCGTGTAGAACAGGTTGAAGTCCTGCAGCGCGTAGGGGCCGACGGTCGCTTCCGTGCTCTGCAGGCTGCCGGGCACCAGTTCGGGGCTGATCTCGGTGTCGAGGATGTCCAGCAGCACCTGCGTGTCCGTGCCGGCGCCCAGTTGGTGGGTCTCGGCCACCCAGCGCACCAGGTGCTGGATCAGCGTCTTGGGCACGCTGGCGTTGACGTTGTAGTGCGACATGTGGTCGCCCACGCCATAGGTGCACCAGCCCAGCGCCAGCTCGGACAGGTCGCCAGTCCCCAGCACCAGCCCTCCCGTCAAGTTGGCCAGCCGAAACAGATGGCTGGTGCGCTCGCCCGCCTGCACATTCTCGAAGGTGACGTCGTAGACCGGCTGGGCGTCGCTGTGCGGATGGCCGATGTCCTGCAGCATTTGCACGCAGCTGGGACGGATGTCGATCTCGCGCGCCTCGCAGCCGACCGTGGCCATCAGCCGCAGTGCCTGCTGGCGCGTGCGCTCGCCGGTGGCGAAGCCGGGCATGGTCACGCCGATGATGTTCGTGCGCGGCAGGCCCAGCGCGTCCATGGTGCGCGCGGCGACGAGCAGTGCGTGCGTCGAGTCCAGCCCACCCGAGATGCCGACGACGAGCTTGTTGATGCCGCTGGACGCCAGGCGCTGCGTCAGCCCCTGGACCTGGATGTTGTAGACCTCCTGGCAGCGCTCGTCGCGGCGGCTGTGGTCGGCCGGCACGTAAGGGAAGCGTTCGACGTGGCGGCGCAACGCCAGCGGCTGGTCGCAATCCAGCCCCAGCTTGAACGCGACATCGCGGAAGGCGCTGATCTGCGCGGCGTGCAGGCGCACGGACTGCCCGAAGCTGGTCTGCCGCATGCGCTCGCGGGCCAGGCGCTCCAGGTCCACGTCGGCCGTCACCAGCTGCGAGCGGCGCTGGAAGCGCTCGGACTCGACCAGCAGTTCGCCGTTCTCGCTGATGAGGGCCTGGCCGTCCCAGGCCAGGTCGGTCGTCGACTCGCCGGCGCCGGCTGACGAGTAGACATAGGCCGCCAGGCAGCGCGCCGATTGCTGCGACACCAGCTGGCGCCGGTAGCCGGCCTTGCCGATGACGACGTTGGACGCCGACAGGTTGACGAGCACCGTCGCGCCGGCCAGCGCCGCGAAGGACGACGGCGGGATGGGCGTCCACACGTCCTCGCAGATCTCGACGTGCAGGCGCAGCAGCGGCAGGTCCTCGGCCGTGAAGATCTGGCGGCTGCCGAACGGCACCTGCTGGCCCAGCAGCGTCACGGTGGCCACCGTCGCCTCCTCGCCCGAGCAGAACTGGCGCGCCTCGTAGAACTCGCCGTAGTTGGGCAGATAGGTCTTGGGCACCACACCCAGGATGCGGCCGCGCAACAGCACGACGGCGCAGTTGAACAAGCGCTGCTCCACCCGCAGCGGCATGCCGACGATGGCCACGAGAGGCAGCGCCTGCGTGGCCGCAAGCACCGACGCCAGCGCCGCCTCGCAGCCATCCAGCAGCGCACGCTGGTGGAACAGGTCGTCGCAGCTGTAGGCCGACAAGCCCAGCTCCGGAAACGCCACCACGGCCGCGCCTCCGGCGGCGGCCTGCTTCAGCAGCGCGATGGTCTGCTCGGCATTGAACGCCGGATCGGCCACGCGGCACAGGGGCAGGCCCACGGCGAGGCGGGCAAAGTCATGGCTGTAAAGGTTGTCGAAACGCATGGCCGGCATCAGCAAAACCCCAGTCTAGCCCTGCGTTTTCGAGGGTGCATTCCAATAGCCGTATGCCCACCCTTCGCGTCCACGACTCGCCCGCCGCCCTACCCCGCGAAGCCTGGAACGGCCTGCTGGCGGCATCGCCCCAGCCCACGCCGTTCATGCGCCACGAGTACCTGCAGGCGTTGCACGACTCGGGCTCGGCCACGGCCGCAACCGGCTGGGCGCCGATGTTCCTGGGCCTCTGGGACGAGGCGCGCCTGCTGGCCGCCTGCCCGGCCTGGCTGAAGTCTCACAGCTACGGCGAATACGTGTTCGACTGGGCCTGGGCCGACGCCTACCACCGCCACGGCCTGAGCTACTACCCCAAGCTGCTGGTGGCCGTGCCGTTCACGCCGGTGCCGGGCAGCCGGCTGCTGGCCGTCGACGACGATGCGCGGACGATGCTGGCCCAGGCGCTGCGCGCACTGGCGAAGGAGACCGAAGCCTCGTCGCTGCATGTGCTGTTCGGCGACGGCGCCGACCAGGCGGCGCTGCTGGATGCCGGCTGCACGGCGCGGGCCGGCGTGCAGTTCCACTGGACGGCCGAGGGCGACGCGGACTTCAGCGCCTTCCTCGCCCGGCTGCAGCGCGACAAGCGCAAGAAGATCCAGCAGGAGCAGCGCCGCGTGCGCGAGGCCGGCGTCGTGTTCGAGGCGCGCCTGGGCGCCGCCATCACGCCCGAGGACTGGGACTACTTCTACCGCTGCTACCAGCAGACCTACCGCGAACACCACAGCAAGCCCTATCTGAGCCGCGACTTCTTCGCGCGCATGGCGAGCGACATGCCCGGGCACTGGCTGATGTTCACGGCCATGCGCGGTGGCGAGCGCGTGGCCACGTCACTGATCGCGCTGGACCCCGAGCGCCGCGCCGCCTTCGGCCGCTACTGGGGCGCCACCGAGCACATCCCCAACCTGCACTTCGACGCCTGCTATTACCAGCCGCTGGCCTGGTGCATTGCCAACGGCTATCAGCGCTTCGAAGGCGGCGCGCAGGGCGAGCACAAGATGGCGCGCGGGTTGATGCCCACGCGCACGGCGTCCAGCCACTGGCTGGCGCACCCGGCGTTCGCCGACGCCGTCAACGACTTCCTGGCCCGCGAGGGCGAGGCCATGACGGGCTATCTGAGCGAACTCAACGAACACGGCCCCTACAAAGCAAAAGACGCCGCAGATGCGGCGTCTTCCTGATCCGGCCGGAGGCTGGAATTACTTCGGGGCCTTGGCGTAGTTCGCCATGCCGTCGGTGATTTCCTTCTTGGCGGCGTCCGGGCCTTCCCAGCCCTTGACCTTGACCCACTTGTTGGGCTCCAGGTCCTTGTAGTGCTCGAAGAAGTGCTGGATGGCCTTCAGGCGCATCTGGTTCACGTCCTCGATCTTTTCCCAGTGGCTGTACATGGGCAGGATCTTGTTGGTCGGCACGGCCAGCAGCTTGGCGTCACCACCGGCTTCGTCGTCCATCATCAGCACGCCCAGCGGGCGGCAGGTCACGACGACGCCGGGCGTCAGCGCGAACGGGGTGATGACCAGCACGTCCACCGGGTCGCCGTCGTCGGCCAGCGTCTTGGGGATGTAGCCGTAGTTGCACGGGTAGTACATCGGCGTGGTCAGGAAGCGGTCGACGAACAGGGCGCCGCTGTCCTTGTCGACCTCGTACTTGATCGGGTCGGCATTCATCGGGATCTCGATGATGACGTTGAATTCGTCGGGCGCCTTGGCGCCGGGGGACACGTTGTGCAGGCTCATGGTCGTCTTCTAGGGGTCAAGGAAAACCCGCATTCTAGTTTTGCTGGTAAACGCTGCCCTTACAGCCAAAGACCCGCCCTTAAGCTCCGCCGCACTTGCCCCGTACCCGGGGGTAACCGGTTCACACACGCACCTGAGGAGACTTCTACATGTCGACGGAGATGGCGCTGTATTTCGCGCTGGCCTGCGGCCTCGCGGCCGTTGTTTATGGCTTCATTCAACGAAGCTGGATCCTGAGTCAAGACGCGGGCAACGCCCGCATGCAGGAGATCGCCACGGCGATCCAGCAGGGTGCCGCCGCCTACCTGGGCCGGCAGTACCGCACCATTGGCATCGTGGGCGTCGTGCTCGCCATTGCCATCGCGGTGGTGCCAGGCCTGGGCCTGACGACGGCCGTGGGCTTTGTGATCGGCGCGGTGCTGTCGGGCATCTGCGGCTTCATCGGCATGAACATCTCGGTGCGCGCCAACGTTCGCACCGCGCAGGCCGCCACCAAGGGCATAGGCCCGGCGCTGGACGTGGCCTTCAAGGGCGGCGCCATCACCGGCATGCTGGTCGTGGGCCTGGGCCTGCTGGGCGTGGGCGGCTTCTACCTCGCCATCGGCGGCGGGCATGACAGCGCCGCGCTCAAGCCCATGCTGGGCCTGGCCTTCGGCTCGTCACTGATCTCCATCTTCGCGCGCCTGGGCGGCGGCATCTTCACCAAGGGCGCCGACGTGGGCGCCGACCTGGTGGGCAAGGTCGAGGCCGGCATCCCCGAGGACGACCCGCGCAACCCGGCCGTCATCGCCGACAACGTGGGCGACAACGTCGGCGACTGCGCCGGCATGGCGGCCGACCTGTTCGAGACCTACGCAGTGACGCTGATCGCCGCGATGGCGCTGGGCGCACTGATGGTGACCGGCACCTCCGCGGCGGCCGGCGTCATCTACCCGCTGGCTCTCGGTGGCGTGTCCATCATCGCGTCCATCATCGGCTGCTACTTCGTCAAGGCCAGCGACGGCATGAAGAACGTGATGCCGGCGCTGTACAAGGGCTTGATCGTGGCCGGCGTTCTGAGCCTGATCGCGTTCTTCTTCGTCACCAAGGCCATGTTCCCCGGGGAGGTGCTGCTGGCCGGCGGCGCCACCACCAGCGCGATGGCGCTGTTCGGCGCCTGCGTCGTCGGCCTCGTGCTGACGGCGGCCATGGTCTGGATCACCGAGTACTACACCGGCACGCAGTACCACCCGGTGCAGCACGTGGCGCAGGCCTCCACCACCGGCCACGGCACCAACGTCATCGCCGGCCTCGGTGTATCGATGAAGTCCACCGCTTGGCCGGTGCTGTTCGTCTGCGCAGCCATCTGGTCGGCCTACCTGATGGCGGGCCTGTACGGCATCGCCGTCGCCGCCACGTCCATGCTGAGCATGGCGGGCATCATCGTCGCGCTGGACGCCTACGGCCCCATCACCGACAACGCCGGCGGCATCGCCGAGATGAGCGACCTGCCCCCGGCCGTGCGCGACGTCACCGACCCGCTGGACGCCGTGGGCAACACCACCAAGGCCGTCACCAAGGGCTATGCCATCGGCTCAGCCGGCCTGGCCGCGCTGGTGCTGTTCGCCGACTACACGCATGCGCTGGAAGCGCGCGGCCTGCACGTGAAGTTCGACCTGTCGGACCACTACGTGATCCTGGGCCTGTTCATCGGCGGCCTGATCCCCTACCTGTTCGGTGCGATGGCCATGGAGGCCGTGGGCCGCGCGGCCGGCGCGGTCGTCGTGGAAGTGCGCAAGCAGTTCGCCGACGGCGCCATCATGGCCGGCCAGCGCAAGCCGGATTACAGCGCCGCGGTCGACATGCTGACCACCGCTGCGATCAAGGAAATGATCGTGCCGTCGCTGCTGCCCGTCGTCGCGCCCATCGTCGTGGGCCTGCTGCTGGGCCCGGCGGCGCTGGGCGGCCTGCTGATGGGCACCATCGTCACCGGCCTGTTCGTCGGCATCTCCATGTGCACCGGCGGCGGCGCCTGGGACAACGCCAAGAAGCTGATCGAGGAAGGCTTCACCGACGACAAGGGCGTGGTGCACCGCAAGGGCGGCGATGCGCACAAGGCCGCCGTGACCGGCGACACCGTGGGCGACCCCTACAAGGACACCGCCGGCCCGGCCGTGAACCCGCTCATCAAGATCATCAACATCGTCGCGCTGCTGATCGTTCCCATCCTGCCGATGAGTGCAGGCAGCCAGGCGCCCTCGCCCACGCAGGCGGCGGCACCGGCCGTCACCGCCGTGGCCGAAACGGTAGCACCGGCCGCCAGCCTGCCCGAGGTGCAGGCCTCGGCGGCCTCTCAGTAAAGCCTGGTAAATACCGCCCTCCAAGGCCCGTTCGCGGGCCTTTTTCGCGTCTGCGCCACGGCAAAATCCAGCCATGGCGAGCATGGCAGTCACCCGACACGAAATGACGCGACGGCGTGAGCAGTTGCAGGACCTGCAGCGCTACCTGGCCGTGCTGGAGGCCGACCACGACGGCATCCGTGCCAAGCTGCTGGGCTTCCGCCTGCGCTACCTGGAGGCGTTAGGCCCACTGATGCGCGAGCTTGACGAACTGGAGGCGCAACTGCAGCAGGCCACCGCGCTGCTGTCCGACGCATTGAAGCGCCAGGGTGTGGACGCCCCCATGCCCTCGGCACCGCACACCAAGGTCTGGCCCGATGTGCCTGCGCTGCCCGACGCCACACCGCTGCCGCCCGAGCCCACCGGCCCGACGATGGACCTGCCGCCGCCCACGCTGAAGACGCTGTACCGGCGCGCGGCCAAGCGCTTCCACCCCGACCTGGCGCCGCCCGGCCCGGACCGCGAGGTCTGCGAACAGCGCATGATGGCCGTCAACGAGGCCTACGAAAGCAGCGACCGCGGCAAGCTGGAAAGCCTGCTGCTGGCCGCTGGTGAGTCGCCCGAGAAGGTGATCGGCGGCCCCGCCGACGCCGTGCGCGCCTGGCTGGGCCTGTGCGAGCACCTCGTGCAGGGCCGCATCCGCGTCGTTCAGGCGCAGACGCTGGTGCTGCAGAACCTGCAGATGCACCAGCTGCGCGTGGCCATCGAGCGCGCCGAAACAGGCGGCATGCGCCCGCTGGACATCATGGCAGCCCGGTTGCGCACGCAGATCGCGGAGCGCCGCCAGGAGCTCTACATCGGTGAGCGCGTGGGCGGCGATGCGAGCCTGGCGGCGGATTTCTTGCGCAAGCGCTATCAGCGCTTGACGGGGCTTGGACTGGGCTGAGTCGGCATGCCCCTCTTCGGGCGTGATCAGCCGCCAAAGCGCGGTGCACTTCAGCAAGCCTCTATATTCAATCGCAGGTTTGCGGCTGATCGTTCTGGGTCTGCGGATCAGAGCTCGGATAGAAGTTCAGCATGTCGCCTGACGAGCTCACCTGAGCGAACAGCAGCACGACGCCTCGCCGGGTGTAGTGGTCCACGCCCCAAGGCACCACGACACTGTCGACCCATGCGTCGCCTGCTTGGGAACGGCTGGCCGACAGGAAGTTGTACGGGTTCATAGCCGGGTCGTTCCCGACCGTCTTGACCGCCGCACCGACTAGACGCAGGTTCTTGCCACGCACTTTCGCTTCGGTGAAGTTGATGGCAAGTTCACCCTCTTGCCCATCTGGGGTCGTCGTGGTGAGCACCGCGCCATCCGGCACCGGATTGCCATTGCCGTCAACGTAAGAGCACTTCGACATGCCGCCAGCGGTACTGGTGACAGTCACGGTATAGGGGGGAACGAACATCATCAGACTCCTGAGAATGGTTGGGAAAAGGCTCGCGCGAATTCACGCGCGACGGAGGAATTACGAGTCTCGCTGGCGTTGCAACCACGCCTGGGTGGCCTGCCAGTCCTGGTGAGTGTCGGCAGGCGGATTCAGGCAACGCTGCACCTCCAGCCACCGCCGGGTCAGCTCCGCATGCGCGAGACGCCAATCGCCGCGGAGCCGCAACAGCGCGTCCGCCTGGCGACACGCTGCTTGGCTGGCACCCGGATCGCCAGCCAGCCAACGCGTCTTCAGCAACTGCAGCCGCACTGCAGAATTCAAGGCTTCGAGAGAGACGGCCTCGGGACGCTTCGACGTCGCTTCGGACAGACGCTTCCCGACTCGGGCCAGCGTGTGCTCCCGCATCTCGCAGTCCTGAGGCTGACACGAGCTGCCCGACACCAGTTCCAGCAGCTTGACATAGCGAGGGAGCCAGCTATCCAGCAATGGCTTGTCCGGCCGCAGGGAGTCCAGACGCCTCAACAGGGTCATCGCTTCGCCGGCTCGCAACTGCGGCGTGACGACCTGCTTTTGCGCGAGCAGGCTGGCATCGATTTCCAGGGCCATGAAAGCCCAACTCACGTTGGTCGGGTCGCCCGCTCGCAACCGGTCAGCTGCGGCCTTCGCCTGGAACAAGGTTACGAGTCCATCCTGGCCCGCGGCGGACTGCGCTTCGCCGAGGTTGAACAGCAAGCCGGCTTCCCGCTTCAGCCATTCCAGGTCTGCAGGAAACCGTTGACGCACCGACTGGATCGGAGGTAGTGCACGCTGGAAGGTCTTCGCGGCACTCGTATGCCGTCCCGTCTGCTGAAGCAGAGCACCCAACCAGCTGACGGTGTCGCTCCATTCGCTCTGCAAGGCCCGGTCATCCGGGCGACGGACAAGCAGCGCTTCCTTGAGTTCCATCGAGCGCCTGAACGCCTCCTCCGCTTCGACGAACATACCCTGCCCCAACCGCAGGCTTCCAAGGCTGCTTTCGGCGTAGGACAGTTCGAGTTGCGCCTCCTCGTCATGCGGGACTGCCTGCATCCAACTGACACTGACATCGCGGTAGCGGCTCCATTGCTCCTGCGCCTGCGCCAGTTCGCGCTTGCGGAAATGCACCTCGCCTCGCCAGAACGCTGCGGCACCTTGGGCCTTGCGCCACGGCGCGGTCAGGTCGGCGCTGGGCGGGTCGCCTTCCAGCAGACCGGTGGCGGCCGACAGTGGCTCGAGAGCCGCCTCTAACTCGCGCTTGGACACCCGCACCTCGCCGATGACTGTCAGCGCCTTGGCGCGCTGCAGCCGCGCGACCGGTCCTGCGTGGGCGTCTTCTGCAAGGAAGTCGAGTGACTTGCTGCCCACGTTGTCCAGCAGCTCCAGCCGTCCGATGGGCCGCAGCTTGTCGGCGAACTCGCCCAGCATGTAGCTCAGCAGGTCCTCCGCCTGCTGCCGTCGCGCCTGCGCCTGCTGCTCGGCCTGCTCGGCGCGACGCGCCTGCAGCACGCTGACCGCCGTCAGGCTCATCAGTGCCAGCACCGCCAGCGAGCTTGCTGCCACCGCCAGACGGTGCCGCCGCACGAAGCGACCCACCACGTAGAACCGGCTGTCCGGCCGCGCGCGGATGGGCTCGTGGTCCAGCCAGCGTTGCAGATCCTCGGCCAGCGCTTGCGCATTCGCATAGCGCTCGGTCGGCGCCTTCTTCAGCGCCTTGGCGACGATGGTGTCCAGGTCGCCGCGCAGTTCGCGCGCATGGCTGGAGACGGCAGTGTCGGAGTGCCCCACGGCCACGTCGGACAGGCGTTTGGGCACCAGATCCACAACGGCCTTGAGGCGGTCCAGCTGCGTCTGCGTGTCGTCGGCCGTCGGATGCTGGCCACCAAGCAGCAGGTACAGCAGCACGCCCAAGGCGTAGACGTCGGTGGCCGTCGTCACGTCGGCCTGCTGCACCTGCTCGGGCGCGGCGAACTGCGGCGTGAAGGCGCTGCCGGCGCGCTGCGTCAGCTCGGTGGCGGCGGCGCCCTGCTCCGCCTGGGTGGCATCGGCCAGCAGCTTGGCGATGCCGAAGTCCAGCAGCTTCACGTCGCCGTCGGCCGTCACGAGGATGTTGCTGGGCTTGAGGTCGCGGTGCAGGATCAGCCGCGCATGCGCGTGGGCCACGGCGCCCAGCACGTCCAGGAACAGGCGCACGCGGGCCTCGATGCCCAGCTGGTGCTGGCGGCAGTAGGCGTCGATGGGCTGGCCGTCGACGTACTCCAGCACCAGATAGGGCTGGCTGCCCTGGTGCACGCCGGCATCCAGCAGCCGCGCGATGTGCGGGTGGGACAGGCGCGCCAGGATCTCGCCCTCGCGCGCGAAACGACCTGCGTCGCCACGGCCCAGCAGGCCCGACATCAGGAACTTGACGGCGACATGCCCTTCGAAGCGGCCATCGGCGCGCCGCGCCAGCCACACGCTGCCCATGCCGCCCTGCCCCAGCTGGCGCTCCAGCAGATACGGGCCGATGGACTGACCCGAGAAGTCGGGCGGCGGCGCGTCGTCGCCAGGCACGGAGGCCAGCACCTCGTCCCATTGCGCGACGACAGGCTGGCTCAGAAAGCCTTGCTGCTCCAGGTCTTGCGCCCGCGCCAGCAGGCGCCGCAGATGCGCGGCCGCGTCGGGGTCTTGAGCCTGCAGTACGTCCAGGCGCTGCTGCCGCGCGGCCGTTTCCAGGTCCAGCAGTTCGTCGAGCAAGGGACTCAGGGCCAGCCAGCGCTGCTTGTCCAAGTCATGCATCGCTACCCCTGCAAAGCCATGGACAGGAACAACCGTGCCTTCTGCCAGTCACGCTGCACGGTGCGCTCGGTGACGCCCAACGCCAGCGCGATCTCACTCTCCAGCAGGCCACCAAAGTAGCGCATCTCCACCACCTGGGCCAGCCGTGGCTCCAGTGCGGCCAGCTCATCCAGCGCCTCGTGCACGCGAAGGATCGCGTCGTCGCCCTGCGGCGTCAGCTCGGCGATGGCCGTGTTCAGCGTCAGGTGTTGCTGGCCGCCACCGCGGCGCTCGGCCTGGCGCGCACGCACCAGATCGATGACGACGGAGCGCATGGCCTGGGCCGCGTAGGCGAGGAAGTGGCGCCGGTCGGGGAAGGCCGCGCCCTGGGCGCCGGACAGGCGCAGCCAGGCCTCGTGCACCAGCGCGGTCGTGTCCAGCAGCGTCAGATGACCCGCCTCGCGCATCTGCCGGCGTGCCATGCGCTGCAGGTCGGCATAGAGCTGCGCCACCACCTCGTCGGCGGCGGCGCGGTCGCCCTGCTGGGCGGCCTGCAGAAGCTGGGTGATGTCTTGCACGCGCCGCACTCTAACGGCTGAAGGCGTCGGAACGCTGGCTTTGGCCCTCCCCAAGACAGCGCGTCAGAAATTCTTTCGGATGCGATGTCGGGTTTCGCAGGCGGTTTGCGTTCCTTAGGTATGAGGGTGGTTAGCAAAGACAGCCAGGGAGGCCGGTTCTTCCGGAGGCCGTCTGCGCAGGCACCCCGCCCTTGTCGGAGTGACCCCATGACCCCAACCGTCCTCATGTTCGCCAACAACCCACCCCAACCTCCCCGTGGTGGCGCGACGCCGCCGCTGCTCGCCATCGATTCCCTGACCGCCTACAACCTGCGCGTGTCGCGCCTGCTGGCCCAGAGCCGCCGCGAGGGCGGCCAGCTCGCGCTGCTGTGGGTGGAAGTGGCCGTGCTGGCACCGCCCGAACGCCTGCCCAGCGACGAGGAGCGCGAGAGCCTGATCCACACGGCCAGCCAGCGCCTGCGCAACCGCGTGCGCAGCGCGGACGAGGTGCAGCGCGTGGGCGAGCACAGCTTCGCGGTGCTGCTGCTGAATGCGGGCAGCGACGAGGCGGCGCTGGTGGAGCAGCGGCTGCTGCAGACGCTGCGAGGCGCCTACGGCATGGACGGCCAGCGGCTGCAGATGGCCGTACGCATCGGCACGGCGGTGTTCCCGGAGGACGGGCGCCAGGGCGCCGAGCTGGCGGAGGCGGCGCGAAGGCAGCTGGCTTGATCGGTCCAACAACGGGCCGAGCGCCGGGCCGCTCCCAAGCCGGCCCGTCTGGCGATGTGCGAGCGGCTCAATGCCGTGAGCATCGCCGTCCCCTCGGGGGACCGGCCAAGGTACTCCTTGGACGAGGGGCCCCGTTCTAGACCTCCAGCCACTCCTTGCGGATGTAGGCGTTGGCGCGCAGGTCTGCGGGGCTGCCCTCGAACACGATGCGACCGTGGCCCATCACGTAGCAGCGCTCGGAGATCTCCAGCGCGATGGCCAGCTTCTGCTCGACCAGCAGCACGGCGATGCCGCGGTTCTTCAGTTCCTTCAGGTACTCGGCCACCAGCTCGACGATCTTGGGCGCCAGGCCTTCGGTGGGCTCGTCGATCATGATGAGGTCGGGGTCGCCCATCAGCGTCCGGCACAGCGTGAGCATCTGCTGCTCGCCGCCCGACAGCACGCCGGCCTCGGTGTGCTGGCGCTCCTTGAGCCGCGGGAACATGCGGTACATGTCGTCGAAGCTCCAGCGCGGGCTCTTGTTCTTGGTCTTCTCGCCCAGCATCAGGTTCTGGTGCACGGTGAGCTTGGGGAAGATGTCGCGGTTCTCGGGCACGTAGCCGATGCCCAGATGCGCGATCTCGTAGGCCTCGCGGCCCACCAGTTCCCTGTCGCCCCACAGCACCGAGCCCTTGGCATCGACCTGGCCCATGATGGTCTTGACCATCGTGGAGCGGCCCGCGCCGTTGCGGCCCAGCAGGCTGACGATCTCGCCCGGGTTGACCTGCATGCTGACGCCGTGCAGTACATGGCTCTTGCCGTAGAACGCGTGGACGTTGTCCAGCTTCAGGGTTCGCGGATCACTCATGCCGCCGCTCCTGCCGCCTGCTGCTCGGCCAGCACCGAACCCAGATAGGCCTCCTGCACCTTCGCATTCGCGCGCACCGCCTCCGGCGTGTCGAAGGCAATGACCTCGCCGTAGACCAGCACCGCGATCTTGTCGGCCAGCCCGAACACGACGCCCATGTCGTGCTCCACGGTCAGCAGCGTCTTGCCCACCGTCACGTCGCGGATCAGCTGGATGAAGCGCTTGGTCTCGCTCTTGCTCATGCCGGCCGTGGGTTCGTCCAGCAGGATGACGCTGGAGCCGCCCGCGATGGTGATGCCGATCTCCAGCGCACGCGCCTCGGCATAGGTGAGGTTCATGGCCAGCACGTCTCGGCGCTTGTCGAGCTTGAGCATCTCCAGGATCTGCTCGGCGCGGTCGTTGGCATCGTCCAGGTCGGCCAGGAACTTCCAGAACGCGTAGCGGTGGCCCAGGCTCCACAGCACCGCGCAGCGGATGTTCTCGAACACCGACAGCCGCGTGAACAGGTTGGACACCTGGAAGCTGCGCGACAGGCCCAGCCGGTTGATCTCGAAGGGCTTCTTGCCCTGGATGCGCTGACCGTGCAGATGGATCTCGCCCGACGTGGGCGCGAAGCGGCCGCTGATCAGGTTGAACAGCGTGCTCTTGCCGGCACCGTTGGGGCCGATGATGGCCACGCGCTCGCCGGCCTGCACGGCCAGGTTGGCGCCGCGGATGATCTCGCTCTTGCCGAAGCTCTTGCGCACATCGCGCAGTTCAAGCGCGTAGCTCATAGAGCCTCCCGACGTTTGATTTCCTTCTCGATGTCTTCCTGGATCTCGCCCCACTGGTGCACATAGTGGCGCCGCGCCAGCTCGAACAACGCGCAGCCCACGACGATCAGGAGACCGGCACCGAACCAGGCATCAATGCCCGAGCTGTTCAGCGTGGCGCCCATGAAGCGCAGCTCCGGCCCCAGCGCTTCATTGAGCTGGCGGTGGTACAGCATCTCGATCATGGCCGCCGCACCCACCAGCGCGGCCAGCGCAGCGCCGGCCAGCGCCAGGTAGGACGTCCAGATCTTGCCCAG
Organism: Roseateles asaccharophilus; assembly: GCF_031458115.1. GTDB lineage: Bacteria > Pseudomonadota > Gammaproteobacteria > Burkholderiales > Burkholderiaceae_C > Pelomonas > Pelomonas asaccharophilus_A. The sequence continues at coordinate 587,134 of NZ_JAVDXV010000001.1, read as the reverse complement.
CTTGCCGAAGGCCGCCACGCGCAGGTTCATCAGGATCAGGCTGGCGATGCCGCCCGGCGCATACATGACCATGAACAGGAAGATCAGGCCCAGGTACAGCAGCCAGGCCTTGGTCAGCTCGGCCAGCATGACGCCGCAGAACACCATCAGCACCGCGCCGATGATGGGGCCGAAGAAGAACATCGCGCCGCCCAGGAAGGTGAACAGCAGGTAGGCGCCGGAGCGCGCCGCATGCAGCACGTCGGCGCCGTTGACGATCTCGGTGTTGATGGCGCCCAGGCCCCCGGCGATGCCGGCGAAGAAGCCGGAGATCGTGAAGATCATGAAACGCACCCAGTGCGTGTCGTAGCCCACGAACTCGACGCGCTCCGGGTTGTCGCGCACGGCGTTCAGCATGCGGCCCAGCGGCGTGCGCGTCAGCGCGAACATCAGCGCCGTGCAGATGAAACAGTAGACAGCGACCAGATAGTAGACCTGGATCTGCGGCCCGAACGAGATGCCCATCACCGGCTTGCCGATGACGCGGTTGCTGGACACGCCGCCCTCGCCGCCCGAGAACTCCGGCAGCATCAGCGCCAGCGCGAACACCAGCTCGCCGATGCCCAGCGTGATCATCGCGAATGGCGTGCCGGCCTTCTTCGTCGACACATAGCCCAGGAACACCGCGCACAGCAGGCCGGCCAGGCCACCCACCAGCGGGATCAGGCTGACCGGGATGCCCAGCGTGCCGGCACCGGCCATGTTCAGCGCGTGGATGGTCAGGAAGGCGCCCATGCCGCTGTAGACGGCGTGGCCGAAGCTCAGCATGCCGCCCTGGCCCAGCAGCATGTTGTAGGCCAGGCAGGCAATGATGCCTATGCCCATCTGCGTCAGCATGGTCTGCGCGAGGCCGCTGGTCCAGATGCGCGGCGCGACGAACAGGATCAGGGCGAACAAGCCCCAGACGATCCAGCGGCCGACGTTGAGCGGCTTGAAGTGGAACTCTTTGGCGTTGCTCATCAGTCCTCCCGCGTACCCAGGAGGCCCTTGGGCCGGAAGATCAGGATCAGCACCATCAGCAGGTAGGGCAGGATGGGGGTGACTTCGGCGACGGTCAGCCGCAGCAGCGGATAGCCCGGCGTGCTGGGCGTGACGCCGGCGCCGAAGCTGTTCAGCAGCGTCGCCAGCGAGCCGTTGATGGTCAGCGGCAGCGTTTGCAACAAGCCCACGACGATGGAACCCACGAAGGCGCCGGCCAGCGAGCCGATGCCGCCCACCACGACGACCACGAAAATGATGGCGCCGATGAAGGCGGCCATGTTGGGCTCGGTCACGAAGGTGATGCCGCCGACCACGCCGGCCAGCCCGGCCAGCGCGCAGCCGCTGCCGAACACCAGCATCAGCACGCGCGGCACGTTGTGGCCCAGCGCCTCGACCATCTCGGGATGCGTCAACGAGGCCTGGATGACCAGGCCCACGCGGGTGCGCGTCAGCAGCAGCCACAGCGCCAGCAGCATCAGCAGCGCCACGGCCATCATGAACACCTTGGTGAGCGGGAAGTTGGAGCAGGCCACACCCGCCGCGGCGCAGATCTCCGGCCCCGCCTTGCCCAGCATCAGCGACATGCCTTCCACCGGATGCGACACGATGGTGAAGGCCGAGCCCTGCAGCGAGGGCGGCGGCGTGAACGGCACCGCCGTGCGGCCCCAGATCAGCTGCACCAGTTCGAGGATGACGTAGGACAGGCCGAAGGTGATCAGCAGCTCGGGCACATGGCCGAACTTGTGCACCCGGCGCAGCGCCAGCCGCTCGAACGCAGCGCCCAGCGCCCCTACGGCCAGCGGCGCGAACAGCAGCGCGAGCCAGAAGCCCACGATGCCCACCAGCGAGTAGGCAACGTAGGCGCCCACCATGTAGAAGCTGGCGTGTGCGAAGTTCAGCACGCCCATCATGCTGAAGATCAGCGTCAGCCCGGAGCTGAGCATGAACAGCAGCAGGCCGGACGACAGGCCGTTCAGCAGGTTGATGAAGAGTTGATCCAAGACAGCAGCCGGCAGGGTCAAGGAAACGCGCCGTCGATTGAACGACGGCGCGACGGGGTCAAAGACTCAGGCGATCAGCCGGGCCGCTTCATCTGGCACGAGGTCGGCGTGGACGACACATAGCTGTCGTACTGCTTCACCGGCGCCAGCGTCATGCCCGTCTTTTCGGGGCTGTACGGGAACTTGGCGTCGGCCTTCTGCCAGACCGAGATGAACAGCGGCTGCTGCAGCTGATGGTCGGTCTTGCGCATCGTCACTTCGCCGTTGAAGCTCTTCACGCTCAGGCCTTCCAGCGCCGCGGCGACCTTGACCGGGTCCGTCGACTTGGCATTCGCCATGGCCTGGCTCAGCATCGTGTAGATGTGCTGGATGCTGTTCGTGTACATGTCGTCGTTGAACTTCTTGTTGTACTCGTCAGCCAGCTTCTGCACCTCGCCGCCCATGTTGTAGTGGCTGTAGGCCACCTGGTAGACGCGGCCCGCGCCGCCCTGCCCCAGCGCGGTCGGCGTGCCGGTCACGCCGGTGTAGTAGGTGAAGAACTTGCCGTTGTAGCCGGCCTCGTTGGCGGCCTTGACCAGCAGGGCCAGGTCGGAGCCCCAGTTGCCGGTGATGACGGTGTCGGCGCCGCTGGCCTTGATCTTGGCGACGTAGGGCGCGAAGTCGCGCACCTGGGCCAGCGGGTGCAGGTCCTCGCCAACGACCTGGATGTCCGGGCGCTTGCGGGCCAGCGTCTCCTTGGCGTACTTGGCGACCTGGTGGCCGTGGGCATAGTTCTGGTTCAGCAGGAAGACCTTCTTCACGTCCGGCTGGTCCTTGATGAAGGAGGACATCGCCTCCATCTTCATGGACGTGTCGGCGTCGAAGCGGAAGTGCCAGTAGCTGCACTTGCTGTTGGTCAGATCCGGGTCCACCGCCGAGTAGTTCAGGTAGACGATTTCCTTGCCGGGGTTGCGCTCGTTGTGCTTTTGCACCGCGTCGCTCAGCGCCAGCGCGACGCTGGAGCCGTTGCCTTGCATGATGTAGCGGATGCCCTGGTCGGCCGCGGCCTTCAGCAGGTTCAGCGACTCGGCGGGGCTCAGCTTGTTGTCGAAGGTGACGACCTCGAACTTCACGCCGGCCGGGTTGCTCTTGTTGAACTTCTCGCCCAGGAACTGGAAGGTCTTGACCTGGTTCTGGCCCACCGGGCCCATCAGGCCGGACAGCGCGTCGATGTAGGCGAGCTTGACGGTCTCGCCCTTCTGCGCCTGGGCTGCGCCGGCAGCGAGCGCCAGGGCCGCCGCAGCGGTCAGTGCACGCAACGGGAAGCGGGCCGAAGTGATGTCGAACATGCTTGTCTCCTGTGGTTGTGACGGAACGGGAACTTGATGGGGCGCGCTCAGGCCGTCGGCAGACGGTGGTCCTTGAGCTGGTCGCGCAGCTTCAGCTTCTGGATCTTGCCGGTGGCGGTATGCGGGATCTCGGTGACGAAGACCACGTCGTCGGGCACCTGCCACTTGGCGATGCGGCCTTCGTAGAAGCTCAGCAGCTCCTCACGCGTGACGGTGACATCCGGCTTCTTGACGACCACCAGCAGCGGGCGCTCGTCCCACTTCGGATGCCGGGCCGCGATGACGGCGGCCTCGAACACGGCCGGGTGGGCCATCGCGATGTTCTCCAGGTCGATGGACGAGATCCATTCGCCGCCGGACTTGATGACGTCCTTGCTGCGGTCGGTGATCTGCATGAAGCCGTCGGCATCGATGGTGGCCACGTCGCCGGTGGGGAACCAGCCCGGCTCGCCGTCGACGCTGACCAGCGGCGACGCGTCGTTCTTGAAGTACTGGCTGATGACCCAGTGGCCGCGCACGACCAGGTTGCCGGAACTGACGCCATCCCAGGGCAGCGAGCGGCCGTCGTCGTCGATGATGGCCATGTCGACGCCGTAGATGACGCGGCCCTGCTTCTCCAGCAGGCGCTGCTGCGCATCCGCCGGCAGGCTCAGCTGGCGCGTCGTCAGCTTGGACAGCGTGCCCAGCGGCGACATCTCCGTCATGCCCCAGGCGTGGATGACCTCGATGCCGTAGTCCTGCTGCAGCGACTTCATCATCGCCGGCGGGCAAGCCGCGCCGCCGATGACGGTGCGCTTGAAGGTCGAGAACTTCAGGCCGTTGGCCTTCACGTAGTTCAGCAGGCCCAGCCACACGGTGGGCACGCCGGCACTGAACGTGACCTTCTCGCCCTCGAACAGTTCGTACAGGCTCTTGCCGTCCAGGTGCGGCCCGGGCAGCACCAGCTTGAAGCCCACCAGCGCCGCGCTGTAGGGCAGGCCCCAGGCGTTGACATGGAACATCGGCACGACCGGCAGGATCACGTCGCGGCTGGAGCAGTCCATCGCGTCAGGCAGCGCCGCCGCGTAGGCGTGCAGCACGGTGGAGCGGTGGCTGTAGACGGCGCCTTTCGGGTTGCCCGTGGTGCCGGACGTGTAGCAGATGCTGGACGCGGTGTTCTCGTCGAACAAGGGCCAGGCGTAGTCGCCATCTTCAGCGGCCAGCAGGTCGTCGAAGCACAGCAGGTTGGGAATGGCCGTCTGCGCCGGCATGTGGGCGCGCGACGTCATCAGCACGAAGTGCTGCACGGTCTTCAGCAGCGGCGCGATCTTCTCGACCAGCGGCAGGAAGGTCTCGTCGAAGCACAGCACGCGGTCCTCGGCGTCGCCGGCGATCCAGACGATCTGCTCCGGGAACAGGCGCGGGTTGATGGTGTGGCACACCAGGCCCGAGCCCGACGTGCCGTAGTAGATCTCGACATGGCGGTGGCCGTTCCAGGCCAGCGTGCCGACACGGTCGCCGGGCTGGCAGCCCAGCCGCGCGAACGCCTGCGCGGCCTGGCGCGAGCGCAGCGCCACCTCGCGCCAGTTGCTGCGATGCAGGTCGCCTTCGACCCGCTTGCTGACGATCTCGGTCTCGCCCGCGTGCCGCTCGGCGTGCGTCAGCAGCGTCGAGATCAGCAGCGGCGCCGACATCATCCGGCCCATCAATGCCATGGTTGTCTCCTGGCGGTCTTATCGACCCAGTCTAGCCCGCGGTTTCATGCCAGTAACGTCACAACCGCGACCCGCAGCCCCCGGGGAAACACCCAGGCCAGCAAGGCCCAAGCACCCCTCACTAAACTGGTGCGATGAAACCGCTGGACGGCCTTGTCTGGACCAATCGCTTTGCGGCGCTGGGATCCGAGTTCTTCACCGAACTGCCGGCCCAGGGGCTGCCCGATCCTCACTGGGTGGCGCACAGCCCCGCTTGCGCCGCGCAACTGGGCTGGCCTGCCGACTGGACCACACGAGACAACGCGCTGGCCGTCTTCTCCGGCAACGCCACCTGGCCCGGCATGCAGCCGCTGGCCACCGTCTACAGCGGCCACCAGTTCGGCGTCTGGGCCGGCCAGCTGGGCGACGGCCGCGCGCTGTGGCTGGGCGAGGTCGCCACGCCGTCGGGCCCGCAGGAGTTGCAGCTCAAGGGCGGTGGCCTGACGCCCTACTCGCGTCGCGGCGACGGCCGTGCGGTGCTGCGCTCGTCCATCCGCGAATTCCTGTGCTCCGAGGCGATGGCCGCGCTGGGCGTGCCGACGACGCGGGCGCTGTGCATCACGGGCTCGCCACTGCCGGTGCTGCGCGAGACCGTCGAGACCGCCGCCATCGTCACGCGCGTGGCGCCCAGCTTCGTGCGCTTCGGCCACTTCGAGCATTTCGCGCATCACGGCCAGCTGGACGCGCTGCGCCGCCTGGCCGACTGGTTCATTGCCCACCATGCACCCGAATGCGCCGACGCGCCGGAGCCTGCCGTCGCGCTGCTGCGCAAGGTGTCGCTGCAGACGGCCGACCTGATCGCGCAGTGGCAGGCCATTGGCTTTTGCCACGGCGTCATGAACACCGACAACATGTCCATGCTGGGCCTGACGCTGGACTACGGCCCGTTCGGCTTCATGGACGCGTTCAACCCCGGCCACATCTGCAACCACAGCGACGACCGCGGCCGCTACGCCTATGCGCGCCAGCCTTCGGTCGCGTTCTGGAACCTGCACGCGCTGGCGCAAGGGCTGCTGCCGCTGGTGGACGACGGCTCCGAAGCCGGCGGCGAGCGCCTGCTGGAAGCGGTGGAGAGCTACCGCGAGCGCTTCGCGCAGCAGATGCTGCTGCGCATGCGCGCCAAGCTGGGACTGCAGGGCGAAGAAGACGGCGACCAGGCCCTCATCGACGACCTGCTGCGGCAGATGGCCGCGTCCAGCACCGACTTCACGATCACGTTCCGCCGCCTGTCGCGCGCGCTGACCGACGCCGAGCCGCTGCGCGATCTGTTCATCAACCGCGACGCGCTGGACGCCTGGCTGGCCCGCTGGCACGCCCGCACCGCGCCGGATGCCGAGGCGCGCATGCTGGCCGTGAACCCGGCCGTCGTGCTGCGCAACCACCTGGCCGAAGGCGCCATCCGCGCCGCCGATCAAGGCGACTTCAGCGAAACCGAGCGGCTGCTGAAAGTTCTGAGCTGCCCGTTCGACGAACCGATTCTTCCCAGCGACGCGGCGCTGCCGCCCGACTGGGCCCAAACCCTGGAAGTGTCCTGTTCATCATGAAGCACGATTCCGACAAGCCCTATCCCGTCCAGAAGACCGACGCCGAATGGCGCGAGCAGCTGGACCCCATGCAGTACCAGGTCGCCCGCCATGCGGCGACCGAACGTGCCTTCACCGGCAAGTACTGGGACCACTTCAAGGACGGCCACTACAACTGCATCGGCTGCGGCACGCCGCTGTTCGAGTCCGGCACCAAGTTCGACGCCGGCTGCGGCTGGCCCAGCTACTGGGCGCCGGTCAACAGCGAGGTCATCGAGCGCGTGGTGGACCACAGCCACGGCATGGTGCGCGTGGAGGTGCGCTGCAACAAATGCGGCTCGCACCTGGGCCATGTGTTCCCCGACGGCCCCGAGCCCACCGGCGAGCGTTACTGCATCAACTCCGCGTCCATCGATTTCGTGAAAGACAATCCTTGAACTCGGGAGCCCACCGCCCGAGCGGAGCGAGTCGCTCCGTCCTCGACTGATCCACCATGAAGCTGCTGCTCGACTTCCTCCCGCTGATCCTGTTCTTCGTTGCGTTCAAGGGCGCCGAAGGCAATCCCGACATGGCCGCCGCGTTCGCGACCGAGCACTTCGGCTTCCTGGTGCAGGGCGGCGTCGTCGGCGCTTCGGAGGCACCGGTGCTGCTGGCCACCGTGGTCGTCATGATCGCGACGCTGGCGCAGGTCGCCATCCTGAAGCTGCGCGGCCAGAAGGTGGACCTGATGTTGTGGATCAGCCTGACGCTGGTGGTCGTGCTGGGCGGCGCCACCGTCTGGTTCCACAACGAGACCTTCATCAAGTGGAAGCCCACGGGCCTGTACTGGGTCATGGCGCTGACGCTGTGGCTGGCCCAGGCCGCCTTCGGCAAGAACCTCATCAAGGCCATGCTGGGCGGCGAACTGCAATTGCCCGACCCGGTCTGGGCGCGGCTCAACCTCGCCTGGGTGCTGTTCTTCGCGGCAATGGGCGTGGTCAACCTGTACGTGGCCTACAACTTCTCGACGTCCGCCTGGGCCAACTTCAAGGTCTTCGGCGTGACCGGGCTGATCCTGCTGTTCACGCTGGCGCAAGGCGTCTACATGAGCAAGCACCTGCCGCAGCAGGAAGAGGACTCCAAGCCGTGAGCATCGCCGCCGAGATCGAGGCGCGGCTGCGCGCCGAACTGGCGCCGCTGGAGTTCGTCTTGCGTGACGACAGCGCCGATCACGCCGGCCACGCGGGCGCCCGCGAAGGGGGGCACTTTCACGTGACTGTCCGGTCAGAACGCTTTACCGGCCTGCAACGCGTGGCCCGTCACCGCCTCGTCTATCATTGCCTGTCTGACCTGATGCAGCGCGGCATCCACGCCCTGGCCATTGATGCCAAGGCACCGGGTGAACCCTGACAGATCAGCATTGATCGAACCGCGCGCCCGATCCGGGCGCGATTTTTTTAGCCTGATCCATCTCCCACCCATGAAGAAGCTTGCGCTTGCCGCCGTCGTTGCGGCCACCATCTCGGCACTGTCGCCGGCCGCCGCAATTGCGCAGAACATCGCGACCGTCAACGGCAAGCCCGTGCCCAAGGCCCGCCTCGAGACGCTGCTGCAGCAGGTCACGAAGAGCGGCCAGCAGCAACGCACGCCCGAACTGGAAGCCCAGGTCAAGGACGAGGTCGTGCGCCGCGAGATCTTCATGCAGGCCGCCGAGAAGGCCGGCGTGCCGCAGACGGCCGACTACAAGGCCCAGATGGAACTGGCCCGCCAGATGCTGCTGATCCGCGGCCTGATGGAAGACTATCGTGCCAAGAACCCGGTCAGCGACGCCGACGCACAGGCCGAGTACGACAAGTTCAAGGCCGCCAACAGCGGCGAGGAATACCGCGCCCGCCACATCCTGGTCGAGAAGGAAGAGGACGCCAAGGCGCTGATCGAGAAGATCAAGGCCGGCGGCAACTTCGAGGAACTGGCCAAGGCCAACTCCAAGGACACCGGCTCGGCCCAGAACGGCGGCGACCTGGACTTCGCCAACCCCAACAACTTCGTGCCCGAATTCAGCAAGGCCATGACCGCACTGAAGAAGGGCGAGATGACGCAGGAACCGGTGAAGAGCCAGTTCGGCTTCCACATCATCAAGCTGGAAGACACCCGCGCCGCGACCTTCCCGGCCTTCGACGACGTGAAGGCGCAGATCAAGCAGCGAATCGAACAGACCAAGATGGCCGAATACCAGCAAAGCCTGGTCGACAAGGCCAAGACGGACTACAAGTTCACGCCGCGCTGATTGATTCCCGCACGGCGGGTCGCACCGACAAGACCCGCCCCGGCGGGCAGTCCTGAAAAGACCCGCCCCGGCGGGTCTTGTGCCATCTGGAGCCCACACCATGTCCGACGCCCTCAGCACCCGACTCGTTCACGCCACCGGCGGCGACGCCCAGTTCGGCGGCGTGCACGCCACCATCCATCCGTCCGTGCAGTACGCCCACGAGCGTGTGGAAGACCTGATCGGCGTGTTCCAGGGCACGAACAAGGGCGCCTTCAACTACGCCCGCCAGGGCACGCCCACGACGGCCGTGCTGGAGCGCGTCGTCACCGAGTTGGAAGGCGGGGTGGGCTCCATCAGCTTCGCCACCGGCATGGCCGCCCTCAGCGCACTGTTCCTGACGCTGCTGAAGGCCGGCGACCACCTCGTCACCAGCTCGCGCGTGTTCGGCAACACCAACAGCTTCTTCCAGACGCTGGAAGACCTCGGTGTGGCAGTGAGCCGCGTGGATGCCGGCGACGTGGCCGCCGTGCGCGCGGCCGTGCGGCCCCAGACGCGCATGGTCTTCGTCGAGACCATGGCCAACCCCAGCACCCGCATTCCCGACCTGGAAGGCATAGGCGCGCTGTGCCGCGAGCTGGGCCTGCTGTACGTGGTGGACAACACCGTCACGTCGCCCGCGCTGTGCCAGCCCAAGCGCTTCGGCGCCGGCCTGGTCATGAACTCGCTGACCAAGACCATCGCCGGCCACGGCGAGGCGCTGGGCGGCGCCATCACCGACACCGGCTGCTTCGACTGGGCCGGCTACCCCAACATCTTTGCCGCCTACCGCAAGGGCGATGCCAAAGGCTGGGGCCTGCAGCAGATCCGCAAGAAGGGCTTGCGCGACATGGGCGGCACGCTGTCCAGCGAGGCCGCGCACCGCATCCTCGTCGGCATGGAGACGCTGGAGCTGCGCCTCACGCGCAGCAGCGACACCGCGCTGGCGCTGGCGCGCCACCTGGCCGCTCACCCCGCCATCGCCGCCGTGCACTACCCGATGCTAGAGAGCCACCCCGAGCACCAGCGCGCGCGCGACTGGTTCGGCAGCGGCTCGTGGATGATGGCCTTCGAACTGCGCGACGCGGCGAAGCTCCACGAGGTCATCAACCGCCTGCGCCTGCCGCTGAAGGCCACCGGCTTGGCCGACACGCGCACGCTGATCATCCCGGTGGCGCCCACCATCTTCTGGGAGATGGGCGCCGAGGCGCGCGCCGCGATGGGCATCGCCGAAGGGCTGGTGCGGCTGTCGGTGGGGCTGGAAGCGGCCGAAGACCTGATGGCCGACTTCGATCAGGCGCTGGCCTGATCAGGCCGCGAGCCGGCCTGCCTCGATGCGCAACTGACGCTCGCAGCGCGCCGCGATCTCGCGGTCGTGCGTGACCAGCACCAGCGTCGTGCCGGCTTCGCGGTTCAACTCGAACATCAGCTCCATCACCGACGCGCCGGTCGCGAAGTCCAGGCTGCCGGTGGGCTCGTCCGCCAGCAACAACGCCGGCCGCTGCACGAAAGCGCGCGCCAGCGCCACGCGCTGCTGCTCGCCGCCCGACAGCACGCGCGGGTAGTGCCCCAGGCGCTCGCCCAGGCCCACGCGCGCCAGCATGGCGGCAGCCTTGTCGCGCGCCGCGGCGTCGCCGCGCAGCTCCAGCGGCAGCATCACGTTTTCCAGCGCGGTGAGATTCGGCAACAGCTGAAAGCTCTGGAACACGAAGCCCAGCTCCTTGGCGCGCACGGCCGCGCGTTGGTCCTCGTCCAGCACGAACAAGTCTTGGCCGCGCAGCTTCACCGTACCGGTGCTGGGCTTGTCCAGGCCCGCGAGGATGGCCAGCAGCGTGCTCTTGCCCGAGCCCGAGGCACCCACGATGGCGACGGATTCCTGCGCGGTCAGCGCGAAGCTGATGTCATGCAGAATCGTCAGCTCCCCAGTGGCGTCCTGGACGCGCTTGGTGATCTGCTCAACTTGGACGAGGACTTCAGGCATGTCGGGACTGCGGCGGCGAACGTGGGTGGCGCACTTTAGCCTGGGGGTGCTGGCCGGCTGGACGTCAGGGGTCATGGCTGCCGCCGAAGCACCTGTCGTGCTGGTGGTCGGCGACAGCCTGTCGGCTGAATACGGCATCGCGGCGGGCACCGGCTGGGTAGCCTTGCTGCAGAAGCGCCTGGCCGAGCAGAAGAAGCCGCATCGCGTCGTCAACGCCAGCATCAGCGGCGACACGACGGCCGGCGGCCGCAGCCGGCTGCCCGCGGCGCTGCGCACGAACAAGCCGGCCATCGTCATCATCGAGCTGGGCGGCAACGACGCGCTGCGCGGCCTGCCGCTGACGACCACGCGCGACAACCTGCTCGCGATGGCGCGCGCGGCCCAGCAGGCCGGCGCCAAGGTCGTCGTCGTGGGCATGCAGGTGCCGCCCAACTACGGCGCCCGCTATGCCAGCGACTTCGAGGGCTTGTTCACCGAGGTCGCCAAGCAGACGCGCTCGGGCCTCGTGCCCTTCCTGCTGAAGGGCGTGGCGGACCGCAAAGACGCGCTGGAGTGGTTCCAGCCCGACCGCATCCATCCGCTGGCCAAGGCGCATCCGACGATGCTGGACAACGTCTGGCCGGCGCTGAAGCCGCTGCTCTGAGGCTTCAGCGCTCGCGCTGCGGCACGCCGTCCTGGCGGCCGCGCTGCGGGCCGGCGTCGCGCGAGGGGGCGCGCTGCTGGGGCTGCGGCTGGGCTTGCGGCTGAGGTTGTGGCTGCGGCATCTGCATGCGCGGCTCCGGGCTGGCCTGACGCATGGGCATCTCGACGCGGCGCGGCTGCTCGACTTGCGGCGGACGCTCCGGCATCGGCGCGGCGCGTGGTTGCTCGACCTGCGGCACCGGCTGCACCCAGCGGCGCGGCTCCTCTCGACGCTCTTCACGACGTTCTTCCCTGCGCTCGTCGCGACGGTCCTGTGCACGCCAGGGCATGTTGCCGTCGCCACCGGCGCGCGGCGTCTCGAAGGACGGCCTCGGCTGGACGACCGGTGCCGGCTGGGGCTGCGCGGGCAACTGCGGTTGCGGCTGTGGTTGCGCCATCGCCGGCGCGGTCGGCTGCGCCACCGGGCGATCGGGCGAGCGCGACGGCTGGCCATCACGGCGCCAGGGCATCTGGCTGTCGCTGCGCCAGCCCATGCCGGCTTCGCGTTCACGCTGGCGCTGTTCCGCCTCGGGTGTGCGCACCACCGGCACGGTGGGCAGCTGCGCCGCCAGGTCGCCGCGGCCGGGGGCCGTGGGCAGCGGGCGGTTCCAGCCCGGCTCGGGCTTGCGGTCGGGGCCGCGCACCGGCAGCGGCTGGATGCCTGCGCCCGGCGCCGGCAGCGTGCTGACGGCCCTGGGCTCGTCGCGGTAGCGGTGCGGGCGCTTGACGGTCACCGGGTCGCGCACGTCGCGCGGGTCGTTGATGCGGTGCACATAGCGCGGGCCGTGGCGGTAGCTGGGCACATAGACCTCGCGCGGCGCCAGCGGATACCAGCCATAGCGCGGCGGCGGCGGGCGGTGGCCGCCACCGATGCTGATGCCCACGCTGACGTTGCCGCCACCGACCCAGCCGACCAGCGCCGGCGCGTAGACAGGGCGATGCACATAGGCGCCCGGCGCCCAGCACCAGCGGCCACCCCAGCTGACCCAGCGGCCATAGTGGAAGGGCGCGAAGCCCCAGGGCGCGTCATCCACCCAGGTCCAGCCCCAGTGGCGCGACCAGGCCCAGCGGCCATAGCGGTACGGCGCCCAGTCGGCGACGACCAGCGTGGTGGGAATCCATACATTGCCGTACTCGGACGACGACTCCCAGCGGCCGTAGCGGTCCAGGTCTTCGGCACCGGTCATCTCCGGCGACACATAGCGCGCGACGGGGCGGTCGCCCTCCTCGCGGCTTTCGGCCAGCACCCAGTCGCCGAAGCCGTCGGCGTGCAGCGGGCCGCGTTCGACACGTGGCCCGTCGGGCCACCAGAACTCGGCCTGCTCGCCGGTGCCCAGCACCGTCGGTGCCGCACTGCGAGACCATTCGAATCGCAGGCGCCCTTGCCACACATAGGCCTTGCTGCCGCGGTCCAGCTGCTCCACGCGGTACAGTCCCTCGCGCTCCGGCTGGGCCGTGCCCTCACGGGTGCGCAGCCGCGTCTCGGCCGCGTTCTCGGCATTGCGCAGGCGCAGCGCCACGTCGCCGCGGTCCACCTGCAGCAGCGTCTGGCCGTCGTCCAGCTGGCTCAGTTCCAGATCGCTGCGCTCGTCCACCCAGATCGTCGTGGAGCCCACGCGCAGCGACACGCGGCCGCGCTCGTCGGTGCGCACGCGGTCGCCCTCGCCCACCGTCTGGTTGCGCGTGAGGCGGGTCCATTCGCGGGTGTCGTGGTCGAACAGCCAGGCGTCGCCGACGACGTCCACCACGCGCGCGGCGCGCGACGGCGGGTCGCGCTCTGCGTCCTGCGCCTTGGCCGCGGGGACGATGGCCACCAGCAGGGCCAGCGCCAGGATGCGCCAGTGGCGGCGCGTCAGAACAAGCTTGGGATCGGCGGGCATGGGCTTGATGCTCCTTTGCGACCACGTAACGCATGCGGCGAACCCGCGGTGCACGACGCTTACAAACGTTTCAATCGTCGTCGGCCATCGGGTCCAGTTCCGGGAACAGCACGGACGTGAAACCGAAGCGCGTGAAATCCGTGACGCGCATGGGGTAGAGGATGCCGTCCAGGTGGTCGCACTCGTGCTGCACGACGCGGGCGTGGAAGCCGTCGGCGATGCGGTCAATGGCGTTGCCGTCGGCATCGACGCCGGTGTAGCGGATGCGCTCGTCGCGTTCAACGACGCCGCGCAGGCCCGGCACCGACAGACAGCCCTCCCAGCCCTCGGTGCGGCCGCCGTCCAGCACCTCGATGACCGGGTTGATCAGCACCGTGGGCGGCACGGGCGGCGCGTCCGGGTACCGCACGTTCTTCGTGTAGCCGAAAATGACCAGTCGCAGGTCGACGCCGATCTGCGGTGCCGCCAGGCCGGCACCGTTGGCGGCGGCCATGGTCTCGAACATGTCCGCGATCAACGCCTTCAGCGCCGGTGTGCCGAACTCGGTGACCGGCTTGGCGACGCGCAGCAGACGCGGGTCGCCCATCTTCAGAATTTCGTGCACCGCCACCGCGGCCTCCTTGGGCTATCGTTAGGGTCTGTTAGCCCCACGGCAATGGGTCGCGAAGGCCCGCCGCAAGGGGCCAATCAAGGCGTAGCGCGCCGCCCGCACTCGTGTGCGGGCTTGCGGTGCAACGCCGAGTGGCCCCTTGCGACGGGCCTTCCCGAAGGGTTGTCACCAAAATGGCTGCGCGCGTCGTTGCAATGCTCGCCGGGTGGCCAACGCGGCTCCGCTTTGCGCCTTGCTCGCGGCCATTTTGGTGGCAACGCGACCCGTTGCCGTGGGGTTAACAGGCCCCGCGATTCTAGGAACCCCATGCTTGATTTCATCGAAGACCTCGGCCATGGCATCTATGCCATCGACACGGGCTTCCAGCGCCCACGCTTCGATGCGGCCTATCTGATGGTGGAGGACGGCCGCGCCGCCTTCATCGACACCGGCACGAACCACGCGGTGCCGCGGCTGCTGGCGGCGCTGAACGCGCTGGGCCTGGCGCCCGACGCGGTGGAATGGGTCATCCCCACGCACGTGCACCTGGACCACGCCGGCGGCGTGGGCCTGCTGATGGAGGCGCTGCCGAGCGCGCGCGCGCTGGTGCATCCGCGCGGCCTGCGTCACATGGTGGACCCGAAGGCGCTGTGGCTGGGCGCGCTGGCCGTCTATGGCGAGGCCGAGATGCAGCGCAGCTACGGCAAGCTGGTGCCGGTGCCGGCCGGACGCGCCGAGGCCAGCCATGACGAGCAGGTGCTGATGCTGGCCGGCCGGCCGCTGCGCCTCATCGACACGCCGGGCCACGCCAGGCACCACCACGCGATCTGGGACGAGCGCAGCCGCAGCTGGTTCACGGGCGACACCTTCGGCCTGTCGTACCGCGCACTGGATGTGGACGGCCGCGCATGGATCCTGCCGACCAGCACGCCGGTGCAGTTCGAGCCCGACGCGCTGAGGACGACCGTGGCACGGCTGCTGGAGGCACAGCCCCTGGCCATGCAGCTGACGCACTACGGCCGCGTGGGCGGCTCGGTGGAGGAAGTGCGCCGGCTGGCGGCGCTGATGCTGGACCAGGTGGACGAGATGGTCGCGCTGGCCCTGTCACTGCGCGACGCCCCCGACCGCCACGAGCGCCTGAAGGCCGGCCTGCTGGACGGCTACTTGGCGCGGCTGCGCGCGCACGGCCATCCTGCCGGCGCCGAGGCCGCCGACTGGCTGGCGCTGGACGCCGAGCTGAACGCCCAGGGCCTGGAAGTCTGGTTGGAGCGTCCGGCACGCTGAGGCTGCCGCACTTGCGCCGGGCGACTCGCCCCGTTCAGGTGCGCGGCGGCTGAGCGTCGCACCGCACCAGTGCCGTGCATCCGGCGCGGCATCTCCCTACCGGGGAAAAGGCCATAGCCAAGGGCAGGCACAGCTCTTGCGAAAGACATGGCGAGGCGCCGCGCGCGAGCGGGCTCCCGATCTCTTCAAACCATCGCCAACGGCGGCGAGTGCCTCGCAGACCAGAGCCCTTCAGGGCGCTGCTGCGCAGGCAGTCTCTAGAAACCGCGCCCGCAAGGGTGCCGCCGTAGGTGCTGGCTTTGCTGTCCACGCCCGAGGCGGCTGTTGTTGACAGGAAAGCCATGCATATCGTCCTCATCGGCCACGGAATGGTGGGCCAGAAATTTCTCGAATCCCTCGCCGAGGGCCCCGCAGCTGCCGATGTGCAGGTGACGGTGCTGTGCGAGGAGCCGCGGCCGGCCTATGACCGCGTGCACCTGTCCGAGTTCTTCTCGGGCAAGACGGCTGAGGACCTGTCGCTGGTGCCCGCTGGCTTCTTCGAGAAGTACCCCGCCTTCCAACTGCGCCTGGCCGCCAAGGCCACGGCCATCGAGCGCCGCGACAACACGGTGACGCTGGCCGACGGCGAGGTCGTCCACTACGACAAGCTGGTGCTGGCCACCGGCTCCTACCCCTTCGTGCCTTCGGTGCCGGGCCGTGACCGCCCGCACTGCCATGTCTATCGCACCATCGAAGACCTGGAGGCCATGCAGGCCTCGGGCAAGGTCTGCAAGAGCGGCGTCGTCATCGGCGGCGGCCTGTTGGGCCTGGAGTGCGCGAAGGCGCTGCGCGACATGGGCCTGCAGACGCATGTCGTCGAGTTCGCCCCGCGCCTGATGGCAGTGCAGGTGGACGAAGGCGGCGGCCGCGTGCTGCGCGAGAAGATCGAAGCGCTGGGCGTGCAGGTGCACACCAACCGCAACACCGTCGAGATCGTCGACGGCGCGACGGCCCGCCACCGCCTGGTGTTCACCGACGGCACCTGGCTGGAGACCGACATGCTGGTGTTCTCCGCCGGCATCCGCCCGCGTGACGAACTCGGCCGCCAGAGCGTGCTGGCCATAGGCCCGCGCGGCGGCGTCGTCATCGACGACCACTGCCTGACCAGCGACCGCAACATCTACGCGATCGGCGAAGTGGCGTCATGGCGCGAACAGACCTTCGGCCTGGTTGCGCCCGGCTACGACATGGCCCGCATCGTCGCCCGCCACATCACCGGCGACACCGAGGCCCTCTTCGGCGGCGCCGACATGAGCACCAAGCTCAAGCTGATGGGCGTGGACGTGGCCAGCATCGGCGACGCGCATGGCAAGACGCCCAAGTGCCGCAGCTACCAGTTCGTCGACGAGCGCAAGCAGATCTACAAGAAGATCGTCGTCAGCGAGGACGGCCAGTTCCTGCTGGGCGCCGTGCTGGTGGGTGCCGCCGAGGAGTACGGCACGCTGCTGCAGATGGCGCTGAACGGCATCAAGCTGCCGGCCGACCCCGAGTTCCTGATCCTCCCCAGCAGCGACGGCAAGGCCGCCGTCGGCATCGGCCCCGACGCGCTGCCCGACAGCGCCCAGCTGTGCTCGTGCAACAACGTCACCAAGGGCCAGATCTGCGCGGCCGTCGGCGAGGGCTGCACGACGATGGGCGACATCAAGGCCTGCACCAAGGCCGGCGCCACCTGTGGCGGCTGCGTGCCGCTGGTCACGCAGGTCATGAAGTTCGAGATGGCCAAGCGCGGCATGGCCGTCAACAACCACATCTGCGAGCACTTCCCGCACTCGCGCCAGGAGCTGTACCACCTGATCCGCGTGGGCGGCATCAAGAGCTTCAGCGAGCTGCTGGCCAAGCACGGCACCGGCCTTGGCTGCGACATCTGCAAGCCCGCCGCCGCCAGCATCCTGGCCTCGTGCTGGAACGACTTCGTGCTGAAGCCTGACCTCGCCGCGCTGCAGGACAGCAACGACTATTTCCTCGGCAACATCCAGAAGGACGGCAGCTACTCGGTCGTGCCGCGCATGCCGGGCGGCGAGGTCACGCCCGACGGTCTCATCGCCGTGGGCCAGGTGGCCAAGAAGTACGGCCTGTACACCAAGATCACCGGCGGCGCGCGCGTCGACATGTTCGGCGCCCGCGTCGAGCAACTGCCCTTCATCTGGGAGGAGCTGATCGCTGCCGGCTTTGAATCGGGCCATGCCTACGGCAAGTCGCTGCGCACGGTGAAGAGCTGCGTGGGCAGCACCTGGTGCCGCTACGGCGTGGACGATTCCGTAGGCCTGGCCGTCGAGATCGAGAACCGCTACAAGGGCCTGCGCGCGCCGCACAAGATCAAGTTCGGTGTCTCGGGTTGCACGCGCGAATGCGCCGAGGCGCAGGGCAAGGACGTGGGCGTCATCGCCACCGACAAGGGCTGGAACCTCTACGTCTGCGGCAACGGCGGCATGAAGCCGCGCCACGCCGAGCTGATCGCCAGCGACCTGTCCAAGACCGACCTGATCAAGTACATCGACCGCTTCCTGATGTTCTACGTGCGCACGGCAGACCGCCTGCAGCGCACCAGCACCTGGCGCGACAACATGGAGGGCGGCCTGGACTACCTGCGCGATGTCGTCATCAACGACACGCTGGGCCTGGGCGCCGAGCTGGAGGCCCAGATGCAGGCGGTGGTCGACACCTACCAATGCGAGTGGAAGACCGCCGTCACGACGCCGGAAGTGCGACAGCGCTTCCGCAGCTTCGTCAACAGCGACAAGGCCGACGAGCAGATCGTCTTCGTCGAGGAGCGTGGCCAGATCCGGCCGGCCCGCGCCGAGGAACGTGAAGAGCAACCCGCCTGAGCCCATTCAAGGAGTAACGCATGAGCCAGACCTTCACCCCCATCTGCAGCGTCGACCAGATCCTGCCCAACACCGGCGTCGCGGCGCTGGTGGACGGCCGCCACGTGGCCGTGTTCCGCGTCGGCAGCGACAAGTTCCACGCCATCGACAACATCGACCCGCGCTCCGGCGCCAGCGTGCTGTCGCGCGGCCTGATCGGCAACCTCGGCGAGCGCACGGTCGTCGCGTCGCCCCTCTACAAGAACCATTTCGACCTCAGCACCGGCGAATGCCTGGAGGCGCCCGAGCAATCGGTGCGCGCCCATGCCGTGCAGGTGCAGGACGGTCGCGTGTTCGTCGCACTGAACTGAAGAAGCGCTGGAGAGAGACAAACAAAAACGGCCGGCGTGTTGAACGCCGGCCGTTTTGCTTTGCCGCGGCGGATCAGACGTCCAGGCCCAGCTCCTGGATCTTGCGCGTGATGGTGTTGCGGCCTATGCCCAGCTTCTGCGCGGCCTCGATGCGACGGCCGCGCGTGATGTCCAGCGCGGTCAGGATGAGTTGGGCCTCGAAGCGCTTGGTCAACGCGTCCCACACATCGGTCTCGCCGGCGGCCAGGCGGGCGCGGGCGTCGGCGGCCATGTCGGCCAGCCAGCCCTCGCCGCTGCTGGTGCTGGCGGGCGCGGCCGCCGGCAGCGGTGCGGCCGCGGCAACGCTGGCCGTCGAGGCTTGCGGGTTCGCGGCCATGACCGATGGCGCAGCCACGTAGCCGGGCTGCAGTTCGTCGGGCAGGTCCTTGGGTTCGACGACCTGGCTGGGCGCCATGACGCTGAGCCAGTGGCAGATGTTCTCCAGCTGCCGCACGTTGCCGGGGAACTCGAAGTTGGTCAGCACGGCCAGCGCCGCATCGCTCAGGCGCTTGGGCTCCACGCCCAGTTCCGTCGCGCTGCGCTGCAGGAAGTGGCGGGCCAGCGCGGGCACGTCTTCCTTGCGCTCGCGCAGCGGCGGCAGGCGCAGGCGGATGACGTTGAGGCGGTGGAACAAGTCCTCGCGGAACACGCCCTGGCGCACGCGCTCTTCCAGGTTCTGGTGGGTGGCGGCGATGACGCGTACGTTGCTGCGCATCGGGCTGTGGCCGCCCACGCGGTAGAACTGGCCGTCGGACAGCACGCGCAGCAGCCGCGTCTGCAGCTCGAAGGGCATGTCGCCGATTTCGTCCAGGAACAACGTGCCGCCATCGGCCTGCTCGAAGCGGCCGCGACGCGACGCCTGCGCACCGGTGAAGGCGCCGCGCTCGTGGCCGAACAGCTCGCTCTCCAGCAGGTCCTTCGGAATGGCCGCCGTGTTGATGGCCACGAACGGGCCTTCGCCACGCGGGCTGTGCTTGTGCAGCGCGCGCGCCACCAGCTCCTTGCCCGAGCCGCTCTCGCCGGTGATCATCACCGTGACGTTGCTTTGGGATAACCGGCCAATCGCGCGGAACACGTCTTGCATCGCCGGCGCCTGGCCCAGCATTTCGGGCACCTGCGCGGCGGCCTCCTGCTCGCCGGCCTCGCGCTGGCTTTCCTCCTGCGCGCGGCGGATCAGCTCCACGGCGCGCGGCAGGTCGAAGGGCTTGGGCAGGTATTCGAAGGCGCCGCCCTGGAAGGCCGACACGGCGCTGTCCAGGTCGGAGTAGGCCGTCATGATGATGACCGGCAGTGCGGGCAGCCTGGCCTTGACCTTGGCCAGCAGTTCCAGCCCCGAGCCACCCGGCATGCGGATGTCGGAGACCAGCACCTGCGGGGTGTCGTCGTCGAGCGCCGCGAGCATGTCGCGCGCATTGCTGAAGCTGCGCACGGGCAGCCCGTCGCGGGCCAGGGCCTTCTCGAGCACGAAGCGGATCGAGTGGTCGTCGTCAACAACCCAGATGGATTTCATGCGTTTCCTCAGCCGCGCCCATCACCTTGTGGGTCAGGGGAGCGGCAGCGTGATTCTGAAATTTGTCAGGCCTGGCTCGCTCTCGCAATCGATCATCCCTTGATGCTGCTGGGCGATCGTCTGCGCAAGCGTGAGTCCGAGGCCGGAACCGCCCTCCCGTCCCGATACCAGCGGAAAGAAGATGCGATCCCGGATCTCGGCGGGGACGCCGGGGCCGTTGTCCTCGACATGCAATTCCAGTGCCAAGCGCCAGCGCTGCTTGCCGATGGTGACCTGCCGGGCCACGCGCGTGCGCAGCGCGATCTGCGCGTCGCCGACCGCGATGCGCGCATTGAGCACCTGGGCCGCGTTCTGCACGATGTTCAACACCATCTGGATCAGCTGCTCGCGGTCGCCGCGGAAGTCGGGCAGCGAGGTGTCGTAGTCGCGCTGGATGCTCAGCCCTCGCGGATGCTCGATCAGCACCAGCGAGCGCACGCGCTCGCAGATCTCATG
Source organism: Roseateles asaccharophilus (assembly GCF_031458115.1). Lineage (GTDB taxonomy): Bacteria > Pseudomonadota > Gammaproteobacteria > Burkholderiales > Burkholderiaceae_C > Pelomonas > Pelomonas asaccharophilus_A. Next base: position 566,572 of record NZ_JAVDXV010000001.1, on the reverse strand, counting down.
GATGTTGACGTCGCCCACCACCTGCGCGCGGCGGTGCGGCGCCAGCAGCCGGTCGACCAGGCTTTGCAGCCGGTCCACCTCGTGCACGATGACCTGGGTGTATTCGTTCAGCTCGGGGTTGTCGTCCTGCAGCTCCATGGCCAGCAGTTGCGCCGCGCCACGGATGCCGCCCAGCGGGTTCTTGATCTCGTGGGCCAGGTTGCGCGTCAGCTCCTTGGTGGCCTGCACCTGGTCCAGCGTGCGCTCGTCGCGGTCCTGCCGCGCCTGCTGCGCGATCTCGATCAACTCCACCAGCACGCGCGGCTCGCCGTCGTCACCGGCATCCATCTGCGACACGATGACATGCACCGGCAGGCCATCCTCGTGTGCCCAGGCGCCGCGACGCAGCTGGGCGTCGAAACGGCTGCTGGAGTACTGGTTGGCGGCCACGCCGGCCAGCGTCTCGGTCAGGCGTTGCGGGTCGTCGAACCAGTCGGGCAACTGGGCCTTCTGCACCGCGCGGCGCGACAGCCGCATCGTGTTCTCGAAGGCGGTGTTGGCGAACAGGCACTCGCCTTCGGCGCTGACGACGACCACCATGGTCGCGAGCAGATCGAGGCCGGCGAACTCGGCCGGGAGCAGGGATGTATCAGTCATGGCGCACCGAGGCGCCATGCGCCTCAGGGGAGTTTGGCGATCTCGCGCTTGAGGGCCTGCACGTCGGCCTCGTGGCGCGCGATGCTGTCCTTGAGTTCGGCCATGCGATCCAGATACTTCTGGTAGTTGCGCTCGTCACCGCGGCGCTCGCCCTGGCCGTTGTTGAATTCCCTCTGCGCACCTGCGAGGCGTTCCTCGGCCTGGCGTAGTTCGGTCTGCAGCACGCGGCGGCGCTCGTCGTCGCGCACGCGCTGCTGGCCGGCATCGACGCGGTTGTCACCACTTCGCGCTCCCGGTGCGGCAGCGGGCGCCGACCCGGCGGCGCGCGGCCGCGGTGCCTGCACAACGGTGATGGGCGTGCCTTCTATCGTGCGGCACCCCTTCTCGTTCGCTTCCTTGGCGGACAGCGCATCGGTGTACAGCACCGGCGGCCCCGGGCAGCGGTAGACCGTGCCCTGTGCCTGCGCACCCAGGCTTGCGGTGGCGAACAGAAGTGCCAGCAGTCGGTTCAGCATGGCGGGATTGTGGCTCAGCCCGATCAATGAAAAAGGGGCCGCGACCGCGGCCCCCTTTCTGGGGACAAGCAAAGGCAGCGTTGAGGCTGCCCATGTTCATCACAGCGCGTAGTACATGTCGAACTCGACCGGGTGGGTCGCCATGCGGAAGCGGGTCACTTCCTGCATCTTCAGCTCGATGTAGGCATCGATGTAGCTGTCGGTGAACACGCCACCCTTGGTCAGGAACGCGCGGTCCTTGTCCAGGTAGTCCAGGGCCTGGTCCAGGCTGTGGCAGACGGTCGGGATCTTCGCGTCTTCTTCCGGCGGCAGGTGGTACAGGTCCTTCGTGGCGGCTTCGCCCGGATGGATCTTGTTTTCCACGCCGTCCAGACCAGCCATCAGCAGGGCCGAGAAGGCCAGGTACGGGTTGGCGGAGGGGTCCGGGAAGCGCGCTTCGATGCGGCGGCCCTTGGGGTTGCCGACGTACGGGATGCGGATCGAGGCCGAGCGGTTCTTGGCCGAGTAGGCCAGCTTGACCGGGGCTTCGAAGCCGGGCACCAGACGCTTGTACGAGTTCGTACCGGGGTTGGTGATGGCATTCAGCGCGCGGGCGTGCTTGATGATGCCGCCGATGTAGTACAGCGCGAACTCGCTCAGGCCGGCATAGCCGTCGCCAGCGAACAGGTTCTTGCCGTCCTTCCAGACGGACTGGTGAACGTGCATGCCAGAGCCGTTGTCGCCCACCAGGGGCTTGGGCATGAAGGTCGCGGTCTTGCCGTAGGCGTGAGCGACGTTGGCGATGATGTACTTCTGCAGCTGCAGCCAGTCGGCGCGCTGGACCAGCGAGCTGAACTTGGTGCCGATTTCCATCTGGCCGGCGTTCGCCACTTCGTGGTGGTGAACTTCGACGGGGATGCCCATCTGTTCGAGGATCAGGCACATCTCAGAGCGCATGTCCTGGCCGCTGTCGACCGGGGGCACGGGGAAGTAGCCGCCCTTGACGGTGGGACGGTAGCCGCTGTTGCCGTGCTCGTATTCCTTGGACGAGTTCCAGGCGCCTTCTTCGGATTCGATCTTGAAGAACGAACCGGACATCTCGTTGCCCCAGCGCACGCTGTCGAACACGAAGAACTCGGGTTCCGGACCGAAATAAGCCGTGTCGCCCAGGCCGGACGACTTCAGGTAGGCCTCGGCGCGCTTGGCCAGCGAGCGGGGATCGCGCTCATAGGCCTTGCCGTCGGTCGGGTCGATGACGTCGCAGGACAGGATCAGCGTCGGCTCTTCGAAGAAGGGGTCGATGTTGGCCGTGTTGGGATCGGGCATGAGCAGCATGTCCGAAGCCTCAATGCCCTTCCAGCCAGCGATGGAGGAACCGTCGAAGGCGTGACCCGACGTGAACTTGTCTTCATCAAAGTGGGACACGGGCACGGAGACGTGCTGCTCCTTGCCACGGGTATCGGTGAAGCGGAAGTCGACGAACTTGACTTCGTTCTCCTTCACCAGGTTCATCACATCGGCGACGGTCTTGGCCATCAATTGCTCCTAGCGGATTCGAGGGTGGTTTGCCGCCGCGAGCACACACGCGCTCGCAGCCACGGGGGAAATCTAAGCAGTTTGCATGCCAACGTGCACCGACATGGGTTGTGTCCGGCCGGCGCTGGGCATTATGTGGGGACGCTGTTTGCAGCGAAACACCTATCGCACCATTTCGGTGCTTATGGTTGCACCAAATTGGACAACGCCCCGCTTCAGGGCATCGTAGGCTGCCTCAAGCCGGTCGGCGTCGCCCTTGACGCCCAGCTCGATGCAGCGCCCCCATTGTGGATGATCCACACTGGGCAGGCTGAACACCTTGACGCCGGCGAAGTCGGCCTCGACGGCCTCCATCAGCGGCGTCAGGCTGGCTTCCATGGCCCCCTGCACGATCAGCGAGCGCTCGATGACGCCCGGGCTGCGGTGCAGTTGCGGGTAGCGATCCAGCACCCAGCCCATCATGGGATGGGCCATGACCGGGAAGCCGGGCACGAAGTGCACGTTGCCGACGTAGAAACCGGGAATCTTGTTGTACGGGTTGGGGACGAGGCCCGCGCCCTCCGGGAAGACGCCCATCTCGAAGCGGCGGTGCGTGTCCGGGTGGTCGGCGTCGGCCGTGAGGCCCTGCTCGGCAGCGGTCTGCTGCACGCGCTGCCAGATCAGCTCGCGCGCCTCGGGGTGCAAGGCGAGCGGCCGGCCCAGCGCCGCGGCGGCGGACTGGCGCGTGTGGTCATCGGGCGTCGCGCCGATACCGCCACAGCTGACGATGAGGTCACCGCTGGCGAAGGCCTCCCGCAACTTCTCTGTCAGCAGCTCGCGGTCGTCGCCCAGGTACTGGGCCCACGCGAGCTGCATGCCGCGCTCGGCCAGCAGTTCGATGAACTTGGCGAGATGCGAGTCGCGGCGCTTGCCGGACAGGATCTCGTCGCCCACGATGATCAGACCCACTTGCATCGTTTCAGCTTTCGATCAACACGGCCGATTCGGCCACCGGCTCCGCCGCGCGCAAGGCCTGCAACGCCGTCAGCGCGTAGTGCGTGAACCAGGCGGTGGAGAACGCGAACACCAGCGTGTACAGCCAGATGGCCAGCAGCACGACGAAGGGCGCAAAGATGATGGCCGCCACGCCCGAGATGGCCCAGATCAGCGACGGCACCGCGCCCAGGTAGCCGCACACCACGCCCATGACCAGCATGGGGGCGCGATGCGCCTTCAGCAGCGCGCGGCGCTCGTCGGCCGAGGCATGGTCGGCCAGCACGTCGAAGCCGAACACGCGGTAGGTCAGCCAGCCCCAGATCAGCGGCGGCAGCACCATGACCAGCGGCGGGATCAGCCACAGCGGCATGCTCAGCACTATGAGCACCAGCGCCAGCAGCGTGGCACCCAGCGACGCGGCGACGCTCTGCGCCAGCGTGGCGCCGCGCTTCTTCTCCAGCAGCGGGAAGCGCCGCTCGGCCACGAGACGCACGATGGCCGGCGTCATGCACAAGGCCACCAGCAGCAGGCTCAGCAGGATGACCACCGGCACTACGCCCGCGAGCACGACGATGTTGGCCAGCACGCTGCGGAAGGACTGCAGGCCGAAGGAGTCCAGCCAGCGCAGCAGGCTCTCCACCAGCAGCCAGCTCTCCAGCGTCGCACGCACCTGGGCGATGGCGCCTTCCCAGAAGAAGTACATGAAGCCGAACACCAGCACGCCGCTGATGAGCAGCGGCAGCAGCGACAGGCCGATGACGCGCGGGTGCAGGCAGTAGGCGGCGGCGCGCCAGAACGAATCGACCAGTGATTGCATCTAGGACCTGTTGGCGTTGCCCAGCGGGGGTGGCGACGGCGCGCGGCGCAGCGTGCCGGCCAGGCGTTTCAACCCCAGCCACTGCTGGCGCCAGAAGCCCTCGCCGTAGTCGCGCCCGCCCTCTTCCGGCAACTGGTCGCGCACGCCGGTGGCGTCGTAGCGGTTCTCGAAGTTGGCCGTGCGGAACAGCAGGTCCCACACCGGCAGCAGCACCCCGAAGTTGTGGCCGCCCAGCGTGCCGCGGCCTCCGCTCTCGTGCCCGATGCCGATGCTGTGATGCAAGCGGTGGAAGCGCGGGCTCACCAGCAGCCGCTCGCCGATGCGGCCGAAGGTGATGCGCGCATTGGCGTGCTGCAGGCTCTCGTGCAGCTGTGTGATGACGGTGATGGCAACGAACTGCCCCGGCTCCACGCCGATGACCCGCGCCAGCAGCGCCATCGCGGTGGCCACGATGACGTCGTCCAGCAGGTGATTGCGGTTGTCGCTCCACATCGTCATCTGGCGCTGGCTGTGGTGCAGGCTGTGCAGCGCCCACCACCAGTTCCAGCCGTGCTGCCAGCGGTGCAACCAGTAGCCGGCGAAGTCGAACACGACGAGGTACAGCAACAGGCTGACCCACGCGATGTCGATCACGCCGGGCCAGAGGCCATCCAGCTGCCAGCTGGGCATGCCGGCCAGCCGCAGCTCGGCGGCAATGCCGTCCCAGACCGGCTCGATGCTGAAAAACATCAGCAAGTGCACCAAGCCCAGCCGGTGGATCAGCGTGTAGAACACGTCCACGCGGATGGCGGCGTGGTCGGTCACGGGCTCCACGGGCCAGCGGCGTTCCAGCACGCGGATGCCGACCAGCATGATGACGATCTGCATCAGGCCCAGCAGCAGCCAGCCGGTGGCGTCGAAGGCGTCTTCCAGCAGGTTGCCCAGGCCCAGGCCGAACACCACCGGCTGCACGACGTTCTCGTACAGAAGCAGCTGCAAGCTGTCGAAGGTGTTGGAGATCCAGTCGATCACGGCTTCTTGAACAGGGGACCGTAGCGCGGATGATCGCGCAGCGGCGCAAAGCATAGTCCGCGTTGCGTGAGGCCGCTCAACAGCGGATCCAGCACCGCGGGCGCCCACGGGTCTTGCCGCTCCCAGATGCCCAGATGGGCCAGCAGGATGTCGCCCGGCTTGATGTCGCGCAGCGCCTTCTCCAGCAATTGCGCATTCGGGTGCGCCTGGCTGGGCAGCTCGTCACCGAGGAAGCCCGCGCGGCTCCAGCCCACATGCGTGAAGCCGCAGGCCTTGGCCGCGCTCAGCAGCGCGGGCGACGCGCGCCCGGCCGGCGCGCGGAAGATGGGCCCCAGCGGCTTGCCGGTCATGGCCTGGAAGCGCTCGCCGACCTGCTTCAGGCTGGCGCAGTACTGCTCGGCGCTCAGCTCGCGCACGACGGGTTTCTGCACGCCGGCCTGGGTGCGCACCTTGAAGCGGCCCACCTTGCCATCTGCGTCCGGCAGGTCGGCCATCCAGATGTCGTGGTCCCAGGTGTGGGAGCCGAAGTCATGCCCTTCGGCCGCCCGCTCGCGCCACCAGGGCGCCCAGGTCTCGTCCAGCGTCGTGCCGCCGGTCTGCGTGGGTTCGCTGGCCAGGAAGAACGTGACCTTGGCGTTGTGCTTCTTCAGCGTCTGCGCCACCAGCGGCGCGACGCCCATGTGGCCGGTGTCGAAGGTCAGATAGACCGGCTTGTCGCAAGCCGGCTGCGCCGCGGCCGTGGTGGCCGCCAGCGCGAGAAGCAAGGCCTTCATAGCCGGGGCTGATGGTCCAGCGTCCAGATGCCGTGCGGCGACTTGCCCACGCGGACCTGGCGCACGACCTTGCGTGTGCTCGTGTCGATCTGCGTGACCTTGCCGGCCCAGCGCGACGTGACCAGCAGCGTCTTGCCATCGGTCAGCAGCTCCATGTCGTCGGGACCGGCCGGCGCGGGGTATTGGTCCACCACCGTGAAGCTGCCGATGTCGATCTTGCTGATGGTGTTGGCCGCGCGGTTGGACACCAGCACATGGCGCTTGTCGCCCCAGGCACGGAAGGAATGCGCGCCGTCGCCCGTCTGGATGCGGCGCGCCAGCTTGGGCGCCGGGCCGCTGACATCCCAGACCTCGACGAACTTGTCGCCCGTCAGGCCCACCATCAGGTGCTTGTCGTCCGGCGTCAGGTACAGATCGGCCGGCATCTTGCCGACGGCCTGCTTCCACTTGATGGCCTGCGTCGCGAGGTCGATGGCCAGGATCTCGTCGCTGTCCTGCAGGCTGACGTAGACCGTGGTGCTCTTGGTGTCGATGTTCAGGTGGCTGGGCGTCTTGGGTGCGCGGATGCGCTGGACCAGTTGCAGCGGCTCAAGCGCGGCACTGCCCTGCCAGCGGTACAGGTCCACATGGTCCAGCCGGTTGGCGGCCGTGATGAACCACTTCATGTCCGGCGAGAAGCGCAGGTGGTAGGGGTCGGGAATGTTGCGCAGCACACGCTGGACCTCGGCCGTGCGCGGGTCCACGAAGGTCAGCGAATCGCCCAGCGCGTTGGCGACGATCAGCGACTTCTCGTCGGGCGACAGGTAGAGGTGGTGCGGCTCCTTGCCAGTCGGGATGCGCTTGACGACCGTGAAGCTGGCCGGATCGACGACGGCGATGTCGGCGCTCAGCGAATTCAGCACGAAGACCGGCGGACGTACCTGCTGGGCCTGGGCTGCCAGAGCCATCATCAATCCCAAGGCGACCGCCCAACTGCGCAACATCCAGCTCTCCAATGGAAAGGGCGGCACGCTGCCGCCCTGTCGTCGAGTTTATCCGTGGGGGCCTGACGGGCCCCTGTCCCAGATCAAGCCCAGCGTTGAGTCCTACTCGTCATCCCCGCCCAGGATGCCGCCCAGGATGCCTGCGCCGGCAAAGCCGCCCAGCACGGAACCTTCCTCACGGCCGCCGCCACCGGTCTGCGGCGCCGCCGCGAAGATGCGCGAGGCCAGGCGCGAGAACGGCAGGCTCTGCAGCCAGACCTCGCCGGGGCCGGTCATCTTGGCCAGGAACAGGCCCTCGCCGCCGAACAGCGCCGTCTTGATCTTGCCAACGTACTGGATCTCGAAGTTCACGTTGGGCGTGTAGGCCACCACGCAGCCGGTGTCCACCAGCAGCGTCTGCCCGGGCTGCAGCGTGCGGCGCACGACCGTGCCGCCGGCATGCACGAAGGCCAGGCCGTCGCCTTCCAGCTTCTGCATGATGAAGCCCTCGCCGCCGAAGAAGCCTGTGGACAGCTTCTGCTGCAGCGCGATGCCCAACGACACGCCGCGCGCCGCGCACAGGAAGGCGTCCTTCTGGCAGATCAGCGTGCCGCCCAGCTGGCGCAGGTCCATGGGCAGGATCTTGCCGGGGTAAGGCGCGGCAAAGGCCACGCGCTGCTTGCCGCCGCCGTTGTTCGTGTAGACCGTCGTGAACAGCGATTCGCCGGTGATGAGCCGCTTGCCGGCGCCCAGCAGCTTGCCGAAGAAGCCGCCACCCTGGCTGGCCGAGCCGTCGCCGAACACCGTGTCCATGTTGATGCCGGCATCCATGAACATCATGGAGCCCGCTTCACCGATGGCCGCTTCGCCGGGGTCCAGTTCGACCTCGACGAACTGCATCTCGGCACCCTTGATCTCGTAATCGACTACGTCCATCGCCATGCTGCTCTCCTGAAAATCCTGGCTGAAAAACGGGCCGGATCATAGTGAATCCGCCTGCTGTCGCCGGTGCCAGACGCGAGCACCGCCGGCACCGCAGGTTTGCAGGGGCCAGCGCCCGCGAATTCACCCGGAAGGCGTTGTCCCGTGCATGAGAAAGCCGGCCCCTCGCCGTGCGCGGGACCGGCTCGAATGGCGTTGTCCCGGAGGATTCAACCCATGTGCAGACCGCCGTTGCAGGAGAAGTCCGCGCCGGTCGTGAAGCCGCTGTCGTCGCCGGCCAGCCAGGACACGATGGAACCGATCTCCTCGGGCGTGCCCAGGCGCTTGACCGGAATGGTCGCGACGATCTTCTCCAGGATCTCGGGCTTGATGGCCTTGACCATGTCGGTGCCGATGTAGCCGGGGCTCACGGTGTTGACCGTCACGCCCTTGGCCGCCAGCTCCTGCGCCAGCGCCATCGTGAAGCCGTGCATGCCGGCCTTGGCGGCGGAGTAGTTGGTCTGGCCGGCCTGGCCCTTCTCGCCGTTGACCGACGAGATCTGGATGATGCGGCCCCATCCCTTCTCCACCATGCCCGGCACGACCTGCTTGGTCACGTTGAACATGGAGTTCAGGTTGGTGTCGATGACGGCCTTCCAGTCGTCGGGCGTCATCTTCAGGAACATGCGGTCCTTGGTGATGCCGGCGTTGTTGACCAGCACATCGATGGCGCCGTGCTCGGAGATGGCCTTCTGGAAGGCCTCGACCGTCGAGTCCCAGTCGGCCACGTTGCCGACCGACGCGTAGAACGTGAAGCCCAGCGCCTTCTGCTCGTCCAGCCACTTCTGGTAGTCGCGGCTGGGGCCGCAACCGGCGATGACCTTGAAGCCGGCCTTGGCCAGGCGCTGGCAGATCGCGGTGCCGATACCGCCCATGCCGCCGGTCACGTAGGCAATCTTCTGGCTCATTGATGTCTCCTTGTGGTTGGAGTGGGGAAAGTTGTTGTTCAGCGTTCGACCGTGAGCGCAACGCCCATGCCGCCGCCGATGCACAGCGATGCGATGCCCTTCTTCGCGTCACGCTTGACCATCTCGTGCAGCAGCGTGACCAGCACGCGGCAGCCGCTGGCGCCGATGGGGTGGCCCAGCGCGATGGCGCCGCCGTTGACGTTGACCTTGCTCGTGTCCCAGCCCATCTCGTTGTGCACGGCACAGGCCTGGGCCGCGAAGGCTTCGTTGATCTCCAGCAGGTCCAGGTCCGCAGCCTTCCAGCCGGCACGCTCCAGCGCGCGCTTGGCGGCGGGCACCGGGCCCATGCCCATGTAGGCCGGGTCCAGGCCGGCCGACGCATAGGACGCGATGCGCGCCAGCGGCGTCAAGCCCAGCGCTGAGGCCTTGGCGGCGGTCATCACCACCACGCCGGCGGCGCCGTCGTTCAGGCCCGAGGCATTGCCTGCCGTCACGCTGCCGGCCTTGTCGAAGGCGGGGCGCAGGCCGGCCAGCGCTTCGGCGGTGGACTTGCGGTTGATGAACTCGTCGGCCGCGAAGACGATGGGGTCGCCCTTCTTCTGCGGAATCGTGAACGGCACGATCTCGTCCTTGAAGCGGCCGGCCTCCTGCGCCGCGGCGGCCTTCTGCTGCGAGCCCAGCGCCAGCGCGTCCTGCTGCTCGCGGGTGATGCCGTACTTCTTCGCGATGTTCTCGGCGGTGATGCCCATGTGGTACTGGTTGTACACGTCCCACAGGCCGTCGGTGATCATCGTGTCGACCATCTTCCAGTCGCCCATGCGCTGGCCGTCGCGCGAGTTGGGCAGCACGTGCGGGGACAGGCTCATGCTCTCCTGACCGCCGGCGATGACGATGTCGCTGTCGCCGTCGCGGATGGCCTGGGCCGCCAGCATCACGGCCTTCAGGCCCGAGCCGCAGACTTTGTTGATGGTCATGGCCGGCACGGCATTCGGCAGGCCGCTCTTGATGACCGCCTGGCGCGCAGGGTTCTGGCCCACGCCCGCGGTCAGCACCTGACCGAGGATGACCTCATTGATCTGGTCGCCCGCCAGGCCCGTGCGGCGCAGCAGGTCCTGGATGACGGCAGCACCCAGTTCGCTGGCGGGCGTCTTGGCGAGCGTGCCGCCGAACTTGCCGATGGCGGTGCGCGCGGCGGCGACGATGACGATGTCTTCCTTGCTCATAACGGTCTCCTTAAGCCTTGACCTTGACGTAACGGCCCGGTGCGGGCTCGATGGGTTTGAACTTGCGGTTGCCCGGCGTCTTGGGCGCGGGCTTCTTCTCGCCGGCGTGCGACGCCAGCCATTCGGACCAATCCGGCCACCAGCTGCCCGGGTGCTCGGTGGCGCTGGCGAACCAGGCGTCAGAGTCGGCCGGCAGCGTCGCGCCCTTGCCGACCCAGTGGCTGCGCTTGGCGGGCTTGCCGGGCTTGGGCGGCGGGTTGATGACGCCGGCGATGTGCCCGGACGCACCCAGCACGAAGCGCTTCTTGCCCTTCAGCAACTGCGTGCTGCGGTAGGCGCTGGTCCAGGGCACGATGTGGTCTTCGCGCGAGCCATAGATGTAGACCGGCGCGGCTATGGCGCCCAGGTCCAGCTTCTCGCCGCAGACGGTGAGCTTGCCCGGCTGCTTCAACTCGTTCTGCAGATAGGTATGGCGCAGGTACCAGCAGTACATGGGGCCCGGCAGGTTGGTGGAGTCGCCGTTCCAGTACAGCAGGTCGAAGGCCGGCGGCGCCTCGCCCTTCAGGTAGTTGCCGACGACATAGTTCCAGACCAGGTCGTTGGGCCGCAGGAAGCTGAAGGTCGTCGCCAGTTCCTGGCCGTGCAGCAGCTGCGGGCCCTTGGGCGACTCGACGCCCAGCGTGGCCTCGCGCAGGCGCACCATGGCCTCGTCGACGAAGATGTCCAGCACGCCGTTGTCTTCGAAGTCCAGCAGCGTGGTCAGCAGCGTGAGGCTGGCCGCGGCCTGTTCGCCGCGTGCGGCCAGCACGGCCAGCGCCGTGGCGAGGATGGTGCCGCCCACGCAGAAGCCCAACGCGTTGATCTTGTCCTGGCCCGAGATCGCCTGCACGACGCGGATGGCCTGGATGGCGCCCTCCTCCACGTAGTCGTCCCAGCCCAGATGCCGGACCGACTCGTCCGGGTTGCGCCAGCTGACAACGAACACGCGGTGGCCTTGCGACACCGCATAGCGGATCAGCGAGTTGTCCGGCTGCAGGTCCAGGATGTAGTACTTGTTGATGCACGGCGGCACCAGCAGGAAGGCGCGCTGGTGCACCTCGGGCGTCAGCGGTTCGTACTCGATGAGCTGGAACAGCTCGTTCTCGAACACGATGTGGCCCGCCGTGGTGGCCACGTTCTTGCCGACCTCGAAGGCGCTTTCGTCAGTCTGCGACACATGGCCGCGCTGCACATCGCCCCACAGGTGCTGCAGGCCGCGCGCCAGCGTCTCGCCCTGGCTGTCCAGCGCCAGCTTCTGGGCTTCAGGATTGAGCGCCAGGAAGTTGCTGGGCGAGGCCGCGTCGACAAACTGCTGCACGGCGAAGCGGATGCGCGCCTTGGTCTTGTCGTCGGCTTCCACGGCAGCGGCCATCTGCTGCAGGGTCCTGCCGTTCAGCAGGTAGAGCTGCGTCATGAAATGAGCCGCCGGATTGGCCCTCCACTCGGGCGCGGCGAAACGGCGATCGCTGATCGTGGGCGCCTCGCCCTGGCCCAGCGACGCGTTCCACAGCGCGGTGGCCTGCTTCAGGTAGTCGGCCTGCAGTTCGGCCAGAGTCGCCGGCGATATCTGCGGCAGGTGGGCCATCTGCTGCATCAGGTCCGAGAAGGCCTGCCCATCAGTGGGGGGCGGCATGTCGTTCTTCTTGCGCGTGGCCATGAATCTCCTAGGAACTCTCCGTCGGGACGGTCTTGTGAAGACCATTGCAATAAGCTTGCCACATTCGGGCGAGCACGGTTGTTGTAACCGTATGCGCCGACATGCCTATGACACCGGTCAAAAGCCCCTCATGTATCTCATCGCCATTGCCTGGGCCTATGTTGCGTTGATGATGGCCGCCGCCGAAGCGACGAGCCCTCAGGGCACACTGTTCGGCGCCTTCATCACGCTGATGCTCTACGGCATCCTGCCGCTGGGCCTGCTGCTCTACATCCTCGGTACGCCGGGCCGCCGGCGGCGCAAACGTGCCGCGGAGGCCTCAGCGCAGGCTGATGCAGGCGGCCATGCGGCCGCGGGGCCGGCCCAGGGACTCGCCCCGGAACGAGAAGAAGCGTGAATCATCGGTCAGCGTGCACCACGTGCCGCCGCTGATTTCGGTGACACCGGCACCACGCAGCCGTTCGCGAGCGAGCAAGGGCAGGTCCACGCGCCAACGAGGCTGAGGATTCGGTCGGAACAGAAAGCCGGGCTGGTCTAGCTCGATGGCTTCACGGCCAAAGGCCGCGACGACCTCCGGCCCCACCTCGAAGGCCGCGGGGCCTATGCAGGCGCCCAGCCAGGCCTTCACGTCGCGAGGTTCGCAACCCGCTGCGGCGCACAGCTCGGCGACGGTGTTCTCCAGCACACCGGCCGCAAGGCCGCGCCAGCCCGCGTGCGCGCCGGCCACGCCGCCCGGCGCCGAGAACAGCACCGGCAGGCAGTCGGCGACGAGGATGGCGACAGCCAGCTCCGGATCGGTGGACACCGCCGCGTCGGCCTGGGGCGCGTTGTCGTCGTTCCAGTCGGGGCGCAGGCGCACGACGTCGGCGCCGTGCACCTGGTCCAGGAAGATGGGGCGCGCGCCCAGCCGTCGCGCGACCTCGGCCCGGTTGGCCTGAACCTCCGCGGCATCACCGGCCTTGCGGCCGCAATTGAAGCCGCGGGTGGTCATGAAGGCCGTCGTGCCGGTCCAGTCGGGATGCAACCACTGCGTGTCAACCGGCATCGGGGCAGGCCTCGGGTCGGGTGTTGGCAAACGCCGGCAGCGCCAGGCAGGCCGCGTTGATGCGCAGGACCGTGGGATAGGCGTCCAGCGGGCATTCGAAGCGCTGCGCGTTGTAGACCTGCGGCACCAGCAGGCAGTCGGCCAGACCCGGCGTGTCGCCGAAACAGAAGGCGCTCGCCGTCTGCGCCAGGCGTTGCTCGACGATGGCCAGGCCGGTCGCGACCCAGTGGCGGTACCAGGCGTCGATCTGCGCCTGCTCGTGGCCCATGTTGCTCTTCAGGTAACGCAGCACGCGCAGGTTGTTGATGGGATGGATGTCGCAGGCGATGTCCATCGCGAGCGCGCGCACGCGGGCACGGCCCAGCGCATCGCGCGGCAGCAGCGGCGGCTCGGGATGGGTCTCGTCCAGGTACTCCAGGATGGCCAGTGACTGGCTCAGCCAGGTGCCGTCGTCCAGCTCCAGCGCCGGCACCAGGTGCGAGACCTGCTGCTGCGCAAAGCTGCCGGCGAACTGTTCGTTCTTCTGCAGATGGACGGACACGTAGTCGGCGCTCAGGCCTTTCAGCGCCAGGGCTATGCGCACGCGCCAGGAGGCGCTGGAGCGGAAGTAGTTGTAGAGCTTCATGGGCTGAAATTTAGCGCCTCTAAACTCGACCACATGCCCTTCCCCAGCCGCTTCAAACATTGCTCGAACTGCGGTGCCGCCGTGGACTACCGCGTGCCGGCCGACGACAACCGCGAGCGCGCGGTTTGCCCGGCCTGCCACACGATCCACTACCAGAACCCGCTGAACGTGGTGGGCACGCTGCCGGTGTGGGAGGCCGACGGCCGCGTGCTGCTGTGCCGTCGCGCCATCGAGCCCCGCTACGGGCTGTGGACGTTGCCGGCCGGCTTCATGGAGCTGGGCGAAACGACGGCGGAAGGCGCGCTGCGCGAGACGCAGGAAGAGGCCGGTGCCGACGTGGAGATGGGGCCGCTGTACACGCTGCTGAACGTCGTGCGCGTGGGCCAGATCCATCTCTTCTACCGGGCGCGGCTGCGCTCGCCTGAGTTCAATCCCGGCCCCGAATCGCTGGAGGCCCGGCTGTTCGCCGAGGACGAGATTCCCTGGGACGAGATCGCCTTCAAGACCACGCGCGAGACGCTGCGCTGCTTCTTCGACGACCGGCGCCAGGGCCGCGCCTTCCAGTTGCACGCCATCGACATCCCCTGAGCGTGCCGGCATCATCGAGGCCTACCCTGAGGGAGGCCGGTCATGCCGACACGTCGTCTGTGCATCAGTGCAGGTCTGGGTTGGATGGGCGCGCAAGCACTGGCGCAGCCCGCACGTCAGGCGCCGCTGCGCGCCGTGGGCTCGCAGTTCGCGCGCCTGTTTGAAGGCGCAGAGGGCCAGCCGCCCAAGGGTCTGGCGGTGGACCTGCTGACCCAGCTGTTCGGCGACGGCGTGCGCTGCGAGTGGCTGCCCTGGCCGCGCGCACAGCTGATGATCGAGCAGGGCGAGGCGGACATCCTCGTGGGCCCCTACCGCACGCCGGAGCGCGAGGCGCGCATGCTGTTCAGCGTGCGCTCGTTCTACTCGGACGCCATGGTCTGGTACGCGCGCCGCGGCGAAGAGGCGCGCTGGAGCGGCGAGTTCAGCGAGCTGGCCCAGCTGCCGGTCGCCGCGATGCGCGGCTGGGCCTACGGCAGCCGCTTCGAGCGTCTGAAGACGTCACTGGCGCAGCTGACCTGGGTGCAGAGCGTGGATTCGGGCCTGCAGATGCTGGCCCGGCGCCGCGTGGAGCTGTTTGCGGCCAACGACCGCAACTGCCAGCCGGTGCTGCAGCGGCTGAACCTGGCCGACACCATCACGCGCTGCTCGCCACCGCTGGACGTGCTGCACGGCCACATGGCGTTCGCGCGCAGCGCCAGCGGCGAGGCGCTGTCGCAGCGCTACGACCAGGCCTTCGAGCGCTGGCTGCGCAGCGCGGAGGCGGCCGAGCTGTATCGGCGCTGGGGCGTCGACAAGCCCGTCACCGCCGCCTGAGCGCGTCGGCTAGCGGCCGCCGCCCAGCACGCGCGCCGGCAGCATCACAAGCGCGCGCAGCAGGCCAAACACGCCGTCGACCGCGATGCCCAGCAGCCGGAACGGCAGCGTGATGAGCCACACCAGCGGCCACAGCACCAGCGCCAGCAGCGCGAGCGGCCAGCACAGCACGAACAGCACACACCAGAGCAGGAAGCCGAACATCACGAAACTCCAGACTTGAACGCCCACGGCGGGCGACAGGCCGAACTCTAGGAATTCCCGCCCTCCAGCGCTTGCAACTTGCGACGGACGCGCAATCCCGTGGGACGGCCCGTTCAGACGCGGCGCTGGCCCGCGACGTAACAGGCCGCCAGGTTGCGCTCGTCGGCCAGCGTCATCCACGCGAACACGCGCTCGTGCAGCTCGCCGGCCACGGCGTCGCGCGCCTCGGCCACCGGGCCCTTCGCCCAGTCCCACACGCAAAGGTCGGCCACCTGCCCCACCGACAGGCCGCCGATCTCGTCGCCCAGCCGCAGCGCCTCGGCCGCACCGCGCGTGGCCGCATGAAGCGCGCTCCACGCGGTCAGGCGCTCGCCGCGCAGCGCCTGCACCTTGTAGGCGTCCGCCATGTTGCGCGGCAGGTTCAGAGACGTGCCGCCACCCACGTCAGACGCCAGGCTGACGTTGAACGGCGCGCCGCGCCAGTCGAACAGCCCGCTGCCCAGGAACAGGTTGCTGGACGGGCAATGCGCCACCTGCGCGCCGCGGTCGGCCAGCAGGCGCTTGTCGGTGTCGTCCAGCCAGATGCCATGGGCCAGCACCGCGCGCTCATGCACGAGGCCCACGCCGGCGTAGACGTCCAGATAGCTGCGCGCGTCCGGGAACAGCTGCGCCACCCACTCGACCTCGGCGCGGTTCTCGGCCACATGGGTCTGCATGTAGAGGCTGGCATCGGCGCGGCACAGCGCGCCGGCCATGGCCAGCTGCTCGGGCGTGCTGGTGGGCGCGAACCGCACCGTCACCGCGAACGCGTTGCGGCCGCGGCCGTGGAAGCGGTCGATCAGCTCGACGCAATCCTTCTCGGCCTGCACCACGTCGTCGCGCAGCCCATCGGGTGCGTGGCGGTCCATCAGCACCTTGCCGGTGATGAGTCGCATGCCGCGCGCCGCCGCGCCCTCGAACAGTGCCTCGGCCGACACCTTGTGCACCGTCGGGAACACCACGGCCGATGTCGTGCCGCTGGCCAGCAGCGCATCCAGGAAGACCTCGGCGCCGCGCCGCGAGCGGGCCGGGTCGGCAAACGCGCATTCGGCCGGGAAGGTGTAGCGCTTGAGCCAGTCCAGCAGCTCCGTGCCATAGGAGGCGATGACATCCAGCTGCGGGCAGTGCACATGCGTGTCGATGAAGCCCGGCAGCACCAGCTTCCCGGCATGGTCCTTGCGCATCCAGCTGTCATCCGGCTCGGCGGCCTGGCGGCCGACGATGCGGCCGTCTTCGATCAGCAGCCAATTGTCGCGGTCGAAACGCACCGCCGTGGAGTCCACGTCGCCCCAGCGCGGTGCGGCCGTGAAGTCCAGCAGGTCGCCACTCAGCGCCCAGCGACGCGGGCCGTCGCTGGATTTTTCCTGGTCAGTAAAACTCATATGGAAATTCTGAGGCAAGGCGGGAGAATCGACGCCAGCATGAATACCCGATCCAACGTTCGACCTGTGCGCTTTTTCCATCGCGGCGAGATCGTCGAGGTGGCCGACCTGCCCCCGACGACGACGGTGCTGCAATACCTGCGCGAGCAGGCCGCCTGCACGGGCACCAAGGAAGGCTGCGCCGAAGGCGACTGCGGCGCCTGCACCGTCATCCAGGGCGAGCTGGACGCCGCCGGCCAGCTGCAGCTGCGCAACGTCAACGCCTGCACGCAGTTCCTGCCCACGCTGGACGGCCGCGCGCTGCTGACCGTGGAAGATGTGGGCGGCCCGCAGAACCTCAGCCCCGCACAGCAGGCCATGGTGGACTGCCACGGCTCGCAATGCGGCTTCTGCACGCCGGGCTTCGTCATGTCGATGACCGCCTGCTACGAGCGCCACCAGACCGCCGGCACGCGGCCCACGCGTCAGGAATTGGCCGACGACCTGGCCGGCAACCTGTGCCGCTGCACCGGCTACCGGCCCATCCTGGACGCCGGCGAGGCGATGTTCGACGCGCCCGCCCGCTGCCTGGACCGCGCACCCATCACGGCCGCACTGAAGGCCTTGCAGGCCGACGAGCCGCTGGACTACGCCCATGCCGGCGGCTGCTTCAACGCTCCGCAGACCGTGCCCGACCTGGCCTTGCTGCGCGAGACCTACCCGGCCGCGACGCTGCTGGCCGGCTCCACCGACATCGGCCTGTGGGTCAACAAGCAGTTCCGCGAGCTGCCGCACCTGATCTACACCGGCCGCGTCGCTGCGCTGCGCGAGATCCGGAACGAGGACGGCGGCCTGTGGATAGGCGCCGCCGCCTCGCTGGAAGACGCCTGGGCCGCGCTGACCGAGCTGGCACCGTCACTGGCCGAGCTGTGGCGGCGCTTCGCGTCGCCGCCGGTGCGCCATGCCGGCACGCTGGGCGGCAACATCGCCAACGGCTCGCCCATCGGCGACGGCGCACCCGCGCTGATCGCGCTGGGCGCCGAGGTCGTCCTGCGCAAGGGCGCGCAACAGCGCCGCCTGCCGCTGGAGGCCTTCTACCTGGACTACATGAAGAAGGACCTGCAACCCGGCGAGTTCATCGAGGCCATGCAGGTGCCCAAGCCCGACACCAGCTGGGCCATCTCGGCCCACAAGATCTCCAAGCGACACGACAGCGACATCTCGGCCGTCTGCGCGGTGCTGGCGCTGCAACTGCGCAATGGCACGGTGCAGCAAGCGCGCTTCGTCTACGGCGGCATGGCGGCCATCGTCAAGCGTGCGGCGCACGCGGAGGCGGCCGTCGTCGGCCAGCCCTGGATAGAGTCAACCGCCGAAGCCGCGGCGCTGGCGCTGCCGCAGGACTTCAAGCCACTGACCGACATGCGCGCCAGCGACGCCTACCGGCTCAAGGTCGCGCATAACCTGTTGCGCAAGCTCTGGCTGGAAAGCCTGGACAGGCGTACGGTGACGGTCTGGCGTTCGGCAAGGTTGGCCGCATGAACAAGCCCGAAGCGCTTCTGATGCCCGAGCCCGTGGTCGGCACGTCGCGGCCGCATGAGTCGGCGCACCTGCACGTCAGCGGCGCCGCGCCGTACACCGACGACCTGCCCGAGCCCGCCGGCACGCTGCACGCGGCGCTCGGGCTGTCCCCCATCGCGCACGGCAAGCTGGTCGGCATCGACCTGGACCGCATCCGCCGCATGCCCGGCGTCGTCGCCGTGCTGAGTGCGGCCGACATCCCTGCTGAAAACAACTGCGGCCCGCTGCTGCACGACGATCCCATCCTGGCCGCCGACGAGCTGCGCTATGTGGGACAGCCGGTGTTCGCCGTCATCGCGACGGACCGCGAGCTGGCGCGCCGTGCGGCGTCACTCGCGAAGCAGGTCATCCAAGCCGAGCCGCTGCCGGCCATCCTGACCGCGCTCGAAGCACACAAAGCCGGCCAGTACGTGCTGCCGCCCATGCACCTCACGCGCGGCGAGCCCGACAAGCACCTGCCTTCTGCACCCCACCGCCTGCAGGGCAACTGGAGCCTGGGCGGTCAGGAGCAGTTCTATCTGGAAGGCCAGATCAGTCTGGCCGTGCCGCAGGAAGGCGGCGAAGGCCTGCTCCTTCATTGCTCCACGCAGCACCCCAGCGAGATGCAGCAGCTCGTCGCGCACTGCCTGGGCTGGCACGCACACCGCGTGGCCGTGCAGTGCCGGCGCATGGGCGGCGGCTTCGGCGGCAAGGAGTCGCAGTCCGCCCTCTTCGCCTGCGTCGCGGCCATCGCCGCGCTGAAACTGGGCAAACCCGTCAAGCTGCGCGTGGACCGTGATGATGACTTCCTCATCACCGGCCGCCGCCACGGCTTCGACTACCGCTGGGACGTGGGCTTCGACGACGACGGCCGCATCCTGGCCGCCGACATCGAGCTGGTCTCCAACGCCGGCCACAGCGCAGACCTGTCCGCGCCGGTGATGGCCCGCGCGCTGTGCCACTTCGACAACGCCTACTGGCTGCCGCATGTCGCCATGCACGGCTTCTGCGCGAAGACCAACACGCAGAGCAACACCGCCTTCCGCGGCTTCGGCGGCCCGCAGGGCGCCATCGCTGTCGAGATGATCCTGGACGGCATCGCCCGCCGGCTAGGGCTGGACGGCACCGTCGTGCGGGAGCGCAACTTCTATGCGGCTGACCAGGACATGACGCCCTATGGCCAGCAGGTCGAGGAGCTGCATGCGCAACCGCTGACGGCCCAACTGCTGGCCAGCAGCCGCTATGCCGAGCGCCGCGCCGAGATCGCCGCGTTCAATGCCTCCAGCCGCGTGCTGAAGAAGGGCCTGGCCTTCACGCCGGTCAAGTTCGGCATCTCGTTCAACGTGGCCCACCTGAACCAGGCCGGCGCGCTGGTGCATGTCTACACGGACGGCTCGGTGCTGGTGAACCATGGCGGCACGGAGATGGGCCAGGGGCTGAACACCAAGGTCGCGCAGGTCGTCGCGCATGAGCTGGGCCTGCCCTTCTCTGCCGTGCGCTGCTCGGCGACCGACACCAGCAAGGTCGCCAACACATCAGCCACGGCCGCATCCACTGGCAGCGACCTGAACGGCAAGGCCGCGCAGGATGCCGCGCGCAAGATCAAGGTACGGCTCGCCGCCTTCGCGGCCGAGCGCTTCGGCTGCACACCCGAGCTGGTCGCGTTCGCCGACGGCCAGGTCAGCGGCGGCGGGCACAGCCTGCCGTTCAGCGAGCTGGTGGCCGGGGCCTATCTGAAGCGCATCCAGCTGTGGAGCGACGGCTTCTACGCGACGCCCGGCCTGCACTGGGACAAGGCCAAGCTGCACGGTCACCCTTTCTACTACTACGCGTGGGGCGGCGCCGTTTGCGAGGCGCTGGTGGACACGCTGACCGGCGAGAGCCGCATCACGCGCGCCGACCTGCTGCACGACGTCGGCACCAGCCTGAACCCGGCGCTGGACATCGGCCAGATCGAAGGCGGCTTCATCCAGGGCATGGGCTGGCTGACGATGGAAGAACTGGTCTGGCACCCCAAGACCGGGATGCTGACCACGCACGCACCCAGCACCTACAAGATCCCGACCGCCAACGACTGCCCCACCGAGTTCCGCACCGAGCTGTTCGGCATCGCCAACGCCAGCGAGACCATCCACCGCAGCAAGGCGGTAGGAGAGCCGCCGCTGCTGCTCGGCTTCGCCGCGCTGCTGGCCATCAAGGATGCCTGCGCGGCCTGCGGGCCGGAGCGCTGCGATCCACCGCTGCAAGCCCCCGCGACCGCGGAAGCCGTACTGCGCGCCATAGACTCCATGCGATGAAATTCGCCGTCAGCATCGCAGCGCTGGTTCTCGTGACGGGCTGCGCCACCGTCAAGCCCCCACCGCCCTCGCCACAGATCGTCAGCGTCGACACCTGGGGCGGCACGCCGGCCAGCGCGCCGGTGCCCACGCACCAGATCAGCAAAATCACCATCCACCACCAGGGCGAGATCTGGAAGGACGGCACCGACGTCCAGAACTACCTGCGCCGGCTGCAGCAGTGGTCGCGCCTGACCAAGCGCTGGGCCGACATCCCCTACCACTACGTCATCGCGCCCGATGGCCGCATCTACGCCGCGCGCCCGCTGCAGCAGGCCGGCGACACCAACACCGAGTACGACCCGCGCGGCCATGCGCTGGTCATGCTGGTGGGCAATTTCGAGGAACAGCAGCCGACGCCCGCGCAGCTGAGTGCCGCCGTCGACCTGACCGCCTGGCTGGCGCATGAACACAAGTTGGGGCTGGATGCCATCGCCAGCCACAAGGACTACAGCAAGCAGACCGTCTGCCCGGGCAAGAACCTTTACGCCTACCTGGAGTCCGGCTGGTTCAAGACCGAGGTGGGCAAGAAGCTCTAGCCACGGGCCTTCTGCGTCGCGATCAGCACGGCCTGCGTGCGCGAGTTCGCACCGAGCGCCTTCAACACCGCGGCGACATGGTCTTTCACCGTGTCGACGCCGATGTTCAGCTCGCGCGCGATCTCCTTGTTGGACAGGCCGCGCGCCAGCAGGTCCAGCACGCCCTTCTGGCGTGGCGTCAGCGGCAACTCGGCCCAGGCCTGCGAAGCGGCCGGCGCGACCGGTGCTTGCGCCTGGGCCAACGGCTTCAGCGGCGGCACGTAGGTGCCGCCGGCCAGCACCAGTTGCAGCGCCTGCACCATCGTGTTCAGGTCGCTGCGCTGCGGCACATAACCCATCGCGCCGGCACCCAAGGCCTGCAGCGCGTCCTCCGTGTCATCGGTGCCCGAGATGACCACCACCGGCAGCAGCAGGTGCTCGCGATGGATCTGCTGCAGCAGTTCAAAGCCGCCATCCACCTGCAGATCCAGCAGCACGAGGCGAGGCATGTCCTGATCCAGCGCCGCACGTGCGGCGGCGGCCGTATCGACACCTTGCACCTGCGCGCCGGCAAAGTGCTGCTCGATCAGCCCGGTGAGCGCGGCGCGCACCATCGGAAACGCATCGACCAGCAAGACCTTCATTTGTGGGGCTCCTCAGTGGGCGCCGATGATAGTCAACGCAGGGCCGCTGCCAGCAGCGGCTTGGCCCACGCCGGCACGCTGCGCAACGGCGCATGGGTCACGACGCGGCCGGCCTGCATCTGCAACAGCAGCACGGGCTGGGGCCGCTTGCCGGCGCGCGGATCGGCCTCGATGCTGTTGTCGTAGACACGCAGGCTGGCCAGATGCGGCATCAGCTTGACGAGGTTGCTGCGGCTGGCATCGAAGCGCTCGCGCACCTTCGTCTCGGGAATGTCGTGCCCGCCGGCCGCCACGCGCGCGGCGATGCGCTGCAAGTGCATCTCGGGCGTGGCCAGGCCGGCGAACCAGACATGCACGTCGACACCCGCCCGCGCGCCTTCCAGCAGCAGCTTGACGATGCTGTTGCCACCCAGCGTCGTCTCGAAGGCATAGGTCAACCCTTGAGCCAGCGCCTTCTCCAGGCCGCGACGCCCTGCCGTCCAGGCCAGGCCGTTGACCTGTTCGTTGGAAAGGCCTGGATTGGCTTGACGCAAGCGCGCCGCCACGATGTCAGGGTTGAAGAATGGGGCGCCTGCGGCTTCCAGCGCGCGTCCGCCGACCGAGCTTTTGCCGGCGCCGTTGACGCCGGCCAACACGAAAATCGGCAACGCTCAGGCCCGCTTGCGGCGGGGCTTGACCGCATGCACCGCAGCAGCGCCGAGAGCCTCCGGTGTCATCGCAAAGGCCTCGGCCATCGCGTCGGCCTTGCCTTGCATGCTCTCCAGCAGCGCGTCGAACTCGGCATTCAAGGTCCCCAGGTCGGGCTCGGCGGCACGCTGCAACTCACGGTAGCGCTCCACCGACATCAGCACATACGCCGGCTGGTCGTGTTTGGTGATGAGCACCGCACCATGCGCCGCCACGGCGCGGCCGACTTTCTGGATGCCGGCCACCAGCTGCGTGGCGGAGACGCTGGGCAGCTGGTCGGCGATGGCTTGTTCGAGGACGGCGGACATGGCGGCTCCTGGTCAGATTTGCCTATTTTCCCTATTTTGGGAAAAATGGGAAATCAGTGGGCTTCTTCCCAGTTGCTGCCCACGCCCACCTCGGCCAGCAGCGGCACCTTCAATTCGGCGACACCCGCCATCAGGCGCGGCACCTCGGTGCGCATCCAGTCCAGCTCGGCCTCGGGCACCTCGAACACCAGTTCGTCGTGCACCTGCATGATGACCTTGGTCTGCTTGCCGGCGCGATCCAGTTCGGCCTGCACGGCCAGCATCGCCAGCTTCACGAGGTCGGCCGCCGTGCCCTGCATGGGCGCGTTGATGGCCTGGCGCTCGGCGCCGGCGCGGCGCTGGCCGTTGCCGCCGCGGATCTCTGGCAGATAGATGCGACGGCCGAACAGCGTCTCCACATAGCCCTTCTCGGCGGCGCTGGCCTTGGTCTCGTCCATGTACTTCTTCACTCCGGCAAAGCGGGTGAAGTAGCGCTCGATGTAGTCCTTGGCGGCCTTCTGCTCGATGCCCAGCGCCGCGGCCAGGCCGAAGGCGCCCATGCCGTAGATCAGGCCGAAGTTGATGGTCTTGGCGTAGCGGCGCTGCTCGCTGGACACCTCGTCCAGCGCCACGCCGAACACCTCGGAAGCGGTCGCGCGGTGCACGTCCTGACCTTCCTGGAAGGCCTTCAGCAGCCCCGGGTCCTCGCTGATGTGGGCCATGATGCGCAGCTCGATCTGCGAGTAGTCGGCGCTGATGATCTTGCAACCTTCAGGCGCGACGAAGGCCTCGCGCACGCGGCGGCCTTCCGCGGTGCGGATGGGGATGTTCTGCAGGTTGGGTTCGTTACTGGACAGCCGCCCCGTGACGGCCACGGCCTGCGCGTAGTTGGTGTGCACGCGGCCGGTATGCGCGTTGACTTGCAGCGGCAGCTTGTCGGTGTACGTGCTCTTCAGCTTGGACAGGCCGCGGTACTCCAGGATCTTGGCCGGCAGCGGGAAGTCGGCGGCCAGTTCGGTCAGCACCTCTTCGTCGGTGGACGGCGCGCCGGTGGCGGTCTTCTTGACGACGGGCAGGCCCAACTTGCCGAACAGGATCTCGCCGATCTGCTTCGGGCTGCCGATGTTGAAGGGCTGGCCGGCGATGTCGTAGCACTGCTGCTCCAGCAGCACCAGGCGCTGGCCGATCTCGTGGCTTTGCAGCTTGAGCCTCTCGCTGTCGATCAGCACGCCGTTGCGCTCCACGCGCGCCAGCAGGTCGGCCGTGGGCATCTCGATGTCGCGGTAGATGCGCGTCAGGCCCGCGTCGGCCTCGATCTGCGGCCACAGCACGCCGTGCAGGTGCAGGCACATCTCGCTGTCTTCGCCGGAATAGGTCGTCGCCTTGTCGACGGCCACCTGCGCGAACGGAATCTGATGCGCGCCCTTGCCGCACAGGTCCTCGTAGCTCAGGCCCTTGCGGCCCAGGTGGCGCTCGGCCAGCGCCTCGAGGTTGTGGGTCTTGTGCGCCTCCAGCACATAGCTCTGCAGCAGCGTGTCGTGCTGCACGCCGGCCAGCTGGACGCCGTGGTTCAGGAACACATGGCGGTCGTACTTCAGGTTCTGACCAATCTTCTTGGCGGATTCGTCCTCCAGCCAGGGCTTCAGGCGCGCCAGCACCTCGTCGAACGGCAGCTGCTCGGGCGCATCCGGGCCGCTGTGGTGCAGCGGGATGTAGGCCGCTTCGCCCGGCTTGTCGGCGAAGGAGATGCCCACGATGGCGGCGGCCATCGGGTCCAGCGAGTCGGTCTCTGTGTCCAGTGCGCACAAGGGCGCTGCCTTCAGGCGGGCGATCCAGGCGTCCAGCTGCTCGAAGGTCAGGATGGTGTCGTACTGCCGCGCAAGGTCGGCCGCGCCGGCCGGCGGTTCCGGCTCGTCGAACAGCCCGGGACTGGCCGGCGCGGGTGCCTTGGCCTTGGGCGCCGGCGCCTCGCCGGTCAGCTCCTCCAGCCAGGCCTTGAAGCCGTTGCGCTTGTAGAACTCGGCCAGCGACGCCTTGTCGGGTTCGCGGAAGGCCAATTCGTCCAGCGCCGGCCAGCCGGCCACGTGCTCGGCGAGTTCGCAGTCCACCTTCACGGTGACCAGCTTGCGGCCCATGGGCAGCCAGTCCAGCGCGGCGCGCAGGTTCTCGCCGGCCTTGCCCTTCACCGTGGGCGCGGCGGCGATGACACCGTCCAGCGAACCGTACTCCGCGATCCACTTCGCCGCCGTCTTGGGGCCTACGCCGGTCACGCCCGGCACGTTGTCCACCGTGTCGCCCATCAAGGTCAGGTAATCGATGATGCGATTGGGCGGCACGCCGAACTTCTCGAACACGCCGGCCTCGTCCAGCCGCTCGTTGCTCATCGTGTTGATGAGCTCGACATCCGCATTGACCAGCTGCGACAAGTCCTTGTCGCCCGTGGACACGATGACGCGATGGCCCGCGTTGGCCGCAATGCAGCACAGCGTGCCGATGACGTCGTCCGCCTCCACACCGGGCACCGTCAACGTCGGCCAGCCCAGCAGCTTGACGACCTCGTGGATGGGCTCGATCTGCGCGCGCAGCTCCGGCGGCATGGGCGAGCGCTGGGCCTTGTACTCGGGGTACCACTCGTCGCGGAAGGTGGGGCCGGACGCGTCGAACACGCAGACGGCATGCGCCGCGCCGACGTCGCTCTGCAGCTTCTTCAGCATGGCCACCATGCCGCGCACCGCCCCGGTGGGCTGGCCCTCGGGGCCGCGCAGGTCGGGCATGGCGTGGAAGGCGCGGTACAGATAGCTGGAACCGTCGACCAGCAGCAGGATGGGTTTACTCATGGCGAGATATTCTCGGACAGACGCCCACCTAGAATCGGCAGCATCATGCTTCGCCCCACCGCCCTCCTGCTGCTTGCAACCCTGGCAACGAGCGCCCTGGCCGACCCGCCGCCCGAGCCCAAGGTCGAGCGCACCGTGGCCGAGGACGACCAGGTCCGCATCGAGGAGCTGAAGGTGCGCGGCGAGACCAAGAAGGTCGAGGTGAAGAACAAGCTCACCAAGGCCCCCGACTACGAGATCGTCGTCAACGACGCGGGCCGCGAGTCGGCCGGCGGCACCGGCACGGGCCTGCCCAAGAGCGGCTCGGGCACACGGGTCTGGCGCGTCCTCAAATTCTGATTCCCGGCGGCCCTCGGGGCTGCAGTCCTGACCCCACCCCATGGCCGTTTTCACCGAAGTCAGCCCCGAGCAGGCGCAAGCGCTGCTGAACCACCTCCAGCTGGGCGAGCTCAGCTCCCTGCGCGGCATCGGCGCCGGCATCGAGAACACCAACTACTTTGTCGACTGCACCCGCGACGGCCACCTGCACCGCTATGTGCTGACGCTGTTCGAGCGCCTCACCGCCCAGCAGCTGCCGTTCTACCTGCGGCTGATGCAGCACCTGGCCCAGCGCGGCGTGCCCGTGCCGGAGCCGTATGCCGACACGACCGGCGAGATCCTGTTCGAGGTCGCCGGCAAGCCCGCAGCCATCGTCGACCGCCTGCACGGCGGCCACCAGATGGCACCCGACGCCTTCCACTGCAACCAGGTGGGCGCCACGCTGGCCCGCATGCACCTGGCCGGGCGCGACTACCCGCTGCAGCAGCCCAATCTGCGCGGCCTGGCCTGGTGGAACGAGGTCGTGCCGCAGATCCTGCCGTTTCTGGATGCGCCGCAGGCTGAGCTGCTGAAGAGCGAGCTGGCCTACCAGCAGCAGCTGGCCGCGTCGGCCGAGTACGCCCACCTACCGTCGGGGCCCATCCACGCCGACCTGTTCCGCGACAACGTCATGTTCGAGCCCGGCGAGGGCCCGGGCCGCGAGCGGCTGACCGGCTTCTTCGACTTCTACTTCGCCGGCTGCGACACCTGGCTGTTCGACCTGGCCGTGTGCCTGAACGACTGGTGCATCGACCTGACCGACGGCCGCCTCATTGAAGACCGCGCCGCCGTGTTCGTGACCGCCTATGAAAGCGTGCGGCCGCTGTCCGGTGCCGAACACCGCCTGCTGCCCGCGCTGCTGCGCGCGGCGGCGCTGCGCTTCTGGGTGTCGCGCCTGTACGACCTGCACCTGCCGCGCGACGCATCGCTGCTGAAGGCGCACGACCCACGCCACTTCGAGCGCGTGCTGCGCGAGCGCATCGCCAAACCCTGGCACGCAATGAAGGACCCGGCATGACGATGCAGCTGCACCTTCAGGACGTGCCGGCCCGCAACGGCCGGCTCTGGATACGCCATGGCTTCAAGGTGTTCCAGCGCCAGCCGCTGGCGCTGGCCGGGCTGCTGGGCCTGTACCTGTTCGCGGTCTTCGTCGCGCTGATGGTGCCGGTGCTGGGCCCGGTGCTGTCCACCGCGTCGCTGCCGCTGCTGTCCCTGGGCTTCATGCTGGCCACGCACCTGGTGCTGCAGCAGAAGACGCCCACGGCCGGTGTCTACGTCGCGCCGCTGAAGCTGACGCCCGAACGCCGCCGCAGCCAGCTGATGCTGTGCTTCGGCTATGCCGGCGCGCTGCTGGTCATCAGCCTGCTGGCCAACTGGCTGGACGGCGGCGCGATGAGCGAGGCCATGCGCCAGATCGGCGAGAAGGCCGATGCCGAGACGCTGAGCAAGACCGCCGCCGACCCGGCGCTGTTCTGGGGCGTCGTGCTGCGCCTGGGGCTGGTGGGCCTGCTGGCCGTGCCCTACTGGCATGCACCGGCGCTGGTGCACTGGGGCGGCCAGGGCGTCGCGCAGGCGCTGTTCTCCAGCACGCTGGCGCTGTGGCGCAACAAGGGCGCCTTCACCGTCAACATGCTGGTATGGACCGGCCTGCTGCTAGGCCTGTACAGCGCCATCACGCTGCTGGCCGGCCTGCTGGGCCTGCTGACGCTCGCGCCCATCCTGCTGCTGACCAGCTGGCTCATCATGTCCACGGTGTTCTACGCATCGCTGTACTTCAGCTTCGTCGACTGCTTCATGTTCGGCGCGCCGCAGGACGTGCTCAGCGAGCCGAAAACACCGCCGCCTTCATCGTCCTGACATGACGGATTTCAAGAATGGCGGGCTCCAGAATCGAGGAGCTCCTCTTGAACCTGCCTTGCCCGTCCTGCCCGCCCGCCCCCAACGAATACGACGATGACGCCATCGTCAACACGTCGGCCAATCCGCACATGGCCGACGTGCTGGCCGCCCGCCTGAGCCGCCGCCAGACGCTGCGCGGCGGCATGACCGTCACGGCCGCCGCACTGCTGGGCGGCGTGGGTCTGACCGCCTGCTCCGACGACGACAACAGCCCCGCGCCCGCCCCGGCGCCGGCCCCCACGCCCGCGCCGGCCCCCGCGCCGCTGAAGATCGGCTTCACGGCCGTGGCCAAGAACAAGAACGACCTCGTCACCGTGCCCGAGGGCTACCAGGTCAGCATCCTGCACGCTCTGGGCGACCCGCTGCACTGGGGCGACGAGAGCTGGAAGGACGACGGCAGCGAGACCGCCGACTCCTACCAGCGCCGCATCGGCGACGGCCACGACGGCATGTACTACTTCGGCCTCAGCGATGCCGGCGCCTACCAGGCCGACCGCTCGGACCGCGGCCTGCTGTGCGTGAACCACGAGTACGTCGTCGCGCCCTACGGCCTGCACCCCACCGGCCGCACGGCAGGCGCTGCACGCAACGCCGCCGAGGTCGAGAAGGAGATCTACGCCCACGGCATCAGCGTCGCCGAGGTCAAGCGCGAAACGGCCGGCACGACCATGGTGCGCGGCTCGCGCTTCAACCGCCGCGTCACGTCGGCCACGACAATGGCCTTCACCGGCCCTGCCCGCGGCTCCGCGCTGCTGGCCACCAAGTTCTCGACCACCGGCCAACAGACGCGCGGCACCAACAACAACTGCGCCAACGGCTACACGCCCTGGGGCACCTACCTGACCTGCGAGGAGAACTTCCTCAACGTCATCTCCCGCGCCGCCGGCGACGATGCCAAGCGCACGGCCAAGGAGGTCGTGGGCCTGAACCGCTACGGCCTGCCGCAGAACCGCAAGAGCCCCTACCTGTGGGAAACCGCCGGCACGGCCGACCTGTTCGCGCGCTGGGACTCGTCGGTCGTCGGCGCCGCCGCCGCGGACGACTACCGCAACACCATCAACACCTTCGGCTGGGTGGTCGAGATCGACCCGTTCGCGCCCGACTCCGTGCCCGCCAAGCGCACGGCGCTGGGCCGCTTCAACCACGAGGGCGCCTGGCCCGCGCCCGCCGTGGCCGGCAAGCCCATCGTCATGTACCAGGGCGACGACGCACGCAACGAGTACATCTACAAGTTCGTCTCCAAGGCCAACTGGGATGCCGCCGACGTGGGCAAGGGGCTGACCGCTGGCGCCAAGTACCTGGACGAAGGCACGCTGTACGTCGCCAAGTTCAACCCCGACGGCAGCGGCGAATGGCTGGAACTGACCTATGGCAAGAACGGCCTGGACGCCACCAACACGGCCTACCCATTCGCCGACCAGGGCGACGTGGTGACCCATGCCCGCCTTGCCGCCGACAAGCTCGGCGCCACCAAGATGGATCGCCCGGAATGGGGCGCGGTGAACCCGCTGAACAGCGAGGTCTACATGACCTTGACGAACAACAGCAACCGCGTCGCCAACACCGCCACGCCCACCGGCAGCCAGCTGAAGCCCGACGCCGCCAACCCGCGCTACTACGAAGACATGAAGGGCACCACGGCCCAGCGCGGCAACCCCAACGGCCACATCATCCGCTGGCGCGAGGACGCGACCAACGTCGCCAAGTTCGCCTGGGACATCTACCTGTTCGGTGCCCAGGCCGACGCGGCGGCCGACGTGAACCTGTCCGGCCTGACCGACGTCAACGACTTCTCCAGCCCCGACGGGCTGTACTTCGACAAGCGCGGCATGCTGTGGGTGCAGACCGATGACGGCGCCTACACCGACATCACCAACTGCATGA
The DNA here is from genome assembly GCF_031458115.1 of Roseateles asaccharophilus. GTDB lineage: Bacteria > Pseudomonadota > Gammaproteobacteria > Burkholderiales > Burkholderiaceae_C > Pelomonas > Pelomonas asaccharophilus_A. The sequence continues at coordinate 536,879 of NZ_JAVDXV010000001.1, read as the reverse complement.
TGCTGGCCGCCGTGCCGGGCAAGGTGGGTGACGGCGGTGCGGCCAACGCGGCCGGCGGCACCAGCACCATCAAGGGCGCCAACGCGACGGCCGACACGCTGCGCCGCTTCCTCGTGGGCCCCAAGGAGTGCGAGATCACCGGCATCGCGATGACGCCCGACAACAAGACGCTGTTCTTCAACGTGCAGCACCCGGGCGAAGAAGGCACGCCGGACTGGGCCGCCAAGACCTTTGGCAGCTACTGGCCCGCCAGCCAGACCGACGCGACGGCGAAGAAGCGCCCGCGCTCGGCCACCGTGGTCGTCACGCGCAAGGACGGCGGCGAGATCGGCGTCTAAGGCGCCAACTCAGCGGTCCCTGGGGATCGAGTACGTGCCGGTGGCGTGAGCCACCGGCTCTTCTTCGCCCTCCGAGAAGATCCACACCTCGCCCACGGCAAGGGCCTTGCCGAGCTTCATCAGCCGGCAGCGTGCGACGACGCGCCGGTCCGCGCGCGGCTTGCGCAGGAAGTTGATGGAAAGATTCGTCGTCACCGCCAGCGGCACGATGCCGATCTGCGCCAGGATGGCGATGTACAGCGCCACGTCGGCCAGCGTCATCATGACCGGGCCCGACACCGTGCCGCCCGGGCGCAGCTCGCGCTCGCCCACCGGGTGGGCCACGACGACGCTGCCGTCCTCGTCGAGCTCCTCCAGCGTGCAGACGTTCTGCGGGAACTCGGCCTTCAGGAAGGCGTTCAGCTCGGCGTGTGTGGGACGGTGTTCAGCCATGACCAGATGCAAGCAATTGCGAGGAAAGCGGCCGCCAGCCTAGCACCGACGTTAAAACCCGCCGCATGAACCTCGCTGACCGCGGCTTCACCGGCTCCATCCCGCAGCTCTACGAGCACCATCTGGTGCCGCTGCTGTTCGAGCCCTATGCGCAGGACCTCGCCGCCCGCGCCGCCGCACTGCAGCCGGCGCGCGTGCTGGAGATCGCCGCCGGCACCGGCGTGCTGACGCGCTGGCTGGTCAACGAGCTGCCCGCCGCCACCGAAATCGTCGCCAGCGAGCTGAACGCGACCATGCTGGACCTGGCCGCCACGGTGGGTACCCAACGCCAGATCGAATGGCGGCTGGCCGATGCGCAGGAGCTGCCATTCACCGACGAGAGCTTCGATCTCGTCGCCTGCCAGTTCGGCGCGATGTTCTTCGACGACCGGCACCGCGCGTTTGCCGAGGTGCGCCGCTTGCTGCGGCCCGGCGGTGTCTTCCTGTTCAACGTGTGGGACCACCTGAACAGCAACGAACTGGCCGATACCGTCACGCAGGCGCTGGCCCAGGCCTTCCCGGCCGATCCGCCGCGCTTCCTGCCGCAGGAGCCCTACGCCTGCCACGACATCCACGCGCTGCGCGACGAACTGGCCGAGGCCGGCTTCGAGCATCCGGCAGACATCGTCACGCTGCCGCTGCGCGCCTGCGCCGAATCGCCGGCCGGGCCCGCGCTGGGCTTCTGCCAGGGCACGCTGCTGCGGCACGAGCTGGAGGCCCGCGCGCCAGGTCGGCTGCCAGAGCTGACGGCCGTTGCGGCACGCGCCATCGCGGAACGCTTCGGCCTGGGCGCGATCGATTCGCGCATGCAGGCCCACGTGGTCATCGTGGGCAGATAGCCGTCAATCAATCGGCGTCAATTTCGCCACCGACAACGCCAGCCACTTCGTGCCATGCCGGCCGAAGTTCACCTGCGCGCGCGCATCAGCACCCGCGCCTTCCAGCGTCAGCAGCACACCCTCGCCGAACTTGGTGTGGAACACGCCCTTGCCCACGCGCAGGCCGCCGTGCTCTTCCGACACCTTGGGCTTCATGCTGGCCGGCACCGGAGGCTCCACCCAGGCGGGCTTGGCAACATTGCCCGCGCCCACCATGCCCTTGAGGCCCGATCCGCGCTGCCAGGCGTTCTGGTACTCACGCGCAAAGCCCGAGCCGAAGCCCTGGTTGCGTGGTGTCAGCCACTTCAGCGCCTCTTCCGGCAGCTCGTCGAAGAAGCGGCTCTTGATGTGATAACGCGTCTGCCCGTGCAGCATGCGCGTCTGGCAGAAGCTGAGTGACAGCTTCTTGCGGGCGCGCGTGATGGCCACGTACATGAGCCGGCGCTCCTCCTCCAGCCCGTCGTGGTCGGACATCGCGTTCTCGTGCGGGAACAGGCCTTCTTCCAGGCCCGTGATGAACACCGCGTCGAACTCCAGCCCCTTGGCCGAGTGCACGGTCATCAGCTGCACGGCATCCTGGCCGGCCTGCGCCTGGTTGTCGCCGGCTTCCAGCGAGGCATGCGTCAGGAAGGCCACCAGCGGCGACATGATCTCGCCGGTCTCCGCATCGGGCACCGAGCCCGGCGCACCCGGCTGCGCCACCTCGTCCACCGGCAGGCCCACAGCGTTCTTGCCAAAGCCCTCCTGCATGACGAAGGCCTCAGCCGCGTTGACCAGTTCGTCCAGGTTCTCCAGCCGCTCGGCGCCGTCCTTGTCGGTGCGGTAGAAGTCCAGCAGGCCGGAAGTCTCCAGCACCTGCTCGATGATCTCGCGCAGCGTCATGCCCTGCGTCAGGTTGCGGGTCGAGTCGATGAGGTTGGTGAAGGCCTGCAGGTTGGCGCCGCCCTTGCCCTGAATGGCGCCCACGCTCTGGTACAGGCTGCGGCCCGAGGCCTTGGCGGCGTCCTGCAATGTCTCCAGCGTCTTGGCACCGATGCCGCGCGTCGGGAAGTTGACGACGCGCAGGAAGCTGGTGTCGTCGTTGGCGTTCTCCAGCAGGCGCAGATAGGCCAGCGCGTGCTTCACCTCGGCACGCTCGAAGAAGCGCAGGCCGCCGTACACGCGGTACGGAATGCCCGAGTTGAACAGCGCCGATTCGATGACGCGCGACTGCGCGTTGCTGCGGTACAGCACCGCGATTTCCTGCCGGTCCAGCCCGGCGCGGTGCAGGCCCTGGATCTCCTCGATCAGCCACTGCGCCTCAGCGAAGTCGCTGGGCGACTCCTGCACGCGGATGGGCTCGCCCTGGCCGGCATCGGTGCGCAGCGTCTTGCCCAGCCGCTGGCTGTTGCGGCTGATCAGCTCGTTGGCGGCATCCAGGATGTGGCCGAAGCTGCGGTAGTTCTGCTCCAGCTTGATGACCTTCTTGACGCGGTACTCGCGCTCGAAGTCCGCCATGTTGCCGACGCGCGCGCCGCGGAAGGCGTAGATGCTCTGGTCATCGTCACCCACCGCCAGCAGGCTCTGGCCGGTGCCGGAGCCCGGCGGCGCGAACATCTTCAGCCATGCGTACTGCAGCTTGTTGGTGTCCTGGAACTCGTCGACGAGGATGTGGCGGAAGCGGTGCTGGTAGTGCTCGCGCACCGCCGCGTTGTCGCGCAGCAGCTCGTAGGAGCGCAGCATCAGTTCGGCGAAGTCGACGACGCCCTCGCGCTGGCATTGGTCTTCGTAGTTGGCGTAGATCTCGACCAGCTTGCGCGTCTGTTCATCGTGCGGGATCACGTCGCCGGGGCGCTGGCCGTCTTCCTTGCAGCCGGCGATGAACCAGCCGACCTGCTTGGGCACGAAGCGCTCCTCGTCGAGGTTCATCGCCTTGATGACGCGCTTGACGGCCGACGTCGTGTCGCTCGCGTCCAGGATCTGGAATGCCTGCGGCAGATGGGCCAGCTTCCAGTGCGCGCGCAGGAAGCGGTTGCACAGGCCGTGGAAGGTGCCTATCCACATGCCACGCACATTGAACGGCAACATCGTGGACAGCCGCGCTTGCATCTCCTTGGCGGCCTTGTTCGTGAACGTCACGGCCATCACGCCGCCGGGGCTGACCTGGCCGGTGTTCAGCAGCCAGGCGATGCGTGTGGTCAGCACGCGGGTCTTGCCGGAGCCGGCGCCGGCCAGGATCAGCGCCGGTTCCGGGGCCGCCGTGACGGCGGCGAGCTGCTCGGGGTTGAGGTTGCGCAGGAGGGGGCTGGAAGCAGCGTCGGCCATCGCGCCGACAGGGGAGGAATTCATGCCGGCATTTTAAAGAGGCGCCCCGGACACGCCTGTGCCCACGCCCGGTGCTTGCCGTTACAGACCGGCCGGCACCCGCGGCGATTTGATGGCGATGGGTGGGGATACTGCCGGCTCCCTCGCAGTACGTCCCTCCGATGACCCGCTTCAAGATCGTTCTCGCCGCCCTCGCCCTCACTTCGCAAGCCGCCTGGGCCCAGGACACGCCCGACGGCCAATGGCACGGCGGCCTCAGCGTCTCCGGCGCGCTGGCCAGCGGCAACACCAGCAGCCACACACTGGCCGCCAATGCCGACGGCAGCCGCGCCACGGCCGACGACAAGATCAGCCTCTACGGCATCGCCAACTACGGCCGCAACAAGGTCGACGGCATCAAGACCACCACCGCCGACCTGCTGCGCCTGGGTGGCCGCTACGACTTCAACCTCGGCACGCAATGGTTCTCGTTCGGCAGCGCCGAAGGCGAGACCAACCGCGCCGGCGGCGTGCGCGACCGCTACAACCTCAGCGGCGGTGTCGGCTACCACGTGGTCAAGACCGACGCCCACCTGTGGGACGTGTTTGGCGGTGCCGGCTATACCGACAGCCGCTTCACGGACGGCAGCCGCGCCAACGGCGTGCAGGTGCTGCTGGGCGAGGAGTCCAGCCACAAGCTCAGCGAGGCGACTTCGCTGAAGCAACGTTTCGTCTACTACCCCGACGGCGGCGAGCTGGGCGACCGCGCCACCTTCGACGCCGGCCTGGCCACGCGCATCAACGGCAGCTGGACGCTGAATGCCGGGCTGTCCAGCCGCTATGCCGAACGCGTGCCGGTTGGCACAAAAAAGACCGACAACCTCTTGACCATGGGCTTTGGCTACAAGTTTTGACGCCGGGGCTCACCGCCCTCGTCTCACCTTGCCCGCCCGGCCGGCCTTGGACCATTCATAAGCCTCGCCATCCGGCGTGCGCCCACCCTCCACGGCCGACACGCCGGCCTTGCCGACGTGGTCCGCCAGCTCGGTGGAGATGCTGACGTGCGCATGCCCGGCCCGACGCCGGTCCTCGGCCCAGGCCAGCGCCTGCGTCAGCTCGGTACCGGCGAAGAACTGGCACGCCGGCTGCGCCTCATCACCCTGCCCCTCCAGCCAATAGACCACGATGCCCAAAAGAAATCTCCCGCGTTGAAGGTCAGAGAGTAGTCGGCCAGTCAATTGATTGCCAAAAGCAACCATTTTCCAGACAATGCCGGCCATGAGTACCGAGCAAGCCCTGGACGTCCGCGCCTTCAACCGTTTCTACACGCGCCGCATCGGCATGCTGGCGCCCACGTTGTCGGGTAGCGAGTTCACGCTGCCCGAGGCGCGCGTGCTGTGGGAGCTGGCCCACCACGCACCGGTCAGCGCCGCGGCGCTCAGCAAGACGCTGCAGCTGGATGCGGGCTACCTGAGCCGGCTGCTGCGCGGGTTGAAGGGCCGCGGCCTGCTGGCCGAGCAGGCCCATCCCAGCGACGGCCGCCAGCGGCTGCTGAAGCTCAGCACCGCCGGCAAGCGCGCCTTCGCGCCGCTGGACCGTGGCAGCCAGGCCGAGACCGAAGCGCTGCTGGCGCCGCTGTCGACACCGCAGCGCCAGGCACTGGTGGGCGCGATGTCGCGCATCCAGTCCGTGCTGGAGCCCGACGCCGCCGCACCCGTGGAGCTGCGCCCGCCGCAGCCCGGCGATCTGGGCTGGATCATCCAGCGCCATGGCGCCGTCTACGCGGCCGAATACGGGCTGGATGCGCGCTTCGAGGCGCTGGTGGCGCGCATCTGCGCCGACTTCGTCGACCACCTGAAGCCCGAACGCGAAGCCTGCTGGATCGCCGCGCGCGGGGCCGAGCGGCTGGGCAGCGTGATGCTGGTCCAGGCCCGCGATGAAGCAAGCGGCCGCCTGCGTCCCGGCACCGCCCAGCTGCGCCTGCTGCTGCTCGAAGCGCACGCGCGGGGTCTGGGCGTGGGCAAGCGGCTGGTGCGCCAGTGCAGCGACTTCGCACGCGCCGCCAGCTACAAGCGCGTTGTGCTGTGGACCCAGCAAGGCCTGACCGCGGCCCGGGCGATCTACGCGGCAGAGGGCTACCGGCTCATGGACAGCGAGAACATGCGCAGCTTCGGCCAGCAGGTCGTCAGCGAGCGCTGGGAGCTGACGCTCTAGGCTGCACGCCGCACCAGCGCTGTGCGGCCCGCCCGGCCGGTGCACGCCGAAAGGGATTGCCCAGGGGAAAACCTTGGCATGCGAATTGCGCGTGCCCGCGCATGACGACAAGAGAAGAGGGGACCCAGGTGCCTGCATTGGCCCTGCGCGGTGGCAGCCACGCGGACGCGCAGGCGGACCTGGAGCGCGCCGCCGGCTTCGGCCAGTGGTGGTACGACCCGCTGACCGGCCAGAGCCTGCTGTCGCCCGCCGCGCGCGACTACCTGGAGATGCCCGGCGACACCGCCGACAGCCTGGACGCCTGCTTTGGCCATGTCTTCGAGGAAGACCTGCCCGAGCTGATCCGCCTGTGGACCGGCGCGCAGGCCCAGCGGCCGCTGGACGTGCGCGTCATCGGCCTGGCGCACGGCATGCGCTGGCTGCGCGTGACGCCACTGCCGGCCGACCCGGCCCGGCCGCGCTGGCGCCACGGCCTGCTGCAGGACATCACCGACGTGACCCACGCCGCCGTGCGCGAGCGCCTGGGCTATGCGCTGACCGAGTTCCTCATCGGCACGCACACGCTGCAGGACGCCATCATCAACGTCATCCAGCTGATCTGCCGCAACCTCGGCTGGGAATGGGGCGCCTACTGGAGCATGGAGGGCGGCGAGGCCGACGGCCAGCTGTGCTGCAAGCACTTCTGGCATCCGCCCGACCGCGACCTGGAGCAGTTCAGCGCCATCAGCGCGGCCCTGGGCATGCTGCCGGGCGACGGGCTGGTGGGCCGCGTGTGGGCCAGCGGCAATGCCGAGTGGGTGGAGGACATGTCCTCCGACAAGCGCTTCCTGCGCCGGCGCAGCGCCAACATGTGCGGGCTGTGGTCGGGCTATGTGTTCCCGGTCACCTATGTGTCGGACGACGGCGAGCGCCACCGGCCCGGCGTGCTGGAGTTCTACAGCAGCCTGTCGCGCCAGCCGGACGCGCAGCTCCCCAAGGTGTCGGCCACCATCGGCGCGCTGATCGCGCAGACGGCCCAGCGGCTGGAGACCGAGTCCGTCATCCGCCGCCTCGCCGAGGTCGACGAGATGACCGAGCTGGACAACCGCGGCTACTTCTATGCCCAGCTCAACCGCCACTGCGCACTGCACCAGCGCCAGGGCGGGCACTTCGCGCTGGTGTTCATCGACCTGGACCGCTTCAAGCCCATCAACGACGCCTTCGGTCACGAGGCCGGCAATGCGGTGCTGCAGGAGTTCGCGCGCCGGCTGCGCATGCTGGCGCCGCCGCCGGCGCGCGTGGGCCGGCTGGGCGGCGACGAGTTCGCCGTGCTGGTGCCCGACAGCGGCGACAGCGCGCACCTCGCCGCGCTGGTGGATGCCATCCTGGCCGCCGCCAGCCAGCCCTTCGCTTACGAAGACGTGGCGCTGAACGTGTCGGCCAGCATCGGCGTGGCGCGCTTCCCCGAGAACGGCCTCAGCGGCCCCGAGCTGCTGCGCAGCGCCGACGCGGCCATGTACCGCGTGAAGCAGAACGGCCGCAACGGCGCCAGCGTGTTCTCCACCAGCAGCCCCGACACGCTGGCCGCGCAGCGCGCCAAGCTGGCCCAGCGCCTGTCCATCGAGGCCGAGCTGCGCGAGGCCTTGCTGGCCGGCCACCTGCGGCTGGCCTACCAGCCCATCATGGACATCGCGTCCGGCCAGCTGCACGGCGTGGAGGCGCTGGTGCGCTGGCGCAAGCCCGACGGCGAGATGATCGCGCCCGACGTCTTCATCCCCATCGCCGAGCAGAGCGACCTCATCATCGACATCGGCCGCTGGGTCATGCGCCAGGCGCTGCGCGACCTGGCCTCGCTGCAGGGCGGCGCACTCGCGCGGCTGAAGGTGCACGTGAACATGGCGGCCAGCGAGTTCGTCAGCGGCGCGCTGCCGGACACGCTGCGCTTCATGTCCGACGAGCTGGCGCTGCCGACCTCGCAGGTGGTGCTGGAACTGACCGAGAGCATGCTGATGCGCCAGCCCGAGCAGGTCAGCCGCGTGATGCACCGGCTGCGCGAGATCGGTTTCGAGATCTCGCTGGACGATTTCGGCATGGGCCATTCGTCACTGGCGATGCTGAAGAGCCTGCCCATCAGCTCGCTGAAGATGGACCGCAGCTTCGTGCGCGACCTGGCCAGCGGCGAGCGCGACCGCGCCATCGCCGAGACCATCCTGGACCTGGGCCATCACCTGCGCCTGGAGGTCATTGCCGAGGGCATCGAGGACGCCGCCCAGCTGGCCGTTCTGCAGGCCTGCGGCTGCCGCTTCGGCCAGGGCTATCTGCTGGGCCGGCCGCTGCCGCTGGACGAACTGGTGCTCGCCTTCCCCGACGGCCGGCCGCGCTGACCTTCGCTCCCGCTAACGCCCCGGCGGGCGTACAGTGCCACGCACGAGGTCATCCGACCGGCGCCAGCACCGAGGGAGTGGAAAGGCGAGCGATGAACATCTCCACCTTCGTGGCGGCCGCGGCCCACGACATGAAGAACTCGGTCAGCGTGATTGCCGCGTATCTGGAGGACGCGCTGCAGCAGCTGGCCCGCATGGACGCCACGCCGTCGTCCGGCGCCGCGCTGTCCACGGCCCAGGCGCTGTACGAGACGCAGCGCGTCAACGGCAACCTCGTGCAGCTGATGGCCATCTACAAGCTCGAGGAAGGCATGTACCCCTTCGAGCCCGCCGAGGTCGCGCTGGACGAGTTCGCGGCCGAGCTGCTGGAGCGCGTGCGGCCGCTGGCCCGGCTCAAGGGGCTGGACGTGAGCTGCCAGACCGAGGACGGGCTGGAGGCCTGGGTCTTCGACCACGACCTGATCGGCAGCGTCGTCACGCAATCCATGTTCAATGCCGTTCGCTATGCCGGCCACGCGGTGCGGCTGTCGCTGCGCGTGCGTGACGGCTGCCTGGAGATCGAGGTGGCCGACGACGGCGAGGGCTTCCCGGAGTTCATGCTGGAACAGGGCTTCCCGTCGCGGCAAGGCATCGACGTGCGCACCGGCAGCACCGGGCTGGGCCTGTTCTTCTCGCGGCTGGCCGCGGGCCTGCACCGCCATGGCGAGCGCAGCGGCAGCACCCGCATCGCGAATGGCGGCGAGCTGGGCGGCGGCTGCTTCGTCGTCATGCTGCCCTGACGGAGCACCACATGGATGCTGATCCCCTGCGCACCCGCAGCTTCCTGCTGGTGGAAGACTTCGAGGCCATGCGCAGCGTGCTCAAGGGCCTGCTGTTGCGCTGCGGCGCACAGCGCGTGGACACCGCCAGCGACGGGCACGAAGCCAGCCGCATGCTGAACGCCAAGAGCTACGACGTGGTCATGTGCGACTACGACCTAGGCCCCGGCAAGAACGGCCAGCAACTGCTGGAGGAGGCGCGGCTCAAGGGCTGGATAGGGCCGGCGTCGGTGTGGCTGATGATCACCGCCGAGAAGACCAGCATCATGGTTTCGGCGGCCGCCGAGGATGCGCCCGACGACTACCTGCTCAAGCCCATCACCGAAGGCCTGCTGCAGACCCGGCTGCTGAAGCTTGTGGAGCGCAAGGCCTCCATGGCCGGCATCGCCGCCGCGATGAAGGCGCACGACTGGCGCCGCGCGCTGCAGCTGTGCAGCGAGCAGCTGAGCGCCGGCAACCGCAACGTCGCCGAGATCCTGCGGTTGCAGGCGCTGCTGCACCAGAAGCTGGACGAATGGCCCAAGGCCCAGGCCGTTTATGAAAGCGTGCTGAAGCGTGGCCCGCTGGCCTGGGCCAAGCTGGGCCTGGCGCAGGTGCGGCTGCACGCGGGCGACCAGCCTGCCGCGCTGGCGCTGCTGCAGGACATCGTGCGCGACCATCCGCAGTACCTGGACGCCTACGACGAGCTGGCCGACCTGCTGGCCGACCAGGGCCAGGCCGAGCAGCAGCTCGCGCTGCTGGACCGCGCCGTCAAGCTGTCGCCCAACTCCGCGCAGCGCCAGGCGGCGCTGGGCAAGGTGGCGCTGGCACAGGGCCAGCGCGACATGGCCGAACGCGCGTTTACACGCTCCATCAAGCTGACCGAACACAGCGCCATCCAGAACGTCGAGCCCTTCCTGGGCATGTCGCGGCTGCACTGCGAGGCCGGCGCGCCCGACGAGGCCCGCAAGATGATGGCCTCGCTGACGCAGCGCTACGACGGCCGCGACGTGCAGCTGCTGGCCCGTGCCGAGGAGGTGCGCGCGCTGCAGGCCGCTGGCGATGCTGACGGCGCCACGCGCCTGGCCACCGAGCTGGCCGCCATGAGCGCCGATGCCAACAGCCCGGCCTCCGCGCAGACCGCGCTGCGCATCGCCGAGACGCTGATGGAAACCGGCCAGGCCGATGGCGCCACACAGCTGCTGCAGTACGTCACGCGCAACAACTACGACGACGAGGCGCTGCTGCGGCGCACGCAGCGCGCTTTCGACAACCTGGGCATGGGCGCCGCCGGCGGCGAGCTGGTGGCTGCCGCGAAGCGCCAGGCCACTGACGCGATGAAGGACGGCGTGCGCCTGCTGAGCCAGGGCGACCTCGCCGGCGCGCTGGCCAGCCTGCGCGGCGCCAAGACCGCGATGCCGCGCAACGGCCGCGTGCTGCTGAACTTCGCCGCCGTCGCGCTGACCTGCATGGATCGCCAGGGGCGCACCTCCGAGCTGGAGGCCGAGGTGCGCGCCAGCATCGCCACCGCCCGGCTGCTGCGGCCCGACGACACCCGCGCCGACGATCTGCTGAAGCAGCTGGCCAAGCTGGCCGGCGGTGCCTGATGCCTTAGTGCATCATGGGCCGCCTATGAATGTTTCCGACCCCTGCCCCTGCGGCCTCGCACGGGCCTACGGCAGCTGCTGCGGCCGCCTGCACGCCGAGCATGCTGCGAATGGCACGCTGGCCGCACCCGCGCCCGAGGCGCTGATGCGCTCGCGCTATGCCGCCTTCGTGCTGGACCTGCGCCCCTACCTGCTGGCCAGCTGGCATGCCAGCACCCGGCCCGCCGACCTGGAGCCGCCCGAGCCCGGGCTGAAGTGGCTGGGGCTGGACGTGAAGCGCAGCGCGCTGCAGGACGCCGACCACGGCACCGTCGAGTTCGTCGCGCGCAGCAAGCTCGCGGGCCGCGCGCACCGGCTGCACGAGGTCAGCCGCTTCGTGCGCGAGCGGGGCGAGTGGTTCTACGTGGACGGCGACCTCTCTTGACGCTGACCGTCCTGCACCTCGACCAGCACCTCGTCGCCATCGACAAGCCACCGGGGCTGCTGGTGCACCGCACGCAATTGGCCGCCGGCGAGGACGAGGCCGCGTTACAGCTGCTGCGCGACCAGTTGGGCCGCACGGTGTGGCCCGTGCACCGGCTGGACCGCGGCACGTCGGGCGTGCTGCTGTTCGCGCTATCGGCCGAGGTGGCCTCGCTGCTGGGCGCGATGTTCGAGCAGGGGCTCATGGACAAGCGCTATCTCGCGCTGGTGCGCGGCTGGCCTGGCGAGGACCAAGGCCTCATCGACCACCCGCTGGCGCGCGACCCCGAACTGCCATCGGCCGGGCAGAACATGCTGGACGCGCAGACGCGCTGGCGCGTGCTCAAGCGGCTGGAATGGCCCATCGCAACAGACCCGCGCTTCGCCACCACACGCGTCGCGCTGCTGGAGGCCGAACCGCTGCAGGGCCGGCGCCACCAGATCCGCCGCCATCTGAAGCACATCGCCCACCCCATCCTGGGCGATGCAACGCACGGCAAGGGGCCGCTGAACCGCGCCGTGGCCGCGCATCTGGGCGTGCAGCGGCTGTGGCTGCACGCCGAGCAATTGCGTTTGATGCATCCGGTGAGCGGCATGGCGCTGGCGCTGCAGGCCGCGCCCGGCGCGGGCTGGCCCTAACGCGGTTTCGCCGATGCCGCCAGCCAGCGGTTGCGGATGCGTTGCAGCTCGCCCTGCGCCTCCAGCCGCTGTATGGCCTGGTCGAACGCCTTCAGCTGCGCTTCGCTCATGGACTTGCGGCTGAGCTTGTAGGTGACCGGGCCACGCACCACGTCGAAGGGCAACTCGACGAGGCTCACGCCGGCCGCGCGCGCGGCGTGGGCAATTGCGACGCTGTCGCCCAGCAGCACGTCGCCGCGGCGCAGCGCCATCAGCTGCACGCCCTTGGCGTAGTCCTCGAACCAAGTCAGCAGCCCCTGCGCGTTGAAGTCGTTGATGACGGGCACGCTGACCGGCCCGCGATGCGTGACCAGCCGCAGCCGCGCGCGCAACAGGTCGTCCATCGAACGGGCCTCCTGCTGCGCCTCGCTGGCGCGCATGAAGGCACCGAAGACTTCTTCACGATACGGCCGCGTGTACCAGGCCTGGTCGGTGGGCACGGGCGTCGCGGCGATGAGCAGGTCCAGCTCGCCGGCCGCCAGCATGGGCATGCGACGGTTGCGCGGCACCCCGCGCACATAGCTGACACGACAGCCGGCAGCCTGCGCCACGGCGGCAAGCAGCTCGGTCTCCAGTCCGGTGTGGCGACCGTTCGCGTCGATGAAGGAGTAGGGCCTCCAGTCCTCGAAGGGCACGTGCAGCGCCCGTGTGCAGCCCGCGGTCGCCAGCAGCGGCGCGCACAGCAGCAAGGCGATCAGCGTGCGTAGCGGCATGGGTGGATGCTAGCCCGCCGAGGCGGGCAAAAGTCCTACATCCATGGCACGCGGCGCGACATAGGCTAGGAGCGTTCGAGACTTCAGGATAGCGCCGTGCCCATCGCCACCGAAACGTTCCGCGTGCCCGCCGGCGGTGACCGGCTGAAGCTGAGCCGATGGGCCACCCGCGTGGCGCCGCTGTACCGCGACAAGGACGATTACGAGGAGCAACTGGATGCGCAGGTCAAGCGCCTGGCCGAACAGCAGGGCCTGCTGTATGCCCACAACCGCTACGCGCTGCTGCTGATCTTCCAGGCCATGGATGCGGCCGGCAAGGACGGTGTCATCAAGCATGTGATGTCGGGCGTGAACCCGCAGGGCTGCCAGGTGTTCAGCTTCAAGCACCCCAGTGCGCAGGAGCTGGAGCACGACTTCCTGTGGCGCACCACGCAATGCCTGCCCGAGCGCGGCCGCATCGGCATCTTCAACCGCTCGTACTACGAGGAGGTGCTGATCGTGCGCGTGCATCCGGAGATCCTGAAGGCCCAGAACCTGCCCCGCGAGGCGGCCCGGCCGCCGCACCTGTGGCAGCAGCGCTTCGACTCCATCAACGCGCTGGAGCGCCACCTGCACCTGAACGGCACGCGCGTGTTGAAGTTCTTCCTGCATCTGTCCAGGGAGGAGCAGCGCGAGCGCTTCCTCGCGCGGCTGGACGACCCGGCCAAGAACTGGAAGTTCACACGCGACGACCTGGCCGGGCGCGAGTGCTGGCCGCAATACATGCGCGCCTACGGCGACGCGCTGGCGGCCACCAGCAGCGAGCACGCGCCGTGGTACGTGGTGCCGGCGGACGACAAGCGCAACGCACGGCTCATCGTGTCGCGGGTCATCACCGACACGTTGGCCGGGTTGAAGATGAGCTACCCGACGCCGGCCTGGAGTCCCGATGAGCTGAAGGACTTCCGCAGGCAGCTGAAGGCCTAGCCGAACTTGACCGCGTACACGGGTGGCAGATGGGCCGACACGGCCTGCCAGCTGTCGCCCGCATCGCCGCTGGTCCACAGGCCGCCGGTGGTGGAGCCCATCACCAGCTGCACGCCGCTGTCGTCCACGGCCAGGCCATGGCGGTAGATCAGGTCATAGCAATGCTGCTGCGGCAGGCCGGCGCGCAAGGCCTCGAAGGTCTTGCCGCCGTCTCGCGTGCGGGTCACACACAGCGCGGCGTCCACCGGGATGCGGCGCTCGTCCTTCACGCCGGGCACGAACCAGGCCGTGTCGCCGTCGCGCGGATGAGCCGCCACCGCGAAGCCGAAGCTGGACGGCTGGGCCTTCAGTTCGGTCCAGTTGGCGCCGTTGTCGGCGCTGCGGAAGATGCCGTTGTGATGCTGGCACCACAGCACGTCGGGCTCGTCGCGGCAGCGCGCGATGAGGTGCGGGTCCTGCGTGTTCTCGTCGCCGGCCTGGTCGGGCGGCATGAAGTCGGCGCGCATGCCCTTGGCGCTCAAGCACCAGCTCTTGCCGCCGTCCGTCGTGCGCCAGGCGCCGCCGCAGGAGATGCCCAGCAGCAGTTCGTCGGGCCGGTCCGGCCGCGGGCAGATGGAATGCAGTGCCGGCGACTCGCTACCGCCGCCAAACCAGCCCAGCCGCAGCGGATCGTTCCACAACGGCTCGTTGAGCTGCCAGCTCGTGCCGCCGTCGGCGCTGCTGAACAGGCCGCCCGGCAAGGTGCCGGCCCAGATCAGGTCGCCCGCGCGCTCCAGCGCCCAGATGTTCAGCAGCTTCCATTCGGGGCCTTCGGCACCTTCGGGCTGCGGCGGGTAGGTTGGCACGCCCACCTCGTGCCAGCTTTTGCCGGCGTCGTCCGACGCCTGCAGCTTGGTGCCGAAGTGGCCCAGGTTCAGCGCAGCCAGCATGCGGCCGGACGCGTCCGGCGGCAGCAGCATGCTGACCGGGTCGGCCAGAAAGCTGACGTTCTCGATCTGCCAGCCGCCCGCGCGGCGGCGCAGTTCGAACAGGCCCTTGCGGGTCGCGGCCCAGGCGCGGTCTTGAGTCATGGATCAACCTCCAGATAAGGCTTGCAGCACATGGACCCGGCTGCTGGGTCCGAGGGGGTCGGTCAGCCCACGCAGGTCGCGCGCACGCCGGCCGTCGATGAAGACGACGACGTTGGGCCGCAGGTGGCCCTGGTCGTCGAGGATGTAACCGCGCAGGCGCCCGTTCACCGCGAACGCGGCGTCCAGACCTTCCCTCAGTGTCGCCACCGGGGTATCGACGACCGGGGTGTCGACAAAGCGGTGGAGTTGGGGGGTGAATTCGATGCGGGCCATACGGTGTCGACGAATGAGGCGGGCCCGATTCGACGGCGATGCCCCCGCGACAGCACCGGGGATTACCCGCATCGAGAATGCCGCCGATGAATGCCGGTGTCTTCTATGCCCTGGGCGCCTACCTGAGCTGGGGCCTGTTTCCTCTGTACTTCCGCCAGATCGCGGCCATCCCGTCGCTGCAGATCGTGGCCCACCGCACGCTGTGGTCGCTGGTGTTCGTCGCCGGCGTGCTGCTGGTGACGGGTCATCTGAAATGGCTGCGCGATGTCAGCGCGGCGACCTGGCGGCGCTTTGCGGCGTCGGCGCTGCTGATCGCGATCAACTGGCTGACCTATGTGTGGGCGGTGGGCAATGGTCACGTGGTCGATGCCGCCCTGGGCTATTTCATCAACCCGCTGGTCAATGTGGCGCTGGGCTTTGCCGTGCTGCAAGAACGGCCCCGGGCGATGCAGTGGTTTGCCGTCGGTCTGGCGGCGTTCGGCGTCATCTGGCTGACCGTGGCCGGCGGCCGCGTGCCCTGGGTGGCGCTGGTGCTGGCGGTCAGCTTCGGTTTCTACGGGCTGATGCGCAAGACCGCGGCGCTGGGCGCGTTGGAAGGGCTGACGCTGGAAACGCTGATCCTCGTGCCGCTGGCGCTGGCCGGCTTTGCGTTCTGGTCCTCGAGCGGCCAGTTGGCCGGGCAGACCGCGGTGGACTGGGCCTGGCTGATCGGCACCGGGCCGGTCACCGCCGGCGCGCTGGTGCTGTTCGCGGCCGGCGCGCGGCGCATCCCGCTGGCGACGCTGGGAATCGTGCAATACGTGTCGCCGTCGCTGCAGTTCCTGCTGGGCGTGTTCCTGTTCAAGGAGCCCATGGACGCGACGCGGCTGGTGGCTTTTGGCTTCATCTGGACGGCGCTGGTGGTCTACAGTGCCGAAGGCCTGTGGCAGGCCCGCCGCGTCGGGCGACGGCTGGTTACAACCTGAGCCGCCCCGCGGATGTAAACCACCGCCTGCAGCGCCGCGTTAGCGCTGCACCCGACATCCGAGTGAGCCGCCATGAGACCCCTTGCCCGCACGCTGATCGCCTCCGCCCTGATCGTCGCCACGGGACTGGCGAGCGCCGGCCCGCGCTACGGTCACCACCATCGCTATCACCACCACCATCATCACCATCGCGGCGCCGGTCTGGGTGCGCTGGCGGTGGGCCTGGCGGTGGCGGTGCCGCTGATCGCGCTGGCCAACCAGGCGGAACGGACGCCCGACGTGGTCTACATGCCGCCCCCTGCACCACTGCCGCCACCGGCGCCGACCTATGCGGCGCCCGCCCGCCCCGCGCCGGTCATCTACCCGCGCCATGGGCAGCACCAGGTGCAGCTGGAACAAGACAGCCGCGACTGCAACCGCTGGGCCACCACGCAGCCCGCCGCGATGGCCGACGCCAGCGTGTTCCACCGCGCCGTGGAGGCGTGCATGGACGGGCGCGGGTACACGCTGCGCTGAAAGACGCTCCGAACGTTTCTAAGGAGGCGGTGCTGAAGCCCCGCCAACCGGACTGCTGCCGGCCGCTTTGGGCTGCTCGTCTTGACGCCGGTACCAGTCACGCGTGAGCGAGTTCAGCCGGCTGCGATCCAACTGCCACAGACCCAGGGGGCCGCGCACGATATCGAGTTCGTGAATCGAGCCCACATCGAACTGCTTCCAGTACTCCCGCACATTGCGCAGCGAAACCGGCGGAGGCCCCGGTTGCACGGGCTCCAATTGAGCGTCGTCGAGCAGCTTGTATGACATCGCGACGGGGCCGCCAGAGAGCCATTGGTCCGTTCGCAGCGTGGCCGCCGGTACGGCGATCGCCAGCGCACCAGCGAGCAGGATGCTGAGCACCCAGGCCTCCCGCCCCGGCACTTTGCGTCGCGTCAGCAGCGGATAGAAGGACAGTCCGACCGGTACACCCAGCAGCGCCAGCCAGTACAGGCTTCGAGGCTGCAACAGCAGATGTTCCGTGACCGCCAAGTCCACCAGGGTGGCGACCAGCAACCCAAGCGCAGCCACGGTAACCGCCAAGGCCAACGGATGCTTCTCCAATGCGAAGTCCGCGAGCGCTGAAGCGTCGAGCGGTTGCTGCGGCAACAGCGTACGGATGATGTCTGCCGTGGCCTCCCGCGACGCGATCGCATTCATGCCCGTGTCGGCAGACACCATCACCGTGTCGTGATCCACCCCCATCTCCAGCCAATGCAGATTGGCCGAACGCAGCCCGACGTTGCCTCGCCAGCGGACGGCGCCGGCGGTCTTCGGTATCCGCCTATCTATACGTCCGCCATCAGCCTGCACGGCCACGATGCGCAGTCCATCGCCCTCGTCGATGAGCAGGCCCTTCGCCTCGAAACCGAACATCCGCATGCGGCGAGCGAAGAAATCCTGGCTGGCCAGATTGATGCGGAACCACCTGTGCTCGGGGCCCAGGCCCGCCAGCAACTCATTCAAAAGCGCATCCTGGAGCTTCTTGGTGCGACGCTCACGGCGCCAGCCCAACACCAAGATCCCCAGCAACACGCTGAACAGCACCAACTGCGCGATCTGCAGCCCTTGCACCATGAGCCCTCCCCGCGCCACATGCCGGGCGCTGCGCGGAGAGTGTAGGTGGTCGTTGTGTTAGAGCCGCAGCGCTCAGCTGCGCATCAGATGGTCGAAGGCGCCCAGCGCCGCCTTCGCACCATCACCAGCCGCGATGATGATCTGCTTGAACGGCACGGTCGTCACGTCGCCTGCCGCGAACACGCCAGGCAGTGAGGTGGCGCCCTTGGCGTCCACGATGATCTCGCCGTGCTTGCTGAGTTCCAGCGTGCCACGCAGCCATTCGGTGTTGGGCACCAGGCCGATCTGCACGAAGCAGCCGTCCACCTCCACGCGCTTGGCTTCACCGGTCACGCGGTCCGTGTAGTTCAGGCCGTTGAGCTTGCCGGCGGCGCCGGTGAACTCGGTGGTCTGCGCGTTGGTGATGATGGTGACGTTGGGCAGGCTCCTGGCCTTGTTCACCAGCACCGCGTCGGCGCGCAACTGGTCGCCGTACTCGATCAGCGTCACATGCTTGACGATACCGGCGAGGTCGATGGCCGCCTCGACACCCGAGTTGCCGCCGCCGATGACCGCCACCGGCTTGCCCTTGAACAGCGGGCCGTCGCAGTGCGGGCAGTAGGCCACGCCCTTGTTCTTGTACTCGGCCTCGCCGGGCACGCCCACGTTGCGCCAGCGCGCGCCGGTGGACAGGATGACCGTCTTGCCCTTGAGCTTGGCGCCGTTGGCCAGTTCCACCTCGATGAGACCGCCCGGCTTCGCGGCCGGCGTCAGCTTCTCGGCGCGCTGCAGGTTGTGGATGTCGACCTTGTAGTCCTTCACATGGCCTTCCAGCGCGGCGGCGAACTTGGGGCCGTCCGTGACGGAGACGGAGATGTAGTTCTCGATGCCCAGCGTGTCGTTGACCTGACCGCCGAAGCGCTCGGCCGCGACGCCGGTGCGGATGCCCTTGCGCGCGGCGTACACCGCCGCGGCCGCGCCGGCGGGGCCGCCGCCGACGATGAGCATGTCGTAGGGTTCTTCGGCGTCCAGCTTCTTGGCGTCACGGGCGGCGGCGCCGGTGTCCAGCTTGGCGACGATCTCTTCCAGGCTCACACGTCCGGAGATGAAATGCTGGCCATTCAGGTAGACGCTGGGCACGGCCATGATCTCGCGTGCCTCGACCTCGGCCTGGTACAGGCCGCCATCGACGACGGTCGTGCGGATGCGCGGGTTCAGCACCGACATCAGCGACAGCGCCTGGACCACGTCCGGGCAGTTGTGGCAGGTCAGGCTCATGTAGATCTCGAAGTCGTACTCGCCATCCAGCGCCTTGACGGCATCCTGCTGGGCTTGCTCGACCTTGGGCGGGTGGCCGCCGGTCCACAGCAGCGCGAGCACCAGCGACGTGAACTCGTGACCCAGCGGGATGGCGGCGAAGCGAAGGCTCTGTTCGGTGCCCGTGCGGCGCAGCAGGAAGGACGGCGTGCGCGTGTCGACGCCGTCGGTGCGCAGCGTGATCTTGTCGCTCATGCCCGAAATCTCTTCGAGCAACTCGCGCATCTCGTCGCTGGACGCGGACTTGTCCAGCGAGGCAATGATCTCGAAGGGGAGCTTGACGTGGTCCAGGTAGCCCTGGAGCTGGGTCTTCAGTGCGGCGTCCAACATGGGGTACTTCCTTTCAGTGAGGCGTGGCAGGGCTGGCCACTGCTGAAAGGGTCCCCAGTGCCGGAGGCCCTTTCAGCAGAACCGGTGAGGCTCTGCGGAAGGCAGGAACCCTCCCGGGCTCCTGAGGTTCGTCATGAAACGAGATTTAGATCTTGCCGACCAGGTCCAGCGACGGAGCGATGGTCTTGGCGCCTTCCTTCCACTTGGCCGGGCAGACCTGGCCAGGGTGGGCGGCGGTGTACTGGGCAGCCTTCAGCTTGCGCAGCGTTTCCGACACGTCACGGGCGATTTCGTTGGAGTGCACTTCGGCGGTCTTGATGACGCCTTCCGGGTTGATGACGAAGGTGCCGCGCAGCGCCAGGCCTTCTTCAGGGATGTGCACGCCGAAGGCGTTGGTCAGCGTGTGGGTCGGGTCGCCCACCAGCGGGAACTTGGCCTTGCCGACGGCCGGCGAGGTCTCGTGCCACACCTTGTGCGAGAAGTGCGTGTCGGTCGTGACGATGTAGACCTCGGCGCCCAGCTTCTGGAACTCGGCGTAGCTGTCGGCCGCGTCTTCGACTTCGGTCGGGCAGTTGAACGTGAACGCGGCCGGCATGAAGATCAGCACGGACCACTTGCCCTTCAGCGTCTCGTCGCTGACGGTGATGAACTTGCCGTTGTGGAAGGCTTCGGTCTTGAAGGGCTGGACTTGCGTATTGATCAGCGACATGGGTACTCCAGGGGGCTGGTTGATGGGATAGGAAGAACTATATAGAAGACATTCTTTCGGTTGAAAACATTTATCAAATCGGCGTTATTGAGCATGCCTATGGCGGGTTTACCCGCCTGTCGGTTGCTCAAGCCTCGTAGCGGCGGTCGTAGAGCTGGTTGGCGCTGAGCTTGACGCGCAGGGCCTGCACGCCCACCAGCGCGGTGACGGCATGCTCCGCCTGCGCCGTGTCCCGCCGCACCGGCGAGCCCAGTGCGTCGCCGTGCCGGTTCATCACCGCGCTCACCAGCGGCGTCTGCCCGGTCGCCCCGCGGCGCACGGCCACGGCGATTTCGCCGCTGGCCAGCCTGACCAGCGTGCCCGGCGGGTACAGCCCCACTTCCTTGACCAGCAGCGCGGCGAACGGGTGCCCGTCGCTGCCGGTGTAGAGCGCCTTGGCGGCCTGGGGCGCCCCCATCGCCGCGCGCCCGCCACGGCTGGCCAGCTTGGCGAGGAAGATGTCCACCAGGCGAAGCAGCTGGGCCGCTTCGCAGGGCTCCGCCAGGCCCTGGGGGTATCCGCCCCCGCCCGGCTGCTCATGGTGCTGCGCCACGGCGGCCAGCCAGTCGGCGTCGTCCAGACCGGCGTTGCGCAGCCAAGCGACGGCTTCGTCGGGATGGCGGTCGATGGCGGCCCGCTGCGGTGCCGCCAGCTTTCCACCGCGCGAGGCCAGCCGTCCCTGCAGGTCGATGATGGAGAGGTTCATCGTCAGCGCCGCGCCGACGAGGCTGCGCTGGCGCTCCGGCGTCCAGCCCAGGCGCCGCGACAGCAGCGCGCAGAAGGCGGCGGCATGCAGCAGATGCACCAGCCCGTAGACCTCGTGACGGCTGTGGTCGTGCTGTACGACGACGAACAGCAGTTGATCGGGGAAGCGCTCTGCCCAGGAGATGAACTGGGCCGCGCTCTCACGCACGCGCGGCAGGAACAACGCCTCTTCGGGCGCCCGCAACAGCACGGACAAGCGAGTCTGCAAGCCCTCCCAGCGGGCGAAAAAGTCCTCGCCACCCACGCCATCGTCGGCGCTACGGCGCGACGGGTCGCGCAGTTCGTCCAGGTCCACGAACACACCACGGTTCAGCAAGGCCTCGCGCATCTGCTCGCTGGGCACCATCTGCCCCTTGGCGAGCAGCAGCTTGCCCTCGGCATCGCGCACACCGAAAGGCAGCGCCGCCCCGGCCTTGATATGGCTGCCGACTTGCTGGATGGGGACGAGCTTCACGAGACCCTAGCGGCCGCGCCGCGAGTCATGCCATCGCCACCCATTCGCGAAAACTTGAACCGTTGTTTCATAAAACCGTTTGCAGGGATATTGAAAAGACCCCATCCAAACCTGTTTCGAATTCACGCAACGGCTTGGGCATTCAATATTGGACCCAGCCCCATCGCGATACTGCATCGGGAGTTTTACCGGGTGGAAACCCCTGTCGCAGCTTCAATTTTCACGAATATCCCCGCCTCCAGTCACCACTTACAAATCTCGTGACAGACGGGATTTCGAAAATAACTCCGTTTCCGCACGGAGGGGGTTTTGACCCTCACAACTCCAGCGCCAACAATTCCTCCACCGTCTGGCGGCGGCGAATCAAACGCGTGGCTTCGCCATCCACCAGCACCTCGGCCGCCAGCGGCCGGCTGTTGTAGTTGCTGGACATGGACGCGCCATACGCGCCCGCGTCGTGGATGACCAGCAGGTCACCGACCGCGGCCGGCGGCAGTTGGCGCGTCAGCACCTCGCCGCCCGGGCCTTGCGTGAACACATCGCCCGATTCACACAGCGGGCCGGCGACGACCGCAGGCTGCGCCTCGCCGCCCGCACCGATCACGCTCATGCCGTGGAAGGCGCCGTACATGGCCGGGCGCATCAGCTCGTTGAAGCCGGCATCCACCAGCACGAAGCGGTTGGCTCCCGAGTTCTTGACCGCCCTCACCTCGGCCAGCAGCACCGCGCTTTCGGCGACCAGGTAGCGGCCCGGCTCCAGTTCCAGCGTCAGCTTGTGGCCCACCAGCGCCTCCGCCTGGCGGCGCGACGCGTCCCACAGGCCGAAGTAGTGGTCCACATCGATGCCCGCATCGCCATCGCGGTAGGGAATGGACAGGCCGCCGCCGGCCGAGATGGCGTGCAGGTCGTGGCCGGCGTTCACGGCCACACGAACCAGGCCCACCATGGCCTGGCCCACTTGCGCCAAGTGGCCGTAGTCCACACCCGAGCCGATGTGCATGTGCAGACCCACGAGCTTCAGGCCGTGCGCGCGAATGGCTGCCAGCGCTTCGGGCAGGTCGGTGTGCCAGATGCCGTGCTTGCTGTGCTCGCCGCCGGTATTGGTCTTGTGGCTGTGGCCGTGGCCGAAGCCGGGGTTGATGCGCAACCACACCGGATGGCCCGGCGATACGGCACCCAGCTGGCCCAGCATGTCGATGGAGCCGGCATTCACCGGCACGCGATGCTCCACGACGGTGGCCAGCGTAGCGTGATCCAGCAGGTCGGCGGTGAAGACGATCTCGTCGCCACCCGTCTGATAGCCGGCCGCCAGCGCACGCAGGATCTCGCCGCGCGACACCGCATCGACCTTGACGCCCTGCTCGCGCAGCACCCGCAGGATGTGGGTGTTGGAGCAAGCCTTCTGCGCAAACCGCACGACGTCGAAACGCTTCAGCGACGCGGCGCGCTCGCGGATGGTGGCGGCGTCGTAGACCCACAGCGGCGTGCCGTGTTCGGTGGCCAGGGATTGCAGACGGGCGGGCGTGAAGGCGATGGGCAGAGGCTTGGTCATGGGCTGAAGCATGCCCGGCCGCACCCATTCAATCAAATTGCAATTTGTCGTTGGACAATCCATTACTGATATGGATATCCAGCACCGCCACATCGAAGTCTTCCGCGCCGTCATGACGGCCGGCAGCGTCACGGGCGCGGCCGCGCTGCTGCACACGTCGCAGCCCACGCTGAGCCGCGACCTGGCGCGGCTGGAGCAGTTGCTGGGCTATGCGCTGTTCGAGCGCGAGCGTGGCCGGCTGCGGGCCACGGCGCGGGCGCTGGCCTTGTTCGACGAGGTGGAGCGCAGCTTCCAGGGCCTGGCCCGCGTCATCGAGCGGGCCGAGGCGCTGGGGCGCGCGGAGGACACGGCCCTCAGCGTGCTGAGCCTGCCGGCATTGAGCCACGCGCTGCTGCCGAGCGCCCTGGCCGCGCTGCTGGCCGGGCATCCGGCCGCCCGCGTGTCCATCACGCCTGCAGAGCCGCCGCTGCTGGACGCGTGGATGGGCGAGCAGCGCTTCGACCTGGGCCTGGCCGAGCAGGCCACGTCGTTGCCGGGCGTGCGCGTGGAGCCGGTGCTGGAGGCGGACGAGGTGGCCGTGCTGCCCGAGGGCCACGCGCTGGCCGCACGCCCGCGACTGGCGCTGAAGGACTTCAAGGACCAGGATTTCATCAGCCTGGCCGAGGACGACCCCTACCGCCGCGAGATCGATGCCCGCTTCGCGGCAGCCGGCGTGGCGCGGCGGCTGCGCGTGCAGACGCACAGCGCCGTGGCCGTCTGCGAACTGGTGCGTTCGGGGCTGGGGCTCGCCATCGTCAATCCGCTGACGGCGGCGGCCTGCGCCGGATCAGGCCTGGTCGTTCGACCGTTGGCCGTTTCCATTCCCTACCGGGTCTCGGCGTTGATTCCGCTGCACCGCCCGGCGCAGCCCTTGGTCAACGAGTTGCTCAGCGCGTTGCGGCGCGCACCACCGTCGGCTTCGCGCCAAAGCGCTTGACGATGCTGGCCTCGATGCCGGCAGCGTCCAGGCCGCACAGGCTCATCAGCTTGGCAGGGTCGCCGTGCTCGACGAACTCGTCGGGCAGGCCCAGTTGCAGCACCGGGACGCTGATGCCGGCGGCGTTCAGCGCCTCGGTCACGGCACTGCCGGCGCCACCCATCAGGCAGCCGTCCTCGACGGTGACCAGCGCGTCATGCGTGCGCGCCAGTTCGGCGACGAGTTCGGCATCCAGCGGCTTCACGAAGCGCATGTTGGCGACCGTCGCATCCAGACGCTCGGCGGCTTCCAGTGCGGGGTACAGCAGCGTGCCAAAGGCCAGCACGGCGATGCGCTGACCCTTGCGGCGCACCTCGCCCTTGCCCCAGGGCTGGGCCGTCATGGCCTTCACCGGCACGACGCCGGCGCCGGCACCGCGCGGGTAGCGCACCGTCACCGGGCCGTTGTGCATGAAGCCCGTGTACAGCGCCTGGCGGCATTCGTCTTCATCGGCCGGCGTCAGCACGGCCATGTTGGGAATGCAGCGCGTGTAGGCGATGTCGTAGTTGCCGGCATGCGTCGCGCCGTCGGCGCCCACCAGGCCGGCGCGGTCCAGCGCGAACAGCACGGGCAGGTTCTGGATGGCCACGTCGTGGACCATCTGGTCGTAGGCGCGCTGCAGGAAGGTCGAGTAGATCGCAACGACGGGCTTCACGCCCTCGCAGGCCAGGCCGGCCGCGAAGGTCACCGAGTGCTGCTCGGCGATGCCCACGTCGTGATAGCGCTGCGGGAAGCGCTTGTGGAACTCCACCATGCCCGAGCCCTCGCGCATGGCCGGCGTGATGCCCACCAGGCGCGAATCGGCCTCAGCCATGTCGCATAGCCAGTCGCCGAACACCTGCGTGAACGTCGTCTTGGGCGGCGTGGCGGGCTTGACGAAGCCCACGGCCGGGTCGAACTTGCCGGACGCGGCGTGGTACTTGACCGGGTCGGCCTCGGCCAGCTTGTAGCCGGCGCCCTTCTTCGTGACGATGTGCAGGAACTGCGGGCCCTTCTTGCCGCGCAGGTTCTCCAGCGTGGGAATCAGCGAGTCCAGGTCGTGGCCGTCGATGGGGCCGACGTAGTTGAAGCCGAACTCCTCGAAGATCGTGCCGGGCACGACCATGCCCTTGGTGTGCTCCTCGAACTTGCGCGCGAACTCGTACAGCGGCGTGTTCTTCAGCACGCTCTTGGCACCCTCGCGCGCAGCGGCGTAGACGCTGCCGCTCATCAGCCGCGCGAGGTACTTGTTCAGCGCGCCGACCGGCGGGCTGATGGACATGTCGTTGTCGTTCAGGATGACCAGCAGGTCACCCATCAGCCCGCCATGGGCCACGCCGGCGTTGTTCAGTGCCTCGAAAGCCATGCCGGCCGTCATGGAACCGTCGCCGATGATGGCCACGGCCTTGCGGTCCTCGCCCTTGAGCTTGAACGCCATCGCCATGCCGTGCGCGGCGGAGATGCTGGTGGACGAGTGGCCGGTGCCGAAGGTGTCGTACTCGCTCTCGTCGCGGCGCGGAAAGCCGCTGATGCCGCCCAGCTGGCGCAGCGAACCCATGCGGTCGCGGCGGCCCGTCAGCACCTTGTGGGGATAGGTCTGGTGGCCCACGTCCCACACCAGCCGGTCGTCCGGCGTGTTGAACACGTAGTGCAGCGCCACGGTCAGCTCGACCGTGCCCAGGTTGGACCCCAGGTGGCCACCGGTCTTGGAGACGCTCTCCAACACATAGGCGCGCACCTCGTCGGCGAGCTTCTTGAGCTCGGTGCGCGGCAGGCGGCGCAGGTCAGCCGGGCTGTTGATGCCGTTGAGCAACGTGTAGTCCATCCGGTGCCTCTTTAGTTATCCCGCTCTACAACGGAGTCGGCCAGCAGGCTCAGGTGGCTGACGTCAGCCAGCCCGCTGGCGGCCAGCGCCGCCTTGGCCTCGGCGCGCAGTTGCTGCGCCAGTGCGCGCGCGGCCTCCAGGCCCAGCACGCTGACATAGGTGGGCTTGTTGGCGTCCTGGTCCTTGCCGGCGGTCTTGCCCAGCACGGCGGAATCCTGCGTGACGTCCAGGATGTCGTCCACGACCTGGAAGGCCAGGCCCAGCGCCGCACCATAGTCGGACAGCGACTTCGTGGCCTGCGCCGCCGCCGGCCCGCAGGCCGCACCCATCATCACGCTGGCCTGCAGCAGCACGCCGGTCTTGCGGCGGTGCATGTCGCGCAGCGTGGCCTCGTCAAGCGGCTTGCCGATGCTGGCCAGGTCGATGGCCTGGCCGCCGGCCATGCCGTCGTAGCCGGACGAGCGCGCCAGCAGCGCGCACAGCCGCGCCTGCAGCGCGGGCGGGATGCCGCCACCTTCCGATTCCAGGGGGGTCAGCACCTCGAAGGCCAGCGCCTGCATCGCGTCGCCCGCCAGCATGGCCTGGGCCTCGCCGTAGGCCACATGCGTGGTGGGCTTGCCGCGGCGCAGCACGTCGTTGTCCATGCAGGGCATGTCGTCATGCACCAGCGAATAGGCGTGGATCAGTTCGACCGCGCAGGCTGCGCGCATCGCGGCGA
The DNA here is from genome assembly GCF_031458115.1 of Roseateles asaccharophilus. Classification (GTDB taxonomy): domain Bacteria; phylum Pseudomonadota; class Gammaproteobacteria; order Burkholderiales; family Burkholderiaceae_C; genus Pelomonas; species Pelomonas asaccharophilus_A. The sequence continues at coordinate 510,508 of NZ_JAVDXV010000001.1, read as the reverse complement.
ACTCATCGCCGTTGACGGCCGCGCAGCTGGCCAGCACCAGCAGCGGGCGCAGCCGCTTGCCGCCACCCAGCACCGCATAGCGCATGGCCTCGCCCAGCCCGGCGGGCGCGCCGGCGGGCACCAGGCTGTCCAGCGCCGCTTCGACGCCGGACAGGGAGGTGTCCACCCAACGGCCAAAGTCCTTTGCTTCCATGGTCTCAGGGGCCCTCCCAGGCCTTCAGCTCCACGCCGTCCAGCAACTTCACCTGCTGCTCCACCGCCTGCAGGCGGCCGCGGCACAGGGCCAGCAGTTCGGCCCCGCGCTTGTAGCTTTGAAGGAGCTGATCCAGCGGCAGTTGCTGCCCCTCCATCGCCGCCACCAAGCGTTCCAGCTCGTCGAGCGCCTGCTCGTAGCTGAGATCACTGCCGTCTGCCACGGCGGCCTTGGTGCGGGACGAGGTCTTGGCTGTCATTTCAAAACACGAAACGCGCAATTGTAGTCAGCGGGTGCCCCGCCGCCCCGCGTAGCCAGGCGTAACGATCTGCTGTCCGGCGCGCCCATGCGTAGAATCCCGGACCTTTCGCCAGCGCGCACGCGCGCGAGCCTTCCCATCCACCCAAGCAACCTGGCCGACTCGGCAAGCCCGAGATGCGCCGGAGGGACGCAGCACCCCTTACTCCGCTCTTCGCCTGAAAGACCGTCCTGGATCATGTCCGACCTGAGCCTTCCCGTCTCGGCGCTGCAACGCAGCCAGACCCAGCTCCCGGTGAGCGCCTACTTCGATACCGACCTGTTCCAGCGCGAGCAGGCGAGCATCTTCCAGCGAGGGCCCCGCTATGTCGGCCATGCACTGGCTGTCCCTGAAATCGGCGACCACTACGCGCTGCCTCAGGAGGGCGAAGGCCGTGCGCTGGTGCGCTCGGCACAAGGCATAGAGCTGATCTCCAATGTCTGCCGGCACCGCCAGGCGGTCATGCTGCGCGGACGCGGCAACACCAAGGCCAACATCGTCTGCCCGCTGCATCGCTGGACATATTCACATCAGGGTGAGTTGATCGGCGCGCCGCACTTCGACCACGACCCCTGCCTGAACCTGAACAACTACAAGTTGCAGGAATGGAACGGCCTGCTGTTCGAGGACAACGGCCACGACGTCGCCGCCGAACTGGCCAAGCTGGGCCCGCGCGCGCAGCTGGACTTCTCCGGCTACGTGCTGGACAAGGTGCAGGTCCACGAATGCAACTACAACTGGAAGACCTTCATCGAGGTCTACCTCGAGGACTACCACGTCGGCCCCTTCCACCCGGGCCTGGGCGGTTTCGTCAGCTGCGACGACCTGGCCTGGGAGTTCGGCAAGCACCACTCGGTGCAGACGGTGGGCGTGCACAAGGAGCTGGAGCGCCCGGGCTCGCCGGTCTACCAGCGCTGGCACGACCAGTTGCTGAAGTTCCGCGAAGGCCGCCCGCCCGAGGCCGGCGCGATCTGGCTGACCTACTACCCGCACATCATGGTGGAGTGGTACCCGCACGTGCTGGTGGTGTCCACGCTGCACCCGGTGTCGCCGCAGAAGACCGTCAACCTCGTCGAGTTCTACTACCCCGAGGAGATCGCCGCCTTCGAGCGCGACTTCGTCGAGGCGCACCAGGCCGCCTACATGGAGACCTGCGTGGAGGACGACGAGATCGCCGAGCGCATGGACGCCGGCCGCAAGGCGCTGATGATGCGGGGCGACAGCGAGGTGGGGCCGTACCAGAGCCCGATGGAAGACGGCATGCAGCACTTTCATGAATGGTTCAGGGCGCAGATGGGCATGAATCTAGGCGCCAGCGACTGATGCCCGCCCCGCTGCTCATGGTCATGGCGACGCTGCTGTTCGCCACCATGGGCGTCTGCGTGAAGCTGGCCAGCGAGTTCTACGCGGCCAGCGAGATCGTCATGTATCGCGGCCTGGTCGGCATGACCGCCATGGCGCTGATGTGCCGCCAGCAAGGCCTGACGCTGAAGACCCGCGTGCCCGGCATGCACCTGTGGCGCAGCATCTCGGGCGTCACGTCGCTGTGCCTGTGGTTCTACGCCATCGGCAAGCTGCCGCTGGCGACGGCCATGACGCTGAACTACATGTCCTCGGTCTGGATGGCGCTGTTCCTGCTGGGCGGCGCCGTGCTGATGGGTGCGCAGAAGTTGGATTGGCGGCTGATGGCCTCGGTGCTGCTGGGCTTCGTGGGTGTGGCGCTGATCCTGCGCCCCACCGTGGACGAGCAGCAGCTGTGGCACGGCCTGGCCGGTCTGCTGTCCGGCATGCTGGCGGCGATGGCCTATCTGCAGGTGACGGCGCTGGGCCGCGCCGGCGAGCCCGAGCTGCGCGTGGTGTTCTATTTCTCCGCGGGCGGCGCCATCGCCGGCGCGCTGGTCACCGCGGTGACCGAGGGCGGCCTGCAGCACCACACGCCGTGGGGCGCCGCGCTGCTGCTGGCCGTCGGGCTGCTGGCCACCGCTGCGCAGGTCTGCCTGACACGGGCCTATTCCATCGGCCGGCCGCTGGTGAACGCCTGCCTGCAGTACTTGGGCATCGTGTTCTCCTTCATCTACGGCATGCTGCTGTTCAAGGATCCGCTGACCTGGCTGGCCGCCATCGGCATGCTGCTCATCATCGGCGCCGGCATCGCCGCTACGTTGTTACGCGCCAAGGTGGCTCCACCGCCGAAAGACAGCCAGTTCAACCCCAACGAGTCATGACCGGACTGGCCCACCCCCTACGCGCTTCGCGCGCCCCCTCAAGGGGGCACTGCCAGCGGCCCGGCAAAGCCGGTTCCGCGGCAGTCGCTGGGTAAGTCACCACACTGGAAAGCCTCGCCATGTCATTCACTTCCCTGATTTCCGCCGCCGAGCTAAGAACGCTGGCCGACCCGCTGATCCTGGATTGCAGCTTCGACCTCGCCGACACCGACGCCGGCGAACGCGCTTACGCGGCAGGCCACATCACCGGCGCGCTGTACCTGCATCTGGACCGCGACCTCTGCGGCCCCAAGACCGGCCCCGACGGCGCCTTCCGTGGCCGCCATCCGCTGCCCGAGCGCGAGGCCTTCGCGGCGCTGATGCGCCGGCTGGGCCTGCGCGCGGGCCGGCAGGTGGTCTGCTACGACCACCAGGGCGGCCCCTATGCGTCGCGCTGCTGGTGGATGCTGCGCTGGCTGGGGCACGCCGAGGTCGCGGTGCTTGACGGCGTCTGGGACGGCGAGCGCACGACCGACGTGCCATCAACGACGGCAACGGACTGGCAGCCCGGCACGCCGCTCGTGGGCCAGATCGATGCCGCCACGCTGCAGAAGCGGCTGGGCAACGTCCGCCTCATCGACGCGCGCGCGCCGGAGCGCTTCCGCGGCGAGGTCGAGCCGCTGGACAAGCTGGCGGGCCACATCCCCGGTGCCAGCAACCGGTTGTTCAAGAACAACCTGGGCGCCGACGGCCGCTTCAAGCCCGCGGCCGAGCTGCGCGCCGAGTTCCAGGCCTTGCTGGCCCCGCATGGCGCGGACGCCGTCGTGCATCAATGCGGCTCGGGCGTCACGGCCTGTCACAACCTGCTGGCGATGTCCCACGCCGGCCTGGGAGACGGCCTGCTCTACGTAGGCTCCTGGAGCGAATGGTCGGACCATTCATCGCGCCCCGTCGCAAAGGGTTGATCTCCGACAAGCGCACCGGCCCCTGATGGGCCACACTGTGGTACTCCGCAACGACGACTGGAGGACCGAATGTTCAAGCGCATCCTTGTCCCCACTGACGGCTCCGACATCACCGCCCATGCGGTGGATGCCGCCATCCAGCTCGCCAAGGTGCATGGCGCCCAGCTGCTGACGCTGAGCGTCATGGAGCCCTTCCCCTACAGCGCGGTCTCAGAGATCCAGCCCGTGCCACCGCAGGAGTTCATCGACGCGCAGCAGCGCGTCGCAACCCAGCGCGTGGAGGCCGTCAGCGCCGCTGCCGCGGCTCAGGGCCTGGCCTGCCGCATGCACACCGCCGAGGCGCTGCATGCCTGGGAGGCCATCGTGGATCACGCCAAGACCGAGCAGGTGGACCTCATCGTGATGGCCTCACACGGCCGCAAGGGTCTGGCCGCGCTGCTGCTGGGCAGCGAGGCTCAGAAGGTGCTGACCCACATCGACCTGCCGGTGCTGATCGTCAAGTAGCGGCTGCTGTTCAACGCGTCGTCGCAGGCGCGGCCTGCGCGGCGCGTATGCCCAGCACCGCCAGCGCGGCCAGCAGGCAGGCGCCGCCGGCCACGAACAGCGCGGGCGAGTACGACGCCAACACGGCGCGCGAGAAGCCGGCGCCATAGGCCGCCGCCGCCGCACCCAGCTGGTGGAAGGCGAAGATCCAGCCGAACACCAGCCCCGCCCGCGCCGCACCGAAGTGCTGCGCGGTCAGCTTGACGGTGGGCGGCACCGTGGCGATCCAGTCCAGGCCGTAGAAGATCGCGAAGCCCGACAGCCCCGCGACCGTGAAGTCCGAGTACGGCAGCCAGAACAGCGACAGCCCGCGCAGGCCGTAGTACCAGCACAGCAGCTTGCGGTTGTCATAGCGGTCCGACAGCCAGCCCGACAGCGTCGTGCCGATCAGGTCGAACACGCCCATCATCGCCAGCACCGACGCCGCCGGCACGGGCCCCAGGCCGCGGTCGCCGCACAGCGAGATGAAATGCGTCTGCACCAGGCCGTTGGTGCTCAGCCCGCAGATGAAGAAGCTGCCCGCCAGCACCCAGAACGCCGGCACGCGCGCGGCGCTGGCCAGCGTCTCGAACGGCAGCGTCCAGGTCGGGCGCGGCCCGGCGGGCATTGGGGGCGTGTCGGCCGTTGCGCCATAGGGCAGCAGCCCGAGGTCGGCCGGCGCGTTGCGCAGCAGCGCCATCACCAGCACGGCCACCACGGCCGTCGCGGCGACCACCGGCAGCAGCGCGCTGCGCCAGCCCTGCGTCTCGATGAGCCAGGTCGCCAGCGGCAGGAACACCAACTGCCCGGTCGCCGCGCTGCCCGCCAGCAGGCCCATGACCAGCCCCTTGCGCTCGACGAACCAGCGGTTCACCACCGTCGCGCCCAGCACCATGGCCGTCATGCCCGTCGCCACGCCCAGCACCAGTCCCCACAGCACGAAGGCATGGGCCAGGTTCTGCATGAACAGCCCCAGCAGCAGCGCCACGCCGATGGCGGCCGACGCCAACGCCACGACGCTGCGCACGCCGTAGCGCATCAGCACCACGGCCGCGAACGGGCCCAGCAGCCCGTACAGCGCAAAGCGCGTCGCGAACACCGAGGACAGCTCAGTCGTGCTCCAGCCGAACTCCTTGGACAAGGGCTGCAGCAGCGCACCGGGCAGGCCCAGCGCCGCCGACGTGATCAGCATGGCCAGGAAGGTCAGCCCCGCCACGACCCAGGCGTAGTGGATGCCGCGGCGTTGCAGCAGGGAAGCCAGTCGGGCAGCGAGCATCAAGACACCTTTTGATTGCGATCGATTTCAAAATGAATGATAACAACCGCAATCAAAAATGCACAATACCCCAGTCCGCCGGATGGAGTCGTTGCATGAAGGTCACCAAGGAACAAGCCGAACTGAACCGCCAGGCGCTGCTGGACGCCGCCGCCCGGCTGTTCAAGCAGCACGGCATCGACGGCGTCGGCGTGGCCGACATCTGCAAGGCCGCCGGCCTCACGCATGGCGCGCTGTACAAACACTTCACCGACAAGCAGGACCTGGCCGCCCAGGCGTTCGCGCACAGCTTCCGCAGCGGCTTCGACAAGGTCAGCCGGTCCAGCCGTGGCGAGCCGGCCAGCCTGGCCCGCTATCTGGATCGCTACCTGAGCGCCCGTGTGCGCGACGACTTCTCGGCCGGCTGCCCCGTCGTCGCGTCGGCCTGCGAGACCGGTCGGCAGAGCGAGGCCGTCAGCCAGAGCTACACGGCCGGCTTCCTGGAACTGCGCGACGGCGTGCAGGCGGCGCTGGGCAGCGACGACAGCGCCCAGGCCACGCTGGCCGTGGCCGCGCTGGTGGGCGCGATGGCCCTGTCACGCGGCGTGCTGAAGGCCGACGCCGCGCTGGCCGATGAGGTGCTGAAGGACGTGCGCGCCGGCCTGGAGCGGCTGGCGGGCGGCTGAGCGTCAATGCGCGTGTCCGTGCGACTGGTGCAGCATCTGTGACACGACGAAGGCCGCACCCAGGCCCACGGCCAGCCAGGCCACCTGGGCGAACGTGTCGCGCCAGGCCAGTCGCTGCTGCAGCTGCGGCAGCAGGTCGGCCACCGAGATGTAGATGAAGCTGCTGGACGCCAGCACCAGCAGATACGGCAGCACGCCGTCGAACTGGCCGATGAGCAGATAGCCCAGCACGCCGCCTAGCACCGAGGCCATGCCCGAGATCGCGTTGAACAGCAGCGCCTTGGCACGCGTGAAGCCGGCGTTCAGCAGCACGATGTAGTCGCCCACCTCCTGCGGGATCTCGTGCGCGACGATGGCCAGCGCCGTCGCCCAGCCCAGGTGCGTGTCAGCCAGGAAGGCGGCCGCGATGATGGCGCCGTCACAGAAGTTGTGGATGCTGTCGCCCACCAGCACGGTCAGGCCGCCACGGCCGGCCTGCTCGGCGTCGAAATGGTGGTGGTGATGGTGGCCGTCGTCTTCGTGGTGGTGGGTGTGGCGGTACAGCTCCACCTTCTCCAGCAGCCAGAAGAACAGCAGCCCGGCCAGCAGCACGGCGAACAGCGTCTGCGGCAGAGCGGTGTGGCTCTCGAAGGCCTCGGGCAGCACGTTCAGCAGCGACGTGCCCAGCAGGATGCCGGCCGACAGGCTGACCAGGCTTTTCACGAGGCGGGTCAGCACGCCCACGGTCAGGCTGGCGGCGACGAGCACCGACAGCAGCCCGCCCGCGAAGGTGGCGAGCACGATGTAGAGGAGAGTCATGGAATCAGCAAAGAAACGGGGCCGTTCTGCGCGGCCCCGACTCCCGTCAGCCTAGCAGAGCTGTCAAGCTTTCAGGCCACGCCGTTCTTTTTGAACCAGGCCAGGCACTTCGCCCAGCCGTCGTCGGCCGCCGCCTTGCGGTAGCTGGGGCGGTAGTCGGCGTAGAACGCATGCGGCGTGTCGGGGTAGACCACCATCTCGCTCTTCGTGTTGCCGGCCGCCTTCAGCGCGTTCTCCAACTGCGTCAGCGTGTCGACCGGGATGCCACCGTCCGCCGCGCCGTACAGGCCCAGCACCGGCGCCTTGATGCTGGCCGCCAGCTCGACCGCGGTCTTGTCGCCGGGGTGGTAGCTGCGCGCCACCGGGCCGTACCAGGCCACGCCGGCCGCCACCTTGGGGTTGTGTGCCACGTAGCGCCAGGTCGTGCGCCCGCCCCAGCAGAAGCCGGTGATGCCCAACTTGGCCGTGTCGCCGCCGTTGGCCGCGGCCCAGGCCACCGTCGCGTCCAGGTCACCGCAGACCTGCGCGTCCGACGCCTTGCTGACCACCTCGGCAATGAGCTTGGCCGTCTCGGTGTACGCGCCGGCATTTCCGTGGCGCACGAACAGTTCCGGCGCGATGGCCAGGTAGCCCTGCTTGGCGAAGCGCCGGCACACGTCTGCGATGTGCTCGTGCACGCCGAAGATCTCGCTGGCGACGAGGATGACCGGCAGGTTCTTCTTGCCCGCCGGCTGCGCGCGGTAGGCCGGCATCGCGAAGTCGCCCACCTTGATGCTGACCGTGCCCGCCTCCAGGCCCGCGGTGTCGGTCGTGATGGTCTGCGCCGTCACCGGCAGCACGGCGGCCGCGAAGCCGCTGCCCACGGTGGTCTGCACGAAGTTGCGGCGGCTGAAGTCGCGGCCGGGGGCGAGGCTGTCAATCTCGTCTTTCAGCATGAGAGCTCCTGGGGGGCTGGAGTTACGAAGGGGCGTCAAATTTTGCCGCGACAATCCGCCGCCATGACGACGCGCCCCGACCGCAGCGGCCAACCCTGGGCCTCCATCGACATCGGCTCCAACAGCTTCCGGCTGGAGTTGGCCCGCCTCAGCGGCGAGCGCTATCAGCGCCTCAGCTACATCAAGGAAAGCGTGCGCCTGGGCGCCGGCCTGGATGCCGAGGGCATGCTGACGGAGGAGGCCATGCAGCGCGGGCTGACCTGCCTGAAGGGCTTCGGCGAGCAGCTGGTGGGCATCGCGCCCGAACGCATCCGCGCCGTCGCGACGCAGACACTGCGCGAGGCGCGCAACCGCAACGCCTTCCTGGCCCGCGCCGAGGCCGTGCTGGGCCATCCGGTGGAGGTCATCTCCGGCCGCGAGGAGGCCCGCCTCATCTATGCCGGCGTGGCGCGCCTGCAGCCCTCCAACAAGCCACGACTGGTCATCGACATCGGCGGCCGCTCCACCGAGATGATCCTGGGCCGCGGCCGCAAGCCGTTGCTGGCCGAGTCCTTCGGCGTCGGCAGCGTGGGCCTGTCGCTGCGCTTCTTCGCCGACGGCCGCTACACCGAGGAGGCCTTCCGCGCCGCGCAGGTGGCCGCCGGCGCCGAGCTGGAGGAAGCGCTGACGCTGTTCCGCCCCGAGCTGTGGCAGGAGGCGCTGGGCTCGTCCGGCACCGTGGGCGCGGTGTCGCAGATCCTGGCCGCCACCGGCCAGACCGACGGCCGCATCACGCCCGCCGCGCTGCGCTGGTGCATTGCGCAATGCCTGGCCGCGGGCTCGCAGGACCAACTGCAGATCACCGGCCTGAAGGACGACCGCCGCCCGGTGGTCGCCGGCGGCCTGTGCATCCTCTACACGCTGCTGACGCAGTTCGGCATCGATGAGCTGATGCCCACCAAGGGCGCGCTGCGCCAGGGCGTCATCTTCGACCTGGCCGAGCGGCTGCAGCCCAGCGGCGCGCGCGACCCGCGCGGCGATTCCGTCGCCGAGCTGCAACAGCGCTTCGACGTGGATGTGGCGCAAGCCGACCGTGTGGCCGCCCAGGCCGAGAAGCTGTACCGCCAGCTGGTGGCCAAGCCCGCGCCCGAACTGTTGCGCGAACTGCGCTGGGCCGCGGCGCTGCACGAGATCGGCATGCTGGTGTCGCACCACGACCACCACCGCCACAGCGCCTACATCATCGGCCACGTGGACGCGGCCGGCTTCTCCACCAACCAGCTGCAGCGTCTGGGCGCGCTGGCGCTGGGGCAGCGCGGCGGCCTGCGCAAGCTGGAGGCCGAACTGGCCGACGCGACGCTGCTGGACCAGCTCATCGCGCTGCGCCTGGCGCTGATCCTGTGCCATGCCCGCACGCCGGCCGCCGCCGGCACGCCAAAGCTGCAACGCGCGGGCCAGCAGCTGACGCTGACCTGCCCCAAGAGCTGGTCCGGCGAGCAGGCGCGCACCCGCTTCCTGTTGAAGGAGGAGGCCGAAGCCTGGGCCAAGACGGGCCAGGTCGAGCTGCTGGTCGGCTAGGGAGGCGCGGCCCCTGCTGCCAGAACCTGGCAGTGCGGGCCGCGAACATGCCGCGGCCCCCACACAGGAGACCGCCATGCTCAAGACCTACACCGGCAGCTGCCACTGCAAAGCCGTCCGCTTCGAAGTCGACCTGGACCTCGCCGCCGGTACCGGCCGCTGCAACTGCTCCATCTGCTTCAAGACCCGCAACTGGAGCGCCAGCGTCAAGCCCGATGCCTTCCGGCTGCTGGCCGGCGCAGATGCGCAAAGCGACTACCAGTTCGGCAGCAACAGCATCCACAACCTGTTCTGCAAGACCTGCGGCGTGCGCTCCTACGGGCACGGCTACATCGAGGAGATGGGCGGCGCCTTCGTGTCGGTGAAGCTCAATGCGCTGGACGACGTGTCAACAGAAGAACTGGTGAACGCCCCGGTGCAGTATTTCGACGGCCTGCACAACAACTGGTGGAACGTGCCGGCCGAGACCCGTCACCTCTAGAGCGAGTCCGGCCCCTGCACGGCGTGCAGGGTCACCTCCGGCTCTCCATCGCGCTGGCGCCAGCGCAGCCACCACACGGCGCCCTTCTTCACGGCCCAGTCCTGCTCCACGCCGGCCAGCAGATGCGCCGCCAGCTGACCCAGCGTGGGCTGGTGGCCGCAGATCAGCACCGGCTCGCTGGCCTTGGGCCAGCGGGCGGCTTCGATGAGATTGGCAAACGGCACATCGGGCGCGGTGGACGGCACGATGCGCGCCTCGCGGCCCAGCGCGTCCACCGTCTGGCGGCAGCGCAGCGCGGGGCTGGTCAGCACGCGCGTGGTGGCCGCCAACCGCTGGTTCAGCCAGGCGGCCATGCGCCGCGCCTGGCGCTCACCCTTGGTGGTCAGTGCGCGCTGCAGGTCGTCCTGGCCGGGCTGGATGATCTCGGCCTCGGCATGGCGCCAAAGAATCAGGTCCATGGCTGGATTCTCATTCAGAGAAACGCCTCATCAACGCCTGCTGCGCGCTGATGCCGCTGTCGCTGATGCGCATGGAGCGACCGTCCGGCCCCAGCTGCCAGGCATCCAGTGAATCGTGCAGATAGGGCTGCAGCGCCTCGTCGATGACGCGCTGCCGCAGCTTGGGGTCCAGCACCGGCCAGGCCACCTCGATGCGGCGGAACATGTTGCGGCTCATCCAGTCGGCGCTGCTCAGGAACAGCGCCTCGCCGTCGTCCCCCTCCGCCCAGCGGAAGTAGCAGACGCGCGAATGCTCCAGGAAGCGGCCCACCACCGAGCGCACGATGATGTTGTCGCTGACGCCCGGCAACCCCGGCGGCAGCATGCAGGCGCCGCGCACGATGAGGTCCACCTTGGCGCCGGCACGCGCCGTGCGCAGCAGCGCGTGGATGAGGTCCACATCCGTCAGCGAGTTGATCTTCACGACCACGCGTGCGGCCTTGTAGCCCGCCAGCGCCGCGGCTTCCACCTGGCCCAGCAGCTCCACCATGCGGTCATGCATGTTGAACGGCGCCAGCAGCATGCGCCGCGGCGCCTTGAACTTGCCCAGCGAGGCGAGCTGGCGGAACACCGAGTCGGCATCGGCCGTCAGGTCGGCGTCGGCCGTCAGCTGGCCCAGGTCGGTGTAGAGCCGCGCGGTCTTGGGGTTGTAGTTGCCGGTGGACAGGTGGGCGTAGCGGCGCAACCGGCCGTTCTCGCGCCGCGTGATCAGCAGCAGCTTGGCGTGCGTCTTGTAGCCCACGATGCCGTACACCACCTGCGCGCCCACGGCCTCCAGCCGCTCGGCCCAGTTGATGTTGGCCTCCTCGTCGAAGCGCGCCTTCAGCTCCACGACGGCCATGACCTCCTTGCCGCGCCGCGCGCCCTCGATCAGCAGGTCCATCAGCTCCGACTTGGCGCCGGTGCGGTAGATGGTCTGCTTGATGGCCAGCACGTCAGGGTCGTTGACCGCCTCGCGCAGCAGTTGCACGACCGGGTCGAAGCTCTCGAACGGGTGGTGCAGCAGCACGTCGCCTTTCTTCAGCTTCTCGAAGATGGACTTGTGGCGCGGCAGTCGGCCCGTGGGCCAGGCCGGCTCATAGGGCGCGAAGCGCAGCGCCGGCGCATCGGTCTGGTCGATCAACTCGTTGAGCCGCACCAGGTTCACGGGGCCGTTGACGCGGTACAGCGCCGCGGCGGGCAGACCGAACTGCTCCAGCAGGAACTCCGACAGCTCGGCCGGGCAGGTGTTGACGACTTCCAGCCGCACCGCGCGGCCGAAGTGGCGCGTCGTCAGCCCCGAACGCAGCGCGTGGCGCAGGTTGGCGATCTCCTCCTCGTCCACCTCGAGGTCGGAGTCGCGCGTGACGCGGAACTGCGAGAACGCCTCCACCTTGCGGCCCGGGAACAATTCCTCCAGATGAGCGCGGATGACGCTGGTCAGCAGCACGAAGGCCTGGTGGCCATCGCTCAGGTTGGCGGGCAGCTTGATGACGCGCGGCAGCACGCGCGGCACCTTGACGATGGCGATGCGGTTGTCGCGGCCGAAGGCGTCCTTGCCCGACAGCCGCGCGATGAAGTGCAGCGACTTGTTGGCCACCTGCGGGAACGGGTGCGCCGGGTCCAGCCCCACCGGCACCAGCAGCGGTTTCACCTCGCGCTCGAAGAACTTGGCCACCCAGGCGCGCTGCGGCTCGTCGCGGTCGGCGTGATTCAGGATGACGATGTGCTCCTGCTGCAGCAGCGGCATCACCTGCTCGTTGAACACGTGGTACTGCTCGTCGATCAGCGTGTGCGCCGCCCGGCCCACGCGGTCCACGTCCTGGCCCGACACCGGGCTCAGCGGGTCGCGCGCGGCGTCCAGCATGTCGGCGAAGCGCACCTCGAAGAACTCGTCCAGGTTGCTGGACACGATGCAGATGTAGCGCAGCCGCTCCAGCAGCGGCACGTCCTCCCGGCGCGCCTGGGCCAGCACGCGACGGTTGAATTCCAGGATCGCCTGTTCGCGGTTGAGCAGCTTCAACGGAGTCGGGTCAGTCATGATGAAAAGTGTATGAACGCTTTGTGACAAGCGTGTGAGATGACCGGGTTTGGATAATCGGCCCCCATGCACCTGTTGATTCCCCATGCCAGCGCGCTGGACGAGGCCGCCCGGCATGCGTTCTCGGGCCTGGCCCTGCCCCATCTGACCGCGCTGCTGGGCCGGCTCACGGCCACCGACACCTGGGGCAGCGACGAGTTCGCGCCGCTGCCCCCCCACCAGGTCGCGCTGGCCGCTCTGCGCGGCCAGGATCAGCCCAGCGCCGCCGCCTGGGCGGTGGACGCCGGCCCCGGGCTGGCCTGGGCGCTGATGACGCCGGTGCACCTGTCCGTCGGCACCGATGGCGTGGACGTGCTGCCGCCGGCCGCGCTGGACCTGTCGGAGTCTGACGCCGCCGGCTTTGCCGCCGTGCTGCGCGAGCTGTGGCCCGAACAAGAGGGCTGGCAATGGCGAATCCTGGACGCCAATCGCTGGGCCGTTGGCCACGCCACGGCGCTGGACGGCCTACTCGCCGCCAGCATCGAGCGCGCCGCCGGCCGGCCCATCGAACCCTGGCTGCCCGAGAGCCGGGTCTTGCGGCGCTGGCAGAACGAGGCGCAGATGCTGTTGCACGGCCATGCGCTGAACAACGCGCGCGAGGCGCGCGGCCAGCATGTGGTCAATTCGGTCTGGATCGGCGACATCGGCCGCAGCAACGGCCGGCCCGCCGACGTGAAGGTGGACGACCGCCTGGCCGCACCGCTGCTGAACGGCGACCTGGCCGCCTGGGCCGAGGCCTGGCAGCGCCTGGACGCCGGCCCGCTGGCCAATCCGCAGATCACCAGCCTGACGCTGTGCGGCGAACGCTTCGCGCGGCGCTTCACGGCCCAGCCGCTGTCGTTCATGGACAAGATCAAGCGCCGCTTCCAGACGCCCGACGTCGCCGCCGTGATGGAGGCACTGTGAAGCTGGTCGAACGTGAAGTGCCGCCGCGCACCGCGTGGGCGCTGGAGGAAGCCGGCGTTGCACCGCTGCTGGCGCGGCTGCTGGCCGCGCGCGGCGTGCGCGAGGCCAGCGAGCTGGACGAGAACCTCAACCAGCTGCTGCCGCCCACCGGCCTGATGGGCCTGCCCGACGCCGCGCGGCTGCTGGCCGACGCCATCCAGTCCGGCGAGCGCCTGGTCATCGTGGCCGACTACGACTGCGACGGCGCCACCGCCTGCGCCGTCATGCTGCGCGGCCTGGGCCTGCTGGGCGCGAGGCCCGAGCAGCTCGGCTATGTGGTGCCCGACCGCGCCGTGCATGGCTATGGCCTCACGCCCACCATCGTGGACCTGGCGCTGGAACAGAAGCCCGGCCTGCTGGTCACCGTGGACAACGGCATTGCCAGCCTGACCGGCGTGGCGCATGCCCGCGCGCGCGGGCTGAAGGTGCTGGTGACCGACCACCACCTGCCGGCCGTCGTCGATGGCGCCACCGTCGTTCCCGAGGCCGACGCCATCGTCAACCCCAACCAGCCCGGCTGCACATTCGCGAGCAAGTCGCTGGCCGGCGTGGGCGTGGCCTTCTATGTGCTGATGGGCCTGCGCGCCGAGCTGCGCACACGCGGCGCGTTCACGGAGGTGCCGCGCCTGGACGGCCTGCTGGACCTCGTCGCGCTGGGCACCGTCGCCGACGTCGTGAAGCTGGACGCCAACAACCGCCGCCTCGTCGCGCAAGGCCTCAGGCGCATGCGCGCCGGGCGCGCGCAGCCGGGCGTGATGGCCTTGTTCAGCGCCGCCAAGCGCGACGCCTCCAAGGCCCAGGGCTTCGACCTCGGCTTTGCGCTGGGCCCGCGCATCAACGCCGCTGGCCGGCTCTCTGACATGACGTTGGGCATCGAGGCGCTGACCACCGACGACGCCGAGCGCGCGCTGCAACTCGCGACGCAGCTGGACGCCATCAACCGCGAGCGCCGCGACATCGAGGCCGGCATGCGCGAAATGGCCGAGGCGCGGCTGGACGCGCTGGTGCAGGCGCTGGAAGGCGAGCTGCCGCCGGCCGTCGCGCTGTTCGATGCCGACTTCCACGAAGGCGTGGTGGGCATCGTCGCGTCGCGCATCAAGGACCGCGTGCACCGCCCCACCTTCGTGTTCGCGCGCGGCGCCGACGGTCATCTGAAGGGCTCGGGCCGCTCCATCCCGGGCTTCCATCTGCGCGACGCGCTGGACCTGGTCAGCAAGCGTGAACCGGATCTGCTGGCCAAGTTCGGCGGCCATGCGATGGCGGCGGGCGCCACGCTGGCCGTGGATGACGTGACCCGCTTCGCCCTCGCCTTCGCCAAGGTCGCCGACGAATGGCTGACCGAACAAGACCTGACCCGCACGCTGCGCCACGACGGCACGCTGCCGGCCGACGCCGCCACGCCCGAGACCGCGCGGCTGCTGGACGGCCAGGTCTGGGGCCAGGGCTTCGAGCCGCCGGTGTTCTGCGACCGCTTCGAGCTGATCTCGCAGCGCCTGGTGGGCGAGAAGCACCTGAAGCTGCGGCTCAAGCAGGGTGGCAGGCTCATCGACGGCATCTGGTTCAACCACGTGGACATGCTGCCCGAGCGCGTCACGCTGGCCTACCGGTTGAGCCTGGATGAATGGCAGGGGCAGCAGCGCGTTCAGTACGTGATCGAGGCCGCGCAGATGTGACGGAGTTGGCGGAGCGGGGGTGGCCACACCCCCTAGTCACTCGACTGTCACGGGCACTTTCAAGAATCCGTGTCGCAAGCGCTGCCGGCTGTCTCGGCAGCGCCCGCCGACCCGGAGCCCCCCATGCGCGACCACGCGCCCGATCCTCTTGCCGACGCGCTGCACCGCCTCATCGAGCAGCGCACGTTTGACATCCACTTCCAGCCGCTGGTCGCGATCGACCGCGCGGAGATCTACGGCTTCGAGGCGCTGACGCGTGCGCCGGCCGACGGCCCGCTGCATTCTCCGCTGGTGCTGTTCGACACCGCCGCCCGGCTGGGCCGCCTCGTGGAGCTGGAGCACCTCATCGTGCAGCGCGCGCTGCAGCGCTTCAAGGCGCTGGGGCTGCCCGGCCAGCTGTTCCTGAACGTCACGGCCGACACGCTGCTGGGCGCGCGCGAACACGTGGGCCTGTTGGCCACCGAGCTGGCCGAACTGGGCCTGCCGACGTCACGCGTGGTCATCGAGCTGACCGAGACCCGCCCCATCGACGACCTGGCCCAGCTGGACGATGCGGTGCAGGCGCTGCGCGAACGGGGCTTTCGCGTGGCGCTGGACGACCTGGGCGAGGGCTTCGCGAGCCTGCGCCGCTGGATGCAGATGCGGCCCGACTTCGTCAAGATCGACCGCCACTTCATCGACGGCATCGCGCAGGAGCCGCTGAAGCAGCAGTTCGTCCGCTCCATCGTCGAGATGGCCGCCACCAGCGGCTGCGAGGTGGTGGCCGAAGGGCTGGAGCAGGAACCCGACCTGGACGTGCTGCGCCGGCTGGGCCTGAGCATCTGCCAGGGCTATCTGTTCGCCCGCCCCAGCGCCACGCCGCGCGCGTCCTTGAGCGCGCAGTGGAGCGGCCGCCTGGCCGCCGACGCCCAGCCACGCCTGCTGCAGAACGACCTCGCGCTGCCGCTGGCCCAGGGCGCCATCACCAGCGCCGCGCAGCTGGCGCGCCGCGGCCTGACCGTCACGGCCGCCGCCAACTGCCGCAGCGTCGTCGACCTGTTCCACCGCGACGACCAGCTGCTGGCCATCCCCGTGCTGGACGAGCTGCAGCGCCCCATCGGCGTGCTGCGATCGCTGCACGTGCTCAAGCGCAGCACCGAGCGCTACTTCATGGACATCTTCGACAAGCGCAGCTGCGTGGAGCTGATGGACGCGCACCCGCTGGTGTTCGACGTCAGCACGCCGCTGCGCGCGATGAGCGATGCGATGGCCAGCCTGGACGAGCGCCTGCTGATCGACGGCTTCATCGTCACGCGCGACGGCGCCTACTTCGGCTCGGGCCGCAGCTCCGACCTGCTGAAGGCCGTGTCCGACCTGCAGGTGCATGCGGCCCGCTACGCCAACCCGCTGACGCTGCTGCCGGGCAACGTGCCCATCGACCACCACCTGGACCGCCTCATCGAGGCCGGCGAGACCTTCGCCGCGGTGGTGTGGGACATCGACCACTTCAAGCCCTTCAACGACGTCTACGGCTATCGCGTGGGCGACGACATCATCCGCCTGGCCGCCCGCGTGCTGACCCAGGCCGCTGACCCGCAGCTGGACTTCGTGGGCCACATCGGCGGCGACGACTTCGTCATGGTGCTGGGCAGCGCCGACTGGGAAGCACGGCTGGCGCGCATCTGCGCCGCCTTCGACGCCGGCGTGCGCAGCTTCTTCTCGGCCGAGCACCTGGCCGCCGGCGGCTACATCACGCTGAACCGCCAGAACCAGCCCAGCTTCCACCCGCTGCCCACCTTCTCGGCCGGCGCCGTGCTGCATGTGCCGGGTCATTTCGACGGCGCCCGCGCGCTGTCCGCCGCGCTGACCGAACCCAAGCGCGTGGCCAAGGGCCGCGCCGGTGGTAGCCGCTTCTTCGTCGACCGCCGTCAGCCGCAGCGCGCCTTGCTCGCCGCTGCCTGACTTCGCCTTCCCATGGGCCGCAGCGTCGCGGCACCATCGCTTCACCGACATGAAAAACACCCAGCCTTTGAGTCTGCGCACGCGGCTCGCCGTCATCGCCTGCCTGTCTCTTCTTCTCGGCGCCCTGCCCGGCGCGCTGCTGCTGCGCGGCTATGTCGCCCAGCAGCAGACCGCCGCCCGCCAGCACCAGGCCTTGCCCGTCAACCATGCGTGGCAGGCCCTGCTCGCGCGCCTGCAGCAGCAGCGCGGCCTGGGCGCCGAAGCCTTGTCCACCAAGCCCGACAGCCGGCCCCAGGCCGTCGCCGCTACGCAAGACGTGCAGGCGGCGCTGACCGCGCTGGACGACGCGCTGGGCCAGGCGCTGGATGCATCGCTGGCCGCCGCGCAGCGCGAGCGCGTGGCCGCGCTGCGAGAGCAGCAGGCGGCACTTGCCAAGGCCATCGCCGACGGCCCGCTGGACGTGCCGCGCCTGCTGGCCGCGCAGGCCGCACTGGCCGAGATCGCGTTCAACGCGCTGGCCCGGCTGAATGCCGATGCCGGCCTGCTGCTGGACGCCGACGCCGCTTCGCGCTTCGCCATCGAGGCCGGCTTGCAGGCTGCGCCGCGCGTTCAGGACGCGCTGTCCGAGCTGGCCGCGCTGGCCCGCGCCGCCGCCGTGGACGACCCGGCTCGCATGGCCACCGCGCACACCCGCTACCGCGAGCATGCGGCGCAGATGCAGCTGCAGTTGCAGCTCGCGCTGCAGGCACCGGATGCCGACCAGCGACTCGCACCGCTGCTGCAGGCCGCCAGGGCGCAGCGCGAGCAGGTCGACAAGACGCTGGACGAGGCCGCCCGCGACCTCAACTTCCCGCTGGACCAGCTGGCCACTCGGCTGGCCGAAGCCGGCGCGCTGCAGGCCAGCTTCAGCGCCCAGGTCATGCAGGCGCTGGACGCCGGGCTGGCCCAGCGCGCCGAGCGCGCGGCGCTGCGCCGCAACGCGCTGCTGGTGCTCTTGCCCGTGGCGCTGGCGGTCATGCTGTGGCTGATGGCGCGCGCCATCCGGCAGCTGCTGGTGCCGGTGCGCCAGATGGTGGAGGTGACCGAGCGCATCGCCGCAGGCGACCTCAGCCAGCCCGTGCCCCAGGGCCGGCGCGAC
Organism: Roseateles asaccharophilus; assembly: GCF_031458115.1. Lineage (GTDB taxonomy): Bacteria > Pseudomonadota > Gammaproteobacteria > Burkholderiales > Burkholderiaceae_C > Pelomonas > Pelomonas asaccharophilus_A. Next base: position 492,361 of record NZ_JAVDXV010000001.1, on the reverse strand, counting down.
GAGCTGGGCCGCGTGCTGGCCGCGCTGGACCACATGCAGCAGCGGCTGCGCGGGCTGGTGGAGCGCATTCACGAGGACGCCGGCGGCATCCGCCTCGCGGCGCGCGAGATCGCCACCGGCAACCAGGACCTGGCCCGCCGCACCGAGGCCGCCGCCGCGCGGCTGCAGCAGACCGCCGGCCATGTGCAGCTGCTGGCGGTGGCCGTGCGCCACAGCAGCGAGGCCGCGCTGGATGCCGAAGGCCTGGCCGGCGCCGCCGCCGAGGTGGCCTCCCAGGGCGGCCGCGTGGTGGGCGACGTCGTCGGCACCATGCAAGGCATCGCCGACGCAAGCCGGCGCATCGCCGACATCACCGGCCTCATCGACGGCATCGCGTTCCAGACCAACATCCTGGCGCTGAACGCAGCCGTGGAGGCGGCCCGGGCCGGCGAACAGGGCCGTGGCTTCGCCGTGGTGGCCGGCGAAGTGCGCGCGCTGGCCCGGCGCAGCGCGGAAGCCGCACGCGAGATCAAGACGCTGATTGGCCAATCCGTCGAGCGCGTGGAGGCCGGCACCGCGCAGGCCGCCGAAGCGGGGGGCGCGGTGGACGCCATCCTGGGCAAGGTGCGCGACATGAGCGCGCTGATCCACACGATGGCCCAGCAGACCCGCGCCGAGGCGCAGCAGGCCACCGAGGTGGGCCAGGCCGTGCAGGCCATAGACGCGATGACGCAGCAGAACGCCGCGCTGGTGGAACAGGCCGCCGCGTCGGCCGACAACCTGCGCATGCAGGCGCAGGGCATGGACCAGACGGTGAACGGCTTCAGGCTGTAACCACGTCGGCCAACGGCGTGAGCCTCGCCTGAGACAATCCAGGCGTGAACCTCGATACCACGCTCAACGCCGACCTGCACTGCCACTCCGTCGTCTCGGACGGCACGCTGACGCCCGAAGCCCTGGCGGAACGCGCCGCCGAGCGCGGCGTGCGGCTGTGGTCGCTGACCGACCATGACGAGATTGGCGGCCAGGCCCGCGCCATCGCGGCCGCCAAGGCCCACGGCATGGCCTACCTGACCGGCACCGAGATCTCGGTGACCTTCGCCGGCCGCGTGGTGCACATCGTGGGCCTGGGCTTCGACCATGAATCCGCCGAGATGGCCGAGGGCCTGCGCGCCACGCGCGGCGGCCGCGAGGCGCGCGCCCGCGAGATGGCGGCCGGCCTCCTGGCCGAGGCCGGCATTGCCGGCGCGTTCGAGGGCGCGCTGAAGTACGTGGGCAACCCCGAACTGATCTCGCGCACGCATTTCGCGCGCTTCCTCGTCGATACCGGCCATTGCACGGATGTGCCGGACGTGTTCCGCCGCTTCCTGACCGAAGGCAAGCCCGGTTTCGTGCCGCACAAGTGGGCCACGTTGAAGGACGCCGTGGGCTGGATCACGCGCGCGGGCGGCGTGGCCGTCATCGCGCACCCGGGCCGCTATGACTTCACGCCCATCGAGGAGTACGCGCTGATCACCGAGTTCATGGCCCACGGCGGCCGCGGCATCGAGGTGGTCACCGGCAGCCACACGCCGGCCGAGTACCAGCAGTACGCCGACACGGCCACGGAGTTCGGCCTGCTGGCCTCGCGCGGCTCGGACTTCCACAGCCCCGAGGAAAGCCGCGTGGACCTGGGCGATCTGCCGCCGCTGGCGGCCAGGCTGACGCCCGTGTGGGCCGCGTTGACGGACCGGATACGCCGCTGATGGCCCAGCTGTTCGAAGTCCACCCCGACAACCCGCAGCCCCGCTTCCTGCGCCAGTGCGCGCAGATGCTGCAGGCCGGCGGCATTGGCGCCGTCCCGACGGACTCCAGCTACGCCTTCGTCTGCCACCTGAACGACAAGGCCGCCGCCGAGGCGCTGCGGCGCGTGCGCGGCGTGGACGACAAGCACCACCTGACGCTGCTGTGCCGCGACCTGTCGGAGCTGGCCACCTACGCGATGGTGGACAACCGCCAGTACCGGCTGCTGAAGCTGGCCACCCCCGGCGCCTACACCTTCATCCTGCCGGCCACCAAGGAAGTGCCGCGGCGGCTGTCGCACCCCAGCCGCCGCACCATCGGCCTGCGCGTGCCGGAGCACCGCGTCACGCAGGAGCTGCTGGCGCTGTTCGGCGAGCCGCTGCTGTCCACCACGCTGATCCCGCCCGGCGACAGCGAGGCGCTGAACGACGCCAGCGAGGTCTGCGAGCGCCTGGACCGCCAGCTGCAGTTCGTGCTGGACGCCGGCGCCTGCCCGGCCCAGCCCACGACGGTGCTGGACCTCAGCCAGGGCGACGAGCCCGTGCTGGTGCGCCAGGGGAGGGGCGAGATCGCGCGGCTGGGACTGCAGCTCGACTGATCGCCAGCCGTCCCGCAGCTCATCCATTGTTTTTGCAGTTCATCCGGCGCGGCCGGCGCTTGATCGCAGGCCCCTGGAAGCAAGCAGGCCTCGTGACGAAACTGACTCCATCGAACAAGCAATCACGCGGTTCGAAACCCACCGAACGGAGTCCATCATGAACCTGCAAGACACCCTCTTCTCTGCCGTCGTCGCCGCTGTTGCCGGCCTGACCTTCTCCGTCGCCGCCCACGCCGCGCCGCAGGATGTCGTCAAGCTGGAACGCGTGGTCGTCACCGGCAAGGCCGTCCGTGAAGTCGCCCAGTTGCCCCGCGTCGTCGTCACCGGCTACGCCCAGCGTGAAGTGGCCCAGCTGCCGCGCGTGACCGTGGTGGGCTACAGCGACGCCACGCTGCTGCGCCAGATGACGCTGGCCGCCGCCAAGACCAGCACCAAGCGCGCTTGAACAGGGCCGTCACCTCATGCGAATGACGCCCTTTTCCACCGTCGCCGAGCCGAACCGCCAGCGTTGCTGAGTCAGCGCTGCCGATTCGGCTCGGCCTATTGGATGAGTTCCACGATGCGGCTGCGGTCGAAGCCCAAGACCTTCTGGCCGCGCACGACCAGCGTGGGCGTGCCCTGCCCGCCCAGCGCCTGGTAGTCGGCCAGGCATTTCGAGTCGCGCTCGATGAAGCACTCGTCGAACGCTATGCCCTCGTCCTGCATCCAGCGCCGCGCCGCCGTGCACCAGCCGCAGGTCTCGGACGAGATCATGCGGATGTCGCCCGGCTTCACGCGCTGCGCCAGCAGTTCGCCATCCTGTGACTTCACATGGCTGCGCCAGCCCCAGGAGGCCGCCGCGGCCAGCGCGATGATGACGAGCAGAGAGCGTGGCGGCAGGTTCATGCCCCGAGCTTAAGCGCCCCTCAATAGACCTCGGGCACGATGAGGCTCTGGGGCACCGGGTTGCGGATGTAATCCTCGGCGCGCTGGCGGGCCGGCAGCTCGATGTCCGCATGCGGCACGTCTTCATAGGGCATCTGCGCCAGCAGGTGGCTGATGCAGTTCAGCCGCGCGCGCTTCTTGTCGTCGGCGCGCACCACCCACCACGGCGACTCCGGCGTGTGCGTGCGCTCCAGCATCACTTCCTTGGCCACGGTATAGGCCTCCCAGCGGCGGCGCGACTCCAGGTCCATGGGGCTGAGCTTCCACTGCTTCAGCGGGTCGTGGATGCGGCTCAGGAAGCGGATGCGCTGCTCGTCGTCGCTGATCGAGAACCAGTACTTGATCAGCTGTATGCCCGAGCGCTGCAGCATGCGCTCGAACTCGGGCGCGGAGCGGAAGAACTCCTCGTACTGCTCGTCGGTGCAAAAACCCATCACTCGCTCCACGCCGGCGCGGTTGTACCAACTGCGGTCGAACAACACGATCTCGCCGGCCGCCGGCAGGTGCGACACATAGCGCTGGAAGTACCACTGCGTGCGCTCGCGGTCGTTGGGCGCCGGCAGCGCGGCAACGCGGCACACACGCGGGTTCAGCCGCTGCGTGATGCGCTTGATGACGCCGCCCTTGCCCGCCGCGTCGCGGCCCTCGAACAGGATGACCACCTTGTGGCCCGTGTGCTGCACCCAGTCCTGCAGCTTGACCAGCTCGCTCTGCAGCCGGAACAGCTCGCGGAAATAGCGCTTGCGGTCCGACGCCGCCTCGGGCGTATCGCCATCGGCCACGCCGAAGTCGCGGTCCTCCAACTCCAGCTCCAGTTCCTCGTCGAAGTCGTCGCGCAGGTCGCGGTGGATGCGCTTCACCAGTTCGTCTTCGCTGTGGCCCATGGCGGCTCCCGGCTGAAACCCAGGATGCTGCAGCGCCGATGTGGCCCGCCTGTGACAAACCCGCACTTGACGGCATCGTTTACAGCCGTAATCATCAGCCATCGTTTACACGCGTAATCATGAAACACACACCGCCCCCCATCAGCGACGCCGAGGCGCAGGTCATGCGCGAACTGTGGGCGCGCTCGCCGCAGGGCGCCGACGAGATCGCCGCCACGCTCGGCCCGCGGCAGGGCTGGCAGCTCGCCACCGTGAAGACGCTGCTGAACCGGCTGCTGAACAAGGGCGCCGTCACCGCCGAGCGCGAGGGTCGGCGATTCCTGTATGCGCCCGCCGTGCCGCAGGACGCCTGGGTCGCCGACACCGGCCTGTCGCTGATCGACCGCCTGTTCGGCGGGCGCCTCGCGCCGCTGGTGGCGCAGTTCGCGTCGGAACGCAAGCTCAATGCCGACGACATCGCCGCCCTGAAGGCGCTGCTGAAGGAGCAGGGCCATGAGTGAGCGGCTGCTGGCGATGCTGTTGCAGCAGGCGTTGCTGCTGAGCGTGGGCGTATTGCTCGTCGCGGCGCTGAGGCCGCTGCTGCTGAAGCGGCTGGGGGCCGGCGCCACCTATGCCGCATGGCTGCTGCTGCCGGCACTGCTGGCCACGCCGCTGCTGCCGCGGCCGGCGCAGGAGCCGCTGCGGCTGGTGTTGCAGGCGACGGGAACGCCCGCGGCCACCGCAGTGCCGGCATTGCCCGCGCCCACGCCCGACCATGCCACCGTCTGGCTGGTCTTGTGGCTGGGCGTGTCCGCGTTGTTGGTGGCGCTGCAGGCATGGCGGCAATGGCGCCTGGTGCGGCTGGGCCCGCAGTTGCCAGTCGGCAGCTGCCCCGCGCTCGTGGGCCTGCTGCGGCCGCGCATCGCGCTGCCTGTCGACTTCGAGCAGCGCTTTTCCGCCACCGAACGCGAGTTGATCCTGGCGCACGAACAGGTGCACCGCAGCCGCGGCGACAACGCCTGGAACCTGATCGCCTGCCTGCTGACCGCGCTGCACTGGTGGAACCCGCTGGTCTGGTGGGCCGCGCGACGCATGCAGGCCGACCAGGAACTGGCCTGCGATGCCGCCGTGCTGGCAGCGCGGCCCGGCGCAGTGGCCGACTACACGCGGGCGCTGCTGGCCGCCCACGACCTCAGGCCCCACGCTGCGCCGCTGGCCAGCCGCTGGGGCAGCACCCACCCACTTGTTGAAAGGATTGCGATGCTGAACCGCCCCCTGCCCCTGACGCGCCGCCGCGCCGTGCTCGTCGCCGCGCCCTTGCTGGGCCTTGCTGGCCTGGCCTACGCCGCGCAGCAGCCGGCCGCACCGGCCGACACCACGCCGGTTATCGAGCTGAAGCTTGCACTGAGCTACAGCACCGGCCGCGGCGACACGCGCAACACCTACAGCACGCAAGCCACGCTGCGCGTGCACGACGGCAAGCAGGCCCGGCTGATGCTGAACGGCAGCCCCGACAAGCCGATGCCCGAGCAGGTCGGCATCGCCATCACGCCCAGGGACATCGGCAACGGCAAGATCGAGTTGCGGACCGAACTGCAGAAGGGCGACCCGCTGACCACGGTGTCGCGCCCGCGGCTGATCACGTCCAACGGCGTCAAAGGCCTCATCGAGCAGGGCCGCGACGACCCCACCGGATCCGAGCATCTGTCGCTGGCCGTCACGCCCACGCTGCTGACCGCGCAGTCCCAGCCCTGACGGTTGTTCGCCAGCGGTCATGACCACACATCACCTGCTCGAAGGCCTGCTGCGCCTGGCACTGCTGTTCAGCGCCGCCGTCGTGCTGGTCGCGTTGCTGCGCCCGCTGCTGCTGAAGCGGCTGGGCGCGGGCGCCGCCTACGCCGCTTGGCTGCTGGTGCCCGCGTTGCTGCTGACGCCCGCGCTGCCGCGGCCGCAGCCGGTGCAGGAGCCACTGCCGCGCGTGATGCAGGCGGTGGGCCTGCCACTGCCCCCTGCGCTGCCTGCGCTGGACACGACGCCCGCTGCGCCCGGCCACGGCGCGCCGTGGCTGGCGCTGTGGCTGTCGGGCACGGCGCTGTCGCTGGCGCTGCAGTGCCGCCGGCAATGGCGGCTGCAGCGGCTGGGCGCGCGGCTGCCGGCGGGCCACAGCCCCGCGCTGGTGGGCGTGATCCGGCCGCGGCTGCGACTGCCGGTGGACTTCGAACAGCGCTTCTCGCCGGTCGAGCGCACGCTGATCCTGCAGCACGTGGACGTGCACCGCCGCCGCGGCGACAACGCGTGGAACCTGCTGGCCGGCCTGCTGCTCGCGCTGCAGTGGTTCAACCCGCTGGCGCACTGGGCCTGGCGCCGGCTGCGCGCCGACCAGGAACTGGCCTGCGACGCCGCCGTGCTGGCCACGCAGCCGCAGGCCACCCCCGACTACACCCGCGCGCTGCTGCTGGCACACGGGCTGCACGCCCACGCCGCGCCACTGGCCAGCCACTGGCGCAGCACACATCCGCTGGTCGAAAGGATTGCCATGCTGAAGCATCCACGCATCTCCACACCGCGCCGCCGCGGCCTGCTGGCCGGCGCGCTGCTCACCGTGACCGCGTTGACCTACGCCGCCCAGGCCGCCGACGCCCCCGCGCCGGGCGAGTACGACCCGGCCACGCTGGAAGTGCGCTGGCAGGACAAGCAAGGTGGCACGCAGGCGCGCTGGACGGTTCAGCTGCCCTGGCACTTCTTCGTGACGAACAAGCCGCTGGAGCTGCCCGCGCGCGACTCGGGCGGCACCGTGGATGTCACGCTGCAGGGCAGCCGGGCGCCTGACGGGCACCGCCAGATCGAGGTCTCGCTGCGTGACCGCCAGACGCTGGCGCCGCTGCCGACCACGCAATGGCTGTCCAGCCGGGCCGGCAGTGATGCGCAAGCGCGCGTGTCACAAGGCCCGCAGGGTGGCGAGGTGGTGGTGCGCTTCATGGCCCCATAGCCGCATGCAACGCGCGGCATGGCTAGCATGCCGCCCATGCCCTCCCACCACCTCTTCCTGCTCGCGTCCACGCGCGAGCCCGGCAACCTCGGCAACACCGAAACGCTGGCCCGCCGCGCCGCCGCGCAACTGCCGGCCGACGCGCAACAGACCTGGCTGCGCCTGGCCGACTTCACGCTCGCGCCCTTCGTGGACCTGCGCCACACGGCCGGCAGCTACCCCGCGCCGACCGGCGACATGGCCCGGCTGCTGGACGCCACGCTGGCCTGCACGGACCTGGTGCTGGTGGCGCCGGTCTACTGGTACAGCTTCCCGGCCAACCTGAAGACCTATCTGGACCACTGGAGCGCCTGGATGCGTGTGCCGGGCGTGGACTTCAAGGCCCGCATGGCCGAGAAGACCATGCACGTCGTGACCACCAGCGGCGACCGCGCCAAGGCCCAGCCCATGCTGGACTCCGCGCAGTTGTGCGCCGCCTTCCTGGGCATGCGCTTCGGCGGCGCGCTGTGGGGCAAGGGAGGCCCGCCGGGCGCGGTCGATGCCGATGCGGCTGCACTGGCGGCGGCGGACAGCTTCTTCGCGTCGGCCAAGTAAAGTCCCGCCTCCCCAAACCGCCCCTTTCCCCGCGATGAGCCTGGCCGACCTGCGCGCGGCGCTGGCGGCCGAGCTGTCGGCCACGCCCGAGTACTACGACTTCAAGGTTCTGAAGAGCGAACACGACGGCCCGCTGTGGCGCGTGACGCTGGAGCCTGGCTATGTGTTCGCCGAGGGGCAGCGGCCCGGCGCGGCCTCGGCCCACGCGCTGCTGGACGACAGCCTGGACGGCGCCTCCGCCTGGTGGGGCGCGCCCGTGAAGGGCGGCGCCAGCGTGCTGGCCGTCGTGCCCGAGGACGATCAGCTGGTGCTGCAGAACGCCAGCAGCGCGCCGCCGCCCACCGACCACCTGATCCGCCTGTACCCGACGCGCTTCCTGAACGCGGTGGCCGATGCGTGGTGGGACACGGCCTGGGCCGAACGCGCGCTGGCCGCCCTGCCCGACCTGTCGCAACCCCGCCCGGTGAACGGCGGCCCGGTGCTGACGGGCGCGCCCTTTCGCTGGCTGCGCCAGGGGCAGCGCGACGCGCTGGCGCTGATCGCCCACAGTAGCGCCTTCCTGTGGGGCCCGCCCGGCACCGGCAAGACCACCACGCTGGGCGTGCTGCTGGCCGAGTACCTGGACACGCGGCCCGACGCCCGCGTGCTGCTGCTGTCCACCACCAACCACGCGGTAGACCTAGCGCTGATCGCCGTCGACAAGGCCTTGCAGAAGGGCCGGCGCGAACACCTGCGGCCGCTGGTTCAACGGCTGGGCACGCGCTTCGATGCGGCGGCCTACGAAGGCCGCGAGCACCTGATCCCGACCGAGGACACCGAGCTGATCGCCCGCCTGGCCCGGGCCGAAAGCCAGCGGCCGTCGAGCCGGGATGCGATGGCGCTGAAGGCCTGGGCCGACCGCGTGGCCGCGCTGCGCGACGAGCTGCGTGCGTCGTCGCTGCGCGTGCTGCAGCGCTGCCGGCTGGCCGCGATGACCACCACGCGCGCCGCATTCACGCTGAAGACGCTGCGCGAACTGGCGACCGACGATGAGCCGCCGTTCGACCTGGTCGTGTTCGACGAGGCCAGCCAGGTGAGCCTGGCGCACACGCTGGCGCTGATGCCGCTGGGCCGCGCGCGGCTGTTCGCGGGCGACCCGCAGCAGCTGTCGCCGGTGCTGCGAAGCGACGACCGGCTCGCGCAGCGCTGGCTGGGGCGTTCGGCGTTTGCGCACATGCCGCGCGCCGGCGCGTCGGTGGCGCTGCTGGACGAGCAGTCGCGCATGGCCGCGCCCATCGGCGATCTGGTCAGCGAGCTGTTCTACGACGGCGCACTGCGCGTGGCGGCGGATGTGTCCGCCGACTGGCGGACCGCACGGCAGCGCGCGCTGGGTGACATCGGCGCCGACGTGCATGTGCACCTGCACCCCGTGCAGCGCGATGGCGGCTGGTCGGCCCACGAGCGCGGGCCGGTGCGGCGCGAGTCGGCCGAGGCCATCGCGGCGTTGATCGAACAGGCTTTGCAGCAAGGCTGGCAGGCCGACGAGTTGATCGTGCTGACACCGTTCCGCGCGCAGCGCGCGCTGATCCGGCAGGCCTTGCGTGCCCGCGACCTGCCCGAGTCGCTGCGCGTCAGCACCGTGCACCGCGCGCAGGGCAGCGAAGCGCCGGTGGTGCTGTTAGACTCGGCCGATGGCTCGCAACCCTTCCTGCACGGCGAGGGCGCGCAGCGGTTGCTGAACGTGGCGCTGAGCCGCGCGCAGGCCAAGCTGGTGCTGTTCGTGTCGCCGGCGGATGCGGCCGGCGCCTTCCTCGCGCCCCTGGTGCGCAAGCTGAGGCTGGCGGCCGATTCGCGCGCGGCCCAGCCGCTGGAGGAACTGGCGCGTCAGCCGGGCTTCCCGGCCAACGCGGTGGGCCGGCGCGTGACGGCGGGCCGCCATGCGGGCGAGGTCGTGCGCGCCAGCGCCGACGGCCGCGAGTTCTGGCTCATCAATGAAAAAACCGGTGTCGAGCAGCGCTTCGACACCGGTTTCTGGCGGCAGCGTGCCGCCCGACAAACCTAGGGTCTGTCCCGCAAGGCATAGTCAGTTGAGGACAGAGCTACTCGCTTCGCTCGATCGGTCTGTCCCGCAAAGTCATTAGATTGCCGCCGTGACGACGATCTCGACCTTCCACTCCGGACGGGCCAGGCCGGCGATGACGGTGGCTCGCGGCGGGGCGTGGCCTTCGGCGACCCAGGCGTCCCACGCGGCGTTCATGCCGGCAAAGTCGGCGCGGTCGGTCAGGAAGATCTGCGCGCGCAGGATGCGGGTCTTGTCGGTGCCGGCGCGGGACAGCAGCTTGTCGATGGCGGCCAGCACTTGCGCCGTCTGGCCGGTCACGTCGGCCGTGGCGTCCTCGGGCACCTGGCCAGCCAGGTAGGCGACGCCGTTGTAGACGGCCATCTCCGACAGGCGGGCGCCGATGTCAAAGCGTTCAACGGGGGCGGAATTGCTCATGATTTCTTTCGCGACTTGGTGGAGGTTTTGACGGCAGGCTTGGCGGCGGCTCCAGCCTTCTGGCCCAGCTTGCTTTCGGTGCCGGCCAGCAGTTTCTTGATGTTGGCCTGGTGACGCCAGACCAGCAGCAAACCCATGCTGATCAGGGCCAGTGCCGTGGGCCCGGCTTCCCAAATCAGCAACTGATACATCGGCGCGAACGCGGCCGACACGATGGCGGCAAGGGACGAGTAGCGGCTGAACCAGGCAATGATGGCCCAGGTTGCCAGCGTCGCCACCCCCAAGATCGGATTGAGCGCAAAGATGACGCCGGCCGCCGTGGCCACGCCCTTGCCGCCCTCGAACTTGAAGAACACGGGCCACAGATGCCCCAGGAAGGCGCCCAGGCCCACCAGCGCGGCCGTGCCTTCTCCCAGGCCCCAGCGCGGGCCCCAGATGAACACGGCCAGCACGGGCAGATAGCCCTTCAGCGCATCGAACACCAGGGTGAGGATGGCCGCGGCCTTGTTGCCCGAGCGCAGCACATTGGTGGCGCCGGGGTTGCCCGAGCCGTAGGAGCGCGGGTCCGACAGCCCCATCGCGCGGCTGACGATGACGGCGAACGACAGCGAGCCGATCAGGTAGCCCGCCAGGGCGGCGAGCAGGGGGAGGATGGTTTGCATGGGGCGGCATTGTCATGCAGCCGCCCGAAGTCTCAGCGGGCGCGCCGGCGTCGCCACCAATGGCGCAGGTGGCGCCATGCAGCAAGCAGCGCCAGGATGAGCAGCCCCACCGGCCGGCGCAGGAACGGGATGTCCTGCGCGAGCAGCAGCAGGCCCACCGGCGCCCATTCGATGCCGATGATGGGCATGAACCAGAAGAACGCCGCCGCGATGCACAGCAGCCCCGCGGGAATGCGTACCCAGCGCGCCTCGGGGCGGCGCAGCCAGGCCAGCGCCCGCGCGGCGCGCTTCGGCAGCGCGGCTTCGAGCTGGTCGTAGGCCAGGTCCAGCGTTTCCTGGCCGTTCAGCGACGAGGTGGTGGTGGTATTCACGCTGCGATGCTGCGCGCCTTGGGCGGGCCGCCACATCGGGCGGCACGACGCCTGCGCGTAGGACGCGGCGCTCAGCGTTTGCGGTCGACAAGATGCGGCACGACGGCCAGCACGCCCAGCGCCAGCAGCGCGGCCAGCACGGCCGTCGTCTCGCGGCCCAGGCCGCAGGCCACGCCGATGGCGGCGGTCATCCAGATGCCGGCGGCGGTGGTCAGGCCTTGCACGTCCTCTTCCGAAGCGCGCTTGATGATGGCGCCGGCGCCCAGGAAGCCGATGCCGGTCACGATGCCCTGGATGACGCGGCTCATGTCAGCCACCTGCATGCCGTCCAGCTCAGGCACCAGCACGAACATCGCCGCACCCAGGGCCACCAGCATGTGCGTGCGGATGCCGGCCGCCTTGCCCTTGCTTTCACGCTCATAGCCCAGCAGGCCGCCCAGCACGGCGGCCAGCAGCAGCCGGGTCAGGATACGCGTGACCTGCTCGGCGTCGGGCACGTCGGAGAACTCGGCGCGCAGCGTCTCAAGAATGGTGTCCCACATGCCGGCGGCCCGGCAAACAGCATGCCCGCCGCCGGCTCAGGGCGGCACCTGCACCGTCGCCTTGATGTGCTTGAGGTTGGTGACGATGGTGAAGCTCATCAGCACCAGCAGCGACCAGGCACTCCACTTTGCGACATGCACGACCGCCCAGGCGCCCAGCTGGTGCGGGTAGGCCCACAGCCCGAAGAACGTGCCGAGGTTCTCAGCCAGCCAGATGAAGAAGCCGATCAGCACCAGCGCGAGCGCCAGCGGCATGCGCCGGTCCACCCGGTGCGGCCGGAACACCATGCGCGACCGGGCATACAGGCCCAGCGCCGCCGCGGCGAGCATCCAACGGTAGTCGCCGATGAAGTGATGGGTGAAGAAGTTCAGGTACAGCAGGCTGGCGATCAGCCCGGCCATCCAGTACGGCGGATGGTGCTCCACGCGCAGATGCAGCAGCCGCCACGCCTGGATGATGTAGCTGCCCACGGCGGCGTACATGAAGCCCGAGAACAGCGGCACGCCGAACAGCTTGGTGTACGCGAGGTCGGGGTAGGACCACGAGCGGATGGCGTCCGACGTCTTGAACACCTCCAGCGCGAAGCCCAGCAGATGGAACAGGCAGATGGCCTTCAGCTCGTCGCGGGTCTCGCGGCCGGTCCACAGCATCCAGGCCTGGATGGCGACGGCGATCAGCAGCAGCGCGTCGTAGCGCGGCAGGCCCAGCACGCCGGCCCGCGGCACGAGCAGCACGGACGCAAAGAACAACCCGGCGAACAGGCAGGCCTGCGCCTCCTTCCAGGTGAACTGCGCGAACTCGAGCAGCAGCGCACCAAAGCGCGTGGTCTCGCGGTCCGCCTCCAGGGCGGTACTCACGCGGCGTTCGCGCAGCTGACGGGCTTGGCGCCCAGCAGCTCGGTCAGCACCTGCGGCGCGATGCCCACCAGATAGCCGCGCCGGCCGCCGTTGATGCAGATCTTGTCGAGCTGCAGGATGGTCGACTCCACGAACACCGGCATGGCCTTGCGCACGCCGAAAGGCGACGTGCCGCCGACCTGATAGCCGCTGTGGCGCTGCGCGACGTCGGGCTTGCATGGCTCGACCTTTTTGCACGGGATCTGCCGCGCCAGCTCCTTCAGGCTGACCGTGCGGTCGCCGTGCATCAGCACGATCAGCGGCTCGGCCTTCTCGTCCTGCATGACCAGCGTCTTCACCACCGCGTGCTCTTCCACGCCCAGTTGCTTGGAGGACTCGGCCGTGCCGCCGTGCTCCACGTAGTCGTAGATGTGCTCGGTGAACACGACGCCCGCGCGCTTCAACATTTGCGTGGCCGGGGTCTCGCTGACATGGGTGCTCTTCTTGCTCATGCCCGCATTCTCGGGGGGACGTGAAGATTCCTTTCCGCAACAACTATTTATTGTTTTACAGTAAGTTTTTCTCGCCTTACGAAGCTCGCCATGCCCGACTCCTTCTCCGCCGACGGTCTGCGACGCATCCGCCGCCTGGCATGGGTCGTGCGACTGCTGTGCCTGGTCGGCGCGCTGTTCCTGGGCACCATGCCCTTCCTGTTCTGGGCGCAGCCGGACTGGGTGGCCGAGGTGATCACGCAGCAATGGGGCATCCCCAAGATTCAACTGGACATAGGCGCGCGCATCGGCGCGCTGCTGGCCACGCTGCTGCCGGCCGGCGTCAGCGTGTTCGCGCTGTCGCAGATGTGGGCGCTGTTCGGCTGCTTCGCGCGCGGCGAGCTGCTGGCCCGCCAGCCGGCCGCGCACCTGCGCCGGCTGGGCCTGGCGCTGTGCTTGCTCGCCGCGGCGCAGCCGGTGGGCCGCATGCTGTCCATCCTGGCGCTGACCTGGGGCAACCCGGTGGGCGAAAGGCAGCTGTGGTTCGGCCTGTCGTCGGACCATTACCTCGCGCTGCTGTTCGGCCTGCTGCTGCTGGCGCTCGCCCAAGTCCTGCACGAAGCCGCACGCGTCGCCGACGAGAACGCTGAGTTTGTATGAGCCCCTCGTCCGGTCAAGCCGCGCTGAACGCGGGCAAGCCCAGCCGGTCCCCCGAGGGGGCGGCGATGCTTGCCGGATTGACCGGCAAGCACATCGCCATGACGGGCCGGCTTGGTGAACTGGAGTCGGACACAAGCAGTCCCTGCGGATTGCTTGTGACTACGACAGGCCAAGGGCCTCTGGCCCTTGGCAGCCCGGTGCTCGGTCCGCGAGTCTCCGATCGCCCCGCGCAGGAGCGCTGCTGACATGCCCATCATCGTCACCCTCGACGTCATGCTCGCGCGCCGCAAGATGCGGTCGCGGGAGCTGGCCGAGCGCGTGGGCATCACCGAGGCCAATCTGTCGCTGCTGAAGAGCGGCAAGGTGCGCGGCGTGCGCTTCGACACGCTGGCGCGCATCTGCGAGGTCCTGCAATGCCAGCCCGGCGACCTGCTCGCCTGGGAACCCGGCCCCGAACCCCCTGAAGACGACTGAGGATCCATGCGCCCCCTGATCTGTTTCCTGTTGCTGGCCGCCGGTGCCGCCCACGCCCAGAACGCGGTGCTGCCGCCCGTGCTGACCGAGTTGAGGCGCGACGGCAGCGCTCTGCCCTACGCGCAGATCAACACCCTGCTGAGCAAGATGCGCCAGCACGGCGAAGGCCTGTTCCGCATGGAGTTCCAGGTCAACACCGAGAGGACCAAGAAGCCGCTGCCCGACATCCGTCTCGCCGTGCGCAGCGACGAGGCCGACCACCCCATCAAGCTCGATGCCGAAGGCCGTTTCGACCTGCCCGTGCTGCCCGAGGCCGAGGCCAAGACCGCCGACCTGGCCACCAACACGGCCAAGGGCCAGATGGCCGTGCGCGGCACCATCCAGCTGACCATGCCGCCCGAACAACTGGACCTCGCCAAGGTGCGCCAGATCCTGCGCGTGGGCCGCACGCTGCGCGAGGAGCTGCTGCCGTTCTATCTGCGCTGGCTGTTCCCGCGCGGCCAGGGCGTGCGCATCTGCAGCGACACGCCCACGTGGGAGCTGACCTGGCGCGAGAACGGCCAGCTGATGGGCCTGCCCTTGCCGCAGGCCACCGGCGAGCGCGAGCCCGACACGAAGAAGGGCGAGCCGAGCCGCCCCTGCACCGTGCTGACCGGCCAGGAGAACTGGCCCGACTCGGCCAAGCTCGCGCCGCCGCCCGGCACCAAGCTGTCCATCAAGCTCTGAAGCTGGCGGCCATGCACCACCGCTGGCTGGCACGCGGCCTCGTCATCGCGCTGCATGCCGGCGTGCTGACGGCGCTGTGGTTGCACCGCGGGCCACCACGCGAGCAGCCGAGCGAGCGCCGGCTGACGACGGTGCGCCTGCTGTCGCCGGACCGGCCCGCGCCGCGCGCCCCGCAAGCCACGCCGCGCCCGCAACCCGAGGCGCGCGTGCCGGCACTGACAGCGCCGCGCACACCGGACCTGCCCGATGAACCGGCACCGGTGTCGACCGCAATCACCGCACCCGCCCCCGAAGCACCGCCGCCCGCCGAGCCCCCGCGCACCGCGCTGCGGCTGACGCTGCCACCCGGCTATGCAGCCTCGTCCGCCGCGGCGCGCAACCCGGCGCTCAGCGACCCGCGCAGCAACACGGCGCGGCTGACGCTGGAAGAGCGCATCGCCGACGCCACCGGTGGTGCCGGCGCCTGGGTGGAGGAACCCAAGGAGAACCACTCGCAAGTGGTCGGCGCGCTCGGGGACCGCCGCACCGTGCTGCGCAAGGGCAACACATGCGTGGAGGTCTTCCGCTCGCGCATCGCCGACACGGACCCGTTCAACGCCAACGTCGCGCCGCGCACGGTGGCCATGCAGGGCAAGGCCTACAAGTGCAGGTGACGCGAGAAACCCCGCGTCGGCCCCGGTGCCGGGCATCGGCCTAGACTGGCCCGCCCTCCTGCCCTGACGCCCCGACCATGCCCCTCTCCACCTGGCTGCTGTTCTGCGGCGTGGCCCTGCTGACTTCCTTCTCGCCCGGACCCGGCGTGCTGCTGGCCATCTCCAACGCGATGGCCGTCGGGCCGCGGCAGACCATGTACAGCTCGCTGGGCAATGCGGCGGGCCTGTTCATCGTGTCCGGCGCCGCGATGGCCGGCATGGGCGCGCTGCTGGCCGTGTCGGCCTCGGCCTTCCTCGTCGTCAAGATCGTCGGCGCGGGCTATCTGGTCTATCTGGGCATCAAGCAGTGGCGCAGCGCCCCGCTGCCGCTGGACGCTGGCGCTCCCCGCCCCGGCCAACCGCACACGGCCGGCAAGCTGTTCCTGCAAGGCCTGGGCGTGGCCGTCACCAACCCCAAGGCCATCCTGTTCTTCACGGCGCTGTTCCCGCAGTTCCTGACGCCCGGTGGCTCGCTGCTGGGCCAGACGCTGCTGCTGACCACCACCTTCACCGTGCTGGCGCTGGCCTCGCATGCGTTCTACTTGGGCCTGTTCCGCAGCCTGCGCCGCTACCTGGCCCAGCCGCGCCACATGCGGCTGTTCAACCGCATCAGCGGCGGCCTGTTCGTGCTGCTGGGTTTGAGCCTGCTGCGGCTGCGCAACCGCGCGGTCTGAATCTGCCCTTGGATCGCAGCGGCCTGGTCACAAGGCCGCGCTGAGCCGCCCGCGCAGCGCCTGCCCGCCCGCGCCGCCCAGGCGCTTCAACTGGCGGAACAGCGTCTGCCGCGAGCCCAGGCCGCTGCGCGCGGCCACGTCGTCCAGCGTCAGCGTCTCGTCCTGCAGCAGCCGCAGCGCATGCGCGCTGCGCCGCTGCGCGAGCCAGGCCATGGGCGTGGCGCCATGCAGCGCGCGCCAGCAGCGCACCAGGTGGTACTTGGACAGCCGCGCGACGCCGGCGATGTCGTCCAGCGTCAGCGGTTGGGCCTGGCAGCTCAGCATGAAGTCCGCCGCGCGGTCCAGCCGCGCCAGCAGTTCGGCATGCTGGCTGCGCGAGATCGGCGCCAGGCGCTGGCTGCGCTCGCGCCAACCGGGCTCGGTGGCCAGCATGCGCCACAGCAGCGCCTGCAGCCGCTCCTCCAGCCAGGCCTCATCGTCGGCGTCGCCCAGGCACTCGCCGCGGCCAGCCAGCACGGCGTCGCGCAGCGTGCTCAGCTCCGCCCCCAGCGCGCCGTCGGCCGGGCGCAGGTGCTCGGCAAAGCCGGCGTCCACACGGCCGGGCTCGTCCCCGTCCGCCAGCCGGCGGGCCCAGCTCTGCGTGGCCGCATGCGCCAGCTCGGCACCCAGCTCGGGCCGGAAGAACACGCCAAAGCTCAACACCGGCACCGGGCTGGCGATGCGCGCGCCGTAGTGGCCGCCCTGGTTCAGGATCAGGCAGTGGTCGGCGTCGACACGCAGCCGCCGCGCGGGCAGCAGGTAGTCCTCGCCGTCGCCGCCCCAGGCGCGCTTGATGGACAGCGTCTGCGTGTGCGGCGGGAACTCCGCGTCGCGCGTCCAGCCCATGACGATGGCGTTCTCGCGTCCCCAGTGCTCGGCAAACCACTGCCGGAAGCCCGCGTTCACGGCCGTCAGCGGCCGCGGCGCCAGGTCGGGCAGCTCGCGCAGGATCATGCGGCGAGTATGGCCGCGCAATTCCTGCAACACCACGGCGGGCGCCGACGGCCTAGGCTGGCGCCACCCTCACCTCGCCGCCCACCATGCGCCACTTCCTCGCCTCCCTGCTGCTGGCCGCCGCGCTGCAACCCGCCCAGGCCAGCCAGCCGGCCGACCTGTTCGACTTCTGGGTTGGCGACTGGGTCGTCAGCTGGACCACCGCCGACGGCGGCACCGCCCAGGCGCGCAACCGCGTCACCAAGATCCTGGATGGTCAGGTCATCGAGGAAAACTTCGAGGGCGCCACGGCCGTCACGCCGCGGCTGCTGGGCCGCTCGCTGTCGGTGCGCGACAAGTCCGGCACCTGGCGCCAGGCCTGGGCGGATAACCAGGGCGGCTTCTTCGCGCTGACCGGCGGCGCGGATGGAGAGGCCCGCTTCTTCGCGACCGAGTTCCGCCAGGTCGGCGACAAGCGGCAGGGCCAGCGCATGCGCTTCTACGACATCCGCCCGGACAGCTTCACGTGGGACTGGGAAGGCAGCGCTGACGGCGGCAAGACCTGGACGCTGATGTGGCGGCTGCACTACCGGCGCGCGGCGCCGTGACCGCCCGCCGCCACGGCAGACTCAGGCGGCCTGAGCCGCGCGCTGCTGTTCCTGCAGCCGCAGCACGCGCCGCTGCACCTTGCCGGTTGTCGTCATCGGCAGCGCGGCGATGAACTCGATCTCCTTGGGGTACTCGTAGGGCGCCAGCCGCGCCTTCACATGCGCCTGCAGTGCTTCCACCAGCGCGGCGTCGCCCGCATGGCCGTCGGCCAGCACCACATAGGCCTTGACCAGCGCGCCGCGCTCGGCGTCGGGCTTGGGCACCACCGCGGCGTTCGCCACGGCCTCGTGCTTCAGCAGGCAGTTCTCGATCTCGCCGGGGCCGATGCGGTAGCCGGCGCTCTTGAACACGTCGTCGGCGCGGCCCTCGTACCAGAGCGTGCCGTCGGCATCCATGCGCGCGAGGTCGCCGGTGCGGCACCAGCTGTCGGCGGGGCTGCCGGTGAACTTGGCCTGCGTCGCGGCCTCGTTGTTCCAATAGCCCAGGAAGAACACCGGATCGGGCGCGCCATGGCGGTCGCGCGCGTGCACGGCCACCTCGCCGACCTGGCCGGGCGCGCACTCGTGGCCGTCGTCGTCAATGACGGCCACGCGGTGGCCGGGATAGGCGCGGCCCATGCTGCCCGGCCGGGCCGGCCACAGCGCCTGGCAGTTGCCCACCACATAGTTCATCTCGGTCTGGCCGAACATCTCGTTGACCGGCACGCCCAAGGCGTCGCGGCACCAGCCGAACACCGCGTCGCCGACGGCCTCGCCCGCGCTCATCAGGGCCTGCAGCTTCAGGCCGTGGCGGCTGGGGTTGGGTTCGGCCTTCATCATGGCCTTCAGCGCCGTGGGGAACAGGAAGGCGTGCGTGACGCCATAGCCGGCCATCAGCTCGAAGGCCTTGGCCGCCGAGAAGCGGCCCTGGTAGGCCACGATGGGCCGGCCGAAGTACAGCGTGGGCAGCAGCGCATCCATCAGGCCGCCGGTCCAGGCCCAGTCGGCGGGGCTCCAGAACACCGCGTCGCTAGGCCGCTCGATGTGGAAGGGATCGAAGCCGAACCAGTTCTGGCTGGCGATGAAGCCGCTGAGGTTGCCGACCAGCGCGCGCTGCGGGATCAGCGCGCCCTTGGGGTTGCCGGTGGTGCCGCTGGTGTAGATCAGGATGGCCGGGTCGTCGGCGCGCGTCACCACGCGCTGGAAGCGCGCCTCCTCGGCCTGCAGCGCCTCCATCCACGGCAGCTCGTCGCAGTCCACCGGGCACTCGCCGACGACGATGACGCGCCGCAGCGCCGGGCAGCGCCCGCGCGCCTCGCGCAGCGCGGGCAAGGCGTCGCAGGCCGCGATGGCCAGCACGGCGCCGCTGTCCTGCAGCCGGTACTCCAGCGCCTCGGCGCCGAACAGCAGCGACAACGGCATCGCGACCGCGCCGATCTGCTGGATGGCGACGTGGGCCACCGCCGTCTCGAAGCGCTGCGGCAACACGATGGCCACGCGGTGGCCGCGGCGCACGCCCTGGTTCAGCAGCGCGTTGGACAGCCGGTTGGCGGCCCGCTGCAGCTGCGCATAGCTGTACTGCGCGCGGCAGCCGCTTTCGCTGTCGAAATAGACCGCGGTGGCCTTGGGCGTGTCACGTGCCCAGCGGCCGCAGCAGGCCTCGGCGATGTTGAAATCGGCGGGCACCTGCCAGCGGAAGGCGGCGTGCAGGGCCTCGTAGCGGTCTGCGGCCATCGGGGTGCCCTCGGAATCGACGAAAGGGCGCTGATGCTAGCCAGCCGGCTCCCGCCTGAACTCAGGGCTAGCCCGGGGTGTCGGCCTTCGGCAAGCTGTCACAAACGTGGCGCTCCAGCAGCGCCGCCATGAAGGCCGCGCTCTGCTGATGCATGCCGCGCTGGTTGTAGTGCGTGCGGGTCAGCGCGACGACGGCGTCCAGCGCCGGCAGCAGCACGACCAGGTTGCCGCCGTTGCCGGACATCTGCCAGCCGCTGAAGCGGCCGCAGCGCAATTCGTAGTCGCGGCGCCAGAACAGCTCGCCGTAGTCCATGCCGTAGGGCGTGGTGCGGCGCACGGTCAGCAGCGCGTCGACCTGCGCAGGTGCCAGCACGCCGCCGCCGCGCAGTTGCAGCATCCGCATCAGCGCGGCCCAGTCGCGCGTGCGCAGGCGCAGGCCGCCGCCCGTCATGGTCTCGCCGGCCGGCGAGCGGTGCCATTGCACGGCCGTGATGCCCAGCGGCTCGAACAGCCGCCGGCGCGCATAAGCCTCCAGCCCGCCGGGCACGCGCCGCTCCAGCAGCTGGCCCAGCAGCAAGGTGCCGGCGGTGCAGTAGGCCCAGGGGATCTCGCCCGGCGGCAGCGCGCGGGTGGGTAGGTCCAGCGCCCAGCGCAGCCAGCGCGGCTGCGGGTACATGTTCTCCTCGTTGCCGGGGCTGGCTTCCTGGTTGTCGTCGCAGTCCAGCGCGGACGACATGCCCAGCAGGTCGCCCACCGTGATCGCCTGCTTGGCCGGGCCGTCGTGGGCGATGGGTCGCTCGGCGTCGAAGGCGGCGAATACGGGCGTGTCGCGGCTGAGCAGGCCGTCCTGCACCGCGGCGGCCACCAGCAGCGAGGTGACCGACTTGCCGACTGACCTCGTGTCATGCAGCGTGGTGGCATCGGCACCGCGCGCATAGTGCTCGGCCAGCACGCGCCCGCCGCGCTGCAGCAGCACGCTGGTGGCGCCGGGCAGCGCCTCCAGTGCGGCGCGGTCTTCATCGAGCGCGGCTGCGGATGAGGACAGCAGCGCCAGGGTCAGCAAGGACAGCAGGGATCTCATGCCCCATGCTCGCCCGCCAGCCGTTGCGGGTCTAGAACGTTTTGAACCCGGCGGCCCAGGCGGCCGGCGTGCAGCGGTACTCGGCGCGAAACAGCCGCGTGAAATGGCTCTGGTCCGCAAAGCCCAGCTGGGCGGCCACGTCGGCCACGGGCTGGCCGTCCAGCAGCCGGCGCGCGGCGCGGTTCAGCAGCGCGCGCCGCTGCAGCTGGCCCGGCGCGATGCCGTAATGGCGGCGGAACGCGCGCGACAGCGATACCGGGTGCACACCCGCCTGCGCAGCGAGTTCAGCCAGCCGCAGCGGCTGCTCGCACTCGTCCACCAGCTGCTCCATGCAGCGGCGCAGCCAGACGGGCTCATGCGTGTCGCGCGCGGCGCGGTCGGCAGGCGGCGGACGCACGGGGCTCAGCGCGCAGAGCTGGCGGCAACGCTCCTCCAGCAGCAGCAGGCCGCCCAGGTCCAACGCGAACGGCTGGCGGGCCAGGTCTTGCGCCATCCGCTGGGCGGCCGCCTCCAGGCGGCGGGCGCCGCCGTCCTGCAGCGCCAGCGCGGCGGCCTGCTGGGCGCCCAGGCTCAGCGCCAGGAAGCGGCCGCCGTCGCCGGCGAAGCGGTCCTGATGGTGGGTGCCGGGCGGATTCCACAGCACGTCGCCCGGGCCCATCAGGCTGTCCACGCCGCGCGCACTGCTGCGGTAGCGGCCCGCCAGCACGACGATGAAATGCCCGTCCTGGTGTTCGTGCGGCGCCACCTGGTGCGCCGGTATCTGCGCGGTCAGCCGCGCGAGGCTGAAGCCGGCAACGTCGCACCGCGTGTCGAAGCGACCGTAGAACTGCGCGTGCTTGAGCCGCATGGCTGCGGCGCGGGCGTCAGATGCCCAGCCAGGCCGAGGGCGACCACATGCTGGGGCGATCGCCGTCGGCATAGCGCTCCAGCGCGTCGCCGGTCAGGCGGCAGATGCGCCAGTCGGGCAGCACCTCGGCGCCGAGCTTCTCGTAGAAGCGGATGGCGTCTTCGTTCCAGTCCAGCACGGTCCAGTCGAAGCGGCCGTAGCCGCGCTCGCAGGCCAGCTGGGCCAGCTGGATCAGCAGCGCCTTGCCCAGCCCCGTGCGGCGGTGGGCCGGGCGCACGTACAGGTCTTCCAGGTACAGCCCCGGCTTGGACAGGAAGGTCGAGAAGTTCTTGTAGAACAGCGCGAAGGCCACGACCTCGCCGTCGATCTCGCCCACCAGGCACTCGGCGGCCGGCTCGTCACCGAACAGATGCGGCGCCAGCCGCTCGGGCGAAACCTCCAGCAGGTGCGTCAGATTCTCGAACTCGGCCAATTCGCTGATGAGCTGGACAAGGGCGTTCAGGTCGCGCGGCTCGGCGGCGCGGATGTCGTGTGGGGCGGCAGGCATATGACCCCATTGTCAGCGGACCCCGCTGTCCTACAGTGCGGATATGCCCGATGTCTACACGCCTCATCGCCTCCATCGCAGCGATTTCGTCAGCCTTCGTGGCTTGCGGCATCACCTCCTGCGTTGGGGCGAAGCCTGCGCCGGCCGGCCACCGCTGGTGATGCTGCACGGCTGGATGGACGTGGGCGCGTCGTTCCAGTTCGTCGTCGACGCGATGCGCGGCGAGCGCGAAGTCATCGCGCTGGACTGGCGCGGCTTCGGCCTCAGCGAGACGACAGGGGCCGACTGCTACTGGTTCCCCGACTACCTGGGCGACCTGGACGCGCTGCTGGACCTGCTCAGCCCCGGCGCACCGGTGGACCTTGTGGGCCACAGCATGGGCGGCAATGTCGCGATGAGCTATGCGGGCGTGCGGCCCGGGCGCATCCGCCGCCTCGTCAACCTGGAGGGCTTCGGCATGCCCGACGTGGCGCCCGCCGCGGCGCCCGAGCGCCTGGCCCGCTGGCTGGACGAGCTGAAGGAGGCGCCCTCGCTGCGCCCCTACGCCACGCTGGCCGACGTGGCCGAGCGGCTGCGCCGCAACAACCCACGGCTGACCGCCGACAAGGCCGCCTGGCTGGCGCAGCACTGGGCGCGCGAGACGCCGGAGGGCTTCCAGCTGAACGCCGACCCGGCTCACAAGCTGGCCAACCCGGTGCTGTACCGCAAGGCCGAGGTGCTGGCCTGCTGGCAGCGCATCACGGCGCCCACGCTGTGGGTTGAGGGCAGCGACGAGCAGCTGCAGCGCTTCTGGGGCGGCCGCTACACGCGCGAGGATTTCGAGGGGCGGCTGGCCGTGGTGCCACGTCTTGCCCGCACGGTGCTGAACGACGCCGGCCACATGCTGCACCACGACCAGCCCGAGGCGCTGGCCGCTGCGCTGGAAGGCTTCCTGGACGCCCCATGAAGCGTCGCCTGCTCGCGCTGCTGCTGGCGATGGCCGCGCTGCCGGCCGCCGCGCAGTGCGCGCGCGAGTACCGCGTGGGCATCTCGGAGCTGGGCTATCCGGCCTCCCAGATCCTGCAACGCCACCTCGACGCACTGCGCCGCGAGGGCTGGGTGCAGGCCACCTACGCCCGCCATGTCGGCGAGGCCGAGGTGCTGCGGCTGTTCAGGTCGGAGGCTCGCTGACGTCCACTTCGGCCTCCAGCCGCGCCATCGCTCGCGCGTAGACGATGACGATGGCGCAGAAGCCCAGCAGCGCGCCCTGCGACGCGAGCCAGAACGCCAGCGGCCAGCCGAACACCTCCACGCTGAGCTCGCGCGCAAACCACACCGGCGCGAACGCGACGACGCCCCAGGCCAGCAGCAACCACACCGTCAGGCGCCGCGCGCGGCGCCAGTAATCGCTGCGGCCGGCCGGGGAGATCATTCCAAAAGACCCCATTGCTGCAGCATGAACGCGTAGGTGCGAGCGGTTTCGCGCAAGGCGTCGAAGCGGCCCGACGCACCGCCGTGGCCGGCCGTCATGTTGATGTCGAACAGCACCGGCGCCTTGCCCAGGTTCAGCTCGCGCAGCTTGGCCACGTACTTGGCGGCCTCCCAGTACGGCACCTGGCTGTCGTTGATGGCCGTCTTGGCCAGCACGGCTGGGTAGACCACCGGCTTCAGGTTGTCATAGGGGCTGTAGGCGCGCATCCACGCGTACTCGGCCGCCTTGTTGGGGTTGCCCCACTCGATGTATTCCTCGGTGGTCAGCGGCAGCGTGGCGTCCAGCATGGTGTTGATGACGTCGACGAACGGCACCTGCGCGACGACGGCCTTGTAGAGGTCGGGCCGCAGGTTGGTGGCCGCGCCCACCAGCAGGCCGCCGGCGCTGCCGCCGTGGATGATGAGCTGGCTGGGCTGCGTGTAGCCCTTGGCCACCAGTGCCTCGGCGCAGGCGACGAAGTCGGTGAAGGTGTTCACCTTCTTGCCGAGCTTGCCGTCCAGGTACCACTGGCGGCCCAGGTCGCCACCGCCGCGGATGTGGGCGATCGCGTAGATCGCACCGCGGTCCAGCAGCGACAGGCGCGGGCTGGCGAAGCGCGGGTCGCTGGGATGGCCGTAGCTGCCATAGCCGTACAGCAGCAGGGGCTGCGGGCCGTTCTTGCGCTTGTCCTTGCGCCAGACCAGGCTGACGGGCACCTGCGTGCCGTCGGCCGCTTTCACCCACAGGCGTTCGCTGGCATAGAGGCTGGCGTCATAGCCGCCCTGCACGGGTGCCACCTTCAGCAGCTCCAGCTTGCCGGTGGCGAGGTCGGCCTCGTAGGTGGAGGCGGGCGTGGTCAGCGAGTTGTAGGCGAAGCGCACGCGCGGTGCGTCGAACTCGCGCTGACCGGCCAGCACGGCGTTGTAGGCCAGCTCCTGGAACGCCACCTCGCGCGACGCACCACCGGCCAGCGGGAAGATGCGCAGCTTGACAGATCCACCCTCGCGGATCTGCGCGACCGCATGGGTCTTGAACGCGGCCACCTGCTCCACCATCGCATCGCTGCGATGCGCGATCAGCTCGCGCGCTCGCGCCAGGTCCTTGGTGGCATACAGCGCCCCCTTGCCGGGCTTCAGCGGCAGCCGCAGCAGCCGGAAGTTCACGCCGCGGTCGTTGACGCGCAGCAGCAGCTCGTTGCCGAACGGCGTGACGGCGTACTCCTGGCCCACCTTGCGCGGCAACACCTCGCGCCATTGGGCTTCGGGCCGGTTGGCCGGCAGCACGCGCCAGTCCATCGTGTCCTTGGAGCGCGTGCCCAGCATCAGCGTACGGCCGTCCAGCGATTTGGACAACATCAGGTTAAACAGCTCGTCGGGCTCCTCGTGCACCAGCTGGTCCTTGTCGCTGCCCAGTTGGTGGCGCCACAGCTGGTGCGAACGGCGCGCTTCGTTGTGGCGCACGTAGAACAGCGTCTTGCCGTCGGCCGCCCAGACGAACATGTCGGCGTGCGGCGTCGTCGCGATGACACGGTCCTCGCCGCTCGCGATGTCGCGCACATGCAGCTCGAAGTCGCGCGCGCCGGTGGCGTCCACGCCGTAGGCCAGCAGCTTGTCGTCGGGGCTGACCGACATGCCGTTCAGATTGACGAACTTGCGCGTCTTGGCCAGCTCGTTCAGGTCCAGCATGACCTGCTCGGGTGCCTCGGGGTCATCCAGACGGTCGGGGCCCTGGGCCGCGCGGCGGAAGAACACCGGGTATTGCTGGCCCACGTCGATGCGGCTGCCGTACCACCAGGCGCCCTGGCGCTGCGGCACGGCCTGGTCGCGCTGCTGCACGCGGCCCTTCATTTCCTCGAACAGCTTGGCCTCGGCCGCGGCATGCGGCTTGAACCAGGCGTCCGCGTAGGCCGCCTCGGCCTTCAGGTGCGCCTGCACCTCGGCGTGGTCCTTGTCGCGCAGCCAAAAATAGTCGTCGATGCGGCGGTCGCCATGGACGCTGACGTCCTTGGGCTTCTTGGCCGCGACGGGGGCGGCGGGCGTATCGGCCTGCGCGGCGGCGCTGGCCAGGCTGGCGGCCAGCAAGGCCGTGTGGGCCAGTGCACGCCAGGAGGGCATGGATCGCATGTGCTTGTTTCTCCCACCAGGCGCCGCCCGCGGCGGCCGGACCCCGGCGGCCCGGAGTTTGCCTGCTCCCCATGAGAAAATCGCCGTTTTGCCAAAACGACCCGATCCGTCATGGACATCGAACACATCAACCAAATCGGCAATTCCCTGGCCGACCTCTCAGCGCGCACCGACGCGCTAAGGGGGTATCTTTGACTTCGATCGCAAAGCACTGCGCCTGAACGAAGTCAACGCCGCGCTGGAGAACCCCAACGTCTGGAACGACCCCAAGCGCGCGCAAGAGCTGGGCAAGGAAAAGCGCCAGCTCGAGACGGTCGTCGAGACCATTACCCATCTCACCAGCTCACTGGCGGACAACGCCGAGCTGTTCGAGATGAGCAAGGAAGAAGGCGACGAGCCCGGCATGCTGGCCATCGAAGCCGACGCGGCCACGCTGCAGGCCAAGGTCGAGGAACTCGAGTTCCGCCGCATGTTCAACAACCCGGCCGACCCGAGCAACTGCTTCATCGACATCCAGGCCGGCGCCGGCGGCACCGAGGCCAACGACTGGGCCGGCATGCTGCTGCGCCAGTACCTGAAGTACTGCGAGCGCAAGGGCTTCAAGACGACGATGGAAGACGAGTCGCCCGGCGACGTCGCCGGCATCAAGAGCGCCACCATCAAGGTGGAAGGCGAGTACGCCTTCGGCCTGCTGCGCACCGAGACCGGCGTGCACCGCCTGGTGCGCAAGTCGCCTTTCGACAGCTCCGGCGGCCGCCACACGTCGTTCGCGTCGCTGTTCGTCTACCCGGAGGTGGACGACTCCATCGAGATCGACATCAACCCGGCCGACGTGCGCACCGACACCTTCCGCGCCTCGGGCGCCGGTGGCCAGCACATCAACAAGACCGACTCGGCCGTGCGCCTGACGCACATCCCGACCGGCATCGTCGTGCAGTGCCAGGATGGCCGCAGCCAGCACAGCAACCGCGACGTCGCCTGGCGCCGCCTGCGCTCGCGGCTGTATGACCATGAGATGAAGAAGCGCATGGAAGAACAGCAGAAGCTGGAAGACACCAAAACCGATGTCGGCTGGGGCCACCAGATCCGCTCCTACGTGCTGGACCAGAGCCGCATCAAGGACCTGCGCACCAACTACGAGACCTCGGCGACGC
This sequence comes from Roseateles asaccharophilus, assembly GCF_031458115.1. GTDB lineage: Bacteria > Pseudomonadota > Gammaproteobacteria > Burkholderiales > Burkholderiaceae_C > Pelomonas > Pelomonas asaccharophilus_A. The sequence goes on along the minus strand of NZ_JAVDXV010000001.1, from coordinate 465,532 downwards.
AGAAGGTGCTGGACGGGGATCTCGACCAGTTCATCACCGAGTCGCTCAAGCAGGGCATCTAAGCCATCCAGGGCCGCTGCGGCGGCCCTCTCTATTTCCGACACCCAAGGAAGCCCCTCATGCGTGAAGGCACCGCCCCCCTGATCCAGCGCCTGGACTACCAGCAGCCGCCCTTCTGGATCCGCAAGGTCGACCTGACCTTTGACCTCGACCCGGCCAAGACCATCGTCACCAGCAAGATGCAGGTCGAGCGCAACCGCGCCGTGCCGCACGGCCCGCTGCGCCTGCACGGCGAGGAGCTGAACCTGCTGCGCGTGCTGATCAACGGCGCGGGCGTGTCCTTCCGCCAGGAAGGCGCCGAGCTGGTCATCGACAACCCGCCGGACGAGGACTTCGCGTTCGAGATCCGCAACACCACCTGCCCCGAGAAGAACACCGCGCTGTCGGGCCTGTACACCTCGGGCGGCAGCTTCTTCACACAGTGCGAGGCCGAAGGCTTCCGCCGCATCACCTATTTCCTGGACCGCCCGGACGTGATGGCGGTCTACACGGTCACGCTGCGCGCCGACAAGGCCCGCTTCCCCATCCTGCTGGCCAACGGCAACCTGGTGGACAGCGGCGACCTCGACAACGGCCGCCACTTCGCCGTCTGGAACGACCCCTTCCCCAAGCCCAGCTACCTGTTCGCCGTCGTCGCCGGCGACCTCGTCGCGCGCGAACAGCGCGTGCGCACCCGCGCCGGCAAGGACCACCTGCTGCAGGTCTACGTGCGCCGCGGTGACCTGGAGAAGACCGAGCACGCGATGAACAGCCTCATCGCGTCCATGGTCTGGGACGAGGCCCGCTTCGGCCTGCCGCTGGACCTGGAGCGCTTCATGGTGGTCGGCGTGTCCGACTTCAACATGGGCGCGATGGAGAACAAGGGCCTGAACATCTTCAACACGGCCGCCCTGCTCGCCTCACCCGCCACGGCGACGGACGCCGACTTCGCGCGCATCGAGTCCATCGTCGCGCACGAGTATTTCCACAACTGGACCGGCAACCGCGTGACCTGCCGCGACTGGTTCCAGCTGTCGCTGAAGGAAGGCCTGACCGTCTTCCGCGACCAGGAATTCAGCATGGACATGGCCGGCACGCCATCGGCCCGCGCCGTCTGCCGCATCCAGGACGTGCGCCAGCTGCGCGCGCTGCAGTTCCCCGAGGACAGCGGCGCCATGGCCCACCCGGTGCGCCCCGACAGCTACAGCGAGATCAACAACTTCTACACGGCCACCGTCTACGAGAAGGGCTCGGAAGTCGTCCGCATGTACCAGACGCTGGTGGGCCGCACCGGCTTCGAGGCCGGCATGAAGCTGTACTTCGAGCGCCACGACGGCCAGGCCGTGACCTGCGACGACTTCGCGCAGGCCATCGCCGATGCCAACCCGGACTCGCCGCTGACCACCCGCCTGGATGCGTTCAAGCGCTGGTACTCGCAGGCCGGCACGCCGCGCGTGAAGGCGCACGGCGAGCATGATGCCGCCGCGCGCACCTACACGCTGCGCCTGAGCCAGCAGACGCCGGCCACGCCGGGCCAGACCGACAAGCAGCCACAGGTCGTGCCCATCGTCATGGGCCTGCTGGACCGCCATGGCGTCGCCCTGCCGCTGAACGCCAACGGCGACACCGAACAGGTGCTGGTACTGGACCAGGCCGAGCAGACCGTCGTGTTCGAGAACATCGACAGCGAACCCGTGCCGTCGCTGCTGCGCGGCTTCTCGGCGCCGGTGGTGCTGGACGACGGCCTTTCGGATGCCGCGCTGCTGGTGCTGATGCGCCACGACAGCGACCCGTTCAACCGCTGGGAAGCCGGCCAGCGCCTGGCGCTGAACCGCATCCTGCACGCACTGCGTGCCGGCCAGCCGCTGCAGCTCAGCAACGCCTTCATCGAGGCCATGCGCGGCGTACTGAACCATGCCGACCTGGACCCCGCGTTCAAGGAACTGGCGCTGACGTTGCCGGGCGAGGCCTACATCGCCGAACAGCTGGACGTGGTGGACCCGCAGGCCATCCACGCCGCCGTGATGGCCGCCCAGCAGCAACTGGCCGCCGCGCTGCGCGACGACTGGATCGCCGCCTTCGAGGCCAACCAGATCGCCGGCGGCTACACGCCCGACCCGGTCTCGTCCGGCAAGCGTGCGCTGGCCAACCTGGCGCTGTCCATGCTGGTGCTGGACGCACAAGCCACGGGCGACACCGTGTGGCCGGGCAAGGCCTACCAGCGCTTCAAGGACGCGTCCAACATGACGGACCGCCTGGGCGCGCTGGCCGCGCTGGTCAACGCCGGCGCCGAGCTGGCCGCGCCGGCGCTGGAGCGCTTCCATGCGCTGTTCAAGGACGACGCGCTGGTCATCGACAAGTGGTTCTCGCTGCAGGCCCGTGCACCCGAGGTCGACGGCCGCGTGTTCGCACGCGCCAAGGCGCTGACCAAGCATGCCGACTTCACGCTGAAGAACCCCAACCGCGCACGCAGCTTGCTTGCGTCGCTGTGCATGTTCAACCCGGCCGCTTTTCATCGTGCCGACGCAGCCGGCTATGTATTCTGGGCCGAGCAGGTGCTGGCCATCGACGCCATCAACCCACAACTGGCCAGCCGCGTCGCCCGCGCGATGGACCGCTGGGCGGTGCTGGCCGAGCCCTACCGCACGGCCGCCCGTGAAGCCGTGGCCCGCGTGGCCGCCAAGCCCGATCTGTCCACCGACGTGCGCGAAATCGTCGAACGCGCCCTCGCCTCTGGAGTCCAAGGAGCCTAAGCAGTATGTCCCGCCAGACCAGCCTGACCCAATACCTCATCGAGCAGCAACGCGAGCACGGCCACATCCCGCAGGAGCTTCGGCTGCTGATCGAGGTGGTCGCGCGCGCCTGCAAGCGCATCGCCATCGCCGTCAACAAGGGCGCCCTGGGCGGCGTGCTGGGCACCGCCGGCAGCGAGAACGTGCAGGGCGAAGTGCAGAAGAAGCTGGACATCATCGCCAACGAGGTGCTGATCGAGGCCAATGAATGGGGGGGTCATCTCGCCGCCATGGCCAGCGAGGAGATGGACAGCATCTACGTGGTGCCCAACCGCTACCCTCAGGGCGAATACCTGCTGCTGTTCGATCCGCTGGACGGCTCGTCCAACATCGACGTCAACGTGTCCATCGGCACCATCTTCAGCGTGCTGCGCAAGGTGGGCCATTCGCGCGGCGTGTCGGAGGAAGACTTCCTGCAGCCCGGCAAGCAGCAGGCGGCCGCCGGCTACTGCGTCTACGGCCCGCAGAGCATGCTGGTGCTGACCGTGGGCGACGGCGTCGCGATGTTCACGCTGGACCGCGAGACCGGCTCCTGGGTGCTGACGCAGGACGAGGTCAAGATCCCGGACGACACCAAGGAGTTCGCGATCAACATGTCCAACATGCGCCACTGGGCGCCGCCGGTGACGCGCTACATCGACGAATGCCTGGCCGGCTCCACCGGTCCTAGGGCTAAGGACTTCAACATGCGCTGGGTGGCCAGCATGGTAGCCGACGTGCACCGCATCCTGACCCGCGGCGGCGTTTTCCTCTACCCCTGGGACCAGCGCGAACCCGACAAGCCGGGCAAGCTACGCCTGATGTACGAAGCCAACCCCATGGCCTTCCTCATCGAACAGGCCGGCGGCGCCGCCGTCAACGGCAGCGAGCGCATCATGGACCTGCACCCCACCAAGCTGCACGAGCGCGTGGCCGTGGCGCTGGGCTCCAAAAACGAGGTCGAACGCATCGCGGCCTACCATCGCGAGACGGCCTGAAAAATCCCGCTATAATGGCGGGCTTGACGCGCAGGCAACAGCCTTCGCCTTGAGGCCGGCATAGCTCAGTTGGTAGAGCAGCGCATTCGTAATGCGAAGGTCGGGGGTTCGACTCCTCTTGCCGGCACCAGAATCAAAAAAGGGCCTGATCGAAAGATCAGGCCCTTCTTCTTTGTCCGCCGGCTCAGTCGCTGGCCATCTCGGGTGCCGGGCGCCATCGCGCGGCCAGGGCCCGGAATGCAGCCCGGCAGCGGCGCGATGCCAGCCCGACCGTCAGCAGCAAGGTCGCTAGCAGGCACACCAGCGAGGCTTCAAGCCACGAAGCCAGCGCCAGCCCCACCGACAGCAGGCCCAGCGCGACCACCAGTTGCATCGCCCATGGCGGCGGCGCGGCTTCATCAGCGCGGGCCGCACGCCGCGGCGGCAACACATCGAAGAAGCGGCGGCGGCCGGGCGCGCGGCGTGGCCGCTCCAGCGCCTGGCGCCAGATCAGGGCGTCCACCATGCCGCAGCCGGGTTGCAGCAGCAACTGCGCCAGGCCCTGGCGCAGCCAGTCCTCGCGCAAGGGGGCGCGGTCGGCAAAGGCCACCACGGGCGCCTGCGCGGCCCTCAGTCCTGCCTCGCGCACGCCCGAACTTCCCGGAGCGGCCTTGGCCCGCAGATAGCGGATGCGCGGCAGGCCCGTGCGCCCGGCCAGGCCACGGACCAGGCGACGCAGCGTGTCGTCCCGGCCCGGGTCCACGACCAGGATCTCGTAGCACCGCGGATCCAACGTCTGCGCCCGCAACGCCGCCAGGCGGCAGGCCAGCCGCGCGGGCGGCCAGCAAGCCGGCACGACCACGCTGACATCCACGGGGCGCTGCATCCAGTTCATGACCCACCAAAGGGCAATCGGCGTGCCCGGGACTCAACCCGAAGCGTTCTGCTCGGACAGGAAGATCTCCACGCGCCGGTTCGCCGCGCGGCCGGACTCGCTGTCGTTGCTGGCCACCGGCTCGTGGGAGCCCCGGCCCGTCACCGACATGCGCGACGGCGCCAGGCCACGCGCGCTCAGGTAGTCGCGCACGGCCTCGGCACGGTCACGCGACAGCGGATCGTTGATCGCGTCACTGCCGGTGCTGTCGGTGTGGCCCACGATGGTCACGCGCACGCTGGGGTCCAGATTGCGGCTGATCTCGTCCAGCACCGGACGCATCTGCGGCTTGATGTCGGCTCGGCCGGTGTCGAAGGACACGTCGCTGGGCACGTTGAGCTTCAGGCGGTTGTCTTCCGTGCGCGCGACCTCGACGCCGGTGCCCTGGCTGGCGCGCGCCAGCGCCTCGCGCTTGTCTTCCATGCGCTTGGACCACAGGTTGCCGGCCACGGCGCCGACGACGCCACCGATGGCGGCGCTGCGGCCGGCATTGCCGCCGGTGGCCGAGCCGATGACGGCACCGGCCACGGCGCCAATACCCGCGCCCTGGGCGGTGCCGCGCTCGCGTTCACTCATGGAAGAACAACCGGCGGCGAGGGTCAGCGCGGCGGCGAGGGCTACGACGCCCGCGCGGCGGGGCAGATGGGAGTGGGTGGACATGACGTCTCCTGGCTTGCAAGAAGTGCCGGCATCCTCGCTGCCTGCGTGACCCGGGCCTGTCGTCACCGGCCGCAGCAGGCTGTCATCCCCGTCCTACCCGCAACGAAAAAGCCGCCCGGCGGGCGGCTTGCGAACCGTGGCGGTCGGTCAGATCTTGCGCGTCGTCGCGTGGACGTCCTTGAAGGTCTCCTTCATGTTGCCCACGGCCTTCTGCGCCTTGCCTTCGGCCTGTCGGGCCGCGCCCTTGACCTGGTGCTCGGTGCTGCCCACGGCTTCGCCCAGCTTGCGCTGCGCCTTGCCGGCCGCGTCCTTGATGCTGCCCTTGATCTGGTCGGTGTTCATCGTCGCTACTCCTTTGCGATGCCCCGGCGGGATGCCTGACGGGTTGATTGCAGGTTAGCGACGCGGCGTTGCGCGCGGCACCGGCACAGGCCTTGCGCGCCGGTGGGCCGAGTCCTACGGGCGACGCCACGGCGGCATCCGGTGCAAGCCGTCTTCCTACGCGGGTTGCGGGCGCCGTCTGCTGCCCTGCCGAAGCCGGCGCGGCCATGCTTCAACCATCGCCAACCCTCCAAGGAGACTCATCATGGGCAAGTACCTCCTCGCATGGCTTCTGGGTGTTCCCGGCATCGTGCTGCTGGTCGTCTACCTGCTGTTCAACTAAGGGCCTGTTAACACTACGGGAGTAGGCCGCGAAGGCCATCCGCCAGGGGCCAATCAAGGCGCAGCGCGCCGCCCGCATTGATATGCGGGCAAGCGGTGCAACGCCGAGTGGCCCCTGGCGGATGGCCTTCCCTTCGGGTTGCGGCCAGAAGGCCCGCGCACGGCGTTGCAAATCCTCGCCGGGTGTTCAACCCGGCTCCGGTTTACGCCTTGCTCGCGGGCCTTCTGGCCGCAACGCGGCCTGCTCCCGTAGTGCTAACAGGCCCTAACGTACGGCGGCGAGCTGGGCCACCGCGGTCACCAGCTCGTCGGCCGCCACGGGCTTGGCCAGGTGCAGCTGGTAGCCCGCGTGCAGCGCCCGTTCGCGGTCGTCGCGCCCAGCGAACGCCGTGAAGGCGGCAGCGGGCACGCGGCCACCGGATTCGGCCGGCAACGCACGCACGTCGCGGATCAGGTCGTAGCCATCGCGCCCGGGCATGCCAATGTCGCTGAGCAGCACCGCAGGCGGCCGCTCGCGCAGCAGTTGCAGCCCCTCCTCGGCCGTCGCTGCCAGTGTCACGCGTGCACCGGCCCCTTGAAGCACGAGCGCGGTGACGGCGCGCACGTCGGCCTCGTCGTCCACCAGCAACACGTGCAGCCCTTGCAGGCTGGAGGCCGTGGGCGCACCCACCCCGGCACGGGCCGGCAGCCCTTCGACGGCGTCGCCCAGCACGGGCAGGCGCAGCGTGAAGCTCGCCCCCAGGCCCGGCCCGTCGCTGTGCGCCTGCACGCTGCCGCCATGCAGCAGCACCAGCTGGCGCACGATGGCCAGCCCTATGCCCAGGCCACCATGGCGCCGGGTCGTGCTGCCGTCCTGCTGCTGGAAACGCTGGAAGACCCGCGATAGGAACTCCGGCTGTATGCCCTGCCCCGTGTCGCTGACCGTGATGAGCGCATGGCCGTCGCTGCGCTGCAGTGACACGTCCACACTGCCGCCGCGCGGCGTGAACTTGATCGCGTTGCCCAGCAGGTTGGACAGCACCTGCTGCAGCCGGGCGGCATCGCCCATGACATTGACGGCAGCTGCGCCGAAGGCGGTGCGCAGCATCAGCCCCCGCGCCGTGGCCGTCGGCAGCGCGGTCTCGATGGCGGCGGCGATGACGCCGTCCAGCTCGATGCGCTGCAGGTCCAGCCGCAGCTGGCCGGACTCGATACGCGTCATGTCCAGCAGGTCCTCGATGAGGCGCACCTGCTGGCGCGCGTTGCGCGAAATCGCCTCCAGGCCGTGCTGCAGCGTGTCGGCGTCGAAGCTGCCGCGCTCCAGCACCTGCGCCCAGCCCAGGATGGCGGACAGCGGCGTGCGCAATTCATGCGACAGCGTGGCCAGGAACTCGCCCTTGGACTGGCTGGCGCGCTCCGCCTCGATGCGGGCCAGCTGCGATGCGCGCAGCGCATCCTCGCGGGCACGCTCGGCAGCGCGCCGTGCGGTGATGTCCTGTGTCAGCTTCAGGAAGCCCAGCAACTCGCCGCGCGGGCCACGCAGCGCGGTCAGCACGACAGCCACCTCGAAGAGGCTGCCGTCCCGGCGCACGCGCCAGCCCTCGCCCTTGTACTCGCCGGTCTGGGCCGCCACCTTCAGCTCCAGCGCGGGCTGGCCACGGGCCTGATCCTCGGCAGTGAACAGCGCCGCGAATGGCATGCCCACCGCCTCTTCGGCCGTGTAGCCCTTCAGCAGCTGGGCACCGCGGTGCCAGGAGTTGATGCGCCCTTCCTCGCTGATCGTGTAGATGGCGTAGTCGCGCACACCGTGCAGCAGCGCCTGCAGCGTGGCCGTGCGCTCATGCAGCACGCTCTCGACATCGCCCGGGTCCATCACGTCGCCCATCTCATCCGCCAGCCGCATGATGCCCCGCGGCGGGGCGTCAAGGCCAGCCCAGCCGCGCCAGCAAAGTCAACGCATACAACGCAGCCAGGCCGATCGCGATGTAGAGCAGCCGGGCCATCAGCGACATGGCACCGAACAGCTCGGCGATGAAGTCGATGTGGAACAGGCCCACCAGCGCCCAGTTGAAGCCGCCCAGCACCAGCAGCACCAGCGCCAACGTCGTGGCCACGCGGGTGGCGGGCCCGGTGCCGGTGGCCAGGCCCTGCAGAGGGGTGGGGTCACTATCCATCATGGTGGTGCGGCGGCAAGGCCCGTGCCCGCGTCAGGCCACGCGCCGGCGCCGCTCCACCGCGTCGATCTTCAGCATCTGCCGGTACTTGGTGACGGTGCGCCGCGCCACCACCAGGCCCTGCGCGGCGAGCTGGCGGGTGATCTCGGCGTCCGACAGCGGCGCCTCGGGCTTCTCGGCCTCGATGATGTCCTTGACAAGGCCGCGTATCGCCGTGCCGGAGCAGGCGCTGCCGTTGGCGCTGACCATCGCGCGGCTGAAGAAGTACTTCAGCTCCAGCACACCCACCGGCGTGGCCATGTATTTGTTGTTGGTCACGCGCGAGACCGTGCTCTCGTGGATGCCCACCTCGTCGGCGATCTCCTTCAACCCCAGTGGCTTCATCGCCATCGTGCCGTAGTCCAGGAAAGCATGCTGGCGCCGCACGATGGCCTCGGCCACGTCGAGGATGGTGGAAAAGCGCTGCTCCACGTTGCGCAGCGTCCAGCGTGCCTCCTGCAGGTGCTCGCCCAGCTCCACGTTGGCGGTCGACCGGTGGCGCTGGAACAGCTTGGCGTAGACCTCGTTGAGCCGCAGCCGCGGCACGATGGCCGGATTGAGCTGCACGCTCCATTCGCCGCGCACCTTCTTCACGATGACGTCGGGCACCACGTAGGCGACGTCGGACGCGCCGAAGCGCCAGCCCGGCCGCGGGTCCAGGCGGCGGATGCGGTCGCACACAGCCTCCACGCGCGCGGGGCTCTCGCCCAGCGCCCGCGCCAGCGCGGCCGTGTCGCGCGCGGCCAGTGCGGGCAGGTGCTCGGTGACGATGGCGCGCGCCAGCGCCCGGGTCGCCTCGCAGTCAATGGCCGGCAGCTGCAGCAGCAGGCATTCGCCCACGTCGCGGGCACCCACGCCGGCCGGGTCCAGCGACTGCACCAGCTTCAACGCGATCTGCATTTCCTGCAATTCCGGCAGCGGGTCCAGGCCGGTCACGGCAAGCAGTTCTTCCAGCGGCGTGCGCAAATAGCCGTCGTCGTCCAGCGACTCGACCACCATGCCCGCCAGCGCACGATCGCGCCCGGTCAGCGGCATCACGTTCAGCTGGCCGTGCAGGTGGGCGGTCAGCGAGGTCTCGACGGCCATCAGCGCCATGGCCTCCAGTTCGCCGTCCTCGGGCCGGCGCTGGCCAGCGCCGGTGTCGGCCGCCCACAGATCACGGTCGCCGCCGTCGGCCGGGCCGGTGAGGTCCCCCGCCGGCAGGGACAGCTCGGCCGCGCCCTCGGCCGTGTCGGCCTCCAGGCCCGCGGCAGGCACGGCCGGCGCCTCGCCCGACATGGGCTCCGGCGGCACCTCGCCGTCCTCGACTTCGAGAAAGGGATTGCGCCCCGCCGTGTCGCGCAGCATGGCGGCAAAGTCCAGCGACGACATCTGCAGCAGGCGAACGGCGTGCTGCAGGCGCGGGGACAGCGTCTGGCTCTGGCGGTGGTCGGCCCGCAGGTCTAGCGAATTCACGACGGCAACTCCTGTATCGACGGCCGCGTTGCCCCTCGCGCGGCTCATCCCCGGCACTACGCAACGTCCATGCCCGCAGGTGCCGCATGGCGAAACCGCGGGCGAGAACCGCGTGTTGATGCGCCCTCCCGGCCATCCCCCCAGGTTGGGCTACACCCGCCTGACAAGCCGCACCCGCAGGATTTACCGACCCGGCGTCCGGCCGGCCGCGTCGGTCGGTAAACCCTGCCAGATGCAACCGAGCGTGACGATTCGCGGCAGGCGGGCACATCGCTTGCCCTAAGCCCTCCGCGAGCCTTTCGCATCGCCGGAGAACCCTCATGAAACACATCCTCGCCGCCTCCCTGATCGCCGTCGCGGCGCTCGCCACCACCGGTTGCGCCGTCACCAGCGGCCAGAGCACCGTCGGCCAATACGTCGACGACGCCACCGTCGCCACCCGCGTGAAGGCCCGCTTTGCCGAAGACGCCCAGGTCAGCGCGATGCGCATCCAGGTCGAGACGCTGAACGGCACCGTGCAGCTGTCCGGCTTCGCCACCACGCAGGCCGAGAAGGACCGCGCCGCGCAGATTGCGCGCGCCACGCCGGACGTGAAGGAGGTCCGCAACAACATCATCGTCAGGCCGGCGAACTGAAGCCCCTCGCCTGGCGCGCCGGGCGGAACGCCGGCGCGCCAGGCGATCCCCGAGGGGATGGCGATGCATGCGGCATTGAGCCGCATGCACGTCGCCCTGCGGGCCGGCTTGGGAGCGGGCCGGCGCTCGGACCGTGAACACAACACCAACACAAGAACAAGAAATGGCATCGATACAGGCATCGCAAACAACACCACGCAACTGGGCCTTGCGCGGGCTGCTGCTGATCGCACTGGTGTTTGCCGTGCGCGAGGCGCGGCCGCTGCTGGCGCCGGTGCTGATCGCGGTGCTGCTGACACTGGCGCTGGCGCCCGCCGTGCGCTGGCTGCGCCGCCGCGGCGTGCCGGAGATGCTGGGGGCGCTGGTCATCGTCGTCGCGCTGCTGGGCAGCACCGTGCCGCTGGCCATGAGCCTGGCCCGGCCGGCCGCGGCGTGGTGGGAGGCGGCGCCCACCACCGCCGCCCAGTTGCTGGACCGGCTGGACAAGCTGCGCGCGACCATCCCCGGCATGCGCCCGCCGACACGCGCAGGCCGCAGCACTGTCACAGCGCCCGACCCGCTGCGCGAGAAGCTCGCCACCGAAGGCTTCGCGCTGACCGGCATCGTGCTGACGCGCAGCCTCGCGCTGGCCGTGTCGGCCACGGCCACCGTCATCCTGCTGTACTTCCTGCTGGCCTCCGAGCACTGGGTGCTGCGGCGCATCGTGGAGGCCGTGCCGCGGCAGCGCACGCGCGCGCTGCTGCTGGGTGGCCTGCGCACCGCGCAGCGCGAGATCGCGCACTGGCTGGCCGTGGTGGGCGTCGTCAACGGCACGGTGGGCTGCATCATGGGCCTCACGCTGTGGGCGCTGGGCCTGCCCAACCCCATCATGTGGGGCGTGCTGACGGCCGTGTTCTGCTTCGTGCCCTACATCGGCCCGATGGCGCTGGCCGCGCTGCTGCTGCTGGCCGGTATCAGCGCCTTCGACTCCGCCTCGCAGATCCTCGCGCCGATGCTGGCCTTCGCCGTCATCCACGGCGTGGAGTCCAACATCGTCAGCCCGCTCATCGTCGGCCGACGGCTGATGCTGAGCCCGGTGGCGGTGTTCCTTTCCGTCATGTTCTGGGGCTGGCTGTGGGGCATCCCCGGCGCGCTGATTGCCGTGCCGGTGCTGATCGCGCTGCGCAGCGTCAGTCGCCGCATGCGTGGCCTGCGGCTGCTGCGCTGCTTCCTGGAAGGCGACCGCCGCGAGGCACCGCCATCGCTGCGCATGCTGCTGCGCCGTCCCGTCAAGCCCGCGCCCCCATCACGCAAGCGCTATACCTAGAGGCCTCACGTGCCACATCGCCTCACACTGCTTCCCTTATCGTCACGTCCCCGACTCGCCGGCCTGCACCTGCCCCGTCTCACCATGCCCGTCACGCTGCGTTCCCGCCTGTTGATGCTGGTCTTGTCCGTACTGCTGCCCGGACTGCTGGGCCTGGCGTGGGTGATCTTCAGCACCTACGAGGCCGAGCGCAACGCCCACGAGGCCAACCTGCGCGACACCACCCGCGCGCTGTCGCAGCTGGTGGACGGCGAACTGGCCCGGCGCGGCACCATCGCGCAGGTGCTGGCCCAGTTGCCCGAGTTGGACGGCCCGCTGGATCCCGAGCGCCGCCTGGCCTTCGAGCGCCAGGCCCGACGCCTGCTGCAGGGCATGGGCGGCTGGGTCGAGCTGCGCGCGCCGGGCCGGGTACTGATCAGTACCCGCCTGCCCGAGGGTAGCCTGACCGAAGGTCCCGCGCCGGTGGGCCTCAGTGCCGTGTCAGCCGTGCAGCCGCTGGCCACCGTCAGCAGCACCAGTCGCGAGATGTACGCGGCCTGGGTGGAGCCGGTGCAGCGCAACGGCCAGCTGACCTACAACGTGGCCGTGACCGTGCGCCCCGAAGAGTTGCAGCGCATCGTGCAGACCGATACCGACCCGGGCGCAATCGGCTCGGTGCTGGACAGCGCTGGCTTGGTCGTCGCGCGTCAGCCGGGCGGCGCCAGCTACGTGGGCCGCGAAGTCCGCTCCGACCTGCGGCGCCACATGGCCGCAGCCAGCGAGGGCTTGTTCGAAGCCGACTCGCTGGACGCCCAGCCCACCACCGGCTACTTCAAGACCTCGTCGCTGGGTTGGACCTATGTCGCCGCCATGCCGCGCGAGACGTTCGCCGGCCGGCTGCCCAGCGAGGTGGTGCGCATCGTGGCCGGTGCACTGGCGCTGCTGGCGCTGGCCGTGGCCGGCGCGCTGTGGGTGGCGCGCCGCATCGAGCAGCCGCTGCTGATGCTCAAGGCCGCCGCGGAGGACATGCAGGCCGGCCGCACGCTGCCGGTGCAGGACACCGGCATGGCCGAATCCGACGAAGTGGCCGCGGCGCTGGTTTCGGCCAGCCAGCGCATGGCGCAGTCGCGCGGCGAGCTTGAGCAAGGCATTGCGCAGGCCGTGGAGCGCACACGCGCCATCGAGCAGCGCGGCGCTCAGAGCCAGCGCGTCGAGGCGCTGGGCCGGCTGACCGGCGGCGTCGCGCACGAGTTCAACAACCTGCTGGGCGTCATCAGCAACAGCGTGCATCTGATGCAGCGCCACCCGGCCGCGGCCGACCTGCAGACGCCGCTGGCAGCCACACAGCGCGCCGTCGACAAGGGCAGCCAGCTGACCCAGCACCTGCTGCGCTTCGCGGGCCGGCGGCCGGTGCGCGTGCAGGTGCTGTCGTTCGCGCACTATCTGCCCGAGGTGCAGGCGCTGATGCGCAGCGTGCTGGGTCGGGGCATCGAGATCCGGCTGGACGTGGCGCCCGATGTGCGTCCCGTGCTCGTGAACAGCGGCGAGCTGGAACTGGCACTCGTCAACCTGGCGCTGAACGCGCACGATGCGATGCCTGAGGGGGGTGAGCTGCGCCTGAGCGCCCGCAACGCGACCGAGGCGGACCGGCAAGGCCTGCCGCAATTGTCACCGGGCGACTACGTGCTGCTGGCCGTCTGCGACGAGGGCGTGGGCCTGGCGCCGGAGCTGGTGGAGCATGCCTTCGAGCCCTTCTTCACGACCAAGGCCGTGGGCCAGGGCAGCGGCCTGGGCCTGAGCCAGGTGCACGGCTTCGCGACGCAGGCCGGCGGCACCGCCACACTGGCCAGCACGCCGGGCGTCGGCACCACGGTGTCGCTGCTGCTGCCGGTGGCGCAAGACACACCGGCCACGGCCCGCCCCACCAGCGGCGAGCCGCCGTCAAGCATCGCCGGCGCGACCGTGATGCTGGTGGAGGACGACGAGGGCCTGGGCGACGTGACCGCCGCGCTGCTGGCCGGCCAGGGCGCCCGCGTGCTGCGCGCCAGCCGCGCCGAGGCCGCACTGCGGTTGCTGGACGCTGGCGCCATTCCCGACATCGTGCTCAGCGACATCGTCATGCCCGGCGCGCTGGACGGCGTGGCGCTGGCGCGCCGGTTGCGCGAACAGCGGCCGGGCCTGCCGGTGGTGCTGATCACCGGCTACAGCAATGCCGTGATGACCGAGGGCGAGTTCGTCGTGCTGCGCAAGCCCTGCCCGCCCGCCGAGCTGCTGGCCGCGCTGCAGATCACGCTGGCCCGGGCACGCCGCATGCCCTTGTGAGTGGCCCCGCCAGCGCGGCTTGGCCGCGCGGCGCCCTCCCCCACTTCGTGAAAGGCACGCCATGAGCAACGACGACATCATCGACACCCTCAACGACCTCATCGAGACCAGCAAGGACGGCGAGTACGGCTTCCGCACCTCGGCGGACTACATCGGCGATCCGGCGCTGAAGCAGAGCTTCCTGACCCGGGCCGAAGATTGCCGCCGCGCCGCCGTTGAACTGCAGAGTTTGGTGGGCCGCCTGGGCGGCAAGGCCGAGGACAGCGGCACCGCCGCCGGCGCCATGCACCGCGGCTGGGTTGCGGTAAAGGGCACGCTGGCGGGCTACACCGACAAGGCCATCCTCGAGGAAACCGAGCGTGGCGAGGACAGCGCGCTGGCGTCCTACCGCAAGGCGCTGGACGAACCGCTGCCGCCCGAGGTGCGCCTGGTCGTGGAGCGCCAGTACGAAGGCGTGAAGCGCAACCATCTGCAGATCCGCACATTGCGCGACGCGGCCCGCGCCGCTGCAAGCTGACGCGTTGAGCGGCCGCGCGCTATGCGCGGCCGTAGTGCACTAACTGGGCCAAGCGCCGGGCCGCTCCCAAGCCGGCCCATCTGGCGATGTGCTCGCGGCTCGATGCCGCGAGCATCGCCGTCCCCTCGGGGGCTGAGCTCGGACACGTTGAGCCCAGTGGGCTCGACGTGCCTGGCGAAGAGCTGAGGCGCATGCCGAAGCGCGCTCTGCAAGACCGGCCAAGCGCGCCGGCGTTGAGCCGTGCGATTGGACGAGGGGCATCAGATGGCGCCTACGCTGCCAGTGATCGGAAGCACGATGCCGGTGATGTAGCCGGAACAGACGGGCGAGGCCAGGAACACGTACGCGGGTGACAGCTCCTCCGGCTGCGCGGCACGGCCCATGTCGGTGTCGCGACCAAACTTGGCGACCTTGTCGGCGGGCACGTCGGCCGGGTTCAGCGGCGTCCACACCGGCCCCGGTGCCACCGCGTTGACGCGGATGCCGCGCCCGATGAGGCTGCTGGCCAGCGACTTGGTCAGCGCATGGATGGCGCCCTTGGTGGCCGAGTAGTCCAGCAGCGCCGCGCTGCCGCGCAAGCCCGTCACCGAGCCGGTGTTGATGATGGAGCCGCCGCGCTTCAGGTGCGGCACCGCCGCGCGCGCCATGCGCAGATAACCGCCGACATTGGTATCAAGCGTCGCGTGGATGTGCGCGTCATCCAGCTCCTCGATGTTCGCCACATGCTCCTGGAAGGCGGCGTTGTTGACCAGCACGTCGAGGTGCCCGAAGCGCGCAATGACCTGCGCCACCGCGCTGTCGCACCAAGCGCTGTTGCGCACGTCGCCGCGCAGCAGCAGGCATTGCCGGCCCTCGGCCTCGACATGGCGACAGGTCTCGCGCGCGTCATCGTCGGACGAGTGGTAGGCCACCGCCACATCCGCGCCCTCGCGCGCGAACAGCACGGCCACGGCCCGGCCTATGCCCGAGTCGCCGCCCGTGATCAGCGCGACGAAGTCCTTCAGCTTGGCGCTGCCACGGTAGTCCGGCGCCATGAAGCGTGGCGCCAGTTCGAGGTCGGACTCCTGCGCGTCATCGTCCAGATGCTGCGTCGGCAACTGCACCGGCTGCTCGCGCGCGCCGGCCTGCACGGCCGGGTTGTCGGTATCGCTCATCGGCTGCTACTCCTGATTTCAGGGCCGGGCGCCGGGCCGCTCCCATGCCGGCCCTTCAGGCGATGTGCTTGCGGCTCAATGCCGCAAGCATCGCCATCCCCTCGGGGGATCGGCCAGGCGCACCGGCGTTCAGCCGCGTGCGACTGGACGAGGGGCTTCTTTCATGCGGCGCGCTCGGCCTCCTTGCCGGACGGCGTCTGCGCATCCAGGCCGCGGTCGGGCGATTCGGCGACCTGGGCCTCGTCGTCGGCGCGCTCGATCAACTCCTCGATGATGAAGTGGCCGTAATGCTGCGCACGCTCGGCGCCATGCGCGCGCGACGTGTCGGCGATGGCGCGCGCCTGCTCGTCGCTGCCCGCGCCCACCACCAGCCAGTGGTAGCCGCGCTTGGCCAGTTCGCGGTGCGCCAGGATCAGGTTCATCTCCTGGCCGATGGCGGCAATGGGGCTGGCCTTGGCGATGTCGGCATCGATCTGCGCCAGCATCTCGTGGTCGCTGTAGCGGCGCACGGCGCCCGGCGGTAGGCCCAGCGTGGCCAACGCGGTCTCGGCCCGCGCGGCGGCCGCCGCATCGGGGAACGAGATGACCACATGGCCCACGGGCTTGAAGACGCCGAAGCTGCGGTTTTGTTCGTTGGACATGGCTTTCCCGGTTGGAGTGGACACGGCCCCACACGGCAAGCGGGATGCCCGGTGCGCTGGCCGAGGTGGCATCGCGCTTGCCGGCCTGGCAGGGTCCGCCTCGCGGCGGATCGCAGTCCACAACCCAGGAGTACGTCATGACCAAGATCTCTTCCCGACTGGCCGGCGCGGCCGCCGTCATCGCGACCGCAGCCGCTGGCCTGGCCTATGCCCAGACCACCGACAACTACGGCAGCGGCAGCGCCGGCCCCAGCAGCACCACGTCCAGCAGCGCCTCCGACAGTCCGGCGACCACCGACATGAACAGCAGCACGCCCACCGTCGCCACGCCGGGCAGCAACCTCAACGCCGACAGCACGCTGGCCGAGCGCGCAGACCGCAATTGACAACTGTTCTTCAACCGCCGGCGCTGCGCACCACCCGGTGCACCAGATGCAGCTTGCGCACCGCCGGCGCCGACAGCACAAAGGGGTAGAAGTCGGCCACGCCCATCGCGCGCGACAGCTCGTTGAGCACGCCGGTCAGCTCCATCCAGCTGTTGATCAGCTGCAGGAAATCCAAGGCCTGCGCATCGCCCGTGTCGGCCAGCAGCTCCGCGCCGAAGCGCTCATAGCTCAGCTCCACGCGCTCGCCGTCCAGGCCGAAGCTGCGCGCGGTGTCCAGCGTGTCGACCAGATGCAGGTAGTGCGCCCAGGTCTCGGCCCAGTCTTCCCACGGGTGGGCACTGGCATAGGCGCTGACGAAGCGCTGCCCCCAGTCAGCGGGTGCGCCCTGCTCGTAGTGGCGCTGCAGCGCGGCGGCGTAGTCCTCGCGGTCGTCGCCGAACAGCGCGCGGCACGGCTCCAGCCACGGCGTGGGCTGCACCAGTCGCTGCCAGTAGTAGTGGCCGCACTCGTGGCGCAGATGGCCCAGCAGCGTCCGGTAGGGCTCGTGCAAATCGCTGCGGCGCTGCTCGCGGCGGGCGTCGTCGGCCTCGGCCGCGTCCAGCGTGATGACGCCATCGGCATGGCCCGTGATGACACCCGGCCCCTCGGGCGGCGCCAGCAGCAGATCGAAGGCGAGGCCGTCCGCGAAGCCATCGGTCTTGGCCTGCACCGGCAGCCTGAGGCCGATCAACGACGACACCAGCCGGCGCTTGGCCTGCTCGATGCGGCACCACCACAGTGGCGCGTTCGGCTGCGCCAGGTCCGGCACGGTGCGCGTGAGCCGGCAGCAGCGGCACAGCGTGTGGCCAGCCAACTGTTCATCGGGTTCCAGCAGCCAGTTGCAAGCGGCCGCGGTGTCGAGGTTGGCGCAGCGCCGCCAGCGCGCCGAGCCGCGCACCGGCGCGCCGGCCTCGCGCCAGCGGCCGCCGCGCAGCGGTTCCAGCGCCAGGAGCGTGCCGCGCGTGGCGGCATAGCCCAGCGCGCGGTGGCAGGCCAGGCACTGGCTGTTGCGGAAGAACACCGGGCGCCCGCAGGCGCAGCTGAAGGCGCGCGCCGTGGTGGGCGGCGGCAGCTGGCGGGGCAAGGCGGCAACGGGCAGCATGGGCGGCATCATGCCGCCGCAGGTCGAGCGTGTGCCAGCTGTTCAAGCTGCTGTTCGAAACGGCGCAACACGTCGCCCCAGTCGGCCTGGCAGCCAGCCAGCCGCGCCTGCGTGCGCAGCGGGCCGTCGGGCGCGCTGGCCTCCAGCGCACGCGTCGCCGCATCGAAGAAGGCCTCCAGCCCGGCCAGGCCGTCGCAGGTCGCGGCCAGGCAGCCGTTGACGCCGTCGCGCACATGGCGGGCCGCGGCGCCGCGGTCGAACGCCGCGACGGCCAGGCCGCTGGCCTGCGCCTCCAGGACGACATGGCTGCAGCCGTCGTCGAGGCTGGGGAACAGCAGCACGTCCGCACTGGCGTAGTGGCGCGCCAGCGCGTGCCCGGCCAGCGAGCCGGCGAAACGCACGCCCGGGTGCTCGCGCTCCAGCCGCGCGCGCAGCGGTCCGTCGCCCACGACGACGCGGCGCAGGCCGGGCCGGCGCGCGCCCAGCCGCGCGAACATCTGCAGCGCCACCCCGGCGTTGTGCTCCTCGGTGAGCGGCCCGACGTACAGCAGCACGCGTTCGGCCGCGCTGGCGCGCCAGTGCTCGCGCAGCGCCGCGTCGCGCCGCGTGGGCGAGAACAGCCGCGTGTCCACGCCGCGGCCCAGCACGAACAGGCGCTCGAAGCCGCGCGCGTCCAGCTCGCGCGCGAGCTCGGCGGTGGCCACGAAGCTGCCGGCCGCCATCGCGTGCAGCCGCCGCAGATAGCTCAGCAGCGCGGCACGCAGCCAGCCGGGGCCGCTGGCGCGGATGCGAAAGTCGGCGCTGGCCGGAATACCCTCAGCATGCGCCGCGCGCAGCGCCGCCCAGCCCAGCGGGCCGGGCGTGGCGACGTGCACGATGTCGGGCCGCATGCGGGCGTCGCGCCACAGCGAGCGCAGCGCGCCGGGCGTGGTCAGGCCGCAGCACCATTCGTCGGCGTCGCGCCGCGGCGGCTCGCCGGGTCGGCGCGGTCGTATCAGCTGGACCGCATGGCCGGCGCTGCGCAGATGGCGCAGCCGTTGATCGGCGCTGGGTGAATCGCCCAGCACGTCGGGCGGCAGGGTCTCGGCCACGTAGCCTATGCGCACGGTGTCAGTCCTCGCAGCAGATGCATCCGGCCTTCATGGCAAGCGCAATGCCTGCCCCGCCGCGCTGCGCGAGCGCAGCAGCGCCAGCAGCTGGTGCTCGGCCCCGCTGAGGCCACCGCGCGCCGCCGGCGCGCGTGCCCAGCGCTGGCCGCTGAGAGCCTCGCGGGCGGCGGCATCCTGCAGGAACTCGCTGGCCGCCAATACGCGCGGAT
This sequence comes from Roseateles asaccharophilus, assembly GCF_031458115.1. GTDB lineage: Bacteria > Pseudomonadota > Gammaproteobacteria > Burkholderiales > Burkholderiaceae_C > Pelomonas > Pelomonas asaccharophilus_A. The sequence continues at coordinate 446,442 of NZ_JAVDXV010000001.1, read as the reverse complement.
GGATGTAAGCCTTGCGGCAAACGGCGACGGTGTTGCCCAGCCGTTGCGCGACCTGCGCGACGACCTGTGCGGGCCGGCAGGGTGGGTCGCTCGATGAACAGGCCTGCAGCGTCAGCTGCAAGGCCAGCACGCTGCCATGCCAGGTGCGGAAATCCTTGGCCGTGACGCGCTCGCCCGCGGCCTCGGCCAGCCATGCGTTCACGTCGGCGGAATCGACCGTGCGGCTGTCACCGTTCTCATCGACATAACGGAACAGCTCCTGGCCCGGCAGCTCGCGGCAGCGGCGCACGATGCGTGCCACGCGGCGGTCGGTCAGCGTCACGCTGTGGCGCACGCCGCTCTTGCCGACGAAGCTCAGCTGGATGGCGTCGCCCTTCACGCCGGCGTGCCGGTTGCGCAGCGTGGACAGGCCGTAGGAGCCGTTCTCGCGCGCGTAGCTCGCGTTGCCGATGCGCAGCCAGGTGGTGTCCAGCAGCCGCACCAGCGTCGCCAGCACGCGCTCCCGCGTGGGCTCGGCCGGCCCGGCCAGCACCTGCTGGACGCGCCGGCGCAGCCGCGGCAGCACACGGCCGAAACGGCGCAGGCCGTCGAACTTGCGCTGGCCGCGCTGCGCCTGCCAGTCGGCGTGATAGCGGTATTGCTTGCGCCCGCGCGCGTCGCGGCCGGTGGCCTGCAGGTGGCTGTCGGCCCAGGGGCTGATCCACACGTCCGTCCAGGCCGGTGGCACGGCCAGCTTCTGGATGCGCGCCAGCTGCGCGGCGTCGCGCAGCCGGCGGCCGCGCGCGTCCACATAGTCGAAGCCGCCGGCGCGGCGCGGGCGGCGCGCGAGGCCAGGCTGGGCGTCGCTGCTCCAGCGCAGCGGGGCGGCAAGGGATGAGGTCATGCAAACCAATGGCAAGCCGCGGACCCGGCGGGCACGCCGCTTGCCTTCGAGGCGCTCCACTCCACGAGCGCTGCCATGAACACCCTGACCGGCCTGACGCTGCGCGCGCCGCTCGCGCTGCTTCCATTGCCCACCGCCACGGCGCCGCGGCGCGTGGAGGCGTGCAGTGCGCGCGACCTGTGCGTGCTGCTGCACGACGTGTCACCCGCGAACTGGGAAGGCTGTCAGCGTGTGGTGACCGAACTGCGTGGCTGTGCGGACCGGGCCGGCGTGGCGCTGCCGCTGACGCTGCTGGTGGTGCCGCGCCAGCGCGGCGACGACACGCTGCCGGCGCGCTATCTGCGCTGGCTGCACGCGATGGCGGGCGCGGGCCACGAGCTGTGCCTGCACGGGCTGACGCACCGCGACGACCGCGGTGCGCCGCGCCGGCTGCACGACTGGCTGCGCGGGCTGCCGGCGGTGGGCGGCGGCGAGTTCGCGGCGCTGCAGCTGGAAGAGGCGCAGCAGCGGCTCGCCGAGGGCCGCTCCTGGGCGCGCGCGCTGGGCTTCACGATGGACGGCTTCGCCGCGCCGGCATGGCGCCTGAGCCCGGCCAGCCTGCAGGCGGTGGCCGCCGCGGGCTTCACGCACACCTGCACGCCGGGCGAGATCCTGTCGCTGCCGCAGCGGCGCGTGCTGGCGGCCCCACGCCTGATGCTGGACGGGCGGGCCGGGCGGCGCCAGCTGTCCATCGCCCGCAACCGGCACCTGGCCAGCAGCGCGCAGGACGCGCGGCTGCTGCGGCTGGAGCTGCGGCCGGGCGACGCCGACGACCCCGAGCTGCTGCAGGGCTGGACGCAGCTGCTGGACGACGCGCTGCGCGCGCGGGTGCCGCTGCGCCTGGGCGAGGCCGGCCAACTGGCCGGGCACTTCGGCGCGCCGGCTCAGGGCTTGTCGGCGTCCGTGCCGCCTTCGGCGGCGTATTCCTTCAGCCGGTTGTAGAGCGTCTTCAGGCTGATGCCCAAGGCGGCGGCGGTGCGCTCCTTGTGGTGGTTGAAGTGGCGCAGCGTGGCCAGCATCAACGCGCGCTCGGCCTCGGCCACGCTGGAACCCACCGGCAGCGTGATGGTGGGCATGGCGTCGGCACCGGCGACCGGGGCCGGCGCGGCAGCACGCACGGGTGCTTCGGCGGCCGCGGCCGCCAGGCCGCTCCAGCCGGACAGCGGGCCGGCCTCGCTGGTGCTGGGCAACCAGCTGTCGTCGATGGTGTCGCCGGCCGCCATCACGTAGGCGCGCTGCACGGCGTTGCGCAACTCGCGCACGTTGCCGGGCCAGGGGTAGTCGATCAGCGCGGCAATGGCCTCCGGCGTGAAGCGGCGCTGCTGCCCTTCCTGCTCGCTGATGGCGGCGAGGAAGTGATTGGCCAGCAGCGGGATGTCGGACGCGCGCTCGCGCAGTGGCGGCAGCTCGATGGGGAAGATGTTGAGGCGGTACAGCAGGTCTTCGCGCAGCTTGCCCTGGGCCACCGCCTGGTAGGGCGAGCGGTTGGTGGCCGCGATGATGCGCACGTCGGTCTCCTGGCTGGTGGTGGAGCCCACGCGCATGAAGCGCCCGGTCTCCAGCACGCGCAGCAGCTTGACCTGCAGCTCCAGCGGCATCTCGGTGATCTCGTCCAGGAACAACGTGCCGCCGCTGGCGCGCTCGAAGAAGCCCTGGTGCTGGCGCTCGGCGCCGGTGAAGCTGCCCTTCTCGTGGCCGAAGATCTCGCTCTCGATGAGGTTGGGGCTGATGGCGCCGCAGTTCACCGCCAGGAAGGGCAGCTTGCGGCGACGGCTGAGGTCGTGCACGGTCTGCGCCACCACCTCCTTGCCGGTGCCCGATTCGCCGGTGATGAACACCGACACGCTGGTGACCGCCACGCGCGAGATCTGCTCGTAGATGCGCTTCATGGGCGCGCTGCGGCCCCACAGATGGCCGAAATGACCTGACTCGGCCAGGTTGGCCGTCAGGTCCTTCACCTCGGCCTGTAGCGCGGCGGGCTTCATGATGCGCGACAGCACGCCCTGCAGCTGCGTCAGGTTGACGGGCTTGACGAGGTAATCGGCCGCGCCCAGGCGCAGCGCCTGGATGGAGGTCTCGAGGTTGGCGTGGCCGGTGCACAGCACGACCTCGGAGTCGGCCACCAGCTTGGGGTCGGCCAGCAGGTCCATGCCGTTGCCGTCGGGCAGGCGCAGGTCCAGCAGCAGGATGTCGGGCTGCTGCAGCGCGATCTGACGCTTGGCGTCCCGCAGGTTGTGCGCCACCGCCACGGTGAAGCGCTCGCCCGCGATCAGCGCGCGCAACGACTCGGCCGAGTCATGGTCATCATCCACCACCAGGGCATGCGGCATCGAACTCTTGTCCTTCCAATCGTCTTGAAACGGTCCGGCATCAGATCACATCCGAACGGCGCGGAACGACCCTATCCCCAACAATCAGCAGGGACATGCAAGAAGTGGGCGCAGCGAATTGCAGCCCTGCAGGCGCCAATCTCGTCGTGAATCGGCAAGATTTACAGCAGTATCAACCGAGCCGGCGGGCAAACCGAGCGGCTTCGGGCACTGCGCTTGCCAGACCACCGGCATGAACAAACCGCCCACACCCCTGCCGCCACCCGTGCCCGGTGCGCATCCCGATGACGATTCCGTCGCGGGTGAGGAAGACCCTGGCGCCGCGCTGGAAGAGATGCCGCCGTCCGCACCGCCACGTCCGCTGCCGCCACGGCCGCCAGCGACGCCCGCAGGCTCCTGAGCGACCGCGCCTGCCCAGGCATGGGGCTTGCGTCGTTGCACTCATGACGCACCCCCTCGGCAGGCGACGAATCGGCTTCGCATGGACGCTGGCAACACTCTGGATGCTGGCGGGCGCCTCGGCCTGCAGCAGCTTGCCGGAGCGCGACCGTTCACTGCAGCCGCTGCCGCGCAGCCAGGCGGCCGAACGCATCACCGTGATGGACCGCGGCGGCCCCGTCAGCGCAAGCACGGAGGCCCGCGAGCTGGCGCGCATCCGTGCCGAGGGCAGCGGCGCGCTGGTCGAACGGCACCTGAGCGCGCTGGCGGTGAAGGGCGACACACAGCTGCTGCGCGGCAACACGGCCAAGCTGCTGATCGACGGCCCGCAGACCTTCGCCGCGATGAAGACCGCCATCGCCGCCGCGCGCCACCGGCTGCTGGTGGAGTTCTACATCGTCGAGGACGAGGGCATCGCCGCCGAGGTGGCCGAGATGCTGATGAAAAAGGCGCGCGAGGGCGTGCACGTGGCCTTCATGTACGACGCGGTGGGCTCGCTGGGCACCGACCGGGCGTTCTTCGACAGGCTGCGCGACGGCGGCGTGGCGGTCTGCGCGTTCAACCCCATCAACCCGCTGGAGCGGCCCGGCCACTGGGGCCTGGTGACGCGCAACCATCGCAAGATGCTGGCGGCCGACAGCGACGTGGCCTTCACCGGCGGCATCAACCTCAGCAACGTCTACGCCGAGGGGTCCTTCGGCAGCGGGCGTCGCCTGAAGAAGGAACCGACCGACGCCGAGAAGCGCGGCTGGCGCGACACGCAGGTGGAGGTGCGCGGGCCGGTGGTGAACGCGCTGGCGGCGGAGTTCCGCGAATCGTGGGCCAGCCAGGGCTGCGAGGGCGCGCTGCCGCCCGCGCCGGCGCCCGAGGTGGCGGCCCCCGGCCAGCGTGTCATCAAGCTGGTGGCGGGCAACCCCGAGAAGGGCATCAACCCGACCTACTCCGCGCTGCTGCGCGCCATCGACGCGTCACAGCGCAGCATCCAGCTGACCATGGCCTACTTCGCGCCCGGCGACGAGCTGATCCAGGCGCTGTGCGACGCAGCCAGGCGCGGCGTAGCCGTGTCGTTGGTGCTGCCAGGCCGCAGCGACGTCAAACTGGTCATGCATGCGGCGCGCTCGCGTTACAAGCAGTTGCTGGAAGCCGGCGTGCAGATCCACGAGATGAAGCAGGCCGTCATGCACGCCAAGACGGCCGTCATCGACGGCGTGTTCTCCAGCGTCGGCTCCAGCAACCTGGACTGGCGCAGCATCGTCGGCAACAACGAGATGGACCTCATCGTGCTCGGCGAGGACTTCGGCGAGCAGATGCAGGCGCTGTTCCAGCGCGACGTGGCGGCGTCCACCGCCATCGAGGCCACGGCCTGGTCGAAGCGCGGCATCGGCCAGCGGCTGATGGAGCACTTTGCCCGCCTAATTGAACCGCTGCTATGACCGGGCGCGCCGTTTGCCTGACGGTGCGCACATCGTTTCCATCGACCCGGAGCACCCATGGCCGACCAAGACCCCCAGTCCCTTGCCGCCCACGAACAGCTGCAGCAGCCCTTGCCGCCGGACCTGTTCAGCCTGCATGCCGAGCCGCCGCATGAATCCTCGCCGCAGCGGCGTTTCGGCGGCAGCCGCGCCGGCCGGCTGATGTGGCGCAGCCGCACGCGCACCGCCGGCATCCGCTTCGAGTGGGCGCAGCGCTCCTCGGGCCCGGTGCTGCGCGTGGTGGCGACCTGGACCGACCGCGACGGCCAGCCGCACCACACGTCGTACTCGGTGCAGAACAACGGCCTGGAAGGCGCGCTGGACCGCGCCATCGCGTCGCGCACTTCCTGCGGCGCGCCCCAGCCCGACCGGCAAGACCTGCTGCAAAGGCTGCGGCAGGAGTTTGAAACCTCGCCGTTCGCGCACGCGCAGCAGGCGCCGCAGGGGCAGCCGTCCTGAGCGGGCCCTACTAGCACAGCTCCTGAAGCCGCCCACCCAGCCGGGCGGTCAGGTGCTGGTGCACCTGCGCGATGACCGCCTGCGCCCGCTCGGCACCCAGGCCGTCGGCCAGGCGCTGTTCCAGGTCGTAGTGCAGGAACACCAGGCCGCACAGCTTGGCGAAGGCCGCGGCGTCGGCATGGCCGCAGACGCTGGCGTCGTTGTCCAGCACGCGCTTCAGCTCGGGCAATTCCAGCAGCCGCACGCGGCACAGCAGCGCCAGATTGGCGATCTCCAGGTCCAACGCCTCCAGCTGCTCGGCCCGCTCATCCGGGGTGCGCCATTGGGCGCCGGGCTTCTCGGAAATTCCTTCTCTCCTTGGCGCCCGTCAGGCGCGAATGCTGCTGCCGGCGCGGCCCAGCGCGACGAACCCGCCGCCGGCCAGCAGGTTGCGCTTGAACAGCTGGTCAATGGCTTGCACGTAGCGGGCGCCCGGCAGGTCCACCGGGTTCTCGTACCAGCGCTCAAAGGTCTCGGTGCGCTCCAGGTAGTTGCGGTCGGTGATGTGCTCGTACAGGTCGACGTACTTGCCGTAGAACTGCTCCGCAGGATGCGTGTTCTTCCAGCCGGCCAGCATGAAGGCGCCGGGCATCAGGCCGTGGCCGGCGTCCACCATGGCCTCGTACTCGGGCAGCGGCATCTCATGCGCCAGCTTGCGGATGGGGCCGTGGCCGGCATTGGTGTCGATGGGCGAGCCGGCCAGCACCAGGCTCTTGACCTTACCGGGAAACCGCGCCGCGAACGTGGTGCTGAGCCAGCCGCCCTGGCAAAGGCCCACCAGGTGCACCTGGCCGCCCAGGTCGTCGACAGCAACGTTGAGGTCGGACAGGTAGGTGTCGATGTCGAACCAGCGCATGCGCGGCGTGGCGGTCTTCCAGTCGGTGGCCAGCACGTGTGGCAGGCCATGCGCGCGCAGCGTCTGCACCAGGCTCTGGCCCGGCGCGTAGTCGGCGATGGTGGAACTGTGACCGGCGTAGGGCGCGTCCACCAGCACCGGCGTGCCGCTGCCCGTCGCACCGAAGTCGCGCAGCCGCATCGTCTTCAGGTCCAGCCGCACCGTGTTGGGCGTGGCCCATTCGGGCTGCGGCGGGTGGTCGATGTGGTCGGCCTCAACCATGAAGTTGGCATTGCGCTTCATCAACTGCAGCGCCTGGCCGCCCAGCGACATCGCGGCGGCCCAGGGCCAGAAGAAGGGCACGGTGTGCTCGCAGGCAGGTGGGTTCCGGCTCATGCGCTGTTCCCGTGATGGCGAAGTTAGCCTACCGCACGCAGATGCCATGCCATGTGAAAACCGTGACAACCCCGTCGCGGCCACGGCCGGGCTTTGCCTGATGCGGATTGATGATTGATAGCGATACCATCAACACAAACAACGCCTCTACGACATGCACAAGCTGCCCCGCCGCACCACCCTGCTCGTCGCCGCGCTACTGCTGGCCGGCTGCGCCACGCCGCCGCGCGAGGCCGTCCCAACGGGCTGGCTGGCCGCCTGGGGTAGCGCCCAGCTGGACCAGCAGCCCGCCGCCCCGGGCAGCGCGCCGCCGCCCGCGCCCTGGCAGGCGCCGCTGAACGACGTGAGCCTGCGCCAGGTGCTGCGCACCACGGCCGCCGGCTCGGCCGTGCGCGTGCGCGTGAGCAACCTGTTCGGCCAGCAGGAACTGCGGCTGGGTGCCGCCAGCGTGGCGCTGGTGGCGCCGGGCACGGAGTCCGGCCGGCCCACGCTGCAGGACGGCAGCCTCAGGCCGCTCAGCTTTGGCGGCCGCCGCGACCTGCGCCTGGCGCCTGGCGCCGAGGCCTGGAGCGACCCGGTGCCGCTGGCCGTGCCGCGGCTGGCCGACGTGGCGGTGCAGATGCATCTGCTGCAATCGCCGGCTCGCGCCACCGTGCACCTGGGCTCGCGCATCAACAGCTGGGCCGTGACCGGCAACCAGGTTGATCGCAGCGACTGGCCAGCCGCCAGTTCGCAGGTGGGCTGGTGGCACCTGGCTGCCGTCGACGTGCAGGCCGCCCAGCCGCAGCCGGTGCTGGTGGCCATCGGCGACTCCATCACCGACGGCTACGGCGTGCAGCCCGGCAGCTACCAGCGCTGGACCGATGCGCTGTCGCGTCGCCTCATCACGCAGGGCCAGGCGGCCTCGGTCGTGAACACCGGCATCGGCGGCAACCGGCTGCTGCGCGACGGCCTGGGCCCACGCGTGCTGGAGCGTTTCGAGCGCGACGCGCTGGCGCGCAGCGGCGCCACGCACGCGGTGCTGTTGGTGGGCGTGAACGACCTGGGCGGCAGCCACCGCCAACGCCCGACGACACCCGAGTCACGCGCGGCCTTGCTGGCCGAGATGAAGGCCGGCTTCAGCACCTTGCAAGCGCAGGCTCGCGCACGCGGCGTGTGCCTGTTCGTCAGCACCGTGATGCCGTACGGCGGCAGCGGCTACTACCAGCCCCAGCCCGAGAACGAGGCCGACCGGCAGGCGCTGAACGACTGGATCCGCCGCGACGCCGGCTTCGACGCGGTGGTGGACTTCGACGCCATCACACGCGACCCGGCGCGGCCATCGCACCTGCGCAAGGAGCTGGACAACGACGGCCTGCATCCGTCGATGACAGGCTATCAGGCCATGGCCGACGCCTTCCCGCTGGACCTGTTGCAGCGGCGCTGCCCCGCGCTCTGATCCTGCACCACGAACGAAAAAGGGGGCTCCCGCAAGGGAGCCCCCTTTTGTATCGTCTCGGGGTAATCGGGCCGAGCGCAGGGCCGCCCCAAGCCGGCCCGCGAAGGCGATGTGCTTGCGGCTCAATGCCGCAAGCATCGCCGTCCCCTCGGGGGACCGGCTGGACTCGCGCGCGTTCAGCGGCGAGGCCAGACGAGGGGCTTCAGAAACTGGCGCGCAGACCCACCTGGTAGGTGCGGCCCGGCTCGTAGATCGCATACGGCGCGTTGGCGAACTGGAAGTTCGTGCGCTGGCTGGAGCGGGTCACGTTGAACACGTCGAAGGTCATCTGCAGATCCTTCTTCCAGCCCAGCGTGGAGCCCAGGATCTCGCCCAGGTTCACGCGCGACGTGAAGTCCACCTGGTCATAGTCCAGGCCGAAGAAGGCCGCCGCCGTGATGCCGTTCTGGCCGGTGCCGGTGGACTGCGAACCCTTGGTGAAGGTCTTGGTCACGCGGAAGCCGCCGAACCGGCCTTCGTAGTAGGCCGCCAGGTTGTAGGTGTAGGGCGGCACGCCGGTGGCGACGTTGGCGCCGGACTGCTTGACCTTGGTGTAGTTGGCGCTGACGCCGAAGCCCTTCAGATAGGACGTCAGCTGGTCCAGCGGCTGCTGCACCGTGAACTCCAGGCCCTTGATCTTCAGTTCGTCGGACGTGTTCTGCGTCTGCGTCAGCGTGACGCCCAGCGCATTGATCGCGGCGAGCTGCGACGCCGTCGGCAGCGCGGCGAGGTCGGTCGGCACCGGCAGGCCGGCGCGTGTGTACAGGCCTTGCTTCTGCGTGTCGGTCAGACCGCCCTGGGTCCAGTTGACGCCGTACGTGTTCAGGTCGGCGAAGGTCAGGTTCAGCGTGCGGTTGGCCGTGAATCCCTGGATGCCCTTCTGGAACCAGGCCAGCGCGATGTAGCCCTCACGACCGGTGTACCACTCCAGGCCCAGGTCCATGTTGTCGGACTTGTAGGGCTTGAGGTCGGGGTTGGTCAGCTGGCCGTTCTGCGCCGCGGGGTCGGTGAAGCTCAGCGCCAGCGCGCGCAGCTGCGTGGGATCGGCACGCGTGATGGTCTTGGACATCGACGCGCGGGCCAGCAGGTTGGAGCGCAGGTTGTAAGCCACGCTGGCCGACGGCAGGAAATTGCCGTAGCTGGTTGTGGTCAGGCTCTCCGTCAGCACCGCCGGGTAGCGGCCACCGTCGGCCAGGTTCTGCGAGGCGTTGCGCGGGTCGGCCGGCAGCGTCAGCGACGCGAAGGTCTGTTCCGTCGTCGCGTAGCGAGCGCCGGCGTTGTAGCGCAGCTGGTTGCCGAACACCGTGGTGTCGCCGTTGACCTCGGCGAACACCGACGTCACCTTCTCCTGGAAGAAGCCGGGCGCCACGTTGTTGTTGGAGTTGGCCGTGCCGTACAGCGCCGCGTCACGCGCCTGCTGGTAGCCGGAGTCCTTCGCGAAGCGGGCCCAGTCCAGCGTGACGAAGCCGTTGGACGTGGGGCGCAGATAGCCCGGCACGGCCGAGTTCGGGATCGTGGAGCCGAGGAACTGCAGCGCGGCCGGGTTGGCGCCGGCGGTGAAGCCCGTGCCATAGCCCGGATAGGTGCTTGCGGCAGCACCGGCGGCGCCGGCGCCGTTGCAGGCGCCGGGGTTGACGGTGTTGGGGCCGGGCAGGAAGACGTTGACGTTGCGGCGGCAGGCAATGTTTTCCCAGTAGCCGCTGTTGTCCAGCGTGCGGATGCGGCGGGCAACGCTGTCATGCGCGCCACCGAACTTGACGTCGAAGATGCCGGTATCGACATCCATGCTGGCGCGCAGGCCGCTGGTGCGGATCTCGCGCAGCTCGTCCTGCTGGTTGAGGCGGCCGCCGTTCCAGCCGAAGGCGCTGGGCGTGTTCAGCAGGTTCTTGTTGCCGTCCGCGCTGACGGCGGTCAGCTTGGGCACGCCGCTGGTGTTGTCGTACTCAGTCGTCAGGCCCGAGCCCAGCACGGTCTGGAACAGCACCGTGGGCGACTGGCGGTGGAAGTTGCTCTTCGTGAAGTTGGCCTGCACGTCCAGGCTGACCGTGTCGCTGAGCTTCAGGTTGATGCCGGGGTTGACGCTGTGGAACTTCGTCTCCTCGGTGTACGGGCGGTACTCCAGGAAGTACTGCGAGTTCGCGAACGTGCCCTTGGTGACCGTGCAGCCGTTGGCGCAGTCGGTCTTGTCGACCGTCATGTTCAGCGGGATGGACGAGCCGTTGCGGCCCACCCAGTTCATGTCGACGCGCTCGAACTCGTTCTTCTTGTGGCCGTAGATCAGGTCCAGGAAGTATTTGGTCGACGCGTTGGGGCGCGCCTCCAGCGACAGGATGGCGTTCTGGCGATCGCGGCTGCCCTCGGCCACCATCGCGCGGCCCAGGCGCGGGATGATGGCGTTGTCGAGTTGCTGCGTGGTCAGGCCTGGGTTCTTGGCCAGCAGGAAGGCTTCATTGATGGTGTCGCCGGCGTTCAGGCCGTTGCCGGCGCCGGTGGGCACGGTGCCCGGGATGGTCCAGTTGCCGCCGCCGGTGCTGTTGCGCGCCGCGCCCAGGCTGGCGCCCTGCGTGGCGGACAGGTTGGCGTTGGTCCAGCCGATGGATTCGAATCCCGTGGTCTTGACCTTGTTGCTGGACCAGGCCACGCCGGCCAGCACGCCGAAGGTGTTGTCCCAGGTGTTGCTGATGAGCGCCGAGCCGCGGTTGCCGTACTTGTCGGCCTGCTCGTTCTTCGTGCCGGTCAGCGTGAAGGCGGTGCGGAAGCCCTTGCGGTCGAAGGGGCGCGCGCTGCGCATGTCCACGACACCGGCGGCGCCGCCTTCCAGGATGGATGCGGTCGGGCTCTTGATGACGCTGACGCGGCTGAACAGCTCGCCCGGCAGGAAGTCCATGTCGACTTCGCGGTTGGCGCTGCCGGTGTCCGTGCGGCCCGTGGAGGCGGACGCGACCGGCGCGCCGTTCAGCAGGATGCGGGTGAAGTTGGTGCCCAGGCCGCGGATCTGGATCTGCAGGCCCTCGCCGGTGATTTCACGCGTCATCGTGACGCCGGGGATGCGGGCGATGGACTCGGCGATGTTGCTGTCCGGGAACTTGCCCATGTCCTCGGCCGTGATCGCGTCGATGAAGCCGACCGCGTTCTTCTTGGCGTTGGCCGAGCTTTCCAGCGACGCGCGGATGCCGGTGACGACCACGGTGTCCAGCTGCTGCGGGTTGGCCGGTTGCGCGGGGGTCTGCGCATAGGCCTGGGCGATCAGACCGGCCAGCAGCGCGGTGCCCAGCGCCAGGCGCGTGGATCGAACGCGGCGGTTCGGTCGTGAAGGGGTCGTGTTCATCTCTGTCTCCTCTTTGGTTCTGAGCCCGTGTGCACGGGCTTAACAAGCCTTGATTCGCAAATGGTAGCGCGCACATTTTCAATTTACGGCGACCAGACTCACGGAGTCAACAAGGGTGTGTACTAATGTATTAGTGCAAATTGTGGCAATTCCCTAGGGCAAGCAACGACTTGGCATTCACTCAGGTAGCGCTCACAATGTTGCTCATCCACCCGCACCTGAAAGATGCAACACCGCAACTCATCCGCGCCGCTGGGCCTGCCGACCGACTCGGACAGCGCAGTCCTGGTGGGCCGCGCGTGGCGGACCGATCTCGCCGGCCCGGCGCTGGTGGCCGTGCGGGGTTACGAGCTTGTCGACCTCTCCGCCCATGCGGCAACGCTGGCCGAACTGCTGGACCGGCCCGATGTGGTGGACGTCGCCCGCCACGCGCTGGCAGCCCCGCTGGCACCGGTGCGGGCCGTGCTCGCCAATGCCCTCGCCGCATCACCCGACCCCGCCCTGCCCCGCCTGCTGGCCCCCTGCGACCTGCAGGCCATCAAGGCCTGCGGCGTGACCTTCGCGGTCAGCCTGCTGGAGCGCGTCATCGAAGCGCAGGCCGGCGGCAATGCCGCGCGCGCTCATGATCTGCGCCAATCCTTGACCGCCACGCTGGGCACCGACCTGGCCAGCATCCGTCCCGGCTCGGCGACAGCGCAGCGGCTCAAGGCCGAATTCATCGCGCGCGGCGCCTGGTCGCCCTATCTGGAGGTCGGCCTGGGGCCGGATGCCGAGGTCTTCACGAAGGCGCAGCCGATGTCGGCGGTGGGCTTCGGCGATGCCGTGGGCCTGCACCGCGACTCGCAGTGGAACAATCCGGAACCCGAGGTCGTGCTGGCCGTGAACGGCCGCGCGGAAGTCGTCGGTGCCACGCTGGGCAACGACGTGAATCTGCGCGACATCGAGGGCCGCAGCGCGCTGCTGCTGGGCAAGGCCAAGGACAACAACGGCTCCTGCGCCATCGGCCCCTTCATCCGCCTGTTCGACGGCGAGTTCACGCTGGACACCGTGCGCGCCGCCACCGTTAGCCTGCGCATAGCAGGCGCGGACGACGGCTTCGTGCTGGACGGCGTCAGCCGCATGCAGGAGATCAGCCGCGACCCGCTGGACCTGGTGCGCCAGGCCTGCGGGCCGCATCACCAGTACCCCGACGGCTTCATGCTGTTCCTGGGCACGATGTTCTCGCCCATCCAGGACCGCGGCGCGCCGGGGGCCGGCTTCACGCACCACCTGGGCGACGTCGTCACCATCGCCAGCCCCGCGCTCGGCGCCCTCGTCAACACCGTGCAGCGCAGCGATGCCATCCCGCCGTGGACGTATGGCGTCGGCGCGCTGCTCCGGCATCTCGGCAGGCAACGCCTGCCGCCCTGAGTCTCTGGTCGGACGCCCGGGCTGGTGGGCGTCCCGTCTGTTGCGGCGGCCCGCCTCGTGCGGAGCCGCCGTTTTTTTGAATCCGCGAGCGATAAAGTGCTAGTGCATTAGGGCGTCAGTGGATGCCGAGTCACGTCAAATGAACTTCACGCTAGATCCCACCCGTCACGCAGCGCCCCAGGTCGTCGAGGCCCTTCGCGCCGCCATCATCTCGATGGAACTGGCACCCGGCATCGCGCTGGACCGCGCCGAACTCGCACAGCAGTTTGGCGTCAGCCAGACGCCCGTGCGCGACGCGCTCATCCGCCTCAGCGAAGAGGGCCTGGTCATCATACGGGCGCAGTACACGACGCAGGTCAGCCGCATCGACGTGCCGGCCGCCCGCGAAGCGCACTACCTGCGCCGCTCCATCGAGATCGAGATCGCCCGCCAACTGGCCGTCACGCATGACGACACCTTCATCGCTGACTTGCGCACACAGCTCGAGCGGCAGGCGGATCTCGCGGCCAGGAAGGACTTCATCGGCTTCATCGCCGCCGACAAGGAGTTCCACCGGCTGATGTACGTCGCGGCTGGCCTGCCGCGGCTGTGGGCGGTGGTGGTACGCATGTCCGGCCATGTGGACCGACTGCGGCTGCTGCACATCCCCACCGTCGGCAAGACCGAATCGACGCTGGCCGCGCACCTGGCCATCCTGACGGCCATCGCGTCGCGGGACGCGGACGCCGCCCAGCATGCCGTGCGCGATCACCTGTCCGGCACGCTCGCGTCGGTGGACGAGATCCACAAGCGCCACCCCGATTTCCTCATCGTCTGACGCGACGGCCTGGCATCGCATTTGCCGCGTCCCCTCATCCGAGACCACAGGACAGCCCATGAACGCCTTCACACCGTACTCCGACGATGCCCCCAGCCGCACCGACGTCGACGCGATGCGCGGCAGCGCGGTCATCGAGTTCGGCGCCAACTGGTGCAGCATCTGCCAGGGCGCGCAGTCGAACATTGCGGATGCGCTGGCCGCACGCCCGCCACAGCAGCATCTGAAGATCGAGGATGGCCGCGGCAAGCCGCTGGGCCGCTCCTTCGGCGTGAAGCTGTGGCCCACGCTGGTGATGCTGCAGGACGGGCGCGAGGTGGCGCGCGTGGTGCGGCCCGGCAGCGTGGGCGAGATCACCGAGGCTTTGCAACGCCTCGACAGCTGACGCTCACCCGCCGAAACGATGCAGCGTCGATGACCTGAACACCTCGCCCGGCCGCAACACCGTGCTGGGCCAGTCGTCACCCACGGGGCGGTTGGGTGAGTCCGGGCTGTGCTGCGTTTCCAGGCAAAGCCCGGCACCGCGCAGATAGTGTCGCCCGCCCGGGCTGGTCAGCGAGCCGTCCATCCACGTGCCGGCGTAGAACTGGATCGCCGGCTCGGTGGTCCACATCGCCATGCTGCGGCCGGAGGCCGGGTCGCGCAGCTGAGCCGCCGGCCGCAGCTCGCCGTTCAACGGCCCGTCCAGCAGCCAGTTGTGGTCGTAGCCCACGTCGCGGCCGACCACACGCTCTCGGCGGAAGTCGAACGGCGTGCCGTCCACGCTCGCATGGCCCAGCGGGATGCCGGTGGAGTCGGGTACCGTGTAGCGGCTGGCCGGCAGCGTGAGCCGGTGCTCCAGCGCCGAGCCCGATTCGGCGCCGCCCAGGTTGAAGTAGGCGTGCGACGTGAGGTTGACGACGGTGGGCCGGTCGGTGGTGGCCTCGTAGTCCACGCGCCAGCTCATGTCGGCGCCCAGCGTGTAGCGCACGGCCACGTGCATGGTGCCGGGGAAGCCCATCTCGCCGTTGGGGCTCAGGCGCTCCAGCAACAGGCTGACGCTGCCGTCGGCCGCGACCGGCTGCGGCTGGCCTTGCCACAACGACGCGCCAAAGCCGGCCGGCCCGCCGTGCAGGCAGTTCGCGCCGTCGTTGGGCGTCAGCGTGAAGCGCTCGCCGTCCAGCTCGAAGCTGCCCTTGGCAATGCGGTTGGCGTAGCGCCCGGCGATGACGCCAAGGTGCGAGCCGGCGCCGCTCAGATAGGCGTCCAGGTCACGCAGACCCAGCACGACGCTGTCGGCCAGGTCTGGCAGCCACAGGCCGGTGACGATGCCGCCCCAGTCCAGCGCCGTCAGCACCAGGCCGCGGCCGTTGTCGAGCCGGTATTCGTGGACGGCGCGGCCGTCCGGCAGGCGACCGTAGTCGCGCACGGTGATGCCGGCCGCCATCAGCGCACGAACCCGCGGGCGTTCACGTACAGCGCATACAGCGAGTGGCTGCTGGCCATGAACAGGCGGTTGTTCTTGGCGCCGCCGAAGCACAGGTTCGCGCAGCGCTCGGGCAGGTGGATGTGCGCCAGCGCTTTGCCCTCGGGCGAGTACACGCGCACGCCGTCCAGCAGTGCCGGGTCCACGCCCGGTTGACCGCCGCCGCCGAAGCCGCACCAGATGCGGCCCTGCGTGTCCAGCGCGATGCCGTCGAAGGCGCCCGGGCCTTCGGCGTCGATCAGCAGGCGCTTGTCGCTGACCGCCACGCCGCCGACGGCGTACGACCAGATCAGCCGGTTGGGCTGCGCGCGGCTCTCCACCACCAGCAGTCGCTTGCCGTCCGGCGTGAAGGCCAGGCCGTTGGGGCCAGCGAGGTCGGCGATGACGCGCTGCAACTCGCCCGTGATGGCATCGATGCGGTAGACGCCATGCGGCTGCTCGGGCGTGGCGCGCAGGCCCTCCCAGTCGCTGGCGATGCCGAACTCGGGGTCCGTGAACCAGATGCTGCCGTCGGGCCCGCAGGTGATGTCGTTGGGCGAGTTCAGCGGCTTGCCGTCATAACGGTCGGCCAGCACGGTGATGCGGCCGTCGAACTCCGTGCGCGTGATGCGCCGGCCCAGATGCTCACAGCTGACCAGCCGGCCCTGCGCGTCACGCGCATGGCCGTTGGCGTTGCCGGCCGGCTGGCGGAACACGCTGACCGCGCCGCTGCAATCGTCCCAGCGCAGGATGCGGTCATTGGGGATGTCGGATACCAGCAGGTAGCGGCCATCGCCGAACCACACCGGGCCTTCGGCCCACTGCAGGCCAGTGGCCAGCTGCTCCACACCGGCGGAGAACAGCCGCAGCTCGCGGCCTTCCGGCGCGAGGATCTCGAAGGCCGCATCGGGCAAGCGCGAGGCGGGCTGGAAGGGGATGGACGGGCCGCGCTCGTGATGACTCATGCTCACTCCTGGCCGGCGAACGGGAACGGCCCCTCCAGGACGAACATGCCGCCCTGGTAGCGAGCCTCGGGTCGCTTGGGGTCCACGTGCGGTTGCCGTGCCTCGACCTCGGCACGCCAGGGCTCGGAGCTGTCCTGCGGGCGGTAGCCCACGTGCTTGCCTTGCGAGTTGTCCCACCAGGTCGTGCGGTTGTCGCTGGCGCCGTAGACGATGCTGTGGCCCACCACCGGCGCGGTCAGCGCCGCCACCAGCAGCCGCTCCATGTCGTCATGACTGAGCCAGCTGGACAGCTGGCGTCGGTCCGACGGCTGGGGCAGGCAGGAACCGATGCGCAGGGTCACCGTCTCCAGCCCATGGCGGTCGAAATAGAACTGCGCCAGGTTCTCGCCAAAGGCCTTGGACAGCCCGTAGAAGCTGTCGGGCCGCGGCACGACGTGGGCGGGAATGGTCTCGCCCTGGCTGTAGAAGCCGGTCACGTGGTTGGAGCTGGCGAAGACGATGCGCTTGGTGCCGCGCCGGCGCGCGGCCTCGTACAGGTTGTAGGCACCCACGATGTTGGCCGGCAGCACCGTGCTGAAGGGCTTCTCGATGGACACGCCGCCGAAGTGCAGCACGGCGTCGACGCCGTCCAGCAGCGCGTACATCGCGGCCTCGTCCTCCAGCGGCGCGACGACGACTTCCTCGCCGTCACCGGCGGGGTCCATCGCGGCGAGGTCGGAGACGCGCAGCGTCTCGCAGTAGCGCTTCATGCGCGGGCGCAGCATGCGGCCCAGGGCACCGGCGGCGCCGGTCAACAGCAGGCGCTTGAAGCGCAGGCCGGTCAGTGATTCCATGTGGTTCTCCGGCCCGACATTGGGCCTTGACGGGAGCGCCGCTCAGCGGCGCATGGGGGGGCGCAGCCGCGGCGCAGCGTCAGACTGGCGGCGGATCAACTCGAAATCCTTGAGCACATGCTCGCAGGGCAAGGGCTCGCCGGCGCGGCGCGCGCGGATGTGGCGCACCAGCAGGTCCACCGCGGCGCCGGCCATCTCCATGATGGGCTGGCGCACGGTGGTCAATTCGGGCCAGATGGTGGTGGCCAGGGGGGCGTCGTCGAAACCCACGACGGTCAGGTCGCTGGGCACGTCCAGCCCCATGCGGTGGGCAATGGCCACCGTGGCCGCGGCCATGTCGTCGTTGCTGGCGAAGATGGCCGTGGGGCGCTGCTCCTGCGACAACAACTGCTCCGCCGCGTCCAGGCCCGAGCGGTAGGTGAACATGCCCTGCGCGACGACTTCCTCTTCCTCGATGTTCAGGCCCGCGTCGGTCATGGCCGCGTGGAAACCGGCGAGGCGGCGCGAGCTGCTGCGCTGGTAGGGGTCGCCGATGATGAAACCCAGGCGGTGGTGGCCCAGGTTCAGCAGATGCTGCGTCATCTCGTAGGCGGCCTGGAAGTCGTCGATGCCGACCGCGCAGACGTCCTCGGGCGGCTGGCCGGCCGACACGGCCACGGCCGGCGTGTCGGTCTCGGTGACCAGTTTCAGCAGCGGCTGGGAATCGCAGAAGGGCGGCGGCAGGATGAGGCCGTCGATGCCATTGGCGATCATCTCGGCCACCGGCTTCTCCTCGCCCTCGCGCGCGGCGTCGCAGCGCTGCACGATGAGCTGCACATGGCTGAGACTGCTCTTGTTCAGCAGGCCGATCAGGAACTCGTTGAGGTAGCCGGCGCTGGGGTCGATGTACAGCATGCCGATGCGGATGGGCTCCGACCCCGCCAGCCGGCGCGCGGCCTGGTTGGGCAGGTAGTTCAGCGCCGCGATTGCGGCCTGCACCTTCTCGCGCGTGCCGGGCCTGACATTCAGTTCACCGTTGACCACACGCGACACCGTCATGGGCGACACGCCAGCGAGGCTGGCCACGTCGGCAATGGTGGCGACCTTGGTGCTACGCCCCTGGCGCGCGTTTGGCTTCAATCTGCACCTCGAGAGTTCATTGTTCTTGGAGAGCGGCGATTTTCCATCAAGCTTTCAGCCCTTCCCTGGGGCATAGGGAAAGCGCTGGGCCTTGTAGTCGTCCAGGCTGCGCTCGGGCGGGCGCGCACCGGCCGGCAGCGACAGGCCGGAGACCGATTGGAAATAGGCGATGCAAGCATCGCGCCACCAGCGCGCCTCACGCTCCTGCTGGGCCAGGTAAGCGCTGACCTCGGCGTGGCGGCCGGCGTCGATGTGAGGCCCCAGCGCGGCCCAGCGGCGGCGCATGTCGGCCACGGTCGCGACGCCGCGGTCGTAGCGCGCCACCAGTTCGGCCCACAGCGTGCGGCCCGACGGCATCGCGTGATCCCACGGCAAGCGGTGGAACCACAGCAGCAGCTCGGGCGGCGTGCTGCGCGGATCGGCCCACAGCCGCGCGACGGACGGCGCGTACTGCGCCACGGCGTTGCTGCCCTTGGCGGTGCGGTCGAAGCCGATGCCATCCTTGGCCGCGCGATGGAAGTAGGTCGGGTTCCAGTCGGCGCGTTCCAGGTTGTCCACCCAGGGCGCCGGGCCGTAGTGGTGGCCCGTGCCCATCAGATGGTGCAGCCCCAGCGGCGTCATGTAGTCGACCACCGCCTCGCGCGACGCCAGCATCAGGTCGACGATGGCATCGCGCGCGGCGGGCCGGGTCGAGAAGGTCTGTGCGGCCCAGTCACGCGCGATCGCCGCGGCGGTCAGATCCGGGTCCCAGGCCATGCGACCGTAGGCGTACCAGTTGGCCTGATCGAACTGCGAGCCGCTCCAGTTGCGATCGGTGCCGATGTTGGCGACGCCGGCGACTGCCGTCAGCGGGTGCCTGGCCAGGCTGCCGTCCACCACGCGCGCGACCGTGCCGCCGCGGCCGGTGTCGGCCTTCAGCACCTCCTCGAACAGCGGCCCCATGTAGACCAGATGGGTCGCGAAGCCCAGGTATTCCTTCGTGATCTGCAGCTCCAGCGCCAGCGGCGTCTTGGGCGTGGCGCCGAACAGCGGGTGGAAGGGCTCACGCGGCTGGAAGTCGATGGCGCCGTTCTTCACCTGCACGATGACGTTGGGCGCGAACTTGCCGTCCAGCGGCTGGAATTCGTCGAAGGCCTGGGCAGCGCGGTCCTTGGCCTCGGGTGCGTAGACGAAGGCCCGCCACAGCACGACGCCGCCGTGTGGCGCCAGCGCTTCGGCCAGCATGTTGGCGCCATCGGCATGGTTGCGGCCGTAGTCCTGCGGGCCGGGCTGGCCTTCGGAGTTGGCCTTCACGAGGAAGCCGCCGAAGTCGGGGATGGTCTTGTAGATCTCGTCGGCCTTGGCCCTCCACCAAGCGCGCACGGCCGGGTCCAGTGGGTCGGACTTCTTCAGCCCGCCCAGTTCCACCGGCGCCGAAAAGCGCGCTGACAGGTAGACCTTGATGCCGTACGGACGGAACACGCCAGCCAGCGCAGCGGCCTTGGCCAGCCAGGGGCCGGTCAGCGAATCGGCCTTGGAGTTGACGTTGTTCAGCACCGTGCCGTTGATGCCCAGCGACGCGTTGGCGCGGGCGTAGTCGGTGTAGCGCGCGTCCAGGATCTCCGGCAGCTTCCACCAGTCCCAGATCGAGGCTCCCGAGTACCCGCGCTCGACATGGCGGTCCAGGTTGTCCCAGTGGTTCAGCATGCGCAGCTTGACCTTGGGCGCGGAGCGCTGGTCCAGGCTGGCCAGGTCGGCACCGGTCTGCGCGGCGCGCAGCCACGCATAGCTGCCGTACAGCAGGCCGATGTCGCTGTTGGCGGCGATGACGGTGACGTCGGCGCCTTGCAGCTTCAGCCGGCGCAGCGCATAGCCTTCAGCGCCCAGTTCCGCCCAAGGCAGTGCGAGGCCTGCCGGCGCGCTGGCCGCCGTCGCCAGCACCAGCGCGCCCGGCGCGATACGCGAAGTCAGCGCCGGCTCACGTCCGGTCAGGCCGGCCACGCCGCGCTTCAGCTCCGCAACGGCGGCCTGCAGCGTGGGGGAGTCCGCCCCGGTGCGGACGATGCTCTTCGCACCCGCCTGCAACTGCACCAGCGCCGGGCCCTGCAGCGGCCGATAGCGCAGCCACAGCTCGTAGCCGTCCTCGGCCACGGCCCAGGCGGGCAGCACGGCCAGCAGCGCGGCCATCAGCCACTTGCCTGTGAACTTCATCTCGTCTCCTTTGATGCTCGGGCGCGTCCGCGATTTCCCCGGCTTGCGCGAACCCAAATGGTAGCGCTACATTTGCATCCGGCAACTGTCATTCAGCGGTCAACAAGCCGCCCTCTCGCTCGGAGACAAAGTGTTCAACAAGAAAGCGTCCGGATCCCCTGCCTCGCCGCCCCTGCGGCCTGGGTTTACCCGGAGCATGATCGCTAGCGCTACCAGCCGTAGCGGCCGGAGCGCGTGATGGTGCAGGCGACCGCCGCGGCCCTGGGCCGCCAGCGCTGGTGGATCTGCGCGCTGCTGTTCATCGCGACGACGATCAACTACATCGACCGCAATGCGCTGTCGGTGCTGAAGACCAGCCTGCAGCAGCCGCTGGAGGCCGGCGGTCTCGCGCTGACCGACGCCGACTACGGCTGGATCACGTTCGCGTTCACCGCCGCCTACGCCGCCTTCCCGCCGCTGATCGGCACGGCCATCGACCGCTTCGGCGTGAAGCGCAGCCTGGCCGTCGCGCTCATCCTGTGGTCGCTGGCCTCGGCCGCGCACGGTCTGGTGGCCACGGTGCTGGGCTTCGTCATCGTGCGCTTTCTGCTGGGCATGGCCGAGGCAGCGCACTTCCCTGCCGCGATCAAGGCCGTGGCGATGTGGTTCCCGCAGCAGGAGCGCGCGCTGGCCACGGGGCTGTTCAACAGCGGCACGGCCCTGGGCATCATCGCGTCACCGCTGACCGTGTGGCTGGCGCTGACCTTCGGCTGGCAATCGGCCTTCATCGCCATCGGCGCGGCCGGCCTGCTGTGGCTGGTGTTCTGGCAGCGCGGCTTCCACGCGCCGGAGCAGCACCCGCAGCTGTCCGCCGCCGAGCTGTCCCACATTCGCGCCGGCCAGCCGCCCGCGGCCGAGACGGTGCGCCTGCCCTGGACCGCGCTGCTGCGCTATCGCCAGATCTGGCCCTTCCTGCTCGGCAAGCTGCTGACCGACCCGGTGTGGTGGTTCTTCCTGTTCTGGCTGCCGTCCTACCTGGAACGCGAGCGCGGCCAGAACCCGCTGAAGAGCGCCGGCCTCGTGGCCCTCATTTACCTGGGCTCCAGCGTGGGTTCCATCTTCGGCGGCTGGCTGTCGGGCCACCTCACCAAGCGCGGCTGGCCGGTTGGCCAGGCCCGCATGGTGACCATGGGCATCTTCGCCGCCTGCATGCCCGCCAGCATCCTGGCCTATTGGACCGACAGCTTCGCGATCTGCGTGGCGCTGATCACGCTGGCCACGGCCTGCCACCAGGCCTGGTCAGCCAACCTGATGACCTCGGCCACCGACCTGTTCCCGATCCAGGTGTCCGGCGCCGTCATCGGCCTCGGCGCGACGGCCGGCGGCATCGGCGGCATGTTCATCACGCTGCTGACCGCACTGACCGTGCAATGGACCGGCACCCAGCAATGGGCCTTCGTCTATGCCGGCGCCATGCACCTGACCAGCCTGGCCATCTTCTGGCTGTGGTTCCGCGGCCGCTTCGAGCGCGTGAACCTGGCCAGCGGCCTGGACCTGACGCGCCGCCACCGCGGCCTGCTGACGGCCGGCGGCGTGCTGGCGCTGCTGGGCCTGGTGCTGGTCTGGCTCATCACGGCGAACTGGCAGGCCTGCGTGGCCGCGGCCAAGTTCTCCGGCGCCGCCCAGGCACTGACGGCCGCCATCGGCCTGGGCCTCATCGGCGCCCTGCTCACCTACGCCGGCCGCTCGCACCGCGGCCCGGCTTCCCTTCTTCCTGTGACCCCCTGACGATGATCACCAATCCCATCCTGCCGGGCTTCCATGCCGACCCCTCCATCTGCCGCGTTCCCGGTGCGGACGGCGATGACTACTACATCGCCACGTCCACGTTCGAATGGTGGCCGGGCGTGCGCATCCACCACTCCAAGGATCTCGTCAACTGGCGCCACCACAGCTATGCCTGCACGCGCACCAGCCAGCTGGACTTGACCGGCCACCCCGACTCGGCCGGCGTCTGGGCGCCCTGCCTGAGCTACTCGGGCGGCCAGTTCTGGATGATCTACACCGACGTGCGCTCCACCATCGGCGCGTTCAAGGACACGCACAACTACCTGATCACAGCGCCCAGCATCGACGGCCCGTGGAGCGATCCCATCTACCTGAACAGCTCGGGCTTCGATCCCAGCCTGTTCCACGACGCGGACGGTCGCCACTGGCTCGTCAACCAGCAGTGGACGCACGTGCCCGGCAAGAACCACTTCAACGGCATCCTGCTGCAGGAGTACGACCATGCCGCGAAGAAGCTGGTCGGCCCGATCAAGAACATCTACGCCGGCACCGAGCTGGGCGTCGTCGAAGGCCCGCACATCTATCGCCGCAACGGCTGGTACTACCTGCTGACGGCCGAAGGCGGCACCTTCTACGAGCACGCGGTGACGCTGGCCCGCTCGCGCAGCATCGACGGCCCTTACGAGACGCTGCCCGGCAACCCGCTGCTGACCGCCTGGCAGAAGCCCACCGACGGCCTGCAACGCGCCGGCCACGCCAGCCTCGTCGAGACGGCGTCGGGCGAATGGTTCCTGGCTCATCTGTGCGGCCGCCCACTGGAATGGACCGGCCCCAACGCCGCCAAGAACAACCCGGCCGGCGGCTACGAAGGCCTGCATTGCCCGCTGGGCCGCGAGACCGCCATCCAGCGCATCCGCTGGCGCGATGACGACTGGCCCGAGGTCGTCGGCGGCCCGGCACCCAGCCTCAAGGTGGACCTGCCCGACCTGGCGCCCCACCCCTTCCCCGCCGAGCCCGCACGCGACGACTTCGACACGCCGGTGTTCAACGGCCATCTGAACTCGCTGCGCAAGCCCTTCGACGACAGCTGGGCCTCGCTGACCGCCCGCCCCGGCCACCTGCGCCTGGTGGGCCGCGAGTCGCTGATGAGCCTGTTCGACCA
The DNA here is from genome assembly GCF_031458115.1 of Roseateles asaccharophilus. Classification (GTDB taxonomy): domain Bacteria; phylum Pseudomonadota; class Gammaproteobacteria; order Burkholderiales; family Burkholderiaceae_C; genus Pelomonas; species Pelomonas asaccharophilus_A. Next base: position 423,039 of record NZ_JAVDXV010000001.1, on the reverse strand, counting down.
GAGCCTGGTCGCACGCCGCCAGCAGCACTTCAACTGCCGCATCGAGACTCGCGTCGACTTCGAGCCCGAGAACTTCCACCAGATGGCCGGCCTGGTCGCGTACTACAACACCCGCAACCACGCCTACCTGCACGTGACGCGCGACCTGGACAGCAACGAACGCGTCGTCTGCCTGACCGTGAACCGCGATGCGGCCATCGCCGGCGTCGCCGCACCGGTGCCGCTGAAGGCCGGCCCGGTGGACCTGGCGCTGGAGTTCAGCCACGACCACTACCGCTTCTACGTGCGCCAGGGCAGCGACGCCTGGAAGGCCGTGGGCCCGGCGCTGGACACCGCCATGCTCAGCGACGAGTTCGCGACCCGCTTCGTCAACGGCTTTGCCAGCAGCTTCGGCTTCACCGGCAACTTCGTCGGCATCGCCTGCCAGGACCTGGCCGGCACACGCAAGCATGCCGACTTCGACTACCTCAGCTATCAGGTCAAGGACTGAGCGGCACCGACCGCCGGCCACAACAACAACGACACGAGACAAGCATGACCACCCACCAGCCCCTGTCCTTCATCGAGAAGGCCGGATACAGCTGCGGCGACGCCGCGGCCAATCTGGTCTTCATGTCGATGATCCTGTTCCAGCTGAACTTCTACACGGACGTGTTCGGCCTCAGCGCCAACACGGCCGCGGCCATCCTGCTGTGGCCGCGCCTGTGGGACGCGATCTTCGACCCCGTCATGGGCGTGCTGGCCGACCGCACCAACACGCGCTGGGGCAAGTTCCGCCCCTGGGTGCTGTGGACGTCCGTGCCCTGGGCCGTCGTCATGGTGCTGGCCTACACGGCGCCGGACCCGGCGTGGGGCTGGAGCACCGGCATGGTCATCGCGTATGCGGGCATCACCAACACGCTGTTGATGACGCTGTACAGCATGAACAACATGCCCTACTCGGCGATGAGCGGCGTGATGACCGGCGACCTGAACGAGCGCACCAAGCTGAACTCGTTCCGCTTCGTGTCCGTCAACGTCGCGCAGTTCGCCGTGGGCGGCCTCACGCTGCCGCTGGTGGCCAAGTTCGCGCAGGGTGCCGACCGCGCCCACGGCTGGCAGATGACGATGAGCATCTGGGCCGTCGCCTGCCTGGTGCTGTTCCTCGTCACCTTCTTCACGACCAAGGAGCGCATCAAGCCCATCGTCGAAACCAAGTCCTCGCCCAAGCAGGATTTCTCCGACCTGCTGAAGAACGGCCCCTGGATCGCGCTGGTGCTGTACACGCTGTTCCAGTTCGGCATGCTGGCGCTGCGCGGCGGCGCCCACTACAACTACTACCACCACTACGCCGACAAGGCCGCGATGTTCGACTTCGTCGCCGCCTTGGGCCTGACCACGCCGGACGCCGCCAGCACCGGCAGCCTGGCCGACAGCCTGGGCTACATCGTGCACGGCACGCGCGACCAGCTGGCCAGCTCCAACGTGGCCGACGTGTTCAACAGCATCATCAACATGGCCGGCACGGCGACCACCATCGTCGTCATCATGCTGTCCATGGGCTTGTCGGCCCGCTACGGCCGGCGCGCCATCGGCATCTGGTGTTTCGGCCTGTGCGCGCTGACCGCCTGCGCGATGTACCTGCTGCCGCCCGACGCCGTGTGGGCCATGCTGGGCCTGCACATCCTGAGCGCCATCGTCTACGCGCCGACCGTGGCCGTCATGTGGTCCATGTACGCCGACGCGGCCGACTACTCCGAATGGCAGACCGGCCGGCGCTTCACCGGCATGGTGTTCGCCACCATCGGCTTCTCGCTGAAGGCCGGCCTGGCGCTGGGCTCGGCCAGCCTGCTTTGGCTGCTGGCCGGCTTCTTCGGCTACGACACGCACGCCCCCACGGCGCCGGGCGCCATCGAGGGCTACCGCGTCGCGTCCAGCTTCGTCGTGGGTGCGCTGTTCGCCGCCTGCACCGTGTGCCTGCTGGCCAACAAGCTGGACAAGGAAACCACCTTGCGCATGGCCGACGAACTCGACCAGCGCCGCCGCAAGGCGCACGCCGGCGACGGCAAAGACACGACGGGCGGCACCAGCGCCGTGCCCGCCACCGCCTGAGCTTCTCTTTCTTCTTCACAACCCATTTCCCGCAGTAAGGACCTCGCCATGAGCACCGCCTATTCCGATCTCCCCGTCGTCAAGTACGAAGGCCCGCAATCCACCAACCCGCTGGCCTACCGCTGGTACGACGCCAACCGCGTCGTGCTGGGCAAGACGCTCGCCGAGCACCTGCGCCCGGCCGTCTGCTACTGGCACAACTTCTGCTGGAAGGGCGAGGACGTCTTCGGCCTGGGCAACACCGTGTTCCAGCGCTCGTGGTTCAACGAGGCCGACCCGGTCAAGGCCGCCTACATGAAGCTGGACGCCGCGTTCGACTTCTTCGGCAAGCTGGGCCTGCCCTACTGGTGCTTCCATGACCGCGACGTGGCCCCCGAAGGCGCCAACCTCGCCGAGTCCAACCGCATCCTGGACGGCCTGCTCGAAGCCGCCGCCAAGAAGATGCAGGACGGCAAGGTCCAGCTGCTGTGGGGCACGGCCAACCTGTTCTCGCACGGCCGCTTCATGAGCGGCGCGGCCACCAACCCCGATCCAGAGGTCTACGCCTACGCCGCCGCGCAGGTGAAGCATGTGCTGGAGTGGACCAACCGCCTGAACGGCGCCAACTACGTGCTGTGGGGCGGCCGTGAAGGCTACGAGACGCTGCTGAATACCGACCTCAAGCGCGAGCTGGCCCAGTACGGCCGCTTCCTGACCTCCGTCGTCGAGCACAAGCACAAGATCGGCTTCAAGGGCACCATCCTCATCGAGCCCAAGCCGCAAGAGCCCACCAAGCACCAGTACGACTACGACAGCGCCACGGTCTACGGTTTCCTGAAGACCTACGGCCTGGAGAAGGAAGTCAAGGTCAACATCGAAGTCAACCACGCCACCCTGGCCGGCCACAGCTTCGAGCATGAAGTCGCCACCGCCTGCGCGCTGGGTATCTTCGGCTCGCTGGACGCCAACCGCGGCGACGAGCAGCTGGGCTGGGACACCGACCAATTCCCCAACAACCACGTGCAACTGGTGCCCGCGATGCTGGAGATGATCCGCCACGGCGGCTACACCACCGGCGGCACCAACTTCGACGCCAAGGTGCGCCGCCAGTCCATCGACCCCATCGACCAACTGGAAGGCCACATCGGCGGCATGGACACGATGGCCCGCGCCTTCCTGGCCGCCGCCGCGCTGTACGAGAGCGGTCAGCTGGAGAAGGCCGTCAGCGAGCGCTACGCCGGCTGGAACGGTGACCTGGGCAAGAAGATCACGGGCGGCGCGAGCCTCGACGATCTGGCTGGCCTGGTCCACGCGCAAGACATCTCGCCGCAGCCGCGTTCCGGCCGCCAAGAGCGTCTCGAGAACATCGTCAACAACTTCGTCTGATCGGGACCCAGCTGGCCATGTTCCTCGGTATCGACCTCGGCACTTCCGAGATCAAGCTGCTGCTGCTCGACGAGCAGCACACCATCGTTGCCACCACCGGCGTGGCGCTCACTGTGCAGCGGCCGCAGCCGCTGTGGAGTGAGCAAGACCCCGCCGCGTGGTGGGCAGCTCTCGACCAGGGCATGGCCACGCTGAAGGCTCAACACGGCGCTGCGCTGGCGCAGGTGCGCGGCATCGGCCTGTCGGGCCAGATGCACGGCGCCGTGACGCTGGACGCAGCCAACCAGGTGTTGCGCCCGGCCATCCTGTGGAACGACGGCCGCAGCGGCCCGCAGTGCGAGCAGATGATGGCCGCCTGCCCCGAGCTGCCGGCCATCACCGGCAACCTCGCGATGCCGGGCTTCACGGCACCCAAGCTGGCGTGGATGCGCCAGCACGAACCCGAGCTCTTCGCCAAGGTGGCGAAGGTGCTGCTGCCCAAGGACTGGCTGCGCTTCGAGCTGAGCGGCGAGTTCTTCAGCGAGATGAGCGACGCCGCCGGCACGCTGTGGCTGGACGTCGCCCAGCGCTGCTGGTCGCCCGTCGCGCTGGAACTGAGCGGCCTCAACGAATCCCACATGCCCCGCCTCGTCGAGGGCAGCGCAGCCAGCGCCACGCTGAAGCCCGAGCTGGCCCAGCGCTGGGGCGTACCCGCCGGCATCCCCATCGCCGGTGGCGGTGGCGACAACGCCGCCAGCGCCGTCGGCATGGGCGTCGTGAAGCCCGGCGACGGCTTCCTGTCGCTGGGCACCAGCGGCGTCATCTTCCTGTGCAACGAGGCGTTCAGCCCCAACCCGGCCCGCGCGGTGCATGCCTTCTGCCATGCGCTGCCCGACACCTGGCACCAGATGAGCGTCATCCTCAGCGCCGCCAGCGCGCTGCGCTGGGCCACGCTGATGCTGGGCATGCCCGGCGGCGAGGCCGACCTCATCGCCAAGGCGGCTGCGCTCCCACCCACGCAGCGCGACCAGGCACCGATCTTCCTGCCCTACCTCAGCGGCGAACGCACGCCGCACAACAATGCCAACGCCAAGGGCGTGTTCTTTGGCCTCACGCATGAGCATGGCGCCGCCGAGATGGGCTATGCCGTGCTGGAAGGCGTCGGCTTTGCGCTGCTGGACGGCTGGCAGGCGCTGCAGGCCGGCGGCGGCAACGCCGAACAACTCTGGCTCGTCGGCGGCGGTGCGCGCAGCGAATGGTGGGCGAAGCTGCTCGCGTCGCTGCTGAACGTGCGCCTGGTCAACGGCGTGGGCGCCGAGGCCGGTGGCGCCCTGGGCGCCGCGCGCCTGGCCTGGCTGGCCACCGGCGGTACGGTGGACGAGGTCTGCCGCACGCCCGACATCGCCCGCGTCGCCGAACCTGATCTCGCACTGGCTGCCGCACTGCAGCCTCGCTTCGAACGCTTCCAGCGCCTCTACCAAGCGCTGCGCAGCGAGTTCAGCTAACCCCGCTCTTCAGCCCTACCGGCTCATGCTGTCCTCGGACGGCAGGGCCGCGCTTTGCCCGAAACATGAACAGCCTCGACCAGCTCCGCCAACACACCACCGTCGTCGCCGATACCGGCGACTTCGACCAGCTCGCGCAATTCACGCCGCAGGACGCAACGACCAACCCCTCCCTCGTGCTCAAGGCCGTGCAGCAGCCCCGCTACCGCGCGCTGCTGGAGCAGGCGGTGGCCGCCCACCCGGGCGCCAGCGTCACCGCCGTGGCCGAGCACCTGCTCGTCGCCTTCGGCGTGGAGATCCTGAAGGTCGTGCCGGGCCGGGTCTCCACCGAGATCGACCCACGCCTGTCGCACGACACGGCAGGCTCCGTCACCACGGCCCGCCGCCTCATCCAGCTCTATGCCGCCGCCAACATCCCGCGCGAGCGCGTGCTCATCAAGCTGGCCTCCACGTGGGCAGGCATCCAGGCCGCCCGCGAGCTGGAGCGGCAGGGCATCCGCACCAACCTGACGCTGCTGTTCTGCCTGGCCCAGGCCAGGGCCTGCGCCGATGCCGGCGTGCAGCTGATCTCGCCATTCGTCGGCCGCATCTACGACTGGTTCAAGAAGACCGCCGGCACGAGCTGGGACGAGGCCGCGATGGCCGGCCCCAACGATCCCGGCGTGCGCTCCGTCGTCGAGATCTACAGGCACTACAAGCGCCACGGCATCAAGACCGAGGTGATGGCCGCCAGCTTTCGCAACAGCGGCCAGATCATTGCGCTGGCCGGCTGCGACCTGATGACCATCAGCCCCAATCTGCTGGCCGAGCTGGCCGCAGCAAGCACGCCGGTCGAGCGCCGCCTGTCGCACGACGGCCGCATTGAAGCCTCACCGGCGGCGCTGACCGAGTCCGAATTCAACGCCGCACTGGCCGCCGACGCGATGGCGAGCGAGAAGCTGGGCGACGGCATCAAGCAGTTCATCGCCGACACCGAAACCCTGGAGCAGCTGATCCGCTCCCTGCAAGGCTGACATGCAACACGATCTGACCCTCGCCGCCAACGCGCTGCGCATGCTGGCGATCGACGCCGTGCAGCAGGCCAACTCCGGCCACCCTGGCATGCCCATGGGCATGGCCGACCTCGCCGCCGTGCTGTGGAGCCGCCATCTGCGCCACAACCCGGCCGACCCGACCTGGCCCAGCCGCGACCGCTTCGTGCTGTCCAACGGCCACGGCTCCATGCTGCTGTACGGGCTGCTGCACCTCAGCGGCTACGACCTGCCCATCGAAGAACTGAAGGCCTTCCGCCAGCTGCACAGCAAAACGCCCGGCCATCCCGAGGTGGGCCTGACGCCCGGCGTCGAGACGACCACCGGCCCGCTGGGCCAGGGCCTGGCCAATGCGGTGGGCATGGCGCTGGCCGAGCAGCTGCTGGCCTCCGAGTTCAACACGCCCGAGCACCGCGTCGTCGATCACCGCACCTTCGTCTTCTGCGGCGACGGCTGCCTGATGGAAGGCATCTCGCACGAGGCCTGCTCGCTGGCCGGCACCTGGGGCCTGGGCAAGCTCGTCGTCATCTACGACGACAACGGCATCTCCATCGACGGCCATGTGGAAGGCTGGTTCAACGACGACACGCCGGCCCGCTTCGAGGCCTATGGCTGGCGCGTCATCCGCGATGTGGACGGCCATGACTTCGCGGCCATAGCCGCAGCACTGGACACGGCCACCCAAGACGTCGGCAAGCCCACGCTGATCTGCGCCCGCACCGTCATCGGCAAGGGCTCGCCCAACAAGGCCGGCGGCCACGACGTGCACGGCGCGCCGCTGGGCGCGGCGGAGGTGGCGGCCGTGCGCGAGGCGCTGAACTGGCCGCATGCGCCCTTCGTCGTGCCCGACACCGCCCGCGCGCCGCTGGACGCCCGTGCACGCGGCGCCGCCGCGCAGCGCGAGTGGGAGGCCGTCGTCGCCGGCCTGCCCGCCGAGCGCGCCGCCGAGTTCAAGCGCCGCCTGCGCGGCGAGCTGCCGGCCGATTTCGCAACCCGCAGTGCCGCCGACCTGGCCGCCACCGTCGCCAAGGCCGAGACCATCGCGTCCCGCAAGGCCTCGCAGAACAGCATCAACCGGCTGGCGCCCGCGCTGCCCGAGCTGCTGGGCGGCTCGGCCGACCTGGCGCCGTCCAACCTGACGCAGTGGACCGGCTGCCGCTCCGTCGAGAAGGCAGCGGCCGGCGGCAACTACCTGCACTACGGCGTGCGCGAGTTCGCGATGGTCGCCATCCAGACCGGCATCGCGCTGCACGGCGGCTTCCGGCCGTTTGCCGGCACCTTCCTGATGTTCTCGGAGTACGCGCGCAACGGCATCCGCATGGCGGCGCTGATGCGCAGCAACCCCATCTACGTGTTCACGCACGACTCCATCGGCCTGGGCGAGGATGGCCCCACGCACCAGCCGGTGGAGCAGCTCGCCACGCTGCGTCTGGTGCCCAATCTCGATGTGTGGCGCCCCGGCGATGCGGTCGAGACGCTGGTCGCCTGGCAGACCGCCGTGGCCCACCGGCACACGCCGACCTGCCTCGTGCTGTCCCGTCAGAACCTGCCCCACCAGGAGCGCGACATGGAGACTGTGGATGCGATCAAGCGCGGCGGCTATGTGCTGGTGCGCGAGGACAAGACCCGGCCCCTGCAGTTGGTGCTGATCGCCACCGGCTCGGAGCTGGACCTGGCCGTCAAGGCGCAGGCCGAGCTGGCCGGTCAGGGCGTCAACGCCCGCGTCGTGTCGCTGCCGTCCTGCCATGTGTTCGAGCAGCAGGATGCCGCCTGGAAACGTGCCGTGCTGCCGCCCGGCGTGCCGCGCGTGGCCGTGGAAGCCGGCGTCACGGCCGGCTGGCGCCAGTACGTGGGGCTGGAGGGCGCCGTCGTGGGCATCGACACCTTCGGCGAGTCCGCGCCCGCGCCCGCGCTGTATGCGCACTTCGGCATCACGGTGCAGGCGGTCGTCGACGCGGCCTTGGCCGTGCTGCGCTAGGCCGCGCCCCAAGAGGCCGGCACGAATCAACAAGAGCCGCCACCCACGCGGCAGGCCAAGGAGACAAGCATGAGCCCTCGACTGCGCCTGAGCGCACTCCTCCTGCCACTCGGCATCGCCGGCTGCGGCGGTGGTGGCGGTGGCGACACCGCCGCTCCGACGCCCCCGCCGGCGGCACTGCAGACGCCCACCCTCACCTGGCCCGAGCCCGCCGCCATCCGCTGGGGCACGCCCCTCAGCGCGGCCCAGCTGAACGCCACGGCCAGCGTGGCCGGCAGCTTGGCCTACACACCCGCGGCGGGCAGCCAGCCCGAGGTGGGCGCGCAGACGCTGACCGTGCGCTTCACGCCGCAGGACGCGACCCGCTACGCCGCCGTCAGCACCACGCGTACGCTGCGCGTGGACAAGGCCGTGCCCCAGCTGCGCTGGGACGCGCCGCCCGCGCTGGCCCAGGGCAGCACGCTGGACGCGAGCAAGCTGCCCACGCAGCCGCGGGCGCTGTACGGCGTGCAGGGTGCGGTGGACGCCAGCTCCTACGCCCGTGCCGACGGCCAGCCGCTGGCCAGCGCCACGGCGGCCGCCGGCAGCGTGGCGCTGCGTGCCCGCTTCGTGCCGACCAACGGCGACCGCTACGAGGCCGCCTGGGTCAGCACGCTGCTGAGCGTGGTGCCGGCCCCAGCCACCGCCCGCGTGGACTTCGGCGCCAGGCGCCAGGCGATCGACGGCTTCGGCGGTTCGGCGGCCTGGTACTACACGCCCATGAACGGCGCCCGCGCCGACGTGCTGTTCGGCACCCAGGGCGCCGATGCGTTGGGGTTGAACATCCTGCGGCTGCGCATCGCGCCGGCCGCCTGGAATGCCACGGCCGAGACCGCCGACACCGGCGCCTGGGCGGCCGAGATGGGCAATGCGGTCGCGGCGCAGGCTCGCGGCGCCAAGGTGTTCGCGTCAAGCTGGTCGCCGCCGGCCAGCCTGAAGATCGTCCACCCCGAGCGCCGCGACCCGCTGTGGAGCGGCCGGCTGGACCCAGCCCAGTACGGTGCCTATGCCAAGTACCTGAACGCCTACATCCGCTACGCCGCCGCGCGCGGCGTCACGCTGCACTCCATCTCGCCGCAGAACGAGCCCGATTGGGACCCTACCGACTACGAGTCCTGCCTTTGGAACGCCGACGAGCTGCGCAGCTGGATCGCCAACCACGGCGCCGCGGCCACGGCCGGCAGCAGCACGCTGCTGATGGCGCCCGAGTCGCTGAATTTCTCGCCCGCCACCACCGAGGCGCTGCTGGCCGACCCGCAGGCCGCCGCCCGCATCGGCGTGCTGGGCGGCCACCTGTACGGCGGCGTGCCCCAGCTGTCACCCGCCGTGCTGGCGCGCGGCGTGCCGGTGTGGATGACCGAGCACTTCCTGGACTCGGTCAACAAGTCCGACGCCAAGACGTCCTGGGCCACCAGCATCGACGACGCGCTGGCCATCGCCCACGAGGTGCACGAGAGCCTGGCCCATGGCCAGTACAACGCGTACGTGCACTGGTGGCTGGTCAACAGCAGCGACGCCAAGCCCACCGGCCTGATCGACGCCAACAACAAGCCCAACCACTTCGGCATCGGCCTCAAGCACTACAGCTATTTCGTGCGGCCCGGCTTCGTGCGCGTGGAGGCCACCGCCCAGCCGATGGACGGCGTGCGCGTGTCGGCCTACGGCGGTGCGCAAGGCCAGGCCGTCATCGTGCTCAGCAACGAGGCCACCGCCGAGCGCTCGCTGACGCTGGCCGTCAACGGCAGCAGCACCGGCTGGACGCCCTACCGCAGCACCGCCCAGGCCAGCTTCGAGCGCCTCGCGCCGCTCAACCCCTCCGCCGGCAGCCTCAGCCTGACACTGCCGGCCCGCAGCCTCACGACGCTGGTCAACCTGGAGTACCGATGAAGCCTCTGCTCACGCGCCTCGCTGCCCTCGCACTGGCCCTGCCCGCGCTGGCCCATGCCGCGGGTCCCGCGCCCGGCAGCAACCCGCTGCTGCGCGACCGCTTCACCGCCGACCCCGCACCGCTGGTGGTGGGCGACACGGTCTACCTCTACGTGGGCCACGACGAGGCCAAAGGCAGCGACATGTTCCGCATGAACGAGTGGCTGGCCTACTCGTCCAAGGACCTGCGCCACTGGACCGCCCACGGCACCGTCCTGAAACCCACCGACTTCAAGTGGGCCGTGCGCGACGCCTGGGCCGCGCAGGTGGTGCAGCGCGACGGCAGGTTCTTCTTCTACACGACGGTCCAGCACGACGACACCCGCCCCGGCAAGGCCATCGGCGTGGCCGTGGCCGACCACCCGCTGGGCCCGTTCAAGGATGCGCGCGGCTCGGCGCTGGTGGCCGAGGACACGACCCCCAGCCCCTACGGCTGGAACGACATCGACCCCACCGCGTTTGTCGACGATGACGGCACCGCCTGGCTGGCCTGGGGCAACCCGGTGCTCTACCTGGCCCGGCTCAAGCCCAACATGACCGAGCTGGACGGCGCCATCGAGAAGGTCGCGCTGCCCAACTACACCGAGGGGCCGTGGATCTCCAAGCGCAATGGGCTGTACTACATGACCTATGCGGCCATGGCCCACCAGGGCCTTTGGGAGCAGCTGGCCTACGCCACCGCGCCCACCATGCGCGGGCCGTGGACCTACCAGGGCCTGATCGCCGGCCCGGCGCACAAGAGCTATACCATCCACGCCGGCCTCGTCGACGACTTCAAGGGCCAGAGCTATCTGTTCGCCCACAACGCCGCGCTGACGCTGCCGGATGGACAGAGCGGTGCGCTGGGCCGGCGCTCCGTCACCCTCGACTACCTGCACTACGACGCCGACGGCCGCATCTGGCCCGTCACGCAGACCGAGGCCGGTATCAGCCAGCCACCCAAGCCGCCCAGCGGCAAGGTGCCTCCGCTGCCCGACCCCGGTCGCTCGGATCCACGCGTGAGGGTGCAGCAGCTCGCGCAGGGCTACCTCGAAGCCTGGCCGGGGCAGCCAGCGCTGGCCTCGGTGGCCAACCCCTTCGACCAGGCGCCCGAGGCCATCGGCTTCAACCGCGACGGCGGTGCCAGCAGGCTGGTGCAGAGCTTCACGCCACCGACCGACATCGCGCTGGGCCGCATCGCGCTGTACGCGGGCGACGGCCACGGCACGGGCGAGTCGCGCACGCTGCGGCTGTCGCTGCGCGACGTGGACGCCGGCACCGAGCTGCTGGCCGACGACGGCCTGGCCGTTGCCTACCGGCCGCAGGGTGCCGGCCTGCTGACGTTCGACCTCGCCGACCATCCGCCCGTCACACTGAAGGCCGGCCGCCGCTACGCGCTGGCGCTGCAGGGCGAGAGGGGCGCGCTGACGATCTATCTGCGCGCCAGCCGCGGCGATGCCTTTGCCAACGGCGAAGCCAGCCTCGACGACAGGCCGCTGCGCGACAAGCAGGGTCGTCCGGCAGACTTCGCGTTCGCGCTGTATCCGTCAGCCCCTCGCCCAGCCCTGCCCCGCTGAACGCGGTCAGGCCTGGCCGGGACCACGCAGCGGCCAGCGGCCGCTGCGCTTCGGCAGGCACATTGAGCCCACCGGGCTCGATGTGTCCGGCCTCAGCCCCCGAGGGGACGGCGATGCTTGCGGCATTGAGCCGCTCGCACATCGCCAACGCGGGCCGGCTTGGGAGCGGCCCGGCGCTCGGCCCGAAACACTCAGAACCGACATGGAGACACCCACGATGACGACAAGCAAGTTCCGCCTGCCCCTGCTGCTGCTCGCCCTGGCCGCCGCCAGCGCCCAGGCCGATGTGCGCTTGGCCACCGTGTTCGGCGAGCACATGGTGCTGCAGCGCGAGCAGCCCATACGCCTGTGGGGCTGGGCCGCGCCGGGCAAGACGCTGGCCGTGGAGCTGGCCGGCAAGAAGGCCAGCGCCACCGCTGGCGCCGACGGCCGCTGGGCCGCCACGCTGCCCGCGCTGAAGGCCGGTGGCCCGCACCGTCTGAGCGTCAGCGGTGACGGCAGCATCGAGCTGAAGGACGTGCTGATCGGCGACGTCTGGCTTCTGGGCGGCCAGTCCAACATGGAATGGCCGCTGGCCCAGACCGACACCGGCGCGCAGGAGATCGCGTCGCCGCAGAACGCGCAGCTGCGCCACCTGCGCGTGCCGCTGCGCGCCAGCCTGCAGCCCGAGGCCAACATCGCGCCCGCGTCCTGGGTGGTGGCCGAGGCCGGCAGCGTGGCCGACTTCAGCGCCGTGGGCTACCACTTCGCGCGCCAGATGCAGGCCGTGCAAGGCGTGCCCATCGGCCTGCTCAACACCGCCTGGGGTGGCTCGCATCTGGAGACCTGGATGCGCCGCGAGCTGACCGCACAAGACCCGGCACTCGCCGCCGCCGTGAAGGCCTTGCCCGCCACCGGCGACGACTTCGTGCGCCAGCGCCGCGACCTGATCGAAGGCCGCGTGAAGGCCTGGCAGCCGGGCCTGGCCTGGGGCGTGGACGCCAGCGCCTGGAGCGCCACCGGCGACATCGACACAGACTGGCCCACGCTGAAGGCGCCGGGCGTCTGGGAAGGCCAGGGGCTGCCGGACGTGGACGGCATCGTCTGGCTGCGCCGCAAGATCGAGCTGAGCGCCGCGCAGGCCGCCGGCGCGGCCCAGCTGCTGCTGGCCAAGGTGGACGACTGCGACGAGGTCTGGGTCAACGGCCAGAAGGTCGGCGGCCAGTGCGGCTACGACCAGGCGCGCGCCTACGCGCTGCCGGCCGGCGTGCTGCGCGCAGGCGCCAACTGGATCGCCGTGCGCGTGACCGACACGGGCGGCGGCGGCGGCTTCGACGGCGACGCCGCTGCGCTGCGGCTGGACACCGCCGCCGGCGCCGTGAGCCTGGCCGGCACCTGGCGCGCCCGCGTGGAACAGCCGCGCGTGGCCACCGCGCCCACCGCCAACGACGCGCCCACGCTGGCCCACAACGGCCTCATCGCGCCGCTGCAAGGCCTGAGCTTCCGTGGCGTGCTGTGGTACCAGGGCGAGAGCAACACCGGCCGCGCGGCGGCCTATGCCGGCGACTTCCAGAAGCTCATCGCCGACTGGCGTGCGCAGTTCCACAACCCCAAGCTGCCGTTCTTCTTCGTGCAGCTGGCGTCCTTCCTGCCGCTGCAGAACAACCGCCCGGGCCAGGGCGGCTGGGCGGAGCTGCGCGACGCGCAGAGCCAGGCGTTGAAGCTGCCTCACACCGGCATGGCCGTGGCCATCGACGTGGGCGACGCGGTGGACATCCACCCGCGCAACAAGCGCGCGCTGGGCCACCGCCTGTCGCAGCTGGCGCTGCACGAACTGGGCCTGCGCGCTGCGCCGGCCACCGGCCCGCAGCTGGCGAAGACGGAGCTGCGCGGCGCCGAGGTCTGGCTGCATTTCAAGCACACCGCCGGCGGCCTGCGCACCGCCAAGGCTGGCGAGCCGCTTCGCGGCTTCCTGCTGGCCGGCGCCGACCGCCGCTTCGTGCCCGCCACCGCGCGCATCGTGGGCGATGCGGTCGTCCTCAGCAGCGCGGACGTGAAGTCGCCACAGGCCGCGCGCTACGCGTGGGTGGACAACCCCAGCGAGTCCAACCTCACCGGCGCCGACGGACTGCCCGCCGCGCCGCTGCGCAGCGACGCCTGGCCGCTTCAGACGGCCGGCAAGCTTTACCCGAACTGAGCTTCAGTGCGACGCGGCCCGCGCGGCCGCGTTGCGCTTGCGCGTGGCGGCTGCCTTCTTCGCTGAGGCAGAGCGCTGGGCCGCGGTGCGGCTGGCCGACGCGGCGCCGCCCAGGCGCCCGCCCTTGCGCGCCGACACCCGGTCCACCGGCTGGCCGCGCCCCGAACCGGACTTCTTGCCGCCGCCGGTCTCCTTGTTGACCGTGGCCCAGGCGCGGGCCTCAGCTTCTTTCTCCGGCACACCGCGGGCTTCGTAGCCCTCCTCGATGTGCTGGGCCTGACGCTTCTGCTTGTCCGTATAGGACGACTTGTCACCGCGGGGCATGGCGGGCTCCTGGAACTGCGATGCCGTCACCTTGCGACTCGCGCTGGAGCGCATGCGTAGGACTTCGTGCCGGTTACATGCGGCGGGCAATGATCCGCGGCTGAATCCGCTGGCTCATCCCTTGAGCCGGCGTGCCTGCAGCATGGCAGCATGATGCAAGCCCCTCGACGCCCCTCCCCGCCTACCAGCACTCTTGCCGACAACGGCATCCTGGCCCGGGTTCCCGGCCAATACGTCGGCCTGGCGCAGGCCTCGCTGCCCGACGCGGCGCTGGTGGCCGATGAAGAGATTCGCGTGGAGGTGGATGCGGGCTGGCTCGGTCGCGTGCGGCTGACCTTCAGGAAGTACCGCTACACCCGCCCCAAGGGGAAGTTCTCGGCGACGGCGTGGAGTTGCCGCCACGCCGAGCCGGTCAAGGCGCTGGCCTGCTCTCAGGAGCCCGCATCGACGACGAGCTGAACGCGGCCACCAGGCGCTCGGCGAACAGAGGCCCGGTCGTCACGGCCATCACCAGGTTGCCGTAGCGGTCGCGGGCACTGAGCCGGCCTGTGGCGTTGTCAAAGGCCCAATGATTCACGGCCGCTGGCGCTATGGAGTGCTGGCCGATCTCAAGCATGGCGCTGCCTCACGTCGAATGTGGTGTCCTCCCACTCGCCCCGCGTCGGTTCGCCTGGCTCGACAGCGGACGGGCACTCGGCCTTGTCGAACGGGTCTGCGGCGGTCGCATGCGCGGTGGTCACTCGACGGACGGTGTCACGCAGCTGCTGCACGGATGCGTTCGCCATGCTGGCCAGCCGGGTGCGCGTTGCCGGGCGGGTCCGTGCGCTCACAGCACCACCCGGTTCACGTCGATCTCGGTGCCTTCCCACGCGGCCTCGTCCGAGAGGGGCTGAAGCACCGGCTGCCGCAACGCCAGCCGGTCCCAGGCATACAGGTCACCGAGGGTGAGCTGTCGAACCTCGGGACGGGTCCAGTCGATGGCGGCCAGGTCGGTGAGGGTGGATGGGGTCTTCATGGCACGGCTCCTGTTGCGATGGCAGCAGTCTCCAAGTTGGCAAGCCGTGGGGATATCACCCCGAGGGGGGAACGGAGGGGGATGCCCTTGCGCATATCCCCCGATCTCCCCCAAAAGGGGGATGTGGCGTCACGATGCGACACCCTCCCCTACACGGGAGCCTGTTTGGTCCCAAGGCCGGTGGCGCTGCTGGGCCCGCGTCCTTGACGCACGGCGAGTGTGGTCCCGTTCAGCGGCTGATGATGGCGCCCATCAAAGCTTCATTTCCAACCTCAACGTCCACACCGTGTACGTCTTCCCCCAGTTCCGCGTGGCCACGGTCTTCTCGGGCGCCGCGGTGAACGTGTCGTTGCTGAAGTCCTGCGGCGCCGCATTGGTGGCGGACAGGCGCAGCGCCGTGTTGATGTCGAAGTTCCAGCTGGCGTAGCCGTCCAGCACCTGCTTCTTCGACGAGCGCGTGGCCGCCTCGCGGGTGCTCTGCAGCGTGTTGACGGGCGTGTAGTTGAGACTGGCGCCCAGGCTCAGCGGCAGGCTCTTCAGACGGTAGTCGCCGCCCAGGTTGGCGGTGAAGCGGGGCTGCTGGGCCAGGCGGTTGTGCGGGCCTGGGATGTCGTCCACCGATGACTTGTAGAGGCTGAGGTTGCTGCGCACGTTGATGGGCAGCGCGCCGTCCACGAACTGGTCGAGGCGGAACTTGGCCTCCAGCTCCAGGCCGCTGCTGATCGCCGTGCCGATGTTGCGCGGCCGCGAGACCCAGCGCGGCGCGTCCGACCATTCAACGCCGGTCTCCAGCACGGTCAGGCGGCGCACGAGGTTGCTGATGCGGCGCACGAACAGGTTGGCGCTGAGCACGCCGCCCTTGCTGAGGTACTGCTCGTAGGCCAGATCCAGCCCGGTGGCCAGCTCGGGCTGCAATTGCGGGTTGCCGGCGAAGTCCGAGTAGATGAACTCGTTCGTCGCCTGGCAGCGCTGGCCCGTCGGGCAGGGGTAAAGCGAGTTCACATAGGGGCGCGCGATGACGTCGTTCAGCTCGGGAGAGCGGTAGCTGCGCGTCAGGCTCAGGCGGATCTGGTCGCGGCTCTTCTTCGGGTCGTTGCTGAACTTGTAGAGCGCGTGGAACAGCGGCGTCAGCACGCGCGAGGTGTTGCTGACGACGTAGTTCTTGGCCGTACTCTCGGTCGTGATCGCCTCCCAGCGCAGGCCGGCGTAGAAGGACCATTGCTTGCCCACGCTCCAGTCGTCCTGCGCGTAGACGGCGACGCGGCGGCTGCCGGCGTCGAGCTGGTCGCCGAAGTCCAGCAGGTAGTCGCAGGACTGGCCGTCCTCCATGCAGCTGCGCTGCTGGCGCATGCGCCGGCCCTCGGTCTCCACGCCGGCAACGAAGCTGTGCTCGTCCATCAGCGGCTGCGAGAACTTGCTGCGCAGACTCCAGTTGCCGTTGCGCATGTCGCCGTTGTCCTGGCGCGAGTGCACGGGCTGCGCGCCCTTGAACTCCTGCGTGCTGTTGCCGAACACGTTGCTGAAGCGGCCCAGCATCGCGCTGGACTCCAGCTTGCCCTCCTTGCCGATGCCGGTGTTCCATTGGCCGTTGAGGCCGCCGCCGGAGAAGCGGTTCGTGAAGCGGTTGCTGGAGCGATCGAAGCGGCTCAGCGGGTCGCCGGGCAGCGGTGCCGGCGTGATGGTGCGCTCGTAGCTGCCCTGCCCGTCGCCGCGGCCGGCGCTGAGGAAGGGCGAGATCGCCAGCAGCTCGCGGTTGGACGGCTTCCACTGCAACCGCCCGCTGATGTTCAGCGAGCGGTTCTTGTTCTCGTTGCTGCTGCGCGTCTCGATGACGCTGTCCAGGCCGTTGCGCAGGTCGTGGATCTCGCTGCGGCCGCGGCCCTCGTTGCTGAAATCGGACTGCTGCGCGTTGACGGTGAGGTTGTAGGTGGTGGTCCCCTTGTCATCGAGCTTGTCGTTGCGGCTCCAGTTGAAGCTGGGCCGCACATTGCCGTTCTCGGTGGCCAGGCCCAGGCGCAGCTCGTTGACGAGCTTGGGCGGCGCCTGGCGCAGCACGATGTTGACCGTGCCGGCGATGGCGCGGGCGCCGAACTCCGCTGTCGGCGCGCGCAGCACCTCGATGCGCTCGACCTGCTCGGGCGGCAGCGTCTCCAGCGACATGCCCGGCGGCATGCGCTCGCCGTTGACGAGAATCTGCGTGTAGCCGCCGGCCAGGCCGCGCATGCGGATGTCGCCGCCTCGGCCGGCCACGCCGCCGGTGGTCACGCCGGGCAGGCGCTTCATCAGCTCGCTGACCGAGCTGTCGCCGTAGCGCATCAGCTCCTCGCGCCCGATGACCATCTTGGCCGCCGTGGAGGCGCGCCGCGCCTCGTCGTCGCTGGCATTGCCGGAGATGTCGACGCGGTCGAGCTTCTCGGTCTTGGCGTCGGGCTTCTCGTTCGGCTTGACCTGCGCCTTCTCGTCGGCCTTCTTGGCGGGGGTCTGGGGCTCCTGCGCCAGCGCCGGCATTGCAAGGAGCAAGGCGACGCAAAGAACCGTCAAGACAGGGAGTTGAGGCATGAAGCGCGCAGCAGGAGAAATCACGGGCGCGCGATGGTAGCCACGGCAGCACGGCGCCGCAGGTGAGGATTCACAGGTGTCGGCTAGTTCAGGCGTACCGCGCTGTCGAACTGCCAGGTGCGCCGGATCTCGATGACGTCGTAGTCGCGCAGCAGCGCCGGCGGGAACGCCGGATAGTTCTCCTGGCTCTGCACGATGCGGCGTATGGCCTCGTCCACCGCCGGCACGCCGCTTGAGCGCACGAAGGTGACGCTCTCGACCGAGCCGTTGCTGCGCACCGCTACCGTCACCACGGCCTGCGTGTGCGGCTGGCGCGCCACCTCGCGCGCGGCTTCGGGCGTCACGTTGTTCTCGATCTTGCGTGCCCAGCTCTCGCCGTAGCTCACCAGCGCCGCGTTGCTGTCCACGCGGCCGAACAGGCGGCCGCGGCGCGCGGGTGCCCAGTCGGGGCGCTGACGCTCGGCATCGCGTTTGGCGGTCTCCTCGTCCAGTTGGCGGCCGATGGCGCGCTTGCGGGCTTCGCGCTGCTCCTCCTCGGCCTGGGCCTGCGCCTTGGCGGCGGCCAGCTTCGCCGCCTCCAGCCGCGCCGCTTCCGCACGCGCGGCCTCGATGCGGGCGGCCTCCTGTCGCACCGCTTCGGCCTGTGCCGCTTCCGCGCGCGCCGCTTCCTGCCGGGCTGCCTCGGCACGTGCGGCCTCCTGGCGCAAGGCCTCCAGCCGCGCCGCCTCCAGGCGCTGTGCGCCCTGCTGGGCCTGCTGGCGAGCGGCATCCAGCTGGGCCAGCTCCGTCGCACGGCTGCCATCGGCGCTCGGGCGCAGGCCGTCGCTGGCGCGGCGCAGCGATTCCACGCCGCTGCCGGCCGCGCCGGACAGCGTCGACACCGTCGCGGTGGGCAGTGCGCGGGCGCCGTCCAGTCCGGCCAGGTCGGCGGCGCGTTCGTTGCGCAGCCGCAGGCCGTCGCCCGTGCGCCGCAGCGACTCGATGGCCGGGGCGGAAGCGGCCTGCAGCGCCGCGATGGCGGCATCGGGCCGCGGCGCTGCCAGCTGGGTCAGCTCGGCGGCATGGTCACGCCGGGCGGTCAAGGTCTCGCGCGCGCGGGCCAGCGGCTGCAGCGCAGGGGCGGACGCCGCCGACATGGCCGCGATGACGGCGCTGGGCACGGCGGAGGCGGCCTGCACATCCCAGACCGGCAGCGGATGGCGATGCACGGCCAGCAGTTCGCGGGCCGGCGGTGCGGGCGTCGGGGCGTCATCGGGCGCCATCAGCCGCAGGTCGGCCGTGGTCTCGGCCGGTTTGGGCGGCGGCGCTTCCGCCGCCGTGTCAGGCTGCGGGTCTCCCGCGGCGGCGGGTGGCGCGGGCGGTGGCGCATCCGCCATCGCGGCGGGCTGCTGAGCCGCAGGCACGGGCTGCAGCGAGACGCGCAGCTCGGGCACCTCGGTGCGGCGCTTCTGCCACGGGAATTCCAGGCCCGGCAGGCCGGTGCCCTGGCCGAAGCTGAGGCTGAGCAGCAGCCCGTGCGCCACCAGCGACGCCAGCAGCGCCGGCGGCAGCGGCCAGCGGCGGCCCTGGCGCGGCCAGTCGACGGTGGCGTCGGCGGTCAGATCCACGCCTCCACCTTCCCTCGCCACGAATCCATGTGCCAGCTGCTCATCGGCGCGATTGTCAGCGCCCGGCCGCGGCGAGCCGGGCGCGACGGCCCCCTCAATGGCGGGTGCCGTCAGTGCAGCTCGCGGCCCAGCGGGTGCTCATGCCCGGGCCAGCAGGCGTGAGCTGCCGCGCCGTCTTGGGCGTTGTGGCCCATGACGCGCAGCAGCGCCGCCACCGGGTTGGCTTGCGTCGCGCCGCGCGGGTCCAGCGCCTTGGCGATGACGTCGTTCAGCCCCTGCAGGTGGATGCGGCGCGCACGATCGCCACGCGTGGCGCCGGCGCCGATGGCGCCCTTGAGCTCAACCAGCTCAGCCCTGACGCTGGCCTCGCCGTCGTCCTGCATGAGACCCGCGATCGCAATGCGCGCGGCCAGCGTGTCGACGTAGCTGCGCTGCAAGGTGCGGCGCGCGGCGGGAATGGCCGCGCCGCCGCCCAGCTCGGCAAACACATTGCGGCGCAGGTCGGCAAACAGGTCCTCCAGCCGGTAGGCCTTGGCGCCGAGCTGGGCTTCCTGCGCCATCAGGCGCTGCGTGCGGGCCGGCGCCAACAGCTGGCGCAGCAGGCTGCGCTGGATCTGGCTCAACGGCCGCGAGGCGTCGGACGCCCGCAGGCGTTCGACGACGGTGGCGTCCAGCAGCCACTGCGGCGTGGTCAGCGCCTGTTCGGCGAGGAACTTCATCGCCCGCTGCTGGCGGTCGCGCGACACCGGCGTGGCGATGGCGCCGGGCTGGTCGTTGTGCTTGTTCTGTACCTCGTAGCTGCCGACGAGGGCCACCACATGCCCCATCTCGCGCGCCCACTGCTGCCACACGCCGAAGTACAGCCGCTCCAGCAGCTGGTCGTCCTTGCCGTCCTGCGGCACGACGGCGGGCAGCATGTTCATGACGCGCTTCAGGTTGCGCACGCCGAGATCCGTGGCGGTCACTGCGTCGGCATCGCCCACGGCTTCGCCGTTCTCGCCGAAGTCGCCGCCCTCGGCCTTGGGCGCGTCAAAGCGCAGCCAGGGCGTGGCGGCCTGCTCGCGCGCCCACAGGTTGAGCTGCTGGCGCTCCTCCTCGGGCGTCTTGGCGCTGGGAATGGGCGTGTAGCCCCAGCGCGTGGCGAACACGTCGTAGGGCCCGATCTTGGGGATGAGCAGCGCCGGGTCGAGCTTGTCCTCGGGCTGGGCCACGTAGTTGAAGCGGCTGTAGTCCATCAGCGACGGCGTGTGGCCCATCGTCTTGAGCCATTGCGCATCGCGCAGCTTGGCCACGGGGTACAGCGAGCTGCTCTTCATGTTGTGCGGGAAGCCCAGCCCATGCCCGATCTCGTGCATGACGACGAAGGCCACCAGCTCGCCCATCAGGTCGTCGGGCAGCGGCAGCTTGCGCGCACGCGGGTCCAGCGGGCCGACCTGGGTGACGTACCAGTCCTGCTGGATCTGCATGATGTTGTGGAACATCACGATGTTGGCGTTCAGGATCTCGCCGCTGCGCGGATCGGCCAGGTGCGGGCCGTAGGCATTGGGGATGGGCGACGGGCACCCAGCGGACGACGCTGTAGCGCACGTCCTCGGGATCGAACTCGGGGTCTTCCTCGGCCGAGGGGTAGGGTCGCGCCTGCACGGCGTTCTTGAAGCCGGCGGCCTCGAAGGCGCTGTTCCAGGCCTCGATGCCCTTCTTCACATAGGGCACCAGCGCGGTGGGGGTGGCCTTGTCGATGTACCAGACCAGCGGCTTGACCGGCTCGCTGATAGGGGCGCCGGGGTCCTTCTTCTCCAGCCGCCAGCGCGTGATGAGGCGCTCGCGGCGGGCTTCCTGCAGGCCGTCGCCGTAGTCCAGCCGCTGCACGCTGAAGAAGCCGACGCGGTCGTCCAGCAGGCGCGGCATCATGGGTTTCTGCGGCAGCTGCACGATGCTGTAGGCCAGGTTCAGCGACACGCTGCGCGCGGGCTGCATGGCCGGCACGACCGCCACACCCGGCAGCGTGGGCATGGGCGTCGGCGAGACGTTGTAGGTCTGCACGGCGTCCACGCGCACGCTGCCGGGGAAGGCCTTGGTCTTCTCGACGTAGCTGCGGCTGCCGTCCAGGTTGCCCCGCACCATGGTGCGGGCGCTGAAGTCGCCCACCTCCGTGTTGAACAGCCGCGTGACCTCGATGACCGGCGCGCCGCTCTTGGCAAAGGCCTCCACCGGGAAGACGGCCAGTATGGCGTCGCGCTGGGACAGGCGCACGGCGTCGGCCAGCACGTTGCCCGGCGCGGTCACGGCGCTGTGCGACACCAGCTGCAGCAGCACGCGGTTCTGGTGCAGCACGAAGCGCAGCACGTCCTGGTTGAGCGTGCGGCCCACATGCTCCTGCCCCGCCGGCACGGCCGTCGCGTTGGCCACCATCAGCAGCGGCTGCTCCAGCAAATCCTTGGGGATCTCGAAGTACAGCTTGTTCTTCAGGTTGTGGACGACGAACAGCCCCTGCTGCGTCTTGGCCTCGGCCGTGATGACGCGGTCATAGGGCTTGGGCTCGCCGGGGTCGGGCAGCGTCACCGGCGGCCGGGCCGGCGCGGTGGGGGCGGACGCCGCCGTGGCGCTGGGCGCCGGCGGCGTGGTGGGCCCCGGCGGCAGCGCCTGCGCCATGGCCTGGCCGGCGGCCAGCGTGAGGGTCAGCAGCGCGAGCCCGGTTCGGCCCAAGGTCTTGTTTGTCATCGCATCCCTGGTTGAGCGCGCCACTCGGTGCGCTGCCTGGATGTTAGGGATGACTCGGCCCCTCAACGCCTCACGGCGCTGAGATTTTTCCCCTCACCAGGCTTTGAAGCGCCCGGTGATGTGCAGCAGGTTCATGAACTGCAGCAGGCCGTCGTAGTAGCGCCATTGGCCGGTGGGCGGGTCCAGCGCCCAGAAGGCGTTGACGAAGGGCGCGGCCTGGGCCTCGTCCACCAGCAGCGCGGCGACGGCATTGCAGGAGATCAGGCCCTTGGACGGTTCGTCGTGCAGCGGCTTGCCGTCCAGCGTGAACAGGTGGACGTAGGGCTGCTGCTTCTGGCCGGCGAAGAAGTTCAAGAGCTTGTGGCTCAAACCGATGGCCGAAGGGTTCTTGCCCCACCAGGCCTGGTCCACGCTCCAGTTCACCGCGGTGCGGAAGGCGTCGTAGCGGAAGTCCTCGTGGCCTTCCAGCACCTTGGGGCGGCCGTCGAAGTGCGCGTAGTCGGGCGTGAGGCCGGTGTGCGGGTGGGCGGCCTTGTTGAAGTAGGCGCGGCTGATGTCGGCAATCTCGCTCCAGCGCTTGCGGTCCTCCGGCTTGGCGGCGCGGCGGGCCCAGATCTCGTAGAAGGCGGGCAGGTGGTAGGACGGGTCGCTGAACTCGGCCGCGTCGCCCACCGGCACGAAGACGACCTGGCCGTGCTTGGGCGAGAACATGGAGCGGGCGCCGTCCTTGATGCCGCCGTTCATCGTCTCCTTGTGCAGCATGGCGGTGAGGATCTCCTGCGCCTGGGCGTTGTAGTCGTACACGCCCTGGCCGTTGCCCCAGCGGCTCGCCGCCATCAGCAGCGCGGTGGCGAAGTACTCCTCGCCGTCGGAGGCGGGCACGGCGTCCTTGCCGAAACCCTGGCAGCCCTCGGGCTTGCACTGCCAGCGGAAGTAGCTCTGGCGCGGGCCCGAGCGGTAGCGCATGTGCGTCCAGGTCCAGTTCCAGATCGCGTTGAACTCGGCTTTGCGGCCCATCTGCACGGCCAGCATCATTCCGTAGGACATGCCTTCGCTGCGCACGTCGTTGTTGCCCACGTCCAGCACATAGGACGCCGGGCCGTCGGGCGTGGCCGCGGCGGGGAAGACGATGCGCTGGTCCTTGCCGCCTTCGAACAGAGACTTCCAGTAGGTGGCGAGCTTCTTGTCGATGTCGGCTTCGGTGATGTCGGAGCGCAGCTCGCGCAGCAGGTTGCGGTATTGGCCGGTCTGGGCGGCCGCCTTGACGACGGGCGCACTGCTGACGATGCCGGACTGCAGCACCAGCTTCTGCACCACCGCGTTGTCGTCCAGGCGCCAGACGCGGATGCGGTGCTTGCCGGCCGGCAGCGTGACCGCCGGCCCACGCAGCACGAACTCGTTGTTGATGACGGCGCGCGACCAGTCCTTCTCCGCCTGGGTGTTGGCGGCGCCGGCGGTGGGGATGAGGTTGAGCGTCAGCGTCTGCGGCTGCTGATCGCCGATGGCGACGGCGATGCGGATGCAGCCGGCCTTGCGCACATCGATGGTGGGCACCATGTGCAGCTGCAGCGTCCAGCTGTTGGCTCCCTGCGTTTCCACCTCGTACTCCACGCGCACGTCATCGGCGACCGTCGTCGCGCCGCGGCCCTGCGGCAAGGCCATGACGGCACCGGCGCTCTGGCCGAGGTTGGGAATGGCGGTCCACGCCAGGCCCTTGGCGTTGTGGGTGCGGACGAACTGCGTGGCCTCGATGACGCGGGGCTCGTTCGGGCCGGTGTGCCTGAAGGGCTTCAGCTGCGCCAGCACCGCGGCCGCATCGGCCGTGCCAGTCACGCGCGTCACGGCCGGCATGATGTTCTTCGCCGGCTGCTGCCAGGTCGTGTAGCCGATGTGGACCTGCAGCATCATGCCGTCCCACTTGCCGCCCGCGATGGCGTGGTACTGGTCGCTGATGGCCTGGTCACGCTTGAAGGCGGCTTCGGCCTGGTCCGCGAAGACGTTGGCGCGCGGGTCGTTCTTCGCCGCCAGCGTGCGGTTCCACGCCACCGCGTAATAAAGGCGGTAGAGGTTGGCCAGCGCGATGACGGGGTGCTCGACGAGCTGGAAATAGGCGTCGAGTTGATCCGGGCGCAGCGCTGCCTTGACCTTCGCGACGCGCGCCTCCAGCGCGTCCCACTCGGCGATGCGGTCGCCGAAGTCGCCGCCGGCCAGCGAGTTGGCCGTCACCAGACCGAGGCGGAAGCTGTTCGCATCCACCAGCTCCGGCTTGCGGCGCGCGGCGTACTGGCTGTAGCGCGTGACCAGCTCGCCGATCTCGGCCGCATGCGCCGCGCCGAATGTGGTGGCCGCCCAATCCTTGGGGTAGGCCTTCAGCGCATCGGCCGTCATGGCCTTGGGCGCCCAGGCCATGTCGAGGAAGAAGTGGATGGGGAACTCCACCGGCTTGATGTCGCCGACGTTGACGATCCACAGCGCATCGGCGCCGTGCTCGCGGGCCAGGTCCATCTGCTGCCAGGTCTTCTCGATCTGGTTGGTGTTCAGCCACTTGTAGTTGCGCGGGCCGCCCACGTAGTCGAAGTGGTAGTACACGCCGTAGCCGCCAGGGCGCTTGGCGCCGGGCTCGGGGAGACGGCGGATCTGGCCCCAGTTGTCGTCGGCGAACAGCAGCAGCACGTCGTCGGGCACCTTCATGCCCTTGTCGTAGTAGTCCTGCACCTCCTTGTAGAGCGCCCACATCTGCGGCGTCTTCTCGGTGGGCTGCTTGGTCACGTCGGCAATGATCTGGCGCTGGTCCTTGACGATGGTCTCCAACAGCGTCGTCGCGGTTTCCTCGCTCATCGGCTCGTCGCCGTCGCCGCGCATGCCCACGGTCACCAGCGTGTCGAAGGCGCTGCCGTCCGGCCGGCCCATCATGCGCTGGATGCCGCCGCGCCAGAACTCGCGCAGGTGCGGCGCGTTCTTCGCGTAGTCCCAGTGGCCGCCCTTGAAGCGCTGCCACTCGTCGTGCGCGCGGGTCATGGGCTCGTGGTGGGACGCGCCCATGACGACGCCCATCTCGTCGGCCAGCACGCCGTTGCGCGGGTCGTCGGCATAGAAGGCGCGCGGCGGCCACATGGCCGGCCACAGGTAGTTGCCCTTCAGGCGCAGCAGCAGCTCGAACACGTGCGCGTACATCTTGGCGTTCGCGCCGCCGAACTTCTTCTCGGCCCAGGTGCTGAGCGCGGGCGCCTCGTCGTTGATGAAGATGCCGCGGTACTTCACGGCCGGCTTGTCTTCGCGCGTGCCGGCGGTGACGAAGAGGTCCGCCTTCTTCTCGACAGGCACGTCCGCCCAGAAGTGCCAGGGGCTGACGCCGATGCGGGCCGACAGGTCGTAGGCGCCGAACACCGCGCCGCGGCGGTCCGAACCGACGATGACCAGCGCACGCTCCACACCCGGGAAGGGCTTGTCGACGACGATCTGGCGGAAGGCCTCCCACTGGCCCTTGAAGTCCTTCAGGTCGGCAGCCTTCAGCTTGCCGCGCCTGGCCAGGTCGTCCAGCAGCGGGCTGCGGCCCTGCTCGGCGATCAGCACCAGCTCGCGAGGCGCGCCGGCGGCACCCTTCAGCAGTGCAGCCTCGCGGCCCGACACGCGCTGCAAATCGGCCGCGAAGCTGCGGCTGACATGCTGCAGCGCCGGATCGGCACCGGCATCGACCAGCACCGCGGCCGGCTGGCCGGCACGCACCAGCCCGAAGCCCTGCCCGGCATCACGTGCGCAGATCGAAGCCGGCGTGTTGCAGGCCAACGCGGCCGCGCCGGCAGACATCAGCCCCAGGCCCAGCACGAGCCGCTTGAACCGGGACAGCAAGGGCCGGGTCCCGGCTTGTGAATTGAACGTCATGACTTCAAATGGTTGCGCGATCATTTGAAGTCTACAGAGTTATAGTCTGATGAATTCCCCTGGGAAACCACTAAGTTCGGGGAATGGACCAATTCATATGATAGCGATAACAGAATGCTTGTCCATCCTCAAATGAAGATGTCGCCGTCACGACGCACCGCCCTCCAGGCGCTGGCCCTGGCCGCTGGCGGCGTGGCGCTGCCCGGCTTCGCGAACCCCGCCGGCAGCGAGCCGACGCTGGACCAACTCGCGCGCGGGCCATCGCTGGATGCGCTGGCGCGCATGAAGGGCCTGCGCTTTGGCAGCACGCTGGGCAGCCTGGGCCGC
The DNA here is from genome assembly GCF_031458115.1 of Roseateles asaccharophilus. GTDB lineage: Bacteria > Pseudomonadota > Gammaproteobacteria > Burkholderiales > Burkholderiaceae_C > Pelomonas > Pelomonas asaccharophilus_A. The sequence goes on along the minus strand of NZ_JAVDXV010000001.1, from coordinate 396,958 downwards.
GCCTCGCGCTTCCACGACACGGCCTACCGTGAGCTCACCGGCCGCGAATGCAGCGTGCTGGTGGCCGAGAACGAGACCAAGTGGCCGCAGATGCGGCCCGACCCGAACAAGCCCTACGACTTTCGCGCGGCGGACGAGATGTTCGCGTGGGCCAAGAGCCGCGGCATGGCGCTGCGCGGCCACACGCTGCTGTGGCTGGAGGCCAAGTGGCTGCCGGGCTGGCTCAATGCGCTGAACTACGGCAGTGGGGATGGCGAGGCCGCCCGCCGCATGCTGGACGACCACATTCGCACCACCTGCAGCCATTTCGGCGACAGCATCGAGAGCTGGGACGTCGTCAACGAGGCCATCGCACCCGAGACCGGCGAGCTGCGCCGCAATGTGTTCTCGGCCCCCATCGGTGGCGTGGAGCAGATCGACCTGGCCTTCCGCCTCGCACGCCAGCACGCGCCCAAGGCCCAGCTGGTCTACAACGACTACATGAGCTGGGGCGGCGGCAACAACGCCCGCCATCGCACCGGCGTGCTGAAGCTGCTGACCGAGCTGAAGCGCCGCGGCACGCCCGTGCAGGCGCTGGGCATCCAGGGCCACATCGGCGCCAACCCCAGCGAAGCACCCGCCCAGCGCACCGCCGAGTGGCGCCGCTGGCTGGACGACGTGATGGCGCTGGACCTGGACCTCCTCATCACCGAGTTCGACGTCAACGACAAGGGCCTGCCCGCCGACTTCTCCCAGCGCGACGCCATCGTGGCCGCCGCCGCGCGCGACTGGCTGGACGTGACGCTGGCCGTGCCGCGCCTGAACCGCTTCCTGTGCTGGGGCCTGGGCGACAAGTACAGCTGGCTGCATGATTTCGACCCGCGCGAGGACAAGCTGCCCAAGCGCCCCCTGCCCTACGACGACCAACTGCGCGCCAAACCGCTGCGCACCGCGATTGCCGATGCGCTGCGCGCAATGCCGGCACGCTGACCTCACCGCCGATCTTTTCCATGACCCTGATTGACAGCACCCCTGCGCAGATCCGTACCGCCTGCGACGCCGCCGCGCACGCCGGCCCCGCCTGGGCCGCCCTGCCCATCACCCAGCGCGCCGCGCACCTGACGACGCTGGCCGACGCGCTGCAGGCCGCCCGCGACACGCTGGTGCCGCTGGCCGACGAGGAAACCGGCCTGGGCGCCGCGCGCCTGAACGGCGAGCTGGACCGCACCGCCTTCCAGCTGCGCGGCTTCGCCGAACAACTGCTCGCCGGCCGCGCCCAGCCGGTGCAGGACGACGCGGCCGTGCCCGGCGCCCCGCCCGCCGGTCGCCCGCGCCTGACGCGCGTGGCCACGCCCCTAGGCCCGGTCGCCAACTTCGCGGCCAGCAACTTCCCGTTCGCGTTCAGCGTGCTGGGCGGCGACACCGCCGCGGCGCTGGCCGCCGGCTGCACGGTGGTCGTGAAGGCCCACCCGGGCCACCCGCAGCTGTCGCGCGCCGTGTTCGAACTGGGCACCGGCCTGCTGCCGGCGGGCGTGCTGCAGATGGTGCAAGGCGCAGGCATCGACGTGGGCGTGAGCCTGGTCCGCGACGAGGCGATTGCCGCCGCCACCTTCACCGGCAGCGTGCGCGGCGGCGTGGCGCTGTGGAAGGAAGCCAATGCCCGCCCGCGGCCCATCCCGTTCTACGGCGAGCTGGGCTCCGTCAACCCGGTGGTCGCGCTGCCCGAGGCGCTGGCCGCCAACGGCGCGGCGCTGGCCACGCAACTGGCCGGCAGCATCACGCTGGGCTGCGGCCAGTTCTGCACCAGCCCCGGCATCGTCATCGTGCGTGACGACGAGGCCAGCCAGGCCTTCGTCAAGCAACTGGCCGAGGGTCTCGCCGCGGCCAACCCGCACGCGATGCTGAACGCCGGCATCCGGGCCGGCTTCAATGCCGGCGTGGCGCGGCTGCACGGCCGCACCGGCGTGAAGTCGCTGCTGGCCCTACCCGCGCGCGAGGCGGCACCGGGCGCGCATCTCTTTGCCACCGATGCGGCGAGCTTCCTCGCCGACGAGGTGCTGCACGAGGAAGTATTCGGCCCCAGCTGCATCGTCGTCACCGTGCGCGACCTCGACGAGACGCTGCGCGTGCTGCAGGCCGTGCAAGGCACGCTGACCGTCACGCTGTGGGGCGCCGACGCCGACACGCCCGACAACCGCCGCCTCATCGCCGGCGCGCAAGCCATCGCCGGCCGCGTGCTGTTTGCCGGCGTGCCGACCGGCGTGGCCGTGACGGCCGCACAGCAGCACGGCGGCCCGTGGCCTTCGTCCACCAACGCGTTCAGCACCAGCGTGGGCTATGCGGCGATGGAGCGCTTCCTACGCCCGGTCGCGCTGCAGGACGCGCCGGCCTGGCTGATCGAAGCGCGAGGCCAGGCATGAGCACGGTCAAGAAGGTCGAAGACCTGCGCAGCGCCCGCTGGTTCGCCAAGGACGACTTCCGTTCCTTCGGCCACCGCAGCCGCGTGCTGCAGATGGGCTACGGCGCCGAGGACTTCATCGGCAAGCCGGTCATCGCCATCGTCAACACCTGGAGCGACGCCAACCAGTGCCACACCCACTTCAAGCAGCGGGTGGAGGACGTGAAGCGCGGCATCCTGCAGGCGGGTGGCTGGCCGCTGGAGCTGCCGGCGATCTCGCTGAGCGAGAGCATGGTCAAGCCTACGTCCATGCTGTACCGCAACTTCCTCGCGATGGAGACGGAGGAGCTGCTGCGCAGCCACCCCGTGGACGGCGCCGTGCTGATGGGTGGCTGCGACAAGACCACGCCGGGCCTGCTGATGGGCGCCATCAGCATGGGCCTGCCGCTCATCTATCTGCCCGCCGGCCCCATGCTGCGCGGCAACTGGCGCGGCCAGGTACTGGGCAGTGGCAGCGACGCCTTCAAGTACTGGGACGAGCGCCGCGCCGGCCGTTTGAGTGACCAGGCCTGGGCCGAGATGGAAGCCGGCATCGCCCGCAGCCACGGCACCTGCATGACCATGGGCACGGCGGCGACCATGATGGGCATCGCCGAGGCGCTGGGCGTCACGCTGCCCGGTGCTTCCAGCATCCCCGCGCCTGACGCCAACCACACCCGCATGTCCGCCGAATGCGGCCGCCGCATCGTGCAGATGGTGTGGGACGACCTGACGCCCGCCAAGCTGTTCAGCAAGGGCAGCTTCCAGAACGCGATCGCCGTGGCGATGGCGATGGGCTGCTCCACCAACGCCATCATCCACCTCGTAGCGATCAGCCGCCGCGCGAACCTCTCCGTCACGCTGGACGACTTCGACGCGGCCAGCCGGCACGTGGGCGTCATCGCCAACATCCGGCCCAGCGGCGACCACTACCTGATGGAAGACTTCTTCTACGCCGGCGGCCTGCCGGCCATGATGAACGTCATGAGGGACAAGCTGGATCTGACGGCCTTGACCGTCAACGGCAAGACCGTCGCCGAGAACATCGAGGGCGCCGAGGTCTTCAACGACGACGTGATCCGGCCTCTCTCCAACCCCATCTACGCCGAAGGCGCGCTGGCCGTGCTGCGCGGCAACCTGGCCCCAGACGGCGTCGTCATCAAGCCCAGCGCCGTCGCACCCCACCTGCTCAAGCACACGGGCCGCGCGCTGGTGTTCGACGACTACCCAAGCCTGAAGGCTGCGGTGGACGATCCGGACCTCGACGTGACCGGCGACGACATCCTCGTGCTGCGCAACGCCGGCCCCAAGGGCGCCGGCATGCCCGAGTGGGGCATGCTGCCCATCCCGACCAAGCTGCTGAAGGCAGGCGTGACCGACATGCTGCGCCTGTCGGACGCGCGCATGAGCGGCACCAGCTACGGCGGCTGCCTGCTGCACTGCTCACCCGAGGCCTTCATCGGCGGCCCGCTGGCGCTGGTGAAGACGGGCGACCGCATCACCGTGGACGTGCCGGGCCGGACCATCCACCTCGAAGTCAGCGATGAGGAACTGGCCGCCCGCAAGGCCGCCTGGACGCCACCGCCGCCCCGCTACGAGCGCGGCTACGGCTGGATGTTCGGCCGCCACATCCTGCAAGCCCATGAGGGCTGCGACTTCGATTTCCTTGAAACCCAGTTCGGTGCCCCGGTGCCGGAACCGGTCATCTACTGACATTCAATTCAAAGGCGACCACAGAGGCACAGAGACACGGAGAAGACTCATGAATTTCTCTGTGCCTCTGTGCCTCTGTGGTTGCATTTCCGGACCCACCTCATGAATCCCGATACCCGCAAAAAGCTGATGGGCGTCAGCACCGCCACGCTGTGCACCGCGCTGTTCAAGCGCGGCCTGAAGAACCAGTTCATCCAGGGCGTGCTGCCGCTGAACCCCGGCCTGCCCAACATGGTAGGCCCGGCCTACACACTGCGCTACATGCCGGCGCGCGAGGACCTGAACGGCATCGAGGTCTTCAAGAACCGCGCCCACCCCCAGCGCGTCGCCGTCGAGGAATGCCCGGAGGGCGCGGTGCTGGTCATCGACAGCCGCAAGGACGCGCGCGCGGCCTCGGCCGGCGGCATCCTCGTCGCGAGGCTGATGGTGCGTGGCTGTGCCGGTGTCGTCACGGATGGCGGTTTCCGCGACAGCCCCGACATCGCCAAGTACACGATGCCGGCCTACCACTCGCGCCCCAGCGCGCCCACCAACCTGACGCTGCACCAGGCCATCGCGATCAACGAGCCCATAGGCTGCGGCGACGCGCCGGTGTTCCCGGGCGACGTCATCGTGGGCGATGCGGAGGGCGTCATCGTCATCCCGGCCCACCTGGCCGACGAGATCGCCAACGAAGCGGTCGAGATGACCGTGTTCGAGGACTTCGTGCAAGAGACCGTGATGGCCGGCCGCAGCGTGCTGGGCCTCTACCCGCCCACCGACCCCGATGTCGCCGGCCTGTTCGCCGCCTGGCGCACCGCCAAGGGACGTTGATGCTGATGAAAGCCGAGAGCCACAGCGGCCAGGCCCAGCTCAAGCGCGGCAACCTGATGGCGATCTTTCGCCAGCTGCGCTTGCACCCGGGCCAGTCGCGCGTGGATCTGGCGAATGCGCTGGACCTGACCAAGTCCACCGTCAGCGCCCTGGTGCGCGAACTCATCGACAACGGCTGGCTGCTGGAGCGCGAGGTGGTCGTCACCGGCGACATCGGCCGCCGCCCCACGCCGCTGTTCGTCGACCCGGCGCGGCTGCTGCTGCTGGGCACGCAGGTGGGCATAGGCCACGTGCGCGTGGTACTGACCTCGCTGACGGGCGAAGTGCTGGCAGCCCGCAGCGCCGGCTACGACACCGAGCTGGAGGTCGAGGCCTGCATCGCGGAGCTGACCCGCAACATGCTGGCCGTGGCGGCCCGGCGCGGCGACGCGCAACGCATCATCGGCATCGGCGTGGGCCTGCCCGGCGGCGTGGACCAGGCCCGCGACCAGCTCGTCTTCTCACCCCATGTGCACTGGCATCAGGTGCCGTTCGGCGCGCTGCTGCGCGAGGCGCTGCACGGCACGCCACTGGCCGGCGTGCCCGTGTTCATGCAGAACGATGCCGACGTCGCCGCCCTGGGCGAGACCGAGTTCAACCCGTCGCCCACGGCCGACCCGCTGCTGCTGGTGCTGGTTGGCGAAGGCGTGGGCGCGGGCCTCGTGGTGGGCGGCCGGCTGCTGACCGGCGCGCGCGGCCTGGCCGGCGAAGTGGGCCACATGGTGCTGCAGATCGACGGCCCGCGCTGCTCCTGCGGCCGCCGCGGCTGCGCGGAGGCGCTGATCGGCAACCGGGCGCTGATGCGGCAGGACGGCGATGCACCGGACCTGGCCCGCGCCGGGCAATACCTCGGCGTGCTGCTGCAGAACCTGGCCGTCGCCTACGACCCGGCCTGCATCGTGCTGGGCGGCCCGGCCGTTGAACTGGGCGACGCGCTGCTGGCGCCCGTGCGCGCCACGCTGCAGGACTACGCCCAGGCGGCGCGCATGCCCGAACCCACGCTGCGCGTGGCCCGCTTCGGCGCCGACGCCATCGCCGTGGGCGCCGCCGCGCTGGCGGGCTACCGGCTCACGCAGCCGACGCTGGGCTGACGTTCAATCTGGGGCGTCCAGCACTTCGCGCAGCCGCGCGGCCAGCTCGTCCAGCGTGAAGGGCTTGCCGATCAGGTGCACGCCGGGGTCCAGCACGCCGTTGTGCACGACGGCGTTGCGCGTGTAGCCGGTCGTGAACAACACCTTCAGGTCGGGCCGGCGGCGGCGCGCCTCGTCGGCCAGCTTGCGGCCGTTCATGCCGGGCATGACCACGTCAGTGAACATCAGGTCGATGTCGGGGTGCGCATCGATGAGCTTCAGCGCGCCTTCGGCGCCATCGGTCTCCAGCACGCGGTAGCCCAGCTCCTCCAGCGCCTCCACGGACATCAGCCGCACGGCCTGCTCGTCCTCGACGACCAGCACCAGCTCGCGGCCGTCGCCGTGCAGCGCCGCCGCGGCACCTTGCGCCTGTTCGTCCTCCGCGGCGGCGCCCAGTTGACGCGGCATGTAGAGCTTGACGGTCGTGCCCTGCCCCGGCTCAGAGTAGATGCGCACATGGCCGCCCGACTGTTTGACGAAGCCATAGACCTGGCTGAGCCCCAGACCCGTGCCGCGGCCCACTTCCTTGGTCGTGAAGAAGGGGTCGAAGGCCTTGGCCATGACCTCGGGCGACATGCCGCTGCCGGTGTCGGTCACGGCAATCATCACGTACTGGCCCGGCTGCAGCCCGAGGTGGTCGGCCGCGTAGCGCTCGTCGAGATGGCAGTTGGCGGTCTCGATGGTCAGCCGGCCGTCGCCGTCCAGGTCGTCCATCGCATCGCGGCCGTTGACCGCGAGGTTGAGGATGGCGTTCTCCAACTGGTTGGGGTCGGCGTTGGCGCGCCACAGGCCGCCGGCCAGTACCGTCTCCAGCTTCAGGCTGCCGCCCAGCGAGTGGCGCAGCAGGTCCGACATGCCGGCCACCAGCTTGTTGACGTCCAGCGTCTCGGGCTTGAGCGGCTGCTGGCGCGAGAACGCGAGCAGCCGCTGCGTCAGCTGCGCGGCGCGGCGGGCGCCGTTGCGGGCCGCATCGACGAAGCGCATCGCGCGCGCATCGTGCGACAGGAACTTGCGGTCCAGCAGGTCCAGCGAGCTGATGACGACCGCCAGCATGTTGTTGAAGTCGTGCGCGATGCCGCCGGTCAGCTGGCCCACGGCCTCCATCTTCTGCGCCTGGCGCAGCGCGTCCTCGGCCTTCAGCCGCTCGGCCACCTCGGCCGTCACGCGGCGCTCCAGCGTGTCGTTCAGCTCGCGCAGTGCGACCTCCGCGCGGTGGCGGCTGGTCACGTCCTGGAACAGCACGGCCACCTGGCGGCGCTCCAGCGGCTCGACACGGAAGGCGGCCAGCTCCAGATAGCGCCCCGTCGCCACCAGCTCGCGCTCGAAGCGCACCGGCTCGCCGGTCAGCAGCACGCGGCGGTAGATCTCTACCCAGCCCTCGGCCTCGTCGGGCACCATCTCGCGCACCTTCTGGCCGACGACGTTGGGGATGCCCGCATTGGCCAGGTAGGCCGGGTTGGCGGACACGTGGATGTAGTCGCTCATGGGCCCATGCGGGCCGTCCAGGAACTCGATGACGCAGAAGCCCTCGTCCATGCGCTCGAACAGCGTCTGGAACTGCTGCTCGCTGGCGCGCAGCGCGGCCTCCGTGGCCTTGCGGTCGCTGAGGTCCAGCATCGCGCCGATCATGCGCACGGCGCGGCCCTCGTCGTCGCGCAGCACATAGCCGCGGTCGAAGATGTCGGCATGGCTGCCGTCCAGCCGGCGGAAGCGGTAGCTGCCGGTCCAGGCCGTGCCGGTGCCGGCGATGACGGCGTGGATGTCGGCGTCGATGCGCGCACGGTCGTCGGGGTGGATGTGGTCCAGCCACCACTGCGCGCTGGTCTCGGCCTGCGGATGGCCGAACAGCGCGCCCAGCGCGGCGTTCCAGACCACATGGCCGTCGGCCAGACGCCAGTCCCAGATCGCGTCGTTGGTTGCCAGCGCAACCAGGCGGTAGCGCTCGGCCATCTCGGCCTGTTCCAGCCGCCCCTCGGCCACTGCCACCTCATGGTCGGCCAGGCGGCGCTGCGTGGTGACCTTCTCGGTCGTGTCCCACACGGTGCAAACCAGGCCGCACACCACGCCCGACTCGTCGCGCACCGGCAGGTAGGAGAACGTGAACCACGCGGGGCGCGGCGCGCCGAAGCGGTCCACCAGCAGCGGCATGTCCTCGCGGTGCACGCCCTCGCCGGCCATCGCGGTGGCCAGCAGCGGCGCGACGTCGCTCCAGATCTCGCTCCACACCCGCTGCAGCGGCGCGCCCTGGGCGCCCGGGTGCTTGCTGCCCAGCATGGGCGCGTAGGCGTCGTTGTAGATCAGCGTGAGTTCCGGCCCCCAGGCCAGCCACATGGGCACCGGCGAGTCCAGCACCAGCGACACGCTCATGCGCAGCGCGGCGGGCCAGCGCTGCGGCAGGCCCAGCGGGGAGTGAGCCCAGTCGTGGCCGCGCAGCAGCGCATCGGTGGGCGTGGCGCCCCGGAAGAGGGACAGACCGTCCGGCGCCATCCCGGCCGCGCCGGCCTTCATACCGCTGTGTGTCATCGTCAGCCTGTCCGCGAGATGCACCCCCGCGGATGCCGGAGCAGTATCACACGCGGTTCAGCGCTTCATCGACCAGGCCACGCGCCTCGGCCAGCAGCGTCTGCAGGTGGACTGCGTCGCGGAAGCTCTCGGCATAGACCTTGTAGATGTCCTCGGTGCCCGACGGCCGCGCGGCGAACCAGCCGCTGGCCGTGACAACCTTGACGCCGCCAATGGCAGCGCCGTTGCCGGGCGCCGCCGTCAGCACGGCGGTGATGGGCTCGCCGGCCAGCGACGTGGCCTTCACGTCGGCGGCCGTCAGCGCGGCCAGGCGGCGCTTCTGCTCGCGCGTGGCGGCGCCCTCCACGCGGTCGGCGTGAGGTGCGCCCAGTTCGGCCGTCAGCGCCCGGTAGCCGTCGCCCGGATCGCGGCCGGTGCGGGCGGTGATCTCGGCGGCCAGCAGCGCGGCGGCGATGCCGTCCTTGTCGGTGGTCCACACGCGGCCGTCGCGGCGCAGGAAGGAGGCACCCGCGCTCTCCTCGCAGCCCAGGCCCAGGCTGCCGTCCACCAGGCCCGGCGCGAACCACTTGAAACCCACCGGCGCATCGAACAGCCGTCGGCCGCGCCGCGCGGCGACGCGGTCCAGCAGCGCGGTCGTGACGACGGTCTTGCCCAGTGCCGCGTCCGCGCCCCAGCCGGGGCGGTGGCTGAACAGGTAGTCGGCCGCGACGCTGAGGTAGTGGTTGGGCGGCATCAGCCCGCTGCTGGGCGTGACGATGCCGTGGCGGTCGTGGTCGGGGTCGCAGGCGAACGCGATGTCGAAGCGGTCGCGCAGCGCGGTCAGGCGCCGCATCGCGTTCGGCGACGACGGGTCCATGCGGATCTTGCCGTCCCAGTCCAGCGTCATGAATGCGAAGCTCGGGTCCACGAGGTCGCTGACGACGGTCAGCGGCAGCCGGTAGCGCTCGGCGATGGCCCGCCAGTAGGCCACGCCGGCGCCGCCCAGCGGGTCCACGCCCAGCCGGATGCCGGAGCCGCGGATGGCGTCGAAGTCGATGACCTGCGCCAGCGCCGCCACGTACTGCGCGCAGAAGTCGTGCTCGTGAGTCGTCGGCGCGGCCAGCGCGCGCTCGGCGTCCATGCGCTGCACGCCGGCCAGCTCGTGCTTCAGATACGCGTTGGCAGCCGCCTGGATGGCCGACGTGATGTCGCTGTCCGCCGGGCCGCCATGCGGCGGGTTGTACTTGAAGCCGCCGTCGCGCGGCGGGTTGTGCGACGGCGTCACGACGACGCCGTCGGCCAGCGCGCTGCCGTCGCGGCCCGCGTTGTGTTCCAGGATGGCCAGCGACACGGCCGGCGTCGGCGTGTACTGTCCGGCCGGCGCCAGCATCACGTCGACGCCGTTGGCGGCCAGCACCTCCAGCGCGCTGCTGACGGCCGGCGCGGACAGCGCATGCGTGTCGGCCCCGAGGAACAGCGGGCCGGCGATGCCCCGCGCCTTGCGGTGGTCGCAGATCGCCTGCGTGATGGCCAGCACATGCCATTCGTTGAAGGAGCCGTCCAGCGCCGAGCCGCGATGGCCCGAGGTGCCGAAGCTGACCTGCTGCTCCGCGCTGCTGGAGTCGGGCCGGCGCGAGTGGTAGGCCTCCTGCAGCGCCTCCACGTCAATCAGCACGTCGGGCGGGGCCGGCTGGCCGGCGAGGGGGTGGGGGGCGTCGCTCATTCGGTCAATGCTGCAGTTGGGGATGCCGATTCCGCGGCCCGGGTCCGCACCGTGATGGCCGGACGACAAGCACTTGCAAGCCTCATGCCCGCCGCGATGCTGGGCTAACGCCCCGTTCGCTTGCGCAGCCGCGCCACGCCGGTCCGCGCGAGATCCAAAGATCGCCGGGCCGCATCCTGCAGCTGGTCGGCGGCCTCGGGCACCTTGTCCTGCGCCCAGGTCGCGGCCTGGCGCACGCTCTGCTCCAGCTGCGCCGCCGCCGTGCCCGCCGCGGCTTGCAGCTCCTGCGGCGTGGGCAGGCGTTCACGGGTCCAGTCGGCGGCGTCCTTGGCCGTCGTGCCCAGCTGCCCCGCGCCTGCCTTGGCGCCCTCCCAGGCTTTGCCGGCCGCGGCCTGCACGTCATCGGGGGACGGCAGGCGCTCGCGCGTCCACTCGACCGCATCCTTCGCCGTCGTGCCCAGTTGCCCGGCGCCCGATTTGGCTTCCTGCCAGACCTTGGCCAGCGCGCCGTCCGGTTCGTGAAGCAACAGCTCCAGCACGGTGGCCAGCGCCGCCTCCTCGGCCGCGGACAACGGCCCACCGGCCTCCAGCAGCGTGCGCAGGAAGCGGCCCAGGTCCGTCGCGATGGCCTGGTGGTTGCAGTCGGGGTTGGCATGCAGGAAGGCCGACAGCTCCGTCGCCATCTCCTCGACCGAGCCTTGCAGCACGCCGGGCTCGATGCGCGCGATGGCCTGGGTGACGAAGCCGGCGTCCAGGCCCCAGTCGTCCACCAGGTGCGCGACGAGCGCGGCGCGCTCGGCCGGCTCGATCGCGCCGTCCACCGCCGCCAGCCGCAGCGCCAGCGGCGCGATCAGGTCGAACAGCGCCAGGCCCAGCGTGTCCAGCGGCGTGTTCAGGAACTTGGGGATCTCGATGACGCGATCGCCCTTGGTGTTGCCCATCCAGCGGTACAGGCCGTAGCAGGCGCCGCCCGATGCAAGCGCGCCCAGGGCGATCCAGCCGATGGGCGTCGCCGCCGCACCCAGCCCCAGCAGGCCGGCCTTCGTCAGCGCCGCGCCGGCACCGGCCGCGCCCAGCACGTCCCAGATCTCGCGTGTGCGGTTGATCATGCGCAGCGACGCGTAGGCGTTCTCGCCGATGGCGAGCTTGGCCTTGAAGCGCAGGGGTTCGGCGACGACTTGTGCCACGCCCTCGAAGGCGACGACGGATCGGTTGGCTGTCACTGCGGCTCCTGTGCTGCGGGTCCCGGGATCAGAAGCATAGGCTGCAAGTCAGCCGAGGGACTGTGACCGGACCTAAAGGCTCGGAGCGAAGTGGTAGAGCGCGAACGCCACCAGTATCAACAGCGCCAACACCACGAACGCCCTTCCAAATCGGTTTCCGATCCAGAGCGTCACAGCGATGAAAGCAAACACGCCAGCGAGAAACAGGGCGCCTCGTACGCTGGTCAAATGACCGGAGAAAAGCCACAGCGCAATGCCCAGTGGCCCGGCAAATGGTGAAAGCGTCAGTAGAAGAAGGAATGTCCGACCCATGCGAAGCCGAGGAGCCACGAACGCAAGGATAGGAGGCAGTCCACCAGCGATGATCAACGACGTGCCGAGCAGGTAGCTCCAAGCCTGAGGCCAAGGCACCCAAACCCGTGGTTCTCCGCGAGAAGTGGGGGTTACGCGCACCGCGCCAGCCGTGATCGCCTCGTAGACGGCGACAAACAGCCAATACAGCGCCGGCAATGTCAGCAACGCAGCCATAAACCAGCCAACCATGAGGCCGGCACCTAGCTTCAATCCGATGTCGCCCTTGCTGGGGTTCTGGTTGTCGTCGCTCAAGCTGTCTTCTGGATGCCTCGCCGAAGCCAGCGACTTTGTCACAACGAACAGCCGGCCAGCTCCGATTCAAGTAACCGGCGCGGGATTGAACAGCACCAGCGCGTTGTGCAGCTTCCAGTGCTCGGCCCAGGTCTTCTTGCGGCCGGAGGCCACGTCCAGCAGCAGGCGGAACATTTCCCAGCCGGTCTCCTCGATGCTGACCTCACCGTCGGCGATGCGGCCGGCGTTGATGTCCATCAGGTCGTGCCAGCGGCGGGCCAGGTCGGTGCGGGTGGCCACCTTGACGACCGGGCATTCGGCCAGGCCGTAGGGCGTGCCACGGCCGGTCGTGAAGATGTGCATGTTCATGCCGGCGGCCAGTTGCAGCGTGCCGCAGATGAAGTCGCTGGCCGGCGTGGCGGCATAGACCAGGCCACGCTGGTCACGCCGCAGCTTGTCGCCGGGCGACAGCACATGGCTGATGGCCGAGCTGCCACTCTTGATGATGGAGCCCATCGCCTTCTCGGCGATGTTGGAGAGTCCACCGGCCTTGTTGCCGGGCGTCGTGTTGGCCGCGCGATCCACGCGGCCGCGGTCCAGGTAGCGGTCGTACCAGCCCAGCTCGTGGATGATGGCGTCGGCCACCTCGGGCGTGGCCGCGCGGCTGGTCAGCTGCTCCACGGCGTCGCGCACCTCGGTGTTCTCGCTGAACATGATGGTGGCGCCGGCGCGCACCAGCAGGTCGGCGCAGAAGCCCACGGCCGGGTTGGCGGTCACGCCCGAGAAGGCATCGCTGCCGCCGCACTGCACGCCGACGACCAGCTCGCTGGCCGGCACGGTCTCGCGGCGGCGGGCGTTGAGTCGCTCCAGGTGCGGCCTGGCGGTCTGCAGGATGTCGTCCAGCATGGACATGAAGCCCACGTGCGCGTCGTCCTGCAGGCAGACGGTCTCGGGGCCGGCGTCGGCGCCGCGCTCGTCGGTGATCGGGAACGAGCCCGGCGGCAGCAGCCGCGCGGGCTGCAGCTTCTCGCAGCCCAGGCTGACCACCATGACTTCGCCACCGAAGTTGGGGTTCAGCGAGATGTTCTTCAGCGTGCGTATCGGGATGATGGCGTCGGGCGCCTCGATGGCGACACCGCAACCGTAGCTGTGCTCCAGGCCGATGACGTCGTCGACGTTGGGGTACAGCGGCAGCAGCTCGGCCTTGATGCGCGCCACGGCCTGCGCGACGACGCCGGCCACGCATTGCACGGTGGTCGTGATGGCGAGGATGTTGCGCGTGCCGACCGAACCGTCGCGGTTGCGGTAGCCCTCGAAGGTGAAGCCTTCCAGCGGCTCGTGCACCGGCGGCTTCACGGTGGCGATGGGCAGGCCCTCCAGCGCGCGCGCCGACGGCATCTGCAGCAGGCGCTCGTGCACCCAGCTGCCGGCCGCGATGGGCTTGAGCGCATAGCCGATGGGCACGGCGTAGCGCAGCACCACCTCGCCCTCGGCGATGTCGCGCAGCGCGACCTTGTGGCCCTGTGGCACCTTCTCACGCAGCACCAGGCCGGCGCCCGGCACGCCGTCGGGGAGTTGCGTGCCTGCCGGCAGGCCACCGTCGTTGGCGACGATGGCGACGTTGTCCTCGTCGCGCATGCGGATGGTCAGGGGCGGGCGGCTGCTGGCGACTTCAGGCATGGCGGAACGGCAATCTGTTGCTACAGTGAATCTGGGCGTTGTACGTTGTCTAGTTGTCGTACAACTTACGTCACTTTAGACGGCGGCGCTTCCAAATAACTACGGGTCAACCCTTGAATCAACTCGCCGCACGTCGTCGCCCCCGCACCCTGGCCCTGGAAGTCGTGGAGTCGCTCGGCGAGCGCATCCGCGCGGGCCAGCTGCAGGCCGGCGACAAGCTGCCGACCGAGGCCGCCATCATGGAGGCCTTCGACGTCAGCCGCACCGTGGTGCGCGAGGCCATCTCCAAGCTGCAGGCGGCCGGGCTGGTCGAGACGCGCCATGGCATCGGCACCTTCGTCATCGGGCCCGGCGACGGCCCCTCCTTCAAGATCACGCCGGAGCAGTTCAGCACGCTGCAGGACGTCATCGCCGTGCTGGAGCTGCGCATCGGCCTGGAGACCGAGGCCGCCGGCCTGGCCGCCCAGCGCCGCACGCCCGACAACCTCGCGGCGCTGCGCAAGGCGCTGGACGCCGTCATCGCCGCGGTCGAGGCGGGCCAGGACTCGGTCGTGGCGGACTTCCAGTTCCACCTCGAGATCGCCCGCGCCACGCAGAACAGCCACTTCATCGACCTGATGGCCACGCTGGGCAGCCAGATCATTCCGCGTGCACGGCTGGAGCCCACCGCCGACATGAACGCGGAACGTCTGGCCTACATGCGCCGCGTGAACACCGAGCACGAGAACATCCTGGATGCCATCGCCAACCAGGACGTCGAGTCGGCCCGCGCGGCCATGCGCACCCACCTCTCCAACAGCCGCGAACGCCGCCGCAGAGCGACCGAGACCCCTCGCCCAGTCTCGCCCGGCTGAACGCCGGCGAGCCCAGTCGGTCCCCCACGGGGAAGGCGATGCTTGCTGCATTGAGACGCAAGCACATCGCCCAAGGCGGGCCGGCTTGGGAGCGGCCCGGCGCACGGCCCCGCAAGCTCCCCGATGCGTAAAGAAGCTCAGATCGCGGGTTTCCACCAAGATTCTCGAATTTGAATGAAGTTGTACGATGACCTACAACTTCAACACTCGGCGCTGCGCGAGCGGCTGTCGATTCCTTCATCCAAGACATTCCACGGAGACCCGCCATGTCGCCCCAAGAACTCAAAGCCGTCCTCGAAGCCGGCCTGCTGTCCTTCCCGCTGACCGACTTCGACAAGGACTTGAACTTCGCGCCCAAGGCCTATGCCGACCGGCTGGAGTGGCTGCAGCCCTACGGCGCCTCCGCGCTGTTCGCGGCCGGTGGCACGGGCGAGTTCTTCTCGCTGGAGCCGGGCGAGTACAGCGAGGTCATCAAGGTCGCGCTGGATACCTGCCGTGGCCGCACGCCCATCCTGGCCGGCGCCGGCGGTGGCACGCGCGTCGCCATCCAGTACGCGCAGGAGGCTGAACGGCTGGGTGCGCAGGGCATCCTGCTGCTGCCGCACTACCTGACTGAAGCCAGCCAACAAGGTTTGATCAACCACGTCGAGGCGGTTTGCAAAAGCGTGAAATTCGGCGTGGTGGTCTACAACCGCGGCGCCTGCAAGCTGACCCCGCAATCGCTGCAGATCCTGGCCGACCGCTGCCCCAACCTGATCGGCTTCAAGGACGGCCTGGGCGACATCGAGAAGTTCGTCGCCATCCGCCAGACGCTGGGCAACCGCTTCGCCTACCTGGGCGGCCTGCCCACGGCCGAGGTCTTCGCCGGTGCCTACAAAGCCATGGGCTGCCCGGTCTACTCGTCCGCCGTCTTCAACTTCATCCCGAAGACGGCGATGGAGTTCTACAACGCGCACGCGGCCAACGACACGGCCACGACCGACCGCCTGATCCGCGACTTCTTCCTGCCCTACATCGCGATCCGCAACAAGGCCGAAGGCTATGCGGTGTCCATCGTGAAGGCTGGTGCCACGCTGGTGGGCCACAGCGCCGGCCCGGTGCGCCCGCCGCTGAGCGACCTGCTGCCCGCCGAGGTCGATCAGCTGGGCGCACTGATCGCCAAGCTGGGCCCGCAGTAAACCCCCATCCCGCAAACAACGACTACCGGAGACACGAGATGAAGAAACTGCTGACCGCCCTGCTTCTGGGCACCGTGGCCGCCACCTCGACCCTGGCCGACGCCTGGCCCTCCAAGCCCGTCACGCTGCTGGTGCCCTTCCCGCCCGGCGGCTCCAGTGACTCCATCGCCCGCACGCTGGGCGCCAAGCTGCAGGAAGGCATCCCGGGCAGCAGCTTCGTCATCGACAACAAGGGCGGCGCCGGCGGCACCATCGGCATGACCGCCGTGAAGCGCGCGGCGCCGGACGGCTACACCATCGCCGTCTCGTCGCTGGGTCCGTTCGTCATCGGCCCGCACCTGATGAAGAACGTCGCCTACGACGCCACCAAGGACCTGGACTACATCAGCGTGGCCGTGCAGGCGCCCAACGTGCTGGTGGTGCCGGCCGCCTCGGCGCACAAGAGCATGGCGGACGTGCTGGCCTATCTGAAGGCCAACCCCGGCAAGATGAGCTTCGCGTCCAGCGGCAACGGCTCCAGCGACCACATCACCGCCGAGCTGTTCTGGCAGCAGACCGGCACCTCCGGTCTGCACATTCCCTACAAGGGCGGCGGCCCCGTCATGACGGACCTGCTGGGCAACCAGGTCGAGTCCAGCTTCATGAACATCAACACTGCGCTGCCGCAGATCAAGGCCGGCAAGCTGCGCGCGCTGAGCATCACGAGTGCCAAGCGTTCGCCGGTGCTGCCCGATGTGCCGACGCTGGAGGAGCTGAACATCAAGGGCCTGCAGGTCTATTCCTGGCAAGCCGTGGCCGCGCCCAAGGGCCTGCCCGCCGACATCAAGGCCAAGCTGCACGCCGGCATCGTGAAGGCGCTGAACGCGCCCGACGTGAAGCCCAAGCTTCTGGAACAGGGCTTCGAAATCGTCGCCAACACGCCCGAGCAGTTCACCGCCTTCCAGGCCGCCGAGTTCGCGCGCTGGAAGCAGGTCATCACTGAACGAAAAATCACGGCCGACTGATTCCCCATGAGCAGTAACACCCCCGTCATCAAGGAACTGCGTGTCGTCCCCGTCGCCGGGCGCGACGGCATGCTGCTCAACCTCAGCGGTGCGCACGCGCCCTTCTTCACCCGCAACATCCTCATCCTGACCGACAGCGCCGGCAACACCGGCGTCGGCGAGGTGCCCGGCGGCGAGAAGATCCGCCAGACGCTGGAGGACGCGCGTCAGCTGGTCGTCGGACAGCCGGTCGGCTCCCACCTCAGCGTGCTGCAGAAGGTCAGCCAGGCCTTCGGCGACCGCGACGCCGGTGGCCGCGGCCTGCAGACCTTCGACCTGCGCACCACCATCCATGCGGCCACGGCCATCGAGTCGGCCTTCCTGGATCTGCTGGGCCAGCACCTGGGACTGCCGGTGGCGGCCCTGCTGGGTGAAGGCCAGCAGCGCGATGCCGTCGAGATGCTGGGTTATCTGTTCTTCGTGGGCGACCGCAAGAAGACCGACCTGCCCTACCACTCGGAGCCGGGCGCGGACAACGACTGGTTCCGCCTGCGCCATGAAGCAGCGATGACGCCCGAGGCCGTCGTGAAGCTCGCCGAGGCCGCCCGCGAGCGCTACGGCTTCAACGACTTCAAGCTGAAGGGCGGCGTGCTGCGCGGCGACGAGGAAGTCGTCGCCATCCGCGCGCTGCACGAGCGCTTCCCCGATGCGCGCGTGACGCTGGACCCCAACGGTGGCTGGCTGCTGAAGGACGCGATCCGGCTGATGCGCGACATGAAGGGCGTGCTGGCCTACGCCGAAGACCCCTGCGGTGCCGAGGAAGGCTTCTCCGGCCGCGAGGTGATGGCCGAGTTCCGCCGCGCCACCGGCCTGCCGACGGCCACCAACATGGTCGCCACCGACTGGCGCCAGCTGAGCCACGCGCTGTCGCTGCAGAGCGTCGACATCCCGCTGGCCGACCCGCACTTCTGGACCATGGCCGGCTCGGTGCGCGTGGCCCAGACCTGCCGCGACTGGGGCCTGACCTGGGGCTCGCACTCCAACAACCACTTCGACATCTCGCTGGCGATGTTCACGCACGTCGGCGCCGCCGCGCCGGGCAAGGTCACGGCCATCGACACGCACTGGATCTGGCAGGACGGCCAGCGGCTCACGAAGGAACCGCTGCAGATCGTCGCCGGCCATGTGCAGGTGCCGAAGAAGCCCGGCCTGGGTGTGGAATTGGACATGGCCGAGGTCGAGAAAGCCCATGCGCTGTACAAACAGCATGGCCTCGGCGCGCGCGACGACGCGATCGCGATGCAGTACCTGATCCCTGGCTGGACCTTCAACCCCAAGCGCCCCGCGCTTGACCGCTGAACAAGAGAGAGCAGTACCCGATGTTCAAGAACCTGATTGCCGGCGAGTGGCAGGACGGCCACGCCGTCTCCCGCAACATCAACCCCTCCGACACGCGTGACGTCATCGGCGAGTACGCGCAGGCCGACGCCGCGCAGGCCGACCTGGCCATCGCCGCCGCCACGGCCGCCTTCCCGGCCTGGAGCCTGTCCACGCCGCAGCAGCGTTTCGACATCCTCGACGCCGTCGGCACCGAGATCCTGGCCCGCCGCGCCGAGCTGGGCGACCTGCTGGCCCGCGAGGAAGGCAAGACGCTGCCCGAGGCCATCGGCGAGGTCGTCCGCGCCGGCAACATCTTCAAGTTCTTCGCCGGCGAGGCGCTGCGCCCGGGCGGCGAGACGCTGCCGTCAGTGCGCCCCGGCGTCGGCGTGGACGTGACGCGAGAGCCCATCGGCGTCGTCGGACTCATCACGCCGTGGAACTTCCCGATCGCGATTCCCGCCTGGAAGATCGCGCCGGCGCTGGCCTTCGGCAACTGCGTCGTCTTCAAGCCGGCCGACCTGGTGCCGGGCTCGGCCTGGGCGCTGGCCGAGATTCTGTCGCGCTCGGGCCTGCCGGCCGGCGTGTTCAACCTCGTCATGGGCCGCGGCTCGGTGGTGGGCGAGAAGCTGCTGAACGACCCGCGCGTGGCGGCCATCAGTTTCACCGGCTCGGTGGCCACCGGCCAGAAGGTCGCGGCGGCCGCCGTCGCCCGCATGGCCAAGTTCCAGCTGGAAATGGGCGGCAAGAACCCGATGATCGTGCTGGACGATGCCGACCTGGGCGTGGCCGTCAACGCGGCCGTCAACAGCGGCTTCTTCTCCACCGGCCAGCGCTGCACGGCATCGTCCCGCCTCATCGTCACCGATGGCATCCATGACCGCTTCATCGCGGCCATGGTCGACAAGATGAAGACGCTGAAGATCGACGATGCCCGCAAGTCCGGTACCGACATCGGCCCGGTCGTCGACGCCGGCCAGCTGGGCCAGGACGTCGACTACATAGCCATCGCGCAAGGTGAAGGCGGCAGGCTGGCGCAAGGCGGCGAGCGTATCGAGCACAACGCCGACGGCGCGCCCGGCTTCTACCTCACGCCGGCGCTGATCACCGACACGACGGCCGCGATGCGCATCAACCGCGAGGAGGTCTTCGGCCCCGTCGTCAGCGTGATGCGCGCGAAGAACTACGAGGAGGCGCTGGCGCTGGCCAACGACTCGCCGTTCGGCCTCGCGTCCGGCATCGCCACCACATCGCTGAAGTACGCCACGCACTTCAAGCGCCACTCGCAGGCCGGCATGGTCATGGTCAACCTGCCGACGGCGGGCGTGGACTATCACGTGCCCTTCGGCGGCCGCAAGGGCAGCAGCTACGGCCCGCGCGAGCAAGGCCGCCATGCCGCCGAGTTCTACACGACCGTGAAGACGGCCTACACCCAGGCCTGATCAACCGCCTTGCCGGGCGATCCACGTGTCATACGCCTCCAGCGTCTTCAGCGGCCAGCTGCCCCACCACGCATAGCCGCGGCGGCGCTCGGCGCTGATGTCGTGCACGTCGTCGTGCAGGCTCTTGTCGCGGTCGCCGAACACGGGCTTCAGCGTCGTCGCGTCGTAGTAGCGCGACCACAGCGGCCCCGCACCGGGCTGCTCGATGAGCCGCTTGCCCTGCACCGCGTCCACCATGACCCAGGCGCGGTCCTTCACCGCGAGCTGCCTCAACATCGCGACGCCGCCCTTCACCGCGTCCACGACGGCCGGCGTCGGCTTGGGAATGCTCATCAGATAGGCCAGCACGCGGCCACTTTCTCCACTGCTCAAAGCAGGCGGCTCGTAGTTGCGCGCCGACGTGGGCGCCAGCGTCAACACATCGTGCTGCTGCGCCCACAGCGTGGGCTTGCCGTTGATGCGGATCTGCATCGCCAGCAGCAGCTGCACCGCGCGCGCCTCGGCGGCGGCCAGGTCGCTGCGCAGCGCCGCCGGCAGGAAGCCGAAGTCCGCCTCGCCACGCGAGGCCTGACCCAGCAGCTCCATGACGTCCGCCATCGCGTTGTCGTTCAGCGTGATGGCGTCGTGATAGCCGCCCTGCAGCGGCCACACCTGCGGCCAGCCGCCGTGCGGGTATTGCGCCGCCAGCAGATAACGCAGGCCGCGCTCGGCCGCCCACCGGTACGCCGCGCCGGCCTCGCCCGGGTGGGCTGCGGCCATGCGCGCCAGGAAGCGGAGCTCCCAGGTCGTCGCGTCGTTGTCGATGGTGCCCACGTAGCTCCAGCTGCCGGGCTTGTCGAAGTCGCCAGGCGTGGGCGCCTTGGGGTTGCCGTCGGCCACATAGGTCTGACCTGGCAGACGCGGCGCGGCGTTGCGGGCCTGGTTCTTGCCCCAGCCGCCGGCCGGCGTCTGGAAGCTGAGGATGTTGCGCGCCACGGTCAGCGCAGGTTCGCTGGCATACCAGTCGACCGGCTTGTCCAGCGGCATGCTGGCCGGGCTGTTGCCGCCGGCAGGCGAGACGGGCAGCTGGGCCAGCCCCTTGCGCTCGGCGGCCAGCGCAGCCTGGTCGGCCTGGCGCTGCGCGTCGGAGCGCGCCAGGTAGTCCTGCCACGCACCGCGCTGGGCCGCCGGCAGCGCCGCCACGCGCTGGGCCGTCAGCGGTTCGGCCGGCGGGATGACACCGATCTGCGCGGCAAAGGCCGACGCGGCAAAAGCCAGCGCGAGCGCGGCGGTGAGGCGGCTGAGGACGGGCATGACGGGTCGCGAAGTCAGGGTGGGCGGCAATGTAGAGGCTCGCCGGCGCCCCAACCCGGCTAATCTTGCGCCGCTCACATGCTTGATCGATACATGATCCAACGCCCGCCTCTGCTGATCGCTGCCCTGCTGTTGATGGGCGGTTGCGCGACACCGCCGCCACCATCCCCCGCGCCGCCGGCCGTGGCTCAGGGCCTGCAGCAGGCCTGGGTGCAGGCGGTGGCCGGCCCCGGCTGGGCCGTGCGTGCGCTGACCGGCGACGCGCAATGCCCCGCGCTGAGCTGGGCCACGGGCAGCCAGGCGATGACGGAGCGCAGCGCCCCAGGCGACGAGGCGCCGCCCCCCGGCAACAAGCAGCCCGAAAACAAGCCCACGAGCTTCACGCTGCGGGCCTGCGAGGCCGCCTGGCCGGCCGGCGCCGCCAGTGTGCAGGTCGAGGGTCTGACGCTGCAGGCGCCCGCGGACGAGCTACGCCGCATCGTCGTCATTGGCGACACCGGCTGCCGGCTGAAGGCGTCGGAGCGCGATTTCCAGGCCTGCAACGACGCCGCCGCCTGGCCGTTCGCCCGCGTGCTGGCGCGGGCCCAGGCGCTGAAGCCCGACCTGGTCGTCCACGTGGGCGACTACCACTACCGCGAGAGCGCCTGCCCGCCCGAGATGCCCGGCTGCGCCGGCAGCCCCTGGGGCTATGGCGATGACACCTGGCAGGCCGACTTCTTCCACCCCGCCCGCGCGCTGCTGGCCGCCGCGCCCTGGGTGTTCGTGCGCGGCAACCACGAGGCCTGCTCCCGCGCCGGCCAGGGCTGGCTGCGCTACCTGGACGCCGAGACCGGCCCGGCACGTGCCTGCCAGCCCCAGACGCCGCCGGGCGATGTCAATGCGGGGGACTTCACGGCGCCGTTCGCCGTGCCGCTGTCGCCGCGCAGCCAGCTCATCGTGTTCGATTCGGCCGAGGTCGGCAGCGCCACGCCGCCCGCCGGCTCCAAGGCCTGGACGGGCTGGCGGCGGCAGCTGGACCGTGTCGCCGAACTGGCTGGCGAGCGCGCGCAGAGCCTGTTCCTGAGCCACCACCCCAGCCTGGCCTTCAGCCCCAGCCTGCTGGGCCGGCCCGCCACGGCCCGCTCGGGCCTGACGCCGCTGCTGCAGGACGCCAACCCCGGCCGGCTGTTCCCCGCCGGCGTGCAGGCCACGCTGCACGGCCACCTGCACATCCACCAGCTGCTGGGCTTCGCCAGCAACCACCCGGCCAGTCTGGTCATCGGCAACGGTGGCTCTTCGGCGCAGGGCCGCATCGACGCCCGCGCAGCGCTGAAGGCCGAGCCGCTGCCCGGCGCCCGGCTGCAGACCTTCCAGAGCCACACCGAGTTCGGCTTCACGCTGATGACCGCCACGCCCCAGGGCTGGCAGATCCAGGCTTTCAACGCGCTGGGCCAGCCGTTGGCGAGCTGCGCGCTGGCGGGCCAGATGCTCAGGTGTTGAGCTCCCTGACTTCCGGCACAGCCCGGCCGCCGACAGCAGAAGTAACGGCCGCGTAATCCATCACTGCAAGGGCAAATTGAAGGGTTTCTGTCGGGTAAACCGTCCCAGCAAATTGGGGGGGAGGGCTACACTGCCCTCACCTGTCAAGCGGTTTCGACAGGATTTCGTTGATCAAAGGACTCGTGCTGATGAGCTCCAAATTCAAAGTCGCTGGTTGGGTCGCCCTCGGGGCCGTCGCAGGTGCTCTCACCACGATGCAACTTCAAGCCAACGCCCGCAGCAGCCTGTCGCCGCTGCCGCTGGAAGAAATGCAGCAACTCGCTGCCGTCTTCGGGCTGGTCAAGGCCGAATACGTCGAGGCAGTCGACGAGAAGAAGCTGATCAACGACGCCATCGGCGGCATGGTTGCCGGACTGGATCCGCACTCCCAGTTCTTCGACAAGAAGACCTTCAAGGAATTCCGTGAGGGCACGTCCGGAAAGTTCGTCGGCGTGGGCATCGAGATCGGCATGGAAGACGGCCTGGTCAAGATCGTCTCCCCCATCGAAGGCTCGCCCGCCTTCCGCGCCGGCCTGAAGAGCGGCGACCTGATCAGCCGCATCGACGACACCGCCGTGCGCGGCCTGTCCATCGACCAGGCCGTCAAGAAGATGCGCGGCGACCCGGCCACCAAGGTCAGCCTCACCATCTACCGCAAGGCCGAGAACCGCAGCTTCCCCGTCACCATCACGCGGGAAGAGATCAAGGTGCAGAGCGTGCGCGCCAAGGTGGTCGAGCCCGGCTACGCCTGGCTGCGCATCAGCCAGTTCCAGGACCGCACGGTCGACGACTTCGCCAAGAAGCTCGAAGAGATCTACAAGCAGGAGCCCAACCTCAAGGGCCTGGTGCTGGACCTGCGCAACGACCCGGGCGGCCTGCTGGATGCGTCCATCGCCGTGTCGGCCGCCTTCCTGCCGCGCGACGTCGAGGTGGTCTCCACCAACGGCCAGATCGCCGAGTCCAAGTTCAGCTACAAGGCCTCGCCGGAAGATTACCGCCGCCGCGGCAACGACGACCCGATCAAGCGCCTGCCCGCCGCGTTGAAGAACGTGCCGCTGGTGGTGCTGGTCAACGAGGGCTCGGCCAGTGCCAGCGAGATCGTGGCCGGCGCGCTGCAAGACCACAAGCGTGCCACCATCATGGGCGCGCAGACCTTCGGCAAGGGCTCGGTGCAGACCGTGCGCCAGTTGGGCCCGGAAACGGCGCTGAAGATCACCACCGCGCGCTACTACACGCCGGCCGGCCGCGCCATCCAGGCCAAGGGCATCACGCCCGACGTCATGCTGGACGAGACCGCCGAGGGCAACGTCTTCGCCGCGCTGCGCATGCGCGAGGCCGACCTGGAAAAGCACCTGGCCAACGGCCCCGAGGACAACGAGGCGCGCCAGAAGGCCCGTGAGGAAGCCCGCGTCAAGCTGGAAGCCGAGATGGCCAAGCGCAACGAGCCGCCCAAGCCGCTGCCCGAGTTCGGCTCGGCCGAGGACTTCCCGCTGGTGCAGGCGCTGAACAAGCTCAAGGGCCAGCCGGTCATCGCGTCCAAGGCGCCCCTGGAACAGAAAGCCGAGGCCAAGACGACCTCGACTCCATAACGACAAATACCTGACTTCTTTTTCAAGCACACCGGGCCTCGCAAGAGGCCCGCTTTTTTTGGCGCCTGAGTCCCGAGATCAGCGCCGCCGCGCGATGACCAGCGCGCCCAGCGCCGCCACGGCACCCAGCACCGGCACCGCGCGCCAGCCGAAAGCTCCCAGCAGCGCCGAACCCAGTGCCGCACCGCTGGCCATGCCGGCGAACATGACGCCGACCAGCACTGCATTCAGCCGGCTGCGTGAGGCCGGGTCCAGGCTGTAGACCACGCTCTGGTGCGACACCAGCGCCGCCTGCACGCCCAGATCGAACACGACGGCCACGGCCACCAGCAGCCACAGCGAGGCCGGCGCCACGGCCTGCACGGCGAACGCGGCGAACACCAGCAGCGCGCCCACGCGGATGACGGCCTGCGGGCCGCGCCGGTCGGCCAGGCCGCCTGCCAGCGGCGCAATCAACGCCCCCGCCGCGCCCGCCAGGCCGAAGGCCCCCGCCACGGCGCTGCCCTGGCCGAACTCGGGCCCCGCCAGCACCAGCGCCAGCGTGGACCAGAACGCGCTGAAGGCCACGCTCAGCAGCCCCTGCGCCAACGCCGCGCGGCGCAGCGGCGCGTGCTGCGTCCACAGCCGCGCCATGGACCACAGCAGCTCGCCATAGCCGGCCTGCGTGGCCGGCTGGAAGCGCGGCAGACCGCGCCACAACAGCGGCATCAACAGCGCCACGACCAGCGCCGCACCGCCGTACACCGCGCGCCAGCCGGCCAGTGCCGCGAGCGAGCCGCTGGCCACGCGCGACAGCAGAATGCCCAGCAGCAGCCCCGTCATGACCTGGCCCACGCGCTTGCCGCGCTGCGCTTCGGGTGCCAGCGTCGCGACAGCGGGCACCAGATCCTGCGCCAGCGTGGCCGCCAGACCGATGGCCACGCTGGCCACGCACAGCGCCGCGAAGCTGGGCGCGGCCGCGGTGAACGCCAGCGCGACCACCAGCGCCGCGGCCTTCACGACGATGATGCGGCGCCGGTCGTAGCGATCGCCCAGCGGCGACAGCAGCAGGATGGCCGCGCCATAGCCCAGCTGCGTCAGCGTGGGCAGCAACCCGATGGCGGCGCTGCCCACGCCGAACTGCGCGGACAGCAGGCCCAGCAGCGGCTGGACGTAGTAGATGGACGCGACCGCCAGGCCGGTGGCCGTGGCGAGCAACAACGTCAGCGCGGGGCCTAGCGTTGGATTCGGCGGTGTGTACTGCATGGGGCCGGCAGTGTCACCGCAGGCAACAAGCCCTTGCAGGCCCGCGGGTCTCCGGCGCTATCCTGCCGCCATGACGGACGACGACCTGCTGCGCTACTCCCGCCACCTGATGCTCGACGAGATCGGCATCGAGGGCCAGCAGCGGCTGCTGGATGGCAGCGCGCTGGTCATAGGCGCCGGGGGGCTGGGCTCGCCGGTGGCGCTGTACCTCGCATCGGCCGGCGTGGGCCGCATCACGCTGGTGGACCACGACCATGTGTCGCTGACCAATCTGCAGCGCCAGATCGCGCACGACATGAGCAGCCTGGACCGGCCCAAGGTCGAATCCGCCGCAGCGCGCATGGCCGCGCTGAATCCCGGCGTGCGGGTGCGTGCGCTGGGCGTCAAGGCCGACGCCGCGCTGCTTGACGAGGAGGTGCCGCGCGTGGACGTGGTCATCGACTGCAGCGACAACTTCGCCACGCGCCATCTGGTCAACGCGGCCTGCGTACGCCATGGCCGGCCGCTCGTGTCCGGCGCGGCGATCGGCTTCGACGGCCAGATCAGCGTCTACGACAGCCGCAACCGCGACCAGCCCTGCTACGCCTGCCTGTTCCCGCCCGAGTCCGGCTTCGAGGACGTGGCCTGCGCCACCATGGGCGTGTTCGCGCCGCTGGTGGGCATCGTCGGCAGCCTGCAGGCGGCCGAGGCCTTGAAGCTGCTGGCCGGCATCGGCGAACCCATCGCCGGGCGGCTGCTGATGCTGGACGGTCGCCGCATGCAGTGGAGCGAGATCGCGATGCAACGCGACTCGCAATGCTCGGTCTGCGGCGAATGAAATCCGGCTGAGCCCCCGGATTGGGGCAGAAAATCCAGCGAACACCCGCCCACAATCTTTTCCCGTCGATGAAGCCCACCGAAGCCCCCACGCGCAACTTCCCCACCGCCAAGGAAGAGACCCGCGCCCTGCAGCCGCACCCCGACTACGACGGGCCGGGCAGCGCCTATCAGCTGGCCTTCAACGACGACCAGTTCCTGCTGCGCCAGGACATGCGCGCCATCCGCATGCAGCTGGAGCTGATGAAGCCCGAGCTGCTGCAGAACGAACAGGGCGTGAAGTCCACCATCGTCATCTTCGGCAGCGCGCGCATCCTGCCGGAGGAGTCGGCCAAGGCGCTGCTGGCGGCCGCCGAGCAGAGCGGCGACGAGGCCGCCATCCGCCAGGCGCGCAGCAAGCTGGCCATGAGCCGCTACTACGAAGAGGCACGCCGCTTCGCACAGATCGCCACGACCACCTGCGCCGACCGCGCCCGGCCCGTGGTCATCGCCACCGGCGGCGGCCCCGGCATCATGGAGGCCGGCAACCGCGGCGCCTACGAGGTGGGCGGCAAGAGCGTGGGGCTGAACATCGTGCTGCCGCACGAGCAGTACCCCAACCCCTACATCACGCCGGAGCTGTGCTTCCGCTTCCACTACTTCGGCCTGCGCAAGATGCACTTCCTGATGCGCGCGATCGCGCTGGTGTGCTTCCCCGGCGGCTTCGGCACGCTGGACGAGCTGTTCGAAAGCCTCACGCTGATCCAGACCAAGAAGAGCCGGCCGCGCCCCATCCTGCTGTTCGGGCGCGAGTTCTGGAGCCGGCTCATCAACATCGACCTGCTGCTCGAGACCGGCATGATCAGCCCCGGCGACGAGAAGCTCTTCCACTACGTCGAGACGGCCGAGGAGGCCTGGGCCGTGTTGCAGGCCCAGCCCGAACTCGCAGCGCCTGCGGCCGCGTGATCTGACCCTCACCACATCATGACCAAGCTCAGAAACGTCTCCCTCATCGGCGCCCCCACCGACATCGGCGCCGGCGCCCGTGGTGCCAGCATGGGGCCCGAAGCCATTCGCGTGGCCGGCCTGCGCGAGGCGCTGAGCGCGCGTGGCGTCGACGTCATCGACCGCGGCAACCTGACCGGCCCGACCAACCCCTGGCAGCCGCCCGTGGCCGGCTACCGGCACCTGGACGAGGTCGTGGCCTGGAACCGCACGGTGCACGACGCGGTCTACAACGAGCTGAAGACCGGCCGCATGCCCATCCTTCTGGGCGGCGACCACTGCCTGGGCCTGGGCTCCATCGCCGCCGTGGCCCACCACTGCCGCGACGTGGGCAAGAAGCTGCGCGTGCTGTGGCTGGACGCGCATGCCGACTTCAACACCAGCGAACTCACGCCCAGCGGCAACATCCACGGCATGCCGGTGGCCTGCCTGTGCGGCTTCGGCCCCAAGGAACTGATCGAGATCGGTGGCCATGTGCCGGCCATCAGCCCGAAGTGGGTGCGCCAGATCGGCATCCGCAGCGTCGACGAGGGCGAGCGCGCTTTCGTGCACGAGCACGACCTGGAAGTGTTCGACATGCGCTTCATCGACGAGATGGGCATGCGCCACACGATGGAGCTGGCGCTGGCCACACTGGACGACAACACCCACCTGCACGTCAGCTTCGACGTGGACTTCCTCGACCCCGTGATGGCTCCCGGCGTGGGCACCACGGTCGGCGGCGGCCCCACCTACCGCGAAGCCCATCTGTGCATGGAGATGATCCACGACACCGGCCGCATGGCGTCCATGGACATCATGGAACTGAACCCGGCGCTGGACGAGCGCAACAAGACGGCGCTGGTGGCGGTGGACCTGATCGAGTCGCTATTCGGCAAAAGCACCTTGATGCGGAAGTAAGTTTTCCCCTTCTGCTGCTGACAGTCCGGCGCTAATGCCCAAGTAGAGTGGCGGGCATGGACGCCACGCCCTACCTGCTGGTCCAGCTCAGCGACCCCCACATCACCCACCCGGGCCGGCTGATTTCCGGCCGCATCGACACCGCCGCTGCATTGCGCCATGCGGTGGACCGCGTGCTGCGCCTGCAGCCGCGGCCGGTGGCCGTGCTGGTCAGCGGCGACCTGGTGGACGCCGGCCACCCCGCCGAGTACGCGCAGCTGCGCGAGCTGCTGATGCCACTGGTGCGCGACGGCCTGCCACTGGCCCTGCTGCCCGGCAACCACGATTCGCGCCGCGCGCTGCAGGAGACCTTCACGGGCTCAGGCGGCGTGCACTGCGGAGAGCCGGATGCCGCCGCCATCCAGTACGCGCTGGACCTGCCGGGCCCGCTGCGGCTGGTGGTGCTGGACAGCCTGGTCGACGGCCAGAGTGCCGGCGGGCTGGACGACGCCAAGCTGGCTCAGGCCCACGCGCTGCTGGCCGCGCGCCCGGATGTGCCCACCATCGTCGCGCTGCACCACCCGCCGCATGCGAGCGGCCTGGAGGTCATGGACGGCATGAGCCTGCGCCAAGGCCTGGCCGGTTTCGAGGCGCTGATCCAGGCCCACCCGCAGGTCGAGCGCGTCGTCTGCGGTCACCTGCACCGCATGACGCTGGGCCGCATCGCCCACGCCACGGTCGTCAGCGCACCGTCCACCGCCCATCAGCTGCAGCTGGACCTGCGCCCCGGCGCACCGCTGTCGCTGGCGCTGGAACCGGCCGGTTGGCTGATCCACGCCTGGGGACCGGGCCTGCCGCTGGTGACCCACCTGTCGCTGGCGGGCGCGCCCGAGGTCATCACCGACCTCTAGGGCCGGCCCGGTCTGCGACGATGCGGCACATGAAGATGCCGCTCGCCACCCTGACCCTCGCGTTCGCTGCCCAGGCCGTCGCCCAGACGCCCCAACCGAGCGACACCGAGCGCTACACCCTCTTCCACGCCCCCGTCACGCTGCTGCGCAACGCGCAGCTGTTCGACGGTACGGGCAGCGCACCGCGCGCCGGCATGAGCGTGCTGATCCGCGACGGCCGCATCGCCGACGTGAAGCCCGACGCCGAACTGAAGGCCCCGGCCGGCGCGCTGGTGAAAGACCTGGCCGGCGGCGCGCTGATGCCCGGCTTCGTGCTGCTGCACGAGCACCTGTTCTACCCGACCGAGAAGGGCAGCTACGGCGCGTTCTTCCAGAGCTTTCCGCTGCTGTACCTGGCCGGCGGTGTGACGACGATGCGCACGGCCGGCAGCATGAGCCCCTATGCCGACCTGAACACCTGGAAGGACATCAAGGCCGGCACCGCGCCGGGGCCCGACATCGACGTGACCGCCCCCTTCCTGAACGGCATCCAGGCCTTCGTCGCGCAGGTGCCGCGGCTCGCGTCGCCCGACGACGCGGTGCACCAGGTGCGCTATTGGGCGGACATCGGCGCGACCTCGTACAAGGGCTATATGCATCTGTCGCGCGAGCAGTTGGCCGCCATCGTCAAGGCCGCGCATGAGCGCCAGGCCAAGGTCACCGCCCACCTGTGCGCCGTGACCTATACCGAGGCGGCGGCCATGGGCATAGACAACCTGGAGCATGGCTTCTTCGCGGCCAGCGATTTCGTCGATGGCAAGCAGCCCGACGCCTGCCCGACCGGCGACGCCGTGCCGCGCTCGCTGGACGCTCTGGCGGCGGACGACCCGCGCATGGCCGCGCTGCAGCAGCAGCTCATCGCCCGCAAGGTCGCGCTGACGTCCACGCTGACCGTGTTCGAGACCTTCTCGCACGGCCGGCCCATGGCACCGGCCGGCGCGCTGGACCTGCTGATGCCGCAGTTGCGCGAGCAGTACGTGTTGCGCTACACGGCCATACAGCGCGGTGGCCCCAACACCTATGGCCGCGTGCTGCCCAAGGCGATGGCCTGGGAGAAGCGCTTTGCGGACGCCGGGGGGCTGCTGGTGGCCGGCACCGACCCGACCGGCTATGGCGGCGTCATTCCGGGCTTCTCGTCGCTGCGCCAGTTCGAGCTGCTGCGCGAGGCCGGCTTCGACGCGGCCGCGACCGTCAAGGTCATGACGGCGAATGGCGCGCAATACCTGGGCCGCAGCGCCGACGTGGGCCGCATCGCGCCGGGGCTGCGCGCTGACCTGATCGCATTCGCCGCACCGCTGGATGCCGCCAAGCCGGCGCTGCCCGACGTCGCCTGGACGATGAAGGCCGGCCGCGCCTGGGACCGCGCCAGGATCCTGAACGCGTGGAAGGGCCAGGTGGGCCTGCGCTGATGCTCAGTAGCTGACCGGGTAGTCCTTGGGAAACCGGGCGCTGGCGAAGGCCTTCTTCTGCGTCCAGTCCTGGGCCGGCGCGGTCCAGTAGCTGTCGCCGGCGGGCAGCCCCAGCGCCAGCAGGCCGGCGGCGGCGATGTACATGCTGCCGTTGTTGGAGTACCAGTCGCCCAGCTCCGGCTGCGGGCCGCGAAAGCCGATGTTCAGGGTGCCGCTCTTGTTGAAGTTGCTGGGGCCGTCCCAGATCGCCACATGCGCCGCATGCAGCGCCGCGCGCACCTGCCCCTCCGGCAGCGAGGCCGGCAGCTGCTTGCGCCAGGCCAACAGCGCCAGCGGCTGGAACACCGCCGTGCGGTAGGTCAGCGACCGGCCGATGGGCGGGTAGCTGCCCTCGGGGCCGATGAAGCGCTCCAGGTGCTCGCAATAGCGCTGCGCGCGCCTGACGGCCTGCGCGCGCAGTTCGGCCGGCTTGGCGCCCCAGAAATAGGCCTTTTTCTCCGCCACCACGTCCAGCACCTCGATCAGCATGGGGTGCATGACGTAGGAGCCGTAGTAGTCGAAGTGGAACTCGGCGCCGTCCTTGATCCAGCCGTCGCCCACATACCACTCGTTGATCTTGCGCACCGCGCCGTTCAGCCGCATCGGGTCGTGCTCCTCGCCGACGGACAGCAGCCAGGCCTCGTTCATCGCAGCGAACAGCAACCAGTTGATGCTGGGCACCTCCTCGCGGCGCAGTCCCTTGATCTCGGTGACGATACGCGCCTTGGTGGCCGCGTCCAGCGGCTCCCACAAGACCTTGGGGGCGCGCATCAGCGCGTTGGTGAAGTAGGCCGAATCCACCAGCGCCTGGCCGTGGCCCTGCCACTTCAGGTAGTCGGGGCTCTTCGGGTCCACCGAGTGCACATAGCTCTGCAGCGCCTGTTGCTGCAGCCGGTAGCGCAGCCGGCCTTCGGGCGTGTCGTCGGCGGGCAGCGCCAGCCACGGCGCGATGCCGGAGATCAGCCGGCCGAAGGCTTCCAGATAGGCCACCGCGCGGTCGCGGCCGTCCCAGGTGGGGCTGAGCTCCAGCGCGAAGGTCTGCTTCAGCCGGCCCCTGGACATGGGCTCCAGCACCGGCTCGGCCATCTGCTGCAGAAGCTTCAGCAGGTAGGCGCGCTCGTGGCCCGTGGCGGCAACCGCCTGCCCGGCGGCGAGAAGGGCAGGCCCGGCCGCGGCGGCCCGCATGAAGTGGCGTCGTTCCATGAGCAGACCCTTACTTGTCGAGCAGGCGGACCATCTCGGCCCCCGCCAGCAGGAAGGCGCCGACGCCGAAGTGCGTCGTCGAGTTCACGTCCACCACCTGGCCCGGAATGGCGCGCTCGCCGATGGGCTGCACATAGCCCAGCTTGCCGTCGGGCTGCAGCGCCACCGTCGTCAGGTAGCGCCAGCCGCGCCGCGCCGCCGCCAGATAGGTCTCGCGCGGCAGCAGGCCGCTGTTGACGCCCCACAGCAGGCCGTAGGTGAAGAACGCCGTGCCGCTGGTCTCGGGGCCGGGCGCGTGGGCGGGGTCCATCAGGCTGCGCGTCCAGTAGCCGTCGGCCTGCTGCAGCGGCAACAGCGCCTTGGCCATGGTCTGGAAGCGCTGCACGTACTCGGCGCGGTGCGGGTCGTGGGCTGGCAGTTCGGCCAGTACGCGGGCCAGGCCCGCAAACACCCAGCCGTCGCCGCGCGCCCAGAAATCCTTCTTGCCGTTGACGCTCTTGTGCTTGGGGTAGACGTACTTCGCGTCGCGGTAGTACAGGCCTTCAGCCTCGTCGTACATGATGCTGTTCGCGTAGCGGTAGTACTCGTTCAGCTTGTCCAGGTACTGGCGGTTGCCGGTGGCCTTGTAGAGCTTGGTCATCACCGGCATGACCATGTAGAGGCCGTCGGCCCACCACCAGTAGTCGTTGCGCGCGGTGGCCATCTGGTACTCCATGACCTCGCGGGCGCGGGCGATCTTGCGCGGGTCTTTGCCGTCCAGCTGGTAGAGGTCGGCATAGACCTGGAAGCAGATCTGCCAGTCACCGAACAGCACGTAGTCGTCGGTCTCGCCGTAGCTGTACTTCCAGGCGGCCTTGTCGGTGGACTTCGCGCCCTGCCACTGGTTCTGCTCGGCCCAGGCCTGCGTGTAGCGCAGGTACTTGTCGTTGCCGGTAGCGCGCCACGCCTCCAGGTTGCCCGTGTGGTACGCCGCGACATTCCAGAACGCCCACTCGTTGGCCGGCGTGCGGGCCATCCAGTAGCTGTTGGCCTTATCGATGGCGGCGACGACGTCGGCGCGGGCGGCCGTGTTGGCAGGCGGCGCGGCGCAGCCGGCCAGGCCCAGGCTCAGCAGCAGTGCGCTGAAGAAAGTGGTCGGCTTCATCGTCATCGCGGTGTCGTTGCCCGGGCGGGTTGGGCCTTGTCGGCCGCGGTGCCTTCGCCGTCAAAGGGCTGCAGGCGGAAGGCCACTGTGGTGGGTTCCAGCGTCGTGCGGTACTTCATGTGCGGCTGGCCGACGAAGCTCCACGTGTTGTCGCCGCCCACGCCCCATTGCGCACCGTCGATCAGCAGCGTGCCGCGCTCGCGGGGCTGGATGTCGCTGCTCTTCCATGTGCCCGGCGGGCGGCGGTAGAGGTCGGTGTAGGGGAAGGCCAGCGCATTGGCCATCAGCAGGCTCTTGCCCTGCACGCGCAGGCCGCGGCCGCCGCCGGACAGCTCCAGCCAGCGCACGTCCACCTTGTTGCCGGTGTCCTGCGGGCGCATGTAGTCGTGGTGCTGGTCGGCAATCGCGCCGCGCCACAGGCCCACGGCGGCGCCGGTCTTGCGGTCCACATAGCTCTCGTGCGGGCCACGGCCATACCAGGCCACGGTCGTCAGCGACGCCGGCGTGTCGAACCACAGCCCCATGCGCACGGGCGGCGGCAGGTCGCTTTTCAGCGGCGTCAACTTGCCCTCGACGTCGACCGCGCCGTCGCCATGCATGATGTACGTGGTGACGAAGCGCGCCGCGCCCGCGCCCAGCGCATGCTCCACGACCGCCTGCACCGCCCCGCCGGCCAGGCGCCGGGTGGCGAGCGAGCGCAGCTGGCGCTGCTCGGTCATCAGCTTCCACACGCCTTGCTGGCGCACGGTGCCGGTCAGCGTGTCGTTGTCGGTCTCGGCGCGGAAGAAGTTGGGCTTGCCGCCGCTGAGCAACGCGTCGCCGGCCCGGCCATAGCGACTCAGCAGGCCGGTCTGGCGGTCCAGCACCAGCGTGATGCCGGCGGCGCTCAGCGTCGTCGTGTCGGCGGCCTCCTTCAATTCGACGGCACCCTGGGCCGGCGCGGCCAGCGCGATCGCATGCGGCGCCAGCGCGAACTGCTCCCAGCCGATCACGTGCCCCTCGGGCACCAGCGGCACCGCACCCGCGCGGGCCTTGGCGCGCACGGTGACGAGGTACTCCACACCGGGCTGGCGCTTCAGGCCCGCCAGCGGCAGCTTCACCGTCTGCTCGTCGCGCGCCTTCGTTGCCAGCGCCGGCAGCGAGCCCGACGCGACGGTCACGCCATCGGCCTGCACGGCCCAGTCGAACGCGAAGCCCGACAGGTCGCGGAAGTCGTGCCGGTTGCGCACGGTCACCGTCGATGCCTTGGCGTCAAAGTCCTCGAACTGGATCGGCGACTGCACCTTCTGGACCTCGTACAGATGCGGATTGGGCGTGCGGTCGGGCTGGATCAGCCCGTCGCCGAACTCGATGTCGCCGCCCGAGTTGGGGCCGTACTCGCCGCCATCACCCCAGTAGCGCCTGCCGTCCTTGGTGGTGCGGTACATGGACTGGTCCACCCAGTCCCAGATGAAGCCACCCTGCAGTTTGTTCGGATAGCGGTAGATGGTGTCCCAGTAGTCCTTGAAGTTGCCGCCCGAGTTGCCCTGCATGTGGGCGTACTCGCACTGGATCATGGGCTGCTTGCGCGTCGGGTCCAGCGCCCAGTCCACCATCTTCTCGATGTCGTCGTACATGGGCGCGTAGATGTCCACGTAGGCATTGGGCTCGTGGGTCCAGTCCACCGTGCCCCAGCCCAGGTAGGAGACCAGCCGCGACGGGTCGCGCTTGCGCGCTGCCGCAGCCGCCTTCTCGAACGTGGGGCCTATGCCGGCCTCGTTGCCCAGCGACCAGAAGATGACCGACGGGTGGTTCTTGTCGCGCTCCACCATGTTCAGCACACGACTGACATGCGCGGCCTCCCAGGCAGGGTCAAAGCCCAGCTGCAGCTCCTGGCGCCGCTGAGGATGGCGGTTGCCCTCGTCCATGTAGGCGTGGCTCTCGATGTTGGCCTCGTCCATCACGTAGAGGCCGTACTCATCGGCGAGCGCGTACCAGAGCTCGGCGTTGGGGTAGTGCGAGGTGCGCACCGCGTTGAAGTTGTTGCGCTTCATCAGCTCCATGTCGCGGCGCATGGAGGCCTCGGAGATCACATGGAAGGTCTCGGGGTCGTGCTCGTGGCGGTTGATGCCGCGTATCGTGATGGGCCGTCCGTTGACCGCCACCAGGCCGTCCTTGATCTCCACGGTGCGAAAGCCGATGCGCTGCGGCGTGGCCTGGATGAGCTGGCCGTGGGCATCGAACAGCTCCACCAGCAGCGTGTAGAGGTTGGGCGTCTCGGCGCTCCAGGCGCGCACGCCGGGCACGGTCGCGGAGAGCGCCTGCGTCGCCGCGGCGCCGGCCGGGACGATGGCGTCCTGCGACAGCACGGTCTTGTCACCGTCCAGCAGCGTCATGCGCAGCTTCTGCGGCGCGGCGCGCGCGGTCAGCGCCACTTCCATCGCCAGCGTGCCGTCGCGATAGGCCTTGTCCAGCCCCGCGCGCACGAACAGGTCGGTCAGCCGCGCCTTGGGCACCGCCTTCAGGTAGACCGAGCGCTCGATGCCCGACACGCGCCAGAAGTCCTGGTCTTCCAGATAGGAGCCGTCGGACCAGCGATGGATCTGCATCGCGACGAGGTTGTCCTGGCCCGGCTTCAGCAGCGCCGTGATGTCGAACTCGCTGGGCAGCTTCGAGTCTTCCGAATAGCCGGCTTCCACGCCATTGACCCACACGCGGTAGGCCGAGCCGGCCGCGCCGATGTGCAGGATGACGTCCTGCCCCGCCCAGCCCGCAGGCACCGTGAAGCTCTTGCGGTAGGAGCCCACCGGATTGGTCGCGTGCGGGATCAGCGGCCGGTTGGCCGGGTGTGGGTAGGTGATGTTGTTGTAGCGCGGCTGGTCGTAGCCCTCGGCCTGCCACATCGCCGGCACCTTGATGGGCTTCCAGGCCGACGCGTCATAGGCCGGCTTCTCAAAGCCGGCGGGCACGGCGTCGGCCGATGGCGAGAAGTGGAAAGCCCACTGGCCATCCAGCGTCTGGTAGCGGGCCGAGCGCGTCTTGTCGCCGGCCAGCGCGGCGGCGCGGCTTTCGAACGCGAAGTGCGTGGCCGCGGCGGGCAGCTTGCCGCGCGCGAACACGGCCGGGTTCTCCCAGTCGGGCCGTGAGGCATCCACCTGCACCGGATGCACGCGCGGCGCCTGGGCAACGGCCACGACGGCACACATCAGCAACGACAACGCCACGCTCACGCTGGCCACCGGTCTTGTCCGCACGCGTCAGTCCTTGTCTCTGTGGATCTACGGGGTCGGGCAGCTTAGGTTTGGCCGCCATGCGGGAGGTATGAAAAAGCCCGCGGGAGCTATACGAACTTCAGTGTTTCCATTGCAAAACCCTGACCTTGCTGGCTGGCACGTTCGCCACGCCTTCGCCATCCACCTGCTGGACCGCCTGCACGAACAGATGCAGCTCACCTCGCAAGCGCCACAGCTCCGTGTCGAAGCTGGGCTCCCAGGCGCCGACGGACTCGGCGGTCATGTCTCGCACGCTCCAGCGCGGTGCGGAGTCGAGGTTGTCGATGCGCACCACCGACACCTTGCTGCCGCGCTCCTCGTCACGGAACACCAGCAGCGCGCTGGTCTGCCGGCCTTGCAGGTCCACCATGACCTGCGGCCGCGCGATGGGAATGGCCTTGGTGCCGCCACCGCTCAGCGAGAACGGCGCGCGGCGAAAGCCCAGCTCCAGCTCTTTCCACGCACCATCGCGGCGGTAGACCAGCTGGTACTGCGGCACCGCGCTGCCGGCGCGCCGCCAGTAGCTGGCGATGAAGGGGTTGCCGTCGCGGTCGGCGGACATGGAGGTCTGGTTGATCAATTCGCTGCGCTGCGGGATGCGCGCGGCGACCTCGGCCGTGGCCTCGGTGATGGGCAGCGCATAGGGCCGGCCGTCCGAGCGCTCCCAGGTCAGGCCGCCATCGCGCGAGCGCGCATAGGCCAGGTCGTGGTTGCTGGCCACGTCGGGCGATTCGCGCCACACCCACGACACATGCAGCGTGCCGCGGTGGTCGAGAAAGGCCTGCCAGTAGGCGTTGCGCCGGCCCTCGCCGCTGATCAGGTCGTCGTGCAGCCGCGTCCAGGCCTGCGTGGCGGGGTCGTAGCGGTTGATGACCAGGTTGCCCCGCCCGGAGCCGCCGTCGCGATAGAAGAACAGCAGGCCGCCATCCAGCTGGCGGTGGAACTCCGGATACGACACCGAGCGCTCGCCCTGCCCCGTCATCGGCAGCCTGTCGCCCATTTCAAGCCCGCCGGGGCGCAGGCTGCGCGCGTAGCGCAACGCGTTGTTGTGGTGGTCCCACGAGAGATGCAGGTAGCCGGTGCCGTCCACCATCAGGCTGATGCTGTTGTGCGCGTCGCGTGCATTGCCGGTGAAGGCCGTGGTGTGCAGCTCCCATGAGTCGCTGCCCAGCCGGCGCTTGCCCAGCACCACGCGGGCCTCGGCGTCGTAGTAGGCGATGTACTGGTGGTCTGCATGCGTGACCAGCGAGTTCTTGCGGAACACCACCGCGTTGACGGAATTGCGGGCCCAGCCCTCGCCCACGTCCACCACCTGCACGCGGCCCGCATCGCGCGTTCCGGTCGCGCAGCCGGCCACCAGAGCCGCCATCAGCAGTGCCAACACCGTCTTCGTCATTCGTCTCGTGCCCCCGCGTCGCGCAAGGCTTTCATTGCCGTAGGTGACAATCATTCTCATTGACGCCACCCGGAGACCTTGAATGACCGCTTCCACCCGTGCTCCCCTGCGCCGCGCCGTGCTCGCCATCGCCGCCCTGTGCGCGGCCGCGCCGGCCCTGGCCGCCGAGGAGTTGACGCTGTACACGACGCGCGAGCCCGGCCTCGTCAAGCCCCTGCTGGCCGCGTTCACGGCGCGCACCGGCGTGGAGGTGAACACCGTGTTCGTGAAGGACGGGCTGCTGGAGCGCGTGAAGGCCGAGGGCACGCGCTCGCCGGCCGACGTGCTGATGACGGTGGACGTGGGCAACCTGCTGGACCTGGTGGAAGGCGGCGTCACGCAGCCGGTCAAGTCGGCCGCGCTGGAGTCGGCCATCCCCGCCCAGCTGCGCGGCGCCGACGGCCAGTGGTTCTCGCTGTCGCTGCGTGCCCGCGTGCTGTACGCAAGCAAGGATCTGCCGCTGACCACTATCCGCTACGAGGACCTGGCCGACCCGAAGTGGAAGGGCAAGGTCTGCACCCGCCCCGGCCAGCACCCGTACAACACGGCGCTGGTCGCCGCGATGCTGGCCCACAACGGCGAGGCCGCCACCGAGAAGTGGCTGCAGGGCTTCAAGGCCAACCTGGGCCGCAAGCCCGCCGGCGGCGACCGCGACGTGGCGCGCGACATCCTGGGCGGCATCTGCGACATCGGCATCGCCAACTCCTATTACGTGGGTCAGATGAAGACGTCCAAGGAAGGCAGCGACGGGCGCAAATGGGGCGATGCGATCAAGGTCGTGAAGCCCGCGTTCGGCAAAGGCGGCGGCACGCACGTCAACATCAGCGGCGCGGCCGTGGCCAAGCATGCGCCGCAGCGCGCCAACGCGGTGAAGCTGCTGGAGTTCCTGACCTCGCCCTCCGCGCAGGAGCTGTATGCGCAGGCCAATTACGAGTACCCGGTGCGCCCCGGCGTCACGCTGGACCCGGTCATCGCCGCCGCCATCGGCCCGATCAAGCCCGACACGCTGCAGCTGACCGAGATCGCCAAGCACCGCAAGGCCGCCAGCGCGCTGATCGACAAGGTCGGCTTCGACCGTTGAGCCGCGCGTGAAGCAGCTGCGGTCCGTCGGGCCGCTGTGGCGAGCGGCCGCCATCGCCATCGCGCTGGGCGTCGCGGCGCCCGTGCTGAACCTCGCC
This sequence comes from Roseateles asaccharophilus, assembly GCF_031458115.1. GTDB lineage: Bacteria > Pseudomonadota > Gammaproteobacteria > Burkholderiales > Burkholderiaceae_C > Pelomonas > Pelomonas asaccharophilus_A. The sequence goes on along the minus strand of NZ_JAVDXV010000001.1, from coordinate 358,367 downwards.
TGGCTCGCGCTGGGCGGCGACATGCAGCACTGGCTGCACCTGGCCGCCCATGTGCTGCCCGACGCGGCCTGGACGACCGCGCAGCTGATGGCCGGCGTGGGCCTGATGGTGCTGCTGATCGGCACGGCCTGCGCCTGGGTCGTCACGGCCTATGACTTCCCCGGCCGCGGCCTGCTGCAGTGGGCGCTGCTGCTGCCGCTGGCCATGCCCACGTACATCGTCGCGTTCGCCTACCTGGACTTGCTGCACCCCATAGGCCCCGTGCAGGGCGCGATCCGCTGGGCGCTGGGCTTTGACAGCCCGCGCGAGTTCCGGCTGCCCGACCTGCGCTCCATGGCCGGCGCCATCGTGCTGCTGGGGCTGGTGCTCTACCCCTATGTCTACCTGACCGCGCGCGCTCTCTTCGCGACACTGCCGGCCCACCTGCTGGAGGCCGCGCAGTCGCTGGGCGAGACGCGCTGGGGCGCGTTCCGCCGCGTCGCGCTGCCGCTGACGCGGCCGGCGCTGGCCGTGGGCGTCAGCCTCGCGCTGCTGGAGACGCTGAACGACATCGGTGCGTCGGAGTTCCTCGGCGTGCGCACGCTGACCGTCAGCATCTACACGACCTGGATCACGCGCTCCGATCTGGCCGGCGCCGCCCAGCTGGCCTGCGCCGCGCTGCTGGCCGTGTTCGCGCTGATCTGGCTGGAGCGCCAGGGACGGCGCCACCAGCGCTATGGCTCGACGCGGCGCATGGCCGGCATACGCCCGCGCCGGCTGACCGGCACCACCGCCTGGGCCGCGACCGCCGCGATGGCACTGCCCGTGCTGCTGGGCTTTGCGGCGCCCGCGTCCTACCTGGCCTGGGAGACGGCCGAGCGGCTGCTGCAGGGCACGGGCATCTCCGAGGGCCTGCTGGCCGGCCTCGCCAACACGCTGCTGCTGGCGCTGGGCGTCACCGCGGTCACGCTGGCCGCCGGGCTGGTGGTGGCCTGGGTCGGCCGCCACCAGGGCAGCGTCGCCAACCGCGACCACTGGCAGGCGCGGCTGGCCTCCATGGGCTATGCGCTGCCCGGCACCGTGCTGGCCATCGGCCTGCTGACGCCCGCGCTGGCGGCGGACCACGCGCTGGCCGACCTGCTGGGCCTGCGCTGGCTGCCGCTGATGAGCAGCGGTGTCGTGCTGGTGGTGGCCTGCGCGATCCGCTTCCTGGCCATGCCCGTGGGCAGCCTCGACGCAGGCCTGGCGCGCATTCCGCCATCGCTGGAGCACAGCGCCCGCGCGCTCGGCGAAACCGTCACCGGCACGCTGCGCCGCGTGCACCTGCCGCTGCTGCGGCCGGCATTGCTGAGCGGCGCGCTGCTGGTGTTCGTCGACGCGATGAAGGAGCTGCCCGCCACGCTGCTGCTGCGCCCCGCCAACTTCGAGACGCTGGCCACGCTGCTGTACGCCGAGGCCGCGCGCGGCACCTACGAGGAAGGCGCGCTGGCGGCGTTCGCCATCGTCGCCGCCGGGTTGGTGCCGGTGGTGGTGCTGTCGCGCAGCTCGCTGGCATCGATCACCGCAAAGGACACATGAGCGCTGCGCTGCACATTGAAAACCTGGCCCTGGGCTATGACGGTCGGGAGGGGTTCAAGACCGTCGTCGACGGCTTGTCGCTGGAGTTGGCGGCCGGCCAGATCGGCTGCCTGCTGGGCCCATCGGGCTGCGGCAAGTCCACGCTGCTGCGCGCCATCGCCGGCTTCGAGCATGCGCGGCGCGGGCAGATCCGCATCGGCAACGACGTCGTGTCTTCGCCCCGGCAGCACACGCCGCCAGAGCGCCGGCACGTGGGCCTGATGTTCCAGGACTATGCGCTGTTCCCCCACCTCAGCGCCGCGCAGAACGTGGGCTTCGGCCTGCGCCGCCTGCCCGCGGCCGAGCGCGAGGCCCGCGTCGCCGAGATGCTGGCGCTGGTGGGCCTGGCCGACCTGGGGCACCGGCATCCGCACGAGCTGTCGGGCGGCCAGCAGCAGCGCATCGCGCTGGCACGCGCGCTGGCCACGCGACCGGCGCTGCTGCTGCTGGACGAACCCTTCTCCAGCCTGGACGGCGCGTCGCGCGAGCGCCTCACGCTGGAAGTGCGCGACATGCTGCGCGCTGCTCAACAGACCGCGCTGCTGGTCACGCACAACGCGGACGAGGGCGCCCGCTTCGCCGACTTCATGGGCGCGATGGACGCCGGCCGGCTGGCGTCGTGGCATCCCACGGATCAGGCGCTGGCGATCCAGCCTTCCAGCGGGTCCACCGCATCCGGCCAGCCATAGCGCGGCCGGCTGGCCGCCCAGGCCGCCTGCAGCATCGCCAGCACGGCGTCCAGGCTGTCGCCGCTGGCGTCGGCCACCAGCTCGTCGCGCTGCGCATGGCTGAGCTTGAGCCGCAGGCCCAGCCGGGTGCGGCCCTGCTCCAGCGCGTCGACGATGTCCTTGCGGGCAATCAGCCGTTCGGGCGTCTGCGCGGCCTTGGTGTCGCTCTTGTACGAGCGCCGGGCGATCAGCTCGCGCGCCAGCAGCCCCGGGTAGGCCTCCAGCGCGACGCGGCTTTCATCCCCGGGCAGCAGGCTGGCCAGGTGCACACCCGCCGCGATCAGCCGCGGCACGCCGGCATGCAGCATCCAGGCCACCGGCGGGTTGACCCATTTCATGCTGGGGCTGGCCCCAGCCGGGCCATCACAGGCGCGGTGCGCGAACTTGCCGCCGGCCGGCCGCGCGTCGCAGAAGGCCGCAAACAGGTCGCGGATCTCGGCCCGGCTCAGTGCCGCGTAATGCGCCATCAGCGCCGCATAGTCGGTGGGCCAGCCCAGGTGCTCGACCAGCTCGCGCGGCAGCCCGAACGGCAGGTCGAAGCCGGCCACCCAAGGGCCCGGCTGGGCCAGCCAGTCGGAAAAGGCGTCCAGGCTTGGTAGCGCCATCAGCCCGTTCAGGCGCGTGACCGCCCCTTGACGAACGCCGGCGGCGACGCGAATGGGCTTGCGCGCGCTGGGCGCACTCGTGAAGTCGATCCCGAAAACGATGATGTCGGACATGCCCGGCATTCTGCGGCTGGGCAGAATGGCCCGGCCCATGTCAAACCTGCTTGACCTCCCCGCACCGCTCCCGCACGCCGGCTTCGACGCCGACGCGTTTGATGCTGCGTTTGCGGCGCAACGCCAGCTGGCCGCCGCCGGCGCCTACGACGCGTCCAATGACGCGCTGGAGCGCCTGCTGGCCAACTGCCCGGAGACCGAGCTTCGCCGCCGCGCCGATGTGCTGACGCTGCTGGCCCACCAATACCCCCGTCAGGGCCGGCTGACCGCCAGCGCCCGCAGCGCGACGCAGGCTCTGGGCTTGGCCGAGAAGCTGGATGACGACCTGCTGCGCGCCGACGCACTGACATCGCAGGCCTATGTGTACGGCCAGTTGCTGATGGGCAGCGAGGCGCTGCAGTCCGGCATGCGGGCGCTGGCCGTCGCGCGCCGCGCCGGCGACTCGGTGCGCGAGGCCTGGGCGCTGAACCGCGTGGCCATCGCCTACTCCAGCCTGGAGAACCCGGCCCAGGCCTGCGCATCGGCCGAGCAGGCGCTGGAGATCGCTTCCAGCACCGGCAGCGCCGAGGTGCTGTTCTCCTGCCACAACAACCTGGCCTATTTCTGGCTGCGCCGTGTCGAGGAGGCGGTGGCGCTGGGCGACGAGATCGCGCGCGTCCAGGCCGTGAGCAGCGCCCGCCGCACGGCGCAACAGGCCACCGAGCTGGCACGCCGCTCCGGCAGCCCCTTCCAGGTGGCCGTGTCGCTGTCCAACCTCGTCAACGCGCTGCTGGCCGGCGACGCGCTGGACGCGGCGCTACCGCTGCTGAACGAGTTCGGCCACCTGGCCCACGACCATGGCTACCGCACGCTGGCCGTCGAGGCCGATGCACAGCGCGCCATCTTCCTGCGCCTCAAAGGCGAGCCGCTGCAGGCCGCGCGCATCCTGGAGGCGCTGCTGAACGCGACCACCGAGCCGCCGCCCAAGCTGCGCCGGCTGCTGATGCGCTCGCTGTACGAGACGCACAAGGCCTGCGGCCAGCACCGCGAGGCGCTGAGCTGGCTGGAGGAACTGGTGGCGCTGGACCGCCAGATCACGCGCGATAACCTGGTGCTGCAGACCGAGGTCCTCCTGATCCGCGAGCAGGTGGCGCAGGCCCAGGCCCGCGCCGACAGCGCCGCCGCCGACGCCCGCCGTGAACGCGCCCGCGCGGCCCATCTCGAGAGCGAACAGCAGCGCCTGCGTGAACACGCGATGGCGCTGGACCGCGCGGCGCATGAGGACGTGCTGACCGGCCTTCACAACCGCCGCCATGCCGAATTCGCGCTGCCGCTGCTGGTGGAGGGCGCACGCGTGGCCGGCCAGGTCATCAGCGTCGCCGCGCTGGACGTGGATCATTTCAAGCGCATCAACGACACCCACGGCCACGCGATCGGCGACGCCGTGCTGCAGCAGCTGGCGCAGCTGCTGCGCCACCGGCTGCGCAGCGCTGACCTGCTGGCGCGCATCGGCGGCGAAGAGTTCCTGGCCGTCCTGGTGGGCATTGCCCCGCAGCAGGCGGCCGAGATCTGCGAACGGCTGCGGCTGGCCGTGGCCGAGCACGACTGGGCGGCGACCGCATCCGGGCTGGTCGTGCGCATCAGCGTGGGCATTGCCGGCGGCGTGCCGCCCCTGGCCGCGGGCACGCTGCAGAATCGCGCCGACCATGCGCTCTACGCCGCCAAGCGGGGTGGGCGCAATCGCGTGCATGTGGACTAGGCCTGTTAGCGCTACGGGAGCAGGCCGCGTTGTGGTCAAAAGGCCCGCGAGCAAGGCGCAAAGCGGAGCCGGGTTTGGGGCACCCGGCGAGCATTTGCAACGCCGCGCGCGGGCCTTTTGACCACAACCCGCAGGGAAGGTCCGCCGCCAAAGGCCACTCGGCGTTGCACCGCTGGCCCGCATATCAATGCGGGCGGCGCGATGCGCCTTGATTGGCCTTTGGCGGGGGCCTTCGCGACCTACTCCCGTAGCGTTAACAGGCCCAAAAATGAATCCTGTACTGGTAGAGGTGCTGCGCGGCAGCGCCGTCGAGTCGCGCCACGCCGGCGCGCTGGCCATCATCGACGCCTCGGGCGCCGTGCACACGGCGCTGGGCGACATCGACCGGCCCATCTTCCCGCGCTCGGCGGTCAAGCTGCTGCAGGCGCTGCCGCTGGTGGCCAGCGGCGCGGCCGAAACGTTTGCGCTGACAGATGCCGAGCTGGCGCTGGCCTGCGCGTCGCACAGCGGCGAGCCCGAGCACGTCGCCACCGCGGCCGGCGTGCTGGCCAAGCTAGGGCTGGATGCGAACGCGCTGGAATGCGGCACGCAATGGCCCAGCCGTGAACCGGTGCTGCGCGCGATGGCAGCGCGCGGTGATGTCGCCACGCCACTGCACAACAACTGCTCGGGCAAGCACAGCGGCTTCGTCTGCGTGGCCTGTCTGATGGCGCGCAATGCGGGCGCCGACCCCGCCGAGTTCGCGCGCGGCTACGTGGCCGCGGAACACCCGGTGATGCGCGAGGTCACGGCGGCGCTGTCGGCCACAACGGGCACCGACGCCGAGCGCGCGCCACGCGGCATCGACGGCTGCTCCATCCCGACCTTCGCGCTGCCGCTGCGCTCGCTGGCGCTGGCATTCGCACGCTGCGGCACGGGCCACGGCCTGTCGACCGAGAACGCACGCGCCGCGCGCCGGCTGCGCCAGGCCGCCGCAGCGGCCCCTTTCATGGTGGGCGGCACGGACCGCTTCGACACGCGCGTCATGCAGGCCTTCGGCGAGCGGCTGTTCTGCAAGATCGGCGCCGAGGGCGTCTACTGCGCGGCGCTGCCGGAACTGGGTCTGGGCGTGGCGCTGAAGATAGACGACGGTGCCGCGCGCGCCGCCGAGGCGGCGATGGCTGCGGTCGCGCAGACACTGCTGAAGACGGAGGACAAGGTGTTGCGCGGCTACAGCCACCTGCAATTGCGCAACTGGCGCGGCACCGAGGTGGGCATGCTGCGACCGGGTGAGGCGCTCAGCGCGATCTGAAGACGGCGACTCAGCGCGCCTACGGGCACACCCTGCACCCGCAGGCTCAATGCATCCAGCGCGGCCGGTCGGGGTCCGGGAACGGCCGGAACTTCGGCGTCTCAAGCACGCGCACGCCGAGCGGTTCAACGTTCGACGTGAGCGGCAGCACTGTCGCTCAGTCCAGGAAGGTCCAAGTGTCCGCACCGTCGAAGCGCCTGACAGCCACGGACTCCAGCAGCCTTGGATCGAAATTGCGCAAGTTCACGCCATGCCGCGCTCCTGGCTTGGAGTCGATGGGCTCCCAGTGCGTAACGATGCCGCAGGTCTTGCAGCGCACGTTCTTGAGCGACCGATCGCCCCATACGTACTCTTCGGTGTTCTCCGGATGGCCTTGCACGGCAACCGTTCCGAACTCGTAGTAGCCAAAGATCGCACCTGAGCGACGACACAAGGAACAGTTGCAGCTCGTGGCCTTCTCTGGCGCGGCTGGAAGCGTGAGGCGAACTGCCCCGCAGTGGCAAGAACCCTGAAGCGACAGTGATGGCTGTTGTTGACTCATGGCGTGATTCGCTGGTGGTTGCCGTGCCGCTTAACGAATGAAAGGGACTTCCCCGTCCCGAACCAGCCGCGTTGCGGCAAACGGCAACCAGGTGCCACGATGGGAAGTGCGTTCTCTCATCAACTCATTCGGAAGGGGAAGTCCATGACGATTCTGACCGTGGGTATCGACCTCGCCAAGAACGTTTTTGCAGTGCATGGCGTCAACGAGGCCGGCAAGGCCGAACTGGTGCGCCCGGCCGTGCCGCGCGACAAGCTCCACGAACTCATCGCCAGCCTGCCACCCTGTGTCATCGGCATGGAGGCTTGCTCGGGCGCTCACCACTGGGCGCGGCTGTTCCAAGCCTCGGGCCACACCGTGCGCCTCATCGCCCCGAAGTTCGTCACGCCCTACCGCATGACGGGCAAGCGTGGCAAGAACGACGCAGCCGACGCCGCCGCGATCTGCGAGGCCATCCAGCGCCCGCACATGCGCTTCGTGCCGATCAAGGACCTCGATCAGCAGTCCCGCCTGATGGTGCACCGCGCCCGCCAGGGGTTTGTCGAGCAGCGCACCGCCACGTTCAACCGCATCCGTGGCCTGCTCAGCGAGTTCGGCATCGTGCTGCCGCTCAAGGCCGCCACCGTGCGCCGACGCGCCTGCGAGTGCCTGGAGGACCTGCCCGGCTATGCCAACACCGTGATCGGCGACCTGCTCAGCGAAACCACCCGGCTGGACGAGCGCATCGCGCAGTACGACGCCCACATTCAGGCCATGGCCAAGGACGACGAGCGGGCTCGACGGCTGATGCTATTGGAAGGCGTCGGGCCCACGACGGCGACCTGTCTGCTGGCAATGATCGGCAACGGACACGATTTCGACTGCGGGCGTCAGTTCGCCGCTTGGCTGGGCCTGGCACCGGGGCAGTACAGCTCGGGTGGCAAGACCCGGCTCGGCCGCATCACCAAGGCTGGCGACGCCTACCTGCGCAACCTGTTGGTGCTGGGCGCCAAGGCGCTGCTGGCGGCGGCCAAGAAGAAGGCGGACACCATCAGCCGCTGGGCCGTGGCGCTGGCAGAGCGACGCGGCTACTGGCGCGCCGTGGTGGCCATCGCGGCGAAGAACGCGCGCATGGCCTGGGCGGTGCTCAGGCGGGGCGAAGCATTTGCACTGCCAGCCTGACACCGCGGCCATCTAACCCACCACCACAGAAACCAAGGAACACAGAGACCACCGTCGTGTGACGCCAAGAGTTGATGACAACAGGTTTGGGCCTGCGCGGGGCGTGACCGATGAGCTCAAGGGCGGCCACCGGCTTGCCGGCTAACGAATGGGTCCCCCGCGTGCGTCCTTCATCAGGGTCCGTGGCATTGAACGCCACACGAATGACCGTTTGTAGTTTGGCCAGTCCGCACCTTGTTGTCTTTGCCAGCGCACGTCGACGCGACGGCTGCAGGTCTTGAAAGGAATGCAGATGAAGAAATGGCCCGCGAAGCGGGCCATCAGGAAGTCGTTTGGCTTGACTAACGGGGAAGCCCTTGTAGTTTGAGATCAGCGGACGGCGAAGCCGCCCGCTGGAGCGAAGGGTTGAACATCATTGACGCACCGAGTTGCCGCCCACACTGCTTCAAAGAGCCGATCGGTTATTGGCGTCATCGTTCCGTACTCTCTAGCCGCCGTTTCTTGGTCGTCCCAAGTACCTTCGGGCAGCACCCCATGAGAGTCTGCGAGATGTTCTCTGCTGTAGCGCAGCGCCTTGCCATCAGCCGTGATCTCGACGTAGCGCATCCAATAGCCATCGTCATCCAACTCTGAGTAGCAGACGTACTCCTCGACTTCGAGCGTGTTGCCGCTGGAGCAATACAAGCGATGGAACATGATGTTCAACGTTTGAATTCATCGGACCAGCCAGCGTAGCTGGCACAGGTCCGCTGCAATGAATGGTTAAGGCGCATCACTACTTCGCGGCTGGTGAACTAGAGGCCCCTGCGGATGCCAGTGCATTGACTGTCTTCAACCGGTACGTCTCAGAAAGGGCCGAGGCATTCCAATGACTTGGATGAAGCTCCGCAAGCCAAGGGGACGCTTGACCCCTTGCATCCTGCCCGATTTGCAACTCCACCTTGGCCAGTTGCAGTGCCGAGCTTCGCGGGTCTTTTGAATTCGCAGAAGCTGCATGCATCCACGCATGTGATGAAGCATCGAGCCAAAGTTGATTTTTGACGCCTCGTTCATACCCCACGAACGTGCCTGCGGCGAAGGCAAAAAGGACAGTGATGACCGCGGCAATCCTTTTCATCTGCGCCTTAACGTCGAAGCTCAGCGGACGGCGAAGCCGTCCGCTGGAGCGACAGGTTGGACAGCAACGCAGTCATGGCCACTCCCACGACGGCAGTGCTTCTCCATCGGGCAACTCGCAGCCGTAGAAAGTCGCGCCTTTGGCCTTTACGCCGTTGACTATGGCGCCTGTTGTCCTGATCGACTCGATGGCAGCAAGTTCGAATACCGCGTTCGTGAGGTCAGCGTTTGAAAAGTCGGCGCATTTGACGTTGCATTCTCGAAAGCTGGTGCCGCGCAGGCTCGCGCCTGAAAAATCTGCGCTATGGAACCACGAATGCTTTCCAAACTTGGCACCATCTAATTGCACACCGGACAAATCGGTGTCGCTCAGATCCGTTTGCGGAAAGCAGCGCTCTCCGGCGGCATAGCGCTTCTCAAGCTCGGCGCGGCTCTCCGGCGGTCGGTAGTTTTCCGGGCGATGAGGCGTGGAGGCAGTCATTGCTGTTCAACGTGTTGTAGCCCGCAGGGCCGCGCGGTCTATCACACCAACCCGTGCAGTAACGGGCCGCCCGCCAGCCGGGCTAAATGCTTGTTGCATATGAATTTCCTCCGCTCCGCCGCGCTGCTAATCGGGCGCTATTTTTCGGGCAAATGCCGCGCCGGTTGCAAATCAATCGAGGGACAAATGCTGGCCTGCGGGTGCATGGATGTTGCCATTGCCGGTAGTACGTGGCTCACGCGGAGAACCCTGGTTCCAGGTCGTCGCATCGGGTCGACTTCAGCGGTGGCGACGCCCCGCTCCACAACTCGAACGCGAGCTACAAGTCCGGGGCGCCATGAAGCAGCCCGTCGTCAACGGCCACACCTGGCCGTCAGCGGCCGTCACGCCAGCAGCACCCTCACCCCAACCTGAACACCGCCACCGAGCGCGCCAACTCATCCGCCTGCTGCTGCAGGCTGGCCGCGGCGGCGGCCGACTCCTCCACCAGCGCAGCGTTCTGCTGAGTCATCTCGTCGAGATTCGCGATGGCCTGGCCGATCTGGCCGATGCCGGTGCTCTGCTCGCCGGTGGCATGGCTGATCTCGGACACGATGCTGCTGACGCGCGCAATGGCATCGATGATCTCGTGCATGGTCCGGCCGGCTTCGGCCACCAGCGACGCGCCGCTGTCGACGTTCTCGCCGCTCTGCATGATGAGCGCCTTGATCTCCTTGGCCGCCTCGGCCGAGCGCTGGGCCAGCGTACGCACCTCGCCGGCCACGACGGCGAAGCCGCGGCCTTGCTCGCCGGCACGCGCGGCCTCTACCGCCGCGTTCAACGCCAGGATGTTGGTCTGGAAGGCGATGCCGTCGATGACGCTGATGATGTCGGCGATCTTGGCCGACGACGCGCTGATGCGCTCCATGGTCTTGACCACCTCGTCCACCTTGCTGCCACCGCGCCGCGCCACGTCGGCCGCGTCGGCCGCCAGCTGGTTGGCCTTGTGCGCCGACTCGGCGTTGTGGGTGACGCTGGCCGTCAGTTCCTCCATCGCCGACGCCGTCTCCTGCAGGTTGGACGCCGCCTGCTCGGTGCGGTTGCTCAGGTCCTGGCTGCCCACGGCCACCTCGCGCGACGCGTTGGCTATGTTGTCGGTGCCCTCGCGAACACCGGAGACGACGTTGACCAGCGACGCCTGCATGCCTTGCACGCCGCGCATGACGGCGGCCGTCTCGTCGCGGCCCTCCACGCGCACCGGCTGGCTGAGGTCATGGCCGGCGATGCGCTCGGCCGCCTTCACCGCCTGGGCCAGCGGCGCCAGGATGGAGCGGATGTTGACGGCCGTGTAGCCGGCCAGCAGCAGGACCGCCGCGACCACCACCAGGCCCAGGTTGCGGCGGATGGCTCGCTCGTGCTGTTGCAACTCCTCCACCTGGTGGGCGGAATGGCCTTCGATCTTGGCCGTCATGTCGGCCAGCGCCTTGTCCACCGCCCGCACGGGTGCCTTCACCGGCTCCATCGCAGCATTGGCGGCCGCCGTGTCGGCGAACTCGGCCTTGCCGACCCGCGCGGCAATGTCGGCAAAGCCGGTGCGATAGCCCTGCAGCGCCGTCAGCAACTCGTCCGGCATGCGCTTGATGTCGGGCGGCAGGTCCAGCGCGCCGATCTTGCGCAGGCTGCCGCTGACCTTCTCGTAGGTCTCGTCCCAGTCCTTGCGATAGCGCTCCACCGCCTTGGCGTCGGCCAGGTTGATCAGCAGGTCTTTCTCGTAGCGGCGCAGGTTGCCGACGCCGGCCCGTACGCCGGCCAGTTGGGACAGCGACTCGACGTCGTTGTCGACATAGTGGACGAAGGCCTCGCCCGACTCGCTGAGGCTGCGCAGCCCCTGCACGCCCACCACCAGCATGGCCAGCACCGCCAGCACCGCCAACGCCACAAGGCGGGCTTTGATCGTGTAGTTGCTCAGTTGCATCTCACCCTCCGCTCGCCATCTGGCGATGGAGGGAGGCTAGCCTTTTGCCCGGCTGCCGCCAAGCCTCAGGCTTGCTACGAGGCGTCAGCTGCCCACAACTCGTGCATCGTCGCCTCGAAGGCATCGCCCACGCGCTGCGGCGCCCGCCAGGGCCGCGCACGACCGGCCACCCAGACGGATTGCCATGGCGAGCCGTTGCTGCCAAACACCACTGCGTCCAGCAGCGCGTCGTCGGGCAGGCCCCGCAGGCCGTCGGCCTCGCGGTTCAGCACGAGCGCGTCGGCACGGGCGCCGGGCGTCAGGCCCCAGGCCGCGAAGCCGGCCGCGCGGGCGCCGCCGTGCGAGGCGGCGTCGAACAAGCGCGCCGCGCTGGACGGCTGCACGCCGGGCACGGCCGCGATGTTGCGCTGGCGCGCCGCCAGCCGCTGGCCGTACTCCAGCCAACGCAGCTCCTCCACCCAGCCGCGGGTCACCTGGCTGTCCGAGCCCACGGTCAGCGGCACGCCGGCCGCCAGCCAGCGCGGCAGGTCGGTCAGGCCGTCGCCCAGGTTGGCCTCGGTACCGGGGCAGATGACGATGCCGGCGCCGCTGCGCGCGACGGCCTCGATCTCAGCCGGTTCGGCATGCGTGGCATGCACCAGCTGCCAGCGCGGGTCGAGATGACCCGCCTCGGCCAGCCACTGCAACGGCCGCATGCCGGTGGCGGCCAGGCAGTCGTTGACCTCGGCCATCTGCTCGGCCACGTGGATGTGGATGGGCAGGTCGGCACCTCCGATCAGGTCGTGCAGCCGGTGGATGTCGGCCGGCGTCGCGCCGCGCAGCGAGTGCAGGGCCACGCCCGCGTTGACGCGCGGCAGGCCGGCGGCCATGACGCGCTGCGCGCAGCGCCAGGCCCAGTCGGCATCGGCCGCGAAGCGGTGCTGCTCGGGCCGCAGCCCCGTGGCACCGAAGCCGCTGCGCGTGTAGACCACCGGCAGCAGCGTCAGGCCAATGCCCACGTCCTCGGCGGCCTCGGCCAGCGCCCAGGCCATGTCCAGCTCGTCGTCGAACTGCTGACCGTGGCCGGCGTGGTGCACATAGTGGAACTCGCAGACCTGCGTGTAGCCGCCACGCAGCAGCTCGGCATAGAGCTGGCTGGCCACGGCATGCAGCTGCCGCGGCGAGATGCGCAGCGCCAGTGCATACATGCGCTCGCGCCAGCTCCAGAAGTCGTCCTGCCCCACCTCGCGGCGCTCGGCCAGGCCCACGAAGGCGCGCTGGAAGGCGTGGCTGTGCGCGTTGACGAGGCTGGGAATGACCGGGCCGGCCAGCTTCTCGGCATCGTCGGGCGCCGGCAGGTTGACGGTGATCTCGCACCAGTGGCCCGTCGAGTCGACGGTCAGCAGCACATCGCGCTGCCAGCGGCCGTCAATCCAGGCCAGCGGGGCGTGGAGTCGCTTCAAGGCTGCCATGCGAGCATCTCCTGCAGCAGCTTGGCAATCAGCGGCGCCACCGCCGCGGCGCCGGCCTCGTCGTAGGCCGTGCGCGGGTCCAGCGCCTCGTCCATGTAGCAGCGCTGGCACATCTCCAGCTGCACGGCATGCTGGCCTTGCGAGGGCCGGCCGTAGTGGCGCGTGATGTAGCCGCCCTTGAAGCGGCCGTTGACGACCTGGCTGTAAGCGCTCTGGCCGGCCAGCACCGCGCCCAGGCGCCGCGTGATCGCGGGCGCGCAGGACGCCCCGTCGGCCGTACCCAGGTTCAGCGCGGGCAGCTCGCCCTCGAACAGCCAGGGCAGTTCGGACCGGATGCTGTGGCCGTCGAACAGCAGCGCCCGGCCATGTTCGGCGCGCAGGCGGGCGAGTTCCGCGGCCAGCGCGTCGTGATAAGGCCGCCAGTAGGCCTCACGGCGCACGGCGATGTCGACCGCATCGGGCTCGGCGCCGTCGCGGTACAGCGGATCACTGGTGAAGAAGTGCGTGGGCACCAGACCGGTGCCTCCCGAGGCGCCGGGGTACAGCGGCTCGTCGTCGGGCGGGCGGTTCAGGTCGATGACGTAGCGGCTGTAACGCGGCACGATGAGGCTGGCGCCGAGGGCCTCGGCCAGCGGCGCGTACAAGCGCTCCAGATGCCAGTCGCTGTCCTCGCTGATCAAGGCCCGCGGCACCATGCGCTCGGCGATGGCCGCCGGGATCTCGGTGCCCACGTGCGGCAGGCTGATCAGCAGCGGCACGCGCCCCTGCTGCAGTCGGTACACGCTCATACTGCTCCCTGCATTCCTTGTTGTACCCGCTCGGTCAACGGGTTATGTCCGAAGCATGCGGCCAGCTCGCGCGGATGTCCAGCATCCCAGACGCAAAAGTCGGCACGCTGCCCCGCCACCAGCTGGCCACGGTCGCGCAGGCCCAGCGCGCGTGCACCGTTGACGGTCAGGCCGCGCCAGGCCTCCTCGGGCGTCAGCCGGAACAGCACGCAAGCCATGTTCAACATCAGCAGCGGCGACAGCGTGGGCGAGCTGCCCGGGTTGTGATCGGTCGCGATGGCGATGGGCACGCCGGCGTCACGCAGCTGTTGAATCGGCGGCAGCTGGGTCTCGCGCAGCGCATAGAACGCGCCGGGCAGCAACACGGCCACCGTGCCGGCCGCGGCCATCGCCTGGATGCCGGCGGGACTCAGGTACTCGAGGTGGTCGCAGCTCAGCGCGCGGTAGCCGGCGGCCAGCGCGGCGCCGCCCTGGTCGCTCAGCTGCTCGGCGTGCAGCTTGACGGGCAGGCCCAGTGCCTGCGCAGCGTCGAACACGCGCGCGGTCTGTGCGGGGCTGAACGCGATGTGCTCGCAGAAGGCATCCACCGCATCGACCAGGCCGGCGGCTCGCAGTTCGGGCAGCCACTCGCAGACGGCGGTGATGTAGTCATCGGCGTTCGTGAACTCAGGCGGCAGCGCATGCGCTGCCAGGTAGGTCGTTCGCACGTCCAGGCCCAGAGACTGCAACTGCCGCGCCACGCGCAGCATGCGTGCCTCGGTGGCCGCGTCCAGCCCGTAGCCGCTCTTGATCTCCAGCGTCGTGACGCCCTCGCGCATCAGCGCCTGCGCGCGGCGCGTGGCGCTGGCCAACAAGTCGGCCTCGCTGGCCGCGCGCGTGGCCGCCACCGTCGAGCGGATGCCACCGCCCGCCTTCGCGATGTCGGCATAGCTGGCGCCCAGCAAGCGCTGCTCGAACTCGTTGGCGCGGTTGCCGTCATAGACCAGATGGGTGTGGCAGTCGACAAAGCCTGCCGTGACCAGCGCGCCGTGCAGTTCGACGACCTCGTCGGCGGCGGGCGCATCGGCGCTGGGCCCCACCCAGCGCAGCTGGTCGCCGTCGACCAGCAAAGCCCCATCGTCGATGAGGCCCCAGCCCTGCTCACCCGCCAGCGTGGCCAGCCGCCCTCCGCGCCACAGCTTCACTCGCCGCTCCAGCTCAGCCACCACGCATGGCTGCCGCTCGCGTCAGGCCCGGTGAACACGCAGCTCTGCGCGGCCGGTTCCTCGCACCAGGCCAGCGTCAGCGGCGCCAGCGGCATCGCGCGGGCGCCGTGCTCCAGCAGGCCGCCTTCGACGGTGAACAGGCCCACCCACGGCGTGCGCGGCAGCAGCACATGGCTGGCCGGCTCCACGTCCAGGTTGCCGCGGCTCTCCATGATGTTGAGCACGTCGGTCGGGCCCTTGATCAGCTCGGCCGAGGGCGCCAGGCCGCCATCGAACCGCAGCGGCTCGTCGCCAATGCTCTGCGGCCAGTCGAACAGCCGCAGGCCGGCGCCACCGATGACGGCCAGCCAGCGGTGCACGCCGGCAAACGCCGAGAACGGCCCGTCCTGCGCCACCTGCGCGACGCTGACGCGCAGCGCCCAATCATGCGCATGCGGCCAGGCCAGCAGCTCTCGGGTCGTACCGCCCTTGTTCTTCCAGGCCTGCGGCTGCACGTCTGCCGCGCTGACCTTGCTCCAACTCATGTTCTGAACCTCGCACTCGGGACCGGTGATTCTCCGCAGCTCCAGGCCGCGAAAGTCATGCCGAGAAGCTCCCTTGCAATTGGTAACGAACGCCGGGGTGCGTGAGCTTCACGCTGGTGACCGCCACGCCGCGGCTGTACGTGATGCGCTTCACGACCAGACAGGGGTCGCGCCGGTTGATGCCCAGCAAGCGGGCCTCCACCTCGCCGGGCAGCGCCGCCTCGATCATGTAGCGCGCTTCCGACAGTGGCGCCACGTCCAGCAGGTAGTGCGTCGGTGTAACCCGCGTGAAATCCTGGGCCAGGTAGTCGGGCGCGCAGGCCGGGTTCACGGCGCGCTCCTCGCACTGGATGGGTTGGCCGTTCTCCAGGTGCACGATGAGGCTGAGGAACACCGGCGCACCACGCTTCAGCCCAAGCTCCGCCGCCTGCTGCGGCGTGGCCTTGCCCTTCACCAGCGCGTGCACGCGCGCCTCATGCTGGCCGCCGCGCTCGACGATCTCCTCGTGCACGTCGCGCACGTTCAGCGTGGACGAGATGCGGTGCAGCTGCGCGACGAAGCTGCCCACGCCCTGCACGCGCTCGATCAGCCCCTCCTGCACCAGCTCGCGCAGCGCGCGGTTCACCGTCATGCGGCTGACCTCGAACTGCGCCACCAGCGCGCCCTCGCTGGGCAGCAGGTCGCCGGCCACCCAGTGGCTGCTGGCGATGCCTTCGCGGAGATGGTTCTTGACCTTGAGGTACTGCGGTTCGGGACTTGTGGCGGTTCGAGGCATGGGCGGCATGCTAGTTGACTTGACTTGTATAGACAACTAGAGTCCACCCGATCCAAAAGGAGAAGTCATGCCCGCCCTGCCCCGTCCCGTCAAAGCCCCCACCGGCACGCAGCTCAGCTGCAAGAGCTGGCTGACCGAGGCCGCCTACCGCATGCTGCAGAACAACCTGGACCCGGCCGTGGCCGAGAACCCGGATGCGCTGGTCGTCTACGGCGGCATCGGCAAGGCGGCGCGCAACTGGGACGCGTTCGACGCCATCTGCCAGGCGCTGCGCGAACTCGGCGACGACGAGACACTGCTGATCCAGTCGGGCAAGCCGGTGGGCGTGTTCCGCACGCACGCCGACGCGCCGCGCGTGCTGCTGGCGAACTCCAACCTCGTGCCGGCCTGGTCCACCTGGGAGCACTTCCACGAGCTGGATCGCAAGGGGCTGATGATGTACGGCCAGATGACGGCCGGCAGCTGGATCTACATCGGCAGCCAGGGCATCGTGCAAGGCACTTACGAGACCTTCGCCGAGGCGGCGCGCCAGCACTACGGCGGCGCCGCCACGGGCCGCTGGGTGCTGACGGCCGGCCTGGGCGGCATGGGCGGCGCCCAGCCGCTGGCCGCCACGTTCGCGGGCTTCTGCTCGCTGACCATCGAGTGCCAGCAAAGCCGCATCGACTTCCGCCTGAAGACGCGCTACGTGGACGAGCAGGCCACCGACCTGGACGACGCGCTGGCCCGCATCGCGAAGTACACCGCCGCCGGCGAGGCCAAGTCCATCGCGCTGCTGGGCAATGCGGCGCGGCTGATCCCGCTGCTGGCCGAGCGCTGCAAGCAGGGCACGGCCATCAAGCCCGACCTGGTGACCGACCAGACCTCCGCCCACGACCTGATCCACGGCTACCTGCCCTCGGGCTGGAGCGTCGAGCAATGGAAGGCCGCCGCGGCCGACCCGGCGCAGCACGCCGAGCTGAAGGCCGCCGCCGCCAAGAGCGCCGCCGAGCACGTGAAAGGCATGCTGGCCTTCCAGCAGATGGGCATTCCCACCGTCGACTACGGCAACAACATCCGCCAGGTCGCCAAGGACCAGGGCGTGGCCAACGCGTTCGACTTCCCTGGCTTCGTGCCCGCCTACGTGCGGCCGCTGTTCTGCGAGGGCAAGGGCCCGTTCCGCTGGGTGGCGCTGTCGGGCGACCCCGAGGACATCCGCAAGACCGACGCGAAGCTGAAGGAGCTGTTCCCGCAGCACGCCGCGCTGCACCGCTGGCTGGACATGGCCGCCGAGCGCATCGCCTTCCAGGGCCTGCCGGCGCGCATCTGCTGGCTGGGTCTGGGCGAGCGCCACATCGCCGGCCTGGCGTTCAACGAGATGGTGAAAAACGGCGAGCTGAAGGCGCCCATCGTCATCGGCCGCGACCACCTGGACAGTGGCTCGGTCGCGTCGCCCAACCGTGAGACCGAGGGCATGAAGGACGGCAGCGATGCCGTGTCCGACTGGCCGCTGCTGAACGCGCTGCTGAACACCGCCGGCGGCGCCACCTGGGTGAGCCTGCACCACGGCGGCGGCGTGGGCATGGGCTATTCGCAGCACTCGGGCGTCGTCATCGTCTGCGACGGCAGCGAGGCCGCCGCGAAGCGCGTCTCTCGCGTGCTGTGGAACGACCCGGCCACCGGCGTCATGCGCCACGCCGACGCGGGCTACGAATCGGCCGCCGCCTGCGCGAAGAAGAACGAACTCAATCTCCCGTCGCTATGAAACTCATTCCCGGACAACTCACCCTCGCCCAGCTCGCCGACATCGCCGCCGGCCGCGCCGCGCTGGAACTGGCCGACTGGAGCGCCGTCGACAGGAGCGCCGCCATGGTGGCCGCCGCCGCCGCGGGCGATGCGCCGGTCTACGGCGTCAACACCGGCTTCGGCAAGCTGGCCAGCACGCGCATCGCGAAAGACCAGCTCGCACAACTGCAGCTGAACCTGATCCGCAGCCACGCGGTGGGCGTCGGCGCGCCGATGTCGCCCGAGGTCATGCGCCTGATGCTGGCCACCAAGGCCGGCAGCCTGGCGCGTGGCTTCAGCGGCGTGCGCCGCGAGGTGGTGCAGTCGCTGCTGGACGCCTTCAACGCCGGCTTCATCCCCTACGTGCCCTGCCAGGGCTCGGTGGGCGCCAGTGGCGACCTGGCGCCATTGGCCCACATGACGCTGGCGCTGATGGGCGAAGGCGAGGCGCTGGTCGACGGCAAGCGCATGCCGGCCCGCGACGAGCTGGCCCGCCTGGAACTGCAGCCGCTGACGCTGGCCGCCAAGGAGGGCCTGGCCCTCATCAACGGCACGCAGGCCAGCACGGCGCTGGCGCTGCATGCGCTGCTGCGCTTCGAAGGCCTGTTCGCGACGGCGCTGGCCAGCGGCGCGATGACGCTGGACGCCGCCCGCGGCAGCGACGGCCCGTTCGACGCGCGCATCCATGAGGTGCGCGGCCAGCCCGGCCAGATCGAGGTAGCCGCCGTGTACCGCGCCATGGCCACCGGCAGCGAGATCCGCCAGTCGCACCGCGAAGGCGACGAGCGCGTGCAGGACCCTTACTGCCTGCGCTGCCAGCCCCAGGTCATGGGCGCCTGCCTGGACCAGGCCCGCCATGCCGCGCAGGTGCTGGTGCGCGAGGCGAACGCGGTGACCGACAACCCGCTGGTGTTCGACGACGTGATGGTGTCGGGCGGCAACTTCCACGCCGAGCCGGTGGCCTTCGCGGCCGACAACCTGGCGCTGGCCATCGCCGAGGTGGGCGCCATCGCCGAGCGCCGCATCGCGATGCTGATCGACCCGGGCATCTCGCGCCTGCCGCCCTTCTTGACGGCCGACGCCGGCCTGCACAGCGGCTTCATGATCGCCCACGTGACGGCCGCGGCCCTGGCCAGCGAGAACAAGAGCCTGGCCCACCCGGCCAGCGTGGACAGCCTGCCCACCAGCGCGAACCAGGAAGACCATGTCTCCATGGCCACCTTCGCCGCGCGCCGCCTTCACGCGATGATCGACAACACGGCCCACATCGTCGCCATCGAGATGCTGGCCGCCGCGCAAGGCATCGACTTCCTGCGCCCGCTGCAAAGCTCGGCGCCGGTCGAGGCGCTGCACCAGCGGCTGCGCGCGGACTGCGCCAGCAGCCCGGCCGACCATTACCTGGCGCCGGACATCGAGCGGGCGGCGGCGCTGGTGCAGGCGGGCGTGTTGAAGGCGTCGCACGCTCCCAGCTTCGGCGGCTGACGCAGCCCCCAGGAATGCGTGGGGGCGGCCCGCGCGCGGCCGGCACAGAATCGGCGCAGCCGCCCGCGCCGTTGTCATGCGCCCCACCTTCCCCGCCCTGCTCGTGCTCGCCAGTCTGGCGACGCCCGCACACGCCGAGCCGATGGTGATGCACTACCTGCCTCAGATGCCACTGCGCAGCAATGGCGTGCCCGACGTCCCTATGGCCGCCCGCACCACGCGCTGGGCCGCCGACGCGGGGCTGACGCTGACGTGGAAGCCCGTGCCGCTGAAGCGCAGCCTGCAGGAACTACGCACCAACCGCACGCCTTTTTGCGTGCTCGGCGCGTTCGACACCACGGAACGGCGGCAGTTCGCCCGCTACAGCCTCCCCATCCTGCAGAGCAACCAGCAGGTCTTCCTGGCGGCCAGCCGCGTCGCGCCGGCGCTGCGAGCGTTGCGCAGTGCCGAGGCGGCCATCCGCGACACGCGCTTCCAGCTGCTGGCGTTCGACGGCGTGGCCTATGGCGAGACTCTGGACCGCTGGATCGCCGAGCGTGCCGTGCCGCCGCAACGTGCCAGTGCGGCCAGCGCGCAGCTGCTGCCCATGCTGGCGCGGGGGCGCGTGGACTTCGTCATCTCCACGGCCGCCGAGCTGACGCGCCTGCGCGCCGCGGGCGGGCCGGATGCCGAGCAGGTGGAGGTGGTGCTGCTGCCCGGCATGCCGCCGCCGCCCACGCGCCATCTGGCCTGCAGCCAGCAAGTGCCGCCGGAGTGGTTGACCCGCTTCGACGACGCGGTGCGCGCGCGGCCCGCGCCATGACCAGCGATCAATACCTTCCGACCGCCCCCGCCACGCGCAGGAACACATAGGCGAACCAGGCCACGACGGCACGGTGGTACAGCGCGCGCCAGCCGGTGCCGCGTCGCTCGCCAACACGCTCCGACGCCGCGAGCGCGATGTCGATCTCGCCGGCCAGCCGGGTCGCGAAGCGCCGGTCCAGCACCACCACGTTGGCCTCCAGGTTGACCAGCAGCGACAACGGGTCGATGTTGGAGCTGCCCACCGTGGCCCAGTGGTCGTCCACGACGGCCACCTTGGCGTGCAGGAAGGCCGGCATGTACTCGTACACCTCGATGCCGTGGCGCATCAGGTCGGCGTACAGCGCCTCGGCGGCCCAGCCGGCGATGCGGTAGTCCAGCTTGCCCTGCAGCAGCAGACGCACGCGCACACCGCGCTGGGCCGCGACGCGCAGCGCGCGGCGGATGCGGTGGCCCGGGTAGAAGTAGGGGCAGATCACGTCCACGCTCTGGCGCGCGCCGCGGATGGCGTCGGCGTAGGCGTGCTCTATGGTCGTGCGGCGGCGCAGGTTGTCGCGCAGCACGAAGGCGGCGCACACGGGCGGCAGGTGCGGCACCGCGGCGGCCAGGCGCTGCGGCCCGCGCCAGACCTGCGTCAGCCACAGGCTGAAGCGGCGCCGCAGCGGCACGTAGTCCAGCAACGCATCGTCGAACTCCCGGCCCAGCCAGGCGCGCGACCAGATGGAGCGCACGCTGACCGCGACGGCGTCCACCAGGCCGCCGCGAACCTCCACCGCATAGTCCAGCCGCGGTTGTTCGCTGAGGCCGTGGTGCAGGTCCACGCGGTCGTCGATGACGTTGATGCCGCCGACAAAGGCGGCCTCGTTGTCGACGACGCACAGCTTCTGGTGCAGGCGGCGCAGCTGGCCGCGCTGGAACCAGCGCCACCAGCGGTCCATGGGCCGGAACACCGCGAATGCGACGCCGCTGCCCTCGAAGCGCTTGTGCAGCGTGTGCAGGCTGGCGCCGCTGCCGAAGCCGTCCACCACCACGCGCACCCGCACGCCGCGCCGGTCGGCGGCGATCAGCGCGTCGGCCAGCGCCAGCGAGGTGTCGTCGTCGTGGAAGATGTAGGTAGCCAGCCAGACCTCGCGCTGCGCCTGCGCGATGGCCGCATGCATGGCCGGGAACAGCTGGTCGCCGCCGCGCAGCAGTTCGATGTGGTTGCCGCCGACGAAACCGGTGTCGGAAGACTGGTGGCGCTGGCGTCGCCTGGTGCCGAGGCGACGCATATCAGCGTTCCGTGGTGCTTTGCACCACCAGCGCGCCGGCGCCGGGCCGCCCCAAGCCGGCCCGCAGGCGATGTGCTTGCGGCTCAACGCCGCAAGCATCGCCGTCCCCCCGGGGGACCGACTGGGCTTGCCCGCGTTCAGCGCGGCAAGACCGGGCGAGGGGCCTAACGCCTGTCATTCCAACGCCAGTTCCACGACCAGCGGCAGGTGGTCGGACATGCGCGCCCACGACGGGCCGCGCGGCACCTGAATGCCGGTGCAGCGCAGGCCGCGCATGTAGACGCGGTCCAGCGAGAACACCGGCAGCCGTGACGGGAAGGTGGCCGCGCGCATGCGGTTGGGCGCCGACGCGCGGCGCAGGCCGTGCGTGCGCATGGACGTGTCCAGCCGCTCGCCCCAGTCGTTGAAGTCGCCCGCCACCAGCACGGGTGCGCCCTCGGGCACATGGTCGCGCACGAAGATGGCCAGCCGCTCCGCCTGCCGCACGCGGCTGGAATGGATGAGGCCGAAGTGCGCCACCACCACATGCACCTCGGTGCCCTGCCAGCGCACCGGCACGTGCAGCAGGCCGCGCTGTTCGAACTTGTGGTCGGACACGTCGTGGTGGCCGATGTCGCCGATGGGCCAGCGCGACAGCAGCGCGTTGCCGTGCTCGCCGAACTTGGTGGTCGCGTTGGTGCGGTAGGCCACCTCGTAGCCGTCGGGCGCCAGGAACTCGGCCTGCCCCTTCTCGGGCCAGCCGAACCAGGTGCGGTCGAAATAGGCGGCCTCGCGGTGGTGGAACAGCCGCACCTCCTGCAGGCACACGAGGTCGGCGTCCAGCGCCTGCACGCCCATCTGCAGGTTGTGGATCTCCAGCCGCTTGGCCGGCCCCAGCCCACGCACACCCTTGTGGATGTTGTAGGTGGCGACTCTCAACACATCGCCGGGAGAGTGAGGAGTAGGACGAAGTGGACTCATGACGACGGCACCGGACTGAACCGCGGCAGTTGCAGCACCGCCTCGGCGTTGGACGGCGAGAAGCAGCGGTCGGCCGCTTCATGCCAGGGCAACCAAAGCCACGATAGATGCTCGCGCGGCGCCAGCGTGGGCGTCAACGCCTCGGGCAGTTGTAGGCCGAAGACGTGTTCGGTGTTGCGCGTGACGCCCGGCGCATAACGGTGCCGCCAGTGGGGATAGATCTCGTAGACGTTGGCCAGCTGCCAGTCGCGCAGTTCGCCGCCCACCGCCGCGATGTCGAAGCCGGTCTCCTCCCAGACCTCGCGCCGGGCCGTCTCGGCCGGCGGCTCGTCCAGCGCGTCCTTGGAGCCGGTGACGCTTTGCCAGTAGCCCGGATGGTCGGCGCGCTCGATCAGCAGCACCTGCAGGTCGGGCGTGTGGATGACGACGAGAACCGACTCGGGAATCTTGAAAGGCTTGGCCAACTGCATGGCCAAAGCATAGCGACCTCAGCCGCCTTGGGCCTTGCGCCGCGCGACCTCCGGCGGCAGTTCCTTGGCCTGCAGTTCACGCACCTGCGCCACCAGTTGGTTGTGCGCGTCCAGGAAGGCGGCGGCGATGACCTTGCCCTCGTTGGAGTTGCTCCAGCCGGCGCCGGCCGCGCCGCCCAGCTTGCCCAGCACGGCACCGCCCACGCCCAGGTCGGCCACCTCCACGGAACCGGTGGACGCCGCCACCTGCTCGGTGGTCTCGTTGTCGGTCAGCAGCAGCGCCGCCTGCGCCTGCTTGAGTTTGACCTGCTCGGCCGCGCCGACCAGCTTGTTCAGGTAGGGAATGGCCGCCAGGATGCCGCCGATCTGCCGGCCGGCGTCCTGCTCGCTGAAGGTGAGGCTGGGTGTCAGGCTGTATTGCGCCTCGTAGCCCTTGCCCTTGCTCACGGTGTTGCCCTGCTGGCGCAGCACGCCGGCGTCCTTCAG
The DNA here is from genome assembly GCF_031458115.1 of Roseateles asaccharophilus. GTDB lineage: Bacteria > Pseudomonadota > Gammaproteobacteria > Burkholderiales > Burkholderiaceae_C > Pelomonas > Pelomonas asaccharophilus_A. Next base: position 335,065 of record NZ_JAVDXV010000001.1, on the reverse strand, counting down.
CTCCTGCTCGCGCACGGTGGCCTTCAGGCCCGCGGCGCGGTCCACGACGCGAAAGCAGCCGCTCTGCTGCGCCAGCAGCCGCACCAGCGGCACCGGGCTGGACGGCAACTGGTAGCCGGAATAGGCGTAGCCGTTGGGGTTCTCGACCAGTGCCAGCGTCGCGACCGGCGCGTCGCACTTCACCAATTCGCGGCTGGCCTTGTGCGCACCGGCCGGGCCGGCCGACCCGCTGATGACGGAGCCGCCCTCGCCCAGCGACGTGGAGGACTTGCCGCAAGCGGCAAGCAGCAGGACAACGGCGGGCACGACCAGCAGGCGCAGATTTCTCATGGGCGCGAGTCTGCCTCCCCGCCTGCACCGCAGCGGCCCTAGAACAAGGGACACCACGGTGCCTGACCCCTCACTTGGGGTACAGAACCATCTGCGTGCAACGGAACAGTGCCAGCGTCTTGCCGCTGTCCTTGTGCGTGACGACCGCATCCCAGACCTGCGTCGTGCGGCCCAGGTGAACGGGCCGGGCCACGCAGCTGACCACGCCTTCGCGCGCGGTGCCCATGTGGTTGGACTTCAGCTCAACGGTCGTGAAGCCGCTGGCACCGCGCGGCAGGTTGGCCATGCAGCCATAGCCCGCGCAGGTGTCGGCCAGCGTGACGACGCTGCCCGCGTGCAGAAAGCCGTTGGGTGCCATCAGCTCGGGCCGCACGGCCAGCTCGGCGTGGATCTCGCCGCCCTCCACGCCGGTGATGACGATGCCCAGATGGCCCGGCAGGTTGCCGGCGCCAACCTGGTTGAATTGCGTGATGTCTTGCATGGGTACTGCTCCTCCCGCGCGCATCGTAATCACCCAAAAGAAAAGGCCGGCATCGCTGCCGGCCTTTGGAGATGCGCTAGCGCGCCAAACGATCAGGTGCGCGTCAGCGTGGCCTTCAGCATGCTGTTCAACAGGTCCAGCGACTCGGCCAGGTGGGCGCGCGTCTCGACCGACAGGCCCGGCTTGGCCGAGGCCGCGCGCAGATCGCCAGCCAGCTGGCTGGCGTGCCAGCGTGCCATGGCGAATGCGTCGGCGTAGCTGGTGGCGGCATTGGTCGAGCGGTTCAGTTGCAGCTGCAGGCGCTTGATGTACTCGCGCTGCAGGCTGCGGCGCATGCGGTCGATCTCGGCACCGGTCTTCAGCTCGCTGAAGATGGCGCCCTGCAGCGTGGCGTACACCTCGCTCAGCGACACGGCCGACTTGCGCTGCGCCTCGGGCAGGTAGCTGCCTTGGTCGATCAGACGGCGCGCGGTGGCGGCCGACATCAGGCGGTCCAGCACGCGGCCCTGCAGCGCGGCGACGGTGTCGGGGATGGACAGCGGCAGGCCGCGCTCCCACTCGTTGTAGTCCAGCGTCTGCGCGGCCAGGAACTCGGGCTTGAACTTGAACGCGTCGCTGGACAGCAGGCCCGTGGCGATGAAGCGCAGCGCTTCACGCTGCTGCGCGGTCTCCACCGGCTTGAAGGCCTGGCCCGGCGTGACGCCCGGCACGATGCGTTCGGCCTGCAGGCCGCCCACGTACTTGCTGACGTTGTTGGCCGTCATGCCCAGCTGGCGGAACGACTCCAGCACCGAACGGCGCGAGCGCAGCGGGTCTTCGCCAGCCTCGGGCTTGCGGGCCTGCACGCGCTCCCACAGCTCCTGGTTCAGCTTCAGGCGCTTCTTGGCATAGGCCAGCGGGTCGTCGCCCAGGTCGCGCTGGTTGCTGCGAGGGTCGAAGCCGTCGTAGATGCCGCCCACGCCCTGGTCCATGTCGTCGCCATAGGCCAGCTGCGGTTCGGTCGAGCGCGCGGCGATCCTGGCCAGCTCGGCGGCCTCCTGGCCCGCGGCAATGGGCTTGTAGGCGTACTCGACGGCCCAGTAGTCGTAGGCGCCCAGCGTCGTGTTGGTCAGCGTGGAGCGCGCCTCGCCCTTCAGCGGCAGGTTGTAGGCGTTGTAGTCCATCACCGAGTTGGAGATGCCGTTAGCCTCGGTCCAGGCCTTGTCCTTCAGCTGCGCCTGCGTGATGGTCGTGGACGAGCGGAAGTTGTGCTTGAAGCCCAGCGTGTGGCCGACCTCATGCATGATGACGTCCTTCACGACGGCTTGCGCCAGCGCCTCGGCCTCGGGGCCGTTCATGTCCATGCCGTCGCGCAGCGCCAGCAGGTCCAGCGCGAAGCCGAACTCGGAGGCCTGGTCGGCGGCATAGCTGCAGAACTGCTCGCTCAGCGCGCGGCTGCGCTCGCCCATCCAGCTGGCGGCGTGCGCGTGGTCGTGCGAGTGGCTGTGGCCATGGCCGGCCACGTCGTCCGCGGCCAGGCGGCGCGAACCGCGGCCGAACACGTCGCTCATGCCGATATCGGCGTCGAGGATTTCACCGGTGCGAGGGTCCTTGTTGCTGGGGCCGATGGCGAAGCCCACATCGGAGCCGGTGAACCAGCGGATGGACGCATGCGTCGAGTCCATGTTGTCCCAGTCGGCATCGTCGGGCTGCTGCTTGGCCTGGATGGCGTCCTTGAAGCCGATCTTCTCGAAGGCCTTGTTCCATTCCAGGATGCCGGCCTTGACCGCCTCGCGGTACTTGGCGGGGATGTTCTTGTCCATCCAGTAGACGACCGGCTGCACCGGCTCGGACAGCGCGGCGTTCGGGTCCTTCTTCTCCAGGCGCCAGCGGTTCACCATGTGCACGCGCGTGTTGGCCTTGGTGTCGTCGCCGAGGTCGCTGTAGCTCTCCATGAAATGACCCAGGCGCGGGTCGGCATGGCGGATGGCGGCCGGCTTCTCGGGCAGCGCGCGGAAGCTGTAGACGAAGCTGAAGAACATCGAGCGCGGGTCCGGCGTGGCCTGCGGCGGCGTGGGCACGGGCACCGGCGCGGCCACCAGCGGCGGCGCGGGGATGCGCGGCGTCGCGAAGTGCACGCGCGAGGTCAGCGTCGTGATCTGCGCATCGGCGCGGCTGGCCTCGATGAAGGAGTTGGCGCGGTCGGGCGCGTACGGCAGGCGGTAGGCCGCCTCCAGGCGCGTGGAATAGCCGGGGATGTCGCCCAGCAGCAGCGCGCTGGCATCCACCAGCACCGACTTGCGGTCGGGGTGATCGGCGCTCGCGACCGGGCCGGCCGTGACCAGGCTGGGCGAGAAGGCCTGCTCCAGCACCAGCTTGCTGTCGGCACTGGCGCTGCGGAACTTGGTGTTCAGCGCGATCAGCTGCACGTGGTTGCCGATGCGGCGCCACTCCACCATCTCGTCGCCCAGCATCTGGCTGGCGTACAGGCCGCGCTCGCCGATGGAGTTGGCAACGTTGACGCTGAACAGGAAAGGCTTGTTGAAAGCCTCCTTCGGGATCTCGATCCAGACCTTCTCGTCCTTGCGCCAGACCGGGAACAGGCCCGGCTGCTCCTTGGCGCCCTTGATGACGTCGGCAAAGGGCTTGGGCGCGGTGGGATCGGCGGGCGGGCGCGCGGGCGCGGCGGCAGCGGGGCCCGAAGCGGCAGCAGCCGGGGCGGCGGGGGTCTGGGCCTGGGCCACGGCCGCCAGCGCGAGTAGCGCGGCGGAGGCCAGGACGGAACGCGACATCGGGGTCATGAGATGTGTCCGAAGGAAACGAAAGCCGGCCACTTTAAGCGCGGCGACACTTGCGTCAATCCGATGCCGCCCCCGTCGCGCAGGCGCAAAACTTCACGCAAAAACTTCCGTCATGTCGTTGACCCATCTGCTCTATTTGCACGGTTTCCGCTCGTCACCGGGCTCCGCCAAGGCGCGCCGCATGGCGGCCTGGGCCTCCGAGCAGGCAGGCCTGACCTTCGCCTGCCCGCAACTGCCGCCGTCGCCGCGCGAGGCGATGGCGCTGGCCAACGAGCTGGTCGCCGGCTGGCCGGCGGACGGCGTGGCCGTCATCGGCAGCTCGCTGGGCGGCTTCTACGCGACCTCGCTGGCCGAGCGGCCCGCCCACCGCGGCTGGCGCGTGGCCGTGCTGAACCCGGCCGTGGACCCGGCGCGCGACCTGGCTCGCCACATCGGCACGCTGACCGCCTGGCACGACCCCGAGCTGAAGTTCGAGTTCACGGCCCAGCATGTGGCCGAGCTGGCGGCACTCACGCCTCCCGCCCGGCTGACGACGCCGGCCCGCTACTACGCGCTGATCGCCAAGGGCGACGAACTGCTGGACTGGCGCGAGATGCTGGCCCGCTACGCCGGCTGCGACGGCGAGGTCATAGCCGGCAGCGACCATGGCTTGACCGACTTCGAAGACCATCTGCCCGGCCTCGAAAAACATCTGCTGCGCTGAGGCGACAATCGCGCCCTTATGTTTGCGCTGTTTGACGACGCCGGGAAATTCCTCGCCGGCCGGGTGATGAGCGAGGCCGACGCCTCGATGCAGGTGGAACTGGACTCGGGCAAGCGGGTCAAGGTCAAGGCCGCCAATGTGTTGCTGAAGTTCGAGCAGCCGGCGCCGGCCGTGCTGCTGGCCGAGGCCCGCAAGCTGGCCGACGACATCGACCTGGACCTGGCCTGGGAGTTCGCGCCCGAGGGCGAGTTCGGCTTTGTCGATCTCGCCAAGGACTATTTCGACGCCAAGGCCGGCGTCGTGCAGCAGGCCGCCGCGCTGATGCGGCTGTTCGACGCGCCGCACTACTTCCGCCGCGCCGGCAAGGGTCAGTTCAAGAAGGCGCCCGAGGAAACGGTCAAGGCCGCGCTGCTGGGCATCGAGCGCAAGCGCCAGCAGGCGCTGCAGATCGAGGCCTGGGCGCAGGAGCTGGTGGCCGGCACCTGCCCGCAGCCCATCCAGGACCAGATCTACAAGATCCTGTTCAAGCCCGACAAGAACGGCCCGGAGTACAAGGCCGTCGTCGAGGCGAGCAAGCTGGCGCACAAGGCGCCGCTGGACCTGCTGCAGGGCGCCGGCGCCATCACCAGCCCCTACCAGTTCCACTGGAAGCGCTTCCTGTTCGAGAACTTCGCCAAGGGCGTGGGCTTCCCGGCGCTGACGGCGCCGGAGATCAAGGACGAGCTGGCGCTGAGCCCGGTGCAGGCCTTCTCCATTGACGACTCGCAGACGACGGAAATCGACGATGCGCTGTCGGTGCAGGGCCTGGGCACGGGCACGGTCACCTTCGGCGTGCACATCGCCGCACCCGGCCTGGCGATCACGCCGGATTCGGCGGTCGACAAGGTCGCCCGCGAGCGCCTGTCCACCGTCTACATGCCGGGCTGGAAGATCACCATGCTGCCCGACGAAGTCGTGCAGACGTACACGCTGATCGAGGGCCGCGACTGCCCCGCCGTGTCCATCTACTTCACGATGGACGAGTCCACGCTGGCGATCACGGCCAAGGAAACCAAGCTGGAGCGCGTGCACATCGCCGCCAACCTGCGCCACGACAAGCTGGACGGCATCGTCACCGACGCCACGCTGTCGGGCGAGGCCCCCGCCGACTACGCCTTCGCGCCGGAGCTGGCCTTCTGCTGGCGCCTGGCCAAGGTGCTGAAGGCGCAGCGCGAGGTGGTGCGCGGCAAGCCCGAGAACTTCAACCGGCCCGACTACAACTTCCGCCTGGCCGGCGAGCGCATGGAGCCGCCCAACGGCAGCGAGTCCGTCGAGATCAGCGTGCGCGCGCGCGGCAGCTCGCTGGACCTGATCGTGGCCGAGGCCATGATCCTGGCCAACTCCGCCTGGGGCGGCTGGCTGGCCGAACTGGGCCTGCCCGGCATCTACCGCAGCCAGGCCAGCTTGGCGCCCGGCATCAAGGTGCGCATGGGCGTGAAGGCGCTGCCCCACGCCGGCATGGGCGTGGCCAGCTACACCTGGGCCAGCTCGCCGCTGCGTCGCTATGTGGACCTGGTGAACCAGTGGCAGATCATCGCGGCGGCCCGCCACGGCAAGACGGCCGCGCTGGTCGCGCCGTTCAAGCCCAAGGACGCCGCGCTGTTCTCCATCATCTCGGGCTTCGAGGCCGCCTACGCCGCGTACAACGGCTTCCAGAACGGCATCGAGCGCTTCTGGACGCTGCGCTGGCTGCAGCAGAACGGCACCACCGAGCTGACCGCCACGGTCATGAAGGAAGGGCTGGTGCGCGCCGACGACCTGCCGCTGGTGTTCAAGGCGCTGGGCTGCGAGCCGCTGCCACGCGGCAGCCACGTGAAGGTGCGCATCACCGGCCTGGACGAGATGACGCTGGACGTGCATGCCACGCTGATCGAGCGACTGGATGAGCAGGCGGCCGCCGACGAAGCGGAAGGCGATGACGAGGAGCTCGAAGCCGCCGCTGCGCCGATTGCGCTGGCCATCGACATCAACGAACCCGAGCCCGCGCAAAGCTGATGCGCAAGCTGAGCACGCTGCAGATCGCACTGGCGTTCTCGCTGGGCGTGCATGTGGTGTTGCTCAGCCTGCGCTTCGCCGCGCCGACGGCCTTCAACCGCATCTTCCAGGACACGCCGCTGGAGGTGGTGCTGGTCAACACGCGCACCAACGAGCCGCCCGCCAAGGCGGCGGCGCTGGCCCAGGCCAACCTGGCCGGCGGCGGCAACATGGAGACCGGTCGTGCCACCTCGCCGCTGCCGCCCGCGCGGCACAGCGAGATCGGCGATGCCGCGCAGTCGCAGAGTTCGCAGATCGCGAGCCTGCAACAGCAGCAGCAGCAACTGCTGACGCAGCTGCGCCGCGACCTGGCGCTGCTGCCACCGCCCGACCCCAAGCGTGAGAAGACCGACGCCCGCGAACGCGCCCAGGCTGAGAAGCGCCGACAGTTGGTGGACCTGCTGGCCGAGATCGAGAAACGGGTCAACGAGGAAAGCGCCCGGCCTCGCAAGCGCTACATCAGCCCCGCCACGCGCGAGGTGGTCTATGCGCAGTATTACGATGGCCTGCGCCGCCGCATCGAGGAGCGGGGCACGCGCGACTTTCCCGAGTCCCGCGGCAAGAAGCTCTACGGCGAGCTGACGATGAACATCCATATCGACCACAAGGGCCGCGTGCTCGAGACCGACATCCTGGCCTCCAGCGGCAACACCACGCTGGACCGCCGTGCCATCGCCATCGTCCAGGCTGCCTCGCCCTTCGGCAATTTCAGCAGCGAGATGCTGAAGGGCGCCGAGGTGCTGGTCATCACGTCGCGATTCCGCTTCACGCGCGACGAGGGGCTGGAAACGACATTGAGTGGACAACCATGACTGATCGATATGCCGTGGTCGGCAACCCGGTGGAACACAGCCGCTCGCCGGCCATCCACGCGATGTTTGCGGAGCAGACCGGCCAGACGCTGACCTACGAACGCCTGCTGGCGCCACTGGATGGCTTCGAGGCCGCGCTGAAGGCGTTCGTCGCCGCCGGCGCCAAGGGCTGCAACATCACCGTGCCGTTCAAGTTCGACGCCTTCGCGCTGGCCGCGAATCGCACCGAGCGCGCGCAGCTGGGCGGCGCCGTCAACACGCTGCGCTTCGACGCGGACGGCTGGACCGGCGACAACACCGACGGCGCCGGGCTGGTGAACGACATCCAGAAGAACACCGGCCGCTCGCTGGCCGGCCTGCAGGTGCTGCTGGTGGGCGCTGGCGGCGCCAGCGCGGGCGCTTTAGGCGCGCTGATTGCGGCCAGGCCCGCGCGCGTCACCCTCGTGAACCGCACGCTGGACAAGGCGCAGGCGCTGGTCGCAAGCCATGCCCACCTCGGCGTGACGCTGTCGGCCGCGACGCTGGCCGATGCGCCGGCGGCGCAGGACATCGTCATCAACGCCACCAGTACCAGCCTGGCCGGAGCGGCCTCGCCGGTCGATGCCCGCGTGCTCAAGCGCGGCAGCCTGGCCTTGGACATGATGTACGGCCCCAAGGCCCAGGGCTTCCTGGACTGGGCCGCCGCCCACGGCGCCGAGCCGCGCGACGGCCTGGGCATGCTGGTGGAGCAGGCCGCCGAGGCCTTCTTCTTCTGGCGCGGCGTGCGGCCCGACACGGCGCCGGTGCTGAAAGCGCTGAGGGCCACGCTGTGATGCGACACGTCGGCCGCCTGCTGGCCGTGCTGGTGCTGGCCGTGCTGTGCCTTCAGCTGTGGTTCGCCGGCCGCATCGCGCTGATGAACGTGCTGGCGCCGCAGTCCACCAGCTTCCAGCGCAGCGAGGCCATTCGCCTGGCCACCGAGAAGCAGCGGGTGGCGTGGTCGCAGCAGTGGGTGGACAACGACCAGTTGCCCGCCTCGCTGAAGCGCGCCGTCATCGCCAGCGAGGACGATTCCTTCGCCGAGCACGGCGGCGTGGACTGGGACGCGCTGAAGGGCGCCTGGAAGAAGAACGAGAAGGCGCAGGCCCGCGCCGAGGCGCGCAAGGCCAAGGCGCCGGCCAAGGTGGTCGGCGGCTCCACCATCTCCCAGCAGCTGGCCAAGAACCTGTTCCTGTCCGGCGAGCGCACGCTGCTGCGCAAGGGCCAGGAGCTGGTGCTGACCTTGATGCTGGAGAACCTGCTGAGCAAGCAGCGAATCCTGGAGATCTACCTGAACAGCGTGGAATGGGGCGAAGGCCTGTTCGGCGCCCAGGCCGCGGCGCGGCACTACTTCCGCACCGACGCGGCAAGGCTGGGCGTCTTCGAGGCCGCCCGGCTGGCCGTCATGCTCCCCGCGCCCAAGCGCTTCGAGCGCCAGCCCGGTTCGCCATATGTATTGGGCCGCGCCGCCCTGATCGTCAGTCGCATGCCCAGTGCTCAGCTTCCATGAGTGATTCGGAAGAGATCGCCGCCGCCGCCGCCCGCCTCATCGTCGACGAAGGCATGGATTGGGGGCCTGCCAAGCAGCGCGCCGTCCGCGACCTGGGTCTGGCCCGCGGCGCCACGCTGCCCGGCAACGACGAGGTGGAAGACGCCGTGCGCGAGCACATCGCGATCTTCCATGCCGACACGCAGCCGGCCGAGCTGCGCGCGCTGCGCGAACTGGCCGCGCAATGGATGGGCCGGCTGGCCGACTTCCGCCCGCACCTGGCCGGCGCCGTCTGGCGCGGCACGGCCACGCGGCTGTCCAACATCCACCTGCAGCTTTATTGCGACGACAGCAAGGCCGCCGAAATCGCGTTGCTGGACCGAGGGCTGGACTTCGACGTCGCCGAGACCACCGGCCCACGCGGCCGCGCCGTCGACATGCTGGTGCTGGATGTGCCCTGCCCTGCGCTGCAGGAGCGCGTCACGCTGTGCCTCAGCATCCTGGACTTCGACGACCTGCGCGGCGCGCTGAAACCCGACGCCCGCGGCCGCACCGAGCGCGGCGACCTGGGCGCCCTGCAGGCCTTGCTGGAAGAATCACCCCCGCCATGAATCCCGTCACCCGCCGCCTCCTGCTCGCCGGCGCCGGCATCGGCGCCGCCGCCTTGGGCGCCTCACTGGCCTGGCGTCGCGCCAACCCGCCGGCCGCCTCCGCCGTCGCACAGGCGTTCTGGGCCCGCCGCTTCCCCGGCCTGGACGGCGCCGAGCTGGACGTTGCCCGCTGGCGCGGCAAGCCGCTGCTCGTGAACTTCTGGGCGACCTGGTGTCCGCCCTGCGTGAAGGAGCTGCCGGAAATCAACCAGTTCTACAACGAGGCCAAGGGCCGCGGCTGGCAGGTGCTGGGCCTGGCCATCGACCAGGCCGATCCGGTGAAGGCCTTCCTGAAGAAGACGCCGCTGGACTTCCCCATCGCGCTGGGCGGCCCCGAGGGCCTGGGCCTGGTGCGGGAGCTGGGCAACCCCGCCGGCGGGTTGCCGTTCTCGGTCGTCTTCGACGAGACCGGCGAGATCAGCTGGCGCCGTCTGGGCGTCACGCACCTGCAAGACCTGCGCGAACTGGCGCGAACCTGACCCCAAACCGGCTCCGCCCGGGCGCAACCTGAGAATTTCCCCAATCCGGCGGGAAATCGGCCTCAAAACGCGTAAAGTTCGCCCTTCCTCAATTTAGTGGCGACTCTCTAGACCTCTGGTTCCAGGGCGTTACCACGTGTTTGATGCAAGTTCTCGTCCTGCATGGCCCCAACCTCAACCTGCTCGGCACCCGCGAGCCCGAGGTGTACGGCGCGCAGACCCTGGCACAGATCGATGCTGAACTGAGCACGATCGCGACCGAAGCGGGCGCCAAGCTGGTCAGCTTCCAAAGCAATCACGAAGGCGCGCTGGTTGACCGCATCCAGGCCGCGCGCAGCGACGGCACGCGCTTCATCGTCATCAATCCGGCCGCCTACACGCACACCAGCGTCGCCGTCCGCGACGCGCTGGCGGCCGTGGCCCTGCCCTTCATCGAAGTCCACCTGTCGAACATCCACCGCCGCGAGGCCTTCCGCCACCACAGCTATCTGAGCGACCTGGCGGTCGGCGTCATCTGCGGCCTGGGCGCCAATGGCTACCGCCTCGCGCTGCGCCACGCCCTCGAATCGTTGGAAGCCGGCGCCTGAACGGCACCGGACTTGCCCCTTCACCCACAACAACTACATCGCCTGGAGCCCCCACCATGGACCTGCGCAAGCTCAAAACCCTGATCGATCTGGTCTCGGAGTCCAATATCTCCGAACTGGAAATCACCGAGGCCGACGGCAAGGTCCGCATCGTCAAGTCCGACCCGGCCGCCGCCGTGGCGGTCCAGCCGGTCTACGCCCCCGTGCCAGCGGCACCGGTGGTCCATGCCGCCGCGCCGACCGTGGCGGCCGCTGCACCTGCGACGGCGGCAGCTCCGGCGCCGGTGGCCGAAACCGGCCATATCGTCAAGTCGCCCATGGTGGGAACCTTCTACCGAGCCTCCAGCCCCAACGCCAAGGCATTCGCCGACGTGGGCCAGTCCGTCAAGGAAGGTGAGGCCATCTGCATCATCGAGGCCATGAAGATCATGAATGAGATCGAGGCCGACAAGACCGGCACGATCACGAAGATCCTGGTCGAGAACGGCCAGCCCGTCGAGTTCGGCCAGCCGCTGTTCGTCATCGAGTAAGGACTTCTGATGTTCAAGAAGGTTCTTATCGCCAATCGAGGCGAGATCGCCCTGCGCATCCAGCGGGCGTGCCGCGAGATGGGCATCAAGTCCGTCGTCGTGTACTCCGAGGCCGACCGAGACGCCAAGTACGTGCGCCTGGCCGACGAGGCCGTCTGCATCGGCCCCGCGCCGTCCGCGCAGAGCTACCTCAGCATGCCGGCCATCATCGCCACGGCCGAGGTCACCGACGCCGAGGCCATCCACCCCGGCTACGGCTTCCTCAGCGAGAACGCCGACTTCGCCGAGCGCGTCGAGCGCAGCGGCTTCACCTTCATCGGCCCGACGCCCGAGTCCATCCGCATGATGGGCGACAAGGTCTCGGCCAAGCAGGCCATGATCCGCGCCGGCGTGCCCTGCGTGCCCGGCTCGGAAGGCGCGCTGCCGGAAGACCCGAAGGAGATCATCAAGATCGCCCGCTCGGTGGGCTATCCGGTCATCATCAAGGCGGCCGGCGGCGGCGGCGGGCGCGGCATGCGCGTCGTGCACACCGAGGCGGCCCTAGTGCACGCGGTGCAGACCACGCGCGCCGAAGCCGGTGCGGCCTTCGGCAACCCCGAGGTCTACATGGAGAAGTTCCTGGAGAACCCACGCCACGTGGAGATCCAGATCCTCGCTGACACGTTCAAGAACGCGGTCTGGCTGGGCGAGCGCGACTGCTCCATGCAGCGCCGCCACCAGAAGATCATCGAGGAAGCGCCGGCGCCCGGCATTCCCCGCCGCGCCATCGAGAAGGTGGGCGACCGCTGCGCCGCCGCCTGCAAGAAGATGGGCTACCGCGGTGCCGGCACGTTCGAGTTCCTGTACGAGAACGGCGAGTTCTACTTCATCGAGATGAACACGCGCGTGCAGGTGGAGCACCCGGTCACCGAACTGGTGACGGGCATCGACATCGTGCAGCAGCAGATCAGGATCGCCGCCGGCGAGAAGCTGCCGTTCACGCAGCGCCAGATCGAGATGCGCGGCCACGCGATCGAATGCCGCATCAACGCGGAGGACCCGGTCAAGTTCGTACCGTCGCCCGGCCGCATCACGATGTGGCACGCGCCCGGCGGCCCCGGCGTGCGCGTGGACTCACATGCGTACACGAACTACTTCGTGCCGCCCAACTACGACTCCATGATCGGCAAGATCATCGTGCACGGCGACACGCGCGAGCAGGCCCTGGCCCGCATGCGCATCGCGCTGAGCGAGACGGTGGTCGAAGGCATCCAGACCAACATCCCGCTGCACCGCGAGCTGATGGCCGATGCCAAGTTCATCGAGGGTGGAACCTCCATTCACTACCTCGAGAGCTGGATGGCGGCGCACAAGCGATGACTCGACCCGCGCCGATGTCTGCACTCGCTGGACAATACTGCGCATGAGTCATCTGTTTGAACTTGCCCTGGTCTGCCGCGAAGCCGACGTCGAGATCGTCAGCGACGCGCTGATGGAGATCGATGCCCTCGCGGTGTCCGTCGAGGACGCCGATGCCGACACCGACGCCGAGCACGCGCTGTTCGGCGAGCCCGGCATGCCCGCTCCCGCGGCCGGCTGGGAACGCTCGGTCGTCAAGGCCTTGTTCCCTTCCGAACCCGAGGCCACCGAAGCGGCCACGCTGATCCTGGCCCAGGACTGGGCCGCCGACGTGCACGTGCAGGCCATCCAGTCTGTGCCCGAGCAGGACTGGGTGCGGCTGACGCAAAGCCAGTTCGCGCCGGTCGAGATCACGCCCGAGTTCTGGATCGTGCCCAGCTGGCACGAGGCGCCGCCGCAGGCCCGGCGCGTCATGCGCCTGGACCCGGGACTGGCCTTCGGCACCGGCACGCACCCGACGACGCGCATGTGCCTGCGCTGGATCGCGACACAGCCCCAGCAAGCCTGGCCTCGTGTGCTGGACTATGGTTGCGGCTCCGGCATCCTCGCCATCGGTGCGGCGCTGCACGGCGCCAAGAGCATCGATGCGGTGGACATCGATCCCGCCGCGATCACGTCATCGCGCGACAACGCCACGGCCAATAGCGTGACGCTGAACACCGGCCTGCCCGAACTGGCACAGGGCGAGTACCCGCTGGTCATCGCCAACATCCTGGCCACGCCGCTGAAGCTGCTGGCCCCGCTGCTCAGCGCCCATGTCGCGCGCGGGGGTCATCTGATCCTGGCCGGCATCCTGTCGCGCCAGGCCGATGAACTGAAAGCAGCCTATGCGCCGTGGCTTCAGCTGTCGGTCAGCGATGAAGAGGACGGGTGGATCCTGATGACGGCACAGCGCGCAACATGAGTCTCGCCACGCGCTGCACCGCTTGCGGCACGGTCTTCAGGATCGTGGAGGACCAGTTGCGCGTGTCCGACGGCTGGGTGCGCTGCGGCCGTTGCTCCGAGATCTTCGACGCCCGCGAATTGCTGTTCGACATCGAGCGCGACGCACCGCCACCATGGCCGGTCGCCTATGCGCCTCAGGCGATGGTGGAGCCCCCTCCTCCGCCACCACCACCGCCGCCTCCCCCGCCACCACCGCCCCCGGTGTGGATACCGCCGCCGGAACCCGAACCCGAGCCCCGCATGGAAGCCTTGCCGACCGGCTGGCCCAGCGAGCCCATCGGAAGCCGGCAGGAGCCGCGCTGGGTGGATGACCTGATCGCGCCGCCGGCTCCAGCGCCGGAGCCCGAACCCGTCACCAGCCGCGAGGAGCCGGCCGCACCCGGCTTCACCGAGCCGGCAGTGGCGGCAGCAGCGTCAGCGGCCGCCATGCCCGAGTTCATGCGCCGCGCCGAGAACAGCGCGCGCTGGAATCGCCCCGGCGTGAAGCTGGCTCTGGGCCTGGTGTCATTGCTGCTGGCCCTGCTGCTGCTGCTGCAGGTCACGCTGCACTTCCGCCATGCGTTGGCCGCACTGCATCCGCCGTTGCGTGGAGCCTTGAATGGCCTGTGCAGCGCCTTCGGCTGCGAGGTGCAGCCGTGGCGACGCATCGAGGCCATCAGCCTTGAGTCCCATTCGCTGAGCCTGATGGGCGGCGGCAACGGCTACAAGCTCAACCTGTCGCTGCGCAACAAGACCGCCGTGGAGGTGGCTGCGCCCTCGGTGGAGCTGAGCCTGACCGATGCCAGCGGTGCCCCGTTCGCTCGCCGCGTCATCGGCCCCGAGGCGCTGCAACCGCAGCTCAAGCAAGTGGCGGCCGAGTCCGAGCACGAGTTGTCGTTCAGCTTCGGCACCGGCGGCAAGCGCGTCAGCGGCTACAGCGTCAACCTCTTCTACCCCTGACACACCCGCCGCTGCGGCGGCACCGACCAAGAAAAAACCCGGCACCGCGTGAGCGGGCCGGGTTTCGCATTTGCTGAAAACGGGCGGCGAACCGCCCGCTCAGACAAGCGCTTAGGGCTTGTTGCCGGTGGGGAAGGGCCAGGCGGCTTGCGGGCTCAGAGCCGTCTTGGCGGCAGGAGCGGGTGCAGCAGCAGCAGGCTTGGCCGCAGGGGCAGGCTTGGCAGCGGCCTTCTTCGGAGCAGCGGCCTTCTTGGCAGCAGGCTTCGCAGCAGGCTTGGCGGCGGGCTTTGCAGCAGCCTTCTTCGGAGCAGCGGCCTTCTTGGCAGCAGGCTTCGCGGCGGGCTTGGCAGCAGCCTTCTTGGGGGCGGCGGCCTTCTTGGGAGCAGCAGCCTTCTTCGCCGGAGCAGCCTTCTTGGGAGCTGCAGCCTTCTTGGCCGGAGCGGCCTTCTTGGGAGCAGCAGCCTTCTTCGCCGGAGCAGCCTTCTTGGGAGCTGCAGCCTTCTTGGCCGGAGCGGCCTTCTTCGCCGGAGCAGCCTTCTTGGCAGCGGCTTTCTTCACGGGCGTTGCAGCCGCCTTCTTGGCCGGAGCGGCCTTCTTGGCGGGAGCAGCCTTCTTGGCCGGAGCGGCCTTCTTCGCCGGGGCTGCCTTCTTGGCGGCGGCCTTCTTCACCGGGGTTGCAGCGGCCTTCTTGGCCGGAGCTTTCTTCGCAGTTGCCATGGTTTTCTCCTTGATCAAGGGACAGAAACACCGTCCCGCACGGAGTACCCCGCGCAGATACGGCTATTCACCGTCCGAGAGTCGCTCAGGAGGAACGCCTCAGTACGGTGAATGGGATCGCCATGCAGCCCCGCCACCTCAAGGGTGTTGATGCGGGTTTCGCTCGGTGACTGCATTGGCCAGGTCTTGATCTTGTTAAGGCTGGGGAATCAATCCCAGCTCAGGGCCCCGCCCGATTGATACTCGATGACGCGGGTCTCGAAGAAGTTGCGTTCCTTCTTCAAGTCGATCATCTCGCTCATCCACGGGAAGGGATTTTCTTCATTGGGGAACAGCGCTTCGAGGCCGATCTGCACCGCGCGACGGTTCGCGATGAAGCGCAGATAGCCCTTAAACATCGAGGCGTTGAGGCCTAGCACGCCACGCGGCATGGTGTCCTCGGCGTAGCGATACTCCAGCTCGACGGCCTTCAGGAACAGCGCCTTGATCTCGGCCTTGAACTCGGCCGTCCACAGGTGCGGGTTCTCCAACTTGATCTGGTTGATCAGGTCGATGCCGAAGTTGCAGTGCATGGACTCGTCGCGCAGGATGTACTGGTACTGCTCGGCAGCGCCCGTCATCTTGTTCTGGCGGCCCATGGCCAGGATCTGCGTGAAGCCGACGTAGAAGAACATGCCTTCCATCAGGCAGGCGAACACGATCAGGCTCTTCAGCAGCGTCTGGTCGGTCTCGGGCGTGCCGGTGTGGAAGTCCGGCTTCATGATCGCCTCGATGAAGGGGATCAGGAACTCGTCCTTGTCGCGGATCGACTGGACCTCGTTGTAGGCGTTGAAGATCTCGCTCTCGTCGAGACCCAGCGACTCCACGATGTACTGGTAGGCGTGCGTGTGGATGGCTTCTTCAAAAGCCTGGCGCAGCAGGAACTGGCGGGCCTCGGGCGCCGTGATGTGGCGGTAGGTGCCCAGCACGATGTTGTTGGCGGCCAGCGAGTCGGCGGTGACGAAGAAGCCGAGGTTGCGCTTGATGATGCGGCGCTCGTCTTCGGTCAGGCCGTTGGGATCTTTCCAGAGCGCGATGTCGCGGCTCATGTTCACTTCCTGCGGCATCCAGTGATTGGCGCAGGTGGCGAGGTACTTCTCCCAAGCCCACTTGTACTTGAACGGCACCAGCTGGTTGACGTCGGTCTGGCCGTTGATGATGCGCTTGTCGGCGGCCTTCACACGACGTGCGGTCGTGGACTCGCCGGACAGTTGGGGAGCGGGGACGGAGGCGCTGGCGGCTTCGCGCAGAGACGCCGAAGCAGACGTCGCCGAAGGCATGGCCGCGAGCGGCTTCGCGGCAGAGGTGTCAGTGGACTTCAGGTCTTCGTCCCAATCCAGCATGGTGTGCTTCCTATCACTTCGAATTATCGGCAGTGCTTGCGTGATTCAACAAGAACCCGCCACTGCTATTTGCATCAATCACGCGAACTTTGTTGCGCGTGGGCATCGAAAACGATGACCTCGAACTTGTCTATACAAGCTCGAGGTCATGTTCGATTTACTGGCAGGCCTCGCAATCGGGATTGTCGATCGAGCAGAACTTCATGTCCGTCGCCGGCAGTTCGGGCTCGACGGCAGCCACCGGAGCGGCCGGCGCAGCAGCCACCGGCGCCGCGCCGGACGACACCGCGTTGAGCTGGCCCGAGCGCGTGACCGTGCTCTTCTCGGCCTGCGTCGCGCTGATCGTGCGCAGGTAGTAGGTCGTCTTCAGGCCGCGCTGCCACGCGAGCTTGTAGGTTTCGTCCAGCTTCTTGCCCGATGCGCCGGCCATGTAGATGTTCAGGCTCTGCGCCTGGTCGATCCACTTCTGGCGGCGCGCGCCGGCTTCGATCAGCCAGGACGTGTCGACCTCGAAGGCCGTCGCGTACAGCTGCTTGATGTCCTCGGGCACGCGGTCGATGCGGCGCAGCGAACCGTCGAAGTGTTTGAGGTCCATGACCATCACGTCGTCCCACAGGCCCAGCGCCTTCAGGTCACGCACCAGCGATTCGTTGATGACGGTGAACTCGCCGGACAGGTTGGACTTCACCGACAGGTTGCCGAAGCAAGGCTCGATGGACGCGTCCACGCCGATGATGTTGGAGATGGTCGCGGTCGGTGCGATGGCGACGCAGTTGCTGTTGCGCATGCCGAAGTTGGCGATGCGGCCGCGCAGCGCGTCCCAGTCCAGCGTCGTCGAGCGGTCCACGTCGACATAGCCGCCGCGGGCTTCGGCCAGCAGGTCCAGCGAGTCGATCGGCAGGATGCCGCGGTCCCACAGCGAACCCTTGTACGAGGAATAGCGGCCACGCTCTTCGGCCAGTTCGGTCGATGCCCAGTAGGCGTGGTAGCAGACGGCCTCCATCGAACGGTCGGCGAACTCGACAGCGGCCTGCGACGCGTACGGCGTGCGCAGCGCGTACAGCGCGTCCTGGAAGCCCATGATGCCCAGGCCCACCGGACGGTGGCGCAGGTTGGAGTCACGCGCCTTCTTGACGGCGTAGTAGTTGATGTCGATGACGTTGTCGAGCATGCGCATGGCCGTGCGCACCGTCTTCTTCAGCTTGGCCTGGTCGATGGCGCCGTCCTTCAAGTGTTGCGCCAGATTGACGGAGCCGAGGTTGCAGACGGCGATCTCGCTGTCGTTGGTGTTCAGCGTGATCTCGGTGCACAGGTTGGACGAGTGCACAACGCCGACGTGCTGCTGCGGACTGCGCACGTTGCAGGCGTCCTTGAAAGTGATCCAGGGGTGACCCGTCTCGAACAGCATCGACAGCATCTTGCGCCACAGGTCCTTGGCCGGCATGCGCTTGAACAGCTTCAGCTCGCCGCGGTCGACCTTGTTCTCGTAGCCGACGTAGGCTTCCTCGAAGGCCTTGCCGAACAAGTCATGCAGGTCCGGGCAGGTGGAGGGGCTGAACAGCGTCCAGTCACCGCCTTCGATGACGCGCTTCATGAACAGGTCGGGAATCCAGTTCGCCGTGTTCATGTCGTGCGTGCGGCGGCGGTCGTCGCCGGTGTTCTTGCGCAGGTCCAGGAACTCTTCGATGTCCAGGTGCCAGCTTTCCAGGTAGGCGCAGACGGCGCCCTTGCGCTTGCCGCCCTGGTTCACGGCGACGGCCGTGTCGTTGACAACCTTCAGGAACGGCACGACGCCTTGCGACTTGCCGTTGGTGCCCTTGATGTGCGAGCCCAGCGCACGCACCGGGGTCCAGTCATTGCCCAGGCCGCCGGCGAACTTGCTCAGCAGCGCGTTTTCCTTCAGCGCCTCGTAGATGCCGTCCAGGTCATCGGCCACCGTCGTCAGGTAGCAGCTGGACAGCTGCGAGCGGCGCGTGCCGCTGTTGAACAGCGTCGGCGTGCTGGACATGAAGTCGAAGCTGGACAGCACTTCGTAGAACTCGATTGCGCGGGCTTCGCGGTCGATCTCGCCCAGTGCCAGGCCCATGGCCACGCGCATGAAGAAGGCCTGCGGCATCTCGATGCGGGTGTCTTCGATGTGCAGGAAGTAGCGGTCGTACAGCGTCTGCAGGCCCAGATAGTCGAACTGCAGGTCGCGCTCGGCCTTCAGTGCGGCACCCAGCTTGGCCAGGTCGTACTGCGCCAGCTTCTCGTCCAGCAGTTCGGCGGCGACACCCTTCTTGATATAGCCGGGGAAGTAGTCGGCGTAGCGCTGCGGCATCTCGGCCTGCGTGACTTCGCCACCCAGGATCTCGCGGCGGATCGTGTGCAGCAGCAGGCGGGCCGTGGCGCGGCTGTAGCCGGGGTCCTTTTCGATCAGCGTGCGCGCGGCCAGGATGGCGGCCTTGTAGACCTCGTCGATGGCGACGCCGTCGTACAGGTTGCGCTGGGTCTCGGCCAGCACGGGCTCGGGCTTCACGTCGGCGCCCAGGTTGGCGCAGGCCGACACGATCAGCGACTTCAGCGCGCCCAGATCCAGCGGGCGGCGCTCGCCGCCGTCCATCACCATGAACTGCGGCTCGGCGGCGCGGGCAGCCTCGCCCTGGGCGGCACGCTCCTGCGTGCGGCGCTCGCGGTACAGCACGTAGGCGCGGGCGACTTCGTGGTGGCCGCTGCGCATCAGGCCCAGTTCGACCTGGTCCTGCACGTCTTCAATATGGAAGGTGCCGCCGCTCGGGCGCGAACGCAGCAGCGCGCGCACGACGTTCTGGGTCAGCTGCTCCACCGTCTCGCGCACGCTGGCCGACGCCGCGCCGCTGGTGCCGTGCACGGCGAGGAAGGCCTTCATCAGCGCAACGGCGATCTTGCTGGGCTCGAACGAGACCACGGCGCCGTTGCGGCGAATGATCTGGTAGGCCTGGTAGGTCGACAGCGCGGGGGCGCTGGGGGCGGCGGCGTCGGATCCAAACGCGACCGGGGTGACCGAGGCGGGAGTGGCCTGGCCCGTGGCGGCTTCATGCAGCATGAGGGAATCCTTTTAGCGAGAAATGACGGGCAAATGCGCGGCACAGACCCGATGAAGGATCGACGCGTCGCGCGTTGCTGTGGGGGAGATGTTTCGGCCCTGCCGGTCCATTGCCAGGCCGGCGTTCCGGCTGGTTTCTCGGGGGCATTGCTGCCGTGGCCAAGCCACTGCAAACAGCGATTCCGAGAAGATGGTCATGGGGTCGACTGGGTCAGCAGGATATCACGAGAGAACACTATATCTAGTGCTTGACGCCTCGTGTGGCCCACATCCCTAGTGTCAACCCGGGCACTGATTCACCTGGACAAAAGCACCATGCGCGCCTCTACCCGATCAAATCGGGGGTCTTTGCGCCAAGCCCGCATCAGCACTGGGCTGGCGGGCCGAAGCAGGCCGCAAAGCCGCGCCGTTGCTGGGTTCGACGAGATCGCGGCGCACACCGCGCCGGATTCAAGCAGGGCAAATCCGTAGGTGTCACCAAGGGTTTGGAAATCGCGGGCCGAGCGCCGGGCCGCCCCAAGCCGGCCCGTCCGGCGATGTGCGAGCGGGGACCGACCAGGCGCGCTGCGTTCAGCAAGCGCGACTGGGCGAAGGGCTAACTATCCCCGACCGAGATCGCCAGCCGCGCCATGCGGTAGCGGATCTGCCGCAGCGACAGCCCAAGGCTGGCCGCCGCCGCGGTGCGGTTGAAGCGGTGGGCTTCGAGGGCGCGCAGCAGGATGGCGCGCTCCACTTCGTCCAGATAGAGCGCCAGGTCGCTGGGCAGCTCGTCGGGCAGCGACAGCCCTTCGGCCACCGCCACCGCCTCCACCGGCGTCTCCAGCGCGGCGAACTGCGACACGCTGCCGCCGTCGTCCAGCAGCGCGTCCGGCAGGCCCAGGTCCTCGGCATCTATCCACTCGCCGCCGGCCAGTGCCAGCGCGCGGTGCAGCAGGTTCTCCAACTCGCGCACGTTGCCGGGGAAGGCGTAGCGCGACAGCGTCTGCAATGCGCCGCTCGTGAGCCGCGGCGCCGGCGACACGCCCGCGTCCTGCGCGATGCGCGCCAGCACGCGGGTGCTGATCAGGCCCAGGTCCTCCAGCCGCTCGCGCAGCGGCGGCACGCGGATCTGGATGACGTTCAAGCGGTAGAACAAGTCCTGGCGGAAACGGCCGGCGGCCACCTCGGCGGCCAGGTCCTTGTGCGTGGCGCTGAGGATGCGCACGTTGACCGGGCTCTCGGCCGTCGCGCCGACCGGGCGCACCGAGCGCTCCTGGATGACGCGCAGCAGCTTGCTCTGCATGGCCAGCGGCAGGTCGCCGATCTCGTCGAGGAACAGCGTACCGCCGTCGGCCGCCTGGAAGAAGCCCTCGCGGTCCTCGTTGGCGCCCGTGAATGCGCCCTTGCGGTAGCCGAAGAACTCGGCCTCCAGCAGGTTCTCGGGGATGGCGCCGCAGTTCACCGCGACGAAGCGCTGGCCCGCGCGCGTGCCGTGGTCGTGGATGGCGCGCGCCACCAGCTCCTTGCCAGTGCCCGACTCGCCGTTCACCAGCACCGGCGCCATGCTGCGCGCCACCTTGTCGATCAAGGCCCGCACCGCGCGGATGGCGGGCGACTCGCCCACCAGCCGCAGCGCTGTCGCCGCAGCGACACCGGCCTCGGCGGACTGCTGCGGCTCGGGCGCCTTCGCGGCCACCGGCTGCCGGCCTAGCGCCGAGCCCACCACCTGGCGGAACTGGCGCAGGTCCACGGGCTTGGTCAGGTAGTCGAACGCGCCGGCCTTCAGCGCCTCCACGGCGTTCTCCGCCGAGCCGAAAGCCGTGATGACGATAGCCTTTTCCGGCCTCCCTGCCTGCTCCAGCCAGCGCAGCACACCCAGGCCGGAACCGTCGGGCAGCTTCATGTCGGTGATGACGGCGGCGTACTGCATGGCCTGCAGCTGCTGCAAGGCCTCGGTCACCGAGCCCGCGCTGTCGACCTCGTAGCCCTCGCGCATCAGCGTCAGCTCGTAGAGCGTGCGCAGGTCGGGCTCATCGTCGATGACCAGCAGGCGCTCGGTGTTGGTAGTGCTCATGGCATCGGGCCCGATCAGGCGCTGGGCGTGCGCAGGCGCACGCAGAACTCGTTGGCGGCCGCGTCGCTGGCGCGGCGGAAGTCGATGCGGGCGCCGTGCCGCTCGCACAGCTCTCTACAAATATAGAGGCCCAGACCCGTGCCGCGGCTGCGCGTCGAGAAGAAGGGCTCGAACAGATGGCGTTCGATCTCCGGCGGCACCGGCGGGCCTGCGCTGCGCACCACCAGCTCCAGCCCGTCGCCGCTGCGCGCCAGGCGCACGCCTATCGTGTCGGCGCCCTCTTCCGCGTGGCGCAACGCGTTGTCCAGCAGGTTGACGAGGATGCGGCGCAGGTGCTCGGCGTCGAACAGCGCCGCCAGCTCGGGCTCGGCCACCTGCAGCCGGAAGCGGCTCTGCGGCCCGGCCTCCAGGCCGTTGACCAGCACCCAGTCCACGCAGGTCTCGTGCACCAGCTCGCTCGCGTCCAGCGCCAGCGTCTCGGGCTGCACGCCGGGCGCCACCTCGGTCACGTCATCCACCAGCCGCTTCAGGCGCTGCACGTTGGAGGCCACCATCTGCGTCAACTGCTCGGCGCGCATGCCGGCCACGTCTTCCGCGATCAGCGCGTTGGCCTGCGCAATGGCCGCCAGCGGGTTGCGGATCTCGTGTGCGATGCCGGCCGACACGCGGCCCATCGCCGCCAGCTTCTCCTGGCGTGAGCGGGCCAGCAACTCGCGGTTGTCTTCCAGGAACAGCACGCACAGTTCCTCGCTGCCCTCGCGCTGGCGCGTGAAGCGCAGCCGCAGGCGCAGGCTGCGGCTGACACCGCCCTGTTGCGGCAAGGTCACGTCCTGCTCGGCGCTGCGCCCGCTCACATAGGCCTCCTCCAGCGCAAGCGCCAGCGGCTGCCAGTCGGCGCGGCCGCGCAGCTGCCAGCTCAGCTCGCCCTCGGTCACGCCCAGCAGTGATCGCGCGGCGGGGTTGCTGGCCCGCGCGCGGCCGCGCCGGTCCACCACCAGCACGCCCTCATGCATCTCGTCGATGACCAGCCGGTTCAGCTGCTCCTGCTGCCGCGCCAGCGCCAGGCTGCCGCGCGCCGCCTTCTCCTCGCGCGCCAGCCGCGCGCTCAGCTCGGCGGCCAACAGGCTGACCGCAAACAGGCCCGCACCCACCAGGCCGGCCTGCGAGGTCTTCACGCTCATGTCCGCGCCCAGCAGCAGCAGCGACCAGGCCGCCGCGGCCAGCAGCGCCAGCGTCGCGATGGCCGCGGTTGCCAGCGCCAGCATGCGCGGGCTCAGCACGGCCGCCATCAGCACCGGCATGACGAACAAGGCGCCGTAGTTCACGCCGCTGGTGTCCAGCGCATGCAGCGCGCCGAACAGCACCAGGTCCACGCCGATCGCGGCCCACCACTGCGGGCTGCTGATGCGTGCGAGGCTGCGCGCCGTCACGCCGCGACGCAACTGCGGCAGCATCCACAGCGAGATGGCCACCAGCGCATACGACGCACTCAGCGCCAGCGTGGACGGCGCCGGCGGCGTGGCCAGCACAACCGCCAGCAACTGCGCCGCGATCAGCGCCAGCCCCAGCGCCGCGCGCGCGGCCAGGAAGGCGCGGTACAGCCGGTCGAACGCGGCGCTGCCCTCCGCCGGCTCGGCGGGTGGCGCCTCGACGAACCAGCTGCCACGCACGGACACCGGATCGAGGCCGGACGGCAACGTCGAATCCGCGCTCAAGCAGGCCCCTGCCGCGCCTCGAATCTGGTCCGGTGCGCCGCGCTGCAGAACACGCCCCCCTTGCCCGGCAGCGCCTCGTCGGCCGGCAGGTGCATGCCGCACTCGGCACAGCTCAGCATGGCCTGGGTCCGCGCGGGCTCGGCGGCTGGCTTGCGCGCCTCGGGCGGCCGGGGCCGCGAGCGCTTGACGCCCAGCACGAAGAACAAGAGGGCCAGCAGGCCCAAAAGCAGCAGGTACTTCATGCGCCCGTGCCCCGTTGCAGCACGACCTCCAGCACGAAGCGCGAGCCCGCGTACGACAGCAGCAGCAGCGCGGCGCCGGCATACAACCAGCGCGTCGCGCGCCGGCCGCGCCAGCCGTAGATACGCCGCCCCACCAGCAGCCCGGTCAGCACCAGCCAGCCCAGCACGGCCAGCAGGTTCTTGTGGTCCCACTTCCATTGCGGCGTGAACCACCAACCCAGCAGGATGGCCAGCGACAGCACGCCCACACCGGCGGCGATGAAGTTGAAGGTCAGCCGCTCCAGCTGCAGCAGCGGCATATGCCCCGACATCGCGCCCGGCGTGGCCTGCTTGTGCCGCAATCGCGACTCGGCGCGGTTCATCAGCGCCGCATGCAGCACCGCGACGCCGAACAGGCCGTAGGACGCCAGCCCCAGCACCCAGTGCAGCGGCGCCCACGGCGACGCCGCCGTCGGCCGGCTCTCGCCGGGGAAGCCCCAGGCCAGCAGCACGGCGGCCGCGGCCAGCCAGGCCAGCACGCGGCGCACGCTGTGCAGCGGCAGGAAACGGCTCTCGATCAGATAGACCGTCAGCACCAGCCAGGCCGTCATCGACAGCGCCGGCGCGAAGCCGAAGCGCGCGCCCGGCGTGGCCAGCCCGTAGCCGCTGATGTCGATGAACAGCGCGGCGAACTGCGCCGTCCAGGCCAACGCCATCGGCGGCACGGAGCGCAGCGGGCGACGCACGACGACATCGCCCTCTGGAGCCCGCGCGCGCAGCAGGCCCACCCACACATAGCCCAGCAGCGCCAGCACGCTGGCCACCGCGAGCGCCACGCTCGGCCCAGGGCCGCCAGCAGCGGCAACGGCGTCTCCGAGGGGGGCGGGCGATAAACTCATGGCACGCAGTGTACTTTTGGGCTCCGCGCGTTCTGCCGGTCCGCCCTCCCAATTCAATGGCATCCAACCTCACCGACCGCCTGAGTCGCCTCGTCAAGACGATGCGCGGCCAGGCCCGCATCACCGAGAGCAACGTCCAGGACATGCTGCGCGAAGTGCGCATGGCGCTGCTGGAGGCCGACGTGGCCTTGCCGGTGGTGCGCGACTTCATCGCCCGCGTGAAGGAAAAGGCGCTGGGCCAGGAGGTCGTCGGCTCGCTGAACCCGGGTCAGGTGCTGGTCTCGGTGGTGCACAAGGAACTCGCCGCGACCATGGGCGAGGGCGTGGCCGACATCAACCTCGCCGCGCAGCCGCCCGCCGTCATCCTGATGGCCGGCCTGCAGGGCGCCGGCAAGACGACCACGACCGCCAAGCTCACCAAGCACCTGATCGACAAGCGCAAGAAGAAGGTGTTGACGGTCTCCGCCGACGTCTACCGCCCGGCCGCCATCGAGCAGCTGAAGACGGTAACCAAGCAGGCCGGCGGCGAGTGGTTCCCGTCCGAGCCCAATCAGAAGCCGCGCGACATCGCGCTGGCGGCGCTGGACCACGCCAAGCGCCACTACTTCGATGTGCTGCTGGTGGACACGGCCGGCCGCCTGGCCATCGACGAAGCGCTGATGGCCGAGATCAAGGAGCTGCACGCGGCCATCAACCCGGTCGAGACGCTGTTCGTCGTCGACGCGATGCAGGGCCAGGACGCGGTGAACACCGCCAAGGCCTTCAAGGAAGCGCTGCCGCTGACCGGCGTCATCCTGACCAAGCTGGACGGCGACTCGCGAGGCGGCGCGGCGCTGTCGGTGCGGCAGATCACCGGCGCGCCGATCAAGTTCGCCGGCGTGTCCGAGAAGATCGACGGCCTGGAGGTGTTCGACGCCGACCGCCACGCCGGCCGCGTGCTGGGCATGGGCGACATCGTCGCGCTGGTGGAGCAGGTCACGCAGGCCGTGGACCTGGCCGACGCGCAGGCCATGGCCGAGAAGCTGAAGACCGGCGGCTTCGACCTGAACGACTTCCTGCAGCAGATCGCGCAGATGAAGAAGATGGGCGGCCTGGGCGGCCTGATGGACAAGCTGCCGCAAAACATGATGGGCAACAAGCAGCCCGGCCAAGCCGACATGGACCGTGCCGAGCGCGACATGAAGCGCATGGAAGGCATCTTGCGCGCGATGACCGCCAAGGAGCGCGCCAAGCCCGCGCTGCTGATGGACGGCAAGACCAAGGCCAGCCGCAAGAAGCGCATCGCCGCCGGTGCGGGCGTGCAGATCCAGGACGTCAACCGCCTGCTGAACCAGTACGACCAGATGCAGGGGATGATGAAGAAGATGAAGGGTGGCGGCCTGATGAAGATGATGAAGAAGCTGGGCGGCATGAAGGGCGGCCTGCCCGGGATGTAGGCCCACCCCCGAGGCGCTGACGCGCCTCCCCCTCAAGGGGGCGCAGCCAGTGGCCCGGCAAAGCCGGTTCCACGGCTGCTGCTGGATGAGTCGGCCTTGCGGCCTCTGTCATCCGGTTAGATGCCTACTTCTTCTCGGCCGCGGCCTTCAGGCCGGGCAGGAAGTCGGCGCCATGCGCTACCTGCGCAGTGGACGCGCGCACCGTCTCGCCCAGCGGCTCCACGCGGCCACCCAGGCAGTTGCCCAGGAAGGTCTCGGCGATCGCATTGAAGCCGATGCGGTTGTTGGGCTTCGCGAAGCCGTGGCCTTCGTCCGGGTACAGCACATAGGTGACCGGGATGTTCTTGGCCTGCATGGCGGTGACGATCTGGTCGCTCTCAGCCTGCTTCACGCGCGGGTCGTTGGCCCCCTGCCCGATCAGCAGCGGCCGCACGATCTGGTCGGCCTTGTACAGCGGCGACGCGGCGCGCAGCACGGCCTTGCCCTCGTCGGTCGTCGGGTCGCCCATGCGGCTGTACATCTGCTTCTTGCCGGCTTCCCAGTACGGCGGGATGGTGCCCAGCAGCGTCTCCAGGTTGGAGGGCCCCACGATGTCCACCGCGCAGGCGAAGGTGGTGGGCGTGAAGGTCAGGCCGGCCAACGCCGCATAGCCGCCATAGCTGCCGCCCATGATGGCGACCTTGTCGCTGCTGGTGACGCCCTGCTTGACGGCCCAGTTCACGGCGTCGATCAGGTCGTCGTGCATCGCCAGGCCCCACTGCTTGTTGCCGGCGTTCAGGAACTTCTTGCCGAAGCCGGTGGAGGCGCGGAAGTTCACCGACAGCACTGCGTAGCCGCGGTTGGCCAGCCACTGGTGCGTGCCGTTGTAGCCGTAGCCGTCGCGCGCCCAGGGGCCGCCGTGCACCAGCAGCACCATGGGCACGGCCTGTTCGGGCTTGCCGTCGCCGTTCTTGTCGGCGCCCTGCGGCAGCGTCAGGTAGCTGGGCAGCGTCAGGCCGTCACGCGACTTGATCTCGACCGCATGCATGGGCACCAGCGGCGCGTTCTGCAGCTCGGGCCGCGCGACATACAACGCGGTCAGCTTCTTGGCCTTGCGGTCGTACAGATAGGTGGCCGACACCTTGGAGACCGGGTCGATGCCGACGATCCACTTGTCGTCGGCGCGCGTGCGGCTGGCCACAAAAACTTCGCCCTTGCCGAGCTGCTGCTGCAGCCAGTCGAAGTCGGCCTTCAGGCCCTTGTCGACGAAATGCCATTCGGTGGTCAGGTAGTCCACCGCATAGGCCTGCACCTCGCCGGTGACGGTGTTGCGCAGCGTCTGCCCGAGGTCGGCGCGGGCGTCCTGCGCGATCAGCTTGCGTGCACCGGTGGCGGTGTCCTCGGCGAACACGGCGGTGGTGTCGCGGTCGCGCGAGTCCATCCAGTACAGCGTCTTGCCGTCGGTGGTGTAGCCGATGGGGGCGGTCGCGTTGTCTTCCAGGTTGGTGCTCAGGAAGGGCTTGTCGGCCACCGCGCCGTCCTTGACCTGGTAGTAGTCGACACCGCCGGCCGCGTTCGGGCGGCCGCCCATGCGCACCTGCAGGTCGTCGTCGGTCTGGAAGCCGGCGAAGCCGTCGCCCTTCATGACCAGCTTCAGCTCGCCAGTCTTCAGGTTCAGCAGGTGCACGTCGTGCCAGCGCGGGTCGCGGTTGTTGATGCCCACCAGCACCTCGTCCAGGCGCTTCTTCGAGCCGCCCATCATGCGCACGCGCACCTTGTCGAATGGCGTGTAGTCGCGCTGCGCGCCGGTCTTCACGTCCACGCCGTAGAGGCGGAAGTTCTCGTCGCCGGCGTTGTCCTTGACGAACAGCAGCTGCTCGCTGTTGCCCGACCAGAAGTGGCCGGGGATGGGGCGGTCCTTGGAGTCGGTGACGGCCTTGGCGGCGTCCGGCTTGTCCGCGGGCGCGACCCACACGTTCATGACGCCGTTCACGGGCGCCATCCACGACAGCCATTTGCCGTCGGGGCTCAGCTGCGCGCCCGCCTTCACCGGGTTGCCGAACAGCGCGGCGCGCGGGATCAGCGGCGTGTCGGCCACGGTGATGGCGGCCTTGCGGGCATCGGCGGCATGCGCGACGGCCGGCAGCGCGGTGGCGAGCGCCAGGGTCAGCGGAAGCAGGAACGGGGAACGGGACATGAGAGCCTCGGTCGAATGGAGAAGAACCGCAGCATAGGCAGTCCGGCGACCCATGCCATCGGTCAGGGTCTGGCTACACCCTTAAGGGTTGCTGCGGAGGGCGACACATGCGCACACATTTGCCCCCAAATTCAGGGGACAGGCGAGCATGGTCAAGACCTGACGCCACCGCTAGCGTGCGGCACATGCTGAACCTCCACCTCCCCCGCGCCATGGGCGCCTGGCTGAACCGGCTGACCGGACAGGAAAGCGGCCCCGTCGCGGAACAGTCGGACACCGTGATGCACTGGCCGCCCACGCCCACGCGGGTGCTGGCGAGCGCGGAGCGGCATGCCCACAAGGCCATCGCGCAGGCGCTGCTGCTGGAGCACCCAAAAGGTTTCCTGCTGGCGCATGTGCCGCTGCACAAGCTCGTGCGCGTGCCGCGCCAGCACTCCTACCGCGAATGGTTGTCGCGCACGGGCCTGCTGACGGTGGACTTCGCGCTGTGCGACGAGCACGGCTATGTGCGATCGGTCGTGCTGATGCCCCTGCCGGACGAGCAGCCGCGCCTGGCGCACCGGCGCGATCGGCTGCTGCGCGTGCTGGAGGCCAGCGGGTTGCCGATGGCGCTGTGGGAGCGGGACCGGCAGGGCGACGACGTCAGCGCGCTGCGTGCTGCGCTGTTCCCCAAGCCGCGTGGCGCCGGCTACTTCGCCGACCCTCCTCAAGCCCACTGAAGCAGCATCACTCCAGCAGCGCCCGCGCGAACTCGCGCGCGTTGAAGGTTTCCAGGTCTTCCAGCTTCTCGCCGACGCCGATGAAGTAGACCGGCACGGCCCGCTCGCGTGCGATGGCCGCCAGCACGCCGCCCTTGGCGGTGCCGTCCAGCTTGGTGACGATGAGGCCGGTCAGGCCCAACGCCTCATCAAACGCCTTGACCTGGTTCAGCGCGTTCTGGCCGGTGTTGCCGTCCACCACCAGCAGCACCTCGTGCGGCGCGCCCTCCTGGGCCTTGGTGATGACGCGCTTGATCTTCTTCAGCTCCTCCATCAGGTGCAGCTGCGTGGGCAGGCGGCCGGCCGTGTCGGCGATGACCACGTCGGCTCCACGCGCGCGGCCGGCGCTTACGGCGTCGAAGGACACGGCGGCCGGGTCGCCGCCCTCCTGGCTGATGATCTCCACCTGCGTGCGGTCGGCCCACACCCCCAGCTGCTCGCGGGCGGCGGCACGGAAGGTGTCGGCCGCGGCCAGCAGCACCTTTTGGTCGGACTCGGCCAGATGCCGGGTCAGCTTGCCGATGCTGGTCGTCTTGCCGGCGCCGTTGACGCCCACCACCATCATCACCGTGGGCGTGAAACGCCCCACTTCCAGGCCCTTCTCCAGCGGCTTCAACAGCTCGGCCAGCGCGTCGACGAGCAGCGCGCGCACGGCCTGCGGGTCGGTGGCCTTGCTGTCCTTCACGCGGCGCTTCAGGTCGTCCAGCAGGAACTGCGTGGCCTTCACGCCGGCATCGGCCATCAGCAGCGCCTCTTCCAGCTCCTCGTAGAGCTGGTCATCGATCCTGGTGCCGGTGAAGACGCCGGCAATGCTGCCGCCGGTCTTGCGCAGGCCCGCGCGCAGGCGGTCCATCCAGCTCTGGCGCGGGGCCGGCGCAGGCTCCGGCGCCGCAACAGCGGGCGCCACGGCAGGCGGCGGCACGGGGACCGGTACTGGCACGACCACGGCGGGCGCCGCGACCGGCGCGGCCGGCGCGACCACCACGGCGGGCGCAGGCGCTGGCACGGGCGGGGTGGCAAGTGCCTGAGGCGTCGGCGCCGGTGTGCTCGCCGGCTTGACGGTCCACCCCTCCGGCAGCAGCGTGGGCCCTTCGGCGGGCGCGGGGGCCGGAGCCGACTTCTTGAAGAAACTGAACATAGGCGGCATTTTCGCCTGTCCCCGCAGCGACCCCTTTCTCGCAAGCGCATGATCGTTTGCCGTCCATAAACAAGGGGACACTGACCGCGGAACCACGCACTCCCGGTCTGCCCATGCCTGCTGTCCTGCCGCCCGCCCTGACGAACCGCACCGCTGTCTGGTTCGCCGCGCTGTTGATGTGTGCCGCCGCCGGCGCGCAGGATCTTCCAGGCCAGGCACCGCCCACCGCGGTCAGCACGCCGTCGCTGCCGGTCAAGCCCATCGTCAAGGGCGAGAAGACCTTCCTGATGTCGGCCTTCATGGCCACGTCGCAGAACAAGCTGAGCCTGTTCTCGTCGGCTGACGGCGTCACCTTCACGTCGCTGGGCTCCGAGGTCTACCAGCCGCCCAAGGATCTGCTGCGCGACCCGTCCATCATCCGAGCGGCCGATGGCCTCTACTACATCGCCTACACGACGAACTGGGACGGCTCGACCTTCGGCATCGCGAAGTCGGCCGACCTGAAGAGCTGGTCCCACGTGGGCGACGTGAGCGTGAAGCTGCCGGGCGTGACCAACGTGTGGGCGCCCGAGTGGTTCCGCGATGCCGACGGCAGCCTGAAGCTGGTGATGAGCCTCTCGAAGGGAGGCACCAAGGGCCCGTTCGCCGCGTACCACGTCAAGGCGCTGGACGCCGGCTTCACGAAGTTCTCCGCCCCCCAGCCGATGAAGGGGCTGGAGAACAACTACATCGACACCTTCGTCGTGCTGGAGGGCGGCCGCTACACCGCGTTCATCAAGAACGAGACCACCAAGCACATCGAACTGGCCACGGCGCCGTCGCTGGACGGCCCGTGGACGCTGCAGAAGACCGGTGACTGGGCCGGCTGGGGCAACTGGGCGGAAGGCCAGGCCGTGGTGCCCATCAAGGGCGCGGACGGCAAGCCGGGTTGGCGCCTCTACTTCGACGACTACACGACCAAGCGCTACTGGTTCTCCGACAGCTTCGACGGCTTCCAGACCTGGACGCCCAGGAAGGAACTGGGCGGCGTGTCGGGCACGGTGCGCCACTTCACCGTCATCTCGGAAGACACCGCGCAACTGGAGCGCGCGACCGCGCCGAAAGCCAAGCCCAAGAAGATCGCCTGGGACCGCCACTCGCTGATCATCGACGGCAGGCGCGAGATGATCTTCGGCGGCGAGTTCCATCCGTTCCGCCTGCCCTCGCCTGCGCTGTGGCGCGACGTGATCCAGAAGATGAAGGCGTCCGGCCTGAACACCGTGGCCTTCTACTTCGCCTGGGGCTACCACTCGGCCAAGCCGGGCCACTACGACTTCACCGGCATCCGCAACATCGAACGCGCGCTGGAGATCGCCAAGGAAGAAGGCATGTACGTCATCGCCCGGATGGGCCCGTACGTGAATGCCGAGCTGAGCGCCGGCGGCTTCCCCGGCTGGCTGCTGCGCCAGCGCGCCGAGGCGCGCACCGACGCCGCTGAATACCAGGCCGCCACCGACGAGTGGATGACGCAGATCAACGCCATCCTGGCCCGCCACCAGCTCACCAACGGCGGCGGCAACGTCATCGCCTACCAGCTGGAGAACGAGCTGTTCGCGGTGAACCCCAAGAACATCCGCCACATGCAGCACCTGGCGGACAAGGCGCGCGCCGACGGCATCACCGTGCCGCTGTTCCACAACGCCGCGTCGCGCCTGCCGGACTGGACGCCCAAGACCTCCACCGCGCCCTTCGCCAACCCCGGCCCGACCGACATCTACGCATTCGACGGCTACCCCGGCGGCGTGTGCGACGTGCATGCCGTGCCCGGCACGCCCGCACCGGCGCCGGACTGGGGCATCTACGGCAAGAATTTCCCCAAGGTCGGCTCGCTGGCCTCGCCCAACACGCCGGGCTTCGTCGCCGAGATCGGCGCGGGCTGGTTCGACTACTGGGGTTCCAACGGCACCTATGAGTGCACCGCCAAGCGACAGGGCCCGGGCTACCAGCGCGTGTTCTACGGCTCCAGCCTCATCAACTCGCTGACCATCCACTCCATCTACATGGCGTTTGGCGGCACCAGCTGGGGCTGGCTGGCGGGGCCGGTGGTCTACACCAGCTACGACTACGGCTCGCCCATCAACGAGAGCCGTGCGCTGCGCGACAAGGCCTATGTGCTGAAGCAGATGGGCGGCTTCGTGCAGTCCGCCAACGCGGTGCTCGCGGCGCAGGACAAGGGCGAGCCCATCGATCCGGGCAATGCCAAGGTCAAGCTCTATCACAACGTCAACAAGGCGCTGGGCAGCCATGTGCTGCTGGCCCAGCACAACCACCTGTCGGGCACGGCCGAGTTCGGCTTCAAGCTGACGACCAAGGACGGCAGCTATTCGATTCCGCAGGCCGGCAAGCTGACGCTGACCAACCAGGACGCCAAGATGCTGCTGGCCAGCTATGCGCTGGAGCGCCAGCACCTGGTCTACAGCACCAGCGAGCTGCAGTCGCAGCTGCAGCAGGGCCTGCGCGACGTGGCGCTGCTGTACGGCCGCGATGGCGACGACGGCGAGACGGTGCTGCGCTACGCCGCCAAGCCGACGGTGAAGTTCCTGCGCGGCAACGCCACCGTGAACTGGGACGCCAAGACCGGCGACCTGCGCCTGAACTACGCCCACAAGGGCCTGATCGAAGTGCTGGTCAGCGGCGGTGGCCGCGCGCCGCTGTTGCTGCTGCTGGCCGACGAGAAGACCGGCTGGGAGTTCTGGCGCCTGCAGGCCGGCGACCAGACGGTGCTGGTGCGCAGCGCGGCGCTGGTCCGCACGGCGGCCCTCAACGGCAAGACGCTGGCGCTGACCGGCGACACCACCGCGCCCAGCACGCTGCGCGCCTGGGTGCCCGAAGGCATCACGGCCCTGAGCTTCAACGGTCAGGCCGTGGCGGCCGGCACGCAGGACGCGAGCCTCGTGGGCAAGGCCACGCTGGCCGGGCCCGACGCCGTCAAGCTGCCTGACCTGATGCAGGCCACGTGGACCCGCCGCTTCGACTCGCTGGAAGCCGACCCGAAGTTCGACGACAGCGCCTGGCGCAAGACCGACGCGCCGGTGTCTGCCGCCAACGTCTACACCGCCACCGACAAGGGCCAGCCCGTGCTCGCGATGAGCGACTACGGCTTCCACCACGGCGACGTCTGGTACCGCGGCCGCTTCAACACCGCTGACGCCAAGCCGCTGAACCTGGAGCTGTTCTTTGGTGGCGGCGGCGCGGGCGTCATCCAGGTGTGGGTGGACGGCAAGTTCATCGGCCAGCAGGACCTGGACACCGGCCGGCCCTTCCCGGAAACGACCGACACCTTCCACCGCACGCTGAAAGACCTGGCGCCCGGCGAGCACGTCATCGCCGTCGTCGTGCGCAACAACTCGCACAACTGGGACCTGTTCGCCGACGACGTCCACAAGGAAGCGCGCGGCCTGATCTCGGCGTCCATCACGCCCAAGGGCGGCCAGCGCTTCGGCACACCCATCGCGTGGAAGATCCAGGGCAACAAGGGTGGCGAGGACATCGCCGACCTCGTGCGCGGCCCGATGAACAACGGCGGCCTGCATGGCGAGCGCATGGGCTGGCACCTGCCCGTCGACCCGACCAAACCCCAGCAAGGCTGGGACGCCACGCAACCCGGCGCCGCCCCGCCCGCCCCCGGCACCTACTGGCTGCGCACCAGCTTCAAGCTCGACATGCCGCAAGGCCATGACGTGCAGTTGGGCCTGGCCTTCGGCGACACGAGCAAGCCGCGCTCCGAGCGCGACAACCGCGCGCTGATCTTCGTGAACGGCTGGAACCTGGGCCAGTTCATCGCCCACATCGGCCCGCAGCGCGTGTTCGTGCTGCCGCCGGGCATCCTCAACTCCAATGGCGACAACACGCTGACACTGGCGGTCACGACCGATGGCGACGCGGCCAACGCGCTGGAAGCCGTCAAGCTGGTGCCGCTGGCCGTGGCCCGCGGCGGCGTGCCGCTGGAAGCCGTGCCCCAGCCGCGCAACTTGCAGCGCTGATCCGAATCACTCAAGCAGTACCGAGAGAGAGACAAACCATGTCCAACCAGATCCTCAAGCCCGTCGATTCCTCCAAGATCCACCCGCTGCTGGCCCACCACACGGCCCACCTGGGTGCCGACCGCGACGACATCCGCGGCGCCATCGACCGCCTGATCCACAACCTGATCAACATCGAGGACAAGGACGGCAAGTTCCTGCTGCGCCTGGACGACGGCCGCGTGCTGGACACCAAGGGCTGGCACGGCTTCGAGTGGACGCACGGCGTGGGCCTGTACGGCGTCTACAAGGTCTGGGAGCTGACGGGCGACCCCAAGGCCTGGGACATCATGACCAGCTGGTTCGAGGCGCGCTTCAAGGAAGGCATGCCCTCGCGCAACATCAATACGGTTGCGCCCTTCCTCACGCTGGCCTATCTGTTCGACCGCACCGGCGACCGCCGTTACCTGCCCTACATCGACCGCTGGGCCGAGTGGGTCTACAACGAGATGCCGCGCACCGAGGAAGGCGGCTTCCAGCACATCGTCTACAACAGCGTGAACAACCAGCAGCTGTGGGACGACACGCTGATGATGTCGGTGCTGCCGCTGGCCAAGTTCGGCCTGCTGCTGAACCGCCCGCACTACGTCGAGGAAGCCAAGCGCCAGTTCCTCGTCCACATCAAGTACCTTGCGGACCGCAAGACGGGGCTGTGGTTCCACGGCTGGACGTTTGATGGCCGGCACAACTTTGCAAATGCGCTGTGGGCGCGCGGCAACTCGTGGGTCACCATCGTCATCCCCGAGTTCATCGAGCTGCTGAACCTGCCGGAGGGCGATGCCTTCCGCCAGCACCTGGTCTCCACGCTGGAGGCGCAGGTCAAGGCCCTCGCGCAGTTCCAGTCGCCGTCGGGCCTGTGGCCCACGCTGCTGGACGATCCGACCTCGTACGACGAAGCCGCCGCCTCCGCGGGCTTCGCCTACGGCATCCTGAAGGCCGTCCGCAAGGGCTACATCTCCAAGGACTACGAAGCCTTGGGCGTGAAAGCCGCGCTGGCCGTGCGCAAGCACATCAACGACGCCGGCGAGCTGACGCAGGTGAGCTTCGGCACGCCGGTGTTCAACACGCTGCAGGAATACAAGGACATCCCGCTGACGTCGATGCCATTTGGGCAGGCCATGGCGCTGCTGACAATGGGCGAGCTGCTGGTTCGCTTCATCTGAGATCGGTTGGCTGTGCGGTGCTTTGGGTTGCGGGCCAGTGCCGTGCCGGGAGTTCGCCTCGGCGGGCGACCTACTTTCTTGTACGGACAAGAAAGTAGGCAAAGTTCTCGAAGAGCGGCGAAGCCAAACCGCCCCGACAAAACCGGCCCTTCGGGCTGCCTTGCGATGCTCGAAACCCAGGGCCGCGCCGAACTCGCGCCGCTACGCTCTGCTCGAACAGTCGTCGCGAGTCAGTTCTTGAAGTGCGCTGCGCGCACGCCCTGGGTTCCTGCGCTTCTCAGCGGTTTTGAAGGGGAGTCCCTGCAAAGCCCAACGGCTCGGCTTCGCCGTAGCCTGGGTCGCGCCGCCCGAGCGGCGCTGCATTCAACGGATGAGCCCGGCGTGCACCCGGCGTTAAGCGGCTTGAAGGTTCTATCTGCGCGGCTCGTCATAGGGACAGCCGCGAGAGCGCAGCGGGTCGCGTCTGCCCGCAGTGCAGCTGATCGTTTTCGCGCGCCGCTGACGGCGGCGTCGCGATGGCTTGCGGTTCAGCGCCTCTTCTTTGGTGACTTTCTTCTGGCGCCGCAGAAGAAAGTTACCGCGCTGCCGGGCGCGCATCCCGGCATGGGCCTAACCAGCAAACAACAGTAGCCGAGACACGCTCACAAAGCGCTAACGCAATGATCACCAAGAACCTCCACCCCGCCGCAAGACAACCCACCTGGATCAACTACTGGGGCTGGGGCTCGGGCGACATGCTGGGTGCCGGCGCCCAGGCCGTCATCACCGGCTGGCTGTTCTATTTCTTCACGACCTTCTGCGGCCTCAGTGCCGCCGAAGCCGGCCTGGTGCTGGGCCTGCCTCGGCTGATCGAGGCCATCACCTGCCCGCTGATCGGCTATGTGTCCGACAACCTGCGCCACACCTGGGTGGGCCGCAAGATCGGTCGGCGCAAGCTGTTCCTGCTGATCACCATCCCGCTGCTGCCCAGCTTCGCGCTGATCTTCCGCACCGGCCACACCTTCTACTACTACCTGCTCGTCTTCATCTTCTTCGAGCTGCTGTACACGATGTTTCTCATCCCCTGGGAGACGCTGGCGGCCGAGATGACCAAGGACTACAAGGAGAAGGCCAAGTTCGCCGGCGCGCGCATGATCGTCGCGCAGAGCTCGGCCATCCTGGCCTCCTACCTGCCCACGCTGCTGATCAACCAGTTCGGCGGCAAGGACTCGCCCGACACCTTCTTCTGGATGGCGGCCATCTTCGGCGTCATCTTCTCGGTGGTCGTCACCATCGTCGTGCTGACCAGTTGGGAGCGGCCCTATGGCCCGCGCGAGCAGGCCGTGCTGTCGCAGACCTATGGCGGCGTGAAGTGGTCGGTGGTCGTGAACATCCCCGTCAAGATGTTCCGTGACCTGTTCTCCACGCTGAAGATCCGCGCCTTCCGCCAGCACCTGTCCATCTACCTGGGCGGCTATCTGTCGCAGGACATCTTCAACAGCGCGTTCGCCTTCTTCGTGGCCACAGTGCTGATGGGCGCCACGCTCGTCATCTCGCAGCTGATGACGGTCATGTACGTGGCCCAGCTGATCTCGGTGATGGTGGCCATCCAGATCGTCATCAAGACCGGCCCTGTACTGGCCTACCGGCTGGCCGGCTCGCTGTTCGGCGCCGCGCTGCTGCTGTACCTGGGCTTCTACCTGGCGCGGCCCGAAGGCTTTGCCGAGAGCTTCCAGGCGCTGGGCACCAACCTGTTCGGCGCGCTGAACCCGGCGGGCGACAGCTTCTCGATCAGCCTGGTGTTCTGGCTGTTCGTGCCCATCGTGCTCGCAGGCCTGGGCCGCGGCACGCTGAACTTCGTGCCCTGGTCGGTCTACAACTACCTGCCCGACGTCGACGAAGCCGTCACCGGCCAGCGCCGCGAAGGCATCTTCGCCGGCGTGATGACGCTGGTGCGCAAGCTCGCGCAGAGCGCCGCCATCATGGCCAGCGGCTGGATCATCGACTGGGGCGGCTACATCAAGACCAAGCCAGGCGAGGTCGTCGTGCAGACACCCGAGGCCATCCAGACCGTCACGCTGCTGATGGTGGGCGGCCCGCTGCTGATGCTGGTGCTGGGCGCACTGGCCTCGTGGAAGTTCCGCCTCAACGCCAGCACGCATGCGGTGCTGGTGCACGAGGTCGAGCGCCTGCGCAACGGCGCGACCGAAGCCGAGAGCGACGAGAACCGCAAGATCGTCGAAGACCTGACCGGCTGGTCCTACGACCAGCTGTGGGGCCGCGGCAGCGGCCATGCGGCCGACTCCACGCTGCATGCTCCCAACAACCCTGCACGCCCATGACTGACTTCAGCCGCCGCCGCTTCTTCAAAACCGCTTCCCTGCCGGTCGCCGGAATCGGCGGACTGGCTGGCATCACGGCCGGGGCTGCGGCCACCACGACCGCCGCGCCGGCGCTGAGCGCCGACACCGAAGCCCTGCGCTGGCTGGACGGCGCCGCCCCTGCCCTGCCGCTGGGCGCCACGCTGGGCCTGCCCTGGCCGCGCGGCCAGCACAAGAAGGGCACGGAGTTCAACGCCGCAGACGCGCAGGGCAAGCCGCTGCCGCTGCAGACCTGGCCACTCGCCTTCTGGCCCGACGGCTCGCTGAAGTGGACAGCGCACGCCTTCCCCGCCGGCGTGGACACCGGCGCCGCACCGCGCATCCGCGCCGGCAAGGGCACGGCCGTGGTTGCCGCCAAGGTCAGCGTGAAGGAGACCGCGGACGTCATCGAGGTGGACACCGGCGTCATCCGCGCCACGCTGCCGCGCAGCGGCGTCCAGCTCATCCGCAGCATCACCCGCGACGGCCGCGACATCCTGCGCGCCGCCACGCTGATCGCGCAGACCGACGACAAGCCCGACGCGCTGCAGGGCGCCGTCACGCAGACGGCGTTCGAGAGCCGGATCGCCAAGCTCAGCGTCGAGCAGACCGGCCCCGTGCGCGCCGTCGTCAAGGTGGATGGCCAGCACCGCAGTGCCGCTGGCCGCGAGTGGCTGCCGTTCTCGGTGCGCTTCTACTTTCACGCCGGCGCCGAGCATGTGCGCGTGATGCACACCTTCGTCTTCGACGGTGACGACCAGAAGGACTTCCTGCGCGGCATCGGCCTGCGCTTCGACGTGCCCATGCGCGACGAACCCTACGACCGCCACGTGCGCTTCGCCGGGCAGGATGGAGGCCTGTGGGCCGAGGGCGTGCGCAACCTCACCGGCCTGCGCCGCGACGCCGGCGCCGCCGTTCGCGAGGCCCAGCTCGCCGGCCGCGCCACGCCGCCGCTGGAGCAGTGGGGCCCGCAGGTGCGCAAGCTGCACCACCGCATCCCGTCCTGGGGTGACTACACGTTGAGCCAGCTCAGCGCCGACAGCTTCCAGATCAGGAAGCGCACCAAGCCCGGCCACGGCTGGATTCCCGCCGCCTTCGGCCAGCGTGCACCGGGCAGCGGCTACATCGGCGGCGCGACCGGCGGCGTGGCCTTCGGCCTGCGCGACTTCTGGCAGCGCCACCCCACGCAGCTGGACATCCGCAACGCCATCACCGAGACCGCGCAGGTCACCGTCTGGATGCACTCGCCAGAGGCGCCGGCCATGGACTTGCGCTTCTATCACGATGGCCTGGGCATGGAGACGCACGAGCAGGAGCTCGAAGGCCTGGAGATCACCTACGAGGACTACGAGAAGGGCTTCGGCACGCCGGTGGGCATTGCGCGCAGCAGCGAGATCACGCTGTGGGCACTGGCCGCCACGCCGACGCGCGAGCGCCTCGTGCAGATGGCCGCCGCCGTGCAGACGCCGCCGCAGCTCGCCGCGCATCCGTCGCGCTACCTGCAGGCCGGCGTGTTCGGCAAGCTGTGGAGCCTGCCCGACCGTAGCACGCCGGCGCGCGTGAAGATCGAGGACAAGCTCGACTTCCTGTTCGACTACTACAAGAAGCAGATCGAGCAGCGCCACTGGTACGGCTTCTGGGACTACGGCGACTTCCGCCACACCTACGACAACGACCGCCACGAATGGCGCTACGACGTGGGTGGCTACGCCTGGGACAACTCGGAGCTGTCGCCCGACATCTGGCTCTGGTACGCCTTCCTGCGCTCGGGCCGCGCCGACATCTTCCGCGTCGCCGAGGCCATGGTGCATCACACGGCCGACGTCGACATCTACCACGCCGGCCGTTTCAAGGGCCTGGGCACGCGCCACAACGTGCAGCACTGGGGCTGCAGCGCCAAGCAGGCACGTATCTCCACGTCGGCCAACCGGCGCTTCTACTACTACCTCACCGGCGACGAACGCATCGGCGACGTGATGCGCGAGGTGCTGGACGTCGACCAGAAGCTCGACGAGGTGGACCCGGTGCGCAAGATCGCCGGCCGCGTGGACAAGGGCCCGTGGCCCGCGCGCATCGGCTTCGGCACGGACTGGGGTTCGCTGGTCGCCAACTTCATGACCGAATGGGAGCGCACCGGCGACGCTCGCTGGCGCAACAAGCTGCTGCGCGGCATGAAGGGCATCGCGGGCATGCCCAACGGCTTCTTCACCGGCAGCGGCGGCTACGAGCCGACGGGCCCCAACGAAGGCGCGCTGCACAACGTCAGCGGCAACAAGCTGTCGGCCAGCCACCTGAGCGCCGTGTTCGGCGGCATGGAGATGATGGCCGAGCTGGTGGACCTGATCGACGAACCCGCCTTCCGCGCCGCCTGGCTGCAGTACTGCACGCTGTACAACGCGCCGCGCGACGAACAGGTCAAGGCGCTGGGCGCACCGCACGGTGGCGGCAATGCGCTGCTGGTGGGCCACTCGCGGCTGACGGCCTATGCGGCCGCGCAGAAGAACGATGCGGCGCTGGCGCAGCGCGCGTGGAAGGAGTTCTGGATGGACGATCCGCGTGGCGTGAAGACGTTGAAGACGGTCCGGGTGTCTGGGCCGCTGGCGTTGAACCCGGTGGACGAAGTGCCCTGGGTCAGCACCAACGACACCGCGCAATGGGGCCTCGCGGCGATTCAGAACCTCGCCCTCGTTGGCGAGCATCTGAAGGACTGACTGTTGCCTCGGGCTGCTTTGCACGCCGCCCGAGCGGCGTTGCATTCAACGGATGAGCTCGGCGTGCAGCCGGCGTCAATCGGCGTGAAGGTGCGATCTGCGCTGCTCGTCGCAAGAACAGCCGCGAGAGCGCAGCGGGTCGCGTCTATGCGCCAAGCCGCTGGTCGTCTTCGCGCGATGCGCCTGGCGGCGTCGCGATGGGA
This sequence comes from Roseateles asaccharophilus, assembly GCF_031458115.1. GTDB lineage: Bacteria > Pseudomonadota > Gammaproteobacteria > Burkholderiales > Burkholderiaceae_C > Pelomonas > Pelomonas asaccharophilus_A. The sequence goes on along the minus strand of NZ_JAVDXV010000001.1, from coordinate 294,815 downwards.
TGCGGTTCAGCGCATCTTTCTTGGTGACTTTCTTCTGGCGCCGCAGAAGAAAGTTGCCGCGCTGCCGGGCGCGCATCCCGGCATGGGCCTTGCCATCAACCCACACCAACGAACAAGCATATGAAGCACCTCCTGCTCATCACCACCCTGCTCGCCACCGCAGCGTCAGCCCAAACCCTGCGCTTCACCTTCGACGGCAAGCCGGCACAGGGCGAAATCGCCATCGCCAACGACACCGTCTACAGCCGCGAACGCGGCCACGGCTTCGAAGCCGACGACAAGCGCAACGCCGCCGGCCAGCCCTACTTCTTCTCGGTGGACCTGCCCGACGGCAACTACCGCGTGACGGCGACCTTGGGAAGCAAGGAGGCCAGCGACACGACGATCAAGGCCGAGCTGCGCCGCCTGCAACTCGACGGCATCAAGGTGCCCGCCGGCGCCACACAGACCCACAGCTTCCTCGTCAACGTCCGCACCGCCAACATCACCGCGACCCACGGCGTGGAAGCCGGCCGCGTGAAGCTGAAGGACCGCGAGATCAGCAGCGAAGCCTGGGCCTGGGACCGCCGCCTGACGCTCGAAATCAACGGCCAGCAACCGGCACTGCAACGCCTGACCATCGAGCCCGTCAAGGCCCCCACCGTCTACCTGCTGGGTGACTCCACCGTGGCCGACCAGTCCGGCGAGCCCTATGCCAGCTGGGGACAGATGCTGACGGTCTTGTTCAAGCCGACGGTCGCCGTGTCCAACCACGCCGAGTCCGGCGAGACCTTCCGCGATTCGCTGAACCGGCGCCGCATCGACAAGATCCTGTCGATGCTGCAGCCCGGCGACACGGTGCTGCTGCAGTTCGGCCACAACGACCAGAAGCAGCAGAAGGACGGCAGCGGCAATGCCGAGACCTACAAGGCCGAGATGCGCACGCATGCTCAAGCCATCCAGGCGCGCGGCGGCATCCCCGTCATCGTGTCGTCGATGGAGCGCCGCAACTTCGACCCGGCCACCGCCAAGCTGCGCCCCAGCCTGACCGAGTACGCCAACGCCGCCCGCACCGTGGCGCAGGACATGAAGCTGGCCTTCATCGACCTCAACGCGATGAGCATCCAGTTCTACGAGGCGCTGGGCCCGGAGCGCTCGCAGGCCGCGCATCCGATGAACAACGGCAAGCTGGACAACACCCACCACAACAACTACGGCGCCATGCAGTTGGCCCGTTTGATCGCGCAGGGATTGAGGGAAGCCCGCGTGCCGGTGGCCGCGCAACTGCGCGATGATCTGGGCGCCATCTCGCCGGCACAGCCGCCGGCACCGGAGCAGTTCCGCGTTGCGACCAGCCCCGGCTTCACCCAACTCAGACCTCTCGGGGACTGACGGCCCCTCGCCCAGACTCGCCCCGCTGAACGCGGGCGAGCCTGGTCGGTCCCCCGAGGGGACGGCGATGCTTGCGGGCCGGCTTGGGGCGGCCCGGCGCTCGGCCCGCAGTTCAAGACACCAGGCCACCGAACGGACCTATGAGAACACGCAGCATGAAAACAACCGCCCTTGCCGTGGCGCTGGCCTGCGCCGCGCTCTTTCACGCCCCTGTCACGACCGCCACCCCGCCCAAGCCCGCACTGGTCGCAGGCTTCTCGGCCGAGCGCCTGCAGCGGCTCGACACGGCCATCAACGACGAGATCGCCCGCCAGCAGCTGGCCGGCGGCGTCATGGTGGTGCTGCGCGACGGCAAGCCGGTGGTGTTCAAGGCCTATGGCCAGCAGGACATCGAGGGCGCCAAGCCCATGCGCACGGACACGATCTTCCGCATCGCGTCCATGACGAAGGCGCTGACGTCGGTGGCCGCGATGATGCTGTACGAGGAAGGCCGCTTCCTGCTGAAGGACCCGGTCGCCAAGTACCTGCCGGCGTTCGCCAACCTGCAGGTGGCCAGGCCCGACGGCAGCACCGAGAAGGCGCGCCGGTCGCTGACCATCCATGACCTGCTGACGCACACGGCCGGCATGAGCTACGGCCCCGGCCCCGCCAAGGCGGCCTACGACGCGGCCGGCATGAAGGACTGGTACCTGGTGGGCCACGACGAGACGCTTGCCGCTTGGACCGACCGCATGGCCGCGCTGCCGCTGCAGAGCCAGCCGGGCGAGGCCTTCATCTACGGCTATGCGACCGACGTGCTGGGCCGCCTCGTCGAGGTCGTGTCGGGGCAGTCGCTGGACCAGTTCATCAAGACGCGCATCACCGATCCGTTGCGCATGCCGGACACCAGCTTCCACCTGCCGCCCGAGAAGGTGGGGCGCCTGGCACATGTCTACGGCCTGGAAGGCGGCCAGCTCAAGCTGATGGAAACATCCGCCAAGAGCGACTTCGTCAACGGACCGCGCAAGCTGTTCTCGGGCGGCGCCGGCATGGTGTCGACCGCGGGCGACTACACGCGCTTCCTGCAGATGCTGCTGAACAAGGGCGAGCTGGACGGCCAGCGCCTGCTGGCGCCCAAGACGGTGGAGCTGATGACCGCCGACCACCTCGCCGACAAGGCCCGCGGCGATGCCGACGGCTTCGGCCTGGGCTTCTGGGTCAACGTGAAGCGCGGCGGCTTCAAGGAGCTGGGCAGCGAAGGCGCGTTCGGCTGGGGCAGCGCCTACTTCCCGCAGTACACGGTGGACCCGAAGGAGCGCCTGGTCATCCTGTTGATGACGCAGCTGCGCCCCGCGGGCAACTCCACGCTGAACCTGCGCGTGCGCAACCTGACCTACCAGGCGCTCATCAGGTAGCGCCTGCTCACCACCACATGACGGCCGTCTCACCGGCGAAAGACGCGAAGTACATGCGCACCCGCAGCACGTAGTTGCGCGTGCGCTGCAGCCTCAGCCTGAGCTGGGCGTTGCGGTCCTCGCCGCTGTCGTCGTCGCCGGCCAGGAACTTCAGCTCGCCGCCCACGTCCTCGTACAGCGCCACCAGCGTGTCGGCCTCGCCGAAGGTCGCGATCTGGTAGTTGCGCGTGCGGGACGGCTTCAGCCGCAGGTCGATCTGCTGGCCGGCCGCGATGGTCAACCGGCGCGACTCGGACAGCGCCAGCTCCTCGAACTCGTTCACCGGCGGCTGCGCCGGGTAGACCTTGCGCACCTGCGCGATGTCGCGCGCCGACAGGCCGCCGGGCGGCTGCAAGGGCTCCATGCGGTACTTGGCCGGCTCCAGGATCAGGCCTGCGTCGAACGGGTAGTGCATGACGGAGTCCGGGTCCCAGGACGTGCCTTCCACGGTGCTCGGATCCAGCTTGCGCAGGATGTTGAAGTGGGTCTTCTCGCGTGGCCAGCGGTTGGGCGGCGCGGCCAGCGCCGCGTAGACCTTCTCCTCGTCCCAGACGATGCCGGAGAACGGGTTCTGGTGTTCGTGGTTGAAGCCCAGCGTGTGGCCGATCTCGTGGATGGCGGTGTCGAGGTCCTGCGTCACGTCCCAGCCGATGTTCATCGTGCGCTCGCCCGCCGGTATCTCGCGAACCACCCGGCCCACGTACGACCAGCTGCCGTCGCCGGCCATGAAGCCGATGCGGATCAGCGCCTGCTCGCGCGCCGGCACTTCCTTGAAGCGCAGCCCCAGGCCCAGGTCGGCCCAGACCTTGAACGCCTTGCGCACCGCCTGCTTCTGCGCATCAGGCCCGGCCCAGGGCACGAAGCGCGTGCTGCCGTCGGCCAGCAGCACGTTCTGGCCGTCTGTGGGTTGGTCGTAGAAGTAGTACGTCAGCTCGGTGCCGTTCAGCCACTTGTCGCGCAGCGTGTTGATGGCGGAGGCGCGCTCATCGCCCATCTGCGGCCCGGTAACGGGCGGCAGGCCGGGGCGCACGTTGCAGTAGTGATAGGCATAGCGCAGCGGCTGCGCCGTGTCGTCGGCCGCGTTGCGGCGGGCGCCTGATGAAGTGGCCATGTCTTGCTCCCTGAGGCTGCTGTAGTGACCTCTTCAGCTTAGGCAGCCGTCACGCAAAGCGCCCCTCAGAACTGGGGAGCAACCCAGGGTTTCCATCCATCGGATGCAGGACGAAACGCCGCAAGCGATCCCGTTTTTCACGCGTTGAGCGCTCCCACGATCACCCCGCGATATAGCGGCGCCGTACCGCGATGAAACGCTCACCGGGTTGACCGCACAGCAAGCACATGTCTCCCTAGAGTCCGCCGCCACGGACGCAGCGTCCCGCCGCGTCACGTGAACAAACACACAGAACTGGAGACTTCATGAACACGACGTGCTCGCGCCCGCCCTGGGCGCGCTGGCTGGCCACGGCCCTGCTTGCCGCATCCGCCTCTCCGGCCGCGCTGGCGGCTTTCACCATCACCACGGTGCACGACAGCGGCAACCCCGCGCGCCCGCAGTACGTCATCGACACCGATGCCGGCCTGGTGTTCAAGGTGCGCGCCTGGGACAACGGCGCCAGCACCACCTCCGCCGGCGACATCTCCAGCATGGTCTACCAGGGCGTGGAGTACGCCGATCCGGCGCGCGGCACGCAGCTGAACTCGGGCGCCGACTGGCTCTACACCGGCGTGGGCGCCGTGGCCGTGAAGGCCGAGCTGGTCAATGCCGACGGCAGCGTGGTGCCGGCCGCGACGACCAATGGCGGCGTCGTCACCGGCAATGCCTTCATCCGCGTGACGCTGACCGTCAACAGCACCAAGGGCGGCGTGCTGACGCACTACTACCTGGTGAAGAAGGGCGAGTCCAACATCCACATGGGCACGCACTTCACCGAGCAGCCCGACGTGCACGGCCTGGTGCGCTTCATCGCGCGCGTGCCCATCGCCAAGCTGCCCAACGGGGGCCCGGCCAACGCGGCCGGCGGCCTCATCACCTACGGCGGCGAGAGCTACTGGGCCGAGGACTTGCGCGGCACCAGCGGCGCCATCGAAGCCAGCGACGTGTTCGGCTTCGCGGCCGGCGACGCGCGCTACGGCCAGAGCCGCTCCAAGCACTACGCCAACCGCCGCCTGAAGGACTGGGAGTTCCTGGGCGGCACCGGCCCCGGCGTGGGCATCTGGTTCTGGCGCGACAACAACGAAGGCGGCTCCAGCGGCCCGTTCTACCGCAGCCTGCTGCAGCAGATCACCAGCACGCACAACGAGCTGACCTACATGGTCAATTACGGCGAGGCGCAGACGGAACCCTTCCGCCTGAACGTGCTGAACACGTACACGATGATCTTCAACGGCGGCGCGGCGCCGACCGCGCGGCCCGACACCAGCTGGTACGGCCAGATGGGCCTGGTGGGCTATGTGCCGCCGATGGGCCGCGGCGCCGTCACGGTGGCCGGCCTGACCGGTCGCGTGGCCGGCGTGCCCTACACGGTGGGCTTCGCGAATGCGCAAGCGCAGTACTGGGTGGACGCTGATCCCGTGGACGGCCACTTCACGGCCACCGGCATGCTGCCGGGCAACTACACGATGACCGTCTACAAGGGCGAGCTGGCCGTGCAGACCGTGCCCGTCACGGTGACCGCCAATGCCAGCTATGCGCTGAGCCCGGTGGCCATCACGGCCGACCCCGAGGCCACGCCCGCCATCTGGCGCATCGGCCGCTGGGACGGCACGCCACAGGAGTTCATCAACGGCGACCAGCTGACCTTCATGCACCCCGGCGACGTGCGCATGGCGTCGTGGAAGCCGGCGCCCTTCGTCATCGGCCAGTCCAACGCCGCGACGCAATGGCCGGCCTACCAGTGGAAAGACCACAACCCCAACCTGCAGGTGCGCTTCGTGCTCAAGCGCGGCCAGAACACGCAGCCGCTGCGCCTGCGTCTGGGCATCACGGCCGACTACAACAGCGCGCGCCCCATCGTCACCGTCAACAGCTGGTCGTCCGCCATCCCGCCCGCGCCGCCCAAGGTGTCGCGCAACCTGACCGTGGGCACCTACCGCGGCTTCAACCGCACCTACACGTTCGACATCCCGGCCTCGCAGCTGGTCGTCGGCACCAATGTGCTGACGCTGAACGTCGCCAGTGGCACGGCCGGTACCAACTTCCTGAGCCCGGCGCTGTCCTTCGACGCCATCGACCTCATCCCTGCGAACTGAACATGAAGAACAAGCTCATTCCCCTGCTCGCCGCGCTGCTCGCGGCGCCCGCCATGGCCGCCGTCGTGCAGACGAGCGGCATCGGCAGCGCCACGCCGGCCGCGAACCACCTGACCTTCGCCGCCGACTTCGAGGCCAACACCAACCTCGACAACCCCTGGAGCGAGGGCGGCCTGCGCTTCACCGCCGTCAACGCGGTGGGCAACGACAACGGCGGTTGCGGCTATGCCGGCGAGTTCTGCGTGGACCCCGGCCAGTCGTACAGCGAGGCCTTCTCGGGCAACTACTTCGCGGCCACGGGCCTGAACGCCTACCTGAGCATCCGCAGCGAAGGCCCCGACCTGAACGGCATCGAGTTCGCGGTGGACTCCGGCTTCGCCAGCATCCACGTGATGTGGCAGACCTGGCTGGACGGCGTGCTGACCGGCAACGGCAAGCTGTCCATGGGTCCGTCCGCCATCGGCGGCGTGCTGGGGCTCAGCGACCTGGCGGGCTTCGACGAGGTGCGCGTCTACGCCTTCGACAGCGCCAGCGACAACACCGGCTTCTCCGCGCCGGCCATCGACAGCGTGCGCGCCTTCACCATCCCAGAGCCGGGCTCGCTGGCGCTGGCCTCGCTGGCCGGCCTGGGCCTGGCGGCGGTGTGTCGCCGTCGTCGCTGAAAACCGTTCAAGCGCCCAACTGAAAGGGCCGGCCTCTGACGAGGCCGGCCCTTTGTGTTCGTGGCTGTCAGGTCAGTGCGCGCCGGCCTGCGCCCGCCATGCATCACGATAGGCCAGCCAGCCCGCCGGATTCCACGCCGGCACGGGCGCTGCGGCATCCTCGGCCTCGCGGCCCCAGGCGTCCAGCAACCAGGCGCCGCAGGTCGTGCCGCTGCTGTCGTCGGATACCGTCACGTCGCGCCCCTCGGCCAGCCCGGCCAGCAGCGGGCCGAACTCGGCATTGGCCGTGAAGGCCCCTTCCACCACCACGCGGCCGCTGGCGCCCAGCGCGTGCAGGCAATGGTCGGTCATCAGCACGACATACAGCGTGGCCAGCGCGGCCTGCTCGGCGGCCGTCGCGGCCAGCGGCCCGACGAAGCGGCCCACCTGACCGGCGAACGGGCCACCGGTCTCGGCGAAACAGGGCAAGGCCATCGTGCCCTGCGCGATCAGGCGTTCGACGTCCGCGCGCTCGAACGGCGCGGGCTGCGTGCCGGCGATGGCGCCGAACTCGCGGCCGCCCATGAAGCGCATGCAGGGCACGGCGTCGCCGAACACATTGCAGTTGGCGAGCATGTCCTGGGCCTCGACCAGAGGCTTGGTCGCCGAGCCCAGCGCCGCGGCGATCAGCCAGGTGCCGGTGGACAACACCGTGCAGGGACCGCTGCGTTGCAGCGTCAGCAGATGGCGCAGCAGCGATGCGTTGCTGTCGTGGACGCCGCAGACGATCTCGCAATCGGCGCTGATGCCGGTGCGCGCCGCCAGCTCGGGCTGGATGCGGCCCAGCCGCGCCCAGGCGTCACGCTGTTCGGGGAACAGCGACTCCCAGCCACGCGCCTCGACCAGCGATGACCAGCGCCGTTCGGCTGGCCGCCACAGGTCGGTATGGCAGCCCAGCGACGTGACCTCGCTGGCCGCGACGCCGCTGAAGCGCCAGGCCCAGTACTGCGGGTACATCAACACATGGCGGGTGCGCGCGAACTCATCGGGAAAGCGGGCCTGCAGCCACTCCAGCTGCCGGCCCAGGTTCAGGCCGGCCGGCAGGCGGGGCGAGCCGCTCTCGTCGAAGCCGGGCCGCACGGCGGCATAACGCTGCACATCGGCGGCATCGCCGAACTCGTGCTCGTAGTCCAGCACCGGCAGCACCAGGCCGGCGTCGTCCACAAGCGCGGCGGTGGCGCCATGCGTGACGGGCACGATGGCGCGGATGTCCGCCTGGCTGGCCAGCTCGGTCAGCTGAGCGCACATCCAGGTCCACAGCCGCTCGGTGTCGTGGTGGGGGTAGGGCCCCACGCGGCGCACGGTGTTGGGCGTGCGCACCTCCGCCAGCGCCTTGCCGGCGGCGTCGATCAGGGTCAGCTTGGCGTTGGTCTTGCCGATGTCGAGGACGACGGTGCCTGGGGTCATAGGAGTCTGTGCGGCAGTGGGCGTAGCCCGCGTTGAGTCTGGCAAGGGCGCAGGCAAGGCGTGAGGAGGCCGCGGGCTCGCGCCCGCAACGACGAGCAACGCCGCATGCGCCCTTGCCAGGCTCAACCCGGAGGGCCGGGGTGAGTTGCTGGGCAATACATCGTTGCCGATTCGTTAGGGGTCACGCCCCGCGACCCGCCACGGCGCGGGCCACGACCACTGCCGTACGGACTCCTTGGGTTCAAGAGACCAGCCCCGCGTGCAGGCCGTAGGCGTTGGCTTCCATCACTCCACGAAAGTCGTGCCCCAGGGCGGCTGCGTGCACGTCCTGCGGGTCCACCGCCTCGGGTTCGACGGTGATGACGCGCACGCCGTAGTGCTCCAGCAGCTGCACCGCACTGTCGGACGCGCCGGTGTCGGTGATGACGGTGGAGACACGGTTCAACCCGCACAGCACCAGGCCCGCCTTGCGCTGGAACTTGGAGCTGTCCACCAGCACGATGAGTTCCTCGGCTTGGCCGATCAGGCGCTTCTCGGCCTGGATCAGCAGCGGGTCGGCTTCCATCAGGCCCAGGATGCTCAGGCCGTAGACGCCCATGAACATCTTGGCCGCGTAGTGGTGCTGGGCCACGTCGTTCTCGAACGGGCTGAGGATGACGTTCTGCTCGCGGTAGACCTTGCCGCCGGGCAGGATGATCTCGTTGTCGCTGGTCAGCAGCAGGCGCTGCGCCATCAGGAAAGAGTTCGTCAGAATCTTCAGCTGTTTCTCGACGAGAAACTCCGTCATCATGAATGTGGTGGTTCCTCCATTCACGATGATGGTTTCGCCGTTATTGCACATCGAGGTGGCATAACGGGCGATGGCGCGTTTGGCAGCAGTATTCTGCTGAATATTGTTTTGAAAAGTCTCGCTGGACAGCGCGTATGACTTTTTCTTCTGCTCCAACCTTTGCGCGCCACCGCGGGTGCGCGTCAATTGGTTTTTGGCGGCCAGCCAGGAAATATCCCGGCGCACGGTTGCGGCGGATGCGGACAACCATTCCATCAACTGCTGAACGCTGGCGTGCTCACGCTCGTCCAGCAGTTTGAGCAGACGCTTGTGTCGCTTGTGATTGATCATGGAAGCCACCTTGCTGTCGGGCGCCTCCCGGGTCGGGAGCGACCGTTGTCTCTTGAGGAGTTGCCCGACCTCTTGGGGTGGGCATCGCTTTGCCGGATCAGGCCTGCGATAGCCCTCTCTCGGGTCACGCCCGAGGGCTGCTGCTCCCGGGCGCCGTCGCCATGCTGCACTGCAATCAAGATCGCTCAGATCGCAGGTGAAACACAGTTCCGAAAGCAGATTACGTCATTCCCATGACAGGGTCAATCAAGAAACGCTCACGGCCGTGAGCGTTTCGTGAGCGATTGCTTGTGCACCGCAGCATTCGCTCATCCTTTTGATTTTGCTTGTGAGCGTCGCGCATGAGCGCGGGTTTGAGTCCACACTGCGGCCCGTTTCGCCCATAGATACAGGGCACCGGGCCGCATGTCGCGGCCCCGCTGACGAACGACGCATTGATCACAGGCAAGCTCATGACTGCAAATTCCCAGACCCCCGCACAACCCCCGATCGCCTCCAAGTGGGATGACGCCGTCGCCGCCAAGATGAGCGAGCCCGAGCTGCTGCTGTACCGCTCCAACCTGCTGGGTTCCGACCTGCGCGTGACCAACTTCGGTGGCGGCAATACCTCGGCCAAGGTCACGATGCGTGACCACCTGACCGGCGAGGACGTGCAGGTCCTGTGGGTCAAGGGTTCCGGCGGTGATTTGGGCTCCATCAAGCTGGATGGTTTCTCCACGCTGTACATGGACAAGCTGAATGCGCTGAAGAAGCGTTATCGCGGCCTGGAACATGAAGATGAGATGGTGGATTACCTGCCGCACTGCACGTTCAATCTGAACCCGCGTGCCGCGAGTATCGATACCCCCCTGCACGCCTATATCCCGAAGGCGCATGTGGACCACATGCACCCGGACGCGATCATCGCCATCGCCGCCTGTGCCGACAGCAAGCGCCTGACCGAAGTGATCTTCGGCGGCCAGCTGGGCTGGCTGCCCTGGCAGCGCCCCGGCTACGACCTGGGCCTGAAGCTGGAAGCGCTGGCCACGTCGCAGCCCAACCTGAAGGGCATCATCCTGGAAGGCCACGGCCTGTTCACCTGGGGTGACACCGCCAAGAGCTGCTACGAGATCACGCTGGACATGATCCGCCTGGCCGAGCAGTGGCTGAACGAGAACATCAAGCAGCCGGTGTTCGGCGGCGTGAAGACGGTGACGCTACCCGCCGAGCAGCGCGCCGCCATCGCCGCCAAGCTGATGCCCGCGCTGCGCGGCCGCATCAGCGCCGACGAGCGCAAGCTGGGCGACTTCAACGACAGCGCCGAAGTGCTGCAGTTCGTCGGCAGCAACGACCTGGTCAAGCTGGCTGCGCTGGGCACCTCCTGCCCCGACCACTTCCTGCGCACCAAGATCCGCCCGCTGGTGCTGGACTTCGACCCCAGCAACCCCGACGTCGACGCCGTGCTGGCCGGCCTGGACACCGCGCTGGAAGCCTACCGCGCCGACTACCGCGCCTATCACGAGCGCTGCAAGCGCCCGACCAGCCCGGCCGTGCGCGATGCCAACCCCATCATCTACCTGATCCCCGGCGTGGGCATGCTGTCGTTCGCCAAGGACAAGGCCACGGCCCGCATCGCCGGTGAGTTCTACATCAACGCCATCAACGTGATGCGCGGCGCGAACGGTGTCGACAAGTACGTCGGCCTGCCCGAGCAGGAAGCCTTCGACATCGAGTACTGGCTGCTCGAAGAAGCCAAGCTGCAGCGCATGCCCAAGCCCAAGAGCCTGGCCGGCCGCGTGGCCCTGGTCACCGGCGGCGCCGGTGGCATCGGCCAGGCCGTTGCGCGCCAGCTGCTGCAGGAAGGTGCCTGCGTCATGCTGACCGACATCGACGCCGCTGCACTGGAAGAAGCCAAGGCCAACCTGCTGAAGGTCGGCGGCAAGGACGCCATCGCCACCGTGCAGGGCAACATCACGTCCGAATCCGAAGTGGAAGCCGTGCTGACGGCCACCGCGCTGCGCTTCGGCGGCCTGGACATCCTGGTGTCCAACGCCGGCATCGCCTCGGCCGCGCCGCTGGAAGACACGACGCTGGAAATCTGGCAGCGCAACCAGGACATCCTGGTGACCGGCTACTTCCTGGTGGGCCGAGGTGCCTTCCGCCTGATGAAGCAGCAGAAGATCGGCGGCGCCATGGTGTTCGTCGCCAGCAAGAACGGCTTGGTTGCTTCTGCCGGCGCATCGGCCTACTGCACGGCCAAGGCCGCCGAGATCCACCTGGCCCGCTGCATCGCGCTGGAAGGCGCGGCCGTCGGCGTGCGCGTCAACGTCGTCAACCCCGACGCCGTCATCCGTGGCTCGCGCATCTGGGACGGCAAGTGGAAGGAAGAGCGCGCGGCCTCCAACAAGATCGACAGCGACAACATCGAAGAGTTCTACCGCCAGCGCAGCATGCTCAAGCTCAGCGTGCTGCCGGAAGACATCGCCGAGGCGGTGTACTTCCTGGCCAGCGACAAGTCCGGCAAGAGCACGGGCAATGTCCTCAACGTCGACGCCGGCAATGCCGCCGCCTTCACCCGCTGAAGCGCAGACTAGCAAGCGCTTCAGGAGAATCACATGACCAAGAACATCATCGACGCCGGCCTGGTCGAGCAGCACAACGCCAAGCAGCGCGCTGAGCTGCAGGCCGACTACGACGCACTGGGCGGCATGCTGTCCCGCCGCGGCGTGGACATCGAAGCCCTGACCGCCAAGGCCCAGACCTTCGGCGTGGCCGTGCCCTCCTGGGGTGCCGGCACGGGCGGCACGCGCTTCGCGCGCTTCCCCGGCAAGGGCGAGCCGCGCGACGTCACCGAGAAGATGGAAGACTGCGCCGTCATCAACCAGCTGACGCGCGCCACGCCGGCCGTGTCGCTGCACTTCCCGTGGGACAAGCCCGCCGATCCCAAGGGTCTGCGTGAACAGGCCGACTCGCTGGGCCTGGGCTTCGACGCCGTCAACTCCAACACCTTCCAGGACCAGGCCGGCCAGTCCGCCACCTACAAGTTCGGCAGCCTGACGTCCACGAACAAGGCGTCGCGCGAACTGGCGGTCCAGCACAACATCGACTGCATCGAGCTCGGCAAGACGCTGGGCTCCAAGGGCCTGACGGTGTGGGTCGGCGACGGCGCCAACTTCCCCGGCCAGAGCAATCTGCGCGGCGCGCTGGAGCGCTACATCGACTCTGCCCGCGGCATCTACGCGGCCCTGCCGGACGACTGGCAGATGTACATCGAGCACAAGCTGTTCGAGCCGGCGTTCTACTGCAGCGTCATCGCCGACTGGGGCACCAGCTTCGCCGTCGCGCAGACGCTGGGCGACAAGGCCAAGTGCCTGGTGGACCTGGGCCACCATGCACCCAACACCAACATCGAGATGATCGTGGCGCGCCTGGCGCAGTTCGGCAAGCTGGGTGGCTTCCACTTCAACGACAGCAAGTACGGCGACGACGACCTGGACTCGGGTTCCATCGATCCGTTCCAGCTGTTCCTGATCTTCAACGAGCTGGCGGATTCGCAAGCCCGTGACGGCGCGGCGTTCAACCCGTCGTACATGCTGGACCAGTCGCACAACGTGACCGACCCCATCGAAAGCCTGATGAGCAGCGCCGTCGAAGTTCAGCGCGCCTTCGTGCAGGCCGCGCTGGTGGACCGCACGGCCCTCGTCGGCTTCCAGGAAAGCAACGACGTGCTGCAAGCCGCGCAGACGCTGAAGAAGGCCTTCCGCACCGACGTGAGCCCCATCCTCGCGATGGCCCGCCTGCGCTCGGGCGGCGCCATCGATCCGGTCGGCGCCTACCGCGCGGCCGGCTATCGCGAGCAGGTGGCCGTCAAGCGTCCGCCCAAGGCTGGCGCTTCGGGTTCTGGCATCGTCTAAGAGAGTCCGAAAAGCAACCACAGAGGCACAGAGACACAGAGGGGGCAATGCTTTCTCTGTGGCTCTGTGCCTCTTGTTCTTGAGCACATCAAATGAACGCCCAGGACTTCGGCGCACGCGGTGACGGCGTCACGCTGAACACCCGCGCACTGCAGGCTGCCATCGATGCGGCGGCGCTGCAGCGAGCGACGCTGCGCGTGCCGGCCGGCATCTATCTGACCGGCGCGCTGTTCCTGAAGAGCGGCATGACGCTGCACCTGGAGCGCGGCGCCACGCTGCTGGGCTCGCGCCACCTGGCCGACTACCCGCTCCTGCCCACCCGCGTGGCCGGCATCGAGATGCGCTGGCCGGCGGCGCTCATCAACGTGTACGGCGAGCACGACGTGGCGCTGGTGGGCGAAGGCTGCATCGACGGCGATGGCAAGGTCTTCTGGGACAGCTACTGGGCGCTGCGTGCCACCTACGAACCGCGCGGTCTGCGCTGGGCATCGGACTACGACTGCCAGCGGCCACGGTTGATCCAGGTGTTTGAATCTTCGCGAGTGAAGATTGGCGACGGCCTGCTGCTGCGCCGCTCGGGCTTCTGGACGCTGCACCTCTGCTACAGCGAGGACATCACCGTCGACGGCGTCACCATCCGCAACAACGAGGACGCCCACGGCCCGTCCACCGACGGCATCGACATCGACTCCTCGCGCCGCGTGAGCATCCGCCACGCCGACATCGCCGTCAACGACGACGCGCTGTGCCTGAAGGCCGGCCGCGATGCCGACGGCCTGCGCGTGGCGCGGCCCTGCGAAGACATCAGCATCAGCGACTGCATCGTGCGCGAGGGCGCCGCTGGCCTGACCTTCGGCAGCGAGACCTCGGGCGGCCTGCGTCGCATCAACGCGCAGCGCATCGAGGTCCACGCCAAGGTGCCCGTGGGCCTGCTGTTCAAGAGCGCCCCCACCCGCGGCGGCTTCGTCGAGGACGTGTCCATCAGCGACCTGACGCTGCGGGGCGTGCCGGTCGCCATGCGCGCGACGATGAACTGGAACCCCGCCTACAGCCAGGCGCAGATCCCTGACGCCGAACAGCACAGCGCACCACCGCACTGGCGAACCATGGCGCAACCCGTGTCGCGCGAGCAAGGCCGCACGCGCGTGGAAGGCGTGCGCATCCAGCGGCTGGTCGCGCGCGGCGCGCAGACAGCGTTCGAGGTGGATGCCACGGCCGAGGTGCCGCTGCGCCGCTTCGACTTCCGCGCACTGGACATCCAGGCCACGCGCGGCGGCCATGTTCAGGACGCGCTGGCCTGGCATTTCGACGAGGGCTGCCGGCTGCAGTTGGGCACGCCCATCGCGGCCGGCGCCAGTTGCCAGCTCGACGGGCTGGCCCCCATCCATTGGCATGTGGACGCGGCGCTGAAACGGCGCGACGTGTCCGACCGGCCCATGGCCGAGCAAGACGTTCTCTAGGAGACAGGAAGAAACATGAGCGACCAGATTCGCGCCTTCAAGATGCAGCTGAAACCCGGCGTGGTCGCCGAGTACAAGAAGCGCCATGACGAGCTGTGGCCCGACCTGGCCGAGGCGCTGCGCGGCGCCGGCATTTATGACTACTCCATCTTCCTGGACGAAAGCACGCTGAGCCTGTTCGCTGTGCTGAAGCTCAAGCCCGGCATGCCCATTGACGAGTTGCCCACGCTGCCCGTCATGCGCCGCTGGTGGGACTACATGGCCCCGCTGATGGAAGTTGAACCCGACAACAAGCCGCGCCAATGGGACCTGCCGTCCGTCTTCCACTTTGCGGGCTGATCCTCTCAGCACCGCTGCTCGCGCTTGGATGGTGCGAGGCGCCACGCAAGCTCGAACAAATCGCGACTGACGACTTCCGCGCCGGCCTCACCCGCTGGCGGCTGGAAGCGGAAGACGCGCGCGCCGTCGTCACCGCCGAGAAGGGCGTGCTGGACATCGCCACGCCCGCCGGCCTGAGCCTGTGGTGGCGCGAGCCGCTCTCCGGCGACTACGCCATCCGCCTCACCGCCGTGGCGCTACCCGCGCCGGCCAGCGCCGGCGAGCACGCCGGCCGCATCTCGGACCTCAACATGTTCTGGAATGCGCTGGAGGCCGACGGCAGCGAGCCCTATCCGCGCAGCGGCAAGTTCGGCGGCTACGACACGCTGCCGACCTACTACGTGGGCTTCGGCGCCAACGCCAACACGACGACGCGGCTGCGCCACTACACCGGCAGCGAACGCCGCTTGATTGCAGGGTTTGCAGACGGCGCCATCGCCGAGCCGCACGAGGCACCGATGACGCCGCAGACCCGTCTGCAATTGGGCAAACCGCTCACCGTCGAGATTGTTTCGCGCCACCCCACGGCTGACAACGCTGTGCACCTGCGCTGGCGTGCCGGCAGCAACGAACTCTTTACACGCGCCGACGCCAATCCACGCCTGCACGGCTACTTCGCGCTGCGGACAACAGCGAGCCGACTGCAGATCAGAGATTTCCAAATCCTCCAATGCCGATGAAGCACCTGTTCGCCACCCTCGCCCTTGCTGCCGCCACCGCGCAGGCCGCCGAGCCCGTCAAGATCAACATCCAGGCCGACCAGCCCGGCCCCGTCATCGCGCGGCAGATCTACGGCCAGTTCGGCGAGCACCTCGGTGCCGGCATCTACGAAGGCCTGTGGGTGGGCACGGACAGCAAGATCCCCAACGTGCGCGGCTGGCGCACGGACGTGGTCACGGCGCTGAAGGCCCTCAAGGTGCCCGTGCTGCGCTGGCCGGGCGGCTGCTTCGCCGACGAATACCACTGGCGCGACGGCATCGGCCCGCAGGCCCAGCGCCCGCCGCGCGTGAACACCAGCTGGGGCGGCGTCATCGAGCCCAACAGCGTGGGCACGCACGAGTTCATGGACCTGGCCGACCAGCTCGGCACCGAGGTCTACATCAACGCCAACCTCGGCTCGGGCACGGTGGCGGAGATGGCCCAGTGGCTGGAGTACCTGACCGCCGAAGGCGACACCGCGCTGGCCCGCGAACGCCGCGCCAACGGCCGCGACAAGCCCTGGCGCATCCAGTACTGGGGCATAGGCAACGAGAGCTGGGGCTGCGGCGGCCACATGAAGCCGAGCTACTACGCCGACCAGTACAAGCAATGGGCCACCTTCGCCAAGGCCCCGCGCGGCAACCGGCCCAAGCTGGTCGCCAGCGGCGGCCAGGAGCTGGAGCTGCACTGGACCGAGACGCTCAGCGCCGAGATCAAGGACCGCATGGCCGCCATCACCCACCACCAGTACTCGCTGCCCACGCGCGACTGGAAGAAGAAGGGCTCGGCCGTCAACTTCCCCGAGAGCGAATGGATCTCCACGCTGGCCGTGCCACAGACCATCGACGGCTACCTCGCCAAGCACCGCGAGATCCTGGACCGAAACGACCCGGCCAAGAAGGTCGCCATCTACTTCGACGAATGGGGCAGCTGGTACGACCCCGAGCCCGGCACCGACCCCGGCTTCCTGGTCCAGCGCAACACCCTGCGCGACGCCGTGCTGTCGGCGCTGCACTTCCACGTCTTCCACCGCCACGCCGACCGCGTGAAGATGGCCAACATCGCGCAGATGGTGAACGTGCTGCAGGCCGTGGTCATCACGGACAAGGAACGCATGGTGCTCACGCCGACGTATCACGCGTTCGCCATGCACCTGCCCTTCATGGACGCGACCTCGCTGCCCGTTCAGCTGAGCGGCGTGCCCGACTACACGCTGGGCAAGTACAGCATCCCGGCGCTCAGCGCGAGCGCGGCGAAGGCTGCCGACGGCAAGCTCATCCTGAGCCTGTCCAACACCAACCCGAATCAGCCGCTGCCGCTGCAACTGGCCGTGGGCGGCAAGGGCGTGCGCGCCGTGAGCGGCCAGCTGCTGACCGCAGCGACGATGGACGCGCAGAACTGGTACGACGCGCCCGACCGCGTGAAGCCCCAGCCGTTCAAGGCCGAGGCCAAGGGTGGTGTGCTCGCGCTGAACGTGCCGGCCAAGTCGGTGCTGGTGTTGGAGGTGCAGCCGTGATGCGCAAGCTGCTCGCGCTGCTGGCGCTCGTCACTGCGCCCGCAATCGCCGCCGACGACCTTCGCCCCCCCCTGCTGCTGACCGGCCAGCGCGCCGACGTGCAAGACCTGTCCGGCCGCTGGACCTACTCCAAGGACTACTACCGCACCGGCCTGACCGACATCAACGGCTGGGTCGCCAAGTCGCGCATGCAGCGCCACCGCGATGTGGACATCGCCGCCGAGGAAGCCAAGCCCGGCCCCGGCTTCTTCGAGTTCGACCTCGACCGCGGCCCCGGCATGCAGATCCCCGGCGCGTGGAACGCGGCCGAGCCGGAGCTGCGTTGGTACAACGGGCTGATCTGGTTCCAGCGCCGCTTCGACGTGCCTGCTCCGAAAGCCGGCACGCGCAGCTTCCTGCGCTTCGAGGGCGTGAACTACCGCGCCTACGTCTACCTGAACGGCAAGGAAGTCGGCCGGCACGAAGGCGGCTTCACGCCCTTCGTGCTGGAGGTGACCGAGGCACTGCGCGCGCAGGGCAACCGCCTCGTCGTCGGCGTGGACTCCAAGCACGACGCACAAAGCATCCCCGGCGAGATCACCGACTGGGACTTGTACGGCGGCATCACGCGGCCGGTGAAACTGATCCAGACGCCCGCCACCTTCATCGACGACGCCACGCTGCGCCTCACCGACGCCGGCCGCCTGGCGGGCAGCCTGCAGCTCAACGGCGCACAGGCCGCGAATGCGCAAGTCAGCGTGCAGATCGAAGGCCTGAACCTGAAGGCCCAGGCCACGACCGATGCCAAGGGCGAGGCCCGCTTCGACATCGCCGCGCCGGCCGCGCTGAAGCGCTGGTCGCCCGAGTCGCCGCAGCTCTATGCCGTGCGCTTCGCATCAGGTGCTGACGCCGTGAACGAGCGTATGGGTTTTCGCACGCTGGCCGTGAAGGGCGCCGACATCCTGCTCAACGGCAAGCTCGTCACGCTGCGCGGCGTGTCCATCCACGAGGAGGAGCTGGGCAGCAACCCGGCCCGCCGCATGACTGAGTCCGCCGCGCGAGCGCTGTTGACCGAAGTGAAGACCGGCCTGAACGGCAACTACGTGCGCCTGTCCCACTACCCGCACAACGAGACCATGCTGCGCGTGGCCGACGAGCTGGGGCTCATCGTCTGGAGCGAGATCCCCGTCTACTGGACCGTGGACTGGGACAACCCCGCCGTGCTGCTGAAGGCCCGCCGCCAGCAGGCCGAGACCATCTACCGCGACCGCAACCGCGCCGCACTCGCGCTGTGGAGCGTGGGCAACGAGACGCCCGTTGCCGACAACCGCACGCGCTTCCACGCCGCGCTCGCCGCCACCGTGCGCGAGCTGGACCCCAGCCGCCTCATCAGCGCCGCGCTGCTGGTGGAGCGCGAGGGCTACACCGTCAAGATCGCCGACCCGCTGCTGCCTCATCTCGACGTGATGGCAGTGAACACCTATGCGGGCTGGTATGGCAACGACACGCTGCAAGACCTCGCCAAGGTGCGCTGGGATCTGCCCACCGACAAGCCCTTGGTCATCTCCGAGTTCGGCGCCGACGCGTTGGCCGGCCATCACGATCTGGGCGCCGAGCCGAAGAAGTGGAGCGAGGAGTTCCAGGCCGCCTACTACCGCGCGACGCTGAAGATGCTGGCCGGCATTCCCAACCTGCGCGGCCTGTCGCCCTGGGTGCTGAAGGACTTCAAGTCGCCGCGCCGCGAGCACCCCGTCTTCCAGAACGGCTGGAACCGCAAGGGCCTGATCTCCGAGACCGGCCAGCGCAAGCAGGCGTTCGACGTGATGGCCGAGCACTACAAAAACCAGGCTCGCTGAGCCGGCGACTCCTTCCGGAGCCCCCATGCAATCGATGAAATCCTCCCGCCGCGGCTTCCTGCAGACCACGGCGGCGGTTTCGCTCGCCGGCACGCTGCCGCAGCTGAGCCAGGCCGCCACCGCCAACCTGTCCAGCAAGCCCGGCACGCCGGTGACCGACACGGCACTGAACTGGCTGGACGGCAAGCCCGCCCGCTTCGAAGGCGGCACGTTCGGGGTGCCCTGGCCGCGCGGCCAGGTGCGCAAGCCTGCAGCCGGGCAGCCGCTGCAGTTTCGCCTCGCCGGATCCAACCTGCCCGTGCAGTCCTGGCCGCTGGCCTGGTGGCCCGACGGCTCGCTGAAGTGGACGGCCCATGCCGTCGCCGGCGGCACGCCCGCCAACGTCCTGAAGCTGGAGCCCGGCACCTCGCCCGCCGGCAATGTCAGCGTGAAGCAGACCGATGCGCAGATCGTCGTCAGCGCCGGTGACCTCACCTGGACCGTGCCCACGCGCGGCGAACACCTGATCGCCGAGGCCTCGCGCGCCGGTCGCGCGACGCTGAAGAACCTGCGCCTCGTCGCGCTGCGCCAGGACGGCGCCGACCCCGAGCTGGACGGCCGCGTGGCCCGCCAGGCCTTCACCAGCAAGATCACCGCCGCCACCGTCGAGCAGCGCGGCCCCGTGCGCGCGGTCATCAAGCTCGACGGCATGCACACAGGCCACGGCCGCGACTGGCTGCCGTTCTCGGTGCGCCTCTACTTCCACGCTGGCTCGGACGCCGTGCGCCTCGTGCACAGCTTCATCTGGGACGGCGATGCGGCCAAGGACTTCATCGCCGGCCTGGGCGTGACGGCGCAGGTGCCCATGAGCGACGCCACGCACGACCGCCACATCCGCCTCTCCGGCGAAGGCGTGGGTGTGTGGGGTGAGGCCGTGCGGCCCGTCACCGGCCTGCGCCGCGACCCCGGCCAGGCCTACAAGGACGCCCAGGTCGCCGGCCGCGCGCTGCCGCCGCTGGCCGGCATGGACAAGCGCGTGACGGACGGGCTGAAGTGGGTTCCCGAGTGGAACGACTTCTCGCTGTCGCAGGCCAATGCCGACGGCTTCACCATCCGCAAGCGCACCGCGCCCGGTCATGCCTGGATCGATTCCAACGCCGGCACGCGCACCAAGGGCCTGGTCTACGCGGGCGGCGCGTCCGGCGGCGTGGCGCTGGGCTTCAAGGACTTCTGGCAGCGCGCCCCCGTGCGGCTGGACGTGCGCGGCGCCGCCAACACTACTGCCGAGCTGACCGCCTGGCTGTGGTCGCCCTCCGCGCCGGCGATGGACATGCGCTCCTACCGCTCGGCCGGCGAGATGGACACCTTCGAGGAACAGGTCGAAGGCCTCAACATCACCTACGAGGACTACGAGGCCGGCTGGGACGACGCCACCGGCATCGCGCGCACATCGGAGCTGATGCTGTGGGCCCTGCCCGCCACGCCCTCGCACCAGGCGTTCTCCGACATGGCCGAGCAGGTCGCCAACCCGGCGCGGTTGATGCCGTCGCCGCAGCGCATCCATGCCTGCGGCGTGTTCGGCGACTGGGACCCGGTGGACCCCACCGCCTCGCCCGCGCGCCAGCTCATCGAGGCCCGCATCGCCGACCAGCTGGACCAATACCTGAAGGAAGTCGAGCAGCACCGCTGGTACGGCTTCTGGCATTACGGCGACGTGATGCACGCCTACGACGCCGACCGCCACATGTGGCGCTACGACATCGGCGGCTATGCCTGGGACAACTCGGAGCTGTCCACCGACCTGTGGCTTTGGTACGGCTTCCTGCGCAGCGGCCGGGCCGATGTGTTCAAGCTCGCCGAGGCGATGACGCGCCACACCGGCGAGGTGGACGTGTACCACCAGGGCCGCTTCAAGGGCTTCGGCACGCGGCACGGCGTGCAGCACTGGTCCGACTCGTCCAAACAGCCGCGCATCTCCAACGCCGCCTACCGCCGCATCTACTACTTCCTCACCGCCGACGAGCGCGTGGGCGACCTGATGCGCGAGCTGCTGGAGTCCGACCGCGACCTCGACAAGGTGGACATCTCGCGCAAGCTCGGCGCCCGCGCACCGGCGCCGCCGGCGGACGGTTTGGTCAGCATGGCCTTCGGCACCAGCTGGGGTTCCATCGCGGCCGCCTGGCTGGCGGAGTGGGAGCGCACCGGCGACACGCGCTGGCGCGACAAGATCGTCAACGGCATGGAAAGCATAGGCGCGCTCAAGCGCGGCTGGCTGGCCGGCGGCGCGCCCTACGACCCATGCACCGGCAAGTTCCACGGCCCCGGCGACAAGGTCAGCATCTCCAACCTGAACGGCGTGTTCGGCGTCGTGGAGATCAGCTCCGAACTGCTGACGCTGGTGGACGCGCCCGCCTACCGCCGCGCCTGGCTGGAGTACTGCCGCTACTACAACGCGCCACGCGACGAGTGGATGGCGCTGCTGGGCAGCGTGCCCGGTGGGCGCGGCATGGGCGACACGAACTCGCGCATGACGAGCTATGCGGCGTTCCAGTTGCGTGACCGCGCATTGGCCTTGCGGGCTTGGCGCGAGTTCTTTGCGAGTGGTGCGTTGAAGCCCGCGCCATTCAAGACGACGGCTCGGGCGGTGGGCGGCGTGGACACGATCAGGTCGCTGCAGGAGCAGGCCAGCATCAGCACCAATTTCGCGGCGCAATGGGGGCTGGCGGCGATGCAGCATCTGGCGCTGGTGGGCGATTCGCTGGACGAAGCGGCCAAGGCAGCGGGGTTGGTGCCATGACGCTGTCGCGCCGCGCGATGCTGGCCTCAGCCGCGGCGCTGGCGGCGTGTGCGACGACGGGCGCCGCATTCCCGACGCAGACCATCGCCGTCGAGAACACGCCCTTCGACATGCCGCCGCTGCGGCTGCCGGTGTTCGATGGCCAGCCGCGCTTCGTCATCACCGACTTCGAGGCGCGCGCTGACA
Organism: Roseateles asaccharophilus; assembly: GCF_031458115.1. Taxonomy (GTDB): domain Bacteria; phylum Pseudomonadota; class Gammaproteobacteria; order Burkholderiales; family Burkholderiaceae_C; genus Pelomonas; species Pelomonas asaccharophilus_A. Next base: position 272,791 of record NZ_JAVDXV010000001.1, on the reverse strand, counting down.
GCCAGGCGGCAACTTCGGCTGCCATTGCAAAGGCCATCACCGCAGCCCATGCGGCCGGCGGCGGCCTCGTCGTCGTGCCGGCGGGCGTGTGGCCCACCGGCCCGGTGCACCTGAAGAGCCGCGTCAACCTGCATGTGGAAGCGGGCGCCACCTTGCGCTTCTCGCCCGATCCGGCCGACTACCTCCCGGCGGTGCTGGCGAGCTGGGAGGGGCTGGAGTGCATGCTGCATTCGCCGCTGGTCTACGCCCACGACTGCGAGGACATCGCCGTCACCGGCGCCGGCACGCTGGAAGCGCGCATGGACGTCTGGCAGCAGTGGTTCGCGCGACCCAAGGCGCACATGGACGCGCTGGTGGCGCTCTACAAGATGTCCGTCGATGGTGCGCCGGCGCGTGAGCGGCGCATGACGGATGGAAACGCCAATCTGCGGCCGCCTTTCCTGCACTTCAACCGTTGCAAGCGCGTGCGACTGGAGGGCGTGCGCATCGTCAACAGCCCGTTCTGGACGGTGCACCCCTTCCTGTGCGAAGACGTGCTGATCCGTGGCGTGCACATACGCGCCCACGGCCACAACAACGACGGCATCGACCCCGAGATGAGCCAGCGCGTGCTGATCGAGGACTGCACGTTCGATCAGGGCGACGACGCGATCTCCGTCAAGTCCGGCCGCGAACGAGACGGCTGGCGCCTGGCCACGCCGTCGCGGCACATCGTCATGCGGCGCTGCAAGGTGTTGAACGGGCATCAGCTGATGGCCATAGGCAGCGAGCTGGCGGGCGGCATCTCGGAGGTGCTGGTGGAGGACTGCGAGGTGGACAACCGAGGCAGCACGCACAAGGTGCAGCTGTTCAACCTGCTGTTCGTGAAGACGAATGAACGGCGGGGTGGGTTCGTTCGCAACATCCACATGCGGCGCGTGAAGGCGCATCGGCTGGTGGGCAGCGTGCTGGATGTGGACACGGATGTGCTTTATCAGTGGCGGAGTTTGATGCCGACGTTGGAGCGGCGGTTGACGCCTGTCGAGGGGCTGTTCGTGTCGGACGTTGAGGTGGCTGAGGCGAAGCACCTCAGTCGGTTGCGGGGCGAGGCGGAGTTGCCTGTGCGGGGCGTGAAGGTGCAGCGGGTGAAGGTTGAGAAGCTGCTGGGCCAGGCGCATGACCATCGCAATGCGGTCGAGGTTTCGGTGTGAGTTCCAGCGGTGGGTTAGTGCCACCGCCCAGCCGGGATTTCGTCCCGGCGGCCGACCTACTTTTTGCGCCGCCAAAAAGTAGGCAAAAAGCTCTCCCCTGCAAAACCGCCCGCCCAAGGGCGGGTTCCCTGCGATGCGCGAATTCCAGGGGCCGCGCTGAACTCGCGCCGCTACGCTCTGCTCGAACAGTCATCGCGGAGTCAGTTCTTGAAGCGTGCTTCGCACGCCCCCTGGAATTCACGCATCGCAGGCGGTTTAAAAGGGGAGACCCCAAACAGCCAACTCCAACGGCTCGGCTGCGCCGTAGCCTCGACCTCAACACACCGAACAGCCGCGCCGCCCCAGCGGCGCTGCATTCGGCTGTTCTGATGAGCACGGCGTGCAGCCGCGCGTTAACAGGTGCGAAGCGGCGATCACTGGCGCTCGTCACAAGTGGTAGGCGAGAGCGCAGCGGCTCGCGTCTCGCCGCTCAACGGTCGGCTGTTCCGATGCGCAGCGAGGCCCCGTGGTACTCGTGTGCGGTTCAGCGCCTCTTCTTTGGTGACTTTCTTCTGGCGCCGCAGAAGAAAGTTACCGCGCTGCCGGGCGCGCATCCCGGCAATCTCTCGATGAGCAGCACGCTCCACAAGCAAACCAACCCATGAAGCACCTCCTGCTCATCGCCACCCTGCTGGCAACAACGCAGGCGCAAGCCGCCCGCGACACCTACAACTTCAACCCCGGCTGGCGCCTCCATGTCGGCGACCCAGCAGGCGCCGAAAGCCCCGCCTTCGACGACGCCACCTGGAAGCCCGTCACCCTCCCCCGCGCCTGGAACGAAGACGACGCTTTCGCAAGAGACATCGTCGACCACTCCACAGGCATCGCCTGGTACCGCAAGCGCTTCACCCTCCCCGCCAACGTCGCCCACCGCAAAGTCTTCATCGAGTTCGAAGGTGCCAGGCAAGCCGCCGAGGTCTGGATCAACGGCCAACGCGTCGGCCTGCACGAGAACGGCGTCACCGCCTTCGGCTTCGACATCAGCGCCGAGATCAAGCCCGGCGACAACGTCATCGCCGTGCGCACCGACAACCGCTGGGACTACCGCGAGCGCGCCACCAACCAGCGCTACCAGTGGGCCGACCGCAACTTCAACGCCAACTACGGCGGTCTGCCCAAGAACCTGCGGCTGCACATCACCGACAAGCTCTACCAGACGCTGCCGCTGTTCTCCAACCTGCGCACCACCGGCGTCTACATCCACGCGGCCGACTTCGATATCAAAGCCGGCAAGGCCACCGTCACCGCCGAGTCCCAGGTCCGCAACGAACACCACCGCACCCGCCGCTTCGGCTACACCGTGACGCTGCGCGACGCCGCCACCGGCAAGCTGGCCGCCACCTTCCAGGCGCCCACGCAAACGGTGCTGCCCGGCGCCACCACCACAGTCAAAGCACAAGCCCCGGTGACCGGCCTGCAGTTCTGGAGCTGGGGTCATGGCGCGCTGTACGACGTGCAGACCACGCTGACCGTGGACGGCAAGCCCACCGACACCGTCACCACCCGCACCGGCTTCCGTCAGACCGAGTTCGCGAACGGTATGGTCAAGCTGAACGGCCGCGTCATCCAGCTGAAGGGCTATGCGCAGCGCACGAGCAACGAGTGGCCGGCCATCGGTCTGTCGGTACCGGCCTGGCTCAGCGACTACAGCAACGGCCAGATGCTGGCCAGCAACGCCAACCTCGTGCGCTGGATGCACACCGCCCCGTGGAAGCAGGACGTGGACTCGCTGGACCGCATCGGTTTCCTGCAGGCCCTGCCCGCCGGCGACTCCGAGGCCGACGTGACCGGCCGCCGCTGGGAGCAGCGCATGGAGGCCATGCGCGACGCCGTCATCTACTTCCGCAACAGCCCCAGCATCGTCATGTACGAGGCAGGCAACCGCGGTGTCAGCGCCGAGCACATGGCCGAAGTGCGCTCCATCCGCGACCGCTTCGACCCGCACGGCGGCCGCGCCGCGGGCAGCCGCGAAATGTTCGCCAAGGCGCTGCAGGACGTGGCCGAGTACGGCGGCGAGATGCTCTACATCAACAAGAGCGCGCGCCGCCCGATGTGGGCGATGGAGTACTCGCGCGACGAGGGCGCCCGTAAGTTCTGGGACGAACTCTCGCCGCCCTTCCACAAGAACGGCGACGGCCCGCCGCACAAGGGCCAGCCGGCCCCCAGCTACAACCACAACCAGGACTCGCACGCGTTGGAGAACGTGCGCCGCTGGGTGGACTACTGGCGCGAGCGGCCCGGCACCGGCACGCGCGTGTCGTCGGGCGGCGTGAACATCATCTTCAGCGACAGCAACACCCACCACCGCGGCGCCGAGAACTACCGCCGCAGCGGCGAGGTGGACGCGATGCGCATTCCGAAGGACGGCTTCTTCGCGCACCAGGTGATGTGGGACGGCTGGGTGGACGTGGAACGGCCCCGCGCCCACATCCTGGGGCATTGGAACTACGCGGCCGGCACGGTCAAGGCCGTCACGGTGATCTCCAGCGCACAGCGCGTGCAGCTGACGCTGAACGGCAAGCCGCTGGGCACGACCGAGGCGAGCGAGCCTTTCGTGTTCCGCTTCGACAACGTGGCTTTCGAGCCCGGCGAGCTTCGCGTCATCGCGATGGACAAGGACGGCCGCAAGCTCGCCGAGGACGTACGCACCACGGCCGGCGCCCCCGCCGCGCTGAAGCTCAGCGCCCAGACCCACCCGCAAGGCATGCAGGCCGACGGTGCCGACCTGGCGCTGGTACAGGTGGAGGTCGTCGATGCCCAGGGCCGCCGCAATCCCATCGCGCTGGACACGGTGAAGTTCTCGCTCGACGGCCCGGCCGAATGGCGCGGCGGCATTGCGCAAGGGCCTGGCAACTTCGTGCTGTCGCGCGAGCTGCCGGTGGAAGGCGGCGTCAACCGAGTGCTGGTGCGCAGCACCACCGAGGCCGGCGTCATCCGGCTGCGCGCCGAGGCGCAAGGTCTGGCTCCGGCGGTGCTGGAGCTGCGCTCGACCGCCGTCGCCGTCAGCGGTGGCCTGAGCCCACGCGCGGCGGATGCCGGCGTCGCACCCACGTCCACGCGCGGCCCCACGCCGGCCACGCCGTCGTTCGCCGTCAGCCGCATCGCCGTGCCGGTCGCGTCGGCCGAGGCGGCCAGCGGCGATGCAGCCAAGGCCTTTGACGACGACGAGAGCACGTCGTGGGTCAGCGAGGCCGGCCAGGGCCAGCTACGCTTGCGCCTTGCCGAACCGGCCACGCTCAGCGAGATCACGCTGAAGCTGGGCGGCTGGCGTGAGCGCCAGTACCCCTTGCGCATCGCCATCGACGGCACCGAGGTCTGGCGCGGCCTGACGCCACGCAGCCTGGGTTATGTGACGCTGCCGCTGCTGCCTCAGCGCGGCCAGAACGTCACGATCGAGTTGACCGGCGACGCCCAGGGCGGCGCCGCCACGGCCAACACCGAAGTGGCCAACCAGAAGATCGTCGACACCGGCGCTGCCAGTCTCGGGCGCGGTGTGCTCTCCATCGTCGAAGCTGAGTTCTACAGAAAACCATGAAAAGACAACAGCCCACCCGCCGCGACTGGCTGCAACAACAGACCGCGCAGGCAGCAATGCTTCGCTATGGCGCGCCGCTCACGCCGCTGCTGGCCGCACCTGTCCAGGCACAGGACGACAAGCCCGCCCCCCACCGCCTCTGGTACCGCCGCCCCGCCGACCAGTGGGTGGAAGCGCTGCCGGTGGGCAACGGCCGCCTGGGCGCGATGGTGTTCGGCGGCACGCACACCGAGCGGCTGCAGCTCAACGAGAGCAGCTTCTTCTCCGGCGGCCCCTACGACACGACCAACCCCAGGGCCCGCGAAGGCCTGCCCAAGGTGCGCGAACTGGTGTTTGCCGGCCGCTATGCCGAGGCCGAGAAGCTGGCCAACGAGACGCTGCTGGGCGTGCCCAACCGGCAGATGAGCTACCAGCCGCTGGCCGACCTGTTGATGGTCTTCCCCGGCCTGGACGGCGTGCGCGGCTACGAGCGCAGCCTGGACATCGACGAGGCCGTCGCCACCACGCGCTTTCGCGCCGGCAGCGCGACGCTGACGCGCGAGGTCTACGCGTCCGCACCCGACCAGCTCATCGTCGTGCGGCTGTCCGCCGACAAGCCCAAGTGGATCGCCACCGACCTCACACTGACCGCGCCGCACCAGAAGAGCAGCGGCGGTGAGGGCAACCACACGCTGTGGGTGGCCGGCACAAGCCCCACCGTGGGCGGCATCGAAGGCCGGCTGCCGTTCGAGTGCCGGCTGCAGGTCATCGCGCGCGGCGGCAAAGTGACGGCGCGCAACGGCGGCCTGTTCGTGCAGGGCGCCGACGAGGTGTTCATCCTCATCGCCGGCAGCACGGGCTACAAGCGCTTCGACGACATCTCCGGAGACCCCGCCGCGCTGAACCAGGCCACGCTGGCCGCGGCCATCGCCCGCGGCCCCGAGGTGATCCGGCAGGCCCACCGCGACGACTACCAGCAGCTGTTCCAGCGCGTCGCCATCGACCTGGGCCAAGGCGCCAACGGCAAGCTGCCCACCGACGAGCGCATCGCCCTCTTCGCCGAGGGCCAGGACCCCGGCCTCGCGGCGCTGTACCTGCAATACGGCCGCTACCTGCTGCTGTCCAGCTCGCGCGCGGGCTCGCGCTTCCCGGCCAATCTGCAAGGCATCTGGAACGAGAAGACCAACCCGTCGTGGGGGTCCAAATGGACCATCAACATCAACACGGAGATGAACTACTGGCCCGCCGAACTGTGCAACATCGGCGAGACCGTGGAGCCGCTGTTCGCGATGGTGGAAGACCTGGCCGTCAGCGGCGCCAAGGTGGCCCGCGCGATGTACAGCGCGCCCGGCTGGGTGGCCCACCACAACACCGACGGCTGGCGCGTGGCCGCCCCCACCGACGGCGCCAAGTGGGGCCTGTGGGCCATGGGCGGCGTCTGGCTGGTGAACACGCTGTGGGAGAGCTGGCTGTTCCGCCGCGATACCGCGCTGCTGAAGCGCCTGTACCCGCTGCTGAAGGGCGCCGCCGAGTTCCAGCTCGCCACGCTGGTGAAAGATCCCAAGACCGGCCTGATGGTCACCAACCCGAGCATCTCGCCGGAGAACAACCACCCACACGGCTCGTCCGTCTGCGCCGGCCCGGCGATGGACAGCCAGCTGCTGCGCGACCTGTTCGCCTACTGCGCCGAGGCCGCGCGCGAGCTGCGCACCGACCGCCCGTTCGCACGCGACTGCCTGGCCATGCGCGACCGCCTGCCGCCCGACCGCATCGGCAAGGGCGGCCAGCTGCAGGAATGGATGGACGACTGGGACCTGGAGGCACCCGAGCCGCAGCACCGCCATGTGTCGCATCTGTACGCGCTGTACCCGTCGGACCAAATCAACCCCGATGACACGCCGGCGCTGGCCGCCGCGGCGCGCAAGGTCATGGAGCGCCGCGGCGACGACACCACCGGCTGGGGCATAGGCTGGCGCATCAACCTGTGGGCGCGGCTGAAGGACGGCCAGCAGGCCTACTCCACGCTGAACCGCCTGCTGCACCCCAACCGCAGCTACCCCAATCTGTTCGACGCGCACCCGCCGTTCCAGATCGACGGCAACTTCGGCGGCGCGGCCGGCATCGCCGAGATGCTGCTGCAATCCCACCGGGGCCGCATCGAGCTGCTGCCAGCCCTGCCGCCCGCGTGGACCGCAGGCAGCGTGGCGGGCCTGCGCGCTCGCGGCGGCCTGGAGCTGTCCTTCAGCTGGCAAGGCGGCGAGGTGCAGACGCTGGCGCTGCGCAACCTCGTCGGCGCCACCAGCACCGAGCTGCGCTGGCGCGGCGGCAAACTGCCGCTGAAGCTGGCCGCCGGGCAGACGCTGCGCTTCGAGCGCCGCAACGGCCGACTGCAACGCATGGAGAACTTCGCTTGACCTCTCTGATCTCACGCCGCGCGGCACTCGCCGCACCGCTGCTGGCCACCCTGCTGCCGGCGCTGGCCCAGCCCGCCGCACCGGCGGCCTCGGCGCCGCTGCCCTGGCCCAACCCGCTGATCCCGCAGCGCGCCGACCCGCAGATCCTGCGTCACGGCGACTGGTATTACCTGATGGCCACCGTGCCCGCCTACGACCTGCTGGAACTGCGCCGCGCGCGCAGCATCCCCGGCTTGGCGACCGCCGAGCCCAAGGTGGTCTGGCGCAAGAAGGACAGCGGCCCCATGAGCCGCCACATCTGGGCGCCGGAGCTGGCCTTCCTCGACGGCCGCTGGTACATCCACTTCAGCGCCGGCGAGGCCAAGGAGCCGTGGAAGATCCGCCTTTGGACGCTGGAGAACGCATCACCTGACCCCATGCAGGGCGAGTGGACCGAGCGCGGCCAGCTCAAGACCGCCTGGGAGAGCTTCACGCTGGACGCTACCGTCTTCGAGCACCGTGGCAAGCGCTACATGGCCTGGGCGCAGAACGACCCTTCAGCCAAGGACCACAGCACCAACATCTACCTCTCGCGCATGAAGAGCCCCACCGAGCTGGAGGGCCCACAGGTGAAGCTCACGCAGCCCGAGTACGCGTGGGAGAAGGTGCGCCACAAGGTCAACGAGGCGCCGGCCGTGCTGGTGCATGGCGGCCGCGTCTTCATGACCTACTCGGCCGCCGGCACCGGCGCCGAGTACTGCCTGGGCCTGCTGTGGGCCGATGCGAACGCCGACCTGCTGGACGCGAAGAGCTGGCGCAAGTCGCCCGGCCCGGTGTTCAGCACCAGCGACGAGAACAGCCAGTTCGGCCCCGGCCACAACAGCTTCCTCGTCGAGCCCGATGGCACGGTGCTGAACGTCTTCCACGCCCGAAACTACCGCGACGTGAAGGGCGACCCGCTGAAGGACACCGGCCGCGCCACCCGCGTGCAGCCGCTGGCCTTCACGGCCGACGGCATGCCCGACTTCGGGCTGCCGCTGAAGGAGGCGGGCAAGCCATGAACCGCGTCGTCATCCCGCTGTCCGACGGCCCGGCCAACGTCTTCGACGGCGAGTCGCCCGACCGCGTCTGCCGCCGCCCCACGCGGGCCGAGCTGCACGCCTTCCCGTCGCCCACGCCCGCGCGGGGCCGTGCCATCGTGTACGCAGGCGGCGGCTATCTGCAGCTGATGCATGACAAGGAAGGCGTGGAGGTCGCGCAGTGGCTGAACACGCTGGGGCTGGACGCCTACGTGCTCGTGCACCGCCTGCCCGGCCAGGACGGCCACCCGTCCGACATCGCGCTGCATGACGGTCTGCGCGCACTGGCCCTGCTGGACACGCTGCCCCCGCTGCCGCTGCTGCACGTGGGCCTGTCATCCGGCGGCCATCTGGCCGGCGTGATGGCCTGCCAGCGCGACTGCGCCGGCGCCGTCATCGCCTACGCGCCGCTCAACGCCAACCACCGCGACCACAAGTTCCCGGCCGGCAAGCCCGACTTCCCGCCGCCCGAGAAGCAAGCCTTCTACGACGCCTGGCCCATAGGCATCGCGTCACAACCGCACGGCCTGCCGAAGTGCCCGGTGTTCCTGGCCTACGCGCTGCACGACGCCATCGTGCCGGTGCAGCACGCGCTGAACCTCATCGTCGCGGCGCAGCAGCACCAGCTCAACGTGGAGGCCCATGTGTTCCCGCAGGCCGAGCACGGCTTTGCGCTGCGCGGGCTGGAAGGCACGCAGGACCAATGGCCGGTGCTGGCGGCGCGATGGATGACCGACCAGCTCGCGCGCCTGAAAGTCACCTAACCTGCGCGCTTGGCTATCAGCGAGTCGGGCATGGCAGACGTGAACTACACATGGAATGACTACCGCGCGAAGGTGCGCCAGTTCGACGCCGTGCTGGAGCACGGCAAGGCCGCGTCGGCGGCGGTGTCCGGCCTGACGCTCACGGCACCGCACGTCAGCTATGGCGAGCAGATCTTCGTCAAGCTGCTGTCCCACGGCGTGGCGCTGCGCCGGCTGGCGCCCGACCCGGGCCAGCAGGCGCCGCGGGAGCTGTGGGACCTGCCGTCCATGTCGGCCGTGGCGCGTTGCCTCATCGAGGCCCACGACGCCTTCGAGTACATCGCCGGCCACGCGGTGACCGAATCTGAGCGCAGCTTCCGCATCCGGCTCTGGGAGCTGCATGACGCGACCCGGCGCTTGCAGATCCTTGCCGCCATCGGCTCCAACGATCCAGGCGTCGCCAGCATCCGGGCGGACGCCGCACGGCTGCAGCTGACGCTGGGATCGCACGAGTACCTCGCTTCACTGCCCGCCGTTCCGCAGGCCGAGCTGCGGCTGCGCTTGAGCCGCAACGACCCGCCGGACTTTCACCTGGGCCGGCGCCAGCGCTGCGAGATGAGCGGCGTGGACGCCCACTGGCACAAGGCCATCACCATGCAGCTCTCCCAGCATGTACACACCTTGCCGTTCTCCGTCCATCAGCTGCTGCAGTTCCAGGCCGGCTCGCCCGAGGCGCTGCGGCTGATGGCGCAGCCGCTGGTCTTCGCGCTGCCCTTCCTCGCCCGCACCATCCACGCGATGGACCAGCTCATCCCGCAGCGCATCCCCAAGCCACCCAGCCGGACCGCCCGGACCATGGCCGTGTGGCGCGAACTGGCCCGACAAGGCATGAAAGACATCGCGTGAAGAACTGGCTGCACGCCCTGGCCCTCCTGTGGCTGCCCGCCGCCGCTGTCGCGCAGGCCGCCGCGGCCGCGTCGATTCCGGCGCCGCAGGGCTCGGGCGTGTCTCCCGACACGCCCATCACCGTCCGCTTCGACAGCCCACCCACCGTCGGCACGTCTGGCCTGATCCGCATCCACGACGCCGACAGCGGCCAGCTCGTCGACACGCTGGACCTGGCCATCCCAGCCTCGCCCAACCGCCGCATGACGCCCGCCGAGGTGGCGGCCGACGCGGCACAGCAGAAGCCCTACCAGAGCACCCGCATCGCCGGCCGTGACTGGCATTTCCGGCCCGTCATCGCTCGCGGCAACGTGGCGCGCATCTACCCGCACCATGGCCTGCTGGCCTATGGCAAGCGCTACCGCGTGACGGTGGATGCCGGCGTGCTGCAGGCCACGCCCATCAGCTGGACCTTCGCCACCCGCGCCGCACCGCCGCCGGCCGAGCGCACGCGGCTGGTCGTCGCGGCCGACGGCAGCGGCGACTTCGCCACCGTGCAAGGCGCCATCGACTTCGTGCCCGACCAGCCCACCCAGCGCATCACCGTCTTCATCCGCAATGGCGACTATGAAGAGATCGTGTCGCTCAACGGCAAGAGCAAGCTGACGCTGCGCGGCGAGAGCCGCGACAAGACCATCGTGCACTACGCCAACAACAGCGCGTTCAACCCGGGCGGCCGCGCGCGCTGGGCGTTTTCCATCGTCGATGGGAAAGACATCCAGCTGTCCAGCTTCACGATCAACAACACCGCCATCGGCCAGGCCGAGGCGCTGATGACGCGCGGCGAGCGCATCGTGCTCAGCGACATGACGCTCAACGGCAGCGGCGACGCACTGACCACCTACGGCACGCTGTACGTGCAGGACAGCAAGCTCACCGGCCACGGCGACACCATCCTGGGCTACGCGGCGGCCTTCTTCCTGCGCACGGAGCTGGTCTCCATCGGCCCGTTCAGCTGGACGCGCACGCCCGCTGGCCAGCACGGCAACGTGTTCGTGGACTGCAGCTTCATCGCCAGCACCGCGCCGCTGCCCTGGGCCACGCCGGCCGAGACCGTCGCCATCCCCTGGGCCGCCGCCTCGCGCCCCGACCCGGCCCGCCCGGCGGCCGTGTTCGCCCGCCTGCCGCGCAACAACTCGGCCACGCGCACGGCCACCAACTTCCCGCATGCGGAGATGGTGCTGATCGACTCGCGGCTGCAAGGCATCTCGCCCGAGGGCTGGGGGCCGGTGGAAGAAGCGCCCGGCTTTGACAGCTCGCAGGTGCGCTTCTTCGAATTCAACTCGCGCGACCTGCAAGGCAAGCCGGTGGACGTCAGCCGCCGCCACAAGGTATCGCGCCAGCTGACGATGGACAAGGACGCCGCGCTGATCGCCGACTACCGGCGGCCGGAGTTCGTGCTGGGCGGCTGGAAGCCGGTGGTCGTCGAGGAACCCTCCCGCTAGCCACAATCGCGCCGATGCAGATTTCCATGAACGACCTCCTCTTCGCGCTGTTCCTCCTCCTGATGGGCGGTTCCATCGGCTGCCTCTTCTGGATGCGCGCCACCATTCCCGACTTCGAACTCAGTTACTCGCAGATCCAGCGCCACGCCAGGCAGGGCAACCGCAAGGCCAAGGCCTACCTGTGGCTGGTGTGGACCGGCATCGTGGTGATGGTTGCCCGCTGGGCCATCCACTGAACCTCGCACTGAAAGGGCGCGCCCCATGCTGAAAAGAATGCTGGCCGGCCTGCTGCTGGCGCTGTGCAGCGCGGCGGCACTGGCCGTCGAGCAATGGGATGTCTACGAGGTCGAGCTGAAAGGCCCGGCCGATGGGAACCCCTTCGTGGACGTGCAGCTCAGTGCCCGCTTCAGCGACGGCACGCAGACCGTCACGGTGGACGGCTTCTACGACGGCGACGGTGTCTACCGCGTGCGCTTCATGCCGCCGCGCGCCGGCCGCTGGACCTGGGTGACGCACAGCAACCGCTGGCCGCTGACGAACAAGCAGGGCGAGTTCACCGCCACGCCGCCCCAGCCTGGCAACCACGGCCCGGTGGGCGTGCGGCATGTCTATCACTTCGGCTATGCGGACGGGACGCCCTACAGGCCCGTCGGCACGACGATGTACAGCTGGAGCCACCGCGGCGCCGCACTCGAAGAACTGACGCTGAAGACACTGGCCACCTCGCCCTTCAACAAGGTGCGCATGCTGCTTCTGCCGCAGTCGCACGGCGTGGACAAGCATCCGCCGGAGCATTGGCCCTACGCAGGAACACCCCCGAAGAACTGGGACTTCAACCGCTTCAACCCCGTCTTCTTCCGCCACCAGGAGCAGCGCGTGGCCCAGCTGCGCAACATGGGCATCGAGGCCGACCTGATCCTGCACCACCCCTACGACGACAAGCGCGAATGGGGTTTCGACACGCAGCCCCGCGAGGTGGATGACCGCTACGCGCGCTATGTCGTCGCGCGCTTCGCGGCCTTCCGCAACGTATGGTGGTCGCTGGCCAACGAGTTCGACTTCATCCGCACCAAGACCGACGAGGACTGGGCGCACCTGGGTCGACTGATCCAGCGGCTGGACCCCTACGGCCACCTGCGCTCCATCCACAACGGCAAGCGCATCTACAACCAGGCCGAGGACTGGATCACCCACGTCAGCATGCAGCACGGCATGGCCGCGACGGATGCCAACCGCGCCGTGCTGTTCCGCGAGGCCTGGCGCAAGCCCGTGGTCTTCGACGAGCTGAAGTACGAGGGCGCGCACGACCGCCGCTGGGCGCAGCTGACCGGCCGGCAGATGACGCACGCGTTCTGGAGCGTGACCATCGCCGGCAGCTACGGCGGCCACAGCGAGTTCATCGCCGACGCCGACAACCACGGCACCGTCTGGCTGGGCCAGGGCGGTCGCTTGCGCGGCGAAAGCCCGGCGCGGCTGGCCTTCCTGAAGGAGATCCTCGACGCCGCACCGGCCGAAGGCCTGGACCCCATCGACGCCTTCGACGACCTGTTCATCGCCGGCCAGCCCGGCCGCCACTACCTCGTCTACTTCGGCGACCGCGCGCCGGCGGAGTGGTGGCCGAAGCTTTACCTGACCGGCCTGCGCGACGGCCAGCGCTTCAAGGCCGAGATCATCGACACCTGGGCGATGACGATCACGCCGGTCAAGGAGCCGCTGCAGTTCAAGCCGCAGGGCCGCTACGACTTCGTGGCCGCCACGCCCATCAAGCTGCCGGGCAAGCCTGGCATCGCGCTGCGCCTGACCGCGCTGGACGCGCCCGCCGGCGCCGCCGCGCGGCCCGGCCTCGATGACTGAGAACACCATGCGCATCGCCCTGCCCCTTGCCGCCGTCCTGCTCACCGCCTGCGCCGCACCGCCAGCGCCTTTGCCGCGCGCCTTTCCAGGCGCCGAAGGAGAAGGCGCCATCTCGCTGGGCGGCCGCGGTGGCCGCGCGATCTATGTGACGACTTTGGCCGACGCCGGCCCCGGCTCGCTGCGCGCCGCCGTCGAGGCCACGGGGCCGCGCACGGTCGTGTTCGCCGTGAGCGGCACCATCGCGCTGAAGACCCCGCTGCGCATCACCCACGGCCGCATCACCATCGCCGGCCAGACCGCGCCGGGCGACGGCATCACGCTGCGCGACCAGCCGCTGGTGGTGGAGGCCGACGACGTCGTCGTGCGCTTCATCCGCTCGCGGCTGGGCGACGCGGCCAACGCCGATGACGATGCGATGAGCGTGGGCTCGGGCCAGCGCATCATCCTGGACCATGTGTCCACCAGCTGGTCCAGCGACGAATCGCTGTCGGTCTCCGTCGCGCGGCCCGACCTGGGCCGGCCGGCCTATCAGCACGTCACCGTGCAGTGGAGCCTCATCGGCGAATCGCTGAACTGCAACGCCGCCAAGAAGGGCGCCTGCCATGGCTTTGGCAGCCTGCTGCGCGGCGCGCACGGCACGCGGCTGTCCATGCATCACAACCTGTGGACCCACCACCAGGACCGCATGCCCCGCCCCGGAAACTACCTGACGCCCGACAAGGACAAGCTGGGCGGCTTCTACGACCTGCGCGCCAACGTCTTCTACAACTGGGCTACCGAACGATCGGGCTACAACCTGGACCGCAACGGCGAACTCGCCAGCTACAACTTCGTCGGCAACGTCTACCTGCGCGGCCCCAGCTCCAAGGGGGCATTCGCATTCGAGGAAAGCAACCCCGGCTCGCGTGCCTTCTTCGCCGGCAACAGCATGGACGGCCAGCTGCCCGCCGACCCGTGGAGCCTGGTGCGCGCGCACAAACAGCACCTGCCGGGCGGTCTGCCCGAGGGCTACAAGCTGGCGGCCGCGCTGCCCTTCGCGCCGGTCACCGTCGACGCACCCGACAAGACGCTGGAGCGCGTGCTGGCCGGCGTGGGCGCCTCACTGGTGCGCGACGCGGTGGACCAGCGCCTCGTCGACGACGTGCGCCAGCGCCGCGGCAAGCTCATCAACAGCCAGACCGAGGTGGGCGGCTGGCCGGTGCTGAGCAGCAAGCCGGCGCCGCCGGACAGCGACGGCGACGGCATGCCCGATGCGTGGGAAGCGGCGCAAGGCCTGAACCCGCGCGACGCGGCGGATGCCGCGCGCGTCGATCCCGCCACCGGCTACACGCAGCTGGAGCGGTATCTGAACGGCCTGGTGGCGCACCTCATTCGTTGACCGGCTCCAGCTGCGTGTCCGGCCAGTCCGCCTGTGCCGCACGCGCGGGCGCCGGCCGGCGCCGCAGCCACCACTCCAGCAGCAGCGCCTGCGGCAGCCAGGAGGTCCAGGCCAGCGCCGTGTAGTAGTCCTCGATGGGCACGCCCAGCACATTGCCGGCAACAATCTGCAGCCGCAGCGTGATGCCGCCGGCCGTCAGCACGAAGCTGCGCAGCATCCAGCGCCGATGCTCGGCGATCCGGCGCGCGCGGATGTGTACCAGCGCGACAGACGTGGTCACCAGCCACAGCAGGCCCAGCAACGCAAACCCCACCTGCGCGATGGGTCCGCCATCGGACTGCATGGCCAGCGGCAGCGCCGTCAGCCCGCCCAGCAGCAAGCTGGCTGCGTAGAACCAGCCCAGCGCCCGGTGCAGGCGCGGCCGGCGCTGGCGCAGCTTCGTGGCGAACTGCCAGGGCCCCAGCATCAGCGCGATGCCGCTGGCCACGGCGTGCAGCACCAGCATCTCCCGCTGCGACTCCAGGTTGGGCAGCGGCGGCGCGAACGGCTGGCCGGGCCAGGCGTAGCGCAGCGCCATCGCGCCGGTCAGCAGGGCGAGCACCAGCAGCAGCCCATAGGCGGCGAGGCGGGCGGCATGGGAGCGGGTTGACGTGTTCATGCCGCTCAATCTAGGCGGCATGAATGAGTTGGGACTTAGGGCAGATGAACCCGCGCGACCAAGCCTGATCGCCCATCCTCGCGGCCGCGCAGCTCAATGCGCAATCCATGCCGCAGCCCCGCCTGCCGCGCAATGGCCAGGCCCAGGCCGCTGCCGCCGGCAGGCGCGTCGGGCATGCGGAAGAAGCGGTCGAACACGCGCTCGCGCATGGTCTCCGGCAGGCCCGGGCCGTTGTCGATGATGTCCACCCACTGCGGCGTCAGCCGCAGCTCCACCTCGGCGCCGGGTGGCGAGTGCCGCAGCGCATTGGTGATGAGGTTGTCGAACAGGCTGCGCAGGTCTCCTTCCTGGCCTTGCAGCGCCACCGGCCCGTCGACTGCATCGACGAAGCCCACCTCGACACCGCGCCGATCGGCCTCGGCCATCGCCTGGCCGATGCTGGCGCGCAGCAGCTCGCGCAGGTCCAGCGGTGCTGCCGTCGCGTGGGGCGCGAGGTCCTGGCGGGACAGGCTCAGCATCTGGTCCACCAGGTGGCGGGCGCGGCGCATGCCCTGCTGCAGCTGCTCGAACTCGGCCGCGGCGCCGCCCATGTGCGGCCGCAGGTTCTCCAGCTGCAGGCTCAACGCGGTCAGCGGTGTGCGCAGCTCATGCGCGGCGTCCTGCACGAACAGGCGCTGCGACGCCAGCGCGCCGCGCAGACGCGCCAGCAGGCTCTCGAAGGCCTGCACCAGCGGCTCGATCTCGCAGGGCACCTGCAGATCGGCGGGCGCGGTGCTGTGCTCGTCGCGCTGCGCGAGCTGCTGGGCCGAGTTCTCGAGCCGTCGCGACGCCCGGCCCACCACGCGCGCCAGCACGAACACCGACACGGGCAGCAGCAGCAGCCCAACCAGGCTGGCCAGAAAGGTGCGTCCGCCGACCTCCAGCTTGCGGAAGAAGAGGCTCTGCGCCACCTGCACGCGCACCTCGCCCGTGCCCGCCGGGGCCGTGAACACGCGCCAGTGGGCGTCGCCAATCCAGACCTCGTGCCAGCCTGGCTCATCCTGCAACGGCACCGCGGCCGACGGCAGGCCGCTGACCTGGCGTGCCGGGTCTTGCGCGCACCAGAGCTGCACGACGAACTCGCCACCCTCGTGCACCTCCTCGGGCACCTGCTGCGGCACGGGCTGGTCAAGGCTGGCGCAGGTACGCGCCGCGTTGGAGCGGGCCAGCGTCTGCATCTGCCCGTCCATGAAATGGAATACCGTCACCGCATAGTTGTCGGCAAACAGCCAGGCCAGACCGCCCGTCATCAGCAGCTGCAGCGGCAGCAGCCACAGCACCAGCTGGCCCTGCAGCGAGCGGGGCCAGCCCGGCCGAAAGCGCCGGCCCGTCATTCGGTACTCGCCAGCGCGATGCGCCAGCCCAGGCCGCGCACATTGCGTATCGCGTCGGCACCCAGCTTGCGGCGCATGCCGTGGATGAGCACGTCGATCATGTTGCTGCCTATCTCCTCGCCCCAGCCGTAGATGCGCTGCTCCAGCTGCTCGCGCGACAGGATGGCGCCGGGCCGCTCCAGCAGCGCACGCAGCAGCGCGAACTCGCGGGCCGTCAGCGATTCGCGCTGGGCACCGCGCACGGCCTCGCGCGTGTTCAGGTCCAGTTGCAGCGCGGCGCCCGCGCCCAGCAACGACTGCGCCGCACCGCTGGAGCGGCGCAGAAGCGCGCGCATGCGGGCCAGCAGCTCGCCCAGCTCGAAGGGTTTCACGAGGTAGTCGTCGGCGCCCAGGTCCAGCCCGGCGATGCGGTCGTCCAGCCCGTCGCGGGCGGTCAGCACCAGCACCGGCGTCAGCTCGCCACGGCCGCGCAGGTGGCGCAGCAGGGACAGGCCGTCCAGCCTCGGCAGGCCCAGGTCCAGCAGCACGCAGGCATAGCCGCCGTCGGTCAGCGCCGTGCGGGCGGGCTCGCCATCGCGCACCCAGTCCACCGACCAGCCGGCCCGGCCCAAGGCCTGGGTCAGGCTGTTGCCGATCATCTCGTCGTCTTCCACCAGCAGTGCGCGCATGCGCGGAATTTAAGCGCGCCGACTTAAATCCAAATGAGACGACCTTCGTACAAGGGACTCGCGCCTGACGAAGCGAGGCTTTAACGCAGGGCTAATTCAGCCTGCCTAGCCTGCGCGGCGTTTCATCCCCTCATGCAAGGAAGTTTCGATGCAAGCCCATGTCCTTCGCCTCGCTGCCGCGCTGGTCATCTCCTCGCCGGCCCTGGCCCAGAACGGCCCGCCCGACTCGCTGACCATTGCCGGCATCGGCGGCGGCGCCACGCTGGAACCCTACCGGGGCGTGGACACCAAGGCCCGCGTGCTACCGCTGCTGATCTACGAGAACCAGTGGGTGTCCGTCGCGCTGCCCAGCGTCGGCCTGAAGCTAGGCAGCACCGGCCCGGTGAAGTACCGTCTGGTCGGGCGCTTCGGCTTCGACGGCTACAAGGCCAAGGACTCCGACTACCTGCGCGGCATGGACCGCCGCAAGGAGAGCCTGTGGGTCGGCGGTGCGGCCATCTGGGACACCGGCATGGGCGAGCTGTCGCTGGAGGTGACCGGCGATGCCATGGGCAACAGCAAGGGCCGCATGGTCGCCGTGGAGTACGAGAAGCGCTTCGACTTCGGCGACCTGGCCGTCACGCCGCGGCTGGGCGCGCGCAGCGTGGACCGCAAGTACGTCGACTACTACTTCGGCGTGAAGCCCACCGAGGCCATCACCGGCCGGCCGGTCTACCTGGGCAAGTCCACCACCCAGGCCGAGGGTGGCCTGCGCCTCACCTACGCCACGGGCAGCAACGAGATGCTGTTCCTCGACGTGTCGGGCCGACTGCTGGGCAAGGCCGTGGAAGACAGCCCGCTGGTGGAGCGCCGCTACCAGGCCAGCATGTTTGCGGGATGGCTGTACCGGTTCTGACTGGCCACATTGACGTCATGACGTCGACCTGGCCGGCGCGCCTGCGCCACGCGAATGAGGCCGTGCTCGAACAGGGCCGGCACGAGGCCACTGCCGACTTCTTCGCCAAGAGCTACGTCGCGCACGTCGCTGGCCAGACCATGAACGGCCACGCTGCGGTGGCCAGCGTCGTCGATGCGCTGCGCCATGCGGTGCCCGACCTGCGCGTGGACGTGGAGATCCTCGTGGAAGGCGACGACCGCGTCGCCTGGCTGCGCACCTGCCGCGGCACGCAGTCGGGCGCGTTCAAGGGCTTCCCTGCCAGCGGCAAGCCGCTGGTGTGGCGCGACATGGTGGTCAGCCGCTTCGAGCGCGGGCTCATCGCGGAGGAATGGGTTGTGACGGATCTGGCGGAGCGGTTGCTGCTGGCGCGCAAGGGTTGAGCCCTCCGCTCAGCGGCTGCGGTCAGGGCCGTTGACCATGCTTCACGCATGACGCCTGGATGACGGCGATGATGCCATCCACTTCGGCTGCAAAAGCGTCACCTGACGGCGTCGAGGCGATCTGCAGCGGGCGCCAAGCCCAGCCCAGCATCGGCCGGCTGCGGGCCAGTCGCCCGATGGCGGCCCACTCGGACCGTGCCAGCAAATGCGGATGCCGGTCGGAAAGCGAATCCAGCGCCGCCACGGAGTCCAGGTCGCAGGCCCAGGCATCCCGTTTCAACGCCGCGACGACATCCGGGTCACGGGCTGGATCGAAGGCCTTGTCGAGATGCCAGACGAGCACGGCCGCCGCGCCGCGGTCGCCCTCCTTCAGGCTGCGCCAGATGAGCGGCTCGAACTGAGCCCGGGCCGCGGCATCCAGGCCTTGGCACCCGGCATGCCACTGGTTCATGTGCGACACAGCCTCGCCATACGACGCACTGGGCTTCTCGCGTTGCTGCTCCTCCAACAGGCCGCGTACCGCCGGCTCCAACGCCTCCAGGCTCAGACAGGCTCCGATGCTCTGTGCGGCGACGCCGGCCAGGCCCGGCCTGTCGCTGGACAAGGCCCGCTGCACGTTGCGCTGAAGTTGTAACGGCTCCAAGCGCGCAGCGGCGCTGGCTACAGGCGCTGGCAGGGCCAAGGCAGGCTCGGTCACGACCTTCGCTTCGACCACGTCTTCAGCCGCCGTCGGTAACCATGGCATCGGAGAGGCCTGCTGTGTCGGCAAAGAGGAGGCTTCCGGGACTGTCACGTCGCCATCATCTCCGGCGCTGACGACCAAGGCCAACAACGCCGCACCGGCGATGCCCGCGGCCCAGCCAACCCGTCGGGCGATGGCCCAACGCGCGCCTGACCTCATGAGGCCAGCACCGCCGCCAGCCGCTCGACCAGCTGTGCCCGCGTCTCCTCCGCAGAGGCATTGCCCAGCGAACGCCCAGCCGCAGCCTTGGCGTCAGCGGCACGACCGGCGGCCCACAGCGCCTCGGCCCGCGTGAGGTTCAGCAGCCAGTCGTCTGGCAAGGCCGCGAGCGACGGCGCCAGCACCTCCAGCGCGCGTTGCGGCTGGCCATTGCGCACGAGCCGATCCGCGAGGAAGTGGCGGGCGACCTTCATCGTGGGCCCGGCATCGGTCGCCCCGGCCTGCGCCTGCTCTGCGGCCAGCGCGAGTTCGGACTGGGCGACGGCCTCCATCAGCCGCCCCTGCGCATCCAGCACACCGGCCAGTTGGGCATGCAGATCGGCTATCGCCGGCAGGCCGCTGTCGCGGACAAGCGCAATGGACGCAGCATAGCCCTGGACGGCTTCGGCAAAGCGGCCGGCACCCCAGTGCGCGAAGGCCTGTTTGGAAGCTTGTTGATGGGTTCGTACGGGTTCAAGACGTCGCTCCCTCAGCCGGGCATTCCCAGGCACCCGCCACCAGGAAGTGTAGATCGCGCAGCTTCGCAGCGGCCTGGATCTCGGTCGAGAATCGTGCCACTTCCGCGGGGTCGGCCTCAGGGGGCGGTTTGAAGATAGCCAGCATGCCTTCGATGGCGGCCTGACGCTTCGGGTCACCTTCAGCTTGGCGCAGCACTGCCTCCAGACCCTTGCTGAGCTGTATGCGTTGCTGATCGCGCAAGGCCCCGATCTCGTTGGGCATGGCGTTCACTTTCAGCGGCAGGTGCCGGCGGTCACCTCGGCGCCGTCGAACATCAGGTCGCGTTGCTGCGCGCGCAGCTGAACGGTTAGCGGCCCGCTGCGCTCCGGCAGCGTGACGGAGGCCGGCAGCCGGTTGGCCAGCACGCCCTGCGCCCAGGCCGCGTCCTGCTGGCCGCGCGGCCAGCGCAGCGGCAGCGTCTGGCCGTCCACCAGCACGTCGGCCGCCCAGGCTTCGCCGGGGGTGGCGGCGTAGCTGGGCAGCACGTGTACGCGCAGGCAGGTCGGGCCGCTGGCCTGGCCTTGCAATTGCAGCGTGGCGCCAGCTTGGCGGGCGGCCAGCACACCCTCATCACGCCCCAGGCCGGGCACGCGGCGCCAGGCGTCGTTGGCGGTCACGCGCAGCGACGGCGCGATGGGCTCGACGAGCGGCAGCGGGGCGAGGTCGGCCATCGCGCTGACCAGGTTGTTCAGCGCATCGGGCGCGTTGCCACCCAGGCCGGGCGCGGGCAGCAGCGGGGCCTGCTGGCGGTAACTGGTCCACAGGCCGTCGGCGGGCTCTTCGGCCAGGATGCCCTGCCAGCGGCCGGCGTTGTAGCGGGCGGTCAGCGCCTTCAGCCGCCGGTCGGCGCGATGCGCTTGCGCGGCGAAGGCGCGCGCGCCTTGCGGGTCGCGCTCCAGCGTGGCCGCGTAGCGCTCCAGCGCGAAGAAGCGCTCGTTGGCCAGCGCCGACGCGCGCAGCGGGTACTCGACGATGTGGAAGAACGCGTGCTGCTGTGAGGCGGCGATGCGCGGGCGAACCGCATCCAGCGCCGCCAGCAGCGCGGCGAAGCGGCTCAGGCGCTGCTGCATGGCGGCCACGCTCATGCCGCTGCGCTTCATGCGCTCGCCGGGCAAGTGGTACTGCAGGTGCTCGGGGCGGCGCTCGAAGTTGACGCGGAAGTAGCCGTCCCAGATGGCCGCGATCTCTTCGGTGCCGAACAGGCGTTGCGACAGGCCGCGCAGGTACGCCTGCTGGCCTTGCGCACGCACGGCGGCCGGGTTCCAGGCCAGGTCAAACCAGTGGCTGAGGTTGATCTCGTGCGGCTTGATGTCGCCCGCGTTGACCACCCACAACTGGCGTACGCCGGCATCGAAAGCGCGGCCCATCTCTTCGGCGACGAGGGCGGGCGGCGTGGTGTCCAGCCACAGGTAGGACAGCGGTGCGCCGAGATAACTCAGGTGGTAGTACACGCCGGAGCCGCCCGAACGTTTTGACTGAGCGGCATCGGGAAACTGGCGGATGTAGCCGAAGTTGTCGTCCACCCACACCATGGTCACGTCGTCGGGCAGGTTCAAGCCCGGCAACAGCGGCAGCACTTCCTTGTAGGGCACGAAGACCTGCGGCACGGTCGCCGGGTCGCCCACGTGCTGCTGGATCAGCTCGCGCTGGTCGGCCAGCAGGCGGTTCATCAGCGCCTGCTTCTCGGCCACCGAGCCGCCGCCCTGCATGCCGCTGTCGTGGATGCCGCGCATGCCCAGCGTGAACAGGCTCTCGTAACGTCCGTTGGCCTTCAGCCGCTCCACCCAGTAGTCACGCACCTGCTGCGGATGGGTCGCATAGTTGTACTGCTCGTGCGGCGCCTTCCACTCCGACACGTTGTTGCGCAGCATGGGCTCGGCGTGCGAGCTGCCCATGACGATGCCGTAGCGCTGCGCGAGTTCGGCATTGCGCGGGTTGTCGTTGAAGGCGCGCGAGACCTGGTGCATGGCCGGCCACAGTGTGTTGGCCTTCAGGCGCAGCAGCAGGCGGAAGACCTGCTCGTAGGTACGCGGCCCGATGTTGCGGGCCTCGGGCTCGAAGGTGTTGGCGGCCCAGGGCTGCAGACCCCAGTCCTCGTCGTTGATGAACAGGCCGCGGTACTTCACCGCCGGGCCGTCCTGCAGCGATCCACTGACATGCAGCGGGCCGCGCTTGAGGGGCGCGTGGTCGGCCCACCAGCCCCAGGGCGACACGCCCAGCGCCTGGCTCAGCGTGTAGACGCCGTAAGCCGTGCCGCGGCGGTCGGCGCCGGCGATGACCAATGCCTGCTTCACGCCGGGCGCGGGATTGCGCAGCACCTCGATGTGAAAGCACTCCCAGCAGTTCTTAAGCTTGGAAAGGTCCAGACCGGCCGCAGCTATCTGCGCATGGCGGCCCACGGTGCCGACCCAGATCTGCACCGGGCCCTTGGCGGCGGTGCGCAGGCCCAGGCGCTTGAGGTCGTCGGCCAGGTCTTGCGCGACGAAGGCCTCCAGCGGGTCGGCGTTCGTGCCCGCAACGATGACAGCACCGTCCAGCGGCAGGCTGGTGGCGGTCGCGCGGGTGGAGACGTCGAGCCCGGCTTGCGCCGCTCCCGACGCCAGCATCAGGCCCAGCAGCAGCGCACGCATGGTCAACGCGCCTTGAAGGCGGAACGCAGATCCGGCGGCGGCGCGTTGCGGTCCACGCTGAGCCAACCGCCCTTCACCGTCAGCTCCGCCGACTGGATGACCGTGCGCTGGTGCCAGTGGTCATCGGTCTTGGCCTCGGGCTCGCCACTCTGGTGCGTGAAGTAGAAGAGGTAGGCCCGGCCGTCCACGACAGTAACGCCGGGGTGCTGGCCCTTGGCGCGGTCGGTGGGATGCTGGCCGATATCGGACAGCAGCCGCGTGGGCTGCTCCTCCCAGTTCTGCGCGTCGTCAGAGCGCAGCACCAGCAGGCCCTTCCACAGGTCGGCCACCAGCCACCACTTGCCGGCGAACTGGAACACGGTGGGGCCTTCGCCCGCCAGGTTGCTCACCTGGCCACGCACGATCCAGGTCTTCAGGTCGGGGCTGTCGGCCACCTTGAGCTTGCTGCCGGCGGCTTCGTCCTTGAACCACATGCGGTAGCCGCCCTGCGGAGCGCGGATGACGCTCGCGTCGATGACCTTGGGCGAGCCCAGGTCCGCCTTGCCGGCGCATTGCCAGTTGCGCAGATCGGTGCTGGTGAGGTGCTCGATGCGGCGCTCGCCGGTCCAGCTCTTGTGAACGCCCGGCACGATGGTGAGCCACAGGTGGTAGACACCGTCGAACTCCTGGATCTCGGGCGCCCACAGCGTGACGCCGGTGCACTCGGCGGGAAACTTGGCTTCGCTGTCGAAGCTCCATTTGTTGCCGTCGCGCGTCGTCGCGATGCCGATGGGCGTGGCATGCACCCAGGTGACGTCCTTGGGGTCGTCCAGCCGCACCGTGGCGCGGCGGTTCGTATAGAACATCTCCCAGCGCTTGAGGCCGCGGTTGAAGACCAGGGACACGTCGGCCGCGCCGTCCAGAGTGGGGTCGCGGTAGAGCGGACGCGGGGCGGGCTCGGGCGTCACCGTGGCGCAACCGGCCAGGGCCGCGAGCAGCGTCAGCGAGGCAATGAGCTTCATGGCGTGACCTTGATCGGCAGATGGCGCGGTGCCCTCATGGCGGCGCCCAAATGAAAACTGGTGTGCGGCGGCTGGTTGTAGCCGGCGTTCTGCGCGGCGACCTGCACGCGGTATTGCGGGTCGTGCATCAGCGTCACCAGCCGATGCTCGGTCGGGATGGCCGTGGAGAACACCAGTAGCGCGGTGCTGTCCTCGTTGCGCCAGACCACCTCCTCACGCCAGTCGCCGAACAGGTCGGCCGACAGCACCGGGTTGCCCTTGGTGCCGTTGTTGGACGCGGCGCGGAAGTCCTTGCCGTTCAGCACGGGCTCGAACTTGAAGGCGGCCGGGTTCCACTTGTCGATGGCGACGTGGTCCAGCGATTCGCGCAGCAGGTCGCCGTCCCACCAGATCGCAAAGTTGTAGCGGTTGGGGTGCTTGTCGCTGATGAGCTTGCCGCTGGCGTTCATCAGGCCTCCGACGTTGCCCCAGCATTCGGCGCCAGGGTGAGCAGGGTCGATGTCGAAGCAGACGCCGCGGCCCACGTCGGTGTTGTTGCCGGACATGCTCCACAGCACCTTGCCTGTGGCGGCGTCGTGCATCTCCAGGCCGTGCTCGCCGTAGCAGCGCGGGCTCTCGTGCACCATGAAGACCTGCTGGCCTTCGCGCGCGGGATCGTGGTTGCTGACATGCAGCGCGTCGCCGTGGCACAGGCCGGTGCTGTAGAGCAGCTTGCCGGTGCTGGCGATGGTGGCGGCGCCGTAGATGATGTCCTGCTTTCCGTCGCCGTCCACATCGGCCACCGAGAACCAGTGCGCGCCCTGCCCTGCGGCGGGCTTGCTCGCGTCGTCGGCGGCGCTGTCGAACACCCAGCGCTTGCTCAGCTTGCCGTCGCGCCAGTCCCAGGCGGCGATGACGGCGCGTGTGTAGTAGCCGCGCGAGAACACCGCGCTGGGTCGCTGGCCGTCGAGATACGCCACGCCGGCCAGGAATCGGTCCACGCGGTTGCCATAGCCATCGCCCCAGCCCTCGCCCTGACCGCCGCGCGGCGGGTCGTAGTTGGCGCTGGCCATCGCCGCGCCGGTGAGGCCGTTGAAGACGGTGACCCACTCGGGCCCGGCCAGGATGTAGCCGGTCGCGTTGCGGTGGTCGGCGGCGGCATCGCCGATGACCTTGCCCTGCCCATCGACGGTGCTGTCAGCGGTCTTCATCATGACCTCGGCCTTGCCGTCGCCGTCCAGGTCGTAGGCCACGAGTTGCGTGTAATGCGCGCCGGCGCGGATGTTGCGCCCAAGGTCGATCCGCCACAGCCGCGTGCCGTCGAGCCTGTAGGCATCGACGAGGGTGTTGCCGGTATAGCCGCGCTGCGAGTTGTCCTTCGCGTTGGTGGGCTGCCACTTGACGATGAGTTCGTACTGCCCATCGCCATCCACGTCGGCCGGCGCACCGTCGTTCATCTGGTAGGTGTAGGCCACGCCGTCGGGCGTGGTGCCGCCTTCGGGCTTTTGCAGCGGGATGCGCAGATAGGGCTGGCTCCACGGCGGCACGCCAGCCGGCGCCGCCTGCTCGCGGCCATCGACGACGGCGCGCACGGTGTAGAGGCTGTCGGCACGGCCATCAGCGTCCGTGAGATTGGTCAGCGCCTGCGGCTTGTCGTTCAGCCGCTTGCCGTCGCGGTAGACATTGAAGCGCACACCGGCCGGCTCGTTGCCCAGCAGCCGCCAGCTGACAAACACGCCTTGCGGCGTGCTCAGCGCGACGACGCCGCGGTCGAGCTTCTCGACCTGGAGGCCATCGGCTTGAGCGGCGGCGGCCACCGCGAACAGCAGGGCGCAGGCCAGTTTGGAGATCGAGGAAGTCATGCAGCTATCCATTTCTTGATCACGCGACCGTGGTGCACCTGTTCGGGCCGAGCGCCGGGCCGCTCCCAAGCCGGCCCGTCTGGCGATGTGCGAGCGGCTCAATGCCGCAAGCATCGCCGCCCCCTCGGGCGGCCGCTCAGACCGTCCGCGTTCAGCGCGGCGGGCTGGGCGAGGGGTTAAAAAAAAGGCCCCTTGCGGGGCCCGCACCTGAAATTCAGGCGCAACAGGATTGGCCACTCGGACCAGGCCCGGAGATCACAGCTTGTAGCCGATGGTCAGGTAGTAGCGACGGCCCGACCAGGCCAGTTCGTTGGGGCGCGACAGGTCGCCCGCGTAGGTCAGCTCGGCCTGATCGGTCAGGTTCTTGGCCTCGATGGCGAACGTGAAGTTCTTCGTCGCCTTCCATTGCAGCTTGGCGTCCAGGTAAGCGGTCTTGTCGCGGAAGTTCGGGTTGCCCGACACGTCGTTGCCACCGGTGTAGTACTTGTCGCGGTGGTGGTAGGCCACGCGGGCGTTGAACTGCCCGTCGTCGTACCACAGGCCCAGGTTGTAGGCCATCTTCGACAGGCCCGGGTACGGCAGCACCGAGTTGTCCAGCGGGCTGATCAGCTCATTGCCCTGCGCGTAGCTGAACGTCATGCGGGTGACGTTGGCGTCCACGCCGAAGTTGCTCGCCCAGCCGGGCAGGAAGGTCAGCGCCGTGCGGCCTGCCAGCTCCAGGCCCTGGGTGCGCGCACCCTCGCCGTTGATGGCCTGCGTGACGTCGAACAGGCGGCCGTCGCCGTAGAAGTTCACGCCGCGATTGACGATGCCCGTGCGGACATACGTGTTGATGTCGGTGCGGAACGTCGCCAGGCTGACCTGCGTGTCGCGGCTGGGGTAGTACTCCAGGCTCAGGTCGTACTTGGTGGCACGGTAGGGCTTCAGGTCGGGGTTGCCAGCCGAGCAGTCGTCCGTGCCGTCGCCACCGCGGGCCGGATCGCCGCTGCCGGTGGTGCAGGTCACGTTGGGCGCCAGCAGGTTGATCGCCGGGCGGGCCATCACCTTGGCCCAGCCGCCACGCACCAGCAGCTTGCCGTTCAGCAGCTGCAGCGTGCCGTTCAGGCTGGGCAGAACGTCGTTGTAGCTGTTGCTGAGCGTCACCACCGTGTTGCTGTTGACCACCGGCGAGCAGCTCGACACGGTAGCCGGGTTGCAGGTGCGGTCCGTGCGGATGCCCGTCGAGGTCACGTCGGTGCGGGCATAGCGCACGCCCACGTTGCCGTCCAGCGGCAGACCGAGGATCTCCGTGCCCCAGTCCAGACGCACATAGGCTGCCTTGATCTTCTCGCTGACGTCGAAGGCCGGGATCTGCGGGTAGGTCTTGCCGTCGCTGCCGGGCGTCTCGTACAGGTAGCCGTGGTTGAAGGCGCTGGTGTCGAAGATGCCGGACGACGCCGCCGCCGCGTAGCTGGGGGCGGTCCAGTTGGCAGGCACGCCGGAGATGTCGCCGTAGCCGCCAAAGAAGGTGCCAGGCGACTTGGTGCGGACCGCGTTGATGATCTCCTGCATGCGTGCGCCGTTGACGTAGGACGTCTTGAAGCCGCTGTTGATGAAGGTCTGCGAGTCGTTGGGGCGCTGTGCGGCGCCGGTGTACAGCGGGTCAAAGACGATCGTCTGGTTGACGTTGGCGCCGCGGGCGTTGATGTCCACGGCCTCGTCGGTCGCCGTCAGGCTGCCGTTGTTCTGCACCAGGTAGCCGCCGCCGTTGTACTGGCGCGAGCTGGAGTCACGCACCTGGCCGCCGAACCACAGGCTCTGGAAGAAGCTGTGGTCGAAGTTGTACTGCAGATCCAGCTTGCCCTGGCGCTCCTTGTTCTGCGTGGCCGACGGGCGGTACTGCAGCTGCGCCTGCACGTAGGAAGAGGCGTCGTCGGGGCTGTAGTTGGCGGGGAAGGTGAAATGCGGCAGGCGCTGATCATCCAGCGTGACGACCAGGCCAGGCGCGTTCTGCGTGAGCGAGATGGCGTTGCTCTCGCTCTTGTAGTCCGACTTGGAGTCGCCCAGCAGGCCTTCGATGCGCCAGTTGTTGTTCTTGTACTTGAAGCCGGCGGTGGTGTACTTGGACTCGATGTCCAGCGCGAAGTCGCGCGCCGACGTGCCGAAGGCGCCCTGGCCACCCTGGCCGGCCACGTTCAGGCAGTTGCCCACGGTGTACTGGGTGACGTGGTGGTTCTCCACCACCATGCCGGCCGGCGTGGCTGCGCCGCTGACGCCCGTGCAGGTGCCGCCCGAGGGCACAGCGGTGGCCGAGTAGACGGGTGCATTGCCGGCGTTGGACAAGCGCGTGGCAGCGGTGAGGTCCGTACCGAAGTTCATGTCGTTGAGCCGCTGCGCCTGCGTGTTGACCTGGTGGCTCACGTAGGCGTCAAGGTCCTTGCTGAACTTGTACTGCGCCGTCACCTCCGCAGAGCTGCGCTTGTGGTCCCGCTCCCAGATGCCATAGCGGGCGATGCGTGGCGCGTAGTCGAACCACTGACTCAGGCAGGGCGTACGGTCGGCGGCAGCGAGTGCGGAACAGCCGGCGGACGTGGTCACGGCAGCGGCATTGGCGTTCAGGCTGGTGATGGTCTTCTCGGGCGAGAAGTCCCAGTCACGCAGGAAGTTCCACGAGGTGTTGCGGCTGAAGTCGCCGCGCGTGTGGATGTTGTCGTAGACCAGGTTGGCCATGACACCCAACTTGCCGTCGAAGAACTTGTCAGCCAGCAGCAGCGAACCACGCGGCTGCACACCGCCGCGCAGGCTACCCTGCTCGGCCGACAGCGAACCGGCAATGGTGCGCTTGGTGAAGTCCAGCGGCTTGCGCGTGTTGATGCGCACGGTGCCGCCCACGCCACCTTCCGTCACGTCAGCGGTGGAGCCCTTGACGACGTCGATGGAGGCAATCAGCTCGGAGGCCAGCTCACGCAGCTCGGCGCCGCGGCCGGCGCCACCATTGGTGCCCAGCACCGACATGCCGTTGATTTCGACGCGGTTCAGGTCGGGCTCGACGCCGCGAATGGAGACCTGCGAGCCTTCACCGAACTCGCGGCTCAACTGCACACCGGTGATCCGCGACAGCGCTTCGCCGACGTTCTTGTCCGGGAACTGGTCGATGTCTTCCGCCACGATGCTGTCGGTGACGGTAGAGGCGTTCTTCTTGCGGTCGATGGCGCTCTGGATGGAGCGACGGATACCCGTCACGACGACGGTATCGAGCTGATTCGTCTCGGCCTTGGCGGCCGAGGCGGCGGCGGCCGGCGCGGCGGTTTGCGTCTGTGCGTGCGCGGCCTGACCGGCCAGTGCGGCGGAAATGGCGAGCGCCAGCGGCGTCCAGCGCGGCGTGCGCGCGTGGTGGATGTTCAGCATTTGTCTGCCTCCAGAAATACTTGCGAGATGGCTGCTATGCCGCAGCCTTCATATTGCCCCGGCGGCAGTCTAGGGGGCTGATTTCCGGCTGTGTTTGGCGCTAGCCAAAGAATCAAGGACGTGATTGCTTGGCATCAGGCAAACCCTGGCGCGCGCACCAATCAATCATGCGCATGAGCGAAGCGACCGATCCATGTTGCAGCGCCGCATGCTCGTGGCGCGCGAATATCACTTCCCGAATCCATCGGATCGATATTGGATATTCGCGATTTTCATATTCAGCGGATATTCATCACCCGCAGCGAATCAGGGTTTGCGATTCAACCAGGCCTTTGGCACAGGAATCACGCAGATACTCATTTCGCGCCCGTCGGCGGCCAGCATGGCGGACTGGATCTGGATCTTCTTGCCGTCCGGGCTGAAGGTCGGGTGGGGGTGGTCCCGCGCGGTGTCCTTGTGGCCGGCGCTGAGCAGCATCATTTCGCGCGTCTTGCGGTCGATGAGCCAGATGTCGCGCTTGAAGTCGTCGCCCACCGCGAAGCGGCCGTCCGGCGAGCCGTGCACATGCCACAGGCCGCTGCCCTTGAGCGTCTGGCCGGCGAGCAGGCTCTCGCGGGTGCGCAGGTTGACGATCACGAGGCCGGTCAGCTTCTCGCGCGTGCCCGAGTCGCCCCAGGACTTTTCCTGACCGGGGTTGGCGCCGCCCACCTCGGTGCCGGGCGCGCGGCTCGCGTCTTCCACTCCGGGAATGGGGCGGTGACCCATGATGGCCAACGCCACCTCGTCCTTGCCGATGATTGCCTCATGCGTGACCCACTCGTGTGCAGACTCGGGGTACATCGGGCGCAGGCCGGTGCCGTCGCCCTTGACGGTCCAGGTGCGCTGCGGCGACTTGCCACCGGTCTCCCAGCTGAACACCAGCTCGCCCGGGTTCCACAGGTTGGACTGGATGTGGCCGATCTGGAAGGGCACGGACACAACGTGCTGGAACTCGCCCGTCTTCACGTTGACCTTGCCGATGGCGTGCGGGCCGGCGCCCATGCCGCGCGGGCCGAACGGCGGCTCGATCTTGGTGCCGGCGGGCAGCTTGGCGCCCGCGTAGTCCTTGCCCTGGATGCGGAAGTAGAACCACTGGTTGTCAGCATCCAGCGCGTTGTCGCCAAAGGCCTCCAGTTCGGCCGGCAGCGTCGCGATGACGCGTTGATAGGCGTCCGCCGGCTTCAGCTTGCGGGCCTTGCTGTCGGTGAACACACGGTCCAGGTCCACCTCGATGGCCTGTCGCACCTTGGCGTCGCCGCCCGCCGGGTCCTTGCGCAGGAAGTAGAGCTTGTTGCCGCCCGACTGCGACAGGTTGAGCATGCCCTCGTAGCCGCCCTCGGTGACCTGCACCATCTCGCCGCTGGCCTCGTTGACGGCGATAGCCTCGCCCTTGACACGGTTGGAGCGGAACACCAGCCACTTGCCGTCCGCCGTCCATTGCGGGTGGCTGGGATAGATCTTGGAGTCGCCGCCCGGCTTGGTCGTCAGGAAGGTCAGCGGCGTGCCGGTGACGGGGTCCTTGACGATGCGCTTCTCCGAGGGGACGCGCTGGCCGATCTGGGCCCAGGCGGGCGTCAACGCGAGCACCAGGCTCAGCAGCAGTGAGGTCTTGCGCAACGACATGAGGCGTCTCCGTTTTTGTGTGGCCGGACTCTAGGCCGCGCTCTGTTGCGCGATGTTGCTGGCAGCCAATCGCTCAAGAACTTGCGCCATCGCCGTCAGCCATGCATGGGCAGCTGCTCCTAGCATCCGCGCCATGACTGCCCACCCACTACGCCGCGCACTCGCGGCCCTGCTGTTTGCGCTGCCGTTGGCCCAGGCGCAGGAGTTCACCGCCTCCACCGACCCCGCGCGCGCCCAGGTCACGCTGCCCGAGCCCGCCAAGCCGGCATTGCCGTCGCTGATCCTCATCGGCGACTCCACGGTACGCAACGGCCGGGACGACGGTCAGGGCAAGGGGCCGGAAGGCCAATGGGGCTGGGGCAACCCGATCGCGGCCTACTTCGACCTGAACAAGATCAACGTCGTCAACCGCGCCGTGGGCGGGCTGTCCAGCCGCACCTACCGCAGCAGCGGCCACTGGGAGCGCACCAAGCCCTTCATCAAACGAGGCGACTGGGTGGTCATGCAGTTCGGCCACAACGACGCCAGCCCGGTCAACGACAACAGCCGCGCGCGCGGCGTGCTGCGCGGCACGGGGCCGGAGAAGGAAGACATCAACAACCAGCTGACCGGCAAGCCCGAGACCGTCACCACCTACGGCGCCTACCTGCGCGGCTACGTCGCCGAGATCCGCGCGGCTGGCGCCACGCCGGTCATTGCGTCGCCGGTGATCCGCAAGCGGTGGGAAGCCGACGGCGTGACGGTGACGCGCGCCGGCGGCAACTTCGCCGGATGGGCCGCCGAGGTGGCCCGGCAGGAAGGCGTCGCCTTCATCGACCTCAACGAATGGGGCGCCAAGCGCTACGAGGCGCTGGGCAGGACCGTCGTGGCAACCCTGTTCCCGCCGGACCCCGAGACGGTGCACACCAACTGGCTGGGTGCGGCGGTCAATGCGCAGCTGGTCGTCGCCGGCCTGCTGCAGAACAAGGTGCTGCCCGAGGACGTCTACAAGCAGCGCTTCGCGCCGGACGGCTCGGACGACCGGCCCGTGGTGGACGCCCGCAAGGTCAAGGTCGAGGCCCCGCGCGACGCCAAGCTGCCCAGCCTCGTGCTGATCGGCGACTCCACCGTGCGCAGCGGCGGCCAGAACGGCGCCTTCGGCTGGGGCGAGCGCCTGGCGCCGTTCTTCGACACACAGCGCGTCAACGTCGTCAACAACGCCATCGGTGGCCGCAGCAGCCGTACCTTCTTCACCGAAGGCCGCTGGGCCTCGGTGCTGGAGAACCTGAAGGCCGGCGACTGGATGCTGATCCAGTTCGGCCACAACGACGGCGCCCGCATCGGCGACCCGGCCGGCAAGAACCGCGGCTCGGTGCCCGGCATCGGCGATGAGACAGTGGAAGACACCCGCCCCGACGGCAGCAAGGAAGCCGTGCAGAGCTTCGGCTGGTACCTGAAGCGCTACATCACCGACGCGCGCGCCAAGGGTGCGAACGTGGTGGTGCTGTCGCCCATCCCGCACAAGGACCGCTGGAAGCCCGAGCAGCCGCGCGACTTCGAGAACTACGCCGCCTGGGGCGAGCAGGTCGCCAAGGCCAACGGCGCCCAGTTCATCGACCTGACGCTGCGCGTTGCCGAGGCCTACCGAGCCATCGGCGCCGAACGCGTGGATGGCTTCTTCTCCGACGCCCGCACCCACACCAACGACGCCGGTGCGGTGTTCAACGCCACCCAGCTCGTCGAGGGCCTCAAGCGCCTGCCCGGCCAGCCCTTCAAGGGCTGGCTGCGCGAGCCCGGTTTGTAATTTTTCAGATCTTGTTGCCAGCTCCGAAAAAACTCGCTTAGAATGGCGGGCTCAGGCGCTTTAGCTCAGCCGGTTAGAGCGACGGAATCATAATCCGCAGGTCCGGGGTTCGAATCCCTGAAGCGCCACCAAAATCCGAACGGCCCGAGCATTGCTCGGGCCGTTTGTCTTTCCGCAGCTCCGCAGCCACTGGACATGCCATGTACCGCTGTGCACTCTCGTTGACGCTGGCCGCCACCTGCCTGGTGGCCCACGCGCAGACCCACCGCCCCTTCCCCGCCACCGCGATGCGCGGCGAGCTGCAGATCACGCAGTTCCCGGATGCACGCCTGAACGGCAAGCCCGCCCGCCTGGCGCCGGGAGCGCGCATCAAGAACGAGGTCAACCTGTGGGTGCCGCCGGCCGGCCTCACGGGCCAGAAGCTGGTGGTGCACTACACGGTGGAGAGCAGCGGGCTCATCATGGACGTGTGGGTACTGAATCCCGCCGAGCTGGCCAACAAGCCCTGGCCCACGACGCCCGCCGAGTCGGCCACCTGGCAGTTCAACCCCGGCAACCAGACCTGGATCAAGCGATGAACGAGACCTCTCAGAAGAAGGTCTATATCAAGACCTTCGGCTGCCAGATGAACGAGTACGACTCGGACAAGATGGCCGATGTGCTCGAGGCCGCCAAGGGCTACACGCCCACGGATGACCCCGAGCAGGCCGACCTCATCCTGTTCAACACCTGCTCGGTGCGCGAGAAGGCGCAGGAGAAGGTGTTCAGCGACCTCGGCCGCGTGAAGCATCTGAAGGCCAAGGGCGTCATGATCGGCGTGGGCGGCTGCGTGGCCAGCCAGGAAGGCGCCGCCATCATCGAGCGCGCGCCGTATGTCGACGTCGTCTTCGGCCCGCAGACGCTGCACCGCCTGCCGCAGATGCTGGAAGCCCGCCGCGAGCAACGCCGCCCGCAGGTGGACATCTCCTTCCCCGAGATCGAGAAGTTCGACCACCTGCCGCCGGCCAAGGTCGAGGGCGCTTCGGCCTTCGTCTCCATCATGGAAGGCTGCTCCAAGTACTGCAGCTACTGCGTGGTGCCCTACACCCGCGGTGAGGAAGTCTCGCGCCCCTTCGACGACGTGCTGACCGAGATCGCCGGTTTGGCCGACCAGGGCGTCATGGAGATC
The DNA here is from genome assembly GCF_031458115.1 of Roseateles asaccharophilus. Lineage (GTDB taxonomy): Bacteria > Pseudomonadota > Gammaproteobacteria > Burkholderiales > Burkholderiaceae_C > Pelomonas > Pelomonas asaccharophilus_A. The sequence goes on along the minus strand of NZ_JAVDXV010000001.1, from coordinate 239,264 downwards.
AACCTGCTGGGCCAGAACGTCAATGCCTACCGCGGCAAGATGGGCGACACGGCCGAGTTCGCCGACTTGGCCCTGCTGCTGGAGTACGCCGCCGAGATCCCCGGCATCCGGCGTCTGCGCTTCACCACCAGCCACCCCAACGAGTTCAGCCCGCGCCTCATCGAGGCCTACGGCAAGATCCCGCAGCTGGTGAACCACCTGCACCTGCCCGTGCAGCACGGCAGCGACCGCATCCTGATGGCGATGAAGCGCGGCTACACGGCGCTGGAGTTCAAGAGCATCGTCCGCAAGCTGCGCGCCATCCGCCCGGACCTGCGCCTGGCCAGCGACTTCATCGTCGGCTTCCCCGGCGAGACCGACGACGACCACGCCAGGCTGATGAAGCTGGTGCACGACGTCGGCTTCGACGCCTCGTTCAGCTTCATCTTCAGCCCACGCCCCGGCACGCCGGCCGCCGCGCTGGAGGACACGACGCCCTACGAGACCAAGGTCAAGCGCCTGCAGGAACTGCAGGCCGCCATCGAGGCCCACGCGTTGACGATTTCGCAAGGCATGGTCGGCAAGGTGGAAAAGGTGCTGGTCACCGGCAACGCCCGCAAGGACGCGTCCGAGCTGATGGGCCGCACCGAGTGCAACCGCATCGTCAACTTCGCCGGCTCGCCGCGGCTGATGAACCAGTTGGTGGACGTGCGCATCACGACCGCCTTCGCGCATTCGCTGCGCGGCGAGGTCGTCACGACTGAGGACGTGCTCAGCGCCTGAAACTGAGCAAATACCACTGTGGCAGGGCCACGCCGAGCACCAGCAACGCGTAGCCGGCCATGCGGCCGTCGCGGCCCAGCACGACCAGCGCCGCGATGACCGCAGCCGTGCCGCCCGCTGACCCCCAAGCCCACAACCTGCGCCAGCCCAGAGACTTCGCCTGCCGCCGCCACAGCCCCTTGATCGCCACCGCCAGCAGCGCCGCCAGCCCCCAGGCCGGGGCAAACAGGTTGGCGATGTGCCAAAAGGCGTCGAGTGGACTCATTTTGAGAAAGCTTAGGCCGCAGCTGAAAAAGCGCCGAATCCTACAATTCAACCCATGTCGGTCTTTGCTCTCGGCCTGAACCACAACACCGCCCCGCTGGATCTGCGCGGCCGGTTTGCGTTCACGCTCGAACAGCTGGCTCCGTCGCTGACAGGCCTGCGCCAGAAGTTGCCGGGCACCCCCGAGGCCGCCATCCTGTCCACCTGCAACCGCACCGAGCTGTATGTCGCCGCCCCGACGACGCAGGTCCAGCCCGCCATCGCCTGGCTGGCCCAGACCGGCGGTGTCGAGGCCGGCGAACTGCGTGAGCACGCTTACGTGATGCAGGGCAGCGCCGCCGCGCGCCATGCCTTCCGCGTCGCCAGCGGCCTGGACTCCATGGTGCTGGGCGAGCCGCAGATCCTGGGCCAGATGAAGCAGGCCGTGAAGGAGGCCGAGAACGCCGGCGCCCTGGGCACGACGCTGCACCAGCTGTTCCAGCGCAGCTTCTCGGTGGCCAAGGAAGTGCGCAGCTCCACCGAGATCGGCGCCCACTCCATCAGCATGGCCGCCGCCGCCGTGCGCCTGGCCGGCCAGCTGTTCGAAGACCTGGCCAAGACGCGCGTGCTGTTCGTCGGCGCCGGCGAGATGATCGAGCTGACCGCCACGCACTTCGCCGCCAAGACGCCGCGCAGCATGGCCGTTGCCAACCGCACGCTGGAGCGCGGCGAGAAGCTGGCCATCCGCTTCGGCGCCGAGGCCGTGCGGCTGTCCGACCTGCCCGAGCGCCTGCACGAGTTCGACATCGTCGTGTCGTGCACCGCGTCCAGCCTGCCGCTGATCGGCCTGGGCGCAGTGGAACGCGCGCTGAAGAAACGCAAGCACCGCCCGATGTTCATGGTCGACCTGGCCGTGCCGCGCGACATCGAGCCCGAGGTCGCGCAGCTGGATGACGTCTACCTCTACACCGTCGACGAGCTGGCCCAGCAGGTGCAGACCGCCGGCGAGAAGCGCCAGGCCGCCGTCGCCCAGGCCGAGGCCATCGTCGAGACCGGCGTGCAGAGCTTCATGCACTGGCTGGACCAGCGCCACACCGTGCCGCTGATCCAGGCCCTGCACGCTCAGGCCGATGACTGGCGCGCCGTGGAAACAGCCCGCGCCCGCAAGCTGCTGGCCAAGGGCGCGGACGTGGACGAGGTGCTGGACGCCCTGTCCCGCGGCCTCACGCAAAAGCTGCTGCACGGCACGCTGGCCGAGCTGCACGCCAGCGATGGCGAGCAGCGCCTGCAGCTGGCGCAGACCGTCTCGCGCCTGTTCCTGCGCGGCAGGCAGTCTTAGCGGCGCCCTCGCCGCCGCCCGGCGCCTTCCGCGCGCCGCCTCTGACTGCTTCTCCGATCACGCCCCATGAAAGACTCCCTGCGCCAGCAGTTCGACCGCCTCAGCTTCCGCCTCGCCGAGCTGGACACCATCCTTGCCGATGGCAGCATCGCGGCGGACATGAAGCGCTACCGCGCGCTGACCCGTGAGCAGTCCGAGGTGTCGGGCCTCGTCGAGCGCTACCGCCGCTATCAGGCGCACGAAGCCGACCTCGCCGCCGCGCGCGACATGCTGGCCGATCCGGAAATGGCCGAGATGGCCCGCGAGGAGATCGCGTCCAACGAGGCGGCGCTGGCCACGCTGGACCAGGAGCTGCAGCTCGCGCTGATTCCCAAGGACCCGGACGATGAGCGCAACGCCTTCCTGGAAATCCGCGCCGGCACTGGCGGAGACGAGTCGGCGCTGTTCGCCGGCGACCTGGCGCGCATGTACCTGCGCTTTGCCGAGAACCAGGGCTGGCGCACCGAGATCATGAGCGAGAACGTGTCGGACCTGGGCGGCTACAAGGAACTGGTCGTTCGCGTGGAAGGCGACGGCGTCTACGGCCGCCTCAAGTTCGAATCCGGCGGCCACCGCGTGCAGCGCGTGCCGGCCACCGAAACCCAGGGCCGCATCCACACCAGCGCCTGCACCATCGCCGTGATGCCCGAGCCCGACGAGGCCGAGGCCATCACGCTGAACCCGGCCGACCTGCGCATCGACACCTTCCGCGCCAGCGGCGCCGGCGGCCAGCACATCAACAAGACCGACTCCGCCGTGCGCGTCGTCCACCTGCCGACCGGCATCGTGGCCGAGTGCCAGGACGGCCGCAGCCAGCACAGCAACAAGGCCAAGGCGCTGCAGGTGCTGCAGGCGCGCATCCAGGAGAAGGAGCGCAGCGAGCGCGCCGCCAAGGAGGCCGCCACGCGAAAGGGCCTGATCGGCACCGGCGACCGCAGCGACCGCATCCGTACCTACAACTTCCCGCAGGGTCGGCTGACCGACCACCGCATCAACCTGACGCTCTACAAGCTCGGGCAGATCATGGACGGCGACCTGAACGACGTCATCCAAGGCCTGCTGGCCGCGCAGGCCGCGGAACAGCTGGCCGAGCTGGAAGCCGGCCGCGCATGACCGTCGACGACGCGCTGGCCCTGGCCCGCCAGCTCGGCGTGGAGCGCGGCGACGCGCAAACGCTGCTCAGCCACCTGACCGGCCAGAACCGCACCTGGCTCGTCACGCATGGCGACGCGCCGGCTCCCGGTGCCGAGGCAGCACTGCGCCGCCTCGCGGCAGGCGAGCCGCTGGCCCACCTGACCGGCTGGCAGCCCTTCCATGGTCTGCTGCTGCAGGTCACGCCGTCCACGCTGATCCCACGGCCGGACACCGAGACGCTGGTCGACTGGGCGCTGGAGCTGCTGGCAGACCTGCCCGGCCAACCCCGCGTAGTGGACCTCGGCACCGGCAGCGGCGCCATTGCGCTGGCCATCAAGGCCGCCTGCCCGCGCGCGCAGCTCACGGCCGTGGACTTCAGCGCCGACGCGCTCGCCGTCGCCCGCGCCAATGGTGAACGCCTGGCGCTGGACGTTGACTGGCGTTTTGGTAGCTGGTTCGAGCCGCTGGCCGGCCAGCGCTTCGACCTCATCGTCAGCAACCCGCCCTACATCGCCAGCGACGACCCGCACCTGCCCGCCCTGCGCCACGAGCCGATCACGGCCCTGACGCCCGGCGCCGACGGCATGGCCGACCTGCACACGCTGATTGATGCGGCGCCGCAACATCTGGCGCCCGGCGGCTGGCTGCTGCTGGAGCATGGCTGGGACCAGGCCGATGCGCTGGCCCTGCGACTGGGCGCACGCGGTTACGCCCGGCAGGCACTGCGCCGCGACCTGGCCGGCCGCGCCCGTGCCAGCGGCGGCCGCTGGGCCGGCTGAATCCGGATTCGACGCGCGGTTGGTCGCGTCACCTGTTTACGTGATCTTTTCCCGCCAGATCGTCATTCCCGCGAACGAAATGCCGGCGTAGTATCGAATCCCGGTGCCTGCCTTGCACCGCGCAGGAGACGACCATGACCCGCCTCGCCAGCGCTGCAGTACTGAGCCTCTCTGCCCTGTTCAGCCTGCCGGCCCTCGCGGCCGAGGTCGACGCCAATCCGCGCTGGCAGGCGCGATTGCAACTCTCCAGCTCCGACACGCCCCAGGATTCACGCCCGCAACTGGGCGGCTCACGCGTCCTCAGCGCCAACCTGCTGGGCGACTACTACCTGACCCGATCCGGCCTCAGCGGCCTCAGCGGCGGCCTGCGCGCCACCGGCGGCCTGCTGACCGGCCCGCTGTCGGTCTCGCAGAGCAGCGGCGGTCTGGCGCTGGGCAGCGGCCCGGTGTCGGCGGGCCGGCGCAATGTCTCGCTCACCAGCGCCGACGCCTACGCGCTGGAGCCCAGCGGCAACCTGTCCTATCTGGGCATAGGCTACACGGGCCGCGTGACGGGCGGCGGGCTGTCCTTCAGCGCCGACCTGGGCCTGGTGTCCGGCAGCGTGGGCCTGCGGCTGGGCCGCAGCAGCGCCCAGGGTTTCGAGGACGCGATGCGCGACCTGCGCTTCAAGCCCTTGCTGCAACTGGGTCTGGCCTACAGCTACTGAGGCCGCCGCGACCGGTCCGGGATAATCGCGGTTTTGCCACGAGAACCCGAGATAGCCATGAGCGACGTTCAGCAACGCATTGACGACCTGGTCAAGTCCAACCGCGTCATGCTCTTCATGAAGGGCACGGCCCAGTTCCCGATGTGCGGCTTCTCCGGCCGTGCCATCCAGATCCTGAAGGCCGCCGGCGCCACCGACATCAAGACCTTCAACGTGCTGGAAGACGAGGCCGTGCGCCAGGGCATCAAGGACTACGCCAACTGGCCCACCATCCCCCAGCTCTACATCGGCGGCGAGTTCGTCGGTGGCTCCGACATCATGATGGAGATGTACGAGTCGGGTGAGTTGCAGCAAGCACTCGCCGCCGCTTGATGACACAGCGGCTCGTCGTCGGGCTGACCGGCGCCACGGGCGCGGCATATGCCTTGCGGCTGCTACGCCGCGCCCGCGAACTGGGCGTCGAGACCCACCTGATCGCGACGCCCGCCGGCATCCTGAACGCCCACCACGAGCTGGGTCTCGATCGCTCCACGCTGGAGGCCGAGGCGGACCACGCCTACGCGCCCGGCGACATTGGCGCCTGCATCGCCAGCGGCAGCTTCACGACGGCCGCGATGGTCGTGGCGCCCTGCTCCATGAAGTCGCTGGCGGCCATCGCCCACGGCCTGGGTGACAACCTGCTCACGCGCGCCGCCGACGTGACGCTGAAGGAACGCCGCCGTCTCATCCTGATGGTGCGCGAGACGCCGCTGAACCTGGCCCACCTGCGCAACATGGTCGCGGTGACCGAGATGGGCGGCATCTGCTTCCCGCCGCTGCCGGCCTTCTATCACCACCCCAAGACCATTGACGAGATGGTGGCCGAGACGGTCGAGCGCGTGCTGGAGCTGGCGGGCGTGGCCTCGGCGCAGCCCAAGTCCTGGACGGGTCTGTAAGCCCCATCAGCCGGGCAATTCCGCCGCTGCTGCGGCTTTTGGACCCGCACCGCCACGGGGAAGATCGCTTCCCGATCTCGCTCCGTGGACTTGCGGTGTTATCCAACCTCAACAACTCCCTGCTCAGCTACCTGACCACACAGGGCCAGGCCGGTTCGACGACGAGCGGCAACACTGCGGGCGCGAGCACCAAGACCCAGCCGCTGTCGCAAGGGGCGCTGCAACGCGCCGCCAGCACGGCCAAGGCCTCCGGTGCCGTGCAGTCGCTGGAGAGCGGCCAGAAGACGCTGGGCAACGAGCTACGCGCCGCGATGGCCAAGGCCGGCGTCAAGCTGAGCGGCCCCGTCGAGTTCTCGGTGAAGTCCGACGGCAGCGTCAGCATCAAGGGCAGCGACGCCGACAAGGCCGCGACCCAAGCCTTCCTGAAGGCCGATACCAGCCAGCCCAGCTTTGCCAGCCGCATCGCCACGCAGGCGCGTGACGCGATGAAGCTGTCCACCAGCATCCAGCAGAGCGCGGCCATCTCGCAGGCCGCCAAGTCGGCCAAGACCTCCGGCGGCGTGATGTCGCTCTACACCTCGCTGATGCAGCAGACCTCGTCTACCAGCGTGGTGTTCTCGCTGTCGGCCAGCGGCAGCTCGCTGACCTACCCGGGTTCGCTGAAGGCCGCCGCCTGAGTCTCGCGTGGCGCCACACTCGCTGACAATCCAACCCAACATTGCATCAACGGAAGATGGGCGCAATGCGCTTCCGCCGATCTGGTACCCAAGAGAGAAGGAAGAAGGCGAACAGACAACTGCTGGCCGGCCTGAGCTCAGCGGCTGCGCTGCTCGGCTCGCCGGCCTATGCACGGGACTTGAACACGCTGGACGCCCGATTCACGATCTGCGCATGGGGCAAGCTCAAAGGCTGCGACCTGCTAGACGATCGTCGTTTGCAGCACCCATCCATCACATCCGACGAGCGAGCACTGGTCAGCGCGGTCATGGCTCGAGTGCAGCGCAAAGTCTTTGACCTCAAGTCGCTGGCCGCTGAATTCGGCGACCGGGCCATCGTCGATACGCAGACGCTGCCAGGCGCCACCATTGCCCTCTGGACGCGCGACACGCCGGGCTCTACGGACAAGACAACCATCGCTTTCTCGGGCGAGAAGGGCCTGATCCAGATCGCGGGCATCTCCGTTCCCGGCAAATACACGATCCGCTGGTGCAACGAGCCCGAGCCGGATTCCCCAGTTCGGAGATAGCGCGCCAATGACAGCATCGGGCACTCAGCCCGACGACGTCACAGCGCGTCTCATCAAGGCTTTTGCACCACCAGCCCGCGGCGCTCCAGCAAGGGCTCGATCCTGGGCTCGTGGCCGACGAGGTTGCGGAACAGCACCATCGCGTCCTCGCTGCCGCCGCGCGACAGCAGCTTGGCGCGCAACTGGTCGCCGTTGGCGCGCTTCAGGTCGCCGTTGGCCTTCAGCCATTCCACGGTGTTCGAGTCCAGCACCTCGCTCCAGATGTACGCGTAGTAGCCGGCCGAGTAGCCGCCCATGATGTGGCTGAAGTACGGCGTGCGGTAGCGCGGCGGCACCGGTGCGAAGTCAACGCCCTCCTCCTTCAGCACCTTGGCTTCGAAGGCCATCATGCCGTCGGCTGCGGGCATCTCGCCCGGCTTCAGCTGATGCAGGCGCTGGTCCAGGATGGCGGAGCCGAGATAGGACAGCGTCTTGTAGCCCTGGTTGAAGCGCTTGGCGCGCGACACCTTGTCCAGCAGCTCGCGCGGCATGGGCTCGCCGGTCTGGTGATGGCGGGCGTAGCTGGCCAGCACGCTGGGCGTGTCGGCCCAGACCTCGTTGACCTGCGACGGGTACTCGACGAAGTCGCGCGGCGTGCGGGCCAGGCTCGGGTAGCGGCTCTTGTTGAAGATGGCGTGCAGCGCGTGGCCGAATTCATGGAACAGCGTCTCCACCTCGTCCCAGGTCAGCAGCGTGGGCTGGCCGGCGGGTGGCTTGGGGATGTTCAGGTGGTTGGCCGAGACCGGCAGCGTGCCTTCCAGCGGGTTCTGGCTCACATAGCTGTTGGCCCACGCGCCGCCGCGCTTGCTGGGGCGGGCGTACAGGTCGGCGATGAAGATGGACAGCTGCTTGCCATCGGTGTCGAAAACGTCATAGACGCGCACGTCGTCGCGGTAGACCGGCAGGTCGGCGCGGCGCTTGAACGTGATGCCGTACAGCTGCTGGGCCGCGAAGAACACGCCGCGCTCCAGCACGCTGGTGATCTCCAGATAGGGCTTGAGCTGGGCCTCGTCGAAGCCGTACTTGGCGGCGCGCAGCTTCTCGGCGTAGTAGCTCCAGTCCCAGGGTTGCAGCGCGAACGTGGGTTGGCCCTTGGCGGCCTGGTCGGCGTCGATGAGCTTCTGCAGCTCGGCGGCCTCCTGCTTCGCGGCGGCGACGGCGGCCGGGGCCAGCTGGCGCAGCAGCGCGGTGGCGGCGGCCGGCGTCTTGGCGGTCTCGTCCTCCAGCACGAAGTCGGCCGGCGTCGCATAGCCCAGGAGCGCGGCGCGTTCCTGGCGCAGCGTCATCACGCGGGCCACGATGGCCGTCGTGTCGTTGGCATTGCCACGGCTGCCCCGCGCCACCGATGCGCGGTGCAGGCGCTCGCGCAGCGCGCGGTTCTGCAGCTCGGTCTCCAGCGGCTGGATGGTGGTGTTCAGCAGCGTCAGCAGGTATTTGCCTTCCAGGCCGCGCTTCTTGGCCGCATCGGCCGCCGCGGCGATCTGCGCAGCGCTGAGGCCGGCCAGTTCCTCGGCGCTGTCCACGACGATGGCCGAGTCATTGACCTCGGCCAGCACGGCCCGGCTGAAGCGCGCGCCCAGCGTCGCCAGCTCGGCGTTGATGGCCTTCATGCGCGCCTTCTGCTCGTCGTTCAGCTGCGCGCCGGCGCGCACCATGTCGCGGCGGTAGCGTTCGATGAGGCGCTTGGCTTCGGCATTCGGCGCCGCCTTGTCGCGGGCGGCGTACAGCGCCTCGACCCGGGCGAACAGCTTGGGGTTCAGCAGCACCGCGTCGCGCTGCGCGGCCAGCTTGGCGGCGTAGTCGCTCTGCAGCTGCTGGCGGGCCGGGTTGGTGTCGGCGCCGCCCAGGCTGGACAGCAGCGTGTTGGCACGGGCCAGCAGGCGGCCGCTCTTCTCCCACGCGACGATGGTGTTGTCGAAGGTCGGCGCGGCGGGGTTGTCGGCAATGGCCTGGATCTCGGCCAGTTGCTCGGCCATGCCGCGGTCCAGCGCGGGCGCGAAGTGCTCGTCCCTGAGCTTGTCGAACTGCGGGTAGCGCAGCGGCAGCGGGCTGACGGTCAGCAGCGGGTTGTCGCTGGCCTGCGCGCCGGCAAGGCCGGTGGCGAGCAGCGCGGAGAGAAGCAGAGGCGCGAAGCGTTTGGCAGCGGGCATGGGCGGCTTGTCTTGTGGACGAAACCGACAAGGCTAACCGCAGCGCCCGCCGCGGCCGGAAGCCATGTTTGTAAAGCCGGCTTTACGTCTGCCCGGGCAGCAGCCACTGCCTGCGGGCGCCGAACACCAGGTTGGGGTACTCGGCCCTGCCGCGGCTGCCGTTGTAGCGGCCCAGCGCGAGGAACAGGTCGCCCTTCTCGCGGTCCAGGTAGTGGCGCAGGATCACGCAGCCGAAGCGCAGATTGGTCTGCATGTGGAACAGGCTGGCCGCGTTGCCGTCGCCGATGCTGCGCGTCCAGAACGGCATGACCTGCATGTAGCCGCGCGCGCCGGCCGTGCTGATGGCGTACTTGCGAAAGCCGCTCTCCACCTGGATCAACCCCAGCACCAGGCTGGGCTCCAGGCCCGCGCGCTTGGCCTCGTACCAGACGGTCTCGAGGAACTCGATGCGGATCTGCGCCTCGGTCTTGCGCTTCTTCAGCCGCTCGCTCATGGTGCCCAGCCAGCGCAGGTAGGCCATGCGGGAGTCGACGTCGTCGAAGCGCGGCCGCGGCGGCGCCGCCTGCGCGATGGCGCTGCTCAGCACCGAACGCACCGAATCGATCAGCGGTTCTTCGATCTGGGCACCGGCCCGCGCCGTCAACGGTGCGGCCAGCAGGCCCAGCACCGCCGACCGACGAGTCAGGCGCTTCAAAGCTTCAGCAGGCCCTTCAGGTGGCCCACCACGTCGCCCACGGCCACCTTGGTGGCGGCCTCGTCTCGTCGGCCCTGGTACTCGACCTGGCCTTCCTTCAAGCCCCGGTCGCCCAGCACCACGCGGTGCGGCACGCCGATCAGCTCCCAGTCCGCGAACATCGCGCCCGGGCGCTCGCCACGATCATCCAGCAGCACGTCGATGTCCAGCGCCTTCAGTTCGCCGTAGAGCTTGTCGGCGGCGGCCTTGACCTCTTCGCTGCGGTCCGCGCCGATGGGGCAGATGACGACCGTGAACGGCGCGATCGCATCCGGCCAGATGATGCCGCGCGCGTCGTGGTTCTGCTCGATGGCCGCGCCCAGGATGCGCGTCACGCCGATGCCATAGCAGCCCATCTCCATCAGCTTGGGCTTGCCGGTCTCGTCCAGGAAGGTCGCGTTCATCGCGGCCGAGTACTTGGTGCCGAGATAGAACACATGGCCCACCTCGATGCCACGCTGGATGGCCAGCACGCCCTTGCCGTCCGGCGACGGATCGCCAGCGACAACGTTGCGGATGTCGGCCACCAGATCGGGCTCGGGCAGGTCGCGGCCCCAGTTCACGCCGGTCAGGTGGAAGTCCACCTCGTTGGCACCGCAGACGAAGTCGGCCATGTGGGCCACGGTGCGGTCGGCGATGACCTTGACGTCCTTGGCGCCGATGGGGCCCAGGTAGCCCGGCTTGCAGCCAAAGCGCGCCTCGATCTCGGCCACCGTCGCGAAGCGGAATCCGCCCTTCAGGCCTTCCAGCTTGCCGGCCTTGACTTCGTTCAGGTCGTGGTCACCACGCACCAGCAGCAGCCAGACCTGGCTCTTGACGATGTTGCCTTCCTTGTCCGTCTCGTCGGTGGCCAGCACCAGCGACTTGACCGTCTGCGCCAGCGGCAGGCCCAGCAACTCGGCAACGTCGGCGCATGTGGCCTTGCCGGGCGTGGGCGTCTTGGTCAGCGCCTGCGCGGCGGCCGCGCGTTCGCCCTGCGGCGCAAGCGCCTCGGCCAGTTCGATGTTGGCGGCGTAGTCGCTGGTGGGGCAGTAGATGATGGCGTCTTCGCCGGTGTCGGCAATGACCTGAAACTCGTGCGAGCGGTCGCCGCCGATGGCGCCGGTGTCCGCGGCCACGGCGCGGTACTCCAGGCCGAAGCGGTCGAAGATCTTGCAGTAGGCCGCGTACATGTTGTCGTAGCTGCGGCCAGCGGCGTCCACGTCACGGTCGAAGGAGTAGGCGTCCTTCATCGTGAACTCGCGGCCACGCATCAGGCCGAAGCGCGGCCGGCGCTCGTCGCGGAACTTGGTCTGGATGTGATAGAAATTTTTCGGCAGCTGGCGGTAGCTGCGCAGCTCCTGGCGCGCGATGTCGGTGATGACTTCTTCGCTCGTCGGCTGCACGATGAAGTCGCGGCCATGGCGGTCCTTCACGCGCAGCAGCTCGGGGCCCATCTTGTCGAAGCGGCCCGTCTCCTGCCACAGCTCGGCGGGCTGGATGACCGGCATCAGGCACTCCACCGCGCCCGCTGCATCCATCTCCTCGCGGATGATCTTCTCGACCTTGCGGATGACCCGCAGCCCCATCGGCATGTAGTTGTAGATCCCCGCGCCCAGCCGCTTGATCATGCCCGCGCGCATCATCAGCTTGTGGCTGACGATCTCGGCGTCGGCCGGCGCTTCCTTGAGGGTGGAGACGAAGAACTGGGAGGCTTTCATGGGCGTGGCAAAAAACGAAGGCCGGGTGAAAACCCGGCCAAGTCAGGGCAAAACGAGGCGATCTCTCGGGGTTATTCAGGGCGGTTCCGCAACCGCGGCCCGATGCAATAATCGAACCAACTAGAGATTCGAGGTTGATTATGCTCGACCGTGAAGGCTTCCGCCCCAACGTCGGCATCATCCTGCTCAACCAGCGCAACGAGGTGTTCTGGGGCAAGCGCATCCGGACGCATTCGTGGCAGTTCCCGCAAGGGGGCATCAAACACGGCGAAACGCCCGAGCAGGCGATGTACCGAGAGCTCCACGAAGAAGTGGGGCTCACGCCAGAGCATGTGCGCATCCTGGCCAGGACGCGTGACTGGCTGCGCTACGAAGTGCCCGAGCACTTCATCCGGCGCGACGCACGAGGCCACTACAAGGGCCAGAAACAGATCTGGTTCCTGCTGCAGATGATGGGTCGCGACTGCGACATGAACCTGCGCGCCACCGACCACCCCGAGTTCGACGCCTGGCGTTGGAACGAGTACTGGGTGCCGCTGGAGGCCGTCATCGAGTTCAAGCGCGGCGTCTACGAGATGGCGCTGACGGAACTGGCTCGCTACCTGCCGCGCATCAACCACCACAACCGCTACCTGCGTGCCGGCATGCGCCCCAGCCACCGCGGTGAGGGCCGCAACAGCGGCCCCATGCCGCTGGAAGCGACGTCGACACCGCCGGACGGCGAACCGACGAGCTGAACTGGGTGAAGGTGCTCCTACCGGAGCACCAGATTGTCTCGGTGGATAAGCTCTGGCTCTGCCGCATAGCCCAGCAGCGACTCGAAGTCCGCTGACGGCTTGCGCGCGATCAGGCGCGCTTCGGCGCCCGAGTAGTTGGACAGGCCGCGCGCCAGCTCGGTGCCGTCGGGTGACAGCACGGCGATGACGTCGCCACGGTGGAAGTCGCCTTGCACCTCGGTGACGCCGATGGGCAGCAGGCTCTTGCCTTCACCGCGCAGCTTGGTGACGGCGCCGGCGTCGATCTTGACCGCACCGCGCATCTGCAGATGGTCCACCATCCACTGCTTGCGCGCCTGCAGCTTGGGCGTGGCGGCCAGCAGCGCCGTGCCGATGGCCTCGCCGCGCGCCAGGCGCAGCAACACGTCGGGCTCGCGCCCCCAGGCGATGATGGTTCCCGCGCCGCTGCCCGCGGCGCGTTTGGCGGCGAGGATCTTGGTGATCATGCCGCCGCGGCCAATGCTGGAGCCGGCGCCACCGGCCATGCGCTCCAGCTCCGGGTCGCCGGCCTGGGCCGTGTCGATGAAGCGGGCGGACGGATCCTTGCGCGGGTCGGCGGAGTACAGGCCGCGCTGGTCGGTCAGGATGACCAGCGCATCGGCTTCGACGAGGTTGGCCACCAGCGCACCCAGTGTGTCGTTGTCGCCGAACTTGATCTCGTCGTTGACGACCGTGTCGTTCTCGTTGATGACTGGCAGCACGCGGTGCGCCATCAGAGTCAGCAACGTGGAGCGCGCGTTCAGGTAGCGCTCACGGTCGGCCAGGTCGGCATGCGTCAGCAGCACCTGGGCGCTGTGCAGGCCGTGGGCGCTGAGCTGGCTCTCGTACATCTGCGCGAGGCCCATCTGGCCGACGGCCGCTGCGGCCTGAAGTTCGTGCAGTTCCTTGGGCCGCGTGGCCCAGCCCAGGCGCTTCATGCCCTCGGCGATGGCGCCACTGGAGACCATGACCAGCTCGCGCCCCTCATTCGCCAATGCCGCCAGCTGGCGGCTCCAGTTCGCAATCGCCTCGGCATCAACGCCGCGGCCCTCGTTGGTGACGAGGCTGGAACCGACTTTGACAACGATGCGGCGCGCGCTGGACAGCAAACTCATGCGGTGGGATCGGGGGTATCGAAACGGACGTCGCGCTCTTCGATGACGCGCTGCTCGGCGGCGACGTGGTCGTAAATCGCGTGGATCAGCGGCTGGCAGCCCTCGCGGGTCAGTGCCGAGATCTCGAAGACCGGGCCCTTCCACTTGTAGCGCTTGACGAAGTCCTTCACGCGCGTGGCGCGCTCTTCCTCGGGCACCATGTCCAGCTTGTTGAGCACCAGCCAACGCGGCTTGGCGTGCAGCTCGGGGTCGTACTTCTTCAGCTCCGCGACGATGGCCTTGGCTTCCTTGACCGGATCGACCTCGGGGTCGAAGGGTGCCAGGTCGACCACATGCAGCAGCAGGCGCGTGCGTTGCAGGTGACGCAGGAACTGGTGGCCCAGGCCGGCACCTTCCGCGGCGCCCTCGATGAGGCCGGGTATGTCGGCCACGACGAAGCTCTTCTCCGGCGCGACGCGCACGACACCCAGGTTAGGGTGCAGCGTCGTGAACGGGTAGTCGGCGATCTTGGGTCGGGCGTTGGAAACGGCCGTGATCAGCGTGGATTTGCCCGCATTGGGCTGGCCCAGCAGGCCCACGTCGGCCAGCACGCGCAATTCCAGGCGCACCTTCTTGATCTCGCCCGGCCAGCCCGGCGTCTTCTGACGCGGCGCGCGGTTCGTGGAGGTCTTGAAGTGCAGGTTGCCGAAACCGCCGTCGCCGCCCTTGCAGAGCAGGATGCGCTCGCCCGGCTCCAGCAGTTCACCAATGACGGACTCGGTTTCGAGGTCCGTGATGATGGTGCCCACCGGCATGCGCAGCACGATGTCGTCGGCGGCGGCGCCGAAGCAGTCCGAGCCTCGGCCGGCCTCGCCATTGCGTGCCTCGTGGCGCCGTGCGTAGCGGTAATCGATCAGTGTGTTGAGATTTCGGTCGGCCTCGGCCCAGACGCTGCCGCCCTTGCCGCCGTCGCCACCGTCGGGGCCACCGAACGGAATGAACTTTTCGCGGCGAAAGCTCGCGCAGCCGGCACCACCGTTACCGGCGGCGACATCGATGGTGGCTTCGTCAACGAATTTCATGGCGGGCTGCCATCGTAATGGCTGGGTTGCGTCAGGTCGCGCCGTCGTGTGGCGGGCCAGACTTCAGAAATGACAAAGCCCCGGCTGGCCGGGGCTTGGAAGTTCGGGCGATGGAATCGCCCGTGATGGCCTGCGATTAAGCGGCCAGGGGGGACACGACGACGGTCGAGCGGTTGTTCTCGCCCTTGACCGTGAAGGACACTTCGCCGTCGATCAGTGCGAACAGCGTGTGGTCCTTGCCGATGCCGACATTGGTGCCGGGGTGGAAGCGCGTGCCGCGCTGACGCACGATGATGGAACCAGCCGAAACGACCTGACCACCGTAGACCTTGACGCCCAGCATCTTGGGCTTGGAATCGCGGCCGTTCCGTGTGGAACCGCCGCCCTTTTTCTGTGCCATGAGTTAGCTCCTAGAAATTAGCGAAAGACGACTGGATCAGCCGTTGACCGCGCTGATTTCCAGCTCGGTGTAGTTCTGGCGATGGCCCTGGCTCTTCTTGTAGTGCTTGCGACGGCGCAGCTTGAAGATGCGGACCTTGTCATGCTTGCCGTGGCTGACGACCTTGGCGCTGACGGTGGCGCCGGCGACCAGCGGAGCGCCGACCGTCAGACCATCCCCGCTGCCAATGGCCAGCACTTGGTCGATGGTGACCTCAGCGCCGACTTCCGCGTCGAGCAACTCGACCTTGATCTTTTCGCCGGCAGCAACCTTGTATTGCTTGCCGCCAGTCTTGATGACTGCGTACATATTCATCCTTCCGCACCCTGAGGGTGCATTCACCCAACTCCCGCGGCCAGCATTGCCAGCCACTCTCGTCGAGCCTTTTTGTCGATTTATTTCTCTCCGCAAGCCGAACGCAGGACGCACGAGATGCAAGGAGCCCGCGAGTATACCCTGAGCGATTCTCGTCAGCAAGCGCCGCCGAGCCAGGGTCGTGCAAGCCTCGTCGCGTCGTTCAGCGTCGGCGCCGGCCCGAGAGGGGCGAACGCCGTTTCTATAATGCCCATCTCCCTAGCTTGAGAGTTCAGAGTGCGCGTCGAGACAGCCTCGCCCCCACCCCAAGTTGCCGAGGCTCTCGACCTGCTGGCCGAAGAAATGGCCCAGGTCGACGGCGTCATCGCCAAACGATTGAGTTCCGATGTCGCACTGATCGACCAGATCGCGCATTACATCGTCCATGCGGGCGGCAAGCGAATGCGGCCCAAGCTCGTGCTGCTGTTCGCAAATGCGCTGGGATTCGATCAGCCTGCCCGCTTCGAACTGGCTGCCGTTGTCGAATTCATCCACACGGCCACGCTGCTGCACGACGACGTCGTTGACGAGTCGTCGCTGCGCCGCGGCAAGCCCACCGCCAACGCGTTGTTCGGCAATGCGGCCAGCGTGCTGGTCGGCGACTTTCTGTATTCACGCGCCTTCCAGATGATGGTCTCGGTTGACCGTATGCGTGTGCTGGAAGTGCTGGCAGAGGCGACCAATGTGATCGCCGAGGGCGAGGTCCTGCAGTTGATGAACATGCACGACCCGGACATCACAGTCGAAAGCTATCTGCGCGTCATCCGGTTCAAGACCGCCAAGCTGTTCGAGGCCAGCGCGCGTCTTGGCGCTGTGCTGGCCAACGCATCGCCGGACGTTGAAGAGGCTTGTGCCGCCTATGGCCGCGCACTGGGCACTTCTTTCCAACTCATCGACGATGTGCTGGACTACGAGGGCGACACCCACGAACTTGGCAAGAACATTGGCGACGACTTGCGCGAAGGCAAGACGACACTGCCGCTGCTGATCGCGATGGAGCGCGCGACGCCTGATCAGCGCGCACTGTTGCGTCACGCCATCGAGGAGGGCGAACTCGAGAAGCTGCAAGAAATCGTCGCCATCGTGCGCTCCACCGGCGCCCTCGAGTCCACGCGCGAAGCGGCTCGCACAGAGGCTCGGCACGCCAGCGACAGCCTCAAGCTGCTGCCTCGCAATATGTGGACAGAATCTCTGCTAGAATTCGCAATTCAGTCGGTTGAGCGACATTCCTGAAATCCTCAGGGTCACGCACAGCAGAAGACATCGGGGTGTAGCTTAGCCTGGTAGAGCGCTACGTTCGGGACGTAGAGGCCGGAGGTTCGAATCCTCTCACCCCGACCAAGTCTTCCCCTCGGGACGAGGGTTCTTCGACTGCGACGCAAGGAGTGCGTCAAACGCCACGCTTGGCGACCGGCATCCTGCCGTTATCCCTTGGAATCGTTTGCCGCCGGGCGTGTACATGACTGGCACAATCGACGGACTTCGTCTGTCGTCGCCAACATACCGCACGTGGAAACCACGCTCGTCGAGCCGCTCCAGTCCGCACTCTCCGGGGTTGCGCGCATGCTTGTGCATGCCGGCAAGCTTCAGCCCAAGGCCGCTGAAGACCTGGTCAAGCAGGCTCGCGACAAGAAGACCAGTTTCGTCAATGCGGTGATCACCAGCGGCCAGGTGTCGCCCGCCGATCTGGCGCACACGCTGTCCAGCGCGCTGGCGCTGCCGCTGCTGGATCTGTCGGCGATGGACCCGCAGCGCATGCCGCAGAACGTCATCGACGCGAAGCTGGCGCAGCAATATCAAGTGGTCGCGCTGTCCAGGCGCGGTAGCCGACTGTTTGTTGGCGGCGCAGACCCGACCGATCTCGAGGTTATAGAGCGCATCAAGTTTGCGACGCAACTGCAACCCGAGTGGGTCATCGTCGAGCATGACAAGCTGACCAAGCTGCTCTCGGCCAGTGGCGCCACCGCGTCCGAGACGCTGGAGAGCATTGCCGGCGGCGACTTTGACTTCGACATCGCCGAGGAAGACGCGACGCCACAGCAGGAGGCCGCCGAGCTCGCCGACGTCGAGGACGCGCCGGTCGTACGTTTCCTGCAGAAGATGCTGGTGGATGCAATCAACCTGCGCGCGTCCGACCTGCACTTCGAGCCTTACGAGTTTCACTATCGCGTCCGGTTCCGCGTCGACGGTGAGTTGCGCGAGATCACCCAGCCGCCGATCGCGATCAAGGACAAGCTGTCATCGCGCATCAAGGTCATCTCCCGGCTGGACATCGCAGAGCGCCGCATCCCTCAAGACGGACGCATGAAGCTGAAGTTCGGCAGCAAGTCCATCGACTTCCGCGTCAGCACGCTGCCCACGCTGTTCGGCGAAAAGATCGTTATCCGTATCCTGGATTCGTCCTCGGCCAAGCTGGGTATCGATGCGCTGGGCTACGAGAAGATCGAGAAGGACCGCCTGCTGGCTGCCATCTACCGCCCTTACGGCATGGTGCTGGTGACGGGCCCGACAGGCTCCGGCAAGACGGTGTCGCTGTACACCTGCCTGAACATCCTGAATCAGCCCGGCGTCAACATTTCGACGGTCGAGGATCCGGCCGAAATCAACCTGCCCGGCATCAACCAGGTCAACGTCAACGACAAGGCCGGGCTGAACTTCTCGGCCGCGCTGAAATCCTTCCTGCGCCAGGATCCGGACATCATCATGGTCGGTGAAATCCGCGACCTGGAAACCGCCGACATCGCCATCAAGGCCGCGCAGACCGGCCACATGGTCATGTCCACGCTGCACACCAACGACGCACCCAAGACGCTGACGCGTCTGCTGAACATGGGCGTGGCACCGTTCAATATCGCATCCAGCGTGTTGCTGATCACGGCCCAGCGCCTGGTGCGTCGGCTGTGCGAGAACTGCAAGCAGCCGGCCGACTACCCTCGCGATGCACTGATCAAGGCCGGCTTTGTTGAAGAGGATTTCGACGGCAGCTGGAAACCTTATCGCGCCGTCGGTTGCAGCAATTGCACAAACGGTTACAGAGGCCGCGTCGGCCTTTACCAAGTGATGCCCATCACGGAAGACATCCAGCGCATCATCCTCGCTGAGGGAACGGCGATGGACATCGCCGAGCAGGCCAGGAAGGAAGGCGTGCGTGACCTGCGCCAGTCTGGCCTTATCAAGGTGAAAGTCGGCGTCACGACGCTGGAAGAAGTCTTGTCCGCCACCAACGAATAAGTAGACGCGAGGAGATCGCATGGCCACGGCCACCGCTGCAGCAAAAGGCGTCAAGGACTTTGTCTTCGAGTGGGAAGGCAAGGACCGCAACGGCAAGATCGTCAAGGGCGAACTGCGCGCGGGTGGCGAAGCCATGGTCAGCGCCACGCTGCGTCGTCAGGGCATCCTCGTCAACAAGGTCAAGAAGCGCCGCTCCAGCGGCGGGTCATCGATCAAGCAGAAGGACATCGCGGTCTTCACGCGGCAGATCGCCACGATGATGCGTGCCGGCGTGCCTCTGCTGCAGTCTTTCGACATCGTCGCCCGAGGCAGCACCAATCCGCGGCTGACCCGGCTGCTCAACGACATCCGGCAGGATGTCGAGACTGGCACCAGCCTGTCCTCGGCCTTCCGAAAGCACCCGATGTACTTCGACGCGCTGTACTGCAACCTCGTCGAAGCCGGCGAAGCAGGTGGCATTCTGGAAGCGCTGCTGGACCGCCTGGCCATTTACCAGGAGAAGACGGTTGCGATCAAGAACAAGATCAAGTCTGCACTGACCTACCCGATCGCGGTCATGGTCGTCGCCTTCATCGTCGTCGCGGTCATCATGATCTTCGTCGTGCCGGCTTTCAAGGACGTGTTCCAGTCCTTCGGCGCCGACCTGCCCGCACCGACTTTGATGGTCATCGCGATGTCGGAATTCTTCGTTGCGTACTGGTGGGCCATCTTTGGCGCGCTGGGCGGCGGCGTCTACTTCTTCATCCAGAGCTGGAAGAGGTCCGAGAAGATGCAAAAGCGCATGGACCGCATCTTGCTGAAGATTCCTGTCTTCGGGGCCCTGATGTACAAGTCCGCCGTGGCTCGCTGGACGCGCACTTTGTCGACGATGTTCGCGGCCGGCGTGCCATTGGTTGAAGCACTGGACTCCGTCGGCGGCGCCTCGGGCAATGCCGTATTCGCAGAGGCCACGGAGCAGATCCAACGGGACGTATCCACAGGCTCTGCACTCACCACATCGATGCAGACGACCGGGATCTTCCCGACCATGGTGCTGCAGATGGCCTCCATTGGCGAAGAGTCGGGCTCGCTGGACCACATGCTGGCCAAGGCGGCCGAGTTCTATGAGGACGAGGTGGACGAAGCTGTGAAGGGTCTGTCGGCGCTGATGGAGCCCATCATCATCGTCTTCCTGGGCGGCCTCATCGGCGGCATCGTGGTCGCGATGTACCTGCCCATCTTCAAGTTGGGCCAGGTCGTGTGAGGAACTGGTGCCGCGACGCCCGCGTCGCGGCGGCCTGACCGTCAAAAGCGGTTAGATTCGGCGCCGCTTACTGCCCCATCGCGCCTACACCATGCCCATAGCCTCCATCGACTGGTCCCTCTGGCTCTCGCCCTGGGTGTTGGGCGTTCTGGGCCTGTGCATCGGCAGCTTCCTGAACGTCGTGATCCACCGGCTGCCGCAGATGCTGGAACGGCAATGGCTGCACGAGTCCGCCGCGCAGCTCATCGACGCGCCCACGATGGCCCGCGTCGCGCAGTGGTCGCAGGCCCAGACGGAGAAGCTGGCCAAGGACGTTGACGCCTACGGCACGCGCATCGAGGAACTGCCGCCGCTGAGCATCTCCCGCCCCCGCTCGCGCTGCCCGCATTGCGGCCACCAACTGCGCTGGCACGAGAACCTGCCACTGATCGGCTGGCTGCGCCTGGGCGGCAAATGCGCCGCCTGCAAGGCCCCCATTTCCGCGCGCTACCCCGTCATTGAGGCCGTAACCGGCCTGGCCTTCGCGGCGTTGTCGTGGCGCTTCGGTGCCCAGCCGACCACGCTGCTGTGGTGCGGTTTCGTGGCCGCGCTGATCGCGCTGGCGATGATCGACTGGGACACGACGCTGCTGCCCGACGTCATCAACCAGCCGCTGCTGTGGGCCGGCCTCATCGCGGCGCTGATGGGCTGGACCATCCCGCTGGACAAAGCGTTGATAGGCGCGGTGGCCGGCTACCTGTCGCTGTTCTCCGTCGCCTGGCTGTACGAGCGCCTGCGCGGCCAGATCGGCATGGCGCCGGGTGACTTCAAGCTGTTGGCTGCGCTGGGCGCCTGGCTGGGCTGGCCCATGCTGCTGCCGGTCATCCTGGGTGCGTCCGCCGTCGGTGCCGTCGTGGGTGTGCTGATGAAGCTGTCGTCCAGCCTGCGCGAAGGCCGCTACGTCCCGTTCGGCCCTTTCCTGGCCGGCGGTGGCCTGGTGGTGCTGTTCGCGGGCCAGCAGACCGTGCTGGGCTGGCTGGGCTGGGCATGACCCGATGAGGGTGGGCCTCACCGGCGGCATCGGCAGTGGCAAGAGCACGGTGGCGGGCTTTCTGCGGGAGGCCGGGGCGGCCATCGTGGACACCGATGCGATCTCGCGCAGCCTGACGCAGCCTGGCGGCGCGGCCATGCCGGCCATTGCCCAGCAGTTCGGCTCCCACTTCGTCACCGCGGACGGCGCGCTGGACCGCGACCGCATGCGCGCACTGGCCTTCTCCGACAGCGATGCGAAGCGCCGCTTGGAAGCCATCCTGCACCCGCTGATCACCGCCGAGGCGCTGGCTCAAGCGGATGCCGCGAGCACCGCCCTGGTGGTGTTCGATGTGCCGCTGCTCGTCGAGTCGGGCCGCTGGCGTGCACGCGTCGCGCGCGTGCTGGTCGTCGACTGCCGCACGGAGACACAGATAGAACGAGTGCTGCAGCGCCCGGGCTGGACGCGTGAACGCGTTGATGGCGCGCTCGCGGCCCAAGCCAGCCGCGAGGCCCGCCGGGCGGCGGCCGACGCCGTCATCTTCAACGAGGGGCTGACGCTGGAAACCCTCAGACACAACGTTCGTAGCCTGGCCGCTACCTGGGGCTGTGAAACAATGGCCACGCCCTGATCGCAGTCCATCCCGAGGCACCCTTTGGTCCTGTACGAATATCCGTTCAACGAGAGCATCCGCACGATGCTCCGCCTCGAACACCTGTTCGACCGCTTCGGCGCGCTGATGGCGCGCGAGACCACGCTGGATCACCACTTCGCGCTGGTCACGCTGTTCGAGATCCTGGATGTCGCGTCACGCGCTGACCTGAAGAGCGACCTGCTCAAGGAACTGGACAAGCACAAGGCCCAGTTCAACAGCTACCGCGGCAGCCCCGGCCTGGACGAATCTCGGCTGGACGAAGTCGTCGCCCGCATCGACGGCGCCTTCCAGCGCCTGAACGCGGTGAGCGGCAAGACCGGCGTGGCGCTGACCAGCAACGACTGGCTGATGAGCATACGCAGCCGCATCAGCATCCCCGGCGGCACCTGCGAGTTCGACCTGCCGGCCTACTACCACTGGCAGCAACTGCTGCCGGTGCGCCGCCGCAAGGACTTGATGAGTTGGGCGCAGTCGCTGATGCCGCTGGCCGAAGCCCTGCAGGTGCTGCTGGGCCTGCTGCGCGATGCCGGCAGCCCGCACAAGGTCGCCGCAACCGCGGGCCAGTTCCAGCAGAGCCTGCCCGCCGGCCGCGTCTACCAGCTGCTGCGCATGCGGCTGGACCCCAGCCTGGGTCTCATCCCCGAGATCTCGGGCCATCGCCTGATGGTGTCCATCCGGCTGATGCGCCAGGACGAAGAAGGCCGGCTCAAGCTGGCCGCCGAGGACACGGGCTTCGAATTGACGTTGTGCGCATGAGTGAGGCGAAGCCCAAGGAACGCATCGTGCGCTGCCCGCAGTGCAGCGGCGACAGCGTGTTCGCACCCAGCAACCGCTGGCGGCCGTTCTGCAGCGAACGCTGCCGCCAGATCGACCTGGGCGCTTGGGCCAGCGAGTCCTTCCGCGTGCCGGCCACGCCGCCGCAGGATCCGGACGAATCCGGACCCGGAGAAGTCATGCATTGAGCAGCCGGCGCGACACCAGCTCGCGCCGCGCGCTCGCGGCATCGGTGAACAGGAAGGCCTGCCAGTCCCGCGCCAGCGCCGCGTCGACGTTGGCGGGATGGTCGTCCAGGAATAGCAGGTCCTGAGGCTGGGCCTCGAAGCGCCGCTCGGCCATCGCGAAGATCTCGGCGCCCGGCTTGATCTGCTTCGTGCGCCCCGAGAACAGGCCGGACTCGAACCACTCCTCCAGCGGGTAGGTCCGGCTCAAGTGATCCGCGTAAGGCTCGGGCATGTTGGACAGGAAGTGCAGCGTGTGCCCCGCCGCCTTCAGGTCGCGGATCAGCACCACGGTACCGGGAATAGGCATCAGCTCATCCGGCACCGCACGCACGACGGTCTCCACCTCGCCGCGCGACCAGCCGGTCCGGGCGGAGATGCGCCGCACCACCTCATTCGCGCCAATCAAGCCCTGGTCGAACAGGCCCCAGTCGCCGCCGTACTGCTGGAAGAACATCGCCGCCGCCTGGGCGCCCTGCTCCAGCGTCTCGATGCGATGCGGCAGGACGCGCGCGAGGAAGCTGGCGGGATGCCAGCGGAACACCACGCCACCGAAGTCGAAGACGATCTTCATGCGGCGGTCAGGCGCTGCAACAGGCCGGCCGTGGAGCCATCCAGGCCCGCGGCGTCGCCACTCTCCAGCCGCGGCAGCAACTGGTTGCACAGCGCCTTGCCCAGCTCCACGCCCCACTGGTCGAAGCTGTTGATGCCCCACAGCGCGCCGGTGACGAACACGCGGTGCTCGTACAGCGCGATCAGCGCGCCCAGCGAGCGCGGCGTCAGCGCGTCCAGCACCAGCGTCGTGCTGGGGCGGTTGCCCGGGAAGCTGCGGTGGCGCGACAGCACGTCGCGGTCCAGCGTCGCCGAGGCGGTGGGCGCCTTCTCGGTCAGCGCCTCGGCGGCCGTCTTGCCCTGCATCAGCGCCTGGCTCTGAGCGAGGCAGTTGGCCAGCAGCTTGCGGTGCTGGTCGGCCAGTTTCTCGGCCAGCTCGCCGCTGGCGCCATGGTTGGGGCGCTTCACGGCGATGAACTCGACGGGAATCACGTCCGTGCCCTGGTGCAGCATCTGGAAGTAGGCATGCTGGCCATTGGTGCCGGCCTCGCCCCACACGACGGGCGACGTGCCAATGGACAACGCGTTGCCGTCCAGGTCCACACCCTTGCCGTTGCTTTCCATCTCCAGCTGCTGCAGATAGGCCGGCAAGCGGCGCAGGCCCTGGTGGTAAGGCGCGACGCTGCGGCTCGTGAAGCCGTGGAAATTGCGGTACCAGATGTCGATCAGGCCCAGCAGCACAGGCAGGTTCTGCTCCAGTGGAGCGGACGCGAAATGCTGGTCCATCGCATGCGCGCCGGCCAGCAGTTCGCGGAAGTTGTCGGCGCCAACGGCGACGGCGATGGGCAGGCCGATGACCGACCACAGCGAGTAGCGGCCGCCCACCCAGTCCCAGAAGCCGAAGGCCGTGTCGATGCCGAAGGCCGCGGCGGCCGCCGTGTTGCTGCTGGTCGCGACGAAATGGCGCGCGACATCGGTGCCACCGGCGGCCAGGAACCAAGCCTTGGCGGCCTGCGCGTTGGCCAGCGTCTCCTGCGTCGTGAAGGTCTTGGACGCGATGACGAACAGCGTGTGCTTCGCGTCCAGACCGGCCAGCACGGGCGCGAGGTCGTGCCCGTCGACGTTGGAGACGAAATGCAGCTTCAGGTCACGGCGACCAAAGGCCTGCAGCGCCTGGACGACCATGGCCGGGCCCAGGTCGCTGCCGCCGATGCCGATGTGGACCACGTCGGTGATCTGGCCGCGCTCACCGCGGCGCACGCTGTCGGCAAAGGCCAGCATCGCATCGAGCGACGCCTGCACCTCGGCGTTGAACGGCGCATCGCTGCCCGCCGGCGCGCGCAGCGTCGTGTGCAGCACCGCACGGCCTTCCGTGTGGTTGACCGGGTCACCGCGCAGCAGCGCGTCGCGGCGGGCTTCCAGCCCGCAGTCGCGCGCCAGCTTCAGCAGCAGCGCCAGCGTGGGCGCGTCGATGCGGTTCTTGGACAGGTCGGCGAAGACCTCGGGCGCCTCGAACGACAGCGCACCGAAGCGGCCCGCATCGGTCTTGAAGGCGTCGCGGATGTCGAAGCCGCGACCACTCGCGGCGTAGTGGGCTTGCAGTTCGGCCCAGACGGGAGAGAGGTCGCAGCGGCTCGTCATGTCAGGCGGCCTCGATCAGCTTGTCCAGCTTGCCGGCGTCGACGGCGAACAGGCGGATGCCCTCGGCCAGCTTCTCGGTGGCCATCGCATCCTCGTTCAGCGCGAAGCGGAAGGCCGCCTCGTCCAGATGGATGGCGGGCACATTCAGCGCCTTGGCCGGGTCCAGCGCGCGCTCGAGCTTGGCGTCCGTCGCCTGCAGCTGCGCCAGCAGGTCGGGGCTGATGGTCAGCAGGTCGCAGCCGGCCAGCGCCTGGATCTGGCCGATGTTGCGGAAGCTCGCGCCCATGACCTCGGTCTTGATGCCGTGCTGCTTGAAGTAGGCGTAGATCTGCGTCACGGACTTCACGCCCGGGTCGTTGACGCCGGCCTGTGCCGCCTCGTCCCAGCTCGGGCCGGCAGCCTTCTTGTACCAGTCGTAGATGCGGCCCACGAAAGGCGAGATCAGCTGCACCTTGGCTTCGCCGCAGGCGACGGCCTGCGCGAACGCGAACAGCAGCGTGAGGTTGCAGCGGATGCCTTCGCGCTCCAGTTCGGCGGCGGCCTGGATGCCTTCCCACGTCGAGGCCAGCTTGATCAGCACGCGCTCGCGCGAGATGCCGGCGGCTTCGTACAGGCCGATGATTCGGCGCGCGCGCGACAGGCTGGCGGCCTTGTCGAAGGACAGGCGGGCATCGACCTCGGTGGACACCCGGCCCGGCACGACCTTCAGGATCTCCAGGCCGAAGCGCACCAGCACGTGGTCCACGATCTCGTCCAGCGGCTTGCCGCGGTGGGCGTCGACGGTCTCCTTCAGCAGCGGCGCGTAGTCAGGCGACTGCACGGCCTTCAGGATCAGCGAAGGGTTGGTCGTCGCGTCGCGCGGAGCGAACTGCGCGAGCTGCAGGAAATTGCCGGTGTCGGCAACGACGGTGGTCAGGGCTTTGAGCTGGTCGAGCTGGTTCATGGACTGCCTCATGCGGATCGCGGATTGACCCCGCGAAGAAACTGCTGCATAGTATTTCACGAAACTTAGTTACACAACGGTTAGCGCCCCCTGCGTGGGCCTGGCCTGGAGACGCTTCCGATGTCCTTCGATCTCGTGTTCTTTGGCGGTACCGGCGACCTGACATGGCGCAAGCTGATGCCCGCGCTCTTCCAGGCCTTCCGGCACGGCAAGTTGCCCGAAGGCGGACGAATTCTCGCCGTCGCGCGTGACGAGCAGACGGATGAACGCTACCGCGAGTGGCTGAAGGAGCGTTTCCGCGAGGTGGATGGCGCCAAGCGCCCCAGCGACGAGGAGTTCGAGAAGTTCGCCGCGCTGATCCACTACCTGTGCATGGACCTGTCCAAGCCGGACAGCTACCAGACGTTGAAGGACTGGCTGGACGCGCGCAACGCCGACACCGTGGTGCTGTATCTCGCCACCAGCCCGCACCTGTTCACCGGCATCTGCCATCAGCTGGGCGCCGTGGGCCTGAACCACGACAAGGTGCGCGTGGTGCTGGAGAAGCCGCTGGGCCACGACCTGGCCAGCGCGCAGGAGATCAACCGCGCGGTGCGCAGCGTGTTCGCCGAGAGCCAGGCCTTTCGCATCGACCACTACCTGGGCAAGCCGTCGGTGCAGAACCTGATGGCGCTGCGCTTCGGCAATGCGCTGTTCGAGCCGCTGTGGCGCCGCGAGAGCATCGCCAACATCCAGATCACGCTGGCCGAGCGCCTGGGCGTGGGCACGCGCGGCGCGTTCTACGACGGCACCGGCGCGCTGCGCGACATGATCCAGAACCATGCGCTGCAACTGCTGACGATGATCGCGATGGAGCCACCCTCCAGCAACGACGCCGACGCCATCCGCGACGAGAAGCTCAAGGTGCTGCGCTCGCTGAAGCCCTTCACGCCCGAGAGCGTGGGCCGCGACGTGGTGCGCGGCCAGTACCGGGCCGGCAATGTCGAGGGCGTGTCGGTGCCGGGCTATCTGGACGAGGTCAAGGTGCCGCCGGACAGCCATTGCGAGACCTTCGTCGCGCTGCGCACCGAGGTCAACAACTGGCGCTGGGCCGGCGTGCCGTTCTACCTGCGCACCGGCAAGCGGCTGGCCGAGCGCGACGCGCAGATCGTCATCAACTTCCGCCCCGTGCCGCACAAGATCTTCCCGGGCGGCGGCCAGGCCAACCGGCTGGTCATCAAGCTGCAGCCCGAGGACGGCCTGGAGCTGCAACTGCTGGCCCAGAAGGGCACGGGCGCCGGTGAGCAGCTGACGCCGGTGTCCCTGGACCTGGACTTCGACAAGGCCTTCGCCACGCAGCGCGTGGGCGCCTACGAGCGCCTGCTGCTCGACGCCATCGCCGGCCGCCTGAACCTGTTCGTGCGTAGCGACGAGCAGGAGCAGGCCTGGCGCTGGGTCGAGCCCATCCTGGACGCCTGGGCCGCCGACGCGAGCGGCCCGCGCCCCTACTCCGCCGGCTCCTGGGGCCCCGCAGCCGCAAGCGCGCTGGTGGCCCGAGACGGTTTCAGCTGGGCAGAAGAGCAATGAGCATCCTGGAGCGAGTGAAGGCGGCCCTGCCCGCCCTCCCCCCGGCCGAGCAACGCGTCGCCAAGCTGCTGCTGGCCGACGCGCGCAGCTTCGCCAGCCTGCCCGTCAGCGAGCTGGCCGACCGGGCCCATGTGTCCAAGCCCACCGTCGTGCGCTTCTGCCGCAGCGTCGGCTACGACGGCCTGGCCGACTTCAAGCTGAAGCTGGCCGGCAGCGTCAACGAGGGCGTGCCCTTCGTGCACCGCGCGGTGGACGAAGACGACAAGCCTTCGGACATCATCGTGAAGGTCGTTGACAACGCAGTCGCGGCGCTGCTGCACTACCGGAACGATGCCGCCAGCCATGCGTTCGAGCGCGCCATCGAGGCGTTGGCCGATTCGGCCCGCCACAACAAGCGCATCGAGTTCTACGGCGTGGGCAACTCGGGCATCGTCGCGCAGGATGCGCAGCACAAGTTCTTCCGCCTGGGCGTGAACACCGTCGCCACCAGCGACGGCCACGTGCAGCTGATGAGCGCCACGATGCTGCAGCCGGGCGACTGCGCGGTCATCATCAGCAACTCGGGCCGCAGCCGCGACCTGCTGGACGCCGCCGAGATCGCCCGCAAGAAGGGTGCGACCATCATCATCATCACGGCCAGCGCGTCGCCGCTGGCGCAGCTGGCGCTGGGACCCAGCCAGATCCTGCTGGCGGTGGACCACCCCGAGGACTTCGACCGCTACAGCCCCATGGTGTCGCGGCTGCTGCACCTGATCGCCGTGGACATCCTGACCACCGGCGTCGCGCTAAAGCTGGGCCCGCACCTGCGGCCCGCGCTGCAGGAGATCAAGAAGAACCTGCGCGCGAAGCGCTACGCAGGCTAGACCTGCCCCCGGAAACAACAAAGCCCGCCTTTCGGCGGGCTTTGTCTTTTTGTGATTCAGGCTGATGCAGCCGGGCTGGATCCCCACAACAACTCGGCCACGCCGTACACGCGGGCCAGCTCACGCAGCTTGTCGGGCGCGTCGTCCAGCTTGAGCACGGCGCCCTGTTCGCGGCACTGGCGCGCGGCCGACAGCAGCAGGCTCAGCGCCGACGAGTCGAAGTCGGTCAACCCGGCGGCGGAGAGCCGCACCTCACGCCCGGCCGCCGCCAGCACCTGGGCCGCCTCGGCGCGCAGGGCCGGTGACATCTGCGCCCATGCGGCGCGCGCGCCGTCCATTCGCAGCCGCTGGGGCAGCTTCAAGCCGCTCAAGATCAGCTCTTGCTGGGCAGGCCGGCCTTGGCGTTCTTGTCGGCCAGGCTCTTGATCAGGCCGTCGATGCCGTTGGCGCCGATCTCCTGGGCAAAGCTGTTGCGGTACTGGTCCGCCAGCCAGATGCCCAGCACATTGACGTCATAGATCTTCCAGGCGGCGCCGCTCTTCTCCAGGCGGTAGTCCAGCTGGATGGGATCGCCCTTGCCGCGGATCTCGGTGCGCACGACCACTTCCGTGTCGGTGGGTTGCGCGCGCAGCGGCTTCAGGCCGATGGTCTGGTCCTTCACCTGCGTCAGCGCACCGGCGTAGGTGCGCACCAGCAGCGTCTTGAACTCGGCCTGCAGCTTGGTCTGCTGCTCCGGGGTGGCCTGGCGCCAGAAACGGCCCACGGCGGACGCCGTCATGCGCTGGAAGTTCACATGCGGCATCACCTTGGCATCCACCAGGGCAATGATCTTGTTGATGTTGCCGGCCTGGATGTCCTTGTCGGCCTTGACGGCCTCGATGGTCTCCAGCGACAGGCCGCGGATCAGTTGGTCGGGCGCGCTGGCGTCGGCCGCATGGGCGGCGTGCACGAGGCCCAGGCCCAAGGTGGCCACGGTCAGCAGGCGGCGCAGGGAAGTCAGCAGAGTCATGGAATCTCTTTCTCCGTACTAGGACCGTCGCTCAACGCGCCAGCCCCGGGTTTGGTTCACCGCGAAGCCGCGGAAGCGGGATCAGCGGGCTTTTTCACGGTCGGCTCCGACGCCGCAGCCTCCGGTGCCGAGGCGGCATCGCCGGGCGCGGATGCGGCGCCCGCCGGCGCCGAGGCGCCATTGCCAGGCACCAGCACCTCGACCTCGTCGTCATCATCGAAGCTGCCGCGGCGCTGAAGATAGGCATCCCGGTAAAAGGTGTATTTGTCCAGCGCAATGCCTTCCAGCATCTGGCCGGCACGCAGGAAGTTGGCTCGCGTGTTGATGACGTTCAGCGACGTGATGAACACCTTCTTGCTGCCATCGTCGAAGACGACAGCAGGCGAGGCCTTCCAGTCCAGCGGCAGCGCCAGCGAGTCCCGCACCGACGACGGGCCGAACACCGGCCAGACGATGTAAGCACCTGTGCCCATGCCCCAATGGCCCAGCGTCTTGCCGAAGTCCTGGCTGTTCTTTTCCAGACCGGCCTCGGTGGCGATGTCCAGCACGCCGGCCAGGCCCAGCGTCGAGTTCACGGCGAAGCGCATGCCCTGCTCCACGCCGGATTTGAAACGGCCCTGCAGCACCAGGTTCACGGCCGACCACGCGTCGCCGATGTTGCCAAAGAAGTTGTCGATGCCGGTGCGCACCGGCGACGGCACCAGTTCGGCATAGGCCGTGGCGACTGGCTTCAGCACATGCTCGTCCAGCTTCTCGTTGAACGCGAAGACCTTGCGGTTCCAGTTCTCCCACGGGTCCATGCGCTGGCCCTTGGAGCCCATGACCTTGTCGACGGCGCGCTCCACCCGCGAGCCCACGCCCTTGACGGTCTGGCAGCCGGTCAGGCCCGCCACCAGGGCCAACAGCGCCAACGTGCGAATCCAGCGGGCCATCATGGCTTGCCTCCCGAGGCCGGCGCGGCGGTGCTGCCCATGTCGGCCGCCTTGCTGTTGATGAACTGACCGATCAGGTTCTCCAGCACGACGGCACTCTGGGTCTGGCGGATGATGTCGCCGCCGGCCAGGTTCTTCTCGTCGGCGCCGGGCTCTAGGCCGATGTACTGCTCGCCCAGCAGGCCCGACGTCAGGATCTTGGCCGAGCTGTCCTTGGGGAACAGCGTCGCCTTGTTCAAGTTGATGACGACCTTGGCCTGGAAGGTTTTGTCGTCGAAGGCGATGGACTCAACCCGCCCTACGACCACGCCCGCGCTCTTCACCGCGGCATTGGGCTTGAGCCCTCCGATGTTGTCGAACCGCGCCGTGACCTGGTAGGTCGCGTCGAAATTGAGGCTGAGCAGATTCCCGGCCTTCAACGCCAGGAAGAGCAAGGCCGCGCCGCCCAGCAGCACGAACAGGCCCACCCAGCTGTCATGTCGAGAGGCTTGCATGTGTACTCCCTGACTCCAATCAAATCGAAAACATCATCGCGGTGAGCATGAAGTCCAGGCCCAGCACGGCCAGGGACGACAGCACCACGGTACGTGTGGTGGCGGCAGAAACGCCCTCGGGCGTGGGCCGGCAGGCATAGCCTTGCAGCAGCGCGATGAAGGTCACCGTCACGCCGAAGGCCAGGCTCTTCACGACGCCGTTGCCGACGTCCTTGAACACATCTACGCCGCCCTGCATCTGCGACCAGAACGCGCCGGCGTCGATACCGATCAGCGGCACGGCCACCAGCCAGCCGCCGATGATGCCCACCGCCGAGAAGACTGCCGCAAGTAAGGGCATGGCAATAAAACCACCCCAGAAGCGCGGCGCCAGCACGCGCTGCACCGGGTCCACCGCCATCATCTCCATCGCGGTCAGCTGCTCGCCGGCCTTCATCAGACCGATCTCGGCGGTCAGCGACGTGCCGGCCCGGCCCGCGAACAGCAGCGCCGTGACGACCGGCCCCAGCTCGCGCACCAGGCTCAAGGCCACCAGCAGGCCCACGGCCTCGGCGGAACCATAGCGCTGCAGCGTGTAATAGCCCTGCAGCGCCAGCACGAAGCCGACGAACAGGCCCGACACGCCAATGATGGACAGCGACTTGTTGCCCAGGTGGAAAACCTGCTCGCGCACGAGGACGAAGCGCGCCAACGCCTTGGGCGAGCGCGCCAGCAGGCTGAAGAACAGCAGCGCCGCCGCGCCGATGTCGGCCAGTTTGAGGCGCACGCCGGCGCCGATGCGGGTGGCCAGCGCCATCATGATGCACCCTTCGCGCTACGCGCTGTCCCGCCAAGCGGGAGCTGAGCGCCTTCGGACGGCCGTGCGGCGCTCATGGCGACACCCCGAAATCCTCGGCCACAGGCTTGGCCGGCTGGTGGAAGCGCACGGGCCCATCGGCCTCGGCGCCGACGAATTGACGCACCAGCGGATCCTCGCTGCGGCGCAGTTCGTCCGGCGTGCCCTGGGCCACGATGCGGCCGTTGGCCACCATCGCGACGTGGTCGGCGATCGCGAAGGTCTCGTGCAGGTCGTGCGACACGATGACGCTGGTCAGCCCCAGCGCGTCGTTCAGGTCACGGATCAGCCGGGCGGCCACGCCCAGAGAGATGGGATCCAGGCCGGCAAAGGGCTCGTCGTACAGCACCAGATCGGGATCCAGCGCAATGGCCCGCGCCAGCGCGACCCGCCGCGCCATGCCGCCGGAGATCTCGCTAGGCAGCAGGTCGCGCGCTCCGCGCAGGCCCACCGCGTTCAGCTTCATCAGCACGAGGTCGCGGATCATGGCCTCGGGCAGATCGGTGTGCTCGCGCAGCGGGAAGGCCACGTTCTCGAACACGGACAGGTCGGTGAACAACGCGCCGAACTGGAACAGCATGCCCATGCGCCGGCGCACGGCGTACAGGCCGGCCAGGTCCAGCGGCGCCAGGTCCTGGCCGTCGAACAACACCTGCCCCGACAGCGGCCGCAGCTGGCGGCCCAGCAGGCGCAGCACCGTGGTCTTGCCGCCGCCCGACGTGCCGATCAGCGCCAGCACCTTGCCGCGCTCCAGCTTCAGGTTGACGCCATCGAGGATCACGCGGTCGCCATAGCCGCAGCTGACGTCGCGAAGTTCGATCAGAGGGGGTGAGGCGGCCAGGGAAGTCACGCGTTCGGGCTAGAGCCAGGCGGAAAACGAAGGGCGCATGATAGGGGAAACACCGAGGTCGCCCGCCGACGCTTTGAGCAATGCCCCCTAAGCCCGCCAGGTGTCGACCGCACCCAGCAGCGCTGTTACGTGTGCTTGCCTTCATCAACCGCTTGAAACCACGCCCTGGATCGCCATCCGTGAGCCAGTTCACGAATCGCGATCCAGCCGCGACCAGCGTTCGCGGCGCTGCGACGAGCGGTAACCACACGGCGAGACCCGACACCAAAATACACAGCACCTGATCAGCCCATACCACCATGCGACGCCTGCACCGCCCCAACGCCATCCACGGCTTCACGCTCATCGAGCTGATGATCGCCGTGGCCATCGTCGCCATCCTGGCGGCGGTCGCCGTGCCGCAATACACCCAGTACGTGACGCGCGGGCGCATCCCGGATGCCACATCGGCACTCGCAACCAAGCAGGTGCAGATTGAACAGTTCTTCCTGGACAACCGCACCTACGCCGACGCGCCGGGCTGCAGAAACGACGTCGAGACCAGCAAGTACTTCACCTTTGCCTGCACATCCGCCACGGCCACCGGGTTCACGCTGGCCGCCACGGGCAAGAGTTCCATGACGGGCTTCACCTACACGGTCAACCAGGCCGGCGCCAAGACCACCACCGCCCCCACTGGCTGGACGGGCTCCAGCACCTGCTGGGTCACCAAGAAGGACGGCACGTGCTGACCTCACCCGTCCAACGCGGTGTGGGCCTCATCGAGGTCATGGTGGCGGTCGTCATCATGGCCATCATCATGGCCGTGGCGGCGCCCAACTTCGGCCCGTGGATCGCCGGCGCACGCATACGCGCCACGGCTGAAAGCCTGCTCGCCGGACTGCAGTACGCCAAGAGCGAAGCCACCACGCGCAACACGCGCGTGCGCTTCCAGCTGACGACCTCGCTGGGCGCCGATTGCGTGCGTGACGCCCGCGCGGCCAACTGGGTGGTCGACGTCGTGGATGCGGATGCCGATGCGGACTCGGTCGTGAACCAGTGCAACTCGGCTCCCAGCGATACGGTCGCGCCCAGCATCCTGCAGATCCGTGCCGCGTCCGAAGCCGGAGGAAATGTCCAGGTCGTCTCTGATTCGGATGAGGTCGTGTTCAACGGCCTGGGGCGGCAGGTGCCGCTTGGCGGCGCGGCGGCGGCTGCCAACATCAATATCGAGATCACGCCTTCCGGAGGTGGCACCTGTGCCGCCGCCGGCGGCAAGGTGACCTGCCTGCGCGTCGCCATTTCACCCGCAGGACAGGTCCGTATGTGCAACCCCAGCATCGCCGCCGGCGATCCGCAGGCCTGCTGATGAAGACCTCATTTCGCCATCGCCAGCGCGGCGTGCTGCTGCTCGAAGTGCTGATCGCGCTCCTGATCTTCTCGCTGGGCGTGCTGGGCCTGGTGGGCCTGCAGGCCGCGGCAGCCAAGCAGTCGGGCCATACCAAGTACCGCGCGGACGCCACGCTGCTGGCCAACGAACTGCTGGGGCAGATGCGACTGGCCAGCAATGTCTACGCGACGCTGAACACGCGCTTCAAGAGCAGCGGCGGTGGTGGCGCCGACTACCTGGCTTGGAGGTCTCGCGTCATCACGCAGTTGCCCGGTGCCGACACCTACCCTCCGACGGTCGAGTTGGTCGAGTTGGCACCGCTCAATGCCATCGTGGCCGGAGCCAGCGCACCTGCCACCGGGTTGTCCTCCAGTACCCGCGTGACGGTCACCATGCGCTGGAAGGCGCCTGGCGAGCCCGCCGCGGATCCCGCCCACAACATCGTGCTGACCAACGAAATCCGATGAAGCCACAGCACTCCACCTTGTTGCGGGTTCGCGGCTTCAGCCTGGTCGAACTGCTGGTAGGCATCGTCGTCGCGATGGCGGCGGTGCTGGTCGTGACACAGGTATTCCGTGTCTCGGAAGGTCAACGCCGCACGACCAGCGGCGGCGACGACGCGCAGACCACGGGCGCCATCGCACTGAGCCTGCTGCAGCGCGAACTGCGCCAGGCCGGCCAGGGGCTGATGTCGCCCCGACTGCTGATGTGTCAGTTGGACCTGGGCGGTGGCCGCAACATTCGCAGCTTGGCGCCTGTCATCATCAACCCGCCCACCGACGTCGTGGCCGAAGGCGACGACAACACCGACACCATCGTCATTTCTTATGGCGATGGCTGGGGATCGCCTGAGGGCGGACTGATCGGCACTCAGCCTGGCCCGGCTACCTATGTAGTGCCCGGCTCGCTCTCCTACCGCCCTGGCCAGCGAGTGGTCGCCACGCCGCAGACCCGGGCCGCGCCCTGCAATCTGACGCTGACCAGCGTCGCCGGCGATCCCACGCCTTCGAGCGTCACAGTCGCCCTCGGCGTCGCTGGTTCCTCCAACGGCGTGCTCTACAACCTCGGCCGCGCGCCGCGCTTCCTGGCCTATGCCGTGCGCAACAACCGGCTGACCGTATGCGACTTCACGGCACAGAACTGCGCCAGTGTCGCTGCAGCGAACTGGAACGAGGTGGCTGATAGCGTGGTCGGCCTGCGCGCGGAGTACGCGCGTGACACCACCGTGCCGCGGGATGGCTTTGTCGATGCCTATGACACCACCACGCCCACCGGCATCGTGCCGGCGGGCTGCGGCTGGGAACGCGTCGTGGGCGTGCGCCTGGCCATCGTGGCACGCAGCCGCCAGCCGGACACCGCTGACGTGACGGCCAGCGCTCCGAGTTGGTCGGGCGGCGCATCCGCGCCGTTGACACCGCCGGGCGCCGACTGGCAGCGCTACCGCTACAAGACCTTCGAAACCACGGTACCGCTGCGCAACGCCCCGGCCGCCTCCGAACCGGTGTTTTCACCATGCCCATGAACACACATCTTCACCGCCCCCCTCAGCGCGGCCTCGTGCTCGTGTTGGCGCTCATCGTGCTGGCGGCACTGTCATTGGCGGCAGTTGGGCTGATGCGTGGCGTGTTCGCCAGCAACCGCGTCGCCGGCAATCTTGCCTACCAGCAATCTGCAGTGCAGGCCGCCGAAGTGGGAGTGGAGCGTGCGGTCGCCTGGTTGGAGCAGCAGGCACGCGCCACCGTCCCCGCCCCTGGCGGAGCCGCCAGTGCGGCGCCGATCCCGTCGGAGGTGCTCTACAGGCATGCCGTCAAAGGCGCCGGGTCCGCCGCCTACCACTACAGCGCCACGCGCGCCGAACCTGGCGTAGGCCAAAGCTGGGAGAACTTCTGGCAGACGCTTGTCGCCGGCAATCGCGTCAACGACCTTGGCACGGATGCCACGGGCAACAACGTGGCTTTTGCCATTCATCGCCTCTGCAGCGCTGAGGGCCGGCCTGACGGTGCCAATTGCGAGGCATCACCGGACGAGCTCACGTGCGACGGCTGCAGCAAGGGCGCCGATCCAAAGTTAGAAATTGCCACTTCCGTGTATTACCGCATCACCGTGCGCGTGCAAGGGCCGCGCAACGCCACCAGCTTCATTCAGGCCGTGGTCTCCATTTGACCGGGCCCTCCATGCAAGAGGATCACATGATGTTCCGCACCACCCACCTCGTTGCACTGTTGCTCGCGGCGCCACTGGCCTTGCCCGCCAGCGCCGCGATGACCGACATCTCGCAGCATCCGCTGATCGTTGCCAACCCTGACGCGGTGCGGGCCAACGTGCTGTTCATCCTCGACGACTCGGGCTCGATGAATTTTGACTTCCTGCCCGATCACGTGAACGGCGACGGCGACCCCGACCCCAAGCTGTGCCGCAGCACAGGTGCCACACCG
The DNA here is from genome assembly GCF_031458115.1 of Roseateles asaccharophilus. Lineage (GTDB taxonomy): Bacteria > Pseudomonadota > Gammaproteobacteria > Burkholderiales > Burkholderiaceae_C > Pelomonas > Pelomonas asaccharophilus_A. The sequence continues at coordinate 203,109 of NZ_JAVDXV010000001.1, read as the reverse complement.
ACCAACAGCGGCAACTTCGCCAACACCTGCTGCATCAACGGCAACAGCTCCGCGGCTTGCTACTTGAGTGCGCCGCCGTTCGGCACATCTCGCGGCCAAGCACCGTTCCTGGCCTATGGCTTCAACGGCCTCGCATACGACCCCAACACGCTGTACAAGCCACCGGTGCGTTCGGATGGCACCTCGTGGGCCAGCCAGACTCGCGGCGCCACGGGCGGCTGGACCCTGGTGCGCAACGACGCGTACAACATTCAGAACATCTACACGATTGATCTGACGACGCAGTTCCCCGACACCGAATGGTGCACCGACACCAGCTATTCGGACTGCCTGCGCAACGACAACTACGTGCTGCCGGGCACGGTGGGGGGCAAGGCCTACACGACATTCCGCGCGGTGCAGGCCACCGGCAGCGGACGGGTCGCCACCGGCGCACCTGACGCCGCCACCACGGAGGCACGCACGTTCGGTCCGCACTATTACAGGATCCACACGGCAGAGTACTGCTCCAGTGTCGACTTGCGCGACTGCCGTCCGGCAGCAGCCGGCGCGTTCACTATCCCGGCCCCCGTGCGCTGGTGCAATTCAGACGCGAATGCCCGTGCCGCATCGCCGGTCGCCAACGCCTGCCAGGCCACGCGCACCGATGTGTTCCGGCATGCTCGCTTTCCGACCAAGTTCTTCACAGCAGGCGTTGCCGGTTCGCCTGGTCGCGGCTCGTCGATGAGCTTTACCATGACCGTCAGCGGTTGCAGCGGAAGCCGGACCACTGGCGTCGGATCGCTGAAGATCGGCGGCGTCGAGATGCTGACCGGCGCCACCGACCGCACTAACAGCTCGTCGACGCTGGCAAGCTTCATCGCGAGCCAGTTCAGGACCGGCACCGGCTGGACGATCGCGCGAAGCAGCCGAACGCTGACGATTACCGCCCCGGTTTCCGCGGGTGATCTCGCGGGCGGCTACGCGACGCTGACCACGGTGTCCGGTTCGACCTGCACGTTCACCCCCACCACTGGCGCCGGTCCTTTCGGCAGCGATTACGCAGCGCCGGTGACCACCGAGGCCGGCACCTACGCCGGCCGCTTCGAGCGCGTTGAGATCATGTCGGGCAAGACCTTCCCGAAGGGCGCGAATCGCAAGGACTGCGCGGGAAGCACCTGCACCTATGACGAAGAAATGACGAACTTCGCGAACTGGTGGACCTACTACCACTCGCGCATGCAGACCATGAAGTCCGCGGCCTCGCTGGCGTTCAACGACGTTGGTTCCAATCGTCGCATGGGCTACATGAGCATCAACAACAACACGGGCCGAGATCTCCTCAACCTCGAAACGTTCGAGACGTCACAGCGCTCGAACTGGTTCGCCAAGCTGTTTGCCGCCGAAACCGGTAATTCGACGCCGCTGCGCACCGCGCTGTCCAAGGCCGGCCGGCTGTTTGCAGGCGCCTACAACGGCACATCGCTGCACGGCGTGACGGTCAAGGATCCGATGCAGTACTCGTGCCAGAAGAATGTCGCGATCCTGTCGACCGACGGGTTCTGGAACGAGACCTCTACGCCAACCCGCAAGGATGGCTCCACCGCCATCGGAGACCTGGACTCGGGCACGGACGTCGAGCGGCCGATGCTGGACGGCAACGCCACGAGCAACACGTTGGCCGACGTGGCCTATTACTACAAGAACAACGACCTGCGCACCGGCACCAGCGGAAGCGGCACCTGCATCAGCGGCAGCGGTACGGGCGCCGACGTCTGCGGCAACGACGATGAGCTGAACCGCGCGCAGACGATGATGACCTTCACGCTGGGCCTGGGTGTGTCGGGCTACATGCAGTTCCAGAAGAACTACCTCAGCGCCGGCGCCCCCGACTTCAATGCGGTGAAGAACGGCGAGACCGCGAACCCCGGTGCCGGTGTCTGCAGCTGGCAGACCAGCGGCGTGTGCAACTGGCCGATACCCGTCAGCAACACGCTGACCGCTGTGGACGACATGTGGCACGCCGCCGTGAACGGGGGCGGAACCTATTTCAGCGCCGCCAGTCCGACGGCGCTGCAGGAAGGCCTGTCCTCAGCACTGAACTCCATCGGCGGCCGTGTGGCCGCCGCCGCTGCGGCCGCCACCAGCAACCCCAACATCACCGCAACCGATAACTTCGTGTTCCTGTCACGGTTCAAGTCGGCGGAGTGGCACGGTGAGCTCATCGCCAAGGCCATCAACATCGACACGGGCACGTTGGACACGACGCTGTGGGAGGCGCGGCCGCTGCTTGATGCGAAGACCTCGCGCAACATCTTCATGTTCTCGGCCAGTTCTTCCACCAAGCTGAAGCCTTTCGCCTGGGGGGAGATGAGCGCCACCGAGAAGGCCTACTTCGAGAAGACCTGGATCACGACGACGGGCCGCTCGCTGAGCCAGTTCTGCAGCGGCCCGCCCACCTGCCTGTCGACGACGGACCAGGATGCTGCCCCCGGTGAACCGCTGGTCAGCTTCCTGCGCGGCGTACGGACGAATGAGGGCACCGACGCCACCAAGTATTTCCGCCAGCGCGTGCATCTGCTGGGCGACATCGTCAACTCTGAAGCCGTCTATGTGAAGCAGCAGTTGGTGAAGTACGCGGATGAGGGCTACGCCGACTTCAATGGCCGCGCACGACAAGGCATGGTCTATGTCGGCGCCAATGACGGCATGCTGCACGCCTTCAATGCCGACACGGGGGAAGAAGTCTGGGCCTATGTGCCCACAGCGGTGTTGCCCAATCTTTACAAGCTGGCGGACAAGGACTACGCCATCAAGCACCAGTACTTCGTCGACGCCACGCCACTGGTGCAGGACGTCAAGGTAGGCACCGAATGGCGCACCATCCTGGTGGGCGGCCTGGGCGCTGGTGGGCGGGCCTACTACGCATTGGACATCACGGATCCGGCGGCACCCAAGGCCATGTGGGAGTTCACCAATGACAACCTGGGCCTGACCTTCGGCAAGCCTGAAATCGGCAAGTTGCGCGACGGCACCTGGGTCGTGGTCGTACCTTCGGGCTACAACAACGTGAGCCCCGGCGACGGCAAGGGCCGCCTGTTCGTGCTGAACGCGGCCACCGGCGTGCCCATCGCCGGCATCAGCAGCGGAGGTGGCGGTGTAGGCATCGCAACCAGCGCGGGCAGCACCGCGACGCCAGCGGGTCTGGGCCAGATCCGTGGCTGGGTCGAGAAGTCCTCGCTGGACAACACCATCGAGCGCGTTTATGGGGGAGACAACCTGGGCAACGTTTGGCGGTTCGATATCAACAACACTGTCGGTGTGGCCGGTTATGACGCCATGTTGCTGGGAGTGCTGAAGAACGCGTCCAACCAGACACAGCCGGTCACGACGCGGCCAGAACTGGGCGAGGCCAATCGCAAGGCAATGGTCTACGTCGCCACAGGGCGCTTCCTGGGTGAGACCGACTCCAGCGACACTACTGTGCAGAGCGTTTATGCGATCAAGGATGATCTTGGCGCCACCGGCCACGGCGAAGTGCGTGCCAGCGGCAATTTTGTCAAGCAGACGTTGGTGAACGGCACTTGCGCGTCGGGCACCAGGTGGTGCGAGGCCGGCAAGCCCATCCGCACCACCACGTCCGTCAATGCCGTGAACCTGGCCACGGATGGCGGCTGGTATGTCGACCTGCCGATCATCAGCGAGCGCGTCTACGGTGACCCCGTGCTGGTACTCGGTACGCTCGTGGTGATTTCCAACGTGATTGGATCGAGCAGCCAGTGCAAGCCTGGCGGCACCAGCTGGGCCAACTATTTCGACTACAGGACCGGCGCGGCGCAAACCACGGTGATTGCCGATGCACGCTCGACGACGCTTGAGCCCGTCAAGGATCCCACCGGCAAGGTCACCGGCATCGTCACGCTGGAAAACGGCGAGGAAAAGCAGTTGCCCCTGCCTTTCGACCCCACCATCAAGCCCACGCGCCGCGTGTCATGGCGGGATCTACTGCAGGATTGACCCCCTCGCCGACCGGCCCGGCCCTGCCGAGAGCAGTGGTCTTCTGCGCGCTGCTTGCCGTGCTCGGCCACTCCGCGCTGCTGGCTCCGCCAGTGAAGTCCGGCGGCAAGGCGCCCCCGACTGCTTCGGCTGGGCCGCAGACTTTGCTCCGCTTCAACCTGGTGGCGCCAGCGCCAACGGTTCACGCCGCCATTCCCGAGCCTGAGACTGCATTGGAGGCGCAAGCCGTCGTGCCGGCTGCAGCCGCGCCTCAGCCCGCTGCCTCGGAACTGCCGCGGGCCGCCGAAGCCGACAGCACACCGCCCACGTTCGACGACGCTCCGCCGCAGCTCCCATTCCCGGATGCCGCCCTGCCCGATGGCGGCGTCCAGGTGCGTGTGCATGTCAGCGTCGGAAGCGCCGGACAGATCCAGGAGATCGCCACCGCCATGTGGCCGGCCGAAGCCCCGGCGGCGTTCGAGAAGCTGGGCCGCAGGGCCGTGGCGGACGCCCGGTTCACCGCAGCAGGCGACGCCGAGCGCCACCATTGCCTGCAGCTGGACTTCAGGCCTGAGCAGCGCTCACCGACCTGGTCTTGGCGCACGGACGGCCCGACACGCTGTCTCACCAACCCGGACGACAGCGCGCAGGCCCTGCCCGCGCGCTGATCGCGGCGCCGCTCAGCGCGGCAGCGTCGTCGAGCCCATCAGGAATTCGTCCACCGCGCGAGCGGCTTGGCGGCCTTCGCGGATGGCCCAGACCACCAGGCTCTGGCCGCGGCGCATGTCGCCGGCGGCGAAGACCTTGTCGACGTTGGTCTTGTAGGCGTTGCCGCCTTCCGTGCTGGCCTTGCCGTTGCCGCGCGCATCCTTGTCGACGCCGAAGGCATCCAGGATGGTGGCCACCGGCGACACGAAGCCCATCGCCAGGAAGGCCAGGTCGGCCTTCAGGATCTGCTCGCTGCCTTCGACCTCGGTCATCTTGCCGCCTTGCCATTGCAGGCGCACGGTCTTCACGCCGGTCAGCTTGCCCTTCTCGCCCAGGAACTCCTTGGTGGCGATGGCGAACTCGCGCTCGCAGCCCTCTTCGTGGCTGGACGAGGTGCGCAGCTTGATGGGCCAGTAGGGCCAGGTCAGCGGGCGGTCTTCAACTTCGGGCGGCTGGGGCATCAGCTCGAACTGCACGACGCTCTTGGCGCCGTGGCGGTTGCTGGTGCCGACGCAGTCGCTGCCGGTGTCGCCGCCGCCGATGACGACGACGTGCTTGCCGTCGGCGCGGATCTGATTCTTCAGCTTGTCACCGGCGTTGACCTTGTTCTGCTGCGGCAGGAACTCCATCGCGAAGTGCACACCAGCCAGGTCGCGGCCCGGCACGGGCAGGTCGCGCGACTGCTCGGCGCCGCCAGTCAGCAGCACGGCGTCGAACTGGCTCTTCAGCTCGTCGGCGGAGATGGTTTCCTTGGCCCAGTTGGTGACCTTGGAACCCTCGGGCAGCGCGGCGACCAGCACGCCGGTGCGGAACTCGACGCCCTCGGCCTTCATCTGCTCGACGCGACGGTCGATGTGGGACTTCTCCATCTTGAAGTCCGGGATGCCGTAGCGCAGCAGGCCGCCCACGCGGTCGTTCTTTTCGAACACGGTGACGCTGTGGCCCACACGCGCCAACTGCTGCGCGGCCGCCAGGCCGGCGGGGCCACCGCCGACGATGGCGACCTTCTTGCCCGTCTGCAGCTTGGCCGGCTGGGCCTTGACCCAGCCCTCGGCCCAGGCGCGGTCGATGATGGCGTGCTCGATGGACTTGATGCCCACCGCGTCGTCGTTGACGTTCAGCGTGCAGGCCGCCTCGCAGGGCGCGGGGCAGATGCGACCGGTGAACTCGGGAAAGTTGTTGGTGCTGTGCAGCACCGCGATCGCGTTCTTCCAGTCTTCCGGCCGGCCCTTGTAGACCAGGTCGTTGAAGTCCGGAATGATGTTGTTGACCGGGCAGCCGTTGTTGCAGAACGGCGTACCGCAGTCCATGCAGCGGGCACCCTGCTGCTTGGCCTGGTCAACGTTCAGCGCGATGACGAATTCCTTGTAGTTCTTGACGCGAGCGGTGACGGGCTCGTAGCCCTCTTCCAGGCGCTCGTACTCCATGAAGCCGGTGACTTTCCCCATGCTTCTTCTCCTTAGACCTTGGCCGCAACAGGCGACTTGGCCTGAGCGATGGTTTGTGCGGTTTCCTTGGCGGCGTTCAGTTCGCCCAGCGCGCGGCGGTATTCGTTCGGGAACACCTTGATGAACTTGGTGCGCGCCTCGGCCCAGTGGTCGAGGATGTCGCGCGCACGCTGGCTGCCGGTCCAGCGGTGGTGGTCTTCCAGCAGCTTCTTCAGGATGGCTTCGTCGGTCTGGGCCTCGCGGTCCACGCCGTCCACACCCTTGACGCGGTGCCAGATGGCCTTGTCGACTTGCGCCTCTTGCTCCTGCGCGGTCTGCAGCTTCTCCAGCGTGACCATGCTGGTGTTGCAGCGCTTGGCGAAGTGACCGTCCTCGTCGTACACGTAGGCGATGCCACCGCTCATGCCGGCGGCGAAGTTGCGGCCGGTCTTGCCCAGCACGGCGACGGTGCCGCCGGTCATGTACTCGCAGCCGTGGTCGCCCGTGCCCTCGACGACCGCCGTGGCACCCGACAGGCGCACCGCGAAGCGCTCGCCCGCCACGCCGCGGTAGAAAGCCTCGCCGCGCGTCGCGCCGATCAGCGCGGTGTTGCCGACGATGATGTTCTTCGTCGCGTCGCCGCGGAAGTCGATGCTGGGGCGCACGACGATGCGGCCGCCCGACAGGCCCTTGCCGGTGTAGTCGTTGGCGTCACCGATCAGATAGAACGTGATGCCCTGCGCCAGGAAGGCGCCGAAGCTCTGGCCGCCCGTGCCTTCCATCTGGATGAAGATGGTGTGGTCGGGCAGGCCCTCGGGCTTGCGGCGGATCAGCTCACCGGACAGGCGCGCACCGACCGAGCGGCGCACGTTGGTCACTTCCTGCATGAACTGCACCTTCTCGCCCTTGTCGAAGGCGGGCAGGCACTTCTCGATGAGCTTCACGTCGAGCGCGCGGTCCAGGCCGTGGTCCTGCACGTCGTTGTGGATGCGGGCCACGTCGGCCGGCACGTTCGGGCGGTGGAAGATGCGGCCGAACTCCAGGCCCTTGGCCTTCCAGTGCGAAATGGCCTTCTTGGTATCCAGCCAGTCGCTGCGGCCGATCAGTTCGTCGAATTTGCGCACGCCGAGCTGGGCCATGATCTGGCGCGCCTCTTCAGCGACGAAGAAGAAGTAGTTGACGACGTGCTCGGGGCGGCCGGTGAACTTCTTGCGCAGCACCGGGTCCTGCGTGGCCACGCCCACCGGGCAGGTGTTCAGGTGGCACTTGCGCATCATGATGCAGCCTTCGGCCACCAGCGGCGCGGTGGCGAAGCCGAACTCGTCGGCGCCCAGCAGCGCGCCGATGACGACGTCGCGGCCGGTCTTCATCTGGCCGTCGGCCTGCACGCGCACACGGCCGCGCAGGCGATTGACGACCAGCGTCTGCTGCGTCTCGGCCAGGCCCAGCTCCCACGGCGTGCCGCAGTGCTTGATGGACGACCAGGGCGAGGCGCCCGTGCCGCCGTCGTGGCCGGCGATGACGATGTGGTCGGCCTTGCACTTGGCCACGCCGGTGGCGATGGTGCCCACGCCCACTTCCGACACCAGCTTGACCGACACGTCGGCCTGCGGGTTGACGTTCTTCAGGTCGTGGATGAGCTGCGCCAGGTCTTCGATGGAGTAGATGTCGTGGTGCGGCGGCGGGCTGATGAGGCCCACGCCCGGCACGGAGTGGCGCAGGAAGCCGATGTATTCGGAGACCTTGCCGCCGGGCAGCTGGCCGCCCTCGCCGGGCTTGGCGCCCTGGGCCATCTTGATCTGGATCTGGTCGGCGCTGACTAGGTATTCGGTCGTGACACCGAAGCGGCCCGACGCGACCTGCTTGATCTTGGAGCGCAGCGAGTCGCCTTCTTGCAGCTCGTAGTCGGCCTCCATGATCTTGTGGCCCAGCACGTCGCCGACCTTGCTGCCGCCGACGATCTTGATGCCCTTCAACTCATTGCGGTAGCGGGCCGGGTCTTCGCCGCCCTCGCCCGTGTTGCTCTTGCCGCCGATGCGGTTCATCGCGACGGCCAGCGTGGCGTGGGCTTCGGTGGAGATGGAGCCCAGCGACATGGCGCCGGTGGCGAAGCGCTTGACGATCTCGGCGGCCGACTCGACCTCTTCCAGCGGCACGGCCTTGGCGGGGTCGAACTTGAACTCGAACAGACCGCGCAGCGTCATGTGGCGCTTGCTCTGGTCGTTGATGATCTGCGCGTATTCCTTGTACGTCTCGAACTTGCCGCTGCGCGAGCTGTGCTGCAGCTTGGCGATGGCGTCGGGCGTCCACATGTGGTCTTCGCCGCGGGTGCGCCAGGCGTACTCGCCGCCGGCGTCCAGCATGCTCTCCAGCAACGGGTCGTCGCCGAAGGCGCCTTCGTGCATGCGGATGCCTTCCTCGGCCACCTCGAACACGCCGATGCCGCCCACCTGGGTGGCCGTGCCGCGGAAGTACTTCTCGACGAAGTCCGCCTTCAGGCCGATGGCCTCGAAGATCTGCGCACCGCAATAGGACATATAGGTCGAGATGCCCATCTTGGACATGATCTTGGACAGACCCTTGCCCACGGCCTTGATGTAGTTGTAGCGAGCTTGCTCGGCGCTCAGCTTGGCCGGCAGCTCGTCCTTCATCGCTTCCAGCGTCTCGAGCGCCAGATACGGATGGACGGCTTCGGCGCCGTAGCCGGCCAGCACGGCGAAATGGTGCACCTCACGGGCGCTACCGGTCTCGACGACCAGGCCGGCCGTCGTGCGCAGACCTTCACGCACCAGGTGGTGATGGACGGCGGACAGGGCCAGCAGCGCGGGAATCGCGACGCGGTCGGCGCTGACGTGGCGGTCCGTGATGATGAGGATGTTGTGGCCGGTCTTGATCGCGTCTACGGCGGAGGCGCACAGCGAGGCCAGCTGTGCCTCGACGCCTTCACGGCCCCATTCGCGCGGGTAGGTGATGTCCAGCTCGCTGGGCTTGAACTTGCCGCCGGTGTGGGCCTCGATGCCGCGCAGGCGGGCCATGTCGTCGAAGTCCAGCACGGGCTGACTGACTTCCAGGCGCATCGGCGGATTGACCGCGTTGATGTCCAGCAGGTTGGGCTTGGGACCGATGAAGCTATTGAGCGACATCACGATGTTCTCGCGGATCGGGTCGATCGGCGGGTTCGTGACCTGGGCGAACAGCTGCTTGAAGTAGCTGTACAGCGGCTTGTTCTTGTTGGACAGCACCGCCAGCGGCGAGTCGTTGCCCATGGAGCCGATGCCCTCCTCGCCGTTGGCGGCCATGGGCGCCAGCAGAAACTTGATGTCTTCCTGCGTGGTGCCGAAGGCTTGCTGGCGCTCCAGCAGCGGCGTCGCGAAGCTCGGGCGCACGTCGTCGGGAACGGCGATGTCGTCCAGCTTGACGCGGACGTTTTCGATCCACTGGCGGTAGGGCCGCGCGTTGGCGAACTGGTTCTTCAGTTCCTCGTCATCGATGATGCGGCCCTGCTCCAGGTCGATGAGGAACATCTTGCCGGGCTGCAGGCGCCACTTCTTGACGATCTTGCTTTCCGGGATGGGCAGCACGCCCGACTCGGAGGCCATGACGACGAGGTCGTCATCGGTGATGCAGTAGCGGGCCGGGCGCAGGCCGTTGCGGTCCAGCGCGGCGCAGACTTGGCGGCCGTCGGTGAAGGCCATCGCGGCGGGGCCGTCCCACGGCTCCATCATCGCGGCGTGGTACTCGTAGAACGCGCGGCGGCGCTCGTCCATGCCTTCGTGCTGCTCCCAGGCTTCCGGGATCATCATCATGGCCGCATGCGCAAGCGGGTAACCGCTCATCGTCAGCAGCTCGATGGCGTTGTCGAAGGTGGCCGTGTCGGACTGATGCTCGAAGCTGATGGGATAGAGCTTCTTCAAGTCGTCACCCAGCACCGGCGACTTCATGACGCCTTCGCGGGCGCGCATCCAGTTGAAGTTGCCCTTGACCGTGTTGATCTCGCCGTTGTGGCAGACCATGCGGTACGGGTGGGCCAGCGGCCACTCGGGGAAGGTGTTGGTGGAGAAGCGCTGGTGCACCAGCGCGATGGCGGACGTGACGCGCGGGTCGGCCAGGTCCTGGTAGTACTTGCCGACCTGATCGGCCAGCAGCAGGCCCTTGTAGATGACCGTGCGGCAGCTCATCGACGGCACGTAGTACTCGCGGCTGTGCGTGAGCTTGAGCGCCTGGATGGCGCTGGAGGCGGTCTTGCGGATGACGTAAAGCTTGCGTTCCAGCGCGTCGGGGACGATGGTGTCCGGGCCGCGGCCGATGAAAATCTGGCGGATCACCGGCTCCTTCTCGCGCACCGTGGGCGACATGGGCATGTCGCGGTCCACCGGCACGTCGCGCCAGCCGATCAAGACCTGGCCCTCGGCCTTGATCGCGCGGGCCAGTTCCTGTTCGCAGGCGAGGCGGGAGGCGGCTTCCTTGGGCAGGAAGATCATGCCCACGCCGTACTCGCCGGGCGCCGGCAGGTTGATGCCCTGCTTGGCCATTTCCTCGCGGTAGTACTCGTCCGGAATCTGGATCAGGATGCCGGCGCCGTCGCCCATCAGCGCATCGGCGCCAACGGCACCCCGGTGGTCCAGGTTCTCCAGGATCTTCAGACCCTGCTGGACGATGTTGTGCGCCTTCTGGCCCTTGATGTGAGCCACGAATCCCAGGCCGCACGCGTCCTTCTCGTTGGATGACCGATACAGGCCATGCTCGGCCAGATCTTGAATTTCGGACTGAATCTGCGCGGCATGGCTCATGGCGGCCTCCTGGATCACAACAGGCCGGAAGCGTACTGCAGCGCAACAATCGCGGCAACTTGATTAAAATGGGGTCAGAGTCAAATTAAATTGCATCACCAACTTGATGCAAATTAATTGGGGGCATACTCAAATCAAGGAGCGGATTCACTGTTCTGCACCAAATTGGGCGCCTTTCGTGGACGCCCACGCGGCCGCTGCACCACGACCGCTGGATGGTCGACGGCCAGCGGCTTCAGGAAGCTCTCGCTGCCCAGCGGGCGGCCACGCAGCACGGCATCGGTGAACTCCATCTGCTCCCGCCGCGAGACGCCTTGATTCAGCAACTCGCGGTAGGCGTGCTCGCGTTCGAAGGGGGTGTTGCCCAGCGACCAGTACATCTCATGCTCGGTGATCAACGCGCTGCGGCTCAAACCCAGGTGGTGTGCCGCACTGGACCACGGCCACTGAACGGCCTCGTTGCACAGACCGGCCCTCACGGGGTTCAGCTCGATGTAGCGCATGCAAGCCAGCAGATGGCGCTCGCCTTCAATGAGCCCGGCGCGGAACCGCCCTTCCCACAAGGTGCCGCTGCGCTGATGGCGCGCGTTGAACCACCCCACATAGCGCCGTCCCAGCGACTGCATCATGCGGCTCAACGCCTCGGCACTGGGCGGCGTGACCAGCAAATGCAGATGGTTGTCCATCAGCACATAGGCATGGATGGCCATGCGGTACTGCGCCGCCACCTCTTTCAACGTGGCCAGCAGGTACTCACGGTCAAGGTCGCTGTAGAAGATCGCCTGCCGGTTGTTGCCGCGCAGGATCACATGGTGGGGCTGATCGGGCAGGATGAGGCGAGGAAGTCGGGCCATGGCGGTCGCGGAGGCATGAAGCTGGCCCCAGCATATTCGACTCCGACCCCATTTTGTAATCAGAACAAGGTCTTGCCTGTCAGCCTCTGGTGCTCGCGGATCGCAAATCGATCGGTCATGCCGGCGATGTAGTCGGCGCAGGCCCGTTCACGGTCCTCACGCTCGGCGAAGTCGGCGGGCATCTGGGTGGGGTCACCGGAGTAGGTGGCGAACAGGTCGCGCAAGACTTGCTCGGCCCTGGCGCGCGTGGACTGCACCTGCGGATGGCGGTACAGGTTGGCGAACAGGAAGCGCTTGAGCGCTGTGCTGCGTGTGCGCATGTCCGCGCTGAAGCGCAGCTGGGGCTTGTCGCTGCGCCGCACCGCGTCGGCATCTGCAGGGGCGGCGTCCGCCAGCGCGCTTCGCGTGGCATCGATGATGTCGTAGACCTGCGCTGACAGCATGCGCCTTATGGTCTCGAACAGCAGGCGCTTGCCGGCCAGATGGGGATGCGCATCCAGCGCCGCTCGCCAGTGCTCGCGCACCAGGTCGACCTCCAGCAACTGCTCCAGCTCGATGAGGCCCGAGCGTACGCCGTCGTCGACATCGTGGGCGTTGTAGGCCACCTCATCGGCGAGATTGCAGAGCTGGGCTTCGAGGCTGGTCTGGCCGCCGTGCAGAAAGCGTGTCGCGATGCCCCCCGGCTCGGCCGCCTCGATCAACTCGGCATTGCGACGCGAGCAGTGCTTGAGGATGCCCTCGCGGGTTTCGAAGCAGAGATTCAGCCCGTCAAAGGCCGGGTAGCGCTGCTCCAACGTGTCGACGACGCGAAGCGACTGCAGATTGTGCTCAAAGCCGCCATGCGCTTTCATGCACTCGTCCAGCACATCCTGACCAGCATGACCGAAGGGCGTGTGCCCCAGGTCATGGGCCAGCGCGACGGCCTCGACCAGGTCCTCGTCCAGGCCCAGGCTGCGCGCGATGGAGCGGCCAAGTTGCGCGACCTCCAGCGAATGCGTCAGCCGCGTGCGGAACAGGTCGCCCTCATGGTTCAGGAAGACCTGCGTCTTGTAGACCAGCCGGCGAAACGCCGTGCTGTGGATGATGCGGTCCCGATCACGCTGGAACTCGCTGCGCGTGGGCGCGGCCGGCTCCGGCAAGCGGCGGCCGCGGCTGCGCGCCGGATCGGCAGCGTAGGCCGGGCGCGCCGCCAGCATCAGGCCGCTCCGTGCGTGGTCAGCGTCTCGACGATGCGCTCGTCGGGCACGGCATGCAGGCCGGCCCGGCCCAGCGCCTCGATGAGCACGAAGCGGATAGCACCCGCCTCGGCCTTCTTGTCGACGCGCATCAGCTGCAGATAGCGCTCGGCGCCCAGGCGCGGCGGCTGCACCGGCAGCTCTGCCCTCTCGACCAGTCGGCGCAGGCGCTCGACGAAGTCGGCGGGCATCAACCCCATGCGATGCGACAGGTCGGCCGCCAGCACCATGCCGCAAGCCACGGCCTCGCCGTGCAACCATTCGCCGTAGCCCATGCCGGCTTCGATCGCATGGCCAATGGTGTGGCCGAAGTTGAGGATGGCCCGCAGGCCCTGCTCTCGTTCATCCTGTCCGACCACATCGGCCTTGATCTCGCAACTGCGCCGCACTGCATGGGCCAGCGCCGCCTTGTCGCGTGCCAGCAGCGCGTCAAGGTTGGTCTCTATCCAGTCCAGGAACCCGGCATCGGCGATGGGGCCGTACTTGATGATCTCGGCGAGGCCGGCCCGCAGCTCGCGGTCGGGCAGGCTGTCCAGCGTGTCCAGGTCGGCGATGACGCGCTCGGGCTGGTAGAACGCGCCGATCATGTTCTTGCCCAGCGGATGGTTGATGGCGGTCTTGCCGCCGACCGACGAGTCCACCTGGGCCAGCAAGGTGGTAGGCACCTGCACGAAAGGGACGCCACGCATGTAGATGGCCGCCGCAAAGCCGGTCATGTCGCCGATGACACCGCCGCCCAACGCAAACAGCACCGTCTTGCGGTCCAGCGCCTCGCTCAGCAGGTGGTCGCAGATCTGGTTGAGGCTGGCCCAGCCCTTGTGCTGCTCGCCATCGGCGAGCACGACGAGATCGACACGGGCATAGACCGACAGCAGCTGCTCTCGCAGGCGCTGGGCATACAGCGGCGCAATGGTCTCGTTGCTGACGATGACAGCCGCGCCGCCCTTGGGCAGGCCTTGCCAGCTGGCGTGCGCATCCAACAAGCCGGACCCGATGCGGATCTCGTAGTTGCGGTCGTCAGGGAGGCGGATGCGAACGGTATCGGTGGCGGGCATGCGGCCAAGTGTAAGAGCCGCCCCCTTCGTCAGACGGCAAGCCCACTTGGCAGCCGTCAGTGCGGCTCGGCGCCTACCGTCGCGGCGACGCGGTACGGGTCGATGAGCCCCGCCAGCTCCAGCTGGGTCAGGGTCATGCTGACCAGCGAATGCACGGACCCACGCGCGCCCTCCAGCACATAGTGGGCGCAGCGCCGGTACAGCGGGTCGCGCTGCTGGTGCAGCTCGCGTAGCTTGGCCAGTGGATCGCGCACCTGCAGCAGCGGGCGCGTCGTGTCATGGCGCAAGCGCCGGTACAGGTCTTCCGGCGTGGAACGCAGGTAGAGCACCGTGGCCCGCGCATGCAGGATGTCGCGGTTGCGATCGCGCAGCACGGCGCCACCGCCGGTTGCCAGCACGCACTCGCCGGGCCGCTCCAGAAGCTCGGCGATCACCTCCGTCTCGAGGTCGCGGAACGCCGCCTCACCGTGGCTGTCGAAGAACTGCTTGATGCTGCCGCCGATGCGCAGCTCGATCTCATGATCCGAATCGACAAAAGGCACGCCGATTTGGCGTGCCAGTTGTTTGCCGACGGTGGACTTTCCACCGCCGGGCATGCCGACGAGGGCGATGACAGAACGTTTATGTCCTGTCCCGCCAACGCCGTCAGTTGGGGCTGGAGCAGGAGTTGTCGATGCCATAGGGGCTCTTGACGAACGGCGGCTCGCCTTCAGCCTTGACCGCATCCACCGGCACACCGGTGACCTGACGATTGCCCTTCAACGTCAGCAGCGTGTCTCCCGGGTTGGCGATGCGACCGAAGGTAGCAGGTGGGCTGACCACTCCCGACGCGCTGACGCGGATGGAGTACTCGACCCAACTGCCGTAGTTCTTCGGGTACTCGATGCGCAACAGCGCCGTGCCGTTGGCGTCCGTCTTGGTCGAGCCCACCAGCGTGATGGACACGTCGGACTTGCGTGGGTCAAGCTGGCCATTGCCGTTCAGGTCTTCGGACACGCCGCCGAAGGTCTCGATGGTGCCGTTGCGGAAGCCGTCCACCGAACTGTCCTCATTCAGGCAGACGGCCCGAATGATCTGGCCCCATTGACGCAGGACGGAATCAAAGATCCAGACGCCCTTCTGATAGCTGGGCAGATCCAACAACGGCGTCAGTTGCACGTCGGACTTGGGATTGCCCGCCGTGTCGACGACCAGCACGGTGAACAACTGGGTGTAGGTTTGGCCGTTGGCGCCGTTGCCAATCTCGTTGGCCGTGCCGATAGAGATGGACACCGGCTGCTCCACCACCGTCAATGCCACCTCCCGTTTCTGGCTGGCGGGGCAGGCTGCGATGGTGGGCACGCTGTCATCCTTCGCGAAGCACGCGTAAACCTTGACCTGGTCCGTCGCGCTTGGGCGCACGCCCGGCACAAAGCTGGACACAGCCACTCCGTTCGCGTCCGAGGTAACAACGGCGTCCTTGCCAGAGCTGATGTCGCCATCAGTACCCGCCGAGTTCTCGCCGAGACCCAGACGCACTCGCACGTTCGGGATCGGCTGGCTCTTGTCGGTCAGGAACAGCAGACGCAAGTCGGCACGGTTGTCCTTGGAGCCGACCGCGTTCACGCTGACCACCGAAGGCGCAACCGTAAACGTCGCAGAAGCGATGTTGGTGGATGCCGGCACATCGGACAGCTTGGCGTCGATCTGCACCGTGCTCGTCAGGGAAGCGCCGCCGGCCTCTGCAGTGACCAACGTGGGGCCAGAGCCCGCGGCCACATAGCAGTAGAGGTACCTGCCGCCGCCATCGGTGACGCGCGGGGCGCCGGCCGCTGCACCAGGGCAGGTGGCGGCAGCGGAAGTACCTGGGCCGGCCACCGTGATTGCCACGCCCACCATGGCATTGCCATTGACGTCGGTCAGAGCGTACTGGACCTGGCCCGTCTCGCCCACCTTCAGCGTCGCTGGTTGCAATGTGGCCACCAATTTGGCGCCGGTGACACGGAACGACGCCTGGCGCACAAAGCTCGCACTGCGCGCCGTCACGGTGACGACGCGGTTGGACCGGTCTGCGCCGATGGTCACGTTCGCCTTGGCCGTGCCGTCGGCAGCCGTCTTGGCGTTGCCGACAACCAGCACCGCATTCGAGTCAACAGTAAAGCTCACGTCGATGCCGGCGACGGCATTTCGGTTGCGGTCGACCGCGGTGACGACCACCTCGACGGATTCGCTGCCCGAGTTGCCTATCGTCGCCTTGTTCAGCGCAATGCTGAGGTCCGTCGCGACGGGCGACGTGGCCGTCGAGTCGACCACGTCCACGCTGATCGAACGGGTCACCGTGCCGCTGGTCGCGCTGACTTTGATGGTTCGGTTGGCGGGGCTGTTGCCCAGCGACAGCGTGGCCACCAACTGGCCGGTCGTGGCATTGGTGGTGGTGGCACCACCTGCGGGTGTGACGAGGGCTGAGCTCGACGGATCTTCGACCGAGAAGATCAGCGGAGCACCGCCGGCAGCAACGCGCGAGGCGTCCAGCGTCGTCGCCGTCAATGTGATCGTTTCGGACCCGTTGTTGGGCAGCGTGGTCTTGCTTGCCACCAACGAGACATCAGCCACCTTGCCGCCGGACACGCTATCGACCACGTTGAACGTGAAGGTCTTCGTGATGGTGCCACTGTTGACAGTCACGGTGACAGCGCGGTTGGCCTTGTTGACGAGGCTGACCACAGCGGACAGCTTGCCGTCGGCGGTATTGGTCGCTGTGCCTGCCGGTGTGATGACCGCGCCGGCATCCACGGCGAAATTGATGGGCGTTGCCACGCCGATCAACGCGGTGTTGCCAGACTTCAGCGCCGTAACCGTCAGCGTCAGGGTTTCGGTACCGGAGTTCGACAGCGTCGAATTGCCGGCAATGGCCAAATCGACCAAGCCGGTGTTGCCCCCCCCATCACACTGGAAGGTGCAATCGCCGGCGCTACCGCCACCCCCACCGCAGCCCACCAACGTGGCCACGCCCAGTCCCAGCACGGCCTGGGCGAAACGCCGCCAGCCCTGCGTGACGATGGTCTGCAACATGCTCGAACTCCTGGAAATTTCTATGACTCTCAACGCACCGCTGCCCGCTCGCTGACGACCTTGGGCGTCAGGAAAATCAGCAACTCCGTCTTGGAGGTTGTGCGCGTCTTGTTCTTGAAGAGGTTGCCGACGAAGGGCACGTCGCCCAGCACCGGCACCTTGTTGATGGTCTCGCCCTCGTCCTGGGTGTAGATGCCGCCGATAACCACCGTGCCGCCGTTCTCGACCAGCACCTGGGTCTGGACATGCTTGGTGTTGATCGCGTAGCCCTGCGGCGTCAGCGTGCCGCGGCTGTCCTTGTTGACGTCCACGCTGAGAATGACACTGCCCTCGGGCGTGATCTGCGGCGTGACTTCCAGCTTCAGGTTGGCCTTGCGGAACGCGATGGACGTCGCGCCGCTGGCCGTGGCGACCTGGTAGGGCAGCTCTTCGCCCTGCTCGATCAGCGCCTTGACCTGGTCGGCCGTGATGACACGCGGGCTGGACACCACCTTGCCCTTGCCGTCGGATTCAAGCGCCGACAGTTCCAGATTCAGGAAGCGGTTGGCCGTGGCACCGAACAGAGAGACGGCGAAGGTCTGCGCGACCGCGCCGGCAAAGCTGTCGGACGACGTGTTGGCGGGCAGGTTGACGAATTGCGTGTTGTTGAAGCCGGGGTCCGTCGCCAGCTGACGCGTCTGCCAGCCCACTTCGTTGTAGTTGCCGCCTATCGTGAGGTAGTTGTCTCCGCTGACGTTGTAGCCCGGGATGCCGCCCGCGCGGCCACGGGCGTCGTAGCCACCCAGCTTGATGCCCAATGCGCGGCCGAAGCGATCGTTGGCCTCGACGATGCGCGCCTCGATCAGCACTTGGCGGACCGGCACGTCGATCTTGGCGATCATGGCCTGAATCTCTTCCAGCTTGCTCGGCACGTCGGACACAAACAGCTGGTTGGTGCGCGATTCGGAAATCACACTGCCACGCTGCGACAGGATGCGCGTACCTGTGCCGCTGGCATTGCTGCCACCACCGCCGCCACCACCGCTGCTGCTGGCTGACCCGATGCTCTGGCCCGTCAGTCCGCGAGCCAGATCATCGGCCTTCACATAGTTGAGCTGGAAGGATTGCGTGCGCACCGGCTCCAACTGTGCGATCGCAGCCTTGGCTTCCAGGTCCAAACGCTCCTTGGTAGCCAACTCTTCCTTGGGTGCGATCCACAACACGTTGCCGGACTTCTTCAGCCCCAGGCCGCGCGCCTGCATGATGATGTCCAGCGCCTGATCCCAAGGCACGTCCTTCAGGCGCAACGTGACATTGCCCGTCACGGTGTCGCTGGTGACCACGTTGAAGTTGGTGAAGTCAGCAATGACCTGCAGCAGCGCACGCACTTCGATGTTCTGGAAGTTCAGCGAGAGCTTGTCGCCGCTGAAACCCGGACCTTGTGTCAGCTTGTTCGGATCGATCTTCTGCGGGCGCACCTCCAGCACGAACTGGTTGTCGCTCTGGTAGGCGCTGTGCTCCCAGTTGCCCTTGGGCTCGACGACCATGCGCACGCGGTCACCCGCCTGTTGCGTCGTGATCAGATGCACCGGCGTACCGAAGTCGGTCACGTCGATCTTGCGGCGCAGGTTCTCGGGCAGGCTGGAACGCAGGAATTCCACCACCAGGCTTTGACCCTGCTGCTGGATATCCACGCCGACCTGGTTGCTGGGCAGGTTGACGATGACGCGGCCCGCGCCATCCGCGCCGCGGCGGAAATCGATATCTCGCAGCGCTTGTGATGTCGTGTTCAGGCTCTGCGCGAAATGCACCGGCTCGTTGGTCGATTGCGCAACGGGCGCGCCGCTTGCCAGCACGAGCACCAACGCATTGCCCTCCAGCCTGGCGCTGTAGCTCGCGGCCTGGCGCAGGTTCAACACCAGGCGCGACCTCTCGCCCGCCTGCGCCACGGCAGCCGAGCGCAGGTTGCCTTGGTTGATATCGACCAGATTGCGCCCCATGCCGTTCACGACGCCGGGCAGGTCGATCGCGATGCGCGGCGGCGCCTGCACGGTGAAACCCGTGGGCACCGCGGCCAGGGGCTCGCTCAACTCGACACGCACGACATCCACACCGGCCTGTTGCACGGTGTTGATGGCCTTGATCTGGGTCTGAGCCCAGGCCGCGGGCGCGCCCAACAGAGCGACGAAGGCGAATCCCAGCAACCAGCTACGACCCATCGACTTGTTCTCCTGCAATGTCTTCATCGTCCCGTCTCCTGTAGCTGGAGGGTACTGGTGCGCTCGATCCACTCGCCCGCAGCGTCCTGGACGACTTCCCGCAACGTGATCTCGGTCTCATTGATCTTGGTGATGCGACCGAAGTTCTGGCCGAGGTAGTCCCCGACCTTGACCTGGTAGAGCAGGTTGTCCACGCGCAGCAGGGCATAGCGCCGGCCTTCGCGGGTCAAGCTGCCCACCATGTTCATGTTGTCCAGCGGGTAAGCCTCGAGTGGCTCCTTGCGGCGGTTGATCTCGGCAGTCAGCAGGGAGTTCGGCTGCGCGGCTTCCTGACGGATCGCGACGCTGAGCTTCTGCGTGCTGAACGGATCAACACCGGCGTTGGCCTCATAGGGCTGCGGCAGGAACTTCTTGGGCGGCAGCAGCGGCGTCACCGTGGGCTTGGCTTCCTTGCGCTGCTGCTCCATCCACTGGCGCAACTCCTCGATGTCGCTGCCACAGCCGGACAGCAAGGACACGGTCGCCATGGAAATCAGCAGCCGCTTCATGGCTTGACTCCGGTCTTGGACTTGCTGGCCGCCTTCTTCTGTTCAGCGACCTCGGCCGGGTCCAGATAGCGGTAGGTGCGCGCGGTCGCCTCCATGCTGAGGACGCCCCCGGCGTCCCTAGCGGTGGGCGCCTGCACAACGAGGTTGTGCAACGTCACGATGCGAGACAGGTTGGACACGTCGGCCGCAAAGGCGCCGATGTCGTGATAGCGGCCCGAGACCTTCAACGCGATGGGCAACTCGGCATAAAAGTCCTTCACCAGCACCTGGCCCGGACGGAACAGCTCGAACTGCAGGCCGCGGCCGACGCCGGCGCTGCTGATGTCTGACAGCAGCGAATCGATCTCCGCCTTGCCGGGTAGCTGCTTTTCGAGTTGGGTCACGTACTCCTCGACCTGGCTCTTCTGCTTGCGCAGTTCGGGCAGGTTGACCGCCTGCGCGAGCTTGGCCGTGTAGTCAGATCGCAAGGCCGGCTCCCGATTGCGCTCAGCCTCCAGGTTGTCCTGCTCGTCGGACAGCAGGAAGAAATAGCCGGCGACAACAACCGCTACCGCCACGCCAAAGGCCGATGCCAGCTTGGGTGCCAGCGGCCACTGACCAGGCTCCTTGGGGTTGAGGCCCTGGAACTGCTCCGAGACCTCCGCGAACCAGGCATTCAGGTCGAACTTGGCCATGCCCATCAACCCTTCTTGGGCGCTGACGCGCCAGACGCAGGCTCCACGACGGGCGTCTTGATGGACACCTTCATGGAGAACTCGAGCAATCGGCGCTGCTCACGTGAAGCGGTGCTGACGCTGGCGAGCTTGACCTCGATGAGGTCGGGCTTCTCCAGCCATTCGGAGTTGCGCGACAGGTTGCGCAGGAACTCCGACACGCGCTCGTTGGTCTGGGCGATGCCGCTGACCGTCACTATCTTGTTGTCCTGCCGGATGTTCATCAGATAGATGCCTTCCGGAGCCAACTGCGCCAGGTCGTTGAGCAGGTGCACCGGCGTGTTCCGATCGGTCTGCAGATCCTCGACGGCGCGCTGGCGCGATTTCAACGCCTCGATCTCGGCTTTCAGGTTGGCGATGTCCGAGATCTGGGCTTCAAGCCGGCTGATCTCGGCCTGGATGTACTGATTGCGCGATTGCTGTTCGGCCGTCAGGAACTGCAACAGCAGATAGCCCGCCACGACGATGCCCGCGCCCACCAGGCCGGCCAAACCCAGGCCGGCGAAGAATGCCGCCTTGCGCCGCTTGCGCCGCTCTTCGCGGTAGGGCAGCAGGTTGATCAGGATCACTGGAAGAACCTCCGCATCGCGAGGCCGCAGGCAGTGAGGTAGGACGGCGCCTCACGTTGCAGCTTGGACTCCCGAACTGCGGCGCCCATGCCCATGTTCTCGAACGGATTGACCACCATGCAGGCAAAGCCCGTCAGGTCGGTCACCCGCTCCTTCAGGCCCGGCAGCGTGGCCGTGCCGCCGGCCAGCATCACGTAGTGGACCTTGTGATGCGGCGTGCTGGTGAAGAAGTACTGCAGCGCGCGCCCGATTTCCTGCGACAAGCTGTCCACGAAGGGCGTCAACACGCTGGTCTCGTAGTCCTCGGGCAACTCGTTGGACAGCTTCTTCTGCTCGGCCTCCTCGAAGGAGAAGCCGTACTGGCGCGAAATGAGTTGCGTCAGCTGCGAGCCGCCAAAGGACTGGTCGCGGTCATACAGCAGTTCGTCGTCGCGCAAGACTTTCAGGCTGGTGGTGTCGGCGCCGATCTCGAACAGCGCGACCAGCGCGTCCTTGCCTTCGTTGGGCAGCGCCGCGATCAGGCGGCTCATGGCCATGCGCGATGCATGCGACTCGATGTCCAGCACGACGGGCCGCAGGCCAGCCGCTTCGGCCAGGCCCTGGCGGTCCTGCACGCGGTCCTTGCGCGACGCAGCGATCAGCACCTCCACATCGCCCACCGACGTAGGGCTGGGGCCGATGACACAGAAATCCAGGCTCACCTCGTCCAGCGAGAACGGGATGTACTGGTTGGCCTCGGCCTCGACCTGCAACTCGAGTTCTTCCTCGCGCAGCCCGGCCGGCAACATGATCTTCTTGGTGATGACGGCCGACTGCGGCATGGCCAGCGCGGCGTCGCGTGTGCGGCTGCCACTGCGCGCCACCACACGGCGCACGGCGTCAGCGACTTCGTCGAATTTCTCGATCTGCCCGTCGGCGATCCAACCCTTTTCGAAGGGCTCGCTGGCGAAACGCTCGAGCACGTATTCGCCGTTCTTGTCTTGGCTCAGCTCCACCAGCTTGACGCTGGAGGAACTGATATCCAGGCCAATCAGGGGTGGGTGCCTGCGACCCGAAAGTGCGTCAAGTATTCCCATGCCCTTTGTCCCCGACACGCGAGTTACGTATCGGACTATTAATAAGTTACTTGAATGCTAGCAGCAAAGCCGTTGACACCGAACGGAAATCCGGCGCGAGCTGGTAACGCCACGTTGCTAAACATACACGAATCAACGAGCTTGCAAGCTCCTGAAAAACCTCCGGGAAGCGGTGGTTTGACACACTGTTTCAACACCCGACTGACGTAGAAGGGGAGTCATTCCGCCTTCCTATAATCCGCCGCCTCGCACCTTCGCGCCCGCGGCGCGCCCTTCGCCGGCTCATGAACGACAAGCCCCGATCCGCGGCATCCCGCGCCGACGCCGCTGCAACCGCCGGCTCCTCTCCCGCTTCCCGATTCGGCCGCACGCTTGGACGCGTGCTGCTGTGGTGCCTGGGCATCGCTGCCGGGGGCGTGGCCGCGGTCGCGCTGCTGCTGGCGCTGGGCCTGGCGCTGGCCTACCCCAACCTGCCCGACATCGGCGGCCTCACCGACTACCGCCCCAAGCTGCCCATGCGCGTGCTCTCCAGCGACGGCGCGCTGCTGGGCGAGTTCGGCGAGGAGCGGCGCAACTACCGGCCCATCCAGCAGATCCCCAAGGTCATGCAGGAGGCCGTGCTGGCCATCGAGGACGCACGCTTCTATCAGCACGGCGGCGTGGACTACCTGGGCATCATCCGCGCGGGGCTGGCCAACGTCACCGAATCGCGCAGCCAGGGCGCGTCCACCATCACGATGCAGGTGGCCCGCAACTTCTACCTGTCCACGGAGAAGACCTTCACCCGCAAGATCTACGAGATCCTGCTGGCGCTGAAGATCGAGGCCGCGCTGCCCAAGGAGAAGATCCTCGAGATCTACATGAACCAGATCTTCCTGGGCCACCGCGCGCACGGCTTCGCGGCGGCCAGCGAGGTCTACTTCGGCAAGCCGCTGGACAAGATCAGCGTCGCCGAGGCTGCGATGCTGGCCGGTCTGCCCAAGGCGCCGTCGGCCTACAACCCCATCAACAACCCCAAGCGCGCCACCATCCGCCAGCAGTACATCATCGAGCGGATGTACGAGACCGGCTACATCACGGAAGAGCAGCGGGACGAGGCCAAGGCCGAGAAGCTGCGCATCCGCCGCGTCAGCGAGTCGGCGTCGCATGCCGAGTTCGTGGCCGAGGCCGCCCGCCAGCTGATCTACAACCAGTACGGTGACGAGGCCTACTCGCGCGGCCTCAATGTCTACCTGACGCTGGACAGCGCGGAGCAGAACGCCGCCTACCGAGCGCTGCGCCGCGGCATCCTGGACTATGAGAAGCGGCAGGTGTACCGCGGCCCCGAGGCCTACGCCGACCTGCCGGGCGACGCCAAGGCGCTGGACACCCGCATCGCCGAGGCGCTTGCCGACCACCCGGCCAACGACGAATTGTTGGCCGCTGTCGTGCTGGACGCCGACCCGAAGAAGGTCAGCGCCGTGCTGCAGAGCGGCGACGCCATCACCATCACCGGCGAAGGCCTGCGACCGGCCACGTCCGGGCTGTCCGACAAGGGCAACCCCAAGACCCGCATCCGCCGCGGCGCGGTGATCCGCGTCGTCAAGGGCGCCAAGCAGAAGGACGGCAACGAGTGGACCATCACGCAGTTGCCCGAGGTCGAGGGCGCGTTCGTGTCCATGGACCCGCGCAACGGCCAGGTGCGCGCGATGGTGGGTGGCTTTGACTACAACAAGAACAAGTTCAATCACGTGACGCAGGCCTGGCGCCAGCCGGGTTCCAGCTTCAAGCCCTTCATCTACTCGGCCGCGCTGGAGAAGGGCTTCACGCCCACCACGGTGGTCAACGACGCACCGCTGTTCTTCGATGCCGGCACGACCGGCAGCCAGCCCTGGGAACCGAAGAACTACGACGGCAAGTTCGAAGGGCCCATGCCGCTGCGCACGGCACTGGCCAAGTCCAAGAACATGGTGTCAATCCGCGTGCTGCACTCGGTGGGCGTGAAGTACGCGCAGGAGTGGGTCACCCGCTTTGGCTTCGAGGCCGAGAAGCACCCCGCCTACCTGACGATGGCGCTGGGCGCCGGCTCGGTCACGCCCATGCAGATGGCGCAGGGCTATGCGGTGTTCGCCAACGGCGGCTACCGCGTGAACCCGCAGCTGATCGCCCGCATCACCGACAACAACGGCCGACTGCTCTACCAGGCGCAGACGGTGGCGCTGGCCGAGGAATCCCGCGGCATCGAGGCCCGTAACGCCTTCCTGATGAGCAGCCTGCTGCAGGAGGTCACGCGCAGCGGCACGGCTGCGCGGGCGCAGGCCACGCTGAAGCGCCCCGACATCTACGGCAAGACCGGCACCACCAACGACTCCATGGACGCCTGGTTCGCCGGCTACCAGAAGGAGGTGGTCGCGGTCGTCTGGATAGGCTACGACCAGCCGCGCAAGCTGGGCGACCGCGAAACCGGCGGCGGCCTGAGCCTGCCGGTCTGGATCGAGTACATGCAGTTCGCGCTGAAGAACAAGGCCGTCGACGAGATGACGCCGCCGGAAGGCGTCGTCAACGTGAACGGCGAATGGTTCTACGAGGAGTTCAGCTCGGGCAACGCCGTGCGCGAGCTGTCGGCGGAGCCGCCGGTGCCGGGCGCCGCGACCGACGACGAGAAGAAGTCCATCCTGGACCTCTTCAAACGCTGACCCTGAGTTTCAGGCGCTGAAGCTCAGCGCCTGGCCGGACTGCTCGCTGGCACTGCTGGAGAGCCGCGCCAGGAACTCCTGGCCTTCGCGGTCCACCCACCGCGCACCATCCCACTTGAAGTGGTAGCCGCCCGAGCGCGCCGCCAGCCAGATCTCCTGCAGCGGCGGCTGCGTGTTGATGACGATCTTGCTGCCGCCGGGCATGCTCAGCTCCAGCAGGCCGCCGGTGCGGTGCGTGTCGATGTCGACCACGTCATCGTCCAGCCAGGCATCGATCTGCTCCTCGATGCGAGCGAGCAGCGCGTGGGACTTGGCGTGGTAGTCGGCGTCGGACAGGGACATAAACTGCGGCAATGAAGAGAACTGCCGTCAGTGTAGGGGGGCACATCATCGCCCTGGCCATCACCCTTACCGCCCTCGCGGGTTGTGGACAAAAAGGACCGCTGACGCTGGCCAGGCCGGCCGACGCCGCGTCGGCACCGGCCTCCTCGCCCGCGCGCTAGGCCGCCCTGCCCTCTTGCACCGCGTGGCAGGCCACGCGGACGCCGGCGATCTCCAGCAGCGCAGGCCGCTCCGTCTTGCAGCGCTCGTTGGCCAGCGGGCAGCGCGGGTGGAAGCTGCAGCCACTGGGCGGATTCAGCGGGTTGGGCACCTCACCCTGCACCGGCGTGCGCGAGCGGCCGGTCATGTGGATGTCGGGAATCGCATCCAGCAACATGCGCGTGTAGGGGTGACGCGGCCGTGCGAACAGTTCACCCTTGTCCGCCACCTCTACCAATCGGCCCAGGTACATGACGCCAATCTGGTCGGCCATGTGGCGCACGACCGCCAGGTTGTGCGAGATGAACAGATAGGTCAGGCCTTGCTTGCGCTGCAAGTCCTTCATGATGTTGAGCACCTGGGCCTGCACCGACACGTCCAGCGCCGACGTGGGCTCGTCGCAGACCAGGAACTCCGGCTGCGTCGCCAACGCACGCGCGATCGAGATGCGCTGGCGCTGGCCACCCGAAAACTGGTGCGGGAACTTCAGCGCATCGGCCGGGTTCAGGCCCACGGACGCCAGCAGTTGTCCGACCTGTTGGGTCGCCTCGGCGTCGGTCTTCACCAGACCATGCTCGCGCAGCGGTTCGGCGACGATGTCCAGCACCTTCCAGCGCGGGTTCAGCGACGCGTACGGGTCCTGAAAGATCATCTGCATGCGCCGGCGCAGCTTCTGCGCACCGGAGCCGGACAGCGTCTTCGAAATGTCCTCGCCGTCGAACTTCACCGCGCCGCGCGTGGTGCCGTACAGCCCCACCAACAGCCGCGCCACGGTGCTCTTGCCGCAGCCGCTCTCCCCCACCAGCGCCAGCGTCTTGCCACGCTCGATGTTGAAGGACACGCCGTCCACGGCATGCACGAAGGCCCTGGGCTTGCGCTCGACGACGCGGTTCAACCACGGCGGCGACACGTCGAAGATCTTGGAGAGGTCAGCGACCTCCACGAGTGGCCGGCTCATCGCGGCACCTCTTCAGTGATGGGGAACCAGCAGGCGGCGCTGGTCGCGCCGACGCCTGCAAGCTCAGGCCGCTCCACGCGGCAGCGTTCGGCCACGCGGCCACAGCGCGGGTTGAAGGCGCAGCCGGGCGGAATGGCGGTCAGTCGCGGCATCGCGCCATCGATCTGCAGCAGGCGCTCGCGGTCTACGTCCATCGCGGGAATGGAACCCATCAAGCCCGCCGTGTAGGGATGGGCCGGACGGTGGATGACGTCGGCCACCGGGCCGATCTCCGCCACCCGGCCGGCGTACATGACGGCCACGCGATCGCAGGTCTCGGCGATGACGCCCATGTCGTGCGTGACGAGCATGACGGCCGCGCCCTGCTCTTTGCAGACTTTCTTCAACAGCGCAATGATCTGCGCCTGGATGGACACATCCAGCGCCGTCGTCGGCTCGTCGGCGACGATGAGCTTGGGGTTGGCCGCCAGCGCCAGCGCAATGACCACCCGCTGGCGCATGCCGCCGGAGAACTGGTGCGGATAGTGGTCCACGCGCGCCTCCGGCGCCGGGATGCCGGTGGACGCCAACAGCTCGATGGCCCGCGCGCGCGCCTGTGCGGCCGACAGGCCGAGGTGAGTCGTGACGGTCTCGGTCAGCTGGCGGCCCACGGTGTACAGCGGGTTCAGCGACGTCAGCGGGTCCTGGAACACCGCGCCGATCTCCTTGCCGCGCACGCGGCGCATCTGGTCATAGGGCAGGTTGTCGATGCGCTTGCCGGCCAGCTTGATCTCGCCGGCGGCGATGCGGCCCGGCGGGTCCAGCAGGCCGATGATGGCCGCGCCGGTCAGCGACTTGCCGGCACCGGACTCGCCGACAACGCCCAGGATCTCGCCCGGTGCGATGGCGAATGAGATGTCGTCCAGCGCCAGCAGCGTGCCACGGCGGGTCGGGAACTCCACCCGCAGGTGGTTGACTTCGAGCAACGGTGCAGTCATCGCAGGCGGGGATTCAAGGCGTCGCGCAGCCAGTCGCCGAGCAGGTTCACGCTGAGGGTGATGAGCACCAGCGTCAGGCTGGGGAAGGCGGTGATCCACCACTCGCCCGAGAACAGGTAGTCGTTGCCATTGCGGATCAACGTGCCCAGCGACGGACTCGTGGGCGGCACGCCCACACCCAGGAAGGACAGCGTGGCCTCGGTGATGATGGCCGACGCGACCTGGATGGTGGCCAGCACCAGCACAGGCCCCAGCACGTTGGGCAACACGTGGCGGCGCATGATGCGCAGCGAGCCCACGCCGATGACGCGCGCAGCCTGCACATACTCCTTGTTGCGCTCCACCAGCGTGGAGCCGCGCACGGTGCGCGCGTACTGCACCCAGCCGGTCAGCGCGATGGCCAGCACCAGCACGATGAAGGCCAGCATGTCGGGCGCATGCGGGAACATGCTGCGGGCGACGCCGCTGATCATCAGCGCGACCAGGATGGACGGGAAGGACAGCATCACATCGCAGATGCGCATGATGAAGGCATCCACGCGGCCGCCGACGAAGCCCGCCAGCAGGCCCAGGCCCACGCCGATCAGGATGGACAGCAGCACAGACGCGATGCCCACCAGCAGCGAGATGCGCGTTCCGTACATCAGCGCGGACAGGATGTCGCGGCCCTGGCCGTCGGTGCCCAACTGGTACTTGGACTCGCCGCCTTCCACCCACGCGGGCGGCTTCAGCGAATCCATCAACTCCAGCGTCGCCAGGTCAAAGGGGTTGTGCGGCGCGACCACTTCGGCGAACAGCGCGCAGACCAGGAAGATGGAGGCGATGAAGGCAGCCAGCATCGCGACCGGCGAGGTGCGAAAGGAATGCCAGACGTCGCCGTCGAAGAAGCGCCGCAGCGCCGAGGGGGAGGCGGAACTCATGAGGGACTCAGTGCGCCTTGCCTTCGATGCGCAGGCGCGGATCGACGGCGAAATAGAGCAGATCGACGCCGAGGTTGATGACGACGAAGATCAGCGAGATCAGACAGAGATAGGCCGCCATCACGGGGATGTCGGCGAACTGCACGGCCTGGATGAACAGCAGCCCCATGCCGGGCCACTGGAAGACCTGCTCGGTGATGATGGCGAAGGCGATCAGCGAGCCCAGTTGCAGGCCGGTGATGGTGATGACCGGCACCAGCGTGTTCTTCAGCGCATGGCCGAAGTAGACGCTGCGGTCCGTCAGGCCGCGGGCGCGGGCGAAGCGGATGTAGTCGGTGCGCAGCACCTCCAGCATCTCGGCACGCACCAGCCGCATGATCAGCGTCAGCTGGAAGGCCGACAGAGTGAACGCGGGCAGGATCAGGTGCAGCAGGCCGTCGCGCGTCAGCAGGCCCGAGGTCCACGACCCGAAGGTCACGACCTCACCGCGGCCGAAACTGGGCAGCCATTTCAGCTCGACCGCGAAGATCCAGATCAGCACGATGCCAATGACGAAGTTGGGCAGGCTGACGCCGAACAGCGTGCCGGTCATCAGGATCTGCGCGCTGGCCTTGCCACGCCGCAGCGCCGCATAGACACCTAGCGGGATGCCCAGCGACAGCGCGATGAGACCGGCGACCAGGGCCAGTTCCAGCGTCGCCGGCAAACGCTCGACGATCAGCGACGACACCTTGCGCCCCTGGCGCAGGCTGATGCCGAATTCGCCCTGCACGGCATTGCCGACGAAGCGGGCGAACTGCACCGGGAAGGGCTGGTCCAGGCCCAGATCCTTGCGCAGCGCGATGCGCTGGTCTTCCGTGGCATCCTGGCCCAGCAGGTTGTTGACCGGATCGCCCACGTACTGAAACAGCATGAAGGCGATGAAGGCCACCGACAACATGACGATCAAGGCCTGCGCGAGGCGACGAAGTATGAAAACCAGCATGTAGATTTCGCAGAACTGCGGCCGCGCCTCTGCGCCGCACGAAGGCGCGATCATGGCCAAAGCCGGCAGCCTCAGGCTCCCGGGAAAGTCCTAACGCAAGACAGATGCCACCAAAGAAAAACGGGCCGCTGACGCGGCCCGTTCGGACGATCCGGGCGTCTGCCCGGCGTCGCTCAGAAGCGGTGACGCAGACCGACCATCGCGCCGCCACGCTTGGCAGCGGTGTTCGAGAAGCGAACGGCACCGTTGAACTTGGTGTAGTCCACTTCCAGGTAGGCGTCGGTGCGCTTGGAGAATGCATAGTCCAGGACGCCGGCGAAGTAGTCGCCCTTGCTCTTCACGTTGGCCAGAGCCGGCGTGTAGTGCGTCTGGTCGGCGCGCCAGTAGTGGGCACCGAAGTTCAGCTGAGGCGTCAGCTGGTAGGTTGCGCCGACGGAGATCATGTCGCGCTTCTTGACGTCGTTGGCGGCGGCGTTCAGCACGTTGCCCAGCAGGCCAGACGTGTAGGCCGCGCCCAGCAGACCGCCCGCGTCGAACTTGTTCTGAGCCCACGACAGGTTCACGTACCACGGGCCGCTGGTGTAGGAGCCGCCGATGGTCGTGCCCTTGACCTTCTTGCCCAGCGTGTCGGTGACCTGCAGGTAGGCGCCGCCGAAGGCCCATTCGCCTTGCGCGTAGCGCAGCATGCCGCCGATGGACTTGTTCTGCGAGTTGCCTTCGCCGGCGGAGACCTGGATCTCGCCACGCACCGGGCCGAATTCGGCCAGGTACTTGACCATGTTGTCCTGGCGAGCGCCCAGCGACAGGCCGATCTCGGGCTTGTACGCCTCGATGTACGGCGAGTAGCGGAAGGAAGCGTAGGTCGACGTGTAGATGTCGAACATGATGTTGTACTGGCGGCCCAGGCGGATCTGGCCGAATTCGCTGGACTGGATACCCACCCAGGCTTGGCGCCAGAAGTCAGCGGCGGCAACGGTGCCGGTGTCGGAATTCAGGCGGTGTTCCATGTTGGCCAGCGCCTTCAGGCCGCCACCCATGTCTTCGGTGATGTTCACACCCAGCCGGCTTTGCGACATGCCGCCAGGAATCAGTTGCTTGGTCGACGTGCCAGCGGAAGCGTTGCTGGTGTATCGCACGGCGGCGTCCACGATGCCGTACAGGGTCACGCTGGATTGAGCCCAGGCTGCAGAGGTGCTGGCGGCCAGAACGGCAACGGCCAGGGTCGCTTTTTTGATCAAGGTTGTCTCCTGCGAAGTATGGTGAACCGGGCCATTCTCAGCCAACAACCCAGCCACAAGACGAGAGCTGTTGTTCCTTTTCCACAGCGATTCCCCTGTCGCGCGCCGGACAAAGGCAAAGAAAAAGCCGCCCGAAGGCGGCTTGGCTGAATCGCTGCGGCTGACGCCGCAAATCATCAGAAGCTGTGGCGGACGCCCACGTCGAAGCCGCTGGACTTCGCACCGTTGACCACGGTCGGCGAGCCGGCGACGGCGAAGCGGCCCAGCTTGTTGTTCTTGATCTGGGCAGCCGTCGTGTACAGCGCGGTGCGCTTGGACACGTTGTAGACATAGCCCACGGCCAGCAGCTTGGCATCGCCCACGCCGCTGATGGCTTCAGCGGCAGTGTTGGCCTTGGAGTCCGTGTAGGACGCCAGGATCTGGCCTTGGCCCAGCGGAGCGGTCGCGGCGATCGTGTAGATCGTCTGCTTGGCAGCGCGGAACTTGTTCTCGCTGTAGTTGAACGAGGGACGCACGACGCCGAAGTCGTAGGCCGCGCCGACGCTGAACTGCTTGTACTTGTCGTTGGCCAGGCCGGTGGTCGTCTCGTAAGCAACGGCGGCATTCAGCGGCCCCTGCTTGTAGCCGGCACGGCCACCCATCATCTTCTTGCCCGAGGCGCCTTCGCCAGCAGCGACGTCAACCGAGCCGTAGAAGCCACCCAGGTTGGTCGGCAGGAAGTACTGGACCATGTTGTCCGAACGGTTCAGCGTGTCCGAACCGCTGCCCAGCACCGAGTAGACCTTGGACACGTCGCCCAGACCGGTCGTCGAGTACGGGTCGAAGTCGTCGATGTGCAGGCGGGTCGAGGTCTTGCCACGGCCCAGGCGCACTTCACCGAAGTCGCCCAGCAGGCTGACGCTGGCGCGGCGGCCCCAGAAGCGGGTTGCATCGGCCGTACCGGTATCGGGGTTCAGCGCGGCTTCCAGCCAGAAACCGGCCTTCAGGCCGCCGCCGAGGTCTTCCGTGCCACGCACGCCCAGGCGGCTGCTGTTCAGGCCATCGGTGCCCAGCTGCTTCAGCGTTTGGCCGCTGGCCTTGGTGTAGCGCAGGTTGGCATCCACGATGCCGAACAGCGTCACCGAGGATTGCGCCATGGCGGCGCCACCGGTCAGACCGAGGACGGCCAGGGCAATCAGAGCTTTCTTCATTCGATACTCCTAGATATTCATCCGAGCCAGCGATCCCGCAAAACGGGGATCGACGACTCACCTCCCGTGAGGAAGTGCGCGTATTCCACTACAGGTTCGACCCCTTCGGGAATTCACGGATATGAAATTCTCCGTTGTCGTTGCCCCTCCACAACGGCATGACCAATGTCATGATTCTTTCATCGAAACAAGGCTTAACTGAATGCATCCGCCAGCAAGCGCTCAGCAACGTGCAGCAACGAGTTTCGGCGACCGATTGCTGACTGCGCTCGACAACGGGCTGCGGACGGTGTTTGTGCCCATCCGCGCGACACGCCCCTCACCCGCGAAAGGAATGGCAAGCGCCGAGCTGAGCCCAGCCGAATCTCGGGAAGCCGGCGCCCTGATGCGCGTGAACCACGTCGGCGAAATCTGCGCCCAGGCCCTGTACCAGTCCCAGGCGCTATTCAGCCGCACACCCGAGCTGAGAAGCCATTTCGAGCACGCCGCCCAGGAGGAACTGGATCATCTCGCCTGGACCGCCGAGCGCGTCACCGAACTGGGCACGCACACCAGTCATCTCGCACCACTGTGGTGGGGCGGCGCCTTCGCATGGGGCAGCCTCGCCGGCCTGGCCGGCGACAAATGGAGCCTGGGCTTCGTCGTCGAAACCGAACGCCAGGTCGAAGCCCATCTGGCCACTCATCTCGACCGGCTGCCGGTGCACGACGGCGCCTCACGCGCCATCGTCGCGCAGATGAAGCGGGAAGAAGCCGAGCACGCGGACGCCGCGCTGGCAGCGGGAGGACACCCGCTGCCCCGGCCTGTGCAGGACCTGATGCGGGCCGCGGCCAAGGTCATGACGACCGTGGCGCACCGCATCTAGCTGGGAGTCAGGCCTCCACGACCTCGAAGGACGTGCTGATGGCCGAAGTCTTGGCCAGCATGGCCGTGGCGGAGCAGTACTTCTCGTGCGACAGCGTGACGGCCCGCTCGACGATCTCCGGCTTAAGCCCCTTGCCGCTGACGATGAAATGGAAGTGGATGCTGGTGAACACCTTGGGATCGCTGGTCGCCCGCTCGGCTTTCAGCGTGACCTTGCAGCCGCGCACATCGTGCCGACCGCGCTTCAGGATCAGCACCACGTCATATGCGGTGCAGCCGCCGGTGCCGGCCAGCACGGTTTCCATGGGCCGCGGCGCGAGGTTGCGGCCACCGCCATCGGGGGCGCCGTCCATGGACAGCACATGGCCGCTGCCGGTCTCCGCCACGAAGCTCATGCCGCTGGGACCTTCGGGTCCGAGCCAGCTGACAGTGCATTCCATCGTCATTTAGGGGCCAGCCTCCAAATCGTTCACAGAAATATATTGCAGCGCAGCATAACTCGGCGCTACACTGCAGCTACGCGAAAACGTTTTCGCACCGATTGTCTCCTCCACCGCCTCCATGGTGGATTCAACCCGAGCTTGCAAGAGCTCGGGTTTTTTTTCGCCGAAGGCGGAAGGCGGCGTTGCACGAGGGGTCTCCCCTATCATGCGGCGCCGCAACACATCCCCATGGAGACCCGATGAGCGCCCCCTCGCGCCGCCGCCCGCCCGCTGCCAAGGCGCCGTCCGAAGTCTCGGCCCAGGTGCCCGCGATGCTGCCGCCCGGCAGCAGCTATCTGCAGCGCATCCTGAACGCCCGGGTCTATGACGTGGCACGCGAGACCGACCTCACGCACGCCACCAAGCTGTCCAAGCGGCTGGGCAACAAGGTCTGGCTCAAGCGCGAGGACGAGCAGGACGTGTTCAGCTTCAAGCTGCGCGGCGCCTACAACAAGATGGCCCACCTGAGCGCCGAGCAGCGCGCCGCCGGCGTCATCTGCGCGTCGGCCGGCAACCATGCCCAGGGCGTGGCGCTGTCGGCGCGCAAGCTGGGCTGCCGGTCCGTCATCGTGATGCCGGTGACGACGCCCCAAGTCAAGGTCGACGCCGTCAAGGCGCTGGGCGGCGAGGTGGTGCTGCAGGGCGAAAGCTTCACCGACGCCTATGGCCATGCGAAGGAACTCGAGGCGGCACAGGGCCTGACCTTCGTCCACCCCTTCGACGACCCCGACGTCATCGCCGGCCAGGGCACCATCGCGATGGAACTGCTGCGCCAGCATCCCGGCCCCATCGATGCCATCTTCGTCGCCATCGGCGGCGGCGGCCTGATCTCCGGCGTGGCGGCCTACGTCAAGGCATTGCGCCCCGAGATCAAGATCATCGGCGTGCAGACCACCGATTCCGACGCGATGCTGCGCTCGGTCAAGGCCGGCAAGCGCGTGACGCTGACCGACGTGGGCTTGTTCGCGGACGGCACGGCGGTGAAGCTGGTCGGCGAGGAAACCTTCCGCATCGCCCGCGAACTGGTGGACGACTTCATCGTCGTCGACACCGACGCCGTCTGCGCCGCCATCAAGGATGTGTTCGAGGACACGCGCTCCATCCTGGAGCCCTCCGGCGCGATGGGTGTCGCCGCCGTCAAGCAGTATGCCGCCAAGACCGGCGCCAAGGGCCAGACGCTGGTGGCCGTGACCTGCGGCGCCAACATGAACTTCGACCGCCTGCGCTTCGTCGCCGAGCGCGCCGAGGTCGGCGAGCAGCGCGAAGCCTTGTTCGCGGTGACCATTCCCGAGGCGCGCGGCAGCTTCAAGCGCTTCTGCGAGTTGCTGGGCCCGCGCAGCGTCACCGAGTTCAACTACCGCATCGCCGACGCCGACGTGGCCCATGTCTTCGTGGGCATCGCCATCTCCAAGCCGGACGAAGCCGCCAAGCTGGCCCGCACCTTCACCAAGGCTGGCTTCGAGACGCTGGACCTGACGCACAACGAGATGGCCAAGCAGCACGTGCGCCATATGGTGGGCGGGCGCAGCGAGCTGGCGCGCAACGAGCGGCTGTACCGCTTCGTGTTCCCCGAGCGGCCCGGCGCGCTGATGAAGTTCCTGTCCAGCATGCACCCCGACTGGAACATCAGCCTGTTCCACTACCGCAATCAGGGTGCCGACTATGGCCGCATCCTCGTCGGCATCCAGGTGCCCAAGGGCGATGCGGGCGCGCTGCGCAAATTCCTCGAAGGGTTGAATTACCCATTTGAGGACGAAACCAGCAATCCGGTCTACCGCTTGTTCCTCGGTTGAGTTGAAATCCGGGCATCCGTCACCGCTTGCGCCATGACCGTCGCCCAACAGTCGCTGATCTCCCCCACCGCCAATCCCGAGCTGGAAAAGGCCCTGCGCGACCGCGTCGACCGCCGGTCGGCCATCGCCGGCGGTCTCGGTGAACTGGAACCCCTGGCCGTGCGCCTGGGCCTCGTACAAAACAGCCTGACACCGCGCTTCCGCGATCCGGTGCTGGGCCTGTTCGCAGCCGACCACGGCATCGTCGTCGACGGCGTGGGCGCCCAATGGGGCCGCGCCACGCGCGATCAGGTGCAGATGGCGCTGCATGCGCAGCTGCCGGTCTCCGTGTTCGCGCGGCTGCAAGGCCTGCACCTGACCGTGGTGGACTGCGGCGTGGCCGACAACCTGCCGCCACACGCCCGCTTGCTGGCGCGCAAGGTCGCGCACGGCACGCGCAATTCCCGCACCGCGCATGCGATGAGCCTGGAGCAAGCCCATGCCGGCGTGCGCGTGGGCATGGAGATCGCCGACAACCTGCCTGGCAACGTGCTGGCCTGCGCCGCCATGGGCCAGGGTTCGGCCGAATGCGCGGCGCTGGTGTTGTCGCGCCTGGCCGACCAACCCGTGCGCGACTTCGTCGTCTCCGGCCCCACGATGCGCCAGGACGAACTGGTGCACCTGCTGGACGTGCTGCACGGCGCGCAGTCGCGGCATCGCGACGTGCGCGACCCGATGGACCTGCTGGCGTCGTTCGGCGGCCATGAGCTGTCGGTCATGGTGGGCGCGATGCTGGTCGCCGCCAGCAAGCGCAGCCTCATCATCGTGGACGGCATCGCTGCCTGCGCGGCGCTGAAGCTGGCGTCGCTGATCTGCGCACCGGTCACCGACTACGCGGTGTTCTGCCGCAGCCACGTGCATCGCGGCCTGGATGAAGCGCTGGCGCTGTTCCACGCGTCAGCGCTGCTGGAACTGGGCATGGACAGCGCCGACGGCACCGGTGCCGCACTGGCCTGGCCCATGATCCGCGCCGCGGCAGCGCTGCTGACGGACCTGCACGAGGTCGCCGAGGCTCGACTGGCGCGGCCGCCGGCCAGCGCCCAGGTGCCGACGCTGGGCGCCTAACGCGACTGATACGCGGGCGGCGGGCCTTCGGGCCGCTGCGGGCCGGCCGCCGAGGCGGCCAGCGGCAAGCCCGGCAGCGCGACCGGCTGTGGCGGGACCGCGCCTTGCGTCGTTCCCGGCGGGTTGCCGCCCAGAATGACCGGCGACGGCGCAGCCGGCGGCAGCGATCCGGTGGACGGCGCGGCCGGCGCACTGATCTCCAGCACCTGGCTGGCCGCCTCACCGAGGCGACCCAGGCTGGCGCTGCGCGCATCGACGCGCAGCAGGCGCAGTTCACCGTCGACGACGGCACCCACACGCACGGTGCGCGGCACGCCATCCACCTCGATCAGCGCGACGCCTTCGCCGGCCTCCGCCGCACGCGGATTGCGCGGCGCCACCACGCCCAGCAGCCGCAGCCGCGTGGACGCCACCGCCTCGGGCGCGGCCACCGGCTCTGTGGTCACGACGCCCAGCAGCCGGCTCAGGTCGACCTGCCCGCCGCGCGCCTCACCGACGGGTGCGACCGACGCCGGCGACGGCAGCGGCCGGGCCAGCAGTTGCAACCCCCAGTAGGCCACCGAAACACCCAGCAGCAGCCACACGGAAAACGCCATCAATCGAGCAACCATGGCCCATTATGATGGTCTGCTCACCTCAGCTTCCGCGCTCTCACGCCCCCCGCCATGCGTCGCTCCCTCATCGCCCGCGGCTTCACGCTGATTGAACTGCTGGTCGTGCTCGTCATCATCGGCGTGCTGGCCGCGCTGGTCGTGCCCAACGTGCTGGATCGGGCCGAGGACGCCCGCGTCACCGCGGCGCGCACCGACGTCAACAACCTGATGCAGGCCCTCAAGCTCTACAAGCTGGACAACCAGCGCTACCCCAGCGCCGAGCAAGGCCTGGACGCGCTGGTGCGCAAGCCCACGGCCGGCACGCCGCCGCCGAACTGGAAGCCCTATCTCGAGAAGCTGCCCAATGACCCCTGGGGCCAGCCCTATCAATATGCCAACCCCGGCGTGAAGGGCGAGATCGATGTCTACAGCTTTGGCGCCGACCAACGTGCCGGCGGCGAGGGCCGTGACGCCGATATCGGCTCCTGGCAGTAAGCGCCGTCGCGCAGCGAGCGGCTTCACGCTGATCGAACTGCTGGTGGTGGTGGCGCTGATCGCCATCACGAGCGCCACCATCAGCCTCGCCCTGCGCGACCCGACCGAACTGCAGTTGCAGCGCGAGGCCCAGCGCCTGGCCGCGCTGCTGGAGACCGCCCGCGCCGAAAGCCGTGCCTCGGGCCTGGCCGTGCGCTGGGTGCCCAAGGGCGCCAACAGCGGCGACGATTTCCAGTTCGTGGGCCTGCCGCGCGCAATCAAGCTGCCGTCGCGCTGGCTGGGCGATCCGGTGGCCGTGACCATTCCCACCGCGACGGCCTTGAATCCGGGCCTCATCCTGGGGCCCGAGCCGGTCATTCCCGCCCAGCAGTTGCGCCTGCAACTGGGCGACCAGAGCCTGGTGCTGGGCACCGACGGGCTGGCCGCCTTCGACGTCGTCACCGCACCATGAAGAAGCAACGCGGCTTCACGCTGATCGAAGTGCTGGTGGCGCTGGTCATCGTGGCCATCGCATTGGGCGCGGGCATCAAGGCCGCCGGCGCGCTGGCCAACAACGCAGACCGGCTGGCCCAGGTCAGCGCCGCGCAATGGTGCGCCGAGAACCTGCTGACCGAGCTGCGGTTGAACCAGCAGTTCCCCGACATCGGCGAGTCGCCCGTCAGCTGCGAACAGCTGGGCCGCAGCTACGGCGGCAAGCTGCGTGTGAGCCCCACGCCCAACCCGCTGTTCAGGCGTGTCGATGCCGACATCACCGACGACCAGGGCCGGCCCATGCTGACGCTGTCCACCATCATGGGCCGCATCTGATGCCCACATTCCGTTCACGCGGCTTCACGCTGGTGGAAGTGCTGGTGGCGCTGGTCGTCATGGCGACCATGGCCGCCATGGCCTGGCGTGGCATCGACGCGCTCGTGAAGAGCCGCGAGATCGCGCAGACGCGACTGGCGCAGACGGCGCGACTGCAGACCGTGCTGGCGCAGTGGGAGGTGGACCTGCGCGCGGTGCAGAACAGCCACAGTACCGTCGAGCCGCTGTCCTTCGACGGCGGCAACCTGGTGTTGACGCGCCAGGCCGCCGAGGGCCTGCAGGTCGTCGTCTGGAGCCTGCGCGAAGGCAGCCTGTGGCGCTGGGAGAGCCCGCCGCTGCGCACCGTGCAAGACCTGGCCGACCAGCGCCAGCGCGGCCTGCAGCAGCTGGCTCAGCGCAACCCGTCGCTGCGCGCCTTCGACGGCGTGGCCGGCTGGCAGTTCTACTGCTTCTGGGGCAACGCCTGGAGCAACTGCCAGTCCACTGGCAACACGCCGGGCAGCAACCCCGCCGGCCCGCCGGCCAAGAACACCGCGCCACCGTCGGGGCTGCGCATCGCGATGCAGTTCGCCGAAGGCAGCGGCCTGACGGGCACGCTGATGCGCGAGATGGAGGTCACGGTGCGATGAGTCCGCACGTGAAACCAGGCATCCCGGGCCGAGCGCAGGGCCGCTCCCAAGCCGGCCCGTCTGAGGCTGCATGCGGCTCAATGCTGCAAGCAGCCTCGTCCCCCTGGGGGACCGGTCAGACGCACCGCGTTCAGCGGTGTGCGGCTGGACGAGGGGCATCATCGCAACGCGGCGCAGCGCTGCTGACGGCGATGATCATCGTCACGCTGATCGCCAGCCTGGCGGCCGGCATGGTGTGGCAGCAGTACCGCGCCGTGCAGATCGAGGCCGCCGACCGCGCCCGCGCGCAAAGCGCGTGGATCCTGCAGGGCGCGCTGGACTGGGCCCGCCTCATCCTGCTGGAAGACGCCAAGGGCAACCGCAACAAGGCCGTGGACCACCTGGGCGAGCCCTGGGCCGTGCCGCTGGCCGAGGCCCGGCTGTCCACCTTCCTGGCCGCCGAGCGCACGGAAGCCAGCGCCGACGACGGCCCCGAGGCCTTCCTGTCCGGCACCATCGAGGACGCGCAGAGCCGCTACAACCTGCAGGCGCTGGTGGCCGGCGCGCAGGTGGCGCCGCTGGAGCAGCGCGTGCTCGAGCGACTGTGCAGCCAGGTCAACGCGCCGCCCGGCACGGCGGCGGCCATCATCGCGGGCCTGCGCGCCGCTTTTCCGGCGCCGGCCAGCGGCGCCAGCAGCCCCACGAGCGAAGTCGAGACCGGCCCGTTGCAGCCCGCCGGCTTGGACCAGCTGAACTGGCTGGGCCTGAGCGCCGACACCGTCGCGCGGCTGCAGCCCTATGTCGTGCTGCTGCCCAAGGCCACGCCGGTCAACCTGAACACCGCGCCGCGCGAGGTCATCGCCGCGCTGTTCGACGGCGTGGATCTCGCCTCGGCCGAGCGCATCGTGCAGGCACGCAAGGGCCAGCCGCTGCAAAAACCCGAGGACGCGTCGGCCTACCTGCCGTCCACCGTCGTGATCGCGCCCAGCCGCGCGGCGGTGCAGTCGTCCTACTACGTCGTCACGGGCCGGCTGCGACTGGAGGAGCGTCAGCTGGAGCAGCGCTCGCTGATCGAGCGCCAGGGCCTGACCATGGTGGTGCTGGCGCGCGAGCGCATCAGCCAGATCCTGGAGCGCTGAAACCGCGTCCCTTGTTTCCGCCCGGAGCCGCCCAAACCCCCTCCTAGAATGCGCCGCGCCTTCCCGCCCACATGAACACCCTGCTGCTGTTCCTGCCCCCCCGCACGCGCCTGCGCGCGCCGGGCAAAGCCGCGCCCGCCGCGCCGGAGCCGCTGCGCCCCGATGCGCCGCGCGAGTACGACTGGGCGCTGACCTCCGATGGCCGCCAGATCAGCAGCGAGGGCCGCGGCGCCGCCTCCGCGCTGCCGGCGGCGGACGCGGTCGTCGCCGTCATCGCCGAGTCCGACCTCAGCTGGCGCTGCGTGGAGCTGCCGCGCGCCGGCCGCCAGATGCGTGCCGCGCTGGCCGGCAAGCTGGAAGAACAGCTGCTGGACGATCCCGACACGCTGCACTTCGCGCTGGAGCCCGACGCCGAGGGCGGCGACAACGCCTGGGTCGCGATCACGTCGCGGGTCTGGCTGTCCGAGCATCTGGCGCATCTGGATGCCGCCCATGTGTTCATCGACCGGGTGGCCCCGCTGGCCTGGCCCGACGAACTGCCACGCGGCCATTTCTTCGAGACCCACGGCGTAGGCAGCGACGACGTGGCGCTGCGCTGGAGCCATAGCGACGGCGTCGCCACGCTGCCGCTGCAGGGGGCCTTAAGCCGCCAGTTCTTCCCGCCCGGCCTCGTGCACGCGGCGCAATGGACCGCCACGCCGGGCGCCGCCGCCGCCGCCGAGCGCTGGCTGGGCACGGCCGTGGGCGTGCAGACGCCGGCCCAGCGCGCGCTGGCCGTCGTCGAGAGTGCCTGGAACCTGCGCCAGTTCGACCTCGCCCCCCGCGCCCGCGGCACGCGCGCGCTGCGCATGTTCGGCCGCGAGCTGATGCGCAAGCCCTGGCAGCCGGTGCGCTGGGGTCTGGCCTTGCTGCTGGTCATCGAACTGCTGGGCCTCAACCTGCGCGCCTGGCGGCTGAATGCCGAGCTGAAGGCCAAGCGGGCGGACATCGCCGCCACGCTGACCGCCGCCTTCCCGCAGATCCGCAACCCGCTGGACCCGCCGGTGCAGATGCAACGCAACATGGACCTGCTGCGCGCCAGCGCAGGCAGCGTGGGCGACCAGGATCTGGAAGCCCTGCTGGCCGCCGCCGCCACCGCCTGGCCGGCCGACCGCCCCCCCGCCGAGGCGCTGGCCTTTGAACCGGGCCGGCTCACCGTGTCAGCCCAGGGCTGGGCCCAGCCGCAGATCGACAACTTCCGCACCCAACTGCTCGCCGACGGCTGGCAGCTGGACGCCAGCGAAGGCAAGCTGACGCTCAGCCGCGCCGCCCCCCAAGGAAGCCGCTGATGGCCCGCCCCGCTTTCCCCTCCAACGCCGGCGACGGCTTCCAGGCCCAACTGGCCCAAGCCCGCGCCCAGGCCACGGCCAAGTGGCAGACGCTGGGCGAGCGCGAGCGATTCCTGGTCGGCGGCGTGGCCGTGCTGTTGGGCCTGTTGCTGGTCTGGCTGGTGCTGCTGGCCCCGGCCCTGCGCACGCAGCGCACCGCGCCGCTGGAACTCGACAAGCTGGAGCTGCAGTTGCAGCAGATGCAGGCGCAGGCGCAAGAGGCTCGGGCGCTGCGCGCGGCGCCCAGCGTGCCGGCGGCGCAGGCCCAGGCCGCGCTGCAGGCCTCGGTGGACCACCTCGGCACCATCGCCCGGTTGAACCTGGCCGGCAACCGCGCCACCGTCACGCTGAACGGCATTGCGCCGGCCGCGCTGCAGGCCTGGCTGGGCGAGGTGCGCTCCGCCGCGCGGGCCCGCCCCGTGGAGGCGCAGCTGACGCGCGGCCCCAAGGGCTATTCCGGCAGCATCGTGCTCGCGCTGGGAGACGCCTGATGGCCTGGTTCAAGAAGAAGGCGCCGCCGCAGACACAGTTCCAGGACTCGGTGTTCGGCGCCGCCCCGACGAGCGGCCGCGTCGTGCGCCACGGCACGCCGCGGCGCTGGAGCATCGCCGGCGTGCTGATCGGCCTGCTCGCCGCACTGGTCGTGTTCGCGCCCGCCAGCTGGCTCGCGCGGGCGCTGGCCTCGGCCACCAGCGACCACCTGCTCATCACGGACACGCGCGGCAGCATCTGGAGCGGCTCGGGCGTGGTCGTGCTGACCGGCGGCACCGGCAGCCGCGACGCGGCGGCGCTGCCCGGCCGGCTGCAGTGGCGCATGAGCGTGAAGGGCCTGGGCCTGCAGCTCGCCGCCCAGCAGGACTGCTGCACCAACGGCCCGCTGCTGATCAACATCCAACCCGGCCTGGGCCGCATGGCCGTCAGCCTGGACAACCGCGCCGACTGGCTGGCCCGGCTGCCGGCCGGCGTGCTGGCGGGGCTGGGCACGCCGTGGAACACGCTGCAGCTGGGCGGCTCGCTGCGCCTGTCGGCGCGCGACCTGAAGCTGGAATCGGCGCAGGGCCGCTGGCGCCAGACTGGCGAACTGCACCTGGACCTGATGCAACTGTCCTCGCGCGTGTCCACCGTCGCGCCGCTGGGCAGCTACCGCTTCAGCGTGCAGGCCGACCCGGGCAATGCCGGCGTCAGCACGCTGCGCCTGTCGACGCTGGAGGGCGCGCTGCAACTGTCGGGCGCCGGCACGCTGAGCCCCGGTGGCAAGAGCCGCTTCGTTGGCGAGGCCACGGCCGCACCGGGCCGTGAGGACGCGTTGAACAACCTGCTGAACATCATTGGACGCCGCCAAGGGGCGCGTTCCGTCTTGACGATCGGATGACCATGAATTTCCCACGCACCGCCATCGTCGCCGCGATCTCCGCGCTGCTGCTGGTCACCGGCACCCCGCAGGCCCAGCCCGACAGCGCGACCGTGCAGCGCGCCAAGCCGCGCGGCCCGGCCGTGAGGGCCAGCTCGCCGGTCACGCTGAACTTCGTCAACGCCGACATCGAGGCGGTGACCCGCGCCATCGGCGTCATGCTGGACCGCCAGATCATCATCGACCCGCGCGTGAAGGGCACGGTCACGGTCTACAGCGAGCAGCCGGTGTCAGTGGCCGAGGCCTACCGCAACTACCTGGCGGCACTGCGCGGCCTGGGCTTCACGGTGGTGGAGACCGCCGGGCTGCTGAAGGTGCTGCCCGAGGCCGACGCCAAGCTGCAGGCCGGCTCGGTGGCCGTGGAGACCAGCAGCGCGCGCGGCGACCAGATCCTGACGCAGATCTTCCGCGTCCAGCACGAGAACGCCAACAACCTGGTGGCCGTGCTGCGCCCGCTGATCAGCCCCAACAACACCATCAATGCCAACCCCGGCAACAACAGCCTGGTCATCACCGACTACGCGGACAACCTGAACCGCCTCGCCAAGATCATCGCGGCGATGGACACGCCGGGCACCAGCGACATCGAGATCGTGCCGCTGAAGCACGCCGTCGCGGCCGACCTGGCACCGCTGGTGCAGCGCCTGGCCGATGGCGGCACGGCCGTGGGCCAGGCCGTGCCGGGCCAGAGCAGCAGCGCCGTCAACGTGCTGGTGGACCCGCGCTCCAACGGCCTGATCCTGCGCGCCAGCAACCCGGCCCGCCTGGCGGCCGTGCGCTCCATGGTCGACAAGCTGGACCAGCCCAGCAGCGACGGCGGCAGCAACATCCGCGTGGTCTACCTGAAGAACGCCGACGCCGTGAAGCTGGCCACCGTGCTGCGCGCGGCCTTCGGCGCGGGCGCATCGGCCAGCGCCGGCGGCGGATCGTCGTCAACCGGCAGCAGCAGCCTGAGCGGCACCGGCAGCACGCTGGG
Source organism: Roseateles asaccharophilus (assembly GCF_031458115.1). Taxonomy (GTDB): domain Bacteria; phylum Pseudomonadota; class Gammaproteobacteria; order Burkholderiales; family Burkholderiaceae_C; genus Pelomonas; species Pelomonas asaccharophilus_A. The sequence continues at coordinate 159,788 of NZ_JAVDXV010000001.1, read as the reverse complement.
CGCCACGGTCGGCGGCGCGATGAACAACAGCGGCACGGCCGGCAGCAACAGCGGCATCTCCACGGCGGCCACCACGCCGCTGTCGGCCTCTGCCGGCCCGTCCACCGGCGGCTTCGTGCAGGCCGACCCGGCGACGAACTCGCTAATCATCACCGCGGCCGAGCCGCTGTACCGCCAGGTGCGCGCCGTCATCGAGCAGCTGGACGCGCGCCGCGCGCAGGTCTACGTCGAGTCGATGATCGTCAAGATCGACAACAGCAAGGCCGCCCAGTTCGGCGTGCAGTGGCAGAACATCTTCGGGAACAAGGGCGATGCCACCATCACCGGCGCCGGCACCAACTTCGGCACCGGGCTGTCCAACATCATCAACGCCACCGGCGCCGTCATCAACGGCAGTTCGGGCGTGACCACCGCGCTGGGCCAGAGCAGCGCGCCGCAAGGCCTGAACATCGGCGTGCTGAAGAAGTTCAGCAGCTACTACACGCTGGGCGCGGTGGCCAACTTCTTCGAGAACCAGAGCGGCGCCAACGTGCTGTCCACGCCCAACCTGGTGTCGCTGGACAACGAGGAGGCGCGCATCGTCATCGGCCAGAACGTGCCGTTCGTGACCGGCTCTTATGCCAACACCGGCTCCACCACCGGCGGCACGGTCAACCCGTTCCAGACCGTGGACCGCAAGGACGTGGGCCTGACGCTGAAGATCAAGAGCCAGATCGGCGAAGGCGGCGCGATCCGCATGCAGGTCTACCAGGAGAACTCCACCGTCACGGCGCAGGGCTCCAACGGCCCGACGCTGGACAAGAGCGCCATCGAGACCTCGGTGGTGGTGGACGACGGCGACATCATCGTGCTGGGCGGCCTGCTGAAGGACGAGTACTCGGACGGCGAGGACGGCGTGCCAGGGCTGTCCAAGATCCCGGTGCTGGGCAACCTATTCGGCACCAAGTCGCGCAAGCGCGTGAAGACCAACCTGATGGTGTTCCTGCGCCCGGTGGTGATGCGCAACGCCGAGGGCACCAACCAGCTCAGCCTGGACCGCTACGAGAGCATCCGCGCCGTGCAGCAGAACGGCCAGCCGGCCAAGCATCTGGTGCTGCCCGACACCGGCGCGCCGGTGCTGCCGGAGCCCAAGGCGCCGACCAGCAAGATCCCGCCGCAGCAGTAAGGCGCGAGCAACGACATCATGGCCGCCACCCGCCATCCCCTGCCCTATGCCTTCGCGAAGGCCAACCTCGTGCTGCTGGAGGACGACGGCAACGCGCTGACGCTGTGGGCCACGCCCGACGTCGGCTGGGCCACGCTGTCCGAGGTGCAACGCCTGTACGTGGTGGACAAGCTGGAGTCCGAGGCGGCCGCGTCGCTGGCCGAGCGCATCAACGCGGCCTACGCCGGCAGCGAGACCAGCGCGGCCACCGTCGTCGGCGAGGTCGAGAGCGCGGTGGACCTGTCGCGCATGATGCAGGACCTGCCGGCCGTGGAAGACCTGCTGGAGGCCGCCAACGACGCGCCCATCATCCGCATGCTGAACGCGCTGCTGACCCAGGCGGCCAAGGACGGCGCCAGCGACATCCACATCGAGCCCTACGAGCGCGCGTCGTCAGTGCGCTTCCGCGTCGATGGCACGCTGCGCGAGGTGGTGCAGCCCAACCGTGCGCTGCACGCGGCGCTGATCTCGCGGCTGAAGATCATGGCCGAGCTGGACATCGCCGAGAAGCGCCTGCCGCAGGACGGCCGCATCTCGCTGCGCATCGGCGGCCGCGCCATCGACGTGCGCGTGTCCACGCTGCCGTCGGCCCATGGCGAGCGCGCCGTGCTGCGCCTCTTGGACAAGAGCGAATCCAAGTTCACGCTGGAAGGCCTGGGCATGGACGGCGACGTGCTGGCCGCGTTCAAGCGCCTGGTACAGCAGCCGCACGGCATCGTGCTGGTCACCGGCCCCACCGGCTCCGGCAAGACGACGTCGCTGTACGCGTCGCTGCAGACCGTGGACACCAGCACCACCAACGTGCTGACCGTCGAGGACCCGATCGAGTACGAGCTGCCCGGCATCGGCCAGACCCAGGTCAACAGCAAGATCGACCTGACGTTCGCGAAGGCCTTGCGCGCCATCCTGCGCCAGGACCCGGACGTCATCATGATCGGCGAAATCCGCGACTACGAGACCGCGCAGATCGCCATCCAGGCTTCGCTGACGGGCCACCTGGTGCTGGCCACGCTGCACACGAATGACGCGCCCAGCGCCGTCACGCGGCTGACCGACATGGGCGTGGAGCCTTTCCTGCTGTCGTCATCGCTGCTGGGCGTGCTGGCGCAGCGCCTGGTGCGCCGGCTGTGCCCGGTCTGCAAGCGCCAGGACGACCACGGCCGCTGGCACCCGGTGGGCTGCGAGAACTGCGGCCACACGGGCTACAAGGGCCGCACCGGCGTCTATGAGCTGATGGTGGCCGACGACGCGGTGCGCAGCCTCATCCACAACCGCGCGCCCGAGAGCCAGTTGCAGGCGGCCGCCGAGGCGAACGGCCTGCGTTCGATGCGTGAGGACGGTGACCGGCTCATCGAATCCGGCGTGACGTCGCTGGAAGAAGTTCTCCGTGTGACCCGAGAGGGTTGAAGTGCCCGCCTACAAGTACGAAGCCCTCGCCGACTCCGGCCGCCAGAGCGGCGGCCTGATCGAGGCCGACAACCCGCGCGCCGCCCGCGCCGCCGTGCGCGCGATGGGCCTGACGCCGCTGTCCATCGAGATGGTGCAGCAGCATGGCGCGCAGGAAGGCAGCCGCTTCACGCGCCGCGTCTTCAGCTCGACCGCGCTGGCCGTCTGGACGCGGCAGTTGGCCGGCCTGGTCGGCTCGGGACTGCCCATCGAGCGCTCGCTGACCGCGCTGGCCGACGAGAGCGAGGATGAAAAACAGCGCGAGCTGATCAGCCAGCTGAAGGCCGAGGTCAACGCCGGCTCGGCCTTCGCGCGCGCGCTGGCCACGGCGCCGCGCGAGTTCGACGACGTCTACCGCGCCGTCGTGGCCGCCGGCGAGCAGAGCGGCGCGCTGGGCCAGGTGCTGGAGAAGCTGGCCGACGATCTCGAGGAGCGCCAGGACCTGAAGGCCAAGCTGGTGGGCGCCATGGCCTACCCGGCCATCGTGTCGCTGATCTCGGTGTTCATCGTCATCTTCCTGGTGACCTATGTGGTGCCGCAGATCGCGACGGTGTTCACCAGCTCCAAGCGCGCGCTGCCCGCGCTGACGGTCGGAATGCTGGCCATCAGCGACTTCGTGCGCACCTGGGGCTGGGCCATGCTGGGCGGCCTGGTGGCGGGCGCCGTCGTGCTGCGCCAGTCGCTGAAGGCCCCGGCGTTCCGGCAGCGCTTCGACGCCGGCATGCTGGGCGTGCCGCTGATCGGGCGCCTGGCGCGCGGCTACAACGCGGCGCGCTTCGCCGGCACGCTGGCCATGCTGGCCGGCGCCGGCGTGCCCATCCTCAAGGCCTTGCAGGCCGCGGCCGAGACGCTGTCCAACCGCGCCATGCAGGCCGACGCACTGGACGCGCTGGTGCAGGTGCGCGAAGGCGCGCCGCTGGGCTCGGCGCTGGCCGGCAAGAAGCGCTTCCCGGGTATCCTCGCGATGTTCGCGCGCCTGGGCGAGCAGACCGGCGAACTGCCCGAGATGCTGGGCCGCGCCGCGCGCCAGCTGAGTACCGAGGTGCAGCGCCGCTCCATGGCCGCCGCCACGTTGCTGGAGCCGCTGCTCATCGTCGCGATGGGCGCGGTGGTGCTGCTTATCGTGCTGGCGGTGCTGCTGCCGATCATTCAGCTCAACACCTGGGTGAAGTAGGCCGCCACCGACCGACTTGCGCGAACGGCGCAACGGACTAAGTCGCTCTCACGACTCAACTGTCGTGCCGACTGCTGCTTCAGCGGTTGCTGCTGGCAGGCCTAGCCCATGCCCAGGAGCCCGGCCAGGCCTGGCGGGTCTGGACAGCGAATGGTCATGCCGCCCTACCTCTACAACGCCCCGCAGCGCCCCGGCCTGCTGGTGCGCCTGATCATCGCCACCGGTCGTCAGGCCGGTCCCAGCGCCTGAGTTTGCGCCGCTCAGCCGCCCGTCAGGGCAGCAATGCGGCGGCAGAGGCCATCTCACGCCGCACCAGCGCTTCGATGCGCCCCTCCCGATGCAGGCGTTCGGCCGCGGCATTGAACTGCGCCAGCAGCGCGGCCACCGACTCCTGCAGCCGATGCGCGGCCAGATGGATGGGTGTCGCACCCAGTGGCACCGGGCTCTCGACCACCCGCCCCGCGTAGGCCGGCGCACGTGCCAGCAGCCGGCCGCCCAGTTCGGTCGCCACCACGTAGTCCAGCCGGCCACGCAGCAGCTTGGCGAAATTGAGCGAATCGGACGCCACCTCCTCGCAAAGAAAGTCGCCGCGGCGGCGCCCGCCATCGAACTCGTCGCCATATGACCAGCCGCGTATCACGCCGACCCGCTTGCCCCCCAGGTCGGCGATGCCACGGTAGGGCGCGCCGCCCGAGAAAACCGCCAGCTTTTCCAGGAAATAGGGCTGGCTGAACAGCCAGCGCTGTTCGCGCTCGGGCGTGCGTATGACCGCGCCAGCCCACATGTGGCTGGCATCGACGGCCGACAACATACGCTTGAACGGTAGGGCCTGCAGTTCGCACTCCAGCCCCAGGGACGCGAACGCCGCAGCCACCACGGCTGGATAGATGCCACGCGCCGCGGGCATGCCCCCGACGCTGTACATCGTCGGCGGGCTGCCTTCATCGAAGCCGATGGCCAGCGGGCGCAAAGCCTGGCCCCCGACCGGCTCGGCCAGCAAGGCACACGCGGCGAGGCAGTGTCTGCGCTTCAACGTGTTTCTCCCGTTGCTGCCATCCTAGCCCCGCCGCGGGTGTCGGCCACGGATCAGCACAGCCGGCAGGTCGCCTCACGTCACTAAGGCGGCGGCAACCGTCAGAATGTCGCCATGCCCGTCACCCTCACCGGCCAACTCGTCGTCGCGATCTCGTCCCGCGCCCTCTTCGATTTCGAGGCCGAGAACGAGGTCTTCGAGGCCGGCGACGATCGCGCCTACATGGCCTTGCAGCAGCAGCACCTGGACGTGCCCGCGCCGCCGGGTGTCGCGTTCTCGCTGGTAAAGAAGCTGCTGGCCTTCAACGCCGGCGGCACGCCGCGCGTGGAGGTGGTGGTGCTGTCGCGCAACGACCCGATCTCGGGCATGCGCGTGTTCCGCTCGGCCCGGCATTACGGCCTGCCCATTGAGCGCGGCGTGTTCACGCGCGGCGCGTCGCCGTGGCGCTACTTGAAGCCGCTGTCGGCGCAGCTGTTCCTGTCCACCAACGAGGCCGACGTGCGCCAGGCGCTGGCTGCCGGCGTGGCCGCGGCGCGCGTGATGCCGCTGGCCGCGCGCGCGTCGGCGGCGCATCCGGACGAGTTGCGCATCGCCTTCGACGGCGACGCGGTGCTGTTCTCCGACGAGGCCGAGCAGGTCTACCAACGCGACGGTCTGGCCGCGTTCCGGGAGCATGAGCGCGCCCGCGCAAGCCAGCCGTTGCCGGCCGGCCCGTTCAAACCGGTGCTGGAGGCGCTGCACCGGCTGCAGCAGTCGCCGGACCTGCGCATACGCACGGCGCTGGTCACCGCGCGCAGCGCACCAGCCCACGAGCGCGCGATACGCACGCTGATGGACTGGCAGATCGAGGTCGACGAGGCCATGTTCCTCGGCGGCCTGGCGAAGGGAGAGTTCCTGCGCGAGTTCGAGCCGGACTTCTTCTTCGACGACCAGGTGGGTCATGTCGAGAGCGCGGCGGTCCACGTACCGGCCGGGCAGGTGACGATGGGGATCGCGGCCACCTGATTCAGGGTTCTCACCAGAGGCGTGACGAATCGCCGGTCCCAGGGTCCGGCCCCACAATCGCGCCTCCTCGAGGAGAACCCATGCCCCGTTTGCCACTTGCCGCCCTCACCGCGGCGCTGTGCTGGGCCGGCGCCACCAGCGCCTGGGCCAGCACCAACGGCTTCTACCGCCAGCCCGCCCTGCAGGGCGACCAAATCTATTTCGTCGCCGAGGGCGACCTCTGGCGTGTCGGCACGCCGGGCGGCCACGCGCTGCGGCTGACCACGCACCCGGGCCAGGAAAGCCAGCCCGCCGTGTCGCCCGACGGCAAGTGGCTGGCCTTCACCGGCCAGTACGACGGCGGCACCGAGATCTACCTGATGCCCACGGCCGGCGGCCCGCCCAGGCGGCTGACCTGGGAAGGCGGCGGCATGCGCGTGTGGGGCTTCAGCGCGGCCGGCGAGGTGATCTACACCAGCCTGGATGCCCGCCCCGGCGCCCAGCTGTTCGCGCTGGACGTGAAGACCGGCCAGCGCCGCCAGCTGCCGGTGGGCCAGGCCAGCGACGGCGCGCTGAGCGCCGACGGCCGCACGCTGTACTTCACGCGCAGCGGCCTGCGCGGCGACAACGCGCGCCAGTACCGCGGCGGCGCGATGTCGCGGCTGTGGTCGCTGGACCTGAGCGGCAGCGCCGAAGCCAAGCCGCTGCTGCCCGAGGGCAACAACGACAAGCGCCCCATGCCCTACGGCGCCGCGGGCCAGCAACGCATCGCCTTCCTGTCGGACCGCGACGGCACGGTCAACGTCTGGAGCGTGGACGCCCGCGGTGGCGACCTGCGCCAGCACACGCGGCACAGGGGCTGGGACATCCGCCACGCATCGCTGGACGGCAGCCGCATGGTCTATGCACTGGGCGCGGACCTGTACGCCGCCGATCTCGCGCAGACCGGCGCACCGCAGAAGCTCGGCATCGCGCTGGGCGGCGACTTCGACCAGACGCGCGAACGCTGGGTCAAGAAGCCGCAGGACTTCCTGACCGACACGTCCTTCGCGCCCAATGGCGAGCGCGTGCTGCTGGCCGCCCGCGGCCACCTGGCCACGCAGGGCGTGCAGCAACTGCGCCGCGCCGAGCTGCCGCAGCCGGCCGACGGCCGCTGCGTCAAGGGCGAGTTCAGCTCGGACAGCAAGAGCGTGTTCGCCACCTGCGACTTCAGCGGCGAGACCGAGATCTGGCGCTTCGCGGCCAATGGCACGGGCAAGCCCGAGCAGCTCACGCGTGGCGCGGCGACCCAGCGCCGCGACCTGCTGCCGTCGCCGGACGGCCGCTGGCTCGCGCACACGGACAAGGAAGGCCATGTCTGGCTGACCGACCTGAAGACCCAGTCCACCCGCGAGATCGCACGCGGCACCTTCAACGACACACCGCTGCTGCAAGGCTTCAGCGCCGACGGCAAGGTGCTGGCCTGGACCGTGTCGCTGCGCCACGGCGACCGCAACCAGCTGCAGCTGCACCAGATTGCAGAGAACCGCACGCACACGCTGACCAGCGACCGCTTCGACGTCAGCGGCGCCAGCTTCAGCCCGGACGGCCAGTGGCTGTACTTCGCATCGGCGCGCAACTTCGTGACGACAGGCAACCCCAGCCCCTGGGGTGACCGCAACACCGGCCCGTTCTTCGGCTTCCGCACCAAGCTCTATGCGCTGGCGCTGCAGCCGGACCTGCGCTCGCCGTTCGCGGCCAAGGACGAGTTGGAATCGGCCACCGAGAAGAAGGCCGACGAGCAGCGCGCCGAGGACCGCAAGGCCACCGACAAAAACCCCACCGAGCGCAAGCCCGACGCCAAGGACGACAAGAAGCCCGAGGACAAGAAGGACGAGAAGAAGGGCAAGCCCGCCATCGTCTTCGACGGCTTGGCCGAGCGCCTGTACGAACTGCCCGTGCCGGCCGGCAACTACCGCGCGCTGCGCGCCGACGGCAAGCGGCTGTGGTTCCTGGACCGGGATCTCGACAACAAGAGCCAGCTGAAATCCATCGCCATCGACAACCAGGGCGGCCCCGCCGAGATCCTGGCGCAGGATGTGCGTGCCTACGAGCTCAGCGCCGACGGCAAGAAGCTGATGCTGGTGCGCAACCAGGGCCAGGGCGCCCCTGAGGTGCTGATCGTGGAGGCCGCACCCAAGCTGCCGACCGATCTGGCCAAGCTGCAGGTGCGCTGGAGCGACTGGCAGATCGCCACGCAGCCGCGCGCCGAATGGAAGCAGATGTTCGCCGACGCCTGGCGCCTGCACCGCGACCACTTCTACGACAAGGACATGCACGGCGTGGACTGGGCCGCCATGCGCGCCAAGTACGAGCCGCTGGTGGACCGCATCACCGACCGCTTCGAGCTGGCCGAGCTGATGGCGCAGATGGTGTCGGAGCTGGGCGCGCTGCACAGCCAGGTGGGCCCGGGCGACACGCGCGACGCCGGCGAGGTGCCGGGGCTGGCCGGCCTGGGCGGCCGCTTCTCCAAGGGGCCGGACGGCTGGCGCATCGACGCGATCTACGCGCACGACGCAGAGCTGCCGTCCGACGCGCCGCCGCTGGCCGCGGCGGGCCTGGGGCTGAAGGTGGGTGATGTCATCACGGCCATCAACGGCCGCCCCACCGTCGACGCGCCGCACATGCTGGAGCTGCTGCGCGGCCAGGCGGGCCGGCAGGTGCTGCTGGACGTGAAGCTGGCCGCGGGCGGCAAGACGGTGCAGCGCATCGTCACGCCGGTGGCGCAACTGCGCGAGAACCAGCTGCGCTACAACGACTGGCGCGTCAGCCGCGCCCGTGTGGTGGAGAAGGCCGGCCAGGGCCGCATCGGCTACGTGCACCTGCGCGCGATGGGCGCCGCCGACATCGCTGATTTCGTGCGCGAGTACTACGCCGCCGGCGACCGCGACGGCCTCATCATCGACGTGCGCTACAACAACGGCGGCAACATCGACAGCTGGGTGCTGGAGAAGCTGCTGCGCCGCGCCTGGGCGTTCTGGCAACCGCGATCGCCGGCCGGCGCGGCGGTCTACCCGAACATGCAGAACGTCTACCGCGGCCACACGGTCGTGCTGATGAACGAGGACACCTACTCCGACGGCGAGACCCTGGCCGAAGGCTTCAAGCGCCTGAAGCTGGGCCCCGTCATCGGCCGCCAGAGTTCCGGCGCCGGCGTGTGGCTGTCGGACGGCAACCGCCTGATCGACAACGGCATCATGCGCGCCGCCGAATTCGGCCAGATGGGTGCGGACGGCCGCTTCCTCATCGAGGGCATAGGCGTGAAGCCCGACGTGGACGTCGACAACCTGCCGCGTGCCACCTTCATGGGCCAGGACGCGCAGCTGGAAGCGGCCATCGCGGCGCTGAAGAAGAAGATCGCCGAGGAGCCGGTGCCGGTCGTCAAGCCGGGGGCGTACCCGCGGCCGGTGAAGCCGTAAAGCAACAAAGGGAGGCCGCGGCCTCCCTCTGCTTTTGTCGCCGCTCGCAAGCTGGCACCATGGACCCAGCCTCGTCGCCCCGACGCAGGCACGGATGCTGGGAGACCTCATGGGAATGAAGCTCGCGACCTTGTCCGGCAGCGCAGAACCGGAACCCCTGATGGACGTCAACACGACGCCGCTGATCGACGTGATGCTGGTGCTGTTGGTGATGCTGATCATCACCATCCCGATGCAACTGCACACGCTGCCGCTGACGATCGGGGGGAAGCCCGCCACTGCAGATGCACCCAAACCGGTGGTTCACGTTGTCTCCATCGACTTCGACGGCCGTCTGCACTGGAACGATGAGCCCCTGGCCGACCGGGCGGCACTGGACGCGAAGATGCAGGACGTGGGCCGCCTGGCCCTGGCTGCGCAGCCCGAGGTGCACGTCAAGCCGAACAAGCTGGCCGACTACGGCGCCTTCGCTGCCGTGATGGCCTCGGCCCGGAACCACAACGTGCAGAAGATGGGCGTCGTGGGGAACGAGCGGTTCATCCATTAGCCGCCGGCAAGGCGCCCACAAAAAAGGGAGGCCACGGCCTCCCTTCGTCTTTGGCCCAGCGCCACTCAGCTCAGCACGACACGCGCGAACTTGCGCTTGCCGACCTGCAGCACATGCTCGCCAGCGTCGAGCTTCACGCCCTTGTCGGCGATCACCTCGCCGGCGCGGCGCACGCCGCCCTGCTCGATCATGCGCAGGCCCTCGCTGGTGGACGCCACCAGGCCGGCCGCCTTCAGCACCTGGGCGATGCCCATCGGCGCACCGCTCAGCTGCACTTCGGGAATCTCGTCCGGAATCCCGCCCTTGGAGCGGTTGATGAAGTCCTGCTCCGCCGCATCGGCGGCCGCCGCGCTGTGGAAGCGCGCCGTGATCTCCTTGGCCAGCGCGACCTTGGCGTCCTTGGGGTTGCGCCCGCCTTCCACCTCGGCCTTCAGCGCGGCGATCTCGGCGATGGACTTGAACGACAGCAGGTCGTACCACTTCCACATCTGCACATCGCTGATGGACAGGATCTTGGCGAACATCGTGTTCGGCGCTTCCGTGATGCCGATGTAGTTGTTCTTGGACTTGGACATCTTCTCGACGCCGTCCAGCCCCTCCAGCAGCGGCATGGTCAGGATGCACTGCGGCTCCTGGCCGTACTCCTGCTGCAGGTGGCGGCCCATCAGCAGGTTGAACTTCTGGTCGGTGCCGCCCAGTTCCAGGTCGCTTTTCAGCGCCACCGAGTCGTAGCCCTGCATCAGCGGGTACAGGAACTCGTGCACCGAGATGGGCGTGCCGGCCGCGAAGCGCTTCGTGAAGTCGTCGCGTTCCATCATGCGGGCCACCGTGTACTTGGCGGCCAGCTGGATCATGCCCACCGCGCCCAGCGGCTCGCTCCACTCGGAGTTGTAGCGAATCTCCGTCTTCGCCGGGTCCAGCACCAGTTTGGCCTGGGCGTAGTAGGTCTCGGCGTTGGCCTGGATCTGTTCCTTGGTCAGCGGCGGGCGCGTCGCGTTGCGGCCGGACGGGTCACCGATCAGCGACGTGAAGTCGCCGATCAGGAAGATGACCTGGTGGCCCAGGTCCTGCAACTGGCGCATCTTGTTCAGCACCACCGTGTGGCCGACGTGGATGTCCGGCGCCGTCGGGTCCAGGCCCAGCTTGATGCGCAGCGGCACGCCGGTGGCGGCCGAGCGGGCCAGCTTCCTGGTCCATTCGGCTTCCGGCAGCAACTCGTCGACCCCGCGGCGCGTAATGGCCAGGGCCTCCTGGACGGCATCGGTGACGGGAAACTTGGCGTCGTTGGACATGGCGCAGCGCCATTCGGCAACAAGCCGAATGAAATTGTTAAGTTATTGATCTATCGGGGTAAACCGGCATCCCAAGTAGGACAACGCCGTTAGAATTCACCCTTCGAACCGGGGGTGTTGCTTCAACACAACCGAGCAGGATTTTAAGGCCGCGCAGCGATGCGGCCCTTCGCGTGGAACCGGCCTAGCCGGGATTGCCCCAGCGACAACCCCGGGAAGCCGAGAGTGACCGCAGTCGAAAGACGTCTCAAGCAAGTACAAGCCGTGCTGAAAGGCGCGGAAAACTTCGCCGCCCGGCACCCCCGCGCGCTGACCGCCTCCGTCGTGAGCGCGCTGAGCTGCTTCGCCGTGACCGCCTTCGGCATCGCGCCCATGGCGCCCGACGCCGCTGAGCTGCCCAAGCGCACCGTCGTCGAGACGCTGGCGCCGGTGGACATCGAAGCCCAGCTGGACCAGTTGGCCAGCCACAGCATCGGCCTGACACGCGCCGAGGCCACGCGCTCCAGCGACACCCCCGACAGCCTGCTGCGCCGCGCCGGTGCTTTCGACCCGGCAGCCGCCGCCTTCCTGCGCAGCGAGCCGCTGGCCCGCCGCATCTTCCAGGGCCGTGCCGGCCGCATGGTGCATGTGACGGCCGACGCGGCCGGCCTGGTGCAGAAGATCGTCGTGCGCTTCCCGGCCGAGAAGGTCGAGCAGCAAGGAAGTCACTTCACGCGCCTGAGCATCGAGCGCGACGGCAGCCGTTTCACGGCCCGCACCGAGGCCGCGCCGCTGCAGGCCCAGATCGCGCTGGGCAGCGGCAGCATCCGCAGCTCGCTGTTCGCCGCCACCGACGACGCCAAGATCCCCGACAGCATCGCGTCGCAGATGGCCGACATGTTCTCGGGCGATATCGACTTCCATCGCGAACTGCGCAAGGGCGACCGCTTCAGCGTCGTCTACGAAATGCTGACCGCCGACGGCGAGCCAGTGACCTGGGACGGCGGCGCCGGCCGCCTGCTGGCGGGCGAGTTCACGAACAACGGCCGCACCTACTCGGCGGTCTATTTCAAGGACAGCGCCTCCGGCAAGGCCAGCTTCTACGGCTTTGACGGCCAGAGCAAGCGCCGCGCCTTCCTGGCCAGCCCGATGGAGTTCTCGCGCATCACCTCCGGGTTCGCGATGCGTTTCCACCCCATCCACAAGACCTGGCGCCAGCACAACGGCGTGGACTACGGCGCGCCGACCGGCACGGCCGTGCGCTCGGTCGGCGACGGCGTGGTGGACACCGCAGGCTGGCAGAACGGCTTCGGCAACGTCGTTCACGTGCGCCACAGCGGCGACCGCACCACCGTCTACGCCCACCTGAGCAAGATCGACGTGAAGAAGGGCCAGCGCATCGAGCAAGGCCAGCGCGTCGGCGCCGTTGGCGCCACCGGCTGGGCCACCGGCCCGCACCTGCACTTCGAGTTCCGCGTTGGCGGCCGCCACATGGACCCGCGCGCCATCGCCCGCGCGTCCGAGGCCATCACGCTGCCCAGCTACGCCAAGACGCAGTTCCTGCAGACCGTCGCCAGCGTGAAGACCCAGCTGGCCGTCGCGGAAACGATGGATGGCGTCTCCGCTGCCGAGTAAGTCCGACGCCCTCTACATCGGGCTGATGTCGGGCACGTCGCTCGACGGCGTCGATGCGGTGCTGTTCGACGGGCAGGCCGTGCTGGGCCATGTCCATGCCCCCTTTCCGCCCGCGCTGCGCGACGAGTTGCTGGCGCTGAACGCGCCCGGCGCCAACGAGTTGCATCGCGCCGCGCTCGCGGCCAACGGTATCGCGCGCAGCTACGCCGACGTCACGGCCCAGTTGCTGGAGGCGACCGGCCACCGACGCGAGGACATCACCGCGCTGGGCGCCCACGGCCAGACCGTGCGCCACCGCCCCGACGGCTTCGACGGCTACACGACGCAATTGCTGAACGGCGCGCTGCTGGCCGAGCAGGCCGGCATTGATGTCGTCTGCGACCTGCGCAGCCGCGACGTCGCCGCTGGCGGCCAGGGTGCGCCGCTGGTGCCAGCCTTCCACCGCGCATTCTTTGGCGTCGCGGATCGCGACGTGGCCGCGCTGAACCTGGGCGGCATCGCCAACCTCAGCCTGCTGTTCACCGACGGCAGCACGGGCGGCTTCGACACCGGCCCGGCCAACTGCCTGATGGACGGCTGGATCGCCCGTCACCGCGGGCTGGCCTTCGACGCCGACGGCGCCTGGGCCGCGACGGGTCAGGTGCTGCCCGAGCTGCTGACCGTGCTGCTGGCCGAATCCTTCTTCGCGCTGGCGCCACCCAAGAGCACCGGCCGCGACCTCTTCCACCTTGACTGGCTGGACGCGCGCCTGTCGCCGGGCCAGGCACCCGAGGACGTACAGGCCACGCTGCTGGAGCTGACCGCGCGCAGCGCGGCGGAGGCACTGAAGGCACAGATGCCTGGCGCCACCTCGCTGATCGCCTGCGGCGGCGGCGCGCGCAACGGACGCCTAATGCAGCGCCTGGCTGAACTGCTGCCCGGCGTTGCCATCACCAGCAGTGCCGAGCTGGGCCTGCCGGTGGATCAGGTCGAAGCCGCCGCTTTCGCCTGGCTGGCGCAATGCTTCAAAGAAAAACGGCCGGGCAATCTGCCGGCCGTTACTGGAGCCGCGGGGCTCCGCATCCTCGGGGCGCTGTACCCGAGCTGAAGACTATGCGGGACGGAACACCGCCGCGCAGCGGCCAGTTCTGTCCCCAACTGGTCAGACTTAGACGGAGAAGCTGGAGCCGCAACCACAGGTGGTCGTGGCATTCGGGTTCTTGATGACGAACTGGGCGCCCTGCAGATCTTCCTTGTAGTCGATCTCGGCGCCGGTCAGGTACTGCAGGCTCATCGAATCGATCAGCAGCGTCACGCCGTTCTTCTGCATCTGCGTATCGTCGTCGTTGACGGCCTCGTCGAACGTGAAGCCGTACTGGAAGCCCGAGCAACCGCCGCCCTGCACGAACACGCGCAGTTTCAGGTCCGGGTTGCCTTCCTCGGCCACCAGATCGCGCACCTTGTCGGCGGCGCTGTCGGTGAAGACCAGGGGCACGGGGATGTCGGTGGGGAGGGTATCAAGCACGGCGCTCATGGCGGGCTCCTGTGAATCTGTGCAGAGACGAATATGGGGATTGTCGACGGAAAAACAAAAGGCCGCATGACGCGGCCTTTTGACAAGTCGAGAAGCGATTAACGCTTGCTGAACTGCTTGCGGCGACGGGCGCCGTGCAGACCGACCTTCTTACGCTCGACTTCACGCGCGTCACGCGTGACGAAGCCAGCGCGGCTCAGTTCGGGCTTCAGGGCTGCGTCGTAATCGATCAGCGCACGGGTGATGCCCAGGCGCAGGGCGCCGGCTTGGCCAGATTCGCCACCACCGTGCACGTTCACCTTGATGTCGAAGGCTTCACCATTGTTCGTCAGCAGCAGGGGCTGCTTGGCGATCATGATGGAGGTGCCGCGGCCAAAGTAGCTCTCGATGGGCTTGCCGTTGACGACGATCTGGCCCGTGCCCTTCTTGATGAAGACGCGAGCGACCGACGACTTGCGGCGGCCAGTACCGTAATTCCAGTTTCCGATCATGGCCGTTCCTTAGATCTCGAGAGCCTTGGGCTGCTGAGCGGTGTGCGGGTGCGAGGGACCAGCGTAGACCTTCAGCTTCTTGACCATGGCGTAACCCAGCGGGCCCTTGGGCAGCATGCCCTTGACGGCCTTCTCCAGCGCGCGGCCGGGGTGCTTGGCTTGCATGTCCTTGAACTTCGTGGCGTAGATGCCGCCAGGGAAGCCCGAGTGACGGTAGTACACCTTGTCGGTGGCCTTGTTGCCGGTGACGCGGAGCTTGTCGGCGTTGACGATGACGATGAAATCACCGGTGTCGACGTGAGGCGTGTAGATGGCCTTGTGCTTGCCGCGCAAACGGAGTGCCACTTCGCTGGCAACACGTCCGAGCACCTTGTCGGTGGCGTCAATCACAAACCACTCGTGCGTCACCTCGGCCGGCTTGGCGCTGAAGGTCTTCATGAGTTACTTTCGATTGGCCGGCCCTGAAAAAAGAGCCGGCAATGGATGGCTGAACTTTGGCCGGCCTCGGTGCTGTGTCTGTTGCACAGCCTCTCGGACGGTTCTTTCCCGCAGCCTTTGACGGAAAAGCCCGCGAGTGTAGCAGCCTGACCCGTGGCCTGGAAGGGCTGAAGGCGTTAACCTTGCCACAACCGCCTCACACCATGCCCCGGAAACCGCGAGCCACCGCCAAATCCGCCGAACCCACGACGGACTGGGGTCAGGAATTGGCCGCTTTCGGGCCCGACCCACAGCCGCCCGAACCGCCCGCCCCGCCAGCTTCGGATGAACCGGGGCGCCTGGCCGCCGCCCGCGCGGCCCTGGAGAGACTGGCCACCTGGGTGCCGATACGCTCGCTGGCACGCCGGCACCGGCGCCGCATCGTGGACCACCTGCTGTCACTGACGCCGCAGGACCGCTATCTGCGCTTCGGCTATGGCGCGTCCGACGAACAGATCCGCCACTACGCGCAAGGGATCGACTTCAACCGCGACGAGGTGCTGGGCATCTTCAACCGCCGGTTGCAGTTGGTGGCGCTGGCTCATCTGGCATACGGACAGCCCTTGCCGGGCGGGTCGGGTCGCACGATGGCGGAGTTCGGCGTGTCGGTGCTGGCCCAGGCCCGCGGGCGTGGTCTGGGGCGGCGCCTGTTCGACACCGCCGCGCTGCACGCCCGCAACCGCGGCATCGACACGATGTTCATCCACGCGCTCAGCGAGAACCGCCCCATGCTGCGCATCGCCACGGCGGCTGGCGCCACGGTCGAGCGGGACGGCAGCGAGTCCGAGGCCTGGCTGCGCCTGCCGCCGGACACGGTCGGCTCCCAGGTCGAGCAGGCGCTGGACCGCCACCTGGGCGAACTGGACTTCCAGTTCAAGCGCCAAGCGCGGGCGCTGAGCGACTTTGTCGACAGCGTCGCTGAGGTCAAGTCGCATTTCGATACGTCGGGGCGTGCCGCCAAGGAATAACGTCCGGCGTCCAGGCACCCGTAACAGATTCCAGCCCCCTCACCCCGGGGGAATCGGGAATAGCGAGTGATGCCTTGTAACCTGATTACGCTACATTGCCCTCCACACGCCGCTTTGGGTCGGCGATGCCGCCTGAATCCGCGATGGATCTGCCTTACGCCACCTACTGGATAGCTGCACTGGCCGCCTGCGTGCTCGGGCTGGCCATCAGCTTGGTGTGGGCGTTAAGGCGCCCGGCCTATGCCAACAAGGGCCTGCCGGCGGAGTGGTCGCTAACTGCCAGGCCGGTGTTCACCACCGACGAGCGCCGCGTGTTCCGGCTGCTGCGCGAGGCGCTGCCGCACCACGTCGTGCTGTCCAAGCTGCCGCTGGTGCGTTTCTGCCAGCCCACCGAAGCCAAGGAAGTGCGCTACTGGTTCGACCTGCTGGGCGCCTCTCACGTGACGTTCGCCGTCTGCAGCCCCAACGGCCGCGTGCTGGCCGCCATCGACCTGGACGGCGAGCGCGGCGTGACGGCGCGTGCGCTGCAGATCAAGCATGCGGTGCTGTCGGCATGCCGGGTGCGCTACCTGCGCTGCGCGCCCGACCAGTTGCCCAGCATCGCCGAGTTGCAGCTGCTGGTCCCCCAGGGCAGCAACACGCGCGGCCCGCTGCCGGCACCGGCAGCCACGGCCCAGCTGCCGCGCCGCCGCACCGGCATGGCCAGCAGCCTGGGCGTCGGCGGCGAGGACGAATTCAGCAGCGACTGGGGCCAGTTCTCGCAGCCGCTGCCACTCTGGCAGGACGCCAACGCCTTCAGCGGCGGGCATGACGGCTATGCCGAGCCGCACCCCGCTCGCCGCCCTGTGCTGGGCAACGCCGCGCAACAGCAGCGCCGCGCCCCACCGCGCGATCTGGACGCCGCCCGCTACAACCCGCGCCATCTGCCGGTGCTGGACGACGCCGACGACGAGGCCATGATGGACGACATCGTGGGCGTGGTCGTCGACGCGCCGCGCTACGCCACCGACCGGCCGCGCCGCCGGTGACGGTTCTTCTTTCTTCATCCCGGCGACACTCGCCGGATGCACCACGCGATCCCTGACCTCAGCTTCGGCGACCTGACGCCGGAGTTCATGCTCGACGCCCTCGATGCCACGGGCCTACGCGCCGACGGCCGGCTGCTGCAGCTCAACTCCTTCGAGAACCGCGTGCTGATGCTGCATCTGGAGGACGGTGGCGCGGCGGTGGCCAAGTTCTACCGCCCGGCGCGCTGGAGCGATGCGCAGATCCTGGAGGAACACGCCTTCGCGGCCGAGCTGGCCACCGCCGAGGTGCCGGTGGCCGCGCCCTGGACGCTCGAGGGCGGCTCCACGCTGTTTCACTACCAAGGCCAACGCCTGGCCGTCACGCCGCGCCAGGGCGGCCGCGGGCCCGAGTTGGAAGACCCCGAGGTGCTGCGCTGGATAGGCCGGCTGCTGGCCCGCCTGCATGGCGTGGGCCGGCAAAAGCCGTTCGCCGAGCGCCTGTCCTGGGCCAGCGCCGCGCCGGCCCAGACCGCGCGCGACTGGCTGATGGCCAACGAAGCCATCCCGCCCGAGATCGCGCCCACCTGGGACGACGCCGCGCAGCGCTGCATCGCCGCCATCCAGGCCGCCTTCGACAGCCTGCCCGACCTGCAGCTGACGCGCCTGCACGGTGACTGCCACCCCGGCAACATCCTGTGGACGCCGGACCGCGGCCCGCATTTCGTGGACCTGGACGACGCCGTCATGGGCCCGGTCGTGCAGGACCTGTGGATGCTGCTGCCCGGCGAGCCCGACGCGGCCCGCCAGCTGCTGAACGCCGTGCTGGATGGCTACGAGCAGGTCGCCGAGTTCGACGACCGCGAGCTGCGCCTCATCGAGCCGCTGCGCACGCTGCGCATGATCCACCACAGCGCCTGGCTGGCGCGACGCTGGGGCGACCCGGCCTTCCCGGTCGCGTTCCCGTGGTTCGGTACGCCCAACTACTGGCTGGATCAGGTCGCCAAGCTGCGCGAGCAGCTGGAGGCCATGAAGCCGCGGGATGCGGCGCCGACGCTGACCCGCGACGAGGACGTCGTGGATTTCGACGGCGACGGTTTTTCCTAACGCCAGGCGCCGGGCGTCTCGTTGGTCGCCACGGCCACGTCGGCCCGTGAGGCGTCCAGCGGACGGATCTCCAGGGTCAGGCCGTACTGCAGGCACGGGTTTTCCGCAGCGATCGCGGCAGCCTGCTCCAGCGTCTCGGCAACGATGAACCAGTAGCCACCCACCCATTCCTTGGTCTCGGCGAAGGGACCATCGGTGATCAGCCCCCGGGCCACGACGCGGGCGCCGGGCTCCAGCCGGCTGCCGGGCTTGAGCCGCCCCTGCGCCAGACCTTGCTCGTACCAGACGTAGAAGGCATCGATGGCCTGCTGCACCGCCTGCGGGCTGGCGTCCTCGTCCCACTGGCCGCGGGACAGCACCAGATAGTCATTCAGCGGCATGGCAGGCTCCAGAGGGGTGGGAACGCGCCGGATGCTAGCGGCAAGCCGGCGTCGATTGGCAGAAAATACTGGATATACATACAGTATTGTGATCTGATCCAAGCTCCGTTTCCTTCCTCTGCCGTCCCCGCCTCGGCCATGCAGCCCGCTCCCTTTCCCGTTTCCGATGCCCCGCCGCGCCCGGTGTCGCCGCTGGACGATGTGCGCCTGCAAGGCCGGCTGTGGCGCGGCAGCAGCCTGGGCGCGACGGTCGACCCCACGCTGCCCAGCGGCTTCACGGCGCTGGACGCCGAACTCCCCGGCGGCGGCTGGCCGCTGCGAGCAGTCACCGAGCTGCTGACCCCACAGTTCGGCGTGCTGGAGTGGCGGCTGCTGGCGCCGGCGCTGCGCGACTGGTGGGCGGGCCAGGCGTTGCCGGCCGCTACGCCCAGCCGCCGCACTCGCATGGCGGCATCGCCCCTGCGCCCATTGCTGCTCATCAACCCACCGCACACGCCTCACCTGCCGGGGCTGCAGACCCTGGGCCTGCCGCCGTCGGCGCTGATCTGGGTCTCGCCCGCCACGCCGGCCCAGACGCCGTGGGCGGCCGAGCAGGCCATCAAGTCCCGCGTGGCCGTGCTGGCCTGGCTGCCCGAGGCGCGGCCGGAGCAGATCCGCCGGCTGCAGGTCTGCGCGCTGGGCTCGGATGCGCCCGCCTTCCTCGTGCGGCCGGAACGCGCAGGCCAGCAGTCCTCGGCCGCGCCGCTGCGCCTGGTGGTGCAGCCGGGCGAGGGCTGGACTTTGAACGTGCGCCTGCTCAAGCGCCGCGGGCCCGCGCACGAGGGCTGGCTGGCGCTGCCGGCCGTGCCGGGCGCGGTGGAGCCGCTGCTGACGGCCGCCAAGCGCCTGCCCCTGCCATCGCCCATTCCGGCGCCGGCTCTCGAGCCGGCCCCGCTTCCCACGGAGCGCCACGATGCGCTGGCTCGCCCTGTGCTGCACGCCTGATGCACCGGCCGGCGACACCGACGCCCTGGCCTGGCTGACGCTGAGCTTCACGCCGCGCGTGGCGCGGCTGGAAGAGGCGGTCGTCGCGGAGGTGTCGGGCAGCCTGCGGCTGTTCCGGGGCGCGCGAGCGCTGCGCGAGCGGCTGCAGGCCCGGGCGGCCGAGGCCGGGTTGGCGCTGAGCGCCACCGCCTGGGCGCCGACCGCGCTGGCCGCGCTGGCGCTGCTGCGCAGCCCGCAGCGCCCATCCCGTGGCCCCTTGAGCGAACGACTGGACGCGCTGCCACTGCCCGCGCTCACGGCCGCCCAGGCCCACCACGCGATGCTGTCCCGCCTGGGCTGCACCCGGTTGGGCGAACTGCGCCGACTGCCCCGCCCTGCGCTGGCCAAACGCTTCGGCCCGGCGCTGCTGACCGCGCTGGACCAAGCCTACGGCGACCTGCCCGAGGTGCACGACTGGCTGACGCTGCCCGACCGCTTCGACGCGCGGCTGGAGCTGCCCTACCGCGTCGAACACGCGCCCGTGCTGCTGCATCACGCCGAAGTGCTGCTGCGCCAGCTCTGCGCCTTTCTCGCCGCGCGGCACGCCGGCGTGCGCGCGCTGCGCCTGGCCTGGCAGTACGACGCCATGCGCCCACGCGACGTGACCGGCAGCGGCGAGATCGACATCGCCACGGCAGACACGACACGCGACCTGCGCCGCCTGACGCGGCTGCTGGCCGAGCACCTGGCCCGCACCACGCTGGCCGCGCCGGCCGGCGAGATCACGCTGACCGCGGAGCACCTGCTGCCGCTGCAGGAACTGAGCGCCGGCCTGCTGCCGGGCGCCCACGAGGCGCAGGAGCACACAACGACGAACGCGCTGCTGGAGCGGCTGTCCGTGCGCCTGGGCGCCGGGCAGGTGCGCGAAGGCCAGTTGCGCGAGGACCACCGCCTCGCCGAGATGCAACGCTGGCAGCCCTGGCCGGCCGCACCCACTGCGCTCGTGCGCCGCCCGCCCGGCCCCCAGCCCACCTGGCTGGTCGAGCCGCCCCAGCCGCTGCGCAGCGATGCGCAGGAGCATCCCACCTATGCCGGGCCGCTGACGCGCATCAGTGGCCCGCACCGCATCGAGGCCGGCTGGTGGCAAGGCGCCAGCGGCCTGCAAGCGCGTGACTACTACGTCTACCGCAGCGCCGCTCGCGGGCTGCTGTGGGTCTATCACCAGCGGCCGTCATCCAGCACGCCGGCCTCGGGCTGGTTCCTGCATGGGGTGTTCGCATGAGCCCGCCCATGTCGGACCGCGACGAGCGGCTGGCCCTGCTGCGCCAGCAAGGCGTGGCTTCGGAAGCCGATCTGCGCCGCACCGCGGATGGCTGGCTGCCGGCCCTGCCGGGCCACCGCAAGGACATCCCGCGCTATGCCGAGCTGCACTGCCTGTCGGCCTTCAGCTTCCTGCGCGGCGCGTCCGAGCCGGCCGAGTTGGTGGAGCGCGCCTGCGAGCTGGGCTACGAGGCGCTGGCCATCACCGACGAGTGCTCGCTGGCCGGCGTCGTGCGCGCGCACAAGCGGCTGCGCGAGTTGCGTGAAGCCTCACACCACGAACTCAAGCAAGCGGCCAAGGAAGCAGGCGAACCCGAGGACGACATCCCGCAGCCCGCGTTGATGAAGCTGCTGATAGGCAGCGAGTTCCTCGTGCGCGACGACACGGGCACGCCGCGCTTCAAGCTCGTGCTGATTGCGCAAAACCTCAACGGCTACGGCAACCTCAGCCAGTTCATCACGCGGCTGCGGCGCGCCAGCCCGGTCAAGGGCGAGTACACGCTGCAATGGCGCCAGATCGCACCCGAGCAGCTGGCCGACTGCCTGGTCCTGCTGGTGCCGCCACGCGACGCCAGCGACGCCGAGCTGCTGCCGCCCGCGCACTGGCTGCTGCAGCATTTCACCGGCCGCGCCTGGATTGCCGTCGAGCTGCTGCGTGAGGCCAGCGACGCGCTGTGGCTGCAGCGGCTGCAAGCCTTGTCCGACGACACCGCGCTGCCGCTGGTCGCCGCCGGCGACGTGCACTTCCATGTGCGCTCGCGCAAGGCGCTGCAGGACGTGATGACCGCCACGCGGCTGGGCCGCTCAGTGGCCGAGTGCGGCTTCGACCTGCAGCCCAATGCCGAGCGGCATCTGCGCAGCGGCTACCGCATATCGCGGGTGTACCCGGAGGCGTTGATGCGCGAGACGCTGCACGTCGCGGCGCGGTGCGAGTTCAGCCTCAACGAGATCCGCTACCAGTATCCCAGCGAGGTAGTGCCTGCGGGCACGACGCCTCGCAAGCATCTGCGAGCACTCACCTATGAGGGTGCAGAGAAGCGCTGGCCTTGGTCCAAGGGCGGCGTTCCCGACAGATGGAAATTCCGCATCGAATACGAACTGGAGTTGATCGAGGCCCTGGGCTACGAACACTACTTCCTGACCGTCGCAGACACGGTCCGGTTCGCGCGCAGCATCGACATCCTCTGCCAGGGCCGAGGCTCCGCCGCCAACAGCATCGTCTGCTACTGCCTGCACGTCACGTCGGTGGACCCTGACCGCAGCACGCTGCTGTTCGAACGCTTCATCAGCCGCGAGCGCAACGAGCCGCCCGACATCGACGTCGACTTCGAGCACGAGCGTCGTGAGGAGGTCATCCAGTACCTCTACGACAAGTACGGCCGCGACCGCGCCGCGCTGACCGCCGTCGTCATCTGCTACCGCCCCAAGAGCGCCATCCGCGACGTGGGCAAGGCGCTGGGCTTCAGTGAAGAACAGCTCGACGTGATGAGCAACGACCACAGCGGCTGGTCCACCCAGGTGCTGCCCGAGGAGCACCGCCTCGCGCTGCTGCAACAGCTGGGCCTGCCCGATGACGACCCGCGCCTGCAGCAGCTCATCACGCTGGGCCGCCAGCTCAACGGTCTGCCCCGCCACCTCTCGCAGCACGTCGGCGGCTTTGTGCTGACCGAGGGGCCGCTGGAACGGCTCGTGCCGATCGAGAACGCGACGATGAAGGACCGCAGCGTCATCGAATGGGACAAGGACGACATCGACGAATTGAAGATGATGAAGGTGGACGTGCTGGCGCTGGGCATGCTCACCGCCATCAAGAAGTGCTTCGACCTCGTCAATCCGATGCGCGGCACGGCCATCGACCTGACCATCCCGGACAACGACACCGCCACCTACGACATGATCTGCGCGGCCGACACCATCGGCGTGTTCCAGATCGAGAGCCGGGCACAGATGTCCATGCTGCCGCGGCTGCGGCCGCGCAAGTACTACGACCTGGTGGTCGAGGTCGCCATCGTCCGGCCCGGGCCCATCGAGGGCGGCATGGTCCACCCCTACCTGAAGAACCGACTGCTGCCCAAGGACCAGATCAAGTACCCCAAGGACGAACTGAAGGACGCGCTGGACCGCACCTGCGGTGTGCCGATCTTCCAGGAGCAGGTCATGCAGATCGCGATGATCGCGGCCGGTTTCTCGGCCGGCGAGGCCGATGAATTGCGTCGCGCGATGGCCGCCTGGAAGCGCCCCGGCGTGCTGGACAAGTACTACGACAAGGTCGTCAGCGGCATGAGGAAGAACGGCTACGAGGACGCCTTTGCCGAGAGCATCTTCCGCCAGATCAAAGGCTTCTCCAGCTACGGCTTCCCCGAGTCCCACGCCGCCAGCTTCGCGCTGCTGACCTACGTCAGCTCCTGGCTCAAATGCCACGAGCCGGCGGCTTTTCTGTGTGCGCTGCTGAACTCGCAGCCTCTGGGCTTCTACTCCCCCAGCCAGCTGGTGCAGGACGCACGCCGGCACCGCGTCGACGTGCGGTCCATCGACGTGAATCACAGTGGCTACGACAGCTCTCTCGAGCCGAGAGACGGTGAGCACCAGCCCGCGGTGCGACTGGGCCTGCGCCTCGTCAGCGGCCTGGGCAAGGAGGCCGCCCAGCGCATTGAAGCCGCCCACGCGCAAAGCCCCTTCACCCACCCGCAAGACCTGGCCTACCGAGCCCGCCTCACGCAAGCCGACATGCAGCACCTCGCCGCGGCCGACGCGCTGACCTCGCTGGCCGGCCACCGCCGCCAACAGGTCTGGCAGGCCTCGGCGCTGCACGCCGTGCCGGAGCTGCTGCAAGGCAGCCTGTTGCCCGAGGACGACCTCGCGCTGCCAGCGGCCCGCGAGGGCGAAGAGGTGCTGTGGGACTACGCCGCCACCGGCCTCACGCTGCGCCGCCACCCGCTGGCGCTGCTGCGCCCGCGCCTGGCCAAGCAAGGCCTGCTGAGCGCAAAGCAGCTCGACGCCGTGAAAAGCGGCCGCCGCGCCAAGGCCTGCGGCATCGTCACCGGCCGCCAGAAGCCGCAGACGGCCAAGGGCACGCTGTTCGTCACGCTGGAAGACGAGACCGGCAACGTGCAGGTCATCGTCTGGCCCAAGGTCTACGAGGAGCACCGCAGCACCATCCTGGGCGCGCGGCTGCTGGCGGTGCAAGGCGTGTGGCAGCGCGGCGATGGCGATGTGCGCCACCTGCTGGCGCAAGGCTTTACAAATCTCAACCCGCTGCTGGGCCGCTTGCCGACGGAAAGTCGGGATTTCCGTTGACGCCGCACCCGAAATCCCGGGGCGGTGTAAGTTGCGCCCCGTCTGCCGCGACGCAACACCATCCGCTGCCGAGAACACCCATGCTGATCCGTACGCCCTTCGCCCACGAGCCCCTGCCCAGCGAGATCACGCCCCGCTCGGCCTACCTGAACCGCCGCACGCTGATCGCCGGCCTGGGCGCCGCCGCGACCTCGCCGCTGGCGCTGGCGCAGTCCGCCCCCGGTGGCGGCAAGCTGGCCAAGCTACCCGGCACCCGCTCGGCCGTGGCCGGCGCGATGGTGTTGGACAAGCCCACCAGCTACGCCGACGCCACCTCGTACAACAACTTCTACGAATTCGGCACCGACAAGTCCGACCCCGCCGAGCGCGCCCACACGCTGAAGCCGCGGCCGTGGACCGTATCCGTCGAAGGCGAGTGCGCCAAGCCCGGCCGCTACGACCTCGACGCGCTGCTCAAGCTCAGCGCCATGGAGGAGCGCATCTACCGGCTGCGCTGCGTGGAGGGCTGGAGCATGGTGATCCCGTGGGTGGGCTACTCGCTGTCCGAGCTGATCAAGCGCGCCGAGCCCACGGGCAAGGGCAGGTTCGTCGAGTTCACGACGCTGGCCGACCGCGCGCAGATGCCCGGCCTGCGCTCGCCGGTGCTGGACTGGCCCTATGTCGAGGCGCTGCGCATGGACGAGGCCATGCACCCGCTGGCGCTGCTGACCTTCGGCATGTACGGCGAGGTGCTGCCCAACCAGAACGGCGCGCCGGTGCGCATCGTGCTGCCGTGGAAGTACGGCTTCAAGTCGGCCAAGAGCATCGTCAAGATCCGCTTCGTCGAGAAGCAGCCACGCAGCAGCTGGGAGCAGAGCGCTCCGCAGGAGTACGGCTTCTATTCCAACGTGAACCCCAACGTGCCCCATCCGCGCTGGAGCCAGGCAACCGAGCGCCGCATCGGCGAGGACGGCCTGTTCGCGAAGAAGCGGCCCACGCTGATGTTCAACGGCTATGAGCCGCAGGTGGGGCAGCTCTACGCGGGCATGGATCTCAAGAAGTTCTACTGATGAAGCGAGCGATCTCCGCCGCGCTGCTGCACCCCGTCGCCAAGCCCCTGCTGTTCCTGCTGTGCCTGCTGCCGCTGGGCTGGTTGGTCTATGGCGCCATCGCCAACCAGCTGGGCGCGAACCCGGCGGAGGCCATCATCCGCGGGCTGGGCGACTGGACGCTGCGCGGCCTGTGGCTCACCTTGGCCATCACGCCCTTGCGCGAACTGACCGGTCTCGCGGCGCTGGCTCGCTTTCGCCGCATGCTGGGCGTGTTCAGCTTCTTCTACGCATCGCTACACCTGCTGGCCTATGGCTGGCTGGACCAGGGGCTGGACCTGGCCGAGATCGCCGCCGACATCGCCAAGCGCCCCTTCATCCTGATGGGCTTCCTGGCCTGGGCGCTGATGCTGCCGTTGGCGGCCACCAGCTTCAACCGCGCCATCAAGGCCCTGGGCGCCAAGCGCTGGCAGGCGCTGCACAAGGCCGTCTACGCGGTCGCCGTCATCGGCCTGATGCACTTCATATGGATGCGCGCCGGCAAGAGCAATTTCGCCGAGCCCGCCGTCTACGGCGTGATCCTTGCCGCGCTGCTGGGGTGGCGGGTCTACCGGCGGATGCGCAGGAAATAGCTCCGGCTGGGATAATCCGGCGCTTTGCCCGGCTGCCCCATGCCCGACTCCACCTCCATCGACGTTGCCATCCTCGGCGGCGGCCCCGCGGGCTGCAGCGCCGCGTCGTGGCTCGCGCAGCTGGGGTTGAGCACGCTGCTGGTCGAGCGCGAGCCGCAGCTGTGCGCCGCTTTGCGCGGCCTGGACTTCCGCCAGGACTGGGTGCTGGGCCAGCCCGCCTCGGCGCTGGCCGACCTGGCACTGAGCTATGCCCGGCAGGTTGAAACCATGCCCGGCATCACGTTGCGCCTGGGCAGCACGGCCGAAGCGGCCCGCCACGCGGCCGGCGCCTGGACGCTGCAGCTGGCCAGCGGCGAACATGTGCACGCCCGCGCGCTGCTGGTCGCGACCGGTCTGCGGCTGCTGCGGCCGGCGCGCTATTTCGCCGTGCCTCACCCGCGCGTGCTGGACGCCACCGCGCTGACCACGCGCCGCGACACGCTGACGCCCGGCCGTGCACTGCTGCTCGGCGCCGGCGACAACGCGGCCGAGAACGCGCTGTTCCTGGCCGATCGCGGCTTTGACGTGACGCTGTGGGCGCGCGGCAGCTGGCGCGCGCAGGTCCACCTCATCAACCGCGTCGAGGCCCATCCGCGCATCCAGCTGCGCCTTGCCACGCCGCTGCCCGACGGGCTGCGGCCCGACGACACGGGCGTGACCGTCGGCGACGAGCGCTTCGACGTCGTTGCCGCGCTGCTGGGCTTCGAGCCCGAGCCCTCCGCCTTCCGACTGCTCAGCGAGCACGACCGCCCGCACGCCTTCGTCGCCGGCGACGCCAGCGCACGCTGGCACCCGTGCGTGCAGACGGCGCTGGCCGACGGCGTGCAGGCCGCCAAGCTCATCGAGCAGGCGCTGCGCCCCGAAGCCGCCTCCGCCGCGCCGCAGCGCTTCAACAACCGCCAGGTCATCCACCTGCAAGGCCTGCGCTTCAAGGCCAACCTGGGCATCCTGGACTTCGAGCGCACCGGCCCGCAGCCCATCCAGGTGGACGCCGAGGTCAACCTCGGCGCGCTGCCCATCGTCGCGCGCGACGCCGACATCGGCCGCGTGCTGGACTACCGCCGCATCCGCGCCGCCATCATCGACGAGTGCACCACCGAGCACACCGACCTCGTCGAGGCGCTGGTGGGCAAGCTCAGCAACCGCCTGATGAGCCTGACCGGCGTCGTCGGCGTGCGCGTGAAGCTGACCAAGCTCGAAATTTTTCCCGACTGCGAAGTCGCCGTAAGTTCAGAAACCGGAATCTGGTGAACGCCATGTCTGAAGTCATCGACCTGGAACAACAAGACGCTGCCGCAAAGAAGGCCGCGCATGAGATCAACAAGCTGTCCAAGCGCCTGCACCGCCAGGTGGGCCAGGCCATCACCGACTTCAACATGATCGAAGACGGCGACAAGGTCATGGTCTGCCTGTCCGGCGGCAAGGACAGCTACACGATGCTGGACATCCTGCTGAACCTGCAGCAGCGCGCGCCCATCAAGTTCGAGCTGGTGGCCGTCAACCTCGACCAGAAGCAGCCCGGCTTCCCCGAAGACGTGCTGCCCGAGTACCTGAAGAGCCGCGGCGTGCCCTTCCACATCGAGGAGCAGGACACCTACTCGGTGGTCAAGCGCGTGGTGCCCGAGGGCAAGACCACCTGCGGCCTGTGCTCGCGGCTGCGCCGCGGCATCCTGTACCGCGTGGCCGGCGAACTGGGCTGCACCAAGATCGCGCTGGGCCACCACCGCGACGACATCGTCACGACGCTGTTCCTGAACATGTTCTTCGGCAGCCGCATGAAAGGCATGCCGCCCAAGCTGGTCAGCGACGACGGCAAGAACGTCGTCATCCGCCCGCTGGCCTATGTGAAGGAGCCCGACCTCGTGCGTTGGGCAGAGCACCGCGAGTTCCCCATCATTCCGTGCAACCTGTGCGGCAGCCAGGAGAACCTGCAGCGCGTGCAGGTCAAGGCCATGATCAACGAGTGGGAGAAGCGCTACCCCGGCCGCATCGACAACATCTTCACCGCGATGACCAACATCGTGCCCTCGCACATGATGGACAAGAAGCTGTTCCCGTTCGAGACCATCAAGGCCACCGGCGAGGCGGACGCGGGCGGCGACATCGCCTTCGATGACGACGAGAGCTGCGCCACGCCGGCGCCGGCCTCGGTCATCCGCCTGACGCGCGAAGAGGCCTGACTCGCACTCTTGCCTGCCGGGCACGGCGCGCCATCGAGAGATGGCGCGCCGTTCTTCTTTGCGCCGTCAACCGCCGCCTGTCTCCCGCGTTATGCACGCCCAAAGACTGACATTTGGATGCACCCGCACACACTGCGGCAAACTGTCTGTCTGACGATCATCGGTACCGCCCAATCCAGGAGGCTCGCATGTTCACCCCCAACCGTCGCCTCGTCCTCACCGCCATCGGCGCCGCCTCCGTGCTGGCACTGACCGGCTGTGCCGGCCCCTACACCGTGTCCGCCGACGTATCCAGTTATGGCAACTGGCCCGCCGACCGCAAGCCCGGCACCTACGCGTTCGACCGCCTGCCCTCGCAGCAGCAGAACGATGAGGCCGCCAAGCGCCAGGCCTCGCTGGAGGAAGCCGTCAAGGGCGCGCTGGAGCGCGCCGGCTTCAAGCCCGCCGCCGACGTGAAGACCGCCGACGTGCTGGTCACGCTGGGCGCCCGCGTCACCGCTTACGACCCCGTGCCCTGGGACGACCCGATGTGGTGGCGCTGGCGCGGCCGGCTGTTCTCGCCGCGCTACGGCTACGTCGGCCCCGGTCCCTGGGGCTGGCGCCAGGACCCCTTCTTCGACCGCCGCTACGACCGCGCCGTGGCCGTGCTGCTGCGTGACCGCGCCAGCGGCGAGGCCTTGTACGAGGCCCACTCCAGCAACGAAGGCGCCAACCGAGGCAGCGACGCGCTTCTGATGCCGCTGTTCGACGCCGCGCTGGCCGAGTTCCCCAAGGTCAACCCGAAGTCACACCGCGTCTCGGTACAAGCGGTCAGATAACTCGCGGCAGCGCCCTGCCTGCCCATAATCACGCCTTCGCAAAATAGAAGTCGCAAGGCAGGCATGGCGCTGAACATCGTGATCATGGCGGCGGGCAAGGGCACCCGCATGAAGTCCGCAACGCCCAAGGTGTTGCACAAGCTCGCCGGCCGCTCGCTGCTGGCCCATGTGCTGAAGAGCTGCGAATCCCTGGCTGCCGACGCCCGCATCGCCATCACCGGCCATGGCGCCGAGCAGGTCGAGGCCGCCGTCGCCGCGCCCGGCATCTCCTTCGTGCGCCAGATGCCCCAGCTGGGTACCGGCCACGCCATCCAGCAGGTCGTGCCCAGCCTGGTGGGCGAAGGCACGACGCTGATCCTGAACGGCGACGTGCCGCTCATCGAGACCGTCACCGCCAAGGCCTTGATCGATGCCTGTGCCGGCCACGCGCTGGTGCTGCTGACCGTGGACCTGGTGGATCCCACCGGCTACGGCCGAATCATCCGCAACAAGGACGATGGCGGCGTGCTGGCCATCGTGGAGCACAAGGACGCCACGCCTGCCCAGCGCCTCATCCACGAGGGCTACAGCGGCATGATGGCCGCGCCCACGGCCGCGCTGAAGCGCTGGGTGGGTCAACTCACCAACAACAACGCCCAGGGCGAGTACTACCTGACCGACATCGTCGCGATGGCCGTCGCCGAGGGCCTGCCGGTGCTGGGCATCAAGGCCCACAGCGAGATCGAGGTGCTGGGCGTCAACGACCCGGTGCAGCTGTCGCAGCTGGAGCGCGCCTTCCAGGCCCGCCAGGCTGAAGCCCTGATGCGCGCCGGCCTTCGCCTGGCCGACCCATCCCGCTTCGACCTGCGCGGCACGCTGGTGCACGGCCAGGACTGCGAGATCGACGTGAACTGCGTGTTCGAGGGCGACGTGACGCTGGGCGACGGCGTGCGCGTGGGCGCCAACTGCGTGATCCGCAACGCGAGCATCGCGTCCGGCGTGCGAATCCATGAGTTCACGCACATCGACGGGGAAAAGCCCGGTGGCGCCAGCGTCGGCGAGGGCGCGCTGATCGGCCCCTTCGCCCGCCTGCGCCCCGGCGCGCAGCTCGGCGCCGAGGTGCACATCGGCAACTTCGTGGAAGTCAAGAACTCCACGCTGGCCAAGGGCGCCAAGGCCAACCACCTTGCGTATCTGGGCGACGCCACCGTGGGCGAGCGCGTCAACTACGGCGCCGGCTCCATCACCGCCAACTACGACGGCGCCAACAAGCACCGCACCACCATAGGCGACGACGTGCACGTGGGCTCCAACTGCGTGCTGGTCGCGCCGGTCACGCTGGGCAACGGCGCGACCATAGGCGGCGGATCGACCATCACCAAGGACGTCAACCCGGGCGACCTCGCTGTGGCGCGCGGCAAACAGGCAGCCATCGCCGGCTGGACCCGTCCGGCCAAGAAGCGTTGAATAGACCGGTCGCCGTGACTTAGTTCCGGCGATTGCGTCACGGCGCCCGGGATGAGGGGGCGGCAACCCGCTCCCCGCGCCGTTAGCATGACACCCGTCTCACGACCCGCTGTACCCGCCATGGCCCACGAACTCGACCTTGCTGCGTTCTCGCTCGAAGATGCCGTCCCGGCCGACCTGGGCGCCTTCGAGGTCGTGCAGTCGCAGCGCGAACGCGAAGAGGCCGAGGCCCGCAATCGCGCGCTGGAGCTGAAGGCGCAGGCCTGCGACAACGCCGCCGAGGCCTGCTACTACCTGGCGCGCAGCCTGGGCGCTGCACGCGACCTGCCGCAGGACGGCGAAGCCAGCCTTGAACTGCTGTTCCAGCTGATCGGCGCGCTGGCCGACCTGCCCACCGACATCGCCGCCGCGCCGCTGCCCGAGGTGGTGGGTGGCCGCGACGACGGCATCACCGAGCTGTGTCTGCAACTGGAAGCGGCCCGCGAGGTCACACAAGACGTTCTGGTCGACGCCCAGCTCGCACCAGCACCACACCAGATGTGCCACTGAGGCCCCGCCTCCACACCAAACAAAAAGGCGCCCGAGGGCGCCTTTGCTTTGAGCGGTGAGGAGGCTCAGCTGCCGCTGTTCTGCATCAGCACGCCCACGGTCACCGGCGGCAAGGTCAGCCGGTTGTCCACGCCGCGCACACCCGAGGTGGCGGCCGCCACGACGGTGGCGCGCTCCTTGGTCGGCGCGTCCGGCGCCTGGCCTTCCAGCTTCACGACGCCATGGTCGGTGCTGACCGCGATGGGCACGACGGCCAGCGTCGAGTCGGAAGCCAGCGCCTCACGCACCTTGATCGTGATGCCGGTGTCCTCGGGGTTGGCCACCGGGGGCGTGACCGGCGGCGTCTGCTGCGCCAGCACCGGCGGCTGCACCGGCTGGGCTTCAGTGACCGGCGGCGTCACGACCGGCGCCACGGGTGCGACCGGCGTCGGCTGCAACGTGACCGGCGGCGGTGCGACCTGGGCCAGCGCCTCGGGCGGCGGCGTCAGCGTGCGCGTCACCACCGGTGCGGGTGCCTCGACCTTGGGGGCCTGGGCCAGCTTGGGCGCTTCCGCCGGCTTGGGCGTCTCCACCACCTTGGGTGTGTCCACGGCCTTGGGAGCGGCAGCCACCTGGGTTGCCGGCTCGGCAGGCGCCACAGGCGTGGTCTCCGGGGTCACGGTGCCGGCGGCGGGGGGCGCCTCGGCCAGCAGCGTGTCTTCCGGCGACGACGCGATCACGGCCGGCGGTGTCACTTCACCCACGACGGTCGGCGGCAGGGCCGGTGCCTCATCGGTGGTGAACTGACGCGACATCGTGACGGCCACGCCGATCAGCACGACGCCGGCGCCCACGCCCAGCACCCAGGGCATCGAATTGCTGGAACGGCGAGCCGGATTCGCCCCCGGTGCGGCCATGGCCGGCGAGACGGACGCATGAATGGGCGGCACGGACGCGGCCATGGGCTCGGGCGACACATAACCTATCGGATCGGTCGCGCGGATCTTGGCGCCGGCGGGCCTCGGCATGCGCGGCTTCAGTGGCGTGC
Organism: Roseateles asaccharophilus; assembly: GCF_031458115.1. Lineage (GTDB taxonomy): Bacteria > Pseudomonadota > Gammaproteobacteria > Burkholderiales > Burkholderiaceae_C > Pelomonas > Pelomonas asaccharophilus_A. The sequence continues at coordinate 127,797 of NZ_JAVDXV010000001.1, read as the reverse complement.
CGGCAGGGCGGGCAGCCGGCGCGGAGCCGCTGCTGCGCGTATCGATGTGGTCCAGCCAGCCTTCGGGGTGCACGGATTTCGGAAACTTCATCGGGGCCTCCTGCGTCGCGAACGACGGTTGCGATGAAGTCCATTCTTGGGACGCCGGCGCGGGTCACTTGAAGGCCCAGGCTGCCTCGGCTTGTAGGACAGCGGGCCGCAGGCGTGAGCAGATGTGAGCGCCGTGAGGAGAAGCGCTAGAACCCCATCACTGGCAACGTCTCGTCACGCTGCAGCCAATTACGCGGCGAGTAGCGGCTGGCGCCGTCCGTCACGTGCAACGTGTACGCATGGCGCGACTTGTCCGAACGGTTGGCCGCCGAGTAGTGCGGCAGCAGCCCGTGGAAGACCACCAGTGAGCCCGCCTCCACCTCCAGCGGGATGGCCTCGCGCGAATCGGCCGCGGGCCAGGGCGTGGCGTCGACCCGCTCCATCCAGGCCTTGCGGCCCTCGCGCACGAAGCGCTCGCGCAGCACGCCGCGTGCGCCCTTGTGGCCGCCGGGCTCGGTCCACAGGCAGCCGTTGGCCAGCGTGGCGTCCTCCAGCGCGAACCAGAAGGTCGTCACCGTGATGGGGTCGCTCTCGAAGAAGCTGGCGTCCTGGTGCCAGCGCACCTCGCCGCCAATGCCGGGCTGCTTGAAGATGAACATGCTCTGCCAGACCTGCGGCTTCGCCAGGCCCAGCGCCGCGGCCACGCCACGCAGCGCCTCGCCCTTGGAGAAGGCGCTGAACACCGGGTCCAGGTCGTGCATCGCGTGGCCGATCTTGTTGATGGCCAGTTCCTTGGGCACGCGCAGCCGGCCCTGCGCGTCGAAGGCCTCTTCCTCGAAGAAGCAGCGCACCTGGTCGCCGCTGTCGATGAAGTAGTCATCCACGTGGCGCTGCTGCTCCTCGGTCGTGAATACCGGGCGCTGCTCGCCGGGGTCGAAGGCGTCGACGATCTGCATCGCTCTGCTGCGCAGCGCGGCGATGTCGGCGGCCGGCTTGAAGCCCGGGATGACGAGGTAGCCCTGCTGGGCGTAGAGGTCGGCAGCTATCTTCATGGCGGCGTGGGAAGGACTTGGGCCGATTGTGCGGCCACCCGCCGCGATGCCCCGGTCAGCTCGGGTCCCACACCAGCGCCAACGCCAGCGCCGCCTCGGTGACCGCGCGCCCCACCGGCGTGGCCGGGTCGGGCCGGCGCAGCCGCGGCACGGCGCCGCTGAGGTCCAGGCTGCCCACCACCTGGCCCTGGTAAACCATCTCGTAGCCCACGGCATCGCCCTGGGGCAGCGGGCTGCCCTCGAACAAGTGCACCGAGCGCAGGCCCAGCGTCAGCTCGCCGCGGCGGAAGCTGCCCTCGCGCGCGGCCTTGCCCAGCTTGGAGGTGCTCTCACTGAGCTGCATGCTGGCCTCGGGCCGGCCATTCCAGTCGCAGTTCAGCGTCCACGGCCGCGCGGTGACGCTGACGCCGGCCACACCCACATCGGCCTGGCGCGCCTTGCAGTCGGCGATGCTGTCGCCGGCCAGCGGCGACCACGTGTAGCGCAGCGGCGCGCGGCCCGTCTCCAGCTTGCCGAACAGCGACAGCCGGTCCGCGCCGCGCTCGTAGCGCACGCGCTGGCCGCTCAGCATGAACTCGCCCTGCCGGCCCCAGCCGGGTTGGCCAAAGCTCTCGTCCGCGACGCCGGCCAGCGACGCCGGCTGCGCCATGCGCGCCTCGCGCACCGACGCACAGCCGGTCATCAAAAGGGCCAGGGAAGCAAGAGCGAGCGCGGAGCGGGACATGGCGGGGTGCGGCAGTGAAGGCCAGCGGACTCTAGGCCGCACCACCCCACCAGCGGAAAGTTACCCCGTCCGGCTCGGCAGGGCTCAGCCCGGCTCGGACACCAGCGCCAGCGCGACCGCCGCTTCGGTGACGGCGCGGCCCAGCGGCGTGGCCGGGTCGGGCCGGCGCAGCCGCGGCACCGGGCCGCTGAGGTCCAGGCTGCCCACCACCGTGCCCTGGTGCAACATCTCGTAGCCCACGGCGGCCGGCCGCGGCGAGCTGCTGCCTTCCAGCAGATGGGTCGAGCGCAGGCCCAGCGTCAGGTCGCCGCGCCGGTAGGCGCCTTCGCGCCCCAGCAGGCCGGCGCGCAGCTGGCCTTCGCCGATCTGCAGCATGGCCGCCGGCGCGCTGCCCCATTTGCAGCTCAGCACCCAGGGCTTGCTGTCGGTCTGCTTGCCATTGGCGCTCTGCGCGGGCGTCCAGCCCTCGCAGCGCGCGGCGCTGTCGCCGGCCGTGAAGCTCAGCGGCGCGCTGACGCCAGGGGCCAGCGGCTGGAACAGCGACACCGCGCTGGCGCCGCGCTCGTAGCGCACGCGCTGGCCGCCGAGCGTGAACTCGCCCTGCCGGCCCCAGGCCGGCTTGCCGAAGGTTTCCTGCGCCACGCCCGCCACCGACGGCGCCTGTGCCATGCGCGACTCGCCACCGCGCGCGTCACGCCCGTCTCGCACGGACGCGCAGCCGGCGAGCAGCAGGGTCAATGCCGTGGAAGCGATCAGAGCGTGGCGCATAGGCAGGTGCATGTGTGGTTGTGCAGAGAAGCCCACTCTAGGCCAGCCTCCGGCCGCCAGCTGTTACCCGGCGTTGCTTCCGTTAAACGCAACACCGGCCGTCGCGCAACGCTGCAGCTGATCGCCCCGACCGTGCTGCCGGTCGCGGCCCGGTCGCGTCGCCCCTGTTCCTCAGCGAAGCTGCGAGATCAGCAACTCATCCATCGCCATGCCGAACACCACCGCACGCCTGACACTTGCCGCCCTCGCCTTGCTGGCCGAGGCCTTGCATCTGGGCTGGGAAGCGTGGCACGGCGGCATCGTGACCCACCACCTGATGCAGCGCACGGACCTGCCCGGCATCTCCAACGCCTGGGGCCTGCTGATCCTGCCGGCGCTGGCCGCCTGGGCCGCCGGCCGGCTGCCGCGCACCGCCCGCCCGCGCGACTGGCGGCCCGTGGCGCTGGGCTTCCTGCTGCCACTGCTGCTGGGGGCGGCACTGTCCTTGAGCTTCCAGCTCCAGCTTCAGTCGCTGACCGAGATCGTTTTCTTCGGGCTGCTGCTGCTTGCGGTGCTGCTGCCGGCACACCGCCCGGAAAGCCTGCTGGGCTTTGTGCTGGGCATGAGCTGGACCTTCGGCGCGGTGCTGCCGCTGCTGATCGGCGGCGTCATCGCCGGGTTGTCGTGGGCGCTGCGCAGCGCAGCCCGCCTGGCCTGGCGGGCGGTGAGGCCCGCATGAGCGCGGTGAGCCCTCGCGAGCTGCGCATCGCCGGCCTGTGCTATCTGGCCATCATCGCGCTGGGGTTGTGGACCGAAGTCTTTGTGCGCGGGAGCCTCGTCGTCGCGGGCGATGCCGCCGCCACGGCCCAGCGCATCGCCGCGCGGCCGGAGCTGTGGCGCCTGGGCCTCGCGGCCGATCTGCTGATGCAGTTGCTGGACGTCCCGGTCATCGTCGTGCTGTGGCGGCTGCTGCGCCCGGTCAACGAAACGCTGGCGCTGACCGCCACCGGGTTGAACCTGGTGCAGACCGCCGTGCTGGTGGCCAACCGCGTGCAATTGCTGTCCGCGTTGGACTTGCTGACGGCACCCGCCGTCGGCGCGGCCTTCCTGCCGGGCCAACGCGAGGCGTTGGCACTACTGGCCGTGCAGTTGCACGGCCAGGGTTTCGGCATCGGGCTGATCTTCTTCGGCGCCGCCTGCGTCATCCGCGGTGCGCTGATCGCCCACAGCGGCGTGGCGCCGCGCCTGCTGGGCTGGGGCCTGGTGGCGGCCGGCGCCGCCTATCTGCTGAACAGCTTTGCGCTGCTGCTGGCGCCGGCGTTGGCCAAGCTGCTGTTCCCGGTCGTCATGCTGCCGGTCCTGGTGGGCGAGCTGGCGTTCGCGTTGTGGCTGGCCTTGAGGGCAAGAACACACCACTAACGACTTAACGGCGCTGACTTTTCCCTACAGAATCGGGACATGCCGCGCCGTGCACGTTTCTCGTTCTGCTGGGGTCTGCTCGCAGCGGCGTACCTGCCCGCCATCGCAGGCGGCACGCTGGAAACAAAGGGGTTGGCGCCCTTGTTTCGTCAACAGCCAACGCAGATGGCCGACGTCCGAGCCGCGTACGAACTGTCGGACTCAGCCTTCGCGGAGGCTCGCCTGGGAACGCACTTCACCCACTTGGGTGGCACGCGGATCGGCCCCTATTCCGTGAGGTTGCACCGCCACGAGCGACAGGAACCGCGAGAACGCGAACTGCTGATCTGCACGAAAGTGAGCTACCTGGATCGCCAGGGCCGGGAATTGCTCGGCGACGCAGCCTTTGAAGCCGTACACGTCAAGGAAATTGTCACGACGATGCAGGTGCAAGACATCGGCGCACCACGTCGATGCCTGCCCTGACGCAGAGTGAAAGGCGGCAAGCAGACTTACGGCAGCCACGGCTCGGACGCCGCCTCCGACGCAGCCTCCGCCGGCGGAGCCGGCACGCCGATGCGCGCGATCGCAAGGTCGCCCGCGAACTCCTCGTAGAACCAGTCGTCGCCCACTCTCACGAGCCCCTCGGCGGGCGGTGCGATGGGCGTGCTGGGCTGGCCCTTCAGCGCGACGGCCATCGTGGCGGCCCAGACGGGCAGCGCCAGGCCGCCGCCGCTCTCGCGCTCGCCCAGCGACTTGGGTTGCCGGTAGCCTATCCAGACCGCACCGGCGCGCGCCGCCTGGAAGCCGCAGAACCAGGCATCGATGGCGTCGTTGGTGGTGCCCGTCTTGCCGTACAGGTCCCAGCGCCCCAGCAGGGAACTGGCGCGCGCGCCCGTGCCCTCGCGCGTGACCGCGGCCAGCAACTGCGCGGTCATGAAGGCATTGCGCGGGCTGATGGCCTTGCGCAGCTGGGGCGGATCGGCCTTCCAGATCACCTGGCCCTGCGAGTCCTGCACTCGCTGGATCATCCAGCCCGTGGGCAGCTGGCCTTCGTTGGCGAACACCGCATAGGCCTGCGCCATCTGTAGCGGCGTGACGGCGCCGGTGCCTAAAGCGAGGGTGAGATTCAGCGGCTGCTTGTCCTCGTCCAGCCCGAAGCGGCCCGACCAGGCCCGCACCCGCTGCGGCCCCAGCGACTGCGCCACGCGGATGGTGACCATGTTCTTGGAGCGTGCCAGCGCCTGGCGCAGCGTCAGCGCCTCTTCGTAGGTGCCGTCGTAGTTGCGCGGCGCCCAGTCGCCCTGCACGAAGGGCTCGTCGCTGACCAGCGTGCCGGCCCAGGCGCCCTGGTCCAGCAGCGCCGAGTAGACGAAGGGCTTGAACGCCGAGCCCGGCTGTCGCCAAGCCTGCGTGGCCGAGTTGAACTGGCTGCGCGTGAAGTCGAAGCCGCCCACCAGCGCGCGGATCGCTCCGGTCTGCGGGTCCAGCGTGACGACGGCCCCCTCGGCCTGCGGCGTCTGGCTCAGCTGCCACTGGTCGCCCTTGCCTTCCAGCATGCGCACGACGGCACCGCGCTTGGCGTTCTGCAGTTGCCGCATGGCCTGGCCCTTCAGCGTCACCTTGTGGCCGTCGGCCATCACCAGGTGCGCGGCCGACTTTTCGAGCTGCAGCAGCACGGCGGTGCGCAGCTCGCCCAGGTCGGGATGGGCGTCGAAGGCTTCGTCCAGCGCTTCATCCTGCCCGTCACCCGAGGGCAGTTCCACCTGCGCCTCGGGCCCGCGCCACGGTTGACGGCGCTCCAGTTCGAACAGCGCATGGCGCAGCGCCTCCTGCGCGGCCTCCTGCTCGGCGTAGCGCAGCGTGGTCGTCACCGTGAGGCCGCCGGCGTAGGCCTGGTCCTCGCCGAAGCGGTTGACGATCTCGGCCCGCACCTGCTCCACCGCGTGGTCGGCGATGCCCGACAGCCGCTTGGGGCGGCGGATGTTGAGCGGCTTGTCCTTGGCGGCCTGGGCCTGCTCGGCCGTGATCAGGCCCACCGCCTGCAGCCGGCCCAGCACGACGGCCTGGCGGCGCTTGGCCCGCTCGGGGTAGTTCACGGGGTTGAGCCGGTTGGGATCCTTGGGCAGGCCCACCAGCAGCGCGATCTCGGCCGTGTCCAGCTGGTTCAGCGTCTTGCCGAAATAGCGCTCCGCCGCGGCACCGAAGCCATAGGCCTTGTTGCCCAGCAGGATCTGGTTCATGTAGATCTCGAGGATCTGCTCCTTGGTCAGCGCCCCTTCGATCTTGATGGCCAGCAGCGCCTCGACGATCTTGCGCGTCCAGCGCTGCTGCTTGCTGAGGTAGGTGTCGCGCGCCAGCTGCTGAGTGATGGTGGATGCGCCGTGCAGCGGGCCGCTGTGCGTGAGGTTGCGAAAGAACGCGCGCAGGATGCCGCTGTAGTCGATGCCCGAGTGCTCGTAGAAGCCGGCATCCTCAACCGCCAGCAGCGCGTCGTGCAGCGGCTTGGGGATGTCCTTCAGCGGCACGAAGCGGCGCCGCTCGGCACCGAACTCGCCCAGCAGCTGCCCCTCCTCGCTGAGGATGCGCAGCGGCTGGCGCGGCTGGTAGTCGGTCAGCGTGTCCAGCTCGGGCAGTTGCACCCAGATGAAGGCGGCCACGATGGAGCCCACCAGCAGCAGCACGAAGGGCAGCGCCACGAGCGCGCCCAGCCAGGGCCGAGCGACCAGGGCCTGGAACAGGGACTGCAGACGGGAAGCAACGGCCATCGCACGAAGATCGGGAACCAAGGAGGCGGCAGCTTAATGCCTGTGCCGATCGCAGCGGGTAGGACGCAGCCGTGCGGCAAGTCATGCCCTGCGCGGCACCGTCGGCCGCCGGGCCCGCTTCGTCGGCCGGCATGCCGGCTTCGTCGGGCGGCTGCTGACCTCGGCGCGCAGTCCTCGCACGATGGCGGCATCGCCACGGCCAACCAGGAGCCCGCCATGCCGAAAGCCACTGCCGCCCTCGCCTTCTGCCTTGCCCTCGCGCTGCCGGCCGCCCATGCCCAGCACGCCGCCTGCCCGCAGGCCGGCGAGCAGCTGAGCGAATACCTGGCCAGCGCCAAGCAGCGCATCCGCACCGACGGCGAGGTGCGCGTGGAGTTCGAGGTCGGCGCCGACGGCCGCGCCCAGGCCGTCGCTGTGCAGGGCTCACGCGCCTACCTGAACCCCGTGCGCATCGCGATGGACACGCTGGAGTGCCAGCGCGGCACGCCGCAGCGCTATGTCCTTAACATCCGCTTCGCCGACCCCGTGCCCCGTGCGATGGCCAGCGCCGCATCGGCCACGCTGGCCCAGGTGCAGGTGCCCGACAAGGCCACGCCGCGCTGACCCTCTTCACGCCTGCATGCCGCCATCCGCCCCACCCGACGACGCCACCGCCCTGCTGCGCTGGCGCGCGCTGCTTGCCGCAGCCGCGCTGAGCCTGGCGCTGGCGTTGGCGCTGCTGCTGCCCGGCCTGGTGCGCTGCGCGATGCTGCCGGCGGACGCCGACGAGCACCTGTGCCAAGTGAGCCCGAGCCTCAGCGGCGGACTGCGCCTGGCCGTGCTGCTGTGGGGGCTGTGGCTGGGCGCCGCGCTGATGCAGCACCGGCTGCCGCGCGAGCAGCCTGCGCGCCCCTGGGGGTTGGCCGTGCAGATCGCCGCGCTGACGCTGGTGGCCCTCGCGGTCAACCGCGGGCTGCACGCGATCGGGCCTCTGGACGGCAGCATCACGCCTTACACGCTGCAGATCCTGCTGACCTTCTCCAGCTGCGTCTGCCTGGGGCTGGACTACCGCGAACACGGCCGGCGCCGGGCGGCCGATGCCGACAGCCTGCAGCGCAGCGAACAGGAGCACGCGCGCCAGCTGGACGCCGCGCGGGCCGCGCTGCTGCAGGCCCAGGTGGAGCCGCATTTCCTGTTCAACACGCTGGCCCATCTGCGCCGCCTGGCCCGCACCGACGCGGCCGCCGCGCACGCGATGCTCGTCGACCTGCGCCGCTACCTGGACGCCGCGCTGCCCGGGCTGCGCCAGGCCCAGGTGCCGCTGGCGCGCGAGCTGGAGCTGGTGCGCGCCTTTCTGGCCTTGCACCAGCGCCGCATCGGCGCCGAACGGCTGACGCTGCACTACGACATCGCGCCGGGCCTGGACGACGTGATCGTGCCGTCGACCTGCCTGCTGACGCTGGCCGAGAACGCGATCAAGCATGGCATCGCGCCCCAGGTGTCCGGTGGCGAGATCGCCGTGCGGGCCCGGCCCGATGCCGACGATCCCCGCCTGCTGCGCCTGGAAGTGGCCGACACCGGCGCCGGCATGAGCAGCGGCAGCGGCAGCGGCACCGGCCTGGCCACGCTGCGTGCCCGGCTGGCAGCGCTGAGCCCCGACGCGCGCCTCTCGCTTCACTTGAACCAACCGCACGGCTTGGTGGCACGAGTCCAGATCCCATGGCCATCACCCTGAGACCGGCTGATGCCGGCTGGATGATGCTCGTCGGCGCCGCCACGCTGGTGGCCAACGGCACGCCGCTGAACAACGAGATGAAGGCGGGCGACGCGCTGAACGCGCTGGCCTACAACGTCATCCAGTTCGGCATCCCGGCCGTGCTGCTGCTGCGCCTGGCCGATGCGCTGGTGGACAGCGGCCGGCTGCCAGCAACGCTGGCCTATGTCGGCGTGGTTGGGCTGACGGTGGTGGGCGGCATCTGGGTCATCGCGCCGCAGCTCTACCCACTGCTCGGCAAGGCGGACTGGTGGACCTGGGAAGAGGACTTCGCCCTGGCCGGCAGCACGCTGATCTGGCACGGCCTGGGCGTGGCCGTCTATGCGCAGCTGCGCTTCTCGCGGCGCGCGCAGCAGCGGCTGGCCGCGCTGCAGGACGCCGCCGCGCAACGCGAACGCCAGCTGGCCGCGACGACGCTGCTGGCCCTGCAGGCCCGCGTGGACCCGGCGCTGCTGTCCGAACGCCTGGCCGCCATCGACGCCGAGCTGCTGACCCACCCGGCGCGCGCGCAAGACCGCCTGGCCGCGCTGATCGAGCTGCTGCGCGCGCTGCAGCCGCACGTGGAGGCCCAGGTGTCCACGCTGGCGCGCGAGATCACCGCGCTGCGCGGCTATGCCAGGCTGGTCAGCGCCGATGCACGGCACACCGAACGGCTGCACCTGGCCGGCCTGGACGACCCGCCGGAGCTGCCGCTGGCGCCCATGGTGCTGCTGCCGCTGGTGCGGCCGCTGCTGGACGACGGCACCACGCTATGGAGCCTGTCGTTGCACGAAAGCCCCGGCCGGGCCGAACTGCGCCTGCTGGCGCTGGGGCCCGACCTGACGCTGACGCACCGGGCGGCAGCTCGCGTGCCCACGCCCGAGCTGCAGCAGCGCCTGCAGGCCGTACACGGGCCGGCCGCCTCGCTGACGCTGCTGGCCGAAGATATGCCGCTGTTCAAGCTGACCTGGCCCATCACATGAGACCCCTCGTCCAAGGAGTACCTTGGCCGATCCCCCGAGGGGACGGCGATGCTCGCGGGGCGCGGCCCGGCGCTCGGCCCGAAACTCAACTTTCCTTTTCCACATGACGCGAGTCCTGATCGCCGAAGACGAAGCCCTGCTCGCCGCCGAGATCCGCGAGGAGCTGCTGCGCCAGTGGCCCGAGGCGCAGATCGTGGGCCTGGCGCGCGACGGCCACGAGGCGCTGCGCCTGGTGGAGCAGCTGTCGCCGCAGGTCTGCTTCCTGGACGTGCAGATGCCGGGTCTGTCGGGGCTGGAGGTGGCGCAGCTGATCGGCCGGCGTGCACATGTCGTGTTCATCACCGCGCACGAGCGTTATGCGGTGCAGGCCTTCGACGAGGGCGCCGTGGGTTATCTGCTGAAGCCGCTGGACCCGGTGCGCATGGCGCGCACGCTGCAGCGCCTGAAGGAGCGCCTGCCACAGCAGCCGGCCGACCTGGGCGGCCTGGCCGCGCACGGCCCGCCGGCCGTGGAGCCGCTGCGCTGGATCACCGTACAGCGTGGACGCGAGCTGCAGCTCATCACGGTGGAGGACGTCGCCTACTTCCGCGCCGACCACAAGTACGTGGCCGTCGTCACCGCCGACAGCGAGGCGCTGATCTCGCTGCCGCTGAAGGAACTGGTGCAGCGGCTGGACGGAGAGCACTTCTGGCAAGTGCACCGCTCAACAATAGTCAACGCCCGCGCGATCAAGTCGGTCACGCGCACGCTGAGCGGCAAGCTGGGCATCACGCTGAAGGATCGGCCGGAGACGCTGGAGGTGTCGCCGTCCTACGCACACCGGTTCAAGCAGTTGTAGCCCACCCCTACCGGCTTCGCCGCCCCCTCAAGGGGCGACTCAGGCGACCCGGCAAAGCCGGTTCCGCCGAGTCCCTCGGCAATACGAATGCAGATCGCTAGATTGGGCCAGGCAGGTTGAACATCGCTGCCGCATTGCCCCACGCGATGCGCTGCGCCACTTCATTCGGCAGCTGGCCCAGCCACGAGCGGTACTCGGCGAACAAGCCCTCGTAGTGCTGCCAGCGCGGCGTGACCCAGGTGTCGGAGCCGATCAGGAAGCGATTCGCATGGGCGGTGAACAGCGCACGCCACTCGGGCGCGATGCTGCCGTCGAAGGTCAGGCCCGGCCGGTACGACAGCTCGCCGCGCAGGCCCGCGTGCTTGGCGAACAGCTCGCGCACGCGCTGCACCGGCTCGCCGGAGATGCCCGTGTGCGCCCAGATCAGCGATGTGCCCGGCGCATGGCCCAGCAGCTTGTCCACGGCCACGTCGTCCACATGGGCCAGCACGGTGAGGCCGCGCTCGCGCGCCAGCTTCATCAGCGCGATGGCCGTCGGCCCGTCCGCATTCGCGCTGTCGTACAGGTGGAACTCGCCCAGCCCGCGAAACGGCCCGGCCGGGCTGCCCTTTGCGAGCAGCTCCAGCACCATGCGGCGGATGCTGTCGTCGGCGAACCAGCCGGTGTAGTCGGCGCGGTTGCGGTAGAGCCGGATGAACGGCACCCATTGCGCTCCCGGCTCGGCAACGAGCCGCAGCGTGCCGTCGTTGGGGCGGCTGTTGACCAGCGCGCCGCGCACGCCGGCGCGGGCCATGCGCGCCAGCACGTCGGCCGGCGGGTGTGGGGCCTGCGCGTCATCGTTGTAGTGCAGGTGGGCGTCGAACAGCGGGCCGGCATAACCAGCCGCCTGGGCAGACAGCGGCAAGGCCGCCAGCAGCAACGCTCGGCGTTTCAAACCGCTCTCTCGGCAGCCGCGATCAACCGGCTGATGCGGGACACCGACAGCCCTTGTTGAGCCGCCAGCTCCGTCATCGCAACGCCACCCTCGGTGTGCGCCAGCCACAACGCCTGCTCGCGGATGCCGCCGGCACGCTTCAGCCATTCGGCCCAGCTGGTGCGCGCAACACGCTTGGGCGCCACGGCCGCGGCGCGCATGCGCCGGGCGAAGTCGGCGTCGCCAAGGAAGATCTGCTCGCGCAGCCGGCCCGGCCACAGCGCCATGCCGGGCTCGGATGCCACCAGCCGCGCGTAGCGGTCGCCCGCCGAGCGGTGCTGGGCCGCCGTGGTGACGGGCTTGCCCAGCAGGTGGCTGTGCAGGCCGTCCACCTCCAGCCATTCGGGCGCCGCCTCCAGTGCGGCCAGCGCCCGGAAGCTGGAGCCCGACCAGTTCGCCGCGCCGCGCGACAGGCCCAGCCGCACCGGGTTCAGGTCCACCCAGCGGCAGGCGTCCAGCAGATGCTTCTCGCGGTCCACCAGCACGGCATGGAAGCGCCCCTGGAACAGCGGCCCGCTGAAGCCGTGCCGCTCCTGCTGGTGCTGTGTGTAGACGCCGTTCACATGCCGCATCAGCGCCGACAGGTTGGCGCGGCGCGTGAACAGCAGCAGGTCGTAGTGCTCGGGCATCAGCGCATAGGCCAGCGCCTGGGCGTCGAAGCGGTGCAGGGCCTGCGCCAGCAGCGCACGCATCTCGGCGCGGTCCGCGTCATCGACGAAAGCCGGCCTGCCGCTCTCGAACGGGCAACGGGCGCTGATCAGGTAGACCGCGCCGGCAATCTCGAGTCGGGGAGGCCGCGCCATGCGCCCCACGTTAAGGCGGCGGGCGAGGAATGGCAAGATTGCGTTTCAAACCGGCCCAAACGCCATGAAGACGCACCAAGTAGAAATCCAGAAAATCAAGGCCGCCGCCAACAACGTGCATGGCCAGATCCTGTTCAAGATCGACGCGCTCGTGTCCAACCGGGCGCCCGTCGAAGGCATAGAGCCCAGCAGCCTGCTGGTGATGACCGAAGAGAACGCCCGCGTGCTGATGGCCTTGCTGAAGGCCCAGATCGCCGAGTTCGACGTCAAGAAACCCAAGAGCCGCCACGGACGCCACGGCTGAGCCCGCGCGCAAGAGAACGCCCCATGAACTACCCCCAATACAACCCCGCCTCCGACGACCGCCCGCTGTCCGACGAGGAACTGAACGACCTCGACGAGCTGCTGGCCAACCTGCCCACCAACGAGGCGCTGAACATCGAGGCGCTGGACGGCTTCCTCGCCGGCCTGCTGCTGACGCCCGGCCGCAAGCTCGCCGACCTGCCCGGCGCCGCCTGGCTGCCGGTCATCTGGGGCGGCGACCAGGAGCCCGATCCCGCGCCCTTCGTCAGTGGCAAGCAGCGCAAGAAGGCCCAGATGCTGGTGCTGCGCCACCTGCATTCCATTGCCACCGCCTGGGCACAGCGCCCGCAGGCCTGGGAGCCCATCTTCAGCTTCGCCGATGGCGAGGACGAAGACACCGAATACGCAGACGCCGAGGACTGGGCCGTGGGCTTCCTGATGGCGGTGGACCTCGCGCCCGACGCCTGGGCACCGCTGTTCGACAACCCACCCACCGCGGAGCTGCTGGCGCCCATCGCCGCCCTGGGCGGCCCGGACGGCGCGCTGGCCGAGGGCACGGCCGAGGCCCGCGACACCGCCAGCCGGAGCATTCCTGACGCCATGCTGGCGTTGTGGGAGATTCACCAGAAAGGCTGAACCCCCTCAACACAGGTGGCTGCCGCCGCCGCTTTGGTTCACACTCGACCCATGTTCCACACCGTGCTTGCCGTCATCGGCCTCGTCGTCTGCATCGCGCTGGCGGTGCACATGGCGCTGCCCTACCGGTGGCGCGCCCGGGTGGATGCCTCGGTGGCCCGGCTGGGTGGCTGGATGCAGGCGCAGCTGGACCGTGCCGTCGGCTGGCGCCGCCGCCAGCGCCAGACGCGCGCCGCCGCGCTGGAGGCCGAGCGCGTCATCCGCCGCGCGCAGGAGTCGGCGCAGAACGGCCGGCTGGACGGCGAATGGGACGGCAACGTCTACCGCCCGAAGAGCTTCGAGAAGCCGAAAAAGCCCCACTGACTGACTCACCCCCTACCGGCTTCGCCGGCCCCTTCGAGGGGGCGCTCCCTGCGGCCCGGCAAAGCCGGTTCCGCGGGAGTCGCTTGAGAACCGCCGACTGCTGGCGCAGCGGCAGATCGTTCAATCGGTAGCCTGTTGCAGTCGCCACATTTCCGCGTAGCGGCCATTACGGGCCAGCAAGCCCTCATGCCGGCCGCGCTCCACGATGCGGCCCTGCTCCAGCACCAGGATCTCGTGCGCATCCACCACCGTGGACAGCCGGTGCGCGATGACCAGCACGGTCTTGTCCTGCCCCACGGCCTCCAGCTCGGCCTGGATGGCGCGCTCGTTGGTTGAATCCAGCGCCGACGTGGCTTCATCAAAGATGAGGATGGGCGGGTTCTTCAGCAACGTGCGGGCGATGGCCACGCGCTGCTTCTCGCCGCCCGACAGCTTCAGCCCGCGCTCGCCCACCATGGTGCCGTAGCCCAGCGGCGTCGCCGCGATGAAGCCGTGGATGTGGGCGGCGCGCGCCGCGGCCTCCACTTCGTCCTGCGCCGCACCGGGGCGGCCATAGGCGATGTTGTAGGCCACCGTGTCGTTGAACAGCACCGTGTCCTGAGGCACGATGCCGATGGCGCGGCGCACGCTGCTCTGCGTGACCTGGCGGATGTCCTGGCCATCGATGCGGATCTGGCCGCCGTCAATGTCGTAGAAGCGGTACAGCAGCCGCGCCAGCGTGCTCTTGCCCGAACCGCTGGGCCCCACCACCGCCACCTTCTTGCCGGCCGGGATCTCGAAGCTGACGCCATGCAGGATGGGCCGCGCCGGGTCGTAGGCAAAGCGCACATCGTCAAAGACGACCGTGGCGCCGCCCACCTGCAGGTCAGGCGCGCCCGGCGCGTCCGCCACCTCGCGCTCGCGGTCCAGCAGCACGAACATCTTCTCGATATCGGTCAGCGCCTGCTTGATCTCGCGGTAGATGACGCCCAGGAAGTTCAGCGGAATGTAGAGCTGGATCATGAAGGCGTTGACCATGACCAGGTCGCCCAGGCTCATGTGGCCGTCCACGACGCCCTGCGTGGCCCGCCACAGCATCAGCACCAGCGCCGTCGCGATGATGAGCTGCTGGCCGGTGTTCAGCAGCGACAGCGTCGTCTGGCTCTTCAACTGGGCTTTGCGCAACTTCTCCAGGCTCTCGTCATAGCGCGCCGCCTCAAAGCCCTCGTTGTTGAAGTACTTGACCGTCTCGTAGTTCAGCAGCGAGTCGATGGCCTTGCTGTGCGCCACCGAGTCCAGCTCGTTCAGCGTCTTGCGGAACTTGGTGCGCCACTCGGTGACAACCACCGTGAACGCGATGTAGATCACCAGCGCCGCGATGGTGATGCCGGCGAACCAGACGTCGAACTTCACGCCCAGCAGCGTCAGCACCAGCACCACCTCGATCAGCGTGGGCACGATGCTGTAGAGCGAATAGCTGATCAGCGAATGCACGGCCCGTGTGCCGCGCTCGATGTCGCGCGTCATGCCACCGGTCTGGCGCTCCAGATGGAAGCGCAGGGACAGGTCGTGCAGGTGGCGGAACACCTGCAGCGAGATGCTGCGCGCCGTGCCCTCGGTCGCCTTCGCGAAGATCAGCTCGCGCAGTTCGGTGAACAGCGACGTGGACAGCCGCAGCGCGCCGTAGGCCAGCAGCAGGCCCAGCGGCACGACCAGCAGCGTCTGTGGCGCACCGGGCTTCAGGTCCAGGCTGTCCACCAGGTGCTTGAGCAGCACCGGCACGCCCACGTTGCTGATCTTGGCGCCCACCATGAAGGCCAGCGCCAGCCCCACGCGCCAGCGGTAGCGCCACAGGTAGGGGAACAGGCGGGCCAGGGTGCCCCAGTCGCCGCGCACGGCGGGGCTGTTGCTGGGTGGCACGGATGATGCTGAAAGAGAGGATCGCAAGCGCAGGCCCGACAATATGGAAGCCGGATTCTCCCCACTGAACGACATGCCCCAGGATTCAAGCCCAGCCACCCACAAACCCGGCGAACGCGAGCTCGTGCTGCGCGTGATGCCCATGCCCGCCGACTCCAACGCCAACGGCGACGTGTTCGGCGGCTGGATCATGGCGCAGGTGGACATCGCCGGCTCCATCCTGCCGGCCCGCCTGTCGCGGGGCCGCATCGCGACGGTGGCCGTCAACGAGTTCATCTTCAAGCAGCCGGTCTCGGTCGGCGACCTGCTGAGCTTCTACGCCACCGTCACGCGCGTAGGCCGCACGTCCGTCACCGTGCACGTCGAGGTGTTTGCCGAACGCGACCCCGAGAACCTGCACGTCGTGAAGGTCACCGAGGCCAACCTGACCTATGTGGCCATTGACCGGGAAGGCAAGTCCAGGCCGATCACGACCTGATCCGCCAGCGCCTCTGCCCACAGCGCGTAGCCGCGCGGGCCAGGGTGGAAACCGTCGACGGCCATCAGTGCCGCCGCGTCGCGCTGCATGGCCGCGGGCAGGTGCAACACCTGGCGTGAGGGCTGGCCCGCCACCTGGGCCGACAAGGCCGCATTGAAGCGCGCCGCCTGCTGGCCGAAGAACCAGCGCAGCGGCTGCGGCAGCAGCGGAAAGCTCTGCATCGGTGGCGCCGCGCAGTGCACGCTGAGGCGCACGCCGGCGCGCTCGGCGGCAAGCGCATGAATGCCGTCCAGCGCGGCCAGCGCCACCGCTGGCGCGACCTGCCCCACCACGTCGTTGACGCCCAGCGCCGTCACCAGCACATCGGCACGCGCCAATTGCGCGGCCTGCAGCGAAGCCAAGGCCTGCTCGCTGCCGTGGCCGCTGGTAGCCACCAGTTGCCAGCCCACCGGCTGACCCAGCCGCGTGGCCAGCGCCTCGGCCAGGCGGCCGGCCAGCGCCTCGCGCTGGTGGGTGGCGCCCACACCGGCGGCCGACGAATCGCCCACGATGAGCAGCCGCAGCGCACCGCCGTCCAGCGCGCGGTCGCCCGCCGCTTCGGGCAGCCGCAGCGCGGTGGCGCGCACGCGCCGGCCCTGCCACAGCAACAGTGGGCCCAGCAGCAGTTTGGCGAGCGTCAATCGCATGGTTGGGTCATCTCATGTGTAACAGCGTCAGTCCTGTCCGACTTCGTACGCCCGCGCCGTCCGGCATGGCGCGAACGGGGCCGCCCCTACGCTGCACGCATGCGCCGTCAAGGCGTCAACCCTGAGGAGTTCGCCATGCTGCGTTACGCCATCATCTTCTTCGTCATCGCGCTGATCGCGGCCGTGTTCGGCTTCACGGGCATCGCCGCCTCCGCGGCGGGCTTTGCCCAGATCCTGTTCTACGGCTTCCTGATCCTGGCCGTCATCGGCCTGCTGATCGGTCTGGTCCGTCGATAGCGTCAGGAGAACTTCGAGAAGTCCGGCTTGCGCTTCTGGAAAAAGGCCTGGAATGCTTCCATGGCCTCCGGGCTGCGCAGCCGGGCGCTGAAGATCTCGGCCTCACGCGCGATGGCCGCCTTTACGGCCTCGCGCTGAGGCTCGCGGATCAACTGCTTGCTCTGGCGCACGGCGCCGGGCGCCAGATTGTTGAAGCGCTCGGCCACTCGGCGCGCGTGGTTCAACACCTCACTGCCGGCCAACACGCCGTTGGCGATGCCGCATTCCACGGCCTGCTCGCCCGTGAACGGGTCGCCCAGCAGCAGCTTCTCGGCCGCGCGGCGGTTGCCCATCAGCTGCGGCACAACCAGGCTGGACGCGAACTCCGGCACCAGGCCCAGGCCCACGAAGGGCATGGCCAGGCGCGCATCGTCGGCGACGAACACCAGATCGCAGTGCAGCAGCATGGTCGCGCCGATGCCGATGGCCGCGCCGGTCACGGCGGCGACGATGGGCTTGCTGCAGTCCAGCATCGCGTGCATGAACTGGAACACCGGCGCGTCCTCGCCCCGCGGCGGGCGGCCCATGAAGTCCTCCAGGTCGTTGCCCGACGTGAAGATGCCGGGCTGGCCGGTGATCAGCAGGGCACGCACGTCGGCCGCGGCATCGGCCGCGCGCAGCGCATCGGCCATCTGCTGGTACATGTCCTGCGTGATCGCGTTCTTCTTCTCGGGACGCGCGATCTCGATGGTCGCGACGCCGTTGACGGTGTAGGTCTTGATGGTCATGGTGCGGTCCTCAGGCAGTGGCAGTCTTGGCGTGGAACTGGGTCCAGTGGTTCGCCAAGTGCATCAAATGGGCTCGCTCGTACTGCGGCTTGGTCAGCTCGCCGTAGGCGAAGTGAGGCCGCAGCGTACCGTTGAATCGGGCAAACGCGTCCATCGAGTCCAGCAGGCGCTGCACGGAGGTCTTCAGCGTCTGTGATGCATCCAGCGCGGGCGCGCCAGGGATGGGCTCGGCCAGGTCATGGCTCATCTGGCCGCGCGCGTTGAACACGGCGAACGCGGCCGAACCGATGGAGGAGCGGAACCAGGCGCCCTTGAGCGCCGGGAAGCCCTGCATCGAGAACTCGATGCTCTGGGCCAGGTGCTGCAACACCTGGCTCAGGTTCCAGGGGTTGCCCAGCACCACCTGGGGCGTGAACAGCAGCTCCAGCACGGCCTGCTGCGCCTGCTTCCAGGTCGTGAAGGTCTTCAGCTGGCCGGAACAGCCGGCCAGCGGCGCCGCTGCGAGCAACACCGTGGTGGTCTTGAGCGCGCGGCGGCGGTTCATGGCTTTACAGGCGTTCGAAGATGCCAGCGGCGCCCTGGCCGGCGCCCACGCACATCGTGACCATGCCGTACTTGCCGCCGGTGCGGCGCAGGCCATGGATGACCGAGGCCGCGCGGATGGCACCCGTGGCGCCAAGCGGGTGGCCCAGCGCGATGGCGCCGCCATTCGGGTTGACCTTGGCGCGGTCCAGTTCGATGCCCTTGCTGTCAAGGTCGTTCAGCACGGCCAGCGACTGTGCGGCGAAGGCTTCGTTCAGCTCGACCCAGTCCAGGTCCTTGGCCGAGATGCCGGCGGCCTTCAGCGCGGCCGGGATGGCTTCGATGGGGCCGATGCCCATGATCTCGGGCGGCACGCCCTTGACGGCGAATGACACGAAGCGGGCCAGCGGCGTCAGGTTGTAGCGCTTCAGCGCGGCTTCGCTGACGATCAGCAGGCCGCCCGAGCCGTCGGAGGTCTGCGAGCTGTTGCCGGCGGTGACGCTGCCCTTGGCGGCGAACACGGGCTTGAGCTTGGCCAGGCCTTCCAGCGACGTGTCGGGGCGCGCGCCTTCGTCGAGCTTGACGGTGCGGGTCTTGGTGTTGACGGTGCCGTCGGCGAGGTTGGGCGTGCGCTCGATGACGTCGAACGGCGTCATCTCGGCGTCGAAGTGGCCGGCCTGCATGGCGGCCACGGCGCGGCGGTGCGATTCCACCGAGAAGGCGTCCTGCGCTTCGCGGCTGATCTTCCACTTCTCGGCGACCTTCTCCGCCGTCAGGCCCATGCCGTAGGCGATGCCGATGTTTTCGTCACGCTCGAAGATCAGCGGCGACAGGCTGGGCTTGTTGCCGCCCATCGGGATCATGGACATGGACTCGACGCCGCCGGCGAACATCACGTCGGCCTCGCCGACGCGGATGCGATCCGCGGCCATCTGCACGGCGGTGATGCCGGACGCGCAGTAGCGGTTGATCGTCACGCCGCCGATGGTTGGGCCCAGGCCGGCCAGCACCGAGGCGACGCGGGCGATGTTCATGCCCTGCTCGCCTTCGGGGAAGGAGCAGCCGACGATGGCGTCTTCGATGGCGGCGGGGTCCAGGCCCGGGGCTTGCGCCAGCACGGCCTGCATGACCTTGACGAGCATCTCGTCCGGGCGGGTGTTCTTGAAGTAGCCGCGGCCGCTCTTGCCGATGGGCAGACGGGTGGCGGAGACGATGTAGGCGTCTTGGACTTGCTTGCTCATGTTGGTTCCTTTCAAGCCTGGGGCTTGTTTTTAGATGTCTCTTTGGGCACCCAGGCCCAGACAAATTCACACTCGATCGGCTCGATGCCGGCTTCGTCGGTCACGGTCACGGCGACGGTGACTTCACCCTTGATTTCGTTCGCCATCGCGTAGCGCTGCGCGGCCGTCAGGTGCGCCTTGGCGACCAGGCCGCCGGTGGCGCGCTTGCGGAAGTTCACCTGCAGCGACTTGCACAGCGGCAGGCAGTCGTCGCGCACGTTCATGCCCACCACCATGCCGGTGGCCGTTTCGGCCAGCAGCGACATGGCAGCGGCGTGCACGCCCTTGATGTGGTTCTGCACGGGGCGCTTGTTCGCGACGCGGATCTCGCTGCGCTCAGGGGTGAGCGCCACAAAATCAAGCGACGCAGTGCCCGTAAAGGGCACCGCGCGCCGCAGCGCGAAGTTGCGCGCAGGCCCACGCAGCGGGGACGGCAAGCCGTCCAGCTTGGCGAGCGTGCGTTGAAGCCGGTTCATGGCCTGTGCTTAGTTGCGCACCGGCTTGCCGGTCTGCAGCATCCCCATGATGCGTTCCTGCGTCTTGGGGTTGTCCAGCAGCGAGCAGAAGTGCTTGCGCTCCAGCGCCATCAGGTACTCCTCCGTCACGAGGGAGCCGGCCTCGACCTCGCCACCGCAGACCACGTCGGCGATCGCCGCGGCCAGGTGGTAGTCGTGCGCGCTGACGAAGCCGCCATCACGCATGTTGGCAACCTGGCCCTTGATCGTCGCGATGCCGCTGCGGCCGGCGACCGGGAACAGCGCCTTGTGCGGCGGGCGGTAGCCGGCTTCGGCCATGCCCAGCGCGGTGGCCGTGGCCACATGCAGCAGTTCGTCCTTGTGCGGCACGATCACGTCGCTGTCCAGCAGGAAGCCGTTCTTCTTGGCTTCGTGCGCCGAGGTCGCGACCTTGGCCGTGGCAGCCGTCAGGAAGCCGTCCTTCAGGAAGGTCAGGATGTCAGCGCCGGCATTGCCGGCCGCGGCCATCTCGGCGGCGCGTCGGGCAATGTAGGTCAGGCCGCCACCGCCGGGGATCAGGCCCACGCCCACTTCCACGAGGCCCACATAGCTCTCGACGTGCGCGACGCGGCGTGCGCAGTGCACGGCCAGCTCGGCGCCGCCGCCCAGCGCCAGGCCGCGCATCGCGGCGACGACCGGCACGCTGGCGTAGCGCAGGCGCAGCATCATGTCCTGCAGCTTCTTCTCTTCCGGCGCGATGCCCTTGCTGCCCATCTTCATGAAGACGGGCATCAGGCTCTCGAGATTGGCGCCGGCCGAGAACACGTCGTCCGGCGACCAGATCACCAGGCCCTGGTAGTCCGCTTCGGCGATCTCGACGGCCTTCAACAGGCCCTCGGTGACGGCCGGGCTGATCAGGTGCAGCTTGGCGGTGATGGAGGCGATGACGACCTTGCCGTCCAGCGTCCAGACGCGCACTTCGTCGTTCTTGAACAGCTCGGTGCCCGACTTCAGCGGGTCGGCGGCGCCGGTGCCCAGCAGGCTTTCGCGGAAGGCCTGGCGCGAGTACACCGGCAGTTCGCTGCGCGGCTTGAACTTGCCTTCAGCGGCGCTCCACGAGCCTTGCGGCGTGTGCACGCCACCGGCTTCGGCGACCGGGCCTTCGGTGACCCAGGCCGGCAGCGGCGCGTTGGACAGGGTCTTGCCTTCGGCGATGTCGGCCGAGATCCACTCGGCGACCTGCTTCCAGCCAGCGGCCTGCCACAGCTCGAACGGGCCTTGTTGCGAGCCGAAGCCCCAGCGCATCGCGAAGTCGATCTCGCGCGCGGTGTCGGCCACGGTGTTCAGGTGCACGGCGGCGTAGTGGAAGCTGTCGCGCAGGATGGCCCACAGGAACTGCGCCTGCGGATTGGTGCTTTCGCGCAGCAGCTTCAGACGGTCGGCCGGTTGCTTCTTCAGCATGCGGGCGACGATCTCGTCGGCCTTCTTGCCGCCAGCGACGTACTCACCCGTGGCGAAGTCCAGGCGCTGGATGTCCTTGCCGACCTTCTTGTAGAAGCCAGCGCCGGTCTTCTGACCCAGCGCGCCCTTCTCGATCAGCCCGGCCAGCACCTTGGGCGTGGCGTACGTGCTGTAGAACGGGTCGTCCTTCAGGTTGTCCTGCATCGTCTTGACGACGTGGGCCATCGTGTCCAGGCCGACGACGTCCGCGGTGCGGAAGGTGCCCGACGACGCGCGGCCCAGCTTCTTGCCGGTCAGGTCGTCGACAACGTCGACCGACAGGCCGAACTTCTCGGCCTCGATCATCGTGGCCATCATGCCGGCGATGCCGACGCGGTTGGCGACGAAGTTGGGCGTGTCGTGGGCGCGCACGACGCTCTTGCCCAGCGACGTGGTGACGAAGGCTTCGAGCTGGTCCAGGATTTCCGGCTGCGTGGTCGGCGTGTTGATCAGCTCGACCAGCGCCATGTAGCGCGGCGGGTTGAAGAAATGGATGCCGCAGAAGCGCGGCTTGATTTCTTCGGGGAGAACTTCGCTGAGCTTGGTGATCGACAGGCCCGACGTGTTGGACGCGACGATGGCGTGCGGGGCCACGAAGGGCGCGATCTTGGTGTACAGGTCGAGCTTCCAGTCCATGCGCTCGGCGATGGCCTCGATGATGAGGTCACAGCCACGCAGCACTTCCAGGTGCTCTTCGTAGTTGGCCTGCTGGATCAGCGCGGCTTCAGCCGAGTCGCCCAGCGGCGCGGGCTTGAGCTTCTTCAGGCCGTCGACGGCCTTGGTCACGATGCCGTTCTTGGCACCTTCCTTGGCGGGCAGGTCGAACAGCACGACCGGCACCTTGCAGTTGACGAGGTGGGCGGCGATCTGCGCGCCCATCACGCCGGCGCCGAGCACGGCGACCTTGCGGACTTGGAAACGACTCATGGGTTCTTACTCCTAAAGACTCTGTTGAGCTTGCGGGACTGACCAGGCGGACTTGCCCGACTGCTCTGTCCCCAACTGATTTGTCACTCGACGCGAATCCACGTCTGCGTGCGGTAGAAGGGGCCGATGTAGCCGCGCATCTCCAGTTTCTTGCCTCCGTCCACCGGCTTCAAGCGGGTGCGGTAGGTCTTGCCGTTATTGGGGTCCAGGATCTCGCCGCCGCCCCAGACGCCGTCACCATCCGGCTTCACGCCGCGGATGATCTGCAGGCCCAGCACGGGCTTGTCCTTGCGGTCGTCGGTGCACTTGTCGCACTTGCTGTCGGCCGGTGCGTTGGGATCCAGCAGCTTGTCGATGCTGCCGACCAGGGTGCCCCCCTGTTCGCTGATGCGGACCAGCGACTTCGCGGTTTTGCCGTCGTCGTCGATGGTCTTCCAAAGGCCCACCGGGGTGGTTTGCGCGAGCGCAAGCGTGGGCAGCAGCAGTGCAACAGCGAACAGGGATTTCATCGGGCGTTGTCCTTGTCGTCCAGTGAATCGATCAGGTTCAGAACAGGGCTTCTTCCATCTCCATCAGCGGAGACAGGCCGGCGCGGCAGGTGCGGATCAGCGAGGCCGTCTCGGGCAGCAGCTTGGCGAAGTAGAAGCGCGCCGTGGCCAGCTTGGCCGTGTAGAACGGGTCGCCGCTGTCCTTCTTGGCCAGCGCGATCTTGGCGGCCTGGGCGAAGAAGAACGCGAAGGTCATGTGGCCCACCACGCGCAGGTAGTCCACGGCCGCGGCGCCCACCTCGTCGGGGTTGCCGAAAGCCTTCATGCCGATTTCCTGCGTCAGCTTGTTGACCTTGTCGCCCAGGTCGGCCAGCGGGTTCACGAACTCCTGCATGGCCTCAACGGTGCCCTCTTCCTCGATGAAGGCGGCGATCTTCTTGCCGAACTTCTTCAGCGTGGCGCCGTTGTTGCCCAGCACCTTGCGGCCCAGCAGGTCCAGAGACTGGATGGTGTTGGTGCCTTCATAGATCATGTTGATGCGCGCGTCGCGCACGAACTGCTCCATGCCCCATTCGTGGATGAAGCCGTGGCCGCCGAACACCTGCATGCAGTGCGACGTGGCCAGCCAGCCGTTGTCGGTGATGAAGGCCTTGATGATGGGCGTCAGCAGCGCGACTTCGGCATCGGCTTCCTTGCGCTCGTCCTCGTCGTCGCACTTCAGTGCCTTGTCCAGTTGCAGCACCGTGTATGCCTGCAGCATGCGGCCGCCTTCGGCGAAGGCGCGGGCGGTCAGCAGCATCTTGCGCACGTCGGGGTGCACGATGATGGGGTCGGCCGGCTTGTCCGGTGCCTTGGGGCCGGAGAGCGCGCGCATCTGCACGCGGTCCTTTGCGTAAGCCACGGCGTTCTGGTAGGCCACTTCGGTCAGGCCCAGCGACTGGTTGCCCACGCCCAGGCGGGCGGCATTCATCATGACGAACATCGCGGCCAGGCCCTTGTTGGGCTGCCCCACCATCGTGCCGACGGCGTTCTCCAGCACGATCTGCGCGGTGGAGTTGCCGTGGATGCCCATCTTGTGCTCCAGGCCGGCGCAGAAGATGTTGTTGCGGCTGCCCAGGCTGCCGTCGGCATTCACGTTGAACTTCGGCACCACGAACAGCGAGATGCCCTTGCTGCCCTGGGGCGCGTCCGGCAGGCGGGCCAGTACCAGGTGGATGATGTTCTCGGCCATGTCGTGCTCGCCGGCCGAGATGAAGATCTTGGCGCCGGTGATCTTGTACGTGCCGTCGGCCTGCGGTTCAGCCTTGGTGCGCAGCATGCCGAGATCGGTGCCGCAGTGCGGCTCGGTCAGGCACATGGTGCCGGTCCACTCGCCGCTGGTCAGCTTGGGCAGGTAGGTGGCCTGCTGCTCGGGCGTGCCGTGGGCATGCAGCGCCTCGTAGGCGCCGTGCGACAGGCCCGGGTACATGGTCCAGGCCTGGTTGGCCGAGTTCAGCATCTCGTAGAAGAACTGGTTCACCAGGTGCGGCAGGCCCTGGCCGCCGAACTGCGGGTCGCAGGAGAGCGCCGGCCAGCCGCCTTCAACGTACTGCTTGTAGGCCTCCTTGAAGCCCTTGGGCGGCGTCACCTCGTGGGTGGCCTTGTCCAGCGTGCAGCCCTCGGCGTCGCCGCTCAGGTTGATCGGGGCGATGACCTCGGCCGCGAACTTGCCACCTTCCTCGAGCACCGCATTGATCGTGTCGGCGTCGATGTCCTCGTGGCCGGGCAGCATCTTCAGTTCGTCGACGACGTTCAGCAGCTCGTGCATGACGAACTGCATGTCACGCATGGGCGGGGTGTACTGGGGCATCGGGATACTCCTGGGCGGTCAATGAATGGGTGATCGGTTCAGCGCCGCGCGGCGCCGGTCTTGGGGGTCTTGCGGCCGGCCTCGATGTCGAGACCGGCGGGTGTGGCGTAGTACTGCATCGTGCGTTCGAAGCCGATGCCGGCGCGGGCCAGCGCGCCAGGGATGCGCATGAAGCGCGCGTCGTGATGCAGCGACAGGATGAGGCCGTGCAGCTCGAAGCAGATCTGCTCGACGTCGGCATCGGCCTTCAGGTGGCCCTCGGCGATGGCCAGCTGGATGGCCTTCTGCAGCGCCGCATGCCAGGCTTTGACCATGGCCACCAGCGCATCGCGCACGGGGCCGGGCCGGTCGTCGAACTCGACGGCGCCGGAGATGTAGATGCAGCCCGAGTCGACCTCGACCGACACGCGGCGCACCCAGCGCTCGAACATCGCGCGCAGCCGCGGCAGGCCACGCGGCTCGCGGATGGCCGTGAAGAAGACTTCCTCTTCGAACTTGGCGTGGTACTCGGTGACGACCGCGATCTGCAGTTCCTCACGCGAGCCGAAGTGGGCGAAGACGCCCGACTTGCTCATGCCCGTCACATCGGCCAGCGCGCCGATGGACAGCCCTTCCAGGCCCATGTGCGAGGCCAGGCCCAGGGCAGCGTCGAGGATGGCCGCACGGGTCTGCTGGCCCTTTTGCAGCGAGCGCGCCACCCGCGCCGGCTTGGCGGCGCGCAGCGGAGCGGCTTTCTTGGCAGGGACGGGAAGCGTGGACACGACGGCAAGAATAAAACGAACGGTCGTTCTATTTTGCAGGTCGCTTCCGCGACAACGCCAGCTTGCCCCAGCGATTTCCTAGGGTGTTGTGCCTAATAGTCCCGCGAACCTAGCGCAAACCCTAGCCCCTCGTCTGGTCTCGTGCCGCTGAATGCGGACGAGCCCAGCCGCCCATCCAAGGGGACGGCGATGCATGCGGCATTGAGCCGCACGCACATCGCCAGACGGGCCGGCTTGCGAGCGGCCCGGCGCTCGGCCCCAAACACACGGCCAGAGCCGAAGCGCCACTGTCATGCACTCACGCTTGAGCGCTGGCTCGGTTCTCGCTAGGCTCCGGGCTGGAGGTAAGCCCAGTGGATGTGCTCCAACTCGATGTCTCCGGCCGGCCCCAGGCCTGGATCACGACCCGTGAAGCGGCCGTGATCTACGCCTGCGACGGCGTCGCGTGGACGCTGGGCGAGCCCTGCCAGGTGCTGCGCGGCGGGCTGCAGCGCATCACCGGGCGGCAATCGCGCATCGAGGTGCACGCCATCATTGCCGTGCGCGGCGCCGTGCCCAGCCGGGCCTGGCGGCAGGCGCCGGCGCTTTCCAACACCAAGCTGTTCGCGCGCGACCGCTTCGTCTGCGCCTACTGCGGCCACCGCTGCCTGCCCGAAGACCTGACGCGTGAGCACATCCAGCCCACGTCGCGCGGCGGCCACGACACGTGGATGAACTGCATCACCGCCTGCCGCCCCTGCAACGGCCGCAAGGGCAACCGCCTGCCCGAAGAGGCGCACATGAGCCTGCTGTACCTGCCCTATGTGCCCAGCCTGCACGAGGACATGATCCTGCGCGGCCGCCGCATCCTGGCCGATCAGATGGAATTCCTGCTCGCCAGCGTGCCGAGGTCAAGCCGCCTGCACGGTTGACCTTCTCGGCGTAAAGAGTTGTAGCAGCGGGCCTCAGACCGTCAACGGCAGGACAATTGGACACGTTGGGCGGCTGTCTTGCCCACGAGGAGTATTCGAATGTCCAAGCTCATGACTTCCCTCACCCTGGCCGCCGCGTTGGCGCTGTCGGCGTGTTCCACGACCAGCCCCGACGTCGTCCAGCGCGGTGACGCGCAGCGCCTGGCGCAGGTGCAGGACGCCACCGTGCTGTCGTCCCGCCCGGTCGTCGTGGACGGCTCGCAGAGCGGCATCGGCGGCGTGGCCGGTGGCGTGACCGGCGCCATCGCCGGCAGTTCGGTGGGCGGCCGCCGCGAAGGCCAGATCGTGGGCGTGATCGGCGCCGTTGCCGGTGCCGTCATCGGCAATGCCATCGAGCGCTCGGCCACGCGCGAGGACGCGCTGGAGATCATCGTGCAGCTGCGCAACGGCGAGCGCCGCTCCATCGTGCAGGCCAAGGGCACCGAGAGCTTCAACGCCGGCGATCCCGTCGTCCTCGTGACCACCGGCGGCAAGACCCGCATCACGCGCGCCCCGGCCGTTCAGCCGGCCACCAACGGCTGACTCGCTGCCGCGCAACGACAATGGCGGGCTCTGTCCCGCCATTTCTGTTTCCATGTCCGATACCGCCGACCTTGACGAACCCCTGCATGAGCCCCGCCTGTGGCGCGACAACGGCTGGACCGCCCAGGTCATCAAGAACGAGGACGACGAGGGCTGGGCCGTCGCGATGTTCAAGGCCGGCGAGAGCGAGCCGGCGCTGGTGGGCCCCTGGACCATGGGCCGCGACAAGAAGAACCCCAAGCCGCTGGACACCGCCGCGTTCAACACGCTGGTGAAGACGGCCTCCGAGGTGATCCGCCGCCACGAGCAGCAGCTGCACGCGCAGCTGAACAAGGCGCTGTACGTCGCGCGCGACGGCAACTGGATCAAGGTCACGCTGGAGATCGTGCCCGCCGAGGACGACCCCTACGCCTGGCTGGCCGCGTTCGACGCCGCCGGCGAGCCGCTGGCCAAGGTCAAGGTCGGCGCCAACTTCCGATTCAACCAGTCGGCCGCCGAGGCCTGGGTGGACAACGCGTTCGAGCGCCCTGCCGGCAGGGACTGACGACCCCTCGCACAGTCTCGCCACGCTGAACGCGGGCGAGCCTGGTCGGTCCCCCGAGGGGACGGCGATGCTCACGGCATTGAGCCGCGAGCACATCGCCACAGCGGGCCGGCTTGGGAGCGGCCCGGCGCTCGGCCCGAAAGCGGCCGCAACTGCAGGTCCGTTATCAGCCAGACGCGGCCGGCCCGCGTCAGAAGAATGGCGTGCATCCCTTCCCTGGAGCACGCCATGTCTTTTCGCATCACCGGGCTGTCCGCCCAACCCTTTGCCCACCTGTTCGGCCTGGACGACGCCGCGCTGGCCCGCCACGGCGCGCTGCGCATGCATGGCGAAGGCCTGCCGGATCGCGTCGAGCTGCGCGACACCACCGCCAGCGAAACCGTGCTGCTGGTCAACCACGAGCACCAGCCCGCCGACACGCCCTACCGCTCGCGCCACGCGATCTTCGTGCGCGAGCACGCGGGCGCCGCATTCGACGCCGTCGACACGGTGCCGGACGCGCTGCGCCGCCGCCTGCTGTCTCTGCGCGCCTTCGACGCGGCCGGCATGATGGTCGACGCCGACGTCACCGATGGCCACGAGGCCGAAGCCCTCATAGCCCGGCTGCTGGCACGACCGGAGGTCGACTACATTCACGCGCACTACGCGCGCCGCGGCTGCTATGCGGCGCTGATCCGGCGCGACTGAGACAGCATCACGCCCCCCCGCGCCGACGCCACACGCTCAAGCCGCGATCTCGAACGACAGCCCCGCGCGCTGCTGCAGCCGACGCACCAGCGCCAGCCCCATCGCGGCGCCGGGCGTCCACACGCCGCCGGGCGTGGCGTCGCGGCCCACGTTCTGCAGCAGGCACAGGGCCGTCTCGCTGATGAGCTTGCAGGTGGAGCCGTAGCCGGGATCGCGGTCGCCCTTGACGACCGCGCGCAGCTGCTGCCCTTCGTCGGTGCGGCCGGTGAACCACACCTCGTAGCGCCCGGCCTCGCGCGCGGCGGCATCGGGGCCGTCGCCCGGCTGCGTCAGCACGAAGCGGCGCAGCAGGAAGCGCGTGGGCCCGAAGCCCAGCGCCAGGTTCTGCAGTTTCGTGAAACGGGCCAGCGCGATGGCCTTCTTGCGCCCCTTGTCGCCCTGCCCCGGCTTGCCGGTCAGCAGCTTCTCGCTGTAGATGAAGTCGCGACCCCAGGGGTGGCCGCGCAGCGCGTTGCTGCGGTGGATGTTCTTCGTGTTGATGGTGGCCATGACGAAGGGACCGCACCAGGCATCCACCCAGTCGTCGAAGTCCGCTTCCTGCCCGCTCGGCTGCTTGGGCCCCTTGAAACCGTCGGCCAACGCGAACGGGTTGACCATCTGCTTGACCAGCGCCGGATCGCGGCGCACGGCCTCGACGGTCTCCATCAGGCTGGCGAAGGTACCGCCGGAGAACGTGCCCTTGAGCCGGGCCACGCGGCCGCGCACCTCCGGCAGCGGCGCGCCGAAGCGTGCCTGCGCCTCGGCCTGCAGATAGACCACACCCAAGTCGAAAGGGATGGAGTCGAAACCACAGGAGAACACGATGCGCGCGCCGCTCGCCTCGGCCAGCGGCGTCAGTCGGGGGATCATGCGCGCCATCCACAGCGGCTCGCCGCACAGGTCCACATAGTCCGTGCCGCCCTCGGCACAAGCGGTCGCCAGCGGCTCGCCATGCAGCTGATAGGGCCCCACGGTCGTGATGACGCAGCGCGTGCGTGCCACCAGCTGCTTGAGCACGTCCGCATCGCCCGCGTCGGCCTTCAGCAGCGCGACGGACGGCGGCAGATGCAGCTCGTCACGCACCTTGGCCAGCTTGTCCAGGCTGCGGCCCGCGATGGCCCAGCGCACGCCGGCCGCGCCGCTGAGATGCAGGTACTCGGCCACCAGCCGGCCGGTGAAACCGGTGGCGCCGAAGACGACGAGGTCGAACTCGCGGCGGTCCTGCGTCATGCCTTGGCCCTCGCGGCCACCCAATCGCTGCGCAGCAGCGCCAGCGAGTGGCAGTCCACATACTCACCGTCCACGAAGACAATGCCGCGCTGCACGCCTTCATGCTTGAAGCCGCATTTCTCGGCCACGCGGCGCGACGCATGGTTGTGCACCGACATGCCGCAGGACAACCGGTTCACCGGCCAGTTGCCGAACAGATAGTCCACCAGCAGCCCGGCCGCCTCGGTCGCCAGCCCCTGGCCGCGCATCGCCACATCGCCCATCGTCCAGCCGATCTCGCGCGCCGTCGTGTAGCGGGCCACGGTGAAATGCGCGACGTCACCGATGACGCTGCCGTCGAGCAAGTGGCAGATCAGCAGACGCTCGACGTCCTCGCTGACGAAGCCGTTTTCCTTCCAGCGCTGGTCCACCTCGTGCGGCGCCATCATGCGCGTGCCTCCGAACGGACCGAACACCTGCGGGTCGCCTACGGCGCGCTTCAGCCACGGCAGGTCCTGTTCGGTCACGTGGCGCAGACCGACGCGTTGTCCTCTCAGCATGGTGGTTCCCAACAAGAAGACCCGGCCACAGCCGGGTCGGGGCATTGTGGTTCAGACAGCGGGCTATCTGAAATACGGCCGCTCGTGGCTGAGCAGCAGCCGCTTCGCGCCCTCGCGCCAGCCAGCCGGCGTGCCCTCGCCCAGCCGCACCGTGGCCATCGCATAGGCTTGACCGCGCAGTTCGGGCGACAGGCCCTGCAGGTGCTGCTCGGCGCCGGCCAGCAGCGCCGGGCTGCGCAATGCCGCCTGGAATGCCTCCAGCTTGGGTCGCTCTTCGGGCTTGAGGCCCTGCAAAGCGGCCCCGTCCAGCTGCGGCGCCGGCCGACGTTCGCGTTCGGCCAGCGCCAGCGTGATCCAGTAGGTCTCGCCGTCCAGTCCCGCGCCGGCCGGCAGATCGGCGGCGCGCCGACGCAGTTCGGGCGATGCTCCTTCGGAGGCGGCCGCCAGGCGCAGCAGGTGCGGGCTGTCACTGAGGGCGACCGCCTGGTCCAGCGCCTCGGCTTCCAGCTTCTCAAAGGCGGCCGGCCGCTGAATCACCACGCCGGCCACGGTCTTCATGCCGACCGCCTGCTGCAGCCGGCTGTGCGGCCCGATGCGCTCCGCGTCGGCAGGCAGTTGCGCCTCGCCCAGCAGCCGACGGAGCCGGTTGGCCTCGATGGCCGCAAACGGGGCCAGCGTGGGCTCGCCGCGCGCCTGCTCGAAATGGCGCAGCGCGACGCGCCAGTTGGCGGCACCGGCCTCGGCCCAGGCCGCGCCATAAGCCAGCCACGTGCTTTGCGGGAATCGCTGCTGGCCCGCCAGCATGGCCACATGGCGCTGCCCGTCGGTGGGCCGGCAGCGGGCGGCCAGGTAGACCGTGTTGGCATCGGCACCTGCCGCGGCGGCGCGTTGACCGAGTTCGGCACACAGTGCGGCCACTTCGTCGGCGGGCAAGGTGTCGAAACGCTCGCGCTGCAGTTCGATGCCGGTGGGCTCGCGCTCCTGCAGGGCCGCCATCAGCCTGGCGTGCGCCGGCTGGCCGCGCAGATGCGCCAGCCAGGCCATGCGCGTGGGCGATTCGCGGCGGTCCCATTTCAGGTGCAGGGCCGCCAGGCGCTCAGCGGCGGCAGCGTCGTCCTGCAGCAGGTTGAGTTGCAGACCCGGCACGGCGTCGGCACCGCTGTAGAGCACACGCCGCGTCTCGACACGGCCCTCCTTGACCTGCACGCTGTGCGGCGGATCGCCGAAGAAGATGTCGGCGCCGCTGCTCGACCAGCGCGGCGCGCCCAGCACGCGCGGCGGCTGGTCGGTCGCGTTGCGACCGTAGGTGTAGGTCAACTCAACCAGCGGTGCGGCGCCCGCCACGTTGTAGAGCGGGTGGCCGGGTCCGGGCTCCAGCGCCTCCTTGAACTCCTCGATCAGCTCGCCCTGTTCGGTCTCCGCGCGGATGGTCAGGCCATCCTGCGGCGCATGGCCCACGACGGCGCTGCCAAAGGGCGGCAGCGTGATGGCCGCGGCATCGCCGATGCGCACGCGCACCGTGCGATCCAGGCCGTTCAGCACCTGGACGTCGATGTTGCCGTAGCCGCCGCCGAAACCCAGCACGCCAGCCACGATGCCGCCCGCCACGGCGATGCGCGCCGTGGCTGCGGCCGGGCCTTGAGCGGCCAGGAAGCGGGCCCAGAGGCTGGGGCGCAGGTCACGCGGGCGCTCGGCGCCGTCCAGCAGCGTCGCGTAGCTGCGCGGCACGCCGGGCAAGGCCGTGCCGGCATCGGGCTGCTGGCTGGCTACGCGGGATTCCACGGCCAGCAGCTCGCCCAGCACGGCGCCGCGCAGCTGGTCGAAGGCGTTTTCGGCCGCATCCATCCAGCTGTCGATGACGTTGAGCCAGTCGCCGAGCTGGTTGAGGTCGGGCGGGTTCAGCGTCAGCTGGCCCAAAGCGGCAAACCAGCTCTCGACGCCCAGCCGCTTGCGCGTGGCGTCGTCCAGCAGCACGTCGGGCGCCTCGGCATAGGCCTGACGCAGCGCGTGGTAGAGCTGGCCGGCGGCATCAGCAACGCGTTGACGGCCGGCGTCACTGACCCGGCCCGTTGTCTCCACGCGCACCGTGTGGGCCAGCACGCCGCGCAGATCACGCAGGTTGGCGACGCTGTGCTCGGCGTAGTGCAGTTGCGCCAGCAGCGCGAGCAGGCGTGCCTCACTGTCGTCTCCCAGCGCGCGGGCCAGCGCGAGGTGGGTGTGGCGCACGACCTGGTCGTGGCGGCGCAACTCGTCCAGCAGCCGCGCATGCTCGGCGGCCTCCTTGTCGGCATCGATGCGGCGCCAGCGGCGCACGGCCTCGCCCAGGCTGGCCGGGTACAGCGCGGCCAGGCGCTGGATGCCGTCGTCAGCATCTGGCAGCTCGCCCACCAACTCGGCCGGGGTGGCCACGTGGCGGGTCAACGCGCGGCCCAGGTAGGCACCACGGTAGCGCGGCTGCAGCAGCTCGCCGCCGAAGCGGTCGTCCAGCTGCTTCTGCAGCTCGGCCTCGCCCATGGGCTGGGCGGACTCCGGCATCTCGAACAGCCGCCGCGTGACTTGCGTGCGCAGCGCCGGCGCGTCGGCAAACAGCGTCCAGGCACTGCGCTCGTCCACGCCGCCGGCGCGGTAGTCGGCCTTGGCGCGGGCTTCGCGCTCGTGGTTGAGCGGGTGGGTGCGCCACATCTGCGGCACCGCGCTGTCGGCGGTGTCGAACAGCCGGTGCCCGGCGCCCTGCGGCGCAGGCACCTGGCCGTATTGCGCATCGTCCAGCATGCGGCCGGTGCGGTCGGAGATGGCGGTCTGCAAAGCGAACAGGTCGCCCACCCACTGCTCCTTGGACTTCCATTCGCTGGCCAGGCCGGCGGCGCGGTCCCAATCGATGTCGGCGGTCTGCAGCTTGTAGAGGGAATGCACGAGCGCGTCGCTGCCGGTCAGCGCCACGGCCACCGCGTCGGCGCCGTACTCCATCTCGCGGCCCAGGCTGCGCTGCAGCAGCTGCACGCCGGTGAACACGCTGTCGACCAGGCTGCGGATGGCCCAGACGATGAGGCTCAGGATCCAGCCTATCCATGCCACGCGGAAGTCGAAGCGGCTCAGGCCCTGCAGGAAGCCGTCCAGCATGTCGCGCTGCGCCACCAGCCGCGCGGCGATCTGCTGCGCCACATAGACCCAGCGGCCCACTGCCATCGCCCGCTGCGCGAAGTGGCCGAACTCGTGCGCCAGCACCGCGCGCAGCTCGCTGCGGTTGAGCACGTTGACGAGGCCCAGCCCGATCTCCAGGTTCTTCTTCGTCGGGAACAGCAGGTTCAACGGCGACAGGTCGTAGAACACCGCCGCGTTGACGCGCGCCGACAGCAGCACCCGGTGCGGACGCGGCGCGCCGACGGCATCGGCGATGGCGTGCAGTTCGGCGAACAGCTCGGGCTGCTCCACGGCCGTGACCGGCAGCGCATGATCCTCGCCGCGGCGCTGGCGGAAGAACAGCGCCTTCAGCATGAAGAGCGCCAGCAGCGCCGCGCAGGCGGCGACCAGCAACGCCCATAGCGCATCGTCACGGCCGGCGAAGGCACTGCGCGCCAGGCGCCAGGCTGTCCAGCCGAACCAGCCGGCCAGGCCGAAATAGGCGGCGAGAAAGCCGATCAGCGCGGCCACGGCGCCCCAGGCGCGCAAACGGTAGCTGCGGGGCGCGGGCGCCGGCTCAACAGCCGGCAGTGCGGGTTGCTGCATGTGATCCTCCCTGATGGCGCCTGGGCTCGATTGGCCCTTGGGCGCGTGACTCGTTCTAGAAGTGGATGCCGCGCATCATCTGCTGCAGCGCGATGGCTTCCGGTGACAGGCTGCCCTTGCCGCCCTTCTCGCCCTTGGCCGCGTCGCTGTCCGGGAACATGCGGAACGACGTGTTCATGACGATCTGCGCGATGCGCGGCGCGGCCGCGTGCAGCAGCTCGCCCGACACGCCCAGGCGCGTCGCGATGCGCACCGGCTTGTTGATGCAGGCCTCGGCGATCATGTCCGCGGCTTCTTCCGGCGACAGCGTGGGCACGTTGTTGTAGATCTTGGTGGGCGCGATCATGGGCGTGCGCACCAGCGGCATGTTGATGGTGGTGAAGCTGACGCCGGTGTCGGCAAACTCGCTGGCGGCGCAGCGCGTCCACGCGTCCAGCGCCGCCTTGCTGGCCACATAGGCCGAGAAGCGCGGCGCGTTGGTCAGCACGCCGATGGAGCTGATGTTGACGACGTGGCCCTTCTTCTTGGCCACCATGCCGGGCAGCAGCCCCATGGTGACGCGCAGGCAGCCGAAATAGTTCAGGTCCATCGTGCGCTGGTAGTCGTGGAAGCGGTCGTAGCTGCTTTCCACGGCGCGGCGGATGGAGCGGCCGGCGTTGTTGATGAGGAAATCGACGCCGCCGAAGCCGTTGCACCACTCGATGAGGTTGGCGCTGCCCTCCGCGTCGGCGATGTCGCAGGCGAAGGCGTGGATCTGCGCCTGCTTGCCGGCCTTGTCCTTGATCTCCCTGACGGCCTCGTCCAGCTTGGCCTGGTCACGCGCGCAGATCAGCGTGATGGCGCCCGCCTCGGCGAACTTGATGGCCGCGGCCAGGCCGATGCCCGACGAGCCGCCGGTCACCAGCACCACCTTGCCGCCCGTGGCGCCCTTCAGCGAACGATCGATGAAGAGGGCCGGGTCCAGGTGGCGCTCCCAGTAGTCCCACAGCCGCCAGGCGTAGTCGTTCAGGTCGGGGCAGGCGATGCCACTGCCCTTCAGCGCGGCCTCGGTGTCGCGGCAGTCGAAGCGCGTCGGGTAGTTGATGAAGGTGAACATGTCCTCGGGCAGGCCCAGGTCCTTCATGACCGCGTTGCGGATGCGGCGCACCGGTGCCAGCGCCATCAAGCCCTTCTTGACGCTCTTTGGGATGAAGCCCATCAGCGCCGCGTTGATGAACAGGTTCATCTTGGGCGCATGCGCGGCCTTGCTGAAGATGTCCAGCACGTCGCCGACGCGGTAGCCCTTGGGGTCCACGAGGTGGTAGCAGCCGTGGCCCTTGCCGACCTTGTGCGAGATGTGGTCCAGCGCATCGACGACGTAGTCCACCGGCACGATGTTGATGCGCCCACCCTCCAGGCCCACGCTGGGCATCCACGGCGGCAGGATCTGGCGCATGCGCTGGATCAGCTTGAAGAAGTAGTACGGCCCGTCGATCTTGTCCATCTCGCCGGTGGTGGAGTCGCCCACCACCAGCGCGGGGCGGTAGACCGTCCACGGCCGCTTGCACTCCTTGCGCACGATCTTCTCGCTCTCGTGCTTGGTCATGAAGTACGGGTGGTCGAGGTTCTCGGCCTCGTCGAACATGTCCTCGCGGAACACGCCTTCGTACAGGCCGGCCGCGGCAATCGATGACACGTGGTGCACATGGCCGGCGTCGATGGCCTGCGCGAACTCCACCATCGAGCGCGTGCCCTCGATGTTGACGGCCACCTGCGCCTCCTCGTCGGCGCCCAGGTCGTAGACGGCGGCCAGGTGGTACAGGTGGTCGATCTGGCCCTTCAGGCTCTTGATGACGTCGCTGGCCACGCCCAGCTTCTTGCTGGTGAGGTCGCCGTAGACGGGGATGGCGCGGGTCTTGGAGACGCCCCAGTAGGCCAGCAGGCCCGGCAGCTTGTCGGCGCTCTCCTCGCGCATCAGGAAGTGGACCGTGCTGCCGCGCCGTGCCAGCAGCTTCTTGACGAGCCGCTTGCCGATGAAGCCGGTGGCGCCAGTGACGAAATACTGCATGCGGGTCTCCTGCTTATGTGGGGGTTTGCCCCATTCTTCACCAGCGTCAGAGGCGCACCGCTGCGCACTTTCCCGAGGGCCGGCATAGAGCGCTGCCACTAGGAACGCCCGTGCCGATGGGGCATGCGGCGGCTACAGTGCCCCTCGCGAATTCGCACACTCGAAAGGACACCCATGGTCAAGAAGCTCCAGAAGATGGCTGACAAGAAGAAGGCCGCAGCCGCCACCGGCTTCCCGGCAGGCCTGCTCGACGGCGCGATGGCGCAGAACATCAAGGACAGCGCCCAGCAGATCTGGGCCGCCGGCCTGGCCTCGTTCGCCAAGGCGCAGGGCGAAGGCGGCAAGGTCTTCGAGGCGCTGGTCGCCGAAGGCCTGAAGCTGCAGAAGAAGACCCAGTCCGCCGCCGAGGAAAAGCTCAGCGCGGTGGCCAGCAAGGTCAGTGGCGTGGCCGGCGACGTCGGCGCCAAGGCCGGCCAGCACTGGGACAAGCTGGAATCCATCTTCGAAGCTCGCGTGGCCAAGGCGCTGCAAGGCCTGGGCGTGCCCACCAAGGGCGACATCGACGCGCTGATCAAGCGCATCGACGCGCTGGCCAAGGCCACCGGTGCCGAACCGGCCAAGAAGCCCGCGGCGAAGAAGGCCGCTGCGGCCAAGAAGGCGCCGGCCGCCAAGCCCGCTGCCGCGCCCGCCAGGAAGGCCGCGGCCAAGCCTGCCGCAAAGCCTGTCGCGAAGAAGGCCGCCCCGGCCAAAAAGGCGCCGGTCGCCAAGAAGGCCGCCGCGCCCGCGGCCCAGGCCTGATCCCTCCTAGCGTCTGACCATGCGCCAAGCCAGGATTGGCCTGGCCCTGGCCGGCGGGGGCCCACTGGGCGCCATCTATGAAGTTGGCGCCCTTTGTGCTTTGGAGGAGGCCGTCAACGGCCTGGACTTCACCGCCTGCGACGGCTACATCGGCGTCAGCGCCGGCGGCTTCATCGCCGCTGGCCTGGCCAACGGCATGACGCCGCGCCAGCTGTGCGCGGCCTTCATCGAGAACAGCGCCGCCGCGCCCGACCACTTCGATCCCGCCGAGCTGCTGCAGCCGGCCTGGCATGAGTTCGGCGAACGCCTGCGCCTGCTGCCGCGCCTGCTGGCCGACGCCGCCCGCGAGGTGCTGCTGGAAGGCCGCTCCACACTGGGTGCCGTCGAACGGCTGGGCCGCGTGCTGCCCACCGGTTTGCTGAGCAGCGAGCGCTTCGGCGATGCGCTGCAACGCGTGTTCGCCGAGCCCGGCCGCACCAACGACTTCCGGCAATTGAGCCGGCGCCTGGTGCTGGTGGCCACGGACCTGGACACGGGCGAAGCCATCCCCTTTGGCAGCAAGGGCTGGGACCATGTGCCCATCGCCCAGGCCGTGCAGGCCAGCGCCGCGCTGCCGGGGCTGTTCCCGCCCGTCGAGATCGCCGGCCGGCACTACGTGGACGGCGCGCTGAAAAAGACGCTGCACGCCTCCGTGCTGCTGGACCGCGGACTGGACCTGCTGATCTGCCTGAACCCGCTGGTGCCCTTCGAGAGCGACCGCCGCGGCCCGCGCGACGCGCGCTCGCGCCGCGCAAAGAAGCTGGCCCACAAGCTGGGCCGCCCGGCGCAGCGCGCGCTGCAGCCGCGCATCCACCGGCTGGTGGACGGCGGCCTGCCGCTGGTGCTGGCGCAGACCTTCCGATCGCTGATCCATTCGCGGCTGGAACTGGGCATGAAGGGCTACGAGCTGACCCATCCGCAGACCGACATCCTGCTTTTTGAGCCCGACCCGCGCGATGCCGAGATCTTCCTGGCCAACACCTTCAGCTACGGCCAGCG
Source organism: Roseateles asaccharophilus (assembly GCF_031458115.1). GTDB lineage: Bacteria > Pseudomonadota > Gammaproteobacteria > Burkholderiales > Burkholderiaceae_C > Pelomonas > Pelomonas asaccharophilus_A. Next base: position 90,397 of record NZ_JAVDXV010000001.1, on the reverse strand, counting down.
TCGCCGCCTGGCGGAGCACGCCTACCAGGCCACGCGCGAGCTGCTGCGCGAGCGCGCCGCCACGCTGAAGCCACAGTTCGCCCGCGCCGGCCTGATGCTGCGCGAGGACGTGCTGGCCAACCGCGAGGCCCGGCTGCTGCCCGCACCGGGCGAGACGCGCATGGAGCAGGCGCTGCGGTCGCTGCGGGGCTCCCTCAGCGTGCTGGAAGCCCGCGCCGGCTAGGCCTCGTCTTCGGCCTCTTCCAGCGTCTGCAGTTCCACGAGGCGGCGATACAGCCCGCCTTCGACGGCCATCAGCTCGTCATGCCGGCCGCGCTCCTGCAGCCGGCCGTGGTTGAGCACCAGGATCTGGTCGGCCGCGCGTATCGTGGACAGCCGGTGCGCGATGGCGATGACCGTCACGCGGCCGTGCAGCGCCGCCAGCGCCGCGCTGATGCGGGCCTCGGTCTCGCTGTCGACATTGCTGGTGGCCTCATCGAGGAACAGGATGCGTGGCGAGCCGGCCAGCGCGCGGGCCATGGCCAGCAGCTGCTTCTGGCCGCTGGACACGCGGGCGCCGCCCTCGCCCAATTTCGTGTCGTAGCCCTGCGGCAGCGCAGCGATGAAGTCGTGTGCACGCGCGTCGCGGGCCGCGGCCTGGATGGCCGCTTCGGTGATGCCCGGCCGCCCCATCGCGATGTTGTCGCGCACGCTGGCCGACAACAGGAAAGGCTCCTGCGGCACCAGGCCCACGGCGTCGCGGAAGGCCGCATCGGGCACGCTGGACAAGGGCTGGCCGTCCACGGTGATGCGGCCAGCCTGCGCCGTGTAGAAGCGCAGCAGCAGCGACAGCAGCGTGCTCTTGCCGCTGCCCGTGTGACCCACGATGCCGGTGAACGTGCCGGCGGGCATGTCCACGGCGATGTGCTGCAGCACGGGCCGCGCCGGGTCGTAGCCGAAAGACAAATCCTCGATGCGGATCGCGCCCTGCGAGACGGGTGAACCATCCTGCGGCGGCCCACGGTGTTCGTCTTCCTCCAGCAGCGCCCGCACGCGCGACGCAGCCACCATGGACTGCTGCAGCTGGCCGAACTGCATCGTGATCTGGATCAGCGGCTCGACCACGCGCGCGATGTAGGCCAGGAAGGCGTACAGCAGGCCCACCTCCAGCCCCGACAGCTCGCGCCGGCCGAAGCCGTAGATGACAGTGACCAGCAGCAGCACGTTCAGCAGGTCCAGCGCCGGGCGCAGCAGCCACGCGTTGGCGCGCAGCTCGGCGATGCGCGACAGCCGGTGCTCGGCGTTGACCGACTCGAAGCGCGCGCCGAAGCGCCCCGCCGCGCCGGCCGCCTGCAGGACGGCCATGCCGGCCATGCTCTCGGCCATCTGCGCGTTGATGTCGCTGCGCAGCTGGCGCGTGCGCGCCACCGCCGGCGCCGACAGCCGCTGGTAGCCCAGGATGATGAGCACCATGGCCGGCACCAGCGTCGCGACGATGAGCATCAGCCGCCAGTCCAGGAAGGCCATCGCCACCAGCGAGCCGGCGACGACGATGGACGAGTCCAGCATCACGTACAGCACCTGGCGGTAGAGCTGGTTCACGGCCTCGGTATCGTTGGTGACGCGGCTGACCAGCTGACCGGTGATGGCCTTGTCGAAGAAGGCCATGGGCAGCGCCAGCACATGCGCGTAGACGCGCTCGCGCAGCCGCAGCACCGAGCGCCGCGCCACGCCCGCCATGCGCGACAGCTGGGCATAGCGTATCCAGCTTGACGCCCAGCCGGTCAACAGCACCGAGGCCAGCAACACGGCCATCGCACCGATGTCGTAGTGGCCGGGCAGCAGGTATTCGTCGATGTAGCGCTTGCCGAGAATGGGTGCCAGCGCCTCCAGCCCGGCGGCCAGCAGCAGCCACAGGCCGCCGCGGATCAGCTGAGCGCGCTCGGGCCGCGCCGACTCCATCAGCAGCCCGACGCTCTGCCAGGGTCGTTCATTCGGCTTCAAGGCTGGCCTCGATCTGTTGATAGCGCCATTGCGAGGCGTACCAGCCGCCCAGTTCCAGCAACTGCTGATGCGTGCCGCGCTCGATGACATGGCCCTGCTTCAGCACGATGACCTCGTCGGCATCCATCACCGCCGACAGCCGATGCGCGATGACGATGACGCTGCGGTCAGGCCGCGCCGCACGCAGCTCGCGCAGGTGATCCAGGATGGCCGTCTCGGTGCCGGTGTCGACGGCCGACAGCGCGTCGTCCAGCACCAACAGCGGCGCATCGCTCAGCAAGGCGCGGGCGATGGCGACGCGCTGGCGCTGGCCACCGGACAGCGTCACGCCGCGTTCACCCACCTCGGTGGCATAGCCCTTGGGCAGGCGCTGGATGTCGTCGTGCACGGCCGCCAGCCGCGCGGCGGCCTCGATGTCGGCGGGCGTCGCTCCGGGCCTTGCCAGCGCGATGTTCTCGGCGACCGACGCCGAGAACAGGAAAGGCTCCTGCGGCACCCACGCAATGTGGGCGCGCAGGCTTGCCAGCGGCAGGTCGGGCAGCGGCACGCCACCCAGACTCAGCCGTCCCGCATCGGGTTCCGACTGGCGCAGCAGCAGGCGCACAAAGGTGGATTTGCCGGCGCCGGTCGCGCCGACGATGCCCAGCGTCTTGCCGGGCTTCAACGCGACGTCAACGTCTTCCAGCGCCGGCCGCTTCGCGCCGGGGAAACTGAAGCTCAGCCCCTCTCCGCGCAGTTCGGCCTGCGCGGGCACGGTCGCCCTGCCCTCGTCCGCCAGCGTCAGCGGCGCGTCCAGCACCGGCGCCAGCCGCGTCCACGCGGCACGGCCGCGTTCCAGCAGCGCCAGCACCCAGCCTGCCGCGAACATGGGCCAGATCAGCTGGCCCAGATACATCGTGAACGCGGTCAGCTGGCCGATGCTGATCTCGCGCTGCGCCACCAGCCAGCCGCCGACCGCCAATGCAATGGCCGTCGCCGCGCCCAGTGTCATGCCCACCGCCGGCTCGTAGGCGGCCTCCCAGCGCTGCGAGCGAAAGGCCGCCTCGGCCGCGTGGCCGGCCAGCTCGCCGAAGCGCTGTTCGCTGCGGTTCACCAGGCCCAGCGCGCGCAGCGTGCGCACGCCGGCCAAGCTTTCCTGCACCTGCTGGTTCAGGTCGCCGAAGCGGGTCAGCGAATCCTGCGCGGCGGCGTGCAGGTGCTTGGAGATCCACCAGAACGCCAGCGCCATCAGCGGAAACGGCAGCAGCGCTGCCAGGCCCAGCCGCCAGTCGATGGCGATGGTCATCATCGCCAGCACCAGCAGCAGCGTCTGCGTGCCGTCGAAGCCGGCCAGCATGGCCTCGCCGGCGGCCATCTCGACGGCGTCGATGTCGTTGGTCGCCAGCGCCATCAGGTCGCCCGTGCGCTGGCCCTGGAAGTAGGCCGGCCCCTGCAGCGCCAGCCGCGCGAACAGCCGCGTGCGCAGCCGCGCGCCAAGGTGGAAGGCCGCCTTGAACAGCGCCAGCCGCCAGCCCACGCGCAGCAGGTAGATGATCAGACCGGCGAGCACCAGCAGGCCCAGCTGGCGCAGCAGCGCATCGCCCTTGAGCCCGCCGGCGACCAGGTCATCGACGACATGGCCCACCTGGCGCGGGATCCAGACGGTCAGCGCCGCAATGCAGCTGAGCATGGCCGCGGCCGACGCATAGGCGCGCCAGTGCTCGCGCACGAAGGCGCCGAGCATGCGGGTGAGGGAGGTGGATGTGGAGGCGGCTGACAGCATGCGAAGGGCGGAGTGTCGCCCGGCCGCCTCCAGGGAATGTCAGCTGGGGCGTGGGTATCGGCCCCAGACGCTCACCAGCAGGCAGGCGATGCCGGCCAGGCCCGACACGAGGATGAACGGCGGCGGGATGTCCTCCAACCCCGCCGCGCCCAGTTCGGTCATGCGCCAGGCCAGGCCGAAGCAGGCGGCGCTGAGCACGAAGCTGGCAAGACGGACGGAAGCTGCTGCTTGTGCCCACTTCATGACGGGCTCCTTGGGTGCTGCGAGACAGTGCAGCGTACGCCCGCTCGGTGAAGTCAGTGCGAAGTCGCGTCTTGGCGCCGAACCACCGGCCCAGCCTGCACCGCGAGAGCGTCGAATTCGGACATGGCCGATGGGCGCGGGATCCAGACGGTCAGTGTGGAGATGTCGCTGAGCATGGCCGCAGCAGCACCGTCGGCGCGCCAGTGCTTGCGCACGAAGGCGGCGAGCATGCGGGAGTGTGTGTGAGACTGGGGAACGGCCGACGGCATGGGAACACGGACCGCCATCCACGACGCAACTGGATCTACTGAGCGGATCTCGGGCAAGCTACGTCGCCCTCAAGCGACGTCGTCCCAAAGGGTGCCTGCATCTCGGCGCAAGGCCCGCACGGAGAGGTAGGCGCCACAGGCTTTGCACCTGCGCGGAAACGGATGCAGCCCTTTGTTGACAGCCTTGCCTGAAAACAACCGCCATTCCGTTCCGGACGCCGGCACCTTGCAGTTCGGGCAGTTGTAGCGAATCGCACATATCGTGAGCATGGCACCGACAGCCAACACAACAATAGCGAACCAACTGTCGGCAGGCTCGCCCAGACCAGCCGGGAAGAACAACCGGCCGCCAATCAACAGCGCAAGAACGGCGAAGGCTGTAATGGTCTGACGCCATACCTTGCCGAAACGCTCTGCGATCCGGACCTGCTGCAGCAGGCCCTCGCGCGTCTTGATGTCCAGTGGAACGGGTCTGAAGGCTTTCATGGTGGCTCAGTGGCTGTCGGCCGTGCGGTGCGCACACGCTGCAAGCCGTAATCCCGCCCACGTCAGCAGCCCGTTCAGCAACAGCAGCTCCAGCCCGATCTGATAGCCGCCCCAGGGCTGCCCAAAGTCCAGCACCGCACACAGCGCCGGCGCGATCAGGCAAACGGCCACCAGCGCGCGGCCCGACACCGGCCGCGGCGTGAACATCGCGAACGCGAACAGACCCAGCAGCGGGCCGTAGGTGTAGCCGGCCAGCTTCAGGATCAGGTAGATCATGCTGGTGCTGTCCAGCGCCTTGAAGCCCAGCACCAGCACGAGGAACAGCAGCGCGAAGCCGTAGTGCACGCGCTGGCGCGTGCGGGTGTCCTCGCGCGGCACGCGCAGCAGGTCCAGGCAGGTGCTGGCCGTCAGCGCGGTCAGCGCGCCGTCGGCGCTGGGCAGCAGCGCCGACACCAGCGCCAGCACGAACACGATCTGCACCCAGGCCGGCAGGTGCTGCATGACGACGGTGGGGAACAGCGCGTCACCCTTGGCGGTGAGGCCCTGGGCCTGGGCGAACAGCGTCAGCAGCCCGCCCAGCAGCAGGAAGGCGCCAACGACCACCAGCATGAGCACGGCCAGCACCAGCAGGTTCTTCTGCGCGTCGCGCAGCTTCGCCACCGACAGGCTCTTCTGCATCATTTCCTGGTCCAGCCCTGTCATCGCGATCGCGATGAACATGCCGGCGAGCAGCGCCTTCACGGAGAAGTCGCGGCTCATAGCGTCGCCCACCCAGACGCGGCTCAGGCCCGCGGCATCCAGTTGGGCCAGCGCGTCGGTATGCCACAGCAGCGCGATGCAGACGAACAGCCCCGTCAGCATGCCGGCGGTCTGCAGCGTGTCCGTCCACACCAGCGCCTTCACGCCGCCCTCCACCGTGTAGAGCAGGATCATCACCAGCACCACCGCCGCGCCGACGGCGAAAGGCACGCCCAGCGGTTGCAGGATCAGCGTGTGCAGCACGGCGACGACGAGGTAGAGCCGCGCCGTCGCGCCCAGCGTGCGGCTCAGCAGGAAGTAGGCCGAGCCCAGCCGCTGCGCCGCCGTTCCCAGGCGTTCGCCCAGCAGGCCGTAGATGGAGGCCAGTTTCAGCCGGTGATAGGCCGGCAGCAGCACGAAGGCGATGACGGCATAGCCGAACAGCTGACCGATGACGATCTGCAGGTAGGTGAAGCCGTTGGCCGCCACCGAGCCCGGCACGCTGATGAAGGTGACGCCGGAAAGCGACGTCCCGATCATTCCGAACGCGACGACCGGCCAGGGACTTTCCCTGCCTCCCACGTAGAAACCCTCGGCCCCGGAACCGTGCGAGACGCACCTCGCCAGTACCAACAGCAGGGCGAAATAAGTGAGAACCCCGATCAAAAGCAGTGCAGGCGACATGGGCCGGGATCATGCCTCACGCCACCCCCACGAACCGGGTGGATCAAATCGTCACGAAGCATCTCTACGATGCGCCCCGTTTTGGGCAATTTTTACTAATCCGTCATGCAACTCCGACCCCTGGTAGCTCTTCTTGCCGCGGCGTTTGCCGCGCCCGCCGCGCTGGCCGCAGGCAATGTCGTCATCAGCCAGGTCTACGGCGCCGGCGGCAACGGCGGGGCCTTGCTGACGCACGACTACGTGGAGTTGCACAACCGCAGCGCCAGCACCGTCAACCTTGCGGGCTGGACGGTGCAGTACGCCAGCGCGACGGGCACCGGCGCGCTGGGCGCCAGCGGCAACCTGGTCGCGCTGTCCGGCACGCTGGAGCCGGGGCAGTTCTACCTGGTGCGCATGGCCGGCGGCAGCGTGGGCGCGGCGATGCCCGCGCACGACGCTTCGGGCTCCATCGCGATGGCCGCAGGGGCCGGCAAGGTGGCACTGGTCAAGCAGACCACGTCGCTGGGCTGCAACGGCGGCAGCAGCGTCTGCTCCCCCGAGCAGCTGGCGCTGATCGAGGACCTGGTCGGCTTCGGCTCCACGGCCAACTTCTTCGAAGGCACGGGCCCGACGCCCACCATCTCGACGACGCTGGCCGCCTTCCGTGCCGCCAACGGCTGCACCGACACCGACAACAACGCCGCCGACTTCGCCACCGGCACGCCGGCGCCGCGCAACAAGGCCAGCGCCTTCGCCGTCTGCTCTGGCGGCGGTACACCGCCCAACGCTCCCATCGTGACCAGCTGTGGCGACCAGGTCGCCGTGTCGGGCACCGCGTCCGGCTTCACGGTCAGCGCCAAGGACGCCGACAGCCGCATCACGACGGCCACGGTCGTCGGCAGCCTGCCCGCGGGCGTGGCGCTGGACAGCTTCGTCGCCTCCACCGGCGACGACGTGGCCGCGACGCAGTCCTTCACGGTCTCCAGCACGCTGGCCGCCGGCAACTACAACCTCGGCCTGAAGTGGGACAACGACGAGGCGCAGACCGCCAGCTGCTCGTTCAAGCTGGCAGTGTCCGGCATCGTCAGCATCCCGGCCATCCAGGGCTCGGGCGCCAAGAGCACGATGGACGGCGCCAGCGTGACCACCAGCGGCGTCGTCACGCAGCTGATCAACAACGGCTTCTACCTGCAGGACCCGATCGGCGACGGCGATGCCGCGACGTCGGACGGCATCTTCGTCTTCACCAGCACCGCGCCCACCGTGGCCGTCGGCGACCGCGTGACCGTGTCGGCCAAGGTCCAGGAGTACTCGGTGTCCAGCAGCGCGGCCAGCCTGGCCAATCCGCTGACCGAGTTGAGCAGCGTGTCCGCCATCACCGTGCTGAGCTCGGGCAACGCACTGCCGCCGGCGGTGGACGTGAGTCTTGCCGCGCACACCGCGCAGGCCGACATGGAGCGCTACGAAGGCATGCTGGTGCGCATCACTGATGCGCTGACCGTCAACCAGACCAACTTCGTCGGCAGCTACGGCCAGCTGACCGTGTCGGCCGGTGGCCGCACGCTGAACCCGACCAACGTGATGCGCCCGGGCGCCGCGGCGAACGCGCTGCAGGCCGCCAACCTCGCGCGCAGCATCGTGCTGGACGACGGCAGCTCGCTGAAGTTCCCCAACCCCACGCCCTACCTGTGGCAGGACGGCACGGTGCGCGGTGGCGACACGGTCAGCGACGTCGTCGGCGTCGTCGACTTCGGCCCGTCCACCGACTCGGCCAGCGGCCCGCTGTCGTACAAGATCCACCCGGCCGCCGCGCCGGTGTTCGCCCGCACTGCCGGCCGCCCGGCCGCACCGCCGGCCGTCGGCGGCAACATCAAGGTCGCCAGCGCCAACGTGCTGAACTTCTTCACCAGCGGCAGCGGTGGCGCCTTCGTGGCCGGCAGCCCCAGCTGCGGCAGCGACTGCCGCGGCGCGAACTCGCTGGCCGAGTTCAATCGCCAGCGCACCAAGATCCTGGCCGCGCTGTCGGGTCTGAACGCCGACGTCGTGGGCCTGATGGAGATCCAGAACAACGCCAGCAATTTCGCCGTGCAGAACCTGGTGGACGGGCTGAACGCCCAGCTCGGCGCCGGCACCTATGCCGCCGTGCCGCTGCCCACCGTCATCTCCGCCGGCGGTAGCGGCACGGGCACGGACGCGATCCGCGTCGCGATGATCTACAAGCCGGGCAAGCTGGCGCTGATGGGCCCGTCGATGGCCGACACCAACGGCATCAACAACCGCCCGACCTTCGCGCAGGGCTTCGTCGCGCCCAATGGCGAGAAGTTCGCCGTCGCCGTCAACCACCTGAAGTCCAAGGGCAGCTGCGGCAGCGGCGCCAACGGCGACACCGGCGACCTGCAGGGCTGCTGGAACCTGCAGCGTCAGCAGCAGGCCCAGCGCCTGCTGGACTGGCTGCCCACCATCAAGGCCACGGCCACGACCGAGGACGTCATCCTGATCGGCGACTTCAACGCCTACGCGAAGGAAGACCCCATCGAGCTGCTGACCACCGGCGGCCTCGTGGACCTGGTGAGCAAGTTCGACCCAGCCGACTACAGCTATGTGTTCGACGCCAACGCCGGTCGCCTGGACCATGGCCTGGGCACCGCCAGCGTGGCCGCCAAGGTGACCGGCGCGACCAGCTGGCACATCAATGCCGACGAGCCGGAATGGGCCGACTACAACACCGAGGACAAGGCCACCGGCAACGACTGGTACCAGCCCACGCTGTTCCGCGCGTCCGACCATGACCCGATGCTGATCGGCCTGAACCTCGTCAAGGCCGTGTCGGGCACCAGCGGCCGCGACACGATCGTTGGCACCGCCGGCGACGACATCATCGAGGGCGGCGCCGGTGCCGACACGCTGACTGGCGGCGCCGGCAGCAACCAGTTCGTCTACGGCAGCATGCTGGACGCCGGCGACGTCATCACCGACTTCAAGCCCGGTGTCGACACGCTGGTGCTGACCCGCCTGCTGGCGGTCGCAGGTATCAGCAGCGCCGCCCCGCTGGCCACCGGCCATGTGAGCTGCACGGCCAACGCAGCGGGCGCCATCATCAACATCGACACCGACGGCAGCGCCGGCGCGACCAAGCCCAAGGCCTTCTTGCAGCTCAAGGGCGTGTCCTGCACCGCCATCAACGCGTCCAGCTTCAAGTTCTGAGGAAGAAAAACATGATCCGCACCACCGCATTCGCCCTGACCGCCCTGGCCCTGGCCGCCTCCGCCCACGCGGGCACCTACGCGATCGCCGGCACCTTTGACAACGACCCCACGGTCGAAGTGCTGACCGGCAGCTTCTCGTTCAGCGACGCCGAGGTCGCTGCCGGCGGCTCCGACGGCGCGTTCACGCTGACCTCGCTGAACTTCACGTTCCTGGGCCAGACCTACACGCTGGCGGACGCTTCCAGCGCCTACGTGCAGTTCGATTTCGGTTCGCTGAGTGGGCCCGTGGCCACGGTGGCGCTGACGACCGGCGGTTCGCTGGACCTGCAGTCCTTCTTCGGCGCGAGCTACTTCACCCACCTGACCGCGGCCGGCGAGGCCTACGGCACGCTGACGCTGGACGCCGCGGCCACGGTGCCGGAACCCGCCAGCTACGCGCTGGTGCTGGCCGCGCTGGGTGGCGGCTTGTTCGCGCGCCGCCGCCGTCAGGCCTGAACGCCTTCACGCTCGTTCAACGGCCCGCTCGCAGCGGGCCGTTTCTTTTGTCTTCGCGCTTCCGGGCCGAGCGCCGGGCCGCCCCAAGCCGGCCCGCCTGGCGATGTGCTTGCGGCTCAATGCCGCAAGCATCGCCGTCCCCTCGGGGGACCGACCAAGCGCGCCCGCGTCCAGCGCGGCGCGATTGGGCGAGGGGTCAAAAAGTCCTTCCGCCCTTGAACATCGCGTGCTGGCGGCGGTTCAGTGTCGTGCTGCGGCCCATCGCCTCGAAGCTGACGCGCGCATGGGCATGCATGATGGCCAGGCCCAGCGCGTCGGCCGCGTCCTTGCCCGGCACGCCCGGCAGGTTCAGCAGCCGCTGCACCATGGCCTGCACGGCCTCCTTCTTGGCCTGCCCGTGGCCGGCAACGGCCTTCTTCATCTGCACGGCGGTGTACTCGCTGACGGCCAGGTCAGCGGACACCAGCGCCGTCAGCGCCGCACCGCGTGCCTGGCCCAGCAGCAGCGTGGACTGCGGGTTCACGTTGACGAACACGATCTCCACCGCCGCGCACTGCGGCTGGTAGCGCGACACGACCTCGCGGATGCCGTCGTACAGGATCTTCAGCCGCCCGGGCAGGTCGCCTACCGCGACGCTGTTGGTCTTGATCGTGCCGCTGGCCACATAGGCGAGGCGCGGGCCGTCGGCGTCGATGACGCCGAAGCCCGTCGTCTGCAGGCCCGGGTCGATGCCGAGAATCCTCATCGGTACAGCGGCAGCTGGAAGTACCAGCGCACCGAATGGAACAGCACCGGGGCCGCAAAGCACAGCACGGCGATGCGGTCCAGCAGGCCCACGGCGCCGGTGATGGAGCTGCGGTTGCCCCAGTACAGCACGCCGGCATCCTTCTTCAGCGCCTTCATGACCAGGCCGCCGAAGCCTGCAGCCGCCGCGGTGACGAAGGCCATCACCAGCGCCTGGCCGGCCTTGAACGGCGTGATCCAGAACAGCAGCCCGCCGGCCAGCGCGCCGGTCAGCGTGCCTATCCACCACGCACGCATCGAGAAGCTGCGGCTGATGCGCCGCGCCACGGGGCGGCGGCGCATGGTGCGGGTGGCGATCTCCTGCGCGATCTGCGAGGCGGCCACCACCATGACCAGGAAAAACAGCAGGAAGGCGCCGCGGCCGGTGTAGCCGGGGAAGTCCAGCAGAAGCAGCGCCGGCGCATGCGACAGGCCGTAGACGCAAACCATGACGCCCCACTGGATCTTGGCGTTGCGCTCCAGGTAGCGACGCGGGTCGTCGGCCAGCGCGCTGACGATGGGCAGCACGAGGAAGCCGTAGACCGGCAGGAACACCGTGAACAGGTCGAAGAAGCGCGTGCCGCAGATCATGTACTGCACCGGCAGCAGCACGAAGAACGCGACGATCAGCGTGCGGTGGTCGCTGCGCTGCGTGTGCACGAGGGTGATGAACTCGCGCAGCGCGAGGAACGAGAACAGCGCGAACAGCAGCGTGGCGCCCAGCGGGCCCGAGATCCACGCGACCCAGAACATGCAGCCGCCTATCCACGCGGCGCGCAGGTCGCTGCGCACGCGCGCCCAGGTCAGCTCGGACTGGCGGCGGGCGTCCTCGTCGGCGCGCTCGCGCAGCGAGTTCAGGAACAGGCCCAGCGTCAGCAGCATCAGGAAGCCGAACAGCACGACGAACAGCAGCGCCACCTGCTCGCTGGCGGAAAGAGACTTGAGCCAGCGCATCAGTCGTCGCCCTCTTCGCGGCCAACGTACTCGGGGTCGGGGCGCTGCTCCATGACCGCCTCGCGGGCACGGCACAGGAAGTCGGCTTTGCTCTCGCCGTCCATCAGCTGGATGGGTGCACCGAAGGTCACCGTGCACAGGATGGGCACCGGCACGACTTCGCCCTTGGGCATGACGCGCTGCACGTTGTCTATCCAGGTCGGGATCAGCTGCACATGCGGGAACTGCTGGGCCAGATGGAAGATGCCGCTCTTGAACGGCTGCGGATTGCCCTTGCTGGAGCGCGTGCCTTCGGGAAAGATGACCAGCGAGTCGCCATTGGCCAGCGCCTCGACCAGCGGCTCCAGCGGGTCTTCGTCGGGGTTGGCGCGGGTGCGGCTGACGTAGATGGCGTTGAAGACCTCGGTCGTCAGCCAACGCCGCAGCGCGCTCTTGGTCCAGTAGTCCTTGGCCGCGATGGCACGCGTCTGCGCGCGCAGCTCGTGCGGGAAGGCGGCCCAGATCAACACGAGGTCGAAATGGCTCTGGTGGTTGGCGATGTAGATGCGCTGCTCGGCTTGTGGCGGGCAGCCCTTCCAGTGGCCTTGCGCGCCCGTGATGAGCCGGGCGATGAAGGCAAGCAACTGGCCGGTGAAGGCGGCTGGCGTCATGGTCGGGATTATCGCGACGCCGCTGCAGCGGGCTGGTCCGTCAGAACCAGTAGTCCTTCACGCAGCGGCCGTCGCGGGGCAGGTCGTCGAAGCTGTCGAAGCCGTCGAAATGGTCGATGGGGATGGCGGCCACGACCTCGGGCTCCGCCAGGCGCAGATTCACTGCAATGCGGCGCTTGCCGTCCTCCAGCCGCAGGCCGCGCCAGTGCGTCACGCAGCCGCAGGTCGGGCAGAAGTGGAACTCCAGGGCGCGGCCGCGCACATAGGCCTGCGTGGTGCCCGTCACGTGGATGCCCTCGTCCACGAAGTCGTAGGCCCACAGCGTGCCGTAGCGGCGGCAGGCCGTGCAGTTGCAGGCGGTGGCGCCGTCGGGCTGACCGTCAAAACGCCAGCGCACGCCGCCGCACAGACAGGAACCTTCGATCATGCTCACTCTCCTTGCACCGCCGTGGCGTAGATGGGGTCGATGTAGACGCGGCCGCCAAACAGGAACTCGCTGTTGCCGACCTGCGCAAAGCCGAAGCGCTCGTAGAAGCGCACCGCGCGCACATTGCGGTCGTAGACGCTCAACCACAGCGTCCGCGCGCCCTGCCCATGTGCCCGCGCATGCACCGCCGCCATCAGCCGCGCACCCAGGCCCTGCCCGATGAAGCCCTGGCCCAGGTACAGCCGCCACAGTTTCAGCGGGTCCGGTCCGCTCACGCAGCCGGGCGCGGGCTGGGCGCTGAGCATCGCATAGCCGGCCAGCTCGTCGCCCACCCAGGCCAACAACGTCGTGCAGGCCGGGTCGGCGATGACGCCGGCCATCACGTCGGCCGGGAAATGCTCGGCCACGTAGTCGGCGATCTCCTGCTCATCGTCCAGGCCGCGGTAGGTGTCGGTGAAGGCCTGGGCGGCAAAGCGCGCCAGAGCCGGTGCATCTTCGAGAAGGGCGGGACGGATGACGACGGACATGAACGGAACAGCGGTGACGGAGAACCGATGTTCGCACCGCTCAATCGTTGTGCAAGCCGGGGCCGGCCACCCGCTTGTAGTGCAGCACGGTGGGAAAGGGATCGTAGAAGTGGTGCAGCAGCTGCCGCCAGCGCTGATAGCCCTCGGACTGGCGGAAGCCCTGCTCGTGGTGCGCGACGCTTTCCCAGCGCACCAGAAGCATGTAGTGCTCGGCGCGCTCGATGCAGCACTGCAGCTCATGCCCCAGATAGCCTGGCATGGACGCGATGATGGTCTGCGCCTCGGCAAACGCGGCCTCGAAGTCCGCCGACTGGCCAGGCCGCACCTGCAGCTGGGCGATCTCCAGGATCATCGTCAGGCGGCCTGAGCCAGCGGGGATGCCGACAGAGGTTCGTGCGCTTCGGCCCGCATCATCTGCGCGGCCTTCTCGCCGATCATCATGGCCGGCGCGTTCGTGTTGCCGCTGATCAGCGTGGGCATGATGGATGCGTCCACCACGCGCAGCCCCAGCAGGCCATGCACGCGCAGCCGGGCGTCGACGACGGCCATGTCGTCGCTGCCCATCCTGCAGGTGCCCACCGGGTGGTAGATGGTGTCGGTGCGCTGGCGCAGCAGCGCCTCGATGTCGGCATCCGACGCGAGGTCGGTGTTCCACATCTCGCGCTGCCAGTGCGCGCGCAGCGACGGCTGGCGCAGCAGCGCGCGGGTCAGCTTGAAGCCGTCCACCATCTGCGCGAGGTCGTCGGGATGTTGGAAGAACGCGGGGTCGATCAGCGGCGCCGCATTCACGTCGCGGCTGGCCAGCTTCAGCGTGCCGCGGCTTTGCGGGCGCAGCAGGCACATGTGGCAGGACAGGCCATGGCCCCACCCCAGCTTGCGGGCATGGTCTTCCACGCCGGCGACGACGAGGTGCAACTGCACGTCGGGTCGCTGCTGCGCGGCGCTGCTGCGCAGGAAGCCGCCGCCCTCGGCGAAGTTGCTGGTCAGCATGCCGCGGCGCTCGGTGCGGTAGCGGCGCAGCGCCCGCCAGAAGGCCAGGCCGCCGCGCAGCGACAGGCCGAAGGTGTGCAGGCTGCTGGTGCGCATGCCGAACACGAAGTCGGGGTGGTCCTGCAGGTTGGCGCCCACGCCGGGCAGGTGGTGCAGCACCGGGATGCCATGCTGCTGCAGCTGTGCCGCATCGCCCACGCCGGACAGCATCAGCAGCTGCGGCGACTGGATGGCGCCCGCGGCCAGCACGACCTCGCGCCGCGCCTGCAGCCGGCGCAGCTGGCCGCCCACCTTCACCTCCACGCCCACCGCGCGGCGACCGTCGAACAGCACGCGCTGCACCTGCGCCTGCACGGTGACGCGCAGGTTGGGTCGGTCCAGGTGTGGCCGCAGATAGGCGCGCGCGGCGCTGCAGCGCTCGCCGCGGTCCTGCGTGACCTGGTAGATGCCGATGCCTTCCTGCGACTCGCCGTTGAAGTCGTTCGTGATGATGTGGCCCGCTTCGCGACCGGCCGCCAGCCATGCCGCCTGCAGCGGGTTGTCGGAGCGCAGCTGGCTCACCTTCAGCGGGCCGTCACGGCCGTGCAACGGTGCGCCGAAGGTGTCGTTGCTCTCGCTCTTGACGAAGAACGGCAGCACGTCGTTCCAGCCCCAGCCGGAGTTGCCTAAAGCGGCCCACTCGTCGTAGTCCTCGCGCTGGCCGCGCGTGTAGACCATCGCGTTGATGCCCGACGAGCCGCCCAGCATCTTGCCGCGCGGCACGTAGCCGCGGCGGCCATTCAGGCCTGGCTGCGGCACGGTCTCGAATGCGTAGTTGTGCAGCTTGCTGGGCACCATCAGCACGGCGGCCGTGGGCACGGTGCCCAGCCAGTTGTTGACGTCGGCACCGGCCTCCAAAACCAGCACCTGAGTGTCGGGGTCTTCGCTCAGGCGGCCGGCCAGCGCCGAGCCGGAGGAGCCGCCGCCGATGACGATGACGTCATGCGTCTCGTCGAAGCGTGGGGTGTCGGTCATGGCAGCTTCTTCAACAGGCCCAGCAGGCGCTCGAACGTGGCGCCGTAGGGCGGCTGGAACAGCTTGGTGCCGGCAAGGCGCGACTGGATGAACAGCGGCTTCTCCTTGCTGAAGGTGCGAAAGCCCCATTCGCCGTGGTACGCACCCATGCCGCTGGCGCCGACGCCACCGAAGGGCTGCTCCTCCTGGCCCAGGTGCCAGATGCAGTCGTTGATGGTCACGCCGCCCGCATGCGTCTCGCGCATCACGCGGTCGCGCGCGCTGGCGTCGCTGCCGAACCAGTACAGCGCCAGCGGCCGGTCGCCACGGTTGACGTGGGCCAGCGCTTCGTCAACCTGGTCGTACGCCACCACGGGCAGCAGCGGGCCAAAGATCTCCTCCTGCATGACGGTGGCGTCCGCCGGCACGTCCAGCAGCACGGCGGGCACCAGGCGGCGGTCGTCGGGGCGTTCCTCGTGGCTGCGCAACACGCGGGCGCCGCGGTCCTTCGCGTCGTCCAGCAGGCCTTGCAGCCGCGCGAAATGGCGCGGCGTGGCGATGCTGGTGTAGTCGGCGTTGCCGGCGATGGTCGGGTACATGCGGCGCATGTGGTCCAGGATCTGCTGCGACAGCGGCTCCACCATCTCGCGCGGCACCAGCAGGTAGTCGGGCGCCACGCAGGTCTGGCCCGCATTGAAGAGCTTGCCGAAGGCCAGCCGCGACGCGGTGAGCGCCACGTCCGCGCTGCGGTCCACGATGGCGGGCGACTTGCCGCCCAGCTCCAGCGTCACCGGCGTCAGGTTCTTGGCCGCGGCCTGCGCCACGTGGCGACCCACGGCCGTGGAACCGGTGAAGAACAGGTGGTCGAACGGCAGCGTCGTGAAGGCCTTGCCGACCTCGGCGTCGCCGGTGATGACCAGCATCTCGTCGGGCCGGAAGTGCTCGGTGACGATGCGGGCCATCAGCTCGCTCGTCGCGGGCGTCAGCTCCGACGGCTTGATCAGCACGCGGTTGCCCGCGGCCAGTGCGGCGACGGCCGGCTCCATGGCCAGGTAGTACGGATAGTTCCAGGGCGACACGACGCCCACGACACCCAGCGGTTGGCGCATCAGCACGTTGCGACCGGGCAGGAAGTGCAGCGGCGTCGCGACGCGCCTGGCCTTCATCCAGCGGCGCAGGTGCTTGAGCGCATGGCGCGCGCCGGACTCGACGGTGAACACGTCGGCCAGCAGCGACTCCTGGCGGGCCCGGTGGCCGAAGTCCTGCGCCATCGCCGCGGCGAGCGCGTCACCGTGCTGGCGCGTCATCTTCAGCAGCCGCTCCAGGCGGTCGCGGCGCACCTCGTACGAGGGCATGCGCTCGGCCTCGAAGGCGCGGCGCTGCAGTGTCAGCGCCAGGTGCAGGCGTTCCTGCAATGCGGTGTCCATGGGCTGTCTCCGGATCTAGATCTGATCCGGAAGGCTAACCGCAACTGGTGGGCCGCCCAAGCGGGGCGGCCCTGGACTAGAGGCCTGCGTCTAGTCGCCCAGGCGACAGGGGGTCAATGCCGGAAATGACGGACGCCGGTCAGAACCATGGCAATGCCACGCTCGTTGGCCGCCGCGATGACCTCGTCGTCGCGCATCGAGCCACCCGGCTGGATGACGCAGGTGGCACCGGCGTCGGCCAGCACGTCCAGACCGTCGCGGAACGGGAAGAAGGCGTCGCTGGCGACGGCCGAGCCGGCCAGACTCAAGCTGGCGTGCTGCGCCTTGATGGACGCGATGCGGGCCGAGTCCAGGCGGCTCATCTGGCCGGCACCGACGCCCAGCGTCATGCCACCGCCGCAGAACACGATGGCGTTGCTCTTCACGTACTGCGCCACGGTCCACGCGAACATCAGATCATCGAGCTGCTGCTCGGTCGGCTTCAGCGTGGTGACGACCTTCAGGTCTTCACGCTTCAGGAAATGGTTGTCGGCGGTCTGCAGCAGCAGGCCCGAGCCCACGCGCTTGCTGTCGCCAGCGTTGCGGCCCTGGTCCCACGGGCGGGCACCGCCCGGCGGCAGTGCGATCTGCAGCAGGCGCACATTGACCTTGCCCTTGAAGACCTCCAGCGCCTCGGCGCTGAAGCTCGGAGCCATCAGCACTTCGACGAACTGCTTGCTGACCAGCTGGGCGGCCGCGCCGTCTACCTCGCGATTGAACGCGATGATGCCGCCGAAGGCGCTGGTGGGGTCGGTCTTGAAGGCCTTGCTGTAGGCCTCGGCCGGGTTCACGCCCACGGCCACGCCGCAAGGGTTGGCGTGCTTGACGATGACGCAGGCCGGCGTGTCAAAGCTCTTCACGCATTCCCAGGCCGCGTCGGCGTCGGCGATGTTGTTGTACGAGAGTTCCTTGCCCTGCAGTTGCTTGCCCGTGACCAGAGAGCCGGGCGCCGGGAACAGGTCGCGGTACAGCGCGGCAGTCTGGTGCGAGTTCTCGCCGTAGCGCAGGTCCTGCACCTTCACGAAGGTGGAGTTCATCTGCGCCGGGTACTCGGCGTGGCTGCCGTCTTCGTTCAACGCGGACAGGTAGTTGCTGATGGCGGCGTCGTACTGCGCGATGCGGTTGAACGCGGCGACGGACGCGGCGAAGCGGGTCTTGTCGCTGGTCTTGCCGTTGGCCTTCAGCTCGGCCAGCACGGCGGCGTACTGGGCGGCGTCGGTCAGCACCGTCACGTCCTTCCAGTTCTTGGCCGCGCTGCGCACCATGGCCGGGCCGCCGATGTCGATGTTCTCGATGGCGTCTTCCAGCGTGCAGCCAGGCTTGGCCACGGTGGCCTCGAACGGATAGAGGTTGACGGCCAGGATGTCGATGCGCGTGATGCCGTGCTTGTCCATCGCCGCCACGTGCTCGGGCAGGTCGGAGCGCGCCAGCAGGCCGCCGTGGATCTTGGGGTGCAGCGTCTTCACGCGGCCGTCCATCATTTCCGGGAAGCCGGTGTGCTCGGCCACTTCGGTGACGGGCAGGCCGGCGTCGGCCAGCAGCTTGGCGGTGCCGCCGGTGGACAGCAGCTTGGCGCCGAGGGCGTGCAGCTCCTTGGCGAATTCGAGAATGCCGGTCTTGTCGGAGACGGAGAGGAGTGCGGTCAGTGCCATGGTTCTTGGTCAGTTGAGGTCGGAGCTTCTCGCTGCGCTCGAAGGTCCAACCCGCAAGGGTTAATCAGTTGGGGTCGGAGCTTTTCGCTGCGCTCAAAGGTCCAACCCGCAAGGTCTTACAAGTTGTGATCCGTCAGCTTGCGGCGCAGCGTGTTGCGGTTGATGCCCAGCCATTGCGCCGCCTTGCTCTGGTTGCCGCCGGCTTCGCGCATGACGATCTCGAACAGCGGCTTCTCCACCAGCTTGATCAGCATCTCGTGCATCGAGTGCGGCTCCTGGCCGTCGAGGTCACGGAAGAAGGCTTCGAGGTTGTCGCGCACGCAGGCGTCGATGGGGTTGGGCGGGGTGGTGTTCTTCTGGGCACTCATGACAGGAGCTTTGTTGTTCTCTCAGGCGGCACAGGCCTCGTCGGCCTGCTCGTCTTCGTCGTTGGCGGCCGCGGTGGGCGGCAGCCGGTCGTGGGTCTGGCCGAGTTCGTCGAACCAGTCGCGGAGCGCCTGCAACTGCTCTTCGCAGCGCTCCAGGGTGTTCATGTGCTGGCGGAATGCCTCGCCGCCCGGCAGGCCGCGCACGGCCCAGCCGATGTGCTTGCGCGCGCTGCGCACGCCGCTCTGCTCGCCGTACAGGCCGTAGTGATCGTGCAGGTGTTCGGTCAGCACGTCGCGCGCCTCGGTGACAGTGGGCGCGGCCAGGTGTTCCCCCGTCGCCAGAAAGTGCGACACCTCGCGGAAGATCCACGGGCGGCCCTGCGCGGCGCGGCCGATCATCAGCGCGTCGGCCTGGGTGTAGGCCAGCACGTCGCGAGCCTTCTCGGGCGAATCGATGTCGCCATTGGCGACGACGGGAATCGCCAGCGCGGCCTTCACCGCGGCGATGGTGTCGTACTCGGCCAGGCCCTTGTAGCCCTGCTCGCGCGTGCGGCCATGGATGGTCAGCATCGCGATGCCGGCGGATTCGAAGATCCGGGCCAGCCGCAGCGCGTTGCGTTCATCGGCGCTCCAGCCGGTGCGCATCTTCAGCGTGACCGGCACGCCGCGCGGCGCGGCAATGGCCACCACCGCCTCGACGATCTCCAGCGCCAGCGCCTCGTTGCGCATCAGCGCCGAGCCCGCCCACTTGTTGCAGACCTTCTTGGCCGGGCAGCCCATGTTGATGTCGATGATCTGCGCACCGCGGTCGACGTTGTAGGCCGCGGCCTCGGCCATCATGGCCGCGTCGGTGCCGGCGATCTGCACGGCGATGGGGCCGGGCTCGCCGGCATGGTCGGCACGGCGCGAGGTCTTCAGGCTGTTCCACAGCTCCTTGCGCGACGTGACCATCTCGCTGACCGCATAGCCCGCACCCAGGCGCCGGCACAGCTGGCGGAACGGTCGGTCCGTGACTCCGGCCATCGGCGCGACGAACAGCGCGTTGGGTAGGGAGTGGGGACCGATCTGCACGAGGTTCTGCTTAAAAAAGAGGCGGGATTGTAACGAGCCGGCAAACCGACAATCCGGCCATGGAAACCTGGCTCGCCCAATTCATCACCGACCTGCTCGCCGCGCTGGCGCTGCCGCAGGTGGGGCTGGTCGCCGTCTTCATCATCACTTTCGTCTCGGCGACGCTGCTGCCGCTAGGCTCGGAACCCGCCGTCTTCCTCGTCGTCAAGGCCGATCCGGGCATGTTCTGGCCCGTCATCGCCATCGCCACGCTCGGCAACACGCTGGGTGGCGCGGTGTCGTGGTGGATGGGCTACGGCATCGAGCGCGCCGTCGAAGCGGTGCAGCATCACGAGCCCCGGCATTCGCGGGCGATGCGCTGGCTGCAGCATTTTGGCCCCAAGGCCTGCGTGATGAGCTGGCTGCCCCTGGTGGGCGACCCGCTGTGCGCCGTGGCCGGCTGGCTCAAGCTGCCGTTCTGGCCCTGCGTGGGCTGGATGGCGCTGGGCAAGCTGCTGCGCTTCGTTCTCTACACCGCCGCATTGATTTGGATCATTCCGGAGACCTGGCTGTCATGACCACTGCCTATCAAGACCTCGCTGCCCGCCAGCAACGCCTGCACCGCCTCTCCCACCTGCAGGCCATCGCCCAATGGGACCAGGCCGCCAACATGCCCGCCCACGGCAACGAAGCGCGCAGCCTCGCGCTGGCCGAGATGGACGGCCTGCTGCACCAGCTCGCCACCGACCCGGCGCTGAAGGGCCTGCTCGACAGCGCCGCCGCCGAACCGCTGGACGACACGCAGCGCGCCAACCTGCGCGAGATCGGCCGCGCCTGGCGCGCCGCCAACGCACTGCCGCAGTCGCTTGTGGAGGCCAAGAGCCTTGCCAACAACCGCTGCGAGCACGCCTGGCGCACGCAGCGCCCGGCCAACGACTGGGCCGGCTTCGTGCCCAACCTGCGCGAGGTGCTGAAGATCGCCCGCCAGGAAGCCGAGCTGCTGTCGCAGAGCGCGGGGGTGTCCAAGTACGACGCGCTGCTGGATCTGTACGAGCCGGGCATGCGCTCGGCCGACGTGGAGCAGGCGTTCGCGCCGCTGCGGCAATGGCTGCCCGGGTTGATCCGCGACGTGACCGCCAAGCAGTCGCACGAGACCGTCATCGAGCCCGTGGGCCCCTTCCCCACCGCGGCACAGAAGGCGCTGGGGCTGGACGCGATGCGGCTGATGGGCTTCGACTTCCAGGCCGGCCGGCTGGACGAAAGCACCCACCCGTTCTGCGGGGGCGTGCCCGAGGACGTGCGCATGACCACGCGCTACCGCGAGGACAACTTCCTGCCCGCGCTGATGGGCGTCATCCACGAGACCGGCCACGGCCGCTACGAGCAGGGCCTGCCGCGCGAACTGCTGGGCCAGCCCATCGCCCGCGCGCGCTCCATGGGCATCCACGAGAGCCAGAGCCTGTCCTTCGAGATGCAGCTGGGCAGTCATCCGGCGTTCGCCGGCCTGCTGTCGCCGCTGCTCCTCAAGCACTTCGGCGACCAGCCCGCGTTCGCGCCCGACAACCTGCACAAGCTGCTGACGCGCGTGCAGCCGGGCTACATCCGCGTGGACGCCGACGAGGTGACCTATCCCGCCCACATCCTGCTGCGCTTCGACATCGAGCGCGCACTGATCGAGGGCGGCGCCGAGGTGGACGACATCCCGGCGCTGTGGGACGCCAAGATGGCCGAGCTGCTGGGATTGGACACACGCGGCAACTTCAAGGACGGCCCCATGCAGGACGTGCACTGGCCGGCCGGGCTGTTCGGCTACTTCCCCTGCTACACGCTGGGCGCGATGTACGCGGCGCAGTGGTTCGCGACCATGCGTGCGCAGCAGCCCGACCTTGACGCGCAGATCGCCCGCGGCGAGCTGGGCCCGGTGTTCGACTGGCTGCGCACCAACGTCTGGCAGAACGCCAGCCGCTTCGAGACGCCGGAGCTGGTGCGGCGCGCCAGCGGCGAGGCGCTGAACCCGGCCCATTTCGAGGCGCATCTGCGCTCCCGCTATCTGGGCTGACGCAAAAAAATAGGGCCGCCCCGTCGGGAGCGGCCCAAGCTCATTGCGTTCAACGATCTCTCTTCCAACCCACGACGCTTCCCCGGCCCCCCGGCCATCTCCGCGCGTGGCGCCCGGCGCTCTTTGGTCTACCGGACTGGGCCGCTGCAACTCGAACAGCGACCGTGATGCAATTCTGCGGACCTCAGCCCCAACTGGCATCCCCGCAAGCCAAGGGGGCACCCCTACCGGCTGTGAACGTCGTCACAGCAACAGCGCCAATCGCTCCAGGATGAGCACGCCGAAAAAGGCCAGGCCGGCAATCAAGGTCCACTTCATGATGACGATTCCCAATCGCCGCCAGCGTGGCTGACCCGTGGCGATAGAGAAGGCGAAGCAGACCACCGCCGAGAACAGCAGCAGGCCGACGACCAGGCGGGCGATCAGCATGTAAACGATCTCACCACGCCGGCGCTAGTTCCGCGAAGCCCTTGGGCGCGGCCTTGGCATCGTCGAAGCTGACGATCTCGTAGGCCTCGGGGTCGGCCAGCAGCGCGCGCAGCAGCTTGTTGTTCAGCGCATGCCCTCCCTTGAAGGACGTGTAGGCCGCCAGCAACGGCATGCCGGCCACCTGCATGTCGCCGATGGCATCCAGGATCTTGTGCTTCACGAATTCGTCGTCGTAGCGCAGGCCATCGGCATTCAACACCTTGTAGTCGTCCACGACGATGGCGTTGTCCATGGAGCCGCCCAACGTCAGGCCGCGCGAGCGCATCAGGTCGATGTCGGCCGTCATGCCGAAGGTGCGCGCGCGGGCGATCTCCTTCTTGTAGGTGCCCGAGCCCATGTCGAACACGAACTGGCTGCCGGTGGCCGCCACGGCCGGGTTGTCGAACTCGATCTCGAAGCTCAGCGTGTAGCCATGGTGCGGCTCCAGCTTCGCCCACATCAGCTTCTTGCCCTCGCCTTGGCGCACCTCGACCGGCTTCTTGACCTTCAGGAAGCGCTTGGGCGCATCCTGCATCGCGATGCCGGCGGACTGCAGCAGGAACACGAAACTGGCGGCCGAGCCGTCCAGCACGGGCACCTCGTCGGCGTTGATGTCGACGTAGAGGTTGTCCAACCCCAGGCCCGCGCAGGCGGACAGCAGGTGCTCGATGGTCTGCACCTTGGGGCCGCCCGGGTCTCCGCCGGGACTGATGGTGGTGGCCATGCGCGTGTCGCTGACCGACATGACACCCACCGGAATGTCCACCGGCGGGCACAGGTCCACGCGGCGGAACACGATGCCGGTGTCCAGCGGCGCCGGGCGCAGCGTCAGCTCGACCTTCTGGCCACTGTGGATGCCCACGCCCACGGCGCGGGTGATGGACTTCAGGGTGCGTTGCTTGACCATGTCAGGGATTGTCCCAGGATCAGCCCTGAACTTTGCGCTCGACGGGCAATCGCAGCGATAGCCTGGTCCCCACCCCCGGCTGCGAATCGATGCGCAGCTTGCCGCCCAGGCGCTGGGCGCGCTTGATCTGGCTCTTCAGACCGCGGCCGTGCTGGATGTTCTGCAGGTCGAAACCGGCGCCGTCGTCCTCCACGCGGATCTCGACATAGCTGCCATGGTGGCGCGTGACCATGCGCACGCGGCTGGCGCTGGCGTGCTTCAGCACGTTGTTCAGCGCCTCCTGCATCAGCCGCAGCACATGCAGCGCGTCGGGCGGCTCCAGCCACGGCAGCGGCGGCAGGTCCTGCACGTCCCATTCCAGCTTCAGGCCGCCGGTCTGCAGCCGCTTGCCCAGGCGGTAGCGCATGGTCGCCAGCAGCGACACCAGGTCGTGGCCCACCGGCTCTATGGAATCGATGACCAGGCGCAGGTCGTCCACGCATTCGCGCAGCACTTCCACGACCTTCTCGTGCGACATGGAACCCTGCTCCACCGCCACCAGCGCCGACAGCAGCGACGAGCCCAGGCCGTCGTGCATGTCCGCCATGATGCGCTGGCGCTCCAGCAGCAGCGCCTGCTGCCGCTCGGCCTCGCGCAGCTGCGCGTTCTGCATCTGCAGCACCGAGACCTGCTCGTCCAGGTCTTCCTGCAGCTGGCTGTTCTCGGCCTTGACCTGCTCGACCGTGCCCACGTAACGACGCTGCACCGCGTACAGGAAGCTGAGCATGACGATCAGCGTCGCCAGCGGCATCAGCGACACATGCTCCGGCCAGGCCCAGCCGGCCAGCAGTGCGAGGTCGTGCGCGCCGATCGCGAGGCCGACGACCAGCGCCAGTGCCATCAGGCGCAGCTCGGTGCGGCGCTCGCGCCAGGCCAGCCAGCACACGAAGCCCGTGCCCACCGCGGCGACGGCCGCCGTCACCGCGTACTGCAGCACCACCATGTCCAGCCGGCGCAGCCACAGCGGCATGCTCAGCACGCTGACCAGCGCCACGCAGGCCATCAACGCCAGCTCCAGGCGGCGGTAGCGCCGCCGCGCGAAGCGAAGCGTGTACAGCAGCGCCGTCAGCATGACCCAGGCGAGCGAGGCATGCGTGAGCCACCAGAACCAGTCCTGCGCCCACGGTGACGCCGGCAGATTCACGTAGTAGTGCAGGTTGCGCACGAACCAGGCCAGCGCGCCTAGGCCGAACAGGCTGTAGATGGCCTCGTCGGGCCGGCGCAGCCACAGCAGCAGCGCAAACAGGCCCAGCACCGCCAGCGTCAGGCTGACCGCCTGCGGCAGCACGTTCTGCATGCGCACCCGCCATTGCCAGCGCTTCTCCAGCACGTCGCGCGGCCCCACGAAGATGCGCGACACCGCGTGATAGCTGCCGGTCGGCACGGGCAGCGCCACCACCAGGTCCAGCCCTTGCGCGCCCGCACCGGGCAGCGGCAGCCACAAGGGTTGCGCCCATTGCTCACGCTCCACATGCTGGTTGTCCAGCAGCGGCTGCCAGCCATCAGGCGTGCGCACCAGCACGGCCGCCGACAGCGTCACCAGCCGCGGCATGTACAGCGCCATCGCCTCGCCGCCGGACGGCACGTGCAGCCGGTACCAGCGCATCTCATAGCCGCCCGCATCCGAGATCAGCGCCGCGCCGGGTCGCTTGCGCACATCCGGCAGGCGCTGCGCGCGCCAGGCGGCATCCGCTTCGGGAGGCAGCAACTCCGCCGGCACGTCCAGCTTGGCGCCGCCGGTGACCGCGTGGCGGCGCAGCGCGCCCCACCAGGCGTCCAGCTGCGCACGCGTCCAGCTGCTCGTGGCCAGCTCGGCGGCCGCCGATGCATCGCCGCCAGGCGGGCTGGGTTGCGGCAGGCGCTGCGCATGGGCGGCCAGGCTGGCGCTCAACGCGAGGGCCAGCAGCCAGACGCGCAGCAGAACTCCCTGGTCACGCATGGCTATGGTTATTTATGAGCGCTGACATGGGGCGCGAGCATGCCACAGGGCATCGCGCCATCCCACGGCGACGCGACCGCCCGGCGGCCGCTGGCGACCGTTCAGCCGCCGCCCGCCGGCAGGTGATGGCGGGCGGCGTCGCGCAGCTCGCGCGACAGCCGCTCGTCGCCCACGGCGCGCGACAGCAGCAGCGCCCCCACCAGCGTGGACAGCATGACCAAGGCCTCTTCGCGCTGCTCCGCAGCGTCGGCCGCCGGCATCTGCGTCTGCAGCGTGGCGAGCAGCCTTTCGACGCCTTCCGAGAAGACCTGCTTCACGGCCGGCCCGCCGCGCGCCGCGTCGCCGG
The DNA here is from genome assembly GCF_031458115.1 of Roseateles asaccharophilus. Lineage (GTDB taxonomy): Bacteria > Pseudomonadota > Gammaproteobacteria > Burkholderiales > Burkholderiaceae_C > Pelomonas > Pelomonas asaccharophilus_A. The sequence goes on along the minus strand of NZ_JAVDXV010000001.1, from coordinate 64,934 downwards.
CCAGCGCCACCAGGCTGCAGCCCGCACCCGGATGGTCGCGATGCGCGTCGGACAAATAGGTTCGCACCCAGGCGGTGAGGCTGCGGTCCGTCTGCTTCTTCCACTCGTCGCGGTTGGTCTGCATCGCGCGCCGCGTGGCCTGGGCCGCCAGATCGTCCTTGGACTCGAAATGGCCGTAGAAGCCGCCACGCGTCAGGCCGGCAGCCTGCATCAGGTCGTTCAGGCCGATGCCATCGAAGCCGCGCTCGCGGAACAGTTGGGCGGCGCTGTCGAGGATGCGCTCCCGGTTGGCTTCGGCCTGCTCGCGGGTGACCTTCATCGCGTTCTCCCCAGGTTGTTGGTTCAGGTGACTTGACGGATTTTATATGTTGACCGACATTTAACCCAATCATGTCAGTCGACATGAATAAACGCTTGAAGGACCCACCATGCAGATCAGCAACGCCGTCGTCTTCATCACCGGTGCCAACCGCGGCCTGGGCCTGGCCTTTGCACGCGCCGCGCTGGCGGCGGGTGCAGCCAAGGTCTACGCCGCCGCGCGCGACCCGGCCAGCATCACCTTGCCCGGCGTCGTGCCGGTCGCACTGGACGTGACCGATCCCGCCCACATCGCCGCTGCCGTCGCGCAATGCGCCGACGTGACGCTGCTGATCAACAACGCCGGCATCTCGCTGCCCGGCACGACGCAGGCGCCGGATGCGGTCGCTGCCGCGCGCCGCAGCTTCGACACCAACTTCTTCGGCCTGTGGTCGCTGACGCAGGCTTTCGCGCCGGTGCTGCAGGCCAATGGCGGCGGCGCCGTGCTGAACGTGCTGTCGGCGCTGAGCTGGGTCACGCTGCCGGGACTGGCCGGCTACAGCGCCAGCAAGGCCGCCGCCTGGGCGCTCAGCAACGGCCTGCGCGCTGAACTGCGCAGCCAGGGCACGCAGGTGACCAGCCTGCACGTGGGCTACATGGACACGGACATGACCCGCGGCCTGGACGCCCCCAAGTCCTCGCCCGATGCCGTGGCCCGCCAGGCGCTGGCGGAGCTGGAAGCTGGCGCCTTTGAGGTGCTGGCCGACGACGTCAGCCGCCAGATCAAGGCCAGCCTGTCCAGCGCGACACCGGCCTACGCCGGCTGAACGCGCAGGAGTCCGCGATGAACGCCGCCCTGCCCCTGCGAGCCCAGCCCGACGCCGCCAGTGACGGCCGCATGGCCGCCGCCCGTCACGCCTTCTCTGCTCCCGAACGCGTGCCGCTGAGGCCCGAGGAACGTGCTGCACTGGCCGCCGATGCCGAGCCCGCGCTGCGCCACGAGGGCCACAAGCTCGCACGCTGGACGCTGGGCGCCGGCCCACGCGTGCTCCTCGTGCATGGCTGGAACAGCCGCGGCGCCCACCTGCTGGGCTTTGTGCAACCCCTGGTCGCCGCCGGCTTCTCGGTGACGCTGTTCGACCTGCCGGGGCATGGCGACTCGGGCGGCCACGCAGCCAGCGTCGTTCACGCCGCACGCGCGCTGCGCGCCGTCGCGGCCGACATCGGCGAGGTCCATGCCGTCATCAGTCATTCCATGGGCTCGGCCGCGGCGCTGCTGGCATTTGCACATGGGCTGCGGGTGCAGCGCAGCGTGCATCTGGCCGGCCCGTCGTCGCTGACGCCCATGGTCAAGGGCCTGGCCGCCATGCACGGCCTGGGACCCGCGGATGCCGCCGCGTTCGCCGGCTGGGTGGAGGGGTTCATCGGCACGCGCATGGGCTGCGTGGATCTGGAGCGGCTGCTGCCCGGCCTGCGTCACCCTGGCCTCATCGTGCACGACGCCGAGGACCGCACGGTGCCGTTTGCCGCATCGACGGCCCTGCATGCCGCGTGGCCGGGTTCGCAGCTGGAGCGCGTCACAGGCCTGGGCCACCGCCGCCTGTTGATCGACGCGGACGTCATCGCCCGCAGCACAGCGTTCATCGCATCGCCCAACCTGCCATGAAAAAAGGCAAGCCCGATGGGCTTGCCTTTGCAGCGGAGAGGGCCGGGGGGCGGCTTGGTCTTCAGTCAGCCTGCTTGCGCAGGAAGGCCGGGATCTCGATCTCGTCCATGCCGTTGGACGACAGCGCCTCGACCTTGGCGGCCGCGCTGCCCGAACGGCCATGGCGCCACACGCTGGGCACATTGGCGTTGGCAAAGTCACCCAGGCCCACGCCCACGTTGGCCGGCTGCGTGCCGGCCTGCGCACCCATCGCGACGGCGTTGGTCAGCACCGGCATGGCCATGCCGTCGGTGCCGTTGCGCACCACTTGCTGGGTCTGCACCACTTGCAGCGGCGCCTGCTGGCGCGCGCGGCCGGCAGTCAGGCCAGTGGCGATGACGGTCACGCGCAGCGCGTCGCCCAGCGACTCGTCATAGGCGGTGCCGAAGATGACGTGCGCTTCGTCGGACGCGTAACGCTTGATGGCGTTCATTGCGTTGCGCGACTCGCTGAGCTTGAAGTTGCTGCGGCCGGCGGCGATCAGCACCAGCACGCCACGCGCGCCCGACAGGTCGATGCCTTCCAGCAGCGGGCAGGCGACGGCGGCTTCAGCGGCCTTGGCGGCGCGGTCCGGGCCGGTGGCCTGGGCCGTGCCCATCATGGCCTTGCCGGGTTCGCTCATGACGGTCTTGACGTCTTCGAAGTCGACGTTGACCAGGCCCGGGATGTGGATGATGTCGGAAATGCCGCCAACGGCGTTCTTCAGCACGTCATTGGCGTGCGCGAAGGCCTGATCCTGCGTAACGTCGTCGCCCAGTACATCCAGCAGCTTGTCGTTCAGCACGACGATCAGCGAGTCGACATTGGCTTCCAGCTCGGCCAGGCCGGCATCGGCCGCCTTGGCGCGGCGGCCGCCTTCGAAATCGAAGGGTTTGGTGACCACGCCCACCGTCAGGATGCCCATTTCCTTGGCCACGCGTGCGATCACCGGCGCAGCACCCGTGCCGGTACCACCACCCATGCCGGCGGTGATGAACAGCATATTGGCGCCGGCGATGGATTCGCGGATGCGGGATTCGGCTTCCTCGGCGGCGGCCTTGCCCATTTCGGGTTTGGCACCGGCGCCCAGGCCGGTGGAACCGAGTTGCAGCAATTGGTCGGCCTTGGAGCGGTTGAGCGCCTGCGCGTCGGTATTCGCGCAGATGAATTCAACCCCTTGAACGCCCTGGGCGATCATGTGGTCCACGGCGTTGCCACCGCCACCACCGACCCCGATCACCTTGATTTGGGTGCCTTGGTCAAACTCTTCGATCATCTCGATGGGCATATCAAACCTCCTACTGCAATTGTGCCTTTAGCACAGATAGATTGACTAGACGTACAACGAATTTTTTACGCTTCTTAGGGGTGCGTGCGACGGTTCAGAAACTACCCATGAACCAGTCCTTCACCCGACCGAGCAGGGTTTGCACCGAGCCGGCCTGCTGGGCAGCCTTGAAACCCCGGTTGCGCGACAGCCGCGCTTCCTCAAGCAGGCCCATGACGGTGGCCGAGCGGGGATTCGCCACCATGTCGTAAAGGGCCCCCGAATAGGTGGGCAGCCCGCGCCGGACGGGTTTCAGAAAAATGTCCTCGGCGAGTTCCACCATGCCGGGCATGACGGCCGATCCGCCGGTCAACACGATGCCGCTGGAAAGCAATTCCTCATACCCAGACTCGCGAATGACCTGATGCACCAGCGAAAAGATTTCCTCGACACGCGGTTCGATGACACCGGCCAGCGCCTGCTTGGACAGCATGCGGGGGTTGCGGTCACCCAGACCGGGCACTTCCACCTGGTCGGATGGGTCGGCCAGCAGCTGCTTGGCGACGCCGTGCTCGACCTTGATTTCCTCGGCATCCTTGGTCGGCGTGCGCAGCGCCATCGCAATATCGGAGGTGATCAGGTCACCGGCGATGGGAATGACGGCGGTATGGCGGATGGAGCCGCCGGTGAATATCGCCACATCGGTGGTGCCGGCGCCGATATCCACCAGCGCCACCCCCAGGTCGCGTTCGTCGGCGGTCAGCGCTGCATGGCTGGACGCGCTGGGGTTCAAAACCAGCTGATCGACCTCCAAACCACAGCGGCGCACGCATTTGACAATGTTTTCCGCGGCACTTTGGGCGCCGGTCACGATATGGACCTTGACCTCCAGCCGGCCGCCGCTCATGCCAATGGGTTCTTTCACCTCGTGGCCGTCGATGACGAATTCCTGCGGCTCGACCAGCAGCAGGCGCTGGTCGTTGGGAATATTGATGGCCTTGGCGGTTTCGACGACGCGGGTCACATCAACGGGCGTGACCTCCTTGTCGCGCACGATGACCATGCCGGTGGAGTTCTGGCCGCGGATATGGCTACCGGTTATCCCCGTGTAAACCCTGGATATTTTGCAGTCGGCCATCATTTCGGCCTCTTTCAAGGCCTGCTGGATGGACTGCACGGTCGCGTCGATATTGACGACGACGCCGCGCTTGAGGCCGTGCGAAGGCGCCACGCCCAAGCCGGCAATGCGCAATTCGCCGCCCGGCAAAACCTCGGCGACGACGGCCATGATCTTGGCGGTGCCAATATCCAGGCCGACGACCAGATCCTTGTATTCCTTGGGCATGTCCGTCCTCAACGTTTTCTATTTACGGGTTTCCCCGGAATCTCGGTCGTCACGCCGCGCAGCTTGACCGCGTAGCCGTCGACGTGGCGCAGATCGGCGGACAGCAAGGGGCTGTGGTAGTTCGCCGTGACCTGCGTGATGGTTTGGGCGAAGCGCCCGAAGCGTTCGGCGACTTCCGGCAAGGCGCCACGCCCCAGCTCGACGACGGCGCCGCTGCCAAAGGTGGCCCGCCAGGAGCCGCGGCCGGACAGGTCCAGCCGTTCGATGCTCTCGCCCAGCTTCTCGGCGGCGGGCGACAGCGCGCGCCACATCTGCAACATGCTGGCGGCCGCATGCGCCGGGCCGGCCAGCACGGGCAGGGTTTCGTCCTCCACGTCGCCCAGGTTGGCCTGGAAGACTTCGCCGAAACTGTTGACCAGCGCGCGCTCGGCGGCCGCCTCGGTCGCGGCGTCGGCCCCTTCGGCCCGCGCCTCCCAGTAGGCTGCGGCGCGGTGCTCCTCCAGCCTGACCTTGAGCTGCATGGGCCAGACACGGGTCAGCTGCGCGTGCCTCACCCAGGGCACGGCCTCGAACGCGGCGCGGCCGTCCTTCAGGTTCATGCTGAGGAAGGACCCATGCAAGCGCGGCAGCGCATTGGCGCGCAGCGACGCAACGCTGTTGCGGCTGACATCGCCCTCCACGTGAATGGCGCGCAGATTGAAAGCCGGCAACCGCACCGCCCAGCGCACCGCCGTCCACGCCGCCGTGCCCAGCAGGGCGGCGACGAGCAGCGCCGACACGACGTTCATCAGGCGAACGTCGGCGGGCAATGCAGCGGTGGCGAGGGCGGAGTTCACTTCCGGTCCAGCCTCGCTTGCGACAGCAGCCACAGGCACAGCTGCGGGTAGGCGATGCCCACGGCCTGGGCGGCCTTGGGCACCAGCGAATGCGAGGTCATGCCGGGGCTGGTGTTCATCTCCAGCAGGAAGGGCTTCATGTCGACCTTGCGCAGCATCAGGTCCGCGCGCCCCCAGCCGCGGCAGCCCAGCAGGCGGTAGGCCTTCAACACCAGCTGCTGGATCTCGGCCTCCAGCGCGGCGGGCAGCGTGCCGAACAGGTACTTGGTGTCGTTGGACACGTACTTGTTCTCATAGCTGTAGTCGCCGCCCTCGGCGCGGATCTCGACGACCGGCAGCGCGACGGCCGTGTCGCCCTGGCCCAGCACGGCGCAGGTGACCTCGGGGCCTTCGATGCATTGCTCGAACAGCAGTTCGTCATCGAAGCCCAGCGCCAGCTCGACGGCGCCCTGCATGTCGGAATAGCCCGCGGCCTTGGTGATGCCGATGCTGGAACCCTCGTGCGGCGGCTTCACGATGACGGGCAGGCCCAGTTCATCGGGAATGGTGCGGATGCGCTCGCGCGTCAGCTCGGCGCGGGCCAGCGCCAGGTACTGCGGCGTCGGCAGGCCTTCGGTGCCCCAGACGCGCTTGGTCATGGTCTTGTCCATCGCGACGCCGGAGGCCGTCACGCCGGAGCCGGTATACGGAATACCCAGCCATTCGAGTGCGCCCTGCAGCGTGCCGTCCTCGCCGCCGCGACCGTGCAGCGCGATGAAGGCGCGCTCGAAGCCCTCGTCCTTCAGCGCCTGCAGCGGGCGCTCGGCGGGATCGAAGGCGTGGGCATCGACACCGATGGAGGTCAGCGCCTCCAGCACGTTGGTGCCGCTCATCAGCGACACCGGCCGCTCGGCGCTGGTGCCGCCAAACAGCACGGCCACCTTGCCGAGCGACTTGGCATCGATGTTCAGGTTGACAGGCGACGTCATGCTGCGCCTCCTTGGAAATGCTGGTTCACGCGCACCGGCAGGCTGCTCATGGAGCCGGCGCCCATGCCGATGACGACATCGCCGTCGCGCGTCATGCGCGCCAGCGCGGCGGGCATGTCGGCCACGGTGTTGACGAAGTGCGGCGTGCCGATGGCGTCGGCCAGCGCGCGGCCGGTAGCACCGTCAATCGGTGCCTCGCCGGCCGAGTACACCTCGGTCAGCAACACCACGTCGGCACACTTCATCACGCGCACGAAATCGGCGAAGCAGTCACGCGTGCGCGTGTAGCGATGCGGCTGGAAGGCCAGCACCAGGCGGCGGCCCGGGTAGGCGCCGCGCGCGGCGGCCAGCACCGCGGCCATCTCCACCGGGTGGTGGCCGTAGTCGTCGATCAGCGAGAAGCGACCGCCATCGGCGGCGGGCCATTCGCCGTGCTTCTCGAAGCGGCGGCCCACGCCGGAGAAGCTGGCCAGCGCCTTCTGGATGGCCGCGTCCGGGCAGTCCAGTTCCATCGCGATCGCGATGGCCGCCAGCGCATTGCGCACGTTGTGCTCGCCGGCCAGGTTCAGCAGCACGTCCAGATCGGGTGCTTCCTCGCGCTGGCAGGTGAAGCGCATCTGCGCGCCGGCCAACGCCTGCACGTTGACCGCGCGCACGCTGACGCCTTCGCTCAGGCCGTAGCTGACCACTGGCCGCTCGATGCGGCCCAGGATGGCGCGCACGCCGGCATCGTCCGCGCACACCACGGCCGCGCCGTAGAACGGCATGCGGTGCAGAAACTCGACGAAGGCCGCATACAGCTTGTCGACCGAATGGCCATAGGTGTCCATGTGGTCCTCGTCAATGTTGGTGACGACGGACAGCACGGGGCTGAGCTTCAGGAAGGATGCATCGCTTTCGTCGGCCTCCACGACGATGAACTCGCCCTGGCCCAGCCGCGAGTTGGCGCCGGCCGCATTCAGCTTGCCGCCGATGACGAAGGTCGGGTCCAGGCCCGCTTCCACGAGGATGGCGGTGACCAGCGAGGTCGTGGTGGTCTTGCCATGCGTGCCGGCGATGGCGATGCCGCGGCGCAGCCGCATCAGCTCGGCCAGCATGACGGCGCGCGGCACGACCGGGATCTGTCGTGCGCGAGCGGCCAGCACCTCGGGGTTGTCGGCAGCGACGGCCGTGCTGGTGACCAGCGCCTGTGCATCGCCGATATGCGGCGCCGCATGGCCGATCTCCACACGCAGGCCCAGCGCGCGCAGGCGCTCGGTCGTCGCGCTCTCGGCGGCATCGGAGCCGCTGACCGCAAAGCCCAGGTTGTGCAGGATCTCGGCGATGCCGCTCATGCCGGCGCCGCCGATGCCCACGAAATGCAGTCGTTGAACCGCGTGCTTCACTTCAACATTCCTTCGATCTCGTCCGCCACGCGAGCCGCCGCACGTGGCCTCGCCAGCGAGCGCGCCTTCTCGCCCATGGCCAGCAGCAATGCGCGGTCCAGGCCGCTCAACAGTTCGTGCAGCTTCTGCGGCGTCAGCTCGGCCTGCGGCAGGTGGATCGCCGCGCCGTGCTGGGCCATGAACACCGCGTTGTCGCGCTGGTGCGAGGTGGTGCTGACCACCAGCGGCACCAGCACCGCCGCGCAGCCGGCCGCGCACAGTTCGCTGACGGTGATGGCGCCCGCGCGGCACACCACCACGTCGGCCCAGGCCAGCGCGGCGGCCATGTCGTCAATGAAGGGCCGCACCTCGGCCGCCAGGCCCGCATCGGTGTAGGCCTGCCAAACGGCGCCCAGGTGGTCCTGGCCCGACTGATGCAGTACCTGTGGGCGTTGGTCTTCCGGCCACAGCGCCAGCGCCTGCGGCAGAGCCTGGTTCAACGCGCGCGCGCCTAGTGAACCGCCCAGCACCAAGAGCCGCAGAGGCCCGATGCGATCGGCGAAACGCTCGGCTGGCAACGGCAGCGCCTCGATCTCGGCACGCACCGGGTTGCCGCTGACCACCGCGCCCGACGTGGAGGCCGCCGCCGCGCCATCAAAGCCAAACGCGATGCGCTTCGCGAACGGCTTCAGCGCGAAGTTGCTCTTCAGCATGGCCGCATCGGCATTGACCAGCATCAGCGGTCGACCCGTCAGCGCGGCCGTCAGGCCGGCCGGCACGCAGACATAGCCGCCCATGCCCAGCACGGCCGTCGCGCGGCGCTGCTCGTAGACACGCCTGGCCGCACCCAGCGACTTGAAGAAGCCGACGATGCCGCGCAGCGTGTGCTTGAGCCCCTTGCCGCGCAGGCCGGCAAATGGCAGCGCGTCCAGCTCGATGCCACGCGCCGGCACCAGCCGGTTCTCCATGCCATGCGGCGTGCCGATCCATGACACGGTCCAGCCGCGGCGCTGCATTTCCTCGGCGACGGCCAGGCCGGGAATGACGTGGCCGCCGGTGCCGGCGGCCATCACGACGAGATGCCGCTCGGCGCTCATGACCGCCCTCCGCGCATCATCTGCCTGTTCTCCAAGTCGATGCGCAACACCACCGCCAGGGCAATGCAGTTCATCAGGATGGCCGAGCCGCCAAAGCTCAGCAGCGGCAGCGTCAGCCCCTTGGTGGGCAGCGCGCCCAGGTTCACGCCCATGTTGATGAAGGCCTGGCCGCCCAGCCAGATGCCTATGCCCTGCGCGTACAGCCCGGCGAACACGCGGTCCAGCGCGATGGCCTGGCGGCCGATCAGGAAGCAGCGGCGCGTCAGCCAGAAGAACGCGAGGATGACCACGGCCACGCCGACAAAGCCCAGCTCCTCGCCGATGACGGCCAGCAGGAAGTCGGTGTGAGCCTCGGGCAGGTAGTGCAGCTTCTCGACGCTGCTGCCCAGGCCCTGCCCCACCCATTCGCCGCGGCCGAACGCGATGAGGCTGTGCGTCAGCTGGTAGGCCTTGCCCTGGGCGTACTTCTCATCCCAGGGGTTGAGGTAGGCAAAGATGCGCTCGCGGCGGAACTCGCTGAAGCTGATCATCAGCACGAAGGCGCCCACCAGCACCAGCGTGATCAGCAGGAACATGCGGCCGTTGACACCGCCCAGGAACAGGATGCCCATCGCGATGCAGGCGATGACCATGAAGGCGCCCATGTCCGGCTCGGCCAGCAGCAGCAGGCCCACGAAGGCCAGCGAGATCGCCATCGGCGTGACGGCCTGGAAGAAGTTCTCCCGCGCGTCCATCTTGCGCATCATGTAGTTGGCCGCATACAGCGCGATGCCGAACTTGGCCAGCTCCGACGGCTGGAAGTTCATGACGCCCAGCGGGATCCAGCGCCGCGCGCCATAGACCACCTTGCCGACACCGGGGATCAGCACCAGCACCAGCAGCACCAGCGCGACGACGAACACCCACGGCGCCCAGCGCTCCCACACGGCGACGGGGATCTGCACGGTCACCAGACCCGCCACCAGCGCAAAGCCGATGGCCACCATGTGCCGCGTCAGGAAATGCGTGGGCAGGTACTTGGAGAAGCGCGGGTTGTCGGGCAGCGCGATGGACGCCGAATAGACCATCAGCAGGCCGAAGGCCATCAGCGACAGCACGACCCAGACCATGGTCACGTCGAAGCCCTGCAGCTGCGTGGGCCGGCCGGCGGATGTGGACACCCAGTCGCGCACCGGCACGCTGGCGTCCTCGCCGCCGTCGCGCTTCCACAGCGACTGCAGCTTGGCCTGGAAGCCGGTCAGCACCGCGTTCACAAGGCCACCCCGCGATCGTCGGCCAGCTGCTGCACGGTGGCCACGAAGACCTCGGCGCGATGCGCGTAGTTCTTGAACATGTCCAGGCTCGCGCAGGCGGGCGACAACAACACGCTGTCGCCCGCCTGGGCTTGTTCGAGACACCAGGCGGTGGCGGCTTCCAGCGTGTCGTGGCGCTGCATGGGCACGCCGGTGCCAGCCAGCGCGGCTTCAATCTGCGGACCGTCCCGGCCGATCAGCGCGACCGCGCGCGCATGGCGTTGAACGCCGTCGGCCAGCGGCGCGAAGTCCTGGCCCTTGCCATCACCGCCGAGGATCAGCACCAGCTTGGCCGGTGCGCGGTCGGCGCCCAGGCCGGAGATGGCAGCCACCGTCGCGCCGACGTTGGTGCCCTTGCTGTCATCGAAGAACTCGACGCCATCAATGCTGCCCACCGGCTCCACGCGATGCGGCTCGCCGCGGTACTCGCGCAGGCCGTGCAGCATGGGCGCCAGCTCGCAGCCAGCGGCCGTCGCCAGCGCCAGCGCGGCCAGCGCGTTCGCCGCGTTGTGGCGGCCGCGCACGCGCAAGGCATCGGCGGGCATCAGGCGCTGGATGACCAGTGGCTCGTCTTCGTCGCCCTTGCGCTTCTTGATCGTCGGGTCCAGCTCGCGGGCGCGCACCAGCCAGGCCAGGCCGCCCTCTTCCGTCAGGCCGAAGTCGCCCGGCGCGGTCGGCGGGTTCAGGCCGAAACGCACGACGCGGCGCGACACCGTGCGGCCGGGCTTGCCGCGCGTGCCCTTCACGAACACCGGCTGCGGCACCAGGCCTTCGACCTCGGCGTCGTCGCGATTGGCGACGATGACGGACTCGCGGCCGAAGATGCGCGCCTTGGCCCGGCCATAGCCGGCCATGTCGCCGTGCCAGTCCAGGTGGTCCTGCGTCAGGTTCAGGATGGCGCCGGCGGTCGGCTCGAAGCTCGTCACGCCGTCGAGCTGGAAGCTGGACAGCTCCAGCACCCAGACCTCGGGCAGCGTCTCGAACACGGGCCCGCGCGGCGGCGGCGGGTCTATGGGCAGCGGCGTCTCTTCGTCGGGCAGCACGGCAGCGGCCGCCTCTTCCGCCGGCACTTCTTCCTCGACGGTCTCGTCCTCGATCTCGGCCGCGACGACCTCTTCCGGCGTCAACAGTGGCGCCGGATCGGGCTCCTTGGCCAGCGCCTCTGTCAGCGTGTCCAGCAGCGTGGGGCCGATGTTGCCGGCGATGGCCACGCGCTTGGCCGCGCGCTCGACCAGCAGGCCGGTCATGCAGGTCGTCGTCGTCTTGCCGTTGGTGCCGGTGATGGCCAGCACCGCAGGGGCGTAGCCGTGCTGCGTCTTCAACGCGGCCAGCGCGTCGGCGAACAGGTCCAGCTCGCCGCGCACGGCGGGGCCGTGCTCGTAGACCGCCTGGAGCCGCGCATCCAGCGGCGACAGGCCCGGGCTCTTCAGCACGGCGTTGAAGCCCGCGACCACCTCGGCCGTCAGTTCGCCCGTGATGAAGGCGGCCGCGTCACCCAGCGCACCGAGTTGCGGAGGCTGCTCGCGCGAATCCCACACCGTGACCTGCGCGCCAAAACGCGCGCACCAGCGGGCCATCGCGAGACCGGAGTCCCCGAGGCCCAGCACAAGCACGCGCTGTCCGGCAAACGACGACAGGTCGACCTGCATCAATCAAGCCTCGCGAAAGAGTGCACGGCCAAGCGGCCCCGGTGGAACTGGCTTTGCCAGGCCACTCGGGGCGCCCCCTTGAGGGGGAGGCGCGAAGCGCATCGGGGGTGGGCCGTCATCGCAGCTTCAGGCTGGCCAGGCCGACGAGGCACAGCAGCATCGTGATGATCCAGAAGCGGATGACGACCTGCGTCTCCTTCCAGCCACCCTTCTCGAAGTGGTGGTGCAGCGGCGCCATGCGGAAGATGCGGCGGCCTTCGCCGAACTTCGCCTTCGTGAACTTGAACCAGCTGACCTGGATCATCACGCTCAGCACTTCGGCGACGAAGATGCCGCCCATGATGCCCAGCACGATCTCCTGGCGCGTGATGACGGCCAGCGTGCCCAGGCCGCCGCCCAGCGCCAGCGCACCCACGTCGCCCATGAACACCTGGGCCGGGTGCGCGTTGAACCACAGGAAGGCCAGGCCTGCGCCGGCCATCGCGGCGCAGAAGATCAGCAGCTCGCCGGCACCCGGGATGTAGGGCAGCAGCAGGTATTTGGAGAACACCGACGAGCCGGTCAGGTAGGCGAACAGGCCCAGCGCCGAACCGACCATCACGACCGGCATGATGGCCAGGCCGTCCAGGCCGTCGGTGAAGTTCACCGCGTTGCTGGTGCCGACGATGACGAAATAGGCCAGCGCCACGAAGCCCCACACGCCCAGCGGCATGGAGATGGTCTTGAAGAACGGGATCAGCAGGTCGGCCTTGGGCGGCAGCTCGGTCGAGAAGCCGCTGCTCACCCAGCGGAAGAACAGCTGCACGACGCCCAGGAAGCTCGTCTCCGATACGCTGAACGCGAGGTACAGCGCCGCGAACAGGCCGATCAGGCTTTGCCAGAAGAACTTCTCGCGGCTGCGCATGCCTTCGGGGTTCTTGTCGACCACCTTGCGCCAGTCGTCCACCCAGCCCACGGCGCCGAAGCCCATCGTGACGATCATCACCACCCAGACGAAGCGGTTGCTCCAGTCGAACCACAGCAGTGTCGAAACGCCGATGCCGATCAGGATGAGCACGCCGCCCATCGTGGGCGTGCCGGTCTTGGCCAGGTGAGCCTGCACGCCGTAGCTGCGCACGGGCTGGCCGATCTTCATCGCCGTCAGGCTGCGGATGACCCAGGGGCCGAAGGCCAGGCCGATCAGCAACGCCGTCATCGCGGCCATCACCGCGCGGAAAGTGATGTACTGGAAGATGCGCAGAAACCCCAGGTCGGGGTACAGGCCCTGCAGCCATTGGGCGAGGCTAAGCAGCATGCGGGCCTCCGGCGTTGTTCTGGAGAGCGGCGACCACTTGTTCCATCTTCATGAAGCGCGAGCCCTTGACCAGGGTCTGGGCTGCGTCGGGTTGTTCGTTGAGGGCCGCGATCAGCGCGGCCGTGGCGTCGAAGGCGCGGGCGTTCGGGCCGTAGGCCGCCGCCGCGTCGCGGGCGGCACTGCCGGCCGTCCACAGATGGGCGATGCCCAGCTCGGCTGCGTAGGCGCCCACCTCGCGGTGGAAGGCCGGGCCCTGGTCGCCCACCTCGCCCATGTCGCCGAGGATGAGCCAGCCGGCGCCGGGCAGCGCGGCCAGCATCGCGATGGCGGCGCGCACGCTGTCGGGGTTGGCGTTGTAGCTGTCGTCGATGAGCGGGCGGCCGCGCGCATCGCGCTTCAACTCGCTGCGGCCCTTGACGGCGCGGAAGTCCTCCAGCCCGCGCTGGATGGCCGACAGCGGCGCCCCCGCGCCCAGCGCCGACGCGGCGGCGGCCAGCGCGTTGCGCACGTTGTGCTCGCCCGCCATCTGCAGCGCGACCGGCACCGTGCCGGCCGGCGTGTGCAGCTCCAGCGCCCAGTGCGAGCCCTGCCATTGCGCCTCGCCGGTCACGTCGGCCTCGCCGTGCAGCGCGAAGGTCAAATGCGGGCGCGTGCCGGCCATCTGGAACCACACCGGCGCGCAGGCATCGTCGGCCGGAAACACCGCGCAGCCGCTGGGCGACAGCGCTTGCAGCACGGCGCCGTTCTCGCGTGCGACGGCCTCGACGGTGGCCATGAACTCCAGGTGCTCGCGCTGCGCGTTGTTGACCAGCGCCACCGTGGGCGCCGTCATCGCGGCCAGCGGCGCGATCTCGCCGGGGTGGTTCATGCCCAGCTCGATGACGGCGGCGCGGTGGCTCAACTCATCGTCATGGCGCAGCCGCATCAGCGTCAGCGGCACGCCGATGTCGTTGTTGTAGTTGCCCTGCGTGGCCAGCGCATCGTCACCCGCCCAGGCGCGCAGGATGCTGGCGATCATCTGCGTCGTCGTCGTCTTGCCGTTGGAGCCGGTGACGGCGATGACCGGCAGCTGCTGCTGGCGGCGCCACGCGGCGGCCAGTTGGCCCAGCGCGGCCTTGGCGTCGGGCACCAGCAGGCCCGGCAGCGCGCCGAGGTTACGCTCGGCAAGCGCCGCGACGGCGCCTGCCTGGGCGGCCTGGGCAATGAAGTCGTTGGCATCGAAGCGCTCGCCGCGCAGCGCGACGAACAGGTCACCCTGCTGCAGCGTGCGGGTGTCGCTGTGCACGCGGGCGAAGGCGGTTGCGCCGTCGCCCACCAGCGTGGAGCCGGGCAGCAGCGCCTGGGCTTCGGCCAGGGTCATGAAGTTCACAGCCCGGCCCTTTCCAGCAGCGCGGTGCGCGCCTCGGCCACGTCGGAGAACGGCCGGCGCACGCCCATCACTTCCTGGTAGTCCTCATGGCCCTTGCCGGCGATCAGCACGATGTCGCGCGCACCGGCCTCGGCGATGGCCCCGCGTATCGCCTCCTCGCGGGCCTCGATGACGGTGGCCGCCGGCGCCGCGGCCGTGATGTCGGCCAGGATCTGCGCCGCAGCCTCGGTGCGCGGGTTGTCGGTGGTGACGACCACGCGGCCAGCCAGCCGCGCGGCGATGGCGCCCATCTGCGGACGCTTGCCACGGTCGCGATCGCCGCCGCAGCCAAACACGCAGACCAGTTCGCCGCCGCGCGCGGTCGCCAGCCCCTGCAGCGCCGACAGCGCCTTGTCCAGCGCGTCGGGCGTGTGTGCGTAGTCCACCACCACCTGCGGCAGCTCGCGGCCATTGCCCACGCGCTGCATGCGCCCCGGCACCGGCGTCACGCGCGCCAGCGCTCGGGCCACGTCGGCCAGCGAATGGCCTTGCGCGCGCAGCGCGCCGGCCACGCCCAGCAGGTTGGCGGCGTTGTAGTCGCCGATGAGGCCGGTCTGCAGCGGCACGGCGTCGGCGCCCTCGTGCAGCGTGAAGGCCAGGCCCTCGCCGGTGTAGTGCAGGCCGCGCGCGGTCAGCCGCGCGTCCTGACGCTGCACGCCGGTGGTCCACACATCCAGCGCCGACAGTTCGGCCGCCAGGCCGGCGCCCTTGGCGTCGTCCAGGTTGACGACGGCCGCGCGCAGGCCCGGGAAACCGAACAGCGCGCGCTTGGCCACCCAGTAGGCGTCCATGTCGCCGTGGTAGTCCAGGTGGTCCTGCGTGAAGTTGGTGAACACGGCCACGCGCACGGCCGTGCCGGCCAGGCGCTTCTCGACGATGCCGATGCTGCTGGCCTCGATGGCGCAGGCCGCGAAGTCATCCTGCTGCATGCGCGCGAACGCGGCCTGCAGCAGCACGGGGTCGGGCGTCGTCAGGCCGTTGTAGTCCAGCTTGGGCGGCTCGCCGATGCCCAGCGTGCCGACCACGCCGCAGCGCTTGTTCAGCACGGCCGAGGCCTGCGCGATCCACCAGGCCGACGAGGTCTTGCCGTTGGTGCCGGTGACGGCGATGACATCCAGCTTGTCGGTGGGGTTGCCGAAGAAGGTCGCGGCGATCTCGCCGGTGCGGGCCTTCAGGCCGGGCAGCGAGGCCACGCGCGCGTCGGTGAAGCCGAAGCGGTCCACGTCGGCGTCTTCCACCAGACAGGTGGCCGCGCCCGCCGCCAGCGCCGCGGCGACGTACTCGCGGCCGTCGCGTGCGTAGCCGGGCCAGGCGATGAAGGCGTCGCCGGGCATGACCTGGCGGCTGTCGGTGCGCAGCGTGCCGGTGCACCATTCGGTGAGCCAGCGCGCGGCGGCTTCGGGAGACTTCAGGCGGGTCAGCATTTAGAAGCTCTCCTCCACGGGGACCGCCTTCTGGTTGGCGACGATCTGGCTCTTCACGTCCAGGTCCGGCGCCACGCCCATCAGGCGCAGCGTCTGCGCGGTGACCTGGCTGAACACCGGACCGGCCACGGCGCCGCCGTAATAGACGCCGGTGCTGGGCTCGTCCACCATGACGGCGACGACGATGCGCGGCTTGTTGATCGGCGCGAGACCCACGAACCACGAGCGGTACTTGTTGACGTAGCCGCGGCCCTCCTGCTTGTGGGCCGTGCCGCTCTTGCCACCGATGCTGTAGCCGGGCACCTGGGCCAGCCGCGCGGTGCCGGCGGGGCCGGCAGCGTCCTGCAGCATGCTGCGCAGCTCGCGGGTGACCTCGGGGCTGAACACGCGGATGCCGGCCACCGGGTGGTCATGCGGCTGGCGCAGCATGCTGACCGGGATGATCTCGCCGTCGCGCGCGAACACCGTGTAGGCACGCGCCAGCTGGAACAGCGACGCCGACAGGCCGTAGCCGTAGCTCATCGTCGCCTGCTCGATGGGCCGCCAGGTCTTGTAGGGGCGCAGCTTGCCGCTCACCGCGCCGGGGAAGCTGATCTGCGGACGCTGGCCCAGGCCGATGGCCGTGAACATCTCGTGCATCTCGCGCGCCGGCATCTGCATGGCGAGCTTGGTCGTCCCGATGTTGCTGGACATCTGGATGACCTCGTGCACCGAGATCAGCCCGTGCGGCTTGGTGTCGCTGATGACGGCACCCTGGAAGGGGTAGCGGCCGTTGCCGGTGTCCACCAGCGTGCGCGACGTGACGCGGCCGGTCTCCATCGCCAGGCCGGCGATGAACGGTTTCATCGTCGAACCGGGCTCGAACACATCAGTCAGCGCGCGGTTGCGCAACTGCTCGCCGGACAGGTTCTGGCGGTTACCCGGGTCGTAGCTCGGGAAGTTGGCCAGCGCCAGCACCTCGCCGGTCTGCACGTCCAGCACCACCACCGAGCCCGCCTTGGCCTTGTTGGCAGCCACCGCG
The DNA here is from genome assembly GCF_031458115.1 of Roseateles asaccharophilus. Classification (GTDB taxonomy): domain Bacteria; phylum Pseudomonadota; class Gammaproteobacteria; order Burkholderiales; family Burkholderiaceae_C; genus Pelomonas; species Pelomonas asaccharophilus_A. Next base: position 47,988 of record NZ_JAVDXV010000001.1, on the reverse strand, counting down.
TCGCGGATGCGCTGGTAGGCGAAGAACTGCACCTTGGAGTCGACGGCCAGATCCACGTCGCGGCCGTTGGCGGCGGGCACGATGTCGCCGATGTCTTCCACGACACGGCCCAGGCGATCACGCACGACGGAGCGCGAGCCATCGCGGCCCTGCAACTCCTTCTGGAACGCCAGCTCCACACCCTCCTGGCCCTTGTCCTCGACATTGGTGAAGCCCACCACATGCGCAGCGGCCTCGCCCTCGGGGTATTTGCGGCGGTACTCGCGGTCCTGGAACACGCCCTTGAGCTTCAGCGCCTTGACCTTGGCGGCCGTGTCGTCGTCGGACAGCCGCTTGAGCCAGACGAAGCGCGCCTCCGGGTTCAGCTTGGCCTGCAGCTCCTTGTGGCTGATGCCCAGCGCCTTGGCCAGTTCGCGGCGCTTGTCCGCGTCGGCGTCCACTTCCTTCGGGATGGCCCAAATCGACGGCACGGCCACGCTGGCGGCCAGCACCTGGCCGCTGCGGTCGTTGATGCGGCCGCGGCTGGCCGGCAGCTCCAGCGTGTGCGCGTAACGGGCCTCGCCCTGTTTCTGGAAGAAGTCGGTGTGCAGGATCTGCACGTACACGGCCCGGCCCAGCAGGCCCGCGAAGGCCAGGCCCACCAGCGCGACGAGGAAGCGCGAGCGCCACGGCGGCGTCTTGGACGCGAGCAGCGGGCTGGTCGAGTAGCTGACCGCGCGGCCCGAGCCGAGCAGGCGTGCGCCGGACTTGGGTTGCTTGCTCACGGGGCCACTCCCGAAGCAACCACCGCCGGTGAGATCAGCCGCATGCCCAGGCGCTCGCGCGCCACCTGCTCCACGCGCAGGTTGGTGGCCTGCGCATGGCGCTCGGCCTTCAGGCGTTCGGCGTCGGCGGCCAGCCGGTGGCCCTCGGCCTTGGCGCGCTCGCGCTCGGTGAACAGGCGGCGCGACTCGTAGGCGTTGTGCACCAGGCCCAGTCCGCTGGCCAGCACGGCCAGGATGAGAATGAGGTTGATCTTGACCACGCCGCTAGCCTTTCAGCGGCGCGTCGGTGCGCTCGGCGATGCGCAGCACGGCCGAACGCGAGCGCGGATTGGCGCGCACCTCGGTCTCGCTGGGCTTCACGCGCCCCAGCGCCTTGAGCGCCAGCGGCGGCGGCGGCGCGAACGGCGCGCGGCGGTCCACCTCGGCCTTGCTATGGCTGGCAATGAACTGCTTGACGACGCGGTCTTCCAGCGAGTGGAAGCTGATCACCGACAGCCGGCCGCCGGGCGCCAGCAGCCGCAGCGCGGCATTCAGCCCCTGCTCCAACTGGGCCAGTTCGCCATTGACATGAATCCGAAGGGCTTGAAAGGTGCGCGTGGCCGGGTCTTGGCCGGGCTCGCGGGTCTTGACCGAGCGAGCCACGAGTTCGCGCAGTTCGTCGGTGCGCGTGAGCGGCGCACCGGCTTCTCGGCGAGCAACAAGCGCCTTTGCAATCTGGCCAGCAAACCGTTCTTCGCCATAGTCTCGAATCACCCGTGCAATCTCGCGCTCATCCGCCTGCGCAAGGAAATCGGCCGCGCTCTCGCCGCGCGTGGTGTCCATGCGCATGTCCAGCGGCCCGTCGAAGCGGAAGCTGAAGCCGCGCTCCGGGTTGTCGATCTGCGGGCTGGACACACCCAGGTCCAGGAGCACACCATCCACCTGATGGACACCCAGATCCGCCAATGCATCGGCCATGTCGGCAAAGCCGCTGTGGACGATGGAGAAGCGCGGATCGGCGATGGCTGCCGCCGCGGCAATAGCCTCGGGGTCGCGGTCGATGCCGATGAGCCGCCCCCCAGGCGCCAGCTTGCTCAGCAGCAGGCGCGAGTGGCCGCCGCGACCGAAGGTGCCGTCCACATAGATGCCTTCCGGCCGCGCCAGCACGCCCTCCACCGCCTCGTTCAGCAGCACGGTGGTGTGGCGGAACGTGGCGTTCTCGTCCATGGCGGCCATCAGAAGCTGAAGTCCTTGAGCGCGTCGGGCAACGGGCCGGCCATCACGTCGGCCTCGTGGGCGGCATGGGACTCGGTGTCCCAGATCTCGAAGTGGCTGCCCATGCCCAGCAGCATCACGTCGCTCTTCAGGCCGGCGCTCTTGCGAAGTTCCGGCGCGATCAGCACGCGTGCGGCGGAGTCGATCTCGACGTCCTGGGCGTTACCCAGGAACACGCGCTTCCAGCCGGCGGCCGCCATCGGCAGCGCGGCGACCTTGTCGCGGAAGGCCTCCCAGGTCGGCCGCGGAAACAGCATCAGGCAGCCGTCGGGGTGCTTGGTGATGGTCAGCCGACCCTCGCAAAGCAGCTGCAGCACCTCGCGGTGCCGCGTAGGAACGCTCAGGCGCCCCTTGGCGTCCAGCGCCAAGTTGGAGGCTCCTTGAAAGACGATTTCCGACACTTATCACCACGAAACGACACTTTCCACCACTTTAATGCCCGCACCAGGGTGGGTCAAGGTTCCACACAAGTTTTTTCAATGAAATCAAGCACTTAGCTCGACTGTCAATTTATACAGCCAGACTCGAAAATTCCCTTGATAAATAAGGACTTGGAGAAATATTGCGAAGTTTTGCTTGAACTAAGAAGGCGAAACTACCGTGTTTGTCCGCATACGTGGGGGTAGCGGCGAGCACGGGCTGTAAACATCACCGGCGGCGAGGCGGACGGCACCCAGGCGCAACACCGTCCGACACGCCTCGCCGGGTTTTGCTGCACAAGTCACGGCGGGCCCTGACGCCTGGCGCCCGCAACGGCGGTGATCACACCGGTTTCTGCTGAAATTTCGGGTGGTTTCATGCTACCCACCCGACGTCGCTGGCGGGTCGCTTGAAGCGCCGTTCATCAAAAACAGGGCCAAGCCATGAACTTCCTGTCCCGCCTGCGTATCGGACAACGCCTGACTGCCGGCTTCGCCGTCGTGATCGCCTGCCTCGTGGGCATGGCCGCGCTGGGCTACTTCGGCATCCGCACGCTGAATGCCGAGGTGGGCCAGCTGCTCAGCAGCGACTACAAGGCCGTGGCGCTGGCCAACAAGGCCAAGGGCGAACTGGGCGACGCGTCGCGCAGCCTGATGACCACGCTGATCATGACCGGCGAGGAGCAGATCAAGAAGGAGCTGGACAACGTCGCCGCCCTGCTGGCCGCCAACGAGAAGACGCTGGCCGAGCTGGAGCCACTGCTGACCGACGAGGCCGGCCTGGAGCAGATGAAGGCCGTCAAGGAGGCGCGCGCCAAGTTCATGCCGGCGCAGGAGGCCTTCGTGAAGATGGTGGTGGCCGGCGACACCGAGGGCGCGCCGCTGAAGTACCAGTTCTCCGTGCGGGCAGCGCAGGTCAAGTACATGGTGTCCTTGAACAAGCTGGTCGACAACCGCAATGCGGCGATGGAGGATGCCGGCCGCAAGTCCGACGAAGTGGCCCGCAAGACGGCGCTGATGCTGGTCGCGCTGGCGGCCGCGGCCATCGCGGCCAGCGTGCTGACCGGCGTGCTGATCACGCGCGGCATCGTCGTGCCGCTGCGCGGCGCGGTGGCGCTGGCGCGCAAGGTGGCGTCGGGCAACCTGACCAGCCAGATCGAGGTGCGTGGCCGCGACGAAACGGGCGAGCTGCTGGAGGCACTGTCCGAGATGAACGAGAGCCTGAAGGGCATCGTGGGTCGCGTGCGCGAGGGCACGGAGTCCATCTCGTCGGCATCCAGCGAGATCGCCAGCGGCAACCTGGACCTGTCGGTGCGCACCGAATCGCAGGCAGCGTCGCTGGAGCAGACGCTGTCGGCCATGAAGACGCTGACCGATGCGGTGCAGCAGAACGCGCAGAACGCGCAGCAGGCCAACCAACTGGCCCAGGCGGCCTCGCAGGTGGCGGCCGAAGGCGGCGCCGTGGTGTCTCGCGTCGTCACGACCATGGGCAGCATCGACGCGTCATCCAAGAAGATCGTGGACATCATCAGCGTCATCGACGGTATTGCCTTCCAGACCAACATCCTGGCGTTGAATGCGGCCGTGGAAGCTGCGCGCGCGGGCGAGCAGGGTCGTGGCTTCGCCGTCGTGGCCGGCGAGGTGCGCTCGCTGGCGGGCCGCAGCGCGGACGCCGCCAAGGAGATCAAGCGCCTCATCAGCGATTCGGTCGAGAAGGTCGCCCAGGGCAGCCAGCTGGTCGACCAGGCCGGCAACACCATGCAGGGCGTGGTGGCGAGCGTGCAACGGATGACGGACATCATGGGCGAGATCACGCACGCCAGCGCCGAACAGAGTGCCGGCATCGAGCGCGTCACGCATACCATCCATGACATGGACAAGAACACGCAGCAGAACGCCGCGCTGGTGGAGCAAGCAGCCGCCGCGGCCGACTCGCTGCGCACCCAAGCCCAGGGACTCGAAGAAGTCGTCAGCCTTTTCAAGCTGGAAGCCTCGCGCTGACATCACCCGAACAGGAGACTCGATGATGACGAAGCAAGCACTGCGCTGGATCTCAGGCCTGACCGTTGCGCTGGCGATGGGCGGCTCCGCCCAGGCCATCGAGGTGGGCGGCCTGAAGTTCGACGACGGCGCCAAGGTTGCCGGCAAGGACTTGAAGCTCAACGGCGCCGGCATGCGCACGCGCTTCGGATTCAAGGTCTACGCGCTGGTGCTGTACCTGCCCGAGAAGAAGGACACGCCCGCCGGCGTGCTGGAAAGCAGCGGCCCGCGCCGCTTCAGCCTCGGGCTGCTGCGCGAGGTGACCGGTGATGAACTGGGCCAGGCCTTCATCGCCGGCATCACGGCCAACACCGACAAGGCCGAACGCTCCAAGTTCGTCAACCAGCTGGCGCAGTTCGGCGAGGCCTTCGTCAACATCCCGCAGGGCAAGAAGGGCGACATCATCACGGTGGACTGGGTGCCCGATACCGGCACCGTCATGACCTACAACGGCAAGCCCCTGGGCGACCCGATGAAGGACATCGCCTTCTACAACGCGGTGCTGAAGATCTGGCTGGGCGAGAAGCCGGTAGATTCCACGCTGAAGCCGCAGCTGCTGGGCAAGAGCTGACCCGGTCCGCCTGACGGGCCCCGCATGACCGCATCTTGAACCGCAAACCTTCTTCCTCTCTGTTTGCCGTGCTGGCCCTCGGGGCCAGCATCGGGCTTCTGGTGCCGGCGCTGGCGGTGGGCGGCCTGTTCATCGGCCTGCGCGAAGCCAAGGTGGCCGAGCAGGCGCTGCAACGCGACCTGGACGCCAAGCTGGACGTGCTGGCCAGCAGCCTGCCCGAGCTGCTGTGGAACCTGGACACGGTGGCCGCACGCGAGGTGGTGTCGGCCATCGTCAAGTCACCCGAGGTGGTGCGCGTCAGCGTCAGCGATGCGTCGCAGGGCGTGCCCTTCATCGAGAACCACCTGGCCGAACGGCGCCTGGGCCGCACGCTGGTGGGCGAGCGCGAGATCCTGCGTGGCGCCACGCGCATCGGCCACATCCAGATCGAGATCGACGACCATCTCAGCACGCAGGCCGTCATGCGCCAGCGCTGGCTCTACGGCGCCACGGTGGGCGGCCAGCTGCTGGTGTCGCTGGCGGTCATCCTGTGGCTGCTGAACTCGCGGCTGTTCCGGCCGCTGCGCGAGCTGGGCGTGTTCGCCAATGACCTGGCGCAGGGCCGCTTCAGCGCCAAGCTGGAGCACAACCGCCAGGACGAGATCGGCCTGCTGGGTGGCGACCTGGAGCACATGCGCGACGCGTTGCAGCAGCAGTTCGACGCGCAGCGTTCGCTCATCGAGCGGCTGCGCGGCATGGCCGAGACCGTGCCTGGCGTGGTCTATCAGCTGCGCCTGCCGGTCAACGGCGAGTTCAGCTTCGCCTACATCAGCGAGGCGGCGCGCGAGTACTTCCTGCTGGGCAGCACCGAGCTGAGCCACAGCGCGGCGCCGTGGTTCGATCGCATCCACCCCGACGACCGCGCCGCCGTGCGTGACAGCCTGCTGGCGTCGGCGCGCAACCTCAGCCCCTGGCAGCAGGAGTTCCGCACGCCGCAGGCGGACGGCAGCGAGCGCTGGATGTACGGCAACGCCATCGCGCAGCGCGAGGCCGACGGCAGCGTGCTGTGGCACGGCTTCCTGACCGACATCTCGCGCCAGCGCCGCGACGCGCTGGAGCTGGAGCGCTACCGCCATCACCTGGAAGAACTGGTCGAGGCCCGCACCGCCGAACTGGCCGAGGCCACGCAGGCCGCGCAGGCCGCCAACCTCGCCAAGAGCGCCTTCCTGGCCAACATGAGCCACGAAATCCGCACACCGATGAACGCCATCATCGGCCTGACCTATCTCGCGCAGAGCGACACCGTTGAGCCCCAGCAGCAGCAGCGGTTGCAGAAGGTGGCCAACGCGGCCGAGCATCTGCTCAGCGTCATCAACAACGTGCTGGACTTCTCCAAGATCGAGGCGGGCAAGCTGCAGCTGGAACGCCGCCCGTTCACGGTCGAAGAGGTGCTGGACAACATCGCCAACATGACCACGCAGGCCGCCGCCGCCAAGCGGCTGCGCGTCGAAACCGACATCGCGCCCGAGCTGCGCGGCCGCCAGCTGCTGGGCGACCCGCAGCGCATCGCCGAGGTCATGCTCAATTTCGCTGGCAATGCGGTCAAGTTCACCGACAAGGGCTTCGTGCGACTGGCCGTGCGCAGCGCCGGTCCTGCCACGGGCAGCCGCCTGCCGCTGCGCTTCGAGGTGCAGGACAGCGGCATCGGCATCGACGCCGAAGCGCAGACACGGCTGTTCCGCGACTTCGAGCAGGCCGACAGCTCCACGACGCGGCGCTACGGCGGCACGGGCCTGGGCCTGGCCATCTGCCGCCGGTTGGCCGAACTGATGGGCGGGCGCGTGGGCGTGGACAGCGCCGCCGGCCAGGGCAGCACGTTCTGGTTCGCGATCGACCTGGACGCCTCCGCACAGCCTGGCGCCGCCCCCGCCAATCCGCCCCGCTCGCATTCCGCGCGCGAACGCCTGGCCGAGCTGGCCAACAGCCGCACGCTGCGCATCCTGCTGGCCGAGGACAACCCGGTGAACCAGGAGGTCGCCGTCGCGCTGATCGGCAGCGCGGGCCTGACGGTGGACGTGGCCGAGAACGGCCAGCAAGCGGTTGACATGGCACAGTCCGGCGACTACGCGCTGTTGCTGATGGACGTGCAGATGCCGGTCATGGACGGCCTGGACGCCACCCGCGCGATACGCCGGCTGCCCCAAGGCGCCACGCTGCCCATCCTCGCGATGACGGCCAATGCCTTCGACGACGAGCGCCAGCGCTGCCTGGACGCCGGCATGGACGACCATGTCGCCAAGCCGGTGGTCGCCGAGCAGCTGTTCGCGACGCTGCACGACTGGCTGTCAGGCGCACGAACGCACAAGGGCTGAAAACGCGCCGCGTGTGCGGGCCGAACGCCGGGCCGCTCCCAAGCCGGCCCGTCCGGCGATGTGCGAGCGGGGCACGCCCCGAGAGCATCGCCGTCCCCGCGGGGGACGGACAAGAGTTACGCGCGTTCAGCGACGCAAGGCTGGGCGAGGGGCTTATTGCGACTGCTTGATGAGCCGGCCAGAGCCGGCCTGCAGCGGTCGTGCGTTCATCGGGTACAGGCGCGCGAAGACCGCGATCTGCTGCGCCGTCAACCGCACCGGCTGGCGCATGACCATCCACAGCACGCCCTCGGTGCACGGCGGCGTGGTCAGCGAGCCCATGAAGGTGTAGTAGCCGCGCTCGGCGGGCAGCAGACGGTTCAGGTCCAGCTCTCCCTGGCCTTGCAAGGCCTCGCCGCGCTCCAGCGGCAAGTTGCCCCAGACCTGGCCGATCAGCGGCTGCGGCTGGTCGTCGGGGCCGCGCTCCAGCAGCACCGCCACGATGGCCTGCCGGCCTTGCGCGTCGCGGTGCATCAAATGCACCGCCATGTCGAACTGCCGACCTTCCACGCGGACCTCACCGGGCCGGTGGAAGCGGAAGTCCACCAGCTCGTAGCGCCGGCCCATGATGGTCAGGCCGCTGCCGGCCGCGACCTGCACATTGATCGTGTGGCCGTTGTCCAGCACCGAGAAGCTGCCGGGCTTGTAGTCGAACGCGATGGCCTCCTGGTCAACGGCCACGCCTTCGCGGATGTCGATGGGGCTCTGGCGCGTGCCCACGCCACACTGCCTGAACTCGGGCGCCAGTTCGGCCCAGCGGTCCGGGCCGATGTCGCCGGCATAGCCCCAGCGCACCGGCGGCTTGGCCGCGGGCTTGGGCGCTGCCGCCCGCCCGCGCGGCACCGGCTTGGGCGGATTGACCGCACCCGGCGTGGCCAGCCGCTCGGACAGCCGCTGGCGCAGCACCTCCACAGGCTCCTGGGTCTCCTGGGCATGGGCGGCGCAGGCCAGCGACAGCAGCGCAGCGACGAGCCTGGGCGTTCGAATCCTCATGCCGGCTTTTTCGGCAACTGGGCGGCGCGCTTGAGGCCGGATCTCACGACACGCCGGAGCGCCTGACGCCGTACCAGGCCACCAAGCCCACCAGCATCAGCGCACCCGACGTGATCGCCAGCGCCACCGTCGAGTGCATGACCAGCGGCACCAGCAGGCCGGCCACCAGGCCGTTCGCCGCTGAGCCGATGCAGGCCTGCAGTGACGAGGCCATGCCGCGCCGCTCGGGCACCTGGTCCAGCACCAGCAGCGTGACCACCGGCACCATCAGCGCCCAGCCGAAGGAGAACAGGCCGATCAGCGGCAGCGCCCAATAAGCGCTCAGCGGCGCGAACAGGTTCAGCGCGATGTTGGCGATGGACACCGCCACCATGATGCGGAAGCCCCGCATGATCTGGCGCTTGGACGACATCTTGCCGGCCAGCCGGCCGCTGACGGCCGCGCCGGCCATGATGCCGCCGATGGTGCACAGGAAGAACCAGAAGAACTGCGTCGGCGCGAACTGCAGGTGGTCGCCGAGGAACACCGGCGTCGCCAGCACGTAGAGGAACATGCCGTTGAACGGAATGCCGCTGGCCAGCACCAGCAGCATGAACTTCGGGCTGCTGCACAGCCGGCCGTACTCGCGCATCAGCGCGCGCACATTGAAGGGCTGCACCATGTCCTTGTGCAGCGTTTCCGGCAGCAGCCGCCAGTTGGAGACGAACAGTGCCGCGCCCACGAAGGTCAGGAACCAGAAGATGGAGTGCCAGTCGGCGTGCACGAACAGGAAGCCGCCCACCATGGGTGCGATGGCCGGTGCCACACCGAAGAACAGCGTCACCTGCGACATGACGCGCTGCGCGTCCGCCGGCGGGAACATGTCGCGGATGATGGCGCGCGACACGACGATGCCGGCGCCCGCCGACATGCCCTGCACCGTGCGCCAGAACACCAGCTCGCCGATGGAGCCCGCCACCGCGCAGCCCACACTGGCCAGCGTGAAGACGCCCAGGCCGATCAGCACCACGGGCCGCCGGCCGAAGCAGTCCGACAGCGCGCCGTGGAACAGGTTCATCACGGCAAAGCCCAGCAGATAGGCCGACAGCGTCTGCTGCATCTCCACCGGCGTGGCGTTCAGCGCCGCCGCGATGCCGGAGAAGGCCGGCAGGTAGGTGTCGATGGAGAACGGCCCCACCATGGCCAGACAGGCCAACAGCACGGACAGGGCCCAGCGGGGCGCGCGCCACAGGCGGCTGGCTTCAGGATTCATCGGGGGAGCGGTCGGGTGGACGTGCGGGGCGGCCACGGGTTGCGGCCGCCGGGCAGTGTATCGAGCCGCCCCCACCCCGTGCGTCGCGGGGTTGACGCCGCTCAGCCGTGCTGCGGCGCCGTCTTGAACTGCGCAATGACCTCCAGCAGCCCGGCCGCCTGATTCCGCAGACTCTCGGCCGCGGCGGCGCTTTCCTCCACCAGTGCCGCGTTCTGCTGCGTGCCCTGGTCGATGGATGCGACCGCCTGGTTGACCTGGCCGATGCCCGAACTCTGCTCGTTGGCCGATGCGTTGATCTCGGCCATCAGGTCCGTCATGCGACGCACCTGACCGACGATGTCACCCATCGTCGTGCCGGCCTCGCCCACCAGCCGGCTGCCGGTCTCCACCTTCTCGACGCTGGCGCCGATCAGCGACTTGATCTCCTTGGCCGCCTGCGCGCTGCGCTGCGCCAGCGCCCGCACCTCGCCGGCCACCACGGCGAAGCCGCGGCCCTGCTCGCCAGCGCGCGCCGCCTCGACGGCCGCATTCAGCGCCAGGATGTTGGTCTGGAAAGCGATGCCATCGATGGTGCCGATGATGTCCACGATCTTGCGGCTGGAGTCGCTGATCTGGCCCATGGTCTCGACCACGCGCTGCACCACGTCGCCGCCGCGGCCTGCCACCTCGGTGGCGGCGCTGGCGATCTGGCTGGCCTGGCGCGAGCTTTCGGCCGTCTGCTGCACGGTGGACGTCATCTGCTGCATGGACGCCGCCGTCTGCTGCAGCGCCGCGGCCTGCTGCTCGGTGCGGCTGGACAGATCGTGGTTGCCCGACGCGATCTCCTGCGTCGCGGTAGCGATGCTGTCGGCCGACTGCCGCACGCGCCCCACCATGCCCACCAGACCCTCGTTCATGCGCTTGAGGGCGGCCAGCAACTGGCCCAACTCATCCTGGCGGTCCACCTCAATGTCGAAGCTGAGATCCCCGGACGCGACGGCCTCGGCCAGCCGCACGGCGCGCAGCAGCGGCCGCGTGACGGCATTGCTCAGCGCCCAGCCCATCAGACCGGCGGCAAGGATGGCCGTGACGCTGGCCACCAGCATCGTCATCTGGTCGCCGGCATAGGCGTCGGCCGCCTGCTGCACGCGCTCGTCGGCCTGGGCATGCTCGTAGTCCACATAGTCGTTGGTCGCCTTCAGCAGCGCCGCCAGCAGCGGGCGGCACTCGGCATTCATCTTCGCGATGGCCGCCTGGCCCTGGCCGTCCAGCGCCTTGCCGACGATGTCCAGCGCGATGGGGCCGTACAGGGCCTCCACGCGGTCCATCTCGGCTACCAGCGCGCGATCACGCGCCGAGATGTCGCCGGCAGCGGCGATCACCGCCTTCAGGCGTGCCAGCGACTGGCCCACGTCGGCATGGGCCTTGGTCACCAAGGCCTTCTCGGCCTCGCGGTCCGCCGGCTCGGTGACCAGCACCAGATTGCGCGCCGCAATGGCACGCCGCGTCGCCGCGCCACGGATGTCGACGACCAGCCGCTCGCGGGCGCCCACGCCCTGCAAATAGTTCGCGAAGCGGTCGTTGGACCGACTCAGCGAGGTCAGCGCCAGGCCGGACACGACCAGCACCACCGCGGCCAGCAGCGCAAAGCCCAGCATCAGCTTGGACTTCAGCTTCAGTTGTTGGAATCTCATTTCTTCTCCCTGTGCGCCCGAAAAACTACCAAGGCACGGTTGGGCAGACGCGCGCCGACCACACGATTCAATGTCGGCGACACACCCCCCGAAATCCAGGGGGTTGGGAGAGGGCGGCGTGAAATCTCGCCGCTAACGCCGCGTTAGGGCCTGTCAACACGACGGAGGCAGGCCCTAGTGCGCAAGAAAAGAGTGAAGCAAGCCGATAGGCCGGATTCTGTGCACCACCCTTCCCTTACGGGTCGGACGGCGTGACCGCCATTCCTCTGGGCCGGACATCACTGCCCGGCTCGGTGCCACCTACCCGCCAGCTCTGCGAGCCGCATCAACGCTGGCCTACTTGGTGTTGCTGCGCGTAGAGATTGCCCGTTTCACCCAAGTCAGGCCGAAGCCCGACTTGACTCGTCTCTGTTGCTCTGATCCTCGGCTTTCGCCGGGCAGCCGTTAGCTGCTACGCCGCTCTATGCAGTCCGGACCTTCCTCCAGGGCCGTGTTTCCACGCCTGCCCCAGCGGCGGTCTGGCTTGCTTCACACTAGCGATTATCCCCGCAAGCCCAGACAGGAGCCCGCATGAAGGCCCGCAGCGTTCTCGACACCATCGGCAACACCCCTCACATCCGGCTGCAGCGCCTGTTCGGCGACGCCGAGGTGTGGGTCAAATCGGAGCGCAGCAACCCAGGCGGCTCCATCAAGGACCGCATCGCGCTGTCCATGATCGAGGACGCCGAGGCCCGCGGCCTGCTGAAGCCGGGCGGCACCATCGTGGAACCCACCTCGGGCAACACCGGCGTGGGCCTGGCCATGGTGGCGGCCGTCAAGGGCTACCGGCTCATCCTCGTGATGCCCGACAGCATGAGCGTCGAGCGCCGCCGGCTGATGCTGGCCTACGGCGCCAGCTTCGACCTGACGCCGCGCGAGAAGGGCATGAAGGGCGCAATCGCCCGCGCCCGCGAGTTGCTGGAACAGCACCCGGGCTCATGGATGCCGCAGCAGTTCGAGAACCCGGCCAATCCGGCCGTTCACGTGAAGGCCACGGCGCAGGAGATCCTGGCCGACTTCCCCGACGGCCTGGACGCGCTGATCACCGGCGTGGGCACCGGCGGCCACATCACCGGCTGCGCGCAGGAGCTGAAGGCGGCCTGGCCGCAGCTGAAGGTCTATGCGGTGGAACCCAGCGCGTCGCCCGTCATCAGCGGTGGCCAGCCCAGCCCGCATCCCATCCAGGGCATCGGTGCCGGCTTCATCCCGGCGGTGCTGGACACCGCGCTGCTGGACGGCGTCATCCAGGTCGAGGCCGAGGCGGCGCGCGAGTACGCCCGCCGCTGCGCCCGCGAGGAAGGCCTGCTGGTGGGCATCTCCAGCGGCGCCACGCTGGCCGCCATTGCACAGAAACTGCCTGACCTGCCCGCGGGCGCCCGCGTGCTGGGCTTCAACTACGACACCGGCGAGCGCTACCTGTCGGTCGACGGCTTCCTGCCGGCGGCCTGATCACTCGTCGCCGCCGTCGTCGCCCTCGCCCTCGTTGTCCTTGCGTGCCTGGCGGGCCAGGTCGTCCTTCAAGGGCTTCAGCGAGTCGATCAGCGTCTCGGGCGGCTTGGGCGACACCAGGCGCAGTGCCGGCGGCGGCAGGCTGGCCAGGTAGGGCGGGCCGAACACATACTGCTGCTCCTGGCGGCTGCCCACCTGCAGGCCCAGGGCCAGCAGCAGCAGCGCCGTGATGCCGATGTTCAGCGTGCGCCGCGCGCCGGGCCAGACCAGCCGCGCATGCCAGGCCACCAGCGCCGCACTGCCCACCGGCATGGCCAGCGCGTCCAGCACCATCAGGCGCGGCCACGACAGCGCATAGGCGATGGCTGGCAGCACCCACTCCAGCACCTGCAGCGCGACGATGACCAGCAGCGCCCGGCGCAGATGGACCGTGAACGGGAAGCGGTGCTGGAAGATCTGGCTGGCCAGCGACCACAGTCCCGCCCAGGCCAGCACGAAGGCCAGCGGCCCCAGCAGCGGCGCGGCGTAGTCGACCCAGCGCGCGTCGGGGTCGACGGCGCTCCAGCGGTCCACCCATTGGAAGAACAGCATGGCCAGCAGCAGACCGGGCAGCAGCGCCCAGTGGCGGGCCTGCTGCACGACCATCATCTGCTCCGGCGCCAGCGCGTCGTCGCTGGTGCGCAGCCTGAGGGACGCGCCGGCCAGGTGGAAGGCGCCGCCACCGGGCAGGTCGGCCAGATCGCCGGCCTTCAGTCGCTTGCCGGCCACGCTGCCGCCGTTGCGGCTGTCCAGCAGTTGCAGGCGTGCGCCGCCCTCGGGGCGCCACTGCAGCTCGGCGTGCTCGGCGGCCAGATGGGCGTCGTCCAGCACGATGTCGCAGGCCGGCGAGCGGCCGATGCGGGCTGGCCAGCGCATCACGCGCTGCACCAGCGTGGCGCGGCCATCGCGGCCCAGCAGTTCGACGACGGCAGCGACGGGAGGCACGGCAGACATCACTTCTTGGCCTTGCTGCTGTTCGTCCACGCGAAGCCCTCCAGGTAATGCGCCGCGAGCTTGAGCGCGTTGTCGAAGCTGACGCCGCGGGCGTCGAAGCGGCCCAGAGCGCCCTGCCTGGGCGCGTCCACCGTCGTCACGAGGATGCTGAGGTCGTGCAAGCCCTCCAGCTTGCGGTAGGCGCGCAGGCACACGACGGCGCGCAGCGGCAGGCCGTCGCGGTCGACGAACTGCTCCTTGCAATGCGGCGCGGTGCGAGTCTTGTCGTTGCCGCCCAGGCGTTCATTGCGAAAGCTGCCCGAATACTGCCGCGCGAAGCGCAACGTGCCCAGCTTGTCGCCGTCGTAGGCCTCGTGCGACATGTCCAGCCAGCCGGTCTGCAGGTTGCCGCTGACGAAGACCGCGTGGTCCATGCGGCACTGCGAGCGCTCGAAGTCCAGGCCCTTTGCGTCGGCCGGTGTGCCGCGGCCCCAGCAGCGCATGAAATCCTGCTTGGGCACCGGCAGGCGATAGCGGTCGTGGTTGGCGCTCTCCCAGGGCAGCGCCAGGAAGCGGGCGACCAACTCGTCCTGGTAGCGCGTCAGCTGGTCGCGCAGCCGGCCCCAGGCCGCCGTGCGGATGGGCTTGGCACCGATGCTGCGCCTGACCAGGCTCTCGGCGAACTCGCCCGGCACCAGGAAGCTGACCTGCTGCGAGAACAGCATCGTCGACACGTTGACGCCCACGACCAGCCCGTCCTCGTCCAGCACCGGGCCGCCGCTCATGCCGGGGTTGATGCCGCCCGCGTAATAGATCAGCGGGTCGAAGCTGCGGTCCACCAGGCCGTTGTAGTTGCCCTCGACGACGGCGAAAGCCACGTCGTGCGGATTGCCCATGGAATAGATGCGCTCGCCCTTGGCCAGCGGCTGGCTCTGCGGGCGGAACGCCAGGGCGCCGCGGCCCTTCAGTCCGTCGCCGACGGCGCGCAGCAGCGCCAAGTCACGGCGGGCGTCGAAGTCCAGCAGCTCCAGCACACCGCCCTGGCCGTCGGTCGTCGCATAGCGCAGCCGGTAGCTCTCGGGCTCCAGCGCGAACTGGCTGATGACGTGGTAGTTGGTGACGATGTGGCCGTCGTCGCTGACAAGGAAGCCCGAGCCCACCGAGGCCTGGCTGTCCTGGGTCTTCAGCAGCGTGCGGATCTGCAGCAGCTGGCCCTTGCTGCGCTCATACAGCCGGCGTGCGCTGGCCGATACCGGGGGCGGCTGCTGCGGCTGACCCTGCACCTGGGGCGGCGACACGGGCTGGACGACCGGCGCCGGCTGCGCGCCGGCGATGCTGGCCAGGCCGGCCAGCACCAGGCCCAGCAGCGGTTTCAAACAGGACTTCATCAGCAAGCGACACCTCCCAGGGCGGGCGCCGATGCTAGCCTGGGTTTGCGGAAGACCCGGTCGTCAGCATAGAACTCGCGTGACGCATTGGGCGCCCACCACCCAGGGATTCCCAGCACCGGCAGCGGCGGCAGATCGGCGGGCACCAGCGCGGCCGGCAAGCGAGGCTCCCGAAGGTCGTCGACCAGCAGCACGCGGGCACACAGCGGCTTGCGCGGCGCGAGCAGCTTCTCCAGCAGCGCATGGCCCACGACCAGCATGCGCGCGCCGCGCCACAGCTCGCGATGCGTCAGGAACAAGGCCACCCAGTCACGCTCACCCAATGCCTGCCGCAGCCCGGGCGGCGCCACGAGCAGCAGGCCGCTCTCATCCAGCAACGTCAGCGCGTCGCGCAGCGGGCCACGCTGGCCCGGCGGCGCGGGCGGCGCGGCCACGTGGGCGCGGTTCAACGCCGTCTTGAACGCAGGGTTGCGCAGCCACACCAGCCCGTTGAACAGGTCATGGGCGTTGTCGCGCGTCGGTACGCGGCCGGTGGCGGCGACATGCTGCTCGTAGCCCAGGGCCAGCGAGCCGGCGGGTTCGAAACGCTGATGACCCAGCGCCTCGTGCACCGGCGCACCACCTGCCAGCCGCTCGAAGACCGGTGCGGCGACGTCGCGGTAGGGCGCGAACCAGGGCTGTGCCCAGTCCGGCAAGACCATCAACCGTGCCCGAAGCGCACCTGGTTGGGCTGCTTCTCGGGCTGCAGCTGAAAGGCCTGCGGATGCTTGCGGAACAGCTTGGTGGACGGCGCCGACTTGGGCAGCAGGCCGGCCTCCTTCAGCACCTTGGCGGCGGCGCCGAGGTCGTGCCACTGGCCGTCGGCGAGCTTGGGCAGCAGCGACAGCACCGCGTTGATCTCCTTGGCGGCGGCGACGTTGGGATCCACCGGCGCGGGTGCGGCCTTGGGCGCCGGCTTCGCAGCGGCGGGGGCCGGCGTGGGCTTGGCAGCGGGCGCCGGGGCCGGCTTCTCCACGGCAACGGGCGCAGGTGCCGGTGTCGGCTTGGACGCGGGCGCCGCCGCCTTGGCCTCGGCCACCTTTCTGGCGGCCGGCTTGGGTTCGGCGGCCTTGCGGGCCGGCCGTTCGCGCTTGGCCGCCGGCTTGGGCGCAGATTTGGTCGAGGAACGGCCGCTGTCGTGCGCCAGCTCGTTGAACTGGTCGTAGATCTGGATGACGCCCTCGCCGGTCTTGCCGTACTGGCCGAAGCCGCGCAGCCAGGCACCCTTTTCGCGCAGGCGCAGCACCAGCGGCGCGAAGTCGCTGTCGGACGACACCAGCACGATGATGTCGGGCTTCTCGGTGATGGCGATGTCCATCGCATCGGCAGCCAGTGCGATGTCGGTGGAGTTCTTGCCGATGGCCAGGTTGACGATGGCGCGCAGGCCCAGGCGCTTCATGAAAGCCTGGCTGTGGTGCGCCTGTTCGGCGTTGCAGTAGGCGCGGCGGATGTGGGCGGCGCCGTAGTCCTTGAACACGGCGTTCAGCGCTTGCTCGATGACGTCGGTGGCGACGTTGTCGAAGTCGACGAGGAAGGCGACCTTCTTGTTCGTGGTCATGCGATCAGTTTCCAGTTCAGCGTCTCGCCGCCGCGCAGCGGCTTCAGTTGGGCCTCGCCAAAGGGCACGGCGGTGGGCAGCGTCCACGACTCGCGCTTCAGCGTGACGGTGCCGGTGTTGCGCGGCAGGCCGTAGAAGTCGGGGCCGTGGTGGCTGGCGAAGGCTTCGAGCTTGTCCAGCGCGCCGATGCCCTCGAAGGCCTCGGCATACAGCTCCAGCGCCGACAGCGCCGTGAAGCAGCCGGCACCGCAGACCGCGGCCTCCTTCAGCTGCGACGCATGCGGCGCGCTGTCGGTGCCGAGGAAGAACTTGGCGGATCCCGAGGCCACGGCTTGCAGCAGCGCCTGGCGGTGCTCCTCGCGCTTGAGCACGGGCAGGCAGTAGTAGTGCGGGCGCAGGCCGCCGGTGAAGATGGCGTTGCGGTTGAACAGCAGGTGCTGCGGCGTGATGGTGGCGGCCGTGAAGCGGTCGCTGCCCGCCACGTACTGAACGCCTTCGCGCGTCGTCAGGTGCTCCATGACGATCTTCAGCTCGGGCATGGCCGCGCGCAGCGGGCCCATGACGCGGTCGACGAACACGGCCTCACGGTCGAACAGGTCGATGTCGGCGTCGGTCACCTCGCCGTGCACGAGGAACAGCAGGCCTTCGCGCTGCATGGCCTCCAGCGTCGCGTAGGTCTTGCGCAGGTCGGTCACGCCGGCGTCGCTGTTGGTGGTGGCGCCGGCCGGGTACAGCTTCAGCGCGATGACGCCTGCCTCCTTGGCACGCTTGATCTCGTCCGGCGGCGTGTTGTCCGTCAGGTACATCGTCATCAGCGGCTGGAAGTCCAGGCCTGGACCCGATTTAGGCAGCGCGGCCAGGATGCGCTCGCGGTAGGCCACGGCCTGCGCGGCGGTCGTGACCGGCGGGCGCAGGTTGGGCATGACGATGGCGCGGGCGAACTGGCGCGCGCTGTACGGCAGCACGCTGGCAAGCGCCGCTTCGTCGCGCAGGTGCAAGTGCCAGTCGTCAGGACGGGTGAGGGTAAGGATGTCACTCATGAGGGCGGATTGTCGTCGCCGGAAGGATGCACACTCCGCACCTGATCGAAAAGGAGACGGCTTCCTCACATCATGAACAACGCGAAACGCCTGATCGGCACCCTGGTTCTGCTGGCGCTGTTTGGCGGCGCCCTCTTCTTTGCCCTGCGCAGCAACGACGAAAACCGGCTGATCGCGCAGGAGCAGGCAGCCATCGCGAGCGCCGAGCCGCTGAGGGGCATGATCACGGTGGAGATGGAGCCGCTGTTCAAGGACGAGCGGGTCATCCGTGCGCTGGCCCAGGCCAAGCTGCCGGTGCAGGTGGCCCGCGTGGGCAGCCGCGACATGGCGGCCCGCATCGGCGGCGCCGACCAGCCGGACTTCTTCCTCGCCAGTGGCGTCGTCGCCGCCAACATGATTGCCGACGCCGCCCGCAAGGCCGGCAAGGCGGCCACGCAGACCTCGCCCTTCCACACGCCGCTGGTGGTGGCCTCGTGGGAGCCGATCGCGAAGATCCTGGCCGCCAACGGCATCGCCAAGCCCGGCGCGCCGCGCGTCTATGCGCTGGACATGGAGAAGCTGACGCGCGCCATGCTGGCCAAGCAGCGCTGGCGCGACCTGAAGGCCAGCGACGACTACGCGGTGTCGCGCAGCGTGCTGGTGTCCACCACCGACATCCGCCGCAGCAACTCCGCGGCGATGTACCTGGCGCTGACGTCGGCCGCGCTGCACGGCGACGTGGTGGCCGACCGCGGCGCTGCCGTGAAGTACGCGGGTCAGCTGGCGGAGCTGTTCAAGCGCCAGGGCTTCCAGGAGAACTACGTCAACGGCGCGTTCGACGACTACCTGTCCATCGGCATGGGCAAGACGCCGCTGACGTTCATCTACGAGAGCCAGATGCTGGCGCAGGCGCAAAAAGGTGGCGTGCGGCCGGAGATGGTGCTGATGTACCCGCAGCCCACCATCATCAACAAGATCGTGTTCGTCGCGATGAGCGACCGTGCCCGCCTGCTGGCCGAGCGGCTCGCCGCCGACAAGACGCTGCAGGCCGTCGCGCTGGAGCAGGGTTTCCGCACCGGCGACACCGCCGCGTTCACGGCCGCCGCCGAGAAGGCCGGGCTGGCCGTGGATGTACGCATGAACCAGGTCATCGACCCGCCAGGGTTCGACTTGATGTTTGAAATGATCGACATCGTCAGCCGGGAGATGAACCAGTGATGCGTCGTACCGTATTCCTGTTGGCCCTCTGCCTGCTGGCCGCCTGCGGCAAGAAGGATGAGCCCACTTCGCCCGCCGCCCCGGCACCCGCCAGCGCCGGGCCCGCGCTGCAGGTGCTGGCCACCAGCGACCTGAAGGACATCGAGCCGCTGGCCGCCAAGATCCGCGCGGCCACCGGCGTGGACGTGCAGTTCCGCTTCGGCGGCACGATGGAGAGCACGCAGGAGGTGCTGAGCGGATCGCAGGCGGACGCAGCCTGGTTCGCCAACGCCAAGTACCTGCTCAGCGATGCGGCCGGCCAGGGCAAGGTCAAGGTGCAGGAGAAGATCATGCTGTCGCCCATCGCCGTGGGCGTCAGCAAAAGCGATGCGGCCCGCCACGGCTGGGACAAGCCCGGCACCAAGATGACCTGGGCCGACATCGCCCGCGCGGCCAAGGCTGGCCAGCTGCAGTACGCGCTGTCCAACCCGGCGACGAGCAACCAGGGCTTCATGGCGCTGCTGGGCGTGGTCGCCGCGGCCGGCGGCAAGGGCGAGGCGCTCAGCGCCGCCGACGTGGACCGTGGCGCGATTGCCGACTTCCTGAAGGGCTACAAGATCGTCGGCGACAACTCCACGTATCTGGCCGAGCAGTTCATCAAGCAGCAGGGCACGCGCGCCAACGCCTTCATCAACTACGAGAGCTGGCTGCTGTCACTCAACGCCAGCGGCAAGCTGCGCGAGCCGTTGCACCTGATCTACCCGTTCGAGGGCGTGTCCACGGCCGACTACCCGCTAATGCTGCTGAACGAGCAGCGCCGCGCCGACTACCTGAAGGTGGTGGACTACCTGAAGGGCGACGAGGCCCAACTGTGGCTGGCGCGCCAGACGCTGCGCCGGCCCATGCGCGCCGAGGTCGCAAGCCGCGTGGCCGACCTCCTGCCGCCGCTGGGCTTCCAGGTGGAGTTGCCGTTCTCGCCCGACCGCCAACTGGCCGATGGCCTCATCGACGCGTATCTCAACGAGTTCCGCAAGCCCATCGCCAGCACCTTCGTGCTGGACACCAGCGGCAGCATGCAGGGCCAGCGGCGTGAGCAGCTGGTGGAGGCCATCCACTACCTGGCCGGCGCCGACGCATCGCTGACCGGCCGCGTCGCCAAGCTGACCAACCGCGAGCGGCTGTGGTTCCTGCCGTTCAGCAATGCGCCGCGCGCGCCGGTGCCGTTCGAGATCCCGGCCGGCAGCAAGGTGGCCAAGGGCGTGGCTCCGCAGGTGGACACCGAAGCCAAGCTCGCCGAGTTGAAGCGCGTGCGCGACACGGCCGACGAGTTGAAGATGGCCGGCGGCACGGCCTTGTACGACGCGGTGCTGGCCGGCCTGCAGCACATGCTGGAAGAACGCCAGCGCCGGCCCGACTACCAGTACTCGGTGGTTGCCTTCACCGACGGCAAGAACACCGTGGGCCGCAAGCTGGAAGACTTCAAGCGCGCCTATGAGCAGTTGCCGGAGGATGTGCGCGGCATCCCGGTCTTCATGGTGTTGTTCGGCGAAGCCGGCGAGGCCGACCTGAAGGAGCTGGTGACCATCACCGGCGGCAAGGTGTTCGACGCGCGCAAGACGCCGCTGTACGCGGTGTTCAAGGACATCCGGGCCTACCAGTGAGCGACGAATGAGTGGACTGTTTCGATGGTTGAACGCACCGGCCAACTGGTGCGGCCTGCTGGTGGCGACCGGCGTGCTGGTGCTGAAGGCCCTGGGCCTGCTGGGCGGCTGGGCGCTGGGTCTGGCCGCACTGGGCTACGCCGTGGGCCTGGGCGCCGGCGCGCTGTGGTGGGGCTGGCCCAGCACGAAGGAAGACGCCTGGGAGGCGCTGAAGTTCGAGGACGAGGGCGATGCCCGCGAGGCCATGGGCCGCGCGCTCAGCGGCGTGCGCCGGCTGACCGAGCACAACCCCGGGCAGCGCATCCCTCATCAGCTGGCGCAGCGCATCCAGCGCCTGTGCGAGCGGCTGGAGGGCCTGCTCAACCAGTGGGAGCGCAGCAAGGGCCAGCTGAGCCTGCAGGAGACCTTCCATGCACGCCACATCGCCATCACCTACCTGCCCGAGGCGCTGAACACCTACCTCAGCATCCCGCAGCAGTTCGCCACCACCAAGCTGCTGGCCAACGGCAAGACGGCGCAGACCACCTTCGAGGGCGTGCTGGCCGAGCTGGAGACCAAGGTCGACCAGCTGGGCGACGACCTCGCCTCGCAGGACGCGCAGGCCTTCCTGCGCCACAGTGAATTCCTGAGACAGAAGTTCGGCAACAAGGACATCGCATGAACACGACGACGACCGCCACGCCCGCCACTTTCACGCTGACGCCGCCCGAGGTCATCACGCCCGTGCAGCCCGTGCAGGCCGTCGAGGCCGTGCCGCTGAAGGCCGAGGTGGCCGACAAGGTCGACGAGCAGGTGCGCCGCTTCATCGAGGCGCTGGAGAAGGAAGACCTGCACAGCGAGCCCTTCAAGGCCAAGCTGGACAGCGCCTTCCAGCTCGGCAGGCAGGAGATCAGCATCGCGGCCGGCCTGATGCAGGGCAGCCTGATGCAGCGCAACTTCGTGGGCGCCGCCGACACGCCGGCCTACAAGGCCATCGCTGCCATCCGCAGCCAGCTCGACGAGCTGAACCCCGGCAAGGACGGCGACCTGCTGCAGCCGCGCAAGCTGCTGGGCATCATCCCGTTCGGCAACAAGCTGGAGGCCTACTTCCGCAAGTTCGAGTCGGCCAGCTCGCAGCTGCAGACGGCCATGACCCAGCTCTACGCGGCCAAGGACGACATCCAGAAGGACGTCATCGACATCGAGGCCACGCGCGGCAAACTGTGGGAGGCCATGCAGGCGCTGGCCGCCGCGGCCCGCTTCGCGCGCACGCTGGACGGCCGGCTGGACGAACGCGTGCAGCAGCTCAAGGCCAGCGACCCGCTGAAGGCCAAGGCGCTGGAGCAGGAGGTGCTGTTCTACGCGCGCCAGAACCTGGCCGACATCCAGACCCAGCAGGCCGTCTGCGTGAACGGCTACCTGGCGCTGGATGTGCTGAAAAAGACCGGCCGCGAAATGATGATCGGCTGCGACCGCGTGGCCACCACCGGCATGAGCGCGCTGGCCGTGGCGCAGACCGTGGCGCGCGCCACGGGCAACCAGATCGAGGTCATGCAGATGCTGCAGGGCGTCAACAAGACCATCGGCGATCTCATCCACCAGACCGGCACGGCGCTGAACCAGCATGTGGACGCGACGGCCGAGTTCTCGTCCAACCCCATGCTGGGCATCCAGCAGATCCAGTCCATGTTCGACCAGACCTTCCAGGCCATGGACGCGATGGACAGCTTCCGCAGCCAGGCCATCGCGACGATGGGCACCAACAACAAGCTCATCCAGGAGCAGCTGGCGCGCTCCGAGACGTATATCGACCGCGTGCGCCAGCAGCAGGCCAAGGCGGCGATGGGCGGGGCAGCAATCGACGGGCCGGTGAAGCTCTAGGCCAAACCTAACCGTCCAACCGGCCGGCCACCCGTTCGGCCAGCCAGTCCATGAACACACGCACGCGCCGCGGCGTGTGGCGGCGCTGGCTCATGACCAGGCGCACCGGCAGCGGTGCGGCATCGAAGCCTTCCAGCACGCGCACCAGGCGGCCGTCGGCCAGCAGGTGGCGCACGCCCTGCAGCGGGAACTGCGCGATGCCGGCGCCGGCCAGCACCGCGGCCTGGTAGGCGTCGGTGTTGTTGACGGTGACGCGCGACGGCAGCGTCAGGCTGCGCTCCTGGCCCGCGGCGTCCAGCCACTCGAAGCGCGGCCGGCGATCGGCCCAGACCTGGCTGTAATGCACCAGGTGGTGGCCGCCGGTCAGCAACTCGTCCGGCGTGGCCGGCGTGCCATGCCGGGCCAGGTAATCGGGGCTGGCGACATTGACCATGCTCATCTGCCCCAGCGGCCGCGCCACCAGCAGCGGGTCGTGCACGGCGCCCACGCGCAGCACGCAGTCGAAGCCCTCCTCCACCAGATCCACGCGGCGGTCGGTGCAACTCAGCTCCACCGTCAGTCCGGGATGTGCCGCGAGGAACTGCGGCAGCGCGGGCAGCACGGCGTCCAGCGCCAGGCGCACCGGCATGTCCACACGCAGGCGGCCGGTGAGCTGCTGGTCCTGCTGGAACAGCGCCTCGATCTCGCCGGCGTCGGCCAGCAGCGCGCGGGCGCGCTCGGCCAGCAACTCGCCATCGGGCGTCAGGCTGACACGGCGCGTCGTGCGCTGGAACAGCCGCGTACCCAGCCGCGCCTCCAGGTCGCGCACGACCTGACTGACACGGCCCTTGGGCAGGCCCAGTTCGTCGGCGGCCCGGCTGAAGTGGGCCAGTTCCGCCACCTGCAGGAAGACGCGCAGCGCGCTCAGGTCTAGATTGGATGACATTCGGAGCACAGTCATTTCAATTAACGCCACTTTATCTACATTGTCCGCGCCAATAAATTCTCTCCATCCCAACCCCACTGGAGAGCTTCATGACCACCACCCCCATCACCCTGATCACCGGCGGCAGCCGCGGCCTGGGCGCGCAGATGGCGCTGACCCTGGCCCGCGACGGCCACGACATCGTGCTGACCTACCGCGAGGCGGCCGGCGCCGCGGACGCGGTCGTCACGCAGATCCACGCGCTGGGCCGCCGCGCGCTGGCGTTGCCGCTGGACGTGGCCGACGCGGACGGCTTCCCGGCCTTTGCCGAGCGCGTGAAGCAAGGCCTGGCGACCTGGGACGCGACGCAGCTGGACGGCCTCATCAACAACGCCGGCATGGGCGTGCATGCGCCGTTTGCCGACACGACGCCGGCCCAGTTCGACGCGCTGGTGGCCGTGCACCTGAAGGCGCCCTACTTCCTGACGCAGGCGCTGCTGCCGCTGCTCGCCGACGGCGCCCGCGTGCTGAACATCTCCAGCGGGCTGGCGCGCTTCTCACTGCCGGGCTATTCGGCCTACGCGGCGATGAAGGGCGGCGTGGAGGTGCTGACGCGCTACCAGGCCAAGGAGCTGGCCGCGCGCGGCATCCGCGTCAACACGCTGGCGCCGGGCGCCATCGCCACCGACTTCGGCGGCGGCGCGGTGCGCGACAACGCGGACCTGAACCGCTTCGTCGCCTCGATCACGGCGCTGGGCCGGGCCGGCGAACCCGAGGACATCGGCGGCGCCGCGGCCGCGCTGATGCGCCCGGGCGCAGCATGGATCACCGGTCAACGCATCGAAGCGTCAGGCGGCATGTTTCTTTGACGCTCCAGGCGGCGGGGGCGATCCACGGGGGCCGGCGGCGCGTATAAAGCGCTCGCCCCCCAACTGTTGGAGACGCCATGACCCGCCATGCCCTCGCCTTCGCCGCCGCCGTGCTGCTCGCCGGCTGTGCCACCGAACCGACCGAGCCCATGGGCCCGCCGGCCAAGGAGAACATCTTCGCGGTGACGACAGGCAACCAGCTGATCCAGTTCAACGCCGGCCAGCCGCAGAAGACCTTGTCGTCCAAGGCGTTGACGGGCCTGGCCGCCGGCGACACGCTGCTGGGCATCGACTACCGCGTCGCCAAGGGCCAGCTCTACGGCCTGGGCGCCAGCGGCCAGCTGTACCGGATCGACACCAAGACCGGCGCGGCCAGCGCGATCGGCACGCCCAATGCGCTGCCCAAGGAAGGCGCCACGGAATGGGCCTTCGACTTCAACCCGACGGTGGATCGCATCCGCGTCGCCAATGACGCGGGCTTCAACCTGCGCCTGCATCCGGACACCGGCGCCATCGTGGACGGCAACCCCAACGAGGCCGGCGTGCAGTTCGATGGCCGCCTGGCCTATGACGCCGCCGACGCCAACGCCGGCAAGACGCCCGCCGTCGTCGCGGCCGGCTACACCTACAACAAGGACAACGACAAGATCACCACCAACTACGCGCTGGACGGCCGCCAGGGCGTGCTGGTGCACCAGGGCACCAAGGAGGGCGTGCAGCCCATGGTGTCGCCCAACACGGGCAAGCTCTACACGGTGGGCTCGCTGGGCATAGGCCCGTTCGAGCGCGCGACGCTGGACATCTCGGACCTGTCCAACGCGACGTACTCCGCCGTCACGGCCGGTGGCAAGTCGACCTGGTACCGCCTCGAGCTGGCATCGGGCAGGGCCACGCGCATCGGCACGGTCGCCGGTGGGCCTGTGGTTGGCGCGGCGATCGAACCCTGATCAGCCACCTCCCCAACGAAAAAGCCCGCCTTTCGGCGGGCTTTGTTCATGGGCGATGCGATCAGTGCTGAAGGATCTTCGCCAGGAAGTCCTTGGCGCGCGGTGAGCGCTCCTCGGGCTTGCCGAAGAAGTCGGCGCTGGAGCAGTCCTCCACGATCTTGCCGGCGTCCATGAAGATGACGCGATTGCTGACACGCTTGGCGAAGCCCATCTCGTGCGTCACGCACATCATGGTCATGCCCTCGTGGGCCAGCTGCACCATCACGTCCAGCACCTCGCCCACCATCTCGGGGTCCAGCGCCGACGTGGGTTCGTCGAACAGCATGACGATGGGGTCCATCGACAACGCCCGCGCGATGGCGACGCGCTGCTGCTGGCCGCCGGACAGCTGGCCGGGGAACTTGTCCTTGTGCGCCGACAGACCCACGCGATCCAGCATCTTCAGGCCGCGCGTCTTGGCATCGGCCGCCGAGCGGCCCAGCACCTTGACCTGCGCGATGGTCAGGTTCTCGGTCACCGACAGGTGCGGGAACAGCTCGAAATGCTGGAACACCATGCCCACGCGCGAGCGCAGCTTGGGCAGGTTGGTCTTTGGGTCGGCGATGGAGACGCCGTCCACGACGATGTCGCCCTTCTGGAAGGGTTCCAGCGCGTTGACCGTCTTGATCAGCGTGGACTTGCCCGAGCCCGACGGGCCGCAGACGACGACGACCTCGCCCTTCTGGATGGACGTCGTGCAGTCGGTCAGCACCTGGAAGGCGCCGTACCACTTGGAAACGTTCTTGATGTCGATCACGGCTGATCCTTAGCGAATGATGGCGATCTTCTTCTGCAGCCGGCGAACCAGCATGGACAGGCCGAAGCAGATGACGAAATAGGCAACGGCAGCGACCAGGGTGGTCTCGGCCGGGCGGTTGAAGTTCTTGCCCGCGATCTCCAGGCCCTTCCACAGGTCGTAGGCGCCAATCGCATAGACCAGCGAGGTGTCCTGGAACAGGATGATGGTCTGCGTCAGCAGCACCGGCAGCATGTTGCGGAAGGCCTGCGGCAGCACGACCAGCTGCATGGTCTGGCGATAAGTCATGCCCACCGCATAGCCGGCGTAAACCTGACCCTTGGGCACGCTCTGGATGCCGGCCCGCATGATCTCGGAGTAGTAGGCCGCCTCGAACAGCGTGAACGTGATGATGGCCGAAAGCTCCGCCCCCAGCGGCTTGCCGGTCATCAACGGGATCAGCAGGAAGAACCACAGGATCACCATCACCAGCGGGATGGAGCGCAGCGTGTTCACGTAGGCCGCGGCGGGCATCTCCAGCCAGGGCTTGCCGGACAGGCGCATCAGCGCCAGCAGCGTGCCGATCAGGATGCCGCCGACCATCGCGATCAACGTCAGCTGGATGGAGAAGAAGAAGCCCTTCAGGACGAAGCTGGAGATGACGCCCCAGTTCAGGAACGCAAAGTCGAGATTCAGCATCACTTGCTCCCCACCATGCCAGGCACGCGCACCCGGTTCTCGATGACGAGCGCGATCCGGTTGATCGCGAATGCGGAGATGAAGTACAGGCCGGTCGCGGCCAGATAGATCTCGATGTTGCGCGAGGTCTCCTCGCTGGCCTGGATGGAGAACATCGTCAGCTCGGCGATGCTGACCGCAAAGGCCACCGACGAGTTCTTGATGATGTTCATGCTCTCGCTGGTCAGCGGGGGAATGACGATGCGGAACGCCATCGGCAGCAGCACGTAGCGGTAGGTCTGCGGCAGCGTGAAGCCCACGGCCAGACCGGCGTAGCGCTGCCCCTTGGGCAGGCTCTGGATGCCGGCCCTCACCTGCTCGGCGATACGCGCGGACGTGAAGAAGCCCAGCGCGAACACCACCAGGATGAAGCTGGGCACGTCACGCAGCACCGGGAACAGCGACGGCAGCACGTGGTACCAGAGGAAGATCTGCACCAGCAGCGGGATGTTGCGAAACACTTCCGTCCACGCATTGCCCAGCGCCACCAGCCCGCGGCTGGGCGTGGTGCGAAGGATGCCCATCAATGAGCCCGTCACCAGTGCCAGCACCAGCGCCAGCAGTGACACGCTCAGCGTCCAGCCCCAGGCCGAAAGCATCCATTGCAGATAAGTGATGTCGCCGCCGCTGCCGAAGCAGCTCGCAACGACCTCACCATCGATGGTGTTCTTGCAGAACACCTGCCAATCCCAACTCATGGGCTCTCCTAAAGGCAAGGCGGGTGACCCGCACCCGCCTTTTACAAGCTCAAAACATGCCCGCGATCACTTCTTCGCGTAATCCTCGGCCGGCTTGTCGTTCGGGTTCGCCCAGGCGTCCTTGGTCGCGGCGGACAGGGGCAGGCCGATCTTGGTGTTGGTCGGCGGAATGGGCTGCAGGAACCACTTGTCGTAGGTCTTGGCCAGGTCGCCCGACTTGATCTGCGCCTTGATGCTGTCGTCCACGGCCTTCTTGAAGGCCGGGTCATCCTTGCGCAGCATGATGGCGATGGGCTCGACGGCCAGCACTTCGCCGACGATCTTGAAGTCGTTCGGCGCCTTGGAGGTCGCGATGTTCTTGGCCAGGATGGAGCCGTCCATGACGAAGGCGTCGGCGCGGCCGGATTCCAGCAGCAGGAAGCTGTCCGCATGGTCCTTGCCGAACACTTCCTTGAAGTCCACGCCCGCAGCACGCTCGTGCTTGCGCAGCGTCTGCACCGACGTTGTGCCGGTGGTGGTGGCCAGCGTCTTGCCGGCCAGTTGGTTGATGGAGGTGATGCCGGAGTTGGCCTTCACGGCGATGCGCACTTCCTCGACATAGGTCGTCACGGCGAAGGCAACGTCCTTCTGGCGCGCGGCGTTGTTGGTCGTGGAGCCGCACTCCAGGTCGATGGTGCCGTTGACCGTCAGCGGGATGCGGTTGGCGGAAGTGACCGGTTGGTACTTGGTCTCCAGCTTGCGGCCCACGGCCTTCTCGAGGTCGGACACGACCTTGGTGCAGACGTCGATGTGGTAGCCGACGAACTTGCCGTCGCCGATGGTGTACGAGAGGCCCGAGGACTCGCGCACGCCCAGCGTGATGGCGCCGCTGTCCTTGATCTTCTTCAGCGTGTCCGCCTGGGCGGCCGTGGCAACGGCGGCCAGCGCCGCGACGAGCAGTACTTTCTTCATGAACACTCCAACAACAAAATGGTGAGATCGATCACAACCATGAGCAGATCACGCCGCGCGTGCCGCCCATATGCGGGTTTATACGACGCATGCCGATGCGGGATGACCTTATGCGCTGGCAGTAAGGAAATCCCACAACGCCTGAGCCGCCGGCTTGTGCCTACGCGACGCCTCCGGCCGCTCGCGGTAGATGCGCAACTCCATGCTGACGCTGAAGCTGCCTGTCGCCGCAGCAGGTACCAGCCGACCGCCGGCCAGTTCCTTCTGCACCGAGCTGGCGGGCAAGAAGGCAAAACCGTGCCCCTCCACCGCCATGGCCTTCAAGCCCTCGGCCATGTCGGTCTCGTAGATGGCGTCCAGGTTCAGCGCGCAATCGGCCTCCTTGACGATCAACTCCACCAGCCGTCCCAGATAGGCACCTGACGCATAGCTCAGGAACGGGATCTTCTGCCCCGGCCGCCCCGGCAGCCGGAACAGCGGCTCACCCGTCGCATCGGGCTTGGCATAGGGTGCCAGCGTCTCGTGGCCCAGTGACACCATCTGGTAGCGCTCCGGGTCCAGCTGCAGCGGCTGGCTGGCGTGGTGGTAGACCAGCAGCAGGTCGCAGTTGCCTTCGCTGAGCTGCAGCATCGCGTCGTGCACATTGGCCGCGTTCAGCCGGCACTTGATCGCGCCGAAGCCGCGGCGCAGCCCCATCAGCCAGTGCGGGAAGAACGAGAACGCCAGCGAGTGCGGCACTGCGAACTCGATCATGTCCTGATCGGCCGCCTGGTGGCTGCGCAGCATGTTGCGCGTCGACTGCAGGTTGCCCAGCAGATCAACGGCCTGCGCCAGCAGCGTCACGCCGGCGGCGGTGAGGCGCGTGGGATAGGACGAACGATCCACCAGATCCACGCCCGCCCAGGCCTCCAGCGCCTGGATGCGCCGCGAGAACGCGGGCTGGGTCACATGGCGCAACTGGGCCGAGCGGGAGAAGCTGCGCGTTTCAGCAAGGCTGACGAAGTCTTCTAGCCATTTGGTTTCCACGCGAGGCAGTTTAGCCAAGCCGGCCTCCCCCCCTAAGCTCGGAGGTCGGTCTGCGAGGCCCCCTCAACTGAAGGGGAGACCGGGCGCCCGCGACGGATGCGCTTGTTTACAGTTCCCGACACAAACCCAACTCGAACAGCGGACGGAGAAACACCATGCGTGCAAAGAGCAAACTTCTGGCCCTTGCCCTGGGCGCTGCCCTGCAGCCGGCATTCGCCGACGTGGTGACCTTGAACTTCGAGGATCCGGCGTTGTGGCTCGCTGATCCTGCGACCAGCGTCAACGGCGTCGACTTCTCTGGCAATGCGTTCGTGACGGGCTCCATCCGTGGCGCCTGCTTCCAGAAGCCGGACCCCGACTTTCCCGGTTTCAACCTGAATCTGAACTGGACCGGCCCGAGTTGCGGTGCGCTGATGCTGGCCAAGAATCCCTGGGACACGTCCAGCGGCACTGGCAGCTTCACGATCCACTTTGCGGCCGGTTTCGATCAACTGGTGTTTGACTTCAGCGCGCTGGGCCGAAGCGTCCAGATCGAAGCCTTCGTCAATGAAAGCGACGCGACCGGTGTCGGCAGCGCCGGCATCCTGGCGCCGGCCAACGACTCGTGCGGCGTGCTGCGCTTTTGCGACTGGACGACCGACCGGACGCTCGCCGCATCCAAGACGGCCTACTATCTGAAGGTCACCGGCGGCGACCAGTCCCTGTTGCTCGACAACCTGCGCTTCACCGCCGCAGCAGCGTCCGCCCCCCTGCCCGAACCCGGCAGCGTCGGTCTGGTGCTGAGTGCCGTTGGCGCCCTGGCCTGGGTTCGTCGCCGCTCGGCTCGCTGACACCCCGCCACCCTCTACGACACGACCGCCGATGGCGGTCGTTTTCATTTGCGCCTTCAGCCCAAAGACTAGGGCCAGGCAGCCCTTGAATCGACAAACTCCGTCCCTATAATGCCTGACTGCTAGCACTCAGCGATGCCGAGTGCTAACGCATGCAAGTCGGGTCACCGACCCCTTCTTTCGACGTGCCGCGGCTCCGTTCCGCGGCCGCCTCAGTTCCAACTCTCGAGGAGATTCCATGAAGCTGCGCCCCCTGCACGATCGCGTGATCGTTCGCCGTCTGGAGCAAGAAACCAAGACCGCCTCCGGCATCGTCATCCCCGACAACGCCGCCGAGAAGCCCGATCAAGGTGAAGTCCTGGCCGTCGGCCCCGGCAAGCGCAACGACAAGGGCGAGTTCGTGGCCCTGAACGTCGCCGTCGGCGACCGCGTCCTGTTCGGCAAGTACTCCGGCCAGACCGTCAAGGTCGATGGTGAAGAGCTGCTGGTCATGCGCGAAGAGGACCTGTTTGCTGTTGTCCAGAAGTAATCTGGCCGCAAACAAATCGACTCTGACCCCAATTTAGATATCCGGAGAATCAAATGGCAGCAAAAGACGTGATCTTTGGCGGCGAAGCCCGCGCCCGCATGGTTGAAGGCGTCAACGTCCTGGCCAACGCGGTCAAGGTGACCCTGGGCCCCAAGGGCCGCAACGTGGTGCTGGAGCGCTCGTTCGGCGCCCCCACCGTGACCAAGGACGGCGTGTCCGTGGCCAAGGAAATCGAGCTGAAGGACAAGCTCCAGAACATGGGCGCCCAGATGGTCAAGGAAGTCGCTTCCAAGACGTCTGACAACGCCGGTGACGGCACCACGACCGCCACGGTGCTGGCTCAAGCCATCGTCCGCGAAGGCATGAAGTACGTGGCCGCCGGCATGAACCCGATGGACCTGAAGCGCGGCATCGACAAGGCGGTCGCCGCCCTGGTCGCCCAGCTGAAGGCTGCCTCCAAGGCCACCACGACCTCCAAGGAAATCGCTCAAGTCGGCACCATCTCGGCCAACAGCGATGCTGACGTCGGCCAGATCATCGCCAACGCGATGGACAAGGTTGGCAAGGAAGGCGTCATCACCGTTGAAGACGGCAAGAGCCTGAACAACGAGCTGGACGTCGTCGAAGGCATGCAGTTCGACCGCGGCTACCTGTCGCCCTACTTCATCAACAACCCGGAAAAGCAATCCGCGATCCTGGACAACCCCTTCGTGCTTCTGTACGACAAGAAGGTGTCCAACATCCGCGACCTGCTGCCCACGCTGGAAGCCGTCGCCAAGGCCGGCCGTCCGCTGCTGATCATTGCCGAAGAAGTCGAAGGCGAAGCGCTGGCGACGCTGGTGGTCAACACCATCCGCGGCATCCTGAAGGTCGTCGCCGTCAAGGCGCCTGGCTTCGGTGACCGTCGCAAGGCCATGCTGGAAGACATCGCCATCCTGACGGGCGGCAAGGTCATCGCCGAAGAAGTGGGCCTGTCGCTCGAGAAGGTCACGCTGGCCGACCTGGGCCAGGCCAAGCGCGTCGAAGTGGGCAAGGAAAACACCACCATCATCGACGGCGCCGGCGCAGCTGCCGACATCGAAGCCCGCGTCAAGCAAGTGCGCATCCAGATCGAGGAAGCCACCAGCGACTACGACCGCGAGAAGCTGCAAGAGCGCGTGGCCAAGCTGGCCGGCGGCGTCGCCGTCATCAAGGTCGGTGCTGCCACCGAAGTCGAGATGAAGGAAAAGAAGGCCCGCGTGGAAGACGCGCTGCACGCCACCCGTGCCGCCGTTGAAGAAGGCATCGTCGCCGGTGGCGGCGTGGCCCTGCTGCGCGCCAAGCAAGCCGCTGGCGAGATCAAGGGCGACAACGCCGACCAGGACGCCGGCATCAAGCTGATCCTGAAGGCCATCGAAGCCCCGCTGCGCGAGATCGTCTACAACGCCGGTGAAGAGTCGTCCGTCGTCGTCAACGCCGTGCTGCAAGGCAAGGGCAACTACGGCTACAACGCCGCCAACGGCACCTATGGCGACATGATCGAAATGGGCATCCTGGACCCGACCAAGGTGACCCGCACCGCGCTGCAGAACGCCGCGTCCGTCGCATCGCTGATGCTGACAACCGAAGCCATGGTCGCCGAGTCCCCCAAGGACGAAGCGGCCGGCGGCGGCATGCCTGGTGGCATGGGCGGCATGGGTGGCATGGGCGGCATGGACATGTAAGTCCTCGCCCGGCGATCCATTCGCTGGAACGACAAAGGGGCTGCGCGAGCAGCCCCTTTTTTCATGGCGCGCCGGAATTCAGTCGCTGGCGCGCGCCGCCGAGCGCGTCAACGTGTAGCTCAGCCCGATGCCGTAACTGGCCCCCGTCGTCTGCCGCACCAGCGCGCTGTCACGGTTGGCGGCGCCGGCCAGGCTTTCCAGGCGGCCGAAGACATACAGG
Organism: Roseateles asaccharophilus; assembly: GCF_031458115.1. Classification (GTDB taxonomy): domain Bacteria; phylum Pseudomonadota; class Gammaproteobacteria; order Burkholderiales; family Burkholderiaceae_C; genus Pelomonas; species Pelomonas asaccharophilus_A. Next base: position 15,260 of record NZ_JAVDXV010000001.1, on the reverse strand, counting down.
CGCAGGTCCGGCGTCACGCGCGTCGACGCGCTGGCGCCCACGCGCCAGGCGATCAGGCCGGCGCGCGCGTCGTAGGCGGGTCGGTCCGGCCGCGCCTCGCTGGCCGCCACGCCGTAGAAGGCCGAGCCCAGCCGGCTATCGCCAAACAGCGCCCCGACGCTGAGGCCGTAGCCCCAGTTCCCACCCGCCCTCGGGCGGTACTGCCAGCTCAACCGCGGCTCGAAGCTCATGCCGCGATGCCGGCTCGGGTTTCTCGCCTCGAACACGCCGCGCAACGGCAGCTCGAACGTGATGCGGTCGCCCGCGTCGCGGCCGTTGACGAACCAGCGCGCCACCGGCCCCGCCTCCACCAGCGTGTTCAGCCGCGGCATGCCCTCACGCGCACGCAGCGTTTCGGAGCCCGAGCTCAGCGAGCCGGCGAAGGACACATCCAGCTCGAACCGCTCCGTGCGCACCGCACGCAGCCCGGCACCGTCGGCATCGGCGCGCAGCACCTTGCCGCGGTAGATCAGGTAGGGCAGCGCCAGCGCGCGGCGCGCCTGCTGCTCGGACCCGGGGTAGGCCTGCTGCGACACCGCACCCGCGACGGCACCCAGCTCCCACAGGGGCAGATCCACGCGCGGGCGCGCGCCCTCTTCGGCCAGCGCGACACCCGCGCTGACCAGACCTGCGACGAGAACAAGATGCTTCATGTCATTCACGAGAGCCAGGGACGGCGCGCATCATGCCCGCGTTGCGGGGCCGGCCAGGCCGCGAATCTGCAACAACGCGACTCCAGAAAAGCGTGAAAAGCTGCCCGAACATGGGCTTCTGCCCTGTGGATCAGGGGACGCAAGCGGGCGTAACACGCCGGACCGCACCGAGATGGCGCCAGATAATCTGAAGCCGTCACCCACCCGTCATGCCTGCTGCCTTGCATCCCCACGACTTGCTCGACCACGCGCTGACCGAGGCCGGTCCGCTGGCCCGCGAACTGCTCAACGTGGTGCAGGACGAACTCGACGCCCAGCCCCAGCACTTCCCGCTGCGGGAAAGCTGGCGCAAGGCGCGGCCGCACTTCGCCGCCGATTTCGAAGGCCGGCTCATCGACCTGCTGCAGGCCGGCCGCCGGGGTGAAGACCCGCTGCACCGAGCCCCCATGCAACTGGGCGGTCTGGAAGGGCTGAGCCTGGTCGACGAGCACCAGGCGCTGCAGGACGTGGCCATCGCCCACGTGGCGCAGGCAGCCGAGGAGGCCAGCCGCTCCGAGCTGCACCAGATCGGCAACTTCTTCGCCGCGCTGCGCGGCACGGCACGGGCCCGTGAACGCGACAACCCGCTGCGCCCGGCGTTGTACGCCCATGCGCTGCACCATGCCCTCGCCGCCAGCCCGCTCGCTCAACAGGCGCAATACGAGCTGATGCGCGTCGCCGCCGGCCCGCTGGCCAAGGCCTTGCACCGCCTCTACAGCCACGCCTGCAGCCTGCTGCGCGCCGCGGACATCAGCGACATGGTGGCCTCGCATGGCCATGTGCAGTCCGACCCGCTGGCCCACCAGCGCCTGGCCGCCGCCCGCGGCGTGGGCGCGCGCCCCACCGCGCACGGCACGCTGGACGGCCTGTCGCGGCGCGTGGACGCGCTCAACTCCCGCCCGCAGGGCCTGGGGGGTGCCATCCAGCGCGATGCGCGCTCACCCGCCCCCTTCGTGCGCTCGACCGGCCCGGACATGCTGAGCCGGCTGTACGACCAGATCCTGGCCGACCCGCGCCTGCTGCCGCCGTTGAAGGCGCTGCTGGCCCGGCTACAGATCGCCGTCGTGCGCCTGGCACGCACCGACTCGACGCTGCTGCGCCGCCAGGACCACCCGACCTGGGCACTGCTGAATCGCGTGGCCGCCCACGGCATGGCCTTCGAACGCGCGGACGACGAGCATCTCGTCGACTTCCTGCGCTTCATGGAGGCCGAGGCCCAGTTGCTGGTCGACGCGCCCACGCCCACCGCCGCGCTGTTCCAGCAGGTGTTGGCCCGCGTGGATGCGCGCATCGACCAGCGGGCCCGCCAGAGCAGCGAACGCAATGCCGTCGCGCTGGCCGCTTTGGAACGCGAGCAGCTGCGCAACGACTGGCGCGACCTGGTGCGCGACCAGGTCGACCAGCAGGTCTACGACGCGCCGCTGGGCCCGCGCATGCTGCGCTTCATGCAAACCGCCTGGGTGGACGTCATCGTCACGGCGATGGTGCGCCACGGCCGCGACTCCATCGAGGCGCAGACGGCCATGGAGGTCATCGACGCCGTGCTGGACAGCCTGACCACGCCACGCGACATGGCCGACCGCGAAGCGCTGCGCATGCGCCTGCCGGTGCTGATCGAACGGCTGACCACCGGCTGCGACAGCATCAGCCTGCCGCTTTCAAAGCGCGAGCCCGCGCTGCACGAGCTGATGGGCCAGCATGCACGGCTGCTGCAGGGCAAGCCGGCGCTGGACCCCTCCGAGCGCCGCGCCGCGCCGCCGCGCAGCGCGCCCCAGCCCCACGCCACCGCCGAAGCGCCGGCTTCCGCCGACGAGATCGTGCGCCGGCTCATGGAGGAGCGCGACTCCCAGGTGCCCTCGCACTGGCTCAAGACCGAAGTGGACCGCGGCGAGCTGCCCACGGTGCCGGTGCAGCTCTACAACGAGAACGACTCGCCGGATGCGCGCGCCGCGCTGCAGCGCTGGATAGACGGCCTGCAGATCGGCCACTGGTTCCACCTCTTCATCCAGGGCGACTGGCACACCACGCAGATCGCCTGGATCAGCGAAGGCCGCCAGTTCGTGCTGTTCGTGGGCCGCGAGGCCGACGAGCGCCTGCCGCTGACCCGCCGCGCGCTGGAGGCGCTGCTGGCCAACGGCCTGATCACGGCGCTGGAAGAGGACAGCCTGGTGCAGCGTGCCGTCGACACGCTGATGAGCGACCTGGATGGAGGCTGAGGCTCAGTCCTCTGCCGGCGCGGGCGGCTGGGCGGCGAGCACGGAGTCCGGCACAGCATCGGGCACCTGATGCGCCACCACCCATTCGCGCAGCGCCAGCGCCACGTCGCCCACGCCGCTCTTCTTCAGCGCCGAGAACAGCGTGACCGACACGTCGGAGTTCTCGGTCGTCATGCCGCCCAGGAACTCGCTGGTCGCGCGCAACGCGGCGTCGGCTTCCTTGCGGTTGAGCTTGTCGGACTTGGTCAGCAGCACCAGCAGCTTGATCTCGCCGGTGGCCACGCGGGCCGCGACGAACTCGAGCAGTTGCTTGTCCAGGTCGGTCAGGCCCAGGCGCGAATCCACCATCAGCACGACGCCCGACAGGCTGCGGCGCACGGCCAGGTAGTCGGCCATCACCTTCTGCCAGCGCAGCTTGGCGGATTTGTTGACCGCGGCGTAGCCATAGCCCGGCAGGTCGGCGAACAAGGCATCGGCCGCGTCCTTGGGGCCCAGCTCGAACAGGTTGATGTGCTGCGTGCGGCCCGGTGTCTTGGACGCGAACGCCAGGCGTTTCTGCTGCGCCAGCGTGTTGATGGCAGTGGACTTGCCTGCGTTGGAGCGGCCCACGAAGGCGATCTCCGGCAACTCGGTGGTGGGCAGGTGGATGAGCTGGCTGGCGGTCGTCAGGAAGCGCGCGGTGTGCGTCCAGGCCAGGGCCAGCTTCTCGGTCAGGGGTTCCGCGGGCTGGGCCTCAGGGATTTCGTTGGTCATGGGCAGTTCGGGCGCTGTGATCCGGCATTGTAAAATTTCAAGGTTGCGCCCAACGAAACCCATAAATCCATGAAGACTGTCGCCCTCCTCCTGTCGAGTCTGATGCTGGCCGCCACGGCTCACGCCAACGAGCCCGCTGCAGCGTCGGCCAAGCCCGATCTCGCCAAGGGCGGCGCCATCTCGACCCAGGTCTGCGCGGCCTGCCACACGGCCGACGGCTCGCGTGGCGCCCCGGCCAATCCCATCATTGCCGGCCAGCACGCCGAGTACCTGGTCAAGCAGCTGACCGAGTTCAAGAACGGCAAGCGCAAGAACCCGGTCATGCAAGGCATGGCGGCGCCGCTGTCGGAAGAAGACATCCGCAATGTGTCCGCCTTCTACGCCAGCAAGACGGCCAAGCCCGGCTTCGCCAAGAACAAGGCCACCGTGGCCCTGGGCGAGAAGATCTACCGCGGCGGCGTTGCCGAGCGCAACATCCCCGCCTGCGCCGCCTGCCACGGCCCCGCCGGTTCGGGCATGCCCGCCCAGTACCCGCGCGTGGGCGGCCAGCATGGCGACTACATCGAGGCCCAGATGCTGGCGTTCCGTACCGGCGCCCGCGGCAACAACGCGGTCATGACCGGCGTTGTCGCGCGCATGAACGACAAGGAAATCAAGGCCGTTTCCGACTACATCGCCGGCCTGCGCTGAAATCCTCTCAAGCCTCTGAAAGAAGGCCGGTGAACCCCACCGGCCTTTTTTCTTGACCATGTCCGCCACCGCCCCCTCACGCCCCTCCATCGCCCGCGAGCTGCTGGACCTGCTCGCGTCCATGCGCTTCGCGATCGCGCTGCTCAGCATCATCTGCATCGCATCCGTCATCGGCACGGTGCTGCGCCAGAGCGAACCGCTGGGCAACTACATCAACCAGTTCGGCCCGTTCTGGGCCGAGGTGTTCGGCGCCGTGGGGCTGTACACGGTCTACAGCGCACCGTGGTTCCTGGTGATCCTGGCCTTTCTGGTGGTGTCGACCAGCCTGTGCATCGCCCGCAACACGCCCAAGATCGTTGCGGACCTGAAGAGCTACAAGGAAGGCGTGCGCGAGCAGTCGCTGCAGGCCCACCACCACAAGGCCATCGCCGAGCTGCACAGCAACCCGCAGATGGCGCTGGCCGAGATCGGCAAGACGCTGACCGACCTGGGCTGGCGCGCCCGCGTGCAGCAGCGCGAGCACGGCATCATGATCGCGGCGCGCCGCGGCGCGGCCAACAAGCTGGGCTACCTGGCGGCGCACTCGGCCATCGTGCTCATCCTGGTCGGCGGCGTGCTCGACGGCAACGCGATGGTGCGGCTGGCCATGTGGCTGCAGGACAAGCAGCTCTACAACGGCTCCGGCTTCATCGCCGACATCAAAGCCGAGCATCGGTTGAGCAGCGCCAACCCCAGCTTCCGCGGCAACGTGTCGGTCACCGAGAAGCAGCGCCAGGGCATCGCGGTGCTGAACCTGCCCAGCGGCGTGGTGCTGCAGGACCTGCCGTTCGACATCGAGCTGAAGAAGTTCAGCGTCGACTACTACTCCACGGGCATGCCCAAGAGCTTCGTCAGCGACGTCGTCATCCACGATGGCGGCAGCACGCGCGAAGCGACGATCAAGGTCAACGAGCCGGCCATCCACAAGGGCATCGCGATCTACCAGAGCAGCTTCGAGGACGGCGGCAGCAAGCTGGCGCTGACCGCGCTGCCGCTGGACGGCGGCACGCCGCGCGCGTTCGAGGGCCGCGTGGGCACGCGGCTGCCGTTCGGCGACCAGACGCTGGAGCTGGAAGGCCTGCGCGTCATCAACGTCGAGAACATGGGCGGCGCGCCCGACGCCAGCGGCGCCGACGTGCGCAAGGTCGACCTGCGCGACACGCTGACCAAGCACCTGGGCAGCGGCGCCAAGGGCGACGGCGAGAAAGTGCTGCACAACGTGGGCCCGTCGTTCAGCTACAAGCTGCGCGACGCGGCCGGCCAGGCGCGCGAGTTCAACAACTACATGCTGCCGGTCACGCTGGACGATCACAAGCTCTTCCTGGCCGGCATGCGCGAGACGCCGGCCGAGAACTTCCGCTACCTGCGCATGCCCGCCGACGAGAACGGCGAGCTGGCCGGCTGGCTGCGGCTGCGCGCCGCATTGGGCCAGCCCGCGATGCGCGAGGCCGCGGCGCGCGCCTATGCGCGCTCGGCCACGCCCACCGGCCAGCCCCAGATGCAGGAGCAGCTGCTGACCACCGCGCTGCGGGCGCTGACGCTGTTTTCCGGCGCCACCGTCAAGCCGGGCGACGACATGAAGGGCGGCCTGCCCGCGCTGTCCCAGTTCATCGAGCGTGACGTGCCCGAGAGCGAGCGGGCCCGCGTGTCCGAGGTGCTGCTGCGCATCCTGAACGGCAGCCTGTTCGAGCTGCACCAGCTGGCACGCGAACGCGCCGGACTGAAGCCCGCCGCCGTCGATGCCGACACCCAGGCCTTCATGACGCAGGCGGTGCTGTCGCTGTCCGACAGCCTCTACTACCCGGCGCCCGTGCTGCTGAAGCTGGAGGGCTTCGAGCAAGTGCAGGCCAGCGTGTTCCAGGTCGCGCGCGCGCCAGGCCAGAAGCTGGTCTATCTGGGCGCCATCTTGCTTATCGTGGGCGTGTTCGCCATGCTCTACATCAAGGAGCGCCGGCTGTGGGTGTGGATCGCCCCCACCACCGACACGGCCGGCTCGCAGGTGCGCATGGCCATGTCCAGCACGCGCGAATCGCCCGACAACGCCACGCTGTTCGCGCAGCTCAAGGCCGCCGTGCTGAAGGAGCAGACATGACGCCCCTCGTCCAAGGGTTGCCTTGGCCGGTCCCCCGAGGGGGCGGCGATGCTTGCGGCATTGAGCCGCAAGCATCGCCAAGACGGGCAGGCTTGGGAGCGGCCCGGCGCTCGGCCCGCGTGCACTGAGCAGATTGGAGACATCACATGAACACCACCACCTTCGACCTGCCGCGCCGCCACGCGCTGCAGCGCCGCGGCGCACTGGACTGGGCCTTCGCGCTGCTGGTGCTGGCCGGCGGCGGCTATGCGTTCAGCCGCTACCAGGCGTCCATGGACGTCTATGAGCAGGCCATCCTGGGCTGCACGCTGCCGGCGCTGATCGCGCTGGGCTGGTTCTGGAAGCCACTGCGGGTGCTGAGCCTCGCCACCGGCGCGGCCAGCCTGCTGGCCATCGCGCTGTACACGCGGCAGACCGACGGCTTCGGCGCCGACCTGGCCGCCGCCGAGCAGGTTTTCCTGCTGAAGTACATGCTGTCCAGCCAGAGCGCCATCCTGTGGATGAGTCTGCTGTTCTTCATGAGCACGCTGTTCTACTGGGGCGGCTTCTTCACCGGCGCGGGCCGGCACAGCGTGGCCGAGGCCGCGGGCTCCAAGCTGGCCTGGGGCGGCGTCTTCATGGCGCTGGTGGGCACGCTGGTGCGCTGGTTCGAGAGCCACCAGATCGCACCCGACATCGGCCACATCCCGGTCAGCAACCTCTACGAAGTGTTCGTGCTGTTCTGCTGGATGACCACGCTGTTCCACCTGTACTACGAAGAGCGCTTCGCGACCAAGTCGCTGGGCGCCTACGTGATGCTGGTCGTCAGCGCGGCGGTGGGCTTCCTGCTCTGGTACACGGTCGCACGCGGCGCCCAGGAGATCCAGCCGTTGGTGCCGGCGCTGCAGAGCTGGTGGATGAAGATCCACGTGCCGGCCAACTTCGTCGGCTACGGCTGCTTCGCGCTGGCCGCGATGGTGGCGCTGGCCTATCTGCTGAAGACCGCGACCACGCGCGCGCTGCTGATCGGCCTGGTGGGCGTGCCGGCGCTGATCATTGCGCTCATCGTGGCCGTGCGGCTGGGCGCCGACGTGACGGCGCAGACCGTCGCCGGGCTGGACAGCTGGGCCGGCAAGATCGCCGCCGTGATGGTGTTCCTGGGCATTTGCGTCGCGCTGCGCAAGCCGCTGAGCGCCCGGCTGCCGGAGCTGCCGCAGCTCGATGACCTCATGTACAAGGCCATCGCGCTGGGCTTCGCGTTCTTCACGATCGCGACCATCCTGGGCGCGTTCTGGGCCGCCGAGGCCTGGGGCGGCTACTGGAGCTGGGACCCCAAGGAGACCTGGGCGCTGATCGTCTGGCTGAACTACGCGGCCTGGCTGCACATGCGGCTGATGAAGGGCCTGCGCGGCGCCGTGTCGGCCTGGTGGTCGCTGGTGGGCTTGCTGGTGACGACGTTCGCCTTCCTCGGCGTCAACATGTTCCTGTCCGGTCTGCACAGCTACGGCGAGTTGTGAGGCCCCTCGTCCAGTCGCGCCACGCTGAACGCGGGCGCGCCTGACCGGTCCCCCAAGGGGACGGCGATGCGCGCGGCATTGAGCCGCTCGCACATCGCCAGAGGGGCCGGCTTGGGGCGGCCCGGCGCTCGGCCCGAACGCCTCAGTGTCCGGCGGACCTCCGACGCTCCAGCTTGACGCGGTACATCGCGGCATCCGACTGGCGAAGCGCCTCCTCCGCGCCCGTGCGCTGCGGATCCAGGCAGACCACGCCGACGCTGGCGCCGTCGTAGTCGATGACGGTCGGCGTCGTGTGATAGCGGCCCACCGTGGCCGTCGACAGGCGCTGGCGCAGCAGCGTGGCGGCCGACTCCCCATCCTCCGACAGCCGCGGGCCCAGGCCCACGACGAGAAATTCGTCTCCGCCCATGCGCGCCAGCACGTCGCCGGCCCGCAGCGCGGCCTGCAGGCGCGCGGAAATGCCACGCAGGAACTCGTCGCCCGCGTCGTGGCCATGGCCGTCGTTGATTTGCTTGAAGCCGTCCAGGTCGATGGCACCAACCAGCAGCCAGCAACCGGTGCGCTGGGCCACCGCTTTCAGCCGCGTCAGCTCCTGCATCAGCGCGCGGCGGTTGGGCAGGCCGGTCAGCACGTCCGTCAGTGCGAGCAGGTGCAGTTCGTCGTTGGCGCGCGTCAGCTTCTCGACGAGGCGCTCGCGCTCCACATGCTGCTCGATGAGCCGGGCGAACAAACCCAGCACATGCTGGGCCTCGGTCGTCAGCGGCTGGCGCCGCGAGCTGGCGGCGCACAGCGTGCCGTACAGCCGCCCCTCGTCGGTACGCACCGGCGTGCTGACATAGGTCTGTATGCCCAGCTCTCGCGCGGCGCCCGAGTCGCCCCAGATGCCCGCGACGTCGTCGGTAAACGGCCGGTTCTCGTCCAGCGCGCGCTTGCACAGCGTGTCGCCCCAAGGCACCGACAGGCCTTCGGGGATCTGCAGATCCTTCGAGTTGCGCGCGTAGATGATGTGCTGCATGCCCTCGGCGAGGTCGACCGTCGTCAGATAGGTCGATTCCAGGCCCGTGACGGCCTCCAGCATCTCCAGCAGCGGGCGGGTCAGGTCTTCCAGCGTGCGGGCCTTCTGGACCGAATCGGAAAGCTGGGCAAAGAAGGAGTCCATGGGCAGCAGTAGGTGAGGACGGCTGAAGGTTAGCCCACCGGCAGCGCCGTTTCGTACTTCACCTCGCGCAGCACCACGTTGCTGCGCACGCTGGCCACGCCGGGCAGCTTGAAGATGTGCTGTTGCAGGAACAGGTCGTAGGCCTTCATGTCGGCGGCGACGACCTTGATGACGTAGTCGGCTTCGCCGGTGATGGCATGGCATTCGATGATCTCGCGGCGCGTGCCGACCAGCCGCTCGAACTGCTCCACCGCGCCCTCGCTGTGCCGCACCAGGCTCACGTTGGCCAGCACGCAGATGGACAAGCCCACCTTCTCGCGGTCCACCAGCACCACCTGGCCCCGGATGACGCCGCGCTCCTCCATGTCCTTCACGCGCCGCCACACCGGCGTGGCCGACAAGCCCACCTGCTCGGCCAGCGCCTGCGTGGACAGCCGCGCATCGGCCTGCAGCGCCTCCAGGATCTGCAGACTGGCACGGTCGAGTTCATTTATTTCCATGAAATACCTCTTTGGAGAAGAATCATCTCATTCGACCGGCCATTCACCGGCAATGAGGCAAGTTCTTCCGTCGTGACAGGGGAAGAATTTCCCGCCCGAGGAGACCCCGATGCCCGATACCCCTGCCCTGCGTTCCTACCAGCTCAGCGACAACCTCGCGGCCGACGGCGGCGCCGTGTTCCTGACCGGCACGCAGGCCCTGGTGCGGCTGCTGCTGGCGCAGAAGAAGCAGGACGAGCGCGCCGGGCTGAACACGGCCGGCTTCGTGTCCGGCTACCGCGGCAGCCCGCTGGGCATGGTGGACCAGCAGCTGTGGAAGGCGAAGGAGTTCCTGGACGCGGCGCACATCGAGTTCCTGCCCGCGATCAACGAAGACCTGGCCGCCACCGCCTGCCTCGGCGTGCAGCGCGTGGCGCTGGACCCGCAGCGCACCGTCGATGGCGTGTTCGCCATGTGGTACGGCAAGGGGCCTGGTGTGGACCGCTCCGGCGACGCGCTGAAGCACGGCAACGTCTACGGCACGAGCACGCAAGGCGGTGTGCTGGTCGTCTGCGGCGACGACCACGGCTGCGTGTCCAGCAGCACACCGCACCAGAGCGACCAGGCGCTGCAGGCCTGGAGCATGCCGCTGGTGCACCCGGCCAACGTGGCCGAGTACCTGGAGTTCGGCCTGTACGGCTGGGCGCTGTCGCGCTTCTCGGGCGCGTGGGTGGGCTTCAAGGCGATCTCGGAAGTCGTCGAGAGCGGCATGACGGTGGACCTGGACGCCGTGGCGCTGGACTTCGAGCACAGCGTTGACTTCACGGCCCCGACCAACCTGCACATCCGCGCGGTGGACCTGCCGTCGCTGGAACTGGAGTCGCGCTTGGCGCACAAGATCGAGGCGGTGAAGGCCTTCGCCAAGGTCAACAGCATCGACAAGCACATCGTCACGAGCCCGGCCGCCACGCTGGGCATCGTGACCGTGGGCAAGGCGCATTACGACTTCATGGAAGTGCTGCGCCGGCTGGACCTGGACCCCAACGCGCTGGCCGCGGCCGGCGTGCGCGTCTACAAGGTGGGCCTGGTGTTCCCGCTGGAACCCACGCGCATCACCGAGTTCTGCGCCAACCTGACCGACGTGCTGGTCATCGAGGAAAAGGGCCCGGTCGTCGAGCGCCAGATCAAGGAGCTGCTGTACCACCTGCCCGACTTCCAGCGCCCGCGCGTCGTCGGCAAGACGGACGAGCACGGCTGCGCGGTGCTGAGCGCCCTGGGCGAACTGCGCCCCAGCCGCATCATGGGCACGGTCGCCGACTGGCTGGCGCGTTTGAACCCGGCGCTGGACCGCCGCCATCTGGTGGTGGACTTCCTGACGCCGCAGCTGCTGAGCAACGCCGCCGACGCCGTGCGCCGCCAGCCCTATTTCTGCTCGGGCTGCCCGCACAACACGTCCACCAAGCTGCCCGAAGGCTCGCGCGCGCTGGCCGGCATCGGCTGCCACTTCATGGCGAGCTGGATGGAGCGCGGCACGTCCGGGCTGATCCAGATGGGCGCCGAGGGCGTGGACTGGGCGGCGCACTCCAGGTTCACGAAGGAGAAGCACGTCTTCCAGAACCTGGGCGACGGCACCTACTACCACTCGGGCTACCTGGCCATCCGCCAGGCCATCGCCGCGCGCACCAACATCACCTACAAGATCCTCTACAACGACGCCGTCGCGATGACCGGCGGCCAGCCGGTGGACGGCCAGACCAGCGTGCCGCAGATCGCGCGCCAGGTGGAGGCCGAGGGCGTGAAGCGCCTCGTCGTCGTGTCCGACGAGATCGGCAAGTACGACGGCCATCACGGCCTGTTCCCGGCCGGCACGACCTTCCACGACCGCAGCGAGCTGGACGCCGTGCAGCGCGAGTTACGCGACATCGAAGGCGTGACGGTGCTGATCTACGACCAGACCTGCGCCGCCGAGAAGCGCCGCCGCCGCAAGAAGAAGGAATTCGTCGACCCGCCCAAGCGCATCTTCATCAACGAGGCGGTCTGCGAAGGCTGTGGCGACTGCGGCGTCGCGTCCAACTGCCTGAGCGTGGTGCCGGTGGAGACCGACTGGGGCCGCAAACGCGCCATCGAGCAATCCAGCTGCAACAAGGACTTCTCCTGCGTGAACGGCTTCTGCCCCAGCTTCGTGTCGGTGCACGAGCCCGTGCTGAAGAAAAAGGCCGGCGCCAGCTACACCGCGCAAGACCTGGCCCGCGAGATCGCCGCCATCCGGCCACCCGCGGCCTGGAACTGGACGGGCCCGTTCGACATGCTGGTCACCGGCGTGGGCGGCACGGGTGTCGTCACCGTTGGTGCGCTGGTCACGATGGCGGCCCATCTGGAGGGCAAGCAGGCCTCGGTGTTGGACTTCATGGGCTTCGCGCAGAAGGGCGGCGCAGTGCTGAGCTTCGTGCGCGTGGCACCCACGCTGGACCTGCTGAACCAGGTGCGCATCGACACCCAGCAGGCTGACGTGCTGCTGGCCTGCGACATGGTGGTGGGCGCATCACCCGACGCGCTGGGCACGGTGAAGGCCGGCCGCACGGTCATCCTCGCCAACACGCATGAGCTGCCCACCGCCGGTTTCGTGCGCAACCCGGACGCGTCGCTGCAGGGCGACTCGCTGCTGGCCAAGATGAAGTTCGCTGTCGGCGAGCAGGAGGCCTCAAGCCCTTCGCCGGGCCGCTCCCAAGAAGGGCTTGGCCCCCTCGGGGGGCCGGCTGCGTACTCGCAGACGAGGGGCTTGTTAAACACCATCGACGCGCAAGACATCTCGCAGCGCCTGATGGGCGACACGCTGCCCAGCAACATCATCATGCTGGGCGCCTGCTGGCAGCGCGGGCTGATCCCCGTCAGCGAGGCCGCGCTGATGCGCGCCATCGAACTGAACGGCGTAGCCGTGGAGAACAACAAGACTGCTTTTGCCTTGGGCCGCCTGGCCATCGCCGCGCCGGATGCCATTCCTAGGCTGGCCGGCGACGTCAACGTCGTCAAGCTCTTCAACTTCGACCAGCTCGACGGGCCTGACGGCCTGATCGAGCGGCGTGCTCAGTTCCTGACCGACTACCAGGACTCGGCCTACGCCGCCCGCTACCGCGCGCTGGTGGACCGTGTGCGCGCCGCGGAGGCGCAGCTCGGCAAAGGCCAGCGCCTGACCCAGGCCGTCGCCCGCTACTACGCCAAGCTGCTGGCCATCAAGGACGAGTACGAGGTTGCGCGCCTGTACACCGACGGCCGCTTCATGGCCGCGATGAAGGACCAGTTCGAGAACTGGGAGTCCCTGAGCTTCCACGTCGCGCCGCCGCTGCTCGCCAAGCCCGGCGCCGACGGCCGCGCGAAGAAGATAGAGCTGGGCAGCTGGGCCTTCACCGCCTTCAAGTGGCTGGCGAAGTTCAAGGGCCTGCGCGGTGGCGCGCTGGACCTCTTCGGCAAGACCGACGAGCGCCGCATGGAGCGCCAGCTGATCGTCGACTACGAACAACTGGTCGATGAGATCCTGGCCTCACTGACTGCCGACAACCTGAACACCGCCGTCGAGCTGGCCCGTCTGCCCGAGAAGATCCGCGGCTATGGCCATGTGAAGCATGCCAACGTCGTGGCGGTGAAGAAGCAGTGGCAGACGCTGCTGGACCGCTTCCACGGCCGCGCGGTGGAGGTGGTGGCGCAGCCGGTCACGCTGCCGGTGCGCGTGAAGGGCGTGGCCGAGCTCTGAGGCCGAGGCTCAGACCGGCTCGGACCAACCCAGCGCCGCCATGTCGACGCGGCGGTTCGCCGCGTCGCCCAGCATGATGAACTCGTCCAGCTGAGGTGGCTTCACCGCGGTGCCGGACAGCATCGCGTGCACCTGGCCGCGGTGGTGGGTCTGGTGCATGAACAGGTGCGCCAGCACCCGCCCCAGCGGGTCGCGCGGGCCCGTGGCGAGGCCTTCGCCGCGGTCGAACGTGATGACGCGTTCGTCATCCTGAGGCTGCAGCCCCTCGCAGAACGCGATCAGGCGCAGATCGCTGTCGTCCTGGCGCCGCGCCAGCGCCGCCGCGGTGGTCGACGGCTCGTAGCGCGACCAGCGCTGCACCATGTCCACCTCGCCGTGCAACGCGGCGATGTAGTAGTGATCCACGGCCAGCACGTGGTTCAGCGTCGCCGCCAGGCTGGGAAAGAATCCGGTGCGCGGCGCGTGGAAGTCGGCATCGGACAACGTGGCCACGGCCCCCAGCAGGCGGCGGTTGGCGAGGCGGTTGGCGCGGGCCTGGATGAGGTGCAGGTTCATGGCCGCCCGATTGTGCGCTGCAGGGCTGACGCGGCCGCCCGGACATGCTTCAATGGCCCGCAACGCCAGCCACCAGAAAGAGACGAGCTTGCGCATAGGAGACGGCTACACCGGTCCCGAGATGGTCAGCCCGACCGCGTGGGTGGCCGCGGCCGTCGTGCTGTCACTGGGCCTTGCGTTGACCGCCGGCGCCGTGATCTGGCAGCAACGCAATGCACGCGACGAAGCGCGCGGCCTGCAGGACCGCCAGATCGAGCGGCTGGAGGCCGACCTCGTCAAGCGCCTGTCCATGCCCGTGTACGGCCTGAAGGGTGCGCGCGGCGCCATGGCGGCGACCGATGGCCGCCTCAAGCGCAGCGCGTTCGCTGCCTATGTGGCGTCGCGCGACCTGGCCCGCGAGTTCCCCGGCGTGCGCGGCTTCGGCTTCATCGAGCGCGTGGAGCGCAGCGCGCTGCCGGCCTTCGTCGCCGCGCAGCGCCGTGACGACGGCACCGAGTTCCGCGTGCACGGCTCGGGGTCAGAACCGGTGCTGTACGTCGTCTCGCAGATCGCGCCGCCCAGCAACAACCTGCCCGCCTGGGGGCTGGACTCGGGCGCCGAGCCGGTGCGCCGCCAGGCCATAGAGCAGGCCATCGACAGTGGGCAGACCACGCTGTCCAGTCCCACGCCGCTGATCCAGGCCCCGCTGAAGGGGCCAGGCTTCCTGCTGCTGGTGCCGGTCTACCAGGACGGCTACGACCCCGGCACGCCGGAGAAGCGCCGTGCGGCGCTGCTGGGCCTGCTGTACGCGCCGCTGGTGGCCAGCGAGCTGCTGGACGGCGTGGCCGCGCAGGCCGCCACGCTGCTGGACCTGAAGCTGTCGGTGCGCCAGGTCGACGGCCAGTTCATGCCGCTGCTGGCGGCCCATGCCGGCGCCATGCTGCCGACCGGCGACGTGGACGACTACACGCTGGACGAAGCGCCCATGGCCGACACCCGACTGTTCGACATCGCCGGCCGGCAGTTCCAGCTGCAGGCCGCGCTGTCGCAGACCGCGGCCCGGCAGCTGATCGGCCTGTCGGGCATGGGCATACAGATAGGCGGCACGCTGCTGAGCCTGCTGCTGGCCGTGACGGTCTATCTGCTGGCCGCGGGCCGCGCGCGCGCCGAGCATCTCGCGCGCGGCATGACGGCCGACCTGGCGCGGGGGGGCCGGGGGGGCCGCCCCCCCCCGAAAGCGGGGGGCAAAACCCACACCAAGCACCGCAACGGGAGGGCCCAAGACCGCGTCAACCCGGGGTCCCCCGACACGCGGGCCGAGGG